>NZ_CAXURB020000001.1:0-1095000 GCF_964253575.1 Acidovorax sp. LjRoot118
CGCTGCCGTGGTCGGCGCCAACAAAAAGGACTACTTCGGTCCCGTCAACCAATCGCGCGTGATCGTCACGCTGAGCAAAACCCTGTAAATCTTTCAGGGGCGCACGAGGCGTGCCGGCATGTGGTTCAGCTTAAGCGCCATGTTGGCCCGGCCTTCGCCGAAGTGCACCAGCCAGGCGTGGGTGATGCGGCTGTTGGCCTGGCTTGCGCTCCAGAACCATGTGGGGGGCGTGTCGGGAAACGCCTCGGTGTCGATGGCGGGGTGGCTGCGCGCCTCGTCCACCAGCGTGTGCAGTTCACGCACCGTGGGCAGGCGCCAGCCTGCCTGTTGAGCGGCGTGTTCCGCCGCTTCGATCTGGGTGAGGGCCAGGGGCTCGCCTGCGCAGCCTGCACCGGTCCATGCCATGCCCTCGGCGCAGCGGCGCCAGGTCAGGCCGGTGCTGCGGTCGTGCACTTCCTGGCCGCCCGCGCGCACGGAAAAGCGGGCCGGCGTGTACTGCGTCGTGAGCAGGTAGACGCCCAAGGCGCCGACTCCCATGGCGAGCCATGCCAAAGCGAAGGTGTTGCGCCGGGACATGTGCGCAGCGGCCTGGCCCGTCAGGCGGTGGCCGCCATCCGCGTGAGGATGCGTTGCGCCACCTCGGCAAAGCCGGCACCACGCTCGCCCTCCGTCACGTAGCGCGGCAGGTGGGCCAACTGCGGCACGAAGCGCGCGATATTGGCCACGCCCACGCTGTGCGCAAAGTGCTGGAACATGAGCTGGTCATTGGTCGAATCGCCCACGTAGACCCAGCGGTCCATCTCGGCATCAAGGTCGCGGCCGAACAGTTCGCGCACGATCCAGCGGGCGCCTTCGAGCTTGTTGTGTGCGCCAAACCAGCCATTGATGTGGATGCTGCTTACCGTCGCGTTCATGCCGGCAGCGCGCATGCGCTGCACGGCGGCGTCGATGGCGCCCTGTGGCAGCTGGGTGAACTCGCTGTGATCGATGGCGATGTCGGTCTCGCGGCCCGGGGAGTCGGTGGCGCGGCCTGCACCCGGTACCTCGCGCTCGATCTGCGCCAGCACCTCCTGCATGCGTGCGCAATTGGCCTTGCGGGTGGGCGCGTCCTGCTGGTAGGCCTTGGCCAATTCCGGGCCGTGCAGTCCCTCCCCGCGGCGCAGCGCCACGGCACCGTTTTCGGCCACGATGGCATCGACGGGCCAGCTCAGCGCAAAGGGTTCGCTCCACCCCACGGGGCGCCCGGTGATGGGGATGACGTGCAGGCCTGCGGCGCGCAGCGCGCCCAGCGCCTCCAGCGCATCGGGCGTGATGGCGCCATCGGTGGTCAGGGTGTCGTCGATGTCGGTGAAGACACCGAACAGGGGCGGGGTGGCTGCGATGTGCCAGTGGGTCAGGGGATGCATGAAGGCGGGAGCAAAAAATGGGACCGGCTTAGCCGGGTCAGAACAGCAGGTTCAGGATGCGGTTGATCAAGGCGAAGCCGAGGACCGTGACCACAAAGTAGCCGATAGACAGAAGGGTCCGGCGGCGCTCCTGGCGGTTGGTGGCGGTGCGGTAGATCCAGGCTGCAATGGGCGGCACCACGATAGGAACCAGGATGGCCAGGCCCATCATCGGGATCACGACAAAACCGGCCCAGTTGTCGGCCGTGTTCATGGTGCGCGCCGACTGGAAGACATGGTAGGCCGGGATGGCCAGCGCAATGAACAGGGCGACCGAGGCGGCCGCTACGCTGATGTAGCGGGCCATGGCGACATACACCGCAGCACCGGCGAGGAGGGCCCCCCACCATTTCAGGGCGGCCCAGTGATCGCGCTCGCGGGCCTGGCTTGCAGAGGCCGCCTTGGCCGCGCCCGCCCGGGTCTCGCGGGCTTGTGCGGCGCAGGTTCCGCGTTGCTCGCACGACGCATTGGCCGCCAGAAAGCTGCGCAGCGCGTCCTGCCGGGGCTGCGCGAGCGCGGTAACGAGCGCGTCGCGCTCGGATTCCCGGTCTAGCGCGTCGGACCGGATGCGCAGCCGCCCCTGCTGCTGGGCGGCGAGGAGCACCGCCCCCGCATCCCCTGCGGCAGCTTGCAGCGCCGGACCGCGGCACAGGTAGGGCAGGGCCTGGTCGGGCGCCAGGGCGGCTTTGGCCTGGTAGCGGGGAGTCTCGCAGGCCATTGACCAGGCGGGTGTGACGGCTTGGGCCGCAGCACGCTCCGGCAGCAGTTCGAGTTCGAACGGGCCCAGGGCCAGCGCCCTGCTGCCGGTGTTGCGCAGTTCCACCAGGGCGAAGACGCCTGGTGCGGGCGGTACGCCCGGGGTCGGGCTGGCAGTGGGTGCCCTGGCGTTTTCGCGCAGTGCCCAGACGCCCGGACGCAGGTTCACCAGACGTTCCCGCAGGCTGCCGATCTCGTCAGGCAAGGGCACGCTGGCCTCGGGCAGTGCGATGCGCAACTGGCGGGCCAGCAGGGCGTTCCACCAGGCCTTGGCGTCGCGAGCGCGGGCCGTGCCTTCCGGCGAACCGACGGACGCGATGGCCTGGCCCAGGGTTTCGGTCGCTGGGGCGAAGTTGCCTGTCGGCTGCAGGCTGGCCAGCCAGCGCAGCAGCAGTGCCTGGCGCAGAGCGGCGGCCTCGCGGGGACGGCCCAAAGCCTCCAGCGCCTGGGGCCAGTGCATGGACTCGACGGGCGGGTCGCCGACCGGCATGTTCAGAATGTCCTGGACAACCGGGATTTCCGCGCGTGGCGCGGCGGGCTGCCTGGCGCCGCTGCGGGGCGGGTCTGCCACGGCGATGGTGCCGCCCAGTCCCAGTGCGACCAGGAGCATGAACCGCCGCAGCAGGCCTGCCGCCCTGCCCTGGAGCGCAGGCCGTGCTATCGGGGGCTGGGCGTGCCGCATGGGGAGGGACGATGGCCGGGAGATGGCTGGGAGGATGAGGTTCAGCCCGCGCTGCCCAGGCTCAGCCCGGCGTGTTCGCGCAGCGGGTGGAAGTGGATCTTGGGAAAACGCTCCTGCGCCAGCCGCACGTCGTAGGGCGAGGTGCACAGGTAGGCCAGGGCATTGGCCGCGTCGTGCGACAGGCGCATGGGGTAGGCGTCGGTGAAGGCGCGCAGGTCGGCCGGGCTGTCGGCGGTGATCCAGCGGGCGCCGGTGTACTGGCAGCCTTCCAGGCGCACATCGGCGTCGTACTCGGCGCGCAGGCGGTGCTGCACCACTTCGAACTGCAGCTGGCCCACGGCGCCCAGCAGCATGGGGCCGCCCACGTCGGGCTTGAAGACCTGGATGGCGCCTTCCTCACCCAACTGGGCCAGGCCCTGCTGGAGCTGCTTGGTGCGCAGCGGGTTCTTGAGGATCACGGTCATGAACAGCTCGGGCGCGAAGAACGGCAGGCCGGTGAACTGCAGGTTGGCGCCATCGGTGATGGTGTCCCCGAGCTGCACGCCTCCGTGCGTGGTGAAGCCGATGATGTCGCCCGCGTAGGCCTCTTCCACCGCCTCGCGGCGCTGAGACATGAAGGTCACGACCGAGGTCGGGCGCAGCTCCTTGGCGGTGCGCTGCACCTTGAGCTTCATGCCCGGGGTGTACCGGCCCGAGGCCACGCGCACGAAGGCGATGCGGTCGCGGTGGTTGGCGTCCATGTTGGCCTGCACCTTGAACACCACGCCGGCAAAGCCCTCGTCCTCAGGCTGGATGGTCTTGACCACGGGCTGCTTGTTCACCTGCAGCGTGCTCACGCGCGGGCCGGGGGGCGGCGCCATGTCCACCAGGGCGTCGAGCACCTCCATCACCCCGAAGTTGTTCACCCCGGAGCCGAAGAACACGGGCGTCAGCTTGCCGGCCAGGAAGGCCTCGTGGTCCCACGCGGGCGAGGCGCCCACGGCCAGCTCCATGCTTTCGAGCGCAGCGTCGAACTCGGCGCCGAAGCGCGCGCGCAGGTTCGTCTCGTCCGACAACGGGATGGCCTCGAAGTCCTGCGGGCGGCGCTCGCTGCCGGACTCGAACACCGTCATGGTCTTGGTGCGCAGGTTGATGATGCCGCCGAAGGCCTTGCCCTGGCCCACGGGCCAGGTCATGGGGCAGCAGGGCATGCCCAGTTCGCGCTCGACTTCGTCCATGATGTCCAGCGGGTCGCGCACTTCGCGGTCCATCTTGTTCACGAAGGTGATGATGGGCGTGTCGCGCTGGCGGCAGACCTCGATCAGGCGGCGCGTCTGCGCTTCCACACCGTTGGCCGCATCGATCACCATCAGCGCCGAGTCCACGGCCGTGAGCACGCGGTAGGTGTCTTCCGAGAAGTCCTTGTGGCCGGGGGTGTCGAGCAGGTTGATCACGTGCTCGCGGTACAGCATCTGCATGACCGAGGAGGCCACCGAGATGCCGCGCTGCTTTTCGATTTCCATCCAGTCCGACGTGGCGTGGCGGCTGGCCTTGCGGCCCTTGACGGCACCGGCGATCTGGATCGCGCCCGAGAACAGCAGCAGCTTTTCGGTCAGCGTGGTCTTGCCCGCGTCGGGGTGGGAAATGATGGCAAAGGTGCGGCGGCGCCGGGTTTCGGGGGCGTAGGACACAGGGGAATTCCAGGAGAGGGGTGGGCAGCACGCACGCTGCGGCAATCGGTGGGGCTGCCCATGGGGCGCCCGGATCTGCCGATTTTACCGGGCCGGCGCCCCGTCCCCCTGCGGCAGCCCCTCAGGCCACTTGTGCCTGGGTGTGGCGCGCATACATCTTCTGCATGCCGCCCAGCCAGCGCTCGTAGTCCTGGCCCTTGTTGCGGAAGTACTGCGCCACCTCGGGGTGGGGCAGCACCAGGAAGCGCCCGTCCTGCATGGCGGCCAGCACGTCGCCCGCCACCTGCTCGGGCGGCAGGATGCCGTCGTGCGAGGCCGAGCCGCCATCGCCCGTGACCATCGCGGTCTGTACCGACTGCGGGCACAGGCAGGCGACGCCCACGCCCTTGCGGCCGTAGGCGATGCGCAGCCACTCGGCAAAGGCCACGGCCGCATGCTTGGTGACGGCATAGGGGGCGGATTCAACGATGGTCAGCAGCCCGGCCGCCGAGGCCGTGATGAGGAAGAAGCCCTCGCCGCGCTCCACCATCTCGGGCACCACGGCGCGGGCCGCCCAGACATGGGCCATGCCGTGGATGTTCCACATGGCGTCCCACAGCGGGTCTTCGAGCTCGATGCCGCCCGGGCGGCCCAGAATGCCGGCGTTGGAGATGTAGGCGTCGACGCGGCCGTAGCGCTCGCGCGTGGCGGCCACCAGGGCCTGGATGTCGGCTTCGCGCGCAACGTCGCAGCGCACGGCCAGGCCACCGATCTCGTCGGCCACGGCCTGGGCTGGGTCCAGGTGCAGGTCGGCCACGACCACGGCGCGGGCGCCTTCCTGTGCAAAGCGCCGCGCGATGCTGCGGCCGATGCCGCTGGCGCCGCCGGTGACGATGATGACCTTGTCCTTCGGGTCCATGGGGTGCTCCTTCTTCTGTGAGGGCGCCAGTGTGGAGTGCCACGGCAAGCGCAGCAGCCGCGCAGGTGACAGGTTCAGCGCGGCGGATTCGCGGCCTGCAGGATGGCTGCGCAGCACAACTGCTCCACGCCATCGGCCCATTGCCGCATGGCTGCAGGATCGAGCTGGAGCAGCAGCACATAGCGGCGCCCGCCCCAGGCCGACAGGTGCAGGGCCTGCTGGAGGTCGGGGCCCGGTGGGTGGGGCAGGTCGGTGCAGGCGGCGAACACATGGCCCCAGGCCGCAGCCAGCTCTTCGTGGGCGCGGCGGTGGTGGTGCGGCTCGGCCATGGCGGCTTCCAGTGCCAGCATGTCGGGGTGGAAGGTGGGCAGCTCGGGCGCATCCACGCCGCAAACCAGGCGCACCAGGTGGTGGATGCGTTCCTCCCAGCGCAGGCCGGCGGGCTGCACGGCCTCGCGGTCGATGGCCGCGAGCAGGGCTTCGAGGCAGTGGCGCACATAGCCCGAGAGCAGGGCGGTCTTGTTGGGGAAGTAGTCTTAGAGCGTGCCCACGGCGATGCCGGTCTCCAGCGCCACGTTGCGCGTGGTGAGCCTGTCCCAGCCATCGCGCTGCCAAATCCGAACAAAGGCGTCGTAGATGGCCTGCACGGTGAAGCGGGCGCGGGCCTGGCGCGGCCTTTTCAACGGCCTGGCAGCCGCTGCGGGGCGGGCGGGAGGGGCCTTCATCGGTTTCCGAACCCGCTGCAGGGCAGGGCGCCATACAGTGACCGCAGCGCATTTTCACACCCGACCCGGAGACACACCATGACCATGCAGACCCGCCTGTTGACCGACAAGAATGCATTGAATCACACCCGCGCCGTGCAAGCGCCCCTGGTGCCACTGCAGCCCGGCGAGGCCCTGCTGCGCGTGGACCGCGTGGCCGTGACGACGAACAACATCACCTACGCCGCCTTCGGCGATGCCATGAAGTACTGGGATTTCTTTCCCACGGGTGAGGAGGGCTGGGGCCACATGCCGGTCTGGGGTTTTGCCGAGGTGGTGGCTTCCGACGTCGAGGGCGTGGCCGTGGGCGAACGCTTCTACGGCTACTGGTCGATTGCCAGCCACCTGCGCATGCAGCCCGTGCGCGTGACGGCGCGGGGCTTCTACGACGGCGCGGAGCACCGCCAGGGCCTGACCTCGGCCTACAACCAGTACACGCGCACCAGCGCCGATCCGGCCTACCGGGCCGCCGACGAGAACTGGCAGATGCTGGTGCGGCCGCTGTTCATCACCTCGTTCATGCTGGCGGATTTCCTCGCGGACCGCGCGTTCTTCGGCGCGCAGCGGCTGGTCTTTTCCAGCGCGTCGAGCAAGACGGCCTTCGGCACCGCGTTCTGCCTGCAGGGTCTGGAGGGCATCGAGCGGGTGGCACTCACCTCGCCACGCAACAGCGCCTTTGTGCAGGGCCTGGGGTGCTACGACCGCACCGTGGCCTATGGCGAACTGGAGGCGCTGGATACGGCCGTGCCCACGCTGTATGTGGACTTTTCGGGTGGCGAAGACCTGCGCGCGCGGGTGCACCACCACCTGGGCGATGCGCTGGTCTACGACTGCTATGCCGGCTCGGCCCAGAACACGCATTTCCTGCGCGATACCGCGCTGCCCGGGCCGGCCCCGGCGTTCTACTTCGCTCCGGTGCAGATCCGAAAGCGCAATGCCGACTGGGGCCCGGAGCTGGTGAACCAGAAGTTCAACGCCGCGCAGCGCGCCTTCATCGACTGCATCAGCGATGCCCGCCAACCCTGGATGCAGGTGCAGGAGCACCAGGGTTTTGCGGCGGCGCAGGCGCTGGTGCAAGACCTGCATGCCGGCCGCATCGACCCGCGACTGGGCCACGTGGTGATTCTGTAGGCGTGTGCAGCCGGAAAGCCGGGGCCGGGCGGTTTTCCCTATAATGCGCGCATCCGAGGAGCGTTGCAGCGTCCCCAGCACTGGCGGGGCGTGAGGCTCGGAGTCATCTAGCAACGACGCTCATCCACTTCTCGTGTGGTGAGCCTTCCGTCTCTCCCCGCGCTGAACGTGGTCTTTCAAACATGCTTTGGAGCACACCATCATGAACGCACGCGTCAACGCCCCGGTCAACACCGACTGCATCATTGCCGACATCGGCCTGGCCGCCTGGGGCCGCAAAGAGATCCGCATCGCCGAAACGGAGATGCCTGGCCTGATGGCCATCCGCGAGGAATTCGCCGCCCAGCAGGCGCTCAAGGGGGCCCGCATCACCGGCAGCCTGCACATGACGATCCAGACCGCCGTGCTGATCGAAACCCTGCAGGCCCTGGGCGCCGATGTGCGCTGGGCATCGTGCAACATCTTCTCCACACAGGACCATGCCGCCGCCGCGATTGCCGCCAACGGCACGCCGGTGTTTGCCATCAAGGGCGAAACCCTGGCCGAATACTGGGACTACACCCACCGCATCTTCGACTTCGGGCCTGCCGGCAGCGAAGGCGAAGGCCCCAACCTGATTCTGGACGACGGCGGCGACGCCACGCTGCTGATGCACCTGGGCCAGCGCGCCGAGAAGGATGCCTCGCTGCTGGACAACCCCACCAGCGAAGAAGAAACCTGCCTGTACGCCTCCATCAAGGCCAAGCTGGCCGTGGACCCGACCTGGTACACCCGCAAGAGCGCCCAGATCATCGGCGTGACCGAAGAGACCACCACGGGCGTGCACCGCCTGAAGGAAATGTCGGCCAAGGGCACGCTGCTGTTCCGCGCGATCAACGTCAACGACTCGGTGACCAAGAGCAAGTTCGACAACCTGTACGGCTGCCGTGAGTCGCTGGTGGACGGCATCAAGCGCGCCACCGACGTGATGATCGCCGGCAAGGTGGCCTGCGTGGCCGGCTACGGCGACGTGGGCAAGGGCAGCGCCCAGGCCCTGCGTGCCCTGTCGGCCCAGGTCTGGGTGACCGAGATCGACCCCATCAACGCCCTGCAGGCCGCGATGGAAGGCTACAAGGTCGTGACCATGGAGTACGCCGCTGACAAGGCCGATATCTTCGTCACCACCACCGGCAACAAGGACGTGATCACCCATGACCACATGAAGGCCATGAAGGACCAGGCCATTGTCTGCAACATCGGTCACTTCGACAACGAGATCCAGGTCGCGTCGCTCGAACAGTACGAGTGGGAAGAGATCAAGCCCCAGGTGGACCACGTGATCTTCCCGGACGGCAAGCGCATCATCCTGCTGGCCAAGGGTCGCCTGGTGAACCTGGGCTGCGGCACGGGCCACCCGAGCTTCGTGATGTCCAGCTCGTTTGCCAACCAGACCATCGCCCAGATCGAGCTGTTCATGCACAAGGACCGCTACGAAAACGGCCAGGTCTACGTGCTGCCCAAGCACCTCGACGAAAAGGTGGCCCGCCTGCACCTGAAGAAGGTCGGCGCCATGCTGACCGAGCTGTCCGACGAGCAGGCCGCCTACATCGGCGTGTCCAAGCAAGGCCCTTACAAGCCTGACACCTACCGCTACTGATCGGTTGCTGCCGCTGGCGCTCTTCTTCTCAAGGGAGGGGCGCCGGCGGCGAACGACTTCCTGCCCTCGAGGCCCTGAAATCCATTGCCCTCGGGTGAGAGAGTGACGCATGCGCGCAGATGTTTTTTTGGTGGAATCCGGCCATGCGACCACACGGTCGCAGGCACAGCGCCTGATCACTGCAGGGGTGGAGTGGCGCCTGTCGCCGCTGTCGCCCTGGCAGAAGGTGGCCAAGAACGGTGACGAGATTCCATCGGTGGCCGAGTTGCGGCTGCTTGATGACGCGGAGGTGAAATACATCTCGCGCGGCGGGCTCAAGCTCGAAGGCGCGCTCAAGGCGGTGGGCCTGTCCCCCAAGGGGCTGCGCTGCCTGGACGTGGGCCAGAGCACCGGCGGTTTCACCGACTGTCTGCTGCAGCAGGGCGCGGTGCAGGTGATCGGCGTGGACGTGGGCCAGGCCCAGTTGCACGAGAGCCTGCGCAGCGACGTGCGCGTGGTCTGTGTGGAAGGGCTGAACGCGCGATCGATCACCGCGCAGGTGCTCAAGGAGGCCTGCGAGCAGGCGATCTCGGACCCGGTGGGCGGCGCGGTGGCAGACGACGATGTGCAGCCCGAAAACCCGTACCGCTGGATGTCGGGCGATGGCGAGGTCACCGACTACGACGACAGCGACGATGTGAGCGACGACGATATCGAGGCGGACGCTGCCAAGGGTGCTGCTCCGGCAGGCCAGGAGCCCACGCCCCGATCCGGGCTGCGCCGCCGTGCGGGTTACGAGCAGGTGGACACCTCCCCCAGCTTCAGCCTGGTGGTGGGCGACCTGTCGTTCATCTCGCTCACGCTGGTGCTGCCCGCGCTGGTGCCACTGCTCGCGCCGGATGGTCAGTTGCTGATGCTGGTCAAACCGCAGTTCGAACTGCAGCCCGGCCAGGTGGGAAAGGGCGGCATCGTGCGCGATGAATCCCTGTACGCGGTGGTCGAGCAGCGCATCCGCGACTGCTGTGCCGGCCTGGGTCTCTCGGTGCAGGCCTGGCTGGACAGCCCCATCAGCGGGGGTGATGGCAACCGTGAATTCTTTGTTTTTGCCAGGAGGGCCGCATGAATGCTGCCAAGGCGCAGGCCACCGGGTTTCCGGTAAGTCTCGAATTCTTTCCCACCAAGACGCAGGCAGGCGCTGACAAGCTGCGCGCCGAGCGCCAGCAGTTGTATGCGCTGAGCCCCGAGTTCTGCTCCGTCACCTACGGTGCGGGCGGCTCCACCCAGGAAGGCACCTTCGGTGCCGTGCGCGAGATCCTGGCCGAAGGCGTGCCTGCGGCATCGCATTTCTCGTGCATCGGCGCCACGCGCGAATCGGTGCGCCAAGAGCTGGCCCAACTCAAGGCCATGGGCGTCAAGCGCCTGGTGGCGCTGCGCGGCGACCTGCCCAGCGGCTATGGCGCGGGTGGCGAGTTCCAGTATGCCAGCGACCTCGTGGCCTTCATCCGGGCCGAGACGGGGCGCGACTTTCACATCGAAGTGGCCGCCTACCCCGAGGTGCACCCCCAGGCGCGCTCGCCGGAAGCCGACCTCAAGGCCTACCTGGCCAAGGTGCAGGCGGGTGCCGACGCGGCCATTACCCAGTATTTCTACAACGCGGATGCCTATTTTCGCTTCGTGGACGACGTGCAGCGCCTGGGGGCCAGCATTCCGGTGGTGCCCGGCATCATGCCGATCACCAGTTCCACCCAGCTCATGCGCTTCTCAGATGCCTGCGGCGCCGAGATCCCGCGATGGATTCGCTTGCGTCTGCAGGCCTTCGGCGACGACACGGCCAGCATCAAGGCCTTTGGCCTCGACGTGGTGACGGATCTGTGCGACAAATTGCGCAGTGAGGGCGTGCCGGCGCTGCACTTCTACACCATGAACCAGAGTGCCGCCACGCTCGAAATTTGCCGTCGGCTGGTGCTGTAACCGGGCCGAAACGGTAATATCCGTACCCTTTGTTTCATTTTTCTGGTGCGCCATGAAGGTTGTATTTGCGGTGATGCTGGCCCTTTTGGGCGGGCTTGGTGTGTCCAACGTGGGAGCGCAGACGCGCTACCACTGCCGGGATGGCAATGGCAATGACTACAGCCTGTCGCGCCCGTGCCCGAGTGGCAGCACCACCCGGACGGTGGAGGCCGGACCTGCTCCGTCTTCTTATTCGTACAGCCAGCCCTCCCGTCCCACGGTGGTGCGCACCGCGCCCGACGTGCCGGATCACTACAGCTACATGAGCGGGCGCTGCCGCTCGCTGGACGAAAACATCCGCAACGCCTATTCGCGCAAGATCGCGCCCGACGTGGTGCAGGGCATGCAGCGCGAGTACCGCCGCGACTGCAGCGAGGAAGAGCGCGATGCGTCGCGCCGCATGTACGATGAGCGGCGCTCCGGCGACCGCCAGCGCCGCGACGAGGAACAGTCTGCCCAGGCGGCAGCCGACGCGGCGCGCCAGCAGGATGCCCGCCAGGTCCAGCAGTGTGCGGAATCGCAGCGCATCCTGAACGTCAAGCGCGCCCGGACCGACCTCACCGAGGGCGAGCGGGGCGACCTGAAGCGCTTTGAAGAGGCGTTTCTTGCGCGCTGCAAGCGCTGATCTTTTGCGAGGAATCGCCTGCGCGCTGGTGGCCTGCCTGCTGTGGTGGCCATCCGCATGGGGCGAAGAGGCGGGTTTGCGCCTGGATGGTGCAACAGGCAGCGGCCTCAAGGTGCCAGCCGACGCTGCAGAGGTATTGCCGCTTCGCAACGGAACTGCCGTGCCTTCCTATCCCACCCTGCCGTCTGATACGGCGGAAATGAACGACGAAGACGACGACGACTCCCCCGAAGTGGACGAGAGCCCCCTCGAAACGGGGCTGGCCTCCTGGTATGGCCAGCGCTTTCACCGGCGGCGCACGGCCAGCGGCGAGCTGTTCGACATGAACGCCATGACGGCGGCGCACCGCACGCTGGCATTCGGTACCCGCATCTGCGTTCGCAGCCGGGAGACGGGCAAGGGCGTGGTGGTGCGGGTCAACGACCGGGGTCCGCACGTGGCCAACCGCATCGTGGACCTGAGCCGTGGCGCGGCGATGGCACTGGGGGTGCAAAGCCTGGGGCTCAAGGCCGTGGACGTCTTCCCCCTGAGCGCAGATGCGGTCACCTGCCCGCCCGCTCCCCTGGACAACCTCTTGCAGCGTTTGGCCCCACCGGAGGTCGATGAGGCGGGCGCACCAGTTGCCAACAACGGTCGTCGCACACGTGCCGTGCCGCCGCGCTTGCGGCGTTCTCCCTGAGCGAGCGCTGCCGCGCGAAGCGCGGCCGTTCTCTTTATCCGCCGGATTCCAGCGTGTGGGTGGCGTTCCTGTCCTGCGCCAGCAGCTCGGTCATCTGGGGCAGGGCTTCCTTGAGCGCGGCCTTGAGCGTGAAGGGGGGGTTGATCAGGAACATGCCGCTGGCCGGCAGGCCGGGGCGCTTGACGTCGCCGGCGGCGTTTTCGGTGATCTTGCTGGACTTGACGGTCAGCGTGGCATGCAACCAGCTTTTGCCCGCCTTGGTGGCCAGGGTCTTCAAGCGGCGTGGCAGGTCATGGGCTTCCGGGCGCGGGATGATCGGGTACCAGAACGCATAGGTGCCGGTGGCAAAGCGCTTGAGCGAATCCGCCGCCATGTCGAGCACCTTGCCGTAGTCGCTTTTCATCTCGTAGCTGGGGTCGCACAGCACCAGCGCGCGCCGCGCAGGCGGGGGCAGGAATTTCTTGATGCCCTCGAACCCGTCCTCGTGCAGCACGGCCACCTGGCGGCCAGCCTCCAACTGGGCCACGTTGCCTGCCAGCGCGCGCAGGTCGGTCGGGTGCAGCTCGAACAGCTTGAGCTTGTCACGCTCGCGCAGCAGGCGCTGGATGATGAAGGGCGAGCCGGGGTAGACCCGCGTGGCCGCCCCCTGGTTGAAGGCGCGTACCATGTCCAGATAGGCCTGCAGGGCAGGCTGGAGCGCGGGAACGCCCGGAGCGATCAGCCGGGCGATGCCGTCGGCCGATTCGGCGCTGGTGTTGGCATAGTCGCCGTCCAGCCGGTACAGGCCTGCGCCGGCATGGGTGTCCAGCACGGTCAGGGCCGCATCTTTCTCGACAAGGTGTTGCAAGGCAGCAATCAGCACCGTGTGCTTGAGCACGTCGGCGTGGTTGCCTGCATGGAAGGCGTGGCGGTAACTGAACATCCCCCAATGGTAACGAGTGTCAGCCCCCGGGCTGATATTTCGGCGGCGGATCCGTCAATCGGGGCTTTCAGCCGCCACAGGGTGGCACGGACAATGCAGGACAGGGCAGAATTGCGTGCTGGGAGGCTCCTGCGTGACGTTTTTGGCAGATGGGTGGCTTTTTGTTTCAATGCCCCGGCTGTCATGCATCATGATCGCTGGTGCCGCGGGGCGGCCCCTCGCAGCAGTTCCCTGACCCCCGTCCCGGCCGCCTTTCCGCCCAGCTTTTTCGCACAATGATCGAAACCTCTGCTCCTGCTCCTGCCAGTGCCGTCAGCCATGTCGATGCGCTGCCGCCTGGGACGCGGCTGGCCGAGTTCGAAATCCTAGCGCTGCTGGGCGTGGGCGGTTTTGGCATGGTCTACAAGGCGTTCGACCATTCCCTGCACCGCGCGGTGGCCATCAAGGAATACATGCCGTCGGCACTGGCCGGGCGTGCGCAGGGGCAATCGCTGTGGGTGCGCTCGTCATCGGACCAGCAGACCTTCCACGCCGGCCTCGAATCGTTCGTGGGCGAGGCCCGCCTGCTGGCGCAGTTCGACCACCCCTCGCTGGTCAAGGTGTTCCGCTTCTGGGAGGCCAACAACACCGCCTACATGGTCATGCCGCTGTATTCGGGCATGACCTTCAAGCAGGCACGCGCCCAGATGCGCACGCCGCCCACCGAGGAATGGCTGCGCAAACTGCTGTGGTCGGTGCTGGGGGCGCTGCGCGTGCTGCACGACGGCAAGACCCTGCACCGCGACATCTCGCCCGACAACATCTTCCTGCAGGACAGCGGCCCACCGGTGCTGCTGGACCTGGGCGCAGCGCGCCATGCGATCAACGACAAGGACCACAAGCACACGGCCGTGCTCAAGGTGAACTACGCGCCTATCGAGCAGTATTCCGAAGGCGACGAGGATTTGCGCCAGGGCCCCTGGAGCGACCTGTATTCGCTGGGTGCGGTGGTGCATGGCTGCCTGTGCAACGACACGCCCCTGCCAGCCACCCTGCGCTCCATCAAGGACCGCATGGTGCCGTTCTCGCGGGTGGCCAAGACCGTCAAGAAGCAACTGGGCGTCGAATATTCGCCCGCCTTCGTGGCCGCGGTCTCGCAGGCGCTGTCGCTCAAGCCGGAAGACCGGCCGCAGAGCATCGATGCCTTCCTGCAGCTCATGGAAATGACCGCGCCCCCGGAAGGCGTGGACCATTTCGATTTTCGAGCCGACCTGGGCGACATCTGGGTGGAGCCCGCCGACCAGCCCGGCCCTGGCCTCCTCACCCCGACGGTAGATGTGACGGCCGCCCCCGCCATCGTGGCCGAAATCGCAGCCCAGGCGAACAAGGCGATGGAGGCTGCGGGCGAAGACGCTGCTGCCGATGGGTACCCCGATACCGTCCAGCGGGGCGGGGCCGACACTGTCTTCATGGACCCTGCGGACACAGAGGTCCTGGTGACGGCCGACCATGACCGCAAGGCAACGCGCCACGGCCGCGGCGAGGCCAGTGGTGCCGCAGGCCGGGTGCGTGCGGCACTGACGGAGTCCGAGCGGGCCGCTGCAGCCCTGGCGGCACGTGCCGACCGCCGGCCGGGCCGGATGCCGGTGTGGCTGGTACTCGGCGCAGCCGGGTTGGCCGTGGCCGCCGCCGGGGTCTGGTGGTCGCAAGGCCGCGGCCCGAAGGCCGCACCCGCAGACGACATCATCACCGAGATGGCCGAGCCGGCGCCCGCTGCGTCCGAGGCGGCGGCCGTTCTGGTGCCGGCCTCGGAACCTGCGCTCGTGGTGGCCAGCGCGCCTGCGGACGCCGCGCCCGGCGCTGCCGATGCCGCCTCGGCGGCGGCGGTGGCCAAGCCCGCGCCCAAGCCCAAGCGCGCTGTGGCCTCCGAGCCGGCGCCTGCGCCCGTCGTGGCCCACGAGGAGCCGCCACCACCGCCACCACCACCGCCTCCGGTGGAGCGCCCCCGTCCGGCGCCGGTGCGCGTGCCATCGCCCCAGGAAGCGTGCGCAGACGCCAGCTTCCTGACGCGGCCCATGTGCATTCACAACGAATGCCAGAAGCCCTCCCAGGCGAATTCCGCCATTTGTGTGGAGAACAAGCGCCGCTACGATGCCGAAGAGGCGCGCCGCCGCCAGTCGCCCTGAGCCGGCTTGGTGCGCAATTGCGGGCCTTGCGTTGATTTCGCCAGGCATGGCTTGCGCCGCATGCCCGGTAATTCGTATAATCGAGGGCTTCGCAGCGCTTTTGTGGTCCCGCGGCGAGGAATTACATGCCACCTAAGAGGCTTCCTTCAGAGAAGCACCGACCGTGGAAAAGGACCCGCCAAACCCTCTTTTGAAGAGAAAACTCATGACTACTACTTTCAGCGCCAAGCCCGCTGAGGTCGTGCACGAGTGGTTTGTGATTGACGCGACCGACAAGGTCCTCGGACGAGTAGCCAGCGAAGTTGCTCTCCGTTTGCGCGGCAAACACAAGGCCATTTACACGCCTCACGTCGACACCGGTGACTTCATCGTCATCATCAACGCCGCCCAGCTCAAGGTCACCGGCACCAAGTCCCTGGACAAGGTGTACTACCGCCACTCGGGTTACCCCGGCGGTATCACGGCCACGAACTTCCGCGACATGCAAGCCAAGCACCCTGGCCGTGCGCTGGAAAAGGCTGTCAAGGGCATGCTGCCCAAGGGTCCCCTTGGCTACGCAATGATCAAGAAACTCAAGGTGTATGGCGGTGCAGAGCATCCCCACACCGCCCAGCAGCCCAAGGCTCTGGAAATCTAAGGAGCCTTGAGATGATTGGTGAATGGAACAATGGCACCGGCCGTCGCAAGTCCAGCGTCGCCCGCGTGTTTCTGAAAAAAGGCACTGGCAAGATCACGGTGAACGGCAAGGACATCCAGTCCTATTTCGGCCGCGAAACCTCGATCATGATCGCCAAGCAGCCGCTCGCACTGACCAACCATGTCGAAACCTTCGACATCCAGATCAATGTGCACGGTGGTGGTGAGTCCGGCCAGGCCGGCGCTGCCCGCCACGGCATCACCCGCGCCCTGATCGACTACGACGCGACGCTCAAGCCCGCACTGAGCCAAGCCGGCTTCGTGACGCGCGATGCCCGCGAAGTGGAACGCAAGAAGGTCGGTCTGCACTCTGCACGCCGCGCCAAGCAGTTCTCCAAGCGTTAAGCCTGGTCTGCCCTGCAAAAAAACCGCCTTCGGGCGGTTTTTTCGTTTAAGGTGCGCTCTTCGTTTTCGAGCACCTGTTTCCGACCCCCCCCATGCGTTTTCGCCTTCTTCGCCGCCGGCTGACCATCAGCGCCCCTCGGGTGGCCATTCGCAGCGCCATGCCCTGGCCCGTACGCTGGCTGTTGCTGGCGGTGGTCTTCGGGCTGTGCGCCGCCGTGGCGCTGTGGGCCTTCGAGTTCGGCAAATCCATTGCGGGGCTTGAATCCGGTGCTCGCGAGGAACTGGTGCGGCTGCGCGGCGAAGTGGTACGGCTGGTGGAAGAGACCCAGCGCCAGCATGCCGTCTCGCAGACGGCCGAGAGCATCCTCACGGCCGACCGGGCCACCTTGCAGACTCTGATGACACAGGTGCGGCAACTCGAGGCCGAGAACCGCACGCTGCGCGAGGACCTGGGCTTCTTCGAGCGCCTCATTCCCGCTGGCGGCACCGAAGGCGTGGCCATCCGCGGCCTGCATGCCGAAATCGTGGGCGGCATGCAGTTGCGCTGGCAGGTGCTGGTGATCCAGGCCGCGCGCAATGCCCCCGAGTTCAATGGCAAGCTGGAGCTGATCCTGGCCGGCACCCAGGACGGCAAGCCCTGGAGCCAGGCCTTCCCCCAGAGCGCGGCCCTGCAACTGCGCCAGTACCGGCGACTGGAGGGCATGTTGACGCTGCCGCCCGATGCCGTGGTAAAAACCGTGACCGCGCGGGTGCTGGATGGCAGCACTGTGCGCACCTCCCAGACCATGGCCCTGGCGGCCGAATAGCCGCCGCCAGCCGCCGCCGCGTTGTTGCTGCGTGAGCACAGGATGCCAGGGCCTTGCCTTTCTTTTTGATGCGGATGGACCGCCTGCCGGCGCCTTTGGCGCGTGCGGGCCGCCGTCCCTGACCCAGGAGTTTTGCCCATGTTTTCCCGAAAAAAGCAGCCCCCGATCAAGAGCCTGGTGGCCCACGGCACCCGCATCGACGGCAATGTGCTGTTCGGCGAGGGCATGCGCATCGATGGCGAGGTGGTGGGCGACATCCGCTCGGGCACCGAGCAGCCCAGCATTCTGGTAATTTCAGAGTCGGCCCGGGTCGAAGGCGCGGTGCATGCCGACCATGTGATCGTCAACGGCTCGGTGACCGGGCCGGTGCATGCGGCCGAGCTGCTGGAGCTGCAGCCCAAGGCGCGCATCACCGGCAACGTGCACTACAAGGCGCTGGAGATGCACCAGGGCGCCATGATCACCGGCCAGATGTGCCCCCTGGCCGCAGTGGCCGATGAAAAGCCCCCACTGCAGTTGTCGTCAAAGCCGGCGGCCCCTGAATCCCCGACTGCTTTGCAGTAGTATTGGCTCCAAACCTGAAAATCGGAGTTCCCCCATGAGCGCAGTTGCCGAAAACATCCAGACCGAAATGCCGGCCCCCATCCTGTTCACCGACAGTGCAGCAGCAAAGGTGGCGGACCTGATCGCGGAAGAAGGCAATCCGGACCTCAAGCTGCGCGTTTTCGTGCAGGGTGGCGGCTGCTCGGGCTTCCAGTATGGCTTCACGTTCGATGAAATCACGAACGACGATGACACAACCATGACCAAGAATGGCGTGTCGCTGCTGATCGACGCCATGAGCTACCAGTACCTGGTGGGTGCCGAGATCGACTACAAGGAAGACCTGCAGGGCGCCCAGTTCGTGATCAAGAACCCCAACGCCACGACCACCTGCGGCTGCGGCTCCAGCTTCTCTGCCTGAGGACGCGGGGCCGTGCCCACGGCACCGCACTTCGCAGCAAGCCGCCTTCGGGCGGCTTTTCATTTGGGGCTCCTGATTCCCTCTTAGTCTGGCACTGCATGCAGCAAGAACAATCCCGCAAAGTCCTCCTGTGGCTGGTGGCCATCGGCTTCTTCATGCAGACGCTGGACGCCACCATCGTCAACACCGCGTTGCCTGCCATGGCGCGCAGCCTGGGCGAAAGCCCGTTGCAGATGCAGTCGGTGGTGGTGGCTTACTCGCTGGCCATGGCCATGCTGATCCCGGCCTCGGGCTGGCTGGCCGATCGGTTCGGGTCGCGCCGCGTCTTTCTCTCGGCCATCGTGCTGTTCGTGATGGGCTCGGTGTGCTGCGCCATGGCGCAGAACCTCACCCAGTTGGTCGTGGCGCGCGTGGTGCAGGGCCTCGGTGGCGCGCTACTGCTGCCAGTGGGCCGGCTGGTGGTGCTGCGCACATTTCCGCGCGAGCAGTTCCTGCAGGCCATGAGTTTCGTGGCTGTTCCGGGCCTGATCGGTCCGCTGATCGGCCCCACGCTGGGCGGCTGGCTGGTGGAGGCCGCCTCCTGGCACTGGATCTTCCTGATCAACCTGCCTGTGGGGCTGGTGGGCTGCATCGCCACGCTGCGCTTCATGCCCGGCGAGCCGGTGACCTTCGTGCCCCGCTTTGACCTGGCGGGCTACCTGATGCTCGCCTTCGGCATGGTGTCGCTCTCGCTGGCGCTCGACGGCCTGGCGAGCATGGGCCTGCGCCAGGCCAGCGTGCTGGTGCTGATGGTCTTCGGCCTGGCCAGTCTGGTGGCCTACTGGCTGCATGCGGCACGCCGCGCCGATCCGTTGTTCTCACCCCGGCTGTTTTCGGTCGACACCCTGCGCATCGGCCTGCTGGGCAACCTGTTCTCTCGCCTGGGCAGTTCCTGCATGCCCTTCCTGATCCCGCTGCTGCTGCAGGTCACCATGGGCTACTCGCCCATGCAGGCCGGCATGATGATGCTGCCCGTGGCGATTGCGGGCATGTCGATGAAGCGCTTCACCACGCCGCTGATCACGCGCTTCGGCTACCGGCAGGTGCTGGTGGGCAATACCCTGCTGGTGGGGGTGACCATGGCCAGCTTCGGGCTGGCCACGCCCACCCAGCCGCTGTGGGTGCACGTGCTGCAGCTGGCCGCGTTTGGTGCGGTGAACTCCCTGCAGTTCACGGCCATGAACACGGTGACCCTCAAGGACCTGGACCATGCCAATGCGAGCAGCGGCAACAGCCTGTTGTCCATGGTGCAGATGGTTGCCATGGGCATGGGCGTGGCGGCGGCGGGCGCGGTGCTGGCAGCCTTCACGGCCTTTTTCCAGCCCTCTGCTGCGGGCCACACGCTCTGGGCTTTTCAGGCCACGTTTGCCTGCATGGGGTTGATCACGGTGGCTTCGGCCGGCATCTTCTGGCAATTGTCGCCAGAGGACAGGGCCAGAAGCAAGGCGGCAACCACGGCCGACGCGACAGACCACGGCTGACCACCCACCGCTCAGGCCGGGTAGATGGCGCCCAGCACGCGGCCCCCTGCGGCGCCGGTAACGCTGGGCAGGTTGCCCGGCTGGCCACTCAGCGCCTGGCGCGCCAGCCAGGCAAAGGCCGCGGCTTCCACCTGCAGCGCGGGCAGGCCCAGCGCATCGGTGGCGACGACCTGCAGGGCAGGGCAGGCGGCCTGCAGTCGGGCCATCAGGTGGTCATTGAGCGCGCCGCCGCCGCATACCGCCAGGGTTGCGGCGCCCGCGCCATGGCGCCGGGCATCTTCGGCGCAGGCAAGCGCCGTGAACTCCGTGAGCGTGGCCTGTACGTCCTGCGGGGCGGCGCTGCGAAAGGCATCCAGGCGGTTGGCGAGCCAGCCGGGATTGAAAAGGTCGCGCCCCGTGCTCTTGGGTGGCGCTTTGTGCAGGAAGGGTTCCTGCCGCAGCAGGACCAGCAACTCGGGCAGCACCTGACCGCTGGCGGCCCAGGCGCCGCTGGCGTCAAATGCCTGGCCGGTGTGCAGTTGGCACCAGTAATCCATCAACGCATTGCCGGGGCCGCAGTCGAAGCCCAGCACCTGGCCATCCGCGCCCAGCACGCTCAGGTTGGAGATACCCCCGATGTTGAGCACCAGCATGGTTTCGCCGTTGCGCCCGAAGACACCCTGGTGAAATGCGGGCACCAGGGGTGCGCCTTGCCCGCCTGCCGCCAGGTCGCGGCTGCGAAAGTCGGCCACCACGGCAATGCCCGTGCGTTCGGCCAGCAAGGAGGGGTTGCCCAGTTGCAGCGTGTAGCCGGTGCCGTCGAACTCCTGCGGGCGGTGGCGCACGGTCTGGCCATGGGCTCCGATGGCGCGGATCGCACTGGATGCCAGCCCGCTGCGCTCCAGCAGCGTCTTGACCACGCCCGCATAGGCGCGGGTCAGCCCGTTGCCCGCCAGGGCGGCACGGTGCAGCTCATCGCTGCCAGAGGTGTTGAGGGCGAGCAATTCGGCCCGCAGGTCGGGGGCGAAGGGCGCGCTGGCATGGTGGGTGACCACCATGCGGGAGTCGGAGAAATCCGCCAGCACCCCGTCGATGCCGTCGAGCGAGGTGCCCGACATCAGGCCGATGTACAGCTCGGACATGGCCCGGTGGCTTGTCAGCGTCGCAGGTCAGTCCGCGCTGGCTTGTTCGATCAACGCGGCAGCCGACAGCTGGATGCGCATGTTGGAAGCCAGGCGCTCAAAGGCAGGGCGGCCAGCGGCCGACACCGGCGCGGCGGCTTCGCTCGCTGCCACAATGGTCTGTGGATCCTGGTGCTGGCCGTTCACGCGGAATTCGAAGTGCAGGTGCGGGCCGGTGGCCCAGCCCGTGGAGCCCACGGCGCCCAGGGTCTGGCCCTGTTCCACCGACTGGCCCTGGCGCACGTCGATGCGGCTCAGGTGGGCGTAGACGGTGACGTGCTGGTTGCGGTGCTTGACGAAGACCACGTTACCGAAACCGTTCTGTACGCCGGAGAACTCCACCACGCCGTCACCCACGGTGCGCACGGGCGTGCCCGTGGGGGCGGCGAAATCGGTGCCCAGGTGGGCGCGCCAGGTTTTCAGGATGGGGTGCATGCGCATCTTGAAGCCGCTGGTCACGCGCGAGAACTCCACGGGGGAGGTCAGGTAGGCGCGGCGCATGCTTTCACCGTCCAGCGTGTAGTAGGCGCCTTTGGAGGCACCCGATTCCTGGAACCAGATGGCTTGGTGGGTCTTGCTGTTGTTGACGAACTCGGCGCTCAGCACGCGGCCGCTGCTCAGTGGCTCGCCGTCGGCTTCCAGGGTTTCATAGACCACCGAGAAGCGGTCACCCTTGCGCAGCGAACGGCGAAAGTCGATGTTGCCCGAGAACAGCTCGGCCATCTGCACCGCTACGGCGTCGGGGATGTTGGAGGCGTCGGTCGCGGCGAACAGCGAGCTGTTGATCACGCCGCCCGCCAGGCGGCTGTTGGTCGTGAGCTTGGCGGTCTCGACGCGCGCGCCGAATTTCTCGCCCGTACGCTCCACGATCAGGCGGCGGAAGTTGCCGCTGTCGTCGGGCACCCAGCGGGCCGTCAGGCGCACCAGGCGGTGGTCGTCGGTGGTTTCGGCCGACACGACGCGGCCGGTGCGGCCCAGCATGTTCTGGCGCACCGTGTTGTCGCCGCGCAGGAAGGCAGCTGCGGCCGGGTCGGCCACGCCCAGGCGCTGCAGAAGCGATTCGGGGGTGTCGCTGCTGCGCACCTGTTCGGAGCGGAACAGCGAGAAACCGGGTGCATCAAGCTGGCCGAGCACCAGGTTCTCGGCCAGTGATTCCACCGGGTAGCTCACCATGCGCACCGGCATGTCCGCCGGGTCGGGTGCGAACGATGCGACTGCAAATGCGCCACCGCCGCCCGTGAGCAGCAATGCTGCAACGGCGGCGGTGATGTGCTTGGGGTGTTGTTGGATGCTATGGGACAGTCGGTCTAGCAAAGCCGCGCTGGCGGTGGTCAAGCCGTGAATCAAAGGTCTATCCCCAGTGTGAGAGTGATCTCCTGGCACTTCCCCGGTGTGAATACGGGGCAAGGCAAGGCGCACAGACTGTCTGTTTGCAGCGATTCGACAGGGTACGAAACGGGTCGAAACAGCGGGCCCATTAGAATCCGCCTCTGCAATGTGGGCTGGAGTATAGCGGTGCGCGCTGTATAGACATCCCAAAAAACCCTTATGAATCAATCTGCTGTTACAACGATGCCGGTTTCCGATGGTGTAGGACGGGCGCTTGAAATCTCGCTGCGCGGCGTGCAGGAACTGCTGCCGCAGGACGAATGGGTCAAGAAGCTGGCGCGCTCGGAGGCCACGGGGACGCCCTTGCGCATCAAGCTGGGCCTGGATCCCACGGCGCCCGACATCCATATCGGCCACACGGTGGTGCTCAACAAGATGCGGCAATTGCAAGATCTGGGCCACCAGGTGATCTTCCTGATCGGAGATTTCACCAGCCTGATCGGCGACCCCTCGGGTCGCAACAGCACCCGCCCGCCGCTCACACCCGAACAGATCAAGGCCAACGCCGAGACCTATTACCGCCAGGCCAGCATGGTGCTGGACCCGGCACGCACCGAGATCCGCTACAACAGCGAGTGGAGCGAGCCCCTGGGCGCCAGCGGCATGATCCAACTGGCCGCCAGGTACACGGTGGCGCGCATGATGGAACGCGACGATTTCCACAAGCGCTTCACCACCGGGCAGTCCATTGCGGTGCATGAGTTCCTGTACCCGCTGATGCAGGGCTACGACTCCGTGGCCTTGAAGAGCGACCTGGAGCTCGGCGGAACGGACCAGAAGTTCAACCTGCTCATGGGCCGCCATCTGCAGCAGGAATATGGCCAGGAGCCGCAGTGTGTGCTCACCATGCCGCTGCTGGTGGGCCTGGACGGCGTGGACAAGATGTCCAAGTCCAAGAACAACTACATCGGCATTGCCGAAGAGCCGAACACCATGTTCGCCAAGGTGCTGTCGATCTCCGACACGCTGATGTGGGACTGGTTCACCCTGCTGTCCTTCCAGTCGCTGGCGCAGATCGCCGCGCTCAAGGCCGAGGTGGCGGGCGGGCGCAACCCCAAGGACGCCAAGGTCATGCTGGCCAAGGAGATCACCACGCGCTTTCACAGTGCAGCGGCGGCTGAGGCGGCCGAGCAGGATTTCCACAACCGCAGCAAGGGCGGTGTGCCCGACGAAATCCCCGAACTCAGCCTGTTCGGTGCACCGCTCGGTATCGGCGCACTGCTCAAGAGCGCCAACCTGGCCCCTTCCAGCACCGAGGCCGGTCGCTTGATCGATGGCGGTGGCGTGCGCGTGGACGGCAGCGTCATCAGCGACAGGGGCCTCAAGCTCGAAGCGGGCACCTACGTGGTGCAGGTAGGCAAGCGCAAGTTTGCACGGGTAACCCTGGGCTGAACGCTCCTGCCCTGCATCCCCAACGCCCTGCCGGCTCACGTCGGCGGGGCGTTTTTCATGGGGCGCTGGCCACCGTGCGCAGCGTGGCCAGCATGGCCAGGGTGTGCGGGTCGGTTTCTGCCGTGCGGTAGGCCAGGTACAGGGTGGACGCTGCATCGCGCTCCGTGATGGGCTTGTAGTCCACCCCTTCGAGGCCGATGCAGCGGGTGTCCTGCGGCACGATGGCAATGCCCAGGCCGGCGGCGACTAGGCCGATCATGAACGCCGGCTCGCGCGCCTCGCGCACCACGCGGGGGCGGAAGCCCGCCTGGGCGCACAGCTGCATCACCGGCCAGTACAGGCCGATGCCGGCGTCGCGCGGATAGGTGATCAAGGCCTCGTGGCGCAGGTCGACCATGCCCACGGTGTCTTGCCGGGTGAGCGCGTGGCCCCGGGGAATGGCCGCCACCAGGGGCGCGCGGTACCACTGCTCCAGATGCACGCCGTCCGGCGGGCGTGCGTCGGGCTTGCGCAGGATGCCCACGTCCAGTTCGCGCTCGTACAGCGCCGCCAACTGGGCCACGGAGGCCATCTCCTGCAGGTCGATCTCCACGTGCCCGTGGCTCTGGCCAAAGCCGCGCAGCGCACGCGGCAGGCGCTCGGTGAACATGGCCGAGGCTGTGACACCGAGCGCAATGCGCCCGAAGATGCCGGCCGAGGCACTGCGAGCCGCCTCGGTGGCCTCCTGTGCGGCGGCCAGGATGGCACGGGCCCGCACCAGCAACTCCTTGCCGGCCTGGGTGAGGTAGACCCGCCGCGTGTCGCGCACGAAGAGTTCGGCACCGATCTCCTCCTCCAGTGCGCGGATCTGGGTGCTCAGCGGGGGCTGGGCCATGTGCAAGCGCAGGGCTGCACGCGTGAAGTTCAGCTCTTCGGCAACGGCCACGAAGTAGCGCAGATGGCGCATTTCCATGGGGAACTCCTGCAATGGGCAAAGGGGGGATGCTGGAATTTATACCTAGTAGATATTGATATCAATTCAAAAACAGTATTTCCAGATATTGATCGCCAAACTTAGCATTCCTCCTGCCGTAGCCGCCATGCGATGCGGACACCTATAACCAGGAGACAAAGTTGAACCCCCCAAAGCCATCCGCCCGGAAGGCGAGCCATGTTCATCCGGCCCGCACCACCCCATCGTTCCTCCGCCTCGCAGGCGTCACCTGCCTTGCGGCCTGCGCGCTGGGCTCCGCCCATGCCCAGAGCGGTGTGACCATCTTCGGCACCCTGGACCTCAACGTGACCCATGCCAAGGCGGGCGGGGCATCGGTGACGTCCATGTCCTCGGGCGGCAACCTGGTGCCCAGTCGGCTGGGGTTTCGCGGCAAGGAAGACCTCGGTGGCGGGCTGGCGGCCCACTTCTGGCTCGAAGCCCAATTGCTGCCCGACTCCGGCGCGCTCGAGGGCTCGGCCCTGTTCCACCGCCGCTCCACCGTGAGCCTGTCCAGCACCACCTGGGGTGAGGTGCGTTTGGGGCGCGACTATGCGCCCACGTTCTGGAACGTTTCCCAGTTCGCGCCCTTCGGCACCGTGGGCGTCGGCGGCTCGGCCAACATCATCGAGGGCTGGCCCTTCGGCACCGGTGGGGCGCGCACCTTCGTGCGCTCGGCCAACTCGCTCGGCTACCTGCTGCCGCGCAACCTGGGTGGCGTCTATGGCCAGGCCATGGTGGCTGCGGCCGAAGGGGCCGATGGCGCACGGTATGCCGGTGCCCGTCTGGGCTATGCCTCCGGTCCGGTGGACGTGGCCGTGGCCTACGGCGAAACTCCGGCCAAGGGGCAGACCAGCAAGGTGGCCAACATCGGCGGCTCGTACAACTTCGGCATGGTCAAGCTCATGGGCTACTGGCTGGACCAGCGCGCCCAGGGTACCAAGCACGCGAACTGGCTGCTGGGCGCTACGGTGCCTGTGGGGGAGGTGGGTACCGTGCGCTTGTCGGTGGCCGAGGCCAAGGCGCGCGGCGCTGCGGTGGCGGGCGATGGCGCGCGCCAGATCGCCGTGGGCTACGTGCATGCGCTGAGCAAGCGCACGGCACTTTACGGTGCGTACTCGCGCATCCAGAACCGGGGCAACGCGGCCTTCATGATCAGCGAGGCCCCCGAGGCGGCGCCGGGCGGCAATGCCTCGGGCCTGCAGTTCGGCATCTCGCACAACTTCTGACCTGGCAAAGGAGCTTCACACCATGCACAAGCGCAACGCTCTTCTTGGCATCGTCGCCGCTGCCGCCCTGGCCTGCACGGGTCAGGCGCATGCCCAATCCACGCCGGACTGGCCCACTGGGCCGGTGCGCCTGGTCACGCCCACCCCGGTGGGGGTCGGGTCCGACGCCTTTGCGCGCCTGTATGCCGACCGCCTGTCCAAGCTGCTCTCGGCCGCCGTGGTGGTCGAGAACCGCCCGGGCGCTTCCAGCACGCTGGGCACCGATGCGGTGGCCAAGGCCGCGCCCAACGGTCAGACCTTCCTGTTTTCCACCAGCCTGCCCATCACCACGGTGCCGCACCTGATGGCCAAGCTGCCCTACAACGCCGAGAAGGACCTGGTACCCGTGGCGGCGCTGTTCCGCGGGGGCTCCTTCGTGGTGGCCAGCCAGTCGTTCACCGGCAAGTCGCTGCGCGACCTGGTCGCCATTGCCAGGCAGAAGCCCGGCAGCCTCAACTACGCCACCTACGGGCCGGCGAGCACGGCCAACCTGGGGATGGAGCTCTTGCAGGATGCGGCAGGCATCGACATGGTGCAGATCGCCTACAAGCAAAGCGCCATGCCCGACCTGATGAGCGGCCAGCTCGACGTGGGCTGGGAGCCGGCCTCGTCGGCCCTGCCCAACATCCGCTCGGGCAAGCTGCGCGCGCTGGCCTACACGGGCGACAAGCGCAGCGCCACCCAACCTGACGTGCCCACGCTGTCCGAGCTCTACCCAGGCCTGGAGCTGTTCACCTGGATCGGCATCTGGGCGCCGGCTGGCACGCCCCCAGGGGTCATCGAGCGCATGCGCAAGGCGCTGGAGGCCGCTTCCAAGGACCCGCAGATCGTCAATGCCCTGCACGAGACCGGCAACGAGGTGCTGACCCTCACCCCCGCGCAGATGCAGGCCAACATCGCGCGCGAGTCGCAGTCGATGGAGCGCCTGATCAAGGCCAAGAAGATCGTCATCAACTGAACGCCAGAGAGAACCCGCGCCCATGTCCGCCCACCCCCTTCCCCCCCTGACCCCTGTTGCGGGCGCTCCCTGGCTGATCGACCGGCTCACCAACGGCCACCCTGTGGCCGCCTTTGGTGTGCGTGGCGCGCGCACGCCCGAGATCGCCCGACTGGCCAAGGCCAGTGGCCATGAAGTGATCTGGGTGGACCTGGAGCACAGCACCATGCCCATCGACGTGGCCGGGCAGATCTGCGCCTGCGCGCTGGACATCGGCATCATGCCGCTGGTGCGCGTGCCCGAGCGCGAGTACGGCGTGATCGGGCGCCTGCTCGATGCGGGGGCCATGGGCATCATTGCGCCCCGCGTGGAAACGGCTGCGCAGGCGGCGGACATTGTGGCCGCCTGCCGCTTTGCGCCCCACGGCCACCGCTCGGCCATCGGTACGCTGCCCCTGGTGCAGTACCGCCGCATGCCTGCCGACACCCTGTACCGCGCAGCCGACCAGGCCACGCTGGTCAAGGTGCTGGTCGAGAGCCCGCTGGGCATCCGCAATATGGCCGAGATCGCGGCCGTGCCTGGCGTGGGCCTGCTGGCCATCGGCACCAACGACCTGAGCGCCGAGCTGGGCGTGCCCGGCGACTTCCGCGACCCGGCCGTGCGCGCCGCGCACGAGTCGGCCCTGGAGGCCTGCCGCGCGGCCGGCAAGCCCCTGGCCATCGGCGGCATCAGCGACGCGGCCTACAGCGCAGAGCTGGTGCGCATGGGGGCGGCGCCGCTGCTCATGACCGGCATCGACACCGACCTTCTTCTGGCCGCAGCGCAGGCCCGTGCGGCACAGGCTTTTGCAACCCTCTCCTGACTGAATGGTTCCGATTCATGGCTTCCGAGATCCTCGTTCCCACCCCCACCCGCGATGCGGACACCTTGTCGCGCCCGGCCTTTGCCATGCCTGCCGGTGCCTGCGACAGCCACGTGCACGTCTTCGGCCCGGTGGACCGCTACCTGCATGTGGCGCAGCCCCACTACACCCTGCCCGACGGCCCGGCCCCCCTGCTCGACCGCATGACGCGCGGCCTGGGCCTGGATCGCTTCGCCATCGTGCAGCCGAGCTTCTACGGCACCGACAACGCATGCATGCTCGATGCCCTTGATGAGCTGGGTGGCCGCGCCCGCGGCGTGGCCATGGTGGAGGACGGCGTGGACGACGGTGCGCTCGACGCCATGCACCAGCGCGGTGTGCGCGCACTGCGGCTCGATCTGTTCCTGCGCGCGCAGTGGCCCATCGCGCGCATCGTCGACTACATCCAGCGCAGTGCAGAGCGCGTGCGGCCCTGGGGCTGGCATCTGCAGTTCTACACGCCCGGGTATGTGGTGCGCGACCTGATCCCGGCGATGCCGGACATTGCCTGCAATTTCGTGATCGACCACATGGGCTACATGCTGGAGAGCGATGGCCTCACCCGCACCGACTTTGATCGCCTGATCGCCGCCGTGGCCGGTGGCCGCGGCTGGATGAAGCTCTCGGGTCCTTACCGCATCGCCAAGGACGGCAACTATGCGCGCCTCTTGCCCTACGCCCAGGCCATCGTCGATGCGCTTCCCGAGCGCACCATCTGGGGCAGCGACTGGCCCCACATACCGAATGGGCAGATGGACACCGGCGCCCTGCTCAATCTGCTGGGCGAGTGGGTGCCCGACGAAGCACGCCGCAACCGCCTCCTGAGCGACAACCCTGCCCGCCTTTACGATTTCCAGCCATGATGAACCCGTCCTCCGCCATCGCCCTGCGCGAAATCCAGCGCCTGCCCACCAGCGCCGCGCGCGCCGTCGAGCCCTTCACCATCCATGGCGTGCAGTACCTGGCGGTTGCCCAGCTGTCCGAGGACATACCTGGCACCGCCCCCGGAATGGGCGCGGGCGACAGCGACGTTGATCTGTGGGTCTACCGCTGGGAGGCCACGGGCTTCACCGAGTTCCAGCGCCTGCCCGTGCCAGGCGGCGAGGACGCCGAATTCTTCACGCTGGACGGTCGCCACTTCCTGGCCACGGCCAGTCTGCGCAGCGGCCATGGGCCCTACGACATGTCGCCGCCTTCGGTGATCTACGAATTCGTGAACGGCCGTTTCGAGCCCTTCCAGCAGATCGTGGGCACGGCGGCCAAGCAGTGGCACTTCTTTGGCGTGCAGGGGCGGCATTTCCTGGCGCTGGCGCAAGGGGCAGCCGGGCATGGAGCGCCCGTGGACGGGGCGGCGCAGTCCATCCTCTTCGAATGGGATGGCGAGCGCTTCGTACCGTTCCAGACCGTGGAATCGGCCTGGGGCTACAACTGGCTGGCGTTCGAGGTGCAGGGCCGCACGCTGCTGGCGTATGCCGACCACATCGCGCCCTCGCGCCTGCTGGCCTGGAGCGGCACGGCGTTCGAGACGCTGCAGGTGCTCGAAGGCACCAGTGGCCGGGCCTTCTGCCACTTCCATGCGTCGGGTGCCGACTGGCTGGTGTTTGCCAACCTGCTGGGCGAAACCTGGCTGCTGCGCTGGAACGGCGCGCAGTTTGCGGCCTACCAGCACCTGAGCGGGCCGGGCGGGCGCGAGTTCGCGTGGTTGCCCGCCCGGGCCGGTGCCGATGGCGGCCACCTGGTGCAGGTCAACTTCATCCACGGTAGCCGCGAGGCCCCGATCCCCGAGTTGCAGTCGGTCATCTACCGCTGGCAGGGCGATGGGCTGGCGCCCGTGCATTCGTTCGATACCTCGGGCGGAACCGATGCGGCGGCCTTCACGGTGGGCGGTGTTCCGTACCTGGCCGTGGCCAACAGCCTGAGCGGCTCGCTGCACTTTCGCACCGACAGCCGCATCTACCAAATTCTGCATACGTGACAGCAGGTTCACCAGTCCGTACCACCACGACAAGCCACCATGTACCAACCCCAATCCGACTTTGCGGGCCTGTTCCATGCCTTCACCGGTGGGCCCGATGCCATTGGCCCACAACTCACCGCGATGATGCTTGAGCAGCGCGCCGACAGCCCGCTTCTCGTCTCCGCCGCGTCGGACATCGCCCTGTTTCCGGGGCGCGGCGCTGCGCCGCGCCTGGAGAGCTTTCGCAAGTCCACGCGCGGCTTCATCGAACTCACGGCGGTCTCCCACCTGCCGCTGGCCTTGGCCTACGTGGCGCGCCGCCGCGAGCTGGCGCCCGATGATCTGGCATGGCGCACACAGCTGCAAGGCCTGCTGCCGCACATCGCCCGGGTGCGGGCGGCCAACACCGAGGGCATGTGGCGCCAGCATGTGAACCTGGACGCCTTCGCGGGCCAGGAGGCGAAGATCGTGGCCATGGTGCATTACACGCTTTCCACCACCGAGGCCTACATCCAGCGCGCGCTGGCCGATGCCTCGCTGATGGACTTTGATGCGCTCGTGGTGCAGTACCTCGACCCGCCGGCTGCGGTGTCGCCCGTGTCGATGAACGCCATCATGTTCGCCACCTTCGGGCTGGCCTATGTCGACATCGCCTACCGCATCGGCGCCTGGCTGCGCGGCAGCGGCATCGATTGGGCGCGGGTGATGGTGCTGGTCAGCGGCCAGTCGGGCCGGCCCACGGCCGGAGTGACCTGGTCGTCCAACAGCATGTGCAACCTGGTCTGGCGGGTGAGCGACGGCCAGATGCCGGCCGACCGCCTCTACGTGGCGCCGCACGCGCCAGGGTTCTCGGTGGACCAGTTCAACGACACGGCTGCGCTGGCCAGCCTGGAGGTGAGCTACCGCAAGCTCTGGATGCACACCCGCACCAGCGTGGAAGTGTCTCGCCAGATGTTCGCCAACCACCCCGCCTATGTGTTCTCGCCAGCCACGGCGCAGGACATGCCGCCCATCCATGGCCTCGATGACCAGGCCGCCTGCGTGGCGCGCCTGCGCCGCATCATGGAAGACCCGCAGCAACTGCTGGTGAACTGCGTGGCCGACTATGTGATCGAGGCGCTGCAGCGCAATGGCAACCGGCCCGGCGAGGTGGCCATCCCCGGCTTCACCAACGTGGACTTCAGCACACTGGCCTGATTTCCGGTGTGCCTTGCCCTGTTGGCAACCCTGCCTGGTGATGGTTGCCAGCGGGGCAGGGCCTGCCGGAAACTGGATCAGTCCAGGTCGTCCTGCGTGTCCGGGTCGGGAACTTCGCCCACGGCCTCGCGGGTGGCCTGCGCCTGTATCTCCAGCCAGGCGCAAAAGGCCTTGATCTCCGGGCGCTGCGCGCTGCGCGGCCCGACCAGCAGCCAGTAGGCCAGGGGCGAGTCCAGCCGGTGGTTGGGCAGCAGCTCCACCAGGTCGCCCGTGGCCAGGGCATCGGCAATCAGCGGCATGCGCGCCAGCGCCAGGCCCTGACCGCTCAGGGCCGCCTGCACGATCTGGTGGGCGTAGTTGAAGTACAGCCAGCGCTGGGGCTGCAGCTTGGGGTGGCCCTGGTTCTCGAACCAGCGCTGCCAGCTGAGCCATTCGAGGTGCTGGCTGCGGTGAGCGTCGCCCGCCTCGATCAGGGTGAAGCGGGCCACGTCGGCGGGTGTACGCACCGGCGGGTTGCTTTTGATGAGCCAGGGGCTGGCCACGATGGCCAGTTGCTCGCCGCACAGGCGCACCGCGCCGGGCGGCAGCGTTCCGGGCAGGCTGTAGCGCAGCGCCAGGTCCACGTCGGAGGTTTCCAGGTCCACAGGCACATCGGTGGCGTCGATGCGGATGTCGATGCCTGGGTTGTCGCGCTGGAACTCTTCCATGCGCGGAATCAGCCACATCGATGCGAAGCTGGCCCAGGTGCTGATGGCCACGCTCTTGCGCCCGGCCGTCTGGCGCACCAGGCGCACCGAGGCATCCATGCGCTCAAGCGCAGGCGCCACCGCGCGCTGCAACTGGGCGCCGGCGCTGGTCAGCTCCACCGCGCGCGTGTGGCGCAGGAACAGGGGCACGCCCACTTCGTCCTCCAGTGACTGGATCTGGCGGCTCACGGCCGATTGGGTCAGGGCGAGTTCATCGGCCGCGGCGCGGAAGTTCAGGTGCCGGGCCACGGCCAGAAAAGCCCGCCAGTGGCCGACAGCCACTGGGCGGGTGCGCGAAAGGGCGGGGGTGTTCTCGGCGTTCTGCATGCGTGGGGGTGAATGTTCATTCATGCGTTGGTGGCATCAATAGCGTACCGCGTTTTCATTGGACCGAAGACCGCTACAGGCGGATCATCCAGGCTCTACAACGTTTTTTCAAGCACCAAGGAGCTCACCATGTCGTCCCGCACCGTTCTGGAATCGCAACAATCCGCCATCGCCCCCACGGCCGGCCGCGTGTTGGCCGGAAGCTGGAAGCTGGACGCGGGCCGCGCCATCACATTGAACCCGCGTGAGCGCAGTGTGCTTGAAATTTCGCAGGGCCGGGTGTGGCTTGCGGTGGGCGCAAGGCCCGGCCACACGGATCAGGGCACACAGGACATGGTTCTGGTCCAGGGCCAGTCCCTGGTCATCGAATCTGGCCAGCAGGTGGTGATGGAGTCCTGGTACCTGCGTGGGGGCGCCCCCGGTGCCGTGGCCTTCTGCTGGGACAGCGTGCCTGCCACCAGCCCAGCTGCTGATCCGGCATTGGACTGGGAGCTTGGCGTGGCGCAACCGCTGCGTGACCTGGTCTGCGCGCTTGGCCAGGGCGGGCGGGCCGTGGGGTCGGCAGTGGCCGCCACCCTGGGCGCCAGCGGCCGGCTGGTCTCTGGCCTGGTGCGGTTTGCTCTGCATCGGGTAGTGCCCCAGCGTGTGCGCGTGCCTGCTTGAGAAGGATTTGGCCGCCACCGGTATCTGGCCGTTTTGTCGATTGATGCCGAAGTTGAATCAATCAGGGCCTTGCAATTCATTGGACGCACCCCCAGCACAGGTGCACCATAGAGGCCTATAGGGTTTACCAGGAGAAAACCATGACCGCATCGAATGTTCTGCAATTGCAAGCTTCCAGCGCCTCGGGCCGCGTTGCGGCCAAGGACGTCTGCACGCTCAAGCCTGGCGCCGCCATCAGCTTCACGCCCGGCACGCCCCGGGCCCTGCGCATCACCGAAGGCCAGGCCTGGGTGACGCTGGACGACGGCCCGCACGGTGCCAGCCGCGAGGCGGCCGGAGACGTCTTCCTGCAGGCCGGCCAGACGCTGTGGGTGGCCGCCGGCCAGCACGCCGTGGTGGAGACGCTGGGCCGCCAGCGCCTGCAGTACCGCTGGACCGGCCTGGCCCCCCGCTCCGTACCTGCCTGGTGGCGCCGTGCACTGGGCGTGGCCAGCATGCCATCGTCGGATGGAGCCCCCTGCTGCGCCTGATGGGTGTTGGTGACCACCACGCAGGTGGTGGTGCGACGCAGAAGAGAGAGCTGCTGCTGCCTGGTTCACAGGCGCTGCGGCTCTTTTTTTGTTGGCGCAACCTGCCGGGTTCCTGGGCCCCCGCTCTTTGCGAGAAGTGCGGGGGCTTTTTATTTCTGATCTACATTGCCTGAATGAAAAGCTGCCGTATGCAGTTGAGATGAAACACTTGGCACTCGCCCACTCCCCCTGATGAAGATCCTCTTCATTCACCAGAATTTTCCCGGACAGTTCCAGCACCTGGCACCTGCCCTGGCATCGCAGGGGCACGAGGTGCTGGCCCTGACCATGACGCCGGCTGCCACGGGAGGGCGGGCGTCGTGGAATGGGGTGAGGATGGTTCCCTACATGCCGTCGCGCCAGTCGACACCCGGCATCCATCCTTGGCTGGTCGACACGGAAACGAAACTCGTGCGTGGCGAGGCCGCTTTCCGGGCCTGCCTGGAATTGCAGCGCCAGGGGTTCCACCCCGATGTGGTCATCGCCCATCCGGGTTGGGGCGAGAGCCTGTTCGTCAAGGAGGTCTGGCCCGATGCCAGGCTGGCGATCTATTGCGAATTTTTCTACCAGGCGCATGGCGCAGATGTCGGGTTTGACCCGGAGTTTCCCGATGGGCCGTTTCCCCGTGCCCGCATGCGCGCAAAGAATTTCAACAACCTGCTGCACGTGGATCTGGCGGACGCCGGTATCTCGCCGACCCGGTGGCAAGCGGACGGGTTTCCCTCGCCCATGAGAGATCGCATTGCCGTCATTCACGATGGCATCGACACGGACCTGCTGGTGCCGAATCCGGCGGTCGCCCTGGCGTTCTCCACGCCCTCTGAAAAGGTGACCATCCGAAAGACCGATGAGGTCATCACATTCGTCAGCCGCGATCTGGAGCCATTGCGCGGCTACCACCGGTTCATGCGGGCCCTGCCGGAGATCCTGCAGCGCCGGCCGCACGCGCGTGTTCTTGTCGTCGGCGGTGATGGCGTCAGCTACGGTCCCAAGCCCGATCCTGCCCGGTACGGGGGGCGCAGCTGGAAGCAGATTTTCCTGGACGAGGTCCGCGACACCCTGGGGCCGCAGGGCATGGCGCGCGTCCATTTCCTGGGGCGCCTGTCCCATGCGGATTTCGTGTCGGTGCTCCAGATCAGCAGCGTGCATGTCTACCTCACCTACCCCTACGTGCTCAGCTGGAGTCTGCTGGAGGCGATGAGTGTGGGCTGTGCCATCGTTGCCAGTGATACCGCCCCGGTCCGGGAGGCGGTGGTGCACGACGAGACCGGGCGGCTCGTCGATTTCTTTGACCCTGGGCAATTGGCCCAGGAGGTGTGCGCGCTATTGGACGACGCGGGCGCGCGAGCGCGTCTGGGCGGGAATGCCCGGTTGTTCGCTCAGGGTAACTTTGATCTGCGCAAGGTGTGCCTGCCCCGGCAACTGCACTGGCTTCACGGCATCGCGGGCAGCCCGCTGCGCAGCTGACCGCTGGCCAGAAGAAGCGGCCGGGTTGGCTACAGCTCCAGTTCGCTGCGCAGGGCTTCGAAGGCGGCCAGGGCCGCTTCGCCATCCATTCGTTCCAGCCGCGCCAGCGCCTCGGCATCGTCCACCGACGTGAAGGCCAGGCTGAACTGGTGAAACCGCCGCTCGGACAGCAGCCCATGGTGCAGAACCTCCACCCCGGTGTGGCGCGGATCGTTGCGGATGCGCTCGGTGAGCTTGAGCACTTCCTTCTGTGTGCCTTCCAGTTGCTGGCAAAAACGCATGCCGTCGAAGACCAGCAGGCCGGTGATGCCCAGGCGGGCATTCTTAGCGCGGGCATGGCCGGCAATCTCTGCGACCACGCTCAGGGGTTGATCGGGTGCCAGGGTACTCACGTACAGGGCTTCGTACAGGCTGTGGGCTGGTGTCATAGGTGCGGCGCAATGTAGGGCGCCGCCGACAGACGCGCAATGTCAAAAGACATAGCAAAATCCGCCACCCTGCAAGGGCTGCAGGGACCATGGTGCGGGTCCAACATCCTCAAAAAATGCATGCCGGCAGGCGCCCCAGGTGGCGGCCGGCTACCTAAAATGGCGCCACGATGAATGCCACCCTGTCGCCCCAGGCATGCCCGCCCAGTTGCCATGAATGCCGCCTGCGCAAGACCGGCGCCTTCACGCCCGTGGAGCCGCAGGTGCTGGATTTCATCGAAAGCTTTCGCTCTGCCACGCTGTCGGTGCCGGCCGGCGGTGCCCTGGTGCACGAGGGACAGGTCAACGCCCGCCTGTTCACGCTCTACTCGGGCTGGGCATTTCGCTACAAGACGCTGAGCGATGGGCGCCGCCAGATCCTGAACTTTCTGCTGCCTGGAGATCTGGTGGGTCTGCAGCAGGAGTTCGGCGACCTGTCGGCGCATGGCGTCGAGGCGCTCACGGACTGCGCACTGTGCGTTTTCCAGAACGACAGCCTGTGGGCGGTGTTCGCCGAGCACCCGCGCCTGGGTTACGACGTCACCTGGCTGGCCGCCCACGAGGAGAGCCATATGGACGACAACCTTCTGACCAACGGCCGGCGCAATGCCACCGAGCGCGTGGCCATGCTGCTCATGCACCTGTACCGTCGGCTTGACCGTGTGGGCCTGGTCGATGCCGCAGGCACGGTGGCCTTCCCGCTCAACCAGCAGCACATTGCCGATGCACTGGGCCTGTCGCTGGTGCACACCAACAAGACCCTGCGCCGGCTCGCGCTGCTCGGCCTGCACGAGCTCAAGAATGGGCGGTTGCGCCTGCTCAATACCCGTGCGCTTGAACGCATCGCCGAGTATTACGACACGCCGCCGCGCCTGCTGCCTCTGCTGTAGGAGCCTGTCGCACTTGGAAATCGTCGGCTGCAAATCGGCCGCAGCGGTCCATTTTTCACCGTCTTTTTGCCCCATAGCCTGGCTATGGGGCTGCAAATCCGGCAAAAACTGTCCTCGCTGAGGCCGATTTTCGCTTTCGACGCTCCAAGTCCGACAGGCTCCTGGGCCCGGCAAGGGGCGTAGCCACTGCGCAGCCGATAATCGCTGTTCCGTGTTCTGCGCCGCCCGGTGTGGGCACCCCCATTTCGCATTTCCATGACGCAACTCGACATTCTCATCATGGCGGCCGGCAAGGGCACGCGCATGAAAAGCCGCCTCCCCAAGGTGCTGCAGCGCCTGGGCGGGCGCCCGCTGCTGCACCATGTGCTGGACCAGGCGGCCCACCTGCAGGCGCGCAGCGCCACCGTGATCACCGGCCACGGCGCTGCCGAGGTGGAGGCCGCTACCCACCAGGCCGCTGCAGGTGGCGCAAAGCTGGTATTCGTGCGGCAGGAGCCGCAGCTGGGCACCGGCCATGCCGTGCAGCAGGCCGTGCCGCATCTGCGCGACGATGGCACGGTGGTGGTGCTCTCGGGCGACGTGCCGCTGACCCAGGCCGACACCTTGCGCGCGCTGGTGGCGGCCGGCGGCGGCGAAAAACTGGCACTGCTCACCGTCACCTTGCCCGACCCCACGGGCTATGGCCGCATCGTGCGCAACGGCTCCGGCTCCGGCTCCGTGCAGGGCATCGTCGAGCACAAGGACGCGAGCGAGGCACAGCGCGCCATCTCCGAGGTCTACAGCGGCATCATGGCCGTTCCCGCGCGGCGGCTGGCCCCGTGGCTGGCACGCCTGACCAACGACAACGCCCAGGGCGAGTACTACCTGACCGACATCGTCGCCATGGCCGTGGCCGATGGCGTGCCCGTGGTGGCCCACCGCATCACCGATGCCCTGCAGGTGGCCGGCGTGAACAGCCCGCTGCAACTGGCCGAGCTCGAGCGCGCCCACCAGCAACGCCAGGCCCGGGCTCTGCTGGAGCAGGGCGTGCGCTTGGCCGACCCGGCCCGCTTCGACCTGCGCGACGACGTGCGCACCGGCGTGCGCGGCGAACTGGTGTGCGGGCAGGACGTTGAGATTGACGCCAACTGCCTCTTCACCGGCCGTGTGGAACTGGGCGAGGGCGTGCAGATCGGCGCCAACTGCTGCATTGCCAATGCGCGCATTGCCGCAGGCGCGGTGATCCACCCCTACACCCACATCGATGGCGAGAAACTCGGCGCCAGCGTGGGCGAGGGCGCACTCATCGGCCCCTTCGCGCGCCTGCGCCCAGGTGCGCAACTGGGCCGCGAGGTGCACATCGGCAACTTCGTGGAGGTGAAGAACTCCACCCTGGCCGATGGCGCCAAGGCCAACCACCTGGCCTACCTGGGCGATGCCACGGTGGGAGCGCGCGTGAACTACGGCGCTGGCGCCATCACCGCCAACTACGATGGCGCCAACAAGCACCGCACGGTGATCGAAGCCGACGTGCACATCGGCAGCAATTGCGTGCTGGTGGCGCCCGTCACCATCGGCGCAGGTGCCACGGTGGGTGGCGGCTCCACCATCACCAAGGACGTGCCGCCCGGTTCGCTGGGCGTGGCGCGTGGCAAGCAGGTGGCGATCGCCAACTGGCATCGCCCCACGAAGCAGCCCAAGACATGAGCTGAGCAGGAGGCCCGGGCCATGAGCGACGACGACACCCGCCAGACCGTGGAGGCCCTGCGCGCCGAGCTGGCCCGCAGCCAGCAGCAGGTGGCCGACATGTCCGCCGCGCAGGAGGAGTTTCTGCGCGCCGTCTCGCACGACCTGCGCGCGCCGCTGCGCCACGTGACCTCCTACGGTACCCTGGTGCGCGAGGTGCTGGGGGATCTGCCGGCCGACGTGGCGCAGGCGCCCGAGTTGCAGGAGGCCCTGGGCTTTCTGGCCATCATGGACCAGTCGGCCCGGCGCATGGGGCTCATGATCGACGGCCTGCTGGCCATCACGCGGGCCACGCGCGCGCCGCTGCACTGCGCCACCATTGCGCTGGCCGATGCCGTGGCCCAGGCACGCACGGATTTGGCCGTGGCTGAGGCCGGGCGCGACGTGCAGTGGCACCTTGCGCCCGATCTGCCCGTCCTCGATGCCGACGCCGGGCTGCTGCGGGAACTGCTGGTGCAGGTGCTGGGCAATGCGCTCAAATTCACGCGCGGCCGGGCGGTGGCGCACATCCACATCGGTGCCGAGCCGCTGGCGGGTGGCCGCGTGGCCGTGAGCGTGCGCGACAACGGCGTGGGTTTCGACCCTGCGCGCGCGGGATCGCTGTTTGGCGTGTTCCAGCGCCTGCACCGCGAGACGGAGTTCGAGGGCGTGGGCACGGGCCTGGCCCTGTGCCGCGTGATCGCGCAGCGCCACGGAGCGCAGATCACGGCCGCCGGTACGCCGGGCGAGGGCTGCCAGGTTCGCCTGGAATGGCCGCTGCCTTGACCGTCCCAGGCATGCCGAACCAGGACTCCGGCGCCCGCAAAGCCCTGCACACCCCGCAAGTCCAGGGCTGGTGCCCCGGTGCCTGGCAACCCATGGTCTCGGGCGATGGGCTGGTGGTGCGTGTGCGCCCGCCCATGGGGCGGCTGACCCTGCACCAGGCGTGGCGGCTGGCCCGGCTGGCCCGCACGCACGGGGCGGGCATCCTGGAGCTTTCCAGCCGCGCCAATGTGCAGGTGCGTGGCGTGGACCCTGCGCGGCATGTGGCCGTGCTCCGGGCCTTGGCGGGCTGCGGTTTGCTGGACGCCGACATGCAGCGTGAGCGCTTGCGCAATGTGGTGGTGGATCCGCTGCATCAGCCTGGAGATGGCGTGCAGGCGCTGGCTACGGCGCTGCTGCTAGGGCTGGAAGAGGCGGACGACCTGGGTGCGCTGCCCGCCAAATTCGGCTGGGCCATCGATGGTGGCCATTCCCCCTGGCTGCAGACGGTGTCCGCCGACATCCGCATGCAAAGGGTGCCGGGTGCCCACCCCCCTGCCTGGCGGGTTCAGCCTGATGGCCTGCCCTGGGCCCTGGCCGCAGCGGGCCCCGTGGATGCCGCCGCTGCGGGGCTCGCGCTGGCGCGGTGGTTTGCCTCGCATTGCCTCGGGCAGCGCACAGCCGGGGAGCGGCCGGGGCGCCTGGCGGCACATGCCGGCGAACTGGAGCGCCTGCTGGCTGTCGCCACACCGACAGCCCCCTGGCCACCGGGCCTGCCCCCAGGCGTGGGCTGGGTCCCGGCCACCGCCCGCCACCACGCAGACCCAAACCGGCCCGGCCCGGCGCCCTGCCTGCTGCCCGGTATCGGCGCCTTGGTGGGGGCCCCTTTGGGCCGGTTGCCGGCACCGGCACTGGCCCGGCTGGTGGGGGCCCTGCGTGGTCATGCGTCCGGGTTGCGGGTGACCCCCTGGCGCATGCTGTTGATCGAATCCGGCGCACAGGCCAAGGGGCTGCCGGGCTTCTGGCATGCCGCCGGCCTGGACACGGTCGCCGATTGGGTGACCGACCCCGAGGATGCGCGGTTGCGCGTTTCGGCGTGCACGGGCGCCCCTGGGTGCCCCCAGGCCCAGGCACCCACCCAGGCGCTGGCCCTGGCGCTGGCGCCGCAGGTGCCGCCGCAGGCCCATCTGCACGTGTCGGGCTGCGCCAAGGGCTGCGCGCGCCAGGCCTCGGCCACGGTGACGCTGCGCGCTGAGCCCACTCTGGGCGAACCGGTTTTCGCCGTGGTGCGGCAAGGGTATGCCGCCGGCGAGGCGCTCGACCGCGTGGGGCTGTCCGCACTGCAGGACAATCCCGGCCTGTTGTTTGAAAAAAATTAATGGTTCACCGCTACGAAACCGATGGCGCCGAGATCTATCGGCAGTCTTTTGCCACCATCCGCCGCGAGGCGTCCCTGGACCGCTTTACCCCCACCGAAGAGCGCATCGTGGTGCGCATGGTCCATGCCGCTGGCATGGTCGAACTGGCGCCGCATGTGGAATTTTCGCCCGGCATGGCCGAGGCGGCCGAGCAGGCGCTGCGCGATGGTGCCCCGGTGCTGTGCGATGTGCGCATGGTCAGCGAGGGCATCACCCGCAAGCGCCTGCCCGCGCACAACCGGGTGCTCTGCACGCTGCAGGATGAACGCGTGGCGGCGCTGGCCCAGGAAATGGGCACCACCCGCAGCGCAGCCGCGGTGGAGCTGTGGCGGCCCGACCTGGCGGGCGCCATCGTGGCCATCGGCAATGCACCCACGGCACTGTTCCACCTGCTCAACATGCTGCAGCAACCCGGCTGCCCGCGCCCGGCGGCCATCATCGGTTGCCCGGTGGGTTTCGTCGGCGCCCGGGAGTCCAAGGAAGCGCTGATGCAGGACCTGCCCGTGCCCTGCATGGTCGTGCGCGGCCGCCTGGGGGGCTCGGCCATGACCGTGGCCGCCATCAACGCCCTGGCCAGCCATGCCGAGTGAGGCCATGGAGGCGGGGCAGGCCGCGCCCGGCGTCGTCTGCGTGGGCCTGGGGCCCGGTGATCCGGAGCTGATGTCGGTCAAGGCGGACCGGCTGGTGCGCGGCGCACGCCACGTGGCCTTCTTCCGCAAGAAGGGGCGCCCCGGCAAGGCCCGCCAGGTTGTGGACGGCCTGCTGGCACCGGCGGCCACCGAATACCCCATGGAGTACCCCGTGACCACCGAGCTGCCCGTGGACAGCCCGGAGTACGTGGCCCGGCTCGCGGCGTTCTACGACGACTGGTGCACCCGCCTGGAAACGCTGGCCCGCACCGATCAGGTGGTGGTGCTCTGCGAAGGCGACCCCTTCCTTTACGGCTCGTTCATGCACCTGTACACCCGGCTGCGCGAGCGCGCCGCCGTGCGCCTGGAGGTGGTGCCCGGCATTCCCGGCATGGTGGGCTGCTGGCATGCCACGGGCGAGCCCATCACCTGGGGCGACGATGTGCTCAGCGTGATGACCGGTACCCTGCCGGAAGACGAGCTGGTGCGGCGCATGCAGACCGCTGACGCCCTGGTGGTGATGAAGGTGGGGCGCAATCTGCCGCGCATCCGCCGGGCCCTGCAACGCACAGGCCGGCTCGGTGCCGCCTGGCTGGTGCAGAACGGCACCACGGCCAGCCAGCAGGTGGCCAAATTGACCGAGGTGAGCGACGAGGCCTGCCCCTACTTCGCCATCGTGCTGGTGCATGGCCAGGGCCGCCGGCCGGAGGCCGCCTGGTGAGCCCGCCGCCGAACGCGGGCCGGCTGACCGTGGCGGGCCTCGGGCCCGGGGCCTTGGAGCAGATCACCCCTGAAGTGGCCGCCGCCCTGCAGGCGGCGACCGACGTGGTGGGCTATCTGCCCTATGTGACGCGCGCGCAGTCCCTCTTGCAGCAGCAAGGTGCCACCCATGCCGTGGCCTGGCATGCATCGGACAACCGGGTGGAGCTGGACCGGGCCCGCCAGGCACTGGCGCTGGCCGCGCAGGGGCGGCAGGTGGTGGTCGTGTCCTCCGGCGACCCGGGGGTGTTCGCCATGGCCGCCGCAGTGTTCGAGGCCATCGAGCAGGCGCCGCCCGCGCAGGCCGCCGCCTGGCAGGCGCTGGATGTGCAGGTGCTGCCCGGCATCACCGCCATGCTGGCCGCAGCGGCGCGCGCCGGTGCGCCGCTGGGCCATGACTTTTGCTGCATCAACCTGTCGGACAACCTCAAGCCCTGGCCAGTGATCGCCCGGCGCGTGCAACTGGCGGCCGAGGCCGACTTCGCCATGGCGTTCTACAACCCGCGTTCGCGCAGCCGGCCCGAGGGCTTCGTGCGCCTGCTGGCCTTGCTGCGCGCGCACTGCGAGTCCACGCGGTTGATGGTCTTTGCGCGCGCCGTGTCCACCCCCGACGAGGCGCTGCACGTGTGCACGCTGGCCGAGGCCATGCCCGGCATGGCCGACATGCGCACCGTGGTGCTGGTGGGCAACAGCACCACGCGGCAGGTGGGGCGCTGGGTCTACACCCCGCGCTTCTATGGGCTGGAGGCCGCCGCGCCATGCGCCCCGGGCAGCATGCCATGAGCGATCCAGTGCGGCACGGCGTCCACCTCCTCGGTGCGCGGTCGCGGCGGCAGCGGCGGGCGCTGCACCATCACCACCGGCAGCCCCAGCGCGCGCGCAGCCAGCAGCTTGCCGCGCGTGGCCTCGCCCCCGGCGTTCTTGGCCACCAGCCAGGTGATGCCATGGGCCTGCAGCAGCGCCTGGTCGTGCTCGGCGCTGAAGGGGCCACGGCCCAGCACCACCGTGGTGTCGGCCAGCGGCAGGCTGCCCGGAGCAGGTGCGTCCACCAGGCGCAGCAGGTAATGGTGCCGGGCTTGGCCGGCAAAGGCATCCAGCTGCTTGCGCCCTATGGCGAGAAATACCCGGGCAGGCGCCTCGGGCAGCGACTGGGCGGCCACCGCCATGTCGGGCACCTCCACCCAGCGGTCTGCGGCCTCGGCCTGCCAGGGCGCACGCTCCAGTGCCAGCAACGGCGTTCCGGTGGCTTCGCAGGCCGCACAGGCGTTGCGGCTCATCTGTGCGGCAAAGGGGTGGGTGGCATCCACCACGTGGGTGATGCCCTGGCCGCGAATGAACTGCACCAGCCCCTCTGCACCGCCAAACCCGCCGCAGCGCGTGGGCACGGGCTGCGCCACGGGGGCCTGCGTGGCACCTGCATAGGAAAACACGGCGGGTATCCGCGCCTGTTGCAGGGCCTGCGCCAATTGGCTGGCGCCGCTGGTACCGCCCAGCAGGAGAACATGCGTCATGGCTGATCCGTGGTTGACATTGGTGGGCCTGAACGAGGAGGGTCTGGACGGGTTGGCACCGGTCGCGCGCCGGGCCATCGACCAGGCCCAGGTGATTGTCGGCGGCCCGCGCCACCTGGCCCTGGCGCAGGCCGGCGATCGCGGTCGCCCCTGGCCTGTGCCGTTCGACACCGCACCGGTGCTTGCCCTGCGCGGGCAGCGCGTGGTGGTGCTCGCCTCGGGCGACCCGTTCTGGTTCGGTGCGGGCGGCAGTCTGGCGGCGCACCTTGCACCGCACGAGTGGTGCTGCCACGCGCAACCCTCGACATTCTCGCTGGTGGCGGCCCGCCTGGGCTGGCGCCTGGAGGCTACCGACTGCCTGGGCCTGCACGCCAGCCCGCTGCAGCAGTTGCTGCCGCGCCTGGCGCCGGGTGGGCAGTGCATCGTGCTGCTGCGCGATGGCTCCGCCGTGGCCGAGCTGGCGGGCTGGCTCACGCAAGAGGGCTGGGGCGCGAGCACGCTGTGGGTGATGGAGTCCGTGGGGGGGCCGCGCGAGCGCTGCCGCACACTGCGGGCGCACGAGGCCGAGGCCGTGCTGGCAGCCGACCCTGCCCAGGCCCCGGTGGCTGTCGCCCTGCGGGCCGCTGGCGGCCCCGCCTTGCCCCAGGTGCCCGGGCGTGCCGACGACTGGTATGCGCACGACGGCCAGATCACCAAGGCCCCGGCCCGGGCGCTGACGCTGGCCGCCCTGGCGCCCCGGCGCGGCGAGCGGCTGTGGGACATCGGCGGGGGCTCGGGCTCCGTGGCGGTGGAGTGGTGCCTGGCTGGCGGCCTGGCCACCAGCGTGGAGCAGCATGCGGCGCGGGTGGACAACATCCGCAGCAATGCGGCGCGGTTCGGCCTGCAGCAAGCATTGCAGGTGGTGCACGGCCTGGCACCCGATGCGCTGCAGGGGTTGGCGGCGCCCCAGGCGGTGTTCGTCGGCGGCGGCTTTGATGCCGCCCTGTTTGCCGCCTTGCGGGCCTTGATGCCCACCGGCTGCCGGCTGGTGGTCAATGCCGTGACCCTGGAGACCGAGGCCCTGCTGGTGCAGTTGCAGGCGGACCATGGTGGCCAGTTGCTGCGGCTGGAGCTGTCGAGCGCCGAACCGCTGGGGCGCATGCGCAGCTGGAAGGCCGCGCGCCCGCTGGTGCAATGGAGCTGGCAGCCGTGACGGCGCTGCAACCCCAAGGGGGTATTGCCGCCCCCGTGCATGCCTGCCTGGTGGTCGGAGTGGGCCTGCGGGCCCAGGCCACGCCTGCCGCCTTGCAGGCGCTGTGGCTGCGGGCGCAAGCCCTGTTGCCCGGACAAGCGGACTGCTTTTGCGCCGTGGCCGTGCTGCAGGGCAAGGCCACGCATCCGGCACTGGCAGACTGGCTGGGCCTTGCGTCCGCCCCGGTGCTTGCGGTACCGGTGGAGCCCATGCGCCACCAGCCCGTGGTCACGCAGTCGCCGCGCCTGCAGGCCCGCTATGGCACGGGCAGCGTGGCGGAAGCCGCTGCGCTGGCCGCCGCTGGGCCACAGGCGCAGTTGCTTGTGCCCCGCCTGGTGGCCGAGGATGGCAGCGCCACACTGGCTGTGGCACGGCGCCGCCCGGGCCCCCTCGATTGTTGTGTGGCAGCGGCAGGCTCTGGCCGTGCCGCTGCATTGACCCAAGGAGCTACGGCATGACCGTGCATTTCATCGGCGCCGGCCCTGGCGCCGCCGACCTCATCACCGTGCGGGGGCGCGACCTCATGGGCCGCTGCCCGGTCTGTCTGTACGCCGGCTCGCTGATCCCGCGCGAGCTGCTCGCGCACTGCCCGCCAGGCGCGCACATCGTCAACACTGCGGCCATGGACCTCGATGCCATCATGGCCGAGATATCCGCCGCCCACGCGCGCGGCCAGGACGTGGCCCGCCTGCACTCGGGCGACCTGTCGGTCTGGTCCGCCATGGGCGAGCAGCTGCGGCGCCTGCGCGCCGCAGGCATCGACTACACCGTGACGCCGGGCGTGCCCTCTTTTGCCGCCGCTGCCGCTGCGCTGGGCGCGGAGCTCACGCTGCCCGGCCTGTGCCAGTCGGTGGTGCTGACACGCACTTCGGGCCGGGCCACTGCCATGCCAGAGGGTGAGAACCTGACCGCCTTTGCCGCCACGGGCGCGGTGCTGGCCATCCATCTGTCCATCCACCTGGCCGACAAGGTGCAGGCCGAGCTGCTGCCGCACTATGGCGCCGACTGCCCGGCCGCCATCGTCTGGCGCGCCAGCTGGCCCGACGAAACCGTCGTGCGTACCACCGTGGGCGGGCTGGCCCAGGCGGTGGCCGCCAGCATGGAGCGCACGGCGCTGATCCTGGTGGGCCGCAGTCTTCAAGCCGAGGCATTCGCCGAAAGCCGGCTCTACGCCGCCGACTACGACCGCCGCTACCGGCCCCTGGGCACGGCGCCGCGTTTTCCGGCTGTGGATATGCCTGCCGGCGCCGCGCTGGACACGGCCCGGGACCAGCCGCTGGACCAGGCCTCCAAGGCATGAGCACCAGTCCGTTCCAAGGTCTGCCGCCGGTGGCGCTGACGCTGATCGGCATCGGCACGGGCAACCCCGACCACCTCACCCGCCAGGCCACCACGGCCATGAACGCGGCCGACCTGATCCTGCTGCCGCACAAGGGCGAGGACAAGGCCGAACTCGCAGCACTGCGCCAGTCGCTGTGCGACGAGGTGCTGGTGGCGCCCGCACCGCGCATCGCCGGTTTCGACATGCCGCTGCGCCGCAGCCAGGGCGACGACTACCTGGCCCAGGTCGACGAATGGCATGCCGCCATCGCCCGCTGCTGGCATGCCGCCATTGGCCAGGCACTGGGCGCGCCCGCTGCCGGCGACGCGCCTGCGCCCAAGGTCCTGCGCGTCGCCCTGCTGGTGTGGGGAGACCCGGCCTTGTACGACAGCACGCTGCGCATTGCGGCGCGCATGCAGCCCGCCCCGGTGCGTGTGGACGTGGTGGCCGGCATCACCTCGGTGCAGGCGCTGGCCGCCGCCCATACGGTGCCGCTCAACGACATTGGCCAGCCCTTCGTGGTGACCACCGGCCGGCAACTGCGCGAGCAGGGCTGGCCTGCAGGCGTGGACACGGCCGTGGTGATGCTCGACGGGCAGTGCAGCTTCACGGTATTGCCCCCCGAAGGCCTGCACATCTGGTGGGGCGCCTACCTGGGCATGCCCCAGCAACTGCTGGACAGCGGGCCACTGGACGAGGCCGGCCCGCGCATCGAACGCACGCGCGCCGCAGCGCGCGCCCAGCATGGCTGGCTCATGGATATCTACCTGTTGCGGCGAGCATCTGGGCTGCCGGCCACCGAAGGCCCACCGGTATCAGCGGTCTGAGGTGGCCGGTTGTGGCGCCGCAGCGGAGCCCGCCTCGGCCGAGCTGTCCGTGACGCGGTTGCGCCCGGCGTTCTTGGCCACGTAGAGCGCGGCATCGGCCGCATCCATCCAGGCGCGCAGCGCACCGTGCCGGGTATGCGCGGCTGCCACGCCGATGCTGGCGGTCATGCGCAGCGCCGGCATGTCGCGCAAGCGAATGGCCTCGGTCTGCGCGCGGATGCGTTCGGCCACGGCCACCGCCTCTGCCGTCTCCATGCCGGCCAGGAGAATGGCGAACTCATCGCCACCATAGCGGCCCGCGCAGTCCGTTGCGCGCACATTGCCGCGCACCACATGGGCCACCGCGCGGATCACCTCGTCGCCCACGGTGTGGCCGTGCTGGTCGTTGATCTGCTTGAAATTGTCGATGTCCATCATCAGCATGCAGGCCGCGTCCCGGCCCGTGTGGTGGCGGCGCAGCGCGGCCTCGGCCTGCTCCTGCCAGTGGCCACGGCCGTACAGGCCGGTCAGCGTGTCCACGCGGCGCAGCTCGTCGAGCAGCAGGTTCTGCTGCGACACCTTGCGGATCAGCCGGTAGCTGACCATGCTGACCGAAAGGGTGTGCAATGCCATGACGGGCAGGCAGGCCAGGATGATGGGCAGGGGGCTCTCGGGTGCCCAGTGCACGCCCGTGAGCACCGCGCTGGCTGCTCCCCCTGCGAGCATGGCCGGAATCGACCGCGCCCACAGGCCCCGAATGCCGGTGGTGATCTTGTCCACCAGGGTCAGCGTGCACAGCAGCACGCTGGGCAGCAGGCTGAAATGCATCAGCGGCACCAGGGCCGCCGCCAGGGCCGAGTCGGCGAGCAGGTTGCGGATCTCGGCGCGGTACGGGTCGGCGCTGCGCCGTGCCAGCTGGTAGGCCAGGTGGGGCCATACGAAGCACGGCAACACCATGCCCAGCCAGGCGAGGAGGGATGCCTGGCGCTGCCACAGCACCACCGCCACCACCACACCGCCCAGGCCCATGCCGAGCACGCGCAGGGGGTAAACGCGCCGGGGCATCTGTTGTTCGTAGGTGGCCATGGATGGAAATGCTGGCGCAGGCGGTTGGGCCGCTATATGAGGAGTGCACGGAGAGCTTACCTTTACCCGGCGGTAGAGGCCAGCGGGAAATGGCGTGCTTTTATGGCCCGGTTGGTGGCCCGGTTGGCCCCTTGCCCTTCGGCCGGTGCGGCCGCTACCGCGCCTGCACCGGGATGGCCGTGCTGAACTTGGCGCGTTTGGTGCTGAAGAATGCCTTCACGTTGCGCACATTGGCGTCGCCCGTGAACAGCTGCTGCGACAGCGCCAAGTAGCCCGGCATGTCGCGCGTGTGCGCTACCAGGATGAAGTCCGGGCCGGGCGACACGCGCCAGCACTGCTGCACGGCCGGGTGCGCCACCGCGCGTGCCTCGAAGGCGTCCAGCGCCTGCGCGTCCTGCCGATCCAGCGACACTTCGACGATGCAGGCCAGGCCATGGCCCTGCACGGCGGCCAGGCGGTCCGGCTGCAGCAGGGCCACCTGCCGCTCGATCAGACCCACGTCGTGCAGCCGCTTGACCCGGCGAAGGCAGGTGGGCGGGGACACATGCACCTGCTCGGCCAGGGCCTGGTTGCTCTGGCTGGCGTCGGCCTGCAGCAGGTTCAGCAACTGCAGATCAGTGTGGTCCAGTGTGATTGATTCCGAAATTTCCATTGTTTTGGAATTTTATTTCATTTAATGAAATTGGTGAAATTTAAGTTCATTTTTATATGAATATCAATCACTAATTCCAATGGGCGCTGCCTACCATTGCGCCACTTATCCAACAGGAGCAACAATCCATGTGCGGCATCGTCGGCGCGGTCTCCACGCGCAACATCGTTCCCATCCTCGTGCAGGGCCTGCAGCGGCTCGAATACCGCGGTTATGACTCGTGTGGCGTGGCCGTGCATGCCTCCAGCCTGGACGCCACGCGCCCGGCCGGTTTGCAGCGCGCCCGCAGCACGGCCCGCGTGGCCGAACTGCTGGAGCAGGTGCAGACCGACCATGTCGATGGTGCCACCGGCATTGCCCACACCCGCTGGGCCACGCACGGCGCGCCTGCGGTGCACAACGCCCACCCCCATTTCAGCCACGGCACGGGCGATGCAGCCGGCACGCCGGGTCGCGTGGCGCTGGTGCACAACGGCATCATCGAGAACCACGAGGAACTGCGCGCCGCCCTGCAGGCCCGCGGCTATGTGTTCGCCAGCCAGACCGATACCGAAGTCATCGCCCACCTGGTGGACAGCCACTACAGCGGCGACCTGTGCGAGGCCGTGCAGGCCGCCGTGGCCCAGCTGCATGGCGCCTATGCCATCGCCGTCATGCACAAGGACGAGCCGCACCGCGTGGTGGGCGCGCGGGCAGGCTCGCCGCTGATCCTGGGTGTGGGCTCGGGCACCGGCAGTTCGGTGGCGGGCGAGCACTTCCTAGCCAGCGACGCCATGGCCCTGGCCGGCGTGACCGACCAGATCGTGTACCTGGAAGAAGGCGACCTGGTGGACTTGCAACTGGGCCGCTACTGGATCATGGGCAAGGGCCGCGAGGCGCTCACCCCTGCGCAGCGCCCCGTGCGCACCGTGCAGGCGCACAGCGGCGCGGCCGAGCTCGGCCCCTACCGCCACTACATGCAAAAGGAAATCTTCGAGCAGCCGCGCGCCATTGCCGACACGCTCGAGGGCCTGGAAGGCATCGTGCCCGAGCTCTTCGACGGCGCCGACGGCACGGCCGCCTGGCGCGTGTTCAAGGAGATCGACAGCGTCCTCATCCTGGCCTGCGGCACCAGCTACTACAGCGGCTGCGCCGCCAAGTACTGGCTCGAAGAGATCGCCGGCATCCCCACCCAGGTGGAAGTGGCAAGCGAGTACCGCTACCGCACCAGCGTGCCCAACCCGCGCAGCCTGGTGGTCACCATCACCCAGTCGGGCGAGACGGCCGACACCCTGGCCGCGCTGCGCCATGCGCAGAGCCTGGGCATGCAGCACACGCTGACCATCTGCAACGTGGCCACCAGCGCCATGGTGCGCGAGTGCAAGCTGGCCTACATCACCCGCGCCGGGGTGGAGATCGGCGTGGCCAGCACCAAGGCCTTCACCACCCAACTGGCCGGGCTGTTTTTGCTCACGCTGGCGCTGGCGCAGTCCAAGGGCCGCCTCACGGCCGAGCAGGAGGCCGCCCACCTCAAGGCCATGCGCCACCTGCCCGTGGCGCTGCAGGCCGTGCTCGCGCTCGAACCCCAGGTCATCAGCTGGTCCGAGGACTTCGCGCGCATGGAGAACGCGCTGTTCCTGGGCCGGGGCCTGCACTACCCCATCGCCCTCGAAGGTGCACTCAAGCTCAAGGAGATCAGCTACATCCACGCTGAGGCCTACCCCGCCGGGGAGCTCAAGCACGGCCCCCTGGCCCTGGTCACCAGCGCCATGCCCGTGGTCACCGTGGCGCCCAACGATGCGCTGCTGGAAAAGCTCAAAAGCAACATGCAGGAAGTGCGCGCCCGCGCCGGCGTGCTCTACGTGCTGGCCGATGCCGACACCCGAATCGAGAGCAGCGAAGGCATCCACGTGATCCGCATGCCCGAGCACTACGGCCCGCTGAGCCCGCTACTGCACGTGGTGCCGCTGCAGCTCCTGGCCTACCACACGGCCTGTGCGCGCGGCACCGACGTGGACAAGCCACGCAACCTGGCCAAGAGTGTGACAGTGGAGTAACGGCGCGCCTGTCGCGGCCGCCCCCCTGACTACAACAAATAATGTCCGTCGGATGAAAGGACGGTCCGTCGGGCATGTCCTGCATTGTGAAAATCAGCGGAGCTCCTTGTCTCCGAGCGAGGCCATGAAGTCCGTTCGAGAACACCCAGTCTCATTCCACCCCCAACCGGGCCGCTTCGAGGCTTGAATCAAAAACCAGTGAACGGGGCCACGCAGGCCAGGCGGAGCCCAGACTTGGGCTGTTGGGGTCCCCGTCCTGCGCAAAGCTGCCGATACTCTGAATCATCTTTGCCGACAAGTCGAGCCGGCCCGCCTTGTTCGCCCGATTGAACGAGATGCTCGAATAGAGCGATGTCCCGAAATTGCCGAAGATGAACGGCAGGTCAAAACTGTGTGCCGCGCCATAGACCTTGTCAAAAGGCGGCGGCAGTTCATCCCAGTCAAAGCGGTAGTGCCAAACATCGGGTTGGGGAGATTTGAGCGCATTGAGCACATCATCCCGAAATGCAAAGAACCAGTTGCGGTCGAGCTCTGCGATGCGTGCGTTCAGCCCTGTCGTCGGCGCGTCCACCGGCAGGTATTGCGCAGGCACCCAATCCTCGATACGGCTGGCGGGTGGGGCGTCAGGCTGGTAGCCATGGACCCGCTTGAACACCGCGGCGTCATCGAGCAGGCGGCCGCTGGTGCCGCCAAAGGCTGGCCGAGTTGCCAGCAAGGCAGGAAATAGTTTGCTTTCGTCGCGCGTATTCCCCGCCAATACCGGCACCTTGACGTAACGGCCGGCGCGGATTGCAGCTATGGGATCCGCAGGCACGACGTATCCGTCGGGGATCGGGTTGGCAGCCGAAAGTCCCAGCGGTGCAAGCCGCCTGAGCACGGTGGTCAAGATGGCGTCGGGTGATAGCCCGCGTAGGTAGGCAGCCAGCTGCTGGGGCGTGCGCGAAGCAATGTGTGCCTCTGCTGCAGGCCGATCAGCGGCTACACCGTCGGCCAACAGGGAATGAGTCAGTAAGGCGTTTCCTCGCGTCGCCCACACGCTGCGGGGAAGGATGGTTGCAAAGGAGCCCGGCGGCAGCGTGGCTGCCGATGAAATACCCCCGCTGAGCGCCACCAACCGGTGAAACAAGGGCGTGGGCCTGGAGACCACCATGGGCGAGGTGAGTAGCGCGTACACGTTGACCGCCCCGGCGGACTCACCCATCAACGCGACCCGGCCAGGGTCGCCGCCAAAGCCGCCGATATTGTGCTGGACGAATTCCAGCGACTTCACGATGTCGAGCAGCGCGAAGTTGCCTGAGTCGGTGGCGGCCTCACCCGTCTTCAACGGTGCAAGGTCCAGGAACCCGAAGACGCCAAGCCGGTAGGCGACCGACACCACGACCGAGCCGGTAGCACGTGCCAGCGCGGCACCGTCGTACACCGGGTCCGCGGTGTAGCCGGTGATATTGCTGCCGCCGTGGACCCAAACGATGACGGGCCTCGGGGTCGACGCGGAAGCGGTGGGCGCCCAGATGTTGAGGTAGAGGCAGTCCTCCGAGCCCAATGTCTGGCCCAGCGTGCTGCCGATGGTGGCGTCGTATCGATTGTTCAAGCCCGGCCCATACAGTCGGCCTGTCTGCACGCATGCGTTCGCAAACGACGTCGCCGCACGTGGTTGCGTCCATGCGGGCGGATCCTCAGGTGCTCGCCAGCGGCGCTGCCCCACTGGCGCTGCCGCATAGGGAATACCTTTCCAGCTGTGGACGCCACCGACCGATGCATCCTCGGCGCCGACCACCGGACCAAAGGCCGTGGGTCGCTGTAGGCCCGTGTTCACGGCGGGCGTGTGGGTGCAGGCGTTGAGCGTCAACAGTGCGCCAATGGCGAGAGCCCAGCAAGTCGAGGAGGATTTCATCATGCGCTCAATCGATCTTGATGTTGGCATCACGGATCACACCGGTCCACTTGCGTGTCTGGTCGTCGATGTACGTCGCGAACTTGGCTCCGGGCGCGCCGCTGGCCTCCAGGCCCATGTCGAGCAGCTTCTGTTTAATGGTGGAGTCGTCCAGTGCCCGCAAGATGGCCGCTTGCAGCTTCGCCACCACATCCCCTGGCGTGGCGGCTGGCACCATGAAGCCGTACCACCCGGACGCGACCACCCCCTGAAAGCCCTGTTCGCGAATCGTAGGGGCTGCCGGATATAGCGCACTGCGTTTTTCGGAGGCCACGCCCAGCACCCGCAACTTGCCGGCCGCGATGTGGGGCAGCGCCGTACTGATCGCCGTCAGGGTGGCATCGAGGCGCCCCCCCAATAACTCCGAGTAGGCGACGGAATCCCCTTTCATGTGGACGTTGATGCCCTCAATGCCGGCTTCACGCAAAAGCAGTTCGCCAGCCAGGTGGGGCTGCGACCCCGCGCCAGGCGTGCCAATGTTGATGCCCCCCGGGCGGGTCTTGGCGAACGCGACCAGATCGCGCACGCCCTTTATCTGAGTCTGCGCATTGACGATCAGGAACAAGGGCGCGTGCATGGCCATCGCGATGGGGCGCAGTTGCTCGCGCTGGTAGCTCAGGCCCTTTCCGTAAAGCGCCTCGGCCGTTGCATAGGGCGCCGCCACATAGAGAACGGTGTAGCCATCGGCGGGCGCGCGCGCCACGAACTCGGTCCCCAGCCGAGTGCCCGCCCCAGGCTTGTTTTCGACGACAAACTGCTGGCCCAGGACCTTGGCCAGGTACTCGCCCAGCACTCGGGCCGAGAGGTCACTGGCCCCGCCCGCTGCGTAAGGCGAGATCAACTTGACCGGCCGCGTGGGCCAGTCCGCCTGCGCATGCGCTAGCAGGCCGGTGCCCGACGCCAAGCCGGCGGCCATCGTGGCGAGCACGGTGCGGCGCTGGAGCCGCGTTGATGCAAGGGTGTTCAAAGCCCGATGGTGCAAGGTCATGTCTGTCTCCTGTTGTGGTTGTGTCGAAGGGCTGCCGTGCTACAGACGGCGCAAGGGCGGGTATGGAAACCGGAACTCTCGGTGTCGAAGTCTGGGCTGATAGAGACGAAGGACCAGGAAGAACTCCTCTCCGGGTGGGGCGGGCAGCCAGTTGTGCGCCGGGCCCGGGTCCTCTGCCTGAATTCGGATGGAAAGGCTTCCGTCCGCACCCCTCAGCAGACCAGGCAGGCGATCGCCAACCGAATAGCGGTGCGCTGGGTTGGCCACCAGCAGGCAGTCGCTTCGCCGGTACAGCGTCAGCGACCAGAAGGCGTCCACCTCCGGCACAGCGCGTGGCTCGAAGTGCAGCTCGTAGGCGTGCGACCCGTTGAGCAGCGCGCCATCGGCGTCCACCTCCGCCGTTGGGTACATAGCCTCCTCGATGCCCAGTGCACCGATGAAGTTGCGCGCGACGCGCGCGCGCATCGCCACGTCTGCGCCCCAGTGCGTTCGCACCGCGACGGGCAGCGCCCAGCCACCCCCAAGAGCGTGCGGCTGGGCCTTCTGGCGAAGCTCCTCGTACACCAGTGGCAGTGCGTCCGCAAGAGCTCCCTCATCCACTGGCCAACACAGGCTCTCCCCCATCGGCACCGGGTTGCGGGCCAGGGCCTCGTCGATCGTGGCGCGGTAGAGCGCGGCATCCGGCGGGTGCCCCGCGCGGCCATCGAGACCCGTGTCCACCCGAAAGGCGGCCTCCCCGCCGTCCAGCCGGTGCGTGGAGATCCCGCGTTGCAGCGCGGCAGCCTGTTCCAGGTCATCGGGACGATCGTCCACCAGGAGGCGTCCGATCACCCAGACATCCTCGCCCGGCGCGGCGATCACGTTGTCCACGCCGTCGGGCACCGGGCCATGCCAGGCAGGGCCATGCACCAGCGTGCGCTGGCGCCGGTTCCCGGTGGTGCGGCGCCCTACGTAAGCAAACGGGTTGGTCCATGCGTCGAGCAAGCCCAATGTCCAGTAACGCTCACCCATGTCTGGCGTGTCAATGAGCACGGGCCCTCGGGACAGATCCAGCCACGCATTGCTGAAGACGGTGTCGTTGTTGGGACTGACCACTTCGCGGTCTTCCGGCCCGATTCGGCGGTGGGTGTGGGTGAAATGGTTCATCCAGCGCATGTGCGAAGCACGGTTGTCGCTCGCGAAACCCTGAACGGGATGGCGGCGCGCCGTGGTTGCAGCGCGCATGCGCATCATCTCGAACAGCGGCAAAGTCTGCTGCACCGCAGCACGTGCGTTGCCATGCGATGGCGTCTCGGTAGTGGAGAAGGCAGGAGTCATGTTCATGCCACCACCCCGGATTCACGGAATGTGGCAATGTCGTGCGCCGAGTAACCTAACTCGGCGAGCAGTTCCGCACTGTCCGCCCCGCAATCTGGCGCCGCGGCGGGTGTGGGCCGTGGACCGCTGCCCATGCGATACGGCCGTCCCAAGGCCCGATACCCTTCGCCGTCGCTCGACGCGGAGTCCACGAAGATACCGGTAGCCATCACGTCCGCGTTGGTCAGTACATCGCGGTAAGGCCGCACTGCCCCAGCAACAATCTGGTGCTGGCTGAGCATCTGGACGGCCGCGTCGCTGGTGTAGGCCGAGAGGCATTCATCGAGCACGTGACGCAATTCGGCGCGGTGGGCAACGCGTTGCTCGTTGCTGGAGAAGCGCGGGTCTTGGACCAGTTCTTCCCGGTCCAAGGCCCGGCAAAAGCGCTTCCAATGATCCTCAACGTAGGCGGAAAGCACGATGTGGCCATCTCGCGTGGCCACGACCTCGGCTGCGGGCGCGTTGTTGGGCTGACCATGTCCGATGCGGGTGGGCTCTGGCCCGCCACCCAGGTATTCGCACCAGGTGGCCGCCTGAAGATGGAGGGCAGTCTCCAGCAGCGACACCTCCAGCGTCTCGCCCACGCCGCTGCGTTCGCGTCCATAGAGGGCCGCCAGGACGGCCTGGGCCCCCAGGTCCGCTGCAGCAGCATCGATGATCGGCACACCCACCTTTTGCGGCGGGCGATCGGCCTCACCCGTGACGGACATAAGGCCGCTCTCCGCCTGCGCCGCAATGTCGTAACCGGGGCGTTCGCTCGACGGCCCCTCGCTGCCAAAACCCGAGATCGACAGGTAGATAACCCGAGGATAACGAGCATGCACCTGCGTAGGGCCCAGGCCGAGCTTCTCGACTGCGCCCGGGCGCAGGTTTTGCACGACCACGTCGCATTGGGCGATGAGACGCCAAGCAACTTCCCGGCCCGACTCGCTCTTGAGGTCCAGCGCGATGGACCGTTTGCCCCGGTTGTAAGCCCTCACCATGGCCTCGCCATATCTCCCCACATGGCGTGCCTGATCGCCCGTCATCGGCTCGACCTTGATCACCGTGGCCCCCAAATCCGCCAGCGCCATCGCGGCACCGGGGCCTGCAATGTATTGGCCCAGATCAATGACGGAGACCCCGGCCAAGGGCGCTGCGGGTGACGTCGAAGTGTTTTCTCGGGAATAAGTCATGGCCACAACCATAGTCGTGGTCGACATTCCTGAAAAATCCATAATCCTGATTGCGTGATCACTTTGGGTGATCACTATCCATTGGCAGCCATTCGCGGGGGCGCTTCATGTCTTTACCATCCGACTACCTGGTGCGGCGTCTGCGCATGCGCCATCTGGAACTGCTGGTGGCCCTTGTCGATGCGGGCTCAATGCGCGCCGCCGCAACCCATTTGAACTTGAGCCAGCCAGCGCTAAGCAAGATGCTGGGCGAGATCGAAGCGGGATTCGATGCCCGTCTTTTCGAGCGCACAGCGCATGGACTGGTAGCCAACGCTGCGGGAAACGCAGCGATCTACCGTGCCCGGGTCATCCTGGGCGAGCTTTCGCGCAGCAAGGACGAAGTGGATGCGGTGCGAGACGGCGCAGAGGGTTTGCTGCGATTGGGCACCCTCTCCGTGACCGCCACCGTGCCTCAAGCGGTGATCGAACTACGCAGGCGACTACCGCTTGCCAAAGTACAAGTGCACGAAGGCAGGGTCCGCGAGCTGATCCAGCGACTCTTGAACAGCGAGCTCGACTGCGTGTTCGGCGCCGTCACCCCCGAGCTGCTCACCAGCGCACAACTCTCGCTGCTCAAGCCGGAGTTGCTGGTGGCTGACGAACTGTGCGTGCTGTGCGCGCAAGGACACTCTCTGTCGCGCAAGCGCCGATTGACCTGGCGCGATGTTCACTTCCAGCCGTGGGTCGCCCCCCCAAAGGACACGCTGGTTCGACAGGCATTGATGACCGCGTTTCTCAACGCAGGCCTGAAGCCGCCAGAGCCCGCGATTGAAGTGCTCTCGTCTGTCACCCTCGGCAGCGTTTTGCGCCTTGATGAGAACATGCTCGGCGCAGTGCGCTTTGAACAGGCACGAGATGAACTGGCGCGCGGTGGCATCGTTCGTCTGCCCATCACACCGCCGGTGCTGCTTCCGTCGCTAGGTCTTTACACGCGGCAAGCTGCAGAAGGACCTCCCGCGGTCGTGCAGGCTTTTGCAGATGCAATTCGCTCGGTGAGCACCCGTGTCAACATACAGAAACCACCAGGCACGGCCAATAAAAGAAAGTCTGGATGATCCATCGCAGGTATTGCGCGGTCAGCCGTCGCACTTTGGTAACACCGTTCACGGCGGGGTGAAGGCAATCTACACCGCCGCACCGTCCTGGCAGGCTGAAGAAATACCTCCCAGCCAGCCCAGCAGCCCAACCCCGGTAAGCTCACTGGTCCCTCCTAGATAGCTTGACCCTGACCCCCATGCGCGGCGCCAACACCTTCACCGAGAGCCTGTTTCTGTCCGCATGCTCCAAGCTTGGGGCGATTGTCAATTTCCTACACTGCGCGAGTACAGATTCGGCACAACATTTAGGTACACCAGCTGCCGCGGGTACATATAAACATAGGTGATGTCGCAGGCCCACGATTGGTGCTGCCTGTCGCCGCTTGGACTCACAGACAGCGAGCGGTATCACCTTGAGCGGACCGCCGACTATCAACGGGCCCGAATGCACAAGATGCGCCGTTGACACATTTTGTTTTTCGGCGTTACCCGGCCAGTCTTGCGACAAGGCGTTTTGACACATTGTCAAAAGTTCGGCCTGTCTATAGAGATTCCGACATCTTCTATTTATAGGATTCCCAGTACCCCCATCAGCGGCGAGCTGGCCCCGCCGGTGGCAGCCTTCCATGCGGCTTTTTGCAACGCGAATGGCCGGGGCCCGGTCTCTGTGCGATATTCACGGGACCCCGTTCTGGAAACAGCCAACCCCGCAGCACCTGGCGCCACAGACCATGGAACGCACAGACCAACTCCTGGCCGACCTGAAGGAATGCGAAGCCGCAAGTCTCGTGGGTGCCCACGACGTGGGGGTCGAGATGGCGGTGCGTGCCTTGCGAGCCGCCAGGGAGTGCGGGCTGCAGCCCGAAGCCGCATTGGCGGCAGCCTGGCTGGCCGAGCACCAACTGCGCCGGGGCGAGAGCGAAAAGGCGGCCGAGAGCGCCTTTGCCGCCCTGGCGGATGCCGACGCGCTCGGGCTGCATGGGGTCGGGATCAAGCTGCGCAACACCTTGACCCGAGCCTGGTGCCAACTCGGTCGGGCTGATGAAGCGCTGCCCGAGGCAATGCAAGCGCTGGGGCGGGCGCGCACGCTGGGTGCGCCCGGGCAGGTATCGCGCAGCCTCTCCAGCCTGGCTGGCGTGGTGGAGCTGCTGGGCGACCATCCGCATGCGATCACCCTGCTGCACAAGGCGGATGAAGAGGCCCAGCGCGACGGTGACAAGGTGGCGCAATTCGCCGCCGTCGTGAATCTCGCGGGCGCACTGTGCCGGTCCGGGCGCAAGCTCGCCCATCTGCCGGGCCCGCTGGCGCCGACCCCGGCGCAGGCCGAGGATCTGCGCGAGGCCCTGGCCGTGGTGCAGCGGGCGACGGCGCTCGCGCGGGGGCATGTCCGTTGGGAAATGGTCTGCGCCGAGATCGAATGCCTTGCCCTTGAGGCCCTGGGGCGGCTGCAGGAGATGCGCGCCGCAGTCGATCGGCACCGGGCATTCGCCATAGAGGCGAAGGCCCCGGATGCCCGAGCAGAAAACGAACTCCTCAACGCGGACTGGCTGTTGGCCAGCGGGCGTGCGGTCGAGGCCTGCGAAGCGCTGGACCACCGGGTGGATGCGGCCGCGGCCCAGAGAAACGAAGGATGCCGCCGGTGGTGGTGGAGATCCAGGTACCGTGCCTTCAAGGCCGCTGGCTCCGATGCGCAGGCACTGGCGGCACTGGAGTCCATGGTGGTCCAGGTGCGCCGCGACCGTGAACTCAGCCTGAACGCCCAGGCGCGCGTGCTGTTGGGCGAGGTGAGGATGGAAATCGCCCAGCAGGAACTCGCGCAATTGCGGCTCGAAGCCGAAGAACTGCGCGAGCGTGCCGATGTGGCGACGCAGAAATCCCTGCTCGACCCGCTCACCGGACTGGCCAACCGGCGGGCACTGGACGCCCGCCTGATGGCCGTTCTGCCGATGCGGCATGGGCAGGCGGAGGGCTTTTCGCTGGCCATCATCGACATTGACCACTTCAAGCAGATCAACGATGGCTGGGGCCACGACGTCGGAGACGCTGTGCTGCGCGAGATCGCCAAGTTGCTGACCAGCGGTGTGAGGGGTGGCGACTTCGTGGCGCGCATTGGCGGCGAGGAGTTCGTCATTCTGCTGTGGGGGCAGGCATTGGCGGATGCCTCCCTGGTGTGCGAACGGCTTAGGCAGCAGGTTCAGGCGCATGACTGGTCCCGGTTCGTGCCGGGGCGGGATGTGACTGTCAGCATGGGGCTGACCTGTGCCCAGCCCCTGGACGATGCGGCCCAACTTCTGCGGCGTGCCGACCAATGGATGTACACGGCCAAGCGCGAAGGGCGCAACCGATTGCAGGGGGAATGAGGTGGGTGGATCCACGCGATCCGCATGCCCAGGCAAGACAGCCCGCGGAGCCCGCTGTTGAACGCTGCAACAGCTGGCCTGCCACACGGCCTGCGCGCGTGCAATCGCAGGGGCGTGCCGGTATTGAAGACAGGCCTATCTGCTAGGCAGCATCTGGCGTAGCGGGCGGGGCATCCGCCGTTCAAAATGGAGACGGAGCCCTTGGGGCCGCCCGCGACACGACAGAACAACGACAACACCAGGAGACCAAATGCGCCTTGCCTTCCCCCTCGCACGCCGATCGGCGCTGGCCCTGCTCACCGTGCTGGCACTGCCCGGCGCCTGGGCCCAGGCGCCGGCCTATCCCGACAGGCCCATCAAGCTGGTGGTGGGCTACCCGGCCGGCGGCGCGGTGGACATCGTCGCGCGCACGGTGGGCCAGGCCATGTCCGTCAGCATGGGCCAGCCCATCGTCATCGAGAACAAGCCCGGCGCCGGCACCAACATCGCGGTGAAGTCCGTGGTCAGCGCGGCGCCTGACGGCTACACGCTGATGCTCGCGGCCAACGCACTGGCGGCCAACATGGCGCTGTACCAGCCGGCGCCGTTCGATGCCGAAAAGGACCTGGTGCTGATCTCGCAGGTGGGCCGGGTGCCTGTGGTCATTGCCGCGAACCCAACGGTGCCGTACAACACCGTGGCACAGCTTATCGCGGCGGCCAAGGCCAAGCCCGATGGCATCGCCTTCGCCAGCCCGGGCAACGGCGCCACGCCGCACATGGCGGTGGAGCTGTTCGCCAAGGCGGCCGGCATTGAACTGCAGCACGTGCCCTACCGCGGCGGCGGACCGGCCATCACCGACACAATCGGCGGCCAGGTGCCGCTGGTCGCAGTCAATGCGCTGGAGGCCCTGCCGCATGTGAAGAGCGGCAAACTCAAGGTGCTGGCCGCGCTGAGCGCCAACCGCACCAGCATCTTCCCGGACGTGCCGACCATTGCCGAGTCCGGCTACCCCGGCTTCGAAGCCTCGGTCTGGTACGGCCTGGTCGCGCCTGCAGGCACACCCAAGGCCATCACCGACAGACTGCATGCCGAAGTGCAGAAGGCACTCGGGCAGCCTGAGGTCAAGGCGCGCATGACCGGCGTGGGCGGCGAGGTCACGCCCGGCAGCAGCGCGCAGTTTGCCGCGCTGGTGCGCTCCGAACGCCAGCGCTACGAAAAGCTGGTCAAGGAAACCGGCATCAAGCCGGACTGAACAAGCCCATGGCTGACTTCCTGCCCCGGCGCCGATTCCTGCCCCTGCTGGGTCTGCCCTTGCTCGCCATGGCGCGGCGTGCGCATGCGGCGGCCGACTTTCCCTCGCGGCCCGTGCGCATCATCGTGCCCTTCACGCCCGGGGGCTCCAGCGACATCCTGGCACGGGCCGTGGGGCTGGAACTGGGTCAGTCGCTGGGTCAGCCTGTCATCGTGGAGAACGTTCCGGGCGCGGGTGGAACCTTGGGCTCCGAGCGTGCCCTGCGCTCGCCGCCCGACGGCCACACCCTCTTCATGGGCCACACCGGCACGCTGGCGGTCAACCCCTGGCTGTACCCGCAGCTCGGCTTCGATCCGCTCAAGGCGTTCGCGCCCGTGGCGCTGGTGGCCCGGGTGCCCAACGTGCTGGTGCTCCACCCTTCGGTGCCGGCCGGCAGCCTGGCCGAGCTGGTGGCTTACTCGCAGTCGCACCCCGACCGGCTGGCCTATGGGTCGGGTGGCAATGGCAGTGCGGCCCACCTGGCGATGGAGCTGCTCAAGCTGCAGACCGGGTTGAAGGCCTTGCACGTGCCCTACAAGGGCACGGCACCCTCGGTGAACGATCTGCTCGCCGGCCAGGTGCAGATGCTGTTCACCGGCGTGCCGGCGTTGCTGCCCCATATCAAGGCCGGCAAGATCCGGCCCGTGGCCGTGTCGGGCCGCCAGCGCCTGTCACAGTTGCCCGAGGTTCCCACGGTCGGACAGTCCGGTGTGCCGGGCACACAGGGCTTCGAGGCCGACCAGTGGTACGGACTGGTCGCCCCTGCGCGCACGCCGGTCGAGGTGGTGCAGCGGCTCAACGCACGCACCAATGACGCTCTGGGTGCGTCGGCCGTGGCCCAGCGCCTGGGCAGCGAAGGGGCCGAGCCGACACCGGCCACGGCCCCGGCGTTCGGCGCCCTGATCGCCAGGGAAAAGGCCCGCTGGGAATCCGTGGTCAAGGCCGCCGGGGTGAAGGTCGAGTAGGGTCGCGCAGCTCTCCGGATCACCCGCTTGCGTCCGCGGTCTCGAACTCCGCTGCCTTGAGGTCGCCCAGCGGCGACAGCAGGGCCGGATCGAACGCGCGCGGCGCCAGTCCATCGCGCGCAGGCGCTGCGGGGCGCCAGGCCAGGGCCTGGGCCCGGTCGCTCAGCCTTGGCTGGTGGGCATAGCCCTGGTCGGTGTAGATGCCCTCGGTGATCACCAGGCCGAAGCCGCGCTCTGCAAAGCGTGCGTAGTAGCGCGCCATGCGCTCGGTGGCATGGCCTTCGGCCGTGGCGCTGACGCGCGTCATGGGCGCGACGGCCAGCCGGTTGGGCAATGCGAGGGGCCCGATGCGGGTGGGCGACAGCACCCGCGTCATGCCTGCGCTCCAGGGAGGGTGGCGATGGCCTCGATCTCGATCATCGCCTCGGGCGAGTACAGGCCCGAGACCTCGACGATGGTGTCGGCCGGGTAGGGCGCGCTGAACCATTGGCGGCGCAGCTCCACGATCTTCGGAAAGTGCGCCATGGAGGTCAGGAAGATCGTGACCTTGGCCACATGGCGCAGGTCCGTGCCGGCGGCCTTGAGAACGCGGTCGAGGTTTTGGAAGGCCTGTTCGGCCTGGGCATCGAAGTCGCCCTTGCCGACGATGGCGCCGTCGTCGCCGATGGCCGCCTGGCCCGAGACGAAGACCAGGTTGCCCAGCGCAATGGCCTGGGACAGCAGGAAAGGGGCATAGGGGTCGGGCTGGGTGTGGACTTGCGTGAGTGGCATGGTGGTTTCCTTGATGGATGAACAGGGTTGGGTCATGTGCCGCCCGAAGGCGATGACATGCCGCCAGTTTCTTCAAAGGAGTGGCACTCGACAAAGGTTGATTTTTCAGGTGACAGATGAGTAGAACTAAACTGTCACTATGCGCAGACTTCCCCCTTGGGTGCCATGCGGGTGTTCGAGGCCGCGGCGCGGCGGCTGAGCTTCAAGGACGCGGCCGACGAGCTGCATGTCACCCCCACGGCCGTGAGCCACCAGATCAAGCTGCTGGAGGAGCACCTGGCCGTGCGCCTGTTCGAGCGCGGCACGCGCCAGGTGTCGCTGACGGCTGCAGGGCACCAGCTGTTTCCGGTGCTGCGCGATGGGCTGGACAACTTCGAGCGCGCGGTCGAGCGCGTGCGCCGCACCGAGGGCCAGGCACAGACGGCCACGCTGTCATCGACCGTGGCCTTCATGGCCAAGGTGTTGGCGCCGCGCGTCGGCTCGTTCAGCGCACAGCACCCGGGCTGGGCCTTGCGCCTTGACGCCAGCCACCGGGTGGTGGACCTCGACACCGAGGCCGACGCTGCCATCCGCTACGGCAGCGGGCGCTATGCCGACATGGTGGTGGAGCCCTTGTTCCAGGACCGCTTTGCCCCCGTGTGCACACCCACCCTGGCGGCGCTGGCGCTGCGCGACCTGGGTGCCGTGCCGTTGGTCCATTTCGAATGGGGCCAGTCGCCGCGCGACGAATCCCTCGCGCCGGTCTGGCGCACCTGGCTGCAGCGAGCAGGGCTGACCGGTGTGCCCCCGGATGCCGGGCTCTCGTTCACCGAGGAGATGCATGCCGTGCAGGCCACTGTGGCGGGCCAGGGCGTGGGCCTGCTCAGCCTGACGCTGGTGGCAGACGAACTGCGCTCGGGCGTGCTGGTCCAGCCCTTCGATCTCGCGGCGGACAGCTACCGCTACGACCTGGTCTACAGCCCGCGCGCGGCCGACCGGCGGGCCACGCAGGTGCTGCGCGAGTGGGTCCATTCCCAGTTCGGCAACCTGTCTTGACAGGTTTTCAGCGTAGCCCCATGTAGCTGGTCCACTTGCGCTCGTAGTTGTTCTTCTCGAACTCGTCGGCCATGAAGTCGATGAAGGAGCGCACCTTGGCCGAGAGGTGCTTGCGGCTCGGGTAGGCGATGTTGATCTGAATGCGCGGCAGGTCCCAGTCGTTGAGCACCGGCACCAGCCGCCCGGCCACGATGTCGTCGTAGACGATGTAGCTCGGCTGCACCAGAATGCCCAGGCCGCTCAGCGCCGCGGCGCGCAGCACCTGGCCATCGTTCGATTCGAGCAGGCCCTGGATGGCCACGACGCAGCTGTCCGCGTCGCGGGTCAGGCGCAGTTCGTGCGCATGGTTGGCGTAGACGTAGATCAAAAAATCATGCGCCGTGAGTTCGTCCGGCGACTGGGGCATGCCGCGCGACGCCAGGTAGGCCGGCGATGCGCACAGCACCCGGCGGGTGGAGGCCAGCTTGCGGATGGTGATGCTGCTGTCGGGCTCGAACTCGCGGTTGCGGATCGCCACGTCGATGCCGTTCTCGATCATGTCCAGGTAGCGGTTGGCCGCCTCGATGTGCACGCGCACCTGCGGGTACAGGCGGTGGTAATGCGCCAGGCGCGGGGCGATCAATTGCATCGAGAACGACAGCGACGCGCTGACGCGCAGCACCCCCGAAGGCTTGAGCGTGCTGGAGTTGATGGCCGTCTCCGCGTCCTGCAGTTCGGCGAGCACGGCGCGTGCGCGCTCGTAGAACTCCTGGCCCTCGCTCGTCAGGTACAGCCGCCGGGTGTTGCGCTCCACCAGCCGCGCCTTGAGCCGGCCTTCAAGCGATGCCAGGTGGCGGCTGGCTGCGGGGTTGGACAGCCCCAGTGCCTCGGCCGCACCGCCCATGCTGCCCACTTCGGCGACCTTGATGAACAACTCCAGCTCGGTAAGGCGGTCCATATTTCATTAATTGGAAATCTTCATTCCATTTTGACTTGTTTATATTGTTTTGTGGAAATCATAAAGTCCGGTCTCACAGCCAGCGAACACCACGGCGGAGACAGGAACCATGCGCAACCTCGACCAGGACAACATCACCCAGGCGGTCATCGCCAGCTTTGCGGGCACTGCCGACCCGAGCCTGAAGCAAATCCTCATCAGCCTGGTGCAGCACCTGCATGCCTTCGCCCGCGAGGTGGAACTGACCGAGGACGAGTGGTTCAAGGGCGTTGAATTCCTCACCCGCTGCGGCCACATCACCGACGACAAGCGGCAGGAGTTCATCCTGCTGTCGGACGTGCTGGGCCTGTCCATGCTCACCGTGGCCATGAACAACCACAAGCCCGAGGGCTGCACCGAGGCCACGGTGTTCGGCCCCTTCTACGTGAAGGACGCGCCGCAGTACGAACTGGGCGCCGACATTGCCAACGGTGCCAAGGGCACGCCCTGCCAGGTGCGCGGCACGGTGCGTGGCACGCAGGGCGAGGCCATTGCCGGCGCCACGCTCGATGTCTGGCAGTCCGACGACGACGGCCTGTACGACGTGCAGCACGAGGCGCTGGAGCAGGCGCAGGCGCGCGGGCAGCTGCGTGCCGACGGCGAGGGCCGCTACCACTTTCGCTCCATCGTCGCCGTGCCCTACGCCATTCCGCACGACGGGCCCGTGGGCGCCATGCTGCAGGCCACCGGCCGCCACCCCTGGCGCCCGGCGCACCTGCACTTCATGGTGAAGGCGCCGGGCTACGAGACGCTGATCACCCACGTCTTCCGGCAGGACAGCGACTACCTCGATTCCGACGCGGTGTTCGGTGTGCGCCAGTCCCTGGTCTGCGACTGGGCCGTGCAGCCCGATGGCAGCTACCTGCTCGCGTACGACTTCGTGCTCAACCCTGCCAAGGCGGGAGGCCCTGCATGAGCCACACCACCCCCAGCGCCATCCGCCACATCGTGATGTGGAATGTGCAGGGCGACACACCCGCCGAGCGGCAGCACAACATCGAGCGCCTGTGCGCCAGCTTCGGCAGTCTCAAGGGGCGCATCCCTGGGCTGCGGCACCTGGAGATCGGCGTGGACGTGAGCCGCACCGGCTACGCCTGCGACGTGGTGCTCTACAGCGAGTTCGATTCGCCCGAGGCCCTGGCCGCCTATGCCGAGCACCCCGAGCACCTGCGGGTGCGCGCGGAGCTGGGGGCGATGCGCACTGCGCGCTACCAGGTGGACTACCCGGTCGCCGCGGCATGAGTGCGCCGCCGGAGAACCACCCCATGCACGACTTCATCTACCGCCACCAGTCGCCGCGCACCGTGTTCGGCGCTGGGGCGCTGGCCCACCTCGAACGCGAGATCGACCTGCTGGGCGCGCGGCGCGCCCTCGTGCTGTGCACGCCCGGGCAGGTGGCGCAGGCCCGGCAGGTAGCAGACCGCCTGGGGGCACGCGCAGCCGGCGTCTTTGCCCGGGCCGAGATGCACGTGCCCATAGAGGCCGCACGTGCGGCGCGTGACGAGGCGCGCCGGCTGGGCGCCGACTGCGCCGTCGCCATCGGCGGCGGCTCCACCATCGGCCTGGGCAAGGCCATCGCGCTCGACTCGGGCCTGCCCATCCTGGCCATACCGACCACCTACGCGGGCAGCGAGATGACGCCGATCTACGGCATCACCGAAGCCGGCCTCAAGACCACCGGCCGCGATGCCCGGGTGATGCCGCGCACGGTGATCTACGATCCCGAGCTCACGCTGTCGCTGCCCGTGCCGCTGAGCATCACCAGCGGCATCAATGCCATCGCGCATGCGGTGGAGGGCCTGTACGCGCAGGACAGCAACCCTGTCATGGAGCTGATGGCCGAAGAGGGCATCCGCGCGCTGGCCCGGGCGCTGCCGGCCCTGCACCGCGATGGGGGCAATGTGCAGGCGCGCAGCGATGCCCTGTACGGCGCCTGGCTGTGCGGCAGCGTGCTGGGCAATGTCAGCGTGGCCCTGCACCACAAGCTGTGCCACACCCTGGGCGGCAGCTTCAACCTGCCCCATGCCGAGACCCACACCGTGGTGCTGCCGCATGCGCTGGCCTTCAACCTGGGCCATGTGCCCGGTGCCGCGCAGCGCATCGCGCGCGCCCTGGGGGGCGTGGACCCGGGCGACGTGGCTGGCGCGCTGTTCGACCTGGCGCAGGCCGCGGGCGCGCCCGTGGCCTTGCGTGACCTGGGCCTGCGCGAGGCCGACCTCGACACCGCATGCGACCTGGCCCTGACCCAGCAGTACCCCAACCCCCGGCCGCTGGAGAAGAGCGCTGTGCGCCATCTGCTGCAGATGGCCTACGAGGGGCGAAGACCCACTGCTGCGCCATCGCCGTAACGAACAACCATTCCAAAGGAGACAAGCATGACAACGAAAGCAACCCAACCATCCCCCCGCCGCCGCCTCATGGGCTTGGCGCTGCTCGCCCTGGCACCCTGCCTGGCAGTGCCGGCACTGGCGCAGGACAAGTACCCGAGCCGCCCCATCAAGGTGATCGTGCCCTTCCCGGCCGGCACGGCGCCCGACGTGATGGCGCGCTTCTGGGCCGAGCGTCTGTCCAAGGCCGTGGGCCAGGGCGTCATCGTCGACAACCGGCCGGGCGCCAGCACCATCGTCGGCACGCAGCAGTTCGTGGCTGCGCCGGCCGACGGCTACACCTTCCTGTACACCGCCAGCGGCACGATCTCGATCAACCCCTACGTCTACAAGAAGCTGCCCTACCAGGTCGGCGACCTGGTACCGGTGATCCAGACCCTGTCGATCCCGCTGGTGATCACCGTGGCCAGCAGCTCGCCCTTCAAGACCCTGCCCGACCTCATCAATGAGGCCAAAGACAAGCCGGGCAAGGTGAGCTATGCGTCCTACGGCGTGGCGACGGCGCCGCACGTGTCCATGGCGCATTTCGCCAACAGCGCCAACGTCTCGATGAACCACGTGCCCTACAAGGATGGCGGGCTCAATGACATCGTGGGCGGCACGGTGGACACGGCGTTCAGCCCCATCGCCGACGTGCTGCAGTTCATCCGCACGGGCCGGGTGCGGGCGCTGGCCGTGTCGAGCCGCCAGCGCCTCGAATCCCTGCCCCAGGTGCCCACCGTGGCCGAGACCTTCCCGGGCTTCGAGGGCGACTCCTGGCATGGCATCTTTGCCCTGAAGGGCACGCCGCAGGCCGCCATCGACATGGTGGCCGCCGCGTCGCAGAAGATCGTGGCCTCCGACGAGTACAAAAAGTACCTGGGCAGCATGGGCCTGGTGCCCATCGGCGGCACGCCCGAGGCCTTTGCCAGTGTGCTGCAGGTGGACAGCAAGCGCTGGGTCAACGTCATCAAGGGCAACAACATCACCCTGGACTGAGGGGGGCTTGCTCAGGCGTGGCTGCGGTCCGCTGCGGCCGGACGCTGTGCCAGCCCCTTCCAGGTGACGGGCTGCCACAGCGCCAACTGCGCCAGCGCCGGGCTGGTGTTGACCAGGTCGGCGATCGTATAGCGGTCGAGTTCGCGCAGGAAGACCTCGGTGGCCTGCCGCAGCGCCGCCTCCAGGCCGCAGCCGCCGGTCAGCACGCAGTGGTTGTCCTCGCCCATGCATTCCACCAGTGCGAAGTCGGCCTCCAGCCGGCGCACCACCTCGCCAAGCGAGAGCCTGCGCGGGTCCACCGCCAGGCGCATGCCGCCATTGCGGCCGCGCACCGTGTCCACCCAGCCTGTCTTGCCCAGCGCATGGGTGACCTTCATCAGGTGGGCCTGCGAGATGTCGAAGGCCTCGGTGATGTCGGCAATGGTGACCAGGGCCTCGGTGCGCGAGGCCAGTACCAGCAGAACGCGCAGGGAGTAGTCGGTGAACAGGGTCAGGCGCATGGAGCTGGGCAGGAGGGCGTTGCGCTGGATTGTCTCAGCTGGCGTGTTGTGCGGTGGCCAAGCCGGCCAACGCATCGGCAAAGCCGTGGTTCACGTCGCGGTGGCCCGCCTCGTCGGCACGCACGGCCAGCACCACGTCGCGCAGGCGGGCATCGGCGGGCAGCTTCCAGTAGCCGATGGCGATGGCGGGTGCCGGCCCGTTCTCGACCCGGCCTGCGTCGATCTCTGCCAGGTACAGCGTGTAGCTGACCACGGCCTGCTCTTCGAAGTAGCCCACCAGGCGGTGTGCCGTGCGCGAAGTGACCAGGTACAGCGCGAAGAAGCACACGAAGAAAACGGCCTGGGTGAACAGGATCACCGCACGCTCGAACCAGTTGGGCCGGGCGATCTCGATGAAGGTCATGAGGTGCATGCGCTCGTTTTCTGCCTCGTCGAGCAGTGTGCGGATCCAGCCTTCGTCGTCCACCATCCAGCGCAGGCAGCGCAGGTGCACGAGCATGCCGCCCACCATGCCGGGGACGGCTGCCACCGTCTCGAGGACGATGGCGCGGTTGCCGTAGCGCTTGGCAAAGAAGGTATCGGCGAAAAAGCGCAGCGCGAGGGTGATGGACAGGGCCACGCGGTCGGAGAAGCCGGCGGCGGGGTGGTGCGCATCGAGGCTGTGGTCGGTGTGGGGGGCTTGGGTGTCGTAGGTGTCGGTGGTCATGGGTGCATTCCAGTAAAGGCGCTGGGATCGGATGGCCGGGGTCCTGGATGGCTTGCTGTCTACCGCGTCGCGTAAACATTGATTTAATGTATATCTTTAAGCGCCAGGCGTCAAGGGCCTCGCCCCCTCACGGTGACAGTGCCCCGCGTTACGGGCGTGCCGGGATCAGGCTTTCCACTGCAGCCGCAGGCGAGCCAGCAGCGGGGCCCCAAAGAGATTCACGAACAGGCCGACCATCAGCAAGGCTCCGCCGATGAAGTGCACTGGCTGCAAGGTCTCGCCAAAGGCCAGCCAGCCCGTGGTCAGGCCGACCAGGGGCACCAGCAGCGTAAAGGGCGCCACGCGGTTGATGGGATAGCGCGATAGCAGGAAGGTCCACACCCCATAGCCGAACAGCGTGGCCGCCCAGGCGAGGTAGGCCACCGAGGCGAAGGACGCCAGGCCGAAGCCCTGCAGCGCCGCAGAGATGGCGGCAGGCCCCTCGATCAGGAGCGAGAGCGCCAGCAGCGGCAGCGGTGGCACCAGGCTGGCCCAGACCACGAAGGCCAACTGGTTCATGGGCCCGTGCCGGCCCACGGCCCGGCTCACGATATTGCCGCAGGCCCACATGGCGGCGGCGGCCACCGTGAGCAGAAACCCCAGCAGCGGCATCGAGGCGCCATGCGCGCTGCCGATCAGCACCAGCCCCCCGGCCGCCAGCAGCAGGCCCGCCAGCTGGTTGCCCTGCCAGCGCTCGCGCAGCCACAGGGCCGTGAGCACCAGCGTGAAGAACGACTGCGACTGCAGCACCAGCGAGGCCAGGCCCGAGGGCATGCCCACGTGGATCGCGCTGAACAGAAAAGCGAACTGGCCCACCGACATGGTCAGCCCGAAGGCCAGGTACAGGCGCAGGGGCACCTTCGGCGCCTTGAAGAACAGCAGCGCTGGGAAGGCGGCGAGCATGAAGCGCAGCGCCCCCAGCAGCAGCGGCGGCACGCCGACCAGCCCGACCTTGATCACGGCGAAGTTGACACCCCAGACGAGGATCACGAGCAGCGCGAGCACCAGGTCGCGCGGGCGCAGGGCGGCGGGCGCGCTCATGGGGCGGACCTTGGGTTGGCAAAAACGAGGAGACGGGGCAGGGGGCGGATTCGGCAGTGCATCCCCGAATCTTAGGCCTTGCGCGTGTTCGGCTCCATGCACGCGGGGGACAACCGGGTATCAGAATCGGACATTCCAGCACCGCTTGGTGCCCGCGCTTTCAGGGCGCGTCGATCACGATGGCCCGGAAGTCGTTCACATTGGTCAGCGTAGGCCCGGTCACCACCGCGTCGCCGAGCGCGCCGAAGAATCCATGGCCGTCGTTGCGTGCCAGAGCATCGGCGGGCCGGATGCCCAGGGCCTGCGCGCGCTGCAGCGTGGTGGGCGTGAGCTGCGCGCCCGCGATCTCCTCCTGGCCGTCCACGCCGTCGGTATCGCCCGCGAGGGCGTGGATGCGCGGATGCCCCTGCAGCGCCAGCGCCATGGACAGCAGGCATTCCACATTGCGCCCACCGCGCCCGTTGCCGCGCACGGTGACCGTGGTCTCGCCGCCAGAGAGCAGCACGCACGGTGCGGCAAACGGCTGCTGGCGCTGCGCCACCTGCAGTGCCATGCCGCCCAGCACCCGGCCCACATCACGCGCCTCGCCCTCCAGCGCATCGCCCAGGATGTACGGGGTGTAGCCGGCCTGGCGCGCCACCTCGGCCGCGGCCTCCAGGGCCATTTGGGGCGTGGCCATCATGCGCACCTCGCTGCGGGCCAGGTGGGGGTGCCCAGGCTTGGGCGATTCGCCCCGGCCCGACTCCAGCAGCTCGCGCGCCGCCGGTGGCAGCGCGATGCCGTAGCGGCGCACGATGTCCAGCGCATCGGCACAGGTCGTGACGTCGCCCACGGTGGGGCCGGAGGCGATGTCGGCGGGCGAGTCGCCCGGCACGTCCGACAGCAGCAGGGTCAGCACACGCGCCGGGTGGCAGGCCAGCGCCAGCCGCCCGCCCTTGATGGCCGAGAGGTGGCGGCGCAGGCAGTTCATCTCGCTGATGGTGGCTCCCGACTGCAGCAGCGCGCGGTTCACCTCCTGCTTCATGGCCAGGGTGATGCCCGGCAGCGGCAGGGGCAGTAGCGCCGAGCCGCCGCCCGAGATGAGGCACACCACCAAATCGTCTGCGCGCAGGCCGGCCACGCAGTCGAGCATGCGCTGCGCGGCCGCCATGCCGGCCGCGTCGGGCACGGGGTGGGCGGCCTCCACGATCTCGATGTGGCGGCAGGAAGCGGCGTACCCATAGCGCGTGACGACCAAGCCCGAAAGCGGTCCATCCCAGTGGTCCTCCACCGCCCGCGCCATGGCGGCCGAGGCCTTGCCCGCGCCCATGACGACCAGGCGCCCCGTGCCCAGCGACGCAGGGGAGGGCAGGTGCGGCGGCACGCACAGGGCCGGCTGGGCGCTGGCGATGGCCGCGTCGAACATGCGGCGCAGCAACTGCTGCTGGGGTGCGGTCGCCATCAGCGGGCCGGCGCCTGGCCGATCTCGAAATTCGCCATGGCTTCGAGCGCACGCACCAGGGCCGAGTGGTCCCAGGCCGCCCCGCCATGTGCCACGCAGGTGTTGAACAGCTCCTGCGCGGTGGCGGTGTTGGGCAGGGCCACGCCCAGGGCGCGCGCACTGGCCAGGGCCAGGTTCAGGTCCTTCTGGTGCAGCTCGATGCGAAAGCCGGGGTCGAAGGTGCGGCGCAGCATGCGCTCGCCATGCACTTCGAGGATCTTCGAGGAGGCGAAGCCGCCCATCAGCGCCTGGCGCACGCGCGCCGGGTCGGCACCGGCCTTGGCGGCGAACACCAGGGCCTCGGCCACGGCCTCGATGTTCAGCGCCACGATGATCTGGTTGGCCACCTTGGCGGTCTGCCCGTCGCCATTGCCGCCCACCAGGGTGATGTTCTTGCCCATCAGCTCGAACAGCGGCCGCACGCGCTCGAACGCTGCATCCGGGCCGCCGACCATGATGGACAGCGTGGCGTTCTTCGCCCCCACCTCGCCGCCCGAGACCGGTGCGTCGAGGTAGTCGCAGCCCAGGGCGTTGATGCGCTGCGCGAAGTCCTTGGTGGCGATGGGTGAGATCGAGCTCATGTCCACCACGGTCTTGCCCTTGCTGAGGCCGGCGGCCACGCCGCTCTCGCTGAACAGCGCGTCCTCGACATGCGGGGTGTCGGGCACCATGGTGAAAATGATGTCGGCACGTTCGGCCACGCCACGCGCGGTGACGCACTGCGTGGCTCGGCTTTCGGCAATGGCCGGCGGCACGCGCCCGCGGGTGTGCACGAAGAGCTGGTGGCCGGCCTGGATCAGGTGCTGCGCCATGGGCGCGCCCATGGTGCCCAGGCCGATGAAGCCGATCTTGAGGGAAGTGGTGGTCATTGGGAGATGTCCTTGCAAATCATGGTTGGGTAAGGGCTTCGCGCCAGCCCAGGCCAGCCTCGGTGGTGGTGGCGGGCTTGTATTCGCAGCCGATCCAGCCGGCGTAGCCGATGGCGTCGATGTGCCGGAACAGCCAGGCGTAGTGGATCTCCCCGGTGCCCGGCTCGTTGCGGCCCGGGTTGTCGGCCAGCTGGATGTGGCCTATGCGCGCCAGGTGCTTGGCTAACGTGGCGGCCAGCTCGCCCTCCATGCGCTGCGCGTGGTAGATGTCGTACTGCACGAAGGCATTGCTCGCGTCCACCTCGTCGAGCAGGCTGAGCGCCTGCGCCGTGGTGTTCACGAAGAAGCCCGGGATGTCATGGGTGTTGATGGGCTCGACCAGCAGGCGCAGCCCGGCCTGGCGCAGTTCCTGCGCGGCAAAGCGCAGGTTCTCCACCAGCGTGCGGTGCAGCAGCTCTGGCAGCACGCCCTCGGGCGCCTTGCCGGCCAGGCAGTTGAGCTGGCCCACCCCCAGGGCCTGGGCATAGGCAATGGCCTGCGCCACGCCAGCACGGAACTCGGCCTCGCGCCCCGGCAGGCAGGCGATGCCGCGCTCGCCCGCGCCCCAGTCGCCTGCGGGCAGGTTGTGCAGCACCAGCTGCAGGCCATGGGCGTCGAGCTGGGCCCGGATCTCCTCGGCCGGCCAGGCGTAGGGGAAGAGGAACTCGACGGCCGTGAAGCCGGCGCGCGCGGCGGCACCAAAGCGGTCGATGAAAGGCAGCTCGGTGAAGAGCATGGTCAGGTTGGCGGCAAAGCGGGGCATGCGGGTGTCTCCTTGAATGTTGTTCAGTCGAGCAATCCGGCGAGTTCCAGGCCGGCGCGGCCGCCGGGGTGGCGGCAGTCGATGGCCTCGAACTCGTTGACCTTGTCGATCTCGGTGCCCATGGCGATGTTGGTGACCTTCTCCAGGATCACCTCCACCACCACCGGCACCCGGTGCTCGCGCGCCAGGGCCAGGGCCTCGGTGAGGGCGCTGGCGATCTTCTCGGGGTCGGTCACGCGCAGCGAGCGGCAGCCCAGGCCCTGCACCACGGCCTGGTGGTCCACGCCGTAGCTGCGCAGGTCGCCCTCGCCCGGCGCCACGTTCTGGTTCTCGAAGGCCAGCTGCACGCAGTAGTCCATGGCGAAGCCGCGCTGGGCCTGGCGGATCAGGCCCAGGTAGCTGTTGTTGACCAGCACCTGCACATAGGGCAGGTTGAACTGCGCGCCCACGGCCAGTTCTTCCATCAGGAACTGGAAGTCGTAGTCGCCCGAGAGGCCGACGACCGTGCGCGTGGGGTCAGACGCCACCACACCCAGCGCGGCCGGAATGGTCCAGCCCAGCGGGCCGGCCTGGCCGCAGTTGATCCACTGGCGCGGGCCGTAGACGTGCAGGAACTGCGCGCCCGCGATCTGGCTCAGGCCGATGGTGCTCACGTAGATGGTGTCGCGCGGCAGCACGGCGTTCATCTCCTCGTACACGCGCATGGGCTTGATCGGGGTCTCGGTGAAGTGCGACTTGCGGTGCATCAGCGACTTGCGCTCGGCGCAGCGGCCGGCCCAGTCGCTGCGGTCGGGCAGGCCCCGGGCCTCCTTGCGCTCGCGCGCCACCTGCACCAGCAGCTGCAGCGCGGCGCGCGCATCGCTCACGATGCCGAAGTCGGGGTTGAAGACCCGGCCGATCTGCGTGGGCTCGATATCGATGTGTACGAACGTGCGCCCCTTGCAGTACACCTCGGGCGAGCCGGTGTGCCGGTTGGCCCAGCGGTTGCCGATGCCCATCACGAAGTCGCTGGCCAGCAAGGTGGCGTTGCCGTAGCGGTGGCTGGTCTGCAGGCCGCACATGCCGGCCATCAGCGGGTGGTCGTCGGGCAGGGTGCCCCAGCCCATCAGCGTGGGGATCACGGGCACGCCGGTCAGCTCGGCAAACTCCACCAGCAGGTTCGAGGCATCGGCGTTGATGATGCCGCCACCGGCCACGATGAGCGGGCGCTCGGCGGCTTCGAGCATGTCCAACGCCTTTTCCACCTGCCTGCGCGTGGCGGCGGGCTTGTAGACCGGCAGCGGCTCGTAGGTATCGATGTCGAACTCGATCTCGGCCATCTGCACGTCGAAGGGCAGGTCGATCAGCACCGGCCCTGGCCGGCCCGAGCGCATCAGGTGAAAGGCCTGCTGGAAGGCGCGCGGCACCAGGGCCGGCTCGCGCACCGTCACGCTCCACTTGGTCACCGGCTTGGAGATGGACTCGATGTCCACCGCCTGGAAGTCCTCCTTGTACAGCCGGGCACGCGGCGCCTGGCCGGTGATGCACAGGATGGGAATGCTGTCGGCGATGGCCGAGTACAGCCCGGTGATCATGTCGGTGCCGGCCGGCCCGCTGGTGCCCACGCACACGCCGATGTTGCCGGCCCGGGCCCGGGTGTAACCCTCGGCCATGTGCGAGGCGGCCTCCACGTGGCGGGCCAGGATGTGGGTGAGCGACTGGCGCTCGCGCACCGCCGCATAGAACGGGTTGATCGCAGCGCCGGGCACGCCGAACAGCTGCGTGATGCCCTCCTTCTCCATCACCAACACGGCGGCCATGGCGGCCTTCATTGTTGCCATCGGGGTCTCCTGTCAAGGGGTTTGAAAACTGATGGACTGGATGCTCCCCGCATTGGCCAAAGCCCGGAACCCGCATCCAGGGCATTAGCGTTATTCCCTTTTGGAATGCAATCGGCCGCCAGGCGCTGCCGATAATCGTTTCCATGGATCGCCTTCTCGGAGTCAAACTGTTCGTGCGCGTGGTCGACCTGGGCTCGTTCAGCAAGGCCGCCGCCGAAATGGGCGTGGGCCAGCCCTCGGCCACCAAGCTCGTGGCCCAGCTCGAAAAGCAGCTGGGGTCGCGCCTGCTGCACCGCAGCACGCGCGGCGTGTCGCCCACCGAGATCGGCCGCCTGTACTACGCGAAGTGCAAGCTCATCACCCACCATGTCGAAGAGGCCGAGACCGTGGCCGCGCTGCTGCAGTCCCAGGTGCAGGGCGGGCTGCGCATCAGCACCTCGGTGGCCTTCGGGCGGCGCGTGCTGGTGCCGCTGGTGATGCGCTTCATGCGCGAGAACCCGCGCCTGCAGATCGAGCTGGTCTTCGAGGACCGCTATGTGAACCTGGTCGAGCAGGGCATCGACGTCGCCATTCGCATGGGGCGCCTTGCCGATTCCACGCTGGGCGCGCGCTACCTGGGGCTCAACCCCTGGGTGCTGGTGGCCTCGCCCGGGTACCTGGCGCAGCGCGGCACGCCCGCCGAGCCGGCCGACCTGGCGCGTCACGACGCGCTGGTCTACAGCACTGCACAGGGCGATGCGCGCTGGCACCTGGGCAACGGCTCGGGTGCGGCGCTCACGGTGCCGGTGGCCGGGCCGCTGCGCTCCAACAACCTCTCGGCCCTGCTGGCCGCCGCGCGCGGGGGAATGGGCATTGCGGCGCTGCCGACCTACGTGGCGCACGGCTCGCTGGAAAGCGGCGCCGTCGTGTCGCTGCTGCCCGGCTGGACACTGCCGCCGCAGGAGATCCATGCCGTCTACCCTTCGCCGCGCATGGTGCCTGCCAAGGTGGTGAGCTTCATCGAATGGCTGCAGCTGCAGATGGGCGAGCGCTGGTGGGCTGTGCAGGGCGGCGATCAATCGCCCTGAAGGGCCCTGGAAAAAGCGCTACGCTTGCAGTCCCTTCACCGATTTGCTGCGGGCCACCGCCGTTTTCCGACCATGCGCGAGACCATCCAGACCCTCGAACCCTCCATGATCCGCGAGGTCGCCAACGCCGGCCTGGGGCGCGACGACGTGCTGGCCTTCTGGTTCGGCGAGAGCGATGAGGTCACGCCCGAGGTGGTGCGCAACGCCGCCATCGAGTCGCTGCAGCGCGGCGAGACCTTCTACAGCCACCACCTGGGCCTGCCCGCGCTGCGCGAGGCCGTGGCGCGCTACACCAGCGCCCTGCATCCGGCGGTGGACGCGGGCCGCATCGCCATCACGTCCGGCGGGGTCAGCGCGCTGATGCTGGCCGTGCAGACCCTGGTGGATGCGGGCGACGAGGTGGTGGTGGTCACGCCCGTGTGGCCCAACCTGGTGGCGCAGCCGGTGATCCTGGGCGCGCGCGTGCGCACCTTGCCGCTCACGGCGGCGGACGGGCAATGGACCCTCGACATCGAGGCCCTGTGCCGCGCCGTGACCGTGGACACCCGCCTGCTCATCGTCAACGCGCCCAACAACCCCACGGGCTGGACGCTCACGCGCGCAGAGCAGCAGCGCATCCTGGACCACTGTCGCAGCACGGGCACCTGGATCCTGGCCGACGAGGTCTACGAGCGCCTCTACTACGAGCCCACCGAGAACCGCTGCGCACCGAGCTTTCTGGACATTGCCGGCACCGACGACCGGCTGGTGGTGGCGCACAGCTTCTCCAAGAGCTTTCTCATGACCGGCTGGCGCCTGGGCTGGCTGGTGCTGCCGCCCGCGCTGGTGGACGGCATCGCCAAGGTCATCGAGTTCAACACCTCGTGCGCCAGCGTGTTCACGCAACGCGCGGCTCTGGCGGCGCTGGAGCACAGCGAGGAGATTACGCCGCGCGTGGTGGCCCACCTGCAATCGTGCCGCGACACGCTGGTGCCGCTGCTGGCCCAGGTGCCGGGTGTCAAGGTGACGGCAGCGCACGGCGGCATGTACGCCTTCTTCCAGATCGAAGGCTTCAATGACTCTCTCACCCTGGCCAAGCGCCTGGTGACCGAGGCCGGCCTGGGCCTGGCACCGGGCAATGCCTTTGGCGCCGAAGCCCAGGGCTGGTTGCGCTGGTGCTTTGCGTCCAAGGACCCGGCGCGCCTGGTCGAAGGCGTGCGGCGGCTGCGGGCCTGGCTGGAGGCCAACCCGCGCTGAGAGAATTCTTACTGGGCGTCGGCCTGGGTCGAGGGGTGCGCCTGCTGGAAGGCCGGCAGCGCAGCGCAGCGCTCGTCGATGGCCACCAGCGTCGGGTAGGGCGACAGGTCCACCTCAAAGCGCCGCGCGTTGAAGATCTGCGGCACCAGGCAGCAGTCGGCCAGGGTGGGCGTTTCGCCAAAGCAGAAGCCGCCGCTGTGGCCTGCGGCCTGGATCTCGGCCTCCAGCGCCTCGAAGCCCTGGGCGATCCAGTGCTTGATCCAGTCGCTCTTGGCCGCATCGGCCACACCCAGGGTGCCCGTTAGGTACTTGAGCACGCGCAGGTTGTTGATCGGGTGGATCTCGCAGGCGATCACCAGCGCCAGTTGCCGCACGTAGGCACGGTCGGCCAGGGCGCTGGGCAGCAGCGGCGTGGCTGGGTATTTTTCTTCCAGGTATTCGAGGATGGCCAGTGACTGGCTCACGCGCATGCCGTCCTCTCCGAACACGGGCACCAGGCCCTGCGGGTTGATGGCCTTGTACTCGGGTTTGAGGTGCTCGCCGCCATCGCGCACCAGGTGCACGGGGATGTGGGTGGCTTCGAGGCCCTTGAGGTTGAGCGCGATGCGCACCCGGTAGGCGGCCGAGCTGCGGAAGTAGGTGTAGAGAATGCGGTCCATGGGGGAATGATAGTGGGGGCCGGCTCAGCCCAGTGCGAGATACACCCGGCCACCCTCGATGCGCACGGGGTAGGTGCGCACCGCATCGGTCACGGGCTGGCAGGTGGGCGCGCCGCTGCGCACGTCGAACCGGCCCTGGTGCAGCGGACACTCGATCTCGTGCCCTTCCAGAAACCCGTCGCACAGGCGCGCGTGGCCGTGGGTGCACAGGTTGTCGGTGGCGTAGACCGCGCCCTCCACGCCATAGAGCGCGATGTCGCGGCCGTCCACGGCCAGGCCGATCACGTCGTCCTGCGGCACGTCGTCGAACGCGGCCGCATCGGTCCATTGCAGGGTGGTGGTTTCGCTCATGGCATGGTTCCTAGATGGGGTAGATGATCGAGTTGGGGATCATTTCGCTGTCGTAGACGACGAGCTTGCGGGCGAACTTGAGGCCATCGGGCGTGCGCACCACCTCGTCGATGTAGCGGCCCGCGTTGAACACCGTGGACATCTGCGACAGCTTGGTGCGCAGCACGGCGTAGTTGGCCTCGCAGTGGATGCGCTCGCCATCGAGCTGGCGCACCACCGGCGCGCCGATGATGTGGCGCTGGTAGTAGGGGTCGTGGAACAGGGTCTCCTTGATGCCGTAGACCCTGTCCCGCAGCATGCCCTTGCTCTCGAACGACAGCGTGGCCAGCGGAAACCCGCGCTCGTGGTTTTCGCGCGGCTGCAGGCGGTAGCTGCAGTCGTCGGTGAAGAAGCCGGGCCACAGGTCCCAGTCGCCCGAATCGACGGCGCTGGCGTAGTCGGCGTAAAGCTGGGTGAGGGCGTAGTAGGTCGTGAAGTCCATCTCAGCCCCCAGCCTTGTCCTGGGGGGCGTCGCCGTGCTCCATGACCTCACGCCAGTATTGGTACATGCCGCGGATCAAGGTCTCGGTCACCATGTGGTCGGTGTTGCCCACCTCGCGCCCGCCCAGTTCGGCCAACGCGCGGTGAAAAGGCTTTTGCTCGAAGCCCTGCTGCGAGAACTCGATCACCTCTCCATCGTCGGCCGAGACGAAACCCGCGGGGCCGAACAGGTTGGCCTGGCGCAGCCGGCGCTGCGTCATCTCCTCTGTGTCGTCCGCGAAACCGAAGTGCGTCCACACGAAGTCGAAGGCGCCATGGCCTGCGGGCTGGATGTGGCGCGTGGAAACGCTGTTGACCTGCTGCTGCAGGATCACGCTCGGGAACAAGGTCATCATCACCGCCGTGGGCCCGCCCCACCAGGGCTCGGGCACGATGTCCAGAAAGCGCGGGTCTTCGAGCTGCATGCTTTCCTTGAAGCTGGACACCTGCGTGACCTGGCCGGCCTTGCCCGCCTGGCCGCGCGTGGACACCATGGCCGCGTGGCGGTGGCGGGCGTCCATGGTGAGCTCGCTCTTGTTGTCCGCGCGCCAGAGCCCGAAGGTCACGAACCAGGTGTGCAGCAGGCCGGGGTGGTAGGGGTCCTTGATGTTCTCCTGCATCAGCTTCCAGTTGCCCGGAATGCGCTGGCGGTTGTAGCCCAGCAGGGTGAGCTTGCGGCCATCGAACAGCCGGTCGAAGTAGGCCAGGATTTCGGGGCCGAGAAAGTCCTCGAACGGTTCCACGCCATGGTCGAACGAGGCGAACACTACGCCGCCGCGCGTGGCGACTTTCAGCTTGTTGAGGCTGTGCTCGGCCGGGTCGAAGTCCGCCGGCATGCCGCCGTGGACCTTGCCGTCCTGCTTCACGCCGCGGCGGAACGGCACGCCCTGCAGCTCGCCCTTCAAGCTGTAGTTCCACTGGTGGTAGGGGCAGACCAGCTCCTTGCGGTTGCCCGAGCGCTCGCGGCAGAACTGCATGCCCCGGTGCGCGCAGACGTTCTCGATCACGTTGATGCCGCCCCCGGCATCGCGCACCATGACCACCGAGCGTTCGCCGATCGCCGTGCGTTTGAAGTCGCCCGCGTTCGGGATCTCGGCCTCCAGGCCCACATAGCACCAGTGCTTCTGGTAGAAAAAGCGTTCGAGCTCCTTGCGGTGCAGCGCTTCGTCGGTGTAGACCTTGAAGGGTATGCGGCTCGTGCCCGGGCCCTCCCACCGGGCCTGCGCCGGGAAGATGGTGTGGGGTTCGCTGCTCACGGCTGTCTCCTTGTTTCTTGTGGTGGGCGGTGCCGCGGCATCACAGCCGCTCCTCGCGCCACAGGCCCAGGGCCTTCTGCATCGGGCGGTCCGAGTACGAAAAGAGGATGGTGTCGGCCCGGGCGCGCAGGGCCAGCGTGTGCCAGGACGGCACGACGAACACGTCGCGTTCCTCGAAGGCACAGGTCTGGCCTTCGATCTCCGCCTCGCCGCCGCCCTCCAGGCAGACATACACCGTGCCGTCAGTGCAGCGGTGCGGGCGGGTGGAAAAGCTGGCTGGCAGGCGCTGGGCGAAGGTGCCCAGGGTGGGCATGGGCGACGCCCCGGTGGCCGGGTTCACGAAGCGCTGCTTGAAGCCCAGGTGCGGATCGGGCGCGCCCTGGGACAGGGCGAGCAGCGCGGCCCGCGTTTGCGCGTAGGGGTAGACGAACAAGCGGGTGGGATCGCCTGGCTGCGGTGGTGGCTCGTCCATGGGCAGCATGTTGGCGCCGTAGCGCGCCAGGGCGTCGCCCTCCGGTCGCTCCACGCCCTGCGACCGCTCCAGGGACTTTTCGGCAAAACCGGCGTCCAGAAAGCGCACCAACGGAATGTCGAGACCATCGAGCCAGACCACGGGCTCGCTGCCCAGGTTGCCATGGTCGTGCCAGGTCCAGGCCGGAGTGATGATGAAGTCGCCCCGGCGCATGGTCACGCGCTCGCCGTTCACCGATGTGTAGGCCCCCTCGCCATCGAGCACCAGTCGCAGGGCGGACTGCGTGTGGCGGTGCGCGGGCGCCACCTCGCCCGGCAGGATGAGCTGCAGCCCCGCATACAGCGACTGCGTGATGCACGACTGCCCGCGCAGGCCTGGGTTCTCGAGGATGAGCACGCGGCGATCGGCTTCCTCTGCGCTGATCAGCCGGCCCGCCTGCATCACCTGGTCGCGCACCGCCGCGTAGGACCAGCGGTGCGGCACGGCGGGCGAGCGTGGCCGGGGTGGCACCAGCGCGCCTAGCACCTCCCACAGCGGGGTCATGCTGTCGCTGCCGATGCGCTCGTAGTAGGCCCTGCGCGCGGCCTGGCTCTCTTCGGAATGGTTGCGGGGCTGTTCCATGGGGCTTCCTTGTGCGGTCAAGTGCCACTCGCGTAAAAGGCATCGGCATACACGTGCTCGGGCAGCACGCCCATGCGGCGCACCAGCAGCGAGGTGGCCTCCACCATCGGCGGTGCGCCGCAAAGGTAGGCGCGAAACCCGGCCAGGCTCGGCCAGTCCTGCGCAATGGCATCGGTGACCAGGCCCGTGCGGCAACCCGCCGCCCGGCCCGAGGCCAGCACCGTGTGCACGCTGAGGGCGGGGTGCTCGCATTGCAGCGCGGCCAACCATTCCAGACCATAGACGTCGCGCTCGGAGCGCACGCCGAAGTACAGGTGCACCGGGTTGCGCATGCCGGCCGCGAGCGCGCCGCGCACGATGGACAGGATGGGCGCGAGGCCCGTGCCACCGGCCACGCAGAGCATGGGGCCGGTGTGCTGGCGCCGCAGGTAGGCCGAGCCCAGCGGCCCGCTCAAGCGCACCGCGTCGCCCACCTTCAGCTCCTGCGCGATGTACCCCGTCACGCGCCCCCCGGGCACCAGCCGCACATGGAACTCCAGCTCGCCATCACCGGCCAGGCCCGCCATGGAATAGGGGCGCGCATGCGCGGGCGTGAACTGCAGCTGCGCGTACTGGCCCGGAGAAAAGTCGAGGGGCTTGGCCGGCTGCAGGCGCAGGCGCCTGATGTCGTGGGTCGCATCCTCGATGGCGACGACGGTGGCCTTGACGTTGCGTGCGGTGTGCACCACCACTTCGTCGGGTTCGGCGATCTCCACCGTGCAGGGCTCGGTCACGAAGGTTTGGCAGGCCAGCACATAGCCGCCGTCGCCATCGGTGGCAGCGCCCAGAGGGCGCTGGGTCTCGCGGCCCGATTCCAGCACCTCGCCCTGCACCACCCTGCAGCGGCAGGTGCCGCAGCGCCCGGCCATGCAGCTGTAGGACACGGGCACGTCGTTGGTGCGCAGCGCGTCGAGCAGGTTCACGCCCGCAGCAACGTGCAGGGTGCGCCGCAGTGGGCGGACATGGATTTCCATCGTGCGTTGTCTCTTTGTCTTTCTTCGGGCTCGCAGCGCTCCCTGGGGGAGTCATGGCGGCGATGATCCGGTCCACCTGAAAATCAGTCAACGCGATGGGATCAATGTTGAATATCATTGAAATCAATATTCATCGGAGCAGGCCATGGAACTCAAGGACATCGACCTCAACCTGCTGGTGGTCTTCAACCAGTTGCTCACCGAGCGCAAGGTTTCCAAGGTGGCCGAGAACTTGGGCCTGGGCCAGCCGGCCGTGAGCAATGCCCTGGCGCGCCTGCGCCGGCAGTTCGACGACCCCTTGTTCCTGCGCACGGCCAGCGGCATGCAGCCCACGCCGTTCGCCGAGCAACTGGCCGAGTCGGTGGGCTATGCGCTGGGCATGATCCATGGCGCGGTGAATGCGCGCAACGCGTTCGACCCTGCCAGCAGCCAGCGCAGCTTCACCGTGGGCATGACAGACATCGGGGAGATCTATTTCCTGCCGCAGCTCATGCAGCGCATTGGCGAGGTGGCGCCGGGCGTGGTGATCAGCACGGTGCGCAACACAGCGGTCAACCTCAAGGACGCGATGGAGGCCGGCCAGGTGGACCTGGCCATCGGCCTGCTGCCGCAGCTCAAGGCGGGTTTCTTCCAGCGCCGGCTGTTCGAGCAGGACTATGTGGTGCTGCTGCGCCAGGGCCACCGGCTCGCGCAGCGCAGGCAGTTGCGCGCAGCGGACTTCTTCGCGGCCGAACATGTGGCCGTGGTCTCGGCCGGCACCGGCCATGGCCAGGTCGACGAAATCCTGGACAGGCACTCACCCGAGCGGCGCGTGAAGCTCAAGGTTCCGCACTTCGTGGCCATCGGCCACATCCTGCAGTCCACCGACCTGATCGCCACCGTGCCCGAGCGGCTGGCTGGGCGCATGGTGGAGCCCTTCGGTCTGGTGGCGCGTCCGCACCCGGTCAAGCTGCCGCGCATCGCCATCAACCTCTTCTGGCACGCCAAGTACCACAAGGACCCCGCCAGCCAGTGGCTGCGCACGCTGGTCTTCGATCTGCACTCGGATTTTGCGGGGCAGGCGCCTGCCTGAGCTCCGTTACTCGCAACGCCAAGAGCCGCCCGCATCCCATGAAACCGGCGCGGCCGAAGCCAGTGCCCCCGCGCAAGGGCCGCCCCGCCGCGCTGGGGGCGTCCCCCTCCCGACTCGCGTAGCGAGGAGAGAGAGGGGGAAGGCGCGAAGCGACTCAGGGGGTGTGGTCAATACGGTTGCCCCAGGTGCCCACGTTGGCGGACCTGAGAAGCGGCGATGCCTGGCCCGCCATGGCCAGTTCGTCCGCCGCCGCCATGAGCTCGGGGCCGAAGCGGGTCATGCTCTTGGCCGTGAGCCGGGCCGAGGGGCCGGCGATGACCACCACGCCTGTGGTAGGTTCGCCCTTGCGGCGCACAGGGGCAGCCATGGAACTCATGCCGGGCGCATAGCCGTCCTGGATCAGGCTGTAGCCGCGCTTGGCATGCGTGCGCAGGGCGGTCTGCAGTGCCTTGAGCGAGGTTGGCGCGTTGGGGCCGAACTGGCGCGGGCTGCCCAGGCCCTGCCTGGAGACGCGCGCGGCGGCCTCGTCCTCGGACAGGGTCATGAGCCAGGCATGGCCCGCAGCGCTGCACGACAGGCGCAGGTCGATGCCCATATCAGGGTCGTACAGCAGGCCCGACTTGGCGCCCTGCGCCTTGGCCACCAGCGTTAGCCGCTCACCGTCGACGATGGCCAGGCGCACCAGTTCCTCGGTGGTGCGCGCGAGCCGGTCGATCACCGGCTGGGCGATGTCGACCACGCCCGAGCGGCTCAGAAAGCTCAGCCCCATCGACGCCATCTTGGTGGTGAGCGCGTAGTCGCCCTTGTGCGGCATCTGGCGCACGTAGCCATAGCCGATCAACTCGTGCAGCGTGCGGTGGCAGCCGCTGCGCAGCATGTTGAGGTCGGTGGAGATGCGCGCCAGCGCCACGCCATCGGGGTGCGCGACCAGGTACTCCAGGATGGCCAGTGATTTCTCGAGCGCTCCGCTCATGGGGACTCCTTCGGGTTCATGGGCGCGATCATACGCAGGCTTTCAGAATTTGAATGAGTTGTAAATGTTGAATGGTGTTCAGAAAATGCGAATAACATGCGCCGTCGCACCGCGAAGCACGCACCGCTGAAGGCGTGCCGCAGCGATCACCTCCCAAGAATGAAAGGAAGAGACAAGCATGACCACATCCACCCTGCGCCGCGCGGCACTGGCGGCCATCGGTGCCGTTGCCTTCGCTTCGGCCATTCCCTCGGTGCTGGCCCAGGAAATCAAGGAGCGCAACCTCAAGTTCGCCTTCAGCCTGGCCAAGGACCATCCCCTCGGGCAGGGCGCGCAGAAGTTCGCCGACCTGGTCGGGCAAAAGAGCGGCGGCAAGATCAAGGTGACGCTGTTCGCCAATGCCGTGCTCGGCAGCGACACGCAGAACCTGTCGGCCGTGCGCGGCGGCACGCTCGATTTCGCGTCCATGGCCACGGGTCTGCTGGCCGGCATCGACAAGCAGTTCATGGTGTTCGACTTCCCCTTCCTGTTCGACAGCCCTCAGGAGGCCTATGGCCTGGCCGACGGCCCGGTGGGCACGAGGCTGCAGGCGGGCCTGGCAGCGCACGGCATTGTCGGCCTGGGCATCTGGGACCTGGGCTTTCGCAACATGACCAACAGCAAGCGGCCCATTGCCCGGCATGAGGACCTGCAAGGCCTCAAGCTGCGCGTGATCGCCTCGCCGATCTACCTGGACATGTTCAACACCCTGGGCGCCAACCCCGTGCCCATGACCTTCGGCGAGGTCTACGGTGCGCTCGAGTCCAGAGCCATCGACGGCCAGGACAACCCGGTGGGCGTGATCGAATCGGCCAAGTTCGCCGAGGTGCAGAAATACCTCTCGCTCACGCGCCATGTCTACACCGGCATGCCTGTGCTCATGAGCAAGAAGACCTGGGACGGCATGTCCGAAGCCGAGCGCAAGCTCATCACCGACGCCGCCAATGAAGCAAAGCAGGAAGAGCGCCGCATCGCCCAGGCCAAGGAGGCCGAGTCGATCACCAACCTGCGCAAGACGATGCAGGTCAACGACGTGGCCCCGGCAGAGCTTGTCCGCCTGCGCCAGAAGGTGCAGCCCGTGGTCGACAAGTTCGCCAAGGAAGTCGGCGAGCCGCTGATGACCCAGGTCAACGCCGAGCTCGCGCGCCTGCGCGGCGGCAGCAAGTGAGGGGCGGCCATGGCCTTGTTGGGAAAGGCTGCCCTTGCCATGTGGTGGGACATCGCGCCCGCCCACCGCGCCGAGTTCGAGGACTGGCATACGCACGAACACTTCCCTGAGCGCATGGGCATCCCCGGCTTCCACCGGGGCTCGCGCTGGTCTGCGGCGGATGGCGGCGAAGGCTTTTTCGTGCTGTACGAGCTGGCGGCGTACGAAACCCTGGTTTCCGATGCCTACCTGGCGCGCCTGAACGCGCCCTCGCCCTGGTCCACAGAGATGATGCCGCACCACCGCCACATGGTGCGCAGCCAGTGCCGCGTGCTGGAAAGCCGGGGAGGGGCGCTGTCCCGGCATGCGCTCACGGTGCGCTTCTCTCCAGCCGATGGCGCCGCGCAACGACTGCGTGCCCACCTGGGCGCACTGGCGGGTTCACTGTCATCGCGCCCTGGTACCACGGCGGGCCACCTGTTGCAGAACCAGACCCCCACGATCGCCACCACCACCGAGCAGCAGATCCGCGGTGGGCCCGATCCTGCGGCCGACTGGGTCTTCATCGCCTGCGGGTACGACCGCTCGGCGCTGGAGGTGTTGGCAGGCACCGAACTGTCGGATGCCGCGCTGGTGGTTGCCGGCGCGCAGGCCGGTGCTTTGCGGGGCCTCTACGGGCTGTCGCACTCCAACACGGCGCTTGACGTGGGTTAGCCGCCGTCGGCCAGGGCTTCAGGGTTGGTGGCGCGGGTCGCGCACCCGCCCCAGCCGCCGCAGAACACCGCATGCCAGCCGGGCCAGGCCCACATAGGCATAGCCCAGCACCAGACACCAGATGGCCAGAGGCAGCAGCATCCACAGGGCGCCGCAGATGGCACCTGGCTCGCCCTGCACGGCGAAGAACAACAGCCAGCCAATGGCCTGCACCGGCTGGAACAGCAGGGGCGTACGCCAGAGCGCGCGCTCGATGGCTGCGGGCGCCTGCAGCCGGCCCAGCCATGCCCCAAGGGTGAGCGCGAACAGCAGGTACTGCCCGCCGCCGAACACCACGGACATGAGCAGCACGCCGCCCAGCGCGCTGCGGTCCAGCGGGAAGATCAGCAAGGGCACGGCCAGGGGGAGGCCCAGGGCAATGCGGTAGAAGGTCAGGGTCTTCACCGCGCCAGCATAGCCCCTCCCGGTGAGGGCTCAGACGATGCGCAGCTTCAGGTTGGGGAAGCGGTCGATATGGATCTCGATCTCGTCGCCCTTGACCACCGGGCCCACGTTTTCGGGCGTGCCCGAGTAGATGATGTCGCCGGGCCTGAGCTCGAAGGCGCGCGACAGGCGGCTGATCTGCTCGGCCACCGACCAGATCATGTGCTGCAGCGTGGCACTCTGCTTGACGGTGCCGTTGACCTTGAGCCAGATGTCGCCGTCCTTGATGTGGCCCACCTGGCTCACCGGGTACAGCGGCCCCACGGGGGCGGACTGGTCGAACGCCTTGCCGATCTCCCACGGCTTCTTCTGGTCGCCCATTTCACGCTGCAGGTCGCGGCGCGTCATGTCCAGGCCCAGCGAGTAGCCGAACACGTGGTCCAGCGCGCTTTCCACCGGAATGTCCTTGCCGCCCTTGGCCAGGGCCACCACCAGTTCCACCTCATAGTGGTAGTTCTTGGTGAGGCTGGGGTAGGCATGGTCGGCCACCACGCCAGGCTTCACGAACTGGATCGCGTCGGCCGGCTTCTGGAAGAAGAAGGGCGGTTCGCGCGTGGGGTCTGAGCCCATCTCACGCGCGTGTGCCGCGTAATTGCGGCCGATGCAGTAGACGCGGCGCACGGGGAACACCTGGTCGCTGCCCACAATGGGGATCGTGGTCTGCGGCAGGTCGAAGGGGGTGGGGGCCGTTTTGCTGGCGCCTGCGGGCAGGGCGCAGCCGGCCACGGCGCCGGTGGCGATGAGGGCGGAGTGGGTCAAGATATTGCGGCGGGGTTGGTCCATGAAAGTTGTCTCCTGTCGGTTTTTGTAGGGGCTCGCAGCGATTGTTGGTGCGGCCATCACAGGCAACTTGCACGCATCTACGCCCAAACCGGACAGGGCCACCACTGCGCGAGCGGATACCATTTGCGCATGCCCGCCCCGTCCCGACCGAACGCCCATGCACGCCTGTACGGAATGCAGGAGCGCGCCGAGCACCTGGATTTCGACATCCGCTTCCAGGGGGCGCGCGACGTGCTCAGCCGCCCGCACCGGCACGAGTATTTCCAGATCCAGGTGAGCCTCGAAGGGGGCGATCGGCAGGTGGTGGGCACGGCCACGCGGCCCTTTGGCGCGGGCACGCTGAGCTTTGTGCTGCCCTACCGCATGCACGTGGTGCCTCACCCTGCAGGCGCGCGCTACGCCATCATCAACTTCGACCAGCGCTTCCTCTGGCCCGAGCTCGACGTGCCCGCCCTGGACCTGGAGGACGTGGGCATGGCGCAGCACCCGGAGCTGGCACCCTTCCTGTTCCAGGAGTCCCTGGACTTCGCCTTCGGGCCCGAGGATTTCGCGCAGATTCGCCATTGGCTCGATGCCCTGGTGGCGTACAACCAGCCGCGTACGCTGGGCTCGGCGGCCAGCATCCGCGGCATCCTGCTGCAGTTGCTGGGCCTGGCCTGCGCGCGCTTTTCCAGCGAGCTGCATGCGCAGGCCGCGCGCCACCACCGCCAAGGCGGCGTGCAGCACGACGCCCTGCAGCGCGCGCTGCGCCACCTGCGCGCGCATTCGCACGAGGACATTGCGCTCACCGACACGGCCACGGCCGTGGCGCTGTCACCCAACTACCTGGCGCACCTGCTCAAGAAGCAGACCGGGCGCACCTTCACCGAGCTGCTCACCGAGCGGCGCCTGGAACATGCGCGCGAGCTGCTGGCCGGCTCCGATACGCTGATCCGCGAGATCGCGCACCAGAGCGGCTTCCACGACGAAGCGTATTTCAGCCGCCGCTTCCGGCAGGAGGCCGGGCTCACGCCGCGCCAATTCCGCCAGCAGGCCCGCCTGCAGGGGTAATCATCCGGCGGGAAACGCGCAGCCTGTGCGCTCACCCAGCGCGCGCAACTCGGCCAGCAGGCCGGCGGGCAATGGCACCCCGTGGCGGCGGCGCTGCTGTTCGCATTCCGCCTGGCGCTGGCCCGGGTAGCGGGCGCCGGGGCCGCCGGCCTGCAGGCAGGTCTGCATCCAGGCGGACACGCTGGCATCGAAGGCCTCGCGCCCGGTGGTCAGCGCGGGGTTGATCACCAGCGCAAAGGCGCTGGCGTTGGCGGCGGATCCGGCCGTGCCGACGGCAGTGTCCGGCGCCGATACGATGCCGCCCATGCTCGCTGCCAGGCACTCGACCAGCATCGCCAGCCCCAGGCCCTTGTGGCCGGCAATGGGCTGCATGGCGCCTTGCAGCGCCAGCACCGGATCGGTGGTGGGCTGCCCGTCGGGGCCGAGCGCCCATTCGGGCGGGATAGTGTCCTGGCCCTCGCGCACGGCCTGGGCCACGTTGCCGCGCGCCACCACACTGTTGGCCATGTCGAACACCAGGGGCGCGCAGCCCGCCAGCGGCAGGGCAAAGGCCAGGGGGTTGTTGCCGATCACCGGGCCGCTGGCGCCCGGCAGGGCCATGACCGGCGGCGTGCGCTGGCACAGAAAGGCGAAGAACCCCTGCTCCGCCGCAGCCGCCACATACACCGCCAGCGCTGCCAGGTGGCCTGTGGCCCGGATGTGGCAGGCCACCACAGGGGCTGGTGGCGCGCCAGGGCCATGGCCTGCTCCAGCGCGAAGCTGGCCACCACCTGGCCCAGGCCGCCGTCGCCATCGCAGCGCAGCCAACTGGTGGCATCGGCATCGATGCGGGGCACGGCGCGGGCATTCACCTCGCCGCTTGCGAGCTTGTCCACATAGCCCGGCAGGCGCGCAATGCCATGGGTATCGATGCCGCGCAGGCTGGTGCGCAGCAGCAGACCGGCGGTGAGGGCGGCAGGCTCCTCGGCCACCCCGAAGCCCATAAGCACCCGCGTGGACCAGGCCTGCAGCGTGCCGCTGTCCAGGGTGTTGGCGGCGTCAGGGCTTGCTGGCATCGAAATGCTTGCGCAGGCCCTGCCAGCAGCGGTAGTAGTCGTCCTGCAGCTGCGCCGACTGCAGCGCCTGCGCGGTCGGGCGCTGCACGCAGCGGGTCTCGAACATGAAGGCCATGGTGTCCTTGATGGCGTGCGGCACCGAAAGATCGGCGTTGCTGGCCTTCTCGAAGGTCTCCGCATCCGGCCCGTGGCCCGTCATGCTGTTGTGCAGGCTGGCGCCGCCGGGCAGAAAGCCCTCGGCCTTGGCGTCGTAGACGCCGTGCACCAGGCCCATGAACTCGCTGGCGATGTTGCGGTGGAACCAGGGCGGACGGAAGGTGTCCTGCATCACCAGCGTGCGCGGCGGGAAGACCACGAAGTCGATGTTGCTCACGCCAGGCGTGTCCGAGGCGCTGTGCAGCACCAGGAAGATCGACGGGTCCGGGTGGTCGTAGCTGATCGATCCGATGGCGTTGAAGCGCCGGAGGTCGTACTTGTACGGCGCGTAGTTGCCATGCCAGGCCACCACGTCGATGGGCGAATGCTCCATCTTCGCCGACCACAGGTGGCCCATGAACTTGGCCACCAGTTCGTGCGGCGCGTCGATGTCCTCGTAGGCCGCATGCGGCGTGAGGAAGTCGCGCGGGTTGGCCAGGCCGTTGGATCCGATGGGGCCCAGGTCGGGCAGGCGAAAGTTGGCGCCATAGTTCTCGCAGATGTAGCCGCGCGCATCGCCGTCCGGCAGTTCCACGCGAAAGCGCACGCCGCGCGGTATCACCACGATCTCCTGCGGCTCGGCGTCGATCACGCCCAGCTCCGTCACGAAGCGCTGGCGGCCTTGCTGCGGCACGATGAGCATTTCGCCATCGGCGTTGTAGAACACACGCCGCTGCATCGACCGGTTGGCCGCGTACAGGTGCATGGCCGCGCCGTTCTGGGCGTGCGGGTCGCCGTTGCCGGCCATGGTGACGATGCCCTGCACGAAGTCGGTGGGCTCCGTGGGCATGGGCAGCGGGCTCCAGCGCAGCTGGTTGGGGGGCGTGGGCACTGCATCGAACGCGCTCACGATGCGGCCGTCATCGATGCGCTCGAACGGCGTGTGCATGGCCGACGGGCGGATGCGGTAGAGCCAGGAGCGGCGGTTGTCCGCACGCAGCGCCGTGAAGGCAGTGCCGCTCAACTGCTCGGCATACAGGCCGTAGGGGCAGCGCTGGGGCGAGTTGCGGCCCACGGGCAGGGCGCCTGCAAGCGCCTCGGTGGCGAATTCATTTCCAAAGCCGGACTGGTAGGGGGTGCTCATGGTGTGTGGCGTGCAGGGTGGGCAAGGTGGGGCTGCGCCATCCCCGATGGAGGCGCCTCGCAGGCCATTGTGGAGCGGGTCGCGCGCAGGTTTCCTGCGTGCCCGGCATACCGGCCCTGGCGGGCGGGTCAATGCCCGGCGCTCGGCGAACTCACTCGACCGTCACGCCCGCCTTTTTCACCAGCCGGGCATAGCGCTCCTGCTCGGTCTTGAAGAACTGCAGCGAGGCTTCGGGTGTCATGGGGTTGATGATGTTCTCCTGCTTGGCCATGGCTTCTTTGGTTTCCGGCATGGCGAAGGCCGCCACCACGGCGGCATGCAGGCGCTTGACCTCGGCAGGCGGCAGCTTGGCCGGGCCGACCACGGCGAACCAGCCGGCCACGTCCACGTCCGGGAAGCCCTGCTCGGCAATGGTCGGCAGGTCGGGCAACGAGGCCACGCGCTGCGTGCCCATGATGCCGATGGCGCGCAGGGCGCCGCTCTTGAGCTGGCCCTGCACGGCGGGCAGCGCCACCACGCCGATCTCGACCTGGCCGCTCACCATGTCCGTGACCATGGGGCCCACGCCCTTGTAGGGGATGTGGCGCACGTCTACGCCCGCTGCCTCCATGAACATGGCGCCCGCCAGGTGGATGATGGTGCCGTTGCCCGAGGAGGCGTAGTTGTAGCCATCGGGCTTGGCCTTGAGCAGGGCCTGCAGCTCCTTGGCGTTCTTCGCCGGAATCTTGGGGTTGACCACCAGCACGAAGGGCGTGGCACCCACCACCGTGATCGGCGTGATGTCGCCGATGGCATCGAACGGCATCTTCTTGAACACGCTGGGGTTGACCACATGGTTGTTCGACACCACGCCCAGCGTGAGCCCGTCGGCCGGCGCACGCACGATGACCGAGGCGCCGGTGATGCCGCCTGCGCCGGGCAGGTTCTCGATCACCACGCTCTGGCCGCCCAGCGCCTTGATCAACTGCGGGGCGGCCGCGCGCATGATGGTGTCCACCCCAGAGCCGGCGCCCACGGGCAGCACCATGCGGATGGGCTTGTCGTTGGCGCGCACGGTGGTGGCGGCGGCGCCGCACAGGGCCAGGCCGGCCAGCCAGAGGGCGGCGCGGCGGTGGGGCTGGAAGGAAATGGCGGTGGCTTGCATGGTGCTTGTCTCCTTTGGTTCTTGTCGGTTTGCGAAAAAGGGGGTCAGGCCGGCACGCGGCTGGGCAGGCCGGCGAGGATTTCCTCGGTGTGCTCGCCCACCTTGGGCAGCGGGCGGCGCACGCCAGGGCGGCGCCCGTCCATGCGCAGGGGCAGCAGCACCACGTCGGTGGTGCCGCCGTCGTCGGTCTGCATGGGCACCAGGCCGCCGCTGGCCTTGAGGTGCGGGTCGTCCATCAACTGGTCGGGCCGCACGATGGGTGCATAGGGTATGCCGGCCGCCTCCAGCCGGGGTGCGAGGTCCTGCACGCGGTGGTGCTGCAGGATGGCGCCGAGCTTCTCCAGCAGGGCCGGGCGCACGCCCACGCGCAGGGTGTTGGTGGCCAGGGCTGGGTCGGCCGCGAGTTCGGGCGCCTCGATCACGCGGCACAGCGTGAGGAACTGCTTGTCGCTGACAGCGCCGATGAAGAGCTGCTCGCCATCGGCCAGCGTGAACACGTCGTACACGCTCCAGGCCGACACGCGCGAGGGCATGGGCGGCGGCGCCTCGCCGGTCATGGCGAACTGCTGCATGTGCTGGGACGACAGGAACACGCAGTTCTCGAACAGTGCGCTCTGGATCTCCTGGCCCCGGCCGGTGAACTCACGCTCGCGCAGCGCGGCCAGCACGCCGATGGCGCCGAACATGCCGCCCATGATGTCGTTGACCGAGGTACCCGCGCGCAGCGGCCGGCCCACGGGGCCGGTCATGTACGACAGCCCGCCCATCATCTGCACCACCTCGTCCAGCGCCAGCCGGTTTTCGTAGGGGCCGGGCATGAAGCCCTTGTGCGTCACGTAGATCAGGCGCGGAAAGCGCTGGGACAGCGTCTCGTAGTCCAGCCCGAAGCCGGCCATCAGCCCGGGGCGGAAATTCTCCAGCACCACGTCGCACTCGCCCGCCAGCTCGGCTGCAGTGGCACGGCCGTCTTCGGTGCCGATGTCGATCACCACACTCTTCTTGTTGCGGTTGAACGAGCGGAAAAAGCCGATCCCCAGGCCCGGCAGCTCGCGCGTCTTGTCGCCACCGGGCGGCTCGACCTTGATGACCTCGGCGCCCAGGTCGGCCAGCACCATGCCGCAGGTGGGGCCCATGACCATGTGGGTGAATTCGAGGACGCGGATGCCCGTGAGGGGCAGGCGCGGTTCTGGGGTGGGGCTCATGGCGGGTTCCTTGGGGCGGTGCAATTCAGGCGGCAATGGCCGCCTGGTGGGGAAAGGTCTTGGGCAAGCCCGCGCGCCACAGGGTGCCGTGCAGCGTCTCGCCGGCCAGCCATTGCGCCACCTGGCCGCGCAGCGCCAACAGCGCGGCAATATCGATGCCGGTGGCAATGCCCATGCTGCCGAGCATGTAGGCCAGGTCTTCGGTCGATACGTTGCCGCTGGCGCCCGGCGCGTGCGGGCAGCCGCCGATGCCAGCCAGGCAGGCGTCGAAGCGGGCCACGCCCACCTCCAGCGCCGCAGCCACGTTGGCCAGGCCCAGGCCGCGCGTGTCGTGGAAGTGCCCGCACCAGAATCGGTCGCCCGCCAGGCGCACGGCGTCCTCGAACAGGTCGCGCACCATGGCCGGGTCGGCATAGCCCACGGTGTCGGCCAGGCTCACGCGGTCGGCACCGGCGTCGAGCAGGGCCTGCATCAGGCGCAGCACCTCGCTCTTGGCGACATGGCCTTGCAGCGTGCAGCCGAAGGCCGTGCCCACGCCGCCTTCGATCAGCGTGCGCGAGCCGGCGGCGTCGCGCGCGGCGCGGATGCGCGCCACCTCGGCCACCACCTCGTCGGGCGTCTTGCGCAGGTTGGCCAGGCTGTGGGCATGGCTGGCCGACAGCGGCACGATCATCAGGTCGGCACCGCCCGCGATGGCGCTTTCGGCACCGCGCAGGTTGGGCACCAGCACCGAGGCGAACAGCCCCGGCAGGGTCTTGGCGAAGGCCAGCAGCTCGGCCGTGTCGGCCAGCTGCGGCAGCAGCCGGGCGGGCACGAACGAGCCCACCTCGATCTCGCGCTGGCCGGCTGCGTGGGCAGCGCGTATCCATGCGCGCTTGTGCTCGGTGGGCAGGATGGTGGCAATGCTCTGCAAGCCATCGCGCAGGCCGACTTCGCGGATGACGGCAGTGCGCGGCAGGCGCTCGCTCGTGGGGGGCATGGGTGTCTCCAGGGTGGGGCGCACTGCAATGTGGGCTCTCGGATGGAACTGTAGGCATTCCCGATGCATTGATAAAGCGGTATTCTGGAAGCAATAGCGTTCCCGTTGGGAACGGCAGGAGCAACCCATCCCATGCGCGATCTGGATCTGACCACTCTGCGGCTTTTCGTGGCCGTCTGCGAGGCGCGCAACATCGCCCGCGCTGCCCAGCTGCACCACATCGTGCCCTCGGCCATCAGCAAGCGCCTGGCGCTGCTGGAGCAGACCGTGGGCAATACGCTGATCGAGCGGCGCCGCCGCGGCGTGGTGCCCACGGGGGCCGGCGAGATCCTGCTGGAGCATGCCCGGGCCATGCTGGCAGCGGCCGACCGCGTGGGGCGCGACATGGCGGCCTACGGCAACGGCATCACGGGGCAGGTGCGCATCCTGGCCACGGTGTCGTCGATCGCGGAGTTTTTGCCCGACGACATTGCCTCTTTCCTGCAGGTGCCCGCGCACCGCGACATCCGCATCGACATCGAGGAAGCGGTCAGCAGCGAACTGGTGCGCGGCCTGCGCGAAGGGGCGGTGCCCGTGGGCGTGTGCTGGGATGCGGCGGACCTGGCAGGCCTGCAGACGCGCAGCTACCGGCGTGACCACCTGGCCATCGTCGCCCCGCTGTCGCACCCACTGGCCCGGCGCAGACGCTGCGCGTTCGAGGACACGCTGGGCTTCGACCAGGTGGGCCTGCCCGCATCGACGGCTGTGCACACCATGCTGGCGCGGGCCGCGGCCATCATCGGGCGGCCCATCAACTACCGGGCGGTGGTCAGCACCTTTGACGCGTCGATGCGCTGCGTGCGCGCCGGCCTGGGCATCGCCGTGGTGCCGCGCGAGGTGGCCGAGCCGGTGGCTGCGACCCTGGGCATCCGCGTGCTGCCGCTCACGGACGACTGGGCGCAGCGGCGCTTCGCCATCTGCTTCAACGATGAAAAGCGGCTCTCACCGGCCGCGCGCATGCTGGTGGAACACCTGCACCAGGTGGCCCATGACGAGGCTCAGGCCGCAGGATAGAGGCCGCGCACCCGGCCGAAGAGGCGCACCAGGCCCAGCAGGGCATCGATATTCGGCGAGGGTTCGGCCACCCGCTGGCCGATCTCCTGCACCACCGCGATGATGGCGTCGATCTCCAGTGCACGGCCGGCCTCCACGTCCTGCAGCATCGAGGTCTTGAAGGCGCCGAGCTTGCGCGTGAGCGCATGGCGCTCTTCGGGGCTTTGCGCAATCGGGCAGCCGATGCGTGCGCCGATGCGGCCGGCCTCCTGCATGGCAGCCGTGCAGAAGCCGCGCACCAGGTCGTCGTCGAGCAGGCGGTCTACCGTGGCACCGGTGATGGCCGAGACCGGGTTCATGGTCATGTTGCCCCACAGCTTGTACCAGATGTCGTAGCGCACGTCGGCCGAGTGCGTGGCCTCGAAGCCTGCGTGGTTCAGCAGGTCGGCCACGCGCTGCACGCGCTCGCTGCGCCCGCCTGCGGGCTCGCCGATGACCAGGCCCCGGCCCATCTTGTGCTGCACCAGCCCGGGCCCGGGTGTGGAGGTGGCGGCGTGCACGACGCAGCCCACCACATGGTGCAGGGGAATGGCGCTGGCAATGCCGCCGCCGGGGTCCACGCTGGCCAGCGGTTCGCCGCCCCAGCCCGCCACGCCCTGGCAGAACCACCAGGGCACGCCGTTCATGGCCGGCAGCACCAGCGTCTCAGGTCCCAGCAGCGGCGCAATGCCCTGTGCCACGCTGGCCAGCGCCGGGCCCTTGACGGCGATGACCACCAGGTCCTGCACGCCCAGGTCGGTCGGCCGGTCCGTGGCGTGCGCTGGCGCCTGCACCAGCCCGTCTGCGGTCTGCAGGCGCCAGCCGTGGTCCTTGAGCGCGGCCAGCGTGGCGCCGCGCGCCACGGCACTCACCTGGGCACCGCCGGCCGCTGCCAGCCGGGTGCCGATGAATCCGCCGATGGCGCCTGCGCCGATGATGCAAACCTTCATGGATGCTGCCTCTGGTAGTGGATGAGGCGCGCGAGTCTGCCCGGCTATCGGGCACCACACAATCAATGATTTCTGAGGGATTGATTAGCGCCGCTGAACAGTAGTCAACCCTGGGCCATGCGTTCCAGCATCAGGTCCAGGTTCTGCACGGCCGCGCCCGAGGCTCCCTTGCCCAGGTTGTCGAACACGGCAGCAAGCAGCACCTGCCCGTGCTGCGGGTTGGCAAACATGGACAGGCGCAGCTGGTTGCTGCCGTTCAGCGCCTCGGGGTCCAGGTGCTCGGTGGATTCGGCCTCGGCCAGCCCCGTCACCTCCACATGGCGCTGGCCGGCATAGTGCTGCGCCAGGGCGTGGTGGATCTTCTCGGCGGTAGTGCCTGCGGGCAAGCTGCGCAGATGCAGAGGGATGGTCAGCACGATGCCCTGGCGGAAGGCGCCATAGGCCGGCAGAAAGAAGGGCCGCGCCGACAGGCCCGCATACCGTTCGATTTCTGGCGTGTGCTTGTGCGCCAGGCGCAGGCCATAGACCTGGAAAGCCGGCGCCTGCGCGCCCGGGGCCTCGTGCTCCTGCACGCGCGCTCGCCCACCGCCGGAGTAGCCCGACACGGCGTGTATCGACAGGGGGTGGTCCGCAGGCACCAGGCCGGCCTGCACCAGCGGGCGCAGCAGCGCGATGGCGCCCGTGGGGTAGCAGCCGGGGTTGGTCACGCGTGTTGCACTGGCGATGCGTTCGGCCTGGCCGGCATCCATCTCGGGAAAGCCGTAGACCCAGCCGGCATCTGTGCGGTGGGCCGAGCTCGCGTCGATCACGCGCACGGCCGGGTTGGTGACCGAGGCGGCGGCTTCGCGCGCGGGCCCGTCGGGCAGGCACAGCACGGCGATGTCGCAGGCGTTGATGGCCTGGGCGCGGCGCGCCGGGTCCTTGCGGTCTTGCTCGGGCAGGGTCAGCAACAGCAGATCGGTGCGGCCCTGCAGGCGCTCATGGATCTGCAGGCCGGTGGTGCCCTGGTCGCCATCGATGAAGACAAGCGGTGTGGTGTTGCTCATGCGGGGTGCTCCTGGTGTGTGCCAAATGGGGGATGCGTGATCTTCAGCCGCTGCGTAAAATTTGAAAAGTTGAATTTCACAACCATCAGCATCAGGATTTCTGAACGACATGCGTGAACTGAACCTCGACCGATTGCGTACCCTCGTCACCATCGCCGACCTGGGATCGTTTGCCGAAGCCGCGCGCGTGCTGCACCTGGCGGCGCCCACGGTGAGCCTGCACATGGCTGACCTGGAGGCGCAGGTGGGCGCGCCGCTGCTGCTGCGCAAGCGCGGCGAGGTGCGCGCCACCGGCGTGGGCGAGGCCCTGGTCGAGCGTGCCCGGCGTCTACTGGCCGATGCCGATGACACCCTGGCCATGGTGCAGCGCCAGGTGCAGGGCCTGGCCGGCAGCGTGCGGCTGGGGGCCTCCACCGGCGCCATCGCCCACCTGCTGCCGCAGGCGCTGGAGGTGCTGGGCCAGCAGCACCCGGACATCGACGTGCAGGTGGCGGTGCTGACATCGCACGACACCATGGCCCGCCTGGCCGGCGGCACGCTCGATGTGGGCCTGGTGGCGCTGCCCCAGCCGCCGGTTCCCGGCGTGCAGGTGGAGCCCTGGCGGCGCGACCCGGTCATGGCCTTCGTGCCGGCGCAATGGCCGGCGCCCACGCGGGCCACGCCGCACTGGCTGGCGGGCCAGCCGCTGATCCTCAACGACGAGGGCACCAGCCTCTCGCGCCTGACCGGCGAGTGGTTCGCGTTGGCCGGCGAGCAGCCCAGGGCACGCATAGAGCTCAACTACAACGATGCGATCAAGAGCCTGGTGGCCGCCGGCTATGGCGCCACGCTGCTGCCGCACGAGGCTGCGGTTGCCACGCCGCCCGACCCGCGCATCCGCATGCTGGCCCTGCGCCCGGCGCTGTGGCGACCCCTGGGCCTGGCGCACCGCGCCGGCGCGATGGAGAAGGCCACGCAGCATGTGCTGGACGTGCTCTGGCAGCAGCGCCAGGCGTGATCGAAAGAGGCGGGAAAGTGAAATGAAAAAAGCCCAGGCGCTGCATCTGCATCGCCTGGGCTTCCGATCCGAAACCTGGAAAGACTGCTCCAGGAAGGGCCGATCAGGCCGTTGCGTCCTTGAGCTTCTTGAGCGCGCGGGTCTTGATCTTCACGGCAGCGGGCTTGGCGGGGAACCAGCGCTCGGCACCGGTGAAAGGGTCCTTGCCGAAGCGCTTCTTCTTGGCGGGCACTTGCTGCAGGCCGATCTTCAGCACGCCAGGCAGCGTGAATTCGCCGGAGCCCTTCTTGTGCACGGAGCCCAGGATGGCGGCTTCGAGCGCTGCCAGCACGGCCTTGGTGGCCTTGGGTTCCACGCCCGACTGCTCGGCCAGGTGGGCCACCAGGGTCGTCTTGTTGAAGGCGGTCTTGATGGGCTTGAGCGCTGCAGGCGTTGCTGCGGCGGCGGGTGCAGCCTTCTTCGCTGCGGGGGCTGCGGCCTTCTTGGCAGCGGGCGCTGCCTTCTTGGCGACAGGTGCTGCGACCTTCTTGGCCACGGGCGCTGCAGCCTTCTTCGCTGCGGGTGCTGCCTTCGCGACAGCGGTGGTTTTCTTTGCAGTTGCCATGATGTTTGTTCTTCGTTTCAAAGTTGCAAGGTGCCCCCCTGCATGTGCGGGGAGGTGCGCGATTTTAGAAGCACTGCGCCCACAAGCGCTATAGGACAAGACCGCAGAACCTCAGCGGCCTTTGGATAGCGTGATTTTTACAACGGCTGCAGCGCTCCGCTGCACGCCTTCAAGCGGGCAGGAACTCCGATGGCGGGCGCCCCAGTCGCTTGCGGAACATGGTGGAAAAGGCACCGGGGCTTTCATAACCGAGGTCCAGCGCGACGGCGGTCACGGCATCGCCGCGCGACAGGCGCGACAGCGCTGCCAGCAGGCAGGCCTGCTGGCGCCACGCGCCGAACGACATGCCGGTCTGCAGTCGAAAGAAGCGCGTGAAGCTGCGCTCGCTCTTGTGCAACTGCCGCGCCCAGGCATCGGGCGCTGCGTGGACCTGCGGGTTGTGCAGAAAGGCTGCGCACAGTGCCGCCAGCGCAGCCTCTCGCGGCATGGGAGCGAAGAAGGGCAGGGTCGGTGCGCGCTGCAACTCATGCAGCATCAGCTGCGCCAGGGCGCCATCGCGCCCGCTCAATTCATACTGCGCCGGCAGCTCGGCCGAGTCCAGCAGCAGCTGGCGCAGCAGCGGCGAGACCTGCAGCACCTCGCATTGCGAGGTGGTTCGGGGAACGGCCTGCGGCTCGATGTAGAGGCTGCAGGTGCTCACGCCCACCATGCGCACGCGGTGCGGCTTGCCCGCCGGTATCCACACGCCGCTGCTGGTCGGCACGACCCAGGCGCCATCGTCCGTGCCGACTTCCATGATGCCCGTGGCGCCGTAGAGGAACTGCGCACGCCGGTGGCTGTGCGTGTCGAGCAGGGTTCCTGCGGGGTAGTCGGTGGCAATGGCCAGGACAGGGCGGTCCACGGCATCGACGGTGTGCAGGGGCGTATTGCGCATGCTCCAGGGTGCTTTGGCTGAAATGCAAACATTATTGACCTGGCGGCGAAAGCCGGCCAGGCCACCGCAGCCTAAGCTGGCATGGTGTTTTTTTGCAATGGAATGCGCGCATGGAGTTCTACCTTGTCCTGGCCGTGTTCGGCACCCTGGCCGGAGTCACCACCGTGCTCTTCGGCTTCGGTGGCGGATTCGTCGTCGTGCCCGTGCTGTACCGCACGCTGCTGCACATGCACGGTGCCGACAGCCCACTGGGCCAATCGGCCATGCAGGTGGCGGTGGCCACCTCCACCTGCGTGATGATCGTCGGTGCGGGCCTGGCCACGCGGCGCCACCAGCGGGCGGGCAACGTGGATTGGGCGCAGGTGCGGCCGCTGCTGGCTTTCATCGCCGTGGGCGCGATGGCGGGGGCGGCTGCCGCCACGGTGCTGCGCAGCGACTGGGTGCGCTGGACCTTCGTGGCCTACCTGGCGCTCACCATCCTCGACGGGCTGCTGCGCCCGGGCTTCATCCGGCCGCGTGCCGCGGTGGCGACGCCGCAGGACGGGACGCGGCCCTCGGGCCCGGTCACGGCCTTGCTGGGGTTGGCCATCGGTGCGGTGGCGTCGTTCCTCGGTGTGGGCGGCAGCGTGATGACGGTGCCGCTCATGCGCCGGCGTGGCGCGCCGATGGTGCAGGCCACGGCGGCGGCCAACCCGCTGTCGCTGCCGGTGGCACTGGCGGGCACCGCCACCTACGTGTTGCTGGCCTGGGAGCAGGCCGCCCCGCTGGGTGCCTGGCATGCGGGCTTCGTGGACCTGCGGGCCTTCGCGGTGCTGGTGGCCGGCTCCTGGCTGGGCATCCGCCTGGGCGGGCGATTCGTGGGTCGCCTGCCCGACGGGCTGCACGCCAAGGTCTACCTGGCGCTGCTCGCGGTGGTGCTGCTGGCCATGCTCATGCGCTGACGATCACGTCCGCGCGTCGCGGTGCGGCATGCAGGGCATGCAGGGCATGCACGTCCTCCTCGCGGTGGGCGAGCACCGCGCCCTGGTTGATGTAGCCCTTGTCGGTGATTTCGCCCGCGTCCGCATCGGGCGGCGTGCGCATCACCAGCGCCCGCGTGGGGCACTGCGACGAGCCCGCGCCCGCATCGCGCCGGGCCTGCATCACGGCGCGCAGGGCCTGCTCCAGCCGTGGGGAGTCGCTTGCGCCGGCGGCCGACGGGAAGACCAGCATGCCGACCTCGTCGCGGTCATGCCCGGTGAGCACGATGTCCTGCACCAGCGGCGCCAGCTGCGAGACCAGTTCCACGCGCAGCGTGCCCACCGAGACCCAGCTGCCGGTGGACAGCTTGAAGTCCTCGGCCACGCGGCCGTTGAATACCACGCCACGCTCGGGCCGTTCGGTGTCGGCGAGGGTGCCCGCATCGCCGATGCGGTAGAAGCCGTCTTCGTCGAAGGCTGCCGCCGTCTCGCGCGGCGCATTGCGGTAGCCCGGGAACACCGACACGCCCTTGACCCGCATCTCCAGCTTGCCGCCATTGGGCACCAGCTTGAGCGTGAGACCGGGCAGCGGCGCGCCTATGCAGCCCGCGCCCTGCAGGCGCCAGTGCGCCGTGGTGATGGCCGGGGAAGTCTCGGTCGCACCCCACGAGGTGGTGAGCCACAGCGGCCGCGCGGGCCGGGCGCGCGCGGCCACGGCTTCGAGCCGCTGCCAGGTGGAGGGCGCGAGCGCCGCCGCCGCATAGAAGGCCAGGCGCAGGCGCGAGAGCACCTCGGCAGCCAGGGCCTCGTCGGCCTCCAGGTAGGGCAGCAGCATGTCGAAGCCGCGCGGCACGTTGAACAGCAGCGTGGGCCGCACCTCGCGCAGGTTGCGCACGGTCTTCTCGATCAGGCCGGGTGCGGGCCGCCCTTCGTCGATGTAGAGCGCGCCGCCGTGGCACAGCACCATGTTCAGGTTGTGGTTGCCGCCGAAGGTGTGGCTCCAGGGCAGCCAGTCCACCAGCACGGGTTTCTCGTGGCCGAGAAAGCGCCAGGTCTGCGCCACCATCTGCTGGTTGGCGCAGAGCATGCGGTGGGTGTTGATCACCACCTTGGGCCGCCCGGTGGAGCCCGAGGTCAGCAGGTACTTGGCGTGGTCATCGGGCGCGATCACCTCGAAGGCCTGCGCCACGGCCGGTGTTTCCCGTGCAGCGAGCAACTGCGCAAAATCGAGGGCGCCGGGGCATTCCTGTGCATGGCGGCTGAAGACCCGCACGGCGTTGCCGGAGTAGCCCGCCAGGGCCGGCGCATAGGCGCGGGCATCCGACGCATAGACCACGCACGGCCCCAGCGCCGCCAGCATGCTGTGCAGGCGCTCCGGGTCGCGGGAGCGTGCGTAGGCGCTCGACAGCGAGCACGGCGTGCGGCCGATGTGCATGGTGGCCAGCATCAGCACGGCATGGTCCACCGCGTTGTCCGAGAGGAGGGCGACCGGCTTCCCCGCGGGCAGGTCCATGTCCAGCAGCGACTGGGCCACGGCACCCACGGCCTGGCGCAACTGGGCATAGGTCAGGCGGCGCCAGTCGTCGCCGCTGTCGTCGCGCTCGGCAAGCGCCAGGGCGTCGGGTGTCTCGCGTGCCCAGCGCTCCAGCCACTCGCCCACGCAGCGCGCGTAAGGGCCCAGCGGCTCGGGCGATTGCAGGGTGAAGGCGCCGTCGGCCAGGTGCGTGAGCACGGTGCGGGGTGGTGCCAGTTCGGCGGGGTCATCGACGAAATCGGGGTGCATCGTGTTGTCTCTGGTGTCGTTCTTGTGTTCAGTCCAGGTGGCCAGACGACTGCTTGGCCCGGATCAGGTCCAGCAGCAGGGCATCGCGCGTGCGCGCCAGGTCCTCGGTGCTGCTCTCGCCCAGCTCCTCGGCCACGCCCTGCGCCACCTGCTGCTTCAAGGCCTCGGTCATCGCAGGCGTGCCCAGGTCCTGCCACCAGCTCTCGATGGGGCCGCCCAGGTGGTCCAGTACATGGGCCACGCCGCCTGCGCCGCCCGAGAGGTGCAGGTTCATGAACGGGCCCATCAGCGCCCAGCGCAGGCCGGGCCCCTGGGCGATGGCGGTGTCGATGTCGGCGACCGTGGCCACGCCTTCGTTCACCAGGTGGAAGGCTTCGCGCCACAGCGCGGCCTGCAGCCGGTTGGCAATGTGGCCCTTGATCTCGCGGCGCACGTGGATGGGGCGCTTGCCGATGGCGGTGTAGAAGGCCATGGCGCGTTCGATGGTCTCGGGCGAGGTCTTTTCACCACCCCCGACCTCCACCAGCGGAATCATGTGCGGCGGGTTGAACGGGTGGCCCAGCACCACGCGCTCGGGCCGCGCGCAGGATTGCTGCATGTCCGTGACCGACAGGCCCGATGAACTCGACGCCAGGATGGCATGCGCCGGTGCAGCGGCATCGATCTGACGGAACAGCTCGGCCTTGAAGTCGATGCGCTCCGGCCCGCTTTCCTGCACGAAGTCGGCCGTGGCCACCGCGTCCTCCAGCCGTGCATGGAAGGCCAGGCGTGCCAGGCTGGCGCCTGGCGCCAGCCCCTGGCGCTCCAGCGTGGGCCAGTGCGCGGCCACGGTCTCGCGCAGCCGATCTTCAGCACCGGGCGAGGGGTCGGTGGCGTCCACGTCCAGCCCGCGCGCCAGGAAATAGGCGGCCCAACTGGCGCCGATCACGCCCGTGGCGACCACAGCAACGCGCTTTACGCTTGAATCCATGGGGTGCGTTCCTCTCAAGACTCTGCCGTGAAGCCGATCTTTTTCACGAGCGGTCCCCAGCGTTCGAACTCGGAATGCTGGGAGGCCGCCATTTCTGCTGCGGTGGAGCCCTGGGCGATGAGCCCGACCACGGCCAGGCTGTCGATGACCGACTTTTCCTTGATGGCTGCGTTGATGGCGGCATTGGCGGCGGCCACCGCAGCAGCCGGCGTCCTGGCCGGCGCGTAGAAGCCGAACCATTCCTCCGTGGTCAGTTCAGGAAAGCCCTGTTCGGCAAAGGTCGCGACCTCGGGCGAGAACGGCGAGCGCGCCTTGCCCGAGGTGGCGATCAGCCGCAGCTTGCCCGCCTTGTGGTTGGGGATGAAGTCGCCGCTCGGGGTCACCATCGAGGCGATCTGCCCGCCCACCACGTCCGTGACCCCGGGGATGGAACCGCGGTAGGGCACGTGCTTCAAGTCCACGCCGTTGTTCAGGCCCAGCAGCGCGCCGATGAAGTGCGGCGTCGAGCCTGCGGCGGGCGAGCCGTAGTTGGCCTGGCCGGGGTTGGCCTTGGCCCAGGCCAGGAAATCCTTCACGTTCTTCACCGACGCCGGCACCAGCGGCCCCACGGCCAGGCCATGGTGCATGATGGCCGCGATGGACACCGGCACGAAGTCCTTGACCGGGTCGTAGCTGAGCTTGCTGTAGATGTGCGGGTAGATCGAGGTGCACGAGAACGGCGACAGCGTGAGCACGCTGCCGTCGGCGGCGGCACCCTTGAGCGACTCCAGCGCGATGCGCCCGCCAGCGCCGGGCTTGTTTTCCACCACCGCCGCATTGCGCGTGTAGGCCGACCCTGCGAGCTTTTCGCCCACGCGGCGGGCTACGCTGTCGCCCGAGCTGCCGGCCGGAAAGCCGTAGAAGATTTTGACCTGTTCGATGGTCTGCGCCAGCGCTGCCAGGGGCGACAGCGTGCCCAGCGCGGCTGCGGCGCCCATGTGGCCCAGGAACTGGCGGCGGGTGTTCGTCATCGTCATCATGTTGCTCATCTCTGTCTCCTCGATGGGGTGGGAAAGTCGGGGTATGGTGGAGCGGGAATCGCTGCGGTCAAGCTGGGGCAAACGCGGGGCGCGGGCCGCCCACGCGCGGCAGGCCCATCAGCGCGCGCGCTTCGGCCGGCGTGGCGGGCTCCATGTCCAGCTCGCGGATGATGCGCACGATGCGTTCGGTGAGCTGCACGTTGGTGGCCAGCTCGCCGTGGCGAAAGTACAGGTTGTCCTCCAGCCCCACGCGCGCATGCCCGCCCAGCAGCAGGGCGGCGACGTTGGCTTCGAGCTGCGAGGGGCCGATGCCGCTCACGCAGAACAGGCTGTTCTTCGGCAGCGTGTCCACCATCATCTGCAGAAAGCGCGGCGAGTAGGGCATGGCGTTCTGGAAGGCGCGGTGCACGTTCATCACCAGGTTGATGAAGTGCGGGCCCTCGTCGTCGTGCCCCTCCTCAATGAGCGTGGTGGTGTCCTGCAGGATGTGCGTGGGGCTGAACACCTCCCATTCGGGCTTGATGCCGCGTGCCTTCATGCCTGCGGCCAGCTCGCGGCCCCGGCTCAGCGGCGTGTCCATCAGGATCTCGCGGCCATCGAAGCTCAGGTTCAGTGTGGTGGCATCCAGCGTGCACATCTCGGCGCCTGCGTCCATGCCCTTGATGCGCTCCTCCCACGCAATCTCCCAGCGGCCGCCGGGCAGGGGCTTGACCATGTCGCCGTGCACGCCGCCGCCGGTGGAGTTGTTGAGGACGATATCGCAGCCCTTGGCGCGGATGCGGCTGTTGATGTCGCGGTAGACGTCGGGGTTGCAGGTGGCGCCGTCGTCGGGCCGGCGCGCATGGATGGCGACCACGCTGGCCCCGGCGTTCCAGCAGCGCTCCACGTCATCGGCGATCTCGGCGGGCTGGGTGGGCAGGTGGGGGTTTTGCGACTTGTGGGCCATGCCGCCCGTGGGGGCGATGGTGACTATGACTTTGCGCTTGCTCATCGTGGTCCTGGTGGAGAATTGCGGGGTGCTCCGCATTATTTTTTTGGGCACCTTTCCACTCAGTCATCGCGATGACATTTGAGGGCAGGGTATACGCGGGGCCAGTATCTTCTTCCGGGAGAACCCCACTTTGTCACCCCCTGCGACACGGCCGTCCACCATCAGCCTGCTGGCCGCGTCGGCCTGGTTCCCTCTGCTCGATGCCCCGGCGCAGCAGCGCGTGCTCGACGATGCGCGCGAGGTGAATGTGCCGGCAGGCGGCGCACTGTGCCGCCGCGGCGATGTGCCCCTGCACTGGTACGGCGCCATCGAGGGGCTGCTCAAGTGGTCCGTGACCTCGCCCGATGGCCGCGCCGTGACCCTGGGTGGCCTGTCGGCCGGCAGCTGGTTCGGCGAAGGCACACTGCTGCGCGCCCTGCCGCGCACGGCCGACATCATCGCCCTGCGCCCTAGCCGCGTGGCGCTGCTGCCGGTGGAGACCTTTGCGTGGCTGCACGCCACAGAGCGCAGCTTCGACCACTTTTTGCTGCGCCAGATCAACGAGCGCATGCACTGGTTCCTGGGCAACTTCACGGCCCACCACCTGCTCGACACCGACAGCCAGGTGGCGCGCGCGCTGGCCGGCCTGTTCCACCCGTTTCTCTACCCCGGCATGGACCGGCACCTGCAGATCTCGCAGGAGGAGATCGCCAACCTCACGGGCGTCTCACGCCAGCGCTGCAATGCGGCCTTGAAGCGCCTGCAGGAGTCGGGCATTTTGCAGATCGAGTACGGCGGCATCACCGTGCTCGACCTGCCGGGGCTCAGGCGCTACGTGGAATAGATATGAAATCTGTGGCCACCGCGATCACCGCCTCCGGCTGGTCGCGGTGCGGTGAATGCCCGCACGCCGGCAGTTCCAGCAGCTGCGTGCCCGGCACCCGGCGCGCGATGCCGCGGATCTGCTCCAGCGTACCGTACTCGTCATCCACGCCCTGGATAGCCAGGACCGGTGCCCGAATCGCGCCGATCTCGGCCTCGATGTTCCATTGCCGGAACGGCGGGTGCAGCCAGATGCGGTTCCAGCCCCAGAAGGCAGAGTCGGCGTCGTCGTGGTAGCGGCCAAGCTTGGCAGGCAGGTCGGTGCTGCGGTAGGCATCCCGGGCGATCTCGATGTTGGTGATGGTCACATCCTCGACGAAGATGTGCGGCGCCATCAGCACCAGGCCGCGCACGGCTTCGGGGAAGCGCGCCGCGTAGAGCAGGGCGATCGAGCCGCCATCGCTGTGGCCCAGCAGCCAGGGCCCTTCGGTGATCCCTAGTGCTTCGAAGAATGCGGGCAGCACCTCGTGCGCCTGGCGGTGCATGAAGTCCACGTCCCAGGTCTCATCGGCCTCGCGCGGGGTCGAGCGGCCATAGGCCGGGCGCGAGAACACCAGGCCGCGCACGCCGGCGGCGGCGCACAGGCGCTCGGGGAAATCCTTCCACATCGCCACCGAGCCCAGGCCCTCGTGCAGAAAGACGATCAGCGGGGCAGCGCTGCGCTCCACGCCAATCCACTGGTGCTCGATCTGCACGGTGCGGCCACGCCAGGTGATGCTGGCGAACTGGGTGGTGCTCGCTTGCGTCACGCGCGGGCCTCCTTCTCGCGCAGGCGAAAGCGCTGGATCTTGCCGGTGGCGGTCTTGGGCAGCTCGTCGATGAACTCGATGAAGCGCGGGTACTTGTAGGCCGCCAGCCGTTCCTTGACGAAAGCCTGCAGGGCCTGCGCGTCGACGTGTTGGCCTTGCTTGAGCACCACGTAGGCCTTGGTCTTGGTCAAGCCCTCGCCGTCCTGCACGCCGATCACGGCCGATTCGAGCACGGCGGGGTGCTGCATCAGCGTGGCCTCGACCTCGAAGGGCGAGACATAGATGCCGCTGACCTTGAGCATGTCGTCGCTGCGGCCGGCGTAGGTGTAGTAGCCGTCGGCGTCGCGCGTGTACTTGTCGCCGCTCTTGGTCCAGCCGCCCTGAAAGGTCTCGCGCGACTTCTCGCGGTTGGCCCAGTACATCAGCGCCGCGCTCGGGCCGCGGATGTACAGGTCGCCCACCTCGCCATCGGGCACCGGGCGGCCGTCCTCGCCGCGCAGCTCCACCTCGTAGCCCTCCACCGGCTTGCCGGTGGTGCCGTAGCGCACGTCGCCCGGTCGGTTGGAGATGAAGATGTGCAGCATCTCGGTGGAGCCGATGCCATCGATGATCTCGCAGCCGAAGTGCGCCTTGAAGCGCTGTGCGATCTCGCCCGGCAGCGCCTCGCCGGCCGACGAGCACATGCGCAGCGCCACCGCCTCGCGCGCCGGCAGCGCGGGTGAGGCCAGCATGCCGGCAAAGCCCGTGGGCGCGCCGAAGAACACCGTGGGCCGGTGCTGCGTCCAGCGGCGGAAGGTGGCATCGGGCGTGGGCCGCTCGGCCATCAGCACCACGGTGGCGCCCACCGAGAGCGGGAAGGTCAGCGCATTGCCCAGGCCATAGGCAAAATACATCTTGGCGGCAGAGAAGCACACGTCGTCCTCGGTCAGGCCGAGCACGGGCTTGCCGTAGAGCTCGGCCGTCCACCACAGGTTGGCGTGGGTGTGCACCGTGCCCTTGGGCTTGCCGGTGGAGCCCGAGGAATAGAGCCAGAAGCCTGGGTCGTCCGCGGCGGTGTTCACCGGGGCTGCGAGCGGCTTGGCCTGCGCCAGGGTGTCCTCGAAGTCCCGGGCACCTTCTGGCAGCGGCCCGGTGGGCTGGGAGACGAGCAGGGTGCGCACCTCGTGCGGCGCGCGGCCCATGGCGTCCTGCAGCACCCCCAGCAGTGCACCCGAGACGATGGCCGCCTGCGCGCGGCTGTGGTCCAGCATGTAGGCGTAGTCGTCCGCCGTGAGCAGCGTGTTCACCGCCACCGGCACCACGCCCGCGTACAGGCAACCAAGAAAGGCCACGGGCCAGTCGCTGCTGTCGAGCATGAGCATCAGCACGCGCTCCTCGCGCCGCACGCCGGCGCTGGCGAGGGCCGACGCCAGGCGCCTTGCGCGGTCCTCGAGTTCGCCGTAGGCCAGGCTGCCCCGGTCGTCGATGTAGGCCGTGCGCTGGGCACGCTCCCGGTTGAGGCCGAACAGGTGCTCGGCAAAGTTGAATCGTGGGGGCAGGCCCATGGTGTTGTCTCCTTTGGCCCTCTCGGGCCGGGTGCGCGTGGTTTTTCTTGTCGCGTCGGTTGTGGTGTCAGAGCCCTAGCGCCGCCAGCACGCCGGGGCTGGCCTGCACCGCCGTGCGCTGGTGGTAGAAGTCGAGCGCGCGCAGGCCGCCCAGCTCGGCGCCACCGCCCGCGCGGCCCGGGCCGCCATGCTGCGACATGGGCATCACGTTGCCGTGGCCGCTGTGGGCCTGTGCCACGTCGGGCGTGACCACATGCACGCGGCCATGGCTGGCGGCCACGGCCAGGGCCGTTTGCGCCAGCGCGGCCTCGTCGCTGCCGTACAGCGAGGTGACCAGCGAACCCTGGCCGCGGTGTGCCAGCGCGATGGCATGCGCGTTGTCGCGGTAGGGCAGCAGCGTGGCCACCGGGCCGAAGACTTCCACGTCGTGTACCTGCTGCGCGGCGTCTGCATCGCGCGCACCCAGCAGCACGGGGCCGATGCAGGCGGCCACCGCCGGGTCGGCATCCACCAGAGGTCGGTCGCGCCCGTCGTGCAGCACCGTGGTCTGCGCCTGCAGCGCGGCCAGGCCTTCGCGCACCGCAGCCAACTGCGCGCGGCTCACCAGCGAGCCCATGCGCACGCCCTCGTTGCGCGGGTTGCCCACGCTGATGCCGGCGAGCCTGGCGCCTATGGCTTCGGCCGCGGCCTCGTACACCTCGGCCGGCACCAGGATGCGGCGGATGGCGGTGCACTTCTGGCCCGACTTCACCGTCATCTCGCGCACCACCTCACGCACCAGCAGGTTGAAGGCCTCGCTGCCCGGTGCCTCGCCCGGCAGCAGCATGGCGCTGTTGAGGCTGTCGGCCTCGATGTTGGCGCGCACCGAGCGCTGGGCCACCGCCGGGTGGGAGCGGATCACTCCCGCCGTCTCGGCCGAGCCGGTGAACGACACCACGTCGAAGGGCTGCAACTGGTCCATCAGCCCGGCCGAACTGCCGGCGATGACCGACAGCGCGCCTGCCGGCAGCACCCCTGCATCCACCACATCCTTGACCATGCGCTGGGTGAGCCAGGCCGTGGCCGTGGCCGGCTTGACGATGACCGGTACGCCCGAGAGCAGGGCCGGTGCGGCCTTTTCCCACAGCCCCCAGGACGGAAAGTTGAAGGCGTTGATGAACAGCGCCACGCCCTGTGTGGGCACCGACAGGTGCTGCGACTGGAAGGCCGGGTCCTTGCCCAGCCGCGCCGCATCGCCGTCGCGCAGGGCGCGCGCATCGCCTAGGGCGTCGCCCCATTTGGCGTACTGGCCCAGGGTGAAGATGGCGCCGTCAATGTCCACACCCGAATCGTTCTTCACCGTGCCGGCATTGGCAGTGGCGATCTCGTAGTAAGCATCCCGGTTGGCGAGCAGCACCTTGACGATGGCGGCCAGCAGCGCGGCGCGCTCACGGTAGGTCAGTGCGCGCAGGGCCGCTCCGCCTTGCTGGCGGGCAAAGGCAAAGGACTCGGCCAGGTCGAGCCCGGTGGCGTCCACGCGCACCAGTTCGTTGCCCAGCACAGGGTCGAACAGCGGCGTGCCGTTGCCGGTGCCTGCCTGCCAGCGGCCGGCAGCGTAGTTGTAGAGAAGTTCGGTCATGGACATATGGAAGAAGATGGGCGTGCGGATTTCAGGTGCGCGTGAACTGAATTTGGCCTTCGGGCAAGAGATAGAGCACCAGTGCGCGCCCCCGGGCTACGGTGGGGCGGTGGGCGGTGCCGGGGCCATAGACGCACCAGCCCGCAGGCCGGCCGTCGAAGGTCGCGGCACTGCCCTCGATGGGCATGATCAGGTCGATCTCGCCGTTCGGGTGCGTGTGGTGCGGGCCGGCCAGGTCCTGCATGTCGACCACGTCCACCGAAAAGCGGTGCAGCGCGTCCTCGGCCTTGAACACTCGGCCATACTTGATACCGCCGCCCTCACGCTCGCACAGCCAGCCTTCGGCCACGCCGGTGATGCAGGCGCTGCGCAACTGCTCATAGGCGGGGCTGCCGGCGCCGTGCGCGGTGTTGAGCCACTGGTCCAGCGCCGCGTCAAGCGGGCGGCCATCGATCTGCGCGGTGAGGTCGGCGAGCAGGGTATGGAAGGCGTCCTTGCTGGACAAGGGGGGCGTAGGCTTCATCATGGTGGCGGGCTTTCACGGGAAGGCTGGCTGGGCAGGGCGCCTAAGCACCACTTGCCAAGGAAAATGATTGCCTTGCAGGATTGCGAGACGTGCAGTATCTTGCTTGCATCGCAACGATAGTCCTTGGAATGATCTTCGTCAAGCAATATAATGCATATTTTGAGGGCCTGAACCAGGGCGCACAATCCCATGGAGTGAACGAGGACGCGCATGAATGAGCAAGACGACGCAGTGCTGGCCACTGCGCCCACCGACGGCAATGGCGCCACCGCGCCCGGCGGCGAGGCCCGCAACCCCCTGCTGGCGGCGCTGGGCGAGCGCGTGCGCAACCTGCGCGCGCAGCGCGGGCTCACGCGCAAGGCCGTGGCCATTGCGGCCGACGTGTCCGAGCGCCACCTGGCCAACCTCGAATACGGCACGGGCAATGCCTCCATCCTGGTGCTGCAGCAGGTGGCGGGTGCACTGCACTGCTCGCTGGCCGAGCTGGTGGGCGATGTCACGACCAGTTCGCCCGAGTGGCTGCTGATCCGCGAGTTGCTCGAAAACCGCAGCGAGGCCGACCTGCGCCGTGTGCGCCTGGCGCTGGGCGAGCTGCTGGGCACGGCCTCGGTCGACCCCGCCCGGCACAGCCGCATCGCCCTGGTGGGCCTGCGCGGTGCAGGCAAGTCCACGCTGGGCCAGATGCTGGCGGACGACCTGGAGCTGCCCTTCGTGGAGCTGAGCCGCGAGATCGAGAAGCTCGCCGGCTGCAGCGTGCGCGAGATCCACGACCTCTACGGCACCAATGCCTACCGCCGCTACGAGCGCCGCGCGCTGGAGGAAACCATCCAGATCTACAGCGAGGTGGTCATCGCCACCCCGGGCGGCATCGTGTCCGACCCCGCCACCTTGAACGAGCTGCTGGCCCACTGCACCACGGTGTGGCTGCAGGCCGCGCCCGAAGAGCACATGGGTCGCGTGGCCGCGCAGGGCGACACCCGCCCCATGGCTGCCAGCAAGGAGGCCATGGACGACCTGCGCCGCATCCTGAGCGGGCGTGCGGCCTTCTATTCCAAGGCCGACCTGTCGGTAGACACCAGTGGCAAGAGCCTGGCCCAAGCCTTCCAGGGCCTGCGCTCCGCCGCCAGGCAATCGATAAGCGCCTCCTGAGCGCCTGATCTCGCCACGGGGTGCGCGAGATCAGCACCAGCTTTCAGAACGAAAAAAACATTTCAGGCATTGACGCGTCCGTAAACATGCATCATGATGCATGTCATCGAAATCAAAAGCTGCATTATTTTTCTTGTTCCGAGGTTTGCAGCCGCTACTACCGGCCCCACAGGAGACATCCATGACTGCCACCACCACCAGCGCCCCGGCGCGCGTCGACTACCGCACCGAGCCCGGCCAGTACCGCCACTGGTCGCTCAGCGTCGAAGGCGCCATCGCCCGCCTGTCGCTCAACATCGCCGAAGACGGCGGCATCCGCCCCGGCTACAAGCTCAAGCTCAACAGCTACGACCTCGGCGTGGACATCGAGCTCAACGATGCGGTCAACCGCGTGCGCTTCGAGCACCCCGAAGTGCGCACCGTGGTCGTCACCAGCGGCAAGGACCGCATCTTCTGCTCGGGCGCCAACATCTTCATGCTGGGCGTCTCCAGCCACGCCTGGAAGGTGAACTTCTGCAAGTTCACCAACGAGACGCGCAATGGCCTGGAAGATTCGTCGAAGCACTCCGGCCTGAAATTTCTGGCCGCCGTCAACGGCGCCTGCGCCGGCGGCGGCTACGAGCTGGCCCTGGCGTGCGACGAGATCCTGCTGGTGGATGACCGCTCGTCGGCCGTCTCGCTGCCCGAGGTGCCGCTCTTGGGCGTGCTGCCCGGCACCGGTGGCCTGACCCGCGTCACCGACAAGCGCCATGTCCGCCACGACCTGGCCGACATCTTTTGCACCAGCGTGGAAGGCGTGCGCGGCCAGCGCGCGGTGGAATGGCGCCTGGTGGATGCCGTGGCCAAGCCCGCCCAGTTCGCCGCCGCCGTGCAGGACCGTGCCGTCCAGCTCGCCGCGGGCAGTGACCGCCCGGCCGGCGCCAAGGGCGTGGCCCTGACCCGACTGGAGCGCGAGGACGGCGCCGACAGCCTGCGCTACTCGCATGTCGAGGTGCAGATCGACCGCGCCAAGCGCACGGCGACTCTCACGTTGAAGGCACCCGCGGGCGCGCAGCCTGCCGACATCGCCGCCATCGAGGCGGCCGGCACGGCCTGGTGGCCGCTGGCCCTGGCGCGCGAGCTCGACGACGCCATCCTCAACCTGCGCACCAATGAACTCGATATCGGCACCTGGCTGCTCAAGACCGAAGGCGATGCGAAGGCTGTGCTAGCGTCCGATGCGGTGATGCTGGCCCACCAGGACCACTGGTTGGTGCGCGAGACCATCGGAGCGCTGCGCCGCGCGATGGCGCGCCTGGACGTGTCCTCGCGCACCTTGTTCGCGGTGGTGCAGGAGGGCTCCTGCTTCGCCGGCACGCTGGCCGAGCTGGCCTTTGCCGCCGACCGCAGCTACATGCTGGCCCTGCCCGACGATGCCGAGCGGGCACCCCGGCTCACGCTCAACGAATTCAACTTCGGCTTCTTCCCCATGGTCAACGACCAGAGCCGGCTGCAGCGCCGCTTCTATGAAGAAGCGGCACCGCTGGACGCCGCGCGCGCCGCAGCTGGCAAGCCGCTCGACGCCGACGAGGCCCTGGTCCTGGGCTTGGTGACCGCCGCGCCCGACGACATCGACTGGGACGACGAGCTGCGCATGGCCATCGAGGAGCGCGCCGCCATGTCGCCCGACGCCCTGACCGGCCTGGAAGCCAACCTGCGCTTTGCCAGCAAGGAGAACATGGCCACGCGCATCTTCGGCCGGCTTACCGCCTGGCAGAACTGGATCTTCAACCGCCCCAACGCCGTGGGCGACAAGGGTGCGCTCAAGGTCTACGGCACCGGCGAGAAGGCCGGCTTTGATCTCAACCGCGTCTGAACCGCAGCCCCAACCATCCAAGGAGCAACGATGAGCACGATCAACTACAGCGAGAAGATCCCCAACAACGTCAACCTCGGCGAAGACCGCACCCTGCAGCGTGCGCTCGAAGGCTGGCAGCCCAACTTCATCAACTGGTGGGACGACGTGGGCCCCGATGGCTCGACCAACCACGAGGTCTATCTGCGCACGGCCGTGAGCGTGGACCCGCAGGGCTGGGCCCAGTTCGGCCATGTGAAGATGCGCGACTACCGCTGGGGCATCTTTTTGAACCCGGGCGATGCCAACCGCGAGATCCACTTCGGCGACCACAAGGGCGAGAAGGCCTGGCAAGACGTGCCCGGCGAGCACCGCGCCAACCTGCGCCGCATCATCGTCACGCAGGGCGACACCGAGCCGGCCTCGGTCGAGCAGCAGCGCCACCTGGGCCTCACGGCGCCCAGCATGTACGACCTGCGCAACCTGTTCCAGATCAACGTGGAGGAGGGCCGCCACCTGTGGGCCATGGTCTACCTGCTGCACAAGCACTTCGGCCGCGATGGCCGCGAAGAAGCCGACGCCCTGCTGCAGCGCACCTCGGGCGACGAGAACAATCCGCGCATCCTGGGTGCCTTCAACGAGGCCACGCCCGACTGGCTGGCGTTCTTCATGTTCACCTACTTCACCGACCGCGACGGCAAGTTCCAGCTCTCGGCCCTGGCGGAGAGCGCGTTCGACCCGCTGGCGCGCACCACCAAGTTCATGCTGACCGAAGAAGCGCACCACATGTTCGTGGGCGAGAGCGGTGTCTCGCGCGTGCTGGCCCGCACCGCCCAGGTGATGAACGAGCTCAAGACCGACGACCCGCAGAAGGTGCGTGCCGCCGGCGCCATCGATCTCGGTACGGTGCAGCGCTACCTGAACTTCCACTACAGCGTCACCATCGACCTGTTCGGTGCCGACCAGTCCAGCAACGCCGCCATCTTCTACAGCTCGGGCCTCAAGGGCCGCTACGAAGAAGGCAAGCGCACCGATGACCACGTGCTCAAGGGCCAGACCTACAAGGTGCTGGAGGTCAAGGACGGCCAGCTCGTCGAGAAGGACGTGCCCATGCTCAATGCGCTCAACGAAGTGCTGCGCGACGACTTCATCAAGGACTCCGTCGCCGGCGTGGGCCGCTGGAACAAGGTGCTCGAAAAGGCCGGCATCCCCACCCGCCTGGTGGTGCCGCACAAGGCCTTCAACCGCCAGATCGGTGCGCTCGCGGGCATCAAGATGTCGCCCGAGGGCCGCGTGGTCAACGAGATGGAGTGGGCCGCCAAGAAGGACGAATGGCTGCCCAGCCCCGAAGACTTCGCCTTCGTGGCCTCGCTCATGGGCCGCGTGGTCGAGCCAGGCCAGTTCGCCGGCTGGATCGCGCCACCGGTGATGGGCATCAACCGCCAGCCGGTCGATTTCGAGTACGTGCGTTTCGGCTGATGGACAAAGAAGCGCCCTCGGCGTACGAACGAGGGCAGGGATGAGGGCAGGCCCCACGAAGACCAGCCGCCCCATCCCGACCCCCTGGTTGGGGTGAAAAAGGAGAACCATATGGACATGGCCGTTGAAGCCGGGGTCATCAAGCAGCATTTGATCGACCCGGAAATCTGCATCCGCTGCAATACCTGCGAGGCCACCTGCCCCGTCAATGCGATCACGCACGATGACAACAACTACGTCGTGCGCGCCGACATCTGCAATGGCTGCATGGCCTGCATCTCGCCATGCCCCACGGGTTCCATCGACAACTGGCGCACCATGCCCCTGGTGCGTGCCTATTCGATCGAGGAGCAACTGACCTGGGAGTCGCTGCCCGGCGAACTCACGCCCGAAGAGCTGGCGGCCGCGGGGGGTGGTGCCGACACCACGGATGCACCTGCTGCTGCGCCCGCCGCCGTGGCCACGGCGGAGCCCGGCGTGCAAACCCAGCCATCCCTGCACCGGGGCGCCACGGTGCCACCCTGGTCGGCGGCGCACGCCTACACCAACCTCTACCCGCCCAAGACCCCGACGACGGCCACGGTGGTCGGCAACTTCAACTGCACCGAGGCCGGGTTCGAGAGCGAAACCCACCACGTGGTGCTCGACTTCGGCAGCCTGCCCTTCCCGGTGCTGGAGGGCCAGTCCATCGGCATCGTGCCGCCTGGCACCGATGCCCTGGGCAAGCGCCACCATGCGCGCCAGTATTCGATAGCCAGTGCGCGCAATGGCGAGCGGCCGGGCTACAACAACCTGGCACTCACCGTGAAGCGCGTCACCTCCGACCACGACGGCAACCCCGTGCGCGGCGTGGCGTCGAACTATGTCTGCGACCTCCAGGTGGGCGACAAGGTGGAGGTGGTGGGCCCGTTCGGCCATTCCTTCCTGATGCCCAACCACCCGAAGTCGCACGTGGTGATGATCTGCACCGGCACCGGCAGCGCGCCCATGCGCGCCATGACCGAATGGCGGCGCCGCCTGCGCAAGAGCGGCAAGTTCGAGGGCGGCAAGCTGATGCTGTTCTTCGGCGCGCGCACGCAGCAGGAACTGCCGTACTTCGGCCCTCTGCAAAGCCTGCCCAAGGATTTCATCGACATCAACCTGGCGTTTTCGCGCACCCCGGGCCAGCCCCGGCGCTATGTGCAGGACCTGATGCGCGAGCGCGCTGCCGACCTGGCAGAACTGCTCAAGGACAGCAACAGCCACTTCTACGTCTGCGGCTTGAAGAGCATGGAGGAGGGCGTGGTGCTGGCCCTGCGCGACGTGGCGGCTGACGCAGGTCTGGACTGGGAGGCCCTGGCAGCCACCCTGGCGCGCGAAGGGCGCCTGCACCTGGAGACCTATTGAGGCCTACGTGCCTGTCAAGCTGGCCAAGCCTTCCTGCCGCACCAGCTCCTCATACCACTGCTGGTAGCCCGCGCTGCTCGGGTGCAGGCCGTCGGCGGCATTGAGTTCGTCGGCGCGCTGCACGAAGGGGTCCTGAGCGCGCGGCTTGAGCAGGCGGATGTAGCGCACACCGCTTTCCAGCGCCACCGCCTGCGCGGTGGCATGCAGGCGCTTGGAGCGGCTGTCCATGAACCACGAGACCGGCGGTATGAAGAGGGGCGCGTGGCCCACATTGCCGCAAGGCATCAGCACCACCTGCTTGCCGCGCGCCTTCGCGGTGCGGATCACCTGCTCCATGTGGGCATGCAGCTCCTGCTCCGAAGTCAGCCGGATCACGTCGTTGCCACCGGCCAGCACCAGCACCAGATCGTAGCCCGTACTGGCACGCTCCAGTTGCGCCTGCACATCCTCGAACTTGGCGCCGTTGGCGGCCAGGTTGTCGATCTGCCAGCGCGGGTGCGCCGCGCCGATGCGCCCCGCCAGGCTGTCCTCGGGGCGGGCCGCACCAGTCCCCACCGCCGTGCTGTCGCCGACCACCAGGATGCGCCGCTCGGGCTGGGACGGCTGGGCGGTGTAGGAACGCGATGCCTTGGCCAGGTCCGACGCCGTCATCAGGCGCCAGGGCGCGCAGCCCGTGAGCAGCAGGGCGCCCGCCGCCACGGCGGCAAGGGTCCACCAGCGGGGCCGCAGGCCGTGACAGGGGGGCTGGTGCGCAGTGGTCGGCGAAGGTATGGGCATAAAGAGACTTTGCAGAAGACACGGGTCGATACTGCAGAGTACGTGCCGAAACCATTCCTGGATGTCGGCTGCCTGAAGGCTTGCGCGTAGGACGCGGGGCCACGCCCGGTTGTCCTTGCCCCGTCCGCTGGGCCTGAGGGTCTTATACGGATTTGCATTTGATCGTAGAACTAGGCGGGAGCCGCAGGCAGTGCTGTAGCACGGCAAGGCGAACCAACGACGTTATACGGTTGAAGGCAAATCCGTATTACTTCTTGAACACCACGGCGTCCAGGCCCATGCCCCGGATGTTCTGCGCCGCTGCGTCGGCCTCGGCCTTGGTGTCGAAGGGGCCCACGCGCACGCGGATGCGAGAGCCTTTGGCGCTTTCCAGCGGCTGGCGAAAGGCCGGCAGGCCTTCGTTGAGCAGGCGGGACTGCGTCTTGCGCGCATTGGCCTCTTCGGCGAACAGGCCCACGTTGATGTAAAAGCCCGGCGCACTGCCCACCAGGGGCGGCTCTGCGCCACTGGCGGCCGAGGCTGGCTCCGATGCTGCTGCTGCTGCCGGCCTGGCCTTCGCTGCCGGTACCGGTCTGGAGGCCTTGCTGGCAGCCGTTGCTGCCACGGGAGCAGCCTGCGGAGCGGGTGCCACCGGGGCACTGGCGCGGGCCTTGGCGGCCGAAGCGGCCACTGCCGGCGCGGGCTTGCTGGCCGTGGCCGCAGGGGCTATGGCCTTGGGGGGCAAAGGCGCCGCAGCAGGTGTGGCCGCCTTCGAAGCCGCCGGGGCTGGCGCTGCGGACGCCGTCGGAGCCTTGGCCGTGCTGCTGGCCGGGCTGGCTGCCGACACCGGTGCCGGTGTCTTCGTCGGGGCCGGCGTGGGGGGGGCGGCCGCAACGCGCGGGGCGGAAGGGGGCGTTGCTGCGGCGGGGGCCGTCACCACGGCCACTGGGGCGGTGGCTTCTTCTGCCGGGGTGGGCGCTGCAGCGCGGGGGGGCGATACCGTATCCGATGCCACCGCCGAGGCTGCGGTGGATGCCGCACGCGCTACCGAAACGGCTGCCAGCCCGGACGTTGGGTTGGATGCCGGGGCTGCAGGGGGCGAGGTATTCGCGGCCGCGGTGCTGCCCTGTTCCGGCGCTGTACCGGGAGGGAAAAGCATGTAGGCCAGCACGGCCGTGGCCACCAGGACCACGTGCGCAATGATCACCCCGCTCAGCCGCTGGCGCGAGCTGGCCTGCCGCTCCAGCAAGGCGGCGGCCTCCGGCACCGTGCGCGAGACCGAAAGGGCACGGGCGATGCGCTTGCGGATCTCGGTGTGCAGCACGGCGTTGGCGAACAGGCCTGGCAGCGCGCAGCTGAACAGCGCGATGGCGGCCAGGATGCCCCACTCGACCGGCTGGGGCCAGTTGAGGAACTGCCGGCCCAGTCCGAACACCAGCAGCGCCAGGCCCTCGGCCGCGGCCACGTAGACCAGAGCCGCGCCCCAGAGCTGGCGAAACACCAGCCAGCTCAGCGTGAACAGCGCCGCTGGCCAGTTCCAGGTGGTGGTGGTGCGCCCCGCGTCGTCGAAGCGCGCAAAGACCGGCAGGTAGTGCTCGGCATTCACCGGGCCCAGGGCCACCCGGTACAGCGCGGTCATGGCGTTGTCCGAAGGGGAGTCCAGCGACATGGGTGCGATGGCGTTGGCAGGGTCCAGTGTCAGGGGCATGCCCGATTCTGGCACGGGCTGCAGGCTGCGCAAAAGGGGGAAGTGGCTACCGGAATCACCTCACGGGTGCCGATCAGGCGCCTCCGCGCACCATGGACATGACCTTGGCGGCGTCCAGGGTCGCTGCCTTTTCGCGGATCTGCGGCAGGTACTGGGTCTGCAGGTCCTTGGCCGGGCCCAGCATGCTCTGGAAGCTCTCGCGCAGCACGGCCGTGCTCATCACCCGGCCGCCCGCATAGTAGCGTTTGGCCACCTGGCCCAGGGCGTAGGTGGTGGCGAACGAAAAGGCCATGCCCGTGGCCGCTTGGCCGATGCCGCCAATGGTGCGGCCCGCCACCTTGCCCAGCAGGCCGCCGAGCAGCTTGCGGCCGAACTGCTCGATGTACTGCGAGGCCATGCCCACGCCGGCCGCGGCGATGAAGTCCTTGATGTGGCCTTGGTCCAGCTCCACGCCATGGGCCTTGCCGACGGCGTAGACCATCTTCACCTGCATGGGGATGATGGCCATCGACGCCCAGGACTGCGGCAGCAGCTCCAGCGCGCCGCACACCAACGCGTAGTTCAGGATGCTCTTGTCCAGTTCGGCGCCAGAGACTTCCGCCACGTTGCGCACCGGCAGGGCCGCAGCCGCTGCGGCCGCCGCGCCTGCAGCCATCGGTGCCATGCCGCGCGCGATGGGTGCTGCGCGCTCGGCCACTTCCACCAGGGCATCGGCCTGCTGCTCGAAGGCGGCGGTGTCGCCCTCGCCCAGCTGCAACCAGCCCTTGAGCTGCGCCAGGAAGGCGTGCTCGGTCTCGGTCTGGCGCCCGTCCACGTCGCAGACGCAGACCGCCATCTCGTAGGCCAGCTGGCGCAGGCCCGGCTCGGTCAGCGCAGTGGCGGCAACCTCGGCGCTGGTGCGCTGCAGCAGCACGTCCTGGTAGAGGCGCGGCAGGTCGATGGCCGGTGCGTCCTGCGCCAGCGATTGGGCGATGCGCCGGATCTCCTCGCGCTCGCTGTCGCCCTTGTGGCCATCGGCGAAGGCGGCGAACAGGGCGATGGTGAGAATGGCTTGTTGCTGGTCGAGTTGCATGGTGGCGTGGCGCCGAGGGCGCCATAGGTGGCGGGACAGGTGTGCAGTGTGGCAAACAAGGGCTTTTCCATCGCGCCGGTGGGGGCTTGCGGGGTGGCCAATGGCCGTACCGCTGCAAGGGCGCGCCAATCGTCCTAGGATGTCGGCCATCCCATTTGACGTTCCGGTGACCGCATGACCACAGCCCTCAAGATCGATTTCGTCTCCGACGTTTCCTGCCCCTGGTGCATCATCGGCCTGAAGTCGCTGGAGCAGGCGGCCGAGCGCCTGAAAGGCGAAGTCGCGCTCGACCTGCACTTCCAGCCCTTCGAGCTCAACCCCCAGATGGCGCCCGAGGGCCAGGACATCGCCGAGCACCTGCACGAAAAGTACGGCGCCACGCCCGAGCAGAGCCAGAAGAACCGCGACGCCATCGCCGCGCGCGGTGCAGCGCTGGGCTTCACCTTCAACATGGCGCAGCGCAGCCGCATCTACAACACCTTCGACGCCCACCGCCTGCTGCACTGGGCCGAGGAAGAGGGCGACAAGCAGCCCGCCCTGAAAAACGCCTTGTTCAAGGCCTACTTCACCGATGGCCAGAGCCCGGGCGACCACGAGGTGCTGGCCCGCGTGGCCGCCGGGGTGGGCCTGGACGAAGCCGAGGCCCGTGCCATCCTGGCGTCGGACCGGTTTGCCGACGAGGTGCGCGAGCGCGAGCAGTTCTACCTGCAGCAGGGCATCCACTCGGTGCCGGCCATCATCATCAACGACCGCCACCTGATCTCTGGCGGCCAGCCGCCCGAGGTGTTCGAGCAGGCCCTGCGGCAAATAGCTTCTGGCAAGGCCTGAGGCAACGCAAAACCAAGTCCCTCGCGCGCCGCGCGCCCCGCTTTGGGCGGTCTGCGTCGTTGCAAATGCTCGCCATAGCATGGGCTATGGCTGCGCTTTGCGCCTAGCAGCCCATCCCAAATCAGGGCACGCGCCATCGCGAAGACTTGATTTTGCGTTGCCTTGAAGCAAAGGGCGCCGCGGCGCCCTTTGTCATTTCAGCGGGATCGGCATCGCCCGGTCCACCGGCACGGCCGTCACGCTGTTCTGCGGCGAGCCGTCGACCAGCTTTTCTGAGTAGGTCAGGTAGACCAGCGTGTTGCGCGCCGGGTCCACCATGCGCACCACGCGCAGGCGCTTGAACAGGATGGACAGGCGCTCGCTGAACACCTCTTCCTGCTTGCGCAACGGCGCGGGGAAGCTCACCGGCCCTGTCTGGCGGCAGGCGATCGAGGCTTCCGAGCGGTCCTCGGCCAGGCCCAGCGATCCCTTGATGCCGCCCGTGCGGGCGCGCGAAACGTAGCAGGTCACGCCCGCCACGGCCGGGTCGTCGTAGGCCTCGACGATGATGTCGTGGTCGCGGCCCAGCAGCTTGAAGGCCGTGTCCACTGTGCCGATCTTGTCGGGCGCCGCCATGGCGGCGCCTGCCAGCAGCGTGAGGGTGGCCAGGGCCGCCATGCGCAGGGTAGAGCGCATCATGCCGTGGCCCCGGCGTCGGCGCAGCGCTTGGCCAGGTGGGCCAGGGCTTCTTCGACCTGGTCGACCAGCACCAGGCACAGGTCGCCGGGCTGCAGGCGGCCCAGGGCCGTGTCGATGGCGATGAACTCACCGCGGATCTCTTCCACATGCGTGGTGCGTGCCGCGCCGGCCAGGCCTTCGCGCAGCAGGGCCATCACCTCGCCATCGCCCCGGCCGCGCTGGGCCGCGTCCTGGTACAGGATCACGTCATCGAAGGCGGCGCCGAGGATCACGGTCTGCTCGCGGATGTCCTCGTCGCGCCGGTCGCCGGCACCGCTGATGACCACGCTGCGGCGCTTGCCGGGCAGGGCGTCCACCGCGGCCACCAGGGCGCGCATGGCGTCGGGGTTGTGGCCGTAGTCGGCGATCACCGTGGCGCCGTTGTGGTCCATGATGTTGAAGCGGCCCGGCGCGTTGTCGCTGTCGTTGACGAAGCCTGACAGGCCGCGGCGGATGGTCTGCCACGGCAGGCCCGCGCCCCAGGCGGCGGCCACCGAGGCCATGACGTTCTCGACCTGGAAGCCGATGCGGCCGTTGCGCGTGATGGGCACGTCGCGCAGGTGGATGGTCTCGCGCCACGAGCCTTCGGAGGCGACGATGGAGTCCCCGTCCACGTACACGGTGCGGTTGCCCTGGGCGCGGTGCGTGGCCATCACGGGGTGGTGGCGGTCGGCCGCAAAGAAGATGATCTTGCCCGGGCAGGCCGGCGCCATGGCCGCCACGATGGGGTCGGCGGCATTGAGCACGCCATAGCCGTCGGTGGCCACGTTCTGCACGATCACGCGCTTGAGCACGGCCAGGTCTTCCACCGTGGTGATGTAGTTCAGCCCCAGGTGGTCGCCCGCGCCGATGTTGGTAACCACGGCCACCTGGCAGCGGTCGAAGCCCAGGCCTTCGCGCAGGATGCCACCGCGCGCAGTCTCGAACACGGCCGCATCCACCTCGGGGTGCAGCAGCACGTTGCGCGCGCTCTTGGGGCCGCTGCAGTCGCCGCTGTCGATCTGGCGGCCGTTGACGTACACGCCGTCGGTGTTGGTCATGCCCACGCGCAGGCCCTGCGCCGTGAACAGGTGGGCGATCAGGCGCGCCGTGGTGGTCTTGCCGTTGGTGCCGGTGACGGCCACGGTGGGGATGCGGCCGTCATCGCCATGGGCGTAGAGCCGGTCCACCATGGCCTGGCCCACGTTGCGGGGTTTGCCGTACGACGGGGCCAGGTGCATGCGCAGGCCGGGGGCGGCGTTCACCTCCACGAAGCCGCCGCCCTGCTCTTCCAGAGGGCGCAGCACGGTCTCGGCCACCATGTCCACGCCGCAGATGTGCAGGCCCACCATCTGGGCCGCGGCAATGGCGCGCGCGGCCACCTCGGGGTGCACGTCGTCGGTCACATCGGTGGCGGTGCCGCCGGTGGACAGGTTGGCGTTGTTGCGCAGGATCACGCGCTGGCCCTTGGGCGGCACCGAGTCGGGTGTGAGGTCCTGGGCCGCCAGACGGGCCACGGCGATCTCGTCCAGGCGGATCTTGGTAAGTGAGGTGGCATGGCCTTCGCCACGGCGCGGGTCGAGGTTGACCTGCTCGACCAACTCGCGCACCGAGTGCTGGCCATCGCCCAGTACCTGGGGCGGCTCGCGGCGCGCGGCAGCGACGAGCTGGTCGCCCACCACCAGCAGGCGAAAGTCGTGGCCCGGCAGAAAGCGCTCAACCATCACCGTGCCGTACTCGGCCGCGTTGCGGTAGGCCGCATCGAGCTGGGCACGGTCGGTGATGTTCACCGTCACACCCTTGCCCTGGTTGCCGTCCTGCGGCTTGACCACCACGGGCAGGCCCACCTTCTGGGCCACTTCCCAGGCCTCGTCCAGGCTTTCGACGGGCTTGCCCAGGGGCACGGGCACGCCGGCAGCATGCAGCAGGCGCTTGGTCAGGTCCTTGTCCTGGCCGATGGATTCGGCCACGGCGCTGGTGGAGTCGATCTCGGCGGCCTGGATGCGGCGCTGCTTGGAACCCCAGCCGAACTGCACCAGGCTGCCGCGGGTGAGGCGCCGGTAGGGAATGCCGCGTGCGACGGCTGCGTCCACGATGGATCCCGTACTCGGGCCCAGGCGCTCGTCCTCGTCGAGCTCGCGCAGGGCGGCCACGGTCTTGTCGGCATCGAACGTGCCCTGGCCCAGTGCGGCCTGGATCAGTTTCTGCGCGTCCTCGAAGGCCTGGCGGCCCACGGCCTCCTCGCTGTACTCCACCACCACCTGGTAGACACCGGCATCGGTGGTGGCCGTGGTGCGCGCAAAGGTCACGGGGCAGCCAGCCTGGGCCTGCAGGGCCAGCGCCGCGATCTGCAGCACGTGGGCCAACGAGATGTCGCCATCGCCGCCCTCGGGGTGCAATGCACCGATGGCGGGGAAGAGGGCGCGCAGTCGCGCTTCGAACCCGTCCATCCGGCGGATGGCGCGCTCGCTCTCGTCGCAGGCCACCACGGCCTCGATGGCCATATGGCGGCTCCAGAGGTTGGGGCCACGCAGGGCCCGGGTGCGGGATACATCCATGGAAATTCTCTTTCTCAGTGTCCGTCGGGGCGGGCGGGCCCCGGTGTCATCGCGGTGTTCGGTGGTGAAGTCAGCTGCGCAGACCGGGTGGCGGCGGCAGGTCTGGCTCGAAGGTCTTGATGCCGGCGCCGATCAGGTCGGGGGCGATGTCCAGGGCCCAGGCGGCGCCCACGGCAGCCAGCAGGGCTTCGGTATCGGGCACTACGCCGTTGCGGCCGAAGGTCAGCTCGGCCAGGGTGCCCAGCACATGCTCGGCGCTGCCGGTGGCCAGCACCACGCGGCCGTTCTTCACCACTACGGCGCGGCCGTTGTCCTTGGCGCGGTGCTCGGTGATCGCGGGCAGCGCGTGGTCCTGCGCATACAGCACTACGTCGCCGTCGCACAGACGGGCCATGTCCACCACCTGGGCCTCGGCGGCGTTGAGCACGGCGGCACCGTCGGCGAGCACCACGTCCACCTGGGTGCGCAGCACCTTGGTCATCTGGTCCTGCTCGTGCACGTCGAACTCGGCCAGGGTGGCCACGCCGTCCATGTCGGTGACCACGCCCACCTTGCAGCGGTCGTAGGCCAGGCCGTCGCGCAGGATGGTGCGCGCGTCGTTCTCGATCACGGCAGCCTGCACCATCTGGTTCATCAGCAGGCGGTGGGCGGCCTCCCAGTGGGCGCTGTCGGTGGTGTCCACGTGGCGGCGGTCCAGGAACAGGCCGTCGCGGCAGGCCACGCCGGTGTGGCGGCCGCCCAGGTGCAGCAGCCAGGCCACGAGGCGGGCGATGGTGGCGGTGTTGCGCGTACCGGCCACGCCCACCACGGGGATGCGGCCGGCCGTTCCTTCGGCATGGTCCTCGGCCGGGAACAGGTGCTCCACGATGGCCTGGCCCACGGGGCGGGGGGCGCCCACGGCGGGTTTGAGGTGCATCAGCAGGCCGGGGCCGGCGTTCACTTCGACGATGGCGCCACCCTGCGCGTGCAGCGGCTTGGAGATGTCGAGCGCCACCATGTCGATGCCCGCGATATCCAGGCCCACCACCTTGGCGGCGAGCTGGGCGATGTAGGCGACCTCGGGGTGTACGTCGTCGGTGCAGTCCACGGCCACGTTGCCATTGCGTTGCACCACGATGGTCCGGCCCGCAGCAGGCACGGAGCCCGCGTCCAGGTCCTGGCGCTTGAGTTCCAGCTGCACCTTGGTGTCGGTGGCCAGGTCGATGATCTCGAGCGGGTACTCCTCCTCGTAGCCGCGGCGCGGGTCGGAGTTGAGCTGGGTGTCGATCAGCTCCTTGACCGTGGAGCGGCCGTTGCCGGTGATGCTGACCACCTCGCCGCGCGCGGCGGCCACCACCTTGCCACCCACCACCAGCAGGCGGTGCTCGTCGCCGGGGATGAAGCTTTCGACCATCACGTCGCTGCCCTCGGGGTAGGCCACGTGGTAGGCCGCCTCGATGTCTGCCTGCTTGCTCAGGTCCAGCGTCACGCCGCGGCCATGGTTGCCGTCCGAGGGCTTGACCACGACGGGCAGGCCGATGTCCTGCGCCGCTTCCCAGGCTTCTGCGGGGCTGTTGACCACCTGGCCATCGGGGATGGGCACGCCGCAGGCCTTGAGCAGGCCCTTGGTCAGGTCCTTGTCGCTGGCGATGCCTTCGGCGATGGCGCTGGTGAATTCGGTCTCCGCCGTCCAGATGCGGCGCTGGCTGGCGCCGTAGCCCAGCTGCACCAGGTTGCCGTCGTTCAGGCGGATGTGAGGGATGCTGCGGTCGGTGGCGGCCGTGACGATGCAGGCCGTGCTGGGGCCCAGGTACTGGTCGTCCACCTCGGTGCGCACGCGCGCCACGGCGGCAGCCACGTCGAAGGGCTCGTCGTTGATGGCCGACATCAGCAGCCGGTGGCCCTGGGCCAGTGCGATGCGCGCCACCTGCTCGTCACGCGCCCGGAACACCATGCGGTACACGCCGCGCTGCGAGGTGCTGCGCGTCTGGCCAAAGCCCGTGGGCATGCCGGCCAGGTTGAGCAGCTCGATCACGATGTGTTCCAGCACGTGGCCGCACCAGGTGCCTTCCTGCAGGCGCTGCAGGAAGCCGCCGCGCTCGCCCACGCCGCAGTGGTGCTCGATGAGGGCCGGCAGCCAGGCCGTCAGGCGGTCGTTCAGGCCGGGCAGGGTGTGGGAGGGGTGGTCTTCCAGCACGTCCAGGTCCAGCCAGACCTCCAGCACGGGCCGGTAGGTCCAGATATTGGGTCCACGCAGGTAGTTGATGCGAAGCAGTTGGATGTCGTTGAATTTCGCCATGGATTGCAGCGGGTAGGGGGTTCCGGCCTTTCGGGGCTGTGCGGGGGAGGACAACGAGAATATGGGGGAACATTGTGCTCCACTCGGATGGCAGCAGCGGCTGTCAGCCAAGGGGCAGTCGCAGACGTTACAGGTGGATGCCTTGGCGTCCTTGCGTGCAGTATCGGGGAGAATTCGCGCTGTGGCGCAATCGGTGACCGCTGGCTGCCAGGGGCGCAAATACCAATCCAACATGCAACATCACCATTCTGTGGACGCCTCCGGTGTCTTTTCCGGCCCCCAGGGGGCCGATCTGCGGGCCATGCTCGCTTCCCAAGAGAACGTGCTGGCCACGTTACAGGTTGACCTGAGTGCCGAATTGCGCTTCGCCACGGGCTGGGTGGTGGTGACTTCCGAGCGCCTGCTGGCCTGCGATCCCGGGACCAGCGCCTGGCGGGCCTGGACGCGCGCCCCGGGCCTGGCGCTGCGCATGCACGACCACGGGGGCATCGGCGCCCTGGAATTGCACGATGCCGATGCGCGCCTGGCGCTGTGGCGCTTCACGCTGGGCCAGCATGCCCAGGCGCTGCGCCTGGTGCAGCGCTTCGAGCAGGCCGCAGGCTCCGGCGAAGCGGACGAGGCCAGTTGTCCCCAGTGCCACGCGCCACTGCCCCCGGATACCGAAGAGTGCCCCGCCTGCGCACGCGCCCAGCCGCCGCAGACCTCCACCTGGGTGCTGCTGCGCCTGTGGCGTTTTGCCCGGCCCTACCGCAAGCAACTGGCAGCGGGCTTTTGCCTGACACTGGCCTCCACGGCGGCCACACTGGTGCCGCCCTACCTCACCATTCCGCTGATGGACGACATCCTGATCCCGTTCCAGAACGGGCAGAAGATCGAGCCCAGCCTGGTGCTGCTGTACCTGAGCGGGCTTCTGGCGTCGGCCCTGGCCGCCTGGGGCCTCTCCTGGGCGCGCACCTACATCCTGGCGCTGGTGTCCGAGCGCATCGGCGCCGACTTGCGCACCACCACCTATGAGCACCTGCTGCGCCTGTCGCTCGACTATTTCGGCGGCAAGCGCACCGGCGACCTGATGGCGCGCATCGGCTCGGAGACGGACCGCATCAACGTGTTCCTTTCGTTGCACGCCCTGGATTTCGTGACCGACGTGCTCATGATCATGATGACGGCGGCCATCCTGTTCTCCATCAACCCCTGGCTGGCGCTGGTCACCCTGGTGCCGCTGCCCTTCATCGCCTGGATGATCCACACCGTGCGCGACCGCCTGCGCACCGGTTTCGAGAAGATCGACCGCGTCTGGTCCGAGGTGACCAACGTGCTGGCCGACACCATCCCCGGCATCCGCGTGGTCAAGGCCTTCGCCCAGGAAAAGCGCGAGGCCCAGCGCTTTCGCGATGCCAACCAGCACAACCTGGAGGTCAACGACAAGCTCAACAAGACCTGGTCGCTGTTCACTCCCACGGTGTCGCTGCTCACCGAGATCGGCCTGCTTGTGGTCTGGGGCTTCGGCATCTGGCTGGTCTCGCGCAACCAGATCACGGTGGGGGTGCTCACCGCCTTCATCGCCTACATCGGGCGCTTCTACAGCCGGCTCGACTCCATGAGTCGCATCGTCTCGGTCACGCAGAAGGCGGCAGCCGGTGCCAAGCGCATTTTCGACATCCTGGACCACGTGAGCAACGTGCCCGACCCGGCCCAGCCGGTCAAGGTGGACAAGGTGCAGGGCGCCATCGCCATGCGCAACGTGGGTTTCCGCTACGGCAGCCGCTCGGTCATCAAGGGGTTGGAGTTGGACATCCGCCCCGGCGAGATGATCGGCCTGGTGGGCCACAGCGGCTCGGGCAAGAGCACCCTGGTGAACCTGATCAGCCGCTTCTACGACGTGAGCGACGGCTCCATCCAGGTCGATGGCGTGGACATCCGCCGCTTTGCCGTGGCCGACTACCGTCGCCACATCGGCCTGGTGCTGCAGGAGCCCTTCCTGTTCTTCGGCACCATTGCCGAGAACATCGCCTACGGCAAGCCCGAGGCCACGCGCGAGGAGATCGTGGCGGCCGCCCGCGCAGCCCACGCGCACGAATTCATCCTGCGGCTGCCCCATGGCTACGACTCGCTGGTGGGCGAGCGCGGCCAGGGCCTGTCGGGCGGCGAGCGCCAGCGCATCAGCATTGCGCGCGCGCTGCTGATCGATCCGCGCATCCTGATCCTGGACGAAGCCACCTCGGCCGTGGACACCGAGACCGAGAAGGAAATCCAGAAAGCCCTGGACAACCTGGTGCAGGGCCGTACCACCATCGCCATCGCCCACCGCCTGTCCACCCTGCGCAAGGCCGACCGCCTGGTGGTGATGGACCGCGGCGAGGTGGTGGAAGTGGGGCCGCACGACGAACTCATGGAAAAACAGGGCGCCTACTGGCGGCTGTACGAGGCCCAGGCCCGCCGCGCCGAGGAGGACGCCCAGGCTGCCGGCGTGATCATCGACAGCAGCCTGCTGCACCCGGCCCACCCGGCGGGCAGTGCCTGAGCACGCCGCTCGGCCCCACCGATGGATGACATTGCCATGAACGACCTGATGACTACATTCCCGCCCGCCTCGCTGCAACTGCACCGCAACGCCCACGGGCGCCTGGTGCTCACCCTGCCCGACGGCACGCTGCACGAAGGCGTGGTGCCGGTGCGGGCCTTTCCCATCGCGGCCCCTGCCGAAGGCCTGTCGCTGGTGGGCAGCGATGGCCATGAACTGGTGTGGCTGGACCGCTTCGACCAGTTGCCTGCGGCAGTACGCACCCTGGTGGAGGAGGAGCTCGCGGTGCGTGAGTTTGTGCCCACTATCGAAAAAATAGTCGCCGTATCGAGTTTTTCGACCCCAAGCACCTGGGATGTGGAGACCGACCGGGGTTCTGCGCGCCTGGTGCTCAAGGCCGAGGAAGATATCCGCCGGCTCGGCGGGCGCACCCGCCTGCTCATCGCTGCAGGCGAGGGTGTGCAATTCAAGGTGCCCGACACTGCGCTGCTCGACCGCCAGTCTCGCCGCTTCCTCGAACGTTTCCTCTGAGCCCGCGCCGCACCAGCCCGCCGCCTGCGCCCTGCAGGCGGCGGGCTTTCTTTTGCCTTCAATCGACTTAAAATGTAGGGGTAAACCCTTGTTTTTGGGCTTAAAGGCAAAAAAGACCTCAATTTCCCCTTTTGTTTGCCGTTATGAATGTACGAAGAGCCCGGAAGTGCCTCTGTTCGTTCCTTTCACAACCTGGGGCCATGCCATGCAAATGCCACCTGTCGATCGATCGCCGACCTGGCGTCCTGCGGGCGCCGATTTGTATTCCACCGGCGCCTCGGGGGCGCCGCCGATACGTCCTGTCAATGCGCCGCTGCCCGTCGAGTCCATGGACCGGCTCGGGGAAGGGGCCATCGTGCGCGAGCCCGACAAGCCGTCGGCGCCCGAGGCGCCGAACCGCGACTGGACCGAAGTGAAGAAGAAGGACACGGTGGAAGAGCCGCCCGAACCGCCGCCGGAGCCCATCTACAAGCAACTGCTGGAATTCATCCAGTCCATGTGGCGTGCCAGCGGCAGCGCCGTGGAAATGGCGCAGGACATCAACAAGGTGACCCTGCAGGAGCGCCTGGCCCAGCAGGTCAAGAACGAACCGCTGACCTATTCGGACCCCAAGGTCAAGCGCACGGCAGGGCTGTGAACCGGGTGGCAGGCTGAGGCGTAGCGACGGCGCCAGGGGTCATTGGGTATTTTTGCTACCGAAACGGTAGCGGTTGGGTCAGGGAGCGCTGGCTGCAGGAGCGGGAGCAGCGGGTGCCTGCTTCGCGCGATCCCGCTCGGCGCGGTATTTCACCGCAAAGGCGCGCACTTCTTCGTAAGAGACAAATCCATCGTGGTCGGTGTCGGCCTCGTCAAAGGCATTGGCCAGGCGCGGGAAGAGCTTGACCTCGGAGCGGCTGAGCTTGCCATCGCCGTTGAAGTCCAGCATCTTGAACTCGCGCATCGCCTTGGCCTCGCCCTTGGACGGGCCTTCGGCCTCGGCAGGAGGTGGCGGGGTGACCGGTGCCTGTGCAGATGCCAGGCCACAGCCCATCAGGGCGGCGGTACCCCAGGCCAGCAAAATCGTCTTCATGCGCTCTGTTCCTTGTAATGGGTCATGGTCGAACAGGTACGGCCACCTGGCGCCACCTGCAACCCGTCAGAGGATCTCTTTGACCACAAGTTGCAACCCATTGAACAACTTTGCGCGCTGTCCCCATCAATCGGCCAGCAGCGTGACCGGATTGGACACCCCGCTGTTCACATGCCCCGCCGGCACATGCAGCGAGGCCGAGGTGACGTGACCGGTCTGGTCGTCGAAGAAGAAGTCCGGCTCGAACTCGCGCAGGAACTCCCCCTTGGGCAGGCCACCGAGGAACATGGCCTCGTCCACCGCGATGTCCCAGTCCATCAGCGTGCGGATGGCGCGCTCGTGCGCAGGAGCGCTGCGCGCCGTGACCAGCGCGGTGCGGATGCGCATGCCCGTGCCGCCCGCATGCTGCAGCCGGTGCAGGGCTGCCAGCAGGGGCTTGAAGGGGCCATCGGGCAGCGGCTGCGCCGCCTTGTCGCTCTCGTGCCGCTGGAAGGCGGCCAGCCCCTCTGCCTGGTAGACGCGCTCGGCTTCGTCCGAGAACAGCACGGCGTCTCCGTCGAAGGCGATGCGCACCTCGTTCGGGTTGGAGTCGCCGGCCCGCACGGATTCGGTCAGTACCCGCGCTGCCGGGTAGCCCAGGTGCAGCGCCTGGCGCACGTCGGCCTCGTTGGCCGAAAGGAACAGGTGCGCGCCCAGCGGGCGCAGGTAGCGAAACGGGTCCCGCCCCTGGGTGAACACCCCGCGCTGCACCATGGGCAGCCCGTGGGCCAGGCAGGAGCGGAACACGCGCATGCCGCTCACCGGGTCATTGCGCGAGAGCAGCACGACCTCCACCCGCTGGTGCTCGGTGGTGTTGAAGGCCAGCAGCTTGCGCACCAGCGAAAAAGCCACCCCGGGCGCCGCCGGAATGTCGATGCGCTGGCGCTGCATCTCCACGTAGGCGTGGTCGTCCGTGTCGTCGAAGAGGCGGTTCTCTTCCTCGAAATTGAACAGCGCCCGCGAGGAGATCGCGACCACCAGCTTGTCGTCCAGGGTTACGGCCATGTCGTGTCGATCTACTTGACGAACTGGTTGAGCTGAATGATGGGCAGCATGACCGCCAGCACGATGGCCATCACCACCAGGCCCATGGCCACGATCAGCAGGGGTTCGAGGATGGTCGCCAGCTGCATGGCGCGGCGCTGCACCTCCACCGACAACTGGGTAGCGGCGCGCTGCAGCATCAGCGGCAGCTGGCCCGTCTGTTCGCCCAGGCGCGCAAACATCGACAAGAGGCCCGGAAAGCGCTTCTTCTGCGCCAGGGCCGATGCCAGCGGCGCACCCTCGCGCACCAGCACCAGGGCGTCGAGCGCGTCGGCGCGCAGGGCGCGGTTGTTGAGGGTTTCGGCAGCGGCCTGCAGGGCGCGCAGGATGGGCACGCCGGCACTGGCCAGCATGGCCAGCGTGCTGGCAAAGCGTGCCGCGTTGTAGCCGCGGGCCAGCTTGCCCACCAGCGGCAGGTTGAGCCAGGCAGCGTCGAAGCGCTCGCGCACGCTCTCGGACTTGAGCGACCAGCGCATCCCCAGTGCCCCGACGACCAGCACGCCGAACAGGGCCAGTCCGTAGTTGCGCACCAGGGCGCTGATGCCCAGCATGAGGGTGGTGATGAATGGCAGGGCCCGCTTGGAGCCCGCGAACACGCTGGCCACCTGGGGCACCACATAGCCCAGCAGGAACATCACGATGGCAATCGCCACCAGGGTCACGATGGCCGGGTACAGTGCGGCGCCTATCAGCTTGGCCTTGAGCGCCTGGCGGTCTTCGAGGTCGTCGGCCAGGCGTTCGAGCACCAGGCCCAGGTTGCCGCTGTGCTCGCCGGCACCGATCACGGCGCAGTAGATGTCCGAGAACTCGCGCCGGTGCTGGCCCAGCGCGCGGGCAAAGGTGGAGCCGGCGTTCACCTCGGCGCGCAGGGCCGCCACCAGGTGGCGCTGCCGTTCGTCGTCGGCCTCGTCCGAGAGGGCGCTCAGGGCGCGTTCCAGCGGCAGGCCTGAACTCACCAGCCCGGCGATCTGGCGTGTCCAGATGGCCAGCCCGGTGGCGTTGAACACCGGGCGCGTGAACAGGCTGCGGTTCCAGCCGACGGCGGAGCCATCGAGCCGCTGCCCGGTCTGCACCAGTTCCACCGCGATCGGCACCAGGGCCTGGGCGCGCAGCTGCCCGCGGGCGGCCTTGGCGGTGTCGGCCTCCATCAGGCCTTTGCGGGTCTGGCCCTGGGCGTCCAGGGCTTCAAAGGAAAAAGCGGGCATGCAGGTGGGGGTGGGCGGTAGCGACGTGCACAAATGCACCGTCATCAGCCTACGATGGTAGCGGCAACGGACCGTCCTGGCCGTGACGCTACGCTCCCACCGGTTACAAGTCGGGTCTCAGGCGGGCACCGCCATGCCCAGGGACGCATGTGCCTGCGCCGCAATCTCCAGCGAACGCAGCCGCAGGGCCGGGTCGTACACGTCGCTCACCAGCATCAGCTCGTTGGCACCGGTTTCGCGCACCAGGTCGGCCAGGCCGGCCTGTACCGTCTCGGGCCCGCCGATCACGGCCGCCGCCAGGAAGTCGCCGATGGCGGCGCGCTCCTGGGGCTGCAGGCGCGACGCGAAGTTCTCCACGGGCGGCAGCAGCAGGCGCCGGTCGCCGGTGAGGATGCCCAGCACGCGCTGGTAAGTGCTGCTGGCCAGGAACTCGGCTTCCTCGTCGGTCGGCGCGGCGATCAGCGGCACGCCGATGGCCAGGTAGGGCTTGGGCCAGGCGGCCGAGGGGCGGTACAGGTTGCGGTACAGGTCGATGGCCTGGTGCAGCAGGCGCGGCGCGAAGTGCGAGGCAAAGGCATAGGGCAGGCCGCGCTCGGCCGCCAGTTGCGCCGAGAACAGGCTCGAACCCAGCAGCCAGATGGGCACATTCGTGCCGGCCCCGGGCGTCGCCACCAAGCGCTGGCCGGGTTCGACCGGGCCGAGCAGGCGCTGCAGCTCGGCAACGTCTTGCGGAAAGTCGTCGGCCGTCTCCACGCGGCTGCGGCGCAGGGCACGCATGGTCGCCTGATCGGTGCCGGGCGCGCGGCCCAGGCCCAGGTCGATGCGGCCGGGGTACAGCTCGGCCAGGGTTCCGAAGGCTTCGGCCACCACCAGCGGCGCATGGTTGGGCAGCATCACGCCGCCCGAACCCACGCGAATGCGCGAGGTACCACCCGCGATATGCCCCACCAGCACGGCCGTGGCCGAGCTGGCGATACCGGCCATGTTGTGGTGCTCGGCCAGCCAGTAGCGGGCGAAACCGAGCTTTTCAGCATGCTGGGCGGTGCGCAGGGCGATCTGCAAGGCTTCAGCCACGGTGCCGCCGTCGCGAACGGCCACCAGGTCCAGCATGGACAGGGCGGTGCGGGGGAAAACAGGTTCAGTCATACGCGCATTGTGGTCCGGTCCGGCCGGGGGCGCTTGTGCCCGGGCCAAGAGCCGAGGCTGGCAGCAGGGCCGCAGTGCACACGCCGGCAGGGATATGCCATTTTTTGGTAGCCAAAACACAAAACGCTACACAAAATGTTTCAAATGGGTGTGGCAGCTCTGGTACCAGAGGCCTCGCCTGCATACCAACACGGGGTTGCACATGGGTTTTTTCAGCCGACTGTTCAAGATGCGGGAGCAAGACCCGACCAGTCCCGACACGACCTGGGCCATGGAAGACAACGGCAGCGAACTCGTGCTGGATGCCGAGTACGCCACCATGCTCATGACCGAGATCGATATCGACGCGGCCATCGCCAGCCATGAAGGCTGGCGCCTGCAGCTGCAGGACATGGTCAATGGCCGCTCCAACGAGGTCATGCGCCCCGAGCGCATCTGCCAGGACGACCGCTGCGACCTGGGCCGCTGGCTCAACGGCACCGGCCGGGTGCGGCTGGGCCACTACCCCGCATTCAGCATGCTGGTGGCGCGGCACAAGTATTTTCACCAGCAGGCGGCTGCCGTGGTCATGCTGTTCCAGGCGGGAGAGCAGCAGCAGTCGGTGCAATTGCTCAACAGCAGCTGCCGCCATGCGTCCAACCAGGTGCTGCTATTGCTCAAGGAGCTCAAGCGGGGTGTGGGGCGGTAAATGCCTCAGGCAGGTTGTTGCACAACGGGCTTTCACTCCGTCGATTGCTGGTGGCAGCTTCCGAAATGGACGCACACGTAGACCAGCGCCACCGTGAAACTGGCTTTGCCAGGCCACTGGTGGCGTCCCCCTCAGGGGAAAGGCGCGAAGCGACTCAGGGGGGGTCAGTAACTCCTGCCGCCCTTGTACATGGCGTGCTGGCGCCGCTGCAGCGTGCCTGCTTCTCCCAGGCGGGCCATGGCGGCGCCTGCGTGGGCGTGGGTGATGGCCATGCCCAGGCCGTCGGCGGCGTCGGTGCCGGGCAGGCCGGGTAGGCTCAGCAGGCGGCGCACCATCTCCTGCACCTGGCTCTTGGCGGCGCGGCCATGGCCGACCACGGCTTTCTTCATCTGCAGCGCGGTGTACTCGGCCACGGGCAGGTTGCTGGCCACCAGGGCGGTGATGCAGGCGCCGCGCGCCTGGCCCAGCAGCAGGGTGGACTGGGGGTTCACGTTCACGAAGACGATCTCGACCGATGAGGTGTCGGGCTGGTAGCGCGCCACCACCTCGGTGATGCCGTCGAACAGGATCTTCAGGCGCCCGGGCAGGTCGCCCAGGGCCAGCGTGGTGGTGCGGATGGTGCCGCTGGCCACGTAGCTCAGCTGGTGGCCATCCATGTCCACCACGCCGAAGCCGGTGGTCTGCAGGCCGGGGTCGATGCCCAGGATCCTCATAGCCCGAAGTACCAGCGCACCGAGTGGAAGAACACCGGGGCTGCAAAGCACAGCGCGTCCACCCGGTCGAGCAGCCCGCCTGCGCCAGTGACCGACATGCCCTGCATGCCCCAACTGGTGATGCCGCGGTCGCGCTTGAGCGCCTTCATCACCAGGTGCCCGAGGCTGCCGGCCACGCAGGCCAGCAGGGCCATGCCCAGTGCCTGGCCGGGCTTGAAGGGGGTGATGAAGGTGAGCAGGCCGCCCACCAGGCCACCCACGGCCACGCCGGCGAGCCAGCTCACCCACTGAAAGCTCTGGCTCACCTGCGGTGCCACGGGCTTGTGCGGAAAGCGCCGGCCCAGCAGGTGCTGCACCACCATGCAGGTCTGCACCACGAACACCAGGAAGAACACCAGGAAGGCACCTTTTTCCTTGTAGCCCGGAAAGTCGAGCAGCAGCAACGCCGGCACATGGCTCATACCGTACACACATACCATGATGCCCCACTGCAGCTTGGCATTGCGCTCCAGGAAGCGCTGCGGGTCGTTGGCCAGTGCGCTCACCACGGGCAGCGCCAGAAACACGTAGACCGGGATGAACACCGTGAACAGGTCGAAGTGCCGGCTGCCCACGATCCAGAACTGCAGCGGCAGCACCACGAAGAAGGCCAGCACCAGGCTGCGGTGGTCGCCCCGGCGCGTGGGCGAGAGCGTGATGAACTCGCGCAGCGCAAAAAAGCCGACGATGGCGAACAGCACGGTGGCCACGGCATCGCCCAGCGCCCAGCCGATCCAGAACACGGTGGCCATGGCCCACGAGGTCTTGAGCAGGCCCCAAAAGCGCTTGGCTTCGAGCGCATCGGCTTCGGCCTGGGGGTCGTCGCTGGACTGCTCGCGCAGCATGCGCACGTAGGCCCAGATGGTGACGATGGACAGCAGGCCGAACACCACGAGGAACAAGGCACCGATCTGCTGGGTGGCCGTCAGGTTGCGAAGGAAGGCGTTCATCTCACACTTCCCTCAATGCGATAACCGCACGGCGTGCGCGGTCGAGAAAAGGGCGGCGTTCCTCGTCGGGCTCCAACTGGATCGGGGCCCCGAAGGTCACCGAGCACAGGATGGGCACGGGCACCACTTCACCCTTGGGCATCACGCGCTGCACGTTGTTGATCCAGGCCGGCACCAGTACCACCTGCGGGAACATCTGGGCCAGCTTGAACAGGCCCGACTTGAAGGGCTGGGGCTCTTCGCCATGGCCCCGCGTGCCCTCGGGAAAGATCACGATGGAGTCACCGCTCTCCAGCGCCTTCACCAGAGGCGCCAGCGGGTCGCCCTCGGGCAATGCCGCGCGCAAGGCCTCAGGCGTGGGGGGCTTGGGCGGCGCCTCGGGCGCCGGGTCGGGCCCGCCGGCAGAGGCCGTTTCCGACTCGGGCAGGGCCACGCCGGCAACTACGGGCTCCACAGGGGCCGGGGGTGCCGGCGTGGCCTGCCGGTCCACGTACACGGCGTTGAACACGGCGGTGGTGATCCACTGGCGAAACGGCGTCTTGGTCCAGTAGTCCTTGGCGGCGATGGGGCGGGTGATGCTGCGCAGTTCCTCGGGCAGGGCCGCCCAGATCAGCACCATGTCGGCATGGCTCTGGTGGTTGGCGAAGTAGATGCGCTGCTCCGCCTTCGGGGGGCAACCATACCAGCGGGCCTGGGAGCCGGTCAGGAACCGCACTATTCCCAGAAGGAGGAGACTCATCAACTTGGCAAGCATGGCGCGGATGATACGGGCGAACCCGCGTGACCTTGCTGAGCAGCGCAGGAGGCACCTGCCCTGGGGTGCGGGGGGCTGCCGGCGGGCGCATGGGGGCGCGCGTTCCCGCGCATACTGTCTGGCTTTTGCGCCGCCCCATGAAAAAGCCCCAAGTCTTCACCGTTCACGACATCGCCCGCATGGCCGGTGTGTCCGCCATGACGGTGTCGCGTGCGCTGAACACCCCGGAGCGGGTTGCGCCCGCCACCTTGCTCAAGGTGCGCGAAGTGGTCAGCCAGACCGGCTTCGTCCCCAACGGCATGGCCGGTGGCCTGCGCTCCTCGCGCGCCCGGCTGGTGGCCGCGGTGCTGCCCACGCTGACGGGGCCGGTGTTCCAGGAAACCGTGCGCTCGCTGAACCAGGCGCTGGACGAACGCGGCTACCAATTGATGATCGGCCAGAGTGGCTACGACGCCTCGCGCGAGGACGCGCTGCTCGACGCCATCATCCGGCGCCGGCCCGATGGCATCGTGCTGACCGGCATCATGCATTCGGTGGAAGGCCGGCGCCAGTTGCTGGCCGCCGGCATCCCGGTGGTCGAAACCTGGGACCTGACACCCACCCCCATCGACATGCTGGTGGGTTTCTCCCACGAAGGCATTGGCGAGGCCGTCTGCCATTTCCTGCACCAGCGCGGCTACCAGCAGCCCTTGCTGCTCGGCGCCAACGATGACCGGGCGCGCCTGCGCATGGGCGGGTTTCGGCGCGCGGCCCGGGCACTGGGCCTGGCGGCCGAGGTGCCTGCGGTGCTGGTGCCAGCACCCACCACCCTGGGGTCGGGGCGCAGCGGGCTGGTGGCAGCGCTGGCCGACCACCCCGACACCGATGCGGTGTTCTGCAGCTCCGACATGCTGGCCCTGGGGGTGCTGATCGAAGCCCAGGCGCGCGGCCTGTCGGTGCCCGGGCAACTGGCCGTCGTGGGCCTGGGCGACCTGGAGTTCGCCGCCAGCCTGCAGCCGGCCCTGACCACGGTGCGCATCGATGGCACGCGCATCGGCCGCACGGCAGCGCAGTTCATCGACGACCGCGCGGAGGGCCGTACGGTCGATCAGCCCATCGTCGACATCGGCTTCGAGATCGTCTCGCGCGCGAGCGCATGATGCCCTGGCGCATCCCTGCGCCACCCTGTGTGCACACGGCCAGAAGCGGTGCGGGAGGCGCACAGACAGCGCCTGGCTGTGGCAATAAAACACCAGAGTTGCGCGCTGTTCTTGAAAACACCGGCGCTCGCCCGTAGCATTCGCCCTCTTTCAAAAATCCTCACCTTCGAGACCGACATGCCCCGCATCCCCCGTTCCTGCTGAACGACACGCCACACGAAGCCCGCGGCCTCAAGCCCCGGGTCATGCCATTCGTGTGGGCATGCGGGCAAGCCAGCCAGTTCCCTGGTCGCACACCGTGCGCCCGGCCCCTGAACTGCCTGCCTTGAGCCAGCCACCCATGGTCACCTGCTGACCTTCTGCGTCGTCTTCGGCCCCTGTCCCAGGCCTTGCTTGCTGCCTGGTTCCCTGCCTGCCGGAGACTTCCATGACGCACACCTTTCTGCACAACCGCGAACTCGCAAAATACCCCCGTACGCCCCATCTGCAGGGCTCCCGCTACCAGCCAGGCGACAAGGGCGACCCCGTTCCCTATGCCGAGCTGCTGGGCAAGACCATCGTGGTGGAGGAAAAGCTCGACGCCGCCAACGCTGGCCTGAGCTTCGACGCCGCGGGCCAGTTGCTGCTGCAGTCGCGCGGCCACTACCTCGACGTGGACCGCCTGGGCGGCCGCGAGCGCCAATTCAACCTGTTCAAGCAATGGGCCCGGGCGCACGAGGGCCGGCTGCTCGACGTGCTGGAAGACCGTTACGTGCTGTACGGCGAGTTCATGCACGCCAAGCACTCGGTCTACTACGACGCGCTGCCGCACCTGTTCTGCGAGTTCGACATCCGGGACCGCCGCACCGGTGACTTTCTCGACACACCCGCCCGGCATGCCCTGCTGGCCGGCGTGCCCGTAGTCTCGGTGCCGGTGCTCTACGCCGGCCTTGCGCCGCCGCGCATGCAGGCGCTGCAGGCACTGCTGGCGCCATCGCTGGCGCGCACGGGGCAGTGGCGTGCCGCGTTCGAGGACGAGGTGGCGCGCCAGGGGCTCGACCTGGCCCTGTGCTGGCAGCAGACGGATCGGTCCGAGCTGGCCGAGGGCCTGTACATCAAGGTGGAGGAGGGCGGCCGGACCGTGGGGCGCTTCAAGCTCGTGCGGCCGGACTTCATCCAGACCATCCTGGATTCGCAGTCGCACCACAGCGAGCGCCCGGTCATCCCCAACCGCCTGCGTTCGGGCGTGGACCTGTTCGGTCCCGAGGTCGACAAGCGCTGGCCCTTGGCTGGCGACGGCCGCCTCTGAGCGCAACAACCCCCACGGCGAGCCCACCCGCCCAGGAGAATGCAATGACGATATTTCAATGGAAAGACGTGCAGGGCCTGGTCCCTGCCGCGGGCGGCGCGCCTGATCTGGGCGCCTGCCTGGAGGCCTTCCCGCAACTGCGGCTGGCCGCCACGACGCCGCAGGACCCCGTGTTCCACGCAGAAGGCGATGTATGGACCCACACCGCCATGGTGCTGCGCGCGCTGCTTGACAGTGCCAATTACGCCGCGCTGGAGCGTGCCGACCAGGAGGTCGTGTTCCTCGCCGCGCTACTGCACGACGTGGCCAAGTGCAGCACCACGGTGGTGGACGAGGCCACGGGCCGCATATCGCAGCCCGGCCACTCGCGCAAAGGCGCCATCGACGCGCGCATCGCGCTGTGGCACGCCGGTGCGCCGCTGGCCGTGCGCGAGGCCATCTGCCGGCTGATCGCCGTGCATCAGGTGCCGTTCTTCGCGCTGGAGACCTCGCGCAAGGGCACATCGCCAGAGTTCACCGTGCGCCAGCTGTCCTGGCAGGTGGACCTGCACCTACTGGCCCTGCTGGCCGAGGCGGACATGCGCGGGCGCGTCTGCCCCGACCTGCAGCGCACGCTCGATGCCATCGAGCTGTTCCGCGAACTCGCGCGCGAGGAAGCCTGTTACGGCCAGCCGCGCGCCTTTGCCGATGCGCACACCGCGCTCAGCTACTTTCGCGGGGCCAACGTGCACCCGGACTATGCGCTGCACCAGGAGCCCGGCTCACGGGTGGTGGTGATGTCGGGCCTGCCGGCTTCAGGCAAGGACACCTGGGTTGCCACCCACCACCCCCGGCTGCCCGTGGTGTCGTTCGACGATGCGCGTGCTCAGTTGGGCCTGCGCCATGGCAAGAACGAGGGCATGGTGGCCCACCACGCGGTGGAACAGGCCAAGGCCCTGTTGCGGGCGCACGAACCCTTCGTTTGGAACGCCACCCATCTGTCGGACCAGATGCGGGCCAAGACCCTGGACCTGTGCCTGGCCTACCATGCCGAGGTGGAGATCATGTATCTGGAGCAGCCGCGCGCAGAACTGCTGGCCCGCAACCAGCGGCGCGACACCTCGCTGTCCAACAAGCGGCTGCTGGAGATGCTGCTGCGCTGGGAGGTGCCGCTGCCTACCGAGGCGCACCGGGTGAGCTATGTCCAGAGGCGATAGACCCAGAAGGCCTCGTCGCGGCGAATGCCGTCGTACAGCGCCTGGGGCGCATAGCCTGTGATGCGCCGCGTGACGCGGCACAGGTGCGACTGGTCCGAAAAGCCGGCGCCTGCAGCCACCTCGGCCCAGCGCACTGGGGACTCGGCCGCGTCTGCGGCGAGGGTGTCGAAGAATGCCTGCTCGGCTTTGCCGAAGCCACGCAGCTCGCGCAGCGGCAGGCCGGCCCAGCGCTTGACGCGCCGCTCCAACTGGCGCAGGCTGCGGCCGGGCGCCGAGTGCGCGGCGCGCTGCGCCAGGTGCGTGGCCCAGTCGGCATAGCGCTGCGTAGCCGTGGCGGCCCCGGGCCTGCAGGCCTGCCAGCGCGGCAGCAGAAACTGCTCCAGGCATTCCATGCGGGCCGCGTCGTCGGGCTGGTGCTGCACCGCCTCGCACAGGGCCAGCCAGTCGCGCGGCAGCAGCGTGGCGGCATCCACCGTGCGGTCGGTCAGGTCCTCGGGCGCCAGGCCGGTGAGCAGGTGCAGCGCATCGGGCATGAACATCACCATCATGGCGTGCGTGGGCTCGGCGCACCAGCTGGTCGAGGGCCGGGTCTGCGGGCCTGCCAGCACCCAGCACCCCGCGAAGGGCTCGCGCGGGCTGTCCAGGTCCGGCATGCTGCCGGGCCGCTCGGGGACCAGGCATTCGCTGCGGCCCGTGAACCACCAGCTCAGGCTGCACAGCGGCGTCGCGGGAAAGCGGTTGATGCGCGCTGCATCGCTGAGCGCATGGCCCAGCGTGCTGCGCACGATGGTGCCGCGCACGCAGGCCGACAGGCCGGCATGCGGTAGCCACAGCTGGCCCGAAGGAATGAGCCCATCGGGGTGCCGGGCGGAGAGGGGTGCCTGTATGGCCATGGTGGGCAAGTGTAGGGGAGCGACGATGTCGCAATCGTTCAATACGCCGGTGGCGGGGCGCACCACCATGCCGGCATGAACACAACCCTTTCCGACGACCTTGCGCATGCCGCAGCCCCACCCGCCCTGCAGGCATCAGGCCCATCGCGGCGTTGGTGGGGCTTGCCGCTGCTGCGTGCCATGCGTGCCGACTACCTGGGCTTCGTCACCCGGCTGCAGCGCGAGCATGGCGATCTCACGCGCATGCGGCTGGTCAATGAGGAGGCCTGGGATCTCATGTCCCCCGAACTCGTGCGCGAGGCCCTGGTCACCCATGCCGAGCACCTGGTGCGCTGGGAGCGCGGCATCGAGGTGTTCGAGCAGGTGTTTGGCCAGAGCGTGCTGGTGACCGAGCACGCCACCTGGCAGCGCCAGCGGCGCATGCTGGTGCCTGCCTTCGCGCCCAAGCGGGTGGCAGGCTATGCGCAGTTGATGACCGGTGCCGCGCAGGCCGCACTGGACGCGGCCGTGCCGGCAGGCCAGGCCGAGGCCCTGGTCGGCATGGAAGGGCTGTGGACCGGTGTGGCCATGGATGTGATCCTGCGCACCCTGTTCGGCGAGTCGGCCAAGGAAGACGCGCGCGATGCTGCCTGGGCCACCCAGACGCTGTCGGCCGCTGCGTTCTCGGAGATGTTCATGCCCTTCACCCTGCCCGACTGGCTGCCCCTGCCCGGCAAGGCGGCCAAGCGCCGGGCGCTGCGCCTGCTGCGCGCTCTGGTGCAGCGCCACATCGACCAGCGGCACGCCCAGCAAGGGCTGGCGCCCACGGCGAACCGCAGCGACCTGCTGCAGATGCTGCTGACCCTGCGCGACGAGGCCACGGGCGAGGCCCTTTCGCCTCAGGAGGTGTTCGACCAGTGCATGGTCAGCTTCCAGGCAGGGCACGAGACCAGCGCCACCGCCCTTTTGTGGTGGAGCCGGCTGATGGCCGAACATCCCGAGGCGGCACAACGCGCCCAGGCCGAAGTGGACGCGGTGCTGCAGGGCCATGTGCCAGGCCCGGAGCACATCACGCAGTTGCCCTGGCTGGCGGCCACCCTGAAGGAGGCCATGCGCCTGTACCCGCCCGTCGCTGCGGTGATGAGCCGGCGCACCACGGCCCCCCTCACGCTGGGCGGTGTAGCCGTGCCCCAGGGGTCGATCCTGCGCATCACGCCCTGGGTGCTGCACCGGGACGGGCGTTGGTTCGCGCAGCCCGAGCGCTTCCTGCCCGAGCGCTTTCTGGAGGGCGCGCCCGAGATACCCCGGGGGGCGTGGATTCCCTTCGGCCTGGGGCCGCGCGTGTGCATCGGCCAGCACTTTGCAATGCTGGAGATGGTGCTGCTGGCGGCCATGCTGCTGCAGCGCTATACCCTGCGGGTGCCAGAGGGGGCGCCGCCCCCGCAGCCACGGCTGCATGTGACCCTGCGGCCGCAGCACCCGGTGCAGCTGCTGCTCAGCCGGCGCGCCTGAGGTTTCGTTGGGTTCTCAGGGCAATTCAGCGCTGTTCATCCGCGCCAGGATGGTGCGCGTGCGCCCTGCCAGATAGGCCGATCCCGGCGTCTTCTCAAAGCGTTTGGGGGCCGGCAGCATCACGGCCAGGCGGGCCGCTTCGCTGGGGGCCAGGCGGTTGGCGCTTTTGCGAAAGTAGTGCTGGGCGGCGGCCTCGGCGCCGAACACGCCCTCGCCCCATTCCACGCTGTTGAGGTAGATCTCCAGGATGCGCTCCTTGCTCAGCAGCTGCTCCAGCAGCAGCGTGAGCACGAACTCCTGCCCCTTGCGCAGCAGGGTGCGCTCGCCCGAGAGCAGCAGGTTCTTGGCCAGTTGCTGGGTGATGGTGGAGCCGCCACGGATTTTGGGCGCGCGCTGGGGTTTTTCCGGGGCTCGGTTCTGGGCCTTGGCGGCCTGGGCTTCGGCCTTGGCGTTGCGCTCCCAGGCCTTCTCGATGGCAGCCCAGTCCACGCCGTCGTGGTTGGCGAAGCCGTCGTCCTCCGAGGCGATCACTGCGCGCTTCAAGTGGTCCGATATCTCGCCGTAGGGCATCCATTGCTGGCGCCAGCGCACCTGGCCGCTGCTGGCCAGTTGCACCCAGGCCTCGGAGCGCTGGAAGCTGGTGGATTCGGGGTTGACGACCACCATGGCTGCGATGCGCAGCACGAAGAACAGCTGCAGCGCCAGCGCGGCGAACACCACCAGGCCCAGCCAGCGCAGCACGGCTTTCATATGCGGGTTCTTTTTCTTGCCAGGTTCAGTGCTGGGGCTGCAGCGCCAGTTGCGCCTGCAACTCGGCCAGCACCTGGGATGACGGGGGACGCACGCCGCGCCAGAAGGCAAAGGCCTCGGCCGCCTGCTCCACCAGCATGCCCAGGCCGTCGCGCGGCACCGCGCCATGGGCGGCAGCCCAGTCCAGGAACTCCTGGGCCGCAGGGCCGTACATCATGTCGTAGGCCAGACCACCGGGCCGCAGCACACTCGCCGCCACGGGCACGGCCTCGCCCGCCAGGCTGCTGGCCGTGGCGTTGATGACCACGTCGAAGTCGCCGGCCACGGCATCCAGCGTGCTGGCCGCGAGCTGCGCGCCGAGCTCTGTGGCCAGGGCATGGTGTGAATGCACCAGCGCCTGGGCCTTGGCCAGGGTGCGGTTGGCAATGGCGATGCGGCGCGCACCGGCCTGCAGCAGCGGGCCGAGCACGCCGGCCGCCGCGCCGCCGGCACCCACCAGCAGCACATAGCGGCCCTGCAGGGCCACGCCGGCATTGCGCGTGATGTCGGCCACCAGGCCCAGGCCATCGGTGTTGTCGGCGTGGATGCTGCCGTCCGGGCGAAACGCCAGGGTGTTGGCCGCGCCGGCCAGTTGCACGCGCTCGCTGCACTGCGTGGCCAGCCGCGGTGCTTCGATCTTGAACGGCACGGTGACGTTGCAGCCGCGCCCGCCCTGGGCTGCGAACGCGCGCACACCCTCGGCAAAGCCGTCCAGCGCCACCAGGCGCCGCTCATAGGCCAGGCGCTCGCCGGTCAGTTCGGCAAAACGGGCGTGGATGGCCGGCGAGCGGCTGTGCGCCACCGGGTTGCCCATCACGCAATACAGGTCGACGGTGGCTTGGCTCATCTCGAAGGGGGTTCAGCGAACAGTGGTTTCCAGCGTTTGGTCGCGGGTGAAGCGAAAGCGCGCCACCATGGCGATCTGATCGGCCTTGGCGCGCATTTCCTGGTTGAAGGCGCCGAACGGGCCGGCGGCGCGGGCAATGGCCTCGGCCCGGCGGTCCAGCGTGGCATTGCCCGAACCCTGCACGATCTCGGTCTCCAGAACGCGGCCGTCGTGGTTCACGGTGACGATCATCGTCAGCTCGCCATAGAGCTTCTTGCCGCCCTGCTCGGGGAAGTTCTCGGTGCCCTTGTCCTCGACCTTGCGGCGCAGCGCGTCGTAGTAGATCGCATAGGCCTCTTCGCGCGTGGCCGGGCTGATGTAGCGCTTCTTGGGGCGCGAATTCTCTTCGTTGATGCGCTTTTCGATCTCGGCCAGCAACTTGACTAACTGGCGGCGCTTTTCGTCCTGCGACGACTGCTCGGCGCTCTGGCTGGGCTTGCGCGGATCGGGGGGCGGCATGGCGGCCAGCTGCTTGCGCAACTGCGTGAGCAACTGGGTCTGCTGCTCCTGCATCGCGTCCATCTTGCGCTGGGCTTCTTCGAAATCGTCGCCCATGGCCGTCAGGGCCGAGTACGGCAGGGGGCTGGTGGCCCGGCCTTTTTCCGCATCGCCGCCGCCTGCCAGGTTGGACTGGGCGATGGCCTGGGCCTTCTCGGGGCGCTCGTTGGACTTGGCATTGACCAGGATGACTTCGAGCGGTGTGTCCTGGAACACGCGGTTGAAGCCCTCCGGGTCGATGAAGCGTACGGTGATGAGCGCCGCATGCACGGCGATCGATACGCCGAGCGCAAGCTGCAGCGTGCTGAAGGTGCGGAAGAAGGCAGGCAATTTCACGGCGTCAGATTATCAGCGCTGGCGGGCGCTTCGGCTTCGTTCATGTCCACGGCAATGGCGATCGGGCCGGCCACGGTCTCGTCGTCCTCCTCCGCCGCCTCGTCGGCACCGGCTTCGGGTTCGTCGCTGTCCAGGCGCTCCAGCACCGTGCCGTGGATGTCCAGCGTGATCTCGTCGATCTCGCCGAGCTTCACCAAGAGGCGTGCGCCGCGCGGCAGGTTCTGGGCACCCAGCACCGGGAACACCAGCGGGATATCGTCGGCCCGCACCAGGAAGCTGCCGCCCGGGCCTTCCTTGAAGACGGTGGCGGTCAGCTCCGTCAGCCCGTTCTGCTGCACGTACTTGAGCGTCCAGAAGCGCTCCATGCCGGCTTGGTAGCCGTTGTAGGCGCTGTAGGCGCCGTCGAAGCTGCTGATGATGGAGAACAGGTCGGCGTCCTTGGGCTTGAACGGTGCGGCCAGCGCCGCCGTCTTGCCGTGGCGCGCGCAGGCAATGATCTGCCACTGGTTTACGAGGTCGGTGTAGCGGCGCAGCGGCGAGGTGGCCCAGGAATAGCTTTTCACGCCGATGCCCGCATGCGGCAGGGCCTTGGTGCCCATGCGCACCTTCACGCCCGGCGCCATGCTGGCCTGGCTGCGGTAGATGCCGGGCACACCCAGCTCGGCCATCCAGCTGCCCCAGGTGCTGTTGGCCACGATGGCGGCCTCGGCCACGATCAGGTCCAGCGGCGCCCCGCGCTGGCGCGTGGTGATCTGCACCGTCTCCGAGCCGTTGGGCTCGCCGCGGTCGTTGCCCACCAGGCGGAAGTTGTAGTCCGGCCGGTTGAAGTTCTCGGGCTTGCCGCGCACCACCTCGCGCTGCGCTTTGAGGCTCTTGGCCAAGCGGAACAGGAAGGACAGTTGCTCGCGCAGCTCCGATACGCGCGCTGGCGTGCCCTCGACCTGCACGGCGGGGTCGGTCAGCCAGGCCTCGGTCACGATGTGGTCGAGCTGGTCGTGGCGCAGGTTGGCCAGCACCGGCACCCGCTCCAGGCGGGTTTCGGTGGAGAGGATCTCCAGCGTGGTCTCGTTGACGGTGACGTACAGCGACACGGCGGGGTTGGCCCGGCCTTCGTCCAGCGTGTAGATCTGCACCACCTCGTCGGGCAGCATGGTGATCTTGTAGCCCGGCATGTACACGGTGGACAGGCGCGCGCGCCCCAATTGGTCGATGGCACTGCCCGGCTGCACGGCCAGGCCAGGCGCGGCGATGTGGATGCCCAGCACCACGGTGCCCGTGCCCAGGCCTTGTACTGACAGCGCATCGTCGATTTCCGTGGTCTGCGAATCGTCGATGGAATAGGCCTGCACGCTGGCCAGCGGCAGGTCGTCCGGCGGCTGGGGGGCGGTCAGGGCCGGGAAGCCCGTGCCCTTGGGGAAGTTCTCGAACAAAAAGCGCTTCCAGTGGAACTGGTAGGCCGAGTCGATGGCGCCGGCCTTTTGCAGCAGGTCCAGGGGCGCGGTGTGCGTGGCGCGGCTGGCGTCGACCACGGCCTTGTACTCCGGCGCGTTCTTGTCCGGCTTGAACAAGATCTTGTAGAGCTGGTCGCGGATGGGCTGCGGGCATTCGCCCCGGCCCAGGGCTGCGGCCCATTCGTCGATCTGCGCCAGCACGGCCTTTTTCTTCTCGATGGCGGCCAGCGCCTGCTGCAGGATCTCGGCCGGTGCCTTCTTGAAACGGCCCTTGCCCGCGCGCCGAAAGTAATGCGGTGCCTCGTACAGACGAAACAGCGCGCCGGCCTGCTGGACCAGAGTGGCGTTTTCGGAGAAATAGTCGCGCGCCAGGTCGGCAAAGCCGAAATCGTCCTCGGGCGCGAACTCCCAGGCCAGGTCCAGCTCGATGGTCTCGGCCACGGCCTGCGCCTGGGCCACCAACTCGGATGGGGCGGGTTTTTCGAACTTCAACAGAACGTTGGCGGCCTTGACCTTGACCCGCTTGCCCGAATCGAGCTCGACTTGGGCCGAGCTCTCGGCTTCGGACAGGATACGGCCGGCCATGAACTTGCCGGCTTCTTCAAACAATGCATGCATGGGCGGCATTCTCCCATGGGGCGCCCCCCATCTCTGGCGAGACGGGTCAGGATCCCGCCGGACCCATGCAATCCAGGGGGGTGGCAATGGCCGGGATGTTCGTGGCGTTCGTCCCCTGCGCGGTCATCTTGTCCGGCACCTTGGCCTTGCCGCAGACCCAGGCAATGGGCACCTGCGGGAAATCCGGGACGATGGCTGGTCGCAGGGTCAGGGTCTTGCCTGCGATGGCCTTGTTGGCCTTGTTGCCATAGACGATGTTCACCGCCCCGCCGGCCACGGTGACCTTGGCCACATTGGTGCTGACGATGCGGTCCTCGGGCGGCAGGCCGGCGGCGGCATTGTCGGCGGGCATGGTCTTCTTGAGTGCGTAGTGCACGGCCACGGCCTGCTTGACGAACTCGACCATGGCCTGGCCCTCCTTGACCTGGGTGCGCAGCATCCGGTCCTGGTACGAGGGCAAGGCCATCAGGGCCAGCACGGCCACGACGGCGACGACCATCATCATCTCGATCATCGTGAAGCCCTGCGGGCGATACAGGGAACAGGAGTGCTGCGGGTGGTTCATGGCGGTGGTGCAAGACCCGGTCAGGGGACGATGGGGCGGGATGGGTGCAAATATAAGGGCTTGTGGGAGCTGCCGGGGTGAGGAAGGCCGGTGCCGCAGGGGATTGCATGGTCTGCATGGCCGGATCGCCGCAGCGCCGGGGCTCTATGATTCGCGGCTTCCCTTTCCCTGCGCAACCCGCCTTCCCCCGCCTTCCTGATGCTGATCGATGCCATTGCCGCACCGCTGACTTTGCTGGCAGTGGCCCTGCCCTTCCTGTTTTCCATCACCACCCCGCCGTCCACCAATGTCTGGCCGCTGTTGGCCTCGTGGTCGTGCATCGTGCTGCTGGTGGCGCTGGCATGGCAGCGGGCGCTGCGCTCGCGCCGCCACCCAGGCCTGTGCGATGGCGGCGCCACGGCGGCGAACCAACTGGCGCTGGGGCTGCTGCTGGCTGCGGTCGTCGGGGGCGTGATCTGCCTGGTGCAGTATTTCGGGGGCGATGTGGGCATGGCGCCCTGGATCAATGCCTCCACCCCGGGCCAGGCGGTGGGCAACCTGCGCCAGCGCAACCAGCAGGCCTCTCTGGTGGCACTGGGCGTGTGGGCGCTGGTGTGGCTGGTGGCGCAGTGGCATGCGCGCAGCCAAGAAGGACGGGTGCGGGCCGCGCCAGACTGGCTGATGGGGGTGGGCATCGGCTGGGCCCTGCCCATCTTGGCACTGGCCAGCGCCGCCACGGTCTCGCGTACCGGGGCCGTGCAGTGGCTGATCGTCGTGGCCCTGCTCCTGTGGTGGCGCCGCTCGACCGGCCGGCTGGCACTGGGGGTGGCACTGGGCGGGCTGGCGCTGTACATCGCGGCAGCATGGCTGCTGCCCGTGCTGCTGCACACCTGGAGCGGGGTGCAGGCCGAGGACCTGTTCAACCGCTTCTCGGGTGACAGCCACCAATGCACCAGCCGGCGCGTGCTCTGGTCCAACGTGCTCACCCTGATCGCGCAGAAGCCCTGGACAGGCTGGGGCTGGAACGAACTCGACTACGCGCACTACATCACCTTGTTCCCCGGGGAGCGCTTTTGTGTGCTGCTGGACAATGCCCATAACCTGCCCCTGCACCTGGCTGTGGAGCTGGGTCTGCCGGCCGCCGTGTTGCTGTGCGGCGCTGCGCTGGCCTTCATCGTGAAGGCACGGCCCTGGAGCGAGACGGATCCGCTGCGCCAACTGGCCTGGGGCATCCTGGCCATCATCGGCGCGCACAGCATGCTGGAGTTTCCGCTGTGGTACGGGCCCTTCCAGCTGGCGGCCCTGCTGGCGCTGGTGCTGCTGTGGCCGCGCCGCCGCCCGCCCGCGCCCCCTTCGCCGGCAGTGCTGGGCGCCACTGCCGTGGTTCTGGTGGCGGGTGCCCTGCTGACCGCCTGGGTGGCGCACGACTACCATCGCATCAGCCAGCTCTACAAGGTGCCTGAGCGGCGCGATCCGGCCTACCGTGACATGACCCCGGCGACCACGGCCCCCACGCTGCTGTTCTCGGACCAGGTGGATTTCGCCCGGCTACCGGCCATGGCCCTCACACCGGCCACGGCCCAGGAGGTGTACGCGCTCTCGGGCGAACTGCTGCACTACTCGCCCGAGCCCCGCGTCATCGAGAAGCGCATCGAAAGCGCGCTCATGCTCGGCCGCGACGACGAGGCGGCCTACCACCTGCGCCGCTACCGCATCGCCTACCCCAAGGACCATGCGCGCTGGCTGAACAAGGAGACGCCGGCCTCGCGCGCGTCGAATTCAAAGCTGCAGGAATGAGTCCACCAGAGGCAGGTGCACCTCGAAACCGCTGAGTGCATGGTCGCCGCCGTCGAGCAGTTGCAATTGCGCCGCCGGGTAGCGTGCCACCATTTCGCGCCAGTCCAGCACCTCGTCGCCCTTGGCGACGATGGCCAGTTCGGGGCCTGCGGGTGGTTTGCCGCGCACATCCAGGGCCTGCAGCTCGCCGATGTACCCGGGCAAAAAGAAGAAGCGCTCGGCCGGATCGTGCCAACTGGTCTGCTCGCCGATGTAGCGTGCCAGGTCGCGCGCCGGGTCCACCGCAGGGTTGAGCATCACGCTCGGACAGGAGAGGTGCTGCGCCACCCAACTGGCATAAAAACCGCCCAGGGAGGAGCCGACCACCGCACTGGAGGCGCGGGGCCAATGGGCCACGGTCTGCTCCACCAGGTCCATGGCCTGGCGGGGTGAGGGCGGCAGTTGCGGGCACCAGAAATGCACGCCAGGGTGCCGGCTTGCCACATGGGTGGCCATCTGCCGCGCCTTGGCCGATTGCGGGGAGGAACGGAAACCGTGCAGATAGAGAAGGTGGGTGGTGCGGTTCATGGATGGAGGCAGCCGAAAAGCGTGTAACAAGCGCTCAGGGCAGGGGAATCACTGCGTTGGGACCCCTTGCACGGGCATAAGATGTTGCAAAGTGTATGCCGCAGCCTGCGATACCGCGCCCCGCCCTGATTCTCCCGACCATGACCGATTTTGCGCCGCTTTCCCCCGCCCGCCGTTCCGCCTGGGTGGTCGGCGACCGGGTGCCGCCGCCCCAGGGGCGGTTCGAGCTGCAGCAGGTGCTGGTGGCCAACCGGCAATTCACCCAGTGGCGGGCGCTGGACCGGCGCGGGCAGCGCCCGGTCACCATCCGGCAGTGGGCGGTGGCGCCGCCACCAGCGGCGGCCGCGCTCGAGCGCTGGCTTGAGGCCGCCGAACGGGCCACCCACCTGAACCATGCCTTCATCGTGCCCGTGCTGGAGGCCGACGTCCTCGCGCGCCAGCCCCACATCGTGCACGAGCAGATGCTGGGCCCTACGCTGGCCGAGCACCTGGCGCGCCAGGGCCGCTGCACGCCGCACGATGCCGTCGCGCTGGTGGTGGACCTGCTCGATGCGCTGGAGGCCGCACATGGGGCGGGCGTGGTGCACGGCCGGGTGGACCTGGACCATGTCGCCATGGACCCACAGCGCCACGCGCGGCTGCTGGGCCTTGGCTGGCATGCCCCGGCGTTGGCTGCCGGGGAGGCATCGGCCAGCGCGGCGGACGACGTGCGCTCGGCCGCCCGGGTGCTGGTGCACCTGCTCACCGGCAGCCCCTGGGTGGGCGCCGCCGAGGCGGGGCGCGCCCTGCCCGCCGTGCTGATCGACGCCCTGGACGAGGGCTTGCGCACCCTGCTGCAGCGCGCCCTGGGCCTGGATGGCGCCGCGCCATTCGCGGGTGCCACCGAATTGCGCGATGCCCTGCGCGCCTGGGCGGCGCCCGCCAGCGCGCCCACGGCGGCCAGCAATGCCACGCTCGATTTCCTGCTGCGGCGCATGCGCCACAAAAGCGATTTTCCGGCCCTGTCCGACTCGGTGACGCGCATCCAGCGCGTGGCGCATTCCGAGGACGACAGCATCAGCGACCTCACGCACGAGATCCTCAAGGACGTGGCGCTGACCCACAAGCTGCTGCGCCTGGTCAACAGCGTGCACTACGCCCATGCGGGGCGGGGCACCATCAGCACGGTATCGCGCGCCGTGAGCCTGGTGGGCTTCAATGCCGTGCGCAACATGGCCATGAGCCTGGTGCTGCTCGACCACATGCAGGACAAGGCCCATGCCGAGCAGATGCGCGAGGAATTCCTGCGCTCCATGATGGCCGGCTCGGTGGCGGCCGAGCTGTGTGGCCCCGGGCAGGGGGCCGAGGAGGCCTTCATCGGCGCCATGTTCCAGAACCTGGGGCGCATGCTGTGCAGCTTCTACTTCCCGGAGGAGGCGCAGGAGGTGCGCCGCATCCTGGCCGGCGGCCGGCTCGACGGCGGGGAGGAAGCCGCCGCCGTGCAGGTGCTGGGCCTGGGTTTCGAGGACCTGGGCACCGGGGTGGCGCGCGTCTGGGGCCTGCCCGAGAGCCTGCAGCGCTGCATGCGCAAGCCCCTGGGCTCGCCCGCCCAGCGCCCGCCCGAGCAGGGCGTGGAGCGCCTGCGCTGGGTGGCGCTGGCGGCCAACGAGGTGGCCGACATCCTGCTGCACAGCGACCCCGCTCGGCTCGAAGAGCGCATGCAGGGTGTGGGCACGCGCTACAGTCGCACCCTGGCCCTGTCTCCTTCCGCGATTGCCGAGGCCGCCTTGCGCGCGCGCCACAAGCTGGTGTCGCTGGCCGAAACCCTGGAGCTGCGCGTGCCACCGGGCACGCCCGCCGCCCGCCTGCTCCAGCTGCCGCCCCCGGCGGATGGCGACGCGGCCGTGCCGGAGGATGCCCTGGCGCCCCATGAACTCGGCGTCGGCGAGCTGCAGCCCCTGCCCGCCGTGCTGGCCTCGCAGGCCGGCGGGGCGGTGTCGGTGGCCCAGGTCAACGAGCTGTTGTCCGCCGGCGTGCAGGACGTGACCAATGCCATGGTGGACACCTTTGCGCTCAACGACGTGCTGCGCATGATCCTGGAGACCATGTTCCGCGCGCTGGGCTTTCGGCGCATGGTGTTCTGCCTGCGCGACGCCCGTACCGAGGTGCTGGTGGGTCGGTTTGGCCTGGGCGAGGGCAGCGATGCCGCGGTGCGCGCGATGCGGGTGCCACTCAAGGTGCCGGGCGACCTGTTCGCTGCCGTCTGCCTGCGCGCTGCGGACACGCTGATCAACGATGCCACCGACCCGCGCATCCACGCGCGCCTGCCCGAGTGGTACCGCACGGGGCTCAACGCGCCGTCCTTCCTGCTGCTGCCCCTGCAATTGAAGGGCCAGACCTTCGCACTGATCTATGCGGACCAGTCGGTGGCCGGCGGCATCGTGGTGGACGACAAGGCCCTGGGGCTGCTGCGCACCCTGCGCAACCAGGCGGTGATGGCCTTTCGGCAGGCGGGTTGAGGCGGGGTTGCCCGCCCGGCGGCTGGCCGGCACCCGATAATCGGGGGATGGCCGCCGTTTTTGAAAAGCCCTCCCTTGCCCAGCGCTTCACGCCCCTGTTCCGCGGGTTCGATCTGCCGTTGGTGCTGATCATCATGCTGCTCGCGGGTGCGGGCCTGCTGGCCATGTATTCCTCGGGCTACGACCATGGAACCCGGTTCATGGACCATGGGCGCAACATGCTCATCGCCAGCGCCATCCTGTTCATGGTGGCCCAGGTGCCGCCCCAGAAGATCATGGTGTTTGCCGTTCCGCTCTATGCGGCGGGGGTGGCGCTGCTGATCGCGGTGGCGCTGTTCGGTATCACCAAGAAGGGCGCGCAGCGCTGGGTGAACCTGGGCATCGTCATCCAGCCCAGCGAAATCCTCAAGATCGCCATGCCGCTGATGCTGGCCTGGTGGTTCCAGAAACGCGAAGGCACCTTGCGGCCACTGGACTTCGCGGCAGCGGGGCTGCTGCTGGCCATTCCCGTGGGGCTGATCATGAAGCAGCCCGACCTGGGCACCTCGCTGCTGGTGCTGGCGGCGGGGCTGTCGGTGATCTTCTTTGCCGGCCTGCCCTGGAAGCTGGTGCTGCCGCCGGTACTGATCGGCGGTGCCGGCATCGCCGTCCTGGTGCTGCTGGGCGACCAGCTGTGTGCCGACGGGGTGCGCTGGGTGGTGCTGCACGACTACCAGCAGCAGCGCATCTGCACCCTGCTGGACCCCACGCGCGACCCGCTGGGCAAGGGCTTTCACATCATCCAGGGCATGATCGCCATCGGCTCGGGCGGCGTATTCGGCAAGGGCTTCATGGCCGGCACGCAGACCCACCTGGAGTTCATTCCCGAGCGCACCACCGACTTCATCTTTGCCGCCTTCTCCGAGGAATTCGGCCTGGCGGGTAACCTCTTCATCATCACCTGCTTCCTGCTGCTGGTCTGGCGCGGGCTGGCCATTGCCATGGGCGCCACCAGCCTGTTCGGGCGCCTGATGGCGGGAGCCGTGTCCATGATCTTCTTCACCTACGCCTTCGTGAACATGGGCATGGTCAGCGGCATCCTGCCGGTGGTGGGTGTGCCGCTGCCCTTCATCAGCTATGGCGGCACGGCCATGGTCACGCTGGGGTTGGCACTGGGCATTCTGATGTCGGTGGCGCGCTCGCAGCGCGCGGACCCCAAGGACGCACCGCCCGCCATGCAGGCATAGCGGGGGACGGGAGCGGGGGCTTGCGCCATTGCCACGGCGGGCGCTTGGGGTTACAACTGTTGGCTACAGCGGCTTTTCGACAATCCCACGGAGGTGCTCCCATGGCGTCCAAGTTCGAGCTCAAGAAGTCCAGGAACGACAAGTTCGTCTTCAACCTGCTGGCCTCCAATGGCCAGGTGATCCTTACGAGCGAGTTGTACGAATCCCGGGCCAGCGCTCTGAACGGCATCGAATCCGTGCGCAAGAATGCGGCCGACGATGGCCGCTACGGCCGCCTGTGCGCCAAGGACGGCTCGCCCTACTTCACCCTCAAGGCCGGCAACGGCCAGGTCATCGGCCAGAGCCAGCGCTACTCGGGCGAAAAAGCGCGCGAAGCGGGGATCGAATCGGTGAAGGCCCATGCCCCCGATGCCGTGGCCGACGACCAGAGCGCCTGACCCCACCCGCTGCCTTGCAGGGATGGTCGGTGCCCCTGCACCGCACGGGGCCTGCCCGCGCGCCTAAAATGCCTGCATGACCTTCAGCTCCTATACTGCCGCGCCCCAGCGTGCGTCCACCACCCAGCGCATCGACGTTGCCCGGCAACTGCTTCTGGCACCCTTTGGCCTGGATGAAAGCCATCTGGCGCGCGCGCTGGCCGAGATCCGCACGCACCAGGTGGACGATGCGGACCTGTACTTCCAGTACACGCGCAGCGAAGGCTGGAGCCTGGAGGAGGGCATCGTCAAGACCGGCTCCTTCAGCATCGACCAGGGCGTGGGTGTGCGTGCCGTGAGCGGCGAGAAGACGGCGTTTGCCTATTCCGACGATATTTCCGAGGCCTCGCTGCTCGACGCCGCGCGCACCGTGCGCACCATCGGCGCGGCATCGCAGGCCGGCCGGGTGAAGGTGGCGTCGCAGAAGATCGCCACCAGCCGCAGCCTTTACCCTGGCGTGGACCCGATCGCCACGCTTGACAGCACGGCCAAGGTGGCCCTGCTCGAGCGCCTGGAAAAGCGCGCCCGTGCCAAGGACCCGCGCGTGGCCCAGGTCATGGCCGGCCTGGCCAGCGAATACGACGTGGTGCTGGTGGCGCGTGCCGACGGCACCCTGGCTGCCGACGTGCGCCCGCTGGTGCGCCTGTCGGTCACGGTGATCGCCGAGCAGAACGGCCGCCGTGAAATGGGTTCGGCCGGCGGCGGTGGCCGCTTCGGCCTGGCCTATTTCGACGACGAGCAGATGGGCCAGTATGTGGACGAGGCCGTGAACGCGGCCCTGGTCAACCTCGAATCGCGCCCGGCCCCGGCGGGTGAGATGACCGTGGTGCTGGGCTCGGGCTGGCCCGGCATCCTGCTGCACGAGGCCATCGGCCACGGGCTGGAGGGTGACTTCAACCGCAAGGGCTCTTCCGCGTTCAGCGGCCGGATCGGCCAGCGCGTGGCGGCCAAGGGCGTCACGGTGCTGGACGACGGCACCATTGCCGACCGCCGCGGTTCGCTCAACGTGGACGACGAGGGCAATGCCAGCCAGCGCAACGTGCTGATCGAGGACGGCATCCTTAAGGGCTACATCCAGGACTCGCTCAACGCGCGCTTGATGGGCGTTGCGCCCACCGGCAACGGCCGGCGCGAGAGCTATGCCCATATCCCCATGCCGCGCATGACCAACACCTACATGCTGGGCGGCGACAAGGAGCCGGCCGAGGTCATCGCCAGCATCAAGAAGGGGCTGTATGCCTCCAACTTCGGCGGCGGCCAGGTGGACATCACCTCGGGCAAGTTCGTGTTCTCGGCCAGCGAAGCCTACTGGGTCGAGAACGGCAAGATCCAGTACCCCGTCAAGGGCGCGACCATCATCGGCAGCGGCCCAGAATCGCTCAAGAAGGTGACCATGATCGGCAACGACATGCGCCTCGATAGCGGCGTGGGCACCTGCGGCAAGGAGGGCCAGAGCGTGCCCGTGGGCGTGGGCCAGCCCACGCTGCGCATCGAAGGCCTGACGGTCGGCGGCACGGCTTGATTGCGGCGCGGGAGCGTGGGCCGCTGTTGCGCGGCTACACCATCCGCGCCCTCCATGGCCCGCAATTGGCCGGTCTTCACCCGCCAAATCGCATGCCTGGGGCTTGCACTTAGCCGCGCAGGGCCTGCGCGGCGCACAATCTCTCCATGCCTGCCACGCGCCCCAGTCTGCAGCACACACTCCAGTCGTTTGGCGACATCAGCCGGTTTCTGCGCGAGAGCGTGGCCGACGAGGATTCGCGCCAGTTGCGCGACAGCCTGAGTGGCCTGTCCAACCACATCGACGAGGCGGTGCGCACGCGCCGCACCAGCACCGATACGGCGGCCATCACGCGCCGGGTGGTGAGCCTGTCGCACTGTGCGCGCGAGCACCAGCTGTTCCTCACGGGCCTGGGCTCGGCCTGGCATGCGCTCTACGAGTTCGGCGCCTACCAGCGCGCCCTGCGCGAGCTGCGCAATGCCGTCACCGCATGGCAGCAGGCGCTGGAGCAGCGCAATACCCGCGAAAGTGCCTGCTTCGACCAATTCGAGCTGCTCGCCTGGCGCACGCTGGGCGAGGCCTTGCTGCTGGTGGACATGTATGAGCACCAGAGCGAGCCGGTGAGCGAGCTGCCCGGCGACGAGCCGCCACCGCGCTCGGCATTGCAGCGTGCGGCCGCCTGGCTGCGGCGCTGGAGAAGTTGATCTCCGGCTGGATATTTCAGCCCCTCGCGTCGTCCCGCATCGCCCTGCAGGCCGCCGTGGCGTTGCAGCTTCGCAACGCACAGGGGTTGCTGCAATGCGGCAAGACTGTGCTACATTGAATCCCATGCAAGTTCGCAGCGCGTTTTATTTTTGGTTTTTTATCTCAGTCCCCGGCGGATGAGAGGCGAACGCGCAAGCACACACAACCTCCCCATACCAACCGCCGACGCTGCAAAGCCCGGCGGTTTTTGTTTTTCTGCCCTCCCCATTTCCATCCATCCAGCCCACGAGGAAGACAACATGACGGCCCACACCAACCCCACCAGCGATTCCTGGTACCGCAGCGTCGAGAAAACCAGCCAGACCGACGACGAACGTATCAAGGACATCACCGTGTTGCCTCCTCCAGAGCATCTGATCCGCTTTTTCCCCATCAGCGGTACGCCGGTGGAAACGCTGATCACCCAGACCCGCAAGAACATCCAGAACATCATGGCCGGCGAGGACGACCGCCTGCTGGTGATCATCGGCCCCTGCTCCATCCACGACCCGGCCGCCGCGATCGAATACGCGCGCCGCCTCAAGGCGGTCCGCGAGCAGTACAAGGACACGCTGGAGATCGTGATGCGCGTGTACTTCGAAAAGCCCCGCACCACGGTGGGCTGGAAGGGGCTGATCAACGACCCCTACCTCGATGAGACCTACCGCATCGACGAAGGCCTGCGCATTGCACGCCAGTTGCTGATCGACATCAACCGCCTGGGCGTGCCCGCAGGCAGCGAGTTCCTGGACGTGATCTCGCCCCAGTACATCGGCGACCTGATCTCCTGGGGCGCCATTGGCGCACGCACCACCGAAAGCCAGGTGCACCGCGAGCTGGCCTCGGGCCTGTCGGCGCCCATCGGCTTCAAGAACGGCACGGACGGCAACATCCGCATCGCCACCGATGCCATCCAGTCCGCCAGCCGCGGCCACCACTTCCTGTCGGTGCACAAGAATGGCCAGGTCGCCATCGTCAACACCAACGGCAACAAGGACTGCCACGTCATCCTGCGCGGCGGCAAGGCCCCCAACTACGACGCCGAGAGCGTGGCCGCCGCCTGCAAGGACCTGGAAGCCGCCAAGCTGCCCGCCACCCTGATGGTGGACTGCAGCCATGCCAACAGCAGCAAGCAGCACCAAAAGCAGATGGACGTGGCACGCGACGTGGCCGGCCAGATCGCCGGCGGCTCGCGCAGCGTCTTCGGTCTGATGATCGAAAGCCATCTCACGGCCGGCGCCCAGAAGTTCACGCCCGGCAAGGACGACGCTGCTGCGCTGACCTACGGCCTGAGCATCACCGACGCCTGCCTGGGCTGGGACGATTCGCTGCAGTCTTTGGCAGACCTGTCGGCTGCAGTGCAAGCCCGCCGCGCTGCCTGAGCAACTGCCTGCGTGTAAGCTTCTGGCCATTGAGGGTTCTGTCCGCTGCCCGAGTGCAGCGGCGGGGCCTGCCACCCCTGCTTACAGAAAGGCATCCCCATGCACAGCGAAGTCTCCGTCCGCCTGGCGGGCAACCAGGAATTCCGCTTCGACCTCGCCAACGCGGAACCCATGACCCATGAGGAAGGGCGTCGCTGGCTGGACGATCAGTTCACCAGCCTCGATTGCGAACCCCTGCGCGCCAGCGGCAAGGTGCTGCTGGCCGACAAGGTGCTCACCGTGGCGCAGGCCGCCGGCAGCCCGCTGATGGGCGACGTGCAGTGGTCGCGCGACTTTGCGCGTGCCGCCAGTGCGGCCCTCGCCAGGCCCGTGGTGCGGGTGGACGTGCCCGCCATGGCCGTGACGTTCTAAGCACCCCCTGAGTCGCTTCGCGCCTTCACCCCTCTCTCATATTGCTTCGCAATCTGGGAGGGGGACGCCCCCAGCGCGGCGGGGCGGCCCTTGCGCGGGGGCACTGGCTTGGGCTGTGCCAGTATTTCAGGCTGACAGCACTTCAGAGAACTGAGATCAAGGCGGTGGAACTACCGCGCTAGCGCCTGCAGCAGGCGCGCATGCACGCCGCCAAAACCGCCATTGCTCATGCACACGATGTGGTCCCCGGGCCGCGCTGCGGCGCTGACCTGGGCCACCAGCGTGCCGATGTCGGGGGCGGTCTGCGCGCGCTGACCGGGGCCCACGCCCAGGGGGGACAGCGCTTCGGCGGCGTCCCAGTCCAGCCCCGCCGTGTGGCAGAAGGCCAGGTCGGCGGACTCCAGCGCCCAGGGCAGCTGGCTCTTCATGGCGCCGAGCTTCATGGTGTTGCTGCGCGGCTCGAACACTGCCAGGATGCGTGCCGTGGGGCCCAGGCTGCGGCGCAGGCCATCCAGCGTGGTGCGCAGCGCGGTCGGGTGGTGGGCGAAATCGTCGTACACCGCGATGCCGTTCACCGTGCCGCGCAATTCCATGCGGCGCTTGACGTTCTGGAACTGGCCCAGTGCGCGCGCCGCCTGTTCGGGCGCCACGCCTACATGGTGGGCTGCGGCGATGGCGGCCAGGGCATTGAGCTGGTTGTGCACGCCGGTCAGCGCCCACTCCACCCGTGCCACGGTACGGCCTTGCTGCACCACATCGAAAGCCTGGGGCTCGCCCACGGCAGAAAAATCACCCACGGCCGTGCCGAAGCTGCTCACGCTGCTCCAGCAGCCGGCGTGCAACACGCGCGCCAAGCTTTCTTCCAGCCCGTTGACCACCACACGGCCCGAGGGCGGCACGGTGCGCACCAGGTGGTGGAACTGGCGCTCGATGGCGGCCAGGTCGTCGAAGATGTCGGCGTGGTCGAACTCCAGGTTGTTCAGCACGGCCGTGCGTGGGCGGTAGTGCACGAACTTGCTGCGCTTGTCGAAGAAGGCGGTGTCGTATTCGTCGGCCTCGATCACGAACAGCGGGCTGACACCCAGCGGGCCATCGCCGGCATGGGGCCGCGCGGCCGCGCCCAGGCGCGCGGACACGCCGAAGTTCAGCGGCACGCCGCCGATCAGGAAGCCGGGCTGCTGGCCCGCGCTTTCCAGGATCCAGGCCAGCATCGAGGTGGTGGTGGTCTTGCCGTGCGTGCCGGCCACGGCCAGCACATGGCGGCCCTGCAGCACATGCTCGGCCAGCCACTGGGGGCCGCTGGTGTAGGGAAGGCCGGCGTCCAGGATGGCTTCCATCAACGGGAACTTGGGGCTCCCATCGGCCAGCCGGACCCGGCTGACCACGTTGCCGACCACGAACATGTCGGGCTTCAGGGCCAGTTGCTCAGGTCCGAAGCCTTCGATCAGCTCGATCCCCAGGGCGCGCAACTGGTCGCTCATGGGCGGGTAGACACCCGCGTCGCAGCCTGTGACCCGGTGCCCCGCCTCGCGGGCCAGGGCCGCAAGGCCGCCCATGAAGGTGCCGCAGATGCCCAGTATGTGTATATGCATGGGCGACGATTCTACTTTTCAAACGCAAGGTCCCACGCCGCAGGGTTGGCCTGCCTGGGGAGCTATGAAATTGATAGTCTTTTGCCCGCCATGGCCCTGTGGGCGGCTGTGCCGTGGGGGCATGCGGGCCACCCCGACGGCGCGTTCGCGCCACAATGGAGCCTCCACTGCCTGGTTTGCGCCATGAACACACCTCTGAGTGCCGAAATCGCCAATACCACCGCCCGCATCGCCGTCGAGGAAGGGATGGAGTGGGGCCCCGCCAAGCGCCGCGCGCTGCGCGAAATGGGCCTGCCCGCCCGCACCGCGCTGCCCGGCAACGACCAGGTGGAGGAGGCCGTGCGCGAGTACATCGCCCTCTTTTGCGCCGACACCCAGCCGCGCGAACTGCGCGCGCTGCGCCAACTGGCCCTGGTCTGGATGGAGCGCATGGCGGCCTTTCGCCCGCATCTGGGCGGTGCCGTGTGGCACGGTACGGCCACCCGCCTGTCCGACATTTACCTGCAGTTGTTCTGCGATGATTCCAAATCCGCAGAAATTGCACTCATCGACCACCATGTGGACTACGAGCCGCGCACGGTGTCCGGTTTCCATGGCGAGTCGGTCGAGGCCTTGAGCCTGGGCAGCAAATCGCCTGAACTGGGCGAGATGATCGGAGTCCATCTGCTGATCTATGACCTTGACGACCTGCGCGGTGCGCTGCGGCCCGATGCCAAGGGGCGCTCGCCCCGCGGTGACATCACGGCCGTGCGCCGCCTGCTCCAAGATACGGAAACCCCTGCTCCATGACGACCCCCGCTCCCGAGATTTCGCCCGCCACGTCCCCTGACACCCTCTCCGATCCCGTCCGCCGCCGCTGGCTGTATGCGGGTGTCGCCGGCGCAGCCGCCGTGGGGGGCGCAGGGGTCGCGTGGTGGAAATTCCAGCCCCACGCCATGGAAAGCGGGGCGGAGAAGGCCTTGTGGGCGCTGGAGTTCGAAACGCCGGACGGCGCCACCCTGCCGCTGCAGCGCTTTTTGGGCAAACCGCTGCTCATCAACTTCTGGGCGACCTGGTGCGCGCCTTGCGTCGAAGAGCTGCCCATGCTCAATGCTTTTTACCGCGAACATGCGCCCAAAGGCTGGCAGGTGGTGGCCCTCGCCATCGATCAGCCGTCTTCTGTTCGCAAATTTCTCACCAAGCTGCCGCTGGAATTCCCGGTCGGGCTGGCCGGCATGCAGGGCACGGATCTGGCGCGCTCGCTCGGAAACCTCACCGGAGGCCTGCCTTTCACGGTGGTCTTGGGTGGAGAGGGCCGGGTGCTGCACCGTAAAATGGGCCAGGTCACGGCGCAGGATCTGCAGCAGTGGGCGGCCCTGCGCTAGGCAGGACGGGCCATTGGCGCCCTTTATTCCGGGCCTGAATGGCCTTTTGACGCTCTGGCGTTCATCAAAATTGTGGCCCAAAGACGGGTATAGGCCGAATTTGGAGTAAATTCGCGCCCTGTTCAGTTTTTAGCCGTTGGAGCTTTCATGGATCTGCGAAAACTCAAAACCCTCATCGATCTCGTTTCCGAGTCGAATGTGTCCGAACTCGAAATCACGGAGGCCGAGGGCAAGGTCCGTATCGTCAAGAGCGGCGGTGCCGTGGTGCAGCAGTATGTACCAGCGCCCATGCAGCAGCAGGCGCCTGCCCAGGCCGCTGCCGCCCCAGTGGCCGAACTGCCCGCACCCACCCCTGCCGCGCCCGCAGGCCATGTGGTCAAGTCGCCCATGGTCGGCACCTTCTACCGCTCATCCAGCCCCGGCGCCAAGGCCTTTGTCGAAGTCGGCAGCCAGGTCAAGGAAGGCGAGACCATCTGCATCATCGAGGCCATGAAGATCCTCAATGAGATCGAGGCCGACAAATCGGGCACGGTCACCCGCATCCTGGGCGAAAACGGCCAGGCCGTGGAATACGGGCAACCGCTGTTCGTGATCGAATAAGGCGCGCATGTTCAAGACGATTCTTGTTGCCAATCGGGGCGTTCTTGCCAAAGGCAAGGCGAAGCAAATTGCACTGGCACGCGCCAGCGTGCGGGCGATGAGCCGCGAGACAGCCTATGTTTAAAAAGATTCTGGTCGCCAATCGCGGCGAAATCGCCCTGCGGATCCAGCGCGCCTGCCATGAGCTGGGTGTGAAGGCCGTGATGGTCTACTCCGAGGCCGACCGCGACGCCAAGTACGTCAAGCTGGCCGAAGAGGCGGTGTGCATCGGCCCCGCGCCCTCGTCGCTGTCCTACCTCAACATGCCGGCCATCATCTCGGCCGCCGAAGTGACCGACGCCGAGGCCATCCACCCCGGCTACGGCTTCCTGTCCGAGAACGCCGATTTTGCCGAGCGCGTGGAAAAGAGCGGCTTCCAGTTCATCGGTCCCACGCCCGAGTCGATCCGCATCATGGGCGACAAGGTGTCGGCCAAGCAGACCATGATCCGTGCCGGCGTGCCCTGCGTGCCCGGCTCCGAAGGCGAGCTGCCCGATGACCCGGTGCAGATCCGCCGCATTGCCAAGGCCGTGGGCTACCCGGTGATCATCAAGGCCGCAGGCGGCGGCGGTGGCCGCGGCATGCGCGTGGTGCACACCGAGGCTGCCCTGGTCAATGCCGTGCAGATGACCAAGGCCGAGGCCGGCGCTGCGTTCGGCAATCCTGCGGTGTACATGGAGAAGTTCCTCCAGAACCCGCGCCACATCGAGATCCAGATCCTGGCGGACAAGCACCGCAATGCGGTCTACCTGGGCGAGCGCGACTGCTCCATGCAGCGGCGCCACCAGAAGGTGATCGAAGAGGCGCCGGCCCCCGGCATCCCGCGCAAGCTGATCGAGAAGATCGGCGAGCGCTGTGTGGCCGCCTGCAAGAAGATCGGCTACCGCGGTGCGGGCACCTTCGAGTTCCTCTACGAAAACGGCGAGTTCTACTTCATCGAGATGAACACCCGCGTGCAGGTCGAGCATCCGGTGACCGAGTGGATCACCGGCGTGGACATCGTGCGCACGCAGATCATGGTGGCGGCGGGCGAGAAGCTGCCCTTCACCCAGCGCCAGATCGAGATCCGGGGCCATGCCATCGAATGCCGCATCAACGCGGAAGACGCCTACAAGTTCACCCCCTCGCCAGGGCGCATCACCACCTGGCACCCACCGGGCGGGCCGGGCGTGCGTGTGGACTCGCATGCCTACACCAACTACTTCGTGCCGCCGAACTACGACTCGATGATCGGCAAGATCATCGTGCACGGCGATACGCGCGAACAAGCGCTGGCGCGCATGCGCACCGCGCTGTCGGAGACGGTGATCGAAGGCATCAACACCAACGTGCCCCTGCACCGCGAGCTGATGGTGGACGCCAAGTTCATGGCTGGCGGCACCAACATCCATTACCTGGAAGAGTGGCTGTCCCAGCACAAGCGCTGAGCCAGCACCGGTGGTTGTTCAATATGCTGGCCCCTGGCAACGGGGGCCGGCATTTCATTTTTTCTGAGAGGCCTGCGCCCATGTTCGAGCTGATGCTGATGTGCCCCGAAGACCGGATCGAGCCGGTCAGTGACGCGCTAGACGCGCTGGATGCGCTGAGCGTCTCGGTGGAAGACGCCGATGCGCAGACCGATGCCGAGCAGGCCCTGTTCGGTGAGCCCGGCATGCCGCCACCCAAGGACGGCTGGCAGCGCAGCCGCGTCGTGGCCCTGTTCCCGACCCGCGAGGCCGCCAGCGAGGCGCAGCAGCTGCTGTCGGTGCAGGACTTCTTCGAGGGCTGCCAGGTGCTGGGTATGGCCGAGTTGGCCGACCAGGACTGGGTGCGGCTCACGCAATCGCAGTTCACCCCCGTGGACATCACGCCCGATTTCTGGATCGTGCCCACCTGGCACGAGTTGCCCGCCGAGGCTGTGCGCAGCATTCGGCTGGACCCGGGCCTGGCCTTTGGCACCGGCACCCACCCCACCACGCGCATGTGCCTGCGCTGGATCGCCCGCAAGGGCGCCACCGGCGAAGGCGCGGCTGCCTTCGGCCGCGTGCTCGACTACGGCTGCGGCTCGGGCATCCTGGCCATTGGCACGGCCAAGTTCGGTGCCACCGACATCGATGCCGTGGACATCGACACGGCGGCCGTCGAATCGACGGTACTGAACGCCCAGGCCAACGGTGTGCAGCTGCGTGCCGGCCTGCCCGACAAGGCCAGCGGCCAGTACCAGACCGTGCTGGCCAACATCCTGGCCACGCCACTGCGCGTGCTCGCGCCCCTGCTGTGCAACCATGTGGCGCCCGGCGGCCACCTGGTGCTGGCGGGCATCCTGGCGCGCCAGGCCGAGGAGCTCAAGGAGGCCTACGCACCCTGGGTGAAGCTGGAAGTGGCGGACACCGAGGACGGTTGGATCCTCATGACCGCATCGCGTTGAAGCATGGCGCGGTGCGGCTTGCGCCGCACCCTACAATCGACCGCAGATGAGCCAGATCACACGCTGCCCGGCCTGCGCGACCCAATTCAAGGTGGTCGCCGACCAGCTGCGCATTTCCGAGGGCTGGGTGCGCTGCGGGCAGTGCAAAGAGGTGTTCGACGCGGCCGCGCACCTGGTGGCCGCACCGCCCCCGCCGATGCTGCCCGACGTTTCGCTGACCGATACCCGCCCACCACCGGTGGTGGTTGCACGGCAGCCCGAAGCGCGTGGTGCCTGGGGGGTGTTCGACCCGCCGGCGAGCCAGGCGGCGGGCCGCGTGTCCCAGCCTGCCGCGCCTGCTGCGGCGGCGGGTCCCGGAGCCACGGCTGGCCAGGTGTTCGATATTCCCGCACCCACCGTTCCAGCGTTCCTCTCGGCTGCGCGCGCGCCTTCCACTGCACTCAGTGCCGATGATCTGAGCCTGGAGCCCTTGCAGACCTTTGGCTGGCGGGCGCCGTCCGTACCGCCATTGGTGCCACCCCGGTCGGCACCCGTTGCGCCCCCTGCTGCGACCATACCCCCGCCAGTGGCATTCGTACCCCCACCGCCACGCGAGGAGAGCCGTGTGATGCCCGGGCTGGCCGCCTCGCTGCTGGCCGACCTGGCCCCGGTGGCCAGTCCGGCCTTGCCCAGGAGGATGGATCCGGCTGCCGAAGGCATGGCCGTGCCTGCCGGCTACGAGCTGCCGGTGGCGGAATTTTCCGATTCCCTGCCCGATGGCGAAGATGACGACAATGGGCCCGACACGGAGATCATGTCCTTGCCCGAGGATCGGGCGGGTGATGACGCCGCCTACCCCGCCCTCGATCTGCCCACCCCGGCGGCCAGGCGCGCAGCGCTGCCAGCGCACGATGAGGACGACGACCACGATGATGGCGTGCCGCTGTTCGGCCCCGCTGCGGCAGCGCCTCAGCCCATGCTGCCGGTGGCCGCGCCCGAATCTGCGCCCCGGCGCACGCCCGTGGCGTCGCCACCACCCTCCAGCGGGTTTTCCGAATCCATCACGCCATTTCCCGATCCGGATTTCGAGCTGATGCCCGATCCGGTGTTTCCGGCATCGGCACCCGCGCTCCCCCGATCCGAGCCCGCCGGTGCTGCGCGTGGGCGCTCGGCGGCGACCGCCCTGGATGCCGATGAGGACGAGCTGCCCGCCGGCCACCCCGATGCTGAGGAGGTGAGCTTCGTGCGGGCTGCGCGGCGCAAGGCCTTCTGGCGCCGGCCACTCGTGCGCTCGCTGCTGGCGCTGGTGCTCTTGCTGCTGCTCGGGGTGCTGGCCGTGCAGGTTGCCGTGCAAGAGCGCAACCGCATCGCCGCGATGGACGGCAGGGCGCGCCCCTGGCTGGAGCAGCTGTGCGCGCACCTGGGCTGTACGCTGGCGCCCCAGCGCCAGATTGCCGATGTGGTGATCGACAGCTCGTCCTTCAACAAGGCGCGTGGCGATGGCTACCTGCTGTCGCTCACCGTCAAGAGCCGCGCCACGATACCGCTGGAAATGCCGGCGGTGGAGCTGACCCTCACCGATGCCCAGGACCAGCCTGTCCTGCGGCGCGTGCTGCTGCCGGCCGATCTCGCGGCGCCCGTCGAACTGCCTGCGCGCGGCGAGTGGAGCACCTCGGTCTCGGTGGTGGTGACCACGGGCGCCTCGCGGGTGTCGGGCTACCGGTTACTGACCTTCTACCCCTGATCCCGCTGGATCCGGGGGCTTTCCTTTCCAACCCTTTACCTATTTCTACCTATGGCTGCCCTCATCTGTGGTTCCCTGGCGTTCGACACCATCATGACCTTCGAGGGCCGCTTTGCCGAGCAGATCCTGCCCGAGCAACTGCACATCCTCAACGTGTCGTTCCTCGTGCCCTCGCTGCGCCGCGACTTTGGTGGCTGCGCCGGCAACATCGCCTACAGCCTGAAGCTGCTGGGTGGCGAGCCCCTGCCCATGGCCATGCTGGGCAGTGATGCTGCGGACTACCTGCAGCGCCTGGACACCCTGGGCATCAGCCGCCGCTTCGTGGGCCAGGTGGAGGATGTCCACACCGCCCAGGCCATGATCATGACCGACCGTGACAACAACCAGATCACCGCCTTCCATCCGGGCGCCATGATGCAGGCGCATGCGAATCGCATCGAATCCGGCGACGGCATCCGCCTGGCCATCATCGCGCCCGATGGCCGCGACGCCATGATCGAGCATGCTGCGCAACTGGTGGCGGCCGGTGTTCCCTTTGTCTTCGATCCGGGCCAGGGCCTGCCCATGTTCAATGGTGCCGAGCTGTCGCGCTTCATTGAGCAGGCGACCTGGGTCACGGTCAACGACTACGAGGGCAAGATGCTTAGCGAACGTACGGGCTGGAGCCTGGCCGAGATCTCGCAGCGTGTGGACGGCCTGGTGGTGACGCTGGGTGGCGAGGGCTGCGAAGTCTGGGTCAAGGGCGAGAAGACGCTGGTGCCTGCCGTGGTGCCTGCCGCCGTCGTGGACCCCACGGGCTGCGGCGATGCCTGGCGTGGTGCGCTGCTCTTCGGTCTGGAGCGTGGCTGGCCGCTGGTGCAATGCGCCGAGCTGGGCAACCGTGTCGGGGCGCTGAAGATCGCGCAGCGCGGCCCGCAAAGCTACACGCTGGACTTTCAGCCCGCATGAATTGAGCCTGGCGCCGTGGCGCTTGCTCCACCCGGGGCAGCGCACGGCGCGGGAGCGCTGGCCAGTGCTTTACGTTCGGGCATAAAAAAACCCGGTGCCGAAGCACCGGGTTGAGCGCAAAGCGCGTAAGGCAAAGACTTACGGCTTGGTGCCCGTGGGGAAGGGCCATGCTGCCTGAGGGTTCAGCGTGGTCTGCGCTGCGGGAGCGGCTGCGGCTGCAGCTGGCGCAGGGGCTGGGGCCTTGGCCGCTTTCTTGGCAGGAGCTGCCTTCTTGGCGGGCGCAGGGGCGGCGGCCTTCTTCGCTGCTACGGCCTTCTTGGCAGGAGCGGCAGCCTTCTTGCTGGGCGCAGCTGCCTTCTTGGCAGGAGCGGCAGCCTTCTTGGCGGGTGCAGCTGCCTTCTTGGCAGGAGCGGCAGCCTTCTTGGCTGGTGCAGCCGCCTTCTTGGCAGGAGCGGCCTTCTTGGCTGGTGCGGCCGCCTTCTTGGCAGGAGCGGCCTTCTTGGCTGGTGCTGCTGCCTTCTTGGCGGGAGCGGCCTTCTTGGCTGGTGCTGCTGCCTTCTTGGCGGGAGCGGCCTTCTTGGCTGGTGCTGCTGCCTTCTTGGCGGGAGCGGCCTTCTTGGCTGGTGCTGCTGCCTTCTTGGCAGGAGCGGCCTTCTTGGCTGGTGCTGCTGCCTTCTTGGCAGGAGCGGCCTTCTTGGCCGCTGGCTTTGCAGCTACAGCCTTCTTCGCGGGAGCTGCCTTCTTTGCAGCGGGTTTTTTCGCAGTTGCCATCATGTTCTCCTTGAGTCAATTTGCAAAGAGCACTTCGTGTCTACAGTGGACATGAAGCGATCCATGGAGATGGGGTTGACCCCATCTCCATGAACACGGGAACGCCCTGCACGGCAACGCGCTTGGGCGTTGTCCGTGCAGGGCGTGGTGTGGGGATCCATGGCGTGCGTGCACCTGCGAGGCTAGTCCCAGGACAATGCGCCACCCGACTGGTACTCGATGACGCGCGTCTCGAAGAAGTTGCGCTCCTTCTTCAGGTCGATCATCTCGCTCATCCAGGGGAAGGGATTTTCTTCGTTGGGGAACAGCGTCTCCAGGCCGATCTGGGTGGCGCGGCGGTTGGCGATGTAGCGCAGGTAGCCCTTGAACATCGAGGCGTTCATGCCCAGCACGCCACGCGGCATGGTGTCTTCGGCGTAGCGGTATTCGAGCTCCACGGCCTGCATGAACAGGGCCTTGATCTCGGCCTTGAACTCTGCCGTCCACAGGTGCGGGTTCTCCAGCTTGAGCTGGTTGATCAGGTCGATGCCGAAGTTGCAGTGCATCGACTCGTCGCGCAGGATGTACTGGTACTGCTCGGCCGCGCCGGTCATCTTGTTCTGGCGGCCCAGCGCCAGGATCTGCGTGAAGCCGACGTAGAAGAACAGGCCTTCCATCAGGCAGGCAAACACGATGAGCGACTTGAGCAGCGTCTGGTCGGTCTCGAAGGTGCCGGTGTGGAAGTTGGGGTCCATGATCGCCTCGATGAAGGGGATCAGGAACTGGTCCTTGTCGCGGATCGAGGGCACTTCCAGGTAGGCGTTGAAGATCTCGCCTTCATCCAGGCCGAGCGACTCCACGATGTACTGGTAGGCGTGCGTGTGGATCGCTTCCTCGAACGCCTGGCGCAGCAGGAACTGGCGGCACTCGGGCGCGGTGATGTGGCGGTAGGTGCCCAGCACGATGTTGTTGGCGGCCAGCGAGTCGGCGGTCACGAAGAAGCCGAGGTTGCGCTTGATGATGCGGCGCTCGTCTTCGGTCAGGCCGTTCGGGTCCTTCCACAACGCGATGTCGCGCGTCATGTTCACCTCTTGCGGCATCCAGTGGTTGGCGCAGGTGGCGAGGTACTTTTCCCAGGCCCACTTGTACTTGAACGGCACCAGCTGGTTGACGTCGGTCTGGCCGTTGATGATGCGCTTGTCGGCAGCGTTCACACGGCGGTGCGCGGGGGCTGCGGCAGGGGTGGCTTGCGGTGCTGCGGATGCCGTCATCGACGCATGCACTTCCTGCAGGGAGGGGGTCTGGAAAGACAGAGGCGGCTGTTCCGCCGGGTGGCTTTTGTGCAGTCCACCGTCCAGTTGATTTTGCGATGAGGGCTTGACTTCTTCGTCCCAGGACAACATAGATTTTCCAGTGTTCGGATTATGAAAGCAGTGCTGCAAAAAGGAAAGCACTGCAGCGTTGCGCAGCAACGTTTTGTTGCTTCACAGCACCGAAGCGGCGTGCATGGGTCTGCATGCGCGCCGCTTCATGGGACCTTACTGGCAGGCCTCGCAGGTTGGATCATCGATGGCGCAGAACTTGACGTCGGTGGCAGGCAGCGCAGCGGCCTGCGCGGCAGCGGCTGCAGCGGCCGCTTCCATCGCGCTCGGCTTGGCCGGCGCGGCCTGTGCGGCGCCCGCATCGTTGCCCGACGAAACGGAGTTGAGCTGGCGCGTGTTCACGGTGCTCATCTCCACGTGCGTGGCGCTTTGCGTGCGCAGGTAGTAGGTGGTCTTGAGGCCGCGCAGCCAGGCCAGCTTGTAGGTGTCGTCGAGCTTCTTGCCCGATGCACCGGCCATGTAGATGTTCAGGCTCTGGGCCTGGTCGATCCACTTCTGGCGGCGCGATGCGGCCTCCACCAGCCATTGCGAGTCGACTTCGAAGGCCGTGGAGTACAGGGCCTTGATGTCTGCCGGCACGCGGTCGATGGGGTGCAGCGATCCCTTAAAGTGCTTGAGGTCCATGATCATCACGTCGTCCCACAGGCCCAGGCGCTTGAGGTCGCGCACCAGGCCGCCGTTGATCACGGTGAACTCGCCCGACAGGTTGGACTTGACCGACAGGTTGCCGAACGAAGGCTCGATCGATGCATCCACGCCGATGATGTTGGAGATGGTGGCCGTGGGGGCGATGGCGACACAGTTGGAGTTGCGCATGCCGTCCTGAACGATCTTCTTGCGCAGGGCATCCCAGTCCAGCGTGGCCGAACGGTCCACTTCAACGTAGCCGCCGCGTGCCGTGGCCAGCATGTCCAGCGTGTCCAGGGGCAGGATGCCCTGGTCCCACAGCGAGCCTTTGTAGCTCTCGTACTGGCCGCGTTCGCGGGCCAGCTCGGTCGAGGCCCAGTAGGCGTAGTAGCAGATGGCTTCCATCGACCGGTCGGCAAATTCCACGGCCGCTTGCGAGGCGTAGGGAATGCGCAGCTCGTACAGGCTGTCCTGGAAGGCCATCAGGCCCAGGCCCACGGGGCGGTGGCGCAGGTTGGAGTCGCGGGCCTTGGTGACCGCGTAGTAGTTGATGTCGATCACGTTGTCCAGCATGCGCATGGCCACGGTGATGGTCTTGCGCAGCTTGGCGTGGTCGATCTGGCCGTCCTTCAAGTGCTGCAGCAGGTTCACGGAGCCCAGGTTGCAGACTGCGGTCTCGGTGTCGCTGGTGTTCAGCGTGATCTCGGTGCACAGGTTGGACGAATGCACCACGCCAGCGTGCTGCTGGGGCGAGCGCACGTTGCAGGCATCCTTGAAGGTGATCCAGGGATGGCCGGTCTCGAACAGCATGGTCAGCATCTTGCGCCACATGTCGGTGGCCTGCACCGTCTTGGAGGGCTTGATCTCGCCGCGCGCGGCCTTTGCTTCGTAGGCCACGTAGGCCTTCTCGAAGGCGCCGCCGAACAGGTCGTGCAGGTCGGGCACGTCGGAGGGCGAGAACAGGGTCCAGGTGCCCTTTTCCATCACGCGGCGCATGAACAGGTCGGGGATCCAGTTGGCCGTGTTCATGTCGTGCGTGCGGCGGCGGTCATCGCCGGTGTTCTTGCGCAGCTCCAGGAACTCTTCGATGTCGAGGTGCCAGGTTTCCAGGTAGGTGCAGACGGCGCCCTTGCGCTTGCCGCCCTGGTTCACGGCCACGGCCGTGTCGTTGACCACCTTGAGGAAGGGCACCACGCCCTGTGATTCACCGTTCGTGCCCTTGATGTGCGAGCCCAGGGCGCGCACGCGGGTCCAGTCGTTGCCCAGGCCGCCGGCAAACTTGGACAGCAGGGCGTTTTCCTTGATGGAGTCGTAGATGCCTTCCAGGTGGTCGGGCACCGTGGTCAGGTAGCACGAGGACAGCTGCGAGCGCAGCGTGCCGCTGTTGAACAGCGTGGGCGTGCTGGACATGAAATCGAAGCTCGAGAGGATCTCGTAGAACTCGATGGCGCGGGCTTCGCGGTCGGCTTCATTGAGCGACAGGCCCATGGCCACGCGCATGAAGAAGCACTGGGGCAGCTCGATGCGGGTCTTGCGCACGTGCAGGAAGTAGCGGTCGTACAGGGTCTGCAGGCCCAGGTAATCGAACTGCAGGTCGCGGTCGGCGTTGAGGGCGGCGCCCAGGCGGGCCAGGTCGAACGTCAGCAGGCGCGGGTCCAGCAGCTCGTTGTCCACACCCTTCTGGATGAACTGCGGGAAGTAGTCCACGTAGCTCTGGCCCATGTCGTCCTGCGTGACTTCACGGCCCAGCACTTCGCGCACGATGGTATGCAGCAAGAGGCGTGCGGTGGCGTAGGTGTAGTCGGGGTCCTTCTCGATCAGCGTGCGGGCTGCCAGGATGGACGCTTTGTAGACCTCGTCCATGGGGACGCCGTCGTACAGGTTGCGCATGGTCTCGGCCACGATGGGCTGGGCCGAGATGTCCGCGCCCAGGTTCACGCAGGCCGACTCGATCAGGCCACGCAGGCGCACCAGGTCCAGCACCACGCGCTTATCGCCGTCCAGCACGTGCAGTGCGGGGGCGGGCGCGGCAGCCGTTTCCTGTTCGACGTGGCGGGCACGCTCCTGGGTGCGGCTTTCGCGGTACAGCACGTAGGCGCGGGCGACCTCGTGGTGGCCGCCGCGCATCAGCACCAGTTCCACCTGGTCCTGCACGTCTTCAATATGGAAGGTGCCGCCGCCAGGACGCGAGCGCGCCAGGGCGCGGGCGACGTTCTGGGTCAGCGAGTCCACCACTTCGCGCACGCTGGCCGAGGCCGCACCCTGGGTGCCGTGCACTGCCAGAAACGCCTTCATCATCGCCACGGCAATCTTCTGCGGCTCGAACGGGACCACGGCGCCATTGCGGCGGATGATCTGGTAGTGGGAGTACGTGTTCGCTCCCTCTGGTGCAGCAGAAGATGCCTCGGGCGCATCCTGGGATGCGGGGCGGGTGGTGGATGAAGGCGTGTTCAAAGCAGCGTGCATGGATGTCCTCTTTTTGGGTGCTGTCTGGAATGTGCAGGCGGGTGGCAGTGCCGCCGCGAGGGAGAAGTGGTGCGCCAGTTTCTGGCCTGTCGCACACTATATATGGTGTGTCAGTTGCGTTCAATACGCTACCGGTAGTGTACCGCCGCCAGAGACGCCAAATTCCGAAACAGCATGTTTCCCCCACGCCGCATCGGCCTATGAGGCCTGCCGTGCGCGCGCCTTGTGTCCGATGGATGGCTGTGAAAACCACGCATTGGCGCGTGATGCGGCCCGGTTTTGCATGGCAGGCCGCGTGCAGATTGAAGCGGCTGGTTTGTGCATGCGCAGCAAAAAATATTTTTGCGGCAGCGGTGATGTGACGTGCTGTTGCGACATCCGCTGCGGGTGCTGCAGCCTGCGCGCACCGGCCCGGTGCGCGGGGTCAGGCGCCGGTAGTGGAGGCCGGCTGCGTGTCGATCGGAAAGCACTCCGGTGGCCAGCCCAGCGACTGCTGCAGTCCCGGCCAGTCGAAGCCTGCGCCCGGATCGTGCTTGCGCCCCGGGGCAATGTGCTCGTGGCCAGCCAGGTGGGCAACGGGATAGCGCCGCGCGATGTCACGGCACAGCCAGGTCAGCGTGGCGTACTGCGGGGTCTCGAAGCGCTCGCCCTCCAGGCCTTCGAGCTCGATGCCGATGGAGTCGTCGTTGCATTGCGCGCGGCCCCGGTAGGCCGAGGGCCCCGCATGCCAGGCGCGCTGGTCGCAGTCCACGAACTGCCAGAGCGCTCCCGTGCGATCGATGAAGAAGTGCGCGGACACCTGAAGACCGCGGATGCCCTGGTAATAAGGGTGCGCGTCCCAGTCGAGTGTGTTGGTGAACAGCTGGCGCACGGCCGGGCCCCCGTACTCGCCCGGTGGCAGGCTGATGGAGTGCACCACGATCAGGTCGATCTGCGCGGCGGGCGGGCGCGGACCGAAGTTGGGCGAGGGGTGGCGCACGGCCGACCGGTGCCAGCCCTGGTCCCAGGGGGAACCGTCGGCGTCCGGCCCCTCAGCCGATGTCGTCATGGGCATCCTGGTCATTGGGCACGGCGATGTTCAGGCGGGCAATGCGGTAGCGGATCTGGCGCAGGCTGATGCCCAGGCGTGCCGCCGTGGCCGTGCGGTTGAACCCCGCCTCGCGCAGTGCGCGCACCAGGATGTCGCGCTCCTGCTGGTCCAGCCAGGCCTGCAGGTCGCTGGGCAGGGGCGTGCTGGCGCCTGGCATGGGGGAGCCGGGCGCCCCGCCCAGGGCCGGGCGGGGTGACGATGCGTCATCCGCCTGCAGCGTGTCCGGCAAGGCGACGGGGTTGAAAGCCGCAGCGTCTGAAGCCTGTGCGGGGGGCGGGCTGGCGCTGCTTGAGGCAGCAGGAAAGCCGCCCGCAGGCGGTGCCACGCCGTCCACGTGCAGCTCGTCCCCCTCGCTCAGGGCCACGGCGCGGTGCAGCAGGTTTTCGAGTTCGCGCACGTTGCCGGTGAGCGGGTGGGCGGCAATCGCCTGTATGGCGTGCTCGGTGAGGGCCGGCACGGGCATGCCCGACTCCTGCGCGATGCGCGCGAGCAGGGCCCGGCACAGGGCGGGCAGGTCCTCGCGCCGCTCGCGCAGCGGCGGGATCACGACCTCGATCACGTTGAGGCGGTAGTACAGATCCTGGCGGAAGCGGCCGGTCTGCACGTCGGCCGCCAGGTCGCGGTGCGTGGCGCTGACGATGCGCACATCCACCGTCTCTTCCTGCGTTGAGCCCAGGGCGCGTACGCTGCGTTCCTGGATGGCGCGCAGCAGCTTCGACTGCATGGCCAGCGGCAGGTCGCCGATCTCGTCGAGGAACAAGGTGCCCCCACGCGCCGCCTGGAAGTAGCCGTCCCGGTCCTGGCTGGCGCCGGTGTAGGAGCCCTTGCGCGCGCCGAAGAACTCGGCCTCGAGCAGGTTTTCGGGGATGGCACCGCAATTCACGGCCACCCAGGGGCCGTCCGCGCGCTGGCTGCTGGCATGCAGCGCCTGGGCGACGAGCTCCTTGCCGGTGCCCGATTCGCCGTGGATCAGCACCGGCGCCATGCCACGCGCCACCTTGGCCACGCGCTGCTTGACGTTGCGCATGGCGGCCGATTCGCCCACCAGCCGGTCCAGCGCCGACGAAGAGGCCTGCGCATCGACCGTGCCGCTCTGGCGCCCGCCCGGGGTGCGCGCCGCGCGCGGTGCAGGCACACCGCCCGTGCCCTGGATGGCCGAGGCCACGACCGAGCGGAACTGTTTCAGGTCCACCGGCTTGGTCAGGTAGTCGAAGGCGCCGGAGCGCAGGGCCTCCACCGCGTTCTCGGCCGAGCCATAGGCCGTCATCACCACGCAGCGCTCCTTGCGCTGCTGGTCGCGCAGGTCCTGCAGCAGTTCCATGCCAAAGCCGTCGGGCAGGCGCATGTCGGTGATCACTGCGTCGAAGCGGTGGGCCTTGAGCTGCTCGCGGGCCTCCTGCACGCTGGCGGCGGTCTCCACGCGGTAGCCCTCGCGCAGCAGCGTGAGCTCGTAGAGCGTGCGCAGGTCGGGCTCGTCGTCCACGACAAGGATGGAGGCAGCAGGGGCGTTCATGGAGCTTTAGACAACAATCGTGTCGAACAGGGAGGCGGGCTCGGCGGGCCGGGTGGTGCGCCGAAAGCCTACCGTAAAAGCATTGCCGCCGGTATCGCCGCGCTGGGTCAGGCGCACCACGCGCTGGTAGCCGATGGAGGCGCCATGGCGTTGGCACAGCTCGCGGCAGATGTACAGGCCCAGGCCGCTGGAGCGGCTCTCGGACGAAAAGAACGGCTCGAACAGGTGGCGCTCCACGGACTTGTCCATGGGGGCGCCATCGCTCCAGACCTGCAGGCTGACCTGGCCCGTGATGGTGGTGCGCGTGGCGATGCACAGCGAATCCGGCTCCGGGCCCATGTAGCGCAGGGCATTGTCCAGCAGGTTCACCAGCACGCGGCGCAGGTGCTCGGTGTCGAATTCCACTTGCGCATCGCCGGCGCTCAGCGCGACCAGGCCGCGCCGTTTGTCCGGCTCCTGCCCCTGCCAGTCGCTCCAGATCTGGGCCACGGCGCTGTCCAGGTGCAGCGTGGAGGCCGGCGACTGGCTGATCTGGTGCTGCACGCGGGCAATGTCCAGCACCTCCTCGGCAATGCGTGCCAGGCGGTCGGCGTTTTGCTGCACCATGTGCGCCAGGCGCTTCTGGCCGGGGTCCGTCAGGTCTTCTTCCAGCAGGGCATTGGCCTGGACGATGGCTGCCAGGGGGTTGCGGATCTCGTGCGCCACGGCGGCCGACATGCGGCCCATCGCGGCCAGCTTCTCGGTGCGCAGGCGCGCCTGCATCTCGCGCAGGTCGTGCAGGAACATCACGCACAGCCGCTCGCTGCCGGCCTCGCGGGCCGGTGTGCGCGAGGAGGTCAGCCAGGTGCGCACATGCAGCCCGGTCGGGCTCTCGCCGGGGTGCAGCAGGTCCGCATCGGCGGTCTGGGGTTGCTCCTGGCGAAAGGTGCGGCGTGCCAGCTTCACCAGCGGATCCCATGCGGCAGCATGCGTCAGCGAAAAGGGCAGCGGCGGCAGGGGCGGCTGCCCCAGCAACTGCAGCGCGGCCGGGTTGGCCGTGCGCACGACGTCGTTCTCGTCCACCACGAGCACGCCGTCGGTGAGGTTCTGGATCACCAGGGCGCTCACCTGCGTCTGCACGCGCGCCGTCATCTGGCTTTGCTGGGCCACTTCCTGCTCGCGCGCCAGGCGCGTGGCAAGCTGGTGCACCAGGTAGGAGACGATGAAGTAGCCCGTGCCGGTAAGGGCGCTCTGCAGGTAGCGCTGCGGGTCGTCGACGCCGGAGCGCGAGCCCAGCCACGCCAGGCCCAGCAGTAGCAGGGTGACACCCGCCGTGGTGCCCAGCGCCAGCGTGAGCGTGCCCAGCACCGCCGCCATCAGGATCGGCAGGCCGAAGAGCGGGGTGTAGTTCAGGGCGCCCGAGTGCAGCAGTTGCAGGGCGCAGACCACCGCCAGGTCGACGCCGATGGACGGCAGCCAGTGCACGCCCGTGCCCGGCGATGGCGGCCGGTGGCGCGCCAGGATGCGCATCAGGAGGGTGGCGACGAGGTAGGCCACCGAGACCGACAGCGCGGCGGGGTCCAGCGTCTGGTTGACCGCCTGCCCGAGCGTCTGCAGCAGCACCAGGGCGATGGCGACCATCACCCGGGCGGTCAGGAAGCCCTTCCACAGGCGCAGGAACGGTGCGTCCACCGTCACCAGCAAGTTGTTGCCCGACACGTTGTCCGCCATGATTGGCTCAGGGCTTGCCAAGGCGCTGGTGCTCCAGGCTGCAGTAGGCGAGGTCGCCCTGGATCTGCGCGTCGGCACGCGGCACATGCACGCCGCAGTGCGCGCAGGCGACCATGTCCTGGGGCAGCGCGGGGGGGCGGGACTTGCCGGGATGGGGGGGCTTGGGTGCGGCGCGGTTGCTGCGCCAGATGCCGATGGCCACCACCAGCACCACCAGCAGAACGAGGTACTTCATGCGCTGCGGCCCAGGATGACTTCGAGCACGAAGCGCGAGCCCACATAGGCCAGCAACAACAGCCCCGCACCGGCATAGAGCACGCCAACGGCGGTGCGGCCGCGCCAGCCAAAGCGTGCACGGCCCAGCAGGAGCGTGGCAAACGTGATCCAGGCCATCAGCGAGAAGATCGCCTTGTGGTCCCAGCGCCAGGCGCGGCCATAGAGCGCATCGCCAAACAGCCAGCCGGCCAGCAGCGTGGCGGTGAGCAGCACGAAGCCGGCCGTCACGAAGCGGAAGGTCAGGCGCTCCAGCGTGAGCAGCGGAATGCCGCTGTGCGGGTCTTCGGCCTGGCGGATGTGGCGCTCGGCCCGTGTCATCAGCCAGGCGTGCACCACCGCAGCGCCGAACAGGCCGTAGCAGGCGATGCCCAGGGCCAGGTGCAGCGGCAGCCAGGCCGATGCCGAGACATGCAGCGGCTGGCCGGGGAACACCAGGGCCAGCACGATGGCCGCCGCGCCCAGCGCCGCCAGCACCCAGCGCGCCTGCATCTGCGGAAACAGCTGCTTTTCGACCGCGTACACCGTCAGCACCAGCCAGGCCGTCATCGACAGCGCCGGCGCGAAGCCGAAGCGTGGCGCCTCGCTCCACAGCCCCAGCACCAGCGTGGCGCCATGCAGCAACCATGCGACCAGCAGGGCGTTGCGCATGCCCGCAGCCCCCAGGCGCGACGCAGCGGCAGCCGGCATGGCATAGGCTGCCGCTGCGGCAAGCGCGAGCAGCCAACCCATGGGAGAAGCACTGGGTAAAATCATGCCTCAGAGTTTAGTAGCCTTTCGCCCCATCGCCAGTACCCCCTGGCGCGCTCGCCGCTTGCCCGCGCGCAAACCCGGAACAATCCCTATGGCCTCCGCCCTTACCGACAAACTCACGCGCCTCGTCAAGGAGATGCGCGGCCAGGCCCGCATCACCGAATCCAATGTGCAGGACATGCTGCGCGAGGTGCGCATGGCCCTGCTCGAAGCCGACGTGGCCCTGCCCGTCGTGCGTGATTTCATCGCCCGCGTCAAGGAAAAGGCCCTGGGCCAGGAAGTGCTGGGCTCGCTCAAGCCGGGCCAGACCCTGGTCTCCATCGTCAACCGTGAACTCGCCGCCACCATGGGCGAGGGCATTTCCGACATCAACCTGGCCGCCCAGCCACCCGCCGTGATCCTGATGGCCGGCCTGCAGGGCGCGGGCAAGACCACCACCACGGCCAAGCTGGCCAAGCACCTGATCGAAAAACGCAAGAAGAAGGTGCTTACCGTCTCCGGCGACGTCTACCGCCCCGCTGCCATCGAGCAGCTCAAGACGGTGACCAAGCAGGCCGGCGCCGAGTGGTTCCCGAGCACCCCCGACCAGAAGCCGCTGGATATCGGCCTGGCCGCGCTCGATTACGCCAAGAAGCACTACTTCGACGTGCTGCTGGTCGACACGGCCGGCCGCCTGGCCATCGACGAAGTGCTGATGAAGGAAATCAAGGACCTGCATGCCGCGCTGAACCCCGTTGAAACCCTGTTCGTGGTCGATGCCATGCAGGGCCAGGACGCGATCAACACGGCCAAAGCCTTCAAGGAAGCATTGCCGCTCACCGGCATTGTGCTGACCAAGCTCGACGGCGACTCGCGCGGCGGTGCCGCGCTGTCGGTGCGCCAGATCACCGGCGCGCCGATCAAGTTCGCCGGCGTCTCCGAAAAGCTCGACGGCCTGGAGGTCTTCGACGCCGAGCGCCATGCCGGCCGCATCCTGGGCATGGGCGACATCGTGGCTTTGGTCGAGCAGGTCACGGCCGGCGTGGACATCGAGGCCGCGCAAAAGCTCGCCGCCAAGGTCAAGAGCGGCGACGGCTTCGACCTCAACGACTTTTTGTCGCAGCTTCAGCAGATGAAGCAGATGGGCGGGCTGTCCAGCCTCATGGACAAGCTGCCCGCCCAGTTCACCGCCAAGGCCGGCGCCGTGGACATGGACAAGGCCGAGAAGGACATCAAGCGCAAGGAAGGCATCATCCAGAGCATGACCCCGCTGGAGCGCCGCAAGCCCGAGCTGATCAAGGCCACGCGCAAGAAGCGCATCGCGGGCGGCGCGGGCGTGCATGTCCAGGAGGTGAACCGCCTGCTCAAGGAATTCGAGCAGATGCAGGACATGATGAAGAAGATGAAGGGCGGCGGCCTGATGAAGATGATGAAGAAAATGGGTGGCATGAAAGGCCTGGGCGGCGGTGGCATGCCCAAGATGCCGTTCTGAGCCGGGCCTTCGATCACCCACAGCCCTGAATGAGCGCAGGCCGCGCTCTTCAGGGCTTTTTCAATGACGGTGGTGGCAGCGGCCAGGGCAGCCAGTGCCAGGGGTGGTCGCGGTTGGCCACCCATTGCGCCACGTCGTCTTCGGTGAATGCCACTCCGAGGCTGTCGGCGCGCGAATGGGCCACCCATTGGCGGCGGCCGCGTGCGCAGGCGGTGCCGAAATCCTGCCAGCCCTGAAAGCAGTCGGCCGCGCGCTGCGCGTTGTGGTGCAGGATCTGCCACTGCGTTGCCTCGTCCAGCCAGCCCAGCAGAGCTGCGGTGCGGGTGGCGAAGGCCACGCGCGCACAGGCCAGCGCCATGGCGTCGCGTGGCGCATCGTCGGGCCGCAAGGTATCCAGGCCCATGCGGAACCAGCGCTCACGCAGGTGCCCGGGCAGGGCGGCGCGGACCTGCTCGTCCGACATGTCGCTGCGCAGGCCCAGCAGGTGCAGCAGGGCCGGGCGCAGGGACTGCTGCAGCGCATCGGCCAGGCGCGGCATGCGCGCATCGGCGAAGCCGCCCTGGATGCGTGCGAAGGCCATGGGGTCGGCCAGGGCCAGGGTCCAGCTCCAGTGCGCGTCCAGCACATACTGCCGGCGCAGGCGGGGGCGCCCGTACCAGCGCAGAAACGGCCCCAGCACCCACAGCAGCAACCGCCAGGCCAGCCAGGCCAGAAGGCAGAACCCCAGCGCGAACACCAGCCAGGCGATCATGGCGTGCGCTCCGTGCCGTTCGGCGCTGCAGCAGTCAGTGCCGCCGCCACGGAAGCGGCCAGGGGCAGGCCCTGCAGCAGCGCCGGATCGCGCGCGGCCACCAGCCACTGCACCAGCACCGAGGGCGCGGGCAGCTCGCGCACCAGCGCCGGGCGGCTCTGGATGAGGCGCAGCTGGTCGGCCTCCAGCGCCACGTCGCGCACGGCGCACCAGCCCTGGGAGGTGTGCACGATGCCCATCTGCAGCGCGTCGGGCGGTGCATCCCCGCAGGTGTCGAGCTGGTTGAGCAGCGCGAGCACCTCGCCCTGGTAGCGCCCGATGGGCGGGCGGTTCTGCTTGCCCTTGATCTGGTCGATGGCCAGGCGGCCACCTTCGCGCACATGCGCGCTGATGGTGATGTGCGGCAGGTTGCCCGCCGTGCGGTAGGAGAACAGGCGCAGCCGGCCCTCTTCGCAGGCGCTGGCGTAGTGCTCGCCATAGCCGCCACCGAGGCTGCGGCGGTTGGCGAACTGGCCCAGGCAGTGGCGCATCATCTGGCTCTCGTAGGCCATCTCAGCGCGCAGGTGCGTGCTGTCCGGCCGCAATTCGACGAAATGCCCCTGCTCTCCCTGCCACACCGGGGCCACCGCGTCGGGCGCGTGCTCGCGCCAGCCGGCTGCGGCCTTGGCTTCGTAGGCTGCATGCTCCTCGTCCCACTGCGCCAGCGCCTGGGGGGCCGTCACCCGCTGCAGCTTGCCCTGCAGTGCAGTGCCTTCGCGCGACAGCAGGAATTCCACCAGCCGCGACTCCAGCGCCAGCACGGCCTCGGCCTCGGGATCGATCCACCACAGCGCCGTGGTGGGAGCGGCCGTGTGCCGTGGCGAGGCCTCCACCAGACGGGCCAGTGCCCAAGGCGGTACCGCTGCCGGTTTGAGCAGGGCCTGCGCCTGCTCGCGCTGCGTGACGGCCTGCACCGCAGGGGCGCTCGCCGGCAGGTTGCCCACCACGTGGCGGTAGAAGTGGTTGGCCAGCCAGGCGCGCACCTCCTCGGGGTCGTTGCGCGCGCGGCTGCGGCGCTCGATGGCGCTGCGGATGGCCGGCGCGTTGACCACGTCGCGCGCACCGTACATGCTGCGTGCCGGCGAAGCCCCCACGGCCACTACCAGACCTTCCACCAAGGGTTCTTCGCGCGCATGGCCTTTTTGCAGCGGTCCATGTTCTCGCGCGCGTACCCGGCCTGTTCCTGATCGTCCGGTTCACCGGGGCGCACCCTCTTGAGTGACTCCTGGTACAACGCCATGGCCCGCTCATACTGGCCGGCATATTCCAGCACGTTGCCTGCCACGCGCCGCATGCCGGGCAGGGGGCTGGCCAGGGTGCGGGGCATGTCCCGCTCCAGCCGCGCCAGCGCGTCGGCGGGCTGCGACCAGGCCAGGTCGCGCAGCATCACCAGCAGCGTGGAGAGGTAGTCCTCTTCGTTCTCGGCCTGGTCCTCCTGGTCCAGGCCGACCCACCATTCGTCCAGGCGCTGAAGCCAGATGGCGATCTCGTTGTCGCGGTCCAGCCCGTACAGCGCGTGGCACACGCCCTTGAAGTATTCCGTGGGGTCGTGGCGCCCGTAGCCGTGGTCGAGCGCGTAGTGCCACAGCCTGTCGGCGGCGGCAATGAATTCGGGTTTGCGCTCGGCCGCCTCGTAGCAGGACATGAGACCGTTGTGGTGCTCGGCAAAGGGGCTGGTGGCCAGGCCCTTGTGGTGCAGGTCGATGGCCTTGTCGTAGTCCTTGAGTGCCCAGCGGTAGTAGATGCCCAGGTTGTTGCACAGCATGGAATAGACGTGCACATCGGCATCGCGGAACCAGCCTTCGCCCGTGGCGAAGAAGCCATCGAAGTGCACCACGGCCGCCTCGTAGTAGCGCGCCTTGAGGGCGTCCACGTCGCGCTCGGGCCAGTCGCCATCGTCGATGCCGCAGGCCTCCTGGAAGCTGAAATCGAGCCACACGCCGATGTTGTAGCACCAGCCCGCTGCCGGTGAAGCGGGGAAGGGCCGCTGCAGCGCCTTGGCGATGCCATGCACCTTGGCGCGGCAGACCCACAGCGCCTGCAGCACGTCGGGTGCGGCCATGAAGGGCTCGCGCGCGGCGGATTCCAGCAGGGGCAGGGCGCCTGCGTGGTCACCGTCTTCAAACCGCTTGAGGCCCTGCTGCGCGGCGATGGCCGGGTGGGCGGGGTCCATCTTGCAGGCCTCCTGCAGGTGGTGCTGCGCAAAGGCCTGCGGTTCCTGCGGGTGGGCGGCCCACTCGGTGCCATCGATGGTGGCCGCAGACGCCAGGGCCAGGTGCCAGTAGATGTGCAATGGCCGGCCCGCCGTGCCGTGCTCTGCCAGCTGGGCCAGCGCCACCCTGCAGGCATGCCCGGCGGAGGTGGGGCGCTCGCTGCTGATGCACTCGTACGCCAGCCGGGCTGCCGCATCCAGGCGGCCGGCCTGCACCAGCCAGTCGAGCACCAGGGCGCTGAAGCTGTCGTCCTGGTCATCGGTCAGGCCGAAGCGGCCTTGCAGCCCCTGGGCGATGGCTGCGTCGAGTTGGCCCTGCCGGTGCAGCGCCTTGGCATGCAGGCGTGCGCGGCGCACCGAGACGTCGCGCTGCCGGGGGCGCGACAGGTCGGCCGGCATGCGCTGCGGCACCTGCTGCGCAATGGTGTCGATGCTGGACGGGTCCAGCACCACCAGCCGCTCGCCCAGCTTGAGCCAGTCGTTGTGGTCCACATCCTGTCCGTCCGCTGCATGGCGCAGGTGGTCCATGGCCTGCTGTACCAGTTGCTGCGCCTGCGCGGCATCGCCTTCGGCCGCCCTGGCCTCGGCCATGCGCGTGGCCAGCACGGCATCGTCCCAGGCGCGAAAGGCCGCCCGCCCCGGCTGCACCACCTGCAGCGCGTGGCGCGCCTGCACGCTGCGGCGCCACACGCCGTAGTGCTGGCTGCGTTCGGCCTGGCCGGCAAGGTGCTCCCAGGCATCGTCCGACTGGTGCTGCAGGGGCGGCTGTGCCAGCAACTGGGCCATGCCTTCGAGGGCCTGGTGCAGCTGCGGCACCTGGTCCGGCAGGGAGCGCAAGGCCTGGGTACGCGAAAAACCGGTACCGACCTGTGCGTCGTGCCGCTCGGCGGGTGGCAGGTCCTGCAGCAGTGCGGCGGCATGGGTGTCGATGGCCTGCAGCGCCATGGCGGGCTGGCCCGCCTGCATCCAGAGGGAATGGATGCGGTACAGCACCTCCAGCGAGGCCGGCTGCAGCACCTGCTGGCCCAGCATCCGCGCCAGCGCCTCGGTGCGCTGCGCCTGTGCGGCCGCGCCCTCCTGCTGCGGGGTCTCTTCCTCCTCATCCTCCTCGCCTTCGACCAGCGCTTCGGCCTGGTCCAGGTAGGCGTCAAGCAGCGGGCCGGACAGGGGCGTGGCTTGGGGGGCGGCAGTGCGGTCAGTCAGCATGGCGTATCGGGGGTGTCAAAGGCAGAGGGGCGCGCCGGGCAGTGCGCGGCGCAAGGATCGCGGCAGGTCCTCAGGGCGCCAGCAGCCATTCCTTGAGGGGCTGGCCGGCCCAGGCCTTGGCCTCGTCGCCGACGAAGGCCTGCGGCTTGGAGGCCGGCAGCTTGCGGCGCTTTTCCTGTGCGGCGATGGTTTTTTTCGCTTCGCCCATCCAGTCGGTCACCGACAGGCCTTCCGGGCCGGCCTGGCCGAACAGGGCTTCGGCAAAGGGCGTGTGGTTGCCCTCGTACTGGCACTTGAACGAGGTGCTGCGCACATCGGTCGCGGTCAGCACCACGCGGTTCGGCGCCTTCAGGGGCTCGATGAACGAGCCGCTGTAGCACGCCGACAGCACCACCAGCGTGGGCACCTTGCCCAGGGGCGCCAGGGCGTCGCTCAGGATCTTGGGCGTGATGGGTTGCTGGTTCTTGCCGCCCACGTTGACGCTGAGCAGTCCGGGGTTGGCGTGGCTGGAGATCAGCAGCAGCACGCGGTCGCGCGGGCGCGCCACCTCGGCCATCTTGGTCATCACCAGCGCGAAATTCTCGGCTGTGGCCTGGGGCCAGTCGGCGCTCTGGTCCTTGGCCGGGTTGGCCAGCTTGAGCATCAGGGCATTGGGGTCGATCCCGCTGACCAGCTTTTCGGCCAGCAGCACGTCGTTGCGGAAGGCCTTGGACTGCGAGTGCATCGCAAAGCCGGCAAAGATGATGCGGCCTGGCGGTTCGGCAGGCGGCTGGGGTTCGGGGGCTGCCTGGGGTGCAGGCGCCGAGGGCTCTGCCACCTGGACGGGGGGCGCAGCGCAGCCTGCGGCCGCGAGGGCCAATGCCAGGGCGCTGGCGTGGAAGAAGCGCCGCGTGGCGGCGTGGGGGGCAAGAGGCGATGGCATCGATGGTGTTCCACAGAAGGGCAAGAATCGGGGCAACCGGAGCGCGGCGCGCAGGCGGTGGCGAAGCGTGCGTATCGTAAGGGAGTGCCGTGGCGAGTCCAGCGCCTGTTTGGGTGAGTGGTGCAGCCGGGGTTGCGTTGTCGCCCATTGCCAGCAGGGATTGGATGCTATTGAATGGGTAGCAAACGACAAAAAGCCGGTGCATGCACCGGCTTCGTGTTTGTGTGGCAAATGTCACGCTTTCATCATGCGGCCCGCAGCGCCGGCCGTGCCAGGCGGCTGGCATGCAGCCAGGCGCGGCGCAGCACGGGGGGCGACCACGACTCCTCGGGGATCAGCAGCAGGCGCTGCGCACGCATCGCCTTGCCCAGGGCGATCTGGCTGGTCAGCACTGCCAGTGGAATAGCCAGCGCCAGCGGCAGGCCCACGGGCATCAGCCACAGCAGGGCGCTGCCATCGACGAAGGCCACGCCCAGGGCCAAGAGGGCGATCACGGCGGTCATCGGGGCGAGCTGGCGCGTGGCCTGGCCCCAGGGCACGGCATTGGCTTCGCGGGGTGGCGACTTCCATTGCAGTTCCAGGCCGGTGATGGCCAGCAGCACGAACAGCGAGTGGGCCAGCATGCGCACGGGCGCCTGCAAAATGGCCAGCACGCTCTCGACCACGGCGCTCTTGACGAGGCTCCAGCCACCACCGTACTGCGACTGCTCCTTGCGCATGAACACGGCGGTCACGCCCAGGATGCGCGGCAGGAACAGCATGGACACCGTCCAGCCCCACAGGCCCAGCAACTCGGCTGGCAGGATGTGCCAGTTGGCCACCACCGGGGCACCCGACAGCCACAGGGCCGTGCCCAGCGTCAGGAAGGCCAGCCACAGCGGTGCCGACAGGTAGGCCATGGCGCCGGTCACGAACATCGAGCGGTGCACGGCATGGATGCCGGGCTCGGCCATCAGGCGGGCGTTCTGCAGATTGCCCTGGCACCAGCGGCGGTCACGCTGCAGCTCGGCCAGCAGGTCCGGCGGTTGCTGCTCATAGCTGCCGATCAGGTCGGACACCAGCCACACGTGGTAGCCGGCGCGGCGCATCAGCGCGGCTTCGACGAAGTCGTGCGACATGATGCCGCCCGACAGGCCGCCCTTGCCTGCGATGGGGGCCAGCGCGCAGTGCTGCATGAACGGCTCCATGCGGATGATGGCGTTGTGGCCCCAGTAGTGCGACTCGCCCAGTTGCCAGTACTGCATGCCCAGGGTGAACAGGCGCCCGGTGACGCGCGAGGCGAACTGCTGCGCGCGGGCGTGCAGCGTGACGTGGCCGATGGCCTGCGTCGCGGTCTGGATGATGCCGGCGCTGGGGTTGGCTTCCATCAGCTTGGCCATGGAGACGATGCAGTCGCCGCTCATCACGCTGTCGGCGTCGAGCACCACCATGTAGCGGTAGTCCTTGCCCCAGCGGCGGCAGAAGTCGGCCACGTTGCCCGCCTTGCGGTGGCTGCGGCGCGTGCGCAGGCGGTAGTACACCTGCACCTGGGGCTGCTGGCCGTGCTCGGCCAGGGCGCTGCGCAGGTCTTCCCAGGCGGCATGCTCCGCCTTGGCGATGTCCTTGTCGTAGCTGTCGGACAGCACGAACACGTCGAAGGTGGCGCCGTGGCCCGTGGCCGCGACCGATTCGCAGGTGGCGCGCAGGCCGGCGAACACCGTGGCCACGTCCTCGTTGCAGATCGGCATGATGATGGCCGTGCGCGCCTCGGGCGAGAGCGGGTGCGATGCCACGCTCTTGGCCGACAGTGCATGGCGGTCACCGCGCAGCATGACCCAGAAACCCATCATCCCGGTCATGAAGCCGGTAACCACCCAGGCCGACAGCAGCGCGAACAGCGCCATCTGGCCATAGCCCAGCCAGGCGTTGTCGTAATCGGGCTGCACGCCGGCGAACAGGGTGGTGGCCAGTGTGGTGCTGAGCACCGTGAGCAGCGCAAAGGTCCAGCGGCGGCGCTGGGCGGCGCCCTGCCAGGCCTCGTGCTGCATGCCGGCCGGGGTGGCCGGTGGAGCGCTGCCGGGGCGGCCGGTCAGGCGCAGCAGCAGCGCGGTGCCGATGCTGTTCCAGAAGCCGCGCCAGGGCAGCGGCACCATGGAGCCGCGGTGGAGCGGCGGCGCGGTCACGGAATTGGGGTGGCGCTCCTCGCGCAGCGTGCTGCGCTGCGTGCGAGGGGCACCACGGTCTTCAGAGGCGAGGGGCTCTGACGGGCTTACTCGGGAAGAATGATGTGCGTCCATGTTTCGCTCACAGCGTGGTTGTCGTGTTGAAGGAAGGCGCGCAGCTCGATCGGGCGATCGGCCTGCTGGCGCTGTACGCGCACGGTCATGCGCCACTGCCCGGTGGCAGGGTTGCGGTAGGCCGCGTTTTCGAGAACCTTGCCGTTGGCGTCGGCGGTGACCACGGCCTTGACGGCGGCGTCGGCGGGCAGGGCGGCCAGCGCAGGGCCCGTGAAATCGACCACGTACTGCACCTGCTGGCGCAACTCCTGCGCGCTTTGCTGGGTAAAGCCCATGCCGCGACGAGACTGCGTGACCCAGCTGCCCGGCGGGCGCTGCTGTTCATCGCCCTGCCAGCCGAGCTCGTACGAGAACTCCAGCGGCGTGCCCGGGGCGGGCAGCTTGGCCGGCACCCAGTAGGCGACGATGTTGTCGTGCGTTTCGTCGGGCGTGTTGTTCTGCACCAGCTCCACCCGGCCCGGGCCCCAGTCGTGCAAGGGGCGCACCCAGGCGCTGGGGCGGCGTTCGTAGCGGGCTTCCACGTCCTCGTAGCTGGCCCACTGGCGGTCGCGTTGCATCAGGCCGAAGCCCTTGGGGTTGGTGGTGGTGAACGAGGTCACCAGCGTGCTGCCCGGGTTCTGCAGCGGGCGCCACAGCCATTCACCCTCGCCCGTGGCGACCATCAGGCCGTCGGAGTCGTGCACCTCGGGGCGAAAGTCCTGCTTGCGCGGCTGGTTCTCGCCAAAGAAGAACATGCTGGTCAGCGGCGCCACGCCCAGCGTGCCGATGGGCTTGGCGGCGTTGCCGCGCACGAAGACCCGGGCGCGCACGGTGGTCAGCGTCTGTGGCCCGGGCGTGATGTCGAAGCGGTAGGCACCCGTGGCGCGGGGCGAGTCGAGCAGCGCGAATACCGTGACTTGCTTGCCTTGGGGCCCGGGCTTGACCAGCCAGAAGTCGGTGAAGCGCGGAAACTCCTCGCCCGTGCCGCCCACGGTGTCGATCGCCAAGCCGCGCGCCGACAGGCCGTACTGCTGGCCCGCACCGAGTGCGCGGAAATAGCTCGCGCCCTGGAACACCGCCAGCTCGTCCTTGTACTCGGGCGAATTGAGGTGGTTGTGCAGGCGAAAGCCCGCAAAACCGAGGTCACCCCAGGCCTGGGGCTGCACGGTGTTCTTGCCGTAGTCGAAGTCGGCGCGGCTGTAGCTGATGTCGCGCGTGCCCGAAGGCATCACCTCATGGATGCGCACCGGCTGGGTCTGGTACAGGCCCAGGTGGAAGAACATGGCCTCGAAGGGCATCTTCTCTGCGCGCCACAGGGCACGCTCGGGCTTGTAGCGGATGTCACGCACCTGGTCGTAATTGAGCTGGGCCAGGTCTGCGGGCAGCTTGTCGCTGCCTGCGTTGAAAGGCTTGTCGGCGCGCTCACGCGCCAGCTTCGTCAGGCTCTCGAAATCGAACGCCTGTGCCTGCGCCACGCTGGCCGCCAGCAGGGCAGACAGTGCCACTGCGGCAGCAGCACTGCGGCGCAGGGGGCGTGAAAGGGAGGGAAATACAGCATCCATGCCGGCATATAGGGCAAACCCTGTGCCAGCTCGAAAAAAAGCTTGTATATCAACAGCTTAGGTGCTGGTTGGCCTGTAAGCAGATGTGCAATGCAGCAAAACGGCCCCAAAAGGCCGGTTTTTGTCGCCGAATGGCGACAGGGGGATGGCTGTGTATCGCCAATCCCTTTGAAATCAAGGACTTACTCCTGTCGCTCATCGGCGACGTCATCGCCCAGGCCCTCGTCCGGGCTGGCGTCGCTCTTGAAATGGCCGGGGGTCAGCGCATGCTTTTGCAGCAGCCGGTAGAACTCCGTGCGGTTGCGCTGGGCCAGGCGTGCGGCGTCGGCCACGTTGCCATCGGTCATCTTGAGCAGGCCCACCAGGTACTCGCGCTCGAAGCGCTGGCGCGCGTCGGCAAAGCTCAGCACCGGGGCCGAGGGGATGCGCAGCGCGCGCTGCACCAGGGTCAGCGGCACCAGCGGCGTGGTGGACAGTGCACACACCTGCTCAACCACGTTGAACAGCTGGCGCACATTGCCGGGCCAGGCCGCCGTGGTCAGGGCCTTGAGCGCCTCGGGCGCAAAGCCCGACAGGCGCTTGTCGTACTTGCGCGCCAGCCGGTCCAGGAAGTGGTTGGCCAGCAGGGCGATGTCCTCGCGCCGCTCGGCCAGCGTGGGCAGTGCCAGCGTCACCACGTTGAGGCGGTAGTACAGGTCCTCGCGGAACTGGGCCGTGGCCATGGCGGCCTCCAGGTCGCGGTGGGTGGCCGAGATGATGCGCACGTCGATGGGCGTGGACTGGCTTGACCCCACAGGCCGCACGGCCCGCTCCTGCAGCACGCGCAGCAGCTTGACCTGCAGGGCCGGCGGCATGTCGCCGATCTCGTCGAGCAGCAAGGTGCCGCCCTCGGCCGCCTGGAACAGGCCCTTGTGGTTGCTGGTGGCGTCGGTGAAGGCGCCCTTGACGTGGCCGAACAGCTCGGATTCGAGCAGGGCCTCGGGGATGGCGCCGCAGTTGACTGCCACGAAGGGCTTGGCCGCGCGCGGGCTGGCCCGGTGGATGGCCTGGGCCAGCAGTTCCTTGCCGGCGCCGCTGTCGCCCAGCAGCAGCACGCTGGCGTCCGACTGGGCCACCATGTAGGCCTCGGCCAGCAGCTCGGTCATGCGGTTGGAGCGGCTCACGATCTCGGCGCGCCAGGCCTCGTTGGCATGGGCCTGGGCCACGACCGGGGCGCTCAGCGCCAGGGCCTCCCCAATCTTCTCGAGCAGGTCCTTGCCGTCGTAGGGCTTGGTCAGGTAGGTGAACACGCCGCGCGAAGTGGCCTCCACCGCGTCGGGGATGGTGCCGTGCGCGGTCAGCAGGATCACGGGCAGCGAGGGGTGGCGCTCGCGCACCTCGTCGAACAGGGCCAACCCATCCTTGCCCGGCAGCCGCACGTCGCTGAGCACCAGCTGGGGCCGGGCCATTTCGAGCTGGGCCAGTGCCGCTTCGGCCGAGCCCACGGCAATCACCTCGTAGTCCGCAGCCTTCAGGCGCAGCGAGAGCAGGCGCAGCATGTCGGCATCGTCATCGACGACCAGGATGCGTTGTCGGCCGCTGGCGGGCTTGCTGGTGGGCGGCATGGTTTCAGCGGACCTCGCTGGCTGCGGGGGCGGGTGGCCGGGCGGTCATGCTGCGCTCGATGGCACGCACGGCCTCCAGCCGTTCGTTGAGCTGGTCGTTGCGGCGCTGGGCATCGCGCAATTGCTGTGCCTGCCGCTCCAGTTGCTCTTCCAGCCGGCGCTGCTGCAGCAGCCGTGCTTCCAGCAGGCGCGCCAGGGGTTGCAGGGGCTGCGTGGCGGTGTCGTTGTGGCCCAGCAGGCGCTGCACCTGCGCCAGGGCGCGGGCCGTGTCCACGGGCTGGCGGGTCTGGGCCAGGGCCAGCGCCAGGTGCAGGGGGCTGGCGGCCAGAGTGTCCTCGGCCTCGCCCAGGCGGGCGATTTCACGGGTCAGCTCGGCAGGCGGCATGCGCTGCACGCGGTCGGCATAGGCCAGCGCCTGGGTGAGCTGGGCAGATTCGGGTGCAGGCGCGCGGGCCTGCGGCGCGGTTTCCCGGGGGGGCTCGGCGGGGGGCGGTGCCAGGGGCAGGGGGGCTGGCACCACCACCGCCACGGGGGCGGGCGGCGTGCCTGCGGGCGGAGTGCCGATGCAGGCGGCCAGCAGCGCTGTGGGCGCCAGTACCAGTGCGCCGATCTGGCGGCGCGCAGCACGGGTGGATGACAGGCTAGGAGGCATGGGGCAATTCGATGCGAAAAAAGGAATGGTCGCCATCTTCCACCAGTTCCACCCGGCCGCCGTGGGCGCCGATGTATTCCTGAACGATGGACAGGCCTACGCCGGTGCCGCGCACGGCATCCTCGGGCTGGCGGGCGCCGCGGTAGAAGGGCTCGAAGACATGGGGCCGGTCGGCGGGGGCCACGCCAGGGCCCTGGTCGACGACGTCGATGCGCACCCGGCCCGGCACCCGGGACACTGCCAGGCGCACCGTGCCCTGCTTGGGCGAGAAGCGGATGGCGTTGGACAGCAGGTTGCCGATGGCCGAGGCGATCTTGTCGCCGTCGATGGCCAGCGAAACGGGCGAGCCCTGTACCACCACGCGCAGGCTGCGGGCCTGCCACTGCAGGCGCTGGGATTCGACCTGCGCCTCCAGCAGCGCGATCAGGTCGGTGTCGCGCCGGTGCAGTTGCCGGGCCTCGAAGGCGGCGGCGTTGAAGCGCAGCAGCGCCTCGATCTCGTTTTGCAGCACGATCGTGTTGTGGTGCAGGATCTGCGCCACCTCCTGCTGCCCGGGGTTGAGCTCGCCCGTCACGCCGTCCTGCAGCAGGGCCACGCCCTCGCGCATGGAGGCCAGCGGGGTCTTGAGCTCGTGCGATACATGGCGCAAAAAGCGCGCCTTGTCCGAGTCGAGTTCCAGCAGGCGCAGGCGCAGCCATTCGAGCTGCAGGCCCACGCGGCGCACGTCGGCCGGGCCATTGATCTGGATGGGTTGCTCCAGGTCGTTCTCGCCCAAGAGGCGGATGGCGCCTTCTAGCCGCTTGAACGGCCGCGCCAGCCAGATGCCGAAGGACAGCGCCAGCACCAGCGCCAGCACGATCACGCCCACCACCTGGTGCGTGACCTCGCGGCGGCTGGCGTCGACCTTGGCCTGCAGGGCGCTGTTGCGTTCGGCATTGAGCTCCTGCACCGATTGCACGATGGCGTTGTGCAGCGTGTCGAGCGAGGCGAACTCCTCGGCTGCGGCGCGTTCGTTCTCCAGCGACACGGCGGCCGGTGCCGCCATCAGCGACTGCACCGTGGCCAGGTGGGCGCGCCACTGGGCCACGTGCCTGGCCGGCAGGCCGCCGTCCTGCAGCTGCTGCAAGGTCTGCCGGGCGTCGCGCGCCATATCGTCAAAGCCCCGGCGCAACTGCGCGTCGCCCAGCACCAGGGATTGCCGTGCCGCCCGCTCCATGGTCTGGCCGCGCTGGCCCAGGGCCTGCGCAGCGGCGCTCAGGCGCGTGGCCTGCACGGCGCCCTCGCGGCTTTGCACCATGAGCTGCTCCAGCGAGTACAGGGCCCCCAGTGAACTGGCGCCCAGCAGGCCGGCAATCAGCAAAAAGGCCAGCAGCAGCAACTGCTGGAACGACAGGCCATGCAGGCGGTTCCTGCCCGGTTCACCCACGCGTGAAGCGCTCGATTCGGCCATGGAGAGTGGAATGGGCCGCAGCTCAGGCCGTGGCTATTTCTTGCACCACCACCTCGCCGCGCAAGGTGTAGGCCTTGGCCTCGGTGATGGTCACGTCCACCATCTGGCCGACCAGGCGCGGCTGGCCCACGAAGTTGACCACGCGGTTGCACTCGGTGCGGCCCATGAGCTCGGTTGCGTCGCGCTTGGAGGCGCCTTCCACCAGAATGCGCTGCACCGAGCCCACGCGGCTTTCGCTGATGGACTTGATATTGGCGTTGATCACCGACTGCAGGTGCTGCAGGCGGCGCAGCTTTACCTCGTGCGGCGTGTCGTCGTGCAGGCCGGCGGCGGGTGTGCCGGGGCGCGGGCTGAAGATGAAGCTGAAGCTGTTGTCGAAGTGGACGTCGTCGATCAGCTTCATCATCTTGCCGAAGTCTTCCTCGGTCTCGCCGGGGAAGCCGACGATGAAATCGCTGCTCATGGCCAGGTCGGGGCGGATGGCGCGCAGCTTGCGCACCGTACTCTTGTATTCCATGGCCGTGTAGCCGCGCTTCATCGCCATCAGGATGCGGTCGCTGCCGTGCTGCACCGGCAGGTGCAGGTGGTTGGCCAGCTTGGGGATGCTGGCGTAGGCCGCGATCAGGCGCGGCGTGAACTCGTTGGGGTGGCTGGTGGTGTAGCGGATGCGCTCGATGCCGGGGATCTCGGACACGTACTCCAGCAGCAGCGCGAAGTCGGCGATCTCGGCCGTGCCGCCCATCTTGCCCAGGTAGGCGTTCACGTTCTGGCCCAGCAGGGTGATCTCTTTCACGCCCTGGTCGGCCAGGCCCGCCACTTCCACCAGCACGTCGTCGAACGGGCGGCTGACCTCCTCGCCACGCGTGTAGGGCACCACGCAGTAGCTGCAGTACTTGCTGCAGCCTTCCATGATGGAGACGAAGGCACTCGCGCCCTCGACCCGCGCCGGGGGCAGGTGGTCGAACTTCTCGATCTCGGGGAAGCTGATGTCCACCTGCGGGCGGTCCAGGCGCTCGCGCTGGTTCAGCAGCTCGGGCAGGCGGTGCAGGGTCTGGGGGCCGAACACCACATCGACGTAGGGCGCGCGCTTGATGATCTCGGCGCCCTCCTGGCTGGCCACGCAGCCGCCCACGCCGATCTTCACGCCGCGCGCCTTCAGGTGCTTGATGCGGCCCAGGTCGCTGAACACCTTTTCCTGTGCCTTCTCGCGCACCGAGCAGGTGTTGAACAGGATCAGGTCGGCCTCGTCCACGTTCTGCGTGGGCTCGTAGCCCTGTGCGGCGTGCAGCACGTCGGCCATCTTGTCCGAGTCGTACTCGTTCATCTGGCAGCCGAAGGTTTTGATGAAGACTTTTTTGGCCATGGCAGTCAATTCTCGTGTCCGAATGGGGATGCGGCGGCACGCGTGGGGCGGCCGCTCTGGGTGGGGGGGTGGGCGCGCGCGCGGCCCACCGGGACCGGGCTTACTTCTTGACCGGGTCCGAGTCGGTGCGGAAGTTGAACTGGATCGTGTCCCCAGGACCTTTGCGTGGCTGGGCCGCCTCGCCCTGGGTCAGGATCCAGGCGGACAGCAGCATGCCCGTGCTGTTCTCGATCAGGTAGTTGACCTTGAAGGTCTGGCCCTGCACGGTGTGCAGCATCACCAGCGTGTTCTGCGGGGTGAACAGGCGCATGCCCGGCGCCATGCGGATGGTGTTGCCATTGAGCTTGGCCTCGGATCCGGCCAGCACGGTCAGGTTGCCGCGCAGCGAGGCATCGGGGAAGTTGCGCATCTCGCCCATGCCGCCGGGCACCTGCTGGGCCTTGACCGGGGCGGCGGCGCACAGCAGCGCGGCAAGACCGGCGGCGGCCAGGGCGCGCAGCGGGGATCGGCCTTTGCGGGCTTGGGAAGTCAGGGCAGGGGTGCAGCGGTTCATGGTGTGTATCCAGAGGCTGTGAAGCAAGGTGGGGAAGGCGATTTTACCGGCCGGTGCACTGGCAAAGGCGTTTTGGAACAAGCCCTTACCGTGCACACCATGCGCCGAAACAACGCTGGCCCAAGAAAAAACCCGCAGCGCCAGGGCGCAGCGGGTTTTTGGATGTGGTGGTGGTAGGTGGACTTGAACCACCGACATCAGCATTATGAATGCTGCGCTCTAACCAACTGAGCTATACCACCGCAGACAGAAATTATAGAACAAAAATTATTGGTGTGTAAAGTTCGCGGCGCGTTTGTTCACGAAAGCGTCCATGCCTTCCTTCTGGTCCTGGGTGGAGAACAGGGCGTGGAACAGGCGGCGCTCGAACATCACGCCGTCCGACAGGCTGCCTTCGAAGGCGCGGTTCACCGATTCCTTGGCGGCCATCACGGCGATTTGCGAGAAGCCCGCGATGACGAGGGCAGCGCCCAGGGCTTCGTCGGCCAGCTTGTCGTAGGGTACGACGCGGCTCACCAGCCCGGCGCGCTCGGCTTCGGTGGCGTCCATCATGCGGCCCGTGAGGGCCATGTCCATGGCCTTGGCCTTGCCCACCGCGCGCGGCAGGCGCTGCGTGCCACCGGCGCCGGGGATCACGCCGAGCTTGATCTCGGGCTGGCCGAACTTGGCGTTGTCGGCGGCGATGATGAAGTCGCACATCATCGCCAGCTCGCAGCCGCCGCCCAGGGCAAAGCCGCTCACCGCGGCGATCACGGGCTTGCGGATGGAGCGGATGGTCTCCCAGTTGCGCGTGATGTAGTCGCCCTTGTAGGTGTCGGCAAAGCTGTACTTGGCCATGGCGCCGATGTCGGCGCCCGCAGCGAACGCGCGCTCGCTGCCGGTGACGATGACGCAGCCGATCTTCTCGTCGGCATCGAAGGCCTTGAGGGCCTGGCCCAGCTCGTCCATCAACTGGTCGTTGAGGGCGTTGAGCTGCTTGGGGCGGTTGAGCGTGACGATGCCGACCTTCTCGGCTTCGGTGCGCACTTCAATGGTTTCGTAGGCCATGGAATCGAATCTCCTGTGGTTGTTGGTGTGTTGCTCGGTCTCTGCCGGATGACTATACCCAAGCCCCAAGCCGTGGACACTGCCTACGCGAGCCAGCGGCCCACGGCGGCACTGTTGGTCACCCCCAGGCTGATGGTGTCGGGCGGGGCGCCCTTGCGGTCGGCGGCATCGGGAGGCAAGGTCAGCGGCAGCTGCAGCAGCCGGCCATCGCGCGCCACCACGGCCACCAGCTTGTGCTCGCTGCCCGCATAGAAGGCCACATCGTCGAGCTTTTGCACGCGCCAGCCCTGCCCATCCACCAGCACGCCCAGCCACTCGTCGCCGGCGGCAAGCCCGGCCTTTTCGGCGGCACCACCGCGCAGCACGGTCTTGACCTGCACGCTGTGGTTTTCTGCCACGCGCATGCCCAGGCGCTGCGCCAATTGTGGGCGCTCGGCCTTGAGCAGCACCCCGTGGGCCGCCAGCAGTTCGGCCAGCGGCAGCTCGGCGGTGCTGTGCACCCAGGCGTCGATCTCGCTGTCGAACGAACGGTGCCCCAGTTTCTGCAGCACCGCGCGCAGGTCGGCCTCCGCCATCGGGCCGCCTTTGCAGTGTTTCCACAGCGCTCGCATCACCTCGTCCAGCGTGGTCTTGCCGTCGCGGCGCAGGGCCAGGTCCAGGCACAGGCCCACCAGCGAGCCCTTGGTGTAGTAGCTCACCGTGCCGTTGGCGGTGTTCTCGTCCTGGCGGTAGTACTTGACCCAGGCATCGAAGCTGGCCTGGGCCACCGTCTGCACGTGGCGCCCGGGGGTCTGCAGCACCTGGTTGATGGTCTTGGTGATCAGCTTGAGGTAAGTGGCGTCGTCGATCAGGCCGGCGCGGCGCAGCAGCAGGTCGTCGTAGTAGCTGGTGAAGCCTTCGAAGAACCACAGCAACTGGGTGTAGTTCTCGCGGTCGTAGTTGTAGCGGGTGAGCTCGGCCGGGCGCAGGCGCTTGACGTTCCAGGTATGGAAATACTCGTGGCTGATCAGGCCCAGCAGCGTGGTGTAGCCGTCGCCTGCGCGCGCTTCGCCCTGGCGTGGCAGGTCGCGCCGCCCGCAGATCAGTGCGGTGGAGTTGATGTGCTCCAGCCCGCCGTAGCTGTCGCCCACGGCGTTGAGCATGAACAGGTAGCTCTTGAACGGGGCCTTGCCCTTGTCGCCGTGCCAGAAGGCCATGGCCGTCTCGCAGATCTTCTGCGTATCGGCCAGCAGGCGCTTGCCATCGAACGAGGGCGCGGCGCCCGCGACGACGAAACGGTGTGCTACGCCACCGGCCGTGAAACGCCCGCTCCAGAAGGTGCCCATCTCCACCGGGCAGTCCACCAGTTCGTCGTAGTGCGCGGCGGCATAGGTGCCGAAACCCGCCTTGTCGGTGGCGCGCGCCGCCAGCCCCGTGGCGACGGACCAGTGCGCGGTGGCGGCGGTGCTGGCCACCTCCAGCGTGTGCGCGCCGTCCTCCTGGCCGTGCACGCGCAGGCACAGGCTGGTGCCGTTGAAAAAGCCGCGCGCGGCATCCAGCCACGCGGTGCGCACCGAGTTGTCGTAAGCGCAGACCTGGTAGGTCAGCACCAGTGCCTGGCCAGGGCGGCACTCCACCTGCCAGCGGTTCTTTTCCAGTTGGGCCAGCGGCACGCTGCGCCGGCCCTGGCGGGCCCCCAGCTGCTGCAGATTCTTGGAAAATTCGCGCACCAGGTAGCTGCCCGGTATCCAGACCGGCAGCGACAGCTCCTGCAGCTCGGCCGGCGCGGCCACTGTAAGGGTGACCGAGAACAGGTGGGCGTTGAGGTCGGCGGGCTCGACGCGGTAGTGAACGGGGGCGGGGTGGGTGTCGTCGGTGCGCTGGGTGGCCATGGGCGGTGCTTTGCGTGGCGTGGGGCCTGGCACCTCGGGGCACCAAACCCGCGGATGTCTGTCAGTTCGTGGTGGGCGTGTCGGCGGCGGCTTCTGCCAGCCGCTTTTCCACGTCCTGCGCGCCGATGGCGCCCGGCACGCGGATGCCATCGGCAAAGATCAAAGTCGGTGTGCCGGTGATCTTGTGCTTCTTGCCGAACGCCAGGTTGCGCTGCAGCGCGTTCGTGTCGCAGCTGGCGGCCGCGGGGGGCTTGTCGCGCACCATCATGTCCTGCCAGGCGGCGACCTTGTCCTTGGAGCACCAGATGTTGCGCGATTTTTCGGCCGAGTCGGGGCTCAGGATGGGGTACAGGAACAGGTACACCGTCACGTTGTCCACCTTCTGCATGTCGCGCTCGAAGCGTTTGCAGTAGCCGCAGTTGGGGTCCTCGAACACCGCCACCTTGCGCTTGCCGTCGCCGCGCACGATGGTGAAGGCGTCCTTGATCGGCAGGGCCGAAAAGTCCACGGCCGTGATCTTGGCGATGCGGTCTTCCGTCAGGTTGCGGCGCGCCTTGGTGTCGATCAGCTCGCCCTGGATCAGGTAGTTGCCCTTGGCATCGGTGTAGAACACGTCGGTGCCGATGCGCACCTCGTACAGCCCCTGCATGGCCGTGGGGCTGATCTCGTCGATCTGCTTCATCTGCGGAATGCGCTCGGCCAGGGCCTTGCGGATGGCCGCTTCCTGGGCCATGGCCGACAGGCCCAGCAAGGCCAGCGCGGCGCCTGCCAGCACGGTGGAAATCAGTTTCATGGTGTTCTCGCTCGCTTCAATTGGGTCTGGCGGGCCTGCACATGGGCGCAGCCCCTGGTTGCCGGTAAGTGGGTCAGTGGATGCCCATGGCCTGGCGGGCCACGAAATTCTTGATCGGTCCGCTGCGCTCGAAGCCCTTCATGCCCCAGTTGCGCAGCGCCTGCCAGGGTCCATCCTGGCGGGCGAACAGCTGCTGCAGCCCGTCGGTGGCCAGCCCCATGGGCAGCAGCGCGGCCTTGCGTTCCCTTTCATAGCGGCGCAGCAACTTGGTGTCGGCCACGCTGCGCCAGTAGTCCCGTCCGTGCAGCAGCCCGGCCAGTGCCTGGGCATCGGCCAGCCCCAGGTTCAGCCCCTGGCCCGCCAGCGGGTGCACGTTGTGCGCGGCATCGCCGGCCAGCACAAAGCTGCGCTGCTGCTTGCCCTTGGGCGCCAGGGCACCGCACCAGCGGTCGGCCCGGGCCTGCTGCAGCGGCCAGGAGGCGCGCTCGCCCGCCAGTTGCAGGCTGCCCAGTGCCCGCTGGCTCGCCGCTTCCAGCCGCTCTGTGAATTCCTCGGGGGCCAGCGCCAGCAAACCCGGCACCTGTTCCTTCTGAACAGACCACACGACCGCCACGGAGTTCCCTTCGGGCCCGCCCAGGGGCAAAAAGGCCAGGATGCCGTCGGGCAAAAACCACTGGCGCGCCACCTGGCCGTGCGGCAGCTCGCAGGTCAGGCGCGTGGCAATGGCGTGCTGTTCATAGGGGGTGACCTCGAATTCCACCCCAAACTCGGCGCGTGTCTGGCTGGCGCGGCCTTCGCAGACCACCGTCAGCGCGGCGTCCACCGGCTCGCTGAGCGTCTCGACCTGGGGCTGGTAGCGCACGGCCTCGGCCAGGCGGGTCTCCAGGGCCGGCACGTCCACGATCCAGGCCAGGGCGTCCACCCCCTGGGCCTGGGCATCGAAGCGCACGGCGCCACCCTGGTCGCCCGCCACCTGCATGCTCGTGACCGCCGTGGCATGTGTTGCGTCGGGCCAACTGCGCAGGCCCTCCAGCAGGGTGCGCGAAGCACTGTTCAGGGCGTAGGCCCGCACGTCCGAGGTGGCACCTGCCGCGGGGGCCGGGCCAGCCACCAGGGCCACCCGCAGCCGCTCGCGCGCCAGCAGCAGGGCCAGGGTGCGGCCCACGATGCCCGCGCCGCGAATACAGATATCAAAGGTTTGCGCCATGCGGCCCATTGTAGGAGCGGCTCCGTTGCCTGCAGGGGCAGTGCAGAATTGGGGCCTTTCCCTGTCCGTTCTTTTCCAGGAGCGCCGCCGCGTGAGCTTCAGCACCGAATCCGACCTGTCGGGCACCATTGCCCGGCTGTTTGTCTACCCCATCAAGTCCTGCGCCGGCATCGAGGTGCGCGAGGCCCTGCTCACCGAGACCGGCCTGGACCTGGACCGCGCCTGGATGGTGGTCGACCCCGAGGGCCAGTTCATCACCCAGCGCGAGCTGCCGCGCATGGCGCTGATCCGCCCCCAGCTCAAGACCGAGGAGATGGTGCTGCGCGCCCCCGGCATGCTGGCCCTGCACGTGGGCATCGACGTGGTGGAAGAGCCCATGACCGTGACGGTATGGCGCGACACCGTGCCCGCCTGGGACATGGGCGCCGTGGCCGCCCAGTGGTTCACCGACTTCCTGGGCACCCCCTGCCGCCTGGTGCGCTTCGACCCCGAGGTGCGCCGCCTGTCCAGCATGGACTGGACCGGCGGCGTGGAGGCGCCGAACCAGTTCGCCGACGGCTTTCCGGTGCTGGTGGCCAGCGAGGCGTCGATGGACAGCCTCAATGAGCGTCTGGCCGCCGCCGGCCACGCGCCCGTGGGCATCGAACGCTTTCGCCCCAACGTGGTGCTCGCCGGGGTGGAGGCGCACGACGAAGACCGCGTGGACCAGATCCGCATCGACTCCGAAGGCGGCGAGCTGCAGCTCGTGCCCGTCAAGCCCTGCGCGCGCTGCCCCATCCCCGACATCGACCCGGCCACGGCCGAGAGCACGCCAGCGGTGGGCGACACCCTGCGCGCCTACCGCCAGGACAAGCGCCTCCATGGCGCCATCACCTTCGGCATGAATGCCATCGTGCGCCAGGGCGCGGGCCAGATGCTGCGCGTGGGCCAGCGCGTGGCGGCCGATCTGCGCTTCGATTGAGGGCTTGTCCGGGGTGCTGCAGGTAGGGTGCGCGGCAGCCCCGTAAAATCGGGGTTTGTCTCCCGAATTCCAGAAAGCCCTGCCATGAGCCTCCAATGCGGCATCGTGGGCCTGCCCAACGTCGGCAAGTCCACCCTCTTCAACGCGCTGACCAAGGCCGGCATCGCCGCCGAGAACTACCCGTTCTGCACCATCGAACCCAATGTGGGCGTGGTCGAGGTGCCCGATCCGCGCCTGGCCCAGCTGGCCCAGATCATTTCGCCCGAGCGCATCGTGCCGGCCATCGTCGAGTTCGTTGACATCGCCGGCCTGGTGGCAGGTGCCAGCCAGGGCGAAGGCCTCGGTAACCAGTTCCTGGCCCACATCCGCGAGACCGATGCCATCGTCAACGTGGTGCGCTGCTTCGAGGATGACAACGTCATCCACGTGGCCGGCCGCGTCGACCCGATCTCGGACATCGAGGTCATCCAGACCGAGCTGTGCCTGGCCGACATGGGCACCGTGGACAAGGCCCTGAACCGCTACAGCAAGGCCGCCAAGTCAGGCAACGACAAGGACGCCGCCAAGCTGGTGACGCTGCTCACGCGCATCCAGGCCGCGCTCAACGAAGGCAAGCCCGCCCGCTCGGTCGATATCACCAAGGAAGAGCAACCCCTGCTCAAGTCCCTGTGCCTGATCACGGCCAAGCCCGCGATGTTCGTGGGCAACGTGAGCGAGGACGGCTTCGAGAACAACCCCTTCCTCGACCGCCTCAAGGAATATGCCGCCAGCCAGAACGCCCCCGTGGTCGCCATCTGCGCCAAGATGGAAGCCGAGATGGCCGAAATGGGCGACGAGGACCGCGACATGTTCCTGGCCGAGATGGGCCAGACCGAGCCAGGCCTGGCCCGCCTGATCCGCGGCGCCTTCAAGCTGCTGGGCCTGCAGACCTACTTCACCGCCGGCGTGAAGGAAGTGCGCGCCTGGACCATCCACATCGGTGACACGGCGCCTCAGGCGGCCGGCGTGATCCACGGCGACTTTGAGCGCGGCTTCATCCGCGCGCAGACCATCGCCTTCGACGACTACATCGCCCTCAAGGGCGAGCAGGGTGCCAAGGACGCGGGCAAGATGCGCGCCGAAGGCAAGGAATATGTCGTCAAGGACGGCGACGTGCTGAACTTCCTGTTCAACGTTTGACCCCTGGCAGATTCCCCGGCAGACGCTCCCGGCGCCTGCCCCGCATCCCTGCAGTGCCTTGTGCGTGCAGGGATTTTTTTCATGTGCCCCCGGCGATGCGCCGTGTGCCGATGCCCTGATGGACCCATGAACACCGGAATCCTCTACGCCAGCCTGGCCTATGTCGCCTGGGGCCTCTTGCCCCTGTACTTTCGCCAGGTGGCCGATGTGTCGGCGCTCGAAGTGGTGGTGCACCGCACCGCCTGGGCGCTCCTGTTCCTGCTGGTGGTGCTGGGCGTGCGCCGGCAGTGGGCCTGGCTGCCGGCCCTGCTGCGCCAGCCCCGGGTGGTGCTGGCCTTCGGGCTGTCGGCGCTGCTGCTCTCGTCCAACTGGCTGACCTATGTGTGGGCGGTGCAGAACCAGCATGTGGTGGACGCCAGCCTGGGCTACTTCATCCTGCCGCTGGTGAACGTGGCCATGGGTTTCTTCTTTTTGCACGAGCGGCCCCGGCGCGGGCAGTGGCTGGCGCTGGCCGTGGCGGCTGCCGGTGTGCTGTGGCTCACGGTGCAGACCGGCAGGCTGCCGTGGATTGCGCTGGTGTTGGCGCTCACTTTTGGTGTCTATGGCCTGCTGCGCAAGCTGGCGCCCCTGGGTGCGCTGGAAGGGCTGACCCTGGAGACGCTGATGCTCGCGCCGCTGGCCTTCGGCGCCATGGCCTGGTGGGCCTGGCAAGGGCAGGGCGTGCTGGTGCAGGGCGATGCCGCCTCGGTTGGCTGGCTGGCGCTGGCGGGGCCGCTCACGGCCATCCCGCTGCTGCTGTTCGCTGCCGGTGCCCGCCGGCTGCCCCTGGCGACGCTGGGCGTCCTGCAGTACATCTCGCCCAGCCTGCAGTTCGCGCTGGGCGTCTGGCTGTTCCATGAGCCCCTGCAGCCGTCCCGGCTGGCAGGCTTCGTGCTTATCTGGGCTGCATTGCTCGTCTACAGCCTGGAGGGCTGGTGGCAACTGCGGGCAGGCTCCGCCGCCGTGGCGGCAGGGCGCTGATGGGGGTGGCTACTGGAAAACACGGGGGCAATAGCGATAGGCTGTACCTAAAATACCGGGTCCCATGATCGGGGCCCTCGACTGGGCGTGTGCGCCATGTTTGTGCGGGCGAGGCCCTGCTGGCTGTCCATTGACTGAAAAAACGAACGTTTCCAACCAAGTGCACAGACCACCATGGGCGCCACCTCCCCTTTCTCGACGCTCTTCGGACGCAAGAAGCCGCTGTTTGCCAACACGGACGCCTTTCCGCTGACGGACGCCATCCTGGAGTTCGATGACTCCAGCGACGAGACGGCGATCCACCACCACCCTTCGCGCAGGGAAATGGATGCGGCCGGCCAGCCACGCGATCTGGCCACTGCCCGCCGCTGGTGGATCGCCAGTGGCCTGATTGCCTTGTATTTCGTGGCGATGCTGGTGTTCCATGCGATGGGCCTGGTGCAGACGCGCACCGTGTTCGTGGCCCTGGCGCTGGTGGCCGTGTTCGTGCCGGTGTTCGCCATGGTTTTTGCACTGGGCCTGCACCATCGCTCCAAGGAAAAGCAGCTCAAGCTGCCCATTGCCGCTGTGGCCTATGGCGGCCTGCTGCTCATCTGCTACCTCGACCCCATCATGCAGATCCTGATGGCGCCGTTCGCCTTTGTCGTCGTGGCCTATTCCATGTACCGCGTCTCGGGCCGTGCGCTCATTGCCCTGGCGGCCCTGCTGCTGCTGGGCTATGGGGTGGTGATCGCGGTGCACTACGCAGAGCAGTCCAACGACGCGCTGCTGCGGCTGGAGCTTGCGCACTGGCTGTCGCTGGCGTTCGCGCTGCCGGCCGTCATCCTGCTGATCGGCAAGGTGCAGAAGCTGCACCGTGTGCTGCACCGCGCCAGCCGCAAGATCCGCAACATCCAGCAGGATGCGCAGCGCGACACGCTGGTGGGCTGCTTCAACCGGCGCTACACGGTGGCGGCTCTCGAAGAGCAAAAGCAGCTCGCCGATGAAAGCGGCATCCCGCTGTGCCTGGCGGTCATCGACCTGGACCATTTCAAGCGCATCAACGACGAGCTCGGCCACCTGGGTGGCGACGAGGTGCTGCGCACGTTCTCGCGCGTGGCGCAGGACAACGTGCGCGCGGGCGACATCTTCGGGCGCTACGGCGGCGAGGAGTTTCTGCTGATCTTCCCGGGCACCTCGCTGCTGCCCGCGCTCAATACCTGCGAGCGCATCCGCTCGCACGTCGAATCGCACCCCTGGACCGGTGTGCTCAAGAGCCGCGTGTCGGTGTCCATCGGTGTCACGCAGTACATCCTGGGCGAGTCGGTGCTCGAATTCTTCTCGCGCGCCGATACCGCCATGTACATGGCCAAGGAAGGCGGGCGCAACCAGGTGGTGGTGGAGGAGCCCGTCTCCAAGGGTGATTCGTCCATCGCGCCCCTGGGCACCGAGAAGGATTTCCTGGGTACCCCCGCGCCCTGATCGCTCGCTCGATCAGGTGCCGATCTGCCCCGGCATGAAGTGCAGCAGCACCGTGGTCATCACCAGGTAGCGCATGAACTTGCCCACCGCCATGTAGGCCAGGCACGGCCAGAACGGCAGCTTGAGCCAGCCGGCCACGGCGCACAGCGGGTCGCCCACCACGGGCAGCCAGCTGAGCAGGCAGGCGCGGGCGCCAAAGCGTTCCAGCCAAGCCAGCGCACGCACATTGGTCGTGTGCCCGCGGGCCTTGTCCACGGCCTTGTGCGCCCCGAGGCCCATCCACCAGCTGACCCCGCCGCCCAGGGTGTTGCCCACCGTGGCCACCAGGATGGAGGGCCAGTACATCTCCGGGTTGAGCTTGATGAGGCCGAACACGGCCGGCTCCGAACCCAGCGGCAGCAGCGTCGCCGAGATGAACGAGACCACGAAGACGGTGCTCAGGCCGAACTGCGGCAGGGCCAGCCACTGCATCAGCTGGTGCATCCATATTTCCATGCACCGGAGTTTAGGGGCACCCCGCGCACGAAAAACCGGGTGAAGGTTCCGTCCTACACCGGCGCGCGCCATCCGCGCATGGCCCGTGGCAAGCGGTGTTTGTATCGTTCATGGACGCTACCGCTCAAGCAGGAGGCCCCCATGCACAGCACCCACCGCACCATCACCGCAACTCACCGCAGCCCCTGGCTATCGCTGGCAGCGGCTGCGCTGCTGGCTGCATGCGTGCAAAGCCCCCAGGCGGCAGTGCCCCAGCCAGTGGCTGCGTTGCCATCGGGTGCGATCAGCGTGGTGCAGGAGCGCGGCTGCGGTGCCAATGGCCAACCGGCGGCCCTGCGCTCTGCGCAAGACGGCCTCAAGGCCCAAGGGATGGCGCTCAAGGCCCAGTGCAATATCCAGACAGGTGCCTGGGTGGTGCAGGTCATCGTGGTCGACGGCATGCGCGCCAGCAAGGTGGTGCGCGGGCCGCTGGCCGATGGAGGCGAGGTGGACATGGGAACGCCTTCCGGCGTGCTGAGCTCTGCCACGCAGAACCTTTCGCCGGACGTGCACCACAACCGCCAATGGCTGCGCGCTTTGATGGCGCACCACCAGTTCGACAACCTGCCCGACGCCTGGTGGCACTATGCCCAGCGCGGCGTGCCGGCAGGGGCCGACGACACCGACCTCGCGGCGCGCTGACTAGACATCCCGGACGGCGCGCAGCGGCATTGTTGCGCCGCAGCACAGACGGGCTGTAAAAGTCGCGCAGATTTCATTTGCTGAAATTTTGAGCAGGTACAATCCTGCCTCCTTTTTCAGCATTCGCAGCTTCGGCGCACCCCCACCCTTTCCATGCACATCGGCCACATTCCTTTGGCGAACCGCTTGTTCGTCGCCCCCATGGCGGGCGTCACGGACCGGCCATTTCGCCAGCTGTGCAAGGAACTGGGGGCGGGCTATGCCGTGAGTGAAATGGTGACCTCGCGCAAGGACCTGTGGAACAGCCTCAAGACCTCGCGCCGGGCCAACCACGAAGGGGAGCCGGGGCCGATCGCGGTGCAGATCGCCGGCACCGAGGCGCAGATGATGGCCGAGGCCGCGGTCTACAACGTGGAACGCGGTGCGCAGATCATCGACATCAACATGGGCTGCCCGGCCAAGAAGGTGTGCAACAAGTGGGCCGGCTCGGCCCTGATGCAGGACGAGGCACTGGCCGTGTCCATCGCGCAGGCGGTGGTCGATGCCTGTGCGCCGCACAAGGTGCCCGTCACGCTCAAGATGCGCACCGGCTGGTGCCAGGAGCACAAGAACGCCGTCGCGCTGGCGCGCCAGTTCGAGGCCGTGGGCATCCAGATGCTCACGGTGCATGGGCGCACGCGCGAGCAGGGCTACAAGGGCCATGCCGAGTACGACACCATCGCCGCCGTGAAGGCGGCGGTGCGCGTACCGGTGGTGGCCAATGGCGACATCACCTCGCCCGAGAAAGCGCGCGAGGTGCTGGCCGCCACGGGGGCCGATGCGATCATGATCGGCCGCGCGGCACAAGGACGGCCGTGGATCTTCCGTGAGATCGGGCATTTTCTCGCCACAGGCGAACACCTGGCGCCACCGCTGGTGGCCGAGGTACGGCGCCTGCTGCTCGAGCATCTGCACGACCACTACCGCCTGTATGGCGAGCTGACCGGGGTGCGCAGTGCGCGCAAGCACATTGCCTGGTACCTGCGCTCCATGCCGGGCGGCGAAGCCTTTCGACAACACATCAACACCATAGAGGACTGCGCGGCCCAGTGGCATGCGGTGGCGGACTATCTGGATGCCCTGGCGCAGCAGATGGACCGCTTTCCCGCCGCCAGCACACTGGCTGCCGACGCAGACCCCAGCGAAGAACAAGAGGGATTGGCTGCATGAGCAAGAAACATATTGAAGAATGCGTGCGCGAGAGCCTGCAGGGCTACTTTCGCGACCTGGGCGGAGAGACGCCCGATGGCATGTACGACATGCTGGTGCGCGTGGTCGAAAGGCCGCTGCTGGAAGTCGTGATGCAGCAGGCCGACAACAACCAGTCGCGCGCTGCTGAATGGCTGGGCCTGAACCGCAACACCCTGCGCAAGAAGCTGGTGGAACACAAGCTGATCTGATGCCCCGTTGCGCCGGGCAGTGCTGGCGCTCCCCACTACCGCGGTGCAGTTGCCGGCAACTGCACCGCACCCGATTCCAAACTCCTTTACCGACCCGCCATGAACGCACTTCTTTCCGTCTCCGACAAAACCGGCATCGTTGAATTTGCCCAGGCGCTGCACGCCCTGGGCATCAAGCTGCTGTCCACCGGGGGCACCGCCAAGCTGCTGGCCGACAAGGGCCTGCCCGTGACCGAAGTGGCCGAGGTCACCCAGTTCCCCGAAATGCTCGACGGCCGCGTGAAGACCCTGCACCCCAAGGTGCACGGTGGCCTGCTGGCGCGCCGCGAGCTGCCCGAGCACATGGCTGCGCTCAAGGCGCATGGCATCGACACCATCGACCTGCTGGTGGTCAACCTCTACCCCTTCGAGTCCACCGTGGCCAAGGCCGGTTGCACGCTGGCCGACGCCATCGAGAACATCGACATCGGCGGCCCCGCCATGGTGCGCAGCGCCGCCAAGAACTGGAAGGACGTGGGCGTGCTGACCGATGCCTCGCAGTACCCCGCCGTGCTCGAAGAACTCAAGGCCTCGGGCAAGCTCTCGGACAAGCTGCGTTTTGCACTGTCGGTGGCGGCATTCAACCGCATCGCCCAGTACGACGGCGCGATCAGCGACTACCTCTCGTCCGTCAGTTTCGAGGAAGACAAGCTGTCCGAAACCTACGTGCCCACCCGCGCCCAGTTCGCGGGCCAGAGCAACGGCATCTTCACCAAGGTGCAGGACCTGCGCTACGGCGAGAACGCCCACCAGCAGGCCGCGCTGTACCGCGACCTGCACCCCGCGCCCGGCTCGCTGGTCACCGGGGTGCAACTGCAGGGCAAGGAGCTGTCGTACAACAACATCGCCGACGCCGATGCCGCCTGGGAATGCGTCAAGAGCTTCGAGGCGCCGGCCTGCGTTATCGTCAAGCACGCCAACCCCTGCGGCGTGGCCGTGGGCCTGGACGCGCTGGACAGCTACGGCAAGGCCTTCCAGACGGACCCCACCAGCGCCTTCGGCGGCATCATCGCCTTCAACCGCCCGGTGGACGGCAAGGCAGCGCAGCAGATCTCCAAGCAGTTCGTCGAAGTGCTGATGGCCCCGGACTTCACGGCCGAGGCGCTCGAAGTCTTCAAGGCCAAGGCCAATGTGCGCCTGCTCAAGATCGCACTGCCCGCCCACGGCGGCACCACCGACTGGCAGCGTGGCCGCAACGCCATGGATGCCAAGCGCATCGGTTCGGGCCTGCTGCTGCAGACCGCCGACAACCAGGAGCTGTCGCTGATCGACCTCAAGGTCGTGACCAAGAAGCAGCCCACGCTCGAAGAGATGGAAGACCTGCTGTTCGCCTGGAAAGTGGCCAAGTACGTCAAGAGCAATGCCATCGTCTTCTGCAAGGGTGGCATGACCATGGGCGTGGGGGCCGGCCAGATGAGCCGCCTCGACTCGGCCCGCATCGCCAGCATCAAGGCCGGCCATGCCAGTCTGAGCCTGCAGGGCACCGTGGTGGCCAGCGACGCGTTCTTCCCCTTCCGCGATGGCCTGGATGTCGTGGTCGATGCCGGTGCCACCTGCGTGATCCAGCCCGGCGGCTCGATGCGCGACAACGAAGTCATCGACGCTGCGAACGAGCGCGGCGTGTCCATGGTGTTCAGCGGCGTGCGCCACTTCCGGCATTGATCCGGTTGCGATGCCGCCGCCAGCGGTGGCATTGGCGCACAAGAAAGGCGGCCTCGGCCGCCTTTTTCTTTCCTGGTCCGGTTCGTTCAGACCGCCACGATGCGGCCGCGCCCGGCGGTGCCGGCCACCACCTTGAGTGACTTGTCCGTGCTGGCGATGTAGCTGCGGCTGGTGATGGTGTTCACGTAGACCCAGTCGGCGCGGCACTCGGTGGCCGTGGCGGTAAGCAGCATGTAGCCGCGGCGCGAGGTGTCGCAGTATTTGAGCGGCGAGATCAGTTGCTGCAGTGCGCCGGCCAGCACGGCCGGGTTTTCCTTGGGCAGGTAGTCCTCGAACCCAGGAGAGGTGACGGACGAGGTGGCGAACTCCACGCCCACGGCATTGCCGCCCATGTCGGCCAGCTCGTTGGCCCAGGCGTTGTGCGTGTCGCCCGACAGCACCACCAGGTTCTTGTTCAAGCCGCGCGCCATGCCCAGCACGGTTTCGCGCGCGGCTTGGTAGCCGTCCCATGCATCGAGGTTGTAGGGGATGGAGGGCTGGGCCAGCACGCCCTTTTCGGTCGCTGTCAGCGTGGCGGGTGCCGCCTGCGCCTTGGCCACGATGGCCGCGTACTGGGACACGCTCACCCCGGCCCCAGGCTGCAGGGTGTCGATGAGGATGGGGGCAGGGATGTTCATGCGGCCCATCAGCACCTGCTGGCCCAGCACCTGCCAGGTGGCGGACGATGCGGCCATCTGCTGCTGCAGCCACTGGGTCTGTGTGCTGCCCATGAGCTGGCGCGTGGGGGCGCCCACGGCAGCGGTGAAGCCCGCGGCATCGAAGCCGCTGGCCGTGAAGAAGCGGCTGTAGTCGGCCTGCTCGTCGCGCCCGATCACGCGGGTGTCGAGCATGTGCAGGGCCACCAGGTCGCCGAAGGCAAAGCTGCGGTAGATCAGTTCGGGCTGCGCGTTGCGGGTGGGCATCCACTCGTGGTAGGCCTGCATCGCCACGGCCTTGCGCGCGGCAAAGCTGCCTTCGGTCGCGCTCTGGTGGTTCTCGGCGCCATTGGCCCAGGTGTCGTTGGCGATCTCGTGGTCGTCCCACACGGCGATCATGGGGGCGGCGGCATGCAGGGCCTGCAGATCGGCATCGGTCTTGTACTGGGCGTGGCGCGTGCGGTAGTCGGCCAGTGACAGGATTTCACCCACAGGCTGGGAGAGGCGGCCCAGTTGCTCGGCATTGGCGGACGCGTAGCCGCCCCGGGCATATTCGTACACGTAGTCGCCCAGGTGCACGGTCGCGTCCAGGTCATTGCGGCGTGCCGCCTCTGCATACACGTTGAAGTAGCCGGCAGGGTAGTTGGCGCAGGAGAACACGGCCAGGCGCACCTGGGACACGCTGCCGGTCGGCAGGGTGCGCGTGCGCGCCGTGGCCGAGGTGGCGGCATAGGCCATGAAGCGGTAGTAGTACGGGGTGGCAGGCCTGAGGCCGGTGGCATCAACCTTCACCGTGAAGTCGCGGGCCGCCGTGGCGGATGCCGTGCCCTGGGCCACCAGGGTGGCAAAAGCGGAGTCGCTTGCCACCTCCCAGCGCACGGGGATGTCGGCGCTGTGGTTGGCGGGCGGCGTGACGCGCGTCCACAGGATGACGCGGTCGCTCAGGGGATCGCCGCTGGCCACGCCATGCGCAAAGCGCACCTCCGGTGCATCGTCGCTGCCGCCGCAGGCCGCCAGGGGCAGGGTGCCCAGTGCTGCAGCACCGAGCGCCAACTGGCGCACAAAGCTGCGGCGGCTGGCATGGGCGGGATCGGCTGGGGCATCGTTCTCGGGTGCATTGCCCTGCAGCAGATTGGTCAGCGGGCGTGGGGTGCGGGGAGGGCGGTTCATGGTGGAGCGGTCCGTTGTGTATCCGCCAAGGCTCGCATGGCGGTGTGACGGACCGATGAACGGCCACCCCGCTGTCAGCGCCCGTGTGCCGCCGTTGTTGCCTGCGCCCCGAAATCCATCGGCAGCCCCACATAGTTCTCGGCCAGCGCGGTGGATGCGGCGCGCGAGTGGACCAGGTAGTCGAGCTCGGCCTCCTGCATCTTCTGGCCGAACTCGCCGGTGTCCGGAAAACGGTGCATCAGCGAGGTGAACCACCACGAGAAGCGTTCGGCGCGCCACACGCGGCGCAGGCAGCGGTCGGAGTAGGTATCGATGCCGGCATCCGACTTGTCGCCGTAATGATCGGCGAAGGCGTTCCACAGGTAACCCACGTCGCTGGCCGCCAGGTTCAGGCCCTTGGCACCCGTGGGCGGCACGATGTGGGCCGCGTCGCCGGCCAGGAACAGGCGGCCAAAGCGCATGGGCTCGGCCACGAAGCTGCGCAGCGGCGCGATGCTCATCTCCAGCGCCGGGCCGGTCACCAGGTTCGCGCGCGCCTCGGGGTCCAGCCGATTGCCCAGTTCGGCCCAGAACTGGTCGATGCTCCAGTTCTCCAGCTTGTCGGTGTCGGGCACCTGCAGGTAGTAGCGGCTGCGCGTGGTGCTGCGCATGCTGCACAGCGCAAAGCCGCGCTCGGTGTTGGCGTAGATCAGCTCGTGCGAAACCGGCGGCACATCGGCCAGCACGCCCAGCCAGCCGAAGGGGTAGACGCGTTCATAGGTCTTGAGCGCGCCCTCGGGCACGCTGGCGCGGCACACGCCGTGGTAGCCGTCGCAGCCGGCGATGAAGTCGCAGGTGATCTCGTGCGCCTGGCCATCCTTCTCATAGGTCACACGGGGCTTGCCACCGTCGAAGTCGTGCACGCGGACGTTGCCGGCTTCATATACGGTGACCAGGCCCGCAGCGGAGCGCGCATCCATCAGGTCGTGCGTGACCTCGGTCTGGCCGTACACCGTCACGCGGCTGCCGCCGCTGAGCGCATGCAGGTCGATGCGGTGGCGCTGGCCCTTGAACAAGAGCTCGATGCCGTCGTGCGGCAGGCCCTGTGCATGGGCGCGGGCGCTCACGCCGGCTTTCTCCAGCAGGTCCATGGTGACCTGTTCGAGCACGCCGGCGCGGATGCGGCCGAGCACGTAGTCGGCGCTGCGCTGCTCGATGATGACGGCGTCGATGCCGGATGTGTGCAGCAACTGGCCGAGCAGCAGACCGGCCGGGCCGGCGCCGATGATGGCAACCTGGGTACGCATGGGGGAACCTCGCAAAGCTGGGGAAGGAAGGCCCCGAGCACCGGCTCGAAGGCAAGGCCCAAGCGTAGGTTGACGCCGGTCAACGTGGGGTGCCGGTTGGCCAGTTGCGTGCGATGTACAGATGCTTTGTGCGATCATCGCGCAATCCTTGATGTACCGATCTTTTCTGCCGACCATGACCTCCAGCACCACCCCCATCGCCAAGGCCGACTTCATTGAGGGCATGGCCAAGGGCATGGCTGTGCTGGAGAGCTTCGACACCGAGCGCCAGCGCCTCAATGCCTCGCTGGCGGCGCAGCGCACAGGGCTCACGCGGGCGGCGGCGCGCCGGCACCTGCTCACGCTGGCGCACCTGGGCTACCTGGAAAGCGATGGCAGCTACTTCTGGCTGGCGCCCAAGGTGCTGCGCTTTTCGGGCAGCTACCTGGCGTCGGCCCGGCTGCCGCGCGTGCTGCAGCCCACGCTGAACCGGCTGGCCGCGCAGACCCAGCAGTCCTTTTCGGCCGTGGTGCTCGACGGCAGCGAGGTCGTGATCGTGGCGCGCAGCGGGGTGTATGGCGCGCCCTCGCGCGTGCTGGCCTACGGCCTGCACCTGGGGGCGCGGCTGCCGGCCCACCCCACGTCCACCGGGCGGGTGCTGCTGGCGGCGCTGCCGGCGGCGGCACTCACCACCTGGCTCAAGGGGGCCGCGCTGCAGCGGCTCACGCCCCATACGCTCACGCAGGTGGGGCCGTTGCGCCAGGCCATCGCGCGTGCGCGGCGCGACGACTATTGCCTGGCGGTGGAAGAGCACGAGCTGGGCGTGCATGCCCTGGCCGTGCCGCTGCGCAACCTGCAGGGGCAGACCGTGGCAGCACTCAACGTGGTGGCCTCGCCCAGGCAACTGGACGAGGGCAGCCTGCAGAGGGAGATGTTGCCCTTGCTGCAGGAAGCCGCGCGCGAACTGCGCGGCCTCTTGTAGCTTCAGCTTGCGAGGCTCTTGAAGACCTCGCGCGCAGCGGCCACCGTGGCAGCGATGTCTTCTTCGCTGTGGGCCGCGCTCACGAAACCGGCTTCGTACAGCGCCGGTGCTATATAGATACTGCGGTCCAGCAGCCCATGGAACAGCTGGTTGAAGCGCGCGCTGTCGGTGGTGAGCACCTCGGGGTAGCTCTGGGGCAGGGTGGGCAAGAGGAAGAAGCCGAACATGCCGCCCTCGCAGTCGGCGCTGAAGGGCACGCCTTCGGCGGCGGCGGCGGCCTTGAGGCCATCCACCAGCGATTGGGTGCGTGCCGACAGGGCCTCGAAGAAGCCGGGCTTCGTGATCTCGCGCAGCGTGGCCAGGCCGCAGGCCGTGGCCACCGGGTTGCCCGACAGCGTGCCGGCCTGGTACACGGCGCCGATGGGCGCCAGGTGCTCCATGATGGCGCGCGGCCCGCCGAAGGCGGCCAGCGGCATGCCGCCGCCGATCACCTTGCCCAGCACGGTCAGGTCGGGCTTGAAGCCGGGGATGCTCTTGGCATACACGCCTTGCGCACTGGTCAGGCCCACGCGGAAACCGGTCATCACCTCGTCCAGCACCAGCAGCGCACCGTACTCGGTACACAGCTCGCGGCAGCGCTGCATGAAGGGGACGCTCGCGCGCACGAAGTTCATGTTGCCGGCGATCGGCTCGATCATCAGGCAGGCCAGTTCCTTGCCGTGCAGGGCAAAGGCTTCTTCGAGCTGGGCAATGTCGTTGTATTCCAGCACCAGGGTGTGCTGCACCACCTCAGGGGGAACGCCCGCGCTGGTGGCGTTGCCGAAGGTAGCCAGGCCCGAGCCGGCCTTGACCAGCAGGGCGTCGGCATGGCCGTGGTAGCAGCCATTGAACTTGATGATCTTGCTGCGGCCCGTGGCGCCGCGCGCCAGGCGGATGGCGCTCATGCCCGCCTCGGTGCCCGAGCTGACCAGCCGGATCATCTCCATCGAGGGCACCAGGCCGATGATCTCCTCGGCCAGCTCCACCTCGCGCTCGGTCGGCGCGCCAAAGCTGAAACCTTCGAGCGCCGCCTTCTGCACCGCTTCGAGCACCGCCGGGTGGCCGTGGCCCAGGATCATCGGCCCCCAGGAGCCGATGTAGTCGATGAAGCGCTGGTCGTTGGCGTCCCAGAAGTAGGCACCCTGGGCGCGCTTGACGAAGCGCGGCGTGCCGCCCACGGCCTTGAAGGCCCGCACGGGCGAGTTCACGCCGCCGGGGATGAGCGCCTTGGCGCGTTCGAACAGGGGGATGTTGAGATCAGTGCTTGGTGTCATGGGGGGGCATCACAAAGCCTTCGATGGCTGCGGTGTCGTCAATCGGGGCGTCGTCGTCTTCGCCGTCCTCGTCGTCGGGCTGGGCCCAGAACATGCGGTCGGGCACGATGTGCCCCATTCCGGGGCGGAAACCGGCGTCCAGGCAGCGGTCCAGGTAGCCCAGCGCTTCGCTGGTGGCCTCGCCCAGGTCGTTGCCGCTGGCCACCAGGGCCGTGAGTGCGGCCGACAGGGTGTCGCCCGCGCCCGAGAAGGTGGCGTCGAACAGCTCGAACTTGCCGCTGCCCAGCACCGTCTGGGGCGAGGCCAGCACGTTCTCGACGAACTGCTCGGGCAGGGGGATGCCGGTGACCAGGGTGTAGGGCACGCCCATCTCGGAAGCCGCCCGGGCAATGTCGCGCGCGGTGGGGCTGCGGTCGCTCTTCCAGTCCGGCAACAGCCAGCGCCACAGCGTACTGTGGTTTCCTACCAACACTGAGGTTTGCGGCAACAACAGCTCACGGAAGGCGTCCAGGTACTCGTCGATCTGCTCTTCCGTCCACCAGGACAGGTTGGGCATGTACGCTATCACCGGGACTTCGTCATAGTCTGTGGTTATTTCGGCGATGGCGCTGATGTTCTCGGGGCTGCCCACGAAACCCACCTTGATGGCCTGCACGGGCATGTCTTCGAGCACCGCCCGGGCCTGCTCGGAGACGGCCTCGTCGTCGAAGCTGAAATGGTCGAATATCTGCGCCGTATCACGCGCGTAGGCCCCCGTGACCACCGCGATGGGGTGGCCGCCGACCGATGCGATTGTGGTGATGTCTGCCGTCAGGCCGCCCGCGCCGCTGGGGTCGCTGGCGTTGAAAACGAGCACGCAGGCCGGGCTCGCTTCGTCACCGGATTCGTCGTCGGCGTGTTCGGTGTCGGGAGGGGGGAGTGCGGATGTGGTCATGGTCCAGTGGCGGCATCGGGGGTGGCACGGAAGCTGCAGCCCGGGGAGATGACTAGATACAATCGTTGCATTCTATGTGAAGGCCCTTTAAGCTGTGATCGACTCTAAAACTTGGATGTGTTTGATCTGCGGGTGGATTTATGACGAGGCAGAGGGTGCGCCCGAGCACGGCATCGCCCCCAACACGCCATGGGACCAGGTGCCCATGAATTGGACCTGTCCTGAGTGTGGCGCCCGCAAGGAAGATTTCGAGATGGTTCAGATTTGATGCGCGGCTCGGGCCGCGCTGTTTGTTTTTCCATCGGGAGCATTAGCAATTGACTACAACAGGCGCATCTTTCAAAGTGCTCGTGGTGGATGACAGCAATACCATCCGCCGAAGCGCCGAGATTTTTCTCAAGCAGGGGGGGCACGAAGTCTTGTTGGCTGACGACGGCTTTGATGCTTTGGCGAAAGTGAACGATTACCAGCCTCAGCTGATTTTCTGTGACATTCTCATGCCCAAGCTCGACGGGTACCAGACCTGCGCGATCATCAAGCGCAACGCCCGTTTCGCAGATACCCCGGTGGTGATGCTGTCCTCCAAGGACGGCGTATTCGACAAGGCGCGCGGGCGCATGGTCGGCTGCCAGGAATATCTCACCAAACCGTTTACCAAAGACCAGTTGCTGCAGGCCGTGCAGCAATTCGGCAATTCCCAACAAGGAGCGATGTAATGCCCATCCAGAAAGTTCTGGTCGTCGACGATTCGAAGACCGAGTTGATGTTTCTGACCGACCTGCTGCAGAAAAAAGGCATGCAGGTGCGCACGGCCGAGAACGCCGAAGAAGCCTTCCGTCGCCTGGCCGAAGACAAGCCCGACCTGATCCTCATGGACGTGGTGATGCCAGGCCAGAACGGCTTTCAGCTCACGCGTGCGATCACCCGTGATCCGCTGTACGCCGATGTGCCCATCATCATGTGCACCAGCAAGAACCAGGAGACCGACCGGGTCTGGGGTATGCGCCAGGGCGCGCGCGGCTATATCACCAAGCCGGTGGATCCCGCCGAGCTGCAGGCCAAGATTGACGCGCTGAACTGAGGCAGCGGCGCGTTCATGGCCAACCGCGAAGCCCTCCGCGAGCTACAAGTCCGACTGGCCAGCCGTCTTCAGGCCGCCAGGACGGAAGGCTTGTCCGTATCGTCCTGGCTGGCTGTCGAGACAGCAGGGCAGTACTACCTTCTACCTCTCGCCCAGTCGGGCGAGATTTTTCCTTGGGTCACCGTCCAGCCCGTGCCGTACACGCAAAGCTGGTTCCTCGGTGTCGCCAACCTGCGCGGCGGGCTGGTCGGTGTGGCCGACCTCGCCGGCATGCTGGGCACCACGGTCACGCGCACCGAGCAGGCGCTGTCCGAGTCCAGCCTGCTGGCCTTCAATGCCGTGCTTGAAGTGAATGCCGCCTTGCTGGTGGACCGGCTGGCCGGCCTGCGGGGTACGGAGTCCTTTGTGTCCTCCGAGCCGCCTGCACCCGAATCTCCCGCATTTTTCGGCACCACCTACATCGATGCAGGTGGCGCGCGCTGGCAGGAGCTCAATCTGCAGATCCTGTCCCAACATCCCGCTTTTCTGAGCATCAGTGCTTGAGTTTTTCTGTAAGGCTGCACCATGTCCGTCGTCAATCAATTTGGAAAACTGTTCAACCGGAAACCCGGAGCGCCGGACGCCGCAGCAGGCCATGCTGCGGCCGATGACGGTCAGGACGTGCTGGGGACCGGTTCGCTCGAAGCAGCGGCGCTGCGCGAGTACCAGAGCGATGCCATGAACAGCGTGCAGGGCGACCCGGGCGGCTATGCACCCGAGCTCACCGAACCCGACAGTGATGAAGATCTGATCTCCCTGCCGGTGCTGGGCACCTCCACGGCGGCCGGCCACCAGCGCCGCCTGCTGGCCTTGCTGGCCGTTGGCGTGGTGGTGCTGGGTGCGATCGCTTTCTGGGTGCTGCAGCAGGCAGACCGCTCCGCACAGCAGCTCGCCGCTACCGGCCAGTCCCTGATGCAGTCGCAGCGCCTGGCCAAGTCGGTGTCGCAGGCGCTGGTTGGTAGCCCCCAGGCCTTCCCCGACGTGGTGGAAAGCTCGGGCGTGCTGGCGCGCAACGTGCGCGCCCTGACCGCTGGCGACAACGAACTCGGCGTGCAATCGCTGGGCGAGCCCTACAAGCCCGATCTGGACGCCGTGACGCCCCTGATGGAGCGCGCCGAGCGCAACGCCGGCGTGGTGATGGGCCAGCAAAAGATCCTGACCCAGGTGGGTGACGCTCTGCGCACCATCAACCGCCAGTCGTCCGACCTGCTCGAAATCGCCGAAACGGTGTCTTCGCTCAAGCTGCAGCAGAACGCCCCCGCCGCCGAAATCTCGGCCGCCGGCCAACTGGTGATGTTGACCCAGCGCATCGGCAAGTCCGCCAACGAATTCCAGACCATGGAAGGCGTGAGCCCAGAGGCCGTGTTCCTGCTGGGCAAGGACTTGAACTCCTTCAAGGAAATCGCACAGGGCCTGCTGGACGGCAGCCCCGAGCTGCGCCTGTCCGCCACCAAGGACGGCCAGACGCGCGAGCAACTCGACGGCCTGGTGAAGCTGTACGAGCAGACCCGCACGCAGGCCAGTGCCATTCTGGGCAACCTGCAGGGCCTGGTGTCCGCCCGTGAAGCACAGTCCGCCATCATTGCCGACAGCGAACCGCTGCGCCGCCAACTGGAAAACCTGCAGGGCAAGCTGTCCGCACAGACCGGCCTTGGCGCCGGGCAGATCGGTGCCCTGGCCCTTGCCGGCCTGTTCGTGTTGCTGTGCGGTATCGGCATCTCGCGCGTTCAACTGCTGGACAGCCGGGGCCGCCAGACGGCTGCCGAATCGCAGCAAAAGGACGCCAAGCGCCAGGAGCAGGAAGCCAAGCGCGTCAACGACGCCAACCAGGCCGCCATTTTGCGTTTGATGAACGAACTGCAGTCGGTCGCTGAAGGCGATCTGACCCAGGAAGCCACCGTGACCGAAGACATCACGGGCGCCATCGCCGACTCGGTGAACTACACGGTGGAAGAACTGCGCCAGCTGGTGGGCAGCGTGCAGAACACGGCGACCCGCGTGGCACAGACGACGGCCCAGGTGGACAGCACCTCGACCGAACTGCTCGCCGCCTCGACCGAGCAGCTGCGCGAAATTCGCGAAACCGGCCGCTCCGTTCTGGACATGGCGACCCGAATCAACGAAGTGTCCACACAGGCGCAAGAGTCCGCCACGGTGGCCCGCCAATCGCTGCAAGCCGCCGACTCCGGTCTGCAGGCCGTGCAGAACGCCATCGGCGGTATGAACTCCATCCGCGACCAGATCCAGGACACCTCCAAGCGCATCAAGCGCCTGGGCGAATCGTCGCAGGAGATCGGTGAAATCACCGAGCTGATTTCCGACATTACCGAGCAGACGAACGTGCTGGCACTGAACGCCGCCATCCAGGCCGCATCCGCCGGTGAAGCCGGCCGAGGCTTCTCGGTGGTGGCCGAAGAAGTGCAGCGACTGGCTGAACGCTCCGCCGACGCCACGCGCCAGATTTCGGCCCTGGTGAAGGCCATTCAGACCGACACCCAGGATGCCGTGGCCGCTATGGAGCGCTCCACGCAGGGTGTGGTGGAAGGGGCCCGACTGTCCGACAGCGCCGGTACCGCACTGACGGAAATTGACCGCGTGTCGCGCCGCTTGGCCGACCTGATTGAACAGATCTCGTCCTCGACCTCCCGTGAAGCCGTTCTGGCCAACGAAGTGGCCGACAACATCCAGCACATTTTTGCCGTGACGGAACAGACCGGTGAAGGTACCCGCACGACGGCCCAGCAGGTGCGCGAACTCTCGCACATGGCTGAAGAATTGCGCCAGTCTGTCGCCCGTTTCAAGATCGCTTAAGGCGATCCGTAGTCATCAACCAGCTGGCTCATTGCAGCCGGGGACGAACCCATGCCATCTATTGATGTCAAAAATGCACCGGCCGCAGACTGGACCCAGGGAGAGCAGGACCTGGGTCCTTTGGCTTGGGTGCTCGACGAACTGCGCAAATCCCTGGGGGGCGCGGTCAAATCGATGCGCCGCTTTGTGCGCGATGTGGAAACAGCGACCGAGTCGGACCTCGCGGCGCTCGACGCCGGCGCCTTGCGCATTGCAAGGCAGCAACTGCACCAGGCCAGCGGCGCGCTGGAAATGGTTGGCATGGGGCCTCCGGCGCTCGTGCTGCGGGCCATGGAGTCCGCAGTCCAGCGCTTCGTGCAACGCCCTGAGCTGTGCACCGATGAGGCCACCAGCACCATCGAAAAAGCCAGCTTCGGCCTGATCGAATACCTGGAAAGCGTGCTGTCCGGCAAGTCCGTCTCGCCGGTTGCCCTGTTCCCCCAGTACCGTGAAGCCCAGGCCCTGGCCGGAGCCGAGCGCGTGCACCCCGCAGACCTGTGGCCTGTGGAGCGGCGTTTCCGCGAGCCGGAAGTCACCATTCCTGCGGAACCCCTGCCTTATGGCCCGCAGGCGCGGGCACACCTGGACGCGGCGGTGCTGCGCATCGTCAAGACGGGCGACCTCAAGGCCGCCCGCAGCATGTACGAAACCTGCCTGGGCCTGGTTGCGGCCCAGTCGGACCGCCAGTCGCGCGCGTTCTGGAAGATCTGCGCCGCCTTCTTCGAAGCCTTTGCCGGCGGCCTGCTGCCGGCGGACGTGTATGTGAAGCGCGTGGCTTCCCGCGTGCTCATGCAGTACGCCACCCTGGCCAAGGGCGACAACACCATTGCCGACCGTCTGGTGCAGGACCTGCTGTTCTTCTGCTCGCAGACCACGGTGCCTGCGGGCGCGGAGGCCAGGTTCCCAGCGCTGATGACCGTGCGCCATGCCTTCAGCCTGGACCGCTTCAAGCCGGTGGACTACGACACCGCGCGCTTTGGCCGTTTCGACCCTGCCGTGCTGGCCCAGGCCCGAAAGCGCATTGCCGCCGCCACCGAAACCTGGTCGGCCCTGGCCGGCGGTGACCGCAACAAGATCAAGCCCGCTGCAGACCAGTTCAGCCTGGTCTGCGATTCGCTGCGCAAGCTCAGCCCTGGCAGCGAGAAGCTGGCCACGGCGCTCACGCACGTGATGGATGCCACCACCAAGTCCGGCGAGCCGCCATCGGCTGCGCTGGCCATGGAAGTGGCCACCTCGGTGCTGTACCTGCAGGCTGCGTTCGAAGAGCTCGATGCGGCCGAAGACCAGATGGCCGTGCGCGCCGCGCGCCTGTCCGAGCGGCTCGAAGCCGTGGGCGCCGGTGCCGAACCCGAGCCCCTGGAAGGCTGGATGGAAGAGCTGTACCGCCGTGTCAGCGACAACCAGACCATGGGCAGCGTGGTGGACGAACTGCGCGCCACCCTGGCCGAGGCGGAAAAATCGCTGGACCTGTTCTTCCGCGACCCCAAGGACCCCACGGTGCTGGCCCCGGTGCCCGGGCACATGGCGCAGATGCGCGGCGTGCTGTCCGTGCTTGGCCTGGACCAGGCCTCGCTGGCCGTGGTGCGCATGCGCGACACCGTGGACCGCCTGCTGATCAACGACATTCCCGAGGAAGAGCGCCAGCCCGTCTTCGAGAAGCTGGGCAGCAGCATGGGGGCCCTGGGCTTCCTGATCGACATGCTCAGCTACCAGCGCGCCATGGCGCGCAAGCTCTTCGTCTATGACGAGGAACTGGGCGAGTTGCGCATCCTCACGGGCCGCACGCGCGCCCGCGTCAGCGACACCCAGGAAGTCACGCCCGCCAAGCTCGAAGAGCGCGCCGCCATTCCGCTGCCCGATGTGGTGCCGCGCTTCCCGGTCGAGGAGCCCGAAAGTGCCCCCACCGACTTCTCGCCCCTGCCCGGCGAATTTGCCGAGCCCGCGCCCGCCCCGGCGCCGGTCGAGCAACTGGCTCCCGACATCGGCTTCGGCCACCTGGGTGTTGCGCCTGCATCGCCTGTAGCGCCCGTGCCAGCCCCTGCGCCAGCCGCCGCCTTGCCGGCCCCCGTGGTGCGCCCCCCGGTGGATGTCGAAGACGAACTGCTCGAAATCTTCCTGGAGGAAGCGCGCGAAGTCGTCACCACAGGCCTGGCAGCCATCGCCACCCTGCGCAATGAGCCGGGTGAACTGAGCGAGCAGACCACGCTGCGCCGTGCCTTCCATACCTTGAAGGGCAGCTCGCGCATGGTGGGCCTCAACGACTTCGGCGAAGCCGCCTGGTCGATGGAGCAGGTGCTCAACGCCTGGCTGGCTGAACAAAAGCCCATGCACGCGCCCTTGCTGCAGCTGTCCACCGATACGCTGCACGCCTTTGGCGACTGGGCCGACAGCCTGGCCTCGGGCAACCCGACCCATTGGCAACCCGAGGCCTTCCGCAAGGCCGCAGAAGCCATGCGCAACGATGGCACCTTGCTGCCATTGACGGGCGGCCCTGCCGAGGTCGCCTCCCTGATCGAGGTGCCTGCCGACAACACCGTGGCCGAAGTACCCGCCGAGCTGCCTGAAACCGTGCCCCATCCGGTGGAAGACTTCGCGCCCGTGCCGGAACTGGTCGCTGCCCCCGTCGCCCTGGAGCCAGCGCCCGAAGCCTTGCCGCACGAAGACGAAGAAATCGTCCACGCCGACTTCGTCTCCACCGAAGTCCCTGAAGACGCCGTCGAGCCCGAGATCATCGCGCTCGAGGCGCCCAAGGAAGTGCCCGACACCAGCTCCACGGTCACCGAAGAGATCGACTTCGCGGTGTTCGCCGAAGCCGTCGCGCAGGTGCCCGACAGCATCGACGCACCGGCCGCCATCGAGCCCCCCGTTGTGGTCGAGCCAGTCGCCGCCACCGTGGTGGACTTCGATCTACCGCTGCTCGATGCCTTCGAGGTGGCCGCTGAGCCCGCTCCTGCACCCGTGCCCGAGCCGGTGGTGCAGGCCGTGTTCGACACTCCGTTCGAATTCGCGCTCGACGACCAGTTGCTGGAAGCCGGCGCCCCCGCACAGCCCGAGGCCGTGCCGGAGCCCGAAGCCGTTCTGGAGTTTGTCCCCGAGCCTGAACTGCAGGCCCCGGCCGTGGTGGCCGAACCTGTTGAAGCGGTGCTGGAGCCCGTCCTCGATGTGCTGCCAGAAACCGCCGCTGCCCCCGTGGCACCGGTCGCTGCGCCCGTGGCCGAAGAGGCTTCCTTCGACGAGGCCGTCAAGGTCATCGAGACGCTGCGCATCGGCATCCCGCTGTACAACGTCTACTTGAACGAAGCCGACGAATGGTCGCGCCGCCTGGTTACCTGCCTGCAGGAATGGTCGCTGGAGCTGCACGAACCCCTGCCGGACACGGCCGTGGCCCTCGCGCATTCGCTGGCGGGCAGCTCCGCCACGGTGGGCTTCAATGCGCTGTCCGAAATGGCACGTGTGCTCGAGCATGCGCTGCAGCACGTACAACTGCAGACGCGCGGCTCCGAAGAGCAGGCCCGAGTCTTCATGGATGCGGCGGAAGACATCCGCCGCCTGCTGCACCAGTTCGCCGCCGGCTTCCTCAAGGAGCCCAGCCAGGAAGTGCTGGAAGCGCTGCGCCAGATCCTGCAGACCGAGGTCGACAACACCCTGACCCCGATCGAGGATGAGATCGACGATGAGCCAGTCCGGGATGCCGAGGCCGAGGCTGAGGATTCCGCTGCGGCAGCACTGGCAGCGGCTGAGGTGGCGCCCGCCCTTTCTGTCGTCCCTACCGGGCATGTGGCACCCGCGCTGTCGCCAGTGGTGCACGACAGCGACCACGACCAGGAGGTGGACGACGCCATCGCGCGTGCGGTGGCGCTGTCGTCCGACCTTGACGATGACATCGACGTCATCGACGTGATCGACCCCGACCTCTTCCCGATTTTCGAGGAAGAAGCCCAGGAGCTGCTGCCCCAGTTGGGTGGCGCCCTGCGCCAATGGGCCTCGCGCCCCGACAACCTGGGTGCCCGCAGCGAAGTGCTGCGCGCCCTGCACACGCTCAAGGGCAGCTCGCGCCTGGCCGGTGCCATGCGCCTGGGCGAAATGGCCCACCGCCTGGAGTCCGCCATCGAGCAGCTCGATGTGGACACCGTCACCAGCGCCGAGATCGAGCCGCTGCAAGCCAGCTTCGACGGCCTGCAGGCCAACTTCGCCGCCCTGAGCGCCATTGGCAGCCAGGGCCCGGCCGATGCTGTCGTCACCCTGCCGGTGGCTGCGCAGGCGCCAGTTGCCAAGGCTGCAGAGCCCGCCGCCGCCGCTGCGGGAACTGCAACCGGTACCCCGGAACAACGGCCTGCCGCTGCCACCGTGGCGCCGGCCGCTCGCCTGGCAGGTCCGTCGCAACTGGCACCGCTGCGTGTCGCTGCGAACCAGTCGGTGCGGGTGCGTGCCCAGCTGCTGGACCGCCTGGTCAACCAGGCGGGCGAGGTGATGATCAGCCGCTCGCGGCTGGACGTGCGCCTGTCGCAGTTCCGTTCCTCACTGACCGACCTGTCGGGCAACCTGGACCGCCTGCGCCTGCAACTGCGCGACATCGAAGTGCAGGCCGAATCGCAGATGCAGTCGCGCCTGGCGCTGTCCAAGGACTCGGCTGCTGGCTTCGACCCGCTGGAGTTCGACCGCTTCACCCGCGTGCAGGAGCTGACCCGCATGATGGCCGAGTCCGTCAACGACGTGGCCACCGTGCAGCGCAACCTGCAGCGCACCATGGAAGGTGCCGAAGACGACCTGATCGCCCAGGGCCGCCAGGCGCGTGAGCTGCAGCGCGATCTGCTGCGCACCCGCATGGTGGAGTTCGAAGGCATTGCCGAGCGCCTGTACGCCGTGGTGCGCCAGGCGTCCAAGGAAACCGGCAAGCAGATCAAGCTCGACATCACCGGCGGCTCCATCGAAATGGACCGCGGCGTGCTGGACCGCATGACCCCCGCCTTCGAGCACTTGCTGCGCAACTGCGTGGCCCACGGCATCGAGAACCCCGAAGCCCGCGTGGCCGCCGGCAAGCCGGCATCGGGCACCATAACGGTGGACCTGCACCACGAAGGCAACGACGTGTCGGTGGAGTTCCGCGACGACGGCGCCGGCCTGAACCTGCCGCGCATCCGCGAAAAGGCCATCTCCCAGGGGCTCATCGAGCCGGGCCTGGACCTGAGCGATGCCGACGCCGCCAACCTGATCTTCACGCCCGGTTTCAGTACCGCGAGCGAAGTCACGGGCCTGGCCGGACGGGGCATCGGCATGGACGTGGTCCGCTCCGAGATCAACGCCCTGGGCGGCCGCATCGAGACTACGACCGAAACCGGCAAGGGCGCTGCCTTTCGCATGATCCTGCCCCTGACCACGGCGGTCACGCAGGTGGTGATGCTGCGTGCCGGCGATCTGTCCATCGGGGTGCCTGCCAACCTGGTGGAAATCGTGCGCCGTACCTCGGTGGCCGACCTGCAGGAAGCCTACAAGTCCAGCCACTTCAATGACGGCACGGAGCAACTGCCCTTCTTCTGGGCCGGTGCGCTGCTGCAGGCCTCGGCCCGCAGCCATGAATCGGTCGGCAAGACCCGCCCCGTGGTGGTCTTCCGAAGCGCCTCGCAGCGCATCGCCATGCACGTGGACGAAGTGCTGGGCAACCAGGAAGTGGTGGTGAAGAACCTCGGGCCGCAGCTGTCGCGCCTGCCTGGCCTGGCCGGCATGTCCGTGCTGGCTTCGGGTGCCGTGGTGCTGATCTACAACCCGGTGGCGCTGTCCACCGTGTACGGCGACCAGGTGCGTGCTGCCAGCGCCGACCTGCCGATGGTCACCGACCGGGTGGACGCCAAGGGTGCTACCGTTGCGCCGCTGCCATCGGGCATCAGCCAGGTGCCGCTGATCCTGGTGGTAGACGATTCCATCACCGTGCGCCGCGTCACGCAGCGCCTGCTGCAGCGCGAAGGCTACCGCGTGGCCCTGGCCGCAGACGGCCTGCAAGCGCTGGAACGCCTGCAGGACGAGCGCCCCACGGTGGTGCTGTCGGACATCGAAATGCCCCGCATGGACGGTTTCGATCTGGCGCGCAACATCCGCGCCGACGGTGCACTGCGTGACCTGCCCATCATCATGATCACCTCGCGGATTGCCGAGAAGCACCGCGAGCACGCGATGGAACTCGGGGTGAACCACTACCTGGGCAAACCTTACTCGGACGAAGAGCTGCTCAGCCTGATTCAGCACTACGCCCGCATCGCCGCTGCCGCAGAGGCCTGACAAACCACCCGACGCCTGCATCCCTCACCGGTGCAGGCGTTGGTGTTTGTGGGGACCTGCGGCTTTTTTGTGTCTGTCAGCCTGATCAGAGGTACCGATGGAGTCGACTTCACCTGCCGGCGACAGCCGGCTGCTGGCCTGCCTGGGCCTGGTGGCGCGCGAAGGCGCGTCCGACCTGTTTCTGCTCGCGGGCGCCTCGCCCACGGTCAAGCGCCAGGGGCTTTACGTGCCCATCTCGCGCCAGGTGCTGGGCGCCGACGATATCCGCATGATGGCCTACTCGGTGATGCGCAAGGCGCAGCGCGAGGAGTTCGAAGCCACCATGGAGTGCGACCTCTCGTACACCACGCCGGACGGCGAGCGCTTTCGCTTCAACATCCACATGCAGCGCGGCCAGGTCGGCATCGTGGTGCGGCATGTGGTGTCGAACATTCCGCAGCTTGACCAACTGGGCCTGCCACCCGTGCTCAAGCAGCTGGCGTTCCTGAACGGCGGGCTGATCCTGACCGTGGGGGCCGCCGGTTCGGGCAAGACCACCACGCTGGCGGCCATGCTGGACCACCGCAACGAGCACGCCAACGGGCACATCCTCACCATCGAGGACCCCATCGAGTACCTGCACAACCACAAGAAGTCCCTGGTCACCCAGCGCGAAGTGGGGCTCGATACGCTGTCGTACGACGAGGCCCTGCGCCGCGCCATGCGCGAGGCACCCAGCGTGATCCTGATCGGCGAGATCCGCGACCGCGCCACCATGCAGCATGCGCTGCATTACGCCCAGTCGGGCCACCTGTGCGTGTCCACCCTGCATGCGCACAACGCCAGCCAGTCGGTGCAGCGCATCTTGAACTTCTTCCCCGAGACCGCCCACCAGCAACTGCTGATGGACCTGTCGCTGAGCCTGAAGGCCGTCGTCGCGCAGCGCCTGATCAAGAGCGTCAAGGGCACCCTGGTGCCTGCCACCGAGGTCATGCTGCTCACGCCCTATGTGGCCGACCTGATCCAGAAGGGCCAGGTTGACGAGCTCAAGACTGCCATCATCCGCGGCACCGAGCAGGGCATGGGCAGCTTCGACCAGTCGCTGCTGGCCCTGGTGGAGGCCGGCTCCATCACCCCGGCCGAGGCCGTGGCCAATGCCGACAACCGCACCGACGTCACCCTGCGCCTGCGCCTGGCATCGGGCAATTCACTGGCCATCGACGATGGCGGCATGCAGATGGCCGAGAAGCCGCGCGACTCGAGGTTTTGATACCCCCTGAGTCGCCTCGCGCCTCAGTGCGCCCGCCAGAGGCGGACGCTCTTCGTTGCCGTCCAAGCCTGCGCAGGCAGGCTTGGAGCCGCGGCACTCAGCCCCCAGGGGGACGCCCCCAGTGCGGCGGGGCGGCCCTTGCACGGGGGCACTGGCCTGGGCAGCGCCAGTTTTGGTGGTTTACGCCAGGTGGATAGCCTTCTGGCTCACCCCACTCTTTAAGGTTGGCGATGATTCTCAGTCCGCCGCAGCCTTCACCACGGCATACCGTTGCAGCGTGCGCTTGCGCGCCTCGTCGTGGTCCACGATGGGGTGCGGGTAGGTGCTGCCCAGCACCACCCCGGCTGCCTGCAGCTCCAGCGGCTTGGCTGCCCACGGCGCGTGCAGGGCCGCATCGGGCAGGCCGGCCAGCTGCGGCAGGTACTTGCGGATGAACTGGCCCTTGGCGTCGAACTTCTCGCTCTGGCTCACCGGGTTGAAGATGCGGAAATAGGGCTGTGCATCGCAGCCGCTGGAACTGGCCCACTGCCAGCCGCCGTTGTTGGCCGCCAGGTCGAAGTCGTTGAGGTGGGTGGCAAAGTAGCCCTCGCCCCAGCGCCAGTCGATGCCCAGGTCCTTCACCAGAAAGCTGGCCACCACCATGCGCAGGCGGTTGTGCATGTAGCCCGTCTGGTTGATCTGGGCCATGGCCGCATCCACCAGCGGGTAGCCGGTGCGGCCCTCGCACCATGCGGCAAAAAGTTCTTTGGCCTCCGGGCCGCTCTCCCAGCGAATAGCGTCATAGGCCGGCTTGAAGCTGTGCTCCACCACCTGCGGGTGGTGCGCCAGGATCTGGTGGTAGAAGTCGCGCCAGATCAGCTCGCTGAGCCACGTCGCGGCGCCCTGGTTGCCCTGCACCATCAGCGCATGGGCCGTGCGGGCCAGCAGGCGCGGGGAGATGGTGCCAAAGCGCAGGTGCACGCTCAGGTAGCTGGGCCCCTTGACGGCCGGAAAGTTGCGTGTGTCCTCATAGCGCGCGACGCGCTGGCGAAAATCCTCGAACAGGCGCTGCGCGCCGCTGGCCCCCGCAGGCAGGGCCAGTTGCGACAGCCCTGCCGGCTCGAATCCCAGGGCCTGCAAACCGGGTACCGCCCTGCGGTGTGCCTCGGGCCGGGGTGCCAGGCGGCCCGCATGGCGTTCCACGGGGTAGCTCTTCAGGTAGAAGGCGTCGATCTTGCGGAGCCAGGCGTTCTTGTAGGGCGTGAACACGCTGTAGGGCTTGCCGGTCTGGGTGAGCACCTCGCTGCGCTCGAACAGCGTGTGGTCCTTGTAGGTGTGAAACGCCCGCCCGGCCGCCGCCAGCCGGGTGCGCACCCGGCTGTCGCGTGCCAGGGCCTGGGGCTCGTCATCGTGGTTGGTGTAGACGGCATCCACCTTCAGTTCCTCGGCCAGGGCGGGCAGGGCATCGCTGGCCACCGCGTGCAGCACGATCAGTCCCCCGCTGGAGTGGCCCGACAGGGTGCGCAGGTGTTCGTCCAGCTCCACCAGCGACTCGCGGATGAACTCCACGCGCCGGTCCTTTCTGGGCAGGGGGTCGAGGATTTCCGTGTCGAAAACGAAGGCGCAGTGCACCTTCTGGCATGCGGTCAGGGCGTGGTAGAGGGCGGCGTGATCGGTCGCTCGCAGGTCGCGGCGGAACCAGACGAGTCCGGTGGAATAAGAGGGCTCCATGTTCACCGTTAAAATTGGCACATATGTCTATCGATTCTGCGCCCATCAACCTGACGCATCACTTCCTGATCGCGATGCCCGGTCTGGAGGATGAGTCTTTCGCGCGCAGTGTGGTCTACCTGTGCGAGCACAGCGAGCGTGGCGCGCTGGGGCTCATCATCAACAAGCCCACCGACATCACCCTCAAGGGCCTGTTCGACAAGGTCGACCTGTCCCTGCGCCGGGAAGACCTGCGCACGGCGCCCGTCTTCTCCGGCGGCCCGGTGCAGACCGAGCGCGGCTTCGTGCTGCACGAACCCATGCTCATGGACCGGGCAGAGACCGACGAATCGGCCTACGCCTCCACCATGACCATTCCCGGCGGCCTGGAGATGACCACCTCCAAGGACGTGCTCGAAGCCCTGTCCACGGGCGCAGGCCCGCGCCGGGTGCTCATCACCCTGGGCTATTCGTCCTGGGGAGAAGGGCAGCTCGAGTCCGAATTGGGCGAAAACGCCTGGCTCACCGTGGCGGCCGACCTGTCGGTGATTTTCGATACCCCCGTGGCCGAGCGTTACGACCGTGCACTGGCCCTGCTGGGCCTGCAGGCCTGGATGCTCTCGCCCGAGGCGGGGCACGCATGACCGGCTTGCCCGCCCAGCCGGCCGTGCCTGCGCATTTCCAGACCTTTCTAGCTTTCGATTTTGGCCTCAAGCGCACGGGCGTGGCCACTGGCAACCGCCTGCTGCGCAGCGCCAGCCCGCAAGAGACCATCAAGGCCGAGGGCGACGCCCGCTTTGTGCAGGTGGCCCAGCGCATCAAGGAGTGGCAGCCCGACGCCCTGGTGATCGGCGTGCCCTTCCACCCCGACGGCGCCAGCCACGATAACACCGAGCGTGCCCTCAAGTTCGGGCGCCAGCTGCGCGGCCGCTTTGGCTTGCAGGTGTTCGAGGTGGACGAGCGCTATAGCACCACCGAAGCCCTTGCCGGCGGCGCCAAGGATGCCGATGCCGCCTCTGCCTGCATCATCCTGGAACAGTTTTTGAGGAATCTTCCATGACGACGACGACCCCCTCATCGGGCGCACCTGCCGCATCCGGCGGCAGCTTGGTGCTCGACGCCGAGGCCTTGTACCGCGAGCTGCTGCGCGGCGTGCGCAGCATGATGAGCCCCGGCAGCACGCGCCTGGCGGGCATCGCCTCGGGCGGCGCCTGGCTGGCCGAGCGCCTGCAGAAAGACCTGGGCCTCGAAGGCGCCCCCGGCGTGCTCTCGTCGGTGATGCATCGCGACGATTTTGCCCAGCGCGGCCTGTCGGCCGGCGCGCAGACCACACTGCCCTTCGACGTCAACGGCGCCGACATCATCGTGCTCGACGACGTGCTGTACACCGGCCGCACCATCCGCGCCGTGCTCAACGAGCTGTTCGACTACGGCCGCCCCGCCAGTGTGCGCCTGGCCGTGCTGGTCGACCGCGGCGGGCGCGAGCTGCCGGTGCATGCCGAGTTTGCCGCCGCCCGCGTGGCGCTGCCGGCCACCCAATCGCTGGCCTTGGCGCGCGACGAGCAGGGTGTCTTCCAATTCCAAGTCCATCCCGTCCAAGAGGCCTGACCGTGCTGCACAAGCGCAACCCCCAACTCAACGGCCACGGCGAACTCGTCCACCTGCTGTCCATTGAAGGCCTGCCGCGCGACATCGTCACGCACATCCTCGACACCGCCGCCAACTTCGTGAGCGTCAACGACCGCGAGGTCAAGAAGGTGCCCCTCTTGCGCGGCAAGAGCGTGTTCAACCTGTTCTTCGAGAACAGCACGCGCACACGCACCACCTTCGAGATCGCGGCCAAGCGCCTGTCGGCCGACGTGATCAACCTCGACATCGCGCGCAGCTCCGCCAGCAAGGGCGAATCGCTGCTCGACACCATCGCCAACCTCTCGGCCATGGCGGCCGATCTGTTCGTGGTGCGGCACAGCGAATCGGGTGCACCCTACCTCATCGCCCAGCACGTGGCCCCCCACGTGCACGTGATCAACGCAGGCGACGGCCGGCATGCCCACCCCACGCAAGGGCTGCTGGACATGTACACCATCCGCCATTACAAGAAGGACTTCAGCAACCTCACGGTGGCCATCGTGGGCGATGTGCTGCACTCGCGCGTGGCGCGCTCCGACATCCACGGCCTGACCACCCTGGGCTGCGCCGAGGTGCGCGTGGTGGGCCCGCGCACCCTGGTGCCGTCCGACATGTCGCAGATGGGGGTGCGCGTGTGCCACACCCTCGAAGAAGGCATCAAGGACGCCGACGTGGTCATCACCCTGCGCCTGCAGAACGAGCGCATGAGCGGCGCGCTGCTGCCATCGAGCCAGGAGTATTTCAAGAGCTTCGGCCTCACGCAGGAAAAGCTGCAGCTGGCCAAGCCCGACGCCATCGTCATGCACCCCGGCCCCATCAACCGCGGCGTGGAGATCGACTCTGCCGTGGTCGACGGCCAGCAGAGCGTGATCCTGCCGCAGGTGACCTTCGGCATTGCAGTGCGCATGGCCGTCATGTCCATCGTTGCAGGAAATGAAGCATGAAGATACTGATCCAGAACGGTCGGGTGATCGACCCCGCATCCGGTTTTGACCAGACCTGCAGCATCGCCCTGGCGGCAGGCCGCATCGTTGGCATCAACCGCGTGCCGCCTGACTTTGCGCCCAACCGCGTGATCGATGCCGCCGGCTGCTACGTGCTGCCCGGCCTGGTGGACCTGGCCGCGCGCCTGCGAGAGCCTGGCTATGAGCACGAAGGCATGCTCGAATCCGAGATGGCCGCCGCCGTGGCCGGTGGCGTGACCAGCCTGGTCTGCCCGCCCGACACCGACCCTGTGCTCGACGAGCCCGGCCTGGTGGAGATGCTCAAGTTCCGCGCCGAAAAACTGCACCAAAGCCGCCTGTTCCCCCTGGGCGCGCTCACCCGCAACCTGGCCGGCGAGGTGCTGACCGAAATGGCCGAACTCACCGAGTCCGGCTGCGTCGGCTTCAGCCAGGCCGAGGTGCCGCTGGCCAGCACCCAGGTCACGCAGCGCGCGCTGCAGTACGCCGCCACCTTCGGCTACACCGTGTGGCTGCGCCCGCAAGAGCTGCACCTGGGCAAGGGCGTGGCCGCCAGCGGCCCGCTGGCCACGCGCCTGGGCCTGTCGGGCGTGCCCGTGGCGGCCGAGACCATTGCCCTGCACACTATCTTCGAGCTGCAGCGCAGCACCGGTGCGCACGTGCACCTGTGCCGCATCAGCAGTGCCGCCGGCGTGGAGCTGATCCGCCGCGCCAAGGCCGATGGCCTGAAGGTCACGGCCGACGTCAGCATCAACTCGCTGCACCTCACCGACGTGGACATCGGCTTCTTCGACAGCCGCGCCCGCCTGTCGCCCCCGCTGCGCCAGCAGCGCGACCGCGACGCGCTCAGCGCCGCGCTGGCCGACGGCACCATCGACGTGCTGGTGTCCGACCACACCCCCGTGGACGAAGACGCCAAGACCCTGCCATTCGCCGAGGCCGAGCCTGGCGCCACCGGCCTGGAGCTGCTGCTGAGCCTGGCCTTCAAGTGGTCGCAAGACAGCGGCATTCCCCTGCGCCGCGCCCTCTCGGCCGTCACGGCCGACCCGGCCCGCGTGCTGGGCAGTGCCCTGGGTACGCTGCAGGCCAGCGTGGGCCAGATCGTCGAAGGCGGCGTGGGCGACCTGTGCATCTTCGACCCCGCCGCCGCGTGGACGGTGCATGGCGACGCACTGCGCAGCCAGGGCAAGCACACCCCCTTCCTTGGCTACGAGCTGCCGGGTCGTGTGCGCACCACCCTGGTCGGCGGGCAGGTCGCCTTCGACCGCGGCGGCTGAGCGGTCCGGTCGGTACCATGCTGTTCACAACCGCGCGATGAAGGCCCTGCGCGCCCTGTGGCGCCTTCTGCGCATGCTGGGCCACATCGCCAAGGGCCTGGCCATCGTGGCGCTGCGCTTTCCCGCGCTCTCGCCCGACCAGCAGCACGCCCGTGTGCAGGCCTGGTCCATGGAGCTGCTGGCCAAGATCGGCATCTCGCTGCGCTTGCAGGGCCAGCCCCCCGTGGCCGGCCCGGTCATGCTGGTGGCCAACCACATCTCCTGGCTCGACATCCCCGTGATGCACGCGGCCCGCCACTGCCGCTTCGTTTCCAAGTCCGACGTCAAGGCCTGGCCTGTCATCGGCGGCCTGGCCACTGCTGCCGGCACCCTGTACATCGAGCGCGCCTCCCGCCGCGACGCCCTGCGCATGGTGCGCACCATGCAGGAGTCGCTCGAGCGCGGCGAGGTGCTCGCCGTCTTCCCTGAAGGCACCACCGGCGATGGGCGCGACATCCTGCCCTTCCACGCCAATCTCATCCAGGCCGCGATCGCCGCCAACGCCCCCGTGCAACCCGTGGGCCTGCGCTTCGTCGACCGCACCACCGGCGACCTGAGCTTCGCCCCCAGCTACATCGGCGACGAAACCCTGGTCGGCTCCATCTGGCGCACCCTGAGCGCCCCGGCCATCGAGGCCGTGGTGCACTATGGCGAGCCGGAGCTGCCTGCGGGGCGGGATCGGCGGGTGTTTACGCAGGATTTGCAGGGGGTAGTGGATCGGTTGCGGCGAAGCTAGGCAGCCGATTGGGCAGTTGTCCGACTTGGCGCCCAGGCGGCATGCGCGATACTGGCCTCTATCCTTGATGGAGGCAGCAGCTATGCGATTCATTCAACAGCTCAGCGTGTGGATGGTTCTGGTCTTCAGTTCCATGGCCGCCGTGGCACAGGGCGTCAACACGCCCGCCATTGTGCCCGGGCTACGGCCGGCCATGCCAGCATCGTCCCCGTACCAGCCCCCTGTGCCCACGACCAGCAGTACGCCGCAGCAGACCCCTGCGCCAGCGCCCAGCCTGACCCCGGCCCAGACGCCAGAGCCACCGCCTTCCCAGTCACCCTCCGAGACACCGCGCGAGCCGGTTGCCGCGCCGCCCGTGCAGGGCTGAGCGCATACCCGCCGGGGGGGGCATCCCGGCATCAACCTTTCCCGTTCACGTTGCCTGCTGCACGACAGCCGGAGTAGCCTGCCCGCCCGAAACCGTGCATATTCCACATTTGCGGCGCCACGGGCTTTTGCACCTGCGTGCAAGTGCTCCCAATTGCCTTATCGTCCGCACCAGTTGACAACAGGCCTGCATCCCATGTCGGGGGCGCAGGGCTCCATTCACACTGCCGGGAGGGCACCGCCATGAACCTGATCGAACGCGTCAAGAGCATTCTTCTCAAACCCAAGGAGACCTGGGTCACCATCGAGTCCGAGCCGGCCGATGTGGCGGGGCTCTACACCCAGTACCTGATGATCTTGGCGATCATTCCGGCGGTCTGTGGTTTCATCGGCATGTCGCTGATCGGCTTCGGCGGCTTTGGCTTCACCATGCGGGTGCCCATCTTCTCGGGCCTGATCAACATGGTGGTCTCGTACGTGCTGAGCCTGGTGGGCGTGTTCGTGCTGGGTCTCATCATCGATGCGCTGGCGCCCACCTTCGGCGGGCAGAAGAATTCCATCCAGGCGCTCAAGGTCGCGGTCTACGGCAGCACGGCAGCCTTGCTGGGCGGCATCTTCAGCCTGCTGCCGGCCCTGGCCATGCTGGGCTTCGTCGCGGCGCTGTACTCCATCTACCTGGTCTACCTGGGTCTGCCGGTGCTCATGCGCAGCAACCCCGACAAGTCCATCGCCTACACGGCCGTGGTGATCGTCGCAGGCATCGTGGTGGGCGTCATCATCGGTGCCGTGAGTTCGCTCTTCATGCCCCGTGGCGGCGCCATGTTCAGCGGATCCGATGCCCCTGCGATCTCGGTGAACACCCCCGGCGGCAAGGTCACCATCGACACTGCGGGCCTTGAAGCCGCCAGCAAGAAGATGGAAGAGGCCGCACGCCAGATGGAAAAGGCCCAGAAGAGCCAGGACCCCGCCGCCATTGCCGCAGCCAACAGCGGTGCCGTTGCGGCAGCCGCCAGCATGATGGGTGGCGGGCAGGCCGTGGCGGCCCAGTCCCTCAAGGCCGCGCTGCCCGAGCAACTGGGTGGCATGCCACGCACGGGCTTCGACGTGCAGGACGGCGCGGCCCTGGGCCTGCCCACCAGCCAGGCCAGCGCCTCCTACGGCAGCGGCGACAAGCGCGTGCGCATCGAGATCATCGACATCGGCGGTCTGGGCCAGATGGCGGCCCTCGCCATGGGCATGGGCCAGGGCGAGAAGGAAGACCAGAGCAGCGCCGAAAAGACCTGGCAGGAAAACGGCCGCACCCTGCACCAGAGCTACCAGAAGGACGGCAGCCGCGCCGAGTTCAAGACCGTGCTCAAGAACGGACTGGTGGTCGGCATCGAAGGCGACCGTGTGGGCGTGCAGGACCTGCGCGGCATGCTGTCGCAGGTGGACCTCAATGCCCTGGAAGGCCTGCAGCGCAAGCCAAAAGGTTGAGGCAGTCCACCCTGGGGGAATGCGCGGGCTCCGGCCCGCATTTTTTGCCTGCGCCCCAGGCGGGTAGACTGGATGCACGCAGACCTGTGCCCTGCATGCAAGCACCATGAACTACACCATTGCCCCTGCCGCACCCGCCACGCTGTACCAGCGTGTGATGGGGGTGGACTTCGACCGCCTGGCGTCGCCGGTGGCGCGTTTTCACCGCCTGGCGGGGGCGCAGGTGCTGCATGGCCAGGTGCAGGTGCAGGCCCCCGCGTCGCTGCTGGGTCGGGTGCTGGCCTGGGGGCTTGGAGCGCCGCAGCAGGCGGGGCAGGGCGCCATCCGCTTCGAGCTCGATGCCACGCCGGGTGCCGAGGTCTGGACGCGCATCTTCCCCACCCGCACCATGCGCTCCACCCTGCGCGAGGCGCCGGGCTTTGTCGAGGAGCACATGGGTGCGGCGCGGCTGCTTTTTGGCCTCACGGCGGTCGAGGGCGGCCGGCTGGAGATGCGCCTGGTGCGCATGCGTTTTCTGGGCATCCCCTGCCCGCGATGGCTGCAGCCCGCCATCGTGGCGCGCGAGACGGGGCAGGGCGATGACCAACTGCACTTCGACGTGCAGGCCACCGTGCCCTGGATCGGTCAGGTGGTGGCCTACCGGGGGCATCTGCGGGTGCCTGCCGACGCCAAGCCCACATGATTGTCGTTTTCGACACCGCACTGCGATGATTGTCGTCTTCGACGCCAAGTGCCTGCTGTGCAATGGCTGGGTGCAGTTCCTGCTGCGCCATGACCGCGCGGGCCGCATCCGCTTTGCCTCCATCCAGGGACAAGAGGGCCTGCGCCTGCTGCACGAGGCGGGCCTCCAAGTCGATGGCCTGCAGACGCTGCTGGTGGTGGAGGACAAGGAAGACGGTGGCCGCACCTGGCAGCACACCGCCGCCATCCTGCGCATCCTGCACGCGCTGGGCTGGCCCTGGCGCCTGGCGTGGGTGGGCTGGCTGGTGCCGGCACCGCTGCGCGATGCGCTGTACCGGCTGGTGGCACGCAACCGTTATCGCATCTGGGGGCGGTCGGAGACCTGCATGCTCCCCGCGCCCGAACACGCGGGGCGGTTTCTCGATTAGGACGTGCCGGACGCGCTCAAATCCGTGCTTTGACGTGGAACAGCGCCGTGCGGCCTTCGGTATCGGGGCTGGGCGCAAAGCTGTATTCCAGCGGCGCACTGGCATCGCGCGCAATGGTCAGCAGGCCCAGGCCGGCGCCCTTGCTCAGCGTGTCGGTGGCGTTGTGGTCGGGGTTGCGCAGTTGCTCCCGGTAGCTTTGCTTGATCTCCTCCAGGCTCATGGCGCGCAGGGCGTCGAGCTTGTCGGTAAGCCGGGGCACGTGGGCGATGTCCACGGCGTTGCTGCAGACGATCCAGTACTGTGGTGGTCCATCGCCCTCCAGCCCGGCGGCAGGCAGGTCCTTGCCCACGCCGATGGCACCCTTGGGGGCGGGCGCTGCGGGCACATCAGCCGCTGCCGTTGTCTGCGCGTCGTCGTCGGGCGGCACCGCATAGTGCAGGATGTTGTGCGCCATCTCCACGAAGGTGGAGAACAGCTTGCGCTTGGCCGGGCCGGAGGCATCCTCGGTGGCCAGGCGCTGCTTGAGCGAGTCGGCCGCTGCGGCCACCACGGCAGGCGTGAACTCACCGGCGTAGTAGAACAACACGCCGCAGTCCTGCGCGTTGGCCTGAAAGCGTTCGAAATCGGGGCCGTTCATGCGCCGGCTCCGGCTGGGTCCACAAGGGAAAAGGGCAGTGCCGCCTGGACGAAGGCGCCAGCGGCCAGGCGACTGGCGAGAAAAGACATGCAGGAAGAACCGGTGATGCTGCGAATTGCCACCGATTCTTGCCGCCTTGCATGACGGCGCCGTGACGCCCTTTGTGGCAGCTCAGGCGGTGCCGGCTTCTGCCTCACGGGGGAAGGTCACCACATGGTCTGCTTCGGCGCGTATGCCGATCCACTCGCCCACGGCATGGTCGTGGTGGCTGGGCACATGCGCCAGCACGCTCTGGCCGCTGGCCAGGCGCAGGGTGTACAGGAACTCCGAGCCGCGGAACGACTTGCGCACGATCTGCGCCTGCACCGGGGATGCGTCGTCGTGCACGATGTCATCGGCGCGCAGCAGCACATCGCATTCGCCGCCGGGGTAGCTGGCGGGCAGGGGGCATTCGGCCAGGTCGGTGAGCTCGCCCACCGGCGTCTGCGCCACCACGTTGTCCCCGCGCTGCACCAGGGTGGCGGGGGCGAACACGCCGTGGCCGATGAAGTCCGCCACGAAGCGCGTGGCCGGGCGGTGGTACAGGGTGTAGGCATCGTCCCACTGGTGCAGCCGGCCTTCGTGCATGACGCCGATCACGTCGCCAATGGCAAAGGCCTCCAACTGGTCGTGCGTGACGAACAGGGCCGTGGCACCCGCCGCCTTGAGGATGCCGCGCACCTCGTGCGCCAGGCGCTCGCGCAGGTCCACGTCGAGGTTCGAGAACGGCTCGTCCAGCAGCATCAGCTGCGGGCGCGGCGCCAGCGCGCGCGCCAGCGCCACGCGCTGCTGCTGCCCGCCCGATAATTCATGCGGAAAGCGCTGCTCGCTGCCTTCGAGCCCCACCAGCGCCAGCACCTCGGCCACGCGCGCCGCCTGCTCGGCGCGCGGCAGGTGGTGGATGCCGAAGGCCACGTTGCGCCCCACCGACAGGTGCGGAAACAGCGCATAGTCCTGGAACACCATGCCGATGCGCCGCTGCTCGGGCGGCACGCTCACGCTGGCGCTGCTGACCACCTTCTGCGTCAGGCTGATCTGCCCGCCCGACACGGGTTCGAGCCCGGCCACGGCGCGCAGCAGGGTCGTCTTGCCGCAGCCCGAGGGGCCGATGAGCACGCCGATATCGCCCGCGCGCAGGCCCAGGGACACGTTCTGCACGGCGGCGCGGGGGCGGCCTGCATAGCGCACTTCAAGTTGGGAGACCTCTAGGAACATGGCCCCATTTTAGGTGGATGGGCTCGAATGCTTAAAATTCGCATTTGCATTTCCGAACTTCCCTGCGGCCCCGGGCGCGGGGCCGGCATGCCCTGACCCCTTTGCCGAGCCCTTTTGCCTTGCGCCGCACACCGTTTCGCTTCTTCCACACCAGCCCCCTGGTCCTGCTCGCCGGCATCATGGTCCTGCCCGTGCTGGCGGTGCTGGCTTCGTGGCTGCCGTTCGGGCAGACCGATGCGCTGGCCGGCCCCATCCTGCGCGAGATGGCTGCCACCGTGCTGCCCGGCTATGTGTGGACGACGCTGTGGCTGAGCCTGCTGGTGGCGCTGGGCGCGGCCACCGTAGGCACGGCGGCGGCGGCGGCGGTGACGCTGTTCGACTTCCCGGGCCGGCGCACCTTCGAGTGGCTGCTGCTGCTGCCCCTGGCCATGCCCGCCTACGTCACGGCCTACGCCTACACCGACTTCCTGCAGTTCAGCGGCCCCCTGCAGGTGGGACTGCGCGCCAGCTTCGGGCTTGAAGGCCGGCTGCTGCCCGAGGTGCGCAGCCTGGGCGGCGCGGTCTGGGTGTTCATCTTCTCGCTGTACCCCTATGTCTACCTGCTGGCGCGCACGGCGCTGGGCGAGCGCGCCGCCCACCTGATGGAGGCCGCGCGCATGCTCGGTGCGCCGCTGCCCCGGCGCATCCGCGCCGTGGCCCTGCCGCTGGCGCGCCCGGCCGTGGCCGCCGGCGTGGCCCTGGTGCTGATGGAGACGCTGGCCGACTTCGGCGTGGCCAGCTACTTCGGCATCCAGACCTTCACCACCGGCATCTACAAGGCCTGGCTGTCCATGGACAACCGGCTCGCCGCCGCCCAGCTGGCCACCATGCTGCTGGTGGTGGTGATGGCGCTGCTGCACCTGGAGCAGCGGGCACAGAAGCGCATGCGCTTTGCGGGCGGCCTGGGCCGCGCCGGCTCGGCCGAGGCACAGCCCCTGGCGCTGCGCGGCGGGCGCCGGGTGCTGGCCTGGGCCGTGTGCACTGTGCCAGTGCTCATGGGCTTCGTGGCCCCGGTGGTCTTCATGCTGCGGCCGCTGGCGGCCGACTGGTCGGTGCTGCCCTGGGGGCGCTTCATCGAGTGGGCCTGGAACAGCGTGCGGCTGGGCGGCATCACCGCCGCGCTGGCCGTGGTGGTGGCCCTGTCCCTGGCATTCGCCGTGCGCCGCAGCGCCGATGCCGTGACCCGGGGCGTGGTGCAACTGGTGAGCCTGGGCTACGCCGTGCCCGGCGCCGTCATCGTGGTCGGCCTGCTGCTGCCCGTGGGCTGGCTGCAGGCGGCCGTGCCACAGTGGGGCGTGGGTGCCTTGGTCACGGCCACGGCCGTGGGCATCGTCTGGGCCTACCTGGTGCGCTTTTGCGCCGTGGCGCTGCAGTCCATGCAAAGCGGCTATGCGCGCATTCCGCAAAGCCTGGACGACTCGGCGCGCATGCTGGGCACGGGCAGCGCCGGCCTGCTGGCGCGCGTGCACTGGCCCCTGCTCAAGCGCTCCACCGCCGCCGCCGCGCTGCTGGTCTTCGTGGACGTGATGAAGGAGCTGCCCGCCACCATGGTGCTGCGCCCCTTCAACAGCGACACCTTGGCCGTGGTGGCCTACCAGTTGGCGCGCGATGAGCGCCTGGGCGAGGCGGCGCTGCCCTCGCTGGCGCTGGTGGCGGTGGGGCTGGTGCCGGTGATATTGCTCAGCCGCACCTTGCGCTCCGCCAAGCGCTGAGCGCGGCTCAAAAAACTCTTCTGGCGTCGTTGCCGAGTCTTGTCGTACTACCCGTACTGCCTGCGACGCGACGCCTAGCCAGAACCGCTTCGCTGAGTTTTGTGAGCCGCTTGAAGCCGTGCCGGACGCAGCATCGCCCGGCAAACCGGGTAACCTGCGCCCCATGCACGCCCGAGTCCTGCGCTACCTCGACGAAGTGGTCCGCCGCGGTTCCATCCGCAAGGCGGCCGAGCACCTGCACGTGGCGCCCACGGCGGTCAACCGCCAGATCCTCGACCTGGAGGCGGAGCTCGGTGCGCCGCTGTTCGACCGTATCCACAACCGCCTGCGCCTGACACCGCTGGGCGAGATGGTGCTGGCCCATGTGCGCAGCACCCTGCGCGAGCATGCCGCGCTGCGCGAGCGCATTGCGGAGTTCAAGGACGAGCGCCGGGGCGAGATCACGGTGGCCACCACGGCGGGCCTGGCCGGCTCGCTGCTGCCCTCGCTGGTGCACGATTTTCGCCAGCGCTACCCAGGCATCGCTGTGCGCATCATCGACCTGCCGATTGCAGAGATACCGGCTGCCGTGGAGCGCGGCGATGCCGAGCTGGGGCTGGGCTACGACCTGTCGTTGAAACCCGCCCTGTGCACCCTGTCGGCCAGCGAATGGCCCATCGGCGCCGTGGTGCCGCCCAAACATGCGCTGGCGCGCATGGCCTCGGTGCTGCTCAGCGACTGCATCGGCCATGCGCTGATCCTGCCCGCGCCGCAGCTGACCATCCGCACGCTGCTCGATGAGGCCTTCGAGCGCAATGCCATCAAGGTCACGCCCGTGGCCGAATCGACCTCGATGGCACTGATCCTGCGCCTGGTGGCGCTGGGCGAGGGCATCGCCCTGCTCAACCCGCTGGACGTGATGGAAGAGCGCGCCCGCAATGCCCTGGTCTTCGTGCCGCTGCGCGACGCCCACCTCGCGCGCCAGACCCTGGTGCTGGCGGCGCGCGCCAAGGGGCAACTGAGCGCCGCGGCCGAGCTGATGGCGGCCAACATTGGCGACGCGCTGGCGCGGCTGTTCGCTACCGCGCGCTGAACTCCGCAGGTTCATGTGTCCACATTTTGTGCACACCCCAGGCGCAATTCGGCGCTATCGCAGATGCACTGCCGTTCCTAGACTGGCGTCATCGATTAGCGAAGAACGAGAAGCCCCATGACTACCCTGATAGCCCTGAACGCCGATGTCCTCGTCACCATGGACGCGCAGCGCCGCGAGATCCGTGATGGCGCCCTGGTAGCCGATGGCCCGGCCGTGCAGTGGGTGGGCCCCACGGCCGAACTGCCGCTGCAGTACCGCCGCATGGTGGACGAGGGCACGGCGCGGGTGCTTGACATGCGCGGGCGCGTGGTGCTGCCGGGCCTGGTCAACACCCACCACCACATGTACCAGAGCCTCACGCGCGCCGTGCCTGCGGCGCAGGATGCGGAGCTGTTCTCGTGGCTCACCAACCTCTACATACTGTGGTCGCACCTCACGCCCGAGATGGTGCATGTCTCCACCCAGACCGCCATGGCCGAGCTCATGCTGTCGGGCTGCACCACCACCAGCGACCACCTGTACCTGTACCCCAACGGCGCGCGGCTGGACGATGCCATCGCCGCCGCGCAGCAGATGGGCATGCGCTTTCACGCAGCGCGCGGCTCCATGAGCCTGGGCAAGAGCAAGGGGGGCCTGCCGCCCGACGCGGTGGTAGAGGAGGAAGAGGCCATCCTGCGCGACAGCCTGCGCCTGATACAGCAGTACCACGACGCCTCGCGCCACGCCATGCTGCGCGTGGTGCTGGCGCCGTGCTCGCCGTTTTCGGTGACGCGCGGGCTGATGCGCGAATCGGCCTTGCTGGCGCGCGCGCACGGCGTGTCGTTGCACACCCACCTGGCCGAGAACGACAACGACGTGGCCTTCTCGCGCGAGAAGTTCGGCCTCACCCCCGCCCAGTACGCCGAGAGCCTGGGCTGGGTGGGCCGCGACGTGTGGCATGCGCACTGTGTGAAGCTCGACCCCGAGGGCATTGCCCTGTTCGCGCGCACCGGCACAGGCGTGGCCCACTGCCCCTGCTCCAACATGCGCTTGGCCTCGGGCATTGCGCCCGTGCGCAGCATGCGCGATGCGGGTGTGCCCGTGGGCCTGGGGGTGGACGGCAGCGCGTCGAACGACGGCGCCCACATGCTCGGTGAGGCGCGCCAGGCCCTGCTGCTGCAGCGCGTGGGCCACGGCCCCGCCGCCATGGGCGCGCGCGAGGCGCTGGAGATCGCCACCCTGGGCGGCGCGCGCGTGCTCAACCGCGACGACATCGGCGCGCTGGCGCCCGGCATGTCGGCCGACTTCGTGGCCTTCGACATGTCCGCCGTGGGCTTTGCGGGTGCGGGCCACGACCCGGTGGCGGCGCTGGTGTTCTGCACGCCAGCCAATGCCGACACCAGCGTCATCAACGGCCGCGTGGTGATCGAAGGCGGCCGCCTGCTCACGGCCGACCTGCCCGTGGTGCTGGGGCGGCACAACGCACTGGCAAAGACGCTGTTCGAGCGGGCCTCGGCCGGCCACTGATCCCCTTCATCCACCACCAGGCTGCCTCACCAGGCTGCCTCTTCGGGGGCTGGCCTGGCCTGGGCGCTGGCCGTCCATCACCGCACGCAAGAAGCGCCGACCCGCCATTCCTACCCGCCATCGCATTCCTTCACATGACGACAAGTGCCTTTGCAAAGGCCAACGGACAAGGAGACAAGACAATGGAACAACTGCTTTACAAGGTGGAAGACCGTCCACCGATGCTGGCCACGGCGGTGCTACTGTCGCTGCAGCACCTGCTGGCAGCACTGGGCGGCATCATCGCCGTGCCGCTGGTGGTGGGCGGCGCGCTCAAGCTGCCGGCCGATCAGGTCGTGGCCCTGGTGAATGCCGCGCTGCTGGGTTCGGGCGTCGTCACCATCATCCAGTGCAAGGGCGTGGGCCCCGTGGGCGTACGCCTGCCCTGCGTCATGGGCACCAGCTTTGCCTTTGTCGGCGCGGGCATCAGCGTCGGGCTGGAGCATGGCGTGGCCGGCATCCTGGGGTCCTCGCTCGTGGGCTCGCTGGTGATGATCGTCGGCAGCTTCTTCATGCCCGCGATCCGCCGCTTCTTCCCGCACACCGTGACCAGCGTGGTCGTGACCATGATCGGCCTGTCGCTCACGCCCGTGGCCGTGGACTGGGCGGCGGGCGGCGTGGGCAGCGGTGACTACGGCGCCATCGGCAACCTGGCCATTGCGGGCTTCGTGCTCGCACTGGTGATCGGTTTCGTGCAGTGGGGCAAGGGCATCGTCTCGGCCAGCGCGGTGGTGCTGGGCATCGCCTGCGGCTACGTGCTGTGCCTGGCGCTGGGCCTGATCGACTTCACGCAGGTGCGCGAGGCCCCTGTCTTCGCAATCCCGCAGCCGCTGCACTTCGGCATGGCCTTCCCGGTTGCGGGCATCTTTGCCATGTCCATCGCCTTCCTGGTCACCATCGTCGAGACCACGGGCACCTTCATGGCGCTGGGCGCGGCCACGCAGACGCCCATCCCCAACAAACGCCTGGCCAGCGGCATCCTGTGCGACGGCGTGGGCTCGGCTTTTGCGGCGGTGATGTCCAGCCCGCCGCTGTCCACCTTCGCGCAGAACGTGGGCGTGGTCTCGCTGACCGGCGTGGCCAGCCGCCACGTGGTGATGCTCACGGGCGTCATGCTGCTGCTGGCCGGGCTGTTCCCGGTGCTGGGCGCGCTGGTGGTGACGATTCCGCAGCCCGTGCTTGGCGGTGCGGGCCTGATGATGTTCGCGATGATCGTCTCGGCCGGCATCCGCATGCTCGCCAGCAGCGCGCCCTCGCGCCGCAACAGCCTCATCATCGCCGTCTCGCTGGGCTGCGGCCTGGCTGTGACGGTGCGCCCCGACCTGCTGGTGCGCATGCCGGCCTTCGTGCGCGAGGTCTTCGGCTCGGGCATCACCGTGGGCGCGCTGGTGGCGGTGGTGCTGAACCTGGTGCTGCCAGGGCGCGAGCGCGAGGAAGACGAGCCCGCCTGACCCCGCCCACGAAAAAGCCGCCCGAAGGCGGCTGGCTGGGTGGGGGGAAGCAGGCGGGGGCGCTTGCTTGCTCACTCGCTCCAGTCGGAGTGCTTCTCGCAGAGCTTGTTCGTCTCCTTGCCCTTGCGGGTCTCGCCAAAGGTCACGAGGTTGCCCTTGAAGTCGTCAGGCGTCTCGTTCCACATGCAGGTGCACCAGGCCTGGGCCTTGGTCTGGCCCTTGATGGGGCTCTTTTCGTCGCCGCCCTCGTACAGCTTGGCGGCGTAGCCCAGGCATTGCCGGTACTGGGCGTCGCCTGCAGGGGGCTTGTTGTAGTCGGTGGCGGCCAGGGCGGACGTGCCTGCAGCCAGGACGAGAAGGGCGCCGGTGAGCGCGGTACGGATCGATTGCATGGGGGACCTCTGCCAGGTGGTTTTTGGTGTTGAAGACGGCGGGGCCCGGGTACGAACGGCAAGGCTGCTGCGTAGCACCCGGGTGTTGCACAGTGTAGCTTTGTGAAACAAAAGGTTTCGGTACTATTTTGCACCCTTCCTGGCGGCCTGCCTTGTGCCCCGCCACGGCCGCACCAGCCGTCGCCACCCCACCACCACGCCCGTGAGGCTCAGCACCGCCCCGCCCAGGCTCAGCACGATCAGCACCCCATCCCACAGCGGGCGTCGCGCCAGCAGCGGCCCCCAGTCCCAGCTGTGCAGCAGCGCGAACAGCCAGCGGCTGGCGCGGCGGTGGGTGTCGCTCTTGTCCAGCACGGCGCCGGTGTGCGGGTCGATGTGCACCCAGGTGGCGTGGGTATCGGCAAACACCACGCGCAGCACTGGCAGGGGCTTGTCGCCGCCGCCCGTCATGGTGTGCGCGGCGCGGCTGTAGTAGTGCAGGTCGTAGTCGTGCAGCAGCTCGGTGCGCGCCACCGGGTCGGGCAGCAGCCGTGCCGCGGCGGCTTGCAGCGCTTCTGGGTCCATGGCGTGGGGCTGGGCGGTGGCGGCATCGAGCAGGGCCGGCGCGCCCGTGGGGCTGCCTGCCTGCACCAGCGTGTGGCCGGCCGTGCGCACCCAGCGCAGCTCCCGGGTGTTGGGCGAGGCGGCAGCCAGCAGGGCCTGCACACTGGCGGGCTGCGCGGGCAGCAGCAGCGGGCCGCCGTGCATGGCCTGCGTGCGCAAGGCCGGGGCGCCGCTGTCGAAAACCTTCCAAGGGTTCATGGACATCAGGCCGCTGAAGATCCAGGTCAGCGTGACCGCTGCGAACAGCAGCCCCGAGACATGGTGCCAGCGCATCATGAAGCCCCGGTAGGGTGAGCGCGAGCCGCTCTTGTAGCGCCTTGTGAAGCGCCAGCGCATGATGCCCACCACCGTGCCGGTGACAGTCAGCACGATGCCGGCGATGGACAGCCAGTTCACGATGTCGGCCCACCAGGCATCGAAGGCATTGCCGCGGAACGGGTAGAGCCAGTGGATCCAGGCGCCCACGTAGTTCCAGCCGCGTTCCGTGCGCGTGGCGTCGCGCACCACCTCGCCCGTGGTGCCCGAGACGTAGACCTCGGTGTCCGCCGCGTCACCCAGTGCCAGGCGGTGCAGGGGTCGGTGCGCATCGAGGGCGCGCGAGTGGGTGAAGGCGTCCTCGTCCAGGCTGCCCAGGTAGCGCGGGGCGCTGCCGGGCGCACCGGCAAAGGCCTGGGCCGATGCTGTGGCCCAGGCCGCGTCCACCCCGCGCAGCACCTGGCCGGTGCTGGCATCGACCACGGTGGCGGGACCGCGCCTGGGTGCGCCCTGCGGCAGCACCAGGTAGACCGCCCGCCCGCCGCTGGCCACGGCCAGTCGCAGGTCCGACAGGGGCTTGCCGTCGATACCTGCTGCGCGAAGGGCCTGCGCGGGCTCCAGTGCGATGGCGGCCGTGCGCAGCGGTGCCAGGTGCTCCAGCCGCTCGGTGGCCGTGAGCTTGGGGTAGCCCACGTACATCATCACCACGCCTGAGACGAACCACATGGCGAATAAGGCGCACAGCACCACGCCTGCCCAGCGGTGCACAAGGTAGAGCCAGCGCTTGGCGTGCGGCATGCTGCGGCCCCTCGTCAGAATGCGGTGTGCAGAGCCACGTCAACCGTGCGTGGGGCGCCCAGGTAGACCTGGTCGCGCACCTCGGCCGCATAGGTGCGGTCGGTGGCGTTGCGGATGCGTGCCGTGAGCGTGGTGGCCGGGCCGAGCTTCCAGCCCAGGCCAAAGTCGAGCAGCGTGTACGAGGGCCAGAACTTGGTGTTGGCCGCGTTGCCGTATACCTTGCCCACATGGCGCAGACCTGCGCTGGCCGTGACCGTGGGGGTGATGGCATACGACACCCAGAGGTTGGCCACGGCCTGCGGCACCAGGGCCGGCACTTTGCCCGCCATCGACACGCCGCCCTGCACAAAGTTCTCGTAGCGCGCGCGGGTCAACGCCAGGTTGCCCTGCAGCTGCCACTGGGCGCTGGGGCGCAGGCCGGCCGACAGCTCGATGCCGCGCGACGACTGCTCGCCTACCAGTACCGTGAGGTTAGGGTTGGCCGGGTCCTGCGAGGCGATGTTCTGGCGCCGTATCTCGAACGCCGATACGGTGGCGCTGCCCTTGCCGTCCCAGAAGTCGAACTTGCTGCCCACCTCGATCTGGCGGCCTGTGGTCAGCTCGCTGTTGTTGCGCACGTCGGCGAACGAGGCCGATGCCAGCGAGCCCGATGGCGGGTCGGCTGCGTTCGATGCCTGGGCGTAAAGTTTGGCGCCGGGGGCGATGTCCCACACCACGCCCAGGCGCCCGGTGGTGGGGTGGTAGTCGCGGCTGAAGGTGGCGGGCGCGGCGGCCGTCACCGCGCGGCGATTCACCAGGTCCAGGGCTATGCGTTCATGGCGCAGCGCAGTCACCAGGTTCAGCCCGGGCACCAGCGCCGTGCGGTTCTCCAAATACAGGGCGGTGGTGGTGGCCTTGTTGTCCTTGTCAGCGCTCCAGACCGGCGACAGGCCCGGGATGTCGAAGAAGTTCTCGGTCGCAAAGCGGGTCGGGTCCACAGTGCTCACGGTGACGGCGGGGCCTTGCGGAAAGCGCGTCTGCTTGTTCACGCTCACGTCCAGGCCAAAGGCCCAGTCGCTCTTCCGGCCCGCCAACTGGTCCTGGTAGGTGCCTTCGATGCGGTTGCCCAGCAGCGTCTGGTCATGGCGCTGCAGGTAGGGCGAGGTGCGCGCCACGGCCGTGTTCGTGGCGTTGAAGGTGTAGATCTCTACGTTGCGGTAGTCGCGCAGCGCGTCGTACGCATAGAAGGTGTTGCGCAACTGCAGCGCATCGGACACGCGCCACTGCGCCACCGAGCGCAGCCACTGCACGCGGTGCTCGTACAGGCCGTCCGCGCTGTTGTAGTTGGCAAAGCGCGTGGCCGGATCAACGCGCAGCGCGCCCAGCGCGGGATTCAGCACGGGCGTGCCCCAGTAGGGCCGGTCCACATGGTCCTTCTGGTACTCATAGGCCAGGGTGTGCGTGAAGCCCCCGCCCAGGTCGGACAGCAGCGATGTCGCCAGCTGCGTGGCCTGGGTTTTCGTGCCCGTGGTCCAACTGCCCGCGTCGCGGTGGTTCAGGTCGATGCGCGCGAAGTGCGCGGGCCCGGCGCCTTCGCTGCTGCCCGCGATGCGGCGGTTCAGGCCCACAGACACTTCCTTGAGTCCGTACGAGCCCAGCCGCAGCTGGCCTTCGGCGAAGTTGCCGCGCTCGGCCGTCTTGGTCAGGTAGTTGATCGAGCCGCCCACGCCGCCCGAGCCGTAGAGAAAGCTCGACGCCCCGCCGATGGCTTCGACGCGGTCGTAGATCCAGCTGTCCACCGCTCGCGTGGCGCTGCCGTACTGCGGGTTGATGCCGTTGTACAGCTGCGCCACCGAGTTGGCGGTGAAGCCGCGGTAGCTCGCGGCCATGGAGCCGGGCGCGTTGTGCGCGCTGACGCCGGGCACGGCGCGCAGGATCTCCTGCGTGTCCTGCGCGCCGCGCGCGTCGATGGTGGCGCGGTCCACCAGCGTGACGGAGGCCGGCGTCTCGCGCACCGTCAGGCCCAGGCGGCTGCCGGTGGCCACGGGGGTGTCGAGCTGCAGCCTGCCATTGGGCTGCGGCGCGGCATCGATCACCTCGACGGCCTGCAGTGTGGGGGCGGCCTGCTGGGCGGCCGCGCACAGGGGCACCAGGACGAGGAAGAGGGCCGCATGCAGCGGCGATAGGGGGAACAACAGGGCGGGTGCGGCAACACCGGCCGGAAGGGAACGGGACATGGCAGGACTCTCTGGCGGACGGCGGCACCTGGCGGCAAGACAAGCGGCAGGTGCGCACTGCCCGCAACACGGACAGGAAGGCCACGCAGCCCTGGCGTCCAGGGGCCTGCGCGAGCGGCGGTCGGGTCAGAGAGCGGTGGGGGGGCCGCGCGCGGGCAGCGGTGCCGCGGTGATGGCGGCAATGCGCGCCGCCTCCACGGGCTGCACGGCGTGCGCCAGCGGTTGCGGCAGGGGAAGGAAGGCGGAGGGAACGGCAGGCGGGGCGCCTGCGATGCTGCACAGCGGGCAGTCCATGCCCATGCTGCCCATCTCGACGGTACCGTCGTCGGTCTGCACCAGCAGCTTGATGGTGCCGGCCCCCGAGCAGATCACCTCGATGGACTGGGGGTTCACCAGCGGCGAGGCGATGGCCACGCCCATGGACGCCACGAACCAGGCCAGCACCCAGAGGCGCAGGACGGAGAAGGTTCGCAGGGCGTACATGGGGCGCGATTATGCATCGCCGCCGCAAAAAAGCATCGGGCGCCGAGGGCGCCCGATGCTTTGCACCAAGCCTGGATGGACCAGGTCTGGTGGATCACGCGTGCGGAATCAGGCCTGCGTGTACGCCGTCTTCACCGTGGTGTAGAACTCGGCGGCGTAGCGCCCCTGCTCGCGCGGACCGTAGCTGCTGCTCTTGCGGCCGCCGAACGGCACGTGGTAGTCCACACCGGCGGTTGGCAGGTTCACCATCACCATGCCGGCCTGGGCGTGGCGCTTGAAGTGCGTGGCGTGCTTGAGGCTGGTGGTGGCGATGCCACTGGCCAGGCCGAAGGGGGTGTCGTTGGCCAGGGCCAGCGCTTCGTCGTAGTTCTTCACGCGCTGCACGCTCACCACGGGGCCGAAGATCTCTTCGCGGTTGATGCGCATGCCGGGCGTGGTCTCGGTGAACAGGGCCGGGCGCAGGTAGAAGCCGGGCGCGCCATCGGCGTTTTTCTCCAGTGCCTCGCCGCCGTAGGCGAGCTTGGCACCTTCCTGCTGGCCGATGCCGATGTACTCCAGGTCCTGCGCCAGCTGGCGGTCGTCGACCACGGGGCCGATGTCGGTGCCGGCCTTGCGCGCGTCGTCCACCTTCAGAGTCTTCATCTTCTCGATCACGGCGGCCACGAAGCGGTCGTGGATGCCATCGGTCACGATCACGCGGCTGCTGGCCGTGCAGCGCTGGCCGGTGGAGAAGAAGCCACTGTTCACCGCGGCGCCCACGGCCACGGCCAGATCGGCGTCATCGAGCACCACAAAGGGGTTCTTGCCGCCCATCTCCAGCTGCACCTTGGCACCGCGCGGCACGCAGGCCGCCGCCACGCGCTGGCCCGTGCCCACCGATCCGGTGAAGCTCACGCCGGCGATGCGCTCGTCTTCGAGCAGCACCTGGCCGACGTCCGAGCCGCGGCCCATCACCAGGTTGAACACGCCGGCCGGCAGGCCCGCGCGGTGCAGGATGTCGGCCAGCGCCCAGGCGGAGCCAGGCACGACTTCGGCGGGCTTGAACACCACGCAGTTGCCATAGGCCAGGGCCGGGGCGATCTTCCAGGCCGGGATGGCGATGGGGAAGTTCCACGGCGTGATGATGCCGATGATGCCCAGGGGCTCGCGCGTGATCTCGATGCCCACGCCGGGGCGCACCGAGGGCACCAGTTCACCACCGGGGCGCAGTGCCTCGCCGGCAAAGAACTTGAAAATGGCGGCCGCGCGGCCCACTTCGCCAATCGCTTCAGGCAGGGTCTTGCCCTCTTCGCGGGCCAGCAGGTCACCCAGCTCGGCCTTGCGCGCGATGATTTCGTTGCCCACGGCGTCCAGCACGTCAAAGCGCTGCTGGGGCGTGGAAAGGCTCCACGCCGGGAATGCGGCCTGGGCAGCCGCCACAGCGTCCAGCGCCTGCTCGCGGCTGGCCACGGCGTAGTCGCCGATCACATCGCGGGTGTCCGAGGGGTTGGTGTTGCGGTAGCCGCGGACGCCTTCGGTCCAGGTTCCGCCAATCAGGTTTGCATGCATGGTGTGGTGCGGGTAGTGGGAAAGTGGTGGCAACAGTGCCGAACAGGCCGCCGGCGCACCGCGCAGGCCCGGCCACTGCACAGCGCCTGCGCGGGGCAGTGCATTGTGCAGCGGTCGGTGCGCGGTGGCTGGTGGCCCATTCTGGCGTGCCTTAAAAAGCCGTGCGCACGCCGATCTGCGTGACGCCCTTCTGGCTGACGAAATCCTTGAGTCCGCCGGTGGCTTGCGACGCCGACGCATACAGGAAGGTGTTCTTGGACAGCGCATAGCGCGCACCCACGGCGACCTTGCCCAGGGTGTCATTCTGGCCTGCCGCGTTGGCGTACTTCACGCGGGTGTAGTTGGCGCCCAGCAGCACGAAGGAGCCCACGGGCACTTCCACGCCGATGGTGGTGCCGTCGCTGTGGTCCATGGCGAAGGTATTGGTGCCGGTCACGGTCAGGTTGTTGCCCGTGAAGGCGCCGTTGACCGAGGTGGTGGCCAGGTCGCGGTTGCGCTGCACGCCGCCGAGCACTTTGACCACGCCGAAGTTGTAGTTGGCCGCCACCGTGAGCGACTTGTTCACGTTGTCACCCGTGGTGCGCGAGCGGTTCCATTCATACGATAGCGCGCTGTTGAACGGGCCCTGGCCGTAGCTCAGCTTGACGCCATAGAAGCGGTCGGCCGTGCCCTCGCCGGGCGCCACCTGGGCGGCCGCCTGGAAGCCTCCATAGTTGATGGTCTGCACCTGCAGCACGTTGTCCGCACGCGGGGCGTTGAGCCACAGGGGCAGGGCCTTGCCGGCGTTGGTCACGCCGGTGCCGGGGTTCAGCGTGAGGGCGTTGGTGAACGGGTTGCTCAGGCCCATGACCGAGTCTTCCAGGATGTACTGGCGGCCCAGGCGCAATTCACCCACTGTGGACGACGACAGCCAAACGAAGGCTTGGCGCCCGAAGGCCCGGCCGCCCTGGCCGAAGGTGCCGTTGTCGGCGTTGAATCCGTTTTCCAGCAGCACACCGGCCTTGAGGCCGCCCCCCAGGTCCTCGACCGTGCGGATGCCCCAGCGCGAACCGTTCAGGCCGTTGGTCGTGCCGTCGTTCATGGCCGTCATGCTGCCAGCGCCCGAGCGCGAGCCCGCGCTGTAGTGGCTGACGTTGACGTCGACCAGGGTGAACAGCGTCACGCTCGACTGGGCCTGGGCTGCGGGCGCAGCGGCCAGCAGCGCCGCGCAGGCGGCCAGGGACAGGTTGGAAATTTGCGTCGTCTTCTTCATGGTTTTTTTGTCTCTCTCTCGTTCTCGGCTCTTGTTTTCTTCAGGGTTGATGAAAGCGGGGATGGAATGGGCGGTGGGGCTCCTCAGGGGTGGATGGGCATGGCAGGGCAGCACGCCAGCGCGGCGCGGTCAGGGGCTGTCGTGCTGAAAGGGGGCGGCCCGGGGCCGCAGGGTGGCGAAGTGCTCAGCGCCCGGTGGCTGCTGCCATCGGGGCGGGCAGATGTCTGACCTCACAAGGTCCCATGCCGATCGGCGGCGCGCATTTTGGTGAGGTCATGGACGAAGGCTCCCAGGCAATGAGGCGTGCGCTGGCGTGTGCCGGTGCTTTCGGGGGCAGGGCGGTAGCCTCAACGCGTTGATTTGTTGTATGTCATCGTACAACAAAATGCGAGCGTGGGGCCTCGGGTTATTACTGACGGTCTTGGTCCGGGGCGCGGCTCCACGCCGGCGCGGCCAGCAGCCTGCGCAGGCGCTGGGCTGAGCGTTGGAGGCAGGGTGGGGGCGTGGGCCCCCGGGGGATCAGCCGGCCTCGGCCTGGGCGCGGCGGCGGCGCTCGCGGCTGTTGGCCAGGTGGGTGCGCATGGCTGCGCGCGCGCCATCGGGGTCCTGGCCGACGATGGCGTCGTAGATGCTTTCGTGCTCGCCGTTCACGCGCCGCAGGTACTGGCGCAGGTCGCTCTGGCTGTCGCCGGCCTCGAGCCGCGCACGCGGGATGATCATGCTGCCCAGCGTGCCCATGAGCTCCGCGAAATGGCTGTTCTGCGTGGCGCGCGCAATCTCCAGGTGGAACTGGAAGTCCGACGCCACCGCGTCGCGCCCTTCGTCCACGGCCTTGGTCACGGCGTCCAGCGCCACGCGCATGGCGGCGATGTTGGCGTCGGTGCGGCGCTGCGCAGCCAGCGCGGCGGCCTCGGTCTCCACGCCGATGCGCAGCTCCAGCACGGCGATCACGTCGCGCAGCGTGCTGAACTGGTCGGGCGTGATCTTGAAGCCCGGCGCCTGCCCCAGGCCCAGCACGAAGGTGCCGATGCCGTGGCGCGTTTCCACCAGGCCCGAGGCCTGCAGCTTGGAAATCGCCTCACGCACCACGGTGCGGCTGACCTCGAACTCCGCCATGATCGCCGCCTCCGTGGGCAGCTTGTCACCCAGCGCCAGGCGCCCGTCGCGGATGCGGTCGCCCAGGGATTCAACCAGCTCCAGGGCCAGGGTGCGGGGCTTGCGGCGAAGGGCGATGGCGGTGTTCATTTCTCGGTGTTATCCCTATGTGATCGTGGGGCGCTTGGGAGTACATTGCATTCGCGTTGTACGACAACTGATGACGTGCAACAGAGCATACCGCCACTGTACCAAGAACCTCCTCGATTTCCATGCCTTGTCACCCGACACCGATCCGATTCAACCGCCTGCTGCTCACCGGTGCCGCCGGCGGTCTGGGCCGTGAGCTGCGCACCCGCCTGAAGGCCTATTGCACCAGCCTGCGCCTGTCCGACATCGCCGACCTGGGTGCCGAGGCCGCAGGCGAAGAAGTGCGCCCCGCCAGGCTGGAAGACGCCGCCGCCATCCATGAACTGCTGGCCGGTGTGGACGCCGTGGTGCACCTGGGTGGTGTGTCGACCGAGCAGCCTTGGGACGCCATCCTGCCAGCCAACATCGTCGGTGTGTACAACCTGTACGAGGCCGCCCGCAAGCAGGGCGTCAAGCGCGTGGTGTTTGCCAGCAGCAACCATGTCACCGGCTTCTACCGCCAGGACGAGGTCGTGGGCCTTCGGGACCCGGCCCGGCCCGACGGCCTGTACGGCCTGTCCAAGGCCTTCGGCGAAGACCTCTCGCGCTTTTACTTTGATCGCTACGGCATCGAGACCGTGTGCCTGCGCATCGGCTCCTCCTTCCCCGAGCCGCGCAACCGCCGCATGCTCGCCACCTGGATGAGCTACGACGACCTGGAGCGCCTGGTCATCGCCAGCCTCACCGCGCCCGTGGTGGGCCACAGCACCATCTACGGCATGGGCGACAACACCACCACCTGGTGGGACAACACGCTGGCGCGCCACATCGGCTACCGCCCGCAGGACAGCTCCGAGCCCTTCCGCGCCAAGGTGGAAGCCGCCGACCCCACGCCCGACATGAGCGACCCGGCCGTCATCTACCAGGGTGGCCCCTTCGTGCGCACCGGCCCGTTCGAGTGAGCACGACCGCCATGGAACTGCTGCTGCCCGACCACCGCGACCAGGTGGGCGAGAGCCCGCTGTGGTCTGCCACCGAACAGGCCCTGTATTGGGTGGACATCGAAGGCCGCGCGCTGCGCCGCCTGCGCTGGGCCGACCGCCAGTTGACCAGTTGGGCCGCGCCCGAGCGCCTGGCCTGCATCGCCCTGCATGCCGACGGCGGCCTCATCGCCGGCATGGACACGGGCCTCTTTCACCTGCGCCCGGCCGATGACGACACGCTGGCCTGCACCCTGGTGTCTACAGTGCAGCACCCGCAAGAGGGCATGCGTTTCAACGACGGCCGCTGCGACCGCCAGGGCCGCTTCTGGGCCGGCACCATGGTGCGCGACATGGCCCTGGCGCAGCCCGCCGGCGGCCTTTACCGCCAGGACGCGCGCGGCCTGTCGGTGCCCCAGGTCGAAGGCCTGGTCACGCAGAACGGCCTGGCCTTCAGCCCCGACGGCGCCACCATGTACCTGAGCGACAGCCACCCCAGCGTGCAGAAGATCTGGTCGCTGGACCTGCACGACGACGGCAGCCTGGGCCCGCGCCGCCTGTTCGCCGACATGCGCGAGCTGCCCGGCCGACCCGATGGCGCCGCCATCGACACCGACGGCTGCTACTGGATCTGCGGCAACGACGCCGGCATGGTGCACCGTTTCACACCCCAGGGTGTGCTCGACCGCTCGCTCAGCGTGCCGGTCAGCAAGCCCTCGATGTGCAGCTTCGGTGGGCCCGACCTCGACCTGCTGTTCATCACCTCCATCCGCCCCGGCCAGCCCCAGGGCAACGACGTTTTGCACGGCGGCGCGGTCTTCGTGACCCGCCCCGGCGCCCGCGGGCTCGCAGAAGCCCCGTACCGCACGGCCTGAAGACCGCAGCACCGCACACCCCTTTCAACCCTGGAGACAAACCACCATGAACGTTCCACACCTCATCGGCCGCGTGGCGCTGGCCGCCGGCATGCTGATCGGCAGCCTGGCCGCGCAGGCCACCGAATTTCGCTCGTCCGACATCCACCCTGAGGACTACCCCACCGTGCTGGCCGTGCGCCACATGGGTGAGACGCTGTCCAAGGCCACGGGCGGCAAGCACAGCATCAAGGTCTACGCCAAGGGCTCCCTGGGTATCGAGAAGGACACCATCGAGCAGACCAAGCTGGGTGCCATCGCCATGACGCGCGTGAACGTCGCGCCCATGAACAACATCTGCCCCGCCACCATGGTGCCCACCATGCCCTTCCTGTTCCGCGACAAGGAACACATGCGCAAGGTGCTGGATGGCACGATCGGCGACGAGATCCTGAAGGACTGCGAATCGCAGGGCTTCGTGGGCCTGGCCTTCTACGACAGCGGCGCGCGTTCGATCTACACCGTCAAGAAGCCGGTCAAGACCCTGGCCGACGTCAAGGGCCTGAAGGTGCGCGTGCAGCAGAGCGATCTGTGGGTGTCGCTGCTCGAAGCCATGGGCGCCAACGCCACCCCCATGCCTTTCGGCGAGGTCTACACCGCGCTCAAGACCGGCCTGGTGGACGCTGCCGAAAACAACTACCCCAGCTACGAGAGCTCGCGCCACTTCGAAGTGGCCAAGTATTTCAACAAGACCGAGCACTCCATGGCGCCCGAGATCCTGCTGTTCAGCAAGCGCGTGTGGGACACCCTGAGCGCCGATGAGCAAAAGGCCATCCGCGCCGCGGCCAAGGAGTCGGTGGGCTTCATGCGCAAGATCTGGGACGAGCGCGAAGAGAAATCCCTGGCCACCGTGAAGGCTGGCGGCGCGCAGATCGTGGAGATCGACAAGGCTGCATTCAAGACCGCCATGAAGCCGGTGTACGACAAGTTCCTGAAGGACCCCAAGCTGCAGGACATGGTCAAGCGCATCGACGCCGTGCAGTAAGAAAAAGCCAGAGTCTCCAGGGCCGGCGGCACAGAGAGCAGTCCGCCGCCTGCCCACTTCCAGTTGTTTTTGAATGTCCACTATGTACACGCGACTCTGCGCTTTCATTGCGCGCACCTGCCTTCAACTCGGGGTAGGGGGGCTCGTCCTGCTGGTTTGCGCGGTGCTCTACCAGGTCATCGGCCGCTATGTGTTCAACGACACACCCACCTGGGCCGAGAGCGGCGCGGTGCTGCTCGTGCTCTACGTGACCATGCTCGGCATGGCGGTGGGGGTGCGCGATGCAGGCCACATCGGCCTCGAATCCTTTCTGGTGCTGGCGCCCGACTGGCTGCGCACCAAGCTCGAACTGCTGATCCACGCGCTGGTACTGCTGTTCGGCGTGGTCATGGCCTGGAACTGCGGTGTGCTGGCCGAGTCGGTGGCGCCCTACAAGATCCCCACGCTCGGTATCTCCGAAGCCTTCAAGTACGTGCCGCCCGCCATGGCCGGCGTGCTGGTGGCCATGTTCTCGCTGGAGCACATCATCGCCATCCTGCGCGGCGTCGAGGTCGAACCCGCCTGGCACTAAGAGACTGGGAATCCTCGCCCATGCCCGCCTGTCCCCTGCACCCTAACGTCCTCATAAAGATTCCACCACCATGGCGTTGACCATCCTCTGCGTGACCTTCACGCTCCTGCTGCTGCTGGGCGTGCCCGTGGCCTTTTCGATCGGCCTGTCCTCGCTGGCCACCATCCTCTACGAAGGCCTGCCGCTGGCCGTGGGCTTCCAGCAGATGATTTCGGGTATGAACCCGTTCTCGTTCCTGGCGATTCCGTTCTTCATCTTTGCCGGCGAAATCATGATGTACGGCGGCATTGCCGACCGCATCGTCAACTTCGCCAAGAGCGTGGCGGGCCATGTGCGCGGCGGCCTGGGCATGAGCAACGTGCTCGCCTGCACGCTGTTCGGCGGCGTCTCGGGCTCGCCCGTGGCTGACGTGTCGGCCATGGGTGCCGTGCTCATCCCGCAGATGAAGAAAGAGGGCTACCACGCCGACTACGCGGTGAACGTGACCACCCACGCCTCGCTGGTGGGCGCGCTCATGCCCACCTCGCACAACCTCATCATCTTCACGCTGGCCGCTGGCGGCAAGGTGAGCATTGCCGCGCTGATCCTCGCTGGCATCGTGCCCGCGCTGCTGCTCACGGTCTGCAACCTGGCGGCCGCCTACCTCGTGGCCGTCAAGCGCGGCTACCCCGCCGGCACCTTCCCCGGCTGGGAGATCGTGTGGATCTCGTTCCGCGCCTCCGTACCCGGTCTGGCCGTTGTGGTCATCATCATCGCGGGCATTTTGTCGGGGGCCTTCACGGCCACCGAGTCGGCGTCCGTCGCGGTGCTGTGGGCGCTAGTACTCTCGGTCTTCGTCTACAAGAAGCTTACGCGCGAGCAGTTCCTCAAGGCAGCCTCCAAGGCCGTCAAGACCACGGGCACCGTGTTGCTGCTGATCGGCATCTCGTCGATGTTCGGCTACCTGATCGGCCTGTACGGCGTGGCCGAGCTCACCGGCGAGGCACTCAAGTCCATGAGCACCTCGCCCTGGGTCATCTTCCTGAGCGTGAACATCATTTTGTTCATTCTGGGCACCTTCCTGGACATGGCGGCCACCATCCTCATCTGCACGCCGATCTTTCTGCCCATCTGCCAGCAATTCGGCATGAGCACCGAGCAGTTCGGCATCGTGATCCTGATCAACTGCGCGCTGGGCCTGAACACGCCGCCCGTGGGCACCACGCAGTTCATCGGCTGCACCATCGGCGGCATCTCCGTGGGCGAGGTGATGAGAACCATCTGGCCGTTCTACAGCGCCCTGATCGTCGCGCTGATGCTGGTGACCTATGTGCCGCAGTTCTCCATGTGGCTGCCGGACCTGGTTCTCAAGGGTGGTGGGTGAAGCGCAGGGGGCCCGGCGGCGAGGCCGGGTCTCCTGCGTCTTTTTGTCCTCCACTGACCGATAGCATCCACGAGGCGCCTCCGGGCGCCTCTTGCCTTTTTGGGCGCCCCTGGGCGCCTCGTTTCCTTTTTTGACTGAGAGATTTCCGCATGGGGGCAGTTTCCCGATTTTCCGACCGCAGGGTCGTCGTGGCCGTGGCACTGCTGTGCTGCCTGCTCTGGGGCAGCTCCTACCCCGCCATCAAGACCGGCTACGCCTGGTTCGGCATCGCCAAGAGCGACGTGCCGACCCAGCTCGTCTTTGCCGGCTGGCGCTTCGTCGGCGCGGGCCTGGTACTGCTGGCCTGGGCCCTGGCCAGCGGCCGCAAGGTGGTGGCCCTGGGCCCCGGCTCGGCGCGCCAGCTGGTGGTGCTGGGCCTGGCGCAGACCGCGCTTCAGTATGTGTTCTTCTACGTGGGTGTGGCGCACACTACCGGCGTCAAGGCCTCCATCATGAACGCCACGGGCACCTTCTTCAGCGTGCTGCTGGCGCACTGGGTCTACCACAACGACCGCCTGAGCCACGCCAAGCTCTGGGGCTGCCTGGTGGGCTTTGCCGGCGTCATGGTGGTCAACCTGGGGCGCGGCACGCTCGACCTCGATTTCACCCTGCTCGGCGAAGGTTTCGTCGTGCTCGCCGCCCTGGTGCTGGCCGCTGCCAGCATCTACGGCAAGCAGCTCTCGCAGCGCATGGACTCGGTCGTCATGACCGGCTGGCAACTGGCCATCGGCGGCGTGGCCCTGCTGGCCATGGGCTGGGGCGCGGGCGGGTCGCTCACCGGCTTCACGCCCGCATCCACCACCTTGCTGGTCTACCTGGCTCTGCTGTCCTCGGCCGCCTTCTCGCTGTGGAGCCTGCTGCTCAAGCACAACCGCGTGAGCCAGGTCACGGTGTTCAACTTCACCGTGCCGGTGTTCGGCGCCGGGCTGTCGGCCCTCTTCCTGGGCGAGGCGCTGTGGGAGTGGAAGAACCTGCTGGCACTGGTGCTGGTGTGCGGGGGGATCTGGCTCGTCACGCGCGATGCGCCTCCTGCCGGGAACAAATAGACTCGTCATATGGCCCACCTCCTTCACCGCGACGCATTCCAGCAGACCCTGCACGGCCAGCGCACCGACCTGTTCACCCTGCGGGGCGAAGGCGGGCTGCAGGTCGCCATCAGCAACTACGGCGCGCGACTGGTGCAGATCGCCGTGCCCGACGGGCAGGGCGGGCTGGTGGATGTGGCGCTGGGCTATGACAGCCTGCAGGGCTATCTGAACGGGCAGCTCTCCATGGGCGCGCTCATCGGCCGCTGGGCCGGGCGCCTGCGCCAGGGGCAACTGGCGCTGCCCGGCGGCACCCTGACGCTGCAACTGCCCACCAACAGCGGCCCGCACCACCACCATGGCGGGCCGCGCGGCAGCCGCTTCCAGGTGTTTGCGGTGGACCAGGTGCAGGGCGACGCCATCACGCTGAGCCATGTGTTCCGCACCGAGGACGATGGCGTGCCCGGCACTGTGCGGCTCACGGTGCGCATTGCCGTCACGCCCGACAACGCGCTGCAGATGGCCTGGACCGCCGAGGCGGCTGACGCGCCCACCATCGTCAACATCACGGGCCATGCCTTCTTCAACCTGGCCGGTGCCGGCAGCACGCACCGCCACCAGTTGCAGGTGCCGGCCAGCCGCTATGTGCCGCTGGCGCTGGACCTGTGTCCACTGGGCCAGCTCGATGGCGTGCAGGGCACGGCGTTCGACTTTCGAGAGTTGCGCACGGTGGGCGAGGCCATTGCACAGCACGGCGACCAACTGGCCCTGGCTGGCGGGCTGGACCACTACCTGGTGCTCGACAGCGGCGTCTCGGCCCGCGCGCCGTTTGCCCTGCCGGCCGGCAGCCCCGGCCTGCGCCTGGCCGCGCGCCTGCGCGAGCCCGCGAGCGGGCGCAGCATGCAGGTGTGGAGCACGGCGCCCGGCGTGCAGGTCTACGCGGGCCATGGTCTCAAGGCCGACCCGGCGCGCGACCTGGGGCGGGGCGGCGGCAAGAATCCGAACGGCTGGCTCTGGCAGCCCGGCGACGGCATCTGCCTGGAGCCCATGGAGTACCCCGATGCGCCCAACCACCCGGCCTTTCCCATGCGCTGGCTGGCGCCGGGCGAGGTGGAGCATGGGGCCATCGTGTACCGGTTTCTTTGAGCCGTGGGGCGGCGAAGACCGTGCTGCCCGCCTAAGTTTCGCCTAAGTGTCGGTGCCGACACTGCCCTCCATCACAGCAACTCCTTGCTACTGAACGGAAAGGCAGATTCACCATGAACACCTCCAGCTTTGTCGCATCCACCCCCCGCCGCCTGATCGCCGCGCTGGTGGCCGCCGGGGCTCTGGGCGCCGCGAGCGTCGGGCTCATTAGCGGGCACCAGGCGCGGGCCTCGGCACCAGCGCCCGTACCCCTGGTGGCGCAGGCCGCCTTGCCCGCGGGCACGGCCTTGCCCAGCTTTGCGCAGATCACCGCGCAGAACGGGCCGGCCGTGGTCAACATCAGCGTGACGGGCAGCACCCGTGGTGCCCAGGCCGGTGGCGATGACGACGACGAGCGCCCCACGGCGCGCCAGCAGCGCCAGGCGCCCGGCATCGACCCCGACGACCCGTTCTACGAATTCTTCCGCCGCTTCGGCGTGCCTGGCGCGGGCGGCGGCGGCGCGCAGCCCAATGTGCCCACGCACGGCCAGGGCTCGGGCTTCATCGTCAGTGCCGACGGGCTGGTGCTGACCAATGCCCACGTGGTCAAGGGCGCGAGCGACGTCACCGTGAAGCTCACCGACCGGCGCGAGTTCCGCGCCAAGGTGCTGGGCTCGGACCCCAAGACCGACGTGGCCGTGCTCAAGATCGAGGCCAAGAACCTGCCCACGGTGCGCCTGGGCAGCACGCGTGACCTGCAGGTGGGCGAATGGGTGCTGGCCATCGGCTCGCCCTTCGGCTTCGAGAACAGCGTGACGGCCGGCGTGGTCAGCGCCAAGGGCCGCTCGCTGCCCGACGACAGCCTGGTGCCCTTCATCCAGACCGACGTGGCCGTGAACCCCGGAAACTCTGGCGGCCCGCTGTTCAACGGCCGTGGCGAGGTGGTGGGTATCAACTCGCAGATCTACAGCCGCTCGGGCGGTTACCAGGGCGTGTCGTTCGCCATCCCGATCGAGCTGGCCGACAAGATCAAGGAGCAGATCGTGGCCACCGGTAAGGTGCGCCATGCGCAGCTCGGTGTGGCGGTGCAGGAGGTGAACCAGGCGTTTGCCGAATCCTTCCAGCTCGACAAGCCCGAGGGCGCGCTGGTGGCCAGCGTCACCAAGGACAGCCCGGCCGACAAGGCCGGCCTGCAGGCGGGCGACGTGATCCGCCAGGTGGACGGCCAGCCCATCGTGGCGTCGGGCGACCTGCCGGCCTGGGTGGGCCAGGCACAGCCCGGGCAAAAGGCGCGTCTGTCGGTGTGGCGCCAGGGCAAGTCGGTGGAGCTGACCGCCACCCTGGGCGATGCCAGCGACAAGGGCAAGAATGCCCTGGCTAAGGCCGACGAGGCCGTGGGCAAGGGGCAGCTGGGCCTGTCGCTGCGCCCGCTGGATGCCGATGAACGCCGCGAGGTAGGCGTGAGCGCAGGGCTGGTGGTCGAGCAGGCACGCGGCCCGGCCGCCGCCGCAGGTGTGCAGGCGGGCGACGTGCTGCTGGCCATCAACGGCGCGCCGGCCAAGGACATCGAGCAGGTGCGCGCGGCCATGGCCAAGGCGGGCAAGTCGGTCGCCTTGCTGATTGAGCGCAACGGAGACAAGATCTTCGTCCCGGTGCGACTGGGTTGATCGTTCCGCCATGAAAGGGGCTGCTTCGGCAGCCCCTTGTCATTCATTCATTCGCTATGCTTGCCCCACCATGCGCCTGCTCCTCGTAGAAGACGACCCCATGATCGGCGAAGCCGTGCAGGACCTGCTGCGCGCCGAGCACTACGCCGTGGACTGGGTGCGCGATGGCGATGCTGCCGACACGGCCCTGCGCGCCAACGCCTATGACCTGGTGATGCTGGACCTGGGCCTGCCCAAGCGCGACGGCATCGCCGTGCTGCGCGACCTGCGCACGCGCAAGGACCGCACGCCCGTGCTGGTGGCCACCGCGCGCGACGCCGTGGCCCAGCGCATCGAGGGGCTCGACGCCGGGGCCGACGACTATGTGCTCAAGCCCTATGACCTGGACGAGCTGCTGGCCCGCATCCGCGCGCTGCTGCGCCGCGCCTCGGGCCGGGCCGAGCCGGTGTACGAGCACAAGGGCGTGAGCATCAACCCCAGCACGCGCGAGGCCAGCGTCAATGGCGTGCCCGTCGTGCTCTCGGGCCGCGAATGGGCCGTGCTGGAGCCCCTGCTCGCGCGCCCCGGCCTGGTGCTGTCGCGCCAGCAGCTCGAAGACAAGCTCTACGGCTGGGGCGACGAGGTCAGCAGCAACGCGGTGGAGGTGTATATCCACGGCCTGCGCAAGAAGCTCGGGCCCGACATCCTGCTCAATGTGCGCGGTGTCGGTTACCTGGTACCGAAGGCATGACGACGCAACCCAGGTCCTGGCCCACGGCACTGCAGTCCCTGCTGCCGCGCTCGCTGCGCGCGCAGTTGCTCATCTTCCTGCTCGCCGCCATTTTGCTCGCGGGCGCCGTGCAGGGCGTGCTGGCCTACCGCAGCGCGCTGGATGAGGCCGACTCGCTGTTCGACTACCACATGCAGCAGACCGCGCTGGCCCTGCGCTCGGGCCTGCCGCCCGACGCGCGCGAGCTGGGCCAGGGTCTCTCGGGCGAGGACGAGAACCACGAGTTCATCGTGCAGGTGTGGACCAACGAGGGCCTGCGCATCTTCGAATCGGCCGTGGGCGCCGCGCTGCCGCAGATCGCGGTGCTGGGCTTTGCCAACGTGCAGGCGCGCGGCGGCACCTACCGCGTGTTCTCGCTGCAGACGCGCTCGCAGGTCATCCAGGTGGCGCAGAACATGGCAGTGCGCAGCGGCATGGCGCGCACCCTGGCGCTGCGCACTCTGGCGCCGCTGGCGGTGATGGCGCCCCTGTTGGTACTGGCCGTGTGGTGGGGCGTGAGCCGCTCGCTGGCACCGGTGGAGCGCGTGCGCCGCCAGCTCGCGCGCCGCCAGGCCGACGACCTCTCGCCCGTGAGCGATGCTGCGCTGCCCGACGAGGTGCAGCCCCTGGTGACCGAGCTCAACCTGTTGTTCGAGCGGGTGCAGGGCGCCTTTGCCGCGCAGCAGCACTTCGTGGCCGATGCCGCGCACGAACTGCGCTCGCCCCTGGCCGCGCTGCGCCTGCAGCTGCAGGGCCTGCAGCGCGCCAGCGACGATGGTGCCCGCGCCGTCGCGGTGGAGCGCCTGTCCGCCGGCATCGACCGCGCCACGCGCCTGGTCGAGCAACTGCTCACCCTGGCCCGGCAAGAGGCCAGCGCCGCCGGCTCCACCCCCACCGAGGCCGTGGACCTGCGCGCCGTGGCCCAGCTCGCCCTGGCCGACGTGGCCCCCGCCGCGCAGGCGCGCGGCATGGACATGGGCCTGCTCGAATCCGACCCCGCCCCCGTGCCCGGCCGCCCCGAGGCCCTGCGCATGCTGGTGCGCAACCTGCTCGACAACGCCGTGAAGTACACGCCCCCAGGCGGCCAGGTGGACCTGCAGCTGCACCGTAAGGCCGGCAACGCCGTGGAGCTGGTGGTCGAAGACAGCGGCCCTGGCATCGCCCCCGAGCACCGCGAGCGCGTGATGCAGCGCTTCGTGCGCGAAGCCGCCGACAGCGCCCCCGGCAGCGGCCTGGGTCTGGCCATCGTGCAGGCTATTGCCCAGGCGCATGGCGCCAGCGTGGGGCTCGATGCATCGCCTCGGCTGGGCGGGCTGCGGGTGACGGTGCGGTTTGCTGGGGTGGTCACAAGCGTCGCATAGGCAGCAACGGCGGCGGCATCCTGGCCGCACAATGCGCCTCAACATCAAGGGGGCTGCATCGTATGAACTTCATCGTGTTGGGCGCAGGCGCCATCGGCTGCTACGTGGGTGGGCGCCTGGCCGCGCAGGGGCAAAGCGTATGCCTGGTCGGCCGCCCCCACGCCATGGAGCCCCTGGCGCGCGCAGGACTCACCGTCACCGACCTCGACGGCTACCGCGCCCATGTGCCCGCCGCGCAGCTGCGCCTGGCTGGCACGCTGGCAGAGGCTGCGCCGGGTCCAGATACGGTGGTGCTGCTCTGCGTGAAAAGCGGTGCCACCGAAAGCGCCGCGCGCGAGCTGGCTGCTGCGTGCGCGCCCGGCACGCCCGTCATCTCGCTGCAGAACGGCGTCGACAACGTGGCCCGCATAGCAGCCCAAGCCCCGGCGCTCCAGGCCCTGGCCGGCATGGTGCCCTACAACGTGGTGCTGCGCGGCGCCCAGGTGCACCGCGCCACGGCCGGAGCCATCCAGCTGCAGCGCGATGCCGCCACCGAGCCCGTGGCGGCAGTCTTCAGCGCCGCCGGCCTGGCCACTGTTCTGCCTGACGACATTCGCGCCGTGCAGTGGGGCAAGCTGCTGCTCAACCTCAACAACCCGGTCAACGCCCTGTCCAACCTGCCCCTGCGCGACGAGCTGCTCGACCGCGACTGCCGCCAAGTCTTCGCCGCCCTGCAGACCGAGGCCCTGGGCGTGATGGAACGCGCCGGCATTACCCCCGCCCAGGTCACCGCCGTCTCGCCCCGCATGCTGCCCAAGGTCATGCGCCTGCCCAACTGGCTGTTCACCCGCCTGGCCAGGCGCATGCTGCAGATCGACGCCACGGCCCGCTCCTCCATGTGGGACGACCTCGAAGCCGGCCGCGTGACCGAGATCGACGCCATCTGCGGCGCCGTGGTGCGGCTGGCGGCGCAGCATGGGGCACAGGCGCCGCTCAGTGCGCGCATGTGCGAGCTGTTGTCGGGGCCGAGGCTGCGGTTGACGGGAGTGGAGATGAAGCGGGCGCTGCGGCTGGGGTGAGCCCTCCCGGCAGGCGATGGGCCCGCCTGCCGCGCTGCGCTCCAGTCAGAGCGTTGTGCTGAAATGCATGCTGCCAGCACACCCCATTCCTGACCATGCGCAAATCCATACTCTTCGCCGCGACGCTTCTGGTGTCATCGCTACCCGCCCTTGCCGCGCCACCGCGCATGGACACGCTGGTGGTCGTCAGTCCATCAGACAACGGCGTGGCGCGCGCTTGTGCGCCTGACCAGCTCTGCGTCGAAATCGCTCCCTCCCAACCCGGCTGCGAAGGCCAATCGTGTACCACCGACGTGGGCCTGCAGTTGCCTGGCGGCCAACGTGATCCGGCCCAGGTGGCCTATCGGATGGCTGGCTTGGCATCCTCTGGCGACAATGCGTCCGTGGAGCCGTGGCCCAGGATCATCCGCTTCGAGGGCGGCTTCCTGGCGGGAGTACAGGCGCGCGAGAGCACCATGTATTCCGGCGGTGGGGCCAGTGCAACCACGCTGCACCTCATCGCCTTTGTGCCGGGCCAGCCACCGTTCGAGGTGCTGAGCGTTACGCAAAGCGGCAGCGCGACGATCCGGGCGTGCTTCAGCGAGCGTGACATGAAGCAGCGCGCCGACGCCTGCCACGACGAGTACAGCTTCGATGCCACCCTCGCCCTGGCAGGCACATCCGCTGCGGGCATGCCGGTGCTGCGCTACAGCAGCAAGGCAACCTCTTTTCCGGGGCGCGTGTCGCGGTCCAAAGACTCGCTGGCGGCGCGGCCTCTTCGCCAACGCGACCTTGTCACCGTGACCGATCCCCAATGCAGTTACCAGCGGGTGTACCGCTTCGCCCCGCAAGCCCGCGCTTACGTGCCGGATACCCCCGTGCCCGACTGCTCGAACTACACCGTGCCCTGACGCCCTGTGCGCGCGTTCACAGGCGGCTTGCGGGCCTGACTGCCAGTGCGACGATGGCGATACCGCCAGCGATGATCAACGCATCCTCGATCAGGCCGCTGTTCGTCTGGCCGATGTGTTTTATGGCGCTCTTTCTGGCATCGAGCGTGACGTAGGCCAGAGGCACCGCGGTAGCAACCGCTGCCAGCGCCCCGGCCTGCTCACGGCCGCGCGGGGCCAGTGCCGCACCGGCAATGCCGGCGCTCATGACCCGCGCCAGCAGGCCCAGGGCAACGGTCCTGTCAGGTGCCGTCTTCATCTTGTCGCCCGCCAGTTCCCCGGCGCCCATCGCGAGCGCGCCGTACTTGAACAAGGGTCGGTCCAGCAGTGCGAGCCTGCCAGGCGTGGAGTGCCCCAGAAGCCTTGCTGCCGACAGCGTGGCCATCGGTGTCATCGAGCGGGCGCTGGCAACCGCCCCAATGAGCGCGGACCAGAGCAAACTTGGCGTTTTCATGTGTTTTCCATCGGTGATGCAGATGGGAAATCGTCGGGGGTAGCTGGCATGGCAGGTGTGCCTTGAACTCGCTGACAGCCGTAGGACAGTCTCGCTTGTCGCCGCGCGGCTGCCCACAAAAGCTACGATGGCCGCGAGCGTTCGACAGCAGCCAACCCATCAAAATTTTGGCAACGGCTTGTCGATATCCACCCTCTTCGTTCGTCGTAGGAACAGGAGGCCGCAGGAATAGGGTCGCATGGCACGCACCGTGTGCCCCGTCTGCCCCCATGCCCATCCACCAAGGAGCCAGCCCATGCCCGAGTCCAGCACCAACGCCAGCACCACCCCTGTCAAAGGCCCCGCCTCGTACTTCCCCTCCATCGAGTCCAGGTACGGCCAGCCCATCAGCCACTGGATGGACGTGCTGCGCGCGGCGGGCGCGCTCAAGCACATGGAGTACGTCGCCCTGCTCAAGACTGACCACGGCCTGGGCCATGGTCATGCCAATGCGCTGGTGGCGGCGTACCTGGCGCGGGGCAAGTAGCGGGCCGCCAGGGGGGCTGGCTGCGCGCCTCCTTCTGCCATGTGCCGACGTGGTGGCCAGTGGTATGCATCGGCCCACTGTCCGGCCACGTGCGCAGCTTGACCGGGCCCTGCCCGCCGGCTGCCTTCTGCGCGGCTCGCACCGGCGGCCGCGCGCGCCGCAGCGGCAATGGACTGGACAGAATGTCCACTGCCAAGAGGCTGCGATTGCCTACCATCGGACCGACTTTGGCGCGAAGTCCCGTTGTCTGCTTGATTGGTGATTGATCTCTCTTGCATTCTGCGGGCCTGGGATGCGCTACCGTACCGGCCTGCCAGATGCTGGCCGCCACACACACCCGCCAATACGCGAAAGAACCCATGTCCATTTCCCTCTACCTGCTCATGCCCCTCAGCAAGCAGGCGTTCGCGAACCCGGCCAACACCCGGCGAGCCATCGATCTGCTGGTGCAGCGGGGCCTGGTGTCCCTTGACCAGACCACCGATGTCTGGAGCTATCCCTACGACAGCGAGGAAGATGAGCACGGCGAGGAGCAACTGCCGCACGCCACGCTGGGGGCGCTGCGCGACGCGCTCGACGGTATCCGCACCGATGAGATCAACTTCGATGCTGGTTTCAGCCAGCACAGCCCGGAGCACAAGGACGGCGAGGGCCAGGGCAGGCTGCCGGGCATCAACGCGTTGACGCAGCAGCTGCAGGACCACATGGCCGCGTTCTGCGAGCAAAACGACATCGACTACACCCTGGACGTGTACGGGCACGTGAGCATCGGCTTCATGAGCGCAGACGGCGAAGACGGCTTGGGCGAGATCCGTGGCATCGGCGTGTTCTGCGACGGCAATGTCGCGCCCTTCATGGAAGATGCCGGCTACCTCGAAGCCGCCAAGACGCTGGAGATCTATGCCGTGTTCGAGAAGCTCGCGGCCATCTATGGTGAAGCGCCGACCCTGCAGTTCCGGGGCTGAATCAAAGAACAAGGGTGCAGTGCGTTTACCGTCGAGTTCAGTGCAACGCCGAACCAGCCAAGGGCCTTACGCGAGCAAGCGCTGCCTTGCTCAAGGCAGCAAATTTTTAGGAAAAATCCGTGTTCAGAATGTTCCGTATCGACCAATCCGCCCAGGTTCTGCGGGATGCCTCGCAGTAACACCCTATGTACCCTCGACACACCAAGAACGCGCCAGGCGACTTTTACGTCGAAGATGGCTGCTGCACCAGTTGCGATGTCCCATCCGTCGAGGCGCCCGGGCACTTCAAGTACGACACAGATGGGCACTGCTTTGTTTGCAAGCAGCCATTCACACCGCAGGAAGCAGACCGCATGGCCAACGCGGCCTGGGTGTCTGAGTCGGGTTGTATTCGCTATGCTGGCAATGACCCGGAAATTCTGAAGAAATTCATCGCCGTGAAGGAGCAAGGTCTGTGCGACGTATTGCAGCCAAAGACGGAGCCCAAAGTGCAGGAGATGCCGGAGCGCACAGCTGGCCCGCGCAAGGTGTGGTGGGCCGTCTGGCGCCGCTGATGCACGCCGCATGGGAAGATGTGCGCCGATGACCAACGCACTCCTTGCCATCCTCCAGGCGCTCGAGGTGGAACTGCACCACCCCGGTGTACGCTGCGATGCCCAGCGCCTTGCGCAACTGCTGCACACCGACTTTCATGAAGTGGGCCGCTCGGGCCGGCAGTACGACCGAGTAACCGTCATGCGCTTTCTGGGCGAGCAGGTGGCATCGCCCCCGGTCATCTCGGACCACTTCGCGCTGCAACAGCTGGGGTCGCAAATCGCCCTGCTGACCTACCGCTCGGCGCTTCGCCGACCAGACGCCACGCTCGAGAACCACACCCTGCGTTCCTCGGTGTGGGTGCAGCAGGACGCCAGGTGGCAGCTCATCTACCACCAGGGCACGCCCGCGGCCGAGCTCTGGTAGGCCACCAGCGCTCGTGGCGCCGCCGAGTCCCGCTGGGCTGGGCGCTGAGCGCGCCGCCTACGCCTGCCCGCCCCAATCCAGCGGCACCTGCAACCCCGCCTTCAGACACCCCAGCGACACAGACGTGCGAAACCGCCGCACGTTCTCGTCCCCCTCGAACAGGCGCCGCGTCAACGCGTCGTAGTCGGCCATCGATGCCACCGTCACCACCAGCAGGTAGTCGGCTTCGCCGGTCACGCAGTAGCACTGCTGCACGGCGGCCTCGGTGGCGATGCGGGCGCGCAGCGGGGCGGTGCGGTCGGGGCGCTCGTTCTCCAGGTGCACTTCGACCATGATGGTCAGGGGCAGGCCCACCTTTTCGGGGTCGATCACGGCCACGTTGGCGCGGATCACGCCGGTCCGCTCCAGACGCTGGATGCGCCGCTGCACCGCCGGCGCCGACAGGTGCACGACCTGCGCGATCGCGCGCTGGGGTGTGGTGTTGTCGCGCTGCAGGATGTCGAGGATGGCCAGGTCGAAGGCGTCGATGGCGGGTGAGGCGGGCATGGCATTCCTTCCTGCGGCGTGGGTGAGCGAAAGTTGCGTGGTGAAGCCCTAATTCGAGTCAAAAGCAAGCCGCACTCGCACTATATTTTCAACCATGTCCTCTCTGTTGATCCGCTACCAGCGTTTTGTTCCTTTTCTCGCCGTGCTCGGCGCCGTTACGGCCCTGGGTATTGGCACCTCGTGGGCCAAGCACTACCTGTTTCCCTTGGTGGGCGCGCAGGGCACCACGGCCGTGCGCGTGGGCTTCTCGGCGCTGCTGCTCTTGCTGCTGTGGCGGCCCTGGCGCTGGCAGCTGTCGCGCAAGGACCTGCGCGCCATCGTGCTCTACGGTGCCATGCTGGGCGCCACCAACCTCACGTTCTACATGTCGCTGCGCACGCTGCCCTTCGGGCTGGCCGTGGCCATTGAGTTCTCGGGCCCGCTGCTCATGGCCGTGCTGTCCTCGCGCCGGGCCATCGACTTCGTATGGGTGGCCCTGGCCGTAGTGGGCCTGGGAATGCTGCTGCCCCTGGGCATGAACGGCAGCACGCTCGACCCCGTGGGCGTGGCCTACGCCCTGGCGGCAGCCACCTTCTGGGCGCTGTACATCGTGTTCGGCAAGCGCGTGGGGCACCTGCACGCCGGGCATTCCGTCTCGCTGGGCCTGCTCGCCGCAGCCGTAGTGGTGGTGCCCGTGGGCGTGGTGCATGCCGGCACCGCGCTGCTGTCGCCCTACGTGCTGCTGGTGGGCGTGGCAGTGGCGGCCGTGTCCAGCGCCATCCCGATCTCGCTGGAGATGATGGCCTTGAAGCGCCTGCCCAAGGAGGCCTTCGGCATCATGATCAGCATGGAGCCCGCCGTGGCCGCCCTGCTGGCCCTGGTGCTGCTGGGCGAGTACCTGACGTTCAACCAGTGGCTGGCGATTGGCCTGGTGATGTCGGCGTCGATGGGGACGGCGATGACAGCGCGGCGCGCCGAGCCGGGCAAGCTGCAGCCGGCGTAGTGGAGGGCGGGCCAGGACTCGCCCAGCCCTGGCCGTCCTCAAGCCTGCCATATCCCTGGCGCCGGGTCTTTTCGTCGATGCCCTGCGGGCCACAGGCGCCGCAGGTGCCCCAGAGCTGCATCGCGCCAGGCGGCGATGCACAGGCGGGCAGGGTGGGGCAGCGATTCGTGCACGGCATCCAAATCGAGCGCGGGCACGTCATAGCCCTTGCCGGGTACTTCACGCCGGCCCAGCAGCCCCGCCTCAAGGCACCGGCAGCAGCCACCGCGGATGGGCGGCGCGCGCCTGGCCTGCCCGCTCAGTTGCGCGCGATCACGCTGCGCAGGTAACGCTGGGCGGTCTCGAAGGCCGACTCTCCCGGGGCCCCCACGAAGGCGTAGGCGTAGATGCCCAGCGGAAGCTGGCGGGCCGTCGTGATGGCGGAAACGCCCACCGTGGGCTGCGGCCCCGAATCCATCTGCTGGGTGAGGCGGAACTCGGCATAGTAGGCGTCTGGCGACGCGCCCAGCAGTTGCGCACTCGGGTTGGTGACCGGGAAGGAGGTACCCGACTTCTCAAGGTCCTTGCGCACGCGGGCCTCGAGGGCCGCCGAATCGGGCGGCGCCGCGGTAAAGCGACGGGCCATCTGGCGCACGAACTCCGCCCGCTGGTAATGCACCAACTGCCCATTGGACGGCAGCACGAGGACCTGTGCCCAGCGCGTGAATTGGTCGCGTCGGCCCGCCCGTATTTCTGCCAGCTCGCTGCAGGGCACTGCAAACTGCGCCAGCTCGCCGTAGCTTGCCGCGTAGCGCTTGCGCACTGCAAGGAACTCCCGCTCCGCAGCGGAGTCGCCCAGAGTGCAGAACCCCGCTGGTGGTTCCAGCTGCAGTGTTCTGCCCAAGGCTGTGAAAGGCTCCGCCTGGGCCTGCGCCATGGCGCAGGCCAGAGCGCAGGCGGCCAGCAGCGCGCGCAAGGGGCCGGTTAGAGTAGATCGGGCCATGGTGCTCATTCTAGGGGCAGGGCCCGAGCATATCGCTCCTGCCCCCTCTTTCCATCACGGCACCAACAGCAGCACCTTGCCGATAGCTTGGCGGCCCTCCAGCGCGCGGTGGGCCTGTGCGCCGTCGCGCAGCGCAAAGCGGTGGGCGATGCGCAGCTGCACCTCGCCCGCCTCGATGGCCGCGAACAGCTGCGCCGCGCGCGAGCGGCGCTCCTGCGCGCTGGTGAGCACGTTCCACAGGTCGCCACCGACCAGCGCCAGCGAGCGGTCCATGAGCAGGCGCGGATCCACCGGCGCCGGGTCGCCCGCCGCCATGCCGTAGAAAACGATGGTGCCGCCGGTGCGCGCAGCCGCCATGCTGTCGGGCAAGGTGGTGCCCACCGAGTCGTACACCACGTCCGCGCCGCGCCCGCCGGTGAGGGTCTGCGCTGCCTGCAGCCAGCCCTCGGCGGGGATGACTGCTGCCACGCGGGTGTCCGCGCCCAGCACCTCGCGCACCGCCTGGCGCTTGGCCTCGGTCGATGCGATGGCGATGACCCGCGCGCCCAGGCGGCTCAGCATCTGCACCAGCAGCAGCCCCACGCCGCCCGCCGCCGCATGCACCACCGCCCAGTCCCCGGGGCGCACCGCATAGCTGTCGCGGCACAGGTACTGCGCCGTCAGGCCCTGCAGCAGGCTGCCCGCCGCCGTCTCGAAGGAGATGGCGTCGGGCAGGGGGATCAACCGGTCCACCTCCACCGCGCACAGCTCGGCATTGGCAAACGGGCTGTCGGCAAAGCCCACCCGCTGCCCCGGCTGCAGGCCGCTGCCCGGCGGCGCGCTCACCACCTCGCCCGCGCCCTCGTAGCCCAGCACCCACGGCGGCGACCCGGCCAGGTGGTAGTTGCCCCTGCGCCGGTACACATCGGCAAAGTTCAGCCCCACGGCCCGCATGCGCACCAGCGCCTGGCCGGGCGCCGGGGCCGGCTCGGGCACCACTTCATGGCGCAGGACATCGGCATCGCCGAACTGGTGGAAGACGAGTGCGTGCATGGGTGGAGACCTTTTACTGATGGATTTGTTCGTTCATTGCCCCATGAGGGCTGCAGGACCAGCGACAGGCAGCGGCATATGAGAAGCGAATTTTTCTACTGCCATCGGCCCAAGGTTCATCGCCGCGACCTGCCGCTCGGCCCATTGCAGTGCAGAAACTTGTCTACATTGGCGAGCAGGTTAGCATCTGCATGCTGCCCCAGCGAGCCAGCCCCGCTGCATTCACTCGGTAGAAAAACTACTGCCATTGCATGAACGCCAACCCTCACACGACTTCCCTGCAGGGCCTGCCCTCGCTCAAGGCGCTGCACGCCTTCGAGGCCGCTGCGCGGCATCTGAACTTTCGGCTCGCGGCCGAGGAGCTGGATGTGACGCAAGGCGCCGTGGCGCAGCAGGTGCGTGCGCTGGAGGCCGAGCTCGGCGTGCGCCTGTTCGAGCGGCACGCGCGCGGCCTGGCGCCCACCGAGGTGGGCAGCACCTACGCGCTGCGCGTGCGCCGCGCGCTGGAGGAGATCGCCGACGCCACGCGCCAGCTGCGCCCGGGCGAGCGGCAGGTCACCATCAGCGTGGCGCCCACGCTGGCCGCCAAGTGGCTGCTGCCGCGCCTGCCACGCTTTGCCGAGCGCCACCCCGGCACCGAGCTGCGCGTGCTGGCCACCGAGCGCGTGTCGCGCTTCCATGCCGAGGGCGTGGATCTGTCCATCCGCTATGGCCAGCCGCCGTTCGGGCCGGGGCTGCATGTGCAGCGGCTGCTCGAGAACACCTTGATCGCGGTGGGCAGCCCGGCGCTGGTGGGCCCGTCGGGCACTCTGCCGGCCAAGCGCCTGGCCCGGCTGCCGCTGGTCCACGACGCGCATGGCTCCTGGCTCGCGTTCTTTGCGCAGGCGGGCATGCCGGCCCCGCCGCCGGGCGGCACGCGCTTCAACCAGATCAGCCTGGCCATCGACGCGGCCATTGCCGGCCAGGGCCTGGCGCTGGCCAGCCCCTTCTTCGTCGCCCCCGACATCGCCGCCGGCCGCTTGGTGCGGGTGCTGCCGCAGGTGGCGCTGCGCACGGGCACCGACTACCACCTCGTGTGGCCGCAGCGGGCACGCGGCGATGGGGTGCTGCTGGACGAGGTCACTGCATGGCTGATGGAGGAGGCTGCACGCGAGGGGGCGCTGTCCACGCTGCCCTGAGACCGACTTCGATACCCCCTTGCCAGTACGGCGAAAGATGAATGTAGGACAGCAGGGCCTGCAAGGCGCGGGCTTGAAGGCCCTGGGTGGGGCCCCTGCTCCTACACCCCGTGCGTGCGCAGCGCGCCATAGTGGAAGTGCCGCTTTCATGGTGCGGTGCCACGTGGGCAGACGTGGCCGGATAGGCGCCGAGGCGATTGCGGGTATCACAGCCGGCCTATCTTTTGCCCGCCCTTCGGGGCGGGCATTTTTTACCAGTTCGGCTGGCGGCTGTGGAGTCACGGCCTGCGGTGCAGATGCTGGGCGTGCTGTGAAGGCAGTCCGCAGCGAGGCGGCTGGGGGGAGATGTAGCCGATGGTGCCGTGCCCCCGGTATGTCCCCAGAGCCTGTGACGCGCTTGCAAATCATTGATTTGCAAGGCATGGGGTGGTCCCCTCGACAGGAATCGAACCTGTATCTAGCGCTTAGGAGGCACTCGTTCTATCCATTGAACTACGAGGAGGGTGTAAGGATTCTAGCTTACGGTTGCCGGGCCTTCTCCTATGTAGAGCTAACCTCGTATCATGCTGTCTCATTCAGTCAGTGATACGGAGTGATACGGGTATCACTCCCTACAAGGGGCGCATGTGGCGAGCATCATCCAGGTGGGCGAGAAGTGGCGGGCGCTGGTCCGCCGCAAAGGCCATCCATCATATTGCAAGACCTTCAGGGTCAAGGCGCAGGCCGAGGCTTGGGCGCGTGGGATCGAGGCCGACATAGACCGCGACCTGGCGCCGAAGCCTGCGGCCGTCATGGGGCGGGCGCTGCTTGTGTCTGACCTGATTGGGTCCTATCGCAAGTTGCGCAATGGCTCACGGCCGATCCTGCCGACGTCGAGCGAGCACTACGTGATCAACCGGCTGGAGAAGGAGCTGGGGTTTCTCGATGCCATGCGGATATCGCCCACCGACTTGGTTGGGTACTGCGAAATGCGGGCCGAGGAGCAGGTGCTGCCCTACACGATCAACATGGAGATCTCCAAACTTGGCACCGTGATGCGATATGGAGCCATGGCGCTGAAGGTGCAGTTGCCCGATGTAGTGGCTGCAGCGCGGCCGCTGCTGTCGCACAGCCATTTGATCGGCCCGGGCAACGCACGCACGCGCAGGCCCACACAGCATGAATTGCTGACGGTGCTCCAGGCACTGACCGAAAGGCGCGGCCTGATCTATGCCGATGCGGTGCGGTTTGCGGTTGGCACCTCGATGCGGCGCGGCGAGGTGGTGCGTGCGCGCCGGCGCGACGTTGACCCGAGCAAGCGCATGCTGCTGGTCAAAGACCGCAAGCACCCACGGCAGAAGGTTGGGCACGATCAGTGGGTGCCGCTGTTCGATGATGTGTGGGAGTTGCTGCAGCGTCAGCCACCCAGCGCGGACCCTGAGGATGACCGGTACTTTCCGATCCACCCGCAGACGCTGAGCAAGTATTTCAAGGAGGCGTGCGATGCGTGCGGCGTTGAAGACCTGCACGTGCATGACATGCGGCACGAGTGCACCAGTGCGCTGTTCGAGCTGGGCTTTCAGATCCAGGAGGTGGCGCTGGTGACCGGGCACAAGTCGTGGGCCCACCTCAAGCGCTATACCAACCTCAAGCCCGAGAGCGTGCTGCAGAGCAAGCTGGCCGAGAAGCGCCGCCCGCCGGCTCCAGGCGGTGCGGCCGAAGAAACTTCAGGCGGCGAGTAGGCGGCACTGGTCGAAGTGCGCCGCCACGTCGCGGTAGTCGGCCCAGCGCTGGCCGGCGTCCTTGTAGGTTTTGATGGGGAAGGTGTTCGCCGAGATCTGGTTAAGCACCGCCGGGCGCGTGATGCCCATGACCTCTGCCAGCTGTTGCGTGTTGAGCCGCAGGCCGTACTTTTCTGCGATGAATGCCTGGGTGAGCAGACTGGATGTGGTTGTGGGCGCGCTCATGGTGTGGGCTCCGGGTTGGCGAGCTTTAGGAGGATGTCGGCGTGACAGGGCTGGTCCAGCCGGCACCAGCATGCGAGGTTCTTGCCGCGCAATTCGCGAAGGATGAGATCGAACCCGAAGTGCTCCGCGTGTATTTCTGCGTCTGCAGCGTGCTGTTCGATTGCCTGGATAAGACCTGCAGCCTTGGTCGGCACTTGCCAGTAGCCGGTAGGGCCTTCGCACCACCAACGACCGTCGTCACGCTTCACAATGCGCCAGGGGTTGCCCCACTTCGTGGTGCGGTCCACCTTCACGGTGTTGGGCGGCATGCGCCAACCCTTCGCGCGTGAGAGTTGGATGCGCTGGGGTTTGGTTGCGGGCGTGGTCATGCTGGCTGGGCCTCCATCGCAAGCGCGGACTTCGGCACGTCGAAAAAGCCCAGGCGGCCGGTGTAAGGCACGAAGGGCATGGGCCGGCTGTCGCGCAGCACGAAGCCGTGTGAGCCCTCTTGCTTCCAAGGCGAGGGGTGCACTACCCGGCAGTCCACGATGCGCGTCCAGCCGACGAAGCCGCCGAGGTCGAGCGCTTCGAATGCCGGCGTGGACTCGGGAAGAAGGCCCATGCGGAACAGCTCTTCACAGGTCTGGTCGTAGTAGCGGCGGGACATCGTTTTGCCCGCGTGCACCAGCAGCTCTCCGCGAAAGCTGGTCGGCCACGTGCGGTTCTCGATGTCTTTGAATCCGGCGACGATGAGCCATGCCCAGGGCTGGCGGATGCTGAGCGCGGGCAGCTTGGTCCCGGGCCTGTCTATTGCGGGGATCATGCTGATGCCTCCAGGGGGGTGATGGTGGCGCCGGCCGGGTCGAGCACGACTTCGCCCATGGCTTCGGCGATGACGCGGTGCACGGCGGTGTGAAGCTCGCCGGCAGTGAGCTGGTGAAGCTGCACGTCGTGCAGGTCCACCATGCAGTCGATGGCGTCGCACTCTTCGAGAGTGAGTTCGACAGGGGACCACACGCCTCTTGCGGTGGCCCGCTGATCGATGGCGCTGCAGGCGCATAAGGCCGCAGTGATGTGCTCGGACAGACCACGGAAGTAGCGCAGCTCCTCGATCGCACGGGCGATGCGTACATAGCTGCGGTAGACCACGAAATGGTCTTCGCTGGCCACGCCGGCGCGCAAGTACTTCGCGCTATCCCGCATGGGCGTGATCGCTTCCGTGATCTCGGCCTTGGAGAGGCGGGCAGCCCGGGCGCGTGCCACGCGCATTGTGATCGGGAGTGCGCAGGCTGGATGCTGAGCTTTAGGCATGCAGCCCCCCCGCATGATCGACGCTGAGCGCGACCGCCAGGGGCCGCACCCAGATGGGCGTGCTGCCCAAGGCGAAGGTCTCGCCCGAGCGGGCGAGCAGGATGGTTTGGCCCATGACCTGGCCGATGGCCTTGGCGCTCTTGCGGGGCACGGCGTTGCCGATGCCTTCACGCCAGCGCTGGTCGCTCGCGCCGTCTAGAACGAAGTGCTCGCCACGGCCGCCGGGCCCCTGAGGGGAGAACCACTCCTCCGGATCGATCAGGCTTTGCAGCGCCGCCAGCTCCATCGTTGTGAAAGGGCGGTGCCATGTACCGTCCAGCGCCTGGATGCGGCACACCAATTTCGCGTTGGCTGCGGGCATGACAAAGCCCACGGGTTCGCAGCCCTCACCCCCAGTTGTGCGCGGATCTGCGCAGGACCACGGGCCGTTGTCGTGGCATGCCGAGGCGCTGACGGCGCCGCTGGCCGCGGCCCAAGGCACCACGCCGTAGTGGCCGCCGGTGAGGTAGTGATCGCCGGCCGCGCGCTGCAGGCCTGCGCGCACGTCGGCCACGGCGAAAGCGCCCTGGCCCGTGGTGCTGCCCGAAATCACCGTGCCTGCGGGTTCGTCGTATGCCGTCACGGCGTACTTCGCAAAGGCCGGACCTTCGCGGCGCAGGTCTGCGACCGCATAGGCGCCCATGTCATCGCCGCCGATAACGGTTCCCGTGGGCTGGTCCCACTGCGTGACTGGGTATTTCGAGAACAGAGGACCATCACGCTGAGGGCGTGGATCTGCCACGGCCTGGCCCGAGCCGTGCGCGCTGGTGACGGCCATTGCGGCGCGGTCCCATGCGACGATGCGGAACTCATTGGAGTGCTTGGGCGCGCCCTGGTGCCGCACGTCGGCCACGCTGTAGGCGCCCTGCAGGGGGCCGGTCTGCCCGGCCACGGTGCCAGTGCTGTCGCTCCAGCGGCGCACGCCCAGGGCCTGGCCGTCCTTCCACTTCGCGGACTGGTCGAAGCGCACGTCTGCCACCGAGTTGTTGCCGTTGAGCGGGCCAGTGCGACCGGTGACTGTGCCGGTAGGGGCGGTCCATTCGTTAACGCCCAACACCCCGTGGTGCATCTCGGGCACCAGCAGGTAGTCGCGTAGCTTGCCATCCTCCACCGCCAGCTTGTTCAGGCTGCGCCAGTCGCTGCCCGCCTCCACAAAGGCCAGGCGCACCCAGGTCTTCCACTGCAGCGCGGGCACGCGGTGCATGGGGCCTGCGGCATCGACGTCGCCCGGCAGGGGCATGTGGCGCAGCACGTCGCCGACAGCGTGAAGGCGCCGGGCCCGGTGCGGCTCGTACAGAAACGGCGGCACCTTCTTCACGTGGCGAAACACCTTGAGCATGCGCTTGCGGCTCTGCGCCAGGCCATCGCCCAACAGGCCGCAGTCGTGCACGGTCTCGGCCCCCACGAAGCCGTAGTACTTCATGAGGCTGTCCACCTGGTCCAGCAGCTCGCGGCCCCGGCTGGCGATGCGCGGCACGTTTTCAAAGACGAACAGCCCGGGCAGGTTGTCGGCGAACGCCTCCATCACAAGCATCATGGAGCGGGGCACCAGCTCATTGAGCGCGGCGTATTTGTCGGTGTCAGCCTTTTGTGCGCTCAGCAGGCCCGAGAACCCCTTGCAGGGCATGCTCGTGAAGATGATGTCGGGGAAGTGCCCGTGCGCTGCCTTGCGCACATCGTCGGGCATGGCCTCGCGCCAGCCCGCGGGCGGCATGGTGCCGTGAAAGCGGCGATACATGCCCAGCGTGAACAGGTCCACGCAGGCCTGTTCCACGCCCGTGAGGCGCTTGAAGTCGCGGCAGGCGCGCGGATCCACGTCCATGCCGCCCACACACACCATCTGGCCCTTGATGGGGCCAATGGAGGGATCCGCATCATTGAAGCCAGCCGCGCCGCTGCCGACGCCACCCGCCATGTGGAAGTGTTTGACGATCTCCATTACGCGGCCTCCAGATCGGTGTAGTCCACCGTCAATTCCATCGGCTGGCCGGCAGTGCCAGGGAAGGGCCATGGATCAGGCACCGACACGACCCACTGCCGGCCCTCCGCGCGAACGATGGTTGCGATGGCGCCCTTGGTGGAGAGCACGTCGCCCGTAAGGCCCCTGATGTCGGTCTTGATCTTGACTGCCTGCCCATCAGAGAAATTGTTGAGCTGCTCGGCTTGCTGCATTGCCTCCGCGATGCCTTGCATCACCTCGGCCTTGCTGGCCTTGCCGGTGCCGTCCACCGCCTTGCCTTTGCCCCGGGGCTTGAGCTTGGGCGTGGCCTGGTCGGGCGGTGCAGCTGGCGTGTTTGCCTCGGCTGCGCGGTCCATGGCTTCATCGTCCATTTCCTGGGCAACCTGGCGCATGATGATGTCGATATCTACACCGACTATCTCGGCACACGCGCTGAGTTGGCGGGCTTCGTAGGTCGGGCGGTCGAATAGCTCGGTGAGGTCCACCGCGCAGGCCAGCATCATCAGCGCCTGCAGCTGCACCTTGAGTGGCATGCCCCCGACTTTCTCTACCGCCTCGGCGAGTTCAGAGTCGTTGAAGTTCGGCTGCAGATTGAAGATCTTCGCCACCACCGCTTCGTCGGTCTCGCGGGCTTCGTTGAGTATGTAGCGGCAGGCCACCACCGCCGGTATGGTCGCCGGCCCGTCGAAGTCCTTCAGCGCCTCAATGGTTTCCATGACCGCGCGCCGACGCCAGCGCGTGCTGTGCTCCTGCTGCACCTCCTCGGCTGTGCGCTCGGCGGGCTTGCTGCCCTTGGCAGGCTTCTCGGCCTTGCCCTTGGCCTCCAAGGCGGCGCCGGCCGCGCGCTGGGGGATGGCTTCGACCATGGCGCCGCTGGGGGTCTCGATCAGCACGACCTTGCCGGCGGGCACGTCCTGGCCCAGCAGCTGGCGCACGGGCTCGCCGCTGCCGTGGGTGGGCTTGTCCAGCAGCAGATAGCCAACGGGCGTGCTGTTCTCGGTGGGCATCAGCTCGCGGGCCTCGCGGCCGGTGATGACCTTGCGGCCCTTGGCTTGGGCGGCCTTGGTCAACTGCTCGTAATGGGCATCCTTCTTGACCTTGAAGCAAGCGGTGTCAGTACAGACGTCTGTACCGGCCTTGTCCCACAGTTCGGGGTTGGCGCCGGTGCGCTTGGCGCATGTGGTGCAGGCGCCGGCCACGAACACCAGGTCCGCATCTTTCGTGTCGAACGGGGCCTTTGTGAGGTCCGTCATGTAGTGCTGCTTTGCCAGAGCTTTGGCGGCACTGTGGCTCATCGGACCGCCATCGGGCCCGTCCGTGAGCACCTTCTTCAGGAATTCGACCTGCAGCTCTGGCGTGGGGCGCTGAGCCACTAGCAGGGCCAGGCTGCGATTCAGGGTGCCGGCCTTAAGCGCGGCCATGGCGTCGGGGCAGATGTTGAGCAAGCGCAGGGTTTCGAACACGTGTGTTCGGCCCATGTTGATGGCGTCGGCCACGGCTTCACGGGTGAGGCCGTAGGCGTCAATCAAATGCTGGATATGGCTCGCTTCCTGAAGCGGGTTGAGGTTCTTGCGATGGATGTTTTCGACCAGCTGCATCGTGGCGGCCGTGACGCCATCCGCATGCTTGATCAGCACCGGCACGGCGCGCAGGCCTGCGATGCGGGCCATCACATAGCGGCGCTCGCCCGCGATGATCTCGTGCGTGGCGCGTCTGGTGGCCGGATCTTCGAAGGTGTCCTGCAGGCGCTCGGGTGGGATTGGACGCACCAGCAGGGGCTGCAGGATGCCGTACAGCTTGACGGTGGCAGCGCTTGCCAGCAGCTCTTCGTCCTCGACCACTTCGCGGTTGGTCTTGCTGGGCACCAGCAGATCCAGGGCGAGAACGTTCTCGTTCGCCGCCGGTTCCATCGCACCCACCACCGTGAATTGGTCCATGGGCAAGTTGAAGATTTCATCGCCGATCACGATCTGGTATTGGCGGCCGTTGGGCGTCCTGCCTTCGATCAGGCCCTCAGCGCCCGCGTGCGGGTGCGGCTTGCCCTTTGTAGTGGTGGCGTCGCGGCTGATGAGGGCCGTGCGGCCGATCAGCGGGTCTTTGGGTAGCTTGGGTGCCATGGTCAGTGCCCCCGTGGAGTGGTCTTGCCAAAGCACGTCTGGCTGGGCAGGGCGAAGGCATCCATGCAGCCCGGGCGGTGGGGCGTGCGCAGCTCGGCGCCGGTGTAGGCCTGGCGCATGGTGCTGTTGCGCACGGGCAGCTCGCTACTGGCCAGCTCCAGACGCTCGCTGAGGCGGCGCGCGTGGATCTCGGCCTGCGATGGGATAGGGCTGATCTGGGGCACGCCCTTGATGGTGCTGGGCTGGGTGCCGATGGCGCTGAGGCCGGCAATGTGAGGGAGACGGGGGTTCATGCTTGGGCCTGGTGGGGTTGGCTGATGAGGGCGGTAGCCGCTGCGGCGACCTCGCTGCGCAGTTGGTGGAATCGCTCCAGATAGAGCGTCGACCACGTAGCCCAGCTGGTGTCTGCGCGAGCATCGGTGTCGAGGCGGATCCAGTCGGCGGCCGGGACTTCGGCCCCAGGCGTGTCCAGCACCGCCCAAGGCAGGCGCGCCCCTCTGTGCCAGAGCATCAGATCCCGGCGCTCGGTGGCGAGCGCCATCAGGTCGATCTGGCGGATGTGTTCGCGGTAGCCCACGAAGGTCGCGGTCAGGCCGAACCAGCGGCGCACCGCCTGGGCGTGCGGTGCCTCGAAGTCGTTCCAGACCTGGCCCAGCTCGGCTTTGACTGGCGAGGTGCAGTCGCCGGTAATGGCCTCGTGGGCGTCGTGCATCAGGCAGGCCAACTGCACGACGGCAGGCAGCTTGATCTGCGCTGCGATATCGGCGCAGAGAAGCTGGTGCTCTGCCACGCACAGAGGGCGACTGGTGTGCCCGGTGTAGCGGTTGATCTGGGCGCAACTGTGGGCAATCCAGCGGATGTCGAATTCGTTGAAGGCGACATCACTCCCGCCGAGGAAGTGCTGCGTGCCGGCGGCGGTGAGGATCCAGCGCGTGCTGGTGCTTTCGATCTGGCTCATTCCAGGTCCTTGCGTGTTGATTGGTGGTGTTGCAGGGGCAGGGCGATGTGCGCGGCGTCGCAGTCGAGGCGCTTGGCGCGAAATCGCGGGTTGGTGGCGTCGAACTCGGCGACCTGGCCGCGCAGGCTGCTGGCCAGCGAGCGCGCGGCGATGAAGTTGGCCGGGCTCTTGTCGGGGTAGGCGTGCGTGGCGTGGATCGCCTGGCCGCTGGCCGTGTCCGTGAGGTGCACCTCGACAACCGGCATGCCGGCGCGCGTGGTGCGGTATTCGCAGGCCGTGACAGGGCCACGGATGCGCAGCTGCAAGGTGCTGGTGGTCATGGCTTGGGGCCTTTCAGCGGGTGGGTCTTGCGATAGCGGCGCAGGTCCATGTCCATGTGCGTGGCGGCCAGCGCGCGGACGTGGATGCCGTCCATCTCCACGAGGTTGCGCAGATAGAGCGCGGCGAAGACGATGACGTCGGGCATGCTCAACCTCGCAGGCCTGCGGCGATGGCCGTGGCAATGAAGGGCGAGGCCAGCAGCAGGGCGCCCAGTACCGCCAGTGCGATCGCGCGGCGGCGTTGGCGGCGGCGGTTGACGTGCGGCCCGTCGAGCTCGATGGGGGCGCTCACGATGCACCGCCTTGTTGCTTGCGCGAGAGGCAGATCACGCAGGCCGGGTGCGAGCCCGGAAACTGGCGCTCGGCGTCGGCCTGGGCTGCCTGGTAAGAAGCGAAGATGCCGTCGTATGCGATGCGCCCGGGCACCTTGATGCGGAAGGTCAGCATGCTGGCTCCCTGCAGGCCGTGGGCTGTTGTGGGGCGAAGACCGCGCGGCCGGCGGCCGTGGGCTGGCCGGCATCCGTCAGCATGCTGCGTGCGATCAGCGCGGCACGCGTCTCGCCGTTCGGCACGGGCTTGCCAGCGATGGCGGCGCGCAGCATGTTGCGCATGGCTGGGGAGAGGCGGGCGGCGGTCAAGATGCCACCTCGACAAGGTCGCCGAAGTCATTGCAGACAAACACCGTGGTTGTTCCGCATCTCCATTCACGGCCCGCCGAATCAACCCGCAGCTGGTGTCGGCGATATTGCGATGGATGCCAGTCCATTTCCGGGCCCCAGGTGGGCGGGCAGATGCGTCGACGGAAGTAGTAGTCCGTGTTGCCGTGGTTGTCAGCAATGGCAATGGCGTCGTTGCCGTAGTCGGCAGGAGCTTTCACTGCCAGAGCCAACAGGAAGCCGTTTTGCATCCATGGTGGAATTGATGCGTGGCGGATCGCAGGCCCTTCCTCGAAGAATCGTCCTTCCTTCCCGCATGCACCGGGGTAGCGATCGCTGGTGGTGCGTTGCCGTGCGCAGCTGAGCTGAACGGGTCTACCGTCCACGAGGCTCACCCCGTGGGACGGATGTGCGCAGCGTTCAAACGCTTCGTACTTCACATCACCGGTGGTGAAGTGCTTGCAGTCCACGCACAGTGGCCGCTGCGCTGTTGTTTGGGCTTCGGCGCTCATGCCGCACCGCCTGCGCGCTGAGTGGCGATGCCCGACAGATCCATCATCGAACGCTGCAGGTCGCAGTACTGCGTCTTGGCCTGGCTGATCAGGTAGTCCATGCTGAGCGTGGGTTGCTTGAGCATGGCCAGCACCAGCATGCGGTCCAGGCCGGGGCGGCGCTGGATGCTGGTGGCGTAGTGGGTCAGGTCGATGACGCGATCACCCTGCATCCAGTAGCGGGGGTGTTCACCCAGCTCCCAATCGTTGGCCTCCAGCAGGATCACCAGCGGCACGGTGAGGCCTTCCGCCGCCCGCGCGGGGTTGCCGTCGAACGCTTCGGCCAGCTCACCGGACTCCAGCCAAACGGCGGCCTTGCCGCGCGCGTTGATGACCTCCACGGCCTGGCGGGCGAAGAGGCTCTTGCCGCAGCCCAGCGGGCCCACGAGGTGCCAGATCTCGAAGCCCAGGCGCGGGTGGTGGTGGGCCTGGCCCTGGGGACGGGCGGCCATGGTGGCGACGGCGGCGCTCATGCGGCACCGCCTTGGCGCCGCGCACGGTCTGCCAGCGTGATTTCGGACTGCAGGGCGATTTGGCGGACGCGCTGCTCGTGCTTGCGGGCCATGCTTTCGCAGTGGCCCCGCGTGCAGGGCAGGGTGTCAGTGCCGGAGAGCTTGGCCTTTTGGGCCCTGAAGCTGCGGGCTTGGGTGGCGTGCCAGGCAGCCGAGCTGAATGCGTCTGTATCGCGCTGGGCTGTGGCGTTTGCCGCGTTGACCTCGGTGCCCGAGGCGGCGGCGCTGGTTGGGAATGACATGAAAACCTCCATCGCCCGGGGTGGGCGTGAAGGCATTACATCAAATGGTGTACATCAGGTCAACATCATTCGATGTACTGGCGAAAAATTCTTTGAAAATCAACCCCGTAGGTGTTGGTTTCGAGTTTTGGACCGGCTAGGAACTAGCCAAAGCGATGCAGCAAGCCTTGCAGGAAGGCAAGCGCAAAAACAGCAAGCAAGACCGCGCCAAGTACTTTAGCGATCCGGGTGCCTGATGGCGCTGGCCGCTGAGCTACGGGTGCTTGCATGGGCGTAGCTGCATCAATGCTTGCGCCTGGGTGGTACTGGCGCAGCAGCTGAGCGCCGATCGGGGTGCCTACCTGAACTATGTCTCGGCTGCCACAGGCGGTGCATGCGCCATTTTTCTTGGTGCGTCGCCAGATGGAATAGATCACGCCTGGGACGATGTAGCAGAGCCAGAGCAGCAGTTCTATCCAGCCGCTCCCGGGCAGAGCGTCACCGTCCTCGTTCACCGTGCCGCATTGCTTGCAGATCTTGGCATACCGAGGCAACTCTTCTTCCATATCGACCATGTGAACTCCCCCTCCCTTTGAGCATGGCATGGTAGTTCATTGATCGCAAACGCAAATTTGCGTGTGCCTGAAACTCAGTACTGCTCGCTTTTCCAGGCTGTGAGGATCTTGCCCAGTACCACGAAGTGCGGATTCGCTGGGCTTATGTCGAAGGGGTCGTAGTCCAGGTTCCGGCTCTTGGCGCGTAGCATCATGCCCGCGCCATGGGGGTCGGGGATCCGTTGCAGCTGCTTGATGAAGCCCTCCTCGCCGATGGCGAAGAAAAACACCCCTTCGTGATCAACCTTCTGCACACCGGTGTCCAGCAGCAATGGATCCCCGGGGTTGTACATTGGCTTCATCGAGTTTCCGAAGCCTGTGACGATGCAGAGGTTTTTGAGGCTGGTGTAACTCTTGACGTTCTGCCGGATCCATTCATGGTTGACCCGCCAGCTTTTGATCAGCCCAGGCTGATCTTCCAGCAGCAAACGACCACTGCCCATAGAGCCGATAACGTCGAACTGAGGGATTTCAATGTCACCCTCCGTACCCTCTGGCATTGTGTCCATCACAGCAGGTGGCCTGGCCTTTTTGGCTCCTGTCGGCGGCTCCAGGCCGTCCAGCAGGAAGCGGTCCAGACCGAGAGCTTCTTCCAGCTCTCGGGCGATGGCGGCGCCAAAGCTCCCGCGTCCATTCAGGAGGTCGCTGGCCTTGCTGTTGGCTTTGCCCATGGCCTTGGCGGCCTTGGCGGTTTCCCAGGTGCCATCATCCTTCTGCCAGCCTTTTGAGCGGCCGTAGGCTTGAAGTGCATCGCGTCGGATTTGCGTTAACGGGTCTTTGTTTGCAGGCATAGACGCATTTCAATACCGGCGCAACATTGTTCGATGTACATCGAATGATGTATGCTCGGGTTTATGGAATTGATCCAATACCTCCGGACATTGAAGCCCGCCGAAAAGGTGGCTTTTGCGGACCGCGTGCGGGAGCTGGAGCCGAAAGCTTCCCTCGGTCATCTTCGCAACGTCGCGAGTAGCTTTCGAGAATGCGCGCCCAAGCTGGCGATCGCTATTGAGCGCGCCTCGGAAGGGAGCGTCACGCGCCGGGAGCTGGTAAAGGACTGGCGATTCCTGTGGCCTGAGTACGCGGATCAGTACGACGTCAGCCAGGGCGCAGCGGCGGAGGTGGCCCATGTCTGAAGCCTTCATCCTCCAATTGCTGGAGATGGCAGAGAGCTGGGCCGAAGGCGCCGGCACTACGCTGCGCAACCGCAAGGCATTCACCCCAGTGGTGTTCACGGTCACCCGCAGGCCCGAAGAGCGGGCACTGCTCGCCGCGGCCGTCGAATTGCACGACCTGGTGGGCGCCACGAGCGAGGGCCAGGCCGTCATGAAGGAAATGGGTCTGGAGCCGGATGCGGGCGCGCTGCTGGAAGACCACGACCTCACCGCGCGGTGGTCCGCGTGGACGGCTACCCGCCGGATCCATGGACAGCAGCCCCCTGCAGCTGGGTCAGGAGCGTAGCGCTGGCCATGTCCTTCTGTTTCTCTGCCATGCCTGCCAGCGCGGCCAGTGCTTCGGCAAAGCCGGGGCGCTTGTCCATCGGCATATGCCGCACCGCCAGCATCGTGAGCGCTCCCAGCGTGTTCTCGATGGCGTCGATCCGTGCAAGTGCGGTGCGCAGTGCATCGGTCAGCTCCTGCAGCTGGTTGTTGTCGTTGCCCATGTGTTCTTTCGGTGTTCTCAGTTTCTGTTCTGGGGGCTTGCAGGCCGCCCAGGGCATTTTCCGCCACGTGGCCGCTTGCAGCGGTGGCTGTGCTTTCCGTTCCTCCCTCCCTCTCTCCCTGGGTGGCGCGGCCGGCGGTTTTTCTATTGGTGATGGCTTCAGTCCTTTGCATGTACTGAAGTCTCTTTTTTTTGCCCAAAAAAAGCATTCCGACAGGTTCCGAAAGATTCGGAACCGTTCGGAACGGCTAGGCGCCCACAGTGGAGAGGTGGCAAGCGATGAATGATCCCCTTCTGTATGAAGACGAACTGGACGCGGCCCGTGACGCCGTGAAGCACCTGGGGGGCGCCAAGAAGGTGGGCCCCATGGTGTGGCCCGACAAGACGCCTGAGGCGGCCAGCCGATACCTGCTCGACTGTCTGAATGTGTCGCGCGCTGAGCGGCTGAGCCCTTCGCAGTTGCTGCTGCTGATGCGCCTGGCGCGCGAGGTGGGCTTTCATGGCCTGGCTGCCTACATCATGCGAGAGGCAGGCTACGCGCCCCCGATCCCCGTGGAACCGCAGACCGAGGCCGAAGTGCTGTCGCGCCGGCTGGAGTCGATGCTGGGCGAGTTCGCCAACATCACCGGCCGCCTGGAACGCCTGCAGGGGGTTGGCCGCTGATGGACAACCTCCAGCAGGTGCTGCTGCAGATGAGCGCCTTCGGGATCGAGCTGCGAGAGAACAAGGATCTGCCCCTCAAGCTGGACACCCGCAAGAGCGTGACGTGCGGCAAGGGCGGCAAGGATTGGTACAAGCTGTACCTGTTCAAGCGCGATCAGGACAAGGGCGGCGGGGCGTACATCGTCGGCACGTTCGGCACGTACCGCCACGGCGGTGCGTCGCAGAAGGTGGACCCTGGGTGGGTGCCCCTGTCCCCTGAGGAGCGTGAGCGCCGTGCAGCCGAGCTGCGCGAGCAGCGTGCGCGCGCCGCGGCCGAGCGCCGTCAGGAGATTGAGAACGCTGCGGCCGAAGCGATTGCCATCTGGCGCAAGGGCGAGAAGGAAGGGCAGTCGCCCTATCTGGAACGCAAGGGCGTTGCCGGCGAGGCCTGCCGCTACCTGAGCAACCAGCTGGTGCTGCGCTGGCCGGGCGACCCTGGTGAAGAAGACACGGTGGTGCGCCTGGTGGCTGGCACGGTGCTTGTGCCGCTGTTGCGGTACGACATGCCGAAGGACCGCGCCTTGCGAGCGCTGCAGTTCATCAAGCCCGATGGTGGCAAGTTCTATCTGCGTGGCATGGACAAGCCGGGTTGCTGTCTGCGCCTGGGTGATATCGATGCCGCCACGACGCCGCTGCTGCTGGTGACCGAGGGCTATGCCACGGGCCTGACCGCCCGGGCGGCGCTCGATCGCGCGCACCCGGTGTTCGTGGCGCTGGACGCGGGCAACCTGGCGCACGTGGTGCCGCTGCTGCGCAGCCTGTACCCGATCACGCGGATCTTGATCCTGGCCGACGACGACTGGAAGACGCGCGAGCCGGTCTCGGGCGACCTTACGAACCCCGGCCGCACTGCTGCCCGGGCCATCGCGAAGAAGGTGGACGGCTGCGACCTGGTCTGGCCCACCTTTGCTGCGGGCACGCGCGGGGACAAGGACACCGATTACAACGACCTGCAGGCGCGCGAGGGCCTCGATGCGGTGCGAAAGCAGTTGGATGGCGTGGTCGAGATGATGGCGAGGCGCTATGGCTGAAATGACGCCAGACAGCGACCCACAGGGCGGGGCGGTAGAGCCCGCACCGCATGCACTCGAAGAAGTGCATGCGCACGTTGCCACCGGCGCGCCAGCGCCGCACGATAGTTCTGTCGTTCGCGTGGACTTTGGCGCGGGCAAGGGGCAGGGCGGTGCTGTGTCGAAGTCGGATGTTTCGGCTGGCCCCGGCTCGACCCCTCCCCCCCTCCCCCAAAGTAGCGCAGCTGCGCTCAAGTCGGGGGATGGGGGTGGAGACCCTGGCGACGAATCAGCACCGCCCGACGATGCCAAGGGCGATGCAGCCGACAAGCCGGCGAAGGGACGCAAGAAAGAGAAAACCATCGACTGGGGGAAGTTCAACCACCTGGTGGAGCACTTCGTGCTGATCTATGGCACCGACACGGTGTGGGATGGCTCCGAACGGATGCAGATGAAGATCGCCAATATGGGCCACGCCCATGGGGCGGACATGGTGCGCATGTGGAAGGGCAGCGAGCGCCGGCGCACGGTGCGCCTGGATGACGTGCTGTTTGACCCCACGATGACGTGTGACCCGGAAACCACGATAAACCTGTACGACGGGATCGAGATGGTGCCGAAAGAGGGCAACGTCGATCCGATCCTGGACCTGATCCGCTTCTTGGTGAGCCGCGCCCACGAGCACGAGGATGGGTGTGAAGAGGTGATGCACTGGCTGTTGCGATGGCTAGCCTACCCCCTGCAACACCCTGGGGCGAAGCTTCGCACGGCGGTGGTGATGCACGGCGATGAAGGCGCCGGCAAGAACTTCCTGTTCGACATGATGGTGTCGATCTATGGGAAGTACGGCTCGCTGGTCGGCCAGGACGAGCTGGAGGACAACCACAACGACTGGCGCAGCGGCAAGCTGCTGGTGGTGGGCGATGAGGTGTCGAGCCGCGCTGAGCTGGTGCACAACAAGAACCGGCTCAAGGCCTTGATCACCTCGCCCACGGTGCAGATCAACCCGAAGCACCTGGCGCGGCGGGAAGAAAAGAACCACATGAACATTGCGTTCTTGTCGAACGAGTTGCAGCCATTGGCGCTGGACAACTCGGATCGGCGCTACCTGGTGGTCTACACCCCCTCGGCCCAGGAGCCGGAGTACTACATCGCCCTGGGGAAGTGGCGTGATTCCGGGGGCGCGGAGGCCTTCTATCACTACCTGCTGCACTACCCGCTCGATGGCTTCGGGCCCTATTCCCCGGCCCCTTTGACCGAAGCGAAAAAGGCGCTCATCGAGATCAACCGCAAGAGCCCTGAACAGTTCTGGGTCGAGTGGGCGGATGGTGAGCTGGATCTTCCCTACCAGGCCTGTGCTGTGGAGCAAGCCTATTCGGCCTACCTGAAGTGGTGCCAGCGCACCGGCGACCGCTACCCGTTCAAGCGCAACCAGTTCACGCCCACGCTGATCCGGTTTTCGGAGGGGCAGAAGCGGCGCGTGTGGATCAAGGCCATGAACGTCACCCGCCCGGGTGAGGCGAAGAAGACCACCCGCATGTTGCTGGTGGCTGAGCCTGTGCTGAAAGGCCCCGATGCAGAGCATGCCATGACCGAAACCGAGTGGGCCAGCAGCTCGGTGACCGACTTTGGCACGGCACTGCGCAAGTACATCGGCTATGGCTCGGGCTCCCCCTCCCACGATGGTGCAGAGCCAGCAGGGGGGAATGAATGAAGCGCTTGGGTTACACGGTTACGCCAGTGCGTAACGCTGAGATTGAGCACTGGTGCGGGTTGTTACGCGGTTATGTGGTTACGCAGGGTTGCGGGTGTGGGTGTGCGTGGGTGCAGGGGCGCGCCTGTGGGTGCGTGCAGGTGCGCGTGATGCATGTGTGCGTAACAGCGTAACCGCGTAACTCGCTAGGTGCGGCGCGGGTTGCATGGTTACGCGTGCGTGTAAGCGCGTAACTCTTCACTCTCTTCTCTCTAAAGAAAGAAAAGGAAAAAGGAAATGGGAATGAACATCGTGTTTTGCTCGGGGGCAGTGGACTTCCTCGAACCTGAGACTGGAGACCGCCGGTTCATGGTGGTGGAGGGGCAACCTGTCCGAACGAACCACGCCGATCGAGTGACGGCCGCCAGCCTCAAGGGCCTGATCACGCGTGGTAGCCAGGGTGTTCGGCCGCCGTTGCGGGCGCACCACGCCCCCCCTATAGGTACTCCCAGCGCCGGAACTCAGGGGGGTAATTCGACCCCCGCGCTCGCGCCAGTGGCTGGGGGTTGGAAAAGTCCGGTGTTTGGTCCGAAGGCGGGGAAATAGTCCGATGGCCGTGCAGCTTTTGAGCAAGGCCGCCTATGCGCGCCACCGTGGCTGCGATGAAAAGGCGGTGCGCAAAGCCATCTCTGAGGGGCGGATCAGCACCATCGACGGCAAGATCGACCCGGAAGTAGCGGACATCCAGTGGGCGAAGAACACCCGCGCCCGGGCCGACAGCAAGCGCAGCGGGGCCGCAAACAGCGATGGGGAAGGGGTAGGCAGGGTCCAGGGCGAAATCGCAACCGGCGGCCCCGCTGGCCCGGATGCCGGAACAGCCTCACCGGGATACACCGATTACCGGACCATCCGCGAAAAGGCTGACGCCGAGATGGCACAGCGGGCGAACCTGAAAGACGCAGGTCTGCTGGTCGAGCGGACCAGGGTCGAACGCGGAACCTTCGACGTGGTGCGCGCATTCCGCGATGCGGTGATGACCATTGCCCAGCGCGCAGCCCCCAGGTGCATCGGCCTGGGCGATGCGCGCGACATTGAGCACGTGATCGCAGAGGAAACGCGCAAGGCGCTGCAGGGCTTTGAGGAGCGGCTGCAAGGGATGCTGCCGCCAAAGGATGCCGCATGAATATGGCAGACGGCTACGACCTGGTGCTGCTCACCGCCATCGAGGCCGCGCGCCCCGACCCAGAGCTGCGCGTGGACGAATGGGCCGAAGAGTTCATGGTCTTGCCAAAGAGCGGCCCCCAGCCCGGCCCGTTCCGTTTCGACCGCAGTCCGCCCGCGCGCCGCGTGCACCAGGTTCTGTCACCTGGTGATCCCTGCAAGCGCGTGGTGGCGAAGGTGGCCTCGCAGATGTTCAAGACGCAGACTGCCTTGAACTGGATCGGTGCACTGATCCATCGCAAACCCCGCAACATCCTGGCGCTGGAGCCCACCGACACCCTGGTCAAGCGATTCAGCGCCCGGGTGAGCACGATGATTCGCAACGTGCCCGCGCTGCGAGAGCGCGTCGCTGCCGTCAAAAGCCGCGACAGCCGCAACACCGTCCAGGCAAAAGACTTCCTGGGCGACGCCACGCTCTACATGAACACCGCCGGCTCGGCCGCCAACCTGGCCGAAGTGTCCGCGCCGTTCATCTACGTAGATGAGATCGACCGCCTTGAACTCAACGTCGATGACGAAGGCGACCCTGTCGAGCTGGCCGAGGCCCGGGCCACCCAGTACGCCAACGACTGCAAGTTCTTTTACACCAGCAGCCCAAGCGTCGAGGGCTTCTCCAAGATCGATGACCTGTTTGCCATGGGCACGCAGGAGGTGTATCACGTCCCTTGCCCCCACTGCGGCCATCTCCACCAGTTGCTGCTGGAGAACTTCCACTACAAGCGCGACCCAGACACCGGCTATATGGACCGCGCGTGGTTCACGTGCCCCAGCTGCGGCTGCGACATTGACGAACACCACAAGACCACCTTGCTGCCTGACGTGGGCATGGGTGGCCTGGCGCGATGGGTTCCAACCTCGACAGGTGATGGCGAGACCGTCAGCTTCACGCTCTCGGCCTTTTACATGCCCATCGGCGCCATCACCTGGCTGTCGCTGGCCAGGCAGTACGCCCGAGCCAAAGAGCGCCTCAAGCGCGGCGACCACGAAGGCATGCAGGTGTTTTACAACACCCGACTGGGCTTGAGCTACAAGAACAGCGAGTCCAGCACCACCGCCAAGCAACTGCAGGACCGTGCCGAGGCCTACCCCCCGCGCGTCATCCCAGACGAAGCCCTGGTGGTGACCATGGCGACTGACACCCAAGGCAACCGGCTTGAGGCCCAGATCGAAGCATGGGGACCGGGCATGCAGCACTGGGTGATCGACTACATCCCCCTGCCCGGCTCGCCATCAGACTCGCCCGAGGATCCCAACAGCGTATGGGCGCAGCTGGACCAGATCCGCAAAACGCCCCTGCTGCACGCCAGCGGCAGGGCCATCTACATCAGCGCCGATGGCATCGACGCGGGCGGCTCCAACACACAGGACGTGTACAACTACGGCTCCGCCCGCGTCCATCTGGGCTGCACCGTGCTGGGCGGGGCAACGCGCCCCAACCGCCCCATCATCAGCAACTCACCGACCAAGGTAGACATCGAGTGGGGCGGAACCAAGACCCCCGGGGGCGTGGAGCGCTGGCAAGTCGGTACCGACGTCGCCAAAGACTACCTGTTCAACCGCTTCCACATCACCGAGGGCCCGGGCGCCATGCGCTTCCACGACAAGCTGCCACCCGAGTGGTTCGCGGGCCTGGTGGTCGAGCAGCCCAGAACCCGCTACGTCAAGGGCCGTGCCGTGCGCGACTGGATCAAGCCCAACGGCGCGCGAAACGAGCCGCTGGACCTCTCCGTTTACAACCTCGCCATGGCCTACCGCCTGGGCCTGCACAAGTGGTCTGCACTCGACTGGCAGCGGCTGCGCGACAAGCTGATCCCCAAGACTGCAGACCTGTTCGCCCCTGCCACTCCTGTGCAGCCGCCGCCCGCGCCACCGGCGCCGGTCTCGGTTGTTGCGGACCTTCATACAGCTCCAAGTGAGCCAACCCGGACAGCATCAGCACGCCCGCAGACCGTACAGACGTCTGTACCCCCACCCATGCCGCCGGCCCTGCCGCCCATGCCAGTGCCCGCGCCACCCCAACGCCGCATCAGATCACGAGGAATTTCATGATGACCGATCCCAACCAGTACGACACCGAAGCCCTGCGCCTGGCCGCACCGGGCCCGGCCAGCGACGATGACACCCCGCCAGAGCTGCAGGGCGAGCAGCGCGACCTCGACGACCTGTGCGAACGCTGGGTGGAATGGACTCGCACCAGGCGCTTCTACAGCCCCGCGCCGGAACTGAGATCCGTCCTGGGACAGCTTACTGGGTCATCATTGAGGCCGCTGCAGGCGGGAGGGCCTGACGCCCCAAACAGCGCTGAGTTGGCTGCGTTTCACCTTGCGTACATCGGTCAACCTGATGCGTTGGACAAACGCGTATTCGCGCTCTATTACGTGTATCGAATCAAACCAATTAAGTCAGCTGCAGCGGCATTGGGCATATCACGCGAGCACTTCCATCGGGTTCTTGCGGCTTTCAGATCTCGTGTGTTCCGCACTTCACGTGACATTGCCAGCGAGCAGGGCCGAATCAGAGCATATAGTGAAGTCAAAGATTAATTTTTGAGGCACGTATGCGAGAAATGATTGTCGACACGCCTGAAGGTGAATCCGTCGCCGTTGCGTGCCATCGATGCACCGGCCAAACCAGTCATGACATTCTGTGCAGTGTTAAAGATACCGAGGAGATTGATGAAGTTGGGTACTGGTCAACTCGCCAATACTTCATTGTTAGGTGTCGTGGTTGCGATTCCATATGTTTCCGACTTTGGCGTAGCACCTCTGAAGAAGTGGACCACGACACTGATGGAAAGCCTACCTACTTCTCTTCGACAGATGTCTATCCCCCGCGGCTGGAAGGTCGGAAGGGCATCGCGGAAATGGATCTCTGGCTTCTCGAAGAAAAACTCAGAGCGATTTATCACGAAACGAACGTAGCTCTGCTCAGCGGCCTACCGGTGCTCGCAGGAATTGGTATGCGTGCAATCGTAGAGACCGTCTGCAAAGAGAAGGGCGCGTCTGGTAGGGATCTGAAAGAGAAAATTGACAAGCTAGCTGAGATGAAGGTGCTTACACCAAACGGGGCCATCATTCTTCACCATGTGAGAACACTGGGAAACAAGTCCGCGCATGAAGTAAAGCCGCACTCAAGCGAGCAGCTTGCACTTGCGATGGAGGTAGTCGATCATCTGATCAAGGACGTTTACATTCTGCCAAAGCATGCCGCATCACGCTTTGGGGTAACGGGCACATAGAGCTATGTCAAACCCTATTCTGTGACCTCCAGAGATCACACTTTAGAGCTCGCCAACACATCACACTTTGCCCCAAAATTGACCCCAATTCAGGTAGGTCTCAAAACTCCGCCAGCCTGAAAAACTCACCATTCGCAGCGCAGTTGTGAAGCTAAAAACCCCGGTATCCGCAAGGTGCCGGGGTTTTCTTTTGGGGAAACCAGATGCTCAATATCCGCCAGTCAGGATCCATGTCCGACCTGACGGCTTCTGTGCGCGCCATCCCCGCGCGCATCGTGCCCTATGCCGCCGCCACGGCGCTCACGCGCACGGCACAGTACGCGGCCCAGACCGAGGTGCCAAACGAGATGCGCACCAAGTTCCAGAGCCCGGTGGCCTACACGCTCAATGCCCTGCGCATCGAGCCAGCCACGAAGGATTCCCTCACCGCCCGAGTGATGGTCAAGAACCAGGCGGCCGGCGTGGCGCCTGAAAACTTCCTGCTGCCCCAGGTCGAGGGCGGGGGCCGCAAGCACAAGCGCGCCGAGGCCGCCATGCGCTACGCGGGGGTGCTGCGCAGCAACCAGTTCGCCATGCCTGGCGCGGGCCTGTCGCTCGATGCCGCCGGCAACGTCAAGGGCGCGGAAGTGCGCACCATCCTGGCCGCCCTGAAGAACATTCGCGGTGGTGGCACCGGCAAGGGCAAGAAGCTCGCCAACGATCTGTTCGTGGGCAAGCCACTCGGTGGCGACCGGCCCGATGGGATCTGGCGCCGCGAGGGCAAGCGCCTGCGCGCCCTGTTCGTCTTCACGTCCGACGCTCCCACGTACAGCCAGCGCCTGGACTTCACTGGCGTGGTGCAGCGCGTGGTGCTCAAGCGCTTCCAGCCCGAGTTTGATCGCGCCCTCGGCGCGATGCTGGCACGCGGGGTGCGCGCATGAGCGCCGAGCAGCTGCAGCAGGCGCAAGAGCGCTTGGCGACCTACCTTGCCTCGGAGAAGCGCATCCTCGAATCGCAAGAGTACTCCGTAGGACAGGGCGGCACGGCCCGCCGCAATCGCCGCGCCGATCTGGAACAGGTGCAGGCCGGCATCCGTGAAGTCCGCGCCGAGATTGACCGCCTGCAGACCGCCACCCAGCCCGGTGGCCGGCGCGTGAAGTACCTGCGCCCCTACTGAGACCATGCCCATGAACATTCTTGACCGCTCCATCGCAGCGGTGGCGCCAGCCTGGGCGGCCAAACGCGAGCTGTCGCGCGCCCGCCTCGATGCCATCCACTCGCTGCAGGCCCTGATGCCCCAGGACGGCGCCGCATCGGCCAGTATGGGTGGCAGCGATGGCGGCTACACCGACCCCAGCCGCGCAGGCGGCCGGTGGTGGCGCAGCACCCCGCGCGACGCGCGCAGCGACACCGTGCGCCAGCTGCCCACGCAGCGCGGTGCCTCGCGCGAGCTGGCCCGCACCAGCCCCATTGCCGTGGGCGCGATCAACACCAACGTGGATCGCGTGGTGGGCACCGGTCTGGCCCTCAGTGCACAGCCACACCTGGCCATCCTGGGCTGGACAGCCGACCAGGCCGCCGAGTGGAAGGCCAAGGTGGTGCAGCCTGAATTCAGCCTGTGGGCTGACAGCACTGCGTGCGACATCGAGAACACTCTTAACTTCTACCAGCAGCAGGCCCTGGTGCTGCGCTCCACCCTGGAGAGCGGCGATTGCTTCACCCTGATGCCCGATGGTGAGCGCACCCGCCTGATGCCCTACAAACTGCGCCTGCAGGTTTTGGAGGCCGATCGCATCGGCAACCCCTTGGGCCAGATGGACACGGCGCGAATCAGCGGCGGCATCCGTCTGAACGACAGCGGTGCACCCGAGTCCTGCTACGTCTATGACCAGCACCCAGGGGGTTACCTGCCAGGGCAGGGCGCGGGCGCATTCATGAAGGGCGACTGGATGCAGTTCGTGGGCCGCAGCGGCCGGCGCCGCATGCTTCACCACTTCCGCAAGCTCCGGCCCGGCATGCCCCGGGGCGTGCCCTACCTGGCGCCCATCGTCGACAGCATCAAACAGATCGCGCGCTACACCGAGGCCGAGATCATGGCGGCCGTGGTGACGGCTTACCTCACCGTATTCATCGAGACGCCAAGCGCCAACTCGGCCCCTGTGTTTGGTGCCAACTCCGCAGGCGCGGGCAATCTGGGCCAGGAGATCGGTCTTGCCCCTGGCGCAGTCATCGACCTAGCCCCGGGCGAAAAGCCGACCTTCGTTGACCCCGGCCGTCCCAATCCCAACTTCGAGCCCTTCATCCTGGCCGTGATCAAGCAGATGGGCATGGCGCTGAGCATTCCCTACGAACTGCTGATCAAGCAATTCAACGCCAGCTATTCCGCCAGCAAGGCGGCCCTGCTCGATGCCTGGGTGTACTTCCGCACCGTGCGCAACTGGCTGGGCCTCAGCTTCTGCCAGCCCGTTTATGAAACCTGGCTGACCGAAGCGGTGGCCATTGGCCGCGTCCCCGCCATCGGCTACTTCTCGGATCCGCTGCTGCGCTGGGCCTACACCCGTGCCGCCTGGCCTGGTGACTCCATGGGCTCCATCAACCCCAAGGACGAAGTGGCCGCCTACGTGGCCGCCATCGAAAACCGGCTGATGACGCGCGAGCGGGCCGAGTGGGAGCTGTTCGGCACCGACTGGAACGACACCTACGGCCAGAAGCTGAACGAGCAAACCAAGCTGAAAAAGGACGACATGCTGCCTACCCCCAAGGCTGGCGCAGCAGCTCCACAAACCAAACCCGATGACGCCGCTACGCCGCCAGCGGAAGGTGAAGACGACAACCGCGAGGCTGTTCCCGCATGACCGAAAAGACCATCTCCGCCGAACAGGTCGCCATCCTGGCCGATCGCGTGGACACCCTGCTGATCAATCTCTCCAAGATGGAAGGCCTGATTCAGGGCATGAGCGCGCAGCAGAACACGCTGAGCAACAGCTCGGCCATTCTGCAAGAGCGCCTGGTGTCGTTCGACTCCAACCAGCGGCGCCTGTTCCAGCTCTCGGACGAGCACGCCGACTCGATTAAGCAGATCAGCTCTGAGCTGAAGGTGCACAGCTGGACCTGGAAGCTCGTGGGCACGGTCGCAGTGTCCTCGCTCGGCCTGGTTGGCTGGGCCTACACCGAACTGCGTGGCCTGCAGAGCCAGGACAACCGGCATGAAAACCGGCTCTCCATCCTTGAATTCATCGTTGGAGGGCGCTCCCAGCCCCAACCACCCAAAGGCAACAACCCATGACACTGCTCGACCTCATTACGGGCGCCTGGGCCATCGACCCCGACAAGCTGCGCGAGCTGCAGACCATCTATGCCACCCATCTGCGTGGCGACAAGATCGACCTGCAGGCGCTGGAAGCCCGTCTGGGCCGCCCCCTTTCCAGCGAGCAGCAGGCCTACACCGTCGAGCCCGGCGGCGTGGCCGTGCTGCGCATGTCTGGCGTGATCGCTCCCAAGGCCAACCTGTTCATGCAGGTCAGCGGCGGCCTCAGCACCCAGATGGCGACAAAGCAGCTCGAAAGCGCCGTGGTGGACGCCCGGGTGCGCTCCATGGTCCTGGCCCTGGATACCCCTGGCGGTAGCGTCATCGGCACCCCTGAGATGGCCGCTGCTGTACACGAGCTGGCGAAGATCAAACCCATCGTCACCCACAGCGATGGCGCGCTGGCCAGCGCGGGCTACTGGATCGGCAGCGCAGCCAATGCGGTCTACATCAGCGGGCCAACGGTGCAGGCCGGCAGCATCGGTGTGGTCATTGACCGCACCTTCAACCCCAACAGCGCGACGCGCGAGGAAAGTATCGTGGCCGGCCGCTACAAGCGCCTGGTCAAGTCCAACGAGCCGCTGAGCGAAGAGGCCCGCACCATCGTTCAAGCCGATGTGGACTACGTGTATTCGCTGTTTGTGGACGCGGTGGCCGGCTACCGCGACACCACATCACAACAAGTTCTGGACCGCATGGCCGATGGCCGTGTGTTCCGAGGCCAGCAGGCCATTGATGCGGGGCTGGTGGACGGTGTTTCCACCCTCGACGCATTGGTGGAACGCATGGCCACCGACCCCGCCCCGTTCGCATCGCGCCGCAAGGCTGTGTTCGCCGTGGCGGCCCTTCCGTCCCCAAGCGCCGGTGCTGCGCCCAAAGACAAAACTCCAACCCGTGAAAAGGAACCCGTCATGTCCGATGACACCAAGACCCCAATCACGCGTGCGTCTTTCGAGCAGGACCACGCGCCACTCTTCGCCCAACTGCGCGGCGAATTCTCCGCCCTGGGCGCAACCCAGGAACGCGATCGCATCCAGGCCGTGCTGGCCCTGGGCGCGAACCTCCCCGGGCACGACAAGCTGCTCTCCACCATGGCCTTCGACGGGAAGACCACGGCGCCCGAGGCGTCCATGGCCGTGCTGAAAGCCGAGGGCGATGCGCGCGCCGCTGCCATCAAAGCGCACGAGGACGACGCGCCCAACCCTGCCCGGGCCAGCGCCACCCCGCCCGACAAGGGTGCAAAGACCAAGGCCGAGCAGGTCGCTGAAGCCCAGGCACACGCTAAGGCCAAGGGCATCGACCTGGTGGCGGCCCTCAAGGAATTGGGCTACGCGAGCTGATCGCGGGCACTTCCCACAACCCATTTACTTCAAGGAGTACCCGTCATGCCATCAGGCAATATCGCAACGCTCACCCTCACGGTGGCAGCAGCTGGCGCGCTCGCACAGGCACGCTTCATCACCCAGGCCGGCGCCTATGCCGCAGCCGGCGCCGCAGCCTTCGGGGTCACGCGCACCTCTGCCGGCGCAGCCGGTGACCTGGTGCCCGTGGACGTCCAGGGCACCACCGTCGTCGAGACCGGCGCCGCCGTCACCCTCGACGCCGCACTCATGGTCGATGCCACCGGCCGCGTGGTGCCGCTCACCGTGGGCAGCAAGGCCCCCGTGGGCCGGGCCATGGAAGCCGCAGCCGCCGCTGGCGGCTTCATCGAGATCCTGCTCGTGCCAAGCGCCGGCCTGGTCTCCGCAGCGTCCTGATCGACGCGCACCCATCCGTAACAACATAGGAGCATTTCAATGCCACAAGCAACCCCCGGTCAGGCGCGCGTCGTTGACCCCATCCTCAGCGCCGTTGCGCGCGGCTACCGCAGCCCCAAGGCCCCGGTGGCGAACGTGCTGTTCCCCATCGTCTCCGTGGGCCAGCGCGCAGGCCGAATCATCGTGTTCGGCACCGATGACTTCCGGCTGGTGAATACCAAGCGCGCCCCCGGCGCGAACACCAAGCGTGTGCAGTACGGCTACGCAAGCGATCCGTTTGCCTTGGTGGATCACCGTCTGGAAGGATCCGTGCCGGTCGAGCTGCAGGAAGAGGCCGCCGCTGTGCCCGGCATCGACCTGGCGGCCGGCGCAGTGCGTCAGGTCCAGAACGTCATGGCGCTGGAGCGTGAGAACGATGCTGCAAAGCTCGCTCGCGACGCCAGCAAGTACGACGCGGCCAACAAGGAAACGCTCAGCGGCACCAGCCAGTGGAGCAACACCGCCAGCGATCCCTTCACCGACATCATGGACGGCAAGGAAGTGATCCGCGCGAAGACGGGCGAGCGGCCGAACGTGCTGACGCTGGGCCCCAAGGTGCTCACAGCACTGCGCACCCACCCCAAGGTGCTGGACCGCCTCAGCACCGCGTCAGATCGTCCGCCCGCCACCCTGCAGCAGCTCCAGGCACTGTTCGAGCTGCAGCAGATCGTGGAAGGCGAGGCCGTCTACCATGACGGCACGCAGTTCCAGGACGTGTGGGGTAAGGATGCCATCCTGGCCTTCACCACGCCCGCCAGCATGCAGGAAATGGGCGCCCCCAACTACGGCTACACCTACCAGCTGAGCAGCCGCCCCATGGTCGAAGAGGGCTACTTCGACGACAACACCAACACGTGGTACTACCCCACGTCGGACGCCTACCAGCCCGTGTTTGCGGGCCCCTCGGCGGGCTTCCTGTTCAAGGATGCGGTGGCCTGATCATGCCAAAGTACATCGCAAAGGAGCCCATCAAGCACGATGGGAAGCGGTACGAACCCGGTGCCACCATCGAGCTGTCGAAGGACGAGGCCGAGAAGCTGCGCGGTTCAGACGCGATCTCGGCCGAAAGGCCCAAGGCTGAAAAGTCCGTGTCCGACCAGTCCGCTGGCGACGGCGGCAAGCTGGCGGAAGCGGGTGCCCAGCAGCAGCCACCAGCCGGCGGCCTCGCAGAACCCCAGGCCTGACGCACCATGCTCGACCTCACCGACGACATGTCCACCGTCTTCTACGGCTCCGACTTTGCCTCCACCTGGCTGCGCCAGCGGCCCCCGGCCGCTGACCAGGTGGTGGTGGGCATCTTCGGCGTCGCAGATGCGGAGGCCCTGGACGGGCACGCCATCGCAGCCGCACGCGTCCTGCGCATGCCATCCATTGCGGATGTGCTTGCTGATGACGTGCTGATGGCCACAGTGGCGATCCCCGACCTGGGCGTGGCGCTGGGCGCGCGCTACCGCGTGCTCGACAAGCCCATGCGTGTCGGCGATGGGGCCGAGATGGAGGCGCTGCTCGGCAGCGTTTGAGCACCATGAGCCTCAAGCCTGACACGTGCCCCCAGGGCGCTCCCTTCGCCATCGGCGCGGCCATCGTTGCCGCCCTGCGCGCAGATCCTGCCCTCGATGGTGTGGCGGTACTGGACAACCCTGCCCGGGCTTCGGCCCTGTCGGAGGGAAGCCGCATCGTCTTTTTCGAGGACCAGCGCGACACGCCCATTTCCAACGAAGGCCAGTCGCCCAAGCGCACCTATTCCTTCGCGGTGGGGGTGATCAACCGGACGACTGTGCCCCGCGAAGGTGCGCACGCCGACTACCGCGCCGCCAAGCGCGTGGTGAAGGCCTCGATGCCAGCCATTGAGCAATTGGTTCGCATCGAGGGGCGCGGGCTGCTGGAAGGCGAGGTGCACTACCGCCTTGAAAACATCGACGTGGGTGGCGGGCTGGTGCTCGGCATGTTCACGCTCGACTACCGCGAGCCGAAGTAGCCCTTCGGTTCGATTTGTTTTATCCCTGGGCCCGCCACCGTGCGGGCCTTTTGCATTTCAGAAGGAAATGATCATGTCAACAGCACGTGCCATTCTGGCCGGGGGCCTCGTGTCCTTCAACATCTGGGACACCGTTGCACTTGCCTACGCCGGCAAAGGCGACCCGTTCGACGCCGACAAGTTCGAAATCAAACCCAACTTCGAAGAGAAGGTGAGCGAATCGCGCTCGCACCTGGACTACGGCCAGGCACGCGCTTCCGTGGTGCTGCCTAAGCCCACTGAAATCACGGTGGAATTGTCCGCTGCGAGCGTGCAGGCGCTGGCAATGCAGTTCCAAGGTCTGGTGGTAAACCTTACCCAGGGTAGCGGCACCTGGGCCGCCGTGGACTTCACCGTGACCGCCCTGGACAAATGGTTGCCGCTGCCCAAACGAAATGTCTCGGACGAAGGCTTCAAGTTCACGAATGCAGGGAACACCGTCGAGTACGACGTGGACGACCACTACGAAGTCAACTGGCTGCGCGGCGAAGTTCGCTTCAAGTCGGCCGCTGTCGATGGACCAGCTGCCGCCGCGGTGCTCAAGCTGACTGGCGCGTATGGGGCCGTGAACGGCAAAAAGATCCTCGGCGGTCGGGTCACCCAGGTGCGCTGCCAGATGTTCTTCGACGGCAAGAACATGGTCGATGGCTCGCCTGTCGAAGCCGACGTGTGGGAGTGTGTGCTCGGCTCCAACAACGGCTTCGACTTCCTGGGCTCCGACTATTCGGCCATCACGCTCAGCGGAAAGATCGTTACGCCACCCGGCAAGACCGAGGGCTACGAAATCCGCCTGCCCAACGCCACCACTTGATCGGCGGCGCCGTACAGACGTCTGTACGGCGCCCGCCATGCGAAGCATCACACCAACCCGTTCATCACCAGAGCTATAAATGGCCGATCCAAAGATCAAGTACGACATTGAAGCCCAGACTATTGGGGGTTCGAATGTCGAAGCGCTGGCCAAGTCGTTGGATGCCCTGGGTGAAACGCTGGACGGTGACGTCAAAACCGGCGCCCTTGCAGCAGCTGCAGCCCTTCGCGAACTGAGTGATCGCAATCAGGCCGCCCAGTCCTTCGCCGCACTCAAGCGCGAGGTGGCAGACGTCAGCCAAGCACTGGACGGCGCAACGCGCAGCGTTGAGGAACTGGGAGCCCAACTGCCCGCCGCCGCCGCCGCGACCGAGCGTTTCGCCGAATCCGAGCGCCGCGTGCGGACCGAGGTCGTGGAAGCGCAAGCGAGCCTCAAGACCATGCGCCAGGCGCTGGTAGACCTCCGCGCTGGCAACGAAGGTGCTGCACGTGGCACCGACGAGTACCGCGCCTCGGTGGCGCAAGCGCGCAGCAGCATCGCCGAGTTGCGCACGACCATCTCGCTAAAGAAAACTGAGCTGAAGGCAGCTGAGGCCGGCACCCGTAGCGCGGCCCTGGCTGAAAAGGAACTGGAGACCAGTTACCAGCAGTCGGTCACCTCGGCCAAGAGTCTGTCCGCTGCCTACGGCGAAAAGAATCGCGCCCTCGATGCCGCGCGCATCGCAGCCCAGCAGCTGGGCGTCGACACCGCGAAGTTGCGCCAGGAGGAACTGGCGCTCGCGCAAGGCATGGATCAGGCCCGCGCAAAGGTGCTGGAGCTGAGCAAACAGCAGGAGGCAGCAGCCGCCAGCGCCCGAGCACAGGCCGAAGCGCTCAACGCGACCAAAGCCGCTGCGGACACAGCCGCAACCGCTGCAGCCGCAGCAGGCCAGCGCATCCAAACAGCCTTCTCTACCCTTGGCGTGCGCAGCGCCGCAGATCTGCGGGCAGAGATTGCCCAGGTCAAGGCAGCACTGCAGACCGTCGAGGTCGAATCGGGGTTGGCCGGCAATGCCCTCAAGACAGCCCTTTCCGGGGGCAACGACCGGCTGAAAGAGCTGCAGCGCGAGCTGCGCGGCGTGCAAGGCGAGCTGACTCTCACTGACAAGGCCTCAGGCCTGTTGCGCGGGGGCCTGGCGCAGATCGCCGGCGGTAACCTCATCGCCAACGCGATCGGGCTGATCGGGAGCAAGGCCGCAGAGATGGGACGCGACTTCCTTGCGGCCAATTTGCAGTTGGAAGGCATGCGCCGTGGCTTGAACGCGGTCTATAAAGATGCCAACGTCACTGCCACCCAGATCGACTTCCTTCGCAAGACAGCGAACGATGCTGGCGTATCTGCAGGCGGTCTTGCGGACTCATTCAAGTCCTTCGCGGCATCCACGCACGCAGCCAATATCCCGCTGGGGGTGACCAACTCGCTCTTCGCCAGCGTTACGCAGGCCGGGGCATCGCTCGGACTCTCCGGTGAACGCGTCAGCCTGGTGCTGCAGGCGCTGGGCCAGATGGCCGCCAAAGGCACCGTGTCGATGGAAGAGCTGCGTCAGCAGCTCGGCGAATCGCTCCCCGGTGCGATGTCACTGGCGGCGCAGGGTCTTGGCCTGACCGAGGCGCAGCTGATCAAGTTAGTGGAGTCGGGCAAGCTTGCCGCCCGGGATCTGTTCCCCGCGCTGTCGAAGTCGCTCCAACAGCTCAAGGGCGAAACGGACGGTGTCACGACCACTTGGGAGCGCTTCAAGAACAGCCTGACCCTCGCTTCGCAGAACGTGGGCGATGCTGGCTTCATGCAGGTGCTTACGCTTGCTCTCAAGGCCCTGGGAGTTGTCGTCGCGGCGGTCGTTCTCCCTCTCACCGCGTTCGCCGAGGTGATCTTTGGCGTTGCCAAGGCTGCAGGCGTTCTGGTGGGGGCGATTGCCACGCTGAGCAATCCGCTCGAAGCATTGGGAAAGATCGTTGACGACGCATCGGCCAGGCAGCGCGCCCTGTCCGACGCCTTCGGCATATTGGTGAATGGGGCCGACGCAGCTGCACAGGCACAGGGTAGGGTTGGAGTCGCTGCTGCCCAAGCCGGTGCGAGCGCTGCCGCCAGTGCAACTGGCGTACAGCAATCGGCTCTGGCGCACACCGCCGCCGGTACAGCTGCGCAATCGAACTCCACCGCACAGTCAGCCCTTGCCATCACCACGAAGATCGCAGGCGATGCAAGCTTGGAAGCCAGCTCCAAGTGGGTGCAGTTGGGTGTGCGGTTGGGCGAGGTAGCCGCAGCCCAGGAGCGCCAGGCAAACAACTCGGTCAAGCTCGCGGCCGCTGCCAAGATCGAAGGCGATAGCTTGGTGGCACTGGCCCAGTTGCGCGGCAACGACCTTGAGTCTCTCAATGCCGCAGCCCAGGCGGCTGATGGCAACGCCGAAGCCCTGCAGCGAGTTACAGACGCCCGCGAGGCACAGCTCGCGACACTGCAGGCCGAACTGGGCGCCAAACAGGCCCTGATCGCCGGCAACGCTGAAGAGCAGAAAGCACGGGCCCTGGAGCTGGAAGAGATCCAAAAAAAGATAGACGCCATGACGGCGGAAGCCGCCACCACCCGCGCCGCAGCACAGGCCGCAAAGAACGATGCTGCCGAGCGCCGGGCGGCGGTTGCATCCTACAAAGACAACTCGCTTGCTGTGGCTGAGTTGCGCCTCGCCATGGAGCAAGCGCAGATTGTCGAGCAGGCCTATGAGAACGCCCGCAGGAAGGGCATTGCGACAGACCAGCAGGTCGAGGATGCCAGGCGCCGGGCAGCGGTGGCGCAGCGCGTTTACACCGATGCGCTGAATGATGCAGTAGCGGCCGAACAGCGCAAAGGTGCGGCGACCCAATCCACCATGCAGCTGGAGCGTGCGGGCTTGGACGTGGCAATGGCCTTGGCTCGTGCAGCTGAGCAAAAGGCCGTCGCAGAGGGACGCGACTATGCGGCCTCGCAGGCCCGCATCAAGCAAAAGGAAATCGAGATCGCCATGCTGAAGTTGACGGTCGCAGCGTCCATCGCTGAGGCCGACGCAATGGATCTCGTGACCGCCAAGAAGATCGAAGCCGCCATCGCAGAAGGCAAGTGGAATGAGGCCCTGGCCGCAGAGATGCAGCTGCTGCGTCAAAGTGCCGAGCTGAAGCGGCAGCAGGCCGCAGCCACAGCGGCTGGCGTTGCGGAACTCGAAAGGCAGCTGCGCGTGCTTCGCGGGTATGAGAAAGCAGTAGGGGACGTCAGCAGATCCTCACTGCGTGATACCGACGCGATGACCAAGGGGTGGCAGTCGGTCGGCAATGCGGCCCAGGGCGCTGGCGCTGCTGCCACCGCAGCTGCCGAGATCAACAACAAGGCCCTGCAGAAGATTTACGACCGCCACCGGCTGTCGCAGGAACTCACCCCCGAGGGTGACCGCAAGAGCCCTCTGCAGGAGATCCTCGAACGCAACGTGGTCGGAGACGGTTCAAAACTGATCGGCAAGTCCGGCGATGTCCGCGAGGCGGCCGTGATGGAGACCGACATCAACCAGGACATCGTCAAGCGCTATGGCGCCGAAGCCCTGAACGATCCGAACACGCGCAAGGCTTGGGAGCTGCGTGGGCAGCTGGCCAACTACCAAAAGAGCTACGGCAACGTGACGCGCAGCCAGCAGAGCCTCGATCAAGAGCGGAACATTCGGAACGAACTGGCGCGGGTTGAGGGCGAGATCGAGAAGGCGCGAGTCAAGGCCGAATCCGAGCGCGCCAAGACAGCGCCCTCCCGCACCGCTCCAAGCCCAGCGCCATCGCCCTCTGGTGACTCGGCCACCCGTTCAGGCAGATCGACCGGCGGTGGCGTCTCGTCGGGCGCTCCAGCGCCCGCGCGCGACCGGATCGTGAACATCAACCTCGGGATCGGCCGCCGGTCGTTCCCCGTCCCCACCAACGGCGTCGGCGAGCAGAACCTGCAAGGTTTGGCCGACGAAGTGCTGTCGGTGCTGGAAGAAGGCAAGCGCCGCACTGGCAGGTAACCCCATGACCATCACCCTTACCAAAGGCTCCGACGTACTGGAGCTTCCCGAGGACCTCCTGTGGTCCGACGAATTCTCGTGGTCCGACGTGGCCCAGTCCGCTGATCGCGGCATCGAGGGGCATCTGATCCTCGAAGCCATGGTGCGCAGCGGCGGCAGGCCCATCACGCTCAGCGGCGACGGCAACAGCGCGTGGATCCAGCGCTCGACGCTGATCGCGCTCAAGGCCTGGGCGAAGGTGCCCTTGCAGCTTTTCGAGCTGGACCTTCGAGGCGAGGTTTTCACCGTCGTCTTCGACCACGGCGGGGAGGAAGAAACCCGTGCCATGGCCATGTCACCGGTGGTCGATTACTCCGACATGGAAGACGGCGATTTCTATTGCAGCTTGATGCTGCGCTTTCTTGAGGCAAACCCCATATGACAATTCTTGCAGGCGATGTCAAGCTGCTCGCGTCCAAGGTGATGGACGACGTGCCCAACGGCGGCGGTGGCCCTTCGGGCACCGTGATCGCTGACGGGGGAGACAACGGCATCTTCAACGATGTCTCGGAACTCAACCGCTCGAACGGCGACGTGTCCATTCGGCAACTGCATCTGGCCATACAGACCGCAAACACCGACACCTACCTGGGCAGCACGATCATCGTGTCCAAGCCGCCCAACGATGCGAATGTCTCCATCACCCTGGCCAAGTGCGCGCCGTTCGCCCGCCGCACCGAGATCGCGAACGCCATCGAAAGCTACCTGATCCAGTCCTCGGAGTGGTCGGGCTACCTGCTCGAAAACCATGTGGTGGGGCAGAACAGCATCCAGCTTTTCCAGCGCCCTGGCAGCGTGACGCCGGCCATCGGCCGCACCCTGGTGCTGGTCTACAACGAAGACCAGCCTACGGAGCGCAGGCAGTATGTGCGGGTCAACCGGGTGGAAGTTGAAACGCGCACCTTCAGCTACTCGCTGGGCAATGGCATCGTTGACTACCTGGCCGATGTGGTGGAGTGCGAGCTGAGCGACGATCTGCGCTTTGCGTTCCCAGGCAGCCCGCCTGATCGGCTGTTCACGCGCGTGTCGGCCCGCACCATCGTGCGCGACACCACCGTCGCCGATGCGGCCACCTTCTACGGCGCCAGCACGCTGACGCACGCGGCCGACCTGGGTGCGGCGTCCATCAAGGTGGCCAGCGTCTACACGCAGCTGGTGCCCAGCGCGCGCACCGAGACGGTCGCGCTCGACCTGCGCCCGGCGTCGATGCGCAGCATGGTGCTGGCCGAGACTCCGCGCCGCATCGAAGTGGGGGCGGCCCCGCATTCACGCCGCATCAAGATCGGCCAGGAGAACCGCCGCCGCAGCTACACCGACATGCTGCTGCCCCTGCCACACCCTGGCACGGTGGTGATCAGCTACATGGCCCTGGGCAACTGGTACACGGTGGTTGACGACGGCCTGGGGGGCTTCACCGGGCCCGGCGCGGGCCAGATCATCTACACCACCGGCAGCGTGGCCATTACCCTGCAGGAGATGCCCGACGCTGGATCCAGCGTGATCATCCAATGGGGCGAGAAGGTCGGCTACACGAACCGCTCGGGCGGCGCCACCTTCCGTAAGCCAGAGTTCGACATCGTGCTCGAGCACGACGAGGTGATGCCCGGCACGCTGGTTGTGACCTGGCTCTCTGGCGGCGTCACGAAGAGCGCCACAGACAACGGCACCGGGGGGCTCACGGGCGACGCCGCTGGCCAGATCCTGTACGCCACCGGGCGCCTGCGCATCCGGCCCGCGGCCATGCCCGACCCGGGCGCCGAGTTCCAGATCGCATTCGAGTTTTCCGAGACCGAGGTGGAGACCTTCTCAGGTCTCGCGCCCGACGGCTCGGGCTTCGTGAACATGACCCTCGCCCAGGTGCCCACACCCGGGACCATGGTCGTGCTCTGGCTCACCACGCGCACGGTCTCCGCGACCGAGGGCAGCAACGCCGGCACCAACCTGCAGAAAGAGCCCAGCCTGGCGTACTCGGGCGGCGTGGCCACGCCCGCCGAAGTCGTCACCACGACCGCCAGCGCGCCTGCGTCGGTCGTGCCCGGCTCCACCACGAACGTGGCCTACGGCCAGCTGCAGAGCTGGATGCCTGCGGGCAACGCTCTCCGCAGCGATTGAGGAACCCACCCAAATGACCTACACCACCACCCAACAGGCCTTTGGCACCAGCGGCGCCAAGGCCGTGCACAACGTAACCCGGGCCTCTACGTCCAAGACACAGGACCTGATCGCGCACGAGCTGCACGACAACGGCGCCGGCACCTTCGGCCCTTATCACGGCGTCGTGAACTACACCGCCAAGACCCTGCAGGTCCGCGTGGCCTCGCAGGACTCGCGCACGCAGAGCTACAGCACCGACTACGAAAACGCCGAGATCTTCGCGCAATTGGGCGGCTCGGGGCAGGGCGGTGGTGGCAGCGACAGTGCGAAGGGCGGCGTCTACACCACCGCTGCGGTGAGCGAGGAACTGCTGGCCGGCGGCAACGTGTACGTGATCTACAGCACGGGGTTCACCGTCACGAACGAGCACACCCAGAATTTTGCGCCCCCGCTGCTCACCATCGACCTGTGCCCGCTCTCGGCCGACTACGTGGTGCCGGGCTCTGTGCAGTTCACCTGGATGGGCCACGTCTACCGCGACTTCGAGGGCGTGATCTACCGGGGCCGCACGGACGTCAGCCCGGGCGTGGCCTCGGGCACCATGGACTATTCCCAGGGCCTGGCCCACATGACCGACTGGGTGGTCAGCGGCAGCCCTGATGCCTTCACGCTGGACAGCCTGTGGACCCGCCGCCAGGCGTGGAAGACGGCCACCATCATGATGCGCACCCAGGCCGCGCCGCTCGCGCCTGGCGGCTTCGTCATGGTGCTGACCGACACCGTGGGCAACTCGCTGAGCGCAACCGCAGATCCTGACGGCCTGCTGGTCGGCGCCCACATGCTGGGCCGCCTGGACTACCAGACCGGCGTGGCCGAGATCCAGTTCGGTGATTTCGTGCTCGACAGCTCCCTCACCCCCGCGCAGAAAGCCGAGTGGTGGTACGACGCCGACGATGTGGGCGCCGTACAGGCCGACAAGATCTGGCGCCCCTGGCCCGTGGATCCCACCACGCTGCGCTACAACTCGGTGGCCTATTACTACCTGCCCATAGATGCGGACATCCTGGGCCTCGACCCGGTGCGGTTGCCCCAGGATGGCCGCGTGCCGATGGTGCGCAAGGGTGGGCACATCGTCATCGGTCACTCTGGCTTCGTCGGGCCCGCCACCGCGTCGAATGGGCAGACCATCAACATGGGCCGGGAGCGCTTATCCCGCATCCGTCTCAAGGGCAGTAATGGCCAGGTGATCCAGACCGGTTACACCGTGGACCTCAATGCTGGCACGTTGAATGTGGTGGACGTCACGGGTTGGGCGCAGCCCGTCACCTATGAGCACCGCATCGAGCAGCTGATCCGGGTGGGCGATGTGCAGATCGACGGCACGCTGGGCCTGGTGGGGCAACTCGCCCACGACTTCCCTGTGGGCAGCGTGGTGAGCAGTGCCCTGGTGGCGGGCAACCTCAAGGCCCGTGTCTCCAATATGTGGGACCAGTCCACCTGGAACCAGGTGTGGACAGACGGCATCGTGGGCTCGCCCGCGTTGGCCAACTACAGCGGCACCGTCACCGTCACCAATGCCGGCGCCGTCACGCAGCGCTATGCCTTCATCGTGCGCACCAGCAGCACATTCGAATGCTTTGGTGAGTACACCGGCTCGCTCGGCACCCACAGCATGAATGCGACCTTCGCTCCCATGAATCCCGATGTGGGCGTGCCCTTTTTCACGATGCCGCCCGCTTGGGGCGAAGGCTGGATTCCGAACAACGTGCACTTTCTGCACACGGTGGGTGCGCAGGCCTCTTTCGCCGCCATCCGCACCGTGCAGATGGGCCCGGCGGCCGGCATTGATTACGAGTTCGAAATTCTCGGCCGTGGCGACGTTGATCGCGAGCCAAGCAACCCATAAAGCAGCCTCGAAAGGAAAACACAAATGACTTCCCCAGTCGATACCTCGGTCAAATTTTTCAACGAAGGCATGCCGGGCGCACCGGTCCTGAACGGCGTGGCCGGCGCGCTGATCGCGCTTTTCGACGCCTGCCTGATCACTGGCTTCGGCCTGCGCGCTTGCACGATCACAGTCTCCTCTGGCGTGGCCACGGTCGCGGTGGCTTCGGATGTGAAGAACCTCAACCTGGTGGACTCGGTGCAGTTGATCGCCGGGGTCGCCGGTGGCATGACTGGATTCGCGAACCTGAACGGCGAGCAGAAGATCACCAGTGCCACGGCCACTACGCTGACCTTCGCCACAGCCGTGGCCAACGGGACCGCAACGGGCACGATCACGATCAAGCAGGCCCCGGTGCCGTATTGGGAAAAGACTTACAGCAGCACCAACATCGCGTGCTACCGCAGCACGGACCCCGCCACATTGGGCGCGTTCCTGCAGGTGACCGACACCGGCACCACCACGGCAACGGTGCGAATGTACGAAACCATGTCGGCCTTCGGCACCGGCACCAATCCAGCCCCAGCCGTAGCCGACATGGCTACTCCGTGGTGGGTCAAGTCCACTGCTGCTAACAGCACGGCCAACACCTGGGATTTGTTCGGAGACAGCAGAGGCTTTTACTTATGCCCGACGCCTGGCTATGGGGCGGTAAACACGGTGCAGTCCCAGCCCACCTACTACTTCGGGGATTTGATCACATACCGTAGTGTTGACCCTTACGCGGTGTGGATTGCGGCCTCAAATAACGCAACTCAGACCTACGGTAGTGTGGCCTTGGGGCAGCAGGGCGGAAACTCGCAAGCGGGTGCCAGGTTGCTGCGCTCCTACACTGGCCTTGGGCTCGCCATTCAGGCTTGGGGTGTACCTCAGTCGGGAGCGCAAAGCTCTGTCTCTGGGGTAGATACGCAATGGGGTTCTTTCCCCACCATCGACGGTAAATTGCGGTTGACGAAGATACACGCCACGGAGGGCGCAGCCATTGCCAATGCGGTGGTGCTGCCCCGTGGTTTGTTCCCAGGCATCTCCTACGTACCGTTGACTGGCGGCGGCACCAGCTTCCCGCGCGGCACCCGCATAGCAATTGACGGCAGGGTATTGGTGTCAGTGCGGCAGGGCGTTGCTACTACCGAGACCGCCGGCACGTCAGGCTACTGCTGGATCGACATCACGGGCCCTTGGCGGTAAGCATGGCAACGTACACCCACTGGAGGTTGCGTTGCGGGCTGGGCGCGGGCAGCACCTACGTGCAACTGGGGGAGATGACTCTCCTGGGCGCAGGCGGCACCGATTTGTCGGTCGGAGGTACACCTTCTGCCAGTTCCACTTTCAGCGGTTCGTTCCCAGCGAGCAATGCTTTCGATAAAAACGACGTCACTGAGTGGGCTACTGCAGCCGGAGACACCGACATCTGGATTCAATACGCGCTAGGGGCGGGGGTGGACGTCGCCAAGCTGAGTATTCGCTTTGCAGCTTCTTCCAGCTACTTGCCGAGCGGCATTCGGTTGGAGGCGGCCAACAGCGGCTCAGGTCCGTGGACAGCGTTTGTACTGGCAGGGCTGAGTCTGGTTGCAGCCACCACCAGAATTTACGAGGTCCTGCCTGGGCCTCAACCCGCTGTGCAGCACATGCTGCCCACTTCGGTAGAGCTGGTTGCCCCTACGGTGTTTCTGCCACTTGCTGCGGTGGATCACAAGCTCCTGAAATCGCGGGACTTCGTGCACGGCGGCCCGGGGCGGATCTACGGCAACGTGTTCAAAAAAGGCACTCCGGCCAACTTCCCCGCAATCGCCCGCGTGCGCCTGCAGCGTGACGTTGACAGCCTAGCCATCCGGGAGACATGGAGCAACTCGGCTGGGGCATACGAGTTCACCGACCTCTCGCTCGACTACAAGTACAGCGCCACCGCGCGCGACCACAACCACGACTACCGGGCGGTGATCGCGGACAACCTTACACCCGAGGTGGCCCCATGAGCGACCTGATCGCCGAGATTGGCCCCGAGCACGCAGCCGCGCAGCTGGCCGCGTCCATCGTCTTCGCAGATGGCGCCAGCGGGCCCTCTCGCATCCGCTTCTACGGCACCACCAAACCCACGGTGGGGGGGGCGCCAGGTGGTGACCCCATGGCCGAGATCGTGTTGGGCAAACCGTGCGCCACTCTCTCCGATGGCGTCATGACGCTGCACCCCGCCACGCCCGAGGGTGGCATGGTGCTCATCAGCGGCGTGCCCTTGTGGGGACGCTGGGACCGCAGCGACGGGCTGCTGGTGGTGGACGGCACCGCGTCGGATCCCGACCACGACGGCTTTTTCCAGATCATCGGCGGCACCACGCTGCCGGGCGATGAGAGCCCGACGCTGCAGGCCGGCGGCCTGGTGCTGCTCGGCGCGTTGACCTTCCTGTGATGGGTGCGATGTGGCCGACTCTGATCTTGTCTTCAGCCAGCCCCCCACCAGCGGGGGGCACGTCGATCTTGTCTTCGGCGCGGATGGCAGCGGGCCGGGCATTCCGCCGGTCGCTGTCGGCGGTGGTGGCCGGCTCTCGGGCATGCGTGGCCGCATGTCTGTGCGGGTTGCCTTGGTGGTGTCCGGCGCTCGCGTGCTCTCTGGCATGCGCGGGCGCATGGCCGTTGCCTACGATGTCAACGTGTCGCGCCCCACGGTGGGTCAAACGCTCAGCGGCTGGCAAGACGCAAAGCCCCTGCCGGTGGCCATCCGCAGCCGCTGGCAGCAGTCGGGGCCCATGCCAGTGGGTGTGCACTCTGGCTGGCAGGAAGGACAGGCCCTGCCCGTCGGCGTGCGCTCGGCCTGGCAAGACACCCTGCAGCTGCAGCGAGTGGTGGCCAGCGCCTACCAAAAGGCCCAGGGACTGGGAGCCGCACCAATTCGCTCCTACTTTCAGACTGCGCTGCAGCTGCAGCGCGGCACAGTGCAGCGGTTCCAAGAGGCTGTGCGTATGCCGGTGGCTGCGCGCCAGCGGTTTCAGGAAGCGCACCGTGATCGTCGCGCCATCGTGCGCCAAGGCTTCCAGCAGGCCGAGCGCGTGGCGGCGGGTTGGGTGGATGGCATGGGCGTTGCCATGCCGTTGCACCGGGTGTTCGGTGGCCGCTATCAGGAAGCCTGGCCCCCCAGGCCCGGGCGCAGCGTGGTTGTGCCGCCAGAGCCGCCCATTGACCCGTGCTACCTGCCCGAGCTGCCGGCGCTCCTGGTTTTCTCGGAGCCCTCGATTACCGGCATGCCAGCCAATTTGGTCTTCATCTGCGAGCGCCATGGCCCTGGGCCAGAGCCCGAAGAGCCGCAATACGTCATCCCCCTTCTGAGGGTCTACATGCAAGTCCATACGATCAAGGCAGAGCTGCTGCCCGGAAATGAGCGGGTGCCGCTCAACAACATCACGATCGAGGCCGAAGACGAAGGCTTTGGGTGGACCATGACTGCGGCAGGGCCCATGAGCCTGATGGATCAGCTCGCACCCGTGGGTGGTTTGCCGGCCCAGGTGCGTGTAACGATCGACGGCATCGAGTGGATCTTTGCGATTGACCCACCAGGCCGCTCGCGCAGCTTCGGCTCGCGCGGCGCCCAGATCCGGGGCAGCAGCGTTACCTCGCTGCTGGGCGATCCGTACATGCCGGCAGGCACGTGGACGAACACCGAGCCTCGCACGGCCCAGCAGCTGGTGCTTGAGGCGCTGGACACCACGGGTGTGGGCGTGGACTGGGATATCCCGGACTGGCTGATCCCGGCCGGGGTCTGGAACTTTCAAGGCACCCCGCTCGCTGCGGCCATGCGCATCGCTGAGGCGGCCGGTGCAGTCGTGCGCAGCCACCGAACGCTGCCCCGCCTGCAATTCGAATCGCGGTACCGGCATCTCCCCTGGCAATGGGCCACGGCCACGCCGAACGTGGACATGCCCAGCCGCATCATCACGTCCGATGCATTGGAGGCCGCGCACAACCCACCATGGGAGGCCGTCCACCTGATGGGGGAAGAGCAGGGCGTTTGGGGCCACGTGGTGCGCCTGGGCACGGCCGAGGCTTTGCTGGCGCCACAGGTGACCGATGCACTCCTCACGCACGTCGACGTGGTGCAGGAGCGCGGGCGCGCCATCCTTGGAGCCCAGGGCAAGCGGTACATGCACCCTATGACGGTTCCGCTGTTGACCGGTGGCACCAACCCCGGGTTGATCCTGCCCGGCTACCTGCTCAAGGTGAGCGAGCCATCCGAGGTGTGGCGCGGCTTGGTGCGAAGCATCTCCATCACGGCCGGCATGCCCACCGTTCGCCAATCCCTCAGAGTGGAGCGCTACCTGCCATGAACGCCGCAATCCTTTTCAAGCGCCTGCAGGGCCTGCAGGGGCCTGCGCCCCTGCTCACCGGGCAGATCGTCGAGAACCTGGGCGACGGCCTTGTGCAGGTCGCCCAGCCTGGTGGCGGCACCCAGAATGTGCGCAATCCGCCCGGCGTGGCCGTGGGCCAGTGGGTGTTCTTTCAGTCCGGCGTGATCACCGGTCAGGCTCCCACCCGCGCACCCGTGCGCATCGAGATCTAGCCCACGCCCAATCATCCATCCCGCCCGCCCGTGGCAACACCGGCGGGCTTTTTGTCGTCTGCAACCACCCCGAAAGGAGCTTTCCTTGAAACCACTCAACCCGGCGCCTGCATCACCATGAGCGCCAAAGATCCCATCGTTCTGGTCGAGGCGCTCACGCACTCCAACGTGCAGGCCTTCCTCGACACCCTGCGCTACTGCGAGGGCACGCCCGACGAAGACGGCTACCGGCGCATGTTCGGCGGCAAGCTGTTCGACAGCTTCGACAAGCACCCAGGAGAGAAGCGCACAGCCACTTTCAAGGGCGGCCTCACGGTCACCAGCACGGCAGCTGGCGCTTACCAGTACCTGCTGCAGACGTGGACCGGCGTGGCCACCCAGTATGGATTCACGGACTTCAGCCCCAAGAACCAGGATTTGGGCGCCGTGGGGCTGATTCTGGGCCGCAAGGCGCTCGATGACGTGATCGCCGGCCGCTTCGAAGAAGCGGTGCGCAAGTGCAACAAGGAATGGGCCAGCCTGCCTGGCAGTCCCTACGGCCAGCCCGTCAAGACCATGGCGCAGATCCGCAAGGTCTACGAAGCGCACGGCGGCACCTTCGCGCCAGATGTGCCTGCAGCCGCCACCAGCGTGCTGGATCTCATCAACCCGGCCGCGCTGGCGGCCGACACCATCACCCCAACCCAAAAGGAGGAGCCTATGGCCCCGTTCATCGCTGCTGTCCTGCCCGCATTGGTAGATCTCGTGCCCAAGCTGGGCAAGCTCTTTTCATCCGGCAGCGAAGTTGCCGAACGCAACATCAAGGCCGCTGAGCTGGTGGTTTCTGTCGCGAAGGAGGCCATCGGCGCGCGCAACGAGCAAGAGCTGCTGGAGACCATCAAGGCCGACCCCCAGGCAGCGGCTGACGTGCGCACCGCGATCGAGTCGCAGTGGTTCCGGATCGAAGAGGTGGGCGGGGGCATCGCTGGCGCGCGTGAGGCCAACGCCGTCTACCTGCAGCCAGGCGCTGCCGGGTTCTGGCTCAATCCCGCCTTCTGGGTGAGCGTCGGCTTTTTGCTGATGGTCGTGCTGATCCTGCTGGACATGCTGTTCTTCAATCGCGCCGTCTACGACGCCAGCCTGCGCACGCAGATCATCACGGCCATTCTGAGCCTGCTGGGCATGGTCAGCGCGTATTGGCTGGGCACCAGCTTCTCCAGCCAGCGCAAGACCGAAATCGCGGCCGGAACCGGCAAGAGCGTGTGATGCTGGAAATCACCCTCCAGGGGGTGCTGTGGGCGGTCTTCATGACCGCCCCGGCCACGCCGTACCCCGTCACCTACACGGCCACCAACCCCGGCGGCACCGTGCTCGGCTACAGCCAGACAGCGGGCTGGATGTCAGCAGACCAGTGCTACGGCAACTGCCGCACGCTGCCCGGGCAGCCGGTGTCCCTGCTGCAGGGCGAATTGACGCTGGAGGTGCTTGCCGGCGAGGACGTGACCATTCGGCGCGACGGCGTGCCGGTGGCCTGGTTCTACCGCTTTTTCGGCGGCGTGCCGGTCTTCAGCGTGGCCCCGGAGGACTGACCCATGCCATCCCCGGCCGCTGGCCAGCAGCGCAACCGCAAGGCAGAACGACGTGCCCGCGAGCGCGAGCGCCGCGATCTGCGCGACCGCGCGCGGGAGATCTCCGAGCGAGCAGCTCGGCAGGCCATCCCGCGCAACGATGAAGGGCCTCCGCCCCGCATCGACTGAAAAAAAGAACAAGGCGACCGGCTTGGTGCGCTAACACCAGACCGGCCACCTGACCACTGTCCAAGCCAGTAAGTCAAGCCAAGGCCCTGCCCACCTGTACAGGCGGGGCGAGTGTAAACGACGACCCTGGAGCCCTAATGGCAAACCCAATCATTCCTTGGATGGGCGGCAAGCGCCGCCTGGCCGATATCATTATTCCGCGCTTCCCAGCGCACACCTGTTACGTGGAGGTTTTTGCCGGCGGCGCGGCGCTGTATTTCCTGCGCCCCCCGGCCGACGTAGAGGTCATCAACGATGTGAACGGCGAGCTGGTCAACCTCTACCGCGTGGTCAAGCACCACCTTGAGGAGTTTGTGCGCCAGTTCAAATGGGCGCTGAGCAGCCGCGAGGTGTTCAGGTGGATGCAGGACACGCCTTCCGAGACCATGACCGACCTACAGCGGGCGGCCCGGTTCTTCTATCTGCAGCACCACGCCTTCGGTGGCAAGGTTCAGGGCCAGACCTGGGGCACTGCGACGACGGCACCGCCTATGAATCTGTTGCGCCTCGAGGAAACGCTCAGCGCGGCTCACCTACGTTTGTCCAGCACGTACGTCGAGCGCCTGGACTGGAAAGAGTGCATCCGCCGGTACGACAGAGCACACACGCTTTTCTACCTGGACCCGCCCTACTGGGAGACCGAAGGGTATGGCGTGCCGTTTGCATGGGCCGAGTACGAAATGATGGCCGATCTGATGCGGGGCATCAAAGGGAAGGCCATCTTGAGCATCAATGATCACCCTGATATACGGCGATGCTTTGCCGAATTTCAGATGGAAGAGGTACCGATCTCTTACATCGTCGGGGGCGGTGCTAAGACGGTCGACCGCTTAGAGCTGATCATCTACAGCTGGGATCGGAGCGCCGAGCCAGCCGGGCTCTTCTGAGCGCGGCGTCTGCAAAGTAAAAAGCCCTCTGGCTTCGAGGCCAGAGGGCTAGAGTGTCCGATGCTAGACGGAACCACCGGTCATAGCCGGTGGCATGGCCGGGTTGCGCTCAATCTTCAACCCAGAAGCGGTAGACACCACCGCCCTTGCGGTAGATGCGTTTCCCGTTGCGCGTGACGTATGGGCTGTAGACCCAGTGTCCGCTGGTAGTTGGATCATCTGACGTAGTGCTCATGTTTGTCCTTTACATCTTGAGCACCGGGATTTATTGCAGCAGAGCACCGTTGAGCGTAAACTCAACTTGCTTTTGGAAAAAATGCTGCCGATACCTCACCCGGTCTTCGGTATCTGGCCGATGGGTTGTTGCAAGCTTCCCATCGGCCAATCTCTTTGCGGAGACTCTTTTGTCTCTGGCCTGTCGCACACTATATATGGTGTGTCAGTTGCGTTCAATACGCTACCGGTAGTGTACCGCCGCCGACTTACCCAGAATCCGAAACAACAAGTTTCAAGCTGTGGAAAACATTTTTTCCTAGTGGCCCTTCAAGCCAATGTGAGTCTAGGTTCTTCCGGCTGATCTCATTGAATATGCGGGATGCGACACGATTTCGCTCTGTAGGCCGCATGGCTATTGAATGACGTGGTTCGTGCTTTCGCACAAAAAAATATTTTTTGCTGCGAGGGTTTGAGCGATGGAGTAGTAGGTTTTCCACAGGATATTCGTCCGCGCGCAGCCGGGTTCCATCTCTGCATGGGCAGCAGCCAGGTGCCCGCACCACTTTGCCGGTGGGAGGCGCCTGGAGGCCCGCCCGCAACCGCCACACGGCACGACAAGTCGACGTGCGCCAAAGGCGACACCTGCGCGAGCTCGCGGCCTAGCTGCAGGAGCGGTACGACCGTGTGGCTGCGATCTTTGTATGGCCCGTTGTTACAGTTTTGTAGACAATGGGCTTTTGCACTATCAATCGCCATGGCACGAAAAATCACTCCCCCGCCTTCTTCGCCTGTCTCGGCACATCTGAGTCCGGAACATATGCAGCGCGGAGTTACGCGACTGCAGCGGTTGATCACTGAAATCGAGGGGTTCGATATATCGGGTATCACTACCCGATCATCATCTGCCAAAGAGGCCATGGAGGCGAATATTGAAGGTACGCTTACTTCAGTGTTTGGCCACAACACCATCGAGTATGAGCGTTACCGCCGAGCTACCAGGCTTGATAGAGGCGAGATAGTGATGTCGATGGGCCCGCTGCCAGCTGCACAGCAGGCGGCGCGGGCTCAAAAGTTCCTTGCTGAGGGTAAGGTGGCTGCAATCGATATTCTTCGGTCTGCCATCAAATGGCTTGAGGATGAGATCGCCAATGCCGCAGAGCCCGCGACCGTAACGGGCCAGCCGGCTTCATCACCCGCAGCACCGTCCAACAAGATCTTTATCGTCCATGGCCATGATGAATCTGCGAAGCAGCTTGTCGCGCGGTTCGTGGAGCGGTTGGGCTTTCAGGCAATCATTCTGAGTGAGCAGGCCAATCAGGGTCGAACAATTATTGAAAAAATTGAGGCACATGATGACGTTGGATTCGCCATTGTTCTGCTGACTGGTGACGACCTTGGGGGCAAGACCCTAGAGAGCTTAAGGCCGCGAGCTCGCCAAAACGTACTGCTTGAGTTGGGCTACTTCATGGCCAAACTGACTCGTGCAAGAGTATGCGCATTGGCTAAGGGGGACCTGGAGATTCCGACAGATTTCGCCGGAGTTGTATGGGAGGCACTCGATGACGCTGGTGCATGGAAGATGGCCGTTGCTCGCGAACTTGAAGCAGCGGGCTACGCGATTGACTGGAATGCAGTCATGCGCCATCGCACGAACGTATAGGGGATGCGCCTCTGGTCGGTTCAAGGCAAATTGGCCCCAACCCCGAATATACCGTCTGCCCTGTCGGCCTGGCCACCACGCGCCACCAGTCTGGGTGCTCCTGCTGCACCTGGTACTCGGCCGCCGGCAGCGGTAGCAGGATCTGTTCTGGCTCGCCAAACCACTGGGGCAGGCGCAGGATGGTCGGGGGCGTCATCAGCGTGGCTCCTTTGAAATCTTGGCATGCTCTTGGGCCGAGGTGTACACCGCCGGCGGGTCGCCCACCGGCAGGCGATTGGCCTTGAGCCAGGGGCGTGCATCAAACGGCGGCAGGGGTGGGCTCTGCAGCGACTCCAGGGCCCGTATCAGCCACACCTCCTCGTGCTCGTACACGCGCCCGTCCACCATGTGCAGGCCCATCCCCCGCATCAACAGCGCGCCGCCAACCACGTCGATCCATTCGGGATCTGCCATGCGGATGTTGGGCACGGTGCTGGTGCCCCATCTCACCATCAAGGCAACATCCCGCAGCGTGCGCCTTGAGCTGTTGCGCGTGCCGTCCCAGTAGTTCATCTGCAGTTCACCCCGCACAGGCGCGGGCCACTCCTCGGGACGCAGACGCATCCCGTCTTTTCGGAGTTGGGTGACTTCGCAAAACACTGGGCAAATATACAGTTGTTTTGCTTCTACTTCTAATCCTGAGCGGATCGAGGGGTCACGTTCGAGCGCTGCGGTCCGGTGATACGAAATTGATACGGAGTGACTGTTCGCCCTCTATAGCGACTCCGTGAACTACGAGGAGGACGCAGCGGGCGATTGTAGGGGCAGTGCGAGGTGGTCCCGGCAATGCCTTCCTTTTGCGCCGTGCAATGCCATGGAACGGCCCCCCGCATGCGGTTTTGCCTTCAGCCGCATGGCTAGGCGGGAAGCTGCAGACAGTGCCTTTGCACGGCAAGGCGAACCAACGACGCCAGGCGGTTGAAGGCACAGCCGCATCAGTCGTACTTCAGCGTGTAAATGATGTCCACCGCACTCTGCGCCCCCGTCTGCCCGCGCAGGGTCAGGCGGCGCGACAGGTCATAAAAGATGTACAGCGTGCCCAGCGTGCCCGACAGGCTGCGCTCGTACGTCACATACAGGTCGGTGGACAGGCGCTTGCCGAAGGTCAGCGCCGCGCCGGTGGCGTCGTCGCCCGAACCCGGGCCCTTGAAGCCGATCTCGTCCAGGCCCAGGCGGCTGGCCACGTTGGCGGTGCCGCCGCCGCCCTTGCGGCCGAGCAGGGCCAGGGCGGCTTGTTGCAGCACGGCGGCTTCGGCGCCGCCGGCGGCGGCGTCGCGGCCCAGCACCACCCACGAGAGTTTTTCGGCGTCGGGCAGGTCGGGGTCCGAATACAGGCGCACGCGCGGCGCCAGGGCCGAGCCGCTGACCTGCACGCCGGCGCGCACGCTGATGTTGGGGCGCAGCGCCAAAATGTCGAGCGAGGGGTTGTTGTACGGGCCGCTGAAGCGGATGAGCCCCGTCTCCACGTCCAGCACCTGGCCCCAGGCGCGGTAGCGGCCCTGCTCGGTGCGCACCTCGCCGATCACGCGCGGGGGCGCGCCGGGCACGGAGCTGCTGCGGATGTCGAGTTCGCCTGTCAGGCGCGTGGTGATGCCCTGGCCCTGCAGCGCGAAGTCGCGCCCCAGGTTCAGCGTGATGGCGATGTCGGGCGGCTTGGCCGTGGTGGGTGTGGTGCCGGTGGCGGGCTGCGCGGCGGCCTGCGTCGCCTTGGCCACTGCCTGGGCCTTGGCCTGGGCCTCGCGGTCCTTGGCGGCGGACCGCACCACCACGTCGCTGCCCAGGCTGGGCGCGGTCTCGTCGGGCAGGATGATGGTGGCGCGGTCGGTGGTCAGCTGCCCGCGCACGCTGAACTGGCCCTGCTGCAACTGCGCCTGCACCTTGCCCGACACGCTGACCTGCCGGTCGGCCCGGCCCAGCACCTGCAGGGCCTTGGCCTCGGCCTGAAAACTCATGGCCAGGCCCGACATGCCACTGTTGTTGTTGGCTGCCGCATCGCCCCAGGTCACACGGCCCGTGCCGGTGAGGCTGCCACCGTCCTGCGGGGCCGCCGTGCGGTTGCCGCTGTAGCCGGGGATGCGCGCCTTGCTGCCGCTGCCGCCCTTCAAGCGAAACTCGGTGATATCGAGCTGGTTGCCGTTGAGCGCGGCGCGCAGGCGCCCGCCCTGCAGATCCACCCCGTCGAGCACGGAGCGCACGGCCAGCTCGTCGGCCCCCAGCGTGCCGGCCCAGCGCGGCGCGGCGCGGGTACCCGACAAGGTGGCGTTGGCATCCAGCGTGCCGCGCACGCGCCAGCCCGGCGGCGCCAGGGCCGACCACACGCCCACGTCGGGCAGGCGAGCGCGCAGGGTGGCGGCCAGCGGTGCGTCGGGCGCCAGCGTGGTCTGTGCCAGGGTGCTGCCCAGGGTGAGGCGGGTGCTGGCCGTGGCGTCCACCTCGCCGGCGCGGTCGCTGGCCCACACCAGCTTGGCGCGTAGGGCATCGCCCTCAGCCTCCAGGCTCAGCTCGGCCTGGCGCACGCCGGCATTGCTGCCGCTGCCGGGCTCTTCGGTCACGGTGGCCTTGGGGCTGCCCGCGCCGGTGCCCTGGCCGCTGCTCTGCACGGTGGTGATGGCGGCCGTGCTGTCGCCAGCCAGAATGCGCAGGTCGCCCGAGGCGCGGCGCACGCTGGCGCTGGCGCGCAATGCATTGGTGGTGTCCACGTTCCACTGCCCGTCGAACACGATGTTGCCCGCCAGACCCAGGCGGGCCAGCAGGGGCTGGGCGGGCTTGCCGGCAGCATCGCTGCCACCGCCAAAGGCATCCACCCAGGCCATGGGCAGGCCCTGCAAGCTGCCCTGCGTTTGCAGGCGCAGCGGGCTGCCGCCGCCACCGGCGTAGGTGATGGGCTGCCAGCGCAGCGTGGCGGTGCCCGGCACCGGCCCGGTGATGCGCGCCTGGCCGGCCGTGGCCTGCACCGACAGGGCTGCACCGGGGCTGGCAGCGGTGGTGCCCGATGCCGAAGGGGCCGCGGCAGCAGGGGCCGCACCCATGCGCAGCTTCACGGTCACCGGCTCGGCCAACTGCACAGCCCAGGGGCCGGGCAGTTGCGTGTCCTGCGCCTGCAGGCGCAACTCGGTCACCTGGGCCTGCCACTCATTGGCGCCGCCCATGCCGCCCGACAGGCGCGTGCGCACCGTGGCGCACTGCGTGCCGGTGCGGGCCTCGCCATCCAGCGCCAACGTGGCCTGGGCGAGCGAGCCCGCCACCTCGGCATTCACCCCGCGCAGCTGGATCGCGGACATGGGGCTTGCACCCCCTGCAGTGCCCTTGCCCGGTGGCAGGGCCACGTCGAGCTGGGGTGCGTTCACGCGGGCCTGCAGGGTGAAGTTGTTCGCGTCTTTGCCGCTTGCTGGCAGGGCCTTGCCGGCCGCCAGGGCTTCGATCTGGCTCGCAGCCGTCTGCCAGCCCCCGGTCCAGCGCGCATTGATCTGCGCCTGGCCCTTGGCCGTGGCACCTTTCATGGCATCGCCCAGGCCTGGCAGGCTGGCCAGCCAGGCCTGCGTGCGCTCGGCATCGGCGAGCTGCAGCTGCAGCTCGCCCGCGCCCTTGGTGGGTGCGATCTGGCCATTGGCGCTGGCCGTGGCGCCCGGCACCGTGGCGCGCAGCTGGCCCTGGGCCGACTGCTCGCCAATGGCCACGCGCAACTGCGTGGCCTCGACCTTGGCCTGCAGGGCGTCGAGCAGCAGGCGGTCCAGTTGCACCGTGCCGCCGCCGGTCTGCGCCAGGTACTGGCCCTGCGCGGTGAAGGTGTTGATGCGCAACAGCGGGGCGCCTTTCTTGCCCGCAGCCTGCACGGGGGCTTGCGCAGGGGCAGGCCCCGTGGCGCGGATATCAGCCGTAAAGCGCACGGCCTGGTCTGCCTGGCCCTGGGCCGTGATGCGCCCGCCCAGCGGCGCTGCGGCCAGCGCGGTGTGCAGCGCGTCAGGCCGCAGGTTGCGCAGCTCGGCCTGGCCTTCGGCCGCGCCGGTGGCGGGGGTGAACTGGCCCTTGAGGGCGATGGTGCCCGCGGCCTTGCCGGTGCCGATGGTGGCGGTGGCGGCGGGCACATCCCAGCGCGCGCCGTCAAAGCCCGCGCGGGCCTGCAGCGCGGCCAGGGGCAGGTGTTTGGTGTCCCAGGGGCCGGGCAGGTCGTTGCGCAGGTCGGCCTCGATGTTCCAGCCCACACCGGCAAGCGACGGGGCCGCAGCGGGCGAGGGGGGGCTGGATGCCGGGGCCGAGGGTGCGGCAGGGGCGGCAGGGGCAGCAGGGGCAGCAGCCGTAGCCGCCACCGGGTCCACCTTCACCGTGCCATGCAGCAGGGTGCGTGGCGCCTGGGGCCACAGGGCCGCCAGGTCCAACGCCTTGAGGGTGGCGGCAGCCTGCTTGAGCGGCTGGGGCACCCAGGGGAGGATGGTGGCCTGCACATCGGCTTGCATGGGCTCGGCGGGGGCTGTAGGTGCACTTGCCTTGGCGGCAGTTGCGGGCGCGTTCTTGCGCGGTGCAGCGGCGGGTGCCGATGCGGACGAGGCCGCCGCCTGCGCCGCCACCGCCACCGGCTGCAGCCGCGCTGCCAGCTCCAGCTGCGCCGCCGCCGTGGCCAGCGTGCCCTGCAGCGTGGCGTGCGCGCCCACCTGCAGCGGGTTGCCGCCGCCCGGGGGCGTGGTCTGCACCGTGCCGTCCACCGTGGCGTCGATGGCCATGGGGGCCTGGGCCTGCAGCTTCACGCGGGCGCTGTAGCGGCCCTGGGCCAGCTCCACATTGTCAATCTTCAGGTGGTGCTCGCTGCCGTCGTAGCGGTAGTCGCCGGCCAGGTTCTGGGCCTGCACGGCGGGCCGGCCGGCCCGCCCTTCCTGCTGCGGCGGTTGGCCGGCCAGGCTGATCTGCTGCTCGGGCGAGCCCGCCCACTCCAGGCTGTCCACCTTGAAGGGCACGCTCACCTGCACCGGCAGCACCAGCTGCTCCAGCGGTTTCAGGGGCTCGGTGCTGCTGGGCGCCGTGGCCTGGGGGGTGATGCGCACGCGCGCGGCATGTACCTCGCCCAGCTCCACCTTGCGGCTGAGCAGCGGGGCCAGTTGCCAGCCGATGCGCGCGCCGTCCACCTCCACCACCATGGCAGGGCTGCTCCAGCGCAGCCAGCCAATGTTGCCGCCCGCGCGCAGCGATCCGCTCACGTCGCGGCTCTCCAGCTTCTGGTCCGCCGGCAAGTACTGCGCGGCCCGCGCCAGCGCCAGGGCCAGCGATGTGTTGCTGCCCGCCCACCACCACGCGCCCCCGCCCACGGCCAGCACCAGCGCCAGCAGGCCCAGCACCAGCCAGGCCAGCAGCCGCAGCCAACTGCGGCGCCTGCGCGGCGGTGGCGGCGGTGCCGACGACCCGGCGCTGAAATCGGGCGAGCGGTTGGCAGTGGCGGAGGAAGGCGGGTTGCGTGCGGACATCAATCAATCGGTCAGAGGATCAGGCGGGCGGTGAGGGGTAAAAAGAGAAGGGTCCGGTCAGAAGCTGAAGCCCAGCCGCAGGTGCAGCCGCAGCTCCTTGGCCTGCACGCCATAGGCCAGGTCGGCCTGCAGCGGGCCCACCGGGCTGCGCCAGCGCACACCGGCACCCACGCCCACGCGCGGGTCCAGGTCACCCACCTTGTCGGCCACGGCGCCGGCATCCACGAACAGGGTGCTCTCCCAGTCCGTCATGCTGCCCTTGTAGACGATGGGGCGCTGCCACTCCAGGCTGCCCACGGCCATGTAGCGCCCGCCGTAGAGCTGGCCGTTGTCGGTGCGAGCACCGATCTTGCGGTAGCCATAGCCGCGCACCGTGGTGTCGCCACCGGTCAAAAAGAGCTGCGTCACCGGCAACTGCGCGCCCTCGCGTGCAAACACCGCCCCGCCCTCGGCCCGAACCGACAGCCGCGCTGCGCGCGATGCACCGTCGTCTGCCTCCACACGCCCCGCGGCGATGAAGCTCTGCCAGCGCAGCAGCGTGCGCACAAAGGGGTCGCGCTCGGGCGTGAGGGTGGTGCCCACGCCCAGTTCGGCCGCAATGCCGTGGCCCCGCGTGGGGGCGGTGTTGTTGTTGAAGTAGCGGCCCGTCCAGCCGTAGTTCACGCTCAGCGCCGTGCCCGAGGGCGGGGCGTTCAGCCCCTGGCTCTTGGCGTAGTCGTACTGCAGAAAGTAATTGCGGTCGATGTTCTTGGTGCTCTTGCTGCGCCCGCCGCGCAGCCGGGCGCTGTTGGTCTCGTAGTCGCCTGTGTCCTCGCGCTGCACCTGGCCGCCGGCAAACCAGCGCCAGCCGTTCTCGCCGGGCAGATCGGTCCACTCGGTGCTGAGCAGCTTGTTCTTGCGGTCGAGCGACAGCTTGCTCACCGCGCGCCAGCCCAGCAAGGGCATCTGGTTGTGGATGTGGTCGACGGTCAGGCGCGGCCCGCTGTCGGTCGACAGGCCTGCACCAAACACCACTTTTTGCAACTGCGCCTCGCGCACCTGGGCCACCACCGGCACGGCCAGCGGGTCGGTGCCCTCGGTGTCCAGCGTCAAAAACACCGCGTCGTAGTAGCCGCTGCTGGCCAGGCGCAGTTGTGCATCCAGCAACTCCGTCTCGTCGTAAATGGCGCCCGTGGGCAGGCGCGCCAGGCGGCGCGCGCCATCGGGGTCGTAGCGCTGGTTGCCATCCACGCGCAGCGGGCCAAAGCGGTATAGCGGCCCGGTGTCATAGGCCACGCTCAGGTTGGCCTCGTGCTTGTCGGCATCCACCTCGGCACGGCTGTTGGTGATGCGCGCCGTGGGGTAGCGGCGCACCTGCAGCTGGCGCAGGCCATCGTTCTTGGCACCGTCCCACGCCGACTGGGTGAAGGCCTTGCCCGGCGGCAACCCCCAGCCGTTCTGCACCCGCCTCAGCTGGCGCGCGCGGCCCTCGCCGTCCTGCGCGTTGCTCACCGCCTCGGCAAAGGTGATATCGGCCTTGGCAATGTGCGTCTGCGGGCCTGGGTCCACCGTGATCACCACGGTGCGCGGTGCCAGCTTGGCATCGGGCGTCTCGGTCAGCTCCACCGTGATGGTGGGTGCAAAGTAGCCCAGCGTGCCCAGCAGCTCGCGCGCATTGGCATCGGCAGCGCCCAGCAGGCGCTGCAGCTCGCTGGCCTGCAGGTCGGGCAACTGGCGAAATCGCTGCAGCTCCAGGTGCCGCTCCAGCGTCTCTCGCACCGAGTCCGGCCCGCGCACCTCCACCGCAAACGAGGGGCTGCCATCGCTGTCCGCCTCGATGGGGCTCGACGCCGCATCGCGCGGCGCCTCCTCACCCCCCCGCCCGGGCAGCAGGCTGCAGCCCTGCAGCAGCAGCGACGAGGCGGCACTGAAAAGCAGCAACGCCGACCATCGGGCCGGCGTTGAAAAAAGGGCAGTGTGCGAGAGGGGGCTACGGGACACGGCAAACAGCTTCGGTTGGGATGGACGATTTCATGGTACGGCACTGGGCACACACGGCAGGCACAGCGGCACCGTGGGGTGCAAAGGCATGCACAGGGCGCAGGAGGCCTGCCAGCGATGCCACACTATCGCCGCAAAACCCGCGTTTCCTTGTAAGACAGATTCCCGCAGCGTATCGGGGTGTGTCTGGCTCGGGTAGGGGCCGCCGTGCGCGGGCCACCAGGGGCAACTGGGTCAGGCCTGTGGGTCGCGGTACATCACATCCGTGCGCAGCACGTACTTCACCCCACCCGTCACCACCGATCCCTGGTGCCGCAGCCGGTGCGGAAACACCAGCGCCGTGCCCTGCGCGGGCTGCACGCGCTCCCAGCCAAAGTCGGTGCTGCCGCCCTCGAAATCGGCGTTCAGGTACACCATGAAGGTGAGCAGGCTCTCCTGGTCCGTCCCCACGCGCACGGTGCCGTCCTGGTGCCAGGTGAACTTCTGTTCCTTCTCATACCGGTAGTAGCGAAACCGCTCGTTGAGCCCGCTCAGCAGCAGGCCTTTCAGCTCCGCCGGCAGCAGCGGGCGCGCCCGCTCGAACAGCTTGGCGGCCAGCTCACGCCGTTCGAAGATCACGCGGTCGTTGTTGCGCGCATCCTTGTACAGCAGTTCGCCATCGTCCGTGCGGATCGCCGCCTCTTCGTACCCCAGGCCCTCGCTGTCGGCGATGTACTGGGCGCACTCCTGGGGCGACAAGAAACCATCGATGGTGAAGACACCCGCACCGAGGGGGTTGGCTTTGAGGGGTTCAGGCTGGCTCGACATGGCGGGCATGGTACCCGCAGCCTTTGGCGAGAGCGATCAATGATTGGCAGGCAGGCCGCCCGATCAGAACACCACCCACAAGGTCACGGCCACCACCGCGCCCACCAGCAAGGCCGGCGCGGCCACCGACCAGTCCTGCGTGGACGGCACACTGGCCCCGAATGCCGATGCGGCCAGCCAGGCATGCAGCCCGTAGATGAGCCCCGACCCGGCTCCGGGCATGAAGGTGGTGGCCCACCAGAAGCTCAAGGGTGCCAGCGCCACCGGTGCCAGCGCGATGGGCAGCGAGCGCAAGTACCCCGCCTGGAACCGCACCGACCCCAGCCGCCAGCCCCCGTGCGTACGCACCGGCACCAGGTTGGGCATGGTGGGCCGGGCGCCCAGCAGCGCCGCCACGACCCAGTGCATGGCCTCATGCAGCGCAGTGCCCGGCAGCACCGCCAGGCAGTACGACCACATGCCGATGTGTACGCACAGGCGCTGGAAGACGAGGATGCCGGCGAGCACCAGCCAGTCCCTTGCGTCCAGGGCCTGGGCGCGCACGGTGGCCCAGGCCAGGGGGTGGGTGAGGGTTTCGGTGATCCATGCGGTGCTGCTGTCCATGCGCGGTCAGTCCATCCTTCCAGCGTTGATTGAACCAGTGGGTAGAGGGGCGCCAACGGCCGGCACCCAGGGGCCATTGTCACGATGAAATCGGGGGCGCGTGTCAGAGGGGATGCCTTGTGGGGCGCTGTCATGCGCGCAGCCTCTACGCGCGCTTCAAGAGAATCCGCCGCTCTGCTTCGGCCTCTGCCGGCAATTGCGCCCCAAGATCCATTGCATGCAGATGTTGGCAGGCTCGAATCAGCCTGCCTGAAGACGATTCGGGTTACTCCAATGGCGTGTTTGAGAGCCCTTGTCTGGGCATGCCGTGATGGCGTTTGTCTTCATGGCCTCGCCTCTCACTATCTCGGGTTTGTGCCAGCCATTGTGGTGGAGGGGAGGGGAGGGGTGGTGATGGGGGTCACTTGGGGTGGGGTTTGGGCGATCTGCTGCGGCAGGACGCTTGGTTGCAGTAGGCACGGACTTGTGAATACGTACTAGGGCTTGCGTAAAGGACGCGCTACTATTGTTCCAATAGCATTCTGAATCAAAGAAATCGACGGATGAATTTCAGCCCTACCACACCTGCGGCGATGCTTACGGCATGGTTGATGAGGCGCACTCCTAGCATTGGAGTGCGTCGCGTTGCGCAACTCAACGGAGCTGTGGCAACAGATGTTGGCTCCGTGCGCGAGGAGAACCAAGATCGAGTGGCGCTTGTCCGTGGGCGTGACCGCACCGGAGCTAACTTCATGCTTGCAGCTCTAGCCGATGGCATCGGTGGCATGAAACAAGGCGCCGAATGCGCGGCTGTGACGCTCGGCACCCTTATCGAATCAGTTGTTAGCGACGCTCAGCTTTCTCGAGACCCTGGCGGTTGGCTCTTGAACGGCGCGCACCGCGCAAATCGGGCAGTTCACACCAAGTTTGCCGGCGAAGGCGGTTCAACTTTGGTAGCCGCGCTGTTGGTAAAGGGATGCCCGCCACACTGGCTGAGTATCGGTGACAGCAGAGTTTATCAAGCTGAGAGCGGAAAGCTGAGCCAGCTTTCCCTCGATGACACTATTGACGGACAGCTTGGGAAATCTGATGGAGGTCGCCGTCGTGACCTTTTACAGTTTGTCGGTATCGGCGATGCTCTCGAACCGCACATTGCAGCAATCGACAGTTCCAGTGGGTCAATGCTTCTGACCTCCGATGGTGTGCATTTCATCGACGCCGAATATTTGGCTAAGGTTGTTCATCATGCCCCTGACCTTGGTTTTTGCGTTCGGCGCTTGACTGAATTGGCAAAGATGTTAGGTGGGCCCGATAACGCGACAGTAGCAGCGCTGAGCCTCGACGCCATTGCGGTCAATGAAGAGACGCAAATACATGATGTCTGCGAAGTGTGGGATCCATTCGGCGAGCTACAAGTAATGTTTGAGCGTGGGCCGCGTCGATATGCCGCTGCTTCTCCGCAGAAAGCACCTGCGGCTCAATCACCTAAGCAGTCCTCCGCTTCGTCTTTGTCTCCACCCACAAGCCCCGGGAAAAGAGTTACGCCTGCAACTGAACCCCAGGCACCTCCTATCGATGAGCGTAGTGCGGCGAAGGGTAAGGGTCATCAGAAAAAGGCGAGAAGCCCTAGGAAGAAGATACAACAAGGCGCTGCCGACGTTGAGGAGCGCAAAGAAGTTGATGATCTGCAATTGTTCATCGAATTCCCTAACAAGAAGTTCTGACCATGAGCGCCTTGCCTCCTCGCTACATTCCCGTCGGCCATCATATGGCGGGAGGCATGGGTAGTGTCATCGTCTGCACAGATACAGTTCTCGAGCGTTCAGTTGCAATTAAGTTTGTCAGCAGCGCTGCTCACAGGCATAGGATGGCTGACGAAGTCGCTGCTCTGTTGAAGCTGCGTTCCAAACACGTCGTGCAGGTCTATGATGTGCTTCGATCTTCTGCCAATGAAATAGGCCTCGTTCAAGAGTTTATAAACGGGCAGGACCTTTTTGAGTCCTATGCTCCACCCGTATCATTGACAGCTTATTACAAGCAGCTTTGGCAGATTGCGTCTGGGCTTACAGATATCCATGAGCTCGGAGTTATTCATCGAGATATTAAGCCGAATAACATGAAGACAGACCCAGAGCAGGTCATCAAAATCTTCGATTTTGGACTGGCTCGAGACGATGGGCCGGGTGCCATGACGCAGGGATTCGTTGGAACACGGGGTTTTGCCGCACCTGAGCTCTACGATCGGCCTTTTGCATTCACCAACGCAGTCGATACTTACGCTTTCGGAGCGACGGCTATTTTTCTCGCAACTGGTGGACTCCCGGCTGAATTGCTTGAACAGCCGCCGAGAACAGCTTTGACGGGCTATTCCCACCTTTTGCCGGCGGGGACAGCCCTTGAGTTCGCCGAGCTTCTAAACTCCTGCATGCACCCTATTGCGACATTTCGCCCTGCTATGCGCGAAATCCGTGATGCGTTGGGACGCCACATCCTTTTTGACCAGCACCGTGCTTTGCTTGTCCACAATTCGCGAGCGTCCGTAATCAGCGCTGCCAACCGTTCTGTCAAGCTCGCCCTAGGAACGATCGGTTCGATTGAAATTCAGTACAACGGTCTTTCGTTCGTTGTGGTCAGCGTATCAGGAGAGGTGCAGATCAACTATCAGCCCGTGACCACGGGGGCTGTTCTGCCAGGTGCATGTGTGATTGCACTTGGCGCGCCAAATCGACGAGCAATTGAACGTCGATTCATCACTTTCGATATCTCGCACCCGGAGATCGTTTTATGACTGGACCACTGAATGTGGGCGATGTGATCGGCAATCGATATGAGATCGAGAGCTATATCGACGAAGGGGGGATGCAATTTGTCTACGCAGCTAAGGACAAGCTCGCCGATCGAGTGGTCGCATTAAAAACACCCAAAAATAACTCTGCCACCAAACGGTTTCGGCGCAGCGCGGTGGTCGCCGCAAAGGTCAATCATCCCAATGTCGCCAAAACGCTGGACTATGTTCGAGAAGGCGATAAGCGCTACTTGATTGAGGAGTTTATAAACGGGGCTGACCTTAGCAAAGCATTGCTGCGGAAGACTTCATTTCTCGACCCCTATCTGGTCGCCAAAATATTCCACCACATGGCCAAGGGCCTAGCCGCCGCGCACCATGCAGGTGTCATCCATCGCGACTTGAAGCCGACAAACGTAATGATGATTGGTGGATATTCGGCCTCCGAAATCAAAATTACTGATTTTGGGATTGCGAAGATGGCCGAAGATGAACTTGTAGAAGCGGCTGAGGGCGGTGAGCAAACGCTCTCGACTTCGCAGACGGCGGTTGGTGCATTGCCTTACATGGCTCCAGAAGCTATCGATACCCCAAAATCAGTCACAAGGGCAGCGGACGTCTGGTCACTGGGCGCAATGATTTTTCATTTGCAAACCGGAGCGCAGCCATTCGGGACGGGCCTTCGGGCCGTGCAAAAAATCATGGAGGCAACGAGGCCAGAACCTCCGTCCTTCGTGCTGCAGAATCCTCAGTTCTCGCCCTTGGCGAGCGAACTGCTTGAAATGGCATACGCCTGTATGCAGAAAGATCCGTCCGCACGCCCAACTGCAGACGAGCTTGTCGCTCGCTGTGGGGCGCTCTGCTACACCGTTTCGCAGCGGGTAGAAGGTTTAGTGAGCCGGGTCGAATATGGTGCCTGGGGTTTCATCACCTCAGAAGGCAAGCAAGTATTTTTTCACATGGATAGCGTCTTTGGTCCGCTGCCCAAGCTGGCGATCGGGGATCACGTTTTGTTTTCCGCATATGCCGGTGGAGGAGCACCTCGAGCTCATCCTGTGCTGAGGATGGCTGCGCCATAACAGTATCAGTGATTGATGGTGATCCCCATGTTGCCCAGAACAGCTAGCTACGGACACGTCTCACCTAAACTTCACTCTTCGAAGTGGTAGGCGTTTCTTCAGCAGCCTTCGTTCCGATAGCCTCCGATCCTCGCCGAATAGCACGAAGCTTAGTCATAACGGTGTCGCCGTACGGTGTGAGAGCCCAATAGGTGTTGTTGTCCTTGACGCTCCGGCTTTTCATGCTCTTTGCAATCAGGCCCAAAGCGCGCAGTTGGACTTTGACCGTTTGAAAGTCATCGCGAAACACCTCGAAATCCATTAGGTGTTGATCCTTTAAGTCCTTTTTCTGACGAAGTTCTTGGATCGCACTGTCGCGTGCAAGGACGTTCAACCCTTCTTGCAATTGCTCCTCTGAAGCTTCACTAATCAGCAGTGGAGAAATCGATGCAAATATTTCATCCCACGTGAGGTTCGCGTTATGGCGGTAATTCGTGCCGTAGCGGCGATATTCGTTAGGAGACGCCACAAATGAGAATTGAAGGTTATAGTCATCCTCCCCTTGCGCAAGGATTTCTGAACCAGCGGGGCCGGTAACGCGCGTCGCCTGGGCCTCTGCCTCAAGCTCCTCAATTCGCTTTCTCAGTTTTAGTATTTCTTCTGTCGCGCCTTGTTCGGGGACCATGTCACCTCGTACCCAGCCAATGCCGGGGTGGGTTTTGATGAGCTTGACAAGACTACGACTTACTTGACTTCCTAAGTCAGCCGGACTTTCCCAGAAGCGACACATTTTCGCTTGGATCAATTCCCGAAATGTAGCTAACTTGGCCTTACCTTCGTCAGTACTTTCGCAGCGGTCCGCTGCTAAGCTTCCAGGGTTGCGGTGCACGAAGCCAATTACAGGTTTTCCTGAATCAACCGCGTATCGATACTCCATCTCGGTATAGCTCAACCCTCCAGGTCCAATTGAACCATAACGACCAGCCGCGATGACCATGTAATAGTCACAGTCGTCTATCACCTTTTTGATAAGTGTCCACTGGTCTTCATTAGCTGCCGGGAAAAGCTCCATGCCTGCAGGAATACAGTCAAGTTCCAGGAGCGCTTGCATCACCTCTTGCCTCTCTTCTTGTAGATCGGCGAAGGTCGAGCTGATAAAGACTTGGTAGCGTTTTTCCATAGTATTTTTGAGAATGGCGAGGGAGATTTAGGTCGCCCACGAGACCCCTTGGGCAAGCACGTGTCAAAGCACTATAGCCCCCCCACCCCTCACTTCGACAACAACCGCATCGTCTCTTCCAACCCCTTCAACGACAACGGAAACATCCGATTCCCGATCAGCTGCTGCACGATGCTGATGCTCTGGCGGTACTGCCACACGCCCTGGGGCTCTGGGTTGATCCACGCGAACTTGGGGAAGGCGTGGGTCAGGCGCTGGATCCACTCGGCACCCGGTTCTTCGTTGTTGTACTCCACGCTGCCGCCGGGCTGCAAAATCTCATAGGGGCTCATGGTGGCGTCGCCCACGAAGATGAGTTTGTAGTCCTTGTTGTACTTGCGGATGATGTCCCAGGTGGGGAACTTCTCGGCAAAGCGGCGGCGGTTGTTCTTCCACATGAAGTCGTAGACGCAGTTGTGGAAGTAATAGAACTCCAGGTGCTTGAACTCCGTCTTCACAGCGCTGAACAGTTCTTCCACGCGCTGGATGTGTTCGTCCATGGTGCCGCCCACGTCCATCAGCAGCAGCACCTTCACGTTGTTGTGGCGCTCGGGCACCATCTTGATGTCCAGGTAGCCGGCGTTGGCCGCGGTGCTGCGGATGGTGTCGGGCAGGTCCAGTTCCAGCTCGTTGCCTTCGCGCGCAAACTTGCGCAAGCGGCGCAGGGCGACCTTGATGTTGCGGGTGCCCAGCTCCTGCTGGTCGTCGTAGTCCTTGTAGGCGCGCTGCTCCCACACTTTCACGGCGCTTTTGTTCTTGCCGGCGCCGCCAATGCGCACGCCCTGCGGGTTGTAGCCGCCGTGGCCAAAGGGGCTGGTGCCGCCCGTGCCGATCCACTTGCTGCCGCCCTCGTGGCGCTCTTTCTGCTCTTCGAGGCGCTTTTTCAGCGTCTCCATCAGCTCGTCCCAGCCCATCTTCTCGATGGCGGCCTTTTGCTCGGGGGTCAGCTCGTTTTCCAGGATCTTGCGCAGCCAGTCGGCGGGCACTTCCTTGGTGAAGTCGGCCAGCATTTCCACGCCCTTGAAGTAGGCGCCGAAGGCACGGTCGAACTTGTCGTAGTGCTTCTCGTCCTTGACCAGGGTCAGGCGCGAGAGGTTGTAAAAATCGTCCAGGCTCCACGAGTCGTCGGAGCGCGGGCCCACCACGCCGGCTTCCAGCGCCTCCAGCAGGGTGAGGTATTCCTTGACCGACACGGGCAGCTTGGCCGCGCGCAGGGTGTAGAAAAAGTCGATGAGCATGGTGGGGTGCCTCCTCGGGCAGCAGGGTCGTCGTCGGGCGGTGTCAGGCCGCGGTGTCGCGGCGCGCGCGCAGGTAGATGAGTTGGGCGCGGGCCTCGGGCCATTCGCCGGCGCGCATGCTGTACATCACCGTGTCGCGGATGGTGCCGTCGCGGCGCAGCGCGTGGCCGCGCAGCACGCCGTCCTTGTGCGCGCCCAGGCGCTCTATGGCGCGCTGCGATGCGAAGTTGTAGTTGTCGGTGCGCCAGCCCACCACGTTGCAGCCCAGGGTGTCGAAGGCGTGGCCCAGCATCAACAGCTTGCAGGTGGTGTTGACGTGGCTGCGCTGCACGCTCTGGCGGTACCAGGTGTAGCCGATCTCCACGCGCTTCACGGCGGGCAAAATGTCGTGGTAGCTGGTGCTGCCCAGCACGGTGCCGCTGGCATCGTCGACCACGGCAAACGCAAAGCGGTCGCGCGTGGCCAGGGCCGTCTCGATGTAGGCGCGCGTGTCCTGCGGCTCGGGCACCGAGGTCACGCGCAAGGTCCACAGCTGGCCGTCGGCTGCGGCGGCTTGCAGGCCGGCTTCATGGTGCAGGGCCAGAGGCTCCAGGCGCAGGCCCTTGTCGCGCAGGGTGACGGGTTGCACGAACAACATCGACATGCGGCCTATTCCTTGGGGGGTTGTGCTGCTGCAGCAGCAGCCTGCTTTTGCCGGCGTTGCAGCTGCCAGCGCCGTGCGGCGTGCAGGCCCAGGCCGCCGCCCACACTCACCAGGGCAATGCCGCCCAGCGTGGTGGCGCCGTAGCCGGGTGCAAAGATGTCCAGGCCCATCCACTGGCCCAGCCAGAAGCCGGCCAGCGCGCCGCCGAGAAAGCCGATGGCGTCGGCTACGCCGTCGATCAGCGAGGGGGTGTTTGCTTGGGTCATGGGTGGGTGAGTGGTTCGTGTGGAGATCCGCGGTACGGCCCGCCGCCGCGCCGCCCCAGGGCGGCGCGGCGTGGGGTCAACAGTTTTTCAGCGGTTCCTCTGGTTCATGAACACCAGCTTTTCGAACAGGCTCACGTCCTGCTCGTTCTTGAGCAGCGCGCCCACCAGCGGGGGCACGGCCACCTTGTTGTCGGCGCTTTGCAGGGCTGATAGCGGAATGTCTTCGGCCACCAGCAGCTTGAGCCAGTCGAGCAGTTCGCTGGTGGAGGGCTTCTTCTTCAGGCCCGGCAGGTTGCGCACGTCGTAGAAGGTCTTCATCGCCACGCTGAGCAGGTCGGCCTTGAGCGTGGGGAAGTGCACCGCCACGATCTGGCGCATGGTGTCGGCTTCAGGGAACTTGATGAAGTGAAAGAAGCAGCGGCGCAAAAACGCGTCGGGCAGCTCTTTTTCGTTGTTGGAGGTGATGAACACCAGCGGGCGGTGCTTGGCCTTGATGAGCTCGCGCGTCTCGTAGCAGTAGAACTCCATGCGGTCGATTTCGCGCAGCAGGTCGTTCGGGAACTCGATGTCGGCCTTGTCGATCTCGTCGATCAACAGCGCCACGGGCCGGTCGGCCGTGAAGGCCTGCCACAGCACGCCCTGGATGATGTAGTTGCGGATGTCCTTCACGCGCTGGCTGCTGTCGCCATCGTTGAGCTGGCTGTCGCGCAGGCGGCTCACCGCGTCGTACTCGTACAGGCCCTGCTGCGCCTTGGTGGTGGACTTGATGTGCCATTGCAGCAGCGGCATGCCCAGCGCCTGGGCCACTTCCTCGGCCAGCATGGTCTTGCCGGTGCCCGGCTCGCCCTTGATGAGCAGCGGGCGTTGCAGGGTGATGGCAGCGTTCACGGCCAGCATCAGGTCTTGGGTCGCAACGTAGTTCTGGGAACCTTGGAATTTCATGGCAGGGAAAACACCGGATCGTTGATGAATGGGCTTGACAGGCGCTGGCTATAATTGCCCGGTTAAGCAGAGCCCTCAGGCTGAACTTCCACGAGATTGTGCGCGCAAAATGAACAAGACGTTGACCACGATATTTGCCCTGGCTGTCGCTTCCGTGACCGCCTTCTCCCACGCTCAGGAAGTCAAGGGCGATGTGAAAGCGGGGGAAAAGAAGATCGCCATGTGCATCGGCTGCCATGGCATTGTGGGCTACCAGGCCAGCTTTCCTGAAATCCACAAGGTGCCCATGATCTCGGGCCAGAGCGGTGCCTACATCTCCGCAGCGCTTGATGCCTACCGCAAGGGCGACCGCAAGCACCCCACCATGCGCGGCATTGCCGATTCGCTGTCCGACCAGGACATCGCCGACGTGTCGGCCTACTACGCGCAGCACGGCAAGGCCGGCGCCGCCGAGCTGCCCGCCAAGCCCAAGCGCGAGCCCAGCGTGCAGGTGGCCGAGCTGCTCAAGAAGGGCGCCTGCGTGTCCTGCCACGGCGACAACTTCGCCAAGCCCATCGACCCCTCGTACCCGCACATCGCCGGCCAGCACGCCGACTACCTGTTCGTGGCGCTCAAGTCGTACAAGGCCGAGAAGAACCCCAACCTGGGCCGCAACAACGCCATCATGGCCGGCGTGGCCAAGCAGTTCACCAACAACGAACTGAAGGCACTGGCCGGTTACCTGGGCAGCCTGGAAGGCGACCTGCACACGGTGCGCCAATCGCCCTTCCGTTGATGTGCAGGCCCTTTGCCGGGCCAGCCCTCAAAGCAAGAAGCCCGCAGCTGCGGGCTTTTTTGATGGGCGATTCAGTCTCAGTCTCGGGTGGCTCTGCGTTGCACGGCGGCGATGTAGGCATCGCCATCGGGCGGGCGGCCAGAGCGCTGGCTCTCCCACAGCATCTGGCCCAGGCACTCCATGGTGGCGTGGTGGGCATCGTGCAGCGAATCGAGGCGCTTGGCCAGCAGCTCCACCGCCTGGCGGATGCCGCGCGGCTGGTCGATGCTGCACTGCTCGCTGATCGACAGGTGCATCGACAGGTGCAGAAAGGGGTTGGTGCGGTCCGGCGTCTCGTCGTAGTTGCGGGCCACGGCGGCCTCGGCATCGGAGAAATCGGCGTGGTACTCGGGGTGCTCGGCGATCCACAGGCTGGCCAGCGTCTCGATGGCCTCCATGGGGGCGCCGCTCTGGGACTTGGCGTGCACGCCGCAGAGAAAGCGGCGCACGTCGGCTTGGGACGGGTTGAACATGATGGGGCAGCAGCGTAGCACGCACGGTGTGCCGGGGTGGGGCGCGGGGGTATGCGGCCCAGGGCGCCCGGCGCGGTATCGGTGTCCTGGCTGGCGAATTTGCTGCACAGGGCGGGGCGAATCTGTCCTACGCAGTTGCCCGGGGGGCGCACCTACATTTGAGCCGCAGGAGACACAGCTTGTCACCGCACGGTACATCCCAGAACAATTCAAGTCACCACCATCCATCAAAGGAAACTGCCATGAACAACAACGCAATGCGCATCATCGGAGCCCTGCTGCTCGTCGTCGGCCTGGCCGGCTTCTTCACCGGCGGCTTCAGCTTCACCAAGGAAACCACCCAGGCCAAGCTCGGCCCGCTGGAGCTCAAGGTGCAGGAGAAAGAGTCCGTCAACGTGCCCCAGTGGCTGAGCGTGGGCGCCATGGCGCTGGGCGCGGTGGTGCTGGTGCTGGGATTTCGGCGCCGTAGCTGAGGCGCGGCCCGCTCCCTTCGCTCGGCGCCATGCGTCCGCCAGCGGCGGGCGCATGGCTTTTTGTTGGCCACCCGCGTCCGGGCCCAGGTGGCGGGGGGCGAAAGGCCTCCGTGACCGCCACAATCGTTGCGTTGCGTTCAACGGGGTAGGGCATGGGCGATCTATATATGGAAATCATGATCTGGAAGGCTGTGGACAATGCGTCGGCTGTCCGGTATTCCTGCCTGCGTGATCTGAAAACTGGCCAATTTGCCGTTCAGAGCGCGGATTTTTTCCGGCGGCCCCTGGGGGTGAATCCGAACGAGGGGTTTGCAAGGCAATTTGCTGAACTCTTCATCGAAGTTCCGCCGCATGAACGCTGCACATGGTTCGACTCGCTGGAGGAGGCCATAGGGCAGCATGAGCGCGAGTTTTCATGAAGCACGGCTGATGGCGGGTGGACACGATTGCTGTCCAAAAAAAACAGTGAGGAGCACAGCGATGGGTGAGGGTGAAAAGGGATTGTCGTCCGACGAAAGCCAATACGCTTACAGCATCAGAGTCTGGGTCAACCAATCTCAGTTGCCAGTGGAAGAAATCAGTGCAGCCTTGGACAGGGCGCCTGACTATTCACGCGAGCTTGGCGAACTCGAAAAATATCCTGCCTCCATGTGGTGCTCCGTGACCTGGACAAAAGGGGAGAGGGACTTCTTTGGTGAGGTTCACGATGTGCTTGTGTGGTTGCAAGAGCGCAGTGCCTTTCTGGATCGCCTGAAGCTGGGTGGAGGCGAGTTGCATGTCGTTGCCCAGTTGCATGGGGGTGCCAACATTGGAAGCAGCATGCGGCCGGAAACTGCGTTGCTCGCAGCCCAGCTGGGTGTATTGATCGGTGTGGAGGTCTTTCCGAGACTATCCGGTGGTGAGGGACCGGGCTGAAAGCATGGAGTGCACTCAGCCCCCTGTGGCGCCAGCAGCGCCGTGCCTGCCCCTCACGGCCGCGGCCCGATCGTGAAACTCCCCACCGTCACCATATCCCCCTGGCCCGTCAGCCGCAGCACCACGTCCTCGTCCTTCTGCGCGGGGGTGCCGAAGCCGGTGCTCAGGCGCAGCATCAGCGTGGTGGCCGGGGCCACCACCTGCTGGCGGTGGCCGTAGAAGCGGGCGCGCACGGTGTAGGTGCCGGGCTTGGCATTTTTCAGTGAAAACTCCTCGGGGCCGTAGCCGCCGGTGAAGTCGGCCGACATGCGCCCGCCCTGGTAGGTGAGGCGGTGGGCGTAGTAGGCCTCTTCGCCATTGGGGTCCAGCACGTGCAGGTCGATGTCGGTGTTGTCTGCATCCCATGACAGCACGGCGCGCAGGTCCAGCGGCAGGTTGCGCAGCAGTCGCGGGTCCACGGCGCTGGTGTTCACCGGCTGGCCTGCGGCCTGGGCCTGCGCGGCGATGGCGTTGAGCTCGGCCAGCGCGATCAGCTCCACGCCGGGGAAGCGCCCGGCCCAGGGTTTGGCCACCACCTGCCACAGCTGGTCCACCGCCGCCTGGGGCTGCCCCGCCTTGGCCAGGGCCAGGCCCAGGTCGCGCCAGGACTGGGGCTCGTCGGGCGCCAGCGCCAGCACGCTGCGCAGCACGGGCAGGGCCACGGCGGTGTCGCCCGCCTGCAGCAGGCGGTAGGCCAGGATGCGCAGCACATGGCGGTTTTCCAGCTCCATCTCCGCCAGGTTCGACAGCACTCGGCGCGCGAGGGCACTATGGCCGCGCTCGTACAGCAGGTCGGCCACGTCGAGGAAGAAGGCCGTGCTGTTGGTGTGTGAGGGCCGCTCGTCGAGGTAGATGGCCTCCAGGTCGTGCACCAAGCTGGCCGCGCGCAGGCGGCGCAGGTAGGGCGCGTCGGGCTGCCAGGCGCGCAGCTGGATGGAGGCTGATGGTGGTGCGCCAGCAGACCGCGCAGGGGCTGCGGCCAGGGCGTCTGCACCGGGCGCGAAGGGCATTGCCTCTCGCCTCAGGCCGCGGGTGCCGGTGGGCGCGATCGGGCTGGTGCGCTGCTGGGCGAACTCCAGCTTGGGGAGCGCTGCAGGCGCAGGCGGTGGCGGTGCCGCCGACATGCCCACCGCACCTCCGCGCGCCTGCTCCTTCAGCTTGGGCGGCGCCTCGTCCTTGGGGAAGTCCTTGTCCCACCAGGCCAGCTTCTCGTCGAACTGGCGCGCGATGCGGTCCAGGTGCTGGGCGCGGGTGGCCGCCTCGCGGCTGGCAGTGTCGGTGCGCAGCTGGGCCCAGCGGGCACGCAGCGCAGGCGGTGGTTCGATGTCGTGGCGTGCATAGTCCTGCACGGTGTCCAGCACGATCAGCGAGGTCTCGCGGCCGGCGATGCGAAACGCCTGCCCCAGGCGGCGCACGGCGGCGCGCTGGCGCTCGCCCTCGGATTCGAGCCGCGCCATGCGCAGCGCGGCCCAGCGGTGGGCGGCCACGCCGGGGGTCGGGTCGGTGGTGGCGTCGGCTGCGGGCGCTGCGATGCGAAGCGTGCGGGTTTCGCTCTTGCCGCCGGGCTGCGGCCATTGCAGGGTGACCACCGCCTCGGGCCCGGTGAAGCGCCCGGCCAGTGCGATGCGGCCTTGCTCAGGCAGGGCCGAGGCCAGCTCCACATCCTCGGCCCCCTCGCTGGCGGCCACTTCCATGCGCGGCGCCTGCTGGGCCAGTGCGTCGAGCGCTTGGGTGGTGGACACGGCCAGCAGGTCCAGGTAGCCGCCGCCGCTGGCATCGGCCATGCGGCGCAGCCCGGCTGCGTTGCTGCCGGCGCTGGCGGTCACGGCATACGTCGGCACGGGTTGCGCGGGCAGGGCAGCGGCGTCGGGTCCGCTGCCCCAGTTGCCCAGCCCGTCGCTGAAGACCAGGGCCATCTGCACTCCATCGGGGGCGCGCAGCGCGGCGGCCTGGGTGGCGCCGTCGTAGGCCATGCCCTTGAGCCGGTCGCGCAGCGCAGTCCAGTTGCCGGCCTGCACGCTGAAGCGCTCCACCGGCCCGGCCACGTCGCGCACGGGCTGCAGCAGCACCTCCACCGTGCCCAGGCGGCGCAGCCAGCCGTCCAGCAGCGCAAGCTCGCGCGCATGGTCGCGGGCTGCGCCCGAGCCCGAGGCGTCCCACACCAGGCCCACGCGCTCGGGCCGTGCGCGCTCGGCGCTGCGCGCTGCTACGGGCACCTCGGCATAAAAGTAGCTGGCGCCCTCAAAGCGCTGCGTGGTCACCAGGGGCTGGGGCCTGGAGAACCAGGTGGATGCCTGCGCCGGCAGCTCCACGCGCAGCTCTTCGCCCCGGCTGTGCTGCGCGCCCACCAGTGCGATGTGCGTGTCGGCCCCCTCGGCGCGGGCCGGCATGCGCAGCGTGCCCAGTTGGGCCGACACGCCGCCCGGCGCCACGCCCGCCACGCGCACCGACACATCGAGCCGAGTGGCCGGCGCCTGCAGACCCACGGGCAGGCGCCACACGGGCGCGGCGGCGTTGGGCAGCACCTCGCTCAGCTCCAGCACGACGCGCCGGCTGCCCTGGGCGGGCAGTGGGTAGACGCGCAGGCGGTGGTGGTTGCCGCCCACCGATTCGAGCAGGGCCGGGTCCACGCGGGCGCGTGTGATGTCCTCGAAGACCTGGCGGCCCTTGGCTTTTTCCACAGGCACTGCGGGCCGCAGCTCGCCGTCGATGTCGAGCGCAAAGCCGGTCACGCTCTGCCCCTCGGCCAGCGGGAACTGCAGCTGTGCCTCCAGCTGGCGCCCATTGGGGTTGAACAGCTCCAGCTCGATGCGCGTGGCCGCCGTGCGCCCGACGATGGTGGCCTGCACGTCGAGGCGGCGTAGCTCGATGGGCGTGGCTGCTGCGGGTGTCTGCCAAGTGAGGACGCGTGGAAGCAGTCTCTGCGGTTGCGTCTGCGCCTGCGCGGCTTTCATTCTCGCCAGGACTTCCTGTGCGTGTACCTGTACCTGCGCCACCTCTGCCGGTGTCAGAGCTTGCGGCGTGGGCATCACTCGAAAGCGCTGCGGGGTCTGTGCGGGCGCCTGCGTTTGCTCCGGCTGGGCCTGGGTGGGTACAGCCAAGGGCAGCAGGGCCAGTGCGCACAGAATGCCGAGCAGCGGGCGCTGACAGGGGCGGCGGTGCGCGGGTGCAGGGGCAAGGTTCTTGGTCATGGTCATCGCGTGCTCTGGAGTGGGCAGAGCCGCACGATAGACGCAGGCCAACGCGCCGCACGCACCACGTCGCCCATGTGGCGCCGGTTTCCGTGACAAATCGGACGAATCAGGTCCGGGGTGCGCCCATCATTCTGGAAATCAATTTGGCCGCCTTGAGCAGCGCCGGCAGCATCGCCTCCTGCATCACCTCGGCACTGGTGCGGTTGGCTTGGCCGCTGATGTTGAGCGCGGCCACGGTCTGGCCGGTGCGGTTGGTGAGCGGCGCGGCAATCGAGATCAAGCCCTCCTCCAGCTCCTGGTTCACCAGGCACCAGCCCTGCTGGCGCGCCTGGCGGATGCGGGTGAGCAGGGTGGGCACATCGGTGGCGGTGTGCTCGGTCCAGCGCTGCAGGGGGTGGGCTTCGAGGCGCGCCTGCAGTTCGTCGTCGGGCAGGGCGGCCAGCAGCATGCGGCCCATCGATGTCCAGCATGCGGGCAGGCGCGAGCCCACGCCCAGGTTGGTGCGCATGATCTTGTGCGTGGGCACGCGCAGCACGTAGACGATGTCGAGGCCGTCGAGCACGGCGGCCGATGACGACTCGCGCACCTCTTCCACCAGGTCTTCCATCACCGGCTCGGCCAGGTTCCAGATGGGCAGCGACGACAGGTAGGCAAACCCCAGGTCCAGGATGCGCGGCGTGAGGCGGAACTGCCGGCCATCGGTCTCCACATAACCGAGTGTCTGCAGCGTGAGCAATATGCGGCGGGCCCCGGCGCGTGTGAGGCCGGTTTGCGCAGCCACCTCGCTCAGCGTCTGCTGCGGCGCGCTGGCGCTGAACGAGCGAATCACCTCCAGCCCACGCGCAAAGGATTGCACGTAGCTGTCGCTGGGCTTGGGGTCTTTGGCGGGCGCAATTTGGGTGTTCATGGACGGTGTGACTATAATTCTTTTAGCGAACATTTGTTCTTTAGGCGAACAAAATCAAGAAGAAGTTGCAGGTGTGAGACAAACCCGCCGCAGCTTCCCTCCATTCTCAGGAAAGCAGATCGATGATCAACAAGATTGCAGAGTCGGTGGCCCAGGCGCTGGCTGGCGTGAAGGACGGCGCCACGGTGCTGATCGGTGGCTTCGGCACGGCCGGCATCCCTGGCGAGCTGATCGATGGGCTCATCGCCCAGGGCGCGCGCGACCTCACCGTGGTCAACAACAACGCCGGCAATGCCGACCATGGGCTGGCCGCGTTGCTCAAGGCCGGCCAGGTGCGCAAGATCATCTGCAGCTTTCCGCGCCAGGTGGACAGCTACGTTTTTGACGAGCTGTACCGCAGCGGCAAGCTCGAACTCGAACTGGTCCCCCAGGGCAACCTGGCCGAGCGCCTGCGCGCCGCAGGGGCCGGCATCGGCGCCTTCTTCTGCCCCACGGCCCATGGCACCGAACTGGCCGCAGGCAAGGAGACGCGCGAGATCAATGGCAAGCACTACGTGTTGGAGTACCCCATCCACGGCGACGTGGCGCTGATCAAGGCCGAGAAGGGCGACCGCTGGGGCAACCTGACCTACCGCATGTCGGCACGCAACTTCGGGCCCGTGATGGCAACGGCGGCCAAGACCACCATCGCCACCGTGCACGAGGTGGTGGAGCTGGGCGCGCTGGACCCCGAGGCCATCGTCACGCCCGGAATCCACGTCACGCACGTGGTGCGCATCGACCGGGTTGCCACGCAAGCCGGCGGTATCAAGAAGACAGCCTGAACCCAGCGGACCGAGTGCACACCACCATGACCACCACCAGCTACCAAAAACGAAGCAAGGACGACCTGGCCCGCCGCGTGGCGCAGGACATCCACGACGGCGCCTACGTGAACCTGGGCATCGGCCAGCCGACCCTGGTCGCCAACCACATCCCCGCGGGCCGCGAGGTCATCCTGCAAAGCGAGAACGGCATCCTGGGCATGGGCCCGGCGCCGGCTGCAGGCGCGGAAGACTATGACCTCATCAACGCCGGCAAGCAGCCCGTGACCTTGCTGCCCGGCGGCGCGTATTTTCACCATGCCGACAGCTTTGCCATGATGCGCGGCGGCCACCTCGACATCTGTGTGCTGGGCGCCTTCCAGGTCTCGGCCACGGGCGACCTGGCCAACTGGAGCACGGGCGAGCCCGGCGCCATCCCCGCCGTGGGCGGCGCCATGGACCTGGCCATCGGCGCCAAGCAGACCTGGGTGATGATGGACCTGCTGACCAAGCAGGGCGCCAGCAAGGTGGTGGCGCAGTGCAGCTACCCGCTCACCGGTGTCGCCTGCGTCAAGCGCATCTACACCGATCTGTGCACACTGGCCTGCACGCCAGCGGGCCTGCAGGTCATCGACACGGTGGACGGGCTCACGCATGCCGAGCTCGAACGCCTGGTGGGCTTGCCCTTGCTCGCAGCCTGACCCCTTTTCAATAGACGCTTCACAACCATCCTCAGGAGACAAGACCATGAGCCAGCAAGCCTTCATCTGCGACGCGATTCGCACCCCCTTCGGCCGCTACGGCGGCGCGCTGTCCAGCGTGCGCACCGATGACCTGGGTGCCATCCCCCTCAAGGCGCTGATGGCGCGCAACCCCGGCGTGGACTGGGCGGCGGTGACCGACGTGCTGTACGGCTGCGCCAACCAGGCCGGCGAAGACAACCGCAACGTGGCGCACATGTCGAGCCTGCTGGCGGGCCTGCCCATCGAGGTGCCCGGCGCCACCATCAACCGCCTGTGCGGTTCGGGGCTGGACGCCGTGGGCTCGGCCGCGCGCGCCATCAAGGCCGGCGAGGCGGGCCTGATGATCGCCGGCGGCGTGGAGAGCATGAGCCGCGCCCCCTTCGTGATGCCCAAGGCCGAGACAGCCTTCAGCCGCAACAACGCGGTGTACGACACCACCATCGGCTGGCGCTTCATCAACAAGCTGATGAAGGAAAAGTACGGCGTGGATTCGATGCCCGAGACGGCCGAGAACGTGGCCACCGAGTTCGGCATCGAGCGCGAGGCGCAAGACCGCATGGCCCTGGCCAGCCAGCTCAACGCCGTGGCCGCGCAGAAGGCCGGCCACCTGGCGCGCGAGATTACGCCCGTCACCATCCCCCAGAAAAAGGGCGATGCCATCGTGGTCGACACCGACGAACATCCGCGCGAAACCAGCCTGGAAGCGCTGGCCAAGCTCAAGGGCGTGGTGCGGCCTGACGGCTCGGTGACCGCCGGCAACGCCAGCGGCGTGAACGACGGCGCCTGCGCCCTGCTGCTGGCCGATGAGGCCAGCGCCGGCAAGTACGGCCTCAAGCCCCGCGCCCGCGTGGTGGGCATGGCCACGGCCGGCGTGGCGCCGCGCATCATGGGCTTTGGCCCCACGCCCGCCACCCTGAAGGTGCTGGCGCAAACCGGCCTGACCATCGACCACATGGACGTGATCGAGCTCAACGAAGCCTTCGCCGCACAGGGCTTGGCGGTGCTGCGCGCCCTGGGTTTGAAGGACGACGATGCCCGTGTGAACGCCTGGGGCGGCGCCATTGCCCTGGGCCACCCGCTGGGTGCCAGCGGTGCGCGCCTGGTGACCACCGCCGTCAACCGCCTGCACGAGCACGCCGGCCAGTACGCGCTGTGCACCATGTGCATCGGCGTGGGCCAGGGCATCGCCATCATTCTCGAACGCGTCTGACCCCGGGAGCCAGGCCGTGCCCACGCCCACCCCTACCTTGTTGCAGACCCCCGCCGGGGCCTTTCGCGTCGCCATCGACGGCCCCGAGGGCGCGCCCGTGCTGGTGCTCTCCAACTCCCTGGGCACCACCCTGGAGATGTGGGACGCGCAGGCCGCGCGCCTTGCCACCAGCCACCGCGTGGTGCGCTACGACACGCGCGGCCACGGCGGCAGCGTGGTGCCGCCTGGCCCCTACCGCTTCGAGCAACTGGGCGGTGATGTGCTGGCCTTGCTCGACGCCCTGCAGGTCGAGCGCGCCAGCTTCTGCGGCATCTCCATGGGCGGCTTCACCGGCCTGTGGCTGGGCGTGCATGCCGGCCACCGGCTGAACCACCTGGTGGTGGCCAACAGCGCCGCCAAGATCGGCACCGAAGAGGGCTGGCGCGCCCGAGCCGCCCTGGTGCGCGAGAAGGGCGCCGCCGCCATGGCCGAGCTGGCCGCATCGTCGCCCGGCCGCTGGTTCACCGAGGCCTTTGTGGCTGCGCAGCCCGCGCTGGTGCGCCAGGCGCAGGGCTGGATCGCCGGCATCGCCCCCGAGGGCTATGCCGCCTGCTGCGAGGCCCTGGCCCGGGCTGACCTGCGCAGCAGCATCGCGCGCATCGCCGTGCCCACCCTGCTGATTGCCGGCGCGGCCGACCCCGTGACCACCGTGGCCGACGCCCAGGCCATGCAGGTCGCGATCCCCGGCGCGCAGCTGGTGCAGCTGCCGGCATCGCACCTGTCCAACCTGGAAGCCCCGGCCGAATTCGACGCCGCGCTGGCCGCCTTCGTGGCCTGAGCACCGGAACACGCCGCCCCCGCCACCGCGCCGAATGGCGCATGTGGCGCCCGCTGGCTGGGCGCAACCCTGGCCGCCCCTTGAATCTGTGAAGGAAGAATCCCCATGACCCACCCCAGCACCCAGCGCGAGCGCGTTCTCATCACCGGCGGTGGTGCCGGCATCGGCGCGGCCACGGCCGAGCGCTGCCGGGCCGACGGCTACGAGCCCGTGGTCATCGACCGCGTGGTCGACCACGTGCCCGGCGGCATACAGGCCGACCTGTCGAACACGGCCGACACGGCGCGCGCGCTGCAGCAGGCGCTGGCCGGCGGCCCCATCACGCGGCTGGTGAACAACGTGGGCGTGGTGGTGCCGGCCGATGCCGAGCACCAGACGCTGGACGAGTTCGATCTGGCCGTGGCGCTGAACCTGCGCTGCAGCCTGCAGTGCATGCAGGCCCTGCTGCCCGGCATGAAAGAGGCGGGGTTCGGGCGCATCGTCAACATGTCTTCGCGCGCCGCGCTGGGCAAGGAGCTGCGCACCGCGTACTCGGCCACCAAGGCCGGCCTGATCGGCATGACGCGCGTGTGGGCGCTGGAGCTGGGGCGCCACGGCGTCACGGCCAACGCCATCGGCCCCGGCCCCATCCGCACCGAGCTGTTCGACCGCGCCAACCCGCCCGACGCACCGCGCACGCGCGCCATCATCGAATCCGTGCCCGTCAAGCGCGTGGGCACGCCGGACGACGTGGCGCATGCCGTGTCCTATTTGCTCGACGCGCGCAGCGGCTTTGTGACCGGGCAAGTCCTCTATGTCTGTGGCGGCATGACCGTCGGCGTCGCTGGCGTCTGACGCAGATTTGCCTTCAACCGGCTAACGTCGTTGGGGAGCCTTGCCGTGCAACAGCACTGTCTGCGGCTCCCCGCCTAGTTATCCGGCTGAATGCAAATCTGCAGGGCGTGCTTTGTGAAGCCGCCATCCCTCTATCCCTTTTCCATGCAACCGTTGTTCTAGGAGACACATGAACCCCATCCGCTTTCCCTCCACCCGCCGCACCCTGCTGGCTGCACTGGCCACCGCCGCTGTCGGCGCTGCGATCCCTGCCGGCGCCCTGGCACAAGCCGCCTACCCCAGCAAGCCCGTGACCATCGTCGTGCCGTTTGCGGCGGGCGGCACCACCGACATCCTGGCGCGCATCATCGGCCAGGCCCTGACCAGCGAGCTGGGCCAGCCGGTCGTCGTGGACAACCGCGCAGGCGCGGGCGGCAACATCGGCGGCGCCCTGGCCGCCAAGGCCCCGGCCGACGGCTACACCCTGTTCATGGGCACGGTGGGCACCCACGCCATCAACGCCAGCCTGTACAAGAAGATGCCCTTCGACCCGGTCAAGGACTTTGCGCCCCTCACGCGCGTGGCCAACGTGCCCAACCTGCTGGTGGCCAACCCGGCCCAGCCCTACAAGAGCGTGAAGGAACTGATTGCCTACGCCAAGGCCAACCCCGGCAAGGTGAACTTCGGCTCGTCGGGCAACGGCAGCTCCATCCACCTGTCGGGCGAGCTGTTCAAGTCGCTGGCCAAGGTCGACATGGTGCACGTGCCCTACAAGGGCAGCGCCCCCGCTGTGACCGACCTGCTGGGCAACCAGATCGGCATCATGTTCGACAACATGCCCTCGGCCATCCAGCACGTGCGCTCGGGCAAGCTCGTGCCCATCGCCGTGACCACCGCCAAGCGCTCGCCCGAGCTGCCCAACGTGCCCACCATCGCCGAAGCCGGCGTGCCCGGCTACGAGGCCACCTCGTGGTTCGGCATGTTCGCCCCGGCCGGCACGCCCGCGCCGGTGCTCGCCAAGCTCAACACCGCCCTGGTCAAGGTGCTCAACCAGGCCGAGGTGAAGAAGAAGATCAACGAGCAAGGCGCCGAGACGTATAGCGAAACGCCCGAGCAGTTCGCCGCCTTCATCAAGACGGAGAGTGTGAAGTGGGGCAAGGTCGTTCAGGAGTCGGGCGCTAGCCTCGACTGATCGACAAAAAGCCCTCGCTGGCAGGGGCCGGCCAGCGGGGCTTTGCACACATCATGTTCTCAGCCTCTCAGTGCACGCGGTACACCCGCGCGGTCTGCCCGCCTTCCACGCTGCGCTGGTAGGCCAGGGCGGCGCGCACGGCGGGCACGGTTTCGAAGCCCGGGAAGAAGGGGCCGTAGCTGCCCACCGATTCGGTCAGGATGGTGGGGCTCACGGCGTTGATGCGCAGCCCGCGCGGCAGCTCGATGGCGGCAGCCGCCACGAAGCCGTCGATGGCGGCGTTCACCGCCGTGGCGTTGGCCCCGTTGCGGATGGGCTCGATCCCCACGATGCCACTGGTCAGCGTGATCGAGCCGCCATCGTTCAGGTAATGCTGGCCCAGCAGCGCCAGCTGCACCTGGCCCAGCAGCTTGTCCTGCAGTCCCAGGTTGAACTGCGCGGGCGTCATCTCGGCCAGCGGGCCGAAGTGCAGGTTGCCGGCGGTGCTGACGATGGCATCCACCTTGCCGACCGCCTTGAACAAGGCCGCCACCGATCCTGATTGCGAGAAGTCCGCACGGTGCGTGCCGCTGGTGCGGCCCACGGTGATGACCTCGTGGCGTGCCGAAAGATTGACCAGAACGGCCTGGCCGATGGTGCCGCTGGCTCCGATGAGAAGAACCTTGCTGGTGGAGGACATGGCTTGTTCCTTTTGCGGGTGTTACCCGAAAGCGTTGAAGAAGCCTGGATTGTTTTGTGAATCAATCAGCGCATAAAGTACAGTGAAGTTCTTCTTGAACTAACCCAGGGTTTGCAATCGCATGGACAAGCTGCGCAACATGGAGATCATGGTGGCCGTGGTCGAAGCCGGCAGCTTTGCAGGCGCCGCGCGCCAACTCGACATTTCGGCCGTGATGGTGGGCAAGCACATCCGCCAGCTGGAGGAGCACCTGGCTGCGCGCCTGTTTCAGCGCAGCACGCGCCAGAACAGCCTGACCGAGGTGGGCGCCGCGTTCTACGAGGACTGCAGGCGCGTGCTCGAGCAGGTGCGCTGGGCCGAATCGGCGGTGGAGCGCAACCGCGCCGTGCCCCAGGGCCTGCTGCGCGTGAGCGCACCCTTCACGCTGGGCAACCAGGTGATCGCGCCGCTGGTGGCTGATTTTCTGCTCGCCCACCCGCAGGTGCGTGTGGAGCTGCAACTGACCGACAGCGTGGTCGACATGGCGGGCGAGGGCTTCGACGCCGCCGTGCGCATCGGCGCCATTGCCGACGAGGGCCTGGTGGCCCGGCCACTCAAGCCCTACCGCATGGTGATCGCCGCCACGCCCGGTTATCTGGCGCGCCACGGCCACCCCGAGCGCGTGGCCGACCTGGCGCAGCACCAGTGCCTGAGCCATTCGGTCTGGCAGCGGCGCGTGGAGTGGACGCTGTACGACGATGGCGGCAAGGCCTTCCAGTGGCCGGAACTGGCGCGCTTCACCTGCAACCAGGGCGACGGCCTGCGCCAGGCCGCGCTGCGCGGCCTGGGCCTCATCATGCAGCCCGAGGTGCTGCTGGCCGAAGAGATCCGCGAGGGGCGGCTGGTGCCCGTGCTCACCCGCTGCGTGCCGGCAGCGCGCCCGGTGCATCTCGTCTATGCGCCAGACCGGCGCCAGTTACCCAAGCTGGCGCGCTTCATCGAGTTCATGGTGCGGGCGATGGGGGAGCCTGGCTAGAGATTGCGCACCTTGCACGCCGCCGAAATCATGCGCCGCGACCATTCGCCCGACATGTCCTTGAACAGCACCGGCGCCTCGCCTTCCTTGTACTCCTCGCGGCCGACGATGGGGCCGCCCCACTCGGGCTGCGCGTAGTACGAGAGCCACAGGTACCAGGCCTTGCGGGTGGGGCAGTCCACTACCACCTTGGCGTAATAGGAGCGGTATTTCTGCCCGCGGAACGAGGTGCGCTGCTGGTCGCGCGAGACGCGCAGGTCGAGCACCACGCGCTGGTCCACCCCGATGGGCTCGGGCAGGATCTCGATCAGGTTCTTGCCCGCCTCGGCGCGGTCACCGCTCAGCGTGAACCAGCCATCCGATGAAACGGGCCGTTGCTGCGGTTGCGCTGGTGGTTGCTGGCCCCCAACCAGGGCTGCGATACATAGAACAACGGCGCAGAGCATGGGAGGCTTGGGGGTGTCCAGGGACGGGTGGTGGCAATCGGAAAATCATTATCACTGAGGCTGGTGCTCAGTTTCTACCTGTTACAACAGGGCGCGCGCCGGGCCGTGGCGGGCCCACCCGTTCAGGTGATGCGCCAATCCGATGTTTCTGCCAACAGCCAATCAACTGTAGTTGTTGGGCACGTCCGAGGCAAAGGGTTTGATCAAACGCCCTACCGTAATGTCCGCCGAGACCACCATCCGGCTGCAGGGGCTGGCGTTCGGGGCGTGCATCCTGGTGGTGCCGGGGATGATGGCAGTGTCGTGACGGGCCATTGCGGATTTTGATCGCTGTCGGGCACTCAACTTCGCAGAGATGGGGTTTTGGACAGGATTCGACCTGTCCCACACTACGTTTGTACTCTTTCACGCCGGCGTGCCCAGGCCAGCAGCGCCCACCCTGCGACCACGACGACGACCGCGATTCCCACTGCATACACCGCCACGCCGCCGTACCCGCCCACCTTTGCTGGATTCAGGAAGGGGTAGGGATACCACCCAACGGCAGCGCCGCGCACCATTGAATACGCGAGGTACAAGCCCGCAAACGCCACCACCCAGCGCAGCGGCCGTACGCCCACGGCCGGGCGCGGCGGCCACAGCAGCCAGTCAAGCAGCACCACGACGGGCATCACATGGTGCAGCACCGAGTTCACCCAAGGCCTCAGCGCGCCCAGATCCACGTCGCGCAGCAGCAGCGCGAACACCACGCCGACCACCAGCATGCAGGTTGCGGCCACGGCGCGCAGCGATTCGAAAGCGGCCGAGGGCCGCGCGTGCATCCATTGGCGGCATGCACCAGCGATCAAGACGCCAGCGGCCAACAGGTTCGACAGGTTGGTGAAGTAGCTGAAGAAGTTGAGCGCGCTGTAGCCCAGCCCCACATGCAGCCAAAGTTGCCAGCCGATGGCGGCGAGTGCGAGCAGGGAGAAGGCCAGGCGGAGGACGGCGGTGGGGGGCGTTGGGGTCATGGTGGATCGTCGTTGATGGCGATGGAGCTGCCGCGTGGCCGGAGCATCACACCCGCCACGCCGGCAGCTCCCAATTGCGCCACAGCGCCAGGCCGCGCAGCCCGGCGGTGGCCACCACGCAGGCCAGCAGCGGTGCCCAGCCCGGCGCATCCAGCTGGCGCAGGGCCACGTCGATCCAGCCGCCGGCAAACGCGCACAGGGCGTAGGGCCGGTGGTCGCTGAAGGCCTGGGGCACCTCGTTGCACAGCACGTCGCGCAGCACGCCGCCGAAGACGCCGGTGGTCACGCCCATCATCACGGCGATGATGGGCGGCATGCCCACGGCGGTGGCGGTGTCGATGCCCACGGCGGCAAACAGGCCCAGGCCGATGGCGTCGGGCAGCAGCATGGCGCGCTCGGTGGGCTGAAAATGCCGCTGGCGCATGAACAGCATGGCGCACACGCACAGCGCCAGCAGCCCCCAGATGAAGCCGGTGTGGCGTATCCAGAAGAAGGGCCGTTGGTCCAGCAGTAGGTCACGCAGCGTGCCGCCGCCGAACGCCGCGACAAAGGCCACCACGCACACGCCCACCACGTCCATGCGCTTGCGCGCCGCAGCGATCACGCCCGACAGCGCGAAGGCGATGGTCGCCGCCACTTCGAGAAAAAAGCGCAGCGTCTGAATCCAGGGGGCGTCGAGCAGGTCCATGGCGGCGATTGTGCCGCGCGACCTGTCACCAGGCCAGTGCGTGAATAAGCAGGCCCAGTACGCAGCCAGCCCAGCCCACCGCGCCAATGCGGCGCGCCCAGCGCAGGCTGCCCTCTGGCCACTGGTTCATGGCCAGCACCAGGCCCCAGCCCAGCACCATCCACGATGCCAGCGCAATCGCCACACCGGCCGCCAGGCCGGCAGCCATGGTTGCGGCCGCGCACTGCAGCGCCAGCGTGGCCAGCGCCAGGCCCCAGGCGCGGCGCTGCGTGGGCGCGCCGGCGGGGGCATCGCCCCAGGCCCGCGTGGGCATGGCCTGCGCCCAGTGCACCAGGGCCAGCAGGCAGGCGGCGGCCGCGCAGGCCAGGGCCAGGGTGTCGGTCATGCCGCAGGCTCCGCGCGCTGCGCAGGCTCGGTGCCGGGCGCCGATGCTGCGCGGTGGCGCGATTGGCGATGCATGCGGTGCAGCACCGCGATGCCCATGGCCAGGCACAGGGCCGCAGCCCCGCCCCACACTGCCATGCCCGATCGCCAGGCCAGCCCCGCCAGGGCCGCTGCGGCCAGCGCTGCCAGCACCGCTGCGGCGCGCGGCCACCAGGCCTGCAGCGTGGCGGCCGGCAGCACCAGGAAGAAGGCCACCAGCAGGCCCAGCATGCCGGCCGAGCGCGCCGGCTCGGCCGCCACGATGTGCGCGATGCGAAACGACTCGATGGCCAGCAGGCCCGCCAGCCAGAAAGAAAGGGTCTGCGTGGAGGGCATGGCGGGCCAGCGCCATCCCCCGCGCGCGGCGCGGCGCGGTGGGTGGTTGCCGTTGTCGCGGCGGCGATTCGCCTGCACCCGCGCCGGGCCGATGAAGGCGGCCAGCCCCGCCAGCACGGCGCCCAGCGTTACCAGGCTGACCAGCATGGGCCACTGCAGCGGCGTGCCCAACACCAGGCCCGCCGCGCCGGCCAGCGCCAGCAGCACGCCGGCCGCGCCCAGCGACACACGCCACAGCGCTATGTGGCGCAGCGCCCAGGCTGCCAGCAGCGAGGCGGCGAGCCAGGTGGCGATCAGCGTCCACACGGCCCATACCGGGCGCTGCGCCAGCGGCGGCAGGCCGGCCGGGGGCCACAAGTGCACGAGCACGGCCACCAGCACCGCAGCGGGCAAGGTGGCGTGCAGCGCCAGGAACCAGCGCGCCATGAAGGAGGCGGAAGGGCCTGTGGCAAGTTTTGTCATGCCTGCAGCCCCGGCGGAACGCCCGCCTGTTGCTGCGCCTCGCGCCGCCGCTGCTGGCGCGAGTCCAGCCAGATCAGCGTGCCCGAGATGGACAAAAACGCCGGCGTCATGCCCAGGATGAAGTAGAGCCACTTCAATGCCAGCCCACCGAAGTCGCCGAAGTGCAGCGGCTCCATGAGCCCGTTGACCAGCGACCAGAAGCCGGCCGTGCGCGGGTCCAGCGCCTTTTTGGGCTCACCCGTGGTGGCGTTCATGTCCACCCTGGCCGTGCTGGCCAGGTGGCCAGACAGGGTGCCGGTGAAACTGGCCTCTGCCGCCGTGGTGCCCCAGCGGCGCAGCGACACATAGCGTGCCTGAAGCCCCGGCACGGCCTGTTGCGCGCTGCGGTACAGGGTGTCGAGGGACTGCATTGCCGCGGGCTCGGCGGCCGGTGGTGGCTTGCGCGCGGCGCTGGCGGCTGGCGCGCCCGCCATCACGTATTTGTATCCCTGCTCGAACAGCGGCGCCAACCCCAGCCAGGCCCCCGTGGCCGCGATCAGGACGTGAAAGCCCAGCCCCCAGATGCCGGCGGACTTGTGCAGGTCCGACATCACCACGCGAAAGCTGCGGCCCCAGCGCTGGGTGAACAGCTCAGCCAATATCTTGCGGTGGATCACGATGCCCGTGCCGATCAGCACCAGCATGGCCGCGCCGAGAAAGCCCACGATCCAGCGCGGCCCGAAGAACAGAGACACGTGCAGCATGCGCAGGTACTGGCCGAGCTGGCTGTCCACCGGGCCCATCACGGCGCCCGTGTCCGAGCGCAGGGCCACCTTGGTGCGCTGGCTGGCGGGGGCGCCGCGCTCGCGCACATGGGCGAAGTAGCTGGGGTTGGTTGCGTCGGGCAACGCGATGGTCTCCACCGTGGCGCCCGGGTAGTGCGCCTGCAACTGCGCCAGCACGGTGGCCAGCGGCGCGGGCGGCTCGGTGCGCGGCAACCCCGCCAGCGACGGGTTGGCCCACAGGTCGATCTCGTTCTTGAACACCACCACCGCGCCCGAGAAGCAGACGATGAACATCAACAGCCCCGTGACGATGCCCGCCCACGAGTGCAGGACGAACAGGCGGTTCAGCGTGCGCTGGCTGGTCATGGTGGTGGCTGGCAGTGCAAAGGCCAGGTCAGAAGAAGTACGTCAGCCCCAGGCTGAAGTTGCGCGGTAGCGCGGGCGAGACCACGTTGGCGTTGATCGCGCCGTCGTAGTACGCCTTGTTGAACAGGTTCTTCACCCCGGCGGTCAGGCGGTAGTTCTCGCCCGCGTAGCTGATGGAGGCATCGGCCACCACGTACGAGGGCAGCGTGAACGGGTACGAGCCGATCTGCTCGCTCACATAGCGCCCGCCCAGGCCCAGCGTGACGCGCTGGTACTGCGGCAGCTTGTAGGTGGCCCAGGCCGTGAGCGTGTGGCGCGGCGTGAGGTTGAGCGGCAGGCCCACGATGGCGGCGTTGTTGTCGCGCGTGACCTTGGTCTGCGTATAGGTGTAGGCGCTGGTCAGCTTCCAGCCGTTCTTCATGTCGGCGCCCAGCTCCACCTCCAGGCCGCGCGCCCGCTGCTGGCCGGTCTGCACGCTGAAGCCGGTGTTTACCGGGTCGGCCGTGGTCACGTTCTCGCGCACCAGGTCGAACAGGGCCAGTGCACCCGTGAGCTGGCCGCCCGGGGCCTCGTACTTCAGGCCGGCTTCCCACTGCTTGCCGGTCTCGGGCACAAAGGGCGTGCCGTTGAACGCCAGGCCCGAGGTCGGCAAAAAGGACTCGCCGTAGCTGCCGTAAGCGGCCCAGCCGGGTGTGAACTCGTACACCAGGCCGGCCGACAGCGTGGTGGCACTGTCCTTTTGCTGCGTCTGCACGCGCGTGACGCGGTTGTCGATGTCGTTGGTGGACCAGTCGCGGCGCAGGCCCACCAGGGCCGTCCAGCCCTGGCCGAACTTGATCTGGTCCTGCGCATACAGGCCCGCCACCGTGAGCTTGCCGGGCGCGTCGCTGGTCAGCGCCGCAGGGCAGTTGGCCTGCACGCCGTAGGCCGGCGCGAACAGGTCCAGCGCGGCAATGGAGCAGGTGCGGCTGGCCAGCAGGCTGTGGCCGCTGCGCACATCCAGGCCCGTGACCAACTGGTGCTTTGCGCCCAGTGCCTCGAAGCGCGTGAGCAGCGAGGTGTCGGTGGCCAGCAGGTCATAGTCCATGTACTGGCGCGAGGCGCTGCGGTTCTGCAGCCGCTGGTTGGCCTGCAGCGCCTGGTTCGAGACGAAGTTGCCCGTGCCCTTCTCGGTCTCGTAGCGCACGTTCTGGCGGAACGTCATCGTCGGCGAGACCTGGTGCTCCAGCGCGTAGCCCAGCGTGGTGCTCTCCACGTCGTACACGCCAAACGCGGGCTCGCCGGTGAACAGCGTGCGTGACAGTGTGCCGTTGCGGTTGGGCAGCAGCGTGCCATAGGGTGTGATGCCCTGCTGGCGCATCCACTCGCTGCGGCTGTAGGTGGCGAAGAGCACCAAGTCGGTCTGCGCCCCCAGGTCGATGGAGAGGGACGGCGCGAACCAGCGGTCCTTGCGGTAGATGAACTGCGTCGGGTCGTCGGCATCCGTCACCTGCGCATTGATGCGCAGCGCTGTCTTGCCCGATTCGGACAGCGGCCGGTTCACGTCGGCCTGCAGCGTGCGCTGGCCGAAGCTGCCCACCTCGATGCCCACCTCGTTCAGCGGCTCCTTGCGCGGGCGCTTGCTCACGGCGTTGACGATGCCGCCCGGCTGCACCTGGCCATACAGCACCGAGGCCGAGCCCTTGAGCACCTCGAAGCGCTCGTAGCCATAGGGCTGCAGCTTGGCCCACATGCCGGGGCTCTGCACCAGGCCGTCGACCAGGATCGATTCGGTGGAGCGAAAGCCGCGGATGTTGAGGTCGTCAAAGCCCCGGCGCCCGAAGTTCACAGGGCTCACCCCCGCCACCGTCTGCAGCGCCTGCTGCACGTTGGTGATCTGGCGCGACTCCATCTGCTCGCGCGTCACCACACTGACGGACTGCGGGGTTTCCAACCGCCGCATGGGCGCCTTGCCGGCCGTCTGGGCCTCCACAGGCGCAAAGCCCATGTCCTTTTCGGTGCTGGCGTTGATGCGCACTTCCTGCAGCTGGGGCGCAGTGGTGGCCGGGGCATCGGCGGCAGCTTGTGCAAAGGCGGACTGCGCCAGGCACAGGGCCAGCGGGGTCAGGGCGAACAGGCCGGCGGTGCGGGCGGGCGAAAGGGCAGGCGTGCGCAGGCGCAGCGCAGCGCGTTGGGGCAGGGGGTGCATGGAAAGAGTCCGAGACAGTAGGAGCAGCGGGCGCTGGCGGGCATCCTGACGGGACACTTGGCTTGCGTGAGGGTATGGATTGTAATGCGAATGAATCTTGTTTGCGAAGATTTGCAAAGACGGTTGGGTTCGTCCTCTCGCGTACTGCTTTCAGTGTGTCGGCCGGGGCTCGCTGGATTTCATCGGCCCATTTCGGCGGGACCCATTCCATCCCTGCAAGTGCCGATCCACCGCGGCGTCTTTGGTCGCTTGTCTCAGCGCTCTTCACCGCCCGCAGGGGCGTTGGTGTCTGGCCCCGCATACCCGGGGTATGCCCCGTCCTCCCCCGCCGCCGCAGCCTCCTGCCGCTCCCGCGCCATCTGCTCTGCCAACTGGCTGCGCCCTTCGCGCGCTACGGCGATCATCTTGGCGCGGTCGCGGTGGTGCGGGTACATGCGGTCGGACAGGGCGATGTTGTGTTCCCTGAAGCGCCGGGTCATCTCATGGGCCTCTTCTGGTGGCAGGCCCATGAGTTCGAGCACCGTGCGGGCGCTGTGCATGCTCGATTCGAACAGCTCGCGCTGCACCAGGGTCACGCCGGCGTCGCGCAGATTGTTCCAGTGCGTGAGGTCGCGCGCGCGGGCCACCACCTGCAGGTGCGGGAAGTGCTTGCGCGCCAGCACGGCGATCTTGACGGACTGCTCGGGGTCGTCCACGGCGATCACCAGGATGCGCGCCTGCCCGGCACCCGCGATGCGCAGCAGGTCGAGCCGGGTGGCGTCGCCGTAGTGCACCCGGTAGCCGAAGGTGCGCGCCACCTCCAGCATTTCCACGCTGTGGTCGAGCACGGTGGTGCGTATGCCCTGCATCAGCATCACGCGCGCCACGATCTGGCCGTAGCGGCCGAAGCCTGCGATCACGATGGGCGCCTCCTGCGGCTCCGAGATCTCGTCGGCCTCGGGCGCCTTGACGTGCGCATAGCGGCGCAGCAGCACGCGGTCCAGCACCACCAGCAGCAAGGGGCTCAGCAGCATCGACAGCGCCACCGCACCGATGAGCAGCGAGGCGGTTTCGGCGGGGAACACCTGGGCGCCGGCGGCGGCCTGGAACACCACGAAGGCGAACTCGCCGCCCTGTGCCAGCAGCAACGTGAACACGGGGCGCTCCTGGTAGGGGATGTTCACCGCGCGCGCCAGCGCATAGATCACCACCGCCTTGCAGGCCAGAAAGCCGAAGAGGATGCCCGCCATGAGCCAGGGTGAGCGCATGAGCACGCCGAAGTCGATGCTCATGCCCACGGCAATGAAGAACAGGCCCAGCAGCAGGCCCTTGAAGGGCTCGATGTCGGCCTCCAGCTCGCGCCGGTACTCGCTGTCGGCCAGCAGCACGCCGGCCAGAAAGGCGCCGAGCGCCATCGACAGCCCGACCATCACCATCAGCATGGCGATGCCCACCACCAGCAGCAGCGCGGCGGCGGTGAAGACCTCGGGCGTCTTGCTCTTGGCGATCCAGCGCAGCACGGGCCGCAGCAGCAGGCGCCCGCCGAGGATGATGGCGGCGATCACGCCGACGATCTTGGCCACCTCCAGCGCCACCTCGCCCGGCGAGTGGCTGGTGCCCGCGCCGGCTGCGGCGCCCAGCAGCGGCAGCAGCGCCAGAATGGGGATGGCCGCCACGTCCTGGAACAGCAAAATCGAAAAGCCTGCCTGCCCGCTGCTGGTGCGCATCAGGTTGCGCTCGGCCAGGCTTTGCAGGGCGATGGCCGTGGACGACAGTGCCAGCCCCAGCGCCCCGACCAGGCCCACGCGCCAGGGCAGGCCCACCAGGCTGGCCAGCACGAAGAGCACCGCCGCGCAGCCCAGCACCTGGGCGCTGCCCATGCCGAAGATGGGGCGGCGCAGCGCCCACAGCCGGCTGGGCTGCAACTCCAGCCCGACGAGAAAGAGCATCAGCACCACGCCGAACTCGGCGAAATGCAATATGTCCTGCACATTGCTCACCAAGGCCAGGCCCCAGGGCCCGATGGCGATGCCGGCCGCCAGGTAGCCGATGATGGCGCCCAGGCCCAGGGCCTTGGCGATGGGCACGGCCAATACGGCGGCCGTGAGGTACAGAAAGCCGTAGGTGAGCCAGGTGGGTGCGTGTTCCATGGGGGCAGGTCGGGCCGGGGGTGGTCTGTTGTGTTGGGGATGTGTGTTCCCTCGGCGTGTACATTTTGGCATCGCTGCGCTTTGCTCTGTTTTTGGTAGCGCAATAGGCCGACATGCTGTGCGGGCCGACCATGGTTGATAAGATACGCGCCCTTGCTTTTGTGTGGTGGTTGCTCCATGGATTTCCAGACCTGGTTGGCTTTTTTCGCGGCCTCGTGCCTGATTGCGGTGTCCCCCGGTTCGGGCGCGGTGCTGTCGATGAGCCATGGCCTGTCGTTCGGCGTGCGCAAGACGGGCGCCACCATCCTCGGGCTGCAACTGGGCCTGCTGCTGATCCTGCTGGTGGCGGGGGCGGGCGTGGGCTCGCTGCTGCTGGCGTCCGAGCTGGCCTTCAGCGTGGTCAAGGTGCTGGGCGCCGGCTACCTGATCTATGTGGGCTTTTGCCAGTGGCGCTCGGGCGATGCCTCGCCGCTGCAGGGCGACGACGAGGTGCCTGCGGGCACATGGCAAAAGCGCTGCCTCACCGGCTTTCTGACCAATGCCACCAACCCCAAGGGCATCATCTTCATGGTGGCCGTGCTGCCGCAGTTCATGACCGACACGCGCCCGCTGTGGACGCAGCTGCTGGTGATGGCCGCCACCACGGTGGCCGTGGACGTGACCGTGATGCACGGCTACGCCGCCGGCGCCAGCGCCATGCGCCGCCTGATGCGCAGCGCCCGGGCCCTGCGTGTGCAGAATCGGGTCTTCGGCGGGCTGTTGATGGCCGTGGGCGCCGGGCTCTTCTTCGTCAAGCGCGGCGGCCAGCACGCATGACGGGCTTGCGTCTTGCTATCGATTGGGTAGCATGACCGGGCGAGTCGGAGCCAGCGCCTGCCTTTGTCTTTCCAGCCGATTTCATTGCCAGACCCAACGCAAGGAGTTTCGTGATGCCAGTGATCGTCGTTGCCAACCCGAAGGGGGGCGTGGGCAAGTCCACGCTGTCGACCAATGTGGCGGGCTACTACGCCAGCCACGGCCACCCCGTGCTGTTGGGCGATACCGACCGCCAGCAATCCGCGCGCCTGTGGCTGGGCCTGCGCCCGCCGGCAGCGCGGCCCATCGGCGTGTGGGACGTCAACTCCGACGTGATCAGCAAGCCGCCCAAGGGCACGACGCATGCGGTGCTCGACACCTCGGCCGGCCTGCACGGCTGGCGCCTGAACGACGTGCTCAAGGTGGCCGACAAGATCATCGTGCCGCTGCAGCCCAGCGTGTTCGACATCTTCGCCACGCGCGAATTTCTGGACCAGTTGGCCGAGCACAAGCGCTCCGCCGGGGTACAGGTGGGCATTGTGGGCATGCGCGTGGATGCGCGCACACGTGCCGCCGACCAACTGCACCAGTTCGTGGACAACCTGGGGTTTCCGGTGCTGGGCTACCTGCGCGACACGCAGAACTACATCCACCTGGCGGCGCACGGGCTCACGCTGTTCGACGTGGCACCGGGCCGCGTGGCGCGCGACCTGGAGCAGTGGCAGGGTATCTGCGAGTGGCTCGACGCATGAGCGCTGCTCGCCTGAGGGTTATTACCTGTCACCCGGCCGACAAGGCGGGCTGTGGCGCAGCGCTACATTGGTGCCATGAAAATCTTCCGCTCCTACTCCGAAGTCAGCGCCTGCGTGGGCCAGGAGGTCGCCGTGACCGACTGGATCACCATCACGCAGGAACAGGTCAACCTGTTCGCCGAGGCTACTGGCGACCACCAGTGGATCCATGTGGATCCCGAGCGTGCCAAGGCCGGGCCCTTCGGCGCGCCGATTGCGCATGGCTTTCTCACGCTGTCGCTGATTCCGCGCTTCTTCGAGTCGGGCATTGCCATCGAGGGCGCGCGCATGGGCGTCAACTATGGCCTGAACAAGGTGCGGTTCACCTCGCCGGTGCCGGTGGGCAGCCGCGTGCGGGCACGCCTGACCCTGCAGGCCGCAGAGCCGCTGGCGCCGGACGGCATGCAGATGACCTGGCTGGTGACCGTGGAGCGCGAGGGTGGCGACAAGCCCGTGTGCGTGGCCGAGTCGCTGGCCCGCAACTACGGCGCCAAGCCTTGAGGGCAGGGCGCCCGGCGCCCTTTCACCCGGCGCTCTTTCACATTTGGCAGGAGGGCTGAACGATGGACCGCCTGCAAGCCATGAAAGTCTTCGACCGCGTGGTCGACGAGGGCGGCTTTGCCGCCGCCGCCCGCGCGCTCGACATGTCGCCCCCCGTGGTCACGCGCATGGTGGCCGAGCTGGAGCAGCACCTGGGCACGCGGCTGCTGCAGCGCACCACGCGCAAGGTGGCGCTCACCGATGCCGGCGAGGTCTACCTGCAGCGGGTGCGCAGCATCCTCAACGAGATCGACGATGCCGAGGCCGAGGCCGTGGCCAGCACGCGCGACCTGCGCGGCACCATCCGCATCGTGGCGCCGCCGGTGCTCACCACCAACTTCCTCGCGCCGCTGACGGCGCTGTGGCATGCGCGCTACCCCAAGTTGATGCTGGACATCAGCGTGGATTCGCTGGCCCTGCGCCGCATCGACGAGTTCGACGTGACCATCATGGTGGCGGGCGAGGACTTCGATGCCAACATCGTGGCCCGCGCTCTCCTGCATGGCGAGGCCATCGTCGTGGCGTCGCCCGAGTACCTGGCGCGCAAGGGCGTGCCCCAGGTGCCGATGGACCTGCTGCAGCACGAGTACCTGCGCGATACGGGCGCACCCGCACGCTCGGAAATGGGCGGCGGGCGCAAGCTGCGCCTGTACCCGGCCACGGGCGATGCGCCCTCGCAGGAGGTGGATGCGCCGCCGGTACTGCAGTCGGACAGCAATGGCGTGCTGCTGCGCGCGGCCATCGATGGCGCGGGCGTGGCGGTCACCGCGCGCCTGTTGATCGAGGAGCAATTGGCCAGCGGCGAGCTGGTGCATGTGCTGCCCGAGTGGATCGTTTCGCGCTACACGGTGTATGCCGCGCTGCCCTCGGGTCGCATGCTGCCCGCGCGCACCAAAGTGTTCCTGGACTTCATGTCCGAGCAGGGGCCCCAGGCCATTGCGGACCAAAGGTATCACCCCGGCTGAAGCTGCGCCAGTTCGCTTGGAGAGGGGGCGGCTACAGCGCCAGCGGCGCCGAAGCTGTTCTGGCGCCAGGCCTCGAATACCGACACCGCCACCGCGTTCGACAGGTTCAGGCTGCGCTGCCCGGCGATCATGGGCAGGCGCAGCCGCTGGGCGGGAGGGAAGGTCTCGCGCAGTTCGGGCGGCAGGCCGCGCGTCTCGGCGCCGAACACCAGCCAGTCGCCTGGCAGAAAGCAGTTGTCGAACAGGTCCTGCGATCCATGCGTGGTCATGGCGAACATGCGCGCCGGGTCGGGCTGCGCATCGCGCAGGAAGGCCGTCCAGCCCGCATGGCGCAGCACGGCCGTGTACTCGTGGTAGTCCAGGCCGGCGCGGCGCATCAGCCGGTCTTCCATGGAAAAGCCCAGCGGCTCGATGAGGTGCAGGGTGCACCCCGTGTTGGCCGCCAGCCGGATCACATTGCCGGTGTTGGGCGGAATCTCGGGCTCGACCAGGACGATATGGAACATGGGCGGTATTTTGCTGCGAACCTGGTCCTTTGCGGCCGGGCTTTGTAACAAATCATGGGAGGCTTGCGGTGTGGTCCCGGTGCGGTTCCGTGCGGGCCAACACCAGGGCGCTGATGGATGCCACGCCCGCCTCGCGCAACGTGGTGGCGGCGGCATGCAAGGTGGCGCCGGTGGTCATCACATCGTCGATGAGCACGATGCGCTGGCCCCGCAGGCCGGCGGCCCGGGCGGGCTCCACGGCAAAGGCGCCGCGCAGGTTGCGCAGCCGCTCGGCGCGCGTCAGTTGCGCCTGGTGTACCTTGGTATCGCCCGCCTGCAGCCGCAGCAGCATGGCGGGGTGTGCCTTGTGGGGTGACAACTGCCGGGCCAGCAGCAGGGCCTGGTTGAAGCCCCGCTCCCGCAACCGCTCGGGCGACAAGGGAATGGGCAGCACCAGGTCGGCCGCGTCGAGTGCCTGCGCCAGCCCAGGGCTGCCGCGCATCAGCGCTGCCAGTGTGGCGGCCCAGCCGGGGTCGGCGCGGAACTTGAAATCGGCCAGCACGCCGGACCAGGGGTAGGCGTAGTCCACGGCGGCGAGGCAGCGCTCGAAGACCGGTGGCGCGCGCAGGCAGGCGCCGCACACCGTGACTCCCTCGGGCACACGCAGGGCACAGTGGGTGCAGCGCGACACCGGCTGGGCGAAGCGGGCCGTACAGGCCTTGCACACGCGCGTGGCAGGCCAGGCATGACAGACGGCGCACTGGCTGGGCAGGGCGCCGGCCAGCGCCCTGAGCCTGCGCCCCACCCCCGATAGCCCTGTGAACGCCTTGAACTGCATGAGTCAATATACTCGTTGGGCCCCCGGTTCCTGCGTGGGGCCCGGTTCCTACGACATGCCCACAGAGCGCCCCCCCACGATCGATCCCCTTGCTGCTGCCCGCTGGCATGCCGCCGCGCCTGCCATGGCCCCCTGGCTCCACGAAGAGGTGGCCCGCCGCATGGAGGACCGCCTGCAGTGGATACGCCAGGCCCCCGCGTCCTGGTGCCACTGGGATCCTGTGCGCGGCGGCCTGCAGGGCCATGCGCTGGTGAGTGCCCGCTATCCCAAGGCCGCCTGCCAGGTGGCCGAGACCGCCGCTCACTGCGTGCCGGTGGCCGAGCAGGCGCTGGCCCGGCCCTGGTGGAGCCCGGCACGCTGGAGCGGCCCGGCGCCGCAGTTCGGCCTGCCGCCCGATGCCAGCGTGCAGATGCTCTGGGCCAACATGGCGCTGCACACGGCGGCCGACCCGCAGGCCCTCATCGGCCAGTGGCACCGCGCGCTGGCGACCGACGGCTACCTGATGTTCTCCTGCCTGGGGCCCGACACCGCGCGCGAGCTGCACGGCGTGTATGCCGCGATGGGCTGGCCGCCGGCCGGCCATGCCTTCACCGACATGCACGACTGGGGCGACATGCTGGTGCACGCCGGCTTTGCCGAGCCGGTGATGGACATGGAGCGCATCACGCTCACCTTCGCCACGCCCGAGCGCCTGCTGCAGGAGCTGCGTGAGCTCGGCTGCAACCTGCACCCTGACCGCTTTGGCGCCTTGCGCGGGCGCGGCTGGCGCGAGCGCCTGCATGCGGCGCTGGTGGAGCACCTGGCCGACCCTGCGCAGAACGGACAGTTGGCACTGACTTTCGAGATCATCTACGGCCATGCCTTCAAACCTGCGCCGCGCCTGAAAATGAGCGCCAGCAGTGCCGTTTCGCTGCAGGACATGCGGGCCATGCTGGCCACAGGTACAGGTAGAAGTACCGGGTAGGCTCGTGTCAATGACATGGAACAAGGCACGCTACAATTCAGGGTTATTGGGATTTCGGGCATCTTCCCGCGCAACGTAGCGGGCTGCGCATACCGCGCCAGTGGCTTTTCTGGTGTGGTCTGCAGCCGGCAGTCTTGTGGGCACCTCCGGTGACAGGCTTGGTTTTTCGTTTTGCCACTGTCTCGGGTCAGCGCATCGATTGGCGCCTGGCCCGCAACTGCTCGGTCACCCCCGCGCAGATGGGCTGGATGTACCTGTCGCTGTGTTCGGTTTCACTGGGCATTGCAACGTTCTTCTGGATGCTCGGGGCCCGTCTGGTCATGCCCTTCGCATGGCTGGAGATGGTGGTGGTTGGGTTGGCATTCGCCATGTACGGACGTCATGCGGCCGATGGCGAGAGGATTTCACTGCAGGGCTCGCGCCTGGTGGTGGAGTTGGAGACAGCAGGCAAGCTCGAGCGCGCCGAATTCGACCGGAGCTGGGTTCGCGTGGAACCCAAGACCGGCGACCGGTCGTTGATCACCTTGTCTGCACAGGGCCGATCGGTGGAAGTGGGGCGCTACGTGCGCCCCGAGCTTCGGCCGGCCCTGGCATCGGAGATACGCATGGCCTTGCGCGCAGCCTGACCCCACGCAGGCGCGCCAGCAGGGATTGGTTAATTTGAGGCTTAGAAGTAAATGAGAACTATGAAGAGCATTTCCAACAAGCTGGCTTCTCTGCTCCTGATCGCCGGTGCATGGGTGGGCGGCGTGGCCCATGCCGTTCAAGACCTGCCTGGCGGTCCCGCAGTCAACCAGCTCAATCTGCACCCCCCTGTCACCAGGATTGCAGAGGAGCAGCATTTCCTGCACTGGATGATGCTGGTCATCTGCACGGTGATCTTCGTAGCCGTCTTCGCCGTGATGTTCTATTCCATCTGGAAGCATCGCAAGTCCAAAGGCGCCAAGGCGGCCAATTTCCATGAGTCCGTGACCGTGGAAGTGGTCTGGACCATCATCCCCTTCATCATCGTGATCCTCATGGCCCTGCCCGCCACCAAGGTGCTGGTGGCCCAGAAGGACACGACCAATGCCGACCTGACCATCAAGACCACGGGCTACCAGTGGAAGTGGGGCTACGACTACATCACCGGCGAGGGTGAGGGCCTGGCCTTCATCTCCACGCTGGACAGCAGCCACCGCGTGATGTCCGACAGCGGCAACGTCAAGGACGCGCCCGCCGACTACCTGCTCAAGGTGGACAACCCGATGGTGGTGCCAGTCAACAAGAAGATCCGCATCATCACCACCGCCAACGATGTGATCCACGCCTTCATGGTGCCCGCCTTCGGCATCAAGCAGGATGCGATCCCCGGCTTCGTGCGTGACACCTGGTTCCGCGCCGAGAAGATCGGCGACTACTACGGCCAGTGCGCCGAGCTGTGCGGCAAGGAGCACGCCTACATGCCCATCCATGTGAAGGTCGTGTCCGCCGAGGACTACACCACCTGGGTTGCTGCCCAGAAGAAGAAGGCCGCCGCCAAGCTTGACGACCCGACCAAGGTCTGGACGCTGGAAGATATCACCAAGCGTGGCGAGAAGGTCTACGCGGCCAACTGCGCCGCCTGCCACCAGGCCAACGGCAAGGGTGCCGGCCCGATCAAGCCCCTGGACGGCTCGGCCATCGTGCTCGACACCGACCATGCCAAGCAGATCCAGATCCTGCTCAAGGGCGCGGCCAACGGCGCCATGCCTTCGTGGGCGCAACTGAGCGACACGGACATCGCCGCCGTGGTCAGCTACACCAAGAACAACTGGTCCAACAAGACCGGTCAGCTGGTGCAGCCTGCTGAAGTCCTGGCCCAGCGTGGCAAGTAATCACCGCCCCATCGCATTGAGGAGTACAAAATGAGCGCAGTTCTCGACGACAAGCATGGGCACGCAGGCGACCACGCACACGACGACCATGGCCACCACGGCCCCACCGGCTGGCGCCGCTGGGTGTACGCCACCAACCACAAGGACATCGGTACCCTGTACCTGCTGTTCGCCTTCACCATGCTCATGGTCGGCGGCATCCTGGCCCTCTTGATCCGCGCCGAGCTGTTCCAGCCCGGCCTGCAGCTGGTGAACCCCGAGCTGTTCAACCAGCTGACCACCATGCACGGCCTGATCATGGTGTTCGGCGCCATCATGCCGGCCTTCGTGGGCTTCGCGAACTGGATGATCCCGCTGCAGATCGGCGCATCCGACATGGCCTTTGCGCGCATGAACAACTTCAGCTTCTGGCTGATGATCCCGGCAGCGCTGATGCTGGTGAGTTCGTTCTTCATGCCCGGCGGCGCCCCTGCTGCCGGCTGGACGCTGTACGCACCGCTGACCCTGCAGATGGGCCCCTCCATGGATGCCGGCATCTTCGCCATGCACATCCTGGGCGCCTCGTCCATCATGGGCTCGATCAACATCATCGTCACCATCCTGAACATGCGCGCCCCCGGCATGACGCTGATGAAGATGCCCATGTTCGCCTGGACCTGGCTGATCACCGCCTACCTGCTGATCGCCGTGATGCCCGTGCTGGCCGGCGCCATCACCATGACGCTGACGGACCGCCACTTCGGCACCAGCTTCTTCAACCCCGCCGGCGGCGGCGACCCGGTGATGTACCAGCACATCTTCTGGTTCTTCGGCCACCCCGAGGTGTACATCATGATCTTGCCGGCCTTCGGCATCGTCAGCCAGATCGTGCCCGCCTTCGCGCGCAAGAAGCTGTTCGGCTACGCCTCCATGGTGTATGCCACCTCGTCCATCGCCATCCTGTCGTTCATCGTGTGGGCCCACCACATGTTCACGACCGGCATGCCCGTGACCGGCCAGTTGTTCTTCATGTACGCCACCATGCTGATCTCCGTGCCCACGGCCGTGAAGATCTTCAACTGGATCGCCACCATGTGGCGCGGCTCCATGACGTTCGAGACCCCCATGCTGTTCGCCGTGGGTTTCATCTTCGTGTTCACCATGGGTGGTTTCACCGGCCTGATCCTGGCCATGGCGCCCATCGACATCCAGCTGCAGGACACCTACTACGTGGTGGCCCACTTCCACTACGTGCTGGTGGCCGGCTCGCTGTTCTCGATGTTCGCAGGCGTGTACTACTGGCTGCCCAAGTGGACCGGCCACATGTACTCCGAAACGCGCGGCCAGATCCACTTCTGGGGCTCGCTGATCACCTTCAACGTGACCTTCTTCCCGATGCACTTCCTGGGCCTGGCCGGCATGCCCCGCCGCTATGCCGACTACCCCATGCAGTTTGCCGACTTCAACGCCATCGCTTCGGTGGGCGCCTTCGGCTTCGGGCTGATGCAGGTGTATTTCTTCCTGGCCGTGGTGCTGCCTGCCATGATGGGCAAGGGCCCTGCTGCCCCCGCCAAGCCATGGGACGGCGCCGAAGGCCTGGAATGGGAAGTGCCATCGCCCGCACCGTTCCACACCTTCGAGACCCCACCCAAGCTGGACGCCACGGCAACCCGCGTGATCGGCTGAACACCATGCCCATGACCCCCGAACAAAAGAAGAGCAACCTGCGCCTGGGCCTGATCCTGGCCTCCGTGGCTGCGGTGTTCTTCATCGGGTTCATGGTCAAGATGGTCCTCCTGTCCTCGCGCTGAAGAGAAGACACAGGGCTCCATGCCATGAACCTGCGCCACGAAAACGCCAAAATGGTGGGCAAGCTGCTGGTGATTGCGGCCGGCATGTTCGCCTTTGGCTACGTGCTGATCCCCATCTACAAGCACATCTGCGAGATGACGGGGATCAACATCCTGTCGCTGTCCGAGCGCCAGGTGCCCGGCAACGGCGTGGCCGGCAAGGACGTGAAGGTGCCCGCCAACACGCAAGTGGACAAGAGCCGCACCATCACCGTCGAGTTCGACGCCAATTCGCGCGGGCCGTGGGACTTCAAGCCCGCGCAGCGCTCGGTGCAGGTGCACCCTGGCGAGCTGACGACGGTGATGTACGAGTTCCAGAACGTGCAGAACCGCCGCATGGCCGCCCAGGCCATCCCCAGCTACGCACCGCGCCAGGCGGCAGCGCACTTCAACAAGCTGGAGTGCTTCTGCTTCAACCAGTATGTGCTGGAGCCCGGCGAGAAGAAGGAATGGCCCGTGGCCTTCGTGATCGACCCGCGCCTGTCCAAGGACGTCACGACGATCACGCTGTCCTACACCTTCTTCGAGGTGGGTGGCAAGACGCCTGCGGCGCCCGAATCCACGGCTGCAGCGCCCGCGCTGCAGCACCCTGCCGTCGAAGGAGCCGGATCATGACCGACAAGCCTCTACCGCACCCCGCTGAGCCCGTGGCACCCTCGCCGGTGCAGCGCAAGGGTTCGCTGCTGCGCACCATCCGTGCGGTGGCCTGGTCGTTCATCGGGCTGCGCAAGGGCAGCGAATATGCGCAGGACGTCGAGAAGCTCAACCCGGTGCACATCATCGTGGTCGGGCTGGTGGCGGTGTTCCTGCTGGTGATTTCATTGATCACGCTGGTGAACGTCATTGTCTGACGCTGCCAGCCAAGTGTTCCCGCGATTACGATAACAAAAGATTTTGAGATTCAGGAGCTGAAATGAGTGCATCGACCCACGGAACGACCCCGTACTACTACGTGCCCGCCGAGTCGCGCCACCCGGTGATGGCGGCCATTGGCCTGTTCTTCGTGATCCTGGGCGCGGGCCAGTGGATCAACGGCCACGACTGGGGCAAGTACTCCCTGCTGCTGGGCATGGTCTGGTGGCTGTTCGTGCTGTACCAGTGGTTCGGCGACGCCATCCGCGAAAGCCAGGGCGGCCTGTACGGCCACAAGATCGACCTGTCGTACCGCTGGAGCATGAGCTGGTTCATCTTCTCCGAAGTGATGTTCTTCGGCGCCTTCTTCTCGGCCCTGTGGTGGGCGCGCGCGCACTCGGTGCCGGCCCTGGGCAGCCTGGACAACGCGCTGCTGTGGCCCGACTTCAAGGCCGTGTGGCCCAGCCTTGCCGCCGGCGTCACGGCATCGCCCGCCGGCATCGTCGAGCCCTTCCAGACCGTGGGCCCCTTCTGGCTGCCCACCATCAACACCGCGCTGCTGCTGACCTCGGGCGTGACGCTGACCATCGCCCACCACGCCCTGCGCGAAAACCACCGCGGCAAGACCATCGCCTTCATGTGGGCCACGGTATTGCTGGGCTTCGTCTTCCTGTGCGTGCAGGGCTACGAGTACTACCACCTGTACACCGACCTGAACCTGAAGCTCAGCTCCGGCGTGTTCGGCTCCACCTTCTTCATGCTGACCGGGTTCCACGGCTTCCACGTGTTCCTGGGCATGCTGATGCTGCTGTTCATCACCCTGCGCCTGCAAAAGGGCCATTTCACCCCCGAAAAGCACTTCGGCTTCGAAGGCGCCGCCTGGTACTGGCACTTCGTGGACGTGGTCTGGCTCGGCCTGTACGTTCTGGTCTACTGGATGTAATCCGGCGCGGCCTCCAAAGAAAAAAGCGCCGCGAGGCGCTTTTTTTGTGCCGGCCGAAGCCCGCGAAGGCGTTCCGTTCCGTCGGGGCTTCAGCGCGAGGCGGCAGGCAGGCCGGTGGGCTGGATATAGCCCAGTTGCCATGCGACGAGAATGCACAGGAACAGCGCGATGGAAAGCCCCACCCGTATGGCCAGCGCCCACGCCATGCGGTGGCCCTTGGCCTTGTCGGCGCCGGCATCCTTGCCGCCACGCATCATGAAGAACAGGGCCGAGGCCAGGCTGGCCAGAATGGCGATGAAGGCCAGCACAACGAGGTATTTCATGGAGCACATTATCCTGTGACAAGCACGCGACGCGCCCTGGGCCCGCTTTTCTGGCTGATTCTGATCGCGGCCCTGGCCTCCATGCTGGCCACGGCCTCGCTCGGGCGCTGGCAACTGGCGCGCGCCGCCGAGAAGGAGGCGCTGCAGGCCCGCATTGACGAGCGCACGCGCCAGCCGGCCATCGACGGCCGCTCGCTGCTGGCCCCGGCCGGGCCCGAGGCGCAGCAAGCGCTGGTACACCGCTCCGTCGCGCTGCAAGGCCGCTGGCTGCCCCAGCACACGGTGTACCTGGACAACCGGCAGATGCAGGGCCGCCCCGGCTTCTTCGTGCTCACCCCCTTGCAACTGGTCGATTCCAATGCGGTGGTGCTGGTGCAGCGCGGCTGGGCGCCACGCAATTTCCAGGACCGCATGCAGCTGCCGCCAGTGCAGACACCGGATGGCACGGTGCAGGTCGCGGGCCGCGTAGCGCTGCCGCCTTCGCGCCTGTACGAGTTCGAGGGCGGCGATAGCGCCAAGGGGTCTTCCCGCATCCGGCAAAATCTCGACCTGGCTGCCTTTCGGGCAGAGACGGGCCTGGCGCTGGCGCCCCTCACGGTCTTGCAGACCGGGGATGCTGCGGAAGGGCTGTCGCGCGACTGGCCCGTCATCGGCGCGGGCGTCGACAAACACTACGGTTACGCATTTCAATGGTTCGGGCTCTGCGGCCTGATTGCACTTCTCTATGTCTGGTTCCAAATCGTCCGACGCTTCATTCGCCCACGCAGCCAGCCAGGCACCTGAGCAGCACAGCAACGGCGGGGCCCACCCGCTGGGCCTTACCGTGCACAGCCTGCCCGAGGCGCGCGATGCCGTGGCCGGCACGCAGCGCACCCGCCATGGCCGGCTGAAGATGCTGGGCGTGCTGCTGATCTGCGCGGCGCCCGTGGTCGCCTCGTACTTCACCTACTACGTCATCCGCCCCGAGGGCCGCCGCGTCTACGGTGAACTGGTCAACCCCCAGCGCCCCATGCCCGAGCTGGTGGGCACCGCGCTGGACGGCAAGCCCGCGCTCCTGGCCTCGCTCAAGGGCCAATGGCTGCTGGTGAGCGTGGCCGGCGGCGACTGCAACGACGCCTGCCAGAAGCACCTGTACCTGCAGCGCCAGCTGCGCGAAACCCTGGGCAAGGAAAAGGACCGCGTGGAATGGGTCTGGCTCGTCAACGATGCCGCCCTGCCGCCCCCGCTGCTGGCCCCGGCCCTGCAGCAGGCCACCGTGCTGCGCCTGCCCCCCGAGGGCGTAGCGGCCTGGCTGGCCCCCGCCGAAGGCCATGCGCTGCAGGACCACCTCTACGTGGTCGACCCCATGGGCAACTGGATGATGCGCTTTCCCGCTGCGATGGACAGCAGCGGCGCGGCCAAGGCCAAGCGCGACCTGGATCGCCTGCTGCGTGCGTCCTCCTCGTGGGATGAGGCCGGCCGGCCCGCCAAGCCATGACCGACGCACAGCCCCTGTACGACCTGGCGCCGCTGGCCCGGCTCATGCTGCTGGGCGTGCTCATCGCCCTCGGCCCGCTGGTCTGGGTCTGGCTGCGCAACCGCAACAGCACGCCGCTCAAGCGCCTGCAGGCGCTCACCGTGCTCACGCTGTTCCTCACCTTCGACCTGGTGCTGTTCGGCGCCTTCACCCGGCTCACCGATTCGGGCCTGGGCTGCCCCGACTGGCCGGGCTGCTACGGCAACGCCAGCCCGGTGGGCGCGCACGCCGACATCGCGGCCGCGCAGGACGCCATGCCCACGGGCCCGGTCACCCACGGCAAGGCCTGGGTGGAGATGGTGCACCGCTACCTGGCCACGGGCGTGGGCGTGCTCATCATCGTGATCACGGTGTCCTCCTGGGTGCAGCGCCGACAGGCCAGGCGCCAGGGCGTGGCCGAGCCACCCATCAGCCCCTGGTGGCCCACCTTCACGCTGTTCTGGGTGTGCCTGCAGGGCGCGTTCGGAGCGCTCACGGTCACCATGAAGCTCTTCCCGGCCATCGTCACCCTGCACCTGATCGGCGGCCTGGTGCTGCTGGCCCTGCTGTGCGTGCAGGCCGTGCGCCATGCCCACTGGGCGCAGGGCAGGGTGGCCGAGCGCATCGCGCCCGCACTGCGCCAGGGCCTGGTGTGGGCCACCGTGCTGGTCACCGTGCAGATCGTGCTGGGCGGCTGGGTGAGCACCAACTACGCGGTGCTGGCGTGCACCAGCTTTCCGACCTGCCAGGGCAGTTGGTGGCCGGCCATGGACTTTGCCCAGGGCTTCCAGGTCTGGCGCCAGCTGGGCCTGCTGCAGGACGGTAGCCACATCAGCTTTGCCGGCCTCACGGCCATCCATTACGTGCACCGGCTGATGGCCTATGTGGTGCTGGCCGCGCTGCTGGCGTTGGTCTGGCGCCTCTACAAGGCAGCCGTGCTACCGGTACAGGCGCGCTGGCTGCTGGCGCTGGCGCTGGCACAGCTGGCCACTGGCCTGTCGAACGTGGTGCTCGGCTGGCCCCTGCTGGCCGCCGTGCTGCACACCGGCGGTGCGGCCGCCATGGTGGTGGTGCTGACCTGGGCGCTGGCGGCCAGCCGCGCGGCCACCGCACCGCAACGAGACGAAACCCCAGCGCCTTCGCGCGCATCGAGAAGAGTGTCCGCATGAGTGTCGCCCCCGCCCTTTCCTCGCCGCCCTCGCGCGTGGCCCAGTTCTATGCCCTCACCAAGCCGCGCGTGGTGCAGCTCATCGTGTTCTGCGCGCTCATAGGCATGGTGCTGGCCGTGCCCGGCATGCCCACCGCGCCGCAGTTCGGCCTGATGGTGATCGCCTGCGTGGGCGTGTGGCTGGTGGCCGGTGCCGCTGCCGCGTTCAACTGCATCGTCGAGCAAGGCATCGACGCCAAGATGAAGCGCACGGCCTGGCGCCCCACCGCCAAGGGCGAGCTGTCCAACTCGCAGACCCTGCTGTTCTCGGCCGTGCTGTGCGGCGCCGGCTCGGCCTTGCTGTACTTTGCCGTCAACCCGCTGACCATGTGGCTCACCTTCGCCACCTTTGTCGGCTACGCCGTGGTCTACACCGTCATCCTCAAACCGCTCACGCCGCAGAACATCGTGATCGGCGGGGCCTCGGGCGCCATGCCGCCGGTGCTGGGCTGGGCGTCGATGACGGGCGACGTGGGCCCCGAGGCGCTGATCCTGTTCCTCATCATCTTTTTGTGGACGCCGCCGCACTTCTGGGCCCTGGCGCTGTACCGGGTCGAGGACTACCGCAAGTCAGGCCTGCCCATGCTGCCTGTGACGCACGGCAACGAGTTCACGCGGCTGCAGGTGTTTCTCTACACGCTGATCCTGTTCGCCGGCTGCCTGATGCCCTTCATCTACGGCATGAGCTCGTGGATCTACCTGGTGGCGGCTGTGGTGCTCTCCGCGGGCTTCTGCGGCTATGGCTTCGCGCTGTGGCGCAACTACTCGGACGCGCTGGCGCGCAAGACCTTCCGCTTTTCCCTCATCCACCTGAGCGTGCTGTTCGCCGCGCTGCTGGTGGACCACTACGTGCTCTGAACGACCACACCATGCACAAACGACATGCTCTCCGAATGATCGCCATGGGCGCAACCGCGCTCGCTGGCAGTGCGCTGCTGGGTGCCTGCTCCGAAAAGAAGCTGGAGTTCCGTGGCGTGGACGTCACCGGCGCCGACTACGCCCGCGACCTGCCGCTGACCGACCACAACGGCCAGGCACGCAGCCTCAAGGACTTTGCGGGCAAGGTGGTGGTGGTGTTCTTCGGTTTCACCCAGTGCCCCGACGTCTGCCCGACCTCCATGCAGGAGCTGGCCGAAGTCAAGAAGGCCCTGGGCAAGGACGGCGAGCGCCTGCAGGGCATTTTCGTCACCGTTGACCCGGACCGCGACACCCCCGAGGTGCTCAAGGCCTACATGGCCAACTTCGACCCCACCTTCCTCGCGCTGCGCGGCACGCCCGAACAACTGGCCGCCGTGGCCAAGGACTTCAAGATCTACTACAAGAAGGTCGAGGGCAAGACCCCCACCAGCTACAGCATGGACCATTCGGCCGGCAGCTACATCTACGACCCGGCCGGGCGCCTGCGCATCTACAGCCGCTATGGCAGCGGCGCCCAGGCCCTGACCGAGGATGTGCGCGCGCTGCTGAGCGCCGCCTGAACGCACCCACAAAAAAGCCCTCCGTCGCCGTTGCAGGCGTGGGGAGGGCCGTTGGGGCCGGTGGGCTTATTCCGCCTTGATCCCGCGCATGGCGATCACGCCGCCCAGCAGGTTGGTGTCCGCCTTGATGCGGTTGGCCAGGCCCTCGGGTGAAGTGCCCACCACCTGCCAGCCCTGCTGGAACAGCTTGCTGCGCACGTCGGGGCTGCGCGCGATCTCGCTGATCAGTGCCGCCACCTTGGCCTGGATGGGCTTGGGCATGGTGACCGGGGCGGCGAAGGCGTTCCAGATTTCCAGGTTGTAGTTGGTGATGCCGGCCTCTGCCAGGCTCGGCACGTCGGGCACCAGCGGGCTGCGGCCGGCGGAGGTGACGCCAATGGCGCGCAGCTTGCCCGCCTTGATCTGGGCCTGGGCCAGGGCCGGCGGCAGCAGCGCCATCTGCAGCTGGCCACCCAGCATGGCCGTGGCCACCTGGGGGTAGCCAGGGTAGGGCACATGCACGGGGTTGATGTTGCTGCGCGACTTGAGCAGTTCGGTGCCGATGTGGCCCACGGTGCCCACGCCGGGGGTGCCATAGCTCCACTTGTCGCCGCCGTTGCGCGCGGCCACGAAGAACTCGCGCGCATCGGCCGTGGCCGATACGCCGGGCTGGCTCACGGGCGCGGTCAGCACCAGGGGCGAGGTGCCGATCAGGCTCAACGGTGCCAGGTCCTTGATGGGGTCGTAGGGCACGGCGGGGTTGAGCATCTTGGCGATGGTCATGTTGCCGTTGATCATCAGGCCGATGGTGTGGTCGTCGCGCGCCTTGGCCACGGCGTCGGCGCCGATGTTGCCACCCGCACCCACCTTGTTCTCGACGATCACCGGTTGGCCCAGCGCCTTGGACAGGGGCTCGGCGATGGTGCGCGCCGTGAGGTCGGGCGACGAGCCGGCCGGGAAGCCGACGATGATGCGCACCGGCTTGGTCGGCCAGGCCAGGGGGGCTGCCGCTGCTGCTGGCGCGGCGCCGACAGGTTTGGCTGCCGGGGCTTTTTGCGGGGTCTGTTGGGCAATGGCCCAGGGCGACGACAGGGCAGCGAGCGCGAGCGCAAGCGCGGCACGGCGGGGAACAACAGGGCGTGACAAGAGCATCTCCTTGGAATTTATCGTCCGGAGGCGGAAGGGCAAAAGAAAAGGGCCCCGACGGGGCCCTTTCTCGAAGGTACTTCAGCCGCGAAGCAGCGATGTTAACGCGGCCTCTGTGCCAAAGCGTGGCGCTGCTTATGCGTATTCGGCCAGCGTCTTCTTCATCTTCTTCATCGCGGCGACCTCGATCTGGCGGATGCGCTCGGCGCTCACGCCGTACACGGCTGCCAGTTCGTGCAGCGTCATGCCGCCCGAACCATCGTCGTTCACCTTGAGCCAGCGCTCCTCCACGATGCGGCGGCTGCGCTCGTCCAGGCTGGACAGGGCGGTGGCGATGCCATCGGTGGCCAGGGAATCGCGCTGGCGCGACTCGATCATGGCCGTGGGTTCGTGCGCGGCATCGGCCAGGTAGGCGATGGGGCCGAAGGCCTGCTCGCCGTCATCCGAAGGGGCCGGGTCGAGCAGCACGTCGCCGCCCGACATGCGGGTTTCCATCTCGATGACTTCTTCGCGCTTGACGTTCAGCTGCTGCGCGACCGAGTCGATTTCGCTCTCGGAGAGGGTGTCGCGGTGCGTCGCAGCGTCGGCAGCGGCCGCGTCGGCCTTGAAACCCTGCTTCATGGACCGCAGATTGAAGAACAGCTTGCGCTGGGCCTTGGTGGTCGCCACCTTGACCATGCGCCAGTTCTTGAGGATGTACTCGTGGATCTCGGCCTTGATCCAGTGCATGGCGTAGCTCACCAAGCGCACGCCCTGGTCGGGATCGAAGCGCTTGACGGCCTTCATCAGGCCCACGTTGCCTTCCTGGATCAGGTCGCCATGCGGCAGGCCATAGCCCAGGTACTGGCGCGAGATGGAGACCACCAGGCGCAGGTGCGACATCACCAGCCGGCCGGCGGCGTCCAGATCGTTGTTGTCCTTGAGCGCGCGTGCATAGGACTGCTCTTCCTCGTGGGTGAGCAGGGGCAGGCGGTTGACGGCCGAAATATAGGCGTCCAGGTTGCCCAGCGGGGGCACCAGCGCCCACGGGTTTGCGGGCGCCAAAGTCGTCGTAGCGGTTCCAGATTGAATGTTCATTCCGGGAATCCTTTCCTCTAAGGCATGATATTAGCACTCTCTTGGAGTGAGTGCTAAGGCCGAAGTTCCCCCTGCTTTTTCTGGGTGCTTTGGCAGGGATTTCGATGCCCTGACCGTCTCTGGCCGGGGCCAGGTACTGGCTGTCCCTTGATCGGACCTTTGCACTAGCCAATGAGTCTAGGCGGGTCGATTCGTGTCACCTGTAGGAGCCGAGGCCGGACGATTGTGGTGAACCAGAGGCTGATGGCGCTCGCTACCCAGCCGTTCCCGCGGCTCCCCACCCTCAGGTCGTGCGGAACTGCCTGCGGTACGCCAGGGGGGAGACCTTCATGGCCGCAGCAAAATGCTGGCGCAGCGAGGCCGGGGTGCCAAAGCCTGCCTGGTCGGCCACCGCGTCGATGGATTCCTCGGTGGTCTCCAGCAGGCGCTGGGCCAGGGCCAGGCGCTGGTGCAGCAGCCACTGGCCGACGGTGGTGCCCATGGCCTCGCGGAAATTGCGGGTGAAGCTCCGGCGACTCATGAGGGCGCGCTGTGCCAGGGCGTCCAGGTCGTGCGGCTGCTGCAGGTTCTGCAGCATCCAATCGACCACGGGACTCAGGCGGTCGCGTTCGGGCGCGGCGCGCACCGGGGTCTCTATGTACTGTGCCTGGCCACCCTGGCGGTGCGGGGCCACGACCATGCGGCGGGCTGCTCGGTTGGCCGCATCCGCACCGTGGCGCATACGCAGCAGGTGCAGGCAGCAGTCGATGCCGGCAGCGGTGCCTGCGGACGTGAGCACGTCGCCGTGGTCCACGTACAGCACCTCGGGCTGCAGCACCACCTGCGGGTAGCGCTCGGCAAATCTCCCGGCCAGGTACCAGTGGGTGGTGGCCGTACGCCCCTCCAGCAGGCCCGCCTCGGCCAGCACGAAGGCCCCCAGGCACAGGCCCACGATGGTGGCGCCGCGGCGGTGGGCACGGCGCAGCGCGTCCAGCAACTCTACGGGTGCCGCCCGGGTGTCGTCGAACCACGAGGGCACGACGATGATCTGCGCCCGGCGCAGTATCTCGAGCCCATGCGCGACATGGATCGCAAAGCCCGCGTTGGTGCGCAGCGCGCCGGGCACCGCGGCGCAGACCGAGAGCGCGAAGCGGTGGCGGCGGTCCTCGTCGCGGTCCTCACCGAAGACCAGGCAGGGCACCGACAGGTGGAAGGGGCTGATGCCGTCGAAGGCGACCACGGCGACGGTTTCGGGCTGGCGGGCGATCATGGCCCGATTCTATCGATGATTGGCATTCGGGCCGCTATCGGCCAGGCGTGTCGCTGCCTAAGATCCAATCCATCGCAACCCAATGGAAACACCGACCATGTCCAACCCACCCCGCCGCGCCCTCATCGTCATCGATGTGCAGAACGAATACTTCGAAGGCGGCCTGCTGCCCATCGAATACCCGCCCGTGGCGCAAAGCCTGCCCAACATCCTGCGCGCTATGGACGAGGCCCATGCGGCCGGCGTGAGTGTGGTGGTCGTGCAGCACCATGCGCCCAAGGGCGCGCCGGTGTTCCAGGCCGATGCGCACAATGGCCAGCTGCACCCCGAAGTGGCGCGCCGCCACCGCGACCACCTGATCACCAAGGCCACGCCCAGCGCGTTCACGGGCACCGACCTGGCGCAGTGGGTCGCCGACAACGGCATCGACACGCTCAGCATTGCCGGCTACATGACGCACAACTGCGATGCGTCCACCACATTCGAGGCCATGCACCGCGGGCTGGCGGTGGAGTTCCTGTCGGACGCCACGGGCGCGTTGCCGTACGAGAACGAGGCCGGCTACGCCAGCGCCGAGGAGATCCACCGGGTCTTCAGCGTCGTCTTCCAGAGCAATTTCGCGGCGGTGGCCAGCACTGAGGGCTGGCTGGCTGCGGTGCGCGATGGGCAGGCCCTGGCCAAGGACAACGTCGTGGTGTCGAACCAGCGCGGCCGTGCACGCGCAGCACGCGCCTAAGAGGCTGAGAATATTTCGTCCATGTCCGCCTTGCACGCCAAAACACCCCGGCTCGTCGTTGCAAATGCTCGCCATAGCCCGAGCTATGGCTGTGCTTCGCGCCTAGATCCGGGGCGTTGTGACGCGCCTTCCGGGCACGGTCAAAACATTCCCAGCCTCTGTGCCCTCACCCGGCCAGGTCGCGCAGCGCCCCGGCCAGGGTCGGGTGCTGGAACCGGTAGCCGGCGTCCAGCGCAGCTCTGGGCACCAGGTTCTGCCCGTCCAGCAGCAGCGTGGCCATTTCGCCCATGAGCCAGCGCAGTGGCGCCCCGGGCATGCGCAGGAAAACCCTGCCGCCGAAGGACTGCGCGAGGGCGCGGCTGAAGCCCTCCTGCGACGGGGTGTCCGGCGCCACGGCGTTGACCGCACCCGCCAGCGCCTGGTGTTCCAAACCGAAGCGGATCAGCCCCAGTGCATCGTCGAGGTGGATCCACGGGGCCGGTTGCCGGCCGGAGCCGAGCACGGAGCCCATGCCCAACCGGGCCGCCAGGGCCAGCATGGGGTAGGCCCCATCGCCCCGGCCGAGCACCACGCCCAGGCGCAGCCGGACCACGCGCACGCCCAGGGCCTCGGCGCGCCGGGCCTCGTGCTCGATGGCCACGCACAGGTCGGACTGGAACTGGCCAGGCTGGGGCGGGCCATCCTCGGTGAGTGCCTCGCCAGACAGAAGGTTGGCCGCACCGTAGTAGCCCACCGCCGATGCGCTGACCAGCACCTCGGGCACCTGCTGCAGCCGCCGCATCAGCTGCACCAGGGCCTGAGCCACCTTCACCCGGCTGTCCAGCAACTCACGCCGCCGTGCCGCCGTCCAGGGCCGGCCTACCACCCGCGCCCCGGCAAGGTGAACCACGGCGTCGATGCGCGTCTCGGACGGAATCTGGTCCAGGCTCTCCACCACCCACACGCCCTTGCCGAACAGGGCCTGCGCCTGCCGTGCGTCGCGCGACAGGGCGATGACGCGCCGGCCATCGGCCTGCAACTGCCGCACCAGGGCACTGCCCACAAAGCCGGTGGCGCCGGTGACCAGCACCGTCGGCCCCCGGGACGGTGTATTGGCCATAAGGGAGGGCGATGACTCCTGCAGCGCGGCAGACTGCGCCAGCCGACGCACGGCGCGCACATTGCGCACGCTCCAGGCAAGCACGCCCAGGCCATACAGCGTGAAAAGCCAGGAGATCCAGCCATGCGGGCGAAAGTGCAATGCGGTGTTCATGGAGGCCCAATCATGCAGCACCGGCACCATCAGCGCCACGAAGCCCCCGTAGCTGATGGTCAGCACCGTGTGCAGCAGGCGTTCGAGCGGCGGCAGCCGGCGCGTGCGGTCTTCTTCCAGAAAGTCGGCCAGCGTGACCCCTATTTCCGCCGCCAGGACCAGCGCCAGCACGCCGGCCATGGCGCCGCGCCATTCGAACCAGGCCAGGCCCAGGAAAACCAGGCCGTACAGCGCCTCGCGCGCCGCATGCAGCGCCAGCTCGTGGCGGGCCGAAACGCGCTGCGGCAGGCGGGCCTGCCACTCGTGGTGCCAGAGGTTGTCGAAGGCGCCCAGCACCGACTGGACGGACATGAGGATGAAAACGGCCTGCATGGTGGTCATTCGACTTGGAGGGGATCGGTGAAGATGCCCGACTGGTGGAAGGTCTCTCCCCACAGCGGGTGCCGCATCGACAGCGTGAAGCGGAAGTCGCCACCGCCCAGGTCGGTGTGGGTCACGCGGCACTGGCCGGGCGACAGCCACTGCGGGACGGGGATGCGCAGCGGCCCCAGCGCCAGGAAGAAGCGGCGGCTCTGGAAGACCAGCGTGCCGTTCTCCTCGAACACATCGAGCGCCATGGCCAGACCGCCGTCCGTGCGCTCGGTCAACTGGCCTTCTGCTCCGGGCTCCTTGGTCGAGCGCACGATGGCCGCCCCGGTGGCGCCATTGGCGGCCTCGCCGAACACCCGCTCCCACACCACCCCGCCCTGGCCATTGCCGCGCACCCGCACGGTGGCCGCCAGGCCCCGGGCCTGCAGGCTGGTGAGCGGGCTGCCGAAGGCGCGCGACAGGCTGGCGTAGATGCGGCCGATGGCGGAGCAGCGCAGGTCCATGCGGCCGGCGTAGTCCACGTCCGGGTGGCCTGCACCGAAGCGTCGGCGCACGGCGGCCGGCAGGCGGGCCCAGCCCGCGGCGCCCACGTAGTCGGCCAGGTCGAGGTGGCGGGCGGCGTCGGCTGCGGGGGCGAAGGAGGTCAGGGCGGTGGAGGGCATGGCGGGTTTCCTGTGGGTTGCTTGATCCCTCTTCTGCGAAAACCGGGCCAACCCTCCACACCACTGCAAGTCGTTGATTCATTGGACTTTTCACCAATGGCCTGCATACTTCGTTTACAGTGCGCGCAGGCTATGTTGTCAACGCTGGCAACAGGTCACCCCCTCGCCGGCACCGCTTTTCATCCCATGCTTATCCGCGCCGTCCTCGGCTTCTCCATCATCGAAACCCTGGCCCTGGCGGGCATGCTGCTGTGGTGGGCCGACCGGGTGGCCGGCGCCCGGCTGCTGGCCGCCTTCCTGAGCGGCATTGCGCTGTGGATGGCGGGCAACGAGCTGCCCAACTGGCTGGGGCCAGGCAGCGGCGACATCGCCATGGCGATGATCGGCTTCTCGCCGCTGACGTCGGCGTTCTTCTTTCACTTCTGCGTGGTGTTCTGCGGTGTGCGGCTGCCGCGCTGGGGCGTGGTGGCGGCGTACCTGCTGGGGGGCTCGGCCACCCTGGCCGTGCAGCTGCTGACGCCGGGCGCCCTGGTCTGGCGCGAGCACGTGGGTCTCATCGCCATCGCCAACACCGTGGGCATGGTCGCCAGCATGGCCTGGGTGCTGCTGGGCCTGGGCGGCATCGCCGTGCTGCTCACAGCGCTGGCGCGCGCCCGGCGCCCGGCCTTCAACCAGATCGCGGCGGTCACCGCGTCCTGCCTGTGGGGCGTGGGCTGCCTGTCGGGCTACGGCATCGTGGTGCTCGACTTGCCGCTCTACCCCTTCCCCCTGCTGGGCATGCCGCTCTACCCGGTGATCCTGGTCTACGGCATCCTGCGCTATGGCGTGTTTGTGTCCAACGCCTGGGCGCGCCGCGCGCTGGCCTGGGCCCTGCTGCTGGCGCTGGGGGCGGTGGTGGTGGCGCTGACGCCGCTGCTGCCCATCGAGTCGCGCTGGATCGGCGGCTTCGTGGTGGCCATCAGCTGCATCGCGCTCAACGGGCCCGTGCGCCAGTTCGCCGAGCGCCTGGTGTACCCGGGCGGTGCGGTCTCGGCCGGCGACCTGCAAGTCTGGCGCCAGGCGCTGCAATCGGCCGACAGCATGGCGGCGCTGGAAAGCGAAGCCAGCACCCTGCTCAGCCGCCGCACGGGCACCGAGGTACGGGTGCTGCTGGGCGCTGAGGGCGTGCAGCCCCCGGCGGCCGCGCCCTGCCTGCTGGGCGCGCCCTCCAGCCAGGGGTGGACGATCACGCTGCACGGCTGGGAGGCCGCGCCCCCTGGGCCGCGGCGCGTGGCCGAGCTCTTCGGCACCGTGGTGGCCGATGCCGCCGAGCGCGTGGCCCAGGGCGAGCAGATCGCCGCGCGCGAACGCGAGCGCCAACTGCAGGCGCGTCTGGCCGAGCTCGGCTCGCTGGCAGCCACCGTGGCGCACGACATCCGCAACCCGCTGAACATCATCGCCATGGCGGTGGCCACGGCCTCGCCCGACGTGCGCCGCGAGGTGGCCGGCCAGGTGGGCCGCATCGCGCACCTGAGCAGCGACCTGCTGGACTACGCCAAGCCCTGGAAGCTGGTGCCCCAGCGCTACGACCTGGCGGCCCAGGTGCGCGCCGCCGCCGGCCGACTGCCGCACTGCACGCTGGGGGCCGCGCTGCAGGCGCCGCTGCTGATCGACGGCGACTCGCGGCGCGTGGAGCAGGCACTGACCAACCTGCTGGAAAACGCGCGCGCCGCATCCGGTGCCGACACCCCGGTCGCCGTGCACATCGACGCCGAGCAGCGCGCCGATGCCGTGCTGCTGCATGTCTGCGACGACGGGCAGGGCGTGCCCGAGGAAATTCGCCACCGGCTGTTCGAGCCCTTCGCCTCGCGCAGCCCCGGTGGCACCGGCCTGGGCCTGGCCATCGTGGCGCGCACCCTGGCCGCCCATGGGGGCTCGGTGGCGCTCACACAGCGGCCGCCGTGGACCACCTGCTTCACTCTGACCTTCCCCCTCAAAGATGCAAACCCCTCCTGACGCTGCAGACCGTGGCCGCATCCTGCTGGTCGACGACGAGCCGGCCTTCCAGCGCCTGGGCGCCAACTTTTTGCGCGGGTTGGGCCACGAGGTGGTGGTTGCCGGCGACGCCGAGCAGGCCCTGGCCGCCTTCGCCTCGCAACCGGCGCCCGATCTGGTGCTGCTGGACCTGGCCATGCCGCCATCGATGGACCCCGAGGCCGGGCTGGCGCTGGTGCCCCGCTTCGCGCGGGTGCCGGTGATCGTCTGGTCCGGCCACGGCGACCACGAGCTGGCCCTGCGCGCGGCCGAACTGGGCGCCTGGGACTTCCTGACCAAGCCCATCGACCCGGACATGCTGCGCTTCGTCATCGCGCGCGCCATGCGCAAGGCCAAGCTCGACGCCGAGCTGCGCAGCCTGCGCGCAGCGCAGGCCGGCGACGACGACATGGGCCTGGCCGGCCAGGCCCATGCCACCGTGCAGCTGCGCGCCATGGTGCGGCGCGTGGGGCCCACGCGGGTCAGTGTGCTGGTGCTGGGGCCCACCGGCAGCGGCAAGGAGCTGGTGGCGCGCGCCCTGCATGCCTGCAGCCCGCAGTCGGCCAGCGCCTTCGTCGCCATCCACTGCGGCGCGCTGTCGGCCGAGCTGCTGGAGAGCGAGCTCTTCGGCCACCTCAAGGGCAGCTTCACCGGGGCCTACCGCGACCAGCCGGGCCTGGTCGAGGTGGCCCATGGCGGCACCCTGTTCCTCGACGAGGTGGGCGAGATGCCCCCGCCCATGCAGGTCAAGCTGCTGCGCTTTCTGCAGGAGGGCAGCTTCGTGCCCGTGGGCGGGCGCAGCCAGAAGAAGGCCGAGGTGCGCGTGGTGGCCGCCACCCACCGCGACCTGGAAGCCATGGTGCGCGACGGCAGCTTTCGCGAAGACCTGTACTACCGCCTCAAGGGCGTGGTGCTGCGCACCCCCGCGCTCAGCGAGCGGCCGGCCGACGTGCCGCTGCTGGCCACCCGCTTCCTGCACCGCGTGGCGCCGCGTGCCGGCCTGTCGGGCAATGCCCTGGCCTGGCTGGCCGCGCGCGAGTGGCCGGGCAATGTGCGCGAGCTCAAGGCCCTGGTCGAGGCCGCAGGCGCGCTGCTGCTCAAGGACCAGAGCGAGGTCGATGCACCGCTGCTCCGGCTGGCCGCAGGCGAGGCGGACGAGGAGCATGGCGCCACCGAATCCGCAGCCCCGCTGGAAGGGCTGGGGCCGCTCGACGCAGCGCTGGCCGAGCTGGAGCGCCGGCTGGTGCGCGATGCCATGCAGTCGGCCAGCGGCAACCAGTCCGAAGCGGCGCGGCGCCTGGGCATTTCGCGCGTGGGGCTGATCAAGAAGCTGGCGCGGCTTGGACTTCGTTAGGGCGCTGCCTTGGCCTTGCCCGGTAGCCGCGCCACGCGCTCGCTCAGAAACTCCACCAGTACGCGCACGCGCTGAGGCTGGTAGGGGCGCGCGGCGTAGAGCAGGTGGGCCTGCTGCGCCGGGCCCGTGTACCTGGGCAGCACGCGCACCAGGCGGCCATCGGCCAGCAGGTCTGCCACCATCCAGGTGGGCTGCAGCGAGATGCCGGCACCGGCCAGCACGCTGTCGAGCAGGGCCACGGCGTGGTTCACGCGGTAGCGGCTGTGCACCGGCACGCTCACGGGGCCGGCAGGGCCCTGCAGCAGCACGCCGTCGTCACCGGCCGCATAGCGCAGGTAGCCGTGCGCCAGCAGGTCCTGCGGCTGGCGCGGCCTGCCGTGTGCAGCCAGGTAGGCGGGCGAGGCCACCAGCACGCGCGGCCAGGTGCCCAGGTGGCGGGCGACCAGGTCCGGGGGCAGGGGGCCGCCCAGGCGCAGCGAGACGTCGATGCGCTCCTCCAGCGGGTGGATGAAGCGGTCGTCCAGCACCAGCTCCAGCGAAACGTCAGGGTAGGTGGCGAGGAACTCACCGGCCATGGCATTGAGCCGGCACTGGCCCAGCGCCACCGGTGCGCTCACGCGCAGCAGGCCGCGGGGGTGTGTGGTGCGCTGGCGCACGTCGGCCACCGCCTCGTCGTAGCCCTCCAGCATGCGCCGCGCATGCTCGTGAAAGCGCTGGCCTTCTTCCGTCAGGCTCAGCCCCGCCGGGGCGCGGCGCAGCAGGCGCACGCACAGCGACTGTTCCAGTCCGGCCACCAGCTTGCTCACCGTGGGCTGGGTGGTGTCCATGGCGCGCGCCGCGCCCGACAGGCTGCCCAGCTCCACGCTGTGAACGAAGGCGGCAAGCGCGCGCAGGGTGTCCATGGGTATTCCGATATCGAATGGGTGGAATGCCATTTTGCCGTCTGTTCATGGATCGCGGAATGCAAGACAGTGGGCCCTTCTTTCAGCCCCCACGAGGATCGACCGACATGAACAAGCCCTGGAATCTCACCGCGCACCTGCGCCGCGCCGTCCTGGCACTGGCCATGGCTGCCGTCACGCTGCCCGCAGCCGCCGAACACTGGAGCCCGAGCTGGATGGCTGCCACCCAGCCGCTGTGGGGCGGCGACTTCATCCTGTCGCTGGGCCTGCCCTTGCAGTACCAGCAGCAGACCATCCGCCAGGTGGTGCGCCTGAGCGTGGGCGGCACGCAGTTGCGCGTGGTGCTGAGCAACGAGGGCAGCGCGGTGCCGCTGTACATCGGCGCGGCCCGCGTGGCGCGCCATGCCCGGGGATCTGCCACCGTGCCGGGCACTGACCGCCCGCTGCTCTTCGGCGGCCAGGCCGCCACCGTGGTGCCGCCCGGTGCGCTCTGGGTCAGCGACCCGGTGGACCTGCCCCTGCCCGCGCTGGCCGAGGTCGCAGTATCGCTGTACCTGCCACGGCCCAGCCAGCCTGCGGGCTTTCACTTCGATGCGCGGCAGACGGCCTATGTGGCCAATGGCGACCACACGGCGGCCCTGCAATTGCCCGAATCGGCCACCGAGTGGAGCACCCGCGCCTACGTGATCGGCCTGGTGGTGCAGACCGCCACGCCGCCGGCAGCCGTGGTCGTGCTGGGCGACTCGCTCACCGATGGCAACGGCGCCACGCCCGGTGCCCACGTGCGCTGGCCCGATGTGCTGGCCGAGCGCCTGGCGGGGCAGGGCGTGGCCGTGCTCAATGCCGGCATCTCGGGCGGGCGCCTGCTGCGCGACGGCATGGGCCGCGCCGGCCTCACGCGCGCCGCGCAGGACGTGTTCGGCCAGCCGGGCGTGCGCGCCCTCATCGTGCTGCTGGGTACCAACGACATCGGCTGGCCCGGCGGCCCCTTCGCGCCCGAAGAGCGTGCCGTGCGCGCCGACGAACTGGTGCAGGGCTACCGCCAGCTCATCGCCATGGCCCGCACCCACAACGTGCGTGCGGTGGGCGGCACCATCCCGCCGTTCGGCGATGCGCTGGCCGGCACGCCGCTGGCAGGCCACTACTCGCCCGAAAAGGACGCCGTGCGCCAGGCCGTGAACCGCTGGATCCGCGAGGCCGGCGCCTTCGACGCGGTGGTGGATTTCGACGCGCTGCTGCGCGACCCGGCCCGTCCCTCGCACCTGCGCGCGGCCATGGACTCCGGCGACCACCTGCACCCGGGCGATGCGGGCTACCGGGCCATGGCCCAGGCCATCAACCTGGAGGCGCTGCTGGGCTGGTGAGGGTTGCTCCACCAAGAACCTGCTACAACCCCCGGACGGCCTGCGCTCTGGTCGCGACGTTTTTCTGGAGGAGCCGATGTCCCACCACCCCCGCTTCAACGTCTTCGGCCGCATCGTCGAAGTGCAGCGCCAGGGCGCGCAGTGGCAGTCCTATCTGATCGGCATGGACGGCAAGCGCGCACCGGCGGGCTGGGTGGTGCCCGACTTCATCGAGGCGGATGAGCTGGCCCAGTACCTGGCCGATCTGTTCCATGAAAGCGCCATGCCGCACAACGGCGAGGTGCATCGGATCAGCTAGGATGCGCGCGCAGATCAGCCCGCATCAGCCAGGTACACATACAGCCGGTTGCGCCCCATGGTCTTGGCCTGGTACATCGCGTTGTCGGCCTGGCGCAGCACCTCGTCCACCGTCTGGGTGTGGCCGGACACCAGGCTCACCCCGATGCTGGCTTCGCAGTGGTAGGGCTCGCCTGCAAGCGCGTACGGTTCGCGCAGCGCTGCCAGCATGTTTTCGCCCACCGCCCGTGCCTTGGCCGTGGCCTCGGGGGCTTCCTTGCCCAGGCTTTGCAGCAGCACGACAAATTCGTCCCCGCCCAGGCGGGCCACGGTGTCCTGCTCGCGCACGCAGGTGCGCAGGCGCGTGGCCACCTCGCGCAGCAGCAGGTCACCCATGGCGTGGCCGCGGCTGTCGTTCAGGGCCTTGAAATGGTCCAGGTCCACGAACAGGGTGGCGGCGATCTGGCCGCTGCGGCTGCTGGCGGCCATCACCTGCTCCAGGCGGTCGGTCAGCAGGCGACGGTTGGGCAACTGGGTGAGTGTGTCGTACAGGGCCAGGTGGCGCGCCTCCTCCTCGGCCGCCTTGCGCCGGGAGATGTCGATGTCGATGCAGAACATCTCTGGCTCCTGGCCTGGCACGTGCACATAGGCGTGGCTTGAAAACACATCCACCGGTGAGCCATCCTTGCGCTGCAGGCGCAGCTCGCCTGCGGGGATGGGCTCGCCCGAGCTGAACATGTGCGCGACCTGGGCCGTCACGGCATCGTGCATGGGAGCGGGGATGATCAGCTCCAGCAGGTTCCTGCCCAGGGCCTCCTGTTCGGTGTAGCCGTACAGTTCTTCCGACGCCTTGTTCCAGTACGTGGTGGTGCCGTCTGCCCGGTAGCCCTGCACCGACACCGAGGGGATGCCCAGCAGCAGCGAGCGAAAGCGCAGCTCCGATTCGTGCAGCGCCTGCTGCGCCTGCCAGCGCTCGGTGATGTCGCGCGCCAGAAAGAGGGCGGCTGCCTGGCCATCCACCTTCGTGCCCAGGGGCTGCGCCCGCCCTTCGAAGTACCGAATGCCCGATGCGGTGTACACCGTGTACTCGAGCTTGCGCGGCACGCCCGCAGCCAGCGTGTCCTGCAGCAGCTGCACCAGCCGCTGCGCCTCACTCGAGGGCAGTACATCGTGCATGCGCTGCCCGACACGCTGGGGGGCCCCCGCAGCATGCACGCCGTCGTTGCGCGAGAACAGCTCCATGCAGCGGCCCTTGCTGTCGAGCACCATCAGTGCATCGGGAATCGCCAGGGTGATGGCCCGCAGGCGGGCAGCACTGCCGGCCAGGGCGAAGTCGGTGGCCTGGCGCTGCTCCACGTCGCGCAGCAGCACACCCAGCAGGGCGGTGGCGACCGGAAAGATCATCAGGTAGGGAACGGCGACGGTGTCGTTGATGCGCGCCGCCACCTCGGCCGGCAGCCCCTGGAACAGCCCCACCACGGCCAGGTGCAGCAGCACGCCAAAGACCAGCAGGGGCCAGATGCCCACGCCCAGGTGCCAGCGGTGGCGCGCATAGCGGTAGGCCAGGCCGGCGGCCACGCAGGTGGTGATGGTCAGCACCCCGATGAAGGCCCCTGCGCCGCCCAGCCACAGCCGCCAGCCGGCCGCCATGGCCCCGGCCACCAGGGCCACTGTGGTGCCGCCGAACAGGCCCGCCATGCACAGCACCACTGAGCGTGCATCGATGATGACGCCCGGGGCAATGGTCAGGGGCGAGAGCATGCCCACGATGCAGATGCCGCCAAACAGCAAGCCCGAGAAAGCTTTGCCCACCCGTGGCTGCCTGCGCCACAGCCGCAGGTTGGCCCCGTGCAGAAAGCATAGGGCGAGCAGCAGGGCTGCGCCTTTGACCAGTTCGACGAACAAGGAACCTCCCCGTAGCCTGTGGCGACGTTCCATCATGTGGCAATTGCTGCCAGCGGTAAATGCAAATTTGGTGGGGTTTACGCCTCCCGGCGCCCCGATCAGGTCAGCAGCGCCTGGGCGAACTCGCGCGCGTTGAAGGTTTCGAGGTCTTCGAGCTTCTCGCCCACGCCGATGAAGTACACGGGAATCGGGCGCTCCTGCGCGATGGCGGCCAGCACCCCGCCCTTGGCGGTGCCGTCGAGCTTGGTGACGATGAGGCCGGTGAGCTGCAGCGCATCGTCGAAGGCGCGCACCTGGGCCAGGGCGTTCTGGCCGGTGTTGCCGTCGATCACCAGCAGCACCTCGTGTGGGGCGGTGGCGTCGGCCTTGGTCACCACGCGGCGGATCTTCTTGAGCTCTTCCATCAGGTGCAGCTGCGTGGGCAGGCGCCCGGCGGTATCGACCAGCACCACATCCTTGCCGCGGGCCTTGCCTGCCGTGACGGCGTCAAAGCTCACGGCGGCGGGATCACCGCCCTCCTGGCTGACGATCTCCACGGTGTTGCGGTCGGCCCAGACGCCGAGCTGCTCGCGCGCCGCTGCGCGGAAGGTGTCGGCCGCCGCCAGCAGCACCGCCGCGCCTTCGCCAGACAGGTGCCTGGTCAGTTTGCCGATGGACGTGGTCTTGCCCGCCCCGTTGACCCCCGCCACCATGATCACGGTGGGCGTGTACTGGCCGATGACCAGCGCTTTTTCCAGCGGGCGCAGCAGATCGGCCAGGGCGTCGGCCAGCAGGCCCTTGACCAGGGCCGGGTCGGTGGTCTTGCTGTCCTTGACGCGGCGCTTGAGGTCGGCCAGCAGGTGCTGCGTGGCCTTGACGCCGGTGTCGGCCATGAGCAGGGCCTCTTCGAGCTCCTCGTACAGCGCATCGTCGATCTGCGTGCCGGTGAACACCGTGGCGATGCTGCTGCCGGTCTTGCGCAGGCCGAGCTTGAGCCGGTCGAGCCAGCCCTTGCGCTCGGCCACTACGGGGGCAGCAGGCACCGGGGCCACCACGGGCGGCGGTGCGGGAATCGGCACCGGGGGGGGCACCACCGGTGCAGAGGCCGCCACAGGTGCCGCAACCGGGCGCGGCTCGGGGGAGGGCACCCAGGCGACAGGTGCTGCCGGCGTGGGGGCTGGCGTGGACGGCGGCACAGCCGTGGCGGGCGCCGGCGCAATGGTGACAGGCGGTGTCCAGGGTGCGGGTGCCCCAGGCACTGGCGCTGCCAAGGGGGCAGTGGCCGGGGCGGGTACGGCAGGTGCCGGGGCGATCGGCGGCGCTGGCGCGGGCTCCGCCTTCCCGCCAAAGGGATTGCGCAGCCAGCCCAGGCCGGGTATGGCCGGTGCGGGCGCTGGGGCCGAGGCAGGTTGCGGCGCGGGAGGCTCGGGCTGGGCCACGGGTGCAAGGACTCCGGGCGCGGCCGCAGATGAGGGCTCATCGGCAGGGGCGGGCGAGGTGGGGGGCTTTTTCTTGAAAAAACTGAACATTGGCGGGTTCTTAGAATCAGCCATTCTATGAAACGCGCTTTCACCCTACTGGGCCTGCTGGCCTGCCTCGGCGCCGGAGCCACCACCACCGTGGTTTCTCCGGGTTCCCATCCATCGTCTGCAGCGGGCGGGGCCGTCGTGGCGCCGCCGGGGCCGGGAGGTGCCGGGCCGCGTGCCACGGCCTCCGGCGCGCAGCAATTCACGCTGGCCAACGGCATGCAGCTCATCGTGCAGCCCGACCACCGGGCTCCCACGGCGGTGCACATGGTCTGGGTGCGGGTGGGCTCCATCGACGAGGTGGACGGCACCTCCGGCGTGGCCCATGCCCTGGAGCACATGATGTTCAAGGGGTCGAAGAAGGTGCCGCCCGGCGACTTCTCGCGCCGCGTGGCGGCCCTGGGCGGGCGCGAGAACGCCTTTACCAGCCGTGACTACACGGGCTACTACCAGCAGATCCCGGCCAACCGGCTGGAGGACGTGATGCGCCTCGAATCCGACCGTTTCGCCAATAACCAGTGGCCCGACGCCGAGTTCAAGAAGGAAATCGAGGTCATCAAGGAGGAGCGCCGCATGCGCACCGAGGACCAGCCCCACGCCGTGCTGGCCGAGCAGCTGTTTGCCGCCACCTTCAACGCCTCGCCCTACCGCCGGCCCATCATCGGCTGGATGAGCGACCTCGACTCCATGACACCCGGCGACGTGCGCGCCTTCCACCGCCAGTGGTACACGCCCACGAATGCGGTGGTGGTGGTCGCGGGCGACGTGGACCCTGCCAAGGTCCGCGCCCTGGCCGAAAAATACTACGGCAAGCTGCCCACGCACGCGCTGCCCGAGCGCAAGCCGCGCACCGAGCCCGAGCAGAAAGGCATGCGCCGGCTGGAGGTGAAGGCCCCCGCCGAGCAGGCCTACGTGGCCCTGGCGTTTCGCGTGCCGGGCCTCTCCCGTGTGGAGAACCTGCAGGAATCCGACCGCGACGCGCTGTCGCTGATGGTGCTGTCGGCGGTGCTCAGCGGCTACGACGGGGCGCGCCTTGAACGGGCCCTGAGCCAGGGCGACAAGCGCGTGGCCGACAGCGCCGACAGCTCTGCCATGCTCACCGGGCGCGGTCCCTCGCTGTTCATGCTGACCGGGGTGCCGGCCGACGGCAAGACCGCCCGGCAGGTCGAGGACGGCCTGCGCGCCGAAGTGGCGCGCCTGGCCAGCGAAGGCGTGAGCGAGGCCGAACTGGCGCGCGTGAAGACGCAGTGGATCGCCTCCACCGTGTACGAGCGCGATTCGGTGCACAGCCAGGCCCAGGAGCTGGGCGGCAACTGGATACAGGGCTACCCGCTCGACGTGCAGGAGCGCCTGCTGGAGCTGCTGCGCACGGTGACGCCGGCCCAGGTGCAGGCCGTGGCCGCCAAGTACTTCGGCGACGATCAGCTGACCGTGGCGACGCTGCTGCCCCAGCCGCTGGCCGCCAATGCCCGTCCCCGCCCGGCCATCGCCCCCGGCGCTGCCGTTCATTGAGAAAGCTGGGTCCCCTTCCATGATCAAGTTCAAGAAATTCGCGGCCAGCGCCTTGCTGGCCAGCACCTGCGCACTGCTCGCCAGCCCGGCCTGGGCGCTGCTGCCCATCCAGCAATGGACCGAGGCCAACGGCGCCCGGGTGTGGCTGGTCGAAAGCCCGGTCATCCCCATGGTGGACGTGCAGATCGACTTCGACGCCGGCAGCCGCCGCGACCCGGCCGGCCAGTCCGGCCTGGCCAGCGCCACGGCCTCCATGGCCTCCAAGGGCGTGAAGGCGCAGGGCGCCGAGCCCGCCCTGGACGAGAACGCCCTGGGCGAGGCCTGGGCCGACCTGGGCGCCAGCTTCGGGGCCGGTGCCGACAACGATGCCACGCACTATTCGCTGCGTTCGCTGACCGACCCGCCGCTGCTGGACAAGGCCGCGCGCCTGGCCGCACGCCAGATCGCCGAGCCCAGCTGGCCCGCCGACATCTGGGAGCGCGACCGCGCCCGCTGGAGCGCGAGCATCAAGGAGTCGAACACGCGCCCCGCCACCGTGGCCGAGAACGCCTTCGGCGCGGCGGTGTACGGCAGCCACCCGTATGGCGTGCGCACGACGGAAGAGACGCTGTCGCGCATCACCGTGCCGGACATGCAGGCCTTCCATGCCAGCGCCATCGAGGCCTGCCGCGCCAAGGTGAGCATCGTCGGCGCTGTGACGCGGGCCCAGGCGCAGACGCTGGTGGCCACGCTGCTGTCGCGCCTGCCTGCATCGGCGTCCTGCGCACCTCTGCCTGCCGTGGGTGAGATTGCTGCGCTGACCGCACCGGTGGAGAAGACCATCCCCTTCGCCTCCGCACAGGCGCACGTGCTGATCGGGCAACCCGGCTTTCCGCGCCGCGACCCCGATTTCATCGCACTGCTGGTGGGCAACCACATCCTGGGCGGTGGCGGCTTCGTCTCGCGCCTGACCAACGAGGTGCGTGAAAAGCGCGGCCTGAGCTACAGCGTGTACAGCTACTTCGCGGGCGGCCTGCACTCCGGGGCCTTCACCATCGGCCTGCAGACGCGGCCCGACCAGGCGGCCCAGGCTGTGAAGGTCTCGCGCGACGTGCTCGCCCGCTTCGTGGCCGATGGCCCCACCGCAGCCGAGCTGCGCGCCGCCAAGGACAACCTGATCGGCGGCTTCGCGCTGCGCATCGACAGCAACAAGAAACTCTTGGGCAATGTGGCCAACATCGCCTGGAACGACCTGCCGCTCGACTACCTGGACCGCTGGACCGAGCGCGTTGACGCCCTCACCGTGGCCGACATCCGCGCCGCCATGCAGCGCAAGCTGCAGCCTGAGCGCATGGTGACCGTGGTGGTGGGAGGCAAGCCATGAGCCGCTCCATACTGCGCACAGGCGCCATCAGCGCAGAGATCCGCAAGGCCCAGGCCGCAGCCGCTGTCGCGCCCACGGCCAAGAACGCCAAGCAAGGCGCTGCCACCAAGGACAAGGCAGCCGCTGCGGCTGCGCCCAAGGGTGCGGGCGAAATCCGCATCATTGGCGGGCAATGGAAGCGCACCCGCCTGCCAGTGGCCCAGCGCCCGGGCCTGCGGCCCACGCCCGACCGGGTGCGCGAGACCCTGTTCAACTGGCTGGGCCAGGACCTGACGGGCTGGCGCTGCCTGGATGCCTTTGCCGGCACCGGCGCCCTGGGCCTGGAGGCCGCCTCGCGCGGCGCGGCGGCCGTGCAACTGGTGGAGAGCGATGCCGCGCTGGTGGCGCAACTGCACACCCTGCAGCAGCGCCTGGAGGCCAGGGCCGTGCGCGTGCAGCGCGGCGACGGCATTGCCGCGCTGCGCCAGGCCGCCCCCGGCAGCCTGGACTTGGTGCTGATCGACCCGCCTTTCGACAGCAAGCTGTTCGAATCGGCGCTGGAGGCGGCTGGCAAGGCCGTGGCCGCCAGCGGCTACGTGTACCTGGAGGCCCCGGTCGCCTGGACCGATGAAGGCCTGGCCGCCAGCGGCCTGGTGGTCTACCGCCACCTCAAGGCCGGTGCGGTGCACGCCCACCTGCTGCGGCCCGTGGGCGCCGCGGCTGTGCCTGGAGAGGCCGGCTGAGCTTCGTTCGCGCTGGCGCGCGCCTTGATGTGTCAACTGGTGGGGCGAGAGCCTGGCTACAGCCTTTTCGGCGCTGCGCATGTGCCTTGCCGGGATGGGATGCTAGGCGCGGTGCGCAGCCAATAGCGCGGCTATTGGCAAGCGCCGCAACGCCGCAGACCGCCCGGCAAGGCACTTGCCCGAAGGGTCGGGGCGAAATCGGCGATTGAACGCTCCGGCTGTTTGAACGAGCGTAGCCCATGCGGCGCACCCGCAGCATCCACCCCTCCCGATTTCGCTCCGACGCAGCGCCGAAAAGGCTGTAGCCAGGCTCCATGTTGCAGTGCACTGCATAATGCGCCCAAGCGGCCCGGCAGGCCCACAAGAGGCCGGGGCCAGTGCCAATTCCGCCGTACAGGAGACAACCCGCCATGGCCCAGAACGTGCTCGCCGTCTATCCCGGAACCTTTGACCCCATCACCCTGGGCCATGAAGACGTGGTGCGCAGGGCCACCCAGTTGTTCGAACGCGTGATCGTCGCCGTGGCGGCCGGCCACCACAAGAAGACCTTGTTCAGCCTGGAAGAGCGCATCGACATGGTGCGCGAGGCGGTCAAGGGCTACCCCCAGGTGCAGGTGGAAAGTTTTTCGGGCCTGCTGCGCGACTTCGTCGTGTCGCGCGGCGGCAAGGCCATGGTGCGCGGCCTGCGCGCCGTGACCGACTTCGACTACGAGTTTCAGCTCGCCGGCATGAACCGCAGCCTGATGCCCCAGGTGGAAACCGTTTTCCTGACCCCCAGCGACAAGTACCAGTTCATCAGCAGCACCTTTGTGCGCGAAATCGCGGTGCTGGGCGGCGAGGTGACCAAGTTCGTCTCGCCCTCGGTGCAGGAGCGTCTGGCCGTGAAGGTGCGCAGCCTGGCGCCCCAGACCTGAGGGGTCAGCCCGTCCAGCCGCCGCGCTGCAGCCACTGGGTGAGCAGCGTGTTGACCACCTCGGGCCGCTCCATGGTCAGCATGTGGCCGCAGTCGGCCACCACCTCGAATTCGGCGCCAGGGACCAGGCCCGCGATCTCCTCGGAGCAGACCAGCGGCGTGAGCTGGTCCGCTTCGCCGCAGACCACCAGCACGGGGCATTTCACCTGGGGAAGGTGCAGGCGGGCGTCCGGGCGCACGATGACGGCGCGGTTCTGGCGCACCAGTTGCTCGGCGCCTGCGCGCAGCACGAAATCCAGGTAGTCCTGCACCAGGTCGGCCCGCGCCGCGCCGCTGGGGTGAAAGGCGAAGGCCACGTTGGGCTCGATCACCTCGCGCACGCGCCCCTGCTCGAACAGCGCGATGGCCGCTTCGCGCAGCGCCTGCATCTCGGGGGTCTCCGGTCGGGCGGTGGTGCCCAGCAGGGCCAGCCCGACCACTCGGCCCGGTGCCTGCCGGGCTGCTTCCATGGCGATCATGCCGCCCATCGAGGCGCCGCACAGCAGCAGGGGGCCGGGGTATTGCGCGAGCAACAGGGCCGCCATGGCCTGCACGGTCGTGGCTTCGGGCCGGGTGTGCACTTCGGTGATCTCCGGGCGCAAGGCCGCTGGCAGTACCGCGCGCTGAAAGCGCCACATGGTCGCGTCGCCCGCCAAGCCTGGAATCAGCAGCAGTTGCGGAGCAGGGCTGGGAGGCGGATTGGTCGTCATGGCAGTCATCGTCGTCGGGGTCGTCATCATCAGGGACAGCGCAGGGGCGGGGCCTTCCTGCCGCTCATCCCACAGCGCTGGTGGCCGGGTGGGATGGCGCGTTGCTGCTGCCGCTGGACTGTGCTCCCTGCACGATGTCGTGCACGAAGCGCAGCTTGACCATGGCCCCGGAAGACAGGGCAAACGGGTAGGCATCGTCCTGCCCGAGGCTGCGGTTGAGGCTGTTGAGCAGCAAGGTCAGCGGCACCCATTGGCGCACCATGTCGTGAAAGTCCGGGTGGTTGGCCACGAACGGGTCGGTCACATGGTGGCGCATGGCCATGTGCGGGTCGGGCACGGTCACTGCGGTCTGGTAGCTGGCAGCGGTTTCCAGCAGGTCCACCATGTGCAGGTAGTGGGCCCAGGTTTCGGCCCAGTCTTCCCATGGGTGGGCGGCGGCATAGGCGCTGACATGGTTCAGGAACCAGTCGTTGCCATTGCTGCCCTTGGCATAGTGCGCATCGAGCGCGGCGGCGTAGTCCTGCCGCTCGTCACCGAACACTGCGCGGAACGCGTCCAGCCGGTGGCCATCGCGCACCAGCTGGTCCCAGTAGAAATGGCCGGACTCATGGCGCAGGTGGCCGATCAGGGTGCGGTAAGGTTCGCCCAGCGCGATGCGCCGGCGTGCACGCTCGTCGTCATCGGCTTCGGCCACGTTGAGGGTGATGGTGCCGCCCTGGTGGCCGGTGAGGATGGCGGGGCCCCCCAGCATATCGGCCAGGAACTCGAACACCGGCCCGTAGCGGCCTGGGGCCGGCTCCAGCCCCAGGCGGGCGAGGGTGTAGAACAGCTGGCGCTTGGCGCCCTCGATCTGTTTCCAGCGGCGCAGGTTGGCCATGTCCGACAGATCGGGCAGCAGGCGCGTCTGCCGGCACGACACGCACAGCTGGGCATAGTCGTTGGACGGCACGGCGAAGTTGCATGCGTCGTAGGTGGTGTGGTTGTGGCACATGCGATACAGCCGGCCGCTGTACTGCGCTGTACCCCGCTCACCCAGGCGCCGCCACAGGTCCGGGCCATCCTGGGGGGCCGGCGTCAGCGCCGCCATCGTCTGCTGGTCGGGCAGAAAGGCCAGCGCGCTGCCACAGTGCAGGCATTGCACGCTATCGAAAAACACCAGATGACCGCAGTGGTCGCAATTGAATACCCGCATGGGCTGAGCTTAAACCCAGACGCCGTGCGACAGTGGACTCAATGGAGGGTCTTCCATGCAAATGGGGCTCCAAGCCATGCCGCAATGGCAAAAGCAGGCCCGGCGGTGAAGCCGGAGCCTGCTTTTGGGCCATCAGCGGTTTTCACCGGCCGATGGCGGGCGTCGTTCAGGGACGAACGACGATGCTGTTGCGCACTTCGCGCACATGCTTGGTGTTGCGGGCAATGTTTTCAGCCTGGTTCTTCTCGGAGGCGGACTTGGCGAAGCCCGACAGCTGTACCGTGCCGTTGAGCGTTTCCACGCTGATCGAGGTGGCGGAAACGGACTTGTCTTCAGCCATCTTGGCCTTCACGGCGGTGGTGATGCCTGCGTCATCGACGTAGGAGCCCACAGTTTGCTGGTCGCGTGCCACCGAGCAGCCCGTGGCGGTGACGATGGTGAGGCCGGCAACTGCGGCAAAGGCGAGGGCACGTGCGTATTTCATGGTTTTTCCTTCTTCAGTGGTATTGGGAACGCGGGTGCTTTGGCAATTTCAATCAACCGGTCTTTTGCACCCTCCATGACCGGCTGACTGTAGGTTCTGGAACACTGGCCTGTGGCCCCTGTCCCAGTAAATTTCGGGTTCGTCGGCGGTTGCTTGCCCGCCGGCTGGATTCAATAGCTGCGGCGGCGCGATGCCCACAGGATCAGGCTGGCGGTCAGGGCCCCCACGCCGGCAGCGATGACGATCGACTTGCCGGGCTGCTCGGCCACGTACTTGCTGGTCGCATCGGCCACGTCCTGCACCTGGCGGCGGGCGCGGGCGCTGGCTTCGGCCGCGTAGTCGATGCTGCGGCTGGCCAGTTCCTGGGCGCGTGCGGCCAGATCGTCGATGGCAGGGTCGGCTTCCCGGCGCAGCGCACGGACCTTGCTTTCTGCCTTGTCCAGTGATCCATTGGCGAGGTTGCGCGTGCTTTGCACTGCATCCTGGGCGCTTTGCAGCACGTCGTCGGTCAGGGTGCGGGCGCTTTCGGCAACCTTGTTGGTGGCGGATTGGATGGTCATTGGTTCACTCCTTGGTGTAGACGATGGGATGGTCGGCAAGCTGGGAGGGGGCTTTTCAGCCCCTTCGCAGCAGGCCCACGACGAAGGTGACAACGGCCATGATCACGAACACGAAGAACAGGATCTTGGCGATACCCACGGCACCTGCGGCAATGCCGCCGAAGCCGAAGAGGGCTGCGATCAGTGCGATGACCAGAAAAACGACGGCGTAGTGCAGCATGTGCTTCTCCATTGGGGCCGGACATCCGGCGAGAGGTTCAGTTAGCGCCTTTCGTTGGCGCCTGACTCCAATGTAGGTGGCCGGTGTCGGGCAGGATGCCGGTGGCCGGCGCGCCGTTTTGTCGGTGGCTGGACGCCCGCCTTGTAGGACAGCGGCTTGCTGGATGGAGCCGGGCGGGTCGTGGGCTGGCGAACCGGGGGATTGCCCTTTCCCCAGTCCTGCTGTTGCGGCAGGGGAAAAGGCTTTCAGGACGGGGCAGGTGCGCCTGCTGCGCGCCGGTCAGGCGGGGCTGTGCTGCAGCGGCAGAATGGCCGAGACCAGCGCGCCATTGCCAGGCCGCGAGGTGATGGTCAGGCGCCCGCCGGCCGCCTCCACGCGGTGGCGCATGCCGGCCAGGCCATGGGAGGACGGGTTCACGCTGGCCGGGTCGAACCCCTGGCCATCGTCGCGCACCTGCACGGCCACGTGCTTGGGGTGGCTGTGCACAGAGACCAGCACCTTCTGCGCCTTGGCGTATTTGCCGATGTTGGTGAGCGATTCCTGCACCAGCCGGTAGACGGTCAGTTGTGTGGTGTCTGGCAGCTGCACAGGCTCCAGGCTGGTTTCCACCTCGATGCCGGCGCGTTCGCCGTACTCGCGCGCAAGGATCTCGATGGCGGCCGTCAGCCCCAGGTTGGACAGCGACGAGGGGCGCAGGTCTTCGATGATGCGGCGCTTGAGCGCAATGCCGCTGTTGAGTGTCTCGGTCAGGTGGCGCAGGCGCTCGGCGATCTCGGGCACCTGGATGTCGATCTTGGATTTGAGGCGCGCCACGTCGAGCTTGGCCGCCGTGAGCAGGGCGCCCAGTTCGTCGTGCAGTTCGCGCGCCAGGTGCCCCCGTTCGTCTTCGCGCACCTGCTGCAGGTGGCTGGCCAGCTCGGACAGCGTGGCCGTGCGCTCGCGCACCAGGCCTTCGAGCCGGTCGCGCTCGCGCTCCAGCAGCAGTTGCTCGCGCAGGCTGAACTGCTGCAGCGCGGTGGCCTGGCGCAGGTACATGAAGAACGCCAGCAGCCCGATGGCGGTGACGGTGGCGATGCCGATGCGCGAGAGCATCAGCGAGCGCAGCACCTGCGCCTGCCCCTGCTTGACAACGACGGCGCTGCGGTCGATGAGGGCCTGTGCATGCTTGCGGATGGCCTCCATGTTCTCCATGCCCACGTCGGTGTGCAGGATGAACTTCCAGGCATCTTCGTTGCCCTGGCGGCGCAGTTTGAGGCTGAGCTCCATCTCGGCGAGCTTGCGCGAGATCTGGCGCGACAGCAGCGACAGCTCCTGCATGTCGTCGGGCGAGTCGAGGAACTGGTTGCGCAGGTTGTCGAGGTCCTGCTGCACGCTGGCCAGCGCCTTGTCGTAGGGTTCGAGGTAGCGGTCGTTGCCGGTGAGCAGGTAGCCACGCTGCCCGGTCTCGGCATCGAGCATGCTCTGCAGCAGCCGGTTCAAGGCCCCGTGCGTCACCTGGCCATGGGCCATCTGCGTGACGGCGCCCTGCGATCGCATGTGGCCGACCTCGTTGATCCCCACCAGCACCATGGCCGCGAGCAGTGCCATCGGCAGGCTCAGGGCCATTTTGCGGACTTTGGGAAGCAAGTCCTTGGAGATCTCATGCAAATTCATATGCGTTATTCTGGATAATGTCCACAGACCAGCTGACGGCGCTGCCAAATGGCGGGTGATCTGAACGCAGGTGCATTCAACAAAGATTGGGAGGGGCAAGCCTTCTCCCCGAAAGAACGCTCAATGATCAAGATCGGCATTGTGGATGACCATGCAATTGTTCGCTCCGGACTTCGCCAGTTCCTGTCCGAGCACGTGGACCTGCGCGTGGAAGGCGAGGCCTCCAACGGCCGCGAAGCCATCGACCTGGTGCGCACCCACGAAATCGACGTGCTGCTGATGGATCTGTCCATGCCCGGCCAGAGCGGCCTGGATGCGCTGGCCATGCTGCGCGCCAAGGCGCCCGACATGGGTATTTTGATCCTCAGCGGCTACCCGGAGGAGCATTACGCCATCAATCTCATCCGCCAGGGGGCCAGCGGCTACCTGAACAAGGAATGCGACCCCTCCGAGATCGTGGAAGCCATCCGCATCATCGCCCTGGGCAAACGCTACCTCACGCCCGCCGTGGCGGACCTGCTGGCCCAGCAGCTCAACCGCAAGGACGACGCCCCGCCGCACGAGCAGTTGTCGGAGCGCGAGTTCCAGGTGTTCCTCAAGCTGGCCAAGGGCGAGACGGCCGGTGACATCGCCAAGTCGCTGTCGCTGAGCGTGAAGACGGTAAGCACCTACCGCACGCGCCTGATGGAAAAGATGAGCCTGTCGTCCAACAGCGACCTGACCTACTACGCGCTCAAGAACCGCCTGATCGATTGAGCGCAAGGCCACCTGGCTGCAAGGGGGCCGCAGCTTCCGCGCCGCCCTTGCCCTGCCCAGGCAGGCGCGCTTCTTCATCAAGGCTAGAGTGCGTGCTGGCGGTGCGCCAGCGCGCTCAAGGCGTGCCGCGCACGGGCGTGCGGGCGTCGGGGGAGGGGTGTACGCTGCCATGCTCTATGCAGTAGTCCACCAGGGCATCGATTTCGTTGGATTTGTCGAACACCGCATCCACGCCCAGTTGGGCGCAGCGCATGCGGATGTCGGGGGTGGCATAGTTGCTCAGCACCACCATCTTCTGGTGGGGCCTGCGGTCGCGGCAGGCGGCCAGCACGCCCAGGCCACTGCCTTGGCGCAGGAACAGGTCCACGATGGCCAAGTCCCACTGTTCCTGGTGGCCGGTGAGCCAGCCCTTGCCTTCGTCTTCGGTTTCCGCCACCCCCACCGCCTCGACGGATGCCAGTTCTTCCAGAGTACCGATGAGGTTCTCGCGGATGGTGGCATTGTCTTCAACGATGTACGTGCGGAGTTTCACTACGGATCCAGGTGACGGTCGGTGCAGCCAAGCGTTGGCCCGGTTCTGAATTTAACCGAAGTGCCTCTTACATTCTGACAGCGGCTGCACGCAGGCTGTGTAGGAGTGCTCCTACGGTGACGCACACACAACACATCCGGGTGCTCGCTCCACGTGCATGGTGCTCCATTCCATCGAGCGGCCATCCAGCATCATCAGCCGCCCGGCCAGCGTGGTGCCCACCCCGGTGATCAGCTTCAGCGCCTCAGCCGCCTGCATGGTCCCGATGATGCCGACCAGGGGCGCGAACACCCCCATGAGCGCGCAGCTGACCTCCTCGAACTGCGCGTCCGGCGGGAAGATGCAGGCGTAGCAGGGTGCCTTGCCGTTGCGCGGGTCGATCACCGTGATCTGGCCATCGAAGCGGATCGCCGCCCCCGCCACCAGCGGCACGCCGTGGCGCACGCAGGCTGCGTTGACCGCATGGCGGGTGGCGTAGTTGTCGCTGCAGTCCAGCACCACGCTGGCGCCGGGCAGCAGTTCGTTGAGCAGGGCCGCATCGGCGCGGGCCTTGATGGCCCGGACCTGGACTTCGGGGTTGATGGCCGCCACCGCCTGCGCGGCCGACTGCACCTTGGGCGTGCCCACGCGCGCCGTGGTGTGCGCGATCTGGCGCTGCAGGTTGGTCAGGTCCACCGTGTCATCGTCCACCAGCGTGATGCGGCCCACGCCGGCGGAGCCCAGGTACAGCGCCGCAGGCGAGCCCAGGCCCCCGGCGCCGATGATGACGGCATGGGCGGCCAGCACGCGCTCCTGCCCCTCGATGCCGATCTCGTCGAGCAGGATGTGGCGCGAATAGCGCAGGAGTTGGTCGTCGGTCATGGGGCGAGGTTGGGTGCTGCAGGTCGGGCTGCGATTGTGCGGGAGATTGCCTGCGCGCGATGGCAGGCGTGAAAAAGGCCGGACTCCCTGGGGAGGCCGGCCTTGTGCGGGTTTGGGCTGCGCTCAGCGAAGAGCTCAGTTTTCCTTCTTGTCTTCCTTGCGCTCGGTCAGCGTCTTGCTGACCAGCACGGGGCGGCCCTTGAGCTGGTTCAGGGCCTGCACGAGCTGGAAGTCCTTGTCGGTGCCGAACTCGGGCGCCTTGCGGTCGGCGGCCGGCTTCTTGGCCTCTTCTTCCAGGCGTTTGCGGGCTTCTTCGCGGGCCTTTTCACGGGCGGCGTCTTTCTTTTCCTCGCCCTGGCCGCTGCCCAGGTGCTTGTCCAGGTCGGCTTCGCGCATGCGCAGGGCGGCGAACACGTTGCCTTCCTCGGACTCGTCGATCATCACGTCGGGCACGATGCCCTTGGCCTGGATCGACTTGCCGCTCGGCGTGTAGTAGCGCGCCGTGGTCAGCTTGATGCCCGTGTCCGGACCCAGGGGGCGCACGGTCTGCACCGAGCCCTTGCCGAAGGTCTGGCTGCCCATGATGGTGGCACGCTTGTGGTCCTGCAGCGCGCCGGCCACGATTTCGCTGGCCGAGGCCGAGCCTTCATTCACCAGCACCACCATGGGCACCGACTTGATGGAGGCGGGCAGGCGGCGCAGCGGGTCGCCGCCGCTGCGGCGCTGGTAGTACTCGGGCGCTGCCTTGTAGGTGGACTTGCTCTCGGCCAACTGGCCATTGGTGGTGACCACCGTGACGTTGTCGGGCAGGAAGGCGGCGGAGATGGCCACGGCCGCGTCGAGCAGGCCACCCGGGTCGTTGCGCAGGTCCAGCACCAGGCCCTTGATGTTGGGGTCCTGCTTGTACATCTCTTCCATCTTGCGCACGAAGTCGTCGACCGTGCGTTCCTGGAACTGCGACAGGCGGATCCACGCGTAGCCGGGTTCGATCACCTTGCCCTTGACGGACTGGGTCTTGATCTCTTCGCGCGTGATGGTCACCGGGAAGGTGCGGCTCTCGTCCTTGCGGAAGATGGTGAGCGTGACCTTGGTGTTGGGCTCGCCGCGCATGCGCTTGACGGCGTCGTTGAGCGCCAGGCCCTTCACGGCCGTTTCATCGATCTGGGTGATCAGGTCGTTGGGCTTGAGGCCAGCGCGGAACGCGGGCGAGCCTTCGATGGGGGAGACCACCTTGATGAGCCCATCCTCCTGCGTGATCTCGATGCCCACGCCGACGAAGCGGCCCGACGTACCTTCGCGGAATTCCTTGAAGGACTTCTTGTCGAAATACTGCGAGTGCGGGTCCAGGCTGGCCACCATGCCGGAGATGGCATCGGTGATGAGCTTCTTGTCGTCCACCGGCTCGACATAGTCGGTCTTGACCAGGCCGAACACGGCCGAGAGTTGCTGGATTTCTTCCAGAGGCAGTGGGGTCATGGCGCCGCGCGCGACGGTCTGCAATGACACCGTGGTGAGCGCTCCGGCCACCACGCCTACCGATACCCATCCTGCAATTTTGAGTTTTTGGCCCATAGAACACCTTTTGCCGCGTCAATATACACCTTGGAAGGGCCAAACCCGCCGCAGTTCCGCGCCGGGACTCGCTTTCAGGCGTTTTAAGGGTTTTATCAGCGGGCTTTACACCCGCTTCACGCCCTTTCTTACGCCTTGCCTTGCGAAGCGACTGCCGCAGCGGCCTTGGCCGCCGCTTCAGCGTCACCCAGATAGTAGTGGCGTATGGGCTTGAGGTCGGCATCGAGCTCGTATACCAGTGGAATCCCGTTGGGAATGTTCAGGCCCACGATCGCATCGTCCGAGATGTTGTCCAGGTACTTGACCAGGGCGCGGATCGAGTTGCCGTGCGCCGCCACCACCACGCGCTTGCCGCCCTGGATGGCCGGAGCGATGGATTCGCTCCAGAAGGGCAGCACGCGCGCCACGGTGTCCTTGAGGCATTCGGTCAGCGGCACCTGGCCGGCATCCAGGCGGGCGTAGCGCACGTCGCTGCGCTCGCTGCGCGGGTCCGTGGCTTCCAGCGCCGGTGGCGGCGTGTCATAGCTGCGGCGCCACACCAGCACCTGCGCGTCACCGTACTGCTTGGCCATGTCGGCCTTGTTCAGGCCCTGCAGCGCGCCGTAATGGCGCTCGTTCAGGCGCCAGCTGTGCACCACGGGCAGCCAGGTGCGGTCCATTTCATCCAATGTGTGCCACAGGGTGCGCGTGGCGCGCTTGAGCACGCTGGTGTAGGCCACGTCGAACTCGTACCCCTCGGCCTTGAGCAGGCGCCCGGCGTTCTTGGCCTGGTCCACGCCGGTGGGGGTCAGGTCCACGTCGGTCCAGCCGGTGAAGCGGTTTTCAAGGTTCCAGGTGGATTCGCCGTGGCGGATCAGTACGAGTTTGTGCATGGTTTCCCTTGGAGAAGCGGGTCAAAACCATACATTCTAAAATTGCGCTGTTCGCCAACCCAAGGAATCCCCGTGAAATTCATTATCGACAACTGGTATCTGTTCTTCGTTGCACTGGCTTCGGGCGGCATGCTGATGTGGCCTTTGCTCAAGAACGCCAGTGGTGGCACGCTTTCGCCCGCTGGTGCCGTGCAGCTCATCAACCGCGAAAAAGCCGTCGTCATCGACGTCTGCGAGACCGAGGAATTCGCGGCCGGCCACGTGGGTGGTGCCAAGAACGTCCCCCTGAACCAGCTCGAAGAGCGCCTGCCGACCACGGTGAAGAACAAGGCCCTGCCGCTGGTGCTGGTATGCGCCACGGGCGCGCGCGCCAACCGCGCCGTGGGCATCGCCAAGAAGCTCGGCTACGAGAACGTCCAGGCCCTGGCCGGTGGCCTCAAGGCCTGGCGCGAAGCCAGCATGCCGGTTGAAAAGGCCTGAGAAGCCCCTAGATAAAAGGCATGGGCGCCTGGCGCCCCCCTCCGCCGCCGCAGCCCCTCTACGAAAGATGCCCGCCATGCAACCCGTGAAGATGTACACCACCGCCGTCTGCCCCTACTGCATCCGCGCCAAGCAGATCCTCAAGTCCAAGGGCGTGGAGCAGATCGAGGAGATCCGCATCGACACCGACCCAGCGGCCCGCAACACCATGATGGAGATCACCGGGCGCCGTACCGTGCCCCAGATTTTCATTGGCGACACCCATGTCGGCGGCCACGATGACCTGGTGGCGCTGGATGGGCGCGGTGGCCTGATGCCATTGCTGGGTGCGCAGTGATCGCTTAGGCCCGTTCCCGGGCGCTGCATAATGCAGCCCCATGTGCCCGCTGCGGGAGCTCTTCCCCGGCGGGTTTTGTTTTGCCACACACGCTCGTTCTGAGCACAAGAGACTTGTCAACCATGGCCGACCAAGAGAACCCCGTTTTCCAGATCCAGCGCGTCTACCTCAAGGACATGTCGCTGGAACAACCGAACTCGCCCGGCATCCTGCTGGAGCAGGAACAACCCAGCGTGGACATCCAGCTGGGCGTGGAAGCCACTCCCGTGGCCGAAGGCATCTTCGAAGTGGCCGTGACCGCCACGGTGCAGACCAAGGTCAAAGACAAGACCGTGTTCCTGGTCGAAGCCAAGCAGGCCGGCATCTTCGAGATCCGCAACATTCCTGAAGACCAGATGGGCGCCATCATGGGCATCGCCTGCCCGCAGATCGTGTACCCCTACCTGCGCGGCAACGTGGCCGATCTGATCAACCGCGCCGGCTTCCCGCCTGTGCACCTGGCCGAAATCAACTTCCAGGCCATGTTCGAACAGCAACAGGCTGCGGCTGCGGGCAATCCGTCGCCCATCATCACGCAGTAAGCGTGGTTCGCGGGGACGCAGCATGCCGTCCCCGCCGCTTGATCTCCCTATCGCGATGAAAATCCTTGTTCTGGGCGCTGGCGCCTGGGGCTCTGCCGTGGCCATGGGCGCCGCGCAGCACCCTGCCGGCCATGCCGTTACGCTGTGGGCGCGCGACGCCGCGCAACTGGCCGGCATGCAGGCGGGCCGCGAGAATGCGCGCTACCTTCCCGGCATGGCCTTTCCCCCGACGCTGGCGCTGGCCGGCGGGGACTTTGCCGCGCCCGCAGGCGCGGCCGATCTGGTCATTGTGGCCACGCCCATGTCGGCCCTGCGTGGCATGCTGCAGGCGCTGCGCGACTGTTCGGCACCCGTGGCCTGGCTGTGCAAGGGCTTTGAATCGGTGGCCGGCGACGCGCCTGGCCGTTTCGGCCTGCTGGCCCACGAAGTACGGGCCGAGGTCGCACCCCAGCTCAAGGCTGGGGCCCTGAGTGGCCCGAGCTTTGCCCAGGAAGTGGCGCGCGGCCAGCCCACGGCCCTGGTGGCGGCCAGCGAGCACGCCAGCGTGCGCGATGCCCTGGTGGATGCATTCCACAGCCCCAGCGTGCGCGTCTATGCCAACGAGGACATCGTGGGCGTGGAAGTCGGCGGGGCAGTAAAAAATGTGCTGTCCATCGCCACCGGCCTGTGCGACGGGCTGGAGCTGGGCTTGAACGCCCGCGCTGCGCTCATCACGCGCGGCCTGGCCGAGATGACGCGGCTGGGCCTGGCGCTGGGCGCGCGGGCCGATACCTTCATGGGCCTGTCGGGCCTGGGTGACCTCGTGCTGACCGCCACGGGCGATCTTTCGCGCAATCGCCGCGTGGGCCTGCTGCTGGCCCAGGGCCAGACCCTGGCGCAGGCCGTGGAATCGCTCGGCCACGTGGCCGAAGGCGTCTACAGTGCGCGCACGGTGGCCCAGCGCGCCCGGCTGCTGGGCGTGGACATGCCCATCACCGATGCCGTGGTAGCCCTGCTCGATGGCCGGCTGCAGCCTGCAGAGGCGGTCGCGCAGCTCATGGGCCGCGGCCCGCGCGAAGAAATTTGATCAATTGCCCGCCGAGAGGCGGCGCAGCAGCCCCTCCTCGTCATCGGGGTGGAAGAAATAGGGATAGAAGCTGCGCTCCTGCGCCGACAGGCCGGGACGGCCGCCGAACTGGTCGATCAGGCGGCGCCCCTTGTTGCCATCCATGTGCAGCAGCACGGCCGGGGCGCCCACGCGCTGGCACAGGCGCGCCGATCCCACCGGGTCGAAGCGCAGCATGCGCATGTAGAACGGTGCATGGCGCGGGTTCACCTCGATCACGATATCGGTCGCCCGGCGTGCGCGGAAGGCCACGATGAAGGCGATGTGGAAGATGGCGCCCAGCACCTGCTTGGAGCGCACGCCCGGGTCCATGGCGAGCTTGCCGATCTCGCAGATGCGGGCGCCGCGCGCGCGCAACTCGCCGATGAATTCGGGAAACTGCTCTGCCGCAGCCAGGTCTCCGTCATCGAGCCGCACGGAGATGGTGCCTGCGGGCTGACCATCGATCTGCACAACCAGGCTGCTCAGGTCGAAGTCGTGCGTCAGTGTGGCCTGCATTTTGTAGCCCCTGCTGGCGTACATGCGCGCCAAAAGGCCCTGGCCCTTGCGCGACAGGCGGATCTTGCAGGTCTTGGTCTCGGTAGTGCCCAGGCGGCTCAGGTACTCGCCCGGGTATTCCAGTTCGAAGATGGTCCGTTCTTCCACTTGCATGGCAGGCTCCTTTCGGTGTCTCCATGTACCTTGTCTGACGCGCCGAAAGGCGTAGACCAGGGCATGGAAGCAACCAGCGTAGCGGCGACGGGGGCCATCGGCAAACATTAAAACGCAGGTGGCGATCAATGGTGAAGTGGCCTGCGCAAACGGTGCTGCACAGCAAAAAAGCCGCATCCGCCCTTGGGAGGCGGATACGGCTTTGTGCGGTGGGCACGATGCCCCGTGGGGCACGGGATCAAAGCACCCCGAACAGCATCAACAACAGGACGAGGGACAGTGGGACGCCGAGCAGCCAGAGAATGATGGGCATGGTGATCTCCTTGGAAACGGGTGGAAGTGGATAAGTGACTCCACTGTATTCCCGCCTCCTGGACTCGCCTGTCCTCCAACGCGGCACCCCTGCGTAGGTCCGAGCCTACCGGCCTTGCAGGGGGCGGCGCCATGCCTGCGCGCCGTGTTTACAGACCTTCTTCCAGTGCCAGCAGCTCCTGCACGGTCTGGCGCCGGCGGATCAGCCTGGCCTGGCCCCCGTCTACCAGCACTTCGGCGATCAGCGGGCGCGTGTTGTAGTTGGAGGACATGGAGGCGCCGTAGGCGCCCGTGTCATGGATCACCAGCAGGTCGCCCACCTGGGCCGCCGGCAGGTCGCGCGGCAGCACCACGCCGCCATCGCCCTGGGTGAACACGTCGCCCGACTCGCACAGCGGGCCAGCCACCACCGTGGGGCGCGCGGCTGCCGTGCCGCCATCGCGGCGCAGTACCTGCATGGCGTGGTAGCTGCCGTACATGGAGGGGCGCATCAGCTCGTTGAAGCCCGTGTCCACCAGAACGAAGTGGTTGTTGCCCGCGTTCTTGGTGGCGCGCACCTCGCCCAGCAGAACCCCCGACTCGGCCACCAGGAAGCGCCCGGGCTCGATCTCCAGCCCGAGCTTGTGGCCGACGATGGCCTCGGCCTGCTGGCGCGCCGTGTCCCACAGGCCATGGTAGTGCTGCGTGTCGATCACCGGGTCGCCGCTGCGGTACGGGATGGACAGGCCGCCGCCCGCCGAGATGGCGTGCAGGTCGTGTCCGGCCGCATGCGCCGTGCGCACCAGCTCCACCATGGCGCCGCAGACTTCAGCCAGGTGGACGTAGTCCACGCCCGAGCCGATGTGCATGTGCAGGCCCGTGAGCGCCAGGCCGTGCTGCCTTATGGCGGCCAGCGCCGCGGGCAGGTCGGTGTGCCAGATACCGTGCTTGCTGTGCTCGCCGCCGGTGTTGGTCTTGTTGCTGTGGCCATGGCCGAAGCCGGGGTTGATGCGCAGCCACACCGCGTGGCCCGGCGAGGCTTGGCCCAGCTGGTGCAGCATGTCGATGGAGCCAGCGTTGACCGGCACGCCATGCTCGACCACGCAGGCCAGGGTGTCGGCATCGAACAGGTCGGCCGTGAACACGATCTCCGAGGGCTCGCCACCGGCTTGGTAGCCGGCCGCCAGCGCGCGCAAGATCTCGCCGCGCGAGACCGCGTCCACCTTCACGCCCTGCTCGCGCATGAGCTTGAGGATGTGGATGTTGGAGCAGGCCTTCTGCGCGAAGCGCACGGTGTCGAAGTTGGACACCTGGGCGATGCGCTGGCGGATGGTGGCGGCGTCGTAAACCCACAGCGGGGTGCCGAACTGGTCGGCCAGGGACCACAGTTGTTCAGGCGAGAAAGGGTTGGACATGGCGGGCAGGCTCCAGGCTCAAAAAGTGGGAAGGGGAGAACGGCTGGGCAGAATCATGCCCCGCTGAAGTCATTCAGTCCAATGCCTTGTTTTTCATATCCATTCATTTTAGATATGCTTCTTGGTCATGAACTCCAGCGACGACAACGCCCTTCGCATCACCCACCGCCACATCGAGATCTTTCGTGCCGTCATGGTGGCCGGCAGCGTGACCGGTGCCGCCGAGCTGCTGCACACCTCGCAACCGACGGTGAGCCGCGAGCTGGCGCGCCTGGAGTCCCTGCTGGGCTACACCCTGTTCGACCGCGTGCAGGGTCGGCTGCGCCCCCATGCCCGGGCATTGGCACTGTGGGACGAGGTGCAGCGCTCCTGGCAGGGCCTGGATCGTGTGGTGGACCGGGCCTTGGCCTTGGGGCGCTCTGCGGACGCCGCGCAGTCCCTGTCGGTGCTGTGCCTGCCAGCCCTTAGCCATGCCCTGCTGCCCGGCGCGGCCGCGCGCATGCTCGCCGCCCACCCGGGCGCCCGCGTCTCCGTCACACCCCAGGAGCCGCCTTTGCTGGAGGAGTGGATGACTGCCCAGCGCTTCGACATGGGCTTGAGCGAGCAGATCTCCAACCCGCCCGGCACGCGCTCGCAGCTGTTGCTGACCCTGGACGAGGTGGCCGTGCTGCCCGAAGGCCATGCGTTGGCCGCGCGGCCGGTGCTGCAGCTGGCGGATTTTGCCGACCAGCCGTTCGTGAGCCTTTCAGCGGATGACCCCTACCGCCGCCAGATCGACGCCCTGTTCGCCGAAGCCGGCGTACAGCGGCTGATGCGCATGGAGACGCACAGCGCGGTGGCGGTGTGCGCGATGGTGCAGCGCGGGCTGGGGGTGGCTGTTGTCAATCCGCTCACGGCGCTGGCCGTGGCGGAGCAGGGGGTGGTGGTGCGCAGGATGGGGTTTTCGGTGCCGTTCAGTGTGAGCCTGGTGTTGCCGTTGTACCGGGCGGCGTTGGAGGAGGTGGGGTGGATGGTGGAGGCTTTGGGGTTGGAGGCTGATGATTTGACGGAGAGGCTTGGGCGGTTGGTTTGATGGGATGTTCGTCTGTTCGTCTGTTCGTCTGTTTGGTGGTGGTAGGTGCATGCCTGGATTGAGGGAGGGAGCCGGGATGTGCGCCCGGCGGCGCAGTAACTTTCTCTTGGCCGCCAAGAGAAAGTCACCAAAGAGAAGGCGGCCCCCAGTCTGCGTCCCCCATCGCCCGGTGGGCGATGGGGGCAACCTGCGATGCTCGGTCCTGGGGTGGTGCCGATGAACTCGCTGCGTTCTTCGAACTCCGCTCAGACAGCATCGGCAAGCCAGATCACGAAGTGCGTGTGTCCTTCGGCACACGCACCCACCCCAGGCCCTGCGCTTCTCGGCGCAGCCAGCAGGGGTGGGGAGCGGGTACCACACGGCTGCTGCTTCGCAGCTGCGCCTGGGGTCGGTTACGCGCTGCCGACGGTGCGGGCGCAATCGCTCTGGCGAGCCGAGCGCAGCGAAGGACCACAGGCCGAGCGAAGCAATGGCCCGTGTGGAGCCCGCTCCCACCCCCTTCTGACCGTGCCGAGAAGCGCAGAAGCTGGGGTGGCGCGTGTGCCGCAGGACACACGCGCTTCGTGATCTGGCTCGCCGCAGATGTTTGAGCGGAGTTCGAAGAACGCAGCGAGTTCCGAGGCGCACCCCAGCTTCGAGCATCGCAGGCTGCCCCCTCGTACGCAGTGCGAGGGGGACACGGGCAGCGGGGTCGCCTTTTCTTGGCCTACCTTCTTTTGGCGACGCAAAAGAAGGTAGGTGCGCCGCCGGGCGCACACCCCGGCCTCCGCCCTTCAATCAAGCATGCCACCCCAACAAAGAGTCAGAACTCCAAGTTGTCAATCAATCTCGTAGCCCCCAACCGCGCCGCCCCCAACACCAACAACGCCCCCACAGCATCCCCAGCCGTGGCCGGCTGCAAATCCACCCGCCGCCTTACCGTCAGATAGTCCGGCTGCCACCCCCGCGCCCGCAACCCATCCATCGCCTGATGCTCCCACTCCACCCCTGGCTGCTGTCCCCAGCGCACAGCCAGCTGGCGCAAGGCCTGCGACAAGGCCACCGCCTCCTGCCGCTCCTGCAGGCTGAGGTAGCCATTGCGCGAACTCAGGGCCAGGCCGTCGGGCGCGCGGCAGGTCTCGCCGGCGACCACGGTGATGGGCAGTGCGAACTGGCGCACCATCTGGCGGATCACCAGGAGTTGCTGGTAGTCCTTCTTGCCGAACACCGCCGTGCCGCCGCTCTGGCCTAGCACGCAGGCAAAAAGCTTCATCACCACCGTCGCCACCCCGGTGAAGAAACCGGGGCGAAAATGGCCTTCCAGCAGGTCGGCCAGGGCCGGGTCGGGGTGCACCTTGAAGGTCTGGGGCTCGGGATACAGGTCGGCCTCGCGCGGGGCGAAGAGCACTTTGCAGCCTGCGGCCTGCAGGCGGTTGCAGTCGGCCTCCCAGGTGCGTGGGTAGCTGTCGAAATCCTCGTGCGGCAAGAACTGCAGGCGGTTCACGAAGATGCTGGCCACAGTGACGTCGCCCAGGGGCAGCGCCTGCTCCACCAGCGCGATGTGGCCGTCGTGCAGGTTGCCCATGGTGGGCACGAAGGCCGGGCGGCGGTAGGGCGCCAGGGCCTGGCGCAGGTCGTCGATGGTGTGGGCAATCAGCATGGCGAATCAGCAAGCAAGAAAGAAGAAAGAAAAGAGCAAGGGGAAAAGCGTGTACGCCCGGCTACCAGGCATGCAGGGCGTTGTCGGGAAAACGCCCCTCTTTGACGGCCAGTACATAGGCCTCGATGGCGCCGCGCACGCTGCCGGCGTCCTGCATGAAGTTGTGGACGAACTTCGGGTTCTTGCCCAGGTTCATGCCCAGCATGTCGTGCAACACCAGCACCTGGCCGGCCGTGCCGTTGCCTGCGCCGATGCCGATGGTGTGGCAGTGCGCCAGTTCCCCGGTGAGGTCGGCGGCCAGCACGGCGGGCACCATCTCCAGCACCAGCATGGCGGCGCCGGCGTCCTGCAGCTCGTGCGCATGCTTGCGCAAGGTGCGCGCTGCGTCGTCGCTGCGGCCCTGCACGCGGTAGCCGCCCAGGGCGTGTACCGTTTGCGGCGTCAGGCCCAGGTGCGCGCACACCGGCACGCCGCGCTGCACCAGGAACTCCACCGTGGGCGTGGTCCAGCCGCCGCCTTCGAGCTTGACCATGTGCGCGCCGGCCTGCATCAGCACGCAGGCGCTGCGCAAGGCCTGCTCGCGGCTCTCGGCATAGGTGCCGTAAGGCAGGTCGGCCACCAGCCAGGCCGTGCCCTGCACCCGGTGCAGGCCGCGCGCCACGCTGGCCGTGTGGTAGGCCATGCTGTCCAGCGTTACGCCCACGGTGCTGGGCAGGCCCTGGCAGACCATGCCCAGCGAATCGCCGACGAGGATGCACTCCACGCCCGCGGCATCGGCGACGGCTGCAAAGGTGGCGTCGTAGGCCGTGAGCATGCATATCTTCTCGCCCGCATCCCGCATCTGTGCCAGGCGCGGCAGGCTCATGGGGCGGCGCTGGGGCAGGGGCGAGGCCGGTGGCAGCGTGCCGTAGGGCGTGGCGGAAGGCGTTGGATCGGTCATGGGGCTCCCCTGAACAAAATGGCGCGAGTGTAGGGGGTATGCAGCCGGGACAGCGGTGTCCCAAAACCCGTTCCCAGAAGCCGCTATGCTCGCGCCCCATGACCCATCCCAGCGACGATGAAAAAAGTGCCGACGTGGCCGCCCTGGCCCGTGCCGACGTGGCCCGCGCCCTGGCAGAAGACGTGGGCAGCGGTGACCTGACTGCCGGCCTGATCGACCCCGCACGCCGCGCCCGCGCGCGCATCCTTGCGCGCGAGGCCGCCGTGATCTGCGGCACGCCCTGGGTGGAGGCCGCCCTGCGTGCCCTCGACCCGGACGTGCAGCTCACCTGGCAGGTGGCCGAAGGCCAGCGCTGCGCGCCCGATCAGGTGGTGCTGGAGATCGAGGGCAGCGCGCGTGCGCTGCTCAGCGCCGAGCGCACGGCGCTCAACTTTTTGCAGCTGCTGTCGGCTGTGGCCACCAAGACGGCCACCTATGCCGACGTGGTCGCCGGCACGCGCGCGCGCATCGTGGACACGCGCAAGACCCTGCCCGGCCTGCGTCTGGCGCAGAAGTACGCCGTGCGCGTGGGCGGCGGCACCAACCACCGCATCGGCCTGCACGATGCCGTGCTGATCAAGGAAAACCACATCGTCGCCGCCGGTGGCGTCACAGCCGTGCTGCGCGCCGCGCAGCAGGTGGCTGCGCAGGCCGCCTTCATCGAGATCGAGGTCGAGACGCTCGCACAACTGACCGAGGCGCTCGACGCAGGCGCCACCATGGTGCTGCTCGACAACATGCCCCTGCCCCTGCTGCGCGAGGCCGTGCGCACCAATGCCGGCCGCGCCATCCTCGAAATCTCGGGCGGCGTCACGCTCGATGGCCTGCGCGAACTGGCCGAGACCGGCGTGGACCGCATCTCCATCGGCACGCTGACCAAGGACGTGAAGGCCACCGATTTTTCGATGCGGCTGCAGGAACTGTCATGAGCAACACGGCCACGCTGAACCGCATCGACGTCGAGTACGACCAGCCGCTTGCGGTGCTGGAGGACGGCGGCGCTGTCTGCTCGACGAAGCACGCCTGGGCCCGCGTGCCGCCCGAGCCCTCGCAGGCCGAGCGCGCAGCGCTCAAGGACCGCATCCGCCGCCTGCTCAAGGAGAAGAATGCGGTCATGGTCTCGCACTACTACGTGCACCCCGACCTGCAGGACCTGGCCGAGGAAACCGGCGGCCTGGTCAGCGATTCGCTGGAGATGGCGCGCTTTGGCCGCGACCATGCGGCGCAGACCCTGGTGGTCTCGGGCGTGCGTTTCATGGGCGAGACGGCGAAGATCCTCTCGCCCGAGAAGACCGTGCTCATGCCCGACCTCGATGCCACCTGCTCGCTCGACCTGGGCTGTCCGGTCGACGAATTCAGTGCCTTCTGCGACGCCCACCCGGACCGCACCGTGGTGGTGTATGCCAACACCAGTGCGGCCGTGAAGGCGCGGGCGGACTGGCTCGTGACGTCGAGCTGCGCGCTCGAGATCGTCGGCGCCCTCAAGGCGGCGGGCCACAAGATTCTGTGGGCGCCCGACCGCCACCTGGGCGCCTACATCCAGCGCGAGACCGGCGCCGACATGCTGTTCTGGAACGGCGCCTGCATCGTGCACGACGAGTTCAAGGCCTTCGAGCTGGAGGCGCTCAAGCAGGCGCACCCTGGGGCCAAGGTGCTGGTGCACCCGGAGAGCCCCGCCGACGTGGTGGCGCTGGCCGATGCGGTGGGCTCCACCTCGGCCATCCTCAAGGCCGCGCGCGAGATGGATGCGCGCGAATTCATCGTCGCCACCGACAACGGCATGATGCACAAGCTGCGCACCCTCAACCCCGGCAAGACCTTTTACGAAGCCCCCACCGCCGGCAACAGCGCCACCTGCAAGAGCTGCGCGCACTGCCCCTGGATGGCGATGAACGGCCTGGCCGACGTGGCGCGCGTGCTGGAAACGGGTGCGAATGCGGTCCACGTCGACCCGGCGCTGATCCCGCGCGCCCGCCAGCCCATCGACCGCATGCTGGCCTTCACGGCCGCGCTCAAGGGCGGCCATCCCGCCGCGGGGCTGGTGCCGCACCTGGGCGCGGCCTGAACCTGCAGACACGGCTGCCCGCAGAACCGGGTGGCGAGATTCCTTCCTGTGACCACAACTGTCCATTCGCGCATCGATTTCACCCAGCCGCAGGAGCCCGGCACACCGCGCCTGCGCCACGCTTTCGGCCCGCCGCGCGAGGTGCTGGTGGCCCATGCGCTGCACGAGGTGCGCGGCGTGCTCGATGCGGTGCACGCCGCCGCACAGGGCGGGGCCTGGTGCGTGGGCTATGTACGCTACGAGGCTGCGGCGGCCTTTGACACCGCCCTGCAGACCCACACGGCGCAGGGCCCGTTGGCTTGGTTTTCGGTGCACGATGAAGCCCTGCCCTGGCCGGATGGACCACAGCCTGACGCAAGCGCCGAAGTGACATGGGCCGATGGCCTGCCGCGTGCCGACTTCGATGCCTCGCTGGCCCGCATCCACCAGGCCATCCGCGATGGCGAGGTCTACCAGGTCAACTACACCGCACCCCTGCAGGGCCGTGCGCAGGGCAGCGCCCAGGCGCTGTTCGAGGCGCTGCACCGCACCCAGCCCGAGGGCTACTGCGCGCACATCGACGCGGGCGACACCCAGGTGCTGTCGGTCTCGCCCGAGCTGTTCTTCGACTGGACCACCGATGCGGCGGGCGGCGACATCCTTGCTCGCCCGATGAAGGGCACGGCCCCGCGTGGCGCCACGCCCGACGCCGATGCCGCCCAGGCCGAGCACCTGCGCACGGCGCCCAAGGAGCGGGCCGAGAACGTGATGGTCGTGGACCTGCTGCGCAACGATATCTCGCGCATCGCGCAGCCGCACAGCGTGCGCGTGCCCCGGCTGTTCCACACCCAGGCCCTGCCCACCGTGTGGCAAATGACGTCCGACGTGCAGGCGCGAACGCGCCCAGGAACCACGCTGAGCGACGTGTTCGCAGCACTGTTCCCCTGCGGCTCGGTCACGGGCGCGCCCAAGGTGCGTGCCATGCAGCTGATCCGCGATCTGGAGCCCGCGCCGCGCGGCGTGTACTGCGGCGCCGTGGGCGTGGTACGCCCGCACGGGCCACCGGGCCAGGGCGGCGTGGCCGCGACCTTCAACGTGCCCATCCGCACCCTGGTGCTGCAGGCGCGCGATGGCACGGTGCAGGCCACCTGCGGCATCGGCAGCGGCATCACCTCGGGTGCCGAGGCCGAGGCCGAATGGCATGAATGGCGCCACAAGCGCGCCTTCGTGGAGCGCGCCAGCGCTCCGTTCGACCTGCTCGAAACCCTGGCGCTCGAGGGAGGGCAGTTGCGCCACCTGGGCGAGCACCTGGCGCGCATGGCCGGGGCCGCCGCGCACTTCGGCTACGGGTGGGATGCCGCCCGCGTTCATGCCTGCCTGCAGGCACTGGCCGCGCAGCACGCCAGTGGTGCATGGCGCGTGCGCCTGCTGCTGGACAGCTGGGGCGCACCCCGCGCCGAAGCCTTTGCGCTGCAGCCCACGCAGGTGCCTGTGCGCCTGCAGCTCGCCGGCCGCGCCTTCGACGAGGCCGACAGCGAATTCGTGCGCCACAAGACCACGCGCCGCGCGCACTACGCGGCCTTTGCGCCCACCGCGCCCGGCGTGTTCGATACGGTGCTGTGGAACCGTGCCGGCGAGATCACCGAGGGCACCTTCGGCAACCTGGCGCTGCGGCTCGATGACCGCTGGGTCACGCCGCCGCTGGCCTGCGGCCTGCTGCCTGGCGTGGGGCGTGCGGTGGCCCTGCGCGAGGGCCGCGTGGCAGAGGCCGTGGTGCGGCTCGACGACCTGCCGCGTGTCGATGGCTGGGCCTTCATCAACAGCCTGCGCGGCTGGCTGGCCGCGCAATTGGTGGCCTGAGCCGCAGGGCTGCACGCGCTTGCGTGCACTGTGCACTCGCCTTTGCGCTCGGGCGCTTGCCTGTGCGTATACACCAAGCTGCGAGGGGGTCGCTATGCATGCTTATTTTCCGCACTGGCATGCAAGGGTTTACCCCAGCACTGTCACACAGCTTTTTTCTAATGAGCCCAGCGCCCCACCATGGGGTGCCGACCGGTAAGACGCCTGCCCTGCGGCATGCCCATGTCCCGGTGATCTGCCCATTTCGAAGAAGTGAACTCCATGAAACTCAAGCTCCTTGCCCTCGCAGCCCTGACCCTTGCCGCCGGCGCCCACGCGCAGTCCAGCGTCACCCTCTTTGGCGTGGTCGACGCCTCGGTGGTCCACATGTCCAGCAACACCAACAGCGTCACCGGCCTGTCCAGCGGCGGTCAGTCCAGCAGCCGCCTGGGCTTTCGCGGCGTGGAAGACCTCGGTGGTGGCCTGAAGGCCGGCTTCTGGTTGGAGGGTGGCCTGGCCGCCGACAACGGCACCGCCGCCGGATTCCGCTTCGACCGCCGTTCCACCGTGAGCATTTCGGGCGGTTTCGGTGAAGTACGCCTGGGCCGCGACAAGTCGCCCGCCTACCTGAACATCGAAACATTCGATCCCTTCGGCGACTCCGGCGTGGGCGGCATCAACGGCGCCAACCTGGTCGGCAGCGCCACCTCGGCCGCCGGCACGCCCGAAGGCAGTGCTCCCAAGCGCACCAGCAACGGCCTGAACTACCTGCTGCCCGAACTGGGCGGCTTCTACGGCCAGTTGCAGTACGCGCTGGGCGAGCAGCTGTCCAACCAGGTCAACGACCGCATGGGCAACTCGCTGGCCCTGCGCGCTGGCTACGCCAACGGCCCCCTGAACGTGGCCGTGGCCTTCGGCGAGACGCGCGGCGGCGCCGCCACCGCCAACTCGGTCGACTACAAGGCCAGCAACGTGGGCATGTCCTACAGCTTCGGCGTGGTCAAGCCCATGGCCTTGTTCGCCACCGAGCGCGGCAACGGCCGCCGCGTGGACATGTTTGGTCTGGGCGCCACCGTGCCGCTGGGCGTGGGCGAGCTGCGCGTGTCGTACACCAACTTCAAGCGCAAGGACGTGAACAACGCCGACTCGCAGAAGTTCGCCATTGGCTACGGGCACAACCTGTCCAAGCGCACGCAACTGTACGCCACCGTGGCGCGCATCAGCAACGACGGCGCCGCCACGCGCGGTCTGGCCGTCTCATCCTCGTCGCTGGGTAGCCCTACGGTCGGCGCCGGCAACGACGTGACGGGCTACGAGTTCGGCGTGCGCCACACGTTCTGATGGCGGACGGGCCGGGGCACCTGTTGCAGCGGGTGCCCTGGCCTTGAGGCCGTGCTGTGCGCCTTCCACCTGGTGGGGATGCGAGGGGGGCGCAGCACGGACTTTCCTGCGTTACCGCAATGACAAAGCCGCCCAGGGCAGTGCCCAGGGCGGCTTTGTCATTGGGGACTGCCTGCCAGGCAGATTTTTATAGCTTTTCCTTGGCGTACGAGCCGCGGTCCATGTCCACGATCTCCACGCTCAGCTGCACCAGCACTCCCTGCGGCTTGGGGGTGAGTTCACGCAGCACGCCGGCGATCAGATCCGACAGCTCTTTCTTGGCCTCGGGCGTGCGGCCCGAGAGCACGCGCAGCTGCGCGTGCACGAAGGCGCGCTGCGCCGGTGCGGTGCCGATTTCGAAACTGTCGGCCACCACGAAGCGGGTCTTGAGGTCCAGCTCGTCCAGCACCTGGGGGTGGGCGCACAGCGCGGCGTTGAGCGCGGTCAGCGCTTCGGCCTCGGGGTAGTGCGGCAGGTTGCCGGAGTACTCGACGATGAGATGGGGCATGGCGGTTCCACGAAAAATCGGTGCACCCGGCAGAGGGCCGGTGCGGTGGGCGAAGGCGCCACGGGGTGCGCGGCGCAGGGCCCACCAGTTTATCGGCTTATCGTGGTGGTGCCGGCATTGGCCTGCGCCGCCTGCGTCGGCGCGTCGATGGACTGAACAAAGCCATGCACCGCCCGCAGCATGGCCATGGGGGCCTCGATCTGTGGCCAGTGGCCGATGCCATCGAGCGCGACCACGTCCGCATGCGGCACCACCTCGCGGTAGCGCTGTGCCATGTGGGCGCCCGAGTTGGGGTCGGCGCTGCCGTTGACGAGGCGCACCGGCACCGCCCCGGCCACCAGCGGTGCCACCAGGCGATCACGCAGGGCCATGCGCTCGATGTAGAAGCGCCCCACCTGGTGCGAGATGCGCCGCCCGTTGCCGTGGTTGAGCAGGGCCCAGAAATCATCGAGCAGCCCGGCCGTGGGCTGCGTGCGCGCGCCGAACAGGCCTGCCACCGTGCGCTCGAACGCCCGCCGCGGAATGCGCGGGCCTATCCACCGTCCCAGTGGGGACGACAGCAGGTGCTGTATGGGGCGCGGCGCATACGCTTCGGGGCACACGCCGCCATTGAGCAACAGCAGCGTTTCGATGCGGCACCCCGCCTCTGGCCGCTCCACCCGGCGTGCCAGCATCTCCTGCGCAATGCTCACGCCCAGGTCGTGGGCGACGATGTGGCAGCGGTGCACGCCCCGTTGCGCGAGCAGGGCATCGAGCAGATCGGCATGGTCCTGTATGCGGTAGGCGTGCGCCACCGGCTTGTCCGAAAAGCCCATGCCCAGCAGGTCAGGGGCGATCACGCGGTAGCGGGCCGCCAGGGCGTTCCACACGCCATGCCAGTCATAGGAGCTGGTGGGGTAGCCATGCACCAGCAGCAGGGTGCTGCCTTGGCCCGCCTCGGCAACGAAGAGGCGCTGGCCGCGCACGGTAGCGAACTGGCCCTGGTCGTGCCAGCGCTGCAGGGCGGGGGTCAGCTGGTCCATGCCGCTCGCACCAGGAGCAGGGTGGCCGCCAACTGGCACAGCAGCGTGAGTGCATGGGCCGCCTGGCGCCAGGGCAGGCGGCGGCCGAAAGCGGCTGTGCAGTAGACGATGCGGGCCAGGACAAAGGTGCAGCAGACGGCTGCCAGTGCCGTGGCCGCCGTGCCGCCTGACTGTGCCAGCACGAGCAGGCCGAACAGCAGCGACTGCTCCAGCGTGTTGCCGTGCGTGCGCACCGCCACGGCCAGGTCCTTGTGCCCGCCATCGCCCCAGGTCTGGCGGTGGCGCATGCGCAGGCGCGAGACATGCAGGGACAGGGCCGTGAGCAGCAGGGCCAGGGTGGCCAGCGTGGCCGCCGCAATGGTGAAAGGTGGAGGCATGTTCAGGAAGGGTGCGAACCGGATGAAGGAATCCCGCCGAGCTTAGAAAGCCCGTGGCCTGTTGCCAATAGCACCAAAGGGCAGGTCGGGTGGCTGCTTTGCCCTCCCATGCTGCGTTCACCCGGTCGGTTGGCTTTGCAGAAAGGCGCGCAGTTTCATGGGCGCAATCGGCTTGGGCAACAGCGGCAGGCCGGCCGCTGCGGCACGGGCCTGCAGCTCGGGTGTCGCCTCGGCGGTGACCAGCAGGGCCGGCACGGCACAGCCGAAGGCGCTGCGCAGGGCCGCGACCGCCTCGGGGCCTTGTACGCCGTGCGGCAGGTGCCAGTCCACCACCAGGGCATCGGGCCGCGCCTGCCCTGGCCATGGCTGCATCGCCTCCTGCAGACTGGCCGCCGCGATGACTTCGCAGCCCCAGCCCTGCAGGACCTCGGTCAGCGCGCGGCGCGAGCCGGCATCGTCTTCCAGTACCAGCACCCGCTGCGCCGGTGGCCCTGGCTGCGGCGTCGCATTTTCTTCCACTGTGGTGGTGACGGCGGCGCCTGCGGCACCGGGCTCCGGCGCGGCCAGCGGCAGGCACAGCGCAAAGCGGCTGCCCTGACCCGGTTGCGATTGCACGGTGAGTTCCAGCCCCAGCAAGTCGCACAGGCGCCGGGCGGTTGCCAGCCCCAGGCCCAGCCCCTGGTTGCGGTCGCGCTCCGGATGGCCGATCTGGTAGTGCTCGTCAAAGATGCGCGGCAGCTCGGTGGCATCGATGCCCACGCCCGAGTCGTGCACACAAAACTCCACCTCGGCGCCCTGCTCGCGGGCGCCCAGCCGCACAAAGCCTGCTGGCGTATAGCGAATGGCGTTGGCGACCAGGTTGGACAGCACGCGCGCCAGCAGCGCGCGGTCGCCCTCCACATGGGCGGTGGTGGGCTCCACCGTGAACGCCAGGCCCTTGGCCTGGGCCTGCACGCCGAAGGTGCCGGCCATTTCGTCGAACAGTGCCTGCAGCGCAAAGCGCGTGGGGCGGGGCGTGATGGAGCGGGCGTCCAGCCGCGACAGCTCCAGCAGCCCTTCCACCAGCGAGCCCATGCTCTCGGCGCATTCCATGAGGGTGGCCGCGAGGTAGTCCACCCGCTCGCGCGATGCGGGCTGCTGCAGCGTGTACGCCAGCAGCTGCATGGCATTGAGCGGCTGGCGCAGGTCATGGCCCACGGCGGCAAGGAACTGCGCCTTGGAGGCATGGGCTGCCTCGGCCTCCTGGCGCGCCAGCCGGGTGGCCTGGTTCTCGCGCTGCAGCGCGGCAATCAGCTCCTGCCGCTCGCGCTGCTGCTCTGCGGCCTGCGCGATGGTGCGCGCCTGGGCCCGGCCGGCATGCCAGACGTACAGTGCCATCAGCACCGACGCCAGTGCCAGCAGGGTGTGCAGCGGTTCTCCCACCAGCAGGTCGCGCGCGGCCAGCGGGCCGAAAACGCCGACCGCATAGGCGCCCAGTGCGGGCAGGTGGTGCGCCAGGTGGGCCACGCTGCCCAGCACCACGGCGGCCAGGCCGATGTGCAGCGCCATCTCGGCCACCAGGTTGGCGGGCGCCCACAGCACCCAACTGCCGACGCCCCAGGCCAGGGCCTGCGCCAGTGCGCTGACCACCACCCAGCGCGCCCAGAATGCAGCGCGCGTGCCGGGTGCGGCAGCGCTGCGGCGGTAGGCCATGCCCAGGCCGATGCGCAGGCAGCGCAAGGCTGCAAACGCCGCCAGCCACAGGGCGATGGCGGTGGCCGGCACATCGCGCCAGAACAGCACGCTCAGGAAGAAGGCCTCCACCACCCCCACCAGTGCCGACAGGGGCGCTCCCCGGTACAGGGTGTCCAGGGCCTGTGCGTCGGGCGCGGCGCTGGCCGATGCAGCCATCTACAGCAGCCCTTTTTCGCGCGCCGCCGCCACCAGGTGCGTGCGGTTGCGCGCCTGCAGCGCACCGAGCAGTGCCGTGACGTGCAGCTTGACGGTGCGCTCGGCGATGCCCAGCACCTGGGCGATGCGCTTGTTGGGCTGGCCCTGGGCCACCAGCAGCAGCACTTCCATCTGCCGGGCCGTGGGGCCTGCCACTGCGCCTGGCACCTCACCTGGCACTGCCGCAGGCGGCATGTCGAATGCCATGCCACCTGCTGCGATGGTGCCCAGTGCAGCGGCCATGGCCTGCACGGACTGCGACTTGCCGAGAAAGCCGCTGGCGCCCGCGCCACGCGCCGCCGCCTGCAGGGCCGGGTCTTCATCCCCCGAGATCAGCACCCGGGCCACCAGCGGGAACTGCCGGGCAAAAAGCGCCAGGCCCTGCAGCCCCGTGTGGGCCCCCAGGCGCTGGTCGAGCAGCACGATGTCCAGCCCCGGCTGGCCGGCGGCAGCCAGCAGACCCTCCTCCAGAGTGCAGGCCGTGTCCACGCGGGCGCCCGGCCAGGCATGGGCCAGCGCATGGGCAAAGCCGACGCAGAACAGGGGGTGGTCGTCCACCAGCAGCAGTTGGGGCATGGTGCGGATTGTGTGGCAAGCCGGGGCCGGGCTGGCACTGGGGGCGTGTGGGCCGGAGCGCTGGCGTATGGTTGACATGGGCCAAGGGGCTCTCGTCCCCAGGGGCCGCAAACCGGGCATTGCTGTACAGAATCGCGGCAGTCTGGGATGGTCCCCAGGCTGGCTGCGCACGCCTCTTTGCGTTGTTGACCTACTTCGTCCGACTGCCTGCCCCCGCCACCCCTGAACGATGCCGGATGTGCGTGCGCGCATGTTTTTTGCTTCGGGCAGCAGCGGTATTTCCCACTCTCGCCTTCAATATAACCATGACACAACAGAAATTGATCCGACGCGTGACCTTTGCCTGCCTGGCGCTGTGTGCCACCCTGGCGAATGCCCAGGGCCCGCACGCGCATTGGGAGTACAAGGGCAAGCATGGCGCCGCCCATTGGGGCGCGCTGGAAGAGGGCTTCGAAGCCTGCGCCCGCGGCACGGCCCAGAGCCCTGTCGACATCCGCAAGACGGTCAAGGAGGCCTTGCCGGCGCTCGACTTCCAGTACGCATCCGGGGCACCCACCCTGGTCAACAACGGCCACACGGTGCAGGTCAACGTGCCGGCCGGCAGCAAGCTGGTGGTGGGCGGCCGGGCGCTGGAGCTGCTGCAGTTCCACTTCCATACGCCCAGCGAGGAGGCCGTGGGCGGCAAGCGCGCCGCGATGGTCGCCCACTTCGTGCACAAGGCCGAGGACGGCGGCCTGGGCGTGGTGGCCGTGCTGATCCAGCCGGGCAAGAAGAACCAGGCCTGGGAGCCCATCTTCGCGCACCTGCCGCGCGTAGGCGAGCAGGTCACGGTCGATGGCCTGGCGCTGCATCCCGCCGCCCTGCTGCCGGAAAAGCACGGTTACTACAGCTTCGAAGGTTCGCTGACCACGCCACCCTGCTCCGAAGGCGTGCAGTGGATGGTGCTCAAGGAGCCCGTCAAGCTCAGCGCGCAGCAGATCCAGTCGTTCCGCAAGGTTTACAGCGCCAATGCGCGGCCGCTGCAACCGCTGCATGGGCGCGTGGTCAAAGAGAGCACCTGATTTGACAGGAAGATCCGTGCAGCCACTGGCTGCACGGACTCAAGCCACGGCGGGTGCGTGCGCCGCGTGCCGGTGCAATGCCTGCAGCAGTTGGTCGACGTCCTCGGCGGTGTGCGCTGACGACAGCGCAATGCGCAGCCGGGCAGTGCCGGCCGGCACCGTCGGCGGGCGGATCGCGGGCACCCACAAGCCCTCTGTGCGCAGGCTTTCCATCACCGCCAGTGCGGCCTCGTTGCTGCCGATCACCAGCGCCTGCACGGCGGTGTGCGAGGGCAGCAGGCGCCAGCCCAGTGCGTCAGGCAGGGCTGCAAGCCCGGCGCGCAGTTGCGCGATCCGGGCGTCAAGCTGCTGGCGCCGGTCGTCCGCAGCCGCGATCAGCTCCAGGCTCTTGCGCAGTGCACTGGCCAGCAGCGGTGGGGCGGCGGTGGCGAAGATGTAGGTGCGCGTCTTTTGCAGCAGCCATTCGATGAGCGCGCCATCGCCCGCCACGAAGGCACCCGCCACCCCGGCGGCCTTGCCCAGCGTGGCCATGTAGAGCACCCGGCGCGATGCGGTGGCACCCGTGAGGCCTGCCTCGGCGAGGCTGCCACGCCCCTGGGGGCCCAGCACGCCAAAGCCATGGGCGTCGTCCAGCAGCAGCAGGGCATCGAAGCGTTCGCACAGGGCCAGCAGGGCCGGGATATCGATGAGGTCGCCGTCCATGCTGAACACGGCATCGCTGACCACGAGTTTGCGCCGCGCTGTGCTGGCGGCCAGGGCCGCCTCCAACGCGGCCAGGTCGGCGTGCGGGTAGCGGTGGATGGTGGCGCGCGACAGGCGCGCACCGTCGATCAGGCAGGCGTGGTTGAGCGCGTCCGAGAACAGCGCATCGCCTTCGCCCACCAGCGCCGGGATGATGCCGGTGTTGGTGGCATAGCCGGCGTAGAAGTACAGGGCCCGGGGCAGTTGCACGAAGGTCGCCAGCTCATGCTCCAGCGCATCGTTGGCGGCGCTGTGCCCGCTGACCAGGGGCGAGCCGCCCGAGCCCACGCCAAAGGTGTGCGTGGCCTCGCGCGCAGCTGCGGCCAGCGCCGGGTGGCTGGCCAGGCCCAGGTAGTCGTTGCTGCAGAAGGCCAGCATGGGCTGCCCGTCCACCAGCAGGTGGGCGCCGCCTGCGGGCTGCACCACGCGGCGGCGGCGCAGCAGATGGGCGCGCTCGATGTCGGCTAGGCGTGCCGGAATCTCGTCGAGCCAGGAGGGTGGGGAAGAGGGGGCGAAAGGGGTCGTCATAGCCAGTGGGCAGGCAGTTCGAAGACCAAGCCGCGCGCTTCCGGCAAGGCCTGGTAAGGTACGTCGGCGAGCAGGGGAGCTCCCAGGCGCGCACCCAGGTAGGCCTTGTTTTCCTCCACGGCTTGCATCGCGGGGTCTACCTGGTTGGCCACCCAGCCGGCCAGCGTGAGGCCGCGCGCGCGGATCGCCTCGGCCGTCAGCAGTGCATGGTTCAGGCAGCCCAGGCGCAGGCCCACCACCAGCACCACGGGCAGGGCCAGGGCCTGGGCCAGGTCGGCGCCGGTCGTGGTGTCCGACAGCGGTACGTGAAAGCCGCCCGCACCTTCCACCACCACCGCGTCGGCCAGGGCCGCCAGGGCCTGGTAGCAGTGCACGATGGCGGCGATGTCGATCTGCACACCGGCGCGGGCCGCCGCGATGTGGGGCGAGAGCGGGTCGGGCAGCAGCACCGGGTTGTCCAGCGCGGCCGGCACCGCCACAGTCGATGCGGCGCGCAGCGCGATGGCGTCTTCGCTGGCCCAGTCCTCGCCCCAGGGCACAACGCCTGCCGCCACCGGCTTCATGCCGACCACGCGGCGGTGGTGCGGCGCCAGCGCACGCAGCAGGCCGGCGGACACCAGCGTCTTGCCCACGCCGGTATCGGTGCCGGTCACAAAACATCCAATCATCAACAGGTTTCCTCTTGCAGGGTGGCGTTCAGCGCGTCGAGCGCGCCGCTGGCCAGGCAGTCAACCGCCTCGCCGTCGAGCACATAGGGTGGCATGGCATACAGCGTGTTGCCGATGGGGCGCAGCACCAGCCCCCGCGCCATGGCCTGCTGGTGGTAGCGGCGCGAAAAATCGGGCAGGGTGGTGTCGATGTCCCAGGCCCAGACCATGCCCAGGCGGCGGGCGTGGCGCACACGCGTGTGCTGGGTGAGGGGTGTGCAAGCCGCGTCGATGCGCTGCGCCAGTGCCACATTGGCCGTGAGCGCATCCAACTGGTCGAACAGCTCCAGCGTGGCCAGGGCTGCGCGGCAGGCCAGCGGGTTGCCGGTGTACGAGTGCGAGTGCAAAAAGCCGCGCGCCACCTCGTCGGCATAGAAGGCCTGGTACACCATGTCCGTGGTCAGCACCGCCGACAGCGGCAGGGTGCCACCCGTGAGGCCCTTGGACAGGCAGATGAAGTCGGGCCGTATGCCCGCTTGCTGGTGCGCGAACATGCTGCCCGTGCGGCCGAAGCCCGTGGCGATCTCGTCCACCACCAGGTGCACCTCGTAGCGGTCGCACAGCGCGCGCGCCAGGCGCAGGTATTCCGGGTCGTGCATGGCCATGCCGGCCGCGCACTGCACCAGGGGCTCCACGATCAGCGCGGCGGTGTCGGCATGGTGTTCGGCCAGCCAGGCCCCGAGCGCGGCGGCGCTGCGCCGCGCCACGTCCTCGGGGGATTCTCCCGGCGCAGCCTGGCGCGCATCGGGGCTGGGCACGGTGGCGGCCAGGCGCACCAGCGGGGCGTAGGCCTCGCGGAACAGCGCGATGTCGGTCACCGCCAATGCCCCCACGGTCTCGCCGTGGTAGCCACCAGCCAGGCCCACGAAGCGGCTCTTGCCCGGGCGGCCCGTGTTGCGCCAGTAGTGGGCGCTCATCTTGAGCGAGATCTCGGTGGCGGCCGCGCCATCGCTGCCGTAGAACGCGTGGCCCAGGCCCGTGAGCACACCCAGGCGCTCCGACAGCTCGACCACCGGCGCATGGGTGAAGCCGGCCAGCATCACATGGTCGAGCCGCTCCATCTGGTCGGCGAGGGCGGCCTTGATGTGCGGGTGGCTGTGGCCGAACAGGTTGACCCACCAGGAGCTGATGCCATCAAGGTAGCGCCGGCCATCGGTGCCGTACAGCCAGGGGCCTTGCGCGCGGGCAATGGCCACGGGCGGCTGGGCCTCGTGCCGCTTCATCTGCGTGCAGGGGTGCCAGACATGGGCCAGGCTGCGGGCGACCAGGTCTTTCCTGGCCGTCTTGGGTGCGGTGGTGAACGCCATCACTGCAGCGTGAAGTCGAGCGCGCAGCTGTCGCCCAGCGCCTCGCGCCACACGCGCACGCGGCTCACGCGCGGGCGCAGTTCGGCAGGCAGGGCCTGCGCGATGAAGAGGCACAGGTTTTCGAGCGTGGGAATGCCCAGCCCGGGCACCTCGTCGAGCATGTGGTGGTCGAGCTGTTCGCGCACCACCTCCAGCCCCCGGCGCAGCAGGCCCAGGTCCAGCACCATGCCGGTGGCGGGGTCGCGCGGGCCGCTGAGCGAGACCTCGGCGTGGTAGGTATGGCCGTGGATGCGGCGGCTGCCTTCGGCCTCGATCTCGCGGCGCAGGGTGTGGGCCGCGTCGAAGAAGAAGCGCTGGGAAATGGTGAACTGCATGGCGGGACGCGGTGGCGCGGTGGAACTAGCGGATGCCGCTGATCTTGTGGGTCTGCAGGCTCAGCCGCCAGGCCGGCTGCTCCATGCAGGTGGCGATGCACAGGGCGATGTGGGCGGCCTGGTCAGGCCCGTCCATGGGTTGCAAAAATCGGTGGGCGAACTGCCCGGTGGCGGCGATGGCTGCCAGGTCCATGCCGACCTGGGGCCAGACGAGCTTGAGCTCCTGGCCCTGCTGCTGCACCCAGGGCGCGCCAGCCTTGGGGCTCACGCACAGCCAGTCGATGCCCGGCGGTGCGGCCACCGTGCCATTGGTCTCCACGGCAATGCGGAACTGCCGTGCGTGCAGGGCCTCGATCAGGGCCGCATCGACCTGCAGCAAGGGCTCGCCACCCGTGAGCACCACCAGGCGGTGATCTGCATCGTGGGCCGGCCACTGGGCCGCAATGCGTTCCGCCAGGGCATCGGCCGTGGTGAACTTGCCGCCCAGGGTGCCGTCGGTGCCCACGAAGTCGGTGTCGCAGAAGCGGCAGATGGCGCTGGCGCGGTCGGCCTCGCGGCCACTCCAGAGGTTGCAGCCGGCAAAGCGGCAGAACACGGCGGGCATGCCTGCCTGCCCGCCTTCGCCCTGCAGGGTGTAGAAAATTTCCTTGACGCTATAGGTCATACCTTGTCAGGCCACTGGGGGCACGAGGATGGTGGGCGCGGCCGGGGCGGCCAGCTCGGGGTAGTCGCGGCTGAAGTGCAGGCCCCGGCTCTCGCGGCGAATTTGCGCGCTGCGCACGATGAGCTCGGCCACCTGCACCAGGTTGCGCAGCTCCAGCAGGTCGCGCGTGACGTGGAAGTGCGAGTAGAACTCGTGGATCTCGCCCTGCAGCAGCGCAATGCGGTGGGCCGCGCGTTCGAGCCGCTTGTTGGTGCGCACGATGCCCACGTAGTCCCACATGAAGCGGCGCAGCTCGTCCCAGTTGTGCGAGATGACCACGCATTCGTCGGCATCGGTCACGCGGCTGTCGTCCCACTGGGGCAGCTCGGGCAACTCCACGGCCGGTGCTGCGGCGATGGCCTGGGCGGCCGCTCGCGCGAACACCATGCACTCCACCAGCGAGTTGCTGGCCAGCCGGTTGGCGCCGTGCAGGCCCGTGCAGGCCGTCTCGCCGATGGCGAACAGGCCCGGCAGGTCGGTGCGGCCCGCCAGGTCGGTGAGCACGCCGCCGCAGGTGTAGTGGGCGGCCGGCACCACGGGGATGGGCTCCTTGGTGATGTCGATGCCCAGTTCTGCACAGCGCGCGAGGATGTTGGGGAAATGCTCCTGCAAAAACGCCGGGCTCTGGTGCGAGATATCGAGGTGCACGCAATCGAGGCCGCGCTTCTTCATCTCGTAGTCGATGGCGCGGGCCACCACGTCGCGCGGCGCCAGTTCGGCGCGCTCGTCGTGCTGCGGCATGAAGCGCGTGCCGCCGACCGATGCAGGCAGCTTGAGCAGGCCACCCTCGCCGCGCACGGCCTCGGTGATCAGAAACGACTTGGCGTGCGGGTGGTACAGGCAGGTCGGGTGGAACTGGATGAACTCCAGGTTCGCCACGCGGCAGCCCGCGCGCCAGGCGGCCGCGATGCCGTCGCCCGTGGCCGTGTCGGGGTTGGTGGTGTACAGGTAGACCTTGCCCGCGCCGCCCGTGGCCAGGATGGTCTGCGGCGCGCGGAAGGTGAGGACCTCGTCGGTGGCTTCGTCCAGCGCGTACAGGCCCAGACAGCGGTCGGAGCCCTTGGCACCCAGCTTGCGTGCCGTGATCAGGTCCACCAGCGTGTGCTGCTCGAACAGCGTGATGCCCTGTGTGGCGCGCACCACGTCGATCAGCGTGCGCTGCACGGCCGCACCGGTGGCGTCGGTGGAATGCACGATGCGCCGCGCACTGTGGCCGCCCTCGCGCGTGAGGTGCAAGGCGCCGTCTTCCAGCGAAAAGGGCACGCCCAGCTGCTGCAGCCAGGCAATGGCATCGGGCGCGTTCTCCACCACGAAGCGGGTGGCGGCCAGGTCGCACAGGCCGGCCCCGGCCACCAGGGTGTCTTCCACATGCGCGCCAAAGCTGTCCCCGTCGGCCAGCACGGCGGCAATGCCGCCCTGGGCCCAGGCGCTGGCACCATCGTGCAACTGGCGCTTGGTTATCACCGCCACGCGGTGCGTGGGCGCCAAGTGCAGCGCGGCCGAAAGCCCGGCAAGGCCGCTGCCTACGATGAGAACGTCGAAGTCGTGAGATGCCATGGCTTGCTGGGATGGAGAGGTGGTGGGACCATGGCCGCCCGCCATGGCCAGAAATCAGGCGGCGGTGTTCAGGCGGGCGTGTACGCCAGTCGCACGTAGATCGGCGCGAAGGCCTCGGCCTGGGTGATCTCGATCAGCGTCTCTTTGGCCAGTTCCAAGAGGGCGATGAAGGTCACCACCAGCACGGTGCTGCCCCTCTCGGGCTCGAACAGCTCCTCGAACTCCACGAAGCGGCGGCCCTGCAGCGTCTTGAGCACCATGCTCATGTACTCGCGCACCGAGAGTTCCTCGCGCGTGATCTTGTGGTGCTGCACCAGCTTGGCGCGCTTCATGATGTCGCGCCAGGCCTCCTGGAGCTCCACCACGTGCACGTCGGGGAAGCGCGGCTGCAGGCTCTGCTCGATGTAGACCTGGGCCTTGAGGAAGTCGCGTCCGTACTGCGGCAGCTGCGACAGGCGCATGCCGGCCATCTTCATCTGCTCGTATTCGAGCAGGCGGCGCACCAGCTCGGCCCGGGGGTCCACGGGATCTTCGCCCTCGGCCTGCTTCTTGGGCGGCAGCAGCATGCGCGACTTGATCTCGATCAGCATCGCCGCCATCAGCAGGTACTCGGCGGCCAGCTCCAGGTTGCGGCTGCGGATCTCGTCCACATACGCCAGGTACTGTTTCGTGACCCCCACCATGGGGATATCGAGGATGTTGAAGTTCTGCTTTCTGATCAGGTACAGCAGCAAATCTAGCGGCCCTTCGAAGGCTTCGAGGAAGACTTCGAGCGCATCCGGCGGTATGTACAGGTCGGTGGGCAGCGCGAACAAGGGCTCGCCATACAGGCGCGCCAGGGCGACCTGGTCCACCACGTCGGGCATGCCCTGGTTCTGGCCCGCCGCATCGGCTTCGCTCACGCTGCTCATCAATTGCTATGAAATAGAGAGCTTCAAACGCTTTTCAGGAAAGCGCTGGATGCCATTTTCATGCCGATAAATCGCTCAGTCTGCGTTGGTCTGGTAGACGTAGGGCTTTTGCTCGACCTGGCCTTCGCGGTACTCGCCCCAGATCTTGCGGTCCACCTGCTTGTCCCACAGCAGGGCGCGGCCTGCCACCTGCTGGGCGTCCAGCTCGGGCCGGCTCGCCTTGAGCTGGTTGATGAACTGCGTGGTGTCGGATTGGTAATCGGGGCGGCGGAAAATGGACATGGACTGGTAACCTCTTTTCCTTGATTTTACCGGGATGACCCCATGCCCTCATTTTTTCGTGCCGCGGCCGCCGCCATCACCACCCTGGCGCTGCTCGCCGCCGCTGGCTGCGACCCCCAGCGCATCAGCGAACTGCAGCCCGGCGTGTCCACCGAGGCGGACGTGCGCGACCGCTTCGGCGTGCCCGAAAACACCTGGAACGAGGCCGACGGCACCCGCACCTTCGAGTACAACCGCCAGCCCGCCGGCCTGGTCAACTACATGATCGCCATCGGGCCAGACGGCAAGCTGGTCGCCGTGCGCCAGGTGCTCACGCCCGAGAACTTCGCCAAGGTCCAGCCCGGCATGGGCATGGATGCCGTGCGCCGCCTGCTGGGCAAGGCTGCCAAGGTGGTGCCCTACCCGCTCAAGGGTGAAACCCATGTGCAGTGGCGCTTTGCCAACGCGCGCAACGAGCCGCAGGTGTTCACCGTGGTCCAGGGGCCGGGCGCCCAGGTGCTGCGCACCGAGACCGGGCCCGATCTGGATGCCCCGGAGTTCAAGGGCGGCAAATAACGGCGCTTACACGTTCACGCCCGTACCGCCCTGGGCGGCCAGGCGGTCGGCAAAGCCAGAGCGCTCCATCAGCGAGCGCGGCTGCTCGTGCAGGTGCACGAGGTACAGGCGCCCACCGCGCTGGGCCACCGCCTTGAGGATTTGCGTGAGGGCATCCAGGCCCGTGGTGTCCAGGGCCACGAGTTCGCTGGCATCAAGCACCACGTCCACGCCCGCAGGGCCGGTCTCCACCGCCTGCACGATGGGGTCGATCTTGCCGGCTGCGCCAAAGAACAGCGCGCCGTGCAGGCGCCAGGTCATGCGGGGGTGCCCGCCAGCCGGGGGCCCCGAAGCCTCGGGCTGCAGCTCCACCCGGAACAGCCGGCTCATGCGCCGCACGAACAGTGCGCAGGCCATGAACAGGCCCACCTCCACCGCCACCGTCAGGTCGAACACCACCGTGAGGAAAAAGGTGCCCAGCATCAGCAGCCGGTAGTGGTTGCTGAAGTGGCGCAGGCGCACGAACTCGTGCCACTCGCCCATGTTCCAGGCCACGAACAGCAGGATGCCCGCCAGCACGGCCAGTGGAATGTGCAGTGCCAGCGGCGCTGCAGCCAGCACGATCACCGCCAGCGTCAGCGCGTGCACGATGCCTGCGACGGGGGAGGTGGCGCCCGAGCGGATGTTGGTCACGGTGCGCGCAATGGTGCCCGTGGCCGGCATGCCGCCGAAGAAGGGCACGACCAGATTGGCCAGGCCCTGGGCCATGAGTTCCTGGTTGGGGTCGTGCTTGCGGTGGTGGGGGTCGGTGGCCAGCTGGTCGGCCACCCGGGCACACAGCAGCGATTCGATGGCGCCCAGCAGGGCGATGGTGAGCGTGGGCGTGACCAGCAGGCGCACGGTCTCCCATGAGAAGTCGGGCAGCGCGAAGGCCGGCAGGCCCTGCGGAATGCCCCCAAAGCGAGAGCCTATGGTCTCCACCGGGAATTCCAGGCCCCAGGCCAGCAGGCTCAGCGTGACCAGTGCCACGACAGGGGCCGGCACCCGTGCAAAGCTGCGTACCCGGTAGCCGTCCATGAGTTTGATCACCGGCGAGCCGCTCATGAACAGGCGCGGCCAGACGAACAGCCCCACCAGGCACACGGCGCCGAGGCCGAAGGCATAAGGATTGAAGCTGCCGATGTGCTGCGCCACCGTGCCCACCTGCGAGAAGAAGTTGCCCGGCATGCGCGCGATGGACAGGCCCAGCCAGTCCTTGACCTGCGACAGCGCGATCAGCACGGCGATGCCGTTGGTGAAGCCGATGACAATGCTCACTGGAACGAAGCGCACCAGCGTGCCCAGGCGGAACAGGCCCAGCAGCACCAGCAAAACCCCGGCGCAGGCGGTGGAAATCAGCAGGTTGGCCACGCCATAGCGCTCGACGATGCCGTAGACGATGACGATGAAGGCCCCTGCCGGCCCGCCGATCTGCGCATTGGTGCCGCCCAGGGCCGAGATCAGGAAGCCGGCGATGATGGCCGTCCACAGCCCCGCCCCCGGTGGCAGGCCGCTGGCAATGGCAAACGCCATGGCCAGGGGCAGGGCTACGATGCCCACGGTGATGCCCGCGCCCACATCGGCCAGGCAGCGGCTGCGGTTGTAGCCGCTCAGGGCATCGATCAGCCGGGGGTGGAAGGCGAAGGACAGCTGCATGGGGCGGTGGGTTCCAGTGTATTCCCCAGGCCGGTGAGCGCAACCATGGGTCGCTGGGCCAGACGGGTGTGGGGTGCGCCGAGAATGCAAGCATGTCCTGTGCCGGAGCTTGCGCCACCCTTCTGGTGCAGTGCTTGCTTGTACAAATGCATGCCCCACGGTGGGTTGCCGCTGTATCCTGACGAACCGACCATGCCTGACACCCCCGCCCCGACCACCGAAACCGACACCCCCCCGTCGTTGCGCCATGGCACCTATGAGGACGCCCAGGCCATCTTCGCCGGCACCTTGTTCGTGGCGATGGCGCTCATGCTGTTCAACCAGGCGGGCCTGCTGGTGGGCGGCACGGCGGGCATCGCCTTTTTGCTGCACTACGTCACCGGCGTTTCGTTCGGCAAGCTGTTCTTCCTGGTCAACCTGCCGTTCTACTGGTTCGCCTGGACGCGCATGGGGCGCGAGTTCACCATCAAGACCTTTGTCTCGGTGGCGCTGCTGTCGGGGCTGACCGAGCTGTTCCCCCATGTCATGCATGTGGACTACCTCAACCCCCTGTTCGCCTCGCTGCTCGGTGGCCTGCTGCTGGGCACGGGCTGCCTGTTCCTGGCGCGGCACCGCTCCAGCCTGGGCGGTGCCACGGTGCTTTCGCTGTACATGCAGGACCGCTACGGCATTCGCGCCGGCAAGGTGCAGATGGGCATCGACTGCGCCGTGGTGCTGCTGGCACTGTTCATCGTGCCCGTCGACCGGGTGGCGTACTCGGTGCTGGCGGTGCTGGTGATGAGCGGCTTTCTGTGGATCAGCCACCGGCCTGGGCGCTACGTGGGGCACTGAGACTTTGCCGGTCAGAACCTGTACAGGTAGTCGGCCGTCACTGCGGGCGGGTTTGATCGGTGGCCAGTGAACTGTTCTTGATGGAACGGCCCATGCGCGTGCTACCCACGTCCACGAAAAACCACTGCGGGTGCAGCCCATACGCACGCCGGCCTGCTGGTTCACGCCGAGTTGGGCACGCGATGGTGGCGCGATAGGTCTCGTGGCAAGGGTGCACCTTCCCATTCCGCAGTGCGCTGCCCTGGCTCTGCATGCCATGAGGGGTGGGTGGCTGCGCTCGGCTTTCTTGCGCTGGGCCTGGCGTGGATCGTGGTGACCGGCATGGGCCTGGCGCGCGCCCTGCAGCGGCGCTGGATGCTGCGCAGCTTTGCGCTCACGGCCGCCGCAATCACGCTGCGCTTCTACCTGGGCGCCAGCATGGCTGCGGGCATCGACGATGCCGCTCTCCTGCCCCCTCATTGCCTGGCTGTGCTGGGTGCCCAACCTGCTGGCGGCGCAATGGTATCTGCGCTGCAGGCCCTGAGGAGGTCGTTCCCGGAACGCAGCTTGACAGCCGCAGCCTACTTTGCAGGGCTCACCCGAAGGGATGCGTCCGGGGACTGGGCACTGGCGCAATCTCCCAGGCGTGTCTGCTTTTGCACCACCACCATGGACGGCTTGCCATGGGTCAGGCTTTTCACTTCCGAGGTGTAGCTCTGGTTGTCGGTGACGGTGAGCCTGACCTGCGTGGTCGTATCGCCGCAGACCGTCTCGGAGGTGAAGATATTGCCGTTGCGCTGGTGCACCGAGGGTTTGCAGCCTTGGGTCTGCTTTTGCGCCTCGGCCTCGGCGGCCTTCTGGGTGGCGGTGTCGATGCACTGGGTCGTGGTGACGGTGCGCGCACTCCTCAGGGTGGTCTCCGCCTTCCACAGGCCCGGTGCGGGGCGCGGCCACCAGTCGGGCGTGGTGGCTGCGCAATGTGCGGCGCCTGCAAGGCAGGCCCACAGGACAGGAATCAGGCAGGGGCGCAGGTTCATCTTGTCTTCGCTTCGGGTGTGTGGGTGGTGGGCAGGGCGGTCTGGCCCTCGTCGCGCAGTGCGCAGGTGCGCAGCCATGCGTGCAGCGACACCTCGGTGGCGGTTGCCAGCGTGCGCCCCTGGCGATTCCTGACCGTCCGGGTGCTGGTCGTGCGGTAGGCGGTCCAGCTGCCGTCCTCGGCTTTGACGGGGGCCATGGTGGTGCGTGTCACGACGGTGTCGGCATCCTCCGTGCAGGTCTGCTCCACCGTGATCTGGCCGTTGCGCCAGCCCATACGGCGTGGGCCGCAGCCCTCGCCCTGTTCTTCTCTGGCGATGGAGCGCCACAGGTCGGCATGCGACGGACTGGATTCGCAGACGGTCAGCATGCCTGCGGGGTCCGGTCGTCCCTGCGCGTCCAGCGCGCTGTGCTGCCATACGCCCGGGCGCAGAAGAATGCGGGGTCTGTCTTCGGCATGGGCGGTGCCAATGCCGGCGAGCAGCAACAGGCACATCGCCAGCGGGCTGCGGGTGTGCTGCCGCTTCATGACTGGCACGCCTTGGTGGGAGGCACGCCCACGAGCTGCTGGCGGCTGAAGATCTCCTTGGCATAGAGATCCTTTTTCGTCCCGAGGCCAGGAATGGGCAGCGGACTGAAATTGGCCGTCACTCCCACGTGGGCCGTGGAGGACAGTGTGTAGCGGGCGCATTGGACAATTGAGCCCAGTGCCGCCGTGTTGGCGATGGAGACCACGCTCACATGGTCGATGTAGGACATGATGCTGGCGTTGGTGATGCCCACTCCCAGGCCCACCTTGGGCACCTGCACGGCCACCACGAAGCCCGAGACCCCGGGGCTGATGGCGGATTTCTCGCCCAGTTGCGGCTCACCCTGCACCTCGCCCTCGTTATGCACCTGGCCTTCGCTGAAGGTGGTGGAGCCGTTGCCCTGGAACTGCACTGCGCCCGAGGTGTGCAGCGCCGCGTGCTTGCCATTGAGCCCGATCTGCACGAGGAAGTTGAAGCCCACTTCCACCACCAGCGGAATGCCGGCCAGGATGATGGGAATGTTGAAGGTGACCGGCACGTCCAGCACCTTGAAATTGTGGTTGAACACGCCGCGCTCACTGCCCAGCCGCGCGATCGCATCGACGCTGGCCGTGCCGCTCAGGTTCTTGAAATCGGTGTTGAGCAGTTGCAGCTTCGAGTCGACGATCTCGATCCTGCCTCCCAGCCGCATGGCGCCGTTTTCCGACAGGCCGTCGAGCTGGCCCTTGACCTTCAGGCGAATGTCCACGTCGTCATAGCCCTGGTCAAAAAGCCCCTTCGCCAGGCCGCCGGCGGATTTCGCCACGGCGGCGTTCCTGGCCGACATCTTCTGCACGGCCTTGGCGCTGTCATCCTCGCCATCATTGGCGGACTTGCGCGCTTCCAGATCGAACTGCAGCTTCGTTCCCGCGACGGTGTACGCCACCTCGTAGTCAAAGCCCCTGACCTTGCCGGCGAAGCTGGACTGGGGCGTTGCCTCCACGTCGGCCAGGGGCTCTTCGCCAGGATTGCTGCCTTCTTCCATCATGCCTGGGGGTAGTTCGTCGCTCACGCGCACGATGCTGCCAGGTGCGCCCCATTGGCTGGTCTGTACGGGCGGGGTGCGCGCGGCATGGGTGGAGACGAAGGCCCGGTCCAGACCCAACGGGGTGTCGAAGGCGATGCTGGCCTGGCTCAGCGCCTCGTTCAGTGCCACCGGCCGGGTTTGTACCAGTACATAGTCGCCTTTTGTCCTGAGGGCGGTGACACGGCGGATGGCAATGCCCCAGACGAACAGGATGCTGCCGGGCTGCAGCTGTGCCAGCGCGGGCTCGCTGGCGGCGAACACGAAGTGGGAGCCGCTGCGGTCTACCCCCCGCAGCGAGCGCATGGCGCTTTCGCGGTCCACCTGGACCACCGAGGGGTGCCAGGTGACGGCAAGCCTGGCGGCCGGTGTTTCCTCGGCCCGGGACAGGTAGCTGCGGATCTGCACTGCCTGCAGGCCATTGACCGTGGCCATCCGCAGGGCGGTGCTGTCAGCTTGCGCAGGGCTTGGCTTGTCGCCGCAACCGCTGATGCACGCCAGGGCAACAGCGAGCCCTGCGAGGCCGAGTGTTTTGCGGCCGATCATGCGGGCGCTCTTTCTTTTGGAGGTAATGGAGTCCACGGCCCATTCTAGAAATGCGTTTCGCCAAAAATACCCCCCGGCCGGGGGGTAGACACCGCCTCAGCCCGTGCCGTTGGCGGCAGCGGTGAGCAACTGCTGCAGCGCCGCGAGCGAGTCGATTCCAAGCTTCTGGTACAGCTGGCCCAGATGCTCCTTGAGTGCCGATTCGCTCAGGTTCAGGCGCTCACGCGCCTGTGCTCGCGAGGCCCCTGTGGCCAGGATGTAGGCCACCTGCTGCTGCATGGGGCTGGCGGGCAGGTCCCGCACGGCCTGCAGCAGCCGCAGGTTGTGCGACACCTGCAGCTGCAGGTGGATGGCGATCAGCGGCCTGCCCGCCGGTGTGTCTGCGGCCGCCGCTGTAAGCCAGCTCGCGCGCGCACACAGGCGGCCATGGGGAACGGAGAAGGTCACTTCGGGAATGCCGTGGTCACCCCGCAACAGGTGGCATACGTGCCGGCAAAACGGCGGCAGCAGACCGGACTTTGGCAGGTCCACCCAGCTGTTGCCCGCCTGCAACGCTTGCTGCAGCAACCGACGGGCCGGGTCCGTCATCCACAAAGGCCTGTCATCGGTGTCCATGACAATCGTGGCATTGTCTTGCACCGCTCTGAACGTGTCGGGCTGGGTGTTCTCATTGGCGACCGCAAATTCGATGTACCGCACCACCTTGGCGAGGTTGTCGCAATCGTCCTGAGTGAACTGCCGCCCGGGCCCCCGGAACAGCATCAACTCCCCCACGGTGGCGCCATGCGCGTCGATGCGGGCGTCCAGCGTGTGCTCATGCCCCGAGCCACGGACGAGCAAGTGGTGCGTGTTGGAGGCAAAGTAGAACGCCGGAGGCGCGAGCAACTGCCCGAGTTTTTGCCCCCGGTGGATGAGCGAATGCACGTTCAGCTCGGTGGGTCCGATGAACAGCTCCTCAAAGTGGTTGAGGAACAGGTGCTGTACTTCGGGTGGCGAATGCTCGTGGAAGATGTCGGTGGGAATACCCTGCGCTGTGGTCCAGAAGAACGAGCCCGCGTCGTTGGGAACGATGTGGTTCACCGTGCGCAGGATTTCCGGCACCATCATGCGGCTGTCCAGCCCCGAAAAGCACAGCTGCCGCAGGTAGGACCACTGGCGGCCAATGGAGCGGCGCGGTGGCGTCATCCAGGTCGCCCGCGCCGCTGCAATGCTCAGCGCACCCGCATGCCAGGCGTGGCGCCCGGCCAGGGGTTGAGCACGTAGATGCCGGGGTTGGCCTTCTCGTCGCCATGGCTGGCGGCCAGCACCATGCCCTCGGAGACGCCGAACTTCATCTTGCGCGGTGCCAGGTTGGCCACCATCACCGTGTGCTTGCCGATCAGGTCGGCCGGCTGGTAGGCGCTGGCGATGCCGCTGAACACGTTGCGCGTGCGGCCCTCGCCCACGTCCAGCGTCAGGCGCAGCAGCTTGGTCGAGCCTTCCACGGGTTCGCAGTTCACGATCAGCGCGATGCGCAGGTCGATCTTGGTGAAGTCGTCGATGGTGATCGTGGGCGCCAGTTCCTCGCCGCCGGGCGCTGCCACTTCAGGCGCAGCCTCCACGGGCTGGGCCGGGGCTTCGAACAGCGCGTCGAGCTGCTCGGGCGCCACGCGCTGCATCAGGTGCTGGTAGGGGGCGATGGCCTGCAGGTCGCCGGCCACGGCCCAGCGCTGCATGTCGCTGCCGACAAAGCCTTCCACCGCGCGGGCCAGGCCTGGCAGCACGGGGGCCAGGTAGCGCGTGAGCATGGCAAAGGTGTTGATCAGCACCGAGCACACCTGGTGCAGGGCTTCGTTGTTGGCGGCGTCCTTGGCCAGGTCCCAGGGCTTGTTCTGGTCCACGTAGGCGTTGACCTTGTCGGCCAGCAGCATGATCTCGCGCGTGGCCTTGCCGAACTCGCGCGCCTCGTACAGCTGGGCCAGGCCGTCGCCCGCGCTGCGCACGTCGGCCAGCAGGGCGGCGCCATCGGTGCTGAACTGCGTGGTGAGCTTGCCGTCGAAGCGCTTGGTCAAAAAGCCTGCTGCACGGCTGGCGATGTTGACGAACTTGCCGATCAGGTCGCTGTTCACGCGGGCCATGAAGTCGTCGGCGTTGAAGTCGATGTCCTCATTGCGGTTGGACAGCTTGGCCGCCAGGTAGTAACGCAGCCACTCGGGGTTCATGCCCAGGCCCAGGTACTTGAGCGGATCGAGCCCGGTGCCGCGGCTCTTGCTCATCTTCTCGCCGTTGTTCACGGTGAGGAAGCCGTGCACGAACACGTTGTCGGGCGTCTTGCGGCCACTGAAATGCAGCATCGCGGGCCAGAACAGCGTGTGGAAGGTGACGATGTCCTTGCCGATGAAGTGGTACTGCTCCAGGGCCGGGTCGGCCATGTAGGCGTCGTAGCTCTCGCCGCGCTTTTCCAGCAGGTTCTTGAGTGAAGCCAGGTAGCCCACGGGCGCGTCGAGCCAGACGTAGAAGTACTTGCCCGGTGCGTCGGGGATCTCGATGCCGAAGTAGGGCGCATCGCGCGAGATGTCCCAGTCGCCCAGGCCCTCGCTGGTCGTGCCGTCCGGGTTGGTGCGCACGGTGAACCACTCCTTGATCTTGTTGGCCACCTCGGGCTGGAGCTTGCCGTCCTGCGTCCAGCGTTCCAGGAACTCCACGCAGCGCGGGTCCGAGAGCTTGAAGAAGAAGTGCTCCGAGCTCTTGAGCTCGGGCTTGACGCCCGACAGGGCCGAGAACGGGTTGATCAGGTCGGTGGGCGCGTAGACCGAGCCGCAGACCTCGCAGTTGTCGCCGTATTGGTCCTTGGCGTGGCACTTGGGGCACTCGCCCTTGATGAAGCGGTCGGGCAGGAACATGTTCTTCTCGGGGTCGAAGAACTGCTCGATGGTGCGGGTCTCGATCAGCGAGCCGTCGGCGCGGTCGCGCAGGTCGCGGTAGATCTGGCGCGCCAGCTCGTGGTTTTCCGGGCCGTCGGTGCTGTGCCAGTTGTCGAAGCTGATGTGAAAGCCATCGAGGTACTGCTTGCGGCCGGCGGCGATGTCGGCGACGAACTGCTGGGGCGTCTTGCCCGCCTTCTCGGCCGCGATCATGATGGGCGCGCCGTGCGTGTCGTCGGCACCGACGAAGTTGACCGCGTTGCCCTGCATGCGCTGGAACCGCACCCAGATGTCGGCCTGGATGTATTCCATGATGTGGCCAATGTGGAAATTGCCATTGGCGTAGGGCAGGGCGGTGGTGACGAACAGTTTGCGTACGGGCGACGACATGGGGCGGCTTTCTCTGCGGGCACTTTCAGGCGGAACCGCTAATTTTAGGGCACGCTGAACTACCGCCGCCGCACAGGGCCAACCCTGGCAGAACTCAGGCGTGCTGGAGTGTTTTCACTTCGGCGCCGGTGTCCGTCCAGCCAAAGAACTTGCAGACCTCGGCGCGCATGGCCAGGGTGTCCTCACGGCCCAGGGCCATGAGTTCGCGCGTGTAGCCCGACTCGAACAGCAGGTAGCTGGCCAGCGCCGCGCCGCGCACGTCGGCCATGTTGGAGGTGACGCCCAGGGCGCCGAGCATGGCGCGCACGGGTGTGGGCAGGTTGCCCACATGGCGCGCGGCCACCGCGTCCAGCCGCTGGGAGGGCGCGATCACCAAGAGCTCGATGGGGCGCAGCGCGCTCTTGGCGCGCACCTCGGGCGGAATGAGCGACAGCGTCTGGTTCACGCGCAGCACGCGCTCCACGTCGACCGACAGCGCATCGAGGAAGATATTGGAGAGTGCGTGCCCTGCGATCTGCGCCAGCGAGGGGTAGGTGGGCGTGGGGTTGGCGGCCGCGTCACCCTTGGGCTCGTGCATGCGGCCGGCGCCCACCACCAGGATGCGCTCGGCCCCCAGGTGGATGGCCGGCGCAATCGGTGCCGACTGGCGCATGGAGCCGTCGCCGAAGAACTCCATGTGGTCCCCGATGCTGATGGCCTTGGCCGGGAACACGAAGGGGATGGCCGAGGAGGCCAGCAGGTGCTCGTGCGTGATGCGGTCGCGTGCCGCCTTGCGCTGCGAGCGCACCCAGGGCTGCAGCGGGGCATCGGTCTCGAAGAAGGTCACGTGCTCGCCCGAGCTGTAGCTCGACGCCGTGACGGCCAGGGCCTTGAGGTGGCCCTTTTTCAAAAGGCGCGGCAGGCGCACCAGCGGCACCATCTTGACCAGCAGCTTCTCGAGCGGCGCGTTGTCCAGCAGCGAGCGCGGGCGCATGCGCCGCCAGCGCGCCAGGGCCCAGCCCAGCGACAGCAGCGAGAGCCAGCGCGCGCCGCTGCGCAGCACGCTCAGCGAGTCGGCCCGGTACACCTGCTGCGCATGGAAGTCGCGCCATACGCGGGCTATGCGGCGCACGGCCCGGTCGAAGTTGTCGGCCCCGCAGGCCAGCGCCGCCGCATTGATGGCCCCGGCCGAGGTGCCGGTGATGATGGGAAAGGGGTTGGGCTCGTCACCCGCGCCGCAGGCCAGGCGCAGATCGGCAATGGCTTCGAGCACCCCCACCTGGTAGGCCGCCCGGGCGCCGCCGCCCGTCAGCAGAAGGCCCGTGGCAAGGGGGGCGGGCGCGGCGGGGCTGTCGGGTGATTGCATCGGTGGACGGGGTGTGTGGCGTCAGGGCCCAGTGTGCTGCGTTGCCCGCAGGCCGCCACTTGGGGAAACCCGCATGGCGGGCGGCCAGATCAGGCCTTTGCGAGAAGGAGGGCGGCGACGCCCGGGCCCTGCAGCACGGTGATGCCGTTGTCGCGCGCAAACAGGCGGGCGTTGTCGGAGAGCTGTCCCTGGGTCATCACATAGATCCCTGCCGAGGCCCCTTGCGCCTGCATGGCGGCCTGCAGTTCGCGCATCGGCTCGACGCCATGGGTCGCGGCCTTCCAGCGTTTGGCGCTGACCAGGGTGGCCTGGCCGCCCTTGGCCACGCGCAGGTCCACGGGGCCGGACCGGGGCTTTTCCACCGTGCAGCCATCGCGCACCCAGGCGGCCTCCAGCGCATCGCAGAAGGTGCGCCAGGGCATGCTGTTGATGGCGCCCAGCATTTCCTCGACCTTGGCGGGGCTCGGGGCCCTGAGCTGGCGCCAGGCCGCAATGCAGCCCACCACGAAGATCGGCAGCGTGCCCACGGCGCCGACATAGGCGTACTCGCGCGGCAGCAGCGCGCCGGCCGCCAGTGCGATCACTCCCACCACCAGGAAGCTGACCCACCAGGGCGAGCGCAGCAGCACGGCGAACAGGGATTTCTCGGCCATCTTGAATTTCACGGGGCGTCTTTCGGGAGTCTGTAACGGGAGGGAAGCGGGTGGGCGACGCGCATTGTCCCGCACTTACGCAGGGCGGGGTCCGTTGGATAGACTACCCGTCCCACAGGAGTTAAATGCATGGCAGTCACCGAACAAGGCCTTCTGGCCGCACTTTCCAGCGTACAAGACCCGCACACGGGCAAGGACTACGTCAGCACGCGGGCGCTGCGCAATGTGCAGATCAACGGCGGCGACGTGGCGTTCGACGTGGAGCTGGGCTACCCGGCCAAGAGCCTGGTGCCCGAGCTGCGCCGCAGCCTCGTGGCCGCAGCCAAGGGCGTGGCCGGGGTGGACAACGTCTCCGTGAACATCACCACCAAGGTGGTGGCCCATGCGGTGCAGCGCGGCGTGCAACTGCTGCCCCAGGTGAAGAACATCATTGCCGTGGCATCGGGCAAGGGCGGGGTGGGCAAGAGCACCACCGCCGCCAACCTGGCCCTGGCCCTGGCCGCCGAGGGCGCCAGCGTCGGTGTGCTCGACGCCGACATCTACGGCCCGAGCCAGCCCATGATGCTGGGCATCAGCCGCCGCCCCGAGAGCGAAGACGGCAAGACCATGGAGCCGCTGGAGAACTACGGCGTGCAGGTCATGTCCATCGGCTTTCTGGTCGACCAGGACGAGGCCATGATCTGGCGCGGCCCCATGGCCACGCAGGCACTGGAGCAGCTGCTGCGCCAGACCAACTGGAAGGACCTCGACTACCTCATCATCGACATGCCGCCCGGCACCGGCGACATCCAGCTCACGCTGTCTCAGCGCGTGCCCATGACGGGTGCCGTGATCGTCACCACACCGCAGGACATCGCCCTACTCGACGCCAAGAAGGGCATCAAGATGTTCGAGAAGGTGGGCGTGCCCATCCTGGGCATCGTGGAGAACATGGCCGTGCACGTGTGCACCAACTGCGGCCATGTGGAGCATATCTTCGGGGCCGATGGCGGCAAGAAGATGGCGGCCGACTACGGCATGGACTACCTGGGCGCGCTGCCGCTGGACATGCAGATCCGCCTGCAGGCCGACAGCGGCAAGCCCACCGTGGTGGCCGACCCCGATGGCGACGTGGCGCAGATATACAAGCAGGTGGCGCGCACCGTGGCCGTGAAGATCGCCCAGCAGTCCAAGGACTTTTCGTCCAAGTTCCCCAGCATCTCGGTCAGCAAGGACACCTGACACTTGCCGTGGCCGCTGCCTGAATGGCCTTTTGGGCGGGAAGGATTCAGGCGCCTGTGTGCCGGGGTGCAGGGGTCGGTTATCTTCGGGTCCACTCCTATAGAGAAGGGCGCTTGATCCGATGAACCTGCTGGCCGCCATGCGCTACCTGGTGTCGCTCGACGAGCACCGCCACTTCGGGCGGGCCGCGCAGGCCTGCCACATCACGCAGCCCGCCCTGTCCAATGCCCTGCGGGCCCTGGAGGATGAGTTCGGTGTGGTCATCGTGCAACGTGCGCGCACCTATGCGGGCCTCACGCACGAAGGCGAAGCGGTGCTGGCCACGGCGCAGCGCATGCTGCGCGACAACGAGGTGCTGCGCCAGGAGTTGCGCAGCACCGAGGCTGCACCCCGCGGCAGGCTGCGCATGGCGGCCACGCCCACGGCGATCCCCATGCTCTCGCGCTTTGCAGCGCTGCTGCAGGCCCAGCACCCGGGCATCCTGCCGGTGGTGCTGTCCATGAGCTCGCGCGAGCTGGAGCAGGGGCTCGAAGACCTGTCGCTGGACCTGGCCGTGGGCTACAGCGAACGCATGCAGGCCAAGGAGGGCAAGCTGCGCTCCTGGCAGCAGTGCAACGAGCACTACTACCTGCTGCGCCGCGCCAGCCCCCCCGCACCCGACCGCATGCGCATCGGCGAGCCCATGCGCTGGCGCGATGCCGGCCAGCTGCCCCTGTGCCTGCTCACCACCGACATGCACAACCGCTTCATCATCGACGAGGCGCTGCGCGAGGCCGGTGTGCCCACGCCGCCGGCCATCGAGACCAACTCGGTGCTGACCCTGGTGCTCTCCGTGCTCTCGGGCGAGGTATGCAGCGTCTTGCCTAGTGCCATGGTGGCTGCCGCGCGCAGCGAGCGCAGCCTGGAGGCGCTGCCCCTGGTGGCGCCCGAGGTGCGCACGCCCATCGGTTTCATGACCCAGCGCGGCCCGCGCGTCTCGCGGGCGTTGGAGGCAGCGCTGGTGCTGCTGGACCTGCCGCAGTGGCGCGACCACGTCACCGAGTACTGCGGCGAGCTGCGCGACTGAAGCCAGGCCATCCCCTGGGGGCGCTGGGCACCTTCACCGCCCCCCCGTCTCGCTGTGCGGTGCGGGAGCGGGACGCTCCCCGCCCATTGGATGCTGATTTGTGTGCTGTTCTTCATTCATGAGTTGAATAGCTACATGTGCTGATTCAATTTGACGCTATGGCGCTCCTCTTCGGACACTGCGCTGGGCGTCTTGACCGGCGTCAAGAACACAGCGCGTACGCACCAACAAGGGAGAGAGAACATATGACTGCTTCATCGGCGGCGACTGCACCCATGTCTGGGTCTTCCGCATCCCCTGGGTTCCTGGACAAGGAACGCATCATTGCGGGGCCTGGCTTCAACCGGTGGCTGGTGCCCCCGGCGGCCCTTGCGATCCACCTGTGCATCGGCATGGCCTATGGCTTCTCGGTGTTCTGGCTGCCGCTGTCCAAGGCCCTGGCCACGGCCGGCACCGGTGCGGCCTGCCCCAAGGACATGGGCTTCTTTGCTGAACTGTTCGCCAGTGGATGCGACTGGCGTGTGGCCACGCTCGGGTGGATGTACACCCTGTTCTTCGTCTTCCTGGGCTGTTCGGCGGCCATCTGGGGTGGCTGGCTGGAGCGCTCGGGCCCGCGCAAGGCTGGCGTGGTCTCGGCCGTGTGCTGGTGCGGCGGCATGCTGCTGTCGGCACTCGGCATCCACCTGCACCAGTTCTGGCTCATGATCCTGGGCTCGGGCGTCATTGGTGGCATCGGGCTCGGGCTCGGCTACATCTCGCCGGTGTCCACGCTGATCAAGTGGTTCCCTGACCGGCGCGGCATGGCCACCGGCATGGCCATCATGGGCTTTGGCGGCGGCGCGATGATCGGCTCGCCCCTGGCCGTGGACCTGATGAAGAACTTCTCCAGCCCCACCGACGTGGGCGTGATGCAGACCTTCGTGGTGATGGCGCTGGTGTACTTCGTGTTCATGATGGCCGGTGCCCTGGGCTACCGCGTGCCCCCCACGGGCTGGAAGCCTGCTGGCTGGACGCCTCCACCCCCCTCGGCCAACGCCATGATCACCCAGCGCCACGTGCATGTGAAGCGAGTCTGGGGCATTCCCCAGTTCTGGCTGATCTGGGTCGTGCTGTGCATGAACGTGAGCGCCGGCATCGGCGTGATCGGCATGGCCTCGCCCATGCTGCAGGAAGTCTTCGGCGGCGGGCTGATCGGTGTGCAACAGAAGTTCGGCGAGCTCGACAAGACCCAGCTGGCCGCCATTGCGGCGGTGGCTGGCGGCTTCACGGCGCTGCTGTCGCTGTTCAACATCGGCGGCCGCTTCTTCTGGGCCAGCCTGTCCGACAAGCTCGGCCGCAAGATGACCTATGTGATCTTCTTCGTGCTCGGCGGCTTGATGTACGCCAGCATTCCCAGCTCTGCCGGCGCCGGCAGCAAGCTGCTGTTCGTGGGCGCCTTCTGCGTCATCCTGTCGATGTACGGTGGTGGCTTCGCCACGGTGCCAGCCTACCTGGCCGACCTGTTCGGCACGCAGTTCGTGGGCGCCATCCATGGCCGCCTGCTCACCGCCTGGGCCACGGCCGGCATCCTGGGCCCCGTGGTCGTGAACTACATGCGCGAATACCAACTGGGCCTGGGCCTGCCGCGCGAGCAGGTGTACAACCAGACCATGTACATCCTGGTGGGCATGCTGGTCATCGGGCTCATTGCCAACCTGATGGTGCGCCCCCTGGCCGACAAGTGGTTCATGAGCGACACGGAACTGGCGCACGAGAAGAAGCTGGCGCACGAAAAGAGCGTGGCGGCCGAAGTGGGCGGCGGTACCGGTGGCGGCGGCACGACCAGCCCCGCCGTGGTGGCCTTCGCCTGGGCGGCGGTGGGTATCCCCCTCCTCTGGGGCATCTACAAGACCCTGGTGAGCGCCGCCAAGTTCTTCCAGTAGGCAGGCGACTGCATGCTGGTGCTGCCTGGCTCACTCAAGCGTCGGATCAATGCTGCGGCCGGGCGCTTTGCGGCCGAGCACAACGGAGTGTTCAGCCTGGCCGCACCGGCGGCTCCCGGACAGGCGCCCGCGCTGCTGTGCAGTGGCCGGGCGCTCAACGGCGATTTCGCGGTGGCGGACCGCTTCACGGCCCAGACGGGGGTGCGCGCTACCGTCTTCGCCCGCCAGGGTGAGGATTTCGTGCGCATTGCCACGTCGGTGCGCAAGCAGGATGGCGAGCGTGCCGTGGGCACGCTGCTCGACCGCTCGCACCCTGCCTACCGCCAACTGCTGGCGGGCCAGCCCTACGCCGGCTACGCCACTGTCTTCGGGCGCCAGAACATGACCCGCTACGACCCGGTGCGCAACGCCACCGGCGAGGTGGTGGGCGTGCTCTACGTGGGGCTCGACGTGAGCGAGATCCCCTCCCTCGGGATGGCCGGGCGCCTGGCGCTGTGGGTGCTGGGCGGACAATACCTGCTGTGGACGCTGGCCTGGCTGGCGCTGCCTGCGCTGCCGGCCGCCTGGCTCGCATTCGGGGTGTGCCAGCCACTGCTGCTGGCGGCGCTGGTCCATGGCCTGGTGCAGCGCACCATCTCCACGCCGGTGGCACAGGGCCGCAGTGCCGCGCAGCGGCTCGCGGCGGGCGATCTCACCACGCAGATGCATGTCGCGCAGCGCGACGAGGTGGGGCAGATGCTGCAGGCCATCAACGGCATCGGCATGGGCCTGGCCGGCCTGGTGGGCAACGTGCGGCGCGGGGCCGAAGGGCTGCGCCTGTCCACCCGCGAGATCGCCGACGGCAACAATGACCTGGCCACCCGCACCGAGCAGCAGGCCGGCGAGGTGAACACCACGGCATCCGCCCTGGAGCAATTGACCGCCACCGTGGCGCAGAACGCCGAGCATGCGCGCCGTGTCAATGGGCTGATGGGCGCCGTTGCCCAGGCCAGCGGCGAGAGCGGTGCGGCGGTGGAGCGCGTGGTGACCACCATGGCCGAAATCCGCGACGGTGCCCACCGCATCCGCGACATCATCGGCATCATCGACTCGATTGCCTTTCAGACCAACATCCTGGCGCTCAATGCGGCAGTGGAAGCCGCCCGTGCGGGCGAGCAGGGCCGGGGCTTTGCGGTGGTGGCCTCGGAGGTGCGGGGCCTGGCCACGCGCTCGGCGGGCGCTGCGCGCGAGATCCGGGGGCTCATCTCCACCTCGGTGGATCGTGTGGATGCCGGTGGGGGCTTGGTGCAGGCCGCTCGCACATCCATGCAGGGCATTGCACAATCCATCGGTGAGGTGACCCGGCTCATCGAGGGCATTGCCACCGCCAGCGGGCAGCAAAGCCATGGCATCGAAGACATCCACCACAGCGTGGGGCGCATCGAGCAGATGACGCAGCAGAACGCCGCCCTGGTGGAAGAAGCCGCCGCTGCCGCCATGCGCATGCGCGAGCAGGCGGCCACGCTGGCCGATGCGGCCGCCACGTTCAAGACCCCCACATAGACGACAGCAGGGGGTGCCGGGGACGCCGCAGGCGCAGCGGTGCGGCCGGCAACCTCAGTCCAGGAGACCATGATGAAACAGGAAAAGATCGAGTTCTACAAAGGCCCCGCCGGCGGCTGGGGGGCGCTCAACAGCGTCAAGAATGCGCTGCTGCGCCAGGACATCCCGATCAAGGGCGCCAGGACGCTGCTGTCGGCCAACCAGCCCGACGGCTTTGATTGCCCGGGCTGTGCCTGGCCGGACCGCAACCATGCCTCCACCTTCGAGTTCTGCGAAAACGGCGTCAAGGCCGTGGCCGCCGAGGCCACGGCCCGGCGCGCGGGCCCGGGCCTGTTTGCCCAGTACACGGTGGCCGAGCTGGCCGAGCAGAGCGATTTCTGGCTCGAAGACCAGGGCCGGCTCACGCAGCCCATGGCCTACCATGCGCCCAGCGACCAGTACCGCCCCATTTCGTGGGACGACGCCTTTGCGCTGATCGCGCGCCACCTGAACGCGCTGCCCGACCCCAACCAGGCCATCTTCTACACCTCGGGCCGGGCCAGCAACGAAGCGGCCTTCCTGTACCAGCTGTTCGTGCGGCAGTACGGTACGAACAACTTCCCCGATTGCTCCAACATGTGCCACGAGCCCAGCGGCAGCGGCATGCGCCCGCAGATCGGCGTGGGCAAGGGCACGGTGACCCTGCACGACTTCGAGTGCGCGGACGCGATCTTCATCTTCGGCCAGAACCCCGGCACCAACCACCCGCGCATGCTCGGCGAGCTGCGCGAGGCGCACAAGCGCGGCGCGCGCATCGTGAGCTTCAACCCCCTGCGCGAGCGCGGGCTGGAGCGCTTTGCCGACCCGCAGGACAAGCTGGAGATGGCCACCTTCGGCTCCACCCCCATCAGCACGCACTACTTCCAGCTGCGCGTGGGCGGCGACCTGCCGGCCGTCAAGGGCATGATGAAGCATGTGCTGGAGCAGGAGGACGCGCGTGGCGGCGTGCTCGACAAGGCCTTCATCGCCGAGCACACCACGGGCTTCGAGGTGCTGGTGGAGAATCTGCGCGCGGAATCCTGGGCGCTGCTGGAGCAGGAGTCGGGCCTGACCGAGGAGCAGATGCGCTCTGCAGGCGACATCTACATTGGCGCCAAGAACGTGATCGCCTGCTGGGGCATGGGCATCACGCAGCACAAGCACGCGGTGGACACCATCCAGGCCATTGTGAGCTGGCTCATGCTGCGCGGCAACATCGGCCGCGAAGGCGCCGGCCCCTGCCCGGTGCGCGGCCACAGCAACGTGCAGGGCGACCGCACCATGGGCATCTGGGAAAAGCCCCCGGTGGCCCTGCTGGACAGGCTGCGCGACGTGTTCGGCTTCGAGCCGCCGCGCGAGCACGGCGTGGACACGGTGGAGGCCATCCGCCACATGCTGGACGGCAAGGGCAAGGTGTTCTTCGCCCTGGGCGGCAACTTTGCTGCCGCCACCCCCGACACCTACGAGACCTGGAAGGCGCTGCAGCGCTGCGACCTCACGGTGCACGTGACCACCAAGCTCAACCGCAGCCACATCGTGCATGGCAAGGAGGCGCTGATCCTGCCCTGCCTGGGCCGCACCGAGATCGACGTGCAGGCCAACGGCCCGCAGGGCGTGACGGTGGAGGACTCGATGAGCATGGTGCACATCTCGGTGGGCATCAACCCGCCTGCGTCCGAGCACCTGCTGTCCGAGCCGGCCATCGTGGCGCGCCTGGCTGCCGCCACGCTGGGCGCGCGCAGCAGCGTGCCCTGGGCCTGGCTGGTCGAGGACTATGCGCGCATCCGCGACCAGATCGAAAAGGTCTTCCCCGATTTCAAGGACTTCAACCAGCGCGTGGCCGTGCCCGGCGGGTTCCGCCTGCGCAACACGGCCAGTGAGCGCGTCTGGGCCACGGCCTCGGGCAAGGCCAGCTTCCATGCGCCCCTGGTGCCGCAGGACACGCCCTCGCACAAGGCGCGCGAGCGGTTCAAGGATTCGATCGTCTTCACCCTGCTCACCACGCGCTCGCACGACCAGTACAACACCACCATCTACGGCATGGATGACCGCTACCGCGGCGTCTACGGCCAGCGCCGCGTGGTCTTCATCAACGAGAAGGACATCCGCGCCCTGGGCATGCAGGACGGCGACTGGGTCGACATCCAGACCGTGTGGAGCGATGGCCAGGAGCGCCGGGCCGACCGCTTCAAGCTGGTGGCCTACGACATCCCGCGCGGCAACCTCGCGGCCTACTACCCCGAGACGAATCCGCTGGTGCCGCTGTCTGCCGTGGCCGACACGGCGGGCACGCCGACCTCCAAGTCCATCCCTGTGCTGCTGGAGCCGCACGTGCCGGGCGGGGCCGCCCTTGCGGCGTCTGCCGTGCCGGCGCAGGCCGAGGCCCCATGAGCGCGGTGGACCGCAGAAAGCCCATGCCATGACGGCCGTGCAAGAGACGCTGGCGGGCGCCATCCTGCGTGCGCTGGCCGAAGAGTCCCCGGACACGCCGGCCGGTGCGCCCGGCGTGTCGCTGCCGCGCCTGGGCAAGCGCCTGGGCCAGGGCGTGAGCGTGCTCCTGCGCGAGCTCACGCTGATGAGCGATGCCTCGGTGGGCGGCCAGCGCGGCCCCGGCTGGGTGCGCGTGGACCAGGTGGGTGAGCGCTGGGTGGCCCACCTGACCGACGCCGGCCGGGCCGTCGCCCGGGAGCTGCCTGCGGCGGGGGCGGCGCCATGAGCGCACAGGTGTGCACGCCGTTCGATGGCGATGGGGGCGGCGTGGCGGACCTGTCGGCACTGGCCCAGCGCTCCGTGCGGGTGTTTGGCGAGGCGGGTGTGCCGCAGGGCGGGGCCCTGCGCTGCGACACCCTGGCGGCGGAGATCCCGGTGGCCCTGGTGTTCAACGGTGTCTCGCACGCGGTGATGATGGCCACGCCGGAAAACCTTGGCGATTTTGCGATCGGTTTCGCGCTGAGCGAGGGCATCCTCGACCATGCGCAGGACTGCCGGGGCACCACGCTGCAGCTGGCCGATGCCGGCGCGGCGCACCTGCCACCCGGCGTGCCGGGGGTCGAGGTGCACCTGGAGATTTCGGCGCGCAGCTTCGAGCGCCTCAAGAACCGGCGCCGCAGCATGGCCGGCCGCACGGGCTGCGGTGTGTGCGGGGTGGAAAGCTTTGCGGCGCTGGATCTGGCCCCCGAGCGCCTGCCGGCGCGCGACTGGTTGGAGCGGGTGGACCTGCCCACCGTGCTGCGCGCCTTTGCCGACCTCAAGGCACTGCAGCCGCACAACGCGCAGTCGGGCTCGCTGCATGCCGCAGGCTGGGCCACGCTGGACGGGCGCCTGGCCCAGGTCTGCGAAGACGTGGGCCGGCACAACGCGCTGGACAAGCTCATCGGCTGGCTGTCGCGCAGCGCGCGCCTGGCCGAGCCCGGCTTTGTCGTGCTCAGCAGCCGGGGCAGCCACGAGCTGGTGCGCAAGTGCGCTCGCGTGGGCCTGTCGGCACTGGCCACCATATCGGCACCCACCGCCACCGGCGTGCAGGTGGCCGAGCTGGCCGGGCTGCGGCTGTGGGGCCTGTGCCGCGCGCCGCGCGCGGTGCTGTACGCGCCGGGCGCGCAAACGGGGTAAAAACCCTGACCCCTGCACGGCGCAGTACAGTCGGGCCATGTCACTGCGCCCCACCATCGAAGTCGCCGTCATCATGCGCCGCGAGCGCCTGGACAACCGCTGGCAGCCCTGGCGCTGGGTGCTGGACGACGTGGTCCCCGCAGAAGCCGCCTTTGGTGATGTGCCGCGCCTCTTGCGCCAGGACGAGAACCAGGCCCTGTGGCTGTTCCCGGGCTTTGCCGTGGAACTGTTCAAGGACGACGGCGAGGGCTACCACCTGAACCTGTCCGCGCCCGCGCCCTGCTGGTTCGTGCTGTGGCGCATGGACGAGGAGGGCAGCGTGCCCGAGCCGCTGGCCCGCCCCGTGGCCGTGAGCCTGAGCTACCACGATGCCGGCCGCTGGCTCGATGCGCAGGAAACGGTGGAGCAGGTGCCCGCGCCAGCGGCCGTGCTGCAGGCGCTGCAGGCCTTTGTCGACGAGCACTACGCGCCCGAGCCCAAGCGACGCAGGCGGCCCGACAGCTTCCAGTCGCTGACCGACCGCTTCGGCAACCCGGCGTCGGTTTCCACCGACAAACAGCGCGGTGGCCGGGGCGGCCCGCACCATGGCTGACGGTTTTCTCTCGCGCTGGTCGCGCCGCAAGCAGGAGGTGGCGGCGGGCAGGCCCGTGCAGGAGCCGGAGCCATCGCCCCCAGCAGAGGTCTTGCCATCCGCCGCCGCCAGGCCTGCCCCGGAGCCGGTGGACGTGCCTGCCGCAGCCGAGCCGGAGCTGCCCACGCTGGCCGATGCCCAGGCCCTGACGCCCGAGTCCGACTTCAAGCCCTTCATGGGCCGCGGCGTGGCGCCCGACGTGCGCAACACGGCCATGAAGAAGCTGTTTGCCGACCCGCATTTCAATGCCATGGACGGCCTGGACATCTACATCGACGACTACTCCAAGCCCGATCCGCTGCCCGAAGGCATGCTGCGCCAGATGGCCAGCGCCCACTTCATGGGCTTCTTCGACCATGAAAAGGAGGAGGTCGCCAACGCCGTGCCGCAGCCCGCCCAGGCAATGGCCCCGCAAGACCCTCAGCCTCGGGATGATGCGGAGACGCCGGCGCTGCCAGACGTGGCACAGTCGGGGGTATGCACCGCCATTCCTAGCTCGCCAGAACTGGCCACAGCCGACCCCGCAGGGGGCGATGGGGCCAGGGTAGCCAGCCATACCGAACATGACCACGCTGATCTGCGACTGCAACCAGACGATGCCCCTCGACGCGAAGGCGTTGGGCGCGGCCCTGCATGAGGAGCTGACCCTCCATTCCACGCTGTGCCGGCGCGAGGCCGGCGCCTTCCAGGATGCGATCCGCACCGGCCAGGAGGTGGTGGTGGCCTGCACCCAGGAGCAGCGCCTTTTCGGCGAACTCGGCACGCAGACCGAAGGCGCGGTCTCACCGATCCGCTTCGTGAACATCCGCGAAACCGGCGGCTGGAGCCGCGATGCCCGCGATGCCGGCCCCAAGATCGCCGCCTTGCTGGCCGCAGCCCGGCTGCCCGAGCCGCCGCCGGTGGCCACCGTCAGCTACAAGAGCATAGGCCGCCTGCTGGTCATCGGCCCGCTCGATGCCGCCGAACAGGCTGCCGCCCTGGTGGCCGACGTGCTCGATGTGACCCTGTTCGCGCAGGGCCCGGGGCAGGCAGGCGGCGCGCAGGCGCGGCGTTTCCCCGTGCTCGGCGGGCGCCTCACCGGCCTGTCGGGCTGGCTCGGGGCCTTCGACGTGCAGTGGGCTGCCGACAACCCCATCGACCTGGACCTGTGCACGCGCTGCAACGCCTGCATCGTGGCCTGCCCCGAGAACGCCATCGGCCTGGACTACCAAGTGGACCTGTCCGCCTGCGATGCGAACCGCGCCTGCGTGCGCGCCTGCCAGGTGGCGGGCGCCATCGACTTCGGCCGCGAGGCCAGCGCACAGCAGGAACGCTTCGACCTGGTGCTGGACCTGCGCCCGGCCACGGCCGAGCCCACCTTCGTGCAGCATGCGCCGCCGCAGGGCTACTTCCGCAGCGACGGGCGCGACATGGCCGTGCTGCTCAAGCTGCGCGAGATGGTGGGCGAGTTCGACAAGCCCCGCTTCTTCGCCTACAAGCAAAAGCTCTGCGCCCACAGCCGCAACGAGACCGTGGGCTGCAATGCCTGCATCGACATCTGTTCTGCCGAGGCCATTTCCAGCGACAAGAGCCGCCAGCAGATCAAGGTCAACCCCCACCTGTGCGTGGGCTGTGGTGCCTGCACCACGGTGTGCCCGACGGGTGCACTCTCTTTTGCCTACCCGGGTGCCACAGAGCAGGGCGCGCGCTTCAAGGCCTTGCTGTCCACCTATGCGGCCGCGGGCGGCCAGAGCGCCGTGCTGCTGCTGCACAGCCAGGAGCAGGGCCAGGCCCTGGTCGAAGAATTGGGCCGTGCCGCCCAGCTGCGGCGTGCCCAGGGCGTACCCGCCCATGTGATCCCGGTGCCGCTGTGGCACACCGCCAGCACCGGCGTGGACCTGTGGCTCAGTGCGCTGGCCTATGGTGCTTCGCAGGTGGTGGTGCTGGCCACGCACGAGGAGGCGCCCCAGTACCTGGATGGTGTGCAGGCGCAGATGGAGGTGGCGCAGGCCATCCTGCATGGCCTTGGCTACACCGGCAGCCACCTGCGGCTGCTGCGCGCGGGCGATGTGGCGGCGCTCGATACCGCCCTGCAGTCCCTGTGCAACACCCGCCAGCTGCTGCCGCCCGTGGCGGCACGCCATGCCGTGGCCCAGGAAAAGCGCGCCACGCTGGAGATGGTGCTTGACCATTTCATCGCCCATGCACCGCTGCTGAAAGAGGGCCTGCCCGAGGCCATTGCGCTGCCGGCGGCCGGCGCGCCGCTCGGGTCCATCACGGTCGACAAGGACCGCTGCACCCTGTGCCTGAGCTGCGTGAGCGCCTGCCCGGCCGGCGCGCTGCAGGACAACCCGCAACTGCCCCAGCTGCGCTTTCTGGAAAAGAACTGTGTGCAGTGCGGCCTGTGCGCCACCACCTGCCCCGAGGACGCCATCGCCCTGCAGCCGCGCCTGCTGCTCACGCCCGAACGCGCGCAGCTGCGCGTGCTGGCCGAAACCCAGCCCTGGGCCTGTGTGCGCTGCAGCAAACCCTTTGGCACGTTCAAGGCCATTGAAGCCATGCTGGAGCGGCTCTCGGGCCATGCCATGTTCCAGGGCGAGGCGCTGGAGCGCCTGAAGATGTGCGGCGACTGCCGCGTGATCGACCTTTATTCTTCCCAGAGCGAAGCGAAAGTGACGGACCTGTGAGCGCCACCGCACCCCTGACCATGGCCGCCAGCGCCGCCCTCGACGAGGAAACCGCGCGTGCCGAACTCTATGGCCTGCTGGCGCAGCTGTACTACAGCGCCCCGGCGCCCGGCCTGCTGGCCACCCTGCGCGTGGCCGTGACCCAGGCGCCGGCCGAAGGTGGCTTGCTGGAGGAGCCCTGGCAGCAACTGGTGGGGGCCGCCCGTGCGCGGGAGGACGCGGCCATCGCCGCCGAGTTCGAGCGCCTGTTCGGCGGCATGGGCAAGCCCGAGGTCTTTCTCTACGGGTCGCACTACCTGAGCGGCTTTCTCAACGAGAAGCCGCTGGCGCGCCTGCGCACCGACCTGGATGCCCTGGGCCTGGCGCGCAGCGAGGCCATGCCCGAGACCGAGGACCACCTGGCCTACCTGTGCGAGGCCATGCGTTACCTGATCGCCGGAGACGACATGGCGGTGTGCAACCTTACGACACAACGGGACTTTTTTGCCGTCCACCTGCAGCCCTGGGTGCTGGCCCTGTGCGATGTGCTGGAGGCCCACCCCGCCGCCGCCTTCTATGGCGCGCTGGCCCGCTTCACACGGGCTTTCGTGGCTGTGGAAGCCCAGGGTTTCGACATGCTGGAATGAGCCGCTGCGGGCGCCTGCGAAGGTGTGCCAAACCCGAGTGAAGTTCCATGGGGTGGCCATACCCGATTGCAGTGGGCCAGACACTCGCATAGACTGTATGAACGACATTGCATAGCCGCAAGCCCTCCTGGAGACAATGATGCAGGACAGCCAGCCCCAACCTTCTCGCCGCCGGTTCTTTGCAGGTGCAGCCACTGCGGGGGCTGCTGCTGCCGCCGTCGTGGCCTTGCCGCACATCGCAGCCCCAGGTGCCACCGCTGCCGCCGAGCCCGTGCCAGCACCGCCTGAGCGCGGTGGCGGCTACCGCCTCTCGGCACACGTGCAGCAGTACTACAAGACCACCCAACTCTGACCGCGGGGCGCGCCATGTTGCTCACCAAGAAGTCTTCCCACGCCCGAGAGGGCGCTGCGGCCACCTCCTCCTCCTCTCCCTTCGTCCACAGCCTGCAGCGCGGCCTGGCCAAGGCCCTGCCCACCATGGACCGGCGCGCCTTCCTGCGCCGCTCGGGCCTGGGCGTCGGCGTGGGCATCGCTGCCTCGCAGCTCACGCTGGTCAAGAAGTCCAGCGCCGCCGAGGGCGCCAAGGTCGGCCTGGGCGACAGCAAGATCGAGGTGCGCCGCACTATCTGCACCCACTGCTCGGTCGGCTGCGCGGTGGACGCCGTGGTCGAGAACGGCGTCTGGGTGCGCCAGGAGCCGGTGTTCGACTCCCCCATCAACCTGGGCGCGCACTGCGCCAAGGGCGCCGCGCTGCGCGAGCACGGCCATGGCGAGTACCGCCTGCGCTACCCGATGAAGCTGGTCAACGGCAAGTACGAGCGCATCAGCTGGGACACGGCGCTCACCGAGATCGCCGCCCGCATGCAGGACCTGCGCAAGGCCAGCGGGCCCGACAGCGTGTACTTCGTGGGCTCGTCCAAGCACAACAACGAGCAGGCCTACCTGCTGCGCAAGTTCGTGAGCTTCTGGGGCACCAACAACTGCGACCACCAGGCCCGCATCTGCCACTCCACCACGGTGGCCGGGGTGGCCAACACCTGGGGCTACGGGGCCATGACGAATTCGTACAACGACATGCAGAACAGCAAGGTCGCCATGTACATCGGCTCCAACGCGGCCGAGGCCCATCCGGTGAGCATGCTGCACATGCTGCACGCCAAGGAGACCGGCTGCAAGATGATCGTGGTGGATCCGCGATTCACGCGCACGGCGGCCAAGGCCGACGAGTACGTGCGCATCCGCTCGGGCACCGACATCCCCTTCCTCTTCGGCCTGCTGTACCACATCTTCAAGAACGGCTGGGAAGACAAGCAGTACATCAACGACCGTGTCTACGGCATGGACAAGGTGCGCGAGGAGATCTTGGCCAAGTGGACGCCCGACAAGGTCGAGGAGGCCTGCGGCGTCAAGGAAGAGCAGGTGTTCAAGGTGGCCAGCCTGCTCAACGCCCACCGCCCCGGCACCATCGTCTGGTGCATGGGCCAGACGCAGCACACCATCGGCAACGCCATCGTGCGGGCCTCGTGCATCCTGCAGCTGGCCCTGGGCAACGTGGGCAAGACCGGCGGCGGCACCAACATCTTCCGCGGGCACGACAACGTGCAGGGCGCCACCGACGTGGGCCCCAACCCCGACTCGCTGCCCGGCTACTACGGCATTGCCGAAGGGGCCTGGAAGCACTTCGCGGCGGTCTGGGGCGTGGATTTCGAGTGGATCAAGGCACGCTATGCGAGCCCGGCCATGATGACCAAGTCGGGCCTCACGGTCTCGCGCTGGATCGATGGGGTGCTCGAAAAGAACGAGCTGATCGACCAGGACTCCAACCTGCGCGGCGTGTTCTTCTGGGGCCATGCGCCCAACTCCCAGACCCGGGGGCTGGAGATGAAGCGCGCCATGGACAAGCTCGACCTGCTGGTGGTGGTCGACCCTTACCCTTCGGCCACGGCCGCCATGGCGGCCATGCCCGGCCGGGCTGAAGACCTGAATCCGAACCGTGCGGTCTATCTGCTGCCTGCAGCCACGCAATTCGAAACCAGTGGTTCGTGCACGGCATCCAACCGCTCGCTGCAATGGCGCGAGAAGGTGATCGAGCCGCTGTGGGAGAGCCGCTCGGACCACATGATCATGTACCAGTTCGCGCAGAAGCTGGGTTTCGACAAGGAGCTGGTCAAGAACTACAAGCTGCAGAAGGTGCAGGGCATGGACGAGCCCGTGATCGAGGACATCCTGCGCGAGATCAACCGCAGCGTCTGGACCATCGGCTACACCGGCCAGAGCCCCGAGCGTCTGAAGGCGCACATGAAGAACATGCACCTGTTCGACGTGAAGACCCTGAAGGCCAAGGGCGGCAAGGACAAGGAAACCGGCTACGACTTCACCGGCGACTACTTCGGCCTGCCCTGGCCGTGCTACGGCACGCCCGAGCTCAAGCACCCCGGCTCGTCCAACCTCTATGACACTTCCAAACATGTCATGGATGGCGGCGGGTGCTTCCGCGCCAACTTCGGTGTCGAAAAGGATGGCCAGAACCTGCTGGCCGAGGACGGATCCTACTCGCTGGGCTCCGACATCACCACCGGCTACCCCGAGTTCGACCATGTGCTGCTCAAGAAGCTCGGCTGGTGGGACGAGCTCACCGACGCGGAGAAGAAGGCCGCCGAAGGCAAGAACTGGAAGACCGACCCCACGGGCGCGATCATCCGCGTGACCATGAAGAACCATGGCTGCCACCCCTTCGGCAACGCCAAGGCGCGCGCCGTGGTGTGGAACTTCCCCGATGCCATTCCGCAGCACCGCGAGCCGCTGTATGGCACCCGGCCCGACCTGATGGCCAAGTACCCCACGCACGATGACAAGAAGGCGTTCTGGCGCCTGCCCACCCTCTACAAGAGCGTGCAGGACAAGAACATCGCCGACAAGGTGCACGAGAAGTTCCCGCTGATCCTGACCTCGGGCCGTCTGGTCGAGTACGAAGGCGGCGGCGAGGAAACCCGCTCCAACCCCTGGCTGGCCGAGTTGCAGCAGGAGTCGTTCGTGGAGATCCACCCCAAGACCGCCGGCGAGCGTGGCGTGCGCAACGGCGAGCGGGTGTGGCTCAGTTCGCCCACGGGCGCCCGCATCAACGTGCAGGCCCTGGTGACCGAGCGCGTGGCGCCCGACACGGTGTGGATGCCGTTCCACTTTTCGGGCCGCTGGCAGGGCGCGGACATGCTGGACCACTACCCCAAGGGCGCAGCGCCCATCGTGCGCGGCGAGGCCGTGAACACGGCCACCACCTATGGCTACGACAGCGTGACCATGATGCAGGAAACCAAGACCACGATCTGCAACGTGGAACGGGCATGAACACGCAGCAGCGACCAGGAGACACCCCATGGCACGAATGAAATTCATCTGCGATGCAGAGCGCTGCATCGAATGCAACGGCTGCGTCACCGCCTGCAAGAACGAGCACGAAGTGCCCTGGGGCGTGAACCGCCGCCGCGTGGTCACGCTCAACGACGGCGTGCCGGGCGAAAAGTCCATCTCGGTGGCCTGCATGCATTGCAGTGACGCCCCCTGCATGGCCGTGTGCCCCGTGAACTGCTTTTACCGCACCGACGAAGGCGTGGTGCTGCACGACAAGGACGTCTGCATCGGCTGCGGCTACTGCAGCTATGCCTGCCCGTTCGGCGCCCCCCAGTTCCCCTCGCAGGGCACCTTCGGCGTGCGCGGCAAGATGGACAAGTGCACCTTCTGCGCCGGCGGCCCCGAAACGCACGGCAGCCAGGCCGAGTTCGACAAGTACGGCCGCAACCGCCTGGCCGAGGGCAAGCTGCCGGCCTGCGCCGAGATGTGCTCCACCAAGGCCCTCTTGGCCGGCGATGGCGACGTGGTGGCGGACATCTTCCGCAACCGCGTGGTGCAGCGCGGCAAGGGTGCCGAGGTCTGGGGCTGGGGCACGGCCTATGGCTCCAAGCAGGCCGGCCAACCCACCCCGGGAGCCAAGTCATGACCGGGCGCACTGTACTGATCCTGGGCGCAGCCTGTGGGCTGCTGGCGCTGGTGGCCTGCACCGAGAAGCCGCAGACCGGCGGCGGCGTGCGCATCGATGCGCCGCCCTATGCCGGCACAGGCAGCAATTTCACGCAGCCCGGCTGGAAGGCTGGCGACAAGGCTGGCTGGGAGCAGCAGCTCAAGGCGCGCCAGCAGTACGGCCAGAACGAATACACCCGCACCACCCGGTAGAGCGAGGCCTGCCATGAAAAACTTCCTGTGCAGCATGGCGCTGTTGGCCGGCCTGGCCTGGGGCACGGCAGGGGCCCAGGCCCCGGCCAGCGCGCAAGCGGCCTCTGCCGCGACGCCAGCGGCGGCGCCCGCGGTCGGCGGCATCCAGGGCCAGAACATCTTCCAGGTCAAGCCCGATGCCAGCGAAGAGCCGGGCTACGCCCAGCAGAACAACGGCGAACGCGCCAAGGTGCAGCCGGGCAACAACGCGCCGATGTGGCGCCAGGTGGGCGAGGGCGTCACGGGCTACAGCAGCCTGCCCAAGAGCCAGGCGCCCGAGGCCGGCAACCTGATCCAGCCCTTCGTGCAATACCCGGGTTCGCGCGTGACCAACGCGGGCGAGGCCTGGCGCCAGGTGCGCAACCAGTGGATCATTCCCTACGGCGGCTCGTTGCTGCTCATCGTGGCGGGGGCCATTGCCCTGTTTTATTGGCGCAAGGGCACGATGCAGCTGCACGGCGCCGAGACGGGCCGCAAGATCGAGCGCTTCACGCCCTTCGAGCGCTCCGCCCACTGGGCCAATGCCATCGCCTTCGTGGCACTGGCCATCTCGGGCCTGGTGATGGCTTTCGGCAAGTTCTTCCTGCTGCCCATCCTGGGTGGCACGCTGTTCGGCTGGCTGGCCTATATCCTCAAGAACGTGCACAACTTCGCCGGGCCGCTGTTCGCAGTGTCGCTGGCCATTGTGTTCTTCACCTTTCTCAAGGACAACTTCCCGCGCCGCGGCGACCTCATCTGGCTGCTCAAGGGCGGCGGCATGCTGTCGGGCAAAGAGGTGCCTTCGCACCGCTTCAATGCCGGCGAGAAGCTGGTCTTCTGGGGTGGGGTGCTGTTCCTGGGCGCCATCGTCGTGGCCTCGGGCCTGGTGCTGGACAAGCTCATCCCCGGGCTCATCTACGAGCGCGGCACCATGCAGGTCGCGCACATGGTCCACGCCGTGGCCACGGTGGTGATGATGGTGATGTTCATGGGCCACATCTACCTGGGCACCATCGGCATGCAGGGCGCCTACAAGGCCATGAAGACTGGCTACGTGGACGAGACCTGGGCCAGGGAGCACCACCAGCTCTGGTACGACGATGTCAAGGCCGGCAAGATCCCATCGCAACGCAGCAGCAGTGCAGAGCCCGCGGGCGAGGCCGCTGCCGCCAAGCCCCTCCAGGCATGAGGTCCACCATGACGATGCACCCCTTCCTTCGCCCCTCGCTGCTGGCCCTGTGCGCCGCCTGCGCCTGCAGCGCCGCGCTGGCCAAATTGCCGCCGCCTGCGCCCGAGGCAGCCGCCAAGGCGGCCGAAGCCGCTGCCAAGGCCGCCTGGGCCGGCAAGGTCGACAACTACAAGCTGTGCCAGTCGCAGGACCGGGTCGCGGCCCACTACCGCAAGACCAACACCGCCGCCAAGCCTGCCGCCGCAGTGGGAGCCGCCTGTGCGGACCCGGGCCCCTTTGTCTACACACCGCCCGAGGCCAAGCCCCTGGAGGCCGCCGGTGCGCACTCGCCACCGGGCACGGCCAGCAGCCCGCCCAGCACCCAGACGCCTGCAGCGGCCGCTTCGGCGCCCAAGTCCTGAGCACCGCCCGGCACCGGCGGGTGCCTGTCCGCTGCATCGCGCGGGGATGCGCTACGCTGTCCCCATGACCACGCCCGTGCCCGCCACCGCCGCCCCCCGCCTGCCGCGCCTGACCCAGGCGCATGCGCCTCTGACCCACCGCGTCGAGGTGGTCAACGAGCATGGCGAGCGCGAAGAGCTGTCCATCCCCGCCGAGCGCCCGCTGACCGTGTATGTCGACAACCGCGAGCTGGTCACGCTGATGACCCTGGGCGCGCACCCCGAGCTGCTGGTGCTGGGCTACCTGCGCAACCAGCGCCTGGTGGAGTCGGCGCAGGACATCGAGTCGATCACGGTGGACTGGGAGGTCAATGCCGCCGCCGTGCGCACGCGCCACGGCATCGCGCGCATCGAGGAGCGCACGGCCAGCAAGGTGGTCACCACCGGCTGCGGCCAGGGCAGCGTGTTCGGCGGCCTGATGGACGAGGTGGACCGCATCGTGCTGCCCGAGGCGCGGCTCACGCAGGGCCAGCTGTACGGCATCGTCAACGCCATCCGCCTCAAGGAGAGCACTTACAAATCGGCCGGCTCGGTGCACGGCTGCGCGCTGTTCCAGGGCGAGGAGCTGCTGGTCTTCGTCGAGGACGTGGGCCGCCACAACGCCATCGACACGATTGCGGGGTGGATGTGGATGGCCGCCGGGGACGCCGCACCCATGGCGGGCGCCGACAAGGTGTTCTACACCACGGGCCGGCTGACCAGCGAGATGGTCATCAAGTCCGCCCAGATGGGCGTGCCCATCGTGGTCTCGCGCAGCGGCATGACGCAGATGGGGCACGCCGTGGCCGAGCAACTGGGCCTGTGCGCCATCGGCCGCGCCACCAACCGGCGCTTCGTCTGCTACAGCGGCATGCAGCGGCTGGTGCTGCAGCCTGAACTGGCGCAGGCCACCACCCCTTCATCCTCCGCCACCTGACACCGGGCCGCCGCGCGGCGATGGCATGATCGGGCGATGCGCGATCAGAAATCCCCCAACGCATGGCCGGACACCCTGCCCAGCCAGTTTGGCCCCTACGACCCCGACGAGGTGCCGGACACCCATCGCATCCCCGTGCCCCAGGGGCCCGGGGAGCCCGATGCGCCCGTATCCGCGGTGACCGAAGCGGTAGATTTGCCGCGCCTGCCGCTCGGGCAGTGGTGGTGGCAAGGGCTGCGGGCCGCCGTGCTGTTGGCGCCCCGAACGGGTGCGGCCGTGCCCAGGCCCCTGCAGTTGATCGTTCTGGTGCTGCTGTGCAGCGGGGTTTTGCTGGGGTTGGAGCGTCTGCATGTGGCGGGCCCGGCCCATTTCAACCTGCGCGGCTGGCTGCTGACATGGTGGTCGCTGCCGCTGCTTGCCTGGTGTGCCTGGTGGGCGCTATCTCCCGCTCGGCGCCAGGATTCACCGGCGCAGGTGACCGGTGGCCTGGCTGCCTGGCTAGCGCTCACCAGCGTGGCCGTGCTGCCCGCGTCGGTGGTGGCCTACGCATTGATGGCGTGGGGGGCGCACCAGCCTGCTCGCTGGTCTTCGGGATACGGCCCCACGGTTTTCTGGGTCATCTATGCGGCGACGCTGCTGTGGATGCTGGCGGCCGATGTCCGGGTGCTGTCCCGCTTCGTGCGTTCGCATGTGCGCACGGGCTTGTACGCACTGTTGCTGCTGGCTGTGCTCGGGGTGGGTATGCAGTACGCATCCAGCCGCTCCTGGGTGCCCGACACCTCCGGCGACGACACGCCCGCCCCAGCCCGCCTGCATCTGTCCCAATCGCTGTTCGAATCTCAGCAGGACCTGATGCAGCAGCAGGTCGACGCCCTGGTGCCCGAGCGTCCTGGCGTGACCGATGTCTATGCCCTGGTGTTCGCTCCCTACGCCCGCGAGAACGTGTTCCGCCGCGAGAGCACCATGGTCAGCGACCTCTTGCAGGAGCGCTTCGACGCGCAGGGCCGGGTGCTGCACTTGCTGAACCACGCCGAAACCGCCGACACCCATGTCTGGGCCACGCCCGAGAACCTGGACCGGGCGGTGACGGCCCTGGCCGCACGCATGGACAAGGAGAACGACGTGCTTGTGGTCTACATGACCTCGCACGGCGCCCAGAACCACCAGCTCGCCGCCTCGCACTGGCCGCTGGAGGTGCCTCCCATCAGCCCCGAGATGCTGCGCGAGGCGCTGGACACGGCGGGCATCCGCCACCGCGTGATCGCGATATCCGCCTGCTACTCGGGCGGCTGGATCGACGCCCTGGCCACGCCCTCGGCGCTGATCATGACGGCTGCCGACGCGACTCACACCTCCTACGGCTGCGGCGCCCTGTCGGAGCTGACCTTCTTTGGCCGCGCCGTGTTCGACGAACAGCTGCGCAGCACGCATTCCTTCGAGGAGGCGTTCAAGAAGGCCGTGCCCCTGATCCAGCAGCGCGAGATCGAGGCCGGCAAGAGCGACGGCTTCTCGAACCCGCAGATCCGCGTGGGCGCCGAGATCACCCCGGTGCTCAAGGGCCTGGAAGAGCGGTTGAACGTCGCTCCCCGTTAGGGTAGAGGGCCCTTAGAGCCTGTTCAATGTCTTTTTGCAGCCGCGTTGGGGCGCAATCGGGATGAGTGGATGCTTCGGATGCGCCGCATGGGCTCATGCCCATGCAAGCAGCCTGGGCGTCCAATCGCCCGATTTCGCCCCAACCCTTCGGGCAAGTGCCTTTTCGGGCGGCCTGCGGCGTTGCGGCGCTTGCCAATAGCCGAGCTATTGGCTGCACTCCGCGCCTTGCATCCCATCCCGAAAAGGGACTTGCGCGGCTTCAAAAAGACGTTGAACAGGCTCTTAAAGGGCCTGCACGCCGGCTGGAAATGTTTCATTGCCGCGGATTGGCGGGCTTTTGCGCTAATGTCACGCCCATGAACCTTTCTTTTATCCGCCTGGGCTGGCGCACCCTGTTGCGCGACCTGCGCGCGGGCGAGCTGCGCCTCCTGGTCGTGGCCGTGACATTGGCCGTCGCTGCACTCACCTCCGTGGGCTTTTTTGCCGACCGCCTGCAGGGCGGCCTGCAGCGCGATGCCTTGCAACTGCTGGGCGGAGACGCCGTGGTGGCCAGCGACAACCCCACGCCCGCCACCTTCGTGGAGCGCGCCAAGGCCCTGGGCCTGCAGAGCGTGACCACCATGGGCTTTCCCACCATGGGGCGGGCCACCGATGCCAAGGGCGGTGCCAGCAAGCTGGTGGCCCTCAAAAGCGTGCAGCCGGGCTACCCGCTGCGCGGCACCCTCACCGTGGCCGTGGGCCCGGGGGCGGCCGAGCAGACCACGCGCGACATCCCGGCGCGCGGCGAGGTGTGGGTGGATGCGCCGCTGCTCGAATCGCTGGGCCTGGCCATGGGCGACCAGTTGCTGCTGGGTGATGCGCAGCTGCGCATCACCCGCATCATCGTCATCGAGCCGGATCGGGGCGCCGGCTTCATGAGTTTTGCACCACGCGTCATGCTCAACGAGGCCGACGTGCCCGCCACCGGCCTGGTGCAGCCCGCCAGCCGGTTGACCTACCGGTTTGCCGTCTCCGGCGCCCCGGCCGCCGTCAAGGCTTTCAGCCAGTGGGCTGCCGACGAGGCCAAGAAGCCCGAACAGCACGGCGTGCGCGTCGAGTCGCTCGAAAGCGGTCGCCCCGAGATGCGCCAGACGCTGGACCGGGCGCAGAAATTCCTGAGCCTGGTGGCCCTGCTGGCCGCGCTGCTCTCGGCGGTGGCCGTGGCGCTGGCCGCGCGCGGCTTTGCCGCCGACCACCTTGACGCCTCGGCCATGCTGCGCGTGCTGGGGCAGAGCCAGCGCACCATTGCCGGCGCCTACACCACCGAGTTTGCGCTGATCGGGCTGTTCGCCAGCGCGCTGGGCGTGGCCGTGGGCTACCTGGTGCACTACGTCTTCGTGCTGCTGCTGGCCGGGCTGGTGGAGTCGGCCCTGCCCGCTGCAAGCCTGTGGCCCGTGGCCTTCGGGCTGGGCATGGGGCTCACGCTGCTGTTCGCCTTTGGCCTGCCGCCCGTGCTGCAACTGGCCCAGGTGCCGCCGCTGCGTGTGATCCGGCGCGATGTGGGTGGGCTCAAGCCGGCCTCCATGGCCGTGCTGGGCGTGGGCGTGGCCGGCTTTGCTGCCCTGCTGCTGGCCGTGAGCAGCGACATCATGCTGGGCTTGATCGCCGTGGGCGGCTTTGCCGGTGCCGTGGCGCTGTTCGCGGGCCTGAGCTGGGTGGCCGTGAAGCTGCTGCGCCGCAGCGTGAACGAGGCCACCGCGCCGCGCTGGCTGGTGCTGGCCACGCGGCAGATATCTGCGCGCCCGGCCTATGCCGTGGTGCAGGTCAGCAGCCTGGCCGTGGGTCTGCTGGCGCTGGTGCTGCTGGTGCTGCTGCGCACCGACCTCATCAGCAGCTGGCGCCAGGCCACGCCGCCCGATGCGCCCAACCGCTTCGTGATCAACGTCATGCCAGAGCAGTCCGACGCCTTTCAGCAAAGCCTCAAGGACGGCGGCGTGAAGCGCTACGACTGGTACCCCATGATCCGCGGCCGCCTGCTGGCGGTGAACGGCAAGGCCGTGGGCCCGGCCGACTACACCGACGACCGCGCCAAGCGCCTGGTGGACCGCGAGTTCAACCTCTCCACCGCCGTGCAGCAGCCGCCCCACAACCAGATCGTGGCCGGCCAATGGACCGAGAACGAGCAGGGCACCATCAGCGTGGAAGAGGGCATTGCCGAAACCCTGGGCCTGAAGATGGGCGACAGGCTGCAGTTCGACATCGGCGGTGTGCAGAACGAGGCGCGCATCACCAGCCTGCGCAAGGTGGACTGGGGCTCCATGCGCGCCAATTTTTTCGTGATGTACCCCGTGGAACACCTCGAAGGCGTGGCCGTGACCTACCTGGCGGCCTACCGCGCACCCGACAAGGCCGGTTTCGACAACGCGCTGGTGCGCCAATTCCCCAACATCACCAATGTGGACATGGGCGCCACCATCACCCAGGTGCAGCGCGTGCTCGACCAGGTGATCCGCGCGGTGGAGTTCCTGTTCGCCTTCACCCTGGCCGCCGGCCTGGTGGTGCTGTTCGCGGCCGTCACCGCCACGCGCGAGGAGCGCGCGCGCGAGTTCGCCATCATGCGCGCCGTGGGGGCCCGCGCCAGCCTGCTGCGCCAGGTGCAGCGCGCCGAACTCATGGGCGTGGGCCTGCTCGCGGGTTTTCTGGCCAGCACGGTGGCCGTGGTCGTGGGCTGGGCGCTGGCGCGCTTCGTGTTCGACTTCACCTGGACGGCATCGCCCTGGGTGCCGCTGGCCGGTGCGCTGGCCGGTGCCGTGCTGGCGCTGGCTGCAGGCTGGTGGGGGCTGCGCGATGTGTTGCGCCGCCCCGTGGTGGAGACCTTGCGCCGCGCCTCGGAGTAGGGCGACCGGAGGCAGCACGCAGGCTACCCTTGGCAGCCCGGCGAGGTCTCCTTCCGGTGCATCGGCCAGGGCGGCTTCCAACTGAGAAATATGAACATCCCTGCTCTTGCAACCAAGCTCGCCAGACATGCCTGGCGCAGACTGTGACCCCCATGGACGACGACACCCCCGACAACACCACCCCCGCCACCACGCCCTTCGAATGGATCGGCGGCGAAGAACGCGTGCGCGCCCTGGTCGAGCGCTTCTACGACCTGATGGACCTGGAGCCCGGCTATGCCGAGCTGCGTGCCGCCCATGGCAGCGATCTCGCCAGCGCGCGGCAAAAGCTGTTCTGGTTCCTGTGCGGCTGGCTGGGCGGGCCGTCCTACTACACCGACCAGTTCGGTCACCCGCGCCTGCGTGCGCGCCACATGCCGTTTTCCATCGGCACGCAAGAGAGCCGCCAGTGGGTGGCCTGCATGGACCAGGCCATGGGCGAGACGGGCGTGCCCGAGGCGCTGCGCACGCGCTTGCGCGAGAGCTTCACGGGCACGGCGGACTGGATGGTCAACCAACCTCTGGTGACCAAGAAGCTGATGTGACCGGCACCGGCACGGCGACCGATTTTGTCGGTCGGCCTTGCGCCGGGGCATGTGCCCGCAGGCATACTGCGAGTCCATTCCACCGAAGGAGCCCGTGCCATGAAGCGTTCCCTTGTCCTTGCCGCCAGCTTGCTGGCCTGTGCCCTGACGCATGCCCAGCCGGCCCCCGCCGCTGGAGACACCTGGGGCAGTGCGCCGCCCGCGTCGGACGACCGCTTCACCAACCCCAAGAGCAAGCTCTACTCGGGCCCCAACGGCTGGCACAACTTCGGGGAGGTGCGGGCCGAGGTGGCCAATGCCGCCAAGACCCGCTATGCGTTCAAGACCGGGCTCAACTATCTGGCCACCTCCAAGTCCTTCGTGTTTGCCACCAACTCCCAGACGCAACTGGTCGAGGTGGACTTTGGCACCGACCAGCCCGCACCGGGCACCTACGAAGTGGCTGCCAAGCCCGATCCCGCCCAGAAAAAGGCGCTGGTCTCGCTCACCGATGCATCGGGCGGCAAGCTGCTGGGCTGGCAGAGCGGCGACAAGGCCGGCACCGTCACGGTGTCCAAGGTCAACGGCTACCTGTACTTCACCGCGCGCAACCTGCGCCTGGCGCCCGTGGGCATGAGCAACAAGGGCGATCTCAAGCAGCCCATGTCGCTGGGCTTCGAGGGCGCTGTCGCACCCGAAAAATGATCCTTGTTGGAAAGCACCCCGCCCATGTCATGCGATGAACGCTTCGCCCAGGAGGCCCAGGCGCTGGGCTACAGCTTCGACGGCGAGATCAAGATCGGCGGCAACTACGTGCCTTTGGTGCGCGATGGCCGCCATATTTACCTGAGCGGCCAGATCCCCCGCGTGGGCGACACCGTGGTGGTCACGGGTGCTGCCGGGGCCGATGCCTCGCTGCAGGACGCGCAGCGCGCGGCCAAGGTCTGCGCCATGCGGGCCCTGGCACTGCTGCAGCGTGCCCTGGGCACGCTCGATGCGGTCACTGCTGTGCTGCGCATCACCGTCTACGTGCAGTCGGCCCCGGGCTTCACGCAGCAGAGCGAGGTGGCCGACGGCGCCTCGGAAGTGCTCTACCGCGTGCTCGGCCCGGTGGGCGCGCACACCCGCACCTCGGTGGGGGTGCTGCAGCTGCCCAAGAACGCTACGGTCGAGGTAGACCTGATCGCCGCAGCGGATTGACACCGGGGCGCAGTGCGCGCGAGCCCACCGCGCCTTCACGGGCCACTGCCCGAGGCGCGCACGCGCCTATGGATTGCGTGGCCCCACGGGCTGCAACAGCACCAGCAATGCGCCTGCGCCACCATCGACGGGCCGGGCCTGCACGAAGGCCAGCACCTCGTTTTTCTGCACCAGCCAGCGCTGCACCCGGCCCTTGAGCACGGGGCTCTTGCCGGGCGAGCCCAGGCCCTTGCCGTGCACCACGCGCACGCAGCGCAGCCCGTTGCGATGCGACTGGCGGATGAACTGGCCCAGGGCCTCGCGCGCCTCGTCCACGCGCAGGCCATGCAGGTCGAGCTGGCCCTGGATGCTCCAGTAACCCGCGCGCAGCCGCTGCGTGACCTGCACGCCGATGCCGGTGCGCCGGTAGCTCAGCGCGTCGTCAGTGTCGAGCAGGGTGCTCACGTCGAAGTCGTCGCTGATGGATTCGAGCAGCACGCGCTCCTCGTCCAGCCAGTGCTGCAGCGGCAGCGGCTGGGGCAGGCGGCGCTGCAGGCGCGCCAGGTTGCGCACGCGCAGCGGGGTGATGGGGCCCACGCTGCGGCTGAAGAACTGGTTCTCGGCCTCCTGGCGCGCGGCGGCCTCGCGCCGGGCCTTCTCTTCGGCCTGCTCGCGTTCGTGCTGCTCGCGCAGCTGGCGGGCCACCGTGGCCAGCTCCTGCAGATCGGTGATGCGCTGGCTGGCGCGCCGGGGCGCGGGTGCGGTGCGCCGAGGGGGCCTGGCCGCAGGGGTTGGGGCGGTGGCTGGCGTCCGGGGCACGCGCGCCGGTCGGGCAGCCGCCAGGCGGGCCGCTGCCGATGCGCGCCGGGCGGCGCGCGTGGGTTCGGGCACTGGTGGCACTGGGACGGGCAGGGCCGCTGCCAGGCTGGGGGGCAGGGCCTCCTTGCCTGCGGTATCGGCGGCGCGGGCCAGGGCTGTCTGTAGCGCGGTGGGTGCCGCAGGCCGTGGACTGGTCGAGGGCGGGCGCGCCGGTGGTGCCGGGCTCACATCAGCCCCTTCTCCGCCATCGACAGCGCCTGGCCCGGTGCCACGATGACGTGGTCGAGCACGCGCACGTCGATCAGCGCCAGCGTGGTCTTGAGCGTCTGGGTCAGCGCCTCGTCGGCGCGGCTCGGTTGCACGCTGCCGCTGGGGTGGTTGTGGGCCAGCACCACGGCGGCGGCCTGGTGGTGCAGGGCGCGCAGCACCACCTCGCGCGGGTAGACGCTGGCCTGGGTCAGCGTGCCGCGAAACAGTTCTTCGAGCGCCAGCAGGCGGTTCTGGCTATCGAGGAACAGCACGGCGAACACCTCGTGCCCCTTGGCGGCCAGGTGCAGCTGCACATAGTGCTTGACGGTGTCGGGCGAGTCGAACACCTCGCGTTCGCGCAACTGCTGGGCCAGGGCGCGGCGTGCCAGCTCCAGCACGGCCACCAGCTCGGCGCGTTTGGCGGGGCCCAGGCCCTTGATGCGCGCCAGGTCGTCCGCACTGGTGTGCAGCAGGCCGGCAATGCCGCCAAAGCCCCCCGTGAGCTTGCCGGTGGCGGCATCGCGCACCGGTGGGTCGAGCAGCTCCTGCGCCATCTGCAGCACGCCTTTGCCCACAATGCCGGTGCGCAGCAGAATGGCCAGCAGCTCTGCATCGGCCAGCGCGGCGGGGCCGCGCGCGAGGAGTTTTTCGCGCGGCTGGGCGTCCGGGGGGAGGTCTTTGATGGCCATGGCGTGCAGGAAATAAGGAGTCTCGGACACCCAGCCATGGGGGCTTGCCCGTTTTTCTACAATAGAGGCCAGTTTATCGGGACTTTCATGACCTCTACCGCCACAGCCCTTCCCACCGTACAGCCGGGCTCCTTTCTCACGCTGCACTATCGCCTGGCAGGCCCGGCGGGGGATGTGATCAACACCTTTGCCGACAAGCCGGCCACGCTGTCGCTGGGCACGGGCGAGCTGTCGCCCGCCATGGAGCAGCACCTGCTGGGCCTGGTGGAGGGCACGCGCGCCACCTTCGAGCTGCCTGCGGGCGAGGCCTTTGGCGAGCGCAACCCCGACATGCAGCAGTGGGTGGCCAAGAAGCTGCTCAACGAACTGGGTAGTGCCGACGAAAAATACAGCCCCGGCGATGTGGTGCAGTTCCCCACTCCCGACGGCATGGGCAGCTATGCCGGTGCGGTGATGCAGGTGCGCGAGGACGGCGCCGTGCGTTTTGACTTCAACCACCCGCTGGCCGGCCAGCCCGTCACCTTCGAAGTGCTCGTGATCGGAATCCTCTGATGCAGACCCCCCAGGAAATCCTGCTGGCCGAGCCGCGTGGCTTTTGCGCCGGCGTGGACCGTGCCATCGAAATCGTCGAGCGCGCGCTGCAGAAATTCGGCCGCCCCATCTACGTGCGCCACGAGATCGTGCACAACACCTATGTGGTCAACGACCTCAAGGCCAAGGGCGCGATCTTCATCGAGGAGCTCTCGGACGTGCCCCCGGGCGCCACGCTGATCTTCAGCGCCCACGGTGTGAGCAAGGCCGTGCAGGAAGAGGCCGTGGCGCGCGGCTTTTCCATCTTCGACGCAACCTGCCCGCTGGTGAGCAAGGTGCACGTCGAAGTGGCCAAGCTGGCCAAGGAAGGCTACGAGTTCATCATGATCGGCCACAAGGGCCACCCCGAGGTGGAAGGCACCATGGGCCAGCTCGACCATGGCATCCACCTGGTGGAAGACGTGGAGGATGTGGCCCATGTGCAGCCCTTGCAGACCGCCAAGCTCGCCGTGGTCACCCAGACCACCCTGAGCGTGGACGACGCCGCCGAAATCTCTGCCGCCGTGCGCGCGCGCTTTCCGCAGGTGCGCGAGCCCAAGCACCAGGACATCTGCTACGCCACGCAAAACCGGCAGGACGCCGTCAAGGTGCTGAGCCCCCAGGTGGACGTGGTGATCGTGGTGGGCAGCCCCACCAGCTCCAACAGCAACCGCCTGCGCGAGCTGGCCGCCAAGCTGGGCACCACGGCCTTCATGGTCGACAGTGCCGAGGAACTGCAGGCCGAGTGGTTCACCGGCGTGGCGCGCGTGGGCCTCACCGCCGGCGCCTCGGCGCCCGAAATCCTGGTCAAGCAGGTCATCGACCGCATCAAGGCGCTGGGCGCCGTGTCGGTGCGCACCATGTCGGGCATTGAGGAGACCATCAAGTTCCCGCTGCCCAAGGGGCTCAAGATCGATGCTGCCACAGGCTTCGAGATCAAGGAGCGCCAGCCCGAGACAGGGCCGACCGGCCATTGACGCAACGCAAGTAGGCGCTCACAGCGCCACTGCCGGACCGCTCCACAGGTCCAGCGGCGGGTCGGCCGCCACGGCGCGCAGGATGTCGGTGCGCGAGATGAAGCCGGTGAGCCGGCCCGTGTCGTCCGTCACCGGCAGGCCGGGCAGGCCCGTGTCCAACAGCACGGCCGCCACGCGGCGCAGTTCGGTGTCGGCCGCCACGGCCGCCACGGGGCTCACCATCACCTCGGACACGGGCCGCCGGGCCAGGTCGATGGCCTGCTTTACCGCGCCGGGCTCGGGCAGCAGGTCCAGCGGCGCCATGTCGGCGCGCAGCAGCAGGCCCACCACGCGACCCTGGGCGTCCACCACCGGCGCTTGTGCCACATGGTGCTCGGCCAGCGTCTGCCAGGCGGCGTTCACGATGGCGTCGGGTTGCACGGTCAGGGCCTCCAGGGTCATCACGTCGCTCACCAGCGTCAGCGGCTTGCGCACCTGCTGGGGGCCTTGTTCGGTCTGGGCATAGGCGCTCACGGCATCCTGCAGGCGCAGGTTCACGGGCAGGGCGGCGGCGCCGGTGGGGGGCGTGGGCAGGTCGGGCTCCCGTGCCTGCACGTCCAGCGAACGGGTGCGCAAAGCCTGCGGGCGCTGCACGCGCCGCACCGGTGCGATGGTGGCCAGGTTTTCAGGCCCGCCACGGTACATCTGCCCCGAAGGGCCGAACACAAAGAACATGCGATCAACCTCCTGAGGGCACGCCCGCAACAAGCGGCGGCCCATGCCCATGTTATCGGCAGCCAAAAGGCCTGGGCACAGCCCAGGGTGTATCTGTGTGTGTGCTGCGGTGCGCAACGGGGCATCTACACTCCCAGGTTGTCTTGAACCGGGCCTTCGGGCCCCCGCATTTCCATGATCGACCGCGCCGCCATCTCCGCCGCCCGCACCCAGCTGGCCTCCCGCCCCGACTTCCTGCGCACCACGCCGCTGCTGCGGTTGAGCGGCCGATCCCTGGGCGTGGACTGCGCCGAGGTCTGGCTCAAGCTCGAGCACCTGCAGGTGGGTGGCAGCTTCAAGGCCCGCGGCATGCTGTACCGGCTGATGGCCAACCCCGTGCCCGAGAGCGGCGTGATCATCGCCTCCGGCGGCAATGCCGGCATTGCCGTGGCGGCGGCCGCCAAGGCCCTGGGCGTGCGCTGCGAAGTCTTTGTGCCCGAGGTCTCGCCCGAGGCCAAGCGCGCCCGGCTGCGCTCGCTGGGGGCTGAGGTGGTCGTCACCGGCGCCGCGTATTCCGAAGCCTTCGAGGCCTGCGTGGCGCGCCAGAAGACCACCGGCGCGCTGCAGGCCCATGCCTACGACCAGCCCGAGGTGGTGGCCGGTGCAGGCACGCTGGCGGCCGAGATCGAGGAGCAGGGCGGGCGCCTGCCCGACACCGTTCTCGTCAGCGTGGGCGGCGGCGGCCTGATCGGCGGCGTGGCCGCCTGGGTGGAAAGCCGCGCCCACGTGGTGGCGCTGGAGCCCGAGCGTGCCCCCACCCTGCACGCGGCCCGCGCAGCCGGCATGCCGGTGGACGTGGAGGTGGGCGGCATCGCCGCCGATTCGCTGGGTGCGCGCCGCATCGGCGCTATCGGCTGGGAGGTGAGCCAGCGCCATGTGCACGAATCCCTGCTGCTGCCCGACGAGGCCATCCGCTCGGCCCAGCAGTGGCTGTGGAAGGAGCTCAAGCTGGCCGTGGAGCCGGCGGCCGCGCTGGGCCTGGCAGCCCTGCAGACCGGCGCCTACAAGCCGCAGCCGCAGGAGACCGTCGCCATGATCCTGTGCGGCGCCAATTTCGACCCGACCGGCCTTGCCTGAGGCCCGTTGCGCGTCCACCTCTAAAATCGACCCCATGCTAGACATTCTTCTTCTCCGCAAAGACCTCGATACCGCCATCGCGCGCCTGGAAACCCGCAAGAAGCCCCAGGCCTTCCTGGACGTTGCCGCCTTCCAGGGCCTGGAATCCGAGCGCAAGACCCTGCAATCGCGCACCGAAGAGCTGCAGTCGCAGCGCAACCAGCTCTCCAAGCAGGTCGGCATGCTGATCAGCCGTGGCGACAAGGACGGCGCCGAGGCCGCCAAGGCCCAGGTCACCGCCTCCAAGGCGGAGCTGGAGCAATCGGCCGCGCGGCTGGAGCAGATCCAGGCCGAGCTGCAAACCATGCTGGCCGCCGTGCCCAACCTGCCGCACGAGAGCGTGCCCGTGGGCGCTGACGAATCGGGCAACGTCGAAGTGCGCAAGTGGGGCACGCCCGGCACCTATGCCTTCGAGGTCAAGGACCATGTCGACGTGGGCGCGCCCCTGGGCCTGGACTTCGACATGGGCGTCAAGCTCTCGGGCTCGCGCTTCACCGTGATGAAGGGGAACATTGCCCGCCTGCACCGCGCGCTCGCCCAGTTCATGCTCGACGTGCAGACCCAGGAGCATGGCTACACCGAGTGCTACGTGCCCTACGCCGTCAATGCCGACTCGCTCAAGGGCACGGGCCAGTTGCCCAAGTTCGAGGGCGACCTGTTCGCCGCCAAGAAGGGCGGCCAGGACGGCGAGCCCGTGCCGGACAACGCGGCGCTCTACCTCATCCCCACCAGCGAGGTGCCGCTGACCAACTTCGTGCGCGACGTGGTCGTGGCCGAGACCGAGCTGCCGATCAAGCTCACGGCGCACACGCCGTGCTTTCGCTCCGAGGCCGGCAGCTACGGGCGCGACACGCGCGGCATGATCCGCCAGCACCAGTTCGACAAGGTCGAAATGGTGCAGATCGTGCACCCCGACAAGAGCTACGACGCGCTCGAAGCCATGACCGGCCACGCCGAAGCCGTGCTGCAGAAGCTCGGACTGCCCTACCGCGTGATGAGCCTGTGCACCGGCGACATGGGCTTCGGCGCCGCCAAGACCTATGACCTCGAAGTCTGGCTGCCCGCGCAGAACACCTACCGCGAGATCAGCTCGGTGAGCAACTGCGAGGCCTTCCAGTCGCGCCGCCTGCAGGCCCGCTTCAAGAACGCCCAGGGCAAGAACGAGTTGCTGCACACCCTGAACGGCTCGGGCCTGGCCGTGGGCCGCACGCTGGTGGCCGTGCTGGAAAACTACCAGCAGGCCGACGGCAGCGTGACCATCCCCGAGGTGCTGCGCCCCTACATGGGCGGCTTGGCCGTGCTGGCGCCGCAGGCCTGAGCGGGATTCCTGCGCTCTTGGGACAACGGGCCTTCTGGCCCGTTTTTCATGCCCGCTGCGGGTCTTGAGGCGCCGCGAGCAGCATCCAGCGCGTTGTGGTGCAATGCGCTTCCGACAGCGTGCCAGGCTCTGAGAGCGCGCGTCGTTCCCCTCACCCCCTTTCAGGATAGACCCTCCATGACCTACCCCATGCACACCTCCAGCATCCCCGTGTTCCGCCAGATGCTGGGCGCCCTGAAGGACGTGCTCGCCAAGACCGAGGCCCACGCCACAGCGCGCAAGATCGAGCCCGACGCCCTGCTGCAGGCCCGCCTGTACCCCGACATGTTCCCCATGGCGCGCCAGGTGCTGATCGCCTGCGACTTCGCCAAGGGCGTGTGCGCCCGCCTGGCTGGCGTCGAGGTGCCCTCGTTCCCGGACGGCGAGCACCCCGGCTTTGCCGACCTGAACGAGCGCATCGACACGGTGCTGGCCTTCATCGAAGGCCTGCCCGCCGAGAACTTCGCCGAGGCCGCCACGCGCCAGATCACCCTGCAACCCGGCACCCCGCGCGAAAAGCAGTTCCTGGGCCAGGCCTACCTGCTGCACTACGGCCTGCCTCAGTTCTTCTTCCACGTGACCACGGCCTACGCCCTGGCGCGCCACAACGGGGTGGAGCTGGGCAAGCGCGACTACATGGGCAAGGCCTGAATCTCAATGCACGCCGCGCTCGTTGCAGAGCGCAAAAAAAGCCTGCTATAATCGCAGGCTTCGACACATAGGAGAGGTGGCAGAGTGGTCGAATGTACCTGACTCGAAATCAGGCGTAGTGGCAACACTACCGTGGGTTCGAATCCCACCCTCTCCGCCACTGACAGAGCCCCGATGCTATCTAAACCATAGCTCGGGGCTTTTTCTTTTGCCGGGCTGCTGGCTACGGGGCTGGCCTGCGAGTTGGCTTTTGGCCTGTTGGCGGTGGCCATGCCTTCACTGTCAAGAGCCAGCCCACGGGCCAGCGTTGCACGGTGGCGAGGGGCACAGGAGCACTGTCAGCGGACTCCCCTTCAGTGCTGCTCGAGTGCGCGCAACTGCCCAACGAGCGCAACACCCTGGGCGGCATCATCAGCGGCGTGCCCACTGGAACCTCAGTGGTATTGGCCAATGGCCGGGAAGATCTGCCGCCCACCGCCGACGGCGGCTTCACCTTCACCACTCCGTTGGCCGCAGGTTCTGCCTATGCCGTCACGGTCAAGACCCAATCTCAGGGCACTGGCTGCGTGGTGCGCAATGGCACGGGTGTCATCGGCGCCGCCTCTGTGGACACGGTTGCGGTGCGGTGCGCGGTCCTGGGATCCTTGCAACTGGCTTCTGGGAGCAGGACCAGTGCGTCCCCGGCCCGGACGGCACTGGCCTGAAGAACGGTTGGAGCCTATCGCAGGCCATGCCGGTGGTACTGGTGCGCAAGGGCAATCACCTGTGCTTGCTGGATCACACAGCCACCCCCTCGATCTACCCCAATGTGGCCAGTACGGCGAGTGCGGTCACGGCGGCGATCGCGTCAGGCGCGTGCTACACGCCCCGTTGACCGCGGGGCACGCAGGGTGCGGCCATGTGCAAAAGGCCGTATGAAGATAGTGCCCTCCGTGGCTTCCGTGCGGGCCTGGCTCGCCCATCGCCCGGCATCACCCAAATGGGTGTGCGCACCTCTTTGTGACACCCGGCACAGACGGATCACCACTGTTCGACAAAGATCGGTGCAGCCCTGCCTTGTGTGCGGGACTCACCGCACCGCCGCACTGCTGCACTGCTGCACGCGCTGCACAGGTGGACTGTCTTTTTTGTCTTTTGAACCGAGAGGGTTTCGACCATGTCAGTGACGACCACCACACCGCCCCGATTACCCAGCCCTTCTCGCGGTCTCGCCAGTAGCAACAGCACCGCCGCAGCGGCCGCGTGACTGCAGCCCGCGTAGCGCTGGCGGCACTGCCGCTGCGTGAAAGACAGATATCCCATACAAGGCGACTCATGACACAACAAGCACCCAAAAAGCGACTGCAACGCATCGGCCTTTTAGCCGTATTGATTCCCATGCTCTCCGCATGCGGAGGCGGTTCCGACAGTTCGGTCGAATCGCCTGCCCCACCGCCCGCTTCTTCGGCCACCTTGTCCCTTCTTGCTGGTTATACGCTCAGTGAAGGCAATCAGGACGGCCCCACCAGCACGACCGCGAGCTTCAGCACGAACGTGGGGGGAATGGCCTTGACCAGATCGGGGGAGGTGGTCATCGCAGATACCAACAATAACCTGATACGTAAGCTCAGCGCCAATGGCGAGCAAGTCACTACCTTGGCCGGAGGCTGGGTGCCTTCGGGCGCCACTCCCGGCACCCCATCCAGTTATTCGGACGGCAATGGCCAGAACGCGCGGCTCTACCGCCCCGCTGCGGTTGCCGTGGACGCAGCAGGAAACACCTATGTGGCCGATACCGCGAACCACCTGGTGCGCAAGATCAGCGCAGCAGGACTCGTGACCACCCTGGCTGGCCGGGCAGGGGTATGTGGCAATCAGGATGGTGTGGGCAACGGCGCCAGCCTGTGCAACCCCAGCAGCATCGCCGTCGACAAGACAGGTACAGTCTATGTGTCAGAAGCTTATCTCCCTGGTCAAACTCAAACAGGGCGAATCCGCAAGATCACTGCGGATGGTGCAGTGAGCACAATCGCCAGCCAAACCAGAGGACGCAACCCACTCCTCGCCACTGATTCTGCGGGGACTCTCTACGCAGCAGACTCCGGACTGATCCTCAAGTACTCGGCAAACGGCCTGGCCACTGCGGTGTCGGGCACCGAAGGGCAGCTCGGCAACACCATCGTGGCCATCACATTCGACCCAGCTGATCGCCTGATCGTGCTGGACAAGGAGGTGACCACCCAACTTATGCTCGGCCCCCCGTCCATACGGTATGTACGGCTTGGCATTCGCCATGTCGGCAGCGATGGACGTGTCACGACCCTTGTCAGCGCCCCATCCGACTGCCACAATTACAGCGGACGCAGCAACGATGACCTGTGTCAGGCCATTACCATGGTGGCCAAAGCCGATGGCCAATTCCTGGTGGCCGAAGGCATCGGCGGCAGCAGTACCTCCTATAAATACGTGCAGTTGCGCAACTACACACAGCGGGGCACGTACACGGTGGTCGCAGGCCCGGTTTCTCCCACAGGTGCCAAAGATGGGCCAGGCGATGCCGCGCGCTTTGACCAGCCTTCGGCGCTGGCCTTCGATGCATCGGGGATGCTGTATGTGCGCGACAAGGGCAACAACACCATCCGCACTGTGCAAGCAGACGGTCTGGTAGGCACCCTGGGCCAGCCCGGGGGGCGGTGCACTTCGATCACAGGCCTGGGCAAGGAATTGCTTTCAAGTGGAATTGCCACAGTCTCCGGATCGGCCTTGGCCGCTGACGGAGCAGGCAACCTTTACACCTATATTGATTCCCGCATTCTGAAGTTGCGCAATTGCGAGGCCGTGCTTCTGGCGGATGTGAATCCATTGCTGATTGTGGATCCATCGACGGGCACGGGCAGACCCGCCGTCAACCCCATCACCGGCATTGCTGCGGACAGCGCAGGCAACGTCTATGCGTCCTCCTACCAAGGAGTCATCTTCAAAATAGATACCCAAGGGACAGCCACATTGTTCGCAGGCAGCGAAGCCCAGTGGGGGCACAGGGATGGTCAAGGCCAAGCCGCAAGATTTTCGTGGCTTGGCAACATGACCACCGATGCAGCCGGTAACCTCTATGTGGTCGATAGCCTGAATAACTTCAAGAGCTTGGGTCCAACCATCCGCAAGATCACTCCGTCTGGGCTCGTCAGCACCTTGGCAGGCAACCCCGACGCCCCCCCCGGCCATGCCGATGGCCTTGGTTCAGCGGCACTGTTCTCGGTGGATTGGCCTGAGGAGCCAAAGACCGCCAGCCTCGCGGTGGACAACAAAGGCAACGTGTATGTCTCCGACCCTGCCAACAGTGTGATCCGCAAGATCACTCCTGGCGGCCAGGTCAGCACCCCTGTGGGACAGGTGGGACGCCGGGGATTTGCAGCGGTGGATCTGCCAGGCAGCATCGGCCGCCCCGCCGGTATTGCAATCCGTGATTCCAGGCTCTACATCTCCGTCCCCCATGGGGTGATCCAGGTCAGGCTTCCTGATTGATCCCAGGAAACCGAATCTCCTTGATGGCTTCCTTCATGGGAGCCAGCGAGTGTCCCCCGGAGTACGGTCCGTAGGTGATGCGTGGCTTCTCATGGCCCAAGTCGGTCGCCATACGTGTTGAAGCTCAGGTTGGATAGGATGCATCGCCCTTTTGTCGGATGGCGGGCTTGGGTGAAAAGATGCATCCTTGGGTTGCTGTGCGTGACGCATGTACGGGCGGTTCTGCGCTGGTTGGGTTCGGGCCGCCCGCCTGCATGCTGGCTTGTGCAAGAATTTGTAGTTGCCGATACGTTTCACTTCACCGTTTCTTTCCCCGCAAAGGATGTGCTTCATGATCTCCCTCCGGAATTCCGCTCTCGCACTGGCCGTCGCCATGGCTGGCCTGGCTGCAGCACCCGCGCATGCGGCCGACCCTGCCGTGTTCGACGCGGCTACGGGCCGCCTGCGCTTTCCCATCCTGCAGATCGACGGCAACCTGAAGTTCCGCGACGTGGTGATCCAGCTGGTCTCGCCCGGCCAGCTGCGCCTCAACGATGCCAGCGTGGGGGCGGACATCAGCTTCACCTCGGCGGGCAATGTGCTGCGCATTCCGCAGCTGAGCTTCGGTGGCGTGGTCTACCCCGCCGTCAGCCTCACCAGCCCTGCCTTCTCGCTGGTGAGCTTCGGTGATGTGGTGATCGATGCAGGTTCGCCCAGCAACTACACGCTGGATGTCCGGGTGACGGCCCAGGGTACGCCCGTGCCCCTGATCACGATCAACAACGTGCCCAAGCCCGCGAACCAGACCGCGTTCTGCAACGACCCGGCGCTGCAGCAGACGGTGCTGCAGAACGCAGGCGCGGCGCAGGCCACCTGGACCATGTCGGGCTGCACCTTCAACGGCAACTCGGGCAGCATGACCGGCACGCTGACCATCACCACCCCCGTGGCGGCCGCCATCCCCATCGTCGCGAACTTCACCTACCGCTGATCGGCCGGCGCATCACCGAGGCGTGGGCCATTGCGGGGCAGGGCCACCTGCCCGGTTACGGGCCCCGTTCAGCCACTTCCGCCGCCTGCACCAGCGCCTTGTGCAAGGCCTTGGCAAAGCGCGGGTCGGTTACCGCGCCCACGTTGAAGCGCGACCAGCGCGAAGTCGCCGCGAAGTCCACCGAGAAGATGCGCCCCGGCGCCATGACGATCTTGCGCGGCAGCATCTGCTGCGCAAAAGCCAGCGAGTCCTGCACGCCCGGCAGGGCCACCCATTGGTACAGCGACTGCGGGTTGCGCGTGAACACCTCGGCGCCCACGGCGTCGAAGATCTGCAGCGCGCTCTGGGTGGCTGCGGCCAGACGCTCGCGCAGGCGCTGGATGTGGCGCTGGTAGTGGCCCTCGCTCAGGATCACGTCCACCGTGCGCTCGCTGTACTCCGAGCTGCTTACGTGGATCAGTGCCTTGAGGTCGGCAATGTCGCTGGCCAGGTCGGCACCGCAGGCGATGAACCCCACGCGCAGCGCCGCGGAAAATGACTTGGAGAAGCTGCCGATGTAGATCGTGCGTTCGAGCTGGTCCAGCGAGGACAGGCGTGGCGCGCTGGTGGGCTTGAAGTCGGCCAGTGGGTCGTTCTCCACGATCATCAGGTCGTACTTCTGCGCCAGCTGCAGCACCCGGAAGGCCTTGGCTGCGGTCAGATCCGACCCTGTGGGGTTGTGCGCCACCGACTGGGTGAAGAACAGGCGGGGCTTGTGCACGATGAGCAACTGCTCCAGCGCCTCCAGGTCCGGCCCGTCGGCCAGGCGCGGCACGCCCACGATGTGCGCCCCCGCCAGCTTGAGCTTGCCGAACAGCGGGTAGTAGCCCGGGTCGTCCACCAGCACCGGCGCGCCGGGCGGAACGAAGTAGCGGATGACGATGTCCATGGCCTCGTTGGCCCCGTGGGTCAGCACGATCTGCCGCGGCTCGGTACCGATGCCCAGGTCGGCGAGCTTGCGCACCAGGTGCTGGCGCAGGGGCTCGTAGCCAAAGCGGTTGCCGTAGCGAAAGAGGGCCCCGAGGCCGGTGCGCACCACCTTGTGGTGGAACTTGTCCAGGCGCACGTCGGCCAGCCATTCCACGGGCGGGAAGCCATCGCCCACCGCCAGCGCCCCCGGCTCGGACTTGAGCTGCTCGCGCATCAGCCAGACGATGTCCATGGCGCGGCCGAGCGAGCCGGCCTCTTCCTCCTTGGCCTGGGCCCTGGGCTGCGCGCGCACAAAGTAGCCCGAGCCCCGGCGCGGCTCGATCAGGCCGCGCGCCACCAGCATCTCGAAGGCCGCGACGATGGTGTTCTTGGCATAGCCGTGCAGTTGCGCCAGTTCGCGCAGCGAGGGAAGCTTGTCGCCGGCCCGGTAGGCGCCATCCCGTATCTGCCGGTCAATGGAGTCGGCCAGGGCCTGGGTGACGGAGGCGGGCTTGGAGGCTTTCATGCGCGGGCGGTGCAGTGGTCTGGGGCGGCTCGCTGGACTATGACACGGCCCGCCTGTACCTGGACAGTTGCACGAAGTGTCCCTACAAACTGTACCCATTGCGACTGGTACAGATGGCCTAGAGTCCGCTCCATCACATCCCGAGGACATCCCACCATGGTCGCCGACTCCCGCCTTCCCAACTTCCGCGCACTGAGCCCTGCACAGCGTTTCGACCACGTGGTGCGGGCCGCCGGGCTCACGGCCGACGAGGCCGCGCTGCTTGGCCAGCCGGGCGCCCTGGGCGTGGAGCGGGCCAACGGCATGATTGAAAACGTGATCGGCACCTTCGAGTTGCCGTTGGCCGTGGCTGGCAACTTCCAGGTCAATGGCCGCGACGTGCTGGTGCCCATGGTGGTGGAGGAGCCTTCGGTGGTGGCCGCCGCCTCGTACATGGCCAAGCTGGCGCGCGAGTGCGGGGGCTTCCAGGCATCGAGCACCGGGCCGTTGATGCGCGCCCAGGTGCAGATCCTCGGGCTGGCGGACCCGCACGGCGCGCGCCAGGCCCTGTTGCTGCAGCGCGAGGCCATCCTGGCCGTGGCCAACAGCCGCGACAAGGTGCTGATCGGCCTGGGTGGCGGCTGCCGCGACATCGAGGTGCATGTGTTCGACGATGCGCCGCGCGGCGCCATGGTGGTCATGCACCTCATCGTGGACGTGCGCGACGCCATGGGCGCCAACACCGTCAACACCATGGCCGAGGCCGTCTCGCCGCTGGTGGAGAAGATCACCGGCGGCACGGTGCGCCTGCGCATCCTCTCGAACCTGGCCGACCTGCGCCTGGCGCGGGCGCGGGTTCGCCTCACGCCCGAGGTGATGGCCACGGCAGAGCACAGCGGCGAGCGCATCATCGAAGGCATCGTCGACGCCTGCACCTTCGCCGTGATCGACCCCTACCGTGCGGCCACGCACAACAAGGGCATCATGAACGGCATCGACCCCGTCATCGTTGCCACCGGCAACGACTGGCGCGCGGTGGAGGCTGGCGCCCATGCCTATGCCTGCCGCAGCGGGCGCTACACCTCGCTCACGCGCTGGGAGAAGGACGCCAGCGGCGCCCTGGTCGGCACCATCGAGATGCCCATGCCCGTGGGCCTGGTGGGCGGCGCAACCAGGACCCATCCGCTGGCGCGCCTGGCGCTGCGCATCCTCGGCGTGCAGTCGGCGCAGGAACTGGGCGAGGTGGCCGTGGCCGTGGGCCTGGCGCAGAACCTGGGCGCCCTGCGCGCGCTCTCCACAGAAGGCATCCAGCGCGGCCACATGGCGCTGCATGCCCGCAACATCGCGCTGGTGGCAGGGGCCACGGGCGAGGAGATCGACCGCATCGCCAGGCAGATGGCGCAGGAGCACGACGTGCGGGTGGACCGCGCGCTGGTGTTGCTGGCAGAGATCCGGGGCTAGGGCGTGAACACGTTCTGGCCCGGCCGGGCAGGCCCGCAAAGGGCCGCCATTTTTACGATAACGACAGGAGACATGACATGAAGCTGAACCCCCGCATCCCTTCCCTTGTGCGGCCGCTGATCGCGGCTGCTGCGCTGGCCCTCGGCCTGTCTGCGGCCCAGGCGCAGGACATCCGCTTCGGCTTCAATGCCGACCAGTCGGGCACCGGCGCGGCCGAGCTGGGCGTGGCCGCGCGCCACGGGTTCGATCTGGCCATCGAGGACATCAACAAGGCTGGCGGCCTGTTGGGCCGCAAGGTCGTGGGCATCGTGCGCGACGATACCGGCCAGCCGCCCAAGTCCATCCAGAACATGACCGAGCTGATCGACAGCGAGAAGGTGGCCGCCGTGGTCGGGCCCACCAACTCGGGCAATGCGCTGGCCTGGCTGCACATACCGCAGCAGAAGAAGGTGCCCGTGATCGTGCCCGTCGCCACGGCCACCGACATCACCCGGCGCTACGCCAATGAAGCGCAGAACTACATCTACCGCGTCTCCATGGTGGACCGCGAGCAGGTCGCGCTCCTGATCGCCTACGCCGTCAAGGCCACAAAGAACCAGAAGATCGCCTTCATCGCCGATTCCACGGGCTTTGGCCAGCAGGGCGTGAAGGACCTGACCGAGGTGCTGGCACTGCACGGCAACAAGGCCGTGGCGGTGGAGAAGTTCGGCCCCAAGGACACGGACATGACCTCGCAGCTGGCCAAGATCCGAGACGCCGGGGCCGACACGCTCATCGTCTACGGCCTGGCCGATGCCAATGCCCAACTGCTGCGCAGCATGGAGAAGATCAACTACATGCCCACCACGCTCGGCACCTGGGGCAACATGAGCACGCCGCTGCTCAACACGGCCGGCAAGAAGCTGGCCGAGCACATCATCTTCGCCACCTCCACGGCCGAAGACAGCAACCCGCGCTCCGTGGCGCTGGCCGCGCGCGTGCGCGAGCGCTATCCGCAACTGCCCACCTTCGTGGCGGCCGCGCAGTCCTACGATTCGGTGATGCTGCTGGCTGCCGCCGTGAAGAAGGCCGGCAGCACCGATGGCGAGAAGCTTGCCGCCACGCTGGAGAACGGCGTGCCCGACACCCAGGGCGTCGTGAAGCTCTACCAGAAGCCCTTTGCCAAGGGCGACCACGAGGCGCTCTCGGTGGCCGACTTCCACCTGGCCCGGTGGCGCGATGGCAAGGTGTCGGCCTATGAAGACGCCATCACCAAGGCGCTGACGCCGGCAGACTACAAGAAGTAAATCTGCCCCAGCACCGCGAGCCCGGAGACAGCACCATCACCATGACCAACGTACTGCAAGCCTTGCTGAGCGGCCTGGCCCTCGGCGGAATCTATGCGCTCGTCGCCCTGGGTTTCAGCATCACCCACACGACGACCAAGACGCTCAACTTCGGCCAGGGCGAGTTCCTGGTCGCGGGCTCCTTCATCGCGGTGGCCACCTTGCTGCTGCTCTCGGGCAAGGGGCACACCGGGGTGCTGGCTGCAGCGGACGTGACCTTCGCCCGCTACGGACTGGCGCTGCTGGTCTCGCTCGTGGTGCTGGGCCTGCTCGGCGTGGTGCTGTACTTCGCGGCGGTGCGGCCCTTCGTGGGCGTCACCGGCATGGCCTGGGTCATGAGCACCATCGGCTTCGGCATCATCGTGCAGAACACGGCGCTGGCCATCTGGGGGCCGGGCTCCATGGCCATGCCCTCGCCGCTGGGCGACGAAGTCATCCGCATCGCCGGGGCCGGCATCCGCGCGCAGGAGATCCTGGTGCTGGGCGTCACGGCAGTGGTCATGCTGGTGCTGGACTACGTGCTGCGGCGCACCAAGGTCGGCAAGGCCGTGCGCGCAGTGGCGGTGAACAAGCAGGCCGCGGCCCTCATGGGCATCAACGTGGGCGCCATCGTGGTGCTGGCCTTCGTGATCTCGTCGAGCCTGGCGGGGCTGGCCGGCCTGCTGATCGCGCCCATCACCACGGCCTCGGTCTTCATGGGCCTGGCGATCGCGCTCAAGGCCTTCTCGTCGGCCATCGTGGGTGGGCTGACCAACCCGCGCGGCTGCATTGCCGGGGGCTTCATGCTCGGCTGCGTCGAGGCGCTGGTGGGCCTGTGGCGCGCGGAGATGCGCGAGATCACGGTCTTTGCGCTCATCATCCTGGTGCTGGTGGTCAAGCCCGAAGGGCTGTTCGGCCAGAAGCCGTTCGAGAAGGTGTGACGCCACCATGCGCATCTCTACACATACCATGGCGTTCATTGCGGTCGCCGCCGTTGCCGTGCTGGCGCCGCTGGCGATCAGCAACGACTTCTATCTCAAGATCATCTTCACGGCCGGCATGTACTACCTGGCCGCTGCCGGCCTGAATGTGCTGGTCGGCTGGAGCGGGCAGAAGTCGCTGGGCCACGCCGGCCTGTTCGCTGCCGGGGCCTACACCGCCGCCTTGCTCACGACGCAGGCGGGCTGGAACCCCTGGCTGGCGCTGGTGGCCGCGGCCGTGGTGGCGGGGCTCTTCGGTGTGCTGATCGCGCTGCCCTCGCTGCGCGTCAAGGGGCCGTCGCTGGCCATGGTGACCATCGGTTTCGGCATCGTGGTCGAGAAGATCGTGACCGAGTGGCAGGTGCCCTTCGGCGGCCAGCAGGGCATCTACGGCATCGTGCCGCCGTCCCTCGGCGGGCGCATGCTGGACATGCGCGGCTGGGCCTGGCTGGTGCTGGCCTTTGCGCTGGCCACCCACCTCATGCTGCGCACCCTGCTCGGGGGCAAGTACGGCCGGGCCTTCCAGGCCGTGCAGGCCGCAGAGGTGGCGGCCGAGAGCGTGGGCATCCACGTCTACCGCATGAAGGTGCTGGCCTTCGTCATCAGCGCAGTCACCTGCGGTGTGGCCGGGGCGCTGGTGGCGCAGCAGAACCAATACATCAACTCCGATTTCATCAGCTTCAATCTGTCGATCTTTTTGCTGCTGATCGTGCTGTTCGGCGGCCCATCCATCATGGGGCCGGCGGTGGGCGCCGTGGCGCTCACGCTGCTCGACGCCTTCCTGGCGCGCTGGCCGGGGCTGCAGCACTTCACCTACGGGGCGCTGCTGCTGTTCGCGCTGTACGCCATGCCGCAGGGCCTGGCCGGTGCGCTGCAGCGGCTGGGGCGGCGACTGTGGCCGCGGCTGCACCAGGCGCCGCCATTGCCAATGGGTCAGGGCGAGTGGTTGCCGCGCCAGGCGCAGGTCGCCCATGCCGATGGCGTGGTGCTGAGGGCCAGTGGACTCTACAAGGCCTATGGCGGCGTGGTGCCGACCAACGACGTCAGCCTGTCGCTGCGCTCGGGGCATGTGCATGCGTTGATCGGCCCCAACGGCGCGGGCAAGACCACGCTGCTCAACATCCTGTCGGGCATCGTGGTGCCAGACAAGGGGGGCATCGAATTCGCCGGGCAGAGCATCGCCCGCGTGCGCGCCAGCCAGATCTGCCGGCTGGGCATAGGGCGCACCTTCCAGAACCTCAAGCTGTTCACGCACATGAGCGTGCTCGACAACGTGCTCGTTGGCCTGCACCCGCACCTGCGCGTGGGGTTCGGGGCCAGCCTGTTCGGCCTGCCCTCGGCGCGGCGCGAGGAGCGCCAGGCACGCGAGGAGGCCGTGCGCCTCTTGCAGTTCGTGGGCATGCTGGACCGTGCCCACGACGAGGCCGGCAGCCTGCCCTATGGCCTGCAGCGGCGCCTGGAGCTGGCCCGCGCGCTGGCCACGCAGCCGCGCCTGCTGCTGCTCGACGAGCCGGCCGCAGGCCTGAACCCGCAGGAAACGCAGGAGCTGACGGAGCTGATCCGGCGCATTGGCGCCAAGGGCATCACCGTGCTGCTGATCGAGCACCACATGGACCTGGTGATGGCCGTGTCCGACCATGTGGTGGTGCTCGACTACGGCGCCAAGATCGCCGAAGGCGCGCCCGCCGCCATGCAGGTCGACCCTCGCGTGATTGCCGCCTACCTGGGTGTGGATGACGAGGACGAGAACCCCGCCACACCAGCCCATGCCCTTGCCTGAGGCGACCATGCTCCAAATCGAACAACTCGCAGTGAACTACGGCGCCATCCATGCCTTGAAGGGCGTGAGCCTGGAGGTGGCCGCCGGGGAGGTGGTCACCCTCATCGGCGGCAACGGTGCGGGCAAGAGCACGCTGATGAAGGCCATCTCGGGCCTGGAGCCCTGTGCTGGGGGCCGCATCGTGTTCGAGGGCCAGGACCTCGCGCGCACACCGGCCCACCGGCGCGTGGCCCTGGGCATTGCCCAGTCGCCCGAGGGGCGCCAAGTGTTCCCAGACCAGAGCGTGCGCGACAACCTGCTGCTGGGCGCCTACCTGCGGCCCGCATCCGATCCCGCGATCGCATCGGACATCGAGGAGCAGTTCACCACCTTCCCGCGTCTGCGCGAGCGCCAGCACCAGATGGCCGGCACCCTGAGCGGCGGCGAGCAGCAGATGCTGGCCATCAGCCGCGCGCTGATGGCGCGCCCGCGCCTGCTGCTGCTCGACGAGCCCTCGCTGGGCCTGGCGCCGCTGATCGTCAAGGAGATCTTCGGTGTGATCCGCGCGCTCAAGCAGCGCGGCATGACCATCCTGCTGGTGGAGCAGATGGCCAACCAGGCGCTCAAGGTGGCGGACCGCGCCTACGTGCTCAAGACCGGGGAGATCGCGTCTTCGGGACCGGCGCAGGCCTTGCTGGCGGATCCTGCCGTGCGCGAGGCCTATCTGGGCAAGCACTGATCGCGCTCCTTCGCGCCCGGTGGTCGCAGTCCTACAGGCCTATGCGCCTTCGAAGAGGTGGGAAAACCCGCAGTCGAAAATACGATGGAGCCAGCACACACAGACCTTGTGGTCGAAAGGTTCTTATGAAAAGTTGGTACAAATTGTCGCTGGGCAACGATGCCCAGGCCTTCGAGCCCACCCAGCGCATCCAGCAGATGTTCATGTCGCAGTTCCTGATTTCGCCGGCAGGCTCCAGGCGGGCGCTGTTCTCGTGCTACGACAAGCAGGCCGACAAGCTGTGGCTGCTCTTCTCGCCCGCCGCGCAGGACATTGCCTTGCGCGTGTACGCTGAGCCTTGCGATCCGCCCACGGCCCTCGATTGCATCGGTCTGCTGGCCGGTGAAGGCGATGCCCTGGCCGACCAGGTGCACCTGGAAGCCGAAGCCACGGCCTGATCGGCCTCGCTGCGATTCAATCGGGCGGTGCCTCGCCCTGCGGCAGCACCAGCCTGAACTCCGCGCCCTTTCCTTCGTCGCTCTCGACCTCGATGCTGCCGCCATGGCGCTGCACCACGGTGCGCACCAGGGCCAGCCCGAGGCCCACGCCGGCAATGCCGGGGTGGCTGCGGTCATGCAGCCGCTGGAACGGGGCGAACAGCTTGTCCTGCAGAGCCGGCGCAATGCCCGGGCCTTCGTCGCGCACGGCAATGGCCCATTGACCCGGTCGAGCCACCAGGGCGCAGCGCACGGTGCTGCCGCGTGGGCTGTACTTGATGGCGTTGTTGACCACATTGGCCAGCGCCCGGCACAGCAGCGAGCGGTCGCCCATGCACGGGGCGGTTTCCGGCGCATCGGCCACCAGCACCTGCACGTCGGCATCGCGCGCCAGCACCCAGGCCTCGTCCACGGTCTGGTGCAGCACGTCGGCCAAGTCCAGGGGTTCCCGCCGCATCGCCTGTGACTCGGCGCTGGCCAACTGAATGAAATTCTCGGCCATGCCCAGCGAGCTCTTCGCGTAGCGCGCGATGAGCTGCATGAGTTCCGCGTCCGACATGCGGCCCGGGTAGGCCTGGTGCATTTCGAGCAGGGTGAGGATGGACGCATTGGGCGCGCGGATGTCGTGCGAGATGAAGTGCATGGCCTCGTCGCGCTGCTGCAGTGCGCTGCGTATCTCGGTCAGGTCCACCAGGGTCACGAGCCAGCCCGATTGCGCCAGGTCGGTGAACTGGCGGCTTTGCACCAGCACGCTGCGGCCCTTGGCATCGCGCCCCTCCCGGCGGGCCGGGAGGTTGCCGTTGGCCAGCCGCTCCTGCGTCACCAGTGGCTGTTCGGTGGCGATGTCGATCAAGTCGCCCAGCACGTCAGTGATCTGGCGGCCCTGCAGGGGCCAGACCATGGGGTCGCCCTCGACCTCGGCCATGCCCAGCACATGGCGCCGCGCAGCCGTGTTGGCCAGCAGGATACGGCCTTCGGTGTCGCAGACCATGGTCGGCGACGGCAGCTGTTGCAGGCTCTCGCTCACGAAATGGTGCATGTCGCGCAGCTGGCGCGAGGCGTATTCCACCGCGTTGATGCGCCGCTCCAGGAAGTCGCCGCTGCTGGCCGCCGGGCCACGCAGCGGAATCACCAGGCCCTGGCGCTGCAGGGTCTCCATCTGCAGCCTGAGGAACTGGGCGGCTGCACTCAGGCGCCGCCAGCTCCACAGCGGATAGGCCAGCACCAGCCCGATGAGGGCGGCGGCGGGCGCGAACTGCAGGCCGCTCCACACCGGCAGCACCACGGCCATGGCCAGGGTCAGCGCGCCCAAGGCAATGCTGGTGAGCAGGGCCGCGAAGGGCCCGAGCAGCAGCAGCGCCACCAGCGCCAGCACCACCGGCAGCAGGTTGAAAGCCATGTTCAGCGCGGCCGGCGCGCTGTGGATCTGCACCCCCGCCAGGTCGGCGTCGAGCACCTGGGCGATCACTTCCACACCCGGCATCAGGCGCGATTCCTGGCCTACCGGGGTGGCGAACATGTCGCCCAGCCCGGCGGCAATCGAGCCCACGAGCACGTATTTGCCGCGAAAGGCATCGGCTGGCACTTCGCCGCGCAGCACGTCGATGTAGGAGTAGGTGGTGAAATGCCCCGGCCCGCCCGCATAGGGGATGAGGCGACGGCCTGCACGCTCCCAGCGGGCGCCATCCGCAGGCGGATCGCTCCAGCGCGCTGGCGGGCAGCCACCAAGCGACGGCGTGGCCACGCAGCGCATGGCGATGCTGAAGTGCTGCCAGGGTGCACTGGCCGGCCCTTCGCGCGCGTACAGGCTGCGCACCACGCCATCCTCGTCCGAGGCCACGTGCACATGCCCCAGCCGGGCGGCGGCCTGCTCCAGTGCAGGAATGGGGCGGTCCGCCCCGTCGCCCGGCTCGGACGGGCCCTGGCGCTGCATCACCGGCAGTACCACCCGGCCGCTTCGGGCCACGGCATCGGCCAGCAGCAGGTCGTCCTCGGGGTAGTCGAGGTCTTCCTCGTTGAACAGCACGTCCATGCCGATCACCCGCGGTGCCTGGCGCGACACGTTCTGGATCAGCTGTGCGTGCAGTGCGCGCCGCCAGGGCCAGCGGCCGATCACGCCGATGCTGCGGTCGTCCACCGCGATCACGGCGATATCGGCTTGCGCCGGGCGCGACACCAGGCGCAGCCCGGTGTCCTGCACCAGGTGGTTGGTGCGCGGCAGCATGCTGGGCGTGCTCAGCCAGGCGACCAGGGCCAGCAGCGTCAGCGCGATGGCGGCCCATTCGACCCGCCGCTGCTGGTTTCGCGTGCGGGAATGCGGCGTGGGCATCGACCGCAAGGGCTCAGGGGCGGCGCACGGGCTCACCGCCCATGGTGGACAGGGGCAGCCCGGAGCTGGTATTCAGCCCCGTGCCCACGCGGATGCTGCGCGGCGGTGAGAACTCGCTTTGCAGGCCCGAGGGGTCCAGCACCTGGATGCGCACGAAGTAGGTGCCTGCAGCCAAGCCATCCGCAGAGGTCCAGCGGGGCTCGTCGAGCTGGATGTCCTGGATGATGGTCTTGAACTCCAGGTCTGGTGCCAGCTGCACGCGAAAGCGCTGGCCGGCCTGGGCGGGCCAGTGCAGGCGCACGATGGTGTCGCCATCCGTCGCCTGCATGGCCGACAGGTCCAGCGCAGCGGGCTGCTGGGCCACGGCGAAGGGCTGCGCGGGTGCGAACGGCCCCTGGTCCAGTGCGCCACCGGCGGGCTCTGCGATGGTGGCCGCGCGCCAGAAGTAGTTGCCCAGGGGCAGTGTGGCCAGCGTCAGCTGGCAGGTGCCGAGGCGGCCCTCGTCCAGCAACGGCGTGGCGAAGTCGGCGCTGGCCGCCACCTGGATGCGGTACCAGCGGGCACCCGGGACCTCGGTGCAGCGCAGCGCGCCGGTCACGCGCGGCAGCACGGCGCCGGGGGCCGGCTGCTGGTACAGCGGCGGCACCGGCCGGGTCTTGATGGTGATGGGGCGCGTGGCCGGCAGGCCGGCAATGCCGGCCTCGTCAACGGCGCGCACGGCCAGGTGGTAGCTGCCATCGTCGAGTGCCGCCCAGCGCAACTGGCCATCGGCAAAGCGGCCGCTGCGCAGCACCTGCGTCATGGCCGCATCGCGCGCCACCTGGGCGGTGAAGGCCGTGGCGCCAGGGGTCGCAGGGACATTGATGGCCAGCAGGCCCAGGTCGTGCAGCTGGGCGGGTACGGTGGACAGATCGGGCGGCGCCAGCAGGTTGCGTGGTGCACCCAGCGTCCCATCGGGCGCGACGGACAAACCCTGGCCACGGGCCAGCAAGGTGGTGTCGGGGGCCGGTTGCGCGGCATTCTCGGCACGCGACTGCACGGCCACCGAGCCTTCCAGCACCGAGGCCGTGGCCTGGCCCGAGGCCGCCAGCGCCACACCGAACTCGGTGCCGCGCACGCTGGTCACGGCGCGCGGCGTGCGGATCTCGAAACGGCGCAGTGCATCGGCGCTGGGCGTCACGCTCGACTCCACGCTGCCGGCGCGCATCTCCAGCACCGATTGCACGCTGCCTGTGCGCCCACGGCGGCGCAGCTGGCGCAATTGCAGGTCGGACTGGGCCTGCACGCGCACCAGCGTGCCGTCGGCCAGGCGCACGGCGATATAGCTGTCCGGCCCCACCTGCAGGCGGGTGCCTTCGTCCAGGCGGGCACCTTGCGCCACAGGCTGCGTTGCGGCCTGGGCGCCGGGCTGCGCCGTGGCGCTGCCGTGCACGAATTCCACCTGGGCCGAGGCCTTGGGCTGCAGGCGCACAGGGATCCACACGGTGGAGCCCGGCTGCAGGTGCCTTGGGTTGGCCACCTTGTTGCGCTGCTGCAACAGCAGCCACTGGCGTGGATTGTCCAGGTAGGCGTTGGCAAGGCCTTCGAGCGTGTCGCCGGCCCGCACGGTGTGCGGGATTTCGTCCGTCTGCGCCTCGGGGGCGTTTTGCGCATGCGCGCAACCGAGTCCCGCCGTGAGCAGGGCAACGGCCGACAGGGGCAATGCAAGGCGGTGGGTAGCCACGTCAACTCTCCTAGGTGCCGCAGGGGGCGGCAAAGCTTCAGTCAGAACCGTTGTATCCATTGCGCAATGGGACACTAGCGGCCAGGCTCGACCGCTTCGAACCGGTAGCCCACACCATACACGGCGGTGATGAAGTAGCCGTTGACGGGGCGCAGGTCCAGCTGGGTGCGAAGGCGCGAGACATGGGTGTCGAGCGAGCGCGACAGCACGTCCGAACCCTGCCCCCAGATCACCTCCTTGAGGTGGTCGCGCGAGAGCAGGCGCCCCATGTTCTGGAACAGGAACAGGGCCAGGTCGTATTCGCGGTTCTTGAGTTCGGCAGGCGTGCCGTTGATCTCCAGCGAGCGCGATTCGGGAAAGAACCTGTAACGCCCGAAATCGAGCGCGCCACCGGTGCTCTGCGGGTAGGCTCGGCGCAACAGCGCGGCCACGCGCGCATTGAGCTCGCCAATGCGCACGGGCTTGACCATGAAGTCGTCCGCCCCGCTGCCCAGGCCTTCGACGATGTCGCGCTCTTCCTGCCGGTTGGTCACGAACAGGATGGGCAACTGCTTGCCCACGTTCTCGCGCACCCAGCGCACCACCTCGGGGCCGGTGGTGTCGGGCAGGTGCCAGTCCACGATCAGCAGGTCGAAGGTTTCGCGGCGCATCTCGCGCATCAGCGCGGCACCGGTCAGGTGGGTATGGCACACATGGCCCATCGCTTCGGTGGCCTGTTTGATCAGATCCAGCTGAAGCGCATCGTCGTCTAACGCCGCTATGCGCATGGTCGTTCCATTCAAGATTAACTGTGCATTATTCGCGATGTGCGGCGGCCCATTCCATGCCCCATCTTGGGGATCGCCAGGTTTGACAGTTGTTCACCGTGCCACGGGCGATGACAGGCGGCGCTTGGCTGCCGGGCTCGGGCCGGGCCGGGCGGCTGCGGAGGGCGCGATTTCGCGCAGCAGCCGCATGCCCACCAGGGTGTAGCGGGTCTGCGGGCTGTTCCAGTTGCGGTAGCCACAGCGTGCGTAGAAAGACCAGGTGTGCCAGGAGCCCCCGCGGCGCACGCGCACGCTGCCCTCGGCCGGGCCCCCGGGGTCCACGACCGGTGATTCGGCGTAGTAGGTGTCGCCATGCCAGTCGGCCACCCACTCCCAGGCATTGCCCAGCATGTCCTGCAGGCCGAAGGCATTGGGCGCGTAGCTGCCTACGGGGGCGGTGAAGGCGTGGCCGTCGCTGCCGCGCAGCGCATGCTGCTGCCAGCGCAGCCAGTAGGGGGCTGCGTCCTGGTCGAAGGTGTTGGCGTTCTTCAGCAGCCCCTCCGGGTCGTCGCCATGCGGGTAGCGGGTGCGCGTGCCGGCGCGGCAGGCGTATTCCCACTCGGCCTCGGTCGGCAGGCGGTAGCGGTGGCCTTCGGTGCGGCTGAGCCACTGGGCCAGGGCCTGGGCGTCGTTCCAGGTGACGTTGACCACGGGGTGGTCGTCACCCTGCGGGAAACCCGGGTTGTGCCACGAGTAGCGCGGGTCGCGCCCTTCGAAGGCATCGCCGCGCCGCGTGGTGGCCGGGTCGTACAGAGCGTTGTAGCCATAGCCGCCGGTGCCGTCGGCCTCCGATTCGGGCTGGTAGCCCGACGCTGCGAGGAAGCGCCGGAACTGGCCTACCGTGACTTCGTGCTGCCCCAGGTAGAAGGCTGTGCTGATGACCACCCGGTGGGCCGGGCCTTCATCGGTCAGCTCGGCAAAACGCTTGGGCTCCAGCTGCGGGTAGGCCTGTGCCAGCACATCGGGGGCCTCGACACCGCCCATCACGAAGCTGCCCGCGGGCAACTTCACGAATGGCATGCCCAGGCTGTTGGTCCACACGGGGTGTTGCCGGTCATGGCGTACCTGGGCCAGCGCGGGCAGACCCGTGGCAAGCGCGAGCACGGCGGTGACGGCAGCAGTTTGGCGCCTGGCCATCGGGCTCAGCGATTGGGGTTTTCGCTCACGCACTCGAAGACAAGGCGCGAGCCCTCGTTGCGCAGCAGCTTGGGGAACAGGGCCAGCTTCTGGCATTCGCGGGTGGCTGCGTTGTAGGCCGGCGAGGCATCGGTGCCATACACCGGCACGCTGAAGGTGCGGTCCCGGCCCGATGCCATGGGCCCCGAGGGCGGGCGGGTGGTGGCCGATTCGCAGCCCGCAAGCAGAGCCAGCAGGGCAGCGCATGCAATCAAGGTCTTCATGGAAGTCTCCGGTAGGCGTCGGGCCAGTCTAAGCCAGTGTGGGCGGATAGACAGCATGCTTTGCTGCAGCCGCGCCCTGGGATACAGTACGTTACATATGATGGGAGTTGTATGGCCTGGATCCGGTCGGCGGTGTCAGGGGATGCGGGGCGCCAGTGGGCGCTGCGCCTGCTCGTGCCGCTGGGACTTTTGGCCGTGCTGCACCTGCTGCCGGTCTGGCAGCCGCTGCAGCGCCTGGAATACGATCTCTTCAGCAGCCTGACGGCGCCCGTGCGGCCCGATGCCGGCGTAGTGGTCATCGGCATCGACGAGCCCAGCCTCGCGGCCCTGCAGGCCGCGACTCCGCTGCCCCGGCGGCTGCATGCGCGATTGGTCGACGCGCTTTCTGCGTCCGGCGCGGCGGGGCTCGGCATCGACCTGCTGTTGTCCACCGCCCAGACACCCGAAGACGACGCAGCCCTGGGCCGAGCCCTGCACGGGCGCATGCCGGTGGTGCTGGCCAGCGCCCAGGTAACCGTGCAGAGCGGGCAGGTGGCGCAGTACCAGCAGAGGGTGATGTCCGTCTTCGACCAGGCGCGCCACGGCGACGTGGGCATGCACCCCGACGACGACGGCGTGCAGCGCAGCGCACCCGGGCACAGCGATGCCATGTGGCGTGTGCTCGCACAGGCTGCGGGTCGCACCATCGTGCCACCGCCACCCGGCGCACTGCTGCGCTACTACGCCCCCGAGGTGGCGCTGCCTTATGTGCACTACACCCAGGCGCTGGACCCGGCGCGGCTGCTGGCGCCCGGTGCGCTGCAGGGGCGCCTGCTGCTGCTCGGCCAGAACACACCGGTGGGCGGGGTGGACCAGTTCACCACGCCGCTGCGCACATTGGGGCAAGGTACGCAGTCGGGCGTGATGCTGCATGCCACGGCCCTCATCAACGGCCTGACCGGCGACTGGATCGTGCCTGCGCACCCGGCGCTCCCGCTGCTGCAGGCGGCAGCGGCCATTGCCCTGGTGGCGGCGCTCACGCGGCGCTGGCGTGGCTGGCTGGCCGTGTGGCTGAGCGTGGCGCTGGCGCTGCTGGCATTGATCGGCGGGCTGTGGGCCTACCTGCAGGGTGTCTGGTGGCCCACGCTGCCCACGCTGGTGGCGCTGGCGCTGCACTTCAATGTGGGCGCGACTGACAGCTACTGGCGTGAGCGGCGCCAGCGCGAGCGCCTGCGGCTGGACTTCGGGCGCTACGTGCCGCCGGCCGTGGTCAGCGCGCTGATCGCCAGTGGGGCGGCACCGGCCATCAGCGGTGAGCGGCGCGTGCTCACGCTGCTGTTCTCGGACCTGGCGGGCTTCACCTCGGCCAGCGAGCACCTGCCACCCGAGGCGGTGGCGCGTGCGCTCAACGCCTACTTCACGCGCATGACCTATGCCGTGCACCGCCATGGCGGCACGCTCGACAAGTTCATCGGCGATGCCGTGATGGCCTTTTGGAACGCCCCCGTGGCCGAGCCGCAGCACGCGGCACGCGCGCTGGCCTGCGCGCAGGAGATGCAGGTGGAAATGAACGCCTTGCGCAGCCAGTGGGCGGGAACCCCCTTTGCCGGGCTGCAGCTGCGCATCGGCCTGCACACGGGCGAGGCGGCCGTGGGGCACCTGGGCTCCGAAGGCCGCTTCACCTACACCGCCGTGGGCGACGCGGTGAACACCGCGGCCCGGCTGGAAGGCGCCAACAAGGCTTTCGGCACCGGCATCCTGCTGTCCGAAGCCACGCGCAGCGCGCTGCCGCAGGAGGGGGACCAACCACTGCCCTTGCTCTGGCTCGACGCCGTGGTGCTGGCCGGCCGCAGCAGCGGCATCGATGTCTACACCCCGTGCGAGGATGCGCCGCTGGTGGCCACCAGCCTGGCTTTGCAGACCCATGTGCGTGCGGGCCGCTGGGGCGAGGCCCTGGCGTGCTGCGACGAGTGGCGGGCACGGGCCGTGCACCTGGCGCCGCTGTGGGCCGCCCAGGCCGACCGGCTGAAGACGCACGTGCAGGGTCTGGCCGATGCCCAGGGACCTGCTGCGGCCGGTGCTGACGCATTTGCGCACGCGCTGGAAAAATAACCCTGAAAGGCCCGCTATGCCGTCGACACGCTTGTGGATCACGACCCCGGTTGCCCTGGGAGCGTGCGCCTTGTGCCTTCCCGGTGCCTGGGCCCAGTGTGCGGGGGTGTCCGTCGCCCCCGACGCTGTGGCTGCGCAGGTCGTAGCCCTGGCCGGGCAAGGCCAGACTCGGCCGGCAGGCCAGGGCCCCTGGTCGCCTGCCGCGCTGGCCCAGCAACTGGGCGCGGGTGCGGGCGTGCGCACGCTGGAGTTGTCGTCGGCCGCGCTGCTGCTGGCCGACCGCACGCAGATCCGCATGTCGGCCAACGCGCAGCTGCGCCTGTGCGAATCGCAGCCCGAGCGCACCCTGCTGGAGCTGGCCGCCGGCCGGCTGTGGGCGCGCACCAAGAAAGCCCCGGCCTCGCTGCAACTGCAGACTCCTGCAGCCCTGGCCGTGGTGCGCGGCACCGACTGGGATGTGGAGGTGGATGCGGCGGGCCGCACGACGCTCACCGTGCTCTCGGGCCAGGTCGACCTGTCCAACGATTTCGGCCGGGTGGAGCTGGGCCCGTCGGAACAGGGCACTGCGGAGCCTGGCAAGGCACCGGTCAAGCGCGTGCTGGTGCGCCCGCGTGACCGGGTGCAGTGGGTCATGGCCAACCCGGTGGATGCCGCGCGCTGGGCCGAGCTGCAGGGCCCCGATGTGGCGCCCCCGTTGTCCTCCATCCGCGACGACCTGCGCACGGGCCAGTGGCCGCGCGCGCGGGAGCGGCTACTGGCGTTGTCTGCCAGCGGGCAGGGCGGCGCTGTGGCCGAGCTGCTGCTGGCCGACCTGGAGGTTTTCGACGACCGCATGGACACGGCCCAGCAGCGCCTGGCCAACGCCTGGCAGCGCACGCAGGACCCGCGCACGGCAGCGCGCCGGGCCGAGCTGCTGATGGCGCTGGACCAGGGCGCACAGGCACGCGCCTGGCTCGATGCCGCGCGCGCCCGGGCACCCGAGGCCACGGCGCTGTTACTGGCCGATGCCGATTGGCACCGCCTGGAAGGGCGTGGCGAGGAGGCCATCGCCCTGTACCGGCGTGCCGTGGCCGGTGCCGAGGCACGCCAGGAGCCCACTACCGACCAGGCCGCTGCCCAGTGGGGCCTGGGGCGCGCCCTGCGTGAGCGCGGCGACCTGCGTGGTGCGCGCCAGGCCCTGGCAAGCGCGGTAGCGCTGGCGCCAGAGCACCCGGCCTACCAGGGCGAGCAGGCCACGCTGGCGGCCGAGGCCTTGAGGTTGCTCGATGCCCAAAGCGGTTTCGCGGCCGCCCTGGCCCAGGCGGGTGACGACTATGTGAGCCTGGCAGGCGCGGGCCTGCTGGCACTGCAGCAGGGCGACCCCGCCGCCGCCCGCACCCAGTTGCTCAAGGCCCTGGTGATCGAGCCGCGCTACGCCCGCGCCCAGGTGTGGCTGGCCGTGGCCGAGTACCAACTGGGCGAGCGCGCGGCTGCGCTCGACTCGCTGGCGCGCGCCCGCGTGGCCGACCCGAACGACCCGCTGCCCTGGCAGATCGAGTCGGTGCTGCGCAATGACCAGGGTGAGCCGGTGCAGGCCATTGCCGCCGCGCGCGAGGCGCTCATGCGCCTGCCCTACCTCAAGTCGCTCGACCCGCTCACCAGTGACAGCCAGGGCTCGGCCAACCTGGGCAAGGCGCTCGGTGACTTCGGCATGGAGCACTGGGCGCGGGCCTATGCCAGCGCCTCGTACTACCCGCTGTGGGCGGGAAGCCACTTCTTTCTGGCCAACCGCTATGAGAGCGATTTCAGCCGCAATTCCGAGCGCTACCAGGGCTACCTGAGCGACCCTACGGCCTTCGGCGCCAGCGAGAAGCAGGCGCCGCTGATGCTCACGCAGGGGGGCGAGTGGCTCTGGATCGCCAGTGCCGAGCGCGGTTCGGTGCAGGACAAACTGGCCGCCGATGTCGGCCACCACGGCTTTGCCGCCGCGCCGGTGCCCCTGGCCTGGCAGGTGCGTACCAACGGCGTGCAGATGTGGCCGAACAACGGCGGCGCGCCCAGCTACCGCCTGTCGTCGCCGGGCTTCGATCTGGCGCTGGGCATGCGCCCCACCGAAAGCCTGGGCCTGTTCCTGCTGCACACCGAGGACCGGCTGCGCTACAGCTTTCCGCAAGGGCGTGATTTCGGCAACGGCATCACCTTCAATGGCCTGGCACGCCAGCGCTCTGAGCGCACGGACCTGGGTGGCTCCTGGCGCTGGTCACCCGATGCGCAGACCTGGCTCAAGCTGCACCGCGCACGCTTTGGCCAGGGCCTGGTGCTCGACGATGCCACCTACGGCCCGCAGGATTCACGCATCACCGATTCGGACGATGGCGTGCTGCTGCGCCACACGGTGCAGTGGGGCCCCCGTCGCCTGAGCCTGGGCTGGGAGGGTGCCCGCGGAGCATCCGACTCGGGCCTGTCCGACCCGGTGGTCACCTCTACCCAGCGCACGCAGGCGCGCTTTCAGATGCCCTGGCTGGCGGGCGAATGGCGCGATGGCCCCTGGACCTGGCATGCCGAAGCCTACTGGCCGCGCCTGGCCGTGCGCTACGGCGAGCGCTTCTTCGATTCGCTGACCGACGAGGACCTGGCGGACCCCACTGCCGAGCGCGGCGGCCACGCGCGCCACCCCTTGCCCCGGCTGGGCATGTCCTACAGCATGGGGCCGGGCCGGGCGCTGCACCTGGCCTACGTCGAAAACGTGCGTTCGCCGAGCGCGCACACGCTCTCGCCTGTCGCGCTGGGGGCCATCGCCATCGACCACCATTACCAGTTGCCCGGCAGCTTCGGGCGCAAGCGCGCGGCGCAACTGGATTGGGAGTTCGATGAACGCACCTTCGGCTTCGCCATGCTGTCCAGCCAGGACATCGTGAACCCCACCTTTGCCAACGGCAGCCTGGTACTGCCGCCCCGGGGCCTGGTGAACCTGGACCGCGTGGGCAGCCTGGGCGCGCAGATCCAGACCGGGCAGACCGTGGTGGACCCGTACAACGAGAACCCGGTGTTCAGCCAGGGCCGGTTGCACCAGGCGGGCGTGGCGCTCAACCGGGTGCTGGCGCCGCGCTGGAGTGTGCTGGGCAGCTACGGCTGGGCGCAGTCGCGCAACCTGGGCAACCAGTTCGGGGGCAATGCGCTGCCGGGATTTTCACGGCATACACTGGCGTTGGCCAGCGTATGGAAGCATGGCGGGCGCGACCTGTCGGCCGGCTCGCTGGTCTACAGGGGCTCGCGTTTTGCGGACGAAGCCAATGGCATTGCCCGCAGGCCGGGCTGGGATCTGGTGCTGGTGCACTCCATGGATTCGGCGGACCGGCGCTGGTCCTTTATCGCCACGGCGCAGGCACCGCTCAATGGCGACACCCGGCCGACCCTGTGGGCGCGCGTGCGCTACAGGGATTGAAGGGGCGCGGCTGTATCAGCTGGCAGTGGCTGCATCCGCCAGTGCCTGCAGCGCCGCCGTCACATCGGCCGGTTCTACTCCGTCCACTTGCGCCAGCCGGGGTGCCAGCGCCTGCAGGGCATCGCCACCCTTTTGCAGTTGGCCGATGGCCTGGCCGGCCTCCTTGGGGGCGTCAAAGCCTGTGCTCTGCAGCAGCAGGCGGCCGTCGGCCGCCACGAGCTTGAAGTAGAACTTGCCATCGGCCTCGCGGTACTGCTTGAACGAGGGCAGGGCCACCTTGGCTGTCTTGGCCGCTTTGGTGGCTGTGCCGGCCTGCACCAGGCTGCGCAGGCCCACGGCCGAGCGCAGCTCGCGGATGAAGGGAGTTGCCAGCGCGCGGGCACGCTCGGCGCCGGCAAGCAGAGTCTGCTCAATGCGGGCGGGGTTGTTGATCAGCTCTTCGTACTGCGCACGCATGGGGGCGATCACCTGGTCCACGCGTTCGAGCAGCACCTGCTTGGCATCGCCCCAGGCAATGCCGTCGGCGTACTGCTGGCGCAGCGCGGCGGTCTCGGCCTCGGTGGCGAAGGCCTGGTAGATCTGGAACAGGGCCGAGCCCTCGACTTCCTTGGCCTCGCCAGGCGAGCGCGAGTCGGTCAGGATGCCGCCGATCAGCTTCTTGAGCTGCTCGCGCGAACTGAACAGCGGGATGGTGTTGTCGTAGCTCTTGCTCATCTTGCGGCCGTCCAGGCCGGGCAGGGTGGCCACATGTTCGTCGATCGCGGCCTCGGGCAGCACGAAGTGCTCGCCGTACAGGTGGTTGAAGCTGGCCGCCATGTCGCGCGCCATCTCGATGTGCTGGATCTGGTCGCGGCCCACCGGCACCTTGTGCGCCTTGAACATCAGGATGTCGGCACCCATGAGCACCGGGTACATGAACAGGCCGGCCGTCACGCCGTCGTCGGCATCGCGCTCGGCCGCCGTGTTCTTGTCCACGCTGGCCTTGTAGGCGTGGGCGCGGTTGAGCACGCCCTTGCCGGTCACGCAGGTCAGCAGCCACGTCAGTTCGGGAATCTCGGGGATGTCGGACTGGCGGTAGAACGTGACCTGCTCGGGGTTCAGCCCCGCCGCCAGCCAACTGGCCGCGATCTCCAGGGTGGAGCGCTGGATGCGTGCCGGGTCCTCGCACTTGATCAGTGCGTGGTAGTCGGCCAGGAAGTAGAAGCTCTGCACGCCGGGCGTGAGGCTGGCCGCCACCGAGGGGCGGATGGAGCCCACGAAGTTGCCCAGGTGGGGCGTGCCCGTGGTGGTGATGCCGGTGAGAAAGCGCGTGGTGCTCATGGGGGGGAACGGATTCAGCGAAAAAGAGGGAAGGACAAGGCGCTCAGCGCAGCAGTGCCATCAAGGGCGTGAGCAGCAGGTTGATGGCAGCGTAGCCCAGGGTCATCAGCGGGCGCAGCCAGATCGTGCCCACCACGCCGGCCACTACCAGGCCCATCACGATGAAGAAGCCGAAAGGCTCGATGCGCGAGACCATGTGGGCCGCCTTCCAGGGGAGCAGGCCAACGAGGATGCGGCCGCCATCAAGCGGGGGCAACGGAAACAGGTTGAACGCCCACATCACGAGATTGACCAGCATGCCGGCGCGCGCCATCTCGATGAAAAAGCGCTCCTGTACTCCGGCACCGATCAGGCCCACCAGGACCAGAGCCCAGAAAACGGCCTGAACGAAGTTGGATGCCGGTCCTGCCAGTGCCACCCAGACCATGTGCCGCTTGGGGTTGCGCAGGTTGCCAAAATTCACCGGCACCGGCTTGGCATAGCCAAAAAGGAAAGCCCCCGAGGTCGCAAAGTACAGCACCAGCGGCATCAGGATGGTGCCGATGGGGTCGATGTGCTTGAGCGGGTTGAGGGTGATCCGGCCCATCATGTACGCGGTGTTGTCGCCAAAGTGGCGCGCCGCATAGCCATGGGCCGCCTCGTGCACGGTGATCGCGAAGAGCACCGGCAAGGCATAGATCAGAACGGTTTGGATGAGATTGGAGATGTCCACCGGTCCAATTGTCTCAGACGCGCGACATCCGCTCCTCCAAGCAGGTTCCTGGCGGGATTGTTACCATGCCATGGCTGTTTCAAATGGATACAGGCGTGGCAGACTGGGTGCAGGCCCTGTCCGCGCTACATTGAACGCAACGGTCGCCGTACATATACATACAACACTGACATCGGAGATGAATCCCATGGGCCTGGATCGTTTGAAGATTGGAACCCGCCTCATATTGGCGTTCGGCCTCATCGGCCTGATGGTGGCCATCCTGATGGTCGTAGCCTTGAGCGGGGTGGGCAGTGCGGAAGATGCGTACAAGGCCTCGGTGGCGGCCGCCACTGGTCTTACCGACGCGCAGCGCGGTCCGCTGGAGCAGGCCATCCGCCAGGGCCATGGCCACCTGCAGAGCGTGCGCACCTGGGTCTCGGTGCTGGGCGCGGGCGTATTCATCGTGGCGCTGGTGGCCTTCGTGCTGCTGCGCAATGGCATCGTGGCACCGCTGAACCAGGCCATCCTGATTGCTGAGACGGTGGCTTCGGGCGATCTGAGCCAGGAATTTTCGTCCGAGCTCGAAGGCGACTTCGGCCGCCTGCTCACGGCGCTGGGCACCATGGAAGACACGCTGACCGAACTGGTCTCGGGCATCAAGCAGTCCACGGACTCGATCACCGAGGCGGCGGCGGACATCGATTCGGGCAATTCCGACCTGGCGCGCCGCACCGAAGACCAGGTCAGCTCCCTGGCCGACACGGCTGGCAGCATGGCCGAGTTGACCACCACCGTGCGCCAGAACGCCGAGCGCGCCCGCTCGGCCAGCAGCCTGGCCGTGAACGCCTCGCAAATCGCCGAGCGCGGTGGCGCCGTGGTGGGTGACGTGGTGCAGACCATGCAGGCGATCAGCGGCAGCTCGCGCAAGATCGTGGACATCATCCAGGTCATCGAAGGCATTGCCTTCCAGACCAACATCCTGGCCCTGAATGCGGCGGTGGAAGCCGCCCGCGCGGGCGAGCAGGGCCGGGGTTTTGCCGTGGTGGCCAGCGAGGTGCGCAGCCTCGCGCAGCGCAGTGCCGTGGCGGCCCGCGAGATCAAGACCCTGATCAGCCAGTCGGTGGACCAGGTCGAGAGCGGCGCTGGCCACGTGGGCCGCGCCGGCAAGACCATGGAAGAGATCGTGGGCGCAGTCGGCCAGGTCAGCACGCTGCTGGGCGAGATCTCGGGTGCGCTGCACGCCCAAAGCTCGGGCATCGAGCACGTGAACGGCGCCGTGGCGCAGATGGACAGTGCCACGCAGCAGAACGCGGCGCTGGTCCAACAGGCGGCCAGCGCCGCCTCGGCCCTGTCGTCGCGCGCGCAAGACCTGCAGCGCGCCGTGGGTGCGTTCAAGCTGGATTGAGGGTTACAGGCCCAGTGCCTGCAGGCTGCCGCGTCCTTCGCGCACCACCTCGGGGTCGCCGCCCGTGCCCATGGGCGTCAGGTCCACCACCGTGGTGGGCTCGCGGGGGCAGGCCCCGGCATCCACGATGGCATCCACCAGCTTTTCGTAGCGCTCGCGGATTTCTTCCGGGTCGTTCAGGGGGTCGGTTTCGCCGGCAGGGATCAGCGTGGTGGCGAGCAGGGGCGCGCCATGCTGCTCCAGCAGCAACTGCAGCACCTTGCCCTCGGGCACCCGCAGGCCGATGGTCTTGCGCGAGGGGTGGCTCACGCGGCGTGGCACTTCCTTGGTGGCTTCGAGGATGAAGGTATAGGGCCCGGGCGTCCCCAGCTTGAGCAGGCGGTATTGGCGGTTGTCCACGCGCGCGTAATTGGCCAGCTCCGAGAGGTCGCGGCACAGCAGGGTCAGGTGGTGCTTGTCGTCTACCTGGCGGATACGGCGCAGCCGGTCCACCGCATCCTTGTCGTCGAGGTGGCATACCAGCGCGTAGCTCGAATCGGTGGGGACGGCGACGATGCCGCCCTTTTGCAGCAGCGTGGCGGCCTGCTTGAGCAGCCGCGGCTGGGGGTTGTCGGGGTGGACTTCGAAATACTGGGCCATGGGGAAGATGCAGTCAGGTCAGGCGGCAGCCGCCGGGCGTATGCGGTCGGCCAGCAGCTCCCAGATGGGGGTCAGCGTACCGGGCAGCGGCGGCAGGGTGCCCAGGTCGGTGTGCGATTCGTCGGGGCTGTGGAAATCGCTGCCGCGCGATGCGGCCAGTCCGAATTCCTGGGCCATCGCTGCGTAGGTCACATACTCCGGCGGGCTGTGGCTGCCGGTCACCACCTCCACGCCGCGTCCACCGTGGGCCTTGAACTCGGAGAACAGCGCGTACTCTTCGTTCGCGCTGAACTTGTAGCGCGCCGGATGGGCGATCACCGCCATGCCCCCGGCCTGCGTGATCCAGCGCACGGCATCGCCCAGGCTGGCCCAGCGGTGCGGCACGTAGCCGGGCTTGCCCTCGGTGAGAAAGCGGCGAAACACCTCGGAGGTGTCCCTGCAGACGCCTGTTTCGACCAGAAAGCGCGCGAAGTGCGTGCGCGAGATCAGCGCCGGATTGCCCACGAACTGCAGCGCGCCCTCATAGGCCCCCTCGATGCCCACCCGGGAGAGCTGTTGCGCCATGTCCTTGGCACGCTCGCCGCGTCCGCCGCGGGTGGCGGCCAGACCTTCGGCCAGCTGGGTGTTGTCAGGATCGAAGCCCAGGCCTACGATGTGGACGGTGGTATCTGCGAAGGTGACCGAGATCTCCACGCCCGTGAGGTAGGCCATGCCCTGCGCGCGGGCGGCTGCTTCGGCCCGGTGCTGGCCGCCGATTTCGTCATGGTCGGTCAACGCCCACAGCTCCACCCCATTGGCCTTGGCACGCGCAGCCAGCGCCTCCGGGGTCAGGGTTCCGTCGGATACCACGGAGTGGCAGTGCAGGTCGGCGTTGAGCAGGGTGGTGGTCACCGGGTCATTTTAGGGCTTGTACCGATAACGCGGCGTGCTGATTCCAGCAACACTGGTTACAAGCGAGCAGGGCACCTCCCGGTGCCCGCCTGCTGTCCTGGCAGCGATCGCTGGTTTGACGGTTTTCCTAAGGCAAGAACTCACAGAGCCGGACCAGTCTGCTGTCCCGGCAGAGCGTAAGGATCAACCATGAATTTCAACAACCTGCGCGTGGCCCACAAGATGTGGAGCGTGATCCTGGGCTTGCTGGCACTGATGCTGGTGGCCGCCATCTTTACACAGTGGCATGGGCGGCGGGTGACTGCCGACACCGAGGCGGCCGTCGAAAAATACGAGTCCGCCATCACCACGGCGGTGAGCTGGCGGGGCCTGGCCGAGGTGGCCGTCACCATGTCGATGGCCGGCTTCGTGACCACCGATGCCGCGCTCAAGGCCGATTTCGACGCGCGCGTGGCGGCCCTCACGGCCCGCATCACGCCGGTGCAGGAGAAAATCGGCAAATCCTCGGTGTCGGCCGAAGACAAGGCGGCCCTGGCCAACGTGGCCGCCACGCGCGCCGACATCCGCGGCCAGACGGACAAGCTCAAGGCGCTGACCGACGCGGGCGATGCGGCGGCCAAGCAGGAGTACCTGGCCAGCGTCTACCGCCCGAAGGCGGTGGCCTATCTGGAGTCGATCGACAAGTTCGTGGCGGCGCAAGAGCGCCAGCGCGACCAGGCGGTGCAGGCGGCGCATGCCACACGCGACAACCTCGTGGTGATCGGCGCGGCCAGTGCCGTCGTGGTGGTGGTGCTGGGCATGCTGATGGCAGCCTTGCTGGTGCGCTCCATCACGCGGCCGCTCGACCGGGCGGTGCGCCTGGCCGAGGCCATTTCTGCCGGGGATCTCACGCAGGACATCCAGGATGACCGCAAGGACGAGCTCGGTGTGCTGACCCGGGCCCTGTCCGCGATGTCCACCCGCCTGCGCTCCGTGGTGAGCGAGGTGCGGGTCGGCGTGAATTCGGTGTCCTCGGCCTCGGTGGAGATCGCCAACGGCAACCACGACCTGTCGGCACGCACCGAGCAGACGGCGTCCAACCTCGAAGAAACCGCCGCCAGCATGGAGCAGCTGACGGCCACGGTCTCGCAATCGGCCGACACGGCTCGCCAGGCCAACCAGCTGGCAGGCACCGCGGCCCAGGCGGCAGCGCGCGGCGGCGAAGTGGTGGGCCAGGTGGTCAGCAGCATGCAGCAGATCACCGACAGCTCGCGCAAGATCGCCGACATCATCGGCACCATCGACGGCATCGCCTTCCAGACCAACATCCTGGCGCTGAACGCGGCGGTGGAAGCTGCCCGGGCCGGCGAGCAGGGCCGGGGCTTTGCCGTGGTGGCCAGCGAAGTGCGCAGCCTGGCGGGCCGCAGCGCCGAGGCGGCCAAGGAGATCAAGGCCCTGATCAGCGCCAGCGTGGAGAACGTCGAGTCGGGCTCGGCCCAGGTGGCGCAGGCCGGGCAGAGCATGGAAGAGATCGTCTCAAGCGTGCGCCGGGTGAGTGACCTGATCGGGGAGATCACGGCCTCGTCCACCGAACAGCGCGACGGCATCGCCCAGGTCAACCAGGCGGTGACGCACCTGGATCAGATGACACAGCAGAACGCCGCGCTGGTCGAGGAATCGACGGCGGCAGCGGCTTCGATGCGCGACCAGGCGCAGAAGCTGGCCGAGGTGGTGGCGGTGTTCAACGTGGGGGCCATGCCTGCGCGGGCACCGGCGGCCCCCCAGCGCGCCGCGCCCGTGGCCAGCCGGGCCGTGCCGCCACCGGCGCGTCCCGCCGTTGCAGGCAAACCGGCAGCGCGCGCTGCAGCCCCCGCGACAGCGCGCCTGACTTCATCGGCTGCCAAGCCTGCGGCCCCCCACAAGCCCGCCGCAGCAGGGCCCGCACCAGCACCCGCCGCCCGGGCCACGGCCAAGGGCGGGGATGACGACTGGGAAAGTTTCTGAGCCTGGTGGTTGACCTGGTTCATGCCGCGGCCGGCGCCGGGGGCGCCAAAGCGCCCCGGACGGTGCGCAACGGCTTCTGGTCTGTCGGGCGCGACTCTGACATTCGGGTTTGTCCCGGTGGGCGGAGCGTGCCGAGCGCTTGTGGCTAGCGTAGGCTATGCCTTGTGATGAATGTAATTGAATGTTTCCGCCGATGGGCGTGCGAGACATGGCAACGTCACAGGTTCACAAGGAAATGAGCATGCAATTCGACAATATCCGCGTCTCCCGCAAGCTGTGGGGGGCATTCCTGGGGCTGATGATCGCGATGCTGCTGCTCTCCAGCTTCGCGCAGAACCGGGGCAACAACTCCATGACCTCGGCATTGGATGCCGTGATCGAGATCGAGGCGCGCATTTCCGCCGCCGTGCGCTGGCGCGGCGCCACCGAGACGGCCGTCAACATGGTCATGGGCGGCGCGGTGACCACCGATGCCGTGCTGTCCGAGCAGTACGGCGCCAAGGTCAAGGAAATCATCGGCGCCATCAACAAGGTGCAGGAAAAGATCATTGCCTCCGCCACGGCGCCTGAAGAAAAGGCGGCGCTGGACAAGGTGCTGGACGCCCGCAAGGCCGTGCTGGCGGCCACGGCCAAGACCTGGGAGCTCAAGGGCGCCGGCGACGCCGTGGCCACCCAGCAGTTTGCGGACAACGAGTTCGCGCCCTTGGTCACCAAGTACCTCAAGGCCCAGGACGATTTCGTGGCGACGCTGGAAAAGCGCCGCGATGCCATCCGCGCGGACGCCACGGCGCGCCGCATCGAATACGCCATCTCGGGAATCATCATGTCCATGGTGCTGCTGGCGGTGGGCATCTTTCTGGCCTGGAGGCTGGTCCACTCCATCAGCGACCCGCTCAACCAGGCGGTGAGCACCATCGACGCCATCGCCGCAGGCGACCTCACGCGTGAGCTGCAGTCCACCCGCAAGGACGAGTTCGGCCACATGCTGCGCTCGCTGTCGGCCATGTCGGCACGCCTGCGCGGCGTGGTCAGTGAGGTGCGCCATGGCGTGGATTCGGTCTCCTCGGCCTCGGTGGAGATCGCCAACGGCAACCATGACCTGTCGGCACGCACCGAGCAGACGGCGTCCAACCTCGAAGAAACCGCGGCCAGCATGGAGCAGCTGACGGCCACGGTCTCGCAATCGGCCGACACGGCTCGCCAGGCCAACCAGCTGGCAGGCACCGCGGCCCAGGCGGCAGCGCGCGGCGGCGAAGTGGTGGGCCAGGTGGTCAGCAGCATGCAGCAGATCACCGACAGCTCGCGCAAGATCGCCGACATCATCGGCACCATCGACGGCATCGCCTTCCAGACCAACATCCTGGCGCTGAACGCGGCGGTGGAAGCTGCCCGGGCCGGCGAGCAGGGCCGGGGCTTTGCCGTGGTGGCCAGCGAAGTGCGCAGCCTGGCGGGCCGCAGCGCCGAGGCGGCCAAGGAGATCAAGGCCCTGATCAGCGCCAGCGTGGAGAACGTCGAGTCGGGCTCGGCCCAGGTGGCGCAGGCCGGGCAGAGCATGGAAGAGATCGTATCGAGCGTGCGCCGGGTGAGCGACCTGATCGGGGAGATCACGGCCTCGTCCACCGAACAGCGCGACGGCATCGCCCAGGTCAACCAGGCGGTGACGCACCTGGATCAGATGACGCAGCAAAACGCGGCGCTGGTCGAGGAGTCCACGGCGGCAGCGGCTTCGATGCGCGACCAGGCACAGAAGCTGGCCGAGGTGGTATCCATGTTCAACGTCGGCGCCGTGGCTGTGCGAGCGCCTGCCGCGCCGCCGCGTGCGGCCGCCGCACCACGCCCCGCACCGGCCGCCAGCCGGGCCGTGCCGGCACCGGCGCGCACGGCACTTGCCGGCAAACCCGCCGCACGGGCCGCTGCACCGGCAGCTGCGCGCCTGACCTCCTCCGTGCCCAAGAAGGCGACGGCTGCCCACAAGCCCGCTGCCGCAGGTCCCGCACCGGCACCGGCCCCCCGCGCCACGGCCAAGGGGGGAGACGACGACTGGGAAAGCTTCTGACCGCAGGCGCTGCAACGGGGCAGCGCTCCCGCAGACAATCCACCAAGGCAGCGCAGGCTGCCTTTGCCATTCCTGAGACTGCAACTTACCGACGGAAAGAAAGCCTTCCCATGCCCCTGATCAACATCCGCCTGGCCAACCGCGACATCCCCACCACCTCGGCCCAGAAGGCCGCGCTGATTGCCGGTGTGACGCGCCTCATGCAGGAGGTGCTCGACAAGAAGCCCGAGACCGTGACCGTCATCATCGATGAGATCGACCCCGACAACTGGGGCGTGGGCGGCGAGCAGGTGACGGTGGTGCGCCAGCGCGGCAAGGGGCCCGTGCAGGCGTGAGCAGCGCGCCGCGCTAGATTTCTGCGCCTTCCACGAGGAACTGCACCTTGCGTTCCCCGCGCCACTCGTTGACATCGAGGCGAAAGGCCAGCAGCACGCGGGCCGGCAGTTGGTCGGTGTGTCCGAACCAGATGGCGTCGACGGGGTTGCCCTGGTGCATGAGCTTGATGGACAGGTGGTTCTTGGCTTCGCCCACCAGCCGCTGGCTCAGTACCACCACCTCTTCGCTGAAGGTTGGGGGCGCAAAGCCCTGGCCCCAGACCTCGCGGTGCAGGGTATCGACCACGTCGGCACTGCAGTATTCGGGCGCCAGCGGGCCATCGGTCTCGATGCGGCGCGTGAGCGTCGATGCGTCGAGCCATTCCTGCGCCACCTGGGCCAGGGCCTGCTCGAAGGTCTCGAAGGCCTCTGCGGCCACGGTGCAGCCTGCGGCCATGGCATGGCCGCCGAACTTGAGCAGCACGCCGGGGTGGCGCTTGGCCACCAGGTCCAGCGCATCGCGCAGGTGAAAGCCGGGGATGGAGCGGCCCGAGCCCTTGAGCTCGTGCTCCTTGCCCGGCGCACTGCTGGCAGCGAACACGAAGGTCGGGCGGTGCAGCCTGTCCTTGATGCGCGAGGCGACGATGCCCACCACGCCTTCATGGAAGTCGGGGTCGAAGACGCTGATGGCCGGCGGCGGATCCTCGCTCTCATCGAACAGGTTCTCGGCCATCAGCATGGCCTGCTCGCGCATGCCGCCTTCGATCTCGCGGCGCTCGCGGTTGATGGCGTCCAGTTGTCCCGCCAGGTCGCTGGCCCGGCCCGCATCGTCGGTCAGCAGGCACTCGATGCCCAGCGTCATGTCCGCCAGGCGGCCAGCGGCATTGATGCGCGGCCCCAGTGCAAAACCGAAATCGAAGGTGGTGGCCACCGGGGCCTTGCGGCCCGCCGCCGTGAACAGCGCGGCCACGCCGGCCGGCATGGCGCCAGCGCGGATGCGCCGCAGGCCCTGGGCCACCAGGCGGCGGTTGTTGGCGTCCAGGCGCACCACGTCGGCCACGGTGCCCAGGGCCACCAGCGTGAGCAGTGGGTCGAGCTTGGGCTGGCTGGCCGTGTCGAACATGCCACGCTTGCGCAGTTCGGAGCGCAGTTCCATCAACACATAGAACATCACGCCCACGCCGGCCAGGGACTTGCTTTCGAAGGTGCAGCCAGGCTGGTTGGGGTTGACCATGGCATCGGCCGCTGGCAGTTCGGGGCCGGGCAGGTGGTGGTCGGTCACGAGGACCTTGAGGCCCAGGGCCTTGGCCTCGGCCACGCCCTCGACGCTGGCGATGCCGTTGTCCACGGTGATCAGCACGTCGGCGCCGCGCTCCTTCACGCGGCGGGCGATGGGTGGCGTCAGGCCGTAGCCATCGGTCACGCGGTCGGGCACCAGGTAGTCCACGTGCTTTGCCCCCAGCAGGCGCAGGCCGCGCACGGCCACGGCGCAGGCGGTGGCACCATCGCAGTCGTAGTCGGCCACCACGCACAGGTGCAGGTTCTGCCCCATGGCGTCGGCCAGCAGCGTGGCTGCCTGCTGGATGCCCATGAGCCCGGCGGGCGGCAGCAGGCGGGCCAGCCCGTCGTCCAGTTCGTCCTTGTCGCGCACGCCGCGCGCTGCGTACAGGCGTGCCAGCAGCGGGTGCACGCCGGCCTGCTCCAGCGCCCAGGCGGCGCGCGGGGGGATGTCTCTTGCCGTGATCTTCATAGCTGGGGCGCCATCTGCGCAAAGCGGGTGGGCTTGAAATAGGCCTGGATGCGCTGCACCAGGCCGCGTGGGGCGGTGTGCAAGGCCAGGGCGGCACGTTCGCCGCACAGCGTGAGGCGCACGGCGCTGCCCTGCTCGGCCTGGCGCAGCAGCCCGGCCACCGGGCCCGCATCCAGCGCAGCCCAGGCGGCACCCCAGGTGCGCCAGTCTTCGCGCAAGGCGGCGTCGCGCAGGACCAGGGGCATCTCGGGCGCGGGCGTGGCCGTGGTGGCGGGCAGGGTGCCAGCACCATGCACCCAGAAGGAGTTGACCATGGGCAGGCCATGCTCCGCGCGCGCATCGTTGAAGGCATGGGTGTACAGCAGCATCTGCATCTCGCTGTTCAGGCGTTGCAGGGTGCGGGCTTGGGCGGCATCGGGCATCCACGCGCGCACGTCGCGCAGCAATACGCGGTCGAGCGAGGCGGTGGCCAGGCCGGCGAACAAGGGGCCTTCGGCCAGCCAGCGGGTGGGCTGGTCGTAGTGCAGGTGGATGCCGTCCTCGGCGAACCAGGGCGAGACGATGGCCAGCAGCGCGCGCGAGGATTCTTCGGTGAGGCCCAGGGCCTGGGGGTCGCGCAAGGTGATGTGGTCGGTCGTCACCTGCCACTGGCAGGGCGTGACGAAGGCCCAGGCCTTGCCGTCCGCGGGCTGGCCTTGTTGCTGGCGGTACCAGGCAGCCCAGGGCGTGCGCCCATCGTCCGGGGGCAAGCCCAGGGCCTGGGCCAGGGCGCGTTCATGGGGGGAGGAGAAGCTGGTTTCCTCCGCCGTGCTGGAATGCGCCGGGTCGGTCGCAAGCCGCGCCAGCAGGCGGTCCAGGTGCGGCAGGGGCAGGCTGGCCAGCGTTTGCTGGCACCCCTCGGAGGCGCTGGCAGCGTAGGGGATGAGCAAATGGGGGATGTCCGACATCCCCCTATTGTCCGGGATGCCACAATCGCTCCCGCCGGGCTCGGCTATCCCATCAGGGTTCAGGCACTTTTTTCCCATCCATGCAACTTCCCTACGAACTGGCCCTGGGCCTGCGCTACACCCGCTCGGGCCGGGCCACGCGGCGCAATGGTTTCATTTCCTTCATCTCCGGAGCCTCCATGCTGGGCATCGCCCTGGGGGTGGCCGCGCTGATCGTGGTGCTCAGCGTGATGAACGGCTTTCAGAAGGAAGTGCGCGAGCGCATGCTGGGCGTGGTCGCCCACATCGAGATTTTTGCGCCCCAGGGCGCCGCCATGCAGGATGCGGCACGCACCATGGCCGAAGCGCGCAAGAACCCGGCGGTCACCGGCGCCGCCCCGTTCGTGGCGGCCCAGGCGCTGATCGCGCATGGCGACGACATGAAGGGGGCGCTGGTGCGTGGCATCGATCCCGCGCTCGAACGCAGTGTGACTTCGCTGGCGCAGGCCAATGCCGAAGTGCTGGCATCGCTGGTCCCCGGGCAGTTCCGCGTGGTGTTGGGCAGTGAGCTGGCCAAGTCGCTGGGCGTGAAGGCCGGTGACGCCGTGACCCTGGTGGTACCCGTGGCCCAGGGCGGCAGTGGCAGCCAGGGCGGCCCGCGCTACCAACCGCTCACGGTGGCGGGCACGGTGGATTCGGGCCATTTCCAGTACGACTCCACCCTGGTCTGGATGCACCAGGACGATGCCCTGGCCATCTTCGGCCTGCGCGGCCCCACGGGCATCGGCCTGAAGCTGCAGGACCTGCAGCAGGCCAATGCCGTGGCCATACAGCTCGCACACACGCTTAGCGGTGACCTGCTGCTGCGCGACTGGACGCAGCAGAACCGCACCTGGTTCGAGGCCGTGCGGCTGCAAAAACGCATGATGTTCATCATCCTGGCACTGATCGTGGCGGTGGCGGCCTTCAACCTCGTCTCGACCCTGGTGATGACGGTCAACGACAAGCGCGCCGACATCGCCATCCTGCGCACGCTGGGCGCCAGCCCGAAAAGCATCATGACCGTCTTCGTGGTGCAGGGCGCCATGGTGGGCGTGATCGGCACCCTGGCCGGCCTGGCGCTGGGCCTCTCCATCGCCTACAACATCGACATCATCGTGCCCGCCATCGAGAAGGCGCTGGGCGCCACCTTCCTGCCCAAGGACATCTACCTGATCGACCGCATGCCCAGCGAGCCGCAGAGCACCGATATCGTCCCCATCGCCCTCATCTCGCTGGCGCTGGCCTTTGTCGCCACCCTGTACCCGAGCTGGCGCGCCAGCCGCGTGAACCCCGCAGAAGCCCTGCGGTACGAGTGAAGAAGAAAGCGCGCACAGCAAATCTATGCAAATCCCCTACGAACTGGCCCTGGGCTGGCGCTACACCCGCGCGGGCCGTGCCACGCGGCGCGATGGTTTCATCTCGTTCATCTCGGGTGTGTCCATGCTGGGCATCGCCCTCGGTGTGGCGGCGCTGATCATCGTGCTGTCGGTGATGAACGGCTTTCAGCGCGAGGTGCGCGACCGCATGCTCAGCGTGGTCTCGCACATCGAGATTTTGGCGCCCCACGGCGCGCCGTTGCCGGACGTCGCCACCACCCTGGTCGAGGTCAAGCGCAACCCGAATGTGACGGGGGCCGCGCCCTTCGTCTCGGCCCAGGCGCTGCTCTCGCGCGGCCAGGACATGCGCGGTGCGCTGGTGCGCGGCATCGACCCGGCGCTCGAAAGCTCGGTGACGGACCTGGCCGCAGGCAACGAGAAGACGCTCAAGCTCCTGGTGCCCGGCGAGTTCCGTGTGGTGCTGGGCGGCGAGCTGGCGCGCTCGCTGGGCGTGCGCACCGGGGACGTGGTGACGCTGATCGCACCCGCTGGCCAGGTCACTCCGGCCGGCGTGGTGCCGCGCCTCAAGCAGATGACGGTGGCCGGCACCTTCGATTCGGGCCACTACGAATACGACTCGGCCCTGGTGCTGCTGCACCACGAGGATGCCCAGCGCATCTTCCGCCTGGAATCCCCCACCGGGATCCGCTTGAAGCTCCAGGACGTACACCAGGCACGCGCAGTGGCGGCCGAGCTGGCGGGCACCGTGACCGGTGGGCTGGTGATCCGCGACTGGACGCAGCAGAACCGCACCTGGTTCGCCGCCGTGCAGCTCGAAAAGCGCATGATGTTCATCATCCTCACCCTCATCGTGGCGGTAGCGGCCTTCAACCTCGTCTCCACCCTGGTGATGACGGTGACCGACAAGCGCGCCGACATCGCCATCCTGCGCACCCTGGGCGCCAGCCCGAAAAGCATCATGGGCGTGTTCGTGGTGCAGGGGGCCATGGTGGGTGTCATCGGCACCCTGGCCGGCCTGGCGCTGGGCCTGGCCATCGCCTTCAACATCGACGTCATCGTGCCAGCCATCGAGCGGGCGCTGAACGCGAGCTTCCTGCCCAAGGACATCTACCTCATCAGCAAGATGCCCAGTGACCCGCAAAGCGCGGACATCGTGCCCATCGCCCTCATTTCCCTGGTGCTGGCCTTCGTGGCCACCCTGTACCCCAGCTGGCGCGCCAGCCGTGTGAACCCCGCCGAGGCGCTTCGCTATGAATAAGAACAACGCTCCATCCGCCCACTCCCTGCCCGCCGCCCCGCCCGCCCGGGGCGAGGTGGTGCTGCAGGCCCAGGGCCTGACCAAACGCTTCACCGAAGGCCGCCTGGACGTGACCGTGCTGCATGGTGTGGACCTGCAGGTGCATGCCGGCGAAACCTTGGCCATCGTCGGCGCCTCGGGATCCGGCAAAAGCACCATGCTTCACCTGCTGGGCGGGCTCGACGCGCCCACGGCCGGCAGCGTGCGCCTGAAGGGCCAGCAGCTCTCGGTGCTGTCGCCCGAGCAGCAGGGCCGGTTGCGCAATCAGCACCTGGGTTTCATCTACCAGTTCCACCACCTGCTGCCCGAATTCACGGCGCTGGACAACGTGGCCATGCCGCTGCGCATCCGCCGCATGCCCCAGGCGCAGTGCCATGAAGAGGCCGCGCGCGTGCTCGCCTCGGTGGGCCTCAAGGAGCGCCTGCACCACCGCCCGGCTGAGCTGTCGGGCGGCGAGCGCCAGCGCGTGGCCATCGCGCGCGCCCTGGTCACGCGCCCGGCCTGCGTGCTGGCAGACGAGCCCACCGGCAACCTGGACCGCACCACCGCCGACGGCGTCTTCGCGCTCATGCTGCAACTGGCGCGCGAGCAGGGCACGGCCTTTGTGATGGTCACGCACGACGAATCGCTGGCCGCGCGCTGCGACCGCGTTGTGCACCTGGTGCTGGGCAAGCTCGGTTAGCGATCCGGGCCTGGCGCAGGCCTTGGAGTCCGCGGCACGCGGACGCACCTGTGCATGCCACCGAAACGCCCGTGGCGGGGCGAACAGGCCCTAAGATGCATGGAGTCCGCTTCAGGAGAGCCCGCAGATGACGGTTCCGGCACCCATCCCCTCCAATGAAGCGCGCAGGCTGGAGGCCTTGCGCGCCCTCATGGTGCTGGACACCCCGGCCGAGCCCCTGCTCGACTCCATTGCCCGCATGGCGGCGGAGGTGTGCGGCGTACCCATCGCGCTCATCAGCCTGGTCGATGCCGAGCGCCAGTGGTTCAAGGCCAATGTCGGGCTGCCGGGGGTGAATGAAACCCCGCGCGACATCGCCTTCTGCGCCCATGCCATCCACATGGACGACGTGATGGAGGTGCCCGATGCCACCCGCGATGCGCGGTTTGCGAGCAACCCCCTGGTCACGGGGGCGCCGGACATCCGCTTCTACGCCGGTGCACCGCTCATGGCGGGCGAGGACGGCGACCGGGTGGGAACCCTGTGTGTCATCGACCGCAAGGCCCACCAGCTCACGGCGCAGCAACGGGCCCTGCTGCGCTCGCTCTCGGCCATGGTCTCGCAAGCGCTGGACATGCGCCGCGATCTGGTTGCGCGGGCCTTCTCTGTGCGCCAGGAGTATGAAGTCGCCCTGTCCGATAGCGAGTTGCGCTACCGCACCATGGTGGAGGCGCAGAGCGAGATGGTGTCGCTGGCCTGGCCCCATGGCGAGATGTTCTACGTGAACCCGGCCTATGCCCGCCGCTTTGGGCTGCTGCCCCAGGACATGGTGGGCAAGGACCTGTATGCCTATGTGGACCCGTCCGATCGGGAGGTGGTGCGCGGGCGCATCGCCGAGGTGTTCCACACGGAGGGCAGCACCCAGGGCGAGAACCGCATGGTCGATGCGGATGGCTCCGAGCGCTGGATGGCCTGGACCAACAGCTTCCTGCGCGACAGCGAGCAGCGGCCCTACCTGCATTCGGTGGGGCGCGACATCACGGCCCAGAAGACGGCCGAGCGCGCATTGCTGGCCAGCCAGCAGTTGCTGGAGCGCACGGGCCACGTGGCGCGCGTGGGTGGCTGGGAGCTTGATCTGCGCAGCCGCCGCGTCTCCTGGTCCGCCGAGACGCGGCGCATCCACGAGGTGCCTGCGGATTTCACGCCCACCGTGGACAATGCCCTCGACTTCTACACGCCCGATGCGCAGCGCACCATGTCGGCGGCCGTGCGCCAGGCCACCGCGACGGGGGCCTCGTGGGACCTGGAGGTGCCCCTGGTGACTGCCGCCGGGCACCGCATCTGGGTGCGCTCGGTGGGCGAGGCGGAATACGAAGGCAGCGCCGTGGTGCGCCTGTTCGGGGCCTTCCAGGACGTGACGGAGCGCCGGCGCATGGCACAGCAGTTGGCCAACAGCGAGCGCTTCGTGCGGCTGGTGACCGATGGCCTGCCGATCCGCATCGGCTATGTGGACCGGGAGCTGCGCTTTCGCTTTGCCAACCAGGCGGAATGCCAGCGCTTTGGTCTGGGCCGCGAGGAGGTCATCGGCCGCACGCGCGAGGAATTGCTCGGGGAACCCGCGTCGCCCGAATCGGCGCAGCGTGTTCAGCGGGTGCTGGCGGGCATCGCGCAGAGCTACGAGAGCGATGAAGTGCGCAGCGGTGTCGTGCACCGCATCGAGAGCCAGTTGGTGCCCGACATCTCCGACGATGGCCGGGTGCGGGGCTTTTTTTCCACGGGGGTCGACATCACCCAGCGCGCTGCGGCCGAGCGGGGTCTGCGCGTGCTGACGGCCATCCTCGAGCACACCTCCGACTTCGTGGTGCAGACCGATCTCAAGGGCCGGGTCAGCTACATGAACCCTGCAGCGCGGCGGGCACTCGGGTTTGCACCCGACGAAGACGTGGGTGCCCGCATGTTCACGGAGTTCAATACCCCCGAGACCAATGCGCTGTACGTGCAGTCCATCCTGCCGGCTGTCAGAGCCCACAGCATGTGGGTGGGTGAGACCACGGTGTACGCAGCCCACCGGCGGGTCGTGCCGGTGAGCCACATGGTCATCGCCCACCGCGACGGGGAGGGGCGCATACAGCACTTCTCGGCCATCATGCGCGACATCTCGGAGGCGGCGCAGGCGCGCGCTGCCTTGCTCAAGCAGACCGCCACGCTGCGCTCCATCACCGAGGCGCTGCCCTCGCTGGTGGCGGTGGTGGGGCCGGACGAGCGCTACCAGTTCGTCAACAGCGCCTTCGAGCGCTGGCACCGCGTGCCGCGCGAGCAGATCGTGGGCCGCAGCATGGAAGAATTTCTCGGGGCCGCGGAGTACGCGCGCAGCAAACCCATGGTGCAGAAGGTGCTTGGCGGCGAGACGCTCACCTTCGACAAGGATTTTCCGCAGCGCGTGCCAGCCGGCCACGTCACCATCCACCTCATCCCGCTGTGGTCCGAGCCGGGTGCGGTCGATGGCTTTGTGTCCATGGCCCAGGACGTCACCAGCTACCGCCAGGAGGCCGGCCGCCTGCTGGCGCTGGCGCAGCATGATCCGCTGACGGGCCTGCTCAACCGGGCCGGGCTGCAGGCCTATGTGGGGCAGAAGGACCTGGCGGTGGAAGGCCCCCTGCTGGCCTTGCTGTACATCGACCTGGACCATTTCAAGCCCGTCAACGACCAGCATGGCCATCCCGTGGGCGACCAGTTGCTGCAGGCCTTTGGGCAGCGCCTGCTGGCGCTGGTGCGGCCCACCGATGCGGTGGCACGGCTCGGAGGCGACGAGTTCGCCGTGGTGCTGGCCGGCGTGCGTGCGCCGGCCCATGCCGAAGCCGTGGCCGGCAAGATCCTGGAGGCGGCGCACATGCCGTTCGAGATGGGCGGGCTGCGGCTGTCGGTGGGCGCCAGTGCGGGGCTGGCGCTGGGCACGGACGCTGCCAAGGGCTGGGCCGACCTCATGGCCCGCGCGGACGACCAGCTTTACCTGGCCAAGCGCTCCGGCCGGGGCCAGTTCAAGGGCGGCTGACGCACGGGGCGGTGTCTACATCACCCGCCCGTACCACCATACCGACAGGCTGGCTGCGAGCAGCGCCAGCACGGCCCCGGCCAGCGCCAGCAGCGCCGAGATCTCGGTTTCCTTTTTCTCTACCGTGAGGCGCGAGCTCAGGGTCTCGTAGACCTTCTTGAGGTCGGCTGCCGTGGCGGCGTGGAAGTATTCGGCGGCGGTGCGGGTGGCCACGGCCTTCAGGGTCTCTTCGTCCAGCCGCACGCGCATGGACCAGCCCTCGAAGCCGATGGTTTCGCCCTGCAGCGTGCCCACGCCCACGGTGTACACGCGCACGCCCCGGTCGGCAGCCCACTTGGCGGCTTCGAGCGGGTCCACCCCGGTGGTGCGCTGGCCATCGGTCAGCATGATGATGGCGGCCGAGTTGTAGGAGCCCGGGGCCACGGGGGTAAAGGGCTTGGCGGGGTCCTGCTTGTTGAGTTCTTCCAGGGGCCGTGGCTTCATCGCCTGGCGCCCGCCCAGGGCCGAGATGTCGATGCCGGCATCGGGGAAGAGGGTGGCCAGCGACAGCATGATGCCGTTGCCCGTGGCCGTGCCGCGCTGCAGCTGAAAGCTGTCGATCGCCTTGACCAGGTCGTCGCGGCTCTGCGTGGGCAACTGCGCCAGCTGGGCGCTGCCGGCAAAGGCCACGATGCCCACGCGCACATGGCGCGGCAGCTCGGCGATGAAGGCCTTGGCGGCGTCCTGCGCGGCAGTGATGCGGTCGGGCTGCACATCGGTGGCGCGCATGCTGCCCGAGACGTCCATGGCCAGCATGATGGTCTGGTCCTGCGAGGGCAGGGTGATCACCGCCAGCGGCCGGGCCGCGGCCAGCAGCAGGGCCACCAGCGCCAGCAAAAAGAGAAACGGCGGAATGTGCCGGCGCAGGTGCTGCGCCGGGCCCATGGCTTCGCGCACCAGCGACAGGCTGGAGTAGCTCAGTGCGGTTTTCTTGCGCCGGTGCAGCAGCCACCAGTACAGCAGTACCAGCAGCGGCACGGCCAGCAGCAGCCAGAGCAGGGAGGGCCAGAGAAAGACCATGGTGGCGTGTCCTGTGGTTTCAGGCGGCGGCCCGTGGGGCCGTCCATTGGAAAAAGGGGTGCGTGGGGGGGCGCACGCGGTGCTGGCGCAGGTCCATGAAGCGCAGCAGTGCATCCACCAGGTCGTCGTCGGTGCGCAGCTCCAGGGTGTCGGCACCGGCCTTGGCCAGGCCCTCGCGCAGCACGGCCTCGCGCTGGGCCGCCAGGCGGGCAAAGCGGTGGCGAAAGCCGCTGTCATGCGTGTCCACCTGCAGTTGCTCGCCGCTCTCGGCGTCGCGCAGCGTGACCAGGCCCACGTCGGGCAGCTCCAGCTCCAGCGGATCGAGCAGGCGCACGCTCACCACGTCATGCCGGCGGGCCAGTTGGGCCAGGGGCTTTTCCCAGCCGGGGGCGCTGATGAAGTCGGACACCACGAACACCGTGGAGCGCCGGCGCAAGGTGCCCAGCGCCCCCTGCAAAAGCAGGTGCAGTTCGGTGCTGCCCGATTGCAGTGGGGGCGCGGGCTTGAGCAACTGATGCACCAGGTGCAGCACATGGGCGCGGCCGCTGCGCGGGGGCAGCACGGTGTCCACGGCGCGCGTGTCGGCACCCCCTGCGCCGTAGAGCATGGCGCCCACGCGGTTGCCGTGGCGCGTGAGCAGGCGCGAGAGCACGGCCACGAAGCCGGTGAGGATGTCGCGCTTGGCGTTGCCCTGCGGGCCGAAGTTGACCGAGGGGCTCAGGTCCAGCAGGAACCAGGCGGACATCTCGCGGTCTTCGGTGAACACGCGCACATGGGGGGTGTTCAGGCGCGCCGTCACATTCCAGTCGATGTGGCGCACGTCGTCGTGGGGCTGGTACTCGCGCAGGTCCATGAGGTCCAGGCCGGCCCCGCGCATCAGCGTGCGGTAGTCGCCCTGCAGCAGCCCGTCGAGCCGGCGGATGACACTCCACTCCAGCTGCCGCAGCAGGCGGTCGGCCTCGCCGGGCAGGGTGGGCAGCGCGCGCGCGGCGGTGGCTGCGGTGTCAGGCGGCTTTTTGCTCATGGTGCAAGGGCTTGGCAGGGGCGGGCACCTTGGCCATGATGCGCGTGATCAGCGCATCGGCGTCCAGGCCCTCGGACAGCGCCTCGTACGACAGCGACAGCCGGTGGCGCAGCACGTCGGCCGCCAGGTCGGTCATGTCCTCGGGCAGCACGTAGCTGCGCCCGCGCAGCATGGCCAGGGCCTGGGCGCCTTCGGCCAGGCAGATGGTGGCGCGCGGGCTGGCGCCGCAGGCGATGAAGGGCGCCAGGTCCTTGAGGTCGTGGCGGGCCGGTGCGCGCGTGGCGGCCACCAGCTTCACGGCGTATTGCAGCAGCGAAGGGTCGACATACACGCTGCGGCATTCGGCCTGCAGCGTGGCCAACTGGGCCGTGGTGGCCACGGGCAGCACCTGCACGGGATCGGCGAGCGCGCGCTGGGCGATCACGAACTCCTCTTCCTCGGTGGGGTAGTCGAGCAGCACCTTCATCATGAAGCGGTCCACCTGGGCTTCGGGCAGGGCGTAGGTGCCTTCGGTCTCGATGGGGTTCTGCGTGGCCATCACCAGGAAGGGCGAGGGCACCTTGTGCGTTTCGCCGGCAATCGTCACCTGGCGCTCCTGCATCACTTCGAGCAGCGCGCTCTGCACCTTGGCGGGGGCGCGGTTGATTTCGTCGGCCAGCAGCAGGTGGGTGAACACCGGGCCCAGCGAGGTGCTGAACTCGCCCGTCTTCTGGTTGTACATGCGTGTGCCCACCAGGTCGGCGGGCACCAGGTCGGGCGTGAACTGGATGCGCTTGAAGCTGCCCTGGATGGTGCTGGCCAGGGTCTTCACGGTGAGCGTCTTGGCCAGGCCCGGCACGCCCTCGACCAGCAGGTGGCCCTGGGCCAGCATGGCCACCATCACCCGCTCCAGGAAGCGGTCCTGCCCGACCACGACGCGCTTGACTTCGTAGAGCACCTGCTCCATCAGCGTGGCGGTGGCGGCGTTCGATGCAAACGGCTGCGGGGTCGGTTCCATGGGACTCCTTGCGAGGATGGGGTGCGTATTGAAGGGGGGTCAGAAGGGCGACATGCCCACGGCCGACGCCGCGTTCTCGATGGGCACGGCAAAGCCGATGCCGATGAAGGTGCGTGCCGGTGTGGGGTTCAGGATGGCGGTGACGATGCCGATCACCTCCCCATCCATGGTGACCAGCGGGCCGCCCGAGTTGCCGGGGTTGGCCGCCGCGTCGAACTGGATCAGGTTGCCCAGCTCGCGCTTGCCTTCGGGCGAGGTGAACTGGCGCCCCAGGCCCGAGATCACACCCGCCGAGGCCGATGGGCCGATGCCGAAGGGAAATCCCACCACGGCGACCTGGTCGCCGGGGCGCAGGTCGTTGGTGGAGCGCAGGGAGGCGGCCTCCAGGTCGTCGGGCACCTTGTGGGCCTGCAGCACGGCCAGGTCGTTCTCGGGCTGTACGCCGGTGATGGTGGCCGTGGTCTGCAGCCCGTCGTGGAAGGTCAGCTGGATGCGATCGGACCCCTGCACCACGTGCAGATTGGTGAGGATGATGCCTTTGTCGACGATCACCACGCCCGTGCCCACGCCGCGCTCGACCTCGTCCTTGCCGTTCTTGCTGCGCCCGAAGCCCACCACGCGCACCACCGAAGGCGCGATGGTCTCCACGGCGCGTGCGGCCGCCGAGGGCAGGGTGGTGGTTTCCAGCGTGCGCAGCACCGCCTGGTCGATGTCTTCCTGGGTGAGTTTGCGGGGCACGCTGCGCTGGTTCAGCCACACGCTGGTGACGAGCAGGGCCGCCAGCACCAGCAAGGCGCCCCACAGGGCGTAGAGGTTGCGGCGCGAAAGGGTGACCGCCTGGGGCCTGCCGGCGGGCTGGCTGGTGGCTGGCGCCGTCGGGGCTACCGGTTCCGAGGGCGCAGCATCGCTCGGGGCCGCAGCCCCGGCAGGGCGGCGGGCGGGGCGGGAGCTGCTGTAGACAGTGGGTCTGGGCATCCTGTCACCTTCCGATACACCATGGCATGGCGCATGTTTTCACAGTAGCACGGATCGCGCCCCTGTGCATACCCCGGGGGTTTCCATCGTGCATCATGTTTGCCATGAACTTCTGGATAGATACCCATTGCCACCTGGATGCACCCGAACTGGCCTCCGACACCGACACCGTGCGCGAGCAGGCCCGCCAGGCCGGCGTTGGGCATTGCGTGCTGCCTGCGGTGGAGCAGTCCAACTGGGATGCCGTGCGCGCCCTTGCGCACCAGTATGGGGACAGCTACGCCTTGGGCATCCATCCCTTGTACACCGGACATGCCGCAGATGGAGACCTTGAACTGCTCGGGCAAGCGCTGGAGCAGCATCGGGAAGACCCGCGCCTCGTCGCCGTGGGCGAGATCGGGCTCGACTATTTCGTGCCGGGGCTGGATCCGGCCCGGCAGGAGCACTTCTACCGTGCGCAGCTCCAGCTGGCACGGCGCTTCGGGCTGCCGGTGATCCTGCACGTGCGCCGTTCGGCCGACAAACTGCTCAAGGGCCTGCGCGAGGTCCGGGGCCTGTCGGGCATCGCCCATGCCTTCAACGGCAGCGAGCAGCAGGCCCAGGCCTTCGTGGACCTGGGCTTCAAGCTCGGCTTCGGTGGGGCGGTCACCTACGACCGGGCCCTGCAACTGCGCCGCCTGGCCGCCCAGTTGCCGCTCCACTGCCTGGTGATGGAGACCGACTCTCCCGACATTCCCCCGCACTGGCTCTACACCACCGCCGCCGAGCGCGAGGCGGGCCGGCCCCAGGGGCGCAACACCCCGGGCGAGCTGCCACGCATCGGCGAGGTGGTGGCCGAACTGCGCGGCATGACCGTGCAGGCGCTGGCCGAAGCCTCCACCGCCAACGCGCTGGCGGCCCTGCCGCGCGTGGCCTCGCTGCTCCAGACCCGGCAAGGGGTGTCACGGTCTTTTACCGATTCGTGACGATCAATCTGGGTTTTTAGCTATATATTTGATAGTGATCGGGTGCCCGTGCATCCGGCCCTCCACGCCGCATGCCTGCCCCCACCACCCCGTTGCCACCCCACGATACCGACGCTCCCGCTCTCCGGCTGGTCGGACTGCCCGCCGTGGTGTCCGCCGGCACCGTCGTCCTGGTGCTGGGCAGCTTCCCTGGTGCCGCCTCGCTGCGCGCGCAGCAGTACTACGGCCATCCGCAGAACCACTTCTGGCGCATCCTGCAGGCCATCTGGCCGCAGCACCCCCTGCCCGGTCCTGCCGGACCCGCCAGCTATGCCCTGCGCTGCGAATGGCTGCTGGCGCGCGGCCTGGGCCTGTGGGACGTGTATGCCAGCTGCGAGCGCGAGGGCAGCCTGGACGCAGACATCCGCCATGCCGTGGTGAACGATTTCGCCTCGCTGCGCGCCGTGGCGCCGCGCCTGGCCGCCATCGCCCACAATGGGGGTGAGAGCTTCAAGCACTCCGCGCGCACCGCAGCCCTGGGCGTGCCGGTGTACAAACTGCCGTCCACCAGCCCGGCCAATGCCTCCTGGAGCTTCGAGCGCAAACTGAACGCGTGGGCCGAACTCATGGCCCGCCACCAATTGACCTGAATGACCCGCAAGAAAACCAGCCCCATCGAACTGCCCGAAGTCAGCGTCTCCGACGATGGCGAGGTGCGCCACCTGCACCTGGGAACGCCCTGGATCCAGGGCTCCATGCGCGTGGCCGAACCCTTCGCGCTGGAGCTCGAATACGTGCAGCGCATGATGGCCTGGCTGCTTTTCGTCGAGCCCGCTTCGGTGGGCAAGCGCCACGCCATGCAACTGGGCCTGGGTGCCGGGGCCATCACCAAGTTCTGCCACAAGAAGCTGCGCCTGTGCGCCACCGCCATCGAGCTCAACCCGCAGGTGGTGGCCGTGTGCCGCCAGTGGTTCAAGCTGCCGCCCGACGGCCCCAAGCTGCGCGTGGTGCTGGCCGATGCGGCCAAGGAGATCCAGAACCCCATGTGGCTAGGCACGGTCGATGCGCTCGCCGTGGACCTGTACGACCACGATGCCGCCGCCCCCGTGCTCGACAGCCCCGACTTCTATGCCGATTGCCGCGCCCTGCTGTCCGAGGACGGCAGCATGACCGTGAACCTGTTCGGTCGCTCCTCGAGCTACGAGAAGAGCTTGAAGAGCATGGCCAGCGCCTTTGGCGACGATGCGCTGTGGGCCTTCAAGCCCACGCGCGAAGGCAACACCGTGGTGCTGGCCCAGCGCACGCCCACGCGGCCCAAGCGCACCGAGCTGGCCGCCCGGGCCGAGGCCATCCAGGAGCGCTGGGGCCTGCCCACCACCAAGTGGATGCGCGTTTTCAAGCCGGTTGCCTGAACATGGTGCACCCGACTCCTTCGTCCTGCCCCGTCCACCCCCTCTGAGAGGTCTGCAGACATGAGCACCGCCGTCATCCCCCCCATCCCCGCCGCCAAGGCGGCCATCAAGCCGGTCAACCACATCGGGCCCGTGGACTGGCGCCGCATGGTCGAATGGCTGAGCGCCGATGGCGTGATCTCCCAGGAGGAGGCGCAGCGCACCATTGCCCGCTGCTCGCAGGCCGAAAGCTCGCAGCCGGCCCTGGTGCGGCTGGCTGCGGTGGCCATGACGCGCGCCTCCGATGGCAAGCCGCTGGACATCGAACTGCTCACCGAGTACCTGGCGCAGCGCGCCGGCCTGCCGTACATGCGCATCGACCCGCTTCGGGTGGACGTGGGCCGGGTCGCCGACACCATGAGCGCCACCTATGCCGAGCGCCACAAGGTGCTGCCTGTGCAGGTGACCCCTAAGGAGGTGGTGGTGGCCACGGCCGAGCCCTTCGTCGATGACTGGGTGGCCGAGGTCGAGCGCCAGGCGCGCCGCACGGTGCGCCGCGTGGTGGCCAACCCGCAGGACATCCACCGCTTCACGGCGGAGTTCTTTGCGCTGGCCAAATCCGTGCGCGCCGCGCAGAAGGCGGGTGGCGCATCGGGCGGCAGCAGCTTCGAGCAACTGGTGGAGCTGGGGCGCAGCAACAAGCAGCTCGATGCCAACGACCAGGGCGTGGTCAAGGTGGTGGACTGGCTCTGGCAGTACGCCTTCGACCAGCGAGCCAGCGACATCCACCTGGAGCCACGACGCGAGCAGGGGGTGATCCGCTTTCGCATCGACGGTGTGCTGCACCCGGTCTACCAGATGCCCATGGGCGTGCACAACGCGATGATCTCGCGCATCAAGCTGCTGGGCCGCATCGACGTGGTGGAAAAGCGCCGCCCGCAGGACGGCCGCATCAAGACCCGCAACCAGCGCGGCGACGAGGTGGAAATGCGTTTGTCCACGCTGCCCACGGCCTTTGGCGAAAAGATGGTGATGCGGATCTTCGATCCCGACAACACCGTCAAGGACCTGGACGCGCTGGGCTTTGCGCAGCACGACGCGGCGCGCTGGGAGGCGCTGGTCAAGCGGCCGCACGGCATCATCCTGGTGACCGGGCCCACGGGCTCGGGAAAGACCACCACGCTGTACTCCACGCTCAAGCGCGTGGCCACGGAAGAGGTCAATGTGAGCACGGTGGAGGACCCGATCGAAATGATCGAGCCGAGCTTCAACCAGACCCAGGTGCAGCCGCAGCTCGATTTCAATTTCGCCGAAGGCCTGCGCGCGCTGATGCGCCAGGACCCGGACATCATCATGGTCGGCGAAATCCGCGACCTGGAAACGGCCGAGATGGCCATCCAGGCGGCGCTCACGGGCCATCTGGTGTTCTCCACGCTGCACACCAACGACGCGCCTTCGGCCATCACCCGCATGATGGAGCTGGGCGTGCCCTCGTACCTCATCAACGCCACGCTGCTCGGCGTGCTCGCGCAGCGCCTGGTGCGCACCTTCTGCAAGCAGTGCAAGCAAAAGGACGAGTCGGCCGACCGCGAGGCGCTCAGCGCCTTCATCAAGCCCTGGAAGCTCAGCGGCGCCTACCAGCCCTACAAGGCCGTGGGTTGCGTGGACTGCCGCATGACCGGTTTCCAGGGCCGCATGGGGCTGTACGAACTGCTCACGGTGAGCGAGGCGCTCAAGGACAAGATCACCACGGCGCCCTCGATGGAAGCCCTGCGCCGCCAGGCCATCACCGACGGCATGCGCCCCCTGCGCCTGGCCGGTGCGCTGCGGGTGGCGGAGGGGCTCACGACGATCGAGGAAGTGATGTCCGCAACGCCGCCCATGGACTGATTTTCGCGCTTCGTACAGAGGGAAAACGCGCGGTCCCGAGTGTTACCGGGTGTAGGTGGAATCCACATCCGATAAGCCTCCTGTTGCCAGCACAATCGCACGGTTGTGAAATCCGCATAGGAGACATATCTTGCAAATCAAGAGTCAGAAAGACTTTTTTTCCGGCCTCATGTTCATGGGTGTCGGAGTCGCGTTTGCGTGGGGTGCCACCACGTACAACGTTGGCAATGGCGCCCGCATGGGACCCGGGTACTTCCCGCTCATGCTGGGGATCCTGCTGGCCATCATCGGCAGCGTGATCACGTTCAAGGCCACTGTGGTCGAAACAGTGGACGGCGACAAGATCGGCAAGTGGGCCTGGAAGCCCCTGTTCTTCATCCTGGCCGCCAACTTTGCCTTCGGCATTCTGCTGGGCGGCTTGCCCAGCCTGGGCATCCCGGCCATGGGCCTCATCGTCGGCATCTACGCACTGACCTTCATCTCCAGCCTGGCTGGCAATGAGTTCAAGGCCCGCGATGTTTTCGTTCTTGCCACCGTGCTCGCCATCGGCAGCTACGTCGCCTTCGTCTGGGCGCTGAAGCTTCAGTTCCCGGTGTGGCCCAGTTTCATTTCCGGTTAAGCCAGGAGCACCCACACCATGGAATTGTTTGACAACCTGTCGCTTGGCTTCAGCGTCGCGTTCACCTTTCAGAACCTGATCTATTGCTTTGTCGGCTGTCTCTTGGGCACGCTGATCGGCGTGCTGCCGGGCATCGGCCCCGTGGCCACCATCGCCATGCTGCTGCCCGCCACCTACGCTCTGCCCCCCGTGGCGGCGCTGATCATGCTGGCCGGTATCTACTACGGCGCACAGTACGGTGGTTCCACCACCGCCATTTTGGTCAACCTGCCGGGCGAGTCGTCCTCGGTGGTGACCGTGATCGACGGCTACCAGATGGCGCGCAAGGGCCGGGCAGGTCCGGCGCTTGCGGCGGCCGGCCTGGGTTCGTTCTTCGCCGGTTGCGTGGGTACGCTGATCCTGGCGGCCTTCGCTCCTCCGCTGACCGAAGTGGCCTTCAAGTTCGGCCCTGCCGAATACTTCTCGCTGATGGTGCTGGGCCTGATCGGTGCCGTGGTGCTGGCCTCGGGTTCGCTGCTCAAGGCCGTGGCCATGATCGTGCTGGGCCTGCTGATGGGCCTGGTGGGTACCGACGTGAACTCGGGCGTGGCCCGCTTCAGCTTCGACATCCCTGAACTGACCGACGGTATCGGCTTCGTGACCATCGCCATGGGCGTGTTCGGCTACGGTGAAATCATTGCCAACCTCTCGCGTCCCGATGACGAACGCGAAGTGTTCACGGCCAAGGTCGAGGGCCTGTTCCCCACCAAGGAAGACTTCAAGCGCATGATCCCTGCGGTGCTGCGCGGTACGGCCCTGGGCTCTGCCCTCGGTATCCTGCCCGGCGGTGGTGCCCTGCTGGCTGCTTTCGCTGCCTACACCATCGAAAAGAAGACCAAGCTCAAGCCCGGCGAAGTGCCGTTCGGCCAAGGCAACATCCGCGGCGTGGCATCGCCCGAAGCGGCCAACAACGCCGGTGCGCAGACCTCGTTCATCCCGCTGCTGACGCTGGGTATCCCTCCCAACGCCGTGATGGCGCTGATGGTCGGTGCCATGACCATCCACAACATCCAGCCTGGTCCCCAGGTGATGACGAGCAACCCCGAACTGTTCTGGGGCCTGATCGCTTCGATGTGGATCGGCAACGCCATGCTGATCATCCTGAACCTGCCGCTGATCGGCATCTGGATCAAGCTGCTCACCGTGCCTTACCGCTGGCTGTACCCTTCCATCGTGCTGTTCTGCGCGGTCGGCGTGTACTCCACGAACAACAACACCTTCGACATCTGGATGGTGGGCGCGTTTGGCCTGGTGGGTTACATCTTCCACAAGCTGGGTACAGAGCCTGCGCCCTTGCTGCTGGGCTTCATCCTGGGCCCGATGATGGAAGAAAACCTGCGCCGCGCGCTGCTGCTGTCGCGCGGCGACTGGAGCGTGTTCGTCACGCGTCCGCTGTCGGCCGGCTTGTTGGCGGCTGCCGCCCTGCTGCTGGTGATCGTGCTGCTGCCTGCGGTGAAGAACAAGCGCGAAGAGGCCTTCGTCGAGGACTGATAGCCTTGGCCTGCTCTGACTGTTGACACAACGGCGCCTTCGGGCGCCGTTGTTTTTTGGCGAGCCTGCCGGGCAGGGCCTGCAGGAGCCCGGTACACAATGGCGCAACGTTCCCAGAACTTCGCATGCCCACATCCACCACCGGTTTCCTGCAGCACCCGCACCGGACCCTGCTGCACAACGAGATCCACGCCCGCCCGCCGGAGGCCATGGCGGCGCCGCTGGCGATTGCCCACATCGTGATGCTGGCGGATGCCGCCGGGCGCGAGGCCAGCCGGGCCCATGTGGCCGCGCTCCTGCGCGACCACCACATGGCGCTGCCCGATGCCCAGACCACGCACCTGCGCATGGACCTGGGGGCCTTTCGCATGCGCTGGGAGCTGCACACGGAGTTCATCTCCTGGACCTTCATGGTGCCTGCGCAAGTGGACGCCTTCGGCGAGCGTGATCCGGCGGGCGCCACCGATGCCGTGCCCCAGGAGTGGCTTGCCGCCTTGCCCGGCCAGTGCCTGTGCAGCCTGAACCTCTGGGTGCTGCCCACGCACACCTTCGGCTCGGGCTCGCTGGTCAAGCATGTGCTGCACGAGGACACGCTGGTGGCTTCCACCGTGGCCGATGGCCATGGCGAGGTGTACACCGACTTTGCGATCCATGCGGACGGCTTCTCGCGCATGGTGCTGCTGGCCGGCGGCATGACGCCGCGCCGCCTGGGCCGGCTGGTGCAGCGCCTGCTGGAGATCGAGACCTACCGCATGGCCGCGCTGCTGGGCCTGCCCGCTGCGCGCGAGGCCGCCAGCGAACTGGCCTTTGCCGAGCGCGAACTGGCCGAGCTGGCCGATGCCATACGCACCGCCAACCGCGATGCCGAGCCGGCGCTGCTGGACCGCCTGACGCGGCTGGCCGGACAGGTGGAAAGCCAGTACGCGGCCACGCATTCGCGGTTTTCCGCCAGCAGCGCCTACTTCGAGTTGCTGGACAAGCGCATACAGGACATTGCCGAGTCGCGCCTGGCGGGCATGCAGACCATCCGCGAGTTCATGGACCGGCGCCTGACCCCTGCCCGCAGCACCTGCGAATGGGCGGCCCGGCGCCAGGATGCGCTGTCGCAGCGCGTCTCGCGCATGAGCAACCTGCTGCGCACGCGCGTGGAGATCGAGCAGCAGCAAAGCAGCCAGGCGCTGCTGGCCACCATGAACCACCGCCAGGACCTGCAGCTCAAGATGCAGTCCACGGTGGAGGGCCTCTCGGTGGCGGCCATCACCTACTACATCGTGGGCTTGGTGAGCTACCTGGCCAAGGGCGCGCAAAAGCTGGGCTGGCCCCTGTCGGCCGAGACCACGGCGGCCGTGGCGATTCCGCTGGTGGCGCTCGGGGTGTGGTGGTCGCTGCGGCGACTGCACCACCGCTTGTTCCGCAACCGGCACTGAGCAGGGTCTCGCTGGCCATCGCCGATGGCGGGGCCGCCCGCGCGCAGGTTCGATGGCACAAGCCCAGCTTCCCATGCCAAACTCATAGGCATGCACACGATGCAGGAGCGGCCACCGGCGCCTGCCATGCCCCTGATCTGAGAGAACCTTTTCTTGTCGAACCCCTCACCGCCCCAGCCACCGCAGCCCGCTGCGCACGCCAAAGCCGCCAGCAAACCCATCGCATCAGGCCTGCTGCTGGCGCTGTTCGGTTCGATTGCCTTCAGCGGCAAGGCCATCATCGTCAAGCTGGCCTACCGCCACGGGGTGGATGCGGTCACGCTCATCATGTACCGCATGCTGTTCGCGCTGCCCATCTTTGCCGCCATGGGCTGGTGGGCCAGCCGGGGCAAGCCGCCGCTGTCGCGCAAGGACTGGCTGGGCATTGCGGGCCTGGGGATCACGGGCTACTACCTGGCCAGCTTCCTGGACTTTGCCGGGCTGGCCTACATCAGTGCCAGCCTGGAGCGCCTGATCCTGTACCTCAACCCGACCCTGGTGATGATGCTCGGCTGGGTGCTGTACCGCCGGGGTATCCGCTGGGGCCAGGCCCTGGGCATGCTGGTGAGCTACTGCGGCGTGGTGCTGGTCTTCGGCCACGAGGCCAATCTGCAGGGCAGCAACGCCGCGCTGGGCGCGCTGCTGGTGTTCCTGAGCGCGGTGAGCTATGCCGTCTACCTGGTGTACAGCGGCGAGATGGTCCGGCGCATCGGCTCGCTCAGGCTCGTGGGCCTGGCGACCACCGTGGCCTGCCTGTGCTGCCTGCTGCAGTTCGTGGTGCTGCGGCCGTTCTCGGCGGCCATCGTGGCGCCCGAGGTGATCTGGCTGTCGGTGCTCAATGCCACGCTGTGCACGGCGGTGCCGGTGCTCATGGTGATGATGGCCATCGAGCGCATCGGTGCCGGCACGGCCGCGCAGATCGGCATGGTGGGGCCCCTGTCCACCATCCTCATGGGCATCTGGATCCTGGGGGAGCCCTTCACCGTGTGGGTGGCGTGCGGCACGGCGCTGGTGGTTGCCGGCATCTTCGTCTTCACCCGCCCGGCCCGCAAGCCTGTAGTCTGAACGCCGGGGCAGTGCCCCGTTGTGGGCAGGGCCGTCCAAGTCCACTTATGATTTGGCGAGCGGGGGTGCGGTGTGCACCTCCTCATGAATCACGGAGTTGGACATGGATCTGGGTATTGCAGGCAAGTGGGCGTTGGTGTGTGGTGCGAGCAAGGGCCTGGGCTTCGGCTGTGCCCAGGCGCTGGTGAACGAGGGGGTTCATGTCGTCATCAATGCCCGCAATGCCGAAGTGCTGGCCCAGGCGGTGTCCCGCCTGCAGGCGCAGGGCGCGGCCGGCAAGGTGCAGGTCCTGGCGGTGGCCGCCGACATCACCACGCCCGAGGGTCGGGCCGCCGTGTTCTCGGCCGCCGGTGGCCCGGGGCAGGGCTTCGACATCGTGGTCACGAACGCGGGCGGGCCGCCCCCGGGCGATTTCCGCAACTGGGACCGCGATGCCTGGATCAAGGCCGTGGACGCGAACATGCTCACCCCCATCGAACTCATCAAGGCCACGGTGGATGGCATGGCACAGCGCGGCTTTGGCCGCATCGTCAACATCACCTCCAGCGCCGTGAAGGCGCCCATCGACATCCTGGGCCTGTCCAATGGCGCGCGCAGCGGGCTCACGGGCTTCGTGGCCGGTGTGGCGCGCAGCAAGCTGGCTGCGGGTGGCGTGACCATCAACAACCTCTTGCCGGGCAAGTTCGATACCGACCGGCTGGCCACCACCATCGGCACCGCCGCTGCCAAGTCCGGCACCAGCGTGGAAGAATTTCGCAAATCGCAGCAAGCCCAGATCCCGGCCGGGCGCTATGGCACGGCCGAAGAATTCGGCGCCATCTGTGCCTTCCTGTGCAGCGTGCAGGCCGGATACATGACGGGCCAGAATGTGCTGGCGGATGGGGGCGCGTACCAGGGCACGTTCTGAGGGGCTGCTGTCCGGCCTGGATGCCTGGGCCATGCCAGCAGGGAGCACCCGGGCAGGGCCCTGCAGCCCCTTGATACCCATCAAGGGGTGTGGAGGGAGGCACGCCCTGTGTGTTGCAAGGGGCGCATTCCCGCGTGTTTTCCCGGTATCCAGTGGGGTTTGCAAAGGCACAATGGACTGATGGCCCTACCGTGGTCCGTTGTGTTTTGCGCACATTTTTTCCATACTTTGGGAAATTAGGACGAAAAATAAGGCCGGAGATACCAACGCCATGAACCTGTCCCGTGTCCTGACAAGCCGATTCGCCGCACTGGCCCTGCTGGGGGCCAGCGTGTGGGCGTGTGGCAGCGGCGCTGCCTGGGCCCAGGCGGGCGGGGCCGCACCGGCCGCCAAGACCCCTGCGCCCTACAAGCTGCGCATCGTGGGTGGCCTGGCCAGCATCAACCAGTACACACGGCAGGAAGAGCCTTTCTGGAGCAAGGAGCTGGCGCGCCTGAGCGGCGGCAAGTTCGAGGCCGAGATCGTGCCTTTCGACCGCGCTGGCGTGCCCGGCGGGGAGATGCTGCGCCTGCTGCAGCTCGGGGTGGTGCCCTTTGGCACCACGCTGATGAGTTCCTTCTCGGCCCAGTACCCGGAGTACACGGCGCCCGACCTCGCGGGGCTCAACCCCGACATTGCCACGCTCAAGAGCACCGTGACCGCGTTTCGTCCCTATCTGGAAAAGGCCCTGCGTGACCAGCACGGGGTCGAGGCCCTGGCCATCTATGTCTACCCGGCCCAGGTGGTCTTCTGCAAGAAGCCCCTGCGCAACCTGGCCGACCTGTCGGGCCGGCGCATCCGTGTGTCCTCGTCCAGCCAGGCCGATTTCGTCGGGGCGCTGGGCGGCATTCCCGTGCTCACGGGTTTTGCGCAGATCGTGACCAGCCTGTCAGCTGGCAACACCGAGTGCGCCATCACCGGCACCATGTCGGGCAACACCCTGGGCCTTCACACCATGACCTCGCACCTGCATGCATTGCCGGTGAACTGGGGCCTGGCGGTGTTTGCCGCCAACCAGGCCGCCTGGGAGGCCTTGCCGCCCGATCTGCGGGCACTGCTGCGCCGCGAGCTGCCCCGGCTGGAGGCCGCGATCTGGGAGGAGGCCGAGCGCGAAACGGCGGACGGACTGGCCTGCAACCGCGGAGCGGCCAGCTGCAGCGGCGGGCGCAAGGGCAGCATGGTCATCGTGCCCGTGTCGGAGCAGGACGAGAAGAGCCGCCGCGAGATCCTGGCCTCCACGGTGCTGCCGCGCTGGGTGCAGCGCTGCGGCCCGCGCTGCGCCGATATCTGGAACCGAACCATCGGGCCCGTGCGCGGCCTGGCCGCGGCGCCTGGCAAATGAACCCATCCTCGCCCGCACGCATCAAGATCTACGTCTCGGGGGCGGTGGCCTTCTTCCTCGCGTCGGTGGCCCTGGTGGCGGCCGCGCTGGTCTGGAATGCACGCCAGGTGGCGCTGGCCGACAGCGCCACGCAGGCCACGCGCTTCGTGGCCGGGGCCGAGGCGGCGCTCAACCGTTCGCTGCTCTCCGTGGATGTGCTGCTGGCCAGCATGGACGAACTGCTGGGGCTGTCGGCCGCCATGGTGGACTGGATCGACTCCGAAAGCGCCAGCCAGCGCCTGCGCAGCTCGGCCCGCCAGAACCTCATGGTGCGCTACGTGGCGCTGGTGGATGCCCAGGGCAAGGTGATCGCGTCTTCCGACGCGGCCGGCAGCCGGCTCGCGCTGGACCTGCCGTCCGGCTTTCTGGACGAGGTGCTGCGCCAGTCGGTCTCGACCCTCATGGTCAGCCAGCCGGTGGTGAGCTTTGCCAGCGCCGAGCGGGTGCTGTATTTTGCGCGCCACCTGAAGATGGCCGACAGCTCGCGCGTGGTGGCGCTGGCCGAGTTGCCCGTGGCCTCGCTCAGTTCGGTGCTGGTGCAAGGCGTGGACATCAGCGGCCTGCAGGTCACGATGGAGCGTGCGGGCGGGCAGATGCTGCTGAGCGTGCCCAGCCGCGAGGACGTCGTCACCCACACCCTGTCACCGCCGCTCGATACCCTGGACGAGAGCGGCCCGCAATGGCGCGCCCCGGCGCGCCTGAGCGGCGAGGTCGCGCTGGTGGTGTACCGGCCCATCCTGTACCAGGACCTGCGCATCTCGGCCAGCATCCCGCAGAGCGATGCTCTGGCCTCCTGGCGCACCGAGCGCAATGCCGTGGCCTTCACGGCGCTCGCGTTTCTGGCCATGATCCTGGCGGCAGGCGGGTTCGCCCTGCGCTACATCGACCGCATGACGCAGGCACGCCTGGCCATTGCCCAGAGCAAGGCCACGTTGGACCAGGCCCTGGAATCCATGGTCAGCGGCTTTGTGCTGCTCGATGGCGCGCAGCGCGTGGTGCAATGGAACCGGCGTTTCGAGGAGATCTTTCCCTGGCTCCAGCCCATGCTGGCGCCGCAGGTGCCGTTCCGCAAGGTATTGGAAGAAAAGGCCCGGCACCACCTGCCGCACGCCTCCGATTCGGAGCGTGCGCTGTGGATAGAGCACCGCCTGGCGCTGCAATTGCAGCCGCAGGGGCCGCACGAGCAATCGCTGCCCGATGGCCGCGTGATCCAGATCACCGAGCGGGTGACGCCGGAGTCGGGGCTGGTCATCACCTACCACGACGTGACCGAATTGCGCCAGGCCAGTGCCGAGATCGAGAGCCTGGCCTTTTTCGACCCCCTGACCAACCTGCCCAACCGGCGCTTGCTGATGGACCGCATGCAGCAGGCCACGGCCGCCAGCGTGCGCAGCGGCCAGCATGGCGCCCTGCTGTTCCTGGACCTGGACCACTTCAAGACCCTCAACGACACCCTGGGCCATGAGGTGGGGGACATGCTGCTGCGCCAGGTGGCGCAGCGCCTGAAGGCCTGTGTGCGGCGCGAAGACACGGTGGCCCGCCTGGGCGGGGACGAATTCGTGGTGATGCTCAGCGACCTCTCGGAGCACAGCAGCGAGGCCGCCGCCTATGCGCGCCGGGTGGGCCAGAAGATCCTGCGCAAGCTCAACCAGCCCTACACGCTGGGCACCCACACCTACCACAGCACCCCCAGCATCGGCGCCACGCTGATGGGGGGCGCCATGCAGCCTTCGGTGGACCTGCTCAAGCAGGCCGACATCGCCATGTACCAGGTCAAGTCCCAGGGCCGCAATGCGCTGTGCTTCTTCGACCCGCAGATGCAGATCGCGATCAGCCAGCGTGCGCAGCTCGAGAGCGACCTGCAGGCGGCGCTGACTGGCCGCCAGTTCGTGCTGCACTACCAGCCCCAGTTCCACCTGGATGGCCGCATCGTCGGGGCCGAGGCGCTGATCCGCTGGCGCCACCCCGAGCGCGGCCTGATCGGGCCGGGCCACTTCATCGGCGTGGCCGAGGAGAGCGAGCTCATCGTGCCCATGGGCCACTGGGTGCTGCGCACGGCCTGCGAGCAGCTGGCCGTCTGGCAGGGCGACGCGCGCTACCGCCACGTGCAACTGTCGGTCAACGTCAGTGCGCGGCAGTTTCGCCAGCGCGATTTCGTGGCCCGGGTGGTCGAGGTGCTGCGCGAGACCGGGGCCCGCCCGCACCTGCTCAAGCTGGAACTCACCGAGTCCCTGGTGCTCGACAACGTGGACGACACCATCGCCAAGATGGGCCTGCTCAAGACCAAGGGCGTGCGCTTCTCGGTGGACGATTTCGGCACCGGTTACTCCTCGCTTGCCTACCTCACACGCCTGCCGCTGGACCAGCTCAAGATCGACCAGTCCTTCGTGCGCAACCTGGGCGTCAAGCACACCGACGACGTGATCGTGCAGACCATCATCGGCATGGCGCGCAACCTGGAGCTTGACGTGATTGCCGAAGGCGTCGAGACCCAGGCGCAAAAGGATTTTCTGGCCCTGCACGGCTGCCAGTTCTTCCAGGGCTACCTGATGGGCCGCCCCGTGCCCGTGGCCGACCTGGAGAGCCTGCTGGGCGCCAGCAGCACCGCGCTCACTGCCTGACCTCTGGGGATCGGCCCGGTCTTCAGCGCCGCGAGGAGACGACGATCCCGCCGACGATCAGCGCGAAGGCCACGCCGTGGAACAGCTGCGGCGTGTCGCCCAGGAAGGCCGCCGACAGCAGGGCCGCGAACAGCGGCGTGAGGTTCACGAAGAAGCTGGCCATCGCCGGCCCGGCCCGCTGCACCCCCACGCCCCAGAAACGGTAGGCCAGCACGGCCGGCCCCACGGCGATGAAGGCCAGCGCGGCGATCAGGGGCCAGCCCCATTCGATGTGCGTGCGCCCGGTGGCCCACTCGAGCCCCGCGAACGAGCCCGACCAGGCCAGGCCGAAGACCATCTGCGCCATCAGGAAGGCCGCCCAGTCGCCGCGGATGGCGGCCGGCTCGCGCGTGCCCGAGAGCATCCAGCTGTAGAACGCCCAGGAGATGGTGGCCAGCACCATGAACAGGTCGCCCAGCACCAGGCGCAGGGCCAGCAACTGGCCCCACTCGCCACGGCTGAGCACCAGCAGCACCCCGCACATGGACAGAAAGGCCCCTGCCACCTGGCGGCGCGTGACTGGCGCGCCGAAGAACAGCGCGCCCACGGCCAGCATCCAGACCGGCATGCTCGACCCTACCAGGGTGGCGTTGATGGGGGTGGAAGTCTGCAGTGCCATGTACTGCAGCGCGTTGTACAAGCCCACGCCGAGCAGGCCCAGCAATGCATAGCGGCGCCAGTGCGGCCACAGCGGGCTGTCCCGGCGCAGCACGCCGTGCGCCAGGGGCAGCAGGATGAAAAAGGCCAGCACCCAGCGGATGAAGTTCAGGGTGAGGGGCGGAATGAGGTCGTGCACCAGCCGGCCGACCACGGCATTGCCGGCCCAGAGCAGTGGCGGTACCACCAACAGCGCTGCAGTGCCGGGCGAGAGTCTTTGCGTCATGCCGTGACTGTATCTGCCCGCGGCGGGCAAGACTTGCAGATTCATGGCAGGATGGCCGCCGTTTGTCCCACCCGTTACAGGAGACCGATCCCATGAGCCTCGCCGTCCAGATCCGCCAGCATGGCGGTCCCGAAGAACTCCACCTCGTCGATGTCACTGTGGGCGAGCCCGGCCCGGGCGAGATCCGCATCCGCCACCATGCCATCGGCCTGAACTTCATCGACGTGTACCACCGCACGGGCCTGTACCAGTTGGGCATGCCCGCCACCATCGGCATGGAGGCCGCTGGCGTGGTCGAAGCCGTGGGTGAGGGCGTGACGCACCTGAAGGTGGGCGACCGCGCCGCCTATGCCAGCCAGCCGCCAGGCAGCTACTGCGAACTGCGCGTGATGCCAGCCAAGTGCGTCTGCAAGCTGCCCGATGCCATCAGCTTCGAGACCGGCGCAGCCATGATGCTCAAGGGGCTCACGGCGCAGTACCTGCTCAAGAAGACGCTGCCGGTGCAGGGCCTGCAGGCCGGCGACCACGTACTCTTCCACGCCGCCGCTGGCGGTGTGGGCCTGATCGCCAGCCAGTGGGCCAAGGCCCTGGGCCTGCAGCTCATCGGCACCGCCGGCACCGATGCCAAGTGCCAGCTGGCGCTGGCCAATGGTGCGGCCCACGCCATCAACTACAACACCGAAGACTTTGCGGCGCGCGTCAAGGAGATCACCGGCGGCCAGGGCGTGAAGGTGGTGTACGACTCGGTGGGCAAGGACACCTGGGACAAGTCGCTCGAATGCCTGCGCCCCTTCGGCCTGATGGCCAGCTTCGGCAATGCCTCGGGCCCCGTGCCGCCGTTCGCACCGGGCTCGCTCGGTGCCAAGGGCTCGCTGTACGTCACGCGCCAGACCCTGTTCACCCACATCGCCACGCGCGAAAGCACGCAGGCCATGGCCGACGACCTGTTCGCCGTGGTGGGCAGCGGCCAGGTGAAGATCCACATCGACCAGCGCTACCCGCTGGCCGAGGTGCAGCAGGCACACCGCGACCTCGAAGGCCGCAAGACCACCGGCTGCACCATCCTCACGCTGTGAGCACGCCCGCGCAGACCTTTGCCGGTTGGCTGGCGGCGGCCCGGGTGGCCGCGCAGCAACCTCCGGCGCAGGCCCGGTTGCCGCTGCTCGTGGCAGGGCAGGTCGTGGGCTCGGTGGCCGAAGGCGTGCTGGACACGGTGGCCCCCGCGCTGGAGGGCGGCCATCGCCTGCACAGGGAGGCGGGCGGCTGGCACCTCGACGTACCAGCGGGCCAGGCCACCGCAGGCCTCAATGCCATCGCCGCCGCGCTGCGCGCCCGGGGCCTGTGCGGCCCGTGGCGCAATGAGCAACTGGCCGTGCCCAACGCCCAGGGCGAGGTGATCGCCACCGTGGAGCGGGGCGCCGTGCGCGTGCTGGGCATCGCCACGCGGGCCGTGCACCTGGTGGGCCTGGCGCCCGACGGGCGCATGTGGGTGCAGCTGCGCTCGCGCACCAAGCCCAACAACCCGGGCATGTGGGACACGCTGATGGGGGGCATGGTCTCGGCCGCCGATACGCTGGACGAAGCCTTGGCCCGAGAGACCTGGGAAGAGGCGGGGCTGCATGTGTCGGACTTGGCACAGGTCGCCCACGGTGGCCATGTGCTCTTTGGCCGCCCCAGCCGCGAGGGCGGCGGCATCGGCTACATGGTCGAGCGCATCGACTGGTTCCGGGCCACGGTGCCCGAGGGCATGGAGCCCGCCAACCAGGATGGCGAGGTGGAGCGCTTCGAGTTGCTGGCGCCGGATGAAGTGCTGCAGCGGGTGGCCCGGGGCGAGTTCACCCAGGAGGCCGGGCTGGTCATCGGCGGTTTCCTGGATTCCAGCGCCTGACGGCGATCGCCGCCGTGCCTCAGTCGGTCGTGGTCGCCGCGCGCAGCCGACTCGGCGCCAGCGCCCCGGCCGATTCCAGGATCGGGTAGGCCACCGAGCACAGCAGCGAGTTGATGCGCTTGAGCTCGCTGATCAGGTCGATGTGCAGCGAGCTGGTCTCGATGCTCTGCACCGTGTTGTCCGACAGGCGCACCAGGTGGGTGGCCGAGTAGGCACGCTCCAGGTCGCGAAAACGGGCTTTTTCCTCCAGCAGCTTCTGCGCATCGCGCACATTGCCGTTGAGGAAGACGCTCATCGCCAGGCGCAGGTTGTCCAGCAGGCGGGCGTGCAGCTCGTTGATCTCTTCCATGCCGGCCTCGGAGAAGTGGCGGCCCTTCTTGATCTTCTTGTCCTCGATGTCGATCAGCACGCGCTCGATGATGTCGCCGATCTGCTCCATGTTGATGGTGAAGCTGATGATGTCGGCCCAGCGCCGGCCTTCGCGTTCGTCCAGGGCCTCGCGCGAGATCTTGGTCAGGTAGTACTTGATGGCCGAGTACAGGCCATCCACCTCGTCGTCGAGCTTGCGCAGGTCCTGCGCCAGCTTGAGGTCGTCGGTGCGGATCACGGTGTGCAGGCCGATCATCATGGACTCGACCACGTCGGCCTGGTGCAGGGCCTCGCGTGCCGCGCACGAGATAGCCAGCGATGGGGTGGCCAGCGCCGAAGGGTCCAGGTGCTTGGGGCGTGCCCCGGCGGCGGACGCCTGTGCGTCCGGCTGCGGCAACAGCCGCTGCACGGCGCGGGCGACGGTGCCGGTCAGGCCGATGCAGATGATGCCCACCACCACGTTGAAGGCCAGGTGGAACAGCACCACCAGCGTGGCCGTGTCGGGGACGTACGGCCGAACATGCTGCAGCCACAGGCCGGTGAGCGGCGTCATGATGGCCACGCCGATGATCTTGAAGAACAGGTTGCCCAGGGGCACCTGGCGCGTCTGCACATTCGCCTTCATGGTGGTCAGCACGGCCAGCAGGCCACTGCCCAGGTTGGCGCCGATCACCAAGCCCAGCGCCACGTCCACCGGAATGCCGCCGGAGCCGGCCAGGGTGGCGGTCAGCAGCACGGTGGCCAGGCTGGAGTAGGCCACCACGGCCAGCACGGCGCCCGTGAAGATCTCCAGCAGCAGGTCGCTGGTGAGCGCGCCCAGCAAGGTGCGCACCGTGGGCGACTGGGTCAGCACGGTGGTGGATTCGGTGATCAGGCGCAGCGCCAGCAGCATCAGGCCCAGGCCGATCAGCACCCGGCCGACGCGGCCTGCGGCCGTGTCCTTGCGGGTGATGAACAGCACCACCCCGACGAAGATGAACAGCGGCGACAGCCACGACAGGTCCATCGCGAAGACCACGGCCATCACGCTGGTGCCGACATCGGCCCCGAGCATCACGGCCAGGGCGGCGGGCAGGGTGACCAGCCCCTGGCCGACGAAGGAGGACACGATGAGCGCGGTGGCCGTGCTCGACTGCACCAGCGCCGTGACCCCGATGCCCGACAGCACGGCGGTGATGCGTGTGCTGACGCTGTGGGCGATCAGCTGGCGCAGGTTGGCGCCGAACACGCGCAGAATGCCGGTGCGCACCAGGTGCGTGCCCCAGATCAGCAGCGCAACGGCGGCCAGGAGATTCAGGAGATGCTTCATGAGTAAACGCTAACTTTTCTTATTTTTGACCTGCACTGTGAAGCACGTGCCATGCCCGCTGCGGCTGCCTTGGGGGCAGGCTGGTGTGGCCCGGAAGCGGGCGCGGGAAAGGTTTGCGAGGCCGAAAGGCCGGCACTGCAGCAAAAACGGCAGACCGCAAACCAGGGAAGCGCCCGTTTTAGTCACAAAACTGTCACATTGCGGACGCTCTAGCATACTCCTGAATCCATAGCACAGGAACCATGTCCATGACACGGCAAGGTGTGTTGCTCCGGCCAGGCTGGAAAAAGGGTGTGGTGCCCCCGGTGCCGGGCGGCCTCAGTCAATCAGCTGCCCACCGTCGTGGAAGGGGAAGGGCCCTTCGTACAGCCCGCTGGCCACGGTATGGCTCACCAGGCGCCCCCCCTGGGGCAGCGCATGCAGGCCGAAGCCGGGGGGCTCCAGCGTCCAGGCCGAGGCCGCATCGGGCGCCAGGTCCAGGCAGACCTGGTGGGCCGGCGAGGGCACGGTCATGGCGATGGAGCCGCCAAAGCGCACCTGGATGCTGCGGTGCAGGTGGCCGCAGACGATGCGCTCCACGTTCGGGTGGCGCGCCACCAGGGCTTCGAGTTCTGCCGCACCGCTCAGCAGCCCGATGGCGTCCATGTGGCCGATCAGCGTCTGGAAAGGCGGGTGGTGCATGGCGATCACCACGGGGCGGTGGCGCTGTGCATCGAGCGCGTCGGCCAGCCAGGCCAGCCGTTCGCGGCACAGGCTGCCCTCGCTGGCGCCGGGCACCACGGTGTCCAGCGCGATCAGGGTCAGGTCGCCGACCGGCACGCAGTACTGCACGAAGCCTTCGGTGCCCAGGTAGCCGTGCTCCGCAAAGCTCTGGCGCAACTGGGCGCGTTCGTCGTGGTTGCCGGGCAGCAGGTAGGTCGGCATGGCACCCAGTGGTGACAGCAGCGTGCGCAGGTGCTCGTACTCGGCCGCGCGGCCGAAGTCCGTCAGGTCGCCGGTGATCACCAGCGCGTCGGGCCGTTGTGGCAGGCGCAGGATGGCCTGTACCGCTTGTGTGAGGTAGGGCGCGGTGTTGATGCGGCCATAGGCCAAGCGCCCAGGCTCGCGGATATGCAGGTCGGACAGTTGCAGCAGCAGGGTGTTCATGGAAGTGCGTGGCAGGGGTCAGGAAGCCCCGTGACTGGGCATGAGGTGCTCGGGGCGGATGCGGATGGCCACCTGCTGGCCCTGGCGGGCCGGGTGGTCCCGGGGCACCTCGGCCTGCATCGGGGGCTGGCCGGTCAGCGCCAGGGTGAGCTGTACGCGCTCGCCCAGGAAGCTGCGGCGCGTGACCTCGGCGCGGCCCCAAGCTTCGTCTCCTGGGTAGTCCAACTGGACTTCGATGTCCTCGGGGCGCACCAGCAGCACGGTGTCGGCGGCGCAGGCCGCGGGGCAGGGCAGCTCGATCCCGCCCAGGGGCAGCACCTGGCGCTGGCGGGCCGCCTCGTCGCGTTGCAGCCGGTTCACGCGGCCCAGGAAGGCGGCCACGAAGGGGTGGGCCGGCGTACGGTACAGCGTTTCGCCGTCGCCCACCTGCACGATGCGGCCGGCCTGCATCACCGCCAGGCGGTCGGCAATGACCAGGGCCTCCTGCTGGTCGTGCGTGACGTGGATGGCCGTGATGTGCAGGCGGCGCAGCAGCTCGGCCAGCTCGTCGCGCAGCGACTCCTTGAGCTTGGCGTCCAGTGCGGTCAGCGGTTCGTCGAGCAGCAGCACGCGCGGGCGCACGGCCACGGCGCGTGCCAGGGCCACGCGCTGGCGCTGGCCGCCCGAAAGCTCGGCGGGGCGCTTGTTCTCCAGCCCATTCAGGCGCACCAGGTCCACCAGCTCGCCCACCACGCGGCGCTCTTCGGCCGCATCGGTGCCGCGGATGCGCAGGCCGTAGCCAATGTTGGCGGCCACCGTCATCTGCGGGAACAGTGCATAGTGCTGAAACACCATGCCGATGCCGCGCCGCTCGATGGGCAGCTGCGTCACGTCCGTGCCGCCAAAGGCGATGCGGCTGCCCGCGTCGGGCGACTCCAGCCCCGCGATCAGGCGCAGCAGCGTGGTCTTGCCGCAGCCCGAGGGGCCCAGCAGCGCCAGCACCTCGCCGGGCTCCACCGTGAGGTCGGTGGGTTGCAGGCCGCGCGTGCCGTCGGCATAGGTTTTGGCGCACTGGACCACGTCCACGCGCGTGCGTTCAAGTTCCATGGTGTTTCTCGATGAAGGTGCCGACGGCCTGCAGGCCCCACAGCACGGGCAGGATGACGATCAGGAAGACCAGGGTGTAGGCCGAGCCGATCTCGATGCGCATGGAGGCATAGCTGTCGGCCAGGCCCACGGGCAAGGTGCGCGTGAGAGGGGTGTGCAGCATCCAGGTCAGGTTGAACTCGCCCACCGAGAGCGTGAACACCATCAGGCTGCCCGCCACGATGGCCGGCAGCACGGCGGGCACCAGCACACCGAGGAAGCGCTGCGCGAAGCTGGCTCCCAGCGAGCGCGCGGCCTCTTCGAGCGAGCGCAGTTCGTCCTTCTGGAAGGCCGAGCCCACGGTACGCACCATGAAGGGCAGCGTGAACACCATGTGCCCGACCAGGATGAAGGCGAAGCTCTGGCGAAAGCCCGAGAGCGTGCCGTAGGCCAGTATCAGTGCCAGCGCGCTGGCCAGCCCGGGCACGGCTACGGGCAGGGTCAGCAGTTCCTCGAACAGCCGCGCCCAGCGCGAGCGGCTGCGCGCCAGCGCATAGGCGCAGGGCACACCGATGAGCAGGTTGCCCAGCACGCACAGCAGCGCCAGCAGCAATGATGCACCGACGGTGCCGCCATAGTTCTCCCACACCTCGGAGAGCCAGCGCAGCGTGAGACCGCTTTTCAGGCCCGCGCTGTAGTTGTTCACCAGCCCGGCCATGACCGACAGGGCGATGGGGGCGAGCATGAACAGGGCCACCAAGGCCGTGAGCGCCACCAGGGACCAGGGAGCTTGTCGTGCGTTTCTCATGGTCGATGCTTCAGAAGGCCGGGGTGCCGGACGCACGGCGGGCGGCCCAGAGCACCAGCCAGGTGATCAGCCCCAGCGTGATCGACAGGCTGGCCGCCAGCGCGAAGTTGGCGTAGTTGGTGAACTCGTTGTAGATGGTGATGGGCAGTACCTCGAACTTGCTGGCCAGCGTGAAGGCCGTGCCGAAGGCGCCCATGGCGGTGGCGAAGACGATGGCACCGCAGGCCAGCGTGGTGGCGGCCAGTTCGGGCAGCCAGACGTCGCGCGCCACATGCCAGCGCGAGGCACCCAGCGACCGGGCGGCCTCTTCCAGTGCGGCGTCCATGGCGCCTGCCGCCGCGGTATAGGTGGCGATCGCGCGTGGCAGCGAGAAATACAGGTAGGCCAGGAACAGGCCCGTGAGGCCATAGGCGAAGGTGGTGCGGCCCATGCCCAGGTGGTCCGAGATGTCGGCCACCAGCCCCTGGCGTCCGCCCAGCAGGATCATGAAGAAGCCCACGATGACCCCGGGGAAGGACAGCGGCAGTGTGAGCAGCGACAGCAGCAGCTGCCGCCCGCGAAAGCGCTGGCGTGCCAGCGTGATGCCCACCAGGGCACCCAGCACCAGCGTGGCCAGCGTGACGGCAAGCGACAGGCCCAGGGTCTGCAGCAGGCTCTGCAGGTAGCGGGCATTCGTCAGCACGGCGAAATAGCTGGCCCAGCCCTTGCCTGCCGGCAGCGCCAGCAGCAGGGCCACGGGCAGCAGCCAGAAGGCCGCGAAGAAGGCCACGGCCGGCGCGGCGCAGGCCAGCAGCAGCATGCGCGAGGGAGCGAAGCCGTGGCGCATCAGGATCACTTCACTTCTGCGAGGTAGCGGTCCGAGAACGCCTTCTGCACTGCGGCCATGCGGCCATAGTCCACCGTCTTGGCGCGGGCGTATTCGCTGGCGGGCAGGAAGCGCGCCTGCACCTCCTTGGGCATGGCGCTGGCGCGCACCGGCCGCAGGTAGGCATTGGCCCACAGGGCCTGGCCTTCGTCGGAGAGCACGAAGTCCAACACCTTCTTGCCTTCGGCGGCGTGGGGCGCGCCGGCCACCAGGCTCATCACGTAGGGCACCACCAGCGTGCCTTCGGCAGGGATCACGAACTGCACGTTGGCCTGGTCCTTGTACTTGGCGCGGTAGGCGTTGAAGTCGTAGTCCAGCAGGATCGCGATTTCACCCGAGAGCACGCGCGCGTACGAGGTCTGCTTGGGCACGATGGGCTCGTTCTTCTGCAGCGCCTTGAAGTAGTCGATGCCGGGGCCGAAATTTTCCAGCGTGCCGCCGCGCGCCTGGTTGGCCGCCACCGCACCCACGTAGCCCACGAAGGCCGAGGCCGGGTCCAGGTAGCCGATCAGGCCCTTGTAGTCGGGCTTGAGCAGATCGGCCCACGATTGCGGCACGGGCTTGCCCTTGAGCGCATCCACGTTGACCATGAAGCCAAGCGTGCCCGAGTGGATGGTGAACCAGTGGCCGGCCGGGTCCTTGAGGCCATCGGGAATGTCCTTCCACGCCGCCGGCGGCTGGTAGGCGCTGACCAGGCCGTCCTTGTGCGCCTGGATCGCGAAGGTCACGCCCAGGTAGGTCACGTCGGCCACGGGGCTGGCCTTCTCGGCCGTCATCTGCGCCAGCGACTGGCCGGAGTTCTTGTTGTCCGGCGGCACGGTGATGCCGGTCTTGGCCTTGATGGCCTTGATCTGGCTGCCCCAGTCGGCCCATTCGGGCGGGCAGTTGTAGCAGATGGCCGTTTGCGCCATGGCCGCGCCGCTGGCCGCCAGGCCGAGGGCGAGCGCCGCGGCGCGCATGAAGGGGGTGAGCGGGAATGTCATCGAGAACTCCTGTGATCAGAGGTGGCGGGAAACGTGGGTGAAAGGGGTCAGGCGTGCGCGCAGGATTCGCCGGTGCGAAAGTGGTGGGCCAGCGTGAGCCCGGCGTCCGGTGCCAGCGGCGTGCCGCTGGCCATGGCCTGCACCAGCAGCTGCACGCTGCAGCGGCCGATGTCGGCGTTGGGCTGGGCGACGGTGCTCAGCATGGGCGTGAGGTCTTCGCCCAGGGCGATGCCGTCGAAGCCCGCCACGCTCAGGTCGCGCGGCACGGCCAGCCCGGCCAGGTGGGCAGCGCGGATGCTGCGGATGGCCAGCAGGTCGTTGGAGCACACCAGGGCCGTGGGGCGGCCCGGCGCCTGCAGCAGGGCCGTGACGTCCTGCACGGCGGTCTCGACAAAGGGCACTTCGAGCACCGGCCCCTCGGGCAGGCCGGCGGCGGCCATGCCGCTGTGAAAGCCCCGGCTGCGCTGCTGCGCCCGGTCCGATGCGGCGAGCTGGCCGCTGACCATGGTGATGCGCCGGTGCCCGAGCGAGACCAGATGGGCCACCAGTTCGGCCACGGCCTGCTCGCCATCCACAGAGACGCAGGGATGGTCCGGGTGCCGGTTATAGGCCAGCACGTAGGGCAGCCCGGCTTCGGCCAGGCGCTGCAGCGCACTCGAAGTGGCGGGGTTGGAGACCACCAGGACCATGCCGTCCACGTTGCCGGCCAAGAGCAAGTGCACGGCAAGGTCTTCCTGGGCGATCTGGTAGTCGGTGGCAAACGGCAGGATGGCGTAGCCGGCCGCGACGGCCGCCTGGGCGAGGCCCTGCAGGCATTCGGCAAACACCGGGTTGAGCAGGGTGGGCAGCACCACGCCGATGACGCGGCTGCGCTGGGTGCGCAAGGTGCGCGCGCTGGCGTTGGGCAGGTAGCCCAAGGCCTGGGCGACCTGCTGCACATGCCCGCGCGTGGCCGGCGTCACCTTGTCCGGCAGGTTGAAGACCCGCGACACGGTGGCGACCGACACGCCCGCCTGGCGGGCCACGTCCTGGATGCTCATGGAACCTCGTTGCAATGTAAACGTTTACATTGGAGCGATGCTGTGTGACGCCCTTGTGACCAAGGCCCATGAAAAACGGCCCTCGATGGGGCCGTTCAGAAATGAAGTCGCGAGAGGTTTACTTCGGCTTCTTCATCCGCAGCAACTCGTCCAGCACCAGGCAGACCGCACCCACGGTGATGGCCGAATCGGCCAGGTTGAAGGCCGGGAAATGGTAGCCGCGTGCGTAAAAGTCCAGAAAGTCGACCACGTAGCCGTGCATCAGCCGGTCCACCACGTTGCCCACCGCGCCACCCAGAATGCTGGACAGTGCAAAGCAAAACAGCTTCTGTCCGGGGTGCGCGCGCAGCTGCCAGACGATGAACACCGTGGCCGCCACACCGATGCCGGTGAACGCCCAGCGCTGCCAGCCGCCCGCGTCCGCCAGGAACGAGAAGGCCGCGCCCGTGTTGTGCGCGCGCACGATGTTGAAGAAGCTGGTGATGGGGGTCGCATCTCCCAGCCGGTAGGCGTCCAGGATCAGCATCTTGGTGACCTGGTCGGCGATGAAGATCACCACCGCCCAGGCCAGCCACGGCCACATTTTGCCCAAGGCAGATCCGGCGGGCGCCGTTGTGCTGCCCGACATCACGCGTGCGCCCGGCTCTCGCCGGCGCCATACAGGTTGCTCGTGCAGCGGCCGCAGATCGTCGGGTGGGCCTTATCCTGGCCCACGTCGGCGCGGTAGTGCCAGCAACGGTCGCACTTGGCGTCGGCGCTGGGCTTGACGCTGATCTGCAGGGCATCGCCCGCCACCAGCTCGATGGCCGAGGTGATGAACACGAACTTGAGGTCATCGCCCAGGCTGGCGAGCAGGGCATGGTCCTCGGGCGCTGCCGTGAGCACCACGCTGGCCTGCAGGGACGAGCCCACCTGGCCGTCGGCGCGCAGCACCTCGATCTGCTTGTTCACCACGTCGCGGATCTCGCGCAGGCGCGCCCACTTGGCCAGCAGGCCTTCGTCGCCACCGGCGATGGAGCCGTAGGTCTCCACGAAGATGGAGTCGGACTTGCCGAACACCTTCCATGCCTCTTCGGCGGTGAACGACAGGAACGGCGCCATCCAGCGCAGCATGGCATGCGTGATCTGGTACAGCGCGGTCTGCGCACTGCGGCGCGCCAGGCTCTTGGGCGCCGTGGTGTACAGGCGGTCCTTGAGCACGTCGAGGTAGAAGCCGCCCAGGTCTTCCGAACAGTACAGCTGCAGCTTGGCCACGACGGGGTGGAACTCGTAGACCTTGTAGTGCGCGAGCACGGTGGCCTGGAACTCGGCCGCGCGCGTCAGGGCGTAGCGGTCGATCTCCAGCATCTGGTCGAACGGCACGGTGTCGGTGGCGGGGTCGAAATCGCTCACGTTGGCCAAGAGGAAGCGCAGCGTGTTGCGGATGCGTCGGTAGGCGTCGACCACGCGCGCCAGGATCTTCTCGTCGCCCGCGATGTCGCCCGAGTAGTCACTCGCGGCCACCCACAGGCGGATGATCTCGGCGCCCAGCTTTTTGTTGATCTCCTGCGGATCGATGCCGTTGCCCAGCGACTTGCTCATCTTGCGGCCTTGGCTGTCCACGGTGAAGCCGTGGGTCAGCAGGCCGCGGTAGGGCGCGCGGCCTTCGAGCGCGCTGGCCAGCAGCAGCGAGCTGTGGAACCAGCCGCGGTGTTGGTCATGGCCTTCCAGGTACAGGTCGGCCTCGGGGCCGGTGTCGTGGTGCACGTTGGGGTGCGTGCCGCGCAGCACGTGGAAGAAGGTGGAGCCCGAGTCGAACCACACTTCCAGGATGTCGGTGCTCTTGGTGTAGCAGGCTGCGTCTTCGGCGCCCAGGATCTCTTCGGGCGTCACACGGCTCCAGGCCTCGATGCCGCCCTTCTCGACGATGTCGGCCGCCTGGTCCATGATTTCCATGGTGCGCGGATGCAGCTCGCCGGAGTCCTTGTGCAGGAAGAACGGGATGGGCACGCCCCAGCTGCGCTGGCGCGAGATGCACCAGTCGGGCCGTCCGGCGATCATGTCGTGCAGGCGGGTCTTGCCGTTCTCGGGGTAGAAGCTGGTGTGCTCGATGGCGTCCAGCGCCGTCTGGCGCAGGGTCTTCTCGGCCTTGTCCTTGGTGAACACGCCTTCGCCTTCGTCCATGCGGATGAACCACTGCGCGGCCGCGCGGTAGATCACCGGCGTCTTGTGGCGCCAGCAGTGCGGGTAGCTGTGCGTGATGTCCTTGGTGGCCATCAGGCGGCCGGCGTCGCGCAGCGCCTCGATGACGACCGGCACGGCCTTCCAGATGTGCTGGCCGCCGAACAGCGGGAAGTCCGGCGCGTAGGTGCCGTTGCCTTGCACGGGGTTCAGGATGTCGTCGAGCGCCAGGCCATGGGACACGCAGGAGTTGAAATCCTCCAGCCCGTAAGCGGGCGAGGAGTGCACGATACCGGTGCCGTCATCGGCCGTGGCGTAGTCGGCCAGGTACACGGGCGACAGGCGGCGGTAGCCGGCATCGACGTCATACAGCGGGTGCTCGAACTCCAGGCCGCCGAGCTTTTCGCCCAGGGCCGTGGCCAGCACCTGGCCGGTCAGGCAGTAGCGCACCATGCAGTCCTCCACCAGCGACTCGGCCAGCACCAGCAGGCCGCGCTCGGTGTCCACCAGCGCATAGGTCAGCGCGGGGTTCAGGTTCAGCGCCTGGTTGGCGGGGATGGTCCAGGCGGTGGTGGTCCAGATCACCACGAAGGCGTCCTTGGCCAGCGCCGGCAGGCCGAAGGCGGCCGCCAGCTTCGCGGGCTCGTGCGCCTTGAAGGCCACGTCCAGCGTGGTGCTCTTCTTGTCGGCGTATTCGATCTCGAACTCGGCCAGCGAGCTGCCGCAGTCGAAGCACCAGTACACGGGCTTGAGGCCGCGGTAGACGAAGCCGCGCTCCATCACGCGCTTGAAGGCCCGGATCTCGCCCGCCTCGTTGGCGAAGTTCATGGTCTTGTAGGGGTTGTCCCATTCGCCGAGTACGCCCAGGCGCTGGAAGTCGCCCATCTGCTGCGCGATCTGCTCGGTGGCAAAGGCGCGGCTCTTGGCCTGCATGTCGTCGCGGCTCAGGTTGCGGCCGTGCTTCTTCTCGATGGCGTTCTCGATCGGCAGGCCATGGCAGTCCCAGCCGGGCACGTACAGCGCGTCGAAGCCTTCGAGCTGGCGCGCCTTGGTGATCATGTCCTTCAAGATCTTGTTGACCGCATGGCCCATGTGGATCTGGCCGTTGGCATAGGGCGGGCCATCGTGCAGGATGAACTTGGGCGCGCCGCAGCGTGCGTCGCGCAGGCGCTTGTACAGGCCCTTGTCCTCCCACTCCTTGACCCAGCCCGGCTCGCGCTTGGGCAGGTCGCCGCGCATGGGAAAGGGGGTGTCGGGCAGGTTCAGGGTGCTGCGGTAATCCGGGGCGGTGGATTCGGTGGTACTGGCGTTGTCGGACATGGGGGAGCCTTAAAACGGGGCAATCCGGGGCAGGCCCGGAGCAAAGCGGGAAAAGAGGAGGCGTGGAGAGGTGTCGGGCCTGCGGGGCAGGCGCTGCGCAGGCAGCCCCCTCAAATTCGGTCGCGCGTGGTCTGGCGCCGGGTCTCGGTGTGGTTGGTGGGTGCGTGGGCCGACGCGAAATAGGCGCGCGCGTCCGCACAGTCCTTGGCAATGCCCGTCGTCAGGGCATCCAGACCGTCGTATTTGAGCTCGTCGTGCAGTTTGTGCAGCAGTTCCACCCGCACGATTTTACCGTACGCCCCTTCGGCCCCCAGATCGGCGGGCCATTGCAGGCAGTGCGTCTCCAGCAATACGCGCCCGCCGTTCACGTCGTCGGGGTCCAGCGAAGGGCGCACGCCCAGGTTGGCCACGCCTTGCAATGGGAACTCGCCCAGGCCATGCACCAACACGGCAAAGATGCCGCTGGCAGCGGGTTTCCAGTGGGCAAAGCGCAGGTTCAGCGTGCGAAAACCGTCGCCCGCACCCTCGGCCGTGGCCCCCAGTTCGCGCCCGAGCTTGCGGCCATGCACCACGTGGCCCGATATCGTGTAGGGCCGGCCCAGCAGGCGGGCGGCGGCCTCCATGTCGCCCCGGCCCAGCGCCTGGCGCACGGCCGAGCTCGACACGCGCAGCCCGTGCACCTCGTAGCTGTTCATGCGCGCCACGTCGAAGCCCCGGGCTTGGCCCGTGGCATCGAGCAGCGCGTAGTCGCCCGCGCGCTGGGCGCCGAAGCGGAAATCGTCGCCCACCAGCACGTAGCGCGCACCCAGGCCCTGGAGCAGCACCTCGTCGATGAAGGCCTGGGGCGACTGGGCCGCCAGCCGTGCATCGAAGGGCAGCACCACCGTCTGCTGCACGCCACAGCGCGCCAGCTCGGTGAGCTTGTCGCGCAGTGTGCCGATGCGCGCGGGCGCCAGCTCCGGCTTGTGCAGGGCCCCGGCAAAGTAGTCGCGCGGGTGGGGCTCGAAGGTCAGCACGCAGCTCTCCACCCCGCGGTGGGCGGCCTCGCTGTTGAGCAGGGCCAGCATGGCCTGGTGGCCCCGGTGCACACCATCGAAGTTGCCGATGGTCAGCGCGCAGGCACGGGCGATGCCGGGGTGGTGGAATCCGCGGAAGATCTTCATTGCTTTGTTATCTTTTTGATAGCAGCTTGGGCCGATGGGTAAAGCACCAGACGCCAATCTGTCATGAAAACAGAGTATATTGTGTACTACGGACTTCACAGCGCAGTGGGGTCCGCGAGACATCCGCGTTCCGATTCCTTGTGTTCATTCTTGTTCCAGGAGGCGTGTTTTGAAGGTCTTGAAGCTGTCAGCCCAGGGGCTGCCCCAGTCGTGGATATCGCTGGAGCAGGCGGTCATCCACTACGCCGCGGGGGAGGTGCGCTGGGAGTCCGGCGGCCACATCGCGCGCTTTCGGGGTGGCTACAACGCCGTCACGGGCGAACAATCGGTGATTGCCATCAACAGCATCATCGGTACCAAGGGTGTGCCCAGCATCAACCCCTTCGATCTCAAGCCGGGCCTGACCAACAGCAAGCTCTTCGTTCGCGACCGCAATGTGTGCGCCTACTGCGGCGGGCACTTCCACGAAGACAACCTCACGCGCGAGCACATCGTGCCCTTTGCGCGCAATGGGCAGGACCACTGGATGAACGTGGTCACGGCCTGCCGGCCCTGCAACCACAGGAAGGGCCCGCGCACACCGGAGCAGGCGCACATGCCGCTGCTTTACGCGCCCTATGTGCCCAGCCTGTGGGAGGATTTCATCCTGCGCAACAGAAGAATTCTTGCAGACCAGATGGAATTCTTGATGGCCCACGTTCCAAAGTCTTCGCGTCTTCTTGCGTAGCGGGCGGAGCGGCCAATACAGCCCTTCTGGCGTCGTTGTTCCGCCTTGCCGTACTGGCGTACTGTCTGCGACGTAACGCCTAGCCATAAGGGCCGTCTTGACCACTCTTCGGGGTGTGCTGCGCGGAATTCGGGTACCGCGCAGCGCCCATTCCTTTAGTACGTCAGTTCCAGGAGCACCAGGTGACCGCTGGCTGCGGGCCAGGTCTGTCCCACCACCCGCTCTCCATTGAACTGCGCGGCCACGCTGCGCTGGGCCGCCCCTTCGGGCTTGATCTTGGCCGAGGCGGCGCCGGCGCCGGCGGGCACGCCCACGGGCGGCACGCCGTCGAACAGCATCTGGTCGCGCGCCGGGTCCAGGTAGCCGCGGGGGCGGGTCATGGTGACCACGCTGGCGGCGGTCTTGTCGGCGTCGGCGATGCGTTCGGCGCGCAGGTGCACGATGGAGCTGCTGCGCGGAAAGCCGCTGCGGTAGATGTGGGTGGTGGCGTAGCCGGGCGCGGCGATGGCGAATTCCAGCGGTGCGCCGGTGGGTACCACCAGCGGGCCCCATTGGCCGTCGGCCGCCACGGTGGTGCGCAGCAGGGCGTTGCCGGTGCGGGCACCCGTGGCCGGGTCGGTGGCGTACACCTCCAGCTGCGCGCCGGGCAGGGGCAGGTTGTTGCTGAAATTGCCGGTCTTGGCGTCCAGCGGGTCCACGCCCAGGCCGGTGACCTTGCCCGAGATCGCCACGCGCGCTTCGCTGGCGATGGCGGTGGCCGCAGGGGCCTTGCCGGTGATGAACTGGTAGGCCGCCGCAAAGGCGGCAGGCGAGAACGATGTCTCTCGGTGGTCGATGCGCGGGATCACGACGTTGGTGGCGCCTTTGAGCTCAGGGCCGGCCGCTGTGACGTTGGTGGGTGTACCCTTCTGGCCGATCCACAGACCATCGGGCTGGGCGAACTTGTCGTTGTTGTCCGAGCGCACGGTCATCCACTGCACGGGTCCGGTGACTTCGTCGCCTGCGGCGTTCTTGGGCGCGTTCAGGCCCTTGAGGAAGGGGCCCGTGCCTGCGAACTCGCTGCCTTCGCGAAAGCCGGGAATCGCCCAGACGCCGTGGTTGGGCGTGCCGCCCAGGATGGCGTGGCTCACGGTCTGCACGCCGCCGCCGTTCTGGATGTAGTTGCGGATGGCATTGCCGCCGCGCGAGTTGCCCATGAGCACGACCTTGCGCGCGCCCGTGGCCTTGAGCACCTTGTCCACCTCGGCCTTGAGGTAGGCCATGTGCTCGGCCGCCGAGGTGCGGCCGGGTTGGGCCTTGGTGTCGTCGTCGCGGTTGATCGGGTAGGGCACGTCGATGGCGTGCAGGCGCTCGCGCGGCCAGCCGTTGGACTCGAATCGCCAGGCCGTGGTCTGCCACAGCGCAGCCGTGTCGCCATTGCCGTGCACGAAGACGATGGGGGGCAACGCCTGCTGTGAAGGGCCTTGCGTGGCGCAGCCGGCGAGGGCCATCACGGCAGTGGCTGCGGCGATCAGTGCGAACCGGCGTTGCAGGGGAATCATCATCATGGTGTTCTTCTCAGGAAATGAAAAATGCCCGTGGATCGGTCAAATCCACGAGCATGATCGATGGGTGTTACGCCCTTGCGTCAGTTGTTCTCAGGCAAACACGCCGGCCGTGTCCTGCATGCGGGCCGACACTTCACCGAGGTGGTGTAGCGTGTCGCCGAAGGTCATTTCGAGCTGCGTGAGCTTCTTGAAGTAGTGGCTGCCGATGTACTCGTCGGTCACGCCGATACCGCCGTGCAGCTGCACCGACTGCTGGCCTACGAAGCGCATGGACTGGCCCAGTTGCACCTTGGCGCGGGCCATGGCGGCGCGGCGCTCGGCAGCAGGGGCGCCCAGCTTGAGGCTGGCGTAGTAGCTCATCGAGCGGGCCAGTTCGAGCTGCATCTTCATGTCGGCCACGCGGTGGCGCAGGGCCTGGAAGCTCGAGATCAGCACGCCGAACTGCTTGCGCTGGTTCATGTACTCCACCGTGGCGGCCACGGTCTTGTCCATCACGCCCACGGCCTCGGCGCAGGTGGCTGCAATGCCGGTGTCCACGGCCAGTTCCAGCGCGGCCAGGCCGTCGGTGGTCACCAGGGTGGCGGGGGCGTTGGCCAGTTGCACCTCGGCGGCGCGGCTGCCGTCCTGCGTCACGTAGCCCTTGGTGGCCACCCCGCTGGCCGAGCGCTCCACCAGGAACAGCGCGATCTTGCCGTCCAGCTGGGCGGGCACGAGGAAGGCGTCGGCCTGGTCACCCGCGGCGACGATGCTCTTGGTGCCGGTCACGGTGTGGCCGCTGCCGGCTGCCGTGGCCTTGGCATCGCACACGTCCAGGCGGTAGCGCGCCTTGCGCTCCTGCTGGGCCAGCACCACCAGGGCTTCGCCGCTGGCAACGCGGGGCAGCCAGGCGCCCTGCACCTCGGCAGTGCCGTACTGCGAGAGCACGGCACTGGCGATGAAGGCCTGGGCCAGGGGCTCGAGCACCATGCCGCGCCCCAGTTCCTCGGCCACCACCATCGCGTCGATGGCGCTCTGGCCCAGGCCGCCGTTGTCCTCAGGCACGGTCAGGGCCGTGAGGCCCAGCTCGGCCAGTTCGGTCCAGGCCTCGCGCGAGAAGCCGCCGGCCTCCACGGCCGCGCGGCGGCGTTCGAAGGTGTAGCCCTTGTCCACCCATTTGCGCACGGCGTCGCGCAGCTGTTCCTGGTCGTCAGAGAAGTCGAAATCCATGTTTTTGTCTCCTTAGCCCAGAACCGTCTGCGCCACGATGTTGCGCTGCACTTCGTTCGAGCCGCCGTAGATGGTGGTCTTGCGCAGGTTGAAGTAGGTCGATGCCAGAGGCGCGTTGGCCACCTCGCCGCCAGGAAAGTCGCCTTGCCAGCCGGCTTCCATGGCTTCTTCAATGAAGGGCAGGGCGAAGGGGCCTGCGGCCAGCATCATCAGCTCGGCATAGCGCTGCTGGATCTCGCTGCCGCGGATCTTGAGCAGGCCGGCAATGTCGAGCGAGTTCTTGCCCGATTTCTCGGCCGAGAGCACGCGCAGTACCAGCATTTCCAGGGCTACGATGTCCACTTCCAGCAGGGCGACCTGGTCGCGAAAGCGCGCGTCGTCCCACAGGCCTTCGGTCTTGGCGATGCGCTTCAGGCGCTCGAGTTCGCGCTTGCTGCGGTTCACGTCGGCGATGTTGGTGCGCTCGTGGCTGAGCAGGTGCTTGGCATAGGTCCAGCCCTTGTTCTCTTCGCCGATCAGGTTCTCGGCCGGCACTTCGACGTTGTCGAAGAACACCTCGTTGACCTCGCACTCGCCATCGAGCAGCTTGATCGGGCGCACGGTGACGCCGGGCGACCTCATGTCCAAGAGCAGGAAGGAGATGCCCGTCTGCGGTTTGCCCTCGGTGCTGGTGCGCACCAGGTTGAACATCCAGTCGCCGTACTGGCCCAGCGTGGTCCAGGTCTTCTGGCCGTTGACAATGTACTTGTCGCCCACGCGCTCGGCACGGGTCTTGACCGAGGCCAGGTCCGAGCCCGAGCCCGGTTCGCTGTAGCCCTGGCTCCACCACACTTCGCCGCTGGCGATGCCAGGCAGAAAGCGCTTTTGCTGCTCGGCATTGCCGAAGGCCATGATCACCGGGGCCACCATCACGGGGCCGAAGGGGATGATGCGCGGTGCGCCGGCGAGGGCGCACTCTTCTTCGAACAGGTGCTTTTGCACGGCGGTCCAGCCGGGGCCGCCGAACTCCTTGGGCCAGCCAAAGCCGAGCCAGCCCTTCTTGCCCAGTATCTTGGCCCAGCCCTGCAGGTCGTCACGGGTCAGGCGCAAGGCGTTGTGCACCTTGTGGGAAATGGCGGGCGGCAGATTGCTGTGGACCCATGCGCGAACTTCGTCGCGGAAGGCCTGTTCTTCGGGGGTGAATGCGAGATCCATGCGGCTTGTCTCCTGAGAAGTCGTGTTTGTAGCACGGTCGTTCGTTTTATTCCTGTCCGGGTGGCGACATCGCCGGCGCCACCGGCTCGATGCCCAGCTCGGCGCACAGCCGTTCCACCGTGGCGCGCAGACCGGCCACCTCGGTCTCCAGCGCCGCCACACGCGATTGCAGTGCCCCGGTTGCCCCGCCCGTGGCGGGCGCGGCAGCACTGCTGCTGGTGTCCACCGGCCCGCACAGCAGGTGCGTCCAGCGTGGCTCGCGTGCGCCCGGTGCGCGCGGCAGCAACACCACCAGCGGGCCGCCTTTCTCGGCACTGCGCTCCTGCAGCTCGTCCAGGAAGGCCTCGACCGAGGAAATGTCGGCAAAGCGGTACCAGCGCTCGGCGTTGATGCGCAGCTCGCCCGCCGTCTGCGGGCCGCGCAGCATCAGCAGGCCCAGCAGCACCGCCGATTGCTCGGGTACGCCCACGCCGCGCTGGAAATTGTGCTCCCAGCGCGTGGTGCGGTTGCCGCTGGTTTCGAATGCCAGGGTCAGCTGGCGCAGGGAGTCGAGGGCCTCCTGCGCCTCGGCATCGCTCAGCGTCATCACCGGCTCGCGGCTGGTCTTCTGGTTGCAGCCGGTGAGCAGGCCATTGAGCGACATCGGGTAGCTGTCGGGCACGGTGCGGGCTTTCTCCATCAGCGTGGCCAGCACGCGGGCCTCGTTCGCGGTCAGGGGGCGGTTTGCGGGGTCGAAGGGCATGGCAGGGATAATCCGGGGTTGAGCGTCGTCGTGCAATTTATGAAGAACATCGTGATTTTGATCTCCGGCAGCGGTTCCAACATGGCCGCTATCGTCCGGACTGCGCAACAGGAGGACTGGGCTCGCCGGTATGGCGCCCGCGTGGCCGCCGTGCTGAGCAACAAGGCCGACGCGGCGGGCCTGGCCTTCGCACGCGGCGAGGGCATTGCCACCGAGGCACTCGACCACAAGGCCTTTGACAGCCGCGAGGCCTTCGACACCGCGCTCGCGCAGGCCGTCGACCGGTACGAACCCGCCCTGGTGGTGCTGGCCGGTTTCATGCGCATTCTCACACCCGGATTCGTGGCGCGCTATGCGGGCCGGCTGATCAACATCCATCCCTCGCTGCTGCCCGCCTTCACAGGCCTGAACACCCACCAGCGCGCGATCGACGCGGGCTGCAAGGTTGCGGGCGTGACGGTGCACCAGGTGACGGACGAATTGGACGTGGGTCCCATCCTGGACCAGGCCGTGGTTCCCGTGCTGCCTGGGGACACGGCCGAGGCCCTGGCGACCCGGGTGCAGGCGCAGGAGCATGTGATCTACCCGCGTGCCGTGCGGGCCTTCATGGCGGCCCTGGCGTAATCGCGAGCTACAGGGTGCGCACCACCTGGGCTTCGCTGCTGTCCAGCAGGTCCTGGGCCAGTGCCGCCTGGTGCGAATCGGACGGGTGGGCTACTACCACCCATTGGCGCTTGCGCAGGGCAGAGCGCACCCGGTTGACGACCCAGACGCGGTCGGGCCGCAGCGCGTTCAGCGCCCCCAGCATGAGGCCGAAGGTGGTACCGAACCCCACGATGGCGATGAACGCCAGCAGGGGGTTGTTCAATACTGCGGGTTCATAAGTGGCGATCAGGTAGCCAAACGCCATGAGGCCCAGCACGGCGCCCACCAGGCCGGCGATGGCATGGGTACGCACCAGGGTGGTGAACACGCCGTGGGCTTCTGGCTCCAGTGCCCGGCTGAGCAGATCGCGGTTGCGCAGATCGGCGTGCTGTGGCCCTAGCAGCCTGACCTGGCCGGGCTCCATGCCAGGCAGTCGCAGCAACCGGCGCACGGCAATGTCCGCATCGGCCTCCCGGAGGAAGAATCCGACGACCTTGCTCAGCGACTTTTCGCTGAACATTCCTTGCAATAGATAGTCCATGGTGTGCTCCGTGCCATGCGCACAAGGTGCGAGGCGTGCAGTGCTCCCAGCCTGGACTGGCGGGTCATTTCCGCGTTCAACCCGTGGCAGCATGGGACGTTGTGGGTGATGGCTCCCAAGATAACCCGGGCATAGCGCCCGGGCTGTAGGACAGTGCGGCATGGGGGCGCAAGCCCGTTCCCTGCCCGCCGTTCCCCATGCCTTTCTGTTGTCAGGCCAGGGCGCTCAGCGTGCTGCCGGTGCTCGACCAGGATCCCGCAGCCGCCTCGTACTGGCTGCGTGCGAATTGGGCCAGTTTCATCAGGTCCGTCTTCTGCCCGATGTCCGCCGTCTGGCCACCGGTATCGGTGCTGCTGGCACTGGCGAGCGGGCTGCTCAACTGGTCGATAAAGGAGCGGGCCTCCTCGCTGCTGATACTGCTGTCGCCGTCGGTGTCGATGGTCTTGAACAGTGCCGTGATGGCGTCCGTCTGGGCGGCACCCGCCGCCTGCTCTGCGGCGGACACCACCCCGTCCTCGTTGGTATCGAGCGGGTCGTAGGTGGTGCCGCTGCTGGCCGAGGCGCCGCCGGGACCGCCTGGCCCACCGGGCGGGGGCGGGGGCATGCCGCCTACGGCACTGCCACCGGCCTCGCCCGACGGCCGGCCGGCGTCGAATTCGGCCTCCGAAAGGCTGCCGTCGCCGTCCGCGTCGAGCTGGCTGAACAGTTCGTCGCTGCTGACACCCGTCTTGCTGGCCGTGCCGCCGGACATCTTCTCCAGCAATGCCTGCAGCTCGGCCTGGCCCACGGCACCATCGCCATCGGTGTCCACCTTGCCGAACAGGTCGTCGCCAGCCTGGCCCGTGGCACCCGTGCTGCTGCTGCTGCTGTCGCTGCGCGACTGGGCAAAGGCCATGGTCGAGGGCGGTGGGGGCATGACGCTCTGCATCGTCTTGCCCAGTTCGTCGGCATTGAGGCTGCCGTCCCCGTCGCCGTCGTACTGCTGGAGCAGGTCGGCAGCGCTGGCCTGGCTGCTCACGCCGGTCTTCTTGGCCACATCGTCCAGCAGGCCCTGCAGTTCGGTACCGCTCACGCCGCCGCTGCCGTCGGCGTCTATTTTGGACAGCAGCCGCTCCGGCGAGGGCCCCGGGCGTGGCGCCCGCTGCACACTTGCACTGGACCAGGCACTGCTGACGCTACTGATGCTCGTCATCGTCGTTCCTTCCAAGGGTTGCGGGCTGCGGCCCGTGCTCCCCGAAGTGGCGAACAACGCCGGCAACGGCCCGGATCCCATTCTTCAAAGGCCAGGTCAAGGCGGTTTGTACTGTTTGTGTCCATGGGGACACAATGGCGGTATCGGTCGGTCGAACTGGCAGACCATTGGCTGCCAGTTCGGGGTTTTGGCCCCAGCCGTTTGTGCAGGTGGTGGATCAGGCCTGCGCGGGGGGCGGCGGCGGGGCCTCGTCGCCGCATTTTTCGAAGCGCGGGCGCATGCGGCCGTCGATCAGCACGTCCTCGGCGAACATGGCCGCCGGGCGCACCCACAGGCCGCGCTGGCCGTACAGCGCGCGGTACAGCGTCATGGGCTCCAGGGTCTCGCTGTGGCGCACGGTGTCGATCACCTCGTACAGCATGCCCTTGTAGTGCCGGTACAGGCCGGGCGGGGTCGGGGTGATTTGGGGCAGGTCGTCGTCGGTCATGTTGGTTAGGATGGCAGGTGGTCAAAAAACAAGGTTGAGGGGGAAATCCAGTGGATCAGGCAGATTTTGTGCACCTGGTGCGCATGAGCGAGCATGCCAGCGCCGACAACAGCCGCCGTTATCGGCTCGGCGTGGCCGCGTTCGCCGCGCTGGGCTATGCCTGGGTGCTCGGTTGCCTGGCCGTGGGGGCCGGCCTGATCGCCTGGGTCATACCGCAGCTGTTCAATGGCCGGTTCCGGCTGGTGCTGGTGTTGGTTCTGCTGGGTGCGGCCAGCCTGCTGTGGGTGAGTATCCGCGCGCTGTGGGTGCGCGTGGACGAGCCCAAGGGCATGGAGATCACCGCGCTGGAGGCCCCCGAGCTGTTCGAGGCGCTGGAGCGCATGCGCCGCAAGATCAAGGGCCCGCCCATCCACCATGTGTACCTGAACGACGAATTCAACGCCAGCATCCAGCAACTGCCCCGCTACGGGCTGCTGGGCGGGGCGGTGAACTACCTGACCATCGGCCTGCCGCTGCTGCTGGCGCTGGACCGGCCGCGCTTTCTGGCCGTGCTCGCGCACGAATACGGGCACCTGCGGGGCGACCATGGCCGTTTTGCGGCCTGGATCTACCGCACCCGGCTGACCTGGATGCGTTTGAACAGCAGCCTCGAAGACGACGAGGGCGCCGTGGCCGCCGCCACCCAGGCCTTCATGCGCTGGTATTTCCCCCGCTTCGTCGCCAAGACCTTTGCGCTGGCGCGCCAGGACGAGTACGAGGCCGATCGCATCGCAGGCCGCCTGCTGGGGCGCGATATCACGGCGGCCGCGCTGATCGAGATCGAGGTGCGCGGCGAATGGCTGCACAGCACCTTCTGGGGTGACCACTGGTGCGCGGCAGCCGGCAATCCCTTGCCGGTGGGCCCCTACCGCTCCATGCGCAAGCGCCTGGCCGAAGTGCCGGATGCGGCCTTTGCCAACGATGCCCTGCGCCAGGCCCTCAAGCGCATCAGCAACGTGGACGACACCCACCCGGGCCTGCGCGACCGCATCGAGTCGCTGGATGCGGTGCCCACCGTGCCTGCCGAGTGGTCGCGCGGCAGTGCGCTGGCCCTGCTGGGCCCCGAGGGCAAGCGCTGGGTGGCGCATTTCGACAAGCAGTGGTGCCGCGACAACGCCAGTGAATGGAAGCGCCACCACGGCTGGCTGGGCCGGGTGCGCGACCGGGCCCAGACCCTGCAGGCGGGCATGCCCCAGGCCAGCGCCGCAGAACTGGTGGAGCTGGCTCGCCTGCAGCGCCACCTGGACCCACGGGCCGACGTGAGCGGCCTCTATGCCACGGCACTGCAGCGCAGCACCGACCACCCCGGTGCCCTGCGCGGCCTGGTGCAGAGCCTGCCCGCCGACGACCGCGAGGGCCGCATGGCCCTGCTGCACCGCCTGTGGGAGGCCGGCAGCAGCGACCGCTACTGGACCGCACGCACCGCCCTGGCCGAACTCGAAACCCCGCGCATTGGCTATGACCACGACGCCACGGCCTTCAAGCAGTGGCGCAAGCGCCTGGAGCGCGCGCAGGAGTCCGAGGAGCGCGCCTGGGAGGAGCTTTCGGGCACCTCGTTCTTCAGCCAGACCACGCGCCACGACCTGAGCCCGTTCGAGCTCGAAGAACTGCAGGCCGAGCTGGTGCGCTATGCCGACGTGGAGCGCTGCTGGCTGGTGCGCAAGAACCTGCGCGAACACCCCCAGCGGCGCGCCTACCTGGTCTTCGTGGACCTGCCTGACCTGGACGACGGCAGCCGCTACCAGCTGTGCCGCGCCATGGAGCGCCAGCTCGGCCTGCCCGGCCCGGCGCTGGTGCTCTGGGCCGGTGAATCGCCCACGCTCAAGGAAATCCAGCGCTCGGCGTTCGACCCGGTCTTCACGCGCTGATCGGGCCGGCGAAGGCCCTGAAAGAGGGGTTTGGGGCCACAGTGGGACAATCGGGGGATGCATCCCAAAGTTCTTCTCGACGCCTGTGCCGAACTCGTCAGGCTCACCCTCACCTTTGAACACCCCGCCGACGCGGTGGTGTCGCGCTTTTTCCGTGACAACCGGGGCCTGGGGCCCCGCGAGCGGGCCACGCTGGCCGAAACGGTCTACACCGTGCTGCGCAAGAAGCTGCTGTTCGACCACATGGCCCCCTCGGGCTCCGGCCCCAAGGAGCGCCGCCTGGCCATTTTGGGCTTCTACGGCCCGCGCGATTTTCTGGAGGGCGCCCTGACCGACCAGGAGCGCAAGTGGCTGGACCAGTGCGATGGCGTCACGGTCGACGATCTGATGGAGCGCCACCGCCACAATTTGCCCGAGTGGCTGGTGCAGCCCCTCAAGGACCAGTTGGGCACCGGTTTCTGGCCGCTGGTGGAAAGCCTGTCGAATGCCGCGCCGCTGGACCTGCGCGTCAATGCCCTGCAGGACAAGCGCGCCGATGTGCAAAAAGAGCTGGCCAAGGCCGGCATCAAGGCCGTTGCCACGCCGTACTCGCCCTGGGGCCTGCGCATTGACGGCAAGCCGGCGCTGGCCAAGCTCGACGTCTTCACCCGCGGTGCCGTGGAAGTGCAGGACGAAGGCTCGCAGCTGCTGGCCTTGCTGCTCGATGCCAAGCGCGGCGAGATGGTCGTCGATTTCTGTGCCGGAGCGGGCGGCAAGACGCTGGCCATCGGTGCCACCATGCGCAACACCGGTCGCCTGTACGCCTTTGACGTGTCGGGCCACCGGCTCGACGCCCTGAAGCCGCGCCTGGCGCGCAGCGGCCTGTCCAACGTGCACCCGGCCGCCATCGCGCACGAGCGCGACGACCGCATCAAGCGCCTGGCCGGCAAGATCGACCGGGTGCTGGTCGATGCGCCGTGCTCGGGCCTCGGGACCCTGCGCCGCAACCCCGACCTCAAGTGGCGCCAGTCGCCCCAATCGGTCGAAGAGCTCGTGGCCAAGCAAACCGCCATCCTTGCCAGCGCCGCACGCCTGCTCAAATCCGGTGGCCGGCTGGTGTATGCCACCTGCAGCATCCTGCCGCAGGAGAACGAGGCGATTGCCGAGGCCTTCAGTGCTGCCCACCCTGATTTCGTGCCGCTGGATGCAGGCGAAACCCTCGCGCAGCTCAAGGTGGAGGGTGCTGAAAAATTGTGCAGTGGCGGTGCCTCGGGCACTGGTTATCTGCGCCTGTGGCCCCATATCCACCAGACAGACGGGTTTTTTGCCGCGGTCTGGATAAGGAAGTAAGCACCCCCTGAGGCGCTTCGCGCCTTCACCCCTCTCTCGACTCGCTGCGCGAGTCGGGAGGGGGACGCCACCGGCGCGGCGGGGCGGCCCTTGCGCGGGGGCACTGGCTTGGGCCGCGCCAGTTTCGACGGTCTTGGGCGAGTGCTCGTTCTGGCAGAGGGGTTGCCTGGCCTTGTCGTCCAGGCGACGCAGGGGCCAATTCACTCTGGATACTGTGGATAACCTCTAATCAAAAAGAGGGGCCGCGCTTTAAAATCGCAGTACCCGCCATCGCTGGTGGCCGGGTACTTTGTACAAGGTTCTGTTGAATATGCTGTTACCCGACTGGGTTGTACTGAACGCGGCCATCGACTGGCTCGGCCATGGCCTGTGGAATCTCGCCTGGTGGGAGATCGTTCTGTACACGCTGGCCACCACGCACATCACGATTGCGGCGGTCACCATCTTTCTGCACCGTGCGCAGGCCCACCGCTCGGTGGACCTGCACGCGATCCCTTCGCATTTCTTCCGCTTCTGGCTGTGGCTCGGCACCGGCATGGTGACCAAGGAGTGGGTGGCCATCCACCGCAAGCACCACGCCAAGTGTGAGACCGTGGACGATCCGCACAGCCCGCAGACGCGCGGCCTCGATACCGTGATGTGGCGCGGCGCCGAGCTGTACCGCGCGGAGTCGAAGAACCTGGAGACCATGAAGAAGTTCGGCCACGGCACGCCCGATGACTGGATCGAGCGCAATGTCTACACCCGCTTCAGCTGGCAGGGCGTGGGCCTGATGCTGGTGCTCAACCTGGCGCTGTTCGGTGCCGTGGGCGCCGCCGTCTGGGCCGTGCAGATGCTCTGGATCCCGTTCTGGGCCGCCGGTGTGGTCAATGGTGTGGGCCATTATTGGGGCTACCGCAATTTCGAGGCGCAGGACGCCAGCACCAACCTCTCGCCCTGGGGTCTGGTCATCGGTGGCGAAGAGCTGCACAACAACCACCACACCTACCCCACCTCGGCCAAGTTCTCGGTCAAGCCCTACGAGTTCGACATCGGCTGGGCCTACATCAGCCTGATGAAGTCCATCGGCTGGGCCACCGTGAAGAAGGTGCCGCCCAAGCTGCAACGCGGCGACGTGAAGCCCGTGGCCGACGAAAAGACGCTGGAGGCGCTGATCGCCAACCGCTACGAGGTCATGGCCGGCTATGCCCGCGGCGTGCGCCAGGCGTGCAGGGAAGAGATCGCCGCGCTGCAGGCCCGCCAGGCCGACGCCTCGGTGCTCAAGGCCGCCAAGCGCTGGCTGCACCGCGACGCCGAGAAGGTGCCCGCCGGTGCCTTGCCCCAACTGGCCCAGGTGCGTGCCGCCCATCCGGCCCTGGACAAGATGGTGACCATGCGTGAAGAGTTGCGCCAGCTGTGGCTCAACACCACGCAGTCGCGCGAGCAGCTCACCGCCGACCTGCAGGCCTGGTGCCGCCGGGCCGAAGAGAGCGGCATTGCCGCGCTGCGTGATTTCTCGATCAGCCTGCGGGCTGCGCGCGCCTGACGAGCAGTTTCCTCAGGCTGCGCCAAAGCCGCTGCAGGGCCCCGTGCCCTGGGCGGCTTTTTTCATGGGCCCCCGGTGATTCGGCAGGCTGCGTGAGGTCGGCACCCGCTGGCATGGTCAGTGTGAGCGCGGCGGGTGACGACCCCTGGGCCTGAACGCCCACCCACATGCCCTGCGGGCTGCGCCAGGCCGCATGGGGTGGCAGGCAGGCCGGAGGCGCGGCACCCAGGTGGCCCGGCGCCGTGCTTTGCAGCAGGGCCGTGCCCGAGAGGCTGCGCAGTTCGCAGCCCGCGTCCAGCCAGACGAGGCGGCCCTGGCCAGCGGCCAGTGGCAGGTGCAGGACCTGCGGCGGGCCGCCGCTGGCCGCGAAGGAGGGGGTGGAGTGGTGGTGCTGTTTCATGCCTCCAGCGTAGGGTGGCAGCCTGCATCGCAACAGGCACAGAAACCGGCTGGGGGATGCAGAGCAGCGGATTGATTTTTGCTCTGTTCTGGTCGGTTTTCGGTAGTCCTGTATCTGTTCCGGTTGGCGGTTCGGGCGCATCATGGGCAGGCCATGCCTGTCACATCCACAGCGAACCTTCCCCTGTACCGCCAACTGGCCGACCACTACCAGCAGGCGGTGGCCCAGGGTGTGCTGCTGCCCGGTGCGCGCATGCCGTCGGTGCGCGAGCTGATGCAGCGCCACGGGGTGAGCCTTTCGACCGCGCTGCAGGCGCTGCGCACCCTGGAGGAGCAGGGCAGCGTGCAGGCGCGCCCCCGGGTCGGCTACTTCGTGCAGGACCCGCAGGTGCACCTGCTGGACCACAGCAGCGAACCCGACCCCCGTTGCCCGGTGCAGCAGATCGATGGCACCCAGTTCGCGGGCATCAACGAACGCATTTCGCTGTGGCTGGAGCAGGGGCGGCGCGCGCAGGTGCGCGTGGACCTGGGGGCCGCCATGCCCGCCCCCGAACTGTTCGACCACCTCACCCTCAACCGGGTGGGCGCCGCGCTGCTGCGCGAGTTTCCCGACGTGCTGGTGCAAGGCCATTCGCGGCCCGGCACGCACCCGCTGTTTCAGGCCGTGATGGCCCGGCAGGCGCTGGAAGTAGGCGTCCACGTGGCGCCACAGGACGTGATGGCCACGCTGGGCAACTCGGATGCGGTGAATCTGGCGCTCGCGGCGGTAACCGAGCGCGGCGATGTGGTGGCGGTGGAATCCCCCACCTTCTATGGCGTGCTGCAGGCCGTGGAAACGCAGAACCTGCGCGCGCTGGAGATTCCCAGCAGCTCGCGCACCGGCATCTCGCTCGATGCGCTGGAGCTGGCCGTGCAGCACGAGCCCCGCCTGAAGGCCGTGGTCGTCGTGCCGCACCTGCAGATGCCCAATGGCGCGCTCATGCCCGACAGCCACAAGGAGCGGCTGGTGGCGTTCTGCCGGCGCCACGGGCTGGCGCTGATCGAGGACGATATCTACCGCGAGCTGGTCGATGTGCCCGAGCTGCAGCGCCCGCTCAAGGCCTGGGACGAGACGGGCCAGGTGATCTACTGCGTGTCCTTCAACAAGACCCTGGCGCCGGGCCTGCGCCAGGGGTGGATGAATGGGGGGCGGTGGCATGACCGCATCCAGATCCTCAAATTCGCCCGCACCCGCAACATGCAGGTCTGGTCCCAGTTGCTGGCGGCACGCACCGTGGGCACTGCCGCGCACGAACGCCACCTGCTCCGCTTTCGCAGTGCGCTGCGGGTGCAGCGCGAGCGCAGCGTGCAGATGGTGGCGCGGCATTTTCCGCAGGGCACGCGCCTGTCCGTGCCGCCCGGTGGGCTCAGCCTGTGGATCGAGCTGCCCGCAGGCGTGTCCTCGTCGCGGCTGTTCGAGCAGGCGCTTGCCCTGGGCATCCGCGTGGCGCCGGGGCCCATCTTCTCCAATTCGGGGCGGTACGAGGGTTTTCTGCGCCTGAGCTGCGGCCTGCCGTTCTCGCCCGAGGTGGAGTGGGCCTACAGCGAACTCGGGCGCCTGCTGCATGGGCAGGTCCGGGCGCTGCGGCAGGCCGCCTGACGATGCAGCCAAAGAAAAAGCCGCCAGGCAGACTGCCGGGCGGCTTTTTCGGGGAGAACCAGCGCTGAATTACTTCAGCTTGATTTCCTTGTATTCGACGTGCTTGCGTGCCTTGGGATCAAATTTCATGATCAGCATCTTTTCAGGCATCGTCTTCTTGTTCTTGGTCGTGGTGTAGAAGTGACCGGTACCCGCAGTGGATTCCAGCTTGATCTTGTCGCGTCCGCCTTTGCTTGCCATGGTGTTTCTCCTTAAGCCTGGCCACGTGCGCGCAGGTCTGCGAGCACCGAGTCAATACCGTTCTTGTCGATCAAACGCAGGGCAGCGCTCGAAACGCGCAGGCGAACCCAGCGGTTTTCGGTCTCGACCCAGAAACGGCGGTATTGCAGGTTCGGCAGGAACCGGCGCTTGGTTTTGTTGTTGGCGTGGGAAACATTGTTCCCGACCATGGGCTTCTTGCCCGTTACGTCGCAGACGCGTGCCATGAGGACACTCCGATACTTTTTAACGGCCGTTCGCTGCGTGCTGCCAGGATGTTTCCCAAAAGCACAGCTTGCGGCCTCACCTCGCCAGAAAGGGTGGCGGTAACCCCGGGCAGACCGATGTGGCCGGCCCGATTTGATTTTTGCCTGCAGAAAAAGCGGGTACGCAAATACCCGCCTGAATTCAGGAAAGCCTCGGATTATAGCGGCCCGCGCGCCGGGGCGTCAAATTGCGTCCCGGGTGGCGGTTTTCAGTCCTGCTGTTCGAGAAAGCGCTGGGCGTCGAGCGCGGCCATGCAGCCCGTGCCGGCGCTGGTGATGGCCTGGCGGTACACATGGTCTGCCACATCGCCGGCCGCGAAGACGCCCGGCACGCTGGTCTGCGTGGCAAAGCCCTTGAGCCCGCCCTGCGTGATGATGTAGCCGCCTTCCATCTCCAGCTGGCCCTGGAAGATGTCGGTGTTGGGCGAGTGGCCGATGGCGATGAAGCAGCCGTGCAGCGTGATGTCCTCGGTGCTGCCGTCCTTGGTGCTCTTGATGCGGATTCCGGTCACGCCGGTGGCGTCGCCCAGCACCTCGTCCAGCGTGTTGAACAGCTTGAGCTCGATCTTGCCGGCGGCGACCTTCTCGTTGAGCTTGTCCACCAGGATGGGCTCGGCCTTGAACTTGTCGCGGCGGTGCACCACGGTGACCTTGCTGGCGATGTTGGAAAGATACAACGCTTCTTCGACGGCCGTGTTGCCGCCGCCGACCACGGCCACGGGCTTGTCGCGGTAGAAGAAACCATCGCAGGTGGCGCAGCCCGACACACCCCGGCCCATGAAGGCTTCTTCGGAGGGCAGGCCCAGGTACTTGGCCGAAGCGCCGGTCGCCAGGATCAGCGCGTCGCAGGTGTAGGTGCCGCTGTCACCGGTGAGGGTGAACGGGCGCTTGCTGAAGTCGACCTTGTTGATGTGGTCGAAGATGATCTGCGTCTTGAAGCGCTCGGCATGCTCCAGAAAGCGCTGCATCAACTCCGGACCCTGCACGCCATGCACGTCGGCGGGCCAGTTGTCGACCTCCGTCGTGGTCATCAGCTGGCCACCCTGGGACATGCCGGTGATCAGCACCGGATTGAGGTTGGCACGGGCGGCGTAGACCGCTGCGCTGTAGCCGGCCGGGCCGGAGCCGAGGATCAGAACTTTCGCGTGTTGGGTGGTAGACATGGTAAAAGCCTGTGTTTTGCGCCCGCTGCACGGGGCGCTGTTGGGAAAGCTGGGGGGCAGGGCGCCAAGTATCAACTGCGCACGGTCTTCACACGCGGGCCCATTTTCAATCACGGCGATTGTAAGAACCCATCAGGGAGTGCGATGGCGCGCCCCTGTGATAACCCCGCTGCGGCACCGGTGGAGCCGCGCCTTTTTGAGAGGAGAAGTTTCCATGTCAACGATGTTGTCCAACCTGGACCTGCTGCGCCGGGTACCGCTGTTCTCGCTGCTCACCGTGGCACAGGCCGAGGTGATCAGTGGCGCCGTGGTCAAGAAGCGCTTCAAGCGCGGGGAGGCGCTGGTCGAGCAGGGGCAAAAATCCAACGCACTGTTCATCCTGCTCACCGGGCGGGCGCGCGTGCTGACGACCGACAGCCGGGGCCGCGAGGTGATCCTGGCCAACCTGGCGCAGGGCGACTACCTGGGCGAGATGAGCATCATCGACAACGAGCCGCACTCCGCCACGGTACGCGCCGAGGTGCAGACCGACGTGCTGATGCTCGGGCGCACGGAGTTCGCGCGCTGCCTGACCGAGAACGCCTCCATGTCGCTGGTGGTCATGCGCGGCCTGGTCAAGCGCCTGCGCCATGCCGACCGCAAGATCGAATCCCTGGCCCTGCTGGACGTATACGGCCGCGTGGCCCATGCGCTGCTGGATTTCGCGGTCACCGATGCCCAGGGCCAGCGCATCATCCGAGACAAGATATCGCGCCAGGACCTGGCCAAGATGGTCGGCGCCTCGCGCGAGATGGTCAGCCGGGTCATGAAGGACCTGGAGGAGCGCGGCTTCATCGAGGTGCTGCCCACCGGCGCTACCGTGCTCAAGGACCGCCTGGACGCGCTGGGCTGATCCTGCGCGCCGGTTCCGGGCGGTGCTTGGGGTAAGCTTGCCCGGCTCCTTATGACCTATTCACTCAATACCCTGAACGCATCGTCCGCCGCGAAGTCGCCGCCCCGCACGGGAGCGGCCCGCTTCGGGCATGAAATCGGCCTGGTGCTGGGCCTGCTGGCCCTGGTTTTCTGGCTGCTGGCGCTGGTCAGCTACTCGGCGCAGGATGCCGCCTGGTCGTCCTCGGGGCCCTCGGACTCGCGTGCCGTGCTCAACTGGGCCGGGCGCATCGGTGCCTGGCTGGCCGACGGCAGCTACTTCGCCCTGGGTTTCTCCGTCTGGTGGTGCGTGGCGGCGGGCGTGCGCTCGTGGCTGTCGTCCCTGGCACGCTGGATGCGCGGCGGCGAGGTGCTGCCTGGCGCCGTGAGCCCCATGGCGCGCCGCGGCCTGTTCTGGGGTGGGTTGGTGGTGCTGATGTGTGCCAGCACCGCGCTCGAATGGTCGCGCCTGTACCGCTTCGAATCGCTGCTGCCTGGCCATGCTGGCGGGGTGCTCGGCTTCCTCACGGGGCCGGCCAGCGTCAAGTGGCTGGGCTTCACGGGGTCGGCCCTGCTGTGCATCGTGCTCGCCGTGCTGGGCGCGGCGCTGGTGTTCCGTTTCTCCTGGGGCCATGTGGCCGAGGTGCTGGGCGGGCGCATCGATGCGCTGGTGCAGTCGCGCCGCACGCAGCGCGAGGTGGCCAAGGACGTGGCCGTGGGCCGCAAGGCCGCGCGTGAGCGCGCCGTGGTGGTGCTGGAAGAGAAGACCGAGAGCGAGGAGCACCACCCCCAACCGGTGCAGATCATCGAGCCTATCCTGGTCGACCCGCCGCTTAGCGCCCGCGTGGTCAAGGAGCGGCAAAAGCCCCTGTTCACCGAGATGCCCGACAGCAAACTGCCGATGGTGGACCTGCTCGATGGTCCGCTGCAGCGCCAGGAGACGGTAGCGCCCGAGACGCTGGAGATGACCAGCCGCCTGATCGAGAAGAAGCTCAAGGATTTCGGCGTGGAGGTGCGCGTGGTGGCGGCCATGCCCGGCCCAGTGATCACGCGCTACGAGATCGAGCCCGCCACGGGCGTGAAGGGCTCGCAGATCGTGGGCCTGGCCAAGGACCTGGCGCGCTCGCTGAGCCTGGTGTCCATCCGCGTGGTGGAGACCATCCCCGGCAAGAACTTCATGGCGCTGGAACTGCCCAATGCCAAGCGCCAGTCGATCCGCTTGTCCGAGATTCTGGGCTCGCAGGTCTACCACGAGGCCAAGAGCATGCTCACCATGGGCCTGGGCAAGGACATCGTGGGCAACCCGGTGGTGGCCGACCTGGCGAAGATGCCGCACGTGCTGGTGGCCGGTACCACGGGCTCGGGCAAGTCGGTGGGGATCAACGCCATGATCCTCTCGCTGCTGTACAAGGCCGAGGCGCGCGACGTGCGCCTCCTGATGATCGACCCGAAGATGCTGGAAATGTCGGTCTACGAGGGCATTCCGCATCTGCTGGCCCCCGTGGTCACCGACATGAAGCAGGCCGCCAACGGCCTGAACTGGTGCGTGGCCGAGATGGAGCGCCGCTACAAGCTCATGAGCAAGCTCGGGGTGCGCAACCTGGCCGGCTACAACGTCAAGATCGACGAGGCCAAGGCGCGCGAGGAGTTCATCTACAACCCCTTCAGCCTCACGCCCGAGGAGCCCGAGCCGCTGCAGCGCCTGCCGCACATCGTGGTGGTCATCGACGAACTGGCCGACCTGATGATGGTGGTGGGCAAGAAGATCGAAGAATTGATCGCGCGCCTGGCGCAGAAGGCGCGTGCCGCCGGTATCCACCTGATCCTGGCCACGCAGCGCCCCAGCGTGGACGTGATCACCGGCCTGATCAAGGCCAACATCCCGACCCGCATCGCCTTCCAGGTCAGCAGCAAGATCGACAGCCGCACCATCCTCGATCAGATGGGCGCCGAGGCCCTGCTGGGCATGGGCGACATGCTCTACATGGCCAGCGGCACCGGGCTGCCGATCCGCGTGCATGGCGCCTTCGTCTCGGACGAGGAAGTCCACCGTGTCGTCCATTACCTCAAGGAACAAGGGGAGCCGGACTACATAGAGGGGGTGCTGGAAGGCGGAACTGTGGACGGCGACGGGGATCTGTCAGGGGAGGGCGGTGGCGGTGAAGGGGGTGAAAAAGACCCCATGTACGACCAGGCCGTGGAAGTGGTCCTCAAGGACCGCAAGGCCAGCATCTCCTACGTGCAACGCAAGCTGCGCATCGGCTACAACCGGTCGGCGCGCCTGCTGGAGGACATGGAGAAGGCGGGCCTGGTCAGCGGCCTGACCACCAGCGGCCAGCGCGAAGTGCTGGTGCCCGCGCGCCCCGAGTAAGCGGCGCACCGGTTGCGCAACAGGCGTTGGGTAGCCGGCAACCCCCACAGACAGGAGCTTTTGTTGAAAAAAATTGTGACAGCCATCGTGATCGCCGCCAGTGCCCAGTGGGCCAGCGCGGACGGACTCAAGAGCCTGGAAGCGTTCATGAAGAGCACCCAGACGGGCCGTGCCGATTTCACCCAGGTGGTGACCTCGCCGCCCAAGGAGGGGCAAACGGCGCGCACCAAGAACTCCAGCGGCTCGTTCGAGTTCCAGCGCCCCGGGCGCTTCAAGTTCGTCTACAAGAAGCCGTTCGAGCAGACCATCGTGGCCGATGGGCAGACCCTGTGGCTGCACGACGTGGACCTGAATCAGGTCACACAGCGCGCACAGGCACAGGCCCTGGGCACCACGCCGGCTGCGCTGCTGGCGTCGGCGCCCGACCTGTCGGCGCTCAAGGCGGATTTCACCCTGGAGTCGGCGCCCGAGGCCGATGGCCTGCAGTGGGTGCTGGCACGCCCCAAGGCCAAGGACGGCCAGCTGCAGAGCGTGCGCGTGGGCTTTGCGGGCGAGCAGCTCGCGGCCTTGGATATCCTGGACAGCTTCGGCCAGCGCTCGGCCATCCGCTTCACGGGCATGCAGGCCAATGCGGCGCTGCCAGCCGGCACCTTCCAGTTCAAGCCGCCCGCCGGGGCTGACGTGGTCAAGCAGTAAATCCGCGGGTGGCGGGGGCGCCTATTTCTTCTGGATGACGCCGCGCGCGTAGCCCCCATGGGCGGAGGGCAGCACCATGCAGATCATGGCGCGGCCCTGCTGCTTGTCGAGCTGCTGCACCACCTTGTGCTGGTCGTCGTAGTCCTCGCCCGCGCGCAGGTCTGCTGCCGTCTTCTTGATGCGCTTGAGCAACTCTTGCACCTTGTCGTCGTTGATGGCGAGGTTCGGGCAGTTCTTGGCCGCGAAATCGGCCGACGCGAGGGCCGAGCCCAGTTGTGCCTCAATGGCCTCGGCTTCGGTTACGTCGGCATGGGCGGTGCTGCACAGCAGGGCGGCGCTCAGGAGCAGGGGCAGGGTGCAAAAAGAGACTGGTTTCATGGGTCAGGGGATCCAGGTGCAGGAGCAAGAATGGGAATGGGGTTGTGCTCCGCCCCGAAAAGCGCTTGTTTATAAGCGATGGGCATGGGGTGAGCGTTCCATGTGCCCCAGCGTCATCGTTACAAAATGCAGCGGCCGCTGCCTGTGTTGGAATCGGTGCATGCCGCAGGTTGCCATCCACACGGTCCCCGTTTCTTCGCCACCATGAGTACGTCCCGCAGTTCCCCTTCGCCATCCACCGCCGCCCACCAACCCCTGGCCGAGCGCCTGCGCCCGCGCACGCTGGGCGAAGTGATCGGGCAGCAGCAGGTGCTGGGGCCGGGCATGCCGCTGCGCCTGGCGTTCGAATCGGGCCGTCCGCACAGCTGCATCCTGTGGGGCCCGCCGGGCGTGGGCAAGACCACCATTGCGCGGCTCATGGCCGATGCCTTCGACGCGCAGTTCATCAGCATCAGTGCCGTGCTGGGCGGGGTCAAGGACATCCGCGAGGCGGTGGAGCGGGCCGAGCTGGCGCGTGACGGCCTCATGCAGCAGCGCACCATCGTCTTCGTCGATGAGGTGCACCGCTTTAACAAGAGCCAGCAGGACGCGTTTTTGCCGCATGTGGAAAGCGGCCTGTTCACCTTCATCGGCGCGACCACAGAGAACCCCTCGTTCGAGGTCAACTCTGCGCTGCTTTCGCGCGCCGCCGTGTACGTGCTGCAGCCCCTGTCGACCGAGGACCTGCAGCAGCTCGTGGCGCTGGCCCAGGCGCACAAGGCGCTGCCAGCCATCGAGCAGGACGCCATCGACCGCCTTGTGGCCTATGCCGACGGCGATGCCCGGCGCCTGCTCAACACGCTGGAAACGCTGGCCATGGCGGCGACGCAGGAGCAACTGGCCGAGATCACGGACGCCTGGCTGCTCAAGGTGCTGGGCGAGCGCATGCGCCGCTACGACAAGGGTGGCGAGCAGTTCTACGACACCATCAGCGCGCTGCACAAATCCGTGCGCGGCTCGGACCCCGATGCGGCGCTGTACTGGCTGGTGCGCATGCTCGATGGTGGTGCCGACCCGCGCTACATGGCCCGGCGCCTGGTGCGCATGGCCAGCGAGGACATCGGCCTGGCCGATCCGCGCGCTCTGCGCCTGGCGCTCGACGCGGCCGAGGTCTACGAACGCCTGGGCACGCCCGAGGGCGAGCTGGCCCTGGCCGAGTGCGTGGTCTACCTGGCCGTGGCGCCCAAGTCGAATGCCGTCTACAAGGCCTACAACGCCGCGCGCGCCTGGGTCAAGCAGGACGGGACGCGCCCGGTGCCCATGCACCTGCGCAATGCACCGACAAAGCTCATGAAGCAGCTCGACTACGGCAAAGGCTACCGCTACGCACACGACGAGGAAGGCGGGTTTGCCGCGGGCGAAAACTACCTGCCCGAGGGCATGCCAGCGCCTGGTTTCTACCAGCCGGTGGAACGCGGGCTCGAAATCAAGATCGCACAGAAATTGCGTGAGCTGCGCAATCGCAATACCGCCGCCGATGGCACCGACCTCCCCGAGGACTGATTGGCTACAGGAGAAACGGCGGAAAACCGGTGTTATGCCGATTTTGCATGATTCTGGTAATAAGTTTGCTCAGCAATATTCTTGCGTGTATCAAAAATACTTATGTGCCCGGCCCGTCACTGATGGATCCGCAACCCGAGGGAAAACCCCGCCAATCCTGAAGAGGGGCTGCTGACACTACTGGCTACAATCCCGTCCACAAACCCGCACAGCTGCATTTCTGGCGGGTTTTTTGCTAGATGGCAGTCGGGCCCACAAGGCTGTACCGATTCCGGTGCCTGCGCTTGGGGTGCGTTACAAACGAAGGACTTCTCTTATGGACATTTTGCTGCAACAGATCATCAACGGTCTGGTTCTCGGCAGCATGTACGCCTTGATAGCCTTGGGCTACACGATGGTGTACGGCATTATTCAACTGATCAACTTCGCCCACGGCGAGGTGCTCATGATCGGTGCACTCACCAGTTGGAGCTGTATCGGGTTAATGCAAGGGGCCATGCCTGGCGCGCCCGGCTGGCTCATCCTGCTGCTGGCCACCATCATCGCGTGCGTGGTCGCTGCCACCCTGAATTTCGTGATCGAGAAGGTCGCCTACCGGCCACTGCGCAGCAGCCCGCGCCTGGCGCCCCTGATCACCGCCATCGGCATGTCCATCCTGCTGCAGACGCTGGCCATGATCATCTGGAAGCCCAACTACAAGCCGTACCCGACGATGCTGCCCAGCACGCCGTTTGAGGTCGGTGGCGCTTACATCACCCCCACCCAGATCCTGATCCTGGGCGTGACCGCAGTGGCGCTGGCCTCGCTGATGTACCTGGTGAACCACACCAACCTGGGCCGCGCGATGCGTGCCACGGCAGAGAACCCCCGCGTGGCTTCGCTGATGGGCGTCAAGCCCGACATGGTGATCTCGGCCACCTTCATCATCGGTGCCATCCTGGCGGCCATCGCCGGCATCATGTACGCCTCCAACTACGGCACGGCGCAGCACACCATGGGCTTCCTGCCCGGACTCAAGGCCTTCACGGCCGCCGTGTTCGGCGGCATCGGCAACCTGGCCGGCGCGGTGGTCGGCGGCATCCTGCTGGGCCTGATCGAGGCCATCGGCTCGGGCTACATCGGCACCCTCACGGGTGGCCTGCTGGGCAGCCACTACACCGACATCTTTGCTTTCATCGTGCTGATCATCATCCTCACGCTGCGCCCCTCGGGCCTGCTGGGCGAGCGTGTGGCCGACCGAGCCTGAGGACCTGTCATGAAAAACAACAACCTTGCCAAATGGGTCATGGGCGGCATCGCGCTGCTGATTCTCCCGCTCATCCTCCAGTACTTCGGCAACGCCTGGGTGCGCATCGCCGACCTGGCCCTGCTGTACGTGATGCTGGCCCTGGGCCTGAACATCGTGGTCGGCTACGCCGGCCTGCTCGACCTCGGCTATGTGGCGTTCTATGCCGTGGGTGCCTACCTGTTCGCGCTGATGGCATCGCCCCATCTGGCCGATACCTTCACCGCGTTTGCCGCCATGTTCCCCAATGGGCTGCACACCTCGCTGTGGGTGGTGATACCGTTGGCGGCACTGATTGCAGCGCTCTTCGGGGCGGTGCTCGGGGCGCCGACGCTCAAGCTGCGCGGCGACTACCTGGCCATCGTGACACTGGGCTTCGGTGAGATCATCCGCATCTTCCTGAACAACCTGGACCACCCTGTCAACCTGACCAACGGCCCCAAGGGCCTGGGGCAGATCGACTCGGTCAAGATCTTCGGCCTGGATCTGGGCAAGCGGCTGGAGCTGTTTGGCTTCGACATCAACTCCGTCACGCTGTACTACTACCTGTTCCTGGTGCTGGTGATCATCAGCGTCATCATCTGCTACCGCCTGCAGGACTCGCGCATCGGCCGCGCCTGGATGGCCATCCGCGAAGATGAAATCGCTGCCAAGGCCATGGGCATCAACACCCGCAACCTCAAGCTGCTGGCCTTCGGCATGGGCGCTTCGTTCGGCGGCGTCTCGGGTGCCATGTTCGGTGCCTTCCAGGGCTTCGTCTCGCCCGAGTCCTTCAGCCTGATGGAGTCGGTCATGATCGTCGCCATGGTGGTGCTCGGCGGCATCGGCCACATCCCGGGCGTGATCCTGGGCGCCGTGCTGCTGTCGGCCCTGCCCGAAGTGCTGCGCTACGTGGCCGGCCCGCTGCAGGCCATGACCGATGGCCGCCTCGATTCCGCCATCCTGCGCCAGTTCCTGATTGCCGTGGCCATGATCGTCATCATGCTGATGCGCCCCCGTGGTCTGTGGCCTGCGCCCGACCATGGCAAGAGCCTCACGCAGAAGTCCTGAACACCACCGAAAGTTAGAACATGGCAGAGAAATCCAACGAAGTGGTGCTGAAGGTTGCCGGCATATCCAAGCGCTTTGGCGGCTTGCAGGCCCTCTCCGACGTCGGCATCACGATTGAACGCGGCCAGGTTTACGGCCTGATCGGTCCCAACGGCGCTGGCAAGACCACGTTTTTCAACGTGATCACCGGCCTGTACACCCCCGACGCCGGCACGTTCGAACTCGCAGGCAAGCCCTACGAGCCGACAGCCGTGCATGAGGTGGCGAAGGCCGGCATTGCCCGTACCTTCCAGAACATCCGCCTGTTTGCGGAGATGACGGCGCTAGAGAACGTGATGGTGGGCCGCCACATCCGTACCAAGTCCGGCCTGCTGGGCGCGATACTGCGCACCAAGAGCTTCAAGGCAGAGGAGCTGGCCATCGCCAAGCGCGCGCAGGAACTGCTCGACTACGTGGGCATCGGCAAGTTCGCCGACTACAAGGCGCGCACCCTGAGCTACGGCGACCAGCGCCGCCTGGAGATCGCCCGCGCCCTGGCCACCGATCCCCAGCTGATCGCGCTGGACGAGCCCGCTGCCGGCATGAACGCGACCGAGAAGGTGCAGTTGCGCGAATTGATCGACCGCATCCGCAACGACAACCGCACCATCCTGCTCATCGAGCATGACGTGAAGCTGGTGATGGGCCTGTGCGACCGCGTGACGGTGCTCGACTACGGCAAGCAGATCGCCGAAGGCACGCCTGCCACCGTGCAGAAGAACGAAAAAGTGATTGAGGCCTATCTGGGCACCGGAGGACATTGAGAATGGCCGAAAAATCCAACAAGGTACTGCTGCAGATCAAGGGCCTGAAGGTGGGCTATGGCGGTATCCAGGCCGTCAAGGGCGTGGACTTCGAAGTGCGCGAAGGCGAGCTGGTCTCGCTCATCGGCTCCAACGGTGCCGGCAAGACCACCACCATGAAGGCCATCACAGGCACGCTGCCCATGGGCGATGGCGACATCGAGTACCTGGGCAAGAGCATCAAGGGCAAGGGCGCCTGGGACCTGGTCAAGGACGGCCTGGTCATGGTGCCGGAAGGGCGCGGCGTGTTCGCGCGCATGACCATCACCGAGAACCTGCAGATGGGTGCCTACATCCGCAAGGACAAGGCGGGCATCCTGGCCGACATCGAGAAGATGTTCACCATCTTCCCGCGCCTGCGCGAGCGCAAGGACCAGCTGGCCGGCACCATGTCAGGCGGTGAGCAGCAGATGCTGGCCATGGGCCGCGCGCTGATGAGCCAGCCCAAGGTGCTGCTGCTGGACGAGCCCTCGATGGGCCTGTCACCCATCATGGTGGACAAGATCTTCGAGGTCGTGCGCGATGTGTACGCCCTGGGGGTGACCATCCTGCTGGTGGAGCAGAACGCCAGCCGCGCGCTGGCCATTGCCGACCGCGGTTATGTGATGGAGTCGGGCCTGATCACCATGACCGGGCCGGGCCAGGAGCTGCTGAGCGACCCCAAGGTGCGTGCCGCCTACCTGGGCGAGTAAGGGCTTGCCTGCGCCAGCAAAATGCCGTCCCTCGGGACGGCATTTTTCATGGAGAGGACGCAAGTCCTCCCGTTGCAGGTCAGTACTTGTACTGCACGCCCAGCGTCGTCATCTTCACGCCCGAGTTCTCATCCGAGAAGTGGAACTTGTGGCGCTCCCACTCCACCACGGCGGCCCATTGCTGGTTGAAGTTCCAGCGTGCGCCCACGCCGTAGGACAGCCCGAAGCCGCTGTCCTTGCCCGTGGCCACGCCCAGGCCCGAAAAGCCCGAAGTGCGCGTGCGGCCATAGGTGGTACCTACCTTGCCGAACAGGTCGAACTGCTCGTTCAGCGGGGCGCGCCCGATCAGGCTCAGGTTGACGCCCTCGGCCTTGGTGGTGCCGCCCAGGCGGTGGGCCTTGCCGGCATTCAGGTAGCTCAGCTCCACGCCGGCATTGGGGTGGAAATAGCCGCCGGTGGAGAGTTTCCAGGCCGAGTCGGAGTCATCGAAGCCCAGGCCGGTGCCGGGTGGACCGGCATTGAGGTCGTAGTTGGACCGGCCGCCGCTCAGGCCGAAGTAGCCTTGCTGCGTATAAGGAATGAAGGAATCGCGCTGCTTGGGCGAAGCGCTGCTGGTCTGTGCCTGCACGCCCGTGGCGGCGCAGGCGGCTGCAACCAGCCAGGGGATCAGGCGGAACGAGGATGGCATGGAAGGTGTCCTTGGAACGTGGGGAAATTCGGCGGGCAACGGATGCCCGCGGGGCGAACGCCCAATCTAAGGTGCTGCACCGACGCTTGCTGTAGGACGGAGGGTCCCCGGCGGGTAGGCCCGGCCCGGGGATCCCGGCCCGGGCGAAGCCGCTGCCATCGACCCTGGGCCTGGTTGCAACGGCCCGGCGGTTAAACTCCCGGCAGTCACGTTGGCGTCATGGTTTTGTCATGGCACCGTCATTTTCAAGAAATCCGACCCCCCGTTCCAGGAGCCTCCCCCATGCTGTTTGCCAAGCTGTTGCCACGCGAAGGCAATTTTTTCGAAATGTTCAACCAGCATGCGGACCGCATCGTGGAAGCGGCCCGCGCTTTTTCGCAACTGGTGGCCAACTACAACGATCCCCACCTGCGTGACAAGTACAACCAGGACGTGGACAACGCCGAGCGCGCTGCCGACCGCGTGACGCACGAGGTCAACAAGGCCATCCACAAGACCTTCATCACCCCCATCGACCGTGAGCAGATCCACACGCTCATCAACACCATGGACGATGTGGCCGATCTGATCCAGGACTCGGCGGAAACCATGGCGCTGTACGACGTGCGCCACATGACGGACGAGATCACGCGCCTCACCGACCTGAGCCTCAAGTGCTGCGAGCGCTTGCGCGACGCCGTCAAGCTGCTCGACAAGATCGCCGACCCTGCCGTGGCCGAGGCCGCCCTCAAGACCTGCGAGGAGATCGACAAGCTCGAATCCGACGCCGACCGCGTGATGCGCAGCGCCATGAGCAAGCTGTTCCGCGAGGAGCCCGATGTGCGCGAAGTGATCAAGCTCAAGGCCATCTACGAGCTCCTGGAAACCATCACCGACAAGTGCGAGGACGTGGCCAACTGCATCGAGGGCATCGTCCTCGAGAACTCCTGATCGGCAGGGCCCAGCAGCATGGAAACCGTACAAGCAGCCCTGTGGGTTGTCGTTCTGCTCGTGGCGCTTGCGATCCTGTTCGACTTCATGAACGGGTTCCACGACGCCGCCAACTCGATTGCCACGGTGGTCTCCACCGGCGTGCTCAAGCCCGCGCAGGCGGTGCTGTTCGCGGCATTCTTCAATTTTGTGGCCATCTTCGTGTTCCACCTGAGCGTGGCCGCCACGGTGGGCAAGGGCATCGTGCAGCCCGGCATCGTGGACACGCACGTGGTGTTCGGCGCCCTGGTGGGCGCCATCACCTGGAACGTGATCACCTGGTACTACGGCATCCCCAGCAGCTCCTCGCATGCGCTGATCGGCGGCATCGTGGGCGCGGTGATCGCCAAGGCTGGCGCGGGCGCGTTGATCTCGGCCGGCATCCTGAAAACCGTGGCCTTCATCTTCGTCTCGCCGCTGCTGGGCTTTCTGCTCGGCTCGCTGATGATGGTGGCCGTGGCCTGGATCTTCCGGCGCGCCAGGCCGAGCAAGGTGGACAAGTGGTTCCGGCGGCTGCAGCTCGTTTCCGCAGGCGCCTACAGCCTGGGCCACGGCGGCAATGATGCGCAGAAGACCATCGGCATCATCTGGCTGCTGCTGATCGCCACGGGCTACGCTTCGGCCAGCGACGCATCGCCGCCCACCTGGACCATCGTGAGCTGCTATGTGGCCATTGGCCTCGGGACCATGTTCGGTGGCTGGCGCATCGTCAAGACCATGGGCCAGAAGATCACCAAGCTCAAGCCCGTGGGCGGCTTCTGTGCCGAAACGGGCGGGGCGATCACGCTGTTCCTGGCCACCACGCTGGGCATCCCGGTCTCCACCACGCACACCATCACCGGTGCCATCGTGGGCGTGGGCTCCACCCAGCGCGCCAGCGCCGTGCGCTGGGGCGTGGCCGGCAACATCGTCTGGGCCTGGGTGCTCACCATCCCGGCCAGCGCCTTTGTGGCGGCCATTGCCTACTGGGTGAGCCTGCAGTTGTTCTGAGTGCTCTGCAGCTCCATGAAGAAAGCCCTCCGGGAACTGTTTCCCGGAGGGCTTTTTGCGTTGTGGCGGATGCCTATTGCGAAATCTTGCGCGCTTCCTCGATCTGGTACTCGAAATAGCGCTGGAAGCTGAACGCCAGGCTGGCCATCAGCACCGTGGTGCCCATCAGCAGGGCCAGGACGATGGCGCCGATGGTGATCCACTGCGTCTGGCCGGCGGGCGCTTCCACCGGGGCGCTGGGGTTGTAGCGGGCATTCCAGCGTTCGGGCGTCATCAGGCCGTACAGGATGGCGCGCAGGGCGCAACCCGCGATCGTGAACCCCAGCAGGGGGATCAGGATCCAGCTGTAATGGTCGTCCTGCCCCAGTTGCTGCACGCGCTGGATGCCGTAGATCCCCAGTGCCGTGGGGATGGGCAGCAGCCAGCCCAGCATGTCCCCCATGCCGTGCAGGTAAAAGCGGTGCAGGCCCAGCGGGCCGCCCAGGAAGGCCAGCCAGGCAGCCAGTGTTTTGTTTTTCATGGGGGGATTATTCAGGCGAAGTGGTGTCGCCCGCGCCCAGGGTCTTTTCCATGAGCACGATGTCGCGCCAGGCGCCGAATTTCCAGCCCATGGAGCGCATCACGCCCACGTCGGTGAAGCCCACGGCGCGGTGCACGCCGATGGAGCCGGCGTTGGCCGAATCGCCGATCACCGCCAGCAGCTTGCGCACGCCGGCCGCCTCGGCCTGCACCATCAGTTCGGCCAGCAGTTGCCGGCCCAGGCCCATGCCGCGGGCGCTGTCGGCCACGTAGATCGAGTCTTCGGCCGAGAAGCGGTAGGCCGGGCGCGGCTTGAACCAGTTGGCGTAGGCAAAGCCCAGCACCTGGCCGTCCTGCTCGGCGACCAGCCAGGGCAGGCCCCGGCCCAGCACGTCGGCGCGGCGGCCGGCCATGTCGGTTTCGGTGGGGGGATCGATCTCGAAAGTACCCGTGCCGTGGAGCACATGGTGGGCGTAGATGGCGGTGATCGCGGGCAGGTCAGCGTCGGTGCTTGGACGAATAATGGGCATGGAATGGGGAATTGGATATAATCGCGGGCTTTGCAGCGTGTCGCTGGCCGGGTGGCCATGTCGCGTGTCTCAAGCGTTGCGAGAATATGGTTGCGAACACTGCGGCTTTCGGCAGGTATTGCCGGAACCCAACACCCGAAGGATAAATCATGGTCGTCATTCGACTTTCCCGCGGCGGCTCCAAGGGCCGTCCTTTCTTCAACATCGTCGTTGCTGACAAGCGCGTGCGCCGCGATGGCCGCTTCATCGAGCGCCTGGGCTTCTACAACCCCACCGCCAAGGAAACCGAAGAAGGCCTGCGCATTGCACAGGACCGCCTGACGTACTGGCAGAGCGTGGGCGCCCAGTCCTCGCCTACCGTGGACCGCCTGATCAAGCAAGCTGCCAAGAAGGCTGCTTAAAGCTCCCTGAAAAGGGCGGGTTCCGTCGGCTTGCCTGGCGGAACCCGCCCTTTTCCTATTTCCGAGACCCATTCCATGGCCACGAACCTGACCCTCGCACCCGCAGAACTGCCTGCCGACGCCGTCGAAGTGGGCCGCATTGCCGACGCCTGGGGTATCAAAGGCTGGTTCAAGGTGGTGCCCCACAGCAGCAACCCCGAAGCCCTGTTCTCTGCCAAAAGCTGGTACCTGCAGCCCTCCGAGCGGGGTGCCAAGACCTTCTCCGGCACGGTGCTGTTGCCGATTCGGCAGGCCAAGGACCACTCGGACACCGTGGTGGCCTGGGCGCAGGGCATCGACGACCGCAACGGCGCCGAGGCGCTGCGCGGCGCGCGCATCTTCGTGCCGCGCTCGGGCTTTCCGACCACCGCCACCGACGAATACTACTGGGTGGACCTGATCGGCCTGGCCGTCGTCAACCGCGAGGGCCTGGTCCTGGGTACCGTGCGCGAACTGCTGTCCACTGGCCCGCAGACCGTGCTGGTGCTCGAGTACGAGGAGGCAGGCAAGGTGCAGGAGCGCATGATTCCCTTCGTGGCCCATTTCGTCGACAAGGTGGAACTGCCCGAAAAGCGCATCACCGTCGACTGGCAGCCCGACTACTGAGCGACCGGTTGCGGTCCGCTGCGCACCATGCGCTTTGACATCATCACCCTGTTCCCCGAGCTGTTTGCGCCCTTTCTGGCCAGCGGCGTGACGCGGCGTGCCTATGCCGGTGGCCAGGTCGACGTACGGCTGTGGAACCCCCGCGACCAAGCCGAGGGCAACTACCGCCGCGTGGACGACCGGCCCTTTGGCGGTGGCCCGGGCATGGTGATGCTGGCCGAGCCGCTGGCGCGCTGCCTGGCAGCCATCCGCGCCGAGCGCGCCGAGCCTGCCGAGGGCCAGGCTCCGCTGGTGCTGTTTTCGCCCATCGGAGCGGCGCTCAACCACGCGGCGGTGGAGCGGTGGTCTGCCAGCACGGGCGCCGTGCTGTTGTGCGGGCGCTATGAAGGCATCGACCAGCGTTTCATCGATGCCCATGTGGACCTGCAGATCAGCCTGGGCGATTTTGTGCTCTCGGGTGGCGAGATTGCCGCCATGGCCCTGCTCGATGCCGTGGCGCGCCTGCAGCCCGGCGTGCTCAACGACGAGGGCAGCCACCAGCTCGACAGCTTCAACCCCGCGCTCGACGGCCTGCTCGACTGCCCCCACTACACCCGCCCCGAAGAGTGGGCGGGCCAGGCCGTGCCGGCCGCGCTGATGTCCGGCCACCACGCGCAGATCGAGCGCTGGCGGCGCGACCAGCGCCTGGCCATCACCGTGCGCCACCGCCCCGACCTGATCGCCGCAGCGCGCCAAGCGGGTCGCATCACGCCTGCCGACGAGGCCGTATTGGCCAAGTTGCGCTGACTTGTTATAATCAAAGGCTTTTCGATCCTCTGGCCGGCCGTTTTGCTGAGCAAACATGTGGAGCATGCAGGCTCCTGCCGTTTGTGCGAAACACTGAGACGTCAATCCCGACGCTGCCATTTTTGGCGCGGACATGATCGTTGGATGTAAAAATGAACCTGATTCAAACCCTGGAAGCGGAAGAAATCGCCCGCCTCAACAAAACCATTCCCGCATTTGCGCCTGGTGACACCGTCATCGTGAGCGTGAACGTGGTGGAAGGTACCCGCAAGCGCGTGCAGGCTTACGAGGGCGTGGTGATTGCCAAGCGCAATCGCGGCCTGAACAGCGGCTTCACCGTGCGCAAGATCTCCAGCGGCGAAGGCGTGGAGCGTACGTTCCAGACCTACAGCCCGCTGATCGCCGGTATCGAAGTCAAGCGCCGCGGTGACGTGCGCCGTGCCAAGCTGTACTACCTGCGTGACCGCAGCGGCAAGTCGGCACGTATCAAGGAAAAGCTGCCACAGCGCGTCAACAAGGCGGCTGTCGCCGCCGCAGCAGCAGCAGCTACTGCCGCCTGAGGACTGGACCCGTCCAGGCAAGCCGCTACAGCCAGCCTGTAGCGGCTTTTTGCATTGTGCCGCCCCACCAACGCTCTTTCAGCCCCCTCATCTCGACTGCAGTGAAACCACCGATCAGCCCCGTGTCCTCCATCATCCCGCCCCTGTCCACGCTGCCCGATTTCGATCCGCGCAAGGTGCCCGTGGTAGGGGTGGATGCGCACCTGCCTGCGGTGCCGCTGGCGGCCCAGACCCCCGAGGCGCTGCGCCTGCGCTTTGCGCACCCGCCGCAGTGGGAGCCCGAGGTGGTGCTGGAGCGCAAGTTCGCCCAGCGCGAGCCGGCCCATGCCTCGGTGCTGCTGGCCATCGTGCTGCGCGAGCAGCCCATGGTGCTGCTGACCGAGCGCACGGCGCATCTGTCCACGCACTCAGGGCAGATCGCCTTTCCCGGTGGCCGGGCGGATCCTGAGGACGCGACCCCGGCGGACACCGCGCTGCGCGAGGCCTTCGAGGAAGTGGGTTTGGAACGCCAGTACGTGGAAGTGCTGGGTTCCTTGCCCATCTACGTGACGGGCACCTCCTTCATCATCACGCCGGTGGTGGCGCTGGTGCAGCCCGACTGCGTGCTCACGCCCAACCCCTACGAGGTGGCGGATCTGTTCGAGGTGCCGCTGGCCTTTCTGCTCGACCCGGCCAACCACCAGCGCCACCGGCTGGAGTGGGAGGGCGTGGCCCGCGAGTGGTTCTCCATGCCCTACCAAGATGGTGAGAAGAACCACCATATCTGGGGCGCCACCGCCGGCATGCTGCGCAATTTCTACCGCTTCATGCAAGCCTGACCTTATTGGTGCACGGCGGCATGCAGCGCCAGTATCATTGGCGACCATGAGTTTCTTCGCCATCCTGTTCGCTCTGCTGATCGAGCAGGCCCGCCCGCTGGCCCGCAGCAACCCCATCCACGCAGGCCTGCGTGCCTGGGCCCTGTCGGTGAGCCGCAATTTCGACGCCGGCAAGTCGCACCACGGCTGGGTGGCGTGGGGCCTGGCGGTGCTCGTCCCTTCCCTGGTCGTGCTGGCCATCCACTGGCTGCTGCTGTGGGGGCTGGGCTGGCCGTTCGCCGTGCTCTGGAGCGTGGCGGTGCTTTACGTCACCCTCGGTTTCCGCCAGTTCAGCCACCATTTCACCGGTATCCGCGATGCGCTGGAAGAAGGCGATGAAGACGCCGCCCGCGAGCGCCTGGCCCATTGGCAGCAGGTGGACGTGGGCCTGCTGCCGCGCAGCGAGATCGTGCGCCATGTGATCGAGTATTCGGTGCTGGCCGCCCATCGCCACGTGTTCGGCGTGCTGGCCTGGTTCTCGGTGCTGGCCGCCCTGGGCCTGGGGCCTACGGGGGCGGTGTTGTACCGGCTGGCTGAATTCGCCTCGCGCTACTGGCACTACCGCCAGCGCATGGGGGCGCAGCCCGCGAGCGAATCGCTGCAGCGCGCTTCGGCCCAGGCCTGGACGGTGATCGACTGGGTGCCTGCGCGGCTGACCGCGCTGAGCTTTGCGGTGGTGGGCAGCTTCGAGGAGGCGATCGAGGGCTGGCGTTTCCATGCGCAGCGCTTTCCCAATGACAACGATGGGGTGGTGCTGGCGGCGACGGCCGGGGCCATCAACGTCCGGCTGGGGGGCGAGGCGCTCAAGGCCCGGTCGGTGCTTCATACGCCGCAGGGGCTGGAGATCGATGCGGACATGGGGGATAGTGACTCCACCCCTGGGCGGGAGCCTGAAGTCGGGCATTTGCGCAGTGTCGTGGGGTTGGTTTGGAGGTCGGTGGTGGTGTGGATGCTGCTGCTGGCTTTGCTGACGTTGGCTCGGTTGTTGGGCTGATCCCGGGTCTCTCCTCGGGTTTTCGCTGGCTGGCAGGCTTGTTTGTGCGGCATGCCCGTGCCGGGTGCGGAGGCCGGGATCTGCGCCCGGCGGCGCACCTACTTGTCTTTTGCTTCGCCAAAAGAAAGTAGGCCAAGAAAAGGCGACCCCCAGTCTGCGTCCCTTCGCTTCGCTGCGGGCAACCTGCGATGCTCGGAGCTGGGGTGGTGCCGCAGAACTCGCTGCGTTCTTCGAACTCCGCTCAAACAGCTGCGGCAAGTCAGTTCACGAAGCGTGTGTGTCCTTCGGCACACACGCCCACCCCAGCTCCTGCACTTCTCGGCGCAGCCAGAAGGGGTGGGGAGCGGGGACAAGGACGGCTGCTGCTTCGCAGCGGCGCCGGGTGTCGGTTACGCGCTGTGCGCTGCCGACATGTTGGGCGACCGCCTTGGCAAGCCGAGCGCAGCGAAGGACCACAGGCCGAGCGAAGCAATGGCCCGTGTGGAGCCCGCTCCCACCCCCTTCTGACCGTGCCGAGAAGCGCAAGGCCTGGGGTGAGCGCGTGCCGAAGGACACGCGCATCGTTGTCTGACTCACCGCGGTTGTTTGAGCGGAGTTCAACCGCAGGGGGAACGCAGCGAGTTCCGCGGTGCACCCCAGGACTGAGCATCGCAGGTTGCCCCCTCGTACGCAGTGCGAGGGGGACACGGGCAGCGGGGTCGCCTTTCTTTTGGGTACTTTTCTTTGGCGAAGCAATGAACAAGTACCTCGGCCGCCGGGCCGAGACCCGGCCTCCGCCTTCAAAGCAAAAGCAGAAGCAACCACCGTCAAAGAAGCCGAAACTTCAATACCGCGTATGGCTCAATTCTGCGAACAGATCGCCATAGATCCGGTACCGGTTCTCACTGATCCCATCATCCGCAGGCCCGCGCTTGACCGCATCGATCACTCCGCAGCCCGGCTCATGCAGATGCGTGCAGTTGTAGAACTTGCAGTCCGTGGCATGCGCCGCGATGTCGGGCATGCAGGCCGCCAGCTGCATGGGTGCGATGTGGTGCAGGCCGAATTCCTGGAAGCCCGGCGAGTCGATCAGCGCCGTGGTGCGCTCCTTGTCCATCCAGTACCAGTGCGTGCTGGTGGTGGTGTGCTTGCCGGAGTTCAGGGCCTGCGAGATCTCATTCGTGAGCACCGTGGCACCGGGCACCAGCAGGTTGATCAGGGTGCTCTTGCCCGAGCCTGACGGGCCCAGCACCAGCGTGATCTTGCCTTGGAGGTGCTCCATCAGCAGCGCCCGGTCCACATCGCTCGACAGGCGCAGCGACAGCGGCAGCACGCCGTAGTGCTTGCCTGAACCCATGTGGCGGTAGGGCAGCAGCCGCTCCCAGGCCCGTGCGAAGGGTTCGACCAGATCGCTCTTGTTGAGCGCGATGATGGGTTGGATGCGCGCCGCCTCAGCCGCGATCAGTGCGCGCGAGAGCTGGCTTTCGGAGAACACCGGTTCCGCTGCAATCAGGATCAGCACCTGGTCCAGATTGGCGGCAAACGACTTGGTGCGGATCTCGTCCTGGCGGTAGAACAGGTTGCGCCGCTCCTTGACCTTCTCGATGGTGCCTTCCTCGCCCTGGCCGGGTGGGGGCGCCTGCCAGAGCACATGGTCGCCCACCACGGCCTGGCTCTTCTTGCCGCGAGGATGGCAGATGCGGCGCTCGCCATCGGGGGTTTCGACCATGCAGTGGCGCCCGTGGCTGGCGACCACCGTGCCTTCCATGAGGGCGCTGCGCTCAGCCATGGTGTTGCGGCCTCATGAGGAAGTGACCAGTGCGTCGAAGCGCGTGGCGCATTCGAAGTCGGTACTGGAGATGCCCTTCACGTCGTGCGTGTTCAGGCGCACCACACAGCGGTTGTAGTGCACGGACAGGTCGGGGTGGTGGTCCTGTGCGTTGGCGATGAAGGCCACGGCATTCACGAACGAGATGGTCTCGTGGTAGTTGGCGAAGTGGTAGGTCTTCTCGATGGCCACGTTGGCGCCATCGCCGGTCAGGCTCCAGCCCTCCAGCTTGGCGAGCTGGGTGACCACTTCGGTCGCCGTCAGCGCGCGGCGCGTGATGGCCGACCAGTCTTTTTTCTTGAGCATCGAGGAGGGGGCTGTCATGGGGTCAGAGTCGGTGTGTGCATGCGTGCCAGCCGTTCGGTGGCAGGCGGGTGTGAATAGTAGAAACTCACGTAGAGCGGGTCTGGCGTCAGCGTGGAGGCGTTGTCCTCGTACAGCTTGAGCAGGGCCGAGGACAGATCCGCACCACTGGCCTGGGCGACGGCATAGGCGTCGGCCTGGAATTCATGGCGGCGCGATTGCCGTGCGAAGAGCGGGGAGATGAAGAAGGTGAACACCGGCACGGCCAGCATGAACAGCAGCAGTGCCAGGGCATCGTTCGGGGCGGACGCCACACCCGCGTCGAGCGAGATGCTGGGCCGCACGCCCAGGCCCGTGTAGAACCACACCTGGTTGGAGAGCCAGCCCAGCAGCGCGAAGCCCGCCAGGCTCATGGCGAACAGGCCCACAATGCGCTGGATGATGTGGCGGTGCTTGAAGTGCCCCAGTTCATGGGCCAGCACGGCTTCCACCTCGCCGGGCGCGAGCTGGCGCAGCAGCGTGTCGTAGAACACCACCCGCTTGGCCGCGCCAAAGCCCGTGAAGTAGGCGTTGGCGTGCGCGCTGCGGCGGCTGCCGTCCATCACGAACAGGCCCTTGGCCGAGAAGCCGCAGCGCTGCATGAGGGCGGTGACGCGTGCCTTGAGCGACTCGTCTTCGAGTGGCTGGAATTTATTGAACAGCGGGGCGATGAAGGTCGGGTAGACCACCATCAGCAGCAGGTTGAAGCCCATCCAGAAGCCCCAGGCCCACAGCCACCACATCGGGCCGGCAGCCCCCATGAGCCACAGGATCAGCGCCGCGATGGGCAGCCCGATGAGGGCGCCCACCAGCAAACCCTTGAGCGCGTCGGCCAGCCACAGGCGCAGCGTCATCTTGTTGAAGCCAAAGCGCTCCTCCACCACGAAGGTCTGGTACAGCGAGAGCGGCAGGTCGATGAGCCCGCTGATGGCCGCAAACGCCGCCAGCAGGGCGAGCTGCTGCCACATGCCGCCGCCCAGCACGGCGAGCAGGGCCTGGTTCAGGGCATCCAGGCCGCCAAGCAGCGTCCAGCCCAGCAACACGGCGGCACCGAGTGCCATTTCCAGCAGCCCCAAGCGTGCCTTGGTGATGGTGTAGTCGGCCGCCTTCTGGTGCGCGGCCAGGGGAATGCGTTCGGCAAACGCCGCTGGCACGCTGGCACGGTGGCCTGCCACGTGGCGGATCTGCCGGCTGGCCAGCCAGAACTTGAGCGCCAGGCCGATGACCAGGGCCGCGGCAAAGGCCAGCGTGAGCAGCATCGAGGGGGAGAAGTCTTCTGTGTTCGGCATGTACCGGGGAGTTTAGGGGATAGGAGACAATGCGCGCCATGTCAGAAGCCAACAACCCCACCCCCGCAAAGCTCGCCAAATCGGACCAGAACCTGGTCTGGCTCGATTGCGAAATGACCGGCCTGGAGCCCGACACCGACCGCCTGCTGGAGATCGCCGTGGTCGTGACCGGTCCCACCCTGGAGCCCCGCGTCGAAGGCCCGGTGTTTGCGATCCACCAGTCGGACGAATTACTCAATGGCATGGATGCCTGGAACAAGGGTACCCACGGCCGCAGCGGCCTGATCGACAAGGTCAAGGCGTCCACCGTGACCGAGGCCGAGGCCGAGCAGCAGATCATCGCCTTCCTCGCCCAGTACGTGCCCAAGGGCAAGGCGCCCATGTGCGGCAACAGCATCGGGCAGGACCGGCGCTTTCTGGTGCGCTACATGCCCAAGCTGGAACAATTTTTCCACTACCGCAACGTCGATGTGAGCACCCTCAAGGAACTGGCCAAGCGCTGGAAGCCCGAGGCCTACACCAGCTTCAAGAAGGCGCAAAAGCACACGGCCCTGGCCGACGTGCATGAATCCATCGACGAGCTCGCGCACTACCGCCAGCACCTGCTGTCGGTGGAGGTGAAGTAGATCTCCTAGGCGCTCGGGTTCCCTTCCCGGTCATGGGAGGGGCCGTGCGGCTTGCAAGTTTTCGAAGTTGAGGGGTATTGCGGGGAAACCCTTAATCGTGCCATAATCGCTGGCTGCGCAGGAATCCCTCGCAGATTGTGCATCTCCCCTCACACACCGGGCTTGCCAGCCGACTGTCCAAGACAGTGCAGGACTGGCGAATAACGCCCACCCGCCTTGACCTTCTGAGTCAGCGCAGGTTTCGTTTGATGGTTGATGTTTTTTAACCATTTAACGAAGCCAACCGTGGGCTCCGCCTGCGGCCGTCTTCGTGAGAGAAAAATCATGACCGACACCTCCTTGGTGCAGGGCGAATTCGCGCCTGCCGACACTTCCTTTGCTGCCGACATTTCCGTGCAGTCCCTCCCCCTCGACGCCGTGGTGGAATCCGCCGCTGAAGCCGATGCCGCCGTGACCGCCGAACCCAATGGTTTCGTGGAACTGGGCCTGGCCCCTGAACTCGTGCAGGCCGTGGCCGACCTGGGCTACACCCAGCCCACCAGCGTGCAGCTCAAGGCCATTCCCCTGGCCATGGGCAGCGATGCCTCGAAGTTCATCGACCTGATGGTCTCCAGCCAGACCGGCTCGGGCAAGACCGCCGCCTTCCTGCTGCCCGTGCTGCACACGCTGATCAACCAGCAAGCCGCTGCCGAAGCCGAAGAACGCGCTGCCTTTGATCGTTCCGTGGCCGAAGCCGCCGAGCGTGGCGAACCTGCTCCCAAGCGCGCCAAGCGCAAGGACCCCACCAGCTCGCGCAACTTCAAGGCCGCCACTCCTGGCGCCCTGATCCTGTGCCCCACGCGTGAACTGGCGCAACAGGTGGCGCACGACGCCATCGACCTGGTCAAGCATTGCCGTGGCCTGCGCGTTGCCAACGTGGTGGGCGGCATGCCTTACCAACTGCAGATCGCCAAGCTGCAGAACGCCGACCTCGTGGTCGCCACCCCCGGCCGCCTGCTGGACTTGCAGCGCTCGATGCAGATCAAGCTCGACAAGGTGCAATTCCTGGTCGTCGACGAAGCCGATCGCATGCTCGACCTGGGCTTCTCGGACGACCTGGCCGAACTGAACCAGCTGACCAGCCAGCGCAAGCAGACCATGATGTTCAGCGCCACGTTCGCGCCGCGCATCCAGCAACTGGCCATGCGCGTGATGCACGACGGCGGTTCGTCGGTGCAGAAGGTGACCATCGATTCTCCGCAAGAGAAGCACGCCAACATCAAGCAGATGCTGTACTGGGCCGACAACGCCCAGCACAAGCGCAAGCTGCTGGACCACTGGCTGCGTGACACCACGATCAACCAGGCCATCGTTTTCGCCAGCACCCAGGTGGAGTGCGACGGCCTGGCCAACGACCTGCAACAGGAAGGCTTCTCGGCCGTGGCACTGCACGGTGCCCTGAGCCAGGGCCTGCGCAACCGCCGCCTGATGGCGCTGCGCGCCGGCCAGGTGCAGATCCTGGTGGCGACCGATGTGGCTGCCCGCGGCATCGACGTGCCCACGATCACCCACGTGTTCAACTTCGGCCTGCCCATGAAGGCAGAGGACTACACCCACCGCATCGGCCGTACCGGCCGTGCCGGCCGCGACGGCCTGGCTGTGACCTTCGCCGAGTTCCGCGATCGCCGCAAGATTTTCGACATCGAAAGCTACAGCCGCCAGCAGTTCAAATCGGAAGTGATCGCCGGCATGGAACCCACGCAGCGCTCGCCCCAGGCACCGCGCGGTGGCGACTTCGGCGGTGGCCGTGGTGCCCCAGGCCGTTCGTACGACAACCGTGAAAACCCATCGCGCGGCCGCTTCAATGGCCCCGCACGTGGTAATGACCGCGGTGGCAACGACCGTGGCGGTTTCGGTGGTGGCTTTGGCGGCGGCTTTGCCGGCCGTGGCAGCGACAACCGCGGCGCCCCCCAGGGTGGCGGCCGTGAAGGTGGCTACCAGGGTGGCAACGGTGGCGGCGGCTACGGCGCTCCCCGTGAAGACCGTGGCTTTGGTGGTGGCGCTCCCCGCCGCGATGCCGATGGCTATGGCCGCAAGCCAGGCTTTGGTGACGCGGGCCAGGGCCGCTTTGCCCCCCGTGCCGACGCCGGTGCACCGCGTGGTGACTTTGCTCCCCGCAAGCCCGCATTCTCCAAGCCAGCCGGCGCTGGCGGCGCCAAGCCGTTCGTGGCCCACGACGCACGCAAGCGTCCTGCCCGTCCTGCACGCTGATCACACAGACACCCTGGTCTGAAGGTCATGAAGGGCTGGCACCGCAAGGTGCCAGCCCTTTTTTGCGTCGGCAGATTGCACAGGCCCGGTTTTCCCTGGCCATGTCGTCAATAATTGCCCACGGAGGAAATTGTCGTGGTGTCATCTCTATCCTCGGGGGCCGACTACGAGCACATGTTCGAGTTGACGCCCGTGTCGTTGTGGCTTGAGGACTTCAGCGAACTCAAGCAGCTGTTCGACGGCTGGCGCGCGCAAGGGGTGACCGATATCCGCGCGCACCTGTCCGAGGACCGGGCCCGCCTGCGCCAGTGCAGCGCATCGCTGCGCGTCCTGCAGGTCAACCGCCGCACACTCGAGCTGTTCTCTGCCGACAGCCTGGAGCACCTGGTCGCCAACCTGGACAAGGTCTTTCGCGACGACCGGCACGACACCGCAGCGCACGAGCTGGCGCAGCTGTGGGACGGGCAGCTGGAGTTCTCCAACCAGACCGTGAACTACGCGCTCGATGGCCGGCGCCTGGACGTTCAGGTGCGTGCGCGCATCCTGCCCGGCCACGAGCACGACTGGAGCCGCGTGCTCGTTTCGCTCGAAGACAACACCGTGCAGTTCAACGATGCGCGCCGCATCCAGCGCAGCGAGCAGTACGCGCGAGACCTGTTCGAGCATTCGCCGGTGTCCCTGTGGGTCGAGGATTTCAGCGCCGTCAAGAACCTGCTCGATGGCGTGCGTGCCCAGGGCATCGGCGATTTCAAGACCTTCCTCAAGGTGCACCCGGACTTCGTGGCCCGCTGCATGCAGGAGATCCGCGTCATCGACGTGAACCAGCAGACCTTGCGCATGTTCGGTGCCTCCAGCAAGGAGATGCTGCTCAACAGCATCGGCCGCGTGTTCCGTGGCGAGATGCACGAATCCTTCGGCGAACAACTGCAGGACCTGTGGGAGGGCAAGACCTTCCAGCAGCGCGAGGTGGTGAACTATTCGCTATCGGGCGATGCGGTGAACATCCACATGCAGTTCTCGGTGCCCGACAGCCACCGGCATGACTGGGGCCTGGTGCTGCTGTCGCTGGTGGACATCACCGCGCGCAAGAAGGCCGAAGCCTACCTCGAGTACCTGGGCAAGCACGACGTGCTGACCCAGTTGCGCAACCGCGCCTTCTATGCCGAAGAGCTCAACCGGCTCACGCGCAAGGGGCCCTGGCCGCTGTCCGTCATCGCCATCGACCTCAACGGCCTCAAGGTCGTCAACGATGAGCAGGGCCATGCGGCCGGTGACTCCATGCTGCGCCGCGTGGGCGAGGTGCTGGCCAAGGCCGTGGATGCCCCGGCCTGTGCGGCACGCATCGGTGGCGACGAGTTCACCGTGCTGCTGCCGGGCACCGACGAGCGCGGCGCCCTGGCATTGCAGGAGCGCATCATCTCCATGCTGGACCTGAACAACCAGTTTTACCCCGGCCAGCACCTGAGCCTGGCCATGGGTATTGCCAGCTGCCAGTCGGGCGATGCAGTGGAGGCGACCATCAACCGTGCCGACCAGGCCATGTACGCGGAAAAGAACCGCTACTACCAGCAAAAGAACATCGACCGCCGGCAACCGGGGTCGTGATGCCGGAGCCGGTGCTGGGGCGGGTCAGAGATTGATGGGCATGCGGCCGATGTCGGGCCAGCGGTGGTGCAGGTAGATCCAGGCGAGCATGCCGATGCCCATCATCAGCAAGGATGACAGGGCCAGCAAAATGGTCGAATGCATCACCAGCGGGGCGATCACGCCCGCCACCAGCCCGTTGGCCGTGGAACCCACGAAGGCCTGCATCGATGAGGCCATGCCCCGCCGCTCGGGGTACAGGTCCAGCACCAGCAGGGTCACCACCGGCACCATGAGGGCCCAGCCAAAGGCAAACACCGCAATCGGCAGCAGTGCCCACCAGGCATGCGGTGGGAACAGCAGGTTGGCCGCCAGGTTCAGCACCGCCACCGTGAACATGATCAGAAAGCCGTGGCGGATCTGCCGCTTGGGCGGAATGCGCCCGGCCAGGCGCCCGCTGAGCCAGGCCCCGCCCATGATGCCCGAGATGGTGAGGATGAAGAACCAGAAGAACTGCGTGGGTGCCAGCGACAGGTGATCGCCCAGGAAGGCGGGCGCCGACAGCACGTACAGGAACATGCCATTGAAGGGCACACCGCTGGCCAGCGCCAGCAGCACAAAACGCGCGCTCGAACCCAGCTGCACGTAGCCCTGCATCAGGTGGCGCACGTTGAAGGGCTGGCGCTGCTCGATGTGCAGCGTCTCGGGCAGCAGCCGGTAGTTGGCCGTCCACAGCACCACGCCCACCAGGGTCAGGAACCAGAAGATGCTGTGCCAGCCGGTGTGCACGAACAGCCAGCCACCCACGATGGGCGCGATGGCCGGGGCCACGCCGAAATAGATCGTGACCTGGCTCATCACCTTCTGGGCCTGGGCGGGCGGGAACATGTCGCGGATCACCGCCCGCGAGACCACGATGCCCGCGCCTGTGGACAGGCCTTGCAGCGCACGGAACACCACCAATTGCCCGATGGTCTGCGACAGCGCGCAGCCCGCCGATGCCAGCGTGAACACCGCGATGCCCCAGAGGATCACCGGCCGGCGGCCGAAGCTGTCGGCCAGCGCGCCGTGGAACAGGCTCATGAAGGCAAAGCCGAACAGGTAGGCCGACAGCGTCTGCTGCATCTCCACCGGCGTGGCGCCCAGCGCCGCCGCGATACCCGAAAACGCCGGGATGTAGGTGTCGATGGAGAACGGCCCCAGCATGCCCAGCACCGCCAGCAGCACCGCCAGGGCCCAACGGGGTGCTTTCCAGAGCAGATGGGCTTGTGGGTTCATGCGGGAGGAGCCGGGAGTTCGTGAGGGGTGCGCCGCAGGCGGGCAGGAAAGAGGCCCCGACGCTTGGCGGGCTCTCCGACCGATTATGCGGGAAGCGGCGGCCTGCGGCACTGTGCCAGCGCAATCCCTGCACCAGATTGGGGCTGCCCGGCCGGTACCCAGGCGCAAAGCGCCCCAGGGCACCGATGTATCAGTAGGTATACGGAATCCACTCTCCGTTGCCCGACTTCATCATGTACTTGCCGGCGGCGTTGCGCATCACGATCACGTCCGCGTTCTCCGAGACGAAAGGCGTCGTCTCGTGCGCCTTCACGCGCTCGGCCAGGGGGCGGGCCGATGCGGCATAGGGGCTGTCGCTGAGCAGATCACCCAACAGCGTGAACAGGCCCAGGTAGCTCATGGGCTGGTTCACCACCACCGGCGCGGCGGGCGGCGCGTCCGCAGCCTTCTTCATGCCGACCAGCTTCACGGCGGCCGGCACGAGGGTGATGCGCGGGCCCGGGATCTCGCGCATGCCCGAGATCTGGATCTTGTCGCCGCGCAGCGAGGCGCCGTGCTCGGGCACCAGCACCACCACCACCGGGCGGCCAGCGGTCTCCAGCTCCGTGATGAACTTGTCGAAGTCGGCCATCAGCTGCACCAGGCGCGGCTTGTAGGTATCGAGGCTGCTGCGCGAGCTCATGCCCGGCACGCGGTTGCCATCGTGCAGCGAGATGGTGTTGTAGTACATCGCCACCGGCGCGCCGCCGCTCTGGGCGCTGCGCTTCTTCCACCACTGCGACAACAGTGCGTAGTCGTTGTAGATCGGCGAGCCATCGAAATTCTGCATGTGCACCGGCGCATCCTGGTTGCGCTGCAGCTTGCCGGCCAGGCCCCCGCGCTGCTCCAGCGTGTGGGCGAACTCTTCGTAGAGGCCATCATGGTTCAGCAGGCCCGCCGTCTGGTAGCCCAGTTTTTCCAGGTTGGGGAACACGTAGCACTGCGGATCGATGCCCTCGTAGAGCTTCTTGTGCGGCGTCTGCCCGCACGAGCCGTGCAGCACCCGCAGCGAGGCCGGGCCGCTGTAGCTGGCCGCGCTGTTGAAGTTGGTGAACAGCACATCGAAGCGCTGCAGCAGCGGGTGGTTGCGCTGGCCCACGAACTCCATGTCGTCCCAGGACAGCGAGCACACGTGCAGCAGGATGATGTCGAAGGGGGGCGTGCTGCCCGCGGCCGAGGTGAACTGCAGGCGTTTCTGGCCCTCGCTGGCGTAGAACTTCTGCAACAGGGCATCGGGGTCCGAGGCATCGGCCGGCTGCGTGCCATCGCCCTGGCTGGCCAGGGTGCCGCCGGCTTCATTTTCCTGGGCCTTGTGCTCCTGGATGGCCGCCACCAGCGGTACGCTGAGGATGCCGGCCAGGGCGAAGGTGGCAAAGCGCACGCGGCGCGCCAGCGCTGCGTACAGGAACAGTCCGGCAATGGCCAGCACCAGCGCCGCAGGATTCACCAGCCGTGTGGCCAGCTCCAGCCAGTAGTCTGCGCTGAAGCCGGCCAGCGCCTTGAGCTGGGAGAGCACGCGTGCCGGCGTGGGCAGGTAGGAGTCGTGGTAGAGCAGCGCCAGCGCCGCCGGCCAGGCCAGCACCGCGCGGGTGCGCCGCAGCAGCCGGTGGCCAATGGGTGGCAGCAGCGCCAGCCACAGCAGCAGGTTCAGCCACCAGTTGAAGCCGATGTAGCCGGTGAAGGTCAGGCCGACCTTGGCCAGGAAATACAGGTTCCAGTAGCTCATGCACGCAGCCTCTGTTGCCCGCGCTGGCCACCCAGCGGCCAGCGGGCCTTGGCGGCATCCACCAGCGATCCCCAGAATTTGCGGTAGCCCAGCACCCCCAGCTGCGCGATCTCCTGCAGGCCGTGCAGGGGGCGGTCGGTGTCATGGCTGTCGTTCCACTCGCGCCAGGTGTCGGGGCGCGCGAAGGTGCACTGCACCAGGTCGATCTGTTGTTCGCGGGTCATGGGGTCGAATTGCAGGCCCGTGGCGCTCTGGCCCCGGTGCAGCATGATGGTGGCAGGGAAAGTGCATTCGGTATCGCCGCGCCACAGGCCCACCTGGACCTGCTCGCCCACGGTGAGCTGCGTGCCTTGCGGCAGCTGCAGGCCCACGCCGGTCATCGAGAAATCGGTGCACACGGCCGTCAGCACGCTGCCGTCGTCCTGGTACAGGGTGGCCTGCAGCTGCGTGGACACGCGGTGCATGCGGCGCACCTGGCGTGCCTCGGAGGCCACGCCCAGCGCGGCGCCCAGCATCAGGATGCTGTAGGTGGTCCACAGCAGGTTCAGCAGCACCGTGGCCGTCTCCTCGGTGTTCCAGAAGAACAGGCGCATGAGCCCCATGCCGAAGGCGGCGAAGTTCAGCAGCACCAGCACCGTGTAGGGGCGCGAGATCACCCAGTCGAAATAAGGCTGGTCCACCAGCCCGCCCTTGGCCGTGACGTTGAACTTGCCCAGGCGCGGGTTGATCAGCGCCACCGTGGTGGGCAGGGCCACGTACCAGGCCAGCACCGTCTCGTAGACCTCGGCCCAGAAGGTGTGCCGGTGCTCGCCCTGCACGTGGGCGTTGGCGATGTTGGACTGCAGGATGTAGGGCAGCACGTACAGCGCGATCATGATGGCGCCAGCGTTGATGATGTGCCACTCGAAGAACAGGAAAGCCATGGGCGCGGTGAGGAACACCAGCCGCGGCAGCCCGAAGAAGAAGTGCACCATGGCATTGGCATAGCAGATGCGCTGCCACAGCGTGAGCCCCTTGCCCGTGAAGGGGTTGTCCACGCGGAAGATCTGCGCCATGCCGCGTGCCCAGCGGATGCGCTGGCCCACGTGGGCCGACAGGCTCTCGGTGGCCAGGCCGGCGGCCTGTGTCTCGTTGATGTAGGCCGTGGTGTAGCCGCGCCGGTGCAGCTTCAAGGCCGTATGCGCGTCCTCGGTCACCGTCTCCACGGCGATGCCGCCCACTTCCATCAGCGGGCCGCGGCGTATCACCGCGCAGGAGCCGCAGAAGAACGTGGCGTTCCAGAAATCGTTGCCGTCCTGGATCAGGCCGTAGAACAGCGCGCCCTCGTTGGGCACGCGGCGGAAGGTGCCCAGGTTGCGCTCGAACGGGTCCGGCGAGAAGAAATGGTGCGGCGTCTGCAGCATGGCGCACTTGGGGTCGCGCTGGAACCAGCCCACGGCGGTGGTCAGGAAGGAGCGCGTGGGGATGTGGTCGCAATCAAAGATGGCGACCAGCTCGCCGTCCGTTTTGGCCAGCGCGTGGTTCAGGTTGCCGGCCTTGGCATGGTTGTTGTCGGGGCGCACGATGTAGCCCACGCCCATGGACTCGGCGAACTCGCGGAATTCCTCGCGCCGACCGTCGTCCAGGATGAAGACCTTGACCTTGTCCTTGGGCCAGTCCAGCGCCATCGAGGCCAGCACCGTGGTGCGCACCACGCTCAGCGGCTCGTTGTAGGTGGGGATGTACACATCCACCGTGGGCCACGATGCCGGCACGCCCTGCAGTTCGGCCGGGCGGCGGTGCAGCGGCCAGGCGGTCTGGATGAAGCCCAGCACCACCACCAGCCAGGTGTAGGCCTCGGCGGCCAGCAGGCCATAGCCGAGGAAGGACTCGATGACCGAGTCGAACTCGATGGACGAGGTGATGCGCCACCAGGCATAGCGGCCCATGGCCAGCAGGCTGATGGCGGCAAGGGCCAGCGAAGGGTAGCGCCCCGGCAGGCGGCGCAGCACCAGCGACAGGCTCCAGCACAGCAGCATGAACAGGGTCTGCCCGAACCAGTTGAAGGGCGTGGTCATCACGACCAGGCCGGCCACCATGCCCACGGCCAGCACGGCCCAGCGCAGTCCGGGGACCTCCAGGGCGGGGGACAGCACCTGGTCAGCCAGGCGCATGCCTTTTCCCACATTGACGTGGGCGGCCAGGCGGTCCATGGCGCGCAGGAACAGCCGGATCGGCCAGAACACGGCGGTCAGCAGCAGCGCCAGGCCTTTCCAGCCCCAGCGCAGCACGAAGCCGAGGCCGGCAAACAGCCAGTGCAGCGGCTGCAGCAGCCAGGGCAGCAGGGCGCGCTCCGGGGTGGCGGGCAGCACCACGCAGCGCCACAGCCACATCCACCAGGGGGCGCCGGGCGCCACTTCGAGCTGGCGCGCCAACCAGGCCCACGCCAGGCGCAGCCGTGCGCGGGCGTGCTGCACTCGCGGGGTTTCAGCGGGCAGGGCCGCGCTGGTATCGGGTTGCGCCATCATGGCCGGCTGGCTCCCGCCACCAGCATCGACGGGGGCGCCTGGCGCTGGCCGGTGAGCCAGTTGCACACGCCCTGCAGGTCATGGGCAGACTGGGCCTGGGGCGCGAAACTGTGGACGCACATCGCGCGTGCCAGCGCGCGCGGGATGTTCTCGTCTTCGTGCAGCGTGTAGGGAATCAGCTGTTCGCCCCATTGCTGGCGCAGCGTCTGCAGGGCTTCGCGGTGCGAAATGCGGCGCGGGTCGAAGCGCGTCACCAGCACGCCCTGGTCGGCCGGTGCCGCTGCTGCCTCGTGCAGCATGGCCTGCACCCCGGCGGGGTCGGCGCAGGCGCGGGCAGAGGCCTCCAGCGTCACCAGCACCACATCGGCACAGCGCAGCGCTGCACGCGCCAGGGGCGATGGCCACGCCGGCGTGTCCAGCACCACCGTGCAATCGTCGGGCACGTCGAGCAGTTCCAGCTGGTCCAGCAGCCAGCGCGGTTGCGCCTGCAGTTGCCTGTGCAGGGCTTCGATGGCATCGGGCGGCGCCTTGCCGAAAGGCAGCACGCTGACGCCGTCCGTGTTGTCGAAGCCGCCATCGGCCCACCACTGGCCCGCCGCTGCCAGGGGCGCCCAGCCCAGGGCGCTGGGCTCTTGCATGCCCAGGTGCCTGGCGAGCAGGTTCTGGGCACACAGTTCCACCGCCAGGCAGGGCGGGCCCTGGCGCGCCAGGAGCGTGGCCAGGTGGGCGGCCAGGGTGGTGCGCCCCGATCCACCGAGCGGCGATACGATGGCAATCACGCGCATGCAGGGTCTCTCTTCATTCGTTCGGTCATTCCGCGCGGGGCGGGGTCACTGCGCCGGGGGGCGGCAGCTCAGGGCGGTAGGGCTGCACGCAGCGCAGCGGCCGGCGCGCGTGCCGCAGGCGGCGCAGCACCAGCCAGCAGGGCCAGGCCAGCAGCGCGCCCAGCACGGTGTAGAGCAGCAGCTCCATCAGGATCTTCATGCCATGGACCTCGGTGAGGGGCGCGGCACGGCACGCCGCCCAATGGGCCGGTGCTGCACGCCAGGCCCGGCGGCCATGGGCAGCAGCGGGCGGGATTCGGTGCCGGGCGCATCGGGCGCCGGGATGGGCGCGGTCGGCAGCGCTGCAGAGACCGGTGCCACCGCCTGCGCCACCAGCGCTGGGGCCGGTGAAGCGCTGGGCCGGGGGCTGTCCGCCAGGGCGGCGCTGTAGTCGGGCAGGCCCTTGCGCAGCGATTCCTGCAGGGGCGTCACCATGGCCCGGATGCCGGTGTCCGAGCTGTCCGTGGCCTCGCTGGAGAACAGCTGGGTCAATGGCAGCGTGAACAGGCGGTTGAGGGCCAGCTCGACGTCGGGTTCGCGGCAGGCGAACAGAAAGACGTAGACGCTTTCGTGGTCGGCCGTGAACAGGTCACCGTCGCGCGAGGTGTGGCAGGCGCGCAGGGCGTCGAGGTGGGGGATCTGCGCCAGCACGTTCAGCCGCACCAGACTGTGCGACAGGCCGATGCCGTGCGTGCGGTCCAGCATGCCGCGCACCAGGGTGCAGAACTGCGCGGGCGGCTGGTAGCCGCGCTCGCGCGCGGGCATGAAGCTGTCCAGCGCCTCTTCGTAGTCGGGGTGCACCTTGCGCGTGTGGCTCTGGGCGTTGATGTCCTGCAGCAGCTGCAGCAGCCGGGAGAAGCCCACTTCCTTGTAGACCACGGCGCTCGCACCCAGTTGCAGCAGGGCCTGCTCGCTGTGCGTGCGCAGCTTGCCCAGGTTTTCACGCACCACGATCTTGAGCGTGAGCGGGCGTGACAGGCGCAGCTGGTGCACCAGGCGCGCGCGCGCCTCGAAGTCCGACGCCTGGCCGGCGTCGATCAGCACCGTGGCGGCCACGCTTGCGGCGGCGGCCACTTCCATGTCGGCCAGGCTGTCGACGATGCGCCAGTGGCCGGGCACGCCGCGCTGGCCATCGACCGAGGCGCGTGTGGCGATCACCTCCGACTGGTCCACGGCCTCGACCAGCTCGCGCACGGCGCCGCGGGTGCGCGTGCCATCGGCGGCCAGGCGGCCCGATGCGCCGTCGTGCAGCAGGCCGAAGGCGGTCTGGAAGAGGGCGCCGGCATCGGTATTCCAGCGCTCCAGGCCCAGGCTCCAGCGGTCGGCCTCGGTGTGCAGCGTGGCGATGTGCATGGACATCTGGCAAAGGTTGCGCAGCGCAGGCAGCAGCACCTCGGGTTCCAGCGGGGGAAAGAAGCCCAGCACCACGGGGCGCAGCCGCTCGCGGCACAGCGCACTGAGCTGGCGGCTCACGCGCGCCAGCTCGGTCACGCTCAGGCCCGTCAGCAGGCCCTGCGCATCGCAGATGTACAGGGCGTGTTCGTCCTTGAGTCCCGTGCGCCCGAGCTCTTCCAGCAAGGGTGGCAGGCCGTGGCGCCGCACCTCGGCCTGCAGGCCGGGCGAGAGCACCCACAGCATGAGCCGGCCCGTGCGGTAGGCTTCGCGCACAGGCGGGCGCAGCAGCAGTTCATCCGCCCATGCGGTGCCCGATGCCACCAGGGCCACCGGGCCTGCAGCGACGGCATCCTCGATGAGGGCCGGGAACCACAGCGCGGCGCTGCTGTCGTCGGCCGCCACCAGCGACACCGGCACATGTGGCGGCAACTGCCCCACGCCGTCGGGCAGGCCTTCAATGCCGATGCGCGTGGGTGCGGCGCCGCCGACCATGTCCTGGCGCGATGGGGGCCGCACAAGCCGGGCAAGGGAGCGCAGCCAACCTGCAGGCGGGGCAGCTTTTCGCTGGGAGGAAGAGGCGGAGGACATCTCAGAAACTTGAGTAGGGCTGAACGGGGCGCGGCCGGTTCTCCAGCGGCGCGAGCACCGGATCGAAGCGGTAGCGGCCGTAGACCATGAGGTTGGTGGGCGCGTAGTAGGCCGAGCGGTCCAGCTCCAGCTGGGCACCCAGCGCGAGGTTTTTGCTGACCTGGTACTCCAGCACGCCGCGGAACGATCGGCCGAAGCCCGAGCCGGAGCTGCCCGCGTACACCGGCACGCTGCCGCTTTCGGCCAGGCGCGCCCGCGCCAGCGACTGCAGCAGCGCGTTCTGCGGAAAGTAGTCGGTGTCGGCGCTGCTGCTGCGCGAGACCGAGATCGCGCCCCGCGCAAGCCAGGTGAACGCCCCCTTGCGGCCGCTCCACTCGATGGGCAGGGCCACCGAGGCATAGCTGCGCGGGCTGTAGTAGCCGCCATGGCCGAAGCTGTACTCCGACAGGTCTTTGCCGTAGTGCCAGGCCGAGAAGGTCACGCCCATGTTCACCACGCTGTGGCTGTTCTTCCAGACATCGCGGTCCACCGCCATGCGCAACTGGGCGCGGATGTTGCTCTCCACGTTCTTGCCCGTGAGGGCCGCCAGGCTCAGGCTCACCGAACTGCTGTAGGGGCCGAAGTCGGTCGACAGGCGCCCGGAAGCGCCCGTGGCCACCACGCCGCCCCACACCTGGCCGGTGATGGGGTCGCGCGCGCCGGCATACGACAGCAGGCTGCCCGTGATGGGGCGGCGGAACCCTTCGAGCTTGTAGCCGTAGCGGCCCAGGTCGCCGGTCCGGGCGATGCCGCCCACCAAGTTGGTCACCGGAAAGCCCACGCCCGTGGTGCCGATGTCCCACTGGAAATCGTCGCCCACAAAGCCGAAGCCCAGGTTGGTGCCCGAGCCGCGCTGGCGCCGGTAGGCCAATGGCGAATTGGGCGGCAGCGCCGCGATCTGGCCGAAGTCCGTAAAGTCCGAGCCATCGGCAGGCAGTTCGCCCGCATCGAGCTTGACCCGGTCCACGTGCAGGAAGTAGTGCCCGTCGTAGCCGCGCGGCATGAAGGCCACCAGGGGCCGCTCCCAGCCGCGCAGGCTGGAGATGCCGTCGGTGGAGTTCTTGCGCAGCCCTGTGTGGGCGGCCTCGATCCACACCTGGCGGCGCGCCTCGATGGAGTCGATCTCGCCCTGGATCTTGGCCACCACGGCCTGGTCGACCGGCAGTGAGAGGGCGTAGCTTTGCTGCAGCACCAGCGGGGGCTCGACCACTGCGGATTCGCCTGGAGCGCGCTCCGTGGGCGGGCTGGCAGCGCCGCGCGTCTCCAGCGTGAGCGCGCTGCGGAAAAACACCAGTGCCTGCGCATAGTTGCGGTTGGCGCGCTCCAGCCGCGCGGCATGCAGCAGCACGTCGCTGTCCTGCGGGAAGGCCTGCAGCAGCCTGGCGGACAGGGTACGCGCTTCGTCCATGCGGCCTGCGCGCTGCCAGATGCGCAGCAGCGCCAGTTGCTGGCCGGCGTCGGTGGGCGGCAGGTGGTCCTGCAGCCACAGCGCCTGCTCGGTGGCACCCCGTGCATCGCCCAGGCGCGACAAGGCGTCCGCCAGGTTCATGCGGATTTCCAGGCTGTCGGGCTGGGCCTTGGCCAGCGGTGCCAGCAACCGGGCCGCATCGGCGTACTCGCCTGCGGCCATGAGCAGGCGCGCCTGCGTCTGCGTGCGCTGCTGCGCCGTGGTCGGCGTGTCGGGCAGTTGCAGGGGCTGGCGCGCCAGGCGCAAGGCCTCGCCCAGGTTGCCGGCCTGGCGCTGCTGCTCGATGAGCCGCTCCCGGTGCGCGGTGTACAGGGCAATGAGCCGTGCCTCCTGCTCCTCGCTCCAGCCCGGCGACTGCAGCAGGGCGGGCAGGCGGGCGGCCAGGCCCGCGTCGTCCAGCGCGCGGTTGAGCAACTGGGCATGGTCGAGTCGCACGTCCATCGGCAGGCCAGGACTGCGCGCGGCCAGGCGGTCGAACACCGCCACGCCGCGGGCCGGTTGCGTGCGGCGGAACCAGGTGTTGGCCACGGCATACAGCAGTTCGGCATCGTTGCCCGCCGCCTGCTCGGCCTGGGACAGCAAGGCCTGTGCGTCAGCCGCGTCACGGCTGGCGCCGGCGCGGGCGACCAGCGATTTGACCGTGGAGCGCTGCACCAGCGCCCGCATGGCATCGGTCTGTTCTGCAGCGGGGATTTGTGCCAGGTCGGCAAGGGCACCCAGGTCGTTGTCCACGGCCGAGCGGATCAGGGCGCGTGCATAGTGCATGGCGCTGCGGTCCTCGGCGGTGGTGGTGGTCCGCGCGATGCCTTCGTCCATCACGCTCAGCGCCTCGCGCGGCAGGTTCAGCCGCAGGTACAGGCGGGCCAGGCGGTGGCGCAGCCAGGCATCGCCCGGCGTCAGCACGATGGCCGACTCCAGCGTGCGCATGGCGGCGCTCAGGCGCTGGGCCTGCATGTGCCCGTCGGCCTGTGCCACCAGGATGTCGGCCTGCGTGCCCACGAGCTTCTCGCCCAGGGCCGCGTCGCTGGCCGAGGCCTTTTCCAGCAGCACCAGGGCTTCGCCCGAGCGGCCCGTGCGGGCGTAGAGACCGGCCAGGCCCTTCAAGGCCGAGCTGCTGTTGGCTTCGGCCTTGAGCGCGCTCTGGTACAGGGCTTCGGCCTGGGTGCGGTCGCCCTGCAGGTCGCGGATGCTGGCCAGTGTGGTCAGTGCCTCGGCATTGTTCGGCTGCATGGCCAGGGCCCGGCCCGCGAGGTCGGCTGCCGTGGCCAGTTCGCTCTTCTCCAGCGCCACATCGGCCTGGCGCAGAAAGCCCCAGAACCGGGAGGTGGCCTGCAGGTCCTTCCACTTGCCCTGGCGCGTGAGTGCGAAGGCCTGGCCGAACAGGTCCTGGGCCTCACCATGCTGGCCCTGGCGCAGGCGGATCATGCCCAGGTTGCCCAGGCTCTCGCCATCGCCGGGGCGCAGCGCGAGCACGATTTGCAACTGCTCTTCGGCGCGTTCGGTGTTGCCCTGGTCCAGTGCCACGCGCGCAGCATTGCGCGCGATGTTGGCGGGGTCGCGGGCGGCGCGCTCCGCGCGTTCCACGGCCTGCTGCATGGCGGCCAGGCGGTCGACCATGGCCTGGTCGGCCGGGTAGCGCTGCAGGAAGGCGCGCACGCGCGGCATGTTCGCGGCGGTGTTGGGCAGCCGGTCCACGGCACGGCGCCACAGGTCCTGCAGCTGCTGGGCATTCACGTCGGGTTGTTTGGCAAGCGCTTCGATCTCCTGCACCACGGTGCTGGGGTTCTCGCCACCGTACATGCGCATTTCGAGCTGCGCCAGGCGGTAGCGCGACTCACCGGTTTCCTGGTAGAGCTTGCCCAACTGGCGCACGGATTCGCCGCTGCCCTTGGTGCCCGAGCCGCCCACGATCTGCAGGTACTCCAGCGCCAGGCCGCCGAGTTCGGGCGGGCCGCTGGGAAACAGTTCGCGCGCCACGTCGGCGGCCTCGGCCTTGCGGCCGGCACGCGCCATCAGGCGCATCTGCGAGAGCTTTTCGCGGTCGGGGCCGTACACGCGCACCAGGGTTTCGAGCTCCTGCGTCACCTTGTGCTCTGGGTGGCGGGTGCGCAGCGTCTCCAGAATGCGCTTGGCCTCGTCGGTCTTCTTCTCGCGCAGCGCCAGGTCACCGAGGGCGCCCAGGCCCTGGGGGGAGTAGGGGTCCATGGCCAGCAGCTTGTCGATCAGCTGGCGCGCCATGTCGGGGCGGTTCTTGGAGGCCCACAGACGCGCACCGCTGAGCAGCTCGGCCTCGATGGCCGGCGGCGCGCTGGCCAGCACACCGTGGCTGGCCGGAAGGCAGGCGGCGGCCAGCAGGGTGAGCGAGGGCAGCCAGTGGCGGGGTCGGCGCGGCGTTCTGGTCACGGCTTCCACCGCGCGATGAGCTGGCCCGCCGCCGTGAAGCGGTACTGGCCATCGAATGCGCCCTGGCCGAAGAGGGCCAGCACCTGCTCGTAGTAGGCCGTAGGCCGCAGGGGCCGGGCCTCCAGGCGCATGCGCTGCGATTGCAGGGCCTTGTCGTCCCCCGCGGCGCGCAGAAAGGGCAGCATCGCGGCCGAGAAGCCCGAGGGCGCGGGGCCCGAGGCCTGCGCGCTCAGGATGTCGATGGATTCGGGCGGATAACCCTGGTCGCGCACGTAGCGGGCCATGGGCGCCAGGGTGTCGAGCAGCGCCCGGCGGCCCGGTGCGTCGGCATGCATCATGCCGGCCCACAGGTAGACGCGGATGGCGTTGTAGGTGCCCTGGCCCTTCTCCTTGCCCTCGGTGTCAACGAGGAAGCCCTGCTTGGCGTCGTACACCGTCCAGTCGGGCGTGAAGCCCTTGGGCGACGAACCGCGGATGACCTTGAGCGAGCTGTCCACCAGCAGCTTCCACTGCGGGTCGGCGTCACCCGCCGCCAGCCAGTGCATCAGGTGCATGGGCATGTAGCTCGGGTTCAGGCGCCAGCGGCCGTTGGGCTGCACGAAGCCTTTGGGTGCGGGCAGCAGGGTGGGGCCCAGGCCCGGGATGTCAGCGGTTTCTTCGCGCAGCACGCGCGCCGCCAGCAGGGCCGACAGGGCCCGGTAGCTGCGCTCGTTCCACAGGCGCCCGGCTTCGCCCAGGGCGTAGGCGATCCACAGGTCGGCGTCGGAGGCGGCGTTGGCGTCGATCACGCCCCAGGTGCCGTCGGGCCGCTTGCCCCAGAGCCATGCAGGCAGGCGCGCCGTCATGTCGCCGGCGCACAGGTTGTTCTCGGTCCAGCGCAGCAGCTTGTCGAACATGGGCCGGTCGTTGGCCACCAGCGCGAAGAACAGCGCATAGCCCTGGCCTTCGGAGTAGGTCTGGCCGCCACCGTCATCGTCGGAGACCACGCGGCCGCCTTCGTTGATGAACTGGGCCTTGAAGGCATCCCAGGCGGGCCAGGTCGGGCGGCCGGCGCCCGCCTGCTGGGCCCGGGCGGCCGGTAGGCAGGACAGAAGCGCGGCACCGGCACCGGCCTGCAGCGCTGTGCGGCGTCGAAGGAAATCAGTCATTGCGTGCCGCCAGTCGGCGCCGGGCCATGCTGCGCAGCGCGGCGTAGACGATGAAGGTCAGGAGCAGGCCGGAGCCGATGCCCACCAGGGCCAGCAGCAGCGGGTGGCTGTGCATGTGGAACCACAGGCGCTGCCACCACGGCAGGTCGCCCACGTAGTACACGGGCTTGATGCGGAAGCTCTCGATGGCATCGCCGCGCATCAGGCCCAGGTCACCGCGCAGGCTCTTGATCTTGCCTGCGTCGTTCAGGCCCAGGCTCAGGAGTGCCATGGCCTCCTTGTCGGTGGCCGTGAGGGCCACCACGCTGCGCCCGGCCGATAGAGGCGACTCGAAGCCAGTCACGGCCGCCAGCGGCCCATTGCCCTGCAGGATGGCCTGGCCGCCCGAGGCCGACAGGCGCTGGTTGGATTCGAAGTTGAACAGATCGATGAAGGAGCCCATGGCGCGCTCCAGCGGCTGCACGGAGCGCGCGCCTGCGGCCAGCAGGGCCGGCAGGTGGCTCTTCCACTTCTGCAGCAGGCCGTCGCTGTCGGCCTGGGAGATCACGAGGATGTCGGTGTCGGCAGCCTTGTCGGCCTCGTCCGCGCGCAGCAGCTTGAAACGCGTGCCGGGGTAGCCGGTGGAGGCGCTCATGCGGCCCACGGCGGTGAGAAACACTTCCACATCCGATGTCGTGGGCTGTTTGGGCAGGATGATGGAGGTCTGCGCCAGGTCCGGCACCCGCGTGAAGGGGAAGCCGCTGTTGGCATAGGCCGCCAGGTTGGGCATGGCCAGGTAATGGCGAAACGCCGTGAGGTCGATGGTCGACTGCGGGTCGATGGCGGCGAACAGCTCGGTGGGCGGAGCCGAGCGGCAGCGGCCCAGGTCGTTGGGCGGGATCTGGAAGGCGAACTGCAGCTGGTTGTCGCCGCCGATCATGAAGGCCGGGATCTTCAGATCCGAACGCGTCTGCGCATTGCCATCGTCGAACAGCGGCAGCATCACCGTGCTCTTGCTGCTGGTGCGGTCCTCGCGCGACTGCAGCGGGTAGGACTGGATGAACTGGTTGTTGATCGAGATGTTCAGCGCGCCGTGGTCCGACACGCTGTTGGGTGTGTAGCGGTAAGTCAGGTCCAGCGGCACGCCCTTGGCGTTCCAGGTGAACAGGTCGGGGGCCATGCGCGTGTAGACGTTCACCGTGTCGTTGAGCACCGAGCCGCGCAGCTGCAGGTCGGCCGCGCTCTGCACCAGCTCGGCCAGGCGCACGGGGCGTTTGGTGGTGATCCAGCGGGGCGCATCGTAGGGCTTGGCCAGGTCGGGGTAGTCGAGCGACTTGACGGCGATGCTCTGCCCCGACAGAACCGCCTTGCCTAGGGCCAGGGCATCGGCGGCCATCTGCACCTGCGCATCGTCCTTTCCCAGCACCAGCAGCAGCTTGGCGCCCGGGACGTCGGGGTGGGGCACCACGGAGAGGGTGGGTTCGGTGACCGGCGCCATCGCCTGCAGGAAGGCGGGGCGGTTGTCGTTGGTGGCCAGCACCACGGCATGCTGGCGTGGCAGCTGGTTCTCGAACACCGGGAACTGGTTGCCCCGGTAGCCGGCGAGCATGCCGATCCAGCTGGCAATCGAGCCCGATGCCTTGAGCGTGCCGGTGCTGGGCTTGGCGCCGTACACGAAGGGCAGGTTCACCGGCCGGTTGTCGCGCGGATCGAAGAACGGCGCGGGCAGCAGGGCCAGGTCGTCGCGCAGCGGGATCTGGCGCAGCGACAGGTCCAGCTGGCTTTCATTGCTGATGGTGGCCCACAGGCTCGAATGGTTGGGCGCCTCGCATTCCATCGTGTAGTGGCCGATGAACTGGAAGCGAAAGCGGTTGTAGTCGGTGAAGTAGCGCGGGTCGATGTTCAGCTCGACCGTCTGCTGGGTCCCCAGGCGCTCCTTGTCGAGCACGATGGTCTGCAGCGTCTCATCATTGAGGATCACCTTGAGGTGCGACAGGTTCGGGATCAGCGCCGGCGAAAGCGTGAAGGTCAGGCGGAGCCGGGCGGCCTCCACGATTTCGTCGCGCCGCACACCCACACCCACGCTGGCTTCGCTCTCCACGCCGCGCAGCGTGACCGGGCGCGCCAGGCCCAGGTCCTTGAGGCTGGTTTTCCACTGGCGCAGCGGCAGGGCGGGCGCTGCCGCCGTGGCTGCAGAAGCCGCAGGCGCCGGGGCGGCGCTTTCGGATGCTGCCGTGGCGGTCGCTGCCGCGCGCGCCGCGCGTGCCTTGGCCCGCTCCTTGGCGGGCGCGGTCTGGGCATGGGCCGTGGGAAGGGGGGCAGAGACCAGCCCCAGGGCCATCAGCGCAGCCAGCAGGGGAGCTGTTCGGGTGGTGTGTCGAGAATTCACGGTGCTTTATGGGTGTTTTGGCGTGGTGGTGCAAAAGACGCCCGTGGCCCATCTGCCGACGATGTCATTTGTATGACAAAGTGTATCGATACATTTTGACTATGGGGTGGTGGAAGACACTAGTTTGCAATTAAGCGCACATGCTTTTGCGGGCGTACGCAGCCTGTACGTGGGGAGATGCCAACTGGATTCAGATTTGTAAAAAATGAACCCTGTCGCGCAAAATTCACTACCAGTCTGGTCGGGTATGGGGGCAATTGCCCCCGGCCCTCAGCGCTGCGGTAGGGTGATGCGCACGTGGTGCTCACCCATGCGCACAGGCAGGCGCAAAGGGCCTGCATCGCAGGGCAGAGCCGTCCCGTCCAGCTCGGCAGATGCAACACTGCTTCCCTGTCCAGTGGCCGCAGTGATTTCAACCGTGTAGCGGGCGTCACCCAGCACGATCTGCACCTGGAACCCCGGCCACTCGGCAGGAATGCACGGGTCGATCACCAGCATCTGCCCCTCGCGCCGTATGCCCAGGATGCTTTCCACCCCGGCCCGGTACATCCAGCCCGCGGCGCCGGTGTACCAGGTCCAGCCGCCGCGCCCGGTGTGCGGTGCCACGGAATAGACGTCGGCCGCCACCACATACGGCTCCACCCGGTAGCGCGCCACCTCATCGGGCGTGCGCGCGTGGTGGATCGGGTTGACCAGCGCGAACAGCGCGTGCGCCCGGGCGCCGGCCTGCGGGTCGTTGCGCAACTGGGCCCGGGCCATGATGGCCCACATGGCGGCATGGCTGTACTGCCCGCCGTTCTCGCGCAGTCCGGGCGGGTAGCCCTTGATATAGCCCGGGTCGTGCGGCGTGGCGTTGAACGGCGGGGTGAACAGCAGGGCCAGGCCTTCCTGCGGCAGCACCAGCTTGTCGCCCAGCGAGGCCATGGCGATCAGCGCGCGCGCAGGGTCGGCGGCTCCCGAGAGCACCGCCCACGATTGGGCGATGGAGTCGATGCGGCATTCCTTCGCATCGTGCCTGCCCAGCCAGGTGCCGTCGTCGAAGGTGGCGCGCCGGTACCAGGCGCCGTCCCAGGCCTCGCGCTCCAGCGCCGCGCGCACCGCCTCGGCGTGCGCGCGCCAGCGCGCTGCCCTTGCGGGGTCGCGGGCATCCGCCAGTGGCGCCATCAGCGCCACCGTGCGCACCAGCAGCCAGCCCAGCCACACGCTCTGGCCCCGGCCCTCCTGGCCCACGCGGTTCATGCCGTCGTTCCAGTCGCCCGTGCCCATCAGCGGCAGGCCCAGGTCACCGGTCAGCGCCATGGTCTGGTCCAGCGCCAGTGCGCAGTGCTCGAACAGGGTGGCCGATGCATCCGCCAGCATGGGCTGGAAGAACGCGTCGTGCTCGCCCGGCTGCAGTGCAGGCCCTTCCAGGAAGGCAATGGATTCGTCCAGCACCGCTGCGTCGCCTGACACCTGCACGTAGCTGGCGGTGGCAAATGCCAGCCACACCCGGTCGTCCGAGATGCGCGTACGCACGCCCTGGCCCGAGTGCGGCAGCCACCAGTGCTGCACGTCGCCTTCGGCAAACTGCCGGCCCGCAGCACGCAGCAGGTGGGCGCGCGTCTCATCGGGGCGTGCAAAGGCCAGCGCCATGCCGTCCTGCAACTGGTCGCGAAAGCCGTAGGCCCCGCTGGCCTGGTAGAAGGCCGAGCGCGCCCAGATGCGGCAGGCCTGCGTCTGGTACAGCAGCCAGCCGTTGAGCATGATGTCCATGGCGCGGTCGGGCGTGCGCACCTGCACGGCGCCCAGCAGGCTGCGCCAATGCAGCGCCACCTCGTGCAGCAGCGCATCCACGTCGAGCAGGCGGTAGCGCGCCACCAGGGCCAGGCTTTCGGCAGCCGATGCGCACTGCCCGATGAAGCCGGTCACCTCCCTGCTTTCCCCCGGCTGCAGGGTGAGCGTGCACTGCAGCGCTGCGCACGGGTCGCACCCCGCAACGCCGCCGCCGGACAGCACGGCCTGGCCGCGCAGCGCCGCCGGGGCCGCCAGGCTGCCATGCCGCCCCAGGAACTCCGTGCGGTCGCTCGTCCACGCCGTCTGCTGGCCGCCCAGGTCGGCAAACGCCACGCGGCCGGCAAACGCCGTGCTCCAGGGGTTGCGTGCCAGCAGCACGCCGCTGTCCGCATCGCGCTCGGCCAGCACGAACGGGGCCGATGCCCCGCGCGAAGTGCCCAGCACCCATTCGGCATACAGCGTCACGGTGATCTGCCGCACCTGCGCCGTGCGGTTGTGCAAGGTCAGGCGCGACACCTTGATCGGATCAGCAATCGGCACGAACTGCAGCAGCTCCAGCGCAATGCCGTGGGCCTCGTGCAGAAAGCGGCTGTAGCCGTGCCCATGGCGCGCCGTGTAGGTGCCGTTGCCGCGAATGGGCTGCGCGGTGGGGCTCCACACGTGGCCGCTGGCATCGTCGCGCACGAAGAAGGCCTCGCCCGCCGGGTCGCTCACCGGGTCGTTGGACCAGGGCGTGAGCTGGTTCTCGCGGCTGTTGCCGGCCCAGGTGTAGCCGCTGCCATCGGCCGACACGTGAAAGCCGAAGGCCGGGTTGGCGATGACGTTGATCCACGGCGCGGGCGTGGTCGCCCCGTCGCGCAGGATGGTCACGTACTCCGTGCCATCCTTGTCGAAGCCGCCCAGGCCGTTGAAGAACTCGAGCCCGGCGGTGTCAGGCGCAGGGGCCGGTTCGTGCTGTGGCTGCGGCGCCGGCAGAGGCGCTGGCCTGCCCACCGCCTCGGGGGCCTCCGCGGGCATCCGTGCCAATTGCTGGGCGATAGGGCCGCGCCGCGCTACCAGCGCCACCCGGGCAATGGACTGCAGCAGTGCGCGCGAAGCCGCATCCATGAGGTCGGCACGCAGCGTGTGCACCACCCCCTGCGCCAGCGACTCACCCAGGCGCGGGCGCGACTGGCTGCTGCGCACGGCGGTCTCGATGGCGATCTGCAGGTCCTGCACGTAGGACGACGCACGCTCGTTGATGACCACCAGGTCCACGCCCAGGCGCTTCATGCGCCAGTATTCATGCGCCTGCAGCAACTGGTGCAGCTGAGCGATGTCCTCGATGTCGTCGATGCGCAGCAGCACGATGGGCAGATCGCCCGAAATGCCGTGCTGCCACAGGCCCGACTGCGGGCCCGCGCCGCGCGCAATGGCATCGGCTGGTGCGCGAAAGCGCGCGTCCGCATACAAAATGGGCGCGGCCAGGCGCTGAAAGTCCGCCGCCGCCTCGGCGCCGATGCCGATGTGGCGCAGCTGCACCTGGGCCTGGGTCCAGGCCAGGGTGCGCGCGCGCTCGAAGGCGCTGCGGTCGTGGTGCTGGTCCACCAGGTCGAGCAGCGCTTCGCGCGTGGGCGCCAGCAGGGTCCATAAGGCCACACGGGCCATCTGACCGGGGGCGATGCGCACGCGCTGGCGCAGCGCGAACACCGGGTCCAGCACCGTGCCCACGGTGTTGGAGAGCGCACCGCCGCCATGCACCGCCAGCGCATTGCGCGCCGTGCGGCCCCGGCCGAGGAACAGGCCCCGGTCGGTCTCGTACTGCGCCGGGGCGATCACCGTGCCCTCCACCACCGCAAAATGCGCGGCCCACACCCCCGGCTCGCCCGGGCTGCGCGCGCGGCGCGTGGCCAGCAGCGCGCCAAACTCGGGCAGGTACTCGGTCTGCACGAACATCTTGGAGAACGCCGGGTGGGCATTGTCGGCCGCAGGCGGGGCCAGTACCAACTCGGCGTACGAGGTCAGGTCGATCTCGCGCGCCCGTGGGCCTGTGTTGACCAGGGTGACCTGGCGCACCTCGCCATCGGCCTCGGCCGATACGATCACCTCGGTGGTGGTGGTCATGCTGCCGTCGTGGCGGGTGAAGGCCGCGTGGTCCTCGGCAAACGCCACCTCGTAGCGGTCGGCAGCGCGGCCTGAGGGCTCTGCCGCAGCGGACCAGGTGCGGCCGCTGTGCGCGTCGCGCAGGTAGACATGCGAGCCCCAGTCTTCGCTGGTCGCGTCCTCGCGCCAGCGGGTCACCGCCATGTCGCGCCAGCGGCTGTAGCCGGTGCCGGCCGCCGTCAGCATGACGGCATAGCGCCCGTTGGACAGCAGGTGTGTGGCCGGTGCCCCCGCGCCTGGCGCGCCCATGCGCCGCACGGCATGCAGGTCGTCGCGCACGTCGGCGGGGCCGGTCTGCGTCTCTTCGGCGCGCGGGTGGGCCACGGCCACCAGGCGCGGCATGCGCTCCTGCAGCAGCAGCTCGCAGGCCTGCACCATGGGCTCGCGGTGAAAGCGCTCGCGCATCTGCCCGCCGTGCAGCGTGTTGGCAATGGCCACGATGGTCATGCCCTGGTGATGCGCCATGTAGTTGCGCACAATGGCCACGGCCTGCCCCTCGGGCAGGCGGCTGCGCGTGAAGTCGAGCGCCTCGTAAAAGCCATGCTGCCCCAGGGCACCGAGCTGCGCCAGGCGCGCGAAGTTGTGCCCCGCCGCCGTGGCATCCACCATGCAGGCCAGGCCCGTGGCGTAGGGGGCGATCACCAGGTTCTCGGCCAGCCCGCGCTTGAGCCCCAGGCCCGGCACGCCGAAGTTGGAATACTGGTAGGTGAACTCCAGGTCGCGCGCGTTGTAGGCCGACTCGGAAATGCCCCAAGGTATGCCCTGCAGCGCGCCATAGGCTATCTGCCGCTGCACCACCAGGGTATTGGTGTGCTCCAGAAGGCTGCCGGCAGGCGCGCGCATCACCAGCGAGGGCATCAGGTACTCGAACATCGAGCCCGACCACGACACCAGGGCCGAGCCCTTGCCCACCGGGATCGCCGTGCGCCCCAGGCGGAACCAGTGGCGCGTCTCCACGTCGCCCTTGGCGATGGCGAACAGGCTGGCCAGCCGCGCTTCGGACGCCAGCAGGTCGTAGCAATTGGCATCGAGCCGGTTTTCCACCGCTGCGTAGCCGATGGACAGGAGCTTGCGCTCGGGGTCGAGCAAAAAGGCGAAGTCCATGCCCAGCGCCAGCGCGCGCGCCGTGTCGGCCAGCCCCTGCCAGCGCATGTCGAGCGTGGGCGCATCTGTCCCGGTGGCCTGCAGATCGCGCCCCTGCTCGGCGACCCGCGCGCGCACGGCGCCGCTCCAGAACAGCAATGCATCGCCATCGCCGCTGCCTGCCGGCACCACGATGTCCTGCGCCTCCTTCAGCGCCTTGTCGGCCAGGCGCTGCAGGGCGGGCAGGCCCATCTCCACGGCGCCTGCAGCCACTGCGGTGTCGATCTCGGCCAGCATGGCCAGCAGCCGCCGGCCCTGCGCGCCCTGGGCTGCGGGAACGCTGGTCACTGATTCACGCGCCAGTGCCACGGCATCGCCAAGCCCCTGCACCCAGGTGCCGGGCAGCGGCGCGCGCACCCAGCCCTCGCAGGCATTGGCCAGCGCGATCAGGTGGCCGGCCAGGTTGCCGCTGTCCACCGACGACACGTAGGCCGGTGCCAGCACCTGCGCCGTGCCCGTGTCGTACCAGTTGTAGAAATGGCCCCGGTGGCGCGCCAGCGCCCCCATGCTGGCCAGCGTGGCCTCCAGCCGGTCCGCAGTCTGCACGGCGCCGGCCCAGCCGAAGTCGCGCGCGGCCACGGCCGACAGCAGGTACAGCCCCATGTTGGTGGGCGAGGTGCGGCGTGCCACCACGGGCTTGGGGTCTTCCTGGAAGTTGTCGGGCGGCAGGTAGTGCTCGGCCGCCGTGACGAAGGTCTCGAAGAAGCGCCAGGTGCGGCGCGCGATGCGCCGGAGCGCCAGCGCGTTGTCCAGCGCGGGCGCGCTTTGCGGCGCGGGCACCGAGCGGCGGCTTGAGCGCCAGGCCAGTGCCGGCGCCGCGAGCCACAGGGCCAGCAGCGGCAGCACCAGCGGCCGCGATGCCGGTGCGAAAGCGGCAGTACAAGCGGCCAGCACCGTGGCCAGCAGCAGGCCGCCGGCCATCAGCCGGTAAAAGCCCGCAGGCCCCGGGCGCGGTTTGGTGGCCGACTGCGCGGCGGTTTTCCACTCCAACATCTGCCGATGCGTGGCATACAGCCGGACCAGCGCGCGCACGATGGCATCCACCGCGCGCCAGGCATGGTCGGGCAGCAGTGCAATGGCAGCCACGGTCTGCAGCACCGCTACGCGGAAGTCGGCCACCAGCAGGCGCAGGTGGCTGGCCACGCGGATGCCGGGGCGGCTGGCCCACAGCTCGGCCATCCCCGGCAGAAACGCCGGTACGCCCAGCGCCGCCAGCACCAGCAGCACGCCCCAGGGTGCCTGCGGCCAGGGCAGAGCGCAGCACAGCAGCAGGGTCAACAGGCCGGCCGGGGCCAGCAGCGAGCGGCGCAGGTTGTCCAGCATCTTCCAGCGGCCCAGCGCGGGCAAGGCGGCACCCTGGTGGCGCCGGCCCAGCACCCAGGGCAGCAGCTGCCAGTCGCCGCGCGTCCAGCGGTGCTGGCGCTGCACGGCCACGTCGTAGCGGGCCGGAAAGTCCTCCACCACCTCCACGTCTGAAGCCAGGCCGGCGCGTGCCAGCACGCCCTCGAACAGGTCGTGGCTGAGCAGCGTGTTCTCGGGCACGCGCCCGGCCAGCGCGGCTTCGAAGGCGTCCACGTCGTAGATGCCCTTGCCGGTGTACGAGCCCTCGCCAAACAGGTCCTGGTACACGTCCGACACCGCGGCCGCATACGGGTCCATGCCGCCGGGGCCAGAGGTCAGCCGCTGGTACAGCGAGCCCTCCAGCCCCATGGGCAGCGCCGGCGTCACGCGTGGCTGCAGGATGGCATGGCCTCCCACCACGCGCTGCTCGGCCGGGCTGAAAGTGGGCTGGTTCAGCGGGTGGGCCATCTTGCCGATCAGGCGCAGCGCGGCGTCGCGCGGCAGGCGCGTGTCGGCGTCGAGCGTGATGACGTAGCGCACATCGGGCAGGATGTCGGGCTGTGTCCCACCGTCCAGCGCCATGAAGCTGGTGTCCGTGGCGCCGCGCAGCAGGCGGTTGAGCTCGTGCAGCTTGCCGCGCTTGCGTTCCCAGCCCATGAAGCAGTTCTCGCCGGCATTGAAGCGGCGGTGCCGGTGCAGCAGGTAAAAGCGCTGGCCGCCAGGCGCCGGGCCGTGCCGCAGGTTCAGCGCGGCAATCGCCTCCTGCGCCACGGCAATCAGGTGGGCGTCGCTGCCTGTGACCTCGGTGGCGGCGTCCAGTCCGTCGGACAGCAGTGCAAACGACAGGTCGCCCCCTGCGCCCGCCAGGTGGTGCACCTCCAGGCTTTCGATGTGGGCGCGCAGGTCGGCCTCGCTGGTCAGCAGCGTGGGCACTACCACCAGGGTGCGCAGATGGGTGGGCACGCCATCATCCAGCGCCAGGCCTGGCAGCCCCACCGGGCCAAAGCGCCGGGTGACGCGCCGGTTGACGAGCACGCTGGCCACCTCGGTGGCAGGCAGAAAGCCGGCCAGCGCCAGCGCCACCAGCCAGCCCGGGTGCGTGCCGTGCATGCCCGCCCACCACAGGGCCGCGCCCAGCAGCAACAGCGCCAGGCCCATGATGGCGGCAATGTAGCCGCGCACGCCCAGGCCCACCTGCCAGCGGTTGAAGCGAAAGCCCCAGGGCGGCTTGAAGCCGATGGCCTGCTCCAGCGCGGGCCGGCCTTCGGCCACCAGGTGGTACCCGGGGTCGGTGGCGCGCGCGGGGGTGGCCCCGGTGCCTTGGGCGGCTACGGCTGCCTGCGCACTGGCCAGGGCCTGCTCGGCAATGGCCAACTCGGTCAGGGCCGAGCCACGTGCCAGTTGCTCGATGGCATTGCGGTAAAGGTTGCGGGTGGCAAAGTCCATCGCTGCGAAGCCGCTGCTCTCGCGCAGGCGTGCGTCCACCAGGCCCATGCCCTCGACCAGGTCGGCCCAGTCGATGTCGGACATCAGCCGCATGCTGGTGATCACGTTGCGCACGCTGACGTTCGATGCGCCCTGGCGCTGCTGGGCGTGCTCGATCACCAGGCCCACGCTGGTGCCCTGCTGGGCCAGCCGCTCTTCCAGCCACTGCAGCGCCGGGGTGGTTCGCGGGTCCTGGTCGCGCAGGCGCTTGGCCAATTGCGCGGCAAACAGCTCCGACAGCGGGCCGCTGGCGCGTGTGCCGATGTCGCCCACCAGGGCCGAATGCGCGCTGCCCGAGGCCAGCAGGCGGTTGGCCAGTGCCTGCGCATCGGCGCGGTCCGCCCGGCCGGCGCTGATCTGGTCGGCCAGCCGGCGCAGGTTTTCCACCAGCACGATGCGCAAGGTGATGGCCACCGCCCACAGCTCGCTGATCATCAGCGGCTGCACCTCCTGGTAGGCCGCAATGAAGCGGCGCAGCGCCAGCGGATCGAAGTGGCTGTCGGTATGGGCGACAAAGGCCCAGGCAATGCCGAAGACGCGCGGGTAGCCGGCAAACGGCCCCTGTGCCAGCTTGGGCAACTGCCGGTAGTAGCCCGGGGGCAGGTCGACCCGGATCTCGCGGATCTGCTCTTCCACCACGTGGTAGTTGTCCAGCAGCCAGTCGGCGGCGGGCACCACGCTGGATCCCGACTCCAGCTCGGCGGCGCTGGCCCGGTACGCGGCCAGCAACTGGCTGGCGTTGGACCGCAGGCGCCGGTGCAGCGAAGGGACCTGGGGCGGACGCAGGCTCACCTGCTGGGCGGCGGCCAGGCTGCGCGCATGCTGCTCCAGCCGCTCCATACCGAAGAGTTCTTCGCGCACGGGCGCGGTGCCGTTCCACGGCGGCGCGTCAGCGCCCCTCAGAACATGGGAGAGGGAAGACAGGGCATCGACAACAAGCACGGGCGCCTTTCGGGGCACCCCGGGGCCGCGCTGTGCCCTGTGGTGTGCCCGCTGCAGGAGAAGGGGCGAACGGGCCACGCCGTCCGCGTCGAAGGGGGCCTGCGTGCGGCACGCGGGCGGGCCTGCGCTTGCGCGAGGCCGTGAATGCTGCGCGCTCCCTTCAAGCCCGGTGCTTGAAGGGGGCGAACAGCCAGGGCAGAAAAGGCCCTGTTGGGGGATCAGCCCTTCTTGGCTGCGCGCTGCGGCGCTGCGCCGCCGGCCTTTGCGGGGGCGGCGGGTTCCACCATCGCGACGGGCTTCTGCTTGGGCTTCTTCGATTCCTTGTTGCCGCGTTTCTGTTCTTTTCCTGCCATGAAAGGCTCCTTCGCTTGGAACACGCCCCGTGGGTTGGCGGGCGCAATGGTCTCAGCCACCCGCAGCGGTGCCGGGGTGGGGCGTTCGGGCCCCCCCAGCAACCCTCTGCAAAGGAGGGCGCAAGCAGGTACCCGGAGGAAGGGAAAAGGTCTGCAGAACGCAGGCGTCCAGCGGCGGGACGTGATTTGAGCGGCAGTTCTTCGACAGCATCAGATGGTGGCGAATGCGGCGATTGCAAGGTGCCGGCGTGGGCCGGCCGTGGCGGGGCACGATGCAGGGCCGGTATCGCCTCGGGCAGAAACAAAAAAGCCGGCGCCATGTTGTTCATGGCGTCGGCTTCATGTGCCTTGCGGCTTAGATTTGGTGGGTCCTGAGTGACTCGAACACTCGACCTACGGATTAAGAGACCGCGCATGAAACGGGCCACGGGGCCGCATGGATGCTGGATTGTTGGGTCTTTGGCGTCTCATAAAAATTCTATCCGCGCCGAAACCCTCCCCTCTGTGGATTTATACAGTGGTACTGGATATGAGACGCTATTTCACGTCCACACCGTTGGGCATGGCGGCAGCGTTCCAGCGGGCTTTGATGTATTTTTCGGTGGTGGCCTTGTCGGCGTGACCGCATAGCAGCTGGATCTGCTCGATGGGGGTGCCGGCCAGCCACATATCTGTTGCGCCCTTGCCCTTGAGGTCCCGGAACCCGAAGCGGGGGAATGGGGCCAAGCCCTTTTCCTTGCGCAGCTTGTTGGCCCTGGTGATGGCGGTGGTCAGCATGGAGCTGATGCCGCTGTATGTGTAGCCTTCGCCCTTGAGGTTGTGCACCAGGTGCTGGTCTGGCTGCGGCTTGGCGCCCACCGCGCGCAGTATGAGCAACTCCAGGCGCTCGGTCATTGCGATCTTGACGCGGCGCTTGGTCTTGCCCTGGACGAACTCCAGCACTCGGTGTTTGGTGTGGGGGTCGCGGCCGAGGATGGCCGGCGTCCAGAAGATGATGTCGCTTTCGGGGCGCTGCAGGGTCTGGTAGGTCAGCTCCATCAGCAGGCGCACCTGGGTGCCAGCGGCCTGGAAAGTGGCCATGTACTCTTCGTTAGTCACGTAGCGCTCGCGCACCTTCTCAGGGTTGCTCTGGACGCCGCTCAACTGCATGCAGGGGTTGGTCTTGAGCAATGGGGTCTTGCCGGTGCGCATCAGCCAGCTCAGGCAAGAGCTGAGACATGCTTTCTCGCGGTTGGCGCGCACGGGGCGCTCCTGCTGGGCGCCGATCTCCAGATACGTCTGCACGTGCGTGGCCTCGATGTGGTGGGGCAGCATGGCGCCGAAGAACAGCTTGAGCGGCTCGACGTCCCTTGTGTAGTCGTCCCTGGTGCGCTTCGCTAGTGTCTTGGCGATCACTCGGGCCTCGCAGTCGAGTAGGAACTGGTCCAGCCAGTAGCCGGTAGTGCCGTACACCTCGGTGGGGTCGTTGTACAGCGCTGCGCGCTCCTTGGCCGCCTTCACGTCCGTGCCGAATCGCTCCCATCGGCCATCGCGGTGGCGGTAGTAAAAGGCGCTGTGCTTGTAGGCGAGGCGTGTGCCGGCCAGGCCGAGCGGATCTCCGTCTTTACGTGCGCGTCCCATGCTTCTTTCGGGTCAGGTGGTCGACCAGGGCGCTGACATTCGGCCCGTGGGTGGATGGGGTCTTGGCGGTGGTTTCCATGCGGGCGGCGCCTAGCACGCGCTCGAACTCGCTACGGGCCACCAGGGGGCGGCCGTTGGGCTTGGCTACCACCATCAGGCCCATGCGTTTGAGGTGGCGGCACATGGCCGCTACCGACCGGAGCGGCTCGCAGATGCCATCAATCTCAGAATCCGTGAGGTAGGCCGGGGCGTGATCAGGCGCGCGCATTCGCGGTCTCCTTCATGCTGCCCGGGCTGCTCACGCCAAGGGCAGTCAACTGCTCGGCGGTGGCCGTAATCACCTTGCCGCCACTGCTGCGCGTGGTGGCCAGAACGCGGTTGATCACGGCCCGCAGCTCGCCGAAACTGAGCTGCTGCAATTGGTAGTCGTGCAGGTCCACCGCCGTGGCCATGGCGTCAAGTTCGTAGAAGTGCAGGGCTGTGGCCAGCCAGGTGGAGCCACGCCGGCACCGCGTGGCGATGGCGTCCAGGGCGTCAACCGCTTCGTTGAAATGGTTCCCGAGGCCGCGCACCACGCCGGCGCGCTCGATGGCCAGAGAGATTTGCATGGTGGTGTGCAGTACATCGTGCTGCAGCTCCGTGGCCACGCCCTCACGTAATGCCTTCAGGCATGCACGAACGGGGTTCATGATGCTGCCGCGCTCCTCCTCGGTGAGTCGGCTTGCGCGCAGCATGGCAGTGCGGAAGGGTGGCCGGACATCGCGCGGCCGGCGGGGCTTGCGGCCGTGAGTCATGGGATCACCTCCAGCTCTTTGGCCTTGAAGGTGTTGGTGGGCTTGGCTTCGCCGATATCGGCCTGGTCGAAGTCCACGCGCCACGTGCCTTTGAAGCCTTTCAGCGGGCCGGCCACGGTGCCTTCCTTGCCGGCATAGGCTTGCTTCTCGGCCGCGTACACGTCCGCACTCACACGCACGCGCAGACCCGGGGCGATCTCGATGGCGACCGCCGGCGCAGCTGTAGGTGCCGGTGTCGAGTCCTCCGTACTTGCAGCCCCTTTCTTCGCGCGCGCGCTGGCCTTGGTGGAGGGCGAGGGTGCCGCCGGCGCGGGAGCGGCCGGAGGCGCTTCGTCGCCATGCGCCGCAGGCGCCTGGTTGAGGGCCTCGGATGCACCGCCGTCGCCGCTGCTGGGCGCTGTGCCTGGCTGCGCGTCAGCGACAGCCGGGCCTTCGTTGCTTTGCGCCGCAGGCGCCTGGTTTGTCTCCTCGATGCGCGCCAGCTCGGCCGCGATCTGGGCGCTGGCTTCCTCGGCCGTGGTCTTCGCGGTAACTGGGGCCTGCGCAGCGGGGCCTTTTTTGCCTTTGCCTTGCGCGCGCGTTGAACTGGCTTGCGCAGCGGGCTTAGGGGTAGAGGCACCTTTGGGGGCTGCAGATTCGACGGGTGCGGATAGGTATTTGGCCTTGGCTGCGGCCTGCACGTCGCGAATCACCACGGGCAGGCGGTCGGTGTGCGCGGCGCCGGCCACCAGCATCAGGCCTTCATTGGCGGGGCGCTGGTAGCCGTAGTCGTTGGCGGCGCTGGCGCGCTGCATGATCAGCAGCAAGTGCAGGATGTCGGGGTGCTCGGTGGTCTTGCACTGGTCGATGACAGCGCTGTGCGCGCCCACCCTGCCAAGCCCGAGGATGTCGGCAATGGCTTCGGCGTCTTCTACGGACAGGCTTGCGGCCTCGCGGAGAAGCACGTAGCGATGCACCTCCAGCGTGAAGCATTCGTAGTCGCCTGTCTTGATTTCGGCCCATGCACTGGCCAGCAGCTGGTTGCGCCAGGCCTGTTCATACTGGGCCTTGGCGCGGACTTCGGCCTTGGCCTTCTTCTCGTCCACCAGCTTCTGCACTTCCTTCGAGACTGCCTTCGCCCCCTCTGCTTTGGCGGCGGCTTCCACCGTCTTGATCAGGCGCAGCGCCACCTCGTTGGGCAGGCAGTCCAGGAACTCGCCGGCTTTGCGCGGGTGTTCGATCTTGGTGGGCTCGATGCCCTCGGCCTTCATCTGCTTGCCGATGATCTTGCGCAGCGGCTGGTCCGTGGGGCTGTCGTCGGCGTGGTCCAGGCGGCGGTAGCCTTTGAGCTTGGGCACCTGGTGGTAGCGCGTGTTGTCCACCACCAGCTCCTTTGCCTCCTCGCCGGTGATGACGTTCTGCCCCTTGGCCTTTGCCTCCTCGGCCAAGCGCAGCGCGTGGGCTTCTTCTTTCTTGTGGTAGCAGGGCGAGTCTGTGCACACGTCTGCACTCTTCACGTCGCTGTACAGCTCGGGGTTCGCGCCTGTGCGCTTTGAGCAGCTGGTGCAGGCGCCGGCGCCAGGCAGCAGATCCGCATCCAGCCGCGAGAAAGGGGCCTTGTCCAGCGGCAGCATGTAGTGCTCGCGGATGTGCTCTGCGGCCTTGCGCGCGCCAATCCGCAATTCGCCGTCGTGGTATGTCTCGGTCAGTGCCTTGATGGCCTTGAGCTGCTGGCTTTCGCTGGGAATGCGCGCGATCAGCAACCCCTTGCTGAAGTCCAGCTTGCCATCGCGCAGCGCGATGCGGCCCACCTGGCAGAGGTCGAGCACCTTGGTGCGGCTGTAGACGTAGGCGCGGCTCTTGCCGATTTTCTCGGCTACCTGGTCGGCCGACATGCCGGCCTTCTCCATCAGGAATTGATAGCCCTCGGCCTCTTCCAGTTCGCTCACGTCTTCACGCTGCAGGTTCTCCACGATCTGGAACTCCAGCACCTGCTCGTCGGTGAGGTGGCGGATGATCGTGGGGATGCTCTTGAGGCCAGCCGGGCCGCTGGCGCGCCAGCGGCGTTCACCAAACACGATTTCGTGCGTGGGCAGTGGGGCGTTTCTGGCGCGACTCTCGAAGGTTTCGCCGAGGCGGGATGCGGGCAGCGGCCGGATGACGATGGGCTGCATGATGCCGTTGGCCCGGGCGCTGTCTTCCAGCTCCTTCATCTTTGCGGGGTTGAAAGTCTTGCGCGGGTTGGTCAGGCTGGGGACGATGTAGACCCGCTCCATCACGCGCATTTCTGGCTCGGGTGCGGGCGCGGCTTCAGCCGCTGCTGGGGTGTCGATAACGGCGCTCATGGCGTGATCTCCGGTGCGGGTGTGATGGGCAGCCCGGCCAGGTCGGTGACCAGGCCGCAGGGGTGGTGCAGGCGGTTGCCGCGACGGCTGGGCAGGGCGGTGGTGCGGGTGGTGATGCGGCCGGCGATGGGGCGCAGCTCGGGGCACTTGTAGGGCTCGCCGTGGGGGATGCCGATAGCGCGGGCGGTGGCCCTGGTGTTGATGTAGGTGGTCATCGTTGTGCCGCTCCTGGGCGCACCGCGCGCTGTTCGGGGTGTGCGGCGATCAGGGCCGACCAGTTGGGGTAGCCGTGCTGCTTGGCCAGGGCTTCGAGGCAGTGGCCGTGCTTGGCGCCGGTGGACTTTTTGAGGTCATGCGCCTGGCGCTTGAGCCGCTCGATGTTGATGGTGTCGCTCACGCTGGCACCTCACTGGGCGGGGTGGGCTTGAGCGCTTCAACGCACGGCATGCCCAGCACCATGCGGGCCATGTCGCGGGCGTGGCTGTTGACCGAGAAGCCGAGGCCTTCGGGCTGCAGGCAGCTCTCTACGAATGCCAGGGCCTTGTCTTCGCCCTGCCAGTAGCGCACATCGCTGGCGCGGTGGGTGCACTGGGTGAGCAGGTCGGTGGCCAGGGCCTGGGCGGGGGTGAGGCCGCGCCCGGGCTGGGGGCTACCGGCGGTGGTGAGCACCATGACGCCGCCGGCGGGCTGGTCGATCAGGTGAATGGTGATGGTGGCGGAATGCATCAGGTCAAGGCTTGGTAAAGAGATGGGGTTGGATGTCGATCTGCTGGACGTTGGGCAGCGATAGCCGCGCGTCCTTCAGGGTGCAGTGCACGGTGACGCGCAGGCCTTTCTTGAGTCGCGCCGCGCAGGCGTCGGCCTTGGCGCGGTCGGTGTGGGGTTGCTCCACGTGCACGGTGCTGACGTTGGGGACCACGTCCTGCAGGTCCATGCAGACCACGTGCACGGGGTCGCCCTGGGCGCCGTTGGGCTTGACCCGTACCTGTGCATCGCTGGCCAGGGTGCCGGTGATGGACAGCCCGGCGATGTCGGGGCCGCTGGCCAGGTCGATGCCCAGCAGGGCGGGCAGTGCATACGTGTGCACGGTGCGGCCCGGTCAGTGGATTGCCCGGCCGTGGAGCAGGCCGGAGAGCATGGGCAGGCCCACGATGCACACCAGGGCGAACAGCAGGGCCACGGCCGCGCGCAGCAGGGCCTTGCGGCGCTGTTTGCGGCTGACGTGGGGGCCGTCCATCTGGATCGGGATGGGCTTCAGCATGGCCGGGCCTTCGCGCTGATGCCCCGGGCTTCGGGGTACAGCTCCATGGCGGCCAGGACGGCGGCACAGGTGCTGCGGTAGAGGCCCGAGTAGGTGAGGGCGCCTACGGTGATGGTGCAGGCGATCATGGGCGGGCCTCCGGGATGTCAAGCGCGTGGCCCGCATGGATCTGGTGGATGGCGATGGCGCAGCTCAGGCGGCCAAGGATGTCTAGGCTGCCCTCGCGGTAGAAAGCCCAGTGACGAGCGGCTGCGCGCTCGGCGGTCTGCTGGACGGCTTCGCGGGCGCGGTCCACCAGGTCATCGAGGTTGGGCGCGGGCACGGGCGGGAGCGGGGCCAGATGGGTGTCTGGCACGCTGAAAACCCGCCCGATATCGAAGGTGGTAAAGCGGCGGTCGCCCTCGGTGTGGCCGGGCAGAAACGCGGCATTGCCCGTGGTCTGGTGCATGACCATGCGCCGCTTTGCCGTGGACGGCGCCGGGTGCTTGGCCACCAGGTGAGGGCGGAACCATGCCCACTGGCGTATGTCGCCCTGTTTGCGCTTGCTCACGACCAAGCCGGAGTGGCGCAGGGCGCGGCCCATGGCCGAGGCGTTCGGGCCATTGCGCGGCAGGCCGGCGACTGCCAGCAACTCGGGGACCGTGAACGAGCCCTTTGCCGCGCTCGCGGGCGCTGCCAGGTAGGCGGTGAGCCAGGCGGCGAGGGTGTCCACGCCTTCTGTGGGTGCGGCAACGGCGGTCATGCTGCACCCCGCGAGGCCGGCACCGTGATGGCGTTCAGATCCACCAGCAACTGGGCGGCTTCCTTGCCGCCGCAACTGGCGTGATCCTTGATGTTGGCGCGGATCTTCTCGCGCAGCATGCGCTCCAGCGATAGCAGGGTGCGCCCGAGGCTGTTGGGGATCGTGCGCGCGGCGCGGAGCTGGGCGGCCAGGGTGCACGCAGCCTGCAGCTCGGCCATGTAGGCGCGGGCGGTCAATGCCCAAAAGGTGGCGTCGTCAGCATCGCTGGCCGGGTCTGCAGGCAGCGCATCTGCAAATGCGCTCAAGTCCACGGTGACGCGCTGGGGCTTGGCGGGTATCACCGCCTCGCCAGCAACGATGCGGCCAAGATTGATGGCGCGGCGCGGCTTCATGAGCTGGCCGGGTGTGCACACGTGTGCACTGGGTGCTGCGGCGGCACTCACGCTGCCACCTCGATGTCGTGGATGTGCTGGTGGCCGGTCTGGGTGCGGGCGGCCTTCTTGGCTGCGTAGGCGCTGGTGGCCTCTACCGTGGCAACGGGCAGCTTGCCCTGGGCGGCGAGGGCTTCGACCTCATCGGAGTTGGTGCCCTCGGGCACCATGGTTGCCCGGTAAGGGCGGGTGGGTGGCTTTTGCAGCATCTTCGCTCCTTCGCGCCGAAATGGCGCTGCGGAACGAATTCTCACGTTAGTGAGTGTTCATGTCAACACGAACGTGAGTGAAGTGTCTAACTTTCGTGAGTGAGGGAGTCCTGTGCATACGTATGCACAGGTGTAAAGTGGTTCGGCATGTGTACGAATCGTTGTGAGGACATCAATTCGGCGTCTATTCCGGCAACCAAAATTCGGAAACCGAGTCACAATTGACGCGTAAATAAAGTTGATCCATATACAGACTAGACGCGCGGTGGAGTTGGAGCGAGCTGTTCGGTTTTCCGAATGTGAACGCTCTTTCGCGCAGAAAGTGAGAGCATGACTATCCAAACAGAACGCGTGAGCGTGAAAACTTCCGGATCTGTCGCGAAGGGCGCCCGGGCAGCGAGCAGGCTGAAGGCTGGCTTGATGCATGCCAAGAGATCCTCTAAGCGCAATGCTGATGGCCGGATGCTGGTGGTTGGGTCTGGCGCTAGTGAAAGCAGCGACGTTGCAAGCCTTAAGAAGGCGGGCAAAGAAGTTCGTAGTAGCAGAGCCACCGCGCTGGCCTTCTTCCAGGCAGCCGGAATTTTGGATGCCGATGGGCAACTTGCTGCACCTTACCGCAGCTGATGCACACCACTGCCTACGAGTACCAGCCCAGCTTCATTCTTGGTTTCCACGGTTGCAGCAAGGATGTGGCTGATCAAGTTCTAACAGGTGCGATTGAGCATCTGAAGCCCTCGGAAAAAGAGTACGACTGGCTTGGCCACGGCATCTATTTCTGGGAGGGCAATCCCGGCCGCGCATGGGAATGGGCGCTGGCGCGCCAACGCGATGGGGTCATTGCGGAGCCGGCTGTTCTTGGCGCAATCATTGATCTCAAGCACTGCCTGGACCTGTTCGATCATCATGGTCTGGCCAGCGTAAAGACAACCCACGATGAGCTCCGCACTGCATTTGATCTCTTCGGGTTTGATATGCCCAAGAATGTGGGTAAATCGCCGGATAAGGCGGGGCGCCGCCTGGATTGTGCGGTCTTGAACAGTTTGCACAAGCTGCGGGAGCGGAACAAAGAAACCGCTTATGACTCAGTGCGTGCACCCTTTCTTGAGGGCGATCCCCTTTACGAAGGTGCCGGTTTTCGTTCGTACAACCACATTCAAATCTGTGTGCGGCACAGGGCCTGCATCAAAGGCTACTTCAAGCCGATCATTCAAGTCTGACGGTCACTCAGCGCGCCACTTGCTGGCGGCGACCACAGCGGCCACTGGGTGAATCCATTCGATCTCAGCGCGCTCAAGCGTGCGACGGTGGTTGCCGTTGACGGATTCAATAACCACTTCGTCCTGTCGCTCCATGATCAATTCCTTGACCATGCGCTGACCGCCGACCAGGCCGATGGCCACGTACTCGCCCGGCATGCAGTTGCCGTTGGGCTCCACCACCACAAATGAACCATGGCGGATGGCTGGGTGCATCGAGTCACCTTTGACTCTCAGGGCATAGGCCTCTGGATCTGAGCTGTAGCCGTCAATGAATCCATCCCCATGACCGACGGGGTGCTGCAGCTCCATGTAGTACCCATCGTCTCCCATCTTTGCGGTGCCCACTACCGGGGTAGGTCGTGTCACGCGTGGGCGGCCGGCGTTCTCGGTTTGGTCATCCTTGTAGCTCCGTGGCTCTAGCCCATGCAGCAGCCACTCAGGGCGCACGCACAGAGCAGATGCTATAGAGAGCAAATCCCTTGGGTTTTTTCGGGTGCCTGCCTCAATGTTCCCAATCGTTCCTGCTGACACCTTCGCACGCGTCGCCAGCTCGGTTTGAGAAAGATTGAGTGCCTCTCTGGCGGATTTCAGTCGATCGGATAGTTCATTCACATCCGTGAGTTTGTCAGATGCTTGATTCACGTTGGTGTGTGCTCTATACTCACAAACGTGTGTAAAAGTGAGGTCCGACATGGATGCCTTGGAGCGTGCGATTCAGAAAGCTGGAAGTGTGGTTGCCCTTGCAAAGGGGATCGACGCCGCCAGTAGTGCGCCGTCGATGTGGAAGAAGCGGGGACGCGTACCTGCGGAGAAGTGCCCCGCCATCGAACGACTCACCGGTGTGCCGTGTGAGGACCTGCGCCCTGATGTGGACTGGGCTGTTCTGCGAGGCAAGCCCGGACCCGACCTGCAGGGGCAGGAGGTGGCTCATGCGTAAGCTGGATGTCGCAAGCGCTACTGGAGGCGCGCTACTTGCAGTGGTGGCGCATTGGCAAGCCCATGGCGCACTCTCGCTGTGGTCGATCCTTGGCGTCGGGCTGGGTATCTCTGCTGCCTTCTTCATCCGCCAGGAATGGGCACGTGCGCGCAGTGCCCGTGCGGCAGATGCCGCCGCACTTCTCGCCGAAGTGAAAGCGATGCGCGAACTGCTGGAAGAGCAGCAACGTACGCGCGCGCTTACTGCGGGGCTGTTTTGATGACGTGCTGCGCCATTTCCACCCGGACTTCTTCGAGGCGCGCCATGGCCTCGGGCACAAATTCGACAAGTGCGTGCTCGGCGTTGTACTCGTCCAAGAAGTTGAGCGGTACACCCATTGCCCCCGCTGGGTCCGCCTGCAGCGCGCGTAGCTCCTTCTGCCCATGCCAGCTGCGCAGTTCCCTGCACAGCGTGAGCACATGGGCTGCTAGCAAAAGTTCGTCGGTTTTCATGGGCTCCCCTTGTGTGGCGGTTGGTTGTGTGAGAGCGCCATTCTGCCGCGCAATGAGGCGCCCGCCACACCACAAGGGAGTGGCCCACGGATAGGCCACCTTCAACGTTTTCACACCCAGCCCACCAAAAAGCCGCGCGGCGGCCGGGGGCCCACACAGAGCCCTCTCCTTGAGTCAAGCCTGGGGCGCGCAGTTGAAATTGAAACTTCCTACGCGCTTGTTTTGCCGTGCTGTCGGGCTGGGTGTTTTTATTTGTTGGCATGGGCGGGAGTGTCTCGGTACAGAGGCCCCCGCGCCAGCCTGATTGGTTTCATATTTCAAGGGGTACAGGGGTGACGTGTCATTACTCGGAGACGAATTGGCGGGACGTGCTCTACAACAGTGTGCGCAAGTCGCCGGGAGGCGTGGAGGATGCCGCCGCCTTCTTGACGAAGCGGCGCGGCCGCTCGATCCACAAAGAGCAGCTGCGGCAGCGCCTGCGGGGAGTGGATGGCGACTCGATCAGCATGGAAATGGCCGAGTTGCTCACGGAGTGGATGCAGGACCTGCACCGCCCTGATGCCTTGGACTGGCTGCACGCCTTCAATGCGCGCTTCGGTCTGGCTGCGGCCGTGGTGGGCGTGGCTGAGACGAAATCGCAGGGTGACGCGGTGCGCGCGCTGCGTGACCGGCTGCTGCAGATCAGCGTGCAGGGCGGGAAGCTCACCGAGGTGGGCCTGAGCGCCACTGCGGACAACCAGGTGGACGGGAAAGAAGCCGACGCCCTGGAGGCCCAAGCCATGGGCGAGATCCGCGAGCTGGTGCAGTTGGTGGTGGACGCGCGCGTGGCCGCTGGCCAGGGCGGTGCAGCTTGAGGCCGGCGGGCGAGGTGCGGCGGGCGCTGCTGGTGGCCTGCCGCGAGAACGCAACCGCTGAACGCGGCCCTACCCGCCGCGAGCTGGCGGCTCTGGCCCGGGTGGGCTTGGACGCTGCCGGCCGCACTCTGGAGAACATGGTGCGGGCCGGGCAGCTGTGCAAGCTGCGTGACCGGCGCGTGGACTACTGCAGCAAGCCTGTGGCCGAGTATGTGCCTGCTGATCTGCTGCCCAAGGCCGTACCGGCCGCGCCCGAGCCATCGGGGTGCATGGTGCTGACCACTGCTCTGCAGGCCTGGGCGGCATGAGCGCACCGAAGAAGGACTTGCCCCCGCTGAAGTACGGGGAGCTTGCTGCTGAGCTGCTGCCGCGTGCCGAAGAGCTGGTCGCCGTGTGGCTGCCTGGTGGCAAGCGCGTGGGCCATGAGTGGCAGTGTGGAAGCCTGGCCGGTGGCACCGGTAGCAGCTGCAGCGTGAACCTGGTGAACGGTGCCTGGGCGGACTTTGCCGACGATGTGAGGGGCAAGGACTTGCTCAGCCTGTACGCGGCCATCCATGGATTGACCATGGCGAAGGCCTGCGTGGAGCTGGCCCGGGCCGAGGGCCTGGAACAGGTGGCCGGGGTGGTGATGGGCAGCGACGGAAAGGCGCCGCCTGCCCGCGCGCCACGCCCGGTGCCGCCACCGAGGCCGGCGCCTGAGAAAGATACCTGGATGGCGATTGCGCCTGTGCCTGGCTATGCGAGCAGGGTGAACTTCAAGCACCACCACCGGGTTGATGAGGACATTGTTCACGTCAGCGAATACTGGCGCGATGGGGCGCTGTATGGGTATGTGGTGCGCTTCAAGACCAGCGATGGGGGCAAGGATGACATTGCCCGCACCTGGTGCGAAAGCCAATCGAAAGGCGGGGCGCGCTGGCACTGGAAGCAGTGGGAGGTGCCGCGCCCGTTGTACCTGCCTGGTCGCACGCTGCCCAACGGCCGCACGGTGGTGTTGGTGGAGGGAGAGCGCAAGGGCGATGTACTGCAGGCGCTGCTGGATGCCGGCGCGCCTGGCGTGTATTGCGTGGTGGGCTGGCCCGGTGGCTGCAAGGCTTGGCAGAAAGCCGACTGGTCTTGGCTGGCCGGGGCCACGGTGCTGCACTGGCCTGATTGCGACAGCAAGCGGGTGCATCCCACGGCAAAAGAGCGGAAGGCGGTGGAGAGCGATGAGGCTGCGCTGCAGGCGCTGAAAGACGCCAAGCCGCTGCTGGGCTACCACGATCAACCAGGCATGAAAGCGCAGCGGGGCATTGCGGCCCTACTGAGGGATGCACACGGCTGCACGGTGAGCATGCTGCCCATCGAGCAGCCGGGCGTGTTGCCTGATGGCTGGGACTGCAAGGACGCCATTGAGGTGGACGGGTGGACCTTTAACCAGGTGCAGGCCTTTTTTGCGCGTGCGGTGGTGTTCAAGGACACGCCGGACGCGGACCCGCCAGCGGCTGCCGCACCGGCGCCGAAGCCCGATGCACCCCATGGCCCCGTTGGCCACGGGGGCGAGGCCCTGGGCGATGTGGATGCGGACGATGACGGCCCGATGGTGAAGTGCGGCGGGCGCCTGGTGCCCGAGTGGCTGAGCTACTACTACGACCACGAGAAAAGCCGCTGGAACGTGTCGCGCAAGACGGTGATTACCGCCTTGGAGCGGGCGCAGGAATTGAAGGGCGTGGTGGCTTATGACGAACTGCGCAACACGGTGGTGTGCCGGCGTGCTGGGCCCTGGAAGTACAGCAAGCCGGGCGAGATCCGCGGTGCGGATGCGCTGCTGTTGGGCAAGTGGATGTCTGACACCTGGGGGTTGCCTGCGATCAGCAAGGCATCGCTGGAGGAGGGCATACAGACGGTGGCGCATGCCGCGCGGTTCCACCCAGTTCGTGAGTGGCTGGGCACGCTGGAATGGGATGGAAAGTCGCGCATCAACAACTGGCTGGTGTACGTGTTGGGCGAGACGCCTGAGACGGTGAAGCCGGCACTGCTGGAGTACCTGCAGCTGGTGGGCCGGTACTGGCTGTTGGGCATGGTCAATCGCGTGATGGAGCCGGGTTGCAAGTTCGATTACTGCCCGGTGCTGGAAGGTGCGGGCGGCCTGCGCAAAAGCACGCTGGTGGAGGTGCTGGCCTTCTCGGACTACTACAGCGACACGCCGTTTGAAGTGGGCCGTGGCAAGGAAGGCGCCGAACAGGTGCAAGGCTGCTGGGTGTATGAGATTGCCGAGCTGACCAACTTCAGCAAGGCCGAGGTGGGGGCCATCAAGGCCTTTATCTCCAGCAAGGTGGACCGCTACCGGGTGGCCTATGGCACCACGGTGGAGGCCTTCCCGCGCCAGTGCGTGATGGTGGGCACGACGAACGAAGACCACTATCTGCGCGACCGCACGGGGAACCGGCGGTTCTGGCCTGTGCCTGTGCACCACCGCATCCGTACCGAATGGGTGATCAAGTGGCGCGATCAGCTGCTGGCCGAGGCGTATGACCTGTACCTGCAGGGTGTGGCGTTCACGCCCACCGATGAGCAGGAGAAGCGTTTGTTCCACCCGATGCAGGAGAGCCGCCTGGTGGAGACGGCAGTGGAGAGCGAGCTGCAGGTAGTGCTGACGCGCAAGCCGCACCCGACTGCTACCGGGCCGCTGTCGTTTGTGCATGGCGAGGCGCCACACGTCACCATTGCGCAGCTGGTGCAGGCCCTGGGCGTGGACGTGGCGAAGGCGCCGCCCGGGCTGCAGGGGCAGATATCGGCCTGGCTGAAGCATGAGGGCTGGATACACGCCAAGAAGATGATTGGCGGGGTGCGGATCTACCGCTACCACCGCCCGGACAACTGGCCGCGCACGGATGTCGTGCTTGGCCTGGACCAGATCACGGATGAGGAAGAGGGCGAGCAGCAGGGCGCAGGGGTGCAACCGGGGCCTGGCCCTGCCGCACCACCAGCAACGCCCGCAGCGGCCTTCCTCGATCAGCAGGGAGGGGACAGTGCGCCCTTCTAACCAAACCACATACGCAGCGCCTGAAACGCGCTGCACCGCTCACCGTGTTGGAGGCGTGATTCGCGCCACGGTGATGGCCAGGAGCGCACCGCGCCCGGCCTGCGGTGCAGTGACGGGGATGGCCTGCCATGCGCCCATGTCGTAGGTGTCCATGTGTCCATGGTGTCCACGCAAATGCATGGACACCACCAGCTACCTACATCCCCCGGTTTTGGGGGTTGAGGCCGCTGCATTGCCCTGGTGCTGTGAGCAGGGGCCCCGCGTTCTTACGGTGCGAGCGGGCGCAGGCAGGGGCACAGGCACGTGCGCCTACGCGCAGGCATCCACCACTACCCATGATCTCTATAGAAAAGGATGGACAGTATGGACAGTAGGACAGTCAACCAGTCCGCAGCAGGGGCGGCAGGGCAACAGGCTTTGAATGAGCTGCCATCGGTCGTGAAGGGGCTGGACACCATCAAGACCCGCATGCCCAACGTGTACAAGGCGATCCAGGCCAAGGCGGTGGACATGGGCGATGAGGCGTACAGCCTGGTGCGGCGTGGCCTGGCTGGGCAGGCGGGATGCTTCTATGCGCTGGAGGGCGGGCACGTGGTGGGCACGGTGTTCGGCAGGGGTGACCCGCGCATGCACCAGCTGGCCGAGTTCCTTGTGTTCTTTGGCTGTGCACACGTGTGCATCTGGCCCATGACAGCCGATGAGGTGAAGCGATATGGCCAGGCTTGAGCGGATCAAGAAGCGGCTGGACAACTGGGCCCTGTGGAAGGCGCGGCAGAACGATGCGGGCTTGGGGTTCCACACCCGCAGCGTGCTTGCGGTGGATGTGTGGAGCAGGGGCAGCTACAACGGGGCGGTGATACCGCACTTTGAGGAAGAGGCGGCACTGACTGACCAGGCGGTGGAGTCGCTGAAGGTGGGCAAGGGGCACCTGTTCGTAACGCTGGACTGGATTTATCTGCGGGACCTTGGGGTGAACGAGACGGCGCGGCGTATTGGGAAGTCCGTGGCCACGGTGCACTCGCATCTGGACCAGGCGGACCAGGCCATTGCGGCCTGGCTGGAGGAGTGGGTGGCTGAGCAGGAGCGGCGCCGGGTTGCGAAGGCGGCCGAGGAGCGAAAGATGAGTTTTACGGGCTAGAGAGTTGGGGTAAATTTCGGGCACCGTGTGGTTGTTGCGCTTCCAACCGCTGCACACGGTGCAGCGAACCCCGTCAAGCGGTGCGCTTGGCAGAGTTTTTAGCTGGCCCTGCTGACAGCCTCTGCATTTCTTGAGCAGCTGCGGCTTCGAGGTTGTGCAGTGCGAGGTCGTTCTGTAGCGCCTCAAGTTTCCAAGTCTGTTGATAGTCATTCATCACACTTTGCTTCTTGGAACGGTCTGGCGGCGAAATGCTTCCTATCGCAACCGAGGTGGCCATGATCGACTGGACGCTTGTGGTGTGGGCAATGAAGGCTTGAATGGTGACATGCTGCAGATGTGGGAAATAGAGAGCTGAGAGCATCTTCAGTTTTCCTGCGTGTGTTGCGTCGGGCTCGGCATCCTTGTCAAAAAGATATTTGCCGCGATATCTGTCGAGCGAATCTCCCATTGAATATGCAGCTGTCAGATATTCCTCTAACTTGATTCGCTGGATTGAATTCCACTCTCGCGCCGCCCAGTCGGATTGAGCAATCGCAGACTTGACTTCTTCGGTCGCCTTCGTAGTGATTGCGACTTGCCGTGTCAGCTCATTCAAATCGGCCTTAAGTGCCAATGTCTCCCCACGTCTCTTGAAGTAGTTCGTGAAGAAAGCCACGGCTGCAACGTTGAGCAGAGTTATGCCACCTAACAAGGCGTAGGCATACCCGTTGTAGAGAATCTTCTGGTCAATGATGTCTGCGATCAATTTGGTGATCTGAGTGCTGTCCATCTATTCTCCTGTTGGTGCGCAGCATCATATTCTTGAAACTTCTATGCCGTTTGCAGCACCCAGCCCATGTACTCAACCAGGATGTGGGGCGTTGGTACGCGATGGCTCTGGCCGTTGCGCGAAGCATCCAAAGAAGGCATGGGTGAAGCCCGTCACCGCTGCAAAGCGGATCACCGGCCGCAAGCTGCAGCGGCTTCGCTCTGAGCTGTTCGGCCGCGATCCGCTGTGCGCTGAGTGCCGCCGGGCTGGGGTGGTGACCCTAGCAACCCAGCGCGATCACATCGTGTCGCTCGAAGAGGGCGGCAAGGACATCGAGTCCAACACGCAGGGCCTTTGCCGTGAATGCCACGACGCCAAGAGCAAGGCTGAGCGTGAGCGCGGGCAGCAACGCGCCAGAGGGGGAGGGGGGGTCAGAAAGTCCTGACCCGCACTCACCGGAAAACGACTGCCCAGTCTTTTCCGTGCGGCCGGGAAATCAGGGAGGGGGGGTATCCCCCCCAAGCAACAGGAGAGAAACATGGGACGAAATGCATTGCCCGCGAACGTGCACCGCCTGCGCGGTGACCCGAGCAAGAAGGGCGCAGCCGCGCTCGATCAAGAAACCATCCGCATCCCCATCCAGGTGCCGACCTGCCCGATGCACCTTGGTGCTGCCGCCCGGACTGAGTGGAACCGGATCACCCCGCACCTGGTCACCGCCGGCCTGGTGACCGAACTGGACCGCGCTGCGCTCGCTGCCTACTGCCAGGCCTGGGGCGAGTGGGCCGTGCTGGAGGCAAAGGTAAAGCAGCTCATGGTCAAGGACGGGGCCGACGCCCTGGTGGACGTGACGCCCAGTGGCTACAAGCAAGTAGCCGCGCTGGCGCAGGCACGTGATCGCTCACTGGACCGCATGCTGCGCTTTGCCAAGGAATTCGGACTTACCCCCGCTTCGCGGATTCAGTCCACCACCGGCCAGCAGATGGCGCTGCCGGGCGTGCCCGACGATCCCATGGAAGGCTTCCTGGCTGCGGGCAACGGCCTGCCAGGCGGACGATAGCCGTGGGCACCACCGACACGGTGGTGCACGATCCAGTTACAGACTACGCGCTGCGCGTGCAGGCGGGCGACATCGTCGCCGGCCCGTGGGTGCGCCTGGCCGCAAAGCGGCACCTGTCGGACCTTGCGTCTGGGCACGAGCGCGGCCTGGTCTGGCGCCAGGAACGTGCAGACCACGTTATCCAGTTCATCGAATGCCTGCGCCACTACCAAGGCGCGACCGCCGGCCAGCGCTTCAGGCTGTCGGCCTGGCAGAAGTTCGTGGTGGGCTCACTGTTCGGCTGGTACACCACCGATGGCCAGCGGCGATTTCGCATCGCCTATGTCGAGATCGGCAAGGGCAACGGCAAGACGCCGCTGGCTGCGGCCGTCGCGCTGTACGCCCTGGTGGCCGATGGGGAGGCCGGCGCCGAGGTCTACTCGGCCGCGACTTCGCGCGACCAGGCGGGCATTTGCTTCAACGACGCTAAAGAGTTCGTCCTGAAGTGCGCGCCCCTGGCGAATCGTCTGCAGGTCGGCATCAACAACATCGCCTACCTGGCCACCAGCAGCTTCTTCCGCGTGGTGTCGGCAGAGGGCCGGGGCCTCGATGGCAAGCGGCCGCACGTTGTCATCGTGGATGAGCTGCACGAACACCCCACCGCCACCGTGGTGGAGAAGATGCGCGCCGGCACCAAGGGGCGCACGCGGGCCCTGATCTTCGAGATCACCAACAGCGGATACGACCAGACCACGGTCTGCTTTGAGCACCACGACTACAGCACGAAGGTGCTACTGGGAGTGATCGATAACGACTCATGGTTTGCCTACGTTGCCGCCCTGGACAAGGGCGAAGACCCGTACGAAGACGAGTCGGTTTTCATCAAAGCGAATCCAAACCTGGGCGTCTCGCTCACCCTGCAGTACCTGCGCGAGCAAGTCCGTGAGGGCAAGGATCTGCCGAGCAAGCGCAACATGGTGCTGCGCCTGAACTTCTGCAAGTGGACGGAAGCCTCTGAGGGCTGGTGCGATCTGGATCATTGGGACCAGTGCGCAACCCCTGTGCACACGTCTGCACTGGTCAAGCGCAAGTGTTTCGGGGGGCTGGACCTGGCCTCGGTCAGCGACTTCTGCGCGCTGGCCTGGGTGTTCCCGCCCGAGCAGGCTGGCGAACTGTGGCAGGTGCTGTTGAAGCTCTACCTGCCCGAGGCTGCTGTGAAGCGCATGCGCGACAAGCAGCGCCTGCCCGTGGACCACTGGATAGAGCTGGGCCTGATCACCGTCACGCCTGGCAACGTCACGGACTATGAGTTCATCCAGCGCGACATCAACGCTGACCGTGAGCTGTACGACGTGCAGCAGATAGCCTTTGACCGCTTCAACGCCTCGCAGCTGGTGACCAACCTGCAGAACGATGGCGCCTTGATGGTTGGTTTCGGCCAGGGCTACGGCAGCATGTCCGCCCCGTGCAAGGAGCTGGAGCGCCTGTACATGTCGCACCAGCTCGCGCATGGCGGCCACAAGGTCCTGCGCTGGATGGCCAGCAACACGGTGGCGACGAAAGACGCAGCCGAAAACATCAAGTTCGACCGCGCGAAGTCCACGCAAAAGATCGACGGCATGGTGGCCATTGCCATGGCCCTGGGCCGCGCCATTGCGCCCGAGGGAGAAGAGGAAGAGGACAGCGCCAAAAACTACTGGGAAAGCTTCGCAAAGCAATGAATATCTTTCAACGCGCACTCTTGCGCATGGCCTTGAAAGGGGCGGATCTGTCGCTGGCAGATCCCAAAGGCTGGCAGGTAATGGGCGGTGTTGGGCCAACCTGGGCCAAGGTCAACGTGGGCGACGGCACCCAGCTGCAGATCTCCACCGCCTTCTCGGCCATCAGGCTGATCGCCGAGACGGTGGGCACCCTGCCGCTGCGCCTTTACCGCACCACCGCCAACGGGCGCGAGCGCGCGGTGAACGACCACCGCTACGCGCTGGTGCACGACCAACCGTGCGACTACCTCACGGCGCCAGAGTGGAAAGAGTCCATGGTGGTGTCCATCGCCACCATGGGCCAGGCCTACAACCCGGTAACGCGCTTCGAGTCCACGGGTCGGATCATCAGCATCCAGCCCGTGCACAAGTCCCGCGTACAGCCCGAGATCGGGACCGATGGCCGGGTGATCTACTGGCTCACCGACCGCAACGGCCAGCGCATCGCCAAGCGGCGCGAGGACGTCCTGCCGATCCGTGGCTTCGGTGGCGTGGGCACGCTGGAAGGCTACGCGCCCCACCAGCTGCACGGCAACAGCATGGCGTTGACCGTGGCCCTGGAGAAGTACGCAGCCGAGTTCTTCGGCAGTGGCGGCAGGCCGCAGGGCATCCTGAAGACCAAGGCAGAGTTCGGCGAGAAGACCCGCGACCAGATCCGGGCCGGCTTTGCCAAATACCTGCAGGACTCACGCGACAGCGGCGAGCTGCCGGTGCTCGATGGCGAGACGGAATACCAGGCCATCAGCACGCCGAACAACGAAGCCCAGTTCATTGAGGCCCGCAAGTTCCAGATAGCCGAGACGGCCCGCATCTACCGCGTGCCCCTGCACATGCTGATGGAGATGGACAAGGCCAGCTACGCCAACACCGAGCAGGCCAACAAGCACTTTCTGGACTACACGCTGCTGTCCTACCTGGTGCGCATCGAGTCGGCCCTGAACAGCTGTCTGCTTACTGCGGCCGAGCGCGCTGCAGGCATGTACTTCGAGTTCGACGTAAACGGCCTGCTGCGCGGCGACAGCTCGCAGCGCGGCGATTTCTACCTGAAGCTGCGCCAGGCCGGCGCCATGAGCCAGAACGAGATCCGGCAGCGCGAGAACATGGACACGCGCGCCGGTGCCGATGACCTGCATGTGCCGCTCAACATGGCGCCCAGCGACCTGCTGGGCGAGATCCTCACCCGAAACAAGACTGGAGGCACCTAATGGACCGCGTCATTGCACCCATCACGATCAAGGAAGCGAAGGCGGACGGCAGCTTTACCGGCTACGCCGCCGTGTTCAACAACGTGGACCTCGGCGGGGACGTCATCCTGCCTGGTGCTTTCCAGGCGGTGAAGACCACACGCGATGGCCAGGTGCGAATCGCCATGAATCACGACCTACGCAAGCTGGCCGGCAAGTCCAGCTTCTCGCAGGACGCGCACGGGCTGCTTGTGGAAGGCCAGCTCACGCTTGGCGTCAGCTACGTCAAGGATGCCTATGAGCTGATGAAGACCGGCGTGCTCGATGGCCTGTCGGTCGGCTTCAACATCCTGGAGGGCGGCTCCACCTGGGAAGAGCGCGATGGCGAGTACATCCGAATCATCAGCGCCGCCGAGCTGTGGGAATTCTCCCTCGTGCCGTTCGGCATGAACCCCGAGGCCTTGGTGGATTCCGTCAAGGCCGCAACAACCCGAGATTTCGAGGCGCAGCTGCGTGGCCTCGGATACAGCCAGCGCGAGGCCAAAGCCTTGGCGTCTGGTGGCTTCAAGTCGTTGGGACATCGAGACGATGCCCCAAACAGCGAGACGCTGGCAGACGAGCTCAAGAACCTCACGCACGCATTCAACTGGAACTGAAACATGCAACACACTCGAAAGTACCTCACCTACGGCCTCATGGCCATGCTGGCCGTTGCGGCCGTCTCCAGCGCCTTCGGCGCGCCCCTGATTCCACCCGAGATGCTGGCCGGCCTGGCTGCAGGCGGTGGCATCCCCATGGCCCTCACGGGCGAAGTGGGGGGCGACATGAAGAAGATGATCGAACAGCTGACCGACACGGCCAAGGCCGCCAAGGAAACAATCGAGCAGGTACGCAAGGCGCACACCGAGCTGGATGGCCGGGTCAGCAAGATCCACGAAGAAATGAAGGCCACCGGCGTTGACGCCACCACCAAGGCCGCCTACCAAGACGCGGTCACCAAGGTGGACAACGTCGAGAAGGCCCTGGAGAAGGTCAACGCCGAAGTGGCCGAGCTGGCCAAGACGGCCACCAACATGCTGGGCCGTACGGACCAGCGCAAGAGCCTGGGCCAGTTGGTCGCCGCATCGGACGCCGCAAAGAACTATCGCGGCGGCACCGTGGAGCTGTGCACGATGGACGGCCCCCTGTACGCCAAGGCCAACCTGACCGGCGGCGCCGCCAGCGCGGGCACGCTGATCGTGCCGGAGCGCCTGCCCGGCGTGATCATGGGCCCCGAGATCCCTCTGACTGTGCGCGACCTGTTCGCGGCTGTGTCGGTGTCGAGCAGCTCCATCGAGTGGGTGCGTGAAAAGCTCTTCACCAACAACGCCGCATCGCAAAACGGTGAAGGCGCTGCCAAGGCTGAATCGGCCATCACCTTCGAGAAGAAGTCCACGCCGGTCGAAACCATCGCGCACTGGATTCCTATCTCTCGCCAAGTGCTGTCCGATGTGCCCCAGCTGCAGGGGCTGGTGGACGGTCGCCTGCGCTATGGCCTCAAGCTCAAGGAAGACCTGCAGCTGCTGCTCGGCGACGGCACCAACGGCAACCTGCTCGGCCTGATCCCTCAGGCTACGGCGTTCGCCACCACGGGCATGCCGGCCATTGTCTCGGGCGCGCCGGCGTACACGAAGATCGACTACCTGCGCTGGGCATTCCTGCAAGTTGCCAAGGCCCAATACCCCGCCACTTTCGCGGTGCTGAGCCTGGAAGACTGGGCCACCATCCAGATGATGAAGACCACGGACGGCGCCTACATCTTCGGAACGCCCACCGATGGCGCTGCACCGCGGATCTGGGGCAAGACGGTGGTGGAAAGCTTCAACGTGGCAAGCAACAACTTCGTGGCCGGTTCCGCCTTCGCCGCGACGGTGTACGACCGCGAAGAAGTGTCGGTGCGCATCGCTGAGCAGCATGCTGATTTCTTCATCAAGAACATGGTGGCCATGCTCTGTGAAGAGCGCATTGCCCTCACCGTCGAGCGCCCGCAGGCCATCGTGGCCGGTGCATTCCCCGCACCCTGATCGTTGACCCCTCCCAACGCCAGCCCTTGCCCGGCTGGCGTTGCCACATCTGGAGATTGCAATGCAAGTAGCGAAACCTTTTCTGCGCGATGGCGTGGTGCTGCAGCCCGGTGATCCTGTGCCTGATGGCCTGGACAAGGCCACGCTGGACCACTACAAGCGCCACGGCATGGTCGCCGAGCCGACCGATACGAAGCCCAGGCGACAGGCCGGGAAGACCGCGCCCAAGCCTCCCCCTGGGCCGAACGAAACGAAGCCGGCCGGCCCTGCCGAGACGAAGCCGGCCAGCGGCCCCGACAACCCTGCAGGCCCTGGTGCCGGCGGCGCCGGACAGTCAGAGCAGCAACCCCCGGCAGATTGACAGCCCGCCGCGTGATGTGCACTGCCTGGCAGTGCGCATTGCACAGCGACCTGAAAGACCCACATGGAAATCAAACCCTCCCTGGCGATGGCGCTGCTGCGGCTGCGCATCGATGACGGCCTGTCCGCCGATCTGCAGAACGCACTGGACCAGGCCCACGCCGCTACGCTCAAGTACCTGGACGGCAAGCTGTACCCCGATGCCGTAAGCCTCGCGGCCGCAAATGATCCCAAGGGCATCGAGGTAACGGCGGACATGATTGCCGCGCAACTCCTCTGGGCAGATGCCCTGATGGGCAACAACAGCCTGGCGGATCGCGAGAGCAAAACGAAGGCGGCTAAAGACATGCTGAGACCACACCGAAACCAGGGGGCCTGACATGCAGTCCCAGCAGCTCGATACCCGCATCCAGGTGGAGGCGGTCAACATCACGCGCGGCGCCTCGGGCGGCGTGCAAAAGGACTGGACCCCGCATTCCCAGCCCTGGGCACAACGCCGGGACCTCAGTGGCAATGAGCGCGCCGCATCCAGCGCCGGAGGTCAGGTGGCCGTGGCCCGGGTGGAGTTCGTGCTGCGCGAGCGGGGCGACATCACCCCCAAGATGCGGGTACGCCACAAGGGCCAGGTCTTCAACATCGAGCACGTCAAGCCCCTGGCCGACTATCGCGGCTGGATGGTACTGACCTGCGACACGGGGGTAAACGATGGCTAAAGAAGAGATCCTCGGCCTCGGCGAGCTGTCCAAGAACTTCAAGGCCCTGAAAGAGGGCATGGAGCAACGCACCGGCCGCGCCATGGTGGTGGCTGGCGGTGGGGTGATCAAGCGCAAGGCCAAGGCCAACGTGCAGCAGGCCGGCCTGGTGCGCACCGGGGCGTACCTGAAAAACATCGTGATCAAGCGCGAGCCGCAAAGTCTGCCGGGCACGGTGGCCTACGCGCTGGGTGTGCGCCACGGCCGCAACCTCACCAAGAAGCAAAAGACCAAGGGCAAGCTGGGCGTGGAAAAGGGCCGCATCGTGAAGCGCTACGAAGACGATCCCTTTTACTGGCGCTTCCTGGAGTTCGATACGGCCAGGCGGCAGGGTACGCCGGCCATCGGCCCGGCGCTGGAAGACGGGCGGGAGGAGGCAATAGACGCCATGGGCACCCGCCTGCAGAAGGAACTGGACAAGGCCGGCACCAAATGACCATTCACGAAATCCTTACCGCTGCCCTGGTGCCGGTGCTCGGCAACACCTGGGCAGTGGAGCTGCCGCCTGATCCGACCTGGCCGGCCCTGATCTTCGACGTGGACAGCAAGCCAGAGGATGCGTGGTGCATGGGCGGTGGCTACACCGCGCACGACGTCAACCTGGTGGTGCTGGCCCGCACCCTCGAAGAGCTGGACGTGCTGCTGCCCGTCGATGGTGGCGGCCCCCTGCGTGCCGTGCTGGAAGGCCTGGAGCACTTCCAGTTTGAAGACGACTCGGGCGACTCTGACTATGAGCCCGACCCGGCCATTTATGGCCGCTACCTCACCGTGCGCCTGCGCACACCGCGTTACTGACCTCAACCCCTTGGAGAGCCATATGGCCAAACAGACCACCGCTGACAAGGCGGAGGCTGGCGCAGCTGCGCCCGCGTCCACCACCCCAACCCCTGTGCACACGTATGCACAGAAGCCTGCGAAGCCTGCCCACCACCTGCCCACGCCGCCGCGCCCGCGCGACCAGTTCACGGGCAAGGGCGGCACCTACACGCGCGACCCCGCGACGGGCGAGCGCACCCCCGTCAAGCCCGAGGCCGACCAGGCACCGGGCGAAGACAGCACCGCCGCAGCATAAGCAGCAGCGGCCACCTGAAACCTTGAACTGAAAGGACCACCATGGCCAAGTCCATGAAAAAGATGCTGCTGCTGGCCGCGATCCAGCTGAGCGCCGGGGTAGACGCCGCACCCGTGGCGGCCACCAACGCCATCCTGTGCCGCGCCCTCATGCCCGAGCCCATCAGCGGCGAGCAGGTAGAGCGCAACCTGATCCGCCCGTACAAGGGCAACAGCGGAAAGCTGTTCGTGGGCGAGCACCGCAAGCTCACGTGCGAGGTCGAGCTGGCCGGCAGCGGCACCCCTGGCGATGTCCCGGCCTGGGGGCCGCTGCTGCGGGCCTGCGGCTTTGCCGAGACCATCACCGTGGGCACTGATGTGGTGTATGAGCCTGTCAGTGGCGGTGAGCCGCTGCTCACCCTGTACAGCTACTTGGACGGAACCAAGTTCGTGATGGTGGATTGCAAGGGCACTGTGTCCTTCGAGCTCAATGCCAAGGGCATCCCGATCATGAAGTTTGAATTCATCGGCACCTACACGGTGGCGACGGAAGGCGCCATGCCTACGGGTGTGGATTACTCCATGTTCGTGCAGCCCAAGACGGTGGGCAAGACCAACACGCCTACCTTCACCTTCCACGGCCTGGCAGCGTGCACCTCGGCATTCACCATCACTTGGGGCAACACCCTGGAGTGGCGCGAGCTGATCAACTGCGCCAGCACGCACAGTGCCGACCGCAAGCCCACTGGCAACATCACGATGGAGCTGCCAACGGTCACTACCAAGAACTGGGCCGAGGTGGTGCGGCTGAACACCGTGGGTGCTGCCAGCCTGGTACATGGCACCTTGGCCGGCAACATCGTGGAGCTGGACCTTCCCCAGATCCAATGCGGCATCTTCACGCTGCAGGATGACCAGAGCGTGGCCATGATGTCCATGCCGTTCGATCTGATGCCCCTGGACGGAGACGACGAGCTGCGGATCATCGTCCGCTGACCCTTCTACCCCTAACCCCGGGCTACGCCCGATCCCTAGAGCCACCCGCTGCGGTGGCTCTTTTCGTTTCACCTCACTGAATCCTGATCACACCATGTTCACCCTTGCCCTCTCCGAAACCTTCAAGGCCAAAGTCAAAGTCAATGTCGCCATGGCCACCGGCGGCTGGAAAGAAGAAGCCTTCACCGGCATCTTCAAGCGCACGCCCGACAGCGAGCGCGAGCGCCTGCTGAACACCAAGTACGGCGAGGTTGTCCGCGAAGTCCTGGTGGGCTGGGAAATGCAGGACTTGAACCGCCAGGCCGTCGAGTTCAACGACCAGAACCTGGAAGCGTTCCTGCAGCTGACTGGCGCCGTGCGCGAGACGGCCACGGTCTATTTCAACCACAACGCCGGCGCCAAAGAAAAAAACTGACAGAGGCGGCGCGCTGGTGGGCGGGCATCCGTGAGCCCGACCCGGGCCTGTTCGATCCTGACGAATCGATCCTTGATGCCATGGCCGCCTGGGGGGCACCGCCCGAAGACATCGAGCGGGTGCGCGCCCAGGTGGAGGCGGCCGCCGAGTCCTCGGCGGGCGATGCCGACACCTTCGGCGTCTACGACGAGAACCTGCCCACCGTCCATGCCTTCACGGCCCTGCGCACGCAGTGGCAGTACGCGGGCATGGGCGGCACCCGGGTGGGCTTTCTGTACGCGGGCGTCATTGCCTGGATCAACACCAATGTGCGCCGCCGGCATCGCCGAGCGCTGCTGTCGGATCTGCAGCTCATGGAGGGCGCAGTGCTGACGGCTGACTACGAACTGCGCGAGCAAGAAAGAGGGAAATAACCATGGCTGCACTTGGCTCGCTGGTGGTCAATTTGGGCCTGAACTTCGCCCAGTACACGGGTGGTTTGGACAAGTCCGAGCAGGCCGCCCTGGCTGCGTCCAAGCGCATCCAGGACACCTTCGACAACATGAAGTCCCGCCTGGCAACCACGGCCGGCGCCATCGCTGGCGGCCTGGCTGCGGGCTTCACCATCAACGCATTCAAGGGCCTGCTGTCGGGCGCCATCGAAACGGGCGCCGCCCTCGATGACCTGGCCATGCAGACCGGCGCCACCGTCGAGGCCCTGTCCGGCCTAGTGGCGGTGGGCAAGTACAACAACATGGGCCCCGAAGCCATCGGCGGCGCCATGAACAAGCTGGCCGCCAACCTGGCTGGCGCGACCGAAGAGAGCAAGGGCACCGGCAAGGCGCTCGAAGCGCTGAAGATCAACATCGACACGTTCAAGCAACAGCGCCCCGAAGAGCAGATGCAGACCGTGGCCAAGGCCATGGGCGGTTTCAAGGACAGCGCCGAAAAGGGTGCCGTGGCCATGGCGCTCTTTGGCAAGCAAGGCGCGCAGATGCTGCCCTTCTTCAAGGACCTTGCCGAGGTCGAGGAGCTGGCCGCCAAGACCACCACCGAGCAGGCCGCTGCCGCTGCCAACCTCGATGACAACCTGGACCGCATCACCAAGAGCGGCGAGGCCTGGAAAAAGGAACTGGCGCAAGGAATGATCCCCGCGCTGGACCTGGGAGCGCAGGCCTTCCTGGAAGTGCTGAACGGCAGCGGCGGGCTGCGCGAAGAGGTGCGCCGCCTGGTGGCCGATGGCAGCGTGGCGCAGTGGACAAAGGGCGCCGTCACTGGCCTGACCTACGTGGCAGATGCGGGCCAGTACCTCTGGCGCGTGCTCAAGACGCTGGGCCAGGGCCTGGCGGCCTATGTGGCGTCCACGGGCACCCTGTTTTCCGGTGTCGCAGAGGGCATCAAGAAGGCCATCATGGGCGACTACAGCGGCGCCTTTGACACCATCAAGTCCGGGATTCTCGGCGCCAAGAACATCGTGATGGACTTTGGTTCGTCCGCTGTCGAGACATTCTCAGAAGACACATTCGGCGCGAAGATCCGCGGCCGCATGGCCGACATCGAGGGCATGGGCGCCAAGGCAGAGGCGGCAAAGCCCAAGCTGGACTTCACCAACGTGATGGAGAAGAACGGCAAAGCCGCCAAGGAAGCCAAGAACCCGCTGGACGCGCTGCTGGAAACCATAGACAAGCGGATTGCGGTTGGCCGTGAAGAGCTGTCCATGGGCGAGAAGCTCACCGAGGGCGAGAAGCTCGCGGCCGAGGTCAACCTGAAGGTCAAAAACAGCAAGGACGCCCAGATCATCGCGGGCAAGGCGGTGATCGAGACGAGGCTACAGGAGATGCTGGCCACTGAGAAATCGGTAGCTGCGCACCGCCTGGAGCTGCAGACCCTCGAAGACATCCGCAAAGAGCGCGCCAAGCAAGTGCAGGCCATGGAGCAATCCGTGGACCAGCTGGCGGATAGCAACCAGTCCATGCGCGACGAGATCGAGATGATCGGCCAGACTGAAGCGCAGCAGCTGCGCATTCTGCAGCGCCGCAACGAAATCACCATTGCCACCAAGAAGGCAACCCTGGCCGAAATGGAGCGGCGCTCTGCCGTGACGGGCACGCAGACCCGGGAGGAGATCGCACTCAAGCAAGAGATCGATCTGCTCGAAGAGCGCAATGGGCTGATGGGCGAGAAGTACGACCGCACCGTGTCGGCGGACGCCTCCAAGAAGTTCAACGACCAGATGGCGCGCGACAACGAGGACCTGCGCAGGGGCCTGGGCGATGCTATCGAAACGGCGATCACCCAAGGCGGCAAAGCTGGCGGTAAGAAGCTGCGCGACGTGCTGCAAGACGCATTGAAAAAGCCATTCCGCGTGTGGCTCGATAGCGCGATAAACAGCCTGTTCGGGCTGGGTGGTTCTGCAAGCGGCAGCGCCGCCGGCGGTGGGTCGGGCTTGCTCGGCATGGCGTCCAACCTGGCCGGCCTTTACAGCACCGGCAAGAGCATCTTCACCCTCGGCTCTCAGTGGCTGAGCGGCAGCATGTCCACGGCGAACGTGGCAGGCACGGTGTACGCCAATGCCACGGGCACGGGCCTTAATGGGTTGCTGGCGACCAACGGCGCATTTGGCACCAGCGCTACATCAGCGGTGAACGCCGCCGCAGCCATGGCGCCGGGCACTGCGCCTGCGCTGCCTGCGGGCACGTTGGCTGCTGCGGCTGCAGAGTCTGGTGCTGCCGGGGCTGCAGCGCCTAGCATGATCGCCGGGGCCTTGAAGATGGTGCCCATCATTGGCGCAATCGTCATGGGCATGATGGCCTCGGGCAGCGCCTACGATCAGGGCTACCGGCTGCAAGACAGCACGATCAAGAAGACCTATGGGCTGATCTTCCCGCACCTGAACAAGCTGACGGATGCGTTCGTGAAGATGGGTTTCAGCGAGCGCACTGCCAACGTGATTACAGGCGGGGCGCTGATTGCAAAGATTGCCAGCAAGCTCGGGATTCAATCCACCATGCACTCCGGCGCCGGGGCCATCGTGCAGAACGGCCAGGCGCGAGAGGGGCGCGAGCTTTACACGCTTGCCAACTTCGGCATGGGGGACTCACGCGAGTACAACAAGGATGTCCAGGGCATCGTGACGGGCATTGCCCACAACATTGCCGACACGCTGGATGTGTTCTTCGAGAGCTTCGGCATGGCGGCTGGCGTGAAGGTAGGCACCGCGTTTGCCGACGACATCAGCAAAGACGGTGCATGGGGTTCGCTGCGCATCGAGAGCGCGGCCGGCAAGTCCCTGGTGGACTGGGAAACCACGCGCAAGAGCAAATGGGCACCGCGTGAATTTGCCAACGGCGAGGAAGGCTACAAGCAGTACCTGAACGAGATAAGCCGGGGCACCGTCGATGCGCTCAAGGGTGCGGCATCGGAGCTGCCGGCCTGGGCCAACCGCATCATTGCCGCCGCCGACACCTCGGGCGACAAGGTGGACGAAGTGCTGCAGAAGGTGTTGACTGACGTTGCCGCCTTCCCCAATCAGCTGCTGCAGGCGGCGGGCACGTCGCGGGACGACCTGGTTAAGCAGTATGCCGATGGCCTCAAGAGCGGGGATGCGAAGGCGGCCGGGATGGCCGTGGCAGATACCTTGGTTGCCGCCCTGGAAGACACGTTCTACACGCAGGCGGCCGGCAAGGTCTTCGACATCATCAACATGGGCATTGTTACGCCCATGGTCGATGCGCTGTTGACCGGGGCAGCGCTCACCGACATCATGAGCCAGGCCACCATGGACGCGGTAATTCAACGCGCCACGGCCACGGCTACGGCGTTGAATGCTGTCTTCAATGACCCGCAGTTTGCGGCGCTGCTGAACCAGATCCGCACGGGCTTCGGCAACGCGCTGGGGTCTGCCGGGTCTGCGATCACGTACCGGCCGCAGTTTGCGCTGAACGCAGCAGCCGAGACGACCGAGGCCTCTGACAACCTGGGCAACGCGGCCGAAGAGTTGACCAAGAAGTATGAAAGTGCGATTGCCTCGCTCACGTCCGCCAAGGACAGCATGGCGGTCGAGCTGCTGCGGGTGCAGGGGAACGAAGCCGGTGCCAAGGCCTTGGAAAAGGCCCAGTACATGGCCCAGTTCACCGGCTTGGATGAGGTGCGCCGCAAAGAGATCGAGACGCTGTATGACGCCAACATTGCCACCCGGGCCTACATCGATGGGCTCAAGGCGGCGTCCACAGCGCAGCGCGACCGCTTGGCGGCCCTGCGCGATGCGACGGACACCGAGCTGGCAAACGCCAGCGGCGCCTTGGACCGGGCGATGGCTGACTATGAGCGCCTGGCGGCCGTCGAGAAGACGAAGCTGAACGAGACCATCACCGCAGTGCGCAGCGTTTTTGACGCAGCAAGCAACGGTGCAAAGGCCCTGTTCGGCGAGGTCGATGCAGTCGTGAAGTTCCAGGGCCGCCAGGGCCAGGACTTCATCACGCAGGCGCTGACGCAAGCGAAGGCCACCGGGCAGCTGCCCGATGGCAAAGAGCTGGCTGAAGCGATCTCGGGGGCCAATGCCGGGCTGAGCAGGGAAGTCTTTGCCAGCCAGGCAGAGGCCGACTATGCGCGCCTGGTGATGGCCAACGAACTCAAGGACCTGTCCGACATCAGTGGCGACCAGTTGACCGAGGCAGAAGCCCAGCTCAAAAAGCTGGACGAAAACATCCAGATCGGCCACGAGCAGATCAATGAACTGCGCGGCATCAATGGCGGCGTCAAGACCATGGCCGAGGCCCTGGCTGCAGTGTTGGAGGCGTTCAACCAAGAGGCGAAAACACGGCAGCAGATCAACACGCAGGTGATCCGGGGCGGGGGCCAGGCCATCTTCGACAAGAAGGAGGGCACGGGCCTCACTAGCAATGGCACCTACTTCAACGCGGCGGCCATGGCGGCCGAGGCGGCTGCTGCGATTGCGGCCAACCCGGGCGCTGCGACCTCCAATGCCATCTATGACGCGCTGAACGGAAAGGGCTACTCCATGCCCCAGCTCAACGAGATGTTTGGCATGCCGGCGGGGACCTTGGAGGCAGAGGCAAAGGCACTGGGCCGGCCCATCTTCCACAAGGGCACCAACTACGTGCCGCGCACTGGGTTCGCGCTGCTGGAGAAGGGCGAGGCCGTCATACCCACGGCATCCAACCCGTTCGCGCCAGGGCGCGGCGGGCTGGGTGGCGACACCACGGTACTGGAGGCGCTGCTGCAGCGCCTCACAGGGCAGATGGACAGCCTGCAGGCTGCAGTGGGGCAGGGCAGTGCGGCGTCCACCGCAACGGCCGAGCTGCTCGCATCAGTGAGAAACGGCAACGGCTTGATGTTCGCGGCTGTACCAACGTTCTGAGGAAAGCATGTACTACGTAGAGCGCAACACCATCACTGCCGCGACCTTTCTGGCGGGCAGTGTGGCAGAGCCATCGGCAACGGAAACAGAGTGGGTCAGCGGCGCGGCCGTGACCAAGGGCCAGGAGCGCATCCGATCCACTCTGCACCGTGTGTTCAGGGCTGCTGCAGACATCGCAGCCGGCGTTAACACGCCGCCTGAGGATGATCCAACGAAGTGGCAGGACATGCGGTCCACGGACCGCTACCTGCCCTTCGGGCCCGTAGTGAGGGCAGACAAGAAGCTGGTGTATGAGGGCAACGCCCTGCAGAGCACCGCGGCTGACATCGAGTACCGCACCCTGCAGCGCTATGCCAACACCGTGGCCATCTTCGGCATGCGGGGCGCGCGGTGGCGGGTGCAGGTGTACGACAAGGTAGGCGCGGGCCAGGTGCTCAAGCGAGAGCGAACAGGCACGATCAAGCGGCCCGCGCGCGGCTACTGGGACTATGCCTATGGCCAGCGCTACATGCGTGACCGGGTGCTGGTGACAGATCTGCCGATCTTCCCCGGCGCCGAGATCCGCGTGAGCATCGAGGGCACTCCCGGTCAGCTGCGGTCCATGAGCCAGTGCGAGATCGGCAAGCTGCGCTACCTGCCGGGCATCCTGCCTGGTGGCGTGGAGTACGGCCTGACCCGCGCCCCCAAGGTCTACACCGCGAGCAAGCAGGAAACCAACGGCGCGACCTCGGTGCTGATCTACGGCAGCAGCTATGACATGAGCGGCGTGATCGACCTGGCTGCGCTGCAGGAAGACAGCGCGCTGAGCCAGTTCCGCAGCCTGCTGGGCAAGGGTGTGGCCTACACGCCGACCCTGGCGCCCGGGTATGAGCAAAGCCTGATGTTCGGCCTGCTCACGTCCGCGCCTACCACCCGCGAAAACTTCGGCCAATCCAAAGCGAAGTTCGATATCCAGGGCCTGCCCGTGTAGGCCGCGCAACCATCAACAAAAGGGAATAGACGCCATGAGCGATCCAGTCGAATTGGTCAACCCGGTGGCCGTACCGGAAGGACCGCCGGTGCCAAGCTCTGCCACGCCAGAGCTGGAGTTTGATCCGGCCTATGAGGCGTTCAACGGGTGGGAGCGCGACACGCTGCGGCCGGGCATGAACGCCCTCGCGTCTGGTACGTTCATCAACGCCGGCCAGGCCAAGGTTGCGGCTGGCACCGCCACTACAAAGGCGGTGGATGCGACGGCTGCGGCTGCAGCTGCGGAATCTGCTGCACTGACCGCTGTGACCGCGCCAGGCACGCTGGCCAACAGCACCACCAGCATGACCATCGCGCTGGGAGATCCGGCATTCCTGGTAGAGGCGGGCAAGAACCTGCGCGCAGGGATGTTCGTGACCATTGCCGCGCCGGGCGGCGGGGTGATGTACGGGCGTATCAAGTCCTACAACAACGCCACCGGCGCGATCGAGGTGTTTGTGAACTACACCGAGGGCGCAGGCACCTATGCGCAGTGGACGGTAGCCGTGAGCGGCCCGCCATCGCGCTTCCCCCGCAACAAGCTTTACTACTACGCAGGAGCCTGACACATGGCCAATGGACGATTGGGCGCGGCGGATCTCGTCGCCAACACAAACACCACCCTTTACAACCCCGTGGGCGCAACCGGGGCCGTCACCGTCTCAGTGGTCAACCGCAACGCGGGCGGGGCGCTGGTGCGCCTGGCGCTGGCCACCACGGCAACGCCTACGGGCAGCGAGTGGCTGGAGTTTGACGCCTACCTGCCCACTGCTGGCGTGCTGGAGCGGACGGCCATCGTGGTCGGCCCGGGCCAGTTCCTGGTAGTTCACTCCTCGGCCGCCAGCGTGTCGGCCGTGGCTTTCGGTTTCGAGGAATAAGGAGCATCCATGGGACGCAACATCACAATGACCGCAGCGGCGGTGCATGAACCCCTGGCCGTCACCATCACGGGCGATGCCGTCAGCTCGGGCGACTACGTGCGTGTCGAGGCCTCGGGCGCCGGCCGGCGCGCGGTGGACGGCCTGTCTTTGGCGGTTCAGAACACCGGCGCGGGTGTTACTGCGCTGGCGGGCCTGGGCCACACGGCGCACGTAGCTGCCGCGAACTACGGGGGCACACCGCCAGCAGCGCGCATCCTGGCCACGCTGGGAAATGGCAATGTGGCTTGCCTTTATACGGGCGATGGCACCACGGTCACCACCGCGCTGACGTGCCGTATCTACACGCCGATCAAGGCTCTGGTGGCCACCGTCGTCGTGTCGGCGATTGCCAGCATTGGCTCGTTCCGGGTCATCAAGCTCAACGCGAGCAACTTCGCTGTGTGCTGGACTGAGAGCGCTGGCCTCAAGATGGCCGTCTACACCAACGCGGGCGCCGTGGTGCAGGCAACCACGGCGGTTGCCACCATTGGCAGCGCGGTCATGAACGGTTGGAATGCCGCCGTGCTGGCCAATGGCGACATGGTCCTGGCCTACGATAAGGCAGCAGCGGGCGGCGTGTTCTTCCAGCGGTACAACGCCTCGGGCGTGCTGCAGGGCGCGGAGACCACTATTGAAGCTGCAGTGGCCGGGCAATTCTTCTGCGTGCTGCCGCTGGCGGCCGGTGGTTTTTGGGTCTACTACTTCCGCAACACAGCGACCACTGCCTACAAGTTCGCCCGGTACAACGCTGCGGGCGTGCTGCAGGGCGCGCTCACCACCGTCTTCACGGGGACGAACAATCTCAACGCCGGGCTGAGCGAGAACTACGCCATTGAGCTGTCGAACGGCAACGTGGCCCTGGTGGACCCGACCACCGCCACCGTGTCCGCTGTGCGGCTCTATGACAGCGCCGGCACATTCCTTTCCACGGTCACCAACAACACCGGCCTGACCGTGGGCGCCAACAACACCATGTTGCGGGCCAAGGCTGGCGGGGGGTTCTACATCGCCGTATTCGGCGGTCTGGTGGCGCAGTACGACAACACGGGCAACCGCATGCTGTCGGCGCTCGCTCCCTCGCCCCTTGCGACCAGGAACGAAGGCATTCTGGTGGACCGAATTGGGACGGGCCCGGTGATCTTCTACGCGCAAGACAACTCAGGCACCGGCAGCATCGCTGCCATCGCGTACGACGGCACTCTGACGGCCGAGGCCACGGCGCTGACGCTCTTGAGCATCGGGGCATCCGCCTATGGTCTGTGGGCCGAGTTGATGCCTTGCGGTCTGCTGGCGTTCACCTTCTGCAATAACGCTGTGACCGGCCAGGCCGCGCACGGGCGCCTGGCGCCACAGGCTGCATCGGTGCTGGGCCTGGCCATCACGGCCGGCAGCGACGGCCAGGCAGTGAGCGTGGCAACCGCCGGCCGGTGGCGTGCCAATCAGACCATGCCGGCCGTGAGTTTCGACCGGCGCAGCTCGGCGCCAGTGGGCTGCAAAGCCGTCATCACCGGGGGCACGTCGGCAGTGCTGCTCGGCATCGTCGCATGAGCGGGGTGGCCATCATGTGGCACCTTCAAGACCGTGACGGCCAGGCCGTTGTATCTGGCTCTGGGCATGTGGCCTGGAGCGCAGCGCGCGGCGGGTGGGAGACCCCTTCCACCTGCTACGCAGACCCAGACCATGCCCTGGTGCTGGTCGACCTGCCCGCAGACATTGCCAGCACCCTGGCCGGAATCGATAGCGATGTGGACGAAATCTACCGCCTCGCCATCGGCAGTCGCCAGGCCGAGTATGAGGAGGCCGAGCGCCAGGCCAAGGCCTATGAGGATGCGGGCTACACCGGCCCTGTGCCGCCGATGGTGCAGTGCTGGGCCGACCCCAAGGGCTGGACAGCCCAGCAGGCCGCAGACGAGATCCTGCAGCAGGCCGGTATCTGGCGCGGTGCGCAGCAGGCCATTCGCGCGCAGCGCCTGGCGAGCAAGGAACAGGCGAGGGCGGCCGAGTCGCCGGCCGGCCTGGCCGCCGTGCGCGCCGGCTGGGATGGATTCGTGGCAGCAGTGCGCGCCCAGCTGGGCGTAGGAGGAGTGTGATGCAGATTGCTTTCTACAAAGGCAAGGACCGCGTGTTCAACCAGGCAACCGCCTGGTGGCTGCGCGGGGACTACAGCCATTGTGAGCTGGTGCTGGGCACCAATCACATAGGCCAGGCCATCTGTGCCAGTTCGTCCTTCATGGATGGCGGCGTGCGGGTCAAGCACATGTGGCTCGATCCCGATCATTGGGACCTGGTGGAGGTGGGCGGCGACATCGAGGCCGCATGGTCCTGGGTGCGCGAGCACGACGGCGACGGCTATGACCTGTGGGGCCTCACCGGCCACGTGGCGCGGCGGATCAAGCAAGACCAGACCCGCTGGACCTGCTGCGAGGCCGTGGCCGCGATGCTGGGCATCCTGGAGCCGTGGCGCCTCGATCCGTGCGCGCTGTACATCGTCGCCCTGGCCCTGCGGGCGCGATTGCCGCTCGAACTTCAACAACCCGCTACGGCGGGTTTTTTTACGCCTGTAGAGGCCGGAGCCCATGCCAATGCCTGAACCCACCGCCACCGTCGCGGCCGGTGCCACCGTGGCCGTGGCGGCCGCTGGGACCAGCGTTATCTCCCTCTTGGGGGTGTCGCTGGGCCTGCGCATCGATGTGCTCATTGCGGGCTTCTCCGGCGGCCTGGTGGCCATCATTCTGCTCAACGCTGTGCCTGGCAGCAGCGACACCTGGCGCGAGCTGCTGCGCACCACGTTTCGGCGCATGGCGGTGGTGTTCGCGTCCAGCCTCACGGCGGGGTATCTCACCCCCTTGGCGCTGCTGGTGGCCGCGTTGCCGGAGTCGCTGCTGCTGGGCTGCGCGTTCGCCGTGGGCGGTGGCGCGCAGCAAGTGCTGATGTTTGCCATCAAGCGGCTGAGTGGAGCGGCGCAGCCGCCGCCAGCGCCGCCTGGTGGACCGACCACGGGGGCAATGCCATGACCGAGCTGCTGCAGATCGTGCACTGGATCTCTGGCCTGTTCATCCTGGCCGAGGCCTTGAACAAGCTGGAGCGCACCGCGCCATGCAGGCCAGGCCTGCGGCCGCGTGAGCGGGCTACAGCCGTGCTCAAGGCCTTGGCCTGGTTCTTCCTCGCCCTTGGCGGCGCTGGGGCCCTGGCGGCCCCGGCGCTGCGCCACCTACCCGCAGAGATCACAGGGGCCATCTGGCCGCTGCTGATGCCTCACCGGGTGCCATCCCTGCAGGACACGTGCTTAGCCCTTGGCTTTGCCGTCCTTATTTTTCGTACCCGCGTAAAGGAGGGCTGAATGCAGCTCACAAAGAACTTCACCCTGGCCGAGCTGGTGGCCAGCAGCAAGGCCGCGCAGCTCGGCATCGACAACACGCCGCCGCCCGAGCTGGTGCCGCGCCTGGTGCTCACCGCCCAGATGCTGCAGGCCGTGCGCGACAAGCTGGGCGTGGCCATCACCGTCACCAGCGGCTACCGCTGTCGGCAGCTCAACCAGGCCGTGGGCGGTGTCACCAGCAGCGACCACACGCAGGGACACGCGGCCGACATCGTGGCGCCTGGCTACGGCACGCCCACACAGATCGCGCGCACCCTGGCGCCGCTGGTGTCGGTGCTGGGCATCGGCCAGCTGATCCTCGAAGGGGTCAAGGGTAAGCAATGGGTGCATCTGTCCACGCGCGTGCCCACCGTGCCAGCCAATCGCGTCATCACCATCACCGACCGGGGCACCCAGCTCGGCATTCAGGAGCTGCCATGACCCCGCGTCTTTACGTCTACGTGGGCGCCGCCCTGGTGGTGGCCGCCATGGCCAGCGCCGGCACCTGGCGCGTACAGGAATGGCGGTGGACCAGCAAGACCACCGCCGAGCAGCTGCAGCGCGAGGAGGCCGCGCGCCTGGCCGAGGCGGCCCGCCAGTCCGATGCGCTGCAGCAGCGCAAGTTTTCCGACCAGTCCGCCGGCGCACACGCGCGCACGGTGGCCACCCTCAACGCACAACTGGGAGACGCCCGTGCACACGTCGCTACTTTGTCTGATCGCCAGTGCCTCGATGCTGGCACTGTCCGCCTGCTCAACGCTACCGGCCGACTGCCGGGTGGTGTCGGGCTACGAACCTCTGCCAGCCACCTTGCGGGCCCGGCCGCAGCCCCTGCCGGACCTGGTGCTGACGCCGGCGCCGGGGGCTACGCCACCGAGCGCGACACTGCTGCCCACATCGCCATCTGTAGGGCAAGCTATGCGACCGTAGCGCATCAACTTAACAAAATATTGGATATTGAGGAATCGAGAGGGTTGCCTGAGTAGGGAGCGTGTTACGCAATGAGTCGAGCAAATTTATATGACTACTGTCTTGTAAAGTGAGTAGTTTTGCGAATTTTTTATATCGGCATTGCTGCCATACTTTTGTGCGAATTCTTCATTCTCGACGAATACATGGTAGTAGCCCTCATGGGTTTCCGCGACTATATTGCCTGCTTGATTAGACGTCAAAATGTCTAGCCCTCTTTTTGACCATTCTTTGTAGTGAATGTGTTTGCTAGGCGAGCAGCCGATTATTGTGAGCTTGGGTTTGAGAAAGTCCAAAAAATCATAGGATCGGCCAGAGTCGCGGCCATGATGCGGTGCCAGTAAGAGTGAGCACTTTCCATTCAGCCATGTCTTTTTATTGAGCGCAAATTCCCAGGATGCATCATGGGCATCGCCGGCGAAGATCATTGGACCCGCGGAAGTGCGATATTCAATTATGTACGATGCTTCGTTTACATCATCATTTTCATCTGGATCGCAAAGGAGATCTTTGTTGGGCGCTAATATATATAATCCGTCATGCGTTCTCCCTTCGCCAACTTTGTTTGCGAAGGCAAATTCCGCCCCGGCTAAGCGCTGTGCGACTCGAATGCCGGGGGCTTCTCCCTTTATTAGTTTCTGATAAAAATCCCAATCGTCTTGGTTGTAGCGGTAGAATTTTTCCATCTTCGGGTTTCGACGCGCGCCAGAATCCCAAAAATTCCAAAAGCCAATGTCGTCGCTAAGCGCCTTTAAGCCATCCATGTGGTCCATGTCAGGATGACTCAATATGAAGCGATAAATGGTTCCCAAGGCGAAGGTTTTAATATAATTTATTGGGTTAGATGGCCTGGCGCACATATTAAAATTGCCAAGTTGTCCAGCGGATTCAACTGCAAGCTGAACTACACCTTTGGCCATTTCTTCTGCCGCTGCTTGCTGGCGAACTTCCAGGTTGCCACCACATACGTCGATACATGTTAATCGTTTGGAGTTGTGCTGAATGATGGTGCAGTCACCTGGCTTTACATTCAAGAAATGGATTTTCGCCATTATGGATTGCCCCTGTCCGATTGGTCGGCAGATCTGGATTTTTCAATGCCCCAAATTGCCTGTGCTACGCTTTCGATTTTTGCAACAAATTTATCTACGTTTAGACCGGCGACGAATGCTAATGCAAAAAATCCGATTTCAGATGCGTCACTATTTCTATTGGAATCTAAAACCAAAAGCCCTGCTTTGAGAAATAGATAGCTAACTCCACCACTAATAAGGCTTGTAATTGGTCTTATGAAGTACCAGATATACCAGTCTGGCCCCCATGTGCGATTTACGCATCGATTAATATAGACCGCTCTAAGGCAGTAAAGGGTCCCTCCAATCAATCCGGTTAGACTGCATTGAAATATTATCTTTAAAGGATCTAACGTGGGGGAGTAATTTCCTAGTGCAAGCCCCGCGAGAAGGTAAATGCTGGCTGCGCACAATGTCAATAAATACAAACAGATAAGATAGATCATCAATGGCCCTCACAAGTCGCGACGATCTTAGTGACTTGTTACATTCTGGGCTACTTTTTTTTTGCCACGTTTTTTTGGGCTGTTTCCGCGCGCCGATGTTCCGCAAGCGCTCGATGTCGCGCCCCTTTACAGACAGGTACCTCTTGCACATCTCGGCTCCAGATGGTTGACAGGAACTGCGGGGAATTCCGCACTCCTGAAAGGGGAGCGCCCATCGTAGGCCCCTGCTCGCGGCGCGCCAGTAGGAGACAACCTAAGGTGCGAATACTACTCCTAACCTGGCAAAACACTGTAAATTCGTACAGTGCTTTTGTATGTTTTCAGGATGAGATCCGGCGGTCACCGCATTGCAGGCTCCGACCCGGTGCTACGCCAAGCCGTGCACGGCTGGCTGCTTTACAAGCGCACGCCTGCCGATGACTACGGCCCGCGCTGGGAGGCGCATCTGCTCGACAGGCCAAACGGCAAAGCGCTGATGCTGCCATTGTTCCGAGCGCGATTTGCGCGGGTGGATGGAGTTCTTCATATCGTGGGTACAGAGGAGGGCGGCCGCACCAATACGAAGGCAAGGCCCAGCCTCTGGAAGCAGTCATGGCTGGCTGCGCAAGATCCGGCGGATGCGCTGCCCTTCCTCGACAAGGTGAGCCTCTCTAGCGCTACAGGTTTCAGCCCCGAAGCAGACCACCTCGACGACGACCCCTATGCCCCGCTCTATCTGTGAGCCCTTGCCGGCTCTGCTGCGCATGCCGCCCTTGCCCCGCGCCAAGCCGCGCGGGCGGATCTGGTGGCCGCTTGAGCAAGCGCTGCCGCTGCCAGTGGACAGCTACGAAATCGAGGCCGGGGAATTCATCTGGCGTGTTCGAGAAATCTCCACGAGATGCACTGTGTATTTGGGGCCGGGCCCGGTGCATCTCGTCCAGTCAACCGCCCCGTTTTGAGATGCCTCATGTCCAATCTGTTTGAACCGCCTGCTGTCCTGCGCACGCCCACCTGGTACGGTGGCCCGCCCGACGAATCGCCGCTTTTGTTCCCTGCAGAAGACTACAGGGTGGAGCACCGTGCCGGGCGCTCGATCGTACGCATCATCGTCTCCGGCGCCCTGATATACGACGGCATCGGCCCGGTGGAAATCTCCCCCTCCGATGTTCCGTTTTGACGGATATGGAGATCCCCAACGGAATCCTGGCCCGAGTGCGTGGAGAGGACATCTCTGCTGGCAGCAAGCAACTGCCTGACCCTGTGCACGCCACTGTCGGCAGCGCCATTGCCGAGGTGAACGGCCTTCACCGGGGCCCCATCCAGATCGTGTACCACCGCCGCGTGCAGCGCAGCGGACGCAACCGCTTTCCCTACTGGGTTGCCGTTCGCGCATGGGAGGTGGACCGCCTCGCACCAGAAAGGCTTTGACGGCATGCTGTTATCCCTTCACATCATCAAGATCGAGCCGGGGCACTATCGGGCCCATGTGATGGATGGGCGTGAGGAATTGGGAACCATCGACACGGTCAGTATCGGCGCCGCAATCCGCGAGGCCGGCGGCCATGCACTGCCCGACCTGTCCGGCTACCACGTCTGGTATGAGCACGTTTGCGCCGGCACCTGCACACCCAGCAACATGCGGATCGATCCCGAGGGCCTGGCCCAGCGCTTGATGGCGCTGCATGGTCAGTTCAAGAGCTAGTGGTGAGGTAGGGACTATCCCTCGTCGGGTACTTCCACCCCAATTCGGTACACGACCACAGCCCGCATGGCCGCCTGGAGTGGTGTCAGGCCTTCCTGATATCGTGGGTTGCCCGTTTGGCTGACCACGCAGGCGCACCAGATCCAGCCCTTGCCGGGCATCGGCGAGATCATGACCTTTTCTTTTTCCAGCACCGGCCCAGCGGCCGCCCAATCGCTGGAGTAGGCGAGGCCTGGTGACTGGCTGATGGCCTTGGCCACCCAGGTGTCCAGCAGCTTGCCGCCCAGCTCGGAGGTCTTCACGGTGCAGCCGGCGGTTGCAGGGGTTGCTCTACCCCATTCAGGTCGATCATCACTCCGGGCGTGTTGTTGTCGTGCTCGATCAGTACGCCCATGAACTTTTCCCCTGCTACCGGCTTGGGGCCCTTGGTTGGCTGGCCGGTGCTGACCGTGGCGCGCATGTCGTTCAGTTCCTGGTGTTGGGCAGGCGTGATGACGACCTTCTGCGGGTACTTCTTGTCGTGAGCTGCCCAGTGTGCGGACAGCGCCGTCTGAATTGCTTGGTAAATGTGAGAGGCCATGGCCGGAATTGTCGCAGCCTCAAAACACTGGATATGAGACGCGTCTCATAAACCGTCTCATTTCGAGCGGAAACAAGAAAGCCGGCGCTATGTTGTTTATAGCGTCGGCTTCATGTGCCTTGCGGCTTAGATTTGGTGGGTCCTGAGTGACTCGAACACTCGACCTACGGATTAAGAGTCCGCTGCTCTACCAACTGAGCTAAGAACCCAAATCTTTTAGTGATCTGCCTGCATTGCTGCAGAGCCTCGAATTATGCACTAGTTTTTGGCCGGCTTGCAAGTGGGGCCCAAAAATTATTGCATCGCGTTGCGGCTGGCGAGTTCCACGAACAGCGCACTGTGGTCCAGTTCGCCCAGGCCGTGCTCCACGCCTTCGGCGTAGAGCGCTTCGAAAAGCGCGGTCACGGGCGCGTCGAACCCGATCTCGCCGGCCGTGGCCAGGGCGTTGCGCATGTCCTTGAGCTGCACCGTCATGCGGCCCTGGGGGGCAAAGTTGCGTTCCACCATGCGCTGGCCATGCAGTTGCAGGATGCGGCTGTCGGCAAACCCGCCGCTGATGGCCTCGCGCACCTTGGCCATGTCGGCCCCGCCCTTGGCAGCGAACAGCAGCGCCTCGGCCACGGCGCCGATGGTGATGCCCACGATCATCTGGTTGGCCAGCTTGGCAAGCTGGCCCGCGCCGTGCGGCCCCACGTGCGTGGCGCGCCCGAAGGCGGCAAAGATCGGCAGGGCACGGGCGTAGTCCTCGGGGCGCCCACCGGCCATGATGGCCAGGGTGCCGCTTTCGGCGCCCACCGTGCCGCCGGAGACCGGCGCGTCCAGGTGGGCGATACCCATCTCGCCCAGGCGGGCCGCATGGTCGCGCGCCTCGCGCGGCTGGATGGAGGCCATGTCGATGAACAGCGCGTCGCGGCGCAGGGCCTGCGCTGCGCCGCGCTCGAAGAGCACCTGGCCCACCACGGGCCCGTTGGCGAGCAGGCTGATCACCACGTCGGCGCCGGCCACGGCAGCGCGCACATCGGAGTGGACGGTGATGCCGAAGGCAGCGAGCGGATCGGCCGCCTCGCGCGTGCGGTTCCAGGCATGGACCTCATGGCCGGCAGCGCGCAGCCGGCGCGCCATGGGCGCGCCCATCATGCCGATGCCCAGGACGGTGGTGCGCAGGGGAGGGGTGTTGTTGTTCATGGTCTCTGTCTCCTGGTGCGGATGTCTCTGCCGCCATCATCGGCGGTTTTCGCGGTGCAGCCTGTCATCGGGCTTGCAGTCGGCGCCACTTGCCAGGATGATGTGGCGCCAGGACGAGGAGAACACACCCATGGCCCTGGACACCAAGACACCACACGACCCCGCCTGGCTGGAGTTGATGTACAACAACCGGGCGCTGGTGCCCGAGCACGTGAACTATTTCGCCCGCTGGGCGAAGGAGTCGGCCCAGGTACGGGCCGACCACCCCTGCGTGGCCGACCTGGCCTATGGCAAGGGCGCGCGCGAGACCCTGGATGTCTTTCCCACTACCCAGCTGCCGCCCGGCTCCGGCAAGGGGGCGCCGGTGCTGGTGTTCATCCACGGCGGCTACTGGCGCGCGCTCGACAAGTCGGACCACTCCTTCATCGCGCCGGCGTTCAACCGTGAAGGTGTCTGCGTGGTGGTGGTCAATTATTCGCTGTGCCCCGGCACCCCGGAGGCACCGGTCGGCATTCCCCAGATCATGCGGCAGATGGAAAAGGCCATCGCCTGGATCTGGCAGAACATTGGGCGCTATGGCGGCGACCCGCACCGCATCACGGTGGCGGGGCATTCGGCGGGTGGGCAACTGGCGGCCATGCTGCTCACCAGCGTCTGGCCCCTGATCGGCAACCTGCCCGACGGCGCGGTGCGCAGCGCCTTGTCGATTTCGGGGGTGCACGACCTCGATCCGCTGATGCACACACCCTTTCTGCAGGAGGCGCTCAAGCTCACCGAGCAGCAGGTGCTGCAGTACAGCCCGGCACGCCTGCAGGCGCCCGGCCAGGGCATGCTGTACTGCGCCGTCGGCGGCGATGAGAGCCCGGAGTTCATCCGCCAGGCGCGGCTGGTGCAGGACGCATGGGGCTCGCATGCCGTGCCGCGCTGCCAGGTGCTGGAAGGGCTGAACCACTTCAGCATCGTCGATGCGCTGGCCAAGCCCGGGCATGACCTGCACCACATGGCGCTGATCCTGCTCAGGGCCTGACCCGCGCCGGGCGGGGGCTCACATCAGCAGGTGCTCGCCCGCGTTGTCGCCGCCCAGGATCACGTAGTTCACCTTGCGGATGTCCATGAGCTTCTTGCCGCCGGCGTAGCTGATGGAGCTTTGCACGTCCTGCTCCATCTCGATCAGGGTGCCCGCCAGCTTGCCCTTGATGGGCTCAAGGATGCGCTTGCCCTCCACGTGCTTGTACTCGCCCTTGTTGAAGTCGCTGGCCGAGCCGTAGTACTCCTTGAACAGGGCACCATCGACCTCCACGGTGTTGCCGGGCGATTCTTCGTGCCCCGCGAACAGCGAGCCGATCATGACCATGCTGGCGCCAAAGCGGATGCTCTTGGCGATGTCGCCGTGGCTGCGAATGCCGCCGTCGGCAATGATGGGCTTGGTGGCCACGCGGGCGCACCACTTGAGCGCCGACAGCTGCCAGCCGCCCGTGCCGAAGCCGGTCTTGAGCTTGGTGATGCAGACCTTGCCCGGCCCTACGCCCACCTTGGTGGCGTCGGCGCCCCAGTTCTCCAGGTCGATCACCGCTTCGGGCGTGGCCACGTTGCCGGCGATCACGAAGGCCGCAGGCAGTTTGGACTTGAGGTAGCCGATCATGTTCTTCACGCTGTCGGCATGGCCGTGCGCGATGTCGATGGTCACGTACTCGGGCGTGATGCCCGCAGCCGCCAACTGGTCCACGGTGTCGTAGTCAGGCTGCTTCACGCCCAGCGAGATCGAGGCATAGCAGCCCTTGGCATGCATATCCTTGACGAACTGCAGGTTGTCCAGGTCGAAGCGGTGCATGACGTAGAAATAACCGTTCTGCGCCATCCAGGTGCAGATGGTTTCGTCCACCACCGTCTTCATGTTGGCCGGTACGACCGGCAGGCGGAATGTGCGCCCGCCCAGCTCCACGCCGGCATCGCATTCCGAGCGGCTTTCCACCTGGCACTTGCGCGGCAGCAAGAGAACGTTGTCGTAATCGAAGATTTCCATGAGATTTCCAAGCTCCATAAGAGGCTGCAGCAAAACGATTTCTGCTGCAGTGGGCGCTTGGCTTGAAGACCGGTCATGCGATTGGAGCCGTGATGGCTGCAACGAACCCTGCTGTGCGCAGGCACAAAAAAACCGGGCAGCAAGAAACTTGGGCCCGGTGATTGATTCTACCCGCGCCAACCGGTGCGGGTATATCCCTACTGTTATCTCTCCAATAGGGAACGGGTTCTAGGGGGCGCAGCGCGACTGTGCTGCATCGATGATCCGCCCGTCCTTGTCCTGCACCCAGCCCACCAGGCGCAGGCGGTCGGTCTTGGCGCCTTCGGGGATGTAGATGGGGCGCGAATCGCGCCAGCCCGAGCGCTCGCCTTTGGACAGGGTGTGCGGGTTGTCCAGCGAACGCTGGTACACGTTGCGCACCAGATGCCGGGCCACGGGCGAGCCCTCGGTGCCCGCCGGGATGGATTCCACCAGCAGCAGGTAGAAGCCCCCTGCATCAGGCCCTGCAGCGGGCGCAGCGCCCCGGGTGGGCACGGGGGAGAAGGCGATCGACGCCCCCAGGTAGTCGTTGATGGCCGGCCCGTGCGACACCCGCAGCCGGCTGCCCTGCACACCCTGCACCGGGGCGGTGTTCACATCCGTGGCCGTGGGCGCCGTGCGGCCCAGGGCGGCCAGCCGCGCCAGGGCATCGCGCGTGGCGGCTGCCGACAGCGGGGCATCGTCGCCCTGCGTGCCGGGCACGATCCAGTCGAGCACCACGGTGCCGGGCGCCTTGGGGGCCGGGGTTGCCTTGTCGGCCCAGCAGCTTTCGCAGTCGGCGCTCACGAAGCGTTCGAACAGCGCGACCGGGCGGGGCACGCCGTCGCTGCTGCAGCTGGACTGGGCTGCGAGGTGGGGGGCATGCAAGGCGAGCAGCATGGCGGCGGCAAGGGCAATGTTTTTCATGGCGGGCGTTGGCGCTTTCTACAATGCCCCCATGTTCCCACAAGACCTGTTCCCGGGTGCACCGGATCCCCTGGTGCCCCCCACGCCCGCTGCACCATCGGCTGTACCGCCCCTGCTGGCCAATCTCAACCCCGAGCAGCTTGCAGCCGTCACCCTGCCGGCGGGGCATGCGCTCATCCTGGCGGGCGCCGGCTCGGGCAAGACCCGGGTGCTCACCACCCGCATCGCCTGGCTGCTGCAGAACGGCTATGCTACGCCCGGTGGCATCCTGGCCGTGACCTTCACCAACAAGGCCGCCAAGGAAATGGTGGCCCGCCTGTCGGCCATGCTGCCCGTGAATGTGCGCGGCATGTGGATAGGCACCTTCCACGGCCTGTGCAACCGGCTGCTGCGCGCGCACCACAAGCCGGCTGGCCTGCCGCAGTCGTTCCAGATCCTGGACACGCAGGACCAGCTCTCGGCCGTCAAGCGCCTGTGCAAGCAGCACAACGTGGACGACGAGCGCTTTCCGCCCAAGCAGTTGGCCTACTTCATCTCCGGCTGCAAGGAGGAGGGCTTGCGCCCGGGCGACGTGCAGGCCAACGACAGCGACACGCGCAAGAAGATCGAGGTCTACCAGCTCTACGAGGAGCAGTGCCAGCGCGAGGGCGTGGTGGATTTTGGCGAACTGATGCTGCGCAGCTACGAGCTGCTGCGCGACAACGACCCGATCCGCGAGCACTACCAGCGCCGCTTCGCGCACATCCTTGTCGATGAGTTCCAGGACACCAACAAGCTGCAGTACGCCTGGCTCAAGCAACTGGCCGGCAACGACAGCGGCGGGCGCTTCGAGGCGCGTGGCAGCGTGATCGCCGTGGGCGACGACGACCAGAGCATCTACGCCTTTCGCGGGGCGCGCGTGGGCAACATGGCCGACTTCGTGCGCGAGTTCGATGTGCAGCAACAGATCAAGCTCGAGCAGAACTACCGCAGCTACAGCAACATCCTCGACTCGGCCAACGCCCTGATCAGCCACAACAGCCGCCGCCTGGGCAAGAACCTGCGCACCACGCAGGGCCCCGGCGAGCCGGTGCGCGTGTACGAGGCCACCACCGACCTGGCCGAAGCGCAGTGGATGGTGGACGAGATCCGGCAGCTGGTGAAGAGCGACAGCTTCGAGCGCAAGGAGATCGCCGTGCTCTACCGCAGCAATGCGCAGAGCCGGGTGATCGAATCGGCCCTGTTCAATGCCAGTGTGCCCTACCGCGTGTACGGTGGCCTGCGCTTCTTCGAGCGCGCGGAAATCAAGCACGCGCTGGCCTACCTGCGCCTCTTGGAGAACCCGCACGACGACACCAGCTTTCTGCGCGTGGTCAACTTCCCGCCGCGCGGCATCGGCGCGCGCAGCATCGAGGTGTTGCAGGATGCGGCACGCGCGGCTGGCTGCTCGTTGCACGACGGCGTGAGTGCCGTGCCCGGCAAGGCGGGCGCCAACCTCTCGGCCTTCGTGGCGATGGTCGATGTGCTGCGTGAGCAGACCGAGGGCATGAACCTGCGCAAGATCATCGAGCAGATGCTGCAGTCCTCGGGCCTGGTGGAGCACTTCCGTACCGAGAAGGAAGGCGCCGACCGCATCGAGAACCTGGAGGAACTGGTCAACGCGGCCGAGAGCTTCGTCACGCAGGAGGGCTTTGGCCGCGACGCCGTGGCCCTGCCGGTGGATGAACTGCGCAACGACCGCCTGGGCCAGAGCCCGGCCAGCCAGGGCCTGGATCCCGATGCGCCGGTTGTGGACGAGCCCCTGCCCGCCGTGGCGGGCATCGTGGACTTCGACACCGGCGAAACGCTGTCGCCCCTGGCCGCGTTCCTGACCCATGCGGCGCTGGAAGCCGGTGACAACCAGGCCCAGGCCGGGCAGGACGCCGTGCAGCTGATGACCGTGCATGCCAGCAAGGGCCTGGAGTTCGATGGCGTGTTCATCGGTGGCATGGAAGAGGGCCTGTTCCCGCACGAGAACTCGGCCAACGAACGCGAGGGCCTGGAAGAAGAGCGCCGCCTGATGTATGTGGCCATCACCCGCGCGCGCAAGCGCCTGTACCTGAGCCATTCGCAGACACGCATGCTGCACGGCCAGACACGCTACAACATCAAGAGCCGCTTCTTCGACGAGCTGCCCGAGGCGGCGCTCAAATGGATCACGCCCAAGCAGCAGGGCTTTGGCACCTATGCGCCCAATGCAGGCAGCAACCCGTTCGGCCAGCGCGACCGCAGCCCCTTCGGCTCCGGCCGCACGGAGCAGTTCGCCAGCCCGCCGGTGCCCGTGCAGAAGGCCGCGCCATCGCATGGCCTGCGCGTGGGGCTGGCCGTGTTCCACACCAAGTTCGGCGAGGGCAAGGTATTGGCGCTGGAGGGCACGGGCGACGACGCGCGGGCCCAGGTGAGCTTTCCGCGCCACGGCACCAAATGGCTGGCGCTGTCGGTGGCCAAGCTGACCATCGTCGATTGAAGAGACGGGCTTTGCGGGCCCGCTTTTGGCGCTCTTTTCTGACAGACAGCGCGGGCATGGGCTTGAAGAATGGAGGTTCCAAGGGGCTGCGCCCGCGCCGTCCGGCGCACGCCCTCCGTCCCGACGGCCAGGGAGGACCCTGCCCATGCTGTTCCATCCATCCCCTATGTCCCGCGCCGCCTTGGCCGGCGTCTGTGTTCTGGCCCTGGCCGGCTGTGACCGGGTGCCCAAGCCCAAGGCCCAGGAGGCTCCGGCCCCTGCTGCCGCTCCGGCACCTGCACCGACCCAGTAGCGCGCTGCCTTTTTCCAGGCAGCGGCGGCTCGTTCAGTCCACCTTGATGTTGCGCGCCTTGACCACGCGGCTGTAGATCTCCGCATCGCGCCGCACCATGGCAGCCATCTCGGTGCGCGTGACGCCCAGGGGCTCGCTGTGCAGCTCCTTGATGCGGCGCGAGAGATCGGGGTCCTTGCTCGCTTCGACCAGCAGTGCGTTGAAGCGGGTCAGGATGGGCTGCGGCGTGGCCGCAGGCGCCCAGATGCCGTGCCAGGACATCATCGAGAAGCCGGGCATCACCTCCGACAGCGTGGGCACATCGGGCAGGGCGGGATGGCGTGTGGGGCCCGAGTAGGCGAGCGCCTGTACCTTGCCGCTGCTGATCAGCTGGTAGCCGGTGGCGATGGGCTCCATCAGCGTGTCCACCTGGCCGCCCATGAGGTCGGCGATGGGGCTGGCGCGGTAGGGCACGTGCAGCATGTCAATGCCGACCTCGTCCTTGAGCGACTCCACGATCAGCTGCGAGGGGCTGCCCGCGCCGTACGAGGCGTGCGAGTAGGTACCCGGCTTGGCCTTGGCTGCCGCCACCAGGTCCTTGACGGTCTTGGCCGGGAACTTGTTGGTGGCGATCAGCACCAGGCCTTGGCGCATGGTGGTGGCCACGGGCACCAGGTCCTTGTCGGGGTCGAAGGGCAGCTTGCTGTAGATGTAAGGGTTGATCGTGAACGCCGTGGACAGGTTGTACACGAAGGTATAGCCATCGGGTGCTGCCTTGGCCACTGCGTCCGACGCCAGGTTGCCGGCCGTGCCAGGACGGTTGTCGATCACCACGGGCACACCGAGCTTCTTGCCCGCATAGTCGCCGTACATGCGGGCGAAGATGTCGGGCGGCGTGCCGGGCGCAAAGCCCACCACGATCTTGATGGGCTTGTTCGGCCACTCGGCCCCCTGGGCCAGGGCCTTGCCGGCCAGCAGCGTACCGGCGGCCAGCACCAGCATCGTTTTCATCACCATTGTTCTGCGCATTCTTGTCTCCTGTTGCGGGTTCATGCCCGCTTGTGTGGTCTGTTCGCTTCGCTCGTTTGCCGCGCAACGCCGCCATGGCGTGCACCGCACCGTGTGGGTCTGTCCGTCACATCGTTGGCATTACTCCTTTCGGGCCGGTCATGGCTGCACCATGACCGCCGCCAATCCCAAGGGGCGTGTTGTTGGGGCGGGCGTGCATGACCTGTTCCGGGCTAGTCCACCTGGGCACCAGAGCGCCGCACCGCTTCGCCCCATTTGGCGATCTCGGCCGTGCCGAAGGTGGTCATCTCCGCCGCGTTCATGGCGGCCGATTCAATGCCCTGTGCGGCGAGCTTCTCGCGCACCTCGGGCTGGGCCAGCACGGCCTGCGTGGCATCCAGCAGAGGCCCGCGCTGCGCGGCGGGCATGGACGTGGGCGCATACAGCATGAACCAGGCGACCAGGTCGAAATCCGCCACGCCCTGCTCGGTCAGCGTGGGCACGTCGGGCGCGGCCGCGCTGCGCTTGGCGCTCGACGCACCCAGGGCGCGCAGCTTGCCCGCGCGGATGTGCGGCAGCAAGGCGGCCGGGTGGTAGAACATGAACTGCACGTTGCCGCCCATCAGCTCGGTGAGCGCCTGTGCGCCATCGCGGTAGGGCACGTGCACGAAGTCCTTCCCCAGGCGGATGTTCAGCGTCTCGCCCGCCAGGTGGCCCGAGGTGCCGTTGCCCGCCGAGGCGAAGCTCACCGATTTGCCACTGGCCTGGCGCAGGTCGGCCACGCCCTTCCACGGCGCGCTGGCCGGCACCACGAGCAGGGTGGGTGTGGCGCCGGCAAAGCCCAGCGGCACGAAGTCGCGCAGCGGCTGGTAGGGCAGCTTCTTGTACAGCGTGGGGTTGATGGCATGCGTGCCCACGGTGCCCATGAGCAGGGTGTTGGCATCGGCGCCTGCACGCGCCACCATCTCGCTGCCGATGGTGCCGCCCGCACCGGGTTTGTTCTCCACGATCACCGTCTGCCCGAGCTGGCGGCCCAGGGCCTCGGCCAGCACCCTGCCCACGATGTCGGTCGAGGTGCCGGCGGCAAAGGGCACGACGAGCTTGAGGGGGCGGCCGCTGCCCTGGGCGCTGGCACTGGCGGCCAGCAGCGCCAGGGTGGTGGCGGCAAGGATCTGCCTGCGCTGCGTCATGCTGCTTCCCCAAAGCCATCGGGCAGGCTGCCCTCGTACTGCAGTTCGCGCGTGGCCTGGTAGGACAGCGCAAAGCCGCTCGGCGTCTCCGCCTCTTCGGCCAGGTGGGCGATCAGCCCCGCCGTGCGCGCCAGGATGGGCACGCCCCGCAGCGACGCTACCGGAAAGCCCACGCCCATCAGCACCGCAGGGATCGCGGCCGAGACGTTCAGCCGCAGCTCCTTGCCGACGATGCCGGGGATCACCTTCTCCAGCGCCAAGGCGATCTGCACATAGCGCAGGTCGGCGCCGGCCTCGGTCGCCACGGCGATGAGCCGGCCCACGCGCGGGTCCACCTCCTTGTGCAAGGGGTGGCCATAGCCCGGAATGGAGCGGCGCGCGGCCTTGAGCTCGCTGACCACGGCCGTGGCCGCATCGTCGAGCGTGGCGCCGGCATCGACCCGCGCCGCCACGTCGGCGAACATGCGGCCCGCCGTTTCCGATGCGCCCAGGATCACCGAGCCGCAGCCCAGGATGCCGGCGGCCACCGCACCCTGCAAGGCATCGGGCGCGGCGGCAAAGGTCATGCGGCTGGCCTGCACGCTGGGCACCAGGCCGTGCTCGGCGATCGCCACCAGGGTGGCGTTGAGCACCGCGCTGCAGGCCGCGTCGGGCCGGCGGCCGGTGAGCAGCAGAAAGAAGTAGTCGGCGAACGAGATGTGGCCGATCAGGTCCTGGCACAGGTCCTCGCCGCGCACGACGATGGTGTGCTCGTTGGAGGTGCAGATGGCGGTGCGCGGGACGGTGGATTTTCCGATTTTCATGGAGCGGCTTTCAGGCGTGTTGCGGTTCGAGGCGGAAGTCGTAGTGCGCCGACCACCAGGGCGCGGCCTGTGCCGTACCGTCCGGCGCCTGGCCGGCGGGGTGCTGCTCGAAGTCCACGATCAGGCTGGGGCGCACGCCGAACACTGCGTCCGACTCGATGTAGGGGCTGCCTGCCACGAAGAGGTGGGTGGTGACCGGGGCATGCCCAGTTGCGGAGACCATCATGTGGATGTGGCCGGGCCGGTTCGGGTGGCGGCCCATGCCGTCGAGCATGCGGCCCACGGGGCCGTCCACCGGCACGGGGTAGAAGCTCGGGCGGATGGACCAGAACCAGTAGCGGCCCTGGTCATCGGTGCGGACGCGGGCGCGCGCGGCCATGCCCGAGCCTTCCACCTGCATGTCGTACACGCCTTCGCCATCGCCCGACCAGATGTCGAGCAGCGCGCCCGCCAGCGGCTGGCCGTGCGTGTCGGTCACGCGGCCACTGTAGAAGGTGGGTTCGCCCTTGACGCCTGCGGACAGGTTGGCGCCCAGCGGCAGCTCGGGTGCGCCCTCCCAGTAGTAGGGGCCTTGCACCGTGGCCTCGGTGGCTTCTGTCATGCGCTGGCTGCCCTTGGCGTGGGCGGTGGCACGCAGTTGGTCGAGCATCACCACCATCATCGAGGCGCCCAGCGTGTCCGACAGCAGGATGAACTCCTGGCGTTGGCCGGTGCAGGCCTTGCCCACGGCGGTGAGGAACTCGATGCCCTGCATCCATTCCTCGGGCTTCAGGTCCACTTCGCGGATGAAGGCATGCAGGTGCGTGACCAGCGATTCCATGATCTGCGCGAAGCGCGGGTCGCTGGCGTCGTCCAGGCGCTGCAGCACGGCCTGGGTCAGCTCGTTTTCATTCGATGGGGTCATGGGTTCTTGTCTCCTTGTCTTTTCTTGGGGTCGGCTGGCGGGTCAAAGCGCTTGCCCGAGCCGCTGGCGTATGGGTCCGACGATGGCCGCGTTGTCGGCCCCCAGCATGGGCGGCGCGGTGACTTCCAATGCGCGCTCGCCGTCGAAGCTCACCGGCGAGCGGATGGTGCGCCACTGGCCGCCCTCGGGATGGGGGGCGCTCACTTCCAGCTGCAGGTGGCGGGCCTGGGGGTCTTCCATGGCTTCGCGGGTGTCGTACATGGGCGCGTGGGGCACGTCCTCGGCTTCGAGGCGCTCGCACCAGGTGGCGCGCGTCTGTTCGCGGAACAGGCCGCCGAGCAGCGTGATCAGGTCCTCCTGGTGGGTGATGCGCGCCTCGCGCGATGCGAAGCGCGGGTCGTCGAACAGGCGCGGGCGCTCGATGGCGTTGGCCAGGCCCTGCCAGAATTTTTCGGGCGAGGACATGTGCAGCGCGATCCACAGGCCGTCGGCGCATTCGAGCACGTAGGACTGCGAGACGCTGGGCCGGCTGTAGGGGCCCATGACCTCGTCTTCCGAGAAGTAGTGCGTGAACGCATCGAGATTGAAGTGGCACATGGCCTCGAGCATGGACACCTCGACCTTGCGGCCAACGCCCGTGCGGCCGCGCTCGACGATCGCGCCCAGCACGCCGTAGGCAGCGTAGAAGCCGGTCATCGCATCGGCCAGCGCCGGGCCCACCACGCGCGGGTTGGCGGGGTTCACCAGCAACTTGAGGAATGCGCTGGCGGCCTGGGCCACGGTGTCGTAGGCCGGGCGGCCTGCGGCCGGGCCGGTCTGGCCGAAGCCGCTGATCGCGCAGTACACCAGGCGCGGGTTCAGTCCGCGCAGCCGGGCCTCGCCCGCGCCCAGCCGGTCGGCAGCGCCGGGGCGAAAGTTCTGGATGTAGACGTCCGCATCCTTGACCAGCTCGTCGAACACGGCTGCGTCCTCGGGCAGCTTGGGGTTGAGCGTGATGCTGCGCTTGTTGCGGTTGTAGGTCTGGAAGTGCGGGCTGTAGAGGCCGCCGCGGAACGCGCGGAACGGGTCGCCCGCGCCGGGCTGCTCGACCTTGATGACCTCGGCCCCCAGGTCGGCCAGGAACATGCCTGCCGCCGGGCCCGTGATGAACGTGCCTTGCTCCAGCACCTTGATACCGCTGAGGACTTTGTGCACCTCGTTGTCTCCTTGTGGGTCTCTGGCCGCCTGGACTTCAGGGCGGTCTTGTGGGTTGCAGGCGACTGTAGGGGGCGTACCGACTTCCTGGAAATGATTGTTTTTCATGGTTACCATCGATGGCATCGATCAACCACCGGTGGCACCGCCATGGAACTGAGGCACCTGCGCTACTTCATCGCCCTGGCCGGCTCGCTCAACTTCACGCGTGCGGCCGAGCGGCTGCATGTCACGCAATCGACGCTATCGCACCAGATCAAGCAGCTCGAAGAGGAGATCGGTGCGGCGCTGTTCGACCGCGCAGGCAAGCGCGTGGCGCTGACCGGTGCGGGCGACGAGTTTCTGCACTACTGCACCAAGGCCCTGCACGAGATCGACCTGGGCCTGGGTGCGCTGCGCCAGAACGGCTCGGAGGTGGCGGGCGAGCTGCACATCGGCTCCACGCACACCTTCAACCTGGGCTTCATCCCGGGCTGCATCGCCGCCTTCCACGAGCGCCATTCGCGCGTGAAGGTGGTGGTCGAAGAACTATCGGCTGACCATATCGCCGCGCGCCTGCAGCAGGGCACGCTGGACCTGGGCATCGCCTACCGGCCTGCTGCACCCGGGCCGCTGCAGTTCGAGCCGCTCTACAACGAAGAGATGGTGCTGGTGGTGGCCAAGGGCCACCCGCTGGCGCGGCGCAAGCGTGTGCGCATGGTCGAGTTGCACCGCATGCCCATGGCCCTGTTGCCGGCCAGCTTTGCCACGCGGCAGATGCTGGACGAGTGCTTTCGCTCCTGCGGCGCCGAGCCGCAGGTGGTGGCCGAGATCAACACGCTTGCGCCGATGATGGACCTGGTGGGCAAGACGCAACTGGCGTCCATCGTGGCGGCCAATGTGGTGTCTCCGCATTCGGGGTTGGTGGTGGTGCGGCTGGAAAGCCCCACGCCCGTGCGCACCCCGGGCATGCTGTGGTCGCCCGTGGCGCGCGAGTCGGCACCCACGCGCGCGTTCTCGGCCATCGTGCGCAAGCTGGCGCTGCGCAGCAGTCTCAAGGACGTGGCCCAGCGCGCAGGCCGGGCGGCGTGAAATGCCAGCCCCTGGGGGGTGTCAGGCGAACCTTACCCAGTGGTTGTCCATGCGCGCGCCCGTGAGCTCCTTGGCGTGCGCATGCGTGAGTGGATGGGTGGAGCGCGCGTCTTCGAGCGAGTGTGAAACCCCGGCTGCCCACAGGCGGCCGCTGCCCACCGCCAGTGCGCAGACCTCTTCCAGCCCCACCAGGCCGCGCCACTGCCCATCGGGCGTGAAGGTGGCCACGCCCTGGCTGCGCGGGCAGCTCACGGCCCAGCCCTCGGCGGTGCTGGCGATGCTGCCGCCATAGCCGGCCATCGACTGGCCGGCGGGGCACAGGCGCAGCGCTTTGCCATCGAACAGCGCAAGGATGGGCGCGGCCGACTTGTCGGCCGCCTCGCCATGCTCGGCCTGCAGGGCAATGCCCAGCACCGTGCGCTCGGCGTTCCAGGCCAGGTGGCGCAGGCTCAGGCGCGCATCGGGCAGGCGCCACTGGCCCTGCAGTTCGCCGCTGTCGCCGTGCAGCCGCACGATGCTCGAATCCATGGTGTGCAGGTCGCGCTTGGTGCGGCCGGTTTCGGGCGCGGTGGGCACGCCGCCATTGGCCACGATCAGTGACGGCCTGGCGCCTTTGTCGGCCGGCGCCCAGATCAGCTCGTGCGCGTCAATGCCCTGGGTGGCCCACTCGTCCACCGTCTCCAGGCTGCGCGCATCGCGCCGGGCAACCAGGCTGGCGCCTGTGTCCATGTCGGTCTCGGTGGTGTAGAGATAACGGCCGTCGGCGCTGGCTATCGCATGGCCGTTGAAGGAGCGCGTGGCATCCACCCAGTGCCATTGGGCCTTTCCGGCGGGCTGGCCTGGGTGCCAGCGCACCAGCCAGTCACCGGGGCGGCGCGCGGTGGCGACCATGCTGCCATCGGGCAACTGGGCCAGGCCGTGGGCGCGCGTGGGCACTTCCAGTGCCTGGCGCACCCGCAGGGGCGAAGGCCCGCCGGCCTGCGCGGCCAGCAGGCCGATGCGGTAGCTGCCGTCGGCCTGCTGCCAGGCAGCCAGCAGTTGCATGGCTGCCGCAGCGGCGGGGGTTGCGTGGGTTGCCAGCGGCATCGCCGCCAGACCGCCCATCAGCCACAGGGCCTGGCGGCGGCTCAGCGTGGCGTTCACCTCAATCTCCATCGGCGTCCGAGAAGCCGATGCTCACCTGCAGCGCGGGCGCGATTTCGGCCTCGGCCAGGCGCTTGAGCGCAGCCAGTTCCCTGGACGCCTGCAGCACCCGTTCGCCCCCGGCCTTGCCGGTGGCGCCGGACTGGTCGACGGCCTGAAGCGCCTTGTCCACGCGCTGCGTGGTGGCCAGCAACTGGTCGGCCAGCGGGTTCAGGCCGCGGCCACGCAAATAGGTCTCCAGCGGCACCAGGGCCTCGCCGGGCGTGGGGGGCGGGGCGCTTTCGGGCAGCACGGCCAGGGTGCGCAGGGCGTTCCACTCGGCCTTCCAGGCGGCAGAAGCCTGGCCGCTGGCGGCGCGGGGGTACTCGGGCGGGCGCGTGCCCTGCGCGGCGCGCAGCGGCTTTTCCATGTGCGCCCAGCGCAGGCGCTCGATGCCGCCCACCCACTGGTTGATGAACTCGCCCATGGCCGTGGTGGAGCGCTCCTGCTCGTCCTCGGCCGCCCAGTCGGTGCCGGCTGCGGTGTCGAAGGCGCTGGCCACGGCCATGGCTTCGCGCTCGATGTCCAGGGCCACTTCCACCGCATAGCCGCAGGCCGGTGTGCCGGGCGCCACGGGTTGCGTCCACAGCAGCCATTCCAGCGCTGGCAGGCCCTTGGCGGGCGTGCCGATGCGCTCGAAGGCCTGGGCACCTTGGGGCTGGGTCTTGATGGCGCGCTCGATCAGTGCCGGGCGCGTGGGCGCGAAATCCATCTGCCGCTGGGTGCGGCGCGCGATCACCGGGCCCACGGCCACGGCGCCCAGCGTCTCCCAGGCCATCATGCTGCGCTGCCAGGCGCTGCGGGCGCCGGTGAGGGCGGCGGCCGACTGACCGGCAGGCGCCTCGCACAGCGCCCGCACGGCCGGTGCCAGCGCCTGTGCGGCAATGGCCAGCTCCTGCGCGCGCGGCTTGCCCCAGTGGCTGTACAGGCTTTGCAGCGCGTGCGTGGTGTCGTAGAAGGGCACGGCGTTGCGCTTCCAGCCGGTCTGGGCCTGCGCCGGGAGCAGCAGGGCGCCCAGGGCCAGGGCGGTCACCAGTGCGCGAAAGGAGGGGTGTTTCATAGCGACTCCACGAACTTGACCAGCGCATCGCGCTCGGCCTTGTTCATCTTGAGAACCTTGTCCTTGGCGGCCTCGGCCTCGCCGCCGTGCCACAGCACGGCCTCGAGCACGCCGCGGGCGCGGCCGTCGTGCAGCAGCCGGGTGTGGCCGTTCACGTCCTTGATCAGGCCCGTGCCCCACAGCGGCGGCGTCTTCCACTGCCGGCCATTGGCGGCGAAGTCGGGCCGGTTGTCGGCCAGGCGTTCGCCCATGTCGTGCAGCAGCATGTCGGTGTACGGCCAGATGCGCTGGCCCGACAGGGCCTTGCTCGTCAGGTGCGGGAAGGGGCCTTCCTTGGTGACATAGCTTGGGCGGTGGCAGGTGGCGCACTGGGCATTGGCGAACAGCGCCTGGCCACGCACGACCTGAGCGTCCTTGGGGTTGCGGCGTGCGGGCGGTGCCAGCGTGGCCTGGTAGAAGACCACGTCGTCGAAGGTCTTGTCGTCGATCTCCACGCCCGGCTGGCCCTGCGCCGCGGCGCTCTTGCCGCTCGGTGCGGCCAGGCAGTCCTTCTGAGTGGGGGTGCAGGTCTCGTTGGCGAAGTGCTTCGAGGTGATGCCCATGTCGCCCTGGAAGGCGCCGCCGGTCTGGTGCGCGATGGTCGCGACGTTGCCCTTCCAGCCGAAGCGGCCGAGCATCATCTGGCCCGAGGGGGCGTCCCACACCCGGTTGGGCACGCCCTTGATCGGGCCTGCGGCAGCACCCTGGTCGGCCGCGTTGGCCAGGATGTCGGCCTCGGCAATGGCTTCGAGCAGGCCCACGCCGATGATCTGCGGCGCAATGCGCGGGCTCGCCATGATCCCTGCGGCCATGGGACCGTAGCCCAGGTCGGCAAAGCCGTAGTGGGGGTCGAGCAGTTCGTAGGGTGTGCCGTCGGCGAACTTTCCTTTGACGGTCTTGTAGCGCAGGGTCACGCGGCCCTCGGGCTTGACGCCCTGGACAGCCGCGTTGTTGAACTGGTCGCCGTACACCGGGTCGTGCTTCGGGCCGCCATGCGCGTCCGCGCCGGGAATGGACAGGCGGATCAGCAGGGCCACCGCCGGGTCCTTGGTTTCGCCCAGGCGGTTGAAGATGGCTGGCGGTTCACCCCGGCCGTCCTGAACGTGGCAGCCGCCGCACGAGCGCGCGATGAAGTGCGGGCCCAGGCCGTCGCGCGCCTTGGTGGAGGCCGGTGCCTCGACCCAGTTGCGGCGGAAGAACGAATTGCCGATCACGAAGCGCGTGCGCTCCGCGTCATCGAGGTTGGCGGCCGGGAAGGAAAAGGCATTGCGGCCCGTGGCGAACACCGTGGTGTTGCCGCCTACCTTCTCGCCGAGTGGGTCGGCGGGGGTGTCGGCCATGAGGCCGCCCAGGGCCGCAAGGCCGATGCTGGCAATCGCCAGGCGCGTGGCGCGCCGGCGGTCAGGGGCTTGCAAAAGCGACATGGAACGAAAGGAAAGCGCAGGCGGGGAGCCTCAGGGTTGGACCAGCGTGAGCTTGGTGATGCCGATGGCGTTGGCGGCTTCCACAAGATCCTTGCTTTGCTGGGTCAGGCTGTCGATGGTCTTCTGGATGCGCTGGCGGCCCGGTGCATCCTTGCCGCCGATGATCTCACGGTCGAATGGTGCCTGGATGGCCTCGGCCGCCGCCACCGAGGTGGCGATCTGCTGGGTGGTCTTGTCGGCCAGGGCCGGGTTCTTGGCGGCGACCAGGTCGCGCAGCGATGCGCCCTTGACCTTGCTTCCGTCGGCGCGCTGGTATTCGCCCAGCCACACGTTCTGGATGCCCTTGGCATTGGTCACGGCGTCGCGGTGCGTGTTGTCCGAGAAGCACGAGTGCTCGTCTTCCTGGTCCTGGCTGTTAAGCGCCACTTCCAGGCGCTCGCCCGCGAGTTCGCCGCGCGAGAGCGAGCCCAGGCCCACCAGCATCTTGCGCACCGACTCCATGTTGCCCTTGGCGAACTTTGCGCGGTAGTTGGCCTTGGCATCAGGTGCCCACGACTTCACGAGGAAGCCCAGGTCATCGACCAGCAGTTCGGTCACCACCGTGAGGTACTGGCGGCGGCGGTCGGCATTGGGCTTCTTGCCGTCCACGAAGTCCTCGAAATTGCGGTTGCCCGGGCCGGTTTCGGACAAGTCCTGGCCCCACAGCAGGAACTCGATGGCGTGCCAGCCGGTGGCGATGTTCTCCTCTCCGCCGCGCTCGTTCTGCGCCGCCAGCGCCTTCTTGGTGATGGCGATCTTGCGGTTGTTGATCAGGCCGGCCTTGGGCTTGCCTTCGACGCTGTCCACATACGATTCGTCCATGGGCCAGGCGTTCATCTGGCCTTCGGGGCCCTTGTCGTCGTCGATGGGGCCGCCGTAGAAGCGAAAGGCCTCCGTCTGGCCGTAGAACTCGCGTGCGGCCAGCCAGGTCTTGCGGGCCTCGGCCAGGGTTTCGGCCGACGGCTGGGCGGTGAAGGCCTTGATCGCCGCCTGCATGGCTTTGGCGCTGGTCAGGGTGTCTTCGTAGTTGGCATGCACCAGCGTGGCGTACTGCGCCGCCACTGCGGCGGCCGTCACCGCCTGTTGTGCCTGAGCGGACGTGCCCTGTGCCTGCGCCACACCCAGGAAGCCCAGGGGGCTGGCGGCGATCAGGGCCGCAGCCAGGGTGGTGGTGTGCAGTAGCGTGGTTTTCATGCGTTTCTCCTCAAGAACGAAGACGGGTGACAAGGCAGACCTGCCTGGAGCCGCCCGGGCTGGCCGGGGCCAGGCCGGGAATCCGGTGGGCGTGATGGGGCGAAAAGGCCCGAAGTTCAAGGATGCATCGCGGTGCCGCACCCCTGGATCGCAGTGATTATAAGAATGGGATGTATTTGCATTGGTGCAAAAGGGCATTGGGCCTGCGTGTGCCATGCGGCTCCCCTGTGGGGGTGCCGTCCACGAAAAACGGGGTCCCGCATGGCTGCGGGACCCCCTTGGTGGCTGCGCCCGGCGCAGCCGTTGCAGAACCGGAAGATCAGCCCAGGCGTGGCTGCTTGGGCGTTGCCGTGAGGTAACCCACGGCGGCGCCGGCCTTGTTCTTGTAGTTGGCGATGATCAGCGGGTCCAGCGTGGGCTTGACCACGCTGTGGATGGCGCCCCAGTCACCGGCGTGCTGGAAGTTGCTCATGATGTAGGTCCAGCCGTTGATTTCGTCCACGGCATGCAGGCCGGTGGATTCGCCGCCGGCGGGAATGGACATCAGGCGCGACAGCTGCTTGGTGTCGATGTTGTAGGCCCACAGGAAGTTGTTCACGTGCTGGCTGCTGTCTTCGCCGATGAACAGGGTGCGCATCTTTTCCGAGAACTTGAGGTTGTCGGGGTTGCCGATGGTGTTCGGGTTGGCGGTGTTGCCCAGGGCGTCGGAGGCGATGTCTTCGCCAACCAGCAGCGCCTTGGTGTCCACAGGCATCCACTCGCTGTTGATGTTGGCGCCCGCAGTGTCCTTCTGGCCGCCGCGCAGGTTCAGGGCCATCACGGCACCGGCGTTGATGGCCTTGGGCACGGACACGCCGTTGCCCGCCACGTTCAGGGCATTGCCGGCCACCATCGAGGTCTGCACGTTCTGCAGGGCCGAGTAGGCGATCTTGTCCTTGGCGTTGACCGTGGTGCCTTCCATCTTGGTAAAGCCCATGCTGGCGCCCACGAAGGCGGCGTAGCGGTGGGTTTCCAGGAAGGCGGCGGCCTTTTCCATGCCGGGCTTGAGCTTGATCCACTCTTCCTTGCCGTTGGACACGATGCGGGTGTAGCTGGCATCGCTCGGGTTGGCGGTGGCCACGGTCATGATGTCGGTGGGCTTGAGCGTGTTCGCCAAGGCTTCGATCTCGGCGCTGTTGGCCGAGCCGAGCTTGATCCAGGTCAGCGGTGCGCCGGCAGTGGCCTTGGCATCGACGGTGAAGCCGGCGCCGACCTTGGCGGCATACAGCGTACCCGAGGACAGGTCCTTTTCCTTGTCGGCCACGAACACGAAGTAGGCGCTGTTGGTAGCGTCGTCACCCATCAGCGCGGTGCGCTGGTCGGGCATGACCTGCACCAGCTCGTGCGAGATGCGGCCCATGCAGAAATGCTTCTTGATGCTGGCGGTGCCGTCGGGGTTGACCGTCACTTCGGGCATGTGGCCGTAGTGGTAGGGGTTGGCGCGGCTCGCGTCGCCGTACAGGTTCTTGGCGTAGGCCTGGAACTGGGTGTTGCTGGCGACGGTGAACGCATCGGGTTCGTACTCTTCGCTCGACAGGTGGGTGCCCCAGGGCGACAGGCTGGCGCCGCAGGTGATCCACAGGCCGTGCACCTTGGAGGTGTCGACGTTGTGGTACTTCACCAGGCTCAATTTGCCGGTGTTGGGATCCTGGTCCAGCGTGAGCACGGCGATGGGCGAGGGCAGCTTGCCGTACATGTCGGTCTTGCCGTCCTGGGCCCAGGTGGTGTATTCGAACTGCACCACGGCGAACACGTGGTTGCCCTTGACGCCGTCGACCTTGGCGTTGGGCACGGTCAGCAGCGAGGTGCCGTCCGGGGCATCGGAGAAGAACTGGCGGTCCTTGCCGGCCACCGTGGTGTCGATGATGGGCTGGTTGTTGATGTCGAAGTAGCTGCCCGCCAGGATCTGGCCGCCCTTGACGTTGGGCACCGAGTCGCCGGTGATGAAGAAGGGCTGGTAGGCCAGCGCGTAGCTCTGCACCGAGCCGTCGCTCAGCGTGACCTGCATGGTCGAGCCCACGGTGTTCGTGGCCATGGCCGCCGGGTTGGCCAGCGTGGGCGCGGCCATCGAGGTGAACGCGGTGGACACATAGGACGCGCCGTCATCGCCACCGCCGCAGGCGGTCAGCAGCGAGGCAGCGATGCCGCCTGTGCCCAGCGGAAGCAGGGGGATGCCGGCCAGGAATTGGAGGGCCTGGCGGCGCGAAGGGGTGGACGCAGAGGTCATTGGATTGCAGCTTCCGTGGTTTGTTATATGGGTTTTATGAAGAGAGGCCGCTGCTCGCCATGCAGGCATGGCAGGGCAACGGGCCGCTCTCTTGGTGCTGGATGCTAAGAACACTGTGTGACAGGCATTTGACGGTGCCGTGGCGGGCTGCCGGCCACACCCTCGAATCGCCCTGCGCGCCGAGTGCTCTTGCGTCACGGATCGGTCATATGCGATTTCTAGACTGCCGACTCCCATGACTTATCAATACCTAGAGGAGTGCGGTTTTCATGAGCAAGACTATTTCTGACAAGGTCGTTCGCAACGACGCTGGCAACACCCCTTTCAGTGCCATCCTGGACGTCCACCTGTCGCGCCGCACGGTCACGCGCGGTGGTCTGAGCGCAGCGCTGGCCCTGCTGACCGGCACCAGCCTGTCCGCCTGCGGCGGCAGCGACGACGAGCCGCTGAAGCTGGGCTTCAGCTCGCTGGCCAATTCCATGACCGACGCCTGCGTGGTGCCTGCGGGCTATGTGGCCCAGGTGCTGGGTGCCTGGGGCACGCCGCTCAACGACAGCGCCGCCGAGTGGGACAAGGACGGCAAGAACAGCTCCAAGGACCTGCTCAACTCCACCGGCATGCACCATGACGGCATGCATTACTTCCCGCTGGACGGCAGCTCCAGCGAAGGCCTGCTGGTGGTCAACCATGAGTACATCGACGAGAAGGCGCTGCACCCCGCAGGCCCCACCACGGTGAACAGCAAGCGCCCCGCCGAAGAAGTGCGCAAGGAAGTCAACGCCCATGGCGTGGCCGTGATGCACATCCGCAAGACCGGCAGCGCCTGGGCCATCGTCAAGAACTCGCGCTACAACCGCCGCTTCACCTCGGCCACGCCGATGGCCATCAACGGGCCGGTCGGCGGCACCGACTGGGTCAAGACGCCGTATTCGCCCACGGGCACCACGGTGCGCGGCACCAACAACAACTGCGGCAACGGCACGACCCCCTGGGGCACCTACATCACCGCCGAGGAAAACTGGGCGGCCTGCTTCGTCAACACCAATGCATCGAACCAGCCTGCGCACCAGGTGCGCGTGGGCGTGCCCACGGCCGCCGGCCGCTACAAGTGGGAAACCGCCGCCGGCGACGCCACCGAAGTGCAAGGTGAATTTGCCCGCTTCAACGTCACGCCCAGCGGTACCAGTGCCCTGAACGACTGGCGCAACGAGGTCAACGGCTTTGGCTACCTGGTCGAGATCGACCCCTACGACCCCGCCAGCGTGGCCACCAAGCGCACGGCCATGGGCCGCTTCGCCCATGAAGGCGCAGCCTACGGCAAGCCCGAAGCGGGCAAGCCGCTGGCCTTCTACAGCGGTGACGACTCGCGCTTCGAGTACATCTACCGCTTCGTGTCGGACGCCAATTGGGATGCGGCCGATGCCCGCCGCAGCGACCGCCTGGCCGTGGGTGCCAAGTACCTGGACAAGGGCACGCTCTACGTCGCGCGCTTTGGCGACGACGGCAGCGGCACCTGGCTGCCGCTGACGCTGGCCAGCGTGGGCAAGGACGGCACCCGCCTGGGCGACAAGTACAAGACGATCGACGAGATCCTGATCAACACCCGCGCCGCAGCCGACTTCGTGGGCGCCACGCCCATGGACCGCCCCGAGTGGACGGCCGTGCACCCCTCCAACGGCGATGTGTACGTGACGCTGACCAATAACACCAGCCGCAACGCCACCACGGGCACGAATGCGCCCAATCCACGCCTGAACAATGCCAACGGCCACATCGTGCGCTGGCACGACACCCCGGGTGCGAATACCTTCAAGTGGGAGATCTTCGTGTTCGGCTCCGAGGCCGGCGCTGCCGCCGACACCAACCGCTCGGGCCTCACGGCGCTGAACCAGCTGGCCAGCCCGGACGGCCTGGCCTTCGACGACCGCGGCATCCTGTGGATCCAGACCGACAACGGCATCGACGGCGGCCGCAACAATGCCGTGGCGCGCTCCACCAACGACCAGATGCTGGCCGTGATCCCCGGCGCCATGACCACCGACAGCAAGGGCACGGGCCCGGTCATCAATGCCCAGAACCAGGGCGACCTGCGCCGCTTCTTTGTGGGCCCGAACGAAGCCGAGATCACCGGCTTCGCGTTCACGCCGGACTACAAGACCATCTTCCTGAACATCCAGCACCCGGTGAACTGGCCGGCCTACGGCACGAGCGACGCCACGGTGGCCGCCTCGGGCACCGTGCGTCCTCGCTCTTCCACCGTGGTCATACAGAAAGCAGACGGCGGGCCCATCGGCGTCTGACAGGGCGTTTTAGGCGCTTTTTCGCAGCAAGCCTTTGCAGGCTGTCACGCGCAGGCGTGGCAGCCTTTTTTCATGCGCGCCTGCCTGGCGGCAGGCTTGCCAATGGGTCGGGGGTGCTTCAGTAGTCGGAGCCATACGGCGACGGCGGCCGTGCGCGCGAAGAGGGTCCGGGGGCCGGTGCTGGTGGCGTGGTGCCGCCGCTGCCGCCAGGTGCTGCAGGGTAGGTGATCTGCCCGCTGCCATCCTTGCTGCCCTTGCGCCCGGCGATCTGCCAAGCAGTGCGCTGGTCCACCAGGCGGGCCAGGAACTCCAGTTCCTCGTCCGTGTGGTTGATGGCGCCGGCCGGCGTCAGCATGCGGCCGTTGCGCGGCGCGACCTCGGCCCAGAAGGCTTGGTGGTAGGAGGCCTGGCTGACGACGGATTCGCCCCCGGCCGCAATGTCCACCGTACCGTAGCAGTTGCAGAAATAGCTGCGAAAGTCCTGTTCAGGGAACACCTCGGCATACACCCCCGTGCCGCGGATGCCCGCCGTGGCCGTGGGCATGACCACCTGGCGCTCGCTGCCCCGGCCCCACACGCTGGCCACCGCACCGGTCAGCAGGCGCAGCACTTTCACGGCCATGGGGGTGTCGCCTTCCAGCGAGATGCGGGTGTTCTGGCGCACCATGAAGGCGTCCTTGCCGACGGTGAAGACCACGGTGGAGCCCGGCCCCGTCTCGATCCGGTCACCAGGAGCGATGGCTTCGCCCGCCGCCAGGGCCTGGCCGTTGCGGCGCACATCGCCGCGCATCTCCACCACGTTGCGGCCTTGCTGCGCATGCGCCGCAGTGAACCCTCCAGCCGCCGTCCAGGCGGCAGCCGCCTGCAGCAGGCTGCGCCTCTGGTACCAGACGACTTCGTCCTCAGTGCGGCCCTGGAGTTGGTGTGGGTGCTGGCTGTTCGTCATGGGATTCCTCCGGCGAGGGTTTGGCGGGCGGTTCGAAGCAGTCGCGGAACGTGAACACGATGGAGGTGAAGAACATCGCCGCCAGCATCATGGCCGTGCCGACCATGATGCCACTGGCGGCTGTGCCCAGCCCGGCCAGGGCAATGAGGCCCGACGCAAGGGCCACTACCACGCCAGCCACGAGGAAGATGCCCATCCAGCCCAGACCGAACACGAAGAAGGCGCCGAAGTTGCGCACACAGGCCACCAGGCTGAAGAACAGGGCCTTCACGGGCGGCACCCCATGCCAATGCACCAGCCCGGGTGCATGCCAGAAGGTCAGCGACAAAGGCAGGTACAGCAGCATCGACAGCCACATGGCGCCCTGGAACGATGCGCTTTCGGCCACCTCGCGCGTGAGTGGCGCGCCCCCCAGGTAGACGCTGGCGAACTGGCCGCCGTCGATCAGTGCCGACAACCCCATGATGGACAGGAAGCCCACGGCATACAGCGCGCCCAGCACCAGCATGTCGCGCAGGCGCTGCTGGCCGGTGCGAAAGGCCACCAGCAGCACGGCGGGCGTCGGAAAGCGCCCCATGGTGGTTTCGGCCGCTGCCACCATCATGGCCAGCGTAGCCGAGGGCAGCAGGGCCAGCGCAATCGCCGGGCCCACCAGCGGGACCAGGCTGGCCAGCGACATGGCGGCCATGGTCATGAAGAACAACGCCGCCAGTGCCATGGGTTGGCGCCAGAACGACCGGATGCCGAGCTTGACCCAGGCGATGCCGGTGCGGGCGGGAACGATGTGGAGTTTCATGGATGCAGGGGCGGATCAGGAGGGGACCCGCGCCATCGGGCCTGGCTTCTGGGTGGGGGAGATGGCGCCTAATTTACCCCAGCGGACCATGGCGGGGGCCATGTGGGGGCATGCGAAAGGCCCCGGGGCGTGATATTCCTCGCGAAATGCGCGTGCAGATGCCCTGTTTCTGCGCAGAACCGTTCAGTCCGCGTGCACCGGCAGCGCGATGCGCCCGCGCAGCACGCGCTCGAAGTGGGTCGGGTCGTGCGGGGTCAGCATGGAGGCCTCGCGCGGCAGGTAAAAATCCCACAGCCGCGAGATCCAGAAGCGCAAGGCGCCGGCACGCAGCAGGGCCGGCAGCAGTTCGCGCTCGGCAGCCGTGAGGGGGCGCACGGCCTGGTAGGCGTCCAGCATGCGCCGAGCGCGCTCGGCGTCGTGCGTACCGGTGGGCAGGTCGATGCACCAGTCGTTCAGGCACACGGCCAGGTCGAACAGCCAGGTATCGACGCCGGCAAAGTAGAAGTCGAAAAACCCCGTGAGCTCCTCGCCGTCGAACATCACGTTGTCGCGGAACAGGTCGGCATGCACCGGCCCGGTGGGCAGCGCCGTGTAGGCCGAAGAGGCCGCCACATGGTTCTGGTAGGCAAGCTCCGAGCGCAGCAGGGCTGCCTGGCTGGCATCGAGGTGCGGAAGCACCACGGGCACGGTCTCGTTCCACCACGGCAGGCCGCGCAGGTTGGGCTGGTGGCGGTCGTAGCCGCGCCCCGCCAGGTGCATGCGCGCCAGCATGGTGCCCACGGCGGCGCAGTGCACCGGGCCGGGGGCCAACTGGCTCTTGCCGCGCAGCTTGCTGACCACGGCGGCCGGCTTGCCGCACATGCTGTGCAGGATGTCGCCGTTGGCGTCAGCGCGCGGGTCGGGCACGGGCACGCCGCCGTGTGCCAGGTGCTTCATCAGGTGCAGGTAGAACGGCAACTGCTCGGCCGTCAGGCGCTCGAACAGCGTCAGTACGAACTCGCCCTGGTCGCTGGTGAGGAAGTAGTTGGTGTTCTCGATGCCGCCTTCGATGCCGCGCAGCGCGACCAGCTCACCCAGGTGCAAACGGCGCAGCAACTCGCGCGCCTCATCATTGGAGACTTCGGTAAAAACGGCCATCGCTCAGCAGGGGAAATGCGGAAAAAATCCGGAGGAAAAAGCGGGAGCAGGGGGCGCAGCACCCCCGGCCAGGCATCAGAACTTCAGGACGTTCCAGACCCGGGGGCCGGTGTTGGTCTCGGCGCCGTTGAGGGCCCCGGTGCGGCCGCGCGCGCCGTCGGGGGACTGTACTTCGTAGCTGGGCATGTTGCCGGTCTTGGGTTGCACGTTGATGCTCTGCGTCTGGCCGCCCACACGCACCTCGTCGACGCGGCTGCCCGCGTCCTCGATCTGGATGCGTTCGGTGCGCTGGTTGTTGCGCCCTGACAGGGACTCGGGCGTGGTAAGTGCCTCGCCTTGCCGGGGGGCGCCCGCAGGGGCATTCTGGCCGCCGGTCTGGGCCAGTACGGGGCCGCAGGCCAGAGCCAGCAGCAGGGAGAGATGAACAGCGCGCATGCATCCATTGTAGAGCGCGCCGGGCGGCGGTGGTGCGCGGCCTTTGGCCGTGCACAATTGCCCCCATGAGCAATAAAAAGACCCTGGTGCTGGTGGACGGCTCCAGCTACCTGTACCGTGCCTACCATGCCATGCCCGACCTGCGTGCCGTACCGGGCGACTCCACGAGCGCGGCCACGGGCGCCATCCGCGGCATGATCAACATGATGCAGGCCCTGCGCAAGGAGGTGCATGCCGACTACGCCGCCTGTATCTTCGACGCCAGCGGCCCCACCTTTCGCGACGAGATCTACCCCGAGTACAAGGCGCAGCGCGCGCCCATGCCCGACGACCTGCGCTCGCAGATCGATCCCATCCACGACGTAGTGCGCATGCTGGGCTGGACGGTGCTGGCCATTCCGGGCGTGGAGGCCGACGATGTGATCGGCACCCTGGCCGTGACCGCTGCCAGCCAGGGCATCGACGTGGTGGTCTCCAGCGGCGACAAGGACCTGTCGCAACTGGTGGACGAGCACATCACCATCATCGACACCATGAACGGCAAGCGCCGCGACGTGGCCGGCGTGACCGCCGAGTTCGGCGTGCCCCCGCACCTGATGGTGGATTTCCAGACCCTGGTGGGCGATACCGTGGACAACGTGCCCGGCGTGCCCAAGGTGGGCCCCAAGACCGCCGCCAAGTGGCTGATGGAATACGGTTCGCTGGCCGAACTGGTGGCCCGTGCCCACGAGATCAAGGGCGTGGCCGGCGAGAACCTGCGCAACACGCTCGACTGGCTGCCCACCGGCCGCAAGCTGGTGACCATCCGCACCGACTGCGACCTGGTCGAGCACATCGTGGGCCTGCCCGCGCTCGACGCCATCGTGATCGGCGAGCAGCAGGTGGATGGGCTGCGCGACTTCTATGAAAAGTACGGATTCAAGGGCCTGGCGCGCGCGCTGGGCTCACCGGCCGAGCCGCCTGCTGCACAAGCCGCTCCCGCCGCGCGCAAGAAGGCCGGCGATACCGACACCGCCGACCTGTTCGCCGAGCCTGCAGAGGGTGGGGTAGATGGTGCACAGGTCGCTGCCGAAAAGCCGCCCCGCAATGAGCGCTACGAGACCATTCTGACCTGGGACCAGTTCGACCGCTGGCTGGCCACCCTGCACGTGGCACCCCTGACGGCGCTGGACACCGAAACCACCTCGCTCGACGAGATGCGCGCCGAGATCGTGGGCATCAGCTTCAGCGTGGAGCCTGGGGCTGCGGCCTACATTCCGCTGCGCCACGAGGGCCCCGATGCGCCGGTGCAACTGCCCTTCGACGAGGTGCTGGCACGTCTCAAGCCCTGGCTGCAGGACCCGCGCCACCTGAAGCTGGGCCAGCACATCAAGTACGACCGCCATGTGTTTGCCAACCACGGCATCGAGGTGCAGGGCTACGCGCACGACACCATGCTGCAAAGCTACGTGCTCGAAGTGCACAAGCCCCATGGCCTGGCCAGCCTGGCCGACCGGCACCTGGGGCGCAGCGGCATCAGCTACGAAGACCTGTGCGGCAAGGGCGCGCACCAGATCCCCTTCGCGCAGGTCGATGTGGCCAAGGCCGCCGAATACTCGTGCGAGGACTCCGACCAGACCCTGGACGTGCACAAGGCCCTGTGGCCGCTGCTCGAAGCCAATGACAAGCTGCGCTTCATCTACGAACTGGAGATGGCCAGCAGCGAGGCCCTGTACCGCATCGAGCGCAACGGCGTGCTGATCGACGCGCCCACGCTGGCCAACCAGAGCCATGAGCTGGGCCAGCGCATCGTGCAGCTCGAAACCGAGGCCTACGAGATCGCGGGCCAGCCCTTCAACCTGAGCAGCCCCAAGCAACTCGGCGAGATCTTCTTCGACAAGCTCGGCATGCCCGTGGTCAAGAAGACCGCCACCGGCGCGCGCAGCACCGACGAAGAGGTGCTCGAAAAGCTGGCCGAGGACTACCCCCTGCCCGCCAAGCTGCTGGAGCACCGGGGCCTGGTCAAGCTCAAGGGCACCTACACCGACAAGCTGGCCCAGCTGGCGCTGCCGCGCACCGGGCGGGTGCACACGCACTATGCGCAGGCCGTGGCCGTCACCGGGCGGCTTTCGAGCAACGACCCGAATCTGCAGAACATCCCCATCCGCACGCCGGAAGGCCGGCGTGTGCGCGAGGCCTTCGTGGCGCCTGCGGGCAGCGTGATCGCCAGCGCCGACTACTCGCAGATCGAGCTGCGCATCATGGCCCACATCAGCGGCGACCACTCGCTGCTGCATGCCTTCCATGCCGGGCTGGACGTGCACCGCGCCACCGCCGCCGAGGTGTTCGGCGTGGAGGTGGACCAGGTCACCAGCGAGCAGCGCCGCTACGCCAAGGTCATCAACTTCGGGCTCATCTACGGCATGAGCAGCTTCGGCCTGGCCAAGAACCTGGGTATCGAGACCAAGGCCGCAGCGGCCTACATCGATAAGTACTTCCAGCGCTACCCTGGCGTCAAGCAGTACATGGACGAAACCAAGGCTGCTGCCAAGTCCATGGGCTATGTGGAGACGGTGTTCGGCCGGCGCCTGTACCTGCCCGAGATCAATTCCCCCAACGGCCCGCGCCGCAGCGGTGCCGAGCGCGCCGCCATCAACGCCCCCATGCAGGGCACGGCGGCCGACCTGATCAAGCTGGCCATGGTGGCCGTGCAGAAGGAACTCGACGCGCACAAACCCGGCATCAAGATGATCATGCAGGTGCACGATGAACTGGTGTTCGAGCTGCCCGAGGGCGAGGTGGACTGGGTGCGCAGGCACATTCCGCGCCTGATGGCCGAGGTGGCGGCGCTCAAGGTGCCGCTGCTGGCCGAAGTGGGTGTCGGCCCGAACTGGGACAAGGCGCATTGAAAAGCCGCGGCGCTGGCGCGTTCATTGCAAGGTAAAAAGGCATGCGCCTTCGCCACATTGAAGTCTTCAACGCCGTGATGCTCACCGGCAGCGTGAGCGCTGCCGCACGGCTCATCAACGTCACCCAGCCGGCGGTGAGCCGCATCCTCGCGCATGCAGAGCTGCAGCTCGGGTTCGCGCTGTTCCACCGCCTCAAGGGGCGGCTGGTGCCCACCACCGAGGCGCAGACCCTGTACCCGCACATCGAGCGCCTGTTCACCCAGCTTGACGACGTGCAGCGCCTGGCCGCCAGCCTCAAGGGTGACGGGCGCGAGGGCGAGCTGCACATCCTGAGCGTGCTGGCACTGAGCTACGAGGTGCTGCCACGCGCGCTGCGCAGCTTTCGTGCGCTGCACCCGGATGTGGGCATCACCATCGAGGCGCTGCACTCGCCGCAGATCGTCTCGGCCCTGGTGCTGCAGGAGGCCGACGTGGGCTTCGTCTTCAGCTCCATCGCCCACCCCTCGCTGAGCCAGGAGCACATTGCTGACGGCTACATGGTCTGCGTGGCGCCCAAGGGCATGCTGGCCCCCGCGCTGGTGCACTCGGGCACCGTGCACCTCACCGACCTGGCGGACACGCCGGTGGTGCGCCTGGACGTGCGCGACCCCATCGGCACCGTGGTCAGCCATGCTTGCCGTGAAGCGGGCGTAGGGCTGCGCACGGCCATCACGGTGCAGACCTACCATGCCGCGCTGGCCCTGGCGCGCCATGGCCATGCGGTAGCGCTGGTGGATGCCTGCACGGCCGCCTCGGCCGACCGCAGCCAGGTGGACGTGCTGGCGCTGGCGCCGCACATCCCTGTGCCCATCCAGTCGCTGCGCACCGTCAACCGCCCGGCCTCGCTGCTGGCCAGCGCCATGACCGCCTGCATGCGCCAGGCCGTGGCCGAGACCATGGCGTCTGCCCCGCAGAGCCCAGCGCCCTGAAGGGGGTCAGCGCGCGAGCAGTTCGGCCACCCGTGCCGCCGTGCCGAAGGCCAGGGTGAAGCCCAGCGCCCCATGCCCGGTGTTGAGCACCAGGTTGGCCGGTGCGCCCGCGTGGCGCCCCACCACCGGCAGGCCGGTGGGCGTGGCGGGGCGCATGCCAGTCCAGGGCCGCGTCGCTTCAAAATCGCTGCAGTGCGGGAACACGGCGCGTGCGGCGGCGCACAGGCTTTCTATGCGCTCGGGCGGTATGCGTGTGTCGTGCCCCACCAGCTCGGCCATGCCCGCCACGCGCAGGCGCTGGCCGATGCGCGCAAACACCACCTTGCGCGCCGCGTCGGTCACGCTCACGTGCGGTGCCGCCCCCGGTGCATCGCTGGCATCGAGCGTGATGCTGTAGCCCTTGAGCGGGTACACCGGCAGGTGCATGCCCAGCGTGCGCGCCATGCCATGGCTGGCGCTGCCCAGGGCCAGCACGAAGTGGTCGGCCTCCACATTCCCCAGGCGGGTGCGCACCGCCTGGATGCGGCCCTGCCCGGTGGCAAAGCCCTGGATATCGGTACCCAGCAAAAAGCGCACACCGCGCGCGGCCAGCAGGGAGTGCAGGCCCTGGCATACCTGCAGGCAGTCGGCCGCGCACTCGCTCTGGGTGTAGATGGCGCCCGCGATGCGGCCCTGGTAGTGGGCCAGCGCCGGCTCCAGTGCCACGCAGCGCGCGGCATCCACGGCTTCCTGCAGGCTGCCGAAGGCGCGCTGCAGTTCCATCTGCCGCCGCGCTGCGCCCAACGCATCGGCGGTGCCGTAGAGCACCAGCTTGCCGGTGGCGGAGAAATCGCATGCCAGTTGCTCGGCCTGCAGCATGGCGTCGAAGCGCTCGCGGCTCAGCGCAGCCAGGCCCAGCAGCTCGACCGTGCTGCGCGCCGAGGTGGTGCGGTTGCAGGCCGCGAGGAACTGCAGGCCCCAGCGCCACTGGTGCAGGTCCCACTGCGGGCGCAAGGACAGGGGGGAGTCGGCCGAGAACAGCAGGCTGGGCAGTTGCCGCCAGATGCCGGCGTCGGCCAGGGGTTGCACATAGCTGTAGCTCAGCTGTGCGCCATTGCCGCCACTGGCCCCTTCGCCGGGTGCGCCCCGGTCGATCACGGTGACCTCCATGCCGCGCTGGCGCAGCGCGTATGCGGTGGCCAGCCCCACGATGCCCGCGCCCAATACACATACCTGCATGCTCTTTGCTTTGGTTGGTTGCTCTGGCGGCCACTGTAGAAGCCGGCGCCGGGTTTGAACAATGCCGTTGCGCATGGGGGCCATGACGGGAGGTTATGGGGCGGGTATGCCCCAGGCATAACTTTCCGGCATGGCCTCCCCGGTGAAATGAATTGTTCAAAGCGCGGGCAAGTTCCTACAGTGCGTTCACGCCTTGCCTTTTTCTTTCTCATCATCCACCACCTCACGAAGGGAATTCCATGCGACTGTCCGCCGTCACCCGTGCCGCCCTGCTGGCCACCGGCCTCCTGGCCTGTTCCATCGCCAGTGCCGACACGCTCAAGAAGATCGCCGACACCGGCAAGATCACGCTGGCCTACCGCGAGTCGTCCGTGCCCTTTAGCTACCTGGCAGGCCCGGGCCAACCTGTGGGCTTTGCGGTGGATATCTCCAACGCCGTAGCCGACGCCGTGAAGAAGCGCCTGAACAACCCGGCCATCAAGGTCGAGCTGCAGCCCGTCACCTCGCTCAACCGCATCCCCCTGGTGCAGAACGGCACGGTGGACCTGGAATGCGGCTCCACCACCAACAACAGCGTGCGCGGCAAGGACTTGCAGTTCGCCACCAACTATTTCTATACCGGCACGCGCCTGCTGACCAAGAAGAGCTCGGGCATCAAGGGCTTCGGCGACCTGGCCAAGCGCAAGATCTCCACCACCTCGGGCACCACCAATGCCCAGGTGGTGCGCAAGTACGACCGCGACAACAAGCTCGACATGGAAGTGCTGATGGGCAAGGACCACGAGGATTCGCTGCTGCTGGTGGACACCGGCCGCGCCGAAGCCTTTGCCATGGACGACATCCTGCTCTACGGCCTGATGGCCAATGCGCGCAACCCGGCCGAGTGGGACGTGGTGGGCGACGCGCTGCAGGTCGAGCCCTATGCCTGCATGCTGCGCAAGGACGACCCGCAGTTCCAGGCCCTGGTCAACGGCGTCATCGGCGGCTTGATGAAGTCCGGCGAGTTCGAGAAGCTCTACACCAAGTGGTTCATGTCGCCGATCGCGCCGCGCGGCCAGAACCTCAAGCTGCCCATGGGCAAGGAGCTGCGAGACAACCTCACCGCCCAGAGCGACAAGCCGGCCATCTGAAGGAGCCCCCGAGCATGTTGTCAAGCCATCGCCCCGCCACGCAGACGGTGGGCATCCTGGGCGGCATGGGGCCGGCGGCGGGCGCGGATTTCGCGCGCCTGTTCGTGCAGGCCTGCGGCGAGCGCATGGCGCAGCTGGGCATTCCCGTGCACGACCAGGCCTACCCGGAGCACTGGCTGGCGCAGGTGCCCATCCCCGACCGCACGAATGCCCTTGGCGACACCCGCCAGGGCGCGCACCAGCCGGCCGAGCCCATGCTGCAGGCCACCGGCCGCCTGGCAGCGCTGGGCGCCCGCGCGGTGGCCATCGCCTGCAACACGGCCCATGCCTGGCACGGCCTGCTGCAGCAGCGCTTTCCGCAGCTGGTGGTGCTGCATGGCGTGCAGGAGGTGGTGGCCGGCCTGGCGGCGCGCCAGGTGCGCGGCGTGGGCCTGCTGGCCACACGCGGCGCCTATGACGCCGGGCTGTACCAGGGCGAGCTGGAGCGGGCGGGCATCGCCTGCTGCCTGCCCACCCTGGCCGAACGCGAAGAGCTCATGCAGGGCATCTACGACGGGGTGAAGGCGGGCGACTATGCCCTGGCGCGTGAGCGCTTCGGGTCGGTGGCCCTCGCGCTACAGCAGCGCCATGGCATCGGCACCCTGGTCATGGGTTGCACGGAGATACCGCTGGCGCTGGAGGAAAGCCCGGCGCTGCCAGGTTTGTCGCTGGTCAATCCCTCGGCCGTGCTGGCGGCTGCGCTGGCGCGCCAGGCCTACCTGGTGGACACGGTGCCGGCAGCCGCCTGATTCCGGGCCTTCCCCCCTCGGCAGTGCGGCTGCCGTTGCTCCCGCAAGCCCGCGCTGCACAGGCCGGCTGCCCCTTTTCAAGGTGATCTCGACATGACTTTGGCATCCCATGCGTTGTGGAGCCGCCGGTGTGCCCGCATGCCTGCGCAATGGGCCCTGTGCCTGCTGGCCGCAGCGGCAGGCAGCGCGCCAGCGCAGATACCGCCCCCTGCCACCGCCAAGCCGCCCGGCGGTGCGCTGCACCGCATCCAGGCACGCGGCAGCGTAGTCATCGGGCACCGCGAATCGTCAATGCCCCTGTCCTATGTGGCCGATGGCGTGCCCATGGGCTGCAGCGTCGATGTCTGCCGGAGCATTGCGCAGGCACTGGGCCGGCATCTCCAGTTGCGCGAGACCCGGGTGGACTACCGCCAGGTCACGTCCAGCACCCGGTTCGACGCCATCGAAAAGGGCGAGGTCGATCTCGAATGCGGCTCCACCACCAACACTGCGGCACGCCGCCAGCGCGTGGCCTTCACCATCCCGCACTTTGTCGCGTCCTCGCGCATGGTGGTGCTCAGCAGCCAGCCCTACGAGCGCATCGAGGACCTGGATGGCAAGGTCGTGGCCTCGACCACCGGCACCACCAACATCGACTCGCTTGCCAAGGAGGCGTTGGCCAAGTCCGTGCGCATCCGCGTCGAGCCGGCAGCGGACCACGCGCAGGGCTTTGCCTGGGTGGTGCAAGGCAAGGTGCAAGCCTTTGCCATGGACGATGTGCTGCTGTTCGGCCTGCGCGCCAGCCACGGCCGGCCCGAGGACCTCAAGGTGATCGGCAAGCCCATGACCATCGAGCCCTATGCCATTGCCTTCGAGAAGAACAACCCCGAGCTCAAGGCGGTGGTGGATGCGGAGCTGCGCCGCCTCATCCAGACGCGGGAGCTGCACCGCCTCTACGGCAAATGGTTCACCGCGCCCATCCCGCCGCGCGGCATCAACCTGGGCATGCGCATGCCGCACCTGCTCGTGGATTCGCTCAAGTACCCGACCGACTACGTCCCCCAGTAGGCAAGGGGGCAAAAGGCCGTCCAGAAGGTGCGGCGTTGGCAGCTGCCGCGCAAACCGCCTAGACTGCGCGCTCGCCCTGTCCCATTTACCCATTGGAGATCAACGATGCTGAGCGACGACCACCGACAGGATACCGAGGCCCTGCTGCCCGGCCGTACCACCGAAGCCGGTGCCACGCGCCGCCTGGCCCTGCAGACGGCCATCGGCCTGGGCTATGCCGCCGCCGCCGCGCCGCTGATGGCGCAGACAGCCATTGCCACCCCTGCCGATGGCCTGACGGCGGGCGAGATCAGCTTCACCGTGGGCGGCTTCAAGGTGCCCGCCTACCGCGCGGCCCCCGCAGGCAAGACCGGCCTGCCCGTGGTGCTGGTGATCCAGGAGATCTTCGGCGTGCACGAGTACATCGCCGACACCTGCCGCCGCTTCGCCAAGGCCGGCTACCTGGCCATCGCCCCGGATCTGTATGCGCGCCAAGGCGATGCCTCCAAGTACACCGAGGCCGCCAAGCTCATGGCCGAGATCGTCTCCAAGGTGCCCGATGCGCAGGTGATGGCCGACCTCGACGGCGCCGTGGCCTGGGCCACCGCCAACGGTGGCGACGCTGCGCGCATCGGCATCACCGGCTTTTGCTGGGGTGGCCGCATCACCTGGCTGTATGCAGCGCACGGCCCGGTCAAGGCCGGCGTGGCCTGGTATGGCCGCCTCGTGGGCCAGGCCAGCGACCTCACGCCCAAGCACCCCGTGGACATCGCGCCCATCCTCAAGGCGCCGGTGCTCGGCCTGTACGGTGAAAAAGACACCGGCATCCCCCTTGACACGATTGATAAGATGAAAGCTGCCCTGGCCGGTGGCACTGCCGCCGCCAAGGCTTCGGAATTCGTGGTGTACCCTGACGCGCCGCATGCCTTCCATGCCGACTACCGCCCCAGCTACCGCAAGGAAGCGGCCGACGATGGCTGGAAGCGTGCACTGGCCTGGTTCAAGGCGAACGGCGTCGTCTGACCGACCGCTCTCCTACAATCAGCCGCCCCTGTCTTCAGGGGCGGCTTTTTTCACGCCGATGCAGGCCCATCCCCGCAAGGGGCTGCCCAGCGCCGGCCGGAAGCCCGCGGTGCCCCCCGATTGACATAAGAACATCTACCTATCGCTCAATGGACGGTCACATACAGCTATGACTCTGATAGCAATCATCCTCGCCACCCTGGCTGCCGGCATCGGCAGCGTGTGGCTGGCCGCGCTGCTCATGCGCATGGGCCTCGGCGGTCGCACGGACAGCGTGGGCCCCCAGCACCTCTTGAGCCTGGCGGCCGGCGCGCTGCTGGCCACGGCTTTCATGCACCTCTTGCCCGAGGCCTTCGAGAGCCAGGCCGGAGCACACGACCTGTTCGCCACGCTGCTGATCGGCGTGGTCTTCTTCTTCCTGCTGGACAAGGCGGAGCTCTGGCACCACGGGCATGAGCACAGCCACGCGGCGCCGGAACCGACCCCGCACGCGGAACACGACCATGCCCATGGGCATGAGCACCACCATCATCACCACGGTGCCCCGCGCACGGGCGGCTGGGCCGTGCTCACGGGCGACAGCGTGCACTGTTTTGGTGACGGTATCCTGATCGCATCGGCCTTCATGGCCGACATCCGTCTGGGCATGATCGCCGCCGTCTCGGTGCTCGCGCACGAGGTGCCGCACCACATGGGCGACCTGGTGGTGCTGCGCCAGACCAGCCCCAACCGCCGCATGGCGCTGGTCAAGGTGTCGCTGGCGGGCGCCGTCACGGCACTGGGCGGCCTTGTGGGCTACTACCTCGTGGGGCAGTTGCAGGACCTGCTGCCCTACTTCCTGGCCGTGGCATCGAGCAGTTTCATCTACGTGGCCCTGGCCGACCTGATTCCCCAGCTGCAAAAGCGCCTGTCCGCGCGCGAGACCGTGGCCCAGATTGCCTGGCTGATCGCGGGCATGGTGATCGTCACCCTTGTGAGTGGAGCGGCCCATGCCCATTGAAGGCGCGGAAAAGAACATGGTCACGATCTACCACAACCCCCGTTGCGGCACCTCGCGCAACACCCTGGCCCTGCTGCGGGAGCGCGGGGTGGAGCCCGAAGTCATCGAGTACCTCAAGACCCCGCTGAACCGCGCCGCGCTGCAGTCACTGGTCGCGGCCTTGGATGTGCCCGTTATCGACGTGGTGCGGGCCAAGGAAGCGGCTTTTGCCGAATTGAAGCTGGGCGAGCCGGGTGTGACGGACGCGCAGCTCATTGATGCCATGGTGGCCCACCCCATCCTCATGAACCGGCCCATCGTCGCCACGCCGCTGGGCACACGCTTGTGCCGGCCGGCAGAGACGTTGCTGGAGATCCTCTAACCGCAGGTCAGCGCGCCAGTTCCTCGCGCACGGCCGCCACCTGCCGGCGCGAGACGGTGAGCACCTCCGTCATGCCCTGCAGGCGCACGGCCCAGCCGTCGCCTTCCTCTGGGTCGTAGTGCTTTTCGAGCGCGCGCACGGCGCGCCGCGCCACCAGCGCATTGCGGTGGATGCGCAGGAAGCGCGTGGGGTAGCGCGCCTCCAGCTCGCTCAGCGCGCCGTCCATGATGTAGCTGCGCGTGGCGGTGCGCACCGTCACGTACTTCTGCTCGGCCTTGAAATACAGCACCTCGGCCAGCGGCAGGCGTTCGGTGCGGCCCCGGTCCTGGATCACCAGCGCCTCGCCATCGGCCGCCGAAGCGGCTGCCGGGATGTGTGCCGGCCGGGTGGTGCGCTGCACCTTGGCCAGGGCCTGCTGCAGGCGCTCGCGCCGCACCGGCTTGGTCAGGTAGTCCACCGCATCGAGCTCGAAGGCATTCACCGCATGGTCGGCATGCGCGGTCACGAAAACCACGGCCGGTGGGCGCGCCAGCGCCTGCAGGGCGTGCGCCAGGCCCAGGCCGTCCTGGCCCGGCATGTGGATGTCCAGCAGCACCAGGTCGAAGGCGCTGCCCCCGGTGGGCCCCAGCAACGCCATGGCCTCGCCGGCGTTGCCGGCTTCGGACACGGTGGTGTGCAGTGTCTCGGCGCAGTCGCCCAGCAGGGTGCGCAGGCGGCTGCGGGCCAGGGCTTCGTCGTCAACGATGAGGATGTTCATGGCGCGGCATTGCGGGTAGGAGCGGAAGGAGGCGGGGTGGAGGAGGGCGGCGTCGCGGGCCGGCCATGCCGCCTCGGGCGCCGGGATACGCGGGCCGGTGCGCCCTGCACGGGCAGAGAGATGCGCACCTGGTAGAGGCCATCGAGCACCCCGGCGGTGAATTCGCCCTGCACATCATGCAGCAGGGCCAGGCGCGCACGCACATTGGCCAGGGCGATGCCATGGCCGCGCGGTACGTCGTGGTAGCGGATGTCGCTGGCGGGCAGCGTGTTGGTGATGCGCACCACCACGCGGTTGCCGCGCAGCTCGGTCATCACCTTGAGCTTGCCACCGCGCGGGCTGGGTTCCACGCCGTGCTTGACGGCATTTTCCACCAGCGGCTGCAGCAGCAGGGGCGGCAGGCGGGCGCTGTCGGTGCGCGGGTCCAGGCTCCACTGCACCTGCAGGCGCTTGCCAAAGCGCACCTCCTCGATGCCCAGGTAGCGGCGCGCCAGGGTGATCTCCTCGGCCAGCGTGGTCGATTCGCCCTGCTCGACGAGCGCCACGCGGAACAGGTCGCTCAGGTCTTCCAACAGCGATTCGGCCTTGGCGGGCTCCTTGCGCACCAGCGCGATCGCGCTGTTGAGCGTGTTGAACAGAAAGTGCGGGCGAATGCGCGACTGCAGCTCGGTCAGGCGCGCCGTGGTAGCCGCCGGGGTGCGCCCGCGCGCACGCAGGACCAGGGCCGCGACCAGCAGGGCCGCGAGCAGCGCCCCCGTGGCGGCACTGGCCACCCAGGGCGAGCGCTCGGCCACACCGGCCAGCGTGAGCATGGCGCAGGCGTACAGGCCCGCCAGTGCCCCCAGGGCCACGCCGGCCGCATATTGCGGGCCGGTGCGCAGGTTCTGCAGCACCGTCTTCAAGCTGCAGGCCGTGATCAGCCAGGCCAGCGTGGCCGGCAGGGCGCCGCCCGTGACCAGGGCCATGCTGGCCAGCCACTGGGCCGGGGTCTGGGCGCCGAACAGAGTGCCCACGCCCACCACGACCTCGACGAACAGCACGGCCCGCAGCACCACGCCAACCTGGCAGGCGTCGAACACCAGCGCCCTTCCGGCAGGGGGCTGGCCACTGCGCGAAGGGCCTCTGGGCGGGTCCGATTCGGCGTCGGGAGGCGGGGTCGATAAAATTTGCGTGTTTTGCATTGCGGCATCCGGGTGTTCCGGGTGTCAGAACTACCGGATTATTGCCCTCCCATGTCCAACAGCCAAGCCAATAGCGCGCCGTCCGCGCCCTCCCACAACCAGCTCGACACCAAGGCACAGGCCTGGTCGGCGCTGTTTTCCGAGCCCATGAGCGACCTGGTCAAGCGCTACACCTCCAGCGTCTTCTTCGACAAGCGCCTGTGGCAGGCCGACATTGCCGGCAGCCTGGCGCATGCCGACATGCTGGCCGCGCAGGGCATCATCAGCGCCGAGGACCATGCCTCGATCCAGCGCGGCATGGCGCAGATCAGCGCGGAAATCGAATCCGGCGGCTTCGAATGGAAGCTTGACCTCGAAGACGTGCACCTGAACATCGAGGCACGCCTGACCCAGCTCGTGGGTGACGCCGGCAAGCGCCTGCACACCGGCCGCAGCCGCAACGACCAGGTGGCCACCGACGTGCGCCTGTGGCTGCGCGGCGAGATCGACCTGATCGCCGATCTGCTCAAGGAGCTGCAGGTGTCCCTGGTGGACGTGGCCGAGCAGAACGTGGAAGTCATCCTGCCGGGCTTCACCCACCTGCAGGTGGCCCAGCCCGTGAGCTTTGGCCACCACATGCTGGCCTATGTGGAGATGTTCGCGCGCGATGCCGAGCGGATGGCCGACGTGCGCCGCCGCGTCAACGTGCTGCCCCTGGGCGCCGCCGCCCTGGCCGGCACCACCTACCCGCTGGACCGCGAGCGCGTGGCGCGCACCCTGGGCATGCAGGGCGTGTGCCAGAACAGCCTGGACGCCGTGAGCGACCGCGACTTCGCCATCGAGTTCACCGCCGCCGCCAGCCTGTGCATGGTGCACGTGAGCCGCTTGAGCGAAGAGCTCATCATCTGGATGAGCCAGAACTTCGGCTTCATCAAGATCGCCGACCGCTTCACCACCGGCAGTTCCATCATGCCGCAGAAGAAGAACCCCGACGTGCCCGAACTGGCGCGCGGCAAGACCGGCCGCGTGGTCGGCCACCTGATGGGCCTGATCACCCTGATGAAGGGCCAGCCCCTGGCCTACAACAAGGACAACCAGGAAGACAAGGAGCCGCTGTTCGACACCGTGGACACGCTCAAGGACACGCTGCGCATCTTCGCCGAGATGGTCGGCGGCCAGTTGAACCCCGCCTCGGGCAAGAAGGAGGGCGGCATCACCGTCAACGCGCCCGCGATGGAGCAGGCCGCGCTCAAGGGCTATGCCACCGCCACCGACCTGGCCGACTACCTGGTCAAGAAGGGCCTGCCGTTTCGCGACGCGCACGAAACCGTGGCCCATGCCGTGAAGGCCGCTGTCTCGCACCAGGTGGACCTGTCCGAGCTGCCCCTGGCCGTGCTGCAGGGCTTTCACCCGCAGATCGAGAAGGACGTGTTCGACGCGCTGAGCCTGCGCGGCTCGCTCAATGCGCGCAACACCCTGGGCGGCACCGCGCCTGCCCAGGTGCGCGCCCAGTTGGCGCGCCACCGCGCACGGCTGGCGTAACTCCTGGCTGGGTGTATTTCTTGCATGGTGAGGTAGCCGCCCACCGGCGGTGCATGACAGCGCAGCAGCGTGCGGCTACGATCCTCGCCTGTTGCATCTGATTACCTATCCGCTGGAGCCCCCGCATGACCTCGCCTCGCCGCCGTCTTCTCGTCAACACCCTGCGCACCGGTGCGCTGCTGCTGGGCCTTGCGGCCGCAGGCCTGGCATCGGCCCAGCCCAAGCCGATCCGGCTGCTGGTGGGTTTCCCCGCTGGCGGTGGTACCGATGCCATCGCGCGCACCCTGGCCGAAAAGCTCAAGGACGAGCTCGGCACCTCGGTGGTGGTCGAGAACAAGCCCGGCGCAGGCGGGCAGATCGCCGCCCAGACCCTCAAGGCCGGCCCGGCGGACGGCACGGTGTTGTTTCTCACCCACGACCACACCATCTCCATCCTGCCCCAGGTCGTGAAGAACGCCGGCTTCGACCCCGCGCGTGATTTCGTGCCCGTGGTCGGCATCGCCACCTTCGTGAATGCCTTCGCCGTCTCGGGCGGTACGCCCGCCAAGTCGTTTGCCGAGTACGTCAGCTGGGTCAAGAGCGCCGGCGGCGGCAAGGGCGCCGTGGGTATCCCCGCCCCGGCATCCACCCCGGAATTCCTGGTGAAGCTGGTGGGCGGCAAGTTCGGTATCGACCTGGTGTCGGCACCCTACCGGGGCAGTGCGCCCATGATGGCCGACATGCTGGGCAACCAGATCGGTGCCGGCGTGGCCTCCATCCCCGATTTCATCGAGAACCACAAGGCTGGCAAGGTGCGCGTGGTGGCCGTGCTGGGCAAGGCCCGCCAGGCCGCCATGCCCGATGTGCCCACCTTCGACGAACTGGGCCTCAAGGGCTTCGAGGACCTGCCCTACTACGGCATCTATGCCCCCACCGGCACGCCGCAGAAGTTCGTCACGGATTTCTCGAACGCCGTGGCCAAGGTGATCGCCATGCCCGAGGTGCGCGACCACCTCACGGCCATGGGCCTGACCGTGGGCCATATGTCGCCCACGCAGTTCGCAACGCGCGAAAAGGCCTACACCGCCGCCTGGACCAAGATCATCAAGGACACCGGCTTCGTGGCCCAGTAATCCCGTCTGCGCAGGCCGGCTCCCATCCCCTTTATGCCCACCGCCCGCCTGCCAGCGCACTGGCTGCGTTCCCGCTTCCTGCCCTTGCTGGTGGGACTGGCCAGTTGCGCGCTGGCCATGCTGCTGGCCTGGCTGGTGATCGACATCTCGAACACCAAGGCGCGCACCGAGATCGCGGCGCGTGCACAAACCCATCTTCTCGAAATTCGCGACCGGCTGGACCGGCAGTTGCAGAGCACATTGTCGGTGCCAGAGACCGTGGCCGCCTTCGTGGCAGCGCAGGGCCAGATGGAGCCCGAGATCTTCGCCTCGGTGGTGGGGCGGCTGCTGGAGAGCCAGCGCAACATCCGCAACCTGGCGCTGGCGCCGGACAACGTCATCAGCGACATCTACCCGCGCTTGGGGAACGAAAAGGCCCTGGGCCTGCGCTACCTGGACAACCCCCAGCAGCGCGGCGCGGTAGAGCGCGCCATCCAGACCCGGCGTACCGTGGTTGCCGGCCCGATCCCGCTGGTGCAGGGCGGGCTGGGGATCGTCAGCCGTACGCCGGTATTCCTCACCAGCCTGCCGGGGGCCCGCCCCGGGGCGGAGCCACGCTATTGGGGCATCGTCTCGCTTGCGGTGAATGCCGATACGCTGTTTGCCGATGTGGGGCTCAACACGGACCAGATGGGCTTCCAGGTGGCAGCCCGCGGGCTTGATGCGACCGGAGCCCAAGGGGCCGTGTTCATTGGTCGCGCAGCCCTGTTTGACGACAAGCCGGCCACGCTCGACGTGCCTTTGCCCGGGGGTGGCAACTGGACCCTGGGCGCCGTGCCCGTGGGTGGCTGGAAGGCCGCCGGCAGCGCGCCCGCGCTGGTCGTGACCATGTCGTACGTGTTTGCCGTGTTGCTGGGCCTGCTCAGTGCCTGGCTGGTGCGTGCCCACCAGCAGGTGCTGGCGCTGGCCAGCCACGACCGCCTCACCGGGCTGCCCAACCGCCGCCTGTTCGAAGACCGCCTGTCCCAGGCCGTGCTGGCCGCCTACCGCGACCACCGTGCCGGCGCGCTGCTGCTGGTTGACCTCGATGGCTTCAAGGCCATCAACGACAGCATGGGACACGGCTGCGGCGACCAGGTGCTGGTGCGGGTAGGCCAGCGCCTGGCGGGGCTCGCCCGTGCCAATGACACGGCTGCACGGCTGGGGGGCGACGAGTTCGCCCTGGTGTTGAATGCGGTGACTTCGCCGCAGGCCGCGATGGAAATCGCCCAGCGTGTCATCCAGGACATGCTGGCACCCATCGGCCTGGACAACGGCGAGCATGTGCGCATCGGTGTCAGCATCGGTGTGGCCGTGTTCCAGGGCGACGCGGCCGAGGCCCTGCCGGCGCTGATCGACCGGGCCGACCAGGCGCTGTATGCCAGCAAGCGCACCGGCAAGGGCAAGGCCACGCTGGCCGACTCGGCCGAGTTGCACACCTATGCGACGCAGCCGCTGAACAGCTCCACCATGCCGTGAACCATCCACTCGGATGGCTGTGGCAGTGCCCATGGCTGGATTGGCCTGACGGGCCAGCCGAAGTTGTAAAACATGGGGTGGATGCGGTGAAATTGCCGAAAATGGCCCCATCTGATAACGATGTGCCACTTCCTGGAACCCATGCCATGAAGCGATTTCCCCGCCTTTCCAAACTCGCCCGGCGCCTTGCGCTGTCGGGTGTGCTGGTGTCGAGCACGGCTGCGGTGCATCCGGCCCCCGTGGGCGCTGCGGGTTCGGCGCCCGGGTCCAAGACGACACAGTCATCGTCCGCCTCCCACTATGCGCGTTGGCAAGCCAGCATGGACGCGTTTGCCTCCGCCGACAAGGCCCAGGCGCCTGCCGAGGATGGCGTGCTCTTCGTGGGCAGCTCCACCATCCGCTTCTGGACGCAGTTGCCGCAGGATTTTCGCGACGTGCCGGTGGTCATCAACCGCGGCTTTGGCGGTTCCACCATGGCCGACTGCCAGTACTTCGTGAAGCAGTTGGTACTGCAGTACCGCCCGCGCCAGGTGTTCGTTTATGCCGGGGACAACGACCTGGCCGAAGGCCGCTCGCCCCAGCAGGTGCTCGAGAGTTTTGAGGGCTTTGTGGCCGCCGTGCGTGCCGAACTGCCCGACACGCGCATTGCCTATATCTCCATCAAACCGAGCCCCTTGCGCGCCGAGCTGATGCCCAAGGCCCGCGAGGCCAATGCCCTGCTCGCAGGCTATGTGCGCAGCTTGCCCAACAGCGATTACATCGACATCTTCACGCCCATGCTCGACCTGCAGGGCGCGCCCCGGGCCGAGCTCTTCGGGCCGGACCGCCTGCACATGAGCGATGCCGGCTACCGGCTGTGGCGCTCGGTCATTGCCGACTATGTGGGCCGTGGCCAGCCCGCGCTGCAAACTGCACCGGGCAAGGCGGGCAACGAAACCGCTGCGGCTGCGGTGGTCGCGGTACCTGCCCTGGCGGCCGCCCAGGTCAGCACCGGCCGCTGAGCTTCCCGCAGTTGCCTCAACCCGGCGCGACCTTGGCCTTCGGCGGGTCGCGCGGCTTGGGCTGCACCCCCTGGCGGGCGGACGCAGGGGGGTACATGGGTGGGCGTTTCTGTCCGGGTGCCAGGACCGCCGGCGGGGTGGTGTCCTCCCCGGGTTTCTTTTCCAGCCACAAGGTGGCGCGTGCCACCGCATAGAGCACTGCGAAGGCTGCGGCCAGCAGGGCCAGGTCCATTCCCCAGGAACGGTCGTATTTCGCCCCCAGCCCCGCCAGCACCACGAGCACCAGTACCAGGTGCGCGCAGAACACCGGCAGGGACGCCGATCCCAGCGTTTCCAGCCAACGCTGGCGCGGCATGCGGGCGGCCAGCCGAGGGCCGTAGTGGATGGCGAGCACCACCAGCGCAAACAGGTTGATCATGCGCATCGGCCCCAGCGCCCATTTGTCGAACCAGGGGTTGAACCCGGCGTACGGACCCTCGGGATGGAACGGTATTTGCCCGACCAGGTGGCGCCACCCCATCAGGGAGATAGCCAGGGCCAGGGCCAGCAGCACCGACCAGCGTGGAAACGTGAACGCCGGGGCATTCGGGTCATTGCGCGTGGCGCCCATCCACAGCCCCAGCATCCACAGGAACTGCCAGCTCCACATCACGAAAGCCCCCGTTTCGTTGAAGGGCACGGGTAGCGGCACGAGGGCGTTGATGCCGTCGTACACCCCGTGCGACAGACCGAACTGCGCGGCCAACCAGACCAGCCCGCTCACCACCATCACCGGCCGCCAGCCCCAGACAAAGGCCAGCACCATCACCCAGGGGCTGGCCAGCATGAACAGCACGTACAGCGGCAGGATGTCCAGGAGCGGCGGCTCATAAAGCAGCAGCAGCCCACCCACCAGCGCGGTGAACGGCTGCTTGACGTAGAAGTTCAGCAGGTCCACCACGGCAGGCTGCTCGATGCGGATGCCGATGAAGGCAATCACGGTGAACAGGAACAGCAGCAGCGCTGCGTGGCAGGCGTAGATCTTGAGGGCCCGGCGCCAGAAGGCGTGGTGCATCTCGGCCACGCTCTTGCGCCAGGCCACACGGCCGTAGACCATGCCGGCCATGTAGGCCGACAGCAGCACGAAGCCCTCCGCCGCCGAGACATAGCCGAAGGGCTGGCCCAACGGCGAGGTGAACCGCGTGGGCAGATGCGTCACCGTCATCAGCAGCAGCATCAGCCCCCGGGCTGCATCGATTTCCCAATTGCGTGGGGACGGAGCGGTTGCGGGGGCCATGGAGGCTCTTCAGGCGAGGGTGCGCACCTTCGGCTCGCGGTCCCACTGCCGTGTCTGCGCGGCCGCGATGAAGGCCTTGCTGTCCTTGGGGTCCATCACGCCGGCATCGGGCTCTATGCCGGCGGCCTGCACGATGGCCTGCGACCCTGGGCAGGCGCCGATCGCCTTGAGGTGGCCGAAGGCATCGCGGAACCAGTCCACCGCGGCGGCTTCGCGCGAGAGCTTGTTGCCCATCTCCGTCGAGAGGATGGAGGCCACGGCATCGAACACCGTGGAAGGCGTGCCGGCCAGTTGGCCATCGGCGGGCAGCCGGCTGCCGTCGTCCATCTTGGCACCGCCCACCTTGGGGGCCACGATCTTCACGGTGGCACCGGCCTTTTCCACGGCCTTCTTGAAAGTCGCAACCGACTTCGCGTTGGAGCCATCGTCCACCAGCAGGCCCACGCAGCGGCCCTCCAGCGTGGGCTTCATGCGGTCGATGATGCGCAGGGCAGGCGAAAGCGGCATGTCCTGTGGCTGCACCGCGGCGGCGGGAGCGGGTGGCAGGGCGTCCATGCCCAGGCCATCGGCCACGCGCTGGGCGAGGGCTGCGTCCACATGCTGCAGGTGGCCCACCACCGCTTCGCGCACATGCACCGTGGCCACCTTGGAGAGCTCGAACACGATGGCCGAGGCCATGTGCGCCTGCTCCACCTCGCTCTGGCTGCGAAAGAACATGCGCGCCTGGCTGTAGTGGTCGGCGAAGCTCTCGGCGCGCACCCGGCCCTTGGCGCCGTCGTCGGCGGGACGTTCAGCAAAGTGTTTGAAGCCCTGCGCCAGCGAGGCGCGCGGCGTATCGCCCTGCAGGCTGCTGGGCTCGTAGTTCACGCGGCCCTTGGGCACCTGCATCTGCATGTGGCCATCGCGCTGCATGTTGTGGAATGGGCACTTGGGAGCGTTGACCGGGATCTGCGCGAAGTTCGGGCCGCCCAGGCGCGACAGCTGCGTGTCCAGGTACGAGAACAGCCGGCCCTGCAGCAGCGGGTCGTTGGAGAAATCCACGCCCGGCGGCACGTTGGCGGGGCAGTAGGCCACCTGCTCGGTCTCGGCAAAGAAGTTGTCGGGCCAGCGGTTGAGCACCATGCGGCCGATGGTGCGCAGGGGCACCAGCTCCTCGGGGATCAGCTTGGTCGCGTCCAGGTGGTCGAACGGGAACTTCGCCGCGTCTTCCTCGGTGAACAGCTGCACGGCAAAGTCCCACTCGGGGTAGTTGCCGGCCTCGATGGCTTCGAACAGGTCGCGGCGGTGGTAATCGTTGTCTGCCGCCTGCAGCTTCACGGCCTCGTCCCACACGGTGGACTGGATGCCGAGCTTGGGTCGCCAGTGGAACTTCACGAAGGTGCTTTTGCCCTCGGCGTTGACCAGCCGGAAGGAGTGCACGCCAAAGCCCTCGATCATGCGCAGGCTGCGCGGGATGGTCCGGTCGCTCATGGCCCACATCACCATGTGCAGGGTTTCGGGCATCAGCGAGACGAAGTCCCAGAAGGTGTCGTGCGCACTGCCCGCCTGCGGGTAGCCGCGGTCGGGCTCCATCTTCACGGCGTGCACAAGGTCGGGGAACTTCATCGCGTCCTGGATGAAGAACACCGGGATGTTGTTGCCCACGATGTCCCAGTTGCCCTCCTGGGTGTAGAGCTTGACAGCAAAGCCGCGCACGTCGCGCGGTGTGTCCACCGATCCGGCGCCGCCGGCCACGGTGGAAAAGCGGGTGAAAACGGGCGTCTGCACGCCGACTTCGGTCAGCACGCGGGCGGTGGTGAATTCGGCCAACGACTCGGTCAGCTCGAAGTAGCCGTGCGCGGCTGTGCCGCGGGCGTGCACGATGCGCTCGGGAATGCGCTCGTGGTCGAAATGCGTGATCTTCTCGCGCAGGATGAAGTCTTCGAGCAGCGTCGGCCCGCGGGGGGTGTCGCGCAGCGAATTCTGGTTGTCGGCGATCGGAATGCCCAGCTGCGTGGTCATGACGGGGTGATCGCCGCCGGCTTGCTGTTGCAATTCGTCACCATTGCCACGCTGGGTGTCTGGGGACGGGGTGGTGGAAGGGGTCGAACGTGGCTTATCCGCAGTTTTGCGGATGGCTGGGGACTTGGCCATGGATGCTCCAGAGAAGGTGTCGTGGGACGGATCAACAAGCATCTTTCGCCAGGGAAGGTCACGACGGGGTAGGACCATGGGCCGTCCTCCTGTCGGCCGCGTAAAAATGGCCTCTGCGTGAAGTGGTGCACGCTCTGGATACGTAAGTGCTTGCAACGCAGGCCTGCATGCCATGCGGTTTTGTTACGCTTGCCAGTTCCTTTGGAGGGGATCGCGTGAAAGCCAAGAACTGGATGTTTGCCGCCGGCCTGCTGCTGGCCACCGTGGCCGCAATGGGGTCGGCCCATGCCCTGCAGATCACGAGCCTGTCCCCCCAGGGTGAAGTCGCCCGTGTGCGCCAGATGGTGGCCAAGTTCGACGCGGCCGCCGTCAATTTCGGCGACCCCAAGGCCCCGGCCCCGCTGACCCTCAGCTGCAGCGACGCTGCCGCCACCAAGGGCAACGGCCGCTGGACAGGCGAGAAGGAGTGGGTTTTCGACTTCGAGAACGACCTGCCCCCCGGCGTGCGCTGCACCGCTGCGGTCAAGGCGGGCTTCAAGTCGGCCTCAGGCGCGGCGCTGACCGGGCCCACCAGCTTCCAGTTCAACACCGGTGGGCCGTTCGTGCAGAACATGCGCCCCGGTACCTACCAGGAGATCGACGAAGAGCAGGCCTTCGTGTTGCAGCTCAATGGCCCGGCCACCCTCGAAAGCATCAGGGCCAACACCTGGTGCTCGCTCGAAGGCGTGGGCGAGAAGGTGCCCGTGCGCCTCATCGAAGGCAGCCAGCGCGACGAGATCCTCAAGTCCCTGGGCCTGGACAAGCGTGCCGCGCAGCAGCCGCTGCAGTACGTGAGCCTGGCCTGCAACCGGCGCCTGAGCTCCGGTTCGCGCGTGCAGTTCGTCTTTGGCAAGGGCGTGGCCACGCCGAGCGGCGTGGCCAACGCGGTGGAAAAGCGCTTCGACTACAAGGTGCGCGAGCCCTTCTCGGCCGAATTCAACTGCGAGCGCGAGAACGCGCAGGCCGCCTGCCTGCCGATCCGCCCGTTGTCCCTGACGTTCAACGCCCCGTTGCCACGCAAGCTGGCGGCCGCGATCCGTCTGAAATCGGCCAAGGAGACCATCAAGCCCCAGCTGGAAGGCGGCGCCGACGAGGACAAGAACCCCGATGCCCTGGTCAACAGCGTGCAGTTCGCCGCCCCGCTGGCCGAGAACACCGGCTTCACCATCGAGTTGCCCAAGGACCTCAAGGACGCCTCGGGCCGCACGCTGCGCAATGCCGACAGCTTCCCGCTCAAGGTGGCCACGGGCGGCATGCCGCCACTGGCCAAGTTTGCGGCCGCACCCTTCGGCATCGTCGAGCGCTTCGCCGAAGGCCCCGAGGGCCCGGCACTGCTGCCCGTGACCCTGCGCAACGTGGAGGCCGCCCTCAAGGTGCAGGGCCTGCAGGCGGGCACCGGCACACCGGCTGCTCCTGCCGGCAAGGTCAGCACCCTGCGCCCCACGAGCGATTCGGACATCATTGCCTGGTTCCGCAAGGTCAAGCGCTACGACAACTACAACATCGACCGCAAGGAAGCGCGCCGCGACACCAAGGGCCCGCTGCCCAAGGTGATCGACAACGAGCGCGACTACGTGCAGTCGCGCATGGTCTCGCTGCTGAGCGGCCAGGGCGGTGTGAAGACGCTGGACCTGCCCAAGCCCGCGAGCAACGACCCGCGCCCCTTCGAGGTGGTGGGCATTCCGCTCACGCCCGGCTTCCACGTGGTGGAGATCGCCTCGCAAAAGCTCGGCACTTCGCTGCTGGACGAGCGCCATGGCGACGCCCGCACCATGTACGTGCGCACCTCGGCACTGGTGACCAACCTGGGCGTGCACTTCAAGCTCGGCCGCGAGAACGCGCTGGCCTGGGTGACCAGCCTGGACAAGGGCCAGCCCGTGGCCGGCGCCACAGTGCGCGTGTCCGACTGCACCGGCAAGGAACTGGCCACCGGCACCACCAACGCCCAGGGCGTGGCCAGCATCGAAGGCCTGTCGCCCGAACCCGAGCAGTGCGGCGAGGACGGTGAGCGCTCCTACTTCGTCAGCGCGCGCAGCAAGGGCACCGACAACGTGGAGGACATGGCCTTCACCTGGACCGACTGGCAGCGCGGCATCGAGCCCTGGCGCTTCAACGTGCCCACCAGCAGCGAAGCCAACCCCAACGAGCGCGCCCACACCATCTTCGACCGCACGCTGTTGCGCGCCGGCGAGACGGTGTCGATGAAGCACCTGCTGCGCAGTGAAACGCGCAAGGGCTTCGCGGTGTCCGACACCCGGCCCGAGACGCTGGTGATCACCCACATCGGCAGTGGCCAGCAGTACACGCAACCCCTGGTCTGGCGCACCACGGCCACGGGCGGCCTGAGCGCGCAGAACACCTTTGCCGTGCCACCGGCCGCCAAGCTCGGCGTGTACTCGGTGGAGTTGCGCTCCGACGCCGGCAATGAACGCAGCCTTTCCACCGGCCAGTTCCGGGTGGAGGAATTCCGCCTGCCGGTGCTCGAAGGCCGCATTGCCCCCGCCGACAAGAAGGCCCTGGTGCGCGTGCGCTCCGTGCCCACCGACGTGCAGATCAACTACGTGGCCGGCGGCGGCGCGGCCAACCTGCCGGTGCGCGTATCGGCCATGGTGCGCGGCAAGTCCCTGCAGTACAACGACTACGACGCCTTCAGCTTCAACCCGCCGCGCAAGCGCGGCCAGTCGAGCAACGGCAACAGCGACGATGAAGAGGCTGCAGCCAGCCAGGACAGCCGCGTGATCGCCGACAAGCTGCCCGTGACGCTGGACCGTAATGGCGCCGGCAAGGTCACCATCGACAGCGTGCCCCAGGGGCGCCAGCCCCAGGACCTGGTGATGGAGGCCACCTACGCCGACCCCAATGGCGAAGTGCAGACCCTGCGCAGCACGCAGACCGTGTGGCCTGCGGGCGTGGTGGCCGGCATCAAGACCGAAGGCTGGGTCTCTGCCCAGCAGAAGATCCGCTTCCAGGCGCTGGCACTGCAGCACAACGGGTCGGCCGCGGCCGACGTGCCCCTGCAGGTCAAGGCCACGGCGCGCATCACCACCACCACGCGCAAGCGCATGGTGGGCGGCTTCTATAGCTACGACAACCAGACCGAGACCAAGGACCTGGGCACGGTGTGCAGCGGCAAGAGCGACAGCCGCGGCCTGCTGCTGTGCGAGTCCAAGCTCGACGAGGCCGGCGAGGTGGAGCTGGTGGCGATTGCCAGCGACCGCGATGGCAACACCAGCGAAGCCGCTTCCTCGGTCTGGGTCACGCGCCAGGGAGAGCTGTGGTTCGGCGGTGAGGACCACGACCGCATCGACCTGCTGCCCGAGAAGAAGAGCTACCAGCCGGGCGACACCGCCAAGTTCCAGGTGCGCATGCCGTTCCGCTTTGCCACGGCCCTGGTGGCCGTGGAGCGCGAGGGCATCATCGACACCCGCGTGGTGCAGCTCAACGGGCAGGACCCGACCATCGAGCTCAAGATCGAGGAGGGCTGGGGCCCGAATGTCTACGTGAGCGTGCTGGCGCTGCGCGGGCGCCTGCGCGAGGTGCCCTGGTACAGCTTCTTCACCTGGGGCTTCAAGTCGCCGCGCGAGTGGTGGAACTCGTTCTGGTACGAGGGCAAGGAATACCAGGCCCCCACGGCCATGGTGGACCTGTCCAAGCCCGCCTTCCGCCTGGGCCTGGCCGAGATCCGTGTGGGCACCAAGGCCCACCAGATCGACGTGAAGGTCGTGGCCGACAAGGAGAGCTACCCGGTGCGCGGCAAGGCGCAGGTCACCATCACCGCCACCTTGCCCAATGGCAAGCCCGCCGCCAACGCCGAGGTGGCCCTGGCCGCCGTGGACCAGGCGCTGCTGGAGCTGATGCCCAACACCAGTTGGAACCTGCTCGAATCCATGCTGCAGCGGCGCAGCTGGGGCGTGCAGACCTCCACGGCGCAGATGGAGATCATCGGCCGGCGCCACTACGGCAAGAAGGCCGTGCCCGCCGGCGGCGGCGGCGGCCGTGCGCAGACGCGCGAGCTGCTGGAGACCCTGCTGCTGTGGGAGCCCGCGCTCAAGCTCGACGCCAATGGCCAGGCCAAGGTGACGGTGCCCCTGAACGACGCGCTCACCACCTTCAAGATCGTGGCCGTGGCCGATGCCTCGGTGGGCCTGTTCGGCACCGGCAGCACCAGCATCCGCGCCACGCAGGACCTGCAGATCATCAGCGGCCTGCCGCCGCTGGTGCGTGAGGACGACCAGTTCCGCGCCCAGCTCACGCTGCGCAACACCACCAAGGCGGCCATGAAGGTCGAGGTGTCGCCGCGCGCCACGCTGCTGGACCTGAAGCCCCAGACCATCGACATCCCCGCGGGCGAGTCGCGCGAGGTGGCCTGGAACGTGACCGCCCCGGCGCAGCTGGCGCAGACCCGCTCCGAAGCCATCCTCTGGGAGATCGATGCCAAGGATACGGTGAGTGGCGCGCGCGATGCGCTCAAGGCGCGCCAGCGCATCATCCCGGCCATTCCGCTCACGGTGCAGCAGGCCACGCTGGTGCAGGTGGACGGCAGCTTCAACCTGGACGTGAACCCGCCGGCCGACGCACTGCCCGGCCGTGGCGGCCTGAAGATGTCGCTGCAGCCCAAGCTGGCCGAAGGCCTGCCCGGCGTGCGCGACTGGTGGGCCAACTACCCCTTCATCTGCCTGGAGCAAAAGACCAGCAAGGCCGTGGGCATGCGCGACGGCAAGCTGTGGCAGACCGTGGTGGCCCAGTTGCCCACCTACCTGGACAGCGACGGCCTGGCCAACTACTTCCCGCCGCGCGACGGCGATGCCAACCGCGGCAGCGACACCCTGACGGCCTATCTGCTGGCGGCCACGCACGAGGCCAGCAGCATCGACCCGGCCTTCGCGCTGCCCGATGAAGCGCGTGCACCCATGGAGCGCGGCCTGATCGCCTTCGTCGAGGGCCGCATCCAGCGCGAGTTCTGGAGCCCGCGCAAGGACCTGGACATGCGCAAGCTGGCCGCCATCGAGGCCTTGTCGCGCTACGGCAAGGCCCAGGGCCGCATGGTCAGCAGCATCACCGTGGCGCCCAACCAGTGGCCCACGCACTCGGTGATCGACTGGGTCAACGTGCTGCGCCGCGTGGCCGACGTGCCCGAGCGCGACAAGCGCCTGGCCGAAGCCATGCAGGTCCTGCGCAGCCGCCTGTCCTTCCAGGGAACCAAGCTGATCTTCAGCACCGAGCAGGACGACTACTGGTGGTGGCTGATGCAGAACGGCGACGTGAATACTGCCCGCCTGATGCTGGCCGTGATGGACGATCCGACCTGGAAGGACGACATGGGCCGCCTGGCCAACGGCTTCATCAGCCGCCAGCAGGGCGGTGCCTGGCACACCACCACGGCCAACCTCTGGGGCGGCCTGGCCCTCGAGAAGTTCTCGGCCAAGTTCGAGGCCACGCCGGTCGCGGGCAACACCAAGGCCAGCCTGGGGGCCAACAGCGCCAGTGTGGACTGGAGCAAGGTCGAGCGCATCAAGACCAGCGACGCCAGCGGCGCCGCGCACCAGACCACCTGGTTCGGCGCGCCGGCGGCGCCCGGCAACCTGCGCAACAACAGCATGTTCCTGCCCTGGGCGGCAGCGGGTGGCAAGGAGAGCCTCTCCGTGGCCCACCAGGGCTCGGGCAAGCCCTGGCTCACGCTGCAATCGGTGGCGGCCATCCAGCTCAAGGCCCCATTTGCTGCCGGCTACGCCATCAAGAAGACCATCACCCCGGTGGAGCAGGCCAACAAGTCGCTGCCTGCCGGCCAGTACACGCGCGGCGACGTGCTGCGCGTGACCCTGGAGGTCAACGCCAGCGCCGACATGACCTGGGTCGCCATCACCGACCCGGTGCCCGGTGGCGCCACCATCCTGGGCAGCGGCCTGGGCCGCGATTCCGAGATCGCTACGCAGGGTGAAAAGCGCAGCGGCAGCGGCTGGCCGGCGTTCGAGGAGCGCAGCTTCGAGTCCTTCCGCAGCTACTACCAGTACCTGCCCAAGGGCACGGTCAAGATGGAGTACACGGTGCGCCTGAACAACGTGGGCGACTTCGCGCTGCCCCCGAGCCGCGTGGAGGCCATGTACGCGCCCGAAATGTTCGGCGAGTTCCCCAACGCCCGCGTGAAGGTGGAGGCCGCCAAGTGACACTTCGTACTGCAGCGCCACCACGCAGGCCCGGGCCATGAACGCCAGCGTCTTCGTGGAGCTGCGGTTCTGGGTGCTGGTGGTCTTCTCGCTGGTGCTGCCTGCGGGCATCTATGCGGCGCTGCTGCGTACCCGCGCCATCTCGCGCCTGGCGGTGCTGGGCTTTGGCATTGCACTGGTGCTGATTGCCGGGGTCGACGTCTACCTGCTGCAAAGCCTTGCGGCGTTGGCCCGGCATACCCCCTCGATGGCCGACGATGCGGTGTTTCTCTCCGAACTGTCGATTGCCCTGTATGTGCTCCCCGTGGTGTTCGGGGGGATCGGCGTGAACCTGATCTCGCACGTGCTGCTGCACCACCTGACCGAAGCGGAAAAGCGTTTTGAACGGGAGCATCCCGGTGCGTGAAGCATGCCTGTGGTGGCGCCGTCTGGCGCTGGCCTTGGCGGCCGCAGTGGCGCTGCCTGCCCACGCCATCTCCACCTTCGCCGAGGTGCGCCAGGACTTCAAACCCTCGGACACCCTGGTCCTCTCGCAGGAGGGTGAGGTCGTCCAGCGCCTGCGCACCGATGCCACCGTGCGCCGGGGCCAGTGGGTGCCGCTGGCCGATGTATCGCCCGCGTTGCGCGCGGCCCTGGTGCTCAGCGAGGACAAGCGCTTTTACGAGCACAGCGGGGTGGACTGGCGCGCGGCATCGGCGGCGGCCTGGGGCAACCTGTGGAACCAGCGCACACGCGGTGCCAGCACCATCACCATGCAGCTGGCCGGCCTGCTCGACGGCGACTGGCGCCAGGGGCCGGGCGGGCGCAGCGTGGTGCAAAAGCTCGGCCAGACGGTGGCCGCCCAGGTGCTGGACCGCCGCTGGCGCAAGGACCAGGTGCTGGAGGCCTACCTCAACCTGGTGCCGTTTCGCAGCGAGCTGGTGGGCATCGATGCGCTGAGCCGCACCCTGTTCGACAAGGCCGCCCACGGGCTCGATGACCGCGAGGCGGCCGTGGCCGCTGCGCTGGTGCGCGCCCCCAATGCCCGGCCTGCACTCGTGTCGCAGCGGGCCTGCGGCGTGCTGCGCGACCTGCAGCAGCGCCCCGGTCAGCCCGCGGTGCGCGTGGACTGCGATGCGCTGGACCTGTTCGTCACCGCGGCCCTGCAGCGCCGGGCCTTCGACGCCAGCGAGGGCATTGCGCCCCATTTCGCCCGCTACCTGCTGCGCCAGCAGCAGGCCGTGCCGGGCGCGGCCCCCGTGCCTGAACGGGTGGCCAGCACCCTGCGGGCGCCCCTGCAGCGTTTTGCCGTGCAGACGCTGGCCCAGCACCTGCGCGAGCTACAGGGCCGCAACGTCGAGGACGGTGCGGTGCTGGTGCTCGACAACGCCACGGGCGCCGTGCTCGCCTGGGTGGGCTCGTCGGGGCAACTGAGCCAGGCCGGCGAGGTCGATGGCGTGCAGGCCCTGCGCCAGCCGGGCTCCACGCTCAAGCCTTTCCTGTACGCCCAGGCCATTGCAGAGCGGCGGCTCACCGCGGCCTCGCTGGTGGACGACTCGCCCGCGCACATCGCCACCGCCAGCGGCCTGTACATCCCGCAGAACTACGACCGCCAGTTCAAGGGCTGGGTCTCGGCGCGCACGGCGCTGGCCGCCTCGCTCAACGTGCCGGCCGTGCGCACGCTGGTCATGGTCACGCCCGATGCCTTCCACCGCCAGCTCGGCGCCCTGGGCCTGCCGTTGCGCGAGAGCGGTGACTACTTCGGCTACAGCCTTGCCCTGGGCAGCCCCGAGGTGCCGCTGCTGCACCTGACCAACGCCTTTCGCACCCTGGCCAATGGCGGCAGCCGGGGCTCCGTGCGCGTGTGGCCCGCCCAGCCCGGCGCTGCGCCAGTGCGGGCCATCGATGCCGGCGCAGCCTTCATCGTGGGCGACATCCTGTCCGATGGCAATGCGCGCTCGCGCACCTTCGGCACCGACAGCGTGCTTGCCACGCGCTTCTGGTCGGCCGTGAAGACCGGCACCAGCAAGGACATGCGCGACAACTGGGCCGTGGGCTGGTCCGAGCGCTACACCGTGGGCGTGTGGGTCGGCAACGCCAGCGGCGCCGCCATGCACGACGTGAGTGGCACCAGCGGCGCGGCACCCATCTGGGCCGCAGTGATGGCCTTCCTGCATGCGCGCGAACCCAGCCGCGCGCCAGCCGCTCCCAAGGGCCTGGTGCGCCAGGCCGTGCAGTTCGGCGCCTTGCAGGCTGCGCAGGGGAGTGCGGCGGGGGCTGCGGCATCGCTGCCGCTGGAGGCCGCGCGCCAGGAATGGTTCGTCCCCGGTACCCAGCAGGCGCGCTTCGCCATCGACCTGGGGCCCACCGACGAACCAGTGGTCGCCAGACGCGGCGCCAAACCTTCCCGGGCCTTGCCTGCAGCAGCGGTGGAGGCCGCCGACGATCCCTCGGCGCGGATCCTGGCGCCGGTGCCGGGCACGATCATTGCGCTCGATCCCGACATCCCCCCCGACCGCCAGCGCCTGCAGTTCGTGGCCAGTGGTGGGCGCGACCTGCGCTGGCGCATCGACGGGCGCGAGCAGGGGCGTGGTGCACGCTGGGCCTGGCCGCCCTGGCCTGGGCGGCACCAGCTGGAATTGGTGGATGCACATGGCAAGGTGCATGACACGCTGCAGTTCGAAGTGCGGGGGGCGGGCGTGCTGTCTCGCAAATAAGTGCCTGGAAAGCCCCGCCTTTCTGGCCATGGGCGGGCTATCGCCAACGTTACACTGTGTTGCAACTAACCGGGAGGTGTGCGTAATGCCTCCCTTGCCATGCCAGTTTGTCCATGCATTTTTCCCGCCAGTTTTTCTCCCATAGGCTGATCTGGCTGGCGCTGCTGGTGTCCCTGGGCATCGGCCTGCTGTTTGCCCGAACGATCTGGACAATGCGGGAAGACAGTTGGGACTACGCCAGCCGCACCAACGCCAATCTGGCAAGCACACTGGAGCGCAGTATTGGCGGCACTCTCCGCTCGCTCGACGAGTCGCTCAAAGGTGTAGTGGCAGGGCTCGAGCGCCCCGAGGTCATGGCGCTGCCCGCCGATATCCGCAACGGTGTGCTGTTCGACAACTCCCTGCAGGTGCCGGGCTCGGGATCGGTATTGGTGGTCGATGACCGGGGCGACGTGGTACTGGACTCTTCCACCCTGAAGCCACGCCAGGCCAATTTTGCCGACCGGGACTATTTCCTTGTGTTTGCCAAAGGCAGCCACCAGGGGTTGCACGTGGGCCGCCCCGTGCCCTCGCGCCTCACCGGCTTGTACATTCTTCCGGTGACGAGGGCCTACCACCGCGCAGACGGTTCCTTCGCGGGGGTGGTGGTCGGAGCCATTCGCCTGAGCTACTTCGACGGGCTGTTCGGTTCGCTCGATCTGGGGGCCGGCAGCCGGGTGGACCTGTACCGAACCGATGGGCTGCTGATCTCGCGTTTTCCGCAGCACCAGGCTGATGTGAACACCTCCATTGCCGGCACGGCCGCCCTGGCACGGCTGCAGGCTGACGCGGTGGGTATTGACGCGGTCGATGCGGCTGGCACCGACGGCACGCGCCAGCTGCAGGCCTGGGAGCATGTGGGGGCGTACCCGCTGATCGTGAACGTGGCGCAGTCGAGCGACACCGTCCTGGCCAAATGGCACCGCAGCGCCTGGGTGCTCGGGGTGTTCTCGGTACTGCTGATGGCCGGCTGCGTAGGGCTGGCCATGCTCTTCGTGCGTGAACTTCTGCGGCGCCAGGCCGTGAGCGCCGAGCTGCGCCTGGCCGAACGCGACCGCCAGACCATCCTGGACAACCTGCCTTCGCTGGTGAGCTATTGGGATGCGGACCTGGCCAACCGCTTTGCCAACAGTGCATATGACACCTGGTTCGGCATACCCGCCGAACAGTTGCGCGGCAGGCACTGCCGCGAGCTGCTGGGCCCTTCTCTGTACGCCATGTGCGAGCCCTTCCTGCGCAGCGCGCTGCGCGGTGAGCGCCAGCTCTTCGAGTGCACGGTGGCCGACAAGACCGGCGTGCTGCGCCATGCCATCGTCTCCTACGTGCCCGACATGGATGGCGGCGCGGTGCGCGGCGTCTTCTCGCAGACCACTGACATCACCGACCGCAAGCGCATGGAGGAGCAACTGTTCGAGGAGAAGGAGCGCATCCGCCTGACGCTGCAGTCCATCGGTGACGCAGTGATCTGCACCGACGCGCAGGGCTCCATCACCTACCTGAACCCCGTGGCCGAGCGCCTCACCGGCTGGCAGGCCTTTGACGCCGCCGGCAGCCAGGTCGACGCCGTGGTCTGCCTGCACGATCCCGCCACCGGCATGCCCATGCCCAGTCCGCTGCGCCAGGCCATCCAGGGCGTAGCCCAGGAGGTGTCGGTGCGCGGCGTAGTGCACCACCGCACGTCGGGCCAGCGTTTCGACGTGCAGGAAACCGCCAGCCCCATCACCGACCGCCACGGCGCGGTGACCGGTGCGGTGGCCGTGCTGCGCGACGTGACCGAGGCGGTGGCCATGCAGGCGCGCATGGCCCACCTGGCGCAGTACGATGCGCTGACCGACCTGCCCAACCGCCTGCTGTTGCAGGACCGGGCCCAGTTGGCGATTGCGCACGCGCGGCGCGACGGCCGCAGCCTGGCCGTGATGTACATCGACCTCGATGGCTTCAAGGGCGTTAACGACCGCCTGGGGCATGACATGGGTGACCGGCTGCTGGTGCAGTTCGCCCAGCGCCTCAAAGGCGCCGTGCGTGAGTCGGACACGGTGTGCCGCCAGGGCGGCGATGAGTTCGTGGTGCTGCTGCCGGGCCTGGAGGATGTGGAGGGCGCCTGCAGCGTGGCGCGCAAGATCCTGGCGACGGCGGCCACCCCGTTCGACCTCGCAGGCGAGCCCCTGTCCATCGGCTTGAGTGGCGGCATCGCCGTGTTTCCCGCGCATGGCAACACCTTCGAAGAGCTCACGCAGCACGCCGACGCCGCCATGTACACCGCCAAGCGCAGCGGCCGCCTGCAGTTCATGCTGTACGCGGGCCCCGGGGCCGAGCCACGGGTGATCAAGCAACTACTGCCCGAACTGGGTTGACGCGCCCGCGCGTTGCCGGGGCCTGCGCAGCGCAGGGGGCGGCATGCGTCTATGCTTGGCGGCTCTGTCCGCTTTTTCATTGCCTCCCATGCATGCGCTCGCCCCGGTGTTGTTCGTCCTGATCTGGTCCACGGGCTTTCTTGCGGGGCGCGGCGTGGCCAGCCATGCAGACCCCTTCTGGTTCCTGGCATTGCGCTTTGCCTGTGTGGCTGTTGCCTTCATCGGTGCGGCACTCTGGGTGCGGGCCGCCTGGCCCAAGGGATGGCGGCGTATCGCCATGCACCTGCTGGCCGGCGCGCTCATGAGCGGGCTGTACCTGGGGCCCAGCTGGTGGGCCATGTCGCGGGGACTGGCGGCGGGCATCATGTCGCTCATCGGGGCGTTGCAGCCATTGTTCACTGCGTTGCTGGCCGTGGCGGTGCTCGGCAAGCGCCTGTCGCCCACCACCTGGGGCGGGCTGGCGCTGGGCTTTGGCGGCGTGGGCATGGTGCTGCTGCCGCGGCTGCAGGCGGCCGATGCCAGCGCGCTGTCGCTGCCCGTGGTGCTGGTCGCGGCGGGCAGCATCTTCTCGCTCACCTTGGGCTCCATGGTGCAGAAGTCGCCGCTGGCCGCGGGCGACGACCTGCGCAGTGCCAGTGCCGTGCAGAACATCGGTGCCGTGGCGGTGCTGCTGGCCATGGCGGGCGCGGTCGGCCAGCCGCACTGGGACAATTCGGCCGCGCTTTGGGGCTACTTGGCGTTCTCGGTGCTGGTGCTGTCCATTGGCGGGGCCACGCTGCTGATCTGGCTCATGCGCCGGGGCGAGGCCACGCGCACCACGGCCCTGCTGCTGGCCGTGCCGCCGCTGTCGGCGCTGCAGGCCTGGTTCATCTTTGGCGAGACGCTCTCGGCCATCCAACTCGCGGGCTTTGTGGTGGCCATCGCTGGCGTGGCACTCGCCCGGCGGTGAGCCGCCATGCAAAAATTTCAATGCACGCGCAAAAGCCTTCATGCTGCCCCGGCTGCGGCGGGGCTACGATGCGCTGCATCCATAACAAGGGGACCCCGTGCCTGACCTGTCCAAAATCACCTGCATCGAAGACCTGCGCGTGGTCGCCCAGCGCCGCGTGCCGCGCATGTTCTATGACTATGCCGATTCAGGCTCGTACACCGAAGGCACCTACCGCGCCAACACGGCCGACTTCCAGGGCATCAAGTTGCGCCAGCGCGTGGCCGTCAACATGGAAGGGCGCAGCACCCGCACCACCATGCTCGGCCAGGACGTGGCCATGCCCGTGGCGATTGCGCCCACCGGCCTCACGGGCATGCAGCATGCCGATGGCGAGATCCTGGGTGCGCGTGCGGCCAAGGCCTTCGGCATCCCGTTCACGCTGTCCACCATGAGCATCTGCTCGCTCGAAGACATTGCCGAGAACACCGGCCGCCACCCCTTCTGGTTCCAGGTCTACGTGATGCGCGACCGCGACTTCATCGAACGCCTGATCGACCGCGCCAAGGCCGCCAACTGCTCGGCGCTGCAGCTCACGCTCGACCTGCAGATCCTGGGCCAGCGCCACAAGGACATCAAGAACGGCCTGTCCACCCCGCCCAAGCCCACCCTGCGCAACCTCATCAACCTGGCCACCAAGCCGCAGTGGTGCATGGGCATGCTGGGCACCAAGCGCCGCAGCTTCGGCAATATCGTTGGCCACGCCAAGGGCGTGGGCGATTTGTCGTCGCTGTCGTCCTGGACGGCAGAACAGTTCGATCCCCAGCTCAACTGGGGCGACGTGGAATGGATCAAGAAGCGCTGGGGCGGCAAGCTGGTGCTCAAGGGCATCATGGATGCCGAGGACGCGCGCCTGGCCGTGGACAGCGGGGCCGATGCGCTCATCGTCAGCAACCACGGCGGGCGCCAGCTCGACGGTGCGCCTTCATCCATCGCCGCGCTGCCGGCCATCGCCCAGGCGGTGGGCAAGGACATCGAGGTCTGGATGGACGGCGGCATCCGCAGCGGGCAGGACGTGCTCAAGGCCCGCGCCCTGGGCGCGCAAGGCACGCTGATCGGCCGCAGCTTCCTCTACGGCCTGGGCGCCTTCGGCGAGGCGGGCGTGACCCGCGCGCTGCAGATCATCCAGAAGGAACTGGACGTCACCATGGCCTTCTGCGGCCATACCAACATCAACACGGTGGACCGCTCGATCCTGCTGCCGGGCACGTACCCGGTGTAGGCGCCCGGCAAGCTCGCGGGCCTTCTCCAGCCTGCATGGCCGCCGTGTCCTTTGGAGTGGGCTGGGCGCCTCGGCAGCGCGCTATAACCGACACATGACGCTTTCATGGATGGCCTGGGCCTGGATTCCCCTCACCCTTTGGGCCGCACTCGCGCAGACGGCACGCAACGCGGCCCAGCGCTCGGTCACTGCCGAGCTGGGCACGCTGGCCGCCACGCTGGTGCGCTTTCTCTACGGGCTGCCGCTGGCCACGGCCTGGGTGGCGGGGCTCACCTGGGTGGGCGCGGGCTACCCGGTTCCCCACTTTTCACTGCCCTATGCGGGTTGGCTGGTCATGGGCGCGCTAACGCAGGTGGGTGCTACGGCCTTCCTGCTGCTGGCGATGAAGGAGCGCAACTTCGTGCTTGCGGTGGCCTATTCCAAGACCGAGGTGCTGCAGGTCGCGCTGTTCTCGGCCGTGCTGCTGCAGGAACTGCCGGGCCCGCTGGCCTTTGGCGCCATGGCCGTCGCCACGCTGGGAGTGGTGCTGCTGTCGCTGCCTGCGGGCGGCTGGCGCACGCTGCGGTCCGGTGAGGGCGGCGGCAGCAAGCTGGTCGCCTATGGCCTGGCCTCGGGTGCGTGCTTTGCCCTTGCCAGCGTGGGGTTCCGCGGGGCGTCGCTGACGTTGGGCGATGGCGTGGCGCCCTGGGTGGCCGGCGCCTGGGGCGTGTTCTGGGCGCAGTTGCTGCAAAGCATTGTGCTGGGCGGCTGGCTGCTGGCGCGCCAGCCCGGCGTGGCCGGAGCGATTGAGCGTGCCTGGCGGCTGTCGGTGGTGGCGGGCTCCATGGGGGCGCTGGCGTCCATTGCCTGGTTCACGGCCTACGCCATGCGCCCGGCGTCGGACGTGCGCACGCTGGGCCTGGTCGAGGTGCTGTTCAGCTACCTGGTGTCGCGCCGCATGTTCCGCGAAAGCCTGTCGCGCACCGAAGGCATCGGCTTGGCCCTGGTGCTGGCGGGGCTGGTGGGCATCTGCGCCCAGTGGTAGCGGGGTTCCATGTCAGGGGGCAGGCACGGCCGTCAGCCGCCTCAGCGTGGCCAGGTAGGCCACCACATCTTCGCGCTCCTGCGCGTTGTCCAGGCTGTAGTCCATGGCCTGGCCCGGGATCAGGGCCTCGGGGTCGGTCAGCCAAGCCTTGAGTGTAGCCCGCGTCCACAGCAGCTTGCTGCTCTGCAGCGCGGGTGAATACTCGTAGTCCTTGAGGGCACCAGCACGGCGGCCCACCACGCCCCGGTGGGCCGGGCCCTCACGGTGCACGTCCACGCTGTGGCAGCCCGCGCAGTGTTCTTTGTACACGGCGCGCCCGCGTTCCACCGATTGGGCGGATGCGCTGGCGCTGGCCATCCACAGCACGCTTGCGGCCAAAGCCGCGATCACCCCTTTCGCCTCAGCCCGCATCGCAGCGTCCCTGCAAGATGCCAGGGTGTGGCGTGAAGGGGGCGTGGAAGTTCGGTGGGATGCTGTTGTTCATGAGGCCAAGCGGGTCGATGGGGAGAAGGGGCGGCGGCTGCAAGGCCTCGCCCTTTGCCTTGCCCGCTCTATACGCAACAGGCCTCCCATTGGATGCAGCCAGTGCGCGCTGTCTGCATGGTGGCGCTTTTCCGGGGGCACAAAGGCCCGCCAGTGCATCCAGACGCCGGTTTGTGGCGTATCCACAGCAGACCACCTGGAACTTCCTACGTGACTTCCGGCCTTTCCCACACAATCGGCGCATGAGCACCCTCACCCCAGACAGTGAACTGATGTACCTCCTTGACCGCATCGCCGCGCAGGACGACTCCGCGCTGAAAGCCTTGTACGAGAGCACCTCGTCCAAGCTGTTCGGCCTGGCGCTGCGCATCGTGCGCCACCGCGACGTGGCGGAAGATGTGCTGCAGGAAGCATTTTTGAGCATCTGGCGCGGTGCGGGCAACTACCGTGCCTCGCTGAGCCCGCCCATGGCCTGGATGGGGCTGATCGTGCGCAGCCGCGCCCTGGACGCGCTGCGCAAGCGCAGCTCCGAGCGCAGCGACCTCACCAATGAGTTCGACGACGAGATGGCGCAGACCCTGGAGGGCGATTCGCCCAACCCCATGGACGTGACCCAGGCCAGCGAGCAAGCCTTTGCACTGCACCAGTGCCTGGGCAAGCTCGAACACAAGCAGCGCGAGGTGGTGAGCCTGGCCTACCTGCGCGACCAGAGCCACAGCGAACTGGCCGAGCAGCTGCAACTGCCCCTGGGCACTGTGAAGAGCTGGATCCGACGTGGCCTGGAGCAGTTGCGCCAGTGCATGGCCCGTTACATCTGAGGGGGCACCATGAACATTACCCAACACCCCGAACTGCTCGACCGCCTGGCGGCGAGCTACGCGCTGGGCACCCTGCGCGGCGGCGCACGCCGCCGCTTCGAAACCCTGGCCCGCGAGCACGCGGCGGTGCGTGCTGCCGCCCTGGTGTGGCAGACCCATTGGTCGGGCCTGGCTGAATTGCAGGAGCTGGCCCAGCCCGATGCGGCCGTCTGGAAACGCATCGACAACCTGGTGCAGGCCGACCGGCAGGCCCAGGCCATGCAGGCCGCGCGCCTGGCGAGCCAGGAGCCGGCCTTGCCAGGAGCTGTCGGGCCCGGCGGCTGGCTGCGCAGCCTGCTGCTGTGGCGTGGCGCCGCGGCAGCGGGGGCCCTTGCCACGCTGGTGGCCGTGGTGGTCGGCGTGCAGGTCAATGGCGGGCTGCGTGCCAGCAGCGGTGCCCAGATTGCCGAGCTGCGCCAGCAACTGCAGGCCGCGCCGCAGATCCAGTACGTGGCCGTGCTGGCCGATGACAAGGCCGCCGCCTCCATGCTGGTGACCTTCGACCCCAAGAACAACCAGCTGGTGCTGCAACGCGTGGGCGGCTTCCAGGAGGGGGCGGACAAGTCGCTGCAGCTGTGGGCGTTGCCGCCAGCGGGCGGCCCGCGCTCGCTGGGCGTGCTGGGCCAGGAAAAGCTGCTCAACCTGACGGCCGGCGAAGCCGACGTGCGCCAGGTGCCGGCCCTGGCCATCAGCCTGGAGCCGCGCGGAGGCGTGCCCAGCGCGGGCGGCCCCACGGGGCCTGTGCTGTTCAAGGGCGAGCTGATCCAGCGCATGCTGTAGGCGGCGCAACGGCCCAGCAGACTGGGCGGCTGGCGCGGCGGCGTGGTTTTTCCGCAAAAATTGAGGGCGGATGCTTTTTGTTGCATCCAGCCGTGAACACGGTGCGTAATGGAAGGTGCAACATCTGCTGACAGCACCGACATCCCCGGAGACGCCCCGATGAAAACACTGCCTCCTTCCTCCCTTTCGCCCATGGCCCGGGCGCTTGCCCTGGGCCTGGGCATCGGCCTTGTCGCGGTGGCCGGCGCCGCCCGCGCCGACACCGGCAAGCTGCTTTTGACCGGCGGCGTCAGCACCATTGCCGGCTCGGCCGGTGGCGGCCTCACACCCTGGGCCGTGATCGGCAGCAATGCCACCCAGGGCGAAGTCGGCTTCAGCGGCTACGCCACGCGTGTCGGCACCCAGGACTACAGCCTGACCGGCTACGGCGTGGCGGTAGGCTTGTACGACCGGGTCGAACTGTCACTGGCACGGCAGGATTTCGATGCCTCGCCAGCACTCGCGCTCAATGGGGTCGCCGCCTTCGGCGTCACGCCGGGCCAGCACATCAAGATGGACGTGGTGGGCCTGAAGGTCAAGGTCGCTGGCGACGCCGTGCTCGACGCCGACACCTGGATGCCGCAGATCGCGGTGGGCATCGAGCACAAGCGGGCCAGCCCCGGCTCCATCCAGTCGGTCTACAACTTCCTGGGCGTGAAAGACAGCGGCACCGATCTGTACGTGAGTGCCACCAAGCTGTTCCTGGCCCAGAGCCTGCTGGTCAATGCCACGCTGCGCTCCACCAATGCCAACCAGAACGGGCTTTTGGGCTTCGGCTCTGCCGCGCCCGGCAAGAACGGCCGCAGCCTGCAGCCCGAGTTTTCGGTGGCGTACCTGGTGAGCAAGAACGTTGCCGTAGGGGCTGAATACCGCTTCAAGCCCAACAACCTGCAGGCGCTGGGCGCTTCAGCGGGTCTGGGCGCCGGGCTGCGCGAGGACGACTGGAAAGACCTCTTCGTGGCCTGGGCCCCGAGCAAGCACCTGTCGTTCACACTGGCCTACGTGGACCTGGGCCGCATCGTGCCCGGCGTTACCCAGGGCCGGCGCCAGACGGGCTATTACCTGTCGGCCCAGGCCGCGTTTTGAAATGAAACACCCCCTGAGTCGCTTCGCGCCTTCCCCCTCTCTCGACTCGCTGCGCGAGTCGGGAGGGGGACGCCCCCAGCGCGGCGGGGCGGCCCTTGCGCGGGGGCACTGGCCTTGGCCGCGCCAGTTTCGTGCGTCGCGGGTGGCGTGCAGCACATTTAACAACGGATACCTGGTAGTTTTGGAGACAGCCATGAAAAAGACCCTGATGGCCTTTGGCCTTGCCTTCGCCAGCCTGCTGGCAGCCCCCGCCCTGGCCCAGTCCGCAGCCCCCGCTGGCCTGTACCAGGCGCTGGGCGAAAAGCCCGGCATCACCCGGCTGGTGGATGACTTCGTGGACCGCGTAGTGAAAGACCCGCGCATCGGTGCCCATTTCAAGGACGTCAAGCCCGCAGCCCTCAAGGAGAGCCTGACCGACCAGTTCTGCCAGCTCAGCGGGGGGCCTTGCAAATATGAAGGCGCCGATATGAAATCGGCGCATGCGGACATGGACATCAACAAGGGCCATTTCCACGCACTGGTCGAGGTGCTGCAAGGCTCCATGGACGCGCAGGGTATTCCCTTCGCGCAGCAGAACCGCTTGCTGGCCTTGCTGGCACCCATGCACCGCGACGTGATCACCGTTCGCTGAGGAGGATGCCCATGATGACGAAAAGTGCGCTTCTCGCCTTTGCCGCATTTGCTGCGGCCACTGGCGCCCTTGCCGGCAATGTGCAGATCCAGGTCCTGGACAGGGACGGCAAACCTGTGCCCGATGCCGTGGTGGTGGTCTACCCCCCGGTCGGTGCAGGTACCGCACCGACCCTCATGGCGCCCAGCCCGGTGATCGAGCAGGAAAAGATGCGCTTCGTGCCCGCCGTGACGGTGGTGGTGCCTGGCACCACGGTGCGTTTTACCAACCAGGACCGCTGGGACCACCATGTGCGCGGCAACTCCGCCACGCCCGTGGCCAGCGCGGCGCCAGGCGCCAGCGGCTTCGAATTGCGGCTGGCGGGCAAGGCCGATGGCAAGCCCGCCAACTTTGCCGACGCAAAGCTCGACGCTGCCGGCGTGGTGCTGTTGGGTTGCCACCTGCATGGTTCCATGCGCGGGCACATCTTCGTGACCGATTCGGCCTGGACGCTCAAGACCGACGACAACGGCATCGCCCGCTTTGCCAGCGTGCCGGAGGGCGCGGCCCAGGTGCGTGTGTGGCATGCCGAGCAACTGGTGGACCTGCCGCGCAAGGCCGTGCAGGTGCTGGCCACGCCGGTGCTCGACACGGTGCAACTGAGCGTGGTACCTCGCGTGCGCCGTGCGCCGCCTCCGTCCAGCGCACCGGGTGGCCCGATGGGCTCGTACAGCCAGGCGCAGCCGCCGGGGCAGCACACGCACTGACTGGATCCATTCACCGGTTCAATGCCACCTCGGCTGCGGGGGGTGGGGGCATGCTGCCATCGGCGGGCAGGGCCTGCAGGTAGGCATACAGGGCGCGCGCATCCACATCGCTGAGCTGGCCCAGCGATTCGAAGGGCATGACCTGGATCGGCGTGCCATCGGGCCGCTTGCCGTTGCGCAGCATGGCCACGAAGCTTTCCACCGTGGGGTAGCGGGCCATCGCGCTGTCCTTGCCGGGGCGGATGTCGGCGGCGGCCGGCCAGTCCGGCGGGCCGCCGGGGATCTTGCCGCCCGCCAGGCTGGCGCCATGGCAGCCGATGCACATGTTCGCCACGTACTGTCCGTTGGCCACCGTCACGCCTGCGGGCACGGGGCGCGAGGGCGCCTGGTGGTGGTCGATGCGCGAGGCCGCGTCGGGAATCACGCCCAGGCCGTACAGCACCCAGGCGGGGCGCGGCAGCTCGATGGCAGCGGGCGTGCCCTCCTTGGCGGGCAACTGGCGCACATAGGACACCAGGGCGTTCAGGTCGTCGTTGGTCAGGCGGTTGTAGTCTTCGCTGGGCATCACCAGCAGCGGGCGGCCGTTGGGCTTGACGCCGTGGCGGATGGCGTTGTTCCAGTCCTCGGGCTGGTAGCGCGCCACCACGCCGGCCGGCGTGATGTTGGGGCCGGCCAGCCGGGTGCCCCTGCCATCGTTGACGAACTCGCGGCCCGTGCCCTGCGCGCCATGGCAGTCGGTGCAGCCGCGCGAGGTGAACAGGTAGCGCCCGCGCTCGATGGTCTGCGCCTCGGTGGTGTAGGCCACGGGGCGCGGCTTGATGTCGATGTAGCGGTTGCGCTTTTGCTCGGCCAGGTACAGGCCGGTGGCGGCCGTGGCGGCAACCAGCACGCCCAGTGCCAGGGCGCTGCCAGCCGTCCATTTCATCCAGCGTTTCATGGTGGGGAAGCCTTGTAGGAATGAGCTCAGAAACTCGATGGAGCGGATTCTGAATTCCTGCAGGCTGTTTGGCGCATCGCGCGCCAGAGGTGTCGGCAGGCTGGGTGACTTTTGTCACGGATGCCCGGATCGCGTGGCCCCACCAGGTTGCCGCGCGACCAGGATCCCCTGCCGCAGTCGCCGATCAGCGCTCGATGTTCTTGTTCCAGCGCGCGTTCCAGGCGGGCCGGTTGGCGTTCACGCTGTCCCAGTCCAGCGTCACGGCATTCTTCATCCACTGGCTGATCTGGGCCACCTGCGCTGCCCCTTCGCCCACGGCCGGGGCCTTGGGGTTGGTGGGGATCTGCGCGCCGAACTGCAGCACGTTGGCCTGGGCCAGCGGGCTCAGCAGGAACTCGGCAAGCTTTTGCGCCAGCTCGGGTTCGCTGTTGTTGGCGATCACGCACTGGCCCACCATCAGCACCACCGAGCCTTCCTTGGGCTGCGCGTACTCCACCGGGATGCCCTTGGACTTGAGCGCGGCCACGGCCGTGGGGGTCAGCGGGAACATCGCTGCCTCGCCGGTCTGCACCATCTCGGAGATCTTGGCCGAGCTCGGGATGTACTCGAGCACGTTCGGGCCGATGGTCTTGGCCCAGTTGTTGAAGCCGGGCTCCACGTTCTTGTCGTTGCCGCCCTGAATGCGGTTGAACATCAGAAAGCCATGCAGCCCGAAGGAAGAGGAGGGCATGGACTGGAACACCACCTTGCCCTTGTACTTGGGATCGGCGAAGTCCATCCACGAGGTCGGTGGCGCCCAGCCCTTCTCGGTGAACATCTTGGTGTTGTAGGCGATGCCCGTCATACCCAGGCTCACACCGCTGGCCAGGTCGTCCTTGAAGCGGGCGGCGGGGTAGATCTCATTGAGGTGGGGGTTGGGCCGCTGCTTCTGGCACAGGCCCATGCCCATGGCGCGCACCATGATGCCGTCGTCAAGAAACATCACGTGCATCTGCGGCCTGTCCTTGTTGGCCTGCGCCTTGGCCAGGATGTCCGACGAGGTGCCCGGCACCACCACCACCTTGGCGCCATGCAGCTTCTCGAACGCGGGAAAGACGTACTGCGTGTACGCCTTCTCCATTGTGCCGCCGTTCATGCCGATGTAGATCGTTTTCGTCTGGGCACCGGCCATGCCGCTGGCGGCCAGCGCAGCCGCCGCGGCTGTTGTCAGCAGCGCACGGCGCACAAAAGAGGTCTGGCGAGAAGAGGTCATGGGGTCTTTCCTTTCAGGGTGTTGGAAGGGTAGCGGTCAGGGGATCGAAACTCAATGGGCAGCAGCGGCTGCCGGGGCGCTGGCAGGGAAAAAGCGCCCGATGGAAAAGGCGTCGGTGGGTGTGCTGCTGCGGCCGTCGCGGGCCAGGTCGGCCAGCACTTCACCGGCAGCCGGGCCGATCTGAAAGCCCGCCCCCGCAAAGCCGAAGCCGTGCAGCAGGCCGGGCGTGGTGTGGCTCTTGCCGAGCACGGGCTGGCGGTCGGGCAGGTAGCCCTCGGTGCCGCTCCAGGTGCGGATGAAATGTGCGTGCTTGAGCACCGGCAGCAGCTCGATGGCCTGCACCGCCAGCGCCGCGATGGCGCTGCGCTCCGAGCGTGCACGGTCCGCATCCAGGCCAACGCCCGAACCGCCGCCCAGCACCAGGTTGCCGCGTGCCACCTGGCGGCAGTAGATGCTGCCGCCCTCCACACCCAGGCTCCAGTGCATGAAGAAGGGCAGGGGCTCGGTCACGGCCATGGCCGGGTGGCCCGACTGCAGTGGCACGGCCTCGCCGAACTGGGTGGCCAGCGGGCCCGACCACGCACCTGCGCAGTTGATGAGCATGGGCGCACGCACCGTGAGCGCGGAGCCCGAGCGCAGCGTGAACTGCCGGCCGTCGTGCTCCACCTCGGTCAAGGGCGTGCGCTCGAAGATATGGGCGCCCGCGCGCCGGGCGGCCAGTGCGAACGCGGGGGACACCAGGCGCGGGTTGGCCTGCCCGTCCTCACGGCAGAGCGATCCACCCACGGCCTTGCCGCCCAGCCAGGGGCAGCGCTCGCGCAGCCCCTGGCCCGAGAGCAGCTCGATCCCGAGGCCGTAGTCGCGGCTCATGGCCTCGTAGCGCTCCAGCGCAGCCAGGTCGTCTTCGCTGCGCGCAATCTTGAAATGGCCGGTGCGCTGGTACTCGCCATCGGTGCCCAGCAGCTCGGGCAGCCGGCCCCAGATTTCGTGGGCACGCTGTGCCAGCGGCAGTTGGCTCAGGGGGCGGCCCTGGCGGCGCACGCCGCCGTAGTTCACGCCGCTCGAGCGCGAGCCGCACAGGTCGCGTTCGAGCAGCACCACGTCCACGCCCCGGCGGCGCAGTGCGAGTGCCGCCGAGGCGCCCACGATGCCGCCGCCGACGATGGCCACGTCGGTGTCCATCAAGCGCGGGTTGCTGGTCAGGTGGGGTGCGGCGGCGCTCATGCAGCGGCTCCGGTGTGCTGGCTGGCGGCCTGCAGGTGGATGGGAATCGGCTTGATCGGTGCCTGGCCACGCAGCCGGCCCACCAGTTCCACCGGCTTGCCGGTGGCGTGGGCCAGGATCTCCGCCGCCGCCACGCCGCAGCTGCGGCCCTGGCAGCGCCCCATGCCCACGCGGGTCAGCGCCTTCAGGCGGTTCATCTCGTCGGCGCCAGTCTCGCGCACGGTGGCGCGCAACTGGCCGGCCGTGACGTTCTCGCAGCGGCACACCACCAGCTCGTCGGGTGCCTGAGCGGCCCAGTCGGTGGGGAAGGGAAAGGCCCGCTCCAGCCCCTCGCGAAAGCGCGCCAACCGGGTGAGCTTGTCCTCGAGTTCCTGGGCGCGGGCGGTGTCCACGGACCCCCCCTGGTCGGCTAGCAAGGCCAGGGCGGCACGCTCGCCGGCCCACTCGGCCGCATCGGCACCCATGATGCCCGCGCCGTCGCCTGCCAGGTAGACCCCCGCCACGCTGGTGCGGCCGGCGCCATCGCGCTCGGGCAAATGGGCTCGCTGCAGGGGCGCCCAGGCAAAGCGGCAGCCCAGCAGGTCGGCCAGTTGGGTCTCGGAACGCAGGGCGTAGCCCAGGCCCACGGCGTCGCAGGCCAGTGTGTGTTCGCGCGTACCGTCGCTCCACACCACGCCATCCACGCGTTCGTCACCCAGCACGCGCACGGGGCGCACGCCAGTATGGATGGGCACGCCATGCGCGCGCAGCCAGCCCACGTAGTACACGCCCTTGGCGAACACGGCGGGCTGGGTCAGCATGGCCGGCACGGCGGCCACCTGGTCGGCCAGGCGCGCAGTGTCGAGCACGGCTGCCACGGTGGTGCCGGCGCGTGCGTACTGGTAGGCCACCAGGTACAGCAGCGGCCCGGTGCCCATCAGCACCACCCGGCTGCCGATGGTGCAGCCCTGGAACTTGAGCGCCACCTGCGCGCCGCCCAGGCTGTAGACACCTGGCAGCGTCCAGCCCGGCACGGGCAGCACCCGGTCGGCCGCGCCGCTGGCCACGATGAGCTGGCGGTAGGGCACGCTGCGCGTGGTCTGCGTGGTGCAGTGCAGCACGTCGAGGAAACCGCCCTGGGCGTTCCAGACCAGGCTGTCGGGGTGGTAGTCGATCTGGTCCGCAATGCCGTCGAGCGCGGCATGCACGGCGGTGGCGCGCGCGGCTTCGGTGCCGTACAGGGCCGACGCCGGACGCTGGAAGTGCGCGGGTGGGCGCCGGTAGATCTGGCCGCCCCCACGCGCCGCTTCGTCGAGCAGCACGGGGCGCACGCCATGCGCGGCCAGGGTCTGCGCGGCGCGTATGCCGGCGGGGCCTGCGCCCACGATCACGGCCTGCAGGGTGGGGTTGCTCATGCCGCGCCTTCCCCGGTGCGCAGGGCCATGCCCGGCGCGATGAAGGTGGCGCAGGCGCGCAGGCGCTCGCCGCTGTCGGTCTGCACCCAGCAGTCCTGGCAGGCGCCCATCATGCAAAAGCCGGCGCGCGGCTCGTGGCTGAACTCGTTGTGGCGCAGACGCGCCTGCAAGGTGAGGATGGCGGTGAGCACGGTGTCGCCTTCGAGGGCGCTGGCCGGCTGGCCATCGAGCATGAAAGGCACGGCCTTGCGCGCGGTTTCGGCCACGCGGCGCAGCAGTGGCAATGCAGGGGAGGTCGTCGTGGCCATGGGCTTACTTGCGCCCCACCAGCACGCGGTCCAGGCCGTAGACGCGGTCCAGCAGCACCATGGCGAAGGCCGTCACGGCCACCATCAGGGCCGACACGGCAGCCATCAGCGGGTCGATGGATTCGGTGGCGTACATGTACATGCGCACCGGCAGCGTCACCGTGCTCGGCGAGGTGACGAAGATCGACATGGTCACCTCGTCGAAGCTGTTGATGAAGGCCAGCAGCCACCCGCCGGTGACTCCCGGCAGGATCATCGGCAGCGTGATGCGCGTGAACACCGTGGCCTGGCTGGCACCGAGCGAGAGTGCCGCGTGCTCGGCGCTGCGGTCGAACCCGACCAGCGCCGCCACCACCAGGCGCAGCGTGTAGGGCGTGACGATGAGCGCGTGCGCCAGCACCAGCCAGCCGAAGCTGCCCGTGCCGCCCACCAGCGCGAACAGGCGCAGCAGGGCCACGCCCAGTACCAGGTGCGGAATGATCAGCGGCGACAGGAACAGCCCGTTGAGAAAGCCGCGCCCAGGGAAGTCGTAGCGCGTGATGGCAATGCCCGCGGGCACGGCCAGCACTGTGGCCAGCGTGGCCGACGCGAGCGCCAGCCACAGGCTGTTCCAGAACGACTGCACGAAGTCGGGGTGCTCGAACACCGCCCTGAACCAGCGCAGCGAGAACTCGGTGGTCGGCAGGGTCAGTGTGTTCTCGGGCGTGAAGGCCACCACGCACACGACCACCAGGGGCGCGAGCATGAAGGCGATGACGAGGGCGTTGAACGCCAGGGCGAGGGGGCCGTTCTTGTGCATGGTCAGATTTCCTGCGGGATCGTCATGGTCATCCCAACGCCTTCTTGTAGCGGCCTTCGACGAGGCGGTTGTAGCTCAGCATCACCACCAGGTTGGCCACCAGCAGGGTCAGGGCCACGGCCGCGCCCAGCGGCCAGTTGAGTTCGTGCAGGTACTCGTCGTAGACCACGGTGGCCACCATCTTCAGGCGCCGCCCACCCAGCAGGCCGGGGATGGCGAACGAGCTGGCCGCCAGCCCGAACACGATCAGGCTACCCGAGAGGATGCCCGGCAGCACCTGCGGCAGCACGATGCGGCGCAGTGTGGTGAAGGGCGATGCCTTGAGCGACAGGGCCGCGTTCTGCACCCCCGGGTCGAGCTTTTGCAGCGAGGTCCACACGGGGATCACCATGAAGGGCAGCATCACGTGGACCAGCGCCACGATGACGGCGATCTCGGTGTAGAGCATCTTCACCGGGCCGATGCCGACGAGCTTGAGCGTCCCGTTGACCAGGCCCTCGGGCCCGAGCAGCATGCTCCAGCCGAAGGCCCGCACCACCACCGAGACCAGCAGCGGGGCCAGCACCACCAGCAGCAGCACCGAGCGCCAGGGGTTGCCCATGCGGCTCAGGATGTAGGCCTCGGGCGCGCCGATGGCGACGCAGATCACGGTGACCAGCGCCGAGATCCAGAAGGTGCGCCAGAAGATGGCGTGGTAGTACGAGTCGGTGAACACGTGGGCGTAGTGCTCCAGCGTGAACTCGCCGGCCTTCACGCCCGTCATCGGGTCGAAGGCATTGAACGACAGCACGGCCGTGAGCGCCAGCGGCACCAGCAGCAGGCAGGTGAACAGCACCAGCGCCGGGGCCGACAGCCACCAGGGCACGGCCTTGCGGGTGGCGCTGCTCATGGGGCCACCTCGGCCTCGGGTTCGGCCACGGCGGCCTCGTCGGCGGGCAGCAGGCGCATGCAGTGGTCAGGCCAGTCCACACCGGTGCGATCGCCCTCGTTGAGCGCGTTGCGGCCGTCATTGGGCACCAGCACCATCAGGTCGCCCACGGGCGTGGCTACGCGGTACAGCCACTGGCTGCCCAGGAAGAAGCGTTCGCCCACCTCGCCGTCGAGCCGGCCCTGCACGGCGGGCACCAACTGCAGCTTCTCGGGCCGCACGCTGAGCAGCACGGCGGCGCCGGGTCGAAACTCCGGGCCCTCGACCTGCACCGCCAGCGAACCCACCGCCACATGGGTGCGTGCCGCGCCGCTGGCCGTGACCTTGCCTGGCAGCAGGTTGGCCTTGCCCACGAAGGTGGAAATGAAGCGCGTGCGCGGGTGCTCGTACACGCGGTGCGGGTGGTCGATCTGCGTGGCGCGGCCGGCCTCCATCACCACCACGCGGTCGCTGATGGACATGGCCTCGCTCTGGTCGTGCGTGACCATCACGGTGGTCGCGCCCACCTTGCGCTGGATCTGGCGCAGCTCGAACTGCATTTCCTCGCGCAGCTTGGCATCAAGGTTGGACAGGGGTTCGTCGAGCAGCAGCACGGGCGGCTCGATCACCAGCGCGCGCGCCAGCGCCACGCGCTGGCGCTGGCCGCCCGAGAGCTCGCGCGGGAAGCGGGTGGCATGGGCTTCCAGGTGCACCAGGCCCAGCGCCTGGGCCACGCGCTCCTTGCGCTCGGCCTTGGGCATCTTGCGCATCTCCAGGCCGAAGCTCACGTTGTCGGCCACCGTCATGTGCGGAAACAGGGCATAGCTCTGGAACACGATACCGAGGCCGCGCGTGTTGGCCTTGGCGTGCGTGATGTCGCGGCCGTCGAGTTCGATGCGGCCGTTGGTCACCGCCTCGAAGCCCGCCACCATCTGCAAGGTGGTGGTCTTGCCGCACCCCGAGGGGCCCAGCAGCGAGACGAACTCGCCTTTTTCCACCGAAAGGTTCATGGCCTGCACCGCGCAGGTGCTGCCATAGAACTTGGTCACGTCAGTGAGTTGAAGGAAGGACATGCACGGGCCTTTCTGGTCGCTGTTTCATCGCTGCGCGGCGGCGGTCCACCCGTGCCTGCCCCGTGTATGCACCGGTGCGGTGCGGGTTTCAGCGTTCTGTGGACTGTCTTGCGCTTTCGATTCAATGTATTGCAGTAATCAGGCCAGCTTGCATCGGGTATTCCATTAAACAGAATTTTTATTGAATTTATTCCGTTTAATGGAATATGATGCACTTCGAAAATGCCATCTATTCCACAGGAGCAGTGCATGGAACCAGCTTCGACCTCCACGGGCGGCGTGCCCCGCATGTTTGCCGTCATCCGCGCCCTGGCCGAGGTGCAGGCCGAGGGCGGGCGGGTCACCCAATTGGCGCGTGCCGTGGGCCTGACCCAGGGCACGACGCACCGTTTGCTGCAATCGCTGGTGGCCGAGGGCATGGCCGAGCAGGACGAGCGCAGCAAGCTCTACCGGCTGTCCACCGAGTTCTTCGCGCTGGCCGCCAAGGCCGGCAACCCGGGCGACCTGCGCAGCCTGTGCCGCCCTGCGCTGCTGCGCCTGAGCGCGAGCCTGGGCGACAGCATCTTCCTCTTGGTGCGCAGCGGGTTCGATGCGATCTGCCTGGACCGCAGCGAGGGGCCATTTCCCATCCGGTCATTCACGGGTGACATCGGCGGGCGCGTGGCACTGGGGGTGGGGCAGGGTGCCTTGTCCATCCTGGCCTTCCTGCCCGAGGCCGAGCGCGAGGAGGTGATCCGCTTCAATCTCTCGCGGGTGCGCGAGTACGGCGTGTACGACGAGGTCTACCTGCGCACCGAGATCGAGCGCGTGCGCCAGACGGGCTATGCCGCCCGCAACACCGGCCTGCTCGAAGGCATGGCCGGCGTGGGTGTGCCCGTGCTTGACCGCGAGGGCCGCGCCGTGGCCGCGCTCAGCGTGGGCACCATCTCGGCGCGCCTCAATGAGGACCGCCTGCCCACCGTGGTGGAGCTGCTCAAGCGCGAGGCGGCGGCCATAGGGCCGCGCATCCATCCCTTCGATGCCACCTTGCGCCGCCCCGCGCAAAGCCTGGCGGGGCAGCAGCCCGAGCAGCGCCTGGTGCCCGGCGGCGTGCCAGCCTCGCCGAACTGAGCCCGGCGGCGCGGGGGCGTATGCTGCGGGCTCCTGCCCTGTCCAGGTGCGATGGATGCGGCGCTTTCCACCACCCTTGTCCCAGGCTGCCATGAACCCCATCCTCACCCTCGTCGTGTACTTTGCCATCATCACCTGGCTGCTGGTGGTCTTGGCCAGCCTGATCCGCGCCCGCGCCTGGACGCCCTCGGGCCTGCTGCTGGCCTTCGGCAACCGCGACCATCTGGCCGATCCGGGGGTCTTTGCCGGCCGCGCCGAGCGCACGGCGCGCAACAGCTTCGACAACCTCGTGTTCTTTGCCATCCTGGGCCTGGCGGCCACTGCCAGCAACCGCACCGGCAGCCAGGTGGTGCTGGGCGCCCAGGTGTTCTTCTGGGCGCGCATGGTCTACGTCCCGGTGTACTACATCGGTATTCCGTATGTTCGCACGGCGACCTGGGCCGTGAGCATTGCCGGGCTGGCGATGATGGCGGCGGCTCTGCTGTAGTTCGCCCGCAACGTGCGCGGTGCGAATGGTGGGCGGCGGTGACGCCCGGCACAGCGGGTGGCATGGATCTGCCACCGCAGCACGGTGCACGGCCTACATTCGGTGCTCATTCCTCTACGGCCAAGTGCCGCACCCATGACCACACTGCACGACGCCAGCCCCGAATACCTCCAGCAATGCCGCAACGCGCAAGCCGCTGAACAAGCCGCCTCGCTGGCCGCCACCAACCAGTGGGCCCATGTCGACAAGGCCCGGGCGCACCAGGATTTCCAGCGTTTCTATGAGGAACTGGCGCCGCTGATCGACAGCGCCGAGCCTTTTGCGCCGGCCATCCAGGCCCTCATGGCGCGGCACCATGCCATTGCGTCACGCTTCTATGCGCCGTCACGCGAGGCCTATATCGGCACGGCACTGTTCTATGCCGACAACCCCGACATGAAGGCCTTTCACAATGCCTACCACCCGCGCATGGTGGCGTTTCTCGGAGAGGCCATCCACGCCTACGCACAGAGCCATCTATAGGGTGGAGTGGGCGGCAGTGGCGATGCCCGCACACTGCGCCAGCAGCCAGTCCCTGAAGGCCTTGACCAGCGGGGTCTGTGCGCGCGCCTCGGGGTAGACGAGGTAGTAGGCCTCGCTGCTGGTGAGCACGTCGGTGGACAGGGCCACCAGGGCCCCCGAAGCGAGCTCGCCCTCGATCAGAAAGCGCGGCAGCAGCGCCGCCCCCAGGCCCGACACGGCCGCCTGCGCGATCATCGAGAACTGCTCATAGCGCGGGCCACGCAGCGCCTGCGGGGTGGGGGCGCCCAGGCGCTCGAACCATTCCGTCCATTGCGTGGGCCGGGTGTTCTGCTGCAGCAGCACGGCGCCTGCCAGGTCGGCCGGCGTGCGCAAGCCCTGCTGGGCGCGGTAGTGGGGGCTGCACACGGGCAGCACCTCTTCGTGCATCAGGTACTCGCACACGGCGCCGGCCCAGTGCGGTGCGCCGAAGTGGATGGCCGCGTCCATCGGCTCCTGCGCGAAGTCGAAGGGCTCGGAGCGGGCCGAGAAGTTCACCGTGGCATCGGGGTACAGCGCCATGAAGCCCGACAGCCGCGGAATCAGCCAGCGTGTGCCCAGCGTGGGCAGCACCGCCAGGTTGAGCAGGCCGCCCGCGCTCGAAAACGCCATGGCCTTCTGCGTGGCGGCCGACAGCTGCTGCAGCAGGGCGCGCACGTCGGCGGCGTAGACGCGGCCGGCATCGGTCAGCACCACGCGCTGGCGCACGCGGTGGAACAGGGCCATGCCCAATTGTTCCTCCAGCTGGCGTATCTGGCGCGATACCGCGCTCTGCGTGAGGTGCAGTTCCTCCGCTGCGCGCGAGACGCTGGTGTGGCGTGCCGCCGCCTCGAAGGCGAGCAGGTCGCCCACGGGTGGCAGGAAGGTCTTGCGAAACATGGCTATTCATGCTCATCGGGAATAATTCTCAGGGTTTACACCGCTGGCGCACCGCTGTGGTGCCTGCCTCATCCCCGAAGTGGGCACAGGTGTTGACGTGACTTGATTCTATTTGCGAATCAAGTTGTTCCAATTTTTTGCTATCTGCCACCCGGCGATTGGGCGATATTGGGCGCATTGATTTTTGGAATGCTGCCATGTCCGCACCCTCTGCTGTCTCCCACTCCCTCGTGACCGATGTCGATGCACTGCTGCAGCGCCTGGGCGTGCCGCGTGCCGCCTACACCGGCGGCGACCTGCCGGTGCGCTCGCCCATCACCGGCGAGGCCATCGGTGCCGTGCACGAGGTGTCGGCTGCCGACGCCACCGCCGCCATCGCCCGCGCGCAGACGGCCTTCCTGGCCTGGCGCAACGTGCCGGCCCCGCGCCGCGGCGAACTCGTGCGCCTGCTGGGCGAAGAACTGCGCGCCGCCAAGGACGACCTGGGCCTGCTCGTCACGCTGGAGGCCGGCAAGATCCCCTCCGAAGGCCTGGGCGAGGTGCAGGAGATGATCGACATCTGCGACTTCGCCGTCGGCCTGTCGCGCCAGCTCTACGGCCTGACCATCGCCACCGAGCGCCCGGGACACCGCATGATGGAAACCTGGCACCCGCTGGGCGTGTGCGGCGTGATCTCGGCCTTCAACTTCCCCGTGGCCGTGTGGTCGTGGAACGCGGCCCTGGCCCTGGTCTGCGGCGACTCCGTGGTGTGGAAGCCGTCCGAGAAGACGCCCCTCACCGCCCTGGCCACGCATGCCATCGCCCAGCGCGCACTGGCCCGCTTCGGCGATGCGCCCGAGGGCCTGCTGGAGCTGCTGATCGGCCAGCGCGCCATCGGCGAGGTGCTGGTGGACGATGCGCGCGTGGCCGTGCTCTCGGCCACCGGCTCCACCGCCATGGGGCGTGCCGTCGGCCCGCGCCTGGCCGCGCGCTTTGCCCGCGCCATCCTGGAGCTCGGTGGCAACAACGCCGCCATCGTCGCGCCCACGGCCGACCTGGACTTGGCCCTGCGCGGCATCGCCTTCGCGGCCATGGGCACGGCCGGCCAGCGCTGCACCACCCTGCGCCGCCTGTTCGTGCACGACAGCATCTACGACACGCTGGTGCCGCAGCTCACCAAGGTCTACGGCAACGTGCAGGTGGGCGACCCGCGCGCTGCCGGCACCCTGGTCGGCCCGTTGATCGACCGCGCCGCGTACGACGGCATGCAGAAGGCGCTGGACGAAGCACGTGCCCTGGGCGCCACGGTGCACGGCGGCGAGCGCGTGCAGGGCGTGGGCGGCAGCGATGCCTACTATGTGCGCCCCGCGCTGGTGGAACTGCAAAAGCACGAAGGCCCGGCGTTGCACGAAACCTTCGCACCCATCCTCTACGTAGTGCGCTACAGCACGTTCGACGAGGCCATCGCCTGGAACAACGCCGTGGGCGCCGGACTGTCGTCCTCGATCTTCACCCTCAACGTGCGCGAGGCCGAGCAGTTCATGTCGGCAGCCGGGTCAGACTGCGGCATCGCCAACGTCAACATCGGCCCGAGCGGTGCCGAGATCGGTGGCGCCTTCGGCGGCGAGAAGGAAACCGGTGGTGGCCGCGAAGCCGGCTCCGACAGCTGGAAGGCCTACATGCGCCGCGCCACCAACACCGTCAATTACTCCACCGCACTGCCGCTGGCGCAGGGCGTGAAGTTCGACGTCTGAGCACAGCGCTAACGTTCGGGAGCACCACGGGCATGCCCATCGTGATCATCGGCGGCGGCGTCATCGGCAGCGCCATCGCCTACGAACTGACGCGCCAGCAGCCGGGCTGTGAGGTCGTGGTGGTGGAACGCGACCCGACCTACGCGCGGGCTTCCTCGGCCCTGTCGGCCAGTTCCATCCGCCAGCAGTTCTCCACCGACACCAACGTACAGATCTCGGCCTACGGCATCGGTTTTCTGCGCGACGTCGGCACGCTGCTGGCATGCAATGGCGACGTGCCCGGCATCGGCCTGCACGAGGGCGGCTACCTCTATCTGGCCACAGCGGCTGGCGAGGCCACGCTGCGCGACAACCATGGGCTGCAATTGCGCCATGGCGCCGACGTGGCGCTGCTCGACACGGCACAGTTGTCCGAGCGCTTTCCCTGGCTGGCACTGCAGGACGTGGCTCTGGGCTCGCTCGGCCTGTCGGGCGAGGGCTGGTTCGATGGCTACCTGCTGCTCACCGCCCTGCGCAAGAAGGCGCAGAGCCAGGGCGTGCGCTATGTGGCCGACGATGCCGTGGGCTTTGACATGTCTGCCAGTGATGGCGTGCAGCATGTGGCCGCCGTGCAGCTGAAAGGCGGCGCCGCGCTGCCCTGCAGCCATGCCGTGAACGCCGGTGGGCCCTGGGCTGCCGCCATCGCAGGCTGGGCAGGCATTGCCTTGCCGGTGGTGGGCAAGCGCCGCACCGTGTTCCATCTCTCCAGTCCGGCCCCACTGCCACGCTGCCCGCTGCTCATCGACACCAGCGGCATCTGGCTGCGGCCCGAGGGCCAGGGCTTCATCGCCGGGTTTGCGCCGCCCGCCGACCAGGATGAAGACTTCGCCCCGCTGGAGCCCGAATACCACGCCTTCGAAGAGCATGTCTGGCCCACGCTGGCAGAACGCATCCCGGGCTTCGGGGCACTGCGCATGCAGGGCGCCTGGGCCGGCTACTACGAGATGAACACCTTCGACCACAACGCCATCGTAGGCCTCTCCCCTGCCTGCGACAACATGGTGTTCGCCAACGGCTTTTCGGGCCACGGCCTGCAGCAGTGCCCTGCCGTGGGGCGGGGCGTGGCCGAGCTGTTGCTCACGGGGCGCTACCAGAGCCTGGACCTGTCGCCCCTGTCCATCACGCGCATTGCCGAGAAGCGGCCGCTGCTGGAGAAGAACGTCATCTGAACCTGGGGAACGCCGCGTTCGCGTGGCGCGCCCCATCGCTTTCCCAACGCCATCCACAACAACCACCGGAGACAACGACATGGCTTTTTCCCCCAACCGCAAAATGATGGCCGTGGCCCTGGCCGCACTGCTGTGCGCCGCAGGTGCCAGCGCCCAGACCACGCTCGAGAAAATCAAGGCCAGCGGCAAGGTCGTGCTCGGGGTGCGCGAGACCTCGCCCCCCATGGCCTATGCGCTGGGCGCCAACGAGAAATACGTGGGCTACCACGTCGAGCTGTGCGAGCGCGTGCTCAAGGAGATCGTGCCCGACGCCAAGCTCGAGTACATGGCCGTGACGGCTCAGAACACGCTGCCGCTGGTGCAGAACGGCACGCTCGACATCGGCTGCGGCCCGACCACCAACAACACCGCGCGCCAGCAGCAGGTGGCCTTTGCGGTGACCACCTATGTGAGCGAAGTGCGCATGGCGGTGCGCAAGGACTCGGACCTCAAGTCCGTCAGCCAGCTCGCGGGCCGCACCATTGCCGCGTCCACCGGTACCACGGCCGTGCAGTTGCTGCGCAAGCAGGAACGCGCCTTGGGCGGCGCGCCGGTCAAGACCGTGCTGGGCAAGGACCACCACGAAAGTTTCCTGTTGCTCGAATCCGGCCGCGCCGATGCCTTTGTGCTCGACGACAACCTGCTGGCCGGGATGATCGCCAACGCCAAGGACCCATCGGCCTACCGCATCGTGGGCGAACCGCTGGGCGCCGAGCCGATTGCGCTGCTGTTCCGCAAGGATGACCCCAGCTTCAAGGCCGCCGTGGACGGTGTGCTCACCCGGCTCATGCAGAGCGGTGAGATGGAAAAGATCTACACCAGGTGGTTCATGAACCCCATCCCGCCCAAGAACGTGGCCCTGAACCTGCCGCTGGGCACCACGCTGCGCCAGCTGTTCGCCGCCCCCAACGACAAGCCCCTGGAGTCCTACCAGCAATGAACGCCGCCATCCCCGCCACGGCCTTTCGCGCGGCCGACCGCATCAGCGCCATCGGCGTGTCGGACATCGTGCGCATCACCCAGGCCGCCAACGAGCTCAAGCGCCAGGGCCAGCCCGTGATCGTGCTGGGCCTGGGCGAGCCGGACTTCGATACGCCGATCCACATCCAGGAGGCCGCGCAGCAGGCCATGGCGCGGGGCGACACGCACTACACGGTGCTGGACGGCACGCCCGCACTCAAGGCGGCCATAGCGCTCAAGTTCCGCCGCGACAACGCCCTGGAGTTCGCCGCCAACGAGATCACCGTGGGCGCGGGTGCCAAGCAGGTCATCTACAACGCGCTGATGGCTAGCCTGAACCCCGGCGATGAGGTGATCCTGGCCGCACCCTACTGGACGTCGTACGCCGACATGGTGCTGATCGCGGGTGGCGTGCCCGTGGTGGTGCCGTGCAGCGAGGCCAATGGCTTTCGCATCACGGCCGAACAGCTCGAAGCAGCGATCACGCCGCGCACCCGATGGGTGTTCATCAACTCTCCCTCCAACCCCAGCGGCACGGCCTACAGCGCCGAGCAACTGCGGCCCATCCTGGAGGTGGTGCTGCGCCACCCGCAGGTCTGGGTGCTGGCGGACGACATCTATGAGCACATCCTTTACGATGGCCATGCGTTTGCCACGCCGGCGGTGGTGATGCCCGCGCTGCGCGAGCGCACGCTCACCGTGAACGGCGTTTCCAAGTCGTATGCCATGACGGGCTGGCGCATCGGCTACGGCGCGGGCCCGCGTGCACTGATTGCGGCCATGGCCGTGGTGCAGAGCCAGGCCACCTCGTGCGCCTCGTCCATCAGCCAGGCAGCGGCCGTGGCGGCCCTGACCGGGCCGCAGGACATCGTGGCCGAGCGCTGCCGCGAGTTCCAGGCGCGGCGCGACTTGGTGGTGGCCGCGCTCAACGCTTCGCCCGGGCTGCGCTGCCGCGTGCCCGAAGGCGCGTTCTACACCTTCGCCAGCTGCGAAGGCGTGCTGGGCCGCACCACGCCGGGCGGCGCCACGCTGCGCACCGATGCGGATTTTTGCGACTACCTGCTGCGCGAGTTCCACGTGGCGGTGGTCCCTGGCAGCGTGCTGGGACTGGCGCCGTACTTCCGGATCTCGTACGCTGCGTCCATGGCCGACCTGCAGGAAGCCTGCGCGCGCATCCGCCGTGCGTGCGATGCGCTGCGCTGACGGTTTGCCGATTTCTTTTTTGTTTGTTTCTCTCGTTCCGGAACCCTGACATGACCACGCCCTCCACCTCCAGCACCGCCGCCAGCCGCACGGGCGGCCAGATCCTGGTCCAGCAGCTCATCACCCATGGCGTGAAGCAACTCTTCTGCGTGCCCGGTGAAAGCTACCTGGCCGTGCTGGATGCGCTGCACGACGCCGACATCGCCGTCACCGTCTGCCGCCAGGAGGGGGGCGCGGCCATGATGGCCGAGGCCCAGGGCAAGCTCACGGGCCAGCCCGGCATCTGCTTCGTCACGCGGGGGCCGGGGGCCACCAATGCCTCGGCTGGCGTGCACATCGCGCACCAGGACTCCACGCCGTTGATTCTGTTCGTGGGCCAGGTGGCGCGGGGGGCGCTGGGGCGCGAGGCCTTCCAGGAGCTGGACTACAGCGCCGTCTTTGGCACCATGGCCAAGTGGGTGGTGCAGATCGACGACCCGGCGCGCGTGCCCGAACTCATTTCGCGCGCCTTCCACGTTGCCACCTCGGGCCGGCCCGGTCCCGTGGTGGTGGCTCTGCCCGAAGACATGTTGACCGAGGCAGCGGTGGTGGCCGATGCGCTGCCCTACCAGGTGGCCGAAACCCACCCCGGCGCCACGCAGATGGCCGAGCTGGCCGAGCGCCTGGGCAAGGCCAAGCAGCCCGTGGCCATTCTGGGCGGCAGCCGCTGGTCCGAGCAGGCCGTGCGCGAGTTCACAGCCTTTGCCGAGGCCTGGTCGCTGCCCGTGTACTGCTCGTTCCGCCGGCAGATGCTGTTTCCGGCCAACCACGCCTGCTACGGCGGCGACCTGGGCCTGGGGGTGAACCCCAAGCTGCTGGCGCGCATCCGCGCGTCGGACTTGGTGCTGGTGGTCGGCGGGCGCCTGTCCGAAGTGCCCTCCCAGGGCTATGAGTTGTTCGCCATTCCCAACCCCGTGCAGCCCATCGTGCACGTGCATGCCGACGCCGATGAACTGGGCCGGCTCTACCGTCCCGCGCAACCGATCCATGCCACGCCCCAGGCCTTCACTGCGGCGCTGGCCACGGTACGCCCCACGGCCGCCGTGCCCTGGCAGGTCCATGCCGAGGCCGCCCATGCCGAGTACCTTGCCTGGAGCGATACCACCCCCATCCGCATCCCCGGCGACCTGCAGATGGGCCAGGTGATGCAGCACCTCAAGGAGGTGCTGCCAGCCGACACCATCTTCTGCAACGGCGCAGGCAACTTCGCGACCTGGATCCACCGCTTCTGGCCCTTCACCACCTTTGCCAGCCAGCTGGCGCCCACCAGCGGGTCCATGGGCTATGGCCTGCCGGCCGGGGTGGGCGGCAAGCGCCTGTGGCCGCAGCGCGAGGTGGTGATCTTCGCTGGCGACGGCGACTTCCTGATGCACGGCCAGGAGTTCGCCACCGCCGTGCAGTATGGTCTGCCGATCATCGTGGTGCTGCTGGACAATGCCATGTACGGCACCATCCGCATGCACCAGGAGCGCGAGTACCCGGGCCGCGTGAGCGCCACCGCGCTCAAGAACCCTGACTTCAAGGCCTACGCCGTCGCCTTCGGTGGCCATGGCGAGCGTGTCACGACCACCGAGGAATTCGCCCCGGCCCTGGCCCGTGCGCGCGCCAGCGGCCTGCCCAGCGTGCTGCACTGCCTGATCGATCCCGAGGCCATCACGCCCACGGGCACGCTGCAGGGGATGCGCAACGCGGCACTCGCCAAGAAGTAATTCCGCTGCCCCAACCCTGTTGTCGGCTGGGCGGCTGACAGCAGGGTGGCGGCCCTTTTGCGCACAATGGAGGCCGTGACCTCCCTACCGCCCGACGAACCTTCCGCGCCGCGCCTGCGCCGCATCGCGCACCTGGACATGGATGCCTTCTTCGCCTCCGTGGAGCTGCTGCGCTACCCGCAGCTCAAGGGCCTAGCCGTGGTGATCGGCGGCGGGCGTCGCAAGGTGGACGAACTGCTGCACCAGACGCCCGACGGCGAAGGCCTGCGCGAGCCGCATTTCATCCCGGTGGACGACTTTCCCCTGCTCAAGGACTATGTGGGCCGCGGCGTCATCACCACGGCGACCTACGCGGCGCGGCAGTTCGGCGTGGGCTCGGCCATGGGCATGATGAAGGCGGCCAAACTCTGCCCCCAGGCCATCGTGCTGCCCGTCGATTTCGACGAGGTGCGCCGCTTCTCGCGCCTGTTCAAGAGCACCATCACGGACATCGCGCCCGTGATGCAGGACCGGGGCGTGGACGAGGTGTACATCGACTTCACCGACGTGCCGGGCGGCCAGCGCGAGGGCGGCAGGGTGCTTGCGCGGCTGATCCAGAAGAGCATCTTCGACGTGACGGGCCTGACCTGCTCCATCGGGGTGGCACCCAACCGGCTGCTGGCCAAGATGGCCAGCGAGTTCAACAAGCCCAATGGCATCTCCATCGTCTACGAGAACGAGCTTGAAACGAAGATCTGGCCGCTCAACGTGCGCAAGATCAACGGCATCGGTCCCAAGGCCGGCGAGAAGCTCGCGGCGCTGGGCATAACGACCATCGGCCAACTGGCCGCGCAGGAGCCGCAGTGGCTCATCGAGCGCTTCGGCAAGTCGAGCGGCGCCTGGATGCACCGCGTGGCCTGGGGCCGCGACGACAGCCCCGTGGTGACCGAGAGCGAGCCCGTGAGCATGAGCCGCGAGACCACCTTCGACCGCGACCTGCACGCCGTGCGCGACAAGGCCGAGCTCGGCCGCATCTTCACCGACCTGTGCGAACGCGTGGCCGGAGACCTGCAGCGCAAGGGCTATGTGGGCAAGACCATCGGCATCAAGCTGCGCTACGACGACTTCCGGATCGCCACGCGCGACCAGACGCTGGACCGCTACACCCAGGATGCGGCCACCATCCGCCGCACGGCCGGCCTGTGCCTCAAGCGGGTGCCGCTGGACCAGAAGCTGCGTTTGCTGGGCGTGCGCGTGGGCACGCTGGAGCGGGTAGGCGAGGTGCCCGACGGCCCGCTCGAACCACGCGCCCCCCGGGTGCGCGAGGCCGACCCGCACACCCGACCGCTGTTCTGAGGGCCGACGGGCGGGGGGCTTGACGAAGTCTTACATCAAACTTACATTGATCATTCCTCTGGCGGGAGATGGTCATGACGCTCAACGAGCTCCAGCGCATCAAGCAGTGGCATGTGGAACACCGGGTGGAGCATCCGCTGGAATACCACCTGTGGGATCTGGTGCTCACGCTCTGGCTCATGGGCTGGGTGGGCTGGCTGCCCGCCTGTGCCTTTGGCGAGGCCTGGGCCATGCCCCTGTGTTTTGCCGGAACCCTGTTGCCCAGCCTCTATGTGGCCTGGCGTGCACGGGCGCACCGCCTGCACCGATTGCGATGCGATTGGCTCGGCAATGGATAGGGGCTACTGTAAGGCGACGCAATGACGCTGGCGCTCTGCCAAGGCTGGTATCGGCGTTCCATCGCGCTATCGCACACGGCGTATGCAACTGGCACGACTCAGGCCAGTGCCCCCGTGCAAGGGCCGCCCCGCCGCACTGGGGGCGTCCCCCTCCCAGATTGCGAAGCGATGTGAGAGAGGGGGAAGGCGCGAAGCGACTCAGGGGGAGTCACTGCCGTGCCGTGCGTACGTTGCCCGGCAGGGCCTGCGGGTGGCTGGTGCGCAGCGGGTTGATGTCCAGGCCGCCGCGGCGTGTGTAGCGCGCGTAGACCGTGAGCTTGAGCGGCTTGCAGCGCGTCCACAGGTCCATGAAGATGCGCTCCACGCACTGCTCGTGGAACTCGTTGTGGTTGCGAAAGCTCACCAGGTACTGCAGCAGGCCTTCCTGGTCGATGGGTGCGCCGGTGTAGCGGATCTGCACGCTGCCCCAGTCGGGCTGGCCGGTCACCAGGCAGTTGCTCTTGAGCAGGTTGCTGGTGAGCACCTCGGTGACGGCGGGTTCGTCGTGCACGGCGTGCAGCAGTTCGGGTGCGGGCTGGTAGTGCGTGCACTCCACGTCCAGGCGGTCCAGGCTCAGGCCGTCGAGCTCGTGCACGGGTTCCTGGTCAAACAGTTCTGGCAGCAGCAGCCGCACGCCCACGGTGGCCGGGTGTTCAGCTCCGCGCCACACGGCCTCGCTCACGTCGGCACGGATGCGTGCCTGCACCTCGGAGGCATCAGCAAAGCGCGTGTTGTTGAAGCTGTTGAGGTAGAGCTTGAACGACTTGCTCTCGACGATGTTCGGCGTTTCGCAGGGGATGGTGATGTGCGCCAGGGCCACCTGCGGCTTGCCGCGCTGGTTGAGCCACGACAGCTCGAACGCTGTCCACAGGTCGGCGCCGAAAAAGGGCGGTGCGGTGGTGACGCCGATCTCGGCGCGCTTGCCCGCGCGCGGGATGGGGAACAGCAGCGAGGCATCGTACTGGTCCACATAGGCCGAGGCCTTGCCCAACTTGGATTGTTCGGGGGTGTTGTCGTTCATGGAGGGATCCCTTGGTGGCGAGCCTGCGGCGTGCCCGCAGGACTGGCGGCAGGCCTTTGGTTACTTGAATTCTCGTTCGCGCAGCCACTTGGTGGCAATCCACTTCTCGCCGGCGATCACGGGCGCGCCGCCGTGCAGGGTGCGGGTGGAGGGCGCTGCGCGCTCGTAGCTGAAGAACACGGCATTGCCGCGCTGCGGGCCGACTTCGACATGCACGTCGGGGAAGGTGGTGCCGCCGCCTTTCTCGGGCGTGTTGAGGTACATCACCAGGGTGCCCACGCGCTGGCCGCCGCGCTTGAGGATGGTCGCGGTACCGGGCTCGCCCGGGTCGAAGTAGTCGTAGTGCGGCTTGTATTCGGCGCCGGGGCGGTAGTGCAGCACCTGCAGGCCCTCGCCATTCTCGATCGGCCAGTCCAGCAGGCGGGCGATGCGCTCCTCAATGCGCTGCACCACGGGATTTTCGCCGCGCTGGAAGAACATGCCGTCGCTGGTGCGGTCGTCGTTGACTTCCTCGCCGCCGGTCTTGGTGGCCACCGTGAGCGAACGCGCCATGCGCGGCTCGGCTGCGGCGATCAGGGCATCGCACTCTTCCGGCGAGAGCAGGTTGCCGAAGACCACGATGCGCGGCTTGGCCATGGCCAGCAGAATGCTCACCATGCGGTCGCCGGCATCGATCTGGGCGGGCGATTCACCCATCAGGGGCTCGGGCACCTTCACGGCGGACGGCTGGCCCTGCTGCTCGGCCAGGGCATTGAGGTGGTCCTGCAGCGTGATTTCCAGCGCCTCGGCGGCTGTGTCCTCGTTCCAGCCGGCATCGCGCATGGACTGCAGCACCACGGGTGCGGCAAAGCCGGCCTCGGCCTGCTCGATGATCCAGCGGCGCAATTCGGGCGTGATGGCCTGGCGTGCCGCTGCGGCGGTGGTTGCGGTGGATGGCGACTGTTCGGAAGACGATGCCATGGCAGATCTCACTCGTTGGTCTTGCGCCGGAACACCAGGCGCTCCGGTTCTGAGGCGGCGGGAGCAAAAGTGTAGCCCTCCAGGTCAAAGCCCTGGAGGGCATGCGGGGTCGCAAGGCGGTGGGTCACGGCGTAGCGCGCCATCAGCCCGCGTGCGCGCTTGGCGTGGAAGCTGATGATCTTGTAGGTGCCACCCTTCCAGTCCTCGAACACGCATTCGACCACGCGCGCCTTGAGGGCCTTGGTGTCCACCACCTTGAAATACTCCTGCGAGGCGAGGTTCACCACCACCGGCGTGGTGTCGGCCCGCAAGCGCTTGTTCAGGTGCTCCGCGATGCGGCTGCCCCAGAACTGGTAGAGGTTGCTGCCGGCATCGGTGGCCAGGCGTGTGCCCATTTCCAGGCGGTAGGGCTGCATCCGGTCCAGCGGGCGCAGCATGCCGTACAGGCCGCTCAGAATGCACACATGGTCCTGCGCCCATTGCAGGTCTTCGCTGTCCAGCGTGCGCGCATTCAGGCCTTCATAGACGTCGCCGTTGAATGCCAGCAGGGCCTGGCGCGAGTTGGCGGCGGTGAAGCGCGGCCTGAAGGCCTGGTAGCGCGCCACATTCAGGGCCGCGAGCGGGTCGCTCAGCGACATCAGTGTGGCGATGTCCTGGTGCGACTTCTCGCGCAGCACCTTGATCAGGGCCGTGGATTGGGCCACGAACTGCGGCAGCGTGTGCGGCATGTCCGGCGGCAGCGGGGTTTCATAGTCCAGCGATTTGGCGGGAGACAGCAGGAACAGCATGGAGGCGTGGTGGTTCGTCGAGGTCGAACAGAAGGAAAGTGAGACACCGAGGTCGTGGCCGCAAGGATACCGGCATCGGCCGTGCGCCAGCGCAAAGGCGGGGCCCAAAAAGCAAGAAGGCGGCCGAGGCCGCCTTCTTGCGCGCTCACCGCATCAAGCCGCTGGAGGCTGCTCGAAGGGGAGTTTCATCGCCGAGAGGTCGCGGCGGGTTTCCACCAGCACCAGCGGGCCCTCATCGGCCACCACCACGGGTGGACGCTCGCGCGGCACATGGATGGGCTTGGGTTCTGCCGCGATGGCGGCCTGCACGGCAGCGATCTTTGCGGCATCGGAGTTCACCCACTGCAGGCCCGACGATTCGGCGACCTGCTGCAGCGCATCCAGTGGCAGCGTGAACGCCTGCACACGGGGCAGACCCGCTGCGGGGGCCGGCGCTGCCACGGGGGCGGCGGCTGCAGGTGCAGGGGCCGCTACCGGTGCTGCCACAGGTGCTGCTATGGGGGCGGGGGCCTGTACCACCGGTGCGGGGGCTGCCACGACCGGTGCAGCAGCAGGAGCCGGGGCCGGTGCGACGGGAGCGACGGCCACAGGGGCCGGGGCGCTCTCTTGCACTGGAGCCGCGACAGGTGCCGCCACGGGCGCTGCGGCTTCGGTGGCGGCAGCAGGGGCTGCTGCGCTGAAGTAGCTGCGGCGTGGTGGCTCGTCCTGGGGCTCGGCCGTTGCTGTGGCCGGTACATTCGAGGTATCGAAGTCCAGCAGGGGGGCTGCCGGTGCTGCGGCAGCTTCGGCGCCATCGCGTGGACCGCGCTCACCGCGTTCACGGCGGTCACGGCCATAGCGGTCGCGCGAGCGGCGCTCACGGCGCTGCTCTTCAGTGCCTGCGGCTGCGGACTCGTTGCCCGTCAGGTCCAGATCAGGCAGCAGCGCCAGCGGCGAGGTGTCGGCAAAGTCGCCTGCCGGTGCAGCGGCTTCCGTGCCCTCGGCGTTGCGGGGCGCACGCTCGCCACGTTCGCGGCGGCCGGTGCCGTCGCCGCGCTCGCGGCGGGGGCCGCGCTCGCCACGTTCACTGCGCGGTGCCTGGCCGGCGGCGGCGTCGGCGCCACTGCCGATCGGGCCTTCCACCTGGGCACCGGCGACTGCCGCTGCCTGCTCGCCATTCAGGGCGGCGCCATTGGCCTGGTTGCGGCCTTCGCTGTCGTTGCGGCCACCACGGCCGTTGCGGCCGCCGCGTCCTTCACGTCCCTCGCGGCCTTCACCCTCGGGGCGGCGCTCGCCGCCTTCGCGCGGTGGGCGGCTGCCCTGGACTTCGGCGTCGCGGGGTGCACGGCCTTCGGCCGGGCGTTCGCCACGGCGGCCACGTCCTTCTGTGGCGCCATCGCGGTTGCCGCCTTCACGGCCGCCACCTTCGCGCTGGCCATCGCTGCGGCCGGGCGCATCGCGGTTGCTGCGGCGTCCGCCACGGCCTTCGCCGCGGCCATCACGGCGGGGTTCGCGGGCGGTGGTTTCCGCGGCGGGTGCGGCTGCTGGTGCAGGGGCCGCCACCGGTGCAGGCGCTGCCGCCGGTGCGCCACCAAAGCCGAACAAGCCCTTGATGAAGGCAAGAATCCCTTGCTCCTGAGGTGCAGCAGGCGCTGCCGCAGCGGGTGCCGGTGCGGGCGTGGGCGCAGCAACTGGCGTGGCCGCAGGGCGCTGGCCCTGGCCGGCGCGCGGTGGGCGGGCCGCGCCTTCGGGGCGGGGCTCGACCTGCGGTGCCGGTGCGTCGGGCAGCACGCCCTTGATCACCGGGGTCTGCTTGTTGGTGGGCTCCTGCGAGCGGCGCGTCACGGCCGTGGGGTCTTCCACTTCTTCGGCGAGCTTGTAGCTGGCTTCGATGTGGTCCAGGCGCGGGTCGTCGTGCTTCAGGCGTTCCAGGCGGTAGTTGGGGGTTTCCAGCGTCTTGTTGGGAACCATCAGCACGGCCACGCGTTGCTTGAGCTCGATCTTGGCGATTTCGGTGCGCTTTTCGTTCAGCAGGAACGAAGCCACTTCCACCGGCACCTGGCAGTGCACGGCGGCCGTGTTGTCCTTCATCGACTCTTCCTGGATGATGCGCAGGATCTGCAGCGCCGAGGATTCGGTGTCGCGGATGTGGCCCGAGCCGCCGCAGCGTGGGCAGGGGATGGACGAGCCTTCGGACAGCGCGGGCTTCAGGCGCTGGCGGCTCATTTCCATGAGGCCGAACTTGCTGATGGTGCCGAACTGCACGCGGGCGCGGTCCTGGCGCAGCGCGTCGCGCAGGCGGTTTTCCACTTCGCGGCGGTTCTTGCTCTCCTCCATGTCGATGAAGTCGATCACGATCAGGCCGCCCAGGTCGCGCAGGCGCATCTGGCGGGCCACTTCGTCGGCGGCTTCCAGGTTGGTGCGCGTGGCGGTTTCCTCGATGTCGCCGCCCTTGATGGCGCGGGCCGAGTTCACGTCCACGCTGACCAGCGCTTCGGTGTGGTCGATCACGATGGCGCCGCCCGAGGGCAGTTGCACGGTGCGGGCGTAGGCCGATTCGATCTGGTGCTCGATCTGGAAGCGGCTGAACAGGGCGGCGTCGTCGCGGTAGCGCTTCACGCGGGCGGCATGCTCGGGCATGACGTGCGCCATGAACTGCTGCGCCTGTTCGTAGATGTCGTCGGTATCGATGAGGATGTCACCGATGTCGTTGTTGAAGTAATCGCGGATCGCGCGGATGACGAGGCTCGATTCCTGGTAGATCAGGAAGGCGCCCTTGCCACCCTTGGCAGCGCCGTCGATGGCGTTCCACAGCTTGAGCAGGTAGTTCAGGTCCCACTGCAGCTCGGGCGCGGTGCGGCCGATGCCGGCGGTGCGCGCGATGATGGACATGCCATTGGGGTACTCCAGCTGGTCCATCGCCTCCTTGAGCTCGGCGCGGTCCTCGCCCTCGATGCGGCGCGAAACGCCACCGCCACGGGGGTTGTTGGGCATCAGCACCACGTAGCGGCCGGCCAGCGAGACGAAGGTGGTCAGGGCCGCGCCCTTGTTGCCGCGCTCTTCCTTTTCGACCTGGACCAGCAGTTCCTGGCCTTCGCGGATCACTTCATTGATGCGCGCCTGGCTGGGCGAGACGCCCGGGGCGAAGTAGCTGCGCGAGATTTCCTTGAACGGCAGGAAGCCGTGGCGGTCTTCGCCGTAGTCGACGAAGCAGGCTTCCAGCGAGGGCTCGACGCGTGTGACGACGGCCTTGTAGATGTTGCCCTTGCGCTGTTCGCGCCCTTCGATCTCGATCTCGTAGTCGAGGAGCTTTTGTCCGTCGACGATGGCCAGGCGCCGCTCTTCGGGCTGCGTGGCGTTGATGAGCATCCGCTTCATGATGCGTTTCCTTCTTGTGTTTCGCGGAGGGCAGCGGCGCAGCCAACACAGCTGCAGCGGGCTGCCACCCGCAGTTCCAAAACAATGAACAAGCTCTACAGGAGCTGTGAATGCCTGGACTGACGCATCGAAACGAAGGGAATTGCCGGGGATGCCGAAAGCCTGCCGCGCGTTAGCGCGGCAGCGAAAGGCAGGGGCGCATGGAAGGGGGCGAGTGGGAGAGGCGCAGTTTTGCCACGAACAAGGTGGCTGGTTGCGCTGGCCGGACGGTCGTTGCAGGCAATTGCGCGCGCATGGCCAGGGGCATGCGCCACCGCCACAAGGTCACAATCCAAGCCATCAACAACCACATGCTCGCTTCGATCCGCTGACAGACCCTGCCCTGGTGGGGCGCATCTGCCAGCTTGGGGGATTCCGTATCAGTGTTTCAATCTGTCAGCCCGCCGGCTGGCACCCAGGCCATTGCAGGCATCTGGCCTGCAATCTGCGTGGGCGACACCCGCTGGCATCGACCTGCCTGCGCCCGTGTTGTGATCGCGTGGACTAAACTCCAGACAAATCAACCACTTACACAGCAACGCGCAGGTGAAACACATTATAGGGGGCAAACCGCCGTCCGGCCCCGCCCCGGCTTCCAACCCGCCCGCCGCCCGGCTCGTCGAGGTCGATGAGGACTCTGCAGGCCAGCGCCTCGATAACTTTTTGATACGCCACCTCAAGGGCGTGCCCAAGACGCATGTCTACCGCATCATCCGCAGCGGCGAGGTGCGCATCAACAAGGGCCGCGCCAGCGCCGATACCCGCGTGGAAGCGGGCGATCTGGTGCGCCTGCCGCCCGTGCGCATCTCCGAGAAGGTGGCCGAGAAGGCCGAGCGGCCTGCGCCCGCGCGCGAATTCCCCATCCTGCTCGAAGATGAGCACGTGATCGCAATCGACAAGCCTGCGGGTGTGGCCGTGCATGGCGGCAGCGGGGTGAGCTTTGGCGTGATCGAGCAGCTGCGCCAGGCGCGACCCACCGCGAAGTTCCTGGAGCTGGTGCACCGGCTGGACCGGGACACCTCGGGCATTTTGCTGGTGGCCAAGAAGCGCTCGGCGCTCACCCACCTGCAGGACCAGTTCCGCGAGCGCGAAACCGGCAAGACCTACCTGGCGCTGGTCACCGGGGTGTGGACCGCCAGCAACAAGGTCATCGACCTGCCACTGCACAAGTATTTGCAGGCCGATGGCGAGCGCCGCGTGCGCGTGACCACGGCCGACGACCCTGACGGCATGCGCTCGATCACCCTGGTCAAGGTGCGCCAGGCCGTGCCGGCGCGCCAGGAACAGGGCCTGCCGGCCATGACGCTGCTGGAGGTGACGATCAAGACCGGGCGCACGCACCAGATCCGGGTGCACTTGGCGAGCCAGGGCCACGCCATCGTCGGTGACGACAAGTACGGCGATTTCGAGTTGAACAAACGCTTGCAGAAGCTGGGCATGCGGCGCATGTTCCTGCACGCGTGGCGGTTACAGTTCAACCACCCGGCCAGTGGCGAGCGCGTTGCGCTCAACGCCCCACTGCCGCCCGAGCTGGCCGATTTCGTACCCTCTGCCTGAGTGCCTTGCCCCATGCGTCCCACGTCCCGCCCCCGCCGTTTCGACCTGATTGCCTTTGACTGGGATGGCACCCTGTTCGACTCCACGCAGATCATCGTGCGCTGCATCCAGGCGGCCGTGAAGGACGTGGGCGGCACCGTGCCCACGGACCAGGCGGCCTCGTACGTGATCGGCATGGCCCTGATGCAGGCGCTGGCCCATGCCGCGCCCGACGTGCCGCCCGAAAAGTACCCGGAGCTGGCCAATCGCTACCGTTTTCACTATGTGCAACACCAGGACGACCTGAGCCTGTTCGAGGGCGTGCTGCCGATGCTGGCCGACCTGCGCGATGCCGGGCACCTGATCACGGTGGCCACGGGCAAGAGCCGGCGCGGCCTGGACGATGTGCTGCATTCCAAGGACCTCAAGGGCGTGTTCGACGGTTCGCGCACGGCCGACCAGACGGCCGGCAAGCCCCACCCGCTGATGCTGCAGGAGCTGATGGCTGAGTTCGACGTGCTGCCCGAGCGCGTGCTCATGATCGGCGACACCACGCACGACCTGCAGATGGCGCTCAACGCCGGCTGTGCCAGCGTGGGCGTGAGCTATGGGGCGCACGAGCCCGACGCCTTCCACGTGCTGCAGCCGCTGGCCGTGGCGCATTCGGTGCGCGAGCTGCACGACTGGCTGCGGGCCAACGGATAGCCTCTTCATCGGTCACTTTCTTCATCTGCCACTGCCGTTGTCCTCCCATGAGCACTGCCGAGCCTGCCTCCATTCCCTTGTGCAACAGCGCCGATCTGGTGGATGGCGGGCTGGCGGTGCCCTTTGATGTGAAATACGCGGGCCAGACCTGCAGGGCCTTTGCCATTCGCTACAGCGGGGCGCCGCATGCCTACCTCAACCGCTGCACGCATGTGGCGATGGAGATGGACTACCAGCCCGACCGGTTTTTCGACGATTCCGGCAACTGGCTGCTGTGCGCCACGCATGGAGCGGCCTACCTGCCCGACACCGGCCAGTGCGCGGGCGGGCCGTGCCGGGGCGGGCTGGTGAAGATAGCCCTGTCGGAGTCCGATGGTGCAGTGCACTGGCATACTGCATACAACCTCCAGCCCGTCGAGTTTTAGGGGTGTTCCCTGGCTCGTCCTGTTTTTTGCATATTTGCCTGTGGCGGCCTGCCCGCCAAGGGCCGCATGGTGTCTCAAAAGGCCTGAAATGACCGATCCCCAACAGCCTGGAATCCCGGGTTCCGACAAGAATTTCCCCCCGTCGCAGGACCTGTGGTCGCAATCGGCCGCCCCGTCCGGCGCCCGCGCGGCTGTGCAGGAGCCTGGGTGGGAGCGCGCCACGCTGGAGAAGCTGGCCTTTGCGGCCCTCAGCGAGCAGCGCTCGGCCCGCCGCTGGAAGATCTTTTTCCGCTTTGCCTGGTTGCTGCTGATCGTTGCGCTGGCCTGGGGCGCCATGCGCCAGGCATCGACCGGCGCGAGCAAGAGCACGCCGCACACGGCGGTGGTGGACATCAAGGGCGAGATCGCCTCGGGTGCCGAGGCCAGTGCCGAGTTCGTGGTGGCCGCCATGCGCAGCGCCTTCGAGGACGAAGGCTCTCAGGCCGTGGTGCTACTGATCAACTCGCCGGGCGGCAGCCCGGTGCAGGCCGGCATCATCAACGACGAGATCGTGCGCCTGAAGGCCAAGTACAACAAGCCCGTGTATGCCGTGGTCGAGGAGACCTGTGCCTCGGCCGCCTATTACATCGCTGCGGCGGCGGATGAAATCTTCGTGGACAAGGCCAGCATCGTGGGCAGCATCGGCGTGCTGATGGATGGCTTTGGCTTCACCGGCATCATGGAAAAGCTCGGTGTCGAGCGCCGCCTGCTCACGGCAGGCGAGAACAAGGGGTTCCTCGATCCCTTCAGCCCCCAGACCGAGAAGCAGCGCGAATACGCGCAGGCCATGCTCAACCAGATCCACCAGCAGTTCATCGGCGTGGTGAAGGCTGGCCGGGGCGACCGGCTCAAGGTCACGCCCGAAACCTTCAGCGGCCTGTTCTGGACCGGCCAGCAGGCCGTGGAGATGGGCCTGGCCGACAAGCTCGGCAACCTCGACTACGTGGCGCGCGAGGTGGTCAAGGCCGAGGAGATCATCGACTACACGCGCCGTGACAACGTAGCCGAGCGCCTGGCCAAGCGCTTCGGCGCGGCCATGGGCATCGGCGCCGCCAAGGCGATGATGTCTGCCGGGCCGCAGCTGCGCTGATCAGGAATCCAGTCCGCCAGCCTTGCGCTGGCGCGATCCGTCTTCCAGGATGGTGTCGTCGGCCAGCAGCTTGCCGGATTCGTCCCATTGCTTGCGCGCTTCCAGCCGCGTGCGGCCCCGGTTGTCCGGTGCCGTGTATCGGTCTTCCTGGGCCACGCGGCCATTGGCGTGGAACTGCTGCTGAATGCCGGTGCGCTGCTGCTGTTCGGTGAGCAGTTCCCGGCGCGTGAGCCGGCCCTCGTCATCGCGCAGTTCGCGCTGGATGCGGGTGGACTCCCCGATGCCGGTCATCGTCGAGCGTTCGCGTGCCGCCCCGTTGAGGTACCAGCGCTCAAGCAGCACTTCGCGCCCATCGGCATAGCCATGCTGTTCGATCAGCTGGCCCGTGCTGCCAAAACGGCGCAGGCTGTGCAGCGGGCCGCGCGTGTCGCGCAGGAAGCGCTGCTCATCTGGCGTGAAGATGCGCTCTTCGCGCAGCACGCTCTTGCCGCCTTCGGTGAAAAAGCTGCGGTGCACGCGCCGCCCTTCCTCGTAGAGCATCTGCTGCGCCACCACGCCATCGCTCGTCCATTCTGTGGACAGCAGCAGCCGGCCCTGGTCGTAGCGCACCTGGCCGGCCTTGGTGCCAGCACTGGTATACAGCGGGGTGTCCGCAGCGCCTTCGAAGCCGCAGGGCTTGCGGTCTTCGGGCAGGACGCTGGCGCGCGGGCACTGCAGCCGCGTGGGCTGGCCGGCGGCGTTGTATTCGATGACGAACTGCTCCTGCCCTCCCGTATGGAAAGAAAGGCGTTCGGGCCGGCCATTGGCATCGAAGCGGCGCACGGCCCCGACCGTGCTGCCGTTCTCGGCGAATTCCTCGCGCTTGAGCTGTCCGTTGGGCCAGAACTCGGCCACGCGGCCCTGGCTGTTGCCGCGCTCGTTTACGCTGCGCTCGCGCGTGAGCTTGCCCTCGCGGTCGAAAAAGCGCTCCCGGCCCAGGTACTTGCCGTCCTTGAGCTCCTGCTCGCGCTGCAACTGGCCGGTGTTTTCGTCGCGGCAGCGCAGCAAGCCGGTCAGTCCCGCGGTCTCGGCGCCGTTGGACGGGTTGACGCTCTTGCCGTTGAATTCGCAGCGGACGATGGCGTGTGCGCCCGTGGCACAGGTGCCCAGGGCAAGGAGCAGAAGGGCTGCTGAGAGGCTTTGCATGGCATGGAGCGGGCTCAGCGGCCCAGGGCAAACACGATGGGTGTGCGGTTGCTGGGTACCAGGGGCTGGGCGCGCCACTGGCGCACGAGCTGGCTGCGGATCTGGGCGCTGGGCAGCGTCAGGCCACTGGCCAGTGCCAGGCGGGTGTGGGGCTGAAGGGTCTGCACCAGGGCCTGCCAGAGCGCGGGGTTGCGGTAGGGCGTCTCGATGAACAGCTGGGTCTGGCCGGTCTTGAGGGCCAGGGATTCGAGCTCGCGGATGCGCTGCGTGCGTTCCTGCCCGTCCTGTGGCAGGTAGCCGGCAAAGGCAAAGCTCTGGCCGTTCAGGCCGCTTGCGGCCAGGGCCAGTAGCAGCGAAACGGGGCCGACCAGTGGCACGACGGGAATGCCCAGGTCGTGCGCGGCGCGCACCACGGACGATCCCGGGTCGGCCACGGCCGGCATGCCGGCCTCGCTGACCAGGCCCATGGCGTGGCCAGCCAGTGCCGGGGCCAGCAGGGGCTTGGCGTCGAACGTGGCGGAGCCCTTGTCGCCATGGTCGCCTTTCTTGTGCACCTCGCGTGGCAGCTCGGTGATTTGTTGCTGCTGCAGAGGTGTTGCCAGTGGGTGCAGGGCATCGATGCGCTTTAAGTATGCGCGGGTGCTCTTGGCGTTCTCGCAGATCCAGTGGGTGAGCTGCGCGGCCTTCTGCAGGGTGCCGGCGGGCAGGGCGTCCTGTAGCGGCGCTTCCACGTCGCAGCCGAAATCGAGGGGGGCGGGTACCAGGTACAGCGTGCCGCTGGCGGCGGCGCCGGATGGCGCATCCGTGGGGGTGGCGGGGCGGGTGCTCATGGCAGAACCACTCCGGCAGCGCGCAGCATGCGGCAGGTGCGGATCAGCGGCAGGCCGATGAGGGCTGTGGGGTCGTCGCTGTGGATGGCGTCGAGCAGGGCGATGCCCAGGCCTTCGCTCTTGGCGCTGCCGGCGCAGTCGTAGGGCTGCTCGGCGCGCAGGTAGCGCTCGATTTCGTCGTCCGACAGGTCGCGAAAGCGCACTTCCACGGGGGCGATGTCCACCTGCTCGAAGCCGCTGGCCTGGCACACGGTGGCCACGGCGGTCTGGAAGATGACTGTCTGTCCGCGCATCTGGCGCAGCTGCTGAACGGCGCGCTCGTGGGTGCCGGGCTTGCCCAGCGGCTGGCCGGCCAGGTCGGCCACCTGGTCGGAGCCGATGACCACGGCCTCGGGATAAAGATGTGCCACGGCCCGGGCCTTGGCCAAAGCCAGGCGCAAAGCCAGATCGCGCGGGGCCTCGCCCGCGCTGGGGGTTTCGTCCACATCGGGAGAGGCGACCTCGAAAGGCAGGTTCAGGCGCGAGAGCAGTTCGCGGCGGTAGCGCGAGGTGGAGCCCAATACCACAGGGCGTTGCAGGGCAGGGGATTGATGCATTCGCTGATTCTCTTACACTGCCGCCATGACCAAGGAATTCTCAGTGGACCGGCTCGACGTCAAAGCGTTTGCTTTGGCCGGCGCGCGCCTGGCCGGCCATGATTCCCTTTTGAAGTATGAGCGCCTGGCCCAGGAGGCCCGGGGGCTGCACCCCGACCTGCTGGTGGACTGGCAGGCGCAGGGAGAGGTGCGCACGGCGCTTGGCGGCGCAGGCCAGGTGTGGCTGGTGCTCAAGGTGCGTGCGTCCTTTCCCATGGAGTGCCAGCGCTGCCTCACGCCGGTGGATGTGCCGCTGGAGGTGGACCGCGCGTTTCGCTTCGTGGCCGACGAGGCTACCGCCGAAGCCCTCGACGACGAGAGTGAAGAGGACTTGCTGGCAATGACCCGTGAGTTCGACCTGCACGAGTTGATCGAGGACGAGTTGCTCATGGCGCTGCCCGTGGTGCCCAAGCATGACGAGTGCCCGACGGCTGTGCCGCTGGCATCGACGGACGATGACTTCGAGGCGGCAAGCGCCGACAAGCCCAATCCTTTTGCAGCGTTGGCAGGCCTCAAGAAAGACCGCAAGGGACACTGAATCCATTTGGGATATAATCGAGGGCTTCGCGCGAATCCCTCGTGTCTTCTATGGGCTCATCGCGTATTTACCAACCTATTTAAGACCAGGAGCCATCATGGCCGTTCAGCAAAACAAAAAGTCCCCTTCCAAGCGCGGTATGCACCGCTCGCACAATGCCCTGAATGTGCCAGGCATTGCAGTGGAGCCCACCACCGGCGAAACCCACCTGCGCCACCACATCAGCCCCAACGGTTTCTACCGCGGCCGCCAGGTGCTCAAAAACAAGTCTGAAGCCTGATCTTCAGTACCCTTCAAAGGCCCGTAGCTACGGATTCTGTAGCGCGGGCCTTTGTTTTGACCGTTGTATCCATCTTCCGGCCAGCGCAGTTGGCCGGACAAGTCGCCCATGATCACACTGGCTGTTGACTGCATGGGGGGCGATCACGGCCCCCGCGTCACGCTCGCGGCGTGCCGTCAGTTCCTTGGCAATCACCCGGATGCCCGCTTGCTGCTGGTCGGCCTGGCGGACAGCCTGAAGGATTTTTCCCATGACCGCGCCACCATCGTCCCTGCCACCGAGGTGGTGGCCATGGACGATCCGGTCGAGGTGGCCCTGCGCCGCAAAAAAGACTCTTCCATGCGCGTGGCCATCCAGCAGGTCAAGGATGGAACTGCGGGGGCGGCGGTTTCTGCTGGCAATACCGGCGCCCTGATGGCCATTGCGCGCTATCTGCTCAAGACCCTGGACGGCATTGATCGGCCTGCCATTGCCACCCAATTGCCCAATAACCAGGGGCGCGCCACCACGGTGCTCGACCTGGGTGCCAATGTGGACTGCTCGGCAGAGCATCTGCTGCAGTTCGCGGTGATGGGTTCGGCCCTGGTGTCGGCCTTGCGCGATGATGGCGGTGAGCCCACGGTCGGGCTGCTCAATATTGGTGAAGAGATCATCAAAGGCAGCGAAGTCATCAAAAAAGCGGGTGAACTGTTGCGATCTGCTGCCGAGGCGGGTGATCTCAACTTCTACGGCAACGTCGAGGGCAATGACATCTTCAAGGGCACGGTGGACATCGTGGTCTGTGACGGCTTTGTCGGCAACGTGGCGCTCAAGGCCAGCGAAGGGGTGGCTGCGATGGTGATAGGAGGGCTCAAAAATGAGTTTTCTCGCAACATCTTCACAAAAGCCGCCGCTATCGTTGCCTATCCGGTGCTAAAAGCGCTCATGATTCGCATGGACTATCGGCGCTACAACGGCGCGGCACTTTTGGGGCTGCGCGGACTGGTGTTCAAGAGCCATGGCTCGGCCGATGCCATGGCCTTCGAGCAGGCCTTGAACCGGGCGTATGATGCAGCCCGCAACAACCTGCTCGACCGTGTCCGGACCCGGATTGCGCACGCGGCGCCACTCCTGGCCCCAGCCGATGCCCAGCCCAGGCCTGCTGCGGCGACGACGACACATTAATGAGACGCTATTCCCGCATCACCGGCACTGGCAGCTATCTGCCACCGCGCCGGCTCACGAATGCCGACCTCGTGGCCGAGTTGGCCCGCGCTGGCATCGAAACCTCGGACGAGTGGATCGTTGAGCGCACGGGGATCCGGGCGCGGCATTTCGCCGCCTCTGATGTGACGGCCAGCGACCTGGGTCTCGAAGCAGCTCGCAATGCCTTGCAGGCTGCGGGCCTGCAAGCGCAGGACATCGACCTGATCATCGTCGCCACGTCCACGCCGGACATGGTGTTTCCCTCGGTCGCTTGCATCTTGCAGCACAAGCTGGGTGCCAATGGCTGCCCGGCGTTCGATGTGCAGGCCGTGTGCAGCGGTTTCGTCTATGCATTGGCCGTAGCCGATTCGATGATCCAGACCGGCGCGGCGAACCGTGCCCTGGTGATTGGCGCCGAAGTCTTCAGCCGCATCCTCGACTTCAAGGACCGGACCACCTGCGTGCTGTTCGGTGATGGTGCCGGTGCCGTGGTGCTGGAGGCGTCCGAGACGCCCGGCATCCTGTCGAGCGACCTGCATGCCGATGGCAAGCATGTCGGCATCCTGTGCGTGCCGGGCAATGTCTCGGGTGGCCAGGTGCTGGGCGACCCGGTGCTCAAGATGGACGGCCAGGCCGTGTTCAAGCTGGCCGTGGGCGTGCTGGAAAAGGCCGCCCATGCCGCGCTGGCCAAGGCGGGCATGACCGAAGCCGATGTGGACTGGCTGATCCCCCACCAGGCCAACATCCGCATCATGCAGGGCACGGCCCGCAAGCTCAAGCTGTCGATGGACAAGGTGGTGGTCACGGTGGACCAGCATGGCAACACCTCGGCAGCGTCGATTCCCCTGGCGCTCGACCATGCGGTGCGCAGCGGGCAGGTCAAGAAGGGTGAAACGCTGCTGCTGGAAGGCGTGGGCGGTGGATTCACCTGGGGTGCCGTGCTCCTGAAGCTGTAGCCCGCCGCCTTTTGGGCGGCCTGCAGAACCCGATTCCTCTTATCTATCTGTGCTGGCATGAAGTCATTTGCATTTGTTTTTCCCGGGCAGGGCTCGCAGTCGGTCGGCATGCTCGATGGCTGGGGTGGCCACCCTGCGGTTGCCGAGACCCTGCGTGAGGCCTCGGATGCCCTGGGCGAGGACATTGCCCTTTTGATCAAGGCAGGCCCCAAGGAGGCGCTGGCCCTGACCACCAACACGCAGCCTGTGATGTTGGCCGCCGGTGTGGCGGCATGGCGCGTGTGGCGTGCCGAGGGTGGTGCGGCGCCCGTCGCGCTGGCTGGGCACTCGCTGGGTGAGTATTCGGCGCTGGTTGCGGCAGGTGTGCTGACGCTGTCGCAGGCTGCGCCCCTGGTGCGTCTGCGCGCTGCCGCCATGCAGGAGGCTGTGCCTGTGGGTACCGGTGCCATGGCGGCCATTCTTGGCATGGATGCGGGCAAGGTCATCGCCGGTTGCGCCGAAGCGGTGGCCACCTTCGGCCCTGGCAGCGCCGAGGTGGTGGAGGCCGTGAATTTCAACGACCCCATCCAGACCGTGATCGCCGGTACCAAGGCGGCGGTGGACAAGGCCTGCGAGGTGCTCAAGGCCGGCGGCGCCAAGCGTGCGCTGCTGCTGCCGGTGTCGGCGCCTTTCCATTCGAGCCTGATGAAGCCCGCAGCCGACAAGCTGCGCGAGGCCCTGGCTGCGGTGGTGCTGGCGGCGCCCGCCATTCCCGTGGTCAACAACGTGGATGTGGCAGTGCACAGCGATGCCGACGCGATCCGCGACGCCTTGGTGCGCCAGGCCTTTGGCGCCGTGCGCTGGGTGGAGTGCGTGCAGGCGCTCAAGGCGCGCGGCGTGACGCACATTGTGGAGTGTGGCCCCGGCAAGGTGCTGGCGGGTCTGACCAAGCGCATCGACCCCGAGTTGGTCGGTGCTGCAGTATTTGACACGGCCTCGCTGGCCGAAGCACGGGAGTTGCTGGCATGACGGATTCTGTTCAACCCACCCAGGTGGCCCTGGTCACTGGCGCATCGCGCGGCATTGGCGCGGCGATCGCGCTGGAGCTGGCCGTGCGCGGCTACCAGGTGGTCGGCACGGCCACTACCGATGACGGCGCTGCCCGCATTTCGGCGGCCCTGGCGGCCTACCCGGGCTCCAAGGGGGTCAATCTGAACGTGAACGACGGTGCAGCCATCGAGGCCACCATCGACGCCATCGTCAAGCAGCAGGGTGGCCTGCACGTGCTGGTGAACAACGCCGGCATCACGCGCGACACCCTGGCCATGCGCATGAAGGACGACGATTGGGATGCGGTGTTGGACACCAACCTCAAGGCGGTCTTTCGCGTGAGCCGCGCCGCCATCCGTCCCATGATGAAGCAGCGCTTCGGGCGCATCATCAGCATCACCAGCGTGGTCGGTGCATCGGGCAACCCAGGCCAGGCCAACTACGCGGCCGCCAAGGCCGGCGTGGCCGGCATGACGCGCGCACTGGCGCGTGAACTGGGCAGCCGCAGCATCACGGTGAACTGCGTGGCCCCTGGATTCATCGAGACCGACATGACCGCCGGCCTGCCCGAAGAGCAGCAAAAAGCCCTGCAAACGCAGATCGCTTTGGGCCACCTGGGCAAGCCTTCGGACATCGCACACGCGGTCGCCTACCTCGCTTCACGCGAGGCCGGCTATGTGACCGGGCAGGAGTTGCATGTCAATGGCGGCATGTACATGTAATTGTTGAAAGATAACGCCGGTTCATCCGGACGGCGGGCTGCTGAGGGGCTTCTCCTTAAGCGGCTAGAATCGCGGATTCATTCACAACCCCCAGAGGGAAACCATGAGCGATATCGAAGCACGCGTCAAAAAAATCATTGCCGAACAACTCGGTGTGGAAGAGTCCCAAGTCACCAATGAAAAGGCCTTCGTGGCAGACCTCGGTGCCGACTCGCTCGACACCGTGGAACTGGTGATGGCCTTGGAAGACGAGTTCGGCATCGAGATCCCTGACGAAGACGCCGAGAAGATCACGACGGTGCAAAACGCCATCGATTACGCCAACACCCATCAGAAGGCCTGAGCCGGCGCACTGCGCCTGACTTGAGCGATCAGCAGAAGGTTTTTACGCATGAGCCGTCGTCGCGTTGTCGTGACCGGCCTGGGTTGCGTCAGCCCCGTGGGAAACACGGTGGCCGATGCCTGGGCCAATGTCCTCGCTGGAAATTCCGGCATTGACCTCATCACCAAGTTCGATGCGTCGAACTTTTCCTGCAAGATCGCAGGGGAGGTCAAGGGGCTTGACCTGGAGTCGTACATCAGCGCCAAGGACGCGCGCGCGATGGACGCCTTCATCCATTTCGGCATTGTCGCGGCAGCGCAGGCCATACAGGATGCGGGGCTGCCCACGGGAGATGCGCTGGACGACGAGTTCGCCACGCGCATCGCCTGCGTGATCGGATCCGGAATCGGCGGCCTGCCGCTGATCGAGGACACCCATGCCGAGCTGACCAACCGCGGACCACGGCGCATCACGCCGTTCTTCGTGCCGGCATCCATCATCAACATGGTGGCGGGTCATGTGTCCATGCGTTTTGGCTTCAAGGGCCCGAACCTGGCGGTGGTGACCGCCTGCACGACGGGGTTGCACTGCATTGGCGAAGGCGGCCGCATGATCGAGTACGGCGATGCCGATGTTGTGATTGCCGGCGGTACGGAATCCACGGTGTCGCCGCTGGGCATTGGTGGCTTTGCCGCGATGCGCGCGCTGTCCACCCGCAACGATGACCCCAAGACGGCGTCGCGCCCCTGGGACAAGGACCGTGACGGCTTCGTGCTGGGTGAGGGTGCGGGGGTGCTGGTGCTCGAAGAGTACGAGCACGCCAAGGCCCGTGGCGCCAAGATCTATGCCGAGCTCAGCGGCTTTGGCATGAGTGCCGATGCCGGGCACATGACCGCGCCGAACATGGACGGCCCGCGTCGCGCCATGATCAGCGCCATGCGCAATGCCGGCATCAATCCCGGCGATGTGGGTTACCTGAACGCGCACGGAACCTCCACACCCCTGGGCGACCTCAACGAGACCAATGCCATCAAGGCGGCCCTCGGCGAAGCCGCATACAAGACGGTGATCAGTTCCACCAAGTCGATGACGGGCCACCTGCTCGGCGGGGCGGGCGGGATCGAAAGCGTGTTCACCGTGCTGGCACTGCACCACCAGAAGGTGCCGCCGACCATCAACCTGTTCAACCAGGATCCCGAGTGCGATCTCGATTACTGCGCCAACACGGCCCGTGATGTGAAGATGGACTATGCGCTCAAGAACAACTTCGGCTTCGGTGGGACCAACGGTTCCCTGGTATTCAAGCGGGTTTGACGGCTTGATGCCAGTGCCCTTGCGGGTACTGGCATGCTGTTTGCGGCAAACTGCAGGACGATGATGCACCTGCATTCCCCCTCCTTTCCATGAATTCCATGGCGCGCCAGGCCCCTGCAGTGCGCTTGCCCGTGCGGCGCAGCCGCGCCGTGGGCGCTGTGCTGGCCGCCGTGGCGCTGGCCGGTGCTGCGGTGCTGTGGGCCTGGTGGCTGCTGGGGGCCGGGCAGGGGCTGATCCCTGCACTGGCCGGTTCGAGCGCTTGGCTGGCCGCCGTGGCAAGTGCCTGGCACTGGTGGCTGGGCCAGTTTTGCGGAGAGTTGCATTGGGATGGCCAGCAGTGGTGGCTGGATGCGTTGCTTCCAGGAACCTCGCCGGTGATGCTGCAAGGTGCTCCAGAGGTGCAGTGGGACCTGCAAGGCCACTTGTGGGTATGCGTCCAGGAGGCGCAAGGCCGCCAGCGCTTCTGGCTATGGCTGGAGAGCCGCCAGCAGCCCGAGCGGTGGACCGATCTGCGCCGTGCGGTATATTCGCGCGCCGGAACGGGCACTGTGAGTGCCGGAGAGTTCGCGCCGATCCACAGCCGAGAGGCGTGAACCCAGAGATTCGATGACAGCCCAAACGCCGCCTCCCACACCCGACAACAGCGATCTTCTCCTGGTGGAGCGCGCGGTGGCGGGCGATCAGCGGGCGTTCGAGCTGCTGGTCATCAAGTACCAGCGCCGTATCGAGCGCCTGATCGGCCGCATGGTGCGCGACACCGACATCATCCCGGACATCGCGCAGGAAACCTTCATCCGCGCCTACCGGGCCTTGCACCAGTTCCGGGGCGACGCCCAGTTCTATACCTGGCTGTACCGGATTGCCGTCAATACCGCCAAGAAGGCGCTGATGGACATGAAGCGCAACCCGGTGATTTCAGAAAACGCCTTGAGGGGCTCTGACGATGAAGATGAAACTTCTCGTGTCGGGCATGAACTAACCAGCGACGAGACCCCTGAAACGGTGCTGGCTGCCCAGGAAATCGCCCAGGCGGTGAATGCTGCCATGGAGGCGCTGCCCGAGGATTTGCGCCAGGCAGTGACGCTGCGCGAGATCGAGGGGCTCAGTTACGAAGAGATCGCTGCTGCCATGGGCTGCCCCATCGGCACGGTGCGGTCGCGTATTTTCCGCGCGCGGGAGGCGATTTCGGCCCGCGTGCGCCCGATGCTGGAAAACCAGACGGGCAAAAGGTGGTGATGGTGCGGTGTACGGCAAGGGTAAAGCAGTGTCTGGTGACGGATATGCAGGTGAGACCATGAACAATGATGTGATGACGACGAAGCGCGAACAGATTTCGGCGTTGGCCGATGGCCAGTTGCATGGCGATGCGTTTGCGGATGCCATCGCCTGCACAGGCGATGACGAAGGGCTGGCCACATGGCAGCTCTACCACCTGGTGGGTGATGTGCTGCGCTCGAACGAACTGGCGCGTGCCGACAGTGGCAATGTTCTGCTCTCGCGCCTGCGCGAACAGATGGCCCAGGAGGCGCCGGTGCGGCGCCCGGCCGCGTTGGTACCCGAACCGGCCCTGGGTGTGGTGGCGCAGGCCCGGTTGCCAGCGGCCAATGCCTCGGTGTTCCGCTGGAAGATGGTGGCGGGGGTGGCCTCGCTGGCTGCCGTGGCGGCCATCGGGTGGTCTTCCGTCGGCATGCTGCAGGGCGGCAGCGGGGTTTCGGGGGCCCAGATGGCTTCTGTGGGAGCGCCTGTGATCCAGACTGCTCCGGCACCGCAGGGTGTCATGCAGCCGGGCTCCATGATCGCCGTGGCCGAGAACGAAGGCCAGCAGGTGATGATCCGCGATCCGCGCCTGGACGAGCTCCTGGCGGCCCACAAGCAGTTTGGCAGCACGTCCGCGCTGCAGATGCCTGCGGGCTTCCTGCGCAATGCCACCTTTGCCACGCCCAGCCGCTGAATTTGCCTGACCTGACGCGCCACAATGGGATGGATCTCTGACTTTGCCCTGGCGCATGCCGCCGCACGGGTGTGGCGGCGTGCTGCGATCGCTGGCCTGGCCTTGTGGCTGTGCGCTGGCTTGTTGCCTGCTCCAGCGCATGCGCAGTCTGCGCAGAGTTCGGTAGCGTCCGCGTTGCCGCCCCTGTCTCCGGTGAGTCCCGTGCGCGACATCGGCCAGTGGATAGAGCGCATGCACCAGGCGCCCCGCAATCGCCCCTATGTCGGTACCTTCGTGGTGCTGTCCTCCTCGGGCGCGATGTTCAGCTCGCGCATCTGGAATGCCTGTGACGGCAAGCAGCAACTGGAGCGGGTGGATGGCCTGAGCGGCACGCCGCGCAAGGTGTTCCGGCGCGACGGTGAAGTGCGCACCTTCTTGCCAGAGGAGCGCACGGTGCGCACCGAGCGCGGTGACGCGCGCGGGCTGTTCCCGCAGTTGCCGTCGGTGCAGGGCACGTCCCTGGCCAGGCACTATGAGGCCCAGGTGCTGGGCCAGGAGCGCGTGGCCGGCCTGGATGCGGACGTGGTCTGGTTCAAGCCGCTGGATCCCCTGCGTTTCGGCTACCGCATCTGGAGCGAAAAGGAGTCGGGCCTGGTGGTCAAGTTGCAGACCCTGGCGACCGATGGCCGGGTGCTGGAGCAGGCGGCCTTTTCCGAACTCGACCTCAATGCCACCGTGCCTCTGGACAAGCTTTCGCGCATGATGGACGACGTATCGGGCTACAAGGTGATTGCCCCTGCGGCGGTGAAGACCACGGCGCTGGAAGAGGGTTGGCGCATGCGCCAGCCGGTGGCCGGCTTTGTGCCGCAAAGCTGCCACAAGAGGCTGGCGGCTGCGGGGCCCGCAGAGGCGTTGCCGGTGCTGCAGTGCCTGTACTCCGATGGCCTGGCGACTGTGTCGCTGTTCATCGAGCCCTTCGATGTGAAACGGCATGGCGCACAAGGCCAGTTGGGCAGTGTGGGCGCCACGCAGATGCTGGGCCAGCGCATGGCCTCCGATGCCTGGGTGACGGCCGTCGGTGAGGTGCCCATGCAGACGCTGCGCCTTTTCGTCGGTGCATTGGAGCGCGCGCGCTGACCTGGCGCGGCGAACAGCCCTGGTACTGCGTGGTTTTCGGGAACCAAATGCAGGCCCGCCTCTTCACAGGCTGTGACACTCTTTTTCGCGTTCCCCACAATTTGAAAGGTCGATGATGCCCAAGTTTGATTGGAGTATGCTGCGCGCCCTCGCCGTTTCGGGCGTGGTGGCGACGGTGGCCAGCGTGGCGGTGCTGCCCCAGGGCGTGGCCATGGCGCAGTCCGCCGTGGTCCGGGGCTTGCCGGACTTCACTGACCTGGTGGACCAGGTTGGTCCGTCGGTGGTGAACATCCGAACGCGCGAGAAGGCGTCCGAGCGTTCGGGCGCCAACGGCATGGACGAGGAGATGGCGGAGTTCTTCCGCCGCTTCGGCGTGCCGATTCCCAATGTGCCGCGCCAGCAGCGCCCTCAGCGTCCGCAGCAGGATGAGGAGGCGCAACCGCGCGGCGTGGGCTCGGGCTTCATCCTCACGGCCGATGGCTTCGTGATGACCAATGCGCACGTGGTCGAGGGGGCCGATGAGGTCATCGTTACGCTCACCGACAAGCGCGAGTTCAAGGCGCGCATCGTGGGTGCCGACAAGCGCACCGACGTGGCCGTGGTCAAGATCGAGGCCACCGGGTTGCCGGCCGTGAAGGTGGGCGACGTGAGCCGCCTCAAGGTGGGTGAGTGGGTCATGGCCATCGGCTCGCCCTTCGGCCTGGAAAACAGCGTGACCGCCGGCATCGTGAGCGCCAAGCAGCGCGACACGGGCGATTACCTGCCCTTCATCCAGACCGACGTGGCCATCAACCCCGGCAATTCCGGTGGCCCGCTGATCAACATGCGCGGCGAGGTGGTGGGGATCAACAGCCAGATCTACTCGCGCTCGGGTGGCTTCATGGGCATCTCGTTTGCGATCCCGATGGACGAAGCGATCCGCGTCAGCGAGCAGTTGCGCTCGTCGGGCCGCGTGACCCGGGGCCGCATTGGCGTGCAGATCGGCGCGGTGAGCAAGGACGTGGCCGACGCGATTGGTCTGGGCAAGTCGCAGGGTGCGATGGTGACGGGGGTGGAGTCGGGCTCGCCGGCCGACAAGGCCGGGGTCGAGGCAGGGGACATCATCACCCGCTTCGACGGCAAGCCCATCGAGAAGGTGGCCGACCTGCCGCGCCTGGTGGGCAACACCAAGCCCGGTACCAAGAGTGCCATCACGGTGTTCCGCCGCGGCAGCGCGCGCGACCTGACCATCACTATCGCCGAAATCGAACCCGACAAGCCGGTCGCCAAGGCCGTGGAGCGCGAGGAGAAGCCCAAGGCGTCGGCGGCAGCCCAGCAACTGGGTCTTTCCGTGCTTGAACTCACCGATGCACAGAAGAAGGAACTCAAGCTCAAGGGCGGCGTGGCCGTGGCATCGGCCACCGATGCCGCTGCGCGGGCGGGCCTGCGTGAAGGCGATGTGATTCTGTCTGTGGCCAATACGGAGATTGCGGGCCTCAAGGACTTCGAGTCGGTCGTGTCCAAGGCGGACAAGAGCAAGCCCTTGAGTCTGCTCTATCGCCGCGGCGAGTGGGCCCAATATGCGGTGATCCGCCCTCTGCGCTGAAGGAGGAGGTGGCCGAATTCCAGATGGGCAAAGGGATAGTCCCATGGGCTAATCCCTCGGTGTTTGATGGGTTTTCCCAAAAAAATCCCTGGAAGCGGGCCCCTGCTGCGGCCCTGAAAAAAACTTAGAGGTTAGCTTTCGCTAACTTCCGGAACGGGGCATCAACCAGTTTCGATAGAATGCAGGGGTCTGTTCAACCGTTATGTGCATATTGAACGGCTCCTGCTCCACCATGCGGGATGCACCGTGTTCATGCACAGCTGATCCACAGCTCACCCACAAGTTGTTCATCATCGCGCGGACTGAATCTGTGAATAAACTGTGTATAAAATCCCTGTTGCAGTCAGGCAACGACCCTTTTCGTGCCAGTGCCGGGCTGCTTCCGACCCGCTTTTTGCCTACAATGAAGATCCAACTATCGCAGTTGCCAATGATTGTTGGTTCAGGGCGCGTCGCCACTCGACGCGCCCTTTTTTCTTGTGCGCGCCGTTTTAATTCAATTACTTGACGCTTCCCGTTGATGAACCACATCAGAAATTTTTCCATCATTGCGCACATCGACCATGGCAAGTCGACGTTGGCTGACCGCTTGATCCAGCGATGTGGCGGCCTTGCAGACCGCGATATGGAGGCCCAGGTTCTGGACTCGATGGACATCGAGAAAGAGCGTGGGATAACCATCAAGGCGCAGACCGCTGCGCTGCAGTACAAGGCCCAGGATGGGCAGGTCTACAACCTCAATCTGATCGACACGCCAGGTCATGTCGACTTCTCTTACGAGGTGAGCCGTTCGCTGTCCGCATGCGAAGGCGCGCTGCTCGTTGTCGATGCCTCGCAGGGCGTGGAAGCACAGACCGTGGCCAACTGCTACACCGCACTGGACCTCGGTGTGGAAGTGGTGCCGGTGCTCAACAAGATGGACCTGCCCAATGCCGATCCAGAGAATGCGAAGGCCGAGATCGAGGACGTGATCGGCATCGATGCAGAGCATGCAATTCCCTGCTCGGCCAAGACCGGCATGGGCATCGACGAGATCCTCGAAGCCATCGTGGCCAAGGTGCCCGCACCGCGTGGCAATGCCGACGGTCCGCTGCGCGCGATGATCGTCGACAGCTGGTTCGACAGTTACGTGGGCGTGGTGATGCTGGTGCGCGTGGTCGATGGCCGCCTGCTCAAGGGCGAGCGCATCAAGATGATGGCCAGCGAAGCGGTGTACAACGCGGACAACCTGGGCGTGTTCACCCCCGCCAACGAGCCGCGCAACTCGCTCGACGCGGGCCAGGTGGGTTACATCATCGCCGGCATCAAGGAACTGCAGGCCGCCAAGGTGGGTGACACCATCACGCTCGAAAAGAAGCTGCCCAACAATGCGGGGCCAGCCACCGAAGCGCTGCCGGGCTTCAAGGAAATCCAGCCCCAGGTGTTTGCGGGCCTGTACCCGACGGAAGCCAGCGAGTACGACTCGCTGCGCGACGCGCTCGAGAAACTCAAGCTCAACGACGCTTCGCTGCACTACGAACCCGAGGTCAGCCAGGCGCTGGGTTTCGGCTTTCGCTGCGGCTTCCTGGGCCTTCTGCACATGGAGATCGTGCAGGAACGCCTGGAGCGCGAATTCGACCAGGACCTGATCACCACGGCGCCCAGCGTGGTCTACCAGGTGGTCCGCGCCGATGGCGAGACCGTCATGGTCGAGAACCCCTCCAAGATGCCCGACCAGGGCCGCCTGGAAGAGGTGCGCGAGCCCATCGTCACGGTGCACCTGTACATGCCCCAGGACTACGTGGGTCCGGTGATGACGCTGGCCAACCAGAAGCGCGGTGTGCAGATCAACATGGCCTACCATGGCCGCCAGGTCATGCTGACCTATGAGATGCCACTGGGCGAGATCGTGCTGGACTTCTTCGACAAGCTCAAGTCCGTCTCGCGCGGCTATGCGTCGATGGACTACGAGTTCAAGGAATACCGCGCATCCGACGTGGTCAAGGTGGACATCCTGCTCAACGGCGAGAAGGTCGATGCGCTGTCCATCATCGTGCACCGTTCGCAGTCGCAGTACCGCGGCCGGGCCGTGGTGGGCAAGATGCGCGAGATCATCAGCCGCCAGATGTACGACGTGGCCATCCAGGCTGCCATCGGCGCCAACATCATCGCGCGCGAGACCATCAAGGCCCTGCGCAAGAACGTGCTGGCCAAGTGCTATGGCGGGGACATCTCCCGCAAGCGCAAGCTGCTCGAAAAGCAGAAGGCGGGCAAGAAGCGGATGAAGCAGATCGGTTCGGTCGAGGTGCCCCAGGAGGCCTTTCTCGCCATTTTGCAGGTGGAAGATTGATGCAGTTCATGCAAATTCTCACGGCCGCCATCCTGGCCGCCTTTCTTGGCTACGTGGGGTCCTGGTACTTTGGCCTCATCGAGGGCAATTTTGCGCTGCTGTTGTTCCTGGCCACAGTGGTTACGGGGGCCTTCTGGCTGGCCGAGCGGCTGTACTTCCTGCCGCAGCGCCGCCGTGCAGCCCAGGCGATCGAAGACGCTGCCGTGCAGCGCCGGGCTGAACTGGACCGCATGGGCATCCAGAAGGTGGATCTGGATGTGCAGGAAGCCCAGGGGCGCCTGCTCATGCAGCCTTGGTGGCTGGACTGGACGGCCGGGCTGTTCCCGGTGATCGCAGCGGTGTTCGTGCTGCGCTCTTTTCTATTCGAACCGTTCAAGATTCCCTCCGGCTCGATGATCCCGACCTTGCTGGTAGGCGACCTGATCCTGGTGAACAAGTTCACCTATGGCGTGCGCCTGCCGGTGATCAACACCAAGATCATCGAGGGCAACAAGCCTGCGCGCGGCGATGTCATGGTGTTCCGCTACCCGCCGCAGCCCAGTCTGGACTACATCAAGCGCGTGATCGGCGTGCCGGGCGACGAAGTGGCGTACCTGAACAAGCGCCTCACGATCAACGGGCAGGTGGTGCCCACCACGGCCGTCCCGGATTTTCTGGACGAAGTGAAGTACTACCCGCAACTCGAAGAGCAGATCGATGGCAAGGCACACCGGTTGCTGAACTATCCGGATGCTCCCGCCTTCATCCAGGGTGCGACCAGTTTTGCGTATCGTGACAACTGCCGCTACAGTGTTGAAGGCGTGGTGTGCAAAGTGCCGGAAGGCCACTATTTCATGATGGGGGACAACCGCGACAATTCGCTGGATTCTCGCTATTGGGGCTTTGTGCCCGACGCCAACATTGTGGGCAAGGCCTTTTTCGTCTGGATGAATTTCAGCAACCCCAGGCGCATCGGGTCTTTCCAATGATCCATGGCCTGTTTTAATCAGTAAGCACGGAGAGGGGAGAGTATGTATTCCAACCGTTTTGCCAGCCGTTCGCGCCAGCGTGGTCTGTCGTTCATTGGCGTGATTTTCATTGGGTTGATCTGCGTGGCCGCGTTTGCCATCGGCGGGCAGTCTGTGCCGATCTTTCTGGAGTACCAGGCGATCAACAAGGCGGCAACCAAGGCAGCCAGGGAAGAGACCACGGTTGCTGGTGTACGCGGCAACTTTGACCGGGCTGGAGCGATTGACAACATCAGCTCAGTACAGGGCAAGGATCTGGAGGTCACCAAGCGCGGTGACAAGACTGTGGTGAGCTTCAAGTATTCACGCGAGATCCCCCTCGCTGGTCCAGCTTATCTCGTCTACCGCTTCGAGGGACAGACCAAGTAGTGTCCCCCAGTCTTCTTGCGCTGCAGGACCGCCTGCAGCACCCCTTTTCCGACCCCTTGCTGCTGCAACGTGCCATTACGCACCGCAGCTTTTCGGCCGACCACAATGAGCGGCTGGAGTTCCTGGGGGACTCCGTCCTGAACCTCGCGGTAGCGAGTCTTCTGTACCAGCGCCTGGGGTCCTTGCCTGAAGGCGACCTCTCGCGCGTGCGGGCCAACCTGGTCAAGCAGGACACCCTGCACCAGTTGTCCCTGCGCCTGCGTGTGTCCGAGGTGTTGCGCCTCGGTGAGGGTGAATCCAAATCCGGTGGCCACCAGCGTCCTTCGATCCTTGCCGATGCGCTGGAGGCGCTGATCGGCGCGGTCTACCTCGACGCCGGTTACATCCAGGCCGAAGCCCTGGTGCACCGCCTGTTCCAGGCCATGGAGATCAACCCGCAGATGCAGGCGGCCTCCAAAGACCCGAAGACCGCGTTGCAGGAGTGGCTCCAGGGCCGCAAAATGAAGCTTCCGCAGTATGCCGTCGTGGCCACCGTGGGGGCGGCGCACCGCCAGACCTTCGATGTCGAGTGCGATATTCCCGAACTGGGCCTGATAGAGCGTGGCATCGGCGGCTCCCGCCGTGCCGGTGAGCAGGCTGCGGCAGCGGCCATGCTGGCCACACTGAAAGCAAAGAATCTATGAACGACGACAACGCCACCAACGACACAGCGGGCGATGCCGGTACCCCTGCAGACCATCCCCAAACCCCGGGGGATCTGGATGCCATGCTGGCGGCTGCAGGTGCACCTGCGGCCATGCCAGGCCAGCGCTGCGGCGTGATTGCCATCGTCGGCAAGCCCAACGTGGGCAAGTCCACCCTGCTCAATGCACTGGTGGGCCAGAAGATCAGCATCACCTCGCGCAAGGCACAGACCACGCGCCACCGCATCACCGGCATCCGCACGCGCGAGCAGACCCAGTTCGTCTTTGTCGACACCCCAGGTTTTCAGACCCGGCATGCCACGGCCCTGAACAAGTCGCTCAACAAGACCGTGATGGGCGCCATCGGCGACGTGGACCTGATCCTCTTCGTCGTGGAGGCGGGCAACTTCACGCTGGCCGACGCCAAGGTGCTGTCGCTGTTCAAACCCGGCATTCCCACCTTGCTGATTGCCAACAAGCTCGACATGGTCAACCGCCGTGCCGAGCTGGCCCCCTGGCTCAAGAGCATGCAGGAGCGCCACCCGTTCGCCGAATTCGTGCCCATGTCGGCCAAGAACAAGGGCGATATCGAGCGTCTCTTCGGTATCTGCGCCAAATACCTGCCCGAGCAGGCCTGGTGGTATGGCGAGGACGAGCTCACCGACCGCAGCGAGAAATTCCTGGCCGGCGAAACCGTGCGCGAAAAGCTGTTCCGCTTCACGGGTGACGAGTTGCCTTACACCTCCACTGTGGTCATCGACAAGTTTGAGGAAGAGGCGAGCAAGCAGCACAAGCGCCTCGTGAAGATCGCCGCCACCATTGTGGTCGAGCGCGACAACCACAAGATGATGGTCATCGGCGACAAGGGCGAGCGCTTGAAGCGCATCGGCACCGAAGCCCGCCAGGAACTCGAAAAGCTCATGGATGCCAAGGTGTTCCTGGAGCTATGGGTCAAGGTGCGCTCGGGCTGGGCCGATGACGAGGCGCGTGTGCGCTCCTTCGGTTACGAGTGAGGATGGCCGCCGCGCTGCTCCGTGCAGAGGCGCTTCAACGCCTGCGGCCTGGCTGAAAGCCGCCCATGGCCGTTGCCAAGCGCATTTCCGATGAACCGGCCTTCGTACTGCACAGCTACGATTGGAGCGAGTCGAGCCTGATCCTGGAGGTGTTCTGTCGCCGCCAGGGCCGTGTCGCCCTGGTCGCCAAAGGCGCCAAGAAGCCCACCTCCAATTTTCGCCCCGTGCTGCTGCCGCTGCAGCCGCTCTTGCTCACCTACACCCTGTCGGGCGATGGCTCGGCCGACATCCACACGCTCAAGGGGGCCGAGTGGGTTGGCGGGCATGTCATGCCGACGGGTGATGCCCTGCTGTCGGGCATGTACCTCAATGAGCTGCTGCTGCGCCTGCTGGCGCGGGCTGATGCACACACTGCGCTGTTCGATGACTATGCCGGCGTGGTGCGCGTGCTCGCCAGCGAGCATGGCGATGCACTCGAGCCCGTGCTGCGCAGTTTCGAGCTGCTGCTGCTGCGCGAAATCGGCCTGCTGCCCAGCCTGGACGCGCAGACCATGACCCTGGAGCCCTTGCATGCCAGCACGCGCTACACGCTGGTCGCCGAAGGGGGGCTGCGTGCTGCCTCGCCGGGCGATCGCGTCGCGCTGCCCGGAAGCCAGTGGCAGGCCCTGCAGGCGGCACTTGACAGCAATGCATCCAGCTACACCGCCACCCTGCGCGCCTGCGCTCCGGTGGCTGCCGAGCTCAAGCCCCAGTTGCGGGCGCTCTTGCAATACCATTGCGGCAGTCCCACGCTGCGCACCCGCCAGCTCATGATGGATCTGCAGTCTCTCTGACCTCTACATACCGCATGCCACACCCCACGCCGCACCGTACCGCCCTGTCGGTCAACGTCAACAAGGTCGCCCTGGTGCGCAACACGCGCCACCTGGGCATTCCCAGTGTCACGCGTGCGGCCCAGGTGTGCCTTGAAGCCGGCGCGCGGGGCATCACCGTGCATCCCCGTCCGGACGAACGCCACATCCGCAGCCATGACGTGTTCGAGCTGGCCGAGCTCATGAAGGCCTGGCCCGACCGGGAGTACAACATCGAGGGCAACCCCTCGCAGAACCTCATGGACTTCATCCGCCAGGTGCGCCCGCACCAGGCCACCTTCGTGCCCGACAGCGAAGACCAGTTCACCAGCGACCATGGCTGGAGTTTTCCGCAGGACGCCGCTCGCCTGGCGCCCCTGATCGCCGAGTGCAAGGCCCTGGGCGTGCGCGTAAGCCTGTTTATGGACCCCATTCCCGAGGCCATGGCCGCGGCCAAGGCCGTGGGCGCCGACCGCGTCGAGCTTTACACCGAGCCCTATGCCGACGCCTGGGGTACGCCTGGGCAGGCAGAACAGCTGGAGCGTTACCGCACCGCCGCCCAGGCCGCGCTCGACGCCGGGCTGGGCGTCAATGCCGGCCATGACCTGAACCGCGACAACCTCACCGCTTTCGTGCGCGAGGTGCCCGGCGTGCTGGAGGTGTCCATTGGCCACGCGCTGATCGCCGATGCATTGGAGCTGGGCTACGCCGCCACCGTGCAGGCCTACAACGCCTGCATCGCCGCAGCAGGCTGAGCGCCTTGCCATGATCTACGGTATCGGAACCGACATCTGCGACGTGCGCCGTATCCAGGCCAGCCTGGAGCGCCATGGCGACCGCTTCGCCGAAAAGGTGCTGTCGCAGGGCGAGCTCGCCACCTGGCGTGCGCGCACGGCCCGCTGGCCGGACCGGGGTCTGCGCTATCTGGCCACGCGCTTTTCCGCCAAGGAAGCCTTCAGCAAGGCCATCGGCCTCGGGATGCGCATGCCCATGACCTGGCGCCATTGCGAAGTGGCCAAGCTGCCTTCGGGCCAACCCGTGATCGTGCTGCACGGCGCGCTCAAGGAATGGTTCGAAGAGCGTGGCCTGCAGGCCCACCTGAGCGTCACGGACGAGACGGACTACGCCGCCAGCTTCTGCGTGGTCGAAAAAGCGCCTTGATCCCCACGAGCACGCATTCGCTCGCGTATCCGCAATTTCATTTCCCCTGATTTCGAAAAACCCATGACCGAACACGCACCCGTCATCCTCGATGTGGCCGGCACCGCGCTCAGCGCCGACGACCGCCGCCGCCTGGCCCACCCGCTCACCGGCGGCGTGATCCTGTTCGCCCGCAACTGGGAAAACCGGGCCCAGTTGCTGGGCCTGACCAGCGCCATCAAGGCCGTGCGCGATGATCTGCTGGTCTGCGTGGACCATGAAGGCGGGCGCGTGCAGCGCTTTCGCACCGACGGCTTCACCCACCTGCCGCCCATGCGCGCCCTGGGCGCGATGTGGATGGACGATGGCAAGGGCGCCAAGGCGGTTGCCGGCAGCGGCGCCCTGCGCGCCACCAATGCCGCCACCGCCGCAGGCTATGTGCTGGGCACCGAACTGCGCGCCTGCGGCGTGGATTTCTCGTTCACCCCGGTGCTCGACCTCGACTGGCAGGACGAAGACGCCGGCTCGCGCAGCGGCGTGATCGGCGACCGCTCCTTCCACCGCGATCCGCGCGTCGTGGCGCTGCTCGCCAAGAGCCTCATGCATGGGCTGCTGCAGGCCGGCATGGCCAATTGCGGCAAGCATTTCCCTGGCCATGGTTTCGTCAAGGCTGACTCGCACACCGAGGTGCCGGTGGACACGCGCAGCCTCAAGGCCATCCTGGCCGATGACGCGGCGCCCTACCCCTGGCTCAGCAGCACGCTCACCAGCGTGATGCCGGCCCACGTGATCTACCCCAAGGTGGACAGCCGCCCCGCCGGGTTCTCCCAACGCTGGCTGCAGGACATCCTGCGCCGCGAGATGCGCTTTGACGGCGCCATCTTCAGCGACGACCTGAGCATGGAAGGAGCCCGCCGCCTCGACGGCCAACTGGTCAGTTACACCGATGGCGCCTTGGCCGCGCTGGAGGCCGGCTGCGACCTGGTGCTGCTGTGCAACCAGAGCGTGGGCGATGGCAAGGCCGTGGACGAACTGCTGGGCGGCCTGGCGGATGCGCAGGCCCAGGGCCGCTGGCAGCCCAGCGTGGACAGCGAGTCGCGCCGCATCGCCCTGCTGCCCGAGACCCTTCCCCAGGCCTGGGACGACCTCATGTACCAGCCGGCCTACCTGCAGGCGCTGGACCTGCTGCCCTGAAGCGATCGAGGCCTGCTGCCGCAGGCTCAGGGTGCTGGATACGCTGATGGAGCGCTCTGCGCGGGCAGTGCTGGAGCGGGTTCCGCCACAGGTGCCGCCAGGGGCGGGGGCGGCCCTCTCCAACGCCGTATCACGCGCTGGAAGATCAGGGCATTGGGTATCTGCAGCCAGGTGCCATCCGGGCCCGCATGGAGGTGGTCTTCGAGCGTGGTGTACAGCAGGTTGATGTCCACCACCCGGCCTTTGGCGCCGGGCTTTTCTGCCGTGTCCAGCACCTCGATGTAGTCGCCCACGCGGAACGGCCGCACCGTGAAGATCAGCAGCGCGCAGAACAGGTTGGACAACACGCTCCACGCCGCGAAAAAAGCCACGGCGCCCACGGTGGCAAAGCCCGTCAGGGCCGTCCACAGCACCGTGGCCGAAACCCCCATGCGTTCGAGCACCAGCAGGGAGGCGCTGGCCACGATGGTCCAGCGTATCAATCCCTTGATGGGTACCAGCAGCTCGTCGGGCAACTGGTAGTGGGCGGCGGCACGCGCCACCAGGCGCCGCAGCAGGCGCTGCAGCATCCAGGCCACAAAAACGACCAGCAGGATCTGCAGGCCGGGCACGATCACATCGAGCCAGTCCTGCACCCAGTCCGGGAGCCGTGTCTTCAAAACATGCAGACCGTTGGTGGCCATGGAAAAAGGGCGCGCTCGGGCGCGCAGAAAACGGAAAAGATCGCCATCAGCTGCGCAATTGCTCCACGGTGTCCATCTGCATCTCGAAACTGAAAAAGCGGTTGCGGCCCTGGGCCTTGGCCGCATACAGGGCCTGGTCGGCGCGCATGATCATGCTCTCGGCATTGGTGCTGTCGTCGGGTACGCAGGTGGTGATGCCACCCGACAGCGTCAGCGTGTCCCCCAGCGGCGAGTCGGGGTGGGCAATGCCGCGCACCTTGAGCAACTGGCCCAGGGCCCGCGCAAAGGTCATGGCGCCAGAGCGCGGGGTGTTGGGCAGGATCAGTGCGAACTCTTCGCCGCCATAGCGCGAAGCCACGTCGCGCGGCCGCACGCACACCTCGCGCAGCAACCGCCCCACCTCTTTCAGGCAGGCGTCTCCCTGCACGTGGCCGCTGGCATCGTTGAACAGCTTGAAATGGTCCAGGTCGCAGAGCATCAGCGTGAGCGGCGTGCCGTCACGCCGGGCCGATAGGATCTCGTTGTGCAGCATGCGGTCAAAGCCCCGGCGGTTCACCAGGCCGGTCAGCGAGTCCACTTCCACCATCTCGTTGAGGCGCTGGTTGGCCAGGTGCAATTCGGCCGATACCGACACCAGCCGCCGGCGCATGTCCAGAAGGCGCTGCATGGCGCGCAGCTTGGCCATCAGCACGATGGGCTTGACGGGCTTGACCAGGTAGTCGTCGCCCCCCACCTCAATGCCGCGCCATACGTCGAGTTCATTGTCCAGGCCCGAGAGGAAGATGATGGGCGTCCAGTCACCCGCCTCGCTCTCGCGCATCTGCTGGGCCACCCAGTAGCCGTCCTTGCCGGGCAGCCGGATGTCCAGCAGCACCAGGTCCGGCCGATGTGTCTTGAACAGGTGCAGTGCCGCTGCGCCTTCGGGGGCCTCGAAGATCTCCGACACCCCTGCGTGCCGCAGCTCGGCCACCAGCGCAGCCCTCACCGAATTCTGGTCCTCCACCACCAGTACCGAAAAACTGTTGCGGGAGGACGCAGTGGCGTGCGCTGCAGGGTAGGGCGCGCTGCTGGGGGTGAAGGGCACGGTAGCTCTCCTTGAAGCGAAGGGCGTTGCGCAGCAGCCGCTCAGGACTCCCGCCGCAATGCTGGGAACAGTATCACGTCGCGGATGCTCGGGCTATCGGTCAACAGCATCATCAGGCGGTCGATGCCGATGCCGCAGCCGCCCGTGGGAGGCATGCCGTACTCCAGCGCGCGCACGAAATCGTGGTCGTAGAACATGGCCTCGTCGTCACCGCTGTCCTTGGCGGCCACCTGGGCGTGGAAACGCGCGGCCTGGTCCTCGGCGTCGTTGAGCTCGCTGAAACCATTGCCGAACTCGCGCCCGGTGATGTACAGCTCAAAGCGCTCGGTCACCTCGGGCCGGGTGTCGTTGGCACGCGCCAGCGGCGAGATTTCGGTGGGGTGCTCCATGATGAAGGTGGGCAGCCACAGCTTGTCTTCCACCGTCTCTTCGAAATACAGCACCTGCAGGCTGGCCAGCGAACGCGTGGACAGCTTGTTCTTTTCTTCGTTCAGGCCCAGCTTCTTCAGTGCACTGATCAGCCACGCGGCGTCGTCCACATGGGCGCCTGCCTCGGTGTACTGGAAGATGGCTTCGCGGATCGTCAGGCGCGCAAACGGCTGCGACAGGTCCACCGCGCGGCCCTGGTAGGTCAGCTGCAGCGAGCCCGTGGCCTTGAGCGCCACTTCGCGGATCAGCGTCTCGGTGAAGTCCATCAGGTCCAGGTAGTTCCAGTACGCCGCGTAGAACTCCATCATGGTGAACTCGGGGTTGTGGCGCACAGAGATACCTTCGTTGCGGTAGCTGCGGTTGATCTCGAACACGCGCTCGAAACCGCCCACGATCAGGCGCTTCAAGTACAGCTCCGGCGCGATGCGCAGGTACATCTCCTGCTCGAGCGCGTTGTGGTGCGTCACGAAGGGCTTGGCATTGGCACCGCCCGGGATCGGGTGCAGCATGGGCGTCTCGACCTCAAGGAAGCCGTGGTCCACCATGAACTCGCGCAGGCCGCTCACGGCCTTGCTGCGCGCGATGAAGCGCCTGCGCGCCTGTTCGTCGGTGATCAGGTCCACATAGCGCTGGCGGTACTTCTGCTCTTGGTCGGCCATGCCGTGGAACTTATCGGGCAGCGGGCGCAGGCTCTTGGTCAACAAGCGCAGGCGCGTGACCTTGATCGACAGCTCGCCGGTCTTGGTCTTGAACGTGGTGCCCTCGGCGCCCACGATGTCGCCCAGATCCCAGTGCTTGAAGGCCGCATAGGCCTCTTCGCCCAGCGCATCGCGGGTCACGTACAGCTGGATCTGGCCGCCGGTGTCGCCCAGGGATCCGTCCTGCACCGTGGCAAAGCTGGCCTTGCCCATCACGCGCTTGAGCATCATGCGGCCGGCCACGCTCACCGTGGCCGGATTGGCCTCCAGGGCCTCGGCATCGAGTGGGCCATAGGTCAGGTGCAACTCGGCCGCCTTGTTCGCTGGCTTGAAATTGTTGGGGAAGGCCACGGCGCCGCCCTGGGCCTGGGTTTCGCGCAGCGCGCGGAGCTTTTCGCGGCGCTCGGCCATGAGCTTGTTGTCGTCCGGGGGCACTGGAGGGGTGTTCTGTTCAGACATAGGTGCTGTCAATGCGGTGCGAGCGTGGTGCGTCGAAAATAAGGGGCTGTCAGGGAGTCTGCGGCAGCCAACCCTTGATTTTATCGGCTTGGCGGGCACAACCCGGTTTTTTACCCGTGCAGTGCCGGTTTTTGGGCACTGTGGGCGGCCCTGCGCGGTCGCTGCGGTGGCTCAGCGCGGCGTATCCTGGCCCGGCGATGCATCCGGGCGCAGCACGGCGTGCACCGTCCGGGCCAGGATCCGCAGGTCCTGCCACACGCTGTGGTTGCGCGCATAGCGCGCGGCATAGTCGAGCTTCACGGGCAGGATCTCTTGCACGTAGGTGCGCTCGGGGTCGGCGCTCTGCGCCAGCAGCGCGCTTTCGTTGCGAAAGGCGATGGACGCCAGGTCGGTGATGCCCGGGCGCACGCTCAGCACGATGGCTCTGAGCTCGGCCGGGTACATCGCCACATAGCGCGGCACCTCGGGCCGTGGGCCCACCAAGCTCATGTCGCCCTTGAGCACGTTGAACAGCTGGGGCAGTTCGTCGAGCTTGCTGTGGCGCAACCAACGCCCGGCGCGGGTGATGCGCGCGTCCTCCCCCACGGTAATGGCCGGGCCCGCCCGGTCGGCCCAGGTGTGCATGGAGCGGAACTTGTAGATGTGAAAGCTGCGCCCGTGCCGACCCACCCGCTCCTGGCGAAACAACGCCCCGCCCGCCGAATCCCAGCGCACCCACAGCGCGATGGCGAGCAGCACCGGGCTGAGCGCCAGCAGGGCGCCGCCCGAGACCACGATGTCCATCAGGCGCTTGAGCATCCTCATCCCAGCAGGGTCTGCAGGGCCGCGATCACGCGGTCCTGGTCGGCGTCGGTCATGGCCGTGAACAGCGGAATGCTCACCATGGCCTGGTAGGCCGCATCGGCTTGGGGAAACATCTCAGGCGCGAGCTGGTAGCGGTCGCGCCAGTAGGGGTGGCGGTGCAGCGGCACGTAGTGCACGCTGGTGCCGATCCCCATGTCCGACAGGCCCTGCACCAGCGCATCGCGCGACAGGCGTGCACCCGGAGCCAGGCGGATCACATACAGGTGCCAGGCATGCACGTCGCCCATCGGCGCCTCGGCCGGCAGCACCAGCGGCAAGCCTGCCAGCGCCGCGTGGTAGCGCTGTGCCAGGTACTGGCGCCGCTGCACGAAGGCCGGCAGGCGCGCCAGTTGCTGCACACCCATGGCCGCAGCCACGTCGGTCATGTTGTACTTGAAGCCCGGCGCCACCACCTCGTAGTACCAGGCGGGCGTCTTGGAGGTGAAGCGGTCGAAGGCATCGCGGTTCATGCCGTGCAGGCGCATCACGCGCATGCGCTTGGCGAGCTCGGGGTCGCGTGTCACAGCCATGCCGCCTTCGCCGGTGGTGATGGTCTTGTTGGCGTAGAAGCTGAACACCGTCACGTCGGAGGCCAGTTGGCCCACCAGCGTCCCCCTCCAGGTCGTGGGCAGGGCATGGGCGGCATCTTCCACCACCTTGAGGCCATGCTCCTGGGCTACGGCCAGGATCGTGTCCATGTCGCAGGCCAGGCCGCCATAGTGCACCGGCATGATGGCCTTGGTGCGCGGGGTGATCGCGGCACGCACCAGTGCCGGGTCCATGTTCAGCGTCACCGGGTCGACGTCCACCAGCACCGGGTCGGCCCCAAGGTAGCGCACTACCTCGGTGGTCGCCGTGAAGGTCAGCGTGGGGGCGATCACTTCGTCGCCAGGGCCGATGCCCAGGGCTTCCAGGGCCAGATGCAGGCCCGCGGTGGCCGAGTTCACGGCCAGGCTGTCCACGCCGCCGCCCAGGTAGTCGGTGAAGGCTTGCTCGAAGGCCCGGGTTTGCGGGCCGGTGGTGACCCAGCCCGAGCGCATGGCCTCGGCAACGGCGTTCACCTCGGCATCGCCGATATCCGGGCGGGCAAAGGGGAGGAAGGGCAGGGCGGTGGTTTCAGCGTTCGGCATGGTGGTCTGGCAAGGGGGTGGTCGGGACAGCGCCACGGCCGATGGCGTGGTATTCCAGCCCTGCGGCGCGCAGCTCGGCGGGCTCGAAGAGATTGCGGCCGTCGAACACCACGCGTTCGCGCAGCGTGGCGGCCAGGTGGGCGAAGTCCGGGCTGCGGAACTCCTTCCACTCGGTGGCGATGACGAGCGCGTCTGCGCCTTGCAGCGCTGCATCGGCCAATTGCACGAAAGAAAGGCCTGTGCGTTCGCCCAGGGCCTGGCGCGCCTGGTCCATGGCCTGCGGGTCGTAGGCAACGACCTCGGCACCCAGGGCCAGCAGCCGTTCGATGATGGCCAGGCTCGGCGCCTCGCGCATGTCGTCGGTGCCGGGCTTGAAGGCCAGGCCCCAGAGCGCGAAGCGCCGGCCCGCGAGGTCGGCGCCGAAGCGGGCGACGATCTTGTCGGCCAGCACCTGCTTCTGGCGCTCGTTCACGGCCTTCACGGCCTGCAGGATCTGCAGGTCCTGCCCGGCATCCTGTGCCGTCCGGATCAGGGCCGTGACGTCCTTGGGAAAGCACGATCCGCCGTAGCCCGTGCCGGCGTAGAGGAAATGCGTGCCGATGCGCGGGTCCATGCCGATGCCGGTGCGCACGTTCTCGATGTCGGCGCCCAGCTTCTCGGCCAGCAGCGCCAGCTCGTTCATGAAGCTGATGCGCGTGGCCAGCATGGCATTGGCCGCGTACTTGGTGAACTCGGCACTGCGAACGTCCATCACCACCAGGCGGTCGCGGTTGCGCATGAAGGGCGCATACACCGCACGCATGAGTTCGGTGGCGCGCTCATCCTGGGTGCCCAGGATCACGCGGTCAGGCCGCATGAAGTCCTGCACCGCACTGCCTTCCTTGAGGAACTCGGGGTTCGATACCACCGCAAATTCCGGCTGCGCACCGCGGGAGGACAGTACGGCGGCCACAGCGTCGCGCACCTGGTCGGCCGTGCCCACGGGCACCGTGCTCTTGTTGACGATGAGCTTGTAGCCCGCCATGCGCTCGGCGATCGATCGCGCTGCCGCCAGCACATGCTGCAGGTCGGCCGAGCCGTCTTCGCTCGGGGGCGTGCCCACGGCGATGAACTGCAGCAGGCCATGCGCCACGGCGTGGTCGATGTCGGTGGTGAACTCCAGGCGGCCGCTGCGCGCGTTGCGCAGCACCACGTCCAGCAGGCCCGGCTCATGGATGGGCAACTGGCCCTGGTTCAGCGATGCGATCCTGCGCGCATCGAGGTCCAGGCACACCACGTGGTTGCCCATCTCCGAGAGACAGGCCCCGGTGACAAGGCCTACATAGCCGGTGCCGATGACGGTGATTTTCATGGAACGTGACTCAGTGCGGAACGGGGATGCCAACGGTCAAGCCGGCCTGGCCAGCCAGGTCAGTCGGTGGGTGCGCAGCGGGTAGAGCAGGGCGGATGCAGGCCCGATGCAGGCCGCAGGCAGCCTGCGCGCAATCGGCGGGGCCAGCGTGATCCGCCGCGACTGCACCTGCGCCCTGGAAAACAGCCGGTGCAGCTCGGCCAGGGGCACACCGCGCACATCCGGGTTGCGGGGATTGTCCACGATGAAATCGTAGACCAGCACACCGCCGCCCGGTGCCACCCAGCGCCACAGCACGTCGGCCATGTGCTGGCGGAACGCCGGGTCCAGCAACGAGCTGAACAGTGTGAAGGCCAGCACCGTGTGCTGGCTGCCCTCGGCCACGGGCGCCAGCGTGGCATCGCCTTCGGTGATGCGCACGGCGCTGGGCAAGATGCCGCGTGCCTGCGCGGCACGTTCGCCGATCAGCTCCAGCCCCTGCAGGCGTGCGGGGCTGGCACCCAGGCGCAACAGGTCCTGCAGGTTGCCTCCGCTGCCACAGCCCACCTCGGTGATGGATTTGTCCGCGAGGTCCGTCCAGCCATGCGCACTCCACAAACGCACCATGGCGCGCAGGCGCTCCTGCTGCGCCTGCAGGGCAGAGGCGCTGGTCAGCAGCCGGTAGTGCCGCGCGTCCTGCGCGGCATCGCGGCGCGCATAGCGCGCCTGCACGGCCTGGGGCTCGGTGGGGTCGCTCATCGCGTGATCCGGGCGAACCGGGCCGACGGTGCACGCGCGCGCAGCACGTCCCACAGGCCGCGCCAGGTGCCCAGGCCATAGGCCACATGGTAAGCCGCGATCACCACCGGCAGCCGCGCCAGCAATTGCCAGCGGCCTGCGCTGCGCGCGGCCGACACCGATGCCAAAGTCACGTAAGCCGCATACAGCGCGATCAGTGCCGCCAGCGGCAGCACGGTCCAGGGCAGACACAGCGCGAACAGGCCGAGCACGGCCACGAAGGCCGCCGGCACCAACTGGCGCACCGAACCCGCCTGCCCGTGCTTGCGCATCACGAAAGGGCGCCAGTAGCCGTATTGCCGCTGCTGGGCGAACAGGTGGTAGAGCGAGTTGCGTGGGTGGTAGAGCGAATGGATCAGCGGGCTTTGCCAGATGCGCCCGCCCGCCAGGCGCAGGCGCAGGTTGTGCTCGTCGTCCTGGTTGCGCACCAGGGCTTCATCGAAACCGCCGATGCGCTCGAACACGGCACGCGGCCAGCAGCCCAGGTAGACCGTGTCCACCTCGCCATCGTGCTGCGTGTCGCGCGAGCGCGCGCCACCCACCACCCAGCGGCACTGGAAGGCGGCGGCCACGGCCCGGCCCATGGGCCCCGTGCCTTCGGCCACCCAGGGGCCACCCACATTGTCGGCACCGCTGCGTTGCAAGGTTTCGATGCAGCGCGCCACATAGTCGGGCGCGAACCGGGTATGGATGTCCAGGCGCACGATGACTTCGCCACGGGCGCGTGCAATGCAGGCGTTGAGGCCGGTGGAGACGATGCGCCCGGGGTTGTCCACCCACTGCAGCCGCGCGTCCTGTGTGCTGCGCGCGACCAGCAATTCGCGCGTGCCGTCGTCGCTGCAGCCATCGGCCACCAGCACTTCCATCTGCCAGCCGGGCGGTAGCACCTGCGCCAGCGCACTGTCGCAGAATGCGGCGATGTGCCCCGCCTCGTTGCGGCAGGGGGCGATCACGCTGACCCATGCCAGGGTGTTCTGGGGCCGGCTCATGGGGTGCCCATCCGTTCTCGGTAAAGTCGATCCATCGTGTCCATCTGTACGGCGCGGTCGCCGTCGCGCGCAATGCGCTGCACATTCTTCTGGCCGTGGCCCTGCATTCGGGCATCGTCGGCGGCCAGGGTTTCCAGGCAGCGCGCCAGCGCCGCCGCATCGCGCGGTGGCACCAGCAGGCTGGCGTCCAGCCAGGCGCGGTTGGCATCCAGGTCGCTGGCCACCACGGCCAGCCCGCAGGCCATGCTCTCGAGCACCGAGACCGAGGTGGCGTCGCTCGTCGGTACCGAGGCCGACAGCTTGCACTGCGCCAGCACCCGCGCCATGCCCGCATCGTCCAGCCGTCCGTGAAAAACCACGTGCCTTTCCATCCCCCTGGCGGTTACCAGTGCGCGCAGCGCTGCTTCCATCGATCCTCCGCCCAGCAGGTGCAGTTGCACCCCTGCCTCGGGATGGCGTGCCACCAGGGTGGCCACAGCCTCGATGAGGGTGTCGATGTTGTAGTTGGGCTCCCAGGAGCGCAGGCTCACGATCTGCAGGCCGGTCTTGGCGGCCCAGGGCGCGGGCGCAAAGCGCGCCAGGTCCACACCCCAGTGGATCTCCTGCACGGGGCAGGCAGGGCCATAGGCCTTGGCCGCATCGATCAGGCTTTGCGAGTCACCGGTGATCAGGTCGGCCCGGCGCAGGCTCCAGCCCGTCAGCCAGCGCATCAGCGTGTTTTTTTGCGGCGTCACCAGCAGGTCGCTGCCCCAGGCCGTCATCACCAGCGGATGGCGGCCGCAGCGCGCGGCCAGGTAGCCGTAGGAGGTGATGTAGTGCGCGTGCACGATGTCGGGCGCCAGGGCCTGTACAAAGCGGCGCGCCTGCCCCACGCGCAGCAGCCAGTCGGTCGAGCGGCGCACGGGCGCCAGCACCTTCTGCTCCACCCCCTCGATGGGGGCCGGGCGGGCTGTGACCAGCGATACCCGGTAGCCACGCGCGCGCATTTCCACCGCCCAGCGCTGGATGTGCGGGCTGGTGGCATCGCCCAGCAGGCACAGATGCCTGTTTGCTTCAGCCATGGGTTCTTGCCTCCAAGGCCTGGGGCAACTCCCCCGCCCAGGCACGGTAGTGTTCGGCCCATTCGGGGAACTGCGCCAGCAGCGCCGCATCCGCCGTGCGCACGTCACCGACCTGGCGCGCAGGCGCGCCCGCCATCACGGCAAACGCCGGCACCTCTCCGCGTACCTGCGAGTAGGCGCAGATCAGCGCGCCCCGGCCGATGCGCGTGCCCGCCTCGATCAGGCTGTGTGGCCCCACGAAGGTGTAGGCGCCGATGTGCACGGCCGCTTTCACATAGCCGGGCATCTCGCCGCCCGCATGGGTGGCGTAGCCGCGCCCGAGCAGCCGGATGGAACGGTGCGAGCTGTGCGTGACGATGCTCACGAAATTGGTGATCTGCACGCCCTCGTCGATGGTGAGGCCCGCCGTGGCGTCGAGAAAGTTGAACTGGCCGATGAACACATGGTCTGCCAGCGTGAGGCCGTGCTCGCCCTCGATGCAGGTGCTGGGTGCAATCCGCGTGTGCGCCAGCAGCACGCCGCCCGGCGTTCGCTCGCCGAAGACCATGCGGTACATCAGCGCCTGCCAGATCCGGCGCCGTGCGCGGTTAAGCCAGGCTTTCATCGGGGATGTGTTTCCAGTGGGCAAGGGTGAGAACGTAGTAGGCGAAGTAGGGCAGCATGGATGCCGAGATGCCCCAGGCCGCGCCTTCCAGGCCGCCCAGAGCCAGCCCGGCCAGCAGCCCGGCAAAGAAGGCCAATTGTCCCACCAGCGCCAGCTTGAGGGCCCAGCCCTGTGCGCGCCAGGCCAGCGTGGTCACCGACAGCGGCGAGGCGATGAAGTGCAGGGCGATGTAGGGCGCGATCGCGCGCACCAGGGGGCCGGCCTCGCTCCACTGCGCACCGAACGCGGTGGTGAAAAGCCAGGGACCCCAGAGCATCAGCACCGCGGCCATCGGCAGCGCGATGGCCGCCAGCGCCAGCATGCTCTTGCGCACCAGGGTGCGGGCCTGTGCCGCGCTGGGGGCCTGCAACAGCTGCGGGTACAGCGCCTGCGACAGGGCGCCGCCCAGCAAGGTGGCCGGCGCCTTGAGGTAGCGCAGCGACAGCGCCCACAGGCCTGCTGCCGCATCGCCCGCCCAGGCCGCGACGGCGATGAGCGTCAGCGTGTCCTGCAGCGCACCGATGAAGGCATGCGGCGTATTGAGCAGCGGGAAATCGCGGTGCTTTGCGGCCATGGCCCGCAGCGATGCCCAGGGCGTGCGCCACAGCACCGCCCAGCCACCGGCAGGTGCCGGCCTGGCCAGGGCCGCCGCAGCCACCAGCCCTGCGGCCACCGCACCGGCCAGCAGTCCGGCCGCGCCCAGCTTGAGCAGGCCCAGCGCCAGCTGCAGCACGGCACCGCCGCCATGCTGCACCAGGCGCGCGACGGACAGCAGGCCAAAGCGCTGTGAGCGCGTGGCCCACAGCGTGAGCCACTGCGTGGCCGCGATGGACAGCACGGCCAGCGGCAGGGCCCAGGCCAGCGGCATGCCCTGCAGCACGGCTATCACCCCGCCGGCCACCAGCGTCCCTGCCGTGACCAGCAGCAGCAGGCGCGCGCACAACGCCATGAGCTCGGCCGCGCCCGGCTCGGCTTTTTCCAGTGGCAGCGCGAATTCGTAGCGCGCACAGCCGACCACCGCCACGTTGGTGGCCAGGGCCCACAGCAACGCGAACTGGCCGAATTCGGCCGGCGTGTACAGGCGCGTCAGCGCCGGGCCCAGCAGCAAGGGCAGCGCATGGGCCACCACACTGCCGGTCAGCAAGGTGGCCGTGGCGCGCAGCAGGGTGGAGCTCACGTCAGTGATCCATGGCGCTGCGCGCCACCTGCGGCCCACGAAACCGGCACGGCCCAAGCCAGCGCCCCCGTGCAAGGGCCGCCAAGCCGCGAATGCGGCGCTTCGCTTGCGTGCACCGGGGGCGTCCCCCTCCCGACTCGCGCAGTGAGTCGAGATAGGGTTGAAGGCGCGAAGCGACTCAGGGGGGGCTTCATGTCAGGCCTGCTGGGGATCCTGGTGGAAGCCCGGTACCAGTTCGTGCAGCAGGACCATCATGGCGGCGCCGTCCGCCTGGTGGATGGCACGCTCCAATGCCTGCAGGCGGCTCTCCAGCACCTCCCAAGCGAGGTGTTCCTCATGGGCGCGCAGGATGCGCGGGTGCGGCGTGGGCTCTGCGCCATCGCCGATCAGCAGTTCCTCGTAGAGCTTTTCGCCTGGGCGCAGGCCGGTGAAGACGATCTCGATGTCACCCTCGGGATGGCCCGGTGCGCGCACGCTCAGGCCCGACAGCGCGATCATGCGCTGCGCCAGCTCCAGGATGGGGATGGGCGCGCCCATGTCCAGCACGAAGACCTCGCCGCCCTGCGCCATGGCGCCGGCCTGCAGCACCAGTTGCGCGGCCTCGGGGATGGTCATGAAATAGCGTGTCACGTCCGGGTGCGTCACCGTGACGGGGCCACCCGCCGCGATCTGGCTGCGGAACAGCGGGATCACGCTGCCGCTGGAGCCCAGCACGTTGCCGAAGCGCACCATGGAAAAACGAGTGCGCGGTGTGCCGCCCTGCGAATCGGGCTGGCGGGTGCAGGACGCCACCGCCTGCAGCACCAGTTCCGCCACGCGCTTGCTGGCCCCCATCACGTTGGTGGGGCGCACTGCCTTGTCGGTGGAGACGAGCACGAAGTTTTCCACGCCACTGTCCATGGCCGCGCGCACCATGTTCAGCGTGCCGAAGGCGTTGTTGCGGATGCCTTCGCCCGCGTTGGCCTCCACCATGGGCACGTGCTTGTAGGCGGCCGCGTGGTAGATGGTGCGCGGGCGGTGCGCCTGGCACAGGTCGAGCATGTGCTGTGCGTGGCTCACGCTGGCCAGCAGCGGCACCAGCTCGCAGGCCATGGCTTCCTGCTGCACGATGGCCTGCAGCTCCTGGTGGATGCTGTAGAGCGCGAACTCGCTGTGGTCCACCAGCAGCAGGCGCGCCGCGCCTTCGCGCGCGATCTGGCGGCACAGCTCGCTGCCGATGCTGCCGCCCGCGCCCGTGACCATCACCGCCTGGCCGCGGATGTGGCGGCCCAGCAGCTCGGGGTCGGGCTCCACCGGCTCGCGGCCCAGCAGGTCTTCCAGGTCCAGGTCCTGGAAGTCGGTCACCGTCACACGGCCACTGGCCAGGTCCGTGAGACCGGGGATGGTGCGTATGCGCACGGGCAGCGAGCGCAGGTTCTCGATGATCTGGTGGCGGCGCTGGCGCGGCACGCTGGGCAGGGCCAGCAGCACGTCGGTGATGCCAAAGCGTTTCACCACCTCGGCCAGCGCGATGGGTGCATACACCCGCACGCCGTTGATGCTGCGGCCCACTTTGGCGCGGTCGTCGTCGGCAAAGGCCTCGAGCACGTAGTTGCGCGCGCTCACCAGCCCTGCCGCCGTCTGGGCGCCGGCCGTACCGGCGCCGTAGATCAGCAGCCGGTGCGGGGCCTTGGTGGTCTGCCCGGCCAGCCACATCCAGCCCAGCGAGCGGCTGGCGCCCACCAGCAGCAGAAAGATCACCGGCTGAAGAATGCCCACGCTGCGCGGGATGCCGACCCACTGGCCCGCCATCAGGATGGCGAACAGCAGCGCCCCGTAGATCGCCACGGCCTTGCCGGTGGTGACCAGGGCCGTGATGCCGGTGTAGCGGAAGATGGCGCGGTACAGCCCCAGGTTCACGAAGATGGGGAAGGCCAGCACGGGTGCCAGGGCATAGGCCAGCCACTGCATGCCTTCGGGCCAGTGCAGCACGTCCAGCCGCAGGGTGAAGGCCAGCCACATGGCGAACAGGCCCATGGCGATGTCCAGCGCCACCACCACCAGCCGCTTGACCGGGCGGGGCCACTCCAGAACGTTGCTCAGCACGGGCTGGCCGCTTTGCCGGATCCGCGGGTCACTGCGCGATGCCCGTGCGTTCCAGCACGTCGCCCACGAGCTCCAACCGCACCAGGGGGTTGTCCAGTTCCATCAGGCGCTGCTTGAGCTCCAGCGGCACGGGCAGCAGCTCGCACCAGCGGTTGGCCACCCAGCCGCAGTCGTCGAGCTGGGCGGCAGTAGGCACCAGCGCGCCGGGGCTGTCCGGGTCGCGCTGCTGCAGCGTGTGCAGCACCTGCGCCAGGGCCTGCGACGCCTTTTTCAGGTAGTCGGGCACAGGCACGGCCATGTCGGGATCGAGGTGCGTCACGTCGGCAATCCACAGGCCGTGCACCAGGTGGCTGCGCTGCACGATGCGAAAGCGCTGGCTGCCCCGGCACTGCAGGGTGATGAGCCCGGGCTGGGGCGTGTCGAGTTGGTCGATGACGGCCAGGGTGCCGATCTCGCTGAACTGCTCCTCCGGGGCGCCTGCCTGGCGCACCTCGTGGCCCTGGGTGAGGGACACCACACCGAAGGGGGCGCCCATCTGGTGGCATTTGCGCACCATGTCCAGGTAGCGCACCTCGAACACGCGCAGGGCCAGCAGGCCCTCGGGAAAGAGGACGGAACCCAGAGGGAAAAGGGGCAAAGATGACAGTGAAAGGGGTTGTGTCATAAGGCAGGTTCTTCGCCCGCTATCATCCCATGGCGCGGGCTGCTTTCGCACCGCCCGCTTTCCTTTTTGCCGCTCCCATGTTCTTCCAGATCGCTTCCTTCCTGCTCGATGTCGTCGGTGGCCTGCTCACGGGCGCCTGTCTGCTGCGCCTGTACATGCAGTTGCAGCGCGTGCCGTTTGGCAACCCCATCGGCGGGCTGGTCTTTGCGCTCACCGACTGGATCATCCTGCCCCTGCGCAAGCTGATTCCACCGGTGGGCAAGTGGGACCTGTCCAGCCTGGTGGCAGCTGTCCTGTTCCAGGTGCTGCAGTACGTGCTGTTCCTGCTGCTCGTCGGCGCGGCCGCCGCCTGGGCGTGGCTGCCCTGGCTGGTGCTGTTTGGCCTGGCCAAGGTGGCGGTGTCGGGGCTCATGGGCCTGCTCATCGTGCATGCGGTGATGTCCTGGATCTCCGCCCGCTCGCCGCTGTCCGATGTGGTGTGGCGCCTGTGCGCCCCTGTGCTGCGGCCGTTCCAGAAGGTGATTCCCCTGCTGGGCGGGGTGGATCTGTCGCCGCTGGTGGTGCTGGTGCTGCTGCAGGTGCTGATGATCGTGCTGGCCAACCTGCAAGCCAACGTGATGCGCTGACGGGGTCCGCAGAGCAAAAAAGCGCCTGGTCTTTCGACAGGCGCTTTTTTCATGGGGCCATGCCAAGGCATGCCTGTCGGATTGTTGCGTGCTTACACCACGGCGTCTGCGGGCAGGCGCTGCAGCATGGCCAGGCTGCTGGCCACGGTATTGCGCAGCTCGCGGCGGTCGCAGATGAAATCTACGGCGCCCTTGGTCTGCAGGAACTCGGCACGCTGGAAGCCCTCGGGCAGGGTCACGCGCACGGTGGATTCGATCACGCGCGGGCCGGCAAAGCCGATCAGGGCCTTGGGCTCGGCAATCACGATGTCGCCCACGAAGGCGAAACCGGCGCTCACGCCGCCCATGGTCGGGTCGGTCAGCACGCTGATGTAGGGCAGGCCCTTCTTGGCCAGGCGGGTCAGCGAGGCATTGGTCTTGGCCATCTGCATCAGCGATAGCAGGCCTTCTTGCATGCGCGCACCGCCGGTGGCGGTAAAGCACAGGAAGGGCACCTTCTGCTCGATGGCGGTTTCCACGCCGCGCACGAAGCGCTCGCCCACCACAGAGCCCATGGAGCCGCCCATGAAGTCGAATTCAAAGCAGGCGACCACCACGTTGATGCTCTTGACCGCGCCACCCATGACGATGAGGGCATCGGTCTCGCCCGTGTTCTCCAGCGCCTCCTTGAGGCGCTCGGGGTACTTGCGGCTGTCCTTGAACTTCAGCGCATCGACGGGCAGCACTTCCTGGCCGATCTCGTAGCGGCCTTCGGGGTCCAGGAAGGCGTCCAGGCGCGCCCGTGCACCGATGCGGTGGTGGTGGCTGCAGTGCGGGCAGACGTTCTGGTTGTGCTCCAGGTCGGACTTGTAGAGCACCGTTTCGCAGCTCGGGCACTTGATCCACAGGCCCTCGGGCACCTGGCGGCGCTCGGTCGGGTCGGTTTGCTGGATTTTGGCAGGCAGGAGTTTTTCAAGCCAGGACATGGTGTTTTCCTCGTCAATGACAGGGTTTCAGTGCATTTAGCCTGTTCCTGGGAGCACCCAGGCAAAAGGCGAAAGACAAAACCGTGTGTGTAACCACAATGGGCGCCCACCGGGGTGGGTGGGCGCCAAGGCCCACATTATGCGTCGAGTGCCTTGCGGATCCCGCGCAGGAAGTCGACCGTGATGGGGACGACCTTCTCATGCGGCTGGTCTTCGATCAGCTGGATGATGCGTGTACCGATCACCACGGCGTCGGCCACCTTGCCGATGGCCTGGGCCGTGGCGGCATCGCGGATGCCGAAGCCCACGCCCACGGGGATCTGCACATGCTGGCGGATGCGTGGCAGCATCTGCTCCACGGCGGCCGTGTCGAGCGCGCCCGATCCGGTCACGCCCTTGAGCGACACGTAGTACACGTAGCCGCTGGCCACGCGCGCCACCTGGGCCATGCGCTCGTCGGTGCTGGTGGGGGCCAAGAGGAAGATCAGGTCCATGCCGTGCGCGCGCAGGCTGGCGGCAAAGGCCTCGCATTCCTCGGGCGGGTAGTCCACCACGAGCACGCCGTCCACGCCGGCCGCAGCCGCATCGCGCACGAAGGCGCCCGCGCCATGCACCTGGTCATAGCGCTCCACAGGGTTGGCATAGCCCATGAGCACCACCGGGGTGGTGGTGTTGCGCTTGCGGAAGTCGCGCACGTGGTCGAGCACCTGGGCCATGCCGATCCCGAGGGCCAGCGCCTTTTCGCCCGCCTTCTGGATCACCGGGCCGTCGGCCATGGGGTCGGAAAAGGGCACACCCAGCTCGATCACGTCGGCGCCCGCCTCCACCATGCCGTGCATGAGGGCCGGGGTGATGTCGGCGAACGGAAAACCGGCGGTGACATAGGGCACCAGGGCCTTGCGGCCCTGCGCCTTCAATTGGTCGAAAGTGGTGCTGATGCGGTTCATGGCTTGGCCTCTGCACCCTTCACGGACAGTCCGCGCATGGAGGGGCGGTCGTAGAAATCTTCGCCCGACAGGTCGGCCACCGTGCCGATGTCCTTGTCGCCGCGCCCGGACAGGTTGACCAGGATGGACTGGTCGGCGCGCATGGTCGGGGCCAGCTTCATGGCATAGGCCAGGGCGTGGCTCGATTCGAGCGCGGGGATGATGCCCTCCACCCGGCACAGGTGGTGAAAGGCTTGCAGCGCTTCCTTGTCGGTGATGCCGACGTACTCGGCACGGCCGATCTCCTGCAGCCAGGCGTGCTCGGGGCCCACGCCGGGGTAGTCCAGGCCTGCGCTGATGCTGTGCGTCTCGGTGATCTGGCCGTTGGCGTCCTGCAGGATGAAGGTGCGGTTGCCGTGCAGTACGCCCGAGCTGCCGCGCTGCAGCGATGCCGAGTGCTTGCCGCTGTCCAGGCCCTCGCCGGCGGCTTCCACGCCGATCAGGCGCGTCTTCTCGAACGGAATGTAGGGGTGGAAGATGCCCATGGCATTGCTGCCGCCGCCCACGCAGGCGATCACGGCATCGGGCTGCTCGCCCTGCACCTTCTGTTCGGCAAGCATCGGGGGCATCTGCGTGAGGCACTCGGTGCCGATCACGCTCTGGAAGTCGCGCACCATCATCGGGTAGGGGTGCGGGCCCGCCACCGTGCCAATGATGTAGAAGGTGTTGTCCACATTGGCCACCCAGTCGCGCATGGCTTCGTTCAGGGCGTCCTTGAGCGTCTTGCTGCCCGATTCCACGGGCACCACGGTGGCGCCCAGGAGCTTCATGCGGTAGACATTGGGGCTCTGGCGCTTGACGTCCTCCGAGCCCATGTAGACCACGCATTCGAGGCCGTAGCGCGCGCAGATGGTGGCCGTGGCCACGCCGTGCTGGCCCGCGCCGGTCTCGGCAATGATGCGCGGCTTGCCCATGCGCCGGGCCAGCATGGCCTGGCCGATCACATTGTTGATCTTGTGGGCACCGGTGTGGTTGAGGTCTTCGCGCTTGAGGTAGATCTGCGCGCCGCCCAGTTCGCGGCTGGTGCGCGCGGCATGGTAGACGGGCGAGGGGCGGCCCACGAAGTGCTTGAGCTCGTACTGGAACTCGGCCAGGAACTCGGGGTCGTGCTGGTAGCGGGCGTAGGCCTCGCGCAGTTCGGCAATGGCATGGGTCAGCGTTTCGCTGACGAAGCTGCCGCCGTAGGAGCCGAAATGGCCCGATGTATCAGGTTGCTGATAGGAACTCATGGGGATTCTTTGCAAGTTGTGCATCGGCCGCACGCACGGCGGCAACGAAGCGATGGATTTTTTCGGCGTCCTTAATGCCCCTCAGGGGGTTTCCATCGGGCCCATGGGCCTCGACGCCGGAACTGACATCAACCGCCAGCGTGGTGCAACGCGGGCGTACTTGCAAAATGCCATCGGTCACGTTTGCAGGCGTGAGTCCACCAGACAAAACGAGGTGAGAGCCGACGCTTGGTGGAAGGAGTGACCAATTGAATGCCTTGCCGCCGCCGCCGTACCCCTCGACATGGGCGTCGAGCAGGATGGCCTGGGCGTTTGAAAAATCGTGTGCGTATTTTACGAGGTCGAATTGTGCCGCATCCGGGCCCAGGGGTATTCGGGCAGCGCGCAGGTAGGGGCGGGCACCGGCTCCGGTGGCTGCCTGGCATTGCTCAGGCGTTTCGTCGCCATGGAATTGCACGGTGGCGCCGGCAATCTGCGCGGTGGCGGCCAGCACCTCCTCGGTGCTGGCGTTCACGAACAGCAGCACCGGCGTGACGAAGGGTGGCAGGCGCCGCGCCAGCTCGGCAGCGCGCGCTGCCGTGACGGCGCGCGCACTCTGGGCGAACAGCACGAAGCCGATGGCATCGGCACCTGCCGCCACGGCGGCGTCCACGTCCTGTTCACGCGTCAGTCCGCAGATCTTGATGCGCGTGCGGGCGGCGGGCAGGGGCGTGGTGTGGGAAGGCGATGAAGTGCTCATGGGAGCCAATCATACGCAGCCGTGCGCTGGGGCAGGCCCCACGCGGCGTCGTAGACCGGTCCCTGGAAGTACAGCCCGTCGGGCGAGAAGGTGGGCGCCGCAGCGTCGCGCGAGCGTGCCTGCAGCACCTGCTCCATCCACCCGGGCGGCTGGTCGCCCCGGCCGATCGCTACCAGGCAGCCCATGAGGTTGCGGATCATGTGGTGCAAGAATGCATTCGCCTCGAACTCGAAGCGCCAGTAGCAGGGGCTCCAGCCCAGCTCGGGGTGGGGTTCGCCCAGGCCACGCTGCGTGATGTCGATGCGCGACAGTGTCTTCACCGGCGACTTGGCCTGGCAAGCCGAGGCGCGGAACGAGGTGAAGTCGTGCTCGCCCAGCAGGTGGTCTGCGGCCTGGCGCATGGCCGCATGGTCCAGGGGGTGGTAGACCCAGCCGACGCGCCCGGCGTCCACGCTCGGGCGCACGGGCGACTGCAGCAGCACATAGGCATAGCGGCGCGCCACGGCGCTGCCACGCGAGTGAAAGCTGTCGGGCACATGGCTGGCCCATTGCACCGCAATGTCGGGGGGCAGAAAGGTGTTGGTGCCGCGCACCCAGGAGGAAGGTGGCCGGTTCAGGGGGGTATCGAAATGCACCACCTGCATCAGGCCGTGCACCCCCGCATCCGTGCGGCCGGCGCACAGGGTGCCCACGCGGTGCGTGGCAAAGCGCGCCAGGGCCGCCTCCAGCTTGTCCTGGATGGTGTTCCCGGACAGCTGGCTTTGCCAGCCGCTGTAGGGCTGGCCGTTGTAACTGACACCCAGGGCCACCCTCATGGGCGGGCCTGGGCTGGGGTGGGGTAGCTCAGGGCCGTGGCAGCCGAGCGCATCAGCCCAGTTCGACCAGCATGCGCTGGGCGCGGGTGCGCAGGGCGCCGCTCGATTCGGCCACGACCTCTTCGATCAGCGTGCGGGCACCGTCGGTGTCGCCGATGGCGTTGAACTCCTCGGCCAGTGCCAGCTTGGTGGCCAGTGGGTCGTCCTGGGCGGCGGCCGAGCCATCGTCTTCCGAGATGGGCACGGCGGCCGTGGGGATTTCCGCTTCGCGCGATGCGGGAGCGGCCATGGGCTTGGAGGGCGCCGTCAGGTCCAGCGACAGCTCGCCCAGATCGAAGTCCATCGGACCGGAGTCCTGGGCTTCGGCCAGCGGCATGGGGCCGGTGGGCGCCATGGTGAGTTCGTCGTTGGGCGCTGCCGCACGGGCTGCCGGTGCGGGTGCGGGCGCATTCCACGCGGCATCGGCCGTCAGGTCGGGCAGGTCGAAATCTTCACTGGACAGCACAGGCTCCGTGCGTTGCGGTGCGCGCGGAGCAGGCGCTGCCGCGGTGGCGGCTGCAGCCGCTGCGGCAAACCCACCGGGAGGCGCGGGTGGTGCATCGGTGAGTGCGTCGTCGGGCAGATCGAGGTCGAGGTCCAGGTCCAGATCGGGCGGCAGGGCGGCGGAGGCCACGGGAGCGCCCGAGAAGGTGCTCACGAACGCGCCGGGAACCGATGGGTTCTCGTCCTCCACCATGCCGGGGCGGCCGCCGGGCTGGTACAGCGGGTTCTCTGGCTCGATGCCGCGGCCCAGGTCGACGATGCGCGCCCAGTCGGGGCCTTCGCCCTGCGTCAGCTTGAACACTTCGCCGGCCACCGACTCCAGGGCCTTGCGGTCCTGGCGCTTGGCATAGATCTCGGCCAGCTTCACGTGCACGGAGACGCGGGCCGGGTTGTGGCGGATGGCTTCCTTGAGGATTTCCTCGGCCTGCAGGTCGCGGCCATAGGCCAGGTACACGTCGGCTTCGGCCACGGGGTCCACGTCACCGCCAGCATCGAGCTGGCTGGGCGAGTAGGCCATGGACGAACCGGTGGTCATCTCGCTGTTGGCCGTGTCCACGCGCTGGCCGCCACTGGCGCCGAAGAACGAATCGGGCTGGATGCGGCTTTCGAGGAACGAGCTGTCCACGCCCGCATTGTTGCGGCGGCGCTGGATCACGCGGTAGGCGCCATAGCCCAGCAGCAAGGCCAGCAGGCCGCCACCGGCCAGGGGAATCAGCGGGTCGTCCAGCAGGCCGTCGAAGAAGCCGGGTTCTGCCACCGGTGTGGGTGGCGGCAGCACGATGGGCTTGGAGGCGGGGGCTGCGGGGGCGGCAGGAGCCGCGTCCGACGCAGGGGCTGCGTTGGCCTCGGCCGATGCACTGCTGGTGGGTTCGGAGGCCGCCATTGCCGGTGGGGCTTCTGGGGCGGCAGGCGTGGCGGGAACGCCGGGCACGGCCACCTGGGCCGTGCTGGCTGCGGGGACTGCCGCTGCAGGAGCGGCTGCCGGTGCTGCAGGCGTGGCTGGCGTCGAAGGAGCTGCGGCCGATGCGGCGCCGAGCTTGTTCAGGTCGCTGATGTTCTTGGACAGCTCGGCCATGCGGGCCGATGCGTCGCTGGCCTGCTTGTCCTTGGCCAACTGGTCTTCGGCGGCCTTCTGGCCCTTGACCGAGCCCTTGGAAAGCGTGAGCTTGTCGGGCGCCGTGGTGGCGGGCTTGCTGTCTTCCACCCGGGTCTGCACCGAGCCCTTGGCCGAACGCTCGGCCGATGCGACGGTGGCGGAGGGGGCGGATTCGGCCAGCTTGCGGCGGAAGGCGCCGAAGTCACGGCTCTGCGCTGCCAGGATCTGGCGGGCTTCGGGCGCAGGCGTGGCCTGGGCCGTGGCCTGGTCAGGGATCTGCAGCACGGCGCCGGCCCTGATGCGGTTGATGTTGCCACCGATGAAGGCGTCCGGATTGGCGCGCTGCATGGCCACCAGCATCTGGTCGAGCGAGACACCGCCTTGGCGGTTGGCATTGGCAATGCGGCCCGCCGTGTCGCCGGCCTGCACGGTCACGCTGCCTTCGGCGGGCGTGGCGCGGGGGGCGGCCGGTGCACGGGGCGTGGCTGCGGGTGCCGATGCCGCACCCGACGAGCGTCCAGCCACGGCGGGCGGAACCTCGGGGCGTGAAGCGGGAGAGCTGATCTGCGGGGATGCCGTGACCGCTGGCGCCGGGCGGCGCATGGCGGGCGGGTCGAACAGCATGGTGTAGCTGCGCACCAGGCGGCCCGAGCCCCAGGAAGCATCGAGCACCAGGTCGACGAAGGGGTCGTTCACCGGGCGGTCGCTGGACAGGCGCAGCACGGCCGAGCCATCGGCACGGCGTTGCAGTTGCACCTGCAGGTTGTTCATGGTGGGCGAATACTCCATGCCCTGGGCGCGGAACACCTCCGGCGTGGCGGTGCTGGCCTTCAGGGTTTCTGCCTCCGCAGGGGTGATCTGCGGCAGGTCGATCTCGGCGCGCAGGGGCTCGCCCAGCGCGGATTGCACGGTGATGCGGCCCAGCGCGAGCGCGGACGCATCGGTGGCGTAGAGCCCGGCAGTGGCCACGGCCGCAGCCGCCAGCACAGAAAATTTCCAACGATGCATGTTTGCCATCAACTGATTGGGTTGTGCGGCTCGGTCGAGCGGTGCTGTTTTTCTCATGGTCTGGTCCCGCCCCGGCGCGTGAAAATATGTAAAAAGCACCATAGCATCAATGTTTTGCACTGACAAGCTGAGGTGGCGCGGAAGCTTTGCCCCCGGTGTCCATGCACCAGATTGGGGCATTCAGATGTTGCCAATTGCCAACGTCACGTAACTGGGTGTGTCAGGCTGCTGGGCACAAAAAAGCGCGCGCAATCTGCATTGCGCGCGCTTTTACGGGGCTTGCCGGGGCGTAGTTTACGCTGCCAGCAGGATGCGCAGCATGCGGCGCAGCGGTTCGGCAGCACCCCAGAGCAACTGGTCGCCGATGGTGAAGGCGCCAACGTACTCGGGGCCCATGGCCAGCTTGCGCACTCGGCCCACGGGGATGGTCATGGTGCCGGTGACGGCCACGGGCGTCAGGTCCTTGATGGTGGCCTCGCGCGTGTTGGGAACCACCTTCACCCACTCGTTGTCGGCGGCGATCATGGCCTCGATGTCGGCCACGGGCACGTCCTTCTTGAGCTTGAAGGTCAGGGCCTGGCTGTGGCAGCGCATGGCGCCCACGCGCACGCAGAAACCGTCCACCGGGATGGCGGGGGCATTGAAGCCTTCGCCCTGGCCCAGGATCTTGTTGGTCTCGGCCATGCCCTTCCACTCTTCCTTGGACATGCCGTTGCCCAGGTCCTTGTCTATCCAGGGGATCAGCGAGCCGCCCAGCGGCACGCCGAAGTTGGCCGTCTCGGCACCGGAGAGGGCGCGCTGCTTGGCGATGACCTTGCGGTCGATCTCCAGGATGGCGCTCTTGGGGTCGTCCAGCAGGGACTTCACCTCGGCGTTCAGCGTGCCGTACTGCGTGAGCAGTTCGCGCATGTGCTGGGCGCCGCCGCCGCTGGCGGCCTGGTAGGTCTGGGTGCTCATCCACTCGACGAGGCCGGCCTTGTACAGTGCGCCCACGCCCATCAGCATGCAGCTCACGGTGCAGTTGCCGCCGACCCAGTTCTTGCCGCCCTTGGCCAGTGCATCCTGGATGACGGGCAGGTTCACCGGGTCGAGGATGATGACGGCGTCCTTTTCCATGCGCAGCGTGGAGGCGGCGTCGATCCAGTGGCCGTTCCAGCCGGCAGCGCGCAGCTTGGGGAAGACTTCGGAGGTGTACTCGCCGCCCTGGGCGGTGATGATGATGTCGCAGCGCTTCAAGGCGTCGATGTTGAACGCGTCCTGCAGCGTGGTCTCGTTCTTTGCCATCGCAGGGGCCTTGCCGCCCGCGTTGGAGGTGGAGAAGAACAATGGCTCGATCAGGTCGAAGTCATTTTCTTCGGCCATGCGATCCATCAACACCGAGCCGACCATGCCGCGCCAGCCGACCAAACCTACCAACTTGCTCATTTCAACGCCCTTTCAGATTGAGAAACAGTGCCAGACCGGACTGCTCGCCTGGCTCGTCAGGCCAGGAGGGGCGCACGACGAACCAGGCTGAGTCAGCCCTTAATGGTCGTGGTTTTGGTGATGGTTGCGCGCGCAGCCACACCGGCCGTGGCGGCGGGTGCAATGTTCAGGGCGAACGTGTGGGCGGCAAACATAGGGTCAGGAGTATATCGCAAGCCCGGTACAGCGCTCAAGGGACCAGCGCGACGGCATTGCACAACGAAAAAGGGCGGCCCCGAGGCCGCCCCTTGCACCGTGCAGATGCCTGTTACTTGAGCGCCTGCACGACGGCGTCGCCCATCTGCGCGGTGCCGACCTTGGTCGTGCCTTCGCTCCAGATGTCGGGCGTGCGCAGGCCCTGGGCCAGCACCGCCTGCACGGCAGCTTCGATGCGTTGGGCGGCGGCTTCCTGGTTCAGCGAGAAGCGCAGCATCATCGCGGCCGAGAGGATGGTGGCCAGTGGGTTGGCCACGCCCTTGCCGGCGATGTCGGGTGCGCTGCCATGGCTGGGCTCGTACAGGCCCTGGTTGCTGCTGTTGAGCGAGGCCGAGGGCAGCATGCCGATGGAGCCGGTGAGCATGGAGGCTTCGTCCGAGAGGATGTCGCCGAACATGTTGCCCGTCACCACCACGTCGAACTTCTTCGGTGCGCGCACCAGCTGCATGGCGGCGTTGTCCACGTACATGTGGTCCAGTTCCACGTCGGGGTATTCCTTGCCGACTTCGGTCACGATGTCCTTCCAGAACTGGAAGGTCTCGAGCACGTTGGCCTTGTCCACGCTGGTCACGCGCTTGCTGCGCTTGCGTGCGGCCTGGAAGGCCACGTGCGCGATGCGTTCCACCTCGGGGCGGCTGTAGCGCATGGTGTCGAAGGCCTCTTCGGCACCGGGGAAGTGGCCATCGGTGGCGATGCGGCGGCCACGCGGCTGGCCGAAGTAGATGTCGCCCGTCAGCTCGCGGATGATGAGGATATCCAGGCCCGAAATCAGTTCGGGCTTGAGGCTCGATGCGCCCACCAGTTGCTCGTAGCAGATGGCAGGGCGGAAGTTGGCGAACAGGCCCAGGTTCTTGCGCAGGCCCAGGATGGCCTGCTCGGGGCGCAGGGGGCGGTCGAGCTTGTCGTACTTCCAGTCGCCCACGGCGCCGAACAGGATGGCGTCAGCGTCCTTGGCCAGCTTCAGCGTGGCGTCGGGCAGGGGGTGGCCGTGCGCCTCGTAGGCGGCGCCGCCCACCAGGGCCGATTCCATCTCGAACTGGAGGTCCAGCACTTCGAGGACCTTGACGGCCTCCGCGACGATTTCGGTGCCGATGCCGTCACCCGGCAGAACTGCGATTTTCATGAAGAACTTCTTCTTAAAGTGAATGGCCGCGCCCCGGCGCCATTGCCGGGTGGACGGCCACTGGTCGATGAACTGGTGGTGTGGTCAGGAGACCATGCTGTGCGCAAGCCAGGGCTTGGTGGCCAGGCGCTGCGCCTCGAAGGCGCGAATCTTGTCGGACTGGCGCAGCGTCAGGCCGATGTCGTCGAAGCCGTTGAGCAGGCAGTACTTGCGAAACGCCTGCACCTCGAACGGAATCTCTTCGCCCTGCGGGCGCACGACCACCTGGCGTTCCAGATCCACGGTGAGCTGGTAGCCGGGGAAGGCCAGCACCTCGTCGAACAGCTGGGCCACCGTGGCTTCGGGCAGCACGATGGGCAAGAGGCCGTTCTTGAAGCAGTTGTTGAAGAAGATGTCGGCAAAGCTCGGCGCGATCACGGCGCGAAAGCCGAACTGGTCCAGCGCCCAGGGCGCGTGCTCGCGGCTCGATCCGCAGCCGAAGTTCTTGCGTGCCAGCAGCACCGAGGCGCCCTGGTAGCGCGGCTGGTTGAGCACGAAGTCGGGGTTGGGCTTGCGGCTGGCGGGGTCCTGGCCGGGCTCGCCGTGGTCCAGATAGCGCCATTCGTCGAACAGGTTCACGCCAAAGCCGGTCTTCTTGATCGACTTGAGGAACTGCTTGGGGATGATGGCGTCGGTGTCGACGTTCTCGCGGTCCATGGGGGCCACGAGGCCCTTGAGCAAGGTGAATTTCTGCATGGTGGTGTGCCTGATTACTTGTTGGCAGCGCGCTCGAGGGCGCCGCCTGCCCGCTGGACGTCCTGGCCCACGCCCTTGACGGTGTTGCAGCCGGCCAGGAGGAAAGCCAGCGAAAAGGCGATGAATGCGGCAGTCTTCTTCATGAAGGGGCTCCTAGGGGCGGTGGAAAGGCCAACGGGGGTTGGATCAATGGGGGGATGAAGGGTTCAGGCGAACTGGCGGATGTCCACGAAGTGGCCGTGCACGGCAGCGGCTGCGGCCATGGCGGGGCTCACCAGGTGGGTGCGGCCGCCAGCACCCTGGCGGCCTTCGAAGTTGCGGTTGCTGGTGCTGGCGCAGCGCTCGCCGGGCTCCAGGCGGTCGGCGTTCATGGCCAGGCACATGGAGCAGCCGGGCTCGCGCCATTCGAAGCCCGCAGCCTTGAAGATCTCGTGCAGGCCTTCGCGCTCGGCCTGCTCCTTGACCAGGCCCGAACCGGGTACCACCATGGCCAGCTTCACGTTGCTGGCCACCTTGCGGCCGAGCTTCTTGACCACGGCAGCGGCTTCGCGCATGTCCTCGATGCGGCTGTTGGTGCACGAGCCGATGAACACCTTGTCGATGGTGATGTCGTTGATCGGCTTGCCGGGGGTGAGGCCCATGTAGGTCAGCGCGCGCTCGATGGCGCCGCGCTTGTTGGCGTCCTTTTCCTTGTCGGGATCGGGCACGCGGGCGTCGATGCCCAGAACCATCTCGGGCGAGGTGCCCCAGGTGACCTGCGGCAGGATGTCGGCTGCGTCGAGCTTGACCACGGCATCGAAGTGCGCGTCGGGGTCCGATTGCAGGGTCTTCCAGTAGGCCACGGCCTGGTCCCACTCCACGCCCGTGGGCGACAGGGGGCGGCCGCGCACGTATTCGATGGTCTTGTCGTCCACGGCCACCAGGCCGGCGCGTGCGCCGCCTTCGATGGCCATGTTGCACACGGTCATGCGGCCTTCGATGGACAGGCCGCGGATGGCCGAGCCTGCGAACTCGATGGTGTAGCCCGTGCCGCCGGCCGTGCCGATCTTGCCGATGATGGCCAGCACGATGTCCTTGGCGGTGATGCCCTTGGCGAGCTGGCCGTCCACCTGCACCAGCATGTTCTTGGCCTTCTTGGCCAAGAGGGTCTGGGTGGCCATGACGTGCTCGACCTCGGAGGTGCCGATGCCGTGGGCCAGTGCACCGAAGGCGCCGTGCGTGCTGGTGTGGCTGTCGCCGCAGACCACGGTCATGCCCGGCAGGGTGGCGCCGTTCTCAGGCCCGATCACGTGCACGATGCCCTGGCGCTTGTGCATGAACGGGAAGAACGCCGCCGGCTGGATCTGCGCCATGTTGTCGTTCAGCGTGGTGATCTGTTCCTTGCTGATCGGGTCGGTGATGCCGTCGTAGCCACTCTCCCAGCCCGTGGTGGGGGTGTTGTGGTCGGCGGTGGCGACGATGGAGCTCATGCGCCACACCTTGCGGCCCGCCTCGCGCAGACCTTCGAAGGCCTGGGGGCTGGTGACTTCGTGCACCAGGTGGCGGTCGATGTAGAGGATGGAGGTGCCGTCCTCTTCGGTGTGGACAACGTGCTCGTCCCAGATCTTGTCGTACAGGGTGCGTCCCATGGTGTGTCTCTTTCAGGTGGGTAATGTGATTTTAATGGGGCGTGCCCGCAGGCAAAAGCGTGCCAGGGGCGGGATGTGCGTGGGCGCTCACCACGTCGGGCTGCAGCGGTGCCAGGTGCTCCACCAGCAGCCGCGCGGTCACCGGCAGGGCGTCGAAATCGCGGGCCACCACGCGCAGCTCGCGATGGGCCCATGCCTCGGCCAGCGGAATGGCGCGCAGGTGGCCCACGCCGCGCATCAGCTCGAAGGCGCGGTCGGGCAGCAGGCCCACGCCCAGGCCGTTGTCGATCATGCGGCACATGGCATCGAGGCCGGTGACCTGGATGCGCTGGCGCAAAGGGCGCCCGGTGGCTGCGGCCGCTGCGCGCATCGCCAGGCTGATGCTGCTGTTGGCGTGCAGGCCCACGATGTCCCAGTCCAGCACCTCTTCGAAGCCGATGGCGGCGTGCTGTGCCAATGCATGTGCCTCGGGCACCACCAATACCAGGTGGTCGGCGCGGTAGGGGCGGCTTTGCAGCCCGGTGCCGCCGGTGCCCGTGGCCATGCCGACGTTGCAGATGCCCAGGTCGGCCGCACCCTCGTGCACGGCGTTCAGCACGTCGCTGCTCAGGTGCTCCTGCAGGTCGATCTTGATCTGGCTGTGCGCACGCGCGAACGCCCCCAGGTCCTCGGGCAGGAACTGGAAGATGGCCGAGATGTTGGCGTGCATGCGCACATGGCCGCGCACCCCGTCGGCGTATTCGCTGAGTTCGCCCTGCATGCGCTCCAGGCCGAAGAGCACCGTGCGTGCGTGGTGCAGCAGGCTCTCGCCGGCAGGGGTCAGCGTCACGCCCCTGCTGTGGCGGTAGAGCAGGGCCGTGTCCACGGCGGTTTCCAGGTCCGACAGGCGCTTGCTGACGGCCGAGGCCGCGATGAATTCGCGCTCCGCCGCGCGGCCGATGCTGCCGAGTTCGCACACCGCCACAAACAGCTGCAGCGAAGTGAGGTCAATGCGGCGCGCAAAACTGCGCTCGGAGCTTTTCATCGGGGTTGGGTGTCTTTTGCTTCTCGTTTCGAGAAGGTGTTTTTGTATTTTCCTATAAATGGCGCCAGTGGGTCATCGTGAACCGCGATGTCGTCCATCGCGGGTGGGGTCTTCGCGGAGCGCGTGGGGCAAGAAAAAACCGCACAGGCCGGTGGCGCTGTGCGGTTGCAGGGGGCTCTTGCCTGGGGCGGTCAGCTGAAGAAGTTCTTCAGCCGGTCCGTCCAGCTTTCGCCGCTGGGCGAGTGGCGGGCGCCACCCTTTTTCAGGGAGTCTTCCAGCTCGCGCAGCAGCTTGCGCTGGTGCTCGGTCAGCTTGACCGGGGTCTCGACCGCGATGTGGCAGTACAGGTCGCCCGGGTAGCTGGCGCGCACGCCCTTGATGCCCTTGCCGCGCAGGCGAAACTGCTTGCCGGCCTGGGTGCCTTCGGGGATGTCGATGGCCGCCTTGCCCGCCAGCGTGGGCACTTCGATCTCGCCGCCCAGCGCCGCCGTGATGAAGCTCACGGGCACCTGGCAGTGCAGGTCGTCGCCGTCGCGCTCGAAGATGTCGTGCTTCTTCAGGCGGATCTCGATGTACAGGTCGCCTGGCGGACCACCATTGGTGCCGGGCTCGCCATTGCCGGTGCTGCGGATGCGCATGCCGTCGTCGATGCCCGAAGGGATCTTCACTTCCAGCGTCTTTTGCTTCTTGAGCTTGCCCTGGCCGTGGCAGGTGGTGCAGGGCTCGGGAATGATCTTGCCCGTGCCGCGGCAGTGCGGGCAGGTCTGCTGCACGCTGAAGAAGCCCTGGCGCATCTGCACCGTGCCGCTGCCCGTGCAGGTGGCGCAGGTCTTGGCGCTGGTGCCGGGCTTGGCGCCGCTGCCGTGGCAGGTGTCGCAGGCCTCCCACGAGGGGATGCGGATCTGGGCATCCTTGCCGCGCGCGGCCTCTTCCAGGGTGATCTCCATGGCGTAGCTCAGGTCGCTGCCGCGGTAGACCTGGCGGCCTCCACCGGCGCCGCGTCCGCGCCCGCCCTGCTGGCCGAACATGTCGCCGAAGATGTCGCCGAACGCCTCGGCAAAGCCGCCGAAGCCCTCGGCGCCCGCGCCACCGGGCCCGCGCATGTTGGGGTCCACCCCGGCGTGGCCATACTGGTCGTAGGCGGCCCGCTTTTGCGGGTCGGAGAGCATCTCGTAGGCCTCCTTGGCCTCCTTGAACTTCTCTTCCGCAGGCTTGGAGGCATCACCCTGGTTGCGGTCAGGGTGGTGCTTCATCGCCAGCTTGCGATAGGCCTTCTTGATTTCTTCGTCCGAGGCGTTCTTGGGAACGCCCAGGATTTCGTAAAAGTCTCGTTTGGACATGGTCTTTCTGGGCCCGGTTGGAACAGGAACGCCGCGCAAGCCCCCTGGTCAGGAAACTCGCGCGGCGGATCGGGTCAAACGGGGCGTGTTCAGCCCTTCTTGACTTCCTTCACCTCGGCATCGACCACGTTGTCGTCGTCGGGCTTGCTGTTGGAGGAGGATGCCTGCTGGCCGCCCGATGCGTCGCCCGCACCGGCACCGGCCGCCGCCTGCGCGGCTTGCGCGTCGGCGTACATCTTCTCGCCCAGCTTCTGGCTGGCAGCCATCAGCGCGGTCGTCTTTTCCTCGATGGCGGCCTTGTCTTCGCCCTTGAGCACGTCTTCCAGGGCCTTCGCGGCCGAGGTGATCGCTTCCTTCTCCGCGGCGTCGAGCTTGTCGCCATGCTCGGCCAGGCTCTTGTTCACGCTGTGCACGGCGGCTTCGCCCTGGTTGCGCGCCTGGATCAGCTCCAGCTTCTTCTTGTCGTCGGCCGCGTTGAGCTCGGCGTCCTTCACCATCTTCTGGATTTCTTCTTCCGACAGGCCGGAGCTGGCCTTGATGGTGATCTTGTTTTCCTTGCCCGTGCCTTTGTCCTTTGCGCCCACATGCAGGATGCCGTTGGCGTCGATGTCGAACGACACCTCGATCTGCGGCGTGCCGCGTGCAGCGGGTGGAATGCCTTCGAGGTTGAACTCACCCAGGGCCTTGTTGCCCGAGGCCATTTCGCGCTCGCCCTGGAACACCTTGATCGTCACGGCCGGCTGGTTGTCGTCGGCGGTCGAGAAGGTCTGTGCGAACTTCGTCGGGATCGTGGTGTTCTTGGTGATCATCTTGGTCATGACGCCGCCCAGGGTTTCAATACCCAGGGACAGGGGGGTCACGTCCAGCAGCAGCACGTCCTTGCGGTCACCCGAGAGCACCTGGCCCTGGATGGCGGCGCCCACGGCCACGGCTTCGTCGGGGTTCACGTCCTTGCGCGGTTCCTTGCCGAAGAATTCCTTGACCTTCTCCTGCACCTTGGGCATGCGGGTCATGCCGCCGACCAGGATCACGTCGTGGATGTCGGAGACCGACACGCCAGCGTCCTTGATGGCCGTGCGGCAAGGCGCAATGGTGCGCTCGATCAGCTCTTCCACCAGGGCTTCCAGCTTGGCGCGGGTCAGCTTGATGTTCAGGTGCTTGGGACCGGAGGCGTCTGCCGTGATGTAGGGCAGGTTGATGTCGGTCGCGGCCGAGTTGGACAGCTCGATCTTCGATTTTTCGGCGGCTTCCTTCAGGCGCTGCAGGGCCAGCACGTCCTTGGACAGGTCCACGCCCTGTTCCTTCTTGAACTCGCTGATGATGTAGTCGATGATGCGCTGGTCGAAGTCTTCGCCGCCCAGGAAGGTGTCGCCGTTGGTCGACAGCACTTCGAACTGCTTTTCGCCGTCCACATCGGCGATTTCGATGATGGACACGTCGAACGTGCCGCCACCCAGGTCATACACGGCGATCTTGCGGTCGCCCTTTTCCTGCTTGTCCAGGCCGAAGGCCAGGGCGGCAGCGGTGGGTTCGTTGATGATGCGCTTGACGTCCAGGCCGGCGATGCGGCCGGCATCCTTGGTGGCCTGGCGCTGGGCGTCGTTGAAGTACGCGGGCACGGTGATGACGGCTTCCGTCACGGGCTCGCCCAGGTAGTCTTCGGCCGTCTTCTTCATCTTGCGCAGGATGTCGGCAGACACCTGCTGGGCCGACAGCTTGTTGCCGCGCACTTCGATCCAGGCGTCGCCGTTGTCGGCGGGCACGATCTTGTAGGGCATCAGGTCGATGTCCTTTTGCACTTCCTTCTCGGTGAACTTGCGGCCGATCAGGCGCTTCACGGCGTACAGCGTGTTGCGCGGGTTGGTCACGGCCTGGCGCTTGGCCGAGGCGCCGACGAGGATCTCGCCGTCTTCCTGGTAGGCCACGATGGAAGGCGTGGTGCGGGCGCCTTCGCTGTTTTCGATCACGCGGGTCGTGTTGCCCTCCATGATGGAAACGCAGCTGTTGGTGGTGCCCAGGTCAATACCGATGATTCTTCCCATGATGTTCTTCTCCGCGATGTTTGAGTGATTTGGATAACTAGTAACGTGTGGATAACTTGGCTGGCTTCAAGCCGTTATCCACCATTTATTTGGGGGCGGTGACGGTCACCAGCGCCGGGCGCAGCACGCGGTCGGCGATCTTGTAGCCCTTTTGCAGCACGGCCACCACGGTATTGGGCTCCTGCTCGACAGGCGCCACGCTGATGGCCTGGTGCTGGTGGGGGTCGAACTTCTCGCCGGCAGGCGGGTTGATGGCCAGCACCTTGTTGCGCTCCAGCGCCGAGGTCAGCTGGCGCAGGGTGGCGTCGGCGCCTTCGCGCAGCTGCTGGGGCGTGGCTTCCTTGATGCCCAGGGCGGCGTCCAGGCTGTCGGCCACGGGCAGCAGGCTCTCGGCAAAGCTCTCGATACCGAACTTGCGGGCCTTGGTGACTTCGTCTTCGGCGCGGCGGCGGGCGTTTTCGGCCTCGGCCTTGGCGCGCAGGAACTGGTCGGCCAGCTCGGCGCTCTTGGCCTTGAGCTCGGCCAGCTCGCCTTGCAGGCGCGCCAGCTCGTCAGAGGCATTGGCGGCCATGGCGGCTTCAATTTCTTCGGGGGAGGCGTCTTGGGAGGTGGTTGGCTGGCTGTTGTCGGACATGTCTTGGTCTTCGTAAATAAAACAGTACGCGCACAAGGTTGGGCGTGTGTGTGGTATTTCAAGTTCGCGCGCAATGCTGGGGCATCTGCGGCGACCTGGGCGAGGGGATTGGCCGGGCGGCAAGCCTCTTGGAGCAGGGGTGAGTGTACAAGGTCGAAGATGCGGGCTATAATCTACGGCTTTGCCTTGCCACACCGCTTCTAGACGCAGCGGGTGGTCTTACCCAGAAGGAGTATGCATGCGTCATTACGAAATCATTTTGTTGATCCATCCGGATCAAAGCGAACAAGTTCCAGCCATGCTGGAGCGCTACAAGGGCATGATCACCGCTGGCGGTGGCAAGGTGCACCGCGTGGAAGACTGGGGCCGCCGTCAACTGGCGTACCTGATCAACAAGCTGGCCAAGGCCCACTACCTGTGCGTGAACATCGAAGCCGACCAGGCTGTGATGGCTGAACTGGAGCATGCCTTCAAGTTCAACGACGCTGTGCTGCGCCACCTGACGGTTCAGAAGAAGAAGGCCGACACCGGCCCATCTTCGATGATGAAGACCGTCGAGCGCGAAGAAGCCCGCAAGGCCAGCCAGGCGGAATACGCCGCTGCCGGCGAGCGCTGATCGTCCACAGCCCTCTCGGGAGTGGAGAACCGCGTCGTCTTGACGGCCTGTATCGCCGAGGCTGAGGCCCTGCGCTACACCCCCGCCGGTTTGCCTGCTGTTGCCCTGCGGCTCGAACACGAGTCCAGGCAAAACGAGGCAGGCGAGCCGCGGGACGTCAAGGCAGCCATGAAGGCCGTCGCATTCGGTGCGATGGCCGAGCGGCTTGCGAGGCAGCAGATTGGAAGTCGATGGACTTTCAGCGGCTTTCTCGCCACGCCGCGCAATGGCAGGAACGCTGTGCTCCACATCCAGGATATTCAACAAAATTAATTTTCCAAGGGGTCCGCAATGGCCACGTTCAAGAAGTTCAACAAAGACAAGCGCCCAAAGCGCAACACCCAGTCCCTGCTGTTCAAGCGCAAGCGCTTTTGCCGCTTCACGGTGACCGGTGTTGAAGAAATCGACTACAAGGATGTCGACACGCTGCGCGATTTCATCGCCGAAAACGGCAAGATCATCCCCGCGCGCCTGACCGGCACGCGCGCCATCTTCCAGCGCCAGCTGAACACCGCCATCAAGCGCGCCCGCTTCCTGGCCCTGGTGCCTTACAGCGACCAGCACAAGATCTAAGGAGCACAACCCATGCAAATCATTCTGCTCGACAAGGTTGTGAACCTCGGCAACCTGGGCGAAATCGTCAAGGTCAAGGACGGCTACGCTCGCAACTTCCTGATCCCTTCGGGCCGCGCACGCCGCGCCACCGAATCGGCCAAGGCTGATTTCGAAGCCAAGCGCGTCGAACTGGAAAAGGCTGCTGCCGCCAAGCTGGCGCAAGCCCAGGCCGAAGGCGAAAAGCTGGCCGGCACCACCGTCAAGCTGACGCAAAAGGCTGGCGTGGACGGCCGTCTGTTTGGTTCCGTGACCAACCAGGACATCGCCGAAGAGCTGAGCAAGCAAGGCTACAAGGTTGCCAAGGCCCAGGTTCGCCTGCCCAACGGCCCGATCAAGGTCGTCAGCGAAACCACGGTCAGCGTGGCTCTGCACACCGACGTGGTGGTGGAAGTCACCGTGTCGGTCTACGGCGAAACCGCCTGATCGCCAGCACGTAGTAACCTGCGTGACTTGCCGCGAAAGCCGCCCTCGGGCGGCTTTTGTCTTTTCGACCCCGCCATTTGTACAGGATTGCCCACCGGTAATCCACAGATTGCCCCAAGGTTTATCCCCGGTTGCCGCACTTGGCGGGTGGCCGGAATGCATCCATTCAGGCCCCTGCCCGGAGAAAACCCCATGTCCGCTGTCTTCCCCCCGCTCGATGAACAGGGTTTCGTGCCGCCTTCCGGTTCCGGACAGGACCAGGAGATTGCCAAGCTGCGCACGCCACCGCACTCCATCGAGGCCGAGTCCAGCGTGCTCGGCGGCCTGCTGCTGGACAACAACGCCTGGGACCGGGTGGGCGACCTGCTGGTGGAGAGCCACTTCTACCGGCACGAGCACCAGATGATCTACTCGGCCATCGGTGCGCTGATCAACGGCAGCAAGCCTGCCGACGTGATCACCGTGTTCGAGCACCTGAAGAACCTGGGCAATGCCCAGGAAGCAGGCGGCCTGACCTACCTGAACAACCTGGCGCAGTACGTTCCGAGCGCGAGCAACATCCGCCGCTACGCGGAAATCGTGCGCGAGCGCGCCATTCTGCGCAAGCTGGTCACGGCCAGCGATGAAATCTCCACCAATGCCTTCAACCCCCAGGGCAAGACGGTGGAGCGCATCCTGGATGAAGCCGAGGCCAAGATCTTCGCCATCGGCGAAGAGGGCTCGCGCACCAAGCAAGGCTTCCAGTCGCTCGACAAGCTGGTGATCGACCTGCTCGACAAGGTGCAGGAGATGGCCGACAACCCGGTGGACGTGACCGGCGTGCCCACCGGCTTTGCCGACCTGGACCGCATGACCTCGGGCCTGCAGGCGGGTGACATGGTGGTGTTGGCAGCGCGCCCCTCCATGGGCAAGACCTCGTTTGCCGTGAACATCGCCGAGCACGTGGCGCTCAACGAGGGCCTGCCCGTCGCCATCTTCTCGATGGAAATGGGTGCCGCCCAGCTGGCCGTGCGTATCGTCGGCTCCATCGGCCGCGTGAACCAGGGCAACCTGCGCACCGGCAAGCTCACCGACGAAGAATGGCCGCGCCTGACCGAGGCCATCGAGCGGCTGCGCACCGTGTCGCTGCACATCGACGAAACGCCAGGGCTGACCCCCGGCGAGCTGCGTGCCAATGCGCGCCGGCTGGCGCGCCAGTGCGGCAAGCTGGGCCTGATCGTGGTCGACTACCTGCAGCTCATGAGCGGCTCGGGCGCCGGCAGTGCCGACAACCGCGCCACCGAGCTGGGCGAAATCTCCCGGGGCCTGAAGATGCTGGCCAAGGAGCTGCAGTGCCCGGTGATCGCGCTGTCGCAGCTCAACCGCTCGGTCGAGCAGCGCACCGACAAGCGCCCCATGATGTCCGACCTGCGCGAATCGGGCGCCATCGAGCAGGATGCCGACATCATCATGTTCATCTACCGCGACGACTACTACAACAAGGACAGCAAGGAGCCCAACGTGGCCGAGGTCATCATCGGCAAGCAGCGTAACGGCCCCACCGGCACCGTGAAGCTGTTCTTCCAGAAGAACCAGACCCGCTTTGAAAACCTCGCCATGGGCAGCGGTGGTGATGACTATTGACGCGCAAGGTTGAGGCGCCCCTATGCAAAAGGCCCCCGCCAATGGCGGGGGCCTTTTGCATTTTTAGCGCGGAATCAGTTTTTCAGTGTGTGCGGTATAGCCCGTGACGCATGAAACCGGCGCGGCCCAGACCAGTGCCCCCGTGCAAGGGCCGCCCCGCCGCACCGGGGGCGTCCCCCTCCCGACTCGCGCAGCGAGTCGAGAGAGGGGTGAAGGCGCGAAGCGACTCAGGGGGTGCTCTATTTCTAGAGCACTTCGCTGGCAAAGTCCGCCAGGCGTGAGCGCTCACCCCGCGCCAGGGTGATGTGACCGCTGTGCGGCCAGCCCTTGAAGCGGTCCACCGCATAGGTCAGGCCCGAGGAGCCTTCGGTCAGGTAGGGCGTATCGATCTGCGCCAGGTTGCCCATGCAGATGATCTTGGTGCCGGGGCCGGCACGGGTGATCAGCGTCTTCATCTGCTTGGGCGTCAGGTTCTGCGCTTCGTCGATGATCACGTACTTGTTCAGGAAGGTGCGCCCGCGCATGAAGTTCATGCTCTTGATCTTGATGCGGCTCCTGATCAGCTCATTCGTGGCGGCGCGCCCCCATTCGCCGGCATTGCCGCCATCGCCCTTGGCCAGGAACTCCAGGTTGTCGTCGAGCGCGCCCATCCAGGGGCCCATCTTCTCTTCTTCGGTGCCGGGCAGAAAGCCGATGTCCTCGCCCACGCTCACCGTGGCCCGGGTCATGATGATCTCGGTGTAGCGGCGGTCGTCCAGCACCTGGGTCAGGCCTGCGGCCAGGGCCAGCAGGGTCTTGCCGGTGCCGGCCGTGCCGGTCAGGGTCACGAAGTCGATCTCGGGGTCCATGAGCAGGTTCATGGCGTAGTTCTGCTCGCGGTTGCGCGTGGTCACGCCCCACACCGCATGCTTGGCCGAGCCATAGTCCTTGAGCGTCTGCAGCACCGCGGTCTTTTCGCGGATCTCGCTCACGCGCGCGAACAGGCTGGGCTCGCCGGGGGCCTCGAAGTACGCGAACTGGTTGATCATCAGCTGCGGCACGATGGGGCCGCCGATGCGGTAGTAGGTGTGCACCCCGCTCTGCCAGCTTTCCACGTTCTTGCCGCTCTTGACCCAGAAGTCCGGCGGCAGGGCCAGTACGCCGGAGTACAGCAGGTCGCCGTCTTCCAGGGTCTTGTCGTTCTGGTAGTCCTCGGCGTTCAGGCCCAGGGCGCGCGCCTTGACGCGCATGTTGATGTCCTTGGACACCAGCACCACCTCGCGCGGCGCGTGCAGCTTGCGCAGGGCCTCCACCACCCCCAGGATCTGGTTGTCCGCCTTGCCCTGGGGCAGGCTGGTGGGCAGGCTGTAGTCCAGCGGTGCAGTCTGGAAGAACAGGTGGCCGCCGGCGGCGCGCTGGCCCGTGGAGTCGAGCTTCAGGCCGTGGGCGATGTCGGCGCCGTGCACGCCGGCCAGGGCGTCCAGGGTGCGGCTGGTCTGGCGGCCGTTGCGGGCCACTTCGGTCATGCCCTTCTTGTGGCCGTCGAGCTCTTCCAGCACGATCATCGGCAGGAAGATGTCGTGCTCTTCGAAGCGGAACAGGCTGGTCGGGTCGTGCAGCAGCACGTTGGTGTCCAGCACGAACAGCTTGGACGGGCCACTGGGGCGCGCGCGCTTGGTGCTGCCGCTGGTGCGGCTGGCTGGCGCTGCGGCGGCCGTGGGAGTGGCGGCAGTGCGTGCGGTCTTGCGACCAGGCGGGGTGCTGCGCGCGGTGGCAGGGGTGGGCGCCGGTGCGGGGGCTGCAACCGGCTCGCTGCGGTTGCGGCCTGCGGTCCGTTGTGGTTCGGTCGCCTGTGCCGTGGTGGGCACAGCCTGCAGCGCTGCGCGGGCGGCGGTCTTGCGGGCGGGCGCGCGCGGGGCGGCGGCGGATTCGACGGCTTCGGAGGCGGCAGGTTGTGGGGTGCGGCCGGGCTGGGCCGTCACGTCATAGGCTTCGGGCGAGAGCAGGGCCGCGCGTCGTGCGGGAGCGGGAGGAAGGGGCATGGTGTGCAGGGCCTCGGGCAGTAGGGTATTCAGAAAACAAAAAGCCGCCTGGAGGCCGAGGCGGCTTTTATGGGGGAGGGAAGCGTTCCAGTTTCCAGGGGCATTGAACCATTATGCCTATTCCCCGAGGCGGTTCCCCGCAGTGCAGGGAGGGCCATGGGTGGCCGGCGATCAGGCGGCCTTCTTCAGGGTCTTGATGCCCTTGACGGCCTTGAGGACTTCGTCCACGTGGCCGGGCACCTTCAGGCCGCGCCATTCCTGGACCAGCAGGCCATCGGGCCCGACCAGGAAGGTGCTGCGCTCGATGCCCTTGACCTTCTTGCCGTACATGATCTTGTTCTTGACCACGCCGAACATGTGGCACATCTTCTCTTCGGTGTCGGCGATCAGCTCGAACGGCAGTTCCAGCTTTTCCTTGAAGTCGTCGTGCGACTTCATGTTGTCGCGCGACACGCCGAACACGGCGGCGCCGGCCTTCACGAAGTCCTTGTACTTGTCGCGGAACTGCATGGCCTCCGTCGTACAGCCCGGGGTGTTGTCCTTGGGATAGAAGTACAGAACCAGAACTTGGCCAAGGTGCGAGGTGTTGGAGACCTTCAGTCCACCCGTTGCGTTGGCTTCAAATTCAGGGAGGGGTTTGTTGACAACGATCGCCATATCACTTCAATCTCTCAGGATGTAGTCGTTGATAAGCCAGGGGAGTGGGAGTGTTATTGCTTTTGGAAGGCCCCTGACCGCAACCGGAGATTTTACCCTGAAACGGACTCTTTCGCGAATCGCATTCTGTAACCAAAGTACACAGGCCGGAACCTGTTCAGTACCTTGGGTGTCTTCGGGCGCGCGATGGAGGGCATTTCAAGGCGCCGATTCAAGCAGCAGCGCGGCGACCACGTTGCGCCCCTCGCCCGCCAGGATGTTGTAGGTGCGGCAGGCGGCGGCCGTGTCCATGGTCTCCAGGCCCAGGCGACGCGCCATCAGTGGCTGCAGCCATGCAGGCGGCACAAAGCGGTTGCGCTGGCCACTGCCGAAGATGATGAGCTCGGTCTCGAGCTTCGCCAATTGTGCGAAATGCTCGGCCGTAAGGTCCTCGAAGCGCGCGCAGGGCCACGCCTGGCGCAGGCCGTCCGAGCCGACGATCACGCTGTGGGTGATCTTTTCGCCATCCACCCCGATCCACCCCGGGCCATACCCCGTGACGGTTTGTGCATTGGCTTTGTCCGGCTGGAATTTCATGGTGTTCGGTGGGTGCGCGCGGCGCGGGCCTCGGGGCCCGACTCGCAGGTGATCTGTGGTCAAATTATAGGTTTCGCCCAACCACTGGCCGCTTTGGCCGACCCTGGTGCGAACCGCACTTTGTCCACTGCACCTTCCTGCGCATGAAAACCGTCCAGAAATCCGCCAAGCTTGCCAACGTCTGCTACGACATCCGGGGCCCGATCATGGACGCGGCCAAGCAGATGGAGGAAGACGGCCACAAGATCATCAAGCTCAACATCGGCAACCTCGCGGTGTTCGGCTTCGATGCGCCCGAAGAGATCCAGCAGGACATGATCCGCAACCTGCCCAACTCGGCCGGTTATTCGGACAGCAAGGGCATCTTCGCGGCCCGCAAGGCCGTGATGCACGAGACGCAAAAGCAGGGCATCAAGGGCGTGGCCCTCGACGACATCTACCTGGGCAACGGCGCCAGCGAGCTGATCGTCATGGCCACCAACGCCCTGCTGGACAACGGCGACGAGCTGCTGCTTCCCTCGCCCGACTACCCGCTGTGGACGGCGGCGGCCAGCCTCTCGGGCGGCACGCCCGTGCACTACCTGTGCGAAGAGGCCAATGGCTGGATGCCCGACCTGGCCGACATCCGCGCCAAGATCACGCCGCGCACCAAGGGCATCGTGGTCATCAACCCGAACAACCCCACGGGCGCGCTGTACTCGGACGAGCTGCTGCGCGGCATCGTGGCCATCGCTCGCGAGCACGGCCTGGTGATCTTTGCCGACGAGGTCTACGACAAGGTGCTCTACGACGGCGCCACGCACACCGCCATCGGCTCGCTCAGCGAGGACGTGCTCACGCTCACCTTCAACTCGCTGTCCAAGAGCTACCGCTCCTGTGGCTACCGTGCGGGCTGGCTGGTGGTCTCGGGCGACAAGAAGCCTGCGCGCGACTACATCGAGGGCCTGAACATGCTCTCCAACATGCGCCTGTGCGCCAACGTGCCAGGGCAGTGGGCCATCCAGACCGCGCTGGGCGGCCACCAGAGCATCAACGAGCTGGTCGGCGAGGGCGGCCGCCTGCGCAAGCAGCGCGACCTGGCGTACGAGCTGATCACCGCCATCCCGGGCGTGACCTGCGTCAAGCCGCGCGCTGCGCTGTACATGTTCCCGCGCCTGGACCCGGCCATCTACCCCATCCAGGACGACCAGCAATTCTTCCTGGAACTGCTGCAGGAGACCAAGGTCATGCTGGTGCAGGGCACGGGCTTCAACTGGGCCGCGCCCGACCACTTCCGCATCGTGTTCCTGCCCCACGAGGACGACCTGCGCGATGCCATCGGCCGCGTGGCCCGCTTCCTGGAGCAGTACCGCAAACGCCAGCAGACCGCCGCCTGAGGCGTGCGGGCTGTTGACCGGAGATCCTTCCCCATGCGTGTCTGCCCTGCCCACCGTGCCCTGGCACCCCTTGCGTGCGCGCTGGCACTGGTGTTGCCGGCAGCACAGGCGGCCGACAAGGAGCCGGTGGGCTTCACGCACAAGGACTGGGGCCTGCAGTGCGACAACACCCGAGCCTGCCGGGCCGTGGGCTACCAGGCCGAGGCCGGTGACTCGGAGCCGGTGTCCATCCGCCTGACCCGCGAGGCCGGGCCTGACGCCCCGGTGCTGGTGGACCTGCAGGTCTCGACCGAGAAGGCCACGCCGCCGTCGCTGAACCTCAAGGTGGGCAAGCTCTCGCTGTCCGGCCTTGCGGGAGAGATTCCCCGCGTTCCTGCAAGCCAGGTGGCGGCGTTGCTGCAGGAACTGCTGAAGAACGAGGAAGCCACCGTCACCGCCGGCAAGGACCGGTGGGTGCTGTCGCTCGCCGGTGCCAGCGCCGTGCTGCTGAAGATGGACGAGGCCCAGGGCCGCGTCGGCACGCCGGGCGCCCTGGTGCGGCGCGGCAACAAGGCCGAGGCATCGGTGCTGGGCCCGGTGCCTGCGCCGGTGCTCAACGCCATGCGGCCGCTGCCCGAGCGCAAGGCCGATGCCGCGCTGGCCAAGCCACTGCTCGCCGCCATCGACCGCAAGGACGTGAGCGAGCGCTGCAACGGCGATGCCCCCCAACCCGCCGACCTGCAGGTGCATCGCCTCACGGAGCGCAAGGTACTGCTGTCCATCCCCTGTGCCATGGGCGCCTACAATTTCGGTGGACTGCACTGGCTGGCCAACGACCGCCCGCCCTACCAGCCGCAACTTCTCGACGCCGAAGGCGAATTCGATGCGGCAGACGGGTCGATCCGCTCCTCCATGAAGGGACGCGGCATCGGCGACTGCTGGTCCATGCAGGAATGGCATTTCGACGGCCGCAGCTTCGTGCTCACCGGCGAATCGGGCGACAGCCTGTGCCGCGGCTTTGCCGGCGGCGCCTGGCAATTGCCCGCCCGAACCTCCAAGGTGGTTCTGCCCACCAACCCCGTTTCCAGGAAACCCTGATTTTTATGACCATGAAACCCATCCAAGTAGGCCTGCTGGGCATCGGCACCGTCGGCAGCGGCGTGTTCAACGTGCTGCAGCGCAACCAGGAAGAAATCCGCCGCCGCGCGGGCCGCGGCATCGAGATCACCATGGTGGCCGATCTGGACGTGGAGCGTGCCCGGGCCGCAGTGGGTGCTGACATCCAGGTCGTCAACGACGCCCGCGCCATCATCGCCAACCCCGACATCGACATCGTCATCGAGCTCATCGGTGGCTACGGCATCGCCCGCGCGCTGGTGCTCGAAGCCATCGCCGCAGGCAAGCATGTGGTCACCGCCAACAAGGCGCTCCTGGCCGTGCACGGCACCGAGATCTTCGCGGCTGCCTCGGCCAAGGGCGTGATGGTGGCTTTCGAGGCCGCCGTGGCTGGTGGCATCCCCATCATCAAGGCGCTGCGCGAAGGCCTCACGGCCAACCGCATCCAGTGGATCGCCGGCATCATCAACGGCACCACCAACTTCATCCTCTCCGAGATGCGCAGCAAGGGCCTGGATTTCGACGTGGTGCTCAAGGAAGCGCAGCGCCTGGGCTATGCCGAGGCCGACCCCACGTTCGACATCGAAGGCGTGGACGCCGCGCACAAGGTCACGCTGATGAGCGCCATCGCCTTCGGCATCCCGGTGCAGTTCGACAAGGCCTACGTCGAAGGCATCACCAAGCTCGGCGCGGCCGACATCAAGTACGCCGAGCAACTGGGCTACCGCATCAAGCTGCTGGGTATCACCAAGCGCGCGGACAAGGGGATCGAGCTGCGCGTGCACCCGAGCCTGGTGCCCTCCAAGCGCCTGATCGCCAACGTCGAAGGCGCCATGAACGCCGTGGTGGTGCAGGGCGATGCCGTGGGCACCACGCTGTACTACGGCAAGGGCGCGGGCAGCGAGCCCACCGCCAGCGCCGTGATTGCCGACCTGGTGGACATCGCCCGCCTGCACACGGCCGACCCCGAGCACCGCGTGCCGCACCTGGCCTTCCAGGCCAACACGCTGACCGATGCCATGGGCACGCTGCCGCTGCTGCCCATGAGCGAAGTGGTCACCAGCTACTACCTGCGCCTGCGCGTGGCCGACCAGGCCGGCGTGCTGGCCAAGGTCACCGGCCTGCTGGCCGAGGCCGGCATCAGCATCGATGCCATGCTGCAGCGCGAAGCCGACGAAGTGGGTGGAGAAGGCTCCACCCAGACCGACCTCATCATCCTCACGCACGACACGCGCGAAGGCACCATGGACACCGTGCTGGCCCAGATGCAGGCCCTGCCCACCGTGCTGGCCCCGATCACGCGCATCCGCAAGGAAGAACTCAACTGACGCAGCCGGCACCTGCGTTGTGAACGCAGACGGGACACCACCATGAAATACCTCAGCACCCGCGGCCATGCAGACCGCAAGCAGTTCTGCGACATCCTGCTCGAAGGCCTGGCCCCCGATGGCGGCCTGTACCTGCCCGAGCACTACCCGCAGGTCGACGACGCCATGCTCACGCGCCTGCGCAAGGCCTACCACGAGCAGGGCTACGCCGAGCTGGCCTTCCAGATCCTGTCGCTGTACATCGACGACATCCCGGCCGCCGACCTGAAGGCGCTGTGCGAGAAGACGTACACGGCCGAGGTCTTCGGCACCGGCGAGATCGTGCCCCTGCGCCACCTGGAAAACAGCCTGTGGCTCGAAGCCCTGTCCAACGGCCCCACGCTGGCCTTCAAGGACATGGCCATGCAGCTCTTGGGCAACCTGTTCGAGTACGAACTGAACCGCCGCGGCGAGGAGCTCAACATCCTGGGCGCCACCAGCGGCGACACCGGCAGCGCGGCCGAGTACGCCATGCGCGGCAAGAAGGGCGTGCGCGTCTTCATGACCAGCCCGCACGGCCGCATGAGTGCCTTCCAGCAGGCGCAGATGTTCAGCCTGCAGGACGAGAACATCCACAACATCGCCATCGAAGGCGTGTTCGACGACTGCCAGGACATCGTCAAGGCCGTGAGCAACGACCTGCCCTTCAAACGCAAGTACAAGATCGGCACCGTCAACTCCATCAACTGGGCGCGCCTGCTGGCGCAGGTGGTCTACTACTTTGCCGGTTACGTGCAGGCCACCGAGCGCAACGACCAGCAGGTCAGCTTCACGGTGCCCAGCGGCAACTTCGGCAACATCTGCGCGGGCCATGTGGCGCGCTCCATGGGCCTGCCGATCGCCAAGCTGGTGCTGGCCACCAACGAGAACGACGTGCTCGACGAGTTCTTCCGCACCGGTGTGTACCGCGTGCGCAGCAGCGCCGACACGCATGAAACGTCCAGCCCTTCGATGGACATCAGCAAGGCCAGCAATTTCGAGCGCTTCGTGTTCGACCTGCTGGGCCGCGACGGCGCACGCACCAAGGCCCTGTTCGGCGGTGCGCTGGCCAAGGAGGGGAAATTCGACCTGAGCGCCGACCCGCTCTTTGCCGAGGCGGCTACCCGCTACGGCTTCGAGAGCGGCAAGAGCACCCATGCCGACCGCCTGGCCACCATCAGGGGCAACTTCCAGCGCCATGGCGTGACCATCGACACCCACACCGCCGACGGCGTGAAGGTGGCGCTGGAACACCACAGCGACCCGGCCGTGCCCATGATCGTGCTGGAGACGGCCCTGCCCATCAAGTTCGCCGAGACCATCGTCGAGGCCTTGGGTCATTCGCCCGAGCGACCTGCGAAGTTCGCCGGCATCGAGGACCTGCCCAAGCGCGTGCAGGTGATGCCTGCCGACGTGCGCCTGGTGCAGGCCTACATCGAGCGCCACTGCCAGTGAGGAGGTGCCGCCTGCCCAGCCGCGCCACGGCGCGCCGGACAGGGGTTGCCATTCGGGGCGCCCAGGGTGGCGCCCCTTTCGCTCTTTTGACGGAGCTTGGGTGGTCCATGGGTGCCATGGCCTTGTGCAGGAGCATGGGATGAAGGTTGTAGGTTTTGCAGGGTTCTCCGGCAGCGGCAAGACCACGCTGGTCGAGCAGCTCATTCCCGAAATGCGGCTGCGCGGCCTGCGGGTCTCGGTGGTCAAGCACGCACATCACAGTTTCGACATCGATCACGTGGGCAAGGACACCTGGCGCCACCGCGAGGCCGGTGCCTTCGAGGTGGTGGCCGCCTCCGACCGGCGCCTGGCGCTGGTGCGCGAGTTCGAGCGGCCTGCCGAACTCACCGTGCACCACCTGCTCGCCGAGCTGTACCAGGGCGTGGACTGGGTGCTGGTGGAGGGCTTCAAGGACAGCGACCTGCTCAAGGTCGAGGTCTGGCGCGCCCCCGAGGCCGGCCAGGCCCCCAAGCCCGTGCGTTACGCCGAAGACGACTTCGTGGCGGCGGTGGCCACCGATGCGCCGGGGCAGTTGCCTGTGCCCACCGGCCTGCCCCTGCTCGACCTGAACGACCCTGCGCAGGTGGTGGACTGGCTGCTGCAGTATGCCGAGCGCTTCGAATACGACTGGGACCTGCACCAATGAGACCTCTCACCGCTTTCAAAACCCTCAAGTCCCTGGCCGATGCACTGGCCGAGCTGCTGGCGCGTGCCACCCCGCTGGCAGGCACCGATACGGTCACCACCTTCGAGGCGGACGGCCGGGTGCTGGCCCAGGACGCCGTCTCGTCCTTGCAGGTGCCTCCCACCGACAACAGTTCCATGGACGGCTACGCCGTGCGCCGCGCCGACGTGGCGACTGCAGGCAAGGTGTTGCCCGTGTCGCAACGCATCGCCGCCGGCAGTGCGGGGGCGCCTTTGCAGCCGGGCACGGCCGCGCGCATCTTCACGGGGGCTCCGATTCCCGACGGCGCCGATGCGGTGCTGATGCAGGAGGACTGCGAAGCCCTGGACGACGGTAAGGTGCGGATCAATGCCGTGCCGACTGCCGGCCAGTGGATACGCCGTGCTGGCGAGGACATCACCCGCGGCGCGGTGGTGCTGTCTGCCGGCATGCGCCTGACCCCGGCGGAACTGGGCCTGGCGGCGAGCATCGGCCTGCACCAGCTGCAGGTGGGGCGCCGCCCCCGCGTGGCGCTGTTCTCCACCGGCGACGAACTGGTCATGCCGGGGGACGTGCCGCCCGAGCAGATGCGCCCGGGTGCCATCTACAACAGCAACCGCTTCTTCCTGCGCGCCATGCTGCTGCGCCTGGGTTGCGAGGTAACGGACCTGGGCATCGTGCCCGACCGGCGCGATGCGACCATCGAGGCCCTGCAGCGTGCGAGCGAAGCCCATGACCTGATCCTCACCAGCGGCGGCGTGTCCGTGGGTGAAGAGGACCACATCAAGCCCGCCGTGGAGTCGCTGGGAACGCTCGATCTCTGGCAGATCGCCATGAAGCCGGGCAAGCCCTTTGCCTATGGGCGTATCGGCAACGCCCACTTCATGGGGCTGCCCGGCAACCCGGTATCGAGCTTCCTGACCTTCGCGCTGCTGGTGCGGCCCTTCGTGCTGCGCCTGCAGGGCGTGCAGGCCGTCGCCCCACGCGCGCTGCCGGCCACGGCGCATTTCGCCTGGCCCCGGGCCGACAAGCGCCGCGAGTTCCTGCGCGTGCGGCACAACGCGGCGGGGGGCCTCGATCTGTTTGCCAACCAGAGCTCGGGCGTGCTCACCTCCGCCGCCTGGGGTGATGGCGTGGTGGACAACCCTGCCGGCCAGACCATTGCGCCGGGCGATACGGTGCAGTTCATTGCCTTTGCGGAGCTGCTGGGATGAAGATCACGGTGCGCTACTTCGCCTCCATCCGCGAGGCCATCGGCCAGGGCAGCGAAGCGGTGGACACCGCTGCGGCGACCCTGGGCGAACTGCGCGACGAGCTGATCGCGCGCGGCGGCGCCCACGCCGCGAGCCTGGCCCGGGGCCGGGCCGTGCGCATGGCGCTGGAGCAGGTGATGAGCGGCGAGACCGCCGCCCTGCACGAGGGCGCCGAGGTGGCGTTCTTCCCCCCGGTCACGGGAGGCTGAACCGGTCTGCCGCGCACGCTCCTAGAGGGCGCGCAGGCGTTGCACCAGGTCTTGCGAGGCCACCATCATGGGTGCGCGCAGTTCATTGCGCATCTCTCCTGCATGCGCGAGCATGGCCTTGAGCGGGGCAGGGTTGGGTTCGGCAAAGCAAGCCTCGATCCAGGGTTGCAGGGCCTGCCATGTGCGGCGGGCCTGGGGTAGATCGCCCCCGCGCAGCAAGCCCACGAGTTCCACAAACTGCGGTGTCTGCCAGTGCGCGCAGGCAGAGATGGCGCCCGCGCCGCCCAGCGCCAGCGTATTGAAGATTTGCGCGTCTTCACCCGTCAGCACCTGGAGGCGGCCATCCGCGATCAGGGCTTGCGTCTTGGCCGTGCTGCCGCCGCAGTCCTTGATGGCCTGGATGCGTGGGTGTGCCGCCAGTGCCAGCAGCGTCTCGGGGGTGAGTGTGGCGCCCGTGCGGTACGGAATGTCGTAGATGACCACGGGCACCGTGCTGGCGTCGGCGATGGCGCGGAACCAGTGCAGCAGACCGTCCTGTGACGGGCGGATGTAATGCGGCGCGGACACCAGCAGGCCCGCCAGCGGGTAGCACGCCAGGGCCTGCACCTGGTCCAGTACCTGGCCCTGGTGGTAGCCCGAGACTCCCATCACTACGGGCAGATCGCGGGCGGCTTCGAGCGTGGTTTCCAGCACCTGCAACTGCTCGGCCTTGTCCATGGCGGCGGCCTCCCCGGTGGAGCCGCAGGCGACGAAGCCCGAGACGCCGTCGGCACGCAGCCGGGCTGTCAGGGCGGCGAGGGCAGGGTGGTCCACCGCGCCGTCCTTGAACGGCGTGACCAGGGCGATCCATAGACCGCTGAAGACGGGGCTGGTGGGGTGGTTGGCTGCAGAAGCTACAGCCGCAGTGGCAATCGGCAGGGGGGACATGCGAAAACATCCTTTCAGGGTTCGACCAAGGGAAGAACCGCCAGGCTGCGCGCGCGGAATACCGGGAGAGAAAGGGGGAAAGGGAAAAGGGAGCTGTCTTTCTGCCAGGGGTTCCGTCGCTCATCCGGACGGAACCACAGCTCCGGTCAGATGAGCTCTGGTTTTTTGGCTTTGACCACGCAATGCCCTGCCACCGCGGGTGCGGTAGGAAGGGCCAGGGTGCAGTGGGTGGTCATGGCGAGCAGTATAGCGGGGAGCGCGTCAGCCCTGCTCGGGCGCCGGCTCCACAGGGGCGATCAGTTCGGGGCACTGCCATACCAGCAACTCGGCCAGGCGCGTCACGATCCAGGTGGCCTCGGACACGGAGACGCCGGACTCGGCGGTGCACAGCCCGGCATGGATGCGCCGCAGGATCTCGGTTTCGGAAGGCGCCTGCACGTGGTAGAGCGTCTGCGCATGCTCCACCAGGTGCCCGGCCAGGTCTTCGCACAGCTCGTAGCGCGTTCGCACCACGCTGGCCGGCTCGCGCAGGCGCTGGCGGGCATCGCTGTACACGGCCATGAAGGACGGGGGAACATGGATCTGGTTGTCGTCGTCGTGCATGGCGCAGGCAGGTCGAAATGGCAATGGAAGGGTCAGGCCGCGGCGCTGTCCGGCACGCTGCTGCGGTTCTTGCTGCGAAAGCGCTTGCCGTAGTCGATCATGGGCTGCTCCACGGTGTAGTACAGCGCAGTGGCCAGCAGCAAGGTGGCAATGACGACGGTGAGGTGGGCGCCTGCGCCCGACCATTGCAGGTTGGCATAGACCACGACCATCACCTTGGCATGGACGAGGTACAGCGAATAAGAAATCTTGCCGATGTAGCGCACCAGCACGTCCTTGATGGGCGGCAGCTTGAGGAACAGGATGAACACGCAGGCCAGGCCCACGGCGGCCAGCGGCTGCGGCGCCAACCCCACCACGACCTGCCACTGCGACCACAGCAAGATCAGCAGCAGCGCCACCGGCCACAGGATGCTGCTGGGGATGCGCCTGAGCACCTTCTCGTACCGGTAGATCACCGTGCCCATCACGAAGAAGTACAGGTAGCCCACGATGTTGGACTTGATCAGCACATGCTGCAGCAGGGGCGTGAATTCCACCCCGGCGTTGCGCGCCTGGGCCAGGTACAGGAAGTCGAGCGCGCCGGTGTTGGCCGTCTTGATCCAGGCGATGGACAGCAGGGTGGACAGGACCAGCACGCCCAGCCAGAAATGCCGCCAGCGCACGCGGTGCGCCACCAGGGCCAGCACCACCACGATGGCATACCAGAAGAGCTCTACCGTGAGCGTCCAGCCCACGTGCACGCGGTCGAAGAAGAGGCTGCTGCGCACGGACAGCTGCTGCAGGTTGAGCAGGTTGAGCAGGAAGTGCGGGTAGTCGTTGGCCACCAGTTGCCGGAACCCGGGGACCAACGCCATCTCGACCAGCACGATGCCCACCAGGGCGACCCAGTACACCGGGAAGATGCGAAAGAACCGTGCCTTGGCATAGTCGCCCAGGCTGTTGCGCTCGGCGCTCTGGATGATGAGGTAGCCCGAGATCAGGAAGAACAGCTGCACGCCGATGCCGCCGCCATCGGGGCCGAACAGCGGCACCGGGATGCCGGCGTAGACCGAGAAGTGGTGCAGCGCCACCGAGAGGATGGCGCAGGCGCGCAGGACGTCGATGTTGTTGTCGTGTTCTACCGATTGCAGGCGCTGCGTGATGTCTGAAAATTTCATGCTGGAGTGAAATGCCCTTGCGAGGCCGGTGTATGGGGCGGCCGGTCCGGCGGCACCGCACGCATTATTGGCGACTTGGCCGGGCCGTCAGTCGGGCGTGAACAGCCGCTCGAACTTCGTTCGGTCCGCATCCAGCTCGAAGGTCACCACCTGGCCCATCTTCATGTCCGACAGCCGGCAGGCGGCGAACAGCGTCGACTGGCCTGCCAGGTCCATGCTGTCCAGGTCCACCAGGGCATAGGGGTAGGGCACGAACACCTCATGCGCGAAGATATCCTTGCTGCGGTTGCGCGGCGACGGGTAGAGCTTGTATTTTTCGGTGGTGATGGTTTGTGTGGCCATGTCAGGTAGGGGTACAGTTCTCTGGATCCTACAGACAATCATTTCCTTCAGAAAAAAACAGATCCATGGCAAAACCCAAGAGTGAATGGCCCACGAAGGTACTGGCGTTGATCCAATCCGGCAACCACCCTGCGGCCATCGCGCAGGTGAAAGTGGCCCCGACGGTGACCGATGTCACGCGTTTGCAGGCCCTGGTGGCCAAGCTGCCACGCACCCCCGCGCTCGTGCAACTGGAAAAAGTGCTGGAAGAGGAGCGTGCCCTGCTGGCCGCCCCCCGCCTGCACCGCTCTCCATGACTACCCGCCCGGCAGGCAGTGTCTCCATCCAGACGGCGGACTTCGACCTGTCCGCCGAAGTCGCAGCGCTGCGCCGCGAAGACCGCCGCGTGGGCGCGGTGTGCGCCTTCGTGGGCACGGTGCGCGACCGCAACGATGGCGACGACGTGGCCTCCCTGGAGCTGGAGCACTACCCGGGCATGACCGAAAAGTCCATTGCCGCGATGGTCGAGGCCGCCTTCGGGCGCTTCGAGCTCTTTGGCGTGCGCGTGATCCACCGCGTGGGGCTGCTGCAGCCGCTCGACCAGATCGTGCTGGTGGCGGTCACCAGTGCCCACCGGGGCCAGAGTTTCGAGGCCTGCGAGTTCCTGATGGACTACCTCAAGACCCAGGCGCCGTTCTGGAAGAAGGAAGTCACCCCTGCGGGTGCGCGCTGGGTCGATGCGCGCGTGAGCGACGACGCGGCGCTGGCCCGCTGGGGCATTGCACCGGCCCACGGTGACATGTAAATCTTGGTAATTTTGTGCGCCGCGCCGCCAAAGCAGGCGCACAAGGTGGGACTGACGCCGCCTGATGGCCCTGACCCAGGCTCGGGATGCTTGAAAAGGGTGCCGAAAGTCCCCATGTGTGACGCAATTCGGAAGGACATTCACCCATGCGTCTCGACAAGTTCACCACCAAGTTCCAGGAAGCCCTGAGCGACGCCCAGACCCTTGCGCTGGGCAATGACAACGCCTACATCGAGCCCGTGCACATGCTCGTGGCCATGCTGCGCCAGGAAGACGGGCCGCGCGCGCTGCTGCAGCGCGCCGGTGCCAATGTGCAGGGCCTGCTGGCCGCTGCGGAAAGCGCCGTCAAGCGCCTGCCGGCCGTGCACGGCCAGGAGCAGGTGCAGGGCGGCCCCGAGCTGGGCCGCGTGCTGCAGGCCACCGAGAAAGAGGCCATCAAGCGTGGTGACCAGTTCATCGCCAGCGAGCTGTTCCTGCTCGCGCTGATCGACAGCAAGGGCGAGGCCGCCACCATCGCCAAGGACAACGGCCTCACGCGCAAGAGCCTGGAGGCGGCCATCGAGGCCGTGCGCGGCGGCCAGAAGATGGACAACGCCGATGCCGAAGGCCAGCGCGGCGCGCTGGCCAAATACTGCATGGACCTCACCGAGCGCGCCCGCATGGGCAAGCTCGACCCCGTGATCGGCCGCGACGACGAGATCCGCCGTGCTATCCAGGTGCTGCAGCGGCGCACCAAGAACAACCCGGTGCTCATCGGCGAGCCCGGTGTGGGCAAGACCGCCATCGTGGAAGGCCTGGCCCAGCGCATCGTGGCTGGCGAGGTGCCCGAGTCGCTCAAGGGCAAGCGTGTGCTCAGCCTGGACATGGCGGCCCTCCTGGCCGGTGCCAAGTACCGTGGTGAGTTCGAGGAACGCCTGAAGGCCGTGCTCAACGAGTTGGCCAAGGACGAGGGCCAGACCATTGTCTTCATCGACGAGTTGCACACCATGGTGGGCGCCGGCAAGGGCGAGGGGGCCATGGACGCGGGCAACATGCTCAAGCCGGCCCTGGCGCGTGGCGAGCTGCACTGCGTGGGTGCCACCACGCTCGACGAATACCGCAAGTACATCGAGAAGGACGCCGCGCTGGAGCGCCGCTTCCAGAAGATCCTCGTGGGTGAGCCCACGGTTGAGGCGACCATCGCCATCCTGCGCGGCCTGCAGGAAAAGTACGAGGTGCACCATGGCGTGGACATTACCGACCCGGCCATCGTGGCCGCGGCGGAGCTGTCGCACCGCTACATCACCGACCGCTTCCTGCCCGACAAGGCGATCGACCTGATCGACGAGGCGGCATCGAAGATCAAGATCGAGATGGACTCCAAGCCCGAAGTCATGGACAAGCTCGACCGCAGATTGATCCAGTTGCAGATCGAGCGCGAGGCCGTGCGCCGCGAGAAGGACGAGTCCTCGGTCAAGCGTTTCGGCCTGATCGAAGAAGAGATCGTGCGCCTGCAAAAGGAGATTGCCGACTACGACGAAATCTGGCAGGCCGAAAAGGCCCAGGCCCAGGGCAGTGCGCACGTGCGTGAAGCCATCGACAAGCTCAAGTTCCAGATCGAGGAGTTCACCCGCAAGGGCGACTTCAACAAGGTGGCCGAGCTGCAGTACGGCAAGCTGCCCGACCTGGAGCGCCAGCTCAAGGAAGCCCAGGCCAAGGAAGATGGCAAGGACGGCGTGGCGAGCGCGCCGCGCCTGTTGCGCACGCAGGTGGGTGCCGAGGAGATTGCCGAGGTCGTGAGCCGCGCCACGGGCATCCCGGTGGCCAAGATGATGCAGGGCGAGAAGGACAAGCTGTTGCAGATGGAGGGCAAACTGCACGAGCGCGTGGTGGGCCAGGAAGAGGCCATCACCGCCGTGGCCAACGCCATCCGCCGCTCGCGCTCGGGTCTGTCCGACCCCAACCGCCCCACGGGCTCCTTCCTGTTCCTGGGCCCCACGGGCGTGGGCAAGACCGAGCTGTGCAAGGCGCTGGCAGGCTTTCTGTTCGATAGCGAGGACCACCTGATCCGCATCGACATGAGCGAGTTCATGGAAAAGCACTCGGTGGCCCGCCTGATCGGTGCGCCCCCGGGCTACGTGGGCTACGAGGAGGGCGGCTACCTGACCGAAGCCGTGCGCCGCAAGCCCTACAGCGTGCTGCTGCTCGACGAGGTGGAGAAGGCCCACCCCGACGTGTTCAACGTGCTGCTGCAGGTGCTCGACGATGGCCGCCTGACCGATGGCCAGGGCCGCACCGTGGACTTCAAGAACACCGTGATCGTGATGACCAGCAACATCGGCTCGCACCTGATCCAGGCCATGGTGGGGCAGGACGCCGAGGACATCAAGGAAGCGGTGTGGGGGGAACTCAAGAACCATTTCCGACCCGAATTCCTGAACCGGATCGATGAGACGGTGGTGTTCCATGCGCTGGATGCGAAGAACATCGAGGCGATTGCACGCATCCAGCTGCAACTGCTCGAAGCGCGCCTGGCCAAGATGGACCTGCACTTGCAGATCTCGGCCCCGGCGCTCGAAGAACTGGCCAAGGTGGGGTTCGATCCGGTGTTCGGTGCCCGTCCGCTCAAGAGGGCCATCCAGCAGCGCATCGAGAATCCCCTGTCGAAGCTGCTGCTGGAAGGCCGGTTCCCGCCCAAGAGCGTGATTCCGGTGACGGTGGACCCGGTGCTGGACCCGGGGGTGTTCCAGTTTGGCGGTGCGTCCGAGCCTGCTTGATCGGGGAAGGGGCGGCCATGGGAGCCCGCCCTGTTGAAAGGAAAGGTGTCGTTTGAACAATCTTGTTTCGGGTCTGGTGCGCTTTGCGCTGCGTGCCCTGGTGCTGGCCATGGGGCTGGTGGTGTTCCTAAGCCTGCTGGCTGCAGCGCTGGTGCTGGGTTTGGCGTGGGCAACGCGCGCGACCTGGGCACGGCTCACGGGCCGGCCCATGACCCCTTGGGTCATGCGGGTCGACCCGCGCACGGGATTCAGCGCTGCCATGCGCTCCAGGGCGCAATGGGGGGCTGCGCGCCCGCCCGATGGGGCGGCGGAGTCGGCAGCGCCATCGCGGCGCGGCGGGGTGCTGCCCAGCGCCGTGGAGGTGACCGATGTGGAGCCGCGCGAGCTGCGCTGAGCGCTGGTGCAAAGCCGCAACAAGCGCTGAAAGCGGTGCTCGGCATGCCCCTCTAGACGCGCCGGCATGGTCCGGCGGCAGGGGCCGGGCGCTCTATCATGCGCTCCATGACACCAGCCGACATCCACGCCCTTTTTGAAACCCAGCGGCAGGCCAGCCGCACCCAGGTCGAGGTGCCTTTGCTCGTGCGCCGCGAGCGCCTGCTGCGCATGCGCAAGCTGCTCAATGAAAATGGGCCCGTGCTGGCGGCGGCGGTGCAGGCCGATTTCGGCATGCGTTCGCCCCGGCTCACCGAGGTGGCGGATTTCTTCGTGCTGCGCACCCTGCTGTCGCATACCTTGAAGCACCTGGCGCGCTGGATGAAGCCGCAGAAGGTGCGCACACCCATCTACCTTCAGCCTGCCTCCGCGCACATACAGCGCCAGCCGCTCGGTGTGGTGGGCGTGATCGCTCCCTGGAACTACCCTGTGCAATTGGCGCTTGCGCCCGCCATCACGGCATTGGCTGCGGGCAACCGCGTGATGCTCAAGCCCAGCGAGCTTACGCCGCACACCTCGGCCCAGTTGGCGCTGCTGGTGGCGCAGTTCTTTGCCCCCGACGAATTCTGCGTGGTGCAGGGCGATGCCAACCTGGCGGCACTGTTTGCCTCGCTGCCGTTCGACCACCTGGTGTTCACCGGTTCCACGCCCGTAGGGCGCAAGGTGGCCATCGCGGCCGCGCAGAACCTCACACCCACCACGCTGGAGCTCGGTGGCAAGTCGCCCTGCATCATCGACGGCCACTGCGACATGCAGGACGCGGCGCTCAAGATCGCCCACGGCAAGCTGCTCAATGCCGGCCAGACCTGCATTGCGCCCGACTACCTGCTGGTGCCGCGCGGGCGCGAGACCGAGTTTGCCAATGCCTACCGGGCCGCCGTGGCGCGCCTGTTCCCCACCATCGAGGGCAACCCGGACTACGCCTCCATCATCACGCCGCGCCACCATGCACGGCTACGCACCATGCTGCAGCAGGCGCAGACGCAGGGGGCCGAAGTGCAGCCCATCGATCCCGCAGCGGGCAAGCCGGTGGTGAACACCGTGGGCACGCTGGGCGATGGGGCGAGCCGCCAGATGCTGCCCACGCTGGTGTTTGGCGTCACCTCCGACATGCAGATCATGCAGGAGGAGATCTTCGGGCCCGTGCTGCCCGTGATCTCCTACGAGCGCCTGGACGACGCCGTGGCGCACATCAATGCCGGCCCGCGGCCGCTGGCGCTGTACTGGTTCGGCCAGAGCGAGGCGGCGCGCGACGACGTGCTGCGCCGGACCGTGAGCGGTGGTGTGACGGTGAACGACACGCTGATGCACATCGCCCACGACAACCTGCCCTTTGGCGGAGTGGGTGACAGCGGCTGGGGCGCCTACCACGGCGAGCAGGGCTTCCTGCGCTTTTGCCACCAGAAGTCGGTCCTGGTGCAGTCGCGCTGGGCGATGGGCTCGATGTTCTACCCGCCTTACGGCGCGCGCTTCGACCAGGTCATGGGGCTTCTTCGCCGCTGGCTGTAGCTGCTTCGGTCGGCGGGGCCTCGGTGGGTGACGGCGTGCCGCTGACCAGTTGCACGATGGCATCGCGCAACTGCCCGGTGGACACCGGCTTGTGCAGCAGCAGGGCCGAGGTGGTCTGCGCGTCGCGCAGGCGCTGGGGCGAGGTGTCCCCGGTCATGATGATGGCGGGCACCGACACCCCCAGGTAGGCACGCAGGGCCTGCAGCACCTGTTTGCCGGTCTCTTCGTGGCGCAGGCGGAAGTCGGTGATGATCAGGTCGGGCGTGCTGTCCTCGATGTGTTCGAGCGCATCGGCACTGGATTCGGCCGTGGTGCAGTGGCAACCCCAGCTTTGCAGCAGGGCCTGCATGCCCAGGCGCACCGATTCGTCATCGTCGATGGCCAGCACGTGCAGCCCCGTGAGATCGAAGTGGTTGAAGGAGGGCGGGGCCTCGTCCTCCAGGGCGCCCTGCCAGGCGTCGAGCCAGAGCCGGAACACCGAGCCCCGGCCGGGGCGGGAGCTCAGCTCCACCGAGGTACCCATCTCGCGCGCCAGGCGTTTCACGATGGCCAGGCCCAGACCCAGGCCCTTGCGGCGGTCGCGCTCGGGGTTGCCCAACTGGTGGAACTCCTGGAAGATGTTTTCCCACTGGCTTTGCGGTATGCCCGCCCCGGTGTCCCAGACCTCCAGCGCGATGCGCCGGCCGCGGCGGCGGCAGGCAATGAGCACGCCGCCGCGCGCCGTGTAGCGCAGCGCATTGGAGATGAAGTTGTGCATCACCAGCATGACCAGCGAGCGGTCGGCATGGGCTGCGGTGGAGGTCTCGTGCGTGCGGTACACCAGCCCGCAATTGTCGGCCTGCACGCCGAACTCCTGCTCCAGCGCGGTCAGCAGGGGTTGCACGGCGAAGGCGGCGGGCCGCATCTTGACGACACCGGCCTCCAGGCGCGAATAGTCGAGCAAGGTGGTGAGCATCTCGACCGCCGCGCCCGAAGCCGCCTGCGCGTGGCCCAGCACGGTGAGCTGGTGCGGGCTCATGGGGCTGCGCTGCAGGGTTTCGAGGAACAGGCCCATCGCGTGCAGCGGCTGGCGCAGGTCGTGGCTGGCGGCGGCGAGAAAGCGCGATTTGTCGCGGTCTGCACGCTCGGCCTCTGCCTGTGCAGCCAGCGCTCGGTGCGACTCGGCGCGCAATTCGGCCACCAGCCGCTCGTTTTCGAGCTTGAGGGCGATGCTGCGGCGCGTGGCGGTGTCCCCGGTACTGGCCTGCAGGCCGGTCAGGGCGTAGTACACCAGCACCAGGAACAGGGCGGGCCACATGGCCGGGCCGCCGCTCATGGCCACGGCCACGAAGATGCCCCCGACCGCGCAGGTGAGGTAGGTGATGTAGGCGCGGTACAGCGGCGCCCCCAGGCCCAGCGCACCGGAGGAGACGGTGCTGACGATGCCGATGGCGTAGATCACGCTCTCCGGCGTGCCCCAGTACAGCACCACGTAGCCCAGGCTGCCCCAGCTCAGGCCCATGGCGGCCATGCAGGCCATGAGCTTGCGCGCCGAGTGCAGCACCGGATCGCGCTGCGGTGCCATGCCGCGCAGCGTGACGTACACCCCTATGACCACCAGCGCGTGCGAGACCAGCCAGATGCTGACCACCTGGGTGTCGGCCACGCGTGCCATCACCCACAGGGTGCCCAGGGCCGTGGCCAGGGATGCCAGCAAGGTCATGGGGAAGTTCTGGCGCAGCAGCGTGACCTGCTCGCGCAGGACTTCATCGCGCTCCCAGCGCCGGCGCGTCCAGGGCCAGCGCGGGATCAGCGGCAGGGCTTCAGACAATGTCATGGAGCGGCGGCATGGACAGGCCCAGGCGCTGCGCGGCCAGCAGCGCCGCGCTGCGGCTGTTGACGCCCAGTTGTGCAAAGATGGCCGCCACATGCACGCGCACGGTGTTCTCGCTCAGGCCCAGGTGGCGCGCGATGACCTTGTTGGGCTTGCCGGTGCACAGCAGCGACAGCACCTCAAGCTGGCGCGCGGTGAGGCTGGGCGCAGCGGACGTGCGGGTAGTGGAGGCATTGCCGCTGTTGGGGGGGAAACAGGGCGCGCCAGACAGGGACACGCTGATCGCCTCCAGGATGTCCTCGCCGCTGGCCGACTTGGGCAGGAAACCGTCGGCGCCGCGCGAGCGCGCCTCGTACACCGCATCCGGCGCAATGCTGGCCGAGACGAGCACGATACGGGCGCTGGGGTAGGACTGGCGCAGCAGGCGCAGCCCGTCGAGCCCGCTCATGCCCGGCAGCTGGATGTCCAGCAGCACCAGGTCCATCGGGGCAGGGGGCAGGGCACAGGCTTCGGCAATGGAGCCCGCTTCGGCAATGGATCCCACCAGGGGGTGGTCCTGCACGATCAGGCGCAAACCGGTGCGAAACAGGGTGTGGTCGTCAATAAGCAACAGGCTGGCAGGCATCCCGTGAGTATTGCGCACAACAACGCGCCAGGGAACTGTGCGAACTAGTCCATTTGTGCGATGGACGCCGGCCCCTGCGGTTTCTAGACTTTCCTCCATGCAGTGAACAGAATGTCGCATGGCGGCTGCGCACTGCGGCGGTTGGGTCGGACCAACCATCCATCAACCACCAGGGGAATACAACATGACTGCCAGCGCTCTTCAGAACCCACCGATTTCGTCGCCAGAGCACAAGCCTTCCGCCGGAGTGGGGGTGGGCGGCAACTGCATGGCCCAGATCGTGCACGACAACTGCCCGGACCTGTTGGCCTCGGCAGGCGTCATCGTCGAGCACCTGGATGCACAGGCGGGCAACTGGCAGTTTTCCACCGACAACGGCCTGACCTGGCGCAGCGTGCGCACCGACCTCATCAACCGCCCTGGCTGCATGGGGCTGGCGCTGGACCGCGATGCCCGCCTGCGCGTGCTGCCCTTCAGCGGCCACCGGGTGAGCGGGGTGCGCATTGTGTTCCATACCGTGCAACGCAGCCACGGCCAGGGCAGCGGCAGCTACCGCGCCTATGCCCCGGATGAACGCGATGGCGGCTCGCGCAGCGTGACGCTGGTGGTGGGCCTGAACGCCATCAACGGCATGCCGCCGGAAGTGAAAGTGCCCCGCCCGCGCAACAAGCGCGCGCTGGCCCAATCGGCCCGCGAGCGCGCTGGGGACGGGCTCGGAGGCTCTCTGGCCATGGCCTGACGGCCCGCTTTGCTCCCCCGCCTGCGTGGGGCGCGCAGGGCCGGGTACCCTACTGGCGAGGGGTGAAAAACCGTTTGCGGCGACAATGCCGGTCCTTTTGTTTTTTCACCCCCCGTTTTCGTTCGGTTTTTTCATGTCCAGTATCCAGGTTCGTCCCGCTACGCTTCGCGATGCCAAAGCCATCGCCCAGATCCACACCGTCTCCGCCCAAGAGGCTTACAAAGGGCTGGTGCCAGACGAGCAATTGAAGTCCATGTCTTCCGTCGACAAGCGCCAGGCCTACTGGCGCGAAGCCATCGAATATTGCGAGCCCCAGGTGCAGGTGGCCATCGATGGCGAGAAGATCGTCGGCTTTGTCGGCTATGACCGCTCGCGCGATGAGAAATCCCGCCCCACCACGGGCGAAATCTGGGCCATCTACGCCGCCCCCACCCACTGGAACCAGGGCGTAGGCCTGGCCCTGTGGGATGCCGCGCGCGATGGCCTTCAGGAAGAAGGCTGCACCAATGTCACCGCCTGGGTGCCCCTGCGCAACGAGCGCGCCATCCGTTTCCACGAAATGGCCGGCTTCAAGCAGGAACTCTCCACCGCCAAGACCGCCGTGATCGGTGGCGTCAAGATCGAAGAAGTGCGCCTGAAGCGCCCCATCAACTAAGGCCCCGATGATCGAGTGGAACCACCTGGGCCAGGCCCACAGTGCCCAGTGGCGCTCCGAAAGCAGCGCCCCGCCCCCCCGCCGGATGGTGACCGCCGATGACACCCTGTCTGCCGATACGGCCTACCGCCTGGCTTGCGAGGGCACGGGCCTGCTTTGGCAGGGCGATTTCCAGAATGCCCGCATGCTGCTGCAGGCGCTGATGCGCCGGGTGGACCGCAAGCCGGCCAAGGCGGCGGCCAAGGCCGCCGAAAAGGCGGCCACGGCCACCCCGGCGCAGGCGTTTCACCTGCACCGCCAGGCGCAAGCCCAGCGCGCGCGGGTGCTGTCGTCGGTCCTGATCCCCCTGGGGGCGGACTACGGCATCGATCTGCGCCGTGCGCCGGACTGGCGCCAGGCCTGCACCGAGGCCTGGGGCCCGGCCAGCGGCGACGGCTCGGTGGCCACGCTGCGCGAGCTGCTGGGTCTGGTGGGTGCCTACGAATGGCGCAAGAAAGGCGTGGAAATCCCTGCCCTGGGCGAGGGGCCGCACAACCGCATCCACCCCCACTACGGCGTGTTCTCGCCCGTGCGGGGGGAGTACGTGGACCTGGTAGCAAACACCTCCTTGCCGTCCACCGCCTTGGCGTTCGACATCGGTGCGGGCACGGGTGTGCTGTCGGCCGTGCTGGTGCGCCGCGGCGTGCAGCGTGTGGTGGCCACCGACCAGGACCCGCGCGCCATGGCTTGTGCGCTTGACAACCTGAAGCGCCTGGGTGTGCTCGACCGGGTGGAGCTGCTGCAGGCCGACCTGTTCCCTCCGGGGCGGGCGCCGCTGGTGGTGTGCAACCCCCCTTGGGTGCCTGCGCGCCCGAGCTCACCCATCGAGCATGCCGTGTACGACGAGGGCAGCCGCATGCTGCGTGGCTTTCTGGCGGGCCTGGCGGCCCACCTGGAGCCAGGCGGAGAAGGCTGGCTGATCCTGTCGGACCTGGCCGAGCACCTGGAACTGCGGCCGCGCGAGCAATTGCTGGCCTGGATCGCCGAGGGTGGCCTGCGCATCCTGGGTCGGCACGACGTGCAGCCCCGGCATGCCAAAGCCGTCGACGCCGGTGATGCCTTGCACGCCGCCCGCTCCGCCGAGGTGACTTCGCTCTGGCGGCTGGCGGCCATCGGCTGAACCCAGGCCCTGCGGCAGCCTCCGATTACACCGGGGACGGTGTGCCCGCAGGTTCCTGGGGCAGCAGCTGGTCCATGCGGTCGCGAATGGTCTGGGCGCGCTCGGGCCCTGCCATTTGCGCCACTTCATCCAGCAGGGCTTCGCCCACGTCGAGCATGCTGGAGCGGTCGCGCGCACCGCGCAGGGCCTCGTGGAACTGCCGGGCTAGGGCGGGGTCCCGGCGCGCGAACATGCGCTCGCAGATGTCGAACAGGTACATGCGCGTGCCGGCCAGCGAGCGCAGGGCGTCGTTGGGCTTACCTGCCGATGTTGTGGTGGGGGGCTCGGGTGTTGCCACTGCAGCCACTGTAGCCGTGGGCAGCGGCGCTTCGGGCAGGGTGGCCGGGCCGGTGAGGTAGCCCTGGCGCATGAGGTTGTCCACGATCTGCGCGCCGATGCCGTTGTACATGGCCTGCAGGTCCGACAGGGATTTACCGTCGGCCAGCAGCAGCAGCGACCGCTCGCGCAGGCTCAGGGTGCGGACACCGGGCGAGAGTTCCAGGCGGGCTTTGTCGGTTTTTTGGAGCAGCATGGTGAAGGCGCAAGGCAATGACCCACCATTGCAGCACCGGGGCATGACGCTGTGATGACCCGCCTGCCGCACAATCGCAGGTTGGCTGCGCCCACACGGCGGGCTTTCTTTCTGTGATGTTTGCTGCGCGATGACCCTGCTGCTCGCCCCGATGGAGGGGCTTCTCGATTTTGTGCTGCGTGACGTGCTTACCCGGGTGGGCGGGGTGGACCGCTGCGTGTCGGAGTTCATCCGCATCACGGGCACGTTGCTGCCAGACAAGGTGTTCCTGCGCTACCTGCCCGAGCTGCGCAACGGCAGCCGCACGCTGGCCGGGGTGCCGGTGCGCGCCCAGTTGCTGGGCTCCGACCCGGTGAGCATGGCCGAGAATGCGGCGCGCCTGGCCGCGCTGGGTCCGGAGGGGATCGACCTGAACTTCGGCTGCCCGGCCAAGGTGGTCAACCGCCACGGCGGCGGGGCGGCCCTGTTGCAGGAGCCCGAGCGCATCGCCGCGCTGGTGGCGGCGGTGCGGCGCGCCGTGCCGGCGCATCTGCCGGTCTCCGCCAAGATGCGTTTGGGCTTCAATGACAGCGGCCTGATGCGCGAGTGCGCACAGGCCGTGGAGGCGGGCGGCGCCTGCGAGTTGGTGGTGCATGCCCGTACCAAGGCCGACGGCTACCGGCCCCCGGCCTACTGGGAGCAGATACCGGCCATCCGTGCGGCCGTGGCCTTGCCCGTGGTCGCCAATGGCGAGATCTGGACGGTGGCCGACGCGCTGCGCTGCCGCGAGGTATCGGGCTGCGATGCGCTGATGCTGGGGCGTGGCATGGTGGCCGACCCGGGGCTGGCGCGCGCCATCCGTGCCACGGATGCGGGGGAGCCGGGCTCGGACACCGTGCAATGGGCCGACCTGCTGCCGCACATCGCCGCATTCTGGCAACTGGTCTGCGAGGACCTGGAGCCGCGCCAGCGCGCGGGCCGCCTCAAGCAGTGGCTGAACCTGATGCGCCGGCGCTTCCCCGAGGGCGAGGCGGCGTACCAGCATGTGAGGACCATGACGGACCAGCGCGCCATCACGGTCTGGGTGGACGCGTTGCAGGACCGCGTCACGGTCTGAATCACAACAGGTGGTCCGGGGCGAGCGGGCCGAGCAGTTGCAGCAGCAGGCGCAGCGGCGCGCTGGCATCGGGCTCGGTAGTGCTGTCCTGCAGGCCGCTGCCCTGTGGCGCATGCCACAGCAACTGGCCGCCCGGCTGCTGCAGTTCCACGCGCCACGCCAGTTCGCCCAGGGCCGGTTCCAGCCGCGTGGTGATGCGCCGGGACAGCTCGGTGCTGCGGATCAGCAACGCGATCTCGGTGTTCTGCTTTTGCGAGCGCATATCGAGGTTCATGGAGCCGATGGCGACCAGGCGGCCATCCATCACCAGCAGTTTGGAGTGCAGCATGGCGCGCGAGCTGCCCACCGAGCCGGTGGGCGAAGAGCCGCTGCGGCCCGATGAGCCGCCCGGGCTGCCGAAGGCACTGCCCAGGCCGGTGAGCTCGCTGCGCATTTCGTACAGCTCCACCCCCATGGCCAGCAACTCCGGCCGGTGCCGGGCATAGCCGGCATGGGCTATGGGGGCGTCGTTGGACGCCAGCGAGTTGGTGAGCACCCGCACACGAACGCCACGTTGGCGGGCCTGGGCAAAGGCCTGCTTCATGTCGGGGCCGGGCACGAAGTAGGGCGAGACGATGAGCAATTCGCGCCGGGCCTGGCCCATCAAATGCAGCAGGCCGTCCACCACCGTGTCGCCCTCACCGGCATCGGCTGCGTCGGTGGACGGGAGGGCTGCAGTGCCGTTGGCGGCCACGCCCCCTGCAGGAGGGGCGATGCGCGCGGCCTGCCGGGCATTGGATCCGCTGGCAGGTGCTGCGTCGGGAGATGGAGGGGCGGCGACGCCTTCGGCCGGGATCTTGGCGGGTTGGTCAACCAGCACCACAGCCGGTGCCCAGACAAAGGACACGGCGCCCAGGTCCATGGGCTGGTAGTCCCAGATGCGGCTGCGCTGGGCGCCAACACCGCCAGGGTCGTCCTGGCCCGGGGCTGGCGCGCTGGCGGCAGGGGGCGGTGGCGTGGTGTCAAGGGCCACCTGGCGTTCCCGTTCGGCAACGTCGGCCGCCTCGTACTGGCTGCGCATGGTGTCCAGTTCCTCGCGCGTGACCAGGGACTGCACGGGGTAGGCGCGCTGGTTGTTCCAGTAGTGGTCGAAGCTGCGCGAGAGGTCCTGCACGATGGGCCCGGCGGCCAGCACGTCCAGGTCGACGAAGTTGCCCGCATCGGCGTTGCCGAAGTAGGCGTCGCCCAGGTTGCGCCCGCCGGTGACGCCCATGGCGTTGTCGGCGATGAAGAGCTTGTTGTGCATGCGCTGCTGGGCGCGCGAAAAATCGGCCACGGCGCTGAACATGCGCCCCAGCGAGGAGCCGCGCGCGCCGGTGAGCGGGTTGAACATGCGCATCTCGATGTTGGGCACGAAGGCCAGGCGCATGACCTGCGCATCGCGCCCGGCGCTGTGGAAGTCATCGAGCAGCACCCTGACCCTGACCCCGCGTTGGGCGGCCGACACCACGCCCTTGAGCAGGCGCTCGGTGCTGGCATCGGCGTGGATGGCGTAGTACTGCAGGTCCAGTGTCTTCTTTGCCGCTTCCACCAGTGCCAGGCGGCTGCTGTAGGCCGCCTGGGGCCCGCCCAGCAGCAGAAAGCCCGAAGGGGAACGACCTGCCGCCGCCTGGCGGTTGGCCTCCACCATTTGCCCCAGCGGGGTGCCGGCAGGGGAGGCGAGGGCGTTGGATTCGGGGCGATCCACGTCCTGGGGCAACCCAGCGCAACCGGTGATCACGGCCACCGCGAGTGTGGCGACCAGCCCCATCCAGCCATAGCGGGCGGTGGCGGCAAGGTCTTTGAGAGCGATGGGGGCTGGCATTGGAGGGGACTTTCTGGATACTACAGAAGGTATATCCCGCCGCCCCAGTCGCCGCTGTCGGACGGTGCGCCGAAACGTAACGCTGTGTGAACGGTGCCGCCGCCCGGTCGCTGCTTACCAGCTCACTTCGCGGTCCGGCGTTGCGCTGATTTTGTGGATGGAAAGGTCTGCGCCATCGAACTCCTCTTCCTGCGACAGCCTGAGGCCCACGGTGGCCTTGAGGGCCCCGTACACCACCAGCCCGCCCAGGAGGGCCCAGACCACGCCCATGCTGGTGCCGATCAGCTGTGCGGTGAAGGCCACCCCGCCCAGGCCACCCAGGGCCTTGCTGCCGAAGATGCCCGCCGCCAGGCCGCCCCAGGTGCCGCACAGCCCATGCAGGGGCCAGACGCCGAGCACGTCGTCGATCTTCCATTTGTTCTGCGTCAGCGTGAACAGCAGCACAAAGATGGTGCCGGCAATGGCGCCTGTGACCAGCGCGCCCAGTGGGTGCATCAGGTCGGAGCCCGCGCACACCGCCACCAGGCCGGCCAGTGGGCCGTTGTGCACGAAGCCCGGGTCGTTCTTGCCCAGCACCAGGGCGGCCAGCGTGCCGCCCACCATGGCCATCAGCGAGTTGACCGCCACCAGGCCCGAGAGCTTGTCCACGGTCTGCGCACTCATCACGTTGAAGCCGAACCAGCCGACCACCAGGATCCAGGCCCCGAGGGCCAGGAAGGGGATGTTTGATGGCGGGTGGGCCGAGATGGCGCCATCCTTGCGATAGCGGTTGGCGCGCGAGCCGAGCAGCACCACGGCGGGCAGGGCGATCCAGCCGCCCACGGCATGCACCACGACCGAGCCCGCGAAGTCATGGAACTCTTCGCCGGTCAACGACTTGATCCAGGCCTGCACGCCGAAGTGCTGGTTCCAGGCGATGCCCTCGAAGAAGGGGTAGACGAAGCCGACGATGATGGCCGTGGCCATGAGTTGCGGCCAGAACTTGGCGCGTTCGGCAATACCGCCCGACACAATGGCCGGAATGGCCGCTGCGAAGGTGAGCAGAAAGAAGAACTTGACCAGCGAATAGCCGCTTTGCTGGACCAGGGTGTCTGCCCCCACGAAGAAATGCGTGCCATAGGCCACGCTGTAGCCCACCGCAAAGTACACCACGGTGGACACGGAGAAGTCCACCAGGATCTTGACCAGCGCATTCACCTGGTTCTTCTTGCGGACCGTGCCCAGCTCCAGAAAGGCAAACCCGGCATGCATGGCCAGCACCATGATTGCCCCGAGCAGAATGAACAAGGCGTCCGTGCCCTGTTTGAGTGCTTCCATACCATCTCCACGCGTTTGTTTGATCTGTTTTGGTGCGTTTCACTGCGGCATGCAATGAGTGCACCAAAATTAAGCAAAAAATGCGCCAGGATGTGGCGTGAGTCACCGGGGTGGTGCTGGGTTGTTTTGGTGCGTTGGCCAGACATGGACCATGGGGCCGTTGGTCAGAAGCTATCGCGCCCCTGAACCCGGGCCACGATGCGCAGGTCGGGTCCGATGCGCTCTACCGAAGCATAGTCGAGAGCGGTCCCCTCCTCCAGGGTGTGCAAGGGGGCTGTCTGGGCCATGCCGAGGCCAGGTCCCAGTAGCCTGGGGGCCAGGTAGAGCAGCATTTCATCCGCCAGCCCTTCGCGCAGAAAGGAGCCGTTGAGCTTGTGGCCCGCCTCCACATGCAGTTCATTCACGCTGCGCTGGCCCAGGTCCTTGAGCATGGCGCCCAGGTCCACCTTGCCCTGTGGGTTGGGCAGGCGGATCACCGTGGCCCCTCGGCCCTCCAGGGCCGCTTTTTTCGTGGCATCGTCGCTTGCGGTGTAGATGAGGCAGGTGCGGCCCGGCACGGAGAAAAGGCGCGCCTCCAGCGGGGTCTGCAACTGGCTGTCCACGATCACCAGGTGCGGCTGGCGCGGCGTGGTGACCTCGCGCACGTCCAGGCGCGGGTCGTCGTCGAGCACCGTGCCTATGCCCGTGAGCACGGCGCAGGCGCGGGCGCGCCAGGCATGGCCATCGGTGCGGGCGGCGGGCGAGGTGATCCACTGGCTCTGGCCATTGGCCAGCGCGGTGGTGCCGTCGAGCGAGGCGGCGGTCTTCACACGCACCCAGGGCGTGCCGCGCACCATGCGGCTGAAGAAACCGATGTTGAGTTCGCGCGACTCCTTGGCGCCAGGGCCCACAACCACGTCCACGCCGGCAGCGCGCAGGCGCGCGAAGCCCTGACCCGAGACCAGCGGGTTCGGGTCTGCCAGAGAGGCCACCACCTTGCCGATGCCGGCACCGATCAGCGCATCGCAGCAGGGCCCCGTGCGGCCCTGGTGGGAGCAGGGCTCCAGCGTGACGTACGCGGTGGCTCCCCGCACGTCGTTGCCCCGTGCCGCCGCATCGCGCAGCGCCATGACTTCGGCATGCGGGCCGCCCGCCTGCTGGGTGAAGCCCTGGCCGAGGACCTGGCCGTCGGGGGCCGTGATCACACAGCCCACGCGGGGATTGGGGTTGGAAAGACAAAGCGCCTGAGTGGCTAGCTCAAGCGCTTGGGTGGTGTGTTGTTGTTCTGAAGAGGGCGCCATGGTGGCGTGCATGCTAGCGCAACTACTGCCTTTCAACAGTTGCGGCCCGGTTCATTTGTTCCAGCATTCCTCGACGGTAACGCTGGCCGGGGACTGTGACAGTATCCCCCGCGTGCCCGTGTTGGTCAGTGTCAAATCGCCGCATTTGTCTGCCGCCTGCGCCGTTCCCGCTTTGCGCGCCGCGATCACGGTGAAGGTCGCAGGCGTCGAGGGGCCTTGCGTAGGGGGATTGCCTGCGGCCAGCACTCCATCGCCGACGGAAATGGTGTAGCGTTTTTTGGCGTCCCCGGTCCACATCAGGTTTGCGGGCAGTGTCGTGGGGTAGACCCCTGTCGCCGTAGCGGCACGTTCCAGGTACTGTGCTGCCTGCAGCAGCCCTGCGCGCGCATCGGCACGGTGCCCCCGCCGGATGTACTCGTTGTAGCTGGGCAGGGCAATCGCCGTGAGAATCCCGACGATCGCCACCACCGTCATGAGTTCGATGAGGGTGAAGCCCTGTTGTCGCATGGATGTGTTGCGGTTCATTCTATGCATCTTAATCCCCCGTTCACCGGATCTGGCGCCAGCTTGGACGCAAGGATTCCTCAGGCAAGGCGGCGAGATTCTCCTTGTTGTTTTTTGCATCGATATCGACGTTCTCGAACTTGTCCTTCTTGATGATGCTGTGCGGACCCTTGGCAACCTTCTTCCGTGATACCCCCTGATCATCCGCATAACCATTTGGCGGAGTGTTCATGTCCACGATCTGCACCGAAGGGCGCTTGCCGTCCATGATGTTGACGAACGAGCGGTACTGGCGCTCTCCATCCACCGAAGTGGAGTCGCAGCTTTCCACGTTCGGGTCCACGTTCGAGCCTTTGGCCGGAACTTGCGACCACACGGTCAACAAGTTGCTGGCGTCGTAGAACTCCATGGGCTTAAGCAGTCGTTCGCCAATGGCGGGCAGGTCCAGGTACCAGCCGTTCCAGTTGCCCCAGGTCTCCAGCTTCAACTCGTCCACGGCATCAACGGTGGCAAAGTCGGCATTGACATCTGTGAACTTTTGCTGGGCCAGCTTGGCTGTAGCGACGCCAGTGCCCAGCGCTGCGGGCGCTGGCACGCAATCGGCACCATTGGGGCAGCTTCCGCCGCCAGGGTGGACTTCCAGGCGCTTGTTCGTCCCTGTGCCCACTTCACGGTAACGGGTATTGTCCAGCACCGAGTACAGGGTCTGCACGTCCACATTCGATGGGTCTGTGACGTCCACGTTACGGCCTGTACCGAAGGCCACCATCATGCCCCCCACACGCACAGTCTTCTCCGTGGGGCCGCTGCCCGTTTTCTTGGTGCGGTCGTTGGCACGCACAGTGGGTACCGTGGAAATCGGTTGGATCTTGGTGCGCGACGCATTTCCCAGCGCCGCAGGACCTTGGGCTGTGAACAGCGGGCTGCCGCCAAAGGCGACCTTCCAATTGCCAGGAGTGGCGCTGGTCACGTCGAACTTCCACATATTGCCGAGGTTGTCCCCGGCATAGACCACGTCAATGCGACCGTCGCCGTTGAGGTCCACCACACGCGGAGCGCCCAAGCCATTGTCCTTGGCGTTGCCGGTACCCGCTGCCTGGGTGGTGGTCGGCAGGCGCACCAGTTCACGCGCGCCATCCAGGTACTGAACCAGCAGCACCGGGCGCTGGTTGGTACTGTTATAGCCATTGCCCAGGATCACCGCCCAGCGGTTGTTGTTCATGCGCGTGATTTGCGCGCTGCGCATGGAGTCGTTGTCGTCACGAACAGGTTTGAAGGTGATGTGGCCGATGTCCTTGTCTTCTTCCACCACTTGGTCACACATCGTTTTTTCAGCCCCTGTCATGGCGCCGCAAATGGGGGCGGCTTCAGTGGAGCCGCGCGTGCGATCAAGTTTGACTAGCTTCTGGGCATTACTTTCGGCAAAGCCCGGTACTCCGGCCGGCGAAGCGGTGGCTGCGGGGTTGGTCACATCCAGCACAAAGTAACCTTTGCCGCCCTGGCCCAACGTGCCTACCAGGTAAGTGCGCCAATCAGGAACAAAGGCTGCATAGTTGGGGTCTGTGGGGTCCTGTATGCCTCCGTTGGCATCGATATCCCCGGTCATGGGCGACCCATCGACAAAATAACGGTGCTTGTTGTTGTATTGCGGGTCGGTCAGCAGGGTCAGGTTGGGAATCACACCCCGAGGCACATAGGCAATTTTCTCTTGTCCGTCTGCAGCAGAAAATCCGTGCAGCATGCCATCGTTGCCGCCCACGTAGAGCATGGCCGCGCGCGTTTTTTCGCTGCGTACATAGCTTGCGTAGCCCTTGAGCAGCGAGCTCGCAGCGGGCGCCCCCGTGTACCAGACATCGGAGTTGATGATGTCGCCCTGGCGGCTCTTGCGCTCGCGATAGGGTTTGGTCCCGGTGTATCCCGTGGTTTCCGAGCCTTCCTTGCTACGCTCGCCGCGAATGTATTCAAGCCGTTCCTGGCCTTTGGTCGCCCCCTCGTCGGTACCGCTGACATTCTTTTGCAGCCAGAGCTTCTGCGCCGTGCTGAGATTGGTTTCGTCCGACGCCCATTTGAAGGGAACGCCGCCACGGTACTTGCTGGCGTCCCACTTGTCGCTCCAGCTCAGGATCAGGCGGTTGCTGACAGTGGCCAGGGCATCCAGCTTTTTGCCGGTGTCCTCGCCGCCCCATCCAGGATCGCTGACAGTTGTGCCGTCTGTTTTAACTTTGTCCGCGGTCAGGTTGCCTCTCCACGCATCGTTGGGAAAGTAGTTTGCCGTGTATTTGCCAACGTCGCTGCGCGAGACGTTGGAGCCACTGGTGGCGCTGGAGTTCACGTCGGGGTCGGTCGCGGTATTGATCTGGCCGAAGATTTCGCGGAATGCCTTCTCCAGGTCTTCGCCCTTGGTCACGGCGTAGAAGCGGCCGCGGCCGTTCAGTGCGGCATGCCACAGGTCCAGCGAGCGCTTGTTTTCGTTGTCCATGGTGGGCCAGGTCTTGGTGCCCGTCACCAGATCGCGAAAGCTACCGTCATACCCAAACGGGGTCATTTCTGTGGGTGCTGCAATGGTGGGCGCACCCGGCCAAGTGGTGGATACAGTGCTGAAGCCAATGGTGTAAGTCACCATGTGCGCCCAGGTGGCCGGGTTGTAACGCGGGTTCCAATAGCGCTCCAGGATGGCATCCTTGTTTGCCGTGTCCTTGCCGAAGTTCTCGGTGGCGGGTGCCTTGCGGTAGTCTGCAGCAGGCTGCAAGGTACCGGTCATACCTGTGGTCTGCATGGGTGTGGCCCAGCTGTAGAAGGCCCAGTCGGCCAGGGTGTTGTTGACCGTATCGCGGTAGAGCGCCGTCTTGGCGCGTTCCGTGGCATTGCTGCCACCATACACATTGCTGTCGGGCAGCGTCAGGTTGGTTGCGTTGTCGCGTTTGTTGGTGTCCGGAACGTCATAGGCCGTGCCATTCCACCGGCCGTCCGTCATCATGATGTGGTAAGAGCGGCGGCATGCCAGATAGGGGGCCCCTGTCGTGCCGGGGTCAGACGCCCATGCGCTGCTGTTGCCCAGGGGCTGGCGCAGGTACTCGTCCGCCTGCTTGAACATCGTGTGCGAGGGCGTACCGTTGGTCGCCTTCAGGGCGCTGATGAAGCTGATGAAGTTGTTGCGGTGGGTGGTGTTCAGCCGGCGCATGGAGTTGGTCTTCATGGTGGTGCTGTTGACGCTGAGCGCGTCGGCCGAGCCACCGTTGTTCCACATGGCCTGCCACGACAGCCGGATCTTCTTGTCGGGCAACAGGGTGGTGTCGCGGAAGATGCCACCCGTTCCGTCACTGCCAACCATCGTGTACTTGAGTACGTTGATGCGTTTGGCGTCGCTAGGCCAGGTGCCGTCTGGATTGGGCTTCTTCTGGTCGTTGCTGGTGCTGGCCTCTTTGTCGAGGCGGTACTCCATACTCCCCGAATCGTCGATCGAGATGATGACGTTGGGGGTGACGTAAGGCTCTACCGTGCCAGGTGGCGACTGTGCCAGGTCCAGCGCCCATGCGCCGTGCGGCGCTAATGCAGCGCTGGCAGCCAAGGCAATGAGGTGTTTGCGAAAACGGGGGGCAGCGGTGCGGGGCATGGCGCGCTCCTGAAACAGGTTGGGTTGATGTGCGATGGCTGGATGCTTGTCTATGAAGCGTTTCAGCCGATGGGGTTTGTAGGGGCTGCGTCAATCCTTGCGGATTTGTCGTACATAGGTCTGTTGCAGCACTGCCATCGTGTTGGGTTTCAGGCCATAGGCAACCGCCGTAATGCGGTAAGCAATATTGGGTTTCAAATTAAGGCGCAGCAGGTTGTTGCTTCCGCCCACAATCAAGCCGGAGTTTTTGCTGCTTTCGTCGTAGGGCAGTAATTCAATCCAATACCATCCACCTTGGTTATTGGGTGTGGCGGCAGTCCATTGAAGTAGGGGGTTTGCGCGTTTCGCTGCAGTTTCATCGCCTTTGGTCGCGGCGGTGTACTCGCCATAGCGCACACCGACATCGGTCTTCGTCATGTCCTCGAGCTTCACTTCACCGGGCTTCAAATCGGTGGGTGCGGGGTCGGTAGCACTCGTGTAGTTCCAGAAATCCTGCCTCCCAGTGCGTTTGGTGCACAGGCCTTTGGAGCATTTCGTGGTCTTCTGGTCGAGGTAGGCCAAAAGTGGGGTGACTTCCTGGGTGTCGAGAGGTATTTTCTCGGGGACAGTTATTGGGAGCTGATTGCGGCAGTTGGCAACGCACGGAGTGCCATCTGCGTACTCGCCGCGGATGTCGAGCTCGGCATCCTGCAGCAAAGCCTGGGCAGCTTCAAAGGCACGCTGGTAATCAGCATCATTGCCCACCACCATTTCGTTGAACAGTGAGGTGCGTGATGCCCACAGTGCCAGCAGCATGGACAGCATGACGAACACGATGACGACAAACAACGCCACGCCTCGCTGCTGTGGGCGCAGTGGCGGATGGTTGGGGAGGGGGGACCTTGGCATGGTGACTGTTCTCGTCAGGGGTTACATCATGGAGGCGGTCAGCCCCTGGCTGCGCATCTGGAACACGTTGCGAAACACAGAGTGCATACGGCGCGCGCGCGCCCCGGTCAGGGTGCTCATGTCCACAACGGTGCCGCTGCAATCGGTGTAGTTGCTGCCGGTGGGCAGGTCGATGGCCTCAACGCCATAAAGCACCATGCAAACCTCCACCGCCTGCACCCGGCCCCAGTTGGTGCCCACTCCGGTTGCGTCGACCGTTGTCATGGTGGGACTGCCTGGCGTGCTCATGGTGTCCTGCAGCTGGTAGCGCACCTGGAAGCTGGCCACGTTTTGCACAATGGACTGCGCTGTTGCGCTGTTGCCAACGCACTGCAAGTCGCTGCCATTGAGCTGAAAAACGCTTTCCAGGCGCTGGTCTATATTGGCGCCATCAGGGCCTCCCACGCAATTGCGAGCCAAGGTCTGCTCGGCCGCGTTGGTAAACACGGGCTCTGTGTAGCGTCGGTAGCCCAGTGTGAGGGTGGCAGGGGTGTTGGTGCCGCTGATGGTATCGGTGGTTGGGTCGAAGCCCTTGCCGCTGCCCGAGGCTGGGGCGGTGGCCTCAAACCCTACGGGTGCAATGTAGAGATCCTGTGCGACGACTGAGCCGGGGTTCAGATTCAAGCGCAGGGAACCTGCTTGGCGCAACTGCAGACCAATGACACGCATGGCGTAGGCCGCCTGCTGCTGGATGCCGCTGGTGTCGCTCACGGTGCCCGACACGCTGCGCGAAACCATCAGCGCCCCCATGGCCACCGCAATGGTAAGCAAGCCGATGGTGATGCCGACCATCAACTCGATCAGCGTGAATCCCTTTTGGTTTTGCCAGGGCGTGGGTAGAAATTTTTGGTGCTTAGAGCGTGGGCGCTTGGTCTGGCCGGCAGCGGTCAATGTATTGGTTGTAAACATGTCACGCCCCTGGGCAGTAGTATTGAGCCACGGCGCCACCGGGGGCATAAGGTGCGCAACGGGCGGCGACGGGAAGGTATTGCAGGTGGCAGGTGAAGTTGGCAGGGCAAGCTGCTGCTGCCCCTGCCCCTGCTTCAAAAGTGCCGTCGGCAAGCTTCAACTGGCTGGCATCAATGTTTTCCTTGTACTTCTTCTTGTCAGTGGCGTCGGCTATCTCGCGTTCGTTCTCGCGCCAGGCGATCATCACGCCCAGCTGTCGTCTCTGTCCTGCCGCGACTCCACTTTCCGCCGGCGGTACAAAGATGCTGGCCTGGCCTAGGGGGAGATTGTCCCGCACCGCCTTTTTCCAGACTGCCAAGTCATAGGTTGCCAATTGCGCACCGGTGCAGCCGGTGGCGCAACTGCCGACGGTGGGGGCTGCCGCAAATGTTGTTGCATACGCACCCATGTTTGCGAAGGCATTCGGGTTGATCTTCATGCGCTCGCCCAGGTCTTCTATCAGGCGGATGGCCTGCGCCCTGCGCAGCGTGGTGGAGGTGTCGGTGAGGGTGCGCATCTGTATGCCCACGATTCCGAGAATTCCCAAAGACATGACGACAATGGCGACCAGTGACTCGATCAGGCTGATACCGCGCTGGGAATCGCTGCGTTGGACGGTTGCAGAGCGCATGGGAAATCCTTTGTGACCGGGGCTTGTGGACTCACGACGGGGGTAAATTTTCAGCATGTTTCGGAGCCTTTCTTGCGCACGATACGGCCTCCCATGCCTGCGCACACGCGGGTTGCGCTGCTATCGGTCATGTCTTTGCCTGCAGGCATGAATTCGAAAAACATATTAGTTGGTGCGGTAGATGCGCCGCCTGTGTGCGAGGCCATCCCCCAGCGATCAATCGTTATCGCGCCGGTGGTCGTGCCCGCCAGACCGATGCTCACTTTGGTGGGCGCTGGCACGCGCTGCAGATCACATTCGTTCGGAGTCTTGGCGGCGTCGCAGATCTGGGATCCATTGCCATTTACGTCAAAGAAGACATGCCAGCCTGTCCCCCAATCCAGACCGACATTCGGTTTGATGATGACCTGCCCTCCCCGTTTGATTGCCTCGGAGCGCGCAAAATAAAATGTTGATGTGACGCTCTCGGCTGCGTCGCGTACGCGCCAGCGCTCAATAAGCGGCCTGAAGCTGGGCCCCGCCAGCGCAGTCAAGACGGCCAAGATGGCCACCACCACCATGAGTTCAATGGCTGTGAACCCCGCGCTAATGCGCGCAGCCCCCCGAAGGGCGCGAAGTCCAGGCGAATGGAAGGAGGGCGGTGCTTTCATGATTTTCATATTAGGTGACCGGATGTGACGTGACCATTGCGCACTGACCAGTGGCATGGAAGCCGGGACGAGCGGGCGGAGGCTGTGTCCTGAAAGGCACAGGCGCTGTGTTCGTGATTGTCGATCGGCCCAGCGGCTGCACCTAGTGTTCCCCGCTTTCTGTTGCACTTGCGGGTGTTTTGTCGCTTGCTTTTGTGCGATCCGTGGGGGTGGTATGGGTGGTACTACCTGTGATGGAGTCCATTCTGGATGCACCCATGGGGGTTCGGCAAGCCCAAAAAGACCGATTTGCCGAGGCGCAGGCTATAATCCGAGGGTTTTGCATGGTGCAAGACGCACGCTACCGGCCTTTCCAGCGGGTGGCGCAAGTAAAAACCGGGGTCTTCGGCTGTCTGCCTGGGCCTCAATCCAAGGAAAAAGTAATGATCGCATCCTCCATCAAGGCCGAAGTCGTCAAGGCCAACGCCCGTGCTGCCAACGATACTGGTAGCCCAGAAGTGCAAGTGGCCCTGCTGACGGCCCGCATCAACGAACTGACCCCTCACTTCAAGACGCATGCCAAGGACCACCACGGTCGCCGCGGCCTGCTGCGCATGGTGAGCCGTCGTCGCAAGCTGCTGGACTACCTCAAGGCCAAGGACGCTGACCGCTACACCGCCCTGATCGCCAAGTTGGGTCTGCGCAAGTAATCCCGATTGCATGCCAAAACGCCTGGGTTAGTCCGCTAGCTCAGGCGTTTTTTACTTCGGAGCCGCAAAACAGAGCGAAGCTGTGTCATTCCAACGGGCCTGCCGCCGCCGTGCGCAGGGGCAGGTCCGCTGGAATGGCATCGTGTTCTGAATTGCCCTCCACGCCAGGCTGGCACTGTGCTGCCAGCTACAACAAAAGGAGCTGAACATGAGCATTTTCAACAAAGTCACCAAGACCTTCCAATGGGGTGACAAGACCGTCATCATGGAAACGGGCGAAATCGCCCGCCAGGCCTCCGGCGCCGTGCTGGTGAACATCGACGACACCGTGGTGCTGGCCACCGTGGTGGCCTCCAAGTCGGCCAAGCCCGGCCAGGACTTCTTTCCCCTGACGGTGGACTACATCGAGAAGACCTACGCCGCCGGCAAGATCCCTGGCAGCTTCTTCAAGCGCGAAGCCAAGCCCAGCGAGCACGAAACGCTGACCAGCCGCCTGATCGACCGCCCGATCCGCCCGCTGTTCCCCGAAGGCTTCTTCAACGAAGTGCACGTAGTGATCCACACCGTGTCGCTCAACCCCGAAGTCGACGCCGACATCGCCGCCTTGATCGCCACCAGCGCCGCACTGGCCATCTCCGGCATCCCGTTCACCGGCCCCATCGGCGCCGCGCGCGTGGGCTACATCAATGGCGAATACGTGCTGAACCCCGGCCAGACCGCGCGCAAGGGCTCGCAGATGGACCTCGTGGTCGCCGGCACCGAAGCCGCTGTGCTCATGGTGGAATCCGAAGCCCAGCAACTGTCTGAAGAAATAATGCTCGGCGCCGTGGTGTTCGGCCACCAGCAGGGCAATGTCGCCATCAACGCCATCCATGACCTGGTGCGTGATGCTGGCAAGCCCGCATGGACGTGGCAAGCCCCCGCCAAGGACGAAGCCCTGATCGCCAAGGTCGGTGCCCTGGCCGACGAGAAGCTTGCGGCCGCCTACCAGATCCGCAACAAGCAAAGCCGCACGCAAGCCTGCCGCGAAGCCTACGCTGCCGTGATGGCTGGCCTCAAGGCCGAAGGCGTGGAATTCGACGCCGTCAAGGTCGAAGGCATGCTGTTCGACATCGAAGCGCGCCTGGTGCGCAGCCAGATCCTGGCCGGCGAGCCCCGCATCGACGGCCGCGACACGCGCACCGTGCGCCCCATCGAGATCCGCAACAGCGTGCTGCCCCGTGCTCATGGCTCGGCCCTGTTCACGCGTGGCGAAACCCAGGCGCTGGTCGTGACCACGCTGGGTACCGAGCGCGATGCCCAGCGCATCGACGCCCTGGCTGGCGAGTACGAAGACCGCTTCATGATGCACTACAACATGCCTCCCTTCGCCACCGGCGAAGTGGGCCGCATGGGCTCGACCAAGCGCCGCGAAATTGGCCACGGCCGCCTGGCCAAGCGTGCCCTGATGGCCGTGCTGCCCACCAAGGAAGAATTCCCCTACACCATGCGCGTGGTGTCGGAAATCACCGAATCCAACGGCTCCTCGTCCATGGCTTCGGTCTGCGGCGGCTGCCTGTCGATGATGGACGCCGGCGTGCCCATGAAGGCGCACGTGGCCGGTATCGCCATGGGCCTGATCAAGGACGCCAACCGCTTTGCCGTGCTGACCGACATCCTGGGCGATGAAGATCACCTGGGCGACATGGACTTCAAGGTCGCCGGTACCACCGCCGGCATCACCGCGCTGCAGATGGACATCAAGATCCAGGGCATCACCAAGGAAATCATGCAGGTCGCCCTGGCCCAGGCCAAGGAAGCGCGCATCCACATCCTGGGCAAGATGCAGGAAGCCATGGGCGAAGCCAAGACCGAAGTGTCCAACTTCGCGCCCAAGCTCTACACGATGAAGATCAACCCCGAGAAGATCCGCGACGTGATCGGCAAGGGCGGCTCCGTGATCCGTGCGCTGACCGAAGAGACCGGCTGCCAGATCAACATCGAGGAAGACGGCACCATCACCATCGCCGCCACTGACAACGCCAAGGCCGACGAAGCCAAGCGCCGCATCGAGCAGATCACGGCCGAAGTCGAAATCGGCAAGATCTACGAAGGCCCTGTGACCAAGATCCTGGACTTCGGCGCCCTGATCAACCTGCTGCCCGGCAAGGACGGCCTGCTGCACATCAGCCAGATCGCGCACGAGCGCGTCGAGCGCGTTGGCGACTACCTGACCGAAGGCCAGATCGTCAAGGTCAAGGTCATGGAAACCGACGAAAAGGGCCGCGTCAAGCTGTCCATGAAGGCTTTGGCCGACCGCCCTGCGGGTGGTGGTTTCAGCGATCGCCCAGCTCCCCAGGAGCGTGGCGACCGCGAACCCCGCCGCGACCAGGTCCGTGATCGCCAGCCAGCCGACCAGCAGCAGCAACAACAGCAGTCGCTGCCATCGGATGGCGCTTCCGGCCAGGTGAACGGCTGATCCATCGCCTTGGCTGCCGCCATCGGGTGTGCCGCTTGCAGCGGCCTCCTGCGGGCGGTGGTCGGGACTGGTGATTTCCATGCCTTCAACCTCGGACCTTCCTATGCAAGCGGTGGAGATTTCCTCGTTCGGCGCGCCTGAGGTCTTGCGCCTCGGTGAGCGCCCCGTACCCGTGCCGGGTGCGGGCGAGCTGCTGATCCGCGTGGGTGCCAGCGGCATCAACCGCCCTGATGTGCTGCAGCGCATGGGCCACTACGCGCCCCCGCCTGGCACCTCCGACCTTCCCGGTCTCGAGGTGGCGGGTGTGGTGGAGGCGGGTGACGCCGATGCGCTGGCCCGTTCGGGCCTGGCCATTGGCGACCGTGTCTGCGCGCTCGTGGCCGGTGGTGGCTACGCGCAATGGTGCGTGGCGCCGGCCGAGCAGTGCCTGCCGGTGCCTGCCGGGTTCGGCGATATCGAGGCTGCCTCGCTGCCCGAGACCTTCTTCACGGTGTGGAGCAACGTCTTCGACCGTGGCCGCCTGCAGGCCGGTGAAACCCTGCTGGTGCAGGGCGGTACCAGCGGCATCGGCGTCACCGCCATTCAGTTGGCGCGCGCCTTCGGTGCCACGGTGATCGCCACGGCGGGCAGCGACGACAAGTGCCAGGCCTGCCTGGACCTGGGCGCGCACCATGCCATCAACTACAAGTCGCAGGACTTTGTGGTGGAGGCCAAGCGCATCACCGACGGCAAGGGTGTCGACGTGGTGCTGGACATGGTCGCGGGCAGCTATGTCGCGCGCGAGGTCGAGTGCCTGGCCGAGGATGGCCGCATCGTCATCATCGCCGTGCAGGGCGGGGTCAAGGGCGAGATCAATGCCGGCCTGGTGCTGCGCCGCAGGCTCACCATCACCGGTTCCACCCTCCGCCCGCGCTCGGTGGCCTTCAAGGGCGCCATCGCACGCGCACTGCGCGAGCAGGTGTGGCCCTTGCTGGCCGCCGGTACGGTGCGCCCGGTCATCCATAGCACCTTTGCGGCGGCCGATGCGGCCCAGGCGCATGCCCTGATGGAATCCAACCAGCACATTGGCAAGATTGTTTTGACGTGGTGAACATGAAAAAGAAGCTCATCGCAGGCAACTGGAAGATGAACGGCGGCCTGGCCGCCAACGAAACGCTGCTCAAGGCATTGCGGGATGGCATGGCCTCGGCCGCGCCGCAGTGCGATGTGGCCGTGGCGGTGCCTGCGCCTTACCTGGCCCAGGTGCAGGCTCTGGTCGCTGGCTCGGGTGTGGCCTTGGCGGCGCAGGATGTGTCGGCACACGAACAAGGTGCCTACACGGGTGAAGCGTCGGCCGCCATGCTCAAGGAGTTCGGTGCGCGCTATGTGCTGGTGGGGCATTCGGAGCGCCGCCAGTACCACGGCGAAACCGATGCCGTCGTGGCCATCAAGGCGCAGCGCGCGCTGGCGCTGGGCATCACGCCCATCGTCTGCGTGGGCGAGACCCTGGCAGAGCGCGACGCGGGTGAGACCGAAGCCGTCGTCAAGCGCCAACTGGCTGCGGTGATCCACCTCAATGGCCACTGCATCAGCGAAATCGTGGTGGCGTATGAGCCGGTCTGGGCCATCGGCACGGGCCGCACGGCATCGCCCGAGCAGGCGCAGGCAATGCATGCCGTGCTGCGTGCGCAGTTGGCCCTGGCCAGCGAGCATGCCGACCGCATCCACCTGCTGTATGGCGGCAGCATGAATGCTGCGAATGCGGCCGAACTGCTGGCGCAGCCGGACATCGATGGTGGCCTGGTGGGCGGTGCTTCGCTCAAGGCGGGCGATTTCTTGCAGATCATTGGTGCTGCCCGTCCGGGCCGTGCCTGAAGCTATTCAAATCAGGAGTAAACAGAGAATGAACGTGATCGTGAATGTGGTTCTGGCGGTGCAGATGATCACCGCCCTGGTAATGATCGGGTTGATCCTGATCCAGCACGGCAAGGGTGCCGACATGGGTGCTGCCTTCGGCAGCGGCAGCTCGGGCAGCCTGTTCGGCGCCAGCGGCAGCGCCAACTTCCTGTCGCGCACCACGGCGGTGTTGGCAGCGGTGTTCTTCGCTGCCACGCTGGCTCTGGCATACTTCGGCAACGCGCGGCCCGCCAGCTCCGGCAGCGTGCTCGAAGCGCCTGCAGCAGCCTCTTCGGCGCCAGCCTCGGCTGCGTCGGGTGCCGCTCCTGTGGCGATTCCTGTGCCTGTGGTGCCGGCCTCTGGCGCGGCGCAGATCCCGACTAAATAATCTGCACTAATTTGGGCCCTGAACCGCAGAGCAGGGTTTTTACGGGGTAGAATTCTGGATTGTCTGGAAAGCCAAAACCGCAAGGTTCCTCATGCCATCCAGGCACATACATCCAGCCGTCGTGGTGAAATTGGTAGACACGCTATCTTGAGGGGGTAGTGGCGAAAGCTGTGCGAGTTCGAGTCTCGCCGACGGCACCAAAACAAAGGCCTCCCCGACATGACCCAGCAAGGGCCATGTCGGGCCAGGCTACAGCGGTGAGCACATCCTCAAGATGAACCTCGATCAGTACCTCCCCGTCCTTTTGTTCATCTTGGTCGGCATCGCCGTAGGCGTTGTTCCCCTTGTCATCGGATATGTCCTGGGCCCCAATCGCCCGGACGACGCCAAGAATTCCCCCTACGAGTGTGGCTTTGAAGCCTTCGAGGATGCGCGCATGAAGTTTGACGTGCGCTATTACCTCGTCGCCATTCTCTTCATTCTGTTCGACCTCGAAATCGCGTTCCTCTTCCCGTGGGCGGTCACGCTGCACGAGGTGGGTGCCGCCGGTTTCGTGGCTGTGGTGATTTTCCTGACGATCCTCGTCGTGGGCTTTGTCTACGAGTGGAAAAAAGGCGCCCTCGATTGGGAATGACAGCGGGCTTCAACAAGGACTGATGCAATGATTGAAGGCGTGATGAAGGAAGGCTTCATCACCACGAGCTATGACTCCGTGGTGAATTGGGCCAAAACCGGTTCGCTGTGGCCCATGACCTTTGGTCTGGCCTGCTGCGCGGTTGAAATGATGCACGCAGCGGCTGCCCGCTACGACATCGGCCGCTTCGGTGCCGAAGTGTTCCGTGCCAGTCCCCGCCAGTCCGATCTGATGATCGTGGCCGGCACGCTGTGCAACAAGATGGCGCCTGCCCTGCGCAAGGTGTACGACCAGATGTCGGAGCCCCGCTGGGTGCTGTCGATGGGTTCGTGCGCCAATGGCGGTGGGTACTACCATTACAGCTACTCTGTGGTGCGCGGTTGCGACCGCATCGTGCCCGTGGATGTCTACGTGCCCGGCTGTCCCCCCACGGCCGAGGCGCTGATCTACGGCATCATCCAGCTGCAGCAGAAGATCCGCCGCACCAACACCATTGCGCGCGTCTGAGGGTTGACGATGACATCTGTTGCCATTCGCCCTGAAAAAATCAAGGACACCGTTGCCGCCGTGCTGGGCGACAAGGTCCGCAAGATCCACGTGGCCCTCGGTGAGGTCACCGTCGAAGTCTCCGCCGCCGATTACCTTGCTGCCATGCAGCAGCTGCGCGATGCGCCCGGCTGCCAGTTCGAGCAGCTGATCGACCTGTGCGGCGTCGACTACTCGGCCTACGCCGACGAAGTCAACGAAGGCGCGCGCTACTGCGTGGTGTCGCACCTGCTGTCGGTCAGTCTGAACCAGCGCCTGCGCGTCAAGGTGTTCTGCGCCGACGACGATTTCCCGGTGGTGGCCTCGGTGGCCGACCTGTGGAACTCGGCCAACTGGTACGAGCGCGAAGCGTTCGACCTGTTCGGCATCGTGTTCGACGGCCACAACGACCTGCGCCGCATCCTGACCGACTACGGCTTCATCGGCCACCCCTTCCGCAAGGACTTCCCGCTGTCCGGCCATGTCGAGATGCGCTATGACGCAGAGCAGCGCCGGGTGGTCTACGAGCCCGTGTCGATCGAGCCGCGCGAAATCACGCCGCGCATCATCCGCGAAGACAAGTACGGAGGCCTGCACTAAGGCGCCCGCGCCCCACGTGACCCACCATGGCTGAAATCAAGAACTATTCCCTGAACTTCGGACCGCAGCATCCTGCAGCGCACGGCGTGCTGCGCTTGGTGCTCGAGCTCGACGGCGAAGTCGTCCAGCGCGCCGACCCGCACATCGGCCTCTTGCACCGCGCCACCGAAAAGCTGGCCGAGCACAAGACCTACATCCAGTCGCTGCCCTACATGGACCGCCTGGACTACGTGTCGATGATGTGCAACGAGCACGCCTACTGCCTGGCCATCGAAAAGCTGATGGGCCTGGAAGTGCCCGAGCGCGCCCAGTACATCCGCGTGATGTTCTCCGAAATCACGCGCTTGCTGAACCACCTGATGTGGCTCGGCTCGCACGGCAACGATTGCGGCAGCTCCACCATCCTGATCTACACCTTCCGCGAGCGCGAAGACCTGTTCGACATGTACGAAGCCGTCTCCGGCGCGCGCATGCACGCGGCGTACTTCCGTCCGGGCGGCGTGTACCGCGACCTGCCGGACTCCATGCCGCAGTACAAGGTCAGCAAGATCAAGAACGCCAAGGCCCTGGAGGCCATGAACCAGAACCGCAAGGGTTCGCTGCTCGACTTCATCGACGACTTCACCCAGCGCTTCCCGGGCTGCGTGGACGAGTACGAGACCCTGCTCACCGACAACCGCATCTGGAAGCAGCGCACCGTGGGCATCGGCGTGGTGCCGCCCGAGCGCGCGCTGAACCTGGGCATGACCGGCCCGATGATCCGCGGCTCCGGCATTGCATGGGACCTGCGCAAGACCCAGCCCTACGACGTCTACGACCGCATGGACTTCGACGTGCCCGTGGGCAAGACGGGCGACTGCTATGACCGCTACCTCGTGCGCGTGCACGAAATGCGCGAGTCCAACCGCATCATCAAGCAGTGCGTGGACTGGCTGCGCGCCAACCCCGGCCCGGTCATCACCGACAACCACAAGGTGGCTGCGCCCGACCGCGAATCCATGAAGTCCAACATGGAAGAGCTGATCCACCATTTCAAGTTGTTCACCGAAGGCTTTCACGTGCCCGAAGGCGAAGCCTATGCCGCCGTGGAGCATCCCAAGGGTGAGTTCGGCATCTATCTGGTCAGCGATGGCGCCAACAAGCCCTACCGCCTGAAGATCCGTGCGCCCGGCTTCGCGCACCTGGCCACGCTCGACGAGATGGCCCGCGGCCACATGATCGCCGACGCCGTGGCCATCATCGGCACCATGGATATCGTGTTCGGGGAGATTGACCGATGAGTACGACCGAATCGAAGAACCTGACCGCTGGCACCGCCGCCATCACCGAGGCAACCCTTGCCCGTTTTGCGCGCGAAGTCGCCAAGTACCCGCCCGAGCAGAAGCAGTCTGCCGTGATGGCCTGCCTGGCCATCGTGCAGCAGGAGCAGGGCTGGGTCAGCGTGCAGAGTGAGGCCGTGATCGCCGACTACCTGGGCATGGCCCAGATCGCGGTGCACGAAGTGACCACGTTCTACAACATGTACAACCAGCAGCCGACGGGCAAGTACAAGCTCAACGTCTGCACCAACCTGCCTTGCCAGCTGCGCGACGGCCAGAAGGCGCTGCACCACCTCGAGAAGAAGCTCGGCGTGACCATGGGCGAGACCACGCCGGACGGCCTGTTCACGCTGCAGCAGTGCGAGTGCCTGGGCGCCTGCGCCGATGCGCCCGTGATGCTGGTCAACGACCGCACCATGTGCAGCTTCATGGACAGCGACAAGCTCGACCAGCTGGTCGACGGCCTCAAGGCTGCGGAAGGACAAGCATGACCACCGCCGCACAGATCCTCTCGCAGTTCCAGGCCACGGGCGTGCAGACCTGCTTCCACGACCGCCACATCAACCCACAGATCGTTGCGGGGCTCGACGGCACGAACTGGGGCATCAAGGACTACGAAGCGCGCGGCGGCTACGAAGCGTTGCGCAAGATCCTGGCACAGGGCGAAGGCGCAGGCCTCACCCAGGACCAGGTGATCGCCACCGTCAAGGAATCGGGCCTGCGCGGCCGCGGCGGTGCGGGCTTCCCCACCGGCCTCAAGTGGAGCTTCATGCCCCGCTCGTTCCCCGGCCAGAAGTATCTGGTGTGCAACTCCGACGAAGGCGAGCCAGGCACCTGCAAGGACCGCGACATCCTGCAGTTCAACCCCCACATCGTCATCGAAGGCATGATCATCGCTGCCTACGCGATGGGCATCTCCGTGGGTTACAACTACATCCACGGCGAAATCTTCCAGACCTACGACCGCTTCGAAGAAGCGCTCGAAGAGGCGCGCGCCGCAGGCTACCTGGGCGACAGGATCCTGGGCAGCAATTTCAGCTTCCAGCTGCATGCGGCGCACGGCTTCGGTGCCTACATCTGCGGCGAAGAAACCGCGCTGCTCGAATCGCTCGAAGGCAAGAAGGGCCAGCCGCGCTTCAAGCCGCCGTTTCCTGCCAGCTTCGGCCTGTACGGCAAGCCCACCACCATCAACAACACCGAGACCTTCGCGGCCGTGCCGTGGATCATCCGCAATGGTGGCCAGGCCTACCTTGAGTGCGGCAAGCCCAACAACGGCGGCACCAAGATCTTCTCGGTCTCGGGCGACGTGGAAAAGCCCGGCAACTACGAAGTGCCCATGGGCACGCCGTTCGCCAAGCTGCTCGAACTCGCTGGTGGCGTGCGCAAGGGCCGCCAGCTCAAGGCGGTGATTCCCGGTGGCTCTTCCTCGCCGGTGCTGCCGGCGTCCGTCATCATGGAATGCACGATGGACTACGACTCCATCGCCAAGGCCGGCTCCATGCTGGGTTCGGGCGCCGTCATCGTGATGGACGACTCCCGCAGCATGGTCGAGAGCCTGCTGCGCCTGTCCTATTTCTACTCGCACGAATCCTGTGGCCAGTGCACGCCGTGCCGCGAAGGCACGGGCTGGATGTGGCGCGTGATCGACCGTATCCAGCATGGCCAGGGGCGCGATGGCGACCTGAACCTGCTCAATTCGGTGGCAGACAACATCCAGGGGCGCACCATCTGCGCACTGGGTGACGCAGCGGCCATGCCGGTGCGCGCCATGATCAAGCACTTCCGTCCGGAATTCGAAGCGCTGATCCGCCAAGAGAAGACCCCCCAGGCTTCCGCCTCCGCCTGATCCCGAGAAACGCATATGGTTGAAATCGAACTCGACGGGCAGAAGGTAGAAGTCGCCGAAGGCTGCATGGTGATGCATGCAGCCGAAAAGGCCGGCACCTACATTCCCCATTTCTGTTACCACAAGAAGCTGTCCATTGCCGCCAACTGCCGCATGTGCCTGGTGGACGTGGAAAAGGCGCCCAAGCCCATGCCCGCCTGCGCCACGCCGGTGACGCAGGGCATGATCGTGCGCACCAAGAGCGACAAGGCCATCAAGGCCCAGCAGTCGGTCATGGAATTCCTGCTCATCAACCACCCGCTGGACTGCCCCATCTGCGACCAGGGCGGTGAGTGCCAGCTGCAGGATCTGGCCGTGGGCTATGGCGGTTCCTCCTCGCGCTACGAGGAAGAAAAGCGCGTGGTCTTCCAGAAGGACGTGGGCCCGCTGATCTCCATGCAGGAGATGAGCCGCTGCATCCACTGCACCCGCTGCGTGCGCTTCGGCCAGGAAGTGGCCGGCGTGATGGAGCTCGGGATGATCCACCGCGGTGAGCACTCCGAGATCACCACCGTGGTGGGCGATACGATCGACTCCGAGCTGTCGGGCAACATGATCGACATCTGCCCCGTGGGCGCGCTGACCAGCAAGCCGTTCCGCTACAGCGCCCGCACCTGGGAACTGTCGCGCCGCCGCTCCGTCAGTCCGCACGACTCCACCGGTGCCAACCTCATCGTTCAGGTCAAGAACCACAAGGTCATGCGCGTGGTGCCGTTCGAGAACGAAGCCGTCAACGAATGCTGGATCGCCGACCGCGACCGCTTCTCGTACGAATCGCTCAACAGCGACGAACGCCTGACAGAGCCCATGCTCAAGCAGGGCGGTGTCTGGAAGACGGTCGACTGGCAGACCGCGCTCGAGTACGTGGCCAATGGCCTGAAGAACATCAAGGCCGACCACGGTGCCAACAGCATCGGCGCCCTGGTCAGCCCGCACAGCACGCTCGAAGAGCTGTACCTGGCCTCCGCCCTGGTGCGCGGCCTGGGCAGCGACAGCATCGACTACCGCCTGCGCAACGCCGAATTCGCGGCGCCCGAAGGCATCCGCTGGCTCGGCACCTCCATCGCCTCGCTGTCCACGCTGCAACGCGTACTGGTGGTGGGCTCCAACCTGCGCAAGGACCATCCGCTGTTCGCCCTGCGCGTGCGCCATGCCGTGCGCCACGGCGCCCAACTGAGCGTGGTCGACTCCTCCGTCGGCGACTGGGCCATGCCCATCAAGCACCAACTTCTGCAGAACGCCAGCCAGTGGGTGCAGGCCCTCGGCTCCATCGCCTCGGCCGTCGCCCAGGAAAAGAACGTGGCGGCGCCGGCTGGCGCAGCCCAGGCCACCGAGGCCAGCCTGGCCATCGCCCGCTCGCTGCTGGGTGGTGAGCGCAAGGCCGTGCTGCTGGGCAATGCCGCCGCGCACCATGGCCAGGCCGCAGCGCTGCTGGCCCTGGCCAACTGGATCGGCGAGCAGACCGGCGCCACCGTCGGCTACCTCACCGAAGCCGCCAACACCGTGGGTGCCCAGTTCGCTGGCGCCCATCCCGTGGGCAGCGGCCTCAACGCCGGCCAGATGCTGGCGGGCGGCCTCAAGGCCGTGCTGCTGCTCAACACCGAACCGGCTTTCGACGCGGCCAACGGCGCACAAGCCGCCGCAGCCATCGGCCAGGCGCAGATGGTCGTGACGCTGAGTCCTTTCAAGGCCAACATGGACATCAGCGATGTGCTGCTGCCCATCGCGCCGTTCACCGAAACCTCGGGCAGCTTCGTCAACGCCGAAGGGCGCCTGCAGAGCTTCCACGCCGTGGTGCGCCCGTTGGGCGACACGCGCCCCGCCTGGAAGGTGCTGCGCGTGCTGGCCAACGTGCTCGGCGTGCCGGGCTTCGACTTCGAGACCTCGCAGGACGTGCTGGCCCGTGCCACCAACGCCCCTGCAGGCAAGCTGGCCATGCTGCCGGCCGAGCAACTGTCCAATGCCGTGGCCCAGGTGCAAGCGGTTGCGTCCGTGGGTGAACCGGTAGTGGCCTCCATCTACCAACTCGATGGCCTGGTGCGCCGCGCCACGTCGCTGCAATTGACAGCCGATGCCCGCATGGCGGCCGGTGAAGGAGTGGCGGCATGATCGACGCGCTGTACAACGGCGGGCTGAACCTCCTGCCCTTCGCCTGGTGGATGGGCGCGGCCTGGCCCGTGCTCTGGATCCTGCTCAAGATCGTCGTGATCGTCGCGCCCCTGATGGGCGCGGTGGCCTACCTCACGCTGTGGGAGCGCAAGCTGCTGGGCTTCATGCAGGTGCGCCATGGCCCCAACCGCGTAGGCCCCATGGGCCTGCTGCAGCCGCTGGCCGATGGCCTGAAGCTGATGACCAAGGAAATCATCCAGCCTGCGGCCGCCAGCAAGGGCCTGTTCGTGCTGGGCCCGCTCATGGCCATCATGCCGGCCCTGGCTGCATGGGTGGCCATCCCCTTCGGTCCCGATGTGGCGCTGGCCAACGTCAATGCCGGCCTGCTGCTGGTGATGGCGATTACCTCCATCGAAGTCTATGGCGTGATCATCGCCGGCTGGGCATCGAACTCCAAGTACGCCTTCCTGGGCGCGCTGCGCGCCTCGGCACAGATGGTGAGCTATGAAATCGCCATGGGCTTTTGCTTCCTGGTGGTGATCATGGTGTCGGGCAGCATGAACCTGACCGAGATCGTGATGTCCCAGTCCCGCGGCATGGCCGCCAACATGGGGCTGAGTTTCCTGTCCTGGAACTGGCTGCCGCTGCTGCCGATCTTCCTGGTGTACTTGATCTCCGGTGTGGCCGAAACCAACCGCCACCCCTTCGACGTGGTCGAAGGCGAAGCCGAAATCGTGGCCGGTCACATGGTCGAGTACTCGGGCATGGGCTTCGCGGTCTTCTTCCTGGCCGAATACGCCAGCATGTGGCTGGTGTCCATCCTGGCGGCGCTGATGTTCCTGGGCGGCTGGCTGTCGCCCATCGACAGCGTGCTGTTCAACTGGATTCCGGGCTGGATCTGGCTTGGCATCAAGACCTTCGTCGTGGTGTCCATGTTCATCTGGATCCGCGCCACCTTCCCGCGCTTTCGCTATGACCAGATCATGCGCCTGGGCTGGAAGATCTTCATTCCGGTCACCCTGGTGTGGCTGCTCATCGTCGGCGGGTGGTTGCTCTCGCCGTGGAACATCTGGAAATAAGCGGGGACACACATGACTGCTGTTGCTGCTGCTGCACCTTTCTCGTTCAAGGATTTCTTCAAGAGCTTCATGCTCGTGGAGCTGCTCAAGGGCATGGCCCTGACGGGCCGCTATGCGTTTCGCCGCAAGGTGACCGTGCAGTTCCCCGAAGAGAAGACACCCTTGTCGCCGCGCTTTCGCGGCCTGCATGCCCTGCGCCGTTACGACAACGGCGAAGAGCGCTGCATCGCCTGCAAGCTGTGCGAGGCCGTGTGCCCCGCCATGGCCATCACTATCGAGTCCGAAGTGCGGGATGACGGTTCGCGCCGCACCACGCGCTACGACATCGACTTGACCAAGTGCATCTTCTGCGGCTTCTGCGAAGAAAGCTGCCCGGTGGACTCGATCGTCGAGACGCACATCTTCGAATACCACGGCGAAAAGCGTGGCGACCTGTACTTCACCAAGGACATGCTCCTGGCCGTTGGTGACCGGTACGAGGGTGAGATTGCTGCAGCCAAGGCTGCGGACGCCAAGTACCGCTGAGCGGTCGCGATCCCATCCATCCCGTCGCCAGACTTTCTATAAAGACCTGATTCATGGACGCCAAGACTGGTTTCTTCTACCTTTTCTCGGTCGTGCTGCTGTTTGCAGCCTTCCGGGTGATCACCGCGCGCAACCCCGTGCACGCGGTGCTGTACCTCATCCTGGCTTTCTCGCAGGCGGCGGCCGTGTGGCTGCTGCTCAAGGCCGAGTTCCTGGCCATCGCCCTGGTGCTGGTGTACCTGGGCGCGGTGATGGTGCTGTTCCTGTTCGTGGTGATGATGCTGGACATCCACATCGACACCGTGCGCAAGGGCTTCTGGAAGCATTTCCCGCTCGCTGCCTTTGTGGGCGCCTTGATCGCGCTGGAAATGGCCGCTGTGCTGATGGGGGGCTTCCGCGGCATGGAAGAGCCCAAGGCCGCTGCGGTGGTGCTCGATGCCGCCGGCAAGGTGGTGCAGTACTCCAACACCAAGGAACTGGGCAAGCTGCTGTACACCCAGTACCTGTACCCCGTGGAAATCGCGGCCGTGATCCTGTTGGTGGCCATGATTGCCGCCATCGCCCTGACCCTGCGCCAGCGCAAGGACAGCAAGGCCATCAACCCGTCCCAGCAGATCCGCGTGCGCGCCAAGGACCGCCTGGAAGTGGTGAAGGTCACCGCCACGCAAAAACCCGCACCCGAAGTGCCGGCCGAGCCCGCCGCCGAGGAGAAGAAGCCATGACATTGACGCTGGGACATTTTCTTTCGCTGGGCGCCATGCTGTTCGCCCTGGCGGTGATCGGCATCTTCCTGAACCGCAAGAACCTGATCGTGCTGCTGATGGCCATCGAGCTGATGCTGCTGGCGGTCAACATGAACTTCGTGGCGTTCTCGCACTACCTGGGTGACATGCACGGACAGGTGTTCGTGTTCTTCATCCTGACGGTGGCCGCGGCCGAGTCGGCCATCGGCCTGGCCATTCTGGTGCTGCTGTTCCGCAACAAGTCCAGCATCAACGCGGAAGACCTCAACACCCTCAAGGGCTGATGAGCCACCCGTATTCCCAAGGTTCTCAAGAATGAGTCAAACCCTCTCTGCTTCGACGCTCCTGGCCGTGCCCCTGGCACCGCTGGCGGGCGCACTGCTGGCCGGCATCTTCGGCACGACCTTTGGCGGCAACTGGATCGGCCGCCGGCTGAGCCACACCCTGACCATCCTGGGCGTGCTCGTGGCCTTCGTGCTGTCGGCCATGACGCTCAAGAGCGTGGCGGTCGATGGCGCGCGCTTCAACGAGACGCTCTACACCTGGATGGTGGTGGGCGGCCTGAAGATGGAAGTGGGCTTCCTGATCGACAGCCTCACGGCCATGATGATGGTGGTGGTGACCTTCGTGTCGCTGATGGTGCACATCTACACCATCGGCTACATGGAAGAGGACGAGGGCTACAACCGCTTCTTCTCGTACATCTCGCTGTTCACGTTCTCCATGCTCATGCTGGTCATGAGCAACAACCTGCTGCAGCTGTTCTTCGGCTGGGAAGCGGTGGGCCTGGTGTCCTACCTGCTGATCGGCTTCTGGTTCAACAAGCCCACGGCCATCTTCGCCAACATGAAGGCCTTCCTGGTCAACCGCGTGGGCGACTTCGGCTTCATCCTGGGCATCGGCCTGATCGCCGCCTACACCGGCACGCTCAACTACAGCGAGATCTTCGCCAAGTCGGGTGAGCTCGGCGGCCTGGCCTTCCCCGGCACCGACTGGCTGCTGATCACCGTGATCTGCATCTGCCTGTTCATCGGCGCCATGGGCAAGTCGGCCCAGTTCCCGCTGCACGTCTGGCTGCCCGACTCGATGGAAGGCCCGACGCCCATCTCGGCACTGATCCACGCGGCCACCATGGTGACCGCCGGCATCTTCATGGTGTCGCGCATGTCGCCGCTGTTCGAGCTGTCGGACACCGCACTCAACTTCATCCTGGTCATCGGCTCCATCACGGCGCTGTTCATGGGTTTCCTGGGCATCATCCAGAACGACATCAAGCGCGTGGTGGCCTACTCCACGCTGTCGCAGCTCGGTTACATGACCGTGGCCCTGGGCGCATCGGCCTACTCGGTCGCCGTGTTCCACCTGATGACGCACGCCTTCTTCAAGGCGCTGCTGTTCCTCGGTGCCGGTTCGGTCATCATGGGCATGCACCACAACCAGGACATCCGCTGGATGGGCGGCGTGCGCAAGTACATGCCCATCACCTGGATCACCTCGCTGCTGGGTTCGCTGGCGCTGATCGGAACCCCCCTGTTCTCGGGTTTCTACTCCAAGGACAGCATCATCGAGGCCGTGCACGCCAGCAACCTGCCGGCGGCTCACTTCGCCCACTTCGCGGTGCTGGCCGGCGTGTTCGTCACGGCGTTCTATTCGTTCCGCATGTACTTCCTGGTCTTCCATGGCAAGGAGCGTTTCGATCAGAACCCCGACGCACACCACGATGCGCACCACGACGACCATGGTCACGGCCATGGCGAGCACCACGATCCGCACGAGTCCCCCTGGGTGGTGACGGTGCCGCTGGTGCTGCTGGCAATTCCTTCGGTGGTGGTGGGCTTCCTGTTCATCCAGCCCATGCTGTTCGGCGATTTCTTCAAGGACGTGATCTTTGTCGATGCGGCCAAGCACCCCGCCATGGCCGAGCTGGCCGAGATCTTCCACGGCCCCGTGGCCATGGCCCTGCACGGCCTGCAGACGGCGCCGTTCTGGCTGGCCGTTGCCGGTGTGGCCCTGTCGTATTACATGTACATGGTGAACCCGGCGCTGCCGGCGGCCATCAAGCGCATGTGCATGCCGATCTACACGCTGTTCGAGAACAAGTACTACCTCGACTGGTTCAACGAGAACGTCCTGGCGCGCGGTGCGCGTGCCCTGGGTACCGGCCTGTGGAAGGGCGGCGACCAGGCCATCATCGACGGTGCGCTGGTCAATGGCTCGTGGAAGCTGGTGCGCGGCGTCTCCGGCATGGTGCGCTGGGTGCAGACGGGCTTCATCTTCCACTATGCCCTGGTGATGATCCTGGGCGTGTTTGCCCTGATGACGTGGTTCGTCTGGGGCGATTTCTTCATGCAGCTCATCAAGAAATAAGGAAAAGAACAAAATGGGTCTGTTGAGTCTTGCAATCTGGGTGCCGATTGCCTTCGGCGCGCTGCTGCTCGCGGTTGGCCGCGATGAGCATGCCCCCGCCGTGCGCTGGTTGGCCCTGCTCGGGTCGGTGATCGGTTTCGTGGTCACCATTCCTCTGTACCAGGGCTTCAAGCTCGGTACGGCGGCCATGCAGTTCGTCGAAAAAGCCGAGTGGATCGAGCGCTTCAACGTGCACTACCACCTGGGCGTGGACGGCATCTCCTTCTGGTTCGTGCCGCTCACGGCCTTCATCACGGTGATCGTGGTGATCGCCTCGTGGGAGGCCATCACCGAGCGCGTGAACCAGTACATGGGCGCGTTCCTGATCCTCTCGGGCCTGATGATCGGCGTGTTCAGTGCGCTCGACGGCATCCTGTTCTACGTGTTCTTCGAAGCCACGCTGATCCCGATGTACTTGATCATCGGTATCTGGGGTGGCCCGAACAAGATCTACGCGGCGTTCAAGTTCTTCCTGTACACGCTGCTCGGTTCGCTCTTGATGCTGATCGCGCTGATCTTCCTGTACAACCAGTCCGGCGGCAGCTTCGACATCGCCACCTGGCACCAGCTGCCCCTGAGCTCCACGGCCCAGACCCTGCTGTTCTTCGCCTTCTTCGCCGCCTTCGCGGTGAAGGTGCCGATGTTCCCGTTCCACACCTGGCTGCCCGACGTGCACGTGGAAGCGCCTACCGGCGGCTCCGCCGTGCTGGCCGCCATCATGCTCAAGCTCGGTGCCTACGGCTTCCTGCGCTTCTCGATGCCCATCGCCCCCGATGCCGCACGCGAGTGGGCCTGGCTGATGATCACCTTGTCGCTGATCGCCGTGATCTACGTCGGCTTGGTGGCCATGGTCCAGAAGGACATGAAGAAGCTGGTGGCCTACTCGTCCGTGGCGCACATGGGCTTCGTGACCTTGGGCTTCTTCATCTTCAACGACCTGGGTGTTTCCGGCGGCCTGGTGCAGATGATTGCCCACGGCTTCGTCTCGGGCGCCATGTTCCTGTCCATCGGCGTGCTGTACGACCGCGTGCACTCCCGCGAGATCGCGGCCTACGGCGGCGTGGTCAACACCATGCCCAACTTCACGGCCTTCGCGCTGCTTTTCGCCATGGCCAATTGCGGCCTGCCGGGCACTGCCGGTTTCGTGGGCGAATGGATGGTGATCCTGGGTGCGGTCAAGGCCAACTTCTGGATCGGCCTGGCCTCGGCCACGGCGCTGATCTTCGGTGCGGCCTACACCCTGTGGATGTTCAAGCGCGTGTACCTGGGCCCGGTGGCCAATGACCACGTCAAGGAACTCACCGACATCAACAGCCGCGAATTCCTCGTGATGGCGCTGCTGGCGATTGCCGTGCTGGCCATGGGCCTGTACCCGCGTCCCTTCACGGACGTGATGGACACTTCGGTCGCGGAACTGCTCAAGCATGTCGCACTGTCGAAGCTGAACTGACCAGACTGAACTGAGAGATTCGAGATGATTGACAACATCAGCTGGCTTGCGATTTACCCTGAGATTGTTCTCCTGGTCATGGGCTGCGTCATTGCGCTGGTCGACCTGGGTGTGCACAGCCCCCGCCGCACGGCCACCTACGTGCTGACCATGCTCACGCTGGCCCTGGTGGCCGGCCTGCAGGCCATGTACGCCAGCACCGGCAGCACCTTCTACGGCTTTGGCAACATGGTGGTCAGCGACTCCATGGGCAACTGGCTCAAGTGCTTCGCCACCGTGGCGGTGATGGTCACCCTGGTCTATGGCCGCCCCTACGCGGCAGACCGCGACATGATGCGCGGCGGCGAGCTGTTCACGCTGTCGATGTTCGCCCTGCTGGGCATGTTCATCATGATCTCGGGCAACAACTTCCTGATGATCTACCTGGGCCTGGAGCTCTTGACCCTGTCGAGCTACGCCCTGGTGGCCCTGCGCCGCGACAACGCCACTGCGACCGAAGCGGCGATGAAGTATTTCGTGCTTGGCGCGATGGCCAGCGGCTTCCTGCTCTACGGCCTGTCCATGGTCTACGGTGCGACCGGTTCGCTCGACATCGGCCAGGTGTTCAAGGCCGTCAACTCCGGCCAGATCCGCCACCAGGTGCTGGTGTTCGGCCTGGTGTTCGTGGTCGCCGGCCTGGCCTTCAAGCTCGGCGTGGTGCCCTTCCACATGTGGATCCCTGACGTGTACCAGGGTGCGCCCACGGCCGTCACGCTGATGATCGGCGGCGCCCCCAAGCTGGCTGCCTTTGCCATCACCATCCGCCTGCTGGTGGACGGGCTGCTGCCGCTGGCCATCGACTGGCAGCAGATGCTCGCGGTGCTGGCCATCGGCTCGCTGCTGGTGGGCAACCTCGCGGCCATCGCGCAGACCAACCTCAAGCGCATGCTGGCCTACTCGACCATCTCGCAGATGGGCTTCGTGCTGCTGGGCCTGATGTCGGGTGTGGTCAACGGCAACGTGGAAGCTGCCGCCGTCGAGAACGCCTACAGCGCCTCGATGTTCTATGTGGTTAGCTACGTGCTGACCACGCTGGCCGCCTTCGGCGTGATCCTGCTGCTGGCCCGCGAAGGCTTCGAGAGCGAAGAGATTGCCGACTTCGCCGGCCTGAACCAGCGCAGCCCCTTGTACGCCGCCGTGATGGCCGTGTGCCTGTTCTCCATGGCCGGCATTCCGCCCATGGTCGGCTTCTACGCCAAGCTCTCGGTGCTGCAGGCGCTGGTCGCCTCGGGCCAGGCCGCCTACATCGCCATGGCAGTGTTCGCGGTCGTCATGTCGCTGATCGGCGCCTTCTACTACCTGCGCGTCGTCAAGGTCATGTACTTCGATGCCCCGCTGACCGCCACCAGCGTTTCCGCTCCCCTGGACGTGCGCGTGGTGCTCACCATCAACGGTGCCCTGGTGCTGGGGCTCGGCCTGCTGCCCGGTGGCCTGATGGCGCTGTGCGCCGAGGCCGTCGTGCGTGCCCTGGCCACCTGACCGGCCGGCCGGAGCGAACCTGTGTCCCTGACCGGTTCCGTCTGGCTGGTGATCGTGGCGGCCCTCATCGCCGCCAACCTGCCCTTTGCCAACCAGCGCTGGCTGGTGGTGGGGCCGGTGGCGCAGCCCAAGAAGGGCCTGCCCGTGCGCCTCGCAGAACTCGTACTGGCGTATTTTCTGGTGGGTGGCCTGGCGCTGCTGCTGGAGCGCCGGGCCGGGCAGATCGCCCCGCAGGGCTGGGAGTTCTATGCCATCACCGGCACCATGTTCCTCACGCTGGCCTTCCCCGGCTTCGTCTACCGCTACCTGCTGCGCCGCCACGGCTAGGCAGGGGTCGTAGTCCTTTTTTCCCTCACGCGCCTCCTCGACCATGAAAGTGCTCGACCTGCACTGCCACGAGGGCCATGTCTTCGAAGGCTGGTTTGCGTCGGAGGACGATTTCCAGAGCCAGAACCAGCGCGGCCTCGTGCAATGCCCCTGGTGCGGTGATTCGAGCATTTCCAAGCGCCTGAGTGCGCCGCGCCTGAACCTGGGCGCCAAGCCGCCGGCCGTGGCACCGGCCAAGCCGGCTGCGGCCCCTGGCGGCCAGGAGTCCGTGGCCTTGCCCCCAGCCCTGCAGGCCGCCTGGCTGGAGCTGGCGCGCAAGATCGCCGCCAACACCGAGGATGTGGGCAACCGCTTCGCCGACGAGGCCCGCCGCATGCACCACGGCGAGACAGAAGAGCGCGCCATCCGCGGCCAGGCCACGCCCGACGAGGCCGCGCAATTGATCGATGAAGGCATTGCCGTGCTGCCGCTGCCCTTGCCAGCGGCAGCCAAGGAAACCCTGCACTGATAAGGATGGGCTAGGGCCTGCCCCGCGCTCAGGCCGTGAACTGCAGCGCCGCCAGCCGCGCGTAGATGCCATTGACGGCCAGCAGGCCGGCATGCGTGCCTTGCTCCACGATGCGGCCATGCTCCAGCACCACGATGCGGTCTGCGTTCTGCACGGTGGCCAGGCGGTGGGCGATCACGAGCGTGGTGCGCTGGCCGGTGTGGCGCTGCATGGCGGTGTCCAGGGCGGCCTGCACCATGCGCTCGCTTTCTGCGTCCAGCGCGCTGGTGGCCTCGTCGAGCAGCAGCAGCGGCGGGTTCTTGAGCATGGCGCGGGCGATGGCGATGCGCTGGCGCTGCCCGCCCGACAGGCGCACACCGCGTTCCCCCAGGAAGGTGCCGTAGCCCTCGGGCAGCGCCATCAGGAAGTCGTGTGCAAAGGCCGAGCGCGCTGCGGCCATCACTTCCTCGTCGGTGGCATCCGGGCGCCCGTAGCGGATGTTCTCCATCGCCGATGACGAGAAGATCACCGCATCCTGCGGCACCACGCCCACATGCGATCGCAGCTCGGTCAGCGACATGGAGCGGATGTCTGTACCGTTCAGCCGTATGGCGCCCCGTGGCTCGCGGCCATCCGCCGCATCCACGTCATAAAAGCGCTGCAGCAACTGGAACACCGTGGTCTTGCCCGCACCGCTGGCGCCCACCAGGGCCACCGTCTCGCCCGCAGCCAACTGCAGATTGAAGTCGTGCAGCGCCGGCTGGTCCGGGCGCGAGGGGTAATGAAAGTCCACCTGGTCGAAGTCCACCGCCAGGCCTCTGCCGGTACCGGGCAGGGCCACGGGCGCGGCAGGCTCGGCCACGGGGGAGCGGCTGCCCAGCAGCTCCATCAGCCGCTCGGTGGCGCCCGCTGCGCGCAGCAGGTCGCCATAGACTTCGCCCAGCACGGCCACGGAGCCCGCCAGCAGGACCACGTAAACGACGGTTTGCCCCAGGTGCCCGGCCGTCATCTGGCCGGCCAGCACCGCCTGTGTGCCCTGGTACAGACCCCACAGCAGCAGGGCGGCGTTGGCGATGATGATGAAGGCCACCAGCACCGCGCGCGCCAGCGTGCGCCGCACGGCCACATGGAAGGCGTTTTCGTTGGCCTGCGTGAAGCGCTGCGCCTCGCGTGGCTCGGCCGTGTAGCTCTGCACCACGGGGATGGCGTTGAGTACTTCGGCTGCGATGGCGCTCGAATCGGCCACGCGGTCCTGGCTGTCGCGCGAGAGGCGCCGCACGCGCCGCCCGATCCACATGGTGGGCACCACCACCAGCACGATGGCCAGCAGCACCCACGACATCACGTACGGGTTGGTCCACACCAGCATGGCCAGCGCGCCGATGCCCATCACCGCGTTGCGCAGCCCCATCGACAGGGAAGAGCCCACCACCGTCTGCACCAGCGTGGTGTCCGCCGTCAGTCGCGACAGCACCTCGCCGGTCTGCGTGGTCTCGAAGAACTGCGGGCTTTGCTGCAGCACATGCCCGTACACCGCATTGCGCAGGTCGGCTGTCACACGCTCGCCCAGCCAACTGACCATGTAGAAGCGCCCGGCCGAGAAGACGCCGAGCGCAATCGCCACGGCGAACAGGGCTTCGAAGTGGTTGCGCAGCGCCATGGTCTGTTCGCCCTTGTCGGCGTTGACCAGGCCGCCATCGACCAGCGTGCGCAGCGCGATAGGAAACGCCAGCGTGGCCAGTGCCGCCAGCACCAGAAAGACGCCCGAGAGGGCGATGCGCCCGCTGTACGGACGCAGGAACGGCAGCAGGCCGCTCAGGGAGCGCGGTGCACCGCGGGCAGGGGAGGTGGGGGAAGATGCCATGCGCGCAGTGTAGGGGGCCGGGCGATTGCGTGCGCTGATGGGGCCGTTGCCAACCTGTACGGGTGGATACAGGTCCCGACGGGCCCACGACCCCCACCAGTCAGTAAAAAGTCAGCACTCCAGCGGCCATGCCGCAGTGGCGGCCAGCGGCGCGGAAACCGTATTGGCGAGCCATGTTCCAGAGGCGGCATTCGGGTATACGCGCATGCCCTGGGCGCACCGCGCGCCGCCTCGCACTGTCACCTAGGCGTTTATACATAGGCATTAGTCCCAGTATCTGCGCAGGGGCTCACCCGCATACGATGCGTTGCAACAAATAAGCATGCATGGAGACCTTGTTGCAAGGCTCTTCCACCCTGCACACAACGGAGCAGCCAAGGCGCAATGAGCGACGTCATCCTCGAAACCACCAGCCTGACCAAAGAGTTCAAGGGCTTCACCGCAGTCAGCGATGTGAACCTGGCCGTGCGCCGGGGTTCCATCCATGCGCTGATCGGCCCCAATGGCGCAGGCAAGACCACGTGCTTCAACCTGCTGACCAAGTTCCTGGAACCCACGTCGGGCGTCATCCGCTTCAACGGCCATGACATCACGCGCGAGCAGCCCGCGCAGATCGCGCGGCGCGGCGTCATCCGCTCGTTCCAGATCTCGGCCGTGTTCCCGCACCTCACGCTGATGGAGAACGTGCGCCTGGGCCTGCAGCGCAAGCTTGGCACCTCGTTCCACTTCTGGCGCAGCGAGCGCAGCCTGCACCAGCTCGACGACCGGGCCATGCAACTGCTGACCGAGGTCGGCCTGGCCGACATCGCCGACGAAGTCACCGTGAACCTGCCCTATGGCCGAAAGCGCGCGCTGGAGATCGCCACCACGCTGGCCATGGAGCCCGAACTGATGCTGCTGGACGAGCCCACCCAGGGCATGGGCCACGAAGACGTGGACCGCGTCACCCAGCTCATCAAGAAGGTCTCGGCCGGCCGCACCATCCTCATGGTGGAGCACAACATGAAAGTCGTCTCCACCATCGCCGACCGCATCACGGTGCTGCAGCGCGGCGCCGTGCTGGCCGAAGGGCCGTACGCCGAAGTCTCCAGCAACCCCCAGGTGATGGAAGCCTACATGGGCACCACCGACGGCCAACTGCAGGGAGCCCACTGATGGCCGGCACCCCCGCACTCGAAATCAAGGGCCTCGAAGCCTGGTACGGCGAATCGCATGTGCTGCATGGCGTGGACATCGTCGTGCAGCCCGGCGAAGTCGTCACCCTGCTGGGCCGCAACGGCGCGGGCCGTACCACCACCATGCGGGCCATCATGGGCCTGACCGGCGCGCGCAAGGGCTCCGTCAAGATCCACGGGGTGGAAACCGTGAACATGGCCACGCACCGCATTGCCCACCTGGGCGTGGGCTACTGCCCCGAAGAGCGAGGCATCTTCTCCAGCCTCTCGTGCGAGGAGAACCTGCTCTTGCCCCCGCAGCTCAAGACCGGCACGCCCGGCATGTCGGTGCAGGAGATCTACGCCATGTTCCCCAACCTGGCAGAACGCAAGAACAGCCAGGGCACGCGCCTGTCCGGCGGTGAGCAGCAGATGCTGGCCGTGGCCCGCATCCTGCGCACCGGCGCCAAGCTGCTGCTGCTCGACGAGATTTCCGAAGGCCTGGCGCCTGTGATCGTGCAGGCCCTGGCCCGCATGATCACCATGCTGCGCGAGAAGGGCTACACGGTGGTCATGGTGGAGCAGAACTTCCGCTTTGCCGCGCCGCTGGCCGACCGTTTCTACGTCATGGAGCATGGCCGCATCGTCGAGAAATTCGGTGCTGCCGAACTCGAAGCCAAGATGCCGGTGCTCACCGAGCTGCTGGGCGTTTGACCCGACAGCAGCAGCACCCGCTCCGATCCTCTTCACCACCACCCACCCACAGGAGACAAAACCATGAAGAACCAACTCAAAGTGCTGGCCTTGATGCTCGGCGCAGCAGGTCTTGCAACGTCGGCCGCACACGCGCAGGACAAGGTCAAGATCGGTTTCATCACCGACATGTCCAGCCTGTACGCGGACGTGGAAGGCAAGAACGGCGCGCTGGCCATCCAGATGGCCATCGACGACTTCGGCGGCAAGGTGCTGGGCATGCCCATCGAGCTGATGAGCGCTGACCACCAGAACAAGGCCGACATCGCCGCCTCCAAGGCGCGCGAGTGGATCGACACCCAGGGCCTGACGATGATCTTCGGCGGCACCAACTCCGGCACCGCCCTGGCCACGGCCAAGGTGGCGTCCGAGAAGAAGCGCGTGTATATCAACAACGGCGCGGCCAGTTCGGCACTGACCAACGAGCAGTGCTCGCCCTACACCGTGCACTATGCCTATGACACCGTGGCGCTGGCCAAGGGCACGGGCTCGGCCATCGTCGATACCGGCGGCAAGAGCTGGTACTTTCTGACCGCCGACTATGCCTTCGGCCACGCGCTCGAAGCCGACACCACCACCGTGGTCAAGGCCAAGGGCGGCAACGTGGTGGGCGCCGTGCGCCACCCGCTCAACGCGTCGGATTTCTCATCCTTCCTGCTTCAGGCGCAGAACTCCAAGGCCCAGATCCTGGGCCTGGCCAACGCAGGTGGCGACACCATCAACGCCATCAAGGCCGCCAAGGAGTTCGGCATCGGCAAGACCATGAAGCTGGCCGGCCTGCTGATCTTCATCAGCGACGTGCACAGCCTGGGCCTGCGCAACACCGAAGGCCTGCAGTTCACCACCAGCTGGTACTGGGACCTGAACGACGAGACGCGCAAGTTCTCGGCCCGCTTCTTCGAGAAGACCAAGCGCATGCCGACCGAAATCCAGGCCGCCGACTACTCGGCCACGATGAACTACCTCAAGGCCGTGGAAGCCGCCAAGAGCATCGATGCCGACAAGGTCATGACCACCTGGCGCGGCATGAAGATGAACGACTTCTTCGGCTCGGGACAGCTGCGTGCCGATGGCCGCTACGTCCACGACATGTACCTGATGGAAGTCAAGAAGCCTTCGGAATCCACCAAGCCATGGGACTACTACAAGCTCGTGAAGAAGCTGCCTGGCGACACGGTGTTCACCACCAAGGCCGAGAGCAAGTGCCCGCTCTGGAAATAAGCCACCGCCCACTGACCTGATCCACTTCGCACCTCCTGCCGCCTTTGCCCATGGAAATCTTTGGTGTCTCATTGCCAGGCCTGTTGAGCCAGCTCCTTCTGGGGCTGGTCAACGGATCCTTTTATGCAATCCTCAGCCTGGGGCTGGCCGTGATCTTCGGCCTGCTCAACGTCATCAACTTTGCGCATGGAGCGCTGTTCATGACCGGGGCACTGATCACCTGGATGGCCATGAACTACCTGGGCCTCGGCTACTGGTGGATGCTGTTGCTGGCGCCACTGGTGGTGGGGGTGTTCGGGGTGGTGATCGAGCGGCTCTTGCTGCGCTGGATCTACAAGCTCGACCACCTGTACGGGCTGCTGCTCACACTGGGCCTCACGCTGCTGATCGAGGGCGTGTTCCGCTCCATCTACGGCGTGTCGGGCCTGGGCTATGACACGCCCGAGCTGCTCGAAGGCGCGACCAACCTCGGCTTCATGATCCTGCCCAACTACCGGGCCTGGGTGGTGGTGGCCTCGGTGGTGGTGTGCCTGGCCACTTGGTACGTGATCGAGAAGACCAAACTGGGCGCCTACCTGCGCGCCGGCACCGAGAACCCGCGCCTGGTGGAGGCCTTCGGCATCAACGTGCCGGTGATGGTGACCCTGACCTATGCCTTCGGCGCAGCCCTCGCCGCTTTCGCCGGCGTGCTCGCCGCGCCGGTCTACCAGGTCACTCCGCTGATGGGGCAGAACCTCATCATCGTGGTCTTCGCCGTGGTGGTGATCGGTGGCATGGGCTCCATCATGGGCTCCATCCTCACCGGCCTGGGCTTGGGCGTCATCGAAGGCTTCACCAAGGTGTTCTACCCCGAGGCTTCTTCCACCGTGGTGTTCGTCATCATGGTCATCGTTCTCCTCATCCGCCCCGCCGGCCTGTTCGGCAAAGAAAAATAAGCAGGGGCCGCTCGCATGAATCTCAAGAACCTTGCCCCCATCGGCTACGGCCTGCTGCTGCTCGCCTTGATCGCCGCGCCCTTCCTGGGGGCCTACCCCGTTTTCGTGATGAAGCTCATGTGCTTTGCACTGTTCGCTTCGGCCTTCAACCTGCTGCTGGGCTTCACGGGCCTGCTGTCCTTCGGCCACGCCGCCTTCCTGGGTGGCGCCGCCTACGTGGCCGGCCACGCCATCAAGGTTTGGGGCCTCACGCCCGAAGTGGGCCTGCTGCTGGGCACCGCCGGCGGCGCGCTGCTGGGCCTGCTGTTCGGCTGGCTGGCCATCCGCCGCCAGGGCATCTACTTCTCGATGATCACCCTGGCCCTGGCGCAGATGCTGTTCTTCGCCTGCCTGCAGGCCCCGTTCACCGGTGGCGAGGACGGCCTGCAGGGCGTGCCGCGCGGCAAGCTGTTCGGCGTCATCAGCCTGCAGAGCGACCTGGTGATGTACTACGTGGCGCTGGTCATCGTGACGCTGGCCTTCCTGGTCATTGTGCGCACCATCCACTCGCCGTTCGGGCAGGTGCTCAAGGGCATCAAGGAGAACGAGCCGCGCGCCATCTCCCTGGGCTACGACACGCACCGCTTCAAGCTGCTGGCCTTTGTTCTCTCGGCCGCCCTGGCCGGGCTGGCGGGCTCGCTCAAGACCTTGGTGCTGGGCTTTGCCACGCTGTCGGATGTGCACTGGACGGCTTCGGGGCAGGTGATTCTGATGACCCTTGTTGGCGGGCTCGGAACCCTCTCCGGGCCACTGATCGGGTCGGCTGTTGTCGTGATGCTGGAGAACAAGATTGGCGAGTTCGGGAACCTGCTGGCTGCGCTGACCAGCGTTGAATGGTTCAAGACGTTGGGGGAGTCGGTCACCATGGTCACGGGGTTAATCTTCGTGATCTGTGTGTTGTTGTTCCGGCGCGGGATTATGGGGGAGATCATTGCGTGGCTGGCCAGCCGTCGGGCATCAGGTTCGCGGCACTGAGGTTCTTATTGTCCCCATGCCTTTGTTGAGGGCGGAGGCCGGGTCTCGGCCCGGCGGCCGAGGTACTTGTTCTTTGCTTCGCCAAAGAAAAGTACCCAAAAGAAAGGCGACCCCGCTGCCCGCGTCCCCCTCGCCCGGGGGCGAGGGGGCAGCCTGCGATGCTCGGGCCTGGGGTGCACCGCGGAACTCGCTGCGTTCCCCCTGCGGGTGAACTCCGCTCAAACAACCGCGGTGAGTCAGACAACGATGCGCGTGTCCTTCGGCACGCGCTCACCCCAGGCCCTGCGCTTCTCGGCACGGTCAGAAGGGGGTGGGAGCGGGCTCCATACGGGCCATTGCTTCGCTCGGCCTGTGGTCCTTCGCTGCGCTCGGCTCGCCAGGGCGGCTGCGCCGCCCGTCGGCAGCGCGCAGCGCGTAACCGACCCCAGGCGCAGCTGCGCAGCAGCAGCCGTGTGGTACCCGCTCCCCACCCCTGCTGGCTGCGCCGAGAAGCGCAGGGGCTGGGGTGGGTGCGTGTGCCGTAGGACACACGCACTTCGTGATCTGGCTTGCCGCAGCTGTTTGAGCGGAGTTCGAAGAACGCAGCGAGTTCTGCGGCACCACCCCAGGACCGAGCATCGCAGGTTGCCCGTAGCGAAGCGCAGGGACGCAGACTGGGGGTCGCCTTTTCTTGGCCCACCTTCTTTTGGCGACGCAAAAGAAGGTGGGTGCGCCGCCGGGCGCACATCCCGGCTCCCGTCCTCAGCACAGGCATGCTGCAACCACCAACCACCAACTACAACTTCAAAGCCCTCGCATACCCCGTCATCTCCAGATACCCCTTCCCCACCACAGCCCCCTCCCGCACCAACTCCGACAACCCCTCCCAGTAGATAGCCCCCGTAGACGCACTGCTATCGAGCTCCTGGTCGTCCAGCAGACTCCTCACCAGAAACACCCCCACAGGCGTCTGCACCCGCCACTGCACCGGATAGCGCGCCCCGCTCACAGGACTCGTCCACCACCGCTCGGGCGTGAACACCACCTCGGCCGCATCGAACACGCGGGCCGCCTGCCCAGGGGCGCGGAACGACCCACCGGCCCACAGCGCAGACCCATCCGCACGCCGCAACCGGAACGCCGTGAGCGCACTGCCGTCGAGCAGGTTCATCCCGATCCAGTCCCACCCCTGCGCCTCGGGGTGCAGCAGCGCCTCGCTCCACTCATGGTCCATCCAGGCGCGGCCACTGCCTGGGGCTATGGCCATGCGCTTGCCATCGAGCACGATGGCGCCGCCCACCGCCAGCTGCGGCTGGCTGTAGTAGTAGCTGGCCTGGGTGCTCTCGGGGCCCTTGCGCGAGAGGCCCTCGCGGCCCTGCAGCAGCACGGGCTGGGTGGCGTCGAATTGCAACTGCAGGCCGAAGTGCTCGCCCTCTATGCGCGCGGCATAGCGGCCGCCCCCGCCCCCCGGCAGGTCGCTGCGCACCAGGCTCCAGTCCTGCAGTCGGATGGCAGTGTCGGATTCATTCGCCTGGGCCACGTCGAAGCCTGCGCGGGCGATGCGCTGGTCGTGGTGCAGGCGCTGGCCCTTCAGATCGGTAAGGGCGGCATGTGCGAACAACAGGTGCTTTGCGGCAAAGGCCGACCGGATGCCCTGCGCCACGTCCACGCGCGAGCGGAAGAACGTGACCTGGAAGCCCCATTCGCGGCCGCCCGCCTGCGCATGGCCGGTGATGTACCACCATTCGGTACGCTGCTCGGGGTGGCTGCCGTGGTCGCGGGGGAAGGCCAGGGTGCGGGCAGGCAATGCCTGGGCGTGGCCGCTCCACGCGCTACCCAGGGCACCGGCCAGGCCCAACACGAGTGCCTTGCGGCGTGAGGGTACGGGAGGTATGCCAAAGAGCATTGGGTACGGCGGCATGCGGCCTGCCTCAGTCCATCAGCGCCTGTACTTTGCGCTGTGCCTCGGTGCAGTCGCCGAAACTCCGGGCCACCCACTCGGGGTTGAAGTACGTGGGCAGGTAGCGCTCGCCCGCATCACACAGCAGCGAAAGAATGGAACCCTGCTCGCCGCGCTCGCGCATCTCGCGCGCCAGGGTGAGCATGGCCACGAAGTTGGTGCCGGTGGAAGGCCCCACGCGCCGCCCGAGCAATTGCGAGAGGGCCTGCATGGCGGCCACCGATTCCACGTCAGGCACCTCCTGCATGCGGTCCACCAGGGTGCGGATGAAGCTTGGCTCCACACGCGGGCGGCCGATGCCCTCGATGCGCGAACCGGGCGCGGTCAGCGTGGCGTCGCCCGTGCGGTGGTAGGCGCTGAACACCGAGCCCGCAGGGTCGGCCACGCAGACCTCGGTGGCGTGCTGCTGGTAGCGCAGGTAGCGGCCGATGGTGGCGCTGGTGCCGCCCGTGCCCGCACCCACCACGATCCAGCGCGGCACCGGGTGGGTCTCGCGCGCCATCTGCGTGAACATGCTCTCGGCGATGTTGTTGTTGCCGCGCCAGTCGGTGGCGCGCTCGGCGTACGTGAACTGGTCCATGTAGTGGCCGCCCGCCTGCTCGGCGATGGCGCGGGCTTCTTCGTAGACCTGGCCGGGGCTCTCCACCAGGTGGCAGCGGCCACCGTGGAACTCGATCTGCGCGATCTTCTCGGGCGAAGTGGTGCGCGGCATCACGGCCACGAAGGGCAGGCCCAGCAGGCGCGCGAAATAGGCCTCGCTCACTGCGGTGGAGCCGCTCGACGACTCGACCACGGTCGAGCCCTCGCTGATCCACCCATTGCACAGCGCATACAGGAACAGCGAGCGCGCCAACCGGTGTTTCAAGCTGCCCGTGGGGTGGGTGGATTCGTCCTTGAGGTACAGGTCGATGCCATGCGCGCCATACGAGGGCAGGCGCAGCGGGATCAGGTGCGTGTCGGCACTGCGCTGGTAGTCGGCTTCGATGCGGGCAATGGCGTTGTGCAGCCAGGTGCTGGCATGCGCGGGCAGGAGGGTCTTGGCAGCGGTCATGGGGGGATTGTCTCGCAGTGCCCACCACCGGCCCATGGACCTACCAGTCTTCCTTGACGGCCATCACCGAATCGCGCCCTGCGGCAGCGCGCCCGGCCAGCCAGGCCGTCACTGTGCCCGAGACCACCACGGCCGCGCACAGCCCCGCCAGGCGCCAACCCGGGATGCGCAGGTCCATGGTCCAGTGAAAGCTCTGCGGGTTGACCACGTGTACCAGCACCACCGACACGGCCAGGCCCAGCAGCACCCCGGCCACGGCGCCCACGCCCGTCCAGGCTGCGCCCTCGGCGGCCACTACGGCCAGGATCTGGCGGCGCGTGAGGCCCAGGTGCGCCAGCAGCCCGAACTCCTTGCGCCGCGCCAGCACCTGGGCGCTGAAGCTCGCGGCCACGCCGAACAGGCCGATGCCGATGGCCACCGCCTGCAGCCAGTAGGTGACGGCAAAGCTGCGGTCGAAGATGTGCAGCGAGCGCTCGCGGATCGCGCTGGCGGACATGAACTCCAGGGGCAGATCGCCCGCGCCACGGGCCGCCGCCAGGTCGCGGATGGCCTGCTGCAGCGCCGCCAGGTCGGCGCCCTCGCGCGGCCACAGGGCCAGGTCGCTGGTGCGTGCGTCTCCCGTGAGAAGCAGGTAGTCGGCCCGGTCCAGCGCCACCGCGCCCGACTGGCGTGCATAGTCGCGCCAGACCCCGGCGATGAAGAAGCGCGGTGCATCCACCCGGGTGCTGAAGGCGCGCGACAGGCCATCCCACTGCATGCCGGGCGCCAGTCCATAAAGGTCCACCACGGCTTCGCTGATGTAGATGCCGATGCTGCCGGCGGGCACCGGCAGGGCCGTGCCCACCAGCGGCAGCTGGCGCGCCGGGTCGGCGCCCAGCGGCCGGCTGATGAGCATGAGCGCAGGGCGCGAGGGGTCGAGCTGCAGCGGGCTGGCACGCAGCGGCTGCACGCGCTCGATATCCCGTAGCTGCGCCACGGCCTCGGCAAGGCCGGCGGGCAGCAGGGCGGCCTCGCTGCCCGCACCGCCCAGGGCCGAGCGCACGTACAGCGGCGAGGGCAGCACCCCATCGAGCCACTGCGCGACCGAGCCGCGAAAGCTCGACACCATCACCGTGAGCGCCACGGCCAGGCTCAGGCTGGCCACCACGCCGCCCACGGCAATGGCGGCGCTGCCACGCATGCGGCGCGCGCGCTCCAGTGCCAGCAAGGGCAGGGCGTGTTGCGCGGCCAGCGGCTGCAGGCGTGCCAGCAGCGCCGCCATGCCGCGCGGCAGCAAGGCGATGCCGCCCACCAGCAGCAGCGCAATGGCGCCATAGGCTGCCAGCGGAATGCCGCCCAGGGGCGGCGCGAACGACAGCGCCACGCCCCCAGCCACCAGGGCCAGGCCCACGGTGCCCCGGTCGGCCCTGGTGGTGGCACTGCCCAGGCCCTTGAGGGTCTGCGCGGGGGGCAGGGTCTGCGCCGCGCGCGCGGGCCACCAGCCACCGGCCAGTGCGGCGGCAAGGCCCAGCGCGCCATAGATGGCCGCAGCCGGTGCGCTCCACTGCAGCGCCGGCTGCACGCCCGCGAAATAGCCGCCGCCCAGGTCCCCGCCCAGCAGGCGCAGCGCCGCTGCGGCCAGGCCCGTGCCCAGCGCGATGCCGGCCACGCTGCCCACCACGCCCAGCACCGCCGATTCGGCCAGCACCAGGGCCAGGCGCTGGCGCGGCGTGGCACCCAGCACGGCCAGCAGCGCGAACTGCGGCCCGCGCTGTGCCACGCTGAGCGCCAGCACCGAGAACACCAGGAAGGCCCCGGTGAACAACGCCACCAGCGCCAGCACCGTGAGATTGACGCGGTAGGCACGCGAGAGGTTGCTGATGCGCTGCGCCGCATCGCCCGGCTCGGCCAGTACGGCCTGCGCGGGCCAGCCGGGCAGGGCGCGCAGGCTCTGCATGAAGGCCTGGCGGTCGGTGCCCGCCTGCAGTTGCAGGTCGATGCGCGTCAATTGCCCGGCACGGCCAAACAGGTCTTGTGCGGCACCTATGTCCATCACTGCCATCGGTGCGCCACCTGCACCCACCGTGCCTGCCACACGCACCGCCAGGCGCTGCAGGCCCGTGTGCAGGGTGATCTGCGGCAGCGGCGCTCCCGCGTCGGTCGGTGCGGTGGACAGCCCCAGTGCCTGCAGCGCCGAGGCATTGAGGAACACCGTGGCGGGCGAGAACAGTGCGAAGCGGTCTGCCTGGGCCCAGGGACGCGGCATCAGCGCCGGTGCCACGGCGGGCAGCAGCAGGGCATCGGCGCCCAGCACGCGCAGCGGCACGCGCGCGGCTTGCGCACCCGAAGCCCCGTTGGGTGCTGCCACGGCCGACAGCTCCAGAACCGGGCTTGCCCGGGCCACCTGCGGGTGCGTGGCCAGGCGCCCGTACAGGGCCTCGTCCAGGCTGCCCTGCATGGCGCGCAACTCCAGATCGGGCTGGCCGTTGACGGCGCGCACCGCCTGCGAGAACTCATCGAGTGCCGAGGCATTGATCACATGCACCGCAAAGGCCAGCGCCACGCCCAGCATCACCGCGATCACGGCCGCCAGGCTGCGCCAGGGGTGGTGGCGCAGGTCCTGCCAGGAGAAGGTGCGCAGCAGGGCGAGCATGGCGGGCGGGCCTGGCGCAGTCAGCCTGCGCCGATGCCGTCGCTGCGCAGCCGCAGCACCCGGTCGGCCCTCGCGGCGGCCGCATCCGAATGTGTGACCAGCACCAGCGATGCGCCGTGTTCGCGCGTCTGCGCGAGCAGCAGGTCCATCACCCGCGCGGCGGTGGTCGGGTCGAGGTTGCCGGTGGGCTCGTCGGCCAGCAGCAGGGCCGGGCGGTGCACCAGGGCACGGGCAATGGCCACGCGCTGCAGCTGTCCGCCGCTGAGCTGCTGCGGCAGGCGCGCGCCCAGCTCGGCCAGGCCCACGGCCGCCAGCATGTGCTGCACGCGCGCGGCATCGTTCTGGCCCAGCAGCATCAAAGGCAAGGCCACGTTCTGCGCCACGTCCAGGTGCGGCAGCACGTGGAAGGCCTGGAACACGAAGCCCACGTGTGCGCGCCGCCACAGGGCGCGCGCCGTGTCGTCGAGCGTGCCCAGGTCGGTGCTGCCGTGCGTGATGCGCCCGGTGTCCCAGGTATCCAGGCCCGCCAGGCAGTTGAGCAGGGTGGACTTGCCCACGCCCGAGTCGCCCACGATGGCCACGAACTCGCCGGGCTGCACGGCAAAGTCGACACCGGCGAATACCGTGGCCTCGCCATAGTGCTTGCCCAATCCGTTGACGGTCAGTGTGGCCGTCATGGCGCGGCGGCATCCAGCCGTGCCAGCACGGCCCGCACCAGGGCAGCGGTAGCATCGGGCTGATCACAGGCGATGGCTTGGCGCGCGGGCATGCTGCGCAGCCAGGTGATCTGGCGCTTGGCCAACTGGCGCGTGGCGGCAATGCCGCGCTCGCGCAGGCTGTCCATGGGGAAGGGGCCGTACAGGCTTTCCCAGGCCTGGCGGTAGCCTACGCAGCGCATGGAGGGCAGGTCCGGGTGCAGGTCGCCGCGTGCGTGCAGGGCCTTCACCTCGTCCAGAAAGCCGGCCACCAGCATGGCATCGAAGCGCAGGGCGATGCGCGCATGCAGCCAGGCGCGGTCATCGGGTTCCAGGCTGAACAGGGCGGTGTCGGCCGCCACCTGGCTGGGGGCGCGGTCCTTGGCCGAGTGAAAGCTCGACAGCGGCCGGCCCGAGACATGCCATACCTCCAGCGCGCGCTGGATACGCTGGCTGTCGGCCGGGGCCAGGCGCGCGGCGGTGACCGGGTCCACGCGCGCAAGCTCGGCATGCAGCGCGGGCCAGCCCTGCGCTGCGGCCTGGGCTTCGATGCGCTCTCGCACGGCGGGGTCGGCAGCGGGCATGTCGTCGATGCCGTCGAACAGCGCCTTGAAGTACAGCATGGTGCCGCCCACCAGCAGTGGTAGCGCGCCACGTGAGCGGATCTCGGCGATGAGCCGAGTGGCGTCCTGCACGAACTCGGCCGCGCTGTAAGCCTGCAGCGGGTCGCGGATGTCGATCAGGTGGTGCGGTACGGCGGCCAGCTCGTCCGCCGTGGGCTTGGCGGTGCCGATGTCCATGCCGCGGTAGACCAGGGCCGAGTCCACGCTGATGATCTCCACCGGCATGCGCGGCGCCAGCACGGCTGCCAGCGCCAGGGCACCAGCGGTCTTGCCCGAGGCCGTGGGGCCGGCCAGCGCGATGGCCGCAAGGTGTTCAGGCGCGCTCACCGGGATCTCCGAATTTCTGCACCAGCGTCCACGAGATCACGGCCAGCACCACCGACCAGAACCAGATGCCGTTGACCAGCGGCCACACCGTGCCATCCAGGCGCAGGCCCAGCCAGCCGCCGATGGCGAAGGCTGCCAGCATCATCATGAAACCATTGAGCGCCGAAGCCACGCCGGCCGCCTGGGGGAACGGCCCCACGGCGCCGCTCTGCCCGCAGGGCTGGTGGATGCCATGGGCCAGCATGAAGAGGTAGAACGGCAGCAGCAGGGCCCAGGGCTGGTGCCAGCCCATGAAGGCAACCAGCCCCATCAGCGAGCCCCCCGCCAGGCTCAGGCCGCCCGCAATGGCCACGGAGCGCTTGAGGCCGAAGCGCACCAGCAGCCTGCGGCACAGGAAGGTGCCGGCAAAGTAGGCCACGCAGGCCGATGCCATGGCCCCGCCGTACTGCGTGCGCGACAGGCCCAGCACATCGATGAACACGAAGGACGATGACGCGAGAAAGGTGAACAGCCCGCCATAGGTGGCCGTGGTCTGCAGCGAAAAGGCCCAGAAGGTCGGGTGGCGCAGCACCTGCAGCCAGGTGGCCAGCAGGGTGCGGGGCTGCAGGGCGCGCGGGTTGCGGTGCACCAGGGTCTCGGGCAGGCGCAGGGCCACCAGGGCCAGCGTGGCCACGGCATACACCGTGAGGGCCGAGAGCGAGGCACGCCAGCCCAGCCACTCGGCCAGCAGGCCGCCCAGCGGCGCGCAGATGCAGGCCACGAAGCCCAGGCCGGTGAGCGCCTTGGACATGGCGCGTGCACCCTCCAGCGGGGTGTACAGGTCGCGAACGATGGCACGCGCGCACATCACCACCGAGCCCATGGCCGCCCCCTGGGCGATGCGCCACAGGATCAGCAGCGACATGCTGGGCGCCAGCGCGCTGCCGATGGAGGCCACGGTGTAGATGGACAGCCCCACCAGCAGGATGGGCCGGCGGCCGAAGCGGTCCGACAGCGGGCCCCAGACCAGTTGCGAAGAGCCGAAGGCCAGCAGCAGGCCGCTGAGGGTGAGCTGGGCGGCGGACACGGGCGCACCCAGGCTGCGCGTGAGGGCTGGCAGCGCCGGCAGGTACAGGTCGGTGGTGACGGGCTGGATGCTCAGCAGCAGTGCCAGGATCAGGATGGCCAGGGCCGGGGAAATGGCAGCGGGCGCGGCCGGATGGCCGGCGGTGGCGAAGGGGGCAGACATATCTGTCTGAGCGTACCAGATGGGTCGGGACAAACCCGCGCACGGGGCTTTCGCGTCGCTTGCACGACATTGCCGGGCCCATGCGCGCCCTACAGTGCATCGCGGCACTGGACGCCAGGCCCTCACCACAACAACAAAAGACAAGCACATGCACCGCAGCAATCACCCCTTGACCCCCTCCCCATTTCGCAACCCCCTGAGCACCCTGGCCCGTGCAGCGCTGGTTGCGGTGCTGGGTGCGGCCTTGGCAGCCGCCCACGCACAGGCGCCCGCTGCGGCGCCGGCTTCGCCTGCGGCCGCTCCCGCTGCACCGGCCCTGCCGGCACCCGAATCGGTCTCGCTCGACAAGCTGGGCTACATGGGCACTTTCCCGCCCGAGGGCGCGCAGCGCGTGGACCTGAGCAACTCCTACAAGTACCCGCAGATGCGCTGGGCCCTGCAGCACCTGCGCGAGCTGCAGCCCACGCGCAATATCCGCCGGGGCGCGGCCCCTGCATCGGCCCTGCCGGCCGACCCGCGCCCGCTGGGCGCGTTCTCGTTCGACGACGACAAGGGCCAGCCCATCACCGTGGACCAGTGGCTCACCCGCACCTACACCGACGCCATCGTCGTGCTGCACAAGGGCAAGGTGGTGTTCGAGCGTTACGACAACCAGATGAAGCCCTGGACGCCGCACCTGCTGTTCTCGGTCACCAAGTCTTTCACGGGGCTGATGGCGGCCCAACTGGCGCACGAGGGCAAGATCGACCCCGAAGCGCTGGTCACGAAATACGTGCCTGAGCTGGCCGATTCGGCCTGGGGCGACATGAAAGTGCGCGAGGTCATGGACATGACCGGGGCCGTGCGCTTTCGCGAGGTGTACACCGACCCGACGACTTAGAACCTGTTCACGATCTCCCAGGGGTCGCGCAGCGGCCTTGGCGGGTGGTGTGCAAGGCGCGGTGCGCAGTTGATAGCCCGGCTATCAACAAGCGCCGCAACGCCGCAGACCGCCCGCCAAGGCCACTGCCCTTCGGGTTAGAGCGAAATCGGGCGATTGGACGCCCCGGCTGCTTGCATGGGCACGAGCCCATGCGGCGCACCCGAAGCATCCACTCATCCCGATTGCGCTCCAACGCGATCCCCTGCGAGATCGTGAACAGGTTCTGAAATCTTCGGCTACAGCTGGTCCGCCGGCATGCTGCCGCGCCCACCGGGCTACCAGGGTGCAACCAACATCTACGACTTCCTCAAGACCTTGAGGAAGGAGGGCGAGCATGGCGAAGGTTTCGTCTACCGCACCGTGCATTCCGAGGTGCTGGGCTGGATCGTCTCGCGCGCCACGGGCCGGCACTGGGCGGAACTGATGGGCGAGAACATCTGGCAAAAGCTGGGCATGGAGGAGGACGCCCATGTGATGGTGGACAGCGTGGGCACGCCGCTGCAGGGCGCGGGCCTGAACGCCACGGCGCGCGATCTGGCGCGCTTTGGCGAAATGCTGCGCCTGGGCGGCAGCTTCAACGGCCAGAAGATCTTCGACAAGGCCGTGATCGACGACACGGCCAAGGGCGGCGACCGCACCAAGTTCCAGTTCCGGGGCATCCAGACCGCGCGGCCCGGCTACAGCTACCGCAACCAGTGGTGGGTGCTGCACAACGCCGACGGCGCCTACGAGGCCTCAGGCATCCACGGCCAGATGGTCCACGTGAACCCGGCGGCCGAGATGGTGGTCGTCAAGCTCTCCTCGCACCCGGTGGCCAGCGCTGCGGCCACGCAGGCGCTCACGCTCAAGGCGTGGTCGGCGCTGGCGCAGGCCGTTCGGCGTTGAGGCCCACGATGGGCGCGGGATCGCCCTCGTAGCCGGGCGGCGTGAGATGGAACAGCGAGACCAAGGCCTCGCGGTACATCTCCATGCCCACGTCGTTGGTGTTGTGGTGCGATCCCCCCTCCACCAGCACGAAGCGCTTGGGCTCCTGGGCGGCGTCGTACAGCTTGCGCCCGAGCGCCGGGGCGATCAGGCTGTCCTGGCTGCCGTGCACCACCAGCAGTGGGGAGCCGATCTCCGAGACCTTGCGCACCGATTCGAAGCGCTGCGTGATCAGGGCCGACACCGGCAACCAGCCCCATTTGAAGGTGCTGAGCACCTCGGGGATGCTGGTGAAGGTCCCCTCGACCATGACGCCTTTTTCGTCCTTGACCTCGCGGGCCAGGTCGATGGCGATGGCCCCGCCCAGCGAGTGACCGAAGATGTAACGCGCCGCCTGGGGGTGGCGCTGGCCCAGCCAGTCCCAGGCAGCGTGCGCGTCCTCGGCGGCCATGGCCTCCGAAGGCAGGCCGGCGCTGCTCTGGCCAAACCCCCGGTAGTCGATGGCCAGCACCGAAAAGCCCAGTGCGTGCATGCGCCGGATGCGCGGCGATGAGCCTGCCACGTTCCAGCGTGCACCATGCAGGTACAGCAGCACCGGTGCGTCTGCACGGTCCGAGGGCATCCACAGCCCGTGCAGGCGCTCCGCCTTGTCCGTCGCTCGCGATGCGAAGTCGATCCACACGTCCTGCATGCCTTCGGTCACCCCCGTGCCGCCCCAGCTGCGGTTGCTGGGCTGGAAGATCCACTCGCGCTGCTTGGCATCGAGGGTCGAGCAACCAGCACTGACCGCCAGGGCCAGGACCAGTGAGAGCAGGAGGGCGGTGCGTTTCATTGCAGGAACTGACTCGCGTGCATGTAGGAAAGTTCTGATTTCCATTGCATGCATCGTGCCTGTTACGAAAAAGGGAGGCCTTGCCCAATGCCGCTCAGTTAACCCTGAGCGGTATTTTTCTTGACGGGATACTGGGTCTTGGACATTCGAACCTCACGCGGATACCGCCTGTGGGACCTGCGAGGCGGCAGCACGAAGCGGCGGATGTTCTTTCTCATGGCTGCGAGCTTGGCCGGGATGGCCCCAGGAGTGCGCGAGCCTGAACTCCACAGCCACTCATCCACGATGTAGCGCAGCGCCGTGACGAAGCTGACTCGGCAGGGCTCGACTTTGGCCTCGTCTGCGATGCGTGTGATCTCCAAGCGGATCAGGTTGTACATCAGCAAAGTCGCCCACAACTCTTGCTTGACCCCATCGGGCTGCTGGCTGCGCAACGTCATCGCCTGGCCCAGCATGTCCGTCTTCATCTCCCCGTAAGCCAGCTCGATCTCCCAGCGCTCGTGGTACAGCGCGAATACTTCATCGGCCTTGTAACGCGCAGCGTCTGCCAGGGAGGTGAACACGGTCCTGGATTTGCCATCAAGCTCGCGTGTGATGGCCCGTACCTCCCACGTGAGCGGCAAGCCGGGGTCTTTCTTGCGAGCTTGGGGCGAGACCTTCATGCGCAAGCTCACATCGCCAGGGCCATGCGTTTGCACCACCTCACCCCTGAGTCCCGCACGTGCAGGGATCAGCCAGTGGCGCCCCTGGCGGTGCTGCAGCGGCCACAGCAGGCCAGCCGAGTAAAAGCCTTTGTCCACCATCACCAGCGAGTTCGGCGGCAACTGCGGCCACAGGCGTTCAGCCAAGGTGTACTCACTTGTGTCGTAGGCATCCAGGCTGGCATCTACCAACAAACGTGCTCTGGCATCGAGCAGGCAGGCCATGCGCACCAGGGGGAAGGGACTTTGGTGGTCTGGGTGGTTGCGCTGGCAGCCAAAGTGCTGGCGGTTGTCTTGCGTGTCGGGGGTACGCCAGACCACGCCATCAAGCGCGTACAGCGCCAAGCCTTGCCAGCGGTGGCGACCGGCCTCCTGGTGCGCCCAATGTGCAGCGGTGTGTCGAAACAGCCATTGCAGGGGCTCACTGCCCAGCCGTTGGCGCGCTTGGCTCAGCGCGCTGGAGCTGATGGGCTCATCGTGCTGCCCAGGCAGTGCCAACTCCAGTACCTCGGCCACGTTCACTATGGAACGGTCTCTGAGCAAGGCCACACCCAATACCAGCCAAAGTGCCTGCTCCATGGGCAATCGCCGCTTGCGCAGTGTTGCCACGCCACTCATCTGCAGGGCCTGTTCAATCCACTGTTGGGGTACGCTGCTTTGAACTACGCCCCATTGCTCGGGGGTTGCGAAGTCGTGGGTATCGCTCAGGTACTCTTGCAGCAGCATTGGCTATCGCTTGACCGCTATGGCCAAAGCTCGATTGATTGAAGTCTGCACTGTACAAACAACAAAGACCCCGAAGGGGCTTTGCTTAACTTACTGGCATTGGAGGCCTTGCCTCCCTTTTGTTACCTATTTCCCGCTTTTGGCGGGATTTTGGATGCCGTTGATGGCTACACCACGCCTTGCGCCAGCATCGCGTCGGCCACCTTCACGAAGCCTGCCACGTTGGCCCCGTCCACATAGCTCACGCTGCCGTCGGCGCGCTTGCCGTAGCGCAGGCAGGCGGCATGGATGCCCTGCATGATCTGCAGCAGGCGCGCGTCCACCTCTTCGCGTGGCCAGGACAGGCGGGCCGCGTTCTGGCTCATCTCCAGTCCCGAAGTGGCCACGCCACCCGCGTTACTGGCCTTGCCGGGTGCGTAGAGCACGCCCGCCGCCTCGAAGGCCTTGGCTGCCTCGATGGTCGATGGCATGTTGGCGCCTTCGGCCACGCAGATGACGCCGTTCCTGATCAGCACGGCCGCGTCGTCGGCATCGAGTTCGTTCTGCGTGGCGCAGGGCAGGGCCACGTCCACCGGCACATGCCAGGGGCGCACGCCGGCCTCGAACTTCGCGCCGGTGCGGGCCGCATAGTCGGCCACGCGCCCGTAGTGGTGGTTTTTCACGTCCATCAGAATGGCCAGCTTCTCGGTGGTGAAGCCTTCCTCATCGACGATGGTGCCGCTGGAGTCGGACACCGTGACCACCTTGGCGCCCAGCTCCAGGGCTTTTTCCACCGCGTACTGCGCCACATTGCCCGAGCCGGAGACCGACACGCGCAGGCCGTCGAAGCTGCGGCCCTTCTGCTTGAGCATCTCTGCCGCGAAGTACACCGTGCCGTAGCCCGTGGCCTCGGGGCGCACCAGCGAGCCACCGAACGACAGGCCCTTGCCCGTGAACACGCAGTCGGCCCGGTTGCTGAGCTTCTTCATCATGCCGGCCATGAAGCCCACCTCGCGCCCGCCCACGCCGATGTCGCCGGCCGGAACGTCGGTGTCCGCACCCACATGGCGGAACAGCTCCGAGACGAAGGCCTGGCAAAAACGCATCACCTCCCCGGGGCTCTTGCCCTTGGGGTCGAAATCCGAGCCCCCCTTGCCGCCGCCCATGGGCAGGGTGGTCAGCGCGTTCTTGAAGGTTTGCTCGAACGCCAGGAATTTGAGCACCGACAGGTTCACCGAGGGGTGGAAGCGCAAACCGCCCTTGTAGGGGCCGATCGCCATGCTGTGCTGGATACGGTAACCGCGGTTGACCTGCACCGTGCCATGGTCGTCCACCCAGGAGACGCGGAACATCACCACGCGCTCGGGCTCCACCAGGCGCTCCAGCAGGCCATGCTCGGCATAGCGCGGGTGCTGGGCGATGAAGGGCCACAGGCTCTCCATGACTTCTGTGACAGCCTGCAAAAACTCGGGTTGATGGGGGTTGCGCTGCGCCACTTGCGCAAGGAAACTGCCAGCGGACTCGTACTTCATATCAGAGAAAGGCTTTCTTCAGGGAGGAGGAAAAGGCCCGGCGGAAATAGCCAGACCCGCGGGTTATGTCAAAAAGTCATGAACTCATGTGTGCAAATGCACAATTGTGGGGATTATGACGGCTGTATTGCTTCAATGTGGTGCGCAAGCCCTGGCTTTGATGGCTGAAATGCCCTGTAATGGGGCGTCACGGTCTTGTCACAAGCCGGCCCCACAGTTCGGCGATTCCAATCCACAACACGAGGAGAAGACGATGCACATTACTGGTGCGAAAGCCGGTTCACTGGCCCTTTTGGCCGCCGTGGCACTCACGGCCTGCGGTGGCGACAACGATTCCAAATACCCCACGCTCAATGGCGCCACGCCCCTGGTCATTGGCCACCGCGGTGCCAGCGGCTACCTGCCCGAGCACACGCTGGAAAGCTACCGCCGCGGCATCGAACTGGGCGCCGACTTCATCGAGCCCGACCTCGTGGCCACCAAGGACGGTGTGCTGATCGCGCGCCATGAGCCCAACATCACGGCCACCACCGACGTCTCGCAGCGCCCCGAGTTCGCCAGCCGCAAGACCCAGAAGACCGTGGACGGTGTGAAGGAAGAAGGCTGGTTCGCCAGCGACTTCACCCTGGCCGAGATCAAGACCCTGCGTGCCGTGCAGCCCATGGCCGACCGCGACCAGTCCAACAACGGCAAGTTCCTGATCCCCACCTACGAGGAAATCCTGGAACTGGCCAAGACCGAAGGCGCCAAGGCCAACCGCACGGTGGGCGTGTACACCGAGACCAAGCACCCTACCTACCACGTGGGCCTGAACCTGGCGCTCGAAGACCGCCTGCTGTCCATCCTGGCCAAGAACGGCTACACGGCCAAGAACTCGCCGGTGATCATCCAGTCGTTCGAGGTCGCGAACCTCAAGTACCTGCGCAGCAAGACCCAGGTGCGCCTTGTGCAACTGGTCGACGCGGACGACGTGAAGGCCGACGGAAGCATGTCGCTGGTGGCCCCCTACGACAAGCCTTACGACTTCGCCGTGGCCGGCGATGCCCGCACCTTCGCCAGCCTGCTGACCCCGGCCGGTCTGAAGGAAGTGAAGACCTACGCCGACGGCATCGGCCCCTGGAAGCCGTACCTGATTCCTTCGAAGCAGGTGGATGCCAACAACGACGGCAAGGCCGACGACCTGAACGGCGACGGCATCATCGACAACCGCGACCGCGTGATGCTGCCCCCGACCGACGTGGTGAAGAACGCCCACGCCGAAGGCCTGTTCGTGCACCCCTACACCTTCCGCAGCGAACCCAAGCAGCTCGCCTCGGACTTCAAGGGCGACCCCAAGGCCGAGTACAAGCTGTTCTTCAACCTGGGTGTGGATGGCCTGTTCAGCGACTTCCCCGACCAGGCCAAGGCCGCTCGCGACAATTGAGCTGTGTTGCTTTTGCCCTGAGCCCGCCGCGTGCGGGCTTTTTTCTGCGCGGGCGAACCCTCAGAAACCGCGCTGGATACCCATGCTCAGCAGCGTGCGGCCCTGCTGTCGGCCTAGGCTGCCGTCGATTTGCCACTGCGGTGCCCACTCCCACCGGGCCCCTGTCTGGAAGGTGGGGGCGCTGCCGCGCTGGCCAAAGGCTTCGGTGTGCACGGTGATGGGGCCCAAGGCGCGCTCCACCGCAAAGCCCCAGGCGGGAATCCAGTGCCGCGCTGGTAGCCGCAGGGCACCCAGGTTGGCATGCAGGGCGCCCCAGGCCGTATTGCAGGTGCCTACCAGGCCCAGGGCCAGGGTGTTGCCGGGTGCGTGGCGGGTGTGCAGCAGGCCGCCCGTGCTGGCGGCGTTGCATCCCTGCTCCTGCGACGCATTCCACAACCATTTGACCTGCAGTCCCTGCACTGTGGCGTGGCCCTCGAAGTCGCGCGCCAGCACGGCGCCCAGCTCCACGCCCTGCCAGGGCGAATAGGCTGGGGCGAGGTAGGCGCTGCCCTTTGTGCCGCGGCCTCCTTCCCACCACGCTTCCAACTGGCCTCCTGCCTGTTCTGCAACGCCCGCATCGTCCACGCTCAGAGGGCGTCCGGCCTCTGCCGGCAGCACGATGGCCAGGGCAGCCGCAGTGCCCCATTGGCGGGCTCGGCTGGGAAGGCGGGCAAGGCCCCCGGGTGTCAGGTGGTTACGCATGGTGGTCGTAGGTTGGCTGAGGAGCGCGCTCTTGCGGCATGCTCCTTGGCTATGCAGTCGGCGGCTAGCGCCCGCGCAGGAACAGCGCGTCCAGCTCACGCATGGACAGCTGGCGCCAGGTGGGGCGGCCATGGTTGCACTGGTCCGAACGGTCGGTGGTTTCCATCTGGCGCAGCAGGGCGTTCATCTCGTCGATGGTGAGCCGGCGGTTGGCGCGCACCGCGCCATGGCAGGCCATGGTGCCCAGGATCTCATTGCGCGCGCGCTGCACCACCGTGGTCGCGTCGTGCGCGGCCAGCTCGGCCAGCACGCTGCGCGCCAGCTCCACGGCGTCGCCCTGGGCCAGCGTGGTGGGCACGGCTCGCACGGCCAGCGTCTTGGGCGAGAAGGGCACGACCTCCAGCCCCAGCATGGCCAGCACGTCCACGCTGGCCTCGGCCGTGGCCACCTCTTCGGGCGTGGCCGCGAAGGTGGCGGGGATCAAGAGGGGCTGGCTGGCAATGCGCGCGCCGCTGTCCACCTGGGATTTCAGGCGCTCATAGACGATGCGCTCGTGCGCGGCATGCATGTCCACGATGACCATGCCCTGCGCGTTCTCTGCCAGGATGTAGACACCATGCAACTGCGCCACGGCCCGGCCCAGGGGCCAGGCGGATTCCTGGCCATCGCGGCCCACGGGCAGGGGGGCATCGCCCGCCGAGCGCTGGGGCAGCGGTGTCGCAGGTGCTGCCGCTGCAAGGCTGCTGGCAGGGAATGCCGTGCGCTCGGCGACCGGCGCATCGGCCTGCAGTGCTGCACTGGCGAAGCCGGTGGACGGGACCGGGGTGGCGGTTGCCGGCGTGCCCCACAACGCCTGCAGGTCTGTCACGCGGTGGCCCACGGGCTCCTCGAAGCGCATGGCCGACTGGGCGCGCCAGTCGGGCAGCGGCGACTTGGCCAGGGTGAAGGGGGCTGGTTCTGTGGCCGCAGGGGCCGCTTCTGCGGCCAGGGCGGCAGCGGCCAGGGCTGCGGCACGGGGCGCGGCCAGTGCATTCTCCACCGCGTGGCGAACGGCCTGGTGCACCTCGCGGCTGTCGCGAAAGCGCACCTCGATCTTGGTGGGGTGCACGTTCACGTCCACACGCGCCGGGTCGATCTCCACATACAGCGCATACACCGGCTGCTTGTGGCCGTGCAGCACGTCTTCATACGCACTGCGCGCCGCGTGCGTAAGCACCTTGTCGCGCACGAAGCGGCCGTTCACATAGCAATACTGGTGGTCTGCGCGCGAGCGTGCCGCGTCGGGCAGGCCGGCGCGGCCGGTCACGGTAACCGCGCCCGAGCGGTGCTGCACAGCCACCGATTGGGTCACGAAGTCCTCGCCCAGCACGTCGGACAGGCGCCTTGCCAGCGCATTCTGCGCATCGCTGCCCTGGCCCGGCACGAAGGTGGCGCGCCACTGCTCGACCAGCTTGCCCTCGTGCCAGATGGCAAAGCCCACGTCGGGCCGGGCCAGTGCATGGCGGCGCACGGATTCAATGCAGTGCGCAAGCTCCGTGGAATCGGTCTTGAGGAACTTGCGCCGCGCGGGGGTGGAAAAGAACAATTCCTTGACCTCCACCGTGGTGCCGGTGGCGCGTGCCGCAGGGCGCAGCTCGCCGCTGCGCGCATCGAGCAGAAAGGCCGTGGCCTGGCTGGCCGGGCGCGACAGCAGCGACATCTCGGACACCGAGGCCACGGCAGCCAGGGCCTCGCCGCGAAAGCCCATGGTGGCCACGGTCTCCAGGTCCGTGAGGTTGGTGATCTTGCTCGTGGCGTGGCGGCGCAGGGCCACCGGCAGCTCGTCCTGTGGAATGCCGCCGCCATCGTCCTCCACCGTGATCAGGCGCACGCCACCGGCCGACAGCCGTACGGTGACCTGCGTGGCACCCGCGTCCAGCGCGTTGTCCACCAGCTCGCGCACGACGGAAGCGGGGCGCTCGACCACCTCGCCGGCCGCGATCTGGCTGATCAGCTCGTCGGGCAGGTCGCGGATGGGACGGCGGGCGGAGGGTTCTGCTGCGGGGGAGGGAAGGGCGTTGGAGGTCACCCTGCGGATTTTAGGTCCGGTTGCCGTGGGGACTTGCCGGCAGGGGCTGGATGCCGGTGGGGATAATGCGCGCTGCCCTCAACAGCCCCGGACCCCATGGAACTCATCACCTTCCTGATCGACTTCATCCTGCACGTGGACAAGTACCTCGAGATGTTCGTGCAGAACTACGGGCCCTGGGTCTATGCGCTGCTGTTCATCATCGTCTTCGTCGAGACGGGAGTCGTGGTCATGCCCTTCCTGCCCGGCGACTCGCTGCTGTTCATCGTGGGCGCGCTGTGCGGTGCGGGGCTCATGAACTTTCCGCTGGCCTGTGCGGTGCTGATCGTGGCCGCCATCCTCGGGGACCAGTGCAACTACTCCATAGGCCGCTATTTCGGGCCCAAGGTCTTCCAGTGGGAGGATTCGCGCTGGTTCAACCGCCGGGCGTTCAACCAGGCCCATGAGTTCTATGAGCGCTACGGCGGCATCACCATCGTGATCGCGCGCTTCATGCCCTTCATCCGCACCTTCGCGCCCTTCGTGGCCGGCGTGGCCGAAATGTCGCGCAGCAAGTTCACGGCGTTCAATGTGGGCGGCGCCCTGCTGTGGGTGCTGGGCATCGCCACGGCGGGCTACTTCTTTGGCAATTTCGCCTGGGTCAAGGAGAACCTGGACAAGATCATCTGGGCCATGATCTTCATTCCCGGGCTGATCGCGATCTTTGGTGCCTGGCGGGCCGGGCGCAAGGCCAAGGCCATGGCCTGATCCATTGCCCCCATGCACAAAGCGCCGCCCATCGCGAGATGGCGGCGCTTTTTGCATGGTCGGGGGCTGTGGTTCAGCCCTCCAGATCAACGGCGATAGTAGTGGCGTTGGTCGCGGTCTTCACCGATTTCGTGGCCCACCAAGGCGCCGGCGGCGGCACCGCCGATGGTGCCCACGGGGCCACCGAAGATGGCGTTGCCGGCTGCACCGCCGACCACGGCACCAACCCCGGTGCCGACCTGTGCGTTGGTGGGGTTGGAGGCGCAACCGCCCATGGCCAGGGCGGCGGTGGCGGAAGCGGCGACGAGAAGGGTTCGAAGGGTATTGGTCATGGCGGGATTCCTTTGCGGTGGGTGGAGTCAGGCCTTGAAGTTCAAAAACCCGTGGGCTTTCGGTGTTCGACCTGTGCCTCTACTGTCACGCGCCAGGCGTTTTTGCGGTGTAGGTACCCGGGGGCAGCGGCTGTAGGACCCTGTCCGGGCGCCGTGTCCCCAAAAATTGTGCACGCGAGGCACTTGTCGATGGCCAGGTGGTGCCGGGGGAGGGTTATGCTGCGCTCATTCCAGCAGAAGACTGCTGCCGCCAACGCGGCCATAACAAGCAAGGAGACACACCATGGGCAACCCCGCACTTCCATCACCCCGCAGCAACAGCACCTGGGGAGGGCAACTCACGGTGGCCCAGCAGATCAGCCTGGTCGTGGCCCTGGCGGCGGCCGTGCTCATCGTTGTGCTGGCGCTCAGCCTGGTGCGTGTGCAGCACCTGGGTGCCACGGTGGACCACTTGGCCAGTGAGCAGGTGGAGCGCCTGCAACTGGCGCTGCGCTGGCGCAGCAACATTGCAGTCAATTCCACGCGGGTGTTCTCGGTCGTGCAATCCGATGGCGACGATCTGCAGAACTTCTTCAAGGACCTGATCGCAGCCACCACGGCCGACACCTCGCAGGTGCAAAAGCGCTACACCGAACTGGAGTCCAGCCCCGAGGGCCTGCGCATTCAGGAAGAACTGGCCACGGTGCGCAAGCCTTACCTGGAAACGCGTGACAAGGCCCTGGCGATCAAGAAGGGGGGCGACATGGCGGCTGCCAAGTCGTTTGCCCTGTCCACCTTTGTCCCGGTGGTCAACCAGTACAACGCGGTGGCCGACAAGATGGTTGCCTACCAGGTCCAGCGTTCGGCCGACCAGGCCGCCGAGGCTTCCGGCCTGATCCGCTCCTACCGCACCACGGTGCTGGTGGCTGGCGTGGTGGGTCTCGCGCTGCTGATGCTGCTGTCCTGGGTGGTGGTGCGGCGCATCCGCGCTTCGTTGAACGGGGTGGCCGCAGTGGCGCGCAACATCGGCGAGGGCGATCTGTCGCAGCACATCGCCGTGCAGGGCCGTGGCGAGGTGGCCGAGATGATGCAGGCCATGCAGCACATGCAGACGTCGCTGGTGCGCATCGTGGGTGCCGTGCGCCAGAGCAGCGACTCCATTGCCACCGGCTCCAGCGAGATCGCCATGGGCAACGCCGACCTGAGCCAGCGCACCGAGGAACAGGCCAGCAACCTGGAAGAAACGGCGGCCTCGATGGAGGAGATCACCAGCACCGTGAAGAACAATGCCGATACGGCGCGCAAGGCCGCCACGCTGGCGGGCACGGCATCGCAGGCGGCGGTCAAGGGCGGCGAAGTGGTGGGCCAGGTGGTGGCCACCATGCAGGACATTTCGGTGGCATCGAAGAAGATCACCGATATCATCAGCGTCATCGACGGCATCGCCTTCCAGACCAACATCCTGGCGCTCAATGCAGCGGTGGAAGCGGCCCGTGCCGGTGAGCAGGGCCGGGGCTTTGCCGTGGTGGCCAGCGAAGTGCGCAGCCTGGCCGGCCGCAGCGCCGAGGCCGCCAAGGAGATCAAGGGCCTGATCGGTGCCAGCGCCGAACGCGTGGACAACGGCACCCGCCTGGTGGCCGATGCCGGAGCCAGCATGCAAGACATCGTGGCCCAAGTGCAGCGCGTGAGCGACCTGATCGCCGAGATCTCCAGCGCCACGGGCGAGCAGACCATCGGCATCGGCCAGGTCGGCGAGGCCGTGACCCAGCTCGACCAGGTCACGCAGCAGAACGCCGCGCTGGTCGAGCAGAGCGCTGCCGCAGCCGACAGCCTCAAGCACCAGGCGGCGCGCCTGGCCGAGATCGTGAGTGTCTTCCGGCTTTCCTGAACTCAGCCCGGCAGCAGGCAGATCGTCAGCAGCACCGACGAGTCCTTGACCGCCTTGAGTGCATGTGGCGAGCGCGGTGCCAGGTGCACGAAGTCGCCAGGCTGCAGCAGCTGCACCGAATCGCCGGCGTGGAACTCCACGGCGCCTTCCAGGCACTGCACGGTGGCCTCGCCCTGGGTCTGGTGCTCGCGCATGGCCTTGCCTGCGGGCAGCACCACGCGCATCACCTCCAGCTGGCCGGCCTTGAGGATGGCCGAGGTGGTGGCGCTGGCCAGTTGTGCGCCCAGGGGGCGCACGCTGGCCACTTCTCCGGATTGTGCGTGGGGCAGTGCCATGGTTCTTCTCCTTCACCGTTGTCGTGGGGCCGTGGCTCCCACTGTGCCTGCGAAGGCTGCATGAGGCAAGCCACGCACTGCTGAAGAGGGCAATCGACTACACCGACCGGCTGCGCGCCAGCGGCGGGTTCTTGGCGAAGTAGCGCGTGATGCCGCGCATCAGCGCGTCGGCCAGCTGCACTTGGTAGGCGCTGCTGCGCAGCTTGGCCTCTTCCTCGGGGTTGCTGATAAAGGCGGTCTCCACCAGCACGCTGGGGATGTCGGGCGCCTTGAGCACGGCAAAGCCGGCCTGCTCCACGCGCGGCTTGTGCAGCTTGGCCATGCTGCCGATCTCGCCCAGCAGCACGCTGCCGAGTTTCAGGCTGTCGTTGATCTGCGCCGTGGTGCTCATGTCCAGCAGCATGCGCTGCACATGGCGGTCCTGGCTCTGCACGTTCAGGCCGCCCACCAGGTCGGCCTGGTTCTCCTTGTTGGCCAGCCAGCGTGCGGCCGTGCTCGATGCGCCGCTCTGGCTCAGCGCGAACACGCTGGCACCGCGGGCCGCCGGCGTGGTGAAGGCGTCGGCGTGGATGCTCACGAACAGGTCGGCCTGCACGCGGCGGGCCTTTTCCACGCGTGTGCCCAAGGGCACGAAGAAGTCGCCGTCGCGCGTGAGGAAGGCGCGCATGGGGTTGCCACCCACGGTGGTGGCGTTGATGCGGTCGCGCAGCAGGTGGGCCACGCGCAGCACCACGTCCTTCTCGCGCGTGCCACCGGGCCCGATGGCGCCAGGGTCCTCGCCGCCGTGCCCAGGGTCCAGTGCCACGATGATGATGCGGTCGGTCTGCGTGGACGTGGCGCGGTTGCCGCCTCCTTTGGCCGGCGGGGCGGCTGCCACCACAGGCGCAGGCGGCTCCGCCGCAGCTGGCGGCGGGGCAGGGGCCGGGCCGGGGCGGTTGGCGTGCTGGGCGATCAGGTCTCCCAGGGGGTCGGCCTGCGGGGCCGGGGCCGTCGTAGGTGCGGCGGCAGGGGGGCGCACGGCAGCGGCGGCCACGGGGGGCGCTGCACGGCCACCCGTGGTATCGCGCAGGCGCTCGGCGATCAGGGCCTCCAGCGGGTCCACGGGCTCGGCAGGGTACAGGTCGAACACCAGGCGGTGCTGGTAGGCGGCCACCGGGGGCAGGGTGAACACCTGGGGCATGGCAGGCTGTTTCAGGTCCACCACCAGGCGCACCACGTTGGGCGCGTTCTGCCCCACGCGGATGCCGGCGATGTTCGGGTCGTCGGGCTTGACCTTGGCCACCAGCTCGCGCAGTTCGGGGCTCAGGTCGATCCCCTCGATGTCCACAGCCAGGCGCGGCGGCGTGGTCACGAAGAACTGTTTGGCCACCAGCTTGCCATCGGATTCGATGGTCACGCGCGTGTACTCGGGGGCGGGCCAGACGCGCACTGCCAGGATGGTGGCGCCGCGCGCGATCTGCTGTGTGCCCAGCAAAAGTACCAGGCTGCCCGTCTGCAGCAGGGTGCGGCGAGACGGCTGGCGGGGCGCCGGGCGGGCGGGCAGCTTCATTCGTTCAGAGTCCTTGCAGCAGCCGGTGGCCGGCGGCGGTGTGTGCATGCACGGTGACTTGCCTTTCGGTGTCGTCAATTGCTTCAATGTGTATAGCAAGGTCGGCAGGCGGGGTCAGCGCTACAGCCTTTTCCGGCCATTCTGCCACCTTGAGGCCCGGGTTGGCAAAAATGTCCCTGAATCCGGCGTCCTCCCACTCGCGCGGGTCGTCGAAGCGGTAGAAGTCGAAGTGCCAGACCGTGGTGGCGTGCGGGGCCAGGCCCGGGGCCTCGTGCGGCTCCACCACGGCGTAGGTGGGGCTCTTGATGCGGCCTTGCACCCCCAAAGCACGCAGCAGGTGGCGCACCAACGTGGTCTTGCCCGCGCCCAGGTCGCCGTGCAGGGTGAGGAAGGCGTTGGCCAGCAAGGGTTGCTGGGCGGCCAGCGCCTGCGCGAAGGCGGCGGTGTCGTCCTCGCCGTGCCAGTGCCAGATGCGAGGGCTTTGCGTGCGAGGGCTTTCCTGCGCGGCCGGGAGCGCGGGGCTTTCTACAATCGGGCCGGTATGTGGTGCAACAGTCAACTCGTTCCTCAAATGCAGGAGTGGGCCCGCGAGCTGGGATTTTCCCAAATCGGCGTGGCGGGGGTGGATTTGTCTGCCGCCGAAGCAGGGTTGGTGCAGTGGCTGGCCCAAGGGTTCCATGGCGAGATGCATTACATGGCCTCCCACGGCACCCGCCGCGCCCGCCCGGCGGAGCTGGTGCCCGGCACCGTGAGCGTGATCACGGCACGCATGGATTATCTGCCGCGCGGCAAGTCCATGGACGACTGGCAGGCGATGGAGCTGTCGCGCCTGGCGCGCCCGGGTGAGGGCATTGTCTCGGTCTATGCCCGGGGCCGCGACTACCACAAGGTGCTGCGCGCGCGGCTGCAAAAGCTCAGCGACCGTATCGCCGAGGCCGTGGGCCCGTTCGGCCACCGTGTGTTCACCGACTCGGCACCCGTGCTCGAGGCCGAGCTCGCTGCGCGCAGCGGCCAGGGCTGGCGCGGCAAGCACACGCTGGTGCTCAACCGCGAGGCGGGCTCGATGTTCTTCCTGGGCGAAATCTACGTGGACATGCAGTTGCCCGAGAGCGCACCCGTCACCGCGCACTGCGGCAGCTGCAGCGCCTGCATAGCCATCTGCCCCACGCAGGCCATCATCGCCCCGCACCGCATCGACGCGCGCCGCTGCATCTCCTACCTGACCATCGAGCACGGCGGCCCCATCCCCGTGGAGTTCCGCGCGGCCATGGGCAACCGCATCTACGGCTGCGACGATTGCCAGCTAGCCTGCCCCTGGAACAAGTTCGCGCAGGTGAGCCGCCTGCCCGATTTCGACGAGCGCAGCGGCCTGTCGGGCCAGCAGCTGGTGCATCTGTTCGGCTGGGACGAGGCCACTTTTCTGCGCATGACCGAGGGCGGGCCCATCCGCCGCATCGGCCATGAGCGCTGGCTGCGCAACGTGGCCGTGTCGCTGGGCAATGCCCTGCGTGCGCAGCCCGACGACGAGGGCCTGCGCAGCGCGCTGCAGTCGCGCGCCGGGCATGAGAGCGCGCTGGTGCGTGAGCATGTGGCGTGGGCGCTGGCGCAAGCGCATTGACGCTTTTCAGATCGGCGCGATTGCGACAGTGCGCGGCCCGTTCTGAACAACGCGCCCGCTGGCCCGGTGAAAGAATGGTTTCCATGCAAGAAACCACCACCACCCCTGAATTCGTGGCGAGCGAAACCGCCATCGTTGCCGCCGCCCACGCGCTGCGCGGCGAAGCCGTCGCCATGCTCAGCGAACTGGTCACCCACCCCTCGCTGCTGGGCCAGGAGCAGAGTGCGCAGAGCTTCATGGCCAGGGCTTTCGCCGGCCTGGGTCTGCAGGTGGACGAGTTCCAGATCGACGAGGAGAAACTCAAGGCCCACCCCGGCTACTCGCCCTCCCTGGTCTCGTACGAGGGGCGCACCAACGTGGTGGGCATCCACCGCCCCAGCGGCCCGTTCAAGGGCAACTCGCTGATCTTCAACGGCCACATCGACGTGGTGCCCACGGGCGCCGAAGTGCTGTGGACCGGCTCACCGTTCTCCGGCCGGGTCGAGGGGGACCGCCTCTACGGGCGCGGCGCGTCGGACATGAAGGCCGGCATCGTGGCCTACACCATGGCCTACAAGGCGCTCAGGTCCATGGGCCTGGAACCTGCCTCGCCGGTGTACTTCCAGTCGGTGATCGAAGAGGAATGCACCGGCAACGGTGCGCTGGCCTGCCTGGTGGAGGGCTACCGAGCGGACGCCGCGGTGATCACCGAGCCGGTGGCGGACAACGGCGTCATGACCTGCCAGATGGGTGTGCTGTGGCTGGCCATCGAGGTGCTGGGCAAGCCCGTGCACGCCTCTGTGGCACAGACCGGCGTGGGCGCCATCGACTTCACCATGTACCTGTTCGGTGAACTCAAGAAGCTCGAAGCGCGCTGGAACGCGCCCAGCGCGCGCTACCGCAGCTATGCGCACCACCAGCACCCGGTGAACTTCAACCTGGGCAAGATCAGCGGCGGCGAATGGGCGTCGTCCGTGCCCTCGGCCTGCCGGGCCGACGTGCGCATCGGCTTCTATCCCGACATGAAGGTCGGCAAGGCCAAGGCAGAGATCGAGGCCGTGCTGGCCGCCGCCTATGCTGCCCACCCGGCGCACGCTGCGCTGAGCTACCAGGTGGTCTATGGCGGCTTCCAGGCCGACGGCTGCGACGTGCCGCCCGATGCGCCCATCGTCGTGGCCATCTCGCAATGCCACAAGGACATCGTGGGCACGGAACTGGTGCCCACGGCTTTCACCGGCACCACCGACGCCAAGTTCTTCAACCTCTACGGCGACACCCCGGCCATCTGCTACGGCCCCTCGGGCGGTGCCAACATCCACGGCATCGACGAGTGGGTTTCCATCGACAGCATGGTGCAGACGGTCGCGGTGCTCGCGGTCTTCATGGCGCGCTGGTGCGGGGTCAACCGCCTGGGCTGAAGTTGGCTGGCTGGGCAGAAAAAAATCCCCGAATGGTGCTGGCCATGCGGGGATTTTTGACTTTCATGGTGCATCCACTGAACGGACTGCACCACTTCAGGGTGTCAATCCAGGTCCATGTCGCTGCGCCCCAGGTAGTGGCGCGGCGTCTTTCCCATCACGCGGCGGAACATGGCCGAGAAGGCACTGGGGCTCTCGTAGCCCAGGTCGAAGGCCACCGTGGTGACGGGCGTGCCCGATGACAGGCGGCGCAGCGCCTCCATCAGGCGCACCTGCTGACGCCACAGCGTGAAGGTGATGCCGGTCTGGTCGCGGAACAGCCGCGTGAGCGTGCGCCGGCCCAGGGCGCCATGGTGCGCCCAGTACTCGATGTCGCCGTCGTGGCTGGGGTCGGCCAGCAACGCCCGGCAGATGCGCAGCAGGCGCGCATCGCGCGGCATGGGCACGTGCAGCGGGATCTTGGGGGCGCCGCAGATCTCGTCGAGGATCAGGCGCATCACGCGGCCGTCGCGGCCCGCCTCGTCGTAAAGCAGGGGGATGTCGATGGCCTCGATGATGAGGTGGCGCATCAGCGGCGACACTTCGATCACGCAGCACTCGGTGGGCAGGTCGGGAGAGGCGTCGGGCTGGATGTAAAGCGAGCGGTTGGATACCGCCTGGCCGCGCGCATGCATCTCGTGCTCCACCCCGCCGGGCACCCACACGGCGCGGTTGGGCGGCACGAGCCAGGCGCCTTCTTCGGTGTGCAGGGTGAACGTGCCCTTGACCGAATAGGCCAGTTGCGCGCGCGGGTGCGAATGCCGGGGAACGATCATCGACGGCTCGGGGTCGTGCTCCACGATGATCATGGAGACCGGCCTCGGGATGTCCTGGTAGTCCTGGAAAACGACGCTGCGGGCGGTGGTCAAGCTGTTGTTCATCACTCCCTCTCGGCACGCAAGAAGCGCGCCAAAGCAATGCAGCGGACTGTGACGCGCGCAAGTCCCGCCGTCAAGCCATCGCAAGGATGGCCCAAGCGAAACAGAACTCGGCTCGAAACGCGCCGCCTTGGCGGGGCCGGCTGCCTACACTGAATTCGCGATCAACACACCGCGCAACCCGTGCGGCAGTCCACGTCCAACCCCCTGAGGATCAGCATGAACAAACGTGAGTTCCACAAGTACCTGCTTGCGACCGGCGCCCTGGGCCTGGCAGAGTTTCCGCTGGGTATCACCGCAGCGCACGGCCAGACGCGCGGCGGCACGCTCAACTCCATCGTGCAGCCCGAGCCGCCGATCCTGAACCTCGCGGTGAGCCAGCTCACGCCCACGCAGATGGTCTCGGGCAAGATCTTCCTGAGCCTGCTGACCTACGACGTCAACCTCAAGCCCATGCCCAGCCTGGCCAGGAGCTGGACCATCTCGAGCGACGGCAAGACCTACACCTTCAAGCTCGAACCCAATGCCAAGTGGCACGACGGCAAGCCCCTCACGTCCGAGGACGTGCTCTACACCGTCAAGGAGTTCCTGCCCATCACGCACCCGCGCGCCAAGGCCATCTTCGGCCGCTGCGAGTCCATCACCGCGCCCGATGCGCAGACCGTGGTCTTCAAGCTGACGGAGCCCTTCGGCCCCTTCATCGGCGCCTTCGACATCTCCAACCTGCCGGTCATGCCCAAGCACATCTATGCCGGCACCGACATCGTCAAGAACCCGGCCAACCTCAACCCCATCGGCTCGGGCCCGTTCAAGCTCAAGGAATGGGTGCGCGGCTCGCACATCCACCTGGTGCGCAACGAAAATTACTTCAAGCCCGGCCTGCCCTACCTGGACGCCATCATCTACCGCGTGGTGCCCGATGGTGCATCGCGCGCCCTGGCGCTCGAAAACGGCACCGTGCAGCTCACGCAGTGGACCGACCTGGAGCTGTTCGACGCCAACCGCCTGGCCAAGAAGGACAACCTGGCCGTCACCACCAAGGGCTATGAGTACTTCGCGCCCATCATGTGGCTGGAGATCAACAACCGCACGGCACCGCTGAACGACAAGCGCTTTCGCCAGGCGGTGATGCACGCCATCGACCGCAATTTCATCAAGGACAAGATCCTCTACGGCTTCGGCAAGGTCGCCACCGGCCCGGTGAACTCCAAGACCAAGTACTACGAACCCAACGTCAAGAAGTACGATTTCTCCATCGACAAGGCCAAGGCCCTGCTCGACGAGATGGGCCTCAAGCCCGACGCCAAGGGCGTGCGCACCACCGTGCGCCTGCCGGTCTCGCCCTACGGCGAGATGGTGCAGCGCACCTGCGAGTACATCCGCCAGTCGCTGGCCAAGGTGGGCATCGCCGTCACGCTGGAATCCACCGATCCGGGCAGCTACACGCAGCGCATCAGCAACTGGGACTACGAGCTCAACCTCTCGTGGCTGTACCAGTTCGGGGACCCGGCCTTGGGCGTCACGCGCAACTACGTGACCTCCAACATCCGCAAGATCCTGTTCACCAACACGGTGGGCTACTCCAACGCCCAGGTCGACAAGCTGGCCGACCAGGCCGCAGTGGAGGTGGACGAGGCCAAGCGCGGCGCGCTCTACAGCGAGATGCAGAAGATCATCGTCGACGAGGTGCCCATCGCCTGGCTGGTGGAGATGGACTTCCCCACCATCCACGACAAGCGCCTGCAGAACCTGGTGACGAGTGCCATCGGCATCCACGAGAGCTTCGACACGGTCTATTTCAAGGGCTGATGGGACACGGGCGTGGCAGTGTGCCGCGCCCGGCGCCCGGGCATGACTTATGAATCTTCAATGGCTCAAGGGCCTCGGCGCGCTCGGCGTGCGGCTTGCAAAGATGGTGGCGGTGATCCTGCTGATCGCCATCTTCAATTTCATGCTGGTGCGCGCCGCGCCCGGTGACCCGGCCCTGGTGATGGCCGGGCAGTCCGGCGCCACCGACGCGGCCTTCCTCGAACGCGTGCGCGCCGACTACGGCCTGGACAAACCCATGGCGACGCAGCTGGTCACCTACCTGGGCAAGATCGTCACCCTGGACCTGGGCTACTCGCACCGCCAGCAGCGCACCGTGGCCAGCGCCATTGCCGAGCGCCTGCCGGCCACGCTGCTGCTCACGCTCTCGGCCTTTGCCATCTCGCTGGTGGGCGGGGTGGTGCTCGGTGCGCTGGCCGGCGTGCGCGCCGGCAAGCTGTCGGACACGCTGATCAGCCTGCTCGCTCTGGTGATCTACGCCACGCCGGTGTTCTGGCTGGGCCTGATGCTGGTGCTGCTGTTCTCCGTGCAACTGGGCTGGCTGCCGGCTTTCGGCTACCAGACCATTGGCACCAGCATCAGCGGCTGGGCCGCCGTGGTGGACAAGCTCAGGCACCTGGCGCTGCCGGCTTTCACGCTGGGCATGCTGTATCTGGCGATCTATGCGCGGCTGATGCGTTCGTCGATCATCGAGGTGAGCCACCAGGACTACGTGAAGACCGCGCGCGCCAAGGGCGCGTCCGAAGGCCGCATCCTGTGGCGCCACATGCTGCGCAACGCGCTGCTGCCGGTGGTGACCATGGCCGGCGTGCAGGCCGGCACGCTGATCGGCGGCTCGGTGGTGATCGAGACCGTGTTCGCCTGGCCGGGCCTGGGCCGCCTGACCTACGACGCCGTGCTGCAGCGCGACTACCAGGTGATGCTGGGCGTGTTCCTCGTGCTGTCGGTGCTCGTGATCTTCTTCAACTGGGTGACCGACCTGCTGTACCGCGTGATCGACCCCCGCATCCAGGCTGCCTGAGCGGCGCGGAAAACCCCGATGAAACAGACCCTGAAATCCTTCCTGCGCCATCCGAGCGGCATGCTCGGCCTGGTGATCCTGCTGGCGGTGATCGTGCTCGCGGCCAGCGCCCCCTTTTTCTTTCCGGGCGACCCCTGGGACACGGTGGCCGCGCCGTTCACGCCACCGCAGACCGAGGGCATGCTGCTGGGCAGCGACAGCCTGGGCCGCGACATCGCTGCCGGCATTGCGCACGGCACGCGGGTGTCGCTGATGATCGGCGTCACTTCCACCCTGGTCGCGCTCATCATTGGCGTGGTGGTGGGCTCCCTCTCGGGCTACGTGGGCGGGCGCGTGGGCGAGTGGCTGATGCGCTTCACCGAGCTGTTCCAGACCATTCCGGCATTCATGCTGTGCATCTTGCTGGTGGCCATCCTGGAGCCCTCGATCCGCACCGTGGTGGTGGCCATCGCGCTGGTCAGCTGGCCGCAGGTGGCGCGCCTGACGCGCGGCGAGTTCCTGGCGCTCAAGGAGCGCGAGTTCGTGCTGGCAGCGCGCTGCCAGGGCGAGTCGCCGCTGTCGCTCATCGTGCGCTACATCCTGCCCAATGCGCTGTCGCCCATCATCGTGGCGGGCTCGCTGAGCATCGCCAGCGCCATCCTGATCGAGAGCGCGCTGAGCTTCATGGGCCTGGGCGACCCCAACCTCATGAGCTGGGGTTTCATGATCGGCGCAGCGCGCACCATGCTGCGCCAGGCGTGGTGGATGAGCTTCTTCCCCGGCATCGCCATCCTGCTCACCGTGCTGGCCATCAACCTCGTGGGCGAAGGCCTGAACGACGTGCTGAACCCGAGGATCTCCCGCCAATGACGACCGCCACCAACCCCGCCGTGCCCCTGCTGTCGATCCAGGGCCTGTCCATCGTGCTGCCCAGCTCGGGCGACCGCAACTATGCGGTGGACCGCCTGTCGCTGGACATCGCCGAGAACGAGATCGTCTGCCTGGTGGGCGAATCGGGCTCGGGCAAGTCCATGACGGCGCACGCCATCCTGGGCCTCTTGCCGCCGCGCGTGGGCATCGACAAGAACAGCCGCATCCTGCTCGACGGCACCGACCTCACCGGGCTGACCCCGCCGCAGATGCGCAAGCTGCGCGGCGAGCGCATCTCCATGGTCTTCCAGGAGCCCATGAGCGCCCTGAACCCGCTGCAGCGCATCGGCGCGCAGGTGGCCGAGGCGCTGCAACTGCACAACGCCGAGCACCTCGGCGCCACCGCCATCGAGGAGCGCTGCATCGCCATCATCGACGCAGTGGGCCTGCCATCGCCCCGGCAGATCGTGCGCAGCTACCCCTTTCAGCTTTCGGGTGGGCAGCGCCAGCGCGTGATGATCGCCATGGCGCTCTTGAACAATCCGCGCCTGCTGCTGGCCGACGAGCCGACCACGGCGCTGGACGTGACCACGCAGCGCCAGATCCTGGACCTGATCCAGAAGGTGCAGGCCGAGCGCAGGATGGGTGTGCTGTTCATCACCCACGACTTCGGCGTGGTGGCCGACATTGCCGACCGCGTGGTGGTGATGCGCCACGGCCGCGTGGTGGAGGAGGGCACGCGCGACGCCATCCTGCGCAACCCGCAGCACGAATACACCCGCGCGCTGATCGCCGCCGTGCCCGGCCGCCAGGCGCGTAGCACGGCGCGGCCTGCGGTGCAGGCCGAACCGCTGCTCAAGATCGAGCAGCTGAAGAAGACCTTCGTCTCCAAGGCGGGCCTGTTCGCGCCCCCGCGCACGGTGGTGGCGGCCGACGGCATCGACCTGGCCATCGAGGAGGGCGAGACGGTGTCGGTGGTGGGCGAGTCCGGTTCGGGCAAGTCCACGCTGGGCCGCATGGTGATGCGCCTGATCGAGCCCGACAGCGGCGGCATCACCTTTGCGGGCAAGCCGGTGCTGGGGCAGGATGCCGCGGCGCTGCGCGCGTACCGGCGCCAGGTGCAGATCATCTTCCAGGACCCGTTCGCCTCGCTCAACCCGCGCCAGAAGGTGGGCGATGCGATTGCGCGCGGCCCCATGATCTACGGCACACCACGCGCCGAAGCGCTCAAGGCCGCTGCCGCGCTGCTCGACCGGGTGGGCCTGGGGGCCTCGGCCATCGACCGCTTTCCGCACGAATTCTCGGGCGGGCAGCGCCAGCGCATCTCGATTGCCCGGGCGCTGGCGCTCAAGCCGCGCCTGTTGATCGCGGACGAGGCCGTGTCGGCGCTCGACGTGTCCATCCAGGCGCAGGTGCTGGCCCTGCTGGCCGAGCTCAAGGCCGAGCTCAACCTGACCATGATGTTCATCACCCACGACCTGCGCGTGGCGGCCGAGATATCGAACTCGGTGGTGGTCATGCAGCGCGGCCAGATCGTCGAGCGCGGCGCGCCGGGCCAGCTCTTCAGCAACCCGCAGCACGCCTATACGCGCACGCTGCTGGCGGCCATGCCGGGGCTGGATTTCTTCGAGCACAGGCTGGCGGCTTGACTACCATGCAAGTCCCTTCCACCCCGATGTCGGCCTACCTCGCGCTGGCACAGCACCTCATCGCATCCTCGTCATGACCACCGTTGCCCTTCTGAGCCGTACAGCCAACCTCGATTTCCTTCGCCCCCTGCTGCAGGCGGCCGACCCCACCCTGGACGTGTGCACCTGGCCCGACCCGCGTGCGCTGCAGGCCGAGGTGGCCGTCTGCTGGCAGACGCCGCCCGACCTGTATGCGCAGATGCCCCACCTCAAGCTCGTGCACAGCATCGCAGCTGGTGTGGACAATGTCGTGGCCGGGCAGGACCTGCGCGGCCTGCCGGTGTGCCGCGTGGTCGATCCCATGCTGGCCGAGGGCATGCTGCAGTTCGTGCTGTGGGGCGTGCTGTACTTTCACCGCAAGCTCGATGCCGCGCTGGCCAGCCAGCGTGTGCGCGAATGGAAGCGCCCGCTGCAGACACCGGCCGCCACCTGCCGCATCGGCCTCATGGGCCTGGGCGAGCTGGGCGGCCTGATCGCCGCGCGCCTGCCCGCGCTGGGCTACACCGTGAGCGGCTGGGCGCGTACGGCGCGCGAGGTACCCGGCATCCAGGTCTTTGCCGGGGAAGAGCAGTACGACGCCTTCCTGGCGCAGACCGATGTGCTGGTGTGCCTGCTGCCGCTGACCGAGCAGACGCGCGGCATCCTGGGCCGCCGCACCTTCGATGCACTGCCCAAAGGTGCGGCGCTGATCCATTGCGGCCGGGGCGAGCACTTGGTCGAGGGCGACCTGATCGCCGCGCTGGGCAGCGGCCAGCTGCGCGGCGCCGTGGTCGACGTCTTCGAGCAGGAGCCCCTGCCGCAGGACCACCCGCTGTGGACCACGCCGGGCGTGGTCGTCACGCCCCACATGGCCACCATGGCCACCTACGACGTGGTCGCCGGCCAGGTGGCCCGCAACATCGCCCAGATGCGCTCCGGTGGCGCGCTCTTCAACCAGGTAGACACCGCGCGCGGGTACTAGCACCGCCGCCCGCACGGGCCTTTCGATCCATCCACTGCAAACACACCCCAACATGAACCAGCCCGACCCCGCCTTCGCTGCACCCACCCAGGGCGCAAAGCCTGCGCCCCTCGATCCGCAAGTCCAGCTGTTCGTGCAGCGCATGGCGGCGGATGCGTCGAAGTTCCCGCGCCGCGACACGGTGTCCATAGCCGAAGGCCGAGACATCGCCGAGAAGGTGCGCGCACCCTGGACTGCGGGCGGGCCGGTGATGGCACGCACCACCGAGCGCCAGGTGCCCACGCGCCACGGCGAGGTGATGATTCGCACCTACTACCCCAAGGAGCAGCGCATGCCCGGCGCCTTCCTCTACATCCACGGCGGTGGCTTCGTGCTGTTCAGCGTGGACACGCACGACCGCCTGATGCGCGAGTACGCCGAGCGGGCCGGCATCGTGGTCATCGGCATCAACTACACGCGTGCACCCGATGCGAAGTTCCCCCAGCCGATCGAGGAGTGCATCGACACCGTGGACTGGCTCATCGCCCATGCCGGCGAGATCGGCTTCGACAAGGACCAGTTCTTCATCGGCGGCGACTCGGCCGGCGGCAACCTCTCGCTGTGCACGGCGCTGCATTTCCGCGACCTGGGTCCAAGCCCCATCCGCGGCATGGTGCTCAACTACACGGGCTTCAGCACCGACCTGTACCAGGACTCGGTGGTGCGCTACGGCGCGGGCGACTACGGGCTGTCGCTGCACATGATGGTCTGGTTCTACCGCAACTACCTGGGCCGCAAGGAGGACTACACCGACCCGCGCATGAACCTGCTCGATGCCGACCTGCGCGGCATCCCACCCGCCTTCCTGGTCATCACCGAGTGCGATCCGCTGTACGACGGCAACATCGACATGGTGGCCAAGATGAAGGCAGAGGGCGTGGACGTGCAGTCCAAGGTCTACAAGGGAACGGTGCACAGTTTTCTCGAAGCCGTCTCGGTGGCCGACGTGGCGGGCGTGGCCTTCGATGACACGGTGCGCTGGTTCCACCAGCACGCGTAAGGAGCCGCGCCATGTACACGCCCCCCGCCTATGCGGAAAAGGACGAGCCGCTGCTGCGCGAGCGCATGCGCGCGTGGAGTTTCGCCACCCTGGTGACCCAAGGCGCGCAGGGGCTCAACGCCACGCACCTGCCCTTCCTGGTGGACGAGGAGGGCGGGCCGCACGGCCTGCTGACCACGCACCTGGCGCGTGGCAATGCGCAATACCATGACCTCAAGGCCGGTGCTCCGGCACTGGTCATTTTCCAGGGCCCTCACGCCTTCATCTCGCCGAGCTGGTATGCCAATCGGCTGACCTTCCCGACTTGGAACTACACCGCCATCCACGTGCGGGGCACGCCCGAAGTGGTGGAAGACGTGGCAGCGATCCACGCGGTACTCACGCGCACCGTGGCCACCTACGACACGCCGCTGGGCGGCGAATGGACCTTTGAAGGCGTGCCCACTGACCATACCGCATCGCGCCTGCGCGCCATTGCAGCCGTGCGCATTCCCATCGCCCGCATCGAGGGCAAGATGAAGCTCAACCAGGACAAGTCCGTAGCCGACCGACTGGGCGTGATCGCCGCGCTGGAGGCCCAGGGCGACGCGCAGAGCCTTGCCGTGGCGGCCATGATCCGCCAGCAGCCGGACCTGGCACTGGCCTGACGACAACTGCAAACCAGCACACCACCATGACCACCCACCACACTGCGGCATCCGTGGATGCCGAAACCCAGACCCGGCGCGACCTCGCGGCACTGTACCGGCTCATTGCGCACTTTCGCATGACCGACCTGATCGACACGCACATCAGCGCGCGCATTCCGGGCACGCCGGACCACTTCCTCATCAACCGCTACGGCGTGCTGTTCCACGAGATGCGGCCCGAGGACCTGGTGAAGATCGACCCCAGCGGCGCGGCGGTGGAGGTCGGCGATGCGGCCGAGCGCGTGAACGCGGCGGGCTTCACCATCCACTCTGCCGTGCACATGGCACGCCATGACCTGGCCTGTGTGATCCACACGCACACGGCCGACGGCATTGCCGTGTCGTGCCAGGAGGAGGGGCTCTTGCCCATCACCCAGCATGCGCTCAAGTTCTATGGCCATATCGGCTACCACGCCTACGAGGGCATCGCCCTGGACCTGGAGGAGCGCGAGCGCCTGGTGGCCAGCCTGGGCGCGCACCGTGTGATGATCCTGCGCAACCACGGCCTGCTGGCCGCGGGCCGCACCATTGCCGAGGCCTTCCTGAACATCTACTTCCTGGAGCGTGCCTGCCAGGCGCAGACCAAGGCCCTCGCGGGCGGCCGCACCATCACCTACCCGCCGGTGGCGGTGTGCGAGCGCACGGCGGCGCAGTTCAACCGGGAAGAGGGGCTTTCCCACGCGCAGATGGCCTGGGAGTCGGCGCTGCGCCTGATCGCCTGATCTCGCACCCTACCGGGCGAGCAGCCCGGTGTCCTTCAGGGTGTCCACAAGCCCCTGGGTGAACAGTTCGTACCCGGCGGCGTTGGCGTGTATGTTGTCCGAACGCAGCCTGGCGTCGGCCAGCACGCCCGACCAGCCCTTGCGGTGCAGGGGAATCCCCAGCTCCTTGGCGATGTCTTCGTACATCGCATGGTCACTCAACTGGCCCAGGGTGGCCAGGATCGTCAGCTCGGGTATCGCCACCAGCAATACCTGCGCACCGGCGGCGCGGGCCTGCTCGCAGATCTTGTACACGTTGGCGCGCGTGGCGCTGGCGCTCTGGCGGCGCAGGAAGTCGTTGCCCCCGATGCTGACAATCACCAGCGCGGGCTGGTGCTTTTGCAGCAGCTCCGGCAACCTCTTCAAGGCCTGGGCCGAGGTGTCGCCCGAGATGCCGCCGTTGATGACCTTCCACCCCGTCAGGCGCTGCAGCACGGCGGGGTAGGCCGTGTCGGCAGAAGCGCCCACACCAGAGGTCAGCGAGTCACCCAGCGCGAGCACGGTGGCCCCGGACGGGACGGCCTGCCCACGGCTTGGTTTGCGTCCACAAGCGGCCAGCGGTGCGATGCTGGCCGCCAGCAGGCCGGCGGCCAGCACGCGTCTGCGTGCCAGGGCGTGGAGGGCATTCACCGCAGGACACCCAGCGCAAACGGCAGGCTCACCACGCCCAGCAGCGTGGACAGCGTCACCAGCCCGGCCACGTAAGGGCCGTTGTAGCCCATGCGCGCGGCCAGCACGTAGCAGGTGCTGGCCGTGGGCAGGGCCGAGAAGGCCAGCAGCACGGTGGTCTGTACCGGGTTGAGCGCGAACAGGTGCGCCAGGCCGAAGGCGATCACGGGCAGCACCAGGTGGCGGATGGCCAGCACCGAGATGCTCAGCGCCTTGCCGCGCGTGAGCAGCCCGAACTGCATGCCCGCACCCGCCGCCATCAGGCCCAGGGCCAGCGAGGCGGCGCTGATGCGCGTGACGGTGGGCTCGATCCAGGCGGGGATCTGGAACCCGAGCAGGTTGGCCACCAGGCCCGAGAGCGTGGCCACGATCAGCGGGTTGCGCGCCAGCTCGCGCACGAAGCCGTGCTTGCCCTGCCGTGCCATGGGCCACACGGCGGCCACGTTGAACAGCGGCACGCACACGCCGATCAGCACGGCGATCATGAGCAGGCCCTGTGCGCCGGCCAGCCGCTCGGCAATCGCCAGGCCGATGAAGGAGTTGAAGCGGAACGCGATCTGCGCACTGGCCGCGTGGTCGCGCAGGTCCAGGCGCTTGCCCAGCCAGGGCCAGTGCGGCATGCTGTAGGCCAGCGCAATGCCGGCGATGCCGGTGAGCATGCCGGCGGCGATCAGTCCGGATGCGGCGCCGATGTCCACCGGGCTCTTGACGATGGACTGGAAGAGCAGCACCGGGAACAGCAGGTAGTACACCAGGCTCTCAACCGGCTGCCAAACGGCGCGGTTCAATGCGGTGAAGCGGCACACCAGATAACCGCACAGGATCAAGGAGAAATCGGGGAGCAGGAGCTGGGCGTAATTCACACTCCGAGAATACCCGAGACGCCGCACCGTCCACGGGTAAGCACCTATGTGAAATCCATAAGGCGCGGTGGTTGCCATTGCGCATACCATCATCGCTGTCTGTTACCCCCTCATGAAGGAGAAATCAATGCATCGTCGTCAATGGCTCGCGCTGACGCTGGTGGCTGCCGCAGGATCTGCCGCCGCCCAGGGATACCCCAACAAGGTCATCAAGCTGCAGGTGCCCTTTGCCCCCGGTGGCACCACCGACATCATTGCGCGCGTGATCGCCGACCCGCTGGGCCGTGCCCTGGGCCAGAGCGTGATCGTGGAGAACAAGGCCGGTGGCGGCGGCATCGTGGGTGCCAGCGAAACCGCCCGCTCGGCGCCTGATGGCTACACCCTGGGCATCGCCACTGTGTCCACCACGGCGGCCAACCCGGCCATCAACCCCAAGACGCCGTACAACCCGATCACGGACTTCACGCCCATCACCAATATCGCGGCCACGCCCAACATCATTGCGGTGAACCCGAGCTTTCCGGCCAAGGACTACAAGGCCTTCGTGGCCGAGCTCAAGAAGTCGCCGGGCAAGTACTCGTACTCGTCGTCGGGCACGGGCGGCATCGGCCACCTGCAGATGGAGCTGTACAAGAGCCTGTCGAACACCTTCGTGACGCACATCCCCTACCGGGGTGCGGGCCCGGCGCTGAATGACACGGTGGCCGGCCAGGTCCCGATGATCTTCGACAACCTGCCCTCGGCCTTGCCCTTCATCAAGGACAACCGCCTGGTGCCCATCGTCGTCGCGGCGCCCCAGCGTGTCGCCGCCCTGCCAAACGTGCCCACGTTCAAGGAACTGGGGCTGGAGCCCGTGAACCGCATGGCCTACTACGGCATCGTCGGTCCCAAGGGCCTGCCCAAGGAAGTGGTCGACAAGGTCAACGCCGCCGTGCGCAAGGCGCTGGAAGATCCGGCCGTGAAGAAGCGCATCGAGGAGACCGGCTCCATCGTGATCGGCAACACGCCCGAGCAGTTTGCCGAGCAGATCAAGGCCGAATTCGCGGTCTACAAGGACGTGGTGGTCAAGCAGAAGCTGACGCTGGAATAAACCAGGCGCGCCCACGCTGTACCCAAGCCGCCCACGGGCGGCTTTTTTACGTGCTATGGTTTTGGCATGCTCACCGCCAGCCTGAACGCGATCGATACCTTTGTGGACGCCCTGTGGCTGGAGGACGGCCTCTCGCGCAACACCCTGGCCGCCTACCGGCGCGACCTCACGCTGTATGCGCAGTGGCTGGCCGAGCACCATCCCGGGCTGGCCCTGGACGGCACGGCCGAGCAGCACCTGCAGGGCTACTTCGCGGCACGGCATGAAGAGACCCGCGCCACCTCGGCCAACCGGCGCCTGACAGTGCTCAGGCGCTACTTCCACTGGGCGCTGCGCGAGCGGCGCATCAGCGCCGACCCCACCGTGCGCTTGCAGGCGGCGCGCCAGCCTCTGCGCGTGCCCAAGACCCTGTCGCAGGCGCAGGTGGAGGCCCTGCTCACCGCGCCCGATCTGGGCAACCCCCTGGGCCTGCGCGACCGCACCATGCTGGAGCTGATGTACGCCAGCGGCCTGCGCGTGACCGAGCTGGTCACGCTCAAGACCTTCCAGCTCGGGCTCAATGAAGGCGTGCTGCGCGTCATGGGCAAGGGCAGCAAGGAGCGCCTGGTGCCTTTTGGCGAAGAGGCGCGCCAGTGGCTCGACCGCTACCTGGCCGAGGCGCGCGGCGCCATCCTCGCGGGCCAGCAGACGGACGACCTGTTCGTGACCCATCGCGGTGCCGGCATGACGCGCGTGATGTTCTGGATCATCGTGAAGAAATGGGCGGCCGTGGCCGGCATCACCACGCCGCTGTCGCCGCACACGCTGCGCCATGCCTTTGCCACCCACCTGCTCAACCACGGTGCCGACCTGCGCGTGGTGCAGTTGCTGCTCGGGCATGCCGATATTTCCACCACCACCATCTACACCCATGTGGCGCGCGAGCGGCTCAAGGCGCTGCATGCGCAGCACCATCCGCGTGGCTGATCGGGCCACAATCCCCCGAGATATTGAATCCAAAAAAAGGACTGAACATGGAATCCGACAACCATAGCGTGAACTCCAGCCGGCGCGCTGCGCTGGGAGGGTTGGCCAGCAGTGCCGCGCTGCTGCTGGCGCCTGCCTTGGCGCACGCCCAGGCGCCGACCTGGCCCACGCGGCCGGTGCGCATCGTGGTGGCCTACCCGGCCGGGGGCGTGAGCGATGTGGTGGCGCGGCTGCTGGCCGACAAGCTCGCGGGCCCGCTGGGCCAGCCGGTGGTGATCGAGAACAAGGCCGGGGCCAGCGGCAGCATCGGCCTGGATGCCGTGGCCAAGGCGACGGACGGGCACACCCTGGGCTTTGCGGCCATCAGCCCTCTGGCGCTGAATCCACACCTGGGCGCATCGCCCTTCGATCCGGCCAAGGACATCGTGCCGGTGGCCACCGTGATGTACTCGCCCGTGCTGCTGCTGGGCACGCCGGCCAGCAGCGCGCGCGATTTTCGCGACCTGCTGGCGCAGGCCAAGGCCAAACCGGGCGCCATCCGCTGGGCCACCTCGGGCCAGGCGTCGCTGGGCCACATCATGCTGGAGCAGGTCATGCACACCAGCGGCGTGCAGATGACGCACATCCCCTACAAGGGCGGCGGCCAGCAGATGAACGACGCGCTCAGCGGGCAGTTCGAGATCCTGTCCACCAACGCCGGGCCGGCCGTGCTGCAGCACATCAAGGCCGGCAAGCTCAAGGCCCTGGCAGTGGGTGCTCCCGACCGGCTCGACACCCTGCCCGACGTGCCCACCCTGGCCGAGCTGGGTCAGGGCGCGGCCAACCTGTCCTCGCTGTTCGGGGTGTTCGCACCGGCGGGCATGCCTGCCGCCGTGGTGGCCCGGCTCAATGCCGAGATCAACAAGGTGCTGGCCCTGCCCGATGTGCGCAGCAAGCTCGACGCTTCCGACAACGTGCCCCTGGGCGGCACGGCGGCCGACTTCGGCAAGCGCATTGCCGCGGAGTCCGAGGCCAACCTGCGCATCATCCGCGCGGCGGGCATCAAGGGGCAGTAAGCGCCCGAAGAATGCAAAAGGGGAGCCACTGGCTCCCCTTTGTCGCATGGCGCGGCCGGTGCGCGGTCAGTCTGCGTTGAGGCTTTCGGCCCAGGTCAGCGCCTGCAGGTGGGCCCAGTTGACCTGGCGGTTCGACAGGTGCAGGGCTTCGGCCGTGCGGGCAAACACCACTTCGTCGCCGCTTTCGCAGGCCTTGGTCAGCTCCAGGAATGGGGCGAACACACCGGTGTTGTGCAGCAGTGCGTCGGTCACGGTCTGGGGCAGTGCCACGGATTCCAGGGCCTTCTCAATCGGCACGTTGAGCATGGTGTCCAGCAGCGAGAACACGCCCACCACGAAGGCGTTGTCGCACTCTTCGGGCGGCAGCAGTTCGGTGGCCAGCAGCTCCATCAGGCGGCCGCGCACCACGGCGGTCTGGCCCACGGCCGGCGGCGAGCCGTCGGCGCGCGAGGTAGTCATGAGCAGCGCCGCCCAGCGGAACAGCTTTTTCAGGCCGAGGATCATCACCGCGTGCCGGAACGAGGTGATCTCGCACGACAGGCCGAAGCCCGAGGAGTTGATGAAGCGCAGCAGGTTGAAGGACAGCGTGGGGTCCTTCTTGAGCAGGTCCTCGATCTCGGAGGTGCTGGCCTGTTTGCGCACCAGGTTGATCAGCTGGATGATGGTGGCCTGCGAAGGCCGGATGGTGGTGGCCTTGACCAGCGAGGGCTTGGCGAACCAGAAACCCTGGAACAGCTTCACGCCCAGGTCGAGCATCATCTTGAACTGCTCGGGCGTCTCCACCTTTTCAGCCACCAGCGTGGCCTTGGCGTAGTTGCCGGCAAACTTGACCAGCGGGCCTGCCAGCTCGGGCTTGAAGGCCTGCATGTCCAGCTTGATGTAAGCCGCCAGCGGCATCCAGCTGGCATAGGCCCGGCGCAGGGCATGCTGGTTGAACGCCAGGCGAAAGCCACGGGCGCGCAGCGACTCGAGCACGGGAACGCGGCCGTCGATCTCTTCCTGGGTGGCACTGTCGGGCAGCGGGGGCACTTCGAGCACCACCTTTTCGGGGTGGATCAGCTCCAGGTGGCCGCCCGCCAGGCTGTCGTGCGTGCAGTTGATGAAGACGGTCTTCTTGCCCACCAGGGCCTCGGTGCCTGCGTACGACAGGGCGTTGAACAGCAGGGCGGCATCGCTGGCGGCGGTGTGCGAGGCGGTGGCGGTGGAGCGGTCGAACAGCTCGTAGCCATACACGGCGCGGTGCTGGTCCACGATGGGCTGGCGCGCAATGATGGCCAGATTGCTGTCTTCGACGTTCTCCTGGGTCGGATCGACTTCGGAGGCGGCTTGTTCAGGGGTGGTCGACATGGGCGCTTGGATAGGGATAGACAGAGAGGGCTACTGGATCGGATTCTAGACCCGCTGCAGTAATCCTTCTGTATGCATCTTGCACGTCTCTCGACCGCAGGGTCAATCCTCGGTCAGTCCTCGGTCAATTGGTCGGCCCAGGCCAGGGCCTGCAGGTGGGCCAGGTTGATCTGCTGGCTGGACAGGTGCAAGGTGCCGGCGGCGCGGTCGAAAACGGCGTCGTCGCTGGATTCGCAGGCCTCGGCCAGGTTCAGCAGGTCACCGAGGAAGCCCTCGCGGCGCAGCAGGGCCGCAGCGGATGCCTCGGGCACGTTGAGCAGGCCGATGGCCGATTCCATGGGGATGGAGAGCATCACGTCCAGCAGGGAGAAGATGCCCACGACGAAGGCCTGGTCGGCCTCGTCGGGGGGCAGGGTCTCCAGCGCCAGCAGTTCCATCAGGCGCCCGCGCACCACGGCGGTCTGGCCCACGGACGAGGGCGCGCCGCTGGTGCGCGAGGCCGTGAGCAGCAGGGCTGCCCAGCGGAAGAGCTTTTTCAGGCCCATCAGCATCACCGCCTGGCGGAAGGAGGTGATCTCGCGGTTCATGCCGAACCCGGCCGAATTGATCAGGCGCATGAGGTTGAAGGCCAGGCCCGCATCCTTCTTGAGCACCTCTTCGATCTCGTCGGTGCTGGCCTGTTGGCGCACCAGGTTGATCAGCTGGATGATGCTGCTTTGGGCCGGCGTGAGCAGTTTCGCCTCGACCAGTGCTGGGCGGGCGAACCAGTAGCCCTGGAACAGCTGCACGCCCTGGGTGGAGACCGTGTCGTACTGCTGGGCGGTTTCCACCTTCTCGGCGATCAGTTCGGCCTGGGAGTGGCGCCCGGCATAGCTGATCAGCACCGCCAGCTGGTCGACCGCCAGCACCGACAGGTCGAGCTTGATGTAGTCGGCCAGCGGCAGCCAGGGGGCATAGGTCGATTGCAGCACCGTATGGTTGAACGCCAGGTGAAAGCCGCGTTCGCGCAGGCCGCTGAGGATGGGCAGGCGCGCAGCCACCTCATCGGTTGCGGCGTGGCCCAGGGGAGGTATCTCCAGCACCACCTTGTCCGGGTCCAGCAGCTCCAGGTGGCCGCCCGAGAGGCTTTCGTGCGTGCAGTTCACGAAGATCAGCTTCTTGCCCACGAGCTCTTCGGTGCCCGCATGCGAGAGGGCATTGAAGATCAGGATCACATCGCTGGCCGCCGTGTGGGCCGCTTCGGTGCGCGAGCGGTTGAACAGCTCGTAGCCGACCACGATCTGCTGGCCATTGACGATGGCCTGGCGCGCGATCATTGCCACGGAAGACTGGCCCGGGGCAGGCCGGGCAGGGTAGGTGGTTCCATGGGCAGGGTGGGTGGACATGGATCGTGGATGCGTTGGCTGTGCATGAAGGGAGGGGGGACGCGAGGCATTGTAGGGAAGTTCGGGTGTCCGAGCAGCCTGCTCAGCCCTGCTGGAGCCACAGGAGCTCGGTGTCGGTGAACCCGGCGGCACGGCGGGCGGCATCGTTGAACGGCGGCTTCAGGCGCGGCGCTTCATATTGGCGCGCCAGCACGCCGTAGTGCGCCTCGGGCTCCAGCCCCTGGCGCGTGCACAGCCAGCGGTACCAGTGGTTGCCGATGGCGACATGGCCCACCTCGTCGCGCAGGATGATCTCGAGGATGTCCACGGCGGCCAGCGCATCGGGCGAGCCAACCTGGCGCAGCTTGCGCTGGATCTGCGGGGTGGCATCCAGGCCGCGCGCCTCCATCGTGCGCGGTACCAGAGCCATGCGCGCCAGGACATCGTCCTGCGTCTTCTCGCACATGGTCCACTGGCCCTGGTGGGCCGGGAAGTCGCCATAGTCATGGCCGTGCGTGCGCAGGTGTTCGCGCAGCAGGTTGAAGTGGGTGGCCTCCTCGGCCGCCACGCGCAGCCAGTCCAGGTAGTAGGCGCCTGGCATGCCATCGAAGCGCCAGACGGCGTCGAGCGCCAGGTTGATGGCGTTGAACTCGATGTGGGCGATGGCGTGCAGCAAAATGGCCCGGCCTTCGGGCGTGGCGGGGGAGCGGCGGGCCAACTCGGTGTGCCGCAGCAACACCGGGCGCTCCGGGCGACCGGGCAGTGCGCCAGGGTCCGCAGGGCCTTCAGGGGCTTTGTCTGCTATTGAAAGCTGAGCGGCCTGCGCGTGCAGGCTCAGCGACTGCGCCGCTTTTTGTTCGGGGTCTGTAAGGCACAAGACCTGCAGTGCACGTTGGCGTAGCTCCATCCTTACAATTCTAGGCCCTGCCATCTGCAACGCCGCAAACGCTTTGTAACCATTGGCAGGCCCCGATGCGGGCAATATTTTCTTTCTGTCTGGAGTCTGCGGTATGGCGATTTACGAACTCGATGGTGCGATTCCCCAGGTGGCCGCTTCGGCCTGGGTGGCCGACAGCGCCCAGGTCATGGGCAACGTGGTGCTGGGCGAGGACGCGAGCGTCTGGTTCGGCACCGTGGTGCGTGGCGACACGGAAAGCATCACCATCGGCGCCGGCTCCAACATCCAGGATGCCAGCGTGCTGCACGCCGACATCGGCAAGCCGCTGGTGGTGGGCGAGCGCGTGACGGTGGGCCACCAGGTCATGCTGCACGGCTGCACCATCGGCGATGAATCGCTGATCGGCATCGGGGCCATCGTGCTCAACGGCGCCAAGATCGGCAAGCACTGCCTGGTGGGCGCCGGCGCGCTGGTGACCGAAGGCAAGGAGTTTCCCGATGGCTCCATGATCATCGGCAGCCCCGCGAAGGCGGTCCGCGAACTGAGCCCCGAGCAGATCGAGGGCCTGCGCCAGAGCGCGCAGCATTACATCGACAATGCGCGCCGCTTCCAGAGCGGCCTGCACCGGATCGGCTGAGCAACGGCCAGCCAATCCCGACTTTTCAACGGAACCCTGCTTAGTGTCTGAACTTCACAAATTCCTCTTCGATGGCCTGCCTGTGCGCGGCATGCTCGTGCGCCTGACTGACGCCTGGACCGACATCCTGGCCCGGCGTGCCGGCAACTCGGCCACGGGCGCCTACGCCGCCCCCGTTACCGAGCTGCTCGGCGAGATGGCGGCGGCAGGCGTGCTGATGCAGTCGAACATCAAGTTCAATGGCGCGCTGGTCCTGCAGGTGTTTGGCGACGGGCCGGTGAAGCTGGCCGTGGCCGAGGTGCAGTCCGACCTCTCGCTGCGCGCCACCGCCACCGTCACCGGCGAGGTGCCGGCCGACGCCCGCCTGAGCCAGATGGTGAACGTGGGCGGCGGCGGGCGCTGCGCCATCACGCTCGACCCCAAGAACCGCCACCCCGGCCAGCAGCCCTACCAGGGCGTGGTGCCGCTGCACGGCGACCACCACGAAAAGCTCGACCGCCTGTCGGACGTGCTGCAGCACTACATGCTGCAGTCCGAGCAGCTCGACACCGTGCTGGTGCTGGGCGCCAACGACAAGGTGGCGGCGGGTCTCTTGATCCAGCGCATGCCCATCAAGGGCGAGGGCAATCTGGCCTCCGGTCTGTCGCACCGCGAGAACGAAGACCAGATCGGCCACAACGAAGACTACAACCGCATCGCCCACCTGGCCGCCAGCCTGACCCGCGAGGAACTGCTGAGCCTGGACGTGGACACCATTCTGCGCCGCCTGTTCTGGGAGGAGAAGCTGGTGCGCTTTACGCCCCAGCAGGGCGAGACGGGCCCGCGCTTTGCGTGCACCTGCAGCCGCGAACGCGTGAGCACCATGCTGCGCAACCTGGGCGCAGAGGAGGCCGAGAGCATCCTGGCCGAGCGCGGCGAGATCGAGGTGGGCTGCGAGTTCTGCGGCCAGCAGTACCGCTTCGATGCGGTGGATGCGGCGCAGATCTTCGTGGAGCCGGCCATCATCCAGCCGCCAGCGCCCACGGGCATGCAATAGGGGCGGTGGCCGCCGCACCGGGCTGGCCATCTGACCATCGTTGACAATCGCGGCCGGCACGTGCAGCGCGGCGGGTCTACCATCAAGGCCTGTTACAAAGGGCTGTCATGGGGTTTCTGAGTCGCGTCATGGGCATGGGTGCCCGCCACAGGGGAGTGCCGCCACTGGCGCTTTACGAAAGCTCGCTCGCGCAGGACTCCCGGCGTGCCGACACGGTGCTGGCCGTGCTCGACCTGGACGCCGCCATCAACGCCCACGAGCGCTGGAAAGAGCGGCTGATGGACTACCTCGAAGGCCGCTCCTCCAAGGGGCTGGACCCGGCCATGGTGCGCCGCACCGACCAGGACGCCCTGGGCCGCTGGCTGCACGGTGTGGGTGCCGAACTGCTGGGCGACCGCCCGGCCTTCACCCTGCTGGTGGCGCGCCACGAGTATTTCCACGAACAGGCCGCCACCATTGTCGAGCTGGCGCAGCAGGGCGAATGGCCGCGCGTGGTGCAGGTGCTCAATGGCGGCTACCGCCACGGCTCCAGCCAGGTGGTGTTGCTGCTCAAGGAGCTCAAGCGCAGCCTGGCGCAGGAGGCCGGGTCAGCGCAGTGAACAGCCGGTGCTCACACACCGGATCGCTGCATTTTTCGCACCCATAGGCGCGCAGACGGGCCGCGCGGGATTCGTTGGCCTGCACGGCATCGCTTTCAGGCATGCCCAGCACGGCGCCTAGTGCGCGCAAGGCGCTGGCCAGACGGGCCGGCCCTGTTCCATACACCACCCGGTAGGCAACGCCCGCCGCATTGAGCGCCGCGCGCAGCTGCGCGTCGGCCGCCTGCTGGGCGGGCTGCTGGTCTGGCGGGCAGGGCAGGTCCAGGCCCATCAGCAGTGCCATGGAGGCGGTCTGGTCCAGGGCGGAGAAGTCCGCCAGCACGACCAGCGTCACGGGTGTGGAGGAGGGCGTGGCGGCCAGGTGCGCCGCCAGGGCGTCGGCCAGATCCTGTGCGCCGGTGCCGGGCGCGCCCAGCAGCACGATCTTCAAAGGCACGGAATCGGTCTGTGAAAGGGAGAGCCTACGCCGCTCAGCGCGGCGTGAACTGCACGTAGATTTCGTTGGGCCGCACCATGCCCAGCTCGCTGCGCGCCTTTTCCTCGACCATGTCCAGGCCCTCCTTGAGGTCATGCACCTCGGAGGTCAGGCGCTCGTTGGCCTGCTGCGCCTGTGCGTTGGCGGCCTTTTGCACGTCGATCTGGCGCTGCATCTCGTTCACGCGCGGCAGGCTGCCGCGCCCCAGCCACAGCTGGGCGTGCACGGCTGCCAGCAGGGCCAGCAGCACAACGGGAACAAGGCGGTTGACCATGGCGCTTTAGCTTACCAGCCACGCACCATGGCCACCGCGCCGCCCCGTGGGGGGCGGGCGGCGCGCAACAGGGCAGGCGGCCGGGCCGGCATGCGGGCAGGGGTCAGCGCAGGTTGTAGAACGCAGCGCGGCCGGGGTAGTGGGCGATGTCGCCCAGGTCTTCCTCGATGCGCAGCAGCTGGTTGTACTTGGCGATGCGGTCCGAGCGCGACAGCGAGCCGGTCTTGATCTGGCCGGCATTGGTACCCACGGCGATGTCGGCGATGGTGCTGTCTTCGGTTTCGCCCGAGCGGTGCGAGATCACGGCGGTGTAGCCAGCGCGCTTGGCCATCTCGATGGCGGCGAAGGTCTCGGTCAGCGTGCCGATCTGGTTGATCTTGATCAGGATCGAGTTGGCGATCTTCTTGTCGATGCCTTCCTTGAGGATCTTGGTGTTGGTGACGAACAGGTCGTCGCCCACCAGCTGCACGTTCTTGCCCAGGCGATCGGTCAGGATCTTCCAGCCGTCCCAGTCGCCTTCGTGCATGCCGTCTTCGATGCTGATGATCGGGTACTTGTCGCACCACGATGCCAGCATGTCGGTCCATTGTGTGGCGGTGAGCTTCAGGCCGCCTTCGCCTTCGAGCACGTAGTGGCCGTCCTTGTAGAACTCGCTGGCCGCGCAATCGAGGCCCAGGGCGATCTGCTCGCCGGCCGTGTAGCCAGCGGCTTCGATGGCCTGCAGGATCAGCACGATGGCCGCTTCATGGTTCTCGACGCTGGGGGCAAAGCCGCCTTCGTCGCCCACGGCGGTGCTGATGCCCTTGTCGTGCAGGATCTTCTTCAAGGCATGGAACACTTCGGCGCCCCAGCGCAGGGCTTCGCGGAAGGTGGGGGCGCCCACGGGGATGATCATGAACTCCTGCAGGTCCAGGCTGTTGTTGGCGTGTGCGCCGCCATTGATCACGTTCATCATGGGCACGGGCAGCTGCATGCTGCCCATGCCGCCCAGGTAGCGGTACAGCGGCAGGCCAGACTCTTCGGCGGCAGCGCGTGCCACGGCCATCGAAACCGCCAGCATGGCGTTGGCGCCCAGGCGGCCCTTGTTGTCGGTGCCATCCAGGTCGATCAGCGTCTTGTCCAGGAAGGCCTGCTCGGAGGCATCCAGGCCCAGCACGGCTTCGGAGATCTCGGTGTTGATGTGCTCCACCGCCTTGAGCACGCCCTTGCCCAGGTAGCGACTCTTGTCGCCGTCGCGCAGCTCGATGGCTTCGCGGCTGCCGGTGGAGGCGCCCGAAGGCACGGCCGCACGGCCCATCACGCCCGACTCCAGCAGCACGTCGCATTCGACGGTGGGGTTGCCGCGGCTGTCCAGCACTTCGCGGCCTACGATGTCAACAATGGCACTCATGATCTTCCTTGAGGGTTTTTGAAATTCATCCGGACGGGCAGGGAGGAGGGGCAAACCACCTGCGGTGCCTGGCGCCGCCGCGCGTCGGTCGCGATTCTATGCTACCGATTTGATAGTGTTTGAGGGGCCCAGGTACGAACGGGGTACGGAATCAGAAGGTGTGAATGAATCCGGCGTGCCAGAGCAGGCCGCCAAAACCCGTGCGATCTAGGCGCAAAGCACAGCCATAGCTCGGGCTATGGCGAGCATTTGCAACGACGAGCGCGCGTGTTTTGGCGGGATGAGCGGGCATGGCGGGTTCGTTCGCACCTTCTTAGACGCCTTCTACGCAGACCATGCGCATGATGGCAGCGCCTTCGCGCGCGGCCTTGGCCTTCTGGTACTCGGGCGTGTCGTAGAACGCGCGGGCCGCTTCGAAGCTCGGGAACTTGAGGATCACGGTGCGGCCGGGGTTCCAGTCGCCTTCCAGCACCTCGACCTTGCCGCCGCGCACGCAGACTTCGGCGCCATGCGCCTGCATGGCGATGGTGCTCCACTTGCGGTACTCCTCGTACTGCGTGGGGTTGGTGACGGTGACGGATGCGATGACGTAACCACTGCTCATGTCTCAGGCTCCAAAGTTGTTTTCGAGAAAACCGTTCTTCTTGGTGATGCCGTCCAGCGCCACCAGCGTCTCCAGCAGCGCCTTCATGTGCTTGAGGGGCACGGCATTGGGGCCGTCGGACAGGGCGTTGGCCGGGTCCGGGTGGGTTTCCATGAACAGGCCGGCCACGCCCACGGCCACGGCCGCGCGTGCCAGCACCGGCACCATCTCGCGCTGGCCGCCACTGCTGGTGCCGTTGCCGCCGGGCAGCTGCACCGAATGCGTGGCGTCGAACACCACCGGGGCGTTGGTCTCGCGCATGATGGACAGGCTGCGCATGTCCGACACCAGGTTGTTGTAGCCAAAGCTCGCGCCACGCTCGCAGGCCATGAAGCTGTCCTCGGGCAGGCCGGCGTCCTTCGCGGCAGCGCGGGCCTTGTCGATCACGTTCTTCATGTCGTGCGGCGCGAGGAACTGGCCCTTCTTGATGTTCACCGGCTTGCCCGACTGCGCCACGGCGCGGATGAAGTCGGTCTGGCGGCACAGGAAGGCCGGCGTCTGCAGCACGTCGACCACCTTGGCGGCCTCGGTGATGTCGTCCTCGGTGTGCACGTCGGTGAGCACCGGCACGCCCAGGTCCTTGCGGATCTTGGCCAGGATTTCCAGGCCCTTGTCGCGGCCCGGGCCGCGAAAGCTGGTGCCCGAAGACCGGTTGGCCTTGTCGAAGCTGCTCTTGAAGATGAACGGAATGCCCAGCGCGCCCGTGATCTCCTTGAGCTGCCCGGCCACGTCCATCTGCAGTTGCTCGGACTCGATCACGCAGGGGCCCGCGATGAGGAAGAAGCGGTGTTCCAGGCCGACGTCAAAGCCGCAGAGTTTCATGGCAGGGTCTCTTCTTTTCTGGATGGGTTGTGCCGATCAGGCCGCCACGGCGGGCTGCTGCAGGCTCTTTTGGTGCTCCACCGCCGCCTTGATGAAAGCGTTGAACAGCGGGTGGCCATTCCAGGGGGTGGACTTGAACTCGGGGTGGAACTGCACGCCGATGAACCAGGGGTGCACGCTCTTGGGCAACTCGACGATCTCGGTGAGCTGCTCGCGCTGCGTCAGTGCCGAGATCACCAGGCCCGCCTTGCGCAACTGGTCCAGGTAGTTCACGTTGGCTTCGTAGCGGTGGCGGTGGCGCTCGGTCACGATGTTGCCGTAGATCTCGTGCGCCAGCGTGCCGGCCGAAACGTCCGAGCTCTGCGCGCCCAGGCGCATGGTGCCGCCCAGGTCGGAGTTCTCGTCGCGCTGCTTGATGGTGCCGTCGGCGTCCTTCCACTCGGTGATCAGGGCGATCACGGGGTGCGGCGTGGCAGGCTCGAATTCGGTGCTGTTGGCGTCCTTGAGGCCGGCCACATGGCGCGCATACTCGATGGTGGCCACCTGCATGCCGAGGCAAATGCCCAGGTAGGGCACCTGCTGCTCGCGGGCAAAGCGGGCGGTGCTGATCTTGCCTTCCACCCCGCGTGCGCCAAAGCCGCCGGGCACCAGGATGGCGTCGTACTTGGCGAGCTTCTCGGCCGCGTCGGCGGCGTTGATGGTCTCGGAGTCCACGTGCTCGATCTTCACGCGCACGTGGTTCTTCATGCCGGCGTGGCGCAGCGCCTCGTTCACCGACTTGTAGCTGTCCGACAGGTCCACGTACTTGCCGACCATGGCGATGGTGACCTCGCCCTGCGGGTGCTCGGTTTCGTACACCAGCTGGTCCCAGCGCTTGAGGCTGGTGGGCGGCGTGTTCAGGCGCAGCTTGTCGCAGATCAGGCCATCAAGTCCCTGCTCGTGCAGCATGCGCGGCACCTTGTAGATGGTGTCCACGTCCCACATGCTGATCACGCCCCACTCGGGCACGTTGGTGAACAGCGAGATCTTGGCACGCTCGTCCTCGGGCATGCGGCGGTCGGCGCGGCACAGCAGCGCGTCGGGCTGGATACCGATCTTGCGCAGCTCCTGCACGGTGTGCTGGGTCGGCTTGGTCTTGAGCTCGCCGGCCGCGGCGATCCACGGCACATAGGTCAGGTGCACGAAGGCGGCGTTGTTGGGGCCGAGCTTCAGGCTCAGCTGGCGCACGGCTTCGAGGAACGGCAGCGACTCGATGTCGCCCACGGTGCCGCCGACTTCCACGATGGCCACGTCCACGGCGTCATCGGTGCCGACGCCGGCGCCGCGCTTGATGTACTCCTGGATTTCATTGGTGACGTGCGGAATCACCTGCACGGTCTTGCCCAGGTAGTCGCCCCTGCGCTCCTTTTCCAGCACGCTCTGGTAGATGCGGCCGGTCGTGAAGTTGTTGGTCTTTTTCATGCGCGTTTCGATGAAACGCTCATAGTGACCCAGGTCGAGATCGGTTTCGGCGCCATCGTCCGTGACGAACACTTCGCCATGCTGGAACGGTGACATGGTGCCCGGATCCACGTTGATGTACGGGTCGAGCTTGATGAGGGTGACTTTGAGGCCCCGCGATTCGAGGATCGCGGCAAGGGAGGCTGAGGCGATTCCCTTGCCCAGGGAAGACACCACACCGCCGGTGACGAAGACAAATTTGGTCATGTCTTTTTTGGTGGTGGGAAATTGGGATTATAGATGGCCGCCCGGCACCGGGCCTGCCAAGGTCTTTCGCAACCATGCACCGGCAGGCTGGCCGTCTGCTAAATTCGCGCCCATGAATGAGCTTGCTGGCAAACACATTGTTCTGGGACTGAGCGGAGGCGTGGCTTGCTACAAGTCGGCCGATCTATGCCGCCAACTGATCAAGGAGGGCGCCACCGTGCAGGTGGTGATGACCGAGGCGGCCGGGCAGTTCATCACGCCGGTGACCATGCAGGCCCTGTCGGGGCGCCCCGTGTACGGCTCGCAGTGGGACGCGCGCGAGCCCAACAACATGCCCCACATCAACCTGAGCCGCGAGGCCGACGCCATCCTGATCGCGCCCTGCAGCGCCGATTTCATCGCCCGGCTCGTCGAGGGCCGCTCCGACGAGCTGCTCAGCCTGCTGTGCCTGGCGCGCCCCATGGACCGTGTGCCCCTGCTGCTGGCGCCCGCCATGAACCGCGAGATGTGGGCCCACCCCGCGACCCAGCGCAACCTGGCCCAGGTCGCGAAAGACGGCGCCCGGGTGCTCGGCGTGGGCAATGGCGACCAGGCCTGTGGCGAAACCGGCGACGGCCGCATGCTGGAGCCGCTGGAGCTGCTCGACGAATTGATCGCCTTCTTCACGCCCAAGCCCCTGGCCGGGCGCAAGGTGCTGATCACGGCGGGCCCGACCTTCGAGGCCATCGACCCGGTGCGCGGCATCACCAACCTGTCGAGCGGCAAGATGGGCTTTTCCATCGCCCGTGCCGCGCGCGAAGCGGGTGCAGAGGTGACCCTGGTGGCTGGGCCCGTGCACCTGCCCACGCCGCGTGGCGTGCAGCGGGTCAACGTGCAGTCGGCCCAGCAGATGCTGGCTGCGGTGATGGCGCTGGCGCCCACGTCCTCGGTGTTCATCGCCACGGCGGCCGTGGCCGACTGGCGCCCGGCCACGCAGGCCGATGAAAAGATCAAGAAGGACGGCTCGGGCCAGGCCCCGACGCTGGCCTTCGTCGAGAACCCCGACATCCTGGCCACCGTGGCCCGGTTGCCAGAGGCGCTGTCCGGCGAACTCTACTGCGTGGGTTTTGCAGCAGAGAGCCACGACCTGCTGGCCCATGCCACAGCCAAGCGCCTGCGCAAGAAAATTCCGCTGCTGGTGGGCAATATCGGCCCTGCCACCTTCGGCCAGGACGACAATGCCCTGCTGCTGGTGGATGAGCATGGCCACCGCGAACTGCCCCTGGCGTCCAAGCGCTCCCTGGCGCAGCGCCTGGTGGGCGAGGTGGCTGCACGACTGCCCGCGCGGCGCGGCTGATGGTTTTTCGCCCATTTCTTGAGCCCTGCGGGGAGGCCCTATGACGATGCACTCGATCAAGCCCGAATGGGACACTCCGCCCAATGGCGACTTCGCCAGCTATGTGGAGCGGCTGAGCGCCTCCCAGGCGCTGCAGTCGGGGCGGGCGCAGGCGGCCCATTCCGCGCAGGTCACGCAGCAGCACCAGTTGCCCGGCGGCGTGGCCCCCGGCTCCGCGCAGGCGGCGGCACGCCAGGGCGGCGCCAGCCCGGTACCGCTGGCGGTGGCCTTGCCCCCCGATCTGCTGAAAGTGGTGTCGCCCTTCCTCGGCATGGTGCGCATCGCCCGCACGCTGCTGGCCGTGGTCGCGGCGGTGCATGCGCTCACGCTCGTGATGGTGGGCCAGGGCTCGTGGTTTGGGTTGGCGGTGATGGCCGGCCTGTGGTGGTTCATGGGCATCGTGATCAATGCTGCCGCATCGGCAGGCACCGCAGTGGTGCCGCCAGCGGCCGTGAAGGAGCGCCAGCGGCAAGGGGCCCAGCAGCGCAAGACAGGAAACAAGAAGTGAAGATTGACGTCAAGATTCTCGATCCGCGCATGGCGGACCAGTTGCCCACCTACGCCACACCCGGCAGCGCGGGGCTCGACCTGCGGGCCTGCCTGGATGCGCCGCTGACCCTGGAGCCCAATGCCTGGCAACTGGTGCCCACGGGCATATCCATCTACCTCAAGGACCCTGGGTATGCCGCGCTGATCCTGCCGCGCTCGGGCCTCGGTCACAAGCACGGCATCGTGCTGGGCAACCTGGTGGGCCTGATCGACAGCGACTACCAGGGCCAGCTCATGGTGAGCGCCTGGAACCGCAGCAGCACGGCCTTCACGCTCGCACCCATGGAGCGCCTGGCGCAATTGGTCATCGTGCCCGTGGTGCAGGCGCAGTTCAATGTGGTCACCGAGTTCACCGCGACGGAGCGCGGCGAAGGCGGCTACGGCTCCACCGGCAAGGCCTGAGTCCACGCCTGCCATTTGTCATCTTCTGAACAAACGCTTACAGGCGGCCCGTCAGGCTTTCCTATGCTGTAGGTGACGGCTGACGCGGCCTCCCGCTACCGGATGGCGCTGGGAACCCTTGGCCGGTGCTTCAATCTCAACACGGTCGGGCAAGGACCGCTGCGTTGGTGCAGTCGGTCGCCCGTCGAGATCCATTTCCAGGAGATTGCAATGAACAAGACGACCCGTATCGCCACGCTGACTGGCTCCCTCATCCTCATCGGGAGCTTGGCTGCCTGCGGTGCTCCCCCGCGCTCGCAGGAATACTACGCCGGCGGCGGCTACCAGACCCAGGCGCCGGTGTACTCGTCTTCCAACCCTGTGCCCACCGAGTTTGGCCGGGTGGCGAATATCGAGGTGATGCAGTCCCAGGGCCAGGGGCGCACCTCGGGCGCCGGTGCCATCATCGGCGCCGTGGTCGGCGGGGTGATCGGCAACTCGATCGGCGGCGGTTCGGGCCGCGCCGCAGCCACGGCCGTGGGCGTGCTGGGCGGTGCAGTGGCGGGCAATGCCGTCGAGGGGCGCAACAACAGCGGGTACACCCAGGCGTACCGGGTCTCCATCCAGCTGGACCACGGTGGCTACCGCGCCTATGACGTGCCATCGCCCGGCGACCTGCGCGTAGGCGATCGCGTGCGCCTGTTCGACGGCCAGATCTCGCGCATCTGATCCATCCGGCGACCGCTCGCGCTGCGAGCAACGAACGGGCCCTCATGAGGGCCCGTGGTCGTTCAGTGCAGCAGGTCGTTCCCGGGCGCCTGGGGCTGGACGCGGAAGAAACCCGTGCCGGCACTGCCCTGGCCGATTTCGTCTTCGGTGGCTTCGCGCACCGACTGCACCGTGAGCTGCAGGCGCAGCGCGATGCCCGCCAGCGGGTGGTTGCCGTCCAGCACCACATGCTCGGGGTAGATCTCGGCCACCGTGTACAGCACGTCGCGCGGTGCGTCGGGATTGCAGCCCTCGGGCAGGGCGGTGCCATCGAAGGTCATGCCTTCCTCGATTTCCTGCGGGAACAGCGAGCGCGGCTCCAGGAACAGCAATTGGTCGTTGAAGTCGCCAAAAGCGTCCTCGGGCTCCAGGTGCAGCGCCACCGAGGCGCCTGCGCTGTGGCCCTGCAGGGCCTCTTCGATACGGGGCAGCAGATCATCGCCCCCCACCAGGAACTCCACCGGCTCGTCGAGCACGTCGAGTTCCTCGCCAAGGGTGTCCTTGAGGATCCAGGTCAGGGCGACCACACATTGTTCGGTAATTTCCATAGGAGAATTGTCGCAGTTTGACCAACCGCCCTGCAAAGGGCCACACAGTACCCATGGACGCCCACCAACCCCTGACCCTTCTGGGCGGACTCACCCCTGCCCAGTTCATGCGCCGCCATTGGCAGAAAAAGCCGCTCCTGGTGCGCCAGGCGATCCCGGGCTTCGCGGCACCGGTGCAGCCCCGTGCACTGTTCGACCTGGCAGGCCAGGAGGGGGTGGAGTCGCGCCTGGTGCAGCAGGTCAAGGGCGTCTGGAAGCTTCGCCAGGGGCCGTTCACACGCCGCGCGCTGCCCTCGCTCAAGCAGCCCGACTGGACGCTGCTGGTGCAGGGCGTGGACTTGCACGACCAGGGCGTGCATGCGCTGATGCAGCAGTTCCGCTTCGTGCCCGAGGCGCGGCTGGACGACCTCATGATCAGCTACGCCAGCGATGGCGGCGGCGTGGGCCCGCACTTCGACAGCTACGACGTGTTCCTGCTGCAGGCCCATGGCCGGCGGCGCTGGCGCATCGGTCGCCAGAAGGACCTTACGCTCAAGGAGGGCATACCGCTCAAGGTGTTGGCGCAGTTCGAGCCCGAGGATGAGTTCGTGCTCGAGCCCGGCGACATGCTCTATCTGCCGCCGCGCTATGCCCACGACGGCATAGCCGAGGGCGAGTGCATGACCTATTCCATCGGCTTTCGCGCGCCGGCACGGGCCGAGCTCGCCAACGAGCTGCTGGTGCGCCTGACCGAAGAGGCCGAGGAGGGTGATGCCCGCGTGCTCTACCGCGACCCGCGCCAGGAGGCTGTGGAGCAGCCCGCGGCTATCCCTGCCAGCCTGCAGGACTTCGCGCGCGAGGCGCTGGCCCGTGCCCTGGCCGAGCCGCTGGCACTGGAGCGCGCCCTGGGCGAGTACCTGACCGAGCCCAAGCCCAACGTCTGGTTCGACCCTGATGCATCGGGCGCCATGATCGAGGGGGTGGTGCTGGACCGCCGCACCCGCATGATGTACGACGCGCAGCATGTGTTCATCAACGGCGAGAGCTACCGCGCCGCCGGCCGCGACGCCACGCTGATGCGGCGCCTGGCCGACCACCGGCGCCTGTCCGAGCGCGAGCTGGCGCGCGCCAGCGACGACGCGCTGGAGCTGATTTCGTCCTGGTGCGATGCAGGATGGGCCCATTCCGATACCGAGGACACCGAGGAGGACTGACCGTGACGCACGATCCCAGCAACCCACCGTCTGCCGCCGTGCCGGGCGAGCTGCCTTCGGGCCGCTTCGCCAGCCGCGAGACCTTTATCCAACTGGTGCGCGATGCGCTGGCCACGGCGGCGCGTGACGGCTGGGAGGAGATCGTGGTCAGCGATGCCCATTTCCATGACTGGCCCCTGGGCGAGCGTGCGGTGGTGGAGTCGCTGCAGGCCTGGGCGCGTACGGGCCGGCGCTTCACCATGCTGGCGCGCTCGTACGACGAGGTGATCCGCCGCCATGCGCGCTTCGTGCGCTGGCGCGGCACCTGGGACCACATCATCACCTGCCGGCGCAGCGCCTCGGCCGACCCGCTGGACATTCCCAGTGTGCTATGGTCGCCGCAATGGGTCATGCACCGGCTGGACCCGGAGCGCTGCGTGGGCGTGACGGGCCGCGAGCCCGAGCGCCGCGTGCTGGTGCGTGAAACACTCAATGAATGGCTGCACGGAAAAAGTGCACCGGGCTTTCCTGCATCGACGCTGGGCCTGTAGGACAAACGCCCGACTTGGTGTTTCCAGGCCTTGCACCATGTGAAGGCACGGTAAACCTTGCATCCGTGTTAGTCAGTATTGACTAAATGCCAATATAATCGGCGGCTGCGCCGAAATGGTGCTACTCAAGTGCACTGTGCCAATGCGCAAAGGCTTTTTTGGAGCCGGGCGCTGTGGCTTTTCAAGATTCTGTCTGTCCCAACTAGGAAAAATCGCAATGAAGAACTCTCTCGTTCTGGCCGCCCTGATCGCTGCTGCTGCCCTCGCCGCTTGTGGCAAGAAGGAAGAACCCGCTCCAGCACCAGCACCCGCACCCGTGGTGGTTCCAGCTCCTGCTGCTGATCCAGCACCTGCAGCTGCCGCTTCCGAAGCAGCTTCTGCCGCTTCGGACGCCGCTGCCGCTGCCAACGCAGCTGCCACGGCCGCTACCGCTGCTGCCAGCGCTGCTTCGAACTAAGCACGCCTGAACCCTGGCCGCGCCACGGCGCCGGCCCTTGGTTCGGAAGCCCTGCCCTCGTAAGAGAGCAGGGTTTTTTTTCGCCTGCGTTGCTCAGAACAGCGAGGTGGCCGGGGGTGGCGGCGACAGGTGGCCGCAGGGCACGGGCTGCTCTCCCACGGTCAGCCAGCCCGTCCCCTGGGCCTGGTCGGCCACCACGATGAGCTCCGGTGCCCATTGCAGCGCGCCCGCAAGCGCCAGCCGGGCCAGGTCGGGCGTGTTGTTGCGCGCGCTCAGGTGGGCGGCCACCACCCACTGCAGGCCATCGTGCCGCACGGCCTGCACGATGGCGGCGCTGGCGTGGTTGGCCAGGTGGCCATAGGCGCCGCCCACGCGGCGCTTGAGGAAGGCCGGGTAGGCCGAGGCCGCCAGCAGGTCGGGGTCGTGGTTGGCTTCGATGAACAGGGCGTGGCAGCCCTGCACCTGCTGCAGCACATGGGGTGTGGCGTGGCCCAGGTCGGTCAGCAGGGCCAAGTGCATGGCGCCATCGCTGCAGCGCAGCTGCAGGGGCTCGCGTGCATCGTGCGGCACGGTGAAGGGTTGGATGGACAGCGGGCCCAGTTCGATGGCCTGCATGTCGCAGGCCAGCTGCAGCAGCCCGTCGAAATCCGGCGCGCCGATGGCCATGTGCGTGCCCTGGCTCATCCACACCGGGATGCGGTGGCGCAGGGCCAGCAGGTGCGCGCAGCCGATATGGTCCGAATGCTCGTGGGTGATGAACACGCCGTCGATCTGCCCCAGCTGCAGGCCAGCCGCAGCCAGGCGGGTCTGCAGCTGGCGTATGCCCAGCCCGCAATCGACCAGCAGGCGGCGCGTGTGCAGGCCATCGCTGGCCTCCACGATGGTCGCATTGCCGGCACTGCCGCTGGCCAGGTTCTTCAAACGCAGCATGTGGAAATGAATTGCGCCTGGGCCCCACCCCGCAGGGTGGCGTCCAGGCGCATGCAGTCAGGGGTGTCGGTGTGGCTTACTTCAGCTCGTCTGCGATCACGCGCACGATGCGCTCGGCGTTGGCCGAGGCTTCGGGCGTGCCGCCTTCGTTGAGCACGGACACCGTGGTCGCTTCACCCTGGCTGCGCACGACGATGCGGTACTTGAGCGGCGGCACGGCGTCCGGCGAGCGGGTGAACAGCTTGCCGAAGAAGCCGGACTCCTTCTTGTCCGCATTGGGCGCCACATAGCGCACGAAGTACACGCCATCGTTGCGGTTGCGGTCTTCCACGGTGAAACCGGTGCGGTCCAGCGCCACGCCGACACGGCGCCAGGCGCGGTCGAAGCCTTCCTTCATCTGCACCACGGGCACGTTGTTCACCGTGGCCACGGTGGCCGATTGCGCCACGGGCGCGGCTGCGGCGGCCACGACGGCCTTGGATTGCTCCTGGCTCACACCCAGCCTGACCATCAGGCGGCGCAGGAACTCGGTTTCCAGCTCGGGGTCGGCCGCGCGGGGCTGCCAGACGGTCTGGTCCTTGGTGGTGTTGCTGTAGACCTCGATCATGCCGCGGTGCGTGATGTAGACCTCGGTGCCGCCAGAGGCATTGCGCTCCAGGCGGGTGCGGAAGCGGTCGCGCTCACCCGTGGAGTACAGCGAATCGATGACCTTGCCTAGCGTGGAGCGGATCAGGTCCTGGGGCAGCTTGGCGCGGTTTTCGGCCCAGTCGGTTTCCATGATGCCCAGGTTGGCCTGGTCCAGGTCCAGCGTGAAGCCGTTCTCCAGCCAGAAGTCGCGCACGGGCTCCCACAGCTTGTCGGCGGGGCGGTCGATCACCAGCCAGCGCTTGTTGCCGTCGCGCTGGATGCGCACGTCGCCCAGCTGCGTGGCGGCCGCATTGGCCGTGCCCGAGGGTTGGGCGGCCTGGCTGGCCTGCATGGCAGCAGCCGAGACGGCGCCGCCCGGCACGTTGTAGCGGGAGTCGCGCGAGAGCTGGGTCAGGTCCGGGGGCACCTCCAGCGTGGAGCCCTTGGCGGCGCTCTTGTAGTCGATCTTGTCGCCTTCGAGGGCGGAGCAGGCAGACAGGGCCAGGGCGAGGGCCAGCAGGCCCACTCGGGTAGTAACAGCGTTCACGCGAATATCCTCGGAGTGTTCTTGGTACAGGCGCAGCCAGGGTTAAATCAGGCTGGCGGAGCGCAGTGCCGCCTCGACCACGGCTTCATTGCCCTGGCTCAGCGGTGTCATGGGCAGGCGCAGTGTGCCACCGCACAGGCCCATGCGGGCCACGGCCCACTTCACGGGAATGGGGTTGGCTTCGACGAAGAGCTGCTTGTGCACGGGCATCAGCTGGAACTGGATTTCCATGGCGCGCTGCACGTTGCCGGCAATCGCCGCCACGCACAGCTCGTGCATCAGGCGCGGGGCCACGTTGGCCGTCACGCTCACATTGCCATGGCCGCCGCACAGCATCAGCGCCACGGCGGTCGGGTCATCGCCCGAGTAGATGCCGAAACCCTTGGGGGCTTCGCGGATCAGCCACTGCGCGCGCTCGATGTTGCCCGTGGCCTCCTTGATGCCGATGATGCCGGGCACCTGGGCCAGGCGCAGCACGGTGTCGTGCTGCATGTCGGCCACGGAGCGGCCAGGCACGTTGTACAGAATGGTGGGCAGGTCGCCCACGGCTTCGGCGATGGCCTTGAAATGCTGGTACTGGCCCTCTTGCGTGGGCTTGTTGTAGTAGGGAACGACCTGCAGCTGCGTGTCGGCGCCCACCTTCTTGGCAAAGCGGGCCAGCTCGATGGCCTCGGCCGTGGAGTTGGCGCCGCAGCCGGCCATGATGGGCACGCGCTTGGCGGCCTGCTCCACCGACACGCGGATGATCTCGCAGTGCTCTTCAACGTTCACCGTGGGCGATTCGCCCGTGGTGCCCACGACGCCGATGCAATCGGTGCCTTCGGCGATGTGCCAGTCGATCAGTTTGCGCAGCGCGGGGTAGTCGACGCTACCGTCCTCATGCAAGGGGGTGACGAGGGCGACGATGCTGCCAGTGAGTGGCACTAAGGAAGATGTCATGTCCGCAGTGGTGAACGGGATAAAAGAGCATTCTAACTAGCCGCACTGGCCAGCAGATGTCTTGAGGGTGCCCCGGCGTCCGCAAGTTCCCTGATGGCCGTGATGCGCTGCACGAAACGCGCGGGTTCTTCGAGGAAGCCGTCCTCGTAGGCCACGGTGCGCAATCCGCTGCAGGCGGCCAGCAATTCGCCCGGCTGCAGCAGAAATTCGGGCCGCGCCGGGCGGCCCACCGTTTCGTTACCGTGTGCAAAGGTCTCGTAGACCAGTACGCCGCCCGGCGCCAAACTGGCCACCAGCGTGGGAAACAGCGGGCGCCACAGGTAATTGGTGACCACCACGGCACCGAACTGGCGCCCGGCAAAGGGCCAGGGGCCGTTTTCGATGTCGGCGCAGACCATCTCTCCGAGCAGGGCTCCTGCGGCAACGGCTTCGGGCGATCGGTCCACGCCCACCACCGCATGGCCCAGGCCGTGCAGCCAGCGCAGGTGGCGCCCCGCGCCGCAGGCCACGTCCAGCACGGTGCTGCGGGGTGCTATCAGGGTCGACCAGCGGCGCACCCAGTCCGAGGGCTTGTCAGATCCATGCATGGGCAATCAGAAGCAGTTCCACACCTGGTCGGCCAGCATCACCATGAACTCGGGCACGGTGTACATGGCAAACACGGCCAGGCACGCCAGGATGGCCACGGCCCAGGCCAGCACCCGCCACGCCAGCGGCAGGGCCGGGGTGCGGTGGGGGGCGTGCTCGGGGGCGGCTGGCATGGTGATGGGGTGCAAAGGTTCAGTCCGCCATCATGCCGGCACGGGGGCTGCGCGCTGGATAGGGCTTTCCTTGACCGGCAGGTTCACCAGGGCGGCGAACACCCCCAGGGCGATGGCGATGTACCAGACGATGTCGTAGCTGCCCGTGGCGTCGTACAGGTAGCCGCCCAGCCAGACGCCCAGGAAGCTGCCGATCTGGTGGCTGAAGAACACGAAGCCGCCGAGCATGGACAGGTGCTGCACGCCGAAGATCTGGGCAATGGTGGCATTAGTGGGCGGAATGGTGGACAGCCACAGCGTCCCCATGACGGCCGAGAAGATGTACACCGAGGCCGGCGACAGCGGCACCGCCAGGAACACCGCGATGGCAATCGCCCGCGCAAAGTAGATGAAGGCCAGGATGTAACGTTTTTGCAGGCGCTGGCCCAGGGTGCCGGCGATGTAGGTGCCGAACACGTTGAACAGGCCGATCAGCGCCAGCGCATAGCTGGCCACCTGGGGCGAGAGGCCATGGTCCTTGAGGTAGCTGGGCATGTGCACGCCGATGAACACCACCTGGAAGCCGCAGACGAAATAGCCTGCCATCAGGAGTGAAAAGCTCGGGTAGCGGAAGGCCTCTAACAGCGCCTGGGTGATGGTCTGGTCGCGCTTGGGCGGGGCCGCGCCCTTGAAACCCGGTTCGCGCAGGCCGAAGGCCAGGGGCATGATGAGCAGCACCGCCAGCGACAGCGCCAGCAGCGCCTGCTGCCAGCCAAAGCTGGCGATGAGCCAGCCCTCCATGGGCACCATGAGGAACTGGCCGAAGGAGCCGGCCGCTGCCGCCACCCCCATCGCCCAGGAGCGTTTTTCGGGCGCGATCTGGCGGCCCAGCACGCCATAGATCACGGCATAGGTGGTGCCTGCCTGGGCTGCACCGATCAGTACCCCGGCCGTCAGCGCGAACAGCGTGGGCGTGGGCGACAGGGCCATGCCCGCCAGGCCGGCCGCATACAGGGCAGCGCCGGCCAGCAGCACGCGGAAGGCGCCGAAGCGGTCGGCTGCCATGCCGGCGAAGATGCCGATCAGGCCCCACGAGAGGTTCTGGATGGCGATGGCCAGGGCAAAGGACTGGCGCGTCCAGCCCATGTCCTGGGTGATGGGCAGCAGCCACAGGCCAAAGCCGTGGCGGATGCCCATGGACAGGGTCACGATGGCCGCGCCGCACGCGAGCACCTGGAACATGGACAGTTTCGGAGGATGCATAGACATGCGCAGAATGTAGCCAGATTGGCCACAATCTGCCCGCACACTGCCGAACAGTACAGTTGGGGGTGGTGAGGCTGTATTTTTATCCAGTCTTTGCTGCGCCGCACTACAATCCGCCGCATGTCTGCCAAACCGTCTTCCGTCTCCGCCAGCGAATATTCCGAAGGGTCGATCCGTGTGCTCAAGGGCCTGGAGCCCGTCAAGCAGCGCCCGGGCATGTACACCCGCACCGACAACCCCCTGCACATCATCCAGGAGGTGCTGGACAACGCCGCCGACGAAGCGCTGGCCGGGCATGGCAAGAAGATCAAGGTCACGCTGCACACCGACGGTTCGGTCAGCATTGAGGACGATGGGCGCGGCATCCCCTTCGGCATGCACCCCGAAGAGAACGCCCCGGTGATCGAACTGGTGTTCACCCGCCTGCATGCGGGCGGCAAGTTCGACAAGGGCAAGGGCGGCGCCTACAGCTTCTCGGGCGGCCTGCACGGTGTGGGCGTGAGCGTGACCAACGCGCTGGCCACCCGCCTGGAAGTGAGCAGCCACCGCGAAGGCAAGGTCGCGCGGCTGGTGTTTTCGGCCGGCGACGTGGTCGAGCCCCTGGTGACCCGCGCGCTGGAAGCCGGAGAGCGCAAGCAGGGCACCACCGTGCGCGCCTGGCCCGATGCCAAGTATTTCGAATCGAGCGCGCTGCCCATGGGCGAGCTCACGCACCTCTTGCGCAGCAAGGCGGTGCTGATGCCCGGCGTGTCCGTGACCCTGGTCAACGAGAAGACGCGCGATACCCAGACCTGGCAGTACAAGGGCGGCCTGCGCGACTACCTGATGCAGACGCTCAACGGCGAACCGGTGATCCCGCTGTTCGAGGGCGAAGGCTTTGCCGACCGCAACAACGAGAGCTTTGCCGAAGGCGAGGGCGCATCCTGGTGCGTGGCCTTCACCGAAGATGGCCAGCCGGTGCGCGAAAGCTACGTCAACCTGATCCCCACCAGCGCCGGCGGCACGCACGAAAGCGGTCTGCGCGATGGCCTGTTCAATGCCGTCAAGAGCTTCATCGAGCTGCACAGCCTGCTGCCCAAGGGTGTGAAACTGCTGCCCGAAGACGTGTTTGCCCGCGCCAGCTACGTGCTCAGTGCCAAGGTGCTGGACCCGCAGTTCCAGGGCCAGATCAAGGAGCGCCTGAACTCGCGCGATGCCGTGCGCCTGGTCTCGGGTTTCGTGCGCCCGGCGCTCGAGCTGTGGCTCAACCAGCATGTGGACTACGGCAAGAAGCTGGCCGAGCTGGCCATCAAGGCCGCGCAAACGCGCCAGAAGGCTGGCCAGAAGGTCGAAAAGCGCAAGGGCTCGGGCGTGGCCGTGCTGCCCGGCAAGCTCACCGACTGCGAAAGCCGCGACCTGGCCCACAACGAGGTCTTCCTGGTCGAGGGCGACTCGGCCGGCGGCAGCGCCAAGATGGGCCGCGACAAGGAAAGCCAGGCCGTGCTGCCGCTGCGCGGCAAGGTGCTCAACACCTGGGAGGTGGAGCGCGACCGCCTGTTTGCCAACAACGAAATCCACGACATCTCGGTGGCCATCGGCGTGGACCCGCACGGCCCCAACGACACGCCCGACCTTACGGGCCTGCGCTACGGCAAGATCTGCATCCTGGCGGATGCCGACGTGGACGGCTCGCACATCCAGGTGCTGCTGCTCACGCTGTTCTTTCGCCATTTCCCCAAGCTCATCGAGACCGGCCACATCTACGTGGCACGCCCCCCGCTGTTCCGGGTGGACGTACCGGCCCGTGGCAAGAAGCCCGCAGCCAAGATGTATGCGCTGGACGACGGCGAGCTCACCGCCATTCTCGACAAGTGCGCCAAGGACGGCGTGGCCCGCGAGAAGTGCCAGATCAGCCGCTTCAAGGGCCTCGGTGAGATGAACGCCTCGCAGCTGTGGGAGACCACCCTCAACCCCGACACCCGGCGCCTGCTGCCCGTGCAGCTGGGCAGCACGGACTTTGCCGCGACCGAGGGCCTGATCACCAAGCTCATGGGCAAGGGCGAAGCGGCCTCGCGTCGCGAGCTGATGGAACTGCATGGTGATGCAGTAGAAATCGACATCTGATGGCCTGGCTGCATCTGGGGCGTGTGCTCGGCATGGTGGCGCTGATGGGGGCTTTGCTTCCTGTGGTGACTTCTTTCGCCGATGGCCGTCCCGCCCGGATGCTGGTGGCTGGCGCCTTGATGCTGCTGGGCCTGACGGTCGCCGTGGTGTGTGACCGCGCCCTGGATGCAGCCCTCGACCTCAAGCTGCGGCGCGAGCAGAAGCAGGGACAGGACTTCAACGGAGCGCAGTTGCTGGTGGGGTTACGCTGGTTTCGATGGCTTCTTCAGGTCGCTGTCTTCGGAGGCTTTGCATTGCTGTTCTCGCTCTTTGCGTGGGAGGCGTGGAAAGCGGACTCCCTGTTGATTGGAGCGTTGGGGGCCGGGGTCGCTGTTGTGTTCCTGGTTGCCTTGGTGGCATTGCTTGTGCTGGCGTTGCAGGTGATGCGCTCCGGCCATCTGCTTTGCGTCGGTGCCGCAGGTTTTTCGGTGGCTGGTGAAAGCACTGTCGCTTGGCCGGTGGTACGGGGACTGGACATGCAGTATGGATCTGCAGGATTTCGCCATGCCGGAGAATCCATCAACCGCCCTTACCATCTGCAACTGGCGGTCGATGCACCATCCGCACAGGCCGCCGGTGTCGGGGCAGGATACTGGCCATGGCGGTGGAATCGGCCTCGTCTCATCGCAGAAGGACGCATTTTGGACCTGCCGCTGTATTTGTACGCAGCCAGCCCGTATGTCATCGAAGGTGCTGTGCGAGTGCTGTGCAAGCGGTATGGCGAGCGCTTTCTCGACCAGTGGAGAAGTGCCCATGCGCGCCCCGATCAGATCGCGGATCTGGAACGCGCAGATGGGGAGAATAAGCGGCAGGAGCAGGTGTTCGTCGTCGCCAATTCGGTACGCTACGAAGACATCGCGAAGCTGCCTGCGGCAGAGCGCAGGCAGAAGATCCAGGCCGCCATGGATGGCTTGAAAGAGCTCGGTTTTCTCAAGACAAAGTGAAGCCCAAAATGCCTGGACTTTTCTTTCGGCTTTCACGCGGGGGCATCTAATGTCCTTGATGCATCTTGGGCGTGTGCTCGGTGTTACTGTCAGCGCAGTGGGCTTGGTTTCGCTGGTGAAGCCCATCGCGGAAAAGCCTGCGCACATGCTGCTGGCCTTTGGCTGCATGGTGGCGGGTCTGCTGTTGAGTGTTTTCTGCACCCAGTCGCTCGCTGCCGCGGACAAGCGCGAGCAGGATCGGGCGCGCGAGCAAGGGGAGCATCTTGCACAAGCGCATCTTGAGATTGGCGTGCGCTGGTTTCGGTGGTCCCTTTGGGTGGCCATGGTTGCAGTGGTAGAGGCAGTTCTGGTCGTCGTCTGCCTTGAACTCTGGCGCCACGGCTCCTTGTTGTGGGCTGCCATGGCCGCAGCGGGCGTATTCCTGCTGGCGGGCATGTTGTGGTCTTATTTTTCGGTTGCCTGGCATGCAGTACGGCGTGGTCATCTGCTGCGCATGGACGAGCGAGGCCTTGAAATCGCAGGGGACTGTTTCATCCCCGGGCCGCAATTGCGTGGCTCGGATTTGAGGGTGCACGAAGCCAAGGGTAACAAGCGCTATATCCTGTGCCTGGCGGTGGAGCCTGTGCCCGCCATTGTGGTCAAAGGTGGTGCCTGGCCATGGCAGTGGGGGCGTAGCAGGCTCTCTGCCGGTGGCTCTGTCGTGTCCGTGCCGCTTTTCATGCTGGCAGTGGATCCGCAATTCCTGGATGGCGCTGTGCGCCGGTTTGGCCGGCAATACGGCGCGGGCTACATGGATTTCTGGAAGCAGTTCCTGTCACCTGCTCAAACGGCTGAAATGGCGCAACTGGAAGACAGGATGCACCGCTTTGACCAGATGACCTGTGAAATTCTCGCGCGGGATGCTGCGAAACCGCCGGTTGCGGAGGAGGGACGAGTTTTGCAGGAGAGCTTTAACGGCTTGGACGCACGGCGCCTATCCCAAAACGAGCGGGTTTCGTCATGAGTCCTGAGCACGTAGTACCGCTTTCAACGCAGGGCGTGGGCGAGAGTGAAGTGGCTGGCAAGGAATTCTCGCAAGCGCCATTGCTGGTTGGAATGCGGTGGCCTCGATGGCTGCTGACGGTGGCTTTCCTCGCAGGTATGGGCGTACTGGTGGTGCTGTTCGGAACAGCGCATGCGCGCAGAGACCCTGTGTTCGGCATTGCGCTGGTGACCACTGTACTGCTGCTCGCAATCCCGCTCTGGACGCATGTATTGCAGGCCACACGCGCTGTCCGGTGCGGTTATCTGCTGCGTGTAGATCAGCGTGGATTCCATGTGGTCGGTGAGTGTTTTGTTCCTTGGTCGAAGTTTCATGATGCGGCAGTGAGGCACAGCAACTTTCTGCAACTGCAATTGGTGGTTGATCCTTCGGCGGCAGTTTCTCTGAAGGGCAGGGAGGGCGAGTGGCCTTGGCAATGGGGGCGTCCTGTGGTTGCGGCACATGGCCGGCTCATCCAGGTGCCGCTGCGTCTGCTCGATGTGAGTCCGAATTTTCTGGAAGAGGCCGTGTACGCTCTTTGCAAACGCTACGCCACGGGGGAATTTTGGGATCGCAATGGTTTCGCCCGCCTGGAGCGCAGTCTGGAAGCGATCCAGCACGATTTGAAGGTTCTCGATTCGATCCATCTGGAACGCATCAGGAAAATGCCTGCTGCAAAGCAGGAAGAAATTCTTCAAGCGGGCCTGGATTCCCTGGAGAAAACGAGTGCGCCCGAAAGAGCAATGGGTCCATGATGGCTTGGTATTTTTCACTTCTGCAAGGCTGTGGCGTGGCTTGGCGCCGTGCTGGAACGGGCGCAGCCTTGTGCCTGGTGACGGGCCTTGGCCTTTTTTCAGGCCCCGCCCATGCCGACCTCTGGGCCTTCGTCGATGCGCGCGGCGTGACGCATTTCGCGCCTGAGCAGGTGGATGCCAACTACCAGCTGTTCTTCAAGGGCAACGAATTCGACTCCACGCGCGACGCGCCCGGCGATGCGCCGGCCATGCCCTATGCCCTGCCGCCTGCGGGGGCGCGGCTGCTGGCCTTTTTCGACATTGCGCCGGACTACAAGCGTGTGAAGCACCACCTGCGTGCCGCTGCGGCCAAGCACGCCGTGGACTACGAGTTGCTGCAGGCGCTGATCGCGACCGAATCGGGCTTCGATGCCGATGCCGTGTCGCCCAAGGGGGCGGTGGGCCTCATGCAGGTGATGCCGGCCACGGCGACCCGCTTTGGCGTGAGCGCCGATGCCAAGCGCTCGGTCGAGAAGAAACTCGCCGACCCGGCGGTGAACGTGCCCACCGGCACCCGCTACCTGCGCCACCTGCTGGACCTGTTTCCCAACCGCCTGGACCTGGCGCTGGCCGCTTACAACGCGGGCGAAGGGGCGGTGCAGCGCGCGGGCAACCAGATCCCGGCCTACAAGGAAACGCAGAACTACGTGCGCACCGTGATGGGCCTGTACACCCAGCTCAAGCCGCCGGCACCCGTGCTGGCCCAGCGTGCCGTGCCCGGGCGCGTGCGCATGGAACTCTCGGGCGGCGCCCTGAACCGGGGCAACCTGCCGCCCGCCCGCGTGGCACAGACGCCCGCAATGACTGAACCTGAATCCAGCAAGAACGAATGAGCGACCAACCCACTCTCGATTTTCCGGCCTCCGACGACGGCGGCGATTCCCTGGGCCTGGCCAGCTACGCCCAGCGGGCCTACCTCGAATACGCGCTCTCGGTCGTCAAGGGCCGTGCCCTGCCGGACGTGTGCGATGGCCTCAAACCCGTGCAGCGGCGCATCCTGTACTCCATGGACCGCATGGGCCTGGGGTACAGCGGCCCGACGCGCAACACGGCGGCCAAGCCGGTCAAGAGCGCCCGCGTGGTGGGCGACGTGCTGGGCCGCTTCCATCCGCATGGCGACCAGTCGGCCTACGATGCGCTGGTGCGCATGGCGCAGGATTTTGCCCAGCGCTACCCGCTGATCGATGGCCAGGGCAACTTCGGCAGCCGCGATGGCGACGGCGCTGCGGCCATGCGCTACACCGAGGCGCGCCTGTCGCGCATCACCAGCCTGCTGCTCGACGAGATCGACGAGGGCACGGTCGATTTCATGCCCAACTACGACGGCAGCACCGAGGAGCCGCGCCAGTTGCCCGCGCGCCTGCCGTTCGCGCTGCTCAACGGTGCCAGCGGCATTGCCGTGGGCCTGGCCACCGAGATCCCGAGCCACAACCTGCGCGAGATCGCCGACGCCTGCGTGGCGCTGATCAAGACGCCTTCGCTCTCGGCAGAGGACCTGCTGGCCCTGGTGCCCGGCCCCGACTACCCCGGTGGCGGGCAGATCATCAGCGCTGCCTCCGACATCGCCGACGCCTACCGCACGGGCCGCGGCAGCCTGAAGGTGCGCGCGCGCTGGAAGATCGAGGACATGGCGCGCGGCCAGTGGCAACTGGTGGTCAACGAGCTGCCGCCGGGCGTGAGCTCGCAGAAAGTGCTCGAAGAGATCGAGGAGATCACCAATCCCAAGGTCAAGGCCGGCAAAAAGGCGCTGAGCCTGGAGCAGACGCAGCTCAAGGCCAGCATGCTGGCCGTGCTGGACGTGGTGCGCGACGAGTCGAGCAAGGACGCGCCGGTGCGCCTGGTGTTCGAGCCCAAGACCGGCAAGACCCCGCAGCAGGAGCTGATCACTGCGCTCCTGGCCCACACCAGCCTGGAGACTTCGTCGCCGATCAACCTGACCATGATCGGCCTGGATGGCCGGCCGGTACAGAAGTCGCTGCGCCTGATGCTGGAGGAGTGGATCTCCTTTCGCCAGAGCACCATCACCCGCCGCACGCAGCACCGCCTGGGCAAGGTGCTGGACCGCATCCACATCCTCGAAGGGCGGCAGATCGTGCTGCTCAACATCGACGAGGTGATCGCCATCATCCGCCAGGCGGAGGACCCCAAGGCCGCGCTGATCGAGCGTTTTTCGCTGTCGGACCGGCAGGCCGAGGACATCCTGGAAATCCGCCTGCGCCAACTGGCGCGGCTCGAAGCCATCAAGATCGAGCAGGAGCTCAAGGAGCTGCGCGAAAGCCAGGGCAAGCTCGAAGACATCCTGAACAACCCCGGCTCGCTGCGCCGCCTGATGGTCAAGGAAATCGAGGCCGATGCCAAGACCTTTGCCGATGACCGCCGCACGCTGATCCAGGCCGAGAAAAAGGCCGTGGCCGAGGTCAAGGTGGTGGATGAGCCGGTGACCGTGGTGGTTTCGCAAAAGGGCTGGGTGCGCGCGCGCACCGGCCATGGCCACGAGGCAGGGAGCTTCGCCTTCAAGGCCGGCGACGGGCTGTACCGCACCTTCGAGTGCCGCACGGTCGACATCTTGCTGGCCTTTGGCAGCAATGGCCGGGTGTACTCGGTGCCGGTGTCGGTGCTGCCGGGGGCTCGCGGTGACGGCCAGCCCGTGACCACGCTGGTCGAGCTCGAATCGGGCACGCAGCTCCTGCACTACTTTGCCGGCCCTGCCAGCGCCAGCCTGCTGCTGTCCAACTCGGGGGGCTATGGTTTCCTGGCCTCGGTGGAGAACATGGTCTCGCGCCAGAAGGGCGGCAAGGCCTTCCTCACGCTGGGCGAGGGCGAAACCGTGTGCCCACCCTCGCATGCGGCGGGCAGCACCGGCGGCCAGCCGCTGGTGTCGGCCACGCATGTGGCCTGCGCCTCGGCTGGCGGGCGCATCCTGACTTTCGAGATCAGCGAACTCAAGACCATGGCCAATGGCGGGCGCGGCCTGATGCTGATCGACCTGGAGCCCAAGGACACGCTGGCCGGCGCTGCGGCCTACACGCGCAGCATCCGCATCGAAGGCATGGGCCGGGGCGGCAAGGAGCGCGAGGAAACGCTGGAGATCCGCTCGCTCAACAATGCCCGGGCCGCGCGCGGGCGCAAGGGCAAGGCGGCGGACCTGGGCTTCAAGCCCGCGTCGGTGACGCGCGTCGAATAGCGGTCACCCCCCGACTGCCAGGAAGCCACCCACCCGGGTGTAATGCCGTTCACTTAAGCCAGTGAGCGGCATTTTTCCTGTCTGCCCATAGCCCATACTCAGAGCCAGTTGCTTCACCCACCTTGGCTCTGATGGTCGGCAAGACTCCCACCCTCCCCGATTTCACCGCGCTGTCCCAGCACATTGATCCGCAATGGATCGCCCATGCCCTGGCCCTCACTGGCAAAGCCAGCGTTCGGCGGCGTAAGTTGCCGGCCGAGCAAGTCGTCTGGCTGGTCATTGCGCTGGCGATGTACCGCCACCAATCCATCGCACAGGTCGTGGCCGAGCTCGATCTGGTGCTGCCTGATGAGGTCAATCCAGCCATTGCGAACAGCGCCGTGACCCAGGCGCGCCAGCGACTGGGCCAAGAGCCCTTGGCCCAACTTTTTGGCCTGTGTGCCAGCGCTTGGGATGAGCGCCACCAGCGCGGCAGAAGCTGGCGGGGCTTGGCCCGCTATGCCATCGATGGCAGCACTTTGCGAACGCAGGACACCACGGACAACCGTCAACACTTCGGCGCTCAGGAGTACGCATCGGGCGTGGTCGCCAGCTATCCGCAGTTGCGCATGCTCACACTCACATCGCTGGCAACGCACCTGCTCAGAGATGCGGTCTTTGGCGAATACGGCAAGAACGAGATGCGCTATGCCAAAGAGTTGATTGAGGCCATTCCCGAGCACTCACTCACGGTCTTTGATCGGGGCTTCCTGAGCGCAGAGATCTTGCTGCAGGTCCAGCAAACAGGCACCCAGCGCCATTGGCTCATCCCCGCCAAGAGCAATAGCCAGTGGGAGAAACTGGACAAGCATCCGACAGACTATCGGGTGCGCATGAAAGTCTCCCCCCAGGCGCGCAAGGCCAATTCCTGCCTGCCCGCGTACTGGGAGGCCAGGGCGATAGAGGTCATCTCGCGCCACGGCCAGCGGCGCATCTTGCTGACCTCGCTGCTGGATGCAAAAGCCTGGCCAGCCAAAGAGATTGCGCTGCAGTATGAGCAGCGCTGGCACATCGAGACCAGCTACCGCGAACTCAAGCAGGAGATGCTGGGGGCGGGGTTGACGCTGCGCAGTGGCAACCCCCAGACCGTCAGGCAGGAGGTATGGGGAGTCTTGCTGGCCTACAACCTGGTGCGTCTGGAGATGGCTGAGGTTGCGCGAGAAGAAGGAGTAGAGCCCACCGAGCTGAGCTTTACGGTGGCGCTGCATTATTTGCGCTACGAGTGGCACTGGCTGGCCACCAGCAGCCCTGGCACCTTGCCCAAGCATCTGCAGCGTTTGCGTCAGCGTCTTGGGGATTTGCTGGTGTCAAAACAGCGACGGGGGCGTCAATGCCCCCGTGTGGTGAAAAAGCCGCCTGCGCGCTATCCAATCAGGCAAGTTCGCTTTAAGTGAACGGCATTACCCACCCGGGTGGCTTCTTTTTTGGTGCATGGCAACACTCCACGGGTTGCTACGGATTGGACGAAAGCCTGGAACGGGCGCACCATATGTAAAGAAGTGTCTGCAATGGCGCCAGGCGCGGGTTTTGCCCCGGTGGTGGCGGGCAGGCCCTGAAAAAATCGACAACGACAGGAGACCATGATGTTCCAACGCATCCGCATTGCCCAGAAACTGTGGCTCGCCGTCATCTTCATTGTGGTCATGCTGGCCGGCGTGGTGGGTTTTTCGGCCTACCGTTCGGCCAAGGTGCAGGCCGAGGCCGATGAAGTTGCCAGTGAAATGCAGACCCGTGTCGGCGCTGCGATCCGCTGGGCCGGCCTCACGGAGACCAATGCGGCCCGCACGCAGGCGCTCATCGTCAGCAGCGATGCGGCGGTGGAGGCCGAATTCAAGGACGTGATCACCGCCACCTCGGCGCAGATCACCGAGGTGCAGAAGTCGCTCGAAGCCATGGCGCTGTCCGACGCGGACAAGGCGCAGATGGCCAAGATCGCCGACGCCCGCAAAACCATGATCGACTTGCGCGGCAAGGCCCGCCAGCTCAAGACCGATGGCAAGGCGGAGGAAGCCGTGACCCTGGTCAAGCAGACCTACAACCCGGCGGTGGCGGCCTACCTCACCACCTTGCGCGACTTTGTGGAGCTGCAGCAAAAGACCGCCCAGACCCGGCTGGCCGAGATGGCGGCCTCGCGCATGCTCACGGTGAAGATCGCCGCCGTGGCAGTGAGCGCCTTGCTGCTGGCCATCATCGCCGGGGCCTACTACCTGATCGGCCATATCCAGCGGCCCCTGGCGCAGGCCAATGACCTCGCGGCCAAGATCGCGGCGGGCGATTTGAGCGAGCAGGGTTCCGTCACGCGCGGCGACGAGTTCGGCGACCTGCTGCGCTCGCAGTACGCGATGAGCGATTCGCTCGGGCGCATGGTGCACCAGGTGCGCCAGAGCACGGACAGCATCGCCATTGCGAGCGCCGAGATCGCCACCGGCAACCACGACCTGTCGGCACGCACCGAGCAGACGTCGAGCAACCTGCAGGAGACGGCGGCGGCCATGGAGCAGTTCACCAGCACCATCGCGCAGAGCGCGACAAGCGCGCGCCAGGCCAGCACCCTGGCCGCCAGCGCCACGGGCGTGGCCGAGCGCGGTGGCTCGGTCGTGACCCAGGTGGTCTCCACCATGGAAGACATCAACCACAGCAGCAAGAAGATCTCTGACATCATCGGCACCATCGATGGCATTGCCTTTCAGACCAACATCCTGGCGCTGAATGCGGCCGTGGAGGCCGCGCGTGCCGGCGAGCAGGGCCGGGGCTTTGCCGTGGTGGCCAGCGAGGTGCGCAGCCTCGCCCAGCGCAGCGCCGAGGCGGCCAAGGAGATCAAGGCGCTGATCAGCGCCTCGGTGGAAAAGGTGGAAACCGGCAGCCGCCTGGTGGCCGATGCAGGCAGCACCATGACCGACATCGTGCGCTCGGTGCAGAGCGTGACCGACATGATCGGCGAGATCACCTCCGCATCGTCCGAGCAGAGCCTGGGCATCAACCAGGTCAACCAGGCCGTGGGCAACCTCGATCAGATGACGCAGCAGAACGCCGCCTTGGTGGAAGAGAGCGCCGCCGCAGCCCAGAGCCTGCGCGAGCAGGCCGAGCACCTGGCGCAGGTGGTCTCGGTGTTCAAGGTCAACGGGGCCGCCTATGGCGGCGTGGCGCCGCCGATGCGTGCGGCGCACAAGCCCGCAGCGCCGGCCAAGCCCGCAGCCGCAGCAAAGTCCACCGCTCCCCGCATCACCCAGGCGGCCAGCAAGCCGGCGACGAAGGCCGCTGCGCCAGCCAAGGCGGCGCCGGCACGCTCACCAGCCCTGGCCCAGGGGGCCGAGGAGGACTGGGAGTCGTTCTGACCAGGTGGTCCTTATCGGTCGGGCCTGGTCGGCAGGTGCTTCAGGCCAGCTCTGCGATCAGCTCGATTTCGACGCAGGCACCCATGGGGATCTGCGCCACGCCGAAGGCGCTGCGTGCGTGCACACCCTTGTCGCCGAACACCTGGCCGAACAGCTCGCTCGCGCCATTCGTCACCAGGTGCTGCTCGGTGAAGTCACCGGTCGAGTTCACCAGGCTCATCACCTTCACGATGCGCTTGATGCGGTTCAGGTCGCCGCCGGTGGCCGCATGCAGCGTGCCCAACAGGTCCACGGCCACGGCGCGTGCGGCGGTCTTGCCTTCTTCGGTGCTGATGTTCTTGCCGAACTGGGCCACCCAGGGCTTGCCGTCCTTGCGCGCGATGTGGCCGGAGAGGAACACCAGGTTGCCGGTCTGCACGTAGGGCACGTAGGCGGCCGCGGGCACCGACACCGGTGGCAGGGTGATGTTCAGTTCGGAAAGCTTGTCGTAAACGCTCATGGTCGTTGTCCTTCGGTGGAGGTGGTGGTTGACATTGGCCTGGGGCGGCGCGCTGCGCCGGGCTTGGTCAGGGCAGCACCTGAGTGTTACATACCCGCGCGGCGTGCCTGGCGAAGGCCTGCTGTCTTCGCGGTTTAGCATCGGCGCATGCCGGAGCTGCACGCCACTGTGATAGCTGCAACCGCCACGGGGACTCCGGTGGCCGTTGCGCGCAGCCATGCGCCGGCCCAGTGGCGCCTGCCCGCGTTGCTGGCGGGCAGCCTGCTGGGCGCGGCGCTGCAGCTGCAGCAGCCGGTGCTGTGGCACTGGCATGGCTATGCACTGGTGCTGGCGTGTGCGGTCGCTCTGTGGGGCTTGTCGGGCCTGCTGGCCCGGTCCGGCGGCGCGCGCCGCTGGCTGTGCCAACTGCTCGTGGCCTGTGCGGGCGCCGGTCTGCTCTTTGCCTCCACCGGCCTGCGCGCCACGGTGTACCTGCAGGGTGCGCTGGACCCTGCGTTGGAGGGCCAGAACATCCGCGTCATCGGCACCATCGCCGCCATGCCCCAGGTCAGCGAGGCGGGAGTGCGCCTGCGCCTGGATGTGGAATCGGCCTGGTTGCCGGGCGAAGCTGCGGGGTCGGCGCGCCAGCCTGTGCAGTTGCCAGAACGCATGGATGTCTCCTGGTACGGCGGCTTCTTCTTCGGCGCCACCAGTGCGACCACGACCGTCAGGCCCCTGGAGCCGCAGCGCCGGCCCCCAGCCCTGCATGCGGGCGAGCGCTGGGAAATGACCATCCGCCCTCGCGCGCCGCATGGCCTGAGCAACCCGCACGGCTTCGACTACGAACTCTGGACCTGGGAGCAGGGCGTGCAGGCGACAGGCACCGTTCGCACGGGTCCCAAGGACCTGGCGCCTGTGCGGCTGGCCAGCACTTGGCAGTACCCCGTGGAGCAGGCGCGCCAGTCCGTGCGCGATGCCATCCTGGCGCGCCTGGCACCGGGCCTGGACCCCGATGACCCGGGACGCGCGCGCATGGCCGGCGTGGTGGCAGCCCTGGTCACGGGCGACCAGCGGGCCATCGACCGGGCCGATTGGGATGTGTTCCGCGCGACCGGCGTGGCGCATCTGATGAGCATCTCCGGGCTCCACATTACGCTCTTCGCCTGGCTCGCGGCGCTGTTGGTGGGTGCCCTGTGGCGCCGCTCGCTGCGCCTGTGCCTGGCGGTGCCAGCGCCCACAGCTGCGCTGGTGGCCGGGGTGCTGCTGGCGGCGGCCTATGCCCTTTTCAGCGGCTGGGGCGTGCCGGCGCAGCGCACGGTGACCATGCTGGCCACGGTGGCCCTGCTGCAGCTCTCGGGCCGCCGCTGGCCCTGGCCCCAGGTGTGGCTGCTGGCCTGCGCGGCCGTGGTCTGGGTGGACCCGTGGGCGCTGTACCAGGCGGGCTTCTGGCTCAGCTTCGTGGCGGTGGCGGTGCTGTTCGCCACCGACACGCGGGCCGTGGGCGGCGCGCCCCCCAAGGGCCGGGCGCGTGTGCTGGCGTTGCTGCGCGAGCAGTGGGTGGTCACGCTGGCACTCACGCCGCTGTCCCTGCTGCTGTTCGGCCAGGTGTCGCTGGTGGGTTTTGTGGCCAATCTGGTGGCGATCCCGTGGGTCACGCTCGTCGTCACGCCGCTGGCGCTGGGCGGGGTGCTCTGCGTGCCCCTGTGGAATCTGGCGCTGTGGAGCCTGCAGCCTCTGGCGGCCCTGTTGCAGTGGCTCGCCACCTGGCCCATGGCCGTGCTGTACCTGCCCGTGGCGCCACTGTGGGCCGGCGCGGCGGCCTTGGCTGGTGGCGTGCTGCTGGCCATGCGCCTGCCGTGGCGGCTGCGCCTGCTGGCCCTGCCGCTGGTGCTGCCGGTGCTGTGGTGGCAGCCGGGGCGGCCCGCGCCCGGCCAGTTCGAGCTGCTGGCCGCCGACATCGGCCAGGGCAATGCGGTGCTGGTGCGCACCGCAACCCACACGCTGCTGTACGACGCGGGCCCGCGCTTCAGCCTGGAGAGCGACGCCGGCCACCGCGTGCTGGTGCCGCTGCTGCGCGCCCTGGGCGAGCGGGTGGACGTGCTCATGCTCAGCCACCGCGATGCCGACCACACGGGTGGCGCCGCCGCCGTGCTGGCCCAGCAGCCGGGCGCCAGGCTCACCGGCTCCATCGAAGCCGGGCACGAGCTGCAGGCGCTACGCCCGGCCACGCCCTGCCTGGCGGGCCAGCGCTGGGAGTGGGATGGCGTGGCCTTCGAGGTGCTGCACCCGGCGCCTGGGGATGCGGGCGCGGCCGTGCGCGCCAACCACATCAGCTGTGTGCTGCGCATCGTGGCGGCTGGTGCGCAGGCGCCCGCGGCGCTGCTGGCGGGCGACATCGAGACCGGGCAGGAGCAGGCCCTGGTGGCGCGTGGCGTGCCGCTCAAGGCCGATGTTCTGCTGGTGCCGCACCACGGCAGCAAGACCTCGTCGACCGGCGGCTTCCTGGATGCCGTGGCACCTCGCACCGCTTTGGTGCAGGCCGGCTACCGCAACCGCTTTGGCCATCCGGCGTCCGAGGTGGTCGCGCGCTACCAGGCGCGGGGGATTGCCGTGATGGAGTCGGCGCGCTGCGGAGCCGCCGCCTGGTCGTCGGCCCAACCGCAGAGAGTGGCCTGCCAGCGCGAATCCGGCCAGCGGTATTGGCAGCACAGCATGGTGCCAGCTTTGCCGCGCTGAGTCTTGAGGGCCGGTGATGGCACAGTGCCTTGGTAGGCCGATTCGGGAAACTGGGCGCACAACTTGCTATCCTGCAAGCAGGAGGCCAGTTCATGCAGAAATTTGATGAGATGTACGCCATGCTGCCTTTTGACGGCAGCGACGTGCGAGAACACTACAAGCGCTACGCGCAATGGCTGTCCAGGCAGCCGGTGGACGTGATGCAGGCCCGCCGGGCCGAGGCGGAGATGATCTTTCGCCGCGTGGGGATCACCTTTGCCGTCTATGGCGCCAAGGACGAGGACGGTGCCGGCAACGAGCGCCTCATCCCCTTCGACCTGATACCCCGCATCATCCCCTCGCACGAGTGGGCCAGCATGCAGCAGGGGCTGGTGCAGCGGGTCACGGCGCTCAACCGCTTCATCCACGACGTGTACCACGGGCAGGACATCATCCGCGCCGGCATCGTGCCGGCCGACCTGGTGCTCAACAACGCCCAGTACCGCCCTGAGATGGCGGGTGTGCAGGTGCCACAGAACATCTACGCGCACATTGCCGGCATCGACATCGTGCGCGCCCCCAACGCCCAGGGCGAGGGCGAGTACTACGTGCTCGAGGACAACCTGCGCGTGCCCAGCGGCGTGAGCTACATGCTGGAAAACCGCAAGATGATGATGCGGCTGTTTCCCGACCTGTTCAGCATGCACAAGGTGGCGCCTGTGGCCCACTACCCCGACATGCTGCTCGAAACCCTGCGCGCCAGCGCCCCTGCCACGGCCGACGAGCCCACGGTGGTGGTGCTCACGCCGGGCATGCACAACAGCGCCTACTTCGAGCATGCCTTCCTCGCCCAGCAGATGGGGGTGGAGCTGGTCGAAGGCCAGGACCTGGTGGTCAAGGACCGCTTCGTCTACATGCGCACCACGCGCGGCCTGCAGCGTGTGGACGTGATCTACCGCCGCGTGGACGACGACTTCCTCGACCCGCAGGTGTTCCGCCGCACCTCCACGCTGGGCTGCGCGGGCCTGATGGAGGCCTACCGCGCGGGCAACGTGGGCATCTGCAACGCAGTGGGCACGGGCGTGGCCGACGACAAGTCGGTCTACCCCTATGTGCCCGAGATGATCCGCTTCTACCTGGGCCAGGAGCCCATCCTGAAGAACGTGCCCACCTGGATGTGCCGCAAGCAGGACGACCTGCAGTACGTGCTGGACCACCTGCACGAGCTGGTGGTCAAGGAAGTGCACGGCGCGGGCGGCTACGGCATGCTCATCGGCCCGGCCGCCACCAAGGCCGAGATCGAGGACTTTCGCCGTGCGCTGCTGGCCAATCCGGCCGGCTACATCGGCCAGCCCACGCTCAGCCTGTCGAGCTGCCCCACCTATGTGGAAAGCGGCATCGCCCCTCGCCACATCGACCTGCGCCCCTTCGTGCTCAGCGGGCGCGAGGTGCAGATGGTCGCCGGCGGCCTGACCCGCGTGGCCCTGCAGGAGGGCTCGCTGGTCGTCAACTCATCACAAGGCGGGGGCACCAAGGACACCTGGGTTCTCGGAGAAGGAGGGACCCCATAATGCTCAGCCGTACCGCCGACCACCTGTTCTGGATGTCCCGCTACACCGAGCGGGCAGAGAACACCGCCCGCATGTTGAATGTGAGCTACGAGACCTCGCTCTTGCCCCAGTCTGCTGCCGTGGCGCAGGAGGGCTGGGAGGGCCTCTTGTCCATCAGCGAGCTGATCCCTGCCTACACCGCCAAGCATGGCGAAGTGACGCCCGAGCGCGTGCTGCACTTCATGGTGCGCGATGGCGAGAACCCCTCGTCCATCGTCTCCTGCCTGCGCGCTGCACGCGAGAACGCCCGCGCCGTGCGCGGCGCGCTGACCACCGAGATCTGGGAAACCCAGAACCAGACCTGGCTGGAGCTGCAGCGCCTGCTCAAGGGCGATGCCTACGAGCGTGATCCGGGCCAGTTCTTCGAATGGGTCAAGTACCGCTCGCACCTGTCGCGCGGCGTGACGCTGGGCACCATGCTGCAGGACGAGGCCTTCCACTTCCTGCGCATGGGCACCTTCCTCGAGCGCTCGGACAACACCGCGCGCCTGCTGGACGTGAAGTTCCATGCGGTGAAGAAGGACTTCTTCGGCCGCGCCAGCGAGCGCAACCAGGAGAACGACTTCTACCACTGGAGCGCCATCCTGCGCAGCGTCTCGGCCTTCGAGGTCTACCGCAAGGTCTACCGCGACGTGATCACGCCGGGCCGCGTGGCGGACCTGCTGATCCTGCGCCGCGACATGCCGCGCTCGCTGCACGCCAGCATGCGCGAGGTGGTGGACAACCTGGCCGTGCTGGCCAACGACCATTCGTCCGAGACCCAGCGCCGCGCCGGCCGCCTGCTGGCCGACCTGCAGTACGGCCGCATCGACGAGATCCTGTCGACCGGGTTGCACGCCTTCCTCACGCAGTTCCTGGACCGCGTGAACGACCTGGGTGGCGGCATCAGCCGCAACTTTCTGGTCGCCAACGGGGACTGAGGCCCTGGCCCCGCATCTGCCGCACGGCGGATGCGGGTGCCGTCATTCTGCCGAGGGTGTGGTCATGCGCCCCCATTGCCCGGCCACCACCGACCGCACCTGTGCCACGGCCGAGTCGCGCAGCCCATCGGTGCGCCAGCCCAGCTCCACTGCATAGCGCGGCATTGCCACGGGGCAGGGCAGTACGGTCAGGCCGGCAAGGCGTGCCATCGCATGGGCTGCATGCACGGGCACCGTGGCCACGGCCTGGGTGCCCTTGAGCAGGTAGGGCAGGGCGGCGAAGTGCGTGGTCGATGCCACCACACGCCGCTTGTGGCCCAGGGCGGCCAGCACCTCGTCCACCACGCCGATGAAGCCGCCCGATGAAATGAGGATGTGGTCGCGCGCCACGTAGTCCTCTACCGTCAGGCGCAGCGGCGCCTTGCGCCGGCCGGTGGGTGCGTCGACCACGCAGGCATAGCCGCCTTCTCCAAGCGACTGGTGGCTGAGCCAGCGCGTGGCAAAACCTCCCGCCGTGATGGCCAGGTCGACTTCACGCGCCATCAGCATCTCGGCCACGATGTGGCTGTGTGTCTGGCGAAAGGCCAGGCGCAGGCCCGGCGCATGCTGCGCCAGCAGCTGCACCAGCCACGGACCCATGGCGATCTCGAAATCGTCCGACAGGCCCAGCACCACCGAGCGGCCCTGGTAGCGCGCTGCGGGCGAGGTGCCCAGGGCCAGGCTCTCGCGGCATTTGTTGAGTGCCTCGCCGATCACGGGCTTGAGCTCCTGCGCGCGCAGCGTGGGCGCCAGGCCCCGCCCCGTGCGCGTGAACAGCGGGTCGCCGTAGACCTTGCGCAGCCGGCCCAGCGCCGCACTCACGGCGGACTGCGTGAGCGACAGGCGCAGTGCGGCGCGGGTGGCGCCACCCTCTTCGTACAGCGCCTCGAACACGCGCAGCACGTTCAGGTCGAACCCGATATCAATCTTGTTCATATCAATCAGCAATGGAGAGGCATTGATTCATCTTAGGGCTTTGGCAACACTGCGCTTGTCTTCCATCCACCGGACCCACACCATGGCTGTTTCCACCGTCGCCGCCCTGCAAATAGGATCGTCCCCCGAGGGCACCGCCCAGACCCTGGCCAACGTGCTCGCCTTCGAGGGCGAGATCAAGGCCGCGGGGGCCCGCCTCGTCGTCATGCCCGAGGCGCTGCTGGGCGGCTACCCCAAGGGCGAGATCTTCGGCACCCGCCTGGGCTACCGCCTGCCCGAGGGGCGCGAGGCCTATGCACGCTACCACTCCAGTGCCATCGACGTGCCCGGGCCCGAGACCGAAGCCCTGGCCGGCCTGGCGCAGCGCACGGGGGCCACCCTGGTGCTCGGCGTGATCGAGCGCGCAGGCAGCACGCTGTACTGCACGGCGCTGTACTTCGACCCCGAAAAGGGCCTGGTAGCCAAGCACCGCAAACTCATGCCTACGGGCACCGAGCGCCTGATTTGGGGCCAGGGCGACGGCTCCACCCTGCCGGTGGTCGAGTCCGCCGCCGGCCGCGTGGGTGGCGTGATCTGCTGGGAGAACCACATGCCCCTGCTGCGCACTGCGATGTATGCGCAGGGCGTGCAGATCTGGTGCGCGCCCACGGTGGACGAGCGCGATATCTGGCAATGCTCCATGCGCCACATCGCGCACGAAGGGCGCTGCTTTGTCATCAGCGCCTGCCAGGTGCAGCCCTCGCCGCGCGAGCTGGGCGTGGATGCCCCCGGCTGGGACGCCGACCGCCCGCTGATCCGCGGCAACAGCGTCATCGTGGGGCCGCTGGGCGATGTGCTGGCCGGCCCGCTGCAGGGCAAGACGGGCTTGCTCACCGCGCAGATCGACACGGCCGAACTGGTGCGGGCGCGCTACGACTTCGATGTGGTGGGCCACTACGCACGGCCCGATATCTTCAGCCTGCACGTGGACCGGCGCGCACGCCAGACGGTGGCCTTTACCGACTAGGAGGAGTCCTGCTCCACGGCCTGCCGCACCAGCGCCAGGGCGTGGGGCAGGTCCTCCAGCGCCACCGAGCCCAAGGCCACGCGCAGCGCCTGGGGCACGTGGGTCGTGGTGGCAAAGCCTTCGGCAGTGGAGACGGTCACGCCGCGCTGCAGCAGCGTGGCCGCGATGCGGTCGGCACGCTGGTCATCGCCGAGCGGCAGCCAGACGAAGTAGGAGCGCGGGTGGCGCACCATCGGCAGGCCGCGCAGCGCGCTGGTCACCAGGGCCTGGCGCTGCGCAGTGTCGGCGCGCTTTTCGGCCTCCAGCCGGGCCACGGTGCCGTCCTCGATCCAGGCGCAGGCAATCGCCGTGAGCACGCCGGCCGTGTTCCACGAGGTGGCGCGGATGGCGCGCTCCAGCGGTGCGATCAGCGCGGGCGCTGCTGCGACAAAGCCGAAGCGCAGGCCGGTGGCCACGTTTTTGGACAGGCTGGACACGTACACCGTGCGCTCCGGCGCGAGCGCGGCGATGGGCACCAGCGCGTCGCCTGCCAGGTAGGCATAGGGCGCGTCCTCGATCACCAGCAGGTCGTGCTGGCGCGCAATCATCGCCAGCCGCCCGCGTGCGCGCGCCGGCATCACGCAGCCCAGCGGGTTGTGCAAGGTGGGCATGGTGTAGATGGCGCGCACGGGCCGTGCATGGCACAGGCGCTGCAGGGCGTCGAGGTCGGTCCCTTCGGGGCCGATGGGCACGGGGGCCAGGTCCAGCCGCAGGCGCTCGGCCAGCACGCGAAAGCCGGGGTAGGTGAGTGCATCCACGGCCACGATGTCGCCGGGGTTGAGCAGGCCCAGCGCCGCAATGGCCATGCCGTGCTGCGCGCCGTTGACGATGAGCACCTGCTCGCCGCTGACCTTGAGCAGCCTGGACTCCAGGTGCCGCGCCACGGTTGCGCGCTCGTGCAGGCGCCCGCCATAGGGCTGGTAGTGCAGCAGCGACTCCAGGTCGCCCGAGGCCGCGAGTTGGCGCAGCGCCTCGCGCAACTGCTCGGTCTGCCCGGGCACGCTGGGGTTGTTGAACGACAGGTCGATGGTGCTGGCCTGTGGCGTGGTGAGGTCGGCCCCCGGCCGCGGGTACGAGGGGTCGCGCACGAAGGTGCCGCGCCCGGTTTCGCCCACCACCAGGCCGATGGCCTCCAGCTCCGCGTACACCCGGCTGGCCGTGCCCAACGCCAAGCCGTGCCTGGTGGCCAGTTCACGGTGCGTGGGCAGCCGGGTGGCAGGCCGCAGCCGGCCGGCGCGGATGTCGGCTGCGAGCGCATCGACCACCTGCTTGTACCGAACCACACCCATGGCCATCCCGATGTATCTATGACAATTCTTTGATTGTACTAAGTGCTTTGCCTACGATGGCGGCTCCATCCCCCTCCAACGGAACCCCCATGCGCATCGCCCTGCTCGCCTTCGACGGCTTCAATGAACTCGACTCCCTGATTGCCCTGGGCATCCTCAACCGGGTCAAGCGCCCCGGCTGGGAGGTGGCGCTGGTCTGCCCCCAGGCCCGCGTGCGCTCCATGAACGGCATCGTGGTCGAGCCGCACCATGCCTCGCTGGCCTGGGCCCAGGGCGCCGATGCGGTGCTTGTGGGCAGCGGCATCCAAACCCGCGAGGTGGTGGAAGACGTGGCGCTGATGGGAGAGCTGCAGTTCGACCCCAGTCGCCAACTGCTGGGCGCGCAGTGCTCGGGTGCGCTGGTGCTGGCAAAACTCGGGCTGCTCGATGGCGTGCCGGCCTGCACCGACCTGACCACCAAACCCTGGGTGCAGGCGGCGGGCGTTACGGTACTCGACCAGCCGCTGTTTGCCCATGGCAACGTCGCCACGGCGGGGGGCTGCCTGGCATCGTCGTACCTGGCCGGCTGGGTGATCGCCCGCCTGGCGGGCGTGGCAGAGGCGGCGGCCGCCCTGCATTACTTCGCCCCGGTGGGCGAGAAGGAAGAGTACGTGGCCCGCGCCATGGGCCATATCGAACGCTATCTGCCGGTGGCAGAGCTGGCCTGACCTTATTCCTTGGTATTGCGCCGGTAGTCGCGCAGCATGTACAGGTACAGGCTTTCGACCTTCTCGCGCGCCCAGGGCGTCTTGCGCAGGAACTTGAGGCTCGAGGCCACGCTGGGGTCGCTCTGGAAGCAGCGCACGGGAATGCGCTGCCCCAGTTCGTCCCAGCCGAAGTATTCGACCAGGGCCGTCACCATGGCCTCCAGCGTCACGCCGTGCAGCGGGTTGCGCGGCTGGGCGGGTTTGGCGGGCGTGGCTTCTGGCGGGGTCCCTGGTTCGGGCGTCGGGGTGTCGGGGGCGTCGCTCATGTCCCAAGCATACCTTGGGGGATGGCGCGCAGCGGCTCCGGGGAGTCAGGTCGTGCGCTGCAGGTGCGAGTTGCGTTGGACCAATTCGGCCGTCCAGTCCACGAAGGCACGCACCTTGGCGCTCAGGTGGCGGTTGGGCGGGTAGACCACGTAGATCGGCAGGAGCGCCTGCGTCCATTCGGGCAGCAGGCGCACCAGCGTGCCGTTCTCGAAGTGGCGCGTGGCCTGGAAGCTGGTGATCTGCCCGATGCCCAGGCCCGACACCACCGCCGTCACATAGGCATTGGTCTCGTTCACGCTGACCTGGTAGGGGCCGGTGATGTCCACGGACTCCTCGCCCTTGCGGAACTCCAGCGGGTAGTGGCGCCCGCTCTGGGGCGAGAAATAGACCACGATGGAGTGTTTTTCCTCGATCTCCAGCGGGTGCGTGGGCGTGCCGTGGCGCTCCAGGTACTCGGGCGAGGCCACGGTGATGAATTCCAGGTTGCCAATGCGCCGCGCCACCAGCGACTGGTCGGTCAGCTCGCCCCCGCGGATCACGCAGTCCACGTTGTCGCTGATCAGGTCCACCATGCGGTCGCTCACGCCCAGGTCCACCTGGATGTCGGGGTAGCGCGCATGGAACTCGGCCAGGTTGGGCAGGATGAGCAGTTGTGCCATCGAGGTGCCCACGTCTACGCGCAGGCGTCCGCGCGGGTTGGAGCGGGCGTTGGTCATGCTCGCCTCGATGTCATCGAGGTCGGTGAGCAGGCGAATGGTGCGCTCGTAGTAGGCAGCGCCGTCGGCGGTCACGGTGACGCGGCGCGTGGTGCGGTTGAGCAGCTTCACGCGCAGGCGCTCCTCCAGCGATTGCACATGCTTGGTGACCGTGGCCTTGGGCAGCGAAAGCGAATCCGCTGCCCTGGTGAACGTGCCGGCCTCCACCACCCGCACGAATATGCGCATGGCCTGTATCTGGTCCATGGGCTCTCCTTGTACTTTGTACTTGCACCCACCAGTGGGTGCAGGGCAATTCTCACACGCGGCCTGCGCTCGATTGTTGAGCTTTTGGAAACAGTGCAGTGGTGTTTGGCCTGTTTATCCGAAAGCGGCAAGGTACTACATTTCATCCATCGTCAATCAAATGGGTCCATGTCATGCAGCCCGATCGTCCGTCCCCCACATCGTCGCCCACCCGTGCCGGAGCCTCCTCCAAGGCCCCTGGCGCCGCAGTGGGCGCCCCCCAGCGCAGCGATGCCACCATTGAGGTGGCCAAGGGCGAAGAGGTGGCGGTGCGCGTCTACGGCCGCAAGCAGCCCGGCAAGCCTTCGCCGCTGGTGGTGCATTTCCACGGCGGCGCGTTCACCACGGGTGACCTGGATACCGGATGTACCGTGGCCGACCTGCTCGAACGCGCCGGCGCCGTGGTGGTGTCGGTGGCCTACCCGCTCACACCCTTCCCCCAGCCCGTGAACACCGGCTACGGTGTGCTGCAGTGGGCGTTTCGCAACCGCGTCAAGCTCGGCGGCCAGGGCGCGCAGATCTACCTGGCCGGCGAAGAGGCCGGTGGCAACCTGGCCGCAGCCGTCTCGGTGATGGCGCGCGACCAGTCGCACCCGCCGCTGGCCGGGCAGATTTTGCTGTCGCCCATGCTCGACCCCTGTGTCGGCACCGCGTCGGTGCGCGAAGCCACGGGCGATGCCACCGGCTGCAAATGGACCGAGGGCTGGCGCAACTTCCTGCGCTGTCCTCGCGATGCCGAGCACCCCTATGCCGTGCCTGCCACCGCGCACCGCCTGGCCGGCCTGCCGTCCACGCTGGTGATGGTGGGCGACACCGACCCCATGCACGACGAGGCGCTGGCCTATGCCGCGCGCCTGGAGTCCGCCGGCCTGCTGGTGCGGCGCCATGTGTTTCCCAAAGCCGGTGAGATGCCCGAAGCCCTGGAGTCGGGGCTGCGCGAATGCCCCTGCGCCGAAGGCGCGCTGGTGCAGATCCGGCAGTTTTTCGAGGACACCCGATGTCCGGCCCCCACCTGAGACCCCAGGGTTTGTAGGATGTGGTTGACCTCAACTTAAGTTGAGGTTCGGTACTCCCGCCACCCACAACAACCGAGCAAGGCTCACCCCGTAATTTCCGGCCATTGGTGCCGGCGGGGAGAGGCTTTGCCTGTGACTGGCCAAGAGCTGGTGCAAGTGCCGTCTGCGAGCGGTACGGGCCGGCTGTTGCCCGCGCTTTTTGACGATCTGTTTTGCCCATATCAACGACACGGAGGAATCACCCATGAACGTTATCCACCTGCAGGCGGCTGCACCCGGGAGCACTGCCACTGCCGATACGCCAGTTGCCGTCTTGTGTAGCCGGTGTTGACCTTGCCACGGTGTCAGTGCCCAGACTTCCTCCGCATCCATTCCACCCGATCTTGAAAACCGCAACGGGGCGTGTTCCACGAGAACTGCCCCGCCACTGAAAGTCACCATGAACTTCCATCTTCCCTTCCCCAAGCGCCCCCTGGGCCTGGCCACGCTGGCCACCGCTGTCACCGCCGTGGTGGCTTCGTCCGTGCTGGTGTTCCAGTCTCCTTCCGCCCAGGCGACTGACGGCGCAGCGCAGCCCCAGGCCGTGCCCGTCTCGGTGGCCGCCGTGCTGCAGCAGGACATCGCCCTGTGGGACGAGTTCTCGGGCCGGCTCGAAGCCGTGCAGCGCGTGGACATCCGCCCGCGCGTCTCGGGCGCCGTGCAGGCCGTGCACTTCCGTGAAGGCTCGCTGGTCAAGCAGGGCGACCTGCTGATCACCGTCGACCCGGCCCCCTACGCCGCCGAGGTGGACCGTGCCGACGCCCAGGTCGCCGCAGCGCAGGCCCGCGTCTCCTACACCCGCAGCGAAATGGAGCGCGCCACGCGCCTGCTGCAGGAAAGCGCCATCGCCCAGCGCGAGCACGACGAACGCCAGAACGCCCAGCGCGAGGCCGATGCCAACCTGCGTGCCGCCCAGGCGGCTCTGCAGGCCGCGCGCCTGAACCTCGGCTACACCCAGGTGCGGGCCCCCGTAGCGGGCCGGGTGGGCCGCATCGAAGTCACCGTGGGCAACCTGGTGGCCTCGGGCGCTGGCGCGCCGGTGCTGACCACGCTGGTCTCGGTGAGCCCGATCTACGCGAGCTTCGACTCCGACGAGCAGATCGTGGTGAAGGCGCTGCAGGACCTCAAGTCCGGCAGCAGCGCGCGCACCCTGATCGAACGCATCCCCGTGCAGATGGGCACCGGCACCTCGGGCGGCACGCCGCACGTGGGCAAGCTGCAGCTCATCGACAACCAGGTCGATGCCAAGAGCGGCACGGTGCGCGTGCGCGCCGTGTTCGACAACGCCGACGGTGAACTCATCCCCGGCCAGTTCGCGCGCATCCGCATGGGCCAGTCGCGCAGCTCGCAGGCCATCCTGATCAACGAGCGCGCCGTGGGCACCGACCAGAGCAAGAAGTTCGTGCTGGTGGTGGGCGAGGGCAACAAGGCCGAGTACCGCGAAATCACGCTGGGCGCGCCCGTCGAAGGTCTGCGCGTGGTCACCTCGGGCCTGAAGGCCGGCGAGACCATCATCGTCAACGGCCTGCAGCGCGTGCGCCCCGGCGCTGTCGTCGCCCCGCAATCCGTCCCCATGACCGCCAAGGCCGAGATCCCTGCAGACCGCAAGGAAGCCCGTGCCGCCAAGTCGCCCGCCGCATGAAGAAGACACACCAGCGCACACGTGAACACCACGCCATGCTGAAAGACCTGCCATGAATCTGTCCCGCTTCTTCATCGACCGCCCCATCTTCGCCGGGGTGCTGTCGGTGCTCATCTTCCTCGGGGGGCTGATCGCGCTGCGCAGCCTGCCGATCTCTGAATACCCCGAAGTGGCCCCGCCCTCCGTGGTGGTGCGCGCCCAGTACCCGGGCGCCAACCCCAAGGTCATCGCCGAAACCGTGGCCACGCCGCTGGAGGAATCCATCAACGGCGTGGAAGGCATGCTCTACATGGGCAGCCAGGCCACGACCGACGGCGTGATGACGCTGACCGTGACCTTCGCCCTGGGCACCGACCCCGACAAGGCCCAGCAACTGGTGCAGAACCGCGTCTCGCAGGCCGAGCCGCGCCTGCCCGAGGAAGTGCGCCGCCTGGGCGTCACCACGGTCAAGAGCGCGCCCGACCTGACCATGGTCGTGCACATGGTCTCGCCCAACGGCCGCTATGACATCGACTACCTGCGCAACTATGCCGTGCTCAACGTCAAGGACCGCCTCGCGCGCATCCAGGGCGTGGGCCAGGTGCAGATCTTCGGCGGTGGCGACTACTCCATGCGCGTCTGGCTCGACCCGCAGAAGGTCGCGCAGCGCGGCCTCTCGGCCAGCGACGTGGTGGCTTCCATCCGTGGCCAGAACGTGCAGGCCGCTGCCGGCGTGGTCGGCGCATCGCCCGGTCTGCCCGGCGTGGACCTGCAACTGTCCATCAACGCCCAGGGCCGCCTGCAGACCGAAGACGACTTCGGCGACATCATCGTCAAGACCGGCGCCGACGGCGCGGTGACGCGCCTGCGTGACATCGCCCGCCTGGAGCTGGGCGCGGCCGACTATTCGCTGCGCTCGCTGCTCAACAACGACCCTGCCGTCGGCATGGGCGTGTTCCAGGCCCCGGGCTCCAATGCCCTGGACATCTCGGCCAACGTGCGCAAGACCATGGACGAGCTGCAGAAGAACATGCCTGAAGGCGTGGAGTTCCGCATCGCCTACGACCCGACGCAGTTCGTGCGCGCATCGATCAAGTCCGTGATCCAGACCCTGCTCGAGGCCATTGCGCTGGTGGTGGTGGTGGTGATTCTGTTCCTGCAGACCTGGCGCGCCTCCATCATCCCGCTGCTGGCCGTGCCGGTGTCGGTGGTGGGCACCTTTGCCGTGCTGCACCTGCTGGGCTTTTCGATCAATGCGCTGAGCCTGTTCGGCCTGGTGCTGGCCATCGGCATCGTGGTGGACGACGCCATCGTGGTGGTAGAGAACGTGGAGCGCAACATCGAGGCCGGCCTGACCCCGCGCGAGGCCACCTACCGCGCCATGCGCGAAGTCTCCGGCCCCATCATCGCCATTGCGCTGGTGCTGGTGGCGGTGTTCGTGCCGCTGGCCTTCATCAGCGGGCTCACGGGCCAGTTCTACCGCCAGTTTGCGGTCACCATCGCCATCTCGACGGTGATCTCGGCCATCAACTCGCTGACCCTGTCGCCTGCGCTCAGCGCGCTGCTGCTCAAGGGCCACAACGAGCCCAAGGACGCACTCACGCGCGGCATGGACAAGGTGCTGGGCGGCGTGTTCCGCGGGTTCAACCGCGTGTTCCACCGCGGCTCCGAAGCATACAGCGGCGGCGTCAAGCGCGTCATCGGCCGCAAGGCACTGATGCTGGTGATCTACCTGGTGCTGGTGGGTGCGACCTTCGGCCTGTTCAAGCTGGTCCCGAGTGGCTTCGTGCCCGGCCAGGACAAGCAGTACCTGATCGGCTTTGCCCAGTTGCCCGACGGTGCCACGCTGGACCGCACCGAGGACGTGATCCGCCGCATGGGCGACATCATGAAGAAGAACCCCAATGTGGAAGACGCCATCGCCTTCCCTGGTCTGTCGATCAACGGCTTCACCAACAGCTCCAACTCCGGCATCGTCTTCGCCACGCTCAAGCCCTTTGCCGAGCGCAAGCGCGCCGACCAGAGCGGCGGCGCCGTGGCCGGCCAGCTGAACCAGTCGTTCGGTGCCATCCAGGAGGCCTTCATCGCCATGTTTCCGCCGCCACCGGTGGCGGGCCTGGGTACCACGGGCGGCTTCAAGCTGCAGATCGAAGACCGCGCATCGCTGGGCTACGAAGCCATGGACGGCGCCGTGAAGGCCTTCATGGCCAAGGCCTACCAGACGCCCGAGCTGGCCGGCCTGTTCACGAGCTGGCAGGTCAACGTGCCGCAGCTGTACGCGAACATCGACCGCACCAAGGCGCGCCAGCTCGGCGTGCCGGTGACGGACATCTTCGAGACGCTGCAGATCTACCTGGGCAGCCTGTACGCCAACGACTTCAACCAGTTCGGCCGCACCTACAGCGTGCGCGTTCAGGCCGATGCGGCCTTCCGTGCCCGCAGCGACAACGTGGGCCTGCTCAAGGTGCGTTCCACCACCGGCGAGATGGTTCCGCTGTCGGCGCTGATGAAGCTTGAGCCGAGCTTCGGCCCCGAGCGTGCCATGCGCTACAACGGCTTTCTGGCCGCCGACGTGAACGGCCAGCCCGGTCCCGGCTTCTCGTCGGGCCAGGCCCAGGACGCCATTGAGCGCATTGCCGCCGAAACGCTGCCCAAGGGCATCGGCTTCGAGTGGACCGAGCTGACCTACCAGGAAATCCTGGCCGGCAATTCCGCCATGCTGGTGTTCCCCATCGCCATCCTGCTGGTGTTTCTGGTGCTGGCAGCGCAGTACGAAAGCCTGACCCTGCCGATCGCCATCATCCTGATCGTGCCCATGGGCCTGCTGGCCGCGATGACCGGCGTGTGGCTCAGCAAGGGGGACAACAACGTGTTCACCCAGATCGGGCTCATAGTGCTGGTGGGGCTATCGGCGAAGAACGCGATCCTGATCGTGGAGTTCGCCCGCGAGCTGGAGTTTGCCGGGCGCACACCCGTGCAGGCCGCCATCGAGGCCAGCCGCCTGCGGCTGCGCCCCATCCTGATGACCTCGCTGGCCTTCGTGATGGGCGTGCTGCCCCTGGTGCTCTCCACCGGTGCCGGCGCCGAGATGCGCAGCGCCATGGGCGTGGCGGTGTTCGCCGGGATGATCGGGGTGACGGCCTTCGGCCTGTTCCTCACGCCCGTGTTCTACGTGGTGCTGCGCCGCCTGGCGGGCAACCGCCCCCTGCAGCAGCACGGCAGCCATGTCGCGCCGCTGACGGATGCCTCCGGCCCTGGCGCCGTGGCCCACCCCATATTGGCTGCACCGCGCGGCCATGACGAATGAGCGCAAAGGAGCCTTTGCAATGAATGCCACTACGATTTTTTCCGACCCTTCCCTGACCGTGCGGCGCGCGGCGCGCCTGGCGCCGCTGGTCGCGGCCCTGGTGCTCGCCGGCTGCATGGGCACACCCATCGCACCGCAGCCCGAGCATGCCGGCGTGGCCGTGCCCGCCAGCTTCAGCGTGGCCGATGGCGCACCGGCCTGGACCACCGCCGCCCCTGCCGAGGCGCAGCCGCGCGGCGAATGGTGGCTGGGCTTCCAGGACCCGGTGCTCAGCAGCCTGGTCGAGCGCGCAGCCAGCGGCAACACCAGCGTGCAGGAGGCGGCGGCCCGCCTGGCCGAGGCGCGCTCGCTGCTGCGCTCGGCCGACGCCGCGCGTGCCCCGCAGGTGGGTGCCTCGGCCGGTGCTTCGCGCCAGGCCGGTGCCGGTACCACGGGCAGCACGCAGGCGTCCACGCTGACCACGGCCGGCCTCAACGTCTCGTACGAGCTCGACCTGTTCGGGCGCCTGTCCAAGGCCAGCGATGCCGCGCGCCTCGATGCCCAGGCCCGCGATGCGCTGCTGCAGAGCACGCGCCTCATGGTGCAGGCCGATGTGGCGCAGACCTACCTGCAACTGCGCTCGGTGCAGGCCGAGCAACTGCTGCTGCAGGGCAGCCTGTCGGCCTACCGCGACACGCTGCGCCTGACGCAGCGGCGCTTTCAGGCCGGCGACGTGGCCGAGCTCGACGTGGCGCGCGTGCAGACCGAAGTGGCGGCCACCGAGTCCGAGGCCCTGGCGCTGGAGCGCCAGCAGGCGCTGCTGTCCAACGCCCTGGCGGTGCTGGTGGGCGACGTGGCCACCGGCTTTGCCGTGGCACCGGCCACCAGCGATGCGGCCCTGCCCGTGATCCCGGCCGGCGTGCCCGGCACGGTGCTGGCGCGCCGGCCCGACGTGTCGGCCGCCCAGGCCTCGGTGCTGGCGGCGCAGGCGCGCGTGGGCGTGGCCGAGGCGGCCTGGTTCCCGGCCATCACGCTCACCGGCAATGCCGGCCAGGCCTCGCCCGAGCTCGGTGACCTGTTCAAGTGGTCGGCCCGCTCCTGGGGCATCGGTGCGCTGCTGTCGCTGCCGATCTTCGACGGTGGCCAGCGCAAGGCGCAGGAAGAGGGCGCCCGCGCCCGGCTGGAGGCGGCCATGGCCGCCCACCGTGGCCAGGTGCTGGTGGCCTTTCGCGAGGTGGAGGACCAACTGAGCGCACTGCGCCTGCTGGCCGGCCAGTCCGAGGCGCAAAGCCGTGCCGTGCAATCGGCCGTGCGCGCCACGCAGCTGTCGGACTCGCGCTACCGCAACGGCCTGGTGAGCCAGCTCGAACTGCTGGACGCGCGCCGCAGCGAGCTGCGCAACCGCCGCCAGGCCCTGCAGGTGCGCACCGCGCAGTACACGGCCACCGTGGGCCTGATCCGCGCGCTGGGCGGTGGCTGGGGCGATGGCAAGGGCGCAGCCCTGGCGCAGGCACCCGCCCGTTGAGCGGTCGTTGTCGCGGGCGGGCTTGACAGGGGCTTTCCGGGGTGCCCGCCCCGGCCTGCTGCAAGGGGCCTATAGTGCCGGGTGCCGCCGCTCGACCGATGGGTTGGTTTTGCGGCCATCCCCCTCACTTCCCTTGCACGCAGGAGCATCCGCATGAGTTATCCCGATACCCGCCTCTTCATCGCCGGCCAGTGGCAGGACGCCGCCGATGGCAAGACCATCGCCGTGCACAACCCCGCCACCGGCAAGGAAATCGGCCGTGTGGCCCATGCCGGCAAGGCCGACCTGGACCGTGCGCTCGAAGCCGCCCAGAAGGGCTTCGAGGCCTGGCGCGACATCCCCGCGGCAGACCGCGCCAAGACCATGCGCCGCGCTGCCGTGCTGATGCGCGAGCGTGTGGACGCGATCGCCGCCATCATGGTGCAGGAGCAGGGCAAGCCCCTGGCCGAAGCCAAGGTCGAGACCATGGCCTCGGCCGACATCATCGAATGGTTCGCCGACGAATCCATGCGCGTCTACGGCCGCATCGTGCCTTCGCGCAACCTCAAGGCCCAGCAACTGGTCATCAAGGACCCCGTGGGCCCCGTGGCGGCGTTCACGCCCTGGAACTTCCCGATCAACCAGGTGGTGCGCAAGCTCGCAGCCGCGCTGTCGGCCGGTTGCTCCATCCTCGTCAAGGCGCCTGAGGAAACCCCGGCCAGCCCGGCCGAGCTGATCCGTGCCTTCGCCGATGCCGGCGTGCCCGCCGGCACCGTGGGCCTGGTCTATGGCGACCCGGCCGAGATCTCCAACTACCTGATCCCGCACCCCATCATCCGCAAGGTCACGTTCACCGGCTCCACGCCGGTGGGCAAGCAGCTCGCGGCCCTGGCCGGCAAGCACATGAAGCGCGTGACCATGGAGCTCGGCGGCCACGCCCCCGTGATCGTGGCCGAGGACGCCGATGTCGCCCTGGCCATCAAGGCCGCCGGTGGCGCCAAGTTCCGCAATGCGGGCCAGGTCTGCATCTCGCCCACGCGCTTTCTGGTGCATGAAAGCATCCGCGCCGAGTTCGTGGCCGCGCTCACCAGCCACGCCCAGGGCCTGAAGGTCGGCGACGGCATGGTCCAGGGCACGCAGATGGGCCCGCTGGCCAACCCGCGCCGCATCACCGCCATGGCCGACCTGCTGGCCGACGCCGTGCAGCAGGGCGCCCAACTGTCCGCCGGCGGCGAGCGCATCGGCAGCGAAGGCAATTTCTTCCAGCCCACCGTGCTCGACAACGTGCCGCTGTCGGCCCGCATCTTCAACGAAGAGCCCTTCGGCCCCGTGGCTGCCGTGCGCGGTTTCGAGAAGATCGAGGACGCCATTGCCGAAGCCAACCGCCTGCCCTTCGGCCTGGCCGGCTATGCCTTCACGCGCTCGCTCAAGAACGCCCACCTGCTGTCCCAGCGCCTGGAAGTGGGCATGCTGTGGATCAACCAGGCCGCGGCGCCAGCGGCCGAGCTGCCCTTCGGCGGCTTGAAGGACTCGGGCTATGGCTCCGAAGGCGGCTCCGAAGCCGTCGAGGCGCACCTGAACACGCGCCTGGTCTCGATCATGAACGTTTGAGGCCTGCGCCTTGTCCCCCGGCTGGCACCGCAGTGCAGGCCGGGTGGATGGGCGGCCATTCAGTGGCAGATCGGACGGGTGTCTGGTCTGCCCATCTGACCTGCGTCCCACAAACCATTTGACCTTGGTCGGTCAAATATATATCATGATATATACCTAAGGATTAATATCATGGTCCACGACATCGTCAGAGAGTTGGGGTTCCTCACGCTCGGCACCCGCTTTCGCCGGATCGGCGAATCCCTGCAGGCGCAGACCCAGGCGCTCATGGCCCGGCATGGCATCGACATGCCTGCGGCCCATTTCCCGTTGCTTGCGGCGCTGGACCGGCATGGCCCGCTGGGCGTGGGGGAACTGAGCACAGCGGTCGGTGTCAGCCAGCCGGTGGTCACGCGCTCACTGCGGGGGCTCGAGGCCAGCGGGCTGGTGGAATCCCGCTCCCTGAAGGACGACCGGCGCATCCGCAAGGTGCAACTCAGCGAGGCCGGGCAGGTGTTGGTCGAGCGTGCCCGGCGCGAGGTCTGGCCGGTGATCGAGGCCTCTGTGGCCCAGATCTGCGCGCCGCTCGAAGGCCCGCTGCTGGAACAACTGGCCGCGCTGGAGGCGGGCCTGGAACACACCTCGCTGCTGCAGCGTGCCGCAGTGTCCATCGCGGCACAGCCCGAGCAATCCCAAGGAAAGACACCCCGATGAACAGCCACCTCGACCGCCCTGTGTGGGCCTCTCTGCTGCATGCGCCGCAGCTCGCCGAAGGCGGGGACCTCGCCAGACGCTACCGCCGCGATGTGCACCTGTTCGCGTCCGCGCGGGACGACGATGGCGCGAGCCTGGCAGCGCTGGCCGGCCTCGTGGAGGGCGGCGAGTCCATCTTCGTGCTGCAGGTCCCGCCCATCGAGGTGCCTGCGGGTCTGCAGGCCGTGCGCCGTGCCCAGGGCGTGCAGATGCTCGCCATGCGGCCCGTGGCTCCCCTGGATGGTGAAGAGAGCGTTCTGGCGCTTACCGATGAGGATGCGCCCGAGATGCTGGCTCTGGCGCAACTGACCGAGCCCGGCCCTTTCCTGGCGCGCACGCACACGATGGGCCGCTTCTTCGGTGTGCGTATACAGGGGCGCCTGGCCGCCATGGCTGGCGAGCGCATGCATTTCACGGGCGCCACGGAGGTCAGCGGGGTCTGCACGCATCCCGACTTCCGGGGGCGCGGCCTGGCGCGCCGGCTGTCGTCGGTGGTGGCGCATGCCATCCAGCAGCGTGGCGACCAGGCGTTCCTGCATGCCTGGACCACCAACCACGCGGCCATCGCGCTCTATGAAAGCCTGGGTTTCCAGACCCGCACGGAGGTGCAGGTGGCCGTGCTGGCGCGGTAGTCCCGGGCGAGGTTGCCTGCAAACGCTTGCCCGGGCCACGCCGGCCTCACCTGGAATGCAGGGGCTCGGCCATGACGAAGCGCCGTTTCCCAGCCTCCTTGGCCCGGTACATGGCGTTGTCGGCCTGCTGCAGCAGGGCCTCGCAACTGGCCAGGCCGGTGGTGGCATGCGGGCCGTAGCTGGCACCGCCGATGCTGGCGGAAATCTGCAGCACCAGGCCCTCGATCAGGAACGGGGATGCCAGGCTTTCCACCAGTTTGCCAGCCACCTTGGCCGTGCCCCGCAAGCCCGGCTGCACCAGTGCCACGGCGAATTCGTCGCCCCCCAGCCGTGCAACCAGGTCACCGCCCCGCACCTCCAGCAACAGGCATTGGGCGGCCTGCTGCAACAGGGCGTCGCCGACCGCGTGGCCGTGGGCGTCGTTGATGGCCTTGAAGCCATCGAGATCGACGAACAGGATGGAGACGTTGCCGCCGTTGCGGTGGGCCTGCGCCAGTTGCTGCTGCACGATCTGCCGGAACAGCGACCGGTTGGCCAGGCCGGTCAGCATGTCATGGTGGGCCTCGTGTTTCGCCGTGTCCAGCAGGTGAGCGGCTTGGCGCAGTGCGTGGCCAACCTTGTCGGCCTCCGTCAGGCCCAGGGGCGGCACCACGATGGGGGCGCCCGAACCCAGGGCCAACGCCGGCCCGGTCAAGGCCTGCACGGCGTTGGCGATGGAGCCGCCGATGCGCCAGGCCAGGAGCAGGCTGGCGGTCAGCATCAGCACCAGGCCTGCCATCAGCCACGCAACCGTGCTCAGCAGCGGGGTGCTGAGGCTGCTGCTTGGAATGCCGATGGAAACCGCCCAGCCCGTGGCGGGTGAGCGGCTGAAGGCCGAGAGCACGGGAATGCCTTCCAGGGTCACGGCATCCACCGAGTCTTCATCCACCTGGGTCAGCCGCTCCAGTATCAGAGGTGCTCCCTTGGCCCCGACAAACCGCCGCATCTCGTGGCTGCGCGCGACGATGCTCCCCTCGGCGTCGTAGATGGAGACGATCCAGTCCCTGGCCAGATGCTGGTTGTTCAGCAACTGGGTCAGCCGTTCGGGCCACAGGCTGGCCCTCAGCACCTGGTCTGCAGCAGGGACCTTGCCGGCGTTTCCTGGCGTTACGGGCACCGCGATGGTGACGGTGGTCTCATTCTCGAAGCGGGTCTGCAGAAAGGCCGCTTTCGAGAAGGAGGGGGTGGGGCGGGGGTTGGGGGAGGGGATGCCTAGCGGCAGACGGGTGTCCATCAGCACGCTGCCATGGCCGTCCTCCAGAACGAGGGCCGCCACATGCAGGTGGCCGAGCGCATCTTCGGCCTGCAACTGGAAGGCGGGCAGGTTGCCGTCCAGCAGCGACCGGGACGTGGACAGCACCCTGAGCCCCGACTCGACACCGGCGAGGTCCTTGTCCACGGTGGCAATGATGGCGCGGGCCGTGACCACCAGCGCCCTGGCTTGTTGCTCGCGCAGGCGCTGGTAGTCGTAGACCATGACCACCACGGCCATCAGGGACACGGGCAGGCTGGCCGCCACCACCAGGAACACCAGGCGCGAGCGGATGGTCGGTGGCATGGCGCCATAGACAGAAATCAGCAGCGTGGTGACCAGGAACAGCGCCACCAGCCCGCTGATGATGAAGCCCAGCCAGCTGCCACCGATGCCGGCCGGCCCTGCGCCGCAGACGCTGCCGGGGGCGAAGTTGGCGGCCGCCATGCCCGTGTAGTGCATGCCGGCGATGGCCGCCCCCATGACCAGTGCGCTGGCAGTTTTCTTGCGAAAGCCCGTCAGCACGGTTTCGTGGCGCAGGCGAAAGCAGATCAGCAGCGCAGCGCTCGAGGCAGCGATGGCGACGAGCACCGAGAGGCCAAACAGCCAGGGATCGTAGGCGATGCGCGGGCGCATCTGCATCGCTTCCATGCCCAGGTAGTGCATGGCGGCGATACCCAGGCCCATGAGCGTGCCCGCAACCAGCAAGCGTTGCCAGCCCAGGTGCCGCCGACTGACCGTGTGCAGGGCCAATGCCGAGGACAGCACGGCGACCAGCCAGGATGCCAGCGTGGTGCCGGCGTCGTAGGCCAGTGGCACCGGCAGCGAAAAGGCCAGCATGCCCACGAAATGCATGGACCAGATGCCGGTCCCCATGGCCAGGGCGCCGCACCCGAGCCACAGCAGTGCGCGGCGCGCATTGCCGATGGCTGCTGCCACCCGCGAGGCCATGTCCAGCGCCACGAACGATGCCACCACCGCCGTCGCGACCGACAGCAGCACCAGCACCAGGTCGTAGCTACCCTGCATGGGCGCCCGGGATCCGGCCCCTGTGCGGGGCGGCTGGCATGCGCAGACTCATCGACACCTCCCCTGGGAAACGCGTGGACATCCTCCTCGGACAACCATGCTAGCGGTTCCCTGCGGCGGCTGAAAGCTTTGCTTTGCACGCCGCCGCCGCAGCAGCAGCGGCTGGACCGGTGCCTCAGAGGCTGGGAATTTTTTGGCCGTGTCCGAAGTGCGCGCCACAACGCCTCGGATCTAGGCGTAAAGCACAGCCATAGCTCGGGCTATGGCGAGCATTTGCAACGACGATCCGGGGTGTTTTGGCGTGCAAGGCGGGCGTGGACGAAAGATTCTCAGTCTCTCAGAACCGGTAGGTCGAGGTCAGTGCGTAGGTGCGCCCCTGCCCATAGAAGCAGTCGCCCCGCGCCAGGCACTGAGTGATGTGCACCTTGTCGGCCAGGTTGGTCACGTTGAAGGCCAGGCGCCAGTCGCCCGCGTCGTAGGCCAGCAGGGCATCTGCCAGCGTGGCCGAAGGGGTGGTGATGGCAGACGTGCCGCTCCACTGCGAGCCGGTGTAGCGCACGCCGGCGCCGACGGTCCAGCCGCCGCGCCCTTCGGAGGCAAAGCGGTGCGACAGCCAGGCCGATGCCGTGTGCTTGGGCACGCTGGCCACGGGCAGGCCCTGGTCGCCAGCGTTGCTGCGAGAAATCTTGGCATCGGTGTAGCCGTAGGCCAGGGTGGCGTCCCAGTGGCTGGCCAGGCTGGCGGTGATCTCGGCCTCCAGCCCGGTGACCTTGACCTCGCCGATCTGCAGGCTGTTGAGCGGGTCTGCCGGGTCATTGGTCTTGCGGTTGGTCTCGCGCAGCTGGTAGGCAGCGACAAAGGCCGAGATGCCCTGGCCTGGTGGCTGCCACTTCACGCCGGCCTCCCACTGCTTGCCGCGCGTGGGCTTGTAGGGTGTGCCGTACACGTCCACGCCGCCCAGCGGCTGGAAGGACTCGGAGTAACCCACGTACGGGGCCCAGCCACCATCCATCTGGTAGGTGGCGCCGGCGCGCTTGGTCCAGGCCTTGTCGTCCACGGCGGCCACGGGGCGGCCTTCGGTGTCGGTCTTGGCGCTGTCGTGGCGCAGGCCCAGCGTGGCCGTCCATCGACCCCAGGTGATCTGGTCCTGGGCATAGAAGCCGAGCTGGCGCTGCGCCACGCCGGGCTGGCGCACCAGGGCCGATGCATTGGGGGCTGTGAAATTGCCGTAGACGGGGTTGTACACGTCGATGGACGGGGCCAGCGCACGCCAGGCCGACTGGCCCGAGTGGTTGCGCTGCATGTCCAGGCCTGCCAGCAGCGTGTGTTGCGTGGCGCCCGCATTGAGCTTGCCCTCGAGCTGGGTGTCGATGAGCAGCATGCGGCCGGTGTTGAGGTTCCAGGAGGCATCGCGCACCACGCTGCGGTTGTCGCTGTTGAACACCGGGCGCGCTGGGCGGCCCGTGGCGGCATTGGCGGCGAAGCTGGTGTAGATGGTGCGGTAGTCCACCTCGGTCACGGTGCGGCGCAGGTTCTGGCGCACGGTCCAGGCATCGTTCAGGCGGTGGCTGAACAGGTAGCCCCAGGAGCTGTTCTCGGTGTTGAAGGCATCCCAGCCCGGCTCGCTGATGAAGGCCGAGCGCGGGATCTGGCCGTAGGGGCTCGGTAGTTGCGTGCCCTGCCAGGGGAAGAAGCCGATCAGCGATCCGCTCTTGTCCTTCTGGTACAGGCCCTGCAGCGTGAGCGAGGTGTCCGCACTGGGGCGCCAGGTCAGCGAGGGCGCCAGCACAGTGCGGTCATCGGCCACGTGGTTGACCTGGGTATCGCTGTCGCGGCCCACGGCCACCAAGCGGTACAGCCACTGGCCATTGGCATCGAGCGCGCCGGTCAGGTCGGCGGCGATCTGCTTGCGTGCATGGCTGCCCACCTGCACCTGCACTTCGCGCGCAGTTTCGGCCTGGGGGCGCTTGCTAAGAACGTGGCTACGATCTATCCGGGGTCGCGCAAGTCCCTTGTCGGGATGGGATGCAAGGCGCGGTGCGCAGTTGATAGCCCAGCTATCAACAAGCGCCGCAACGCCGCAGACCGCCCGGCAAGGCACTTGCCCGAAGGGTTGGGGCGAAATCGGGCGATTGGACGCCCCGGCTGCTTGCATGGGCACGAGCCCATGCGGCGCATCCGAAGCATCCACTCATCCCGATTGCGCCCCAACGCGACCCCGGATAGATCGTAGTCACGTTCTAGGATTCAGCACGCCGCCCACGCTGCCCTGGCCATAGAGCACCGAGGTCGGGCCGCGCAAAAATTCCACGCGCTCCAGCGTGTACGGGTCGGGCCGGCTGCTGTTGTAGGTGCCGTAGGTGCGCAGCAGGCCGTCCTGGTACTGGGACACATTGGCGCCGCGCGCGCTGAAGCTGTCCACGCGGCTGTCGAAGTAGTTGGAGACCGCGCCTGCGGTGTAGGCCGTGACCTGGCGCAGCGTCTGCACGCCCTGGGCCTCCATCTGGTCGCGCGTCACCACGCTGATGGCCTGCGGTGTTTCGAGCAGCGGCGTGTCGGTCTTGGTGGCGCTCAGGGCGCGTTTGGCCACGAAGCCGGAGACCGGCGCCGTGGGGTTCTCCCGCTCTGCGCCGGATTGCACGGTCACGGGGGCGAGGGTGGCTTCAGCGGCGGGGGGCGTGGCGGTCTGGGCCTGTGCACAGGTGCTGCAGACCATCAGGAACGCGGCGTGTGCAATGGCAGTGCGCGGAAGCCGCGCGAGGCAATGGGATGGCATGGTCGTCGATGCAGTGGTAAAGCCTGCGGCCATGCGGCAGCGAAGGCGGGTTGGCTGGGGGATGGCGGTGCACGACCGGCGCCGTGAAGGCTGCCGGTGGCAGTGGCTGGCGAAAGGAAAAGGGCCGGGTGCAGGTCCGGATGCCCTGGAAATCCCCCTACCAGGCTCGATGGCCCTGCAGCCACCTGTGTCGGGGGTTGGCGCCCTTGCGGGCGCGGGTTGTCAGTGCTTCTCGGGTGCGGGTGGCAGCGGTGGCGATACGGCGCCCTCGGCCTGCACGAAGCTCAGCGTGGTGACGTAGCTGGCTTCACCGTACTTTTCGCCCTGCGCTTCGCCCGGGGTCTTGTCGGTGTGATGCACTTCGGCCACGTACTGGCCCTTCCAGGGGGTCAGGAACTCCACGGTGCCGTCGGCGGCGGACTCGGCTTCGCGGCTCCAGCCGGCGGGCGAGACCAGCTGTACCTTGGCCTTGGGCAGGGGGTTGCCGTTGAACACGACCTTGAGCTGACCGGGCTTGCCGGTGGGCACCAGGTCCAGCGTCTGGCCGGGGGTTACCGGTTGTGCCAGGCTGGCGACCCAGCGGGCCGAGGGCTGCCAGTACATGGCGGGCAGGTTGCGCTTGCTGCGGTCGATCAGCGGGTACGTGGCGGCGGCGAACAGCGTGTCGGCATTGCCGGTCACGGTGTAGGCGAAGGCGTCCTTGGTGAGCTTGCCCTCGACCTTCTGGCTGGCGGTGCCGGCGCGCTGCTCTAGCACGGGCACACCCTTGAACTTGTCCAGCGAGCCGGGGGATGTTTCGCGCAGGTTGTCATTGAACTCGCCGAAGTGCAGGCGGGCTTGGCCGCCGGCGTTTTCGAGCCACACTTGGTGGGCCTGGGCCGTGGTGGCGCCGGCGATCAGCAGGGCGGCGGCCAGCAGGGGTTTCAGGGAGGATGTCATGGAAGTCTTCCTTTCAAGAGTTGGATGCAGAAAAAAACGGACTCGAACAATCGCTCCACCCCTGCCGAAGCGGGGACGGGGTATGTGGCTCGCTGCGCCGGGCGCAGCCGGTGGCAGTGGCTGACCGACCCCCTGCAGGCGGGGAACCGGAAAATCAGAAATCGACGCTGGCGCTCAGGCTGAAGGCGCGGGGAGCACCCACCACCAGGTAGCCCGAGCCTGGGTAGCCGCCCACCGAGGCCCAGTAGTTCTTGTTGGTCGCGTTGTCGATGCGTGCGCGCAGAGTGACCAGCTTGCCGCCCATCTCGGTCAGGTAGCGGGCACCCAGGTCCAGGCGGTTCCAGCCGGCCACGCGCAAGGTGTTGGTGCCGTTGGCATAGCTCGATCCGGTATGCACCAGGCGGCCATCCAGGGCCAGCCCGCGCACGCCGGGCACGTCCCACTCCAGCCCCAGGTTGGCCTGCAGCTTGGGCACGCCGATCACGCGCTGGCCTTCGGTGAGGGCCGAGCCGGTGCGCTGTTGCTTGGCATCGAGCCAGGTGGCACCGCCGAGCACGCGCAGGCCGCTCACGGCCTCGCCCTGCATGGCCAGTTCCACACCTTGGTGGCGGTCCTTGCCGCTCGCGCTGAAGATGCCCGCTGCATCAACCACGGAGCGTGGCTTGTCGGTGGAGAACAGCGCCAGGCTGCCGCCCACGCGGCCGGCGTCGTACTTCACGCCGATTTCCTTTTGCTTGGACACGTAGGGTGCCAGCATCACACCCCGGTTGGATGCGGTCGACGGGGCGGTATCGCCCTGGCTCAGACCCTCGGCGTAGTTGGCGTACACCGACAGGCTCTTGTCCAGCTTGTACAACGCAGCCAGCAGGGGGCTGGTGCGGCTTTGGTCATAGCGGTCGCTCTGGGCGCCGGTGGCGTAGGCGAAATTGGCGATGTCGAACTTCTGGTGGCGCAGGCCCAGCGTCACGAGCAGGCGCTTGTCCAGCATCGACAGCGTGTCACCCAGCGCCACGCTGCTCAGTTTGATGCGGCCTGTGGTCAGCGGGTTGTTCATCACCCCGCCGCGCAGCGCGCTGCCGCTGTAGGCCGGCGTGGCGGTGTACAACGGGTTGTAGAGGTTGGTGGCCTGGGTATTGCCGAAGTCCATGACATAGGCGTTCTTCTTGTCCAGGCTGAACGAGGAGGCTGCCAGCACCCACTCGTGTCCGATGCTGCCGGTCTGCAGCTTGCCGCGCAGGCCCAGCTCGCCGGTGTTCACGTTGTCCTTGCGGTTGTTGTCGAAGCGGTAGGTGGTGCCGGCGCCGGTGGCCGCATTGGCCACCGAGAGGTTGGCCAGCGAGTTCGATTCGGTGCCGCTGCGCGCGCCGGCAGCGGCCCAGGCCGTGACGTTCGGGTTGATGTCCCATTCGCCGCGCAGCGTGCCGAAGGTGTCGCGCTCGTTGGAGAAGGCCCAGGGCTGGGCGAAGTTGGTGTTGCCGTCGGGTGCGGTCGGCACAGCGGTCACTGCGCCCAGCGTGACGTTGGTGCGGGTGCGGTTGAGCTTGTGGTCCTGCCAGCCGATGTCGCCCGACAGGCGCACGTCGCGGCTGCGCCAGTCCAGGCCCACGGCGGCCAAGCCGAGCTTGGCCTTCTCGTCGTCGACGGCGGTGCCGCCATTGTGCGAGGCCACGTTGACGCGGATGCCGGCACTGCCATCGGGGCCGAAGCGGCGGGCGATGTCGGCTGCCACGTCACTGTGGCCGCCGCTGCCGACGCCCACGCTCACCCGGCTCAGGGGCTCGTTGGGCGCGCGCTTGGGCAGCAGGTTGATGGCGCCGCCCAGGCCGCCACCGCCGGGGTTGGCGCCGTTGAGGAAGGACGATGCGCCGCGCAGCACTTCCACGCGCTCGAACAGCTCGGTGGCAATGTACTGGCGCGGCAGCAGGCCGTAGAGGCCGTTGTAGGCCGTGTCGTCCGAGCCCAGGATGAAGCCGCGGATGAAGTACGACTCCTGGAAGTTGCCGAAGCCCCGGGCCACGCGCACCGTGGGGTCGTTCTGCAGCACGTCGCCCACGCTGCGGGCGTGGCGATCCTGAATCAGTTCATTGGTATAGCTGATGGCGGAGAACGGCGTCTCCATGGCATCGCGCGTGCCCAGGATGCCGACGCGGCCGCCGCGTGCCACCTGGCCGCCGGCATAGGCGGGCGACAGGCCTTGCGCCGATGCGTCGGCACTGGCGTTCACGGTGACGGTGGAGAGCGCCTTGTCGCTGCCGGCGCTGGTCTGGGCGTGCACGGCGGGCAGGGTCAGCATGCACAGCAGAGCGGCAGCAAGGGCCGCCGGTGTGTGCGGGAACTGGGTACGGGACGGGCCCCGGGGCGTGATGGCGTTGTGGTGCATGGTGGTCGGCGGTAAGAGGAAAGAAGGGTCAGAAAGGGGTGGCAGAGTCATTGCCGGGGTCAGGATCCGCAGGGTCTGCGGCCGGCGTTGGCCGCCAGGTGAACCAGCCCATCACGGCAACGGGCACGCCCAGCCCGACCCAGGACCACCAGTCGCCCCAGGTATCCGAGATGAGCGCAGTGGCCAGGCCGCTTGCGGTGAGCAGCCCCAGCACGATGGGCCAGCCCCACAGGGTGCGAAACGGCGTGGGTGCGTTTTTCATGCGGACTGCTCCGGGCGGGCCATGGTGGCCGTGGCGCCGGCGGGCAGGCCGGTGGCCGTGGCGGTTGCAGGCGCGGCAGCCGAAGCAGGCGCCCTGCGGCGCAGCCACAGGTACAGGCCGCTGCCCAGCACGACGATGGTGGCAATGTCGAGCAGCGCCCAGAGAATCTTCATGGGCATGCCGCCGTAGTCGCCGAAGTGCAGCGGCTGCGAGACCAGCAGCGCCGTGAGGTACCACGGCAACTGCGGCGCGGCGGTGACCTGGCCGCTGTGCGCGTCGACCAGCACCGGTTGCAGCAGGCGCGAGGTCAGGGGCTCGGCGCCGCGCAGGAACACGGTGTTGTGGTGCGGGCTTGAGAACGAGGTTCCGGGGAAGGCGATGAACGACAGTTTGTTGCCTGGCGCGTGCGTGCGCGCGGCGTCCACTGCCTGCTGCAGCGGCCCGCGCTGGTCCATGGCGATCACGGGCTTGCCCTTGTAGGGCGCCAGCAGGGTCGACAGCTGGTCGTACTGCCAGTACTTGATCATCAGGTCGGCCCAGGTGTTGATCATGCCGGTAGCGCCCACCACAAGGGCCCAGACCAGGGTGACGACGCCCAGCAGGTTGTGCAGATCAAGCCACTTCACGCGTGTGGAGCGCTCGCGCCGCACGTCGCCGAACTGCAGCTTGCGCATGAAGGGCGCATACAGCACCACGCCGGTGACGATGGCCACCAGCAGCAACAGGCCCATGAAACCGAGGAACAGCTTGCCCGGCAGGCCCGCGAACAGGTCCACGTGCAGGCGGAACATCAGGTTCATGAAGCCCTGGTTGGTGGGAATGTCGGACAGCACCTTGGCGGTGCGCGCATCCACCGCCACGGACTTGAAGTCCTCGGTCGGGTCGGGCGTGTGGGTGAGGGTGACGAACCAGACCTTGTCGTCGTCCTCGGCTTGCGAGACGAACTGCACCATGCGCCCGGGGTGCACGGCCCGGGCGGCAGCGATCACAGTATCCAGGTTGGCGCGTGGCGTGCCCTCGGGCATGGCGGGCGCCTCGACCTCCGTGCCCAGCAGGTGGCCGATTTCGTGGTGGAAGATCAGCGGCAGGCCCGTGAGGCACAGCAGCAGCATGAAGATGGTGCAGACCAGGCTGGACCACTTGTGGGTCCAGGACCAGCGGCGGATGGCGGTGGGTGACAGCATGGTTCGGGGCTCGGTGGACCCCCTTTGGGTCATGTCGATGGACGAGGGCCGCCACGGCTGCAGGGCCGAGACGGCATTTGGGCCCGAATTTTACAATGCAAGTAAGAATGATTTGTTTTTGCGTTGTCTTTGACTTGTTGTTTTGATGCCCAAAAAAAGCCCGGCGTCCCTGGGGAGCGCCGGGTTTTGCCAACGCCGCAGGGTGGGCGTGATCAGTACCTTGCCTTGAGCGCCAGCGTCACGCGGCGCGGCTCGCCGTAGAAATTCTGGCGCCCGACGCCCGAGACCTTCTCGTAGTAGGTCTTGTCGAACAGGTTGTCCACCGAGAGGTTCAGCGCCAACTGGTCGTTGATCTGGTAACCCACCTGGGCGCTGGCCAGCACATAGTCACCCGAGGTGATGCGAAGCGCGCCGCTTTGCACATAGAACTCGCTGCGGTAGGAGATGCCGCCACCGATGCTGAAGCCGCGCAGCGCGGGCGAGGTGAAGGCATAGCGCGTGAACAGGTTCACGCTGTGGCGCGGCGTGACGGGGCTGAACACCTGGCCCTGCTGGGCCACCGGTGCCTTGAGGTAGAGCGTGTCGTTGTAGGCGTAGCCGGCCACCACGTCCCAGCCGGGCTGGGGCTGGCCGCTGACCTCGGCTTCGAAGCCTTGCGAGCGCACCTTGCCGCCGGCGTAGAAGGCGCCAGCCAACCGGGAGTCGGCGATGGCACGGTCTTCGTCGATGATGCGGAAGATGGCGGCATGCGCCTGCAGGCGCTTGTCCAGGAACTCGCCCTTCACGCCCACTTCCACCTGCTTGCCGGTGCGGGGATCGAGCAGCTGTTTGTCGATGTCGAGCTGGCTCTGTACCACGAAGGTCTCGGAGTAGCCCGCATAGGCCGTGTACTGCGGGTGGAAGTCGTACAGCACCGCCACCGAAGGCACGAACTGGCGGCCCGGGTCGGCCACGCTCGTGGCGGCGCCGGTGCTGGTGCTGCGCGTCACCGCGTCGGCCCAGCTCAGGCGCCCGCCGGCCAGGACCTTGACGGCGTCCGCCACGCTGACCTGCGCCTGGCCGTACAGCGCGTTCTCGGTGCGCGTGGTGATGGCCGTGTAGCCGGGCAGCACAAGCGCCGGGTAGGGGGCGCTGTAGTTGGGTGAGAGCAGGTTGGCCTGGGTTGGGGTGCCGTAGACGAAGTTGTTGTCGTAGCTTTTGCCCTCGTTGCGGCTGGCGCCCACCAGCAGGCGGTGGGTGCGGCCCGCCATGTCGACCGGCAGGCTGGCGAACAGGTCGTAGTTGCGTGTCTTCACATGGGTCAGGCCATCCACCATTTCCATGGTGAAGTTGCCGTTGGGGGCGAGGGCGCTGTTGGCGCGGGCGGCACTGTAGAAGGCGGTGCGGTCCACATCGCGGGCCGACAGGCGCACCGTGCCGCCGCCCGAGAGGCGGTGCTCCAGCTCGGCGAAGAGGTCGGTGGTTTCCAGGTCCTGGCGGTTGGAGGCCAAGCCCGAGAAGGCGCTGCGCGGCAGGCTGGCCAGGCGGCCATCGGCGTAGGTGGGCAGGCCCTGATCGATGGAGGCGCGCACGCGCTGCTGCGCGCCGCCGATGGACAGCGTGGTGGACGGGGCAATGTCCCATTCCAGAGTGCCGTAGCCCATGCGCTTGTTGTTGAACAGCGTGTCGACATGGCTATCGCGGTCTTCGGCCACGGCCACTGCGCGGGCGCGCACTGTGCCGCTGGCGTTGAGGGCTCCGCCCACGTCCACCTCGCCGCGGCGCAGGCCGAAGGAGCCTACGGACGCATCGGCGTTGAGCATCAGCTTGCCCGGCGCGCGCTTGCGCACCAGGTTCACCGTGCCGCCCGGCTCGCTGCCGCCCTGCAGCATGCCGGCGGGGCCGCGCAGCACCTCGATGCGGTCGTACATGGCGGCGTCCAGCGTGCTGTAGTTGCCCTGCGGGATGGGCACACCGTCGAGCTGGATGGAGCCCACGTCGAAGCCGCGCGACTGGAAGGTGTTGTAGTTGCCCGCGCCATCGAAGCGGGTCACGTTGATGCCGGTGCTGAACTTGACCGCGTCTTCCACCTTGGTGACGTTGCGGTCATCGAGCTGCTGGCGCGTGATGACGCTGATGGACTGCGGAATCTCGCGCGGCGCCTGCTCCATTTTGCCCACGCTGAGCTTGCGGGCCGTGTACTGGCCCGTGCCTTCGGTGGTGTCGATGGAGTTGGTCACCTTCACCTCGGGCAGGGCGGCATCCTGCGCATGGGCGGTGGCGGCTATCAGGCAGCTGCAGGCGGCCATCCGGGCCATGGTGGTCAGTGGAAATGAGGGCACTTTGGATGCGCGAAGGTGGTGGGTGGAAAGGCGGCGTTGTGTCATGGCATGGGCACGGTGGGTGACGGTTGAAATAAAAGACTCAGAAGCGCGTGCGCAGCGTGACCTGCAGCGCACGTGGCGAGCCGGGCAGGATCAGGTTGTCGTTGCTGCCATGGGCCGACACGTAGTACTTGCGATTGGTGAGGTTCTTCACGTTCACGTCCAGGCCCCACTGGCCCAGCGTGTACTGCAGGGCGGCGTCCACCGTGGTGTAGGCGGGCAGGGTGACCAGGTTGGTCAGCGACGTGTAGCGCTCGCCCACGTGGCTCACGCCGCCGCCCAGGCGCAGGCCGTGGCCCACATCCTTCATGGCCCACAGGAAAGCCGAGTTGCGGGGCGTGAGCGCGGCCACCTTGCCCTGCGAGGGCACGTTCACCGTGGGCAACTGGCTGCTGGCGGCCGTGGCCAGGGACTTGGTCATGCGGCCATTGAGGTAGGCATAGCCTGCGCTCACGTCCCAGCCGGACAGCCGGCCGCTGCCGGTGAGCTCCAGCCCGTTGGTGCGCTGCGTGCCCACGTTGATCTGCCGCGCAGGGTTGGACGGGTCGGTGTTCTTGATGTTGGTGCGTTCCAGATTGAAGAGCGCACCAGTGAGGTTGAGGCGGCCATCCAGCAGGTCGAGCTTGACGCCGATCTCCTTGTTCTGCGTGATCTCGGGCTCGTTGTCCGTGTTGTTGGCCGCCAGTGCGAAGGTCTCGCCCGAGGGCTGGAAGGACTTGCTGTACGACACGTAGTACGACACCTGTTCGCTGGGCTGCCACACCAGGCCAGCGCGCGGACTGAACTTCCTGTCGGTGCGCTCAAGGCTGGCCAGGGTGCGGTCAAAGCGGGTGTCCTGCTTGAAGACGTCGTAGCGCGCGCCTACCAGGGCCTTCCACTGCGGTGCCAGGGTGATCTGGTCCTGCAGGTACAGGCCCATGGTGCCCTGTTCGGTGTGGCTGGGGATGGCGCCGGTGGCGGTGTAGGCGCTGGCGGGAATGGCAGGCGTAGGCACGTTGCCGGGGTTCAGGATGCTCACGCGGTCCACCACGCCACCCGAGATGGATTCGGCGCGCTTTTTCTGCTGGCCCAGCTCCATGCCCATCAGCCATTCCTGGCGCAGCCCGCCCAGGTGGTTGCGCCAGGTCACGTCGGTCTGGTTGAACACGCCGCTCTCGTCGCGAAAGACCAGGCTGCGGGTGCGGCCCACGGTCATCGTGACCGGGTCGGTGGTGCCGCTGGGCAGGGTGTTGTAGCGGTCCAGCGTGTAGTCGTACACGCGGGTGACGTTGCGCACCGACCAGTCGTCGTTGAAGCGGTGGTTGAGGGTGGCCGTGAAGGACTGGACGTTGCTGGTGCTGATGTCGTCCTTCAGCGCCGTGCCCGAGCCGTAGTAGGTGCCGGCCGGCACGTTGACGGGGCGGCCGTTGAGCGCGGGGATGCCGAAGTCCGTGAGCCGCTGGTCGCGGGCGTTGGTGTACTGCAGCAGCAACTGGGTCTCGGGTGCGAGCTTGAGCGCCAGCGAGGGGGCGAAGTTGTGGCGTTTGACGAACTGCTGGTCGCGGTAGCTGCCCGAATCCTCGCCCGCCAGATTCAGGCGCAAGGCGGCGGCATCGTTGATGCCCAGGTTCACATCGGCCGTGGCGCGGCGGTAGTCGTGGCTGCCCAGGCCCAGGGTGGCTTCGCCAAAGGTGGTGCCGAAGACGGGCTTCTTGGTCACGCGGTTGATGAGCCCGCCCGACGAGCCGCGCCCGTAGAGCACGGCGGCGGGGCCCTTGAGCACCTCGATGCGCTCGATGTCGGCCAGGTCGCGGAAGTACAGCGCGTCATCGCGCACGCCATCGACGAACTGGTCGGCGATGGCCGTGAAGCCGCGGATCACCACCTGGTCGCGCTGGCCGTCGCCATGGCTCATGGCCACGCCGGGCACGTTGCGCAGCGCGTCTTCCATGGAGCGCGCGCCCTGGTCGCGCAGCAGTTGCCCGGGGACCACGTTGACGGCCTGGGGCACATCGCGCAGCGGGGCGCTGCCCTTGGTGGCCGTGGTGCTGGCAGCGGGGGCGTAGGCGTCGTCCGCAGCGCCCGACTTGATGGTGACCTCGCCCAGCGTCTGGGGCGCGCGGGGCGCGGGGACGGACTGGGCCAGAACAGGGGTGCCGAAGGCGGCGATCAGGGCCGCAGCCACAGGCGTGCGTACGTCAGAGAGCAGGGGATGCAGGGGCATGGGATACCTTGGGCGGGACACAGCGATGGAAGAAAACGAAACCGGAGAGGGGGCGGGCGGGGATGGATAGCCCATCACCACCCGGCGGCCCAGGCGGCCAGCCCGGCCAGCAGGGCTGCGCCGGCCAGCGTTGGCGCGCGACGGGGCTGCCAGGTCATCACTGCGGTGACGGCCACGGCGGCCACCGACAGTGCGATGGTCCAGGCCGTCAGACCCAGCGATGAGGGGGTGCCCGAGTGGGGCCGCGCGGCCAGCCACAGCGAGAGGGCCAGCAGCAGCCAGCCCACGCGACGCAGTTGCGCCAGGCGGGGTGTGGCGGTCTCGCGGCCCAGGGCATCCTCGTGGTGGCGGTCCATGCCCAGAGCAATGGCAGACCAGGCGGCAAAGCAGAAGAAAAAGGCGGACATGGCGACTCGTTCAGGCCTGGGAGGCCGGCAGGGCATCGGGTGTGGCCATGGCTGCGGCGCGGGTGGGTACCTCGGCCTTGCGGCCTGCCTTGCCCGGCAGCGGCCGGCCCGGGCGCAGGCGCCAGGCGAGCCAGGAGAGCAGCGCACCGGTGGCCAGGAAGCTGAGGTCCATGCCGGCCCACAGCCAGTCGCCCGCAGGCAGGCTGATGCCCAGGTGGGTGGACGTGGTCAGCGCGTTGAGCAGCGGCAGCGCTGCCCAGGCGGCGCCGGCTAGGGCCAGCACCAGCGACCAGCCGCGCCGGTTGGGGAACAGCACCCCCCAGAGCAGGGCCACGCCCCAGGCGCCGAAGAAGTACGACAGCTCGGCATCGGGCCGTTCGGGCGCGTCCAGTGGAATCAGCCGGTTGGACGCCATGTACACGGCGCAGGCCAGTGGCAGGCCCGCGAGCGAGGCGATGTTGAGGCTGGCCACCAGGCGCTGGCCGAATGGCAGGCGCAGCGGCCCGTCGGCTGCAGCGCTGCCCTTGCGCTGGTCCTGCGCGCTGCGCTTGACCGACCACAGCACCATGCCGGTGGCGATCATCAGGCTGCCCAAGAGGCCAAAGCCCACCAGCACCCAGCGCATGCCCGGGCCGGCAAAGCGCCCCAGGTGCAGGCCATAGAGCACGCCATAGGTCACGGCGGCGGGCGTGGTGGCGTCGGTCTGTTCCAGCACGGCGCCGGTGGTGCCGTGGAACAGCATGCGCTCGGGCCGGTACTGCAGGCGGTCGCCTTCGTGGCGCGTGACCTCCACGACGGGAGTGCCCTGCGCGTCGCGCCGCGCCTGGATGCCCCCGATGCGCCCGCCCTCCCAGCGCTGGCGCGCGGTTTCCAGGATGGCGGCAAGCGGCATGGCTGCGGGCAGCGGTTCCACCTTGTCGCCGGGGTTGCGGCGCACGCGGCGCTCGGGCTTTTCGCCCTGCAGGTCGGCGAAGTAGGTCTGCGAATCCACGCCCTTGGGGCCCTGGTAGGCCGCAGCGATGCCCGAGGGCATGTAAAGCGTGTGGAAGATCATCAGCCCGCTGAAGGTGATCATCAGGTAGAACGGCAGCACCAGCACGCCGGTGACGTTGTGCGCGTCAAGCCAGGCGCGCTGCCCGCCCTTGGCGGGGCGGAAGGTGAAGAAGTCCTTGAAGATGCGCCGGTGCGTGACCACGCCAGTGAGCAGGGCGATGAACATCAGCATGGTGGCCACGCCCACCACCCAGCGGCCTTCGATGGCCCAACGGCTTTTCTGCGCGGTGCGCAACTCGTAGTGGAAGCGGTAGAAGAACTCGCCGCCCATGGTCTTGCGCGCGTCCACCGTCTCGCCGGTCTGCGGGTTCATGAGCAGGGTCTCGAAGCGGCCATTGCCCGTGTCGCGCCACAGCAGCGTGACGGCATTCTGGCGCTCGTCGGGCATGCGCAGGATCCACTGTGTGACGTCGGGCACCTTGCGGTTCATGGCGGCCACGGCGCGCTCGGCCACGTCGGCGGTGGCGGGCGGCATGCCGTGCAGCTCGGGCCGCATCCACAGGTTCAGCTCGGTCTTGAAGAACGACAGCGTGCCCGTGAGGAAGATGGCAAACAGCAGCCAGCCCAGGACGAGCCCGGCCCAGGTGTGCAGCCACGACATGGCCTGGCGAAAGCCCTCGCGGGCCTGTTCGCGCGCTGCGCGCGGCGCGGGGGAAGCAGGGGTGGTGGTATCGGTCATTGCAATGTCTCCAGCCAGCGCGGCGCCATGGCGCAGGCGCCCAGCACCAGCGCGGGCAGCAGGGTGCCGCCCCAGGCGCCCCAGGCCGTGCGGGCGTAGAAGGCCCAGCCTGCGGCGCCCGCGTAGACCAGCCAGGCCAGCATGGTGGCGGTGAGCACCGCTTCCACGCGCGGCATGGCCTGGGCCAGGGCGAGGGACAGGGCGGCGGTGAAGGCGGCGGCCAGCGCATACCCGCCCGCCGTGGCGGCCAGGGCGCGCGAGGTGATGGCCAGGCGGTAGCGCCAGCCGGGATGGATCGCTTTCATGGCCGAGCCTCCCTGCCTCAGAAGCCGTCGCGCCGTGTGGGCGAGGCGGTGCACCGAGCCAGGCGGTGGCGGTCGTGCTGGTGGGGCAAGCGGCGGTGCATGTCGGTACTTCCTGGTGTCGCGTTCTGTGGTTGCTTGCGGCCAGGGGTGTTGGTAGTGCCTGCATGGCAGGCACGGCGACACCCAAGGCGTGGTATCCGAAGGCGGCGGCGCCATGACGACGGTGCGCAGCCAACGGATGAAAGCCGCGCACAGGCGCGGCGCGGGATGCGGGGGCATCCCGGAATTCATGGTTGGCTGGCAGGAGAGGGTGCGTGAACGAACGCACCCCGGTGCTGGGCGCGCGCTGTGGAGACGAGCTGCTGGCTGGGGCCGTAGTTTACCTAATTGCGAACAGTTCTCATTATTTGTTTACAATTTGTGTGCGTTTGCAACAACGTTGGCGCCATCGGGCCACTGTTGTCCGGCGAGCGGACATAAAAAAACGGGCCGAGGCCCGTTGTGGAAGGTGTGGGGTACTTGTCGTTGGCGCTGGTTTGTCAGTCTTTTTATGGTCGAGTCTGCTTCTTCTACTGTCTTCGTGGGGCGACTCGTGAATGGGGAAAGCTCAGTCTTCTTCGCTCATCTGCGACTGCAGGTAGTTCTGCAGGCCGACCTTGGCCACCAGCTCGATCTGGGTTTCCAGAAAGTCGATGTGCTCTTCGGTGTCGTCGAGGATCTTCTGCAGGATGTCGCGCGAGACGTAGTCGCGCACAGTCTCGCAGTGGGCAATGCCCTCCTTGATGGTGGCCTGGGCGCCTTTTTCGGAGCTCAGGTCGCAGGCCAGGATCTCCGGCACGTCCTCACCGACCTGCAGCTTGGCCAGGTCCTGCAGGTTGGGCAGGCCGTCGAGCATGAAGATGCGGTCCATGAGCACGTCGGCGTGCTTCATCTCGCCGATCGACTCCTGGTATTCCTTCTTGGCCAGCTTGTCGAAGCCCCAGTGCTTGAGCATGCGGTAGTGCAGGAAGTACTGGTTGATGGCGGTGAGCTCGTTCTTGAGCTGGGCCTGCAGATGGCCGATGACCTGTGCGTCGCCTTGCATGGGGAGACCTCCTTGTTATGTGATTCGCCGCTGATTGTCGTGAGCGCGGGCGCCGCACGCAAGGCAAGCCCCCGTACCTTTGCATTGGCTGCGTGTGATGCTGAGTTGTGTTCGCGTTCGGTGCTCTTCGCGGTGCCTCGGCCAGGGGTTTTCGCCAAAAATTCACAGAAGCTGCCCACAGTCATGCCGGGGACCCAGGCGCCTGAAACAGCCGCTTTCAACCCGCAACAGACGCAGGGCCGGGTTTCTAAGTATAGTCACAGGCAATTGATTCAATCAAATCAATTAATTGGATTGATGGCCTCAGAAGGCCTAAACTTCATTCCGTAGTCAGTTCAACCACCCTTAAGGAAACAGCAATGTCCCTGATCAACACGCAAGTTCAACCCTTCAAGACCACCGCTTTCGTCAACCGCAATGGCAAGGGCGAGTTCATCGACCTGACCGAAGCCGATCTCAAAGGCAAGTGGTCCGTGCTGATCTTCATGCCTGCCGCCTTCACCTTCAACTGCCCCACCGAAATCGAAGACGCGGCCGACAATTACCCCGAATTCCAGAAGGCTGGCACCGAGGTCTACATCGTCACCACCGACACGCATTTCTCGCACAAGGTCTGGCACGAAACCTCGCCCGCCGTGGGCAAGGCCAAGTTCCCCCTGGTTGGCGACCCAACGCACCAGTTGACCAATGCCTTCGGCGTGCACATCCCTGAAGAAGGCCTGGCACTGCGCGGCACTTTCGTGATCAACCCCGACGGCATCATCAAGACCGCCGAAGTGCATTCCAACGAAATCGCCCGCGACGTCAAGGAAACCGTGCGCAAGCTCAAGGCCGCCCAGTACACCGCCGCCCACCCCGGTGAAGTGTGCCCCGCCAAGTGGAACGACGGCGCCAAGACCCTGGCTCCTTCGCTGGACCTGGTCGGCAAGATCTGATCGGCTGATTGCATCGGCAGAGCGGCCTTGGGGCCGCTCCCCAGCCGGACAGCGTCATGGCGCGCGTGCGCCATGCCGTCCGGCTTTTTTTCGCCCATTTTTTACGCTCTGTTGCGGACCCAGGCTTGCCACAAGCGGCCTTGGCCCCCACCCTATAAGCCAGAACTCGAAAGGACACCACCATGCTCGACGACCAACTCAAGACCCAGCTTGCCGCCTACCTGGAGCGCGTGACGCAGCCGTTCGAACTGGTGGCCTCCCTGGACGACAGCGCGACCTCGCGCGAGATGCTGGAACTGTTGACCACCATCCAGTCCCTGCGCAGCGACAAGATCAGCCTGCGCACCGATGGCCAGGACTCACGCAAGCCCTCGTTCAGCCTGCAGCGCGTGGGCAGCACTAATTCGCTGCGCTTTGCCGGCCTGCCCCTGGGCCATGAGTTCACCTCGCTGGTGCTGGCCCTGCTGTGGACCGGCGGCCACCCACCCAAGGTCGAGCCCGAGGTGATCGAGCAGATCGCCGCGCTGGATGGCGACTTCGAGTTCGACGTCTACATGAGCTTGACCTGCCACAACTGCCCGGACGTGGTGCAGGCGCTGTCGCTGATGTCCATCTTCAACCCCAAGATCAAGACCACCGTGGTCGAAGGCGGTGCCTTCCAGCAGGAAGTGGCCGACCGCGAGATCATGGCCGTGCCCATGGTGTTCATGAATGGCAAGGTCTTCGCCTCGGGCCGCATGTCGGTCGAGGAGATCATCGCCAAGCTCGACACCGGCGCGGCGGCCCGCGACGCAGCCAAGCTGTCGGCCAAGGCACCTTATGACGTGTTGATCGTCGGCGGCGGCCCTGCCGGCGCCGCAGCCGCCGTGTACGCCGCCCGCAAGGGCATCCGCACCGGCGTGGCGGCCGAGCGCTTCGGCGGCCAGGTGAACGACACGCTGGCCATCGAGAACTACATCTCGGTGCTGGAGACGGACGGCCCCAAGTTCGCCGCTGCCCTGGAAGCCCACACCCGTGCCTACGACGTGGACATCATGAACCTGCAGCGCGCCGACAAGCTGATCCCGGCCAGCGAACCTGGCGGCCTGATCGGCGTGCAACTGGCCAACGGTGCCACGCTGCATTCCAAGACGGTGATTCTGTCCACCGGCGCGCGCTGGCGCAACGTCAACGTGCCCGGCGAAGCCGAGTACAAAAACAAGGGCGTGGCCTACTGCCCGCACTGCGACGGCCCGCTGTTCAAGGGCAAGCGCACGGCCGTGATCGGCGGCGGCAACTCGGGTGTCGAGGCCGCCATCGACCTGGCCGGCCTGGTGGCCCATGTCACGCTGGTCGAGTTCGCCGACCAGCTCAAGGCCGACGCCGTGCTGGTCAACAAGCTCAAGAGCCTGCCCAACGTGAGCATCCACACCAACGCGCAGACCACCGAGATCACCGGTGCCGACGGCAAGGTCAACGGCCTGAAGTACAAGGACCGCGCCACGGGCGAAGAGCACCTGGTAGCGCTCGAAGGCGTGTTTGTGCAGATCGGCCTGGTGCCCAACACCGAATGGCTCAAGGGCACGGTGGAGCTGTCCAGGTTCGGCGAGGTCATCGTCGACTCGCATGGCCGCACCAACCTGCCTGGCGTGTTTGCCGCCGGCGACTGCACCACGGTGCCGTTCAAGCAGATCGTGATTGCCGCAGGCGATGGCTCCAAGGCCGCCCTTGCCGCCTTCGACCACCTGATCCGCATGCCGGTGGTGGCCAAGGCCACGGCCGAAGCGGTTCCGGAAGCCGTGGCTGCGTGACCTTGCACGCCCATTGGTGATGAACGGGAGCCTTCGGGCTCCCGTTTCTGCTTTTGGGCTTGGCATTGGCAGGGCCAATGTGTATTGATAACTATTCTCATATAATGCATCTGTAGCCAGCCACTGCCAGCCCGTTGAAAGGGTCTTCCGGCGTCCGAAGCCAGCTCTGTTTCCATCCGTCTCAGAGAAAAAGGGTTTCCTGCCGTGGCGCAACCAATCGACCAATCCCCCCGTTTCACACTCCGTCCGCTGGCCTTGCTGGCCGCGCTGGCGTGTGCCTCCCTCACCGGCGCCCATGCGCAGGCCACGGCCGACGCACAGCTCGTGGCGGCCGGTCCCGCGCTCAAGGAGGTGGTGATCAGCGGCTCACGCAGCGAGCAGAACCCTGACGACCTGCCGATGAGCATCGACGTGATCAACGCCCGCGCGCTCGAAGAGGGCCAGGTGCGCGACATCCGCGATGCGGTGCGCGAGCTGCCCAACGTGTCGGTCACGCGCTCGCCCGCGCGCTTCTCGCTGGCCAGCGGCTCCACGGGCCGCGAGCAAAACGCGGGCTTCAACATCCGCGGGTTGGATGGCAACCGCGTGCTGATGATGGTGGACGGCATCCGCCTGCCGCGCAGCTATGTGTTCAGCGCCAACGCCTTTGGCCGCGACTACCTGGACATGGGCCTGCTGCAGCGCATCGAGGTGGTGCGCGGTGCCACTTCGGCGCTGTACGGCTCGGACGGCATGGCCGGCCTGGTGAACTTCATCACCGTAGACCCCGAGAACTTTCTCAAGGACGGCAAGACCCTGGGCGGCCAGGTGAGCGCGGGCTACGACGGCGACGACCATGGCAAGCGCCTGGGCGCCACGGTGGCCGGCCGCGTCAACGACACAGTGCAGTGGCTGGTCAGTGGCAGCGTGAACCGTGCGCGCGAGCTCGACAACATGGGCACCAACGACTCGGCCAACGCCGACCGCACCCTGCCCAACCCGCAAAAAGACCAGGGCGGCGCGCTGCTGGCCAAGGTGGTGCTCACCCCCGGCGGCGGCCAGCGCCACGCCTTCACGGTGGAGCACGTGGATAAGACCTCCGACTACGAGCTGCTGACCGCGCGCTCCAAGCCGCCGCTGGCGGCCACGTCCACGCTGTCGTCCAACTCCTCCACCGACATGCAGCGCACGCGCGCCACGTGGGAGGGCCGCTGGCGCCTGAACACCGGCTTTGCCGACGACGTGAAGGCCACCCTGAGCTTCCAGGACGCACATTCGCGCGAGTACGCCTTCGAGGACCGCAACACCGCGGCCGACCGGGTGCGCGACGTGACCTACGACGAGCGCAGCTGGCAGGCCAATGTGCAGGGCAGCAAGCTGCTGCGCACGGGCGGCAACTGGGTGCAGAAGATCACCTATGGCATCGACCATTCGTCCGCCAAGGTCACCAACCTGCAGGACGGCGTGACGCCGCCCGTGGGCGAGACCTTCCCGCTCAAGCGTTTTCCCGACACCAACGAGACCAGCACCGCCCTGTATGTGCAGGACGAGATCATGAGCGGCCCCTGGAGCGTGACGCCCGGCGTGCGCTTCGACACCTTCCGCATCAAGGCCGACCAGAGCGGCTTCGGCGCGCAGGCGGTGTCGCTGTCGGGCAACGCCACCTCGCCCAAGCTCGGCGTGCTGTACCGCGCCACCGATGCCTGGAGCGTGTTCGGCAACTACGCTGCGGGCTTCCGTGCGCCCAACGCCGGCCAGGTCAACGCCTTCTTCGAGAACCCGGTCAGCAACTACAAGACGGTGCCCAACGGCAACCTCAAGCCCGAGAAGAGCCAGAACTTCGAGCTCGGCGTGCGCGGCCGCATGGACGCGCTGTCCATCGAGGCAGCGGCCTTCACCGGCCGCTACAAGGACTTCATCGAGGACCTGCGCCAGGTCGGCGGCACGGGCGCGCCGGGCAACCCGCTGGTGTTCCAGTCGGTCAACATCGGCCGCGTCAAGCTCAATGGCTTCGAGGTCAAGGGCGACATGCGCTGGGGCAGCATCGCCGGCGGCCAGCTGAGCACGCCGTTCGCCTACGGCCAGACGCGCGGCCGCGACACCGCCACCGGCAAGCCGGTGAACACCGTGGACCCCTCGCGCCTGACGGCCGGCCTGCGCTACGACACCAGCGCATGGATGGCCCGCCTGGACCTGACGCACGCCGCCGCCAAGAAGGCCGAGGACGTGACCCTGGCCACGGGCAGCACGCAGTACCTCACGCCCTCGTACACGGTGCTCGACCTGTCGGGCCAGTGGCGCATCCGCAAGGACCTGCGCTTGAACGCCGGCATCTACAACCTGACCGACAAGAAGCACTGGCGCTGGGCCGACGTGCGCGGCCTGGCCGCCAACGCCAGCTTCATCGACGCCTACAGCCAGCCGGGCCGCGCTGTGCGCGTCTCGCTGGTGGCGGACTTCTGAGCCACTTTCTCAAATCTATCGCGGAAGGAGACAGACCATGAGCCACGCCAACGATACGCCGGATACCCCAGCCTCCGGCGCCCACTGCGACGAGGAATACAGCCTGCCCTGCGCCGAGGCGCTTCTGGCCGGCACCCTGGCCCTGATGACGGGCTATGTGCAGGCCTGCTGCGACAGCCACCGCGATGCGATGGGCCGCAAGATCACCGCCAACCTGCAGATGCTGGCCGACGCCGAGGGCTTCACGCCGCACTTTCGCACCGTGGTCTGGAGCCTGCAGGGCCGCTGGGCCCAGCAGGGTGCAGGGCAGGGGGGCGATGCCGCCAGCGCCGCCCTGTCGGCCGCCGAGCAGCGCCGCGCGCTGTGGCTGACCGCACCGGAGACCGTGCAATGAGCGATGTACCGATGACGAACAACGCCGACCCGAACGGCATGCGCCTGCAGACGGCGCCCTCCATCCGCGAGCAGTTCGCCGCCGTGCGGGCCACGGGCAAGCGCGCCAAGGACGCGGCCGAAGCCCTGGGCCTGTCCGAGGGCGCGGCCATCGCGGCCCATGCGGGCGAGCATGAATACCCGCTCAAGGCCGTGCCGCTGCAGGGCTCGTGGCTGCAATTGCTGCAGTCGCTGGAAGTTTGCGGCCCGCTGATGGCGCTGACGCGCAATGAAGGCGTGGTGCACGAGAAGACCGGTATCTACACCAAGATTTCGGCCACCGGCCCGCTGGGCCTGGCGCTGGGCGAGGACATCGACCTGCGCCTCTTCTTCGCCCAGTGGCATGCCGGCTTTGCCGTGACCGAGGCCGCCAGCGATCCGGCACGCGCGCCCCAGCGCAGCCTGCAGTTCTTCAACGCCCACGGGCGTGCGGTGCACAAGGTGTTCGTGCGCGAAGCCACCGACCTGGCCGCGCTCGATGCCGTGGTGCAGCGCTTTGCCCAGCCGAGCGCGGGCTATGTGTTCGGTGCCGAACCGCTGGCCGAAGTGCTGCGACCCGACACCGAGATTGACGCCGCCGGCCTGCGCGAGGCCTGGGCCGGGATGCAGGACACGCACGAGTTCTTCGGCCTCACGAAGAAGTTCACGGTGGAGCGCCAGCAGAGCTTTCGCCTGGTCGAGGGGCAGTTTGCCTGGCGCCTGGCGAAGGAGTCCGTAACGACGCTGCTGCAGGGCGCGGCGGCAAGCGGTCTGCCCATCATGGTCTTCGTCAGCAGCGGCGGTTGCATTCAGATCCATACCGGCCCCGTGAACAACATCAAACCACTGGACACACCCGGAGCGCAGTGGATCAATGTGCTCGACCCCGGCTTCAACCTGCACCTGCGCACCGACATGGTGGCCAGCGTGTGGCTGGTGGAAAAGCCCACGGCCGACGGCGTGGTGACTTCGGTCGAGGCCTTCGACCCTGCGGGCGAATTGATGGCCATGTTCTTTGGTGCGCGCAAGCCCGGCAAGCCCGAGCTGCAGGGTTGGCGCGATCTGGCGGCACGCCTGCCACGATTGCAGGAGCTGGCCCATGCCGCTTGATACCCGTTGGATCGAACGCCGCCATCTGCTGCGGGGTGCTGCGGCGTTGCCGCTGTCCTTCGCGCTGGGCCAGGTCTATGCCGCAGGGGCTGCCCGCATCGTCTCGCTGGGCGGCGCGCTGACCGAGGTGGTCTACCTGCTGGGCGCGCAGAGCCAGCTCGTGGGCACGGACACGACGAGCCTGTTTCCCGAGGCCGCGCTCAAGACCGCCAAGGTCGGCTACATGCGCCAGCTCTCGGCCGAAGGGCTGCTGTCCCTCAGGCCCGATGCGGTGGTGGGCACCACCGAGGCGGGCCCGCCCGTGGTGCTGGACCAGGTGCGCAACGCCGGTGTGCGCGTGGAGCTGGTCAAGGCCGACCACACCTGGGACGAGGTGCAGCGCAAGGTGGCTGCCGTGGGCCGCGTGGCGGGCCGCGAACGCGAGGCCCAGGCCCTGCAGGCCGAGCTCGATGCCCAGTGGGCCGGCGTGCAGAAAAGCGTGGCCGCTGCCGCACGGCGCCCGCGCGCGCTCTTCATCCTCTCGCACAGTGGCAGCCCCATGGTGGCCGGTACCGGCACGGCGGCCGATGCGCTGATCCGCTTTGCCGGCGGCACCAACGCCATCACCCAGTTCGCTGGCTACCGGCCGCTCACGGCCGAAGCCATGGCCAGCGCCGCACCCGAGGTGCTGCTCAACAGCACCCAGGGCATCGAGGCGCTGGGCGGCGAGGCGGCGTTCTGGCAGCGGCCCGAGTTGGCGCTTACCCCAGCCTTCCGCCGCAAGGCCCTGGTGACGATGGAGGCCAGCCAACTGCTCGGCTTCGGGCCGCGCCTGCCTGGCACCGTGCGGGAGATCCAGGCGCGCATGCAGGCGATCACCGCGTGAGCGGGTTGGCAGCCGCCGTGCAGCACCTCCCGCAGCGTGCGCCTGGGCGCCTGTCCCCGCGCGCTGCGCTGGCGCTGGGCCTGGCCCTGGTGCTGTGGGCCTTTGTCTGGGGCAGCACGCAGGGCGCCTATGCGATCACGACCGCCCAGCTGTGGCAGGTGCTGCTGCAGGCCGTGGGTGCAGTGCCCGCCCCCGAGCATGCGCCCGAGTACCTGGTGTTCATCAACATCCGCCTGCCGCGCCTGCTGATGGGCGTGGCCGCTGGGGCCGGCCTGGGCCTGGCCGGTGCGCTGATGCAGGGGCTGTTCCGCAACCCGCTGGCCGACCCCGGCCTCATCGGCGTGAGCAGCGGTGCCGCGCTGGCGGCGGCCCTGGCCATCGTGCTGGGCAGCCACTTTCTGCCCGATCTGCCGCGCACCCTGGGCAGCTGGACCCTGGTGCTCATGGCCTTTGGCGGCGGCCTGCTGGTCACCGCGCTCATCTACGGCCTGGCGCAGGCCGATGGCGGCACGCGCATGGGGCTGATGCTGCTGGCCGGCGTGGCCGTCAATGCGCTGGCGTTGGCGGGGATCGGCTACCTCAATTTCATCTCCACCGACGAGCAGTTGCGCAACATCCAGATGTGGCTGTTGGGCAGCCTGGGCGGGGCGCGCTGGAGCGCCGTGGCCCTGGTGGGCAGTTTGGTCGCGGTGGCCTGCGGCCTGGGCCTGGCGCTGGCGCGCCCGCTCAATGCCATTGCCCTGGGCGAGGCGCAGGCCGCGCTGCTCGGCGTGCCGGTGGAGCGCACCAAGCGCCTGGCCGTGCTGGTGACGGCGCTGGCGGTGGGTGCCGTGACGGCTGCCACCGGCATCATCGGTTTCATCGGCCTGGTGGCACCGCACTGGGTGCGGCTCGTGGCCGGACCGGACCACCGCGTGGTGCTGCCCTGCTCGGCACTGCTGGGCGCCACGCTGGTGCTGGTGGCCGACGTGGTGGCGCGCACCATCGTCAAGCCGGCCGAGCTGCCGCTCGGCGTGCTCACGGCCTTCATCGGCGTGCCGCTGTTTCTGGCCATGCTGCGCCAGTTCCGGAGCAAAGTTTGAGCGCGAACCCTCTCCATTCCGGCGATCCGCTGGTGTGCGATCAACTGGGGGTCGGCTTGCCTGGCCGGCCGCTGCTGGCCACCGTGCATGCACGCCTGGCGCCTGGCCGTTTCACCGCCATCCTCGGGCCCAACGGGGCGGGCAAGTCCACGCTGCTGTCCATGCTCTCGGGCCAGCGCGCGCCGCGCTCGGGCTCGGTGAGTCTGGGGGGCAGGGCGCTCTCGGCCATTGCCGCGCCCGAACTGGCGCGCCTGCGCGCCGTGCTGCCGCAGGAGACGGCCGTGGCCTTCGACTTCACGGTGCAGGAGGTGGTGGAGATGGGGCGTTTCCCCCACCGCCAGTTGCCCAGTCGGCAGGAGGCGCGCATTGCCCACGATGCGATGCAGGCCACCGGCGTGGGCCACCTGGCCACGCGTGGCGTCAACACCCTCTCGGGCGGCGAGCGGGCACGCGCCCACCTCGCCCGGGCACTGGCCCAGATCTGGGAGCCGCGGCCCGATGGCGCCACGCGCTGGCTGCTGCTCGACGAGCCCACGGCCGCGCTCGACCTCGCCCACCAGCACCAGGCCATGGCCCTGGTGCGCCGCTGGGCCGTGGAGCAGGGCATCGGCGTGGTGGCCGTGCTGCACGACCTGAACCTGGCGCTGCGCTATGCGCACGACACTGTGCTGATGGGCGCGGGGCGCAGTGACGTGGGGCCCACGGGTAAGACACTGGATGCTGCGGCCATTGCGCGCGTGTGGGGAGTGGAATGCTCCGAAGTGCGCGCCAGCGACGGTGTGCCGCAGTTCCTGGTGGCGGCGGGATGAAGCGCAGATGACGATTCGGTCATCTGGCGGGGCCTTGTCCTTGGGCCCATGGGGATATGCGCAGTGGCGCATGCTGCGCCGCGCCATCTTGTCACTAGAATGCGCGCACACCACCATGCGCCGCCTGCTCCTCGCATTCCTGCTGCTGTTCATGCCGCTCCAGTCCATCTGGGCGGCGGCATCGCCGTATTGCGGGCACGAGGCAGCGCCGCAGGCCTCGCATTTTGGCCACCATGTGCACGAGCACCAGGCCGATGAGCAAGCCGCGCCATCCCAGACCAGTGAAACGCCCGACCATAGGGGCCTTGCCACCTCTGGCACGGCCGACATGGATTGCCACGCCTGCCACGGCGCGGGCAGCGGCATGGCGCTGAGCGCCAGCGCCCAGGCCATCGTGGTGTCGGTGGGCCGCCCTGCGTCCCAGGCGGCGCCAGCCTGGGTCCACCCACCCCTCCCCCGCCCCGAACGCCCCAATTGGTCCGTCCTCGCCTGAGCGGCGAGGCGGGGTACCGGGTAGCCCCTTCCTGACGATTCCTCGCGGCCCTGGCGGGCCGCAGCGGTGCGCGCTTGCGTGCCGGGCATCGTGCCTTGCCGATTTCAACCATGTGGCCTTCGGCCACTGCAGAGGAATCGAATGCAACGAACGAGAAGAACCAATCACACCCCACGGCTGTGCATGGCAGCCGCGGTCGCCCTGGCGTGGGCGCTGGCCGGCAGTGCGGCGCTGGCCCAGTCGCCGCCGCCGCTCACGCTCAAGGCCTTGTTCGACAGGGCCTGGGAGCGCCAGCCTGAGGCACAGTCGGCGGCGCTGCGGCGCGAATCGGCGCAGGCCGCGCGCAGCGGCGCATCGTCCTTTACGGCCGAGCCCGCCGCGCTGGAGCTGTCCACCAGGACCGACCGCCCCGGTAGCAACCAGGGCAACCGCGAAGTGGAGGTGGGCGTGGCCCTGCCGCTGTGGCTGCCCGGCGAGCGCTCGCGCAAGGCCGCACTCGGGGATGCCGAGATCAAGGCCGTGGAGAGCCGCCGGCTGGCCGCGCAGCTGCAATTGGCCGCCAGCGTGCGCGAGGCCTGGTGGGCCCTGCAGCGTGCGCAGGCGGAAATGGGCCTGGCCCAGGACCGGTTGCAGAACGCCCAGCGCCTGGCGGCCGACGTGGCCCGGCGCTTCCAGGCCGGCGACATGTCGCGTGCCGACCAGACCCAGGCCGACGGCGCCGTGGCCCAGTCCGAAGCCGCCTTAGCCGAAGCCACCGGAGCGCGCGATGTGGCGCAGACGGCCCTGGCTGTCTGGGGTGGTGGCGTGGAGCTGGCCGACGGGGCAGAGCCCGAGGCCTTGCCCGGCGCCGGCCTGCCCGCCGACCACCCCGCCGTGGCCGACTGGCAGGACCAGGCCGAGGTGGCGCGCCGCGCCGCCGACCTGGCCGCCGTGCAGACCCGTGCCAACCCCGAACTGACCGTGGCCGCCACGCGCGGGCGTGAGCAGGCGGGCGAACGCTACCTGCAAAGCTTCACCGTCGGCCTGCGCGTTCCCCTGGGCGGTGGCGACCGGGCGCGGGCCAAGGAGACCGCCTCACGTGCCGACGCACTCGATGCCGAGGTGCGCGCCCGCGTGGAGCAGGACCGGTTGGCCGCCGACGTGGCCGCCGCCATGGCGCGCGTGAAGGCCACCCAGGCCCAGCGCGAGGCCATGGACCGCCATGCGGTACTGGCGCGTGACACGCGCGGCTTCATCGACAAGGCCTTCCGCCTGGGCGAAGCCGACTGGCCCACGCGTCTGCGCGTGGAGCTCGAAGCCGTGCAGGCCGAGCGCCAGCGCGCACGTGCCCGCATCGATGCCGCCGCCGCCGTTTCCACCCTGCGCCAGGCCCTGGGCCTGCTGCCGCAGTGAGCGCCCCGCCTATCCCCTTAATTTTTGTGATCACCATGCAATTCCTTTCTCTCTTTTCCACGCTGGGGCTGGCCCTTGTGCTGGGCCTGCTGCCGCCAGCAGTCCATGCCGATGCCGGCCATGACCATGGCGAAGCCCCCGCCGCCGCCGCGGGCCTCGCCCTGCCGCGCTTTGCCGCCACCTCCGACCTGTTCGAGCTCGTGGGCGTGCTCGATGGGCAAAAGCTGGCGCTCTACCTCGACCATGCGGGTGACAACCGCCCCGTGAAGGAGGCCCAGCTGGAGCTGGACATTGCCGGCACGCGCGTGCCTGTCACCCGCGTCGCTGAGGGCGAGTTCCAGGCTGCGCTGGCGGCACCGCTGGCCGAGGGCGTGAGCCCTGTCACCGCCACCGTGGTGGCCGGCACTGAGACCGACCTGCTGGCCGGCGAGATCGATGTGCACGCCGCAGCGCATGCCCATGCCGAGCCCGCGGGCCGGCGCTATGCGCTGGTGGCGGGTGCCGTGGCTGCCGTGCTGCTGGCCCTGGCCGCCGTATGGGGTCTGCGGCGCAGCCGCGCTGCCCGCGTGGGAGGTGCAGCATGAAGCACTCACTTCCAACCCGCGCCCTGGCGGCCTTGCTGGTGGCCGCCGGCCTGTACGCCCCGCTGGGCGCAGTGGCTGGCGAAGGCCATGACCATGGCGACGCCCCACCGGCCGCCGAGGGCAACGGCCCCAAGCGCCAGCCCGATGGCAGCGTTTTTTTACCCAAGCCCGCGCAGCGCCAGCTGGGCGTGCGCACCCTGGTGGCGGCCGAGGGCCGGCACCCCAAGGCCTTCGAGCTGGCCGGCACGGTGGTGATGGACCCCAATGCCGGTGGCAAGGTGCAGGCCGCGCTGGCCGGCCGGCTGGAGGCGGGGCCCAAGGGCCTGCCCGGCGTGGGCCAGGCGGTGCGCAAGGGCGAGGTGCTGGCCTATGTGGTGCCTACGGCGGGAGCCATCGAGCGCTCCAACCAGTTGGCCCAGCAGGCCGAGCTGCGCGCTGCGCGCGACCTGGCTGCACGCCGCGTGGCACGTTTGAAGGACTTGGCGGACACCGTGCCGCGCAAGGACATCGAGGCGGCCGAGAGCGAGCTGCAAAGCTTCACCCAGCGCCTGGGCGCCGTGGGGGCGGGTCTGTCCACGCGCGATGCGCTGGTGGCGCCTGTTTCGGGCGTGATCGCCTCGGCCAACGCCGTGGCAGGGCAGGTGGTGGATGCGCGCGAACTGCTGTTCGAGGTGGTGGACCCTTCGCGCTTGCGCGTCGAAGCCCTGGCCTACGACACGGCGCAGGCCCACAGCGTGGCCGGTGCCGCGCTTGCCGTGGGCGGGCAGCGCGTGCCGCTGCGCTTTCTGGGCGCGGCGCGCAGCCTGCGCGACCAGGCGCTGCCGCTGCAGTTTGCGGGCGACTCGGCGGTGCTCGGCACTTTGGCCCTGGGCCAGCCCGTGCGCGTGTTCGTGCAGTCCACCGAGCAGGCCGCCGGTGTGCAGGTGCCCGTGGCCTCGCTGCTGCGCAACCCCGCGAACCAGACCATCGTCTGGGTCAAGGAGTCGCCCGAGCGCTTCGCGCCCCGGGTGGTCACCTTCGTGCCGCTCGACGGTGCCTCGGTGGCCGTGACCTCGGGCCTCAAGGCCGGTGACCGCGTGGCCACGCAGGGCGCCACGCTGATCAACCAGGTCCGCTAGGAGCCACCCGATGTTCAAGTGGCTACTCGAAAACAGCCTGGCCAACCGGCTGCTGGTGCTCATCGCCGCCGGCGTGCTCATGGCCTATGGCGCCTTCACGCTCTCGCGCACCCCGGTGGACGTGTTCCCCGACCTCAACAAACCCACTGTCACCCTGATGACCGAGGCCGGCGGCATGGCCGCCGAGGAGGTGGAGCAGCTCATCACCTTCCCGCTGGAAACCACGATGAACGGGCTGCCCGGCGTGGAAAGCGTGCGCTCCACCTCCAGTGCCGGCCTGTCCTTCATCTACGTCACCTTCGACTGGAGCACGGACATCTTCCGTGCGCGCCAAATGGTGTCCGAGCGCCTGTCGTCCATGGAGGAGGGGCTGCCCGTGGGCGTGACGCCGCGCATGGGGCCCATCAGCTCCATCATGGGCGAGATCATGCAGGTGGCGATCCCCATCGACGTGCAGCGCACCACGCCCATGGCCGTGCGCGAGTACGCCGACTGGGTGCTGCGCCCGCGCCTGCTGGCGATTGCCGGCGTGGCGCAGGTGATACCCATCGGCGGCGAGGTGCGCCAGTTCCAGGTGCAGCCGCAGACGGCGCGCATGGCCGAGCTGGGCATCACGCACGATCAGCTCACGGGTGCGCTCAAGGGTTTCTCGGCCAATACCTCGGGGGGCTTTCTGGAGCTCAACGGGCGCGAGTACCTGATCCGCCACCTGGGCCGCACCTCGCGCCTGGAAGACCTGCAGAACCTGGCGCTCACCGCGAAGAACGGCCAGCCCGTGCTGCTGCGCCAGGTGGCCGAGGTGACGTTTGCCGCCGCACTCAAGCGCGGCGACGCGGGCTTCGAGGGCAAGCCGGCCGTGATCCTGGGTATCCAGAAGCAGCCCACGGCCGACACGATTGCGCTCACGCGCAGCATCGAGGCAGCACTTGGGGACTTGAAGAAGTCGTTGCCCGCAGGCATGGAGGCGCCGCGCGTCACCTTCCGCCAGGCCAGCTTCATCGAGGCCTCGGTCACCACCTTACAGGGCAAGCTCATGGGCGCATCGGTGTTCGTGGCGGTGATTTTGTTCGTGTTTCTCGGAACGCTCAGGCCCACGGTGATCGCGCTCACGGCCATCCCGGTGTCGATCTTCATCACGGCGCTGGTGTTCAAGTACTTCGGCCTGTCCATCAACACCATGACGCTGGGCGGTTTGGCCATTGCCATCGGCGGCCTGGTGGACGATGCCGTGGTGGACGTGGAGAACGTGCTGCGCCGCCTGAAGATGGACCGCGCCAAGCACCCGAACCACCGCTTGCACCCCATCGAGGTGGTCAAGCTCGCGTCGATGGAAGTGCGCTCGGGCATCCTCTACGCCACGGCCATCATCGTGCTGGTGTTCCTGCCGCTGTTCGCGCTGCCAGGCATCGAGGGGCGGCTGTTCGTGCCCCTGGGCATTGCCTTCATCGTCTCCACCGTGGCCTCGCTGCTGGTGTCGGTCACGGTCACGCCGGTGCTGGCCTTCTATCTGCTGCCACGCATGAAGAACCTGGACCATGGCGACACGCGCGTGGTGGCCTGGCTCAAGGCGCGCTACCGCAGCGGGCTGCTGGGCGTGCTGGCGCGGCCGCGCATCGCCATGGCCGTGAGCGCAGTGGCGGTGGTGCTTTCGGTGGCGGCGGTGCCGTTCTTTCCGACCACCTTTTTGCCACCGTTCAACGAGGGCACGCTGCTCATCGGCATGCGCCTGAACCCGGGCGTGACGCTGGCCGAGTCGGCCGCCCTGGCCAGCCAGGCCGAGGTGCTGGTGCGCCAGGTGCCCGAGGTCACGCACGTGGGCCGGCGCAGCGGCCGGGCCGAGCTCGATGAGCACGCCGAGGGCGTGCACGTGAGTGAGCTCGACGTGGGCCTGCTGCCAGCGGCCGAGTTGAAGCGCAGCATGGCCGAGGTGCAGGCCGACATCCGCAGCCGGCTGGCGCAGATGCCGGCGGCCATTGCCATCGGCCAGCCGATCTCGCACCGCATCGACCACATGCTCTCGGGCGTGCGCTCGCAGATCGCGATCAAGCTCTTCGGCGAAGACCTCGATACCCTGCGCGGCCAGGCCGATGCGCTGCGCGCGCGCCTGGCCAGCATCGACGGCCTGGCCGACCTGGAGGTGGAAAAGCAGGTGCTGGCGCCGCAGATCACCGTGCGCGTGGACCATGCCGCGGCCGCCCAGTACGGCGTGCCCGCAGCGCAGGTGCTGGCCACCTTGCAGGGCCTGGTGGAGGGCGAGAAGGTCACACAGATCGTGGAGGGCAGCCGGCGCTTTGCGCTGGTGGTGCGCCTGCCCGAGAGCGCGCGCTCACTTGAAGGCCTGGCGCAGATCATGATCGAGACCCCGCGCGGGCGGGTGCCGCTGTCGCGCCTGGCCAGCATCGAGGACGGCGACGGCCCCAACCAGATCAGCCGCGACGATGGCAAGCGCCGCATCGTGCTGTCTGCCAACGCGCAGGGCAGGGCGCTGTCCGATGTGGTGGCCGACATCCGCAAGGTGGTGGGCGAGACGCGCCTGCCCGATGGCTACTTCATCACCCTGGGCGGCCAGTTCCAGGCGCAGGAGGAGGCCAGCCGCCTGGTGGGCATGCTGGCCGTGGTCTCGCTGGTGCTGATGTTCGTGGTGCTGTACACGCGCTACCGCTCGGCCACGCTGTCGGCGCTGATCATGGCCAACATCCCGCTGGCGCTGGTGGGCGCCGTGCTGGGGCTGTGGATCTCGGGCCAGCCGCTGTCGGTGGCGGCGCTGATCGGCTTCATCACGCTGGCGGGCATCTCGGTGCGCAACGGCATTTTGAAGGTGAGCCACTACCTGAACCTGATGCGCGTGGAGGGCGAGAACTTCGATCACGCCATGATCGTGCGCGGCTCGCTCGAACGCCTCTCCCCCGTGCTCATGACGGCCCTGGTCACCGCCTTCGCGCTGGCGCCGCTGCTGCTGGAGGCCGAGCGCCCCGGCACCGAGATCTTGCACCCGGTGGCGGTGGTGATCTTCTCGGGCCTGATCAGCTCGACCCTGCTCGATACCTTCCTGACCCCCGCCCTGTTCTGGCTGTTCGGCCGCCGCGATGCCGAGCGCCTGCTGGACGACAAGAACGCCGAGGCGTTCTGAGCTTTTCCCCTGTTTCCGTCAACCCTTTGAAAGGACACCCATGAAAACCAAGTACCTCCTGGCCTCCCTGGCCCTGGCTCTTTCTGGCGCAGCATTCGCCGCCGGCGAACACACCCATGGCGACGACCACAAGCCGCAGCACGGCGGCATCGTGGCCGGCACGCACGACATGGACTATGAACTGGTGGCACGGCCCGACGTGATCACCCTGCACCTGCGCGACCACGGCAAGCCGGCCAGCTCGCAGGGCGTGGGCGCCAAGCTCACGCTGCTCAACGGCACCGAAAAATCCGAGGCCGTGCTGGTACCGGCCGGCGAGGGCAGGCTCGAAGCCAAGGGCTCGTTCAAGGTGGCGCCCGGCACCAAGGTGGTGGCGCTGGTGACCTTGCCGGGCAAGAAGCCCGCGAACGTGCGTTTTGCGTTGAAGTAAGCAGGCACCAACGCAGGCCAGCGCGCAATGCGTCACGAAAATGGCGCTGGTGGCGCCAGCACGGGCTGCGTGCGGCCCAGGGTGGGCCTACCATGTGCCCATGCCTGTTTCCACCGATTTCGATTTCGCTACGCTGGCCGAGGGCATCGCCCAGGCCAGCCGTGCGGCCCTGGCCGATATCTCCGAGCGCTGCGGCCCGCACGACCCCGTGTGTGCCTTCACCCTGTACACCGACGACGGGGCCATGACCGTCTGCCCGGCCCTGTTGACCGAATCGCAGGTGCGCGAACTCACAGCGCGCCACCCGGACGAGGCCAGCTTCTACCTCTACAGCTCCTCGGAATGGCCCCTGGAGGGGGAGGGCGCCAATGGCGCCTTCAATGACCTGTGCACGCTGGTGCGTGAACATGTGCTTGCGCTGCCGGACGAGGGTGGCGATGCCGCCTTCACGGCTTTTCGTGCGCAACTGCTCGAAACCATGGTCCAGGTGCTGGAGCGCCTGCGCCGCGAAGACCCGGCCTTCGCCCGCGAGTCCCTGCTGCTGCAGGTGTCGGTCTCGGATGGCGATGAGCCGGCCGAGGTGCTGAACCAGTGGGTGGCCCGCCTGAACCCACCCGCCGCAGCAGCCGAATTCAAGGCCTGGACCGATTCCTGGGGTTGACGGCTGGCGCGGGCATGGCCCGCCGCCGTCAATACACCAGCCGTTCGGGCCGGATCTCCTGCAGGATGGTGGTGGCGATCTCTTCGATCGACTTGGTGGTGGTGGACAGCCAGCGGATGCCGGCGCGGCGCATCATGGCCTCGGCCTCGGCCACCTCGTGGCGGCAGTTGACCAGGTCGGCATACTTGGAGTTGGGGCGGCGCTCGTTGCGGATCTCGGACAGGCGCTCGGGCTGGATGGTCAGGCCGAAGATCTTCTTGCGGTGCGGCTCCAGCGCGGGCGGCAGCTGGCGGCGGTCGAAATCCTCGGGGATCAGCGGGTAGTTGGCGGCCTTCATGCCGTACTGCATGGCCAGGTACAGGCTGGTGGGGGTCTTGCCGCTGCGGCTCACGCCCACCAGGATCACGTCGGCACCGGCCAGGTCGCGGTTGCTCTGGCCGTCATCGTGCGCCAGGCTGAAGTTGATGGCCTCGATGCGGTCGGTGTACTCCTTGCTGCGGCTCACGTCACTGAAGCGGCCCACGCGGTGGTGGGACTTGATGCCGAGCTCTTCCTCCAGCGGGTGCACGAAGGTGCCGAACATGTCCAGCAGCATGCCCTTGCAGCCTTCCTGGATGACGCGCAGCACCTCCATGTTGACCAGAGTGGTGAAGACGATGGGCTTCTTGCCCTCGATCTCGGCCGTGTGGTTGATCTGCCGCACCGTCTGGTGCGCCTTGTCCACGCTGTCGATGAAGGGCAGGCGCACATGGCGGGGCTTCATCTCGAACTGGGCCAGGATGGCATTGCCGAAGGTCTCTGCCGTGATGCCGGTGCCGTCCGAGACGAAGAATACGGTGCGCGTGTGCATGGGGGCAGGGCCTTTCGTCGCTTTGGCAGCGCCTTGTGTTCGGGTGGATCGTAGTGCGAGGACTACAGGCATCGTAAACAGGTTCCTGCGTGCTCCCGGCGCCGCAGGCCTACAATTGTGTCAATTATCCAAATTTCTCAACCATGCACGCCGTCGGCACACAACCACAACGACAAAGCCTTAGCCAGTGCATGTCCGCTCGCCCCACGGTGCCCCTTGGTGGGGGCGGGCGCGCAGACGACCCGGTTTCAACTTCTGGAGCTTTCCCATGTCTGCACTTTTCAGCCCGACCGCCCTGGTCGTACCGTTTGAAAACCTGAGAATGACCGATGTCGAGTCGGTGGGCGGTAAAAACGCCTCCCTCGGCGAAATGATCTCGCAGCTGCCCGAGGGCGTGCGCGTCCCTACGGGTTTTGCCACCACGGCACATGCCTTCCGCGAATTCCTGGCCCACGATGGCCTGGCCGACAAGATCAGCGCCAAGCTGGCCAGCCTCGATACCGAGGACGTGCGCGCCCTGGCCCGGGTAGGCGGCGAAATCCGCGCCATGGTCGAGGCCCAGCCCTTCCCGGCCGACCTGCAAAAAGCCATTGGCGAAGCTTTTGCCACCCTGTCCGCCGGCAACCCGCAGGCCAGCTTTGCCGTGCGCTCGTCGGCCACGGCCGAAGACCTGCCCGACGCCTCGTTCGCCGGCCAGCAGGAGACCTTCCTGAACGTGGTGGGCATCGACGACGTGCTGCACAAGATGAAGGAGGTGTTCGCCTCCCTTTACAACGACCGTGCCATCTCCTACCGCGTGCACAAAGGCTTTGCGCACGACGTGGTGGCCCTGTCGGCCGGCGTGCAGCGCATGGTGCGCTCCGACCTGGGTGCTGCGGGCGTGATGTTCACCATCGACACCGAGTCGGGTTTCGACCAGGTAGTCTTCATCACCAGCAGCTACGGCCTGGGCGAGACGGTGGTGCAGGGCGCCGTGAACCCCGACGAGTTCTACGTGCACAAGCCCACCCTGCAGGCCGGCAAGAAGGCCGTGATCCGCCGCAACCTGGGCAGCAAGCTGGTGCAGATGGTGTTCTCCACGGCCGAGGAAAAGGCCGCATCGGGCAAGCTGGTGAAGACCACCGACGTGCCCACCGAGCAGCGCAACCGCTACTCGCTGACCGATGCCGACGTGCAGCAACTGGCGCACTATGCGCTGGTGATCGAGCAGCACTATGGCCGCCCGATGGACATCGAATGGGGCAAGGACGGCACCGACGGCCTGCTTTACATCCTGCAGGCGCGCCCCGAGACGGTCAAGAGCCAGTCCAAGGGCCAGGCCGAGATGCGCTACAAGCTCAAGGGCCAGGGCACCGTGCTGGCCGAGGGCCGCGCGATTGGCCAGAAGATCGGCACCGGCCCGGTGCGCCTGGTGCACAACATCTCCGAGATGGACAAGGTGCAGCCCGGCGACGTGCTGGTGACCGACATGACCGACCCCAACTGGGAGCCGGTGATGAAGCGCGCCAGCGCCATCGTCACCAACCGCGGCGGGCGCACCTGCCACGCCGCCATCATCGCGCGCGAGCTGGGCATCCCGGCCGTGGTGGGCTGCGGTGACGCGACCGAGCTGCTCAAGGACGGCACCCTGGTCACGGTGAGCTGCGCCGAGGGCGACACCGGCCACATCTACGACGGCCTGCTGGAAACCGAGGTCACCGAGGTGCAGCGCGGCGAGATGCCGGCCATCAAGACCAAGATCATGATGAACGTGGGCAACCCCCAACTGGCCTTCGACTTCTGCCAGTTGCCCAACGAAGGCGTGGGCCTGGCGCGGCTCGAGTTCATCATCAACAACAACATCGGCGTGCACCCCAAGGCGATCCTGGACTACCCGCAGATCGACGCCGACCTGAAGAAGGCCGTGGAGTCGGTGGCCCGCGGCCATGCCAGCCCCCGCGCCTTCTACGTGGACAAGGTCGCCGAAGGCGTGGCCACCATAGCCGCGGCCTTCTACCCCAAGCCGGTGATCGTGCGCCTGTCGGACTTCAAGAGCAATGAATACCGCAAGCTCATCGGCGGCAGCCGCTACGAGCCCGAGGAAGAGAACCCGATGCTGGGCTTTCGCGGTGCGGCGCGCTACCTGAGCGCTGACTTCGGCGAGGCCTTTGCGATGGAGTGCGAGGCACTGAAGCGCGTGCGCAACGAGATGGGCCTGACCAACGTGCAGGTGATGGTGCCCTTCGTGCGTACCCTCGGCCAGGCCGAACGCGTGACGCAACTGCTGGCCCAGCACGGCCTGCAGCGCGGCAAGGACGACCTCAAGGTCATCATGATGTGCGAGGTGCCGAGCAATGCCATCCTGGCCGAGCGCTTCCTCGAGTTCTTCGACGGCTTCTCCATCGGCTCCAACGACCTGACCCAACTCACGCTGGGCCTGGATCGCGACTCGGGCCTGGAATTGCTGGCGCAGGACTTCGACGAGCGCGACCCCGCCGTGCTGGCGCTGATCCACCAGGCCATCAAGGCCTGCCTGGCGCAGGGCAAGTACATCGGCATCTGCGGCCAGGGCCCCAGCGACCACCCTGACTTTGCGCAGTGGCTGGCGACCGAGGGCATCTCTTCCATCTCGCTGAACCCCGACAGCGTGATGGCCACCTGGCAGCAACTGGCTGCGGGCTGACGCCTTGCGGGCACGGGCACGCCAATTCATGCAGCGCCCTGGCTGATCCGATGCCCGTGCTGCCCCGTTCCCCCATCAAGCCTGCCGAGCCCGAGCTCGCAGGCCCTTTTCCGCCCGACCTGCACGACGTGCGCCACCTGTGGCTGAAGGCGGGGTTGCTGGTGATCTGGGTGCTGGTGTCCTTCGTGGCCACCTACTTCGCACGCGACCTGCAGTTCCTCATCCCGGGCGGCTGGCCGCTGGGCTACTGGATCGAGGCGCAGGGCGCGGTGCTGGTGTTCATTGCCATCGTGGTGGTGTATGCCTGGGCCATGAACCGCTTCGAGCGGCAGGACGAACGGCGCCGCCTGGCGCTGGAAGCCGCCCCGCCAGCGGACGGCAAGCTCCCTGCGGACGCGGCCTGACGCCATGCGCAAGCAGGGCCCTGCAGGAGCGCCTTCCGGCAATGCGTCCGAGTCCGGCCCGAGCGCGGTGGAGAAAGCCTATTCCTGGCGCCTGCACCGCATCCTGGCGCTGTACATCGCCGGGGTGCTCGGTTTTCTGGCCCTCATGACCTGGGCCGAGCACCAGGGGCTGTCGCGCCACTGGATCGGGCCGATCTTCTTGTTCCTCACCGTCATGGTGTACGCCGGCATCGGCGTCTATGGCCGCACCTCGGACCCTGAGGAATACTACGTGGCGGGGCGGCGCATTCCGCCCATGTACAACGGCATGGCAGCCGCCGCCGACTGGATGAGCGCGGCTTCGTTCATCAGCCTCTCGGGGGCGCTGTATCTGCAGGGCTTTGCGGGCACGCCCGGCCAGCCCGGCGGGCTGGCCTACCTGCTGGGCTGGACGGGGGGCTTTTGCCTGGTGGCCATGCTGATCGCGCCGCACCTTCGGGCCATGGGCCTGTACACCGTGCCCGATTTCTTCCACGTGCGCTTTGGCGGGCGCTGGCCACGTGTGATCGCGGCGCTGGCCGCCGTGCTGTGCTCGTTCACCTACGTGGTGGCGCAGATCTACGGCGTGGGGCTGATCGCCTCGCGCCTCACGGGTGTGCAGTTCGAGATCGGCATCATGCTCGGCCTGGGCGGGGTGCTGCTGTGCTCGTTCCTGGGCGGCATGCGCGCCATTACCTGGACCCAGGTGGCGCAGTACGTGGTGCTGCTGCTGGCCTTTCTGATCCCCGTGTCCTGGCTGGCCTACAAGCAACTGGGCAGCCCGCTGGCGCCGCTGGTGTACGGTGCACAGATCACCAAGATCGCCGACCTGGAGGCGCAACTGCTGGACTCGCCCGCCGAGCAGCAGGTGGTGCAGATCTACCGCCAGCGTGCGCAGGAATTCGAGGAGCGCCTGAAGGACGTGGAAGCGGCCCTGGAGCGCGAGCGCGAAAAGGGCCGTGAGCGCATCCGCACGCTGCGCGCGCAGAACGCCGAAGTGGGCCTGATCGTGCTGGCCAGCCGTGACCTGGCGGCGCTGCCGCGCGACCCCGCTGCAGCACGCGAGCGCTGGACGCGCGAGATGCAGGAGAACATCGAGCGCGCCCGCCCCCTCGGGGGCCTGCCACAGCACAGCCAGGCCTTTGCGGGCGACCCCGACGGCACGCCCGAGGAGCAGCGCGAGTTCGACCTGAGCCGGCGCAACTTCATGGCACTGATGTTCTGCCTGATGGTGGGCACGGCCGGGCTGCCGCACCTGCTCACGCGCTACTACACCTCGCCCACGGTGTCGGGTGCGCGGGCCTCGGTGGGCTGGTCGCTGTTCTTCATCGCCCTGCTGTACCTGAGTGCGCCGGCGCTCGCGGTGCTGGTGAAGTTCGAGGTCATGCACAACCTGGTGGGCAGCAGCTTCGAGGCGCTGCCCAACTGGATGGCCCAGTGGGCGCGGGTGGATGGCTCGCTGCTGTCGATCGAAGACGTCAACGGCGACGGTATCGTGCAGTTCGGCGAGATCCGGCTCGGGGCCGATCTGATCATGCTGGCCACGCCCGAACTCGGTGGCCTGCCCTACGTGGTCTCGGGCCTGGTGGCGGCGGGCGGGCTGGCGGCGGCATTGTCCACGGCCGACGGGCTGCTGCTCACCATCAGCAATGCGCTGGTGCGCGACCTGTACTTCCAGGGCTCCGACCGCGAGGCCTCGCCCGAGCAGCGGGTGATCCTCACCAAGTTCGCACTGCTGGCGGTGGCCCTGTCGGCGGCCTTCGTGGCGGCGCTCAAGCCGGCCGAGATTTTGCCCATGGTGTCTGCCTCGTTCTCGCTGGCGGCATCGGCCTTCGTGCCGGTGATGGTGCTCGGGATCTTCTGGCGCGGCACCACACGCCAGGGGGCGGTGGCCGGCATGCTGGCGGGCCTGGGCGTGGCGGTGTACTACATGCTCTCGCATGTCGTGGCCGTGAAGACGCTGCTGCCGGCCTGGCTGCTGGCCGATGGGCTGTGGTTGGGCATCCAGCCCATCTCGGCCGGGGTGTTCGGCGTGCCCCTGGGATTGATGGTGGCGCTGGTGGTCAGCCGCATCACGCGGCCTGCGCCTGAGCTGCCGCGCGTTCGCATGGAGATGTAGCCACGCGCTTCGCTTGGCGGCCGTGGCCTGCGGGATGGGGCCCTGAGCCGCTCTAAATCGGTACAGGCCGAAGGGGCATGGAAAAACCCGACTTCTCAAGGCGCCGCAAACGTGACACCCTGTAAACCGGCTCCCACGGGAGGCGGTGGATTGGGCTGTGCGCAGTCCGCAGTGGGCTATTTCAAAAGATTTCGGGGGAGAGTCATGGTTTTGGTCAAAACGCAGGCGGGGCAGGAAGCGCTCAAGGACCGCCAGGGTGGTTTGACATCGCGGCAGCGCTCCGCCTTCATTCTGTTCGATGGCAAGCGCTCCACAGGCGAGGTGCTGGCGGCCACGGCGGCCATGGGCATCACGCAGGACGACGTGCAGGCCATGATATCCCTGGGCCTGCTGGAGCCACAGTCCGGCAGCGGCGCAGGCGCTGCCGTGGCTGCGGCAGCCGCCGCCAAGGGCACGGGACAGGCGGTGGCAGCTGCCAATGCCGCGTCTTCGGCCTCGAGCACGTCGTACGAAGCCACGGTGGCCATGGAGGCCGTGAAGGGCAGCGGCCGCTCGGACCAGCAGCGCTACACGGATGCCTACCCGATTGCCACGGAACTCACGGCCGGCCTGGGGCTGCGGGGCTTTCGCCTGAACCTGGCGGTGGAGGGGGCTAGCAGCTTCTCCGACCTGGCCGCGCTGGCCCCCAAGATCCGTGAGGCGGTGGGGGATGCGAAGTTTGCGCGCTTCGACAAAGCGCTTTTTGACTGAGAGCAGTCACAACCGGCCATGAAAAAGCGGCCAGCAGGCCGCTTGGTCTTTCCGGTCGCCAGGAGGCGCTGGGCTCAGCGGCCGACCTTGAGCAGTTCCACGTCGAACTTGAGCGTGGCGTTCGGAGGGATCACGCCGCCAGCGCCGCGCGCGCCGTAGCCCAGGGCTGCGGGGATGATCAGCGTGCGCTGGCCGCCGATCTTCATGCCCTGCACGCCTTCGTCCCAGCCCTTGATGACCATGCCGGCACCCAGCGAAAACTCGAAGGGGTCGTTGCGGTCACGGCTGGAGTCGAACTTGGCGCCTTGTTCGCCGTTGTTGTAGAGCCAGCCGGTGTAGTGCACCGATACGTTCTGGCCCTTGGTGGCTTCTGCGCCTTCACCCACGGTGGTGTCTTCGTACTGCAGGCCGGATGCGGTGGTGGTGAACGCCATGAAAATCCTTGTTTGCTATGGAGTTGGTAGCGAGATGCCGTTGTCTTGCAACGGAAAAACGCCGGTTGATGGGTGTTGGTGGAGGGCGCTGGCCCTGTAGAACGGCCTGATTTTACGCGGCAGGCTTCTTCACGCGGCTGGCCACCCAGCGCGTGGCAAAGGCCTGCACGTCGCTCAGGCGCTTGAGCAGGTCGGTGCCCGAGGGGGTGACGGTGTAGCCGTCGCTGCCGTGGTCGACCAAGCCGGCCTCGCGCAGTTCCTTGATGCGGGTGTTGAGCGTGTTGGGGGTGATGCCGCCCACGCTGTCCTGCAGCAGGCGGAAGGTCTGGGGGTGTCCGTCACGCAGGGCCCACAGCACACGCAGCGCATAGCGGCATTCCAGCCGCTCGAACAGCTGGTTGATGGCGAAATTTTCCTTGGAGCTCATGCAAGCTTCTCCTCGCGCGGTGTGTATGGAAAACAGTGGCGGCCCGCCGGACACTGCCCGCAAGACGCTGTCAATATAGCTTGGAAACGATTTTGCTACAAGTTTAATAGCTCTGAACGCAGCACTGATATGCGCCAACCCACTTAACCAAGGGTCTTTTTTGCGAAGTGTTGCGGTGCTGCCACGGCGGGGTGAAGCGGGTAGCATGCCGGCCATCGAGGCGCGCTGCCTTGCGAGGAATTCATGGAACACAAACACCTGCACGAGGCCAACCGGCTGTCCTGGAACGCCGCCACCCGTGCCCACAACCAGCACAAGGGCGACCAGGCCGCCTTTTTGCGGAACGGCGGCTCGCCGTTGTTTTCCGAAGAAACGGCGCTGCTGTGCGACCTGCACGGCCAGGCCGTGCTGCACCTGCAGTGCTATGCCGGGCAGGACAGCCTGGGCATCGCCCAACTGGGCGCCCGGGTGACGGGTGTGGACATCTCGGACGAGGCCATTGCCTTTGCCCGGGCACTGTCCGAAGCCAGCGGCATTGCAGCGGAGTTCGTGCGCTCGGATGTGTACGACTACTTCGACGGGCTGGCGGCCTCGGCAGGGCCGGGTGGGCTGTTCGACACCGTTTTCAGCTCCTACGGCACCATCTGCTGGCTGTCGGACCTGGCGCGCTGGGCGCGCGGCATTGCCGGGGCGCTGCGCCCGGGCGGGCGCTTCGTCTTCGTGGAGTTCCACCCCGCCGCCCTGGTGTTCGATCCGCAGTGGCAGGCGCGCTACGACTACGCCTGACCGGCGCCCGCAAGGCCGCACTGCCTGCGTTGTTCAGCCGCGCTCCGCCAGGTGGTCCACCAGCAGGCGGGCCGCCGGGGTCAGTGCCTGCGGGTTGCGCCAGCAGATGGCAAAGCGACGGTCGGCCCAGGGGTCCGACAGGCCGATGATGCGCACTGGTGCGGTCTGGGCAAAGGACGCGGCCACCTCGCGCGGCACCACGCTGATGGCCAGGTTGGCGCGCACCACACGCAGGGCGGCGTCGAAGTTGGAGACCTGCACGCGATGCGCCAGGGCCTTGCCCTCCACGGCGGCGGCCCGGGTCAGTAGCAGTTGCACGGCGCTCAGAGCGGGCATGCTCACGAACTCGTGGTCCAGCACGTCGGCAAAGCGCACGCTCTCGTGCTGCGCCACCGGGTGGCTGGCATGGGCCACGATGGCCAGGTGGTCGTGGCGGTAGCTGCAGGTGGCCAGGCCCGTGAGGTCGGCCGCATCCCAGCAGATGCCGATGGAGGCGCTGCCCTCGCGGATGCCGCGCACCACGTCGGGGCTTACGCGTTCCTCCATGCTGATCTGGATGTCGCGGTGGGCCGGATCCTGCAAAAAGGCGGCCACGTCCTCGGCCAGCGATTCGGCCATCACCGAGGCCGTCGCCAGCACCCGCACATGGCCCCGGATGCCGGTGGCAAAGGCGGCCATGTCGCGCTCGATCTGGCCCACGCTGGCGAGCATGGCGCGCGCGTGCTCCAGCAGGGTGTCGCCCGCCGGCGTTGGCACCATGCCATGGCGCTTGCGCACCAGCAACGGTGTGCCCACGGTGTCTTCCAGTTGCGCCAGCCGCTTGCTGACAGCCGAGCCGACGATGGACTGCTGCTCGGCCGCGCGCGCAATGTTGCGGTGCTCGCAGACGGCGACGAAGAGTTTGAGCGTTTGCAGGTCGAGCGGGCGCATGGTGGTGCTTCTTCAGATATTCCGGTTCGGAATTTTAGTAGTTCCAAAATTGAGTTCATGTGTCGTGGTGGAATTTTAGAATACCTCCACGCCATGAACACCGCTCACCACACCATGAACCCTGTGCCCGCGACCGCCGTCATCCGCGAGGTCGGACTGCGCGATGGCCTGCAGAGCATTGCCACCATCGTCTCCACCGCGCACAAGATCGAGTGGCTCGATGCGGCCCATGCCGCTGGCCAGCGCGAGATCGAGGTCGGCTCTTTCGTGCCCGCACGCCTCTTGCCCCAACTGGCCGACACGGCCGAGGTGCTGGCGCATGCGCTCACGCTGCCCGGCCTCACGGCCTCGGTGCTGGTGCCCAACCTCAAGGGTGCCCAGCGCGCCATCGAATGCGGCGCCCACCTGATGGTGGTGCCCCTGTCGGCCAGCCATGCCCACAGCCTGGCCAATCTGCGCAAGACGCCCGACGAGGTGGTGGCCGAGGTGGCGCGCATCCGCGCGGCACGCGACGCCTCGGGCAGCCGCACGCTGATCGAGGGCGGTGTGGGCACGGCCTTCGGGTGCACGCTGCAGGGCGAGGTGGCCCAGAGCGAGGTGCTGCGCCTGATGCAGGCCCTGCTGGACGCCGGTGCCGACTGCGTGAGCCTGGCCGACACCGTGGGCTATGCCGACCCGGCCGGCGTGCAGCGCCTGTTCGAGAAGGCCCGAGCCCTGGTGGGCGAGCGCCTGGCCTGCGCGCACTTCCACGACACGCGTGGCATGGGCCTGGCCAACGCCTACGCCGCATGGCAGACCGGCATCACGCGCTTCGATGCCTGCCTGGCCGGCATCGGCGGCTGTCCGCATGCGCCCGGCGCCAGCGGCAACGTCACCACCGAAGACCTGGCCTTCATGCTAGAGCGCATGGGTGTGGCCACCGGCCTCGACGTGCCCGCGCTGCTGGCCCTGCGTCAGCGCGTGCAAGGCTGGCTGGCCGGTGAGACCTTGCACGGCACGCTGTGGCAGGCGGGGCTGCCACGCACCCTTCCAGCCGCTGCGGCCCTGGCCGTGGCCTGAACCGTTTATCGTCCCGACCCATGAATGCTCCTTTGAACCCTTCTTCTGTCCCTGCCCCCGCGCTGCCCCTGGCCGGCCTGCGCGTGGTGGAATTCACCCACATGGTCATGGGCCCCACCTGCGGCATGGTGCTGGCCGACCTGGGCGCCGAGGTCATCAAGGTCGAGCCGGTGGATGGCGATCGCACGCGCCACCTGCTGGGCGCGGGGGCCGGCTTCTTTCCCATGTTCAACCGCAACAAGAAGAGCATTGCGCTCGACCTGCGCCGGCCCGAAGGCCTGGAGGTGGCGATCCGCCTGGCCTCGTCGGCCGACGTGGTGGCGCAGAACTTCAAGCCCGGCGTGATGGCCAAGTACGGGCTGGACTACGCGGCGCTGTCGCGCCTGAACGAGCGCCTGGTTTACGTGAATCACGCGGGCTTCCTGCCCGGCCCCTACGAGCACCGCACCGCGCTCGACGAAGTGGTGCAGATGATGGGCGGCCTGGCCTACATGACGGGGCGCCCGGGCGACCCGCTGCGCGCGGGCAGCAGCGTGAACGACATCATGGGCGGCATGTTCGGTGCCATCGGCGCCATGGCCGCGCTGATGCAGCGCGCGGCCACCGGGCGCGGGCAGGAGGTGGATTCGGCCCTGTTCGAGAACAACGTCTTCCTCGTCGGCCAGCACATGATGCAGTACGCCGTGACGGGCCAGCCCGCGGCGCCCATGCCCGAGCGCATCTCCTCCTGGGCGGTGTACGACGTGTTCAGCGTGAAGGACGGCGGGCAGATCTTCCTGGCCGCCGTGAGTGATGCGCAGTGGGTCACCTTCTGCGATGCCATGGGCTATGCCGACCTCAAAGCCGACCCGGCGCTGGCCAGCAACAACGACCGCGTACGCGCCCGTGGCGCCCTGCTTCCCGACCTGCGCCGGCGCCTGGCGCAGCACACGGCCGAGGAGCTGTCGGCCATCTTCGAGCGGCATGGCCTGCCTTTCGCGCCCATCATGCGGCCCGAGCAACTGTTCGACGACCCGCACCTGAACGCCACCGGCGGCCTGGCCGACATCACGCTGCCCGATGGCGAGCGTGCCGGCAGCACGGCGCGCGTGACGCTGCTGCCGCTGCGCCTGGATGGCCAGCGCATGGGCGTGCGCATGGACCCGCCCCAACTGGGCCAGCACACCGCCGAACTGCTCGCCGGCCTGGGCTATACGGCCGACCAGGTGCAGGCACTGCAGGCGGCCGCGGCAGTGGCCTGAGTTCCCATTCCCCGCCAGGTGACATGAGCGCAGCAGCAGTCTGCGCGCCCCTGGCGGTTCGCCCCCACAGGAGACAAACCATGCCGATCCTTCCCCTCATAACCACCTCCCGCCGCCGCGCCCTGGCGCAGGGCGCCGCAGCCCTCGCGGCCCTCGCGGCCCCAGGTCTCGTGCTTGCCCAACTGGGCGACAAGCCCTTGCGCATCATCCTGCCGCTGTCGACCGGCTCGGGGGCCGACGGCGCCATCCGCGCCATCAGCAACAGCCTGGCCAAGGCACTGGGGCAGCCGGTGGTGATCGAGAACCTGCCGGGCGCGGGTGGCATCACCGGCACCACGCAACTGGTGCGCGCACCCAAGGACGGCTCGGTGATCGGCGTGGTGTCCAACAACCACGTGGTCAACCCCAGCGTCTACAAGAACATCCCCTTCGACTCCATCGAGGACATCACGCCCATCACCATCATCGGCGCCACGCCCTTCGTGCTGGTCGCCAACCCGGCACTGCCGGCGAAGAACGTCAGGGAACTGATCGCCCTGGCCAAGGCCAAACCGGGCGTGCTCAACTACGGCTCGTCGGGCAACGGCACCATCCTGCACCTGGGCGCGGCCATGTTCGTGGACCAGGCGCAGCTCGACATCAAGCACATCCCCTACCGGGGCATGGGCCCGTTGATGAACGACATCCTGGGCGGGCAGGTGCAGCTGGGCGTGGTGGCGGTAGCGCCGGCCGCTGCCCACATCAAGGCTGGCACCCTGCGCGCCCTGGGCGTGAGCACGGCCACCCGCGTGCCCTCGCTGCCCGACGTGCCCACCATTGCCGAGCAGGGCCTGCCCAGCTATGCCCTGGACGGCTGGATCGCCGCAGTGGCGCCCGCCGGCATTCCCAAGGCCGAACTCGCCCGCCTGTACAACGGCTTCAAGAACGCCCTGGCCATGCCCGAAGCGCGCGATGCCCTGGTCGCCCAGGGCTACGAGATCAAGCTCACGGCGCCCGAGGCATCCACGGCCTTCATGCGCAGCGAACTGGCCCGCATGGCGCAGGTGGTGAAGAACGCGCATGTGACCATGGATTGAGATGCCCGTCGTGCGAGGTGCAATATCGGGCCTTACCGCGGTACGCGCTACCTGCGGCGCATGAAACTGGCGGAGCCAAGGCCAGTGCCCCGTGCAAGGGCCGCCAAGCCGCGTAGGCGGCGCTTCGCTTGCGTGCACCGGGGGCGTCCCCCCTCCCGAATCGCGTAGCGAGTCGAGAGAGGGGTGAAGGCGCGAAGCGACTCAAGGGGTGCCTCTCAAAACATGTAACGCATGTTCAGGTGGAAGCTGCGCGGTGCCCCCCAGGTGTAGTGCAGGCTGCTGAAGTTGGTGACGCCCGAGAAGTACTTCCTGTCGAACAGGTTGTTGATGTTGGCGCCCACGCTCAGGTGGCGGTTGACCTGGTAGCGGGCCATCAGGTCCACCAGCCAGTAGGACTTCTGGGCCAGCGTGGCGGCATCGTTGCGGGTGGAAGTCTCGCTCTGCCAGCGGGTGGCGGCCCCCACCATCAGGCCCTGCAATGCGCTGCCGCCCAGGCGGTAGGTGCTGCCCAGCTTGAACTGGTGCCTGGGGTGCTGGCTGGCGCTGGTCAGGCTGCTGCTTTGGGTCACGTAGCTGCCCTGGACCTGCCAGCCGCTGGCGATCTCGCCCGAGAGCTCGATCTCCCAGCCACGCCGCGTGGCGCCCGCCACGGCGCGGTAGGCCATGTCCCCCGAGGGGGTGAGCTGGCCGGTTTCCTCGGCGGTGTTGTCTGTCTTCATCCAGAAGTGGCTGATGGCGGCGTTCAGGCGCTTGTCGAAGAATTCGCCCTTGGCGCCGACCTCGTAGGTCACGCCCTTTTCGGGCGGCAGGGCACGGCCCTGCTCGTCCTGGCCGCTCTGCGCCTCGAAGATGCTGGTGGTGCTTCCGTACAGCGAGACATTCGGGTGCACGTCGTAGACCAGGCCCGCATAGGGCGTGACCACGCCGTGCTCCTTGAGGTCGTAGTTCCACCAGAAGGGGGTGGTGTCCAGTTGCGCATAGTCGGTGATGCGCACGCCGGTGATCAGCTTGAGCGGATCGGCCAGATGGAAGCGCCCTGCTGCATAGGCGTAGTGCTGCTTGCGCGAAAAGCGATTGGGCGCGTAGCTGTAGCGGCTCCAGTCGGGCGTCGGAATCTGTGCACCGCCGTCGGCATAGGCCATGCCCAGGCTGGCGAGCGGGGTGCGCACGCTGTTGCTGGTCTGCATCTCGCCCTGGTAGCGGGCCGTGCCGGCGCCCATCAGCAGCTCGTGCTTGCGGCCAAAGAGTTCGATGGGGCCCTTCACGTCCAGGTTCACCGTCCAGTTGCGGTTGTCGATGCCCTGGTAGGGTGCGGTGGCGACGCTGCTGCGGTCGTACAGGTAGCCGAGCAGCATGTCGTCCATCTGCACGCTCTGGTGCGAGAACTGCAGCTTGGTCGACCAGTCGCCGGCAAAGCGGTGCTCCACGCTGCCGAAAACATTGAGTGCATCCTGCTGGTAGCCGGCCCAGGGCGCGCCGGGGTTGAACGAGCGCGGCAGCCAGGCCACGGTGTCGCCGGTGCTGGTGTAGCGCTGGATGGGCTGGGTGCTGCCCATGCCGCGCAGCTCGCGCCGGCGCCAGGTGAAGCCGCCGTTGACCGAGGTCTGCGGCGCGATGTCCGCCTCCAGCGCGCCGAACAGCATCTGGCTATTGCTCTTTTCGTGGTCGCGGAACGAATCGGCATCCGACACCGAAGCCACGATGCGCCCCCGCAGGCTGCCGCTGGCGTTGAGCGGGCCGCCCACGTCCACGTCGCTGCGCAGGGTGTTCCCGCTGCCGGCGCTGGCGCCCACATGGGCCTGGAATTCGGCGGTGGGGCGCTTGCGCACCAGGTTGACGGTGGCGCCCGCGCTGCCATAGCCGTTGACCAGGCCCGAGGAGCCCTTGAGCACCTCGATGCGGTCGATCTCGGCCATGTCGTCCAGCGCGTACATGGTGCTGGTGAAGTAGTACCAGCCGCTGGTGAGCTGGCGCACGCCATCGGTCTGCAGGTTCACGCTGGAGCCGCGCGCCTGGAAATCGGTGGCGTTGCCCTGGCGGTAGGTGCTGATGCCGGGGGTCTGCTCCATCACGTCGGTCAGTGTTTCGAGCTTGAAGTCGTCCATGCGCTGGCGCGTCATCACGCTGACGGACTGCGGGGTTTCGCGCAGCGAGAGAGCGAGCCCCGTGGCCGTGCTGCTCGGGCCGCGTGCGGTGTAACTGCCCGTGCCCTCGGTGGTGGCGTCGTTGCGCGGCGCTTCGGCGGTCACCCGCACTTCGGACAGGGTGACGCTGCCGGCGGGTGCCGCTGCGCCGGGCGGTTGGGTGGGGGTTGGGGCGCGGCGCAAGGTGTAGGTGCCGTTGTCGGCTACCACGGCAGACAGGCCGGTGCCCACCAGCAGGGCGGCCAGCGCTTGCGGCGCGGTGTGGCTGCCCTGCAGGCCCTGGCTGCTGCGGCCCCGGACCAGGTCCGGCGTGTAGGCCAGCAGCACGCCCGATGCCTTGGCGAAGGAGGTCAACGCGGGCTCCAGCGGGCCGGCGGGGATGCTGTAGCTGGCGCTGCGGCTGGCCTGCGCCGTCTGCTGCGCCTGTGCGTGGACGGGCAGGGCTGCAGCGGCGAGCCATGCGCCGGCCAGCGTGGCCGCCAGCACGGCGGTGGGGCGCAGGGTGAAGAGGGGCTGGGAAGAAGGCGTGCGGGCAGCAGCGTGCCGGGGTGCGGTGGGCATGGTGGTCGGATGGAAGGTGGAAGGAGTGGAATGCGCTATTCCCTTCCTTGTCACGCGAAGGCGCAGAAGGTACAGGCCGGGCGTGAAATAGTTCTCACAGGCCTGCACGCCTGCCGCTGCGCACCGGCGCTCAGGCCGAAGGGCCTATGCGCACCCAGTAGCGCACCGGCACCCGCACCTCCACCGGCAGCACCTGGGCCAGCGATTGCAGGATGCGGTCCGTGTCCTCCAGCGGAAACACGCCCGACAGGCGCAGGTGCGCCACCTCGGGTGCCAGGCTGATCACGCCGCTGCGGTAGCGCCGCAGCTCGGCCACGAAGTCCGATAGGCGCATGTCGGAAGCGACCAGCACGCCCTCGGCCCAGGCCGGGTCCGCTGCGCCGGCACTGGGGGCGGTGGCGGCACCGAATGCGAGCCGGGCCGATTGGCCTACGTCGACACGCACGGTGGCGTCCGGCCTGTCCAGGGGGCTCAGCTCCACCGCGCCGTCGTACACGGCGACCTCGCTGGCGCTGCCATCGTGCCGCACCGTGAAGCGGGTACCCAGGGCGCGGATGCGGCCTGCGGGCGTGTCCACCACGAAGGGGCGCGGCGGCGTGGCCGCATCATCGGGTGCGGTGGTGATGAGCACCTCGCCCTCGCGCAGGTGCAGGCGGCGCAGGCCAGCGGTGTAGCGCACGTCGAGCGCGCTGCCGGTGTTGAGCATGATGCGCGTGCCGTCGGGCAGGGTGGTGCTGCGCTGCTCGCCCCGGGCGGTGCGCAGGTCGGCACCCCAGCCGCGCCAGGGCAGTTGCTCATAGCCCAGCCAGGCGGCCACACCGCCAGCGGCCAGGCCGCCGAGGCCGCGCAGCGCATGGCGCCGGCGGGGTGATGGCGGGCCGGCCAGCGTGGCCACGGCGGTGGCGGCCGTGACCATGCCGGCCGTGCGCCCGCGCAGGCGCGTGTCGGTGGCCTCGATCTGTTGCCAGGCCTGCTCGTGCTGCGGGTGGGCGGCGCGCCAGCGCTGCCATTCAGCGCGGCTCTCGGGGGTGGCCGTACCGGACCACAGGTGCACCAGCCATTGCACCGCGGCATCCACGACAGGCGCGGGCAGGGCCGTGCCGGGGTGAGGGGGCGGGTGGGCGCTCATGCGCCTGCCCCTGGAAAGTAGCAGTGCCGTATGGCGCGCGCCATGTACTGCTTGACCGAGCTCAGCGAGACGCCCATGCGCTCGGCAATCTCGGCATAGGGCATGCCGTCGAGCTGCGCCCAGAGGAAGGCGATGCGCACCTTGGGCGGCAGGCCGTCCAGGATGGCATCGATCTCCAGCAGTGCCTCCAGCACGATGGCGCGCTCCTCGGGTGAGGGCGCCAGCGGCTGGGGCATGTGGGCCAGCGTCTCGAGGTAGGCGCGTTCGATCTCGCGGTGGCGCAGGTGGTTGGCCACCACGCGCTTGGCTACGGTGGTCAGGAAGGCGCGCGGCTCGCGGATGTCGGCCAGCACGGTGCGCGATTCGATCACGCGCAGGTAGGTGTCCTGGGCAAAGTCGGCCGCATCCCCCGCATGGCCCAGCCGCCGCTGCAGCCAACTGCGCAGCCAGCCATGGTGCTGTACGTAGAGATCGGTCAGCGCGTGCGGGAAGGACATGGAGTGGTGGAAGGTACGCGGTGCGGTGCTGCTGAAAACCTGTGAATGATAACCATTCTTGTTGATTGGGTGCCTGCAAGCCTTGTGTGCCATGCTGCAGGCCATCTCCTTGCACCAGGCAAGGTAAAGATTTTGCAAATGCAAATGGTTGTCATTCTCTGAAACTAGAATACGGGCTTCGCACTCGGCGCACCGCCTGACAAGGCTCCATCGCGCGCACCCCTCCAGGAATGAACAAACCACAGGACAACCGGCGCCGGTCTTACTGGCTCAAGACGCTGCACGAATGGCATTGGGTCAGCTCGGCCATGTGCCTGATCGGCATGCTGCTGTTTGCCGTCACGGGCTTCACGCTCAACCATGCCGGGCAGATCGAGTCCAAACCCAAGGTGGTGAGCCAGCAGGCCCCCGTACCCGATGCACTGCTGACCACGCTCAAGGCCTTGCCTGCGCCGCCGAAAGACCGTGCCCCACTGCCCGAGGCCTTGCAGGCCTGGGCGCGCACGCAGTGGTCGCTGGACACGGCGGGCCGCGAGGCCGAGTGGTCGGCCGATGAAATCTATATCTCGCTGCCGCGCCCTGGCGGCGATGCCTGGCTGCGCGTGAACCTGGCCGACGGCGAGGCCGAGTACGAGCGCACCGACAGGGGCTGGATCTCTTACCTCAACGACCTGCACAAGGGGCGCAACACCGGTGCCGCCTGGAGCTGGTTCATCGACATCTTCGCTGCCGCCTGCCTGGTGTTCACCGTCACCGGCCTGTTCATTCTCAAGATGCACGCGGGCAACCGCCCCTTCACCTGGCCCATGGTGGGCATGGGGCTGGTGATCCCGGTGGTGCTGGCGCTCCTGTTTATCCACTGAACCGAAAGAAGAAAAGAATGCCTGTGACAAAGCATTTGCACCTGCGCTACAGCATAGCGCTGGGCGCATGCCTGGGTGCCCCGGCGTTTGCCGCTGGCCTGGGCGTGGGCGTGGAGATCCCGCGCCTGGACGTGGCCGAATACCACCGCCCCTACGTGGCGATGTGGGTCGAGCGTGCCGACAACTCGGTGGCCTCGACCCTTGCGGTCTGGTACGACGTGAAGATGAAGAACGAAGAGGGCGCCAAGTGGCTCAAGGACCTGCGCCAGTGGTGGCGCCGCACGGGCCGTGAGCTCACGGTTCCCATCGATGGCGTGACCAGCCCCACGCGCCCCGTCGGCAAGCACCAGGTGGCTTTCAACGAAGGCACCAAGCAACTGGCCACGTTGCCCGCCGGCAGCTACAAGCTGGTGGTCGAGGCCTCGCGCGAGGTCGGCGGCCGTGAACTGGTGACGATTCCCTTCACCTGGCCTGCCGCCAAGGCCCAGCAGCTCAGTGCCAAGGGCAGCAGCGAGCTGGGCGAGGTCACCCTCGACCTCAAGCCGTGAACCCTTTAACGAATATCCGGAGTACCTTCATGCAATTCAAGACCCGTATCGCCACCTGCATCGCCCTGCTGTGCGGTGCCTTCTCGGCCCAGGCCCACAACGTGTGGCTGCTGCCATCGACCACCGTGCTCTCCAAGGCCGAGTGGATCACGGTGGATGCCGCCGTCTCCAACGACCTGTTCTTCTTCAACCACTTCCCGCTGGGCCTGGACAACCTCGTGGTGGTGGCCCCCGATGGCTCCGCCGTCAAGCCCGAGAATTCGCACCGCGGCAAGCTGCGCAGCGTGTTCGACCTGAACCTTACACAGACCGGCACCTACCACCTGGCCGTGGTCAGCAGCGGCCTGAACGCGAGCTACAAGGACAAGGCCGGCCAGAACAAGCGCTGGCGCGGCACGGCCGAGAAGTTCGCGGCCGAAGTGCCTGCGGACGCGCAGGAGCTGAAGGTGACGCAGTCGGCAGGCCGCATCGAGACCTTCGTGACGGTGGGCAAGCCCAGCGCCATCAAGCCCACAGGCCAGGGACTGGAGCTGGTGCCCGTGACGCACCCCAATGACCTCGTGAAGGGCGAGAAGGCCACGTTTGCCTTCCACGTGGACGGCAAGCCCGCCGCCAACCTCGAAGTGGTGCTGATCGCCGGTTCCACCCGCTACCGCGACAAGATCGGCGAGATCAAGGCCACCACCGATGCCAAGGGCGAGTTCAGCGTGACCTGGCCTGCCGCCGGCATGTACTGGGTGGATGCCGATGCCAAGGACGAGAAGACCTCGCTGCCCCAGGCCAAGGAGCGTCGTCTCTCGTACGTGGGCACGCTCGAAGTTTTGCCTTGATCTGTTGCAGGTAAGGTTTCGGCGCGCATGAGCATCCAGGTGCAGTACGGGCAGGGGTTCGGGCGCGCAGCCGTTGCTGCGGCGCCTCTTCCTGCCCTGGCATCGTTCGGCGGGGCTGGCCATGCCGCCCCGCATGTGCCTGTGCGCGCTGCCGATCCCGCTGTCTTGCAGACCCTGGTCGGCGAGGCCATGGGCACCACCTGGTCGGTGCGGCTGTGCAATCCGCAGTTCGTGCCGCTGGCACCCGTGCGCGCCGCCATCGAAGAGGCGCTGGCCCTGGTCGTGCGCCAGATGAGCAATTGGGAATCCGAATCGGAGGTCTCCCGCTTCAACCGCGCGCCCGCGGGCAGCTGGCATGCGCTGTCGCCCGAGTTCTTCACCGTGCTGCAGGCTGCGCAGCATTGGGCGCTGGCCAGTGGCGGTGCGTTCGATGTGGGCGTGGGGCAACTGGTGGGCCGCTGGGGTTTCGGCCCCCGGCACGACCCGCAGGCCGACCACATGGCTCCCGCCACGATGCCTTCGGCGCAGGAGCTGCAGGCCCTGCGTCCGCACAGCGTGGGCGCAGGCCTGGTGCTGCGCGACGAGGGGCAGCAGGCGCTGCAGCCCGGGGGCCTGCAGCTGGATCTGTCGGGCATTGCCAAGGGCTACTCAGTGGACCTGGTGGTGCAGGCCCTGCAGGCGCAGGGCTGGGTGGATTTTCTGGCCGAGGTCGGTGGCGAGCTGCGCGCCAGCGGCACACGCCCCGGCGGCCAGCCCTGGCGCGTGGCCGTGGCAGGCGAGGCTGGCTCGGCCCGGGCGCTGCCTCTCCAGGGCATGGCCATCGCTACATCGGGCGACCATTGGCATGCCTTTGACCACGGGGGCCGGCGCTACTCGCACACCATCGACCCGCGCACTGGCGAGCCCGTGGTGCATGCGCTGGCCAGTGTGACGGTGCTGCACCAGGAATGCATGCATGCCGATGCCCTGGCCACGGTGCTCACCGTGCTGGGGCCCGCAGCAGGCCTGACCTTTGCTCTGGAGCAAGGGGTGGCTGCGTTGCTGTGTGAGCGCACTGCGCAAGGTCCGGTATGGACTGCGAGCCCGGCGTTTGCTGCGCACTTCCCCGAATTTTCATGAATGGTTCCGACCCCGCCGTGCGGCTGGCCGCTGCCGTCGCTTTGGTGCTGCTGTACGCCGCCCTGTGCGCCGCCATCTGGCTGCGCGAGCAGCGCAGGCACCAGGCACAGGCCGTGCAGGCCCTGGCCTTGGCATCCGCGCGCGAAGGCGTGCAGCCGCTGCTGGTGGTGTACGCCAGCCAGACTGGCCAGGCCGAAGAACTGGCGCGCGAGACGGCACGCCTGCTGCACACGGCGGGTGAGCCTGTGCACCTGTGCGCGCTCGACAAGCTCGACGCCGTCTTGCTCGCGCGCAGCCGGCGTGCCCTGTTCCTGGCCAGCACCTACGGCGAGGGCGATGCGCCCGACAATGCTGCGGCCTTCCAGGAGGCGTACATGGGGGCGGGTGATGAAGCCATGCCGGACCTGTCGCAACTGCAGTACGGCCTGCTGGCGCTGGGCGACCGCCAGTACGCCCACTTCTGCGGCTTTGGCCGCCAGCTTGACGCATGGCTGCGCGCGCGCGGCGCCACACCGTTGTTCGAGCGCGTGGAGATGGACAACGGCGCGCCTGCCGCGCTCACGGCCTGGCAGCACCAACTGGCGCAGGTATCGAGCCTGAGCGAGTTGCCCGCGTGGGAAGCACCCGCTTTTGGCCCATGGACCCTGGCAGCGCGCAGCCACCTGAACCCCGGCAGCGAGGGGGCGCCCGTGCACCTGGTGGAGCTGGCACCGCCCGCTGGCGCGGCGGCTGCATGGGAGTCGGGCGACCTGGTGCAGGTGTGCGTGCCCGGCGACATGGAGCACCCGCGCGAGTATTCGATCGCCTCGCTCGCCAGCGATGGCCGTGTGCACCTGGTGGTGCGCCAGGCCACACGCGAGGACGGCACGCCAGGCCTGGCATCGCATTGGCTGACCGAGGGGGCGCAGGTGGGCGCCGCGGTGCCAATGCGCCTGCGCGCGCACCGCAATTTCCGGCTCGAAGACAATGCTGCGCGCCCGCTGATCCTGGTGGGCAATGGCACGGGCATCGCCGGCCTGCGCAGCCACCTGCGGGCCCGGGCGCAGGCCGGTGCCGGGCCCAACTGGCTGCTCTTCGGCGAGCGCAACGCTGCGCACGATTTCCTCTTTCGCGACGAGCTCACCGCCTGGCAGGCCAGTGGGGCTCTCACACGGCTTGACCTGGCCTTCTCGCGCGACGACCCGGCCCACAAGGTCTATGTGCAGGACCTGCTGCAGGCGCAGGCCGCCACCGTGCGCGCCTGGGTCGAGGAGCAGGGCGCGGCCATCTACGTGTGCGGCAGCCTGCAGGGCATGGCGCAGGGCGTGGACATGGCGCTCGCCGGCCTGCTCGGGCCCGTGCCCATGGCCGGGCTGGTGCGCAGCGGGCGCTACCGGCGCGATGTGTACTGAGGGCGGCGCATGCGTGCGTACACGCGCGTTGCAACCGTGTGTGGATGCGTTTGGCCAGTCCATCAATGTGGACGAGGCCGTGACGCGGGCTCGAACTGAGCATGCGCATCCCGAGCAACAAGGCTGGTCGGCAACGGCCAACTACACCTACATGAAGAGCGAGCAGAAGAGCGGGCCGAATGTGGGCAATACCCTCATGGATACGCCGGAGCATGCGCTCAATGCGCGGCTGAACTGGGAGCCTTCGCGGCAGTGGAATGTGTGGCTGCGTGCGGAGTACCGCAGCGAGCGGTTCCGCGATCCGGGGACTACGGCGGATACGCGGGCTGCGAAGGCGGCTTTGGGGGACTTCAGGGCGTACACGCAGTTCCATGTGGGAGGCAGCTACAAGGTCACGCCGCAGTTCACGGTCAATGCGGCGGTGTACAACCTGTTCAACAAGGATTTTGTGGACTACACGGCGTATACGGTGCCGGGGGCGCCTGCGGTGACGAACTATCGGAACTTGTATACGAACAGCCAGGATGGGCGTCGCCTCTGGCTGTCGGCGAACTACGAGTTCTGATTTGTTGTGTGGGTGCCGCTTCGCTCTGATGGTGCGCGCCTGGGCTGAGGGCGGAGGCCGGGGTGTGCGCCCGGCGGCGCACCCACCTTCTTTTGCGTCGCCAAAAGAAGGTGGGCCAAGAAAAGGCGACCCCCAGTCTGCGTCCCCCATTCGCCCTGTCGGGCGAACGGGGGCAACCTGCGATGCTCGGTCCTGGGGTGGTGCCGCAGAACTCGCTACGTTCTTCGAACTTCGCTCAAACAGCTGCGGCAAGCCAGATCACGAAGTGCGTGTGTCCTTCGGCACACGCACCCACCCCAGGCCCTGCGCTTCTCGGCGCAGCCAGAAGGGGTGGGGAGCGGGGTCCCCACGGCTGCTGCTTCGCAGCTACGCCGGGTGTCGGTTCGCGCTGCGCGCTGCCGACGCGCTGGGCGATCGCTCTGGCGAGCCGAGCGCAGCGAAGGACCACAGGCCGAGCGGAGCGATGGCCCGAGTGGAGCCCGATCCCACCCCCTTCTGACCGTGCCGAGAAGCGCAGGGCCTGGGGTGAGCGCGTGCCGAAGGACACGCGCATCGTGAACTGACTCACCGCGGTTGTCCGAGCGGAGTTCGTCCGAAGGGCGAACGCAGCGAGTTCCGCGGTGCACCCCAGGACCGAGCATCGCAGGCTGCCCCCTCACCACCGGCGAGGGGGACACGGGCAGCGGGGTCGTCTTTTCTTGGCCTACCTTCTTTTGACGAAGCAAAAGAAGGTAGGTGCGCCGCCGGGCGCACACCCCGGCCTCCGCCCTCCACACAGGCACGAAGCCAGAAACGAACCCTGAAGGATCAGGGCAAATCCACCCGCACAATCCGATCCGTAGCCGGGGGAACGACAGCCCCCCCAGCAGCCGAGAAGTAAGCCTCCAACGCATCCAGATCCTGCCCCGCCCCCAACCCATCCAGCCCCTGCGTGAACACAGTGAAGTTGTCCCCGCCGGTAGCCAGAAAACTGCTCACCACCACCCGGTACACAGCATCGGATCGCAGCGGCTGCCCATTGAGCAACACCCCACTCACCCGCTGACCCGCAGGCAAACGCAGGTCATAGCGGTAGGTGAAGCCCTTGGAGACCGACAGCACCCGAGGGCTCTGCGCGGTGTTGGTGCCGCTGGCGAACTGCTGCTCAAGGATGGCTTTCACCTGTGCACCCGTGAACGACTGCACCATCAGGCTGTTGCCAAACGGCTGTGCCGTGAACATCTGGCCATAGCGCACCTGGCCATCCGCACCAGGCACCAGAACGCCGCGCACACCGCCGGGGTTCATGAAGGAGATCTGGGCATTCAGGCCCGGGCCCTGGGCCGCAAGCAACTGTGCGTCGGCGATCAGGTTGCCCATGGAGGTTTCGAGCGACGCAGCAGGCTCGCGCGAGACAGGGCCGGTGAGGCGCCCTGCGGGGCGCTGGGCCTGAGGCTCGGCGGCGGCGCGGTAGCGCTCCACGATGGCGTACACGCCCTCATCGCGCGCGAAGACGGGGAAGCGTGTGTCCACGGCGAAGGTGGTAGACCCGCTGGTGAAGCCCTCGCCCTGCACGATGACCTGGCGTGCGCTCTTGCGCACCACGCGGCGGGTGGCGGTGTTCACGCGCAGGCTGATGTCGGTGACATGCGTGCCGTACTGGCCGGCGCTGGTCAGCAGCAGCGGGTGGGCGGGGTTCACGGTGCCGTAGTCGCACAGGTAGGAGCGGTGCGTGTGGCCCGAGACCACCACGTCCACCGCAGGGTCGAGCCGCTCCAGGATGGGCAGGATGTCGCCGCTCAGGCCCTTGCAGCTGGTCTCGCCCAGCGCCGCCTCGGTCTCGCCGCCCTCGTGCACCATGACCACGATCACATCGGCCCCCTGGGCGCGCAGGCCCGGGATCAGTGCGTTGACGGTATCGGCCTCGTCGGCAAAGCGCAGGCCGGCCACGCCGGCGGGCGCCACCATCGCGGGCGTGCCGCGCAGGGTCAGGCCGATGAAGCCCACGCTGACCGTGACGCCGCCCTCGGTAAAGCGCTTGATGCCGGTGGGCGGCAGCAGCGGGCGGCCGTCGTCGTGCGAGGTGTTCGCTGCCAGCAGACCGAAGTTGGTGCCCGGGAAGGTGGGGTTGAGCTGGCAGGGCACGCGCACCGTGTGCTTCTCGCAGCCGCCGTTTTTGAGGCGCAGCAGCTCGCGCCAGCCCTTGTCGAACTCGTGGTTGCCCACGGCGTTGAAGTCGATGCCCATGCGGTTGACGGCCTCGATCGTCGGCTCGTCGAGGAACAAGGCCGACACCAGGGGCGATGCGCCCACCATGTCGCCCGCCGCCACCACCGCATGGTGCCTGTGCAGGGTCTTCAGGTGCGCGATGGCGCTGGCCATGTAGGCCGCGCCTCCTGCGGGCACGCGCGCCTGGCCGCTGCCGTCGGGCGCGGCCACGTTCAGTGCCATGCGCGGCGGTTCCAGGTTGCCGTGCAGGTCGTTGAAGGCGATGAGGCCGATGTCGATGTGGGTGGGTGGCGCGGGTGGGGATGCGCAGCCCGCCAGCAGGGCGGCTGCTGCCAGGGCAGACGCGGCGAACGCCAGCGGCCGGCGGCGCGCGGCGCTTTGTGCGTAGGCGTTCAAAGGAACGACGCCTGGATGGGCGCCACCTCGCGCACCACGTCCGCGCACTGGGCACGGTTGCGCAGGGCGTGCTCCATCACCACCAGCGCCAGCAGCGCCTCGGCAATCGGCGCGGCGCGGATGCCCACGCAGGGGTCGTGGCGGCCCTTGGTGATCACCTCGGTGGGCTGGCCGTGGATGTCGATGGACTCGCGCGGGCTGATGATGGAGCTGGTGGGCTTGATCGCTATCGACACTTCCAGGTCCTGCCCGGTGCTGATGCCGCCGAGCACGCCGCCGGCGTGGTTGGTGCGAAAGCCCTGGGGCGTCATCGAATCGCCGTGCATGGTGCCGCGGTGGGCCACGCTGTCGAAGCCGGCGCCGATCTCCACGCCCTTGACGGCGTTCAGGCCCATCATGGCGTGGGCGATGTCGGCGTCGAGCTTGTCGTACAGCGGCTCGCCCAGGCCCACGGGCACGCCGCTGGCCGAGATGCGGATGCGCGCGCCGCACGAATCACCGGCCTTGCGCAGCGCGTCCATGTAGTCCTCGTACTGCTGCACGTCGGCCACCGGGGCGAAGAAGGGGTTCTGGCGCACATGGTCCCAGCTCTCGAAGGGGATGGGCAGCTCGCCCAGTTGCGTCATGCAGGCGCGGAACTGCGTGCCGTACTGCTCGGCCAGCCATTTTTTGGCCACGGCGCCCGCAGCCACGGTGGGTGCCGTCAGGCGTGCCGACGAGCGGCCGCCGCCGCGCGGGTCGCGGATGCCGTACTTGTGCCAGTAGGTGTAGTCGGCATGGCCCGGGCGAAAGCTCTCGGAGATGTTGCTGTAGTCCTTGCTGCGCTGGTCGGTGTTGCGGATCAGCAGCGCGATGGGGGTACCGGTGGTCTTGCCCTCGTACACGCCCGAGAGGATCTCCACCGCATCGGGCTCGTTGCGCTGGGTCACGTGGCGGCTGGTGCCGGGGCGGCGGCGGTCCAGGTCGGCCTGGATGTCCGCCTCGGTCAGTAGCATGCCCGGCGGGCAGCCGTCGATCACGCAGCCAATGGCCGGGCCGTGGGATTCACCAAAATTGGTGACAGCGAATAGGGTACCGATGGTGTTGCCGCTCATGGGCAGCGATTATCCCAGAGTGGGCAACCGGTGGCTGGCTACTGCGCCGACTGGTTGCGCCCGGCCTGCTTGGCGCGGTACAGCGCCTGGTCGGCCTGGGCATACAGGGCATCGGGTTCGCCTTGCATGACCTCGCTCCAGGCCATGCCGCAGGAGACGGTCACCACCTGCGCCGGGTTGTCGGGATGCGGCATGGCCAGGGCCTGGACGGCCAGGCGCAGGATCTCCAGGTGGCCCATGGCGCTGGCACGCGTCTGGCCCGCCATCAGCACCACGAATTCCTCACCCCCCACGCGAAACAGGTGGTCCGTAGATCGCTGCACCCGCTGCGCCAGCGCCTGTGCCACGGCCTTCAGGGCCTCGTCGCCTTGCTGGTGTCCAAACCGGTCGTTGTACTTCTTGAAGTTGTCGATGTCGATGACGCACAGCGCCAGCGATGCCTGCTGGCGCATGCACCGGTTGAATTCACGGCGCAGGAGGGTGTCGAAATAGCGCCGGTTGTAGATGCCTGTCAGCGCATCGGTGATGGCGGCCGTCTGCAGCTGCGCGTTGGCCAGCTCCAGGGCCTGGGTGCGCTCGTGCACCTTGCGGTCCAGGTCTTGTGCCAGTGCGGTCTGCACGGCCAGGGCCTGCTGCTCTGCCGCCAGTTTCTCGGCCTTCAACTGGTTCATCTTGTCTGCCAGCGCCAGGGCCAGCAAAATGAATTCGAGTGCCGATCCGATGTTCAGGCTGTACTCCACCAGCGGGCTCGATGGCACCAGGTCGAACACCTTGAGGAAGGTGACCAACGCCCCCAGCGCCAGTGCCGAAGAGGCCAGCACATAAAAGCGCGCGGGGCGGTAGCCCGCCACGGCGATGCGCAATGCCGCAATCATCTGCACCACCAGCATGGCCGCGCCGATGGGAAGGATGGTGATGAACGTGGCTGCGTAAAAGTCGAGCAGCCCCGTGATGGGCTGCAAGGTGCACAGCACCACCAGGCCAACCATCGTTCGGTGCAACCGCGGTGCGCGGGTGCGTGTCTGCAGGTAGCTGGCAGAGAAAGCCGTCAACGCTACGAAGATCAGCGGCACTGCCACTGCCAGCATCTGGTTGTTCAGGTCCGGTGCGCCAGGCCACAGGTAGTGAAAGCCGATGCCGGTAAAGCACAGGTTCCAGGTAAGGTAGGCCGCAAGGTACAGCACGTACTTCAGAAACAGCCCGTCGCGCACCAGCGCGAACAGCAGCAGGTTGTACAGCAGCAGCGCCACGATGGCACCGTAGTAGGCACCAAAGGCCACGCTCTCGGTCTGGCTGTGCCTGAGAAATCCCTGGGGGGTGCGCAGGACCAGGGGCATGGCCTCGAACAGGCCATCGTGCGTGTCGAGCCGCAGGTACAGGTCCAGCGTCTCGCCGGGTGCCACCGCCAGCGGGAACACGGGATACCGGTAGGGCAGGGGTCGGTTGGCAAACGGCCGCCGGTCGCCCGTGGCAACGGTCTCGGTGATCTGCCCACGGTGCACCACGTGCAGGTCCACCACGTCCTGCAGCGCCGACGCCGTCTCCAGCAACCGCGTCAGCGGTGCGGCCGTGTCGTTGTGCAGGCGCAGGTGCACCCAGTACGCCGAGTGGGAAAAGCTGAAATTGAGCACCTCGGTGCCGTTGGCACGCCAGGGCAGATCCGGCGCTGCGAGGACGTCGGCAATGCCCAGTGCCCGGGTTTTGTCTTCAAGCACCTCTGCCCGCAAGCCCAGCGAGCTGGCATCTGCCACCGCAGACAAGGCAATCGCCGCCGGCGCAGCCCAGCCCGTCAGCACGAACCAGCAGGCCAGGCAGGTACACAGGCGCAGCAACAACCGCATGGATGCGGACCGGGGCGGCGGCAATCAGGGTGCGTTGGCGCAGTCCGCGCTCAGCCGCCCGATTCTTCCTCTGGCCAGTCGCGGATGTAGGCCTTGAGCATCTTGTTCTCGAAGTTCTGGCTGTCCACCACGGCCTTGGCCACGTCGTAGAAGCTGATCACGCCCATGAGCATCTTCTTGTCCATCACCGGCATGTAGCGGGCGTGGCGGTCCAGCATCATGCGGCGCACCTCGTCCATGTCGGTTTCAAGGGTGCAGGTCAGCGGGTGATCGTCCATGGCCGAGCGCACCTGCAGCGTGCCCACGCTGCCGCCGTTCTTGACGATGGCCTGGATCACTTCGCGGAAGGTGAGCATGCCCACCAGGTCACCGAGCTCCATCACCACCAGCGAGCCGATGTCGCGGTCGGCCATGATGTCCACGGCATTGGCCAGCGGTTCGTCGGGGGTCACGGTGTAAAGGGTGTTGCCTTTGACGCGAAGGATATCGCTGACTTTCATGATCGGTCTCCAATGGGGCTCGGTGGGGCGCAACAGGCCTGTTCGCATGAAATATAGCCCACAATGCCTGCCAGCACCGACAACATGGGAGACATTGGATGCCCGGTTACTCCGACCCCGGCTTTGACACGCTTGCGCTGCACGCCGGAGCCACACCCGACCCCGCCACCGGCGCACGCGCCGTACCGATCCACCTGACCACCTCGTTCGTCTTCGAATCGAGCGACCACGCCGCCTCGCTGTTCAACCTGGAGCGGCCCGGCCACGTCTACAGCCGCATCAGCAACCCCACCAATGCGGTGCTGGAGCAGCGCGTGTCGGCCCTGGAAGGCGGCGTGGGTGCCATCGCCACCGCCAGCGGCCAGGCCGCGCTGCACCTGGCCATCTGCACCTTGATGGGCGCGGGCAGTCACATCGTGGCCAGCACGGCGCTGTACGGCGGCTCGCAGAACCTGCTGCACTACACGCTGTCGCGCTTCGGCATAGCGACCACTTTCGTCAAGCCCGGCGACATTGACGGCTGGCGCGCGGCCGTGCGGCCCGATACAAAGCTGTTCTTCGGCGAGACCGTGGGCAACCCGGGCCTGGATGTGCTGGACATCCCCACCATCAGTGCCATTGCGCACGAGGCGGGTGTGCCGCTGCTGGTCGATTCGACCCTGACCTCGCCCTGGCTCATGAAGCCGCTGGAGCTTGGCGCCGACCTGGTCTACCACTCGGCCACCAAGTTCCTCTCGGGCCACGGCACGGTGGTGGGCGGCATCGTGGTCGATGGCGGCAGCTTCGACTGGGACGGCCCGCGCTCGGCAGGCAAGTTCGCCGAGCTGACTGAGCCGTACGAGGGTTTCCACAACATGGTGTTCAGCGAGGAAAGCTCGGTGGGCGCCTTCTTGCTGCGCGCGCGCCGCGAAGGCCTGCGCGACTTCGGCGCCTGCATGAGCCCGCACACCGCCTGGCTGATCCTGCAGGGCATCGAGACCCTGCCGCTGCGCATGGAGCGGCACATGCGCAACACGGCGCGTGTGGTCGAGTTCCTGGCCAGCCAGCCCTTTGTCTCGCGTGTGGGCCACCCCATGCTCGAATCGCACCCCAGCCACGCCCTGGCGCAGAAGCTGCTGCCGCGCGGCGCGGGCTCGGTGTTCAGCTTCGACCTCAAAGGCAACCGCGAGCAGGGCAAGAAGTTCATCGAGGCGCTCAAGGTCTTCAGCCACCTGGCCAACGTGGGCGACTGCCGCAGCCTGGTGATCCACCCGGCCAGCACCACGCACTTCCGCATGAGCGACGAGGCGCTGGTGAATGCCGGCATCACGCAGGGCACGATCCGCCTGTCCATCGGGCTGGAGGATGCCGATGACCTGATCGACGACCTCAAGCGCGCCCTCAAGGCCGCGGAGAAGGCGGCCTGAGCCCGGTGATGGCTGACAAGGCACCCGCCATGGACTGGCAGGCCTTCGAGCAGACGCTGCTGGACGACGCGCTGGCGCTGGTGCTGCCCGCGTTGCAGGCACACCCGCTGTGCGGCGACGTCTACGCCGTGGCGCTCGCAGGCATGTACCGCGAACTCGATGGCCCCATCTACCTGCCTACCGTATCCATGGGCAGCGAGGCGGCATTGGCCGAGGTGGAACCGGAAGATGACGGCGGCACGCTCCACAGCCTGCGCTGGAACCCTGCCGACTGGCGCTGGCCCGAGATGTCCTCGGACAGCGCCGCCATGGCCTCTGCCCAGGCCGCATTGGCGACCGAGGCCCAGGGCGGCGACGTGGCGCAATGGGAGGCCGCAGACCGCCGCTGCGTCGATGCGCTGGTGAGCGTGTGCCACCGGTTGCGTGCCGCCCTGCAAGCGTCGCCCGTGGCCGACCGGCTCACGCCCGGCTTTGCCGTGCTGCTGCACGAGGACAGCGACGAGGGCATCGCCATCGCCCAGCGCTGTGTGGGCGAAGAGGCATTTGCCCGGCTGCTGCCCGGCCATGCTGCCGACCTGGCCGAGGCCCGGCGCGTCGCAGAGTTGCCCGATGCCGAGCGCCTGCGCTACCACCTGGCTTGCCTGGCGCACCAGCCTGCCCCCGAACTGGGGCTAACGCGCGCGCAGGCCCAGCGCCATGGCGAAGCGGCGCAGCGCGCCCTGCGGGCTTTCGGACCTGCCGCCATCCCCGCTTTGCTGTCACTGCTGGAGCGCACGTCAACGCAATGCGAGGCCGCGCGCCTGCTGGGCGAGATCGGTGCGGCCAGGCCCGAGGTGTTGGCCGCGTTGCGTACGCAGGTGCTCAAAGCCGTGCCGCGCGGCAGCATGCGCCACCGGGCCCAGGCCGGGCGCAATATCTGCGCCGGTGCGCTGGCGCATCTGGGCGAAAGCGCCTGGCTGCTGGAACAGGCCCAGGCCGGAACGCTCAGCGATGAATGCGTGGCCCAGGGCCTGACATCGCCCTACGGCGCGTTCCGCAACCACGCGCTCGACCCGCTGCCGCTCGACTACCGCCCCATCGAGTCCCTGCCCGCCGTGCGGCCCGTACTGCTGCCGCTGGTGGAGCAATGGCTGCGCCCCGGCTCGGGCACCTGCACGCTGCGCCCGCACGAGGTGGATGAAGCCGTGCGCGGCCTGCACTCGCCCCTGACCGTGGTGCGCCAGCATGCCGCCATGGCGCTGGGCGACCGGGCCCTGGGCGCCGAGGCCGGTGCACGCGCCGTGCCCGCGCTGGCCCATGCCGTGGCGCACGATGGCGACGAGACGGTGCGCTACCTGGCCGTGCTGGCCCTGGACTACTGGCGCAGCGAGGCGGCCGCCGAGCGCCCGCTGGCCGAGGCCACGGCCGCCAGCGATGCAAGCGCCAAGGTGCGCGACGCAGCGCAGCGCTGGATCCAGGTGCTGGACGACCTGGCTGCCGGCGTGCCGCCGCGCTGAGGCCGGCATCGCACCCGACACCACCACAACGCAACAAAGACAAGCGAACAAAGAGGACCCATCCGTATGCAGATCCAAGTCAACGGCCACACCACCTACTGCTACACCGGCGGCAAGGCGTTCAACCCCGCACTGCCCACCGTGGTCATGGTCCACGGCGTGCTCAACGACCACAGCGTGTGGGCCCTGCAAAGCCGCTACCTGGCCAACCATGGCTGGAACGTGCTGGCGGTGGACCTGCCCGGTCATTGCCGCAGCGCGGGCGAGGCGCCGGCCAGCGTGGAGGCGGGGGCCGACTTCATCGCTGCGCTGCTCTATGCCGCAGGCGTGCAGCGCGCGGCACTGGTGGGCCACAGCTTCGGCTCGCTGATCGCGCTGGAGGCCGCGGCCCGCCTGGGCGAGCGCGTGAGCCACCTGGTGCTGGTGGGCACGGCCTACCCGATGAAGGTCTCGCCGGCGCTGATCGATGCGGCGCTCAACGAGCCCGAGAAGGCGCTGCGCATGGTCAACGTGTTCTCGCGCAGCACGCTGGCGCCGCCTTCGGGCGCGGGCTTCTGGGTCTACAACGCCGGCATGGCGCTGGGCCGCAAGGTGCTGCGCAGCAACACTGCGGTCAACGTGTTCCACCGCGGCTTCGTGGCCTGCGACAGCTATGCCAACGGCGAGCAGGCCATGGCGGCCGTGCGGTGCCCGGTACTGTTCGCGCTGGGCGCGCAGGACCAGATGACCGCGCCCAAGGCCGCGCAGGGCCTGGTGGCCGCTGCACGCGCCGCGGGCAAGGTGGTGCACACCACCAGCCTGCCCGTGGGCCACAACCAGATGAGCGAGGCGCCCGACGGTACGCTGATGGCGATCCGCGACTTTATTTCCCTGTCCTGAGCCAAAGGCCCCTCCCATGACCCTGCGCACCGCCCTGTTCGAGCTGGCCCGCCAGCACACGCTGGACCGACCGGCCGCCACGCGCCTGCTCGGGCTGGCGGGGTTCGACCGCCCGCCCGCCGCCCTGCACACCACGCTGTGGCGCACCGTCGCGGTCATCGCGGCGGCGCTCGGCGGTCTGGGGCTGGTGATGTGGATCGCTGCCAACTGGGAGAGCCTGGGCCGCTTCATGCGCTTTGCGCTGCTGCAGGGCTTCGTGCTGGCCATGTGCGCAGGCGCTGCGTTCCGGGCCGGTGCGCGTGCGCCGCTGGCCATGCTGGCGCTGCTGGGCACGGGCGCGCTGTTCGCCTACTTCGGGCAGACCTACCAGACCGGGGCCGACCCCTGGCAGCTGTTTGCCGTGTGGGCCGTGCTCACGCTGCCCCTGGCGCTGGCCGTGCGCAGCGATGTGGTGTGGGTGCCCTGGACCCTGGTGGCCATGGTCGGCATCTCGCTGTGGGCGCAGGCGCACACGGGCCACAGCTGGCGCGTATCGCCTGCGGACATGACGGTGCATCTGGTCTCCCTGGGCGCCGCGCTGGCCGTGGCGGCGGCCATGCTGCCGCAGGCGCAGCGCTTCACCGGTGCGGGCGTCTGGGCGCTGCGCACCGCAGGCACGCTGGCGCTGATGCTGGTCACGCTCACCGCACTCGGCGGCCTGTTCCATTCACCCGTGGCGGGCCACTACGGCCTGGGCCTGGTGCTGCTGGCCGCCGCTGCCGCGTTGGTGGGCATGCGCACGCATTTCGACATCTTCCTGCTCAGCGGTGCGGCGCTGGGGCTCAACATCCTGCTGGTGACGGGGTTGGCGCGCGCCATGTTCTCGGGCTCCCGCTTCGGTGATTTCGTGGGCTCGCTGCTGCTGATCGGCCTGGTGGCCGCGGGGCTTTTGGCGGCAACCGTGAATCTGGTGATGCGCCTGGCGCGCCGCGCCGCGCAGCAGCAAGGAGACGCGGCATGAGCGACGCGTCCATCGACCCCGTGAATCGGTCTGCAAGCGCTGCGGCGCCCGTGCCCAAGCCCGGTGCGCTTGAAACCATTGTGCAGGCCGCCGTGGAGCAGGGCATTCTGCCGGCCGGCGCCTCGGCGGCGGATGCACACCGTGCCGGCGGCACGGCGCGCCCCTGGCCCGTGGTGCTGCTCACGGCGCTGGGCGCCTGGCTGGCCGCGCTGCCGCTGCTGGCCATGTTCGGCCTGTTCTTTGGCGAGTGGATCGTGCGGGACGCGGGCGCCTACCTCATCGGCGCCGTGGTGCTGGCCGGCGCCACGGCCGCCCTGCGCAGCAAGGACCTGCCGATCTTCCTGGAGCAACTGGCGTTTCCGGCATTGCTGACGGGCGCGGGCCTGCTGGGCTTTGCCTTCGGACGCGACATGGGCCTGCAGCCGGCGGCCGCCTTCATGCTGGTGGTGGCGCTGGGCGTGGCCGCGCTGGTGGCCTTGCCCTGGCTGCGTGTGCTGCTGGGTGCGGGAGCGGCAGTGCTGTTCGCTGTCCTCATCTGGCCCGGCTCCGATGGCCGCTGGGCCTTGTCGCCGCTGGTGCCCTGGAGCATGGTGCATGGCGTGCTCGCGGTGTGGGTGGGGCTGCTGCTGTGGCAGCGCCATGCGCTGGGCCGCGGTACGGCCGGCAACTGGCTGGCGGCGCTGCTGGAGCCCCTGGCCTGCGGGTGGCTGCTGGTGCTGCTGTGGGGCATCTGCGGCCTGTCGGGCCAGACCTTCCTGGTGGGCGGTGCGTTCGGTGCTGGCATCGGTGGCGAGCTGGTGCGCGAGGTCGGCCGGGAGGTCGGGCCGCGCGCCTTTGCGCTGCAATGGCTGGTGCAGGCGGCCAGCGTGCTGCTGGCGCTGGTTGCCGCCGCCATCGCGCAGCGCGCCTGGCCGGTGCTGCGCCAGCCCCGCGCTGCCGTGGTGGCGTTGGTGCTGGCCATGCTGTGCTGGTTCTCGCCCCTGCTCGGCAGCGCATTGTTGGCCCTGGCCATCGCCGGCACCACCCGCCGCTGGGGCCAGGCCACGGCGGCCGCCCTGGCCTGCACCTGGATCATGGGTGGTTTCTATTACCTGCTGGCCTGGCCCCTGACCACCAAGGCCATGGTGCTCGTGGGCTGCGGTGCGCTGCTGGGTGTGTTGGCCTGGAGTGCGCTGCGCACGCCACGCGCCGCTGCGGTGCCCGGTGAAACTGGCCATGCCGCCCGCCATTGGGCCCACCGCATGGGCCCCTGGCTGCTGGCGCTGAGTGCGGTGGCCACCGTGGCCGTGGCCAACATCGGCATCGCTGACAAGGAAAACACCATTGCCAACGGCCAGAAGGTCTACGTGCCCCTGGCCCCGGTGGACCCGCGCTCGCTGATGCAGGGCGACTACATGCGCCTGCGCTTCACCCTGCCGCCCATGGTCGATATCGACCGGCGCGAAGCCGGCGTGGAGGGTCTGCTGGGCAGCCGGCCCTATGCCGTGGGCCAGCTCGATGCGCGCGGCGTGGTGGCCTGGGAGCGCGTCGAAAAGTACGATGCGCCCATTGCCCCCGGCGAGTTCCGCATCCAGCTCACGCCCAAGAACGGCGACTGGACGCTGGTGACGGACGGTTGGTACTTCGCCGAGGGCGACGCCAGCCGCTGGGAGCAGGCGCGTTTTGGCGAATTCCGGGTGCAGCCGGACGGCAAGGCTTTGCTGGTGGGCATGGCGGACGATCAGCTCGTGCCCATCGGCCGGTGATCATTCTGCCGGCCGGGGTGCACGCCGCCATGCAGGCCAGCCCAGCAGCGTGAACGCACGCAGCAGCCACTCCATGGGACCGTAGGCGTGCCCCGCCATCCAGTGGCGGCTCAGCGCGAGCTGTGCCGAATAGAGCGCCATGCAGCCCAGCAACACCGCCAGCGGCGACACCCGCCCCACCAGCGCCAGGCCGTAGGCCGTGAACACCAGTGCACCCACCAGGGACTGCAGCAGGTAGTTGGACAGCGCCATGCGGCCCGCAGGTTCCAGCCAGGCGCCCAGTCGGCGGCCTGCAGCTCCGCTCTGCAGGGCCCAGAGCAGTGCCGCGACATAACTGAAGGTGAGGAAGGGCGCTGTCGCCAGGTCCAGCGCGAGCGTGGCGGCCGACACATGATCGGGTTGGCGGACGGTGCTGTTCTGCGCTGCGGCATAGACCCAGGCACCCAGGCCGCCTACCGGCAGGCAGCACAGTACCCAGCGGCGCAGGCGTGCCGGCTGCAGCGCAATGGTGGCCAGGTAGCCCGAGCGATGGGCCGCCAGCCCCAGCAGGAACATGGCCAGCGCGCAAGGCCCCTGCACGAACACCAGCACGAACCAGACGCCATCGGCCATGTCGCGCCCGCGCTGGGCAATGGCCTCGATCGCCCCGGAACGGTAGGCCTGTGCGGCCTGATGTGCCTTGGCGTGGATCTCGGCCAGCGGCCAGTCCATCGGCGGCGCCAGCGACATCAGCCAGGCGAGCAGTCCCCAGCCCGCAGACACCAGCGCCAGCAGCGCCACGGCCATCACCACCGCAGTACCCGGCCGCAGTTGGCGCAGCGCCAGCAGCAACAAACCCAGCAGCGCATAGGTCACCAGGATGTCGCCCGAAAACAGCAGCCATGCATGGGCCATCCCCAGCAGCAAAAGCCCCGCCAGGCGCCGCAGCAAGCGCGGCACGAAGGCGCTGCCGGAGCGCTGGGCGGCATCCATCTGCAAGGCAAAGCTGTAGCCGAACAGCAGCGAGAACAAGAGGTAGAACTTGGTCTCGAAGACCAGGCTGATGAACCAGCGCACGGCATGGTCCACGGGCCGCGAGAACGCGGGGTCGGCCACGCCGAGGCCAAAGTAGGTCGAGGCAAAGCTGCCCGCATTGACGACCAGGATGCCCAGCAGCGCAAAGCCGCGCAGCGCATCGATGGCGTGCTCGCGGCCGGGGCCGCTTTCATTTGGACTGCAGGGTACGGCTGCGTCCTGTGTCAGGGAGCAAGGGGGAGAGGGCAAAGGCAGGGGAGGCAATCGTGGATCGGCGAAGCGGCCTATTGGAAGATCCCCATGGCGCGCTGTCAAATACGGCACGCCCACCCCTGCATGCGTGGGCGTATAAAGCAGGAGCAACCAACAATGCCCACCGGAGACAGGCACCATGGACATCAGCGCCACCCCGACCGATCCGCGCGCCTTCAAGAGCTTCGCGGAGTTCTACCCGTTCTACCTGACCGAGCACAGCAACCGTACCTGCCGACGGCTGCATTTCGTGGGCTCGACCCTGTCACTTCTCTGCGTGGCCTGGGCTGTGGCCACGCGGCAGCCGTCCTTCTTGCTGGTCGGCCTGCTGTGCGGCTACGGCTTCGCGTGGGTCGGGCATTTCGGCTTCGAGAAGAACAAGCCGGCCAGCTTCAAGCGCCCCCTGTACAGCTTCATGGGGGACTGGGCGATGTACCGGGACATCTGGCGGGGCCGCGTGCCGTTCTGAGAGGCCTGGCAGTCCCGGGTCTCCTCGGCGGATGGGGCCTGGAGACCGCTTTCGGCCTTCAGTCCGCAGTTTCCCCGGAGTCCTTGATGATCCTGGCCCAGCGGTTCATTTCGCCCTCTACGTATTTCTTGTGCTCCGCAGGTTCCAGGCGCGCGTCGGTCACGATGCGCACACCGAGTGCCTCCTCGCGCTGGATGAGTTCGGGGTCCTTGAGCGCTGCGCGGATGGCGGCACTCAGCCTCGCCAGCACCGCCGGTGGCGTGCCCTTGGGGGCATAAACGCCATGCCACACCGACATCTCGAAGCCGGCCAGGCCTGCTTCGGCCAGCGTGGGCACCTGGGCAAGCGCTGGCAACGCCATGCGCTGCTTGCTGGTGACGCCAAAGGCCTTGACCTTCTTCGCTTCGATCTGGGGCACGGCGTTGGTGGCCTGCTCGCACATCAGGTCCACCTGTCCACCCATCAGGTCGGTCATGGCAGGCGCCGTTCCCTTGTAGGGAACGAAGACCATCTTCGATTGCAGGGTGGCCTGCAGCACCAGTCCGCACAGGTGGGATGCCGAGCCCACGCCCGCATTCGCGAGGTTGACCTTTCCGTCATTGGCGCTGATCCATTTGCGAAAGTCCGCAAAGTTGCTGGCCGCCAGGCCTGGCTTGCCGATCAGGGTCGAAGGCGCTTCGTTGATGAGCCCGAGGTACTCGAAGTCTTCCAGCGTTTTGTAGGGCAGCTTCTTGTAGAGCGCTGGTGCGGTGGAGATGCCGATGTGGTGCACCAGCAGGGTATAGCCATCCGGCGAGGCACGTGCGACGCGCGCCGCACCGATGGTGCCTCCCGCGCCCGCAGTGTTGTCGACGATCACGGTCTGGGCCAAAGGCTTGCGCAGGGCCTCAGCCAGATCGCGGGCAATTTTGTCGCTGGGGCCGCCAGCAGAAAAGGGGACGACCAAGGTAATTGGCTTGTCCGGAAATTCCGCCCATGCGGTTGTGCTGATGCTGATCGCAACCAGTCCGATGGCTGCGGCTGCAGCCCCTTGCTTCAAAATGCCCATGGCTTTGTCTCCTTCAGGTTCTGTTTTTGAGGGGGTGATCAGGCCGACAGTGCCTGCATCTGCGCATACAGGTCGGCCTTGCCTTCGAAGCCGATGCCCGGCAGGTCGGGCAGGGTGACGTGGCCGTCGACCACCTGCACGCCGTCCGGGAAGCCGCCGAACGGCTGGAACAGGTCCGGGTAGGACTCGTTGCCGCCCAGGCCCAGGCCGGCCGCGATGTTCAGCGACATCTGGTGCCCGCCGTGCGGGATGCAGCGGCTTGCGGACCAGCCGTGTTCCTTGAGCATGTCCAGCGTGCGCAGGTACTCCACCAGGCCGTAGCTCAGTGCGCAGTCGAACTGCAGCCAGTCGCGGTCAGGGCGCATGCCGCCATAGCGGATCAGGTTGCGCGCGTCCTGCATGGAGAACAGGTCTTCGCCCGTGGCCATGGGGTTCTTGTAGTAGTTGCGCAAGGCTGCCTGCAACTCGAAATCGAGTGGGTCACCGGGCTCCTCGTACCAGAACAGGTCGTATTGCGAGAGCGCCTTGGCGTACTGGATGGCGGTGTCCAGGTCGAAGCGGCCATTGGCATCCACGCACAGCTTCTGGCCGTCCTGCAGCACTTCCATGATGGAGTCGATGCGGCGCAGGTCTTCGTCGAGTGAAGCGCCGCCGATCTTCTTCTTGACCACGGTGTAGCCGCGGTCGATGTAGCTCTTCATTTCGTCTTTCAGCTTGCCGTGGTCCTGGCCGGGGTAGTAGTAGCCACCGGCGGCATAGACGAAAATCTTGCGGTTCGGCGTGCCGTTGCCATAGCGGTCGGCCAGCAGCTGGAACAGCGGCTTGCCTTCGATCTTGGCCACTGCGTCCCACACGGCCATGTCGATGGTGCCGATGGCCACGGAGCGCTCGCCGTGGCCGCCCGGCTTTTCGTTGGTGAACATGGCGTTCCAGATCCTGTGCGGGTCGAGGTTCTTGCCGCTGTCGTCGATCAGTGATTCGGGGCTGGCTTCGAGCACGCGCGGGATGAAGCGCTCGCGCATGAGCTTGCCCTGGCCATAGCGGCCATTGGAGTTGAAGCCGTAGCCCACCACCGCCTTGCCGTCGCGGATGACGTCGGTGACGACTGCCACCAGGCTCAGCGTCATCTTGCTGAAGTCGATGTAGGCGTTGCGGATGGGCGAACTTATGGGGATGGTCTTCTCTCTGATCTCAACGATTTTCATGCGGTGCTCCGGGTGTCGAAACGGGGTGTCACAACGGGTGACGGGATGGGTATGATCCGCAACCGCGCGGTGTTTGACCAATGCCGTTTTTGTTCTCTTCAGTGCTTTCAGAGCACAGCGGGCTTGTTATGAACATCTCCTGGCTGGAGGATTTCCTGGTCCTTGCCGCCGTCGGAAATTTTTCCCGCGCCGCAGAAGACCGCCACATGACGCAGCCTGCCTTCGGTCGCCGCGTGCGTGCCTTGGAGGAGTGGCTGGGGGTGGAGCTGTTCGACCGCAGCACGCAGCCGGTCAGGCTGACGGAGGCGGGCCAGTGGTTTCAAGGCGTTGCGCCCGAGCTGCTCGCCGAGGTGGCGCGCCTGCCCGGCGCGGCGCGCGCCGTGGCCGAGGCGAATTCGAAGAGCCTGCGCTTTGCGGCGACCCATGCGTTGTCGCTGACCTTCATGCCGGGGTGGCTGCGCAGCTATGGTGCGCACACCATGGCGGGGACCTTGCAGCTGGAGTCCGACATGCTGCACCGCTGCGAGGCGCTGCTGGCCCAGAGCAAGGTGCAGTTCGTGCTGTGCCATGCCCATGCGCAGGCCCCCAGCCTGTTGCACGCGCAGGCCTATCCATCGGTCTGCGTCGGTACCGATGTCTTGCGGCCCGTGTGCGCCGTAGGGCCGGACGGTGCCGCCCTCTATGGCCTGGAGCGCTCCGGTGCGGTTGCGCCCTTGCTGGCCTACAGTGCGGAATCGGGGCTTGGCAATATCCTGCACAAGACCATCGACGGTGCGCTCGGAAAGCTCTCGACGCAGACGGTTTTCACGGCCCACCTGGCTTCCGTGCTGCGCACGATGGCACTCGAGGGCCGGGGCATTGCCTGGTTGCCCCAGAGTCTTGTGGTCGACGATCTGTCAGCGGGGCGGCTGGCCTGCGCTGCGGCCACGCCGCAGTGGAGCATCGAGCTGGAGATCCGGGTGTACCGCTCCCACGTGCAGATGGGGCGCGCCGCCGAGGCGCTGTGGGATGCGGTAGCGCGCGAGGCTGCTGGCCCCTCACCTGCCACGTCTTGATCAGCGCAGCCGGAACACGGCCACAGCCTCCACCAACTGATGCGCCTGGCCGCTCAGGCTGCCGGCGGCGGCTGCGCTTTGTTCCACCAGCGCGGCGTTCTGCTGCGTGGCGTCATCCATGCGCACGATGGCCTGGGTCACGCGCAGCATATCGTTGGTCTGCTCGGCGCTGGCCTGGCTGATCTCTTCCATCAGCGTGCTCACGCCGCGGATGGACTGGACCACCTCGCCCATGGTGCTGCCGGCATTGCGTGCCAGGCTCGAGCCTGCTTCCACGCGCTCCACGCTGGTCTGGATCAGTGCCTTGATCTCGCGCGCGGCACCTGCACTGCGCGTGGCCAGGCTGCGCACTTCGCTGGCCACCACGGCAAAGCCGCGGCCCTGTTCGCCCGCGCGTGCGGCTTCCACGGCGGCGTTGAGCGCAAGGATGTTGGTCTGGAAGGCGATGCCGTCGATGACGCCGATGATGTCGGCGATCTTGCGCGAGCTTTCCTGGATGCCCTGCACCACCTCGACCATCTGGCCCACCACCTGGCCGCCGCGCTCGGCGACCGAGGCGCCGCTCTTGGCCAGTTCGTTCGCCCGCTGGGCGTTCGCCGCGTTGTTCTGCACGGTCTGCTGCAACTGCTGCATGGAGGACGAGGTTTCGTCCAGCGACGAGGCCTGGTCTTCGGTGCGCATGCTCAGGTCGGTATTTCCCTGCGCGATCTCGGCGCTGGCGCTGGCCACGCCCTCGGCATTGGTGCGCACGCCCGAGACCACGCGCTCCAGGTTCTCCTGCATGGCCGAGAGGGCCTGCAGCAGGCGCGCGGGTTCGTCATTGCCGTCGATGGCGATGGTGGTCGTCAGGTCGCCTGCGGCCACCTTGTTGGCCAGGGACACGGCCACGCGCAGCGGGCCCACCACCGAGCGCGTGAGCACCCAGCCGGCAAACACCCCGAGGGCGCTCACCAGCGCCAGCGCCACCAGGCTGCTGACCAGTGCGCGGCGGGCATCCTGCGCGGCCTGCTGCGCAATGGCAGCGCTGCTGTCGGCCACCTGGCGGCTCAGTTCGCCCAGCAGCTTGGCCGGGCCCTGGTCGATGTCGGCCACATCGGCATCGCCGGCCGAGGCCACGAAGCCCAGGGACTGGAAGGCTTCGAAGCCCTTGCGGTAGCCCTGGGCCATCTGCGTATGGGCATCGACGAACTTCTGCAGCGCAGCGCGCTCGCTGCTGTCCACCAGCTGCGGTGCCAGGGCCTTGGCGGCATCGGCCACGCGTTTTTCGCTGGCCTGGAAGGCGTTCCAGTGCAGTTCACGCTTGCGCGAATCCTCGCCGCGCAGCAGCGTGTTCTTCCACTCCATCACCTGGGTCTTGAACTCGCTCTCCATGCGCGTCACGGCGCGCTCCTGGGCCACGCGCTGCTGCACCGTGCTGTCATAGGTACCCAGCGTGCTGTACAGCGCGGCAATGCCGAAGAGGGCCGCGCCGATCATCAGCGCCAGCACCAGGCCCAATGCACCGGCCATGCGCGTGCCGATGGAGTAGCGGGACATTTTCATCAGGAGGTCCTAGGTGTCGGCAGCGGGTAGGCGGTGCAATGCAAGAGCCTCGCGAAGGGAGGTGTCAGGCTTTGAGCTTGAGCAGATAGACCATCACGCGCGCGGTGGTCAGGTCCAGCTCCATGAACTCGGTCAGGTCCTTGCCGGTGAGCCAGGATGCATCCCACTTGTTGGTTTTCAGGGTGCGCACCCAGGATTCGTGCACGGTGGCGGCTTCCACGGCAGTCACCATCTCGGCCAGGCGGGCGGCAGAGACGCCCTTGCCCGTGAACACGCCGCGCCAGTTGGCCATGACGGCATCGATCCCCTGTTCGCGGAACGCGGGCAGGCCGAACACACTGCGCCGGGCCGATACACCGATGGCGCGCAGCTTGCCGGAGGCAATCGCTTCGCTGAACTCACTGTAGCCCGACAGGCCCAGGGCGGCCTTGCCGGTGACCAAGGCATCCACCACCTCATTGCCGCCCGCAAAGGGGCGGTAGACCAGTGCCTCGGGGCTGGCCTTGGCGGCACGGGCCAGCACGCCCGCATAGATGTGGTCCACCCCGCCCGCAGAGCCGCCAGCCACCGGCAGGGCGGGCAGGTCGGCCTTCATGGCGGCGACCAGGTCCTTGGCCGTGCGGATTGGGGACGATGCGGGCACGGCGGCCACCAGGTAGTCGCTGGTCAGGCGCGCAATGGGCTGGATCTGCGTGAGGTCCACCGCCGGCTTTTGCAGTGCCACGGCGCCCACCATCACCATGCCGCCCATGAGCAGGGTGTTGGGGTCATTGGCGTATTTTTCGGCGTAGCGGGCCAGGCCGATGGTGCCGCCCTTGCCGCCCACGTTCTCGTACTCCACCTGGTCCACGGCACCCGCGCCCACCAGGGCGGTGCCCAGTGCGCGGCCGGTCTGGTCCCAGCCTCCGCCGGCATTGGCGGGGATCACGATGCGCAGCGTGCCCGCCAGCTTGGCGACCTTGGCCGGGGGGCGGGCCTGGGCCAGCACCGTGCTGCCAAAGGGTGCTGCCAGCGCGGCAAGCGCAGCCGCGCGGATCAGCACCTGCCGGCGCCGCGTGTTCAGGGGTGTGTGGGCGGTCATGGGTTCCCTTGGTAAGCGAATGTATCCAGTTGCCCATGGTGGGCTCTGAAACTGTCATTTGGCTGTCCAGAGTATCAGGGTATACGCCGAAGCGGGTGACACCTGTGGCCGCCACGCCACCATGAAAAACGCCCTGCGCCGCAGGTGCGGGGCAGGGCGTTCTGAGGGAAAGGCCCTTTGGGGGGCCTTCACCGGCAGGCTGCTTACAGCGAATCGATGAAGCTGCGCAGCTTGTCCGAGCGGCTGGGGTGCTTCAGCTTGCGCAGCGCCTTGGCTTCTATCTGGCGGATGCGTTCGCGCGTCACGTCGAACTGCTTGCCCACTTCTTCCAGCGTGTGGTCGGTGGACATCTCGATGCCGAAGCGCATGCGCAGCACCTTGGCTTCGCGTGGCGTGAGGCCGTCCAGGATGTCCTTGACCACGTCGCGCAGTCCGGCCTGCATGGCGGCATCGATGGGAGCGGTGTTGGCACCGTCCTCGATGAAGTCGCCCAGGTGGCTGTCGTCGTCGTCGCCGATGGGGGTTTCCATCGAGATCGGTTCCTTGGCGATCTTCATGATCTTGCGGATCTTCTCTTCCGGGATCTCCATCTTCGCCGCCAGGATGGACGCATCGGGCTCGAAGCCGAACTCCTGCAGATGCTGGCGGCTGATGCGGTTCATCTTGTTGATCGTCTCGATCATGTGCACCGGGATACGGATGGTGCGCGCCTGGTCGGCGATCGAGCGCGTGATGGCCTGGCGGATCCACCACGTGGCGTAGGTCGAGAACTTGTAGCCGCGGCGGTATTCGAACTTGTCCACGGCCTTCATCAGGCCGATGTTGCCCTCCTGGATCAGGTCCAGGAACTGCAGGCCGCGGTTCGTGTACTTCTTGGCGATGGAGATCACGAGGCGCAGGTTGGCCTCGATCATTTCCTTCTTGGCATCGCGCGAGGTGGCTTCGCCCTCGTTCATGCGCTTGTTGATGTCCTTGAGCTCGGTCAGCGGCACGACCACGCGCGATTGCAGGTCCGTCAGCTTTTGCTGCAGTTCCTGGATGGGCGGGATATTGCGCGCCATCACCGTGCTCCAGGGCTTGCCGGCGGCAGCCTGCTTTTCCACCCACTTCAGGTTCAGCAGGTTGGCCGGGAAGTCCTTGATGAAGGTCTCTTGCGGCATGCCGCACTTGTCCACGATGATGCGGCGCAGCTCGCGCTCCTTCTTGCGCACGTCGTCCACCTGGCCGCGCACCATGTCGCACAGCTTCTCGATGGTCTTGGCGGTGAAGCGGATGGTCATCAGCTCTTCCGACAGGGCGTGCTGCGCCTTCACGTACGCTGGCGTGCCGTAGCCTTCCTTGTCGTAGATCTTGTGGACCTTCTCGAACAGGTCGCGCAGCTTGTCGAAGCGCTCCAGCGCCTGCTTCTTGAGTTCTTCGAGCTTCTTGGTCAGCGCCTTGGAGCCGCCCTTGCCATCGTCGTCGTCGGCTTCGTCGAATTCGTCGAAGTCTTCTTCGGCCACATAGTCGTCGGCCTCGTTGGGGTTGGAGAAGCCGTCCACGATGGTGGAGATGACGACCTTGCCTTCGCGGATCTCCTCACCCATGTTGAGGATCTCGGCGATGGTGGCGGGCGATGCGCTGATCGCCTCCATCATGGCCATCAGGCCGCCTTCGATGCGCTTGGCGATCTCGATTTCGCCTTCGCGGGTGAGCAGCTCCACCGTGCCCATTTCGCGCATGTACATGCGCACGGGGTCGGTGGTGCGGCCGAATTCGCTGTCCACGGTGGACAGGGCGGCTTCGGCGGCCTCTTCGGCTTCTTCTTCACTGGCGCCTGCGGGGGCGTTGTCGGTGATGATCAGCGCCTCGGCATCGGGCGTCTGCTCGTACACGGCCACGCCCAGGTCGTTCAGCGTGGTGATGACGGCTTCGAGCGTTTCGGCATCGACCAGCTTGTCGGGCAAGTGGTCGGAGATTTCGACGTGCGTGAGGTAGCCGCGCGTCTTGCCCAGCTTGATCAGGGTTTTCAGGCGCGAGCGGCGCTTGGCCAGGTCTTCTTCGGTCAGGACGGTTTCGTCGAGGCCGAATTCCTTCATCAGGGCGCGTTCCTTGGCCTTGCTGATCTTCATGCGCAGCGGCTTGACCTTCTCGGCCGTGGGCGTGGCTTCGGCCTCGACCTCGACTTCACCTTCCAGGTCGGATTCGATGTCCGACAGGTCGGCATCGTCACTGCTTTCCGCGGCACCACCGGCGGCGGCCTTGGGCTTGCGGCCGCGTTTGGCCGGCACCTTGGCCTCGTCCGTGGCGGCACCTGCGACCTTGGCGGGGCGGCCAGGGCGCTTCTTGGGGGCCTCTTCACCGTCTGCGTCGACGGCAGCCTTGGCACGGGCTTTCTTGAGTTCTTCGGGGGCTTCCGTCTTCTCGGCAGACTTGTTCAAGGGCACAGTTTTCACTTTCTTGGCGACCGGGGCGGGCGCGGCAACTGTTTTGGAGGCAGTTGCCTTGGCCGGCACCTTGGCCGCGGTTTTTGAGACGGCCTTCGCGGCGGTCACTGGGGCTGACTTGGATGGCTTCGCGGACTTTTGAGCGGGCATGAACAACCTCAGAATCAAAAACGGACACAAAGAAAACGCAAGCGCCACAGATCCCGGCGCGGGTGGCACTGCAAAAGCGATGCTTTTGCAGCTTGAGGGGTATCCCTCAGGGGCAAGATGTCTGGGCGAACATTTGGTGTGCAGTCCTTGCGATGGGTGGGCGGTTGTGCGCGTTTGTCACGGTGGCCCGGCTCGGAGGTGCTGCTGTCGCTCTTGCCTAACCCTACATTATACCATTTGACGCAATTTCAAGCCACCTTGACGGTTGCGTTCAACAAAACCAGGCGTTTTTGCTCCAGCACACGGTAGCGCTCCAGGGCCGACGTGTCCTGCGCTGCCTGAAGGATCAGCACTTTCTGCTGTTCCTTGATGTCCTCTATGAGCATCCGGTTCAGTAGATCGCGCAGCTCCAGCCGGAGTTCCTGCGACTCGCCCTTGGTCTGGGCATGGGCGCCGGTCATCACCTTCATCGCCAGGTCTTCGCATTCGTGCTCGCGCAGGCCCTCGCGCAGCACCTCCCAGGCCTGGGGGCCGTGCTCGTGGAACTGGCCCTCCAGCCAGGTGAACAGCGGCCCATGGGGCGAGGGCTGTGCGCACAGGGCGGCATGGTCGTCGTGTGTGAGTTCTTCCAGAAAGCCCATGTGCGACAGCAGCAGGCGCGCGGCGTGGTCTGCCCGGCCCATGGCGGGTGTGCGCGGCAGGCGCGGCTGGGGCCCCCAGGGGGAGTCCTTGTCCTTTTTCTTCCACTTGCCACCGGTGTTGACCCAGTCGCTGCCGCCGCCCTTGCGAAAGGGGGGCTTGCCATTGCCGGTTGCGCCATTTCCCCCGCCGCTGTAGCCGCCATGGCCGCCGTCGCTCGGGCCCTGGTACCCGCCTCCCACGTAATCGGGCTCATGCGGGGGGTGCCAGCCGTCGAGGTCGGACGGGGCGCCGCCCCAGGGCGGCTCATCGGCATAGGGGTTGGCGGCTTCCTGCGTGCGTGCCGGGCGCTGCTGGGGTGCCGGCGCCGGAGCGGGGGCGCGGGCGCCGCCGGGGTTCCACAGCTCGGACAGGTCGCGCGCGTTCAACTGCGTCAGTTCGGCCAGTTCGCCCAGCAACTGGCGCTTGAGCACGCCGTCGGGCAGCGCCGTCCACAGCGGGCGGGCGTTGCTGGCCATGTGGGCGCGGCCCTCGGCCGTGGTCAGGTCGCAGCCATCGCTGGCCGACTCGATCAGGAAGCGGCTCAGCGGCACGGCCTCGCTCACGTGCTTGGCAAAGGCATCGGTCCCATTGGCGCGGATGAAGCTGTCGGGGTCGTGCTCGGCCGGCAGGAACAGGAACTTGATGCTGCGCGTGTCCGTGGCGTGGGGCAGGGCGCCGTCCAGCGCCTTGCGCGCGGCGCGCCGGCCGGCGTTGTCGCCGTCGAAGCTGAACACCACAGATTCGGTGAAGCGCAGCAGCTTTTGCACATGCTCGGGCGTGCAGGCCGTGCCCAGCGTGGCCACGGCGTTCGGAAAACCCAGCTGCGCCAGGGCCACCACGTCCATGTAACCCTCGGTGACCAGGGCGTAGCCGTGCTCGCGGATGGCGGTGCGTGCCTCGAACAGGCCATAGAGCTCGCGCCCCTTGTGGAACACCGGGGTTTCGGGCGAATTGAGGTATTTGGGCTTGTCGTCGCCCAGCACGCGCCCACCAAAGCCGATGCATTCACCCTTGACGTTGCGGATGGGGAACATCACCCGGTCGCGAAAGCGGTCATAGCGCTTGTCCTGCCCGTCCTCGCCCACGATGACCAGGCCGCTCTCCTCCAGCAGCGGGTCGTCGTACTGCGGGAACACGCTGGCCAGGCTGCGCCAGCCCTCGGGCGCATAGCCCAGGCCGTAGCGCTTGGCCACCGCGCCCGAGACGCCCCGGCCCTTGAAGTAGGCAATGGCCCGCTGCGATTCGCGCAATTGGCGGCGGTAGGCGTCGCCGGCTTTTTCCAGCACGTCGGTCAGGGTGGCCTGCTTCTGGCGGGCGGCGGCGGCGCGCTCCTTTTCCTGCTGGGAGATGTCGTCGTCGGGCACCTGCAGGCCCACCTGCTGGGCCAGGTCCTGCACCGCCTCGACGAAGCCCATGCCCGCATGGTCCATGAGGAAGCCGATGGCATTGCCGTTCTTGCCGCAGCCAAAGCAGTGGTAGAACTGCTTGGAGGGGCTGACGCTGAAGGACGGCGACTTTTCCCCATGAAAGGGGCACAGGCCCATGAAATTGGCCCCGCCCTTCTTCAACGGGACGTAGCGGCCCACGATCTCGACCACGTCGGTGCGGGCTAGCAGTTCCTGGATGAATGACTGGGGGATGGACACCGCTGCATTTTCCTCTATCGCCGGGGCGGGCCCCGGGTTCGCCCGCAGATCCCCGCCAGAACCCTGCGTTGTAATAGGGCGGTTCATCGTCCCCGCGAAGGAAATCCCTGCCATGCCCCACATGTTCGACCAGCACCTGGACCGCAACCCGGCCAACTTCGCGCCCCTGTCGCCCCTCGGGTTCCTGGAGCGCACGGCCGAGGTCTACCCGGACCGCCTGGCCATCGTCCATGGCGAATTGCGCCAGACCTGGGGCCAGACCTATGCGCGCTGCCGCCAGCTGGCCAGCAGCCTGAACCGCGCCGGCATAGCCAAGAACCACACCGTGGCCGCACTGCTGCCCAACACCCCGCCCATGGTGGAAGCGCATTTCGGCGTACCGATGGCCGGCGCCGTGCTCAACGCCATCAACACCCGCCTGGACCCCGAGACCATCGCCTTCATGCTCGACCACGGCGAGGCCCGTGCCATCATTGTCGACCCGGAGTTCACCGGCACCCTCGCCAAGGCCCTTGCATGGCGCAAGTCCACTGCGCCGCTGCTGGTGCTGCAAGTGCAGGACGCCGTGTACGGCCCGGCTGCCCAATCCCTGGGCGGCACCGACTACGACACCTTCGTGGCCGCAGGCGATGCGCAGCACGCCTGGGAACTGCCTGCTGACGAGTGGGATGCCATCGCCCTGAACTACACCAGCGGCACCACGGGCAATCCCAAGGGCGTGGTCTACCACCACCGGGGCGCGGCCACCAATGCCATCAGCAACGTGCTGGAGTGGGACATGCCCAAGCACGCGGTCTATCTGTGGACCTTGCCCATGTTCCATTGCAACGGCTGGTGCTTTCCCTGGACGGTGGCGGCGCGCGCGGGTGTCAACGTCTGCCTGCGCCGCGTGGAGGCGCAGGCCATCTTCGACGCCATGCGCCAGCACGGCGTCACGCACTACTGCGGCGCACCCATCGTGCACGGCATGCTGGTGAATGCGCCCGATGCCATGAAGGCCGGCGTGCCCGCCGGCATAAAGGCCATGGTGGCCGGCGCCGCGCCGCCTGCGTCGATGATCGAGGGCATGGAGAAGATGGGGTTCGACCTGACCCACGTGTATGGCCTGACCGAGGTGTATGGCCCCGCCACTGTGTGCGCCAAGCACGGGGCCTGGGATGACCTGGACATCGGCGAGCGCGCCCGTCTGAACGCCCGCCAGGGCGTGCGCTACCACCTGGAGCGCGACGTGCGCGTGCTCGACCCCGCAACCCTGCAGCCCGTGCCGCAGGACGGCGAGACCATGGGCGAGATCATGTTCAAGGGCAACATCGTGATGAAGGGCTACCTCAAGAACCCGAAGGCCACCGACGAGGCGTTTGCCGGCGGCTGGTTCCACAGCGGCGACCTGGCGGTGCAGTATCCCGACGGCTACATCAAGATCAAGGACCGCAGCAAGGACATCATCATCTCGGGCGGCGAGAACATCTCCTCCATCGAGGTGGAAGACGTGCTCTACCGCCACCCCGCCGTGCTGGCCGCAGCCGTGGTGGCCCGGCCCGACCCCAAGTGGGGCGAGACACCCTGCGCCTTCGTCGAGCTCAAGGCCGGCGCCACGCTCACGCCCGAGGACATCGTGGCCCACTGCAAGCAGCACCTGGCCGGCTTCAAGGTGCCGCGCGCCGTGGTGTTTGGCGAGCTGCCCAAGACCAGCACGGGCAAGATCCAGAAGTTCGAGCTGCGCAAGCAAGCGGGATCGGCCGAGGCCATCGACGTCTGAGCCTCAACCCAGGCCTGTGCTGCTTTCCAGTTGGCTCTGCAGCCACTGCGCAAAGCACTGCGCCTCGGGTGTCGCGTCGGGCGCCAGGCCGTAGTAGTGGCGCGTGAGCGGCAGGCGCAGCGCGGGCAGGGGGCACACCAGGCGGCCGGCGGCCAGGTCGTGGGCCACCAGCGAAGCCGGGGCCAGCGCAAAGCCCAGGCCATCGAGCGCGGCCTGCAACACGAAGTGCAGGTGGTCGAATTGCAGCTGGCTCTCGGGCCGCATGCGCGGTGCACCCACCTGGCGCTTCCAGTGCTCCCAGTCGTCGGGGCGCGAGCGCGACCACAGCAGGGCGTGGGCGGCCAGGTCGCGGGGGCCGTCAACGGGTGCGTTGGCAAGCAGCGCCGGCGTGCCCACGATCAGTGCCTCGTCCAGAAGGAAGGGCTGCACGGCGATGGACGCCGGCCAGCCCGCGCTGCGGCCGCGGCGGATCGCTACATCGAAATGCTCGCTGGCCTGGTCGGGCGATACGGTGCTGGTGACGACCCTGGGGGCTATACCCGGGAATTGCGCCACGAAGTCCGGCAGCCGCGGAATCACCCAGCGCACCGCGAACGAGGGCCGCACGTTGATGGTGACCGAGCGCGCGGGTGCATCGTCCATCAGCGCCCGGGCGGCCGCGCCGATCTGTTCCAGCGCCGGCGCCACCTCGGCGAAGAAGCGCTGCCCTTCGGGCGTAAGCGACACCTGTCGCACGCGCCGCTCGAACAGCGCCACGCCCAGGAACTCCTCAAGGCTTTTGACCTGCCGGCTGATGGCACCATGCGTCACGAACAGCTCGGCCGCCGCCAGCGTGAAGCTCTGGTGGCGTGCTGCAGCGGCAAAGGCGCGCACGGCGTTGAGCGGGGGCAGGCGGGGTGTCATGCGTGTGATTTTCTCACGCATGGGCGGCCGTAAACTCGTTTGCCGCAGACAGTGCGGCGCTGCACCATGGCGGCTATGCCCCCCGCAATATTCGCCACCAACCCCTGGAACCTGACATGACCGCCACCGTTGTCGATACCGCCCATTCCATCGAGAGCATTGCCCAGCTCGAAGCCTTGTTCGGCACGCCCGGCGAGGCCTCGCTGTCCAAGGAGGTGCCCTTCGTGCACCCCTCGTACCGCAGCATGATCGAGGCATCGCCCTTCGCGGTGCTGGCCACCTCGGGCCCGGGCGGACTCGATGCATCGCCGCGCGGCGATGCGCCGGGCTTCGTGCAGATGCTGGACGAGCGCACCCTGCTGCTGCCCGAGCGGCGCGGCAACAACCGCGTGGACAGCCTGCGCAACATCGTGGCCGACCCGCGCGTGGCGCTGCTGTTCCTGATCCCCGGCGTGGGCGAGACGCTGCGCGTGAACGGCCGCGCCAGCATCACCACGGCACCCGATCTCATGGAGCGCTTCGTGGTCAGCGGCCAGCCGCCCAAGTGCGTGGTGCGCATCGCGGTGGAGGCCGTGTACTTCCAGTGCGCGCGCGCCATCCTGCGCTCGCGCTTGTGGGGGGAGGCCACCGAGCCCGGTGCGCCCCGGCCCGTGCCCACGCCCGGTGCCATCCTGTCGGCCATCAGCCAGAGCTTCGATGGCGCGGCCTATGACCAGGCACTGCCCGAGCGGCAGCGCACGACCCTGTATTGAGCGGCTGGAGCGAGCGGGGCGCCCGCTCCAGGCCGATCACAGCGATCGCAGGAAGGCCAGCAGCGCTTCGCGGTCTGCCGTGGGCAGTGCCTCGAAGCGGCGGCGTGCCGCATCGGCCTCGCCGCCATGCCAGAGCACCGCTTCGGTCAGCGAGCGGGCCCGGCCGTCGTGCAGGTAGCCCACCTTGGCGGCTTGGCCAGCGCCCATCACCTTCTCGGTATAGCCGATGCCCCACAGCGGCGCGGTGCGCCACAGGGCTCCCGTGGCCTGGCCCTGCGCGAAGTTGTCGGCCAGCTCGGCACCCATGTCGTGCAGCAGCAGATCGGTGTAGGGGCGGATGGTCTGGTCGCGCAGTTCTGCAAACAGGTGGCCCGAGCCGGTCTTCATCTCGGCCGTGTGGCAGGCCACGCAGCGCAGGGTGTCGAACAGTTTGGCGCCCAGGGTGACCTGCTGCGGGTTCACGCGGTGCTCGTCCAGCGGTGCCACGCCCTTGGGGAAGCCGCTGGCCTGGCTGCGCTGGGCCGGCACGGCCACCAGGGCCAGGTAGTTGGAGATCGAGGCCAGGTCGGCCTCGGTGATGCCGGGCTTGCGCACGCCCGATGCACAGGCGGTGGGGCCGTAGTTGCAGTCGCGCGAGGGGTAGACGGTGGACGTGACCGACATGTCCTGCAGCAGCGCCGTGGAGGCCTGCTGGCGCAGGGTGGCCTTGGATGCCTTCCAGCCGAAGCGGCCCAGGCGCACCACGCCGCTCTCGGGGTCGTACACATAGTTGGGCATGCCCTTCACGCCATCGGCATCCGGCACGGTGCGTGCGCGGGCCAGGATGTCGGCCTCGGGCACGGCTTCGAGCAGGCCCATGCCGATCATGGGGGGCGCGGCGCGCAGCGAGTGCACGGCGGGCACCGGGCCGTCGAAGCCGAGCACGGGCTTGCGCAGCTCCACCACGCTGCCATCGGCCAGGCGCACATTGCGCGTCTCGAATTTGGCCACGCGCACGCTGTTGCCCCAGTCCTGCGCTTCGCCGGTGGCGGCGCGGGCGTTCATCTGCAGCACGCTGCCGTAGCGCGGGTGCGGTTGCTGCTGGCCGGCATCGCCCAGGCTGGCGGTCTGCAGCGACATGCTGTCCAGGCGCTGGTTGACCTGCATGGGGGCGGGGCTGCGGCCGTTGTTGACGTGGCAGGCCACGCAGGCCGACTGGTTGAAGTGCGTGCCCTGCAGCTTGGCGGCGGGCATGTACGGGTCGTTGCCCGGCTCGCTGTGGGCACCGGTGTCGAAGCTGGTGTGGATCAGCCGGCGCCCCTCGACGAAGCGCTGCATGTTCTGCATGCCCACGTTGTTGAACGGCTGCTGGAACATCGAGGCGCCGTTGTCCGAGTAGTTGTACGAGACCGAGCCGGTGCCGCCCGAGAGCGTGATCGCCGGCAGCGGCGCCGAGTTCAGCCGGGGCTGCACGCCATACCAGGGCACGAGGCCCGTACCCACCACGTACAGCCACTCGGCCGAGTAGTAGCGGATGCCGCCGTTGTCGCCCTTGGAGGACATGGATTCGCGCGTGCTGAACATCGCGGGAGAGACCTCGATGGCGTCCCCGGCCACCAGTGCGCGCGAGGGCACGTTGGTGCCGTTGGGCAGGCCATCGGCGCCCAGGCCGCCGTGGCCCGGGTAGTCCTTGATGCGCAGGGTGCAGGGGCCGTTGATGCCGTCGGGGCTGGCCAGGCGGCCATTGGCCGGGTAGGGCGTGGGTGCGCAGACCTTGACGTTGCGGTCCACCAGCTCGCCCGGGTTCATCCAGCCGTAGCCGGTGACGCCGGGCCGGTCGAACGCGCGAAAGAACGCCGTGTCGCCCGGCAGAAAGTCCACCGTGGTGTAGCGGTTGACCACCAGCGTTGGCTTGGTCACGCCCGCCACGCGGCTGTTGTCGAGGATCTCCATGCCCCAGGTGCGGTTCTGGAAATACTGGGTCACGAAGGTCAAGTGCGCGCCGGGGCCCTTGTCCACGGGCGCACCCGTGACAGGGTCCACCGTGTCGTTGGGGCCAAAGCCGATCTCGTTCCACTCTTCACCCCGCTCGCGGCCATGGCGGCCCAGCGCGCGTGCGCCGAAGCGCGTCACCAGCGTGCCGTCGGCCAGGCGGAACTGTGTCAGCTCGGCGGCCTCGGGTGCGGAGGGCAATGGCGCCAGCCCCTGGCCGTTGGCCGGGTAGCGCCAGGCCGAGGTCGCGCCCACGCCCTGGGTGTTGTCGGTGCCCGGTGTCTTGAACTCCACCTCGAACAGCGAGTAGCCGTAGCCGCCGGCCCGCGCCACGCCCTGCAGGCGGATGTAGCGCGCGCTCATGCCCAGGTTCAGGAACTCCTCGGTGCCGCCCTTGCCGTTGGTGACGTAGCGGATCTGCGTCCAGGTGCTTCCGTCCTGCGAAACCTGCAGCGCGTATTCTTTGCCGTAGGAGCGCTCCCAGACCAGCTTCATGTAGCCCACGTCGACCTTGGCGCCAAAGTCGAACTGGATCCAGGCATCGTCCACGAAGGTGCTGCCCCAGCGGCTACCGAGGTTGCCGTCGATGGCGGCCGTGGCCGCCATGCCGGGGTTTTCCACCGCGGACGAGGTCGCGGTGACGGGCTTGATGGCCACGCCCGGCTGGCTGGGCGCTGCAGCCGTTGCTTCGTAGGCGGACTTGTGCTGGACATAGACCACGTTGGACGAAGACTGCGACGCCTCCTGCCCACTGCCGCTGCTGTCCGTGCTGCCTCCACCGCAGGCGGCCAGGCCCAGCGCCAATGCGCCCAGGGCTCCCCAGCGCGCACCGTGGTGCACGCCCTTTTTCATCGTGTGTTCCATGCTTCTCCCACCCCGCATCCGTGTGCGTTCGTTGTGGGCAAATCATAGGCATGAAGACCATTTCACCGGCTACCGCTGTGGCGTGGCCGCAGCGGTTAATTTGCGTTAATTAATTGCAAAACGTGTGCAAACGTATCTTTGAAAGAGGCGTTTTGGGCCGTTGCCGGGTGGCGCGGTGCTTTCACGCTGGGGATCCCGGTTTTGGGGCAGTTGCATATGGATGCAATCGGCCTCGGCTGGCTTTGGGCGACCGGTTGATTTGTCCCCAGCAGGACTTGCACCATGCGTGAGAAGATGGCTACCCCAAGCGCCTTGCGGCGGCCTTTGTCATGAATAAGACCCTCAGGAACCCTGAATGACCCAGCAGCATCCTTCCCTCGCACTTCACGATGGCCGCTCCATCCCCCAGCTCGGCCTGGGCGTGTGGCGCACCCCGGCCGATGCCACCGCACAGGCCGTGAAGGCGGCATTGGCCGCAGGCTACCGGCATATCGACACCGCGGCCATCTATGGCAACGAGGCGGGCGTGGGCGAGGGCCTGCGTGCCAGCGGCGTGGCGCGCGAAGAGGTCTTCATCACCACCAAGCTGTGGAACGCCGAGCAGGGCCTCGATTCCACGCTGCGTGCCTTCGATGCCAGCATGCAACTGCTGGGCCTCGACGTGCTCGACCTGTACCTGATCCACTGGCCGAACCCTTCTCGCGATCTGTACGTGGACACCTGGCGCGCCTTTGTCCGCCTGCAATCCGAAGGGCGGGTGCGCTCCATCGGCGTCTCCAACTTCGAGCCCGAGCACATCGACCGACTTGTGCAGGAGACCGGTGCCAAACCGGTGCTCAACCAGATCGAGCTGCACCCGCGCTTTCAACAGCGCCGGCTGCGTGAATACCACGCTGCAAATGGCATCGCCACGCAGGCCTGGAGCCCGCTGGGCCAGGGGCAGTTGCTGGAGGATGCGGGCATTAAGGCCATTGCCGCCAGGCATGGCAAAACGCCAGCCCAGGTCGTCGTGCGCTGGCACATTGAGGTGGGCAACGTCGTGATCCCGAAGTCGGTCAACCCGGGCCGCATTGCCGAAAATGCCGATGTCTTCGACTTTGCGCTGGATGCACAGGACATGGCGGCCATCGCCCAACTGGACCAGGCCGAAGGGCGTATCGGCCCGAACCCGCTCACGGCGGCGTTCTAAGCGCTGAAAACAAGCGCTCGCAAGAGGGCTTGTTTTTTCACGGCGTGATCGGACTCGAACCCCCGGTCTCCCGCACCGGCGCCTGCCCCAGGTCAGGCCTGCTCTGCTGCAAACCCGGCCGCCGCATCGCGCAATGCCTGTGCCAGCAACGCCACCTCCGCATACTGCGCGCCCTGGGAGCGCTGGAACAGCGTGATGGGCGGCAGCGTCCAGCGGAAGCGGTGCGGCACGATGGCCACGCCGGCAATGCGCACCAGCTCCTGTGCGATGTCGGCCGGCACGATGGAGACGGCGCGCTCGCTGGCCGCGATCAGCTCGCCGATCACCTTGGACGACAGGCTCTCCACATAGGCCTGTGGCGGGGCCACCCCGGCACGCAGGAAGAAGTCGGTGATCTGCTCGCGCATGGGGGTCTGGCGTGCGCCCAGCACCCAGTCGAGTTCGGCCAGCTCGGGCCATGACAGCGGGCGCCGCGCCAGCCGCGCCGACAGGCGGCGGTGGGCAATCAGGCGGGGCTCCTGGTGGTAGAGCACCTCGTGCACCAGTCCATCCATGTCGAGCACTGCGGAGGCGCGGCCGATCACGCAGTCGAGTTCGTGCGCGCGCAGGCGCTGCAGCAGGTGGTCGCTGGTGCCCTCGTGGATGCTGACGGTGGCGCGCAGGCCGCGCGGCCGCGTCTGGCCGATGGCGGCGGCCAGCAGGCGACCGGGTACGAAGGGGATCACGCCGATCTGCAGATGCGCGGCGCGGCCAGCGCTGGCGGCTTCGATGTCCAGCGCCCAGTGGGTGAGGTCTTGCAGCATGGCGCGCGCACGGGCCAGCGCCAGGGTGCCGAGCGCGGTGGGCACCATGCCGCGCGCGGAGCGTTCGAACAGCGGCGCACCGAAGATCGACTCGATCTCCGCCAGCGCATGCGTGATTGCGGGCTGGCTGGTGGCCATGTAGTGCGCCACGCGGGTCAGCGTGCCGTGGGCTTCGATCTGCTGCAGCAGCACCAAGTGTCGCATCTTCAGGCGCGAGGCCAGGCGGGCCTGCAGGGCCTGGGCGGCGTCGATGTCATGGGATGGCATGGTGGATAGGGTATGCGGAAAATCGCATGAGTGAATAGTAATTACTGATGGTTTACTTATATGAACCGAACACAATCCGATGCAGGTGCTGGACGGGCAGGCACCGCACAACAAGGGAGAGGCAATGGATTCGGTATTCATCGTGGTGGCGCTGGGCGCAGTCGCCGCAGGCTTTGTGCAAGGGCTCTCGGGCTTTGGCTTTGGCCTGACGGCGATGTCGCTCTGGGCCTGGACGCTGGAGCCGCGCCTGGCTGCCGTGCTGGTGGTCGCCGGCTCGCTCACGGGCCAGGTGCTCGCTGCGTTCTCGGTGCGCCGGGGCTTCGACAAAGTGCGCCTGCTGCCCTTCGTGCTCGGTGGGCTGGTGGGCATCCCCATCGGCGTGGCGCTGCTGCCGCGGCTGGACATGGACGCCTTCAAGCTCGTGCTGGGCACGCTGCTGGTGCTGTGGTGCCCGGCCATGCTGATGGCCAAACAGTTGCCGCGCCTGACGCGCGGCGGCCGGCTGGCCGATGCGGTGGTCGGCATGGCGGGCGGGGTGATGGGCGGCATCGGCGGCTTCACCGGCGTGCTGCCCACGCTTTGGTGCACGCTGCGCGGCTGGGACAAGGATGCCCAGCGCGCTGTGATCCAGAACTTCAATCTGGCCATGCTGCTCGTGACCATGGCGGCCTACCTGGCCACGGGCATGGTCACCGCGCCCATGCTGCCCTACCTGGCCGTGGCGCTGCCGGCCATGCTGGTGCCCGTGCTGCTGGGCGCGCGGCTGTACCACGGCATCAGCGAAGCACGCTTTCGCCAGATCGTGCTGGGCATGCTCACGCTCTCGGGCGTGGCGATGCTGGCATCGGTGCTGCCTAGGCTGGTGGGATGACGGGGGCTTCAGATTTCTGACGGCCCGGGCACGTGCAGCCTGGCAAGCCCTAATATCTCCACCGGCAGTGCGCCATGCACTGCCGTGACAACAACACTGGAGACATATGACAAAAGCAATTTCTGCATGGGCTGCGTGCGCGGCCATGGCCCTGTCCTTCGCTGCCACACCGGCCCTGGCTGACGTGTTCACCAAGGAGGAGCTCATCAAGGTCAACAAGGAGGCTGCCGGTGGCGGGAAGGGCACCTTGATGGGTGAATACGCCTTCACGCGCGACAAGGCCCTGAAGGACCAGGCGATCAAGGAAATCAGCTGGCTTACCCTCAAGCCTGGCGACTCCATTGGCTACCACAAGCACACCACGAATGAAGACACCTACATCATCATCTCGGGCCGAGGCACCTTCAAGGACAAGGATGGCAAGGACATTGCGGTGAAGGCTGGCGACGTGACCATCGTGCGCAAGAACGAATCGCACGGGCTCGCGAACACGGGCACCGAGCCCCTGGTCTTCGTGGATGTGATTGCGGAGCAGTAATTTCCTGGCTTTGCTTGTGCGCTCTGTTTTGACGGCTTGCCTTGGCTGAGGGCGGAGGCCGGGTCTCGGCCCGGCGGCCGAGGTACTTGTTCTTTGCTTCGCCAAAGAGGGTGTAGAAGAAATAAATTATAATAGCGCCGCATTGACCAAGCAGGAGCAGCGCAATGGCAAAGACAGGCCGACCACCCGTAATCCCCCCTGGCGAGTACACCACCTTGCGCGAGGTGGTCCGAGACAATCCGCAGGCGACGCTGCCCGAGTTGGCGCTGGCCTGGGCCGATCACATGGGCCGCAGCGCCCCCAGCACGGTGACTCTGCGTGCGGCACTGAAGGCTGCCGGCCTGCAGCGAGCGCGGCCCAAGTCGCAGCTGTCCCGCTCGCAGCCTGGTCAGCCTGGCACGCGCTACGGCTACACCGCCCAGCATCGGCCCGCCAGTCAATCCGGCAACGCCATTGCCGGTGCCCTGACCGATGCCGAATGGGCGCTGGCGCAGGACCTGTTCGAGCCCCAACCGGGCTCGCGTGGCAGACCGGCCACCTACTCGCGGCGTAGCGTTGTCGATGCCTGCTGCTATGTGCTGCGCACCGGCTCGTCCTGGCGCAACCTGCCGGTGCAGATCTATCCGCCCTGGCAGTCCGTGCAGAAGGCCTTCGTCAACTGGGCCCGCCAAGGCAAGTTCGAAGCGCTGCACGAGCGTCTGCGCCAGCAATGGCGCCAACGCCTGGAGCGCGCTGCGCAGCCCAGCGAGGCCATCATCGACTCGCAGTCCAACCGGGGCAGCCCTCAGGGTGGTACCTTGGGCTTCGATGCAGGCAAGAAGGTGCAAGGGCGCAAGCGCCATCTGGTCGTGGACACACTGGGCCTGCTGCTTGCGGTTGTGATCACCAGTGCAGCCGTGCAGGACCGCGACGCGGCCGCGCAAGCGGTAGCACAGGCGTGCAAGCGCACGGATGGCTCGTTCAAGACGTTGTGGGCCGACAGCGCGTACGCTGGGCAATGCGCCCAGCAGATCGAGAAGGCGCACCACGTACAGGTGCGCATCGTGCGCCACAGTGCCCGCCACCGCTGGGACGATGCCCAGCAGCCGCTGTGGAGCGACGAGCAGCCCGCCCCCATCGCCAAGAAGCGCTGGGTGGTGGAGCGCACCCATGCATGGCTGGAGCGCAACCGCAGGCTTGTGATGCACCACGACCGCAAGCCGTTCTATGCGGCTGCGTGGGTGTGGCTTGCGCAGGCCCGGATGTTGTTGGGGCGGTTGCAATAGATTTCTTCTACACCCTCAAAGAAAAGTACCCAAAAGAAAGGCGACCCCGCTGCCCGTGTCCCCACTCGCCCGGTGGGCGAGTGGGGCAGCCTGCGATGCTCGGTCCTGGGGTGACGCCGAAGAACTCCCTGCGCTGCCTCTGCGAGGCAGCTCCGGTCAAACAGCTTCGGCGAGCCAGATAACGATGCGCGTGTCCTTCGGCACGCGCTCACCCCAGGCCCTGCGCTTCTCGGCACGGTCAGAAGGGGGTGGGAGCGGGCTCCATACGGGCCATTGCTTCGCTCGGCCTGTGGTCCTTCGCTGCGCTCGGCTCGCCAGGGCGGCTGCGCCGTCCGTCGGCAGCGCGCACCTCGCGCGTCCCCGACCCCAGGCGCAACTGCGCAGCAGCAGCCGTGTGGTACCCGCTCCCCACCCCTTCTGGCTGCGCCGGGAAGCGCAGGAGCTGGGGTGGGCGTGTGTGCCGAAGGACACACACGCTTCGTCATCTGAATTGCCGCAGCTGTTTGAGCGGAGTTCGAAGAACGCAGCGAGTTCTGCGGCACCACCCCAGGCCCGAGCATCGCAGGTTGCCCCCGTTCGCCCGACAGGGCGAACGGGGGACGCAGACTGGGGGGCGCCTTTTCTTGGCCCACCTTCTTTTGGCGACGCAAAAGAAGGTGGGTACGCCGCCGGGCGCACATCCCGGCCTCCGCTCTTCAACCAGGCAAACCGCACGACTCCAACGGACTGGACCGACGATGCATGAAGAGCCAGCTCAGTCCCCCATCACCACCCCTTCACGCCGCGGATCAGCCCCCCCAAACCACAGCATCTTCCCATGCGCATGCCCCCGCGCAATGGCCTGCAACCCACTGGTCATGTTCATCTCCCGCACCTCAGCCCCCCGTGCTCGTAATGTCTCCACGGTAAGGGCGGGGAACCGCCTTTCCTCCAGCAGCGAAGGCCCGTTCATCGACCCGAAATTGGGCAGGTTGATCGCCTGCTGTGGCATCAACCCCCAGTTGAACACCCCGTACAAGGTCTTGGCCGTGTAGTGGATGATGGCCGCCCCACCCGGGCTGCCACCGCTCATCAGCAACTCGCCCGTGGCCTTGTCGAACACCAGGGTGGGCGACATCGACGAGCGCGGCCGCTTGCCCGGCTGCACGCGGTTGGCGATCGGCTGGCCCTGGGCATCGGCCGGCGCAAAGCTGAAATCGGTGAGCTCGTTGTTGAGCAGAAAGCCCTTGACCATCTGCCGCGCGCCGAACTGGTCTTCGATGGTGGTGGTCATGGCCACTGCATTGCCGAAGGCGTCGACGATGCTGATATGACTGGTGCCGTACTCGGGCTGGTCGGGCATGGGCGCGTAGCTGGTGGCCACGGCGCCTGGCTTGCCGGGCTGGGCAAGCTTGAGGCTCTGCGTGCCGATGAGCTTGGCGCGCTCGGCCAGGTAGGCCGGGGCGATCAGGCTGGTCCAGCTGCCGGCCGGCGGCTGCACGAAGTCGGGGTCGGCCACGTACAGCGCCCGGTCGGCAAACGCCAGGCGCGCGGCGTCGGTGTACAGGTGCAGCCAGTCGGCCGTGGGCAGGCCGTCTTCGAGCGGCATGGCGGCGGCATCGGTGTTCTTCAGGATGCCCAGGATCTGCGCGATGGCGATGGCGCCCGAGCTGGGTGGCGGAAAGCCGCACATGCGGTAGCTTTTGCTCGCCACCTGGTAGTCGTGGCACAGGGGCTCGCGCTTCTTGGGTTGGTAGCTGGCCAGGTCGGCCATGCTGAGCCTGCCGGGGTTGGTGGGGTGCTTTTGCACCTTGTCCACGATGGCCTGGGCGATCTCGCCCTCGTGCAATGCCTTGCTGCCTTCGGCCGCGATGCGGCGCAGCACGGCACCCAGCTCGGGGTTGCGCAGGTTGAAGCCCACGTCGCGCGCATCGCCATCGGGCTTGTAGAAGTAGGCGGCGGCCACCGGGTCCTTCTTGAGGTGGGCGTCGGCCGCAGCCAGCGTGTTCAAGCGCGCGCTGACCTTGAAGCCGCCTTCGGCCAGGGTGATGGCGGGCTGGAACAGCGTGGCCCAGGGCAGCTTGCCGTGCTCTTTGTGCGCCATCTCGAGCATGCGTACGGTGCCCGGCACGCCGACCGAGCGGCCACCCACCACGCCGTCGTAGAACGGCATGGGCTTGCCGTCCGCGCCGAGAAAGAGCTTTTCGTCGGCCCCGGCCGGCGCGGTCTCGCGGCCGTCATAGGCCTCCACCTTGGTGCCTGCGCTGTGCAGCAGGAAGGCGCCCCCGCCGATGCCGCTCGATTGCGGCTCCACCAGCGTGAGCACCATCTGCACGGCAATCGCCGCATCCAGGGCCGAGCCGCCGGCCTTGAGGATCTGGTAGCCGGCATCGGTGGCCAGCGGGTTGGCGGCGGCCACGGCGAACTTCTCGGTGGCCCAGCCCGGCTTGTCGGTGTAGCCCGAGGAGCCCTCGGGCTGGGCGGGCACGGTGTACTCGAACCGGGGTGCGCTGGCACAGCCGGCCAGCAGTGCGGCCAGGGCCAGCAGGGTCAGGGTGGGTGTCTTGCGCATCGCTTGTCTCCAAGGGGGCTGGGATGCAGGCCATGGTAAGGCGCATGCGCGGCAGCGGTGCCCTTCTTTTACAGGATGCTACAAGCGCCGGGCACTCGCGGCAGGGCAGGGCTTGATCCCGTATCGCTGCGGGAGGGCTTGCGCCGATGGCTGGCGTGCTATCGGTGCGATAGCAAATGATCAGGCTGCCACGGGCCCCGCGCGCTTGTCTTCAACGACGAAGCGCGCCAGCGTGCGGGCCCCGCTGTCCTCGCGCAACGGGTCGTCCAGCACGCGCAGGGTGGTGGTCCAGCGAGCGGGTGTGATGTCGGCCAGCCCATAGCCGCGCTGCTCGCATCGGGCCAGCAGCACGTGCGGGCTGTTGCGTACCACGGCGTCCACCTTCTCTTGCGTGGTGCCCGAGCGCGAGCTGATGGAGGTGCCGCAGAACTCGCTGGCGATCACCGGGGCATCGGGCCGGGCCGTGTCGGCCAGCACGCGGCAGACATAGTTCTGGTGGATGTCGCCACCCAGCAGCACGGTGTTGCGTGGGGCGTGCTGGGCGATGGACTGCAGCAGGCGGGCGCGCGCGGCGGGGTAGCCGTCCCAGCTGTCGGTGGAAACCACGCCCGAGGGGTAGTGGCGCGGCGAGAACAGGGTTTGCTGGGCGATCACGCTCCAGCGGGTGCGGCCGTCCTTTGCGTCGGCCGCCAGGCCCGCATCCAGCCACTGCTCCTGGGCGGTGCCCAGAAAGCTGCGGGCGGGTTCGGCCAGTTCGGCGCAGTCCCTGGGGCGCACCGCGCCGGCACCGCTGGCACTGGCGGTGCGGCAGGCCTGCACGCTGCGGTACTGGCGCGCATCGAGCATATGCAGCTGTGCCAGCCGCCCCCAGGCCAGGCGCCGGTACAGCTGCAGGGCGGTGGTGTCGCGCTGCACCAGGCTGGCGGCGCGCAGGGGCATGTTCTCGTAGAACGCCTGCCAGGCGGCGCTGCGCTGGGCCAGGAAGGCTTCGGGCTCGCCCTTGCCTGTGCTGCCTGCGTAGTCGTTCTGCACCTCGTGGTCGTCCCAGGTCACCAGCCAGGGGCAGGCGGCGTGGGCGGCCTGCAGGGCCGGGTCGCTCCTGTGCAGCGCGTAGCGGTCGCGGTAGTCGGCCAGGGTGGTGGCCAGGCGCAGGCCGTGCACGCGGGCCAGGCCTGTGCTGTCGCGCGGGCTGGCGTACTCGTAGATGTAGTCGCCCAGAAACAGCACCAGGTCGGGCGCATCCGCGCGCACATGGCGCCAGGCCGCGTAGTGGCCATGCTCCCAGCGCTGGCACGAGGCAAAGGCCACGCGCAGGCGTTCGGGCAGGGCATCGGCCGCCGGCGCGGTGCGCGTGCGGCCGGTAGCGCTCACGGCGTCGCCATGCATGAAGCGGTAGTGGTACCAGCGGCCCGGCGCCAGGCCGGCCAGCTCCACATGCACACTGTGGCCCAGGCCCGGCAGGGCCGTGGCCTGGCCGCGCTGGACGATGCGCTGGAAGCCCTCGTCGTCGGCCAGTTCCCAGTGTACGGTGAGGGGCGTGCTGGCCTGGCCGGGCTCCGCAGTGACAAGGCGGGTCCAGAGCACCACACCGCCGGCGCTGGGGTCGCCGCTGGCCACGCCCAGCGCAAAGGGGTTGCTCTGCTGGCGCTGCGGCTGGCCCCAGGCCCAGCGGGGCAGGGTGGTGGCGGCCGCGCCATGGGCCGCCAGCAGCAGGAACGAGCGGCGTTGCTGCGGCGTCACCGGCGGGGGCTCATGCCGCCATCACGCGGTTCTTGCCCGAGCGCTTGGCCAGGTACATGCTCTGGTCGGCGCGCTTGATGGCGTCGAAGCTGGTTTCCGAGTCATGCAATTGCGCCACGCCTGCGCTGAAGGTGATCAGGATCTTTTCGCTGCCCTGCAGGAAGAAGCGCGTGGTCAGCTCGCGCTGCAGGCGCGTCATCGCGGCTACGCCGGCCTCCACCGCCGTGTCGGGCAGCAGCAGCACGAACTCTTCGCCGCCGTAGCGGGCCAGCAGGTCCTGCGGGCGCATCACCTCGCGCGTGACCTTCGCCAGGTGCACCAGGGCAGCGTCGCCCACGCTGTGGCCCAGGCGGTCGTTGATGAGCTTGAAGTTGTCGATGTCCAGCAGCGCAAAGCACAGCGGCGCACCCATGCGGCGGGCACGGGCGATCTCGCGCTCCATGGCCTCGTCCAGGCCCTTGCGGTTGAGGGTGCCGGTGAGCGGATCATGCCGCGCCTGGGCGCTGGCGCGGTCGAGCTCCTGCTGCAGCTTGGTGACCTCGGCGTGCTTGGCCTCGGTGCGCTCGCGCAGGTCCAGCAGCTCGGTGCGGGTGAGCTTGGTGTCCAGGGCCATGCTGCGCGTGGCGGTCATCACCTCCTCCAGCACCGGCGCGATCTCCTGCAGGCTGGCGGCCTTGCCGATCAGGTCGGCGCAGCGCTCCATGGTGCCCTGGTAGGTGGTGCTGGACGCAGTGATCAGTGCCAGGCGCTCGATGAAGGTGGCCAGAAGCTCCTTCATCTGCTCCTGGGCTTCCATGGTGCGCGCCTTGGCCTCGGTCTGTTTGAAGATCACGTCCTTCAGGCGCAGTTGCACATCGTCGAGCCGGCGCAGCGTGAGCGGCGGGGTGGACGCCGTCATCAGCGCCTCGGCCTGGCCTTGCAGCCATCGGTCGTCGGCGCTGAGCACGGCGATGTTCTCGAACACCATGTGCAGCAGTTCCAGCAGCCCTGCGCGGATGGCAGCCTGGTCCTCAGTGGCAAACGACAGCCGGTAGGTGAAGTTGCCCAGCATCAGCATCAGCGTGGGGATCAGCGGCGAGGGCTCGCGCAGGAACGTGGTGAGCTGCCCGGCCATGTCGTGCACACGCGCATCGTCTTCGCCCAGCGCTGGCAGGAGGTTGTCGATCAGGCGGGCCAGCAGTTCGGCCAGGTCCTGCGGCAGGACGCTGACGGGGGCGGGGCTGGCCACCTCGACAGGCGCGGCGGCGGCAGGGCTCAGGCCCAGGTTGGCATAGCCGACGAGCACGCTCTGCAGGCCGCTCCAGTCCTTGTTGGTGACGGCTTTCTCGAACTGGCCGAGCAGGCGCTTTTGCGCCGGGGTCTGGGCGGGAATCAGCCGCAGAATGCTGGCCAGCTGTGCGTCAGGAAATGGCGCAGCACTGCGCGCACCTGCGATTTCATCGTAGATGGACAGGTAGTTGTCCGGTGTGGGCGCCAGTCGGCGGGCCGCCAACTGCTTGAGCGTTTCGCGTGCGATTTCGTAGGGTTGACGGTCGGCCATGGGCGTGCACCAGTAACAGGGGCTGCGTTGAACCGCGAGTTTGACACAGCGCCATGCTTTCCGTTACAGACGCCGCCATGGCGTCTGTTTTCGGTGCCGCTCAGTTGACCATGACCAACTTGCCCATCACCCCGCGCGAGCCCATGTGGGCGTAGGCGGCGGGCAGCTCGGCCATGGGCATGGTGCGGTCGATCACGGGCTTGATCTGGCCCTTGGCATACCACTGCGCCAGCTCGCCCATCATGGCGGCATTGGCCTTGGGCTCGCGCTTGGCGAAGTCGCCCCAGAACACGCCGACGATGGAGGCGCCCTTGAGCAGCGCCAGGTTGAACGGCAGCGCCGGGATCGGGCCCGAGGCAAAGCCCACCACCAGGTAGCGCCCGCGCCAGGCGATGGAGCGGAACGCCGGCTCGGCGAAATCGCCGCCCACGGGGTCGTAGATCACATCGGGGCCCTTGCCATCGGTCAGCGCCTTGATTGCCTCGCGCAGGTTCTCCTTGCTGTAGTTGATGGTGGCGTCGGCGCCAATGGAGGTGCACAGCGCGCATTTCTCGTCGCTGGAGGCGGCGGCGATCACGCGCGCCCCCATGGCCTTGGCGATCTGGATGGCCGAGGTGCCCACGCCGCCTGCGGCGCCCAGCACCAGCACGGTTTCGCCTGCCTTGAGCTGCGCCCGGTCCACCAGCGCATGGTAGGAAGTGGCGTAGATCATGATGAAGGCAGCAGCATCCACATGCGAGAAGCCCGGCGGCAGCGGCATGCACAGGGCGGCCGGTGCAATCGTGTGGGTGCCAAAGCCCCCGGTGCCCGACAGGCAGGCCACGTTCTGGCCCACCTGCAGGTGGGTGACGCCTTCGCCCACGGCCTGCACCACGCCCGCGTACTCCGAGCCGGGCACGAAGGGCAGTGGCGGCTTCATCTGGTACTTGTTCTGCACGATCAGCAGATCGGGGAAGTTCAGGCTGGCGGCCTTGATCTCGATCAGCACCTCACCCGCCTTGGGCGTGGGCGTGGGCAGTTCCGTCCAGGCCAGGGCCTCGACGCCGGTGGGGTTGGTGCAAAGCCAAGCGTGCATGGAAAAAGTCTCCTGTCAGTGATGCGCCGGATGATAGGCGCGGCGTCTGGCCGTGCGATGTCCCCCGAGCGACGGGGGCACCCGTGTCGGTCGCGTCCTACAATCCACGGCAAACCCCGACCACACTCCATGAAGATCCTGATTTCCAACGACGACGGCTTCCAGGCCCCTGGCATCGTGGCGCTGCATGGCGCGCTCAAGACGCTGGCGGGCGTGGAGGTGGAAGTGGTCGCGCCCGAGCACAACAACAGTGCCAAGTCGAACGCGCTGACCCTGCATTCGCCGCTGACCGTGACCAAGGCGGCCAACGGCTTTCGCTATGTGAACGGCACGCCGGCGGATTGCGTGCACATCGCCCTCACGGGCTTGCTCGGCTACCGGCCCGACCTGGTGGTCTCGGGCATCAACAACGGCGCCAACATGGGCGACGACACCATCTACTCGGGCACCGTGGGTGCCGCCATGGAGGGCTATCTCTTCGGCGTGCCGGCCATTGCCTTCTCGCAGGTGGACAAGGGATGGGGCGAGATCGAGGCGGCCGCCGCCAAGGCGCGCGAGATCGTGGAGCAGATGCTGGCGCAGAGCCTGGTGACCGAAGTACCCTGGCTGCTCAACGTGAACATTCCCAATATGCCGCTGGCGGCGCTCAAGCCCATCAAGCTGTGCCGCCTGGGGCGCCGGCATGCGGCCGAGCGCGTGATCGTGCAGGAAAGCCCGCGCGGCGAGGCCATGTACTGGATCGGCAACGCGGGCGCGGCCAAGGACGATGCCGAGGGCACCGATTTCCATGCCACGGCGCAGGGGCATGTGGCCATCACCCCCTTGAAGGTAGACCTCACGGACCACGACAACCTGGGCTACTGGGCGCAGACCGCCTCGAAGCTCGCGGCGGGCATGTGATGCAGCGGCGTCCCGGATTTCCCGCCAGGCTCCCGGGCAGCGGAGCACCCGCACCACGCCCCGCAGGGGCGGGCGCTGGCGCATCCAAGGGCGCCGGGGCCGGGCTGGGCCAGCGGGCTCCGGCTGCTACGGCGGTGGGCGTGGGCCTCGATTCGGCGGCCGTGCGCAACCGCATGGTGCAAAAGCTCGCGGCCGGGGGCATCACCTCGCCGGCTGTGCTGCAGGCCCTGGCGACGGTGGAGCGCCACCGCTTCGTGGACAGCGGCCTGGTCAACCAGGCGTACGAAGACACCAGCCTGCCGATCGGCCTGGGGCAGACGATTTCCAAACCCAGTGTGGTGGCGCGCATGTGCGAGCTGCTGCTCTCGGCCGAGAGTGCCCGACCCGCCGGGTTGGGCCGCGTGCTGGAGATTGGCACCGGCTGTGGCTACCAGGCGGCCGTGCTGGGCCTGCTGGCGCGCGAGGTCTACACCATCGAGCGCCTGCGCGGCCTGCACGACAAGGCGCGCGACAACCTGCGCCCGTTTCGCCTGGCCAATGTGCACCTGATGTTGGGCGACGGCATGCTCGGCTACGCCAAGGGCGCCCCCTATGCGGCCATCATCGCCGCAGCCGGAGGCGACGCCGTACCGCAGGAATGGTGCGACCAGTTGGCGATGGGCGGAAGGCTGGTGGCGCCCATGGCGGTGGCCGGTGGGCAGCAGATGTTGCTGGTAATTGACAAGACCCCACACGGGTTGAAACAAAGCGTGCTCGAGCCGGTTCACTTTGTCCCTCTAAAATCGGGGATTGCCTGAAGGGAAAATGCTTATGTTGGTATCGCGTGGTCTTGTTGCAGGGTTTACCGTGGCGTTGCTGTTGGTGGGCTGTGGAACACGGATGACCAAGGCCCCTGTGGAGGACCGGGGAACCTATGCCGGTGCCATGACCACCACGAACGGATCGCCGCAGCCCGGGGTGGTGGCCGCGCCCATCAAACCCCTGCCGGGGGCAGAGAATGCCGGAAAGCCCGGCTACTACACCGTCAAGCCCGGTGACACCCTGATCCGCATCGGCCTGGAAAACGGCCAGGGCTGGAAGGACATTGCCCGCTGGAACAACCTGACGAACCCCGACCTGATCGAGGTCGGCCAGGTGCTGCGCGTCGTCGCACCCGGCGCGACCCCGCCGCCTGTGATTGCCGCCGATACCGGTGTGGTCACCCGCCCGGTGACGTCCACGACCATCACCCCATCGACCCCGACGGCGACCCCGCTGCCGCCCGCATCCACCGCCAGCGGCGCCAAGCCTGTCACGCCTGCGCCAGCCGTGGCTGCCGCACCGGCACCGAGCGCGGGTGAGGACGACCTGAACTTCATCTGGCCCGCATCGGGCTCGCTGCTGGCGGGCTTCGACGAGGCCCGCAACAAGGGCTACGACATCTCCGGCAAGGCCGGTGACCCGGTGCTGGCCGCTGCGGATGGCCGCGTGGTGTATTCGGGTGCCGGCCTGCGGGGCTACGGCAACCTGGTGATCCTCAAGCACAACAACACCTTCCTCACGGCCTATGCGCACAACCAGACGCTGCTGGTCAAGGAAGACCAGACCGTGCGCAAGGGCCAGAAGATCGCCGAGATGGGCAGCACCGACGCCGACCGCGTGAAGCTGCACTTCGAGATCCGCCGCCAGGGCAAGCCGGTGGACCCCGCACGCTACCTGTCGGCGCGTTGAGCGCCGTGGTGGCGCCCGCGCACCCCGGCACCGAGCCCGGCCTGCCCGGGCCGGACGAGGAGGGGGCCGGCGAGGAGTGGGCGAGCGAGGAAGCGGGCGGTGCCGATGCCGAGTTGCGCCAGATGCAGGTGGGCACGGCTCAGCATGCGGCCCGCCTGGACCGGGCGCTGGCCGAGCTGGTGCCCGAGCTGTCCCGCAGCTACCTGCAGCAACTGCTGGCCCAGGGGCTGGTGCGCCTGAACGGCAGCCCGGCCACCAAGGCATCGCTCAAGGTCAAGGCGGGCGACGGCCTGACCCTGGAGATGCGCCCCACGCAGCAGAGCCAGGCCTTTCGGCCCGAGGCGATGGACATCGACGTGGTCTACGAGGACGAGCACCTGCTGGTGGTGAACAAGCCTACCGGCCTGGTGGTGCATCCGGCCCCCGGCAACTGGAGCGGCACCTTGCTCAACGGCCTGCTGGCGCGCGACCCCAAGGCGCTGCTGGTGCCGCGCGCGGGCATCGTGCACCGGCTGGACAAGGACACCAGCGGCCTGATGGTGGTGGCGCGCGAGCGCGCCACCATGGACGCGCTGGTGGCCATGATCGCCGCGCGCACCGTGCACCGCCAGTACCTGGCGCTGGCGCACAAGCCCTGGGCAGGCAATGCCCGCCGCACGGTGGCGCAGCCCATCGGCCGCGACCCGCGCAACCGCCTGCGCATGGCCGTGGTCGACCTTGCCAGCCATGCGGGCAAGCCGGCGCGCACGGATTTTCGCCTGCTGGAGGGCGCGGACCAAGGCTGCTGGGTGGAGTGCACGCTGCACACCGGCCGCACGCACCAGATCCGCGTGCACATGGCCTCCATCGGCCACCCGCTGGTGGCCGATGTGCTCTATGGCGGCGTCCCTGTGGGCGCGCTGCAGCGCCAGGCGCTGCATGCCTTTCGCCTGGCGTTCACCCATCCGGTCACGGGCCAGCCGCTGGAGTTGCATGCACCGCTGCCCCTGGATATGCGCGATGCACTGTCTTTTTGGGGCCTGCGTTACAATGGCGCATAGCGAAACGCAGGTATCTGTGTTTCCAGGCCTGACCGGCCCTGGGGCGTGAACACCACGCCCTGAACCCGAAGACGGAATCCCGCCGGGCCCCCGCGTCGCGCCAGCGGCCGCGCAATATGCGCCCCTTTGATGGATCCCTGCTGTTGGTGTGGCCCCTTGTCACGACACGTGCCGCCTTTTTTCCCGGAATCGCTGAACCATGAACACGGTGGATGCCAAACGGGTCCTTGAGACTGCCCTGATTTGCGCGCAGCAGCCTGTGCCGCTGCGCGAAATGCGGGTGCTGTTCAACGACGCCCTGGGTACGGACACGCTCAAGCTGCTGCTGCTCGACCTGCAGCGCGACTGGTCCCACAGCGGGGTGGAGCTGGTGCAGGTGGCCACCGGGTGGCGCCTGCAAAGCCGCCCCGAAATGCGCGAATACCTGGACCGGCTGCACCCCGAGAAGCCGCCCAAGTACACGCGCGCCGTGCTGGAGACACTGGCCATCATTGCCTACCGCCAGCCGGTGACGCGCGGGGACATCGAGGACATTCGTGGGGTGACGGTCAACAGCCTGATCATCAAGCAGCTCGAAGACCGTGGCTGGGTCGAGGTGATCGGCCACCGCGAGACGGTGGGGCGGCCTTCGCTGTTTGCCACCACGCGCCAGTTCCTCGACGATCTGGGCCTGGCCTCGCTGGACCAGTTGCCCATGCTGGAGGATGCCTCGGGCCATGCCAACGTGCTGGAGGCCATGGCCGCTGCAGCGCAGGGCGTGATCGGGTCAGAGGAAGAAGAGGGTGCTGCCGGGGAGGCTGTGGGTGAGGAACCCGGTGCCCAGGCTGCGCCGCAAGGCGGGGAGGGCGGTGAAGCCGCCGCCCCCGTGCCATCCGTCGAAGACGGTGGGCATGCCGGCGAGGGTGGCACGCAGGCGCAGCAGAACCTGCTCGACCTGGATGGCCAGCTTGAAGGCGAGGCTGCGGTGCCCGATGTGCCGGCCGACGGTGCGGCGCAAGAGGCGCCCGCCCGGCTGGAGCCGGACAGCCAGTTGCTGGCCGGCAGCGGTGAAGAAGACACGACGGGCGGTACCGGCCCGGCAGACTCCGCACCCGCTGCGGATGATTTGAACAAGAGCGCGCAGAGCGATGAAGAGCTGCGCGATGACGATGACGATGCCCGCCGTGGCATCCAGGGAAAGCTTCCATGAACGATTCGACGACACCCGACGCATTGCCCGACGCCCCCGGCACCGAGCAACCGCCCGAGGCGGCCACGCCGCCCGCCAAGCCGCGCCGCGCGCCGCGCAAGAAGGCGGTGGTGCAGGCCGATGAAGCCGCCGCCGTGGAGGCTCCCGTGGCGCCCGCCGAGGCATCGTCGGCACTGGATGCCGGTAGCGAGCCTGCGGTGAAAAAGCCCCGCAAGCCGCGCCAGCCCCGCGTGGCTGCCGATGTTGCCGATGGCGCCGAGGCGGCGCAGTCCACGCCGCTGCTGGCCGTGCAGGACGTGCCGCCCCTGGCCGTGGCGCCTGCAGAACCTGCGGCTGCACTGGATGCCCCTGCTGCGGCCGATGGCGACGCGGTGGACAGGGTGCCCGTGCCGGCTGTGGTATTGGTCGACCGTGCGCCCGGTGCGCGCATCTATGGCGACGCCCCCGCCGCACCGCGCGGCGATGCGCAGGAGCGCCGGGAGGGCCGCAAGGAAGGCAATGGCAAGGGGCAGAACCACCAAGGTCAGGGCCCTAAGGGACCCCGGCCTCAGCACGGCGTGCAGGGCTACCAGTTCGAAGACGTGGTCTCCGGCCAGTTCGATGCGGACGAGGAGTCCGGCGAGGAGGTGCCCCTCAAGCGCGTGCTGCTGCCCCAAGTGGAGACACCCAAGCTGCACAAGGTGCTGGCGCAGGCCGGCCTGGGTTCGCGGCTGGAGATGGAGCAGCTCATCCTGGAGGGCCGCATCTCGGTCAATGGTGAGCCGGCCCACATCGGCCAGCGCATCCAGTTCGGCGACCAGGTCAAGGTCAATGGCAAGCCCATCCGCTACCGCATCGACCCGCCACCGGCACGTGTCATCGCCTACCACAAGCCCGTGGGTGAAGTGGTGTCGCACGACGACCCGCAGAACCGGCCCACCGTGTTCCGCAAGCTGCCGCGCCTGCAGCAGGGCAAGTGGCAGTCCGTGGGCCGGCTGGACCTGAACACCGAAGGCCTGCTGCTGTTCACCAGCTCGGGCGAGCTGGCCAACAAGCTCATGCACCCGCGTTTTGGCCTGGAGCGTGAGTACGCCGTGCGCGTGCTCGGCGCCCTGAGCAATGAAGAAAAAGCCAAGCTGATCGAGGGCGTACGCCTGGACGACGGCATGGCCGCCTTCGGCTCCATCGAGGACGGTGGCGGCGAAGGTGCCAACTGCTGGTACCGCGTCACCATTTCCGAAGGCCGCAACCGCGAAGTGCGGCGCATGCTGGAGTCGGTGGGCCATGCGGTCAGCCGGCTGATCCGCATCCGCTATGGCGCCATGGTGCTGCCGCGCGGCCTCAAGCGCGGTGCGTTCCTGGAGCTGGACGAAAGCGACATCCGCGCACTGGTGAAGGCCGCAGGCGCCGGGCGCGACCCGTTGGAGGACCGTGGCGATGCCGCGCCGGGCGAAGCTGCCCCCGCAGGCAACAAGCGCGGCAATATCCGCCGTGGCGGCCCGCGCGGCGACGGCAGCCGCCGTGACCAACCTCCGGGCGCCGGTGCCAACGGCCCGCGCGGCCAGAAGCCCCGCCGCGATGGCGGCGGTGGTGGTGGCCAGGGCGCTCGGGGTGGCAATGGTGGTGGCAACAACAATGCCGACCGCGCGCGTGGCGGCTCGGCCCAGCCCGATCCGATGAAGACCTCGGTCGGCTACATCGGCACCGACAGCCTCTCGCGCCACCGCCAGGCCCAGCGCGCCCCCGGTGGCGGCGGTGGTGGCGGCCCGCGCCGTGGCCGTGGCCGCTGATTCACAGGGGTTACCCGACGCACGGTTAGAATCGAGGGTTTTGTCCGCTGGGCAAAAGAATCCGCATCGTTTATATCAATCCAATCAGGAAAAACACCATGGCAATCGAACGCACTCTCTCCATCATCAAGCCTGACGCAGTCGCCAAGAACGTGATCGGCCAGATCTACGCCCGTTTCGAAGCTGCCGGCCTGAAGGTCGTGGCTGCCCGCATGCTGCACCTGTCGCGCCTGGAAGCCGAGCAGTTCTACGGCGTGCACAAGGCACGTCCCTTCTTCAAGGACCTGGTCGATTTCATGATCTCCGGCCCGGTGATGATCCAGGCCCTGGAAGGCGAGAACGCCATCCTGAAGAACCGCGAACTGATGGGCGCCACCGACCCCAAGAAGGCAGAAGCCGGCACCATCCGCGCTGACTTCGCCGACAGCATCGACGCCAACGCCGTGCACGGTTCCGACGCTGCCGAAACGGCTGCCGTCGAAATCGCCTTCTTCTTCCCCGGCCTGAACATTTACACCCGCTGAGATGGTGGTCCCCATGCTTGAGCCCACCCCGGTGGGGCGGCCGCACCATGGGGACGACTGCGAGCGGTTACCCGAAGGGATGCCGCTATGACCACGACTGAAACCGCCACCGCTGTGGTTGCCGCGCCTGCGGCAGCGACAGCGACCCCGGCCAAGACCACCAACCTGCTGGAGTTCGATCTCGACGGGTTGGCTGCCTTCTGCGAAAAGCTCGGGGAAAAGCGCTTTCGCGCGACCCAGCTGTTCCGCTGGATCCACCAGCGCGGCGCGCGCGATTTTGATGCCATGAGCGATCTGGCCAAGGCCCTTCGCGACAAGCTCAAGGGCTGCGCGCATGTGCAGGCGCTGCCGGTCATCTCCGAGCATGTCTCTGCCGACGGCACCGTCAAGTGGCTGTTCGACGTGGGCGGCGGCAATGCGGTCGAGGCGGTGTTCATTCCCGAGGACGACCGCGGCACGCTGTGCATTTCCTCCCAGGCCGGTTGCGCCGTGGGATGCCGGTTCTGCTCCACCGGCCACCAGGGCTTCAGCCGCAACCTCACCACCGGTGAGATCGTGGCCCAGCTGTGGTTTGCCGAGCACGCGCTGCGCGCGCGCCTGGGCAAGACGGAGCGCATCATCTCCAACGTGGTGATGATGGGCATGGGCGAGCCCTTGCAGAACTACTCGGCCCTGGTGCCGGCGCTGCGCGTGATGCTGGACGACCATGCCTACGGCCTGTCGCGCCGCCGCGTGACGGTGTCCACCTCGGGCGTGGTGCCCATGATCGACCGGCTGGCGCAGGACTGCCCCGTGGCCCTGGCCGTTTCGTTGCATGCACCCAACGATCCGCTGCGTGACAACCTGGTTCCACTGAACCGCAAATACCCGATCGAAGAGCTGCTGGCCGCGTGCAACCGCTACCTGGAACACGCGCCGCGCGACTTCATCACCTTCGAATACTGCATGCTGGACGGGGTCAACGACCAACTCGAGCATGCGCAGCAACTGATCGACCTGGTCAAGCCCGTACGCGGCGCGGGCGTGCGCTGCAAGTTCAACCTGATCCCCTTCAACCCGTTCCCGGCGTCGGGCCTTTTGCGTTCGTCACAGGCGCAGGTGCTGGCCTTTGGCAAACTGCTGAGCGACGCGGGCATCGTGACCACGGTGCGCAAGACGCGCGGCGACGATATCGACGCCGCCTGTGGTCAATTGGCCGGTGACGTCAAAGATCGCACAAAAGCGGCGGAACGCATGGCCAAACAGCGCACAATCGCGCTCAAACTGGTGACATGACACAACGAACTTGAAGGAGGCTCTACATGGTGGGATTGGTTGAACGCTGGCAGCGCATGGGCCGCTGTGCGCTTCTGGCCTGTGGGGTGGTGGCTGGCGTGGCAGGGCTCTCGGGCTGTGCGAGCGGCGGCAGTGGCCCCTCGGCCGGCGAGCCCGGCGGTGCTGTCTTCACCCAGTCCGATGAGCCCGAGGCGCGCCGCCGCGCGCGCATCCGCCTGGAGCTGGCGACCAACTACTTCGAGAACGGGCAGACCACCGTGGCGCTGGACGAGGTCAAGCAGGCCCTGGTCGCCGACCCCACCTATTCCGACGCCTTCAACCTGCGCGGCCTGATCTACCTGCGGCTCAACGAGTTCGGCCAGGCCGAAGAGAGCTTTCGTCGCGCGCTCGGCCTGCGCAGCAACGATCCGAATCTGCTGCACAACCTGGGCTGGCTGCATTGCCAGCAGCGCAAGTACGCCGAGGCCGACCAGAGCTTCGTGACGGCCCTCGCCAACCCGGCCTATACCGCGCGCAGCAAGACACTGATGGCGCGCGGCCTGTGCCAGATGGAAGCCGGCCAGGTGGCCGAAGCCGAGCAGTCGCTGCTCAAGGCCTATGAGCTCGATGCTGCCAACCCGGTGGTGGGCTACCACCTGTCGTCGCTGCTGATGCGCCGCAATGAGCTCACGCGGGCGCAGTTCTATATCCGCCGCCTGAACAACAGCGATTTCTCGAATGCGGAAACGCTGTGGCTGGGCATCAAGGTCGAGCGCGGCCTGGGCGACACCGTGGCCATGCGCCAGCTGGGTGATCAATTGCGCAGGCGTTTCCCGGAAGCGCGTGAGACGGGTGCCTATCAGCGTGGGGCTTTCAATGAGTGATTCGGTGACAGGGGTTTCGGTGCACACAGAGGCACAAGAGATGCCAGGGGGGCGGACGGCCGGTACCTTGCTGCGCGAAGCGCGCATGGAGGCGGGGCTGCACATTGCGGCGCTGGCCGTGGCCCTGAAGGTGCCGGTGGCCAAGCTGGAAGCCCTGGAATCCGACAATTTCGCGGTGCTGCCCGATACGGTGTTCGTGCGGGCCCTGGCATCCAGCGTGTGCCGCACCCTCAAGATCGACCCGGCGCCCATTCTGGCGCTGCTGCCGCAAAGCAAGAGCCCGCGCCTGGTGGCGGGCAATGCGGGGATCAACGCGCCGGTCAAGGGCAGCAGCTCCAGTGCGGGCAATGGCTCCTTCGCTCCAGCGTCCTCGGGCGGCAAAAAGTCCTGGGCCATCGCGGTGGTGGTGCTGGCCTTGCTGGCGGGTGCCCTGGCCATCATGTTTGTCCCTGCCGACCGCAATCCGTTCGGCGGCAGTGCGGGAGACGATGCGCCGGCGTCTCCTCCCGTGGCTGCCCAGGAGCCACAAGCCCCCGTGGCTGCGGCCTCCGGCCCGGCCGCTGTGCCCGCACCCGCTGCGGCTGTGGTGGCCGCGCCTGCTGCGACGCCTGCAGCCCCTGTGCCTGCAGCAAGCCCTTCCGCTGCGGTGGCAGCCAGTGCGGCCACCCCGGCCGTGGCGGCATCGACTCCCGAAGCGGCTGCGGCTGCCTCGGCCTCCAGCGTGCTGACCCTGAGTGCGCGCGGCGCCTCCTGGGTGCAGGTGCGCGATGCCGGCGGAACCATTGCGCTGCAGAAGAATCTGGCAGTGGGGGAGTCGGTGGCCGTTTCAGGCACGCTCCCTCTGGCGGTGGTGATCGGCCGGGCCGATGTGACCGATGTGTTTGTGCGTGGCAAGCCATTCGCGCTGACCACCGTTTCGCGCGACAACGTTGCGCGGTTTGAGGTGAAATAAGTGGACAAGTCCCTGATCGATCTGGCCCCGATTGCCATTGCCCAGCCGGCCCCTCGGCGCTCCCGCCAGGCCCGTGTGGTCTGGGGTTCGCGCGTGGTCACGGTCGGGGGCGATGCGCCGGTGCGCGTGCAGTCCATGACGAATACCGACACGGTGGACGCCATTGGCACCGCCATCCAGGTCAAGGAGCTGGCCCAGGCCGGTTCCGAGTTCGTGCGCATCACCGTCAACACGCCCGAGGCGGCGCAGGCAGTGCCTTACATCCGCGAGCAGCTCGACCGCATGGGTGAAACCGTGCCGCTGGTGGGGGATTTCCACTTCAATGGCCACCGCCTGCTGACCGACTACCCGGACTGCGCGCAGGCGCTGTCCAAGTACCGCATCAACCCCGGCAACGTGGGCAAGGGCGACAAGCGCGACCGCCAGTTCGGCCAGATGATCGAGGCCGCCATCCGCTGGGACAAGGCGGTGCGCATCGGCGTGAACTGGGGCAGCCTGGACCAGGAGCTGCTGGCCGAGCTGATGGACACCAACAGCCGCCGCGCCAGGCCCTGGGAGGCGCGCCAGGTGATGTACGAGGCGCTGATCACCTCGGCCATCGAGTCGGCCCGCCGTGCGGAAGAAATGGGCCTGAACGGCGACCAGATCATCCTCTCGTGCAAGGTCAGCGGTGTGCAGGACCTGATTTCCGTGTACCGGGCCCTGGCCCAGCGCTGCGACTACGCGCTGCACCTGGGCCTGACCGAGGCCGGCATGGGCACCAAGGGCACGGTGGCGTCGGCCACGGCGCTCTCCATCCTGCTGCAGGAAGGCATTGGCGACACCATCCGCGTGTCCCTGACCCCGCAGCCCGGCGAGGCCCGCACCCAGGAAGTGGTGGTGGCCTCCGAGATCCTGCAGTCGCTGGGCTTGCGCATCTTCGTGCCCAGCGTGACTGCCTGCCCCGGCTGTGGCCGCACGACCAGCACCACCTTCCAGGACCTGGCCAAGCAGATCGACGACTACCTGCGCGCGCAGATGCCTGTGTGGCGCGTGAAGTACCCGGGCGTGGAAAAGCTCAAGGTAGCGGTCATGGGTTGCATCGTCAACGGCCCCGGCGAGAGCAAGCATGCCGACATCGGCATCAGCCTGCCCGGTACCGGTGAAGCCCCGGCCGCCCCGGTGTTCATCGATGGCGAGAAGGCCCTGACCCTGCGCGGCGAGAACATCGCCGCCGAGTTCCACCAGCTGGTGGAAAACTACATTGAAAAGCGCTTCGGCGGCTCCCATCCGGTGGCTGCCCCGGCGGTGGGTGCGCCTGACAGCGCGCTCGCCTGACCCGGCGGCGGCCGACGCCCCTGCGACAATCGCACCCTGCGGGCCCGAACGGCCCAGCGAGGCGCCTCCCCGGAGCCGCCTCCCGTACCCCTATTCAACTGGAAACCATTGCCGTGAGTAAAGACGTATCTGCCGCCGCCGCCAAGCCCGAGAAACTGGTGGCGGTCAAGGGCATGAATGACATCCTGCCGCCCGACTCTGCCCGCTGGGAGTGGCTGGAGGAGAAGGTGCGCAGTCTGATGGCGCGCTATGCCTACCGCAACATGCGCACGCCCATCGTCGAGCCCACGCCGCTGTTCGTGCGCGGCCTGGGCGAGGTGACCGACATTGTCGAGAAGGAGATGTACTCCTTCGAAGACCGCTTGAACGGCGAGCGCCTGACCCTGCGCCCCGAGGCCACGGCCGGCGTGGTGCGTGCGGTGGTCGAGCACAACATGCTCTACGAAGGCGGCAAGCGCCTGTACTACATGGGCCCCATGTTCCGCCACGAGCGCCCCCAGCGCGGTCGCTACCGCCAGTTCCACCAGATCGGTGCCGAGGCCCTGGGCTTTGGCGGGCCCGAGGTGGATGCCGAGCTGATCCTGCTGGCCAACGCGCTGTGGAAGGAGATCGGGTTGACCAACGTGCGCCTGGAGCTCAACAGCCTGGGCCAGCCCGAGGAGCGCAAGGCGCACCGTGCGGCGCTGATCGCCTATTTCGAGCAGAACGCCGACCAGCTGGACGAGGAGGCGCGCCGCCGCCTGCACGCCAACCCGCTGCGCATCCTGGATACCAAGAACCCGGCCATGCAGGCGCTGGTGAATGCCGCGCCCCGGCTCATCGACTTCCTGGGCGCCGAGTCGCTGGCGCACTTCGACGCGGTCAAGGCCATCCTGGACGCCAATGGCGTGGCCTGGACGGTCAACCCGCGCCTGGTGCGCGGCATGGACTACTACAACCTCACGGTGTTCGAGTTCATCACCGAGCAATTGGGCTCGCAGGGCACCATCTGCGGCGGTGGGCGCTACGACTACCTGATCGAGCAGATCGGCGGCAAGCCGGCCCCGGCCGTGGGCTGGGCCCTGGGCGTGGAGCGCGTGCTGGAGCTGGTCAAGGAGCAGGGCGCCCAGGTGCCGGCCCTGGTGCCGGATGTCTATGCCATCATCCCCAGCCGTGCGGCGCTGCCCGCGGCCAGCCGGGTGCTCGAGCAACTGCGTGCCCAGGGCATCCAGGTGCAGATGCACGGCGCGCCCACGGCGGGCGAGGGCATGGGCAGCATGAAGTCCCAGTTCAAGAAGGCCGACAACAGCGGCGCGCAGTATGCTTTGGTGTTCGGCGACGAGGAGCTTGCGCGCGGCGTGGTGGGCGTCAAGTCCCTGCGCGATGGCGCCGGCGCCCAGGTGGAGCAAACCATCGCCAATGTGGCCGATTGGGCCGCCACCCTACAATCCAACCGTTAATTCTTACCTACCTCCATGGCAAATCATTTAGACCTCGAAGAGCAGGAACAACTCGACCAGCTCAAGCACTTCTGGAACAACTGGGGTACCTTGATCAGCTGCGTGCTGATCGTGGTCTGCGGTTCGCTGGCGGCATGGAACGGTTACCAGTACTGGCAGAGCAGCCAGGCCACGAAGGCGGCGGCGCTGTTCGACGCGGTCGATGTGGCCAGCCGTGCCAAGGACCAAGAACGCCTGGAGCGGGCCTTCGGCGACCTCAAGGCCGGCTACGCGGGCACGCCCCAGGCGGCTCAGGCGGGCTTCACCGTGGCCCGCAACCTTATGGAAGCGGGCAAGCCCGATGGCGCGCGCGAAGCGCTCGCCTGGGTGGCCGAACATGCCGGCGACGATGGTTTCAAGGCGCTGGCCAGGCTGCGCCTGGCCTCCGTGCTGACCGAGCAGAAGAAATACGACGAAGCGCTGGCCCAGCTCTCGGGCTCGCTGCCTGCCGCGTTCGAAGGCGTGGCTGCGGACCACCGTGGCGACATCCTGATGCTGCAGGACAAGCGCACCGAGGCCCTGGCCCAGTACACCAAGGCCTACAAGGCCATGAACGAAGACGTGGAATACCGCCGCCTGGTCGAAGTCAAGCTCAACACGCTGGGCGCCAACCCTGCCGCCGAGACCGTGGCGGCCGCCAAGACGGTAGAGGCTGCCAAATGAGCGCGCAGACTCTTATCGGCACCCACCTTCGTTCGGCCCGTGGCCTGGCGCTGCTGGCCCTGGCGGCGGCGCTGGCTGGCTGTTCGGTGATGCCCGGCGGCTCGTTCTGGGGCGCCCCCAAGCCCGTGCCTGCCGACCTCGGTGCCAATGTGCCCGTGCTGGGCGTGCGCCAGGCATGGACCAGCAAGGTCGGGGCGGTGGCGGGCCTGTCGCTGGACGTTCGCGTCAATGGCACCACGGTGACCCTGGCCTCGGCCGACGGCACGGTGGCTGCCATCGATGCCCGCACGGGCGGCGACATCTGGCGCCTGGCCCTGGCCGAGCCGCTGTCTGCCGGTGTCGGCAGCGATGGCAAGCTGGCGGCCGTGGTGGCACGCAGCAATGCGCTGATCGCCGTCGAGTCCGGCCGTGAGCGCTGGCGCCAGCCCATGGCCTCGCAGGTCTTTACCGCGCCGCTGGTGGCGGGTGGCCGCGTGTTCGTGCTGGCGGCTGACCGCACCGTGATCGCTTTCGATGCCGCCACTGGCAAGCGCCTGTGGACCCAGCAGCGCCCCGGCGAGCCCCTGGTGCTGCGCCAGGATGGCGTGCTGCTGGCGGTGGGCGATACCCTGGTGGTGGGCCTGTCCGGCCGCCTGGTGGGCCTGAACCCCGACAACGGCAGTGCCCGCTGGGAGGCCCCGCTGGCCAGCTCGCGCGGCACCAACGACGTGGAGCGCCTGGTGGAACTGGTGGGGCGCAGCAGCCGCGTCGGCGAATCGGTGTGCGCCCGTGCCTTCCAGTCGGCCGTGGGCTGCGTGAACACGGTGCGCGGCAACGTCGCCTGGACCCAGCGCGCCGCCGGCGCCGAGGGCATCGACGGTGACAAGGATGCGATCTTCGGCACCGAGAGCAATGGCTCGCTGGTGGCCTGGAACCGCAATGACGGCACGCGCCTGTGGGGCTCGGACCGCCTCAAGCACCGCAAGCTGACCACGCCGCTGCTGCTGGGCCGCTCGGTGGTGGTGGGCGACGACACGGGCCTGGTGCACCTGCTCTCGCGCACCGATGGCGCGCCCCTCAATCGCATGACCACCGACGGCTCCGGCATTGCCGCAGCGCCGGTGGCTGCGGCAGACACCCTGGTGGTGGTCACCCGCAATGGCGGAGTATTCGGCTTCCGCCCGGAATGAGATGAAGCACCCCCTGAGTCGCTTCGCGCCTTCCCCCTCAAAGGGGACGACGCCAATGGCCGGGCCAAGCCCGTTCCATGGCGTCCGCTGGCTTTGGCAGCGTGCGGCTCATGGGTTGCGGATAGCGCATAGCGCAATGGAAAACTGATAGGTCGTATTCAATGAAGCCAGTTATCGCCCTCGTGGGGCGGCCGAATGTCGGTAAATCCACGCTGTTCAACCGCCTGACGAAGACCCGCGACGCGATCGTGGCGGACTTCGCCGGGCTCACGCGTGACCGCCACTACGGCAATGGCAAGCAGGGCAAGCACGAGTACATCGTCATCGATACCGGGGGCTTCGAGCCCGATGCATCCACCGGCATCTACCGCGAGATGGCCAAGCAGACGCAGCAGGCCGTGGCCGAGGCCGACGTGGTCGTCTTCGTCGTGGATGCGCGCGCCGGTGTCTCGGCGCAGGACCATGACATCGCCAACTACCTGCGCCGGCTGTCCAAGCCCTGCGTGCTGGTGGCCAACAAGGCCGAAGGCATGGTCGAGGGCGTGCAGCTGGCCGAGTTCTATGAACTGGGTCTGGGCGAAGTGTTCCCGGTGTCGGCTGCGCATGGCCAGGGCATCAGGGGCCTGGTGGAGATTGCGCTGGAGCCGCTGAACCTGCCCGACCCTGACGAGGCCGATGCCGCAGGCGACAAGAGCGTCATCAAGCTTGCCGTGGCGGGCCGCCCCAATGTGGGCAAGTCCACCTTGATCAACACCTGGCTGGGCGAAGAGCGCCTGGTCGCGTTCGACATGCCGGGCACCACGCGCGATGCGATCACCGTGCCTTTCGAGCGCAACGGCCAGCGCTTCGAGCTGGTGGACACGGCAGGCCTGCGCCGCAAGGGCAAGGTCTTCGAGGCGATCGAGAAGTTCTCGGTGGTCAAGACGCTGCAGGCCATCGAGTCGGCCAACGTGGTGCTGCTGCTGCTCGATGCCACGCAGGGCGTGACCGACCAGGACGCGCACATTGCCGGCTACATTCTGGAGAGCGGCCGCGCCGTGGTGCTGGCCGTGAACAAGTGGGATGCCGTGGATGAATACCAGCGCACGCTGCTGGAGCGCTCCATCGAAACCCGCCTGTCGTTCCTGAAGTTCGCCTCGATGCACTTCATCTCGGCCAAGAAGCGCCAGGGCCTGGGCCCGCTGTGGACCTCCATCGTGCAGGCGCACAAGGCGGCCACCTGCAAGATGTCCACCCCCGTACTCACCCGCCTGCTGCTGGAGGCGGTGCAGTTCCAGGCGCCCAAGCGCGCGGGCATGTTCCGCCCCAAGCTGCGCTACGCGCACCAGGGCGGCATGAACCCGCCGGTGATCGTGATCCACGGCAACTCGCTGGAGCATGTGACCGAGGCCTACAAGCGCTTCCTGGAAGGGCGCTTTCGCAAGGAATTCGACCTGGTGGGCACGCCGCTGCGCATCGAGGTCAAGACCTCGCACAACCCCTACGCGGACAAGGACGAGGGCTGACCCCGGGGGGAGGGCTGCCGCACGGCTCCTTCTTGGCCATGGCATATGCTGCATTGCAGCATGGTTATTGCAACGCCCTGGTTTGGTGAATGGCGCGCAGAAGTAACTATCTGTTTCTGTCGCCGCATATTCACCCCCGGTATTCCCTGGTGAGAACCTCGGTTCGGCGTGCAGAAAGGCCGGGTTGGCGAAAGGCCATGTCACCAGGCGGCAAAAGTCCCACTTTGCTGTGGTAAGGTGGTGGTTTACAACAACATCTTTGAACACGGAGAATATCGTGAGCAATAAAGGCCAACTTTTGCAAGATCCTTTCCTGAACGCACTGCGTAGGGAGCATGTACCTGTTTCCATCTACCTGGTGAACGGTATCAAGCTGCAAGGGCAAATCGAATCGTTCGACCAGTATGTGGTGTTGCTGCGCAATACCGTGACGCAGATGGTCTACAAGCATGCGATCTCCACCATCGTGCCCGGTCGTGCAGTCAATTTCTCGACGGCCGAAACCCCTGATGCAGACGGCGCCGGCACCTGAGTTGCGGCATCCAGTTCAGCATTCAATTCTGGGTCAGATGGTCATGGGCGGAGGCCATCCGCTTTGAGTACCCCCGCATCTTCTGACGCGGGTGGTGCCTCGGTGTTGCTGGTGGGGGTGGATTTCGGTCTTCCCCATTTCGATGGCGAGCTCGAAGAACTGGGTTTGCTTGCGCAAACTGCGGGGCTCAACCCCGTGGCGCGCCTGACCTGCAAGCGCAAGGCACCCGATGCCGCCCTGTTCGTGGGCAGCGGCAAGGCCGATGAAATCCGCACCCTGGCCCAGATGCACGGTGCGGTGGAGGTGCTGTTCGACCAGTCGCTCAGCCCTGCGCAGCAGCGCAACCTGGAGCGCAACCTGGAGCTGCCGGTCTCTGACCGCACCTTCCTGATCCTCGAAATCTTTGCGCAGCGGGCCCGCAGCCATGAGGGCAAGTTGCAGGTGGAACTGGCCCGGCTGCAGTACCTGAGCACGCGCCTTGTGCGCCGCTGGTCGCACCTGGAGCGCCAGACCGGCGGCATCGGTGCGCGCGGCGGTCCGGGCGAAAAGCAGATCGAGCTCGACCGCCGCATGATCGGCGAGGCCATCAAGCGCACGCGCGAGCGGCTCGTCAAGGTCAAGCGCCAGCGCTCGACCCAGCGCCGCCAGCGCGACCGGCGCGACACCTTCACCATCTCGCTGGTGGGCTATACCAACGCCGGCAAGTCCACGCTGTTCAATGCGCTGGTCAAGGCCCGCGCGTACGCGGCCGACCAGCTGTTTGCCACGCTCGATACCACCACGCGCCAGCTCTACCTGGGCGATGCGGGGCGTTCGGTGTCGCTGTCCGACACGGTGGGCTTCATCCGCGACCTGCCACACGGCCTGGTCGATGCCTTCCAGGCCACGCTGCAGGAGGCGGTGGATGCCGATCTGCTGTTGCATGTGGTGGATGCCTCCAACCCCAACTTTCCCGAGCAGATGGACCAGGTGCAGCGCGTGCTGCACGAGATCGGTGCGGCCGACATTCCGCAGCTGCTGGTGTTCAACAAGCTCGATGCGCTCGACGCCGAACAGCAGCCCGCGCTGCTGGAAGACCAGTACGAAGTGGAGGGGCAGATGGTGCCCCGCCTGTTCGTGAGCGCACGCTCCGGCCAGGGCCTGGACTCCCTTCGCCGTGTGCTGTCCGCACGGGTGTTGGCGGCGCAGGAGGACATGACCCCAGTTGATGCTGCCCCATTGCCGGCCCAAGAGGAGTGATTGGGCACAATGCCGTTTTGATCGATGCCACCAGAGAACCAGAGACTTTGCGCATGAATTTCCAAAATCGCACCCTACGCTGGGCTTCGCTGCCAGAACGTATCCGGGGCATGTTCAATCTGAACGATCCCCGCTGGGGCCGTGGCGAAGACAAGCCGGACGACGGCGCACGCCCGGACGAGCGCCCGCCGGCGCCGCCCCCTGCAGGCAATCGCGGGCGCGAGAACAACAAGGGCCAGGGCAATGGCCAGCCACCGGATCTGGATGAACTGTGGCGTGACCTCAACCGCAAGCTCGGCGGCCTGTTTGGCGGCAAGGGCGGCGGCGGTGGCCGGGGCACGGGGGGCGCTGGCAACGGCGGCTTCCAGCCGCCCGACATGAAGAGCGCGGGTGTGGGCGTGGGCCTGATCGCCGGCATCGTCTTCGTGATCTGGATGGGTACGGGCTTCTTCATCGTGCAGGAAGGCCAGCAGGCCGTCATCACCCAGTTCGGCAAGTACAAGAGCACGGTGGGTGCGGGCTTCAACTGGCGCCTGCCGTACCCGATCGAGCGCCATGAGCTGGTGTTCGTGACGCAGATCCGCTCGGCCGACGTGGGCCGCGACAACATCATCAAGAGCACGGGCCTGCGCGAGTCGGCCATGCTCACCGAAGACGAGAACATCGTCGAGATCAAGTTCGCCGTGCAGTACCGCCTGAGCGATGCACGCGCCTGGCTGTTCGAGAGCAAGAACCCCTCGGACGCCGTGATCCAGGCCGCTGAAACGGCGGTGCGCGAAGTGGTGGGCAAGATGCGCATGGACACTGCCCTGGCCGAAGAGCGCGACCAGATCGCGCCGCGCGTGCGCACGCTGATGCAGACCATCCTGGACCGCTACAAGGTGGGTGTCGAAGTGGTGGGCATCAACCTGCAGCAGGGCGGTGTGCGCCCGCCCGAGCAGGTGCAGGCGTCCTTCGACGATGTGCTCAAGGCCGGCCAGGAGCGCGAACGTGCCAAGAACGATGCCCAGGCCTATGCCAACGACGTGATCCCGCGTGCCGTGGGTTCCGCATCGCGCCTCAATGAAGAGGCGGCTGCCTACAAGGCCCGCATCGTGGCCCAGGCGCAGGGCGATGCGCAGCGCTTCTCGTCGGTGCTGGCCGAGTACCAGAAGGCGCCCCAGGTCACCCGTGACCGCATGTACATCGAGAGCATGCAGCAGATCTACGGCAACGTGACCAAGGTGCTGGTGGATTCCCGCCAGGGCTCCAACCTGCTGTACCTGCCGCTGGACAAGATCATGCAGAGCGTGGCCACCGGCACGCCAGGCGCCCTGGATGCGCAGCCCGCCAGTGCTGCGGCCACCACGGTGGTTCCGGCTGCGCCTGCGGCCCCTTTTTCGAATGACCCCCGGGCGCGTGACAGCAGTCGCACACGCGAACGTGAATCCCGCTAGGAGCAGCTCGTGAACAGAGTCGGATTTATCGCATCCACCCTCCTGGTGGTGCTTGCACTCATGAGCTCCATGCTCTTCGTGGTGGACCAGCGCCAGTTCGGCGTGCTCTACGCGCTTGGGCAGATCAAGGAAGTGATCACCGAGCCGGGCCTGAACTTCAAGCTGCCGCCGCCGTTCCAGAACGTGACCTACATCGACAAGCGTCTGCTCACGCTGGACAGCCCCGATACGGAACCTATGCTCACGGCAGAAAAGCAGCGCGTGGTGATCGACTGGTATGTGCGCTGGCGCATCTCCGAGCCCACCCAGTACATCCGCAACGTCGGTCTGGATGAAAGCGCCGGTGCCATGCAGCTCAACCGCGTGGTACGCAATGCCTTCCAGGAAGAGATCAACAAGCGCACCGTGAAGGAGCTGCTCTCGCTCAAGCGCGAAGCGCTGATGGCCGATGTGAAGCGCGAAGTGCTGGAAACCGTGCGCGGCGCCAAGCCCTGGGGCGTGGACGTGGTGGACGTGCGCATCACGCGCGTTGACTATGTGGAGGCCATCACCGAGTCGGTCTACCGCCGCATGGAGGCCGAGCGCAAGCGCGTGGCCAACGAACTGCGCTCCACCGGTGCGGCCGAAGGCGAAAAAATCCGCGCCGATGCCGATCGCCAGCGCGAGATCGCCATTGCCAACGCCTACCGCGATGCCCAGAAGATCAAGGGCGAGGGCGATGCCGAGGCCGCTCGCATCTACGCCGAGGCCTTTGGCCGCGACCCGCAGTTTGCGCAGTTCTACCGCAGCCTGGAAGCCTACAAATCGAGCTTCAACAAGAAGAGCGACGTGATGGTGGTCGATCCCTCGTCGTCGGAGTTCTTCAAGGCCTTCCGCGGCGGCACGGCTTCTACGGCGCAGCCTGCAGCCCCGCGCAAGTAAAAAAGCGGCGCCAGGCGCACAGCGGCAGCCTCTGCATTGCAGGGCTGCCTTTTTTTTGCCGCCTTCCCTCCTGCGGGACGGGGTGGCTCCATGTGTTTCGCGCGCTTGATGGCCTTGTTGGTCGGTCCCCGTTGGAGGGGTCTTGGCCGGTGCCGGTAGAATCACGGTTTTAACAGCCTCCCCTTTTCTCATGTCTGCTTGGGTCCTGCCGGATCACATTGCCGATGTCTTGCCGTCCGAAGCGCGGCACATCGAAGAATTGCGTCGCGGGCTGCTCGACACGGCGCGCTGCTATGGCTATGAGCTGGTCATGCCGCCGCTGCTGGAACACCTGGAATCCCTGCTGACCGGTACCGGTGAGGCGCTGGATCTCCAGACCTTCAAGCTGGTGGACCAGTTGTCGGGCCGCTCCATGGGGCTGCGTGCGGACACCACGCCCCAGGTGGCGCGCATTGATGCCCACCTGCTCAACCGCAAGGGTGTGACACGGCTGTGCTACTGCGGCCCCGTGCTGCACACCCGCCCCGACCGCCCCCATGCCACGCGCGAGCCGCTGCAATTTGGCGCCGAGATCTATGGCCATGCCGGGCTGGAGGCCGACCTCGAAGCCCTGCAGCTGGCGCGTGAATGCCTGCGCGTGGCCGAGGTGCGCGACACCACCATCGACCTGGCCGACGTGCGCATCGTGCGCAGCCTGCTGGCCGGTGTGGCGGTGGATGCGCCGTTGCTCAGCCGCATCCATGCCGCCCTAGCGGCCAAGGACGCGAGCGAACTGGCAACGCTGACCCGTGATTTCCCTGCGGCATCGCGCCAGGGGCTGCTGGCGCTGCTGCAGCTGTATGGTGACGAGTCCGTACTGGCCGAGGCCGACAAGGCCTTGAAGCACATCGCCGGCGTGGCTGAAGTGCTGTCGCACCTGCGCTGGCTGGCCTCGCGGTTGGACGGCGCCGTGGTCACCTTCGACCTGGCCGACCTGCGTGGCTATGCGTACTACAGCGGCACCCGCTTTGCCATCTATGGCAAGGGTGCCAGCGATGCGCTGGTGCGTGGCGGCCGCTATGACGAAGTGGGTGCCGTGTTCGGCCGCAACCGGCCTGCGGCCGGCTTCAGCCTGGACATCAAGCAACTGGTGAGCGTGGTGTCCCCGCGCGCCCTCAAGGCCGCCATCCGCGCGCCCTGGGGCGAGGCGAGCGACGTGAACGCCGCCATTGCCGAGCTGCGCCGCCAAGGCGAGACGGTGGTATGTGTTCTGCCTGGGCATGGGAGCGAAGTCGATGAGTTCCACTGTGACCGAGAGCTGGTGCAGATTGCGGGCCAGTGGGTCGTGCAGGCTGTTTGAGTTAATTGCAATTGAAAATTGGGTCTGAGATGAAAGCAACCAAAGGTCGCAACGTAGTGGTGGTCGGAACCCAATGGGGTGACGAAGGCAAGGGCAAGCTGGTCGACTGGCTCACCGAGAGCGCGCAAGGCGTTGTCCGGTTCCAGGGTGGCCACAATGCCGGCCATACGCTGGTCATCAACGGTGTGAAGACCGCACTGCACCTGATCCCTAGCGGCATCATGCGCCCCGGTGTCAAGTGCTACATCGGCAACGGCGTGGTGCTGTCGGCCGCCAAGCTCTTCGAGGAAATCGAAGGCCTGGAGAAGGCCGGTGTGGAAGTGCGCTCGCGCCTGCGCATCAGCGAG
>NZ_CAXURB020000001.1:1100000-2145000 GCF_964253575.1 Acidovorax sp. LjRoot118
AGACAAGTAGGGCGGGACACGAGAAATCCTGTCTGAATATGGGGGGACCATCCTCCAAGGCTAAATACTCGTAATCGACCGATAGTGAACCAGTACCGTGAGGGAAAGGCGAAAAGAACCCCGGGAGGGGAGTGAAATAGATCCTGAAACCGCATGCTTACAAAAAGTAGGAGCCCGCAAGGGTGACTGCGTACCTTTTGTATAATGGGTCAGCGACTTACATTCAGTGGCAAGGTTAACCGAATAGGGAAGCCGTAGAGAAATCGAGTCCGAATAGGGCGAATCAGTCGCTGGGTGTAGACCCGAAACCAAGTGATCTATCCATGGCCAGGATGAAGGTGCCGTAACAGGTACTGGAGGTCCGAACCGACTAGTGTTGCAAAACTAGCGGATGAGCTGTGGATAGGGGTGAAAGGCTAAACAAACTTGGAAATAGCTGGTTCTCTCCGAAAACTATTTAGGTAGTGCCTCAAGTATTACCGTCGGGGGTAGAGCACTGTTTAGGCTAGGGGGTCATGGCGACTTACCAAACCTATGCAAACTCCGAATACCGACGAGTACAGCTTGGGAGACAGAGCACCGGGTGCTAACGTCCGGACTCAAGAGGGAAACAACCCAGACCGCCAGCTAAGGTCCCTAAAATTGGCTAAGTGGGAAACGAAGTGGGAAGGCTAAAACAGTCAGGATGTTGGCTTAGAAGCAGCCATCATTTAAAGAAAGCGTAATAGCTCACTGATCGAGTCGTCCTGCGCGGAAGATGTAACGGGGCTAAGCCAGTTACCGAAGCTGCGGATGTGCAATTTATTGCACGTGGTAGGAGAGCGTTCTGTAGGCCTGTGAAGGTGTCTGGTAACGGATGCTGGAGGTATCAGAAGTGCGAATGCTGACATGAGTAGCGTTAAAGGGGGTGAAAAGCCCCCTCGCCGTAAGCGCAAGGTTTTCTACGCAACGTTCATCGGCGTAGAGTGAGTCGGCCCCTAAGGCGAGGCAGAGATGCGTAGCTGATGGGAAACAGGTCAATATTCCTGTACCGATGTGTAGTGCGATGTGGGGACGGAGAAGGTTAGCTCAGCCAACTGTTGGATATGTTGGTTCAAGCCTGTAGTCGTGCCTGGTAGGCAAATCCGCCGGGCTTAGATGAGGGGTGATAACGAGTCTGCTTGCAGACGAAGTGAGTGATACCCTGCTTCCAGGAAAAGCCACTAAGCTTCAGCTACACACGACCGTACCGCAAACCGACACTGGTGCGCGAGATGAGTATTCTAAGGCGCTTGAGAGAACTCAGGAGAAGGAACTCGGCAAATTGATACCGTAACTTCGGGAGAAGGTATGCCCCAAGTAGGTGAACTCGAACAGAGGGAGCCCAACGGGGTTGCAAAAAATCGGTGGCTGCGACTGTTTAATAAAAACACAGCACTCTGCAAACACGAAAGTGGACGTATAGGGTGTGACGCCTGCCCGGTGCTGGAAGATTAAATGATGGGGTGCAAGCTCTTGATTGAAGTCCCAGTAAACGGCGGCCGTAACTATAACGGTCCTAAGGTAGCGAAATTCCTTGTCGGGTAAGTTCCGACCTGCACGAATGGCGTAACGATGGCCACACTGTCTCCTCCTGAGACTCAGCGAAGTTGAAATGTTTGTGATGATGCAATCTCCCCGCGGAAAGACGGAAAGACCCCATGAACCTTTACTGTAGCTTTGTATTGGACTTTGAACAGATCTGTGTAGGATAGGTGGGAGGCTTTGAAGTGATGTCGCTAGATGTCATGGAGCCAACGTTGAAATACCACCCTGGTGTGTTTGAGGTTCTAACCTAGGTCCATTATCTGGATCGGGGACAGTGCATGGTAGGCAGTTTGACTGGGGCGGTCTCCTCCCAAAGCGTAACGGAGGAGTTCGAAGGTACGCTAGTTACGGTCGGACATCGTGACGATAGTGCAATGGCATAAGCGTGCTTAACTGCGAGACTGACAAGTCGAGCAGATGCGAAAGCAGGACATAGTGATCCGGTGGTTCTGTATGGAAGGGCCATCGCTCAACGGATAAAAGGTACTCTGGGGATAACAGGCTGATACCGCCCAAGAGTTCATATCGACGGCGGTGTTTGGCACCTCGATGTCGGCTCATCTCATCCTGGGGCTGTAGCCGGTCCCAAGGGTATGGCTGTTCGCCATTTAAAGAGGTACGTGAGCTGGGTTTAAAACGTCGTGAGACAGTTTGGTCCCTATCTTCCGTGGGCGCTGCAGATTTGAGGAAGCCTGCTCCTAGTACGAGAGGACCGGAGTGGACACACCTCTGGTGTATCGGTTGTCACGCCAGTGGCATTGCCGAGTAGCTAAGTGTGGAAGAGATAACCGCTGAAAGCATCTAAGCGGGAAACTCGTTTCAAGATGAGATCTGCCGGGGCCTTGAGCCCCCTGAAGAGTCGTTCAAGACCAGGACGTTGATAGGTCAGGTGTGGAAGCGCAGTAATGCGTTAAGCTAACTGATACTAATTGCTCGTGAGGCTTGACCCTATAACTTTGATAGCCGTGTACGCTCCTTCATGGATGTGTGCAAGCTTCGAAGATTGTTATGCCAAGTTGACGCAGTCAAAACACATAAAATCTGATTCCACTCTATGAATTCGTTGTCTTGCTCCAAGAGCAAGTCGACTCCAAGTTATGCCTGATGACCATAGCAAGTTGGTACCACTCCTTCCCATCCCGAACAGGACAGTGAAACGACTTTGCGCCGATGATAGTGCGGGTTCCCGTGTGAAAGTAGGTCATCGTCAGGCTCTTATAGCCCCAAATCCCCTCAGTCTCCAAAGGACTGGGGGGTTTTGCGTTTGGGCAAGGCAAACCTGGTGGCACTGCACTGGTTGAATGATGTCTGCTGATGTCTGCTGATGTCTGCGGCATTGCCTATCGGCACCGTCTGTCTGCCTTGCTTTGTACCTGTCTCCCACACTATTCGATCGCTATGAAGCTGCAAGACATTCTGTACTCCCAGGGATTTGGAACCCGGCGCGTGTGCGCCGGATTGGTGCAGCAGGGCTGGGTACAGGTGAGCACCTACGGTGTGGGGGGGGAGTACGTGTCCTGCACCGAGGCCTCGGCCGATTTCGACGCCGACGGTCTGCAGCTGCGCGTGCAGGGAGTGGACTGGCCGTACCACGAGAAGGCCTATGTGCTGCTGCACAAGCCGGCAGGCACGGAGTGCTCGCAAAAGCCCTCGACCTATCCCAGCATCTATTCGCTGTTGCCGTCTCCCCTGCGCCAGCGTCCGAGCAAGACGGCCATACAGGGTGTCCAGGCCGTGGGGCGGCTGGACCAGGACACGACAGGCATGCTGCTGCTCAGCGATGACGGCCAGTTCATCCACCGCATGAGCTCGCCCAAGAAGCATGTGCCCAAGGTCTACCAGGTCACCACCAAGCACCCTGTGGACGAGGCCCAAGCCAGCAAGCTGCTGGCTGGCGTGGTGCTCGACGACGATCTCAAGCCCGTGCGCGCCGCCGCCTGCGTGGTTGTGGATACGCACCGCCTGGACCTGACCTTGACCGAAGGCAAGTACCACCAGGTCAAGCGCATGCTGGCCGCCGTGGGCAACCGCGTGGAGGGCCTGCACCGCTCACAGATCGGCAGCATGCCGCTGCCGGCCGATCTGGCACCCGGGCAGTGGCGCTGGCTGAGTGTCGACGATCTCAAGGTGCTGACGACTGCGCCAGCCTGACCCCCGCAAAGAAGCCTCAGAGGGTCTGGTCTGTTGCGCTGGGACGCCATTCAAGCTGCAGTGGCCTGATCCTTTGCTGAAGTGGCGCTGCCCGTCACCTGCTCGGCCCAGTCCAGCGCAGCCTCGGCCACCGCTTCCCAGCCCGGCTCACGCACCAGCCAGTGGCTGCGACCGGCAAACTCCCGGTAGTCCACCCGCACGGGTGATTTTCCGTGGCGCTTGGCATTGGCCCGCACCATGGATGCAGGGGCAGTGCGATCCTCTCCTCCCGCAATCAGCAGCAGGGGTGGGCGCTTGCGATTGCCGAAATCGAGGCCATTGCCGATGCCGAATGCTGCCTGAAAGTAGATGCGCCCCGGCGCCTGCACGATGAAGCTGTCGTAGGCCTCGCGCTGCCCGGCCGGTGGCAGCGTGTTCGCAAAGGTGGCGCAAAAGCCCTTGAACCCCATGGTGTGGACCCGGTTCCATCCGGCCCAGGTCAGCAGCACCGGCAGCGCTGCCTTCAAGGCCGATGGCGGTGGAAACACGCCCCGCGGCGGCGCGGGATCGATGGCCACTGCGGCGCAGCCCAGTCCCCGGTCGGCCAGCAATTGCACGATCAGGCCGCCGAAGGAATGGCCCACGAGGATGGGTGCGCTGGGCAGGGCCTGGATGGTGCGGGCGTAGTGGTCCACCAGGTCCTTGATGGTGCGCCTGGCCATGGCGGCGGGCACGCCGTGCCGGAGTGTGGACAGCGGCCCCTCCAGCCCTGGCCAGGCAGGTGCCAGTACGCGGTATCCGCGCGATTCGTACAGCGACCTGAACAGGTCCCAACTGGCTGGCGTAAGCCAGGCGCCATGCACCAGCACGATTGTCTTTTCCATGAATTCCCTCCTGTGATGAGGCTCAAGCTTAGGATTCGTGGGCCGCAGCGGCAGGCTTCAGAATAGGGACCACGTTGCTTTGCGTCCCGCCCCATGAACCCTCCATCGCCCAAGCCCTTGCCGCAGGACGCCTTGTCGCAGGTGCTGGACATCCTGCGCCTCAAGGGCAGCTCGGTGAGCACGCTCGTGTTGCCCCATCCGCACCGGACCGACCATGCGCCCGGGCTGCCCTGCCTCTACGCCGTGCGCGAAGGCGCCATGGTGTTCGAACATGGGGACGGCGTTTCGGTCACGGCCGGGCCAGGCGAGGTTGTGCTGCTGGCACGGGGCACTGCGCACACCGTGGCCTGTGGTCACGGGCACGCGCGTGCGACGGCATTGCAGGGCTACTTCGATTTCGATGGGGGGTTTGCGGCGCGCTTTCTGGGGCCGTTGCCCGCACTCATCCGCCTGCCGAGTCCGCCGTCGGGTGCCTATGACTGGGTGGAAATCGGCTGTGCCCTCATCGCCGAAGAGTCCGAGCAGGAACTTGCAGGCGCCGCCGCCATGGTCTCGCGCATACTGGACCTGCTCTTTGTGCGCACGCTGCGCACCTGGGCCGCGCAGAACCATGCGTAAACCGGCTGGCTGGCGGGGGCCATGGACCCGCGCATCGGCCGTGCGATAGCCGCCATGCACGCGCAGCCGCAGCGCAACTGGTCGCTGGAGGAGCTGGCCGCGCTGGGCCCCATGTCCCGCACGGCGTTTGCTGAACGCTTCGCGAACGTGGTCGGAGAGACGCCCATGGCCTACCTCAACGGCTGGCGGCTCGACTGCGCCGCGCGGCTGCTGCTCGGTGCCAGCACCGTGGGCAGCGCAGCATTGGGCGTGGGTTACACCTCGGTGTCCGCATTCAGCCGAGCATTCAAGGCGCGGCATGGTTGCTCGCCGGTGGAGTACGGCAGGGATGCCGTGCTCGAAAATGCGCGCCCGGGGCGGCTTGCGGCCCAGAAATCCGCCCCAAACGCGGAACTTCCTTGATCCAACCCGCCTCCATGGGCAGATGTTACGCCTTGCGGCAGGGAGGCGCCGACTCACGGCGCTACACTTGCAGGCTGTCCTGAAAGTGTTTGTTTGTGAAGATTTTTTCCCCCGTGCGCGCATGCGCCGCCCTGGCCGGCCTGGTGTTGCTGTGGGGCAGTGCTGCATTGGCAGCGGTGCCGCCGATTTTTGTGCTGAACTCGCTGGAGGCCAACGTCAGTGTGATCGATCCACTGACCTGGACGGAGACCTCGCGCATCCCCACCGGCAAGGAGCCGCACCACCTGTACCTCACGCCCGACGAGCGCTCGCTCATCGTGGCCAATGCGCTGGGTGACACGCTGACCTTCCTGGACCCGCGCACGGCGCAGGTCCAGCGCACGGTGCGCGGCATCGTGGATCCCTACCACCTGCGCTTCACGCCCGACATGAAATGGCTGATCACGGCGGCCAACCGGCTCAACCATGTGGATTTCTACCGCTGGGATGGCAAGGAGCCTACGCTGGTCGCACGCGTGAACACAGCCCGCACCCCGAGCCACATGTGGATCGACAGCCGCAGCACCACGGTCTACGTGTCCATGCAGGACAGCGACGAGCTGGTGGCCATCGACATCGCCACGCAGGTGGTCAAGTGGCGCATCAAGACCGGCCCCATGCCGGCCGACGTGTATGGCAGCCCGGATGACAAGCATGTCTTCCTCGGCCTCACCGGGGGCGACAGCGTCGAAGTTTTCGACGTCTCGGGCCGCGAGCCGCGCAGCATCAGGAAGATCAAGACCGGCAATGGCGCGCACGCCTTTCGGGCGGCGGGCGACGGCAAGCACCTCTACGTGAGCAACCGGGTGGCCAACTCCATCAGCAAGATCGACATGGCCTCCATGGCCGTGGTGGACAGCTACCCCGTGCCCGGCGGGCCCGATTGCATGGAAGTCTCGGCCGATGGCCGCTTCATCTACGTGAGCTCGCGCTGGGCGCGCAAGCTGTCGGTGGTGGACACCGAGGCGAAGAAGGTGGTGCGCCAGGTGCCCGTGGGCAAGTCCCCGCACGGCGTCTGGACGCTGCAGCACGCCCCCCGGTAGCAGCGGCATGACTGCTGGCATGGCTGTGGCTTGCACTGCGAGGGCGGTCTTGCCCTGGGTATGGCTGCTGGCGGTGCCTGCAGGCCTGGCGCAAGGCAGCGCGCCAGCCCCCGCCGGCGACTGCACCAAACCCGTCTACCTGACCCTGGACACCGGCCACATGGAGGTGGCCCCGCTCATCGCCGATGTGCTCAAGCGCCAGCAGGTGCGGGTGACCTTCTTTGCGGCGCAGGAGCGCACCAAGGAGGGCGACGGCAGCCTGGGCGGGCACTGGGCACCCTGGTGGCGGGCCCGCGCGGCCGAAGGCCACGCCTTTGCCTCCCACACCTGGGACCACACCTACTGGCGCGCTGACCTGGGCACGGCCGCCAAACCGTCCTTCAAGGTGCGCCCCTCGGCCGGCCCGCGTGCAGGGCAGGATTTCACGATGACGGCGGCCGATTACTGCGCCGAGATCACCAAGGCCGCCGACCGGCTGCAGGCCATCACCGGGCAAAAGCCCTTGCCGCTGTTCCGCGCGCCGGGCGGCAAGACGTCGCCCCAATTGATCGCCAGCGCCCAGGCCTGCGGCTACACCCACGTGGGCTGGTCGCCTGCGGGCTTTCTGGGTGACGAGCTGTCCATCGCGCAGGCCAGCAACGAGGCGCTGCTGCGCAAGGCGCTGCGCGATATTCGTGCGGGCGATATCCTGCTGGCCCACCTCGGTATCTGGTCGCGCACGGACCCCTGGGCGCCCGCCGTGCTGGAGCCGCTGATCGTGGGGCTGAAGGAGCGGGGGTTTTGCTTCAGGACACTGCGCGAGCACCCGGACTACGCTACAAAGACCGTGCGGTGATGCCGCGCGGCAGCGGCATATGAGGCGACAGCAACAGGAGCGGGGAACGTTATGGAGTGGTTGAGCTCGGTATTCGACGGTGCGCAGCAATGGCTGTTCGAGACCGTGGTGCAGCCATTGATGTTCGCGGGCGGCCTGGGCAACCTGCTGGAGGATGGCTACGACGCCACTGGCTGGCTGCTGGTGGGCCTGCTGCAGCTGGCCGTCATCATCGCCGTCATCGGGCCGCTGCAGCGCTGGCGCCCGGTGGAGCCGGTGACCAACCGCGCCACCATCCGCACCGACATCCTCTACACCCTGCTGCACCGGCTGGGCCTGTTCCGCGTGGGCCTGTTCTTTGCCATCGACCCGCTGATGGACGCGCTGTTCGGCGAGTTGCGCATGTCGGGCATCAGCACCTTCCACCTCGATGGCATCTGGCCCGGCGTGACCGACGTGGCCTGGGTCAGCCTGCTCATGTACCTGGTGGTATTCGACTTCGTGGACTACTGGATCCACCGCGGCCAGCACCATTTCGAATGGTGGTGGCGGCTGCATTCGCTGCACCACTCGCAGCAACAGATGACGATGTGGAGCGACAACCGCAACCACCTGCTGGATGACATGCTGCGTGACACCATCCTGGTGGTGGTGGCCCAGCTCATCGGCGTGGCGCCGGGGCAGTTCGTGGCCATCGTGGCCATCACGCAACTGAGCGAAAGCTTCCAGCACGCCAACGTGCGCCTGTGGTTCGGCCGCCTGGGGGAGCGCCTGTGGGTGAGCCCCCGCTTTCACCGGCTGCACCACAGCATCGGCATCGGGCACGAAACCATCAAACCGGCTGCTGCGGGCGAGAAGGCGCCGCGCGTGGTGCTGGGCGGCCACAACTTCGGCGTGCTGCTGCCCTGGTGGGACATGCTGATGCGCACCGCCAACTTCGAGCAACGCTACGACCCCACGGGCGTGCGCGACCAGGTGGAGCCCGGGCCCGACGGCCGCACGCGCGACTATGGGCGCGGCTTCTGGTCGCAGCAATGGTGTGGGGTGCTGCGCTTGTTCGGAAAGGCTTAGGCCCGCTTCGCTGCCACGTCGCGCACCAGCCCCCAGGCCACTTCGGCCACGGGCGCCAGGGCGCGGTTGGCCCGCCGCACCAGCACGATGGCCCGCTCCACGCGGGGGGTGAGCGGTCGCACCTCCAGGCCCTGGAGCCCTGCGGGCGGCAAGGCCAGCGTGGGCACCACCGAGATGCCCAGGCCCGCATCCAGCATGCGGAAGATGGTGGTCACATGGCCCACCTCCTGGGCCACCAGTGCCTGCACGCCATGCTGGTGCAGCGCATCGTCGATCAGCCGGCGGCTGCCCGAGGCATGGTCGAGCAACACCAGCGGCTCGCCATCCAGGGCGGCCCAGCGCACGCTGCGCTGGCGCGCCAGCCGGTGCGTGGGCGGGCAGACCAAGCAGAAGGGCTCGGACAGGATGGGCTCGGCGTGCAGCTCATCGCTGCGCCCCGGCTCGGGTTCGATCACTACGCCGAAATCCACCTCGCCCGAGAGCACGCTGACCAGTGCATCGTGCTGCATGCGGTCCAGCAGCAGCAGTTCCAGCCCCGGGTGCTCCTGCCGACAGCGCGCAATGCATTCGGGCAGCAGGTTGGCCGACAGGGTGGGGCTGCTGGCCACCCGCACCCGGCCCTGGCGCTGGGTGGCCAGGCCGCGCACATCGAGCAGCATCGTGTCCAGGTCTTCCAGCACGCGCGCCAGGCGCACGGCCAGGCTGCGGCCGGCTTCGGTCAGCACCACCTCGCGCGTGGTGCGGTCCAGCAGCTTGATGCCCAGGTGCTGCTCCAGCTCGGTCACGCAGCGGCTCACGGCGGGCTGGGTCAGGCCGATCTGGTCGCCCGCGCGCGTGAAGCTGCTGTGCAGGGCCACGGACTGGAAGACACGCAATTGGCGCAAACTGGGATTCATGAGGATTTATTATAAATTCATCAAATCAATCCATTTCTCTTGGGGTGGCAAACACGGTCCAATCAGTGCATACCGTTTCTTATGGGCTCACGCCCCTTGCTTGCATGGCCCGCTCCCGTTTGCTTCCCGACAATTTCACGCTCTACCTCGTTGCCACGGTCATCGCCGCCAGCCTGTTGCCGGCCTCCGGCGGCTTCGCCAAGGCGCTGGAGGTGGCCACCACCGTGGCCGTGAGCCTGCTGTTCTTCCTGCACGGGGCCAAGCTCTCGCGTGAGGCCATCCTGGCCGGCATTGGCCACTGGCGGCTGCACCTGGTGGTGGTGGCCAGCACCTTCGTGCTGTTTCCGCTGCTGGGCTGGGCGCTGCGCCCGGTGCTGGAGCCGCTGGTCACGCGCGACCTGTACACCGGCATCCTCTACCTGTGTGCGCTGCCGGCCACGGTGCAGTCGGCGATTGCCTTCGTCTCCATGGCGCGCGGCAACATCCCTGCGGCCGTGTGCAGCGCCTCGGCCTCCACGCTGCTGGGCGTGGCGTTCACGCCGCTGCTGGTGGGCTTGCTCATGTCGCAGAACGCGGCCATGGGCGACCCGCTGGCCGCCATGGGCCGCATCGGTGTGCAACTGCTGCTGCCTTTTGCCATCGGTCACCTGCTGCGCCCCTGGATCAGCGGCTTTTTGCAGCAGCGCGCGTCCGTCATGAAGGTGGTGGACCAGGGCTCCATCCTGTTGGTGGTCTACGCCGCCTTCAGCCACGCCGTCATCGACGGCCTGTGGTCCCAGGTGCCCCCCATGGCTTTGGCCGGCCTGCTGGCCGTGTGCGCGGTGCTGCTGGCGCTGGTGCTCACCCTCACCACCTGGAGCGCGCGGCGCATGGGCTTCTCCAAGGAAGACGAGATCACCATCGTTTTCTGCGGCTCCAAGAAGAGCCTGGTCAGCGGCGTGCCCATGGCCAACGTGCTGTTTGCCGCCAACGTGGCCGGCGCCATCGTGCTGCCGCTGATGCTGTTCCACCAGATGCAGCTCATGGTCTGCGGCGTGCTCGCGCAGCGCTATGCGCGGCGCGGGCTGGATGCCGGCAAACCAGTGGGCGCACAGCCCGAACAGGCCTGATAGGCACAGCGGGAACCCGCGCAACCGCCGGGCGGTGCAGGGTTTCATCAAGAGCGGCGAGGCTCGCGGTATGCTCAGGCGCATGGGACTACTGCTGGACTCTTTCTGGCGCGCCGCGGCGTACTGCATGCGCCCCCGCGTCATCCTCCTCTCGCTGCTGCCATTGCTGCTGATGGCGGCGCTTGCGTTCGGGCTGGGCTACTTCTACTGGGATGTGGCGGTGCAGAGCATGCACTCACTTCTTGATGCCTCCCCCATGCTCAAGAATTTCTGGGGCTGGCTCGAGGGCTGGGGCCTGGGCAGCGTGGTGTCTGCGCTCGCCCCCATGATGGTCATCCTGGCGGCCACGCCGGTCCTGGTCGTGGTGTCGCTGCTGCTGGTGGCGGTGCTCATGACCCCGGCGCTCGTGACCCTGGTCGCCGAACGGCGCTTTCCCGACCTCGCGCGCAAGAAGGGCGGCTCCTTCTTCGCCAGCGTGGCCTGGTCCGTGGGCTCCACGGTGATGGCGCTGGTGGCGCTGGTGGTGTCCGTGCCGCTGTGGCTTGTGCCCCCGCTGGTGCTGGTGCTGCCGCCGCTGATCTGGGGTTGGCTCACCTACCGTGTGATGGCCTTCGACGCGCTGGCCGAGCATGCCAGCAAGGAGGAGCGCAAGCGGCTTTTCCAGCGCCACCGCGCCAGCCTGCTGGGCATCGGCATCATCACCGGCTACTTGGGCGCTGCACCCAGCATCGTCTGGGCATCGGGCGTGCTGTTCGTGGCCGCTTTTGCCATCCTGGTGCCGCTGGCGATCTGGATCTACATGCTGGTGTTCGCGTTCTCGTCGCTGTGGTTCACGCATTTCTGCCTGGCGGCGCTGCAGGAGCTGCGCGAGGACGATGTCCGCGCCACCATGCCCGTGCCCTCGCGCCTGCCGCTGGACACGCTGGCGCCCGCGCCCGCCATCGAAGACATCACGCCGCCCACCATCAGCGCGCCAGAGCCCGCAGCGGCCAGTCTGCCGGCCCCCGGCACCTTTCCTACCGATCCCCGCACCCCATGACCCCTACCTTCGGCCTCATCATCGTCGGCGACGAAATCCTCTCGGGCAAGCGTGCCGACAAGCACATGCCCAAGGCCATCGAACTGCTGGCCGCGCGCGGCCTGGCCCTGTCCTATGCCGACTACGTAGGGGACGACCCCGCGCGCATCACCGCCACGCTGCAGCGCGCCTTTGCTTCGGGCGACGTGGTCTTCTCGTGCGGCGGCATCGGCGCCACGCCGGACGACCACACCCGCCAATGCGCAGCGCGGGCTCTGGGTACCGATCTGGCCCTGCACCCCGAGGCCGAGCGCCTGATCCGAGAGCGCATGCAGGACGTGGCGCGCGAGCAGGGCCTGCCCTACGAGCCCGACCGCCACGACAACCTGCACCGGTTGAACATGGGCATGTTCCCCGTAGGGGCACGCACCATTCCCAATCCGTACAACAAGATTCCCGGCTTCACCTGCGACAGCCCGGGCAGTGAGGGCGGCGCCGTGCACTTCGTGCCGGGCTTTCCGGTGATGGCCTGGCCCATGATCGAGTGGGTGCTGGACACCCTGTACGCCGAGCACTTCAACCGCACGCCCCAGACCGAACACTCGGTGGTGGTGTTCGGCGCCATGGAGGCAGCGCTCACGCCGCTCATGGAGCAGATAGAAAAATCGCACGCCGGGGTGCGGGTGTTCAGTTTGCCCAGCGTGGATCATCCACAATACGGGCGGCACATTGAACTGGGCGTCAAAGGCCCGGCGCAGGCGCTCCCCGCAGCATGGACGGACCTCAAAAATGGCCTGCACGAATTTGGTGCGGATCTTGGCCCTGAAATGGTGCGCAACCTGTGATGCGCAATGCGGGCTATTGTGTTGCACCAAAATTGTGCGCTCAACCGTCCTCGCCAGACCCCAGGCCGGGCCGCTGCTCCGCGATAGTGCGGTGATTGCACCCCGCTGGCACGCAAACTGCTTTTATTTCGGCAAATTCTTTTTTCAACAAGCGCTTTTACCCAGGAGAACCTGATGGCCAAGACCGTTGCAGACGTGATGAAGATCGTGAAGGAAAACGAGGTCAAGTTCGTTGACTTCCGTTTTACCGATACCCGGGGCAAGGAACAGCACGTGACCGTGCCCGTGTCCCACTTCGATGAAGACAAGTTCACGTCGGGCCACGCATTTGACGGTTCGTCGGTGGCTGGCTGGAAGGGCATTGAAGCCTCGGACATGCAGCTCATGCCCGACCCCAACACCGCCAACATCGACCCGTTCTTCGAAGAAACCACGCTGTTCCTGCAGTGCGACGTGATCGAACCCGGTGACGGCAAGGCCTACGACCGCGATCCACGCTCCATCGCCAAGCGCGCTGAAGCCTACCTCAAGGCCTCCGGCCTGGGCGACACGGCCTTCTTCGGCCCAGAGCCAGAATTCTTCATCTTCGACGGCGTGCGCTGGTCCAATGAACCCGGCAAGGTCATGTTCGAGATCGAAGAGTACGAAGCCCCCTGGAATTCGGGCGCCAAGCTCGAAGGCGGCAACCGCGGCCACCGTCCCACCGTCAAGGGCGGCTACTTCCCCGTGCCTCCCGTCGACAGCACGCAGGACATGCGCGCTGAAATGTCCCTGATCCTCGAATCCCTGGGCATCCCGGTCGAAGTGTTCCACCACGAAGTGGCAGGCGCTGGCCAGAACGAAATCGGCACGCGTTTCAGCACGCTGGTCGAGCGCGCCGACTGGACGCAGGTCCTGAAGTACGTGGTCTGGAACGTGGCCAACGCCTACGGCAAGACGGCTACCTTCATGCCCAAGCCCTACGCTGGCGACAACGGCTCCGGCATGCACGTGCACCAGTCCATCTGGAAGGACGGCAAGAACCTGTTCGCAGGCGACGGCTACGCCGGCCTGTCGGACTTCGCGCTTTACTACATCGGCGGCATCATCAAGCACGCACGTGCCCTGAACGCCATCACCAACCCCGGCACGAACTCGTACAAGCGTCTGGTGCCCGGCTTCGAAGCCCCTGTGAAGCTGGCCTACTCGGCCCGCAACCGCTCGGCCTCGATCCGCATTCCTTACGTTGCCAACCCCAAGGGCCGCCGCATCGAAGCGCGCTTCCCCGATCCATCGGCCAACCCTTACCTGGCCTTCTCGGCCCTGATGATGGCCGGCCTGGACGGCGTGGAAAACAAGATCCATCCCGGCGAAGCCGCCACGAAGGATCTGTACCATCTGCCACCCGAGGAAGACAAGCTGGTGCCTACCGTCTGCCACAGCCTGGACCAGGCCCTGGAATACCTCGACAAGGACCGCAGCTTCCTGACCAAGGGTGGCGTGTTCACCGACTCCATGCTCGATGCCTACATCGACCTGAAGATGACCGAAGTCACGCGTTTCCGCATGGCTCCCCACCCTGTCGAGTACGACATGTACTACTCGCTGTAATCTGCCCCTCCCGGCGGTTACCCGAAAAGGCGGCGCAAGCCGCCTTTTTCCATGGTGCAGCCGATTCGGTGTGCACGGAACCAACACCGGCCAGGAAGCCTCTGAACCGGTGTATTGCCGTAGCGCCATCCGCCAGCGTTCGCCTTTGCCACCAGGGCCGCCCCGGCTTTGGACGGCCCTTGCCGCACCGTTAACCCCTCACGGCCGCAGCACTTGCCGGATTGGCGATGCGGGTTGATTCGGGGATACTCTCTGGCTGTACTGTGCATTTGCTGCTCGCGCGAGGAATTTCCATGAAGAAGACTGTTACCACCCTGTTGTTGCTTGCTGCCCTGGCCCCCGTTGCCGGCTGGGCCCAGGACCGCATCTACCGCTGTGGCAATGAGTACACGAACAACGCGACCCAGGCCAAGGAGCGTGGCTGCAAGCTGGTCGAAGGCGGCAATGTGACTGTGGTGCAGGGCTCGCGTCCAGCAGCAGCTGCAGGTGGCACTGCCGCGCCTGCCGCTGGCAGCGCCCCGTCTGCATCGCCGCCGAACGCCCCGCGCGTGAGCAGCAACGACCAGAAGGCCCGCGACTCCGATGCGCGTGCCATCCTCGAATCCGAACTGCGCAAGGCCGAGGCGCGCCATGCCGAGCTGGTCAAGGAATACAACGGCGGCGCGCCCGAGCGCAACGCCCTGGATCTGCGCAACCCGCAGCGCTACATTGAGCGCACGGCCGAACTCAAGGCCAGCGTGTCCCGCAGCGAGAGCGACATCGCCGGCATCAAGCGTGAGTTGGGCCGCGTGGCCCCCGCCAATTGAGGCCGGACCCACGCGTGAGTACTCCACCGGACCATTCCCTCTCGCCAGATACCGGGCGCTTTCATTCGCTGGACCTGATGTCCACGCTGGTGGCGGTACTGCGCGCCGACGGCGCCGTGCAGTTCGCCAATGCGGCGCTGGAAAACACCCTGGGCCTGTCGCGCCGCACCCTCGAAGGGGGTGATTTCTCCACCTTCTTCACCGACCCGGCCCTGTTGCAGACCGCGCTGGCCGGTGCCCGCGTGCAGGATTTTGCGGCGCTGCGCTACGAAGCCAGCCTGAAACGCCTGCACCAGGACCCCGTGCCCGTGCATGTCAACGTGGCGGCGGCGGAGCAGGCCGGTGAGATCTTGGTGGAACTGTGGCCGCTGGAGCAGCAGGCCCGCCAGGACCGTGAGGAGCGCCTGCTCGACCAGGCCCAGGCCAACAAGGAGCTGATCCGCAACCTGGCCCACGAGATCAAGAACCCCCTGGGCGGCATCCGTGGCGCGGCCCAGTTGCTGGAGATGGAGCTCGAAAGCCGCGAGCTCACCGAGTACACCCAGGTCATCATCCACGAGGCGGACCGCCTGCAAAGCTTGGTGGACCGCCTGCTGGCCCCGCACCGCCACCCGCACCTGGTGGGCGACGTCAATATCCACGAGGTCTGCGAGCGTGTGCGCTCGCTGGTGCTGGTGGAATACCCGCAAGGGTTGCGCGTGCAGCGCGACTACGACACCTCCATCCCCGAGTTCCGCGGCGACCGGGCGCAGCTCATCCAGGCACTGCTCAACGTGGTTCAGAACGCGGCGCAGGCACTGGCCGAGCGCATCGCCGCAGGCGATGCGGTGATCACCTTGCGCACCCGCGTGGCCCGACAAGTAACGTTTGGTCGCCAGCGTTATCGGCTGGCACTGGAATTGCATGTCATCGACAACGGACCGGGCGTACCCGATGCCATCAAAGAGCGTATTTTTTACCCTCTGGTGTCGGGTCGGGACGGCGGATCGGGGCTGGGACTCACGTTGGCACAAACCTTCGTACAACGGCACCACGGATTGATCGAATGCGACAGCGTACCGGGTCGCACCGACTTCCGATTCCTGATCCCCTTGCCCTGAGGTCCCTGACACGCAACCACAGGGAAGGTAAGACAAAGATATGAAGCCGATCTGGTTAGTAGATGACGACCCCTCGATCCGCTTCGTCCTGGAAAAGGCGCTGGCCCGGGAGAACCTGCCCACGCGCAGCTTCACCCACCCGCGCGAAGTGCTCGACGCGCTGGCCGACGTCACCGCAGGCGACCCCGCCCGCCAGGGCCCCCAGGTCCTGGTGAGCGACATCCGCATGCCTGGAGGCTCGGGCCTGCAGCTGCTCGAAAAAGTACGCGAACTGCAGCCCGGTCTGCCCGTCATCATCATGACGGCGTATTCCGACCTGGACAGCGCCGTTTCGGCCTTCCAGCGCGGCGCGTTCGAATACCTGCCCAAACCCTTCGACCTGCCCAAGGCGGTGGAGCTGATCCGCCGCGCGGTGGAAGAAAGCCAGCGCGAGGAAGTGACCGAAGAGCGCCAGGCCGAAACCCCCGAGATGCTGGGCCAGGCGCCCGCCATGCAGGACGTGTTCCGCGCCATCGGCCGGCTCAGCCAGAGCCAGGTCACGGTGCTGATCACCGGCGAATCGGGCTCGGGCAAGGAACTCGTGGCGCGCGCGCTGCACAAGCACTCGCCCTGCGCAGAGGGGCCCTTCGTGGCCATCAACACGGCGGCCATCCCCAAGGATCTGCTGGAATCCGAACTTTTCGGCCACGAGCGCGGTGCCTTCACCGGCGCCCAGACACAGCGGCGCGGCCGATTCGAGCAGGCCGAGGGGGGCACGCTCTTCCTCGACGAAATCGGCGACATGCCGTTTGACCTGCAGACGCGCCTCTTGCGCGTGCTGTCGGACGGCCAGTTCTACCGTGTGGGCGGCCATGCGGCCGTGAAGGCCCATGTGCGCGTGATCGCAGCCACCCACCAGGACCTGGAGCGGCGCGTCAAGGAAGGCGGTTTCCGCGAGGATTTGTTCCACCGCTTGAACGTCATCCGCCTGCGCCTGCCCGCGCTGCGCGAGCGCCACGAAGACGTGCCCATGCTCACGCGCCACTTCCTGCAGCAGAGCGCGCGCCAGCTAGGCGTGGAGCCCAAGCGCATTGCCGACTCGGCCCTGGCGCGGCTGGAGCAGTTCGCCTTCCCCGGCAACGTGCGCCAGCTCGAGAACATCTGCCACTGGCTGACGGTGATGGCGCCCGCACAGGTCATCTCGCTGCAGGACCTGCCGCCCGAGGTGCTGGAAGCCCCGGTGTTCCAGGCGCCTGCGCGCGCCGCCGTGGCAGACGGCCATGCCGTGGCGCCACCGGCGGTGATTGCCATGCCTGTGGCTGCCATTGCGCACCCGCCCGAAATGGTGGGGGGGCTGCACGCCGTGGCGCCTTCGGCGCCGCAGTTCGTGGCGGCCGCGCCAGCGGCCGCCTGGGCTGCAGACACGGCCATCGGCGTGGCTGCGCCCGCCGCATCGGCCAGCCCCGTGCTGAGCTGGGAGCAGGCGCTGGAGGCCGAGGCGCAGAAGCTCCTGTCCGGCGGCCAGCCCGAGGTGTGGGATGCGCTCACGCGCCGCTTCGAGTCGCGCCTGATCCGCACGGCCCTGGTCGCCACCCACGGCCGCCGCATGGAGGCTGCACAGCGCCTGGGCATAGGCCGCAACACCATCACCCGCAAGATCCAGGAGCTGGGCCTGGACGCGCCGGACGAAGGCTGAGCTTTCCTGCCCGTGGGGCATGGTCAAAAGGGCTTCGGGACATGTTCCGAAGCCCTTTTTTCTTTGCTTGTCTGGGGATGCGCAGCGCTCCTACAGGTCGCGCCAGCAGGGCTGTGTAGGCTGTGAGGCCTGCTCCAAAGCTGAGGACCTGCCATGCACCTCGAAGGCTCCTGCCATTGCCGCGCCGTCCGCTTCTCGCTCGAAGCCGACAGTCCCGTGCCCTTCATGCACTGCCACTGCTCCATCTGCCGCAAGACGGCGGGCGGGGGCGGCTACGCCATCAACCTGGGCGGCGATGCGCGCACGCTCAAGGTCCAGGGCGCCAGGCACCTGGGCACCTACCATGCGGTCATGCGCGAAGAGGGCCAACGCGCCAGGCGCTCCAAGGCCGAACGCAAGTTCTGCCTGCAATGTGGCAGCGCCCTGTGGCTATGGGATCCGCGCTGGCCCGAACTGGTCCATCCCCATGCCTCGGCCATCGACACCCCCCTGCCCAAGCCCCCGGAGCTGGTCGAAGGCATGCTCGAATTTGTGGCCAACTGGGTCGATGTGCCCAAGGGCAAGGGCCACAGGCACTACCAGGCGTTTCCAGCCGAATCACTGGCCGAGTGGCATGAGCGGCATGGGCTGAAAGGCTGACGCGCAGGGTCGAGGACCCAACGCGCATGGTCATCACCGTTCCTTGTTTCCGACGAAGGTGCTGCCGTACACGGTCATGAGAAAAAGAAACATCAAAATGTGGAACAGGTAGTCGCCAACGCGGTTCTTGTCCTTCAAGTACCTGGCCTTGGACTGTTCGTAAGAAACCAGGGTGGTCTGGTCGGTCCGAATCTCAAAGCAGAGCGGGATTTGCTCGTACATTTTTGCTGTCGACATCAGCACGGTCACGGGCTGGTCCCTCAGTGAACGCATCAGGTCAAGGTTGTCGGCGTGATTCTGGCTCAGGCAGCTGGGCCCGCCGCTTCCTGCAGCGCAGTTGCATTTTTTCAAATTGCCGTCACTCGCTTCAACAGTGGTCGCGTACCCTTTGCTGTTGGGTCTGATGAAAGGCATCTTGTAGATGCCGTGCACTTCCGTCAAATCGCTTTTCTCCGGGATTTCCAGCATGGCAAGACGCAGTACAGGAAAAATGGATGCGGCGGCAGCCATCCACCATATCCATCGGAACTTCGCAAAAAGGAGCCGCCAGATGGCGCTGGGCAAATGCATGTTTCTCGCGTTGTCGTAGGTCGTTGGGCTGTCTGGCGCCCGCATCATCGCCGACATGGCCGACGGGACTGTTCCTCCGCCCTGCGAAGATTCAAGGCTTTGGATTCGGGCGGGATTCTGCTAGCTGGTTTCGGCTGCCCCTGTCTTTAGGCATACGCAACCCACCCCCGAAACGCCAGCCCTGCATAGAACAGGCGGACGCCGCTGAAGCCGGCCTGCTCCAGCAGCGCTTCCTCCTCGTCCGGGCTGAGCAAGGGCAGGGCAGTATCGATGGCGGTGGCTGCCCGGCGTGCAGCTTCAGGGTCTACGCCCGATGCGATGGCGAAGGCGGTATAGCGCGAGAGCCACTGGCTGCGCTCGGCCTGCGATGCCAGCGGAAAGCTCAAATGTGCCGCTACCAGGGGGGCGCCGGGCTGCAGGCGCTGGCGGATGGCCTGCAACGTGGCCAGCCTTTCATCCGGGGGCAAGAAATGCAGGGTGAGCAGGCAGGACGCGGCATCGAAGGGGCCTGCAGGCGCGGTGTGCACATAGCCGTGGTGGAAGTCCACGCGCTCCGCCAACGGCCCGAGCGTGTTCTGCGCCAGCTGCAGCATGGGCTCGGACGGGTCCACCCCCACAAAGCGCCACTGTGGCTGTGCCTGGGCGAAGACGCCCAGCTCGGCACCCCCGCCTGCGCCGACCACAAGCACCTTGGCCAGGGGCGGCGCACGCTCGGCCAGCAGCACGCCGGCCATTTTCTGCAGGTCGTCCGAGCCGGGCACCAGGCGGCGGGTGCGGTCTGCGTAGGACGCAACGGCCTGGGCATTGGCGAATGGAGCGGTCGGCTTGGCGCTGGTGGAGGCGATAGACATGGCTGCGTGGCATTCAAGTAACTTTAATTGTTGCATATTTATTGAGATCTCTGCAAGCCAGCGCTGGCTGGGTGCCAGCATGGGTCGCCGACAATGGGACCGCTGATCCGAGGTCCCATGACTCCACCCCCTACAACAGATACTCCACTTCCGTACTGCCGGCCGCGGGCAGCCTGCAGGATCCGGCCCTGCTGCGGCGCCTGCTGCGTGCCAAGGACCGGATGGACGCAGCCTCGCACGAGGCCTGGCCCGTGGAACGACTGGCCGAGGTGAGCGGTGTCTCGCAGGCGCATTTCGCGCGCTCGTTCAAGCAGGCCTTCGGCGTTCCGCCGCACCGCTACCTGCTCACGCGGCGCATCGAGCAGGCGTCGACCCTGCTGCGCGACACCGACTGGCCCGTCACCGACATCGCATTTGCCACCGGCTGGGAGAGCCTGGGCACATTTGGCCGCATCTTTCGCGACATCACCGGCAAAAGCCCCAGCGTGCTGCGGCGGGAGGCACGGGCCGAGGTGGGGCCGCTCGCCAGCATGCCGGCGTGCATCCTCAAGGCCGCAGAGCGGCCGGACCTCACGATCGCAGTTTTGGAGAAGCGCCGCCGCGCAGCGGCCGGTACAAACAGGTCTTCGACAAGCAAGGAGATCGAGTGATGACGACAGCGATGATGGACCCGCCCACCCAGGGCATCGGTGTGGTGGGCGTGTACGTGGACGATCAGGACAAGGCGCTGGCCTTCTATGTGGACCAGCTCGGCTTTCGCGTGCACACGGACGTGCGCAATGGCAGCTACCGCTGGCTCACGGTGCAGCACCCGGAGCAGCCCTCGTTCCAGCTCGGGCTGTTCGCCCCGGGGGCGCCCCTGCACGATGAAGCCACGGCCCAGACGCTGCGCGCCATGGTGGCCAAGGGCGCCATGCCGCCCCTGGTCTGGCATGTGGCCGATTGCCGTGCCCTCTGTGCGACGTTGCGCGAGCGCGGCGTGGAGTTCACGCAGGAGCCGGTGGACCGCTATGGCAATGTCGATGCGGGCTTTCGCGATCCTGCGGGCAACGGCTGGAAGCTCATCCAGTTGGCCCAGGGGGCCCCGCTATGAACGGCCTGGGGCTCTGGCTGCGGCGCACCCACCGCTGGGTGTCCATGGTGTTCACCTTGACCATCGTTGCCAACTTCGCGGCCATGGCTCAGGGTGTCCCGCCCGCGTGGGTCACCTATGCACCCTTGGCACCGCTGGCACTGCTGCTGCTCACTGGGCTGTACCTGTTCGTGCAGCCCTGCCTTGCGCGGTGGCGAACCAACACGCACCACGGCTGACAGGCGTAGCCGAACGGTCATCTGGCAGTCGCCCGGCATGTGCGGCCAATGAACGGCACAATCGCGCGGCAGCAAGGCCGGACCTTGCCTCGCCCGGTCCCGTTTTCGTATCGCCATGACTGCTGCCGGTGCCTGGTGCGCCGGCACTGGTGCTTCTGCATTTCTGCCCCATGCAATCTCCGCTGCCCGTCTTCGCCCTGCTGTTCAATGCCTTCGTATGGGGCCTGGCCTGGTGGCCGTTCCGGTTGATGCATGGGGCGGGCCTGCACCCGCTGTGGGCCACGGCCGCGATGTATGCGGTGGTGCTGCTGGGCCTGCTGACCCTGCGGCCGGGCATCCTCGCGCAGGTGCGCCAGCACCCGGGGCTGTGGCTGCTGGCGCTGGCATCGGGCCTGAACAACGTGGCCTTCAATTGGGCCGTGACGGTGGGCGATGTGGTGCGCGTGATCCTGCTGTTCTACCTCATGCCCGCCTGGGCGGTGCTGCTGGCCTGGCGCATCCTGGGCGAGCGGCCCACGCCCATGGCCATCGCGCGGCTGCTGCTGGCCTTCACCGGCGTGGTCCTGGTGCTGCTGCCCGGGGACGCATCGCCTGCCAGCCTGCTGCAGGGCCTGTCCATGGCCGATGGCCTGGCATTGATGGGCGGTTTCATGTTCGCCCTGGTCAACGTGACTGTGCGCCGCCTGCACGCCGTGCCGGGGCAGGCGCGCATGTTCGCCATGTTCGGCGGCTGCATGCTGATGGCGCTGCTGGCGGCCTTTGTCGGTATGCAGTTCGGGGTGGTGGACCCCTTCCCCGCCTTCAACGCCACCTGGGCCGTCACCGGGCTGCTGCTGTCGGGCGTGCTGATGCTGGGCAACTGGGCGCTGCAGTTCGGCGCCTCGCGCCTGACGGCGGGCACCACGGCCGTGGTCATGCTGTCGGAGGTGGTGTTCGCCAGCGTGTCCTCGGTGCTGCTGTCGGCCTCGCAACTGGAGCCGCGCACGGTGCTGGGGGGCTCGCTGATCCTGTTCGCGGCCTTGCTGGCCTCGTTGCGGCGCTGAGCGATTGCGGGGCAAATTTCGGTAGGTGACTTTTGGCGAGGGGCCTACGATGTCCGGATACCCAACTTCCGGCGGCGTGTCCGCACCCGGTGAATACCATGTCCGTCGAATCCGCAGCTTCTGTACCCGCGCCGTCCGCATCACTTCCCAGATGGGCTGGCTGGTACGCAGCATGGGGCATGCCGATGACCTATGTCCTCCTCGTCGCATTGGGTGTCATGGGTGTGCGTTTGCCTGCCATGGGGTTGAAGCTCGCCGTGGGCGGCGGTGCCTTCCTGCTCGCCAGAAGGCATCTCAAGGACTACCCTACCGACGGGTATGCCTTGGCCTTGCGCAAGGTGGTCCGGATGCAGATCGTGGTGATGCTGCTGATTGAGCTTGGTACGCTGGCCATGGTGTTTGTGGTACCGGCGGAGACCCTTGGCGCGGTGGCACTCGGCGGCATGTTGCTCGGCTTCTTGCTGCACTGCGCCATCGGGGTCTGGGGCACGCTGCGGCTCAATGCACTGGTCAGGTCTGCAGTGCAGACCTGACCCGGATTCGTCTACAGCGGTCAACCGGGCAAGCGCGCCGCGGCCCGCTTGAGCGCCGCCGCAAATGCCAGCGCCGAGGGCTTGGGCTGCGTGCCGCGGCGCGACACCAGGTACAGGTCCAGGTGCGCCACGGGCTCGCGCAGCATGGCCACCCCGAGGCCTTGGCGCAGGCATTCCTCCATCGCGAACGAGGGGATGATGGCGTGGCCCCGGCCGGCGCGCACCATGCCGATGATGGTGCCCAGCAGGTTCATGCGCGGGCGTTCCTCGTGTGTGCGGCCCAGGCGGGACAGGTGCTTTTCGATCACCACCTGGATCGGATTGCCCGAGGGCAGGCTCACCAGGGGCAGGCCTGCGAGGCTGCTCCAGGGCAGGCTTTCCGCGAGACCGCTGCTGCCTGCGCCGGGCGGGCTGATGCGCATGAGCCGGAACTTGCACAGGGGCTGGCGCGACAGGCCCACGGCCGGCTTGACGAAGAATCCGAAGCCGATGTCCGCCTCGCCCTCCAGCACCTCCTGGCGCACGGTGCCCACCTCGACATCGGCCAGGTGCACCTGCACCTGGGGATGGGTCTCGGCAAAGCCGCGCACCACGTCGGGCAGCAGGCTGGCCGAGATCATGGGCGTGGCCGCCACCAGCAGGCGTGAGCGCACCGCAGACTCGCTGCCATCGAGCACGGCACCCAGCGTGCGCAGCTCGCCGACGATGCGCTCGGCCACCGGCTGCAGCCGCCGGCCGGCATCGGTGAGCGTGAGCGAGCGCGTGGTGCGGTTGAAAAGGCGCGCACCCATCTGCTCCTCCAGCTCCTTGACCAGCATGCTCATGCCCGAGGGCGACAGATGCACCTGCTCGGCCGCCTTGGCAAAGCTCTGCAGGCGTGTCACCTCCAGAAAGGCGTGCAGCTGGCGGCTGCTGACATTCATCAGTTTTGTTGACGAATTCATCAGAAATTTCCGTTTGATTCAAATCAAGACTGTCGTTGTAATTGTGGTCCAACTTCCAACGAGACAAAACCATGACCCTTGCCACTCCGTTGCCGCCGCCCTCCCTTCAACGCAGGCGCCTGGTGCTCGGCGCCCTGGCCACGGTGGCGGCGCCCCTGGTCCGGGCGCAGGCCGGTGGTGCGGATACGCCGGTGCGCCTGGTCGTGCCGTTCACGCCTGGCACGGGCATCGACCTGATCGCGCGCCAGATCGCGGCGCCACTGTCCGAACGTCTCAAGCGGCCCTTCTTCGTCGACAACAAGGCAGGCGCCTCGGGGATCATCGGTACGCAGGAAGTGGTGCGTGCGCCAGCCGACGGCGCAACGCTGCTGGTCAGCGTGAACACGCTGGTGATGAACATGGCGCTGTACCCCAAGCAGGGCTTCAACCCGCTGACCGATCTGCAGCCCGTGGGCCAGACGAGCTGGGGGCAACTGCTGCTGGTGGCCAGCGAGGGCTCGAAGATCCAGTCGCTCAAGGAACTGGTCGAGCGCGCTCGGGCCAAGCCCGGCGCGCTCAACTACGGCTCGCCCGGCGCGGGCACGCCGCACCACCTGGCCATGGAGCTGCTCAAGAACCGGGCGAAGATTTCGCTCACGCACATCAGCTACCGGGGCACGGCGCCTGCCGTGACCGACCTGCTGGGCGGGCAGATCGACGCGATGTTCCTGCCCATCCACGTGGCCCTGCAGCATGTGAAGGCGGGCAAGCTCAAGGCGCTGGCCATCAGCTCCGGCACGCCCCATCCCCTGCTGCCCGAAGTGCCTTCGCTGAACAGCCTGAAGCTCGGTGATCTCAACGTGGACATGTGGTACGGCGTGTTCGCACCGGCCGGCACGCCTCGCGCCTATGTCGACCGGCTGAACACCGAGCTGCGCGAGGTGCTGGCGGCGCCTGCCGTGGCCAAGTCCTTCGAGACCCAGGGCATGACGCCCGCCCACAGCACGCCCGATGCCTTCAAGAAGCTCGTGGCGGCAGACGCCAAGCGCTGGTCGGACCTCATCAAGGCCCAGGGCATCACCGCGGAATGAACCAGAAAGCAATGAACACAATGAGCAACAAGGACCAGGCCATGGCAGAACAGCAGGACGCCGAGGTGGTCATCGTCGGCGGTGGGCCCGTGGGCATGGGCCTTGCCATCGAGCTGGGCCAGCGTGGCGTGCGCACCATCGTCGTGGAGCGCTACCTGCAGCCCCAGCCCATCCCCAAGGGACAGAACCTGACCCAGCGGACCATGGAGCACTTCCATTTCTGGGGGGCCGAAAAGGAGCTGCGTGCCGCCCGCACCATCCCCGTGGAATACGGCATCGGTGGCCTGACGGCGCACGGCACGCTGCTGGGCCCCCACAGCTACGACTGGCTGCAGCGCGACCTGGTCAAGCCCTATTACTTCACCGGCAACGAGCGGCTGCCGCAGTACGCGACGGAGGCGGTGCTGCGTGCCCGTGTGGCCGAACTGCCCTCGGTGCAGACCGTGTACGGCTGGGAGGCCAAGGCCGTGGTGCAGGATGCCGACGGGGTGTCGGTCACCATCACCGAGCGTGGTGGCAGCGGCGAACGCGTGCTGCGCAGTGCCTATGCCGTGGGGTCGGACGGCGCACGCTCCGTCGTGCGTGAGCAGGCGGGCATCACCCAGACCCGCACCGACCATGACCGCATGATGGTGTTGCTGGTGTTCCGCTCGCCCGGCCTGCACCAGTTGCTCGAACGCTACCCCGGCAAGTCCTACTACAACGTGCTGCAGCCCGAACTCCAGGGCTACTGGAAGTTCTTTGGCCGGGTGGACCTGGGCAACACCTGGTTCTTCCACGCCCCCGTGCCGCCAGGCACGACCAAGGACAACTTCGATTTTGCGGCCTACCTGCACGAAGCGGTGGGTGCTCAATTCGACGTGGAGTTCGAGCACATCGGATTCTGGGATCTGCGCTTCATGCTGGCCGACAACTACCGCAACGGCCGCGTCTTCGTCGCCGGCGATGCGGCGCACAGCCACCCGCCCTACGGAGGCTATGGCGTCAACTCGGGGCTCGAGGATGCGCGCAACCTGGGCTGGAAGCTGGCTGCCGTGCTGCAGGGCTGGGGTGGTGAGCGCCTGCTCGATTCGTACGACGGCGAGCGCCGGCCGGTGTTTGCCTCCACCATGCGCGACTTCATCGCCAAATCCATCGACACGGACCGCGAATTCCTCGACACCCACGACCCGGCGCGCGACCTTGCCGCCTTCGAGACCGCCTGGAATGCGCGTGCCCAGGGCGCCGTGGGCGAGGTGCATGCCTTCGAGCCCCACTACGAGGGTTCAAGCGTGGTCTGGGGCTGCGAGGGCCGCACCAGCAGCGCCAAGGGATCGCACCGCTTTGACGCGCGGCCCGGGCACCATCTGGCGCCTGCCGTGCTGCCGTCGGGCAGGAACGTTTACGAGGAACTGGGCCCCGGCTTTTCCCTGTTGGCCTTTGGCGCCGACGCCGTGGCGGTGCAGGCCTTTCGCGATGCAGCGGCGGTCAAGGCGCTGGCGTTGACGGTGGTTCAGGCGCAGGGCGCTGGCGAGCATGAACGCTACGGCGCGCAACTGGTGCTGGTGCGCCCGGACCAGTTCGTCGCCTGGACCAGCAGCGAGGCCGGCATGTCGGCGGCGCATGCCCGCGAGGTGCTGGAGCGTGCCGCTGGCGGGCTTTTGGAGACGGTCGCTGCTTGACCCCATGCGCCGCGTGCAGGTTGTTGCCTCTTTGGCAACGCCTTCAGCCGCGTGGCGGGATGGCCTGGGGCTCTGCACGCGCGGGGGGCCCTCTGTCCTACACCTGCACCCTCTGCATGCCGACCCTGGCGTCGAGAGCTGCCAACCACAATGAAGTCACTGTCAACCAACCGGAGACTTCTTATGTCGGATTTCAACGATGCCAACCGCGATCCCCTGACCAATGAACCTGGTGCCCACCCGGTGGGTACGGGTGTGGGTGCTGCCATGGGCGGCGCTGCAGCCGGTGCTGCTGCGGGGGCGCTTGGCGGTCCCGTCGGCGCCGCCATCGGCGGGGTTGCCGGTGCTGTTGTGGGTGGCCTTGCAGGCAAGGCTGCTGGCGAAGCCGTCAACCCCACGAACGAAGACGCCTACTGGCGCGAGAATTACCACCGTGAACCCTACTTTGTGGGTGGCCGCACGTACGACCAATACCGCCCTGCCTATGAACTGGGTTGGAGTTCGGTGGGCCGTTACGAGGGCGACTATGACGCCGTCGAACCCCGTCTCGCCGATGACTGGCGCGCCCGCCATGGCAACGATGGCCTGGCCTGGACGGATGTTCAGCCCGCCACCCGCGCTGCCTACGAACGTGCCTACAACAGCCAGCCGCTGGAAGTCACTGGGGAGATCGACAACGACGACGTGATCGACACCTTGAACGATCTGCTGGAATCGGCCCGCGACGGCGAGTATGGCTTTCACGCCAGCGCTGAGCACGCCGATGCGGGCGAACTCAAGGGCATCTTCCAACGCCACTCGCGTGAATGCGCAGCAGCAGGTGCCGAGCTGGAGCGCGAGATCCGCGCCCGCGGCGGCGAGCCCGTCAGCGGCGGCACCGTGGCAGGTGCACTGCACCGCGGCTGGGTGTCCGTGAAGACGGCGCTCTCCACGCAGGACGACAAGGCCGTGCTGGAAGAGTGCGAGCGCGGTGAAGACGCTGCGGTGGCCCGCTACCGCAAGGCCCTGAAAGCCAACCTGCCGCAGGACCTGCGTGCCCTGGTACAGCGCCAGGCCGATGGTGCCCAGCGCAACCACGACGAAGTGAAGGCCTTGCGCGACAGCTTCAACCCTGCACGTTGATGGTCTGCACGTGATCAGCCGGCTGGCCTGACTCCCAGTCCTCCTGTTCGCAGGCCGACTGGAAACTGGCCAGCCGCAACCGTGAGGGCATTGCCGTGCTTTAAAAGAGAAGGCATCGCAGTTGCTCCCCCGCCATCGCCGCCATGGGCTTTGCCCATGGCGGCGATGTGAGTTGGGGCTCAGAAAACAGCGCGATGGGCCGTGGAAGTTTTCGCACCACAGCTTTTCTGCAGCGCTGGCCCGGCCCTGAACGGCGGCCCGTGCAATGGCGCTGGTGGCCGCCCACCTGCCATCATTCCAGCGTCACCACCACCGGTGCGTGGTCGCTCGGCTGCGGGTTCTTGCGCGGGGCTCGGTCCACCACGCACGCCGTCACGCTGCTGCGCAGGGCTTCGCTCACCAGGATATGGTCGATGCGCAGCCCCCGGTTCTTCTGGAAGCCCAGCATGCGGTAATCCCACCACGAGTAGATCTTCTCGGGCTGCTCGAACATGCGGAAGCTGTCCGTGAGGCCCAGCTCCAGCAGCGCCTTGAAGTGGTTGCGCTCTTCGGTGGTGTGGTGGATGGTTTCGCGCAGGCCCACCGGGTCGTAGGAGTCGCGGTCTTCGGGCGCCACGTTGAAGTCGCCCACCAGGGCCAGCCGCGGGTGGGCCGTCATCTCGGCGCGCACCAGGTCCTGCAGGGCCTGCAGCCAGCGCATCTTGTAAGCGAACTTTTCCGAGCCGGGCTCCTGGCCATTGACGAAGTAGCCGTTGATCAGGCGCAGCGGGCCGGTGGGCGTGCCCAGCGTGGCAATGATCACGCGCGCCTGCGCGTCCTCGTGCGCGGGGATGTTGCGCACCACGTCCGTCATGGGGTGGCGGCTCAGGATGGCGACACCGTTGTAGGTCTTCTGGCCAAAGGCCACGGCCTCGTAGCCCGCCTCCTTGAAGGCGTCGTGCGGAAACTTGTCGTCAGTGAGCTTGAGCTCCTGCAGGCCCAGCGCATCGACCGGGTTGGCGGCCAGCCAGGCCAGCACCTGGGGCAGGCGCACGGAGAGGGAATTGACGTTCCACGTCGCGATCTTCATCACCATCATTGGTCCTTGCTTTTTCAATCGTCCATGGCGGGGCACCGCCGCCGTTGCACCACGGTGGGCACGCTGGGGTGCATCCTATCCTCGATTGGCAGGGGGTGCGCCCCGGGCCTTGGAAGGCGCAGTACGGCGGGCGAGTGAAGCGGCAAGAACTCCATATGCAGGGCATATGCAGATGCCCTGAAAATACTATTGGATTTCATGGAGTCGCAGGCTTATCGTTGGCACAAATAAAACGCTGGAGACAAGCCTTGCCATTCGATTCCACGCTGCCGCTGGCGGCTGCGGCACTGCCCGCCGGCCCTGCAGGCCAGACGCCTTTTCCCATGTACCGGTTCTCGGGCCGACCGCTGTCTGCCCAAGCCCGTAGAACGTAGACACGTTCTTGCTGCGGGTGGTGCGGGCGTTTGCGCCGCTGCCCGACCAGCCTGAGGCTGCCCGCCGGGCCTCGCGCCTCTTTCCCCTCGTTTTCAACCTCCCACTTCGTATTCCGTACCCGGAAGGGCATCGCCATGTCTACGCCAAACGCATCCCACGTCCTGCAGCAAGTCTTCATCCTCGCCACCGGCAATGCCGCGCCGGCCGGCCTGCTCGCCGAGTTCGAGGCGGTGGTGGCCGCCGATGGCCATTTCGGCCGGGTGGCGGCGGCATTCGAGGCGGCCATGGGGCAGATGTCGACCAGCCGGGGCGTCGGGGCGACGGTGCAGCAATTGGCGCTCAACGGCCTGGGGGTGGTGCTCTCGGCCGATGAAGGCCTGGCCATCGCGCGGCTGGCGCAGGAGCAGGGCCTCACCACCTGGGCCAGGCTGATGGATTTCCTGGTCAGTGCCGATTTCGGGATCTACAACGCGCTGGACCACCGCGCCGAAGCGGCCAACGCCTTCAACAGCGCGCTGTCCAGCCAGAACAAGGGCGCGTTGTTCGCCGGGGTGGGCGTGGAGACCGCCGTGCACACCCTGCTGCAGGGCATCGGCGCCACCGATGCCAGCGCGGCCATGGGCATCAGCGGCGTGCAGGCGCTGGCCGGCAGACTCACCGCCGCCGGCATCCAGGGCCATGTGGCGGATGGCTACCTCAAGGGCGCCACCGTGTTTGCCGATGCCAATGGCAACCACCGGCTCGATGCGGGCGAGTGGTCCACCACCACCGATGGCGCGGGCGGCTTCACGCTGCCGGCCAGCGTGCAGGGAACGCTGGTGGCCACCGGCGGCACCGACCTGCTCACCAACAAGGCTTTCAAGGGAATGCTCACCGCACCGGCCGGCAGCACGGTGGTGAACCCCATCACGACCCTGCTGCAGGCGCTGATGGACAAGGGCGGTGCCACCACGACCGTGGAGCAGGCCACGGCCCTGCTCGCCAAGGTGCTGAACCTGCCGGCCGGCATCCATCTGCTGACCTACGACCCGCTGGCCGTGCTGGCCAGCAGCAGCACCAGCGCTGCCGACAAGGCCGTGGCCCTGGGCTACCAGAAGGTGGCGGTGGCACTGGTGAACGTGGTTGGCATCGGCGCGGCCGCGCTGGATGCGGCCGAGGCCAAGGCGGCGCAGCCGGGCGTCGCCACGCCGCACGCGGGCCAGGTGGGCGCAGCGGCGGGCACGCTGATCGCGTCCCTGGCGGATGCCCTCGCCGGCGCGGCGGGGGGAACCGGCGGCGTGGCGAACCTGTCGGACGCCGCCTTCCTGCGTGCCATCGTGGCCGATGCTGCGGGCGACCATGGCCTGCGGCTGGATGCTACCAGCCTGGACCTCATCAGCAAGGTGGTGGATGCCGCCAACGATGCGGTCGGCGCTGCCAGCACGGTGGCGGTGCTGGGCCAGGTGGCCGCAGCGGCCACGGATGCGGCAGGTGCGGTGGCCACGGGCAATTTCCAGGCGGCGGCGAATGGCTTCACGGGCGCTGCCTTCACGGCCGTGGTGCAGCAGCAGGCCGTGGGTGAACTGGCGCCCGGGGTGTCTGCCGGCCAGGGCAACAACCCGCCACCGGCATCCGGTGGCGGCGGTGACGCGAGCGGCGGGACGCCAGGCCCTGTGGACACGCAGGCTCCGGTGCTGACCATCACGAGTTCTGCGGCCGCGCTCAAGACCGGCGGCACCGCGACCATCATGTTCACCTTCAGCGAAGACCCGGGTGCGAGCTTCACCACGACGGACATCACGGCCGTTGGCGGTACTCTGGCTGCGCTGAGCGGCACGGGGCTCGTGCGCACGGCGACCTTCACGGCCACAGCGTCCGCCCACCTGGACACGGGCGGACACATTGTGGTGGCCAAGGACAGCTTCAGCGACGCGGCCGGCAACAAGGGCGCGGCAGCGGCGGTGGATATCGCCACGGTGTTCAACCCGGTGCTGTTCGTGGGCAACAGCGCCACGTTCGCACGCATCGACCCGGCCATGTCGTACAACACCTACGACGCGGCGACCAACCCCTTCGGCGTGCACGACCTGACCTCACCAGCCAATGGCGGGAGCTTCACCAACCTGACCGGTGCCAACCTCTACGAGCCGCACCCCTGGGGCGGCGTGGCGGGGTTGTTCGACAAGTTCGCCGACCAGGTGGGCCTGGGCTACGACGTATCCCTGTCCACCCGCAACGCGGCCACGCTCAAGGGGCACTACCTGAACTCCTCTGCCGCCAACTGGGACATGCGCGGCAACATCGCCAGCCAGAAGTGGGAGATCGTGGTGCTGCAGGACCAGACAGACGAACCGCTGCCCTCGGGCTCCGGTTCCATCACCTTCGCGGCGGGCAGCGCCACGGCCAACCTGGTCATCACGCCCACGGCCGATGGGGCCAAGGAATACGACGAGACCCTGGCGCTCAAGCTGGCCGCGTCGGCAGGCAACTACCGTGTGGGCACCAGCTCCGCGGTGGGTACCACCCTCCTCAACGACGACCCCACTGCGCCCGCCACCAACCCGGCCCTGGCCACGGTGTCGCTGGCGGCCAGCCCCGGCCAGGTGACGGAGGATGGCACGGCCAACCTGGTTTTCACCTTCACGCGCACCGGCTCCACGACCAGCGACCTGGTCGTGGGTTTCACCGCCTTCCGCGATGGCAGCACGTCGCCATCGGTCTCGACCACGGTGTCTGCCAGCCAGGATCTGGAGATGTACACCACCGCCTCGGGCGCATTTTCGGCATCGGGAGGCGGCGGCACATCGCCTTACCGCTTCAGCAGTGGCAATGGCTTTGCCACCAGCGCCGACACGGGTGCCCCCACGACCACGGGAAATGTCTCGTTCACCTCCAACACGGGCTCCATCACCATCAAGGCGGGGCAGACTTCGGCCAGCATCACCCTGGACCCGCATGCCGACAGCACGGTGGAGGCCGACGAGGCCATTCGCCTCACGCTCACCAGCACTGGCTCCGACTACAACCTGGGCACGCTTGGCGCCGTCTCCGGCACCATCGTCAACGACGACTTCGCGGCCGGCACCGACACCAGCCTGCCCAACGTGACGCTGGGCCTGAGCTCGGCTGCGGGCGTGTACGAGAGCGCCGGCCAGAACCTGGTCTATACCTTCACGCGCAGCGGCGATACCAGCGCCGCGCTCACGGTGAACTTCACGGCGGACGGCACTGCCACCTACTTCGCGGCTGATCCGTCCAGGTCCGACTTTGGCATCTCCGCCAACGCCACGCTCACCACCACCTTGGGTGCCAATGCCGACATCGGCGAGTTCCAGAAGTACGCCACGGCGATCGAGAACTTCGTGCACACCGGGGCGGCCGATACCACGACGCAGCCCGGCACCACCATCGCGGGCAACCCGAATGCCGACACGTCGACCGACATGTACCTGTATGCCACCTGGGCGCGGCCCGACATGGTGGCCGGGGCCTACGACATGCTCACCTCGCGCACCCTCAATGGGGCCGGCGCCTACGAGGGTACGGGGGACATCAGCCGGTCGGACACCCAGGCCACGGCCTACTACCTCACCCTCGAGGGCATGACCACCGACCTTCAGAGCGCCTACGCCAACCTGGCCGCGGTCAACCCTGATTTCGTGGGCGTGGCGCCGGTGGGAACAGCCTTCATGAGCGCCGTGCAGAATGGCCTGGCCATCCGCGACCCCTACACGGAGACGGGCGGAGCGAGCGTGTCCGGTGGCGGCAAGATCAATCTCTGGCACGACGACAACCTGCACGCGAGCAAGTACGGCTCCTACCTCTCGGGCCTGGTGCTGTTCGAGACGCTGACGGGCCTTGATGCACGCTCGCTGGGGGCGGGCGACAAGGTGGCGAGCGACCTGGGCATCGACCCGGCCACGGCCGTGGCGCTGCAGAAGGTGGCTTCGGCCACGATGGGCTTCAACCAGGGCTACCAATGGAGCGCCCCCGGCAAGGTGGCCGACCTGGGCGGCACCAACGCCACGGCCACGCTGGCCACGGCCGGGGGCTTCAGCTTTGCGGACCCGGCCTTCGCGGCGCACACGGTGAGCGTCACGCCCACGGCCGGCGCCCTGGGCACGCTGACCGCCCAGGTGCGTTCAGACGGCCATACCGGCCAGGTCAACTGGCTCTATACCGTGGGCAACCAGACCATCGACCCGCTGCTGGCCAGCGGCCAGCAGCGCCACGACCAGTTCACCGTGACCCTGGACGACGGCCATGGGCATATGAGCACACGCCTGGTGGACATCACGCTGGTGGGTACGCCCGTCTGAGGCCGGCTTGCCACCTTGGAACGGTGGGCAACGCGCAGCAAGCTGTGCTCCGCGTCACAGCCTTGCGGGCCGCACCGGCCTATTATTTCCATGCCGGCCTCCAAGCGGCATCCCCTCTTGCGACAAGCAAGTTGCTGCCCGCCTCCGTGCGGGCTTTTTTTTGTGGGCCTGGCAGGCGGTGAACTTCTGGCCGCCTGGCGGTTCAGACAGCGTGGCGCGACGGTGCGAACGCGGCCCCTCGCCACAGACTCCCGAAAAGAAAAAGGAACAAGCAAACATGAGCAGCAGATTCATCAAAACCCTGGTCGCGTCCGCAGTGCTGGCCGGCGCATCGGGCGCCGCCATGGCCGCCGGCGGCCCGCTCGACGGCGTCTACCAGTGCGCGGTGGCTGGCACCGGCGTGTTCGTCACGGTCAGCGGCCAGCCCAGCGGACCTTCGATGTTCACCATCGCGGCCCTGGGCCCGGCGAATTCGCTCTACGGTTACGGCATGGGCACGGCCACGGCCTCGTCGTTCACCGGCACCACCAGCTTCAACCTGCCGTTCACGCTGTCGGTGAGCCAGGGCAACCTGATCGGCAGCATGGGCGTGCTGCAGGGAACCACGGCCGCTCAGCTGCCGGTGAACTGCGCCAAGCTGTTCTGAGCCTGCCGCCCGCTCAGTCTTTGCGCCGCTCCAGCGTCACGAAGCTGTAGGGCAGCCCGTTCGTAGAGGTATGCGCGCTGCGCGCCGTCTCGTGCCAACTGGCATCGAGCACGGGTGCATGGGCATCGCCCTCGAAGTCCTGCGCAATCTCGGTGAGTTCAATGCGGTCGGCCACGGGCTGGGCTTCGGCGTAGACCTGGGCGCCGCCGATCACCCACAGCGTCTGGCCGGGGCTGGCGTGCTGCAACGCCTCCTGCAGGCTGGCGGCGCGCACGGCGCCCTCGACCTGCCAGTCGGCCTGGCGGGTGATGACGATGTTCGTGCGGCCCGGCAGCGGCCGAAAGCGCGGCGGCAGCGAGTCCCATGTCTTGCGGCCCATGACCACTGGGCAGCCCTGGGTCAGCGATTTGAAGCGCGCCATGTCCTCCGGCAAGTGCCAGGGCAGGACGTTGTCCTTGCCGATCACGCCGTTGGCGGCGCGCGCATAGATCATGTGCACGGGCATGGTGGCTTCCTTCGCTTGTGTTCTTCTGACTGGCTTAGATATGCAGCGTGGCCAGCACGCCGACGACGAGGCCGATGGCGGCCACGCCGTACATGCCGTATTCCAGCCATTTCTTGCGCGTGAGCAGGGCGATGGCGGCGAGGGCGATGGCCACCTGCAGCGCCGTGGTGGCCTGGGCCCAGCGGTGGTGCTGGTGCATCTGCTCTTCGCTCTGGCGGTCGAACCTGTGGCTGTCGGCTTCCAGTTTTTCGGCGGCGACCTTGATCTCGTTCTTTTCGCTCTCGTAGCGCTCCACCTTGGACTGGTAGGTGGCCTTGCGGTCATCGGGCGCCAGGTCGCGGGCCAGTTCGGCCAGGGACTGCTTGGTGCTCTTGGACTGGAAGTAGTTCCACTGGTTGGATGCCTCTGTCTTCTTGATGGCCGCGTCGTTCTTGAGCAGGCCGGCATTGGCCTGTGTAGCGCCGCCCATGTACGAGAAGATGGCGCCCACCGTGGCGACGATGGCCGTGAACATCGCGATCTTGCTCATGGACGAGCCGCCGCCCTCCTTGCCGTGGCTGCTTGCGTGGTCGTCGCCGTGGCCCTGGGTGGCATGCTCGACTGCGTGGTCGTGGGGGCCGTGTACGTGAAATCCGCCGGAAGACATAGGGGGTGCTCTTTGTAGTTCGTGAAGGGAGACAGGGGAGATCAGGCAGGGCACCGTGGCGCCTGCGCTGCAGGGATCGCAGGAGGGCGAAGAGGGATCAGACCGCTACGGGCGCCTTGATGGCGGGGTGGCACTGGTAGTCCAGCACCTCGAAGTCCTCGAACTGGTAGTCGAAGATGCTGTCTGGCCGGCGCTTGATGTGCAGCGTGGGGTAGGGGTAGGGCGTGCGTGCCAGCTGGGTCTGCACCTGCTCGTGGTGGTTGCTGTAGATGTGGCAGTCGCCGCCGGTCCAGATGAAGTCGCCCACTTCCAGGTCGCACTGCTGGGCCACCATATGGGTCAGCAGTGCATAGCTGGCGATGTTGAAGGGCACCCCGAGGAAGATGTCGGCACTGCGCTGGTAGAGCTGGCAGCTCAGGGTGCCGCGGCCGCCGGACTCCTGGGCGGGCGCCACGTAGAACTGGAAGAAGGCGTGGCAGGGCATGAGCGCCATCTTGTTCAGCTCGGCCACGTTCCAGGCGCTCACGATGATGCGGCGCGAATCGGGGTTGGACTTGAGTGTCTTGATCACGTCGCTGATCTGGTCGATGTGGCCGCCGTCCGGCGTGGGCCAACTGCGCCACTGAACGCCGTACACCGGCCCCAGGTCGCCGTCCTCGCGTGCCCATTCGTCCCAGATGGTGACGCCGCGCTCCTTGAGCCAGTTGTTGTTGCCCGACCCCGTGAGGAACCACAGCAGCTCCTGGATGATGGAGCGCAGGTGCACCTTCTTGGTGGTGACCAGCGGAAAGCCTTCTTTCAGGTCGAAGCGCATCTGGTGCCCGAACACGCTGGTCGTGCCCGTGCCCGTGCGGTCGGACTTGTGCACGCCGTGCGTGAACACATGGCGCATGAAGTCCTCGTACTGGGAGCGCACGGGGCGGGCGGGCTGGGCTGTGGCTGCCAGGGAGGCAGAAGGCTGGGTCATGGGGTCGATCACTCGCGGTGGGAGGGCGTGGTCATCAAGGGATGGCCATTGCCGACTGCGGATTTTATGCGGAGCGGGAGAATGCGGCGTCTGCCTCCCATACTCCGACCTTGCCATGACAACTTCTGCCGCGCCCGTCGCCATCCGCCCTCTCGAAGCCGCCGATTGGCCCACCGTGTGGCCCATCCTGCGCACGACCTTCCAGGCAGGGGACACGTATTCCTTTGCACCGGATAGCACCGAGGCCGAGATCCACAAGGCCTGGGTGGAACTGCCTGCCGCCACCTTCGTCGCCTGCGGCGTGGGTGGGGAGATTGTGGGCACCTACTTCATCAAGCCCAACCAGACCGGGCTGGGCGCCCATGTGTGCAACTGTGGCTACGTGGTGGCGCGGGCCGCGCAAGGGCTGGGCGTGGCTTCGCTGATGTGCGAGCACTCCCAGCGGCAAGCCGTGGCCATGGGCTTTCGGGCCATGCAGTTCAACCTGGTGGTGGCCAGCAACGTGCGCGCCGTGCGGCTGTGGCAGCACCTGGGCTTTGCGGTCGTGGGCACGCTGCCGGGCGCCTTCAGGCACCGCACGCTGGGCTATGTTGATGCCCATGTGATGTTCAAGACGCTGGTGGCCTGAGCTTCTTCTGCAAACAACAAAGGCCCCGAAGGGCCTTGCTGTGGGTTGGCGACAGGGGCCATGGCCCGAGTACCAGGGGAAACACTTCCACATGGTGGCGGCACCCACGACCGTGAGATGCCACCACCATGGGAAGGCCCGCAACTTTTACATCGAGCCGAGTTCGCCCGAAGAGATCTTGCCCATGCGCACGGCGTCGGCAGCCTGGGCTTGCACGGCAGCGCGGTCGGCGGTCGATTGGTACGACACCACGCGCGAGCCAGCGGGCTCGGTGCTGCGGGTCTTGGCCACGGTGGCGGCGTCGGCCATCACCTCGACACGGGTGCGGCTGGTCTCGAACTTGGTGGCGAACTGCGAAGCATCGGCTTCGTCAGCCTGGGCACCGAAGGAAGCGAAAGCGGCAACAGCGGCGATGGAGAGAAAACGTGCGGTGGTGTTCATGGTGAAACTCCTGTGAAATTCAAAAAATAGGGACGAGGTACTGGGGAATACGGCGCAATACGCCAACTGGATGCGAATTACAGTGCGCCGATTTCGCCGGAGGAGATCTGGCCGGTGCGCACGGCATCGGCAGCCTGGGCACGCACGGCAGCGCGGTCGGCCGTCGACTTGTAGGTCACGACGCGCGAACCGGCGGGCTCGATGCTGCGGGTCTGTGCCACGGTAGCGGCTTCAGCGGCCACTTCGGCGCGGGTGCGGTTGGTTTCGAACTTGGTGGCGAATTGCGAAGCATCGGCTTCGTCGGCTTGGGCACCGAAAGAAGCGAAAGCGGCAACAGCGGCGATGGAGAGGAAGCGTGCGGTCGTGTTCATGATGAAATCCTTGGAAGAAAAAAGTGACTCAAAAAAACCGGAGCAAAAACAACTCTGAACCGGGTTCGGTGAGTCGCCTTGCGGGTTCGGCTCATCGATGGGTTGAACTGTACGCCGTGCGTGATCAAAGAAAAACCACCCAGTCGCAAACTGACTGTTCCAGTTTTGGAAACAGTGGTGAGGCAGCAAACTGCATGCATTCCATGCGTTGCTGTACTTGAGGGTCTTGGCCCGTTTGGACACCACCCATCGCTAATGCACATACCCAGTTGACAAATCTAGGTATAAATCCTGAGATTCTGGCGAAAATTAGTATGTGTATGGGATTTCAAAGTATCAATTGAGCATCAGAGCATCGGTATCGTTCAGGTCATCAATGCCAGCCATCCGACCGGCGTTGAGTGGCAGATCCCATACCAACTACGCAGGAGACGTTTCGATGCCCCGTTCCACCCGTCCACACACCCGCCTGGCCCTGGCCGTTGCCGCCCTGGCGGCCTCGCTGTGCGGCGCCGCTGCGCATGCGCAGACCGAACTCGTGATTGCCACCGTGAACAACGGCCACATGATCGAGATGCAGAAACTGAGCAAGAACTTCGAGCAGGCCAACCCCGACATCAAGCTCAAGTGGGTCACTTTGGAAGAAGGCGTGCTGCGCCAGCGCGTCACCACCGACATCGCCACCAAGGGCGGCCAGTTCGATGTGATGACCATCGGCATGTACGAAGCCCCCATCTGGGGCAAGAAGGGCTGGCTGCAGGAGCTCAAGACCGACGCCGCCTACGACGTGGACGACCTGTTGCCTGCCATGCGCAACGGCCTGTCGGTCGATGGCAAGCTGTTTGCCGCCCCGTTCTACGGCGAAAGCTCGATGCTGATGTACCGCAAGGACCTGGCCGACAAGGCCGGCGTGCAGGTGCCCGAGCGCCCCACCTGGCCGCAGATCAAGGACCTGGCCGCCAAGATCCACGACCCCAAGAACGGCGTGTACGGCATCTGCCTGCGCGGCAAGCCGGGCTGGGGTGACAACATGGCCTTCCTGACCACGTTGGTGAACACCTTCGGCGGCCAGTGGTTCGACATGCAGTGGAAGCCGCAACTCGAATCCAAGCCCTGGAAGGACGCCATCAGCTTCTACGTGGACCTGCTCAAGAACTATGGCCCGCCCGGCTCGTCGGCCAACAGCTTCAACGAAATCCTGGCGCTCACCAACTCCGGCAAGTGCGGCATGTGGATCGATGCGACCATCGCCGCCTCCTTCGTGAGCGACCCCAAGCAGTCCAAGGTCGCCGACCAGATGGCGTTTGCCCAGGCACCCACCATGAACACCCCCAAGGGTGCCAACTGGCTGTGGTCGTGGAATCTGGCCATCCCCGCCGGTTCGAAGAAGGTGGACGCTGCGCAGAAGTTCATCACCTGGTCGACCAGCAAGGACTACATCCAGCTCGTGGCCAAGACCAACGGTTGGGCCAACGTGCCCACCGGCACCCGCAAGAGCACTTACGCCAGCCCCGAGTTCCAGAAGGCAGCGCGCTTTGCCGCGGCCGAGAAGGTGGCCATCGACTCGGCCAATCCGACCGATTCGACCCTGCCCAAGAGTCCTTATGTGGGCGTGCAGTTCGCGGCCATCCCTGAGTTCCAGGCCATCGGCATCGCGGTGGGCCAGCAGATGAGCGCGGCGCTCGCCGGCAAGACCAGCGTGGATGCGGCCCTCAAGGCCAGCCAGGTCTCCGCTGACCGCGAAATGAAAAAGGGCGGCTACTACAAGTAAGCCGCTGGCCGGCCGCCAAGGGCTGATCGGGGTCCACGACTCCTCGCTGCGCGCACGTGCGGCGGGGAGTTTCGGCCTCCCCAATGCCTTGGTGACGGTTTCTACCTTGTCTGGCAACGCCAGATTTCTCCCGGGATTCCCATGAACCGCCTGCTTCCCCGCCTGCTGCTCACGCCAGCCATGGCCACGCTCTTCCTGTGGATGATCGTGCCGCTGGTGATGACGATCTACTTCTCGCTGATCCGCTACAACCTGATGCAGCCGGACCAGACCGGCTTTGCCGGGTTGGAGAACTTCGAGTACTTCGTCACCGACCCTTCGTTCGGCACGGCGGTGGTCAACACGCTGCTGCTGCTCGGTAGCGTGATCCTCATCACGGTGGTGTTCGGTATCGCCATCGCGCTGCTCATCAACGAGCCGTTCGCGGGCCGGGGCATCGTGCGGGTGCTGCTGATCTCGCCGTTCTTCGTCATGCCCACGGTGAATGCGCTGATGTGGAAGAACATGATGATGAACCCCATCTACGGCGTGCTCGCCCAGGTGTGGATGTTCTTCGGCGCGCAGCCGGTGGACTGGCTCACGGACTTGCCGCTGTTCTCGGTCATCGTCATGGTGTCCTGGCAGTGGCTGCCGTTTGCCACGCTGATCTTCATGACCTCGCTGCAGAGCATGAACCACGAGCAGCTCGAGGCCTCGCGCATGGACGGCGCCAACTACCTGCAGCAACTGCGCTACCTGTACGTGCCGCACCTGGCGCGCTCGGTGGCCGTAGTGGTGATGATCGAACTCATATTTTTGCTCAGCATCTTCGCCGAGATCTACACCACCACCGGCGGTGGCCCGGGCGATGCGAGCACCAACGTCACCTTTTTGATCTTCAAGCAGGCGCTGCTCAATTTCGACGCAGGCGTGGCCTCGGCGGGCGCGCTGTTCGCCGTGGTCCTTGCCAACATCGCGGCGGTTTTCCTGATCCGCATGGTCGGCAAGAACCTCGACAAGTAAAAGAAGAAGGACCACCGACATGACCACCCGACGCCGATCCTCCTATCCTCTGGGCCTGCTGGCCCTGCGCACCGTGGCCGCCTGGGGCGTGGCCCTGCTGCTGTTCTTCCCGCTGGCCTGGCTGCTGCTCACCGCGTTCAAGACCGAGCTGCAGGCCATTGCCGTGCCGCCGCAGCTGTTCTTCATCCCCACGCTCGAAAACTTCCACGAGGTGCAAGAGCGCAGCGACTACCTGCTGTACGCCAAGAACTCGGTGATCACCAGTGTGCTCTCCACTGTGGTGGGGCTCATGCTGGCCTCACCCGCAGCCTACGCCATGGCCTTCTTCAAGGGCAAGTACACCAAGGACATCCTGATGTGGATGCTCTCCACCAAGATGATGCCCGCCGTGGGCGCGCTGGTGCCGATCTACGTGCTGGCGCAAAAGAGCCACCTGCTCGACACGCAGCTGGTGCTGATCATCGTGTTCGCGCTGTCCAACCTGCCCATCATGGTCTGGATGCTGTACTCGCACTTCAAGGACATCCCGCGCGAGATCCTGGAGGCCGCGCGCATGGACGGCGCCACCCTGTGGCAAGAGGTGCGCCTGGTGCTGCTGCCCCTGGGCATGGGCGGCCTGGCCTCCACGGGCCTGCTGTGCCTGGTGCTGTCGTGGAACGAGGCCTTCTGGAGCCTGAACCTGAGCGCCGCCAAGGCCGGCACGCTGGCCACGCTGATCGCCTCGTATTCCAGCCCCGAGGGCCTGTTCTGGGCCAAGCTGTCTGCAGCCTCGCTGATGGCGATTGCGCCCATCGTGGTCTTTGGCTGGTTCAGCCAGAAGCAGCTGGTGCAAGGCCTGACCTTTGGCGCCGTGAAGTAGCGCGCAGCTCTCCCATCTAACGCAATCAAGTTTTCAGGAATCCGATTCCATGGCCTATCTCCAACTGCGCGGCATCGAGAAATTCTTCGGTGAGCACCGCGCCATCAAGGGCATCGACCTCACCATCCAGCAAGGCGAGTTCATCGTCTTCGTCGGCCCCTCGGGCTGCGGCAAGTCCACGTTGCTGCGCCTGATCGCGGGGCTGGAGAACATCGACGGCGGCTCGCTCATGCTCGACGGCCGCGACATCACCGACCAGCCTTCGAGCAAGCGCGACCTGGCCATGGTGTTCCAGAGCTACGCGCTGTACCCGCACATGAGCGTGTACGAGAACATGAGTTTTGCACTCAAGCTCGCCAAGGTGGATCCGGCCATCGTGCGCGAGAAGGTCGAGCGCGCCGCCGCGATCCTGAACCTCACCACCTACCTGGAGCGCACGCCCAAGGAACTCTCGGGCGGGCAGCGCCAGCGCGTGGCCATCGGCCGCGCCATCGTGCGCGCGCCCAAGGTGTTTTTGTTCGACGAGCCGCTGTCCAACCTCGACGCGGCCCTGCGCGGCCAGACCCGGGTGGAGATCGCCAAGCTGCACCGCGACCTGGGCGCCACCACCATCTATGTGACGCACGACCAGGTGGAGGCCATGACCCTGGCCGACCGCGTGGTGGTGCTGCGCGACGGGCTCATCGAGCAGGTCGGCACGCCGCTGGAGCTGTACGACAAGCCTGCCAACCAGTTCGTGGCCCAGTTCATCGGCACGCCTCAGATGAACGTGGTGCCCTTGCAGCAGCTGCCTGCACCGGTGCAGCAGCAGGCCCCGGCGGGTGCGGCGGGCGGTGCCATCGGCCTGCGCCCGGAAAACATCGCGGTGCGCAGCACCGGCACGACGCCGGTGAGCGGGCAGGTGGACCTGATCGAAGCACTGGGCGCCGAAACGCTGATCTACGTGAGCACCCCCGGCGGTGCGCAGTTCGTCTCGCGCCAGAACGACCGCACCGGCCTGCGCGCGGGCGATGCGGTGAGCCTGGACATCGACGCCTCGCAAGCGCACTGGTTCGACCCGGCGGGCCACGTCGTGGCGGGGCAGGGCGCGTGACCGCCGTGCATCCTCTGCAAGGCCAGGTGGCCGCCATCACCGGCGCGGCCTCGGGCATCGGCTTTGCCAGCGCAAAGGCCATGGCGGATGCTGGTGCGCGCGTGGTGCTGATCGACCGCGATGAAGCCGCACTGGCAAGGGCCTGCGCGGCCATTGGCGAGAGCGCTTCGCCGCTGGTGCTGGATCTGCTCGATGCGAAACAGTGCGCCAGCCTGCTGGCGCGCACGCTGGCCATCGCCGGCCAGCTCGACATCTTCCACGCCAACGCGGGGCTCTACGTCGGGGGCGACCTGGTCGATGCCGACCCCGATGCCATCGACCGCATGCTGCAGCTCAACGTCAACGTGGTGATGAAGAACGTACACAACGTGCTGCCCCACATGATCGGGCGCGGCCGCGGGGACATCATCGTCACGAGCTCGCTGGCCGCCCACTTCCCGACGCCGTGGGAGCCCGTCTACGCCTCCTCCAAGTGGGCGGTGAACTGCTTCGTGCAGACCGTGCGCCGCCAGGTGTTCAAGCACGGCATCCGCGTGGGCGCCATCTCGCCGGGCCCGGTCATCACCTCGCTGCTGGCCGACTGGCCCGCCGAAAAGCTCGAAGAGGCCAAGGCCAATGGCAGCCTCATCGAGGCCGCCGAAGTGGCCGAGGTGGTGCTGTTCATGCTGACCCGGCCGCGCGGCATGACCATCCGCGACGTGGTGATGATGCCCACCAATTTCGACCTCTGATGCGGATGTGCCTTCAACCGTATAACGTCGTTGGGTCGCCTTGCCGTGCTACAGCACTGTCTGCGGCTTCCCGCCTAGTTATCCGGTCGAATGCAAATCCGCGAGAGCTCTCCACAATTCCTTGCATTCACGCACCATGAATTTCATCCTGCACCTGGGCCTGGGCTCGTTCCACCGCGCCCACCAGGCCGTCTACGTTCACGAACTGCGCCAGTCGGGCGACATGGGCTGGGCCATCGTGGGTGGCAACCTTCGCCCCGACATGGCCGAGACCATCGCGGCGCTTGAGGCCCAGGGCGGGCGCTACACGCTGGAAACCGTCACGCCGCAGGGCGAGCGCAGCTATACCCGCATCGAATCCATCGAGCGCGTGATTCCCTACCAGGACGACCTGGCGCCCCTGATCGCCGCCGGCGCCGATGCCGCCACGCGCATCATCTCGTTCACCGTGACCGAGGCCGGCTACTACCTGGATGCCGACAACCAGCTCGACTGGGCCACTTTCCCGGACCTGCGCGCCGATCTCGCGGCCGTGCAGGCCGGCCAAGCGGGCCACAGCATCTACGGCGCCCTGGTGAGCATCCTGCGTGCCCGCATGCTGGCCGGTGCCGGCCCGGTGACGCTGATGAACTGCGACAACCTGCGCCACAACGGCGAGCGCTCACGCGGCGGCCTGCTGCAGTTCATCGACGCGCTGGGCGATGCCGCTCTCAAGGCCTGGGTGCTTGCGAACACCCGCAGCCCCAACGCCATGGTCGACCGCATCACGCCGCGCCCCACACCCGACGTGGCCGAGCGCGTGAAGGCCGCCGCCGGCTGGGATGACAAGGCGGCGCTCATGGGCGAGAGCTTCATCCAGTGGGTGATCGAGGACCAGTTCATTGCCGGGCGCCCTGCGTGGGAGAAGGTGGGCGTGGAGATGGTGGACTCGGTGCAGGCCTACGAGGAGGCCAAGATCCGCCTGCTCAACGCCACCCACAGCTGCATCGCCTGGGCGGGCACGCTGGCGGGCTACCGGTACATCCACGAAGGCACGCACGACGCCGCCATCCGCCAGATGGCCTACGACTACGTGACCGACGATGCGATCCCCGTGCTCCACACCCCTGAGCAGCCGTGCCCCATCGACCTGGAGCGGTACCGCGACGTGGTGCTGGACCGCTTCGGCAACCCCGCCATCGCCGACACCAACCAGCGCGTGGCCATGGATGCGTTCTCCAAGATCCCCGGCATGATCGCGCCCACTATCCGCGACCAGCTGGCGCGCCATGGTTCGTTCGACAGCGTCGCCATGCTGCCGGCGCTGTTCCTGGCCTACCTGCAGCGCTGGCATGCCGGGCAGATCCCCTACGACTACCAGGACCAGGCCATGGACCCGGCCGTGGCGCATGCGATCTGCGATGCGGCCGACCCGGTCGCCGCCTACGCCGCCGATGCGACGCTCTGGGGCGAGATGGCCTCGGACCCGCGCCTGGTCGCCACGCTGCGCAAGGCATTCGCGCGCGTGCAGGCGTTCGTGGCGGAACGTGCAAAATCGCAGGGGTAAATTGAGCGGCTTGCCCACAGGAATGACGCCATGACCGTGAAGACGACGCCTGTCTCCCCACGCCAGACCAAGCCCGAGCTGGAGCACGACTATGTGCGATCGCCCGAGCTGGGCTATGAGCCGCCGGAAACCGTGGGCTTCATCCGCTGCCTGTCGCACGGTTTTCCGACGCCGCTGGCGCGCTGGCACTACCACGACGAGTACGAACTGCACCTGATCACCGCTACTTCGGGCAAGGTGTTCGTGGGGGACTGGATCGGCCAGTTCCAGCCGGGCCATCTGGTGCTGACCGGGCCGCGCCTGCCGCACAACTGGATCAGCATGGACCTGCCCGAGGGCGGCGTGCCGCTGCGCGACCTGGTGATCCAGTTCTCGCACGCCCCGCTCATGGCCAGCAGCGAGAGCATCCCTGAACTGCGAGAGGTGCTGCCCCTGCTGGAGCGGGCCCGCCACGGCATCGAGTTCTTTGGCATGGAGGCGCAGGCACAGGAGCATTGGCAGCGCATCAAGGCCCGCCAGGGGCTGGCCCGGTTCGGCGCGTTCTGTGAATTCCTGAGCGACCTTGCCCGCTGCACAGATTTTCGGCTGCTGTCGAGCACGCAGCTGCAAAGCGAGGACAACGACACCCAGCTCGACCAGATCAATGCGGTCGTGAGCCGCATCACCGACCACCTGGCAGAGCCCCTGTCGGCCGCCGACCTGGCGCAGGAACTGGGCATGACCGAGAGCCGCTTCTCGCGCTTCTTCCGCCGGGCCACGGGCAACACCTTCACCGACTTCGTGAACCTGGTGCGCGTGAACCGCGCGTGCCAGCTGCTCATGGAGTCCGAGCGCTACATCACCCACATCGCCTACGACGTGGGTTTCAACAACATGGCCAACTTCAACCGCCGCTTTCTGGACATCAAGGGCATGACGCCCAGCGAATACCGCAAGCAGGGTGCGGGCCGCTTCGGGATCAAGTCATGACAGTGCTTTTCCCACTGTTTCAGGAATAGCGCATGTACTTAGGTATTGATCTGGGCACCTCGGGTGTCAAAATGCTGTTGCTGGGCGAAGACCAGCAGGTGCATGCCGTGGCCGATGCGCCCGTGCCCCAGCACCGTCCCCAGCCGACCTGGAGCGAGCAGCACCCTGCCCACTGGCTGGCCGCTACCGAAACCGCCGTGGCCCAGCTGCGCGCACAGGCGCCCGATGCCTGGGCCCGGGTGCGCGGTGTGGGCTTGTCGGGCCACATGCACGGCGCCGTGGTGCTGGGCGCACAGGGCGAGGTGCTGCGCCCTGCGATCCTCTGGAATGATGGCCGCGCCGCTGCCGAATGCGCCGAGCTGGAGCAGGCCGTGCCCACGTCGCGCCAGATCACCGGCAACTTGGCCATGCCCGGCTTCACCGCGCCCAAGCTGCTGTGGCTGCGCAGGCACGAGCCCGAGGTCTTCGCGCGCACCCGCAGCGTGCTGCTGCCCAAGGACTGGTTGCGCCTGCAGCTCACGGGCGATGCGGTGAGCGACATGTCCGATGCCTCGGGCACGCTGTGGCTGGACGTGACCCGCCGCGACTGGAGCGACACCCTGCTGGCCGCCTGCGGCCTGAGCCGTGCCCACATGCCGCGCCTGGCCGAGGGCAGCGATGCCACGGGCGTGCTGCGCGCCGACGTGGCCGCTCGCTGGGGCCTGCCCGCCGGAGTGGCCATGGCCGGCGGCGGCGGCGACAACGCCGCCAGTGCAGTGGGCGTGGGGGCGCGCCAGGCGGGGCAGGGCTTTGTCTCGCTGGGTACCTCGGGCGTGGTGTTCCGGGTGTCCGACCGGTTTGCGCCCGCTACCGAGCGTGCCGTGCATGCCTTCGCCCATGCGCTGCCTGGCCGCTGGCACCAGATGTCCGTCATGCTCAGCGCGGCCAGTGCCTTCGGCTGGCTGGCCCGCATCACCGGGCAGTCCGAGGTCCAGCTGTCCACCGCGGTGCAGGGCATGGACCTGGCGCGCCATGCGCAGGCTCCGCTCTTTCTGCCCTACCTGAGCGGCGAGCGCACGCCCCACAACAACGCGGCCGCCACCGGCGTCTTCATGGGCCTGCGCGCCGAGCACGATGCGACCGACATGGCCTGCGCCGTGATGGAGGGCGTGGGCTTCGGCCTCATGGACGGGCTGCAAGCCATGCAGGCAGCGGCGGGCGAGGTGGAGGGGCCTTCAGACGCATCCCTCGCCCTGGTCGGCGGTGGTGCCCGCAGCAATGCCTGGGCCCAACTGCTGGCCAGCGGCCTGGGCTGCACGCTGGAGCGGCCGCAGGGGGCCCATGCTGCTGCAGCCCTGGGCGCCGCGCGCCTGGCCGCCATGGCCTGCGGTGGCGACGAAGCGCTGTGGTGCCAGGGCCTTCCGGCCGAGGACCGCTTTACCCCCCAGCCCGCGCAGCAGGCGCTGTTGCAGGAGCGCCATGCGCGCTTCAAGGCGCTGTACCCTGCGCTGTTGCCCCATTTCTGATTGACCGTCGCTTTCTTGTTTTCCTGACCACGCCATGCCCACTTCCTCTCCCGTCCAGGTCGCCATTGCCGGCGAAGCGCTGATCGACCTCATTGGCCGTGCCGACGGCAACTACGAGCCCTGCCTGGGCGGTGCGCTGTACAACCTGGGCCGGGCGCTGGCGCGCCAGGGTGTGGGCACGCAGTACCTCAACCCCCTGTCACGCGACCGCTGGGGCCGTGAACTCGCGGCGCAGCTCGCGGCCGATGGCGTGCAACTGGCCCTGCCCACACCCGTGGGCGAGGTCACCTCGCTGGCTGTGGTCAACCTCACCGAGCACGGCCACCCCGACTACGCCTTCTACCGCGAAGGCGTGGCCGACCGCACCGTGAGCGCTGCGGGGCTCAACGCCGCCTGTGCTGCGCACGGCGGCGCACTGCAGCTGGTCTGCACCGGCGCCCTGGCCCTGGATGCGCGCGATGCAGCCATCTACCTGCCCTGGCTGCAGGCCCAGCGCGCCGCGGGCCGCTGCGTGGTGGTGGACGCCAACGTGCGCCCCTCCGTCATGCCCGACCTGCCCGCCTACCGCGCGCAGGTCCAGGCGGCCCTGGCCGAGGCGCACATCATCAAGGCCAGCGACGAGGACCTGGACCATCTGCAGGTGCCCGGCACCGGTACCCTGGAGCGCGCTCGCCACCTGCTGGCTGCCAACCCCCGCGCCCGCCTCATGGCACTGACCCTGGGCGGCGAGGGCGCCTGGCTGCTGCAGCAAGGGGAGGGGGCTGCCCAATGGTTCGCCAAGGAAGCCCAGCCCCTGGCCGTGGTCGATACCGTGGGGGCTGGCGACAGCTTTCTCGCGGGCCTGCTCGCCTACCTGCTGCGCGCCCATGCGCAACAGGACGGTTCGGCACCTGCTGACATGGCCGACTTCATCGCGGCCTTGCCGGCAGCCGTGTACCCGCAGGCCCTGCGCCACGCCCTGGCCAGCGCCAGCCTGTGCGTGCAGGAGCGTGGCTGCGTGCCGCCGGGTTGGCAGGCAGCGCAGGATTGGGCGGGGCAGCACCCAGCGGTGGATCAACTGCCCTGAACCCTGGGCACCCAGGGGATGGCCCTTGCTCATGCCGCTGGCATGGCCAATGCGTGACGCACCATGATCGTGTACAGCGCTCCCGTCGCTGGCTCCAGGTGCGAGGCGAGGGCTTGAAACCCCGCGCGGGCATAGAACTTCTCGTTGCGCGCAGAGAACGTCTCCAGGTAGCAAGCCACGCTCGCCTGGTCCGCCGCTGCCAGCGTAGGCGCCAGCAGCTGGGCACCAAGGCCCAGGCCCTGCGATGCGGGGGCTATGCCCAGGATGGACAGGTACCAAGCACCCTCCAGCCCGACACCGCTGGCGCGCTGGCCCATGAAGGCGATGATCTGGCGGTAGTTGTCCATGCCGCGCGGGCCCAGCACGGTCTGCAGATGGTCCACCTTGGCCTGTGCATCGGCCGCTTCGGCATCGGCAGCGCGGGGCAGGGTCCACAGCGCTGCACCCAGACGCTCGTCCTGCAGCAGTGTGCATTGGCCGCCGCGCTGTGCCTCGCGCAGCGAGTAGTCCAGGTACTGCGATAGCACCGCCCGGCGCCCCTGCGCATCGCGCGCGAAGTCGGCCGTGATGGCCAGGTAAAAGGGGTCGTCGGCCAACGATGCGGCCAAGGCGGGGACTGAGGGGTGAAGGGCAGAGGAGGGCATGGGCGTGGAAGTTAGCAGATTGCCGGGGCGTGAGCGCCGTGCGGCGCTCAATGCTGTGGCTCCACCTGGGGCAGAAACTCCACCCCCGTTCGCTTCACCAGCTCTTGGTAGCTTATGGGCGGGCCCGCCCGTTCACCCTCGCGGTTGGCCTGCCAGTGCGCCCAGGCGCGCTGCGTGCTGGCGTCGTACACCAGCTTGAACAGGTAGGCCGGCACGCGCACCTTGTTGGCGCCGATGGCGGGGCTCTCGGCCGTGAAGACCGGGCCGGTGATCACGTACACGTCGCCTCGGGCGCGCAGCACATAGCGCCGCGTGTCCTGCTCGATGCGGGCCCAGGGGCCGCCGTTCTGCCTGGGGTCCTGCGGCACCATGTTGGCCAGCGAGAAGCTCTGCGCCATGGCCGTGGGGGTGGACATGTCGGCCGCCGGTGCCATGTGCCCGCGGCTGTACCCCGAGCGCTTGTAGTCGTCGAGTTCGGCGCGCTCGCCGCGGGGCAGGCGGGCATCGGCAAAGAACTTGTTCGAGCGTTTTTCGTCAGCGCCTTCCAGCACCTGGCGGTTCAGGCGCTGGGCCACGTAGACGGGTGTGCGCGTCTCGCCGCTATGCAGCACGGCAAAGGCCTCGTAGCACAGCTGGCGCTGCTGGGTGCGGCGCGGCACCGGCGGCGGCTTGCCGCCCACGAAGAACTGCGGGCAATGCACGAAGCCCGTGGGCTGCGCGCTGCGCAGGCCGGCGATGCTGTCGAGAAGGGTGGTGGGAGTGCGGGCGAGGGAGGGGGCGGCGGCGCCAAGGACCAGCGCCAGGGCCGTGGCCCCACGCGCGGCGCGGGGCCAGGAAAAAAACAGATTCAAAGCAGGGTATCAAAGCAGCGAAAAGGGCGCTGATTGAACCACTGCGGTAGGCCTCTTTTGGCCTTACCGGTCGTAATGCTGCAAGGTTTTTCTGCCGCTTGCAGAGCTTACGTTTGGAGGCAGTGAATCGGGTCCGTCACAGCTCTTTCGCGTAGACGATGAACCCGTGGTGTTTGGCCACCTTGTCGTACAGCAAGCGACCAGCCGCATTGGTCTCCTGCGTCTGCCAATACACGCGCGAAGAGCCGGCCGCACGGGCCTGTTCGTACACGGCTTCGATCAGCAGGCGGCCGATGCCACGCCCGCGCGCGGCCTCGCGGGTGAACAGGTCGCTCAGGTAGCAGACCGGCTCGATGCGCGTCATGCTGCGGTGGTACAGGCAGTGGGTCAGGCCCAGCAGCGCGCCGCTGCCTTCCTCCTGTGCCACCAGGCAGTGCATCGGCTCGGCCGGGTCGAGAAAGCGCTGCCAGGTGCTTGCCGTGATGTGTTCGGGCAGGGCCGTGGCGCCGAAGCGCCCGTAGAAGGCGTTGTAGCCGTCCCAGAGCGGGCGCCAGGCGGCGTAGTCGTCTGCAGTGGCGGGGCGGACGGACACCGGGGCAGTCGTCATGCGGGGCTCCTGCAAGAAATGGGCGCTCAGCGGTTGAGCACGCGCCCGGGGTTCATGGTGCCCTGGGGGTCGAGCGCCTGCTTGACGGCGCGCATCATCGACAGGGCCACGGGCGATTGGTATTTCTCGAGCTTGTCGGCCTTGAGTTCGCCGATGCCATGTTCGGCCGAGAAGGAACCGCTGAACTCGGCCACCGCGTCGTACACCAGCTGGTGCACGTGCTCCTCGTGGTCGCGCAGGAAGGCCTTGGGATCGCCTTCCACGGGGGCCTGCACGTTGTAGTGCAGGTTGCCATCGCCCAGGTGGCCGAAGTTGACCAGGCGCACGCCCGGGATCTCGCGGCGCAGCACGGCGTCGGTGTGGGCCACGAAGGCGGGGATGCGCGAGATCTGGATCGAGATGTCGTGCTTGATGTTGAGGCCCTCTTCGGCCTGCGCGAGAGGAATGTTCTCGCGGATGTGCCACAGCTGCTGGGCCTGGGTCAGGTTCTCGGCCACCACGGCGTCGGTCACGCAGCTGGCCTCGAAGGCGGTTTCCAGCAATGCCTCGAAGCGGCCGCGCGCATGCGCTTCGGATTCGCTGTCGGAGTTTTCGAGCAGTACGCACCAGGGCGCGTTCTCGTCGCCCAGGAAGGGCACGCGCAGCTGCGGCATGTGCTTGCCCACTAGGCTCAGCGCGAACTGGCCCATCACCTCGAAGCCCGTGAGGCCCGCGCCCAGGTGCTTGTGCGCCAGGCCCAGCAGGGCCACGGCATGCTCCATGGAGGGCACGGCCGCCCAGGCCGTGAGACGCGCGGCAGGCTCGGGGTAGAGCTTGAGCGTGGCGGCGGTGATGATGCCCAGTGTGCCTTCGCTGCCGATGAACAGGTCGCGCAGGTCGTAGCCGGTGTTGTCCTTGCGCAGGCCCTTCAATCCATCCCACACCTCGCCCTGGGCGGTGACGACTTCCAGGCCCAGGCACAGGTCGCGCGCATTGCCGTAGCGCACCACCTGCGTGCCGCCGGCGTTGGTGCCCAGGTTGCCGCCGATGGTGCAGCTGCCCTCGGCCGCGAGCGACAGGGGGAACAGCACGCCCGCGTTCTGCGCCAAGTCCTGCAGGTTCTGCAGGATACAGCCGGCCTCCACCGTCATGGTCAGGTTGTCGGTGTCGATGCTGCGCACGGCATTCATGCGCGTGAGGCTCAGCACGATCTGCGTGCCGCTGTTGTCGGGCGTGGAGCCCACCGCCAGGCCGGTGTTGCCGCCCTGCGGCACGATGGCAGTGCCCGCTGCGGCACAGGCCTTGACCACGGCGGCCACTTCCTGCGTACTGGCCGGGCGTACCACCGCAAGGGCCTTGCCGCGCACGCGGCGGCGCCAGTCCTGCTCCCAGGCGGTCAGGTCGCCATTGGTCAGCACGTGGGCCGGGCCGACGAGGGTGCGCAGGGTGTCGATGAGGGTGGTGGTCATGTCTTGGGCCTTTCGTCTACAGCGGTCAGGGCTGCTGCCGGGGCGGGCGCCAGGGCATTGCAGCGTGATGGTGGATTGTCGGGTGGGCTTGTATCGTCTCAGGCGGCAGGGGATGGCGCCTGCCCTTCCTGCAATTCATTGGCGGCCGCCATGGCCTTGGCATTGCGCTGGCGCAGCCGCACGTGCAGCGTGCAGGCCGTGAACAGCGCCAGGCACAGCAGCACCTCGACCCAGGCCAGCCACTGCGACGGCGGCTTGTCGCCCCAGCCGCGCACCACGCCCTCGGTGAAGTACAGCCAGATCACCAGGCTCACCCAGCGGTAGGTGTACATGCGGTTCTTGAGCAGGCCGGCCAGCGGAATGCACAGCGGCAGTGCCTTCAGGGCAATCCATGAGCCGCCGGGGCGCACGGGGGCCAGCACCAGCTCCCAGGCCAGGCACAGCACGATCAGCGCTATCACGCTGCCGGTGGCCACCCAGCGGGTGGCGGCAATGGCGTGGTCGGAGACGGGGAGGGAAGCGGTCATCGGTGGCGGCGCAGCAGTTGGAAGTCGGTGGATGGCGCAGAGGCGCAAAAATCGTTCGTTGGTCCGGGTGCGGCGGGCGGGCTCAGCGGGCAGCCATGGCCATTGTGCTTGCGGCCCGCAGCGCGCTTGGGCCCACAATGCGCGGTGTATGTCGCCTGCCCGCATATTCATTGCGATGCAGCGTTTTCACACCCCCTGTGGCCCCTTGCCGGGCCTAGGATCATATCGGCCATGCCCTTGACCTTGCAGACTGTAGCCTCGCGCATCGAAGCGCTGATCACGCAGCTGTCGCATTTCCCCTGGAAAACGACGGCACTGACCCTGCGCGAGCGCTTTCGCGAGGACCACCTGGGCCTGACGGCCAGCAGCCTGACCTTCACCACCACGCTGGCGCTGGTGCCCTTCTTCGTGGTGGCACTGGCTGTGTTCACCGCGTTCCCCATCTTCGGCAAGGTGCAGGACGTGCTGCAGCGCTGGCTGGTGGACAGCCTGGTGCCTGACAGCATCTCGCGCCAGGTGCTGGGCTACCTCACGCAGTTTGCCGCCAAGGCCAGCAGCCTGGGCGTGGCGGGCTTCAGCATTTTGCTGGCCACGGCGCTGGCCCTGATCCTCACCATGGACCGCACGCTCAACGACATCTGGCGCGTGCGCCGCCTGCGCCCCCTTGGCCAGCGCGTGCTGATCTACTGGGCCGTGATCACCCTGGGCCCGCTGCTGCTGGGCGTGAGCCTGGCCGTCACCTCGTACGTCATGTCGGCATCGGGCGGGCTCGTGAAGGCACTGCCCAGCGGCGTGCAGCTGCTGTTCGACTCCATCCAGTTCTTCGTGCTCGCCGGCTGCATGGCGGCGCTGTACCACTACGTCCCCAACACCCCCGTGAAATGGCGCCACGCCTGGGCCGGCGGCCTGTTCGTGTCGATCTGCATCGAGCTGGCCAAGCGGGTGCTGGCGATCTATCTGAGCAACGTGCCGACCTACTCGGTGGTGTACGGGGCCTTCGCCACTTTGCCGATCCTGCTGGTCTGGATCTACGTGGCCTGGGTCATCGTGCTGCTGGGTGCGGTGGTCACGGCGTATCTGCCCAGCCTGCTGGCCGGGGTGGCCCGGCGCGGTACCGTGGCGGGGTGGACCTTCCAGCTGGCGGTGGAGGTGCTGCACGAGCTGTACCTGGCGCGCCGCCATGTGCAGAAGGGGCTGCGTGCGAGCGAGCTGGCGCAGTTGCTGCGCCTGGACGTGCTGCAGCTCGAGCCGGTGCTCGATGCCCTGCTGTCTCTGGACTGGGTGGGGCAGATCAACGACGCCCAGGCCGACCCGGATGCGGCGGATGTGGCGGAGCCGCGGTATCTGTTGCTGGTGGATCCCTTGGCTACTTCTGCTGAGCCGCTGGTGGAAAAGCTGTTGCTGGAGCGGGCGGAGAGTCTGGGGTCGTTCTGGAGCAGTGCGGGGTTGGAGAGGATGAAGGTGGCGGATTTGCTCCGGGGGGCGGTGCGGGGGTGAGCTTGTTTCGTCGATTGTGGTTGCTGCGTGCTTTGGTTGAGGTCGGAGGCCGGGGTGTGCGCCCGGCGGCGCACCTACTGTTCTTTTGCTTCGCCAAGAGGGTGTAGAAGAAATCTATTTCAACCGACCCAACAGCATCCGAGCCTGCGCAAGCCACACCCACGCAGCCGCATAGAACGGCTTGCGGTCGTGGTGCATCACAAGCCTGCGGTTGCGCTCCAGCCATGCATGGGTGCGCTCCACCACCCAGCGCTTCTTGGCGATGGGGGCGGGCTGCTCGTCGCTCCACAGCGGCTGCTGGGCATCGTCCCAGCGGTGGCGGGCACTGTGGCGCACGATGCGCACCTGTACGTGGTGCGCCTTCTCGATCTGCTGGGCGCATTGCCCGGCGTACGCGCTGTCGGCCCACAACGTCTTGAACGAGCCATCCGTGCGCTTGCACGCCTGTGCTACCGCTTGCGCGGCCGCGTCGCGGTCCTGCACGGCTGCACTGGTGATCACAACCGCAAGCAGCAGGCCCAGTGTGTCCACGACCAGATGGCGCTTGCGCCCTTGCACCTTCTTGCCTGCATCGAAGCCCAAGGTACCACCCTGAGGGCTGCCCCGGTTGGACTGCGAGTCGATGATGGCCTCGCTGGGCTGCGCAGCGCGCTCCAGGCGTTGGCGCCATTGCTGGCGCAGACGCTCGTGCAGCGCTTCGAACTTGCCTTGGCGGGCCCAGTTGACGAAGGCCTTCTGCACGGACTGCCAGGGCGGATAGATCTGCACCGGCAGGTTGCGCCAGGACGAGCCGGTGCGCAGCACATAGCAGCAGGCATCGACAACGCTACGCCGCGAGTAGGTGGCCGGTCTGCCACGCGAGCCCGGTTGGGGCTCGAACAGGTCCTGCGCCAGCGCCCATTCGGCATCGGTCAGGGCACCGGCAATGGCGTTGCCGGATTGACTGGCGGGCCGATGCCGGGCGGTGTAGCCGTAGCGCGTGCCAGGCTGACCAGGCTGCGAGCGGGACAGCTGCGACTTGGGCCGCGCTCGCTGCAGGCCGGCAGCCTTCAGTGCTGCGCGCAGAGTCACCGTGCTAGGGGCGCTGCGGCCCATGTGATCGGCCCAGGCCAGCGCCAACTCGGGCAGCGTCGCCTGCGGATTGTCTCGGACCACCTCGCGCAAGGTGGTGTACTCGCCAGGGGGGATTACGGGTGGTCGGCCTGTCTTTGCCATTGCGCTGCTCCTGCTTGGTCAATGCGGCGCTATTATAATTTATTTCTTCTACATCCTCCAAAAGAAAGTAGGCAAAGAAAAGGCGACCCCGCTGCCCGTGTCCCCCTCGCCCGATGGGCGAGTGGGGCAGCCTGCGATGCTCGGTCCTGGGGTGACGCCGAAGAACTCCCTGCGCTGCCTCTGCGAGGCAGCTCCGGTCAAACAGCTTCGGCGAGCCAGACAACGATGCGCGTGTCCTTCGGCACGCGCTCACCCCAGGCCCTGCGCTTCTCGGCACGGTCAGAAGGGGGTGGGAGCGGGCTCCATTCGGGCCATTGCTTCGCTCGGCTCGGTGCGCCGTCGCTGCGCTCGGCCAGGGCAGAGCGATCGCGCCCAAATTGTCGGCAGCGCGCATCGCGCGCGTCCCCGACCCCAGGCGCAGCTGCGAAGCAGCAGCCGTGTTTGCCCCCGCTCCCCACCCCTGCTGGCTGCGCCGAGAAGCGCAGGGGCTGGGGTGGGCGTGTGTGCCGAAGGACACACACGCTTCGTGATCTGGCTTGCCGCAGCTGTTTGAGCGAAGTTCGAAGAACGCAGCGAGTTCTGCGGCACCACCCCAGATCCGAGCATCGCAGGCTGCCCCCATTCGCCCGACAGGGCGAATGGGGGACGCAGACTGGGGGTCGCCTTTTCTTGGCCCACCTTCTTTTGGCGACGCAAAAGAAGGTGGGTGCGCCGCCGGGCGCACATCCCGGCCTCCGCCCTCAACCCAGGCACACGGCTGAAAAGAAGCGCTGAACTCAACGCGCCGGCGAAGCCACCGAAGCAGCCGGCGTCGCATCACTGGCCCCAGCTGCCGGTGCAGCGACCGGAGGCGTCACCGTCACCTGCGGCACCCACCGATCCAGCCAATGCGCCCGCCACGCCACAAACCCCACCACGACCACGGCAACCAGAACCCCCAGCCCCACCCACACAGGGCTTTTGGACTCCGCAAACGGATCATCGAGCATGCGCCGTGCATTGGCCGGCACCTTAGCCACTTGCGACAAGGACCCGCCCAACCGGGTGTTCACCCGCATGCGCCCGTTGATCGCCCAGCCGCTGGCGTCGAGGATGGGCCCCAGGCTGCGCTGGCGCAGCTTGAGCCAGGCAATCAGCATGCTCGGCCCCGAGATCGCCAGCACGATGCCGATCAGGGCCAGCGGGATCCAGACCCCCAGGTCCACGAACTTGCCGAAGATGCCCACCAGCACCGCGCTGATGCTGCCCAGCGCCACGCCGATGGCGGCCACCGTTCCGACATCGGTGCGGCGCGGGGTACCGGGCACGGTCACGCTGCTGGCGTTGGTGCCGACGGTCTTGAGATCGCTGCTGGCCAAGGTGCTGGCGGCCGTGCCCAATGACTTCTGTGCACGCGCATCGCTGGCCGATGCGCGCTTGGCCACCTGTTCTTCAATCATGCGCACGAACTTCTTGTACGGCGAGAAGAATGCCTGGCGGATGCTCGTGGGGTTCTCGATGATGCGGGTGATGGTGGCGTCCCAGTCGTGGCCGTCGCGGTCGTAGAACACGCCGTTGCGGCCCACGAAAAGGAAGTCCACGTCGCCGGCGGTGAATGCCGCGACGATGCCTATCTTCTGGCCCTTGCGCGTGCAGTCGCAGTACGCCAGGTAGGTCTTGGCCAGGCCGGCCAGTTTGGCGTGGCGCGCGGCGTCGGACACCTGCACCACCAGGTCGCAACTGCGCGCATCCAGGTACAGGGTACCGGCCTGGAAGATCGCGCCCCGGCGCTGGTAGAAGGCCGAGAACGAGACGAAATTGTTGAGCAGCTCCAGCAGGTCGCGCTTGAAGCGCAAGAGCTTCTCCAGCCCCTGCGCCTGCTCGTTGTGGGCCTGTTCGGCCTCGTCTTCGTCGATCAGGGCCATCACGCGCTGCTCGGCATCACTTGCCAAGAGGGCCTCGCGTACCTCCTCGTCCAGCACATCGAGGCGGGTGGCGGGGCGGTCAGCCAGCCATTGCTGGCAGGGCGCCAGAGCCCTCTGGATCAGCTGCCACTCGTCCTGCGTGAGGCTTTCGGCGTTGCTGCGCGCCAGCAGGGGCTCCACCGTGCGCTCGCGAAAGTTGCGCAGGGCCCTGGCCCAGGCCGGGTTCACTCCGTGCCTGAGGGGCAGTGCGCCACCGGGGGTGATGGGGGCCAGGGGCAGGGTGGTGATGGCCGGCGAGGCCAGGCCCAGGTCCTGGCTGGCCATGGCGCTGTATTCGTCGAGCGAGGGGTTCAGCGCCGTGGCGGCGCGCGGGTCATAGGCCGCCAGGCGGGTTCGGGCAAAGAAGTCCTCCACCTTGGCGGCCACGGCATTCATGGCCTCGGTGGCGGCCATCGTGCGCTCCCCCAGGGCCAGGCCGGTGGTGGCGCCGCGCGCTTGGTCGGCCCAGGCCCTGAGCTTGTTCAGCTCTGCAAATAAGGCCTCGGCGCGTTGGCGGTCGATGCCGGGCAACTGCTTGTCGGTGGTGGGAGGAATGCTGCCGTGCGTGGTGATGATGTGCGCGATGGCCTCGCGCGCCACGGTGTCGTCCTTGCCTGCGGTGTCCACCGTGATGATGCCGTCGCCATTGAAGCGCAGGGTGCTCAACTGTTCGCTGCGTGTGAGTACGTCGGCCAGCGCGATCTCCGTGGCCTCGGGCCGGCCGGCCATGGCCAGCAGGCGCCGGGCCTCTGCGGCCAGCGCGGCGCCTTCTTCGGTGCGGTCGTCGATGGCGCTGATCTCCAGCCTATCGCCGGGGCGGGCCAGCTCGTCCGGGCTGCGCAACTGCGCGCAGGCCCAGGCGCAGGCGGCCAGCAGTTCGGGCGGGCGGATGCGGCCGTCCTTGTCGGTATCGATCAGGTCCAGCGTGCGTTCATCGAACTCGATGCCGCGCGTGGGGCAGGCCAGGGCCACCCAGAGCTTCTGGTCGAGTTCTGCGAGGTGGGCGATGTCCGCGCCGCTCTGGATGATGACCTGGTCCACGCCGCCGGCGCGAAAAAACTGCCAGGTGTGCTGGGGTGGGGGCTGCTCGGGCTGCAGCGGGGCGCGGTGGGTGGGAAGAGATGTGGCGACTGTCGGCTGCGGCTGAGGCTGAGGGTCCATGTCCTCATTGTCGGCAGCCTGCGCCCATCGCCGCCCCGGACCTGGGCGAACAGGCCTGTAGGCGATCTCCTACGAGCGCGATCCTGCGCCCAGCCAGCGCAGCGGGTTGAACCCGGTCACCAGGCCCGTGGCCACCAGCACCAGCATGCCGCCCCAGAGCATGCCCGGGCCCAGGGCTTCGCCCAGGAACAGGTGGCCCCAGGCCACGCCGAACAGCGGGATCATGAAGGCGCTGCTCATGGCCGCCACGGGCGAGACCTGGCTGAGCACGCGCAGGTTGAGCCAGTAGGCCAGGCCCGAGGTGACGATGCCCATGACGGCCACGGCGGCCAGCGCGGTGGGCGTGAACTGCGCCTCGGGCAGGCTCCAGGCCGCGCCGGGCAGCAGCATGACCAGGGCTGTGCCGTGGATGCCGGCCGCAATCGCCAGTGGGGGCATGCGCGTGGTGGCGCGCTTCATCCACGGGGTGGACACGCCGTAGCAGGCCGATGCCGTCATGCAGGCCAGGGCGGCAATGATGAGCGCTGGTGTGGGAGTGACCGGGCCCAGCTGCACGATGAGTGCCACGCCCGCGAAACCGCAGAGGCAACCGATCCACTTGCGTGCGCTCAGCGTGTCTTCCTTGAGCCAGGCGGCAGCGATCACGCTGAACGGCACGGCCATGGTGTTGAGCAGCGAGCTGTAGCCCGCGGGCAGGTACAGCGCGGCCCAGGAGTACAGCAGGAAGGGGATGGCCACCGTGAGGGCGCCCAGCCCGACCAGCTCACGCCAGTGGCGCCAGGGCCAGCGCTCGCCGGCCACGCGCATGATGAAGATCAGCGTGAGCGTGGCCAGGCCGATGCGCAAGGCGGCCATGACATTGGGCCCGAGCACGGGGCTCGCGACGCGGATGAAAAGGAAGGAGGCGCCCCACAGGGCAGACAGCAGCACGAGCTGCAGGAAATGGCGGGTCTTCACCCGTGCATTGTCGGCCAGCCGCGCAAAGTCTGCTGGCGACCGAGCACCGCAGGTGCTACTTGCGCACCTCGTCGACCATGGCGCGGAAGTCGTCGATGTCCTCGAAGCTGCGGTACACGCTGGCAAAGCGGATGTAGGCGATCTTGTCGAGCTTCTTGAGCTCGCGCATCACCAGTTCGCCGATGCGGCTGGAGAGCACTTCGCGCTGGCCCAGGTTGAGCAGCTTTTCCTCGATGCGCTCGATGGCGCTGTCGATCTGCGTGGTACTCACCGGGCGCTTGCGCAGCGCCAGGTTGAACGAGCCGAGCAGCTTGCCACGTTCGTACTCGATGCGCCGACCGTCCTTCTTGACGATGGCCGGAAAGTTCACTTCCGGCCGCTCGTAGGTGGTAAAGCGCTTGTCGCAGGCGCCGCACTGGCGCCTGCGGCGGATGAAGTCACCTTCTTCAGACACCCGGGTTTCGACGACCTGCGTTTCCTGGTGGCTGCAGAAGGGACACTTCATGGCGGGGGCGGATCAGCCGTAGACCGGGAAACGTGCCGTCAGCGCGTTGACCTTGGCGCGCACGGCGGCGATGTTGACCTCGTCGCGCGGGTTGTCCAGCACATCGGCGATCAGGTTGGCGGTGATGCGCGCTTCTTCTTCCTTGAAGCCGCGCGTGGTCATGGCGGGGGTGCCGATGCGCACGCCGCTGGTCACCATCGGCTTTTCAGGGTCGTTAGGGATGGCGTTCTTGTTGATCGTCATGTGGGCTGCGCCCAGCACGGCCTCTGCTTCCTTGCCGGTGATGCCCTTGGCGCGCAGGTCGACCAGCATCACGTGGCTTTGCGTGCCGCCGGAGACGATGCGCAGGCCGCGGGCGGTCAGCGTTTCGGCCACGACCTGGGCATTCTTGATCACCTGTTCCTGGTAGGTCTTGAAGTCGGGCTGCAGCGCTTCCTTGAAGGCCACGGCCTTGGCCGCGATCACGTGCATCAGCGGGCCGCCCTGCAGGCCGGGGAAGATGGCGCTGTTGATGGCCTTCTCGTGCTCGGCCTTCATCAGGATGATGCCGCCACGCGGGCCGCGCAGGCTCTTGTGCGTGGTGCTGGTGACCACGTCGGCATGGGGCACGGGGTTGGGATACACGCCCGCGGCGATCAGGCCGGCGTAGTGGGCCATGTCGACCATGAAGATCGCGCCCACGTCCTTGGCCACCTTGGCAAAGCGTGCAAAGTCGATGTGCAGGCTGTAGGCCGAGGCACCCGCGATGATGAGCTTGGGCTTGGTTTCGTGCGCCTTCTTCTCCATGGCGTCGTAGTCCAGCACTTCATTGGCGTCCAGGCCATAGGAGACCACGTTGAACCACTTGCCCGACATGTTAAGCGGCATGCCGTGCGTCAGGTGGCCGCCTTCGGCCAGGCTCATGCCCATGATGGTGTCGCCGGGCTTGAGGAAGGCCAGGAACACGGCCTCGTTGGCCGAGGCGCCGCAATGCGGCTGCACGTTGGCGGCATCGGCGCCGAAGATCTTCTTGACGCGGTCGATGGCCAACTGCTCGGCCACGTCCACATGCTCGCAGCCACCGTAGTAGCGCTTGCCGGGGTAGCCTTCGGCGTACTTGTTGGTCAGCTGGGTGCCCTGGGCCCACATCACGGCGGGGGATGCATAGTTCTCGCTGGCGATCAGCTCGATGTGGTGCTCTTGGCGGGCGTTCTCGGCCGTGATGGCGGCAAAGATTTCGGGGTCGGCTTGTTCGACAAGAATATTGCGTTGGTACATGGCAGTCCTATGAACTTGTGTCCCTTGAAACAAGGGCTGCCCAGGCGAACGGCTGAACGCGGCGGGCATGAGACCCGTGCGGCACGCTCCCCAGTGGTTCACAAGGGGCAAGCCCTTGTCGGTTTCCACGTCAGCGGCAGCCCGGTTGCGGGGCTGCGCCTATCGCCAGTTGCGTACCCGCGTAGTGTATCCCAGGCGGCGGCACTGCTCCAGCAGCACAGCTCTCAGGAGGGCTGGGAGAGCAGTGCGACCTTGTCGCTGCCGTTGTTGGCCGGCGAAGCAGGGGCTGGCAGCTTGACCGACGCGGGGATCGATTGCACCGGCGCCTGCGTGGACAGGGTGGCGGGCGGGTTGGTCGGCATGGCGCGGCCACCGGCCACCTGGCGCAGGCGGAAATGCTCGGCCAGGACCTTGGCGGTGTAGCCGCCGTCGTCGGGCAGGTTGGCCGCACCCACGTAGTAGCGCAGGCCGCCTTCGAGCGAACCGGCGCGGGCGATGCATTCCTGCAGCACCTTCACGCCCACGCGCAGGTTGGTCACCGGGTCGAAGGCCGCGAAGTGGCCGCCGAAGTTCTGGTACTTCTCGGTGTGCACGGTGGTCATCACCTGCATCAGGCCCTGGGCACCCACCGAGCTTTGCGCAAACGGGTTGAAATTCGACTCGATGGCCATGATGGCCAGGATCAGGGTCGGGTCGAGCTTGTTGCGGGCGCCGAGTTCATAAGCCTCTGCCACCAGCACGCTCAGCGGCTCGGGGGCCACGCGGTACTTCTTGCTCAGCCAGAACGCCACGGCAGCCTGCTCCTTGGGCAGGTCCTTGGGGTTGCCAGCGGTGGCGCGCTCGCTCGCCTCGGGCTCGATGGGCATGCCCAGCACGGCGACCTGGCGCGCCTGCAGCCAGTTCATGAGCTTTTCTTCTCCGGCCTGGCGCAGGTCGGGCCGGGCGGTCAATGCGATAACGACGAATGCAACGGTCAGCCCGATGAGGGCGAAGCTGCTGTGGGTGATTTCAAGAAAACCTTCGGTCACGTCGGCTGCGAAGGTTCGCATGCCGGAGACTATTTTTCCTGACGCTGTCATAGCTCTTCCTTTCTGGGGCGCTTCCCTGAGGCCCTGCCAGCACGGGTGGTTGGCAGGATCAGGCGTATCACCTGGATTGGTACGCCATCAATTTCAGGCCTGCAAAAAGCAAGAGGGGCCGTGAGTTGACTTAGCCGGGTTCGGCAGCGGGTTGGGGTTTTTACTAGCCATTTTTGAGGCTGGCGGATTCTAGGAGGTCACCAAATACCTAGTCAATACTAACAAATTCAATCGTTAGATTAAAAAAGCATGAAAAATCTGGTAGAAAACACAGGGTTTTGCCTTTTTCCACCCGAAGCGGTTGCCCGGCCGAGCACAGCCCGGTGACGGCCATGTGTCAAATTCAATCGGCTTTTACCGCACCATTGCAAAACCGGGTTGAGCCCGGCAGCCGACTTTGGTAAGGTTCATCTGCCTGTTGATTTCAGGCATCGCCAGACGAAGCGAACTCTCCCGCCGATGGGCATTCAGTGCCGCGGTGCAGCAGATGAAACTTCCACGGCACCCCCTGGAGGCAATACCTTGCCTCCTCGCACGGTGGACCTTCATCTCCGCCTTGCGAAACGATGGCAAAGACCGTTGTGTCAGCCGTCAAGCCCGGGAGACTGTCCACTTCGGAAAGTCCCCCGGGCTTTCTTGTTTCTGGGCTGTCGCTTGCGTCGGGTTCCCAGGTGCTTGAGCGTGCGGCTTCATGCGGAAGCGGGGTGCTTGGCGCATGGCACCGCGGGCCCGGATGGGCCTGTATTGAACTGCCTCAAGGCATTGAATGGGCCCTTGGCGCATATATATAGATAATGGGGGCAATTCCCAAAGCGGGCACAGGCCCCTGGGAGACACCGCAACCCTGCAATGCAGGGTGCAGAAGCCCGCACACCGGGTGGCTCTGGACAGGATATCCCCGAGGGTTTCCTTGCCAGGGCTTCCTGTGGCCCGCCTGCACGAACCCGGTGAAAATAGCCCGTTTTCTGCCATGTACCTGCTCTGGCTGGCGCGAGCCTTGGTGGCCTCGCGCATCCAGCCTGAGCGGGGATGGCCGTTCGCAATCCATTGGATCCATGTTTCCATTTTTTTCCCGCAGCAAAATGTCCGACGCACCTGAAGTGAATCCGGCCCCGGCCAAAACCCAAGAGGCGCATCCCCTGGATGCACTGACCGGCGGCGCCTTCTCTGCCGCCACCTCGGGCGAGCGCGCCTCCCGCATCCGCGACTGGCTGGCCACGCAGCCAGCGCCAGAGCAGCTGCAGGAAGTGTTCAAGGAGCTGAGCGGCCGCGACAAGGGCGCTGCCCGTGCCGTGCGCGAGCGCCTCGACGAGATCCGCCGCGCCAAGGGCCAGGAAGTGATCGCCGCCGAGTGGGCGGAGAAGGCCCAGGCGCTGCTGTCCGCACCCAAGCTCAACATCGCCGATGCCCTGGCATGGCAGCGCGACGCGGCCAAGGCCGGCGCGCCGCTGTCGCGCGAGCCGCTGTCCCTGCTCAAGGTGCAGGTGGCTGATCGTGTGAAGGTCATCGAAGACCTGCAGCACCGCGTGCAGGTGCAGCGCGAAGCCGCCGTGCTGCTCGCGCAGCGCATCGAAGTGCTCTCCACCAAGCCCTGGCGCGACGCTCATGGCGCGCTGGAACTGCTGCGCGCCGACGTCGCCCGCTGGCAGGAGCAGGCCCAGGAGCTGACCAGCGACGCCAGCTGGGCCAGCGTGGAAGCGCGCTTCCCGCCGCTGCTGGATGCCTCGCGCACCCAGTTGCTGGTGGTGTGGGATGCCTTCCAGCCCGCCGTGGCCCAGGCCGCTGCCGCTGCTGAAGACGCCAATGCCCCGCTGCCACCTGTGCCGGTGTGGGCCGATGAGCTGCGTGCCGCCCGTGGCCTGCCCACCGAGGCCGCCGCAGCGGCTGCTGCGGCAGGCGCCGCTGCCAAGCCCGCCCGCGCACCGAGCAAGCCCAAGGTCGACCCCGAAGTGCGCGACAAGGCCGTGCAGGCCGTGCGCGATGCGCTGGTGGTGCTTGAGAAGGAAACCGCCGAAGGCCATGGCAAGGCCAGTGCCGGCGCCGCCGCCGCGCTGCGCGCCGTGCTCAAGAACCATGGCAAGCACATCGATGCCGCGCTGGAGCAGCAGGTGCACACCGCCCTGGTCGCCGCCGGCGAACTCGAGGGCTGGCAGCGCTGGGGCGCCGACCAGGTGCGCGAGGACCTCGTGGCCAAGGCCGAAGCCCTGCTCAACCGCCCCGAGGGCCAGGCCCTGGGTGGCCGCAAGATGCAGGAAACCCTGCGCGCCCTGCGCGAGCAGTGGAAGCAGGCCGATCAGGGCGGTGCGCCCAACCACGGCCTGTGGAAGAAATTTGACGAGGCCTGCAATGCCGCGCACAAGGTCGTGGAAGCCTGGCTCGACAAGATCCGCGCTGACGCCGCCGAGCACAAGGCCCAGCGCCTGGCCCTGATCGAGGAGGTCAAGGCCTGGACGCAGGAACACGCCACTTCAGGCGACTGGAAGGCCATCAACCGCGCCCTGTACCAGTTCGGCGACCGCTGGCGCGAAGGTGGCCACGTGGGCGAGAAGATCTTTGCCGAACTGCAGCCGCTGTGGAAGCAGGCCATCGCTGGCGCCGCCGCGCCGCTGGAGGCCGCGCAAAAGGAAAGCCTGGCCCGCCGCCACGCAATGATCGACGAGGCCGTGGCCCTGGGCGCCGCGCCCGCGTTGCGCATCGACGCCATCAAGTCGCTGCAGCAGCGCTGGCAGGCCGAGGCACAGACCGTGCCGCTGGATCGCAAGCACGAGCAGAAGCTGTGGGACGCATTCCGCAAGCCCATCGACGAAGCCTTCAACCGCAAGTCGGCCGACCGTGAAAAGGCCGTGACCGAGCTGAGCGCGCACGACCGCGTGGTGCTGGATGCCTCCAAGGCCCTGGAAGCCGCCAACGCCACGGGCGATGCGCAGCAGATCCGCGCCGCCGTGCAGGCCCTGGAGGCCGCGCTGCGCGGCCAGGCCCAGGCCGCCGAGGCGGCTGCCTCGGCGCACAAGAGCGAGCAAAGCGCTGCCGCATCGGTTGCGCAGGCCGACGAAGCCGCCGCAGTGCTCGGTGACGGCGAAGCGCCTGCGGCGGATGCCGGCGCGGACGGCGAAGCGGCAGCCCCTGCCGCAGCCCCCGTGGCGCCGCCCAAGCCTGCCCGCCCCGTGGTGGCCGTGCGTGGCGACGACCGCCCCGGCATGAAGAAGGATGCGCCCGCAGCCCCCGGCCGCGGTACGCGCCCTGGTGAGCGCCGCGATGGCGGCCGTGGCGAAGCAGGCCGTGGCGGCCCGCGCGATGGCCGTCCTGGTGACCGGGGTGCAGACCGCGGCGGTGACCGTGGTGGCCGCTTCGGCGACCGCCCGGCCTACGAAGACCGTGGCCCGCGCCTGGGCGATACGGCCTTCCGTGCCCAGCGCGACGCCATGGAGCACGCCCAGATGGCCCTGAAGAAGCTGGCTGCGCAGGCCCATGGCGAGGCGCTCACGCAGCTGCTCGCGGCCTGGGAAAAGCGCGATGCGGCACAGGTGCCGAGCACGCAGGACCTGGGTGGCCGCGTGACGCCGGCCGTGCGCACGTCCTGGACGCAGGCGCTGTCTGCCGCGCCCAAGGGCGATGCAGCCGAGGCCCTGCTGCGCCTGGAAATGGCGGCCGAGGTGCCTACCCCGGCCGAGCACATCTCCGCACGCCGCCTGCTGCAGTTGCAGTTGCTCACGCGCCGCAACGACCCTGCGCCCGAGCAGACCTGGGGCCAGGATGCGGCCCGCGTGCTGGCCAGCCCGAGCGATGGCGCCACGGCCCGCCGCCTGCAGAACGTGCTGAAGAACCTGCTGCGCAAGTAAGGGGCAAGCCCGGGCCTATGCCCGGCGCAGCCTTCGAAGCGCCTTTGCGTGCATGCCCCTGGGCATGGATGCGAAGGCGCTTTGTCTTTGGTGAGGTGGGTGTGTGTAGGGAGCGTGCCGGTGCCTGGGCGCACGGGCCGAGGGGGCTGCTGTGGATGCAGCCGCAAAAACAAAAAAGCCGTTGCGAATGCAACGGCTTTTTCTTTGTTTGGTGCCCAGGAGAGGACTCGAACCTCCACGATGTTACTCGCTAGTACCTGAAACTAGTGCGTCTACCAATTCCGCCACCTGGGCTTTCAGATCAGCTTTGAATTATAGAACGTTTTTTGGGTTTGCCAGCGAGTTTGCCAACTTTTTTGAAAATTGTGTGCGGCGAGCACATTCTTTGTGCCGAGGGTCCGATGGCAGCCGCCGGCATGTCCGCAGGCTGCCGTTGGATATCGGGCAGGCTGCAATGGGCGTGTGTGCTGCCTGTACGCGTGTGCCGCACCCCGGGTCTGCCAGGTGTCGCGGCCATGGGGCAGGGCGGGCGCGACAAATAAAAAAGCCGCTGTGGGTACAGCGGCTTCGATATTTTGAAAACCATCACTGGTTATCGTTAAACTTGGTGCCCAGGAGAGGACTCGAACCTCCACGATGTTACTCGCTAGTACCTGAAACTAGTGCGTCTACCAATTCCGCCACCTGGGCATTTCAGGAAAGACTCAGATTGTATATCAAGAAAACCACCCCCGGCGCGCAGTCCGCGCATTTGTCGGACGAAATTGAAGGAAGCGTGCAGGGGCACCGTGATGGCCATGGTTTTGTCATCCGTGACGATGGCGAAGGCGACATCTACATCCCCCCCAATGAAATGCGCGCCGTGCTGCACAAGGACCGCGTGCGCGTGCGCATCGTGCGCCAGGACCGCCGCGGCCGTCCCGAAGGCCGCGTGGTCGAGATCATCGAGCGCCCGCCGCAGCCCATCATCGGCCGCCTGCTGCAGGAAAGTGGCGTGTGGCTGGTGGCCCCTGAAGACAAGCGCTACGGCCAGGACGTTCTGATCCCCAAGGGCGCCACCGGCGCCGCCAAGCCTGGCCAGGTAGTCGTGGTCGAGCTGACCGAACCGCCGGCCCTGTTCGGCCAGCCCGTGGGCCGCATCACCGAGGTGCTCGGCGAGGTGGACGACCCGGGCATGGAGATCGAGATCGCCGTGCGCAAGTACGGCGTGCCGCACGAGTTCTCGGCCGAGTGCCTGGCCCAGGCCAAGGAGCTGCCCGACAAGGTGCGCCCGCAGGACAAGAAGCGCCGCGTGGACCTGACCGACGTACCCCTGGTCACCATCGATGGCGAGGACGCGCGCGACTTCGACGATGCCGTGTACTGCGAACCGGCCCGCGTGGGCCGTGGCAAGGGCTGGCGCCTTTTGGTGGCCATTGCCGATGTGAGCAACTATGTGGAGACCGGCAGCGCCATCGATATCGATGCCTACGACCGCGCCACCAGCGTGTACTTCCCGCGCCGCGTGATCCCCATGCTGCCCGAGAAGCTCTCCAACGGCCTGTGCTCGCTCAACCCCGATGTCGAGCGCCTGTGCATGGTCTGCGACATGCTGGTCAACGCCAAGGGCGAGGTGCATGCCTACCAGTTCTACCCGGCGGTGATGCACAGCCATGCGCGCTTCACGTACACCGAGGTGGCAGCCATCCTGGCCAACACGCGCGGGCCCGAGGCCAGCAAGCGCAAGGAGCGCGTGCCCGACCTGCTGAACCTGCATGACGTGTACCGTGCGCTGCTGATCGCGCGCCGCCAGCGCGGCGCGGTGGACTTCGAGACCACCGAGACGCAGATCATCTGCGACGAGAACGGCCGCATCGAGAAGATCGTGCCGCGCACCCGCAACGATGCGCACAAGCTCATCGAGGAGGCCATGCTGGCCGCCAACGTCTGCAGCGCCGACTTCATCGCCCAGGGCGGCCAGCCCGGGCTGTTCCGCGTGCACGAAGGCCCCACGCCCGAGAAGCAGGAGATCCTGCGCAACTACCTCAAGGCCATGGCCGTGGGCATGACCATCGGCGACGATCCCAAGCCCTCGGAATTCCAGGCCATCGCCGAGGCCACCAAGGACCGGCCCGACGCCCAGCAGATCCACACCATGCTGCTGCGGTCCATGCAGCAGGCCATCTACACGCCAGTCAACAGTGGCCACTTCGGCCTGGCGTTCGAGGCCTACACCCACTTCACCAGCCCCATCCGGCGCTACCCCGATCTGCTGGTGCACCGCGTGATCAAGGCCATCCTGGCCAAGACGCAGTACAAGCTGCCCTCGCTGCCTACGCCGGGCGAAGCCCATGCCAAGCTGGCCAAGCGCCTGGCGTCCCGCGTGGCGGCGCCGGGCACCAAGCCGCGCAAGGACGTCAAGCCGCCGAGCCGCGAAGTCCAGGCCTGGGAGGCCGCTGGCCTGCACTGCAGCGCCAACGAGCGCCGTGCCGATGAGGCCAGCCGCGACGTGGAAGCCTGGCTCAAGTGCAAGTACATGCGCGAGCATCTGGGCGAGGAGTACAGCGGCGTGGTCAGTGCGGCGACGAGCTTCGGCATTTTCGTCACGCTGGACGCCATGTACGTCGAAGGCCTGGTGCACATCACCGAGCTCGGTGGCGAGTACTACAAGTTCGACGAGGCGCGCCAGGAGCTGCGCGGCGAGCGCACCGGCATCCGCTACGCCATCGGCGCGCGGGTGCGCGTGCAGGTCAGCCGCGTGGACCTCGATGGCCGCAAGATCGACTTCCGCCTGGTGCGCGAGGGCGAGGAGCTGGTGGGCCGCGCGCTCAAGGACAAGGGCGTGTCGCAGGACGGCCCTGGCGGCTCCGGCAAGGGCCCACGCAAGGGCGGTGCCAACGCTGGCCGTGCCGGTGGTGGGCGCTCCAAGGCCAAGGCACCTGAGGCGTCCGCCACCGAGATGGCCTCGCTCACGCGCGAGCGTGCTGCACGCTCGCCCATCCAGGAGCTCAAGGCGTCGGTGAAGAAGGCCGCAGGCGGCAAGGCCGGTGGCAAGGGGCGCAAGCCGCGCCGCGGCTGAGCACCCATTTCGCGGCCCTGGGGGCGCTGCGCCTTCCTGCCTGCCTGTCTGACATGTGGGCGCCGGGAAGGCGTATGCCTTCGGGCGCCTGGCGCTTCGGCGTTGCCTGTTCAGGCACCGCCAGGTGCCTCGAACGGCAGGCCGGCATACTGCTCTGCCAGTGCAAGCTGGGCCGAAGGGCTGCTGCGCAGGTATTCCAGTTCGTGCTCCTGGGCCCGTTGGTCGAAGGCCGTGCTGTCGGGAAACCGATGCAGCAGGTTGGTGAGGTACCAGGAGGTGCGCACCGATGCCCAGACGCGGCGCAAGGCCATGTCGCTGTAGCCGTCCAGCAAGAACGGTGAGCCCGTGCCGTAGAAATCGGCCAGCGCCCGCGAGAGGTAGAACACATCCGATACGGCCAGGTTGAGTCCCTTGGCGCCGGTGGGCGGAACGATGTGCGCCGCATCGCCCGCCAGAAACAGCTGGCCGTGCCGCATGGGCTCGGCGACATAGCTGCGCAGGGGCGCGATCGATTTTTCAATCGATGGGCCGGTGACGATGCGGTCCGCGATTTCGCGTGGATAGCGCGCCTTGAGTTCCTGCCAGAAGCGTTCGTCCGGCCAGTCTTCGATGCGCGTGTCCAATGGCACTTGGAGGTAGTAGCGGCTCAATGTGGGGCTGCGCATGGATGCCAGCGCAAACCCGCGTGGATGGTTGGCGTAGACGATGTCGGGGAGCGGCGGTGTCTCCGAGAGGATGCCCAGCCAGCCAAAGGGATAGACCTTTTCGAATTCGCGCAGAACGTTCGCCGGGATGGCCTGGCGCGAGACGCCGTGGAACCCGTCGCAGCCCGCGATGAACTGGCAGTCCAGCCGCTGCACCTGCCCCGCATGCACGAAGGTGACGTGCGGGCTTGCGCTCTCCACACCATGCAGCGTGACGTCTAGCGCCTCATGGACGACGCGGGCAGAGCGGGCGTCGCAGGCAGCATGCAGATCCTCATGGATCTGTGTTTGCCCGTAGGCCATGAAGCGCTTGCCCAGGTGCTTGCGTACGTCGATGAAAAAACTTTCCTGGCCCGCCCAGGCCACCTGCATTCCGTCGTGGGGATGGCCCTCGCGGTCCATGCGATCGCCCAAGCCGCAACTGCGCAGCAGGTCGACCGTGCCCTGCTCCAGCACGCCAGCGCGGATGCGCGACTGAACCTGGGCGCGGCTGCGGTGCTCCAGCACCACGCTGTCCACCCCCGCCTGGTGCAGCAGGTGGGACAGCAGCAGCCCTGCGGGGCCGCCGCCAATGATGGCAACTTGTGTTTTCATGATTGGCTTTCCAAGGGGTTGGGGGCAATGTGCATGCACTTCACTCACGAATCTAGAGGCAATGGGCGCTGGGCGTAAGCCCGTTAATGCTTATAGTGATCACGATTACTTATCAATGAGCCCATGACGCTGCAGCAGTTGAAGGCCTTTTTGGCCGTGGTCGAGTGCGGCGGCTTTCGGGCTGCATCGCGCCGGCTTGGCATGTCCCAGGCCGGGTTGACGATGAGCCTGAAGGCGCTGGAGACCGCGCTGGGCGTTCCGTTGCTGCGCAGGTCCGTGCAGGGTGTCGTCCTGACGGAGCAGGGCGAGCGCCTGTTGCCCCGCGCCCGGCTGATCGCGCGCGAGGCGTACCAGGCCGAAGAGGATGCGCTGCATGCGCTCGGTGCCGAGACAGGCAACCTGGATATCGGCCTGGGTCCCACGCCGGCTGCCGTGCTGCTCCCCCTGGTGGTGCCGGAGTTCCATCGCCGCTTTCCGGCGGTGCAGCTGCGTTTGTTCAGCGGCTTTTATGAGCAGTTGCTGCCTGAGCTGCAGCAGGCGCGCATCCAGCTGGCGGTGACCGCAGTGCCCGATGTCGGGGTGGCCACGGGCTTCGAGGTGCGCCGGCTGTTTCGCAGCGCGCTGGTGGTGATTGCGCGGCGCGGCCATCCCCTCGCGGATGCACGAACGCTCAAAGCCCTGCAGGGGCAGGAGTGGGTGCTGCTCGGGCCACCGGGCGGACCTGGGGGAACCGTGCTGCGCTTTCATGCGGAGCAAGGGCTGCCTCTCCCACGTGTGGCCGCGACCTGCGAGTCCTTCTCGCACCTCGCGCCCTTGCTGGGTGGGACCAACTGGCTTGCCATGGTGCCTGCCGCCATGGCGGTCAACCAGTTGCTGGGCGATGGCTTGGTGGCCCTCGCCATTGACGAGCATCCTCCCAGCTTCGACAACTGCCTGATCTACCGCTCCGATGCCTTGCTCACGGGCGCGGCCGACACCTTTGCGGGCATGTGCCAGTCGTTCTCGCGGGTGCTGACTGGTGGCGCCAGCGATGCCGTCATCGGGCAGGCCAGGAGTGTGCATCCGTGAGCGCGTGGGAGGCGCCAGCCGGTGCCTGCCGCGTCAGGAACTCCGTGTACCGCCGTGCCGTATCGCCCGGGGCCTCCATCATGGGCAGGTGCCCGATGCCCGGCAGGCGCTCGATGTGCGCGCCTGGCAGCAGGGTGTGCAGCGCCTGGCTGCCCGAGATGTCGAACACCCGGTCCTGCTCGCCCCAGAGGGCCAGTGTGGGCTGCGGCAGGCCGGTCGCCAGCCGTTGCTCCAGCAAGTAGCGGTCCTTGAGCTGCGCGTCCCACAGCCGTGTGTTGGATGCCGCGTTGCGCAGCGCGTCCTGCTCGCTAGCGTGCAGGATGGGGTAGGGCAGGAAGGGGCGCTTTTCGAACACCAGCGCCATCATGGCCTTGAACGCTGCGGCATCGTGCGCTACCAGCGGGCGCTGCCCGGCGTCGATGAGCCGGTCCATGCGGCTCGGTTGCGGCGAGCGCAGGCCATGCGGTGCGCCGACGAAGGCCACGCTGGCCACGCGGTCCGGGTGTTCCAGCGCCAGCAGCGCGGCAATGGTGCCGCCCATCGAGTTACCCGCCAGGTGGGCCTTGGCTATGCCCCAGGCATCCATCAGCTCCCGCAGGCGCCTGGTGTGGGCTGCGTAGTCATAGGGCTGGGCCTCGTCGCGCGTGCTTTCGCCAAAGCCTGGCAGGTCGGGGGCGATCACGCGGCGCGTGGCGGTGATCGGGCGCGCAAAGTCTGCCCAGTGGTCCTTCTCTGCAAAAATGCCATGCAGCAGGATGATGGGCAGGCCGTCGTGGCCTTGTGCGGTGTCGGGCTGGGTGGGGCCGCTGTCCAGGTAGTGCACATCGTGACCCGCGATGCGGACGGTCTTGGCCGAGAGGCCCGAGAGCTGGCGATTGAGGTCCAGCAGCGGCTGCTTGAACAGGGTGGGGGTGCCGTAGTAAAGCGCGGTGGTGACCAGTGCCAGTGCCGCTGCGGTAGAAATGAGGATGCGCTTCAAGAACAGGTCTCCGTTGTGGGATGGATTGCCGTTGAAGGCTACCGGGAGTGCCATTTGAAAACTTGCATGTTTGGGCTATGCCTGCGCACAACACCTTGACCTTGGGCCCGGACCGGGCCCTGTATGTCGGCGACCTGCCGCCCACGGGTTGGCATTGCCATGCGGCGCCGGTGCTGCTGGTCGGCCTCTCGGGCCGCTTTGCGCTGCACCTGGGGCCTGGCGTCGTCGAGTCCTGCCACAGCGCGCTGGTCGATGCGGGGGTGGAGCATCTGCTGGACCCCTGCGGCGAGCAGGTGGCGCTGATGTACCTGGAGCCCGATTCGCGCGAGGCGCGTGGCCTGCGCCGCCAGTTCGATCGGCGAGGGCCCGTGATCCTGGATGTGGCCATCCCTGTGGGTGCGCGCAGCGCCATGGATGGGTACCTGCGCCATTTCGACCTGCACGCCCTGCTGCGGCTGCCGTGGGCACCGGCGGCACCGCTCGATGCGCGCGTGCTGCGCAGCCTGCAGGCCCTGCGCACCCCGGGGGATCAGCGGCTTTTGCGCGACGGACTGGCGGCGGGCGTGCAGCTGTCGGCCTCGCGCTTCAACCACCTGTTCCGCGCCGAGATGGGTGTCAGCCTGCGCAGCTACCGGGTCTGGTCGCAGGTGCGCCTGGCCATGGCGGGGCTCGCGACCAGCCCGCGCCTGACGGACGCGGCCCTGCATGGCGCGTTTTCCGACTCGGCACATTTCAGCCGCATGTTCCGCCAGACCTTCGGCATGACGCCGTCGAGCGTGCTCAAGCCCTTGAAGGAGGTGGTGCTGGTGCCGTAGTGGTGGTCAGCGGCCGATCCGCCGTGCCAGTGCGCTGGCCGTCAGGGCCAGGCCCTCGGGCCAGTGGTCCGCAGCCAGGCCATGGGCGTAGACGGCCTCGCTCGCGGCGCGCAGCGCGCTGGCGCCGGCGGCCAGGCGGGCGCCCACCATGCCGGCCAGCACGTCGCCGGTGCCGGCGGTGGCCAGCAGGCCATTGCCCGTGGGGTTGATGGCGGGCACGCGGTCGGCCGCGCTGATCACCGTGCCCGAACCTTTGAGCACGGCCACGCAGTTGAACTGTGCGGCCAGTTGCTGGGCGGCATTCAGCCGGTCGGCCTGTACTTCGGCGGTGGTGAGGCCGAGCAGGCGCGCGGCCTCCAGGGGGTGCGGCGTGAGCACGGTGGGCTGGCCGTGCTGGCCGCGCGCCACCACCAGGGCGTGCAGTGCGGCATCGAGGGCGATGGCGTTCAGGGCGTCGGCGTCCAGCACCAGGCGTGCGGCGCGCGTGATCACCTCGCGCAGCACGCTGGCGACGGCCTCGCCGCCGCCGCAGCCGCACACCACGGTGAGTGCCGCGAGGTCCAGCGCGCCGAAGCGGCGCAGCATCAACTCCGGCTGGCCCGTGTCCACCTCCAGATGGCCGGCGTCCAGCGGGGCCACCAGCACGCGGCCCGCGCCCTGGTGCAGTGCGGCCGAGGCTGCCAGCAGGGCGGCACCGGCCATGCCCATGCCGCGCTGGGCCAGGCCTTCACCACCGATCACGGCCACGTCGCCATGGCTGCCCTTATGGCTGGCGTGCTGGCGTGGCTCGGGCAGTGGCGGGCCGCAGAGCCAGGCATTGGGTGGCTCGTGCCCGGGTGCCACACCCAGGTCGTCGAGCCAGACGCTGCCGGCCGCATCGCGTCCTGCAGCGGTGAACAGCCCGGGCTTGAGTGTGAGCAGGCTCAACGTATGCCGTGGTGAGGCGGCATGGTGCAGGAGCGTTTCGGGTGCCAGGCCTGCGCCGAATTGACCCGTGTCCGCGTCCAGGCCCGAGGGCAGGTCCACCGACAGTACCGGGGCGGGGCTGGCCTGCAGCTGCCGCAGGCAGGCCAGCAGGCGTTCGTTGGGCGGGCGCGCTGCGCTGCCGTGGGCGGGTGCCGTGATGCCGATACCGAGCAGGGCGTCGATGCACAGGTCTGCCTCGGTCAGGGTGTCGGGGGCAGTGTCGGCCCATTCCACGTCTGCGGCCAGGGCGCGCTCCCACGACTGGCGCGCATCGGGCGGGGCGGTCTCGGGCGTGCCCAGCCAGGTCACCACCACGCGGCGGCCGCTGCGCCGCAGGTGCATGGCGGCCTCCAGTCCATCGCCACCGTTGTTGCCCGCGCCGCAGGCAATCCACACCGTGCGCGCGTGGGGTGCCAGGGCCTGGGCCAGCTGCGCCACGGCCTGGCCGGCGCGCCGCATCAGCGTGTGGGGCGGCAGGCTGTCGGCGGCCGCGCGCTCGATGCGGCGCGTGGCGGCAGTGTGGTGCAGGGCGTGAGGCTGGTGGGGGGTGATGCGGTGCATGGCAGGCGGGCAATGTGGCCGCTGCATTGTGCGCCGACCTGTTCCCCGCAGGCTCAAAACCGCCGCAAGCCCAGTCCGTCGAGGTTGATCTCGGGGCTGCGCTGGGCCACCAGGTCGGCGATGGCGCGCGCGCTGCCGCTGGCCAGGGCAAAACCGCCCGTGCCGTGGCCGGTGTTGAGCCACAGGCCGGGTATGCCGCTGGCGCCGATCACGGGTGCGCCATCGGGCAGCAGGGTGCGTGCGCCGCGCCAGGTCTGCACGCCGCCCGAGAGCTGTGCGCCGCCAGGGAACCAGTCGTTGAGCGTGCGGTACAGGCGCGCGACGGTGGGGGCGTGGTGCTCTGCGTCGGCGCTGCCCAGCTCGGCCCCGCCAGCCACGCGCACACGCAGCCCCAGGCGGGTGATGCTGATCTGCTGCTGCACGTCGACCACGCTGGCCTGCGGGGCGTGGGTGTCTTCGCGCAGCGGCGCGCTGACGGAGTAGCCGTACACGGCCGTCATCGGCAGCGGCAGGCCGAGGGCCGGCAGCAGGGCGGCCGAGGCCATGCCGGCGCACAGCACCACGGCGTCGAAACGGCGCGGCGTGGCTTCGCCCTGCACCAGCACGCCCATGGGGTTGGTCGCCAGACGGTCCACGCGCGTGCCAAAGGCAAACTGCACGCCCCCTGCCTGTGTGCCCTGGCGCAGCAGCTGTGCGAACAGCCGGCAGTTGCCTGCAGCAGCGCCGGGCAGCGAGATGGCACCGGCCAGCGGTGTTTCGGGCGACAGCCCGGGTTCGAGTTTCTGGGCGGCGGCGGCATCGATCTCCTGCACGGCCACGCCCGCGTCGCGCAGGCATTGCAGCGCAGGCTGCAGGTGGGCGCGGTCCTGTTCGGTGCGCAGCAGCAGCAGGCGGCCGGGGCTGGTCTCGAAGTCGAGCTCGTGTTCGGTGGCGATCTCCAGCGTGCGTGCCAGGCTGTACTGGGCCAGGCGCTCAAGTGCGGTGGCCGGGCCAGGGCCGCGCTTGGCCAGGCGCTTCCAGTGCCACAGCCAGGACACGTCGGCACGGCCGAAGCCCTGCGCCAGGCGCACGGTCGATTGCGCGCCCATGAGCCGCGCGGCCGGGGCCATGCCCGGCAGCGACCAGGGCGTCGTCAGCAGGGGGGCCAGCAGGCCGGCGGTGGCAAAGCTGGCATCTTCGGCAGCGGCGTTGCGCTGCTCGAACACGGTGACCTCATGGCCGTCGCGGGCCAGTTCGTATGCGGTGGTGACGCCGATGATGCCGGCGCCCACGATGGCAATCTTCATGAATGGGGAGTATGGGTTGCGTTTGCTGCTTTGCAGCAAACGGCAATTGTTATTTTTCTTGCAGTGCTGCTTCAATGCGCAGACCGGCGTTGAGCACGCCGTCGTCGCGCAGCGCCCCATGCCAGACCATCAGGCCGACCGGGAGTTCCCCTCGAACGTGGCAGGGCAGCGACAACGCGCAGCCGTCCAGCAGGTTCACCAGGCTGGTGTTGCGCAGCAGCAGGGTGTTCACGCGAAAGAACTCCTCGTCGCGCTCTGCGCCCGGCGCCACGCTGGCGATGGTGGGGGCAGTGATGGGCACCGTGGGCGAGAGCAGGGCGTCGTAGCCATCGATGGCGGCGTGCATGCGCCGCTGCCAGTGGTGGCGGGCGTCGATGAGGGCCAGGTATTCCCAGGCGGTGAGCGTGGCGCCTTTTTCGATACGGGCGCGCACCCGGGGGTCGTACTGGCTGCCCTTGGCGGCCAGCAACTCGCGGTGCCAGGCATAGGCCTCGGGCGGCGAGAAACCGTACGCGGGCTGTTGGGCCGACTCGGGCAGGGCGATGGTGTCGATGCGCGCGCCCGCGCGGCGCAGGGTGGCGAGCGTGCGCTCGAAGGCCTGGGCCACCGTGGCGTCCAGGCCGTCCAGGAACAGGGTGGTGGGCACGGCCAGGCGGTAGCCGGCCAATGGGGCGGGGCTGCGCGTGACGCGCGTGGCCGACAGCAGTTCGTGCACCACGATGGCATCGCCCACGCTGCGCGTCATGGCGCAGGCCGTGTCCAGTGTGGTGGACAGCGGCACGGCGCCCGAGGTGGGCACCAGGCGCTGCGTGTTCTTGAAACCCACGATGCCGTTGAGCGCGGCCGGGATGCGGATGGATCCGCCCGTATCCGAGCCCAGGCCCACGAAGGCTGCGCCGGTGGCCACCGAGACGGCCGCGCCGGAGGAGGATCCGCCGGGCACGCGCGCCTCTCCGGGCAGCGCGCCAAAGCGCGCATCCCAGGCGGCCGGGGTGCCGAAGTGGGGGTTCACACCCACGCCGGAAAAGGCGAATTCGACCATGTTCGTGCGGCCGATGAGGCTCGCGCCGGCGGCGCGCAGCCGTGCCACGGCCGGGCTGTCCTGCTGCGCCGGGGGGCTGTCGGCGAGTGCCGTGGAGCCGGCTGCCGTCGGCTGGCCCGCGATGTCGAACAGGTCCTTGACCGAAACCGCCAGCCCGGCCAGGGGCCTTTGCGCCATGCCCGGCTGCACCACGGCGGTGCGTGCGGTGTCGAAATGGGTTTGCAGGAAAGTGTGGGTATTGGCCGGCGCCTCTGCTGCCGCGATGCAACTTTCGAGTTCGGCGGCCGGGGTGCTGGTGCCGGCCCGCAGGGCCGAGCGGGTGGCAAGAAGGTCGGGGAGCATGGGTGTGCTAGAATCCTTGGGTTTTGCTGGGAGCAGTAGCGCTTTGTGCGTGGGGCTTGTAGCAAAACCAATCGCAAACCAGCCCTGTCAAGGTGTTGCAGCGGTCGTGGGAAACACGGCGTTGCAAATATTGGGGCTGATTTTAGACCTAACCTTTGGAGTATTCTTATGTCCGTTACCATGCGCGAAATGCTGGAAGCCGGTGTCCACTTCGGTCACCAAACCCGCTTCTGGAACCCCAAGATGGCCCCCTACATCTTCGGCCATCGCAACAAGATCCACATCATCAACCTGGAAAAGTCGCTGCCACTGTTCCAGGAGGCACAGAAGTTCGCCAAGCAACTGGCTGCCAACCGCGGCACGATCCTGATGGTCGGCACGAAGCGCCAGGCCCGCGAAATCCTGTCCACCGAAGCCCTGCGCGCCGGTGTTCCTTTCGTTGACCAGCGCTGGCTGGGCGGCATGCTGACGAACTTCAAGACCGTGAAGACCTCGATCAAGCGCTTGAAGGACATGAAGGCCCAGCTGGAAACCGGCCTGGACAGCCTGAGCAAGAAGGAGCAGCTCACGTTTACCCGTGAGATCGAGAAGCTCGAAAAGGACATCGGCGGCATCCAGGACATGGCTGCGCTGCCAGACGCCATCTTCATCATCGACGTGGGCTTCCATAAGATCGCTGTGGCCGAAGCCAAGAAGCTCGGTATCCCGCTGATCGGCGTGGTTGACACCAACCACTCGCCCGAAGGCATCGACTACGTGATCCCCGGCAACGACGACTCGGCCAAGGCCGTGATGCTGTACGCCCGCGGTATCGCCGACGCGATCATCGAAGGCCGTGCCAATGCCGTGAACGAAGTCGTGAAGGCCGCTACGTCCGAGAGCAGCGACGAATTCGTGGAAGTGCAAGAAGCCGCCGCCTGATAGCCCGGCTGCGCGATCCGTCGCGAACAAAAGCGGGGCTCCTGGTTAGCCCCCTTTTTTTTAGCCCGAATCTGAATCGATTGAACTGAACACCGAAGGAATAAAGATGGCTGCAATTACCGCAAGCATGGTCGCCGAACTGCGTGGCAAGACCGATGCACCGATGATGGAGTGCAAGAAGGCGCTGACCGAAGCCGAAGGCGACATGGCCAAGGCCGAAGAACTGCTGCGCGTCAAGCTGGGTACCAAGGCTGGCAAGGCCGCTTCGCGCATCACCGCCGAAGGCGTGGTCGCCAGCTTCATCGACGGCACCACCGGTGGCCTGATCGAAGTGAACAGCGAAACCGACTTCGTGAGCAAGAACGACAGCTTCATGGCACTGGCCAAGGCCGCTGCCGAACTGGTGGCCAAGCACAACCCTGCCGACGTGGCGGCCCTGGGTGCACTGCCCTACGAGCAAGACAGCTTCGGCCCCACGCTGGAAGACGTGCGCAAGGGCCTGATCGGCAAGATCGGCGAGAACATGTCGTTCCGCCGCTTCAAGCATTTCGGCGGCACCAGCAAGCTGGCTTCGTACCTGCACGGCTCGCGCATCGGTGTGGTCGTCGAGTTCGAGGGCGACGAAGTGGCTGCCAAGGACGTGGCCATGCACATCGCCGCCATGAAGCCTGTGGCCCTGACCAGTGCCGACGTGCCTGCCGACCTGATCGAGAAAGAGCGCTCGGTGGCTGCTGCCAAGGCGGCTGAAGACAAGGCCAAGGCCGAAGCCGAAGGCAAGCCCGTGCAGTCCGACGAAATCGTGACCAAGCGCATCGAAGGCGGCGTGCAGAAGTTCCTCAAGGAAGTCTCGCTGTTCAACCAGGTCTTCGTGAAGGCTGCGGACGGCAAGCAAACCGTCGAGCAGATGCTCAAGGCCACCAACACCACCGTCAAGGGCTTCACCCTGTACGTGGTGGGCGAAGGCATCGAGAAGAAGGTTGACGACTTCGCCGCCGAAGTGGCCGCCCAGGTGGCTGCCGCCAAGGCCGCTGCCTGATCGCTCCCTGCAACAACCCCACCCAAGCCCTGCACCACCTACCGGAGAAGTTTCCCATGTCCAACGCTGCACCAGCCCACAAGCGCATCCTGCTCAAGCTGTCTGGTGAGGCGCTGATGGGGGATGACGCCTTCGGCATCAACCGCGCCACCATCGTGCGCATGGTGGAGGAGATCGCCGAGGTCACCCGCCTGGGTGTGCAGGTGGCGGTGGTGATCGGTGGCGGCAATATCTTCCGTGGTGTCGCGGGCGGCTCGGTCGGCATGGACCGGGCCACCGCCGACTACATGGGCATGCTGGCCACCGTGATGAACGCGCTGGCCCTGGCCGATGCCATGGACAAGCAGGGCCTGATCGCCCGCGTGATGTCCGCCATTGCCATCGAGCAGGTGGTCGAGCCCTACGTGCGCCCCAAGGCGCTGCAGTACCTTGAAGAGGGCAAGGTGGTGGTCTTCGCGGCCGGCACGGGCAACCCCTTCTTCACCACCGACACGGCTGCGGCCCTGCGCGGTGCCGAGATCGGTGCCGAGCTGGTGCTCAAGGCCACCAAGGTGGACGGCGTTTATACTGCCGACCCCCAGAAGGATCCCACGGCCACGCGCTACACGAAGCTCAGCTTCGACGAGGCCATGTCCCGCAACCTGGGCATCATGGATGCGACTGCTTTTGCCCTGTGCCGCGACCAGAAGCTGCCGGTGCGGGTGTTCTCGATCATCAAGCACGGCGCGCTCAAGCGCGTGGTGATGGGCGAGGACGAGGGTACGCTGGTTTACGCCTGATGACGATGCACGGGTGGGCTGCGCGCCTGCCCGTCTCTGGTCTGCCCCGAGGAGAAAAACATGACGATTGCCGACATCAAGAAAAACGCTGAAACCAAGATGGACCAGTCCATCTCGGCCTTCAAGAACAACCTGCAGAAGATCCGCACGGGTCGCGCCAACCCCTCGCTGCTCGACTCCGTGCAGGTCGAGTACTACGGCTCCTTCGTGCCCCTCTCCCAGGTGGCCAACGTGGCGCTGATCGACTCGCGCACCATCAGCGTGCAGCCCTGGGAAAAGGGCATGGGCGCCAAGATCGAAAAGGCCATCCGCGAAAGTGACCTGGGCCTGAACCCCGCTTCCATGGGCGACCTGATCCGCGTGCCCATGCCGCCCATGAGCGAAGAGCGCCGCAAGGAAATGACCAAGCTGGCCCGCACCGAAGGTGAGAGCGCCAAGATCGCCGTGCGCAACCTGCGCCGTGACGCCAACGAGGCGGTCAAGAAGCTGGTCAAGGACAAGCTGGCTTCCGAAGACGACCAAAAGCGCGCCGAAGCCGACGTGCAAAAGTTCACCGACCGCCACATCCTGGAGATCGATGCGCTGGTGGCGGCCAAGGAACAGGAAATCATGGCGGTTTGAGCCAGAGGCTCGAACATTCGCATGCCAGTATCTCCGGTGGTGCCACACCACATTGCCATCGTCATGGATGGCAACGGCCGCTGGGCCACGCGCCGCTTCCTGCCGCGCCTGGCTGGCCACAAGCAAGGGGTTGATTCATTGCGCCGCTGCGCACGCGCCTGCGTGCAGCGCGGCGTGGGTGTGCTCACCGTCTTCGCCTTCTCGTCCGAAAACTGGAACCGGCCGGCCGATGAGGTCTCCGGCCTCATGGAGCTGCTGGCCATGGCGCTGGCGCGCGAGGTGCCCCAGCTCATGAAGGACGGCGTGCGCCTGTACTTCGTGGGCGAGCGCACGGGCCTGTCGCCCAAGGTGCAGGGTGGCCTGGCCCAGGCCGAGGCCGCCACGGCCCACAACACGCGCCTGGTGCTCAACGTCTGCTTCAACTATGGCGGGCGCTGGGACATTGCCCAGGCAGCGGCGGCCCTGGCTGCCAAGGGCGAGCCGATCACCGAAGCCAGCCTGAATGCGGCCATGGGCATGTCCCACGTGCCCGACCCGGACCTTGTCGTGCGCACCGGTGGCGAGATGCGCATCAGCAACTTCCTGCTGTGGCAGATCGCGTATTCGGAGCTGGTCTTCAGTGACCGGCTGTGGCCGGATTTCGACGAATCCGCACTGGACGAAGCCATTGCGGCTTACAGTGCGCGGGAGCGCCGCTTCGGCAAAACCTCAGAACAGATCACCCTGTCCGCGCATCCCGATCCGATGCCGGGCTGAAAAGGCCCCATGCTCCAACAGCGCGTCATCACTGCCCTTGTCCTTCTGGCCATCCTGTTGCCAGCGCTGTTCTACGGCTCGCCCCTGCCCTTTACCGTGGTGGTGCTGGTGCTCATGGCCGCCGGCGCGTGGGAGTGGGGCCGGCTGTGCGGCTTTGGCCAGGCGGGCTCGCTCGCCGTGGGCGCCGCCTGCATGGCGCTGTGCCTGGGCTCGTGGGCGCTGGGCTGGCTCACCCAGCCGCTGACGGTGCTGTGGATCGTGGGCGGGGCCCTGTGGGTGCTGGGCACTGCTTGGCTGCTGCGCGCGGGTGTGCCCGGCTGGCCACGCATCCCGGCGGCGGTGCGCCTGGTGGCCGGCGTGCTTGCCCTGTGGCTGGCCTGGCTGGCGGTGGTGCAGGCGCGCCACGTGGGCATCAACTTCCTGCTGTCGGTGCTGGTCCTCGTGTGGGTGGCCGACATCTTTGCCTATTTTGCGGGCCGCGCCTTCGGCCTGCGCTTCACCAAGGGCAAGCTGGCCCCCGCCATCAGCCCCGGCAAGAGCTGGGAAGGTGTGTGGGGCGGCCTGGCGGGCGTGCTGGTGCTTTCGTTCGCCTGGGTGGCGGCCGATGCCCACTGGCAGGCCGAGGTGCTCAGTTTCTACAGCCGCATGGCCCGCCAGGGCTGGTGGCTGCTGGTGGTGGCGGCCCTGTTCATGACGGCGATGAGTGTTTCCGGTGACCTGGTGGAATCGCTCATCAAGCGCAGCGCCGGCGTCAAGGACAGCAGTGGCCTGCTGCCTGGCCACGGCGGCGTGCTCGACCGCGTGGATGCCCTGCTGCCCACCCTTCCCCTGGCCATGATGCTCACGAGCCTGACGACCCCTTTATGAAACAACGGCTTACCGTTCTTGGCTCCACCGGCTCCATCGGGACCAGTACCCTGGACGTGGTGGCGCGCCACCCTGAACGCTTCGAGATCTTTGCACTGAGCGCGGCCACGCAGGTCGACCTGATGCTGGCGCAATGCGCGCAGTTCACCCCCCGCTTTGCGGTCATGGCCAGCGCGCCCCATGCCCGTGCGCTGGAGGACAAGCTGCGCCAGAATGGCCTGGCCACCCGTGTGCTGTACGAGGCCGACGCGCTCGAAACCATTGCCTCGCACCCCGATGTGGATGCGGTCATGGCCGCCATTGTGGGCGCGGCCGGCCTGGCGCCCTGCCTGGCCGCTGCGCGCGCGGGCAAGCGCCTGCTGCTGGCCAACAAGGAGGCCCTGGTGGTGGGCGGCGGTCTGTTCATGCAGACGGTCAAGGAGGGCGGGGCCACCCTGCTGCCCATCGACAGCGAGCACTCGGCCATCTTCCAGTGCCTGCCCGAAGACCCTGCCACCTGGCCGGACCGGGTGGACAGCATTTTGCTGACCGCGTCCGGCGGGCCCTTCCGCCAGCGCGACCCGGCCACGCTTTCGCAGATCACGCCCGACCAGGCCTGCGCCCACCCCAATTTCTCGATGGGGCGCAAAATCTCGGTCGATTCGGCCACCATGATGAACAAGGCGCTCGAAGTGATCGAGGCACGCTGGCTGTTCGACCTGGCGCCCGACCAGATCAAGGTGGTGATCCATCCGCAGCAGATCATCCATTCCATGGTGCAGTTCAACGATTCCTCCATCCTGGCCCAGCTGGGCACGCCCGACATGCGCGTGCCGATCGCCGTGGGCCTGGCCTGGCCCGAGCGCATTGCCAGCGGTGCCAGCCGGCTCGACTTCTCGGCCCTGAGCGCGCTGGCCTTCGAGGATGCCGATGCCATCCGCTTCCCCGGTCTGCACCTGTCCTGGCAGGCGCTCAAGGCCGCCGAGGGCACGACGGCCGTGCTCAATGCCGCCAACGAGGTGGCGGTGGGGCGGTTTCTGTCGGGCAGATTGCGTTTCGACCATATCCATGCCGTCAATCTTGCAACTTTGGACGCGGTTTCCCCCTCCAAGCCGGATTCGCTGGCAGCGCTGCTCGATCTGGACGCCCAGTCGCGCAGGGCGGCAGAGCAGGCCGCCGGCCTGCTGGCCGCCTGACCGACCCCATCCGATGGCCGCCGCTGCTGTCCCTGTTGACCCACGGAGCCTTCCATGTTGCTGACCCTTGTTGCCTTTGTCGTTGCCCTGGGGCTGCTGATTGCCGTGCACGAGTACGGCCACTACCGTGTGGCCGTGGCCTGCGGCGTCAAGGTGCTGCGCTTTTCGGTGGGCTTTGGCAAGCCGCTGTTCACCTGGCGGCCCAAGGGCTCGCCGACGGAGTTCGTGCTCGGCGCCTTCCCCTTGGGTGGCTATGTGCGCATGCTCGATGAGCGCGAGGCGCCCGTGCCGCCCGAAGAGCGCCACCTGGCCTTCAACACCCAGCCCCTGCGCTCGCGCGCGGCCATTGTGGCGGCGGGTCCCATCGCCAACCTGTTGCTGGCGGTGCTGCTGTACTCCATCGTCAACTGGAACGGCGTGGAGGAGCCCAAGGCTGTACTGGCCAGCCCCGTGGCCGGCTCGGTGGCACAGGCGGCCGGCCTGCGTGGCGGCGAACTGGTGCAGCGCGCCGCCCTGGGGTCGGACGAGCTGGAGCCCGTGCGCTCGTTCGAAGACCTGCGCTGGCTGCTGACCCGTGGCGCGCTGGAGGGCGAATCCGTGCGCCTGGACGTGCAGCCGCAGAACGGTGCGCACCGCGAGCTGGTGCTGGACATGTCGAAAATCGACTCCCGCGAGGCCGATGCCCAGCTGTTCCGCAAGATCGGCATCCTGGGGCCCTGGACCCGGCCGGTGCTGGGTGAGGTGGTGGCCAAGGGCGCGGCAGAGCGCTCGGGCCTGCAGCAGGGCGACGTGGTGCTCAGGATCGGTGCCGCCGAGGTGGTCGATGGCCAGCAGCTGCGCGAGCTGATCCGCCAGTCCATGCGCGGCACGGAGCCGTTGTCGCAGCCCTGGCTGATCAACCGTGCGGGCAATTCGCTCACGCTGGACGTGCTGCCCGATGCCCAGCCCGAGCTCGGTGCCACGGTGGGCCGCATCGGCGCCTACGTTGGTGCGCCCCCCGAATTTGTAACCGTTGAATACGGCGTGCTCGAGGGTTTCTGGACCGGTGTGGTGAAGACCTGGGACGTTTCGCTGCTCACCCTGAAGATGATGGGCCGCATGGTGATCGGCGAGGCTTCCCTCAAGAACCTCAGCGGGCCGCTGACCATTGCGGACTATGCCGGCCGCTCGGCCAGCCTGGGCCTCACGCAGTATCTGGTGTTCCTGGCGCTGATCAGCGTGAGCCTGGGTGTGCTGAACCTGCTGCCGCTGCCTGTTTTGGACGGTGGGCACCTGATGTATTATCTTTGGGAGGGCGTGACGGGCAAGCAAGTGTCGGACGCATGGCTGGAGCGGCTGCAGCGCGGCGGTGTCGCAGTGCTGCTCCTCATGATGTCCATTGCCCTGTTCAACGATATCACCCGGCTTTTTGGCTAACCATTTTTCCGCCCTTGCCTTGCAAGAGCGGCTCCAGCTTCATTCATGAAAAATCCAATCAATCGCCTGGGCGTGCGTACCGCATCGGCCATTGCAGCCATGGTCTTTGTCGCCAACGCGGCGTGGGCACTGGAGCCCTTCAAGGTGCAGGACATCCGCGTGGAGGGCCTGCAGCGCGTGGAGCCCGGCACCATCTTCGCCTCCATGCCCCTGCGTGTGGGCGATGACTACAACGACGAGAAGGGCGCTGCGGCCATCCGCGCGCTGTTCGGCCTGGGCCTGTTCAAGGACGTGCGCCTGGAAGCCTCGGGCAACGTGCTGGTGGTGGTGGTCGAAGAGCGCCCCACCATTGCCGACGTGGATTTCGCGGGCACCCGCGAGTTCGACAAGGATGCGCTCAAGAAGAGCATGCGCGAAGTGGGCCTGACCGAAGGCCGCCCCTACGACAAGGCGCTGACCGACCGCGCCGAGCAGGAGCTCAAGCGCCAGTACATCAACAAGAGCCTGTATGGCGCCGAAGTCGTGACCACGGTGACGCCCATCGAGCGCAACCGCGTGAACCTCACGTTCTCGGTGGTCGAGGGCGAGCCCGCGCGCATCAACGAAGTGCGCCTGGTGGGCAACAAGGCCTTCAGCGAATCCACGCTCAAGGGCCTGTTCGACCAGGACACGGGTGGCTGGCTCAGCTGGTACACCAAGTCCGACCGCTACTCGCGCGCCAAGCTCAATGCCGACCTGGAAACCCTGCGCACCTACTACCTGCAGCGCGGCTACCTGGAGTTCCGTGTGGAGTCCACGCAGGTCGCCATCTCGCCGGACAAGCAGGGCATCTCGATCACCGTGAACGTGTTCGAAGGCGAGCGCTACGTGGTCTCGGGCGTCAAGCTCGAAGGCAACTACCTGGAGCGCGAGGACGAGTTCAAGTCGCTGATCACCATCCGTGCAGGCGAGCCCTACAACGCTGACCAGGTGACCGAAACCACCAAGGCCTTCTCCGAGTACTTCGGTCGCTTCGGCTTTGCCTTTGCGCGCGTGGAGGCCGTGCCCGAGATCGACCGCGAGAACAACCGCGTGGCCCTGGTGCTGCAGGTCGAGCCCTCGCGACGCGCCTATGTGCGCCGCATCAACGTGAGCGGCAACAACCGCACCCGTGACGAAGTGATCCGCCGCGAGTTCCGCCAGTACGAAGCCTCCTGGTACGACGGCGAACGCATCCGCCTGTCGCGCGACCGCGTGGACCGCCTGGGCTTCTTCACCGAAGTCAACGTCGAGACGCAGGAAGTGCCCGGCTCGCCCGACCAGGTGGACCTGGTGATCAACGTGGCCGAAAAGCCCACGGGTTCGCTGCAGATGGGCGTGGGCTTCTCCAGTGCCGAGAAGGTGGCCCTGTCCTTCGGCATCAAGCAGGAGAACTTCTTCGGCTCGGGCAACTACCTGGGCGTGGACGTCAATACCAGCAAATACCGCCGCACCTTGGTGTTCAGCACCACCAACCCGTACTTCACCGATGAAGGCATCTCGCGCACGGTGGACCTGTACTACCGCACCGACAAGCCGTACGAGGACCAGGGCGGCAACTACCAGCTGGTGACCACCGGTGGATCTATGCGCTTTGGCGTGCCCTTCAGCGAGACGGACACGGTGTTCTTCGGTGGTGGCCTGGAGCAGACCACCATCAAGCCCGGCACCAACATCCCGGCCACCTACCTGGCCTATGCCGACAATTTCGGCTACAAGAGCACCTCGATTCCGCTGACCATCGGCTGGTCGCGCGATGACCGCGACAGCGCGCTGGCCCCCAACTCGGGCCGCTACCAGCGCGTGAACTCCGAGTGGTCGGTGGCGGGCGATGCACGCTACGTGCGCGCCAACTACCAGTACCAGCAGTACGTGCCGCTCAACAAGCGCTTCACGCTGGCCTTCAACGGCGAGTTGGGCATCGGCAAGGGCATGAACGGCCGGCCGTTCCCGGTGTTCAAGAACTTCTACTCGGGTGGCCTGGGTTCGGTGCGTGGTTTCGACCAGGGCACCCTGGGCCCGCGCGACGTGACGGGCTCCTCCCTGGGTGGCCCGAAGAAGGTCACCCTCAATGCCGAGCTGATCGCACCCTTCCCGGGTGCGGGCAACGACCGTACGCTGCGCGTCTTCACCTTCATGGATGTAGGCAATGTGTATGGCGAGCATGAAAAAGTAACCGCCAGCGACATGCGAGCCTCCGTGGGGCTGGGCCTGAGCTGGATTTCCCCGCTGGGCCCGCTGCGCCTGGCCTTTGCACAACCGGTACGCAAGTTTGCTGGCGATAGAATCCAGAAACTGCAATTCCAGATTGGAACGTCTTTCTAATGAAATCCCTTTCCCGCCATTTCGCCTTGGCCCTGCTGTTCGGCACGTTTGCCATGGCCGCGCCCGTACAGGCGCAAGAATCGTTCAAGGCTGGCCTGGTCAACATCGACCGCATCTTCCGCGAAGCCAACACCTCCAAGGCGTCCCAGGCCAAGCTCGAGCAGGAATTTGCTCGCCGCGAAAAAGAGCTGGTGGACATGGGCAACTCCCTGAAGACCGCCTCCGAGAAGTTCGAACGCGAAGCCCCGACCCTGGCCGAAAGCCAGCGCAATACCCGCCAGCGCCAGCTGGTGGACCAGGACCGCGACTTCCAGCGCAAGCGCCGCGAGTTCCAGGAAGATCTGAGCGCCCGCCGCAACGAAGAGCTCGCTGCCGTTGTGGACCGTGCCAACAAGGTCGTCAAGCAGGTGGCCGAGGCCGAGAAGTACGACGTGATCCTGCAGGAAGCCGCGTACATCAACCCCAAGCACGACATCACCGACAAGGTGATCAAGGCGCTCAATGCCGCGCCTGCCGCCAAGTAAGCACCGGCAGCGCAACCCGGCAGGTGGCGCGTGAGCTTGCTTCTCAGGCACATCGTCGATGCGCTGGGTGGCTCGCTGGAGGGAGGGACGGGTGACACCCCCATCTCCCGCATCGCGCCCCTGGAGGTTGCGGGGCCGGGTGACCTCAGTTTCCTGAGCAACCCCCGCTACCAGCAGCAACTGGCCGCCTCCCGGGCGGCCTGTGTCATTGTGGCGCCTGCCATGCGCGAGGCTGCCGTGGCACGCGGCGCCTGCATCGTGGCGGACAACCCCTATGTCTACTTCGCCCGCGCCACGCAGCTGTGGCGCCAGCACACGGCACCCGCAGGGCAGGGCGGTGTGCATGCCAGCGCCGTGGTCGATGCGTCGGCGCGGGTGCATCCCAGCGCCACCATCGGCCCGCTGTGCGTGGTCGAACGGGGTGCGCACATCGGCGCGGGCACGGTGCTCAAGTCCCGCGTCACGGTCGGTGAGGACTGCCGCATCGGCGAGCGCTGCATCGTCCATGCGGGTGTGGTGATCGGTGCCGACGGCTTCGGCTTTGCGCCCGAGAAGGGCCAGTGGGTCAAGATCGAGCAACTGGGCGCGGTGCGCATCGGTGACGATGTGGAGATCGGGGCCAATACCTGCATTGATCGCGGGGCGCTGGACGACACCGTCATCGAGGACGGCGTCAAGCTCGACAACCTGATCCAGATCGGCCACAACGTGCGCATCGGCAAGCACTCGGCCATGGCCGGCTGCGTCGGCGTGGCCGGCAGCGCGACCATCGGCGCGCACTGCACCGTGGGTGGGGGTGCCATTGTCCTGGGCCACCTCACGCTGGCGGACAATGTGCACATATCAGCGGCCACGGTGGTCACCCGCTCGCTGACGCGGCCGGGCCAGTACACCGGCATGTTCCCCATCGACGACAATGCGCGGTGGGAAAAAAACGCTGCAACACTGAAACAACTGCACAGCTTGCGCGATCGCATCAAGGCGCTCGAGCAGGCTCTCAAGGCAGCATGAACGGAAGAACAACTCGATGATGGATATTCACGCGATTCTCAAGCAACTGCCGCACCGCTACCCGTTCCTGCTGGTGGACAAGGTGCTGGAGCTGGAGAGCAACACCCGCATCAAGGCGATCAAGAACGTCACCTTCAACGAGCCATACTTCATGGGGCACTTCCCGGGGCGTCCCGTGATGCCCGGCGTGCTGATCCTCGAAGCCCTGGCCCAGGCCGCCGGGCTGCTGGCGTTCGACGCCATGGGCAAGGTGCCCGATGAGAACAACATCTACTACTTCGTGGGCATCGATGGCGCGCGCTTCAAGCGCCCCGTGGAGCCTGGCGACCAGCTCATCCTGTCGATCACCATCGACCGCGTGCGCGGCGGCATCTGGAAGTTCAAGGGCGTGGCCAGCGTGGGTGAAGAAGTGGCCTGCGAGGCCGAACTCATGTGCACCATGCGCAGCGTCAACTGACCTCTTTTCGCCGGTTGTCGAACGTGAGCAATATCCATCCCACCGCCGTCGTCGCCGATGGCGCCCGCCTGGCCCCGTCGGTGCAGGTGGGCCCCTATGCCGTGGTCGGCCCGAACGTGGTGATCGGTGCCGGCACCACGGTGGGCGCGCACTGCGTCATCGAGGGCCACACCACCATCGGGCAGGACAACCGCATCTTCCAGTTCGCTTCGCTGGGCGCGGCCCCGCAGGACAAGAAGTACGCTGGCGAAGCCACGCGCCTGGTGATCGGCAGCCGCAACACCATCCGCGAGTTCTGCACGCTGAACACCGGCACGGTGCAGGACCGCGGCGAGACCACGGTGGGCGACGACAACTGGATCATGGCCTATGTGCATGTGGCGCACGACTGTGCCATTGGCCACCAGACCACCCTGGCCAACAACACCACGCTGGCCGGCCACGTGGAGGTGGGCGACTGGGCCACCGTAGGCGGCCTCACGGGCGTGCTGCAGCGCATGCGCATCGGCGCGCACACCATGGTCGGTTTCTCCAGCCACGTCAGCAAGGACGTGCCGCCCTACATGGTGGTGGACGGCAACCCGCTGGCCGTGCGCGGCGTGAACCTGGTGGGCTTGCGCCGGCGCGATTTTTCGGCCCAGCGCATTGCCGCTATCCGCGAGATGCACAAGCTGCTGTACCGCCAGGGGCTGACCCTGGACGAAGCACGCAAGCAGATTCTTGCCCTGCCTGGTGACATGCCCGAGGCGGCCGGTGACGTGGCGCTGTTGGATGCTTTCCTCGACAGCGCCGCCCACGGCATCGCGCGCTGATCCCTCACCCAAGAGACTGCCGAATGATGGACAAGGCGCCCCGCGTGGCGATGGTCGCAGGCGAGGCCTCGGGCGACCTGCTGGCCGGCCTGCTGCTCGACGGTGTGCAGGCCCGCTGGCCTGCCGCCACGGCGCACGGCATCGGCGGGCCGCAGATGGCCAAACGCGGCTTTGCGGCCTGGTGGCCCAGCGACAAGCTGGCCGTGCACGGCTACAGCATGGAGGTGCTGCGCCGCCTGCGGGAGCTGCTGGGCATCCGCAAAGCGCTGCGCACCCGCCTGCTGGCGGACCGGCCCGACATCTTCATCGGCGTGGATGCGCCCGACTTCAACCTGGCGCTGGAGGCCGACCTGCGTGCTGCCGGCATTCCCACCGTGCACTTCGTGTGCCCCTCCATCTGGGCATGGCGCGCCGACCGCATCGAGAAGATTCGCAGAAGTGCAGGCCATGTGCTGTGCATCTTCCCGTTCGAGCCGGAGTTGCTGGCCAAGAACGGCATTGCCGCCACCTACGTCGGCCACCCCCTGGCCAGCGTGATCCCCGAGGTGCCCGACCGCCGTGCTGCGCGCGCTCGCCTGGGCCTGTCTGATGCCGATGAGGTGCTGGCCATCCTGCCCGGCAGCCGCTCGGCCGAGGTGCAGTACATCGCGCCCGCGTTCTTCGCGGCGGCCGCCTTGCTGCGCAAGGCGCGCCCGAACCTGCGCATGGTGGTGCCTGCCGTGCCCGCGCTGCAACCGCGCATCGAAGAGGCTGCGCGTGCACACGGTGTGGCCGATGTGCTGCAGATCGTCACCGGCCAGTCGCACACCGTGCTGGCCGCCTGCGATGTGACGCTGATCGCCAGCGGCACGGCCACGCTGGAGGCAGCGCTGTTCAAGCGCCCCATGGTCATTGGCTACCACATGCACCCCTTGAGCTGGTGGCTCATGAAGCGCAAGCAGCTGCAGCCCTGGGTGGGGCTGCCGAACATCCTGTGCGGCGAATTCGTGGTGCCCGAGCTGATCCAGGGCGCGGCCACGCCGCAGGCGCTGTGCGACGCCACCTTGCAATGGTTTGACGCAAAAGTGCAGCATCCCGCTACCATCACGGCTTTGGAACAGCGCTTTTCCGCGCTGCACGCGAGCCTGCGGCGCGACACTTCCCAACTGGCTGCCGATGCGATCGAGAAAATCCTTGCCACCACCGCTGCTGTTTGAACAGGTGAGCCTGGACTGGCATCCGCCCGGTCTGGTGGCCGGCGTGGACGAGGCCGGCCGCGGTCCGCTGGCCGGGCCTGTGGTGGCTGCCGCCGTGATCCTCGATGACCTGCGCCCCATCGCCGGGCTGGACGATTCCAAGAAGCTCACGGCGCTGCGCCGCGAGGCCCTGTTCGACGAGATCCGTGCCAAGGCGCTGTGCTTTGCCATCGCCGAGGCCAGTGTGGAAGAGATCGACCAGCTGAACATCCTGCAGGCCACGCTGCTGGCCATGCGCCGTGCCGTGATGGGCCTGCGCCTCAAGCCCGTGCGCGTGCTGGTGGACGGCAACCAGTTGCCCCGGCTCGACGTGCCGTCCGAGGCCATCGTCAAGGGCGATGCGCTGGTGAAGTCCATCTCGGCCGCCTCCATCCTTGCCAAGGTCCACCGCGACCGCTGGTGCAAGGAGGTGCACGAGCATTTTCCGCACTACGGCTTCTCGGCCCACAAGGGCTATGGCACCGTGGTGCACATGGAAGCCCTGCGTGCCCATGGCGCCTGCATCCACCACCGGCGCTCGTTCGCCCCGGTGGCTCAGGTGCTGGTGCAGTCCTCCTCATCATCTCTCTCCGTTTCCCAGGGCATCGGCGCGTGACGCGCTGCGGCACTGCCGTTCCATGACCTCTTCTTCCGTCACTGCCATCCATTCGCGCGACAACGCCTGGGTCAAGGAACTGCGCCGCCTGGCGCAGGACAATGGCGCCTACCGCAAGCAGGGCCGCGTCTGGCTCGAAGGCGACCACCTGTGCCGCGCGGCGCTGGAGCGCGGCGTGGCACCGGCCGTGGCGGTGTTCGCCGAATCGCTGTGGCCCACGGCCCAGCCCGAGTGGGGCAAGGCCGCGCCCAAGGTCGTGGTGCTGGCCGACGCCCTGTTTGCCGACATCAGCGGGCTGGAGTCGCCGGCAAAGATGGGCTTCGTGCTCGACCTGCCCGAGGGCCGGGAACCCCGGCAAGGCGTGGCCGCCGTGGTGCTCGATCGCGTGCAGGATGCGGGCAACGTCGGCTCCATTTTGCGCAGTGCCTCGGCCTTCGGATTTAGGCAGGTGCTGGCGCTCAAGGGCAGTGCTGCGCTGTGGTCGCCCAAGGTTCTGCGTGCGGGCATGGGCGCGCATTTTGCGCTCGACCTGGTCGAGGGCCTCGCGCCCGAGGACCTTGCCGACCTGGATCTGCCGATGCTGGTCACCAGCTCGCACCAGGGCGACTACCTGCACCGCGCCGATCTGCCCTGGCCCTGCGCCTGGGTCATGGGGCACGAAGGGCAGGGCGTGAGCACCGTGCTGCAGGAGCGCGCCAGCCAGCACATCCGCATCGCCCAGCCGGGCGGGGAGGAGTCGCTCAATGTGGGCGCGGCCGCTGCCATCTGCCTGCATGCGAGTGCGGCGCAGTGTGCGCTGCAGGCGGGGCGCTGAACCACCGCCTCGCAAGGCCAAAGCCGTGAATTACTGGTTCCGCAGAAACTGCTGGATGAAGTCACCCTGGTTGGAAGCATCCTGGTGGGTGGTGAACACCAGCTTCTGACCTTCCACGCGCAACTTCATCTCTGCGCCGAACTGGCACTGGATCTGGCCCAGCGACGCGGCCTTGGCCTTGAAGCTCGCATTGCTCTTGCACATGCTGTCCATCTGCGAAGCTACCTCTCCGCAGAAACTGGCGATGCTGAGCTTCTTGAGCTTGTCGTCGTCGATGGACTTCCAGTCCACCGCCGTCTTCACTGGGCTGCCGCAGGCGGAGCTGGCCGAGGTGTCGGTGCTGGCCAGGTCCGTCTGTGCCGACGCCAGGTGTTTGTCGCGGTCGAAGCGGGCCAGCTTTTCCTGCACGCCGTCCTTTTGCTGGCGCGCATAGGCGCTCTTGAGCTCGGCTACGTTCAAGGCCTTGCTCTTCTTCTCGTCGAACGACAGGTCCACCGCGCCCTGGCGGCCCGGCAGGTAGGTGACATAGCGCTCGCCACTGCCGTAGCGGTTGGTCTGCTTCTGCACCAAGCCCCAGTCCCGGCCATCGAGCGTGGTCACATAGGCCTCGGTGCCGCTACCGCGCTGCTCCTGCTTGCCCAGGAAGATCACCTTGTCGATGGGGCTGTTGAAGCCGCTCACGCGCATCAGCGCGGCCTTGCCGTCCGTGGTCGGTGCCAGCACCACCTCCAGACCTTGCGGGCCCGAGAATACTTGCGGGTAGGCCGCCAGGTCCTGCGCGCCGGCCAGGGTGGACAACAGTGCGCATGCCCATGCAATCGAAGTCTTCTTGGTCATCCCATCTCTCTTTGTGGTGTCTACGGTGCGGCAAAGTCTATAGGAGGGCCCTGGCCGGTCCTGCCTGCTGCGGCGCGAAGTTGTGTCGGTTCGTGAAAAGCTTCTCGGTTGCGCCGCGGCGGTGGGGTGGTAGCAGTCCGAGGCGGGTCCTGCTCTGTCACAAGGCGCTGGAATCGTCGCTGCTTGTTACAATCAAGTTTGCTATACAAACAATAGCGAACGAGAAAGGGCACGCCGCCGTGCCGCCGTGGCCGCGGAGCACTTCAGCAGCGGCAGTGGAGGGGAATGTACCGGGCTGGCACGGAAAGATGGGCCTCTCAGGCTACAATTGGAGGCTTTCCCGCAAACACGTCGCCCGGCCGCACTCAAAGCAAACCTCCCACAAACAGCAGTCCCAGGATCACTTCCTGCGACTCCGGGCGACCGTAACCATTCGGAGAACCCAGTGCTTTTGTCTCTCAAGGGAACCTTCCCGCCCGCCATCCTGGCGCTCGCAGACGGCACGGTCTTTATCGGCAATTCGATCGGTGCCACCGGCACCACCGTCGGCGAAGTGGTGTTCAACACCTCCATCACCGGCTACCAGGAAATCCTTACCGACCCGAGCTACTGCCAGCAGATCGTCACCCTGACGTATCCGCACATCGGCAACTACGGCGTCAGCCCCGAGGATATCGAAGCCGACAAGGTCCATGCCGCAGGCCTGATCATCAAGGATCTGCCGCTCATTGCCAGCAACTTCCGCTCCACCGAGACGCTGTCCCAGTACCTCGTGCGCGAGCGCACCGTGGCCATCTCCAACATCGATACCCGCAAGCTCACCCGCCTGCTGCGCGAAAAGGGCGCCCAGAACGGCGCCATCGTCGGCCTGGCCGAAGGCCAGGAAGTGACGCAGGCGCTGATCGACCAGGCCCTGGCCGCTGCCAAGGCCGCCCCCAACATGGCCGGGCTGGACCTGGCCAAGGTGGTGTCGACCCAGGCTGCCTACGAGTGGACCGAGACCGAGTGGGTGCTGGGCAAGGGCTACGGCACGCTCGAGGCACCGCAGTTCCATGTGGTGGCCTACGACTACGGCGTGAAGAAGAACATCCTGCGCATGCTCGCGCAGCGCGGCTGCAAGGTCACCGTGGTGCCGGCGCAGACGCCCGCAGCCGACGTGCTGGCCATGAAGCCCGATGGCGTGTTCCTCTCCAACGGCCCTGGCGACCCACAGCCTTGCGACTACGCCATCGAGGCCACGCGCACCATTGTCGAGAGCGGCCTGCCCACCTTCGGCATCTGCCTGGGCCACCAGATCATGGCCCTGGCCGCTGGCGCCAAGACCTTCAAGATGACGCACAGCCACCACGGTGCCAACCACCCGGTGAAGGACCTGGATACCGGCCGCGTGAGCATCACCAGCCAGAACCACGGTTTTGCGGTGGAGATGGATTCGCTGCCCGCCAACCTGCGCGCCACGCACGTGAGCCTGTTCGACGGCACGCTGCAGGGCCTGGTGCACAAGGACAAGCCGGCGTTCTGCTTCCAGGGCCACCCTGAGGCATCGCCCGGCCCGCACGACATCGCCTACCTGTTCGACCGCTTCACCGACGCGATGCGCAGCGCGCGCACCCAGTAAGCACAACGAAGGAATCGCGCCATGAAACTCTTCAGCTTCCCCGCCGCCTCGCTCGAAAAAGCCATCCACAAGCGTGTGCTGACCCTGCCGTCGCCGCACCGCGAATGGTTCACCGAACGCTGGTCGCAAAAGCCCTACAAGAAGTCCTTCGTCGAGAACAAGGCGATGCCGCTGGTCACGCTGGTGGCCAAGGGCAAGACCTGGGACGACGAAACCTTTGCCGAAGCCATGGCCGAGTGGGACGTGACGTTTTATGACGCAGAGACCGAAGTGCTGCTTCCCCTGGTGCAGGGCGATGGCCTGCTGCAGCTGATGCAGAAGAACCTGCCGCCCGAGCGCGCGCAGGCGCTCATCGCCAGGCTGAAGGTGCGGCGCGACGCCGCAGCCCCCGCCACTGCGCCCACCAGCCCCCAGGCAGCCGAACCCACGATCGACTGATCGACGCAACATGCCAAAACGTACAGACATCAAAAGCATTCTCATCATCGGCGCTGGCCCGATCATCATCGGCCAGGCCTGCGAGTTCGACTACTCCGGCGTGCAGGCCTGCAAGGCCCTGCGCGAAGAGGGCTACAAGGTCATCCTGATCAACAGCAACCCCGCGACGATCATGACCGACCCGGCCACGGCCGACGTGACCTACATCGAGCCCATCACCTGGCAGACGGTCGAGAAGATCATCGCCAAGGAGCGCCCCGACGCCATCCTGCCCACCATGGGTGGCCAGACGGCGCTCAACTGCGCGCTCGACCTGTGGCACCACGGCGTGCTCGACAAGTACAAGGTCGAGCTCATCGGCGCCACGCCCGAGGCCATCGACAAGGCCGAAGACCGCCTGAAGTTCAAGGACGCGATGACCAAGATCGGCCTGGGCTCGGCGCGCTCTGGCATCGCCCACAGCATGGAAGAGGCCTGGGGCGTGCAAAAGCAGGTGGGTTTCCCCACCGTGATCCGCCCCAGCTTCACGCTGGGCGGCACGGGTGGCGGCATCGCCTACAACCCCGAAGAGTTCGAGACCATCTGCAAGCGCGGCCTGGAAGCCTCGCCCACCAACGAGCTGCTGATCGAAGAGTCGCTGCTCGGCTGGAAGGAGTACGAGATGGAAGTGGTGCGCGACAAGGCGGACAACTGCATCATCATCTGCTCCATCGAGAACCTGGACCCGATGGGCGTGCACACCGGCGACTCCATCACCGTGGCCCCCGCGCAGACGCTGACCGACAAGGAATACCAGATCATGCGCAACGCCTCGCTGGCGGTGCTGCGCGAGATCGGTGTGGACACGGGCGGCTCCAACGTGCAGTTCTCGATCAACCCCGAAGACGGCCGCATGGTCGTGATCGAGATGAACCCGCGCGTTTCGCGCTCCTCGGCACTGGCCTCCAAGGCCACGGGTTTCCCCATCGCCAAGGTCGCTGCCAAGCTGGCCGTGGGCTACACGCTCGACGAGCTGCGCAACGAGATCACGGGCGGCGTCACGCCGGCCTCGTTCGAACCGTCCATCGACTACGTGGTCACCAAGATCCCGCGTTTCGCGTTCGAGAAGTTCCCGACCGCCGACAGCCGCCTGACCACGCAGATGAAGTCCGTGGGTGAAGTGATGGCCATGGGCCGCACCTTCCAGGAATCCTTCCAGAAGGCCCTGCGTGGCCTGGAAGTCGGCGTGGACGGCATGAACGAGAAGACCCAGGACCGCGAAGTGCTCGAAAAGGAGCTGGGCGAGCCCGGCCCCGAGCGCATCTGGTATGTGGGCGACGCCTTCGCCATGGGCCTGTCGGTGGACGAAGTGTTCGAGCTGACCAAGATCGACCGCTGGTTCCTGGTGCAGATCGAGCAGATCGTGAAGATCGAACTGGACATCGACAAGCTGGCCGCTGAAAAGGGCGAGGGCGCCCTGGCGGCGCTGGACGCGCCCACGCTGCGCACGCTCAAGCAAAAGGGCTTCTCCGACCGCCGCCTGGCCAAGCTGCTCAAGACCACCGAGAAGGCCGTGCGCGAAGCGCGCCGTGCGCTCAATGTGCGCCCCGTGTACAAGCGCGTGGACACCTGCGCGGCCGAGTTCGCCACCAACACCGCCTACCTGTACTCCACGTACGAGGACGAGTGCGAAGCCGAGCCGACAAACAACAAGAAGATCATGGTGCTCGGCGGTGGCCCCAACCGCATCGGCCAGGGCATCGAGTTCGACTACTGCTGCGTGCACGCGGCGCTGGCGATGCGCGAGGACGGCTACGAGACCATCATGGTCAACTGCAATCCCGAGACTGTCTCCACCGACTACGACACCTCCGACCGCCTGTACTTCGAACCCGTGACGCTCGAAGACGTGCTGGAGATCGTGGACAAGGAAAAGCCGGTCGGCGTGATCGTGCAGTACGGCGGCCAGACGCCCCTGAAGCTGGCCCTGGGCCTGGAAGCCGAAGGCGTGCCGATCATCGGCACCAGCCCCGACATGATCGATGCTGCCGAAGACCGCGAGCGCTTCCAGAAGCTGTTGGGTCAACTGGGCCTGCGCCAGCCGCCCAACGCCACGGCCCGCACCGAACCCGAGGCCCTGGAAAAGGCTGCCGCCCTGGGCTACCCCCTGGTGGTGCGCCCCAGCTACGTGCTGGGTGGCCGTGCGATGGAAATCGTGCACGAGCAGCGCGACCTGGAGCGCTACATGCGCGAAGCCGTCAAGGTGAGCAACGACTCGCCCGTGCTGCTGGACCGGTTCCTGAGCAACGCCATCGAGTGCGACGTGGACTGCGTGCGCGACTCCGCAGGCGTCACCTTCATCGGCGGCGTGATGGAACACATCGAGCAGGCCGGCGTGCACAGCGGCGACTCCGCTTGCTCGCTGCCCCCGTACTACCTGTCGCAGCCGACCATCGACGAGATCAAGCGCCAGACCGCCGCCATGGCCGAAGGCCTGAGCGTGGTGGGCCTGATGAACGTGCAGTTCGCCATCCAGGAAGTCGACGGCAAGGACGTGATCTATGTGCTCGAAGTGAACCCCCGCGCCTCGCGCACGGTGCCCTTCGTGAGCAAGGCCACCGGCATCCAGCTGGCCAAGGTGGCCGCGCGCTGCATGGCCGGCCAGACGCTGGCCTCGCAGGGCATCACCAAGGAAGTGACGCCGCCGTACTTCAGCGTGAAGGAGGCCGTGTTCCCCTTCGTGAAGTTCCCCGGCGTGGACACCATCCTCGGCCCCGAGATGAAGTCCACCGGCGAAGTCATGGGCGTGGGCAAGACCTTCGGCGAAGCCTTCGTGAAGAGCCAGCTCGGCGCGGGCACCAAGCTGCCCACCTCGGGCAAGGTGTTCCTCACCGTGAAGAATGCCGACAAGCCGCGCGCCGTCGACATCGCACGCCAGCTCGTGGCCCTGGGCTTCGAGCTCGTGGCCACCAAGGGCACGGCAGCGGCCATCGAAGCGGCCGGCGTGCCGGTCAAGGTGGTCAACAAGGTGACCGAAGGCCGCCCGCACATCGTGGACATGATCAAGAACAACGAGATCGTGATGGTCATCAACACCGTGGAAGAGCGCCGCAACGCGATCGCCGATTCACGCGCCATCCGCACCTCGTCGCTGCTGGCCCGGGTGACCACCTTCACCACCATCTTCGGCGCCGAAGCGGCCGTGGAAGGCATGAAGTACCTGGACAACCTGGACGTGTACTCGGTGCAGGAGCTGCACGCGCAGTTGGCTGCCGCCTGATCCGGCGCCGGCAACGGCCCCAAGGCCCCGTGAAGCGCAGCCCTGGCTGCCTCCACGGGGCTTTTTCATGGCGCAGCGGGGGCGGGCAAGCCCTGTTGCCTGCCCGTGGCGCTTGCCGTTAGATTGGCGCCATGCCCGCAGTCCATGCTCCTGCCACGTCGCCCTTGCGCCAGTGGACGACCGATGGGGTCGCGCCCGCGGCGCGCCTGGACTACTGGGTGGGCGCCATCTGCGAGGCCTTTCTGGAGATGGGCTGCAGCTCGCGCGAGGCCCCTGTGTTTGGCGGGGTGCTGCAGAGCCTGGCGGTGCAGGCCCTGTCGGTCAACCAGGTACGCGCCTCCACGCAGGACGTGTACCGCACGCCAGCGGGCATTGCACGCAGCCGCAACCTGCCGTTCTACCTGATCGCCCAGGCCGAGAGCGCGTGGCATGTGCGCCAGGACGGACAGGTGGCCCACCTGCGCCCGGGCGACATGGTGCTGGTGGACTCGGCCCGGCCTTACGAGCTGCACTTTTCCGAAGGGGTGAACTGCGTCTCGCTGCAGCTGCCGCGCGCCTGGGTGGGCCAATGGCTGGCCCAGGCCGAGGTGCGAGGGCCCCGCGTGGCCTGGCGCGACCAGGGCTGGGGCCAGAGCCTCGGAGCCCTGGCCGTGCAGCTAGCGCGCGACCCGGCCTCGGCCCAGGCCTTGCCGCCCGCGCTGCTGTCGGACCACCTGGGTGCCTTGCTGTGTGCTGCGCTGGAGCCGCCTGCGGCGCCGGCGGCCCCAGCGGGCCAGGGCCTGCATGCCCACCTGTGCGCACTGCTGCGGGGGCGCATCGACCAGCCCGGTGTCTCGGCCCAGGCCCTTGCGCAGGAGGCTGGCGTCTCCCTGCGCACGCTGCACCGCGCGTTTGCGGCGCAGGGCGGCACCTTCGCGGGCACGCTGCTGCAGTTGCGCCTGGTGCGCGCGGCGCAGCTGCTGCGCCGGCCCCATCTGGCGCATGTGGCGGTGGCCGAGATCGGGCGGCGCTGCGGCTTTGCCGATGCATCGCACTTTGCGCGCGTTTTTCAGCAGGCCATGGGGGTGCCGCCCGCGCAGTGGCGGCGTGGCGGTTGATGCGGACTTGCATGCACCCGGCCAAGTGTCTGCGCCCTTCATTCTGACCTGCCCCAAGCGCGGCAGGGGGCGTCTCACGCGGGCATGTACTGGCGCAGGAACAGTTCCAGCTCGTCGGCCGGCAGCGGCCGGCTGAACAGGTAGCCCTGGGCCTCGTCGCAGCCCTGCTCGCGCAGGAAGGCCAGTTGTTCCGGTGTCTCCACACCCTCGGCCGTGGTGCGCATGCCCAGGGCCTGGGCCATGCGGATGATGGCGCTGACGATGGCGCGGTCGTTGCCGTCATCGCCCAGGTCGCGCACGAAGGATTGGTCGATCTTGAGCTTGAAGATCTGAAAGCGCTTGAGCTGGCTCAGGGATGAGTAGCCGGTGCCGAAGTCGTCCATGGACATGCGCACCCCGCGCGAATGCAGGCTGTCCATGGTGGCCACGGCCGAATGCGGGTCGTCCACCGCCACGCCCTCGGTCAGCTCCAGCTCCAGGCAGTCGGGGGGCAGCTCGAAGATGGTGAGGATGCGGCTCACCAGTTCGGGCAGCTGCGGCTGGCGGAACTGGATGGCCGACAGGTTGACCGCCATGGTCAGCGCGGGAAAGCCGTTCTCGTGCCAGTCCTTGAGCTGCGTGAGCGCGGTGCGCAACACCCACTCGCCGATCTGAAGGATCTGGCCGCTGTCCTCGGCGATGGGGATGAATTCGGTGGGCGTGATGCTGCCCATCTGCGGGTGGTCCCAGCGCAGCAGGGCCTCCACGCTGTGCACCTGGCCCGTGGCCAGGTGGATCTGGGGCTGGTAGTGCAGGTGCAGTTGCCCACGCTCGAGCGCTCGGCGCAGAGCATTCTCGATCTGCAGGGCGCGCACCGACTGGGCCTGCATCTCGGGCGTGAAGAAGCGGAAGGTGTTGCGCCCGTCGAGCTTGGCGCGGTACATGGCCACGTCGGCCGACTGGGTCAGTGTGTCGAAATCGCTGCCGTCCTGCGGGAACAGGGCGATGCCCATGGACGGCGCCATGGTCAGCTCGTGGTGGTCGATCTGGTAGTGCTGGCGCGAGGCCTCCTGCAGCTTGCCGGCCACGCGCGCGGCGCCATGGGCGTTGGCGCCCGGCAGCAGCAGGATGAACTCGTCGCCGCCCAGGCGCGAAACGGTGTCCTTGTCGCGCACCACGGCGCGCAGGCGCTTGGCGATCTCCACCAGCAGGGCATCGCCTACGCGGTGGCCCAGCGAATCGTTGACGTGCTTGAAATGGTCCAGGTCCAGGAAGATCAGCGCCAGCGGCGTATGGCCCTCCTGTGCCACGCGGATCGCCTCCTGGGCCCGCTCGGACAGCAGGGCGCGGTTAGGCAGGCCGGTCAGCGGGTCGTAGTGGGCCAGCCAGTAGATACGGTCCTGGTCGGCCTTGCGGTCGCTGATCTCGCGGTGCAGGTTGTCCACCGTGTCGCGCAGTTCGCGCGTGCGGTCCTGAACCTGCTGCTCCAGCTCCTCGTGCACGCGTGCCAGCGCCTCCTGGGCCTGCTTGCGCTCGGAGATGTCCATGGTGATCCAGATCGATCCCTGGTCCGGGTCGTCGGGGTCGATGAACTTGGCGCGCACCTCGCAGGTGAGCGGTGTGCCGTCCCTGCGGCACAGCACCACTTCGCCCTCGTACGACTGGCCGGCCGCGAGCACCGGGTAGCAGCGGTGGCCGACTTCCTCCCAGTCCTCGTCGCTGGCATACCAGCGGCGCGACGGGCTGCCCGCCAGTTCGCCGGGGCCATAGCCCAGCATGTGCTCGAAGTGGCGGTTGCAGCGGGTCAGGTGCCGGTCGCGCAGGAACACGATGCCCACCATGGCCTGGTCGAACAGCACCTGCTTTTCGCGCACAGCAGCGCTCAGCAGGGCCTGGGCCTGTTTGTGCTCGTCGATATCGTCGAGGATCCAGATCGACCCCTCGCTGGTGTCGGCCGGGTTGATCAGCCGGCCCGTGAGGCTGCCCCAGAACAGCCGCCCGTTGCGCCGGCGCATCTGGCGTTCCACGCGGTAGGCCTGGCCCTTGGCAAGCACGGGGTAGGCTTCGCGCCCCAGTGCACGGAAGGCATCGCGGTCGGGGTAGAAGGCCTCGCTGCTCAGGCCCGCCAGGCGCTGCGCCGACTCGTAGCCGAAGATCTCGGCATAGCGCTGGTTGCAGCGCACCACCACGCGCTGGCGGATGAACACGATGCCCACGCCCGCGCTCTCCAGCAGCATCTGCTGCTCGCGCAGCGTGCGCTCCAAAGACGCGTCGGAAGAGTCCCCAGACGGCAGGCGTTCTGGGGCAATGGACAGCAAGGACATGGCGGCCGGACCCGGAGGGAGAGGCGCGATGCCCCAAAAAAATGTTCCAAAGTGTAGCAGCCCAGGCTTACAGCGGTAACCGCTCGGTAACCGGCCCCTGCCTGTGCCGCAAGGGGGGGCTTCGGTCACCCACCGGCATGCCGTGCCCCTCTGTCACGGCGTTGACATCGCACGGACATGCAGGCGTCACCTGCGGCTTTCAAACTCCATCGCATTGAAGCACACCACCCGGTGATCCGGGGCACCAGCGGCCATGGGGCCGCCCTGTACGAAGGAGTTGACCATGAGCGATTTGCCCAACCCCGCCCTGCCGCTGCTCCCTGCTGCTCCGTCCAGAGGGGCAATCCACCGCCCTGGCGCTGCAGTGGGCGCGGTCGCAGCAGTGGCTGGCACCCCGGTGCGTGGCGCTGTGGAGGTCTCGTGGGCACGGCACCTCGACGAGGTCCGCCAGGCGCAGAAACTCAGGTACGACGTGTTTGCCGAGGAGATGGGCGCTCGATTGACGACCCCCGTTCCCGGCCACGACGTGGACCTGTTCGACGACTACTGTGAGCACCTGCTGGTGCGGGACACGGCCACCCAGCAGGTGATTGGCACCTACCGGGTTCTGACCCCCGCCCAGGCACGCCGCGTGGGCAGCACCTACAGCGACACCGAATTCGACCTGACCCGCCTGCGCACCCTGCGCCCGCGCATGGTGGAACTGGGCCGCAGCTGCGTGCACCCCGAGCACCGCCATGGCGGCGTGATCATGGCGCTGTGGAGCGCGCTGGCCGACTTCATGGTGCGCAACCAGCTCGACACCATGATCGGCTGCGCCAGCATCCCCATGCTGCACAACGGCGTGATCAGCGGCGATGCGGCCGCCAGCATCTGGAACCAGGTGCGCCAGACGCACCTGGCCCCCATCGAATACCACGTGCTGCCGCGCCTGCCGCTGCCCATCGAGAAGCTCGATGGCTCGGTCTTCGTGGAACCACCGGCCCTGATCAAGGGCTACCTGCGCCTGGGTGCGCGGGTGCTGGGCGCCCCTGCATGGGACCCGGACTTCAACACCGCAGACCTGCCCATGCTGATGCGCCTGGCAGACCTGCATCCCCGCTACCGCAAGCACTTCCTGGGGGCCTGATGCGCGCCGCGTTCGACGCGCTCGGCGACTGGACTGCGCACGTGGGAGGTGGGCAGGACACTGCTGCCGACGCCGACGACGCGCATCCACCCGGCCACCGCCACCTGCGCGCGGTGTTCATCTCCGACCTGCACCTGGGCACGCCCGGCTGCCAGGCCGAAGGCCTGCTCGACTTTCTCAAGCACCACCCGAGCGATCACCTTTACCTGGTGGGCGACATCGTGGACGGCTGGCAGCTGCGGCGCCGCTGGTTCTGGCCTCAGGCCCACAACGATGTGGTGCAAAAGCTGCTGCGCCGGGCGCGCAAGGGCTGCCGCGTGGTGTTCGTGCCCGGCAACCACGATGAATTCGCCCGCGCCTTCGTCGGCCATTCGTTCGGCGGCATCGAGGTGGCCGAGGACACGGTGCACACCACGGCCGATGGCCGCACCCTGTGGGTGACGCATGGCGACTACTTCGACGGCGTGATCCAGTGTGCCAAGTGGCTGGCTTACGTGGGTGACAACCTGTATGAGTTCACGCTCAAGCTCAACCGGCACCTGAACACCCTGCGCGCACGCATGGGGCTGCCGTACTGGTCGCTCTCGGCCTACCTCAAGGGCAAGGTCAAGACGGCACTGAACTACGTGACGGACTTCGAGGTGGCCGTGGCCGCCGAGGCCCGCCGCCGTGGCCACGATGGCGTGGTGTGCGGCCATATCCACCGCGCCGAGATGCGCGAGATCGACGGCACCCTGTACTGCAACGACGGCGACTGGGTGGAAAGCCACACCGCGCTGGTCGAGCACATGGATGGCCGCCTGGAGCTGGTCCAGTGGCACACCGTGCCCGGCCACCAGACCAGCACGCAAACCCGCAGCAGCGAGATGGCCGTATGAAAATCGCCTTGTTGTCCGACGCCTGGGCCCCGCAGATCAATGGCGTGGTCACCACGCTGGTGGAGCTGGTGCGCCACATGGAGAGTGCCGGGCACCAGGTGCACGTGATCCAGCCGGGCATGTTCAAGACGCGCCCCTGCCCGGGCTACCCGGGGATCGACCTGGCCATCCGGCCCGGGCGCGAGATAGAGCGCATCCTGGACGAACTGCAGCCCGACGCCATCCACCTGGCGACCGAAGGCCCCATCGGTTGGGCCGGGCGCCGCTACTGCCTGCGCAGGAAGCTGGCCTTCACCACCGCCTTCCACACCCGCTTTCCCGAGATCCTGCAAGCGGCTTTGCGGATTCCGCTCTCGCTGGGCTATGCGCTGTTCCGGCATTTTCACCGCCCCTCGTCGGGTGTGATGGTGCCCACGGTGGGGGTTTTGAAGATGCTGGAACGGCGAGGCTTTCGCAACCTCAGGCAATGGACGCACGGGGTGGACACCACGGCCTTCCCCTACCAGGGCGAGGCCACGCCGCACCCGCTGGTGGGCGCGCTGGCCCACCCGGTGGCCCTGTACGTGGGGCGCGTCTCGTACGAGAAGAACATCGAGGCCTTCCTGCAGCTGGACATGCCGGGCAGCAAAGTGATCTGCGGCGTGGGCCCGCTGGAAGAGCGGCTCAGGGCGCGCTACCCGCAGGCGCGCTGGCTGGGCATTCTGGACCGCGCCACCCTGGCGGGCGTATACGCGGCGGCCGACGTGTTCGTGTTTCCCAGCCGCTCGGAGACCTTTGGCCTGGTGATGCTGGAGGCCATGGCCTGCGGCACGCCCGCGGCCGCCTACTTCGAGGACGGCCCGATGGAGGTGCTGGGCGCCCATGCCGGTGGGCAGGCACGCGGCGGCGTGCTGGACACCGACCTGATGGCCGCCGCCCAGAACGCGCTGGCCGTGCCGCGCCACGAGGCGCGCAACCGGGCACTGGAGTTCACCTGGGCGCATGCAGCCCGGCTGTTCCAGCAATTCCTGGTTCCAGCCCGCCCGCGCGGAGATGACGATGCGGTTTCTGTCACAAAAACTGTCACATCACTGTCATCTGGCCGTTAAATACTGCAGGCACTTGCCTCCCGTGGCTTTCGAGTGTCCATGCCATCCTTCTCCTCCAGAAAACCCGTGATTCCGCAATGTGACAGCCCCGATGACCGCCAGGATGCCGCCCCCGCTGCGGCAACCGAGCCCGCGCCCCCGCCCCCGCCCGCAGCGGTGGTACCTGCTGCCGTGCCCGGGGCTCCCATGTTCCTGGACCGGGACCACAGCATCCTGGGTTTCAATGAGCGTGTCTTCGACTGGGCGGTGCGCACCGACGTTCCGCTGCTGGAGCGCCTGCGCTACCTGTGCATCGTCTCGTCCAACCTCGATGAGTTCTTCGAGGTGCGCGCCGCCGCGCACCTGACCGCTGCCAAGAGCGGCGAGGGCAAGGGGGTCTATACCGCAGCCTCTTTCGTGGCGCTGGCGTCCAAGGCCCATGACCTGGTGGCGCGCCAGTACTCGCTGTACAACGACTCCCTGGTGCCGGAGTTCGCCCGGCACGGCATCCGCATCGTCTCGCACGGGGACCGCTCGTCCGCGCAACGGACCTGGGTGCATGAGTACTTCATGCGCGAGGTGCGCCCGCTGCTGATTCCCGTGGGGCTCGATCCCGCCCACCCGTTTCCGCAGGTGGCCAACAAGTCGCTCAACTTCATCGTGCGGCTGCACGGGCACGATGCTTTCGGCCGCAAGAACGAGGTGGCCATCGTCAAGGTGCCGCGCGCGCTGCCGCGCCTGGTGCGCATGCCGCCGCGCCTGGCCGCCAAAGGCGAATCGCTGTTCGTGAGCCTGTCGAGCATCATCCGCGCGCACCTGGCGGACCTGTTTCCCGGGCGCGAGGTCACCGAGTTCTCGCAGTTTCGCGTCACGCGCCACTCCGATCTGGCGCTCGACGAGGAAGACGTGCGCAACCTGCGCACCGCCCTGCGCCAGGGCCTGCAGCACCGCCACTACGGCCAGGCCGTGCGGCTGGAGGTTTCGGCCGGGTGCTCGCAGTTCCTCTCGCGCTTTCTGCTCGAACAGTTCGACCTGCCAGAGCCTGCTCTGTACCGCGTGCACGGCCCCGTGAACCTGGTGCGCCTGACGCAACTGGTGGACCTGGTGAACGATCCCGCGCTGCTGTTCCCCGCTTGGCGCTCGGCCTGGCCGCGCCAGTTGGTGCCGGGGATCTCGATCATGGAGCAGTTGCAAAAGCGCGACGTGCTCATGCACCAGCCGTTCGAGAGCTTCGACGGGCTGCTGGCCTTTCTGCGCGAGGCGGTGAACGACCCCCAGGTGCTGGTCATCAAGCAGACCATCTACCGCACGGGTGCCGACTCCGAGCTCATGGACCTGCTCACCGAGGCCGTGCGCCGCGGCAAGGAGGTCATGGCGGTGGTGGAACTCAAGGCACGCTTCGATGAAGAGGCCAACATCAACTGGGCCGAAGCGCTCGAATCCATCGGTGCGCAGGTGGTGTACGGCGTGGTGGGCCTCAAGACCCACGCCAAGATGCTGCTGGTGACGCGCCGCGAGGGGCGCCAGCTGCGCCGCTATGGCCACCTGTCGACCGGCAACTACAACGTGCGCACCGCGCGCCTGTACACCGACCTGAGCTACCTCACGGCCGACGAGGACACCACGGCCGACATGGACGGCGTGTTCAACCACCTGGCCAGCCAGAACCGGCCGCCCAAGTTGCGCAAGCTGCTGCTCGCGCCCTTTCACCTGCAGCGCCGCATGATCGAGAAGATCGAGCAGGTGGGCCTGGCCGCCAGCCGTGGCGAAGATGCGCGCATCGTCGCCAAGATGAACGCGCTGACGGACGAGGCGCTGATCCGTGCCCTGATCCTGGCGGGCCAGCGCGGTGCCAGCATCGACCTGATCGTGCGCGGCGCCTGCATGCTCGCGGCCCAGGTGCCTGGCGTGACCGACAACATCCGCGTGCGCTCGGTGATCGGGCGCTTTCTGGAGCACACGCGGGTCTTCTACTTCCGCGCTGGCGCCGAGGAAGACCTGTACCTGTCGAGTGCCGACTGGATGAACCGCAACATGATGCGCCGCGTGGAGCTGGCCTGGCCCGTGACCGAGCCTCGCCTGCGCCGCCAGATCGTCGACGAATGCCTGGTGGCCTACCTGCACGATGACCGCGATGCATGGACGCTCAACCCCGACGGCACCTATGCCAGGGCGCCCCATCCCGAAGACGGGCAGGGCGCGCAGGCGGCGCTCATGGTGCGCTACGGACCGCCTGCGCCGGTGGCGCGGGTGGAGCAGCAAGGAACGTGATGATGGATTTGATCCTGTGGCGCCATGCCGAGGCCGAAGAGGCCCAGGACGGCTCGGACGACCTGACCCGCGCGCTCACGCCACGGGGCGAAAAGCAGGCGGCGCGCATGGCCGCCTGGCTGGACCGCCAGTTGCCCGAGGGCCTGCGCGTGCTGGCCAGCCCATCCCGGCGCACCGAGCAGACAGCCGACGCGCTGGGCCGAAAGTTCAAGATGCGTGCCGAGCTGCTGCCCGGCGGCACTACGGAAGAGCTCCTGGAGCTGGCGCAGTGGCCGCGGGCGCGCGGTGCCGTGCTGATCGTGGGCCACCAGCCCGTGCTGGGCCAGACCATTGCGCAGTTGCTGGGCATGCAGGCGCCCGAATGCGCGGTGCGCAAGGGCGCCGTGTGGTGGCTGCGCCAGCGCCAACGCATGGACGAAAGCCAGACGGTGCTGATGGCCGTGCAGTCGCCGGAGTTCGTCTGACACTGACGGCAGCACCTTCAGTTGCTACCACACAGCGGCCCTCGGGCCGCTTTTTTACTTGCGGCCGTTCTTGGCGGCAGGGGCCTCGGCCTTCGGGCGGCCGGTCTTGATCGAAGGCACGGCCTGCAGCGCGCTGCGCAGGGCGGTGTCGGACAGGCCGGCCAGCAGCTTGAGGCCGGCGCGCAGCAGTTCGCTCTTCTTGGCGGGCTGGGCCAGGGCGGCGGCACGCTGCTTGAGCGTCTCGACCACAGCGTACTCGTCCTTGGGGATAGTGAAGCTGTCGCGCACGAGCTTGGGCTTCTTGGCCTTGGTTTCCTTGGCGGGTACCACGGCTGCTGCGGGCTTGGTCGCAGGCTTGCTCACGGCGGGCGCTACAGTCTTGGGCTTGGCGGCGGCCTTGGCTGCGGGCTTTGCGGTGGCTGCAGGCTTGGCCGCGGGGGCCTTGGCGGCTGCCTTGGGGGCGGCAGGCTTGGCGGCCGCCGCCTTTTCGGGCGCCTTGGCTACCTTGGCGGGCTTGGAAGCGGCGGTGCTTTTCACGGCGGCGGGTGCCTTGGCGGCGGAGGCCACGGCCGGGGTGGCTGCTGCGGTGGGAACGATGGGGGTGGTTGCTGGTGCGGTGGTGGTCATGACTTCAAAAAATAAAACGGTATAAACAGTTTATACCGTTTTTCTTTTCACGTCACGGCAGCTCTGCCACCAGCTCCCATGGGGTCTTCTGCCAAGCCAGCATTTCCTCGCGCAGCAGGTGGGCCGATTGCGGGTAGCCGGCTGCCCAGCCGCGGCGCGCCGCCAGCGCAAAGCGGTTGCCCTTGACCTGCAGCTGCAGGCCTTCGGTGTCCGGGTCGCGGCGCGCATGGCACAGGGCCACGGCCAGCCGCAGGCACAGCAGCTGCAGTGCAAAGCCCGCATCGGTGAGGTCCACCTCCACCAGCTTGCGCACCTTGCCGCGCTGGCCGAGCACCAGGATGCCCAGGCGGTGCAGCTCGGGCATGGCAAAGCCGGCGGCGTCGGTGTTGTCCAGGATGTAGGCGCCGTGGCGGTGGTAGTCGCTGTGCGAGATGCGGCAGCCGATCTCGTGCAGGCGCGCCGCCCAGTCGAGCTTGCGCGAGGCGCGCTCGCTGCCGGCCGGGGCCGCCTGGTCGAACAGCTGGCAGGCGATGCGGGCCACGCGCTCGGCATGCTCCATGTCCACGCCAAAGCGCTGCATGAGGCCGTTGACCGTGGTGCTGCGCAGGTCGGTGCCGGGCTGCTCGCGGTCCAGCAGGTCGTACAGCGCGCCCTGGCGCAGCGCGCCCTGGGCCACCTGCATCTGCTCGATGTGCAGCAGATCGAACACGGCGCGCAGCACGCTGATGCCGCCGCCGATCACGGCGCGGCGCTCGTCCTTCAAACCATCGAGCCGCACACGGTCGGCGCTCTGCGCGCGCAGCAGGCGTTCATGGAGCCAGTCGAGGCCTTCCCGCGTAATCAGGCCTTCGGGCCCACCTGCGGCGGTGAGGATGTCACCGACCGCGCCGGCCGTACCCGAGGACCCGTAGGCCACGTCCCAGCCATCGGGGCGGAAGGTGGCCAGGGCTTCGTCGAGCACGGCCTTGGCGGCGATCTCGGCGGCCATGAAAGCCTGGGGCGTGAACAGGCCGCCGGCAAAGTAGCGCGAGGACCAGGCCACGCTGCCTACGCGAAAGGAGGCGACAGCATGCGGTGTGAACTGCTGGCCCAGGATGAGTTCGGTGGAGCGCCCGCCGATGTCCACCACCAGGCGGCGCTCGTCGGATTGCGGCAGCAGGCGTGCCACGCCCTGGTAGATCAGGCGGGCCTCTTCGGGGCCCGAGACCACGTCGATGGGGTAGCCCAGCACCTGGCTGCCACGGGTGATGAATTCTTCGCGGTTGCGCGCTTCGCGCAAGGTCTGGGTGGCCACAGCGCGCACCTGCGTGCGCGAAAAGCCCGCCAGGCGCTCGCCGAAGCGTGCCAGGCAATCCCAGCCGCGCTGCATGGCCTCGGGGGTGAGGTTGCGGTTCTCGTCCAGGCCGTTGCCCTGGCGCACGGTTTCCTTGAGGTATTCGACGCGCTGGACATGGCCGTGCTCGTAGCGGCCGATTTCAAGGCGAAAGCTGTTGGATCCCAGATCCACAGCTGCGAGCAGTGTTCCGTTGTGCATGGTGGTGCGCGGGGTGCGCGTTTTTCCTTTCGGCCCAGCATAGCACCCGGGCCGGCGCGCAAGAGTGAGTTCAGCCAATGATGCGCCCGTTCGTGGTGAGCATGCTCTGCGTCACATAGGCATTGGTGCGCTGGCGCCCCTGGTAGCCGATGGCATAGCCGCCGATGTTCACGGCGGCGCGCTTTTGCAGGGCGGCCAGCATGCTGGCGCGGGTGACCGGGCCGGTGATGCCGCCCATCACCTCGGCGGTGTAGCGCGCGGCGATGTAGCCGGCCAGGCCCAGGGGGGAGGGGGGTTCGTCGTAGAAGCGCGCCAGGGCGTCGCGGTAGCTGCGCACCACGGGCAGGCTGGCGTTCACCATGGGCACGGCCTGGGTGACGATGACCGAGGCCTTGGCGGCCGTGGGGCCCATCTGGGCCAGCACCTGCAGGTTCACGTCGGCCAGGGCCACGACATAGCACTGGCGGCCCTGGGGCAGCGCGAGCTGGTCCAGGAACGAAAAAAGCTCGGGCGTGCCACCGATGAACAGGATGATGGTCTGGTCCACGCGCGCTCCGGTGCCGGCCTTTGCGGCGCCGCCTGGTGGCGAAATGGTCTGCACCTTAAGCGACATCGATTGGGCCGCATGGGCCACCATGGCCTCGGACTGGCGCCGCACGGCCGCGCTGGCATAGGCCACGCCCACCGTCTGTACGCCCATGCTGGCCAGGTTCTTGATGGCGTGGGTGATCTGGGCTTCGTGCCCCGCGAACACGTCGAACACGGTGTCGCTGGCTCCGCTGGCCGTGGAGATGCCTGCCGTGTCATGCAGCCAGGGCGCCACGAAGGGCAGTGCGGCATCGCCGGGCGACTTGGCTTGCAGGGCGATGAGCCCGCTGGCCGCTGTGTTGCCCACGCAGCCCGACAGGGCGATGCAACTGGCCTGGCGCTGCGCGCTCTGCCAGGCGGACTGCAGGCTCGCGGGGGTGCCGTCGGTCTCCAGCGTCTGGTGCTGCACGGGGCGGCCATGCACGCCGCCCTTGGCATTGATCTCCTGCCAGGCGGTGCGCGAGCCAACGAGGAAGTCGCGGCTCACATCCTGCTGGTCCGCAGACAGGTCCGCCACCTGCGCCACCACATGGGGGCGGTCGGCATCCGCTTTTTTGGCGGATGGTTCCGTCCCCTGGGCCCAGACATTGCCTGTCAGGCCCATGGCCGCCACCCCTTGCAGCCAGTGGCGGCGCAGGACGCCGGTCTGGCCAGGGCGGGGTGTGCGGGTCATGTCGTGCGGCTGGCCGGTTACTTCTTGGGGGGCATCAGCACGGTGTCGACCACGTGTACGACACCGTTGGTGGCGATCACGTCGGCCTGCGTCACCATGGCTTCGTCCACCGTGACGAAAGCGCCAGCACGGGCCAGAGCCACGTTCGATCCATTCAGGGTCTTGGCATTGCCGGCCTTGGCCTCGGCGGCGGTCACGCGGCCTGCCACGATGTGGTGGTTGAGCACGGCCTTGAGCTGGGCGGGATTGGCCTGCAGTTCTGCCAGGGTCTTGGCGGGCACGGCCTTGAAGGCGTCGTCCGAGGGAGCGAACACGGTGTAGGGGCCGGCGGCCTTGAGCGTGTCGGTCAGGCCGGCCTGCACGGCCAGCTTGCTGAAGGTGCTCAGCGAAGGCGTCTTTGCAATCGTGCCGTCGAGGGTTGCGGGGGCAGAGCCCATGCTGGAGCAGGCGGCCAGGGTGGCGGCGGCAGCAAGGGCGAGAGCGGATTGCAGTGCGTAACGGCGGAACATGTGATTCTCCAGGTAGATAGCCGATTCATCTCGGTGGCGGGAGACTAAGCAGCTCCCGTGACAACTGGATGACACAAGAGGGCGGTCCTCCATGGAGAAGAGATGTGTGACAACCGGCCTGTGTGTCACGACAATGTCATATACGGACCCTAGAGTCGCCTCATCCCTACTCACTCATCCAAGAGGTGTCTTCATGAAAATGTCCGCGATTCGGGTTCTTGTTGCTGGTGTCGTCGCTGCTGGTGCGTTCTCTCAAGCCATGGCGCAGCAGGAAGCCACCGGTGCAGGTGCCAGCTTTCCGGCGCCTCTGTATTCCAAGTGGGCGGCCGATTACAACAAGGCCACCAACATCAAGATCAACTACCAGTCGGTGGGTTCGGGTGCCGGTCTGCGCCAGATCGAAGCCAAGACGGTCGACTTCGGTGCCTCGGATGCGCCCCTGAAGGACGAAGACCTGGCCAAAAAGGGCCTGGTGCAGTTCCCCACCGTGATCGGTGGTGTGGTGCCGGTGGTCAACATCAAGGGTATCGCTCCCGGCCAGATCCGCCTGAGTGGCCAAGTGCTGGGTGACATCTACCTGGGCAAGATCACCAAGTGGAACGACGCCGCCATCAAGGCGCTGAACCCCAGCCTGGCCCTGCCAGACGCTGCCATTGCCCCCGTGCGCCGCGCCGATGGCTCGGGCACCAGCTTCATCTTCACGAACTACCTGAGCAAGGTCAACGCCGAGTGGAAGTCCAAGGTCGGTGAAGGCACGGCCGTGAACTGGCCCACGGGTGCCGGCGGCAAGGGCAACGAAGGCGTGGCCGCTTTTGTGGGCCGCCTGCCCAACTCCATCGGTTATGTGGAGTACGCCTACGTCAAGCAGAACAAGATGACCTATGTGCAGATGCAGAACGCCGATGGCGCCTACGTCTCTCCTGACGACACGGCCTTCAAGGCCGCTGCTGCTGGCGCTGAATGGGCCAAGAGCTTCTACCAGATCCTGACCAACCAGCCTGGCAAGGATTCGTGGCCCATCACCGGCGCGACCTTCGTGCTGATGCAGAAATCGCAGGACAAGCCTGCCCAGGCCACCACCGCACTCAAGTTCTTCGACTGGGCCTATGCCCAGGGCGACAAGACCGCGATGGACCTGGACTACGTGCCCATGCCCGACAGCGTGAAGGCCATCATCCTCAAGTCGTGGGGTGACATCAAGGACACCTCTGGCAAAGCGGTAGCTTTCAAGTAATCTCACAGGGCCGGCGACACGCCGGCCTTTCGATTTCACTTCACTGAATCCAAGGCTACCAACGTGTCCACTACGATGCCGGTCCGCGACAATCCGTCCCTCGAGACGGCCCCTCTGCGCACCAAAAACATGCCTCCACCTCCCTCCCGCCCCCTGATCTCCGGCATGCTGGCCGACCGGCTGTTCGGCTGGCTGGCGCGCGGCGCCGCCATTCTGACCTTGCTGCTGCTGGTCGGTATCCTGGGCTCCCTGGTCGTGGGCGCCTGGCCCTCCATTGCCAAGTACGGCCTCGGTTTCCTCACCAGCAGCGTGTGGGATCCGGTTCAGGACGAGTACGGCGGCCTGGTCATGATCTATGGCACGGTGACCACGTCCATCATCGCCCTCGTCATTGCGGTGCCCGTCAGCTTCGGCATCGCACTGTTCCTGACCGAGCTGTCGCCTGCATGGCTCAAGCGCCCCCTGGGCACCGCCATCGAGCTGCTGGCGGCCGTCCCCTCCATCGTCTACGGCATGTGGGGCCTGATGGTGTTCGGCCCCATCCTCTCGACCTATGTGCAGCAGCCGCTTCAGGCGCTGTTCGCGGGCGTGCCCTACCTGGGTGCCTTCGTGTCGGGCCCCCCGGTGGGCATCGGCATCCTGTCGGCCGGCATCATCCTGGCCATCATGATCATTCCGTTCATCGCCTCGGTGATGCGCGACGTGTTCGAAGTCACGCCCGCCCTGCTCAAGGAGTCGGCCTACGGCCTGGGCTCCACGACCTGGGAAGTGATGTGGAAGGTGGTTCTGCCCTACACCAAGACCGGCGTGCTCGGCGGCATCATGCTGGGCCTGGGCCGGGCGCTGGGTGAGACCATGGCCGTGACCTTCGTCATCGGCAACATGAACCAGCTGTCCTCGCTGTCGATGTTCGAGGCGGCCAACAGCATCACCTCGGCGCTGGCCAACGAGTTCGCCGAAGCCGGCGAGGGCCTGCACCAGGCTTCGCTGATCTACCTGGGCCTGGTCCTGTTCTTCATCACCTTCGTGGTGCTGACGCTGTCCAAGATCCTGCTGTCCCGCCTGCAAAAGAACGAAGGAGCTCGCACATGAGCACCAGCACCAGCACCAGCACCTCGCAGCGCCTGATCTCGGCGGCCGAGCTCGACCAGCAGCGCCAAGCGCGCTACAACAGCCGCAAGCGCGTCAACCAGATCGCGCTCGTCCTGTCGCTCGCCGCCATGGCGTTCGGCGTGTTCTGGCTGGTCTGGATTCTGTGGGAAACCGTGCGCCTGGGCGTGGGGGGCTTGAACATCGCCCTGTTCACCCAGATGACGCCACCGCCGAACGAAGCGGGCGGCATTTCCAATGCCATCTACGGCTCGTTCGTGATGGTGCTGCTGGCCACCTTCGTGGGTACGCCCATCGGCATCATGGCCGGCATCTACCTGGCCGAGTACGAGACCAAGAGCCTGCTGGCTTCGGTCACGCGCTTCGTCAACGACATCCTGCTGTCGGCGCCCAGCATCGTCATCGGCCTGTTCGTGTATGCCGTGGTGGTGGCGCGCTTCAAGAGCTTTTCGGCCTATGCCGGCATCCTGGCGCTGGCGCTGATCGTGATACCGGTGGTCATCCGCACCACCGAGAACATGCTCATCCTGGTGCCTGCCAGCCTGCGCGAGGCCGCCTACGCCCTGGGCACGCCCAAGTGGAAGGTGATCCTGATGGTGACGCTGCGCGCTGCCCGCGCCGGTGTGATCACCGGTGTGCTGCTGGCCGTGGCCCGCATCGCCGGTGAAACCGCTCCGCTGCTGTTCACTGCGCTGAACAACCAGTTCTGGAACGGCGACCTGGCCAAGCCCATGGCCAGCCTGCCGGTGACCATCTTCAAGTTCGCCATGAGCCCCTACGAGAACTGGCAGCAACTGGCCTGGGCCGGCGTCTTCCTGATCACCGTCGCAGTTCTCGGCCTGAACATCCTGGCGCGGGTCCTGACCCGCCAAAAGTAAGCCCCAGCAGCAAGAAAGACACCCTCATGTCCGCTATTCTCAAGAACGACGCGCCCAACAAGTCCAAGATCACGGTGCGCGACCTGAACTTCTACTACGGCAAGTTCCATGCCCTGAAGGCTATCAACCTCGACATCCCCGAGAACAAGGTCACGGCCTTCATCGGTCCCTCGGGCTGTGGCAAATCCACGCTGCTGCGTACCTTCAACCGCATGTTCGAGCTTTACCCAGAGCAACGCGCCGAAGGCCAGATCGTGCTGGACGGGGAGAACCTGCTCAAGAGCAAGCAGGACGTGGCCCTGGTGCGCGCCAAGGTCGGCATGGTGTTCCAGAAGCCCACGCCGTTCCCGATGTCGATCTACGACAACATCGCCTTCGGCGTGAAGCTCTTCGAGAGCCTGAACGCCACCGACATGGACGACCGTGTGGAATGGGCGCTGCGCAAGGCCGCATTGTGGAACGAGGTCAAGGACAAGCTCAACCAGAGCGGTTCCAGCCTTTCGGGCGGCCAGCAGCAGCGCCTGTGCATTGCCCGCGGCATTGCCATCAAGCCAGAAGTGCTGCTGCTCGATGAGCCCTGCTCGGCCCTGGACCCGATCTCGACCGCCAAGGTGGAAGAGCTGATCGCCGAGCTCAAGAACGACTACACAGTGGTCATCGTGACCCACAACATGCAGCAGGCCGCGCGCTGCAGCGACTACACCGCCTACATGTACCTGGGCGACCTGGTGGAGTTCGGCGAGACGGAACAGATGTTCTTCAAGCCGCAGCGCAAGGAAACCGAAGACTACATTACCGGCCGTTTCGGCTAAGGAGACAGCAATGCCCGACAAGCACCTTTCGTCGCAGTTCGACTCAGAACTCAACAGCGTCTCCGCCCGCGTCATGGAAATGGGCGGTCTCGTGGAGTCGCAGATCCGCCAGGCCGTGTACGCCCTGTCGCAGTTCAGCCTGGAGGCCGTGGAACAGGTCGCCGCCATCGAAGTGCGCGTGAACGCCATGGAAGTGGAGATCGACCACGAGCTGTCCTCCATCATCGCCCGCCGACAGCCCACCGCACGCGACCTGCGTCTGCTGATGGCCTTCTCCAAGGCCACCGCCAACCTGGAGCGCATGGGCGACGAGGCCAACAAGATGGCGCGCATGGTGCGCTCCATCATCGAGAGCGGCGCCGCGCGCTCGCTGCCGTCGAGCGACCTGCGTGTGGCCGCCGAGCTGGCCTCGGGCCTGCTGCGCAAGGCGCTCGATGCCTTCGCCCGCCTGGACACCACGATGGCCGTGTCCATCCTCAAGGAGGATGACCTGATCGACAAGGAGTTCGATGGCTTCGTGCGCAAGCTGGTCACCTACATGATGGAAGACCCCCGCACCATCTCCCCGAGCCTGGACCTTCTGTTCCTGGCCAAGGCCATCGAGCGCATCGGCGACCATTCGAAGAATGTGGCCGAACTCATCATCTACCTGGTCAAGGGCAAGGACGTGCGCCACACGGCCCTCGATGAGATCGAATCGGCCGTACTGTAGGCCCGTGAACGCTGTATGAGAAAGCTACCCCGTGTTCTGATCGTCGAAGACGAACCTGCGATCGCCGAGCTGATCGCGGTCAACCTGCGGCACAACGGATTCCAGCCCTTCTGGGCCGAAGATGGCGAATCGGCCCAGCGCGAGCTCGATGCCGTGCTGCCCGACGTCATCCTGCTCGACTGGATGCTGCCTGGCCAGAGTGGCCTGTCGCTGGCGCGCAAGTGGCGTGCCGATGCGCGCACCAAGCCCATCCCCATCCTCATGCTCACGGCCCGCGGCGACGAGCCGGACAAGGTGGCGGGCCTGGACGCCGGTGCCGACGACTACATCACCAAGCCGTTCTCCACGCAGGAACTGCTGGCGCGCATCCGTGCCGTGCTGCGCCGCCGCGCGCCCGAGCAGGTCAGCGACAGCGTGACCATCGGCGAATTGGCGTTGGACGCGGGCACCTACCGGGTAACGTTTCAGGGCCAACAGCTCAAGGTCGGCCCCACCGAGTTCAAGCTGCTGCATTACCTCATGAAGCATGCCGAGCGCGTGCACAGCCGCTCGCAGCTGCTGGACAAGGTCTGGGGCGACCATGTCTTCATCGAAGAGCGTACAGTGGACGTGCACGTCAAGCGCCTGCGCGAAGCGCTGGGCGCCGCATCGGTGATGGTGGAAACGGTGCGCGGTGCCGGCTACCGGCTCACGGCGCAATCGCAACCCCAGGTGCAGCAGCTGCAAGCCTGACGGGTCACAGGGCGCCACGGTGGCGCCCTCGGTTTTCTGAGAAGGCTTTGCAATCCGCATGCTCTGGCGATTCACGTATTTTCTGCTCTGGCAAATCGCCGGTGGCGGACTCGGTTGGTGGCAGGGTGGGCCCTGGGGGGCGGCCCTGGGAGCGGCGATAGCGGCCTGGGCCTGGTTCGTGTGGGACCTGCTGCGCGGCGCGCGCGTGCTGCACTGGCTGCGCACGGGCGACCTGTCGAACGCGCCGGTCATGCGCGGCATGTGGGGCGAGGCGGCCGACCGCTCGCGGCGCCTGCTGCGCCTGCAGGCCCAGGAGGTGCAGAGCAGCCAGAACCGCCTGCAGGAGATCCTGGCCGCGCTGCAGGCCACGCCCAACGGCGTGGTGCTGCTGGATGCGCAGGGCCACATCGAGTGGTGCAACCAGATGGCGGCAAGCCAGTTCGGCTTCGACGCGCAGCGCGATGTCATGCAGTCGATCGGCAATCTGGTGCGCGACCCCGATTTCACCGCCTACTACACCACCCAGGATTTCACGCACGATGTGGTGCTGGAAGGGCGTTTCAGCACCTCGTCGCGCCCGGTGCGCATCTCGGTGCAGCTGCACCCCTATGGCGACGGCCGCACGCTGCTGCTGTCGCGCGATGTGACCGCGCTGGAGCAGGCCGAGGCCATGCGCCGTGACTTCGTGGCCAACGTCTCGCACGAGATCCGCACGCCGCTCACGGTGCTCATGGGCTTCGTCGAGACGCTGCAGACCCTGCCGCTGGCGCAGGACGAGCGCGCCCGTTATCTGGGCATGATGTCCCAGCAGGCCGCACGCATGCAGAGCGTGGTGCAGGACCTGCTCACGCTGTCGCGGCTGGAGGGCAGCCCGCCGCCCGGCATGGCCGAGTGGATGCCCGTGCAGGGCCTGGTGCAGCGCTGCGAGGAGGAAAGCCGTGCCCTGTCGGCCCTGCTCACGCAGACCCAGCAGCGCCACCACACGCTCATCTTCCCATCGGCGCAGGAACTGCGGGCCCAGGGAGATATCGCCGGTGTGCCGGCGGAACTGCAGAGCGCGCTGTCCAACATCATCAACAACGCCGTGCGCTACACGCCTGCAGGCGGCACGATCACGGTGAGCTGGGTGCGCAAGGACGATGGCTCGGCCGCGTTCTCGGTCAAGGACACGGGCCCGGGCATCGCGCCCGAGCACATTCCGCGGCTGACCGAGCGCTTTTACCGGGTGGACCGCAGCCGCTCGCGCGAAACCGGTGGCACGGGCCTGGGCCTGGCCATCGTCAAGCATGTGCTGCAGCGCCATGGCGCCACGCTCAGCATCCAGAGCACCCTGGGCAAGGGCTCGACCTTCTGCGTCACCTTTCCGGTCAGCCGGCTGCGCGCGCCAGTGCCGCAGGCGCTGGCAGCCTGATCGCGCGCCAGAGCATGGCTGCGAACAAGGCGGCCGTCACGACCAGGGCTGCGGCGCTGGCGGCCCAGAAGGTGGCCGGTGTGGCCACCGCGCCCCAGGGCCCCAGGCCCTGGTAGGCCAGCAGGTAGCCGCCGCCCAGGCCGGCGCCCCACAGCAGCGTGCAGTACACCACCAGCGGCGCCACCGTGATGCGGTAGCAGCGCAGCACGAACACGCACAGGGTCTGCAGCGCGTCGGCCACATGGTAGGCCGCCACCCAGGCCAGCAGCCCGCCCGTCACCGCCACCACCAGTGCGTTCGATGAGTACAGCGCACCCAGGTGGTTGCGCGCCAGGAACATCAGCGCCGCCAGGCCCAGGCCGATGGCGCAGGCCAGGCGCACGCCCAGCAGTGCCACCTGGCGTGCGCGCTGCGGCTCGCCTGCGCCCAGCCAGTAGCTCACGCGCGCACTGGTGGCAATGGACAGCGACAGCGGCACCATGTACAGCACGGCTGCGAGGTTGGACGCGATCTGGTGCGCGGCCGAGGCAATCGTGCCCTGGCGCGCTATGAACAGGGCCATCAGCGTGAACGAGGTCACCTCCACCATCACCGCCAGGCCGGCCGGCACACCCAGGCGCGCAAAGCCTGCGATGGTGGGCCAGTGCGGGCGCTCCAGCGGCTTCCAGATGGCCAGCGGCTCATACAACGACTGCGTGCGCAGCAGCCACACCGCCAGGGCGAGCATGCTGCAGTTGACCACCAGCGTGGCCCAGGCGCAGCCCACGGCGCCCTGCGCGGGCAGGCCCGCGCCGCCAAAGGTGAACCAGATGGACAGCGGCACCTTGATGAACAGCGAGCCCACCTGCAGCCAGGTGACCAGCTGCGGGCGCCCGAGGGCCTGGTTGAGCGTGCTGTAGACGCGAAACAGCAGGGCTGGCGGCAGTGCCAGCGCGAGCACGGCCAAGTAGTTTTCGACCTCGCTGCGCAGCGCATCTGGCACCTCGGTCCAGCGCAGCACGGCGCCGGGCGAGAGCAGCACCGCCATGCCCAGGGCGCTGGCCACGGCACACAGGTACAGCGACTGGCGCAGCGAGGCGCCCAGCTGCCGCTGGTGCCCTGCGCCGCGCTGCTCGGCCCATACCGGCAGCAGGGCGCTGAGCACCCCGATCAGCGCCACGTAGACACTGATGAAGATGGCCGAGCCCACCGACAGCGCAGCCAGAGATGCTTCGCTGTAGCGGCCCGCGACGATGGTGTCGGCCACGCCGAAGGCCATCACCGCCAGTTGCCCGGCCAGCACCGTCACGGCGTGGCGGGAAATGGTCGACAGCTCGCTCATCAGTTTTTGGTTTCGGTTTCGATGCGCCGGAACACGAGCAGGAAATCGGTCTTGTCGGTGGGGCGCACCACCGTGGCCACGCGTTCCCATTGCAGCCCGTCCACCGTGGATGCGGGTGCGGGCCAGGAGGCGATGTCCGAGACCAGCCACTCGCAGCCGCTCACCGACAGGCTGGCCGGGCGCAGCGTGAAGCCGGCGTGATACTGCAGGGCGGCCACCTGGGCGCGGCTCAGGCCCACGGTCTGCACGCAGCCCGGGTTCTCGCCCACGACGGCGTTGATGGCGCGCATCTGCGGCACGTAGCTGCGCGCGAAGTCCAGGAGCGGCAGCCACAGGCTCATGAGCAGCAGCCAACTCAGCGCGGCGCCGCTGGCGGGCAGCACCAGGCTCTTCCAGATCGGTGCGCGGTTGCGCGAGGCGCGCCACCACACCAGCGCGCACCAGCCCACCGAGGCCGCGAGCGCCACCACCAGGGCCAGCAGCGAAAACTCGGGCACGAAGCCGGGCGCCAGCTTGGCCACGTTGGCGGCCGGCTTGGCGGGCACGCCGGTCTGCATGGCGATCCAGATCACCCAGATGGCCAGCGCCGAGACGCTGAAGAACAGCAGCGTGAACCAGTCGATCAGCGCTCCCATGCTGCGGCTGAGCGTGGGCAGGGCGAAGGCCGCCAGTGCCGCCAGTGCGGGCAGGCCCAGCAGCAGCGCACGGTCGGCCGGCTGGGTGGTGATGGTGGCGCCGATGGAGATGGCCGTGAACCACAGCGGCAGCAGCAGGTGGCGGTGCCACTGGCGGCTGGCGATCTGCTTGCGCCAGCGCCACAGTGTCCACAGCGCCAGGGGCCAGGCGGGCCAGCCGAACCAGACCAGCAACCGGGCCAGGCTCGCCCATTCCTTGCCGCCTTCCTCGGTGCCCACGATGCGCCAGCGCCACAGGTCGAGCTGCCAGGCCAGCGCGGCGGCTGCCACGATGACCAGCGCCGTGGCCACCGCCCAGGACTTGCACTGGCGCTCGTCCTTGTCGGGCAGACGCAAGGCCAGCAGCACGCCGCTGGCACCTAGCAGCACCGTGAGCGCGGGTGCCCCGGCGAGCGTGAGGCCGAAGGCGCCCACCAGCATGGCGCCCAGCGCCTTGCCGGCGTGGTAGGGCAGCGCCGCAAAGGCGAAGAACAGGAAGGAGGTGCAACTGAGCTGCACCAGGTAGCTGGTCACCTCGTGCGAGAGCTGGGCCAGGCCCAGGCAGGCGATCAGGGCGAGCAGGGCGCCATCGGCAATGGCACGCGCGTAGTCGAGCGGGGGGGCCTCGCCGCCGAAGGCAAAGGCCACGGGCTGTGCACCCGGGCTGCGCGCCAGGTAGTACACGCCATACCAGGTGGCCATGAGCGTGAGCGCCAGCAGGGCGGCAAACGGAAGGCGAACTGCCATCTCGGGCGACAGCCAGGACGGCGCCCACTGGATGGCCAGCGCCCCGATCCAGTAGGGCAGCAGGCCTTCGGTTTCGGGCGCCATGCCGCCCAGCAGCGGGTTGAGCCAGTCGGTGCGCCCTTGCGCCAGCTCCAGCATGTAGCCGTAGGCGGTAATGTCGGCGCTCTTCCAGGGCGCGCGCCCGACGAAGCCGGGGACCACGTAGGCAATGCACAGCAGCATCAGGGCCCAGCGCGGCAGTGGCCGCACGGCATTCTGGGTAACGATGGCTGGGGTCGGTGGGTTCACGCGGTGGTCAGTGGCTTTGGGGAGCCGCCAAGAATAAGGGATAAGCGCCCGGGTTCCGTCAGCAGGCTGTGGTGGTCAGGGTAAATCTGGTAACCCCGGTCACAGGGCACGGCGCGCCCAAGAAAAAAGGCAGCACGGTTGCCCGGGCTGCCTCTTGGCGCATTGCGTGCAGATTACTTGTCGGCAGCAGCAGGCGCAGCGGTCGTCGACGTGGTCTTGCCGAAACGGTTGCGGAAACGTTCCACGCGGCCGCCCATGTTGTCCACGGACTTTTGCGTGCCCGTGTAGAAGGGGTGCGATTCGCTGGAGGTGTCGAGCTTGAACAGGGGCAGCTCACGGCCGTCTTCGGTCTTGCCCATTTCCTTGGTGTTCACGCACGAGCGGGTGACGAACTTGAAACCGTTGGACAGGTCCACGAACAGAACTTCGCGGTAGTTGGGGTGAATGCCTTCTTTCATGATCAATCCTTGTCAAGTGCGGGAGCCGTGCTGGACCCGGAGCAACCTTTGCGCCGTGGAGCATCCAGCGTACTTTCCGCAGAAAAAGCCCTCCATTATAACCCGAGCGCCCCAACTTCCAAACTCAGGGCCGTGGGCCCGTGTAGGCAGCCCGAGGGCGTATCAGGCCGTCGCCGCTGCGCTGCTCCAGCGCATGTGCTATCCAGCCCAGGGATCGGCCCAGGGCAAACAGCCCGTAGGCGGCACCCTGCGGCAGGGCCAGGTGGCGGCGCACGGCCACCAGTGCAAAGTCCAGCGACGGGGGTTGGCCCACCAGGGCTTGGGCTTCGCTGATCCAGGGCGCCCATGTGGGCCGCGCGGGCAGGATGCGCGCCAGCAGCAGCCGTGCGCGCACGTCGCCTTCGGGGTACAGGTGGTGGCCAAAGCCGGGCAGGGCCTCGCCGCGGGCCAGCCGCTGGCGCAGGCCTGCGGCGGGCGAAGAATCGCCCAATTCGTCCCACAGGGCCTCCACCCGGGCCGTGGCTCCGCCGTGGCGTGCGCCGGTCAGTGCTGCCAGTCCGGCCACCACGGCCGCGCGCAGGCTGGCGCCGGTAGAGGCCACGCAGCGCGCGGTGAAGCTTGAGGCATTGAGCTCGTGGTCGGCGCACAGCACCAGCGCCATGCGCACCAGATCGGCGCCCTCGCCATTGAGCTGCCAGGCCCGGGCGCATTGCAGGTGGATCGGTTCGGCGCTGGGCGCAGTGCCCAGCAGGCAGGCGGCCAGCTGGCGCACCAGGGCACCGCAGCCCTCGGCCAGGCGCTCGGGCGCGGCCTGCCACTGGGCCGTGGGTGCGTCGTCGCTGGCGATTGTGAACAGCGGCAGCAGAGCCTCCTGCGGCCCGCGGCTGGCCAGGTGGGGCTGCACGCTGGCCAGCATGGCTGAGGCCACGGGTGGCATGGCGCCAAAGGCTGCGGATTCCGGGCACTGCCAGAGCCGGGCGGCCACGGCCTCCACGCTGCTGGTCTGCGCCAGGCCTTCGATGCTGGCACCGCGCAGGTACAGCCGGCCGTCCTCGATCAAGGTGATTGCCGATTCGAGCACCGGCAGCCCCCAGCTGAGCGTGGCCTTGGCCACCTCCCTCGGCTTGCGCCCGCGCTTGCGCTGGCCCGCCAGCATGTCCACGTCGGCCAGCGCATAGCGGCTCTCGCGCGGCGTGGGGCCGGGGTGGGCATGAAGCAGGCCGCGGCTCACGTAGGCGTACAGCGTGGCGCGCGAGACACCCAGGCGTTCGGCGGTTTCGGCGGCGGAGAGATAACTGGACACGGCGTATTGCAAAAAAATGATGTTGAAAATATAAATCAATATTGACAATAAATGCTGCCAGTCTATTCTGGGAAGCCTCTTTCAAGGAGGTTTTCCTATGTCTGCCCACACGATTCCAGTTCCCACGGGCGCCTTGGCGCTGGCTTGCGAAGCATGGGCAGCGCTGGATGGCCCGGCAGCGTCGCTGCACCACCTGTCCATCGCAGGCCGGGGCGATCTGCCCTCGGTGTTTCCGGTCACGGACCTGGCCGCCGCCTCGGTGGGTGTGGCGGGGCTGGCCGTGGCCGAGTTCATCGCACAGGCTGCCAGCGATGGGCCTGCCGTACAGGTGGACCGGCGCCTCGCGTCCTTCTGGTTCGGGATGTCGCTGCGCCCGCAGGGCTGGTCCCTGCCGCCGGTATGGGATGCCGTGGCCGGGGACTACCGCGCGGCCGATGGCTGGGTGCGGCTGCACACGAATGCGCCGCACCACCGCGATGCGGCCTTGGCCGTGCTGGGTGTGGAGGCCGACAGGGAGGTCGTTGCGCGCGCCGTGGCCGGCTGGGATGCCGACGCACTGGAGGCCGCAGTGGTGGAGCGGGGCGGTTGCGCAGCCGCCATGCGCAGCGTGGCAGACTGGAATGCCCACCCACAGGGCCTGGCGGTGCAGGCCGAACCCCTGGTGCATTGGAGTATTGGAAACCCGGTGGCCGAGCCCGACTGGCGCATCGATCCAGCGCGCCCCCTGCGCGGTGTGCGGGTGCTCGATCTGACGCGCATCCTTGCCGGCCCCACGGCCACGCGTTTCATGGCGGGCTTCGGCGCGGATGTGCTGCGCATCGACCCCCCTGGCTGGGAGGAGCCCGTCACCGTGCCCGAGGTGGTGCTGGGCAAGCGCTGTGCGCGGCTGGACCTGCGGGTCGCCTCCGACTTGTTGGTGTTCGAAGGATTGCTGCGCCAGGCCGATGTGCTGGTGCATGGCCTGCGGCCCGGCGCGCTGGAGCACCTGGGGCTTGGCGAGCAAAGGCGGCGCGAGCTCAACCTGGGCCTGGTGGACGTATCGCTCAATGCCTATGGCTGGAGCGGCCCCTGGCAGGGCCGGCGCGGCTTCGACAGCCTGGTGCAGATGAGCACAGGCATCGCCGAGGCGGGCATGCGTCTCTCGGGCCAGGACCGGCCCGTGCCGCTGCCCGTGCAGGCCATCGACCACGCCACGGGCTACCTGATGGCGGCGGCTGCCGTGCGTGGGCTGGCGCGCCGCAGGGCCACCGGCGCGGGCTGCACGGCGCGGCTGTCCCTGGCGCGCACAGCGCACTGGTTGGTGTCCGCCGAGAGGGGCCCCGTGGAGCCTCTGGCGCCCGAGCAGCAAGATGATTGGAATGACGCGCTGGAGCCCACCTCCTGGGGCTCAGCCCGGCGGGTGCTGCCACCGCTGCAGGTGCAGGGCGCTGTCATGCATTGGGACCGGCCGGCGCTGGCCCTGGGCTCTGCGCAGGCGCGCTGGTAGATGGCCCTCAAGCAACAACGCCCCGCAGGCTCTGGGGCCTGCGGGGCGTTGTATCCGTGGTGCCAAAAGGCAGACTTGTACGGGTTGGCATTCGGCCGGATAACTAGGCGGGGAGCCGCAGACAGTGCTTTGGCACGGCAAGGCGACCCAACGACGTTAGCCGGTCGAAGGTCAATCCGTATCAGCCTCCCCGGCGCATCATGTCGAAGAAGTCGACATTGGTTTTCGTGGCCTTCATGTTCTTGATCATGAGCTCCATGGACTCGATCTCGTCCATGTTGTACATGAACTGGCGCAGGATGCGGGTCTTCTGCAGGATCTCGGGCACCAGGAGCAGCTCTTCGCGGCGCGTGCCGCTCTTGTTGAGCTCGATGGCGGGGAACACGCGCTTTTCGTACAGGCGGCGGTTCAGGTGGATTTCGCAGTTGCCCGTGCCCTTGAATTCTTCAAAGATCACTTCGTCCATGCGGCTGCCGGTGTCGACCAGCGCGGTGGCAATGATGGTCAGCGAGCCACCTTCCTCGACCTTGCGGGCGGCGCCGAAGAAGCGCTTGGGGCGCTGCAGCGCGGCAGCGTCCACACCGCCCGACAGCACCTTGCCGCTGGAGGGCACGACGTTGTTGTAGGCGCGGGCCAGGCGGGTGATGGAGTCCAGCAGAATGACCACGTCCTTCTTGAGCTCGACCAGGCGCTTGGCGCGCTCGATCACCATCTCGGCCACGTGCACGTGGCGCGCGGCGGGCTCGTCGAAGGTGGAGGCGATGATCTCGCCCTTGACCGTGCGCTGCATTTCGGTCACTTCTTCAGGGCGTTCGTCCACCAGCAGCACCATCAGGTGCACGTCGGGGTTGTTGGCCGTGATGGCGTGGGCGATGTGCTGCATCATCACCGTCTTGCCGCTCTTGGGCGGGGCCACGATCAGGGCGCGCTGGCCGCGGCCGATAGGCGCGATGATGTCGATGATGCGGCCGGTGATGTTCTCCTCGCTCTTGACGTCGCGTTCCAGGCGCATCTGTTCCTTGGGGAACAGGGGCGTCAGGTTCTCGAACATCACCTTGTGCTTGTTCTGCTCCGGCGGGCCGTCGTTGACCTTGTCGAGCTTGGTCAGGGCAAAGTAGCGCTCACCGTCCTTCGGGGTGCGCACTTCGCCTTCGATCATGTCGCCCGTGTGCAGGTTGAAGCGGCGCACCTGGCTGGGGGAGATGTAGATGTCGTCCGTGCTGGCGGTGAAGCTCGTGTCCGGGCTGCGCAGGAAGCCGAAGCCGTCGGGCAGGATTTCCAGCACCCCATCCGCAAACACCTGCTCTCCGGCCTTGGCGCGCTTCTTGATGATGGCAAACATCAGCTCCTGCTTGCGCATCCGGCCCGTGTTTTCGATTTCGAGTTCTTCGGCCTGCTTCAGGACTTCAGACACGTGCAGTGCCTTGAGTTCGTTTAAGTGCATGGAATGACTCCTTGGCGGAGTAGGTAGGTGTCTCGGGGGAGGTGGGCTGTTCGCCGGTGGTCTGCTGATGGCAGTCACGGCGTGCCTGGGGATCTCTCGAACCGGTTGCCAATGCGTGCAAGCCGGTGATCTGCTGGAATTATGACAGGAAAAAATCCGGGAAGGCCAGGCCGCTGCCCTCGGGCATGTGAAGAGATGCAAGCGGCGGTGAAATGCGGGGTGGTGGCACCCCGGCCCGGAGTGCCACCACCAGCAGTGGCGTTATGCCAATTGCTGGTCGACGAAGGCCGTCAACTGCTCCTTGCGCATGGAGCCGATCTTGGTGGCCGACAGCTGGCCGTCCTTGAAGAACATCAGCGTGGGGATGCCGCGGATGCCGAACTTGGCAGGCGTCTCGCGGTTCTCGTCGATGTTCAGCTTGGCGATCTGCAGCTTGCCTTCATAGGCCTTGGCCAGGTCGTCGAGGTGGGGGGCGATGTCCTTGCAGGGGCCGCACCATTCGGCCCAGTAGTCCACCAGCACGGGGGTGGTGGACTGCAGTACGTCGGCTTCAAAGCTGGCGTCGGTGAGGTGCTTGATGAGTTCGCTGGCCATGGCGTATTCCTTGTAGCTGGGCGGGTTGGGACCGGGGTACGTATAAAGTTGGGTCATTGTGACAGAAACCAATCCCACGTTCACCGGTGTGGCCGGGCCCTCCGATGCTATGACTGTCATAGCTAAAACCGATCAGGCGGCGCCTTGCTGGGCGCGGGTGCTGGGCGAGGTCGCCCGGCACCTCGCCCAGCACGGCGCGCACCCGGCCCGCACCGTGGTGCTGGTTCCCTATGCGCAGCTCATGCCCTGGGGCCAGCGCCTGTGGGCGCGCCGGCACCCGGACAGCTTCGTGCCGCGCTTCGAAACCACTCGCAACTGGGCCCACCAGCTCGCGGTTTTCGTGCCAGAGGGGCAGGACCTGGCGGGCGACGTGGCGCGCGACACGCTCACCGCGCGCACATTGCTGGACCAGGCCGGCCTGTCGGCCCAGCGCGACGTGCTGGCCACGCCGCTGCAGGAGGCCGCCGCCCAACTGGCCCTGGCCGTGGCGGCCGTACCGCCCGCACAGCGCGATGCCTGGGGAGTGCAGGCGCGCAGCCTGCTGCCGCCGGCGGACGAAGGCAGCGCGCTGCGCTTCGAGGCCGTGGTGGCGCGCATTGCGCTTGAATGGGCGCTGGCCTCGCGTTACGCGACGGATGTGCTGTTCGAGCCTGGCGTGCGGGCCGCCACCGATGCGCTGGTGGTGTTCGAAGGTTTCCAGGCCGAGCCCATGGCGGCCGCGCTGCTGGCCCACTGGGGCGAGCGAGCGCTGCTGCTGCCCCTGTATGCGCCCGAAGGGGATGGCGCGGTGCAAGGGCAGATCGCCCTGCATGCCGCAACGGATGCCGAGGACGAAGCGCAGTGCGCCGCCGCCTGCGTTCTGGCGCACCTGGCCGCCGGCCGCGTGCCCGTGGTGCTGGCCGCGACCGACCGGGCGCTGACCCGCCGCGTGCGCGCCCACCTGGGCAGCAGCGGCGTGGACGTGCGCGACGAGAGCGGCTGGACGCTGTCGACCACGCGCGCGGCCGCGCAGCTCATGGCCGCCTTGAAAGCCTGCGCCTGGGATGCCGACGCCGACGCCGTGCTTGCCTGGCTCAAGCAGGTGCCGGCGTGGGAGGCAGGCACCCTCAACCCGCTGGAAAAAGCACTGCGCAAGGCATCGCTGGCGCGCTGGGGTGCAGTGGCCGAGCGCGACTGGAGCACCCACCCGGCACTGGCCGCGACCGTGGCGCAGACCGAGGCCTGGCGCGCCGGCCTGCGTGCGGCGCGCCCGCTGGTGCAGTGGCTTGCCGCCCTGCGCGGCCTGCTCGAAGCCACGGGTCAGTGGGCCGTGCTTGAGGCCGATGAGGCGGGCGAGCGCGTGCTTGCCGTGTTGCGCCTGCCCGAGGGCCTGCAGGCCGAACTCGAAGCCTGGGACGGCGTGGGCCGGCGCATGGCGCTGGCCGAGTTCACCCGCTGGGCCGACGAGGTGCTGGAGGCCGCGCGCTTCGTGCCGCCGCCGCCGCCCGGCGCGCCGGTCGTGATCCTGCCGCTGCCGCAACTGCTGGCCCGGCCCTTTGCCGCGCTGGTGTTGCCGGGCTGCGATGAAAAGCGCCTGCAGCCTGCCCCGGAGCCGCCGGGCGAATGGACGCAGGCCCAGCGCGAGGCCTGGGGCCTGCCCACCCGCGATTCGCTGGAGGCCGCGCAACGCCTGGCCTGGCGCAGCGCGCTGCAGACCCCCGTGGTGGACGTGCTGTGGCGCACGGGCGACGAGGGCGGCGAGCCCCTGCTGGCCAGTGCCCTGGTGCTGGCGCTGCACCTCGACGGCGCAGCACACGCGGGCGAGGACCTGCGCCTTGCGCGCAGCGTGGCCAGTGCGCCCACGGCCCGGCCGCTGCCCAGCGGCCAGGCATTGCCGGTGCACAAGCTGTCGTCCACCGCGTATTCGGACCTGCGCCATTGCCCCTACCGCTTCTTCGCGCTGCGCCAGCTGGGCCTGCAGGATGCGGAGGAGCTGGGCAGCGAAGTGGACAAGCGCGATTTCGGCAACTGGCTGCACGAGGTGCTGCAGCATTTTCACGAAGGCCTGTTGCAGGCACCGCTCGATGCGGGCCCTGGGCGCACGCACCGGCTCGACGAATCGGCCCAGGCCGTCACGGCGCGCCAGGGTCTCACAGGTGGCGACTTTCTGCCCTTTGCTGCGGGTTGGCCGCAGGTGCGCGATGGCTACCTGCGCTGGCTGGCACAGCACGAGCAGCTGGGCGCGGGCTTTCGCCAGGCCGAGCTCAGGACCACGCAGCCTTTGGGGGGCATGGAGCTCGTGGGCACCATTGACCGCATCGATGGGGTGTCGGGTGCCGGCGAGGTGACCACCCTGGTGATCGACTACAAGACCGAGAGCGACTCCGTCACGCGCCAGCGCATCGGTGCCGGGGCTGAAGACACACAGCTGGCCTTCTACGCCGCGCTGCTGAGCCACGACACCCTGCGCGCCGCCTATGTGAACGTGGGCGAGCGTGGCGAGACGCAGATGCACGAGCAGGAGGAGGTGGTGGCCCTGCGCGACCTGCTGGTGGAGGGCATACAGCACGACTTCGAACGCATCGCCGCAGGCGACCCTATGCCCGCACTGGGCGAGGGCATGGTGTGCGAGTACTGCGCGGCGCGCGGCCTGTGCCGCAAGGATTTCTGGGCATGACGAATCTTGGAATGAAGGGCGCCGCCTACGAACACAACGGCCAGGGCGTTTCGCGCGAGGCCTTCTATGCCATTGCCTGCGACCCGGCGCGCAGCGTGGCGGTCGAGGCCTGTGCCGGTGCGGGCAAGACCTGGATGCTGGTCTCGCGCATGCTGCGCGCGCTGCTCGACGGCGCCGCGCCGCACGAGATCCTGGCCATCACCTTCACCAAGAAGGCCGCGGGCGAAATGCGCCAGCGCCTGCAGGAATGGCTGGAGCAGTTCGCCGATGCACCGCTGGACCAGCTCACGGGGGAACTGGTGGCCCGTGGCATCCGCCCCGAGCGGGCCCTGGAGCAGCGCGAGGCGCTGAGCGGGCTGTACCGGCAGGTCCTGGCCAGCGGCCGGCCGGTGCAGATCCGCACCTTCCACAGCTGGTTTGCCGCGCTGCTGGGCACGGCGCCGCTGGCGCTGCTGCAGGCGCAGGGCCTGCCCGCCAATTTCGAGCTGCTGGAGGACGATGCCGAGGCCGTGCGCGAGGTGTGGCAGCCCTTTTTGCACGCGGTGGATAGCCACGCCGGCCTGCGCGCCGACTACGAGGCGGCGGTGTTCCGCCACGGGCGTTCGCAGACGCACAAGGCGCTCGCGGCAGCCTTGTCCAAGCGCGTGGAATTCGATCTGGCCGACGAGGCCGGTGTGGTCGATGCCTCGGTGCCCCCGTTCACGGAGCACTGCCCCGAGCTGGCCGGCATGGACAACCCTGCCGATGCGCTGCGCGGCGACCTCGTGCGCCGCCGCTGGCTCGACCGGGCCCAGGCCCTGGGGGTGGAGTCTGCCAAAACGCCGCAGAAGGCGGCCGATGCCATCGTCGATGCCTTTGCCTGCGATGACCTGGACCTGCGCCTGGACCTGCTGCGCAAGGCCCTGTTCGTGGCCAAGGAAGACCGGCTGTCGAAAAACCTGGAGAAATTCGCCACCGCGCAGGAGGCCGAGCCCGAGCTGCAGCGCCTGCTGCTGGCGCGCCGCCAGCATGACGCCTGGCTGCACCAGCAGCGCATGGCGCGGCTGGCGCGTTGCCTGATCAAAGAGTTCGCCGCCGTCAAGAACCAGCATGGCTGGGTGGACATGAACGACGTGGAGCGCACGGCCCTGGTGATGCTCGCCGACCCTGTGCTCAGCGGCTGGGTACAGGAGCGGCTCGATGCACGCATACGCCACCTGCTGGTCGATGAGTTCCAGGACACCAACCCGCTGCAGTGGCAGGCGCTGCACGCCTGGCTCTCGGGCTACGCGGGCTCGGGCGGCGGTTCCGCCGCGCCCAGCGTGTTCATCGTGGGCGACCCCAAGCAGAGCATCTACCGCTTTCGCCGGGCCGAGCCGCAGGTGTTCCTGGCGGCGCAGGCCTTCGTGCGCAACGGCCTCTCGGGCGACCTGCTCAGCTGCGACCACACGCGCCGCAACGCCACGGGTGTGATCGCCGCCGTGAACGATGCCCTGGGCACGGCGCAGGCGCAGGGCGAGACCCGTGGTTTTCGCAAGCACACGACCGAATCGACCGACCCCGGCGAACTGCTGCGCCTGCCGGCCATCGAGCCTCTGGAAACCAGTGGCTCTGCGGGCGGCGGCCTTTTGGCCTGGCGCGACAGCCTGACCGAGCCGCGCCACGAGGCCGAGGAAACCCAGCGCATGCGCGAATGCGAGCAGGCCGCGCGCTGGGTCGCGCAGCAGATCGCCCAGGGCGTGCCGCCCAGGGAGGTGCTGGTGCTGGCGCGCAAGCGCGATCGCCTCGCCTCCATGCAGGACGCGCTGCGTGCCCTGCACCTGCCCTGCGTGCAGCCCGAAAAGGCCGACCTGTTCGACGCGCCCGAGGTGCAGGACATGGTGGCCCTGCTCGATGCCCTGGTCTCCACCGGGCACGACCTGTCGCTGGCGCGCGCGCTCAGGTCGCCGCTGTTCGGGTTGGGTGACGATGCGCTGGTGGCGCTGGCCCTGCTGCGCCGCCAGCCAGAGCATGCCGGCCTGAGCTGGTTCGAACTGCTGCAGCGGCCTGAACTGGTGGATGCCACGCCGGCCGCAGCCGCCGGCCCCGTGCTTGCGCAGTACAAGGGCTGGGTGGACAGCTTGCCCCCGCACGATGCGCTGCACGCCATTTATGCCCATGGCGACGTGCTGGCCCGCTTTGCGGCGGCGGCGCCGGCCACCCAGCGCGCAGCGGTGCAGGCCAACCTGCGCGCGCTGCTGGCCGCCGCGCTGCAGCACGATGGCGGGCGCTACCTCACGCCCTATGCCTTCGTGCGCGCCATGAAGAAGGGCGGCGTGCGTGCGCCCGGCCGGGTGGATGCGCAGGCCATCCGCCTGCTCACGGTGCACGGCGCCAAGGGGCTGGAGGCGCAGTGCGTGCTGCTGCTCGACACCGACACCCGACCCCAGAAAGCCGAGACCATGGGCGTGCTGGTGGACTGGCCTGGCGAGCAGCCGGTGCCCACGGGCTTTGTCTTCCTGGCCAGCGAATCGAGCCCGCCGCCCAGCGCGGTCGATGCCCTCGCCGTGGAGCAGCAGGCGCGCCAGCGCGAAGAACTCAACATGCTCTACGTGGCCATGACGCGGGCCAAGCACTGCCTGGCCCTGTCGTCCGTGCAGCCCGCCAGCGCATCCCTTGGCAGCTGGTGGAACCGCCTGGCCACGCTGGTGGACGATGCCGTCTTGCCAGAGGAGGAAGGGGTCGATGCCCTGGCAGTGGCGGCCGGCGGCGAAGCGGCTGCCCACTTTGTGGTGCCTGAGTTGCCCGTGCTGCCGCCCGAACTGGGGCAGGGCCGCAAGGGTGAGTCGGGTGCGGGCCTCGTCGAGGGGTTCGGCACGGCCCAAGGCGCCGCCAGCCCCGGCGCCTTGGCGCCTGCGCAGTCCACCCCCGAATCCCGCCTGGGCGACGCCATGCACCAGTTGCTGGAGCAGGCCGGCGTGGCGGGCATGCCGCTGGCCGGTCTGCGCACCCACGGCTGGCCGCCGGCGCGCCTGGCCCGCCTGGCGCAGGACCACGAGATCACCGCTGCCGCCGCCGCGCGCGCCGCGCAACTGGCCCAGCGCATCCTGGCGGGCGAGGGCGCCTGGGCCTGGAACCCTGCCGAGATGGACAGCGCCATGAACGAGGCCCCCCTCAACCACCAGGGCCAGAGCCTGCGGCTCGACCGGCTGGTGCGTCGGCCGGTGGGGCACCAAGGCCCAGGCCCTGCGCCGGGATGGTGGGTGCTCGACTACAAGAGCGCCGCCCAGCCCGAGCGCCAGCCCGGCCTGATGGCGCAACTGCAGCGCTACCGCGAGGCCGTGCGTGCGCTGATGCCAGGCGAGCCCGTGCACGCGGCCTTCCTGACCGGGGACGGGCGCATGGTGGTGCTGCCCTCGGATTCCGGCGCAGTGGATGGGGCGGCCGCCGTGGGGCATACTCTCGCCCCCGCTGTGCCCGTGGCCATGGCCCCGGCAGCCCCCGCTTCTTCTCCTTCTTCTTTGTCCCGAAAGCCGCGCCCGGCACCGCCCGGCACGGACGATTCCCCGCAGGGCTCGCTGTTCTGATCCCCGCTGTTGTTCTCCCGATTTCCGAAAGCCCCTCACCATGAATGCAAGCACCCCCATCGCGCAGGACGCTGCCACCCCTGGCCTGGCCTGTGACGTCGCCATCGTCGGCGGCGGCCCGGCGGGCCTCATGGCGGCCGAGGTGCTCGCGCAGGCCGGTGTGGCCGTGCACCTGTTCGATGCCATGCCCTCGGTGGGCCGCAAGTTTCTCTTGGCGGGCAAGGGTGGGCTCAACCTCACGCACTCCGAGCCGCACGAGAGCTTTGCCACCCGCTTTGTGGGCCGCGAGAAGCAGGTCGAGCCGCTGATCACCGCCTTCGGCGGGCCGGCGGTGCGCGACTGGGCGCAGGGCCTGGGTGTGGAAACCTTCGTCGGCACCTCGGGTCGGGTCTTCCCGGCCGACATGAAGGCCGCGCCGCTGCTGCGCGCCTGGCTGCAGCGCCTGCGCAGCCAGGGCGTGCAGTTCCATATGCGCCACCGCTGGCTGGGTTGGGCCAATGAGGGGCAGGGCGGTGCACTGCGCTTTGCCACGCCCGCTGGCGAGCTGGCCGTGACCGCGCGCGCCACCGTGCTGGCCCTGGGCGGCGGCAGCTGGGCGCGCCTGGGGTCCGATGGCGCCTGGGTGCCGCTGCTGGCTGCACGCGGCGTGGCCGTTGCGCCGCTGCGCCCGGCCAACTGCGGTTTCGACGTGGTGCGTGGCGATGTGCCCGCTGGCGAGACGCGGCGTGATTTCTTTCGCGAGCTGATCGGCCGCGCGCCCACGCCCGCCGTGGGCTGGACACCGCACTTCACCGAGCGCTTCGGCGGCCAGCCGTTCAAGACCGTGGCCATCGGCTTCATCGACAGCGAAGGGCGCAGCTTCAGCCGCCGAGGCGAGTTCGTGGCCACCGCCACGGGCGTGGAGGGCAGCCTGGTCTACGCTGTCTCGCAGCTGCTGCGCGATGAGATCGAGGCCCATGGCCACGCCACCTTCCACCTCGACCTGCTGCCTGACCACACGCCCGAGCGCGTGCTGGTGGAGGTGCGCCACCCGCGCGGCTCACGCTCGCTGTCCAGCCACCTCAAAAGCCGCCTGGGGCTCGATGGCATCAAGGCCGGCATCCTCTACGAGCACCTGGGCAAGGACGGCATGGCCGACCCCGTGGCACTGGCCCATGCCATCAAGGCGCTGCCCGTGACGGTGGTGGCCACCCGGCCGCTGGACGAAGCCATCAGCACCGCCGGTGGCGTCGCTTTCGAGGCACTTGACGGCGACCTCATGGCCACCCGCGCGCCGGGTGTGTTCTGCGCCGGCGAAATGCTGGATTGGGAGGCTCCGACGGGTGGCTACCTGCTTACGGCCAGCATGGCCAGCGGCGTACGGGCGGGACAGGGTGTGCTGAAGTTCCTGCGCGCTGGCGCTTGAAGGGCTTGCCAGGGAGCACAGGGCCCGGCGCCACTGCACAGATGCAGGTTCTCAGAATCTGGACCGGTAATACAGCATCGGCCCGCCCTTCCTGGCGCGCAGCAGCAGGCGCGATCCGCCCTGCAATTGCACGCCGACCGCGCCGAATTCGGGCACGAGGCCCCGGGTCTTTGACGATTCCCATTGCATTTCGAGGCGCGTGCCATACAGGGGTTGCTGCGCGTCCCGGATCATGGTCAATGCATCGGATGAAGGCGCCAGCTGCGAAGTCCGTGCCCAGGCCGATACGTCGAACTGTGGCCCGCTCTCACGCTGCGAACGCCAGCGCACGCCGAAGTCCACGCTTGCAGGGTTGGGTGCATCCGATGCCAGCGGCACGGCACCGGCCGCCGGCGCGCTCATGCCCAATGAAAGCCCGAACTTGCCGTACGACTCGCGTGTGATGAGCCAGCCAGTGAGGTCGATGGACTGGGTGCTGTTGAACTGGTAGCCCGGGCTGCCTGGCAGCGCATTGATGCGTGCCGAATAGTCGCCAAAGTCCGGCAGCACCACGCTGTTGATCTCATAGAACGAGGAGGGCCTGGTGGTCTTTTCGCGCAGGCTGACCATGGCTTCGTCGGCGAAGTTCACTCCCGCCGCCGTGGCCACCCCGGTGGTGAGCCACAACAGGCCTGCGGTGCAGAGATCCCTGCTTCTGCGGTGGACCACATGCCCTGTTGCCATTGCAATGGCATAGCCATCGGGATGCCCGGTTGCTTGGCTGCGGGCGGTGAATACTTGCACGGTCATGGCGGTAGACATGGCAGCACCCGATAGAAAAAAGATGGACTAGGCGATGCTGCAAAGTGTGCGCCTCTCCATCGGCGAGGGGAAGCTCCGAATGCCGCGAAACTGTGTCGGACATCACCGACAAGGTCTGCGCGCCTGTTCAAAAGAACCTTGGGCGGGACCTCAGGAGGGATGGCAATCGGTTGTGGCGCGTCGCGCGCCAATGCGTGCGCGACCAAGAAGGCATTTTTGCGCAGGGCGCAAAAAAGAAGGAAGAAGTTGACGAGCCTTACCCCCGGCACTGACTCCACAGTTAGGGCTGCTTGGTTCCCCACCTGACCCGTTTGGCCGCTTTACCATGCGGGGAGGCCCGTCACTGGCTATTGTAGCGGGTGCGCGGCAGGTGGCCGGCTTCGATGGCCAGTTTGTCCTTGCCGCGACGGGTTATTTGGATGCTCGTGCCACACGGCGCTGCCAAGCAATGAAGGTTGGGGCCCCACCAGCCCCCAGATGGTGACGCCGATGCATGGCACAGATGGCAATCCCTGCAAGGCCATGGACATTGCCCGGCCTACCCCGGACACACCGGCACCCAGGGCATCGCGAACAGTCGCCCCCTTGCTCTGCAGCACCATCGACAGCAGGGCCTCCCCAGATCCGTTTTCCCCGGGTTGCCAGCGGCGCCTTTTGGGGGGGTGAAAGCCGTCTCCGGTGGTGGCGAGCGCTGTGCAGGGGCATCCGCAGACCCCCTTAGAATCAAGCCATGTCCTATCTCGTGCTCGCCCGCAAGTACCGCCCCCGCAATTTCACCGAAATGGTGGGGCAGGAGCACGTGGTACAGGCGCTCACCAATGCGCTCACCCAGCAGCGCCTGCACCATGCCTACCTGTTCACGGGCACGCGGGGGGTGGGCAAGACCACGGTGTCGCGCATCCTGGCCAAGTCGCTCAACTGCCAGGGGCCGGACGGCACGGGCGGCATCACCGCCACGCCCTGCGGCGTGTGCCAGGCCTGCACCGACATCGACAGCGGCCGTTTCGTGGACTACACCGAGCTCGACGCTGCCTCCAACCGCGGCGTGGACGAGGTGCAGAGCCTGCTCGAACAGGCCGTGTACAAGCCGGTGCAGGGGCGCTTCAAGGTCTTCATGATCGACGAAGTGCACATGCTCACCAACACGGCGTTCAACGCCATGCTCAAGACGCTGGAGGAGCCGCCCGAGTACCTGAAGTTCGTGCTCGCCACGACCGACCCGCAGAAGGTGCCGGTCACCGTGCTCAGCCGCTGCCTGCAGTTCAACCTGCGCCCCATGGCGCCCGAGACGGTGCTCAGCCACCTGACCCAGGTGCTCGCCGCCGAGAACGTGCCCGCCGAGCCCCAGGCGCTGCGCCTGCTCTCGCGCGCCGCGCGCGGCTCCATGCGCGACGCGCTTTCGCTCACCGACCAGGCGATTGCCTTCGGCAGCGGCCAGTTGCAGGAATCCGGCGTGCGCCAGATGCTGGGCGCGGTGGACCGCTCCTACGTGTTCCGCCTCATCGAAGCCCTGGCTTTGGGCGACGGCAAGACGGTGGTGGAAACCGCCGATGTGCTGCGCCTGAACGGCCTGTCTGCCGCCTCCACGCTCGAAGAGATGAGCGCCGTGCTGCAGCGCATGGCCGTGTTCCAGGCCGTGCCGCAGATGGTGGTTGCCGTCGATGCCGACGACCCCGAGGCCGCCGAGACCGCCCGCCTGTCGGCTGCCATGCCGCCTGATGAGACGCAACTGCTGTACAGCATGTGCCTGCACGGCCGCAGCGAGCTGGGCCTGGCGCCCGACGAATACGCAGCCCTGACCATGGTGCTGCTGCGCCTGTTGGCCTTCAAACCCCCGGCCGGCGACGGCCCGGCGGAAAAAAAAACTCTGACGCGGCCTGAACCGGCGGCTTCGGCCCCTGTTCACGCCCCGGTTGCTGCACCTTTGCCGGCGGCTCCGGCTCCGGCTCCGGCTCCGGCTCCGGCTCCGGCTCCGGCCCCGGTCGTGGCTGTCGTGCAGCCACCCGCGGTGGTTGCCACTGCCCCTGTCCCGGTGGCCGCCGCCGCCCATGTCGCCGCTCCGTTGGCCGCAGAGCCTGCGGCTGCCAAGGTCGTCGCTGCACCGGAGGTTCCCGTGCCCGCACCTGCGCCCGTGGCCGCGGCGCCCCAGTCCACGCCATTGCCGGTGCGCACGCTCGACGATTTCGACCGGCAGCACGGCGGGTCTGGCGATGAGCGCGATGGCGGCGAGCACGCCAGGTCATCGTCACCCGCCACGGCCGTGGCCGAGCGCCCGGCGGCCGACGTGATGTCCATCCCCGTGCGCAGCATGTCCGCAGAGCCTGGCGTGCGCCTGCAGCCCACGGCGCATTCGCCTTCGGCGGCATCGCTGCCTGCCTCGGCCCGCTATACGCCGACCGAAGAGGGCGAGGTCTGGTACACCACCGTACAGTCCCTGGTGGCCGCCGAAGTGATCACCGCGCTGGTGCGCGAGCTGGCGCTGCAGTCGCAGCTGGTGGCACGTGATGGTGGCCACTGGCTGCTGCGCGTGGAGCGCGAGTCGCTCAACCAGCCCACGGCGCGCGAGCGCCTGCGCGCCGCGCTGGAAAATGCCGGCCATGCCACCCAGATCACCGTCGAGGTGGGCGTGGTGATCGACAGCCCCGCGCGCCGCAACGCCGCTGCCGCTGCCGAGCGCCAGCGCGTGGCCGAAGAGATCGTGATGAACGACCCCTATGTGCAGACGCTGCTGCGCGACCATGGCGCGAAAATCGTGCCGGGCAGCATCAAGCCTGCGTGAGGCGTTTGCAGCAACCGATGCCGACAGATCGATAGACAGACAACCTCCAACCTCCAACCTACAACCTCCAACCCAAGGACCACCACCATGTTCAACAAAGGACAACTCGCCGGCCTGATGAAGCAAGCCCAGGCCATGCAGGACAACCTGAAGAAGGCGCAGGACGAACTGGCCTTCATCGAGGTCGAGGGCGAATCCGGCGCCGGCCTCGTGAAGGTGCTCATGACCTGCAAGCACGACGTCAAGCGCATCACCATCGATCCGAGCCTGCTGGCCGAAGACAAGGACATGCTCGAAGACCTGGTGGCGGCTGCATTCAATGCGGCGGTGCGCAAGGCGGAGGAGACTTCCAGTGAGAAGATGGGCAAGCTCACGGCCGGAATGCCAGGCCTCCCCGGCGGCATGAAACTCCCTTTCTAAGTTAGCTGGCTACCGAGCGGGCAATCTGCGTCGTTGGGCGGTGCTCGGAATCCTCACGTACTTCAAGTACGTTCCGGTTCCTGTGCTCCGTCCGCCTAGCAGCTTATCCCGCTCGCTACGCCTGTCAGGGCGGGGTGTGAAGCCGGGGGGCGGCGCGTTGCTCGCTTCGCTTGCTTGCGCCTGGGCATTTTTTTGAAACCGGCTTTTCGCTGCGTACACTGGGCCTATGGCTTCTTCTTCCACGAACTCCCTTGATGTTTTGATCCAGGCGCTCAAGCGGCTGCCGGGGGTGGGGGTGAAGTCGGCTTCGCGCATGGCGTTCCATCTGCTGCAGCATGACCGCGAGGGGGCGCAGGCCTTGTCACGGGCGCTGCACGATGCGGCTGTGTCGGTTCACCACTGCAGCCGCTGCCATACCTTCACCGAGGCCGATGTGTGCAGCACCTGCCTGGACCCGGAGCGCGATGCCACGCGGCTGTGCGTGGTGGAGACGCCTGCGGACCAGTCGGCGCTGGAGCGCACGGGGGCCTTCAAGGGGCTGTACTTCGTGCTGATGGGGCGGCTCAGTCCGCTCGACGGCATCGGCCCCAAGGAGATCGGCCTGCACAAGCTCATGGACCGGGCCAGCGACGGCACGGTGCAGGAGGTGATCCTGGCGACCAATTTCAATGCCGAGGGCGAGGCGACCGCGCATGTGATCAGCGAGGCGCTCAAGGCCCGGGGCCTGCACGTCACGCGGCTGGCTCGCGGCGTGCCGGTGGGCAGCGAGCTGGAATACGTGGACCTGGGCACCATCGCCCATGCGCTCGTGGACCGGCGCTGAAGTGGCTTGGGTGCAGGGCCGCTTAGAATCCGTGCCCTCCTATCGATTCAATGGCTTTCCAGTCAAGGCTGGCAGGCAATAGCAAGAAGAAAGTGCAACAAGAATGAACTCCTCCATGCACATGGCCCGGTTCACGGCGGCCTACTGGTGTGTGCTGGTGGCTGCGCTGCTGCCCATGGTGTGCTCCTACCTGGCCAAGAGCGGGGGGCTGGGAAAATCGCGCGGGCAGGGCGGTTTCGACAACAGCGACCCACGGGCCTGGCTGGCCCGGCAGACAGGCTGGCAGGCACGCGCCAATGCAGCGCAGACCAACAGCTTCGAGGCGCTGCCGTTCTTCATCGGCGCGGTGATCATTGCGCACCAGCTCGGCGCAGGCCAGACACTGCTGGACCTGGCAGCCCTGCTGTGGGTGTTTCTGCGCATTTTTTACATCATGATGTATGTGGCGGACATGCCCACCGTGCGCAGTGCGCTGTGGTCGGGTGCCTTGCTCGTCAACATCGGCATCCTGTTCATGGGATACCGCTGATCGCCAGGGCTGGCGGGCGTTTTCCGCCTGCGGCCGGGCCCTCGCGGCCCACATTTTGGCCCCTCGCGGGGCCCAATCCACTGTCACCTACGTATTAGTCCTCAGGGGTAGTCCCTGATGCCTGCCGGGCTATGCTGAGGCACGATTGTTGCAGTGCAACAATGGCCTCTTCGCCTTTCATTTTTCCATGCCCAGTGCCTTGCTCAGCCGCCGCGCTTTTGGTGCCGTATCCGCCCTCTCGGCGGCTGCGGTGTTTGCGCCAGCCGTGCTGTCGCAACAGGCCGCCGCGCCGGGGTTGGGTCGCGTCACGGTGGCTGTCGGGGGGCAAAGCGTGCTTTACCACCTGCCGCTGGCGTTGGCCGATCTGCTGGGCTATTTTGAGAGCGAAGGGCTGCAGGTGGTGGTCTCCGACTTTGCCGGTGGCGCCATGGCACTGCAGGCCGTGTTGCAAGGGGCGGCCGACGTGGGGTCGGGGGCTTACGAATACACCATCCGCCAGCAGGTGCGTGGCAGCTACCTGCGCGCCATGGCAGTGCATGGCCGCGCGCCGCAGATCGCCATGGGCGTTTCGCGCAAGGCCTTGCCGCGCTACGAGGCACTCCCTGACCTCGCGGGCCGGCGCATCGGTGTCTCGGCCCTGGGGTCGTCCACGCACCTCATGGCCATCCACCTGCTGGCGCGCGCCGGCATGCGCGAGCGCGACGTGACCTTCGTGGGGGTGGGCTCGGGCGCGCCGGCCGTGGCGGCGCTGCGCACGGGCCAGGTGCAGGCGCTGTGCCATGCAGATCCCATCATGACGCTGCTGGAGCAGAAGATGGACGTGCACATCGTGGGCGACATGCGCACCCTGAAGGGCTCACAGGAGCTGTTTGGCGGCAACATGCCGGCCGGTTGCCTGTATGCGCCCCAGGCCTTCGTGCAAAAGCAGGCGGCCCAGGTGCAGGCGCTGACCAATGGCATCGTGCATGCGCTCAAGTGGCTGCAGACGGCCGCGCCGGCCGACCTGATCAAGGTGGTACCGCCCAGTTACCTGCTGGGCGACCGCGGGCTGTACCTGGCCGCCTTCAGCCGTGTGCGCGAGACCTTCTCGCCCAACGGCCTGATGCCCGACGACGGGCCCGCCACCGCGCTGCGCGTGCTGGGCCGCACCGGCCCCGAGGTGGCCGACGTGAAGGTCGACCTGGCCCGCACCTTCAGCAACGAGTGGGTGCGCAAGGCGCGGCAGAAGTACAACGTCTGATACGGATTTGCCTTCAACCGTCTAACTTCGTTGGTCCGCCTTGCCGTGCTACAGCACTGTCTGCGGCTTCCCGCCTAGTTATACGATTGAATGCAAATCCGTATGAGACTGCCTGCGCATCAAGCGCCTTCTGCGCTTTCGGGACGGGAAGATGGCTTACATTGGCCGGCATCCGGTTTGCCGTAGGCTCGGCACACCAACTTCCTACCTACCCACCAAGGATTTCTCCATGGCATTCTCCCTCAGCATCGGCCCGCTCGTCTCCCTGATCGCGGGCATCCTCATCCTCGTCATGCCGCGCCTGCTCAGCACTATCGTGGCCATCTACCTCATCGTCATGGGCGTACTGGGACTGATGGGCATGCATTCCCTCAAGCTCTGAGGGGGGTGAGCCGCTGAGAAAACCTCCCTGGCGTCGTTGCTCCGTCTTGCCGTACTTTCAGTACTGTCTGCGACGGAGCGCCTAGCCAGGAAGCTTTTTCAGCAGCTCTTGAGAGTGGGGTCTGAGCTGCTGCTCAAAGCGCAGTAGACCCTTGGGGCTCAACGCTTCTTGACCTTCGATGGCGTGCCGCCGCGCTTGGCGGGGGCTGAGGCCGGGGCCTTGGCTGCGCTTTGCTTGCCGCGGGCCTGGACCACGTTGCGCACGTTCGAGGATCGCACCTGGGTGGCAGCTGCCACCGCGGCGCGCACCGGCAGGTAGACCACGATCTGCTGGCCCAGCTTGAAGGCGGCGCTGGCCTTGACGTCGTTCCAGTCGGCCACGTTGCTGGTGCTCAGGTTGTAGCGCTTGGCCACGCTGGCCACGGTTTCGCCCTTGCGGGCGCGCACCGTGGTGCGGCGGGTGACGATTTCGGGGGCGAATGCCAGTTGGCCGTTGTCCGCCAGGTGCGATGAGACGTCCTCGCGCGTGGTCACCGAGCGCGGCACCATCAGTGCCGAGCCGGCCTTGATCAGCATGCGCGGCGGGATGTTGTTCATGGCGCGCAGGTCGGCCTCGCTCATGCCGGTGCGTTGGGCGGCGTCGGCCACCGTCATGGTGGTGGGCACGGACCATACCGTCCAGCTGGCGTACTGGCCTTCGCGGCGCGCTTCCAGGTTGCGCTGGAAGACCTTGGCATTGTCCCAGGGCAACAGGATCTGGGGTGTGCCGGCCGCCAGGATCACGGGGCGCTTGTACGAGGGGTTGAGCGCGCGGAAATCGTCCTCGCGGATGCCCGAGAGCGTGGCCACCAGCGCCACGTCGATGTCGTGGGTGATGTCCACCGTCTGGAAGTAGGGGTGGTTCTCGATCAGCGGCAGCTCGGCCTTGAAGGCATCGGGGTTGGCCACGATGTTCTTCACCGCCTGCAGCTTGGGCACATACAGCCGGGTCTCGGCCGGCATGTTCAGGTCGGTGTAACTGGTGCCCAGGCCCGCCTTCTGGTTGCGCGCAATGGCGCGGCCCACGCTGCCCTCGCCCCAGTTGTAGGCGGCCAGGGCCAGGTGCCAGTCGCCGAACATGCCGTGCAGCTTCTGCAGGTAGTCGAGCGCCGCGCGGGTCGATGCCAGCACGTCGCGCCGGTCATCGCGAAAGGCGTTCTGCTTGAGGTCGAAATAGTTGCCCGTGGCCGGCATGAACTGCCACATGCCCGCCGCCTTGGCGCTCGACACCGCCTGCGGGTTGAACGCGCTCTCGATGTAGGGCAGCAGCGCCAGCTCGGTCGGCATACCCCGGCGTTCCAGTTCTTCGACGATGTGGAACAGGTACTTGCTCGAGCGCTCCGTCATGCGCTGGATGTAGTCGGGCCGCGTGGCATACCACTGCTCGCGGTCCTGCACCAGCTCGTGCTGCAGGTCGGGCATGGCAAAGCCGCGCCGTATGCGGTCCCACAGGTCGGCCGGGGCCGAGAGCGATGCCACGCCGCCGCCGTTGAAGGTGTTCACCGCCATGATGGGCTGCAGCGGCCCGTTCGGGATGAGCGGCGTGTGCGCGGGGCGCGCAGGCGCCTTGTTGTTGGTGGGGGTGGCAGGGCCGTCGGACGCGCCGCCCGCCACGGTGGTGTCGGTTCCGGTGGTGGCGCAGCCGGTCAGCCAGAGCATGCCGGCCAGGCACGCGATGTGCACAATTTTCATCGAAACTCGTTTTTCCATTGGCGCAGTGCCGCCAGGACGGCCACTGCGTCGTGTTGATCTGCCTGCAGGTCGAACCGCTGTGCTGCTTCGCGCACCTCGGCTTCGCGCACGCGCAGGAAGGGGTTGATACCGCGCTCTTGCGCAATGTTCGATGGCAGGGTGGGCAGGCCTTGCGCCCGCTGTGCTTCGCACCAGCCGAGGTAGTGGACCAGATCCTGGTTGCCGGGTTCCACGGCACGCGCGAATTTAAGGTTCGAGAGTGTGTATTCGTGCGCACAACACACCCTGGTGTTGCCGGGCAGGGCCGCCAGCTGGTCGAGCGAGTCGAGCATCTGCGCCGGTGTGCCCTCGAACAGGCGCCCGCAACCGCCCGAAAACAGCGTGTCGCCGCAGAACAGTACCGGCGTGCCCCCCATGTCCGCACCGTAGTAGGCGATGTGCCCGGCCGTGTGGCCCGGCACGTCCAGCACCGTGAAGTGCAGGCCGGCCACGTCCACCTTGTCGCCAGCGGCCAGGCGCACCAGCGGCTCGGGGACTTTCTCGCGGGCCGGGCCGTAAACGGTGGCACCCGTGGCCTCGCGCAGCACGTCCACCCCGCCGACGTGATCGTTGTGGTGGTGCGTGACTAGAATGGCCTGCAATCGCAGTCCCAGGTCGTGCAAAGCCTTCTGTACCGGTGCGGGATCTCCCGGGTCGACCACAATGGCCTGGCGTGCGTCGTGCAGCATCCAGATGTAGTTGTCGGCAAAGGCGGGCAGCGGTAGCAGGTTCATGAGCGATCAAATTATAGGTTTGCACCACTGGTTCGATTCCCCGCCCGGCCGTTACCTGCTGGCCTGGGAGCAAGCCCGCCTGGATGAGGCGGTTGCGGACCTCTTCGGCTACCACGCCGTGCAGCTGGGTATGCCCCTGCTGGACGGCCTGCGTGCCAACCGCATGCCGTACCAATGGCTGGCGCTGGGGCAGGAGGCCGTGGGCGAGGGTGGCCTGGCCGCCGAGCCCGGCCTGCGCGAGGATGGTACGCCCCGCCAGGCCATCGCGCTGCTGGCTGAGCCGGTGGCCCTGCCATTTGCCGAGGCCAGCCTCGACCTGGTGGTGCTGCCCCACACGCTGGAGCTGAGCATCGACCCCCACGCCGCCCTGCGCGAGGTGGCGCGCGTGCTCGTGCCCGAAGGGCGCGTGGTCATCAGCGGCCTGAACCCCATGAGCCTGTGGGGCCTGCGCCAGCGGCGTGCGCGGCTGTACGGCCGCTTTGGCCGCGGCTCGCTCTACCTGCCCGACGTGGGCGAGTTCATCGGCTACCGCCGCCTGCGCGACTGGTTGCGGTTGTTGAGCTTCGAGGTCGAATCGGCCCAGTTTGGCTGTTATTGTCCTGCGGTGCGCAGCAGCCAGTGGATCGAGCGCTTTGGCTGGCTGGACCCGCTGGGCGAGAAGTGGTGGCCGATTTTCGGCGCCGGGTACTTTCTGGTGGCCGTCAAGCGCGTGCACGGCATGCGCCTGCTGGAGCCCGCGTGGCGCACCGCGCGCCAGCGCAACGCAGCCGCCGTGCCCGTGGCGCACCGCACCCCCTCGCCACCGGGCGCTACGCACCGGCGCTGATGACCATGAACATGAAGAAGAACAGGAATCCATTTTGAACGAGGTCGTGATTTACACCGACGGTGCCTGCAAGGGCAACCCCGGCCCTGGTGGCTGGGGCGTGCTGCTGCGCGCAGGCACATCGGAGAAGGAGCTGTTTGGCGGCGAGCTGGGCACTACCAACAACCGCATGGAGCTGCTGGCCGTGATCGAGGCGCTTGCTGCCCTCAAGCGCCCCTGCGCCGTCACCCTGTACCTGGACAGCGAGTACGTGCGCAAGGGCATCACCGAGTGGATCCACGGCTGGAAGGCCCGCGGCTGGCGCACCGCCAGCAAGGCCCCGGTGAAGAACGTGGAGCTGTGGCAGCGCCTGGACGCCCTGGTCGCCAGCGGCGGGCACCGCATCGACTGGCGCTGGGTCAAGGGCCACTCGGGCGACCCCGGCAACGAGCGCGCCGACCAACTGGCCAACAAGGGCGTGGACAAGGCGCTGGGCCGCAGCTGAGACCACGCGGAAGACTGGGGCGGCGGTTGACTGTCTCCAATCCCCCACCCCTGAAGTAGCCGGGGGCTGCAGGTTTGGATACACACTGATACATTGGCAGATTGCCCGCGCCCGGGCTTCACCGATCTCACTGCTGCTGATCCATGGCGTCCAAAACCCGTTACATCGTTGTTGCTGTCGTCGGCATCGCTGCCGCATCGGGGGCCGCATGGTGGCTTCAGCGCCATGCCGCGCCGCCCAAGACGGACAGCGCGTCTGCACCTGCGGGGGGCAATGGCCCCTCGGCTGGCGCGCGGGGGCCGGGCGGGCAGGGCGGCGCGGGCCGGGTGGTGGCGGTGGAGGCCGCGCCCGTGCGCCAGATGGCGCTGCGCGACGATGCCGAGGCCGTGGGCAGCCTGCGCTCGCGCCGCAGCGTGGTGCTGCGCCCCGAGGTCAGCGGGCGCATCACCCAGCTCAATTTCACCGACGGCCAGCGCGTGCGCCAGGGCCAGGTGCTGGTGCAGTTTGACGACCAGTTGCCCCGAGCCCAGGTGCAGCAAAGCCAGGCCGAGCTGTCCATCGCCCAGGCCAACCACAAGCGCAACCAGGAGCTGGTGGCGCAGGGCTTCATCAGCCAGCGCTCGGTCGACGAGAGCGCCGCCAACCTCGAAGTCGCCCAGGCCAAGCTCTCGCTGTCGCAGGCCACGGCCTCGCGGCTGCGCATCCTGGCGCCGTTCGACGGCATTGCCGGCATCCGCGGCGTGAACGTGGGCGACTACCTCAAGGACGGCGCCGACATCGTCAACGTGGAAGACCTGGACGCGGTGTACGTGGACTTCCGCCTGCCCGAGCGCCTGCAGGGCAAGGTGCGCACCGGCCAGACGGCGCGCGTGGTGTTCGACGCGCTGCCCGGCGTGCGTTACGCCGCCGTGGTCCAGGCCATCAACCCGCAGATCGACGCCGATGGCCGTGCCGTGGCCGTGCGTGGCTGCATCGACAACCGCCGCCTGCAGTTGCGCCCCGGCATGTTCGCGCGCGTGACCACGGTGTTCTCCGAACGTGCCAACGCCCGCGTGGTCCCTGAGGAGGCCATCGTGCCCGAGGGCAGTAACGCCTTCGTCTACAAGGTGATCGAAGGCAAGGAGCCCGGCACCCGCGTGGCCCAGCGCACCGCCGTGACGCTGGGGGCGCGCGCCCCTGGCCTGGTGGAGGTGGTGGACGGCCTGGCCGCCGACGACCTGGTCGTCACCGCAGGGCAGCAGCGTATCCAGCGCGACGGTACCGCCGTGCGCGTGGTGGTGCTGGGCCAGCCGGAGGCTGGCAAAGGCAAAGGCGCTGCCGCCGGGCCGGCACGCGCAACGTCGAGTGCGGCTTCGGAGGCTGCCCCCATGGCCGATGCGCCGGCGTCCGCCGCACTTTCCGTGGGCAAGCCCGCAACTGCGGCCCCCGTCACTGCACCGGCACCCGCTGCGGCGCCGGTCGCCGCCCTGGTGGAGCCACTGCCCGGCCCCAACCCCTGCCAGGTGGCAGGCACCTCTTCGGGCCGCTCGGCACCCATGGTGCCGGGCAAGCCCGCCTGAGCGGCCTGCAGCCCCCTTCACCGCACCCTGCTGACGTACTGCCATGCAACTCGCTGAACTCTCGATCCGCCGGCCGGTGCTGGCCACCGTGCTGTCGCTTTTGGTGTTGCTGGTCGGGGCGGTGAGCTTCACACGCCTGTCGGTGCGTGAATACCCCAAGATCGACGAGCCTGTGGTCACGGTCAGCGTGCGCTACGCGGGGGCCTCGGCCGAGGTGATCGAATCGCAGGTCACCAAGCCGCTCGAAGACTCGATCGCCGGCATCGACGCGGTGGACGTCATCACCTCCATCAGCCGCGCCGAGCAAAGCCAGATCAGCGTGCGCTTTCGCCTGGAGAAAGACGCCGACAACGCCGCTGCCGAGGTGCGCGACCGCACCGCCCGCGTGCGCAACCGCTTGCCTGACGCGGTGGACGAGCCCGTGATCGCCAAGGTCGAGGCCGACGCCTCGCCCGTGATGTGGCTGGCCTTCAGCAGCGACACGCGCACGCCGCTGGAGATCAACGACCTGCTCAACCGCATCGTCAAGCCGCGCCTGCAGACCGTGACCGGCGTGGCCGACGTGCCCATCTACGGCGAGCGCCGCTACGCCATGCGTGTGTGGCTGGACCCCGAGCGCATGGCCGGCTACCGCCTGACCACGCAGGACGTGGAAGACGCCATCCGCCGCAACAACCTGGAGCTGCCCGCCGGCCGCATCGAGTCGCAGCAGCGCGAGTTCAGCGTCACCTCGCAGACCGACCTGGCCAGCCCGGCGCAGTTCGCAAGCGTGGTGATCCGCACCGTCAACGGCTTTCCGGTGCGCATCCGCGACGTGGCGCGGGTGGAGGAGGGCGCCGCCAGCGACCGCAGCCGCGTGCGTCTGAATGGGCGCGAGGCCATCTCCCTGGGCGTGATCCGCCAGGCCACGGCCAACCCGCTGGAGCTGTCGGCCGGCGTGCGCGCCATGCTGCCCACGCTCAAGGCCGACCTGCCGCCGGACATCGCCATCGACATCGCCAACGACAACTCGCTGTTCATCGACCGCTCGGTGAAGAGCGTCTACACCACCATCATCGAAGCCATCGTGCTGGTGGCGCTGGTGATCTTCGTCTTCCTTCGCACGGCGCGCGCTTCCATCATCCCCATCGTCACCATCCCGGTGAGCCTGGTCGGCAGCTTTGCGTTGATGTCGCTGGCCGGCTTTTCGATCAACACCCTCACCTTGCTGGCGCTGGTGCTGGCCATCGGCCTGGTGGTGGACGATGCCATCGTGATGCTGGAGAACATCTACCGGCACATCGAGGAGGGGCTCGATCCGTTCTCGGCCGCCATCAAGGGCGCGCGCGAAATCGGCTTTGCCATCGTCGCCATGACGCTGACCCTGGTGGCCGTGTATGCGCCGCTGGCCTTCACGCCTGGCCGCACGGGCCGGCTGTTTGTCGAGTTCGCGCTGGCGCTGGCCGGTGCCGTGGTGGTCTCGGGCTTCGTGGCGCTCACGCTGTCGCCCATGATGTGCTCGCTGCTGCTCAAGCACAACCCCACGCCCAACTGGTTCGACCGCTCCATGGAGCGCTGGCTCACGGCCCTCTCGGACGCCTATGGCCGCCTGCTGCGCTGGATCGTCACCGCGCGCTGGGGTGGCCTGAAGGGTGGCGTGCGCGGCCTGCTGTTCCAGGCACGCTGGCTGGTGATCCTGGCCATGGCGGTCAGCGGCGCCGCGCTGGTGCTGGTCTACCCCGGCATGCGCCAGGAGCTCTCGCCGCTGGAAGACCGCGGCACCATCCTGGTCAACGTCACCGCGCCCGATGGCGCCACGCTCGACTACACCAACCGCTATGCGCTGGAGCTCGAAAAGGTGGGCCGTGACTACCCCGAGTTCGACCGCATCTTCGCCAACATCGGCAACCCCACGGTGGCGCAGGGCAGCGTGATCTACCGCACGGTGGACTGGGAGAACCGCTCGCGCAGCACGCTCAACATGGTGCGCGAGCTGCAGCCCAAGGTGGTCGGCCTGCCAGGCGTCAACGCCTTTTTGATCACGCCGCCTTCGCTGGGCCAGCCGTTTCGCGCGCGCCCGCTCACCTACGTGATCCAGACCTCGGACAGCTACGAGAACCTCAACGCCGTGGCCAATGCCATGATGGCCGAGATCGCCAAGAACCCCGGCATCGTCTCCCCCGATGTGGACCTGCGCCTGAACAAGCCCGAGCTGCGCATCGCCGTCAACCGCGACCGCGCCGCCGACCTGGGCGTGAGCGTGGACGTGGTGGCCAAGGCCATCGAAACCATGCTGGGCGGGCGCACCGTCACGCGCTACAAGCGCGACTCCGAGCAGTACGACGTGATCGTGCAGACCCAGGCCAGCGGCCGCACCACGCCCGAGAACATCGACAGCATCTACGTGCGCGGCCGCAACGACGCGATGATCCCGCTCTCCAGCCTGGTCAACGTCAAGGAGAGTGTGAGCCCGCGCGAGCTCAACCACTTCGGCCAGCGCCGCTCGGCCACCATCACCGCCAACCTGTCGCCCGAGTATTCGCTGGGCGAGGCCCTGACCTTCATGGACAGCACGGCCGCCAAGGTGCTCAAGCCCGGCTACACCACCGACCTCAACGGCACTTCGCGCGAGTTCCGCAGCTCGCAGGGGGCCCTGGGCATCGTCTTCCTGCTGGCGCTGGTGTTCATCTTCCTGGTGCTGGCCGCGCAGTTCGAGAGCTTCATCGACCCGTTGGTGATCATGGTCTCGGTGCCGCTGTCCATGATCGGCGCGTTGCTGGCGCTCAAGTGGAGCGGGGGCTCGCTCAACGTGTACTCGCAGATCGGGCTGATCACGCTGGTGGGGCTGATCACCAAGCACGGGATTTTGATCGTGGAGTTCACCAACCAGCTGCGCGAGCAGGGCCTGGAGATGGTGGATGCGCTCGTCAAGGCCTCGGCCCAGCGCCTGCGCCCCATCCTCATGACCACGGGCGCCATGGTGCTCGGCGCCATCCCCCTGGCCCTGGCCTCGGGCGCCGGTGCCGAAACGCGCTCGCAGATCGGCTGGGTGATCGTGGGCGGCATGTCGCTGGGCACGCTGCTCACCATCTTCGTCGTGCCCACCATGTACACCCTGTTCGCCCGCAAGGCGGTGCCCGGCGCCAACACGGCCGTGGCGGCCGAAGAGCCTGTTGAGCCGCTGCACACCCCGCACGATTACGTGGCGAAGTAGACCGGGCGCTGACTACGACAGCGGCCGCTCCAGTGGGATGCCGTGCAAGCGCAGCTTGGCATACAGCGTGGGCTTGGCAATGCCCAGGGCCTGGGCCGCACGGGTCACGTTGAAGCGGTGGGCCTTGAGCGCGTGCACGATGGTCTCGCGCTCCGCCGCGCGCAGGCTGCGCACCTCGGTGTTGGGGCCTGGATCCGCAGGGGTCTGCGCGACCGGTGGCGCCGGCACCAGGCCCAGCACGCTGGCATCGAGCGTGCCGCCCTCGCTCAGGTTCACCAGCCGCTCCATCGCGTTCTCCAGCTCGCGCACATTGCCCGGCCAGGGGTGCTGCAGCAGCGCGGCCAGCACGGCGGGTGGCAGCGCATGCACGGGCTTGCCCAGCGCCGCGCCGTAGCGCGCCAGGAAATGTGTGGCCAGCAGCGCCACGTCGGCCGGGCGCTCGCGCAGCGGGGGCAGGGTCAGCGCAATCACATGGCAGCGGTAGTACAGGTCTTCGCGAAACTCCTTGCGCGCCACCATGGCATGCAGGTCGCGGTTGCTGGCCGTGACCACGCGCGCATCCACGCGCACGGCGCGCGTGCTGCCCAGGCGCACCACCTCGCGCTCTTGCAGCACACGCAAGAGCTTGGCCTGCACGTCGAGCGGCAACTCCGACACCTCGTCCAGAAAAATCGTGCCGCCACTGGCCGCCTCGAACTTGCCCGGCCGCCCCTCGCGCTGCGCCCCGGTGAAGGCACCCGGCGCATGGCCGAACAGCTCGCTTTCGATCAGGTCGCGCGGCAGTGCCGCGCAGTTCACCGCGATGAAGGGGCCCTCGCGCCGCGCACTCGCGTTGTGAATCGCCTGGGCCAGCACCTCCTTGCCCGTGCCGCTCTCGCCGCACAGCAGCACGTTGGCCTGGCCGGCCGCCGCCTTGCGCGCCGCGGCGATGGTGGCCCGCAGCGCCGGGCTCTGCCCGATCATGCTGTCGAAAGTATGGCGCGCCTGGCTGCCCGCCATCCGGTCCGCCAGGCGGTGCACGCCACTGATCTCGCGAAAGGTGTTGACCACCGACAGCACGCGCCCGTCCGCCGCCTTCACGGGCACCGCCGTGTCCAGCACATGCAGCTGAAAGCGGGGGGTGGAGATCACGCGCTCGCGGTCGGTGTAGCCCTCACCCGTCAGGAACACCTGCTCCACCATGGTGTCGAAGTCCAGCAGCGAGCCCAGCGTGCGCCCCTGTGCCAGGTGGCGCGGCAGCCGCAGTTGGCGCGCCGCCTCGGCATTGAGGTGGCGCACCACGCCGCCGGGTTCCAGCACCATCAGCCCATAGGGCACATGGTTCACCAGGGTCTGCAGCTCTTCGATGAGTTGGCCCTGGCGTTCCAGCAGGTCGTCGGGGCTGGTGGCGGCAGGGACGGGGGCAGGCGGTCGCTTGGTGGGCATGGCGTTGCAATATGAAACGTTCAACTATTGAACGGTCGTTGCAAATCATATCGCTCGCCGCCACGTCGATGCGAGGCGCTTGCAGGCAAACCCAGGCTGCAGCGTGTGGCACGGAGCTTGCCCTGTGAGCAGGGCCTTTCTATCCTGCAACAGCCATGGTCAACGCCCCTTCCTCCGCTACCCACGATCCCTTCGCCCCATCGCTTGGCGCCGAGCTGCGCCGCGCGGCTGCTGAGGTGCCACACCAGCCCTTCATCCGCATGGCGTCGGGTGAATGGACCTACCGCCAGATCGACGAGGAGAGCGATCGCCTGGCAGCCGGCCTGCATGCCCAGGGCGTACGCGCGGGCCACCATGTCAGCCTCATGCTGCCCAACTGCATCGAGATGGCCGTGCTCTGGTTCGCCCTGACCAAGCTGGGCTCGGTGGCCGCGCCGGTCAACACCTCGTTTCGCGGCCCGGTGCTGGCCGATGCGGTCAACCTGGTGGAAAGCCGCATGGCGGTGGTGCACGCCACGCTGCATGCCCAGTGGGCCGAGGTGCAGGGCCAGCTGGCCACGGCCACCCAGGTCTTCGTGGTGGGGACCACCGATGGTGCCGGTGCCGCAGGCTGCCTACCCTACAGCCTGCTGCGCAGCGTGGAGCCCACAGAGCACACCCTGCCGCGCCCCGAAGTCGCTTTCGATGCACTGTGCCTGCTGCTCTACACCTCGGGCACCACGGGCCGATCCAAGGCGGCCATGATTGGGCATCGCTTCGTGCTCGCGCAGGCGCAGCTGTTCATAGAGGGGCTCGAGCTGCGCGCCGACGACGTGCTGTATTGCCCCTACCCGATGTTCCACCTGGATGCCACCGTCATGACCATCGTGCCCGCACTGCTGCTGCGCGGCGTGGCCGCCATCGGCGAGCGTTTCAGCGTATCGCGCTACTGGGACGAGGTGCGCGCCCTGCAGGCCACCGTGTTCGACTTCATGGGCGCCACGGTCACCATGCTGTGGAAGCAACCCCCCACCCAGCGCGACCGCGAGCATCGCGCCCGCCTGGGCTGGGGCGTGCCCCTGCCCGCGTTCGCCCCGCAGTTCGAAGAGCGCTTCGGCTGCCGCCTGGTGGAGCTGTACGGCTCCACCGAGGCCGGCGGCGTCATGTACCAGCCGCTGCACGCACCACGGCGCATGGGCTCGTGCGGCAAGGTGGCCGCCGGTGCCTTCACCACCCGGCTGGTGGACCCGCAGGGCTTTGCCGTGCCGCCCGGCCAGCCCGGCGAACTGCTCCTGCGCCCCGAGCAGCCGGGCCTGCTCATGCAGGGCTACTACGGCATGCCCGAGGCCACGCTCGCCGCCTTCAAGAACCTGTGGTTCCACACCGGCGACCTGCTGCGCCAGGACGAAGAGGGATACATGTACTTCGTCGGCCGCACCAAGGACATCGTGCGCCGCCGCGGTGAAAACATCTCCGCCGCCGAGGTCGAGATGGGGATCGAGACCCACCCCGACGTGCTCGAATGCGCCGTGTTCGGCGTGCCCAGCGACATGACCGAAGAGGAGGTCATGGCCTGCGTGGTGCTGCGCCCTGGTGTCAGCCTGGCCCCCGCTGCCCTGGACGCGCATTGCAGCCAGCACATGGCCCGCTTCATGGTGCCGCGCTACCTGCGCCTGCTGCCCGCCCTGCCCAAGACCCCCACCGACAAGGTCGAGAAATTCCGCCTGCAGGCCGAAGGCATTGCGCCGGGGACGTGGGACCGCGAAGCAGACTCCGTACGCTTACCTCATCCTTGACCCCATCAACGTTCCCCAAGCGGCTCACAAAGCTCAGCGAAGCGGTTCTGGCTAGGCGCTGCGTCGCAGACAGTACGACTAGTACGACTAGTACGGCAAGACGCAGCAACAACGCCAGAAGAGCTTTGTGAGTCGCCACCACCGAAGAGAGAAAGAGAGACCAACCATGAGCTTTGCCACCCACACCATCGAAGGCGCCGTCAGTGTCGTCACCCTGCAGCGCCCCGAGCGCCTGAACGCCATCAGCGGCACCCTGCTGGTGGACCTGCACGCCGCACTGCAGGCCGCTCAGAACGAGCCCGCCACGCAGTGCATCGTTTTCACCGGTGCCGGCCGCGCCTTCTGCGCGGGCGACGACCTCAAGGAATTCGCCGAACAGTCCGAAACCCCCGCCGCCATCGCCGAGCACTGCGAGCGCATCCAGCAGATCACGCGCGACATCATGTTCGGCACCAAGCTCGTCATCGGCGCCGTGCATGGTTATGCCGTGGGCGGCGGCTTCGAATGGGTGCTCAACTGCGACCTGGTCGTGGCGGCCGACACGCTGGTCTGCTTCTTCCCCGAAATGGCGCTGGGCCACTTCGTCACCGGCGGCGTTACGCACCTTCTGCCCCAGATCCTGGGCCACCAGCGCACCATGGAACTCATCGTGCTGGGCGAGCGCCAGAGCGCTGCAGACCTCAAGGCACTGGGCCTCGTCAACCGCGTGGTACCGGCCGACCAGATGCTGTCCGCCGCCATGGCCCTGGCCGCCGAAGTGGCCACCCGCTCGGCCGGTGCCACTGCACGGCTCAAGCGCGTGCTGACATCGGGCCTGGGGCCGCGGATCGAAGAGGCGCTGGTGGCGGAGAGCAAGGCGGCGAATGCCTGCTTTGCGGATCCGGATACGGCACAGCGGATCGACGTGTTTGCGAAGGGGCGGTTGTGACGTTGCGCAAGCGCCGTTGAACCGCGCTGTCAGCCCAGCAACGGCACCAGATCCGGATCCCCCTTGGCCATCGCGCGTTGGTACGCCGGCCGCGCCCCGATGCGCTGCAGGTAGGCGCGGATGTTCGGGTACGGCGTTAGGTCCAGTGGCTGGAACAGCCTCATGGTGGTGAGCGAGAACACGCCCATCACATCCGCAGCCGTGAACTCCTGGCCTGCGAAATAGGGCACTTCGCTCAGGCGTGCTTCCACCAGCGCCAGCACCCGGTCCAGGCGCACCTGTGCGTTCTGCTGCACCGGGTGGTCTGCCGGCAACTGGGCGCGGTTGACCACCATCATGCGGCCCAGCACGGGCATCAGGTTGCCGTTGGAGAAGTGGAACCAGTACAGGAACGCCGCGTAGTCGGCATGCTCCGGCGAGAGCTTGAGGCGGCCGCCGCCGTGCCTGGCGATGATGTATTCGACGATGGCGGCCGACTCTGCCAGCAGCAGGTCGCCGTCTTCGATGACCGGCGCGGCGCCCAGCGGGTGCAAGGCCTTGAGTTCGGGCGGCGAGAGGCGCGTGACGGCGTCGCGCGTGTAGTGCACCAGTTCGTAGGGCAGGCCCAGTTCTTCGCAGAGCCAGACGATGCGTTCGGATTGGGAGTGGCCGAGGTGGTGGATTTTGAGCATGGGGTAGTGGTTGGTTGGTGGTTTGGAAAAGGGATCAGTGGGCCCCGCGCTCATGGCCGCGCACGGCCGTGGGGGCAAAGCCGAAGCGCTGGCGAAACCGCACGGCAAAGCGCGAGGGTGATTCATAACCCACCGACAGCGCGATGGACGATACCGGTTGCGCCGTGGCCTGCAGCAGCGTGAGCGCGGTGGCCATGCGCACGTCCACGAGCAATTGGGTGAGCGATGCGCCTTCGGCCACCAGGCGGCGCAGCGTGGCTTCGGACACGGCCAGTTCGCTGGCGATGCGGCCGGCGGTCCAGTCGGCGTCGAGCCGGCCCGCGATCAGCGCGCGCACCCTGACCGATACACCGGGGTTCGCTGGTGGGGCGTGCAGGGCGATGCCGTGCTGCTCCAGCAGCCAGTGCAGCACCTCCAGCACGCGCTGGCGCGCGACGGAGGCGGGCAGGGCTTGGTCGGGCGCCAGGGATTGCGCGGCGCGCTCGAACGCGCTGGCCAGCGTTGGTGCCACCTGGGGCACCCGGCGCACCGATGCGCTCGCGCTGCCGGAGCACTCGGCCTGCGCAGCACGGGCCAGGTAGTAGGGGTCTTCGAGCAGGGCGGTGTCGAACAGCAGCCAGCGGGCCTCGTAGTGGTCCACACCGCGGGGCACGGCGTTGGTGAAGTCCACCGTCTGCTGGCCGTCGATCACGATGGCCTGCCCTGGCATGGCGCGTGCCGTGGCGCCGCGCTCGGCGCGCACGGTCTTGGTGCCCTGGTCGACCAGGATCAGCGCAGGCTGGTCCATGCGCATGCGCAGTATCTCCAGCCCGCGCCCCTGCAGCACATGGGCCGCCATGCCCACGCCGGGCAGTGCGTGGATGCTGCGGGCCGGGGCGGCGCCGTCGGGTGGGGCGTGGCGTGGGCGCATGGGGCTGTGGTTCATCGATACCGCGCTCAGCGTGATCCCATGGCGGTGAAGCTGGCCTTGCCCACCGTGTGGGCGCCGGCCATGAAGGCCAGCAGTGCTGGCGTGGCCGTGGGCGGCAGGTCCAGCCGGGGCACATCGAGCGCGGTCACGGTGACCACGTAGCGGTGCGTTCCGCCGGGCGGGGGCAGGGGGCCCACATAGCCGGGCACGCCCATGTCGGTGTTGATCTCCACGGCGCCTGGTGGCAGGGCACCGGTGCCTGCCACCCCGGCGCCGCGCGGCAAGGCGCGGGTGCTGGCCGGCAGGTTGGCCACGGCCCAGTGCCACCAGCCCGAGCCGGTGGGTGCGTCGGGGTCGTACAGGGTGACGATGAAGCTCTGCGCGCTGGCCGGCGCGCCCTGCCACTCGATCTGCGGCGACAGGTTGTCGCCCGGGCCGCCCATGGCGCTGGCGAATTGCGCGCGGGCCACGCGGCCGTCGGCCATGTCGGGGCTGTGCACGGTGAATGGGGTGGCGGTGTTGAAAGGCATGTCGATTCCCGGTGGTTGGTGTGCGCAAAGTCTAGGTTCCGGGGTACTTTCAAAGGGTGCGGCGCCAATCGCATTCTGTGCCAATCCGATCAAATGCAAAGACGCGCAGTGTCGCGGTGGCGTCCTACAGGCACTGCCTTGCGGGTTGGCACCGAACGCGACACACTGGCCGGCGTTCGATCCGCGCAGGGGCTGCTTTGCTTCGTGTTCCTGCTTACACCCATCCATCTCAGGAGACACCGCATGCCCATGCCCAAGAACACCGTCTGCATCTGGTACGACAGCGAAGCCGAGGCCGCTGCCAACTTCTACGCCCAGACCTTCCCGGACAGCAAGGTGACCGCTGTGCACCAGGCACCATCGGATTTCCCGGGCGGCGGCAAGAAGGGCAATGTGCTGACGGTGGAATTCACCGTCGCCGGCATCCCCTGCATCGGCCTGAACGGCGGCCCGCAGTTCAAGCACAGCGAGGCCTTCTCGTTCCAGATCGCCACCGACGACCAGGCCGAGACCGACCGCCTGTGGAACGCCATCGTCGGCAACGGCGGGCAGGAGAGCCAGTGCGGCTGGTGCAAGGACCGCTGGGGCATCAACTGGCAGATCACCCCGCGTGTGCTGACCGATGCCATGGCCCAGGGTGGGGAGGTGGCCAAGCGTGCCTTCCAGGCCATGATGCCCATGAGAAAGATCGATGTCGCAGCGATAGAAAAGGCCGTTCGCGGCTGAGCCTGGCCGCGTGCAGGTCCGCCGGAGCATCGGGAAATATTTTTCTCCGGTGCGGTTGACGGGCAGCGAAACACCACGCCATAATCCGCCCCGCAGCTGCCAGCCAGCCTGTCGTAAGCGTTACCGTCATCCAACGCGTCCTTTGTCGAGAGGAGCCCAGTAAGGGCGTGTCTCGGCGTTTTAAAGGCGCGCTCTCCATGACGTCACGCATTTCGCATTCTTCTTCTCCATCCCCCTCCGCTTCTTCCGTAGTTCGCCCGCTCGGGTCCGTTTCTGCACCTGCGCCTGCCTTGTTCGCGGCGCTGGCACCGGTGGTGCTGGCGGTCTTCCTCGGTTTTCTGTCCATCAGCATTCCGCTCGGCGCCCTGGCGCTGGAGGTGCGCGACCACTTGGGCTTTGGCGCGGCCACCGTGGGCTGGGCCATCGGCCTGCAGTCGCTGGCCACCTTGCTCACGCGCCACCAGGCGGGCACGCTTTGCGACCAGCGCGGGCCGCGTTTTGCCGTGTTGCTGGGCCTGCCGCTCACGGCCTGCTCGGGGCTGGCGTATGTGCTGGCCAGTGTGCTGCCTTTGGGCGCTGCAACCAGCCTGGCCGTGCTGATCCTCGGCCGGCTGGTGGCGGGCCTCGGTGAAAGCCTGTTCCTCACCGGCCTCATGAGCTGGGGCATTGCGCGCGTGGGGTCGGCGCGCACGGGCTCCGTCATGTCCTGGGTGGGCATTGCCATCTATGCCGCGCTCGGCCTGGGCGCACCGCTGGGGCTGGCGGTGCAGCCATCCTTCGGCTTTGCCGGCGTGGGCGTGCTCGCGCTGATCACACCGCTGCTGGCCTGGGCCATTGCGCTGCGGCTGCCGGCCGTGCCCGCCTCGGGCGGGCAGCAGCGCGTGCCGTTCCACCGCGTGCTGGGCCTCATCTGGCGGCCGGGCCTGGTGCTGGCGCTGGCCACCGTGCCGTATGCAGCCATGGCTGCGTTCCTCACCCTCAACTACGCGGCCCACGGCTGGGCCCATGCGGGCACGGCGCTGCTGGGTTTCAGCGCGGCCTACATCCTCGTGCGCCTGGTGGGCTCGGGTCTGCCGGACCGCCTGGGTGCCACGGCTGTCGCCGTGTGTTCGCTGGCCTTCGAGGCCGTGGGCCAGGTGTTGATCTGGCAGGCGGTCAGCCCTGCCATGGCCGTGCTGGGCGCCACGCTCACCGGCCTGGGCTTCTCGCTCGTGTTCCCGGCCATGGGCGTGCTGGCCACGCGCTCGGTGCCGCCTGAGCAGCGCGGCCGTGCGGTGGGCAACTTCATCGCCTTTGCCGACATTGCGCTGGGCGTGACGGGGCCGGTGGTGGGCATGGCGACGCACTGGTTCGGCATCGGCACGGCCTTTCTTGTGGGGGCGGGAGCCACCTGCGTGGCGCTGGCCTTGCTGGCTGGCGTGCGCCTGGGGCGCAGCGCGGGCGGCTAAGCCGCGTCCACCGACGTGGAGCGCCGCTCGATCAGCCGAAACCCCAGGTCCACGATGGGCTGCGCCACCGCCTCGCCATTGCAGCGGGCCATGATGAGCTGCGCGGCCAGGCGGCCGATCTCGGGGCCATCCACATGCACGGTGCTGATCGACGGCAGCATGTGCGCGCCGAACTCGGCGTTGCCGAAGCCCACCACGGCCAGATCCTCGGGCACGCGCAGGCCGCGTGCCTGGGCCTCCACCAGCACGCCGTGGGCCAGGGTGTCTGAGCTGCAGCACACGGCTTGCAGGCCCGGTTCCTTGTCCAGCAACTCTGCCAGCGCGCGGCGGCCCAGGGCCAGGCTGCTGGGGGCGGGCACCACGGCGGTGGGTACGTCGTCACGTCCCAGGGTGGCCAGAAAGCCTTCGCGCCGCAGCATGGCGCGGTGGTCGCTGCCGGTGGCGATGCCCACCTTGTGCCATCCGCGCGAGAGGAAGTAGCCGGCCACGGCACCACCCACCTTGAGGTGCGAAAAACCGATCACCATGTCCACCGGCCGGTCGCTCAGGTCCCAGGTTTCCACCACGGGTATGCCGGATCGCCTGAGCCGGTCGCGTGCCTTTTGCGACTGCACCAGGCCGGTCATCACGATGCCGTCGGGCTGGCGGCTGATCATGGTGTTGAGCACGGCCTCTTCGCGCTCGGCGTCGTAGTTGGTCTGCCCCACGATGACCTGGTAGCCGCCCGCAGCCAGCGCCGAGGTGAGGGTCTGCACGGTGGGCAAGAACTGCGATACCGACAGCGCCGGCACGATGGCCGCCACCATGCGGCTGCGCTTGGACTTGAGTCCCCCCGCCAGCAGGTTGGGGATGTAGCCCGTGGCCTCCACGGCTTCGCGCACCTTGGCGATGGTCTTGTCCGACACCACGCCCGGGTTGCCCAGCGCGCGCGACGCAGTGATGAGCGACACGCCCGCGACCTTGGCCACGTCGTGCAGGGTGACGGGCTTGTGAGGGGAGGGGATGTTCATGGGGCGGGCGATGACAAGGGAGCGGTGAGTGGGGCCATACCCTACCAAAAATCCGGGGATGCCCGGCACTGGCAAGGTGGCGCGTAGTGCGATGACGACGGGTAGGGGCTCTCGCTGGCCGAGCCGATGGGGCGTGCGGGCAGTGGTTTGTGGCCCTGGCAGGCCTGTCTTCTTCGGGCAAACCCTGGTCTGAATCTGGTTGACGGCTCAAAATGACAACGATATCATTTGCGCCGGACTGCGGTAATCAGCAGCTGGTGGGTGCGACAAACCAACATACAAAAATCGCTAACCATGCTGCTCTGGCAGTGAAATGACAACGTTGTCATTTTGGACTGCGCCGTCAGACCGTTCCACCCAAGGCCGCAGCAACTGCGCGGGCAGGCCATCGGGACCATTTTCATAAAGAAGGAGACAACGCATGAAGAAGACACTCACCGCCCTGTGCATCGGCCTGGCGGCCCTGGCATCACACGCGCAGACCTGGCCCGACAAGTCGGTGACGCTGGTCGTGCCGTTCCCGCCCGGTGGCTCCACCGACCAGGTGGCACGCGCCGTGGGCCCGCTGCTCACCAACAAGTTCAAGCAGTCCTTCCTGGTGGAGAACAAGGCCGGGGCTACGGGCACCATCGGCGCCACCTTCGTCAAGCGTGCTCCGGCTGATGGCTACACCTTCCTGGTCACGTCGCTCGGTCCGCTGGTCATCACGCCACACCTGCTCAAGGGCATGCAATACGACGCGCTCAAGGATTTCGACCTGATCACCGTGGCCGTGCAGTCGCCCAACGTGCTCGTCGTGCCCACCAATTCGCCGTTCAAGACGGTGGCCGACGTGATCGCCAGCCTCAAGGCCAACCCCGGCAAGCTGACCTTTGCCTCGGCGGGCAACGGCTCCAGCGACCACCTGACGGCCGAGCTGTTCTGGCAGCAGACGGGTACCACCGCCATCCATGTGCCCTACAAGGGTGGCGCCCCGGCGCACACCGACATCATGGGCGGGCAAGTGGATGCCTCGTTCCAGAACGTCAACTCGGTGGTGCAGTACATCAAGGGCGGCAAGATGCGCGCCCTGGCCGTTACCAGCGCCGCGCGCTCGCCCGTGCTGCCCGATGTGCCCACCCTGACCGAAGCCGGCGTGAAGAACGTCGAGGTCACCTCCTGGCAGGCCATCGTCGCGCCCAAGGGCCTGCCGCCCGCCGTGCGCGAAAAGGCCCATGCCGCGTTTGCCGAGGCGCTGAACGACCCGAAGGTGAAGGACCAGTTCGTCGGCATCGGCTTTGAGATGGTGGTCAACACGCCGGCCCAGTTCGCTGACTTCCAGAAGAAGGAATACGCGCGCTGGAAGACGGTGATCGAGACCGGAAAGATCTCCATCGACTGATGCGCCACAGCCCCAAGGCGCAGCCTTGGGGCTCCTGTTTTCCTGTTATCCCCCAGTTCCTGCCCATGACTGCCTCCACCCCCTCCGCCGCTGGCGACTCCATCGCCTGGGTCCGTGTTTCCTCGTGCTACCTGCCGCTGGCCAACCCGATCAGCGACGCCAAGGTGCTGACCGGCCGCCAGAAGCCGATGACCGAGATCGCGATGCTGTTTGCCGAGATCGAAACCCGGGACGGCCACAAGGGCCTGGGGATGAGCTATTCCAAGCGCGCGGGCGGGCCGGGGCAGTTTGCACACGCCAAGGAAATCGCGCCCGCACTGATCGGCGAGGATCCGAGCGACATCTCGCGCCTGTGGACCAAGCTGTGCTGGGCCGGTGCCTCGGTGGGGCGCAGCGGCATGTCCACCCAGGCCATCGGTGCCTTCGATGTGGCGCTGTACGACCTCAAGGCCCGCCGTGCGGGGTTGTCGCTGTCCAAGCTCCTGGGCTCGCAGCGCGACTCGGTGCAGTGCTACAACACCTCCGGCGGCTTTCTGCACACACCCATCGACCAACTGGTGGTGAACGCAGGCGCCTCCATCGAGCGCGGCATCGGCGGCATCAAGCTCAAGGTCGGCCAGCCCGACCGGGCGCTGGACATCACGCGCGTGGAGACCGTGCGCAAGCACCTGGGCGAGCAGGTACCGCTGATGGTGGACGTCAACCAGCAGTGGGACCGCCCCACGGCCCAGCGCATGTGCCGCATCTTCGAAGAATTCAACCTGGTATGGATCGAGGAGCCGCTCGACGCCTACGACTTCGAAGGCCACGCCGCACTGGCCGCCACCTTCGACACGCCGATTGCCACCGGTGAGATGCTGACCAGTGCCGCCGAGCATGGCGAGCTGATCCGCCACCGCGCGGCCGACTACCTGATGCCCGACGCGCCGCGCGTGGGCGGCATCACGCCCTTCCTCAAGATCGCATCGCAGGCCGAGCACGCGGGCCTGAGCCTGGGCCCGCATTTCGCGATGGAACTGCACGTGCACCTGGCCGCTGTGTACGCCACCGAGCCCTGGGTAGAGCATTTCGACTGGCTGGAGCCGCTGTTCAATGAACGCCTGGAGATCAAGGACGGCCGCATGCTTGTGCCCACGCGCCCCGGCCTGGGCCTGAGCCTGAGCGAGCAGGCGCGTACCTGGACGCGCGAGACGGCAGAAGTCGGACAGCGCCCCTGATGCGCCTGCGGTAGATTGAGAAAAACAGCACCGAGAAAACCCCATGACCGATAGCACCGCATCCTCCACGACCCCGGCGCGGCCGCCCCTGCACATCAAGATGGACGAGCGCGACAACGTCGCCATCGTCGCCAACGACGGGGGGTTGCCCGCGGGCACGGTGTTCCCCTCGGGCCTGACCCTGGTGGACAAGGTGCCGCAGGCGCACAAGGTGGCGCTGGTGGACATTGCCGAAGGCGGCGAGGTGCGCCGCTACAACGTGCCCATCGGCTATGCCCTGAAACCCATCCCCGCGGGCACCTGGGTACACGAGCGCCTGCTGCGCATGCCCGAGGCGCGCGAGCTCGAAGGCCTGCCCATCGCCACGGTCAAGCCCGATCCGCAGCCACCCCTGGAAGGTTACACCTTCGAGGGCTACCGCAATGCCGATGGCTCGGTGGGCACGCGCAACATCCTGGCCATCACACAGACCGTGCAGTGCGTGGCCGGTGTGACCGACTTCGCCGTGCAGCGCATCAAGGCCGAACTGCTGCCGCGCTTTCCGAACGTGGACGACGTGGTAGCGCTGGAGCACAGCTACGGCTGCGGCGTGGCCATCGACGCGCCCGACGCCATCATCCCCATTCGCACGCTGCGCAACATCTCGCTCAACCCCAACTTCGGCGGCGAGGTGATGGTGGTCAGCCTGGGCTGCGAGAAGCTGCAGCCCGAGCGCCTGCTGCCGCCCGGCAGCATTCCCCTGGTGGACGAGCGCAACGTGGCCGATACGGGTACGAGCGCCGAAACACCACTTGACGTGGTGTGCCTGCAGGACGATGCGCACGTGGGCTTCATGTCCATGGTCGACTCCATCCTGCGCCAGGCCGAGCTGCACCTGGAGCGCCTGAACGCGCGCCGCCGCGAGACCGTGCCCGCCAGCGAACTCGTGGTGGGCGTGCAGTGCGGCGGCAGCGACGCGTTCTCGGGCGTCACGGCCAACCCGGCCGTGGGCTACTGCACCGACCTGCTGGTTCGCGCGGGCGCCACGGTGATGTTCTCGGAAACGACTGAGGTGCGCGACGGCATCGACCAGCTCACCTCCCGTGCCTCCACTCCCGAAGTGGCCGAGGCCATGATCCGCGAGATGGCCTGGTACGACGCCTACCTGCAGCGCGGGCGCGTGGACCGCAGCGCCAACACCACGCCAGGCAACAAGAAGGGCGGCCTGTCCAACATCGTGGAAAAGGCCATGGGCTCCATCGTCAAGTCGGGTAGCTCGCCGATCTCGGGCGTTATCGCGCCGGGCGAAAAGCTCCGGCAGCGCGGCCTGATCTACGCCGCCACGCCGGCCAGCGACTTCATCTGCGGCACCTTGCAGCTCGCTGCGGGCATGAACCTGCACGTGTTCACCACCGGCCGTGGCACGCCTTACGGCCTGGCCCAGGTGCCCGTCATCAAGGTGGCCACGCGCGACGACCTGGCACGCCGCTGGCACGACCTGATGGACATCAACGCCGGAACCATTGCGACCGGCGAGAAGACGATTGCCGACGTGGGCTGGGAGATGTTCCAGCTCATGCTCGACGTGGCCAGCGGCCGCAAGAAGACCTGGGCCGAGCAGTGGAAGCTGCACAACGCGCTGGTGCTCTTCAACCCCGCACCGGTCACCTGATTCCGCGGCCGAGGATCGGCCGCGTTCCGCTTTCTTTCATTCAAAACCACAACAGGAGACAAGAGAGATGACGACCCATCCACAAGGCATGCTGCCCGCTCGCCGCAAATTTCTGAAAACGGCGGCCGGCACTGGTGTAGCCGCCCTGAGCGGCCTGGCCGGCGCGCAGGCCTTCGACTTCAAACCCAACCAGCGCTACCCCGACCCCTCGGTGTTCATCCTGGACCCGAGCTTTGCCAAGTACCGCATCTACAGCAGCACGGTGGAGCAGCTGGGCACGGGCATGCGCTGGGCCGAGGGGCCGGCCTACTTCCCCGAGGGCGGCTACCTGCTGCTCAGCGACATCCCGAACAACCGGCTGATGAAGTACGACGAGAAGACCGGGCAGTTCTCGGTGCACAAGACCAACGTCAACTACGCCAACGGCAATGTGTGCGACCGCCAGGGCCGGCTCATCAGCTGCGAGCATTCGGTGACGCGCCGGGTGACACGCACCGAGAAGGATGGCCGCACCACCGTGCTGGCCGACCGCTTCGAGGGCAAGCGCCTGAATGCGCCCAACGACATCGTCGTCAAGTCGGACGACAGCGTCTGGTTCACCGACCCCACCTTCGGCATCGGCGGCGAATGGGAGGGCTCGCGCGCCACGCCCGAGCAGGCCACGACCAACGTCTACCGCATAGCGCCCGACGGCAAGCTCACGGCCGTGATCACCGACCTGGTGAACCCCAACGGCCTGGCGTTCTCGCCCGACGAGAAGAAGCTCTACGTGGTGGAGTGGAAGGGCACGCCCAACCGCAGCATCTGGGCCTACGACGTGTCGGCCGATGGCGCCAGCGTCTCCAACAAGACCAAGCTGATCGATGCCGCCGGCCCTGGTGCCTTCGACGGCTTCAAGGTGGACCGCGACGGCAACCTGTGGTGCGGCTGGGGCCACACCGGCGCGCTGGCGGCCGAGCCTACCGACATCGGCGGCGGCATGAAGGCGCACCTGCCCACGGCCCGCTCCGACGAGATGGACGGTGTGAAGGTCTTCAACCCCGAGGGCAAGCCCATCGGCTTCATCCGCCTGCCCGAGCGCTGCGCCAACCTGGCCTTTGGCGGGCCCAAGCGCAACCGGCTGTACATGACCAGCAGCCATTCGCTGTACGCCTTGTACGTGGAGTCGCACGGCGCGGTGTAAGGTCGTACTCTCGCCATCGTTTCTATCTCACCAGGAGTATTTGCGTGTCCTCTCTTCCCGCCCAGAAAGTCGCTCTCGTCACCGGCGCCGGCAGCGGCATCGGCCGTGCCGTTGCCAAGGCGCTCGCGCACGACGGTTTCTTCGTCGTGGCCACCGGTCGCCGTGCCGAGTTGCTCGATTCGCTTGTTTCGGAAGTACATGCTCTGGGCGGCAAGGCCCTGGCCGTCACGTCCGACGTGCGCGACCCCGCCAGCGTCGATGCGCTGTTCCAGGCGGTCGAGAAGGAGGGCGGCCGGCTCGATGTGCTGTTCAACAATGCCGGCATCGGCGCGCCCGCCGTGCCCATGGACGAGCTGCCCGTGGAGAAGTGGCTGGATGTGGTGGACACCAACATCACCGGCGTGTTCCTGTGCGCGCGGGCGGCCTTCGGCCTCATGCGCCGCCAGTCGCCCCAGGGCGGGCGCATCATCAACAACGGCTCGATATCGGCCCACACGCCACGGCCCTTCAGCAGCCCCTACACGGCCAGCAAGCACGCCGTGCTGGGCCTCACCAAGTGCCTGGCACTCGACGGGCGTCCCTTCAACATCGTGGGCTGCCAGATCGACATCGGCAATGCGCTGACCGACCTGTCGGCCCGCATGACCAAGGGCGAGGGCGTGCGCCAGGCCAACGGCACCATGGCCACCGAGCCCATGATGGACGTCAAGCACGTGGCCGAGGCTGTGAGCTACATGGCCGGCCTGCCGCTCTCCGCCAACGTGCTCAACATGACCGTGATGGCATCGAACATGCCTTTCGCAGGGCGCGGTTGAGGCCTCATTCGGCCGCCGGCTTGGGCTTGGCGCCCGCTGCCTTGGCCTTGCTCTGGGCCAGGGCGCGGCTTTCCTTCTTGAGCCCCTTGGACACGGGGCATACGCTCTGCATGAAGCCCGTGAGGGTGTGTGCCAGGTTGTCGCGCTGCAGGCTGTAGAAGACGAACTGGCCGCGCTTTTCCGAGGTGACGAGGCCGGCGTTTTCCAGCACCTTGAGGTGCTGCGAGAGCGAGGGCTTGCTCATCTCGAAGCGCGCAGCGATCTCGCCCGCAGACAACTCGGTCTCGGACAGGTAGGCCAGGATCTTGCGCCGGGGGGTGGACGCAAGTGCTTCGAAGATCTTTTCCATGCGCACATTCTAGCGAAGCCGTGTCGTGACTTATTTAATTAAATATTTAGGTATTTAACTAAATATTGCTATGATGGCTGCAAAGGAAACGGCCATGAGCAACACCCCGAACCCCACTGCCACCGTGTACTACAACAGCGCCTGCCCCGTGTGCGATGCCGGCATCTGTGCCATGCGGGAGCGGCTGGCCGCCGATGGGGGTGTGCAATTGGTGGACGTGCACCAGCACCCCGAGGTGCTCGATGCGCTGGGCCTGGACCTCGAAGCCGTGCGCGAGCGCCTGCACCTGGCCGACGGGCAGGGGCGCATGCAGGTGGGTGCCGATGCCCTGGCCGCCGCCCTGCGGCGTTTGCCGCGCTGGGGCTGGTTGGCCGCGCCGCTGCGCTGGTGGGGCCTGCGCCGTATCACCGACCTCTTCTACAACGCCTTTGCGCGCCGGCTCTACCGCTGGAACCGAGCCAAGGGCCACTGGTAACAGGCGCTGAGCCGATCGATCTTCCCCATTTTCAAAGGAGCAACACCATGGTCCACACCAATTTCGACGCCGCTGAACTCGCCAAATTCCAGCAACTGGCCGACCGCTGGTGGGATCCCGAGTCGGAATTCCGCCCGCTGCACGAGATCAACCCACTGCGTTTGCAGTGGATCGACGATGCGGTGTCATCACTCCAGGGCAAGCGTGTGCTCGATGTGGGCTGCGGCGGTGGCATCCTGGCCGAGTCCATGGCCCGGCGCGGTGCCGATGTGCTGGGCATCGACCTGGCGGACAAGCCGCTCAAGGTGGCCACGCTGCATGCCCGCAAGACCGGGGCGAGTGTGGCCTACCGCGCCGTGTCGGCCGAGGAACTGGCGGCAGAGCAGCCCGGCAGCTACGACGTGGTGACCTGCATGGAGATGCTGGAGCACGTGCCCGACCCGCGCCTGGTGATCGAGGCCTGTGCGCGGCTGGTCAAGCCCGGTGGCTGGGTGTTCTTCTCCACGATCAACCGCACGCCCTTTGCGTGGCTGATCGCGGTGTTCGGTGCGGAGCGCGTGCTGCGGCTGTTGCCCGTGGGCACGCACGACTGGCGCAAGTTCATCCGCCCGCACGAGCTGGTGGCCGATGCGAAGGCGGCGGGCCTCACGCTCAAGGACTCGCGGGGGCTGGGCTACAACCCCTTCACCCGGGCGTTCAGGCTGCACCGCGCGCTGCGCGTGGGCTACCTGCTGGCAACGAAGAAGCAGGGTTGAAGGGAGTCAACCTGCAACGGCCTGCAGCGCCTGTTGCACATCGGCGGCCTGCTGCGGACGCACCAGGCGGTCCACTTCCTTGCCGTCCTTGAGGAAGACCAGGGTGGGCCAGAGCTTCACGCCGAAGGTGCGGCCCAGGCGCTGGCCGGGGCCGTCCTCGACCTTGACGTGGGCCACATCGGCACGGTCCTTCAAGGCCCCTTCGATCAGGGGCTGGGCGCGCTGGCAGTGGCCGCACCAGGGCGTGCCGAACTCGACGACGGTGGCGCCGGCCAATTGGTCCACTTCATCGCGCGAAGGGGGCTGTGCAAGGTGTTGGGCTGCGTAAGGCATGGCGATCTCGTTTCCATGAGAGGGGGGTGTTCAGTGCAGCGTAGTCCGCGTTGCCGCAGGCGTTGGGAAGTCCATGCCGCACCTGCGTGTCAGATCACGCCGTCAAAGACCATGACGTCCACGGGTTCGCCCACGGCCACGTCGCCCTGGCCGTGGTGCAGCACGATGAGGCCGTTGGCCTGCACCATGGAGCTGAGCACGCCCGAGCCCTGGTTGCCGGTGGTGCAGACCTGCAGGCTGCCATCGGGGGCCGTGCTCACGGTGCCGCGCTGGTACTCGGTGCGGCCGGGTTTCTTGCGCAGGGCCTCGGTGCTGGTGGCGCGCATGAGGGGGGCGGGCGCATGGGTGCTGCCCATCATGCGCAGCAGGGCCGGGCGCACGAAGGCCAGGAAGGTGACCATCACCGCCACCGGGTTGCCGGGCAGGCCGAACAGCACGGCGCTGCGGCCGTCTGGCGTACCACTGGCCAAAAGCCCCACGGCCATGGGGCGGCCGGGGCGCATGGCGATGCGCCAGAAGGCCACGTCGCCCAGTTGTTTCATCATGGTGCGCGTGTGGTCGGCCTCGCCCACGCTCACGCCGCCGCTGGTGACGATGGCATCGGCCTGCTGCGCCGCCTGGCGAAAGGCCGCCTCCAGCAGGGCGGGCTCGTCGCGCACCACACCGAGGTCGATCACCTCCACGCCCAGGCGCGTGAGCAGGCCGAACACGGTGTAGCGGTTGCTGTCGTACACCGCCCCTTCGCGCGGGGGCTCGCCCAGGCTCAGGATCTCGTCGCCGGTGGAAAAGTAGGCTACGCGCAGGCGGCGGTGCACCGTGACGGTGGGCAGGCCCAGGCTGGCCACCAGGCCCAGTGCGGCCGGCGTGAGCAGCTCGCCCTGCGCCAATGCCACGCTGCCCTGCATCAGGTCCTCACCTTTGAAGCGGCGGTTGTCGCCCAGGCGCAGCACATCGGCGGCGATGGTTATGGAGCCGTCCGCGCCGGTGGTGGTGAACTCCTGCGGCACCACCGTATCGAGGCCCGGCGGCATGATGGCCCCGGTCATGATCTTCACGCACTCGCCCGTGGCCACCGTGCCTGCCCAGGCCTTGCCGGCCAGGGCCGTGCCCACGGGGCGCAGCGTGAGCGGCTGGCCCGGCACGAGTTGGGTGCCGGCCAGCGCATAGCCATCCATGGCCGAGTTGTCGTGCGGCGGCACGCTCACAGGCGAGACGACGTCGCTGGCCAGCACGCGCCCCAGCGCATCGAAGATGCCAATGGTTTCGGTGCCCTGCACCGGCTGCACCAGGCGCGCGAGGAAGGCATTGGCATCGGCAACGCTCAGGGCCTTGGGATCGTAGCCCTGCAGTTCGGCGGCAATCTGGGCAAGGGTCTTCATGGGCGGTCGGATGGTGTGCCGGCCTCCAGCGCGTGCAGCTCGGCCAGGGTGTTGGCGTTGAAGAAGGCCTGCGGGTCGTCGCCCGGCGCGTTGAAAGGCACGATGGCGCAGGCATGCTGGCCGGTCCACGCATCGATCTTGCGGCCGCCGGCCTGGGTGAAGGCCACCAGGCTTTCGAGCAGGTCCACGCGCAGCAGGCAGAACACGGGCTGGGGGCGCACGGCCAGCTGGCCGCTGCCATCGTCCTCGGGGGCGGCGGCCATGGCGATGTCGGCACCCGCTTCGTCGGCCGCTGCGGCCAGGCGCGCCGCCAGGTCCAGCGGGAACAGGGGGGTGTCGCAGGGCACGGTCAGCATCCACGGGGTTTCGCAGCGCTCCAGCCCGGTCATGAAGCCGGCCAGTGGGCCGGCATAGTCAGCCAGCACGTCGGGCCACACCGGCGCGCCGAATGATTCGTAGGCTGCCAGGTTGCGGTTGGCGTTGACCATGGTGGCGCCGGTCTGCATCTGCAGCCGCATCAGCGTGTGCAGCGCCAGCGGCATGCCGCGAAAGCCCTGCAGGCCCTTGTCGACCCCGCCCATGCGGGAGCCGCGGCCCCCGGCCAGCACGAGGCCGGTGATGTCCTGGATGTCGATCATGGAGAGGGGTGGCCCGGTGTGCGTTGAAGAAAAAGAAAGGGCAGCAGCGCCTGCATCACCCGCCGATATAGCTCATCTCCACCCGGCGCGGCCCGGGCGTGGCATCCGCAGGCAGGCTGCTGCGCAGCTCCGAGTAGCGGTCGCTGCGGTTTTGCCAGATGGGGGCGATGGCCGAGGCGATGGCCTCGTCGCTCGCGCCGCCGCGCAGCAAGCTGCGCAGGTCATGGCCCTGGGTGGCGAACAGGCACAGGTACAGCTGGCCTTCGGTGGACAGGCGTGCGCGGTTGCAGTCGTGGCAAAAGGCCTGGGTCACGCTGCTGATGACGCCGATCTCGCCCAGCGCTGGGTCGTGCCGGCCGCTGGCATCGGCATAGCCCCAGCGCTCGGCGGTCTCGCCGGGGCTGGCGGGATCGAGCGGCACCAGCGGCAGGTGGGCGCGCAGGCGCTCGATGAGTTCGGCCGAAGGCAGCACTTCGTCCATGCGCCAGCCGTTGGTGGCCCCCACATCCATGTACTCGATGAAGCGCAGCGTGGTGCCCGTGCCGCGAAAGTGCCGCGCCATGGGCAGGATCTCGTGGTCGTTGGTGCCGCGCTTGACGACCATGTTGACCTTGATGTGCGACAGGCCCGCCGCATGGGCCGCCTCGATGCCTGCGAGCACGTCGGCCACCGGAAAGTCCACGTCGTTCATGCGCCGGAACACCGTGTCGTCCAGGCCGTCGAGGCTCACGGTCACGCGGTTCAGGCCCGCGTCCTTGAGCGCTCGGGCCTTGCGCACCAGCAGCGACCCGTTGGTGGTGAGCGTGAGGTCGGGGGGCGTGCCATCCACCGTGCGCAGCGCGGCCAGTTGCGCCACCAGGGCTTCGAGGTTCTTGCGCAGCAGGGGCTCGCCCCCCGTGAGGCGTATCTTGCGCACGCCGTGGGCCAGGAACAGCCGGGCCAGGCGCGTGATCTCCTCGAAGCTGAGCAACGCGCTGTGGGGCAGGTAGGGGTAGTCCTTGTCGAACACCTCCTTGGGCATGCAGTAGCTGCAGCGGAAGTTGCAGCGGTCCGTCACGCTGATGCGCAGGTCGCGCAAGGGACGCCCGCGTGTGTCCACCAGATGCCCCGTTGGAGCTTGTGCATGCAGCGGCACCACCGCCCGGAGGGCGGCGCTGCGCTGGTCCACCAGGGGGATCACACGTTCGGCCATGGGGGCATTTTGCCGCAGTTGCTGCATTGGGGATGCGGCCTCCCAACTTGCCCTTGTGGGGGCTTAGACGCAGCGGCCGCCGTCTACCTCGATGCACACGCCATTGATGAAGGACGCTTCATCACTGGCAAGGTAGAGCGCGGCGTTGGCCACGTCGAGCGCGGTGGAAAAGCGCCCCAGCGGGATGGTGGCCAGGAACTTGGCGCGGCGCGCATCGTCCACCGGGCCGCCCGCGAACTCGGCGGCCAGGCCGGTGTCGGGGTTGAACACGGGGTTGATGCAGTTCACGCGGATGTTGTCGGGGCCGAGCTCGGCCGCCATGGACTTGCTGGTGATGATCACGGCGCCCTTGGATCCGTTGTACCAGGTCAGGCCTGGGCGTGGGCGCAGGCCGGCCGTGGAGGCAATGTTGATGATGCTGCCGCCGCCCACCTTGCGCAGCACCGGCACGGCGTGGATGGCCGAGAGGTAGATGCTCTTCATGTTGATGGCATAGACCTTGTCGAACTCGTCCTCGCTCACATCCAGCATGGGGCGGTTGCGGTGCGTCCAGCCGGCGTTGTTGACCATCACGTCGAGCTGGCCATACAGGCGCACGGCTTCATCCACCAGGGCCTTGACCTGGGCCGAATTGGTCACGTCGGCCTTGAAGAAGGCGGCCGTGCCGCCGGCCGCGGTGATCTCGGCCACCACGCGCTGGCCGCCGGCTTCGTTGATGTCGTTGACGATGAGCTTGGCGCCCTCGGCCGCCAGGCGCTTGGCGATGCCCTCGCCAATGCCGTTGCCGGCGCCGGTGACGATGACGGACTTGTTCTGTGCACGCATGGAGTGTCTCCCTGTCTTTGGAAAATGGGGCGGTAAAAAAAAAGGTGTGGAACTGCTGTGGTCAGCGTTCGGCGGGCGGTGCCGCCGTGTCGGGTTTGCTGATTGCAGCGGGCACGCGGCCGTAGAACTGCGGAAAGTGCTCCTTCACGCCGTTGCCGTCGCAGGCCCAGCCCGTGCACTGGTTCAGGTGGCGCGGCGGGTCGCCATTGGCAGGCGGTGCGAACACGGCGGTGACGGACTGGAAGGCGGCGGTGGCCAGGTTGAACAGCAGCTCGCGCAGGTGGGTGCAGCTGGCCACGCCACCCAGGTGCTTCTGGATGGCCTGGCGCCAGCCGCGGGTCATGCTGCAGCCCACCATCTGCTGCAGCGCGGCCTGGGCCAGCGGGCAGTCCTTGAGCGGGTGGGCATCCATCGCCACGTCGATGGCCTGCACCACGAGCTGGCGGTCCACCGTGACGCGCAGTAGCATGTGGTGGATGGGCTCGCCCGCGCGGCGCACGCCCTCGCCACGGTGCACGGGGGCATCGTAGGCCTTGCTATCGTGCAGCTCGCCTTCGATGTCCCACAGGCCGTCATCGCGTTCATAGCCCTGGTAGGTCACGCGCCGGACATGGCGGGCGGTGCGGGGGGCGGGGGGACTCAGGGGCATGGAAAGAGGTCTTGCGCAAATCGGTGCCCGCCAGGTCGGCGAGCGCCGCAATCAACCGTGCTTGATCGCCACGGTCTTGAGGGTGGTGAAGCCGTACAGCGCCTCGAAGCCCTTTTCGCGGCCATAGCCGCTGGACTTCACGCCGCCGAAGGGCAGCTCCACGCCGCCGCCGGCGCCGTAGTTGTTGATGAACACCTGGCCGCTGTGCACACGCTTGGCCATGCGGAACTGGCGCGAGCCGTCGCGTGTCCAGATGCCGGCCACCAGGCCGAACTGCGTGGCATTGGCCAGTTCCACCGCATGGTCCTCGTCCTGGAAGGCCATGGCCGAGAGCACCGGGCCGAACACTTCCTCCTGCGCCAGGCGGTGCTGCACCGGCACGTCGCGCAGCAGGGTGGGGGCTTGGTAGAAGCCGCCTTCGGGCGATTCGTCCACCACCACGCCCTGGGCCACCATGGGGATGCCGGCCACCTGCGCGTCGGACAAAAAGTCCCACACGCGCTGCTGCTGGGTCTGGCGGATCAGCGGGCCTACGTCGAGGTCCATGGCCGCAGGGCCCACGCGCAGGCCTTCAAAGGCCTTGCCCAGGCGTTCGAGCAGGGGCTCGTAGATCAGCGAGTCGATCAGCACGCGCGAGCCGGCGCTGCAGGTCTGGCCCGCGTTCTGCACGATGGCGTTGATCACCACGGGCACGGCGGCGTCCAGGTCGGCATCGGCAAAGATGATCTGCGGGCTCTTGCCGCCGAGCTCCAGCGTCACCGGGCAGTGGCGCTCGGCCGCCACCTGCTGGATCAGTGTGCCGATCTTGGGGCTGCCGGTGAAGCTGATGTGGTCGATGCCGGGGTGGCGCGCCAGCGCGTCGCCCACCTCATGGCCGTAGCCGGTGACGATGTTCAGGGCCCCCGAGGGGAAGCCCACCTCGGCCGCGAGCTGCGCCACGCGGATCAGCGACAGGCAGGCGTCCTCGGCCGGCTTGACCACGCAGACGTTGCCGGCCGCCAGGGCACCGCCCACGCTGCGGCCAAAGATCTGCATCGGGTAGTTCCAGGGGATCACATGGCCCGTCACCCCATGCGGCTCGCGCCAGGTGAGCACGCTGTAGCCGTCCAGGTAGGGCAGGGTCTCGCCATGCAGCTTGTCGCAGGCACCGGCATAGAACTCGAAGTAGCGCGCCAGCGCCAGCGTGTCGGCGCGGGCCTGCTTGGTGGGCTTGCCGCAGTCGCGCTGCTCCAGCGCCGTGAGCTCGTCGGCATGCTCGAGCACCTTGGCCGACAGGCGCTGCAGCAGGCGGCCCCGGTCGGCCGGTGCCATGCGCTGCCACACTGCGTTGTAGCACTGGCGCGCCGCATGCACCGCCGCGTCGATGTCATCGGCGTTGCTGCGCTGGATCTCGTCGAAGGGCTGGCCGTCGGACGGGTCGATCACGGCAAGCGTGCGGCCCGACGAGGACGGAACAGAGGCGTTGGCGATGTAGTTCAGTTGCATGCCGCCATTTTGCCCGGAAATGCAAAGTGTTCTTAGTATTTTGCTCCCAAATGCACTTGGGTGATAACCCGTGTGTGCTGGGCGCTATTGATTCAGTAGCAAGTGGCGCGCAGGGCCGCCAGGTCCAGGATCTCCACCTCGCCGCGGTGCACGCGCACCAGGGCGCGGCCCTCCAGGTCCTTGAGGATCTGATTGGTGGTCTGGCGCGAAATGGCCAGCATCAGCGACAGCTGCTCCTGGGATATGCCGATCACCCGGCGCGACTGGCCCTCGGCCGTCCACTGGCCGTAGCCCTCGGCCATCATCACCAGGCGGCGCGCCAGGCGCTGGCCGGCAGGCAGCAGGGCCAGTTCTTCGATGGCCACGAAGGCGGTGCGCAGCTTGTCGGTGAGCAAGAGGGCCAGCGCATGCCAGTGCTGAGGGTGGGCGGTGAGCCAGGCCTGCAGAGGGTCGTGCGGTATCTGCAGCAGGGTGCTGGCTTCGGCCGCGTGGGCATCGTGCGTGCGGGCCGAATTGTCGAACACCGAGATCTCGCCGAACCAGTGCGGGGGCTCCAGCCGCGTGAGCATGGCGGCGCGCGCTTCGTCGGCCCGCCCGCCCGTGCCCGAAATGCTGATCGCGCCGCGCACCACGGCATACAGCCCGCAGGGCGCATCGCCGCGCAGAAAGAGCACCTCGCCCGGCGCCAGCTGGCGCAGGTGGGCCATGGCCAGCAGGGGCTGGGCGAAGTCGGGCGGCAGGTGGGCAAACCAGCGGCCGGACTGGAGCACGGGAAGGTAGGCGGCGGGGTCGGTCATGCAGTCGGGTAAGGCTGGGTTTGTGTCGGCTCCCCGACAGACGGGGGGCGGGCGCCGCACGAGTATGGATGCTGCTTACAACAACAACCAGGAGACACCCATGAAAACCCTGATCGACCACCTGGCCCAGTACGCCGACTACCACCGCGACCCGCGCAACATCCACACCCATTTCGTGGGGGTGCCGATGATCATGTTCGCCGTGGTGATCCTGCTCTCGCGCCCCGTCTGGCTGCTGGGTGGTGTGCCTGTGGGGCCGGCGCTGGTGGCAGCCATCGCGGCCAGTGTCTTCTACTTCCGGCTCGATACGCGCTTTGGCCTGGTGATGGCCGCGCTGCAGGCCGCCATGCTGGCCGGCGGCCAATGGCTGGCGCTGCAAGGCACCACGCTGTGGCTGGCCACGGGCCTGGGCCTGTTCGCCGTGGGCTGGGTGATCCAGTTCGTGGGCCACTACTACGAGGGCCGCAAGCCCGCCTTCGTGGACGACCTGGCAGGCCTGATCGTGGGGCCGCTCTTCGTGGTGGCCGAGTTGGGCTTTCTGATGGGCCTGCGCAAGGAAGTGCAGCACGCCATCGAGCAGCGCAGCGGCCCGGTGCGCCTGCGCACGGGCCCGACTGCAGCGGCCTGAACCGGCGCATCTCCCCCTCTCTCCTCGTTCATCGACTTTTGCCCACGGCACCGCTTGGCGGTGCCGTGGGCTTTGCCACAGGAGCGCGGCCAGCCCCTGGCCGCGTGAGCGCACCATGAGTTTCATTTCCATCCTGCCCACGCTGCTGTTCATTGCGCTGGGCCTCGTCATGTTCGGCCTGGGCCTGTCGCTCACCGTGGCGGACTTCAAGCGCCTGCTGCAGTACCCGCGCGCTGTGCTGCTGGCCCTGGTGCTGCAGGTGCTGGTGCTGCCGGCGGCCTGCTACGGCCTCATCGTGCTGCTGGGCGTGCCGCCGCTGTATGCCGTGGGGCTGATGCTGCTGGCGGCATCGCCGGGCGGCGTGTCGGCCAATCTGTTCAGCCACCTGTTCGGCGGCAACGTGGCGATGAACATCTCGCTCACGGCCATCAACACGGTGCTGTCCATCGTGAGCCTGCCGCTCATCACCAACTGGGCCATCGCCACCTTCGCCAAAACGGGCCAGGTGGTGCCGCTGCAGTTCGGCAAGGTGCTGGAGGTGATCGTGATCGTGCTCATCCCTGTGGTCGTGGGCATGTGGGTGCACCGGCGCGCCCCGGCCTTCAGCGCGCGCATGGAAAAGCCGATGAAGCTCTTCAGCGCCGTGGTGCTCGCGTCGTTCGCGCTGATTGCCATTGCCAAGGAATGGGCGGCGCTGTCGTCCTCGTTTGCCGACATCGGCCCGGCCGTGCTGCTGTTCAATGCCCTGAGCCTCTGCGCGGGCTACTTCCTGCCGCGCGCTCTGGGCATGGACAAGTCCATGGCCACGGCCATCGGCTTCGAGATCGGCATCCACAACTCCACGCTGGCGATCTTCATCGCGCTGTCGGTGCTCAACAACTTCCAGCTCGCGCTGCCAGCCGCCATCTACTCGGTCAGCATGTACATCATGGCGCCGCTGTTCGGCATGCTGGTGCTGCGCAGGCCGGGGCAGAACACCCCGGGCTCATAACCTGCTTTCCACGCTGTTGCGCATGGCGGCCTGCGCCACGGCGTCCAGGGCGACATCCACCACGGGCTGCTGGCTGAGCACCTGCAGGCTGCCTTGCTGGATGCACCGGTCGAGCAGCCGCAGCGTCATCGATTGGGTGCGCCCGGAGGCGTTGGTGAAGAGGAAGAAGGTGCCCTGCGAGCCGACCCAGGACAGCTGGGTGCGCTCCCACTGGCCTGCCACCAGCAGGTTCACCCAACTGCCGACGGCCAGCGCAGGCCGGGTGGGCCCATCCACCGGCGTGGGTGCGGGCGGGGGCTCCAGGGCCCCGGGCTGGGACGGCTGCAAGTCGCCCATGAAGCCGGAATCCTGGGCTTCCGATGGCGCAAGCCACGGCTCCTCGTCCATGGTCGGGGTTGCTTGTTCCGAAGGCTCCGTTTCGGCGGGCGAAGCGGCAGGCTTGGGCCCGCCCTGGAAGGCCTGCTGGTGCAATTGCATCAACTGCGCGAAGACGGCTTCGGTCCTGTCAGCAGGGTAGTCGATCAATGCGAGGCCCTCGCGCAGGCGAGGCAGCAGTTGGGGGATCAGGCGCGCGAGCTCACCGGTGTTCGTGCGGGTCAGTTCGGGCTGCGCGCTCCAGACCAGGGCGCCCACCAGCTCCTGGTAGCGGCCCGGGTCGGCGCTGCCGGTCCTGTCGGTCAGGCGCGCCTGGGCCATGACCTGGGCCCAGGGGCCGAGCAGGAAGTGGGCAATCTCGCCGGGGATGCTGTCGATCTGCGGCAGCAAGCGGATCTCGCCGGACAACCTGGCCGCCAGTAGGTGGCGCTGCTCCGCGTGCTCCAGCGCCTCGATGGCGCGCAGGCGCTCCTGTTCGCGCACCTGCTCGCCGTCTGCCCATTGCGCGTGCAACTGCTGGCGGACCTGCTCGAAGTCATCTGCCCCTTCGATGGTGGCCGAGGCCAGCGGGCCGGCAATGTCCATGAGGGAGCGCATGAATCGCTTGAAGCCGGGTGCCTCGGCCCCGTTGAAGGCCATGCTGTGGTCGGTGATGTCCTGCAGCAGGCGGCGCGCGGGGTGCTCCTTGTTGCTGAAGAATCGGGGGTCGGCCACCGCCAGCTGCATCAGGGCGGGTTCCAGGGCGCGCACGAACTGCTGCACAGGCCACAGCAGCCGGCTGTCGCGCGCGATGTTGTCCACCATCAGCGCGACCACCTCCATGCCCAGGGCGTCTCCAAGCCCCGCGGCGCGCCTCTGCCCTGCTCCGTCGCCCGGCTGGGCGCGCTGGCTGCCCAGGCGCTCCATCATCTGGCCGACCTGGTTCATCTCCTGCAGCGCCTCGAAGGCGGCGGGCACGGTCATGGCGAAATCCGTGGCGGGCGGGTCGATCTGCGGAAGCTGTACCGGGCTGTCGAACTCGCGTGCAAAACGTTCGGCGAAGGGTTCATCGTCCGGCGCGGCCGCCGGGGACTGCTGCGGCGCGGGTTGCTCGCTGAACTCGCCGAGCAGCAGGCGGCGCAGCCGGTCGAGCGTCAGCAGCGGGTCGCCGGAGCCTGCGGGTACGGACATGTCTGTTTCGTCACCGAACCCGGGGGCTGCTGCGCCGTTGCCCGGCGCGACGTACACATACTCGCCGTCGGCCTGGCGCATGGCGTAGCCCACGGGCCGCACACCGCCTTGCTTGAGCAGATCGATCTGTGCGAGGTAGAGGCCCTTGAGCTCCGTGCCCAGGGCCTTGGCCATGTGCGCCATCCAGTCGTTGCGCACCTGCGCGGTGGCCTGCATCTGCGACACCACGGCCTGCAGTGCCTGCAGGAAGACTTCCGGGCGCAGGGGGTTGTGCTCGGGCTGCACCCTGGGCAGGCCCTGGGCTGCGCACACCAGGGCGTCGAGGTCGGCCAGCGGCCCCTCCACGGCAGAAGTCAGCACCTGCCTGGCGCGGGCGCGCTCGACGCTTTCGGTGATCTGCGACTCGTCCATCAGTTCGAGCTGGTCGAAATGGATGGTGAACAGTGAGCGCGAGGGTTTTTCCTCCCCCGGCGCAGCGGTCTGCTGTTCGAGTGCCTTGCGCAGCGCGCCAGGATAGCGCTCGCCCATCACGGAGGTGAGCCGCATCAACTGCTGCTGCGCTTCGAGCATGCCCTGGTGCTCGCCCGGCGTGCGGGCCTGGTCCTGGCGCAGTTGCAGGGACATGCGCGTGGCCTCGGCGACGCGCTCCATCAGGTGCCTGGAATCCGCCAGCACGCCATCGACGATGCGCTGGTAGTGCGAGGCGTTGCCATCGCGGGGAGCATGGTCAGGCGGTGCGGAGTGTTTCAAGGCCATCTTCTCTGGGAGTACCGGAATGCCTGTGATGGTACGCGGGGTTGCAGCCCGGGTGATGAAGTTCCTCAGGCAGAAGGGCCGGGTACTGGCCGGGGCCTTGTCCAAGCCAGCAGCGCCACCGTGCACCCTGCAGATAGCGCCACCAGCGCACACAGCTGGGGCAAGGCCGCCGCGAGGGGCGCGCCCAGCTGGTTCAGGCGCAGCGAGGCCTGCACGCCCGAGGTGCTGGGCAGCAGCCAGCGCAGCCACTGCAGCGGCTCGGGCAGGGCCTCCACGGGCCACGAGAAGCCGGCCACGAAGGCGATCGGCAGGGTGGTGAACAGCAGTACCTGCAGTGCGCGCTCGCGGTTGCCCACCCACAGGCCGATCAGCGCGCCCAGGGCCGCGATGGCGGGCACATAGCAGGCCAGCAGCGCCAGCGCCCCCAGCGGGTTGCCGCCGCGCGGGTAGTCGTGCAGCACAAAGATCCAGCCGAAGTAGAACAGGCCGCTGACCCAGCCCAGCGTGCACAGCGCCAGCAGCCGGCCCAGCCAGGTGCGGGCGCGGGCGCGGTGCCGGCCGGCCTCCACCCAGGTGCCGGTGAGCATGGCCGCGCCCATGAGCAGCGTCTGCTGCAGGATCAGCAGGGCCACGGCGGGCACGACGAAGCTGCCATAGCCCTCGGTCGGGTTGAACAGCGCCACCATCTGCAACTGCACCGGGTTGCGGCTGGCGGCGGCCTGCTGCGCGCTCTGGCCCGCGGCCTGCAGCTTGCGCATCTCGATGCCGGCGGACACGGTGCCCACGGCCTCGGCAAAGCCGTACTGCACGGCCTTGTTGAGCAGCGCATAGGCGCCGTTGCCTTCGACGCGAACCAGGGCCTCCTCGCCGCGCACCACGCTGCGCTTGAGGTTGGCGGGGATCAGCGCATAGCCTTCCACCTCGCCGCGCCACAGCGCTTCCTGCGCCTCGCGCTCGCTGGCGGTCACCAGACGCACCTCGATGCGCGGGTCGGCCTCGGCAAAGCGCGTGATCTGGCGCGACAGGCTGCTGCGGTCCATGTCCACCACGGCCACGGGCACACGGGTGAGCACCTCGTCGGCATAGAACCAGGGGTAGAAGAAGCCATAGAGCACGGGCGCGGCCACGAGCAGCAGCAGCACGCCCTTGTCGCGGCTGATGGTGGCCAGGGCCTGCAGCCAGGCGCTCCAGAGGGTCGAGGATTCGGCAGAGGTTTCGTACCGTTTGTCCATCACCGTGCTCCCCAGCTCTCTGGGTTCTTGCGTGCCAGTTGCAGGGCCAGCGTGCACGCCAGCAGCAGCACGGCAGTGGCCACCATCAGCGCCGCCACGGTGGAAACACTGGTGCGCAGCGGTGCGCCCATCTGCAACTGCTCGATTTGCAGGCGGATGTAGTGGGTGTAGGGCATGGCCTCGGCCCACGCGCGTGCGCTGGCCGGCATGCCCGCCAGCGGAAAGGCCACGCCGCTGAAAGCAAACGCCGGTGCCGCGAAGAAGCCCGCGCCCGAGAGGGCCGTGCGCAGCGAGCGCGTGATGCCTGCCAGCGCCGCACCAGCGGCCAGCGACACGGCCATCAGCAGTGCCAGCCCCGCTGCCACCCAGGCCAGGTTGCCCGGCGGGTGCCAGCCGCGCCCCCAGGTGATGCCCGTCAGCGCCAGCAGCGCCACCAGCGTCAGCGAGGCCCAGGGCAGGGCGAGCTTGCCCACCAGGGCCGCACCCGTGCGCAGCACCCCACCGCCCGCACCCAGCCATTCGCCCAGCGTGCGGTCGCGCAACTCGCGGCCCACGGCCCAGGCGCCGGCCGTCATGGCCAGGATGTGCAGCAGCGCCGGGATCAGCGCCGCGCCCAGAAACTGCTCGTAGTTGGTGGACACGTTGAACAGCGCCAGCAATTGCGTGTGGATGGGCTCCATGTTCACGCGCACGGCTTGCGCCGGTTCGCCGCGCTTGTTGCGCGCCGCCATCTCGATGCCGGCCGACAGCGTGCCCACCACGGCGCGCACGTCGCGTTGCAGCACGCCCGAATGCGTGCCCAGCTGCGCGTTGTGCAGCAGCGTGACCTGGGCCGTGCGGCCCTCCTTCACGGTGCGCGCGAAGTCGCGCGGGAGGGTGACCACGGCATACACCTCCACGCTGCGCAGCGCGCGCTCGGCCTCGGCCGAGTTGGCGTAGTGCTGCACCACCTGCAGGCCGGGCGTGGCGTCGAGCATGCGCACCACCTGGCGCGACAGGGCCGAGTGGTCGTCGTCCAGCACGCCCACGGGCAAGTGGCGTGGCAGGCCGGCCGAGAAGATCCAGCCCATGAGCAGCACGGCCAGCAGCGGCACCCAGGTGACCATGGCCAGGTCCCAGGGGCTGGCAAGCAGGCGCCGCGCCTCGCGGCGAAAGCTGTGGACCAGGGGATTCATGGCGTGGTCAAGGGGCAGGGCGTTGCGCGCCAGCTCATTGCACCAGCACCGTCATGCCGGGGCGGGCGCCTTCGATGGGAGAGGCCGGGCGGGCGCGCACTTCGAAGGTGCGCACGTCGAATCCCTGGCCGGCGCGCGTGGCGCGCCAGGTGGCGAAGTCGGGCAGGGCGGCTGTGTGGTAGACCTTGAAGCGCACGGGCTTGCCGGCGCTGCCTGCACGACCCAGGGCGGGCAGCGTGGCCTCGAACTCCTGGCCGATGGCAAAGCGCTGCAGGCGGTCTTCCCGCACGTTCAGCACCACCCACTGGTCGGCCAGGTCCACCACCGTGACCACGGCCACGCCCTGGGGCGACAGCTCGCCCGTGCGGGCCAGCACCTTGGCCACTTCGCCTGCCACGGGGCTCTTGAGCTCGGTCTCTGCCTGGGCGGCCTTGACCTCGGCGACCACGCCGGCCACCTGGCGCGCCTGGGCGCTGGCGGCGGATCGGTCCTCGGGCCGGGCGCCGGCACGGGCCAGCTCGTACTGGGCCTTGGCGGCCAGGGCCTGGTCGCGCGCGGCCTTGTGGTTGGCCTCGGCCTCGTCGCGCTTCTGTGCGGCCACCAGGCCTTCGCGGGCCAGGCCGTCCACGCGGCGGTAGGACGATTCGGCCAGGTCGGCCGCCGTCACGGCGCGCTGCCAGGCCAGGCGGGCCATCTCCACCTCCTGCGGGCGGGCGCCGTGCGCGGCCTTGTCGGCCACGGCCTGGGCCGCTTCCTGCGCGGCGGTGGCTTGCGCCAGCTTGGCCTGCACCTCAGGGCTGTCCATGCGGATCAGCGGGGCGCCCACGGCGATCTGGTCGCCTTCCTTGACCAGGATCTGCGCGATGCGCGCCGTGACCTTGGGCGCGATGTCGGCCTCGCGGGCCTCCATCTGCCCCTGGAACACCTCGGGTGCCGGCTGCGAGGCCTTCCACAGCCCGAAACCGACGAAGCCGCCCACGGCCACCAGGGCCACGGCGCCCAGCACCGCAGCTTTCCTGCTGCCCTTGCCGTTGTTCTTGTTGCTGTCGCTCATGTTCATTCCACCTTCACATCGGCACGTGCCATGTATTTGCCAAATTCATCGGAGAGGCCGGAGCTTTCGAGCAGCTCGGCCAGGGCCTTCACGTAGTCGTGGGCGGCCTGGGCCCGTTCGGTCTGCGCCTTGGCCTGGTTGACCTGGGCGTCGATCAGGTCCAGCGTGGTGCTGGTGCCTGCCCGCAGGCCCGAGGTGCGCAGGCGCAGCACCTCGTCGGCCACCTCCAGTCCTGGCTGCATGCCGAAATAGGCGCGCCGCGCCTGCTCCAGCGCCTGCCAGCGCTTTTCCACCAGCAGGGCAATGTCGTTCTGCGCCTGGGCGCCGCTGCGCTCTGCCTGCTCGATCTGGCGCGAGGACGACGCGGCCAGCGCATCGCGGTCGATGGAGTCCCACAGCGTGAAGCGCACGCCGATGCCGGCCACCCAGTCGGCATCCCTGCCGCTCTTGAGCTGACGCTGGCCGAAGGCGAAGACCTGCGGCTTGCGCAAAGCCTCCTGCGCCGCATGCAGTTGCTCGGCCTGGCCCTTCTTGGCGGCCACCTTGGCCAGGCCCGGGTGGCGCTGTAGCGCGGCATCGACGAAGTGGGGCAGGGGCTCCACCGGCTGGCCGAGCACGAAGAGCGGGCTGGTGGGGGTCACGCGCTCGCTGGCCTTCACCGTGCGGGTCAGGGCGGTGGCGGCCAGATCGGCATCGTCGCGGGCCTTGCGCGCGTTGCGGCGCGCCTCCTCCAGCGCGGCACGGGCCTGCAGGCGCTCCACGCGGGCGATCACGCCGGCGTCCAGCATCTTCTGCGCGGCGGCGTCGTGCTGCTCTATGGTGGCCAGGGCCGATTCGCGCAGCCGGGCGGCATGCTCGGCGAGCTGGGCCCCGAAATAGCGCTGCACCAGCACGGTGGCGACCTCGTGGCCGGTCTTGTCGGCATCGGCCTGTACCTCGGCGGCCTGCGCCTCCACCAGCCCGCGCGCGGCATCGCCGGCACCGCCCATGTAGATCGGCCAGATGCCCGAGACCGAGGTGCTGGTGTCCGTCTTGTGGCGGTTCAAGGTGTAGCTGGCCGGCAGGTGCGGCAACTGGGCCAGCGAGCCCGCCAGTTGCGGCGGCAGCTGCTGCAGCACGCCGGGCAGGGCCTGGTTCACGGGGTTGAGGTCCAGGTCCAGGTTGGCGTTGTAGGCGTACGCGGCGCCGCTGAGCGAGACCACCGGGCCGCCCAGCCGTGCCAGGGCCTGGCGGCGCAGTTGGGCGCTTTCCACCGCGTTGCGCGATGCGGCGAGCTGGTCGGAGCGTGCCGTGAGCTGCTCCAGTGCGGCCTGGAAGGCCATGGGTTCGGCCTGGGCCGGCAGCTGCATGGCGAGTGCGGCCAGCAGGGCGGCGGCCCGCAGTGTGGAAATACGCAGGAAAGGGAGGGGCTGGCCGGCCGCCGCATGCGGCCGGTGAGAGGGGCTCTGGGTCATGGTCTAAGGGGTGTTCGTGCTCAGCGTGCGCCCACGGGGATGTAGGCCTCGCGGTGGTCTGCCAGCCAGCGCTCGGAGAGGTCGCTGCCCTGCTGGCTGGGGTGGAAATCGCGCCGCAGGTAGTCGCGCCAGGGACGCCAGGTCTCGCGCACCAGGCCTCCTTGGCCGAACAGGGTGCGCGCCGCGCTGGCCCAGGTGCGCCAGCGCCACAGCGTGCCATCGCGGCGCAGGTTGCCCACGGTCTGGCGCAGCACGTCGCCCAGGAACACCAGGGTGATGCGCCGGAACCAGGTGATGCGCCAGGCATGGTCGCCGTCCAGCGCCTGGTAGATGTCGAAAGCCGTGCTCTTGTGCTCGGCCTCTTCGGCGCAGTGCCATTGCCACATCGTGGCAAGGCGCGGGTCGGCGCCCGCGAGGACCTCTGGGTGGCCCAGCAGCCACTCGGCCAGCAAGGCGGTGAAGTGCTCGTTGGCGGCGGTCACGGCCAGCGGGTGGCGCGGGTCGGCGCCCTCGAAGAGCTTCATGCGCTCGGCCGCGCGCGGGCCCCAGGTGTTGACCAGGCCCTGCATGTCGAGGTGGCCGTTGAACAGCGCGTGGATGCGCCGGTGCGTGGCCTCCTGCCCGATGAAGCCGCGCACCTCGTCGGCGTACAGCGCCTGCCGGTCGGCGGGCAGGGCCTTGTGGCCATTGCGCACCGCGTCGATGAAGAACTGCTCGCCCACGGGGAAGCTCATGGACAGCGCATTGAAGAGCGCCGTGCGAAAGGCGTCACCACCGCACCAGTGCCGCGCAAAAGGGGCCTCCAGGTCGATGAGCAGGCGGCGGACGACAAGTTCGGTCATGGCGGGCTCCAAGGGATGAAAGGTTTTGGTACTGTTTGGTACCAGTTGTATATCATGCGTGGTGAGTGTGGTACTGTCAAGTACCTTCTCGGAGTCTCACCGCGCCATGACCGAAGCCACGACCGCCGCCAGCCCATCCACATCCACCGTGCACCGCTCCCGCCTGCTGGAGGGCATGGCGCACGCCGTGGCCGTGCGCGGCTATGCCGACACCACCATCGCCGACATCGTGCGCGAGGCCAGCGTCTCGCGCCGCACCTTCTACGAGAACTTCGCCGACAAGGCCGAGTGCCTGATCGCGCTGTACGAGGTCGCCAGCGGCAACGCCATTACGGTGCTGCGCAATGCCATTGATCCGCACAGCGACTGGCAGGCCCAGGTGGAGCAGGCCATGGGTGCCTACTTCGGTGTGCTCGAGCGCAACCCGGTGCTGCTGCGCACGCTCTTCGTGGAGATGCTGGGCCTGGGCGCGCCGGGGCTGGCAGCGCGCCGCCGCGCCAACCAGCAACTGGCCGACCTGATGCTCGACGTGGTGAACAACCGCCCGGGCGAGCGCCTGCGCAAGGCCCCGCTCCAGCCCATGATGGCCATGGCCGTGGTGGGCGGCATCAACGAGATGGTGCTGCAGTCCATCGAGCAGGGGCGCGCCAACGACCTGCAGGAACTGGTGGAGCCGGCCGCGATGCTGCTGCGCGCGGCGATCTCGGCGGAGTTCTGAGCGCTTCTCAGACCTCGTTGGCGATCTCGACCAGGTTCTCGTCCGGATCGTAGATATAGACCGAGCGCAGGCGGTGCTGTGCGCCCGTGGCGCCCACGGGCCCCTGCACCACGGCCACGCCCTCGGCGGCCAGATGCACAAGGACTTCGTCGAGCGGCGTGTGCGTGAGAAAGCACAGGTCGCCCGAGCCTGCCGTGGCATGGCGCACGTTCGGGTCCACCACGGTACCCACCTCGTGCAGGTTGATCTTCTGTTGGCCGAAATGCAGTGCGTAGCGCCCCGGCTTGAACTCGCGCGCCACCATGCCCAGCACGCGTTCGTAGAAGGCGATGGTGGCCGGGATGCTGGCGACGGTCAGGACCACATGGTCCAGCGATTGCACGGTGATGGGCATGGCAGTGCGGTGGGATGGCATGGAAAAAGAAAAGGCCCGCCGAAGCGGGCCGTGGCTGCATGGCGGATGCCGCAGCGTATCAGCTCCCGTGGAATCGCACCACCAGCGGCACGATCAGCAGCGCCACGATGTTGATGATCTTGATCAGCGGGTTGATGGCCGGGCCGGCCGTGTCCTTGTAGGGGTCGCCCACGGTGTCGCCGGTCACGGCGGCCTTGTGCGCCTCGCTGCCCTTGCCGCCGTGGTGGCCGTCCTCGATGTACTTCTTGGCATTGTCCCAGGCGCCGCCGCCCGTGCACATGGAGATGGCGACGAACAGCCCGGTGACGATGGTGCCCATGAGCAGGCCGCCGAGCGCCTTGGGCCCCAGGAGCAGGCCCACCACGATGGGCACCACTACCGGCAGCAGGCTGGGAATCACCATCTCCTTGATGGCGGCGGTGGTCAGCATGTCCACGGCCTTGCCGTACTCGGGCTTGCCGGTGCCGTCCATGATGCCGGGGATGGTGCTGAATTGGCGGCGCACCTCCACCACCACCGCGCCGGCCGCGCGGCCCACGGCCTCCATGGCCATGGCGCCGAACAGGTAGGGGATCAGCCCGCCGATGAACAGGCCAACGATGACCAGCGGGTCCGACAGGTCGAAACTGATGGCCTTGCCGTAGCTTTCCAGCTTGTGTGTGTAGTCGGCAAACAGCACCAGCGCAGCCAGGCCCGCCGAACCGATGGCATAGCCCTTGGTCACGGCCTTGGTGGTGTTGCCCACGGCGTCCAGCGGGTCGGTGACGTCGCGCACGCTGCTGGGCAGCTCGGCCATCTCGGCAATGCCGCCGGCGTTGTCGGTGATAGGGCCGTAGGCGTCCAGGGCCACCACGATGCCCGCCATGCTGAGCATGGACGTGGCCGCCACGGCAATGCCGTAGAGCCCGGCGAGCTGGTAGGACGCCAGGATGGCCAGGCAGACGAAGAGCACCGGCCAGGCGGTGGAGCGCATCGAGACCCCCAGGCCGGCGATGATGTTGGTGCCGTGGCCGGTGGTGGAGGCCTGTGCGATGTGCTGCACGGGCGAGTACTGCGTGCCGGTGTAGAACTCGGTGATCCAGACCAGCGCGGCCGTGAGCACCAGCCCCGTGGCGCAGGCGCCGAACAGGCGCATCTGGCTGCCGCTGGCGCGGATGGCGTTGTCCGGCATGATCCACATGGTGACGAAGTAGAACGCGATCAGCGACAGAATGCCCGCGATCGCCAGGCCCTTGTACAGGGCGGGCATCACGTTCTTCATGCCCGGCGATGCCTTCACGAAGAAGCAGCCGATGATCGATGCCACGATGGACACGGCGCCCAGCGCCAGCGGGTACACCGCAGCGTTGACCGGGGCGGCCACGACCATCAGCGCGCCGAGCACCATGGTGGCGATCAGCGTCACGGCGTAGGTCTCGAACAGGTCGGCCGCCATGCCGGCGCAGTCACCCACGTTGTCGCCCACGTTGTCGGCGATCACGGCGGGGTTGCGCGGGTCGTCCTCGGGGATGCCGGCCTCCACCTTGCCCACCAGGTCGGCTCCCACGTCGGCACCCTTGGTGAAAATGCCGCCGCCCAGGCGCGCAAAGATCGAGATCAGCGAGGAGCCGAAGGCAAAGCCGATCAGCGGGTTGAGCGCCTCGGCCAGCATGGGCCCCGAGGTGATGCCCCGCGACAGCGCCCAGTAAAAGCCCGTGACGCCCAAGAGGCCCAGGCCTACCACCAGCATGCCGGTGATGGCGCCGCCGCGAAACGCGACGTCCAGCGCGGGGCCGATGCCTTGCGTGGCCGCCTGCGCGGTGCGCACGTTGGCGCGCACCGAAACGTTCATGCCGATGAAACCGCAGGCGCCCGAGAGAAAGGCCCCCAGCACGAAGCCGAGCGCGGAGGTCAGGTCCAGAAAGGCGCCGATGAGAATGGCCAGCACCACGCCGACGATGGCGATGGTCTTGTACTGGCGTGCCAGGTAGGCCGCTGCGCCTGCCTGTATGGCGGCGGCAATCTCCTGCATGCGCGCGTTGCCCGCATCCTTGGCAAGAATCCAGCCCCGGGCCCAGATGCCGTAGGCCACCGCAATCAATCCGCAAACCACTGCCAGTATCAGAGGGGACGTCAGCGCTGAGTTGTCAGCCATGCATTTCTCCTTGGTTTTTTCAGTTGCACGGAAGGAAACACAACGCAGGTCGGTGGTGCTTCCGCTGCGTTGCTTCCTCGTGCTCCTGTGGGAAGAATCTGCTCAAAATCGGGAGCAGGTTCTCAAGGAGTCGATTGGCCAACGGACCCAATTTACAGGCAAACGCCGGTTTGCAAGCGGGCAGAAAGGGGCATGCGCCTAAAATCAGGGTTAATCCCGACGCTCTTGGTCCCTCTTGGTCCTGACCGGGCTCGCGGGTTATCGTTTCAAACCACACTCCACAGACATGTCCCTGAACCACGTACCTCCTGGCAAGAACGCCCCCGACTCCTTCAACGTCGTCATCGAGATCCCGATGAACGCCGACCCGATCAAGTACGAAGTGGACAAGGAATCGGGCGCGATCTTCGTGGACCGCTTCATGACCACGGCCATGCACTACCCCACCAACTACGGCTACGTGCCGCAGACGCTGTCGGGCGACGGCGACCCGGTGGACGTGCTGGTGATCACCCCCTACCCGCTGTTCCCAGGCGTGGTTGTGCCCTGCCGCCCCATCGGCATCCTGATGATGGAAGACGAAGCCGGCGTGGACGGCAAGGTGCTGGCCGTGCCCACCGACAAGGTGCTGCCCATCTACACCCACTGGCAGAAGGTGGAAGACGTGAACCCGATGCGCCTGAAGGCCATCAGCCACTTCTTCGAGCACTACAAGGACCTGGAAGCCGGCAAGTGGGTCAAGGTGCTGGGCTGGGAAGGCCTGGACGCCGCCAAGAAGGAAATCATGGACGGCATCGCCAGCTTCAAGGCCAAGAACAGCCAGGCCTGAGCACCGGCTGCCTTGCCGGCGGCCCGCTGACCCAAAAGCATGCATGCCCTCGCGGGCTGCATGCTTTTTTCATGGAAACCCCGCACTGTGCAGTGCCCCGGCCGTTGCTAGACTGCGCAAAGCCAGGGTGTCGGTGCGCAATCCTGCGCCCGCCCTGGCACGAATGGCCGTGGCCAAGGGGTGATATGAAGATTTCCGACGTGCGTATCGGGCTCAAGCTGGGGATCGGGTTCTTTGCCCTGGTGCTGCTCACGGCCCTGCTGGGGGCGGTCTCGCTGTTCCAGCTGTCACGCATCCACCACAACGCGCAGGAGATCGCCAGCAACCTGCTGCCCAGCGTGGGCTACACGGGCGAGCTCAGGGTGTTGATGAACCGCATGCGGCGCTCCGAGGCCGGCATGATCACGGCGCGCAGCACCGCCGAAGTCCAGGCCTTTGCCGAGCAGATGAACGCGCGTGCCAAAGACCTGGAGCGTGTGGAGGCGCAGTACGAACCGCTGGTCACTGCCGGTGAGGAGCGCGAGGCCTTCCAGACCTTTCGCACGCGCAAGGTCGCCTACTACAAGCTCCAGGCCAACCTGGTGGAGGTCGCCAAGGGGGTGGACTTCAGCTCCAGTGAAACCATGGAACTGAGCTCCGAGGCCCTGTCCGGGCTGTTTGCCGGTGAATCCGAAACCGCCTTCGTGGCCGCCGCCGAAACCCTGGGCCAATTGCAGAAGATCAACTCCGCCATGGCCGACAAGGAGCAGGAGGAGGTGCAGTCGGTCTTCCAGGCAGCCCGGATCTGGGTGCTGGGCACGCTGGCCGCCTGCGTGGCGCTTGCGGTCGTGCTGGGCGTGTCCATCACGCGCTCGGTCACGCGCCCTGCGGGCCAGGCCGTGAGCGCTGCGCGCGCCATTGCCGAAGGCGATCTCACGGCGGCCATGCCGGCCCATGGCAAGGATGAAATGGGCCAGTTGCTGTCGGCGCTGGAGGACATGCGCGCCAACCTGGCCCGCGTGGTCACCGGTGTGCGCGGCAACGCCGAAAGCGTGGCCTCGGCGAGCGCGCAGATCGCCTCGGGCAACAACGACCTGTCGGCGCGCACCGAGCAGCAGGCCTCGGCACTGGAAGAGACGGCTGCCTCGATGGAAGAGCTCGGTTCCACCGTGCGCCAGAACGCAGACAACGCACGCCAGGCCAACCAGCTGGCACTGAGTGCCTCCACCGTGGCCGTACAGGGTGGCGACGTGGTGGCCGAAGTGGTCGAGACCATGAAAGGCATCAACGCCAGCAGCAGCAAGATCGCCGACATCATCAGCGTCATCGACGGCATCGCCTTCCAGACCAACATCCTGGCCCTGAATGCAGCGGTGGAAGCCGCCCGGGCCGGAGAGCAAGGCCGGGGCTTTGCCGTGGTGGCCAGCGAAGTGCGCAGCCTGGCCGGGCGCAGCGCCGAAGCGGCCAAGGAAATCAAGGGCCTGATCACCGCCAGCGTGGAGCGCGTGGAGCAAGGCACGCTGCTGGTGGACAAGGCCGGGACCACCATGACCGAAGTGGTCGCAGCCATCCGGCGGGTGACCGACATCATGGGCGAGATCAGCGCGGCCAGCAGCGAACAAAGCGCAGGGGTAGGCCAGGTGGGAGAAGCGGTCACGCAGATGGACCAGGCCACCCAGCAGAACGCAGCGCTGGTGGAAGAGATGGCCGCAGCAGCGAGCAGCCTGAACAGCCAGGCGGGCGAGCTGGTGAACGCGGTGGCGGTGTTCAGGCTGGCGGGTGACGGCAGCGGCGCGGGCAGCTACCGCGCACCGGCACCTGCCCCTGCGCCAGCGGTGCGCAAGCCAGTGGGCATGCCAGCGCCGGCTGTGCGCGCGGCAGTCACGTCCAGGCCAGCGACCAAGGCACCTGCGGCCAGCCGGCTGGCGGCGGCCAAGGCCACCGCGGCGGCAAGCCCTGCGGCGGTAGCGGCACCCAAGGCGCCGGCCAAGGCAGCCGGGGGTGGGGATGATGAGTGGGAGAGCTTCTGATTGAAGGCCGCAGGCTGTCCCTGGGCCGCCTGCTCTTTCAACCCGCAGTCGGCGGGTTTGTCACTCCTGAACTGGTGCTGACCGCATTCAGCGTGGTCGGTGTGGATCCGGAAACACCAGCTGCAGCCCCGGCAGGGCAGGGCGTTTGAAGGCCTGCCACGCGGCTCCCGGCCCCTGCGGCTGGGCCAGCCGGTCGGCCACCACCCACCAGGCGCTCGGGTTCAGGCCAATGCCGAAATGGCTGGCCACCACCTCGATGTTCTCGGTGTGCGGGTTGTGCGGGGAGGGGGCCTGCAGGCTGCCGCGCCAGGCCACCACGCCATCGCTGCGCGAGTAGATGCTGGTGGTGGGCACGGGCGGGGCCTCGGGCAGGTTGTAGTTCTCGGTCTCGCGCTCGATGCTGCGGCCGCTGGCGAACTGGTAGATGCGCCAGGCATTGGTGGAGGTGTGGGGCCCGGCAAAGGGCGTGCCCAGCGTCACCACGCAGCGCACCAGGTCGGGCAGTTCCTTGGCCAGCTCGCGGGCATAGATGCCGCCCAGGCTCCAGCCCACCAGGCTCACCTTGCCGCCACTGCGCTGCGCAGCCTGCTGCAACTGCTGCTTGGCGTTGTCCAGCACGCCTTCGCGCGGGCCCAGGTTCAGCCCCTGGCCCCAGCCCATGGTGTCGTAGCTGCGTGACTCCAGGTAGCGGCGCAACGGTGCCGTGGTGGCGTCACCGGCTGTGAGCCCGGGGAAGACGATCACGGTATGCCCATCGCCCCGGGGGGCGCGCTGCAGTACCGGCCAGGCAGGCAGCACCGCCCCGAATTCCCAGGGCGCGCGCAGCTCCAGCGCCAGCAAGGGCAGGCCGGGGGCAGGCATGTGGTGGGGGTTCTTCTCTTTTTTGGTGAACAGCGTCATCAGGTCATTCCATGGGGCACGAGGCAACTGCCCGGCGGCGTCAGGGGCGGTGCGGCGGCAGGGGCGCCAGCTGTGCAGCGGCGTGCCATTCGACAGCCCGGGTAACGGTAACATTTTTTTGAGCCGGAACCCTCGCCGGGAGTGGAGGTAGCTCTCCAATGAGGCGGGGACTGGCCTTGCAGCAGTCGGCATCTGGCCGTGTTTTTGTTATGAAATGTAACTTTTTGCTGCTATGCTTTTGGGAGTGCTTGCAATCCCTCAACCGGGTGCATGCTTTTCCATCCCGAAAACACCCGCCATGAACCAACCCCTTGCTGAAGCCTCGCCTGAAATCTCTTCCCGCAATGCCCCGCCTCCCGGCCGTGCGCGGGAGTACCTCAGCTTTCGCCTCGGTGCGGAGGAGTACGGCATCGACATCCTTCGGGTGCAGGAGATCCGCTCGTACGAGCAGCCCACCCGCCTGGCCCATTCGCCGGATTTCATCAAGGGGGTGATCGACCTGCGCGGGCGCATCGTGCCCATCCTGGACCTGCGCATGAAGCTGCACTGCCCCGAGGCGAGCTACACCGATTTCACGGTGGTCATCATCCTGGACCTGGGGTCCTTGCTGGTCGGTGCCGTGGTGGATGCCGTGGCCGACGTGGTCACCCTGACCCCGGAACTCATCAAACCCGTGCCGCAGTTCGAGCCCCAGGGCAACCTGGACCCGGCCTTTGTCACCGGCATTGCCAGCGTGGGTGAGCGCATGCTGATCCTGATGGACATCGAGGCGCTGCTGTGCAGTGCCGACATCGGGCTGGTGAAGGCTGCGGCGACCTGATACAAAGGCAGGCGGCGCAGAAGTCGGCAGTGGACTGGTGCGCTGTGGACCAGTCAGGTATTTTCTGGAAACGACACCATGAACAATCTCAAGATATCGACTCGCATGGCGGGCACCTTTGGCGCCCTTGTACTGCTGTTGCTCGCAGTCATCGCCACAGCGCTGTCGCAACTGACCGCGATTTATGGCAGTACGTCGGACATCACCGAAAATTGGCTGCCCAGTGTCGAGTTGGTGAATCGCCTCGACGCCCAGCTGGCAGAAGCGCGGCTCAATGAATTCCGGCATCTGACCACCCAGGACCCTTCGGCCAAGGCTCAGGTGGAAAAAGCGATGGAGGGTATGCGCGCCGAGATCAAGGCGACAGAGGCCACCTACGAAGGCTTGATCGCCAGCGATGCGGAACGCAAGCTGTATGAAACCTATGTCCAGGCGCGCAAGGGTTATGGCGAGTCTGCCGTGAAGCTGCTGGAGCTGTCGCGCAAGAACGAGAGCGAGCAGGCTTTTGCGTTTTTGCAGGGCGAATCGCGCAAGTGGTACATGGAGTCGATTGATACCCTGAAGAAACTCGCGGCATTGAACGGCGCTGGTGCCAGGGCCGCTAGCGCCAGCGCCGCTTCGATCTACCTCAATGCGCGTTTCGTGATGTGGGCTGCAGCCGCGTTCGCGATCCTGCTGGCAGTCTTGGCGGCGGTGTGGCTCATCCGCTCCATCACCCGCCCCCTGGCCCAGGCGGTGCAGGCCGCCGACCGCGTCGCCGCCGGCGATCTCAGTGGCGACATCGTCGTGCAATCCCGCGATGAAACCGGCCACCTGCTCAGTGCCCTGCAGCGCATGCAGCAAAGCCTGGCGAATACCGTGACCACGGTGCGCGGCAACGCCGAAAGCGTGGCCTCGGCCAGCGCCCAGATTGCCTCGGGCAACAACGACCTGTCGGCGCGCACCGAGCAGCAGGCCTCGGCACTGGAAGAGACGGCCGCCTCGATGGAAGAGCTTGGCTCCACCGTGCGCCAGAACGCAGACAACGCACGCCAGGCCAACCAGCTGGCGCTGAGCGCCTCCACCGTGGCCGTGCAAGGCGGCGACGTGGTGGCCGAAGTGGTAGAGACCATGAAAGGCATCAACGCCAGCAGCAGCAAGATCGCCGACATCATCAGCGTCATCGACGGCATCGCCTTCCAGACCAACATCCTGGCCCTGAATGCAGCGGTGGAAGCCGCCCGGGCGGGCGAACAAGGCCGGGGCTTTGCCGTGGTGGCCAGCGAAGTGCGCAGCCTGGCCGGGCGCAGCGCCGAAGCGGCCAAGGAAATCAAGAGCCTGATCACCGCCAGCGTCGAACGCGTGGAGCAAGGCACGCAACTGGTGGACAAGGCCGGGGCCACCATGACCGAAGTGGTGGCAGCCATCCGGCGCGTGACGGACATCATGGGCGAGATCAGCGCCGCCAGCAGCGAGCAAAGCGCAGGGGTGGGCCAAGTGGGAGAAGCAGTCACCCAGATGGACCAGGCCACCCAGCAGAACGCAGCGCTGGTGGAGGAGATGGCCGCAGCGGCGAGCAGCCTGAACAGCCAGGCGGGCGAGCTGGTGAACGCGGTGGCGGTGTTCAGGCTGGCGGGCGACGGCGCAGGCAGCCAGCGCAGCGCGGCCCCTGCAGCAGCCCCAGCGGTGCGCAAGCCGGTGGCCATGGCGGCACCGGCAGCGCGCGCGGCCGTAACCTCCAGGCCAGCGGCCAAGGCCCCGGCGGCCAGCCGGCTGGCGGCGCCCAAGGCCACCGCGGCGGCAAGCCCTGCGGCGGCAGCGGCACCCAAGGCGCCGGCCAAGGCGGCCGGGGGTGGGGATGATGAGTGGGAGAGCTTCTGATTCCCCGTTGCTGTTGGTGTAAGGCACCCCTCATGCGGTGACACGCCGGGAGGGCAAAGAGGCCTTGAACGAGGTGTGTGCTGGCCTGGATCTTGCGATTCTGTGTTTACAGATCGTTACTTCAGGAGACTGGCCATGAATCGGTTCAAGATTTCCACCCGCCTGGCGGGGCTTCTGGCTGTGTTGTGCTGCCTTGTGCTGCTGGTCGGCGGTGCCGGTCTGCTGGGCATGGGGCAGTCCAACGCCGGGCTCAAATCGGTGTATGACGACCGGGTGGTGCCCCTCAAGCAGATCAAGATCGTGGCCGACATGTACGCGGTCAACGTGGTCGATGCAGCGCACAAGGTGCGCGACGGCGGCATGACCGCCGCGCAGGGCCTGCAGTCGGTGGCCGATGCGCGCAAGGCCATCGACACCAACTGGAGCGCCTACCTGGCGACGAAGCTGGCGCCCGAGGAAAAGATCCTGGTGGACCGCTTCAAGCCCTTGCAGGCCAAGGCGGATGCCGCCACCGAGGCCCTGGCGGGTCTGTTCCGTGCGGGCGACATACCCGCCCTCACCACCTTTGCCGCCAAGGACCTGTACCCGGCGATGGACCCGCTGCAGGAGGTGCTGGGCCTGCTCATGCAGGTGCAGCTCGACCAGGCCAAGATGGAGTACGACCGTGCCGCAGCCAGCTACCAGACCATCCGCGCCCTGGCCGTGGGCGCCGTGGTGCTGGGCGTGCTGCTGGCGGTGCTGGTGGGCGGCTCGATGATCCGCCAGATCTCGCGTTCGCTGGGCAATGCGGTGGACATCACCGATGCCGTGTCCCGCGGCGATCTCACGGTGGCCATCCCGGTACAGGGGCGTGATGAGATCGCGCGCCTGCTCACCGGCCTGACCGCCATGCGTGACAACCTGGCCCAGGTGGTATCGGGGGTGCGTGGCAATGCGCAGGGCGTGGCCTCGGCCAGCGCCGAAATCGCCTCGGGCAACCACGATCTGTCCATCCGCACCGAGGAGCAGGCCAGTGCTCTGCAGCAAACGGCCGCCTCCATGGAGGAACTGAGCTCCACCGTGCGGCAGAACGCCGACAACGCGCGCCAGGCCAACCAGTTGGCCATGAGCGCCTCCACCGTGGCCGTGCAGGGTGGCGACGTGGTGTCGGAAGTGGTGGCGACCATGAAAGGCATCAACGACAGCAGCAAGAAGATTTCCGACATCATCGGCGTGATCGACGGCATTGCCTTCCAGACCAACATCCTGGCGCTCAATGCGGCCGTGGAAGCCGCCCGTGCGGGCGAGCAGGGCCGGGGCTTTGCCGTGGTGGCCAGCGAGGTGCGCAGCCTGGCCGGGCGCAGCGCAGACGCGGCCAAGGAGATCAAGAGCCTGATCCATGCGAGCGTGGAGCGGGTCGAGCAGGGCACCGCGCTGGTCGACAAGGCGGGCGCCACCATGACCGAGGTGGTGGCCTCGATCCGCCGTGTGACCGACATCATGGGCGAGATCAGCGCTGCCAGCACCGAGCAGAGCCAGGGTGTCTCCCAGGTCGGCGATGCCGTCACGCAGATGGACCAGGTCACGCAGCAGAACGCCGCCCTGGTCGAAGAAATGGCCGCCGCCGCCGGTAGCCTGAGCCACCAGGCCCAGGCTCTGGTGGGCGCGGTAGAGGTGTTCAAGCTGTCGGCAGGTGTGCCAGCGGCCCAGGCCGCCACCGCGCCTCGCCCGCGCCCTTCTCCCCCGGTGTCGCCACCTGCCGCTCGCAAACCGGTCGCCAGCGTGGCGCCGCGCAAGCTTGCGGCACCGGCACCCAGCGTGGCAAAAACCACTGCCAAACCGACTGCACCTGCAGCGGGGGCGACCGCCAAGGCGGCGTCCGATGATGAGTGGGAAAGCTTCTGAGACGGCGTGCAGGTTCTGCGCTTGGCAGGAGCGGCGATTGCACCAAAGTGATGCGTTTTTGGCGCGCGATAGCAAAATGGTTGTGAGATGCCCTTGTTTGGTGCTTTTTGGGTGGCTGGTTGAATCGTTGTGGTGCATTTGATGGGGCTCAAGCCCCATCGTGCTCAAGAATCAACGGCTGATTCAGTGCACTGGTGTGGTGTCCGGCTGTTCCAGGGTGTTCAGCCGTGCCACTGCCTCGGGAGGCAATTGCAGTTGCGCCGCCGCCAGGTTCTGCTCCAGGTGGGCGACGGACGAGGTACCCGGAATCAGCAGAATATTGGGTGAGCGCTGCAGCAGCCAGGCCAGCGCCACCTGCATGGGCGTGGCGCCGAGGTCAGCGGCCACGTCTGACAGCACGCCCGACTGCAGCGGCGTGAAACCGCCTAGCGGGAAGAAGGGCACATAGGCCGTGCCTGCGGCGGCCAGTTGTGTGAGCAGGGCCTCGTCTTCGCGATGGGCCAGGTTGTACATGTTCTGCACGCAGGCAATCGGGGTGATCCTGCGCCCGTCCTGCACCTGGCACGCCGTCACGTTGCTCAGGCCAATGTGGCGTATCAAGCCCTGGCGCTGCAGCTCGGCCAGCGCAGTCAATGGTTCCTCCAGCGAACCCTCGGCCGGGCCGTGCACGCTGAACATGGCACGCAGGTTCACCACGTCCAGCACGTCGAGGCCCAGGTTGCGCAGGTTGTCGTGCACCGCCTGCGTAAGCTCTGCGGCCGAGAACGCGGGCAGCCACGAGGCATCGTCGCCGCGCCGCGCACCCACCTTGGTCACGATGGTCAGGCCGTCCCGGTAGGGGTGCAGCGCCTCCTTGATGATCTGGTTGGTCACGTGCGGGCCGTAGAAGTCGCTGGTGTCGATGTGGTCCACGCCGCTTTCCACGGCAGCGCGCAGCACGGCTACGGCGGCGACGCGGTCCTTGGGCGGGCCGAACACGCCGGGGCCGGCCAGTTGCATGGCGCCGTAGCCCAGGCGCTTCACGTCGCGGTGGCCGAGCCGGAAGCTGCCGGCCTTGTCGATTGCTGTCATGGGAGAGTCCTTTCAATGGAGATGCATCGACTGTAGGCACGCAGCCTGTGTACGATAAGCCGGTTGAGTGCGCACAGGTTGTGCGGCACAGCGAACAATCCATCAAGGGATCCTGTCCATGGCCGAGCAGTTGGGTGATCTGGCCGCCTTTGTCGCCGTGGCACGCGGCGGCGGTTTCCGCGAGGCGGCGCGCCTGGGCGGTGTCGGCGCATCGAGCCTGAGCGAGGCCGTGCGCCGGATCGAAGCACGGCTGGGTGTGCGCCTGCTGCACCGCACCACGCGCAGCGTGACGCCCACCGAGGCCGGGGCGCGCCTGCTCGAACGCCTGGGCCCGGCGCTCGGCGAGGTGGCTGCCGCGCTCGATGTGGTCAATGGCTTTCGCGACCGGCCCGCCGGCACCCTGCGCCTGAACGTGCCCGCCAGCGCCGCACGCCTGGTGCTGCCGGCCATCGTGCCACCGTTCCTCGCAGCCTACCCCGACATCCGTCTGGACGTGGTGGTGGAAGAGGGCTTTGTCGACATCCTCGCCGAGGGCTGCGACGCCGGCATCCGCTACGACGAGCGGCTGGAGCAGGACATGATCGCCCTCCCCATCGGCCCTCGCTGGCAGCGCATGGCCACCGCCGTCTCGCCCGCCTACCTTGCCGCACGCGGCCGGCCCGAACACCCGCGCGAGCTCATGCAGCACGCCTGCCTGCGCGGCCGCTTTGCCAGCGGCACCATGCCCGCCTGGGAGTTCGAGCGCGGTGGCGAAGTGGTCGTCGTGGATCCCTCCGGCCCCTTGATCGTGCGCATCTCGGGCGGTGTGGACTTGGCGGTGGAGGCCGCGCTCGCGGGCTGCGGCATCATCCACATGTTCGAAGGCTGGCTGCAGCCGCACATCGACAGCGGGGCGCTGGTGCCGGTGCTCGAAGACTGGGCGCGGCCTTTTTCAGGGCCGTTTCTCTACTATTCCGGGCGGCGGTACCTGCCGGCGCCGCTGCGGGCGTTTGTGGATTTTGTGCGGGGGCAGGGCGCAGATGGCGCGGTCGCCAACCCGTGAGTGGGCTGGCGATATGTTGACTGGTCAACGCGGATCGTGGATAAACCCTCTCAACGCTGTGACAAGGACAACCATGCAAGCCCAGCTCAACCCGCGCGCCGGCTCTGATTTGCTGCGACGCTACCGCGAGCGCGGACTGTGGGGCGGTTTGGCGCTTGGCGCGATAGGCGGGGCCATGGTCTGCGGCCCGCATGTCCATGACTGGTCGCTCACTGCTTCAGGTGCTGTGATGTTTGGTCTCAGTACGGGGCTCGGATTGCTGGGCTGGTTTTTCGGGTCTTTGGCGGTGGGCTCGGTCGCAGGTGTGGGAGCGCACGATGCCGCCGAACCGGACGGGCATGCCGATGGTGCGCACCATGCTGACCCGGGCAGCGACGCCAATTGATATCCGCCAGATACCTCACCCCTGCCTGAACGGACTGCGCCCCTGCAGTTCCTCCAGATAGCCTTCCACCCCCTGGCCTTCACGTTCAAGAAAGCGCTCCACCGCTTCGGCAAAGGCCGGGTGCGCAATCCAGTGGGCACTGCTGGCCTGCACGGGCAGCAGGGCGCGGGCCATCTTGTGCTCGCCCTGGGCGCCGCCCTCGAAGCGCTGGGCGCCGTGTTCAATGCACCACTGCAGCGGCTGGTAATAGCAGGCCTCGAAGTGCAGGCAGTCCACACGCTCGAGCGCACCCCAGTAGCGGCCATAGGCCACGAGCCCCTCCGTGCCGTAGTCACCCAGCGCGATCAGGCTGCTGGCGATCGGGTGGCCATCCTTCTCCGCGATGAACAGCAGCCAGGCCTCGGGCATGGTCTGCGCCATGCGGGCGAAGAAGTCGCGCGTGAGGTAGGGCGGGTTGCCGTGCTCCAGGTAAGTGCGCTCGTAGCAGCGGTAGAAGAAGTCCCAGTCCGCGGGGCTGATGTCGGCGCCGCGTGACCAGCGGAATGTGACGCCCGCCTCGGCCACCCGTCTGCGCTCTTGGCGGATCTTCTTGCGCTTGTCCTGGGCCAGGCTGGCGAGAAAGTCGTCGAAGCTGGCGTAGCGGGTCGGTGGCGGGTTGTTGCCATCCAGGGATGCGGGTGACGCGGTTGCCGTCGGCGATTCATTCTTCCAATGGAACTGGACCGTGTGGCGCAGCATCAGGCCTTCGTCGGCGCTGGTCTTGATGTCGTCACTGCTGGCGAACAGCACATGCACCGACGACACGCCCTGGCTCTCGCACCACTGGCAGACGGCCTGCACGAGCAGGGCGCGGCTCTCTTCGTCGCGCGCCATCAGGCGGGTGCCGGGCACGGGGGTGAAGGGCACGGCGATGGTGGCCTTGGGGTAGTAGGGCACGCCGTGCTGTTCGTAGGCGCTGGCCCAGGCCCAGTCGAAGACGTATTCGCCGTACGAGTGGCTTTTGAGGTACAGCGGGCAGGCGGCCAGCAGTGTGTCCTCGCCGCCCCACAGCGTCATGAAGCGCGGCGTCCAGCCGCGTTGGGGCGTGGCGCTGCCGCTATCGTGCAGCGCCGTGAGGTATTCGTGGCGCAAAAAGGGCGTGGGGTGGCTCTGCAAAGCCAGCAGGCCGTTCCAGGCATTGGCGTCCACCTCCTGCGGGGAGGCCAGCACGCGGGCGATAATGTGCAATTGCTCAGCCATGTGTGCCCAGCGGCCTGCATTGCACTGCCAGATGGCGGTCTGCGGCGGGTTGCGGGCCTGCATTGGCGGTTGTCTTCAACCTGGCCCCAAGGGCCTTCTCCAGTTCCATGACGCTCTCCATTTGCACAGCGCAGCTCAATTTTGTGGTGGGCGACATGCCCGGCAATGCACTAAAGATCATTGCCGCAGCGCGGGACGCCCATGCCCAGGGTGCGCAGTTGCTGCTCACGCCCGAATTGGCGATCTGCGGCTACGCGGCGGAGGACCTGTTCCTGCGCCCGGCCTTCATCGCCGCCTGCGATGATGCCGTGAAAACCGTGGCCCGTGAGACTGCGGGGTTGAAAGGCCTGGCCATCGTGCTCGGGCATCCGCAAGCCGTGCGTGCCGATGCCCCGGCTTTCAGTGCCTGTTTCAACGCCGCCAGCGTGCTGCGCGATGGCGTGGTGGAGCAGACCTATGCCAAGCGCGAGCTGCCCAACTACCAGGTGTTCGACGAGCGGCGCTACTTCGTTGCAGGCCAGGCGCCCTGCGTGTTCGAGGTGGCTGGCGTGCGTGTGGGCCTGCTGGTCTGTGAGGACGCCTGGTTCGCCGCGCCCGCGCGTGACGCGGCTGCTGCCGGTGCGCAGCTGCTGGCGGTGATCAATGCCTCGCCCTTCCACCTGGGCAAGAGCGCCGAGCGCGAGGACACCATGCGCGAGCGCGTGCGCGAGACGGGGCTGCCCCTGGTCTACGCCCATTTGGTAGGCGGGCAGGACGAGGTGGTGTTCGAGGGCCGGTCCTTCGCCCTGGGTGCCGATGGCGCTGTGGTTGCGCGTGCGCCGGGCTTCGCGGAAGCGCTGTTCACCGTGCAGGTGGAGGCTGGCAACGGCACCACGCCGCCGGCATTCCAAGGCGACATCGCCCCGCTGCGCAGTGCAGAGGCCGACCTGTGGGACGCGCTGGTGATGGGCGTGCGCGACTATGTGGGCAAGAACCGCTTCCCCAGCGTGCTGCTGGGCCTGTCGGGCGGCATCGACTCGGCCCTGGTGCTGGCGATCGCCGTGGATGCGCTGGGCGCAGACAAGGTGCGTGCGGTGATGATGCCCTCGCCCTACACGGCCGACATCAGCTGGATCGATGCGCGCGACATGGCGGCCCGCATGGGCGTGCGCTATGACGAGATTTCCATCCAACCCCAGTTCGAGGCCTTCAAGGCCGCGCTGGCCAGCGACTTCGCGGGCCTGGCCGAAGATACGACCGAGGAGAACCTGCAGGCGCGCATCCGCGGCACGCTGCTCATGGCGCTGTCCAACAAATTCGGCTCCATCGTGCTGACCACGGGCAACAAGAGCGAAATGTCCACTGGCTACTGCACGCTCTACGGCGACATGGCCGGCGGTTTTGCCGTCATCAAGGACGTGGCCAAGACCACCGTGTTCGCGCTGTGCCGCTGGCGCAATGCCCACGACCCATATGGCACGGGCGCCAGCCCCATCCCCGAGCGCATCATCACCCGCCCGCCGAGCGCCGAGCTGCGCCCGGACCAGAAGGACCAGGACAGCCTGCCGCCCTACGACGTGCTGGACGCCATCGTCTCGCGCTACATGGAGAACGACGAGCCCATCGAGTCCATCATCGCCGCCGGCTTTGCGCGCGCCGACGTGGAGCGCGTGACCCGGCTCATCAAGATCAACGAATACAAGCGCCAGCAGGCGCCCGTAGGGATTCGCGTCACGCGCCGCAGCTTCGGCAAGGATTGGCGTTACCCTATCACCAACAGCTTTCGCGCTTGATGCAGTTCTGATGGCCTGAGCCCAGGCCACGAGCAGCCCGTTCCCTTTTTTTCATCTCCAGGAGACCCGCCATGAAAATGATCACCGCCGTCATCAAGCCTTTCAAGCTCGAAGAAGTCCGAGAAGCCCTGGCCGAATGCGGCGTGACGGGCCTGACCGTCACCGAGGTCAAGGGCTTCGGCCGCCAGAAGGGCCACACCGAGCTGTACCGCGGTGCCGAGTACGTGGTGGACTTTCTGCCCAAGGTGAAGGTCGAGGTCGTCGTCAAGAGCGAGGACGTGGACCGCTGCGTGGACGCCATCGTCAACGTCGCGCGCACCGGCAAGATCGGTGACGGCAAAATCTTTGTGACCGCTGTGGAGCGCACGGTACGCATCCGCACCGGCGACCTGGACGACGCTGCGGTGTGATGCCGATTTGCGGGCCGTGCACCGCCCGCAAATCGGCTGGCCACGCGCAATGCGCGGCCGCATGGCTTAGATCACTGATCGCAGCGGAATCTGGCGAGCGTTGTTGCCGGCCTGTTCCACCAAGGTCTGCAGCAGGGTGGGGGTGTCGCTGGCGGCGTGCAGCAGCCCCATCTGCCATTCGCCCATGAAGCCGCTGGCCACGCTGTGGTTCAAAAAGGCCAGCAGGCCGTCGTAGTAGCCGGCCACGTTGAGCAGGCCCAAGGGCTTGTCGTGGTAGCCGAGCTGGCGCCAGGTCCAGACCTCGAACAGCTCCTCGAAGGTGCCGATGCCGCCGGGCATGGCGATGAAGGCATCGCTGCGCTCGGCCATCATGGCCTTGCGCTCGTGCATGGTCTGCACGATGTGCAATTCGTCGCACTGGCGGTTGGCCAGTTCCTTGTCCACCAGCGCCTGGGGAATGACGCCCACCACGCGGCCACCGGCCTGGCGCGTGGCCTCCGCCACCGTGCCCATGAGGCCGCTGCGCCCGCCGCCATAGACCAGTTGCCCGCCATGCGCGCCGATCCATGTGCCCACGGCCGTGGCCGCTTCGGCATAGGCTTCGTTCTCGCCGGGGCGCGAACCGCAGTACACGCAGATGGAAAAAGCCGGTTCAGCCATGCGCGATCCTTTGAAAAATGGCCCCTGCCCAGATGCCCGCGCACAGCAGCAGCGCCAGCAGCACGGCGGCACTGCCCATGTCCTTGGCGCGCTTGGACAGGTCGTGCCATTCTGGCCCGATGCGGTCGATGGCGGTCTCGATGCCGGTGTTGAGCAGCTCGACGATCATCACGATCACCACCGAGCCGGCCAAGAGGGCCACTTCCACCCAGCTGCGCCCCAGCCACAGCGAAGCCGGCAACAGCACGATGGCGGCGACGGCCTCTTGGCGAAAGGCCTTTTCACCCCAGCCGGCGCGCAGGCCTTCGAACGAGTAACCGGCCGCATGCCAGATGCGGTTCAGGCCCGTGCGGGCTTTCTGGGGATTGGCGGGGGCGGTGGGCTGGGGTGTGGACATAAGGAAAAACCGGGATTCTCGCGCAGTGTTATGACGGTGGGCTTAAGAACCTGCTCAAAGAAGCCCGCACCGAGGTGCTTACTTCTTGCTGTGCTCGAAATGCACCAGCCGGGTGCCGGCCAGTGCATCGTGCCAGAACTGCTGCTGTGGATGGAAGCGCGCCAGAATGGCCCAGACGGCCACCCAGCCGATGACCAGGACCGTGGTTTCGCCGCCCGAGAGCGCGAAGGGAGACACGGCAGCCAGCGGCGGCAAGAACCACAGCCAGCTGAGCACGTAGCGCAGCAGGGCGCGCGGCTGGCTGATGGGGCGGCCGGCACGGTCCACCACGCGGATGTTCCAGGTCTTCATGGCCAGGGTCTGGCCCTTGGCCCAGAACCAGGTGAAGTAGATGCCGAACACCACGAACAGAAAGGCCTGCAGCGCATGGCGGTTGTCCATGGCATTGCGGGTCTGGCTCAAGGTGCCGAACAGGTAGCCGGCGATGAAGACCACGCCGAACATCAGCATGCCCTCGTACAGCCAGCAGGCCATGCGGCGCATGAGGCTGGGGGTGGTGGCGGGTGCCGTGGCCTGGGGGGCGATGTCTGCCTGCGGCGTGCTGGGGGTGGGGGAGGCGGGCATTCCGGGCTGCGCGATCGGCACGGCTGACGCCGTCAGTTGTTGGGGTACAGGCCGGAATTGTCGGCGCTGGGCGGTGCTGCGGGCGCTGCCGGGTCGGAGCCCGCGGGCGCCAGAGGTGGCAGCGCGGCCGGCACGGCGGTGGGCACGACCACGGGGGCTGTTTCCACCACCACGGGGCTGGCGGGGCCAGAGGCCGAGGCCTCCGAAGCGGGCATTGCGGCGGGGACCGGCATGGCCAGGCGCGGGCCATGGTCGGTCACCGGCGGGATCTTGGGCGCATTGGGGCGCAGGGGGTTGGCCTGCGTGGCGGCGGGCACCTGCACCAGTTTGCGTGGGGATACCGGGTGCAGCGCGGTCGCTGCGCCCCGGGGCTTGGGTGGGGCCGTGGCGGCCAGCAGGTCGCGCTCCTCGGCGGTCAGGGCCTGGTAGGCCTCCCACTGGGCGAGCTTGTTGTCCCCGGCCAGGCGGTTGGTGCTGGCGTAGTTCAGGCGGGCCTGGCTGCGCTGCTGCGCGCTCAGGCTGGCCCATTCGGTCATGCGGCTGTGCAGCTTGGCCTGCTCCTCTTCGGGCAGCTCGGGGAAATTTACCGCCAACGCCAGCCAGCGGCGCTTTTGCACCTCGCTGATCAGCGACCAGCGTTCGGCCAAGGGGTAGAGCGCAAGCTTTTGCCGGGTGTTCAGTGTTTCCCAGCCCGGGCCTGCAGACACTTCGGCCAGGCCTTCGGAGGGCAGGGCGGTGGCTCCGCCTGCGGGGCGCAGGGCCGTCGCCGCTGCAGGGGTGGGGCGTGTGGCGGCCGAGGGCAGCAAGGTAGCGGGTGCCATGCCCACCTGCTGCACGACCGTCACGGCGAAGGCGGTCAGCGCGCCCAGAAGCGCCAAAGCCAGCACGATGGCTGGCAGTGGTGGGGGGGTGTCGGGAAGTCCTTTATGCATGCATCGGGCAGTGGGCCAAATCAGTGATTCTGCGCTGCCGTCTTGAGGAACTGGACAAATCCCGGGTCGGAGTAGGCTTCTGGAGGCAGCTCGTCGGTCAGCAGGGCGGCATCCACCTCGGCGATCTCGTTGGCGCCAAACTCGTCCTGCACCGTGCTGATGAAGAACAGGCCCACCACCAATGCGATCAGCGGCACGGCGGACACCAGGGCGTTCCACCAGCTGTTGCCCTCGCTGCCACCGCCGCCGAGGGCGGCCGAGGCGCCGCCGGCCAGCACCACCGGAGCGGCTGCCCTGGCGGGTGCGCGCACGGGGGCCAGCACCTTGCGCCGGGCCAGTGCCTGCATGCGCGATGCGCGCAGGCGCTCCGAGATGTCATAGGGCAGATCCTGCGAGCCATCCGTCAGCCGCGCCGATACGCGGCGGGCAAAACGTTCTGCTGCAGCTTCCTGGGAGAGTGTCGGGGTGGTGTTCACAGTTCTATTCCTTTGGCTTTCAGTGCCTTGCTCAGGGTTTGTATGGCACGAAAACAGTGCGTTTTCACACTGCCTTCCGAACAACCCATGGCGGCTGCCGTTTCTGATACATCCATTTCTTCCCAGTAACGCATGAGGAAGGCTTCCCGTTGACGTGCTGGCAATTCTTCTATCTCGGCCTCTATCTGGTGGAAGGTCTGGGCCCTTCGGGTCAGGTCTTCGGCACTTTCGGCCTTGTCTCCGTCGTCGGGGCCGGAGTACGCCTCCAGCAGATCAAAATCCATGCCATCTTCGCCGGGCCCTTCGAAGTCGCTCATGCTCGAAAACAGTGCATTGCGTGTCTTCTGGCGCCGAAACCAGTCCAGGGTGCAGTTGGAGAGGATGCGCTGAAAGAGCATGGGCAGCTCGGCCGCCGGCTTGTCCCCATAGTGTTCGGCCAGCTTGAGCATGCTGTCCTGCACGATGTCCAGGGCCGCTTCCTCATTGCGGACGTGGTAGACCGAGCGCTTGAAGGCACGCTTTTCTACGCTTTTGAGGAAATCGGAGAGTTCTTGTTCGGTTGCCAAGACGGGTCAGCCCGGGAATGGGATGCTGCAGGGTATGCGCCAGTGCGGCGCCCCAACAACAGGTGCAGAGCCCCTCCTGAGAGGAGCCCAGCCGCCGATTATCGCATCCTCTGGTGTTTTTTTAGACGCAGCATGCATTTGCACGTGTTGCAGTGCGATAATCGCGGCTGCAATTCAAAAGGCAAACGGGTCACGGTCCGGCGCGGCAATCATCCCGCCCATGTCCTTGGCCTCAAGTTCCAAGCTGGCTCCACAAGAGTCCATGCAAGGGGCACCCAAGGTTTTTCGTCAGAGAAATTCACAAAGGTTGATCATGGAAATCTCCAAGGCCGAGCTCACTTCGGCAGCCGCTGCTTCGCAGGGCAACAACACCCCCTCCGCTTCCGGCTCTCAGGACCTCATGGGTGCCGAGATCCTCATCAAGTCGCTCCAGGCAGAGAACGTCCAGTTCATCTGGGGCTACCCCGGCGGCGCGGTTCTGTACATCTACGACGCGCTGTACAAGCAGGACACCATCCAGCACGTGCTGGTGCGCCACGAGCAGGCGGCTGTGCACGCCGCCGACGGCTATGCCCGCGCCACGGGTGAAGTCGGCGTCGCCCTCGTCACCTCGGGCCCCGGCCTGACCAATGCCGTCACCGGCATCGCCACGGCGTACATGGATTCGATCCCCATGGTGATCATCTCCGGCCAGGTGCCCACGCCCGCCATCGGGCTCGACGCCTTCCAGGAATGCGACACCGTCGGCATCACGCGCCCCATCGTCAAGCACAACTTCCTGGTCAAGGACCCGCGCGACCTGGCCATCACGCTCAAGAAGGCCTTCCACATCGCCCGCACCGGCCGCCCGGGCCCTGTGGTGGTCGATATCCCGAAGGACGTGTCCTTCAAGAAGGCGGCCTACACCGGCTACCCGCAGAGCGTGGAAATGCGCTCGTACAACCCCGTGCGCAAGGGCCACAGCGGCCAGATCCGCAAGGCGCTGCAGCTGCTGCTGGCCGCCAAGCGCCCCTATATCTACACCGGCGGCGGCGTGCTGCTGGGCAATGCCACCAACGAGCTGCGCACGCTGGTGGACATGCTGGGCTACCCGGTCACCAACACGCTGATGGGCCTCGGAGCCTACCCCGCGTCGGACCGCAAGTTCCTGGGCATGCTGGGCATGCACGGCACCATCGAAGCCAACAACGCGATGCAGAACTGCGACGTGCTGCTGGCCGTGGGCGCGCGCTTCGACGACCGCGTGATCGGCAACCCCAAGCACTTCGCGCAGAACGACCGCAAGATCATCCACGTCGACATCGACCCGTCGAGCATCTCCAAGCGCGTGAAGGTCGACATCCCGATCGTCGGCGACGTGAAGGACGTGCTCACCGAGCTGATCTCCATGGTCCGCGAGAGCAGCACCCGCCCCGACGCCGGTGCCCTGGCCGCCTGGTGGGACACCATCGAAGGCTGGCGCAAGCGCGACTGCCTGAAGTACAGCATGGGCAGTCCCGACGTCATCAAGCCCCAGTACGTGGTGGAAACGCTGTGGAACATGACCAAGGACGTGGACACCTACATCACGTCCGACGTGGGCCAGCACCAGATGTGGGCAGCCCAGTACTACCGCTTCGACGAGCCGCGCCGCTGGATCAATTCCGGCGGCCTGGGCACCATGGGCGTGGGCATTCCCTACGCCATGGGCATCAAGCTGGCCAAGCCGCAAGCCGAGGTGTTCTGCATCACCGGCGAAGGCTCGGTGCAGATGAACATCCAGGAGCTGTCGACCTGCCTGCAGTACAACACGCCGATCAAGATCTGCTCGTTGAACAACCGCTACCTGGGCATGGTGCGCCAGTGGCAGGAAATCGAATACTCCGGCCGCTACAGCCACAGCTACATGGACGCGCTGCCCAACTTCGTGAAGCTGGCCGAGGCCTATGGCCACGTCGGCATGCTGATCGAGCACCCCAAGGACGTCGAGCCTGCGCTGCGCGAAGCACGCAAGCTCAAGGACCGCACGGTGTTCATGGACTTCCGTACCGACCCCACCGAGAACGTGTTCCCGATGGTGCAGGCCGGCAAGGGCATCACCGAAATGCTGCTGGGCTCCGAAGACCTGTAAACACAGGCCTTCGGCTCCCGCTGCGGCCTGCAGCAACGGCCATGTTGTTGCCGCAGGCCAATCTCCTGCTATCAGTCCGATAGCTTCACTTCGACGAATCTATTGCCTGCCGAGCCTGCGCATTACCGTGCGCAGGGGAGGGCAGCGAAAAGAGGAATGTCTTCACCATGAAACACATCATTGCCGTTTTGCTGGAGAACGAACCCGGTGCGCTGTCGCGCGTCGTGGGCCTGTTCTCTGCCCGTGGCTACAACATCGAATCGCTCACCGTGGCGCCCACCGAGGATCCATCGCTCTCGCGCATGACGATCCAGACCACGGGCTCCGACGACGTGATCGAACAGATCACCAAGCACCTGAACCGCCTCATCGAAGTGGTCAAGGTGGTCGACCTCACCGAGGGTGCCTACACCGAGCGCGAGCTCATGATGGTGAAGGTGCGCGCCGTGGGCAAGGAGCGCGAAGAGATGAAGCGCATGGCCGATATCTTCCGCGGCCGCATCATCGACGTGACCGAAAAGAGCTACACCATCGAGCTCACCGGTGACCAGTCCAAGAACGACGCCTTCCTGCAGGCCATCGACCGCACCGCCATCCTGGAAACCGTGCGAACCGGCGCCAGCGGCATCGGCCGCGGCGAGCGAATCCTGCGCGTGTAACGGATTTGCCTTCGACCGGCTAGCGTCGTTGGGCAGCCTTGCCGTGCCAAAGCACTGTCTGCGGCTCCCCGCCTAGCCATCCGGTCGAATCCAAATCCGATGTAAGACAATCGACTGTTTATTTTTCAACCCAAACAACGTATTTCAACCGGAGCGACCCATGAAAGTTTTCTACGACAAAGACTGTGACCTGAGCCTGATCAAGGGCAAGACCGTTGCCATCATCGGCTACGGCTCGCAGGGCCACGCCCACGCACAGAACCTGAACGACAGCGGCGTGAAGGTCGTGGTCGGCCTGCGCAAGGGCGGCGCCTCGTGGGACAAGGTCGGCAAGGCCGGCCTGAACGTGATGGAAGTCAACGACGCGGTCAAGGCCGCCGACGTGGTCATGATCCTGCTGCCCGACGAGCAGATCGGCGAGGTCTACACCAACAATGTGGCCCCCAACATCAAGCAAGGCGCTTCGCTGGCGTTTGCCCACGGCTTCAACGTGCACTACAACCAGGTCGTGCCCCGCGCCGACCTCGATGTGTGGATGGTCGCCCCCAAGGCCCCTGGCCACACCGTGCGCAACACCTACACCCAGGGCGGCGGCGTGCCCCACCTGGTGGCCGTGCACCAGGACAAGTCCGGCAAGGCCCGTGACCTGGCCTTGTCGTACGCCATGGCCAATGGTGGCGGCAAGGCCGGCATCATCGAGACCAACTTCAAGGAAGAAACCGAGACCGACCTGTTCGGCGAACAGGCCGTGCTGTGCGGCGGTGCCGTCGAGTTGATCAAGATGGGTTACGAAACCCTGGTCGAAGCCGGCTACGCCCCTGAAATGGCCTACTTCGAATGCCTGCACGAGCTCAAGCTCATCGTGGACCTGATCTACGAAGGCGGCATTGCCAACATGAACTACTCGATCTCGAACAACGCCGAGTACGGCGAGTACGTGACCGGCCCTGAAGTCATCAACGAGCAGTCGCGCCTTGCCATGCGCAATGCCTTGAAGCGGATCCAGAGCGGCGAGTACGCCAAGATGTTCATCCAGGAAGGCCGCCTGAACTACCCGAGCATGACCGCCCGCCGCCGCAACACCGCCGATCACAGCATCGAAGTGGTGGGCGGCAAGCTGCGCGCCATGATGCCCTGGATTGCCAAGAACAAGCTGGTCGACCAGACCCGCAACTGATCTCGCGATCCACTGCGCCCTGCGTACACGATCCCAAAGGCCACTTCGGTGGCCTTTTTCGTTGCCGGGTGGGGCTGGGCATGTTGCCTGCGGCGGGCCGCATGGCCTTGCGTAATCAATTGTTAACAGGTACATGGCCCGGGTGCCTGCCGGTGCAGCTACACTGCGCCTTCGGTTCTCTCGGAGGGGGTGCCATGCGCCGTGCGGCGCAGGTGCCGAATACTATAAATTGGGTAGCTGTTCACGCCGGCCGGTCTGGCGATGGAGATTTTTTCGATGCATGACGGCAAGGATTCCGCCGACGGTTCTGGTGTGATGGTGCGCAAGCGGCGCAAGGGCATCTACATCCTGCCCAACCTGTTCACGCTGGCGGCGTTGTTCGGGGGCTTCTATTCCGTCGTGATGGCCATGAACGGGCGCTTCGACCTGGCGGCCGTGGGCGTGTTCTGCGCCATGGTGCTCGATAGCCTGGATGGGCGCGTGGCCCGCATGACCAACACGCAAAGCGCCTTCGGTGAGCAGATGGATTCGCTGTCGGACATGGTGTCCTTTGGCGCCGCACCCGCGCTCATCGCCTACGAATGGTCGCTCAAGGGTCTGGGCCGCTGGGGCTGGATCGCGGCCTTCGTCTACTGCGCCTGCGCCGCGCTGCGCCTGGCACGCTTCAACGTGAACACGGGCGTGGTGGACAAGCGCTACTTCCAGGGCCTGCCGTCGCCTGCAGCCGCTGCGCTGGTGGCTGGCTTCATCTGGCTCATGACCGAGCTCGGGGTGCAACGCGGCATGGACACCTGGCTCACCTGGAACCAGGTCACCTGGATCATGTTCGCCTTCACGCTGTACGCCGGCCTCACCATGGTGACCAACGTGCCGTTCTACAGCTTCAAGGACATCCAGATGAAAAAGAGCGTGCCCTTCGTCGTGATCGTGCTGATCGCGCTGGGCATCGCCGTCATCAACATCTCGCCGCCCATCATGCTGTTCAGCGTGTTCGTGCTGTATGGCCTGAGCGGCTACGGCGTGTACGCCTGGCGCAAGGCCAAGGGGCAGCACAGCAGCGTGATCAGCACCTCCACCGACGAACCCGACGAGCGCGGCCTGCACAAATGACGGCAGCGCGCCGCATTGGCTGCACTTGTGCTACATTGCACGGCATGAACACGTTGGCCATTGCAATCCTACTGCTAGCTCCCCACGGGCGGAGACGGTAGGCGCACGCGCACACGTTTTCCACAAAGGCCCGTATGCACCCGCAACGGGCCTTTTGCTTTGGGCGCCAGAATTCAGCGTTGCGGACCACCCCACCATCAATACCAGGAGAACCCCATGGCCGACAAACTCATCATTTTCGACACCACCTTGCGCGACGGCGAGCAATCGCCCGGCGCCTCCATGACCAAGGACGAAAAGCTGCGCATCGCACGCCAGCTCGAGCGCCTGAAGGTGGACGTGATCGAAGCGGGTTTTGCGGCCAGCTCCAACGGCGACTTCGAGGCCGTGCAGGCCATTGCCCACGCCATCAAGGACTCGACCATCTGCTCGCTCTCGCGCGCCAACGACCGCGACATCTCGCGCGCGGCCGAAGCGCTCAAGGGTGCCAACAGCGCTCGCATCCACACCTTCATCGCCACCTCGGCGCTGCACATGGAAAAGAAGCTGCGCATGACGCCCGAGCAGGTGCTCGAGCAGGCGCGCCAGTCGGTGCGCTTTGCCCGCAACCTGGTGGCCGACATCGAGTTCAGCCCTGAAGACGGCTACCGCAGCGACCCGGACTTCCTGTGCCGCGTGCTCGAAGCGGTGATCGCCGAGGGTGCCACCACCATCAACGTGCCCGACACCGTGGGCTACGCCATCCCCGAGCTGTACGGCAACTTCATCAAGACGCTGCGCGAGCGCATTCCCAACAGCGACAAGGCCATCTGGTCCGTGCACTGCCACAACGACCTGGGGATGGCCGTGGCCAACTCCCTGGCCGGCGTGAAGATCGGCGGCGCCCGCCAGGTCGAGTGCACCATCAACGGCCTGGGTGAGCGCGCCGGCAACTGCTCGCTCGAAGAAGTCGTCATGGCCATCAAGACGCGCCGCGACTACTTCGACCTGGACCTGAACATCGACGCCAAGCACATCGTGGCCGCCAGCCGCATGGTCAGCCAGACCACCGGCTTCGTGGTGCAGCCCAACAAGGCTGTGGTCGGCGCCAACGCCTTCGCCCACGCCAGTGGCATCCACCAGGACGGCGTGCTCAAGGCGCGCGATACCTACGAGATCATGCGCGCCGAAGACGTGGGCTGGAGCGCCAACAAGATCGTGCTGGGCAAGCTCAGCGGCCGCAACGCCTTCAAGCAGCGCCTGCAGGAGCTGGGCGTGAGCCTGGAGAGCGAGACCGAGGTCAACAGCGCCTTCACCCGCTTCAAGGAGCTGGCCGACCGCAAGAGCGAGATCTTCGACGAGGACATCCTGGCCCTGGTCAGCGACGAGAGCGTGACCGCCGAGAAGGAGCAGTACGGCTTTGTCTCGCTGTTCCAGCAGAGCGAAACCGGCGAGCACCCCCGTGCGCGCATTGTCTTCACGGTGGACGGCCACGAAGTGCGCGGCGAGTCCGAAGGCAATGGCCCGGTGGATGCATCCTTGAAGGCCATCGAGTCCCACGTCAAGAGCGGTGCCGAGATGGTGTTGTATTCCGTCAACGCCATCAGCGGCTCCACCGAGAGCCAGGGCGAGGTCACCGTGCGCCTGCAGAACAGCGGCCGCGTGGTCAACGGAGTGGGCGCTGACCCCGATATCGTGGTCGCGTCAGCCAAGGCCTACCTCAGCGCGTTGAACAAATTACAAAGTAAAGCTGACCGGGTGGCTGCACAGGGATAAGTGTTGAATTTATAATTCATTCACTTTCTTGGAAAGTCGCGCAAGGTCTTGATCTTGCGCGACTTTTTTTGATTCTGTACACTGGCCCACACTTCTTACCCTTTGGAGCACTTTGATGCACCATGGCCGCAGCACCGCAATGAACCGTTTTTTCCAGCTTCTGGGCTTTGTTGTTGTGAGTGCGGCGCTTGCGTCGCCCATGGCACATGCCAACGAGCGCAAGAAGGCGCCCGCCAAGAAGCAGGTGGCATCCGCCACCGCCAAGAAGTCCGCCGGCCCGCGCAAGGCCGCCGTTGCCGCCAAGCCGGTGCGCGTCTCGGCCAAGACCTCCAGGGCCGCCACCCGCGTGGCCTTCATCCCCGCCAAGCCATCGTTTGGCCAACTGGCCGGCCTGCACGAAGTCAATGACCCCCTGGACCTCAAGTCCAGCGTGGCCCTGGTGATCGACCAGGACACCCATGAAGTGCTGCTCAGCAAGAACGACCACGCCGTTCTGCCGATCGCATCGCTCACCAAGCTCATGACCGGCCTGATCATCTCCCAGGCCAAGCTGCCCATGGATGAGCAGTTGACCATCACCCAGGACGACGTGGACACCGAAAAAGGCAGCCGCTCGCGCCTGACCGTCGGTTCCACCATGACCCGTGGCGAAATGCTGCACCTGGCCCTGATGTCCAGCGAGAACCGCGCCGCCCACGCCCTGGGCCGCACCTTCCCCGGTGGGCTGGACGTGTTCGTGGCGCAGATGAACGCGAAGGCGCGCCTGCTGGGCATGACCGACACCAAGTACGTCGAGCCCACGGGCCTGTCCAGCCGCAACCAGAGCAGCGCCCGCGACCTGGCCACGCTGGTCAACGTGGCCCACGGCGACCCGGTGATGCGCGAGCTGTCCACCTCGCCCGGCTACGAGCTGGCCCTGGGCGCGCGCACCCTGCAATTCAACAACACCAACGGCCTGGTGAAGAACCCCACCTGGGACATCGGCCTGCAAAAGACAGGCTACATCTCCGAAGCCGGGCGCTGCCTGGTGATGCAGGCCCAGTTCGCTGGCCGCAAGGTCATCATGGTGTTCCTGGACTCGGCCGGCAAGTTCAGCCGCCTGGGTGACGCCGAGCGCGTGCGCCACTGGGTCGAATCCATGCCCGCCGCCATCAGCCCCGTGAAGACTGTCGTCCACGGCAACACCAACGGCTGATACGGCTTTGCCTTCAACCGGCTAACGTCGTTGGGGAGCCTTGCCGTGCTACAGCACTGTCTGCGGCTCCCCGCCTGGTTATCCGGTCGAATGCAAATCCGCAGGAAGGCTTTTGCCAACCCTGTGGGCGTGTAGGTAGTAGACAAAAACAAAACCCCGGTGGCGCGAGCCCCGGGGTTTTGTTTTTTGTACCTGATGGTCGGCCTTGCCGGCCGCACCTTTCAGTCGGCGGGCGTGTGCGCCATGTCGCTGCCGTGCAGCGATGAGGACAGGGCGGGCGTAGGCGCCTTGGCCTGCACGTAACCCAGCGCCAGCGAGATCTCCTGCGCCGTGGCCTGCAGCTTGGCCATCCAGCCCTCGTCCAGCCGGTCGGCCGGGGCCGAGATGGACAGGCCGGCCACCAGCTTGGCCTGGTCGTCGTACACGCCGGCGGCCATGCAGCGCACGCCCAGTTCCAGCTCCTCGTTGTCGCGGGCAATGCCGTACTGGCGCGCCTTGGCCAGCTCGCGCTCCAGCACGGGCAACTGGGTGATGCTGTTGCGGGTGTGGCCGGCCAGCCCGGTGCGGGTGGCATAGGCGCGCACGCGCTGCGGGTCGTCCAGCGCCAGGAAGAGCTTGCCGGTGGAGGTCAGGTGCAGCGGCGCACGGCCGCCGATGGCGCGCACCACCTGCATGCCCGAGCGCTCGCTGTAGGCGCGCTCCACATACACGATCTCGTCGCCCTGGCGCATGCTCAGGTTCACCGGCTGCTGGATCAGCTTGTGCAGGTTGCGCATGGGGGCCAGCGCCGCATCGCGCACGCTCAGGCGCGCCTTCACCAGGTTACCGAGCTCCAGCAGGCGCATGCCCAGCCGGTAGCTGCCCGACTCGGGCCGGTCCACAAAGCGGCCGATGGTCAGGTCGTTCAGGATGCGGTGCGTGGTGGAGGGATGCAGACCCGTCTTCTCGCTGATTTCCTTGAGCGAGATGGCGTCCTCACGCGATGCGAGCACGTCGATCAGCGTGAACATGCGCTCCAGTACCTGGACGCTGGGTTTGATCGGGATACCAGGGTCGATTTTTTTCATGGGCTGCAGGAATGCGGGAACGGTGTGGAGTAAGGGATATCCACAACATCCTCTGATCGCTGCATCTTACCTTGTGAAATGCAATGGCACCATCAGGTGCCCTGGGCGGCCCCGCCCGGGGTGCCACCTGCGTGACTGCTGCGGTCCACGCGCTGCCACACATTGTCCTGGCGGATCTCGTGCGGCAGAAAGCGCGCCTTGTAGTTCATCTTCGGGCTCGCGGCGATCCAGTAGCCCAGGTACACATAGGGCAGGCCCATGGCACGCGCCTGCTCGATCTGCCAGACCACGTTGTAGGTGCCGTAGCTGGCGCGCGCCTCGGGCTCGTAGAAGGTGTATACGGCCGACAGGCCGTCGTTGAGCACGTCTAGGATGGACACCATCTTCAGCGCGCCGGGCTCGCCGGTGGCGGCATCCACCTCGCGGAACTCCACCAGCCGCGAGTTGACCCGGCTTTGCAGCAAAAACTGGGTGTACTGGTCGATGCTGTCCTGGTCCATGCCGCCACCCGCGTGCCGGCCGTTCTGGTAGCGCAGGTACAGCTGGTAGTGCTCGGGCACGAAGCACAGGCGCAGTACGCGCGCCTGCAGCGCACCGTGCTGCACCGCCGAGCGGCGCTGGCTGCGGTCGGGGCGAAACTCGCTGGCGCGCACGCGCAGCGGAGTGCAGGCCTGGCAGCCATCGCAATAGGGGCGGTAGGTGAACATGCCGCTGCGCCGAAAGCCAGTGGCCACCAGGCCCGAGTACACATCGCTCTGGATCAGGTGGCTGGGCGTGGCGACCTGCGACCGCGCCTGCCTGTCCGGCAGGTAGCTGCACGGGTAGGGCGCTGTCGCATAGAACTGCAGGGTCTGCAGCGGCAGGTCGTTGAGTTGCGTCATGCCATGGGCGTGGGGTGGGCCAGCAGTTGATTCCAGTATACGGGCTCGAAAGTCCACGCGCCGCCCGGCAGGTCTTGCGCCACGGCGATCTTGCGCAGGAACTGGTTGCGCGGGATCTCGCGCGCCCCCAGCGACGCCAGGTGGCGCGTGTTCTGCTGGCAGTCGATCAGCGCCACGCCCTGCACACGGCAAAGTGCCACCAGCGCCGCCAGCGAGATCTTCGAGGCATCGGTCGCATGCGCAAACATCGACTCGCCAAACACCGCGCGCCCCAGCGCCACGCAGTACAGCCCGCCCACCAACTTGCCATCGACCCAGGTCTCCACGCTGTGGGCCGAGCCCGCTGCGTGCAGCGCCTCGTAGGCGCGCACCATGTCCGGCACGATCCAGGTGCCCGCCTGCCCCTCGCGCGGGGTGGACGAGCAGGCGCGTATCACCTGGCCAAAGGCCGTGTCCACGCGCACCTCGCAGTGGCTGCTGGCGGCAGCAAACTTCTGCAATGTCTTGCGCAGCGAGCGGTGCAGCCGGAACTCGGCCACCGGCAGCACCATGCGCGGGTCGGGCGCCCACCACAGAATGGGCTGGCCCTCGCTGAACCAGGGGAAGGTGCCCTGCCCATAGGCCGCCCGCAGGTGCTCCACGTCCAGCGCTCCACCGGCGGCCAGCAGGCCCGGCGCCGGATCGCGGGGGCCCCAGGCACTGGCCGGGTGAGGGAAGGGGTCATGGGGTTCCAGCCAGGGGAGTTGGGCGGGCATTGGGGCAGGGGTTGCGAAGGGTGGTTTGTTGGATTGTGCGGCAACATCCGGTTCCATCGTGGCGCGGGCCGTGTGCGCTATGTCGGCTGCAGGCGACAAATTTCCTGCTGCATCGCCGTGGCATGTGCCATCCGGTGCCAGCGGCCTGCACAATGCCGCGATCACAAGACAGGAGAGGGGATCCCATGCGCCGTGGATATGGATTGGCATTGCTGCTCATCGTGCTTGCAGGCTGCCAGAAGCAGGAGGCACCCGACGTTTTCTATGAGCGCTACTACCAGAAGTCGGCCAGCGGCATTGCCACCCTGGAGGAAGAAGCCCATTTCTATTCCGCCAGGAAGCGCGCCGATGTAGAGCAGAAGATTCCCGCGATGATGAAGATGATGGGAAAGACGCGCGACGATGTAGCACGCGTCTATCTGGACATGTCCCAGACACTCGCGCGGTGCAAGAAGATCGAGCTGGCTGGGCAGAGCGTGTCTGGCAAAGTGGCCGAGCTCACCTACCGGCAGACGGACGTGTGCGGCAGCACTTCCACATCGCCAGAGAGCCAAAAGGTGCGCCTGGTTAACGAGGACGGGTGGAAGATCGACCACGTGGAAATAAGCCTATAGGGACCCTCTGCACAAATCCCTGCGGCCGTTGGCAGCGCGGACTCGGGCGGTCCGCTGCGTTGCTTCTCTTGCCAATAGCCCTGCTATTGACTGCAAGAAGACGCCTTGCGGCCCATCCCGATCCGCACTACCACCGATCCGCGAGGTTTATGCGGAGGGTCCTTAGACCGCCTGGCCGGCGCGGGCGCTACTTGCGCCGGTACTCGCCCACAAAGGTCACGTGCATGCCGCCGCAGCCGTCATCTTCCTTTACGGCCAGTCCACCGCGCTGCAGCGCCAGCGTCGCCGTGCAGCCATCACCGTCGTACGCCAGCAGCCCGTTGCGCAGGGTGCCCACGCCCCGTATCTCGCCCACGTTCACCTGCCCGTTGGCGGCGTTGGGGCCATACCAGACGGCATCGCCCGCCAGGTAGGCCTTGCCGTCCTGCAGGCCGACGATGGCCAGGCTGGCGCTGTCCTTGTCGGGCTTGCCCTGGAGGTAGCGGGTGTATGCGCCATTCCACTTGGCGCTTGCTGCGGTGGCGGGCGCAACGCTCTGTAGCAGGGCAATGCGGCCTGCGAACTCCTGGCCCAGGCAGCGGGCGTTTTTGCACTGCGTGACCTCATAGGATTGGAGCCATTCGCGCTGCCACTGCACCAGCTGCGGCCGTGCTTTGGAGCGCGTGATGGCCTCCTTGAACGCGGTGTTGAGTTGCTCGTCCAGCGCAGAGAGCGGGGCATCCGAGCAGATCAGCTTTTCCATGGCCGAGCGGGCCTTGGCGCAATCGAAACTGGCAGCGCTGGCCAACGGCGCCAGGGCTGCGAACAGTGTCGCCAGGGCAAGGCGCAACAAGGGCTGGACAAGGGTGGTCGGCATGGCGGGGTTCCTGCTCGGTGAGAGTTTGCGCGCGAATCGTGCGGCTGGCAGAAATCATACGACCCCGCCAGGCCAATTGCCGCTTGACACCAGCGCATGCCAAACGCACGCTACGGCCCCGCACCAGCGATCCATACCAACAACCAACCATTCGGAGAAAACCATCATGATCAACAAGCGTGATTTTGTCGCCAGCGTCGGCCTGGCAGGGGTGATGCTGCCGGCTGCCAATGCCATCGCAGCCCCCGGCAACAAAGCCGGCAATGCGCAACCCGTTCTGCTGACGGTGAGCGGCGCCGTCGGCAAGACCAACCGCGGCGCGCTCGACCCCGTCATCGACCAGATGATGGGCAAGCACAGCATACAGTTCAGCAAGGCCTTCGCGTTCGACGCGGCCGCGTTGCAGCGCCTGCCCGCGGTGACCATCAAACCCACGCTCGAATACGACGGCAAGCCCCACACTCTCGAAGGCCCGTTGCTGGTCACGGTGCTCGAGGCCGCTGGCGTGCCACGCGGCAGCAACGTGCAACTGGGCCTGCGCGCGGTGGATGGCTACAACGTTGCCATCAGCCTGGCCGACGCAGCGCAGTACCGCATGATCGTCGCCACCCGCATCGACGGCCAGCCCATGGCGCTCGGCGGCCTGGGGCCGCAGTGGGCCGTGTACGACGCCGACAATGTGGCCCCCTTCAAGGACAAGCCCGTGAAGGAGCGCTTTGCACTGTGCCCCTGGGGCCTGTACCACATCGACGTGAAAGCCTGAGCCTGGACTTTGATGCCGAGGCCTCGACAAAGTCCTCTATAGGTGTCATCGCATCCCTTCTCAGCTGCAACTGGCGCAGGCAAGCATTGGGAGTCGTCCGGCAAGACGCAGCAACGACGCCAGAAGAGTTTTGTCAGCCGTTTCTTAGCGCGTCTTGTCGTCGGTCTCGCCTGTCACGCCGGTGCCCTGCCGCGATGCCGGTTTGGGGTTCGGATGCTCTTCAATGGCGCCCAGTCGATGGCCCGATGGGTCTACCGCATCCACCGGCCCCACCCCAGGCTGCTCTCCGCCGGGCCGGTTGGCGTACGCCGGGCCGGGCGTGCCGCTTTCATCTTTCAAACCATACTGGTTGTAGCCGGGCTTGGGGGTGTTGCTGGGCATGGCGTGCTCCTGGGGATTTAAGCCTTGATGCTAGGCGCGCCACGCATGGCGGCTTGTAGGACCCTGTCGGCTGCGCCGGTGCTCGCCGTCCTGCCAACGCTTTGGCCGTAGGTGGTTCAGTTGCTGCGCAGCAGCACCACCGCATAGGTACAGTCCGCGGCGGTCTCGTTGCTGAACACGCAGTCCGCAGGCGGCCCCAGTTCCAGGCAGTCGCCCGCGTCCATCGCATGCCGGGTGTCGCCCTCCATGAAAACCAGCGAACCGGCCAGCACCCAGATCAGCTGCCGCTTCGCCGTATAGGCCGCTGCAGGCATGGGCACCCGCGCGCCCGCAGGCAGCACCACCTGCACCAGGTCCAGCGGCAGGTCGGAAGGGGGCGACACATGCGTGCGCACATAGCGGGTCTGCGGGTCAGTCCACACCGGCTGGTCGGCCCGGCGCAGCAGCCGGCCCTCCTTGGCCTCGGCGCGGGCGATCAGCTGCGACATGCTCAGCCCGAACGCTCCCGACAACCGCGCCAGCAAGGTCGCCGTGGGGCTCGATTCGCCCCGCTCCAGCTTGTGCACCATGGCCCGAGACACACCCGAGTGCGCCGCCAAGTCGGTCAGCGACCAGCCCCGGCCCTCGCGCTCAATGCGCACGCGCGCGCCAATGCGCTGGCTCAGGCTATCGACTACGCTATCTACTTTGGTGGACATGTGTTTCATCATGGTGGACAATAATCCACCAAAATACGTTATTCGTCCATCATAGTGGATGGAGAACCTTGCAATCCCTGACAGCCATGACCACCCTACAGATACGCGATGCCCATGCGGGCGACATCGAAGGCATCCTCGCCATCTACAACGACGCCGTGGCCAACACCACCGCCATCTGGAACGAAACCCTGGTGGACGCCGCCAACCGCACCGCCTGGCTGGCCGACCGCCAGCGCCTGGGCTACCCCGTGCTCGTCGCCATCGATGATCAGGGCGCCGTGGCCGGCTACGCCTCGTTCGGCGACTGGCGCGCCTTCGACGGCTACCGCCACACCGTCGAACATTCGGTGTACGTGCACCAGAACGCCCGCGGCGCGGGCCTGGGCAAGCGGCTGATGCAGGCCCTCATCGAACGCGCCCGCGCCATCGGCAAGCACGTCATGGTCGCCGGCATCGAGGCCGGCAACACCGCATCAATCCAGTTGCACGAGCGCCTGGGCTTCACCCAGGTGGGCCTGTTGCCCGAAGTGGGCACCAAGTTCGGCAAGTGGCTGGACCTGGCCTTTTTGCAGCTTAAGCTCGATGCACGCACGGATCCCGACGGAGCAGTAAAGAAGGCCGTTTGACTGGCCTCTGTCCGACGACCCATACGGTTTTGCAGTCGGCCGGATAACTAGGCGGGGAGCCGCAGACAGTGCTGTAGCACGGCAAGGCTCCCCAACGACGTTAGCCGGTCGAATGAAAAGCCGTATCAGTCGTCTTCTTGGGCGCTGATTTCGGGGAAGAGTATTTCCGTGTACCCAAACTGCGTAAAGTCCCGCACCCGCATCGGGTACAGCTTGCCGATCAGGTGGTCGCACTCGTGCTGCACCACCCGGGCATGGAAGCCATCCACCGTGCGATCAATCGGGTCGCCATACAGATCGAACCCCGTATAGCGAATGCGCGACCAGCGCGGCACCTTGCCCCGCAGGCCCGGCACCGACAGGCAGCCCTCCCAGTCCTCTTCTTCCTCATCGCCCAGCGGCGTGATCACCGGGTTGATCAGCACCGTGGGCGGCACGATGGGGCGGCTCGGGTAGCGCGGGTTGCGGTCGTTCGAGCCGAAGATCACCAACTGCAGATCCACCCCGATCTGCGGCGCCGCCAGTCCCGCGCCGTTCACGGACTGCATGGTCTCCAGCATGTCGCGCACCAAGAGGTGCAGCTCGTCCGTATCGAACGCGGTCACGGGCTGGGCCACGCGCAGCAGGCGCGGGTCGCCCATCTTCAGGATGGTGTGTATGGTCATGGGGCTGGAAGCAATGAGTGGATGAATGCTTGCTGTCATCGAGGCCGGCCACATCATGCCGCAAGGCCGCCAACCCCGCAGCGACAGGGCCCGCGAGCCCCTTGCCACCCGTGCATGTTCCGCGCGGAACACAGCCCGATGGCCAAGATCATCGCGCCGAGTGGAAAACGCCCAAGTTTTGTGTATATAATCTAAGTCTTGATGTTCCTCGATAGCTCAGTTGGTAGAGCGCCGGACTGTTAATCCGTAGGTCCCTGGTTCGAGCCCAGGTCGAGGAGCCAAAAATTCAGTGCCAGGCCCTGCATGTGTACGCGGGGCCTTTCACTTAGTCAGCCGATGAGCAGGCTGGCTGGTCAGTAGATAGTGCAAGTGTCAGTACCAATCATTCCTCGATAGCTCAGTTGGTAGAGCGCCGGACTGTTAATCCGTAGGTCCCTGGTTCGAGCCCAGGTCGAGGAGCCATTCATTGGCAGTAAAAGGCTACCCTTTGCGGGGTGGCCTTTTTGCTTTGGGGTCGCACATCATCGCGCACCTCGATGCTGCCATCTTGGGTGGACGGCTGCAGGCATCGATGTCGGTGCTGAATTTGACGGATGGGATTGGCTCTGATCCGTCCTTGCGCATGCCGGCATGTTGCCGCTCTGGGCGCCCGGGCTGCTGTCGTTGCTGGTCGCCTCTAAGGCGACACAGGCCGTGCTGCATTCGCTGCCTTGCTGGCCTCGATCTCCTTGTCGCTCTTGGCTTGGGCATCCGGGGTAAGAAAGCTAACCCAGCACTTGGTATCGCACTGCATCCTGATCCGAACCTCTGGCGCGGACCAAGTGGCTACGCCTTGTCCCGGTTTCATGGAGGTCTTTTGAGGAGCGCCGAACCGGGCGCCAATGGACTGGACGATCTCGTTCAACCGGGAGGCGTCGCGGGTCTCCACCGTGATGTCTTCCAGCACCAAGCCCTTCGTCACGGTGAAGTTGAAACTGGAATGCTCGGCCCAGCTCGGTAGCTTGTCCTTCTTGGCCAGGTGCACCATGCCCATCCGTCCCCCCTCCCTGGTCACGAAAGGCTTGCCCACCCAGCAATTCGTCTTGGCCAAGTCGGTATTGAACGGGCAGATAGGTAACTGCGCCACCTTGCTGCCCAGCGGCAGGCCAAACACGGTGAAGGGATCGGCAGCAGTGGCGCTACCAGCGGAAAGCAGCACCGCAATGCAGGCCAGCAGGGTATGTCTCGTTTTCATGGCTTGCGACTTTAAATCAGATCACGCAGTGGACAAAGGCCGAAGCACACTGGCAATTCATTTCATGGAGACATCGCGCCAGATGCAGGCTGGTGTGCCACTGTTCAATGAGAACAACAAGATCGAGCGCCACCTGAACGAGGACGAGCTGCAGCGCCTGTTGGGTGTTCTGCGGACCGATGACAACAGGATGGTGTGCCACATCGCGTTGTTCCTGCTGAGCACCGGGGCGCGCCTCAACGAAGCCCTGCAGGCCAAGTGGGGGCAGATCGATCGGGGACAGCGGGTGTGGCGGATTTCAGCGGAGCATTCCAAGTCCAAGCGGATGCGGTCTGTGCCCCTGAATGACTCCGCGCTGGAGGTGCTGGATCAGCTGTGTACCGAAGGGAAGTTCGCCAACCTGTTCATCAACCAGCAGAGTGGGAAGCCCTACACAACGATCATGAAGGTGTGGACCAGGCTCAGGAACAAAGCCGGATTGCCGGACCTGCGCATCCATGACCTGCGCCATCAGTTCGCGTCGTTCCTGGTGAACAGCGGGCGGTCCCTGTACGAGGTGCAGCAGATCCTCGGGCACTCCGATCCCTCGGTGACCCAGCGGTATGCACACCTTGACTCTAGGGCGCTGCAGGAGGCCGCGAACAGTGCGTCGCTGAGGATGAAGGCGCCGGTGAAGTTGAAGCTCGCGGCTTAGCGATTGGGGGCCTCTGGTGCGTTCTTTGTGGACGTGCTGGAGGCCCAAATTCAAAGCAACCCATGGACGAGAGGTGGGACATAAATCAATGCCCAAACTGAGCATTGCAGGCTAGACTTGATCGCAACCAGGGAGGGACTTGGCTCGGCACTGCCACTGCTCGACATGAGCGGGGACACCTATCAAGCTGACCATTCAAACAACATGCCGTTCATTCGATCACTCACGCGCACTGCTCTGATTTTTGCTGCAGGCGCGACCGTCGCTCTCGTTGGCGCCAACTGGTATGCCAAGTCGCAAGTAGACGAAGCACGGTCCAAGATTGGTCAGTTGCAGGGTGAGATTACTACCAAGACCAATGAGCTCTTGGGGTTCACGAAGTACACCACCTTTCTCACGGTGGGCAAGCAAGCGCTGACGGAACAGGCCAAGCTGATAGCCGCATCGATCACACGTGAAGAAGGCAGCACCCAGATCGTGGAGGCATCCATCCTCGGCCTCAAGTCGGCTAGCACTGTGGCTGTGACATACACAGCGGAATACTCGTTCGGCTTCGACCTGCGGCCTGATAAGTACGAGCTTCGAGCGACAGACAAGGGCCTCGAAATTCACGTGAATCGGCCGACGCTTTTGGTGGCACCCGGCATCACAAACCTTCGTCACCGAGTTCTCAATGGCGGGCTCCTCACGGACGACAAAGGGGTGATCATCCGCATGATGCAGGACGCGTCCAAAAGAGCCGAGAAGCAGGGCCAAGCGCTGGCATCTGAGCCATCGGTTATGGCACTCAGCGAAAAGAGTCTCACCAGTTTTCTACATGGCTTTCTAGCGAAGCAACCCGGCGTGCGCATCGTCCCGCATATCACCGTGGTGTACCGCCAGCCTCCAAAAGAGGTCTCGGCCGCCCAGTGAGTGCAGTACCTGCGCATCCATGACCTGCGCCATCAGTTCGCGTCGTTCTTGGTGAACAGCGGTAGGTCCTTGTACGAGGTGCAGCAGATCCTCGGGCACTCCAATCCTCGGTGACCCAGCGATACGCTCATCTGGACTCTCGGGCGCTGCAGGAGGCCGCCAACAGTGCGGTGATGCTGAGGGCATCGGTGAAGTTGAACATCGCGGCGTAGTGGAAGAGGCAGCCTGGGGGATTCCGATTTCCTCTGACTGCCAAATTCCCGTTGTAACAAATCTACACCTATGCTAAAAGTACATGCAAACTTATCTTCGTATTTTATAAGGAGAGCTTATGTCTGAAGAGGGGGGCGAAAACGACAAGTTTACCGCAAAGCTATATGAATACATAAAAGTGGCTTTGAGCAAGCCACGACTGGTGGCTGTTGTAGCGACTTTGTCTGTATTTTTATCATTTGCTACGTTGATAACGCAGGTAAGCCAGGACTCCAGAATAGCTCTTGGGGTTATTCTAGGGGCAGTCATCGGCGCAATCGGCGCGCTCTTAGATCGCTCTAAGTATGTAATGATTTTGAGGATAGAGCTTCTTAAGCGCAGATTGCCGTCCGGTGTGCTGAAGAAGAATAATGCTGCCATATCTTTAACCTATCTGGCTTACCTTCGTAAGCTCAACTCATTTCCGAAACTTGCGCTGTCCGTTACTGCGGGATTAAGTGCTGTATGCCATATTTTGTATCCGGACTTGCAAATTTTGCCCATAGCCTTAGTATGCATAGTCTTTTTAGTATTGATAATGGTGCGGGAGGCGGTGATTGAGTTTCGTGTTCGAATGGGATATTTTGGGACGCAGCGGTCTGAAGCCCGGGAGATAATAAAGTTCATGCTGGTGAATGCAGATAATATGGATTTTACCGACGATGGCGGCGGACCCAGGAAGACGCTGCTATCAGATTATTCAAGTCAGTCTCAGTTAACTATAGAAGGTAACGTCGAGGGAGCTCGGTCATGACTGATAAAGCTGATTGGTTGACGCGAGTGATTGAACGTGCGCTCGATGTTGTTTTTGCAAAGTATCCTGCGCGGACGGGGCTCGGTGTGGTATTTGGGGGGGTGCTTTCATTTTTGGCAAGGGTTTTCCAACCAAGCTTGAGAAACATGGAGGCAATTAATATTTCGGACGCTCCGCTATGGGGGTGGTTGGCAATAGGAATTCTGGTGATGCATGCGCCAACAATAATTGCACTGTTCAAGCAGAAGCCAATTGGGAATGATATTGTTGATCAGGCATTGGATCTGATTGAGCGCGGAAATTTCACTCAGGCTGAAAAACGGCAGCAATACAGAAATTTAATTACGCAAGTTTCTTCAAGTATTGCGCTACGCGCCGAAACGCAAAAGGATGTCACGGCAGTTGAACACGCACTCCAAAAGACCGACAGAAACTAGCAGAACAGCGGTCGATTCCTGCTTGTGGTGCAGGACCTATTGGGGCACTCCGATCCGTCTGTGACCTAGCGGTACACCCACCTAAGCAAGAAGACTCTGCAGGAGGCCGCGAACAGTGCGTCGGTGATGCTGAGGGCGCCGGTGAAGTTGAGGATCGCGGCGTGATGTGAGAAGTGGCCTCTGGGATATTCTTGTGGATGTCTCAAACGTCAACGACATAAGTATGGCATTATTTCGGCAATTCATGCAGACTTCCTGGGCTTCCAAGCGGAGCTGACGAAATACAAAAGGAGCGGAGTGTCAAATGGTATCGCCTAATCGTGCGCACATGAATGGATATCTGGATTTGATAACTCCGAAAATTGGAGATCCCACGTATTCAATATTGAAGGCACATCTAATTTTTGAGGAGCTGGTGCGCGCATATTTGAAGAAGAATTTGGCTAATGCTCAAGCTTTAGATGGGTCGCGCTTGACATTCAGTCAGCGATTGGCTGTAGCACGAGCTATCACGCCAAGTGGAAACGTTGAGGATTGGATTTGGGTAGGTGTGGATAAACTCAATAAAATGCGTAATCTCCTCGCTCATGAAGGCGGGGGAAAAGATTTGACAGAGGAGATGAAGAAATATGTGAAGTATATCGTTGATTCATCTAAAACTCCTTTGCCGAAAATTACGACAGAAGAATCTTTAAGCAAAACTGTTGATGGTGAGCCAGCGAAGTCGTATTTGGCTGTAGATATGGTTACGATTGGGATGTACTATCGATTTGCTCAGCAATTGGGGTTCAAAATCGACGAATAGTGATTGGTTTAAAACGCATCAGCATTACGTAAGGTGTAATTGTGAATGATCTTGAATTTTATGCAAGCATGGTTAAATCTCTTGCGTGGCCTGTAGCTGCCTTCGCCATTGCATTCATGTTTCGAAAGCAAGTCGTGGTTTTGCTTGAAAAGGTTAAATCCCTGAAAGGCGCTGGCATTGAGGCAGTTTTCGCTGAGGACACGAAGAAAATTGCCGCTAAAGTAAATGCTATTTTACCAGGTGATGCTCATGCAAATAGCCTTGAATCTTATTTGGGTAAGAAGTTTGTCCCGCCAGCCGATGAGCGCCCCCTGGCTATGATCCTGGATGCATGGTCGGATTTGGAAGACGCAATAGCTAAAATGTTAGATGAACTTGGTATTGAAACAAAGAAGCCAGCGAATCTTCGAAATTGCCTTGAAGCACTTAAGGAGTTTGTGCCGCCAGATACGAGAGTTTTCATAGATGAACTTCATCGATTGAGGAATGAAGCAGCGAAAAACAGCGATCTAGATCCAGATGAAGGGACCGCATATCGCTACCAAATAAGCGTACGGAACGTCATTCAGTCCCTACAGCAACGTACAGCGTATTTGAAAGCACACTGGAGTTCGCAACACGGTGAGGAGTAAAAGGGCAGTTTCACAACGCCATAATCGGGAAACGCTCGGCCGGGATGCGCCTAACTCATTGATCCAGATCGGGTTTTCTGACCGGAGAGCGCCACGCATAGCGGCCAGGGTCGGCATAGGATCGGCTCAGGAATGGCGGCCGCGAGGGCTTACGAAAACCGTTTACGAATCTTCAACTTACGAAGGAGCACCCCGGCGAGTGACCTGGACTGTTAATCCGTAGGTCCCTGGTTCGAGCCCAGGTCGAGGAGCCATTCAATGGCAGTAAAAGGCTACCCTTCGCGGGGTGGCCTTTTTGCTTTGGGGCGGCGGATCATGCTGGTCATAGGACGCTGCGATGAGGCGCACATCAGCTGTTGATGGCTGCTGGCATCGCGGGTCGGTGTGGTTCGGCGGGTTCTTCTGCGAAGTTGTTGCGGGGCGAGGCTCAGCGGACTGCTCGGGTCTGCGAACTGTCGGCTATGGCTTGATGATCGTAAGCATTGATGGTCGCCATGTGGGGCTCATTGCGGGCCTTGATGCGATGTTGACTGGGCGGTGCACATCAAGACGATAGATGGCGCCCGGATTGATGTCGGGTGCATCGATGGTGGCTATGTCCTGTGACACCTCCAAGCCGCAATTAGGTGAACTCTCGTTAGGCCCATCGGCCTATAGTTCGCTCACACAGCTTCAGGAGTGGGCATGATGAGTGGCGATGCGGCTGATGAGCTTTTGCAGCAAAGTGCGGCAATTCGAAGAGCTGCAGAAAACGAAATAATTTCGTCGATCTACAGGGGTTTGTGAAGGCTTGCGAGCCGATGGAGACGTTCTCCACGTGGCTTCTTGTCGGCACCACCGCAACCGCGACCTTTCTCATAGCCAATAGCGACAAGCTGATCCCCTTGCTCAGCACGCGCGGATTCCTAGGCTGTGGCCTTCTGTTGGTTCTCTCCAGCTTCTGCGGACTGTGGGCGAAGATGCATGCGCTTGTGGCTCGTGCTGGGGTGATTACCGAAACGGCGGCTATGGAAGAGGCCGTTAAGCGCAGTCAGCATTTTGAGAGCACACACGCAGATCTCAGGGGGAAAGCCTCCCAACTTGGCCTGCAGCTTGATTTAACGCCGGACCTACGAAGGGTGGTGCATGAAGTTCTTGAAGTGGTGCCTACCAGCATGAGAAGGAGCGTCGTACGCAATCTGACCGAACATGGCATCAGCCACCGGAATGCGGCTCGATCGGTGATCAAACAGATGGTGTGGGTTAGATGTCAGGGCGGGGCATTCCTGGCATTTCTTCTCCAAGCATTTCTCGCGGCCGCGCTGACTTCGTTGGGCTGATTAAGCGTCTCGCCGATGTGACCCGTTGGAGGAGTGCTGCATTCCCAAGTCAGATGGCAAATGCAGAGCGGTCTTTGTCAGCAATCCACACAGGTGCACGGCCCCGACCCGTCCAAGTTGCACCCGTGGCGGGATCGCGGTATTTCGCCTCAACCTTCGTGCCCTTGGCAGCAGACGCCTTCCTGGATTTGGCGCCGCCGAACACATCCTCGGAAGTCAGTCCGAACTCAGCTATGAGTGCGCGTGCTTCGGCGACAGCTCCGGAGACTTCGGCCTTGCGGGTCTCCTCAATGAGTCGGTCAAGTTCGGCTTTGCGGGCGATGAGTGCTTTGTAGTTGGACATCTGCGATCCTAGAGTTGAAAATAGGTTGATCACTTTAAGGTGATTGCTGCAGTGAGATAGCTTGTTTTGCACACCACGCACGAGGACATGATGCCACAAGAATCCTTAGATAAGTTTCTTCGCAAAATTCTTCCAGAGCTGGATGAAATTTCAGCAAGAGCCGGGCTGGCCGTCAGCGAAAGACCTATGAAGGTGGCCCAGCACATCGCGGAAGACCTAGTTATTGAGGTAAGCGAAGGCACCAAAGAAAATTATATGGTGCAGCCCTGGTTTGCAGCTATCTTTATCACTGTTCAAAAGTGGTTTATTGCTAGATATGGAGAGGCGCAAGTCCACCCCAAGCGCGAAGTTTTTGGTGCTGTAAAGCATTTCGAAGCGATGTATCTGCTTCAAATACCACTCACGCTTGTTGAACCCCAGGGTGATGATACTCTATGGCTAACCTTTGCCAAAGATATTCTGCCCGGGGAGAATGTGTTGCTGTGGATAATAAATGGGCCTTCAACTGAAGTGCTCAAGACTCATCAATTAGATAAACTGCGCAAAGACGTATCGGATGTGGCCTCTATGGTGCGCTCTATTTCTAATGATTTGATAACCGCTGAATTTCCAGAGGGAGCCCAAAGGGCAATGGCCGGGTCAATTTTACGCCATTTGAGCAAGGCGGCCTCTGATATGTGCTCACTCAATCATGAGTCCACTTCATTGGTGGTTTGGGAGCTTGTCCAGGCATGTGAGAAAGCTATGAAGGTGTATCTATCCCAGGAAGGGGTTGATTATCCTTTGACGCACGATCTTCGTGTATTGCTGAAAATTACGCCTGCCCAGAACGACTGGTCCGATGTTAGAGCCGCCCTCAGGGTCTTTCCATCTGAGAGTCGCATGATGAAGTGGCGCCATCAAGAGATTGAATCGCCTTTGATTGCGGACTTGTGGCGCTACTATATAGCTGCTTTGAAGATAACTTCTATATACACATCAAGAATATCCAGGCAGTATCATTTCAATAATTTTAAGGTTCATTTGCGTAAGCCACCATGGATCGGCGGTAAGGTGGTGGGTAAAAACGACAAGTAGCATTAGAACGGCGCCCGAGACACCACCACCTCGGCGCGCCCCTCACCCTGATACACCACCTCCCCGGTTGCGATGACCATCACAGTGCACCACTCCCCGTGGCGCAGCACCTCGTAGTGATCGAATGGCAACTGCAGCACGCGGTCATCCACCACCACGCCATTTTTGGCGGGCACACGGAGCAGGGTAGGGTGGCCCCGTGGGATGTTCTCGTCAGCACCGCCGACCCACAGCAGCCTATTTGGATCGGTCGATTTCACAGTGCCACTCCTGCATGTACCAAACCTTGTCTACGCGCTCGTAGCCGATGAAGCGGATCATGTTGGCCGTGATGTAGGTCACTCGGGGCTCGTACAGCCTGGGGAACCCTGACCCCAGGGCCTCCAGCACCTCATAGGTCTTGTCCTCGCCCACCGACTTCTCGTGCTTGAGCCATAGGTCGCCGTATCCCCTGCGCCTCACAGGCACATGCAACTGACCTTCTTCCCGTACCAACATGACCTTGACCCGCATGGGGATGACTGTAGCTGAAAACACTGTAAATATGTACAGTGTTACGCCATGTGCACCCGGTACATCCCACCCCACGAACGCGATATTGAGCGTGATTGGCACATAGGCAACCGCAACCCGTATCGCTGGTGGGAGGAGGTTTTACACCCCCAATACGTGGGCCCGTTCGTGAGGCGATCACCTGGGGGTAGCGCCAGGCCCGTTGAGCTGGTCATTGGCCAATGGGGGCTCATCCCCGCCTTCTCCGCGACCCACCGGGTGGACTTTCCAACCAGCAACGCCAGGTCGGAGGAGTTGGTGTCCAAGCCGAGCTATCGCCATCCGTGGCTGCGCGGTCAGAGGTGCCTGATCCCTGCGGTGAGCTTCGATGAGCCATGCTGGGAGACCGGCGCGAATGTGTGGTGGCGATTCCATCGGGTTGATGGTCGACCGTGGGCGCTGGCGGGCCTATGGAACACGTGGATTGATCGAGCAACGGGGCAGCCCTTCGAGAGCTATTCCATGCTCACGGTGAACGCGGATGACCACCCGGTGATGTCGCGCATGCACAAGCCAAAGTTGGACCCGACGACCCGACGACCACGGGCGCACCAGGACAAGCGCAGTGTCATTTCCATCGAGGCCCGGGACGTTGGCGCATGGCTGTTCGGAACGGTCCAGCAAGCACAGCGACTGCTCACACCACCACCGGTCGAACACCTCAAAGGAGAGCCCTACCATGACATACACGATCTCGATCTACGCACCACACCTCAACTGTTCGCCTGAGACCCTGGAGCGAGCGAAGGCAGCCGCCATGGCCACGCTGGAGAGAATGGGCGTGACCCTTGAGCAGGCCATGGACACGCGCTTTGAAATGGAGTGCTGGGACGACCTGGGCTGCCCCGATGACCACAACTTTGCGGATGTGGACGGCAAACGCTTCGATGCCTTTCACGCGGCACATAAAGCAGCCATGGAGGCCTGCGGAGTGAGGTTCGATGACGGTGTGTTTGACATTGGAATAGATGAGGTGTCCCCGACTCCGCAATGGGACAGCCAAGTACCGGCCCGCGTGTTGTCTGGCCTTTTGGCGTGATCTGCCGCTCCGTCGTCCCGATGCGTCGTGTCTGATCGTCAGGTCGTCGGGCGAACCAAAGAGTTTTCGAGCAGGTGCTGCCGGGCTTTGCGACAGACAGACCGCAATCCGGTCAGTTGTTGTCGATGACCGAAAAGCTCGCCGTCTGCCGCGTGATCAAGCCATCGGCCACGATGAACGTGTCCGTTCCGAACTCCACCTTCGACACGGCAGACTCGCACGCCCATTCCACATAGGCCAGGTCTTCGTGGACCACAGCCACGTTGGTGCGCCAGGCTGCGTCGGGCAGTGCATGGATCAACTTGGCATACATCGATGCAATTGCTTCGGGGCCATGGTAGGTGTTGCCGTTGGCGATGACCACGGCGTCCGGTGCGTAGTGGGTTGATACCTTGGCGGCGTTCTGCTCGCCCAGAGCGGCTTCGTGGCTGTCAAGAACTTGTGCGGTGGTCGACATGAAGCGGTTTCCTTGTATGCAGATAGATGGGTTGGTCGATTGGGTTGAGCCCTGGCAGGGTGGGCCTGCCAGGGCATACCTGCCTGGATCAGGCAACCGAAATCACTACTTTTCCGCGGATGGGTTGGCCATCGACCTCGCCTCGCTCCAGGGCGGTGTGGGCTTGCGGGATTTGCGCCAGCGAGAACCTGGCGCCAATGACCGGGCGGATGCGCCCGCTTTCCAGCAGCGTCTTCAGTGCCTGCAGCTTGCCCCGGTTCTGGCGGGTGAAGACAAAGTGGTACTCGGCGTTCACGCCCCATGCGGCGACAAGGTTCTGGGGCGTGGCCAGGTCCACCAGGGTCACGACCCGGCCGCCGTCGGCGAGCACGTGGGGCGACTGGCTCAGGGTCAGCCCGCCGATGGTGTCGAGCACCACGTTCACCCCCTGGCGTCCAGTCAGGGCGGCGATCTCTTCGGTGTAGTTCTTGCTGGTGAAGTCGATGGCGTGGTCTGCGCCCAGTTGGCGAACGAACTCCAGGTCATGGCTCCTGCTGGTCGTGTACACGGTGGCCCCCATCGCCTTGGCCAGCTGGATAGCGATGGAGCCGACGCCGCCCGCTCCACCGTGGATCAGCACAGACTCGGCTGGGTGCAGCTTGGCGCGTGTGACCAGTGCCTCCCAGGCGGTGCCGCCGACGAGGGTGGTCGAGGCAGCTTCCTCGTGCGACAGGTTCGCCGGCTTGTGGGTCACCAGCGTTTCGGGAACCACGTTGTACTGGGCATACGAGCCCCCTTTGGGGCCAAAGATCTTGGGTGTGTAGAACACCTCGTCACCCACTGCAAAGCCCGTCACCCCGGGGCCCACCTTTTCGACCACTCCCGATACGTCGTGGCCGATGATGGCGGGCAGGGGCACATGGTCGGGATAGTCGCCTCGGCGAATCTGGTAGTCGAGCGGGTTGATGGCGGTGGCCATCACGCGCACCAGCAGCTCGCCGATGCCCACTTCGGGAACCGGCACATCCTGCAGCTCGAAGCTGTCGGGGCCGCCAAATTTTGTCAGAACGATTGCTTTCATTTCACTGTCCTTCGGTAAGGGGTTGGGCTGGGGCAGGTGGCGTGTGACGGCCATCTGCTGCACGCTGGTGAGCGCCTGAACGGCTTCATCGGCAGCGCACAGGCCCTATTGTCATATCGATGTTTTGCGAAATGACGTTGCGTCGAAATTGCCCACGTTGCATTGAGGGCCTACGTGTGCGCGGGGGCGTGGTGGGTGCCTTCTCTGGTAGGGCGGGCGGATTCAGAACCCTCGGCACTGCACTGGCCTCACCAAGCTGCTAGAGTCGTTTCCATCTTCGGCATGGCAGCACATGGCATGCGAAGCAGCCATGAACCCGCAGCCGAGTGATGAACGAAGAACAGCTACCCCTCATACAGATTCTGGATGTCCTGGCCAACGAGCAGCGCATGGAGATCCTGCGCAAGCTCAAGTCGCCGCGCACCAGCTTTCCGCCCCAGGACGAGGGTGATCCTGTGCGGGATGGGGTGTGCGTGTCGTCCATCCAGGCGGGCCAGGGCCTGGCTTTTTCCACCACATCCAAGTACCTGGCAGACCTTGCGCGCATCGGTCTGGTCACCGTCAAGCGCAGCGGCAAGTGGTCCTACTACAAACGCAACGAGAACGCGATCAAGGCGGTGGTTGCCCGGTTGAAGGCCGAATTGTGAGCTTGGGGGGGGCCGTGGGTGGCCGCTGGGCGCTGCAACCGCTACGATTTGGTCCGGTCGGTGATGCACAGGAGAACATCCATGATCCATCAAGGACTTGCAGCTTGGAGGCGGGCCGCATGGCAGGCGGGCTGCTGCATCGCCTTGGGGGGCAGCGTCTGCACAGCCGCATCTGCCGCTGTGACCGATGGCGACCTGTTCGGCCACCGCCTGGGCACCCGCCTCGCAACGACGCCGACCACCATGGGCTACTGGAGCCAGGGGCGGGCCGTCATCATTGTCGACAAGCCCGAGATCCCGCCCGAGTTCGAGAAGCTCGAGCTGCTCACCACCCCCAAGTCCTACACCATCGGCAACATCTACGCGAGCAAGAGCCTGCCGGAGCGCACCGCCGCCTTCACCCTGGCCGAAAAGTACAGAGACCTGTTGCCCACGCTCTACCGCGAGCAGTGCGTGCGTGAGCGGGATGGCTTTGGCGGGGTGGTGCTGGACATGCGCTGCGGCCAGTACCAGCTGACCATCCAGATCTACTCACCGGACCGGCAGAACCCCAATGGCTTGTACACGGTGCAGATCGGCTTGACGATGGCGAAGGAGACGCGGGTCGGCTACGACTGGCAGGTGCTGCTGGACGAGGAGATGGACGCCGTGGACAAAGAGGGGCGCCAGCGCCGGCTGGAGCAGGCCAAGAAGGACAGGAGCCTGCGCGGCTTTCCTTGACGAAGACCTATCCGGCGTCGCCCTGGCGGACCTTGCCGCGTGCGGGTTGGAGGGCCTTCAACGCCGCCACCGTCTCGCGCAACCCCCGGTGCAACCGCTTGTCCTTGCGCACCACCACGGCCAGGGTGCGGGCCAGGGGCGGTGACAGCGGGCGCACTTCCACGGCACTGCCATGCGCGCCCTGCACGGCCATGCCGGGCAGCACGGCGCAGCCCAGGCCGGCGGCCACCAGCTCTTTGATCGCTTCCACGCTGCCCAGCGACATGGCGGGCTGCAGGGCCACGCCTGCCTGGGCGAACCAGGCGTCGGCGATGCGGCGGGTCTGGCCGCCGGGCTCGAACAGCAGCACGGGGTGGCGGGCCAGGTCGGCGGCGGTCACCTTCTTGGGCAGGGCGGTGCCTTTGGGCGCGATGGCAACGAATGCGTCCTGCAGCACGGGCGTCACATCGAGCATGCGGCCGCTGGCGGGCTGGGTGACCAGGCCCATGTCCAGCGTGTTGTCTTCCACGGCCTGCACGATGTCGGCGGTGTTGCCGGTGCGCACGGTGATCTCCAGGCCCGCAAAGCGCTGGCGCAGCGCGCCCAGCACCGGCGGCAGCAAGAAGATGCAGGCCGTGGCGCCCGTGCCCAGGCGCACGCGGCCTGTGGTGCCGCTGGCGTGGTGGGCCACGGCGGCCAGAGCGTCGGCCACGGCGGCATCGATGCGGGCCACGTGTACCAGCAGCTCCGCGCCGGCGGCCGTGGGGCGCAGCACGCGGCCCACGCGCTCCACCAGCGGGGTGCCCAGGCGTTTTTCTAGCTGGCGCACTTGCAGGCTCACGGCGGGTTGGGTCAGGTCCAGCCGCTGGGCGGCGGCCGAAAAGCTGCCCAGTTCGATGGCGGTGGCAAAGCCGTGCAGCTGGTCGAGGTTGATGCGTTCCATGCCAAAGAATTTCTCATACTTTGCATAAGCTGTAAAAGCTTCTTTTATGGGCTGTGGCGCGCCACACTGGCGCCATGCATTCTTCTTCTGCGCTTAATTCGCCCCTTTCCTCCTCTGTCACGGCGCCGCATGTGCGCGATGCCGTTAATGCCGATCTGCCCGCCATCCAGGCGATCTATGCCCACCATGTGCTCCATGGCCTGGCCTCGTTCGAGGAGGTGCCGCCCGGTGTGGACGAGCTGCGCAGCCGCCTTGCCGCTGTGCGCGCGGCGGGCCTGCCCTACCTGGTGGCCGAGGTAGATGGCGCGGTGGCCGGCTATGCCTATGCCACGCTGTACCGCCCGCGCTCGGCCTACCGCCACACGGTGGAGGACTCGGTCTATGTGGCGCAGGGCATGGCGGGGCAGGGCCTTGGTGCGGCGCTGCTGGCCGCGATCATCGCGCGCTGCGAGGCAGGGCCCTGGCGCCAAATGATGGCCACCATAGGGCAGGGCGATGGCAATGCGGGTTCCATCGCGCTGCATGCGCGCATGGGCTTCACGCGCATCGGGGCCCTGCGGTCGGTGGGCTTCAAGCACGGGCAGTGGCTCGATACGGTGCTGATGCAGCGGCCCCTGGGTGTGGGTGACGGCGCACTGCCCGCAAGCGTGGCTGCGGCCGGTGCGTGACGCTGGCGCCTGGGCAGGCTCCGTAAACGACAACGCCCTGGCGCAGGCCAGGGCGTTGTCGGTTCCTTCAAAGAGCTTACTTCGGCGCCAGGCGGATCGCGCCGTCCAGGCGGATCACTTCGCCATTGAGCATGTCGTTTTCCAGGATGTGCTTGACCAGCTTGGCATAGTCCTGCGGCGTGCCCAAGCGGCTGGGGAAGGGCACCCCGGCGGCCAGCGCGTCTTGCACTTCCTGGGGCATGCCGAACAGCATGGGCGTGCCGAAGATGCCGGGGGCGATGGTCATGTTGCGGATGCCGTTGCGCGCCAGGTCGCGGGCGATGGGCAGGGTCATGCCGACCACGCCGCCCTTGGATGCAGCGTAGGCGGCCTGGCCGATCTGGCCGTCGTAGGCTGCCACGCTGGCGGTGGAGATCAGCACGCCGCGCTCGCCGGTGGCTTCGGGCTCGTTCTTGCTCATGGCTTCGGCGGCCAGGCGGATCATGTTGAAGCTGCCGATCAGATTCACCGTGATGGTCTTGCTGAACACGGCCAGCGCGTGCGCGCCGTTCTTGCCCACGGTCTTTTCCGCGGGGGCGATGCCGGCGCAGTTCACCAGGCCGGCCAGCTTGCCCAGCGACACGGCCTTGGCCACCACGGCCTGGCCGTCGGCCTCGTTGCTCACGTCGCACTTCACGAAGGCGCCGCCGATGTCCTTGGCCACGGCCTCGCCCTTGTCGGCCTGCATGTCGGCAATGACCACGGTGCCGCCCTGGGCGGCCAGCATGCGCGCCGTGCCTTCGCCCAGGCCCGATGCGCCGCCGGTCACGATGAATACCTTGCCCTTGATGTCCATGATGTACTGTCTCCTGAGATTGACGTTAACGTAAACGTCAATTATGAACGCAAAAAAAGCCCGGGTGCTACCGGGCTTTTCTGAGAGTGCTGTGAGCCGGCATGATCGGCTCGGAGCGGATAACAAAACTCAGCGAAGCGGTTCTGGCTAGGCGCTGCGTCGCAGGCAGTACGAGTAGTACGACAAGACGCGGCAACGACGCCAGAAGAGTTTTTTAGCCGCTCTTACTGGAAGCCTACGCGGTCCAGCATCTGCTGCACCTTGGTCACGTTGGCGCCCACGGCGCTGATCGGGATGGTCTCGCTCTTGAACGGGGCATTGCCGGTCATGGCCTTGAGCGCCGGGTTGTCGATGTGAAGGCCCTTGGCGGCAGGCCACTCGTTGTTGCCATTGGCAAAGTAGTTCTGCGCTTCGGCGCTGGCCAGGTACTCGAGGAACTTGATGGCGTTGTCGCGGTTCTTGGCGTTCTTGGCCACGGCGCCGCCGGCGATGTTCAGGTGCGTGCCCCACGATTGCTGGTTGGGGAACACCACGCCCACCTTGTTGACCACGGCGACGTCTTCGGGCTTGCCCGAGCGCATCATGCGCGCCAGGTAGTAGCTGTTGGTGACGGCGATATCGCATTCGCCCGATGCCACGGCCTTGATCTGGTCGGTGTCGCCACCCTTGGGGGCGCGGGCCAGGTTGCCCACCATGCCCTTGAGCCAGGCCTCGGCCTTTTGCTCGCCCATGTGCTCGGTCACGGCGCCGAACAGGCTCAGGTTGTAAGGGTGCGAGCCCGAGCGGATGCACAGCTTGCCCTTGTTCTTGGGGTCGCCCAGTTCCTCGTAGGTGTCCACGTCTTCCTTTTGCACCTTGACCTTGTTGTAGACGATCACGCGGGCGCGGGTGGACAGGCCGAACCAGGCAATGCCGCCATCGGCCGCAGGCATGCTGCGCAGATTGGCGGGAATGGCGTCGCTCAGCACCTTGGACTGGATGGGCTGGAACAGGCCATCGACCTCGCCCTTGTACAGGCGCGCAGCATCCACCAGCAGGATCACGTCGGCGGGGGAGGCGGTGCCCTCGGCCTTCAGGCGCGCCAGGATGCCGGCGTCGTCCGCGTCCACGCGGTTGATCTTGATGCCCGTGGCCTTGGTGAAGCCGGTGTACAGCGCTTCGTCCGTGGAGTAGTGGCGCGCCGAGTACAGGTTCACCACCTGCTCCTGGGCAGATACGGCGCCAGCGGCTGCGGCCAGTGCGCAGGCGGTCAGCAGGGCTTTCACGGTCTTCGACATGGAATGCATCTTTCGAGGTGTAACGACGGTGCGATGATAAAACAAACGCGAATTATTCTTAATAAAACCAAGGGGGAGGGATGGATTTGATACCGTGCCCCACGGGCGTGGATCCATCCATGGCAAGCGAAATCGCAGGCCGCCTGAATGCTATCAAATGAGGAGCAACCCAGGCAAAAAAAAGCCCGGGGGTAACCGGGCTTTGAATTGGATCCAGGAAACGGGGGTTTCGAGAGGATCCAAGGAGACAACTGGGGGCCCCGAACTGTGTTCCGGGCCATGGGTTGAATTATCAGGGTAATCCCTGCGTTGCGCCTAGAGTCTGCACTCCAGACGCGATGGATGGCTTAGCGCTTGCGGGGAGCAGCGGTCTTCGCGGCGTTGGCAGCGGTGCTGGCCACGGCGTTGAAGTTGGCTTCGGCCACGTCCGACGCTTGCTTGACGGCCTTTTGCACCGATTCAAACGCGTTGTTGGCAGCAGAGACGGCGCTCTTCATCACGGCCACGGCGGTTTCGGAACCGGCAGGGGCGTTCTTGGCAGCGCTGTCGACCAGGTTGGTGAAGCTCTTTTGAGCGTCAGCAGCTTGCGATTCGATAGCCTTGCCGAATTCGGCTGCGGTGCCCGAAGAGATATCGTACAGGTGACGGCTGTAGGCAGCGGTCTTTTCAGCCAGGGGCTGGAACAGGCCGGCTTGCAGGGCCAGCAGTTCTTGTGCGTCCTTCACGCCCAGGAAAGCCTGGGTGTGGGTGGAGGCTTCCGACAGGGCAGCGCGCGAAGCGGTCACGTTCAGTTCAACCAGCTTTTCGACGCCTTCGAAAGCCTTGGTGGTCAGACCAAACAGGGTTTCGATGTTGGCCTTGTGGGATGCCAGAATTTGTTCAGCGGTCAGCGACATGTCATATCTCCTAAAAATAAGGCCCGGGGGGCCGAGGTGGTTTACAGACAATCTGCGCTGTCGTTGACCTGGTGAGTCATGTTGCAGTGCAGCATGGGTTGAATTTTAGGGACTTGGTGGATGATTGCAAGTGCTTTTTGTTGCGATGCAGCAATTTAGAGGTGACACCCCAACACCGCCGCCGTTGCCACAATGGCGTCATGCATGCCTATTACGCAGACCAATTTGTGCTGCCGCTGCCCGAGGGGCACCGTTTTCCCATGGCCAAGTACCGCCTGTTGCGCGACGCCGTGGCTGCGCACCTGCCCGGCGTGGCGCTGCAGGTGGCGCCGCCTGCGACCGACAGCGAGCTGGCCCTGGCCCACGCGCCGGGCTATATCGACGCCATTGCCAACGGCACCTTGCCGGCGCCCGCCCAGCGGGAGATCGGCTTTCCCTGGAGCGCGGCCATGGCCGAGCGCGCGCGCCGCTCGGTGGGCGCCACCATCGCCGCCTGCCGCGTGGCCATGGCTGGTGGCGTGGGCGGGGGCATCGCGGGCAACCTGGCCGGCGGCACGCACCACGCCTATGCCGACAAGGGCAGCGGCTTTTGCGTCTTCAACGACATGGCCGTGGCTGCGCGGCTGATGCAGGACGAGCATGCGCGCGCCGCCTCGGCCATGGGCGCCAACCCGCTGCCGCTGCGCGTGGCCGTGATCGACCTCGATGTGCACCAGGGCAATGGCACGGCGCGCATCTTCCAGGGCGACGACTCGGTGTTCACCCTCTCGCTGCACGGCGCGCGCAACTTCCCGTTCCGCAAGGAAGCGGGCGACCTGGACGTGGAGCTGCCCGACGGCTGTGGCGACGACGACTACCTGGCTGCGCTGGAGCAGGCGCTCGACACGCTGGACCAGCGCTTTGCGCCCGGCCTGGTGCTCTACCTGGCCGGGGCCGACCCGCATGTGGGCGACCGCCTGGGGCGCCTGCACATCAGCCACGACGGGCTGGAGGCGCGTGACCGGCGCGTGTTCGACTGGGCCTGGCAGCGCCGCGTGCCCGTGGCCTTTGCCATGGCGGGGGGCTACGGCACGGACATTGCCGACACCGTGCAGGCCCAGCTCACCACCTGGCGCGTGGCCCACCAGTACCAGCAACGCTGGCAGAATTTCTTGCAACCCTCTGTTTGACCATGACCGATACCGCTTCTTGCGCCGCCCCCCCGCGGCCCGCACCGCAGCCGCGCAGCGCCTACCGCGCCTTCCGCTCCATCAGCACCCGCTGGGCCGACAACGATGTCTACGGCCATGTGAACAACGTCGTGTACTACAGCTGGTTCGACACGGCGGTGAACGCGCACCTGATCGAGCAGGGCGTGCTCGACATCCACGCCGGCACCACCATTGGCTTGGTGATCGAGACGCAGTGCAACTACTTCGCGCCGCTGGCCTTCCCGCAGACGGTGGAGGCGGGCATCCGCGTGGCACGGCTGGGGGGCTCCAGCGTGCGCTACGAGGTGGGGCTGTTCGCCGAAGGCGAGCCGCTCTGCGCTGCGGCAGGGCACTTCATCCACGTATACGTGGACCGCACAACGCGCCGCCCGGTGCCGGTGCCCGAAGCGCTGCGCCAGGTGTTGCAGGCACTGCAGGTGGCTGGATGATCCAGGCCGTCCGTCCATAGGCGCAAACCCCGGGCGGCCATGCCCTGCAGCAAGGCGCCCGATGGCCTACACTTTGTGGCTTTGCTGCCCCTGACTGGCGGCGCTCCTTGGGCCATCTGCCACGGCCCGCTTCGACAATGATCATCACCAGCCTGCTCGACACCGACCTGTACAAGTTCACGATGATGCAGGTGGTGCTGCACCAATTCCCCGGGGCGCAGGTCGAGTACCGCTTCAAGTGCCGCAACCCCGGCGTGCAGTTGGCGCCGTATGCCAACGAGATCCGCGACGAGATCCGCTCGCTGTGCAGCCTGCATTTCCAGGACGCCGAGCTGGCCTACCTGCGCTCCATGCGCTTCATCAAGAGCGACTTCGTGGACTTTCTCGGGCTGTTCCGCCTGAACGAGAAGTACATCACCATCACGCCGCAGCACAACGGCGAGATCGAGATCACCATCCGCGGGCCCTGGCTGCACACCATCCTGTTCGAGATCCCGGTGCTGGCCATCGTCAACGAGGTCTACTTTCGCAACACGCAGAAGGTGCCCAATTTCCCCGAAGGCCGCCGCCGCCTGGACACCAAGATCGCCCAGCTGCAGGCCGATGGCCTGTCGGAGCTCAAGATCGCCGATTACGGCACGCGCCGGCGTTTCAGCCGCGCCTGGCACGAGGAAGTGCTGCGCGTGCTGTGTGCGCGTCTGGGCACGGGCGACCGCCGGCCCGGTGCGCCCGTGGGGCCCGGCCAGTTCGCCGGCACCAGCAATGTGCTGTATGCGATGAAATTGGGCGTGACGCCGCTGGGCACCATGGCGCATGAGTACCTGCAGGCCTGCCAGGCGCTGGGCCCGCGCCTGCGCGACAGCCAGGTCTTCGGCTTCGAGGTGTGGGCCAAGGAGTACCGGGGCGACCTGGGCATCGCCCTGTCCGACGTGTATGGCATGAGCGCCTTCCTGCGCGACTTCGACCTGTATTTCTGCAAGCTGTTCGATGGCGCGCGCCACGACAGCGGCGACCCGTTTGCCTGGGGCGAGCGCCTGCTGGACCACTACCGCAAGAACCGCGTGGATCCGCTGACCAAGACGCTGATCTTCAGCGATGCGCTCACCGTGCCGCGCACCATCGAGCTGTACCAGCAGTTCCGTGGCCGCTGCCAGCTGGCCTTCGGCATCGGCACCAACCTGACCAACGACCTGGGCAGCCCGCCCGAGCACGAGCCGCTGCAGGTGGTGATCAAGATGACGCAGTGCAACGGCCAGCCCGTGGCCAAGCTCTCCGACACGCCCGGCAAGGGCATGTGCGATGACGAGAAGTACCTGGCCTATCTGCGCCAGGTGTTCGACATTCCCGCCAGCGCCTGACCGCTCTGCGCCAGCGGCGCACCCCGATTTTTGAGTTGATGGAGTTATGCGTATGAAGATTTCACGCTGGCTGGCCCTTGCGGGCCTTGCCGCGCTGCCGGGCATGGCCATGGCGGCCGACATCGATGGCAGCGCCTTGTCCGTGCTGTGGGGTGTTCCGTTTGCCGGCCTGCTGCTGTCCATCGCCCTCATGCCCTTGCTGGCGCCCAGTTTCTGGCACCACCACTTTGGCAAGGTGGCGGCCGCGTGGGGGCTGGCCTTTCTGGCGCCGTTTGCCGTGATGTTCGGTGCCCCGGCCGCAGGCATCAGCCTGGTGCATGCGCTGGTGGCCGAGTACATCCCGTTCGTGATCCTGCTGACGGCGCTGTACACGGTGTCCGGCGGCATCTACATCCGCGGCAACCTGCACGGCAGCCCGGGGCTGAACACCGCCATCCTGGCCATCGGCGCGGTGCTGGCCAGCTTCATGGGCACCACGGGTGCGTCGATGCTGCTGATCCGCCCGCTGATCCGCGCCAACGACAACCGCAAGCATGTGGCGCATGTGGTGGTGTTCTTCATCTTCATCGTTTCCAACGCGGGCGGCTCGCTTACGCCGCTGGGGGACCCGCCGCTGTTCCTGGGCTTCCTCAAGGGCGTGGATTTCTTCTGGACGGTCAGCCATATCTTCCCGGAGACCCTGTTCCTGGTGGGCGCACTGCTGGCCATCTTCTACGCCCTCGATTCCTGGTACTACCACCGGCGCGAGGAGTTGCTGCCGGCCGACCCCACGCCCGACAGCCGGGCCATCGGTTTCGACGGCAAGCTCAACTTCGTGCTGCTCGGCGTGGTGGTGGCCCTGGTGCTGGCGAGCGGCTTCTGGAAGTCGCCCGTGGCCTGGACGGTTGCCGGCGCCGAGGTCGGATTGCCAGGGCTGGTGCGTGATGTCGGCCTGGTCATCGTGGCGCTGGTGTCGTTCAGGCTGACCCCCGCCAAGGTGCACGAGGACAACCAGTTCGGCTGGGGCCCGATGCAGGAGGTGGCCAAGCTGTTTGCGGGCATCTTCCTGACCATCATCCCGGTGATCGCCATGCTCAAGGCGGGCGTCAACGGCCCGTTCGGCGCCATCGTCTCGGCCGTCACGCGGCCCGACGGCTCGCCCGACCCGGCCATGTACTTCTGGGCTGCGGGGGCGCTCAGCTCCTTTTTGGACAACGCGCCCACCTACCTGGTGTTCTTCAACACCGCCGGGGGCGACCCGGCCGTGCTCATGACCACCCTGGCACCCACGCTGGCCGCCATCTCGGCGGGCGCGGTGTTCATGGGCGCCAACACCTACATCGGCAACGCGCCCAACATGATGGTCAAGGCGATTGCCGAAGACCGGGGCGTGAAGATGCCCAGCTTCTTCGGCTACATGCTGTGGTCGGGCAGCATCCTGGTGCCGCTGTTCATTCTGATGACCTTCATCTGGTTCCGCTGATCTGGAGATCGAACTTTCATGAGCAAGCCCCGCATCCTGGTCGCCCGCGCGATCTTTCCTGACATCGTCGAGCGCCTGCGCCAGCACTTCGAGGTGCAGGACAACCCCGAGGACGTGATCTGGACCCCGGCCGAGCTGGCCGAGCGCCTGGCCGACAAGGACGGCGCCTTCACCACCGGCAGCCAGCGCATCGACGCGGGGCTGCTGGCCGCCGCGCCGCGCCTGCGCGTCGTGGCCAACATGGCCGTGGGCTACAACAACTTCGACGTGGAGGCCATGTCGGCTGCGGGCGTGCAGGGCACCAACACGCCCGATGTGCTGACAGAGACCACGGCGGACTTCGGCTTTGCGCTCTTGATGGCCACCGCACGCCGCATGACCGAGAGCGAGCACTACCTGCGCGCCGGGCAGTGGACCAAGTGGAGCTACGACATGTTCTCGGGCTCGGACATCCACGGCAGCACGCTCGGCATCATCGGCATGGGCCGCATCGGCCAGGGCATCGCGCGCCGCGGCGCGCACGGCTTTGGCATGAACGTGGTCTACCACAACCGATCGCGCCTGTCGGACGAGCTGGAGGCCGAATGCAGGGCCCGCTACGTGGACAAGGAAGAGTTGCTGCGCACGGCCGACCACGTGGTGCTGGTGGTGCCCTACACGCCGGCATCGCACCACACCATCGGTGCGGCAGAGCTGGCGCTGATGAAGCCCACGGCCACGCTGATCAACATTGCGCGCGGCGGCATCGTCGACGACGCGGCCCTGGCCGTGGCCCTGCGCGAGCAGCGCATCGCAGCAGCGGGGCTCGACGTCTTCGAGGGCGAGCCCGGCGTGCACCCGGACCTGCTCACCGTGCCCAATGTGGTGCTCACCCCGCACATCGCCAGCGCCACCGTGCCCACGCGCCGTGCCATGGCCAATCTGGCGGCGGACAACCTGATCGCCTTCTTCGAAGCCGGGGCACCGCTGACCCCTGTCAACACCCCTGTGCTACGCGCACGCTGATCCGTTTTTGCATACACAATAGCCGCCTGCCACCGCGCACCGCATCGGTGCGCAATCTCCTAGCCAGGCTTCTTTTTTGACTACCGACACCCTCATCCTGCTGGCCGCGCTGGCCCTTGTCCTGTTGCTGCTGGTGCTCGTGCTGCTGCGCCGCCCGCGCATCGATCTGCCGCCCGAGCTGGCCGCCCGCCTGCAGGCGCTGGAGCAGACGGCCCAGGCCACGCAACTGGCCGTGGCCCGCAACGACGGGGCCATGGAAGCCCTGGCCCAGCAGATGCGTGGCTTCACCCAGACCACCCAGGCCACGCTGGAGACCGTGCGCCACGCTGTGGACGAGCGCCTGGCCCAGGCCGTGACCGAGTCGCGCAATGGCCGCGCCGAGCTGCTGGCCGCGTTCGGCGTGTTCGAGGGGCAACTGGCCAAGCGCTTCGACGGGCTGCAGCAGTCCGTGGCTGGCCGGCTGGAAGAAAGCAGCAAGGCCTTGCTGGCGAACCTGGCGCAGGGTCAGGCCGATTCGGCCGTGGCGCGCAAGGAGCTGTCGGACACGCTCACCGGTTTTCGCACCGAGCTCACCACCACCACGGCCGGGCTGGCGGCCGAGAGCGTCAAGTCGCGCGAAGCCATGGCCGAGAGCGGGGTGCTGTTCGAAAAGCGCATCCAGGAGCGCTTCGAGGCGCTGACCCTGGCCACGCGCACCACGCTCGACTCGCTCAAGGGCGACATCCAGAGCCAACTGGGCACCATGTCCGGCGCGCTCAAGGACCAGCTTGAAGCCAACGGCAACCAGATCCGCCACCAGTTCTCGGTGCTGCAGGACGCCGTCTCGCAGCAGCTCACGGGCATGCTGCAGGGCAGCCAGACCAATGCCGAGCAGTTGCGCAATGCGCTCAACGAGCGCCTGGCTGCCATCCAGGCCGACAACTCCACCAAGCTCGAAGAGATGCGCCGCACGGTGGACGAAAAACTGCACGCCACGCTGGAGCAGCGCCTGGGCGAATCCTTCAAGCTGGTGAGCGACCGCCTGGAGCAGGTGCACAAGGGCCTGGGCGAGATGCAGACCCTGGCCGGCAGTGTGGGCGACCTCAAGCGCGTGATGACCAACGTGAAGTCGCGCGGCACCTGGGGCGAAATGCAGCTCGGCGCCATCATCGAGAACGTGCTCACGCCCGACCAGTTCGCGCGCAACGTGAAGACCGTGCCGGGCAGCGACGACCTGGTGGAGTTCGCCATCCGCCTGCCGGGCAAGAGCGACGAGCACCCGGTGTGGCTGCCCATCGACTCCAAGTACCCGGTGGAGCAGTACCAGCGCCTGATGGATGCGCAGGACGCGGCCGACAAGGGGCTCATTGCCTCGACCGGCAACGCCTTCGAGGCCTCGATCAAGCTTGAGGCGAAGAAGATCTTCGCCAAGTACGTCTCGCCCCCGCACACCACCGACTTCGCCGTGCTCTACCTGCCTACCGAGGGCCTGTTCGCCGAGGTCATCCGCCGCCCCGGCCTGGTGGAAGCGCTGCAGAACGACTGCCGTGTGATGATCACCGGCCCGGCCAACCTGGCGGCCATGCTCAACAGCCTGCAGATGGGCTTCAAGACGCTGGCCATCGAAAAGCGCTCGTCCGAGGTCTGGAGCCTGCTGGGCATGGTCAAGACCGAGTTCGCCAAGTTCGGCGACGTGGTGGAGGCGACCAAGAAGTCCATCGACTCGGCCGCCAAGCGCTTTGAAGAAGTGGGTGTGCGCACCCGCGCCATCCAGAAGCGCCTGCGCGACGTGCAGGACCTGCCTGCACCCGACGTGGCAGGCGCCGTGCCCAAGCTGCGGCCCCCGATGTCTGCGGCTGACGCGCAGGACGACCTGCTGTGAACGCGGCGCTGGCCCGCTTGATCGCCGGCCAGATCTGCGTGCACGCCTGCATGGCGGGCATGCGCCTGGCCGCCCCCTTGCTGGCCCTGCGCGAAGGATACAGCGCCGCCGCCGTGGGGGTGCTGCTGGCCTTGTTCGCGCTCACCCAGGTGTTCCTGGCGCTGCCGGCCGGCCGCTATGCCGACCGCCATGGCCTCAAGCGCCCGGTGGGCTATGCTGTAGCCGTGGCCACTGCGGGCGCTGCAGCCGCGCTGGTGTTCCCGGTGTTCCCCGTGCTGTGCCTGGCGGCACTGGCCACCGGGGGCGCCACGGGCGCGGCCACCATTGCGCTGCAGCGCCATGTGGGGCGCGCCGCGCACGATGCCACGGCGCTCAAGCAGGTGTTCAGCTGGCTGGCCATCGGGCCGGCAGTGTCCAACTTCATCGGGCCGTTCTGCGCCGGGCTCATGATCGACCATGCAGGCGTCATCGCTGGCGACACCCAGGGCTACCGCGCCGCATTCGCCCTCATGGCGCTGCTGCCGCTGGCCACCTGGTTCTGGGTGCGCGACACGGTGGAGCTGCCGCCGGTGATCGCCGCGGCCGGTGGCCCGCCCCAGCGCGCCTGGGACCTGATGAACGAGGTGCCGTTCCGGCGCCTGCTCATCGTCAACTGGATCCTCTCCTCGTGCTGGGACGTGCACACCTTCGTGGTGCCGCTGATCGGGCATGAGCGCGGCCTGTCGGCATCGGTCATCGGCTCCATCCTGGGGGCGTTCGCGATTGCAGCCGCCGCCATCCGCGTGCTGATGCCCCTGGTGGCCGAGCACCTGCGCGAGCGCGTGGTGGTGGCCGTGGCCATGGTCGCCACGGCGGCGCTGTTTGCGGTGTACCCGGTGATGCCCACCGCGCTCACCATGGGCGTGTGCTCGGTGCTGCTGGGTTTTGCGCTGGGTTCGGTGCAGCCCATGGTGATGAGCCTGCTGCACCAGATCACGCCCTCCCACCGCCATGGCGAGGCGCTGGGCCTGCGCCTCATGGCCATCAACGCATCGAGCGTGCTCATGCCCATGCTGTTTGGCACCGCCGGTGCCGTGATCGGCGTGGGCGGGGTGTTCTGGGTGGTGGGCGCCGCTGTGGGGGCCGGTGCGCGCCTGGCCTGGAACATGGGCAAGCCGCAGGCGGTGCACTGATGGCGGCGCTTTTGTAAAAAAACGCATTTGCGGCTGAAATCGGAGTAGATTTCGGTAGCGTCTGCTCACATGGTTTGCAAAAAGCTGCATGGCCGGCCCAACTTTGGGGTGCCGGCCTGGTGGCCTTGCGGCTCTCTCGGGGCAAGACGCCCAACCCGCATGAGGAGACTTCCCATGGGTGTTTTTCGTCTCGCCCGCTGTGGCGCGGGGCCGCTGGCCCTCTCATCCCTGCTGTGGCTGGCGCCCGTGGTGGCGGCGCAGGCCGACGCGCTGATCGACCAGGCGTCAGCCCTGGTGCAACGTGGGTCTACGCGCGAGGCCTTTGACCTGCTCGATGCGCAGGAGGCGGCCCGCGCGGGCGACCCCGCCTTCGATGCCGCGATGGGCAGCGCCGCCCATGCCGCAGGCCAGTACAGCCGCGCCGTGATGGCCTGGGAGCGCGTGGTGGCCGCACAGCCGGACAACATGGCCGCGCAGGTGGCACTGGCCCGCGCCCTGTATGCCGTGGGGGACCAGCGCGGTGTGCTGGCCCTGTCCGACCTGGCCCGGGCACAGGGCATCCCGGTGGATGCCGCACTCAGCATCGACCAGTTCCTGGTCTCTTACGACCGGGCCGCAAGCGATGGCGGCTCCAGCCTCAAGGGCTATGCCGAGCTGGCGCTGGGCCACGATTCGAACGTGAACGCCGGGCCGGCATCGATGCTGCTCCCGTCTCCGGTGCCGGGCACGCCGGCATGGACGCTGGCGCCTTCGGCCCTGGCGCGGTCGACCGATTTCCTGGCGGCGCTGGTGGCGGTGCGCGGGCGCTACGTGATGGACGCGCGCTGGTCCCTGGTCGGCGCGGCGGCGGGTACGCCACGCCGCAACGAGGGCGGGGCTGGCGCATTCGATTCCGACCAGTTCGATGCCAGCGCAGGTGTGTCCTGGCGCTCGGAACGCCACGAATTGATCGTGCAGGGGCAGGGCGCCTACTATGCGCTGGATGGCACGCGGCTGCGCAGCATCGGCGGGGTGCTGGGCGAGTGGATCTACCGGCTCGATGGCTTTCGGCAGTGGGGCAGTTTTGTGCAGTCGGCGCGCCTGCACTACCCCACGCAGCCGCTGCGCGACGTGCAGCGTACGGTGCTGGGTACCACGTATGCCCACGTGTTCCGCGAAGGCAGCGTGGCCTATGCGGGCGTGCACGGCGGGCGCGAGGAGCCCGACGCGGCCGGTGTGGACTACCTGGGCCACCGGCTGGTGGGCGTGCGTGCGGGCGGGCAACTGGCGCTGGCCCGCAACTGGGCGCTGTTCGCCAACCTCGACTGGGAGCGGCGCCGCTATGGCGCGGCCGACCCGTTCTTCGCTGTGGTGCGGCGTGACCGGCAGGTGAATGCCTCGCTGGGGGTGTCATGGGTTCCCACCACGGCCTGGCGCATCACGCCGCAGTGGACCGGCACGCACAACGATTCCACGCTGCCCGTGTCGGAGTACCGGCGGCGCATCTGGTCCGTCACCGTTCGGCGCGAGTTCTAGATGGCCCCCCTGAGTCGCTTCGCGCCTTCCCCCCAGGGGGACGCCGCCCCTGCGGCGGGGCGGCCCTTGCACGGCGGCACTGGCCTATGGCTCGCCAGTTTCATGGGTCGGGTAAAGCAGAAAGAAAAAGGAGGTGCTTCATGAAAACCGAACCTCGCCTGTCCCGTATCGCCCTGCTCATGGCCATGGTGGCCGCCTGGCCGGCATCGGGCCTGGCTGCGGCCGGCCTGGTGCAGTTTGCCACCGGCGAGGTCAGCCTGCGCCGGGGCGATGCCACCAGCGGCGTGGCCAAGGGCGCCGAAGTGGACGCTGGCGATGTGCTCCTCACCGGCAGTGCGGGGCGGGCCCAGATCCGCTTCAGCGACGGCGGCCTGGTGGCGCTGTACCCGGATTCGCAGTTCACCGTGACCCGGTATTCCGACAGTGGCGACGTGGCGCAGGACGGCTTTGCGGTGACCTTGCTGCGCGGCGGCATGCGAGCGATCACGGGCCTGATCGGCAAGCGCAACCCGGGTAGTTACAAGGTCATCACGCCCACGGCCGTGGTGGGCATCCGGGGCTCGGCCTTCCTGGTGGGCTTCAATGCGCAGGGCCAGCTCACGGTGGCTGGCGAACAGGACGAAATCGAGGTCTGTACCGAGGCTGGCTGTGTCGGCGTGAAGGCCGGCGAGGCGGTGCTGGTGCTGTCCAGCCAGAAGCTGCCGGTGTACACGAACACGCGCGCACTGCTGCCCTTGCCCGCGCTGCCCCTGCCGCAGATGGCGGGCGATCAGTTGGGTGGCGATGGCCACCGCACCAGCGTGTTCGTGATTCCGCCGCCGCCAGTGCCTCCGCCACCACCAGCGCCTCCGGTTGTGCCACCTCCGGTCGATCCGGTGGTGCCACTACCGCCACCACCCCCACCAACTCCTGCACCACCACCGGCCCCCGTTCCAGTGCCGCCCCCTGCACCGGTGCCCGTGCCGGTTCCTGCTCCCACGCCTGTGCCGGTTCCGATACCACCTCCCGGGGTGGTGCCGCCACCGCCGCCGCCTACCACGCAGGTCCCCACGCCGCCGCCCGCCACGGGGGGGGGCACGACGCCTGGAACCACCACGCCGCCGACGACCACGCCCCCCAGGCCGGTGACGCCACCGCCGACGACCACCGTCCCCATCTTCGTGCTGCCGCCTGGCGTGATCCTGCTGCCTCCGGCTCCACCCGCCCCGACACCGATACGCTGATGGATACCGTTTCGGTGGTGAGAGGGGGAGGTCAGATCTTGTAGAACGCCTTGATCAGGTCCCAGGCTTCCTGGGGATCATCGGTGTAGTGGAAGAGCTTCAGGTCCTGCTCCGAGATCGTGCCTTCTTCCACCAGCACGTCAAAGTTGACCAGGCGCTTCCAGTAGTCGGTGCCGAAGAGCACGATGGGCACGGGCTTGGCCTTGCCGGTCTGCACCAGGGTCAGCACCTCGAACAACTCGTCCAGCGTGCCGAAGCCGCCAGGGAAGGCCACCAGCGCCTTGGCACGCATCATGAAATGCATCTTGCGCAGTGCGAAGTAGTGGAACTTGTAGCACAGCGAGGGCGAGATGAAGCGGTTGCCGCTCTGCTCGTGGGGCAGGGCGATGTTCAGTCCGACGTTGAGCGCACCCACGTCGTGGGCACCGCGGTTGGCGGCTTCCATGATGCCGGGGCCGCCGCCGGTGCAGACATAGATACGGTCGGCCGGCGCATTGCGTTCGCTGTGTTCGGCCACCAGGCGGGCGAACTGGCGCGCCAGGTCGTAGTAGCGCGCATTGCGCACGGCCTGCCGGGCCTTGGCAATGAGGGCCTCGTCGCCGCTGGCCTCGGCTGCGGTCAGCTGTTCGGCCGCCTCGTCGGGGGCAACGAAGCGGGCGCTGCCATAGACCACCACGGTGCTCTCGATGCCCTGTGCGGCCTGGCCCAGGTCGGGCTTGAGCATCTCCAGCTGGAAGCGGATGCCGCGCGTCTCGCGGCGGAACAAAAATTCGGGGTCGGCAAACGCCAGGCGGTAGGCATCGGCATGCAGCGGATTGCCTTGGGAGGCATGGGTCTGCAGTTCGGCCCAGGCATCGGCCAGGCGGCTCTCGTTGAGTTGGGTATTGGCGTCCATGGGGCCATTGTGCCGAGGTTCCATGGCAGTTTCCGGTGCAGGGTCGCTCTTTTGTGAGGAAATCCGACCCGCCTGCAAGGCAGACCTGGCGGATCAGGCGCGCTGGGCCAGAAACCAGGTGGCGCTCTGGATGCCCAGCACCGTGAGTGCCAGGGAGCCCGCGACATGCAGGCCTGTGGTGCCCAGTGCCAGCAGATAGCGCTGCTGCATCAGCATGGCCACCACCTCGGCCGAAAAGCTGGAGAACGTGGTGAGCCCGCCCAGGAAGCCCGTGACCAGGGCCAGGCGCCAGGCCGGATCAAGCTGCGGCAGGGCCTGGAGCACCGCCACGGCCACGCCGATGAGGTAGCCGCCCACCAGGTTGGCCGCCAGCGTGCCCCAGGGCAGAAGGGAGGTGCCTGTGGTGAGCCACAGGCCCAGGCGCCAGCGGGCCAGCGCGCCCAGGCTGGCACCGATACAGATGGCAAGAATGGGCAGCATGGCGCCAATGTACCAGCGGCAGCGGCACGCCTGTGCCGCTGCGCGTCGTTCAGCGCGTCGTTGCCATCTGCTGCGGCAACCAGGTGACGATGCCCGGGAAGATGTAGATCAGCGCCACGGCTCCGCACATGAGCAGGAACATCGGCATGGCCGTCTTGGCGATCCAGGGTAACTGGCGATTGGTCATGCCCTGCAGCACGAACAGGTTGAAGCCCACCGGCGGCGTGATCTGAGCCATCTCCACCACCAGCACGACGAAGATGCCGAACCAGATGGGGTCAATGCCGGCCGCCTGTACCGTGGGCATGAGCACGCCCATGGTCAGCACCACCATCGAGATGCCGTCCAGGAAGCAGCCCAGGATGATGAAGAACACGGCCAGCGCCGCGATCAGTTGGGCCTTGTTCAGGCCCAGGGATGCAATCCATTCGGCCAGGTGCCGGGGCAGCCCGATGTAGCCCATGGACAGCGTCAGGAAGGCAGCACCCGCGAGGATCAGCGCGATCATGCAGTACAGCCGCGTGGCCCCCATGAGCGAATCCCTGAAGGTGCTCCAACCCATGGAGCCCTGTACCGCAGAGAGCACCAGCGAGCCGACCACGCCCACGGCGGCGGCTTCGGTGGCGGTGGCAAAGCCGGTGTAGATGGACCCCAGCACCGCTGCGATCAGCAGCACCACCGGAATCAGGCTGCGCGACTCCGAGAGCTTCTCCATGAAGGTCATCTTTTTGTCCGCAGCGGGCACCTGGTCGGGATTGCGCAGCGCCCACACCATGATGTAGCCCGAGAACAGGGCCGCCAGCAGAATGCCCGGGAATACCCCCGCGATGAACAGCTGCGAGATCGAGACCTCGGCCGATACGCCGTAGACGATCATGATGATCGATGGCGGGATCAGCAACCCCAGGGTACTGGCGCCCGCCAGCGTGCCTACGACCATCTTCTCCGGGTAGCCCCGTCGCGTGAGCTCGGGCAGCGTCATCTTGCCGATGGTGGCGCAGGTGGCGGCGCTGGAGCCGGATACTGCCGCAAAGATGGTGCAGCCCACCACGTTGGTGTGCAGCAGACGGCCCGGCAGCGACTGGACCCAGGGCGCAAGGCCCTTGAACATGTCTTGCGACAGCCGGGTACGGAACAGGATTTCGCCCATCCAGATGAAAAGGGGCAGGGCAGTCAGTGTCCAGCTCGATGCCGACCCCCAGATGGTCACGGCCATCGCGTCGCCCGCAGGGCGTGCGGCGAACAGTTGCATGCCGATCCAGGCCACGCCGGACAGCGTGAGTCCGATCCAGACCCCGCTGCCCAGGATCAGGAACAGCGAAAGAACCAACAGGCCGGTAATGGCGATATCACTCATGATGGAGGCGGCTTTGTGTCATTCATTTCGCAGGGCTTCGCCAGGCGATGCCTGGCTGCGCCTGTCCAGGATCTCGAGCACCAGCTCGTCGATGAAGGCGATGGCCAGGATCACGGTGCCCAGGGCCATGGCAATCTGGGGGATCCACAGTGGAGTGGCATCGTTGCTGGTGGATATGTCGTGGAACTCGTGGGACTGCCAGGCCAGCTTGCAGCTGTACGCGGCAAACAGCAGCGCCAGCAGGCAGGCGATGGCCAGCGCCCAGATCTCGAAGGCCTTCTTTGCCTTGCCCTTGAGCGCGTTGAGCAGCAAGGTCACGCGGATGTGCTCGCCCCGCTTGAGCGTGTGAGCCAGTGCCAGAAAGCCCGAAGCGGCCATGAGGTAGCCGGCATAGGCATCGGCCCCGGGAACGTGGAAATGCAGCTGGCGGCTGACGATGGACAGCAGCACCATTCCAAGCAATCCAACCATGAAAAGCGCCGCCAGGGCGGCGCCGCTGTCGTACACGAAATCAAGCAGTCGGCGCATGTTGGCGTCGTGCTTACTTGCGGTACGCGTCGATCAGGGCCTTGCCGTCAGGCCCGGCCTTTTCCAGCCACTCCTTGAGCATGGTGTCGCCCACCTTGGACATGTCGGACTTGAGCTGCGCAGCCGGGGGCAGCACTTCCATGCCGCTGGCCTTGAGTTTGGCCAGGGTGTCCGTGTTGACCTTGGCGCTGGCGGCCCAGCCGCGCGTCTCGGCATCGGCCCCAGCCTTGCGCAGGGCATCCTGGGTAGGCTTGTCCAGCGCGTCGAAGGCCTTCTTGTTCACCAGCACGGCGTTCTTGGGCAACCAGGCCTGGGTGTCGTAGTAGTACTTGAGGTGTTCGTAGAGCTTGCTGTCCACGCCGGTGGCACCGGAGGTCATGGTCGATTCGACCACACCGGTTGCCAGTGCCTGCGAGAACTCTGCGGCCTGCACGGTGACTGGCTGTGCACCCACCAGTTCGGCGATGCGCGCGGTGGCCGGGCTGTAGGCGCGCCACTTGATGGCCTTCAGGTCGGCAGCGCTGGCCAGGGGCTTTTTCGTGTAGATGCCCTGGGGTGGCCATGCCACGGCGTACAGCAGCGTCATGCCCTGCTCGCCCAGTTTCTTTTCAAGGAAGGGTTTTTGCGCGGCGTAGAGCTTCTTGGATTCGTCGTAGCTGTCGGCCAGGAAGGGCAGACCATCGACACCGAAGAGTTGCCATTCGTTCTGGAAGTTGGCCAGCAGAATCTCGCCCATCTGTGCCTGGCCGCCTTGCACGGCGCGCTTGATTTCAGGGGCCTTGAACAGCGCTGCGTTGGCATGCACGGTGATCTTGAGCTTGCCGCCTGTGGCCTTGTCCACATCGCTGGCCAACTGCATCATGTTCTCTGTGTGGAAGTTGGTGGCCGGGTAGGCGGCAGCTAGGTCCCACTTGGTCTGTGCGAAAGCCGCAGGCACGAACAGGGAACAGGCCAGGGCCAGCGCGGTGAGGGGAAGGATTCGACGCTTCATTGATAGCTCCGCAAGGTAGAAAACGGGGGTATGCCACTGTATAGGAAGCAAATCGTTACGGCATAGGTGTTTGCCTGAACGTTGACAAATTGCCAACAAATCATTGGTGACTTGCCTACAATGAGTGCATGCACATCCCGTGCCAGTTTCGACTTCTGCAAAGGCGCTTTCCATGAAACCTGCGGCCCGGGCCAAGGGCGATTCCGGCCCCATCGTCTCGTCAGCGCACCTGGTGTCTGCGCAGAGCGCGGAAATGAGCGAGTTCGAGTTCGGGCTCATCGTCGCGGGCAACGCGTTCCACCGCTGGGTGGTGCACTGCATGTCGGCAGCGGGCCTCAAGGACCTGACACCGCTGGATGTGGTGGTGCTGCACCATGTGACGCACCGGGCGCGTGACAAGCGCCTGGCCGACATCTGCTTCATCATGAACGTGGAAGACACACACCTGGTGAACTACGCTTTGAAAAAGCTGCAGAACCTGGGCGTGGTGGCCTCGCAGAAGAACGGCAAGGAGGTGACCTATGCGGCCACCGATGTGGGCCGGGCTTACGTACAGCGCTACCGCGAGATCCGCGAGCGCTGCCTGATAGATGCGCTGCATGCCGACGATGCCCTGAACCGCGACATCGGCGAGCTGGCCCGTTTGCTGCGTGTGCTCTCGGGCATGTACGACCAGGCAGCACGTTCGGCGGCATCCCTGTGATGGCCGTGTGCGCTGTGGTGGTGCATGTTCATCCACTTCAAGGGAGCATGTATGTCTGTGCAGCGACGTGATTGGCTGGGTGGCGCAGGTGCCACCGTATTGGGCGGTTGTCTGGGTCTGGTGGGCGTGGGTGCGCGCGCCGCGGTGCAATGGAAGCTGGCCACCGGCTACAAGCCGGAAACCTTCTACACCCAGAATGCGGAACTTTTCGCACAGGACGTGGGCAAGGCCTCGGGCGGGGAACTGGCCATCGCCGTGCATTCCAACAACAGCCTGGTCAAGCTGCCCGAGATCTTCGGGGCGGTGCAGTCGGGCAAGGCCGAGGCAGGCGAAGTGCTGATGGCTGGCATCGTCAAGGACGTGCCCCTGGCCGGGGCCGACTCGGTGCCCTTCGTGCTGTCTACCTACAAGGATGCGCGGCGCCTGTGGCAGTACCAGGCGCCGCTGATTGAGACGGCTCTGGCCGCCAAGGGGCTGGTGCCGCTGTATGCCGTGGCCTGGCCGCCGCAGGGCCTGTTCTCGGTCAAGCCGGTGCGCACCAAATCAGACTTTCAGGGCCTGAAGATGCGCACCTACAACGCCACGACGGTGCGCATTGCCGAGCTGCTCGGCGCCACACCGGTGGATGTGGCCACGGCCGACATTCCCAAGGCCCTGGCCTCGGGCCAGATCGAAGCCATGATCACGTCGTCGGCCACCGGGGCCGAAAGCCAGGTGTGGACGCACGCCAAGTTCTACTACGAGCTCAATGCCTGGATTCCAAAGAACATGGTTTTCGCCAGCAAGAAGGCCATGGATGCGCTGTCTCCCGCGGCGCGCAAGGGGCTGCTGGACTCGGCCAAGGTGGCCGAGGACCGGGGCTGGACCATGAGCGAGGCGGCGCTGCGCAATGCCGTGGGCGACCTCAAGTCCCATGGCATGGCCGTCGAGCGCCTGTCGCTGGACCTGGGCCGCGAGATCGGCCGCCTGGGCGAACGTTTTTCACGCGAATGGGTGCGCACCGTCGGTAACGACGCCACCCGGTTGTTCATTCCTTTCTACACACAGGCTTCATGACGATGGCATCTTCCGCCTCCACCCACCCCGCACGCTGGCAGTTCTGGATCGACCGCGGGGGCACTTTCACCGATGTGGTCGGCAAGCGGCCCGACGGCAGTCTGGTCACGCACAAGCTGCTGTCCGAGAACCCCGAGCAGTACAAGGACGCGGCCGTGGCCGGCATCCGCCACCTGCTGGGCCTGAAGGCGGGCGAGCCGGTGACGCCCGAGGTGGTGGAGTGCGTGAAGATGGGCACCACGGTGGCCACCAATGCGCTGCTCGAGCGCAAGGGCGAGCCCACGCTCCTGATCACGACCAAGGGCTTTCGCGATGCGCTGCGCATCGCCTACCAGAACCGCCCGCGCCTGTTCGACCGCCACATCGTGCTGCCCGAGCTCTTGTACACCCGCGTGATCGAGGCGCAGGAGCGCATGGGCGCGCATGGCGAGGTGATCGAGGCGCTGGACGAGGCGCACCTGAAGGAGCGCCTGTGGGCCGCCTATGACGCCGGCCTGCGCAGTGCGGCCGTGGTGTTCATGCACGGCTACCGCTACACCGCACACGAAGAAGCCGCCGCCCGCCTGGCGCGCGAAGCCGGCTTCACGCAGGTGAGCGCATCGCACGCCACCAGCCCCATGATGAAGCTGGTGAGCCGCGGCGACACCACGGTGGTCGATGCCTACCTCTCGCCCATCCTGCGCCGCTATGTGGAGCAGGTGGCCAGCGAGATGCCGGGCGTGCCGCTGTTCTTCATGCAGTCTTCGGGCGGGCTGACCGACGCGCATGCCTTCCAGGGCAAGGACGCCATCCTCTCGGGCCCGGCTGGCGGCATCGTGGGCATGGCACGCACGGCCGGCCTGGCCGGGCACCAGCGCGTGATCGGCTTCGACATGGGCGGCACGTCCACCGACGTGAGCCACTATGCGGGGGAGTTCGAGCGCGAGTTCGAGACCCAGGTGGCCGGCGTGCGCATGCGTGCGCCCATGATGAGCATCCACACCGTGGCGGCGGGCGGCGGCTCCATCCTCGGCTTCGATGGCGCACGCTTTCGCGTGGGCCCTGAGAGTGCCGGTGCCAACCCCGGCCCGGCCAGTTACCGCCGTGGTGGCCCGCTGGCCGTGACCGATGCCAACGTGATGGTCGGCAAGATCCAGCCCGCGCACTTTCCGCGCGTGTTCGGCCATGGGGCCAATGAGGCGCTCGATGGCGACGCGGTCGTGCAGAAGTTCGCCGACCTGTCTGGCCAGACGGGCCGTGCCGCAGAAGATGTGGCCCACGGCTTCATCCAGATCGCCGTGCAGCAGATGGCCAATGCGATCAAGAAAATCTCGGTGGCGCGCGGCTACGATGTGACGCGCTACACCCTGCAGTGCTTTGGCGGGGCGGGTGGGCAGCACGCCTGCCTGGTGGCCGATGCGCTGGGCATGACGCGTGTGTTCGTACACCCGTTGGCGGGCGTGCTCAGCGCCTACGGCATGGGTCTGGCGGACCAGAACGTGATACGCGAGCAGGCAGTGGAGTGCAAGCTGGCACCCGAGGCCCTGGCGGGCATCGAGTCCACGCTGGAGCGCCTGGCCACGGCCGCGCGCTCCGAACTGGAGCAGCAGGCCGGCGACGGCACTGCCACGGTGCATCGGCGCGTGCATGTGCGCTATGAGGGCAGCGACTCTGCTTTGATTGTTCCATTTGGCGGCATCGAGGCCATCACAGCCAGCTTCGAGGCTGCGTACCGCCAGCGTTTTGCTTTCCTGATGCAAGGCAAGGGCCTGGTGGTGGAGGCCGTGTCGGTCGAGGCCGTGGTGCCCGGCGATGCGCCCGAGGAGCCGCGGTATGCCCTGCAGCCCGCGCGCGAGGTGCCGCGCCGCAGCACGGTGCGCATGTACACCGGCGGCACCGACGGCGTGGCCGCCTGGCACGACGCCGCCCTGGTGGTGCGCGAGGACCTGCGCCCCGGCGACGTGATCCCCGGCCCGGCCATCATTGCCGAGAAGAACGCCACCACCATCGTCGAGCCCGGCTGGGAGGCGCAGCTCACCGACCTGGACCACCTGCTGCTGGAGCGCCGCGTGGCGCGTGCCGTGCAGCACGCCGTAGGCACCACGGTGGACCCGGTGCTGCTCGAAGTGTTCAACAACCTGTTCATGAACATCGCCGAGCAGATGGGCCTGCAGTTGCAGAACACGGCCTACTCGGTCAACATCAAGGAGCGCCTGGATTTCAGCTGCGCACTGTTCGACAGGGCGGGCAACCTGATCGCCAATGCCCCGCACATGCCGGTGCACCTCGGCTCCATGGGTGAGAGCATCAAGACCGTGATCCGCGACAACGCCGGCCGCATGCAGCCGGGTGACGTGTACGTGCTCAACGACCCGTACCACGGCGGCACGCACCTGCCCGACATCACGGTGATCACGCCGGTCTATATCGGTGAAGAAGCCGAGCCCACCTTCTACGTGGGCAGCCGCGGCCACCATGCGGACGTGGGTGGCATCACGCCGGGCTCCATGCCTCCGTTCTCCACGCGCATTGAGGAAGAGGGCGTGCAGATCAACAATGTGAAGCTGGTCGAGCGCGGCGTGCTGCGCGAGGCCGAGATGATCGCGCTGCTCGAGAGCGGCGAGTACCCTTCGCGCAACCCCCAGCAGAACATGGCCGACCTGCGCGCGCAGATCGCCGCCAACGAAAAGGGCCAGCAGGAGCTGCGCCGCATGGTGAGCGAGTTCGGCCTCGATGTCGTGCAGGCCTACATGCTCCATGTGCAGGACAACGCCGAGGAATCGGTGCGCCGCGTGATCACGCGCCTGAAGGATGGCCAGTTCACCTTGCCGCTGGACAATGGCTCGCAAATCACCGTTGCCGTGCGTGTGGATGCCAAGAACCGCAGCGCCGAGATCGACTTCACGGGCACCAGCGCGCAGCAGACGCACAACTTCAATGCGCCCACGGCGGTGTGCATGGCGGCCGTGCTCTACGTGTTCCGCACCCTGGTGCAGGACGACATTCCGCTCAACGCAGGGTGTCTGAAGCCGCTCAAGGTCATCATCCCGCAGGGCTCCATGCTCAACCCCAATCCGCCGGCGTCGGTGGTCGCAGGCAACGTGGAGACCTCCACCTGCATCACCAACGCCCTTTATGGCGCGCTGGGCCTGATGGCGGCGGGGCAGTGCACCATGAACAACTTCACCTTCGGCAGCGAGCGCTACCAGTACTACGAGACCATCTCGGGCGGCAGCGGTGCCGGCGGCGTATGGGATGCCTCAGGCACGCTGGTGGACGGCTTTGCCGGCACGAGCGTGGTGCAGTGCCACATGACCAACTCGCGCCTGACCGACCCCGAGGTGCTGGAGTTCCGCTTCCCCGTGCGCCTGGAAGGCTACGAGATCCGCAAGGGCTCGGGCGGCGCGGGGCGCTGGGCGGGCGGTGACGGCGGTGTGCGCCGCGTGCGCTTCCTGGAGCCCATGACGGCCAGCATCCTCTCCAATGGCCGCCACCACGGTGCTTTCGGCATGGCCGGCGGCTCGCCGGGGGCCGTGGGCGTCAACAAGGTGGTGCGGGCCAATGGCAAGGTGGAAGCTCTGGACCACATTGGCCAAGCGCAGATGCAGCCCGGCGATGTGTTCGAAATCCACACCCCCGGGGGTGGAGGCTTCGGAACCCCGGGCTGACCGCCGGGGCCTACAGGTCCTTGCGGCCGGCAGGCGTGACGCTGCTCAGGCTGGGCGGCACGTCCTGCCCGGCCTGGCGGGCCCGGAACAGGGCTGCACGCATCAGGAAGATCGAGGTCACCGGCACGGTGACGGCCACGAAGCCCGCGATCAGCAGCGCATGCAGCGCCAGGCTGCCATCTGCGACGGAGAAGTAGATCACGGTGGCATGCATGATGCACCAGCAACCCATGGTGGCGGCGATGGACGGCGCATGCAGGCGCTCGAAGAAGGTCGGCAGGCGCAGCAGGCCGGTGGCGCCGAGCAGGGCCATGCCCGCGCCCAACAGCACCAGCGCGGCGATCACGATCTCCAGCCACAGGGGCAGCAGGGCGGCGGTATTCGTCATTCGATCACCTCGCCGCGCAGCAGGAACTTGGCCATGGCCATGGACCCGACGAAGCTGAACAGTGCCAGCAGCAGTGCCGCCTCGAAGTAGTTTTTGCTGCCATACAAGAGGCCCAGCACCAGCATGAGCAGCATGCCGTTGAGGTACATGCAGTCCAGCGCCAGCACCCGGTCCTGCGCCGAGGGGCCCTTGAGCAGGCGGGCCAGCGCGCAACCCATGGCCAGCACCAGCATGAAGAGGGCGGCGGGGAGCGCCCAGTCGAGGATGGGGGTCATGATTCGAATATCTCCATGAGGGGGTGCTCGTAGCGCCGCTTGATCTGGGCAATGAACGCCGCTTCATCGTCCACCTCCAGCACGTGCAGCATCAGCATGCTGCGGTCCACCGAGAGTTCGGCCCAGGCCGTACCCGGGGCGATGCTGACGATGACGGCCAGCACCGCAAGGGCATTGGCATCGCGCAACTCCAGGGGAATCTGCACGAAGCCCGAGGGGTGGCGCCTGCGGCCGGGCGACAGCAGCAGCCGGGAGACGGCGATGTTCGATTGCACAGTGTCGGCCATGACGGTCAGCGCCAGGCGCAGCGCCGCTCCTGGCGCGCGGATGCGCACGGGCAGGGGGCGCAGGCCGGCCGTGAGCAGCGGTATGGCGAGCGCCAGCACGCCACCCAGCACGATGTGGCCGGCGCTGACCGAGCGGTTGAGCAGCAGCCACAAGGCGAGCAGCGCCAGCGACAGCAGGGGGGCGGGGAGGATGCGCTTGATCATCACTGCGGCCTTCCGTTGGCGCCCGGTGCCGTGCCGGGCGGGTTGGGGATGGGCCTGGCGGACATCACGGCCTGCACATAGGTGCTGGGCGCGTGCAGGGCATCGGCCGTGGCCTGGGTGTAGCGCATCACGGCGCCGGCCTGCCAGGTCAGCAGCGCGCAACCCGTGAGCAACAGGGCAATGGGCAGGCCTTCGAGCACCAGCAGCTTGGGCGACGCGCGCCCGTGCGATGCCCAGAAATGCCGTATGCCGGCACGGGTGAGTGCAATCAGCGCCAGCAGGCCCGTGCCCACCATCAGTGCCAGCAGCGCCCAGCCCGCAGACCCGAGCACGAAGCCGCCCGATGGTCCCAGGCCCAGCGGGTTGAGCAGGGCGTGGATCATCGCGAACTTGCCCACGAAGCCGGGCAGCGGCGGCAACCCGGCGATCACCAGCGTGCAGGCCATGAAGGCCAGGCCCAGGAAGGCCACGGCGGCGGGGATGACCCGTCCGATCAGCACCTCCTCCTTGTCGTCCAGGTTCAGCCCCTGGGCGGGCACCAGGTCGGGGGTGAGGAAGGGGGCGTCATCGGTCTGCTCGTAGGGGGCGAGGTTGGAGCCGTCGTTGCGCCAGCGGTCGATCAAATCGGTCAGCAAAAAGAGCGCGCTCACGGCCAGCGTGGAGCCCAGCAGGTAGTACAGCAGACCGGCCGTGAGCAGGGTCTGCCCGAAGCCCAGCGCCGCCAGCAGCGTGCCCGACGAGAGGATGGCCGCGTGGCCCGCAAGGTGCCCCAGGCGCTGCGAGCCCAGCATGCCGACGGCGCCAAAGGCCATGGTCACCAGGCCCGCGCCGATGAGCCACTGGCTGCCGAACTGGGCCGAGTCGCCGGCATCGCTGCTGAACATCAGCGTCCACAGCCTGAGGATGCTGTACACGCCCACCTTGGTCATGAGCGCGAACAGCGCACCCACGGGCGCGGTTGCCGCGCTGTAGGCCGGCACCAGCCAGAAGTTGAGCGGCCACACCGCAGCCTTGATGAGGAAGGCCACGGCCAGGATGCCGGCCGCCGCATGCAGCAACCCCCGGTCGGACGGGTCGATGCCCGCGATGCCGCGCGCCAGGTCGGCCATGTTCAGCGTGCCGGTGATGCCGTAGAGCATGGACACGCCGATCAGGAACAGCGACGAGGCCGCGAGGTTGATGGCGATGTAGTGCAGGCCCGCCGACACGCGGGGCCGGCCCGAACCATGCAGCAGCAACCCGTAGGAGGCCGCCAGCATGATCTCGAAGAACACGAACAGGTTGAACAGGTCGGCCGTGAGGAAGGCACCCGCCAGCCCCATGAGCTGGAACTGGAACAGCGGGTGGAAGTGCACCCCCGCCTTGTGCCAGCGGGCCACCGAGAACAGCACGGTGGCCAGCGCCACCGTGCTGGCCAGCACCAGCATCATGGCCGAGAGGCGGTCGAGCGCCAGCACGATGCCGAAGGGCGCCGGCCAGTTGCCGGGCAGGTACACCCCCAGGCTGGTCTGCACGCCAGGCTGCTTGGCCTGCACCAGCAGCAGCACGGCGATGACCAGGCCGAGGAAGGTGGAGCCCACGTTCATGGCCACCTTGGTGCGCTGGCGCTCTTCGCGCAGCAGCAGCATGAGGCCGGCCGTGAGCAGCGGTAGCGCGATCGGCGCCAGGATCAGGTGCGGCATCAGCAGCGCCGTGACATGTGCGGTCAGCTCGCCCGTCATGGCATCTCCTGCGCGTCTTTGGCGCGCGTGCCGTCCACATGGTCGGTGCCCGACATGCCGCGCGAGGCCAGCAGCACCACCAGGAACAGCGCCGTCATGGCAAAGCCGATGACGATGGCCGTGAGCGTGAGCGCCTGGGGCATGGGGTCGGCGTAGTGGGCCAGGTCCTGCGGCAGGCCGGCCCGCAGGACCGGCTCCTTGTTGATCGCCAGGCCCAGGCGGCCCATGCTAAAGATGAACAGGTTCACGGCGTACGACAGCAGCGCCAGCCCCATGATGACCTGGAAGGTGCGCGGGCGCAGCAGCAGCCACACGCCCGAGCCGGTGAGTATGCCGATGGCCAGCGCCAGAATCAGTTCCATCAGTGGGCTCCTTGGACGTTGTTGTGGGGGGCGGTGGCGACCGATGCGGCGGCCATGGCGGCGGCCTGCTCCTCCAGCGCTTCCTCGGCAGCGCGGGCGTTGTAGCGGTGGCTGCGCACCGACTGGTGGGCAATGGCCGTGAGGATCAGCAAGGTGGAGCCCACCACCAGCGTGAACACGCCGATGTCAAAGAACAAGGCGCTGGCCACGTGCACCTCGCCCACCACCGGCAGGTGCAGGTGCGCCGTGTGGCTGGTGAGGAAGGGGTAGCCCCAGAACAGCGCGCCCAGGCCTGTGGCCAGGGCGATCAGCAGGCCGGTGCCGATCCAGCGGCGCGGGTACAGCGGCAGGTGGGCTTCGACCCACGAGGTGCCGGACACCATGTACTGCAACACCAGCGCTACCGAGAAGACCAGCCCGGCCACGAAGCCGCCGCCGGGCTCGTTGTGCCCGCGCATGAAGAGGTACACGGCCACCAGGGTCGCAAATGGCAGCAGCAGGCGCACCAGCACGGCGGGCACCATGAGGTAGCCCACGGCGGTGTCCATGGTCTGGCGCGGGTTGGCCAGGTCGGTGGCCACGTCGGCGGGTACGGCGCGCTGCTGGGGCGGCAGGTCCATCACCTCGCGCGCCGGGCGAAAGCGCCGCAGCAGCGCATACACCGTGAGGGCCACGATGCCCAGCACCACGATCTCGCCGAAGGTGTCGAAGCCGCGGAAGTCCACCAGCATCACGTTGACCACGTTGGTGCCGCCGCCATCGGTGAGCGCACGCTCCAGGAAGAAGGTGGAGGTGCTCTCGGGGAAGGGCCGGCTCATCATGGCAAACGACAGCAGCGCCATGCCGCCGCCGGCGAGCAGGGCCAGGGTCATGTCGCGGTAGCGGCGCAGCTGGGTGCGGCGCTCCTGCGCCAGCGTGGGCACGCGCAGGCTCTCGTCGCGCCGGGGCAGCCAGCGCAGGCCCAGCAGGATGAGGATGGTGGTCACCACCTCCACCACGATCTGCGTGAGCGCCAGGTCCGGTGCCGAGAACCACAGGAAGGTCAGGCAGGTGCACAGGCCCGCGCCGCCCAGCAGTGTGAGCGCAGCCAACCGGTGGTACTTGGCTTGCCAGGCAGCGGCCACCGCGCACATGGAGCCCAGGAACCAGAGCACGGCGAACGCGGGCGACAGGGGAAGTTGCTCGCGCGCACCGATGGGCAGGCCACGCACCCACAGCGGCAGTGTGCCGGCCACCAGGGCCGCTGCCACCAGCCACAGCATCTGCCACTGCAGGCGCCCGGTGCCCAGCAGGCGCCGGCCGTTGCGCCCGGCCAGCGAAAGCCGCGCCAGGGTGCCGTCAAACAACTGCTGACCGCTGATGTGGCGCATCAGCGGTGGTGCGTCGAGCGCGCCGCGCGCACGCAGCCAGCGCAGCAGCAGGTACAGCGCAATGCCGCCCGCCAGCGCCACCAGGCTCATCACGAACGGGGTGTTGAAGCCATGCCAGACCGCCAGGCTGTAGGTGGGCAGCTCGCCCCCCACCACGGGGCGTGCAGCGGCCTGCAGCACGGCGCCCATGGACCAGGCAGGCAGGGTGCCAACCACCAGGCAGGCCAGTACCAGCAACTCGACCGGCACGCGCATCCAGTGCGGGGGCTCGTGCGGGGTGCGGGGCAGGTCGGTAGCGGGGGGGCCGCAGAACACGTCGACCGTGAAGCGCAGCGAGTACGCCACGCTGAAGATGCCGGCCACGGTGGCTGCCACGGGCAGCAGAACTTCGAGCCAGGGAACGGTGTTCACGAACACCGTCTCGGCGAAGAACATCTCCTTGGACAGAAAGCCGTTGAGCAGTGGCACGCCCGCCATGGCGGCACTGGCTACCATGGCCAGCGTGCCGGTGATGGGCATCATGCGCACCAGGCCCGACAGGCGGCGGATGTCGCGCGTGCCGCTTTCATGGTCGACGATGCCGGCCGCCATGAACAGCGAGGCCTTGAAGGTCGCGTGGTTCATGATGTGGAACACCGCCGCCACGGCGGCCAGCGGGCTGTTCAGGCCCAAGAGCAGCGTGATGAGCCCCAGGTGCGAGATGGTGGAATAGGCCAACAGCCCCTTGAGGTCGTTCTGGAACATGGCCGCATAGCCGCCCACCAGCAGCGTGCACAAGCCCGCACCGCCGACCAGCCAGAACCACTGCTCCGTGCCTGCCAGGGCCGGCCACAGCCGTGCCAGCAGGAACACGCCGGCCTTGACCATGGTGGCGGAGTGCAGGTAGGCCGATACCGGCGTGGGCGCCGCCATGGCGTTCGGCAACCAGAAGTGGAAGGGGAACTGGGCGCTCTTGGTGAAGGCGCCCAGCAGGATCAGCACCAGCGCCGTGAGGTACAGCGGGTGCGCCTTGATCAGTGCGCCTGCGGCCAGCACGTGGTCCAAGTCGTAGCTGCCCACGATGTGGCCCAGCACCAGCATGCCGGCCAGCATGCACAGCCCGCCCGTACCGGTGACGGTGAGCGCCATGCGCGCGCCGCGCCGCGCATCCTTGCGGTGGTGCCAGTAGCCGATCAGCAAAAAGGAGAACAGGCTGGTCAGCTCCCAGAACAGCGCGATCTGGATGATGTTGCCCGAAAGCACCACGCCCACCATGGCGCCCATGAAGGCCAGGAAGAACGAGAAGAAGCGCGGCACCGGGTCGGCCGCCGACATGTAGTAGCGCGCATACAGCACCACCAGCGACCCCACCCCGAGCACCAGCATGCAGAACATCCAGGCAAAGCCGTCGAGCCGTATCACCAGGTTCAGGCCCAGCGCGGGCAGCCAGGTGATCTCCTGGCGCAGCACCTCGCCGCCCGCGATCTGCGGAAAGTACAGCGCCGCCTGCACCGTGCAGAACAGGGCGATGAGCCCGGCCAGGGTGGACTCGGTGTTGCGGGCGTTGGCGGGCAGGATGGCCGCCAGAAGACTGCCGATGAAGGGGAGAAGGATGAGGGTGATCAGGAGCATGCCCGAATGATTTTAGGGCGTGCCTCGAAAGTCCCTTTGTGAAGTCTGGAGAGGCGGCGCCTTCGGGGGCTGGCGACGCCCATGAAAAAGCCCGCCGAAGCGGGCCTGTAACTGGGTGCCAAGTGGGCGCTGCCTGTTACTTGGCTGTACTGGCTGCAGGGGCTGCGGGCTCGGCGGCCTTGTCCTTCTTGGCCTTGGGCTCCTTCTTGTCCTTGGCGGAGGATTTTTCCTTGGCCTTGGCATCTTCCTTCTTCTTGTCGGCCTTGGCCTGTGCGGCGGCGCTGAAGCGCTTGCCGTTGACGGTCAGGCCGTCGGCCGAGAACTTGGCCGCCGTCTTCTCGCCCACGCCGCCGACGCGGCCGATGAAGTCGTTCCAGTCCTTGAACTCGCTGGCCTTGCGCTCGTTGATGATCTTCTCGGACATTGCCGGGCCGATGCCCTTGATGCCGTCCAGTTCGGCCGCGCTGGCCTTGTTCACGTCCACGGCGGCAAATGCGGTGCCCGCAAACAGCAGGGCGATGATGAGCAGGAATTTCTTGAACATGGATACGACTCCCTCGGTATTGTGGTGCCGATCATCATATCGGTCGGCGCCCGGGGATCAAGTCGCTTGTGCCACCGCTATAGTTCTTCCACGCGCCGAGCCGGGTAGCTGTCCCAGGTCTGGCAGCCCGGGCATTGCCAGAAGTGCTGGCGCGCCTCGAAGCCGCAGGCCGCGCAGCGGTAGCGCGTGAGCGGCTTGACGGCGTGGTCCAGCGCGCGCTGGACCTGCGGGTGGAAGGACTCGTGCTCCAGCTTCTCGCCGGCCAGCCACTTGGCGGCGGCCACCAGGGATTTTTCCTTGTCCAGGTGGTCCACATAGCGCTGGCGGGCGCCTTCGCCTGCGCCCTGCGCCGTGTCGATGGCGACCAGACTTTCCAGCACGTCGAGCGATGGCGCGCTGTCGTAGTGCTCCTGCAGCATTGCCTGGGCTTCCGTGCTGCGCCCGGTGCTGGCTGCGGCCTCGACCATCAGCGGTGCGGCCAGGGGCAGGGCGGCAGGGTTGTGTTCGCCCAGCGCCTTCAGGGTGGCCAGCGCGGCCGCAGGCTGGCCCATCAGGTGCTGCAGGCGCGCCATGTCGATGCGGGCGCGCGCGGCGCCGGGGGCGGCGGCCACGGCCTGCTCCAGCAGGGCCAGGGCGCCGGCATGGTCGGCCTGGCCGCTGAGGGTGGCCGCCTGCTCGCACAGGTAATGCGCCTGGCGGGTGCTGAAGTCGCCCTGGTCGGCATCGTGCATCTTGCGCGCGATGGTGGTGGCATGGGGCCAGTCGCGCGAGCGCTCGTAGATGGCCAGCAGCGCCAGGCGCGCTTGGGCCTCGAAGGGCGTGCCCTCCAGGCGGTTCAGTGCGTCTTCGGCCCGGTCGAGCAGGCCGGCCTTGAGGAAGTCGAGCGCCAGCGCATGCTGGGCGCGCTCACGGTCGGCGCGGCTGAGGTCGCCGCGCGAGAGCAGGTGCTCGTGCACGCGCACGGCCCGGTCGTACTCGCCGCGGCGGCGAAACAGGTTCCCGAGGGCAAAGTGCAGCTCGGAGGTGTCGGGGTCGTTCTGCACGGCCTCGATGAAGGCATCGATGGCCTGGTCCTGCTGCTCGTTGAGCAGGAAGTTCAGGCCCTTGAAGTAGGCCTTGGGTGCACGCCGGTTCTCGGCGCGCAGTTGGCGCAGGTCGAAGCGCGATGCCAGCCAGCCGAGCACGAAGGCCAGCGGCAGGCCCAGCAAAATCCAGCTGAGGTCAAATTCCATGGATGGGTGGCATCTCGGCAGGTGCGGCTTCGGCGGGGACGGCGGCCTTTGCGGGTGTGGCGGGTGGGGCCTGCTTGAGGGCCTGGCGCGCCACGCTGCGGTGCTTCCACCAGCGCGGCACCATGCCCAGCACGCCCACGATGAGGCCGGCAGAGAAGGCCGTGAGCACTACCAGCACCAGCGGCGCGCGCCACTGCGTGCCGAAGAAGAAGTGCACGGTGGCGTCCTGCTGGTTGTTCAGCGCGAAAGCGAAGAGGGTAAAAAAAATGGCTGCCTTGAGCAGCCACAGGAGGTATTTCATGGGGCTCCCCGGTGGTGGGGAGATTCTACGGCGGCGGTGAAGCCGTCCCTGGGGTGGTGCGCACCCGTGTGGGGAATGCGCGTCCCTGTGGGCGATCCGTTCGCCCGGCGTGTCAACCCGAGGTGCCCGTGGCCTTGGCCGCGGCTGCCGGGGCGGGCGCACCGTCGTCTTCCATTTCCGCCGTGCGCTTGTCCACGGCTTCGCGCAGGGCCTTGCCCGGCTTGAAGTGGGGCACGCGCTTTTCCGGAATCGCCACGGCTTCGCCGCTGCGTGGGTTGCGGCCCATGCGCGGTGGACGGTGGTTCACCGAGAAGCTGCCGAAACCCCGGATCTCGATGCGATGGCCGCGCACCAGCGCGTCGCCCACGGCGTCAAGAATGGTCTTGACGGCGTATTCGGCATCGCGGTGGGTGAGCTGGCCAAAACGGGCGGCCAGTTCTTCAACAAGGTCAGAGCGGGTCATGGCGTCAATGTAGGGGTGAATGAGCAGCGGGCGCACTAGGCGCCCGCTGACTGACCTTCAAGGGGTCAGATTATCACTTGTCGGAGTTGTCCAGCTTGGCGCGCAGCAGGGCGCCCAGGCTGGTCGTACCGGCGCTTTCGCGGCTCGATTGCTGGCTCAGGTTGGCCATGGCGCCTTGCTCGTCGGCCATGTCCTTTTGCTTGATCGACAGCTGGATGTTGCGGGTCTTGCGATCCACATTGACCACCACAGCAGTGACTTCGTCGCCTTCCTTGAGCACGTTGCGGGCATCTTCCACGCGGTCGCGGGAGATTTCCGAAGCGCGCAGGTAGCCCACGATGTCTTCGCCGAGGTCGATTTCAGCGCCACGGGCGTCCACGGTCTTGACCTTGCCGGTCACCGTCTGGCCCTTGTCGTTCACGGTCACGAACGTAGTGAACGGGTCGCCGTCGAGCTGCTTGATGCCCAGCGAGATGCGTTCGCGGTCCACGTCCACGGCCAGCACGATGGCTTCCACTTCCTGGCCCTTCTTGTAGTTGCGAACGGCGGCTTCGCCGGGTTCGTTCCACGAGAGGTCGGACAGGTGAACCAGGCCGTCGATGCCGGCAGCCAGACCCACGAACACGCCGAAGTCGGTGATCGACTTGATCGGACCCTTGACGCGGTCACCGCGCTTCGTGTCCTGTGCGAATTCTTGCCATGGGTTGGCCTTGCACTGCTTCATGCCCAGGCTGATGCGGCGCTTGTCTTCGTCGATTTCCAGAACCATGACTTCGACTTCGTCGCCCAGCGAAACCAGCTTGGCGGGAGCGATGTTCTTGTTGGTCCAGTCCATTTCGGAGACGTGCACCAGGCCTTCGATGCCTGGCTCGAGTTCGACGAACGCGCCGTAGTCGGCAATGTTCGTGATCTTGCCGAACAGGCGCGTGCTCTGGGGGTAGCGGCGGTTCACGCCCATCCATGGGTCGTCGCCCATTTGCTTCAGACCCAGCGAGACACGGTTCTTTTCGGTGTCGAACTTGAGGATCTTGGCGGTGATTTCCTGACCCGCCGTCACCACTTCCGATGGGTGACGCACGCGGCGCCATGCCATGTCGGTGATGTGCAGCAGGCCGTCGATGCCGCCCAGGTCCACGAACGCACCGTATTCGGTGATGTTCTTGACCACACCTTGAACGATGGAGCCTTCCTTCAAGGTTTCCATCAGCTTGGCGCGCTCTTCGCCCATGGAGGCTTCCACCACGGCGCGGCGGCTCAGCACCACGTTGTTGCGCTTGCGGTCGAGCTTGATGACCTTGAATTCCAGGGTCTTGTTCTCGTAAGGCGTCAGGTCCTTGATAGGACGCGTATCGATCAGCGAACCGGGCAGGAACGCGCGGATGCCGTTGACCAGAACGGTCAGGCCGCCCTTGACCTTGCCGCTGGTGGTGCCGGTGACGAATTCGCCGGATTCCAGGGCCTTTTCCAGGCTCATCCACGAAGCCAGGCGCTTGGCGGTGTCGCGCGACAGGATGGTGTCGCCGTAGCCGTTTTCGATGGAGCCAATGGCCACCGACACGAAGTCACCCACTTGGACTTCGACTTCGCCCTTGTCGTTCTTGAATTCTTCCAGCGGTACGTAGGCTTCGGACTTGAGGCCGGCGTTGACCACGACGAAGTTGTGTTCCACGCGCACGACTTCGGCGGTGATCACTTCGCCTGGGCGCATTTCGGTACGCTGCAGGGATTCTTCAAAAAGGGCGGCAAAAGATTCTGACATGTGTTTCCTTGCCACAAACAGGATTCCGGGAGCACCATTGCTTCCGTTTTTATAGCTGCTTGCGGTGGTTTTTTGCGGCAAAGCCGCGGTTAGGTGGTGGTTGATCCACAGGGCCCGTGCGCTGGTGAGCGAGCGGTGCCATTGGGGCCGTGCAGGGCTTGCGCCCTGGCTTGCAGCGCCTTGCGGCCCTGCCAGTCAGCCCTGCGCGGCCGGGGCTGCGAAAGGCTGCCGCTCCTGCCACCAGACAAGCACCTGATCGACGGCTTCATCAATCGTCAATTCGGAGTTGTCCAGCACCAGGGCGTCTTGCGCGGGCTTCAAGGGGGCGACGCTGCGGGAACTGTCCCGCGCATCGCGCGCCTCTAGGTCTGCACGAAGGTCGGCTATGTTAGCTGAAAATCCCTTTGAAATCAACTGCTTATACCGGCGCTCCGCGCGGCACGCGGCGCTGGCCGTCAAATACACCTTGAGCGGGGCTTCGGGGAAGATCACCGTGCCCATGTCGCGGCCGTCCGCCACCAAGCCCGGCAGGCGCTGAAAGCTGTGCTGCAGGTCCACCAGGGCCTCGCGCACGGCGGGCAGGGACGATACGCGCGAGGCGTTCATGCCCGCCTCTTCGGTGCGGATATCGTCGGTGACGTCGTCCTGGCCGAGCAACACGCGCCCACCCTCGAAGTGCACGGGCAGGGTCTTGGCCATGTCGGCAATGCGGGTTTCGTGTGCCGCGTCGATGGCCAGGCCCTGGCGGATGGCCGCCAGCGCCGTGATGCGGTACATGGCGCCCGAGTCTAGGAAGCGGTAGCCCAGGCGCTGGGCCACGGCCGCCGCCACGGTGCCCTTGCCCGAGGCGGTGGGGCCGTCGATGCAGATCACCGGGGTGCGCTCGGTGGCCGCATGCGCCACCGAGAACAGTGCCTCGAAATAGTCCGGGAAGGTCTTGGCCACGCACCTGGGGTCTTCGATGCGCACCGGCAACCTGGCCGGATTGAACGCCGCGAGCGAGAAGCACATGGCCACGCGGTGGTCGTCGTAGGTGTGGATGCTGGCGGCCTGCCAGTCGGCCAGCTGCGCGGGCGGGGTCACGCGGATGAAATCGGCGCCTTCTTCCACCGTGGCGCCGAGCTTGCGCAGCTCGGTGGCCATGGCGGCGATGCGGTCGGTTTCCTTCACGCGCCAGCTGGCGATGTTGGTCAGCGTGGTGGTGCCCTCGGCGTATAGCGCCATCACCGCCAATGTCATGGCCGCGTCGGGAATGTGGTTGCAATCGAGGTCAATGGCCTTCAGGGGCCAGCCCTCGCCGGGCGCGCCCCGGCGGATGTGCAGCCAGTTGGCACCGCCAGTGACCTGCGCACCCATGGCGCGCGCGGCCTCCACGAAGCGGATGTCACCCTGGATGGAGTCGAGTCCCACGCCATGGATGCGGATGCCTTCGGGCAGGCCTTCGTGCCCGGCGGCAATGGCGCCCAATGCGATGAAGTAGCTGGCCGAGGAGGCGTCGGCCTCCACATGGATGTCGCCGGGCGAGCGGTACTGGCTACCGGCCGCAATGGTGAAGCGCTGCCAGTCCTGGTGCGTGACCTCGATGCCGAAGCGGGCAAGCAGCTGCAGCGTGATGGCGATGTAGGGCTTGGAGATCAGCTCTCCCACCACGTCGATCACGATGTCCTGGTCGCGTGCCGCCAGGGGCAACGCCATCAGCAGGGCCGTGAGGAACTGGCTGGACACGTCGCCGCGCACGCGGATGGGCGCGGCCAGCGCCAGGGCTGGCACACCCTGGCCGTGCGCAATGCGCAGCGGCGGGTAGCCATCATTGCCCAGGTAGTCGATGCGGCAACCGAGCTGGCGCAGCGCATCGACCAGGTCGCCGATGGGGCGCTCGTGCATGCGCGGCACGCCCGACAGCTCGAACTCGCCGCCCAGCAGCGACAGCGCGGCGGTGAGCGGGCGCATGGCCGTGCCGGCATTGCCCATGAACAGCTTGGCCGGTGAGCGGGGTGTGGCGCCGCCCAGGCCGGTGATGCGCACGGTGCTGCTGCCGTCCTCGTCCACCGTGCAACCGATCTGGCGCAGGGCATCGAGCATGACGCGCGTGTCGTCCGAGGCCAGCAGGTCGTGCACGGTGGTGGTGCCTGCGCTCAATGCGGCCAGCAGCAGCACGCGGTTGGAGATGCTCTTGGAGCCGGGCAGGTGGACTTCGCCGCCTGCCGCGTCCAGGGCCGGCAGGTCGAGATAGGGCGTGCTGAACATCAGCGCCCCTTGCTCGTGCGCTGCGCGCCCATGCGCCAGTGCGCGCGGGTCTCGCTGGCCAGGGTGATCATGTCTTCCAGAGCCTGTGCGTCGCCCTTCTGCATGGCCTGCTCGATGTTCTGCAGGGTCTGCTGGAACAGCCGCGACTGGGCCAGCAATTCCTCGCGGTTGGCCAGCAGGATGTCGCGCCAGACCTTGGGGTCGCTGGCGGCAATGCGCGTGAAATCGCGAAAACCGGGGCCGGCCAGCGACAGGAAGTCGTCACCATCGTTCTGGCCCGTGATGCTGTTCATCATGGCAAAGGCCAGCAGGTGGGGCAGGTGGCTCACGGCGGCAAAGGCTGCGTCGTGCGATTCGGGCGACATGCTGCTCACGCGGCAACCCAGCGCAGTCCACACGGTCTCGGCCTGGCTGAGCTGGGTGGTCAGCGTTTTCTCGGTGGGGGTCAGGATGACCTGGCGGCCGGTGTACAGCTCGGCATCGGCATGCTCCACGCCCGCGACCTCGCGGCCCGTGATGGGGTGGGCGGGCACGAACGAGCCCACCTGGTCGCGCAGCGCGCGGCGTGCGGCCTGCACCACGTCGGCCTTGGTGGAGCCCACGTCCATGATCAGCATGTTGGGTGTGACCAGGTGCTTGATGGCCTTGAGCGTGGCTTCGGTGGCGGAGACGGGCACGGCCACCAGCACGATGTCGGCGCCGGCCACGGCCAGCAGGGCCGAGGGGGCCTCCACGTCGATCACGCCCATCTGGCGCGCACGGTCGGTGGTGGAGGGCGACTTGCTGTAGCCGACCACGCGCTTGACCAGGCCGGCCTTTTTCATCGCCAGGGCGAAGGAGCCGCCCATGAGGCCGCAGCCGATGAGTCCCAATTGTTCAAACATGGTGCGATTCCGGCATGTATCGGTGCGGGGCTGTTCCCCGCGAGAGCGCAGCCGTCCCCAGGGGGGCGGTGGCCAGGCATCGGGCGGTGCGCGCTGGCGTCATGGCGCGACCGGGTAGGTGCCCAGCACCTTGTAGAAGGCGCACAGGCTGCGCAGCTCTTCGAGCGCGCGCGCCAGGTGGGGCTGGGCGGGGTGGCCGTCCAGGTCGATGTAGAAGTAATACTCCCACTGGCCGGTGCGCGCGGGGCGCGATTCGAAGCGCGTCATGGACACGCCGTGGGTCTTGAGCGGCACCAGCAGGTCGTGCACGGCGCCCGGCCGGTTGGGCACCGAGACCACCAGGCTGGTGCAGTCCTTGCCCGAGGGCGGCGGGGTCTGCAGCGTGTGCGGCAGGCAGATGATGGCAAAACGCGTGCGGTTGTAGGCATCGTCCTGGATGGCATGCGAGACGATGTGCAGGCCGAACTGGGTGGCAGCGCGTTCGCTCGACAACGCTGCCCAGGCAGGGTTGGTCGTGGCCAGCCGGGCGCCTTCGGCATTGCTCGACACCGGGCGGCGCTCGGCATGCGGCAGGTGCTTGGACAGCCAGGCCTGGCACTGGGCCAGGGCCTGGGGGTGGGCCAGCACCGCCTCGATGCCGTCCAGCGAATTGCTGGTGCGCAGCAGGTTGTGGCGCACCAGCAGGCTGACCTCGCCCACCACATGGGTGGGGGTGTGCAGGAACAGGTCGAGCGAGCGCGTGACCACGCCTTCGGTGGAGTTCTCCACGCCCACCACGCCGTACTGGGCGCTGCCTGCGGCCGTGGCGTGGAACACCTCGTCGAAGTTGGCGCAGTACATCAGGTCGGCCGCACCACCGAAGAACTCGATGGCCGCCTGCTCGCAGAAGGTGCCCTCGGGGCCGAGCACGGCCACGCGCTGGGGCGATTCGAGCGCCAGGCAGGCCGACATGATCTCGCGCCAGATGGCGGCCACGTGCGGACCCTTGAGCGGCCCCGGGTTGGCGGTCTGGATCTTGTCGATGACCTGGGCCACGCGGTCGGGGCGAAAGAACGGCGTGCCCTCGCGCTTCTTGACCTCGCCGACCTGTTCGGCCACCAGGGCCCTCTGGTTGAGCAGCGTGAGCAATTGCTGGTCGATGGAGTCGATCTGCACGCGCAGGCTGGCGAGATCAGGGGAGGCTTGCGGTTGGGTCATGTAAGAGGCAACTTTTCGGGCTGGCGTCCGGATGAGAGGGAGGGGCAGGGGCTCAGGCGCGCTTTTGTTCAAATTCTCGCATGTAGTCCACCAACGCCTGTACACCGGCCAATGGCATGGCGTTGTAGACGCTGGCGCGCATGCCGCCCACGGACTTGTGGCCCTTGAGTTGCAGCAGGCCGCGCTCGCGCGCGCCGGCCAGGAAGGCATCGTTGCGCGACTCGTCACGCAGGAAGAACGGGATGTTCATGCGCGAGCGGCAGTTGGCGGCCACCTTGTTCACATAAAGCTGCGAGGCGTCGATGGCGTTGTAGAGCAACTCGGCCTTGGCGATGTTGCGCTGCTCCATCGCGGCCACGCCGGTCAGCTCGCCCTCGCGTTGGCGCAGCAGCCACTGGAAGGTCAGGCCCGCCACGTAGATGCCCCAGGTGGGCGGGGTGTTGTACATGGACTCGTTGTCCGCCACGGTCTTGTAGTCGAAGGCGCTCGGGCAGGCGGGCAAGGCGTGTCCCAGCAGGTCTTCGCGTACCACCACCAGGGTCAGGCCGGCAGGGCCCAGGTTCTTCTGCGCGCCGCCGAAGGCCAGGCCCACGCGCGACCAGTCGACGCCGCGCGAAGCCACGTGCGACGAGAAGTCGATGACCAGAGGGGCATCCGAGCCCAGGGCCTTGAGGTCGGGCAGCTCGTGGAACTCGATGCCGTTGATGGTCTCGTTGCTGCAGATGTGCAGGTAGCTGGCGCCGCGGCTCAGGTTCCAGGTGGCCGGGTCGGGCAGGGTCGTGAAGTCGCTGTCCTGGCTGCTGGCGGCGATGTTGACCTCGGAGGCGTACTTGCGCGCCTCCTTCTGCGACTTTTGGCTCCAGCTGCCGGTGACCACGAAGTCCACTGCGGCGGCGCGCGAGAGGTTCAGCGGCACGATGGCGTTCTCGGCCAGGCCGCCGCCCTGCATGAACAGGATCTTGAAGTTCGCCGGCACGGCCAGCAGCGTGCGCAGGTCGGCCTCGGCCTGCTGGTAGATGGACAGAAACTCCTTGCCGCGGTGGCTCATCTCCATCACGCCCATGCCGCTGCCATGCCAGTCCAGCATTTCGGAGGCGGCTTGCTGCAGCACTTCGGCGGGGATGGCGGCGGGGCCGGCGGAGAAGTTGTAGGGGCGGTTCATCTGAAAACGAAAAATAAGACTGTCGTTCGATGGGCCTGGCGGCTTGCTGCCCGCTGTGGCCCGCACTGCTGTTGCCTGCTGCCCGATGGGTAGGGCCTGCGGCACCCGGCGCCCCGGTGTGCCGCAGCCTGCAAGCGGTTCGTCGTCAGGACTCGGGAGTGCCGTCGGCGCCTGGCGCCGCATCGCCTTCGGTGCCAGCGCCACCCTCATCCGAACCCTCGGGATCGATCACGTTGGCGTCGTTCTCCACGATGCGCTGCAGGCCGCTGAGCTGGGAGCCTTCGTCCATGGCGATCAGAGTCACGCCCTGCGTGGCCCGGCCCAGTTCCCGGATCTCGGAGACACGAGTGCGCACCAGCACGCCCTTGTCGGTGATCAGCATGATCTCGTCGTCGGCATGCACCAGGGTGGCGGCCACGACCTTGCCGTTGCGCTCGCTCTGCTGGATGGCGATCATCCCCTTGGTGCCTCGGCCATGGCGCGTGTACTCGACGATGCTGGTGCGCTTGCCGTAGCCGTTCTCGGTGGCGGTGAGCACGCTTTGCGTTTCGTCCTCGGCCACGAGCATGGCGATCACGCTCTGGCCGTCTTCCAGCGTCATGCCGCGCACGCCGCGGGCCTGGCGGCCCAGCGGGCGCACGTCGTTCTCGTCGAAGCGCACGGCCTTGCCGCCGTCGCTGAACAGCATCACGTCGTGCTGGCCATCGGTGAGTGCGGCGCCGATCAGGTAGTCGCCGTCATCGAGGTTGACGGCAATGATGCCGCCCTTGCGCGGGTTGCTGAATTCGTCGAGCGCCGTCTTCTTCACGGTGCCCATGCTGGTCGACATGAACACGTAGCGGTCGGCCGGGAAGGTGCGCATGTCACCCGTGAGCGCCAGCACCACGTTGATTTTTTCGCCCTCTTGCAGCGGGAACATGTTCACGATGGGGCGGCCGCGCGAGCCGCGCGAGCCCGCAGGCACTTCCCAAACCTTGAGCCAGTACAGCCGGCCGCGGTTGGAGAAGCACAGGATGTAGTCGTGCGTGTTGGCGATGAAGAGCTGGTCGATCCAGTCGTCTTCCTTCGTCGCCGTGGCCTGCTTGCCGCGCCCGCCGCGCTTTTGCGAGCGGTACTCGGACAGCGGCTGGCTCTTGATGTAGCCCGTGTGGCTGAGCGTCACCACCATGTCGGTGGGGGTGATCAGGTCCTCGGTGGAGAGATCCTGCGCGCTGTACTCGACGATGCTGCGGCGTGCGCCCAGCTTGTTCTGGCCGAACTCCGTCTTGATCGAGGTGAGCTCTTCGCCAATGATGGTCGAGACGCGCTCGGGCTTGGCCAGGATGTCCAGCAGGTCTTCGATGACCGACATGACTTCCTTGTATTCGGCAACGATCTTGTCCTGCTCCAGGCCGGTGAGGCGCTGCAGGCGCATCTGCAGGATTTCCTGGGCCTGCGTTTCCGACAGGCGGTACAGGCCGTCCTGGCCCATGCCGAATTCCTTCTCCAGCGAGTCGGGGCGGTAGTCGTCGGCACTGATCACGCCGCCGTCGGCACGCGTGCGGGTGAGCATCTCGCGCACCAGCTTGCTGTCCCAGGGGCGGGCCATCAGCTCGGCCTTGGCCACCGGCGGGGTGGGGGCGTTGCGGATGATGGCGATGAAGTCGTCGATGTTGGCCAGCGCCACGGCCAGGCCTTCGAGCACGTGGCCGCGGTCGCGCGCCTTGCGCAGCTCGAACACCGTGCGGCGGGTGACCACCTCGCGGCGGTGCTGCAAAAAGACGCTGATCAGGTCGCGCAGGTTGCACAGGCGGGGCTGGCCGTCGATCAGCGCCACCATGTTCATGCCGAAGGTGTCCTGCAGCTGCGTCTGCTTGTACAGGTTGTTGAGCACCACCTCGGGCACTTCGCCACGCTTGAGTTCGATCACCAGGCGCATGCCCGACTTGTCGGACTCGTCCTGGATGTGGCTGATGCCCTCGATCTTCTTCTCGTGCACCAGCTCGGCCATGCGCTCCTGCAGCGTCTTCTTGTTGACCTGGTAGGGCAGCTCGTCGACGATGATCGCCTGGCGCTGGCCACGGTCGATGTCCTCGAAGTGGCACTTGGCGCGCATCACCACCTTGCCGCGGCCGGTGCGGTAGCCATCCTTCACGCCGTTGATGCCGTAGATGATGCCGGCCGTGGGGAAGTCGGGTGCCGGGATGATCTCCATCAGATCATCGACCGTGGCATCGGGGTTGCGCAACATGTGCAGGCAGCCGTCGACCACTTCGTTCAGGTTGTGCGGCGGGATGTTGGTGGCCATGCCCACCGCGATGCCCGACGAACCATTGACCAGCAGGTTGGGCAGCTTGCTGGGCAGCACGATCGGCTCTGTCAGGCTGCCGTCGTAGTTCGGGCCAAAATCGACGGTCTCCTTGTCGATGTCGGCCAGCATTTCGTGGGCGATCTTGTCCAGGCGAATTTCGGTGTACCGCATGGCTGCGGCGTTGTCGCCATCGACCGAACCGAAATTGCCCTGGCCATCGATCAACGGGTGGCGCAGGCTGAAGGGCTGGGCCATGCGCACGATGGTGTCGTAGATGGCCGAGTCACCGTGCGGGTGGTACTTACCCATCGTTTCGCCGACCGCCTGGGCACTCTTGCGGTACTTGCTGTTGTAGTTGTTGCCCATCTCGTGCATGGCATACAGCACGCGCCGGTGTACGGGCTTCAGTCCATCGCGCGCATCGGGCAGGGCCCGGCCCACGATCACGCTCATCGCGTAGTCGAGGTAACTGCGCCGCATCTCCTCTTCGAGGCTGATGGGCAGGGTTTCTTTGGCAAACTGGGTCATAGGACGGCGGTGGCGGCGAAGGAGAATCATTTTAGAGGGGAAAGCGTGTCGCGCTCCCGCAACATATCGTCGCAATTACGGTTTTGTCCTACGGGCCCCAATGCGGTGCGGGCGCTTTTGCCTAGTTACGTATGGCACAATCGTTTGAACGCTTTGGGTGATGGTCACCTCAAGCGTCCTGATTCGCAGCGAGGCTGCGGCTTTTTCCCCAAGAGGAGAACCATGAAGAAACTGAACAAAGTGGCGATGTTGTTTGCCTCTGCAGCGCTCGCAACCGCCGCTGGCGCCCAAACCGTTGACAACTGGAGAGATGCTTCTGGCCAACTGGTCTGGAAGAACGGCACCAACGAATACTGCTGGCGCAATGCCAACTGGACGCCAGCCACCGCTGCTCCAGGTTGCGATGGCGCTATCGTCGCTCCAGCTCCCGCTGCTGTTGCTCCTACGCCTGGCGTGACGCCTCCTCCAGCAGTCACACCTCCTCCAGCCACGACGCCTCCTACCGTCATGGCAAGCAAGGTGACCTACGCTGCCGACGCATTCTTCGACTTCGACAAGTCGGTGCTGAAGGCAGAAGGCAAGGCCAAGCTGGACGACCTGGTCTCCAAGGTCAAGGGCATCAACCTGGAAGTCATTATCGCCGTGGGTCACACCGACTCCGTGGGCTCCGATGCTTACAACCAGAAGCTGTCGGTCCGCCGTTCCGAAGCCGTCAAGGCTTACCTGGTGTCCAAGGGCATCGAAAAGAACCGCGTCTACACCGAAGGCAAGGGCGAAAAGCAACCAGTGGCTGACAACAAGACCGCTGAAGGCCGCGCCAAGAACCGCCGCGTGGAAATCGAAGTGGTTGGCACCCGCGCTCAGTAATCTTTCGATTGCTCCGCACAAGAAAGCCCCGGCAACGGGGCTTTTTTTCGTCTGGACCTTTTCGAATTTTGTACTGGTACAAAGTGCCCTGGGGTGAATCCATGGCACGTTGCACATATATATAGACGCGGTCCGAAAACTCTCTGGAGCCCGGCCTTTGGCGCGAAGTCATTGCGGCAGCCATCATCGTTGACAATGCACACCATGAGCGAAGAAACGACCACCATTCCCCTCAACGCCGACCCGGCCGAACTGGCCAAGTTTTCCGCCCTGGCCCACCGCTGGTGGGACCCGGAGAGCGAGTTCCGCCCGCTGCACCAGATCAACCCCTTGCGCCTGGACTGGATACACTCCCTGTGCGGGCTGGGTGGCAAGCGCGTGCTCGATGTGGGCTGCGGCGGTGGCATCCTGGCCGACTCCATGGCCCGCAAAGGGGCCGACGTTACGGGCATCGACCTGGCCAGCAAGGCCCTGCGCGTGGCCCAGTTGCATGCGCTCGAGGCCGGCACCAAAGGGGTGCAGTACCGCGAAATCAGCGTGGAGGCGCTCGCTGCGGAGCAGCCCGCCAGCTTCGACGTGGTGACCTGCATGGAGATGCTGGAGCATGTACCCGACCCGGCATCCGTCGTCAAGGCCTGTTCCGAACTCGTCAAGCCCGGCGGCTGGGTGTTCTTCTCCACCATCCACCGCAATGCCAAGGCCTTCATGCTGGCTATCGTCGGGGCCGAGTACGTGCTCAACATGCTGCCACGCGGCACGCACGAGTACGCCAAGATGATCCGCCCGAGCGAACTGGCATCGCATTGCCGTGCTGCCGGCCTGGACGTGCAGCAGACCCGTGGGCTGGAGTACAACCCGATCACCAAGCGTTACTGGCTCAGTGCCGACACCAGTGTGAACTACATGTTCGCAACACAGCGTCCCGCTTGATTCGACCTGACAACCCTTGCCTGTGACGACTCCCCCTGTGACCCCCATCTTCCACAACATCCGCGCCGTGCTGTTCGATCTGGACGGTACCCTGATCGACAGCGCCCCCGACCTGGCTGCTGCCGCGGACAAGATGCGCACCGACCGGGGCCTGGAATCCTTGCCTTTGGCGCGCTACCGCCCCATGGCCGGTGCCGGTGCGCGCGGCATGCTGGGCGAGGCCTTCGGGCTCAAGCCCGAGGATGCGGAGTTTGCGGCCCTGCGCGAGGAGTTCTTTGCCAACTACGAATCGCGCATGACGGTGCTCACCGAGGTGTTCGACGGCGTGCCGGCATTGGTCCAGGCGCTGCAGGCCCGGGGCCTGGCCTGGGGTGTGGTCACCAACAAGGCCATGCGCTTCACCGACCCGCTCACGCGCGCCATGCCGCTGTTTGCCAGCGCGGGCGCGGTGGTCAGCGGCGATACCACGCCGCACGCCAAGCCGCACCCGGCCCCGCTGCTGGAGGCGGCCGCCCGCTTGAAAATCGATGCCAGCCAATGCATCTACGTGGGCGACGACGAGCGCGACATCGTGGCGGGCTTGGCCGCCGGTATGGGTACGGTCGCAGCTACCTACGGCTACCTGGGCTCCGCGCAGGCGCCGCATGCCTGGGGCGCGCACGCTGAAATTAAATCTCCCTCCGAGCTCTTGCAACTGCTGGGACAGGCCTAAAATAGGAAGTCTGGGGCTGTCCTGGTTTCGACGTGGGTTCGGAGCCGGTGTGGTGCATGTCGAGCTTGATTCACGCTCGTAAATCTCGATTTAACAAACTAACTGCAAACGACGAACGTTTCGCACTCGCTGCTTAATTGCCAGTGAGCCTTGCAACAGTTGGCCGATGGGCTGGGCAAGGGGGTTCTGAGCAATCAGAGCCTCCCGGCTGCAAGGATAATTACATGGGCTGGCTCCGATCCGGGTACCTTGGATTGGGGCGAGACTTAAGGGTACTGGCGGCCTGTGTAGCGTGCGACTGCGCGACACAGGTGGCGAGACTCAAATCAGACCGCTAAACATGTAGATCTGCCCGGTGAAGGCTTGCGGACGCGGGTTCAATTCCCGCCAGCTCCACCACCTATCGACCAAAGGCGCTCATCCTGATCGGATGAGCGCCTTTTTTCTTGGGCATTGCCTGCAAGTTCGTGCCATTTGGCGCGGATTGGTGCACGATCACCCCTGCCGGCGCCGCCACAGCTGCTGCCCCAGGAATCCCACGACCGACATGTTGGTCAGCGCCACGGCGGCCGAAGCCACGCTCGGGTGGTGCGCGAAGTGCCACAGCTCAAACGGGATGTACAGCGCGCCCGAGAGCGCGCCCAGCCACTCGCCCCACCACCGGTCCTTCCACAGGCCATAGGCTTCGGTAAAGCGCACCAGCACATAGGCCGTCGCGGCCAGCAACAAGGGGCGGAGGTCGGCGCTGAGCAGTTGGTCGATATCGGTGAGGACCATGGCAGGGTAGCGGTCACCGGGCTTGAGGCCAATATGGCCGATGAGCGAGGCCACGACGTGGTGCAGGTCGTGGTGCAGCAGGCCCACGAATCCCAGGCTGGCCGCCAGCGCTGCAAAGCCCTTGAGCGCCTCGAATGCGGCGATGGCGCGCAATGCCTGGCGATGGGGCGGGGCGCCATCGCGTGCAGGCGGCTGGTTCGATGGGGTGGGTCGTCGGTGCATGCCTGCCATCGTAGCTGCGGGCGAGGCCTGCTCTCTCTCTGTATCTATCGCCTCGGCTTGCTGGTACGTGGCGCCCGGGGGGCGGGGCGCGCCAGAACAGCATTGGTCTGCTCCAGCCAGAGCAGCGCATCCATCTGCGCCATGAACCGGCGCAGGTAGTCCGGCGAAAGGGTGCGCATCAGACCCAGCGAGCGCAGCATGAGCTTGTGCGAGTTGAGCGGGCCGGCGTTTTCGGGCGCCTTGTGCAGCGCCTGCGTGACCTGCTGGTCGGCGGAGATCTTGGACCAGACCTCGCTGAACTGGCGCACGCTCTTCATCTCCGAGGTGCTGGTGCTTTCGCTGGTGCGCACGTGGTCGGCCTCGGCCTGGGCGCGTGCAGCCAGGTCGCGGTTGAGCAGGGCCAGGGGCGAGTCCGTTGTGCAGGTGGCCGCGGGTGGTGCTGGTGGTGTGGCGGGCGCAGTGCCGGCCCGCGCGGCGTAGTCGGCCACGGCGGCCTGCAGCCGCTGCTGCAGCAGCGCCTGCACGGCGGGCGGCTGCGCCTGCATGCGCCGCGCCAGCGCCTCCAGGTAGTGAAAGCGCGCGGCGTCGTGGCCATCCTTGCCATCCGCCTTCAATGACTCCAGCGTGGGCTGCTCGCTCATGGCGGCTTGGGTTGGGGGGCCTTGGGCACGGGTGCCATCTCCACACGCCGGTTCAGCGCGCGGCCCTTTTCGTCGGCGTTGTCGGCCACGGGCTGCTCAGCGCCGAAGGCGGCGGCGAACACCTGGGAGGAGGGCATGCCCTCTTCGGCCAGGGCGCGCGTCACGGTCAATGCGCGCTGGGCCGAGAGCTCCAGGTTGTCGGCAAAGCGCTGGTTGCCGCCGCTGCGCAGCAGGGTGTTGTCGGTGAAGCCGCTCACCATCAGCATTTCGTCACGCTCGCGCAGGTAAACCAGCAGGGGTTGCACCAGGCTTGTCAGCAACTGGCGGCCTTCGGGCCGCAACTCGGCCGAACCGGCCCCGAACAGCACGCTGCCGCTGATGCCGATGCGGCCGTTGCTCACGGTTACGCGGCCGCTGGCCAGGGGGATGGCCAGGGCTTTCTCCAGGGCCATGCGGCGCTGCTCTTCCATCTGGCGCTTTTCCACCTCCTGCTTGAGGCTGGCCACCAGGTCGATCTGCACCACCAGCACGCCCACCAGGATCAGCACGAAGGCGCCCAGCAGGCCGGCCATCAGGTCGCCGAAGACGGCCCAGACCGGGGCGGTCTGTTCGGTGGCGTCGTCCAGGGTGTCGTCGTAGCTGGTCACGCGGCCACTCCCTGCGCCGATGCTGCGGCGGCCGCCTGGCCATGCAGGCGGCGCAGGTCTTCGACGATGCCCTGCTGCGAGGAGATGCTCAGGTCGATCACCTCGCGCGCCTGGGCCACGTAGTAGGCCAGTTGCTCATCGCTGCGGCCCCGGGACTGGCCGATGGCGCTTTCGATGCCCTGCAGGCCCTGCACCAGCTTGTCGTTGCTGGCGGTGAACAGGCCCACGCCATGGCTGAACGACTCGCCCAGGCTGGCCAGCTCCACGGCACTGGCGGCCACATGCACGGCCACCTCGTCGACCTTGCCGGCCTGCGTGCCCAGCGCTTCGATGAACTGCTGGCCGGCCTGTTCCAGCACCTGCGTGGCCGAGCCCACCATCGACTCGATGGCCGCACGCTGCTGCCCTGCGGCCTCGTTCACGGAATGCAGCAGGGCGGAGAGCTGCTCCATCATGGCCGTGCGCTCTTCCAATGCGATGTTGTCGCGCTCGCCCAGGCGCGTCATTTCCTGGCGCAATTGGGTGATGACCTCGGCCGCGGCCTGCGGCACGTCGGAGGCGGTCTGCAGCAGCCGCGTGAGCGGCGCTTCGAGGGCCGAGCCCAGCGTGGCCAGGTGCCCGGCCACGGCGGCCTGCAGGGTGTCCAGGCGGTCCACCGCAGCCTGGCCGCGCGCGGCCTCGTCGTCGCGCAGGGCCGCCAGCTCGGTGCGCCACACGCCGGTGAGTGCGTCCATGCGCTCGCCCTGGGCCTGCTCCCAGCGGGCCTCGGCGTCCACGCGCGCGCGCAGCAGCGCGTCGGACTGCTCCATCAGCCGGGCAGTGCTGCCCAGGGTCTGCTGCACCTGGCCGGACATGCGCTCGGTGAGCTGGGCGGCGGTGTCTTCGAGGGTGCGGTACAGGCCCTGCTGCTGCTCCGCGGCCTGGGCGCCTGCGCGCTGCAGCTCTGCGGTGACCGTGCCGGCCATGCCTTCCATGGAGCGGCTCCAGGTCTCCAGGCGCTGCTGGTCTGCCTGCACCTGGGCCGTGTGGGATTGGGCGACCGTGTCCTGCAGCGATGCCAGCAGGGCGTTGGCGCGCTGCTCGAAGGACTGCGTGGCCGCCTGCAGCGCGCGGTCGAGCTGCGTGGCCGTGCCTTCCAGGGCCTGGCCCACGGCGCGCTGCTGTTCCACCGTCTGGGCGCCTGCGCGCTGCCATTCGGCAGCGAGGGTGCCGGCCATGCCTTCCATGGAGCGGTTCCAGCCCTCCAGGCGCTGCTGGTCGGCCTGGACCTGGGCCGTGTGGGATTGGGCGACCGTGTCCTGCAGCGATGCCAGCAGGGCGTTGGCGCGTTGCTCGAAGGACTGTGTGGCCGCCTGCAGTGCCCGGTCGAGCTGCTCGGTAGCACCCACCAGGGCCTGGCCTGCGGCGCGCTGCTGCTCCACTGTCTGGGCGCCGGCGCGTTGCCATTCGGCAGCGAGGGTGCCGGCCATGCCTTCCATGGAGCGGTTCCAGCCCTCCAGGCGCTGCTGGTCGGCCTGCGCCTGGGCGGTGTGCGATTGCGCCACGGTGTCCTGCAGCGAAACGAGCAGGGTGCCGGCCCGTTGGTCAAAGGCCTGGCTGGCGCTCTGCAGGGCCTGGTCGAGTTGCGTGGCGGCGCCGGCCATTGCCTGGCCCACTTCGCGTTGCAGTGCCGCGGCCTGGGCGCCTGCGCGCTGCCATTCGGCAGTGAGCGCGCTGGCCGTGCTCTCCATGGATCGGCTCCAGCCTTCCAGCCGCAACTGGTCGGCGGCGGCCTGGGCGGCGTGGGATTGGTCCACGGTTTCCTTGAGCGAACCCAGCAGCGCACCGGTGCGCTGCTCGAAGCCCTGCGTCACGGATTGCAGCGCCCCATCGAGCTGCGCGACCAGATGGCCCTGGGTGTCTTTGTGGCTGTGCAGCGCGTCGGTCCAGGTGGCGGCGACCTGGCGGGCTGTGCCCTCCCACTGGGCGGACAGGGCTTGCATCTGCGCATCGGTGGCCTCGCGCAGGCGCTGGTGCGAGCGCTCGGCCTCCTGTGCCAGGGCGGTCATGGCCTGTTCGACCACGGGGCGGATGGTCTCGCCGGCCTGGCGGGCGCTGGTGGTCAGGCTCTCCTGCAGCGACGCGCCCACGGTGCTGGCCAGCGTGGTGTACGCACTGGCCGCATCGCGGTGAAAGCCCTGCTGCTGGGTGACCAATTGCTCGTTGAGCTGCCCATGGCGGCGCTCCAGGCCCTCCATCAGGCCCTGCAGGCGCTCGGCAATCAGTGGCATGGCCTGGGCCTGGGCCTGCAAGGCGGCAAACATCGCTTCGCGCCGGTGGGTCGCCGAGAAGGGCCGCAGCACGGTGGCGATGCGGGTGTCGAGCAGGCGCAGCACCTGAAGGCGCTCGCGGCGGGCGATGGCGGACATCAGGCCCAGCATGGCCGAGGTGGCGACGCCGGCCACCGAGGTGCCGAACGCCAGGCCCAGGCCCTTGATGGGCGCGGCCAGTGCCGCGCGGATGGCCTCCAGGTTGGACGATGCCTCCAGCGCGAACACGGCGCCATTGAAGGTGACCACCATGCCCAGAAAGGTGCCCAGCATGCCCAGCATGACCAAGAGGCCCACCAGGTAGGGGGTGAGGGCCGGACCGGGCAGGGCCACGCGCTCGCCTTCGATGCGCTGGCGCACGGGCGTGCGCAAGGCAGGGTGCAGGCGCTCCAGCCAGGCACCCAGGTCCGCCTGCGGCGGTGCCGGGTCGTCGGCCAGCGCCGCAGCCAGCGAGGTGCTCGCCGAGCGGAACTGCGTCAACTCATAGGCGCCCAGCAGGTACACCCCGGCGATCACCGCCGTCATCGCCAGCGCCAGCGGGCTGGTCCCCACGAACCCCCAGGCCACCCATCCCACCACCGCCAGGCCGGCTGCAAACACGCCGGCCATCACACTCTTGTTCATTCCTGAATACCCGTTCTTTTGGTCTCGTTGCGGGCTGCTTCCAGCAGCCCCGTGATCGGTTGCAGGCGCACTTGCATCTCTGCCAGCAGCAGGGCCTGCAGGTCCTGCTCGAAGCTGGCCAGCCAGCCGCCCGCCCGGCGCCAGCGCATCGGGTCATCGGCCTGGCCCGAATCCTGAAGCCGCGCCTGGTGGGCTTTGCGCAGTTGCACGAAGCGCCGCTCCAGGTGGCCGGGCAGCGAGGCCCACAGCCGCTGCTCGCGTGCGCCCAGCATCTGCTCCATCACCCCGTCCAGCGCTGCCAGCTGCCTGAGCGTGGCCGAGCCCTTGAGCAGGCCTGCCCGCACCTGGGTGCGCAGTGCCACCAAGCGCATGTCCATCTGCTTTTGCTGTTCCAGGTAGCGTGGCCCGTGGGCCGCGAAATCGGCCTGGGCCTGCGGGTCGGGCTGCTCGACGGGCGTGTTGTCTGCGCGCTCGCGCACGGGCCTGGCAGGTTTGGCGGGTGCCGTGGCCAGGCGCGTGAGATCCGCCTTGGCTTTCTGGAAGATCTCCTCCAGTGCCAGGACATCCAGGGCCAGGTCCTGCGGCACTGGCGCCTGCGCGGCATGGGTCTCTATGGAGCGCAGCGAGCCGTTGAGCTCGACCGCGTCCACCACGCTCAGCCATTGGCCGAGTTGCCCGGCCACATCGCTGCCCACCGACGCGCGCTGCGCCTGCGTCCATTGCGCAAGCAGGACGACGAGGCGTGAACTATCGAGTCGGTGGGGTAGGGGCATCTGGAAAAAGCCAATCCACTGCGCCAAGCCTCCTTGGGAGGGCTGGCATCGGGGGCAGTCCCCGGTGGGCAAAACCGCGTATTTTCGTTCATATGGGCCAGCATCCTGAAAAGCGGGGCCCGGGCGTTGCAGGTGTTACATGCCCTGCTGGCCGAAAAATAGGCGCTGGCGGTGCATTTTTGACAAATAGATGGCAAGGCGATGTCTTTTTCTGCCATTTGTTGTCAAAATTCGCGAAACCATGGATGCGCGCAGAAGGGGTAATATTCCGGCGCCGGGGTGCAGTGGGCCAGTGCTGTATAAGCAATCAGTAATGCAATCCCCCAAATACTCTCCTGCGAATTCCTGCGGCTTTTGCGGTGCGACTAGCTACCGCCGCGTCGTGGCACGTGACACCCTTGGGGTTCTGCGCGCCACCGAGCGCCTGCTGTGCACGGGCTGCACGCGCGAGTTTCCCGATGTGAAGACCTGGCGCCAGGGGCGGCAGGATACGCCTGCGGCCTTTTCTCCTGCAGGGTAGGGGGCAGGTCTTCGCGCTGGCGGTTACAGGAACTGGGCCCGGAGTCCGAGCATGATTCGCCGGCCGGCGGCGGGCTCGAAAAAGCGTCCATTGCCGTCGTTCACGATGAGCGAGCCGGCGTAGCGCCGGTCCAGCAGGTTATCCAGGCGCGCCCAGGCCTGCCAGCGCGGGCTCTCGGTGGCTTTGCCGAAGGTGTACCCGGCGCGCAGGCCCACCACCGCAAAGCCGGGTGCGGCTTCGCTGTTCACATCGTTCGCAAATACCTTGCCGGACACATCCAGCGTGGCGCCCAGTTGCCATGCGGCGCCGGGCGTGTAGTCCAGCGCCAATTGCGCCACGTGGCGCGCGGTGCCGGGCAGGCGGTTGCCGGCGGCCACGCGGGCACCCCCTGCACCGCTGTAGGCATCACCGAAGAACGCATCCAGATAGGTGTAGGCGGCGCGCGGCTTCCAGGCGCCGGCCTGCGCGCTCCACGCCAGCTCCAGCCCACGGCGGCGCACGTTGTCGGCGTTCTGAAAGATGGTGCGGCCATTCACCGTGGCGGCGGGCACGATCTCGCTGCGGCTGCGTGCCTCGAACCAGGCGGCCTGCACCTGGTGCACTGCTCCCTGCCACTTGGCACCGATCTCCATCTGCCGGCTGCGCGAGGCCGCAAGGCCGAAGTTGGGCCCGGTGTTGTCCTGGCGGTAGGCCATCTCGGCCAGGGTCGGTGTCTCGAATCCGCGGCCCAGGTTGGCATACAGGTTGAGCTGGTCGCTGGCACTCCACACCACGCCCAGCACCGGGCTGGTCTGGCGCCAGGTGCGGGCGCCGCTGTCGTCGGGGTTGGTCGGGGTGATGAAGTGGTCGCTCACGCGCATGTCCACGCGGCTCGCGCGCAGGCCTGCAATGGCGCGCCAGGTGGGCGTGACCCATGCGTCCACCTGCGCGAACAGGTCAGTGTTGCCCGCGCGGTCGCGTTCGTTGCGCCGCAGTGCGCCCGGTGTGCCGTTCTGGTTGACCAGGCCCTGGCGCTGCTCCGACAGCCGGTCGGCATCGATGCCCACGGTCCAGGTGAGCGGCAGGCCCGAGGGCATCCTGGCGCTGTGCGTCCAGGCCAGGCCCAGGCCGTGGTAGTCGCGGTCCAGGTCCACCACGCCGCCGGCGCTGTTCTCGGCCGCGCCGCTGAACGCGAGGTACTGGGTGAGCGAGCGCTTGCCCCCGTAGGCGCGTGCGCGCACGCTGTCGGCCGCGCCCAGTTGCCGCTCCAGCACCAGGCCCCACTGGTTCTGCGCCACTGACTTGCGCGTGCCGAACGTGCCCGCCACCTCGGGCGCCTGGCGCGGATTGGCGTTGAACTGTGCGCGTGTCAGGCCCAGCGGGTCCTGCGCACCGGGCTGGTCGTAGAGGTTGAGCAGGGCAGTGATCTTCGTGTCCGCATCGGGGCGCCCCAACAGCTTGCCGTTGAGGTGGGTGCGCCGCGCGGCGCTGCGCTCGCGCCAGCCGTCGGTCTCGAAACGCGACACGTCCAGCAAGCCGCCCAGCGTGCGGTCGCCGAAGTCGAACGACACGTCCGCCAGGCGCTGGCCAAACGAGCCTGCCGCGATGGAGGCCTGCGCTGCCCCGCCCTCGCGCGGCTCGCGCGTGGTCACCTGCAGCACGCCGCCAGCCGCATTGCCGTAGAGCTGGGCCAGCGGGCCGCGCAGCACGTCCACCTGCGCGGCGGACTGCAGCTGCGCCGTAGCCGCCTGGCCCTGGCCGTCGGGCATGGTGGCGGGGATGCCGTCCACCAGAATGCGCACGCCGCGCACGCCGAAGGTGGAGCGGGCGCCGAAGCCGCGCACCGCGATCTGCAGGTCCTGCGCATGGTTCTGCCGGTCCAGCGCCACCACCCCGGCCTGGCCGGCCAGCAGCTCCGACAGGTTGACCAGTGGCGTGGGCGCGGTGAAGCCATCGACCTGCACGCTGGTATGGCTGGCCGCGCTGTCAAAGCGCCTCTGGGCCTGCGCGCTGCCCTGCACTTCGACGGGGGCAAGGGTGCCGCCTTCGCGGGTCTGTGCGGTGGCTGCGCAAGGCGCAAGACTGGCCAGCGCCGCCAATGCCGTGGAGAGTGCCTGTGCGCGGCGGTTGGCAGGAAGGCGGGGGTGGGCGAGGGCAGGGGGCATGGGCGGCTTGGAAGGAGTGGCGCGGCCAGCGTAGCGCAGGATGCCTGCACGGCCTGTCAGCCAATGTCCTTTTGAAGAGCCTCAGCCCATGCCCGCCAGGAAGTCCGGCTGCTGGAACTTCATCTCCAGGAACTTGCCGTTGGCCAGCAGGGCATGCGCATCGGCCCCTGCGACGTTGGCCACGATCTCGCGCATCTTGCCGTCGAGCAGGGCCAACTGGTCGGCCAGGATCTGGCGCGCGGTCTTGCCGTCCGTGAGCACATGGGTGGTGCGAAACGCGGGCGGCAGGGCCACGTAGTTGGCCAGTGTCTCGGGCAGGTAGCGCAGCACCGTCTCGCGCACGGTGAACAGGTTGGCGTCGTGGTGGCTGCGCTCGCCCAGCAGCCGTGGCAGCACCTCGGCAATGGAGGTGCGCACACTGCGCAGGTGGCCGTTCATGTCGGCCGTGAGGTGCGGCGCAACGCCTGCGGCCAGGGTGTCCAGCCGGGCCAGAGTCTCTTCGATTGTGAGCGTGTCCTCGATGCGGCGCTCGATCTGTGGCGCTTGGCCGCCGGCCCAGCCCAGCAGCCAGCCCCCCGCATAGAGCCCGGCGGTAATGAACAGCCAGCCCGGGCCGATGACGCCCGCGAACAGCAGCACCGGCCCGAGCAGCGCCAGCGCGCAGCCGGCGATGTTGCCGTTGCTGTACAGGGTGAGCAGCAGCCGCAGCTTGAGCGGGCGGCGGCCCTGCACGGCCTTGCCGGTGGAGGAAGCGGCCGGCATCACTGGTAACCCCGGATCTCCTTGAAGACGAGCGCCAGCGCCGCCTTGCGCCCGTCGAACACCCGCCCGCCCGTGAGCTGGGCCAGGGCCCCCATGTCTGCATTGCTGGCTTCGCCGAACAGGATGGGGAAGACGCGCGTTGCCTGCCCGCTGCCGGCCATGCGGTTGCGGAAGGCGTCGAGGTTCGGGCCATCGGTGTTCACGCCATCAGTGAGCAGCACGATGCTCACGTAGCGCTCGGGGTCGCTGGCGCGCTCTTTGGCGGCCAGAGCCTGGGCCTGCAGCAGGGCTGCATAGATGCCGGTGCCACCCGAAGCGCTCAACGCATCGGCATAGGCGGTGACCTGGGCCTGGCTGCCTGCCAGTGAGGCGCGCTCGAAGTTGACCCGCACCGGATCGCCCACGGTGTCGGAGAATGACAGCAGCACCACCCGCTCGCGGCTTTGAAAGCGCGCGTAGCGCGCGCTGGCTGTGCTCGCCTGCCCCCCGGCCAGCACCTTTAGGGCCTCGCGCATGGCGTCTATGCGCGGGCCCTGCATCGATCCGCTGGTGTCCAGCACGAATATCGAGGTGGCGGGCCGGCGCCATTCGCCCTGGTAGGCTGAGAGCACTGCGTCGATCACTTCCAGCCGGTTGGGAAAGCTCAACTCCGCCACGGTGTCGCTGGGCAGGCTGGCGGGCAGCATGATGTCCGGTGCCGTGGGGCGCAGGAAGGCATCGGCCGCCAGTTGGCGCTGCAGCGCAGGCGCCTTGAGGGCGGTCACCAGGCGGTCGTAGGCCCCGCGCTGCTCGGCGCGCAGCAGCATCAGCGGATAGTCGGCAGAGATCACGCCGTCCCTGGGGTAGACCAGCGCAAGCTTGTCCACCGCAGCCAGCTTCTCGTTGGTGCGCAGGATCACGGCCTCGTAGTTGACCATGCCGTCCAGCGCCGCAGGGTCCTTCACGAAGGCCTCGGCCAACCAGCCCGAGCTGCCGGCCGTGAGCTTCTGGCCCGACAGGAAGGCGGTCAGCACCTGGGTGTTGACCTCGGCGATGTCCAGGTCCTCGGTCTTGCCGGCCACGGCCGAGGCCACCGCGAACAGCGCGCTCATGCCGGTGTTGGAGCTCGTCGGGTTGGTCATGGCGTAGCGCAGGCGCCCGGCGCCTGCGGCTTTGGCGATGTCGGCCCAGGTCGGGGCCTGCCTGTCCCAGCCCAGCGCGGCGGCCTTGGCCGTCTTGACGCCCAGAGCCACGCGCGAGTAAAAGAGCTTTTCGCGCGCCAGCGGTTTGGCCGCAAGGGCCAGTGCCGGGTAGGCGCCGTTGGGCGGCAGGATGGCGTCGAACTGCTCTCCGGCGTTGATGCGTTCCACGATGTCCAGCGTGCCCGCATAGGACAGCTGCAGCCGCACATTGGCATCGGCCGCCGCCTTGAGCAGCGCGGGTTCGATGTCCTTGATCTCCGAACCCGCGAGCACGCTGAAGGTGGCCTGCGGGGCCGCCGCCTGAGCGGGCACCGCCGTGCCATCTTCGCGCTGGCCGCACCCGGCCAGAGCCAGCATCAGGCCGAGGGCTCCGGCCGCCAGCAGGCGGGCGCGGCGCATGGTCACAGCCGGACCTCGGTGCTGGCGCTGGCCGCCTCGGCCGTGCCGCGTGCACGTTCCAGGTAGGCGCGCGACTTGTCGACTTCGCTGGCCAGCGTGTTCACCGTGGTCTGCATCGAGTCCAGCGCCTTGAGCTTGAAGTCGGCGATCGTGTCCATGGTCTGGTAGATGTTCTGGAAGGCCTGCTGCAGCTTGGCGATGTCGATGGTGCCCGAGGCCGCCTGCTGGTGGATGGCCGCGCTCTGGTCGCGCAGCATCTCGCTGGTGGATGCGATCAGGTTGCCGGTGGTGGTGTTGAGTGCGCTGATCTGGTCGAGCACCAGCTTCTGGTTGGCCAGGGCCTGGGCCACGATCACCGCCGTGCGCAGCGCCGAGATGGTGGTCGTGGTCGCGCGGTCCACGCCCTTCATCAGCTCCAGGTTGTTCTTGCGGATCATGTCCAGTGCCAGGTAGCCCTGGATGTTCACGCTCATCTGCGTGAGCAGGTCGGTGACCTTCTGGCGCGTGTAGAACAGCATCTCCTCGCGCACCACGCGGGCCTTCTCGGGGTCTGCGGCGTCCAGCGAGTAGGCCTTGGCCTGCAGCTCGGTGTCGAGCTTCTTGCCGATGTGGATGTACTTTTCGAGCCGCTCCATCAGCGACCACAGGTTCTGCTTTTCCTGGTCGATGGCGGCGTTGTCGCGCATCAGCTCGTCCTTGCCGCGCTTGAGGGTCTCGATGATCGCGTTCAGATGCGCCTGCGAGGACTGGTAACGGTCGAAGTACGCCACCAGCTTGCTGCCCATGGGGATGATGCCGAGCAGCTTGCGCACCGAGAAAAGGTCGCCCTGGCGCGAGGGGTCGAGCTCCTCGATCTGGTGGCGCAGGTCGATCAGGCCCTGGCCGATCTCCGTGCCCTTGCCGAACAGGCCGTTCTGCATGGACTGCACGGGCCGCTCCAGCATGCGGTTGGACACGCTGGCCGAGGCCTCGATGTCCTTGTTGCCCATGGAATGGATGCGCTCCACGGCTTCCTTGAACTTGGGGTGCTGGCTGTCGTTCACCGTGATGTCGTCGATGAACTGGCGCACCTGGGTGTCCAGGGCCTGCACGTCCTCGGGTTTCAGGCGCACGCGCCCGCTGGCCGATTCGATGGGCACGGCCGCGACCGGCGCAGGGGGCTCCAGCACAAAGGCCTGCGCTGCTGCGGTTGCGGTGGGCGGTTGCAGGGGATCGGGCCTGGAGATGGTGTCGGTCATGAGGCAGTCCTTACTTGAAGCGGGTTTCGATGGCCTCGATCATTCGCTCCAGCCACTCATGGCTGGGCGGATCAATCACGTCGACGAGCACCTCGGGCACCGCGATGCCGCGCTGGGCCCAGGTTTCGGGTCCGCGCGTATCGCCACCGGTGCGAAAGCCATACTCATTGGCCAGTGTGCGCAGGGCGGGGTCGTTCTCCAGCGCGTCGCCCACGCGCGCGCCGGCGGGCGTGTAGGGCACCAGCACGTGTTTGGAAAATACCGTCGGCTTGGGGTACATGAGCACCATGTCGCTCTTGATCTTGTTCGGGTGCTTGAGCCAGAACTCCACCATCTGCGACTCGTAGGCCATGAGCAGCGGTGCCTTGCCCATGCCCAGCGCCAGGTAGTCCTCGAACGGTCCGGACGAGGACTGTTCCTGGAAACCCTGGCGCAGGAACAGCGGCGCCACCGTGGGCAGCACCCGCTCCACATCGGCCTGGCTCTGCACGATCTGCTGGTTGTTGGCCAGGTAGCTGGCCAGCGCCAGGTACATGGCAGCGCTGTTGGAGGTGCGCACATCGGTGGAGCTGATCAGCAGCGACTTGTTGGTCGAGAACGCCTGGCTGCCCTTGAGGTCACGCCAGCGCTTGCCCTTCTCGATCAGGTCCATCAGGGCCGGCAGGTCCACCAGGTAATAGATGTCGCCCTGGCGCTCGGCGATGCCGTTGGCCACCAGGATGTCGGCGATGGGGCGCCAACTGGCCAGCACCATGGGGGTGTAGAAGGGCGTGAATACCGCGCTGGCCTTGGCCTGTGCCTTGAGCTGGGCGGCGGCGGGTGCACCGGAGGGAAAGCCGAAGTCGTAGGCCTTGGCGTCGTAGCGTCCGGCAATGGCGCGCGAGCCGGCTTTCTCGATCACCACGGTGATGCCGCGCGCGGCCAGGGCCTGCTGCACGCGCGGGTCGGCAAAGAAGGCCTCCTTCTCCGAGCCGATAAGGCCGCGCGCCTGGACCTGCCGGGCCTGCTCGATGCGGGCAGCCTCCTGGGCATTGCGTTCGCCGGTCACGCTGGTGTTGGAGAACCAGATACCCCCCGCGACACCGGCCAGCAACAGGGCGGCGAGGAGCGGGGCGACGAACTTGCGGATTTCCACCGGTGGATGCCTCTTGGATCGTGTTGTTTGTGACAACGATGCTAGGGAGGATTTGTGACGGTTTGATTGCAGTGATGTGGCGGGCGCAGGCCCTGGGGCGTGCGAACTGGGCGTGCCAGGGTGCAAGAACTGCGTGAAAACACCGGGCTTTGCCGCATTGCTGTCACATTGGCCTGCGAAGGTGGGTAGGTCCGCCGTGTGACCTGGCAACTTGCAGGTTGCTCCTTCCTGCAAGCCCCGTATGCCTTCGCAACCCTTTCCCGCAACCTCCCATTCCCTGGCGTTCGACGACAAGCGCGGCCTAGCGGGCGCACTGCTGTGGATGCTGGTCGCCGAGGCCTCGCAGGCCTATGCGTTTGGCAGCCTGGACATGAGCCTCATCTGGCCGGCCGATGGCATTGCCATCGGGCTGGTGCTGGCGTATGGGCTGCGCATGCTGTGGTACCTGGGGGCAGCGGTGGCCTTGTGGCATGCGCTGCATGGCATCCCCGTGATGCAATCGCTGATCGGCGTGGTGGCCCTGGTGGCCGCTGTGTCGCTGGTGTGGTGGCTGGTGCAGCGTGACCGGCGCAGCGAGGCCGAGCGCAACCCGGTCGCTGCAGCCATCCGCTTCCACGCGCTGACCGTGTTACCCGGGGCGGCGGTCCTCACGGCGCTGGGCAGCTGGCAGTTTCTGCTCACGCCGGGCGAGCAGCCGGGCGGCGTGCTGCGCGTGGCGGGCGTCATGGGCATGTCCGAGGTGTTCGGCATCCTGCTGTTCTGCCGGCTGACCGAGCTGGCCGCCCATGCCCTCGATGGCGGCTGGAGGGCGGGCCCGCTGCGCTGGGCCCGCTGGCAGACCTTCTGGTTGGCCGGGCTGGTGGCGGTGATGGCGCTTGCGCACTGGGGCTCTTCCCTGGCGGGTATGGGCGTGGGCCCGTCGGCGCGCTACATCGTCTTTCTGCTGGTGGCCTGGGCCGCCTATCGGGGCAGCCCCTTGTTCGTGCACCTGACCACGGCGCTGTCGGCGCTGACCCTGCTGGCGTTCGCGCCGCCTTTGGTGGCCGGCCAAAGCCCCTACCTGGCGGTGCTGGACCAGGCCGTGCTCATGGTCTGCCTGGCAGCGCTCAGCTTCTTTGCCTCGGCGACGATGGAGCATCGCTGGCAGATGGAGCGCAGCCTGCACGAGGCCGCCAGCAACGATGGCCTGACGGGCTTTCTCAACGAGCGCGGCCTGCTCAAGGCCCTCCAGGCGGCGGGGCCGGTCCACCTGGTCGGCATCAGCCTGCACAACCTGGAGCATGTGGTGGGCCTGATCGGCCTGGGCCGCACGCGCGAGATCGAGCAGGACATGTCGATCTATCTGCGCAACCAGTGGGGCCGCAGCTGCATCTACGCGCGGCCACGCGATGGGTTCTTCGTGGTGGCCGTGCCTTTGGCAGGGGGGGATGTGGACGCGCGGCTGCTGCAGCTGCGCGCCGCGCTCGACGGGCGCCGCTATGTCTTTGCCGAGCACAGTGTGCGCATCCAGGCCGCGCTCGGGCTGCTGCCGCTGGACGAGGGGCAGGCCCTGGGCGACGACATCCTGGCGGCACTGATGCTGCTGTGCGAGGTGGACGGCGATCCCGCATTGAGCGAGCGCCATGCGCACGGCGGTGACCTGGCGCCGGGCCACCTGATGCGCATCCGCCGAGGGCAGCTTTCGCAGGTCGAGGCGCTCAAGGACGCGCTGCGCCTGCCGGCTGGCAACCCCGAGACCAGTGGCCTGTGGCTGGCCTGCCAGCCCATCCGCTCGGCGCACGGCGACCACGATGGCGACCTGGGGGTCGAGGTGCTGCTACGCTGGGCGTCGGGCAATGGATCGAACCACCTGCCTGGGGAGTTCCTGCCTCTGGCCGAACGCTATGGGCTCATGCCCCAGGTGGACCGGTGGGTCATCACGCAGGTGTTCGCGGCCCTCGTGGCCCATGGCATCACCCACAGGGACCTGGGCAAGGTGGCCATCAACCTGTCGGGCTCGTCGGTGTCGGACCCGCGGCTGCTGGCCCACATCGACCAGTGCCTGGCCACCAGCGGGCTCGACCCCGCAATGTTCTGCTTCGAGGTCACGGAGACCGCCGGCATCGTGCAGCGCAGCCGCGCGGTGGACCTGCTGGCCAGCCTGCGCGCCATGGGGGCGCGCACCTCGCTCGATGATTTCGGCACGGGCCTCGCCACCTTCGACTACCTCAAGTCGCTGCCGCTCGATTTCGTGAAGATCGACGGCAGCTTCGTGCGCGACGTGCTCTCCTCGCGGGTCGATCAGCGCATCGTGCTGGCCATCTGCGACGTGGCCCGGACCATGGGGCTCACGACCATTGCCGAGTTTGTCGAGACGCCGGCCCAGCGCTCGCTGCTGGCGGCCTACGGCGTGGACTATGTGCAGGGCTTTGGCATTGCCAGGCCCATGCCGCTGACACAGTACCTGCAGCAACTGGTGCGTCGCGATCCGCGCTCCGCCACGCCGCTGGCGCCGGCCCGTGCCCTGGCCGGCCGATGGCAGGCAGGGCATGGCCGCCTGGTGCCGCGCATGGCGCCAGGTGAATGACATGGCGCCCAGGCCAGGGCTTTTTGTCACGCAATCGCAATATGCGACTTGTAAGCTCTGGTGTCATTCCCTGCCGCATGGGTCACCCTCTTCATGTCCGAACTCCCCGCCTATCTGCACGACTGCCGCCCGCGTTTTCGCCAGCCCAGCGCTGGAGACATGTGCACCGAGGTGCCCTTTATGGCGGTGGAAGAGACCAATGAAAAGGTCATGGAGATCTTCAGCGAACACAAGGACCTGATCAGCCTGCCGGTCGTGGAGGGCGGGCGCCCCATTGGCCTGATCAACCGCGACATCTTCATGTCCGAGATGAGCAAGCCCTACCGCTGGGAAATCTACGGGCGCAAGAACTGCATCGCCTTCATGGACAAGGCGCCGCTGATCGTCGACGCCGAGATGGGCATCGAGGAACTGACATTCAAGACCGTGGAATACGGCGAGAAGGCGCTGTCGGACGGCTTCATCGTCGCCCGCGAAGGCGCTTTCGTCGGCGTGGGCCATGGCCTGCAGCTGATGCGCGTGGTGGCCGAACTGCAGGCCGCGCGCAACCGCCAGGTGATGCACAGCATCGAGTACGCCAGCGTGATCCAGCGTTCCATGCTGCGTGCATCGCGCGATGCCCTGGTGCAGGCACAGGCCGATGCCGACCTGGTGTGGGAGCCGCGCGACGTGGTGGGCGGCGACTTCTACCAGTTCACTGCCATGCCCGACGGCTGGTTCGCCATGGTGGCCGACTGCACCGGCCACGGCGTGCCGGGCGCCTTCATGACGCTGATCGCATCGAGCACCCTGGGCAAGGCCATCGAGCAGTACGGGCCGCGCGATCCGGCGCAACTGCTCTCCAGCGTCAACCGCAGCATCAAGCAGATGCTCGGCCAGATGGACGGCCAGGACGACACACCGGGATCCGACGACGGCATGGACGCCGCTTGCTTCTGGTACCAGCCTGCCACGCGCGAGCTGCGTTTTGCCGGCGCGAACCTTTCGCTCTTCGTGCTGGCCCCCGGTGCGCAAGCGGTGCAGGTGGTGGCTGGCGAGCGCAAGGGCGTGGGCTACGTGGACAGTGACTTCGACCACACCTGGACCAACCAGAAGGTGGCCCTGGCGCCTGGCAGCCTGGTGTTCGTGACTACCGATGGCCTGATCGACCAGGTGGGTGGCCCCAAGGCCATCACCTTCGGCAAGCGCCGCATCCAGGAGGTGATCGTCGCCCAGCGCGAGCAGACCCCCGCGCAACTGAATGCCGCCATGCAGCAGGCGCTGCAGGATTGGCAAGGCAGCCACCAGCGCCGCGATGACCTGACATTCTTCTGTTTTCGGGCCCAGGTTCACACCCCCGGCCCCACACCCTGAAATCCCGGATGGACAACCTCTACATACCCCCCACACCCAGCTCGCCGGAAGTGGACTTCAAGTTCGACGAGAACACGCTCAGCCTGCGCGGCGAGTCGTACCCCGAGAATGCCGCCGCGTTCTATGGCGATATCCTGCGCCAGCTGCAGGCCTACCTGGGCGCCCGCAGCGACCAGAAGATCCAGGTCAGCATTGCCCTGGCGTATTTCAACAGCTCCAGCACCAAGATGCTGTTCAACCTGGTCGGCCTGCTCAGCGATGCCGCCGAGGCGGGTAACCAGGTGGTGCTCAACTGGTTCCACGATGAAGAGGACGACACGATCTTCGAATTCGGCCAGGAGCTCAAGGACGACTTCACGGCCATCCACTTCGTCAACCACGCCGTGAAATCGGCGTGACGGGTTTCGATGTCCGAAGCACCTGACCTGTTCGACGCCGAAAGCCGTGCCTTGCTCGCGGCCCGCCTGGCCTTCGATGATGCGGCCGGCTCCCCGGGGCTGCACCGCCATGCCCTGGGCGAGCTCCTGACCTCCTACGAGCGCCTGCTGCGCGAAACACGCCGCATGGTGCGGCGCAGCGACCGGGCCGAGCTGGAGATGAACCAGCTCAACCAGCGCCTGCAGGACCTCACCGGTCAACTGGAGTACCGCGCCACGCACGACCCGCTCACCGGCGTGCTCAACCGTGCGGCCATCATCGAGCGCTCCAACCGCTACCTCGCCAGCGACAGCCTGGCGCTGATCGTGCTCGACATCGACCATTTCAAGCGCGTCAACGATTCGTTTGGCCATCCGGTGGGCGACACGGTGATCTGCGGCGTGGTGGATTGCCTCAAGGGCGTGGCACCCTCCATCGCCCAGATCGGGCGCGTGGGCGGGGAGGAGTTCACGGCGTTGCTGCCCGGTCTCTCGCTCGAGTCTGCCGGCCACGCCGCCGAAGGCATGCGCCGGGCGATTGCGGCCCATGATTTCCAGCTGCCGGACGGCAGCCGTGTGACCGCGAGCTTTGGCGTGAGCTGGCACGAGCGTGGCAGCAGCTTCGACGCGGCCTACGGCAGTGCCGACGAGGCCCTGTACCAGGCCAAGCGGGCTGGGCGCAACCAGGTGGCCCGCGCTGCCATGGCCGTGGCCTGAGGCACTGCGCGTGGTGCATTGCCGCCACACCGGCCCGCCATGGGTGCATTTGTCTTTGAAATACTGTATATTTTTACAGTATCTAGAAGGAGCCACCCATGGACACCATCGAAACCACCTACAGCGTCGCCCTGCGCGACTACCCTGAACTGCCGGCCAAGGAGCGCACAGCTGCCGAGGCCCGCTACCTGCGTGTGCTGGAGCGCAAGCTGGGCGGCCCCGACGTGGTGGCCGATGCGCTGCGTGCCGTGATGCAACTGGAAGAGTCTGACGGCAATGATGTCAGCGCCGAGGACCTGGCCATGGCCGGCCAGTGGACGAAGGCGGCCAATGCCGCCCGCGAGGCCGGCTACCAGGGCCTGGGCGAGGTCGATGGCGCGTACTTCGAAGTGCGCCTGGCCTGATGCCGGGCGCAGAGATCGCTGGCATGACGCTCGATCAATGGGCCATCGCAGTGCTCGGCGCCGTTGCCGTGTGGCTGTCCCAGTCCGCCCATGAGCCTGCGCGCCGCCTGGCCTGCCTGGCCGGGCTGATGGCGCAGCCATTTGCCTTCTACATCGCCTGGCAGGCCCAGCACTGGGGTGTGCTGGCGCTGGCGGTGGTCTTCACCCTGGCCTGGCTGCGCGGCCTGTGGGTGCACTGGCTGGTGCCGCGCCGCCAGGTGGGGCTGGCCACCATTCAGATGGTGCCGGGGCGCAAAGCCTGAAGCCCGACTCTCTTGCGCCGGCCCATGGCCGCCTGTGCGATGGTCTTAATTTTCTTGACCGCAGCCTCCCCACCTGCCACGGTCGGTGATCTACCGGAGATTGCCTATGTTCACAGAGAAGATGCCTTCCAACAGCCAGACTGCCTTGCGCAGGGCGCGAGACTGCCATGAAATCCGGCAGGCGTATACCGCGTTTCTTGCCTCGCTCAAGCAGGCCAGCGGCTTGCCCGATGTGGGCTTCTTCGTGGCCGATGTGGGGCAGGACGTGGTGATCACCACGCCCTCGGGTGAATCGTCGCCTTACCTGCTGATCTGCAGCGATGGTGCCGAGGCGGTGTGGGGCCGGGTCTTGTTTCTCACGCTCAATCCTCTTACCGGAACCCGGTTGCCCATCTTTGCGGTGCGCCTGCGCCCCGACGCGGTGGTGCTCAACGACGAGGGCACGCGGGAGTGGGAAGCCAGTTTCAAGGAGGGTGATCCTTTCAACCAGATCGAGATCAAGCAACTGGTCTATGAACTCATGTACGGACAGATCGCGTTCAACAGCAAGGGGCTGATTCCGGAAGACGCCTGAGCGCTGGGGTGCGTTCCGGGTGCAGCTGTCAGACCCCCTGTTGCAGTAGTGCCCGGTATTGCCCAGGCGGCATGCCGAACCAGCGCTTGCAGGCGCGGAACATGTTGCTCTGGTCGGCAAAACCCAGCAGGTCGGCCACTTCGGTCAGGTTGCGGCGCGGGTCGGCCAGGTACTGGCGTGCGAGTTCGCAGCGCGTGTCGTCCAGCAGTTGCTGGTAGGTGGCCGATTCGGCCTGCAGCCGGCGTTGCAGGGTGCGGTCGGTCATGTTCAGGCGCGCGGCGATGTCGTCGCGGCGTGGCTCGCCCTTGTGCAGGATGCGCGCCACCTCGGCGCGCACGCGCGTGCTCGCCAGCGAGTGGCCCAGGTGGTCAAGCTCGGTTTCCACCAGCCGCTCGTGCATGGCCCATAGGCTCGGGTTGTGCGTGGGGATGTCGGCCAGCATGTCGGCTTCGGCCAGCAGGATGCGGCTGGCCGGCTGCGCGAAGCGGGGCAGCAGGCCGAAGGCTTTTTCGTAGCGTGCCTCGCTGCCAGGCGCCGGCTGCGGCGTGGTCAGTTCCACGGCGATGGGCTTGAGCTCGCGGCGCGTGAGCCAGCCGCACAGCGTGAACAGGGTGAGCAGCGCGTATTCGACCCGCTGGCGCGGAACCGGGCGCGTACCGCCGATGTGCGCGATGGAGAACCAGTAGCCGCGCGCTTCGCGCTCCAGCTCGAACGCGGTGCAGTCGGATATCACCGCCATGTGGCGCGTGAGGTGCTGAAAGCCGACCATGAGGTTCGGGCCCGATGCAAGCGCGTAGCCCACCACGTCCACGTTGCCATAGCGCGCGGTGAGCTGGGGGCACAGCCCCAGGTCCAGCTTGCCGGAGCGCGCCACGGCCAGCTCCCACAGCTGGCTGATCCGGTCCACATCCACGCGCGCATGGGGCTGCTGCAGCGCCGCCAGGTCGATGCCGGCCTCGCTGCACAGCTCGGCCACGGGCAGGCCCTCGGCGGCCATCATGTCGGTGGTGCCGCGCACCCAGGCGGCGGAACTTGTGCGGGGGGTCATCGGGTTGCGATCAAGGTCACGGTGGGCTCAGGGTTTACGCGGGGTGGGAGCTGAAGTCAGTGTTTTGGCAAGGTTGCGATAGTAGCGAAAGGCCTGCTCCTTTCCACAATCGGCGTCGAGGTTGTGCCCTGGCGTCACGTTACTGTACACAGAGGCCCGACCCGTTTTGAGAAAACCCCAAAGGAGACAAGACATGGTCGATGTGCGCTGGCGTATGCAATGCCTGGGAGTAGTCCTTTCCGTGCTGGCGGTGGCCGGCTGTGGCGGTGGTTCGGGCACTGCGCCCGAGGTGCGTGAGACCGCGTACGGCACGGTGCGCGGCGCCGATGCCAGCGCCACCACGGGCACCTATTCGTGGAAGGGCATCCCCTTTGCCCGGCCCCCTGTTGGCGAGCTGCGCTGGCAGCCCCCCGTGGCGCCCGTGGCCTGGAGCGGCGAGCGCGATGCCACGCGCTTTGGCAATGCCTGCCTGCAGATGGGGCGCCTGTATGGCCCCGGGGCCAACAACCGCTTTGACGACAGCATCGGCCAGACCCTGGGCACGCCCGTGGGCAACGAGGACTGCCTGACGCTGAACATCTGGCGCCCTGCGACCACGCAGGACAACCTGCCCGTGCTGCTGTTCCTGCACGGCGGCAGCGCCATCTCGGGCTACACGGCCGACCCGGTCTATGACGGGGCGGCTCTGGCCCGCTCGGCCAACGCGGTGGTGGTCACGGCCAACTACCGGCTCGACGTGCTGGGCTTCTTCCAGATGCCGCAGCTGCATACCGGTACGCAGGCCTATACCGGCAACTACGCGCTGCTCGACAACGTGCAGGCCCTGTCATTCATCCAGCGCAATATCGGCAACTTTGGCGGCAATGCGGGCAACGTCACGCTGATGGGGCAGTCGGCCGGTGCAGGCAACGTGCTGGCGCTGCTCACCTCGCCCCAGGCGGCGGGCCTGTTCCACAAGGCCCTGCCGATCAGCGGTGGCACCTCGCTGGCGAGCCAGTTGCCTGCAGGCTCCATCCCCACGCTGAACCCGGCCTCCAAATACGCGGGCCAGTCGGCTGCGCTGCTGGCGGCCCTGGCGCTGGCCGATGGCCTGGCGCCCGATGCTGCAGCCGCTGCGGCGCTGGTGGCTGGCTGGACACCTGCACAGACCGCCGGCTACCTGCGTGGCAAGGACGGCCGCGTGGTGCTGCAGACGGTGCTGAAAAGCGGGCTCACGGGCTCGGGCCCCATCCCCGATGGCGTGGTGCTGCCGGTGGACCCGATCGCTGAGATGGCGGCCGGCCGCTACCACAAGGTGCCGGTGCTCTCGGGTTACACGGCCGACGAGGCCAAGCTCTTCGCCCCGTTCCTCACCCTCCTGGGCGGCAAGCCGGGCATGAAGATCAGCGACGCCGAGCGCTTCGCGATGACGCAGGCCTTCAACCCCGATGCGCCCACCATGCTCACGGTGGCGGACATCGTCGATGCCTCCTACCTGCCGGTCACAGCCCCTGCCACGGGCTACAACGCGCGCATGAAGCTGCTGGGCAGCGTATTCATCGAGCCGAGCCGCGACAGCCTGCTCAATACCCTGCGCACGCAGCAGGCCAACGTCTGGAGCTACCAGTTCAACTGGGCCCAGCAGCCCGCGCCCTGGAACGACGTGTACGGAGCGGCCCATGGCTTTGACCTGCCCTTCGTGTTCGGCAACTTCGGCCCTTCGCTGCTGGCCAAGGCAGCCAACAGCACGGCCAACCAGCCGGGCCGGCTGGCGCTCTCGGGCGTGATGATGGACAGCGTGCGTGCCTTCGTGCACACCGGCAATCCCAACCATGCGGGCCTGGGCCAGGATTGGCAGCCGTGGCCGCGCAAGTTCATCTTCGACGCCGACCAGAAGGCCACGCGCCTGAGCCTCCAGTAAAGCCCAAGGCCTTGATGTCCTTTCCCATGTCCTTTCATGCAGCCGCCGTGGCGGCGAGGTATGCGCCGAGCGCATCGTCGTCCACGATGGCCACCTTGCCGAAATCCAGCGACACGATGCCCATGCCTTCGAGCGAGCGCAGCACGCGGTTGACCGTTTGGCGCGACAGGCCCACGAGCTGGCCCAGCTCATCCTGCGTCAGATTGAGCCGGCGCGTGCTGGGCCAGAACAGGCGGCTCAGGTACAGCGCCACGCGGTGCTCGGTGGTCTGCGTGCGCCCGGCCTCGATGATGGTCATGGCCTGTCCGAGCCGCATGTTCAGGTGCAGCACCAGGAACTGGTTGAAGGCCAGGCTGGTCTCGCGCAGCGCGGCAAAGACCGGCAGCGGCAGGCACATGAGGCGGGTAGGGCGCAAGGCCACCACGTGGTACTTGCGGGGCTCGGGCTTCATGGCCGAGCCCTCGCCGAACCACTCGCCATCGGGCACGCCGATGAAGGCCGACGCGCGGCCGCGGCTGGCGGGGCTCTGCAGCATCACTAGGCCCGAGAGCACGGCATGCCAGCCCTGCACGGCGCTGCCGGCGGGCATCATCACCTCGCCCTTGTCGCCGCTGTGCTCGCACACCTCGGCGCGCACGCGCTCCTGCATGGCCGCCGGCAGACCGGCGAACCAGGGCTGGGCGGTGATGAAGCGCTGGGCGTGCGGGGCGAGGCAGAGCATGCGGCCAATTCTCGCAGCGCACAGCGGCATGCAGGGTAATCCCTTGGCCTTTGTCGGGCGGGCGACAGGTGTTGGCGCCAAGCGGCCCACGCCGCACACTGCGCAGCCAGGAAGCCCGCGTGGCACGCAGCCGAAAGGGGCGCTTCGGAGACCCCGCAGCAGGCCAGCGCGCGTTACGATGATTGCCCACTTCACCACAACATTCAAGGAGCACACATGCTGGGCCTGATGCAGAGCCAACCCCTGTTGATCTCGTCGCTGATCGAATTCGCCGAACGCCACCATGGCGACGCCGAAATCGTCTCGCGGCGCGTGGAGGGCGACATCCACCGCTATACCTACAAGGACCTGGGTCAGCGCGCGCGCCGCCTGGCCAATGCGCTCGACGGGTTGGGCCTGCAGTTCAGCGACCGCGTGGCCACGCTGGCCTGGAATGGCTATCGCCACATGGAGATGTACTTCGGCGTCTCCGGCTCGGGCCGCGTGCTGCACACCATCAACCCGCGCCTGCACCCCGAGCAGATCGCCTGGATCGCCAACCATGCCGAAGACCAGGTGCTGTGCTTTGACATGACCTTCCTGCCCCTGGTGCAGGCGGTGCACGCCAAGTGCCCCACGGTGAAGAAATGGGTGGCGCTGTGCGACGCCGACAAGCTGCCTGCGGATTCGGGCATCCCCGGCCTCACGAGCTACGAGGCCTGGATCGGTGCCCACTCGCCCGACTACGCCTGGCCCGAGTTCGACGAGAACTCTGCATCGAGCATGTGCTACACCAGCGGCACCACGGGCAACCCCAAGGCCGCGCTCTACAGCCACCGCTCCACCACGCTGCATGCCTATGCGGCAGCGCTGCCCGACGTGATGTGCCTGTCGGCCCGCGACTCGGTGCTGCCGGTGGTGCCCATGTTCCACGTCAACGCCTGGGGCATCCCGTATTCGGCCGCGCTCACGGGCTGCAAGCTGGTGTTCCCCGGCCCGGCCATGGACGGCAAGTCGATCTACGAACTCATCGAGTCCGAGAAGGTCACCTACGCCGCCGGTGTGCCCACGGTGTGGCAGATGATGCTCGGCCACATGAAGCCTGCGGGCCTGAAGTTCTCCACCCTCAAGCGCACCGTCATCGGCGGCTCGGCCTGCCCGCCCGCGATGATCCACGCCTTCAAGGAAGACTTCGGCGTCGAAGTGCTGCACGCCTGGGGCATGACCGAGATGAGCCCGCTGGGCACCCTGTGCACCCTGAAGAACAAGCACCTGGCGCTGCCCAAGGAAGAGCAGATGAAGGTGCTGCTCAAGCAGGGCCGCGCCATTTATGGCGTGGACATGAAGATCGTCGGCGCCGACGGTGAAGAGTTGCCGTGGGATGGCAAGACCTACGGCGACCTGCTGGTCAAGGGCCCGTGGATCGTGGACAGCTACTTCAAGGGCGAGGGCGGCCACCCGCTGGTCAAGGATGCGCAGGGCCGCGGCTGGTTCCCGACCGGCGACGTGGCCACCATCGATGCCGACGGCTTCATGCAGATCACCGACCGCAGCAAGGATGTGATCAAGTCCGGCGGCGAGTGGATCAGCTCCATCGACATCGAGAACATCGCCATGGCCCACCCGGCCATCGCCATGGCCGCGTGCGTGGGCATGCCGCACCCCAAGTGGGATGAGCGCCCCATCGTGGCCGTGGTCAAGCGCCCGGGCATCGAGGTCACGCGCGAGGAGCTGCTGGCCTTCTTCGAGGGCAAGACGGCCAAGTGGCAGATCCCGGATGACGTGGTGTTCGTGGAGGCGATTCCGATCGGTGCCACGGGCAAGATGCTCAAGACAAAGTTGCGTGAGCAACTCAAGGATTACAGGCTTCCGGGCCTGTGATCCGGGGCTGCGCTGGACAGGTCTTCGCGAGGGTCGCGAGGGCTGTTGTCAGCGCTGCCCCAGGCTGGTGCGGCGCTCGGGGGAGTGCCCGCCAGTCACGTGGGCGACGCCGGTAGGGGCAATCCCTGAGGGGCGTCGTGTTGCAACGCGGTACGCTGCGTCGTGTCGATTTACAAGGAGACAAAACCATGAAATTCGCTATGAAGGCTGTAGCAGCCACCGTCCTGCTGGCGAGCGCTGGCGCCGCATTCGCTCAAAAAGGTGAGACCGTCAAGATCGCCTGGCTCGACCCGCTTTCGGGCCTGATGGCGGCCGTGGGAACCAACCAGCTCAAAAGCTTCCAGTTCATCTCCGAAGAGTTCAACAAGAAGAACGCTGCCGGAGTGAAGTTCGAGATCATCGGCATCGACAACAAGCTCAGCCCGCAAGAGACCACCAGCGCACTGCGCTCGGCCATGGACCAGGGCGCGCGCTACGTGGTGCAGGGCAACGGCTCGGGCCCGGCCCTGGCGATCATGGATGCGCTGGAAAAGCACAACGCACGCAATCCCGGCAAGGAAGTCGTGTATCTGAACTACGCCGCCGTGGACCCGGACCTGACCAACAGCAAGTGCAGCTACTGGCACTTCCGCCTGGACGCTGACACCTCCATGAAGATGGAAGCGCTGACCACCTTCATGAAGGACATGCCCGAAGTCAAGAAGGTCTACCTGATCAACCAGAACTACGCGCACGGCCACCAAGTCTCGAAGTACGCCAAGGAAATGATGGCCCGCAAGCGCCCTGACGTGCAATTCGTCGGCGACGACCTGCACCCCCTGGCCCAGGTGCGCGACTTCTCGCCCTACATCGCCAAGATCAAGCAGTCGGGCGCCGACAGCGTGATCACCGGCAACTGGGGTTCCGACCTGGCGCTCCTGATCAAGGCCGCCAACGACGCCGGCCTGAACAACGTCAACTTCTATACCTACTACGGCTCCGTCACCGGCAGCCCGACCGCAATGGGCTCGGCCGCCGCTGGCCGCGTGTACATGGTGGCCTACGCGCACATCAACCTGCCGGGCGAAATCAACAAGATCGTGGTGGACTACAAGAAGAAGTTCAACGACGATATGTACACCGGAGCCGTGTACCACGCCTTCTCCATGCTCACCGAAGCCTTCGTGAAGACCAAGTCCACCGACCCTGTGAAGGTGGCTGCGGCCCTGGAAGGCATGAAGTTCAAGAGCTTCAATGGCGAAGTCGAAATGCGCAAGACCGACCACCAGCTGCAGCAGGGCCTGTTCATCTCCAAGTGGGAGAAGGCCGGCGGCAAGTTCCCGCTCGACTCGGAAAGCACCGGCTACACCTTTGTGCCCGTGAAGTACTACGAGCCCTTCGTGGCCAGCACGCCCACCTCGTGCCAGATGAAGCGCCCATAAGCGCCCACAGGGGCCTGACCAGGCCTTTGCTGCGTATCGAGGCCCGACCTGGCTCGGGCCTCTTTTTTTACCCTTGACCTGAAAAATTCCAATGAATCCTGAGTTTTTCGTGATCTCCCTGCTCAATGGCGTGAGCTACGGGCTGCTGCTGTTCATGCTGAGCTCGGGACTCACACTGATTTTCAGCATGATGGGTGTGCTCAACTTTGCACACACCAGCTTCTACATGCTGGGTGCCTACTTTGCCTACAGCATCTCGGGCGTCATCGGTTTCTGGCCGGCGCTGGTGCTGGCGCCGCTCCTCGTTTTCGCGCTCGGTGCTGCGTTCGAGCGTTACTGCCTGCGCCGCGTGCACAAGTTCGGCCACGTGCCTGAGCTGCTCGTGACCTTCGGCCTGTCCTACCTGATCCTCGAGCTGGTGCAGCTCGTCTGGGGCCGTGCCACGGTGCCCTACGGTCTGCCCACGCAATTGCAGGGTCCGCTGTTCAGCCTGTACGGCACGCAGTTCCCCAGGTCGCGCTCCTTCGTGATGCTGATCGCATTGCTGATGCTGGTGTCGGTGTGGCTGCTGCTCACCCGCACACGCATCGGCCTGGTGATCCAGGCGGCGCTCAAGTACCCCGAGATGGTCGAGGCGCTGGGCCACAACGTGCCGCGTGTGTTCATGCTGGTGTTTGGCGGCGGCGCGGCCCTGGCCGGCCTGGCCGGCGTGATTGGCGGCAACACCTACGTCACCGAGCCGGCCATGGCGGGCTCGGTCGGCTCCATCATCTTCGTGGTGGTGGTGGTCGGCGGCATGGGATCGCTGGCTGGGGCGTTCCTGGCTTCGCTGCTGATCGGCCTGGTGCAGACCTTCGCGGTGGCGCTCGACTATTCGATGATCCACGTGCTGCGACCCCTGGGCGTGGCGGTGACCGACCAGACCTTCGGCTACCCCTTGCTCAAGCTCACCATCTCCCAGGTGGCGCCCATTCTTCCGTACCTGTTCCTGGTGCTCATCCTGATCTTCCGTCCCAAGGGCCTGCTGGGCACCCGCGAGGACTGATGCCATGACCTCATCCACCACCACCGTTTCCGGCGCTGCGCCACAGGCCAGCGCCCCACAGGGCACCTCCCACTACCGGTTCAAGCCGTGGAACGTGGGCCGCTTCGTCGTCTGGTCGCTGTTCGCCGCGATGCTGATCGTGGCCCCCCACGTGTTCCGCAGCGGCCTGGCGCTGACCATGCTCTCGCAGATCGGCTACCTGATCATCATCTGCCTGTCCTACAACATCCTGCTGGGGCAGGGCGGCATGCTCAGCTTCGGGCACGCGGTTTACACGGGCCTGGGCTCGTTCATCGCCATCCACGCCATGAACATGGCGACCAAGGGGGGGCTGCCCATCCCGCTGGTGCTGATTCCACTGGTCGGCGGGCTGGCAGGCATGTTCTTCGCCATCCTGCTGGGCTTCGTGACCACCAAGAAGTCGGGCACCACGTTTGCCATGATCACGCTGGGCATTGGTGAACTGGTGGCCTCCATGGCGCTGATGTTCCCCGAGTTCTTCGGCGGCGAGGGCGGCATCACCACCGACCGCGTCTACGGCAAGCCCTTCTTCGGCTTGAACTTCGGTTCTGGCATGCAGGTGTACTACCTGATTGCCGCCTACTGCTTCGTCTGCACGGCGGCCATGTTCGCCTTCACGGGCACGCCGCTCGGCCGCATTCTGAATGCCGTGCGCGACAACCCGGAGCGCGTGGAGTTCATCGGCTACAACACGCAGCGCGTGCGCTATTTCGCGTTCATCATCGCGGGCTTCTTCGCCGGCATCGGCGGCGGGCTGGCCACCATCAACTTCGAGATCGTGACCGGTGCCGACAGCGTGAACGTGCTGCGTTCGGGCGGCTACCTGCTGTTCACCTTCCTGGGCGGGGCCACGTTCTTCTTCGGGCCCATCATCGGCGCCGTGCTGCTGGTGCTGGCCTCGGTGCTGCTGTCCGAGATATCCAAGGCCTGGCTGCTGTACCTGGGCCTGGTGTTCCTGTTCATGGTGATGTACGCCCCTGGCGGCATCGCCAGCCTGATCATGATGAACCTGCGCCTGGCCAAGTACGGCAAGCTGCGCCAGCTCTGGGTGTCGTACATGGGCCTGGCCGGTACCGGCCTGGTGGCCGTGCTGGGTGCTGCATGCATGGTGGAGATGACCTACCACCTGCAGCTCAACGCGGCCCTGGGTTCCGAGCTCAAGTTCATGGGCGCCATGATCGATGCCAAGGGCCTCACGGCCTGGTTCGGTGCGGGCTTCGTGTTCCTCACCGGCCTGGCGCTCTTCGAGATGTGCCGGCGCCAGTTCCTGCGTCAGTGGAGCACCATCCAGGAAGAGATCGAACATGCCATCAAGCGGGGGGAGGCACAGTGAGCAATACCATGACCCCTCAAGCGTCCTGCGCGCTCGAACTGCGTGACCTGCGCAAGAGCTTCGGCAAGACCGAAATCATCCGCGGTGCCAACCTGGTGGTGGCACCCGGCGAGCGCGTGGCCATCATCGGCCCCAACGGCGCCGGCAAGTCCACCCTGTTCAACCTCATCAGCGGGCGCTTCGCCCCCACCAGCGGCGACGTGATCCTGAACGGCCAGCGCATCAACGGCCTGGCCCCGTACGAGATCAACCGCATGGGGCTGTCGCGCAGCTTCCAGATCACGAACATCTTCCCCAAGCTGAGCGTGTTCGAGAACCTGCGCTGCGGCGTGCTGTGGAGCATGGGCTACAAGTACACCTTCCTGCGCTTCCTGTCGAACCTGCACGATGCCAACCAGCGCGCCAGGGAGCTCATGGAGATGATCAAGCTCGACAAGAAGCGCGACACGCTGGCCATGAACCTGACCTATGCCGAGCAGCGCGCCCTGGAGATCGGCATCACCATCGCCGGTGGTGCCAACGTGATCCTGCTGGACGAGCCCACGGCCGGCATGAGCAAGAGCGAGACCACCCGCTTCATCGGCCTCATCAAGGAGGTGACCGAGGGCCGCACCCTGCTGACCGTGGAGCACGACATGGGCGTGGTGTTCGGCCTGGCCGACAAGATCGCCGTGGTGGTGTACGGCGAGGTGATCGCCTTCGACACCCCCGACAAGGTGCGCGCCAATGCGCGCGTGCAGGAGGCCTATCTGGGATCGGCCGTGGCCGACGAGCAGGGCGCGGGACACTGATTTATGCTGAAAATTGACAACCTCCACGCCTACTACGGCAAGAGCCATGTGCTGCATGGCGTGAGCTTCGACGTGCAGCCCGGTGAGATCGTGGCGCTGCTCGGGCGCAACGGCTCGGGCCGCTCCACCACCGCCAAGGCCATCATGGGCCTGGTGGACTGGGAGGGCACGCTCGAGTTCAAGGGCCAGAGCCTCACGGGCAAGAAGGCCTACGAGATCGCCCACCTGGGCCTGGGCTATGTGCCCGAGAGCCGCGACGTGTTTCCCAACCTCACCGTGCACCAGAACCTGCTGCTCGGCCAGAAGGGCAGCGGCAAGGGCAGCCGCTGGTCGTTCGACGACATGTACGAGATGTTCCCGCGCCTCAAGGAGCGCCAGCACACCGAGGCGGGCGTGATGTCCGGTGGCGAGCAGCAGATGCTCACGCTGTGCCGCACGCTGATGGGCGACCCCGACCTGATCATCATCGACGAGCCCACCGAAGGCCTGGCGCCCAAGATCGTCGAGCTGGTGGGGCAGTACCTGCAGACCATCAAGGCGCGCGGCATCTCGGTGCTGCTGATCGAGCAGAAGCTCACCATCGCCATGAAGATTTCGGACCGGGCACTGGTGATGGGCCATGGCTCCATCGTCTTCCAGGGCACGCCCGACAGCCTGCGGGCCGACAACTACATCCGCAAGGAGTGGCTTGAAGTCTGACGACTTCCGGCAAATGCATGACAAAGAGGCGCCTGACAGCTCATGGCGCCTCTTTTTTTGCCCGACGAGACTTTTTTGCGGCCCAGAGCCATGTCCCCACCGGGACAAATTGACACGCCAGGGCCGCGCGAAGTCTCTACAATAAAAACGCACGATCGTTCTTTTTCACTCTCCAAGGAACAACAGCATGACCGCTGAATACAAAGTCCACGGCTCCGTTGCCGTGATCACCCTGGCCAACCCCCCCGTCAACGGACTGGGCTTGGCAACCCGCCAAGGCATCGTGGATGGCCTCGGCCGCGCCAATGCCGATGCAGCGGTCACGTCCATCGTCGTCACCGGCGCTGGCGGTGCGTTTTCCGGCGGCGCAGACATCAAGGAGTTCGGCACCGACAAGTCCCTGCAGGAACCCAATCTGCTGTCGGTGATCGCCGCCATCGAGAATTCGTCCAAGCCCGTCGTGGCCGCCGTGCACACGGTTGCCATGGGCGGTGGCCTGGAGCTGGCCCTGGGTTGCCACTACCGCATCGCCGCGCCTGGCTGCAGTCTTGCGCTGCCCGAAGTCAAGCTGGGCCTGATCCCCGGCGCCGGCGGCACGCAGCGCCTGCCGCGCGTGCTGGGCGTGGAAGCCGCCCTGAACCTGATCGTCAGCGGCGAGCCCGTCAAGAGCGAGCTGATCGCCGCTGTGCCCGGCCAGAAGCTGTTCGACAAGATGGCCGCATCCGCCGAGGCGCTGGCCGCCGAAGCCCTGGCCTTTGCCCAGAGCGTGGCCGACGTGCGTCCGCTGCCGCTGGTGCGCAACCTGCCCTGCAAGCACCCCGAAGGCGATGCGTACTTCCAGTTCGCGCGCAACATGGTCAAGGGCATGGCCAAGAACTACCCCGCGCCCGCCAAGTGCGTGGACGCGGTCGAAGCCGCCACCAAGCGCAAGTTCGCCGACGGCATGCTGTTCGAGCGCGAGGTCTTCATCAACCTGATGTGGACGCCCGAGTCGCGCGCCCTGCGCCACCTGTTCATGGCCGAGCGCGCTGCCTCCAAGATCCCTGACGTGCCCTCCGACACCCCGAAGCGCGAGATCAAGTCCGTGGCCGTGATCGGCGCCGGCACCATGGGCGGCGGCATCTCCATGAACTTCCTGAACGCGGGCATCCCCGTCAAGATCCTGGAGACCAAGCAGGAAGCCCTGGACCGCGGCGTGGCCACGATCAAGAAGAACTACGAAGCGCAGGTCAAGAAGGGCAAGCTCAAGGAAGACAAGTACGCGCAGCGCATGGCCCTGTTGACGACCACGCTCGACTACGCCGACCTCAAGGACGCCGACCTCGTCATCGAGGCCGTGTTCGAGGAGCTGGGCGTCAAGGAAACCGTGTTCAAGCAGCTCGACGCCGTGATGAAGCCCGGCGCCATCCTGGCCTCCAACACCTCCACGCTGGATGTGGACAAGATCGCTGCCTTCACCAAGCGCCCAGAAGACGTGGTGGGCATGCACTTCTTCAGCCCCGCCAACGTGATGAAGCTGCTGGAAGTGGTGCGCGGTGCCAAGACGTCCAAGGACGTGCTGGCCACCGTGATGGCCATCGGCAAGAAGATCAAGAAGACTTCGGTGGTCTCGGGCGTGTGCGATGGCTTCATCGGCAACCGCATGATCGAGCAGTACAGCCGCCAGGCCGGCTTCCTGCTGGACGAGGGCTGCACGCCCCAGCAGGTGGACAAGGCCGTCGAGAAGTTCGGCTTTGCCATGGGCCCGTTCCGCATGGGTGACCTGGCCGGCAACGACATCGGCTGGGCGATCCGCAAGCGCCGCTCCGTCGAGCGCGCCGACATGAAGTACAGCCGCACCGCCGACAAGCTGTGCGAGCTGGGCCGCTTCGGCCAGAAGACCGGCGCAGGCTGGTACGACTACCAGGCCGGCAAGCGAGATGCGATTCCGAGCGAGCTGGTCAACAAGATGATCGAAGACCACCGCAAGGAGTTGGGCATCACGCCGCGCAAGATCTCCGACGAGGAAATCGTGCAGCGCCTGGTGTTCGCACTGGTCAACGAAGGCGCACACATCCTGGAAGACGGCATCGCCAGCAAGTCCGGCGACATCGACATGGTCTACCTCACGGGCTATGGCTTCCCCATCTACCGCGGCGGCCCCATGCACTACGCCAGCGAAGTGGGCCTGTTCAACGTGGTGCAGGCCATGGACCGCTTTGCCAAGAACCCCAACGACGATGCGGAGTTCTGGAAGCCAGCGCCGCTGCTGGCCAAGCTGGCCGCCGAAGGCAAGGCGTTCGCCTGAGCGAACTACTGATTGATGCAGTGAAGCCGCACCGGATGCGCACGCCCCTGGCGGCCATCGGTGCGTTCCACCCCTGAAAGGATTTTCCCCATGACCTCCGCAGTGATCGTTTCCACCGCCCGTACCCCGCTCGCCAAGAGCTGGAAGGGTGCCCTCAACATGACCCATGGCGCCACGCTGGGCGGCCATGCCGTCAAGCACGCCATCGAGCGCGCCGGCATCGACGGCGCCGACGTCGAAGACGTCATCATGGGCTGTGCCAACCCCGAAGGCGCCACCGGCGCCAACATCGCACGCCAGATCGCGCTGGCCGCCGGCCTGCCGGTCACGGCATCGGGCGTCACGGTCAACCGTTTCTGCTCTTCGGGCCTGCAGACCATCGCCCTGGCGGCACAGCGCATCATCGCCGGCGAAGCCGACGTGTATGTTGCCGGCGGTGTGGAAAGCATCTCCTGCGTGCAGCAGGAAATGAACATCCACATGCTGCGCGACCTGGCCCTGGACAAGGTCAAGCCCGAGATCTACTGGAGCATGCTGCAGACCGCCGAGCAGGTGGCCAAGCGCTACAACATCAGCCGTGAAGCCATGGACGAGTATGGCGCCGCCAGCCAGCAAAAGGCCTGCGCAGCCCAGGCCGCCGGCCTGTTCGATGCCGAGATCGCCCCCATCACCGTGACGGCCGGCGTGGCCGACAAGAACCTGGGCCTGATCACCAAGCAGGTCACCCTGAGCAAGGATGAAGGCACGCGCGAAGGCACGACGGTCGAGTCCATCAGCGGCCTGCGCTCGGCACTGCCCGGCGGCCTGATCACGGCCGGCAACGCCAGCCAGTTCTCCGACGGCGCCGGTGCCTGCGTGGTGGTGAGCGAAGAGTACGCCAGCAAGAAGGGCCTCAACCCCCTGGGCCGTTTCCTCGGCTTTGCCGTGGCCGGCTGCGAGCCCGACGAAATGGGCATCGGCCCGGTGTTCGCCGTGCCCAAGGTGCTCAAGAAGCTGGGCCTCACGGTCAACGACATCGACCTGTGGGAGCTGAACGAAGCCTTCGCCGTGCAGGTGCTGTACTGCCGCGACAAGCTCGGGATTCCGGCCGACCGCCTGAACGTCAACGGCGGTGCCATCGCCGTGGGCCACCCCTATGGCGTGTCGGGCCAGCGCCTGACGGGCCACGCCCTGATCGAAGGCAAGCGCCGCGGCGCCAAGCGCGTGGCGGTGACCATGTGCATCGGCGGCGGCATGGGTGCTGCGGGCATCTTCGAAGTGCTCTGATGCGCCGGTGATGTGTGTGGGGGCGTAAGCGTTGTGGTGCTTACGTTTGCTCACAGGGAGCTTTGGGACAATGCGGGCCGGCTGCTTCGGCGGCCGGCCTGCAGACGAGGCGCGGCAAGTGCCGTGCCCCGTCCCGGGTCTACAACAATCACCATCCATCAAGAGAGATCCACCTATGTTCACGAAGGTTTGCTCAGCACTGGCCGTCCTGGTCGCCTCGACCCTGGGCGTTGCGGGCACTGCCCACGCACAGAGCTACAAGCTCAACCAAGCCTTGCCGGAAGACCGGGACACCATCCTGCAGGAAATCACCATCGCGGCCGACCGCGTCACCGCGACCATCCTGCTGCGCAACACCAGCAAGGAAACCATCGAGGCCTGTGCCCATGCCAGCGCGCGGCCCGAGTCCTTCTCGATCAAGGACCTCGATACCGGCAAGGTCGTCAAGCAGTTGGGCTCCACGGGCCTCAAGGCCTGCGACCAGGGCATGGACACCATCAAGCCGGGTGCGCGCAAGACCTTGAAGATCGAGTTCCCCGGCCTGCCTGCCACTGCACGGCGCCTGCAACTGGGCGAGAACAACTGCCAGCCCAAACCCGACGACGACATGGACTATTGGTGCTTTGCCGAAGTCGTGCTGACCAACAAGAAGTAGCAGCCGCCAGGCAGGTGACCGCCGCCCCGTGCGGCGGCGGTGCGGCCCGGTGGTTCATTCCTGCGCCCTGCGCGCGTTTTCTCCAGGGTTTTCACACATGAGCCTTCGCCCCACCGTCGAATTCCTTCTCTACCAGTGGCTGCACGCGCAGACCCTGCCCGAGCGCGAGCGCTTTGCCGACCATTCGCGCGACACCTTCGACGCGGTGCTCGACACCTGCGAGCGCATCGCGCGCGAGAAGTACGCGCCCTTCAACCGCACGGTGGACACACAGGAGCCGCACTTCGACGGCGAGAAGGTCACGCTGCCCCAGTGCACGCATGACGCAAACCGGGCCTATGCGGCTTCGGGCATGCTCAGCGCCGCACAGGATTACGACATCGGCGGCATGCAGCTGCCCTACACGGTGGAGGCGGCGGCCAACAGCTTCTTTGCCGTGGCATCGATCAGCATGGGCTCGGGCCTGCTCACGGTGGGCAACGCCAACCTCTTGATGGTGCATGGCACCGAGGCGCAGAAGACGGTGTTCGCGCTCAATGAATTCTCGGGCCGCTTCTCGGGCACCATGTGCCTGTCGGAGCCGCAGGCCGGCTCCAGCCTGAGCGATGTGGCCACGCGCGCCGTGCCCGATGGCGATGGCTTCGAGAGCGACCCGCTGGGCCCGCGCTATCGCCTCAAGGGCAACAAGATGTGGATCTCGGCCGGCGAGCATGAGCTCACCGAGAACATCATCCATCTGGTGCTGGCCAAGATCCCCGGCCCCGACGGCAAGCTGGTGCCCGGCACCAAGGGCATCTCGCTGTTCATCGTGCCCAAGAAGATGGTGGACACCGATGGCCAACTGACCGGCGTGCGCAACGACGTGGCGCTGGCGGGCCTGAACCACAAGCTCGGCTGGCGCGGCACCACCAACACGCTGCTCAACTTCGGCGAGGGCAAGTACCCTGTCGATGGCCAGGCGGGCGCCGTGGGCTACCTCGTGGGCCAGGCCGGCAAGGGCCTGCACTGCATGTTCCACATGATGAACGAGGCGCGCATCGGCATCGGCATGGCGGCCACCATGCTCGGGCTGGCGGGCTACTACGCCAGCCTCGACTACGCGAAGAACCGCCCCCAGGGCCGCCCGGTGCAGGGCCCCAAGGACAAGGACGCTGCGGCTGCCGCCGTGGTCAAGGACGTGGCGCAGCCCCAGGTGCGCATCATCGAGCACGCCGACGTCAAGCGCATGCTGCTGGCGCAAAAGTCGTACGGCGAGGGCGCGCTGGCGCTGAACCTGTTCTGCGCGCGCCTGGTGGACGAGCAGGCCACCGGCGATTCGGCGGCCGCCGACGAGGCCCGCCTGCTGCTGGAAGTGCTCACTCCCATCGCCAAGAGCTGGCCCAGCGAGTGGTGCCTGGAGGCCAACAGCCTGGCCATCCAGATCCACGGCGGCTACGGCTACACGCGCGACTTCCCGGTGGAGCAGTACTGGCGCGACAACCGCCTGAACATGATCCACGAAGGCACGCACGGCATCCAGGCCATGGACCTCTTGGGCCGCAAGGTGCTGATGGAAAACGGCCGGGGCCTGCAGTTGCTGGCCGCGCGCATCAACGGCACTATCGAGCGCGCCATCCAGGTGCCTGCCATGGCTGCCCACGCCAATGCCCTGGGCAGCGCGCTGCAGCAGGTGGGCGCCGCCACCAAGGCCGCCTGGTCCACAGGTCAGCCGGCCGATGCGCTGGCCAATGCCGTGCCCTACATGCAGGCCTTTGGCCACATGGTGCTGGCCTGGGTCTGGCTGGACGTGGCCCTGGCCACGCTGCAGGCCGACCCTGCGCTGGAGCAATCCGCGGGTGTGGGCAGAATGGGCGCCATGCGCTTTTTCTTCCACTACGAGCTGCCCAAGATCGGCGCCTGGCTGCAGGTCGTCAGCACGCGCGACGCCACCTGTGCGGTGTTCCCTGAGGACGCATTTTGATGACCGCACCGCAGACACTGCAGCGCATGCACCAGCTCATCTGGGCGCTGATCTATGGCGGCCTGCTCGCGTTGGTGCTGGGCATTGCCACGGCCCCGGCGGACGAGCCGCTGGGCTGGGCCCTGGGGCTCACCGGCGGTGTGCTGGCGGCCGTGGGCGTGGTGCTGATCGGCGTGCGCTCGCGCATGCAGCCCGGCGCCTGAGAATTGCAGGGCGCCAATCGCGCAGGCGACACGGCCCTGTTTGGTTGCGCCGCACAATGACTGCGCAACCGCCATTTCACGTGTGCATGGCGACCACGCCGTGCCCAGTCCACCAACGACCATCCAAGGAGACAACATGACCACCCGCACCATCCAACAACTGTTCGACCTGACCGGCAAGACCGCCTTGGTGACCGGCGGCTCGCGCGGCCTGGGCCTGCAGCTGGCGCAGGCGCTGGGCGAGGCCGGCGCCAAGGTGCTGCTGAGCTCGCGCAAGGCGTCCGACCTGGAAGAGGCCGCTGCAGAGCTGAAGGCCGCCGGCATCGACGCGCAGTGGATCGCCGCCGACTGCTCCAACGAAGCCGACATCCGCCGCCTGGGCGATGAGACTCTGGCGCGCCTGGGCCATGTGGACATCCTGCTCAACAACGCTGGCGCCGCCTGGGGCGCACCGGCCGAAGACCACCCCGTGGAAGCCTGGGACAAGGTCATGAACCTCAACGTGCGGGGCTACTTCATCCTGTCGCAGCACATCGCCAAGCACAGCATGATCGGCCGGCGCAGCGGCAGCATCATCAACGTGGCGTCCATCGCCGGCCTGGGCGGCAACCCCAAGGGCATGAACACCATTGCTTACAACACCTCCAAGGGTGCGGTGATCAACTTCACGCGTGCGCTGGCGGCCGAATGGGGCCAGTACAACATCCGCGTCAACGCCATCTGCCCGGGTTTTTTCCCGAGCAAGATGACGGTGGGCACGCTCAAGGCGATGGGCGAGGAAGCCCTGGCCGCCCACGCCCCGCTGGGCCGCCTGGGTGACGACGAAGACCTCAAGGGGCTGTGCGCGCTGTATGCCTCGGACGCCGGCAAGCACATCACCGGCCAATGGCTGGCTGTCGATGGCGGCGTGAGCATCGTCACGGGCGGCTGAGGCCGGCCAAGGCTTGCGCGCCGGTGGCGCGCGGGCCTGCCATTCAGGGGCAGCCGCAGGGTCTATGCTTGCAGCTTTCCCTTTGCATTCTGGAGTTGCCTGTGCTGAATTTCGGTGTTCCCATCCCCTTTGTCAGCCATCTCGGCTTTACGCTGCACCGCATGGAACAGGGTGAATCGGAGCTGCACTACGAGGCGGCGCCCGAGCACCTCAATTCCTTCGAGGTCACGCACGGCGGCGCCACCATGACCTTGCTCGACGTGACCATGGCCACGGCAGCGCGCAGCGAGACGCCGGACCACGGCGTGGTCACCATCGAGATGAAGACCAGCTTCATGCAGGCCGCGCGCGGCCCGCTGGTGGCCAAGGGGCGCCTGCTGCACCGCACGGCGTCGCTGGCTTTCACCGAAGCGTCGGTCTATGACGCCCAGGGCCGGTTGTGCAGCCATGCCACCGGCACTTTCAAATACGTGCGCCGCCCTGCGGTGGACCCTGCCACCGGGCAGTCGCTGAAGACCATCTCCAGCGACTGAACGCTGCTACTTTTCCTGCGAAGGCCCAAGCCTTCAACGCCCATCCATTTTTCAAGGAGTTCCCCATGGCCCGCAACCAACAGATCGTGCTCGACAACCGCCCGCAGGGCGAGGCCGTGGCCGGCAACTTCAAGCTCGTGGCCACCGACACGCCCGCGCTGCAGGACGGCCAGGTGCTGGTGCGCCACCATTTCCTGAGCCTGGACCCCTACATGCGCGGCCGCATGAACGAGAGCAAGAGCTACGCGGCATCGCAAGGCCTGGGCGAGGTCATGATCGGCGGCACCGTGGGCGAGGTGGCCGAGAGCCTGAACCCCAAGTACGCCGTGGGCGACAAGGTCGTGGGCATGGGCGGCTGGCAGGAGTACAGCGTGGTCGACGCCAACACGCCCGGTGCCCTGCGCAAGGTGGACACCACGCATGTACCCCTGTCGCACTACCTGGGCGCCGTGGGCATGCCCGGCGTGACGGCCTGGTATGGCCTGGTGAAAATCATCGCGCCCAAGGAAGGTGACACCGTGGTGGTGAGCGCCGCCACCGGCGCCGTGGGCAGCGCCTTCGCCGCACTGGCCAAGGCCCGTGGCTGCCGTGCCGTGGGCATTGCGGGCGGGGCCGACAAGTGCCGCTATGCGGTCGAGGAGCTGGGCTTCGATGCCTGCATCGACTACAAGGAACACAGCGACGTGAAGGCACTGTCCAAGGCCCTGAAGGAAGCCTGCCCCAAGGGCATCGACGGCTACTTCGAGAACGTGGGCGGCTGGATCATGGACGCAGTGATGCTGCGCATGAACGCCTTCAGCCGCGTGGCCCTGTGCGGCATGATCGCCGGCTACGATGGCCAGCCCCTGCCCATGGCCAACCCGGCGCTGATGCTGATCAACCGCATGAAGATCGAAGGCTTCATCGTCAGCGAGCACATGGAAGTCTGGCCCGATGCCTTGAAGGAGTTGGGCACGCTGGTGGGCACCGGCAAGCTGCGCCCGCGCGAGACGGTGGCGCAAGGCATTGCCGCCGCCCCCGAAGCCTTCCTGGGCCTGCTCAAGGGCAAGAACTTCGGCAAGCAACTGGTCAAACTGATCTGAAGGAGCGCACCCGCACATGGCGTTGAACCTGCACTGGACCTGGGCCCGCTTCGATGACCTCGGCGTGCATGCGCTGCACGACGCGCTGGCCCTGCGCTGCAAGGTCTTCATCCTGGAGCAGGGCCCCTACCAGGACCCGGACGGGGCCGACAAGCAATCCTGGCACCTGCTGGGCTACGATGGTGCCGGTGCACTGCATGCCTGCCTGCGCGTGGTGGACCCGGGCGTGAACTACCCCGAGCCCTCCATCGGCCGCGTGGTGACCTCCCAGGAGTCGCGTGGAGGCGGCACGGGCCGGCTGTTGATGCAGGAGGGCCTGGCCCGCTGTGCGCAGGCCTGGCCCGGCCGCAGTGTGCGCATCAGTGCCCAGGCGCACCTGCAGCGTTTTTATGGCAGCCTGGGTTTCGTGGCGGTGTCGGACGAGTACCTTGAGGACGACATCCCCCATATCGAAATGCTGTGGAGTCCCGCATGACCCCCCTGTCCGCACCCGTTTCGGCCACGCACACCGTCTTCAACCAGAGTGCGCCCCTGGCCGATGTGAACCTGTTCACTACCAACCGGCCCCTGCAGGATGCCGTGCAACTGCATGCACCCGCCCTGGACCGCAGCGCGCTCACGGCCCTGGGCGCCGATATGGGCTCGGCCACGATGCAGGAGCACGCGCGCCTGGCCAACACCCACAAGCCCGAACTGCACACGCACGACCGCGTGGGCCGCCGCACCGATACGGTGGAGTTCCACCCCAGCTACCACGCGCTGATCGGCGCGGCGCTGCGCCACGGCCTGCACGCCACGCCCTGGTCGCGCACGGATGCGGGTGCCGCGCATGCACACGTGGAGCGCGCGGCGGGCTTCATGCTCTTCACCGAGACCGAGCCCTCGGTGCTGTGCCCCGTCTCGATGAGCTATGCCGTCACCCCGGCGCTGCGCGGCAACCCTGCCGTGTGGGCCGACTGGAATGCCGGCCTGGCCAGCACCCGGTATGACCCTCGCCTGGCGCTGTTCTCGCAGAAGTCCGCGCTCACCATGGGCATGGGCATGACCGAGAAGCAGGGCGGCTCCGACGTGCGCGCTAACACCACGCAGGCCGTGGCCGACGGCAGCGACGCCTGGGGTGCGCGCTACCGGCTCACGGGCCACAAGTGGTTCTTCTCGGCCCCCATGTGCGACGCCTTCCTGGTGCTGGCGCAGGCGCCGGGCGGGCTCACCTGCTTTTTCCTGCCCCGGGTGCTTCCTGGCGATGGCGCAGAGGGCACGCTCAACGCCATCCGTATCCAGCGGCTCAAGGACAAGCTCGGAAACCATGCCAATGCCAGCTCCGAAGTGGAGTTCATCGACGCCACGGCCTGGCGCGTGGGCGAAGAAGGGCGCGGCGTGGCCCAGATCCTCGAGATGGGCACCATGACGCGCCTGGACTGCGCGCTGGGCACCAGCGGCCTCATGCGCCAGGCGCTGTCGCTGGCGCTGCACCACACGCGCCAGCGCATGGCGTTTGGCAAGAAGCTGATCGAGCAGCCGCTGATGCGCAATGTGCTGGCCGACCTAGCGCTGGAGAGCGAGGCCGCCACGGCCCTGTCCATCCGCCTGGCAAGTGCCTTCGACAAGAAAGACTCCGACCCGCACGAGGCCGTGATGGCGCGCCTGCTCACGCCCGTGGCCAAGTTCTGGGTCTGCAAGCGCGGCAGCGCCTTTGCGCAGGAGGCCATGGAATGCCTGGGCGGCAATGGCTACGTGGAGGAGGGCGGCGAAGGCACCATGGCCCGCATCTACCGCGAGATGCCGCTCAACTCGATCTGGGAAGGCGCGGGCAACATCATGGCGCTGGGCCTGCTGCGCGCCGTGCGCCGCGCTGATACGGCCGCCGCCCTGGCCGACGAACTGGCCCCCGCACGCGGCGCCCATCCGGCGCTGGACCGCATGGCCAGCGCGCTGCCGCTGCGCGTGGACGCCATGACCACCGAGGCCGAGGCCCGGCGCCTGGCGCAGGATGTGGCCCTGGCCGTGCAGGCGGCATTGCTGTACCGCAGTGCGCCCGCCAGCGTGTTCGGTGCCTTCTGCGCATCGCGCCTGGGCGGCGACTGGGGCTACAGCTTCGGCACCCTGGGCGCGGGCGTGGATTTCGATGCATTGCTCGACCGCGCGCTGCCCGCCTGACCCTCACCAAACAACCCTTGCATTGCTGGAGAACCCCCGATGACCACGCCCCTGATCCTGCACCATTACCCATCGTCCCCTTTCTCGGAAAAGATCCGTCTGGCTCTGGGCTACAAGCAGCTGGCCTGGAAGTCCGTGGTCATCCCCAGCATCGCGCCCAAGCCCGACGTGGTGGCCCTCACGGGCGGCTACCGCAAGACGCCGTTCCTGCAGATCGGCGCCGACATCTACTGCGACTCGGCCCTGATCTGCGACGTGCTCGAGCATGTGCAGCCCGAGCCGGTGCTCTACCCGCCGCACCTGAAGGGCGTGGCGCGCGTGTTCGCGCAGTGGGCCGACACCACGCTGTTCTGGGCCGCCATGGCCTACAACCTGCAGCCCAAGGGCGCGTCGGCCATGTTCGCCAACCTGCCCCCTGCCGCAGCCCAGGCCTTTGGCGAGGACCGCCGCGAGATGAGCGCCGGCATGCAGCGCCTGCGCCCGGCCGATGCCACGGGGGCCTACCGCTCGTACCTGCGCCGCATCGCGCATATGGCTGAAGAGCATGACTTTCTGTTCGGCGCCGAGCCCTGCCTGGCCGACTTTGCCGCCTACCACCCGCTGTGGTTCACGCGCCAGTGCGTACCGGTGATGGCCGACATCTTCAGCGCCACGCCCGCCGTGCTCGAATGGATGGACCGCGTGGCGGCGCTGGGCCATGGCCGCATGGAAAAGCTCACGTCCGAAGACGCCATCACCGTGGCTGCGGGGCTGGACCCGCTGCCGCTGGCCGACGACCTGTTCCAGGACGACCACGGCATTGCCCTGGGCAGCCTGGTGACGATTGCCGCCGAAAGCTTCGGCACCGAACCCACGGAGGGCGAGCTGATCGCCGCCACCCGCACCCGCTACACCCTGCGCCGCACCGACCCGCGTGCCGGCACGCTGCACGTGCACTTCCCCCGGATTGGCTATACATTGCGAAAGGCCGAGAAACCCACATGATCGACGACTTCAAAGGCAAGACGGCCGTTCTCACCGGCGCGGGCTCGGGCTTCGGCCTCGAATGCGCGCGCATCGGCGCGCGCCTGGGCATGAATTTGGTGCTGGTGGACGTGCAGCAGGACGCCCTCGACGCAGCCTCTGCCGAGGCGCAAGATGCTGGAGCCCAGGTGCTGGCGCGCAAGGTGGACGTGTCCGACGCCGCGCAGATGGAGCAACTGGCGGTGGATGTGGAGCAGCGCTTCGGCGCGCCGCACCTGGTTTTCAACAACGCCGGCGTGGGCGCGGGCGGTCTGGTGTGGGAGAACTCCCTGAAGGACTGGGAATGGGTGCTGGGCGTGAACCTCTGGGGTGTGGTGCACGGTGTGCGCCTGTTCACCCCCATGATGCTCGCCGCCGCCAAGAAAGACCCGGCCTGGCGCGGCCACATCGTCAACACGGCCAGCATGGCCGGCCTGCTCGATGCGCCCAACATGGGCATCTACAACGTGAGCAAGCACGCGGTGGTGAGCCTGTCCGAAACCCTGTACCAGGACCTGGCCCTGGTGACCGACCAGGTCAGCGCCAGCGTGCTGTGCCCCTTCTTCGTGCCCACCGGCATCGCCCAGAGCCACCGCAACCGCCCCGGCGAACTGCCGGCCGGCAAGCCCACCCGCAGCCAGCTCATTGGCCAGGCCATGAGCGACAAGGCCGTGGGCAGCGGCAAGGTGACGGCGGCCGAAGTGGCGCAAAAGGTGTTCGACGCGGCTGCGGCCGGCCAGTTCTACATCTACAGCCACCCCAAGGCGATTGCCTCGGTGCAGACGCGCATGGAAGACATCATGCTGGGGCGCAACCCCACCGATCCCTTCGCGGGCAAGCCCGAGATCGGCGAGCAACTCAAGGCCGCCTTGCGTGCAGACTGAAAAACGCGGGCCTGCAGTGGCCCAGGGCTTCGCGCTGTTTGCCACGGCGGTGGGGCACTGCGGCCTGGCCTGGAATGGCCCCCTGCTGGTCGGTGTGCAACTGCCCGAGGACGCGGGCGAGGCGCACACCCGTGCGCGCATGCAGCGGCGCTTTCCGGGCGCGCCTGAGTCCGCGATGCCACCCGAAGTGGCCACCTGGGCGGCCCGCGTGGTGGCTTTGCTCGCAGGCGCGCACGACGATCTGCTCGACGTGCCCTTGGCCACCGAGGGCGTACCGCCCTTCAATGCGCGCGTGTACGAACTGGCCCGGCGCATACCGCCCGGCAAGACCATGACCTATGGCGAAATGGCCGCCGCGCTGGGCGAACCCGGCGCCGCACGCGCCGTGGGCCAGGCGCTGGGCCACAACCCGTTTGCGCCGGTGGTGCCCTGCCACCGCATCCTCGCCGCAGGCGGCAAGACCGGCGGCTTCTCGGCTGGCGGGGGTGCCGCCACCAAGATGCGCATGCTGGAGATCGAGGGCGCGTTTGCCCACGACACGCTGGCTTTGTTCGCGCCGCGCCACTAACCCCGTTTCTTCAACAGAGCCGACCCGCCGCTCGCCATGGCCAGCTCGTGCGTGGTGTTCAAGAGGGCCGGGCCCAGGGCCTGCATGCGCTCAGGCGTCAGGCGCACCAGCGGGCCGGCAATCGTCACCACCCCGATCACCGTGCCGTTGCCCCGGCGGATGGGCGCGGCCATGGCCGTCATGGCCGGCGCAAACACCTCCACGATGGTGCTGAAACCCTGCTGGCGCGCCGTTCGCAGGTAGGCCAGCAGCGCCTTCACCGTGGTGGGCGCGTTCGGGCCGTAGTCCTCGGGCTGGCCAAAGCCCTGGCGCGCAACCAGGGCCAGCGCCTCCTCGTCGCTCATGGTGGACAGCCAGGCATGGCCGGCCGAGCTGCATGAGAGGTTGACCGACAGGCCCATGTCCGGGTCGTAGCGCAGGCCGCGCATGGCCCCCTGCGCCTTGGCCACGAAGGTCAGTTCGTCCCCATCGACCACCGCCAGGCGCACCAGCTCCCCGGATTCGGCGGCCAGCCGGTCCAGCAGCGGCTGGGCGATGTCCACCACGCCCGTGGCGCTCAGAAAGCCCAGGCCCAGCGACACCAGCTTGATGGTCAGCATGTAGTTGCCCTGGCTGTGGTCCTGGCGCACGTAGCCACAGCGCACCAGCTCGGCCAGCAGGCGGTGGGTGGCGCTCAGCGGCATGTCGAGCTCCGAGGCCAGGCTCGACAGGGCCTTGCCCTCGGGGTGCGGGGCCAGGTGCTCCAGGACTTTGAAACTGCGCTCGAGGATGCTGCTCATGGCGGGTCTCTTTCGGTGATCGTCTTTGTACTGTCGTCAATGTACCAAAAATTGTTAAAGGGTTTCTACTATGGAAAGTGTTTCCACTTTTTAACTACCATCAATCCCCATGGCGCAACCGGTCTTCCGGCTGCATGTCCCTGGTTCGACTTTTGATGGAGATGTCCCGTGAAAAAAACTGCTTGCATCCTGGCGGCCGCCGGCCTGTCCCTGTTGATGGCGCTGCCCGCCGCCGCTCAGCAGGAGCGCGTGATCCGCTTCGGCCACTTGAACAACGCCGACCATCCCGTGAGCTTTGGCGTCAAGCGCTTTGGCGAGCTGCTGGCCGCCAAGAGCGGCGGCAAGATGAAGGTCATGGAGTTCCCGGCTTCGCAACTGGGCAACGAGATGCAGCAACAGTCGGCCCTGCAGGGCGGCGTGCAGCAGATGTCGGCACCGGCCACCACCTCGCTGGCCGGCATCGTCAAGGAATTCGGGCTGGTGGACTTTCCGTTCGCCGTGGCCAGCTTCGCCCAGGCCGATGCGCTGCTCGACGGCCCGCTGGGCCAGGCGCTGATCGCCAAGCTGCCCGAAAAGGGCCTGGTCGCCCTGGGTTTCTGGGACCTGGGCTTTCGCAACGTGACGAACAGCAAGCGTGCCATCACCAAGGCCGATGACTTCGACGGCCTCAAATTGCGCGTGATCCCAAACCCCGTGTTCCTGGAGACCTTCAAGGCCTTCAAGGCCAACCCCGTGCCCATGCCGTTTGCCGAGCTCTATGGCGCGCTGGAAGCCAAGGCGGTCGATGGCCAGGAGAACCCCTATGCGGTGATCCTGTCGAACAAGATGTTCGAGGTGCAGAAGTACGTGAGCGCCACCAACCACGTCTATGCCGCCAACATCGTGCTGGTGAGCAAGAAGTTCTGGGACCAGCTCACGCCCGCCGAACAGAAGATGATGAACGACGCCGCCAACGAGGCGCGCGGCTACCAGCGCCAGGTGAGCCGCGCCGCGGCCCAGAAGTCGGTGGGCGACCTGCAGGCCAAGGGCATGGCCTACAACGAGATCGCACCCGCTGAACTGGCGCGCATGCAGCAGATCGCCAAGCCGGTGATCGAGAAGTTCGCGGCCACCTACGACCCGGCCATCGTGAAGCTCTACAACGACGAACTGGCCCGCATCCGCAAGTAAGACATTCGGCGCGAACACCCATGAAAATCCTCGTCCTCCACGGCCCCAACCTGAACCTGTTCGGGCGCCGCGAACCCCACATCTACGGCACCACCACGCTGGCGCAGATCAACGAGCGCCTGCAGACGCTCGCAACCGAGCTCGGCGTGGAACTCGACATCCTGCAGTCCAACCACGAAGGCGCGTTGATCGACTTCCTGCACGAGCACATCGACGCGGCGCAGGGCGCGCTCGTGAACCCTGCGGGCCTCACACAGCATGGTGTGCCGCTGCACGACGCGATCAAGGCCATGCCCTTCCCGGTGATCGAGGTGCACATGTCCAACATCGCCGCGCGCGAGGCCTGGCGCGCGCATTCGATCATCTCGCCAGCGGTCAAGGCCACGGTGCAGGGCTTTGGCCCGCATTCCTACCTGGCAGCGCTGCGCTCGCTGGTGGAAAGCCTGCGCGAAGCCGCCCAGACGGCCTGAGTCCCGTTCCGCCATCACAGGAAATACAACATGAATCGATGGATGGACCGCGCCTGCCGCGTGCTGGAGGCGGTGATTGCCGCCATGCTGGCGCTGATGGTGGTGCTGGTGTTCGGCAACGTGGTGCTGCGCTATGGCTTCAACTCCGGCATCACCGTGTCGGAAGAAGTGTCGCGCTGGCTTTTCATCTGGATGACCTTCCTCGGGGCCATCGTCGCACTGCGTGAGCATGGCCACCTGGGGGTGGACATGGTGGTGCAGCGCCTGCCCGCGCTGGGCAAGAAGATCTGCCTGGCGCTGGGCCACATGGTGATGCTCTACATCGTCTGGCTGCTGTTCCAGGGCAGCCTGGCGCAGGCGCGCATCAACTGGGACGTGACGGCTCCGACCACGGGCGCGTCCATGGCGATCGTCTACAGCGCGGGCCTGGTGTTCGCGGTGTGCGCGGCGCTGATCCTGGCCATCGACCTGTACAAGCTGCTCAGCGGCCAGATCGCCGACGAGGACCTGGTGATGGTGCAGGAATCGGAAGAAGCCGTGCAACTGCAGCAGATCCTCGGCTCTTCTGCCCAGGCGCCAGCCGGCAGTGCGCCCTCGGGCCACGGAGGTGCGAAGCCATGACCATCGTCGTCTTTGTCGGCGCGCTGCTGCTGGCCATGGCCATGGGCATTCCGATCGCGTTCTCGCTGCTGGCCAGCGGCGTCGCGCTGATGTGGCACCTGGACCTGTTCGACGCGCAGATCCTCGCGCAGAACCTGATCGGCGGGGCCGACAGCTTTCCGCTGCTGGCCGTGCCCTTCTTCATGTTGGCGGGCGAGATCATGAACGTCGGCGGCCTGTCGCGCCGCATCGTGGACTTCGCCCTGGCCCTGGTGGGCCACGTCAAGGGCGGCCTGGGCTACGTGACCATCATGGCCGGCTGCCTGCTGTCGGCCCTGTCGGGGTCGGCCGTGGCCGATGCGGCGGCACTCACGGCGCTTCTCCTGCCCATGATGGTCAAGGCCGGGCACGACAAGTCGCGCGCCGGCGGGCTGATCGCGGCCACCGGCGTCATCGGCCCGGTGATCCCGCCGAGCATCGGCCTGGTGATCTTCGGGGTTGCGGCCAACGTGTCCATCTCCAAGCTGTTCCTGGCGGCCATCGTGCCGGGCATCCTGATCGGTGCCGCGCTGTGGCTGACCTGGGCCTTCCTGGTGCGGCGCGAGAAGATCGTGCCGCCGCCGCGCAAGTCGGCCGCAGAGATCCTCACGGCCCTGCGCAAGGCCCTCTGGGCGTTGATGCTGCCGGTGATCATCCTCGTGGGCCTGCGCATGGGGGTGTTCACGCCCACCGAGGCGGCCGTGGTGGCGGCGGTGTACGCGCTCTTCGTCTCGGCGGTGATCTACCGCGAGATAAGCTGGCGCGACCTGTACGGCATCTTCGTCGCTGCGGCCAAGACCAGCGCCATCGTGATGTTCCTGATCGCGGCCGCCATGGTGAGCGCCTGGCTCATCACCGTGGCCGACCTGCCGTCCAAGGTGGTGGGGCTGCTGCAGCCCTTCATGGACAACAAGATTTTGCTGATGGCGGCCATCATGGTGCTGGTGATGGCGGTGGGGACCGCGATGGACATGACGCCCACCATCCTGATCCTCACCCCCGTGCTGATGCCGGTGGTGAATGCGGCGGGGATCGACCCGGTCTACTTCGGCGTGATGTTCATCATCAACAACTCCATCGGCCTCGTGACGCCGCCCGTGGGCACGGTGCTCAACGTGGTCGCGGGGGTGGGCAGGATGTCGATGGACGACGTGACCAAGGGCGTGGTGCCCTTCATGATCGCGGAGTTCGCCATCATGTTCATGATGGTGCTGTTCCCGTGGTTGGTGACCTGGCCGGCCAAGCTCTTCCACGGATGAGGTTCATGGCATCAGTCGGTAACCCACCGCAGTTTCCGTCAGCAGGTGGCGCGGCTGGGCCGGGTCGGGTTCGAGCTTCTGGCGCAGGTGGCCCATGTAGATGCGCAGGTAGTGGCTCTGCTCGGTGTGCGAAGGGCCCCACACCTCGCGCAGCAACTGGCGGTGGGTGAGCACGCGCCCGGCGTTGGCCACCAGCACCGACAGCAGCCGGTACTCGATGGGCGTGAGGTGTACCTCCTGCCCGGCACGCCGTACCAGGCGCGCCTTGCGGTCCACGGCCACCTCGCCGAAGCTGAAGGTGGTGTCCTCCTCTTCGGACGTCCCCGTGGCGCGTGGCCGGCGCAGGTTGGCGCGCACGCGCGCCATGAGCTCGCCCACGCCGAAGGGCTTGGTCAGGTAGTCGTCGGCACCGGCGTCCAGCGCGGCGATCTTGTCGGCCTCGTCGATGCGCGCCGACAGCACGATCACCGCCACGGTGGACCACTGGCGCACGTCGCGGATCAGCGTGAGGCCGTCGCCGTCCGGCAGGCCCAGGTCCAGCACCAGCAGGTCGGGCTTGCGCGTGCCGGCCTCGGTCAGGCCGCGCTGCAGGGTGTCGGCCTCGTGCACCTGCCAGCCCTCGGCTTCGAGCGCACCGCGCACGAAGCGGCGGATCTGGGGCTCGTCTTCGATCACGACGGCAACGGGGGCTAGGCTGGCCATGCGGGGGCTTCTTTCAGGGGTGGAGGAGGCCTGCGGGGCAGGCGCAGCATGAATTCTGCCCCACCGCCATCGGCATTGCGGGCTTCGATCTGGCCCTGGTGGGCATCCACGATGGCCTTGCAGATGGCCAGGCCCAGGCCCACGCCCGGCGTGGCCGATTCGGCCTGCCCGCGCGTGAACTTCTCGAACAGAAGTGCGGTATCGCCTTGCATCCCCTGCGGCAGGCCGGGGCCGTGGTCGCGCACGCTCAGCACCAGGGCCTCGGGTTGCGCATGGGCCTGCACGCTGATGGGTGGGGCACCGTATTTGGCCGCGTTCTCCAGCAGGTTCACGAGCACGCGCTCGATCAGCACGGCATCGAACTCCACCAGGGGCAGGTCGGCCGGGATGCGTGCCTGCACCTCGCGCCCCGCGAGGGCCGGGCCGGCGGCGCGGATGGCGCTGCCCACCACTTCTTCCGTGGACTGCCAGTCCATGCGCAGGTGCACGGCACCGCTTTGCAGGCGTGCCATCTCCAGGAGGTTGTTGACCAGGGTGTTGAGCTCGCGCGACTGCGCCACCATGGCGGCGGCGGCGCTGGCCTGGTGCGCGGGCAGGGGCGGGGTGGCATCGCGCAGCGACTCGGCCAGGCCGATCAGGCTGGTCAACGGCGTGCGCACGTCGTGCGATATCGCCGCGAGCAGGGCATTGCGCAGCCGCTCGGACTCCATCTCCACCACGGCGCCCTGCGCCACCTCCACGTAGTGCACGCGCTCCAGCGCAATCGCGATCTGGCGCGCCAGGGTATCGAGCTGCTTGGCCTGTTCGGGGATCAGCAGCCAGCGCGGCTGGGCAGGCTTGAGCGCCAGCACGCCGCGCACGCGCATGGGCGCCTGCAGCGGAACGTAGTGCCAGCTGTGCGCGGCCAGCGTGGTGGTGGCCAGGCCCGCAGGCTGGGCATTGCGCAGGCACCAGTCCGCGACGGAGGCATCAAAGCCTTCGGGGGCGGGGTCGGGCAGCGCCAGCTGGTCGCGCGCATCGGTGGGTAGCACCACGGCCTGGCCGCCAAAGTTGCGTTCTGTTGCCGTGCGACCCAGCTCCACCACCTGCGAGGCCATGAGCGCGGCCGACAGGTCGCGCGTGAGCTCGAACAGCGATTGCGCACGCTGCTCGCGGCTGGCCGCGATGCGCGCCTGGAAGCGCAGCCCCGCCGTGAGCTGCCCGATGAGCAGGCCCACGGCCAGCATGACGGCGAAGGTGAAGAAATACTGCACATCGCTCACGGCGAACGAAAACCGCGGCGGCACGAAGAACAGGTCGAACGCCGCCACGTTGAGCACGGCCGAGAGTGCGGCCGGCCCGCGCCCCTGGCGCACGGCGACCAGCACCACCCCCATGAGGAACAGCATGACGATGTTGGCCAGCTCGAAATAGCCATGCAAAGGCGCTGCCAGTGCCGTGGCCATCACACTGGCGGCCACGGCCCAGGCATAGCGTCGCCAGCCTGGCTGCAGGCCGGCGTCAGGCTCTTCGCCGTCTGCCTGGCGCAGGGTCTGGGCAAGGCGCCGGGTGCTCGGGGTGTGGCCCACCTCCATCACGTCCAGGGCCGGCGCCAGGGTGGCCAGCTTCTGGGTCATGCCCACCTGCCACGGCCAGCGGCGGCGCGCTTCGGCGCGGCGGCCCACGATCAGGGTCGCGCAGTTGAGCGCCTGGGCATGCGCCACCAGGGCTGCGGGCAGGTCATGCCCGGTGAGCACGGCGGTCTGCGCGCCCAGGTCGCCTGCGAGCTGCAGCACGGCCAGGATGCGGTCGCGCTCGGCCGCAGCCAGGCGCTGCAGGCGCGGCGTTTCCACATAGGCCGCATGCCAGCGCACGTTGAGCTGGCCCGCCAGCCGCGCGGCCGTGCGCACCGTCTGCTCGGCGCCCGCCTGCGGACCGATGCAGGCGAGGATGGCGCCATCGGTGTTCCATGCCGGGGTGATGGACTGCTCGATGCGGTAGCTGCGCACATCGTCCTCGACATGCTCGGCCGTGCGCCGCAGCGCCATCTCGCGCAGCGCGATCAGGTTGCCCTTGCGAAAGAAGTTCTGCGCCGCGCGCTCGGCCTGGGGCGCCAGGTAGACCTTGCCGGCCTTCAGGCGCAGCAGCAGCTCGTCGGGCGTCACGTCCACCAGCACCACCTCGTCGGCGCTGTCGAGCACGGTGTCGGGCACGGTCTCATGCACGCGGATGCCGGTGATGGCGCCCACCACGCCGTTCAGGCTTTCGAGGTGCTGCACGTTGAGGGTGGTCCAGACGTCGATGCCGGCGTCCAGCAGCTCGCGCACGTCCTGCCAGCGCTTGGGGTGGCGTGAGCCTTCCACATTGGAGTGGGCGAGTTCGTCCACCAGCAGCACCGCAGGCTTTGCTGCCAGCGCGGCATCCAGGTCGAACTCGGGCAGGGTGCGGTCCCGGTACGGCACTTCGCGCGGTGGCAGGCGCGGCAGGCCCTGGAGCAGCTCGGCCGTCTCGCTGCGGCCATGCGTTTCCACCACACCGGCCAGCACCTGGGTGCCTGCGCGGTGGGCGCGCTGGGCGGCGCTGAGCATGGCGTAGGTCTTGCCCACGCCGGCATTGGCGCCAAAGTACACGCGCAGCCGGCCGCTCGCCGCCTGCTGTGCGTCGCGCTGGATACTTTCCAGGAGTTCGTCGGGGTCGGGTCGGCTGTCGCTGTGCAAGGCCATCAAGGTTCCTGGGATGTGTTTGTGGGCGGCCGCCTGCCGCGTGGCCGGCGTGCCACCAGCAGCCAGGCCAGCGCCAGCGGCACCAGCAGCACGGCCACTGCGCACAGCGCAGCGAGCACATCATTGCCTGCCATGGCTCAGCGCAATGCGTCCAGCGCCAGGTTCAACTGCAGCACGTTGATGCGCGCTTCGCCCACAAAACCCAGCCATGGTAGCTCTACCTGCGATTCCACAAGGGCCGCCACCTTGTCGGCGCTCACGCCCTTGGCCGTAGCCACGCGTGCCACCTGGTAGCGTGCGGCGGCGGGGCTGATGTGAGGATCGAGCCCGCTGGCCGAGGCGGTGACCAGGTCCACGGGCACCGGCGCGGTGTTGCCGGGGTCGGCTTCGCGCAGGGCGGCGATGCGGGCGCTGACGGCGTCCTTGAGCGCCGGGTTCAGCGGCCCCTGGTTGGAGCCGCCCGAGGCACTGGCGTTGTAGGGCATGGGCGCGGTGGCCGAAGGCCGGCCCCAGAAATGCCCGGGGGCGGTGAAGTTCTGGCCGATGAGTTCGGAACCCACGGCCGCGCCGTTCTTCATGACCAGGCTGCCATTGGCCTGGTGCGGGAAGGCGGCTTGCGCAATGCCGGTGACGACCATCGGGTAGATCACGCCCGTCGCCAGCGTGAGCGCGGCGAACAGGACCAGAGTGGGGCGAAGAATATTGTTCATGGAGAAATGTCCTTGGGTGTTCAGACCAGGCCCATGGCCGAGAGCAGCAGGTCGATGGCCTTGATGCCGATGAAGGGCACGATGAGCCCGCCCAGCCCGTAGATGGCCAGGTTGCGGCGCAGCAAGGCAGCGGCCCCCACGGCGCGGTAGCGCACACCCTTGAGCGCCAGCGGAATCAGAAACACGATGACCAGGGCGTTGAAGATCACGGCGGCCAGGATGGCCGACTGCGGGCTGGTCAGCTGCATCACGTTGAGCGCCGCCAGTTGTGGGTAGGTGCTCACGAAGATCGCCGGGATGATGGCGAAGTACTTGGCCACGTCGTTGGCGATGGAGAAGGTGGTGAGCGAGCCGCGCGTCATGAGCAGTGCCTTGCCGGTCTCCACCACTTCCAAGAGCTTGGTGGGGTTGGAGTCCAGGTCCACCATGTTGCCGGCCTCCTTCGCGGCCTGCGTGCCCGAGCCCATGGCCACGGCCACGTCGGCCTGGGCCAGGGCGGGTGCGTCGTTGGTGCCGTCGCCGGTCATGGCCACCAGCCGGCCTTCGGCCTGGTACTGGCGGATCAGCGCCAGCTTGGCCTCGGGCGTGGCCTCGGCGAGGAAGTCGTCCACGCCGGCCTCGGCGGCAATGGCGGCGGCCGTGAGCTTGTTGTCGCCGGTCACCATCACGGTCTTGATGCCCATGCGGCGCAGCTGCGCAAAGCGCTCGCGGATGCCGGTCTTGACGATGTCCTTGAGTTCCACCACGCCCAGCACCCGGCTGCCGTCGGCCACGGCCAGCGGCGTGCTGCCGCGGCGTGCCACCTCGTCGGCGGCGCGCAGCACCTCGGCGGGCATGTGGGCGCCCAGGGCCTCCACATGGCGGCGCACGGCGTCCACCGCGCCCTTGCGCAGCTGGCGCACGCTGCCGCCCGTCTGGGCGATGTCCACGCCGCTCATGCGTGTCTGCGCAGTGAAGGCGATGGCGGTGACGCTGCCATCTGCGGGCACGGCCACGGGCTCGCCTGCGGCCTGCACCAGGGCCACGATGCTGCGGCCCTCCGGCGTCTCATCGGCGGCCGATGCCTGGGCGGCGCAGGTGCCCAGTTGGGCCTGCGTGACGCCCGGTGCGGGCAGCAAGGCGCTGGCCTGGCGGTTGCCGTGGGTGATGGTGCCGGTCTTGTCCAGCAGCAGCACGTCCACGTCGCCGGCGGCCTCCACCGCGCGGCCCGAGGTGGCGATCACGTTGGCCTGCATCATGCGGCTCATGCCCGCCACGCCCACGGCCGACAGCAGGCCGCCGATGGTGGTCGGGATCAGGCACACCAGCAGCGACACCAGGGCCGTGAGGCTCACCACCGTGCCGGCCTGGGCGGCCTGCACGCTGTAGAGCGAGTAGGGCAGCAGGGTGACCGTGACCACCAGGAACACGATGGTCAGCGCCACCAGCAGGATGTTGAGCGCGATCTCGTTGGGCGTCTTCTGGCGCTTGGCGCCCTCGACCATGCTGATCATGCGGTCCAGGAACGAATCCCCGGGGTTCACGGCCACGCGCACCACCAGCCAGTCCGACAGCACGCGCGTGCCGCCGGTGACCGAGGAGAAGTCGCCGCCCGATTCGCGCACCACGGGAGCCGACTCGCCGGTGATGGCCGATTCGTCCACCGAGGCCACGCCTTCGATGACCTCGCCGTCCATGGGCACCATGTCGCCGGCCTCGACCAGCACCACGTCGCCCTTGCGCAGGTTCTCGGCCTGCTCGGGCAGCCAGGTGCCGCCGTGGCGGGGTTCCTTGAGCTTCTTGGCCCAGTTGCTTTTCTTGAGCGTGCGCAGCGACGCGGCCTGGGCCTTGCTGCGACCTTCGGCCAGGGCCTCGGCGAAGTTGGCGAAGAGCACGGTGAACCACAGCCACACGGCCACCGCGAGCACGAAGCCGGCGCCCTGGTCACCCTGGCCACCCAGGGCGTTGAGCCACAGCAGCGTGGTCAGGATGCTGCCGATGTAGACCACGAACATCACCGGGTTGCGCCATTGCACGCGCGGGTTGAGCTTGGTGAAGGCGGCACGCAGGGCGGGCAGCACGAGGGCCTTGTCCATCAAGGCCAGGGCAGGGCTTGCTTGCATGGCAGGGGTACCAATGGGGGTGGAAGGGGCGGGGTTGCGCGGGGCGTTCATGGGGCCACTCCCAGCATCAGGTGCTCGACCACGGGCCCCAGGGCCAATGCCGGCACATAGTTGAGCAGGCCCACCAGCAGCACGGTGCCGATCAGCAGCACCACGAACAGCGGGCCGTGGGTGGGCATGGTGCCTGCCGTCACCGGCAGGCGCTTCTTGCGCGCCAGGGCGCCGGCAATCGCCAGCACCGGCACGATCACCGCGAACCGGCCCAGCCACATGGCCACGCCCAGCAGCATGTTGTAGAACGGCGTGTTGGCCGACAGGCCCGCGAAGGCGCTGCCGTTGTTGTTGGCCGCCGAGCTCAGCGCATACAGCACCTCGCTGAAGCCGTGCGGGCCGGCCTGCACCATGCCGGCGGTGCCGGAGGTGGTGGACACCGCGATGGCCGTGCCCAGCAGCACCAGCAGCGGAGTCGCCAGGATGGCCAGCGAGGCCAGCTTCATCTCGTGCGCCTCGATCTTCTTGCCCAGGTACTCGGGCGTGCGGCCGATCATCAACCCGGCGATGAACACCGCCAGGATGGCGAAGACCAGCATACCGTACAGGCCGGAGCCGACGCCGCCAAACACCACTTCGCCCAATTGCATGAGCACCATGGGCACCATGCCGCCCAGCGGCGTGAGGGAGTCATGCATCGCGACCACGGCACCGCACGAAGCGGCTGTCGTGACCACGGCGAACAGGCCCGAGGCGGTGATGCCAAAGCGTGTCTCCTTGCCTTCCATGTTGCCGCCGGCCTGCGCCACGCTGGCCGCCTGGTCCACGCCCAGCTGCGCGAACAGCGGGTTGCCCGCCTGCTCTGCCGGCATGATGGCCAGCACCGCAGCCACGAACAGCACGGTCATGGCCGCCAGCACCGCCAGGCCCTGGCGCTGGTCGCCCACGCTGCGGCCAAAGGCGAAGCACAGCGCGGCCGGGATCAGGAAGATGGCCAGCATCTGCGCCAGGTTGGTCCAGGCCGTGGGGTTCTCGAACGGGTGGGCCGAGTTGGCGTTGAAGAAGCCGCCACCATTGGTACCCAGCATCTTGATCGCCTCTTGCGAGGCCACCGGGCCCATGGCCAGGGTCTGCGTGGGTGTGGTCAGCGCCTGCAGCACGGGCTGGCCCTGGGCATTGAGCAGCGGCGCACCCTGGCCGTCCAAGGCCGGCTGCTGGTAGCTGGTGGATTCGAGGGTGGCCACGTCGGTGTAGGCATTGAAATTCTGCACCACGCCGCTGCCGGCGAGGAACAGGGCCAGCACCAGTGACAGCGGCAGCAGCAGCCACACGGTGATGCGCGTGATGTCCACCCAGAAGTTGCCCAACACGGCGCTGGAGCGGGCGGTAAAGCCCCGGATCAGCGCGAACGCCACGGCGATGCCGGTGGCGGCCGAGAAGAAGTTCTGGCCGGCCAGCGCCACCATCTGCGTGAGGTAGCTCATGGTGGCTTCACCCCCGTAGCCCTGCCAGTTGGTGTTGGACACGAAGCTGATCGCGGTGTTGAACGACGAATCGGCCGACACGGCGGGCATGGCCTGCGGGTTCAGGGGCAGCAGGCCCTGCAGGCGCTGCACGGCGTAAACGAAGAGCAGGCCGGTACCATTGAACACCAGCAGGCACAGGGCATAGCGCGACCAGCCCATACCTTGTTGCGGGTCCACGCCCGCCAGGCGATAGAGGCCTGATTCGGCCTTCTGCATCCAGGCCGGGGGGGCACCGGTGGCGAGCACGGCCACCCAGCGGCCCAGCGGCCAGGCCATGAGCACCAGCAGTACGAGAAAAGAGCCCAGCAAGGCCCACGCAGCGGCGGTCATCAGAATTGCTCCGCGCAGATCAGGGCGTACACCAGGTACGCGAGCAGCAGCACCGCGATCAGGCCGCTGAGCCCATACAGCAGTTCAACGGCGATCATGCGCGCTCTCCTGCGGGTTTTTGTTCCAGGCGGCTGCAGCCGCGCACGAGCAGCAGGACCAGGCCCCACAGGCCGGCGGCTGCCGCGATATAGACGAAATCCATGGTTTGCTTCTCCATTTGGGCAATGGGAGAAGTCTCGGGATCCGCGCGTAAAAACAGGGCACAGACTGCGGGCCGTGCCGTAAAAAAAGCGTAAAGAGAAGGCTCGGCGTGGCGCCGGGCGGTGCCCGCCGTGCCGTCAGTCGGTGTGCGTGCGCACCAGGCGGATGTGGAGTTTGCTGAACTTGGCCGCGTCGCTGCGGATGTCGCCGGTCGCCAGGTCCACGGCAAAGCGCTGGTTCACGCGCGTGGTGTCCAGGCTCTCGCCGCCCTGGCCCTGGCGCTGGGCCTTTTCCACGTTGCCGTAGTTGTACTGGTTGCCCGCCAGGCCCCCCTTGACGTTGGCGTTGACCGCCCAGTACCAGCCCGAGGGCGCGACCGGGAACAGCCGCGCATCGAGCCCCGGCGTGGGGCCCGACTTGTCCACCAGCCGGCGCAGTTCGGCGGCGCGCGGCAGCCGCCAGGGCAGGCCCTCGGCCTTCCAGCGGGCATTGGCATGGGCCAGGGCCTGCGCGTGGTCGATCTCCAGCGGCGTGCCGGTGCAGGTGGTGCCGGTCCACTGCATGCCCTCGACGCAGCGCGGCCAGGCCAGCCTGGCGCGCGTGTCGATCACGAGGCTGCCATCAGCCGAGAGCACCAGGGCAGCGGCAGGCTCGGTGTTCGGTGCCTGCGCCAGGCTGGGCAGGGGGGCGATCAGGCAGGCCAGCACCAGCGATGCGGTGCGGCCCGTTCGTGTGTTGGGGATGTGCGTCATACCGGCAATGTTCGCATGGGAGTGCGTGCAGTATGCATGGCCGCCCTGGGTGCGGGGTGCTAAAGTGCACCGCGCGCCACCCGGAACATGGACCGGGGGCCGCGCGGACCCGCATGGCGGCGCACCGCATGTTTTTTCAGGATGCCCTGACGAGGAACCCGCACGCATGCGACCGGATCGCCAGCCCCTCATCCGCCAATTGTTCGACGACTACATCGCGCTGTACTCCACACGCGACGAGCGCCTGATCGGGCGCCTGAGCACCCAGTTCAGCGGCTACGCCAGCCGCAGCGACCGCCTGGTGCACACCCGCAGCGAGTGGGTGGCCGCCATCCTGCAGGACTTTGCCCTGGTGCCGCAGCACATGCGCATCGAGGTGCTCGACCTGTGCCTGCAGGACCTGGCCGAGGACGTGGTCTCGGCCACGGCGCTGGTGCACGTGCGTGGCCCCGATGCGGGCGAGACCCCGGCCGGCCAGGTGCCTGTGGCGCGCCTGGTGCTGGTGTTCCGCCTGGAAGGCGCGGAGTGGAAGATCGTGCACAGCGGCACCTCGGTGCCCTCGGGCCCCTTGCCGCAGGGGAGCTCTGCCGCCATGGTGCGCCTGCAGAACGACCACCGCGTGCTGCAGGCCCAGTTGCAGGAGAGTTCCCGGGCCCTGGCCGAGGCGCAGCAGCGCATCGACGCCATGGACCGCACCGACAGCCTCACCGGCCTGGGCAACCGGCGCCAGTTCGACCACGTGCTGCAGCAGGCCTGGGAGCGCGCGCAGCGCGCCGCCACCCCGCTGGCGCTGGTGCTGCTGGAGGTGGATGCGCTGCGCCACTTCATGGACCGCCATGGCCACCTGGCGGGCGATGCCTGCCTGCAGACCCTGGCCGTCACGCTCACCCAGATCGTGCAGGAGCGCCCAGGCGGCCTGGTGGCGCGGTTCGCGGGCGATGCCTTTGCCCTGCTGCTGCCCGGCGCGACTTTCGATGAGGCCCACAGCCTGGCGCAGGGCGCCGTGGTCGCGGTGCGCTCGCTGGCACTGCCCCACGAGGGCTCGGCCCTGGGCCGGCTCAGCCTGGGTGGTGGGGTGGCCGCGCTGGTGCCTGTGCGCGACCAGCGCGCCGACGAACTGGTGCGCGCCGCCAGCAGCGCCCTGGCCCGGGCACGGCAGGCCGGCGGCAACCGGGTCGAGCCACAGGTCGACTGAACAGTTCTCTTACCTCGAAACGGTCCAGTCTGCCGACAAGGGTTTTTCCGGGTGCCCGCGACAATGGCAGGCTATGCATTTTTCCCGCTTCTTCAAGATGGCCCTGATCCTGGGCCTGCTCTCGGCCATCGGCCCGTTCGCCATCGACATGTATTTGCCCGCGCTGCCCGAGATCGGGGCCAGCCTGGGTGCCTCGGTGGGGGCCGTGCAATGGAGCCTCACGGCCTTCTTCCTCTCGCTGGGGGCTGGCCAGCTGCTCTACGGCCCCGTGTCGGACATGGTGGGGCGCAAGCCGCCGCTGTACTTCGGCCTGGCCTTGTTCACCCTGGCCAGCGTGGGCTGCGCGCTGGCCACCGGCATCGAGACCCTGATCGCCCTGCGCTTCGTGCAGGGCCTGGGTGCTGCGGCGGGCATGGCCATTCCGCGCGCCGTGGTGCGCGACCTGCACACGGGCACCGATGCGGCGCGGCTGATGTCGCTGTTGATGCTGGTGTTCAGCGTCTCGCCCATCCTGGCACCCCTGGCGGGCAGCGGCGTGATCGCCCTGGCCGGCTGGCGTGGCGTGTTCTGGGTGGTGGCGGTGGCGGCCGTGGCCGGCCTGGCGCTGGTGTACGGCAGCCTGGGCGAAACACGTCCTGCATCGGACCGCGTGGAGAGCAGCCTGGGCGGGGCCCTGGGTGCTTACGGATTGCTGCTGCGCGACTGGCACTACCTGGGCCTGGTGTTCATCGGCGGTTGCGCCATGGCGGGCTTCTTCGTGTACCTGGCAGGCTCGCCCTTCGTGCTCATCAACCACTATGGCCTGACGCCTACGCAGTACAGCCTGGCGTTCTCGGTGAATGCGGCAGCCTTCATCGGCACCTCGCAGTTCACGGCCACGCTGGGCGAGCGCTTTGGCCTGGTGCGCCTGGTCAAGGCCGCCGCCACGGGCTCGGGCGTGGTCATGGTGGCGATGCTCAGCTACTACCTGCTCGGCGGTGATGAACTCGCTGTGCTGATCGGCCTGTACTTCGTGGCCAGCGCGCTGATGGGGCTGGTGATTCCCACCACCTCGGTGCTGGCGCTGGAAAAGCACGGCGCCATTGCGGGCACGGCCTCGGCCCTGCTCGGCACGCTGCAGATGCTCACGGGCGCTGCCGCCATGGGCATCGTGGGCCTGTTCGCCAACGGCAAGCCGCTGCCCATGGTGATCGGCATGGCCACGGGCGCGCTGGTGGGCGTGGCGCTGGCCTGGATCACCTTGGCGGGCCACAGCGACCAGTCGGTGGCCGCAGCGAGCGCCTGATCCTTCAGGTTTTCTTTTGGACCGGGGGCTGCGCCGCCACCCGTTCGGCCAGGGCGCGGATGGTGATGGGGGCCGAGCCCTCGGCGTGGTTGCTGATGCAGATGTAGGCGTTCTGCCCGGCGCCGGTGACCCCAGCGATCAGGCGCGCCAGATCCTCGCGGTTCTGCAGGTCGGGGTGGTGCAGCCTGTCGAACGGCTCGTAGAGCTTTTCGGCCTCTTCGTAGCCATAGGGGCCGTGCACGGGGTTCAGCATCCAGCGGCAGACCAGCGGGCCGGGCCACAGCGCGCGCAGCATGTGCAACTGATCGGCCAGCGGCGGCATCTTGGGGTGCAGGTCGATGCAGTAGGTCGCGCCCGCCTCGCGCAGCACGGCCGCGAAGTCGAGGGCCATCCAGTGCGAGCTGATCCATTCGGGGTCGCGTACCTCCACCGCCAGGATGCCGTCGGGCGCGATGGGCGCCAGCTTGGGCTGCGCCAGCAGCATGGCGCGCAGGCGCTGCAGCACCTCGGGCAGGCGGTCGAGCTGGTCCATGGGCAGGGGGCTGAGCTGGAACACCAGCGCCCCGATCTTGTGGCCCAGGCCCTGCAGCGCCGGCTCCACGAACTCGGTGCGTGCCAGGTCGGCGTTCAGAAAGGCGGGGTTGGGCTCGCGGCCCCGGCCATCTTCGCTGCGCACCAATGCATCGGTCACCAGGCTCGGGGCCTTGACCACGAAGCGGAAGTCGTCGGGCACCTGGCTGGCGTAGCGCTCGTACTGGCTCACCGTGAGCGGGCGGTAGAAACTGCGGTCGATGCTCACCGTGCGCAGCAGCGGGTGTTGGGCATAGATGGGCAGGCCGTTCTTGGAGAGCTGCGCCGGTGAATGCTCGCCCTCCCAGACCAGGCCCTTCCAGCCCGGGTAGGTCCAGGTGGAGGTACCCAGGCGCAGGTGGGTCGACAGGCTGGCGGCCAGGGCGTGCGTGGCGTCGTCCTGCGGCTGTGCGCTGACGCCCAGGCCTTTCTTGCGTGCGGGCGGGGCAGGGGACTTCTCATCCTGCACGGCGGCGGGCGCTGCGGGTGGTGGCGGCGATGGCACAGGCGGGCCACCGAACAGATCGTCCTGCATGCCCATGGCGCCTCTCGCGTTCAGGCCTGTGGAGCCACTGCGGGCTGCGGCTGCTGCTCCAGTGCATCGGCCGCTTCTTCGTTGAGTGCCCTGGCTTCGCGCTGGGGTTGCGTGAGCGGGGTGGCAATCCACTTGTTGCCCTGGAAGAAGTTGCGCGCGCCGTCCTTGTCCCCGGCCAGCTCCCGCTGCAGGCGCTCGGCATCGCGGTGGCGAATGCTTTCAGCCACTTCGGCCACCTCTTCGGCGTCCACACCCAGGGTCTGCAGCGCCTGCATGCCAAAGCCCATGGCCGACTCGAAGGTCTCGCGCATCTGGTAGTCCACGCCCAGCTGCAGCAGCTCGATGGCATGCTGGCGGTCGTAGGCGCGCGCCAGCACCGGGATCAGCGGGCATTCGTGCTTGAGCAGCTCGACGATGCGCGTGGTGGTCCTGGCATCGTCCACGCAGACCAGAATGGATTTGGCGTGGTGTGCGCCGCTGGCGTGCAGCACATCGAGGCGCGTGCCGTCGCCGTAGTAGACCTTGAAGCCGAACTTCGCGGCCGCGCGGATCATGTCGGTGTCGTTCTCGATGATGGCGATGTCGACGCCCCGCGCCAGCAGCAGTTGGCTCGCGATCTGCGCAAAGCGGCCGAAGCCGATGATCAGCACCGTGCCCTTGAGGCCATCGGCCGCGTCGATGCCCGCCATGTCCTGCGCGGGCTCGGGTGGCATGAGCCAGCGCAGCGACAGCACGGCCAGCGGCGTGAGCGCCATGGAAATGATCACGGCAGCCGTGAGCACCGCGTTCATGCGGGCCTCCACGATGCCCGCGGCAGCGGCGGCCGAATAGAGCACGAAGGCGAACTCGCCGCCCTGGGCCATCAGCATGGTGCGCTGCAGGGCCTCGCCATGGGCCGCCTTGGTGAAGCGTGCCACAGCGTACACGCCGATGCCCTTGACGGCCATGCAGGCCACCACGCCGCCCAGCAGCAGAGGCCAATTCTGCAGCACCAGCGGGATGTCGAGCGCCATGCCCACGCCCATGAAGAACAGGCCCAGCAGGATGCCCCTGAAGGGCTCCACATCGGCCTCGAGCTGGTGGCGGAAGGTGGATTCGGAGAGCATCACGCCCGCAGCGAAGGCGCCCATGGCCATCGACAGCCCGCCCCATTGCATGGCCAATGCGGCGCCCAGCACCACCAGCAGGGCGGCGGCGGTCATAACCTCGCGCGCCTTGGCCCGTGCCAGCACACTGAACAACGGGTTCAGCAGCCAGCGGCTGACTGCGACCAGGCCCACCACGGCCGCCAGCGCCACGCCCACGGTGACCCAGCGCGAGACGGCCTCCCCGGTCGGGGCGGGCGAAAGGAAGGCGACGATGGCCAGCAGCGGCACGATGGCCAGGTCTTCAAGCAGCAGGATGGAGACGATGCGCTGGCCGCGCGGCGTGGAGGTGTCGCCGCTTTCGTCGAGCAACTGCATCACGATGGCCGTGGACGAGAGCACGAAGCCCGAGGCCGCGATGAAGGCCACGGCCGATGAGAGCCCTGCCAGCACGCCCGTGGCGGTGAGCAGTGCGATGCAGACCAGCACCTGGGCCAGGCCCAGGCCGAAGATCTGGCGCCGCAGGTTCCACAGCCGGGTGGGCTGCATCTCCAGGCCGATCACGAAGAGGAACATCACCACCCCGAGCTCGGCCACGTGCAGGATGGTCTGCGCATCGCTGAAGAAGCCCAGGCCGAACGGCCCGATGGCCAGGCCTGCGGCCAGGTAGCCGAGCACCGAGCCCAGGCCCAGGCGCTTGAACAGGGGCACGGCGATGACGCCAGCGGCCAGCAGCACGACGACTTTGACGAGTTCGGTGCCTGATTCAGCAGCGGCCATGGGGACTCCGGGACAACAACAAGAGGGAACGAAACGCGGGGTAAGGAGATGGTAGCTTCATCCTGCGCCCTGCAAGGCCTGGGGAAGGCCCCTCACGGGCTGGAGAACAGGCCGCCCTCGTCCAGTAACTCGTAGGCAATCTCGGGGCGCTGGTCCATGCCCTTCTTGATCGCGGCCGGAATGGACTGGCGCGTCTTGCGGCACAGGCCGGGCTGCTCGTGCACCAGGATGGCGATACCACGCAGGGTGCGCACTTCGTTGGGGCTCGGTGTGACGGTGATGCGGATGCCGAGCTGCTGCTCCATGCGCTCCTGCATGCGGCGTAGGTCAGCCAGGCTGGTGATGCCCTCGAGCCGGGTGAGCAGCTTCTTTTCCTCGGTCTGGGTCAGCTGCAGGATGCGCGTGTCGCCATCGGGGGCCTGGAGCAGGGCGTCCCGGTCGCAGACACAGGCGCCAGGCGGGCACTCCGTGCGGACGGGGAAGGGGACAGGCTTCATGGAGGGCGTGTGGATCGGGCGGGGGGCGTGGTCCCTGCATTCTAAGAAGCTCCGGCATTTCCGAGGGTAAGCCAGGGCGTTGCCCGGGCTGTTACCAAAAGTGGCTGTGGCAAACTCCCGCGCTTCGCGTATTTTTTCGAGTTTCAGAGAGTTTGCCCACCCATGCAGCAGATCGTCCGGCAGTTGGCCGCAGAAATCAAAGTCAGTGAATCCCAGGTGCGTGCAGCGGTGGAGCTGCTCGACGGGGGGGCCACGGTGCCCTTCATCGCCCGCTACCGCAAGGAAGTGACCGGCGGGCTCGACGACATCCAGCTGCGTGAACTGGAAGCGCGCCTGTCCTACCTGCGCGAGCTCGAAGACCGCCGCGCCACCGTGCTCAAGAGCATCGACGAGCAGGGCAAGCTGACCGACGCCCTGCGCGTGGCCATTGCCAGCGCCCCTACCAAGCAGGAGCTGGAGGACATCTACCTGCCCTTCAAGCAAAAGCGCCGCACCAAGGGCCAGATGGCGCGCGAGTTCGGCATCGAGCCGCTGGCCGACAAGCTGTTTGCCGACCCCACGCTGGACCCCGCAGCCGAGGCCGCCGCCTTCACCAAACCGCCCGAGGTGCTGGACGACGGCAAGACCGGCGCCGACTTCTCCACCGTGCCGGCCGTGCTTGATGGCGTGCGCGACATCCTCTCGGAGCGCTGGGCCGAGGATGCGGTGCTGGTGCAGTCGCTGCGCGAGTGGCTCTGGTCCGAAGGCCTCTTGCGCAGCAAGAAGGTGGACGGCAAGAACGAGAACGACCCCGAGGTCTCCAAGTTCCGCGACTATTTCGAATACGACGAGCCCATCGGCCGCGTGCCCTCGCACCGGGCGCTGGCGGTGTTCCGCGGCCGGGCGCTTGAGATCCTCGAAGGCAAGCTGGTGCTGCCGGTCGAGCCCGAGCCGGGCAAGCCCAGCCTGGCCGAGGGCAAGATCGCCCTGCACCTGGGCTGGAGCCATGCCGGCCGCCCGGCGGATGACCTGCTGCGCAAGTGCGTGAGCTGGACCTGGCGCGTGAAGCTGAGCCTGTCGACCGAGCGCGACCTGTTCGCCCGCCTGCGCGACGACGCCGAGAAGGTCGCCATCAAGGTGTTTGCCGACAACCTGCGCGATCTGCTGCTGGCGGCGCCCGCCGGCCCGCGCGTGGTGATGGGGCTGGATCCGGGTATCCGCACCGGTGTGAAGGTGGCCGTGGTGGACGCCACGGGCAAGCTGGTGGAGACCGCCACGGTGTTCCCGCACGAGCCGCGCCGCGACTGGGAAGGCTCGCTGCACACCCTGGCCAAGCTGGCCGAAAAGCACGGCGTGAACCTGATCGCCATCGGCAACGGCACAGCCAGCCGCGAGACCGACAAGCTGGCGGCCGACCTGATCAAGCTGGCCGCCAAGGCCGAGCGCGCCATCGAGAAGGTGGTGGTGAGCGAGGCCGGCGCCTCGGTCTACTCCGCCAGCGAATACGCCTCGCAGGAGATGCCCGACGTGGACGTGAGCCTGCGCGGCGCCGCCAGCATTGCGCGCCGCCTGCAGGACCCGCTGGCCGAGCTGGTCAAGATCGACCCCAAGAGCATCGGCGTGGGCCAGTACCAGCACGACGTGAACCAGAGCGAGCTGGCCCGCACCCTGGGCACGGTGGTGGAAGACTGCGTGAACTCCGTGGGCGTGGACCTGAACACGGCCAGCGTGCCGCTGCTCAGCCGCGTCTCGGGCCTGTCGCCCAGCGTGGCCAAGGCGGTGGTTCGCTGGCGCGAGGCCAATGGCGCCTTCAAGAGCCGCAAGCAGCTCATGGACGTGTCGGGCCTGGGCGCCAAGACCTTCGAGCAGAGCGCGGGCTTTCTGCGCATCCGCGGTGGCGACAACCCGCTGGACATGACGGGCGTGCACCCCGAGACCTACCCCGTGGTCGAGCAGATCATGGAAAAGACGGGCAAGCCCGTGGTCGAGATCATGGGCCGCAGCGACATGCTCAAGACGCTGAAGCCGGAGCTGTTCGCCAACGAGAAGTTCGGTGTGATCACCGTCAAGGACATCCTGGGCGAGCTCGAAAAGCCCGGCCGCGACCCGCGACCGGACTTCAAGGTGGCGCGCTTCAACGATGGCGTGGAAGACATCAAGGACCTCAAGGAAGGCATGATCCTGGAGGGCACGGTGAGCAACGTGGCGCAGTTCGGCGCCTTCATCGACCTCGGGGTGCACCAGGACGGCCTGGTGCACGTGAGCCAGCTGGCGCACAAGTTCGTGAACGATGCGCGCGAAGTGGTCAAGACGGGCGACATCGTCAAGGTCAAGGTCATGGAGGTGGACGTGGAGCGCAAGCGCATCGGCCTGTCGATGAAGCTCGGCGATGCGCCCCCGCGCCAGGGCGGCGACCGGGGCGGTGCGCGCGACAACCGCTTCGAAGGGGCCGGGCGCGGCTACCAGCAGCAGCCCCAGCGCCGGGGTCCCGAACCGGCGCAGCAGTCGGCCATGGCCTCGGCCTTTGCCAAGCTGCAGCAGGCCAAGGGCCGCTGACCGTTGATGCGGCCACCGCAACCGCCCGTGCAGGTAAGACTGCATGGACAAAATGGGTGATGGGCTGTTGGTACGGGCAGCGCCATAATCGCCGCTTGTCCCACCAGACGCCCGATCACCCATGGAGTTGAATGCCCTGCTGGCCCAGCCGGCGGCCCTGCCCAGCCTGCCGCGCACCGTTGCGCTGCTGATGAGCGAGCTGGCCCAGCCCGAGCCCAGCCTGCGGCGCATGAACCAGCTCTTCGGCACCGACCCGGCCCTGGCCGCGCGCCTGCTGGAGCTGGCCAACTCCCCCGCCTTCCAGATGCCGCGCCAGATCGCGGGCATCCCCCAGGCCCTGGCCTTGCTGGGCACCGGCCAGTTGCGCACGCTGGTCACCTCGGCGCCCCTGGGCACCACCTCGCGCTCCGTGCCCGGGATCAACATGCAGCAGTTCTGGCGCTACAGCCTGAACACCGCCAAGCTCTCGCGCTCGCTCGCGGGCCTGGTGCACCATGACCAGATCGCGGCCTACACAGCCGGCCTGCTGCACGGCCTGGGCGAGCTCGTGATCCACCTGGCCGACCCTGAGAAGGCCCATTCGGTCAACACCCTGGTGCCGCCGCTCGACATGCGCCGCAGCAAGGTGGAGCAGCGCATCTTCGGTTACTGCTACGCCAATGTGTCCGCGGGGCTGGCCCGGCGCTGGCAATTGCCCGAGGTGGTGGTGGACGCCCTGCAGTACCAGGACGCGCCTTTCGAGAACAAGGCCTACGAGCCGCTGGCGGGCGTGATCCATCTGGCCTCTTGGCGCGCCCGCGCGCGCGAGGCGGGGCTCAACGAGAACGAACTGGCTGTCTCCTTCCCGGGCGAAGTGGGGCTGGTGCTGGGCCTCGATATCGACATGGTGCTGCAGCAGGACCCCATCGACTGGAACGTGCGCCCCGAGGCCGCCGCAGATTACGTGGTCTGAGCCTTCGCTCTGGGACAATGCCGGGCATGAAAGCACTGCGCATCCATGCGGGCCCGCGCGCCCGCCAGCACCTCGAACAACATGGCCTGCAACCGGGCGACGTGCGCGTGATCCCGGCTGCGGCCGGTGGCCCCAAGGGGCTGATCCTGGGGCCGCTGGACCGCTTCCTTTTCGGCGATTGGCTGACCGGTTCCAGCCAGCCGGTGCACCTGGTGGGCGCCTCTATCGGCGCATGGCGCATGGCCACGGCCTGCCTGGGGTCGTCGGTGGCCGCCTTCGAGCGGCTGGAGCACGACTACATCCACCAGAGCTATGAGCTGCCCCCGGGCAAGAAGCGCCCCCCGGCGTCCCATGTGAGCGAACGCTTTGGCCAGAACCTGCAGGCCTTTTACGGTGGGCGGGTGGCCGAGGTGCTGAGCCACCCACGCTTTCACCTGCACATCGTCACCTCGCGCGGCCGGCATGTGCTGGCACGCGAGCACAGGGTGGGCACGCCGCTGGGTTACCTGGGAGCCTTTCTGACCAACACGGTGCATCGCAAGGCCCTGGGCGCGTGGCTGGAGCGTGTGGTGTTCTCGTCCCCTGATGCCGCAGCCCCCGCCCCGGGCGGCGCGGCGCTGCCATTCGGTACAGGGGATTTCCGCACACGCCAGGTACAGCTCACGGCGCAGAACTTCATGCCCGCGCTGCAGGCCAGTTGTTCGATCCCCTTCGTGCTGCAGGCCGTGCACGACATTCCTGGCGCCCCGCGCGGCGCCTATTGGGATGGCGGCATCACCGACTACCACCTGCACATGGGTTACCACCAGGCACCCGCAGGGGCCGGGGGCCTGGTGCTGTACCCCCATTTCCAGCACCAGGTGGTGCCCGGCTGGCTGGACAAGGGGCTCAAGTGGCGGCACGGCTCCACTGCGGCGCTCGACTCCATGGTGGTGCTGTCGCCGCACCCCGAATGGGTGCGAACGCTGCCACACGGCAAGCTGCCTGACCGCAACGACTTCACGCACTACGGCACCGACAGCACGGGCCGCGCCAAAGCCTGGCTGGCCGCCACGGGGGCCAGCCAGCAACTGGCCGATGAGCTGGCCGAGTGGTTGCACCGGCCCGATATGGGGGCCGTGCAGGCTCTGTAGCCAGCCCTGCCTCGGGCCTGCTCAGCGGGCAGGTATGGGGGAAGAAGGCGTGACCACGCTGGCCGGCCGGGCCGCTGCGGTCTGCTGGAGGTGGCGTTGCTCGTAGGCCCGTGTCCAGGCCAGCACCTCGTGCGCGGGCATGGGGGGCGCAATGCCGAAGCCCTGGGCCCGCTCGCAGCCCAGCGCCAGCAGTTTTTCGCCATGGGCCGGTGTTTCCACGCCTTCGGCGATCACGTGGCGGTTGAAGGCCCGGGCCAGGGTGATGATGGCGTTGACCAGGGTCAGGTCGTCCTCGTCGTGCAGGATGCCGTGCACGAAAGACTGGTCGATCTTGATGGTTTCCGCCGGCAGGCGCTTGAGGTAGGACAGCGACGAGAAGCCGGTGCCGAAGTCGTCGAGCGCGAAGCGCACGCCCAGTGCCTGGCAGCTGTGCATCATGCTGCGCATGTACTGCATGTCCTGCAGCGCGGCGGATTCCAGGATCTCGAGTTCCAGCCGGGCGGGGGACACTTCCGGGCAGGTCAGCAGCAGGTCCTTGAGCCGGTCCACGAAGTCGGGGCGGTGAAAGTGCTGTGCAGCGATGTTCACGCTGACCTCCCACTGCACACCCGCCAGGCTCCACTGCCGCATCTGAGCCAGCGCTTCCTTGAGCACCCACTCGCCGAGTTCGGCCACCACCTCCACATCTTCCAGCAGGGGGAGCACATGCTGGGGTCCGAGCAGGCCCTGCTCCGGGTGCTGCCAGCGCAGCAGTGCTTCCATGCCCAGCACCTCGCCGGTGCGCAGGTTCACCTTGGGCTGGTAGTACAGGCGCATCTCGCCGGCCTGCAGCCCCTGGGCCACCCGGGTCTGCTGCGAATGCTGGGTCTGCACCGCGTGGTCGAGCTGCACGTCGAACAGGTGCATGCGGTTGCGGCCCGAGCGCTTGGCCTGGCACATGGCCTGGTCGGCCTGGCGCAGCAGGGTGTCGGGGTTCACGTCGTCCTGCGGGAACACGGCCACGCCCACGCTGGCGGTGGTGTGCAGCAGGCGGTCGTCGATGGCATAGGGCGCGGCAAGCTGTTGCATGAGCTGGTGCACATGCTCTTCGATGGCGGGCACGTCGGTCTGGTGGTTGAGCAGCAGCACGAACTCGTCACCCCCCAGGCGCGCCGCGGCATTGCTGCCGGTGGCAAAGGCGTTCAGGCGTTGGGCCACCTCCTTGAGCAGGCGGTCGCCCATGCGGTGGCCGTGGGCGTCGTTGATGGCCTGGAAATGGTCCAGGTCCAGCATGCACACGGCCAGCAGGGTGGGGCTGCGGCCCGTCACGAACAGGGCGTGCGTGAGCCGCTCGGCCAGGGCGGCGCGGTTGAGCAGGCCGGTCAGGCCATCGTGCCGCGCATGCCAGGAGATCTGGTGGCGCAGGTGGCTGGCCTCGGTCACATCGCGGAACACCAGCACGCAGCCCGATGCGCGCCCGCTGCCCTGGCGGATGGCCGATGCGGTGTACTCGATGGCGTAGCGCTCGCCCGAGCGGTGCAGCAGCACTTCCTGCATGGCCGGGCGATGGGCGTTGGCATGGACCTGTTCCCCGGTGGCACGGCCGGCCGCCTGGCTCGCGGGCTCCTCGTACAGCCGGAAAACGTCGTCCAGCAGTTCACCCACAGCCTGATCGGCGGTGTAGCCGGTCATGAGCTGGGCCGCCTCGTTGATGGTCTCGATGCAACCGGCCAGGTCGGTGGTGATCACGCCATCGCCGATGGAGGCCAGCGTGACTTCGGCGCGGTCCTTCTCGTTGCGCAGTGCCTGCTCGGCGCGTTTGCGCTCGGTGATGTCCACCAGCGTGCCCACGGTGCCGGCCACGGCGCCGTTCGTGCTGGTGAAGGGCGCTTCATAGTAGGCCATGGTGCGTGCCAGTTGGCCGGGGGGCTGCACCAGCACCTCGTTGTCCTGCGACATGGCCAGTTGCCGGGACTGTGCGGGTGAGAGCAGGTGCGGCGCCGTGAGGCCCGGGAACATGCCCTGGCCCGGCAGGCCGGGGTCGCCGTTCTGGAACAGCCGTTGCCAGGCGCGGTTGGCATCGACGAAGGTGCCGTCCGCCTCGCGCACGAAAACCGGCAGGGGCAGGGCGTCGATGAGCTGGCGCGTGAAGTGCAGTTGCTCGCTCTGCAGTTGCTGCGTCTCGCGCAGCGAGTGCACCAGCGACTGCACCTTGCCCGCCATGTCGTTGAAAGTGTTGGCCACCGCCCGCGATTCCAGGGTGCCCTTGATGTCCATGCGCGTGTCCAGGTGCCCTTGGCGGAAGCGGTCCGTGGCCTCGGTCAGGCGGCGCAGCATGCGGGCGTTGGCGCGCAGGATCAGGGTCAGCAGGAACAGGATGGTGAAGATGTTCAGCGCCGAGATGCGGGCCTGCACCACCACCGTCTTCCAGACCCGGTCCACCAGGATGCCGGGATCGGCGGTGACCGTGAGCACGCCGGTGCGACCGTCCGCAAACGCCTGGCCGAAGCGCTGCGTGGGCGGGGTGATGTCCAGGACCTGGGCAAACCACGCAGGGGCCTGCATGGCCACGGGGGGCGCGGTCCATTGCAGGGGCGCCTGGCCTGGGACCTGCCACAGCAGCGACTGCACGGCCGGGCCGAAGCGCGTGGGTGTGGCCTGCAGCACGCGGGCGGCCGACTCGCGGTTCGCTGGGTCCAGGGCCACCAGGGTGGGCAGCAGGCTGTCGCCCACACGCGCCAGTTCGGCCACGGCGCGGTCGTTGGCTTCCTCCTCCTCCAGCGACACCAGTTGCTGGTAGCGCACGGCCACGACCGCCACGATGATCACCAGGATCGCGAGATACAGCCGGGGAATGGTTCCCTGTGTCAGCCAGGCCCTGAATTTTTCTGCGCGCATGGATGGATCAGCCGGTCATTTCATGGATTGGATGAAAGAGCGCGCGGGATCGCCAGCGGCGAGCGCCCGCCCGTTTCCGGTGGCACAGCCGACAGCCCGGCCCGCGTGCCGGCCATGCACTCCACCATGCATGCCGCCTCGCTCAGCAGTGGCAACGGCCCACGGCGCCCTGCGGCGCCGGTCCGTTAATTACTTTGTTAATTATTGTTTGACAGCTCGCAGTTTAGCTGCACGGGCGCTGTCTGTGCCCCGCCCGTATGGGGGAGGCCGCCGTGGGGCTGGCAGGCGGCTGCGGACCTGGTTTGCCGGCCGCCGGGCGGGCTGCTGAAGGCGTCAGAGCGACTGCGTGAGCATGTCCCGGTATTCCTCGGGCGTGGCGATGCGCGGGTTGGTCTTGTGGCAGTGGTCGGCCATCGCACCCTTGATGATGTCGTCGAACATGCTTTCGGTCACGCCCATGGCCGCCAGGCCCGTGGGCAGGCCCAGGCGGGCGTTCATGTCGCGGATGGCTTCGGGGATGTCGCCTGCGCTGGCCAGGCCCATGGCATGGGCCATGCGTTCCAGGCGCTTGTCCTTCTGCACGGATTCGGCCCCGGCATTGAAGCGCACCACGGCGGGCAGGAACATGGCGTTGAGCGTGCCATGGTGCAGGCGCGGGTTCACGCCGCCCAGGCTGTGGCTCAGCGAATGCACGGCACCCAGGCCCTTCTGGAAGGCCATGGCGCCCTGCATGCTGGCGCTCATCATGTGCAGGCGCGCATCGCGGTCGCTGCCGTTGCGCGTAGCCGGCTCGATGTTCGCCCAGCCGCGCGTGAGGCCGTCCAGGGCAATGCCGTCGGCCGGCGGGTTGAAGGCGGCCGACATGAAAGTCTCCATGCAGTGCGCGATGGCATCCATGCCGGTGGCCGCAGTGAGCGCGGGCGGCAGGCCCAGGGTGAGTTCGGGGTCGCAGATGGCGGTTCGGGGCACCAGGTTCCAGGAGTGAAAGCCGAGCTTGCGGTGGTCGTCGACGATGATGATGGCGCCACGTGCCACCTCGCTGCCGGTGCCGCTGGTGGTGGGCACGGCGATCAGCGGCGCGGCGCGCTCGGTGATGCGCGGCGAGCCGCCTTCGATGGTGGCGTAGTGCGTGAGCGGGCCTTCGTGCGTGGCAGCGATCGCGATGCCCTTGGCGCAGTCGATGGCCGAGCCGCCGCCCACGGCGATCAGGCCATCGCAGCCCTCGCGTTTGTACATCTCCACGGCGGCGCGCACGGCCGCTTCGGTGGGATTGGAGGGCGTCTGGTCGAACACCGCCACGGGCAGCCCGGCCAGTGCATCCAGCGCCTTCTGCAACACGCCCGCAGCCTTGACACCAGGGTCCGTCACGACCAGCGGGCGGGTGATGCCCACGCGCTCGCATTCCTGCTGGAGCAGCTTCACGGCGCCGAACTCGAACTGGATCTGGGTGACGTAGTAGATGAAAGCCATGGCGTTGCGGGAAATTGCGTGGAGGATGGCTATCGACTTTACAACCCAGGGGGCGGCATGGCCCTGAAGCAAACCCTCATGGATGCCGCTTTTTTCGTCACCTCCGTGACAACGGCGTGGCCGGCTTTTCAGGGCGCTGCGGCACGGTGCAGGGCGTTCGGGTAGATTCGTCCCTGCCTTTTTTGAAAATGAGCGAGTTTGCCCTTTGACCGATCTGCACATCCACGCCAACCGCCTGACCCCCCAGATGCGCAGCGTGCTCGAACGCATGGCGCGTGCGGGCCACCCGCCGCTGTACACCCGCACCCCGCAGGACGCGCGCACCGCCTATGCGGCGGGGGCGGATGTGCTGGAGATTCCCAAGCCCGTTCTGCCCCGCGTGGAGGACTTCTCCATCCCTGCACGCGACGGCCATCCGCTGCCTGCGCGCCTGTACGCCCCCTCGCCGCAGGACGCGGGCCCGCTGCCCGTGCTGTTGTACACCCATGGCGGCGGTTTCACCATCGGCAGCATCGCTACGCACGACATCCTGTGCCGCGAGCTCGCGCGGCTGGCGGGCTGCATGGTGGTGTCGCTTGATTACCGGCTGGCACCCGAGCACCGCTTTCCGACGGCCACCAACGACGCCTGGGACGCGCTGGCCTGGCTGCACGCGAATGCGGCTGGCCTGGGTGCCGACCCGGCGCGCATCGCCGTGGGTGGTGACAGCGCCGGCGGCACGCTGGCCACGGTGAGCGCCATCCTCGCGCGCGATGCGGGCCTGCCGCTGGTGCTGCAGTTGCTGATCTACCCGGGCTGCGCGGCGCACCAGGACACACCCTCGCACACCCGCTTTGCCAGCGGCCTGGTGCTCGACGAGCCGGCCATCACCTGGTTCTTCGGCCAGTACGTGACCACCCGCGAGCAGCGCGAGGACTGGCGCTTCGCGCCCCTGCATGCCGATGATGTGGAAGGCGTAGCCCCGGTGTGGATGGGACTGGCCGAGTGCGATCCGCTGGTGGACGAGGGCGTGGACTATGCCGACAAGCTGCGTGCGGCCGGCGTGGCGGTGGACCTGGAGATCTACCGCGGCGTGACGCATGAATTCATCAAGATGGGCCGCGCCATACCCGAGGCGCGCCAGGCCCATGCCGACGCGGCGCGCGCTCTGCGCAACGCTTTTCAATTGGAGTGAGACACAAGCTATGCAACGCCGTGATTTCCGTTGTTTCCACCGCCTGAGGGTGCGGTGGGCCGAAGTGGACATGCAGAAGATCGTGTTCAACGGCCACTACCTGATGTACATCGACAACGCCATGTCCGAATACTGGCGCGCCCTGGCCTTGCCCTACGAGGCCAGCATGCACGCGCTCGACGGCGAGATGTTCGTGAAGAAGGCGAGCCTCGAATACCACGCCTCGGCGCGCATGGACGACACGCTGGACGTGGGCATGCGCTGCGCGCGCGTGGGCAATTCCTCGTGCCTGTTCGAGGCGGGTATCTTCAGTGGTAACCGGCTGCTGGTTTCGGGCGAGCTGGTGTACGTTTTCGCCGACCCGGTGGCGCAGAAGTCGCGCCCTGTGCCCCAGGCGCTGCGCGACATCATCACCGCCTTCGAAGCCGGGGAGGACACGGCCGAGGTCAGGACCGGCGACTGGAATGCGCTGGGCCGTGATGCGGGCCGCTTGCGCACTGCCGTGTTCGTCACGGAGCAGGGCATTCCCGCCGAGATCGAGGCCGATGCGCTCGATGCCACTGCGCGCCATGCGGTGGTCTACAACCGGCTGGGGCAGCCGATTGCGGCGGGGCGGCTGTTGCAGGAGGCACCGGGTGTGGGGCGCATCGGGCGGCTGGCGGTGGACCGGTCGGTGCGGGGGACGCGGTGGGGGCGCAAGGTGCTGGATGCGTTGGTGGATGCTTCACGGGCTCGTGGGGACCGGGAGGTGCAGTTGCATGCGCAGGGCAATGCGGAGGGGTTTTATCGGAGGGCGGGGTTTGCTGTGGTGGGGGAGCCTTATGAGGAGGCGGGGATTGCGCATGTTGTGATGGCGCGGGTTTTTTGAATATTTGGCTTTGGGTGTCGCTTCGCTTTGATGAGGCGTGCCTTTGTTGAGGGTGGAGGCCGGGATGTGCGCCCGGCGGCGCACCCACCTTCTTTTGCGTCGCCAAAAGAAGGTGGGCCAAGAAAAGGCGACCCCCAGTCTGCGTCCCCCGTACGCCCTGTCGGGCGAACGGGGGCAACCTGCGATGCTCGGTCCTGGGGTGGTGCCGCAGAACTCGCTGCGTTCTTCGAACTCCGCTCAAACAGCTGCGGCAAGCCAGATCACGAAGTGCGTGTGTCCTTCGGCACACGCACCCACCCCAGCCCCTGCGCTTCTCGGCGCAGCCAGCAGGGGCGGGGAGCGGGGACAAAGACGGCTGCTGCTTCGCAGCTGCGCCGGGTGTCGGTTACACGCTACGCGCTGCCGACGGGCGGCGCAGCCGCCCTGGCGAGCCGAGCGCAGCGAAGGACCACAGGCCGAGCGAAGCAATGGCCCGTGTGGAGCCCGCTCCCACCCCCTTCTGACCGTGCCGAGAAGCGCAGGGCCTGGGGTGAGCGCGTGCCGAAGGACACGCGCATCGTCATCTGACTCGCCGAAGCTGTTTGACCGGAGCTCCCTTGAAGAGGGAGCGCAGGGAGTTCTTCGGCGTCACCCCAGGACCGAGCATCGCAGGCTGCCCCCTCGCCCCCGGCGAGGGGGACACGGGCAGCGGGGTCGCCTTTCTTTGGGGTACGTTTCTTTGGCGACGCAAAGAAAGGTACCTCGGCCGCCGGGCCGAGACCCGGCCTCCGCCCTCAAGCAAGGCATGCGGCATGCCTCCCCACAAACTGATCAGATATCGTCAAGCAAAGCGTAAGGCAACGGCTGCAGCGCAAGGGCCACGCCCTCCCGCGCGCCGACCTGCAGTGGACCGCCAGCTGCCGAAATCTGCATCGAAAGGATCAGGTCGAACCCGCCACCCGGTGCAGCAGCCACCTGCACCACCGTCCCACAAGGCTGCTCCAGATCACCCGCAGCAAACACTTCCGCCCCCACCGCCACCGCACTGCCGGCATGCGCGATGTACCCCCGCCGCTTGAGCGTGCCACGGAACTGGCTGCGCGCCACCACCTCCTGGCCGGGATAGCAGCCCTTCTTGAAATTGACACCGCCCACGGACTCGTAATTGAGCATCTGCGGCACGAACGCCTCGAACAACGGCTGGGTCAGGGTGGCCACACCGCTCTGCACCTCGCTCCACTGCCACAGTGCCAGGTCCAGCGCCGGGCCTGCGGGGGCCGGGTCGGCGGCAGGCGCCACCCACAGCGCACGCGGTTGGCCTGCGGCAGGGTAGAGGTGGACCACACTGGCGGAGCCGACCTCGGCCTTGGTCCAGGCCGGGGCCGTGCCACCTGCAAGTGAGGCGACGGCATCGCCCGCCAGGCCGTACAAGGCAAAGTCGGCCGTGGCGTCGTTCAGTTTGGCCTTGGCACGCATCACGAACATCGACAGGCGCTTGAGCGTGGTGGCCAGCAGGTCCTGGCTGATCACGAGCAGCACCTCGACAGGGCTGCGCTTGAGGCCGATCATGCTGGCCTGCATGCGGCCCTTGGCCGAGAGAAAAGCCGACAGCCGCGCCTCGCCCAAGCCCAGCAGGGCATAGTCCTGCGTGAGCTGGCCGTGGAGGAACTTGGCGGCGTCTTCGCCTTCCACGCGGATCACGCCAAGGTGCGACAGAGGGGCAATGCCATTCAGGGGAAGCTGGGTCATGGCTGAATTATGATGCCCGCTCCCTTTATCTACAGGCAGCAGGGTTGTGCGACGCTTACTGGTTTTTCTCTTGGTGATCGTGATCGCCGCAGGTGGAGCCGCCTTCTGGTGGCTGCACCAGCCCCTGCCCATGGTTGGCAACGAGCCGCTGGAGCTGGCCATCGAGCCCGGCACCACGCCTCGCGGCGTGGCCCGCGACGTGGTGGCCGCCGGTGTGCGCACCGATGCGCAACTGCTCTATGCCTGGTTCCGATTTTCGGGGCAGGACCGCATGATCAAGGCCGGCAACTACGAGATCCCGCTCGGTACCACGCCGCGCAGCCTGCTGGCCAAGCTGGTGCGTGGCGAGGAGGCGCTGCGCGCGCTGACGCTGGTGGAGGGCTGGAACTTCCGCCAGGTGCGCCAGGCCCTGGCCAACGACGACCAGATCAAGCCCGACTCCAAGGGCCTGACCGACGAGGCGCTGATGGCGCAGCTGGGCCGCCCCGGCGTGGCGCCCGAGGGCCGCTTCTTCCCGGACACCTACACCTACGCCAAGGGATCGAGCGACCTGGCGGTGCTGCGCCGCGCCCTGCACGCCATGGACCGCAAGCTTGAAGCCGCCTGGAGCCAGCGCTCGGCCGACACACCGCTCAAGTCCGCCGATGAGGCGCTGGTCCTGGCCAGCATCGTCGAGAAGGAAACCGGCCGCGCCAGCGACCGCGCACAGATCGCCGGCGTGTTCGTGAATCGCCTGCGCACCGGCATGCTGCTGCAGACCGACCCCACGGTGATCTACGGCCTGGGCGAGAAGTTCGATGGCAACCTGCGCCGGCGCGACCTGCTGGCCGATACGCCCTGGAACACCTACACCCGAGGCGGCCTGCCCCCGACCCCGATTGCCATGCCCGGCAAGGCCTCGCTGCTGGCCGCCGTGCAGCCCGAGCGCACCAAGGCGCTGTACTTCGTGGCCAAGGGCGACGGCACCAGCCACTTCAGCGCCTCGCTGGACGAGCACAACCGTGCCGTCAACCGCTACCAGCGCGGGCAGCAGTAGGCTGCCTCAGCGCGCCATGCTCTCCCGCCTGCATACTCTGGACAAAGGTTTTCATGTCACGACCCGGCCTCTTCATCACCTTTGAAGGCATCGACGGTGCCGGCAAGTCCTCGCACATCGAAGGGCTGGCCTCGGCATTCCGCTCGCAAGGCCGCACGGTGACGGTGAGCCGCGAGCCCGGCGGCACGCCGCTGGCCGAAAAGCTGCGCGAGATGGTGCTGAACGACGCCATGGACCCGCTGACCGAGTCGCTGCTGATCTTTGCCGCCCGCCGCGACCACCTGTGCAATGTGATCGAACCGGCCCTTGCCCGGGGCGATGTGGTGCTGTGCGACCGCTTCACCGATGCCACCTTTGCCTACCAGGGGGCGGGGCGGGGCTTCGACCTCATGACCCTGTCCACGCTGGAGCGCATGGCCCAGGGCGGTCTCGTGCCAGGGGCCGGCGCTGGCACCTTGCGCAACCCGGACCTGACCGTCTGGTTTGATCTGGCGCCCGAGGTGGCGGCCGAGCGCCTGGCCGGCGCCCGCGTGCCCGACCGCTTCGAGGCGCAGCCCGTGGAGTTCTTTCGCCGCGTGGCACAGGGCTATGCCGACCGGGCCGTCGTGGAGCCCGCGCGCTTTGCCCGGCTCGATGCCGCGCTGGACCGCCACCGTGTCTGGCAGCAGCTGACCAGCGTGTTCGTGCGCAAGGGCTGGCTGTCCATCATGGTGCCCACGCCGAAGGACCTGGCATGAGCGACGCCACCACCACCCCGCTGGCACCCTGGATCGCCGCGCAGCGCACCACCTTGCTCGCCCAGCGCGGCCATGCCTGGCTGCTGCAGGGGCCCTCGGGCCTGGGCCAGTACGCGCTGGGCCTTGAGATGGTGCGTGCCTGGCTGTGCGACCGGCCCACGCCAGAAGGCGCTTGCGGCCAGTGCGGCAGCTGCCACGCCATCGAGGTGCGCACCCATGCCGACCTGTGCGTGCTGATGCCCGAGGTGCAGATGATGGCCCTGGGCTGGCCGCTGTCCGAAAAAGCGCAGGCCGACATCGACGACAAGAAGCGCAAGGCCAGCAAGGAAATCCGCGTGGAGGCCATGCGCGATGCGGTGGAGTTCTCGCAGCGCACCTCGGCGCGCGGGCGTGGCAAGGCGGTGCTGGTGTACCCGGCCGAGCAGATGAACCACATCACGGCCAACGCCTTGCTCAAGACGCTGGAGGAGCCGCCGGGCGATGTGCGCTTCGTCCTGGCCAGCGAGGCCGCACACCAGCTGCTGCCCACCATCCGCAGCCGCTGCCTGGGCCACACCATGGTCTGGCCGGCCGAGGCCGAGATGCTGGCCTGGCTCAAGGGGCAGGGCATTGCCGCCGATGCGGCGCCGGCCTTTCTGCGTGCCGCAGGCGGGCGGCCCGACGATGCGCTGGCCCTGGCCCGCTCGGGCCGCAGTCCGCAGGCCTGGGCCCTGCTGCCGCAGGCCGTGGCGCGCGGTGATGTCACGGCGCTGGGTGACTGGTCGCCCGCGCAGGTGATCGACGCGCTGCAAAAGCTCTGCCATGACCTGCTGGCCGCCAGCGTGGGTGCCGCGCCGCGCTACTTTGCCCCGGCCGACCTGCCCAAGCCACCGCCGCTGGGCCCGTTGACGCGTTGGTCCAAGGCGCTGGCCAAGGCGGCGCGCACGGCCGACCACCCCTTCAATGCCGGCCTCATGCTGGAGGCGCTTGTCGCCCAGGCGCGAAACACCCTACACTCCAGGCACTGAAGCCGTCCCACCCACCATGAGCAGTCCATCCACCGCCCCCCGCCCCAGCGTCATGCAGCTGGCCATCAAGGAAAAGGCGGCCTTGTATGCGGCCTATATTCCCTTTTTCGTCGAAGGGGGCATTTTTGTGCCCACCCAGCGCGACTACAAGCTCGGCGACGATGTGTATGTGCTGCTGACGCTGCCTGACGATACCCAGCGCTATCCCGTGGCAGGCCGCGTGGCCTGGGTCACCCCCGCCCGTGCTGCCGGCAACCGCACGCAGGGCGTGGGCATCCAGTTCCCCAAGGACGAGAAGTCGCGCCAGCTCAAGCTCAAGATCGAGGAGCTGCTGGGAACTTCGCTGGGTTCGGACCGTCCCACCCAGACGATCTGAAAGCTTGTCGCACCCTATGCCGACCCGCGCAGGCTGGTCGGCTTTTTCCATTTTGAAACCACATGTTCGTTGATTCGCATTGCCACCTCACCTATCCCGGCCTGGTTGACCAGCTCCCGGCCATCCGCCAGGCCATGGCCGAGGCCTCGGTGGACCGGGCCCTGTGCATCTGCACCACCATGGAGGAGTTCGGCGATGTGCATGCGCTGGCGCTGGCGCACGGCAACTTCTGGAGCACGGTGGGCGTGCACCCCGACAATGAGGGCGTGACCGAGCCCTCGGTGCAGGACCTGCTCGACCGCGCGGCCCTGCCGCGCGTGGTGGCCATCGGCGAGACCGGCCTCGACTACTACGGCATGGAAGACCGCAAGGGCGGGCGCAGCATTGCCGACCTGGAGTGGCAGCGCGAGCGCTTTCGCACCCACATCCGCGCCGCGCGCGGCTGTGCCAAGCCGCTGGTGATCCACACCCGCAGCGCGTCGGACGACACCCTGGCCATCCTCAAGGAAGAGGGCGAGGACGGCGCGGGCAACCTGGCGGGCGGCGTGTTCCACTGCTTCACCGAGTCCATGCAGGTGGCGCGGGCGGCGCTGGACCTCGGGTACTACATTTCCTTCTCGGGCATCATCACCTTCAAGACGGCGCAGGAGCTGCGCGACGTGGTGGCCTTCGTACCGCTGGACCGCATGCTGATCGAGACCGACAGCCCCTACCTGGCCCCCGTGCCCTACCGGGGCAAGACCAACAGCCCTGCCTACGTGCCCCATGTGGCCAAGCAGGTGGCGCAAACCCGCGGCATTGCCGTGGAGGAGGTGGCCGAGGCCACCAGCCGCAATTTCGAGACCTTGTTCAAGGGAGTGAACGCATGACGAGCCACACGCTGCGCCGCCGCACCGCGCTGTTGGGCGCCCTGGCACTGGTCACCGGCGCCGCTACCGCCTGGGCGGGTGCCTATGAGGACTTCTTTTCGGCCGTGGAGCGCGACGACGCCGACACCGTCAACAATCTGCTGCGCCGCGGATTCGACCCCAACATCCGCGACCCGAAGGGCCAGGTGGCGCTGACGCTGGCGATCCAGGCCGAGTCGCTCAAGGTGTTTGCCGCCCTCATCGCCAACCGGCGCCTGAAGGTGGAGACCCGCAACCAGCAGGACGAAAGCCCGTTGATGATGGCCGCGCTCAAGGGCAACGTCGACGCCGTGAAGGCATTGATGGGGCGCGATGCCGACGTGAACAAGGAAGGCTGGGCGCCGCTGCACTATGCCGCCTCGGGCATCAAGCAGGAGCATGTGCGCATCATCGGCATGCTGCTGGAGAACCATGCCTACATCGACGCCACCTCGCCCAACGGCACCACGCCGCTGATGATGGCCGCGCAGTACGGCTCCAACGATGCCGTGCAACTGCTGCTCAACGAGGGGGCCGACCCCACGATCAAGAACCAACTGGGCCTGACGGCCGTGGACTTCGCGATGCGCGTGAGCCGCACCGAAGCGGCCGAGAAGATCGCCACGGCCATCCGCCGCCGCCAGCCCAACGCGGGCAAGTGGTGATGCGCCGGACACGGCCTCTGGCCTGAAGCCAGGGCCGGCCGTCGGTCGTCAGTCTGCCGCTGGCGCGTCGGCTACGGCAGGCCTTGCGGCCGTGGCAGGCCGGCTCTGCAAGCGCGCATACAGGCCGCCTGCGGCCACCAATTGGGCGTGCGTGCCTTGCTCGGCGATGCGGCCCTGCTCCATCACGACCACGCGGTCCGCATGCTCGATGGTGGACAGGCGGTGGGCAATCACCAGCGTGGTGCGGCCCTGCATCAGCCGGTTCAGCGCGTCCTGCACCAGGCGCTCCGACTCCGTGTCCAATGCCGAGGTGGCCTCGTCCAGGATGAGGATGGGCGCGTCCTTGTAGAGCGCGCGTGCGATCGCCAGGCGCTGGCGCTGCCCGCCCGAGAGCTGGGTGGCGTTGTGCCCCACCACGGTGTGGATGCCCTGCGCGAGCGATGCCACGTGGTCCGCCAGGTTGGCGGCGGCCAGGCAGGCCAGCACCTTGCCGTCGTCCACCGCATGGCCCAGCGCCACGTTGGCGGCGATGGTGTCGTTGAACATCACCACGTCCTGGCTCACCATGGCGATCTGCGTGCGCAGGGTCGAAAGGTCCCAGTCCTGCACGGGGTGGCCATCGAGCAGCACGGCGCCGGACGAGGTGGCGATGAAGCGCGGCAGCAGGTTCACCAGCGTGGTCTTGCCCGCACCCGAGGGGCCGACCAGCGCCACGATCTCCCCGGGGGCCACGCTGAGGCTCACGCCGTCCAGGGCCGGCGCGTTGTAGGGGCCGAACGATACGGACACATCGCGCAGCTCCAGCGCGCCCTGGGCCCGCTCCGTGCGGTAGCTGCCCCCTTGCTCTGCCCCTGTGTCGCCCAGCAGGGCCAGGCCACGCTCCAGCGCCGCCACGCCGCGCGTGATGGGGTTGGCCACGTCCGCCAGGCGGCGGATGGGGGCGATCAGCATCAGCATGGCGGTGATGAACGAGACGAAGCCGCCCACGGTCACGTCCTTGGCGTTCAGCGTGCCGCGGCTTTGCCATAGCGCAATGCAGATCACCACCGACAGCGCGGCGGCGGCCAGCAGCTGCGTGAGTGGCGTCATCGCGGCCGAGGCGATGGTGGACTTGATGGCCAGGCCGCGCAGGCGCTGGCTCAGGCCTGCAAAGCGCTTCGATTGGCCCTCTTGCGCGCCGTGCAGGCGCACCATGCGGTGGGCCAGCACGTTCTCTTCGACCACATAGGCCAGCTCATCGGTGGCCTGCTGGCTGCTCTTGGTCAGGGTGTACAGGCGCTTGGACAGGGTCTTCATGATCCACGCGACGCCCGGCACCACCACGGCCACGATGAGCGTGAGCTGCCAGTTCAGGTACAGGAGGTAGCCCAGCAGCGCGAGCAGCGTGAAGCCGTCGCGCGACAGGCCCAGCAGGGCCTGCACCAGCAGCGTGGCCCCTGTCTGCACCTCGTAGACCACGGTGTTCGACAGTGCGCTGGCCGACTGGCGCGAGAACAGCCCCATCTCGGCCGCCAGCACGCGGTCGAACAGCGCACGGCGCAGCAGCAGCATGCCTTCGTTGGCGATGCGCGCCAGCGCGTACTGGCCCACGAACTGCGCCAGGCCGCGCACCAGGAACACCCCCATGATGGCCAGGGGCACTGCCCACAGCGGCAGGTTGCCCTGGGTGAAGCCGCGGTCCAGGAGGGGCTGCAGCAGCGCGGGGATCAGAGGCTCCGTGGCGGCACCCACCAGGGTCGCCGCGATGGCCAGGCCCCAGGCCAGCCGCTGGTTGCCGAAATACACGGAAAGCCGCGCCAGGCGGGCGGTGAGGGTGGGGGCAGGGGGGGCGGGCGGCGCAGCGGGGCCCGTGGCGCTCGGATCGGTGGCTTGCATGTGCAGCGGATTCTAAGGCGGCGATGCGCGATGCCCCCTGGCACGCGAGCGGGCATCTCTCGCGCATGTTCGTGCTGCAGTGCAGCGATTGACCACAAGCCCCTGCACAGTTTGTCACAGCGGGTCTTCCCCAGTGTGTAACATTGGCGCTGCCAACCGGCATTTGTTCGGCTACTGCGGCTGCCAATGACCACAGATCACAACACCAACTCCAACACCTCCCTCCAAGCGGCCCTGCCGCGTCCCATGCGCCGCCAGGTTCTGGCCGCTCTTGCCTCCACTGCCTCCTTGCCCGCACTCGCGCAGTTCCGCGTGGAAGTCACGGGCGTGGGCCTGACCCAGTTGCCGATAGCCATAGCGCCCTTCCGTGGCGAAGCGCAGGCCCCGCAGAAGATCGGCGCCATCGTGCAGGCCGATCTGGAGCGCAGCGGCCAGTTCCGCGCAGTGGACACGGCGGGCGTGGTGCTCGACGAGACCTCGCGCCCCGATGTGGCCCTGTGGCGCCAGAAGACGGCCGATTCGCTGGTGACCGGCAGCGTGACGCGCACACCCGACGGCCGCTACGATGTGCGCTTTCGGCTGTGGGACGTGGTCAAGGGCCAGGACCTGGGCGGCCAGAGCTTCGCCGTGTCCCAGGCCGACCTGCGGCTGGTGGCGCACCGCATTGCCGACTTCGTCTACGAAAAGCTCACTGGCGAGCGCGGGGTCTTCTCCACCCGCATCGTCTACGTCACCAAGACCGGTAGCCGCTACAGCCTGTGGGTGGCCGATGCCGATGGCGAAAATGCGCAATCGGCCCTGTCGAGCCCCGAGCCCATCATCTCGCCGGCCTGGTCGCCCTCGGGCGGGCAGATCGCCTACGTGTCGTTCGAGTCGCGCAAGCCCGTGGTGTATGTCCACCAGGTCGCCTCGGCCCAGCGCCGGCTGGTGGCCAACTTCCGCGGTTCCAACAGTGCGCCGGCCTGGTCACCTGACGGCCGCAATCTGGCCGTGACGCTGAGCCGCGATGGCGGCTCGCAGCTGTACCTGATCGACGCCAATGGCGGCGAGCCCAAGCGGCTGATGCAAAGCCCCGGCATCGACACCGAACCCATGTTCTCTGCCGACGGCCGCAGCATCTACTTCGTGAGCGACCGGGGCGGTGCGCCCCAGGTCTACCGCGTGCCCGCGGGCGGCGGCAGTGCCGAACGCGTGACCTTCACGGGGTCCTACAACATCTCGCCCAGCATCAGCCCCGATGGCAAGTGGTTGGCCTACATTTCCCGCGTGGGCGGGGCCTTCAAACTGCACGTGATGGACTTGGCCTCAGGCACCGTCACCGCCATCACCGACACCTCGGCCGACGAGAACCCCAGTTTTGCGCCCAACAGCCGCCTCATCGTGTATGCCACGCAGCAGCAGGGCCGCGAGGCGCTCATGACCACCACGTTGGACGGAAAAATCAAGGCACGCCTGGCTGGCCAGCCTGGAGACATCCGCGAGCCCGATTGGGGCCCGTTCCAGAAGCAATGAACTTTTCAGCACTTTTCACAATCTAGTTTCCAGGAGAATTTTGGATGATCAGCAGCAAACTCAAGCGTTTTACCCTTGCCCTTACCGTCACCGCCCTCGTGGCCGGCTGCAGCTCTGGCGTCAAGCTCGACGATGTGCCGGTGGAAGACAAGGGCGCAAGCTCGACCATGGGTACCAACCCAGGCGGTGCCAACACGGGCAACACCGGCCAGAGCACCGTCGCCCCCCTGGACCTGACCGGCTCTGGCGCCAATGCGCAAGGCCCCGTGGGCGTGGCACGCATCGTCTACTTCGACTACGACAGCTACGTCATCAAGTCCGAGTTCCAGTCGCTGCTCGAAGCCCATTCGCGCTTCATCAAGCAAAACAATGGCCGCAAGGTCATGATCGAAGGCCACACCGATGACCGCGGTGGCCGCGAGTACAACCTGGCCCTGGGCCAAAAGCGTGCCGAAGCCGTGCGCCGTTCGCTAGCCCTGCTGGGTGTGCCCGATTCCCAGGTCGAAGCCGTGAGCTTCGGCAAGGAAAAACCTGCCGCCCCTGGCAATAGCGAAGACGCGCACGCGCAGAACCGCCGCGCCGAGCTGTCGTACCGTTGATGCCCGGGTTCAGCCTTTCACAACCCCTGCGGTCCCTGGCCGCAGGCTTGGCGCTGGCCTGTGTGGCGCTGCCAGGTGCGCACGCAGCCATCTTCGAGGACGGCGAGGCGCGCCGCGCCATACTCGAAGTGCGCCAGCGCGTGGACGCCATGCAGCAAGCCCAGCAGCGCACGGCCGACGAACTGCGCCGTGCCAACGAGGACACCGCCCAGTTGCGCCGAGGGCTGCTGGAGCTGCAGACCCAGATCGAGACCCTGCGCAGCGAGAACGCCCGCCTGCAGGGCCAGAACGAGCAGTTGACGCGTGAAGTGTCCGAGCTGCAGCGCCGCCAGAAGGACATCGCCCAAGGGGTGGATGAGCGCCTGCGCCAGTTCGAGCCGATCAAGGTCACGGTGGATGGTCTGGAGTTCCAGGCCGATGCCGCCGAGAAGAAGGACTTCGAAGCTGCGCTGGCCATCTTCCGCGCGGGCAAGTTCCCCGAGGCCAACCAGGCCTTCGGCAACCTGATCCGCCAGTACCCGCGCAGCGGCTATGTGCCGTCGGCCCGCTTCTGGCTGGGCAATGGCCAGTACGCGGCGCGCGACTACAAGGAAGCCATCAACAACTTCAAGGCCCTGCTGGCCGAGGCGCCCACGCATGCGCGTGCGCCTGAGGCTGCCCTGTCGATCGCCAACTGCCAGGTGGAATTGAAGGACGCCAAGGCCGCGCGCAAGACGCTGGAAGACCTGGCCCGGGCCTATCCCCAGTCCGAAGCTGCCATGGCTGCCAAGGAACGCCTGGCGCGGATGAAGTGAGCACTGCGGACACAACGCCCGAGGTAAAGGAACTGTTGGTCGGGAGCGAAACCGCTCCCGTGCCCATGGTTCCCTTTGCCGATGATGCGACCGACGAGGTTACGCAGCGGCGTTTTGGCGGCCTTGAGCGCCTGTATGGCGTGGAGGGTGCCAGACGCATCCGCGCCTCGCACGTGGTGGTTGTTGGCATCGGCGGCGTGGGCTCCTGGTCTGCCGAGGCGCTGGCCCGCAGCGGGGTCTCGCGCCTCACGCTGGTGGACCTGGACCATGTCTCCGAGTCCAACATCAACCGCCAGATCCATGCCCTGTCCACCACGGTGGGGCAGGCCAAGATCGAGGCCATGCGCGACCGCATCGCGCTGATCAACCCCGAATGCGACGTGCGCTGCATTGACGAGTTCGTGGAGCCTGGCAACTGGCCCCAGTTGCTGGGCAGCGACCCGGTAGATGCGGTGATCGACGCCTGCGACCAGATCAAGGCCAAGACCGCCATGGCCGTGTGGGCCCGCGCCACGGGCCAGGCGTTCATCAGCGTGGGCGCGGCCGGCGGCAAGCGCCAAGCGCACAAGGTGGACATCGACGACCTGTCGGCCACCACGCACGACCCGCTGCTTGCCCAATTGCGCTACCAGTTGCGCAAGCACCATGGCGCCCCGCGCGAGGGCCGCAAGATCGGCATTGCCTGCGTCTTCAGCCGCGAAGCCGTGGCGCAGCCCGACGCCTCGTGCGCCATCGAGGGCGGCGACGGCTCGCTCAACTGCCACGGCTACGGCTCGGTGGTGGCTGTGACGGCGACCTTCGGCCAATGCGCGGCGGGCTGGGTGATCGACCGTCTGGCCCAAGGTCCGCTGAAACCCCTAAAAATCAAGCTATAATCTTAGGCTTTGCAGCAGCCAAGGTTCAGCGATGGGCATGCGGCAGTTGCAATGATGGGACGTTAGCTCAGTTGGTAGAGCAGCGGACTTTTAATCCGTTTGTCGTGGGTTCGACCCCCGCACGTCCCACCATGATACGCAAGGCGCTACAGCTCTCAAGGCTGTAGCGCTTTTTGCTTTTTGTTCCCACATTGGGAATTCAGCCCAGCCCCTACCCGCAGGCTTGCTGGCCTGCGTTGCCCTGCTACAGCGCTGCCGGGGCTGACTCCGTGGGCCAGCCACTGCCTTGCGCTGACAGCCATCTCATCAATTCTCCCCGGTCCTGCAGGCCCAGGCTGTTGTAGAGCTGGCGGCGGTGGTAGACCACGGTGTTGGCGCTGATGTGCATGCGCACAGCGATCTGCGACTCCGGCAGGTCGAGCGCGAGCCAGTACGCGAGTTCCTGCTGGCGCTGCGAAAGACTCTGGGTCTGCAGAAACGCTTGCAGGCGCGCCTCGCGCGGGACCCGCTGCATGATGTGAATCCCGACGGCCTGGCCCATGCCGGTGGCCGCCTTCATGGGAGTGGCGCGCACCGAAAAATCGCCATGCACGGTGCGCACCTCCCTGGTGGGCAGCCCTATGGGTTGCTGTGCGCGCATGTGTTGCAGCAGTTCCTGCAATTCCTGGGGCAGCCCCGCACCACGCCGCCAGCGCCAGCCGAAGGCCAGGGGCAGCAGGGCCTCGGCCTCGGGCGACAGCCACAGCAACCGCCCCTGGGGTGTGGTGATGAGCATGCCCTGGCTGTGCGCCTCGCTGTCGTTGGCACTGGCTTGGGCATCATCCTGCAGGATGTGCGCCAGGCAGGGCTCCAGCCGTGAGAGCGCCGCAACCTCATCGGGCCCGAAAGCTGGCGACCCCGCTTCGCGGTAGAACTTGAGCGCACCTATTCCTTGCCCTCGCAGTGTGCGCAGCACCAGGCTCATGCAGTCTGTGGCCCCCATGGGCCGCATCACCACGTTGTAGAAATCGCTGCGCTCCAACTCGGGCATGGGCACCCGCACCAATTGCCCGAGCAACTGGGGCCCTTGCTCGTACCGCACTGCCTCGTCAAAGTCGCGCGAACTGCGCACCAGTACCTGGCGCTCGCTGCGCAGGATGCGCGGATCAAAGTAGTCGGCCACCACTGCCTGGACGGTCGGCACTTCCATGTGCACCGCCAGGTCGCCCGTGTCTGCGGGGTGCATGTACGCGCTGGAGTCAAAGCCGATCACCCCGTGCAGCGCCTGCAGCAGCGGCCCGATCATGGATGGCCCGCTCACCTCCATGCGGGTCATGTGCTGCAAGCGTGCAATGGCTTGCCCGGTGGAACTGGGCGAGGGCATGTTGTGCGATCCGGTGGAGCGGTGGTGGGGATGAGAACCCGAATCTAGGAGCCGTGCCGCGTTGGGTCAATACCCCGGTACACCGCCCTGCAACACCCTATCTGCCGGGGGTGGGGTGCGCAGGGCCACAGGCCGCTAGCCTGCGCAACCCACGAGGAACGCCCCGGCCATCAAGCGGATGCCGGCCCAGGGGGGGTCCTGCGCACTGCCTGCAATACAAAAGCCCCTGTTGCTGCCTGGCACCGGGGGGTTTTTTTTGTGGGCGGAGCGATTTGGCACGCATTCGTGAATGAATTCACGTTTTCCCGCCAATCTGCGCCAGAAGCTCGTCTCGCCCCATCACACCCAGCCGGTTGTAGAGCTGGCGGCGGTGGTACACGGCGGTATTGAGGCTGATACCCATGCGCTGGGCGATCTGTGATTCGGGCAGGCCGCGCGCCAGCCACCAGGCCAGCTCGTGCTGGCGCTGCGGCAGCCCCAGCGTCTGCAGGGCCGACAGCAGCCGCACCCCGCGCGCCACGCGCCGCGTGATGTGCAGGGCCACCGCCTGGCGGCCCTGCCGCTCCTGGGGCGCTGGGGTCAGGTGTGTGGCGCGCAGCGAGAACCAGCCCTGCGCCGTGAACAGTTCCATCGCGGGCAGGGCCATCTCGCCGGGCTGCTGTGCGTTGAGCCGCCGCAGCAGTTCCTGCAGCGCAGGAGGCAGCTGGGCGCCTCGGCGCCAGCCCCAGCCGAAGGCCAGGGGCATCAGCGCCTCGGCCTCGGGCGAGATCCACATCAGCCGTCCCTGGGGGGTGGCGACCAGCACCCCCTGGCTGTGCACCTCGCTGCCCTGTGCATCGCGCTCGCCCTGCTGCAGCGCACGCGCCAGATGGGCCTCCAGCCGGGCCAGCAGGGCCGCGTCCTGCGGCGTGAAGTCCGGGGCCGAGGCATCGCGGAAAAGGTGGATCACAGCCAGGCCCACACCCTGCGCGGTGCGCAACACCAGGCTCATGTAGTCCTTGGCGCCGGTGGGCCGCATCACCGCGTCGTAATAGTCGCTGCGCAGCAGCTCTGTGAGAGACACCGCCATCTGCTCGCGCATCAGCCTGGGGCCATGCTCGTGGCGCACCACCTCGCCGAAATCGCGTGGGCTGCGCACCAGCACCTGGCGCTCGCTGCGCAGGATGCGTGCATCGAAGTAGTCCCGCGCCACCGACTGCATGGGCTCCTGCGCATAGTTCATCAGTTCGCCATCGGCGCCGGGGTACAGCATGCAGCCGAAGTCAAAGCCCACCACCCGGCGCAACTCCTGCAGCAGGGGCTCGATAAGCTGCACACCACCCGCCTCCAGGCTGGCCATGCGGTGCAGGCGCGCAAGGGCGTGGCGGTCGGATCGGAAAGGGGTCGGCATGGCGATTGAAAACAAAAACGGAAGGCCGCCAATCTAGAACCCGCCCGGCACCCGGTCAACGCAGCCTGCGGGCCGCCTGCAACACCCCATCCCGTCGGGGTGGGGTGCGCCGAAAGGTTCGCGTGTAACCACGACGTCTACCGCCTCGGCTTTCCATGCGCGCTGCTATGCCCAGGGGGCGATCTGCGTCGGTGCCGACACCGCCGTGCCCACGTCTGACCAGCCCAGCGTCTATACCTGCCAGGCCCAGGCCAAACCCCCGCTCCAGCGCCTGGACTATCTGTCCTCGCTGTCGCGCCTGGCGCAGTGCCAATGACGGGATGGCCCGTCGGTCACGGCCCGGTTCTGCCTGAACCGGGCCGGGCCGAGGTGCTTCAGATGTATTCCAACCCCTGGCTGCTGAGCCCGACCAGGTTGATGTGCGCGGCATTCAGGTCCAGGTTGGCCGCAGCCACCGCGAACGATGCATTGGTGTAAGCGCCCGACTTGATGACGGCCGCCAGCGACTGGACCGTATTCGCATCGGCCGCGACGCCCACCAGATTGGCGTACAGCAGGCTCACCACCTGTTCCGGCGTGGCTGAGGCGCCCAGCAGCGCATTGATGCCAAATTGCGCGACCTGCAAGGGGGTCGAGCCGGCGTCCACCGCCTTGAGCACGATGCCCACCACGCTGCGGTTGTTCAGGCCGGCAGGGCCGACCAGCGCACCGACCATGCGTGCGGCCGTGCCCGCAGCGCCGTCCAGGTCCAGCGCCACGAAACCATCCGTGAACTTGACCCGCTCGATCTGCAGCAAAGTGTCCACCCCGTCGCGGCTGGGGACCCCGTCGCCCAGCGTCCAGCCGCCGCCGTTCTTGGGTTGCAGCGAGTAGTCGCCACGGTTGCCCCGGGCGACCAGGGTGTCCAGGCCGCCCAGGCCGTTGAACGTCTCATTGGCATTGGTGCTGGTGAACGTGTCTGCACCGGCCGTACCCGTTGGCGTCGTGGGTGTGGTCGGTGTCGTTGGGGTGGTGGGTGTCGTGGGCGTGGTCGGCGTCGTGGTGAAGGTCAGCGTCGGGCCGCTGGTCGAGTTGAACCCGTAGGTGCCGCCCAGGCCGTCACGGCCGTAGATCCAGTCCAGCGCCAGCAGGTCATAGGCCTGGAAGGTGGTCTTGTACGGGCCCGCCTCGGTATAGGACATCACCGTGTTATTGGTGTTGTCCTCGGCCGTGGGCAGCGGGCGCGGGGAGTCGAAGGGATGCGCCAGGCCCAGGGCGTGGCCCACCTCGTGCAGCAGCACTTCGTAGCCCAGTCCGCCGGCCGTGGGGGTGTTGTTGATGCTCGCGAACTCCACGTTGTCCAGGTAGACCACCGATTCGGCGTTGAGCGACGTCAGCGTCTGTTCTGGCCCCGTGAAGCTGTAGTTGTAGAACGAGGAGTTCAGCCCCGCCGTCGTGCGGCCCTGCAGGTTGGTGCCGGCGAAGTGGAGGTCTGCCTGGGACGAACTGCCCACTTCGGTGAACGTGATGCCCGTGACCTGGCTGGCATAGGCCATGATCTGGCGCGTCGCCTGCATCTGCGAGGCGTTGAATGAAGTCAGGGTGGTGCTCGAATCCCGATCGGCCACGCTGCCCGTGCTCACGTCGAAGGTGTAGTACAGCACCTTGCGGCCATCGGGAAGGAAGTTCCAGGGGGCTGGGTTTTCCAGCAGGGAATCGGCCTTGTAGTTGCCCGAGAAGCGGATGTTCTGGAGGTCGGAAACGGTAGCCATGGTGGTGTCGAATGTCTCGGCGGTTGGATGGTGGCAACTGGCTGCCCTGTGCCCTTGGACAATGCCTCGCCGAAATGGCGCCCCCGGCCCGGCGCAGTTGCCCTCGGGCCGCAGTTGCAAGTGCAAAGGGTATATCCGGTGCATTTGCAACGTACGAAACAGAATTTATCACTTGGGCGCCCGCTGTGCTGTGACGAAAAACACAATGTCACGATATCTGTTCAGGCCATTGAAGGAATGCCGGCCACGCTCGGTTGGCATTCCCCTGCTGCCGCCACGTCAGCGCATGGAGTGACTTCGGCAAGCGAAACGGTCGACGGCGCCGTCACCTGCGCGACCCCGCCTAAGTGGCATCCCCAATGCCATGGACAAGGCGGACCCCTAGGCTCTGGAGTTGAAGGAAAGAAACCATTCTCCCCATTCCATCCATGTCCACACGCCCCCACTACGCTTTCTGGCCCCGCCGGCTGCCCCATTCAATCACCTTGCCCGCCACCTCGCTGTGGGACAACCTGGCCATCAGCGCGCAGCGCTACCCCGACAAGACGGCGCTGGTGTTCTTTGGCCGCCAGTTGAGCTACCGGGCCCTGGTGGAGGGCGCCGAGCGGCTGGCCGCGCGCCTGGCGCAACTGGGTGTGCAGCGCGGCGACCGCGTGGTGTTGTGCATGCAGAACTGCCCGCAGCTGGTAATGGCGCATTTCGCCATCCTGCGCGCCAATGCCGTGGTGGTGCCGGTCAATCCCATGAACCGGGCCGAGGAGCTCAAGCACTACATCACCGACCCCGATACCAGGGTGGCATTTACCACGGCCGACCTGGCGCCCGAGCTGGCCAAGGCCAGCAACGCCCTGGCACCGAATGAGCGCCTGGCGCACCTGGTGGTGACGCACTTCACCGATGCCTTCGATGCCGACGTGCAGGGGGCCGACGCCCCGCCCGACGCATGGAAGGAGTGGCTGTGCACGCAGCATGCGCTGCCTGCGCTCGACGGTGGCACGGTGCATGCCTTTGCCGAGGTGCTGGCCTGCAGCGATGCGCCGCCTGCCCTGGTGGTGGGCCCCGCAGACCTGGCGCTGCTGCCCTACACCAGCGGCACCACGGGCCTGCCCAAGGGCTGCATGCACCTGCACAAGAGCATCATGCACAACGCCGTGGCCAGCGCGCTGTGGGGTTCTGGCTCGGCGGACAACGTCACCCTGTCGGTGGTGCCCATGTTCCACATTACCGGCATGGTGAGCGTGCTGCACACCTCCATCTACTGCGCCGCCACCATCGTGGTCATGCCCCGCTGGGACCGGGACCTGGCCGGGCGCCTGATCTCGCGCTACAAGGTGACCAACTGGACCAACATCCCGACCATGGTCATCGACCTGCTCAACAGCCCCAACTTCGCCAGCTATGACCTCTCCAGCCTGGTCTACATCGGCGGCGGCGGGGCGGCCATGCCGCAGGCCGTGGCCCAGCGCCTGCTTGAGCAATATGGCCTGCGCTATACCGAAGGCTATGGCCTGACGGAGACGGCCGCGCCATCGCATTCGAACCCGCCCGACCACCCCAAGCAACAGTGCCTGGGCATCCCCTTCATGGGCACCGATGCGCGCGTGGTAGACCCCGACACGCTGCAGGAGGTGGCCGTGGGCGAGCAGGGCGAGATCATCATGCATGGCCCCGAGGTGTTCGAGGGCTACTGGAAGCGGCCCGACGCCACGGCCAGCGCCTTCGTCGAGTTCGAGGGCAAGCGCTTCTTCCGCTCGGGCGACCTGGGGCGCATGGACGAGGAGGGCTACTTCTTCCTCACCGACCGCCTCAAACGCATGATCAATGCCAGCGGCTTCAAGGTCTGGCCGGCCGAGGTGGAGGCGCTGATGTTCCGCCACCCGGCCATCCAGGAGGCCTGCATCATCTCGGCACGCGACGCCTACCGGGGCGAGACCGTCAAGGCCGTGGTGGTGCTGCGCCCCTCGCACCAGGACACGACCGAGCAGCAGATCATCGACTGGTGCCGCGAGAACATGGCGGTGTACAAGGTGCCGCGCATCGTGCAGTTCGTGAATGCCTTGCCCAAGAGCGGCAGCGGCAAGGTGATGTGGCGGCATCTGCAGGAGGCGGAGGCGGCCTGACGTGGCGCGGGCGACCGGGGGCAGGGCAAAGCGGCTGGCGGACCACGGCACTTGCCAATTTGTCCAGTCGGGCCCGTCGACCTCCGTGCGGGCATGAAGGCCTGATAGCCTTGGCGCATTGCCCGCCTGGCCTTCGCGCCCGCCTGCCATCCCATGTCTGCCAACACCTACGCCTTCACCTGCATCGGCTCCGACGCTGCTCCGCTGGCCCAGCTGCTTGCGCTGCTGCAGGCCGCCATTAAAGCCCCTGACGCGGCCTTGCCCGAGCCGCTGGACCGTTTTTTCCAATATTGGGACGATCCCTGGGTCATGGGCGCCTCCCTGCTGGGCACCACGCTGCGCTGCACGGTCGACACATCGGCGCACGATCCGCTCGAGAAACCGCAGATACTGGCCTGGCATGCCGCAGGCGCCGACTACCTTCGGGTGCATGTGTTCAACAGCCAGGTCGGGGAATCGTCCACCACGTACTACCACGCCGGCAAGCGCATCCCGGCCAAGGCGTTTCCCAAGCCGGTGCTGTCCGAAGGCGAGCGCCTGTACGAGCTGGTACTGGAGGCCAAGGACAGCGCACTCGCCAAGGAGGTCAAGGCCGGTGCATCGCCCAACGCCACGGCCGATGGCGTGCCCATCATGGTGCTTGCCCTGCGCGCGGGCCTGGTGAAATCGGTGCGCGCCCTGCACGACGCCAAGGTCGACTGGTCTGCCTGCCTGCCCTGGGCGGCCGAGGTCGCCGATCTGATCGGTGCCTGCGGCGGCAATCAGCGCGAAGCCATGCTCTCGGGCCTGTTACATGCATCTGGCGCGGATCTGCCCAGGCTGTCGCGCCTGGAGCGCGTGGTGCGGCCGGTGAGCACGCATGCCAAACTACTCCAATGGCTATTGGCGCAACCCGGTGTGGACGTGAATGCCCTGCTGGTCGACGACCACTCCGGGCAGGAAACCGGCAGCCTGCTGTTCCACAGCGTGGAGTTCTTTGAAGACCGGGCCGATGTTCTCAAGGTGCTGACCACCAGTGGCGCGCGCTCGGTTCCGCCTGCTCAGATGAGCGACGTGGAGCGGCTCACCCGCATGTGCAGGGGATACCGGGATGCGCAGACCCCGGCGCAGTTGGCTGCGGCCGGGGTGGATCTGGAAACACCGCTCTGGCGGGAATATCCTGCGCTGCGCATGGTGATGCGCAACTACACGGGAGCGCTGGTGGATTTGCGCCTGGCGAATGACCTGCTTGATGCTGGCGCTGGGGTGGACTACTGGAAAAATCCCGAGGCCTTCCAGGAGGAAGTAGTGGAGCCGCTGCTGACCGTGTACTGGTATGAGCCCAGCAATGCCAGTGGCAAGCTCGCCTCGCGCCTGGATGCGAATGCCTGCCAGATTGTGATCGACACGCTGCGCCGGGTGCTGGATCGTGGGGTGAGTGCGGCCATGGAGGTGTCGCTGCAGGTGGACGACCTGGAGACTCGGCACGAGGGTGAATCACCGCCCTCGGCCTGCTACGTGGGGAGCCTGCTCGGGGCAGTGGCAGGCCTGCTGTGCGTACGCGGCAGCATGCTGCGGCCGTTGTGCCTGCCGCTGGTAACGCTACTGCTGGAGAACGGTGCAGACCCCCATGCGCCCTGCAGACGTGGCATCCACCTATGGGCGCGCGGGCGGATCTGGGGGTGGGGCAACTGGCCGGAGCTGCATGACCCCTGGCCGGAGGGGATGTCCGTGCTGGCCTACCTACAGCAAAGGCAGGCCGAGATGCCCGATGCCATCGATGCGGCGGTGATTGAGGCGATGCAGGCCCGGTCTTGAATACGGTGTGAGAAAAGAAAAATCATTGAGGATCCCTCAATGCGCCGTGTGCGTCAGCTCGGCCAGGTCGCGCTCCAGCAGCGCCGGGTCGCCCAGTTGCAACTCGATCAGGCGCCGCAGGTGGGTCACGCTGTCGAGGTCGATGGAGCGGCACAGCAGGCCGGTGTGCAGCCCCTCCAGGTGCGCCACCTCGCAGGACATGCCGATGTGGTTGCCCGTGTCGTGCAGCGGGATGGTGAGCTGGCACAGCATGCCGGCGCGCACGTCTGCCTGCGCAGGCAGTGAAATCAGCGCTCCCTTGAGCGACAGGTCCTGCACATGCACACTGAAGGCGTTGCTTGCCAGGGTGAGCAGCGCAGGGGCATCGAATTGGACACGGACGTAGTGGCGGCGTTCGTGGGGCATGGCTGTCTCCGAAGAGTTTGACGCATGCTAACCCAAGGTCTGCAGGCCTGTGCAAAAAAAGATATCGGGCAGGCTTTCGGCGGCACGCGTTGTTTTGGTTACGTTTTGATAAACAAGCAACCTTTGGTTAACATGGTGCTTTTGGCCACTGTGGGGATTCCCGATCGTGAGTTCACGCATTTTCCGGTGGCATTGCCGATGGGCGGGCTGGCTGGTGGGTGCCTTTTTGTGCCTGCTGCCGGTGAGCGCCAGCACTGCTGCGCCTGCGCGCGAGGTGCGGGTGGGGGTGTATGCCAACGAGCCCACCGTGTTCATGAACCAGCATGGCCGGCCTGCGGGCATCTTTGTGGACCTGCTCAACCTGGTGGCCGAGCGCGAACGCTGGTCCGTGCGCTATGTGCCGTGCGAGTTGCGTGCATGCCTGGATGACCTGCACAACGGCCGCCTGGACCTGGTGCCCGACGTGCCGCGCACGCCGGCGCGCGAGGCGCAGTTCGATTTCACCGCGCAACCCATCGTGGACACCTGGTCCGAGGTGTACCGCCAGTCGTCCTCGCCGATCCAGTCGGTGCTTGATTTGGATGGCAAGCGCGTGGCCGTGCAGCGCGGCACGGTGCAGAAGGACCATTTCATGGCCCTCATGCGCCGCTATGGGCTGCAGGTCATGGTGGTGGAGGTGGACTCGCCCGACCAGGCCTTCAGCGCCGTAGGCAGCAAGAACGCCGAGGCGGCCATCACTAGCCACCTGTTCGGCAGTGCCCGTGCGCCGGGCCACGGTCTGGTCGATTCAGGCATCGTGCTGCAGCCAGGGGGGCTGTACATCGCCAGCGGCAAGGACCGCAACCCCGACCTGCTGGCCGCCATCGACAAGCGGGCCGCGCAGTGGCGCGATGGGTCCGACGCAGCGTATGGGCAGGTGATGCGCCGCTGGGTCAGCCGGCCATCCGCCAACACCGTGGGGCGCCCGGTGCTGTGGGCCGTTGGCGCATTGCTGCTGGCGGCTGCGCTGGGGCTGCTGGTGGTCTTCCTGCTCCGCCGCCGTGTGCGCGAGCGCAGCCGGCACCCGTGGACCAGCGGGCACAAGCTGCGCACCATCCTCGACAGCGTGGGCGCCTTCATCTATATCAAGGACGCCGAGCACCGCTACCAGTACGCCAACCAGCACATGCTGGCGTTGCTTCCCGATGCCGCAGGCGGCCTGATCGGGCAGGACGACAGCGCAATCTTCGACGAGGCGACTGTGCGCCAATTGACGGCCAATGACCGCCTGGTGCTGGAGCGCGGCGAGCGCATCGAGGTGGAGGAAACCAACACCTTCCACGATGGTTCGGTGCGCACCTACCTGTCGATGAAGATGCCGCTGCGCGACAGCGACGGCCGCATCCTTGCACTGTGCGGCATTTCCACCGACATCACCGACCACCGGGGGGTGGAAGAATCGCTGCAGATCGCGGCCATCGTGTTCGAGTCGTTCGAGGGCATGGTGGTCACCGGGCCCGACCAGCGCATCATCCAGGCCAACACTTCCTACGCGCGGCTCACGGGCTACCCGGTGGAGGAACTGGTGGGCAAGACCCCGGCGCTGCTGCAGTCCGGCCGGCACGACCAGACCTTTTACCGGACGATGCAGGAGACGCTGCAGTCGGTGGGCTCCTGGCAGGGCGAGGTCTGGAACCGGCGCAAGGATGGCGAGGTGTACCCGGCCTGGATCACCGTCACCGTGGTGCGTTCGGCGCATGGCGCCATCACGCACTACGTGGGCACGCAGACCGATATCTCCAGCCGCAAGGCGGCCGAGGAGGAGATCCGCCTGCTGGCCTTCTACGACCCGCTCACCGGCCTGCCCAACCGGCGGCTGATGGCCGACCGGCTGCAGCACAGCCTGGCGGCCAGCGCCCGCACGGGCACCGGTGGCGCCCTGCTGTTCGTGGACATGGACAACTTCAAGGACCTGAACGACACCCAGGGCCATGAGATCGGCGACCAGCTGCTGTGCCAGGTGGCGGCGCGCCTGGGTGGCTGCGTGCGCAACGGCGACACGGTGGCGCGCCTGGGTGGCGACGAGTTCGTGCTGCTGCTGGAGGGCCTGAGCGCGCTGCCGCACGAGGCGGCCTCGCAGGCCGAGATGGTGGGCCGCAAGGTGCTGCATGCGCTGGGTCAAAGCTACCAGTTGGGCGGCCATGCGCACCACAGCTCGTGCAGCATCGGCGTGACCTTGTATGCCGACCCGCACACCACGGTGGACGAGTTGCTCAAGCGCGGCGACATGGCCATGTACCAGGCCAAGGGGGCGGGGCGCAACACCCTGCGCTTCTTCGACCCCCGCACCCAGGCCGCCGTCGCGGCGCGCACAGCGCTCGAGGCGGGCTTGCGCGAGGCGCTGCGCGAGGGCCAGTTCCTGCTGCACTACCAGCCGCAGATCGGCCAGTTGGAGGGCCTGGTGGGGGCCGAGGCCCTGCTGCGCTGGGAGCACCCGCAGCGCGGGCTGGTGTCGCCGGCCGAGTTCATCCCCGTGGCCGAGGCCTGCGGCCTCATCGTGCCCCTGGGCGCCTGGATCCTGCGCGCAGCCTGCCTGCAGTTGGTGGAATGGGCGCGCAACCCGGCCTCGGCCCACTGGACGCTGGCCGTGAACGTGAGCGCGCTGCAGTTCAGGCACCCGCACTTCGTGGAAGATGTGGTGGAGGTCCTCAAGAGCACGGGCGCCAACCCGGTGCGCCTGAAGCTGGAGCTGACCGAGTCGCTGCTGCTCGATGATGTGGAAGACATCATCCGCCGCATGACCACGTTGCGCGCCCTGGGCGTGCGCTTTTCGCTCGACGACTTCGGCACGGGCTATTCGTCGCTCAGCTACCTCAAGCGCCTGCCGCTGGACCAGCTCAAGATCGACCAGAGCTTTGTGCGCGACCTGCTCACCGACCCCAACGACGCCGCCATCGCCCGCACCATCGTCAACCTGGCCCACAGCCTGGACCTGGGCGTGATTGCCGAAGGGGTGGAAACCCCCGAGCAGCGCGACATGCTGGCCAGCGTGGGCTGCCTGCACTGGCAGGGCTACCTGTTCGGTCGGCCGGCGCCGGCCAGTGCCTTGCTGCGCATCGCGGAGCAGGTGGCCTTGCAGCCGTGAAAGCGCCTTGGGGAGTCAGGGCAGGCCTTCAGCCGGGGCTGGCGCCGTTTGACCTGCATCACCCCTTGGCTGCACGGCACTGCGGCGCGTGGCCTGGGCTCGGCAGCCCCTTGCGTTAAGCCTTATGCTCGGCGGCCATGGCACAAGTCACTTTCTCACCTCCTTTTACCGCGCCCTCCGAGACTGCGAATCAACTGCGCAGCGCCGGCTTTGCCGTGCTGTCGCCCGCCGATGTGGCGGCCTGGATGGGTTGCCCGCTCTCTGACCTGCTGGCACTCAATGCCGACTGGGCGGCCTTGCCGCCCGACGATTTCCTGAAGGATGGCGGGCGCTACCGCCGCCGGCGCCACGCCTGCTTCATGGTGCAGGATGGGCAGGCGCAGCAGGTGCCGCACCGCGCGCACTGGCAGCCGGTGGAATACAACGCCCTGCACGGCGGCATGGAACGCTGGTTTGCGCCCATGGAGCCGGCCACGGTGGCGCTGCCCGTCTGGTCGCAGCTGCTGGCTGCGCTGGCCCGCGTCTCCGACGCCGTGTTTGCCGCACAGGGCAAGGCGCCACAGCCCTGGTTCGTGGAGGCGCACCAGTTCCGCATCGACACCGAAGGTGGCATCGGCCGGCCCACGCCCGAAGGCGCGCACCGCGACGGCGTGGACCTGGTGGCTGTATTTCTGGTGGGGCGCGTGGGCATCAAGGGCGGCGAGACCCGGGTGTTCGAGGCCAACGGCCCGGGCGGCCAGCGCTTCACGCTCACCGAGCCCTGGTCCCTGCTGCTGCTGGACGATGCGCGCATGATCCACGAATCCACCCCCATCCAGCCCGTGGCCCCCGGTGGCTACCGCGACACGCTGGTGGTCACCTGTCGGCGCGGCGCGTTCCAGGGGGCAGACGTGGTGGGATAGGGTTCACCATCCTTGTCGTTGGGGGCGCGGGCGTAGGACAAGACGTCGTCTTGCTGCAGAAATCGCTGGATCGACCGCTCGCCGTTTGATGCGCATCAAGATGCGATGTATGGTGTGGGTTCACACTGTCCTTCATCGCATCGCAGGCGGCACCCGGGACCGGGGGATTGGTGGTTCATACGGATTTGCATTCAATCGTATAACTAGGCGGGAAGCCGCAGACAGTGCTGTAGCACGGCAAGGCGGACCCACGAAGTTGGACGCTTGAAGGCAAATCCGTATCAGGGCCTCGCCGAAGGTGCATTCAACACAAGGAGAAGACACCATGTTCAAGCACATTCTGGTTCCCATCGATGGCTCCGACATCGCCGCGCTGGCGGTGTCCAAGGCGGCAGAGCTGGCCAAGACCTTTGGCAGCGCCGTAACCGCCCTGTACGTGGTGGACCCGTATCCGTTCACCGGCGTCGGTGCCGATTTCGCCTATGGCCAGGCCCAGTACCTGAGCGCTGCCACAGCCGAGGCGAATACGGCACTGGACGCCGCTCGCACTGCCCTCACGGCGGCTGGCGTGCAGGTGACCACGGTCGTGGGCGAGGGCCACACCGTGCACGACGGGATCGTGAGCGCCGTGCTGAGCACCGGTGCCGACCTCATCGTCATGGGCTCGCACGGCCGCCGCGGCCTTGAAAAACTGGTGCTGGGCAGCGTCACGCAGCGCGTGCTGGGCGCGGTGCATGTGCCGGTGCTGGTCGTGCGGACCTGAATCCCGGTTTTGAATTTGTGCTGCGCCCCTGGCACTGCGCTGGAACAAAAAAATGGCTCCAAGAAGGAGCCATTTTTTCTTTGATACAGAGCTTCGGGAGTCGCTACAAGCTCAGCGCAGCGGTCCTGGCTAGGCGTTTCGTCGCAGACAGTACTGAAAGTACGGCAAGACGGAACAACGACGCCAGGAGAGCTTTTAGCGGCTCCTACCCCGTTACTCGATCTTGGCGCCGGAGGCTTCCACTATGCCCTTCCATTTGGCGTAATCGTTTTTCATCAAGGTACCGAACTGCGCGGCGGACATGGCTTCGGGCTCGGCGCCCTGGGCCTGGATGGCGGCCTTCATGTCGGCAGTGGCCAGCAGCTTGTTGATCTCGGCGTTCAGGGCCGTGACCACGCTGGCCGGCGTGCCCGCTGGTGCGAACACGCCGTACCAGGTGCTCACGTCAAAGCCCTTGAAGCCCGATTCGGCCACAGTGGGCACGTCGGGCAGGGACGAGCTGCGCTTGGCCGAGGTCACGGCCAGAGCACGCAACTTGCCCGACTTGAGCTGGCCCATGGCCGAGGGCACGGAGGACATCAGCAAATCCACGTTGCCGGCCATTGCATCCATGAGGGCCGGGTTCGATCCCTTGTAGGGGATGTGGCTGAGCTTCACGCCCGCGGCCTTCTCGAACAGGTCGCCCGCCAGGTGGATGGAGGTGCCGTTGCCGGGCGAGCCATAGGTGACGGTGCCGGGCGCTGCCTTGGCGGCGGCGATCACGTCGGCCAGGGTCTTGTACTTGGAGTTGGCGCTGGTGGCGATGACCACGGGCGTGTAGGCCACGTGGGCCACGGCGGTCAGGTCCTTGGTGGGGTCCCAGGGCAGGTTCTTGTAGAGCCAGGGGCCGATGACCAGGTTGTCCTTCTGGCCCATCACGATGTCATAGCCCGTGGGCGCCGCCTTCACGGCCTCGCCGATGCCGATGGTGCCGCCGGCACCGGCCTTGTTGTCGGCCACCACCGTCCACTTGGCGCTTTCGGTGAGCTTGGTGGCCACCAGGCGCGAGAGGATGTCGGTGCCGCCACCGGGCGGGAAGGGCACGATCAGGCGGATGGGTTTGTTGGGGTAGGCGGCGGCAGGGGCGGGCGCCTGCGCGTGCGCGGTGGCGCCCAGGGCAAGGGCCAGCGCGCTGAAGGAAATCAGGGTGCGAATCATGGTGAAAGATGTCTCCGTCGGTTCAATGGTTGGGGCGGCCGCTTCAGTCGCGCTCCACTCTGCTGATCTGGGCCAGCACCTGTGGATGATCGCTGATCCTCCACAGGGTCGGCCTTGCCAATACGGGGTGGCAGCATCGCCACCCGCGATGGCAGGTGTCAGAGGCGTTCGAAAATCGCCGCAATGCCCTGGCCGCCGCCGATGCACATCGTCACCAGCGCATAACGGCCCTGCACGCGCTGCAGCTCGTGCAGCGCCTTCACGGTGATCAGCGCGCCCGTGGCCCCGATCGGGTGGCCCAGCGAGATGCCCGAGCCATTGGGGTTGACCTTGGCCGGGTCCAGGCCCAGGTCCTTGGTCACGGCGCAGGCCTGGGCGGCAAAGGCCTCGTTGGCCTCGATCACGTCCAGGTCGTTTACCGTGAGGCCGGCTTTCTTGAGCGCCAACTGCGTGGCCGGCACCGGGCCGATGCCCATGTACTTCGGGTCCACACCGGCGTGGGCATAGGCCACCAGGCGCGCCAGGGGCTTGGCGCCGCGCGCCTTGGCGGCACCGGCTTCCATCAGCACCAGGGCGGCCGCGGCGTCGTTGATGCCCGAGGCGTTGCCGGCCGTCACCGTGCCGTTCTCCTTGAGGAACACGGGCTTGAGCTTGGCCATGTCCGCGAGGGTTGCGCCGGGGCGAAAGTGCTCGTCGGTGGCGTACTGCAGGTCGCCCTTCTTGCTCTTCAAGGTCACGGGCACGATCTGGTCCTTGAACAGGCCGGCTTCGGTCGCGCGCTCGGCACGGTTGTGGCTTTCCACGGCGAGCTGGTCCTGGTCTTCGCGGCTGATGCCCCACTTGGCGGCGATGTTCTCGGCCGTCACCCCCATGTGGATGTTGTGGAAGGGGTCGTGCAGTGCGCCCATCATCATGTCCACCATCTTCGTGTCGCCCATGCGCGCGCCCCAGCGCATGTTCAGGCTGGCAAAGGGGGCACGGCTCATGTTCTCGGCACCGGCGCCGATGGCCACGTCCGTGTCGCCCAGCAGGATGGACTGGCTGGCGTTCACGATGGCCTGCAGGCCCGAGCCGCACAGGCGGTTGACGTTGTAGGCGGGCGTGCCTTCACCGCAGCCGCCGTTGATGGCGGCCACGCGCGAGAGGTACATGTCCTTGGGTTCGGTGTTCACCACGTGGCCGAACACCACGTGGCCCACGTCCTTGCCTTCCACATTGGCGCGCGCGAGCGATTCGCGCACCACGAGGGCGCCGAGTTCGGTGGGCGGAATGTCCTTGAGGCTGCCGCCAAAGGTGCCAATGGCGGTGCGCACTGCGCTGACGACGACGACTTCACGGGTCATGGGAGTCTCCTTGGAAAAATGGAATGCTATGGGCTTGCAACGCCTGGATGGCAGACGCTGGCAGCTATGAAAACAAGGGCGGCTGAAACTGGCGCGCGACAGGCCAGTGCCGCCGTGGAACTGGCTTTGCCAGGCCACTGGCGGCGTCCCTCTGGGGGGAAGACGCGAAGCGGCTCAGGGGGGTCATGCTTCTCTTACATCGGCCACCGGGTTGGTGCCGAAGTCTGCGCGCTCCAGCCAGGCGAGCACGCGGGTAGCGGCATCGGCAGGTGATGTGAGCTGGCCACCGGCCTTGAGGTTGGCGAAATTCTCGCGGTCCGGGAACGCCTCGGGGGCGGCACCACGCAGTTGCACCTGCATGTCGGTGTCGATCACACCGGGTGCCAGTGAGCAGACCTTGGCGCCATGGGGCTTGTGGGCCTCGTCCAGCGCCACGCAGCGCGTGAAATGGTCCATGCCGGCCTTGGCCGCGCAGTAGGCCGCCTGCGAGGCCATGGCGCGCCGGCCCAGGCCCGAGGAAATATTGAGCACCTTGCGTGCCGTGGCTGTCCATCCCTCGGTGGCGTGGAGGAAGGCGGCTGTGAGCTGCATGGGCGACTCCAGGCCCACGCGCAGCGCGTTGGCCAGGTCGGCGGGGTCGCTCTCCGACAGCGGGGCGATGCGCGGGATGGTGCCGGCATTGTTGATCAACGTGGCGCTCGCAAAGCGGCCCGGGGCCTGCGCGGCCAGCCAGTCTTTCAGGCGGGCGGCGGCCTGCTCGCCCTGCGACAGGTCCTGCTGCCACTGCTCGAGCGTGGCGCCCGAGGCCTTGGCGGCGGCGGTCAGCGCGTCCTGGGTGTTGCGGGCCAGGCAGACGAGGGTGTTGCCCGGGCCTTGCAGCAATTGCCCGGCCATGGCCAGGCCCATGCCGCGCGAGGCGCCAGTGAGGATGAAGAGGTGTTGGGGTTGGGACATCCCTCCATCGTACTGCGCCTGTACGCCGTCAGCTGTCACTCGGGGATTCGAGCGCCGCCAGCAGCAGGGCCAGCCTGGCATCCAGCGCCGCCAGATCGGCGGCCTTCATGGGGGCAAGGATGCGGTGCTCGTTGGCCACATGGGCCTCCACCGCGCGGTCGATCAGTGCCAGCCCTGCGGGCGTGAGCTGCACCAGCATGCTGCGCGCATCGTCGGGGTTGGGCAGGCGCACCACGAAGCCGCTGGCCTCGAGCTTGTGCATGCGGTGCGTCATGGTGCCCGAGGTGACCATCAGCGTGGAGAACAGGGTGGTCGGCGCCAGGCAATAGGGCGCGCCCGAGCGGCGCAGCGTGGCCAGCATGTCGAACTCCCAATAGCTCAGGCCGAACTCGGCAAAGGTCTCGTCCAGCCGGCGCTGCAGCAGGGCCGCGCAGCGCTTGATGCGGCCGATGGGGCCCATGGGTGCCACATCCAGGTCGGGGCGCTCGCGGTGCCACTGCGCCAGGATGGCGTCCACGGCGTCGGGTGTGCGTTGGGGTGCGGGCATGGCTGCTTTAGTTGTCTTGATTTCAAGATTTTATGGTAGAGTTATTTATCTTGATTTGAAGATAAAAAATGCCAGAGACAACCCACCGCATCGCCTGGGGCGATGTGCTCCTGACCGCGCTGGCGCCCACCATCTGGGGCTCCACCTACATCGTCACCACCGAGCTGCTGCCGCCGGACCGGCCCTTCACGGCCGCGCTGCTGCGCACCCTGCCTGCCGGCCTGCTGCTGGTGCTGTGGTGCCGCCAGGCGCCGGCCTTGCGGGATGGGGCCGGCTGGGCGCGCTTGCTGCTGCTGGCGGCGCTCAACATCGGCTTCTTCCAGGCGCTGCTGTTCGTGGCGGCCTACCGGTTGCCCGGTGGCGTTGCCGCTGTGGTGGGCGCCATCGGGCCGCTGCTCATGATGGGGCTCACCTGGGCGGTCGACCATCGGCGCCCGCCCGCGCTGGCCATGGGGGCCGGGGCACTCGGGGTGGCGGGCATGGCGGCGCTGCTGCTGTCGCCCGGATCGGCATGGGACATGGTGGGTGTGGTGGCCGCGCTCACAGGCACGGTGTGCATGGCCTTCGGTACCTTTCTCGCGCGGCGCTGGCAGTCGGGCGGCCTGCCGGTGCTGGCCTTCACGGGTTGGCAGTTGCTTGCGGGCGGTGCCATGCTGCTGCCCGTGGCCTGGGCCGTGGACCCGCCGCTGCCCGCCCTCACCGCCATGCAGGTGGGCGGCTATGCCTACCTGAGCATCGCCGGCGCGCTGCTGGCCTATGCGCTGTGGTTCCGCGGCGTGGCGCGGCTGCCCTCGGTGGCCGTGTCGTCGCTGGGTTTGCTGAGCCCGGTGGCGGCTGTGCTGCTGGGTTGGGCGCTGCTTGGGCAGGCCCTGCGCGGCACGTCTCTGGTGGGCGTGGTGGTGGTGCTGGCCAGCATCCTGGCCGTGCAGTGGGCCATGGCGCGGCAGGCCGCAGTCGCCCCGGCGGCTTAGAAATCGGGCGCCAGATGGAATTGCAGCGGTTCGCCGGTGGCCGGGTGCGCCAGTGCCAAGTCGCTCGCATGCAGCAGCAGGCGCGGCGCCAGGGCCTGCGTGGCGGCATCGGCATACAGCGCATCGCCCAGGATGGCATGGCCCACGGCGGCCAGGTGCACGCGCAACTGGTGGGTGCGGCCGGTCACGGGCTCGAGCAGAACACGCGTGGTGCCGGCCGATTCATCAAGCGACTCGGAACGCCAGCGCGTGAGGCTGGGCTTGCCCAGAGCCGCATCGATCACCCGCAAGGGGCGGCGCTCCCAGTCGGCAGCGATCGGCAGATCGATCTCGGCCCAGGTGCTGTCACCGGCTTGCCCCATGTGCCCCTGCACCACCGCCACGTAGCGTTTGTGCACCTGGCGCTGCTCGAAGGCCAGGCCCAGCCGGCGCTGTGCCTCGATGTGCCGAGCCATGAGCACCAGGCCCGAAGTGGCCTGGTCCAGCCGGTGCACGATGAGCGCGCCGGGCCAGCGCTGCTGCGCGCGGGCGCTCAGGCAGTCCTGCTTGTCCGGCCCGCGGCCGGGCACGCACAGCAGGCCCGCAGGCTTGTGCAGCACCAGGATGTCCGCGTCCTCGTGCACTGCGTGCACGGGCAGTGCGCTGTCATCAGCCGGTGCCATGGCCATGGATGAGCCGGTGCACGGTGGCCACCAGTTCTTCCACATCGTTGGGCTTGTGGATCAGCGCGTTGGCGCCTTCGGCTATGGCGGCCTGCTCGATCTCGGTGGTCACGTAGCCCGAGGCCAGGGCCACCGGCAGGTCGGGGCGTATCTGGCGTGCCTCGCGCACCAGGTCGGTACCGACAAAGCCGGGCATGTTGTAGTCGGTCACCAGCAGGTCGTAGCGCTGGGGGTCGGCCCGCAGTGCTGCGCTGGCTTCGTGCGGGTCGGTGTAGCCGCTCACCTCGTAGCCGCGGCGGCGCAGCAGGCGCTGCACCAGAAAGACCAGGGCCTGGTCGTCGTCCACGTACATCACATGGGGCTTGCGCTGGTCGATCTGCGCCGTGGCCTGTGGCGCGGGCGCAGGCGGCGGTACCAGTGGGGGCGCCGCCTGGGCGCTGCCGGGTGCCACAGGGAAGTACAGCGTGAAGCGGCTGCCGTGGCCCGGGATGCTGCTCACGTCCACCGCGCCTTCGTGCGTACGCATCACCCCATGCACCACGGCCAGGCCCAGGCCCGTGCCCTGGCCCACGGGCTTGGTGGTGAAGAAGGGCTCGAAGATGCGCTGCAGCGTGGCCGCCTCGATGCCGGGCCCGTTGTCGCGCACTGCGAGGGCCACGTAGTGGCCTTCCGCCAGGCCCAGGCGCTCGCTCAGGCGCTTGTCGGGCTGCACGGCGGCGGCTTCCACGTGGATGCTGCCGCGCGCATTGCCGATGGCGTGGACGGCATTGGTGCACAGGTTGAGCAGGGCCTGCTCGACCTGGGTGGCGTCGGCCAGCACCGGGGGCAGGTCCAGCGGCAGCTGCATGTGCAGCTCGATCGCCGGGGGCAGGGTCACGCGCAGCAGGCGCTCGGTGTCGTGCACCACCTCGCCCAGCGGCACGGCGGTGCGCTGCGGCGGCTCGTTGCGGCTGAAGGTCAGGATCTGGCGCACCAGGTCGCGCGCGCGGCGCCCGGCCTTGTCGATCTCGCGCAGGCTCTCCAGCGCGGGCGAGCCCGGCGCGCTGTCGGCCTTGGCCAGCTCCACATTGCCCAGGATGGCGCCCAGGATGTTGTTGAAATCGTGTGCGATGCCTCCGGCCATGGTGCCCACGGCCTGCATCTTGTGCGATTCGCGCAGCTGCGCCTCCAGCTCGGTGCGGTGCGCCTCGGCCTTCTTGCGGCCCGTGAGGTCGCGGGCGAACACGGTGGTGGTCTCGCCCTCTGCATGGCGCTCGAACGATACGCTCACCTCCACCGCGAGCTCCTTGCCGCTGGCCGTGAGCGCCGTCATTTCGCCCAGCATGGCCTGCGTGGTGAGCTGCGCAAACGACAGGCCCTGGGCCGCGCCGGGCAGAAAGCGTTCGAGCGGGCTGCCCAGCGCATCGCTGGCGCTGCACTGGAACAGCGCCGCCGCCGTGGGGTTGAATACGGTGATGTGCTGGTGCTGGTCCACGCAGATGATGGCGTCGAGCGCCGAGTTGATCACCGCCTCCAGCCGCTTCTCGCTGGCGTACAGCTGCTCGTTGCGCTGCTGCAGGGCCTGCGCGCTGTGCTGCAGCGCCCGGCGCTCGGTGAGCAGCGGGCCCTGGTCGATCACCGCGCACAGGTACTGCGACACCGGCGGGCCGCCGCCGGCCTGCGGTGCCTCGATGTGGGCGATGTGCAGGTCGCCCTTGATGCGCAGCTCCTCCCCGATGTCGAAGACCACCTCGTTCACCTCGCTGCGCCCCAGGTTCTCGGCCTGCGCGAAGGCGTTGTGCACGCGGTCCACGTCGCCCGCGCTCACAAAGGGCATCAGTGCGCTGAGAGGGCGGTCGCGCTCCGTGGGTTGGAACGAGCGGTGCGCCATGGAATTGGCCTGCACCACCATGTCGTGCTCGTCGATCACCATCAGCGCCAGCGGCATGCTGGCGAACAGGGTCTCGAAGCGCTCCGAGGCGCTTTCGGCAACGGCCTGGCTGTAGCGCAGCACCTTGTTCTGGCTCTCCAGCTCGGCCTGGTAGGCGCGCAGGTCGGCCACCAGGCCCCCGGCGGGGCTGTCGGGGGACGCCAGCGCATCGTCCGCGGCCACACCAGGTGCGGGCGAACGCCGGGAGGGGTCCAGGAAAGACAGGTCCGGTTCACTCATGGACAAAAAGCGATCAACAAGGCCGGCGCACGCAAGGGGCGTGTGCCATGCCGGGCAGGGGGTGGAGCAAACAAGTGTAAGCCTCCCCGGAACCCCCATGCCGCGCATGGATGGGGGCGATTGTTGACCGAATAGGAACAATCCTTTTCCCGCGCAGGGCTTACTGAACAAGCGGTCAGTACCTACAGTTCATCCACTGGCATTTCGGTGCCGCCAATCCACCTATGACACCAAGGAGCCTTTGTCATGACCACAGCCACCCACACCCCCGCAGCCAACGAACTGCTCGACAAACTGCAATGGCGCTATGCGGCCAAGAAGATGAACGCCGACAAGAAGGTGCCTGAGGACAAGGTCGAGCGCATCCTCGAAGCCGCCCGCCTGGCGCCCACCTCCAGCGGCCTGCAGCCGTTCGAGATCATCGTGGTGACCGACCCCGCAGTGCGCGCCCGCATCCAGCCCATCGCCTGGAACCAGGCCCAGATCACCGACGGCTCGCACCTGCTGGTGTTCGCTGCCTGGGACAACTACACGGCTGATCGCATCAACATGATGTTCGACCTGACCAACGAGCAGCGCGGCTTCAAGAACGAAGGCTGGGAAAATTACCGCCAGATGCTGCTGGGCATGTACCCCCAGCGGGATGCCGAAGTGAACTTCCAGCACGCCGCCCGCCAGGCCTACATCGGCCTGAGCGCTGCCCTGATCGCCGCCGCCTTCGAGGGCGTGGACTCCACGCCCATGGAAGGTTTCGACCCCAAGGCCCTGGACGAAATCCTGGACCTGGGTGCGCGCAACCTGCGCAGCGTGGCCATCTTGCCGCTGGGCTACCGTGCCGACGAAGGCGACTGGCTGGTGAACCTCAAGAAGGTGCGCCGTCCCCGCGAACAGTTCATCACCGAGGTGTAAGTCCCGCGCCTGCCCACCATGGGCCGGCCTCTCCCCGGTTGCATTTCTCTCCTCCGCCGTCTCCTTGACGTTGATCCGCCCGCCACATACCGTGGTGGGCGGTTTTTTTTGCGGTGGATCAACGTGCCGCAGCGGGCGCATCGGTCACCTGGCGCAGCGGCGTTAGCACGAAGGCCAGCGCCACCAGCACCACCAGCGTGCCGCCGCTGGCCGCAAACAGCTGGGTGAGCGTGATGCTCTTCATCAGCCAGCCGGTCACCGCCGCCGAGATGGGCGCCAGGCCCATGAATATGAACATGAACAGGCTCATGGCCCGGCCGATCAGCATGGGCGGCACGCGCTGCTGGATCCAGGTGAACACGCGCACCTGCATGAAGCCGCCCAGCAGGCCGATGGCCAGCATCAGCGCAGCGCCCTGCCACACCGCGTGGATCATGCCCATGGGGATGAACAAGAGGCCGATGATGGCGTCAAACACCAGGATGGTCAGCCCCAGGCTGCCCACGCGCAGGCGCGGGAACATGCCCGAGGCCACCATGCCCGCCAGCGTGCCGGCGCCATGGGCGCCGAGCATGGTGCCAAAGGCGGCGGCGCCCAGCGTGGGCGTGCTGCTGGCCAGCACCGGCACGGCGATGTGGATGGGCCCCATGATGAACAGCGCAATGGCGCTCCAGTAGAGGAAGCAGGTGCGCAGCTCGCGGTCGCGCCAGAAATGCGCGAGGCCCTGGGCCACCGAGGCCAGAACGGCCTGCGGGGCCGCCGCGGTGGCGGCCGGCGCGGCCGCCACCAGCGTGCGCACCTTCGCCAGCGTCCAGGCCGAGACGCCGAAGCTCAGCGCGTCGAGCGCGAAGGCAATGCCAATGCCCGTGGCGCTGGCGGTGCCTGCGCTGCCGTCACCGAACAAGACGATCAGCAGGCCGGCGAGCAGCGGCCCGAGGAACATGGTGAGCTGGCGCAGGCCCAGGCTGATGCCGTTGGCCGCCTGCAGTTGTGCGCGCGGCACCACGTGCGGCATCAGCGATGTGCCCGCCGGGATGCTGAAGGCCGTGGACAGGCCGATCGCCAGCGACAGCGCGTAGACCATCCACAGCGTGAGCGTACCCGTGAGCACCAGGCCGCTGAGCAGCGCCAGCAATACCAGGTTGATGTACTTGGTGAGCATCAACACCTCTTTGGGGGAGTAGCGGTCCACCAGCGCGCCGCCGATCAGGATGAACAGCGCGCGCGGCACGCTCATGAGCGCCAGCACGGTGCCCAGCACCAGCGTGTCGCCGGTCATCTGCAGCACCAGCCAGGGCAGGGCGATCAGCGTGAACTGGTCGCCCAGCATGGTGAGCGCGGAGCCGCTGGTCAGCCAGCGGAAGTTGGGGTCGCGCAACAGCGCTGCGCGCGGGTCGGCCCTCGGCGGGGCCGGGTTGTCGTGGGTGGATGGCATGGTCTTCCTTCGAGAAAAAATGGAACGGCTGAAATCGGTCGCAGGCAGGCGCTGGCTGGACCTGCTCCCGTGCGTGGATGGGGAATGCCTGTTCATACGGATTTGCCTTTAACCGCATAGCGTCGTTGGTTCGCCTTGCCGTGCTACAGCACTGTCTGCGGCTCCCGCCTAGCTATACGATCAAATGCAAATCCGCATCAGGCAGTGCGCGCTGGCGGTGCCTGGGGTCGCAGCGGCTGAGCCTGCAGTGCATGCCGGGGCGTCAGCAGCCGCAGCAGGCTGCTGGCCAGCGCCAGGCTCCACAGCAGCGCCGCCGCGTGCCCAGCGAGCGCCAGGGCCGTGGGCAGCCAGCGGCCAGGGCCCCCAGGGGCCAGCAAGGCGTCGACCACCACGCCAGTGAACAGGAAAATGGCGAGCGCCAGCGCTTCAGGGTGCGTGAGTGCTTCGGCCAGGACGCAGGCCACCAGCAGGCAGGCCGTGCCCGCCAGCGCGTACAGCGGCCAGTGGCTTGCCGGGTGAAGAAGCAGTGCCCGCCAGGGGGTGGGAGTGTGGGGCGATAGGTGTGGCAGGGGGCTCATGTGTCGGTCCGTTGGCTGCTGTTGGCAGCGTGTCGGGTCCGACTGTGAGGCCTCACGTTGCGTGAGGGTCAAGCCTTCTGGAACACTTTTTTCGGCGATTTTTCAGCGGCGTGCGTGGCAGGGGAGGCTGCCGCGGCAGGGAGCAGCAGCGCCGCCTTCAGGTAAGCGCGCACAGGCGCACTCAGGGGCGAGCCCGCCTGCAGCAGGGGTTCCTGTTCGGACGCTGCGATCAGCTTCTCGCGCAGCGCGGGGCTGCCGTACGTCAGTTGGCCGAACAGCTGGTCCCAGCGCCGGGCTGCGGCGATGGCATCCGGGTGCTGCGTGGGTACGCCCTGGGCCAGCAGTTGCTGCACCTGTGCCTCCAGTTCGGCCCACTGCGCATGGGGCACGTGACCCAAGCCGCGCAGATCATCACGGGTCACGTACTTTTCGAGCAGCACCATGCGCAGCTTGATCGCCGTTTCGACGAACTCGATCATGTCGCCGGGCGGCGCATGGTTGCGCCCCTGGGTGCTGGGCTCGGTGCGGAACATGTGGCCCCAGCGGTCCAGCAGGTCGATGTCGCCACCCATCCAGTGCAGCATGAGCGCCATCCAGCGGTAGGCCAGTGCCTGGACTTCGGGGCTGTCGGGTGGCAGCTGGCGGTCCATGGCGCTGCGCACCAGGTCCTTGACCACCAGCCAGTCTGCCTCGATCAGGCTCCAGTTGGTGAAGATCTGCTTGAGCTCTGCCGCGCTGAAGTACTTGCCGTAGGTGGTCATCAGCGCCAGCGCTTCGAGCCAGTTGCCCATGTCGGGCTCGGCCCCTGCCATCAGACCGTCGCGCAGCATGGCCAGCCGCCCGCGCAGTTCGGTGGCCTGCGTGATCTGCTGGTCGAGCGCGCGGATCTGTTGGCCGATGATGCGCTCGGGCGCCATCCCTTCGCCGGCCAGCAGCTCGCCAATGTCGCTGAGTGCCAGACCCATCTGGCGCATGGTCTGGATGCCGTGCAGGCGCTGCACGTCGGCCTGGCTGTACAGGCGGTAGCCGGCCTCGGAGCGGCCCGAGGGCGCCAGCAGGCCGATCTCGTCGTAATGGTGCAGCGTGCGCACCGTGAGGCCGGTGCGCCGAGCCAGTTCACCGACCTTCAGCAGCATGTGGCAGGGGCCCGTGCGCCAGTCACTTACTTGCCGACGGAAATCAGCTCGATCTCGAAGTTCAGCGTGGCGTTGGGCGGTATCAAGCCGCCGGCACCGTTGGCACCGTAGGCGATGGCGGGCGGGCAGGTCAGCTTGGCCTTGCCGCCGGGCTTCATGCGCTGCACGCCTTCGGTCCAGCAGGGGATCACGCGGTTCAGCGGGAACGACGTAGGCTCGCCTCGCTTGTAGGAGCTGTCGAATTCCTTGCCGTCGAGGAAGGTGCCCTTGTAATGCACCTTGACGGTGTCGGTGGCCTTGGGCGATTCGCCCGTGCCGTCCTTGAGCGATTCATAGACCAGGCCGCTGGCCGTGGTGACGGGCTTGGCGGCTTGCTGGGCCATGGCGGCGGGGGCGATCACGAGGCTGGCGAGCAGCAGGCACAGGGTATTGCGCAAAGGGTTCTCCTTGTGAGGATGGAATATTTTGGACAGGCGCGATCTTAGTCGTGTTCTTGTGGGTGCTGGTTCTGTTGCGGTGGCTGCTTCTGCTCTTTTGCTGAGGGCGGAGGCCGGGGTGTGCGCCCGGCGGCGCACCCACCTTCTTTTGCGTCGCCAAAAGAAGGTGGGCCAAGAAAAGGCGACCCCCAGTCTGCGTCCCCCGTACGCCCTGCCGGGCGAACGGGGGCAGCCTGCGATGCTCGGGCCTGGGGTGGTGCCGCAGAACTCACTGCGTTCTCCCTGCGGGTGAACTCCGTTCAAACAGCTGCGGCAAGCCAGATGACGAAGTGCGTGTGTCCTTCGGCACACGCACCCACCCCAGGCCCTGCGCTTCTCGGCGCAGCCAGAAGGGGTGGGGAGCGGGTACCAAACGGCTGCTGCTTCGCAGCTGCGCCTGGGGTCGGGGACGCGCTCCGCGCAGCCGCCATGGCGAGCCGAGCGCGGCGAAGGACCACAGGCCGAGCGAAGCAATGGCCCGTATGGAGCCCGTTCCCACCCCCTTCTGACCGTGCCGAGAAGCGCAGGGCCTGGGGTGAGCGCGTGCCGAAGGACACGCGCATCGTGAACTGACTCACCGCGGTTGTTTGAGCGGAGTTCGCCCGCAGGGGGAACGCAGCGAGTTCCGCGGTGCACCCCAGGCCCGAGCATCGCAGGCTGCCCCACTCGCCCACCGGGCGGGTGGGGACACGGGCAGCGGGGTCGTCTTTTCTTGGCCTACCTTCTTTTGACGAAGCAAAAGAAGGTAGGTGCGCCGCCGGGCGCACACCCCGGCCTCCGTCCTCAACACAGGCCGGACGCAACCACAGCCCTGCCGCGAAAGATCAAGCGTAATCGCTGACCGGAATGCAACTGCAAGACAGATTGCGATCCCCCCACACATTGTCCACCCGCCCCACAGGCGACCAGTATTTGGCACTGCGCAGAGCAGCCACAGGATAGGCCGCCGTCTCACGCGAGTACGGACGTGTCCACTCGCCGGTGAGCAGGCTCTCCGCCGTGTGCGGTGCGTTCTTCAATGGATTGTTGTCCTGCGGCCAGGCACCCGCCTCGATCTGGCGGATCTCTTCGCGGATGGCGATCATCGCGTCGATGAAGCGGTCGATCTCGAACAGCGTCTCGCTCTCGGTGGGCTCCACCATCAGCGTGTTGGGCACCGGGAAGCTCAGCGTAGGCGCGTGAAAGCCGTAGTCGATCAGGCGCTTGGCAACATCCTCGGCCATCACGCCGCTGGTGTCCTTCAACTGGCGCAGGTCCAGGATGCACTCGTGCGCCACATGGCCGTTGGCGCTGGCGTACAGCGTGGGGTAGTGGTCCTTCAGGCGCGCGCTGATGTAGTTGGCCGAGAGGATGGCCGTCTCGGTCGCGGCCTGCAGGCCCTCGGCGCCCATCATGCGGCAGTACATCCAGCTAATGGGCAGCACGGCGGCATTGCCCAGGGGCGCGGCCGACACGGCGCCCACGCCGCCGGGCACGCCGGCCGTGGCATGGCCAGGCAGGTAGGGCACGAGGTCGGCCACCACGCACACGGGGCCCACGCCAGGGCCGCCACCGCCGTGGGGGATGCAGAAGGTCTTGTGCAGGTTCAGGTGGCTCACGTCGCCGCCGAACTCGCCGGGGGCGGCCACGCCCACCAGGGCGTTCATGTTGGCACCGTCCACGTAGACCCGGCCGCCGTGCTGGTGCACCAGGGCGCACAGCTCCTTGACCTGGGTCTCGAACACGCCGTGCGTGCTGGGGTAGGTGATCATCACCGCCGCCAGGTTGGCGCTGTGCTGCTCGCACTTGGCCTGCAGGTCCGCCATGTCCACGTTGCCGTTGGCGTCGCAGGCCGTCACCACCACCTGCATGCCCACCATCTGCGCGCTGGCGGGGTTGGTGCCGTGCGCGCTGCTGGGGATCAGGCAGATGTTGCGGTGGCCATGGCCCTGGGCCTCATGGTAGGCCTTGATGGCCAAGAGGCCCGCATACTCGCCCTGCGAGCCTGCATTGGGCTGCAGGCTGATGCCGGCGTAGCCCGTGGCCTGGCACAGCCAGGCGCGCAACTGCTCGTCAAGCTCGCGGTAGCCTTCGAGCTGGTCGGCCGGGGCAAAGGGGTGCACCTGGGCGAATTCGGGCCAGGTGATGGGGATCATCTCACTCGTGGCATTGAGCTTCATGGTGCAGCTGCCCAGCGGGATCATGCTGCGGTCCAGCGCCAGGTCCTTGTCGGACAGCTGGCGGATATAGCGCAGCATGCCGGTTTCGCTGTGGTGGGTGTTGAACACCGGGTGCGTGAGGTAGGCGCTGGTACGGCGCAATTCGGCGGGGATCAGCGGCTCCACGCCCTTCTCGAAGGCGTCGAAGGTGGGCAGGGCCTGGCCGTCCTTGGCGAAGATCTTCCACAACAGCGAGATGTCGGCGCGCGTGGTGGTCTCGTCGAGCGAGATGCACAGGTAGTGCTCGAAGTACACGCGCAGGTTGGCGCCCATCTGCACCGCGCGCGCGGCGATGGCGGCGGTGGCGCCATCGGTCTTGAGGCTCAGGGTGTCGAACGTGGCCTGCGGGCGCACGGGTGCACCCAGTTGCTCCAGCCCCTTGGCCAGAATGGCGGTGTAGCTGGCTACGCGCTGGGCAATGCGCTTCAAGCCCTCGGGGCCATGGTACACGGCGTACATGCTGGCCACCACGGCGGGCAACACCTGGGCCGTGCAGATGTTGGAAGTGGCCTTTTCGCGGCGGATATGCTGCTCGCGCGTCTGCAGAGCCAGGCGGTAGGCGGGCTTGCCGTGCACGTCCACGCTCACCCCGACCAGGCGGCCGGGCAGGGAGCGCTTGAATTCGTCGAGGCAGGCCATGTAGGCGGCGTGCGGGCCGCCCGCGCCCATGGGCATGCCAAAGCGCTGGGTGGTGCCGACCACGATGTCGGCGCCCCATTCGCCGGGCGGGGTGATGAGGGTCAGCGCCAGCAGGTCGGCCGCGGCGATGAAGGCGGCCTGCTTGCCATGGGTCTTTTCGACGTCGGCGCGCAGGTCGTCGATGCGGCCGCTGGTGGCGGGGTACTGGGCCAGCACGGCGAAGTAGTCGCCGTCCAGAGCGGCGTGCCACTCGGGCGCGGAATTGGCCAGCACCACCTCGATGTTCAGCGGTTTGGCACGGGTCTGGATGACCTCGATGGTCTGCGGGTGCGCGTCACCGGCGACGATGAAGCGGTTGCTCTTGCTCTTGACCGAGCGCTTGGCCAAGGTCATGGCCTCGGCCGCGGCCGTGGCCTCGTCGAGCATGGAGGCGTTGGCGATCGGCATGCCGGTCAGGTCGCAGACCATGGTCTGGAAGTTGACCAGCGCCTCCATGCGGCCCTGCGAGATCTCGGCCTGGTAGGGCGTGTAGGCCGTGTACCAGGCCGGGTTCTCGAGCACGTTGCGCAGGATCACGCCCGGCGTGTGCGTGCCGTAGTAGCCCTGCCCGATGAAGCTCCTCAGGACCTGGTTCTTGCCTGCCATGGCCTTGAGCTCCGCCAGGGCCGCTGCTTCCGTCACGGGCAGCGGCAGGTCCATGGCCGTGCTGCGTGCAATCGAGCGCGGCACGATGCTTTCGATGAGGGCGCGGCGCGAGGCCTCGCCGATCACCGACAGCATGTGCGCTTCGTCGGCCGCATCGATGCCGATATGGCGGGGCAGGAATTCGGTGGCGTTTTCGAGCGCGCCGAGCGGCAGGGCGGATTGCATCAACATGGGGCAGGTCTCAGGCAGGGGCGGTTGCAGTTATGCGTTTTTCGCGAACTCGGTGTAGTCGGTCTCGCTCAGGAGGGCGTCGAGCTGGCCGGCATCGCTGAGCTTGACCTTGAAGAACCAGCCGGCGTTCAGGGGATCGGAATTGGCCAGCGAGGGGTCGGCGCGCAGGGCTTCGTTGACCTCGACGATCTCGCCCGAGACGGGCATGTACACGTCGGCTGCGGCCTTGACAGACTCGACCACGCCGGCCACTTCGCCCTGGGCAAAGGTCTTGCCGACCTCGGGCAGGTCCACGAACACCACGTCACCCAGGGCGTCCTGGGCGTGCACGGTGATGCCCACCACGGCAGCAGCGGCGTCGGCGGCGTTGATCCATTCGTGGTCTTTGGAGAATTTGACGGTCATGGGGAAAGCTCCTGTGGCTCTTGAAAATGAAGGAATCTGCAATGTAGCGGGCCCAGCCCGCTGGCGGCGTGAATTAATTCAGCCGCGGAAATAGTTGGCGGGCACGAACGGCATGGCGCGCACCTCCATGGGCACGGCCTTGCCGCGCACGATGGCGTTCACGCGGGTGCCGATGGCGGCAAATGCGGGCGTGACGTAGCCCATGGCCACGGGTTCGTTCACCGTGGGCCCGAGCAGGCCGCTGGTGACCTCGCCGATGGCCTGGCCGTCGGTGCTCTGCAGGGGCGTGTGCTCGCGCACGGGCACACGCTCCAGCGCCACCAGGCCCACGCGCTTGCGCGCCAGGCTGGCGGGGTTGTCGATCTGCGCCAGCACCTTGTCGGCACCGGGGAAGCCGCCCGCGCGCGCACCGCCGGTGCGGCGCACCTTCTGGATCGCCCAGTTGAGCGCCGCCTCGGGCGGGGTGGTGGTAGTGTCGATGTCGTTGCCGTACAGGCACAGGCCGGCTTCCAGGCGCAGCGAGTTGCGCGCGCCCAGGCCGATGGGCTTGACCTCGGGCTGCGCCAGCAGGGCGCGGGCCAGGGTGTCGGCCTGGGCGGCCGGCACCGATATCTCGAAGCCGTCTTCGCCCGTGTAGCCGCTGCGCGTCACGAAACAGTCGCAGCCGGCAATGGTGTAGCTGCCACCGGTCATGAACACCAGTTTTTCGATGCCCGGGGCCAGGCGGGCCAGGGCGGTCACGGCCTGCGGGCCCTGCAGCGCCAGCAGGGCGTGGTCGGGCATGGGTGCAACTTCGCAGCGCTGGCCGATGCGCGCCTGGATATGCGCGATGTCTTCCACCTTGCAGGCACCGTTGACGATCACGAACAGCGTATCGTTGCCCTGGTTGAAGAACATCAGGTCGTCGATGATGGTGCCTTCATCCGTCAACAGCAGGCCGTAGCGCTGCTTGCCCACCGGCAGGTCGATCACGTCCACCGGCACCAGGGTCTCGAAGGCGGCTGCGGCATCCGGGCCGATGAGTTGGAGCTGGCCCATGTGCGAGACGTCGAACAGGCCGGCGGCCTGGCGTGTGTGCAGGTGCTCCGCCATCAGTCCGGCGGGGTACTGCACGGGCATGGAGTAGCCGGCAAACGGCACCATGCGGGCGCCCAGCTCCAGGTGCAGGGCGTTCAGGGGCGTGGTGAGCAGGGGGGCAGCGTTGGCGGCAGGGGCAGACATGGGGCGGACTCCGGGCAAATGGGGGCCGCGACCCTCAATGAGGTCGCGGGATTTGCCCTGCTGTCCGCTTTACCTGAGAGATTCACCGCACCGCCCTGGCTGGCGGCTGCGGCTTGCTCCTTCGGTGGATGGCCTGCGCGCTGTGCTGCGCGGCCACCTCTCTCCAGCAAGGGAACGCCTGCATCCCTGCAGGCGGTTGCCAGTCCTTTTGCCTGAGCGTTCGGGGTGTCCCTGCGCCTTCGGCGGCCTTCTCGAAGGAAGGCTCTCTCCTGACCGTGTGAATTCTAACTACTTTGAATACACCAGATCGCGCAGCGCGAGCGAAATGCCTGGGATATAGGTGATGAGCATCAAGCACACCAGGATCACGCCGACGAAGGGCAGCAGGTGCTTGATGATCCGGTCCAGCGAGATGCGCGCTACCGTGCAGGCCGCAAACAGGTTCACGCCGAAGGGCGGGGTGATCATGCCCAGCGCCAGGTTCACCACCATGATCAGCCCAAAATGCACGGGATCCACCCCGAAGTGCATGGCCACCGGCGCGAGGATGGGGGCCAGCACGATGATGGCGGCACTGGTTTCGATGAACATGCCGATCACGAACAGGGCCGCATTCACGCCCAGCAGGAAGAGGGTGGGCGATTGCAGCACCGACTCCAGCCAGCGGCCGATTGCATCGGGCACGCCCGCGCGGGTGATCAGGAAGGCGAACAGCCCGGCGTTGGCGATGATGAACATGATCACCGCCGAGGAGATGGCCGACTTGCGCAGGATGGCGAACAGGTTCTGGATCTTGATTTCGCGGTAGATCACGACGCCCACGACGAGGGCGTAGAACACTGCCACGGCCGATGCCTCGGTGGGGGTGAACACGCCGCCATAGATGCCGCCCAGGATGATCACCGGCATCAGCAGCGCCCAGCCGGCCTGCAGCGTGGCCTTGCCGAAGGGCATGCGGCCTTCGCCATCGGTCTTGCCCCAGCCCTTCCACTTGCAGTACGCCCAGACGAAGAGCATCAGCGCACAGCTGATCAGCAGCCCGGGGCCGAAACCGGCGATGAACAGCTCGCCGATCGACACCTCGGCGCTCACGCCGTAGAGGATCATCGGGATGGAGGGCGGAATGATCACGCCCAGTTCGGCGCTGGTGGCCTGCAGCGCTGCGGCATAGCTCGTGGGGTAGCCGTGCTTGATGAGGGCCGGGATCAGGATGGCGCCGATGGCGAAGGTGGTGGCCACCGACGAGCCCGACACCGCGGCAAAGATCATGCAAGTGAGCACGCAGGTCATGGGCAGGCCGCCCTGCACGCCGCCCACGATGCTCTTGGCAAACTCGACCAGGCGGCGCGAGATCCCGCCGGTTTCCATCAGGTTGCCCGCCAGGATGAAGAAGGGGATGGCCGCCAGCGGAAACTTGTTGATCGAGGCGAACATCTCCTTGACGGAAATGAGCATGTTGGCATTGGAGGCCTGGATGCCCAGGATGGACGCCAGGCCGATGGAAACCGCTACCGAGATGGTCAGTGCAAAGCACAGCACCATCGTTGAAATCATGACCAGGCTCATTGGGCCGTCTCCAGTTCCATGCGCAGGGGATCGATCAGGTTGCCGATGATGCCGACCACGCAGAACAGGCCGCCGACAGGCATGGCCAGGTAGGCCCAGAACATCGATACCGACTCCAGCCCGGCCATGCTCTGCACTCCGCCGCGCACCGAATAGTCCCAACCCCACCAGACGATCACGCCGATGAGCGCGAGGGCTGCGAGCGACACCACCCAGTCGAGCACGCGCCGCATTTTGGGCGGGCTCCAGCGATACAGCACGTCCACACTCACCATCGCCCCCTGGCGAAAGGCGGCAGGGATGGCCAGGAACACCATCCAGATCAGGCTGAAGCGGATCAGCACCTCGGTCCATTCTGCGGGCTGCTCCAGCACGAACCGCGTGATGATCTGGAACATGCCAAGCGACGAGGCCACGGCCAGCATGGCGCAGGCGGCCAGCATCGCGATGGAGGTCGTCCAGCGCTCAAAAGTCAGAAAAGCATTTTTCATGGGGCAGGGCCAACCACAGGAAATAGTGGGTCGGTAAAAGGCAAGAACCAAACGCCCGGTAGCAAGGGTGCTACGGGCGTTTGGTTCCGGGGTGCGCAGCGCGCAGGATTACTTCACGTCGCGGATCTTGTCGAGCGTGGCCTTGCCAAACTGCTTTTCGAACTCGGCATTCACCGGGGCCAGTGCGGCGACGAACTTGGCCTTGTCCACATTGTCGATCACCGTCATGCCCTTGGCACGCAGGTCTGCCACACCCTTGGCATCGTCTTCATCGACGCGGGCGCGGTTGGCCTTGGTGCCTTCCTTGGCGGCGTCGAGGAAGGCCTGCTTGTCCGCCGCGCTGAGCTTGTCGAACGAGGCCTTGTTCATCACGAAGATGCAGGGCGAGTAGACGTGGCCCGTCAGCGTCAGGTGCTTTTGCACCTGGTCGAACTTGGCCGAGATGATGACCGGCAGCGGGTTCTCCTGGCCATCCACGGTGCCCTGTTGCAGGGCAGTGAAGACTTCCGGGAAGGCCATGGGCGTGGTGATGATGCCAAAGCCCTTGTAGGCGGCGATGTGCACGGGGTTCTCCATGGTGCGCATCTTCAGGCCCTTCAGGTCGCCGGGCTCCTTCACATCGCGCTTGCTGTTGGTCATGTGGCGGAAACCGTTCTCGGCCCAGGCCAGGGCCTTGAAGCCCTTGCTGTCGAACTTGGTCAGCATCTCCTGGCCGATGGGACCATCGAGCACGGCGCGGGCATGGGCCTTGTCGCGGAACAGGAAGGGCACGTCCAGGATCTTGGTTTCGGGCACGAAATTCGGGATGGGGCCGGTGGAGCTGAAGGCCAGCTCCTGCGTGCCCAATTGCACCGCCTCGATCGACTCGCGCTCGCCGCCCAGTGCACCGTTGTAGAAGGTCTGCACCTTGTAGCGGCCGCCCGTGCGCTTTTCCACTTCCTTGGCAAAGGTGTCGATGGCCACGCCCTGGTGGGAGTTCTGCGCCGTGGAAATGCTGATGCGCATGGTGGTCTGCGCAGCAGCGGTGGCCACAAAGCCGAGCGCGAGGCTCAGGCCGACGACGAGTCTGGTCAATTGCATGGTGTCTCCTGTTGATTTTTGGGCTGGCTGCCGGGGTGCCATGTCCCCTCGCAAGCAATGGAGCGTTCGCTCCACGCCAGTGCCAAATTATGGCGTTGCAGCATGGCTGGGGGCATCGGGGTTTGTGCTGGTAAGTGTGCGTACGAACAGACCATGCCCGTGCCTGGTCGCCAGGGCGACAGGGAGTGGCAAAGGGTGCGCAAAAGGGGAGGGGTGCAGGGGATACGGGGCTGGTTGCGCCCCTGCTTGCCAAGTGCCCCGGTCTGGCGGTAACCAGTCCGGGGCCCTGTCAGTTTGTGCGCTCCGGTAAGAGCGCCTTGATGTCCAAAGTATGCCCTGCAGAGGGCAGCAGTTCCTTCTAATTTTCTTTTAAATTGGAGATTTTGCAGAAAAATTTGCTGCAAATATAGAAATTCATGAATAATTGCAGCCATGGACCGTCTCGACAGAAAAATTCTCGCTGTGCTGCAGGGTGACGCGCGCGCCAGCCTGCAGGAAATCGGCCAGGCGGTGGGCCTGAGCCCCTCGCCGTGCTGGGGCCGCATCAAGAAGATGGAGGAGGCCGGGGTCATCCAGGGCTACACCGTGCGGCTCAATCCGCAGGCTCTGGGCCTGTCCGACACGGTTCTGGTGCAGGTCACGCTCGACAGCCACTCGGACAACACGCTCGAAAAATTCGGCGAGACGCTGGCCAGCATCCCCGAGGTGATCGAGGCGCACCTGGTCTCGGGCGACTACGACTACCTGCTGCGCGTGGTGGTCAAGGACACGCGCGACTACGAGCGCCTGCTGCGCGAGAAGCTCTACAAGATCAAGGGCATACGCCACAGCCGTTCGAGCTTTGTGCTGCGCACGCTCAAGAAGGCAGACCTGCCGTTGTTCGCGGAATAGGGCCGGCCGCTGCGCCGCTGGCACGTCTGGTGCTCCGCAGCCCGCTGGCAGGCGCACAATCCTGGCGGCGCCGCCCCACGGAAAAACCATGAACCTGCGTTTCGTCGAAGCCTTCTACTGGGTAGCCTCCCTGCGCAGCGTGACGCGCGCGGCCGAAAAGCTGTTCCTCACCCAGTCGGCCATGTCCAGCCGCGTGGCCGCGTTGGAGGAGGAGCTCGGCGTGCTGCTGCTCGACCGCAGCGACAAGCGCTTCAAGCTCACGGTGGCGGGCACGCGCTTTCTGACCTACGCCAAGCGCATGCTGGAACTGCAGCGCCAGCTCAAGGCCGAGATGGGGTCGGGCGGGCCCATGGAGGTCTCGATCCGCCTGGGTGCCATCGAATCGGTGCTGCACTCCTGGCTGATCCCGTGGATCGAGCAACTGCGCAAGGACAACCCGCTGCTGGAGCTTGAACTCACGGTGGAGACGACCCCCGTGCTGCTCGACCAGATCCGCCGCGGCGCGCTGGACACCGTGTTCGCCGCGCTGCCCGCGTCGGCCGAGGGCATACGCACCCAGGCGCTCACGCCGATGGAGATGGTCTTCGTGGGCAACAGCACCCTGCACCGCAAGCGGCGCTATGCGCTCGCGGATTTCGCCGAGACGGACATCCTGACCTTTCAGCGCGGCTCGCAGCCGCACGTGACCCTGCTCGATGTGCTGCGCCAGGCGCAGGTGGAGCCACGCTGCGTGCACACCATCTCCTCCATCTCGGCCATGGTGCAACTGGTGCAGGGCGGCTTTGGCGTGGCCACGCTGCCGCGCCAAGCCGTGCAGCGGCTGCTGGCCTTTCCCGACCTGCGCCCGCTGGCCTGCGAGGCCGAGCTGCGGCCGCTGCCCATCCACCTGAGCTACCGCGAAGACCCGTCTTCCCCGGCTGTGGAAGGCGTGGTGCGTTCCGCCCTGGCCTTTGTCGAACTGCAGGCCGAGCGTACCAAGGGCCGCGCCAAAAGCTGAAATCTGGCTGACAAGGTGCATCGGGTGCTGCCTCGGCGCATGCAGCTGCGCGGCCGCGCAGCGGGCTGCCTTCCGCTTTTCGGGCAGAACACATGCCCTGGACAGCACCCTTCGCCCGGCCATGCCTGTTGTTGGTGCAGTCTGGCGGCCGCATGGAAGCCCCGTGCCTGTGCCATTCAGGCAGGAGAGCGCGCCCGTCTGCCCCCGGCTGCTCCCTTCCACCGCCGTCGTGGAGCCTTGTTTTGCGCCGCATCCATGCATGTCCGCAAGGCCCCAAAGGCACGTCTTTCGGATTCCTAGGGTTTCCACTTAGCACCAAGTTGGGTGAAGTGTGCTCCAGCGTAGTGCATCGAAAAAATCGATGACCTGAGAGAAATTTTTTGAATTTGCCAGTGGCAGTGGACCGCCAACACAATCCATCCATCGTCATGCATCTGACATTTCGCAACGCAAGGAAGCCACGGTGGACTCCACACACAACAACACTCCCGAGGTCTTTGGTTCAGCAGGCAGCAGTAACGCCGCGCATGTACGCAGCGTGATTCGCCAGGGCCTGTGGACCTCGCACACCAGTGGCCTTGCCGATGGCCATGTGCAGGGCAACCTGGTCATCCTGCCCGAGGTGCAGGCGGGCGACTTCCTGCGCTTTTGCCAGCGCAACCCCAAGCCCTGCCCGGTGCTGGCGGTCAGCGAGCCCGGCCAGTTCGCGCTGCCCTCGCTGGGCGAGGGCATCGACATCCGCAGCGACGTGCCGCTGTACCGCGTATGGCGCCATGGCGAGATGGCCGAAGAGGTGACGGACATTGCTGCGTTCTGGCGCCCCGACCTCGTGACCTTCATCCTGGGCTGCTCGTTCTCGTTTGAATCCGCACTGATCGAGGCTGGCATCCGCCTGCGCCACATCGATGAAGGCAAGAACGTTGCCATGTTTCGCACCAATGTGCAGACCGAGACCGCAGGCCCCTTCGGCGGCCCGATGGTGGTGACCATGCGCCCCATGCCGGCGGCCGACGTGATACGTGCCGTGCAGGTGACCTCGCGTTTCCCCAATGTGCACGGTGCACCGGTGCACATCGGCGATCCCTCCCTGATCGGCATTGCCGACCTGGACAAGCCCGACTACGGCGACGCCGTGGCGCTGATGCCCGGCGAGATCCCCGTCTTCTGGGCCTGCGGTGTCACGCCCCAGTCCGCCATCCTGCACGCCCAGCCGGCGTTCTGCATCACGCATGCCCCGGGCTGCATGCTGATTTCCGACCTCTTGAACCACCAACTCGCCAGCTTTTAACCTCAAGGAGCCTCCACCATGAAACGCATCGCCATCGCCCTCGCCGCCATCACCGTCTGTGCTGCAGGTGCCCATGCGCAAGTCAAATGGGACCTGCCAACCGGCTACAGCGCCAACACCTTCCAGACGGTCAACGTCCAGCAGTTTGCCAAGGAGGTGGATGAGCTGACCGCTGGCAAGCTGAAGATCACGCTGCACCCCGGCGGATCGCTCTACAAGGCCAACGAACTCAAGCGCGCCGTGCAAACCGGGCAGGTGCCTTCAGCGGAGTTCATCCTTTCGGGTGCGGCCAACGAAAACCCCTTGTACGGGGTCGACTCGATCCCCTTCCTCACCAAGTCGTACGCCGAGTCCCTGAAGCTGTACCAGGTGGCCAAGCCCGCGCAGGAAAAGCTGCTGGCTTCGCAGGGCATGAAGCTGCTGTTCAGCGTGCCATGGCCTGGGCAGTCGCTGTACTCCACCAAGCCGGTGCAGAGCCCTGCCGATCTGGCCGGTACGAAGATGCGTTCCTTCAGCCCGGCAACGACGCGCATCGCGCAATTGCTCAAGGCCCAGCCGGTCACCATCCAGCTCACGGAACTCGGCCAGGCGCTGGCCACCAACACGGTGAACAACTTCCTCACCTCCACGGCCAGCGGTGTCGAGAGCAAGCTGTATGAGCAGGTCAAGTACTTCTACCCCGTGGCCGCATGGCAGCCGCGCAATGCCACGGTGGTCAACCAGAAGGCCTTTGACAGCCTGGACAAGGCCACCCAGGACGCCGTGCTCAAGGCCGCTGCTGCGGCAGAAAAGCGCGGCTGGGAAGCCAGCGAGCGCCTAGACAAGGAGTTCCTCAAGGAACTGGGCGCCAAGGGCATGACGATTGCCGAGCCATCGGATGCCCTCAAGAAGGAGTTCGCCTCGATCGGGAACACGATGACGGAAGAATGGATCAAGTCCGCCGGGCCTGAAGGCAAGGCCATCATCGACGCCTACCGCAAGTAAGGCGCGCTCGCGCAACTGCCCGCGAGGCCACTCGCGGGCGGTTACCAGGGTGCCGACCCCTGCGGCCCGGCCACCACCCTGCCATCCCCTTCTTTTTTGTCAGCGACCTCCGGGAGATCGCCATGGACCAGTTCGTCCGAAATTTCTACCGCTTGCTTACCGGCCTTTCCTGCGTATCGATGGTGGCTGCGTTCCTTATCGTGATGCTGGGCGTTCTGTCACGCCAGGTGTCGTTCATCGAGATCCAGGGCCTGGACGCCTATGCGGGCTACGCGATTGCCGCAGCCTTGTTCTTCGCACTGCCCGGCACCTTGCAAAACGGCGACCACATCCGTGTCACCTTGCTGCTCGACCGCCTGCCAGCGCGCTGGCGTTCGGCCTTTGAATGGTTCTGCCTGATTGCCGCGCTCGTGCTGACGGTCTATGTGGCCTGGTATGCAGCCCGTTCTGTCTGGATTTCCTACGCTACGCACGATATTTCCCCCGCAGCTGACGCCTCGCCGCTGTGGATTCCCCAGATCAGCATGGCCGTGGGCAGCATCGGCTTTGCCGTCGCATTTGCCCATGCCCTCATCCTTCGGGCCCGCGGCGAGAACCTCATCGCAGTGAGCGAGACCGCTCGGTCCGAATAACCATCAAAGTAGAAAAATCATGGATGTCATCATTGCATTCGGACTGATCGTGGTGCTGTTCGCAGTGCTTGGATCAGGTCTGTGGATCGGGCTGTCACTGCTGGCGGTGGCGCTGCTGGGCATGGAGTTCTTCACGAGCCGCCCCGTGGGCGACAGCATGATGCTGACCATCTGGGGCTCGACCTCCAGCTGGACGCTGACCGCGTTGCCGCTCTTTCTGTGGATGGGCGAGATCCTGTTTCGCAGCAAGCTGTCCAGCGACATGTTCAAGGGCCTGGCTCCCTGGCTGGAGCGACTGCCGGGCCGCCTGTTGCACGTGAACGTGGTGGGCTGCACCATCTTCGCCGCCATCTCCGGGTCGTCCGCAGCCACTTGCGCCACCATCGGCAAGATGACGCTGCCCGAGCTCAAGAAGCGGGGCTACCCCGACGACATCTCGGTGGGCACCCTGGCCGGTGCGGGTACGCTGGGGCTGCTGATTCCTCCTTCGATCATCATGATCGTGTATGGAGTCGCTGCCAACGTGTCCATCTCCAAGCTGTTCCTGGCTGGCGTGATTCCGGGGCTGATGCTGGCTGCGCTGTTCATGGGCTACATCATCGTCTGGGGCCTGCTCAACAAGGACAAGGTTCCCGCGCCCGACGTGAAGATGAGTTTCCCGCAGATGGTGTACGCCTCGCGCCACCTGATTCCGGTGGTCTCCCTGATCGCCCTGGTGCTGGGTGCAATCTACAGCGGCATCGCCACCGCCACTGAGGCTGCGGCATTGGGAGTGGGCGGAGCACTGCTCCTGGCCCGGATCGAGGGTTCGCTGAACTGGACGCTGTTCAAGGAAGGTCTGGTGGCCGCCTGCCGCGTGTACTGCATGATCGGCCTGATCCTCGCCGGCGCCGCGTTCCTCACGCTGGCGATGGGCTTCATCGGCCTGCCTCGGCACCTGGCGGAGTTCATCGGGTCGCTGCACCTGGCTCCGTTCTCGCTGATGCTGCTGCTCATCGTGTTCTTCATCGCACTGGGCTGCTTCCTGGATGGCATCTCGATGGTGGTGCTGACCATCGCCGTGCTGCTGCCCACGGTGGAGGCTGCGGGCTTCGATCTGATCTGGTTCGGCATCTTCATCGTGCTGGTGGTGGAGATGGCGCAGATCACGCCGCCAGTGGGCTTCAACCTGTTCGTCATACAGGGGCTCACGCGGCGGGAAATCATGTGGATCGCCCGCACGGCCTTGCCGCTGTTCATGCTGATGATCGCGGCGGTTATTGCCACGTATTTCGTGCCTGACATCGTCCTTTGGCTGCCCAACCGAATGCAGGGTTGAAGCGCACGAGCCTGCAACGCCTGTCGTCCATTTCCCTTGCTGGAGCAGATCATGATCAGAGCTTTCTTGCTGGCTGCGTTTACCGTGGCCCCGATGGTGCACGCCCAGACGCAGTGGAAACTGGCCACCGGCTACCGCGCCGAGTCGTTCCACACGCGCAACGTGGTGCAGTTTGCGCAGGACGTGGAGCGTGCCTCCTCGGGCGCCCTGCGCATCGAGGTGCACGCCAACAACGCCCTGTTCAAGCTCGGCGACATTCCCCAGGCGGTGCAGGAGGGCAAGGCCCAGGCGGGCGAGACCATCATGACCAGCCTGGTGAAGGGCATGCCGATCGCCGGTGCCGACGCGATCCCCTTCGTGGTGCGCAGCTACGCGGACGCACGGCGAATGTGGGACCTGCAGCGCCCGCTGATCGAAGGGCACTTCGCACGCAAGGGGCTCAAGGCCCTGTATGCCGTGCCCTGGCCGCCGCAGGGGCTGTTCTCGATTGCACCCGTGCGCTCGTCGGCCGATTTCAAGGGCACGCGCATGCGCACCTACAACCCGGCCACCGTGCGCATTGCCGAGATGCTGGGCGCCGCCACGGTGGACGTGCCCATGGTCGAGGTCAACAAGGCCCTGTCTGCGGGCCAGCTCGACTCCATGATCACCTCGGCCCTCACGGGGGTCGAGAACCAGGTCTGGGGCCAGATCCGGTACTACTACGGCATCAACGCCTGGTTCCCGAAGAACATCGTGTTCGTGAACCTGCAGGCTTTCGAGGCGCTGCCGCCGGCGGTGCGCCAGGCAGTGACGAATGCTGCTGGCGAGGCCGAAGTGCGCGGCTGGGCCATGAGCCAGGCCGTGGCCGACGAGTCGGTGGGCGAGCTGCAGCGCAAGGGCATCAAGGTGGACCGCGCCTCCGCCGAGCTGGACACCGAGCTCAAGCGCCTGGGTGAGCGCTTCTCGCGCGAGTGGGTGCGCTCCGTGGGGGGCGAGGCCAACCAGATCTTCATCCCTTACTACACACAGCGCTGAGCTTTCCCAACCCCATTCCAGGAGAAGCACCATGCATACCCCCACCGACACCATCGAGATGTACCTGCGCGCCAAGGACGGTAACCGCCCGCACCTGATCGCCCAGGCCTTTGCCGGCGGCGCGCTGCTGCAGATGGAGATGCGCCAAGGCGGCATGGTCTTCCCGCCCTCGGCCCAGGGGCGCGAGGCGATTGCCGAGACCCTGGTGCGCAACTTCGCACGCAGCTACGAAAACGTCTACACGTTCTGCCTGGCCGATCCACCCCCGCCGGACTGTGCCGACTTCCATTGCGACTGGCTCGTGCTCATGACCGAGAAGGACAGCCGCGCCGTGCGCGTGGGCTGCGGCCAGTACCACTGGCGCTTTGCGCCCGGCAACCGGCTGGCGCAGGAGCTGCGCATCGTGATCGAGGCGATGCAGACCCTGCCGCCTGCCGACATCCTGCCCGTGATGGCCTGGGCCACGGCGCTCGGCGGGCCCTGGTGCCCCCTGGACCAGGCCTTGGCAACCGTACCCCCCATTCCGGCCCTGCGCCAGGTGATGCAGCGCCTGGCCCCTGCCAGCGCAGCGTTGGCCTGACGCGGATTTCACCCCATTTCTATCCCATCGAAACCACCATGACCTCAATGACACCCCAAGTACAGATTCCCCGCTGGCAGTTCTGGATCGACCGGGGCGGCACCTTCACCGACATCGTCGGCAAGCGCCCCGACGGCACGCTGGTCACGCACAAGCTCCTTTCCGAGAACCCCGAGCAGTACAAGGATGCGGCCGTGGCCGGCATCCGCCACCTGCTGGGCCTGGCACCCGGTGAAGCGGTGACGCCGGCCCTGGTGGAATGCGTGAAGATGGGCACCACAGTGGCCACCAATGCGCTGCTCGAACGCAAGGGCGAGCCCACGCTGCTGGTCACCACGCGCGGCTTTCGCGATGCGCTGCGCATCGCCTACCAAAACCGTCCACGCTTGTTCGACCGCCACATCGTGCTGCCCGAGCTGCTGTACACCGAGGTGATCGAAGCCCGCGAGCGTACCGGTGCGCACGGCAACGTGATGCAGCCGCTGGACGAAGCCACCCTGCGCGGCGACTTGCTGGCGGCTTGGGGGCGCGGCCTGCGCAGCGTGGCCATCGTCTTCATGCACGGTTACCGCTACACGGAGCACGAGCAGGCGGCCCAGCGCATCGCGAAGGAGGTGGGCTTCACGCAGATCAGCACCTCGCACGAGACCAGCCCCATGATGAAGTTCGTGAGCCGGGGCGACACCACGGTGGTGGACGCCTACCTCTCGCCCATCCTGCGCCGCTATGTGGAGCAGGTGGCCAGCGAGATGCCCGGGGTCAAGCTGTTCTTCATGCAGTCCTCGGGCGGCCTCACCGATGCCAACACCTTCCAGGGCAAGGACGCCATCCTGTCCGGGCCAGCCGGCGGCATTGTGGGCATGGCGCGCACGGCCGGCCTGGCCGGGCAGGAGCGCGTGATCGGCTTCGACATGGGTGGCACGTCCACCGACGTGAGCCACTACGCCGGTGCATTCGAGCGCGAGTTCGAGACCCACGTGGCCGGCGTGCGCATGCGCGCCCCGATGATGAGCATCCACACCGTGGCCGCTGGCGGCGGCTCGGTGCTGAGCTATGACGGTGCGCGCTTTCGCGTGGGGCCGGAGAGCGCTGGCGCCAACCCGGGCCCGGTGAGCTACCGCCGCGGCGGCCCGCTGGCCGTGACCGATGCCAACGTGATGGTCGGCAAGGTGCAGCCGGGCTACTTCCCCAGCGTGTTCGGCCCTGCGGCCAACGAGACGCTGGACGCGCAGGCCGTGCGTGCGCGCTTTGGGGAACTGGCGTTGCAGACGAATCGCCAGCCCGAGGAGGTGGCCGAGGGCTTCATCCAGATCGCCGTGCAGCAGATGGCCAATGCGATCAAGAAGATCTCGGTGGCGCGCGGCTACGACGTGACGCGCTACACCCTGCAGTGCTTTGGCGGCGCAGGCGGCCAGCATGCCTGCCTGGTGGCCGATGCCCTGGGCATGACGCGCGTGTTCGTGCACCCGCTGGCCGGTGTGCTCAGCGCCTACGGCATGGGCCTGGCCGACCAGACCGTGATCCGAGAGCAGGCGGTGGAGCTGCCGCTGGCCGAGGCCTCGCTGCCCCTGATCGCCGAGCGCCTGGATGCGCTGGGCGCAGCCGCCCAGGCCGAGCTGGAACGCCAGCAGGTCAGCCAGCACCCGGTGCAGGTGCGCTACAACGTGCACGTTCGCTACGAGGGCACGGACTCGGCCCTCGTGGTGCCGTTCGGCGACATGGCGGCCGTGCAGACGGCCTTCGAGGCCGCCTATCGCCAGCGCTTCGCCTTCCTGATGGTGGGCAAATCGCTGGTGGTCGAGGCGGTATCGGTCGAGGCCGTGATCGCCGGTGACGCACCGGACGAGCCGCGTCTGCCGCTGCATGCCGAGCGCGTGCATCCGCGGCGCGACACCGTGCGCATGTACTCGGGCAGCCAGTGGCACGATGCCGCCCTGGTGGTGCGCGAAGACCTGCAACCCGGCGACGTGATCCCCGGCCCTGCCATCATCGCCGAGAAGAACACCACCACCGTGGTCGAACCCGGCTGGCTGGCCCGCCTGACCGACGTGGACCACCTGGTGCTCGACCGTGTCACGGCGCGCAGCGTGCAGTACGCGGCCGGCACCACGGTGGACCCGGTGCTGCTGGAGGTTTTCAACAACCTGTTCATGAACATCGCCGAGCAGATGGGCCTGCAGCTGCAGAACACGGCCTACTCGGTCAACATCAAGGAGCGCCTGGATTTCAGCTGCGCGCTGTTCGATGCCACCGGCAACCTGATCGCCAATGCCCCGCACATGCCGGTGCACCTCGGGTCCATGGGCGAGAGCATCAAGACCGTGATCCGCGAAAACACCGGCAGCATGCAGCCGGGCGACGTGTACATGCTCAACGACCCCTACCACGGTGGCACCCACCTGCCGGACGTCACCGTGATCACACCGGTGTACGTGGCGGGCGGCAAGGAGCCCACCTTCTACGTGGGTTCGCGCGGCCACCATGCCGACATCGGCGGCACCACGCCAGGGTCGATGCCCCCGTTCTCCACGCGCATCGAGGAAGAGGGTGTGCAGATCAACAACGTCAAGCTGGTGGACCGCGGTGTGTTGCAGGAGGAGTCCGTGCGCCACCTGCTGGCCACCGGTGGCGGCACCACGCCGTACCCGAGCCGCAACCCGCACCAGAACCTGGCCGACCTGCGCGCGCAGATCGCCGCCAACGAGAAGGGCGTGCAGGAGCTCTCGAAGATGGTGGAGCAGTTCGGCCTCGATGTCGTGCAGGCCTATATGCGCCACGTGCAGGACAACGCCGAGGAATCGGTGCGCCGCGTCATCACGCACCTCAAGGACGGCCAGTTCACCCTGCCGCTGGACAATGGCGCGCAGATCAGCGTTTCGGTCAAGGTCAACGTGGCCGAGCGCAGTGCGGTGATCGATTTTGCCGGCACAAGCGCCCAGCAGGTGAACAACTTCAACGCCCCGCGCGCGGTGTGCATGGCGGCGGTGCTCTACGTGTTCCGCACCCTGGTGGACGACGACATCCCGCTCAATGCCGGGTGCTTGAAGCCCCTGCAGGTCATCATCCCCCAGGGCTCCATGCTCAACCCCAACCCGCCGGCCTCGGTGGTAGCGGGCAATGTGGAGACCTCCACCTGCATCACCAATGCGCTGTTCGGTGCGCTCGGTGTCATGGCAGGCAGCCAGCCGACGATGAACAACTTCACCTTCGGCAACGCGCAGTACCAGTACTACGAGACCATCGCGGGCGGCAGTGGTGCGGGTGCGGTGCTCGATGGGGAGGGTCGGGTGGTGCGCGGCTTCGACGGCACGAGCGTGGTGCAGACGCACATGACCAACTCGCGCCTGACGGACCCCGAGATCCTGGAGTTCCGATTCCCCGTGGTGCTCGACAGCTACGAGATCCGCGAGGGCTCGGGCGGCAGCGGCCGCTGGGCCGGGGGCAATGGGGGCGTGCGCCGCGTACGCTTTCTGGAGCAGATGACGGCGAGCATTCTGTCCAACGGCCGCGTCAAGCCCGCCTTCGGCATGGCCGGCGGGCAGGCCGGGCGCACCGGGCTCAACCGTGTGCTGCGTGCCAACGGCCAGGTGGAAGACCTTGCGCACATCGGCGCGGCGCTCATGGAGCCGGGCGACGTGTTCGAGATTTCCACGCCCGGCGGCGGGGGCTTTGGCGAATGCGTGGCTGCAGGCTGAGCCTCACCTGACGTTTGCGGTGCAGTCCCCGCGTTTTGGCACAGGGATTGCATTGCAAGGGCATACCTACCCATCGCGCCCGATGGGTCGAAAGACACGCAACACCACGGAGAAAGCCATGAACTACCTTCCCGCCACGGCCGGTGCCATCCGCAGCCCCGCCGTCACGGCCTTTCCTGCTGCTGCACCCCTGGCGGCATCCCAACCGTCTTCGTCGCCGTCCCCGCGCGGCAAGCGCACCCTGACCGTGGGCCAGAAACTGGCAGCGGCCTTTGGCCTGCTGGGCGTGGCAGTGGCGCTGCTGGGCTCCACCACCTGGCTCACCGGCCAGGACACGACGCGCCAGGCCACGCTGCTCACGGCGGAGCAGTTGCCCATCGAGCGCTCGGTGCGCGAGTGGAAGACCCAGTCGGTGCACATCGGCCAGATCGCGCTGCGCGCCACCAGCTCGACCGACGTGTTCCCCCTGGTGGCCGAGATGCGCACCCAACTGGCCGCCGAGGAGGGCATGCGCAAGCGCATCGACGAAGCGCTGGCGGCATCGGCTGCGGCTGCAAGCACCGTGCCCGCGTGGAAGCAGACCCAGACGCAGCGCCAGCAGTACGCAGCCCTGCGCGACACCCTGGTGCAGAACGCACTCGAATCCAAGGTCATCAGCCAGAAGGAGCTGCAGGAGCATGCCGCAGCGCTGGCCCAGTACCTGAAAACCATCGACCAGTTGCTGGCCGAATCCGAAAAGTCCTCGGTGGCGGCCGCCGATGCGATGATTGCCGATGCCTCGCGTGCCCAGTGGGTCAGCGCGCTGGCCGTGGCCTTCGTGGTGGGCCTGTCGGCGCTGTTCGGCTGGCTGCTGCGCCGCTCCATCGTGCTGCCGCTGCGCCAGGCGTCGGACGCGGCGGCCCTGGTGGCGCAGGGCGACCTCACGGTGCGCATGGTCACGGACCGCACCGACGAGATCGGCGAGCTGCTCACCGCGCTCAACAGCATGGTGGAATCGCTGCACTACGTGGTGACCGAGGTGCGCGATTCGGGTGAATCCATCCACGTCGCCAGCTCCGAGGTCGCGGCCGGCAACACCGACCTGAGCGCACGCACCGAGCACACGGCCAGCAGCCTGCAGCAGACGGCCGCCAGCATTGCCCAACTGGCGCAGACCGTGGCCGCCAATGCCGACAGCACCCGCCAGGCCAACACCCTGGCCCACAGCGCCGCCCAGGTGGCGAAGAAGGGCGGCGAAGTGGTCGGCCAGGTGGTCAAGACCATGGACGAGATCAACGCCAGCAGCAAGAAGATCGCCGACATCGTGGGCATCATCGACGGCATTGCCTTCCAGACCAATATCCTGGCGCTCAATGCCGCGGTGGAGGCCGCCCGTGCGGGCGAGCAGGGCCGGGGCTTTGCCGTGGTGGCCAGCGAGGTGCGCAACCTGGCGGGCCGCAGCGCCAACGCCGCCAAGGAGATCAAGGCCCTGATCGCCACCAGTGTCGACAAGGTGAGTGACGGTGCGCGCCTGGTGGTCACCGCCGGCTCGACCATGCAGGACATCGTCACCAGCGTGCAGCAGGTCACCACGCTGATGTCCGAGATCAACGCCGCCAGCAGCGAGCAGAGCAGCCAGATCGGCCAGGTGAGCCAGGCCGTGGACCAGCTCGACCACATGACCCAGCAGAACGCCGCGCTGGTGGAAGAAGGCGCCGCTGCGGCCCAGAGCCTCAAGGACCAGGCCAACCGCCTGGCGGGTGCGATGGGGCAGTTCCAGTTGACGGCAGGCGCCGCGATGGCGTGACTACGATCCGCTGCGCCATGAAAAAGGCCTGCAATGCAGGCCCCCCGTGCTTGGAGCGGATAACAAAACTCAGCGAAGCGGTTCTGGCTAGGCGCTGCGTCGCAGGCAGTACGAGTAGTACGACAAGACGCGGCAACGACGCCAGAAGAGTTTTGTTGGCCGCTCTTACATGCCCGAGTAGTTCGGGCCGCCGCCGCCTTCTGGCGTCACCCAGACGATGTTCTGCGTGGGGTCCTTGATGTCGCAGGTCTTGCAGTGCACGCAGTTCTGCGCGTTGATCTGCAGCTTGTCCTCGCCAGCGTCGGTCTTGATGAACTCGTACACCGCGGCCGGGCAGTAGCGCGCCTCGGGGCCGGCGTACTTGGCCAAGTTGATGTTCACGGGCACGCTGGCGTCCTTGAGCGTCAGGTGGGCCGGCTGGTTCTCGGCGTGGTTGGTGTTGCTGATGAACACGCTGGAGAGCCGGTCAAACGTCAGCTTGCCATCGGGCTTGGGGTAGATGATGGGCTTGCACTCGGACGCGGGTTTGAGGTGCACATGGTCGGGCTTGTCGCGGTGCAGCGTCCAGGGGATATTGCCCTTGAGCACGAACTGCTCCAGGCCGTTCATGATCGTTGCGGTGACCAGGCCCTTCTTGAACCAGTTCTTGAAGTTGCGGTCCTTGTTGAGCTCGGTGTGCAGCCAGCTCTTCTCGAAGGCCTCGGGGTAGGCGCTCAGTTCATCGTGCTGGCGCCCGGCCACCACGGCATCGTAGGCAGCCTCGGCGGCCAGCATGCCGGACTTGATGGCGGCATGGCTGCCCTTGATGCGGCCCACGTTGAGGTAGCCCGCGTCGCAGCCGATCAGTGCGCCGCCGGGGAAGATGGTCTTGGGCAGGCTCAGCAGGCCGCCGGCCGTGATGGCGCGCGCGCCGTAGCTGATGCGCTTGGCCGGCTTGATGCCCTTGGACTCGTCGCCCTCCAGGTACCAGCGGATGTTGGCATGCGTCTTCCAGCGCTGGAATTCCTCGAACGGGCTGAGGTAGGGGTTGGAGTAGCCCAGGCCGGTGATGAAGCCCAGCGTGACCTTGTTGTCGTCCAGGTGGTACAGGAAGGCGCCACCGTAGGTGTCGTTCTCCATGGGCCAGCCGGCGGTGTGCATCACGAAGCCGGGCTGGTGGCGCTGCGGGTCGATCTCCCACAGTTCCTTGATGCCGATGGCGTAGCTTTGCGGGTCGGAATGCGCATCGAGCTTGAAGCGCGAGATCAGCTGCTTGCCCAGGTGGCCGCGCGAGCCCTCGGCGAAGATGGTGTACTTGGCGTGCAATTCCATGCCCAGCTGGAAGTCGGCCGTGGGCTCGCCTTCCTTGCCGATGCCCATGTTGCCGGTGGCCACGCCCTTGACGGAGCCGTTGTCGTTGTAGAGCACTTCGGCGGCCGGAAAGCCCGGGAAGATCTCCACGCCCAGGGCTTCGGCCTGCTCGCCCATCCACTTGACCACGTTGCCCAGGCGCACCACGTAGTTGCCGTGGTTCTGGAAATTGTGGGGCAAAAACACGTTGGGCACGCGAAAGGACGATTTCTCGCCCAGGAAGACCATCGCGTCGTCGGTCACGGGCTGATTCAGGGGCGCGCCCTTGGCCTTCCAGTCGGGGATCAGCTCGGTCAGGGCCTTGGGATCCATGATGGCGCCCGACAGGATGTGCGCGCCGGGCTCGGAGCCTTTTTCGAGCACCACGACGGAGATGTCCTTGCCATGGATGGCTGCCATCTGCTTGAGCCGGATGGCGGTGGCCATGCCGCCGGGGCCGCCGCCCACTACGACCACGTCGTATTCCATTGCTTCACGGGGACCATACTGGGCGAGGATTTCTTCGTTCGTCATGGGTTTCTCGTCGGGCGTTTGATATCGTGTGGATTGTCTTCGGACAGGACCCTGGTTCCTGTCTGCCTGGAGACTGATTGTATTCATGGATTTCGGACAATCGAACGACCGTTCTTTTTTCTGCAGTGGAGGCTCTCTAAATGGCATACAGCATCGATCTATCCGGCCGCGTGGCGTTCATCACCGGAGCGTCCAGCGGGCTGGGCGCCCAGTTCGCGCGGACCCTCGCGCGCGCAGGAGCCGGGGTGGTGCTGGCCAGCCGCCGCGTTGAAAAGCTCAAGGAGCTGCGTGCCCGCATCGAGGGGGAGGGCGGTGACGCCCACGTGATCGAACTGGACGTGACCGACCACATGTCGATCAAGGCGGCGGTGGCCCATGCCGAGACCGAGATGGGCTCCATCGACATCCTGGTGAACAACTCGGGCGTGAGCACCACCCAGCGCCTACAGGATGTGACGCCCCAGGACTACGACTTCATCTTCGACACCAACGTCAAGGGCGCCTTCTTCGTCGCACAGGAGGTGGGCAAGCGCATGCTGGCGCGCTCGCGCGGGGCGGCTCCGGGCAGCTTCACCGGCGGGCGCATCATCAACATCGCCTCCATGGCGGGCTTGAAGGTGCTGCCGCAGATCGGCGCCTACTGCATGAGCAAGGCCGCCGTGGTGCAGATGACCAAGGCCATGGCCATGGAATGGGGCCGATTCGGCATCAACACCAATGCCATCTGCCCGGGCTACATCGACACCGAAATCAACCACCGCCACTGGCAGACCGAACAGGGCCGCAAGCTCATCGACATGCTGCCGCGCAAGCGCGTGGGCAGCCCCGAGGACCTCGATGCGCTGATCATCATGCTGGCCAGCGACCAGAGCCACTTCATCAACGGGGCCGTGATTGCGGCAGACGATGGCTTTGCGGTGTAGCCCGCGCCGCTTGACCCGATGCTGACCGGAATCCTGGCCGGGCTCGCTGCAGGCGCGCTCTGGGGGCTGGTGTTCGTGGCGCCCTACATGGCGGGCACGTTTGCCTCGGTGGATCTGACGGCGGGCCGCTTCGTGGCCTACGGCGCAGTGGCCGTGGGCATGCTGCTGTGGGGCCTCAAGGGCAAGCCGCGCCGGCCCACCCCCGCCCAGGCCTGGGCGGCGCTGTGGCTGTCCGTGCTGGGATTCACGGGCTACTACCTGCTGCTGGTCTGGGCGATCCGCGATGCGGGGGCCGAGATGCCGGCGCTGATCATCGGCACCATTCCGGTCTGGGTCATGCTGCTGGGCAAGCCCCAGGGCCTGCGCTGGGCCGCACTGGTGCCCGGGCTGGTGCTCACCGTGGCCGGCCTCGCGCTGATGGCCGAGGTTCCGCACGGCGATGCAGCGGCATCCGGCGCCGGCAGCTACTGGCGCGGCATCGCCATCGCGCTGGTGGCGCTGGTGTTCTGGACGGCCTTCGCCATCCTCAATTCCGCATGGCTCAAGCGCCACCCCGAGGTGCGCGCCACCGACTGGGCCAACTGGCTGGGCGTGGCCACGGGGCTGGGCGGCCTGCTGCTGTGGCTGGTGGGCGGCTCCAGCCTGCCCGCCCTGGCGGCGCAACCGGCGTGCGGCGTCTTGGTGGCCGTGTGCCTGGCGCTCGGTTTTGGTTCGAGCTGGCTGGCCACCATTTTGTGGAACATCGCCAGCCAGCGCCTGTCTGCCAGCCTGTGCGGGCAGCTCATCGTGAGCGAGACTTTGTTCGCTCTCGTATATTCGTTCGCGTGGGAGGGGCGCTGGCCCTCGCCCGCGCAGTGGGCGGCCGTGGGGCTGTTCACTCTGGGCATCCTCGCTTCCATCAAGGCACACCGATGAAGATTGAAATCCCCGAAAAGAAGAAGCTGGTGCACGAGATGCGGTTTCCCGTGCGCTGGGGCGACATGGACGCCATGGGCCATGTGAACAACACCGTGTATTTTCGGTATCTAGAGACGGCGCGCATCGACTGGCTGGTGTCGGTGGGCTGCAACCCCGACCCCACAGGCCAGGGGCCGGTCATCGTCAACGCCTTTTGCAACTTCTACCAACAGCTCGAGTACCCGGCCGACGTGCTGCTCAAGCTCTATGTGAGCGACCCGGGCCGCACCACCTTCGAGACCTGGGGCACCATGGAGCGGGTGGACCGGCCGGGCGTGGTTTATGCCGCTGGCGGTGCCACCACGATCTGGGTCGATTTTCCGCAGAAGAAGGCGGTGGCCCTGCCGGAATGGATGCTGGCCATCGTTCAGGACTGAATTTGCGGCGCTTGACACCTCTGGGTGAATCGGACTAAATGGGCCGATCACAGGGCTCGGGCGGCTGATGGGGGTCGCACGGGTTCATTGAAGAAATGGGGGGAAGGCTGGCGACGTCCTGGCCACGCCGCTTTTCCCGGTCACGAGGGTTTTCGGCCATGGCCACAGAGAGCAGTCCCGCGCGCGATGGTGCGCAACCTGGCGCCTGGCTGCCTGGCTGGGCGGTGCCATTGGCCTTTGCGGCCTTTGTGGCTGGCGTCATTGCGCTGGGGATTGCCCTGCATTTGCAGGGTCAGCGGGCTGCCGAACAGATTGCATCCGAGACCCTGCGGGTCACCTCCGAACTGTCGGCCCATTCGCTGGACACCTGGCTCACGGAGCGCTCTGGCGATGCCGAGGCCATCGGCTCCAATCCCCTGCTGGTCAAGGCGCTCGACCACTGGTGGCAGGGCGATGCGCAACGCGCCGAGTACACCCCCTTCATCCAGCAGCATCTCGAGGGCATCCGGCGCGTCTACGGCTACCGGAGCATTGCGGTCGTCGATGTGGGTACGGACAGGGCGGTGTTCAGCAGCGGAGCCCCTCTGGACGCGCAGCAACGCAGCCGCTTGGCGCAGGCTGGAACGGGTGCGTACCCGCGGTGGATCGAGCTGCCTGCGGAGAATGGCGCAGGGCTGCGCCTGGCCCTGGCGCGCAGCATTGCCGACACCACCCGGGGAACGGGCCATGTGCTTTACATGGAAATGGACCTCCAGTGGCTGGTGGATACGCTGGCCAAGGCCAAGCTGCCGAACTGGGGTGGCGAAACCATCCTGGTGCACCGCGATGCACGGGGCCTGCAGATCCTTGCACCGGCCGGCGGGCCCGGGCTGCAGCCCCTTGGCGGGCCCGGGCCCGTGGTCGAGTCCCTGCTGACCGAGCCCGGGGTTTCCGTGGTGCAGGGGTTTAACCGCCATGGTGTGGCGGTGATGGCGCGGCGCGAGAACATCCTGCTGCCGTCGTGGATGGTGCTCAGCCTGATGCCTGACAAGGCGGTGTATGCGGCGGTGCAGGACCGCAGCAAGCTCCTGGTTCTCGGGGTGGCGGTTCTCCTCCTCCTCGGCTCGCTGCTCTACGCAGCCTGGCGCCGGGGCGACCACCACCGCCACGCCGCGCGCGAGGCCGGGCTGCGCCGGCACTATGAGCAGGTGATGCGTGGCTCGACCGACATCTTTTTCCTGACCGACAACGACGGCATCATCCTCGACGTGAGCCAGACGGCCGTCGATGTGTACGGCTACCCGCGCGAGCAGCTCATCGGCATGAACGCGCAGCGCCTGCGGCCGCCGGCCAACGCCACAGAGCAGGCGGCCATCCTGGAGGCCATGCAGCCTGGCGAGTCGCGACACGTTCGCATTCCCCGGCTGCGTGCCGATGGCAGCACCTTCCTGTTGGAGGGCACCGTCGGCTGCTTCGAATCGGAGGGCATGCGCTACTACGTGGGCATGGGCCGCGACATCACTCGCCAAGCCGAAGTGGAAACGCAGCTGCGTGTGGCCGCGAGCTTCTTCGACCGCTCCGCTGCTGCCATCGTGGTCGGCGACCGTGACAAGCGCGTCGTCTCGATCAACCCCCACCTCACCAAGATCACCGGCTACACGCTCGAGGATCTGCAGGGGCAGCCCACGGTGCTGCTCAATGCCGGGCTCGACCCCGCAGGGGTCGAGCGTGCGCGCGCCATCCTCAAGGCCGAGGGCTTCTGGGAGGGCGAGATGCATATCCGCCGCAAGGACGGCACGGTCTTCCCGGCGCGCCTGCTGGTCTGCGCGCACCGCGGTGCCGATGGCCAGGTGGAGCAGCATGTGGATCTGTTCACGGACCTGACCCGCCTCAAACAGGCCGAAAGCCAGGCCGAGTACCTGGCGGTGCACGACCCCGTGACCAGGCTGCCCAATCGCGCCAGGCTTGAGCAGGACCTGCCGCAGTACATCGCTGCGCTGAATGTCCAGAGTGCAGCGCCCCACAACAGTCTGTCGCTGGCCCTGGTCAATCTGGACCGGTTCAAGAGCGTCAACGAATCGTTTGGCTACGCGCAGGGCGATGTTTTCCTGGTCGAGGTGGCCGAGCGCCTGCGGGGGCTCAGCGCGGACCTCAAGGGCCTGTACCGCTATGGGGGCGATGAATTCATGCTGGTGCTGGCGGGCAACCCCGTCACCCATGCACTGCTGATCAGCCAGGTGCGTGCGCTGCTGGCACCGCCCATCCGCCTTGGCGCGCAGGAGCACCCGGTGTCCCCCACCGCCAGCATTGGCATTGCGAGCAGCCCCGAGCATGCGCGCACTGCGGAGGAGCTGCTGCACAATGTCGAAGCCGCCATGCGCATCGCCAAGGCCCAGGGGCGCAACACCTGGCGCCTGTATGCGCCCGAGATGAACGCCTCGGCCTACGATGACATGCTGCTCGCGGTGGACCTGCGCCAGGCCATCGATGTCGGTGACCTCGAGCTGCACCTGCAGCCCCAGTTCACGCTGGCGCATGGCCAGCCCGTGGGCATGGAGGCCTTGCTGCGCTGGACGCACCGGACGCGGGGCCCGGTGTCCCCGGCGCGCTTCATCCCGATTGCCGAATCCTCGGGGATGATCGCGGAAATCGGCGCCTGGGTGCTGCGCGAGGCTGCGCACATCTGGTCACGCTGGCGCGGCGAGGGGCTGGTGCCCCTGCCCATTGCCGTGAACCTCTCAGCGGTGCAGTTCCAGGCGCCTGACTTCCTGCACGAGGTGGGCCGTGTCCTTTCGGAGTTCGACCTGCCCGCCGGTGCGCTGGAGATGGAACTGACGGAAGGCACGCTGATGGCCAACATGGACGCAGCGGTGGATATCCTGCGCCAACTGGTGGACATGGGCATCCAGATCGCCATCGACGACTTCGGCACGGGCTACTCCAGCCTGAGCTACCTGCGCCGCTTTCCGGTGAGCAAGCTCAAGATCGACCGCTCCTTCATCCTGGACCTGGGCAGGCACGGCAACGAGGAAGCCGAGGCCATCGCCTCGGCCGTCATCGCCATGGCCAAGAGCCTGAAGCTGCGCGTGATCGCCGAAGGCGTGGAAACCCCCGAGCAGCGCGATTTCCTCAAGGACCATGGCTGCGATGAGGTGCAGGGCTATCTGTATGCCCGGCCGATGCCCGTGGAGGCTGCGACGGCGCTGCTCGTGCAGCGCACAAGCCCCACCGAAACGCAAGGCAACTTCGCCTGAGCGCTGCCGCGGCTTGGTTCAGCCCGGTGGCAGGGCGATGCAGCGACCCTGCGGGCCTTCCGGGCCATTGCCCAGCCCAAGCAACAGCACCCGCTGCAACTGCGGCAGGTAGCGGATAGCCGTCTGCGGCGCGCTGTACCCGGCCGAGTCCTGCAGTGCCTCGTCCATGCGCCAGTAGCGGCCGGAGGGCAGGTGCTCGATGGTGAGTGTGCGCACGCCGGTGTAGAAGGTGCTGGTGATCTGCCCTTCGGTACCGAAGAAGCCGCCGCCCGTGCGCGCCGTGCGCCGGGTTCCCAGGAACGCGGTGCCCACGCGCAAGCGCTGGTCACGGCTGGTGCAGCTGCCCTCGAACGCTGCGGCGCAGTGCAGGGGCAGGGCGTTCTGCTGCACGGTGACGGGCTGCACGGCCGGCTGCTTGACCTCGTCGAGTGCCACGGGCACCAGGCGGGCGCAGTCGGCATCGGGCTCCACGCGCCAGGCGCCGGCACCGGGCAGGTCGGCAATGCCGTAGCGCGGCACACCCAGGCCCACCGCCAGGTAGTACGTCGGTCCGGTGACATCCTGGCGCAGCAGCAACAGGGGCGGCTGGGTGCTCGACAGGGGCGAGAGCGTGCCCGGTGGGACTTGCACTGCCAGGGGTTGTGCATCCAGCGTGCCGTTGCCCGGTGCAAAGCCGCTGGCAACAGCATGGGTGCCAGCCAGGCAAACCAATGCCGCACACCACCATGCTGCCATCGAACGATTGGACATGCCCGTGTGCATGGCGTGCTTCAAGCCGAAGGTTTTGCCTTGGGCACGCGGCCCATCAGGTAGAACTCGGGGTTGGGCTGCATGCCGGCAAAGCTGGCCATGCGGTTGCTGAGCCCGAAGAAGGCGGTGATGGCCGCGATGTCCCAGATGTCCTCATCGTCGAAGCCGTGCGCATGCAGCGCAATGAAGTCGGCATCTTCGATCTCGTGCGAGTGCTCGCAGACCTTCATCGCAAAGTCGAGCATGGCGCGCTGGCGCGGGCTGATCTCGGCCTTGCGGTAGTTCACCGCCACCTGGTCGGCCACGAGCGGCTTTTTCTCGTAGATGCGCAGGATGGCGCCATGCGCCACCACGCAGTACAGGCACTGGTTGGCCGCGCTGGTGGTGGTGACGATCATCTCGCGCTCGCCCTTGGTCAGGCTGCCTTCCTCCTTGAGCATCAGGGCGTCGTGGTAGGCGAAGAATGCGCGCCATTCGGCCGGGCGGCGGGCAAAGCCCAGGAATACGTTGGGCACGAAGCCGGCTTTCTCCTGCACTTCGAGGATGCGGGCACGGATGTCCTCGGGCAGGCTGTCGAGCGATGGGGCGGGGTAGCGGGTCACGTCGGTCTCCTTGTCTTTTCTGATGGCACCAGTATCGGGGATTCAAGGATGCCAATGGGTGGCGCGTACCGGACTGTGCGAGGGCGCTGCGGTGTTGCCCGCTAGCGCATAGGACAGCTGCGTGGCGGCGGCCATCACCGTCTGTGCAAGGGCTTCGAGCATTTCTGCCGGCAGGCGCGAAGCCGGGCCCGAGATGCACACCGAGCCCATCAGCCGCCAGTGCATGCCGAACACCGGCGCCGACACCGTGGCCACGCCCTGTTCGCGCTCGCCGATGGACCAGTGGTAGCCCTTCTGGCGGATGGCTTCGTAGGCCTTGCCCGGCTCGCCCGAGAAGGCCAGGATCACGCGGCCCGGCGAGCCCTTGTCCAGCGGCAGGCCTTCGCCCATGCGCGCATGGTGGCGCAGTGCCTGCGGCCCCTCCACGCGCACGAGGCAGGTGCGCACCTGGCCTTCGCGCACGTAGAAGGCGGCGCTCTCGCCCGTGGCATGGGTGAGCTCGCGCAGCGCGGGCTCCAGCACGTTCTGCACGTCGAAGCCCGCCTGGTAGCGCGCGCCCAGCCAGCCGGCAGCAGGGCCCAGGCGCCAGTCGCCATCTTCGCGCTGCACCATGAAGCCCGACTGCGCCAGCGTGCGCGCCAGGCGCAGCACCGTCGTTTTGTGCAGGCCGCAGCGCCGGCTCAGCTCGGCCAGGGGCAGGCTCGATTCGCCCAGCGCAAACGCCTCCAGCACCTGCAGGGCGCGGGTGACGGCGATGACTCCGCCGGTGGTGTCGGCGGCCAGCGGTGCGGCAGGGGCCAGGGGCTTTTCAGGGGTGTTGCTCATGGCGCAATTCGTTTCATGGTGTGCAACTCCATTGTATGGGTTGAAACGTCTGCGTAAAGTCGCATCCACGGCGCCGGGCCATGCAGGCCGGCGTGACGAACCATCACAACGGAGACAAATCCATGCCAGTGCTTCCATCGCTTTCGCGTTCTGCCGGTGCACACCTGTGCGCTGCCTTCCTCGGCCTCGCCGCCGCTGCCATGCCGGCCGGCACGGTTTTCGCGCAGGCAGCCTATCCCAGCAAGCCGATCCGCCTGATCGTGCCCTTCCCGCCCGGCGGCGGCACAGACATGATCGCCCGCACCGTGGCCCAGAAGCTCACCGACCAGAACAAGTGGAACGTGATCGTGGACAACCGCCCCGGTGCGGGCGGCAACCTGGGCGTGGATGCCGCAGCCAAGTCCGCACCCGACGGCTACACGCTGGTCATGGGCCAGACCAGCAACCTGGCCATCAACCCCACGCTCTACCCCAAGCTGCCCTACGACCCGCTCAAGGACCTGGTGCCCGTGGCGCTGGTGTCGTCCTCGCCCATCGTGATGGCCGCGCCCGTCAACTCGCCCTACAAGAGCTTTGCCGACGTGGTGGCTGCCGCCAAGGGCAAGCCCGATGCGCTCACCCTGGGTTACTCAGGCAACGGCACCGTCGCCCACCTGGCCGGCGAGTTGGCCGAGAACGCTGCCGGCATCCAGCTGCGCCACATCCCCTACAAAGGCGCGGCCCAGGCCATGACCGACCTGGTGGGCGGGCAGATCGACCTGTACATGTCCTCCGTGCCCACGCTGCTGGGCCAGGTGCGCAACGGCAAGCTCAAGGTCATCGCCATCACCTCGGCCAAGCGTGCCAGCCAACTGCCCGACGTGCCCACGCTGGCCGAGTCGGGCTACAAGGGCTTCGACGCCGTGACCTGGTTCGGCATCCTGGCACCGGCCGGCACGCCCGCACCCATCGTGGCCCAGCTCAACAAGGCCATCAACCAGGCCCTGCAGCAGCCCGACGTGGCCGACAAGCTGCGCAGCGAAGGCGGCGATGTGATGGGCGGCACGTCCGAGCAGTTCGGCCAGTTGCTGCGCACTGAGGTGCCGCGCTGGGGAAAGATCGTCAAGGACTCCGGCGCAAGCCTCGACTGAGCCTGCAGACCCCCAGCTGAGCCCACGCCCACCGGACCATCGCCATGACCCGCGATTGCCTTGTCACGCCCGTACCTTTCTCGGCCGGCACCGAAAAGCCCGCAGTGGCCGTACCCGCCGGGGCCTGCGACTGCCACGTGCATGTGTACGACAGCCGATTTGCCCTGGCCCCCGGTGCCCGGCTGCTGCCGCCCGATGCCTCGGCCAGCGACTATGGGCCATTGCAGCGGCGCATCGGCACCACGCGCACCGTGCTGGTCACGCCATCGACCTATGGCACTGACAACCGCTGCATGCTCGAAGGGCTTGCCGCACTGGGTGAGCAGGCGCGTGGGGTCGCGGTGATCGACGGCAGCGAGAGCGACGAAGCCTTGCAGCAACTCCGTATCCAGGGTGTGCGCGGTGTGCGCCTGAACCTCTCGCTGGGTGTGTCGGGCACCGCCGATCTGCTGGAGCCGCTGGCCGCGCGCATCGCGCCGCTGGGCTGGCACCTGCAACTGCTGATGGCGCCCGACCTGCTGGCGTCGCTGGGCCCGGTGCTGCGGCGCCTGCCGGTGCCACTGGTGTTCGACCACTTCGGGCGCATCGCACCTGCGCAAGCCGGCACGCATGCCGCCCACGCATTGCTGCTGCAGCTGCTGGCAGACGGCAAGGCCTGGATCAAGCTCTCCGGCGGCTACATCGTCAGCCCGCTGCACACGGTGGACGACCCCGCCCTCGACGCGCTGGCCCAGGGCTACCTGCGCTGTGCGCCCGACTATGTGCTCTGGGGCAGCGACTGGCCCCATGCCACCGCCACGGCCGGCGTGCAGCCCCTGCCCGACGACGCGCGCCAGATGGACCGCCTCGCGCAATGGATCGACCAGGCGCCGAACAGCGGCGCGACCCTGCGCGGCGTGCTGGTGGACAACCCGCAGGCGCTCTACGGCTTCGCTGCGCCCGCAGCCACTCCTGCATCCCCCCTTTCTGACGACGACCTGAAGAGGCCCATGCCATGACCATTTCCACTTCCCGCCGCAGCGTTCTTGCGGCCCTGGCTGCCACGCTGGCCACAGGCTCTGCGTTCGCGCAGGGCGACTGGCCCGCCGGCAAGCTCATCACCTGGGTCGTGCCGTACCCGCCCGGCGGCAGCACCGACGTGTTGGGCCGCAACCTGGCGTTGCGCGTGGCGTCCTCTCTGGGCACCAACGTCATCGTCGACAACAAGGCCGGCGCCACGGGCACCATCGGCGCCGCCTTCGTGGCCAAGGCCGCGCCCGATGGCTATACCCTGCTGGGCACGTCCATCGGCCCGCAGGCGATTGCGCCTCACCTCATGGGCAAGCTGCCCTACGACCCCATCGCGGGCTTCGAGCCCGTGATCACCATCGGCACCATTCCGCACATCCTGGTGGTGGGGGCCAAACAGCCGTTCCAGTCGGTCGCCGATCTGCTGGCCGCGGCCCGGGCCCAGCCGGGCAAGCTCGCCTTCGCCTCGGGCGGCAACGGCACCATCCTGCAGATGCAGGGCGAGCTCCTGCAGCAGCAAAGCGGCACGCGCTTCATTCACGTGCCCTACAAGGGCGACACCCCGGCACTGCAGGACACGCTGGCCGAACAGGTGCAGTTCATGTTTGCGCCGGCCGCCGCCGCGCTGCCCCATGTGCAGTCCGGCAAGCTGCGCGCGCTGGCGGTCACGTCGGCCCAGCGCCTGAAGGCCCTGCCCAGCGTGCCCACCATGGGAGAGGCCGGGCTCAAGGACTTCGTCGTCGAGCAGTGGCAGGCCGTGTTCGCGCCCGCCAAAACCCCCGCACCCGTTGTGCAGCGCCTGAACGATGAGATCGGCAAGGCCCTCAAGGACCCTGCCGTCGTGGCCCTGGCCGACAAGCTCGGCGTGACCCTGGTGGGCGGCACGCCGCGCCAGCTCGGCGACCTGCAGAAGGCCGACTCCGCCAAGTGGGCCAAGGTCATCAAGGACGGGAACATCACCGCCGAGTAGTTCCTTGGTCGCAGACAGGCGCCGCACTTTTCTCCGCACTACCAACCCAACAAGGACCGCACCATGAGCCAGCTTCCCGAAATCATCCGTGACATCGAACGCGTCAGCGCCGAGGTCGTCCAAAAAGCCGCCACCTTCCAGGCTGCCATCCTCGCCGACGTGGCGGGCCGCCGCGGCACCATGCACGCCCGCGTGGCCCCGGTACACCAGGACATGCAGGTCGCAGGCCCGGCCTTCACCGTCGAGGTGCGCCCGGGCGACAACCTCATGATCCACGCCGCCATTGCCTTGGCCCAGCCCGGCGACGTGCTGGTGATCGACGGCAAGGGCGACCAGACCGCCGCCCTGATGGGCACGCTGATGCTCAGCGCCTGCAAAAAGCGGGGCCTGGCCGGCGTGGTCGTCGACGGCGCGATCCGTGACAAGCTGGAACTGCTGGACCTGGGCTTCCCGGTCTTCAGCGCGGGCTTCAACCCCGCCGGCCCCACCAAGTACGTGCCCGGCCGTATCAACCACTCGATCTCGGCCGGCGGCGCCACCGTCCACCCGGGAGACCTGATCGTGGGCGATGCCGACGGCGTGGTGGTGATCGAGCGCGCCAAGGCTCCCGCGATGATGGCCCTGGCCGACAAGAAGGTGGCCGACGAGGCCGCCCGCATCGAGGCCATCGCCCGCGGCGACACGGCATCGAAGTGGCTGCCTGCGGCCCTGCGCGCCGCCGGCGTGCTCAAGGAAGGGGAATCGCTGTGAGCCGCCCTGCCATCATCGTGACCGGGGCCGACCTGGCCGCACAGGCCCTGGCCCTGCTGGAAGACTTCCATATCGTCTATGCCGGCAAGGCCCCCACCGAGGACGACCTGGTGGCCCTGTGCCGCACGCACGACCCCGTGGCCATCATCGTGCGCTACGGCAAGGTCGGTGCGGCCGTGATGGATGCCGCGCCTTCGCTCAAGGTCATCTCCAAGCATGGCAGCGGCACCGACACCATCGACAAGGTGGCAGCAAAGGCGCGTGGCATCGAGGTGGTGGCCGCCGTGGGCGCCAATGCCGCGGCTGTGGCCGAGCAGGCGCTGGCCTTGCTGCTGGCCTGCGCCAAGTCTGTCGTGGCGCTCGATGCGCGCATGCACGCCGGCCACTGGGACAAGGCCACGCACAAGAGCCTGGAGCTCGGTGGCCGCACCGTGGGCGTGGTCGGCCTGGGCGCCATCGGCCTGCGCTTTGCCAAATTGGCCGACGCGCTGGGCATGCGCGTGCTCGGCTTCGACCCCTTCGCGAAGGACCTGCCGGTGTATGTCGAGAGCGTGGACCTGGCTACCATCTGGCGTGACTCGGACGCGATCTCGCTGCACTGCCCTCTGACCGACGAGAACCGCGGCATGCTGGGTGAAGCGTCTCTGGCGCAGTGCAAGCGCGGGGTGATTGTGGTGAACACTGCGCGTGGTGGCCTCATCGACGAGCCGGCCTTGCTTGCGGCCGTGCGCAGCGGCCAGGTGATGGCTGCGGGGCTGGACAGCTTTGCGGTCGAGCCCATGGTCGCCGGCCACCCCTTCCAGGGCGAGGCGAATTTCATCCTCTCCCCGCACATCGGCGGCGTGACCAGCGATGCCTATGTGAACATGGGCGTGGGCGCGGCGAAGAACCTGCTGCAGGTCCTGGCGCGCACCCCTGCCCCAACGGCCGCGTGAGGGAGCAGGGGCGGTACATCCACAGGATCACGATGAGGAGACACAAGCAATGAACAGGCACATACGACTTCCAGCGCTCGCGAGAAAGGCGATGCTGGCCACTTTGACCCTGGCATCCGCCACCTGCTTCGCGCAGGCCGCCGGCTATCCGTCCAAGCCGGTGAAGCTGGTGGTGGGCTTTGCGGCGGGGGGCCCCACCGACGTGGTGGCGCGGGCCTTTGCCGACCACGCCAGCCGTGCGCTGGGCCAGCCCTTCGTCATCGACAACAAACCGGGCGCCAACACCATCTTGGCCGCGCAGGCGGTGGCCAGCGCACCGGCCGATGGCTACACGCTGCTGTTCGGTGCCACCAACCACACGATGATCCCGGGGCTGTACAGCAACCGGGTGAAGTTCGATGCGGTGAAGTCGTTCAAGCCACTGTGCACGGTAGCCACCAGCCCCACCGTGCTGGTGGTGGGGCCGGGCCTGCCGGTGAAATCGCTGGCCGACTATCTGGCGCGTGCGCGCAGGGAGCCGGGCCGCACTACGGCTGGCACAGCGGGCGTGGGCAGTTCAGGCCACTTCGCCACCGAGATGTTCGCCCGGGCCAATGGCCTGCAGCTCAACCACGTTCCCTACAAGGGCGCTGCGCCGGTGGTGACGGACCTGATGGGCGGCCAGCTCGACAGCTCGTTCGCTACCCTGGGCTCGGTGCTGCCGCAGATCCGCAGCGGCAAGCTCGCGGCCCTGGCCGTGGCATCGGCCAAGCGCTCTCCGCTGCTGCCCGATGTCGCCACCTTTGCCGAAGCCGGTGGCGGCAACTACTCGGCCGATGCCTGGTACGGCGTGCTGGCTCCTGCAGGTGTGCCCGAGGCCGTGGCCCGGCAACTGGAGCGCGTGGCGGCAGATTTCGCGAAAAGCGCCGCGGCGGTGGAGAAGCTGCGCGGCATGGGGCTGGATGCGGATTCCACCTGCGGCAAGGCATTTGCCACGCAGGTCGAGCGCGAGGTCGCCACCTACACGCAGATTGCCAAGGACCTGGACCTCAAAGCTGAGTGAATGATCGGAGACATGACATGTTGCGTTTTCTCAAACCCCTGATCGCTGCCTGCGCCCTGGCCGTCGGCATGGCCCATGCTGCGTTCCCTGATCGTCCCATCACCATCGTCGTGCCCTATGCGCCGGGAGGGGCGGCAGATGCCGTGGCGCGCGTGCTGGCCACGCGCCTGGGCGCCAGGCTGGGCACCAGCGTGATCGTGGACAACAAGGCCGGTGCCAGCGGCACCATCGGCGCCAGCTACGTGGCCAAGGCCAATGCCGACGGCTATACCCTGCTGTACGACGCCACGCCGTACTCTATCAACCCGCACCTGTTCCCCAAGATGCCGTATGCGGCCAACGCGCTGCAGCCGCTGTCGCTGGTGCTGCTGGCACCTAACGTGCTGATCGTGAAGGCGGACTCGCCGCTCAAGAACATCAACGACCTGGTCGCCAAGGCCAAGGCCGCTCCGGGCAAGCTCAACTTCGCCTCGGGCGGCAGCGGCACGGTGCAGCGCCTGGCTGCGGAGCTGATGCGCCAGCAGCTCGACCTGGACATGGTGCATGTGCCCTACAAGAGCGGCGGCCCGGCCATCACCGACGTGATGGCCGGCCAAGTGGACTTCATGTTCGGCACCGTGGCCGCGACCTATCCCCACATAGCGGGCGGCAAGTTGCGCGCACTGGCCGTGTCGGCGCCCGAGCGCTCCAGGCGCCTGCCCGATGTGCCCACGGTGGCCGAGACGGTGATCCCCGGCTACGAGGCCTTTGAATGGAACGGCATGTTCCTGCCCGCCGGGACGCCCGAGCCCATTGCCGCCAGGCTGCGCCAGGCAGTGCAGGACGTGATGAAGGAGGACGAGGTGAAACAGCGCCTGGCCGATATGGGCGCCCAGGCCGTCGGCTCCACACCCGCCGAGTTCGCCACCTTCCTCAAGAAGGAAGACACCAAGTGGGGCGAGGTGGTGCGCAAGGGCAGCATCAAGCTGGATTGACCTGCCATGGGCCTGCCACCCCTTCTGGATCCCGTGCCGCATTCGCTGGGCCTGAACCGCCCGTTGCGCGCGCTGCCCGCCCTGGCGTGCGACAGCCACATGCACATCTTCGACACGCGCTTTGCGCCGTCGCCGCACTGGCCGCGCACACCGCCCGAGGCACCCGTGGCCGCCTACCGGCAGCTGCAGCAGCGCCTGGGCACCGCGCGCACGGTCGTGGTCACGCCCTCCACCTACGGCATCGACAACGCTTGCACGCTGGATGCACTGGACCAACTGGGCGACAGCGCACGCGGCGTGGCCGTGGTGGACCAGCAGGTCGGCGATGTGGAGCTGGGCCGCCTGGCCGCACGGCGCGTGCGCGGGCTGCGTGTGAACTTCGTCTCGCCCCAATCCTGGGGCATGACCACAGAAGAGATGCTGACCACCCTGGCGGGCAAGCTGGCGCGCCATGCGGACTGCGGCGGCTGGCACATCCAGGTGTTCGCGCACCCGGAGCAGATCGTGGCGCTCGAAGCGGTGCTGCAGGCCTTGCCGGTGCCGCTGGTGATCGACCACCTGGGCCGCATCGACCCGGCCGAGGGGCCATCGGCCCCGGCCTGGGCTACGCTGCAACGCCTGCTTGACGGGGGCAACACCTGGGTCAAACTCTCCGGCGCCTACATGCGCTCCACGGTGCAGGTTCCGGGTTACGCCGATACGCTGCCCCTGGGCCGCGCGCTGGTGCAGGCCGCTCCCGAGCGCCTGGTGTGGGGCAGCGACTGGCCGCACACCACCGAGCCGCCCGGCACCGTGAACGATGCCGATCTGGTGGACCTGCTGCAGGCCTGGGTCGTGACGGATGCTGCGATGGACCGCATCCTGGTGGACAACCCTGCGCGGCTGTACGGATTTCCTGCCGCGTGAAGATCAGAGCCAACGAAAGCCATCCCATGTTTCTGCTGCAAGCCCCCCAAGTGCGCGACCTCGAACTCTTCACCGCCATGCCCGAGTCGCTGCGCCGGCGCGAGCGCAGCGCCTGGGCCGATGCCAACCGGGCAGGTGCCATCACCGACTCGTTTCTCGAAGGCCCGGTGTTCGACGCTGCCGGCAATCTCTACGTGACCGACATCCCCTGGGGCCGCATCCTGCGCGTCGACCCCGCAGGTTCCTGGACACTCGTTGCCGAATACGACGGCGAGCCCAACGGCATGAAGTTCCTCGATGCCGGCACTTTGTTGATCACCGACTACAAGAACGGCCTCATGCGACTGGACGTGGCGAGCGGGCGGGTCACCCCGTACCTGGAGCGGCGCAACAGCGAGCGCTTCAAGGGCGTGAACGACCTGGTCTTCGACGCCGAGGGCAATCTCTACTTTACCGACCAGGGCCAGAGCGGGCTGCACGATCCAAGCGGGCGCCTGTACCGCCTGCGCCCCAATGGCCAGCTCGATCTGCTGCTGGCCAATGTGCCCAGCCCCAATGGCGTGGCCTTGTCGCCCGACGGGCGCGTGCTCTACCTGGCCGTCACGCGCGGCAACTGCGTCTGGCGCGTACCGCTGCTGCCCGATGGCAGCGTGGCCAAGGTGGGACAGTTCTTCACCTCCTACGGCCCGAGCGGCCCGGACGGGCTGGCCGTGGACGCCCAAGGCCGGCTGCTCGTGGCCAATCCTGGCCTGGGCTATGTGTGGGTGCTCAACCACCGGGCCGAGCCCGAGCTGGTGCTGCGCGGGCCAGCGGGCGCGTCGACGACCAACCTGGCCTTTGGCGGGGAGTGCGGGCAGACGGTGTTTGTCACCGATTCGACCCACGGGCACATCCTGCGGGCGCAGCTCGACGCGCCAGGCCTGCCGCTGGCGCGCGGTCTCTGAGTTAGCACGCTGTTTGGCAATGGCTGTGGCATTTCGATAAATATTGACTATCGGGGAAATTCAATCGATTCAGTTTACGCGCCATGGATTGTTTCCTACCATGGGTCTTGCCAAGTGCCTGAACCACTTACAAGGAGAGACCCATGACAACAGAAGCCAAGTGCCCCTTCGACCACAGCAAGGCTGCCGCGCCCAAGGGCCGCGGCAACGCCGACTGGTGGCCCAACCAGCTCAACCTGCGCCCCCTCAACCAAAGCTCGCCACTGGTCGACCCCATGGGCGACGGGTTCAACTACGCCGAGGAGTTCAAGAGCCTCGATCTCGCCGCCGTGAAGGCCGACCTGCATGCGTTGATGACCGACTCGCAGGACTGGTGGCCGGCCGACTTCGGCCATTACGGCCCGCTGTTCATCCGCATGGCCTGGCACAGCGCCGGCACCTACCGCCTGGCCGATGGCCGGGGCGGTGCGGGGGCCGGGCAGCAGCGCTTTGCGCCCCTGAACAGCTGGCCCGACAACGCCAACCTGGACAAGGCGCGCCGCCTGCTGTGGCCCATCAAGCAGAAGTACGGCCGCAAGATTTCCTGGGCCGACCTGATGATCCTCACCGGCAACGTGGCGCTCGAATCCATGGGCTTCAAGACCTTCGGCTTTGCCGGTGGCCGCCCCGACGTGTGGGAACCCGATGAAAACGTGTACTGGGGCGCAGAGACCACCTGGCTGGGTGGCGACAAGCGCTACAGCGGCGAGCGCGACCTGGCCAAGCCCCTGGCCGCCGTGCAGATGGGCCTGATCTACGTGAACCCCGAAGGCCCCAACGGCAACCCCGACCCCATCGCTGCAGCGCGCGACATCCGCGACACCTTTGCGCGCATGGCCATGGACGACGAGGAAACCGTGGCGCTGATCGCCGGCGGCCACACCTTCGGCAAGACCCACGGCGCGGGCGACGCCGCCCTGGTGGGCAAGGAGCCCGAAGGCGGCGGCATCGAGGACCAGGGCTTTGGCTGGATCAGCAAGCACGGCAGCGGCTTTGGCGGCGACGCCATCACCAGCGGCCTGGAAGTCACCTGGACCACCACCCCCACGCAGTGGAGCAACAACTTCTTCGAGAACCTGTTCGGCTTTGAATGGGAGCTGACCAAAAGCCCGGCCGGCGCCCACCAGTGGACCGCCAAGGGCGCCGAGGCGACCATCCCCGATGCGCACGACCCCTCCAAGAAGCGTGTGCCCACCATGCTCACCACCGACCTCTCGCTGCGCCAGGACCCGGCCTACGAGAAGATCTCGCGCCGCTTTTTGGAGCACCCTGAACAGTTCGCCGATGCCTTTGCGCGCGCCTGGTTCAAGCTCACGCACCGCGACATGGGTCCGCGCGTGCGCTACCTGGGCCCTGAGGTGCCGGCCGAAGTACTGATCTGGCAGGACCCGATCCCCGAGGTGGACCACGCCCTGGTGGATGCGCAGGACGTGACGGTGCTCAAGGCAAAGATCCTGGCCTCGGGCCTGTCGGTTGCGGAACTGGTGTCCACCGCCTGGGCGTCGGCCTCCACCTACCGCGGTGGCGACAAGCGCGGCGGCGCCAACGGTGCCCGCATCCGCCTGGCGCCGCAAAAGGACTGGGAAGTGAACCAGCCGGCGCAACTGGCCAAGGTGCTGGGCAAGCTCGAAGCGATCCAGCAGGACTTCAATGCCGCGCAGACCGGCGGCAAGAAGATCTCCATCGCCGACCTCATCGTGCTGGGCGGCGCTGCGGCCGTCGAGTCCGCTGCCCGCAGCGCCGGCCAGGAGGTCAGCGTACCCTTCGCCCCGGGCCGCATGGACGCCTCGCAAGAGCAGACCGACGTGCCCTCGTTCGAGGTCATGGAGCCGCTGGCCGATGGCTTTCGCAACTATGTGCGCCCCGGCCTGGAGGAAGCCGTGGCCGAGCTGCTGATCGATCGCGCCAACCAGCTCACCCTGACGGGCCCCGAGATGACGGTGCTGGTGGGCGGCTTGCGCGTCCTGGGCGCCAATGCGGGCCAGGGCTCGCATGGCGTGTTCACCCAGCAGCCCGGCGCGCTCACGAATGACTTTTTCGTGAACCTGCTGGACATGCGCACGCGGTGGCAGAAATCCGGCTCGGCTGCCGGTGTCATTGAAGGGGTGGACCGCACTACCGGTGCAGCGAAGTGGACGGGCACCGTGGCCGACCTGGTGTTCGGCTCCAACTCGCAGCTGCGTGCGCTGGCCGAGGTATATGGCAGCAGCGATGCGCAGGCGGTGTTCGTGCAGGATTTCGTGAAGGCCTGGACCAAGGTCATGAACCTGGACCGTTTTGACCTCGCTGGCGCAACCGCCGACGCCTGAGTGAGCTGACAACGCCACCGTCCTTTCCCTTCGCGGGGCAGGGCCGGTGGCGTTCTGCTTTCCGCAGGGGCGAGCCGGCTAACATGGCGGCCCCAACCGTATTGGAGCGCCCGCATGACCCAACCCCCATCCTCCAAAGACTTCGACAAAGGCCTGGCCACGCGCAAGCAGGTCATGGGCGAGGACTTCGTGGCCAATGCCTTCGGCAACGCCACCGAGTTCACCCAGCCCATCCAGGAGTTCATCACCCGCAATGCCTGGGGCGATGTCTGGCAGCGCCCGGGGCTGGACCTGAAGACGCGCAGCCTGGTCACCGTGGCCTTTCTCACCGCGCTTGGCAAGCAGCACGAGCTCAATGGCCATGTGCGCGGCGCGCTCAACAACGGCGCCACGGCGGCCGAGATCCAGGAAGTGCTGCTGCACGCCAGCATCTACTGCGGCCTTCCCGCAGCAGTCGATGCCTTTCGCACGGCCGCCGAGGTGATCGACGGGCCGAAAAAATAGGGCTGTCAGCCCGCCAGCAGCTTGTGCACCAGGTCGGCGGCTGTGGACGCGTTGTACTTGCGCATGAGCCGCGCGCGGTAGATCTCCACCGTGCGGTGGCTGATGTCCAGGGTGCGCCCGATCTCCTTGGAGGTCAGGCCTTCGAGCAGCCGCGCGGCCACTTCGCGTTCGCGGCCGGTCAGCTCGGCCTTCACGGGGCGCTGCGAGCTCAGGTCCTCGAAGCTCCAGATGCCCGAGGCGTGGGGGTCTTCGCGGTTCAGGGCGCGGCCTGACACATGGCACCAGAACACCTCGCCGTTGGCACGCTTCATGATGCGGTTGTCGGCGTAGTGGCCCTTGGCGTTGAGGATGGGCTCCATGTGCGCGCCCAGGCGCTCGTACTCGTCGGCGCTCGGATAGAGTACCTGGAACGACTGGCCGATCAGCAGCTCGCGCGAGGCGCCGAACATCTCGCAGACCTGCCGGTTGCAGTCCACCATGGTGCGGTTGCGCGAGAGCACCAATCCCACGGGGGCCATGTCAAACGCGAGTTTGTAATCAACGTCCATCGGTGGCGTCCATAGTGCAAATCTTTACGGGGTACTACTTATGTCTGTACGTAGTATCGTAGCGCATCCAACATTCGCAAGGAGATCGTGGTGAACAAGATATTTCCCTCCGCAGCCAAAGCGCTGGAAGGCGTGGTTGCAGATGGCCAGTTGATGGCTGTCGGCGGTTTCGGGCTGTGCGGTATCCCTGAGGCCCTGATCGACGCGCTGCGTGATTCGGCCGTGAAGAACCTCACCGTGATCTCCAACAATGCGGGCGTCGATGGCTTCGGCCTGGGCAAGCTGCTCGAGACGCGCCAGATCAAGAAGATGATCTCGTCCTACGTGGGCGAGAATAAGGAGTTCGAGCGCCAGTACCTGGCGGGCGAGCTGGAGCTCGAATTCACGCCCCAGGGCACGTTGGCCGAGAAGCTGCGTGCCGGCGGCGCGGGCATCCCGGCCTTCTTCACCAAGACCGGTGTGGGCACCATCGTGGCCGAGGGCAAGGAGTTGCGCGAGTTCGACGGCGAAACCTATGTGATGGAGCGCTCGCTGGTGCCCGACGTGTCGCTGGTCAAGGCCTGGCGTGCCGACAAGTCCGGCAACCTGCAGTTCCGCCTCACGGCGCGCAACTTCAACCCTGCGGCCGCGACGGCCGGCAAGGTCTGCATCGTCGAAGTGGAAGAGATCGTGGAAACCGGTGCCATGGAGCCCGACCAGGTCCACCTGCCCGGTATTTACGTGCACCGCATCGTGCACAACGCCAACCCCGAGAAACGCATCGAAAAACGCACCATCACAGAGAAAGCAGGAGCCTGACCATGCCGTGGACCCAAGACCAGATGGCCGCACGTGCGGCGCAAGAACTCGAAGACGGTTTCTACGTGAACCTGGGCATCGGCATCCCCACGCTGGTGGCCAATTTCACGGGTGACAAGGAAGTGTGGCTGCAGTCCGAAAATGGCATGCTGGGCATCGGCCCTTTCCCGACCGAAGACGCGGTGGACGCCGACCTGATCAATGCCGGCAAGCAGACCGTGACCACGATCAAAGGCTCGTCCATCTTCGGCAGCGACCAGTCGTTCGCCATGATCCGCGGCGGCAAGATCAACCTGTCCATCCTGGGCGCCATGCAGGTCAGCGAAAAGGGCGACCTGGCCAACTGGATGATCCCGGGCAAGATGGTCAAGGGCATGGGCGGCGCCATGGACCTGGTGGCCGGCGTCAAGCGCGTGATCGTGCTCATGGAGCATGTGGCGAAGAAGAAGGACGGCACCGAAGACTTGAAGATCCTGCCGCAGTGCACCTTGCCCCTCACGGGCGTGGGCGTGGTCGACCGCATCATCACCGACCTGGCTGTGCTGGACGTGACGCCCGAAGGCCTGAAGCTCATCGAGCTGGCCCCTGGCGTGAGCTTCGAGACCCTGCAGGCCAAGACCGGCGTGACCGTGCTGCAATAAGGCAAGGCACATGCCGTGGCCCCATGGGCAACACGAAAAAGGCCGGGGCCCCGCGAGGGGCACCGGCCTTTTTTGCATGCTGGCCGCAGTTGCGGTCTGCAGCCTTGCACTGGTGCGGATTACAGAACGCCGATCTCGCCCGAAGGGATCTGGCCGGTGCGCACGGCTTCGGCAGCAGCGGCACGCACGGCGGCGCGGTCGGCCTTCGATTGGTAGGTCACCACGCGGGAACCGGCAGGCTCCATGCTGTGCTTGCGGGCCTCCACAGCGGCTTCGGCAGCCACTTCGGCGCGGGTGCGGTTGGTTTCGAACTTGAGGGCGAACTGCGAGCTGTCGGCTTCATCGGCGTAGGCACCGAAAGACGCGAAAGCGGCGACGGCGGCGATGGACAGGAAACGTGCGGTGTTGTTCATGGTGATTCTCCGATCAAATGGGGGTAGGGGGCTTGCTGCAGGGCGGTGCGGATTACAGGTAACCAGCTTCGCCCGACGAGATCTGGCCGGTGCGCAGGGCTTGTGCAGCCTCGGCACGCACGGCGGCACGGTCGGCCGTCGATTGGTAGGTCACCACGCGGGAACCAGCGGGTTCCATGCTGTGCGTGCGGGCCGTCACGGCCGCTTCGGCAGCCACTTCGGCGCGGGTGCGGTTGGTTTCGAACTTGAGGGCGAATTGCGAGCCATCGGCCTCGTCGGCATAGGCGCCGAACGATGCAAAAGCGGCCACAGCGGCGATGGAGAGAAAGCGTGCAGTCGTGTTCATGATGAAAATCCTTGAAAGATAAAAAGCGTCTCGAAAACCGGTACAAAACTGTTTCGGACCGGGTTCGGTGAGTCGCCTTGCGGGTTCGGCTCATCGATGGGTTGAACTGTACGCCTGGTGTGTTCATGGAAAAACCACCCAGTCGCGAACTGACTGTTCCAGTTTTGAAAACAGTTGCGCGAGCGACAGGCATGAAAAAAGCCCGCGGCTGCATTGCAGCCGCAGGCCGATGAAGAACTTCTCAGGGGCTTAGGGCAACTGGCTCCAGTTCTGGTTGTTGCCGCCGTTGCAGGTCCAGGTGAGCAGGGGCGTGTCCTGCACCGTCGAGTTGTTGGGTACGTCGATTCAGGCGCCCGATGCCCGGTTGCGGATGGTCGAGCCCACGAGGCTCCACTGCGCTGTGTTGCCGGTGCTGCAGGCCAGTTGCACCACACCGGCGCCGCTGGCTGCAGCGCTGTCCTGCGCCAGGCACAGGTTGCTGTGTTTGGCGACCAGTTGCACATAGCCCCCGGTGATGTTGCGCAAGGTGAAGGTCTCGTTGTCCGCGCTGCCGCAGGGCCACTGGATGGCCACGGCCCCGCTGGCCGCCGAGGCCCCCCGGATGTTGATGCACATCGTGCTCTGGTTGGACCGCAGCCGTGCCGTGATGTCCGAGCCCGTGTCCAGCGAGCGCACGTAGTCGGCCAGCGCCAGCCGGTCCGCTGCCGGCAGGCCTGCGGCATTGCCGTGGCCACCCGCGATCACGTCCAGCACGCTGGCCTTCTGGCCGTTGTGCAGGTAGGCCTTGGCGGCCCAGCTGCCGATCAGCGTGGGCGTGTCGAAGCCCACGCCGGCCAGCGGCTGGTTGGCGCCCTTGCCAGAGGATGCCTGGATGCTGCCCACGTCGTGCCGCAGGCCGTCCTGGAAGGTGCCGCCCGCATGGCAACTGGCGCAGTTGGCGTTGGCGAACAGGGTCTGCCCGCGCGCGGCCTCCACCGTCAGGCTGCCGTCGGCGGCGCGCGCCGGGCTGCGCATGTACTTGTTGAGCGAGGCGAGGTAGGCCGCCAGGTCGTCGAGTTGGGCATTGCGGCCGGCCTTGGGCGCGCCCAGCGGATCGCTGGTTGCGGCAAAGTCCGCGTCGCTCAGGAAGCCCGTGCCGCCGAAAGCGCTGCGCATGTCGTTCTCGAAGTCCTGCACCTCGTCGAAGTTGGCGCTCCAGTGCAGCTTGCCGTGGCCGGTGCCGCGCCGGCCCTGCAGGCTGATGGTGCGGCGCAGGCCCTCGCCGCGCTGGGTGAAGTCCCAGACCATGCCGTCGTCGCCGCCATCGGCGTGGCAGCTGGCGCAGGACATGTAGTTGTCCTTGCTCATGCGCCTATCGGCCGCGTTGTAGAACACCAGCTTGCCGCGCAGCGCCGCAGCCGCCATGGGCTCCTGCGCCACCGTGGCCACGTTCTGCAGGAAGACCGCCGCCGCGCTGCGCGAGGCCAGCACGTCGGCCACATCGTGCACGGTGACCGAGCGCGCCAGGAAGTTGTTCACGTACAGCCGCTTGCGCGCAGCGTCCAGGTACAGGCCGTGGGGCGCGCTGCTGGCGTTGATCTCGCCGCGCACGGCGCGGGTGTAGGCATCGACGATGGCGATGTTGTTGCCCTCCATCTGCGCCACGAACAGATAGTCGCCCGCAGGGGAGAAGAGGGCGGCGCGCGCCGGTGCCCGGTCGTCGAAGTCGATCTGCTCGGGCAGCAGGTGCGTGGCCTGCGCCAGGTCCACCTGCGAGAGGATGGAGCGCACCGTCTGGTCGTGCAGCAGGTCGCCACCGTCGCGAAAGCGCCCGCGCACGATATTGTCCTTCTTGCCTGGCAGCACGGCGCGGCTGCCATCGGGTGAGATCACCACCTGGCTCAGGTAGTTGGCCACGCCGCGCGCGCTGTTCTCGGTGTCCACCGTGGTCGTGTCCACCGGCAGGGCGATGGTGGACAACAGGCCCATGGAACTGAGGCCCACCTTGTGCAACTGCCCGCCCGTCATCTTGGACTTGAAGCGCGTGACGTAGACGGTCTGCGAATCGGCCGCCACCGCGATGCCGCGCAGGTCGCCCTCCAGCGCCAGCGTGCCCGTGGTGCTGCCATTGGCCGGGTCGAACGCGATCAGCGTGGACTTGCTTTCCAGTGTCAGCAGGCCCTTGCTGCCGTTGGGCGTGAAGGCCACGCCGTAGGGGCCGCTGCCGTAGGGCAGGGCCACCGTGGCCGCGATGCTGCCATCGGCCGGATTCAGCGCCACGAGCTTGTCCTCGCCCTGCACGGTGACCCAGATGCGGCCATCGGGGGCACGCGCCAGGGTCTTGGGCTCGTCGCCCACGCGCGTCTCCCAGCGCTTGGTCAGGGCCAGCGCATCGATGGCGGCCACCGTGCCGCTGTCCGGGTTCACGGCATAGACGCTGTTGGCGTCGCCGACGATGTTGCTCGAATGCGTGGGCGCCGTGGCCGTTGTCGGGAAGATCACGGTCACGTTGTAGGTGTAGAAGGTCTCCTGGCCCGCCGCGTTGCGCACCGTCAGGGTCACCGTGTAGTGGCCGGGGCGGTTGTAGCTGTAGGTGGTGTTGGCCTGGGCCGAGAAGGCGGTCTGCGTGCCGTTGCCGAAATTCCAGCGGTAGGTGACGCCGCTGCCACCACCCAGGCGGGTGGGGTCGAAGCTCAACTGCCCGTTCACCAGCTGCGGCCCGCCGCTCACGCCGGCATCGCCGATGATGGCCTGCGACCTCAGCTGCGTGACGTCTGAATCGCTGAGCACGCGCCCGTAGACGCGCACATCGGCCAGGCTGCCGCGAAAGAAGTCGGTGTTGCCCTGGATCTGCCCCAGCAGCGCGAACTTGTTCGACAGGCCCTTGGTGCCCGTGAGCCCGGTGGAGCTGGTCTTGGTGCCGTCGATGTACAGCGTCTGTGCGCCCGAGGCCGCGTCGCGCGTCATCACCACGTGGTGCCAGTTGCCGTCGTTCACGGCCGCAGTGGAGCGGGTGCCCGGGTTGTTGGCCGCCACATTGCCCACCGAGAGGTTGAGCCGCCCGGTGTTGTCGATCCAGCCCCAGAACACGTCGTCCGCACCGCCCGACTGGTCGCGTCCGAAGAGGCCGGGCGCCGTCCAGGCGTTGGCCGAGCCGGCCTGCGTGGTCTTCATGTAGAAGGCCAGCGAGGCCGTGCCGCCCAGCGCGGTGGCCACGCTGTCGTTCTTGAGCGGCACGCCGCCCGTGCGCTGCGCGAAGTTCAGGCCGATGCTGCTGAACTGGTCGGCCGCCGAGGCCGTGCCGTTGTTGGCTCCGATCTCGTCGGTCAGGGTGCTCGACAGCGGCCAGTGGTTCATGAGGCTGATGTCGGTGGCATTGCCGGTGTGGAACACGGCCTTGTACTCCGCCGCGATGCCGTTGCCCGCATAGTCCTTCACGCCGCCGGCCGTGAGCACGATCTCATAGCTGGTGCCGGCCGCCAATGGCTGCGTGGGGTGGAAGTTGATGATGCCTAGCTGCACGCTGTAGGTGCCGGCCAGCGCATTGCCGTTGACCGGGCGCACGATGAAGGTGCTGGCGCTCACGCTCTCGGGCCGGATGCTGTCGGTCAGGCCCACGCCGATGCGCGAGGTCAGCGCCTGCTGCCTGGCGCCATTGGTGGGCGAGGTCTGCTTGACGGCTGGTGGCGTGGTGTCGGGCGCGGTCTGGTGCACGATGAAGCCGCTGCCCGAGCCGTGGTCGTTGCCGATGAACAGCAGGTTGCCCATGGGCGCCACCTGGCCGTGGTCGGAGTGTGTGTACTCGGGGTCGCTGGTGGCGAACAGGCTGCCCTGGCCCACCTCCACATGGTTGAGCGGGTTGCTCACGTCCACCTTGTGCACCTTGAACTGCGCGCCCTGGAACACGTAGTGGTCCTGCGTGCCGCAGTACAGTTGCTCATCGATGACCAGCCGGTTGTCTTCCGCAACGAACTGGGTGCGGTCCGCGAGGTCGTAGCTGTACATGCGGGCACCGCCGCCGCGTGCCGAGGCGTGCAGGTTCCTGCCGTCGAAGCAGGTGGCATAGTAGTTGGGGTTGGAGCCCACGGTGTCCAGCACCTTGGGGTTGAGCGGGTCGGAGATATCGAGGCTGGCAAAGCCATCGGTGTTGTCCATCGAGGAGAGCACCATGTGGTTGCCCATGGTGAAGATGGGCCCGACGCGAAAGCCCCCGAGCTCGCCGGTGGGCACGGGGTTGGGCTTGCCCACACCGCGGTTGGCGATCACGGCATTGGCCGGGTCGCTCGCATCCACGATGTAGACACCGTCGTTGGCCGAAGCCACGTAGACATAAGGGGCCTGCCACCACAGCTGCCAGGCCACGTTGGCATAGTCGCCGCCATTGACGGTGGGCAGCGCCAGTTTCTTGACCTGCTGAATGTTGTTGATGTCGGTGAAGTCCCAGAACTCGATGCCCTTGATGCTGGGCACCACCACATACTGCTTGCCGCCGATCTTCGCGGTACCGAAGGCGTGGGCCTCGCGGAACTCCTTGGTGCGCCCCTCGGGCTCGTAGATCTTCTTGGCGAGCACGATGGCGCGCGGGTTGGACACGTCGTACAGCAGAAAGCCGCCGGGGCCCAGGCCGCTGTCCGGCGCGAACGAGGTCAGGAAATAGCCGTTGAGCATGATGCCCACGTTCAGCCCGTAGTCCTTGCGGCCGGGGTAGGTGGCCGGCACGTCGCCAGAGGCGCGTGTGATCATGGAGACCGGCTTGAACAGCTCGGCCGAGGTGTAGGTGAGGTTGCCCAGGCCCGGCCCCTGCAGCGGGAGCGGGACCTCGGCGGCCTGCGTGACTGCGGCCGCCATGGTGGTAAGGGTGGTCATCGGGTTGACCCCCGTGATCGCTGCATGCGTCAGCAGTGTGACGAACGGCAGCAGGAGCGCCATCAGGTAATACCGGATTTTCATCGTCGCCTCCAGGTTGTTTGAAGTTCTCGGAAAACTCTCTTCTTCGATCCATCCGACGGCGCTGCCACAGGCGCGCGCAGGCACGCCGGCCGGTGGCACAGTTGCCACCGGCCGCAGGGCTCGTTTTCTCCTGCTCCCCTCTCTCTTCTTGTCGTCTGCAGCGTCGGCGGGATCAGGCCTGCGCTTGCGCGGTCGTGTAGATGTCCCAGGCCGCCGCAGCGCTGGCGCCGCGGTGGATCATGGCCATCAGCGCATCGACCACCGCCGAAGGGTTGGCGTGCTGGTACACGTTGCGCCCGTAGACCATGCCCACGGCCCCCTGGTCGAGCAGAACGCGCGAGCGCGCGAACACCTGCTGCAGGTCCTCGCGGCCTCCGCCGCGCACCAGCACCGGGCAGCGCGCGGCCTGCACCACACGATGGAAGTCGGTGGGGTCGGTGGTCGGGTCGGCCTTCACGATGTCGGCCCCCATCTCGCGCGCCAGGCGCACCAGGGTGACGATCTTCTCTGCATCGCCATCGACCATGTAGCCGCCTTGCTCGTTGTGCGGGCGCATCACCAGCGGTTCGATCATCAGCGGCATGCCGTAGCGGTCGCAGTCGGCGCGCACGCGTGCGATGTTCTGCACGCACTGGCGGAACAGGTCGGGTTCATTGGGCAGCATGAACAGGTTGACCACCACACAGGCCGCATCGCGCTGTACGGCCGGCAGCACCGGGTCGTGCTCGTTCTGCAGCAGGGCCCACATCACGCGGTGGGCGGTGGCGTTGTAGGGGTTGCCCATGTCGATGCGCATCACCAGCGCCGGCTTGCTGCGGCCCGCACGGTCCTGCAGCAGGTCGGCCTGGCCGTAGTTGAGCTGGATGGCATCGGGCGCGGCGGCCACGAGCCTGTCCATCACCTGGGGCATGTCCTCCAGGCCGTTGAGGAAGCTGGGCTCGTTGCAAACACCATGGTCGATCGCGATGTCCAGGCAGCGCCCGTTGGTCAGCAGGCGGTTCAGGCGCGCGGTCTTGTCTTTCGACATACGAAGAAATCCTTGTGTTGGGGTTGTGTGTGGAAAACGGGGTCAGGCCAGTGCCTTCAGGTGCCGGGCGGCGGCCTCGTCAATGCGCTGCACGGCCTCCTCGGGCAGGTCCAGCGCGCCAGCGGTCGCGTTCTCGATGGCTTGCACGCGCACGCGCGCGCCGCACAGCGCCACCGACACATTGCCGCTGGCCAGCGTCCAGGCAATCATCAGTTGGCCGAAGGAGCAGCCGAGCTGCCGGCGCACCGGTTCGAGCTCGTCGAAGAAGGCCTTGAGCCTGGCGCGGTTGGCGGTGCCGAAGCGCGGGTTGCTGGCACGCTGGTCGTCGCCCGTGAACTCGCGCGCCGGGTCGATGGGGCCGGCCAGCAGGCCCAGCGCCAACGAGGAGTAGCCGAGCATGGCCACGTTGTGGCGGGTGCACAGGGGTACCAGCGTCTGCTCGATCTCGCGGTCGATCAGGCTGTAGCGCTCCTGCGCCGCGTCCACGGGGCCGTACTGCAGGTACTCGGCCAGCGTCTCGGGGCTCGCGTTGCTCACACCGATGGCGCGGATCTTGCCCTGCTGCTTGAGCGTGAGCAGGGCATCCATGGTCTCCTCGACCGGCGTGGTGCTGTCCTGCCAGTGGGTGATGTACAGGTCGATGTAGTCGGTCTGCAGGCGCTTGAGGCTTTCCTCCGCTTCATGGAAGATCGATTCGCGGCCCAGGTAGCGGTACACCGGGTGGCCGTCTTCGTCGAAGAAGTGCGTGCCCTTTTGCGTGTGCCACACCAGCCCGCACTTGGTCGCGACCACCGCCTCGTGGCGGCGGCCCTTGAGGGCGGCGCCGACGATGCTCTCGGAGGCGCCCAGGCCATAGGCCGGCGCGGTGTCGATCAGCGTCACCCCGGCGTCGAGCGAGGCGGCAATGGCGTCGGTGGCGGCGGCGCTGTCCTGGCCGCCCCACATCCAGCCGCCCATGGCCCAGGTACCGAGGCCAATGGCCGAGCACTCGATGCCCGAGGGGCCGAGGGTGGTGGTCTTCATGGCTGCATTCATCACGGCATTCATCGCTTGGTCTTTCGGGTGTTCATGAGGTGGTCGATGGTCACGGCGGCAAGCAGGATCAGGCCCTTGATCACGTCCTGCCAGTAGGGCGACACGTCCAGCAGGATCAGCGAGCTGGTCACCACCGAGAGCAGGGCCAGGCCGAGCACGGCGCCGAGCACCGTGCCCGAGCCGCCCTTCAAGCTGGCGCCGCCGATCACGGCGGCGGCAATCACGTTGAGCTCCATGCCCACGCCGAAGGTCGGCGTGGCCGCACCGAAGCGCGCGGTGTAGATCACGCCCGCCAGGCCGGCCGAGGCCGCGCACAGCACCGTCACCCAGAACTTCACGTGGCCCACGCGGATGCCCGAGTACAGCGCTGCCTTCTCGTTGCTGCCGGTGTAGAACACGCGGCGCAGGAGGCTGGCGCGGCGCAGCACGAAGTCGCTGACCACCACGATGGTCAGGAAGATCAGGATCACCGCCGGGATGCCGAGCACCGTGCCCTGGCCAATGAACTTGAACGAGGCCGGCAGCGAGAACAGCGACTGCGGCGTGCCCTGCGTGAGCGCCAGGCACAGCCCGCGCACGATAACCATGAAGGCCAGCGAGGCGATGAAGTGGTTGAGCCCGATGCGCACTACGCAGCCGCCGATCATGGCCCCGATCAGCGCGCTGGCGGCAATGGCGATGAGCCCGGCCGTCCAGGGATCAAAGCCCAGCAGGAACAGCTTGCCCGTGACCACCATGGCAAAGCACACCACCGAGCCCACCGACAGGTCGATGCCGCCCACGATCAGCAAGATGGTCATGCCCACGACCACGATGCCCTCGATGGAGAACGACAGCAGCATGGCGCGGATGTTGTCCCAGGTCAGGAAGTAGGGCGAGGCAAAGCTCATGCCCACGCAGAGCACCAGGATGATGGCCAGCAGGCCCATCTCGCGCATGCTGGTGAGCTTGGTGCCACCGGGTTTGCCGGGCCCTCCCGGCGCCTGGCGCGGCGGATGCAGGCCGGCCATGCTGCCGGCGTTCAGTTGTGCGGGGTGATTCATGCCGTCTCCTCTTGTCGTCGTTTCAGTCCCGAGGCCAGCCGCAGCAGGGCCTCTTCCGTCATGTCCTTGCCTTGCACCTCGCCCGCGACACGGCCGTCGCGAATGACGAGGGCCCTATCGCACAGCCCGATGATCTCGGGCAGCTCCGAGGAGATCACCACCACGCCCACGCCCTGGCAGGCCAGGTCGCGCAGGATGTGGTGGATCTCCGACTTGGCGCCCACGTCCACGCCGCGCGTGGGCTCGTCCATCAGCAGCACTGCCGGGTTGGTGGCCAGCAGCTTGGCAATGGCCACCTTCTGCTGGTTGCCGCCCGACAGGCTGGCCACCTCGATCTGCACGCCGTCGGACTTGAGCTTCAGGCGAGCGCCCAACTCCTGCGCCAGCCGGTGCTCGGCTGCACGCTGCAGCAGGCCGAAGCGCGAACTCACACGCTTGAGCGCCATGGAGGCGATGTTCTGCTCAATGGGCAGGTCCAGGTACACGCCTGCGGCCTTGCGGTCTTCGCTGAGGTAGGCGATGCCTTCGCGCAGCGCATCGCTGTACTTGCGGATCGAGAGCGCCTTGCCGTTGAGGCGCACGCTACCGCCGGTGGCGGGGCGCAGGCCGCACAGGGTCTGCGCCAGTTCGCTGCGCCCCGCGCCCATGAGCCCGGCAATGCCCAGGATCTCGCCGCGCTGCACGGTGAACGAGACACCATGTACGCGCTCGCCGTCGGCCAGGCCCTCCACTTCGAGCACGTGTTCGCCGCAGTCTGCATCCTGCTGCTTGGGTGGGTAGTAGTTGCCCAGGTCGCGCCCGACCATGCGCCGCACCAGGCCATCGGCATCGAGTTCGGCCAGCGGGCCCGAATGCACGTTGCGCCCGTCGCGCAGCACGGTCACGCGCGTGCAGTGCGCAAAGATCTCGGCCATGCGGTGGCTGATGTAGATGATGCCGATGCCCTGGTCCTTGAGGTCGTGCAGCACCCGAAAGAGGGCGGCCGACTCGTTGTCGGTGAGGGCGGCGGTCGGCTCGTCGAGGATCAGCACCTTGCAGTCGAGCGTGAGCGCCTTGGCGATTTCGATCAGCTGCTGGCTGGAGATGGGGAGCTCGCCCACGCGCACGGCGGGGTCGATGTCCTGGCCCAGCCGTGCCAGCACCTTGGCGGCGCGTGCGTTGATGTCGGCGTAGTCCATAAAGGTCTGCCGGCCCGCGTTGATCTCCGGCATGAAGATGTTCTCGGCCACGGTGGCGTCGGCGCACAGGGCAATCTCCTGGTGCACCAGGCCGATGCCCAGGCGCATGGCCTGGGCCGGACCATCGATGGCCACCGTGCGGCCGTTGAGCGATATCTCGCCCGCGTCCGGCTGGTGGATGCCATCGATGATGTTCATCAGCGTGGACTTGCCCGCGCCGTTCTCGCCGCACAGGGCGTGGATCTCGCCCGCCTGCAGCGAGAAGTCCACGCCCGAGAGCGCATGCGAAGCGCCAAAGCGCTTGCTGATGCCGCGCAGCGCGAGCAAGGTGGGACCCATGGCGCTGCTGCTCACTCGCTGATGCCCTTGGTGCCGCGGCGCGCGAGGTACTTGTCCCAGTAGAAGTCGTCGGCGTTGGCCTTGCTGACCACGGCCAGGCCGTTGTCCAGGAAGGGTACGGCCATGGGGTTGGTGCCGTTGCGCTTGGCATCGTTCATCGGATCGATGAGGCCGGGGTTCTTGGCCAGGAACAGCATCATCATGCCCATGTAGCCCTGCATGCCCTGGTTGGGGTTGATGGCGCCGAACACGTCGCCGGACTTGATCATGTCCAGGATCTTGGCGTTCACATCGCAGCACATCACCTTGATGTTCTTCTTGGTCTCCACCTTGGCCTGTGCCGCGCCCAGGGCCGAGTTGGCCTCGGGCATGAACAGGGCGCCCAGGTTGGGGTTCGCCTGCGCCAGGCTCTGCACCGCCTGGTAGGCCTTGTTCGGGTCCTGGTTGCTGGCGGCGCGGCCCACCAGCTTCATGCCGGGGTGCTTGGTCTTCATGCGGTTGATGAAGGCAGCGATGCGGCGGTCGTGGTTGTCCTGGCCGGGGTTCTCCAGCACGGCGAATTCGCCCTTGCCGTTCAGCGATGCGGCAATGGCGTCGGCCGCCTGCGCGCCTTCACGCTCGTTGTCCGAGGTGATGAACGAAGTGCGCTTGGAGTTGGGCGAATCGGCCGCGAAGGTGACCACCGGGATCCCCATGGCCGCTGCGCGGTTGATGGGCTCGATGAACGGGTCGGGGTTCATGGGGTGCAGCAGGATACCGGCGGGCTTGCGTGCCAGCTCCTGCTCGAACGAGGCCAACTGCTTGTTCACGTCGTACTCCGGCGTGCCGGTGTAGCGGGTGCGCACGCCCAGCGTACGGCCCAGCTGTTTCATCATCTCGTAGACCGGAAACCAATATTCCACGCCCGACACCATCACGTTCATCACGTAGACGTCGTTCTGGTTGCCGCGCAGGCCGCCTGCGGCAGCGGGGGCTGCTGCGGGTTGCTGCGCGAATGCGCTGGTGCCGGCCAGGCCGATACCGGCGGCGGCTGCGGACTTCAGGAAATTACGCCTCATTTTTTGTCTCCTCTTGTTGAACGGTGCAGCATGGGGTGCTGCTTTCTCCAGGGCTGCGATGGGGTGCTTGATGTCACGACAGTTGTTATGACAGGTAGAATGTAATCTTGGATCGAATCGCCAGATAGTTAGGGGAAACACTACTGGATATGCCGTCTGGTTCGGCGGAAGCTGTTATGACATGAAAACCCAACTACTGATCGGCATCGACCTCGGGTCGAGCAGCCTCAAAGCCCTGGCCCTGGAGGCCGCGAGCGGCCGCACCGTGGCCCTGTCCCGCCTGCCCCTGCAGCACGACCGCTTGCCCGGTGGCGGCTGCGAGGTGGGCGCATCCATGATCCGCTTGGCCCTGTCCGCCGTGCTGCGCGACGTGGCGCACCAGCTTGGCAACCGGGTGGCAGATGTCCGTGCCATCGGCTGCACCGGGCACGGTGCGGGCCTGTATGCGCTGGATGCCCGCAATGAACTGGCCGGAGGCCGCGCCGTGGCCTCGACCGACCAGCGCGCTGGCGCGCGGGCAGAGTTCCTGGCAAAGAGCCATGGCCCGCAATTGCGCGCCGACGTCGGCTGCCAGCCCTGGCCGGGCCAGCCCACCGTGATCGCGGCCGAACTGCTGGGCAGCGGCGCGGTGCGCAGCGGCGCCCTGCGGCGCCTGATGTTCGCCAAGGACTACGTGGGCTTTCTGCTCACGGGGGAGATCGCCACCGACGCCAGCGATGCCAGCACGGCGGGCCTGCTCTCGGTGGCCACGGGCACCTGGTCGCCGCTGGCCTTTGCGGCCTCGGGCATCGCCGACCTGTCGCCGCAGGCCTTCGGGCCGCTGGTGCCTAGTGGCGAGGTGATCGGCAGGCTGCAGCCCTCGGCTGCCGAGGCGCACGGCCTGCCCGCAGGCATCCCCGTGGCCATGGGCGCCATCGACCTGCTGGCGTCGATCACGGCCATCCGCGCCGAAGAGCGTGGCCGCGCGGTGTCGGTGCTGGGCACCTGGTGCGTGAATGCCGTCATCGGTCCGGTGGTGGAGCCCCGGCCCGACGTGGTGGCGGTCGTCAATTTCGGGCCGCGCGAGCGGCGCCTGTACATGGAGAACAGCCCCTCGTCGATGGCCAACATCGCCTGGCTGGCCGGGGTGCTCGGCCTGCCCGACGCGCGGGCCGTGGTCGATCTGGCGATGTCGGTGCCGTTCGGGGCCGGGGGGCTGCGCTTTTTGCCGTTCGTGAATGGCGGCGCCGGCGTGTCGGCCGGCTTTGTCGGCCTGCAAAGCCACCATACGCGCGGCGACATGGCGCGCGCCGTGGTCGATGCGGTCGCGGCGCTGCATGCGCGCCATACGGCCCGCCTGGCGGCAGGGGGGCTGCCGGTGTCGGCCTCCACCGTGCTGGGCGGCGGTGCCAGCGACTCGCGCCTGGTGCGCCTGCTCGCGGGCCTGCTCGGGCATCCGGTGGAGCGCTGTGCCGATGATGAGACCGGTGCGCGCGGTGCGGCGATCTACGCCGCGATGTCGCAGGGCATCGATACCCACCCCTTGCGCGCGCCCTGCGACACGGTCGAACCCGATGCCGGCCAGGCGCGGGCCCATGCGGACTTCAACGCCGCCTTCAACGAACTGATAGCCACCATGTCCCCTGTCTTCGGCCATCTGGCAGGCACATCGCCAGACACTGCCCCGCCACTGCCAGCGCTTGCCTGCACCCCTGCCACCACACCCGCGCAGAGCGTGGAGGCCTTGCCATGAGCCCGCTTTCACCATTGCCTTTCGTGCGCCCGGCCGCCGTGGCAGGCCGCCATTTCTCCACCGTGATCGTGGGCGCCGGCATCAACGGCGTGGGCGTGTTCCGCGACCTTGCGCTGCAGGGCGTGGACTGCCTCATCGTGGACAAGGGCGACTTCAGCGCCGGTGCCAGCAGCGCGCCCTCGCGCATGATCCACGGGGGCCTGCGCTACCTGGAGAGCGGCAGCTTCTCGCTGGTGGCCGAGTCCACGCGCGAGCGCAACCTGCTGTTGCGCAACGCACCGCACCTGGTGCAGCCGCTCAAGACCGTGGTGCCGCTGTCGAGCTTCTTCGGCGGGCTGATGAGCAGCGCGCTCAAGTTCCTGGGCCGCACGCCGCCCCAGCGCACGCGCGGGTTGCTGGCCGTGGCCGCGGGGCTGCGCCTGTACGACCTGCTGGGCCGGCGCCAGCGCGTGATGCCCAACCACCACATCAGCCGCGTGCAGCCCGCCGACCGGCTGCTGTTCCGAACTGCCGTGCGCTGGACTGCGACCTTCTTCGACGCCTGGATCAGCCACCCCGAATGGCTGGTGCTGGAGCTGGTGCGCGATGCCTGCCGCGACCAGCCCCGCTCAGCGGCCGCCAACCACTGCCGCGTGATGGGCTGTGCGGGCAAGACCCTCACGCTGCGCGACGAAGTCACGGGCGAGGTGGTGCAGGTGACGGCCGATGCCGTGGTCAATGCCAGCGGCGCCTGGCTGGACCGCAGCACCGAGCTGCTGGGCGGCGCGGGGCCGCGCGTGATGGGCACCAAGGGCTCGCACCTGGTGCTCGACCACCCCCTGCTGCGCGACGCGCTGGGCGGGCGCATGGCTTACTTTGAGGCGCTGGACGGGCGCGTGTGCATCGTTTACCCCTTCCTGGACCGGGTGCTGGTGGGCTCCACCGACATCCCGGTGGACGACCCCGACCAGATCGCCACGGAGCCGGCCGAGGTGGACTACCTGCTGGATGTGCTGGGCGAGGTGTTCCCCAACCTGGCCTTCGACCGGCGTGACGTGGTCTACACCTACGTGGGGGTGCGGCCGCTGGCTCGCTCGGACGCCGACAAGCCGGGGCAGATCTCGCGCGACCATTCGGTGGTGGTCGATGCACCGTCCCCATCGCGCGATATCCCGGTGGTGGGGCTGGTGGGCGGCAAATGGACCACTTTCCGCGCCCTGGCCGAAGAGGCCACCGACGAGGTGCTGCGCCTGCTGGGGCGCGGGCGCACTGCCTCGACCCGGCAATTGCCTATTGGCGGCGGCACCGACATGCCGCAGGGCGCACAGGCGACCGAACGCTTCATCGACCGCATCGTCCAGGACGCCGGCCTGGCGCGCGGCCGCGCCCATGCGCTGCTGCGCCGCTACGGCTCCCAGGCCTTGCGCATGGCCCAGCATTTCAAGGTGGCAGGCGACGAGCCGCTGCAGCATGCGCCCGATTACTCGGTGGCGGAGGTGGCCTGGCTGTGCACCGAAACCGGCGTGATCCACCTCGACGACCTGGTGATCCGCCGCACGCTGCTGGCCATTCGCGGTCTCGTCACGGACGCGGCGCTGGCCGAAATGGCCGGCATTGCCGGGCAGGCATTGGGCTGGGATGCAGGGCGCGAACGGCAGGAGTTGCACAATTGCGCCAGCGCGCTGCGCGAACGCCATGGTGTGCGCCTGGCCACGTCAGCGCCCGATACCGATGCGGCAGCGCCGGCCTTCCATGCACCATTGACCATCCATCCGGCCCTGAGCCCGTCCTGACGTGAATTCACCGACCGAACTCCAGCCCCTGCTCGACCGCAACTCCGAATCGCCCCTGTGGGCGCAGTTCCGCGATGCCCTGCGCCTGCAGATACTGCAGGGCGAGCTGGCCATTGGCGCCAAGCTGCCTTCCGAGGCCGAGCTCGGCGAGCAGTTCGGCATCTCGCGCATCGTGGTGCGCGAGGCGCTGGCCGACCTGGTGCGCAACAACCTGATCTACAAGATCAAGGGCCGCGGTGCCTTCGTCGCGGCGCGCGAGCGCGACGAGGATTTTGTCTCCACCGTGCTCGGCTTCTCCGACGAGATGGAGCGCAAGGGCCGCTCGGTGCGAACCCAGGTCCTTGTGCAGCAGCTGCGTGACCCCACGCCGCAGGAGATCAGTGCGCTGGGGCTCACGGACGACACCCAGGTGGTGGCCTTGAAGCGGCTGCGCAGCGTGGACGGCGAGCTGCGCCTGCTGGTGGAAACCGTGGTGCCCGCAGACCTGGCGCCCGGCCTGCACCGCATGCGCCTCGATGACCGTTCGCTGTATGACGTGCTGCGCCGCCAGTACGGCGTGCGCCTGGTGCGCGCCGAGCGCTGGATCGACGCCGTGCTGCCCGACGCCGAGACCTGCGAACTGCTGCAACTGGCAACGCCCGAGCCGCTCTTGCGCATCGAGTCCATCGCCTACGGTGCCAATGGCCGGCGCCTGGAGTACTACAGCGCCTTGCACCGCTGCAAGTCGAGCCGCCTGCACGTGCAAACCACGACGTGAAGCCCCCAGGGGCCGACCCCAAAGGAAAAAGGGCTCCTGCACAGGAGCCCTTTTCAATGTCGCCCGTTTCCGGGCAGAGAGGGGAAACACTTCCACATGGTGGCGGCACCCACGACCGTGAGATACCACCACCATGGGAAGGCCCGCAACTTTTACATCGAGCTGATTTCGCCCGAAGGGATCTGGCCCAGGCGCACAGCTTCTGCGGCTGCTGCACGCACAGCAGCACGGTCAGCCGTCGACTTGTAGGTCACGACGCGCGAACCAGCGGGTTCGGTGCTGCGGGTCTGTGCCACGGTGGCGGCTTCAGCAGCCACTTCGGCACGGGTGCGTTGGGTTTCGAACTTGGTGGCGAACTGCGAAGCGTCGGCTTCGTCAGCCTGGGCACCGAAGGAAACGAAAGCGGCAACAGCGGCCAGGGAGAGGAAACGTGCGGTCTTGTTCATGATGATCTCGATTCTTGATTTGATTGGGGGTAGGGGGTCAGTTCAATCCGGGGCGGCTTACAGAGCGCCGATTTCGCCGGAAGAGATCTGGCCGGTGCGCACGGCATCGGCAGCCTGGGCACGCACGGCAGCGCGGTCGGCGGTGGACTTGTAGGTCACCACACGCGAACCAGCGGGCTCGATGCTGCGGGTCTGTGCCACGGTAGCGGCTTCAGCGGCCACTTCGGCGCGGGTGCGGTTGGTTTCGAACTTGGTGGCGAATTGCGAAGCATCGGCTTCGTCGGCTTGGGCACCGAAAGAAGCGAAAGCGGCAACAGCGGCGATGGAGAGGAAGCGTGCGGTCGTGTTCATGATGAAATCCTTGAATAAAAGAAGCGGCTCATAAAAACCGGGACAAAAACAACTTCGAACCGGGTTCGGTGAGTCGCCTTGCGGGTTCGGCTCATCGATGGGTTGAACTGTACGCCGCAGGTGATCAAAGAAAAACCACCCAGTCGCGAACTAACTGTTCCAGTTTTAGAAATAATAAATGGGGTAGAAGGGCTGGGTTTACCCGTATTCCATATGGCTGCAATTGTTCAAAAAAGATAGCAAAAAAGTCTTTACTGTTATAGAAATAATGGCAATTTTCAATGCCGTGAAGCCGGGATGAGGCTGCCTGCCGATCAGGCTGCATCATTGCAACGATTGAAACGACTGGTCACAAAGCAGGTGACTGGCCGAGCGGCATGCCCCGCCTGCCAGCGGGGCATCACCCCTGGGAGACAATCCGTGCATGAACATGTCTTCCGACAGCGAGGCGGTCGCCGCATCCGGACTGGCCTGGCAGCAGGGCTTTGCCGCCCTGGGCCCGGCTTTCTTCACCGAACTGCAGCCCACGCCGTTGCCTGACCCCCATTGGGTGGGTACGAGCGCCAGCGTGGCGCGCTTGGTGGGGGTCGATGGGGCCTGGCTGCGCAGCGATGCGGCGTTGCAGGCCTTCACGGGCAATGCCTTGCTCCCGGGCTCGCGCCCCTTGGCTAGCGTGTACAGCGGGCACCAGTTCGGTATCTGGGCGGGCCAATTGGGCGATGGCCGGGCCATTCTGCTTGGCGAGACCGCTGCAGGGCTCGAGATCCAGCTCAAGGGCGCAGGCCGCACGCCGTATTCGCGCATGGGCGACGGTCGGGCGGTGCTGCGTTCCAGCATCCGCGAATTCCTGTGCAGCGAGGCCATGCAGGGCCTGGGCGTACCGACCACGCGTGCGCTGTGCATCACCGGGTCGCCCGCATCGGTGCGCCGCGAAGAGATCGAAACGGCGGCCGTGGTGACCCGCGTGGCGCCGAGCTTCCTGCGCTTCGGCCATTTCGAGCATTTCTCGGCCAACGACATGGACGAGGAACTCAAGGCGCTGGCCGACTACGTGATCGACCGCTACTACCCGGAGTGCAGGGGATCGACCCAATTCGGCGGCAACCCCTATGCCTCGCTGCTGCAGGCGGTGAGCGAGCGCACCGCGAGGCTCATGGCGCATTGGCAGGCCGTGGGCTTTTGCCACGGCGTGATGAACACCGACAACATGAGCATCCTGGGTCTGACCATCGATTACGGGCCGTTCCAGTTCCTCGATTCCTTCGTGCCCGGCCATGTCTGCAACCACAGCGATACCCAGGGGCGCTACGCCTACAACCGCCAGCCCAATGTGGCCTACTGGAATGTTTTCTGCCTGGCGCAGGCGCTGCTGCCGCTGATCGGCGAGCAGGAACTGGCCATGGCCGCGCTGGAGTCGTACAAGACCGTCTTTCCCGCCGAGTTCATGGCCCGCATGCGCGCCAAGCTGGGTCTGGGGGCGGTAGCCGGGGAGGGCGATGCCGAACTGATCGACGGCCTGCTGGTGCTGCTGGCCAAGGGCGGGGTGGACTACCCGATCTTCTGGCGCCGCCTCTCCCACGCCGTGGGCTCGGGCGAATTCGAGCCCGTCCGCGGCATGGTGCCCGACCAGGCTGCTTGGGACGAATGGCTGACCAGCTACCTGGCGCAGCCCCGGCTGGCGGATCGCACGCAGGCGTCCGAGGCCATGCTGGCCACCAACCCCAAGTTCGTGCTGCGCAACCATTTGTGCGAAGAAGCCATCCGCGCAGCGAAACTTGGCGACTTCGGGCCACTCCAAACCTTGCAGCAGCTGCTCGAGAGCCCATTTGAGGAGCATCCCGGGCACGAGTCCTACGCTGCCTTCCCGCCCGCATGGGCTTCTTCCATCGAGATCAGCTGTTCATCATGACCTATCCCGTCCACAAGACCGATGCCCAATGGCAGGCCGTGCTGCAGGAAAAGGGCGCTGAGCCCGGCGCCCTGCAGGTGACGCGCTTTGCCGCCACCGAACGCCCCTTCACCGGCAAGTACGAGGCCCATTGGGCCGATGGCAGCTACCACTGCATCTGCTGCGGTGCCAAGCTGTTCGACTCGCACACCAAGTTCGACGCGGGCTGCGGCTGGCCCAGCTTCTCTGAAGCCGTGCCCGGCGCCATAAAGGAAATCGTGGACCACAGCCATGGCATGTCGCGCACCGAGACGGTGTGTGCACAATGCGGGGCCCACCTGGGCCATGTGTTCGAAGACGGCCCCCAGCCCACCGGCCTGCGCTACTGCATGAATTCGGCCTCGCTCGACTTCGACGACAAGGCCCCCTGACCCCGCCCCCATGAAAATCCTGCTCGACTTCCTTCCCATCGTCCTGTTCGTCGCCGCCTACAAGTTCTACAACATCTATGTGGCCACCGGCGTGCTGATGGCGGCCACGGTGGTGCAGATGGCCCTGGTCTACCTGATCGACCGGCGTCTGCAGACCATGCAGAAGGTGACGCTGGCGCTGATCCTGCTGTTCGGCACGCTCACGCTGGTGCTGCAGGATGACCGTTTCATCAAGTGGAAGCCGACGGTGCTCTACGGGGCCATGGCCATTGCGCTCGCCGTGGCGCTGTGGATCCTCAAGAAGAACTACCTCAAGCTGCTGCTGGGCAGCCAGATGGAGCTGCCCGATGGCGTGTGGATGCGCCTGAACGTTGCCTGGGTGATCTATTGCGCCTTCATGTCGGCCATCAACGCCTACGTGGTGCTCAATTTCAGCACCGAGGCCTGGGTGGAGTTCAAGCTCTGGGGCTATGCATTCCCGCTGGTCTTCCTGGTGGCGCAGGGCATCTACATCGCGCCCCACCTCAAGAACGACGAGCCTGCCGCATGACCATGGACACGACCGACACGACAACGGTGCCCAGCCTGGCCCGGCAGATGCACGAGCGCCTGGCCGAACGCCTGGCGCCCACAGCGCTCGAAGTGATCGACGAAAGCGCCGACCACGCCGGGCATGTGGGGGCCAATGGCACGGGCTTTGGCACCCATTTTCGGGTGCGGATTGCCTCACCTTTGCTTACAGGCAAGAGCCGGGTGGCGCGCCATCGCCTTGTGTATGATGCGCTGCAGGAATTTTTGGATGCGGGCGTCCACGCCCTCGCTATTGAAATCCTCTGAACCGGCCCCATTGTCCTCATCTGCCGGATTTCAGCTGGCAATTACTTTCTCATTTTTTGGATTCCGCATGAAGAAACAGCTCCTGTCCGGCCTCGTGGCCGCTGCCGTGCTGGGCACGATGGCCCTCCCCGTTTCCGCCCAGAACATCGCCATCGTCAATGGCAAGGCCATTCCGAAGGAACGTGCTGAAGTGCTCAAGCAGCAACTGGTGCGTTCTGGCCGTCCCCTGACGCCAGAAGTCGAAGGCCAGATCAAGGACGAGCTGGTCACCCGCGAAGTGTTCATGCAGGAAGCCCAGAAGCGCGGCCTGGAAACCTCCGGTGACTTCAAGGTCCAGATGGAACTGGCGCGCCAGACCATCCTGATCCGTGAACTGTTCATGGATTTCCAGAAGAACAACCCCGTGACGGACGAGGAAGTCAAGGCCGAGTACGACAAGTTCGTCGCCGCCAACAGCGGCAAGGAATACAAGGCCAGCCACATCCTGATCGAAAAGGAAGCCGACGCCAAGGCTGCCATTGCCGCCATCAACAAGGGCGCCAAGTTCGAAGAGATCGCCAAGAAGCAGTCCAAGGATCCAGGCTCCGGCGCCAACGGCGGCGCCATGGACTGGGCCAACCCTTCGAGCTACGTTTCGGAATTCACCGAAGCCATGATCAAGCTCGAAAAGGGCAAGATGACGCAGACGCCCGTCAAGAGCCAGTTCGGCTACCACATCATCCGCCTGGACGACGTGCGCCAGGCCGAGCTGCCCAAGCTCGAAGACGTGAAGCCCCAGGTGGCCCAGCAACTGCAACAGCAAAAGCTGGCCAAGTACCAGGAAGAGCTGCGCTCCAAGGCTAAGGTCGAGTAATCGGCTTTGTGACGGCACGCCATTGCGCGTGCCTGCCAGCAAAAACGCGGCCTCGGCCGCGTTTTTTCATGGTGGGGTCTGTTCGGATCAGGGTTTGAACATCCAGGCCAAGGCCATCACCACTGCGATCAGCACCGGCTGGTGCACCATGTAGAAACTCAGGGACCAGCGGCCCAGCACGGCCATGGGTTGGAGGGCGGTCGGCAGGCGCACCTGCAGCAGCTGCGGCCCACCTGGCCGGCGCAGGGCCCACTGGCCAGCGGCCAGGCCCCACCAGAGCACGCCCAGCCAGGGAAAGAGCGGCACATAGTCCTCGGTGAAGGGCTTGCGCCCCACCAGCCCCAGCCAGTTGAGCGTGCGGGCGTTGAAAGCCGGCGCAAGCTCGCTGAAGGCCCCTGTCAGCAGGTGGGTGGCCGCCACGGGTAGTGCCAGAGCCACCAGGCCGCACAGCCACAGCCATGCGCCCCAGCCGGCCGTGAAGCGGGCGATCAACAGCATCACCGCCATGCCGTGCAGCACGCCGAAGTAGATGAAGCTGCGCGGGAACATGAAGAACGAGCCCAGGCTCACCAGCAGGGCGCAGCCGACAATCTGCAGCCAGCGGCGTGCGAAGCGCTCCAGGCTCTGCCCCTGGTGCAGCGCGATGGCCTGGCCCAGGCCCGCGCAGAACAGGAACAGGCTCAGGATCAGGGTGCGTTGCGTGGTCCAGACCGGGTCGGTGCGGAAGTCCTGGGGCCACAGGCCGAAATGGGCCAGGTCGAAGCAGAAGTGGAAGGCGGCCATCCAGACCATGGCCAGCGCACGAAGGGCGTCGACGGCTTCGTAGCGAGGGGCGGTGGATGGGTTTGAGAGTGGGTTCATTCGGGGCGAATGCGCTGTAGATCGCTGGCGTGTCAGTGGGTGGATCGTAGCGCGACTGGGGTTCACTGCTGCTGGTGGCTGTAGGGGTGTCTGTTGTGTTCAAAGGGCGGGAGCCGGGATGTGCGCCCGGCGGCGCAGTAACTTTCTCTTGCGTCGCCAAGAGAAAGTCACCAAAGAGAAGGCGACCCCCAGTCTGCGTCCCCCGTTCGCCCTGTCGGGCGAACGGGGGCAGCCTGCGATGCTCGGTCCTGGGGTGGCGTCGCTGAACTCGCTGCGTTCCCCCTGCGGGTGAACTCCACTCAGACAGCAGCGACGAGCCAGATCACGAAGTGCGTGTGTCCTTCGGCACACGCACCCACCCCAGGCCCTGCGCTTCTCGGCGCAGCCAGCAGGGGTGGGGAGCGGTTACCACACGGCTGCTGCTTTAGCAGCTGCGCCTGGGGTCGGGTACGCGCTGCGCGCTGCCGACGTCCTGGACGCAGTCGCCCTGGCGAGCCGAGCGCAGCGAAGGACCACAGGCCGAGCGAGGCGATGGTCCGAGTGGAGCCCGCTCCCACCCCCTTCTGACCGTGCCGAGAAGCGCAGGGCCTGGGGTGAGCGCGTGCCGAAGGACACGCGCATCGTCATCTGGCTCGCCGAAGCTGTTTGACCGGAGCTGCCTCGCAGAGGCAGCGCAGGGAGTTTTTCGGCGTCACCCCAGGACCGAGCATCGCAGGCTGCCCCCTCGTACGCAGTGCGAGGGGGACACGGGCAGCGGGGTCGTCTTTTCTTGGCCTACCTTCTTTTGACGAAGCAAAAGAAGGTAGGTGCGCCGCCGGGCGCACACCCCGGCCTCCGCCCTCTGCAAAAGCAAGCCGTCTGCATAGACCCCAATGCGTCAACGATTCCCTGCAACCTCTCGTAGATACATTCCGAAATAAACCGAAACTGCCCCGAGACCCCCAAAAAGCCGTCCAGGCGCACCATAGGACCCATGTTCAACACCGTCCATGAAAGGACTGCACCATGAAACCCTGGATCAAGAAAACCCTGGCCGGCGTGTTCGGCGCCACCATCGTCCTGGGCGGTTTGACCGCTTGTGCAGGCGGCCACCGCCATGGCGAGATGGGCCCCGAGAAGATCGCCGAAATCCGTGGCAAGGTCGTCAACCGCGTGAGCAGCAAGCTGGACCTCAATGACGCGCAGAAGCTCAAGCTCAACGCCCTGGCCGACACCCTGCAGGCCCAGCGTGCTGCGTTCAAGGGCAAGACCCCCGACCCGCGCGCCGAGGTGCAGGCCATCGTCGCAGGCGCCACCTTCGACCGTGCCCGCGCCCAGGCCCTGATGGAAGAGAAGACCCGTGCCGTGCAGACCGCCAGCCCCGAGGTGATCGCCGCCATGGCCGACTTCTACGACAGCCTGAACCCCGCGCAGCAGCAGAAGGTGCGCGACATGATGGACAGGCGCGGCCGCCACGGCGGCGGCTGGATGTCCCACGGCTGAGCGCAGGGAGCCACGCATGTCACCCACGCTGGAACCCATCCACACGCTCACCCAGCGTATGCGCATGCATGGCCCCCGCCTCCTGGCGGGCGTGCCGGACCCCCATGACGAGCTGATGTCGCTGGTCTGGGGGCCGCGCTTCGACCGCGAGCACGCCATGGGCCTGGTGGCCCGGCAACCCGAGCATGCCGCCCTGACGCTGCCTGCGCTGCTGGACGCGGCCGACCGCTTCGACGCCCTGCACACGGGCGCCAAGCACCGCCTGCGCCAATTGATCGTTCGGCACCGTGCCCTGGGCGAATCGCTGTCAATGTAAGAATCGGCCCCATGCACCGGATCCTGCTCATCGATGACGACGCCCAGCTCGGCCCCCCGCTGGCGATCTATTTCCAGCGCTTCGAGCTGGAGCTCACGCATGCGCTCAGGCCCAGCGAGGGGCTGGCGCAGCTCGCGGCGGGCGGCTTTGATGCCGCCATCCTGGACGTGATGCTCCCCGAGATGGATGGCTTCGAGCTGTGCCGCACCATCCGCAAGCAGGGTGATCTGCCTATCGTCATGCTCACCGCGCGCGGCGATGTGATGGACCGGGTGGTGGGGCTGGAGCTGGGGGCCGACGATTACCTGCCCAAGCCGTTTGAACCGCGCGAATTGGTCGCGCGCTTGCAGACGGTGCTGCGCCGGCGGCGCAGCGATGGGCCGGGCAACGGGCAGGCCCATGGGCCGCTGGAATTCGAAGGCCTGCACATCGATGCCGCCCGCCGCAGCGTGCTGCGCCAGGGCGAGCCGGTGGAGCTGACCGGTACCGAGTTCGACCTCCTGCACCTGCTGGCACGCGAGCCGGGCCGGGTGTTCAGCCGCGACGACATCCTGAACCAGTTGCGTGGCCACGAGGCCGAGCTCTACACCCGTGCGGTGGACATCGTGGTCAGCCGCCTGCGCAAGAAGCTCGAGCCGCTGGACTGCATCAAGACGCTGCGCAATGCCGGCTACTCGCTGGCGCTGCGAAAGGCAGCACCATGAGGCGCTGGGGCCGCAGCGCAGCGGCACAGCTCCCCGGGGGGGCGCCGCAAACTGAGCGGCGCGGCTGGTGGCGCCACCACCATCGCCATGGCGAGGATGGCCAGCCCTGCCCGTGGCACCGGCGCGCGCGCGATGCCGTCGGGCACTCGCTGCGCATCCGCCTGGTGCTGCTGTTCCTGGTGCTGGCCTGCATGACCACCATCACCTTCGTGGGGGGCGTGCAGAAGGCCTTGTCGGTCGGCTGGCGCGAGGCGGCGCGGCCGCTGCTGATGGACTATGTGGACCGCCTTGCCGGCGAGATCGGCACCCCGCCCAGCGTGGAGCGTGCGCAGGCCATCGTGCAGCGCCTGCCCATCCACCTGCGCATCCAGGGGCCGGTGGTCAACTGGGTATCGCACCCCGATATTCCGCGCCCCGACTGGATGCGCGACCGCCTGGGCCGTGACAAGGACAAGGATCGGGCCGAACGGCACTGGCTGGGCGACAGCGATGATGGCCATCGCCTGCTGCAGCGCACCACGGCCGATGGCCATTCCATCGAGTTCGGCCTCAATGCGATGACGTGGGAGCAAAAGCCGCGCGTGGCCTGGGTCACGCTGTCGGTGCTGCTGCTGCTCACGGGCCTGTCGTATGTCTACGTGCGCCACCTGCTGCGCCCGCTCGACGACATCCGCCGTGGCGCCCGGCGCTTTGGCGAGGGCGACTTTGGCGAACCCATCCCGGTGCGCCATGCCCACCGGCCCGATGAGCTGGGCCAGCTGGCCGTGACCATCAACACCATGGGCGAGGACATCCACCAGATGCTGGAGGCCAAGCGCGCCCTGCTGCTGGCCATGAGCCACGAGCTGCGCAGCCCGCTGACCCGTGCGCGCCTGAACACCGAGCTGTTGCCCGAAGGCCCAGAAGTGGGGCCCCAGCGCGAGGCGCTGATGCGCGACCTTGGCGAGATGGCCCACCTGATCTCCGACCTGCTGGAGAGCGAGCGCCTGGCTGGCCGGCATGCGGCCCTGCACCGCGAGCCCACCAACCTGCCCGAGCTGGCGCGCGAGGTAATCGCCGAGCTGGAGGTGCGGCACGATTGCGCCCACGACATCGTGGTCATCGCCGACCCCGCCTTGCCCGTGCTGGCGCTGGACCGCGGGCGCCTGCGCCTGGTGCTGCGCAACCTGCTGGACAACAGCCTGCGCCACTGCGAGCCCACGGCATCACCGCCCGAGCTGCACCTGCGCAGCACCCCCACGGGTGTGGAGCTGGAGGTGCGCGACCACGGCCCCGGCGTGCCGCCCGAGCACCTGGCGCGCATGGCCCAGGCTTTCTACCGCCCCGACGTCGCACGCCAGCGCGCCACCGGTGGTGTGGGGCTGGGGCTGTACCTGTGCCGCCTGGTGGCGCAGGCCCATGGCGGGCAGTTCGAGCTGCGCAATGCCTCACCGGGCCTGTCGGTGCGTATCACGCTGCCAGGCGAGCCCGCGCAGGTGACGCCCACCAAGGGCTGAGGCCGCCGTTACCGCTGGCCTGGCGCGGGAGTGGTCATCGCGTCGCGTTGCTGCGCGAAGGCCGCCTTGGCCATGCGCGCGAACAGCGCCGAGCGCGGGTTCTCGGGGCCCTGCTGCCCCGGGGTGGCCAGTACCACGGACTGGGCCGCGAGCGGCCCGCGCAGGCGCCGGCAGGCCAGGCGCTTGCCGTCATAGCTCCAATCGCGTACCGGCCGCGTGGTGAGTACGGACACCCCCAGGCCGTTGGCCACCAGCGAGCGCACCATCTCGATCGAGGGCGTCTGATGCGCGATGCGCGGCGTGACGCCCGCCTGCCGGAACAGCGAGAGAAAATACTCGCGGCTGTGCGGCAGGTTGATCAGGATGAAGGGCTCCTGCGCCAGCGTGGACAACTGAAGGCTGCTGCGGGTGGCGAGCGCATGGCCGGCCGGCAGCAGCGCATAGGGCGCGAAGGAGGTCACTGCTTCCAGCCGCACGGCGCGCGCCAAGCCCAGGTCGTAGAGCAGGGCGGTGTCGAGCGCGCCGCGCTCGAGCATCTGCACCAGGGTTTCGGTGTCGGCCTCATGCATCTCGATCTCCACCTGCGGGTGCTTCGCGCGCATGCGCACCAGGATTTCCGGCAGATAGCGGGGTGCCAGCGTGGACAGGCAGCCCACGCGCAGCAGCCCTGCCTCTTCCTCACGCCGCGGCCCTTCGAGGGCGCGGGCCTTCTCCAGCAGCACCTGTGCCTCGCGCTGGCGCAGACGGCCTGCCGCCGTCAGGTCCAGGCCGCGCGCGTGGCGGCGCACGAACAGGGCTTCGTTCCACAGCGCCTCCAGGTCGGCGATCGCCTTGGAGATGGAGGGCTGCGAGACGCTCAGCGCGTGCGCGGCACGCGCCGCGCCGCCATGCTGGGCTGCGGCCACAAAGTATTCGAGCTGTCGCAGGCTGAGATTGATCAAGATAGTTGATCCATTGCATCAAGATTGAATATTTTATTTTGATGCAGGAATGGGCAAACATGGCACTTCCTTTCCATTGCCTGGAGATTCCCGCCATGACCCCAACCACCCGCCCGCTCGATGGCGTGCGCATCCTCGACTTCAGCCGCGTGCTCGCGGGCCCGCTGTCCACGGCCTTGCTGGCCGACCTGGGTGCCGAGGTCATCAAGGTCGAGCCGCCCACGGGCGACGACTACCGCCACATCGGCCCCATGCGCGAAGGCATGAGCAGCCTGTTCACGGCGCTCAACCGCAACAAGAAGAGCCTGGTGCTGGACCTCAAGCACCCCGGTGCCGCGCAGACCATCGCGGCCCTGACCGCCACGGCCGATGTGGTGGTCGAGAATTTCCGTCCCGGCGTGGCCGAGCGCCTGGGCGTGGGCCCGGTGGCCCTGCGCCGCGTGAACCCGAAGCTCGTGTACGTGAGCATCTCCGGCTTCGGCCAGACCGGGCCGCTGGCGCACCTGCCGGCCTACGACATCATCGTGCAGGCCATGAGCGGCCTGATGGAGTCCACGGGCGATCCAGAAGGCACCCCCACCATGGTCGGCGAGGCCGTGTCCGATGTGATCGCCGGCCTGTTCGCCTCCTGGGCCACGCTGGCGGCACTGCTGCAGCAGCGGCGCACGGGCGAGGGCCAGCATGTGGACGTGGCCATGTTCGATGCCACCTTGAGCTTTCTCGTCACGGGCGTGGGGCGCTACCTGTTCACCGGCCAGAGCCCGCAGCGCAGCGGCAACCGGCATGCGTTCTCGGCCCCCTTTGGCGTGTACCGGGCCAGGGACGGGCATTTTGCGCTGGCCGTGCTCAACCACAAGCTGTTCGCATCGCTCGCGGTCCTCATTGGCGAACCCGGCTTTACCACTGAGGCACGCTTTGCCAGCGACGAGCTGCGCCATGCCAACGAGCCGGTGCTTGCTGCCGCCATCGAGGCCTGGGCCGGTCAACTGCTGGTGTCCGAGGTGGTGGCCGCACTGGAGGCAGCCGGCGTGCCCGGGGGCCCGCTGTGGACCACGGCCCAGGCGCTCGAATCCGAACAGGGCAGGGCGCGCGGCCTGTTGCGCGAGGTACACGACCCGCGTTTGCCCGGCCTGCGCGTGCCCACACAGCCGGTCAAGTTCGGTGGCGCCGCGCCCAACCGCGCCGAGCCTGCACCGGCGCTGGGTGAGCACACCGACGAACTCATCGCCGCGCTGCTGCACTGCAGCGGCGAGCGGCTCGCGGCGCTGCGCGAGGCCGGGCTCTTCGGCCCGGCGCAGGCTGCCGCCACCTCCCATTGACACCGCAAGGAGCTTTTTATGACCACGATGAACCGACTGGGTGTGACCCCCGATGACCAGGGCATTGCCGACGCCGTTGCCCGTTTCGCCGCCGAGGTGCTGGCGCCGCGCGCGCGCGAAATCGACGAGCAGGCCTTGTCCGTCACCTGCCACGTGCCGCAACTCGCCGCCCTGGGCGTGATGGGCATGAACCTGCCCGAGCACTTGGGCGGCGCGGGCGTCACGCCCACGGCCATGCTGCTCTCGCTGGTGGAGATCGCGCGCGCCTGCGCGGCCACCTCGTCGATGATAGGCGCGCACTACCTGGGGACCGATGCGGTCCTCATCGGCGGCAGCCCGGAACAGCACCAGCGTTTCCTGCCGCGCGCAGCCAGCGGCGAATGGCTGGCGGGCTTTGCGCTCACGGAGCCGCGCGGCGGATCGCACCCAGCGGACCTGCGCACCCGCGCCGTGCGCGAGGGCGACGGCTACCGCATCGATGGCGTCAAGCACTTCATCTCCAACGCGCGCGAGGCGCAGTTCCTCGTGGTCTTCGCCAAGACCGACCTGGATGCCGGTGCGCGCGGTGTCAGCGCCTTCATCGTGGAGATGGACATCCCTGGCATCCGCATCTCCTCGCCCGAGAAACTCATGGGCATCCAGGGCGCGCATGCCTTCGAGGTCGCGTTCGATGGTGTGCGCGTGCCGGCCAGCCACCGCCTGGGGGCCGAGGGGTCGGGCTTCAAGACGGCGATGAAGGTGCTGGACAACAGCCGCCTGGACGTGGCGGCCACGGCCCTGGGCATTGCCGAGGCAGCGCTGGCCGACGCCACGCGCTGGATGAAAGACCGCCTGGTGGGCGGCGAACCCATTGCCAGCAAGCAGGGCCTGCAGTGGATGCTGGCCGACATGAAGCTGCGCCTGGAGGCCTCCTGGGCGTTGACCCTGCAGGCGCTGGCGCTGCGCCAGGCCGGCCAGCCCTTCACGCTGCAGTCGGCAATGGCCAAGCTGCATGCCTCGGAGATGGTCGGGTTCGTGGCCGATGCGGCGCTGCAGATCCACGGCGGCTATGGCTACACGCGCGAAATGCCGCTGGAGCGCTATGTGCGCGATGCCCGCATCCTGCGCATCTACGAGGGCTCCTCGGAAGTGCAGCGCAACATCATTGCACGCACGCTGCTGGGCTGAGTGCGGGTGGTTGCACCTTTCTGGTGCAACCGGGGCGCCTGGCACTGGCCCGCAATTTGCTAAATCGCTGTGCCGGTAAAGCACCGGCCAGCGCCCCGAGCGGGCCCGACCATGGGAGGTGCCGCGAGGCGTTCCCAAGAGACGGGAAGCAGGGCGGTTTCTTGGGGCCGAGGGTCCGGTTTCCTAGCGTTTACCCTGTATAGACAGGTACGATAGAACCTCCATCATCGGACCCAGGAAGCAAGGCCTGCTTTCCTCCGGATGCATAAAAGTACTTTTTTCCCCTACAGGAGCTGATGATGAGCCGAACGGTTGTGAAGATGGCGTCGCTGGCAGCGGCGGTTGCGTGTGTGGTGGGGCTGGCCGCACCGGCCCAGGCCCAGGAGACCAAGGTGGTTCTGGGCATGTCCGGCTGGACGGGCTTCGCCCCGCTGACGCTGGCGGACAAGGCCGGCATCTTCAAGAAGAACGGCCTGGACGTGGAACTGAAGATGATTCCTCAGAAGGACCGCCACCTGGCACTGGCCTCCAAGGCCATCCAGTGCGCGGCCACCACGGTGGAGACCCATGTCGCCTGGAACACGAACGGCGTGCCCATCGTGCAGATCTTCCAGCTCGACAAATCCTACGGCGCCGACGGCCTGGCCGTGCGCAACGACGTCAAAAACTTTGCCGACCTCAAGGGCAAGACCATCGGCGTGAGTGCGCCGGGCACGGCCCCGTACTTCGGCCTGGCCTGGATGCTGTCCAAGAACGGCATGAGCCTCAAGGACGTGAAGATCGTCTCGCTGGAGCCCCAGCCTGCTGCGCAAGCCTTCGTGTCGGGCCAGAACGACGCTGCGATGACCTATGAGCCCTACCTGTCCACCGTGCGCGCCAACCCCGCAGCCGGCAAGATCCTGGCCACCACCATCGAATACCCGATGGTGATGGACACCGTGGGTTGCGACCCCGTGTGGCTCAAGGCCAACCCCAAGGCCGCACAGGCGCTGGCCAATTCGTACTTCGATGCGCTGGAGATGATCAAGGCCGACCCGACCAAGTCCAACGAGATCATGGGCGCCGCCGTCAAGCAGACGGGCGAGGCCTTCGCCAAGTCCTCGGCCTTCCTGCGCTGGCAGGACAAGGCCGCGAACCAGAAGTTCTTCGCGGGTGAGCTGACTTCCTTCATGAAGGACGCCGGCGCGATCCTGCTGGAAGCCGGCGTGATCCGCAAGGCGCCCGAGAACTTCCCCGCGATGTTCGACGACAGCTTCATCAAGTAAGCAACCACCAAAGGATAGAACCATGAGTCGCGTGATGGGTGTTGCACCTGCGCTGGAGCCAGAGCGGCCTCGCCGCCGGGCCCTGGCCCCGCTAGAACCTGTGAGCACCCGCACGCGGCTGGTCCTGGGAGTGGCGTTTTTCATTCTGTTCTTCGCCGTCTGGTCGGTGTTCACGCTGGGGGGCTTCGTGTCGCCCACGTTCCTGGCCAGCCCGGTCACCATGGCCAAGGAAGGCTGGCTGCTGTTCACCGAGTTCGGCTTCCTGCACGACATCGGCATGACCGTGTGGCGCGTTCTCGGCGGCTTCATCCTGGCTGCCATCGTGGCGGTGCCCCTGGGCATCGCGATGGGCGCGCACAAGGGGGTGGAAGCCTTCCTCGAGCCCTTTGTGTCGTTCTGCCGCTACCTGCCGGCTTCGGCCTTCATTCCGCTGCTGATCCTGTGGGCGGGCCTGGGCGAGATGCAGAAGCTGCTGGTGATCTTCATCGGCTCGGTGTTCCAGATCATCCTGATGGTGGCCGTCATCGTCGGCAACGCCCGCAAGGACCTGGTGGAGGCGGCCTACACGCTGGGCTCCACGCCCACCGGCATCGTGCGCCGTGTTCTCATCCCGGGTGCCGCACCCGACATCGCCGAGACCCTGCGCCTGGTGCTGGGCTGGGCCTGGACCTATGTGATCGTAGCCGAGCTGATCGGCTCGTCCTCGGGCATCGGCCACATGATCACCGACAGCCAGGCGCTGCTCAACACCGGCCAGATCATCTTCGGCATCATCGTCATCGGCCTCATCGGGCTGGTGTCGGATTCCTTCTTCAAATTCGTCAACCGCCGTCTGTTTGCGTGGAGTGCCCTGCGATGAGCCCGCTGCTGTCCATCCAAGGTGTTTCGCGCACCTTCGTCAGCCCCAAGGGGCAGGTGACCCAGGCCTTGCTGCCCGTCGATTTCGACGTGCAGGAAAACGACTTCGTGACCATCCTCGGCCCCTCGGGCTGCGGCAAATCGACCATGCTGCGCATCGTGGCGGGCCTGGACCACCCCACCTCGGGCCGTGTGCTGCTGGGCGGGCGCCCCGTCGAAGGGCCGGGTGCCGACCGCGGCATGGTGTTCCAGAGCTACACCCTGTTCCCCTGGCTCACCATCGAGCAGAACATCCGCTTCGGCCTGCGCGAACGCGGCATGCCCGAGGCGCAGCAAAAGGAGCGCGCCGACTACTTCATCGCCAAGGTGGGCCTGCGCGGTTTTGAGCAGCATTTCCCCAAGCAGCTTTCGGGCGGCATGCAGCAGCGCACGGCGATTGCCCGCGCGCTGGCCAACGACCCCAAGATCCTGCTGATGGACGAGCCCTTCGGCGCCCTGGACAACCAGACCCGCGTGCTCATGCAGGAGCTGCTGCTGGGCATCTGGGAGGCCGAGCGCAAGACCGTGATGTTCGTGACCCACGACATCGACGAAGCCATCTTCATGGCCAACCGCGTGGCGGTGTTCAGTGCCCGGCCCGGCCGCATCAAGACCGAGCTGGCCGTGGACCTGCCGCACCCGCGCCATTACACGATCAAGACCTCGCCCGAGTTCATGGACCTCAAGGCGCGCCTGACCGAAGAGATCCGCGCCGAATCCATGGCTGCGGACGCCCATTGAGCCACCAGGGCCGACCCTTCGCCATGCCAGTCGCCTCCACCGCCCGCGCTCCGCGCCCCAAAGCTTCATCGCAACCTGCGGTGCAGCCCGAGGTGTCTGCGCTGGCCCTGTACCAGCAGATCAAGGACCACATCGCGCGCAAGATCCAGGATGGATCCTGGAAGGCCGGCGACCGCCTGCCGTCCGAGAACGACCTGGTGACCCAGTTCGGCATGTCGCGCATGACGGTGAACCGCGCCCTGCGCGAACTGGCCGAGCAGGGCCGCATCGTGCGCGTGGCCGGCGTGGGCAGCTTCGTGGCCGAGGACAAGCCCCAATCCACCTTGCTGCAGATCGCCAACCTGGCCAGCGAGATCCGCCAGCGCGGGCATGACTACCGCTGCAAGGTGCTGACCGTGGAGCGCGTCTCGGCCACGATGGAAGTGGCGGCGGCGCTGGACATGCGCACCGGCGAGTCGGTGTTCCACGCCGTGTGCGTACACCTGGAGGACGGGCTGCCCGTGCAGCTCGAAGACCGCTACGTGAACCCGCGCGTCGTGCCGCAGTTCGCGCAGCAGGATTTCACGCTGCTGCAGCCTTCTGAATTCCTGGTGCGCAACGTGCCTTTCGACCAGGTCGAGCATGTGGTGGACGCCGTGCTGCCCACGGCCGACCAGGCCCTGCTGCTCGAAATGGACCCGGCCCAGCCCTGCCTGCTGCTCACGCGGCGCACCTGGAGCCGGGGTGTGCCCGTGACCATGGTGCGCTGCCTGCACCCGTCGTCGCGCTACCGGCTGGGGAGCCGCTTCCGGGCGGACGGCAACCCGGTTTTTGAATAGATAGCCAGGGCGCAGCCAGACGGCGGCATCCCGTTTTTTTCGCTCATGCCAACTTGTATATACAGGATTAACCAATGACCACTGCAACCTCTGTATCCCCAAGCACCCTGCTGCTGCGCCCCGGACAGGTGAGCCTGGCCGAGCTGCGCCGCCTGAGCGCCGGTGGCCTGCGCCTGGCGCTCGACCCTGCGGCCCTGGCCGGCATGCAGGCCTCCGAAGCCACCGTGCAGCGCATCGTGGACGAAGACCAAGTGGTCTACGGCATCAACACCGGCTTCGGCAAGCTTGCCAGCACCAAGATCGCCCATGACCGCCTGGCCGAGCTGCAGCGCAACCTGGTGCTCTCGCACAGCGTGGGCACGGGCGAGTCGCTGCCCGATCCGGTGGTGCGCATGGTGCTGGCCACCAAGGCCGTGAGCCTGGCGCGCGGCCACTCGGGCGTGCGCCCGGCACTGGTCGATGCCTTGCTGGCGCTGGCCAATGCCGACGTGCTGCCCGTGATCCCGGCCAAGGGCTCGGTCGGCGCCTCGGGCGACCTGGCGCCGCTGGCCCACATGGCCTGCGTGCTCATCGGCGAAGGCCAGGCCAAGGTCAACGGCCAGGTGGTCTCCGGCCGCGAAGCCATGGCCGCCGTGGGCCTCGATCCCTTCGTGCTCGGCCCCAAGGAAGGTTTGGCGCTGCTCAACGGCACGCAGGTGTCCACCGCGCTGGCGCTGGCCGGCCTGTTCGGGGCCGAGAGCGTGCTGGCCGGCGGCCTGGTGTCGGGTGCGCTGTCGCTCGAAGCCATCAAGGGTTCGGTCAAGCCGTTCGATGCTCGCATCCACGAGGCGCGCGGCCAGGCCGGGCAGATCGCCGTGGCGGCCGCCGTGCGCGGGCTGCTCGAAGGCAGCGAGATCGATCCCTCGCACCCGAACTGCGGCCGGGTGCAAGACCCGTACTCCATCCGCTGCGTGCCCCAGGTGATGGGCGCGTGCCTCGATAACCTCACCCACGCCGCGCGCGTGCTGCGCATCGAGGCGAATGCCGCGTCCGACAACCCGCTGGTGTTCACCGACACGGGCGAGGTGATCTCGGGCGGCAACTTCCACGCCGAACCCGTGGCCTTCGCGGCGGACATCATTGCGCTGGCCGTGTCGGAGATCGGAGCCATCTCCGAGCGCCGCATGGCGCTGCTGCTGGACACCGGTCTGTCCGGCCTGCCGGCCTTTTTGATCCGCGACAGCGGCGTGAACTCGGGCTTCATGATCGCCCAGGTCACCGCCGCCGCGCTGGCGGCCGAGAACCAGTGCCTGGCCCACCCGAGCAGCGTCACCAGCCTGCCCACCTCGGCCAACCAGGAGGACCATGTGTCCATGGCCACCTACGGCGCACGCCGCCTCGGTGACATGGTGCGCAACACCGCCGTCATCGTCGGCATCGAGGCCATGGCCGCCGCGCAGGGCATCGACTTCGAGCGCGTGCCGGCACCGGGCGCCGCAGCAGCCCCCTGGCTCAAGAGTTCCGCGCTCATCGAAGCGCAACTCGCCGCCATCCGCCAGCGCGTGGCCTTCCTGGAGCAGGACCGCTACCTGGCACCCGACATCGAAGCCATGCGCCTGTGGGCGCTCGAATCCGCCTGGCCTGCGCCCCTGACCCAGTGCCTGCCCAGCCACGCCTGAGCTTGTCCATTCACCCGTTTTCTTCGCACCCACGTTGACCAGGAGATCACCATGAACGCCAACGACGCCATCCTGTCCGCCACCTCCGCCGATCCTCGCCACGATCCCACGCGCGTGATCCGCGCGCCGCGCGGCACCGAACTCACCTGCAAGAACTGGCTCATCGAAGCGGCTTACCGCATGATCCAGAACAACCTGGACCCCGAGGTGGCCGAGCGCCCGCAGGACCTGGTGGTCTACGGCGGCATCGGCCGTGCGGCGCGCAACTGGGAGTGCTTCGACCAGATCCTGGCCTCGCTCAAGGACCTGAACGATGACGAGACCCTGCTCGTGCAGTCGGGCAAGCCCGTGGGCGTGTTCAAGACCCATGCCAACGCGCCGCGCGTGCTGCTGGCCAACTCCAACCTGGTGCCCAAGTGGGCCACCTGGGAGCATTTCAGCGAACTCGACCAGAAGGGCCTGTTCATGTACGGCCAGATGACCGCCGGCAGCTGGATCTACATCGGCAGCCAGGGCATCGTGCAGGGCACGTTCGAGACCTTCGTCGAGGCCGGCCGCCAGCACTACGGCAACAGCCTGGCAGGCAAGTGGATCCTCACGGCCGGCCTGGGCGGCATGGGTGGCGCGCAGCCGTTGGCCGCCACGCTGGCCGGTGCCGTGTCGCTCAACATCGAGTGCCAGCAAAGCAGCATCGACTTTCGCCTGCGCACCCGCTACGTGGACAAGCAGGCCAAGGACATCGACGACGCCATCGCCCTCATCGAGCACCACACGGAGCGCAAGGAAGCCGTCTCCATCGCGCTGCTGGGCAATGCCGCCGACGTGCTGCCCGAACTGGTGCGCCGCGCCCAGGCCGGCGGCATCAAGCCCGACCTGGTGACCGATCAGACCTCGGCCCACGACCTGGTCAACGGCTACCTGCCCAGCGGCTGGACCGTGCCCGAGTGGCAGGCCGCCATGAAGGACCCTGCGCGCCACGCGGCCCTCACTGCCGCTGCCGCCCAGAGCTGCGCCGTGCACGTGCAGGCCATGCTCGACTTCCAGTCCATGGGCGTGCCCACGGTGGACTACGGCAACAACATCCGCCAGGTGGCGTTCGATCAGGGCGTGAAGAACGCCTTCGACTTCCCGGGCTTTGTGCCGGCCTACATCCGACCCCTGTTCTGCGAAGGCAAGGGTCCGTTCCGCTGGGTCGCGCTTTCGGGCGACCCGGAAGACATCTACAAGACCGACGCCAAGATCAAGGAGCTGTTCCCGAACAACACCCACACCCACCGCTGGCTGGACATGGCGCGCGAGCGCATCAGCTTCCAGGGCCTGCCAGCGCGCATCTGCTGGCTGGGCCTGGGCGAGCGCCACATCGCCGGCCTGGCCTTCAACGAGATGGTGAAGAACGGCGAGCTCAAGGCCCCCATCGTGATCGGCCGCGACCACCTGGATACCGGCTCGGTGGCCAGCCCCAACCGCGAGACCGAGAGCATGAAGGACGGCACCGACGCCGTGAGCGACTGGCCGCTGCTCAACGCGCTGCTCAACACTGCGGGCGGTGCCACCTGGGTCAGCCTGCACCACGGCGGCGGCGTGGGCATGGGCTACTCGCAGCATTCGGGCATGGTCATCGTCGCCGACGGTACCGATGCCGCGGCCGAGCGCCTGGCGCGCGTGCTGGTCAACGACAGCGGCAGCGGCGTGATGCGCCACGCCGATGCAGGCTACGACCTGGCCGTGGCCACTGCCAAGAAGCAGGGCCTCAAATTGCCCATGGTGCGCTGAGCGCAGGCCATACAGCATCCGCACCAAGGCCCTGAGACATGCCCAAGGACGCGCCAATGCTTCCCGCCGTGCCCACGGCCGACCGGGTGCTGCAGGTGCTGGCCGTGCTGGCCCAGCAGGGCAAGTCCATGCCTGCGGCCGAACTCATGGAGCGCACGGGCCTAGCGCGCAGCACGCTGTACCGCCAGCTCGCGCGGCTCAAGCGCTGGGGCTTCGTGCTCGAAAGCGATGGCTGCTATGCCCCTGGGCCGCTGAGCCTGCAACTGGCGCTGGGGTTCGACCTGGCCTCGCACCTGGTGCGCCAGGCCCGGCCCGACATGGTGGAGCTGGCCCAGCAATCGCAGGAGAGCGTGGGCCTGATCGTCGCCGTGAACGACCAGGCCATCTGCCTGGACATGGTGGAGAGCCAGCATTCGCTGCGCTGCTCTTTCGAGAAGGGGCGCAGCGTGCCCTTGCGCGCAGGGGCCTCGGCCAAGTGCGTATTGGCCCACCTGCCCGAGGCGGTGCGCGCTGCCGTGCTCGATAGCCAATGGGGCGCAGGCACGCCCGAGCGCGATGCCGCGCAGCGCGAGAGCGATGCCATCCGCAAGGCGGGCTTTGCCATGACCGCCGGCGAGGTGGACCCCGGCGTCTGGGGCTGCAGCGTGCCCCTGTTCGGCGCCTCGCGCCAGTCTGTGGGTGCCATCACGCTGATGGCACCCATCGTGCGTGCCAGCGGCCAGGAAGAAGCCCTGATCCGTATGGCCGTGGTGGCCGCCGCGCGCATCTCGCGCCAACTGGTTCTGCATTGACTGACAACGACGACAAGTGATTTTTCCGATGACCGCCTCACTCCCCGTAGCCTTGCTGTTCCCCATCCCTGGGCAGGAGGCCTGAACATGGTCCAGTTCTTCGACCTGGCCTGTACCCCCAGCGTGCCCTGGAAGAACGGTGGCGGCAGCACCCGCGAGCTGGCCTGCTGGCCGCAGGGCGCGGGCATGGATGGCTTCGAGTGGCGCGTGAGCGTGGCCACGATTGCCGCAGCGGGCCCGTTCTCGGCCTTTCCGGGGGTGGACCGGCAGATCATGCTGCTCGACGGCGACGGGGTGCACCTGCGCTCGAACGACGGCCAGCTGGACCACGACCTCGATCAGCCCTGGCAGCCGCTGGCCTTCAAGGGCGACGTCGCCGTGGACTGCGACATGCTGGGCGGACCGTCGACTGATTTCAACCTCATGGTGCGCCGGGGCCGCTGGCATGGCGGCTTGCAGGTGACCCGCCATGCGCGTGTGGCAGGGCGCACGCGCGCCGGCCTGTGCATGGTGCTGCGCGGGCGCTGGCGTTGCGGTGAAGAGGTGCTGGAGCCCGGCCAGGGGCTGTGGTGGAGCGATGGCACCGCAGAAAATGCGCTGGAGCCTTTGGATGCCGATCCCGCATTGGCCTGGATCGACCTGGATATGGAACCCTCCGACTGACTTTTGCCCATGACACCCACCACCATCCCCACCCCTCAAAGCCATCCTTCGGCCGATGGCATCTGGATCGGCATGCGCCCGGCCCCCGAGCTGTGCATAGCCGATGTGCCTGTTCCCCAGGGTGCCACCACCTGCGTGGTGGTGCAGGGCGGAACCGTGCAATGGGTGGGGCCGCAGGACGCATGGCCCGCCGCCTGGAATGCCCTGCCGCGCTTTGACGCGCGGGGCGCCCTGGCCACACCAGGCCTGGTGGATTGCCATACCCACCTGGTCTATGGCGGCCAGCGTGCCAACGAATTCGCCATGCGCCTGGCGGGCGCCACCTACGAAGAGGTGGCCCGGGCCGGCGGCGGCATCGTCTCGTCGGTGCGCGCCACCCGCGAGGCCAGCGAGGATGAACTTTTCGCCCTGGCCTTGCCGCGCCTGCAGGCGCTGCTGGACGAGGGTGTCTGCGCCATCGAGATCAAGTCGGGCTACGGCCTGGCACTGGAGCACGAGCGCAAGCAGCTGCGCGTGGCGCGCCGCCTGGGCGAGGCGCTGGGCGTGGCCGTGCGCACCACCTTCCTGGGCGCGCATGCGCTGCCGCCCGAGTACGCGGGCCGCAGCCAGGACTACACCGACCTGGTCTGCAACGAGATGCTGCCCGCGCTGGCCGCCGAGGGCCTGGTGGACGCGGTGGACGTGTTCTGCGAACGCATCGCCTTCACGCTGGCCGAGACGGAGCAGGTCTTTCAGGCCGCGCGCGCGCTGGGCATTCCGGTCAAGCTGCACGCCGAGCAGCTCTCGGACATGGGCGGGGCCGCGCTGGCCGCGCGCTACGGTGCGCTCTCGTGCGATCACATCGAGCACCTCTCGCAGGCAGGGATCGATGCCATGAAACAGGCGGGCACCGTGGCCGTGCTGCTGCCCGGCGCGTACTACACCCTGCGCGACACGCACCTGCCGCCCGTCGCCGCGCTGCGCGAGGCCGGCGTGCCCATGGCCGTGTCCACCGACCACAACCCCGGCACCTCGCCCGCGCTGAGCCTGCTGCTCATGGCCAACATGGCCTGCACGCTGTTCCGCCTGACGGTGCCCGAGGCGCTGGCCGGCATCACCACCCATGGTGCGCGCGCGCTGGGCCTGCAGGACACGCATGGCCTCATCGCATCGGGCCGTCCGGCCAATTTCGTGCTCTGGCCGTTTGCCGATGCGGCGGAGCTGGCCTACTGGTTCGGCCACAAGCCCGCGCGCACCATCGTGCGCCAGGGGCGCATCGTGAAAGGGGCCTGAGCCCATGGCTACCCACAGCGAATTCCTGGCAGCGCTGGTCGATGCGCTCGGCGCCGACCGCGTGCAGGTGGGCGCTGCCGTGCCCCCGCGCCACCACACCGACTGGAGCGGCACCGCCCCCGTGCCACCGCTGGCGCTGGTGCGCCCGCGCAGCACAGAGGAGGTCTCGGCCCTGCTGCGCCTGTGCCATGCCCACCGCGTGCCCGTGGTGCCGCAGGGCGGCCTCACGGGGCTGGCCGGGGCGGCCGTGCCCTGTGCGGGCGGGGTGGCGCTGTCGCTGGACCGCATGAACGCCATCGAGGCGGTGGATGCACGCTCTGCCACGCTCACCGTGCAGGCCGGTGCCACCGTGCAGGCGGTGCAGGAGGCCGCGCTCGCCGTGGGCCTGCAGTTCGGCGTGGACTTCGGTGCGCGCGGTTCGGCCCAGGTGGGCGGGGCCGTGTCCACCAATGCCGGCGGCAACGGCGTGCTGCAGCACGGCATGGTGCGCGAGCAGGTGCTGGGCCTGGAGGTGGTGCTGGCCGACGGCACGCTGCTGCCCATGCTGCGGCCCATGCTCAAGAACAACACGGGCTACGACCTCAAGCAGTGGTTCATCGGCGCCGAGGGCACGCTGGGTGTGGTCACGCGCGCGCTGCTGCGCCTGCGGCCCTTGCCGCGCTTCAAGGCGACCGCGCTGGTGGCGCTGCCGGATTTCGATGCGGCGCTGGCGCTGCTGGCCCGGCTGCAGGGTCGCTTTCCGGGCGCGCTGTCGGCCTTCGAACTCATGTGGCGCGATTTCGTCGAGGCCTCGCTGCGCTGGCAGACGCTGCGCGAGCCGTTCGAGGCGCCGCACCCGTTTGCTGCGCTCATCGACGTCGGCGGCCAGGACGAAGCCGGTTTGCGCGACGCACTGGAAGAAGTGCTCGGCGAGGCCATGGAGGCGGGCGAGGCGATTGATGCCGCCATCGCCCAGTCGCAGGCCCAGGCGCAAGCCTTGTGGAAGATCCGCGAGGCCACGGCCGAGCTGCCCGCGCACATGCACCCCCCAATCAACTTCGACGTGAGCCTGCCGCAGGCCGACATCGGCCGTTTCGCCGAGGAATGCCGTGCCGCGCTGTCCGCACGCTGGCCTGGTCACCTTACCGTGTTCTTCGGCCATATCGGTGACGGCAACCTGCACCTGTCCACCGACGCCTCCACCGTGGGCGGTGACGAGGCTGCGGTCGAGGCACTGGTGTACGCCCAGGTGGCGGCCTTTGGCGGCAGCGTCTCTGCCGAGCATGGCATCGGCCTGCACAAGAAGCCCTACCTCCAAGCCAGCCGCACCCCGGCGGAGCTGGCCGCCATGCGCGCCATCAAGCAGGCGCTGGACCCCCTCCATCTCATGAACCCCGGCAAGGTATTCGACCTATGAACGCTGCTGTTGTCTCCGCCACCCTGGCCCTGGCCCGCCCCGAGGTACCCCCGCTGCCCGCCTACAACGCCGGCCTCTCGTCAGAGGCCGTGCGCCAGCGCTATGGCGTGACCGAGATCGCGCGCCTGGCCAGCAACGAGAACCCCTATGGCGCCAGCCCCGCCGTGGCGCGCGCGCTGGTGGACCTGGCGGCGCGCGTGGGCACCTACCCCGACGCGAACTGCACCGCGCTGCGCGCCGCCATCGCGGCGCGCACGGGCGTGGCGCCCGAGGGCATCGTCGTCGGCAATGGCTCCGAAGACATCCTGCAGATGCTGTGCCAGTCCTTTCTGTCGCAGGGCGACCGGGTGCTGGCCCAACGCCCGGCCTTCGGCCTGCACGAGATCTACCCGCGCATGATGGGCGCGCAGGTCGAACTGCTGGCGCTCACGCCCGAACTCGGCTTCGACGTGGATGCCTGGTGCGCCGCCCTGGCGCGCGGCCCCAAGATCGCCATGCTGGCCAACCCCTCCAACCCCGTGGGCTGCATGTTCACGGCGCAGGAATTCGAGCGCCTGCTTGCGGCCACGCCCGCGCACACGCTGCTGGTGGTGGACGAGGCCTACTACGAGTACGCCTGCCATGCGCAGAGCTACCCCGACGTGCTGGCCCTGCTGCGTGGCCGTGCCGCGCCATGGATCGTGCTGCGCACCTTCTCCAAGGCCTGGGGCCTGGCGGGCCTGCGCGTGGGCTACGGCCTGGCCAGCGACGCGGCCCTGGTGCAATTGCTCGACCGCGTGCGTACGCCCTTCAACGTGAACCACGCGGCCCAGGCTGCGGCGCTGGCGGCCTGGGGCGACGAGGCCTTCATGCGCCAGAGCGTGGCCGAGACCGTGCGCCTGCGCGGCGTGTTGCTGGGGCGCCTGCAGGCCTTGGCGGGCGTTCGCATTGCGCCTTCGGCCACCAACTTCCTGTTCCTGGACATCGGCCGGCCCAATGGCCCGGTGAACGAGGCCCTGCTGGCCCGCGGCCTCATCACCAAGCCCTGGAAGGAGCTGGGCTTCGAGACCTTCATCCGCGTCTCCATCGGTACGGAGGCGGAGAACACGCGTTTCGCCGACGCGCTCGCCACCATCCTGGAGGTGGCTGCATGAGCGCCAACACCATGCTGTTTGCCGAACACGCACTGCTGTCCGATGGCTGGGCCCGCGACGTGCTGCTGCAGTGGGACACTGCGGGCCGGCTGCAGTCCGTGACACCGGGCAGTGCGGCCGGCGCCGCACCGCGTGCGCTGGGGCCTGTGGTGCCAGGCATGCCCAACCTGCATTCGCACGCCTTCCAGCGCGCCTTCGCGGGCCTCACCGAGTACCGCGGAGAAAGCCAGGACAGCTTCTGGAGCTGGCGCAACCTCATGTACCGCTTTGCGGCGCAGATCACGCCCGAGTCGCTGGAGGCCATTGCCACCTGGCTCTACGTGGAGATGCTGGAGGCCGGTTACACCTCGGTTTGCGAATTCCACTACGTGCACCACGACCGGGATGGCCGGCCCTATGCCGACGACGCCACGCTGTCGCTGGCGCTGCTGCGCGCGGCGCGCAATGCGGGCATTGGCATCACCTTGCTGCCGGTGCTCTACCAGACCAGCGGCTTTGGCGCCAGGCCGCCGCGTGCGGACCAGGCCCGCTTCATCCGCAGCACCGACAACATGCTGGCGCTGCTGGAGCGCCTGGCCCCCTTGGCGAAGGCGCAGGGTGCTGGCCTGGGCCTGGCGCCGCACTCGCTGCGTGCCGTGCCGTCCGACAGCCTGGCTGCTGCCGTGCACGGCCTCACCGCCATCGATGCCCACGCCCCCATTCACATCCACATCGCCGAGCAGACCCAGGAGGTGGACGACTGCCTGGCCTGGAGCGGCCAGCGCCCCGTGCAGTGGCTGCTGGACAACGTGGCGGTGGATGCCCGCTGGTGCCTGGTGCATGCCACGCACATGACGCCGCAGGAGTACGCGGATGCGGCGAGCAGCGGCGCGGTGGCCGGCATCTGTCCGACCACCGAGGCCAACCTGGGCGACGGCATCTTCGACATGCCACTCTGGCAGGGCCATGGCGGTGCCTGGGGTGTGGGCTCGGACAGCCATGCCTGCGTGAATGCGGCCGAGGAATTGCTGATGCTGGAGTACAGCCAGCGCCTGTCGCTGCGCCAGCGCAATGTGCTGGCCAGCGCGGCGCAGCCCCAGGTAGGCACCGCCATGTGGCTCGCGTCCGTGCAGGGTGGGGCGCAGGCATCGGGCCGCCCTGTGGCGGGCCTGGCCGTGGGCCAGCAGGCCGATTTCGCGGTGCTGGACCCGGCGCACATTGCGCTGGCCGGGCTGCCTGTGGAATCCATGCTCTCGGCCCATGTGTTCGGCAGCCACCGCACGAGTGCGCTGCAGCAGTTGTGGGTGGGCGGCGTGCAGCGGGTTGCCGCCGGCCGCCATGCCTTGCATGAGAGTGCGGCTGCTGCCTTTGCCAAGGCCCGTGCGGCAACCATCGCGCCACAATGAAGAATTCTGAAAAGCGTCCCTTGAAACCCACGCCATGACCGTCACCACCCAACCCGCCTTCACCTTCCACCAGGGCACCGCGCCGCTGCTGATTTCCATGCCGCATGTGGGCACCTACGTGCCACCGGCCATCGCCGCGCGCTTCACCGACGAATGCCGCCAAGTGCCCGACACCGACTGGCACCTGGAGCGCCTGTACGATTTTGCGAAAGGCATGGGCGCATCCATCCTCGTGGCCACGCATTCGCGCTACGTGGTGGACCTGAACCGCCCGCCCGATGGCGCCAGCCTCTACCCGGGCCAGAGCGTCACCGGCCTGTGCCCGGTGGACACCTTCGACGACACGCCCATCTACACCCGGGGCGACGTGCCCGACGACACCGAGGTGGCGGCGCGCCGCGATGCCATCTGGGCGCCGTACCACGCGCAGCTGCGCGCCGAACTCGATCGCATCCGTGCTGCCCATGGCGTGGCCGTGCTGTGGGATGCGCATTCGATCCGCTCGGTGCTGCCGCGCTTCTTCGAAGGCAAGCTGCCCGACCTGAACCTGGGCACGGCCAATGGCGAGAGCTGCGACCCAGCGCTGGCGCAGGAGCTGCTGGCCATTGCGCAGGCCGCACCCGGCTACGCCGCCGTGCTCAACGGCCGCTTCAAGGGCGGACACATCACGCGCCACTACGGCCAGCCCGCGCAGAACGTGCATGCGGTGCAGCTGGAGATGACGCAGTGCAGCTACATGCAGGAAGCCCTGCCTTTCGACTACCTGCCCGAGGTGGCGGCCGGCGTGCAGCCGCACCTGAAACGCATGCTGGAGGCGGCGCTGGCCTTTGCGCAGGCGCGCGCCAAGGGCTGAGCTGCGCAGCTTTACCGCCGACAGGGCCGTTGTTGAACGGGTATAGGTGCTACCATGGGCCGAGCGGTCCTCGCAGGGCCGCAGGTGCGCCCCTTGGCCACCATTGCGGAAGGAGCCGCACCCTCGTGGACCCAGCGGCCTATTACTACATGCCCTTGTTCAAGCCCGGCGCCTTCGTGCACCTGGGGTTGAGCCGCGAGACGGTGAGCCACATCGTGGTGCGCCGCGACGCCATGATGGTCTACCTTGTGGGGCACGAATCGCCTGTGCATCCCGATGCACTTCGGCTGGCGCCCACGGCCTTCCATCTCGCGCGCGTTCCAGACAGGATCTGAAAAGCACTGCCCGGATTGCTTTGCGTCCCGGTGCAGCCGCAGGAGGCGGCAGCTCTGGGGGCAAGCCAGGCACGCCTGCGCGGAGGCATTATTCCATTGGGTACTGCGCCATGGCCTCGCCCAGGCGCACGGGACGCGCCGGAGCCCATTCGGCGTTGAACTGGAACGGCCCCTTGGGGAACAGCATCGCCACGGTGGAGCCGAGCAGGAAACGGCCCATTTCCTCGCCCTTTTGCAGCGACACCTGGCCGGCCGGGTAGTCCCAGTGGCGCAGCACGCCGGTGCGCGGCGGGTTCACCTGGCCATGCCAGACGGTGGCCATGCTGCCCACGATGGTCGCGCCCACCAGCACCAGCACGAAGGGCCCGTGGGCCGAATCGAAGAAGCACACCACGCGCTCGTTGCGCGCGAACAGGCCGGGCACGCCGCGCGCCGTGGTCGGGTTCACCGAAAACAGGTCGCCGGGCACATGCACCATGCGCGTGAGCTGGCCTGCGCAGGGCATGTGGATGCGGTGGTAATCGCGCGGGCTCAGGTACAGGGTGGCGAAGTAGCCATCGTCAAAGCGCGCAGCCAGCGACGAATCGCCGCCCACCAGTGCCGTGGTGGAGTATGAATGGCCCTTGGCCTGGAAGATCTGGTCCTTCTGGATGGGGCCGAACTGGCTGATGGCACCGTCCACGGGGCAGACCAGGTCGGCATCGGCCAGGGGTCGCGCGCCGGGCTGCAGGGCCCTGGTGAAGAAGTCGTTGAACGAGGCATAGGCCGCGATGTCCGGATTGGCCGCCTCCGCCATGTTCACCTGGTAGTGGGACACGAAGCCGCGGATGACTGCGGTGGTCAGTCCCCCCAGGCGGGCCGAGGCGAATTTTCCCGCCAGGGCGGTCATGGCCTGCTTGGGCATCAGGTACTGGGGGAGAACGGCGAGGCTGTCAGACACTGTGGGAACATCCTTGGAAAGGGGTGCGGGCCATTCTACTGATGGCGGGCGCTCAAAAATGTAGGTATGCAGCCTGTTGTGCGGGCTGTGTTGGCCAAGTAGCGGGGCGCGGTGCCCAGTCCTCGGATGCCTGCACCAGGGCGCCGACGAAACTGCCCAGGTCGATGCCCAGTGCGCTGGCCGCAGCCTCGGCGCCTGCATCGCCGCGGCGGGCGCTGGTTGCGAACCGGCTGAATGCGGGCCAGTCGCGCGCCAACTGCTCTACCGCGATGCGGGCGAGGTCATACGACAGCGCGTTGCCATCGTCCGTGCGGTGGAACGAGTCGCCCGACCAGAACTCCTGCACGCGCTCGGCATTCCAGAATGCCAGGTGGCGCTGGTGCATGGCCTGCGGCGTCTGGGCAGGGCGGCGCGCGCCTGTCAGGCGGTGCTCGGTGTTCACGGCCAAGCCTTCATCGAGCCAGGTGGGCAGGCGCAGGTACGACAGGGCGCTGTGCGTGAGCTCGTGCGCGATCACGGGCTCGATGGTGGACAGGTCGGCCTGCACCACCACGAAGTGCGGGCAGCCGTTGTGGATGAACATGCCGCCGCTGAAGGCGAACTCCCCGCCATCGGGGTAGAACTGGCCCACGTAGTGGTAGTAGAGCTCTTCGCTCTCGAGCACCAGCAGCACGCTTTTCTCGCCTGGGTTGAAGCGGGCCACGCCATCGAGCACGCGCGCGATGCGCTGGCGCGTTTTGGTGACGTAGCCCGCCATGGCCTGTGCCACTGGCGGCTCCAGAGGGGACAGGATGTGCACGTCCGCGCTCTCGTGCAGGTGCATGTGCGGGCCAATCGCATCGCGCAGGTGCAGCAGCCAGGCGCGGCGGCCCAGGGCGATGGCCTCTGTGGTGGCTTCGGGGGTGGGGGCTTGTCCGGCCCAGTGGTCGAGTGCCTGCCAGTCCATCAGGGGCAGGCCGGCGGGGGCGCTCAGGTGGTCCCGCACGGTGAAGGGTTCGAGGCCGGCCATGCGCAGCACCTGCGGCGCCGGGGGCTGTTCGCCGCCCTGGACCGGCAAGGCCAATGCTGCAGGCCGTGAATCCTCTGGCGGCGCAAACTGGTAGCGCGCCATGAACGCGCCGAGGAAGGGCAGGATCCAGATGCCCATCACCATCAGCGCCTTGCGGTTGCCGAACTCGTGGCTGCGCAGCACGCGCCGCGTGGCCCAGACGTTGGTCAGCACCAGGGCGGCAAGGAGCAACAGGAAGACGGCGAGGGCAGGGGACATGGACAGCTTGGCGGGGCGGGTGGACCGCCGGATGCTAAGGCAAGACGAGACGGGTCCCGCGCACCGGGAGAGGGCGGTTGTGTCAAACGCCCAGGTGCTGCTCCAGCAACTGCGGCTGGGAGCACAGGGTCTCTGAGCTGCCCTCGAACACCACCTGGCCCTTGACCAGGATGACGTTGCGGTCGGTGATCTGGGTGACGTGCTTCCAGTTCTTGTCGACGATCACGCTGCTGATGCCGCTGGCCTTGATGAGGCTGCAGATGCGCCAGATCTCGCGCGCGATCAGCGGGGCCAGGCCCTCGGTGGCCTCGTCGAGGATGAGCACGTCGGGATTCGTCATCAGCGCGCGGCCGATGGTCAGCATCTGCTGCTCGCCGCCGCTGAGCTGCTGTCCGCCGTGGCCCAGGCGCTCCTTGAGGCGCGGAAAGGTCTCCAGCACGCGCTCGTAGGTCCAGTCGCGCTGGCCGCGCGTGCCGGCGCGGGCGGCCATCTGCAGATTTTCGACCACGCTCAGGTTGCCGAAGATGCCGCGCCCCTCGGGCACATAGGCGATCCCCAAGCGTGCCACCTCGTAGGGTGGTCGGCCCGTGGTGTCGTGCCCGGCCACGGCCACGCTGCCCGAGCGCGGCTTGACCAAGCCCATGAGCGACTTGAGCAGCGTGCTCTTGCCCATGCCGTTGCGGCCCATGAGGCCGATGGTCTCGGCCTGGCCCACGGTGAAGTCCACCCCGTGCAGGATGTGGCTGGCGCCGTAGAAGGTGTTGAGGCCGCGGGCCTCGATGAGGGGAGTGTTTTGCTGCTGTGCCATGTCAGTGTTCCTCACCCAGGTAGGCGGCCTGCACGTTGGCGTCGGCGCGCACTTCGGGCGGCGTGCCGCTGGCGATGGCCTCGCCGTTGACCATCACCGTCAGATGGTCGGCCAGGGCGAACACGGCGTCCATGTCGTGCTCCACCAGCATCATCGCGTGGCCCGGCTTGATGCGCAGCAGCAACTGCACCATGCGCTCGGCCTCGGCCACGCCCATGCCGGCCAGGGGCTCGTCGAGCAGCAGCACCTGGGGTTCGGTGGCCAGGGTCATGGCGATCTCGAGCTGGCGCTGCTCGCCGTGGCTCATGGTGCCGGCCACGGCATCGCGCCGCGCCTGCAGGCCTGCCAGTTCGATGGCCCGGTCCACGCGTTCGCTGCTGGCGCGGTTGTACGGACCCTGGTCGCGCGTGTCGCGCCACCAGCGCAGCGGGTTCCAGGGCTGCTGCGGGTCGCGCGACTGGGCGGCCAGGCGCACGTTCTCGTGCACGGTGAAGGGCAGAAAGATGTTGGTCTTCTGGTAGCTGCGGCCCAGGCCCTGGCGCGAGATGCGCTCGGGCGCCCAGCCCGTCACCTCGGTGGCACCCAGCCGTATCTGGCCGGCCGTAGGGGGCAGGTCGCCCGAGAGCAGGTTGGTCAGCGTGGACTTGCCCGCGCCGTTGGGCCCGATCACCGCATGGATACGGCCGCGCCACAGGTCCACCGAGACGCCGTTGACGGCGGCCAGGCCGCCGAAGCGCTTGGTGATCTTGTGGGCCGACAGCAGGACTTCGTGCTCAGCCATGGTCCGTGCCTCCCTTGGCTGCGCGCAGGCGCACCAGCATGCCCAGCAGCCCGCGCGGCGCCACCAGCACCACCAGCACGATGAAGCTGCCCATGAGCAACTGCCAGTGCTTGGTGATGTCCTTGAACACGTGCAGCAAATATTCGAACGCGAAGGCGCCGACGATGGCCCCCGCGAAATTGCCCATGCCACCCAGAATGACCATCATGATGGCGTGCGCGCTCATGTGAAAGCCCATGAGCTCGGGGTTCACATAGCCCGTCTGCGCCCCCCACAGGTAGCCAGCCAGGCCCGCCAGCGCACCGGCCACGGTGAAGGCCGTGAGCTTGTAGCCCTGGGTGGAAAAGCCCATGGCGCGCATGCGGTGCTCGTTGACGCGGATGCCCGCCAGCGCCCGGCCCAGGGGGCTCCACAGCAGGCGGCGCAGCCCCGCGTAGACCAGCACCACCAGCGCCAGCGTGAAGTAGTAGAAGGTGCGGCGCCCTTCCAGGTCGAACGGCAGCCAGCCGAACACCGAGGCATCGGGGCGCAGGTTGATGTAGATGCCGTCCGAGCCGCCCAGGATCTTGTTGTCGAAGAACAGGTAGAACACCATCTGCGCGAACGCCATGGTCACCATGATGAAGTAGATGCCGTGCGTGCGCACCACGAAGAAGCCGATGAACAGCGCCACCAGGGCCGAGCCCGCCACCGCGGCCGGCAGCGACCACCACAGGCTCACCGGCGCATCGGCCGGGGTCAGGAAGGCCAGCGCATAGCCCGCCACGCCGAAGTAGGCCGCATGGCCCAGCGAGACCAGGCCGGTCACGCCCTGCAGCAGATCAAGGCTCATCGCGAAGATGGCCATGATCATCATGCGCGTGACCATCTGCACATAGAAGTCGCTGCCCACGAACGGAAACGCCAGCAGCGCCACCAGCCCGAGCAGCAGCACGAACTGCACGCTGCGCGGCAGCACCTCCAGGTTGGTGCGGGGGGCGCTCATGCGGGCCTCCGGGGGGCTGGCAGGGCAAGGATCACAGGAACGACTGTCATTGTTTGAAAAGACCTTCGGGTTTCCACAGCAGCACGGCTGCCATCAGCATGTAGACCAGCATGCCGGCCACGGAGGGCAGCAGCACCTTGCCGAAGGTGTCCACCAGGCCCACCAGCAGCGCCGCGATCAGGGCCCCGCGCACCGAGCCGATGCCGCCGATGACGACCACCACGAAGCACATGATGAGCACCGAGGAGCCCATGTTCGGGTAGACGCTGGAGACCGGCGCCGCCACCATGCCGGCCATGGCCGCCAGGCCCACGCCCAGCGCGAACACGATGGCGTGGATGAGCTTGATGTTCACGCCCAGCGACTCGGCCATGTCACGGTTGAAGGCGCCGGCGCGGATCTTCATGCCCAGCCGGGTCTTGGAGATCAGGAGGTACAGGCCGATGGCCAGCACGATGCACACGCCCGAGATGAACAGGCGGTACACCGGGTAGGACAGGGTGTCGGTGAGCGGGATCGACCAGTCCAGCAGTTGGGGGATGGCCACGCCGTGCACGTCGTCGCCCCAGAGGATGGAGCGCAGCTCCTCGAAGATGTAGATCAGCCCGAAGGTGAGCAGCACCTGGTCCAGGTGGTCGCGCTGGTAGAAGTGGCGAAACAGCAGCCACTCGAGCGCCAGCCCGAAGGCCACGGCCAGCACCGCGCCGCCCAATATGGCCAGCGTGAGGCTGCCGAAATAGCCCGACAGCGAGTACGCCAGGTAGGCGCCCAGCATGTAGAAGCTGCCGTGCGCCAGGTTCACCACGCCCATGATCCCGAAGATCAGCGTGAGGCCGGCCGCCAGCATGAACAGCAGCAGACCGTACTGCACGCCGTTGAGCAACTGTATCAGGAAGGTGGCGAAGTCCATGGCGTGCGGCAGGTGGATATGGCGGGGTCAGGCCGCGCGGCGCGTGGCCAGCAGCAGGGTGCCCATCAGGGTGAACAGACCGCCCGAGATGCGGTTGAACCAGCGCATGCGGTTGCCCGAGCGCAGGGCCGGGGCCAGGCGCGCCACGCCCAAAGCGCACAGAGTGAGCACCGTGAACTCGAACGCCACGAAGGTCGCGGCCAGGATGGCGAACTGCGGCGCGAAGGAGAGCGTGGGGTTCAGGAACTGCGGGAAGAAGGCCGTGAAGAACAGGATGGCCTTGGGGTTGCTGCCGCCCACGATCAGGCCCTGCACGAACAGCCGGTGCGCGGGCACGGCGGGCGCTGCGGTGGCGCCCTCGGGCATCTGGTCGAACACCGTGCTCTTGCTGCGGAAGGTCTTGATACCGAGCCAGATCAGGTAGGCGGCGCCCGCCGCCTTGAGCACCCAGAACGCGGTCTCGGACGCTGCCAGCAGGGCGCCCAGGCCCAGGGCCGACAGCAGCATGGTGCCGAGCACGGCCGTCAGGCTACCGGCGGCGGCCACGATGGCCTTGCGCGGGCCGTGCTGCAGCGAAGTGGTCATGCACATCAGCATGGTCGGGCCGGGCGAGAGCACCAGCAAGGCCACGGCGGCCAGGTAGAGCAAGTAGGTACTGAGTGTCATGGAAGAGGGTGATCCAAGGGGGGTGGCCGCAAGGTCCGGGCGCACGAAGGACTGGCCTGCCGCGTTGGCAGGCGCTGCCATTGTGTCAAAACCAGCAGGGCCAGCGCTCCGCCCGGCAGGCCTGGGCCCGCCGCTGCGCCAGGTGTGTAGTGGCCTTAGGCCATGCGGCAGCCGGCGCCGCTGTCGGAGAGAGCCTTGGCAGCCACGCCGACGACCTTGTTTTCCTTGTTCTCGACCACGCGCAGGTAGATGTCTTGCACCGGGTTGTGGGCCTTGCTCATGGTCCACTTGCCGCGTGGGCTGTCGATCACGGCGCTCTCCAGCGCCTTGTACAGCACCGGCTTGGCGGCCAGGTCGCCCTTGACGGCGTTGGCGCCCTGCACCAGCAGCAGGCCGGTGTCATAGCCCTGCACGGCGTACACGTCGGGCTGGCTGCGGAAGGCCTTGGCGTATTCCAGTCGGAACTGCTTGTTGCGCGGCGTGTCCAGCGAATCGCTGTAGTGCATGGTGGTGATGATGCCGTCGGCCGCAGGGCCGGCCGCATCGAGCACGCCTTCGGTCAGGAAGCCCGAGCCGTACAGCGGGATCTTGTCCTTGAGGCCGGCCGCTGCATAGTCCTTGATGAACTTGGCGGCGCCGCCACCGGCGAAGAAGCAGGCCACGGCATCGGGCTTGAGCGCGGCGATCTCGGTCAGCAGCGCCTGGAACTCCACGTTCGGGAAGGGCAGGCCCAGTTCCTTGACGATGGTGCCGCCGGCCGCGGTGTAGCTCTGCTTGAAGCCTTCGAAGGCCTCTTCGCCCGCGGCGTACTTCCAGGTGATCCAGACGGCCTTCTTGTGGCCCTTGTCCACCATCGCCTTGCCCAGGGCCAGCGTGGGCTGGGAGTTGCTGAACGAGGTGCGGAACACATTGGGCGCGCACAGCCCACGGGTGGCGGCATGCACGCCGGCGTTGGGGATCAGGTTGAGCACGCCGGTGTCGCGCGCCACCTTCTGGATGCCCATCTGCACGCCCGAGTGCACGGTGCCGATCAGCACGTCCACCTTGTCGCGCTGCACCAGCTTGCTGGCGTTTTCGACGCCCTTGCTGGGCTCGGACTCATCGTCCACCTTGAACCACTCGATCTCGCGCCCGCCGAGCTTGCCGCCCTGCTGGTCGATGGCCATGCGCACGCCGTTCTCGATGGCCACGCCCAGTTGGGCAAAGGTGCCGGTGTAGGGGAGCATGAAACCCACGCGCACCTTGCCGCTCTGGGCGCGCACGATTGAGGGCAGCAGCAGGCCGGTGGATGCGGCGCCGACGAGGGCTGCGCTGCGGCTGATGACAAGGCGGCGAGTGGTCATGGGGAGTGTCTCCTTTGTTTAGGCTTAAAGTAATTTAACTCCAAGCCCCCGTGTGAAAACCTATGGCTTACCCGTACCGGCGCTGGCAGCTGGCGTCCTTCATGGGCTCGCGGGCGTATTCCATGAGGGCCTTGTTTTCAGACCCTCCATGGCGACAATGAGTGTGAAGTAAACTGCATTCAATGCGGTGTACATGCAGTATAGAGCATGTTTTTAGGACTGTGTGCAGCGGTTTGGGGGCGAACGCTAGGTAGTTTCGAGCATAGTCCACACCTTTGCCCACCTTGGCAGCAGCGGGTTTGCACCCGGTTGGTGCGCGGCAAATCGCCACCCGGCACAATGGCCGGCTGCATGTCTGCACCACCCCCGTCCTCCATCCCCCCATCTCCGGCGCCAGCGCCCGATCCCACTTCTTCGTCCGCTCCGCGCGCGGCGGCACGGTTGCCGCCTCGCGTGCGCATCGTGCGCTGGCTGCGCCATTTCTGGCCGGCCCCGCTGGGCATCGATGGCCGCGAACGCCTGCGCTTCATCGTGGGTGCCGTGCTGGGCATCTTCCTGACGGCGGTGCTCAGCCGCTGGTGGGCGGGCGGCGGCCATGCCCATGGGCCCTGGATGCTGGGCGCGCTGGGGGCCAGTGCCGTACTGGTGTTCGGCATGCCGTCGAGCCCTCTGGCCCAGCCCTGGCCGGTGCTGGGCGGCAGCACCTTGTCGGCGATGGTGGGGGCGGTGTGTGCCGCACTGGTGCCCGACCCGGCGCTGGCCGGTGCGCTGGCGGTGGGCCTTGCCATTGCGCTCATGGTGCCGCTGCGCTGCCTGCACCCGCCCGGTGGTTCCATGGCGCTGTACGTGGTGCTCACGGCGGGCGACGGCCTGCACCTGGCGGCGTTTCCTGTTCTCTTCAATGTGCTGGTGCTGTTGTTGGCGGGTGTGGTCTACAACAGCCTCACCGGGCGCAGCTACCCGCATCCGCAGCAATCGCCTGCGCGCACCGCCGTGGCCAAGGGCGCCTTTGCCGCATCGGACGTGGATGCGGCGCTGGCGCACTACAACCAGGTGCTGGACGTGAGCCGCGCCGACCTGGAAGGCCTGCTGCAACTGGCGGGCCGCGCGGCCTTCCAGCGCACGCTGGGCGAGGTGCGCTGCGCGGACATCATGTCCCGGCCGGCCATGGCGGTGGAGCAGGGCATCTCCCTCAAGGATGCGTGGACCCTGATGCGCAGCGAGAAGATCAAGGCCCTGCCCGTGGTGGATGCGGGCCGGCAGGTGCTTGGCATCGTCACGGTGGCCGATTTCATGCGCCTGGCCAACCTCGACCTGCACGAGGGCCTGGGCCAGCGCCTGCGCGCCCTCGTCAAGGGCCGCAGCGGCCAGCCCGCCAGCGTGGGCGAGATCATGTCGCACCCCGTGCAGGTGGCCCGGGTGGGCCAGCATGCCATGGACCTGGTGCCCCTGTTCTCGCAGGGCGGGCACCACCACATCCCCATCGTCGACGAGGGCGGGTACCTGGTGGGCATCATCACCCAGACCGACCTGGTGCGCACCCTGGCGGTGGCCGTGCAGGGCCAGGATACGGCTGCTTGAAGGGGCTCTGGGGGCCGCTGGAGAGGCTCTGGTGCCGTCCCGCGACACCGCTGCGCCACGTCCCATAGGCAAGCCCCGGTACATCGCGGTACAATCGACAGGCTATGCACAGCGCTCTGCCTGTCCATTGATACGGATTTGCCTTTAACCGTGTAGCGTCGTTGGTTCGCCTTGCCGTGCTACAGCACTGTCTGCGGCTCCCGCTTGACTACACGGTCAAATGCAAATCCGTATGAAGCCGTCTCCCCGGCCCTCTGCCTGATCTGCGCCCCGGGTGCAGCGACTCCCACCGCCCGCAATGCACCGTGTGTCGAGCCCGACCACGCTGCATAGGCCGTGGTGGATGCCCCAGCGTTCAGGCGCCGATCACCAGATTTTTTGATTTTTGAAAAGACAAGAGAACATGGCCAAAGAAGAACTGATTGAAATGCAAGGCTCCGTGACCGAAGTGCTGCCCGACTCGCGCTTTCGCGTGACGCTGGACAACGGTCACCAGCTGATTGCCTACACCGGCGGCAAGATGCGCAAGCACCACATCCGCATCCTGGCGGGCGACAAGGTCTCCCTGGAAATGTCGCCTTACGACCTCTCCAAGGGCCGCATCACCTTCCGCCACCTGGCCGGCCGCGGCCCAGGCCCGTCGAGCCGTTGATTGCCTGCCGCCATGCGGCCACGCAGGTGGCCGTGCGCTGGTGGCTGCTGGTTCGCCTTTGTGAGTTTCCCGTTGGTTGTTGATTGATTGAGTTTCCCCCATCGCCGCAGTTTGCATCGCCCTGGATGCATGACAGCACTGCCGATGGAACCCTGGTCCGATGCAGTCGCTGCAAAAAATTCAAAAAAAGCGCGCATTTGGTCAGAACCCGAAATTTCCCGGGTTAGAATACGAGCTGTCGGAGCGTAGCGCAGCCTGGTAGCGCATCTGCTTTGGGAGCAGAGGGTCGCGAGTTCGAATCCCGCCGCTCCGACCATTATTGGCAGGGCCTGCAGAAGCAATTCTGCAGGCCTTTTGTCATTTCCGGGCCGCCATTGCACGCAAGCGTGTTCGCGCTGACGCTGCAAGCGAGGGTGCAACGGCTTGCCATTGCTTATCTCCCCCGCATCATCCTTTCCCCCGAGTTTTCTGCCGTGGTGGGCCATGAAGCCCGCGCAGCCTGGGCCAGAGCTCTGGCGGGTGCCAATGACCTGCAGGAATGCTCTGAAAAGCCACCACGTGGCCCGGAATCGGGTACGATAACTGGATGAAAACACAGTATTCGGCTTTCATCCCGGGCTCCATGCACAGGCATGCCCTGACCAGGGCCCTGGTGCGTCCGCAGCGGTTTTCCGCCGTCGCCTGACCTCTGCGCATGTCCCTCATTTGCCCCTCTCATGTCCGCCGTCCCCCTCCGTTCCCTGGCTGCCAGCGCACCGCCGCGCCTGGCAGGCGTGTGGCTGGCCGACCAACTGGGCACGTCCAGTGCGGCGCGGGTGCAGTCCACGGGGCATGCAGGGCTCGATGCGCAGTTGCCGGGCGGGGGCTGGCCTGTGGGCGCCATGACCGAGGTGCTGCAGCCGGCGGCGGGCCTGCATGTGTGGCGACTGGTGCTGCCAGCCCTGGCCCAGGCCACGGCCGCGCGGCCGGGGGCCGTGGTGCTGGTGGCGCCGCCCTATGAACCGTTTGCACCGGCCCTGCGTGCGGGTGGGTTGGATGCGGCGCGGCTGTGCCGCGTGCAGACCACCTCTGCAGCGCAGGCCCTGTGGGCGGCAGAGCAGGCGCTGCGCTGCCGCGACGTGCAGGCGGTGCTGGCCTGGCTGCCCCAGGCGGCACCCGAATCGCTGAGGCGGCTGCAGCTGGCGGCTGCGCAGATGGGGCAGCTGCTGTGGGTGTTCCGCCCGGCCAGGGCGCGCCAGCAGGCCTCTCCCGCGCCGCTGCGGTTGTGGGTCGAGGCCGTCGATGGCTCGGGTGGCGCGCAGATGCAGGTGCAGGTGCTCAAGCGCCGTGGGCCGCCCATGGAGCAGCCCCTGGCGCTGCCTGCCAGCCATGCGGCGCTGGCCCGGGTGCTGGCCGCGTCGGCAGCACGCGGGGAGGGGCGGCGCGCCCCACAGCAGCCAGCCCGGCCTGCCGTGGTGCTGCCATTGGCGGCGTGGCGGGATCGCCTGCCAGGAGGAGGTGTGCAGCATGCACTGGATCGCATGGCCGTTGCCGCCAACCCCCACTGACAGCCATACCGACCCTGGCGTGGCATTGCTGTCGGCCACAGCCGGGCCGCGCCAGCCCTTGCCGCAGGCCCCGCATGCGCTCTGGTGGGCGCTGCAGTTCACGCCGCGCGTGGCGAGCGTGGAGGGCGAGGCTTTGTTGCTGGAGGTCTCGGCCACCGAACGCCTGTGGGGCGGGCGCGAGGCACTGTTGGCACAACTGCAGCTGCGCAGCCCGCCATGGCCCGCCGAACCGCCCGCGGCAACGGGCAACCCATCGCATGGACCTGTGCCGCAGGAATGCCCTGCCGCCAGATGCCCAACCCCTTTTGCCGAGGCGCCCACCTCGCTGCAGGCCCTGGCCCTGCTGCGCCTGCAGCTGGCAGGCCAGCCCCTGCCCAGGCACCTGCCCGATGGCCTGCCGCTGCATACCCTGACGGCGCTGCACCCGCACCTGCCCAGCCTGGCACGCATGGGCTGCCGCACCTGGGGCGCCTTGCGCGCGCTGCCGCGCGACGGCGTGGCCCGGCGTCTGGGCGCGGCCGTGCTGCTGGCGCTGGACCGGGCTTACGGCCATATCGCCCACAACCACGCCTGGGTGGAGTTGCCCGAGCGTTTCGAGTTGACGGCCGAGCTGCCCGCGCTCGCCACCTCGGCCGACGCCTTGCTGTGGTCTGCCAGCCGCCTGCTCTCTGCCCTGCAGGCCTGGCTGCAGGCGCGCCAGCAGGGCGTGCTGGCGCTGGAGCTGGCCTGGCGGCACGACCTGCGCCGGGTCGATGGCGTGCCCATTGCCCCCTGGCATGCACTGCCCGTGCGCACCGCCCAGCCCACGCACGAACTGGCCCACCTGCGCCGCCTGCTGGCCGAGAACCTGGCGCGCACGCCCCTGGCTGCGCCGGCCAACCAGATCACGCTGCGCGCGCTGGAGACCGCGCCCTTGCCCCATGCCAGTGCCCACCTGCTGCCGCCCGACGGATCGTCGGCCGCCGGTGACCAGGAGGGCGAGGCCTGGCACCAACTGGTCGAGCGCCTCTCCGCCCGCCTGGGGGCCGGGCAGGTGCAGTCCGTCACCCTGCTCGCAGACCACCGGCCCGAATGCATGCAGCGCTGGCAGCCCATGGCGAGCACGGCGTCGGGGACCGCTGTGGCCAAGGTGCCGCACGCAGCGCATGCGCCCGAGGCCGTGCTGTGGCCCACCTGGCTGCTGCGCACCCCGCAGCGCCTGGACATGCGGGGCCACCGGCCGTGCTACCAGGGCCCGCTGAGCCTGCTGGCCGGGCCGCACCGCTTCGATGCCGCCTGGTGGGAGGAGGGGGCCTGCGCCCAACCAACAGGTGAGAACGATGGCAGCCAGCCTCCGGAAAGCCGCAGCGGACTGGTGCAGCGCGACTACTTCGTGGCCCTGAGCCCTGTGGCCGGACGCGTCTGGATCTTTCGCGAACGGCTGGCGCATGCGCCTGCGGGGGCGTCGCGCGACCGCTGGTTCCTGCAAGGCCTGTATGCGTGATGGAAACCCACCATGACCCATACCCTTCCTGATCGCCCACCAGTCAGTCCCGCCGCACCGCTGGCCTTGCCGGACTATGCCGAGCTGCACTGCATCTCCAACTTCAGCTTCCAGCGCGGCGCCTCGCAGCCCCAGGATCTGGTGGCGCGCGCGGCCGAGCTGGGTTACCGGGCCCTGGCGCTGACCGACGAATGCTCGGTGGCCGGCGTGGTACGGGCCCATGGCCCGGCCAAGGCGCTGGGCCTGCAGTTCATACCGGGCAGCGAGTTCGTATACCCCGGCTTTCGGCTGGTGGCGCTGCCGCGCAACATCGAGGGCTGGGGCAATCTGTGCGAGTTCATCAGCGCCGCGCGGCGCACCGCGCCCAAGGGCACCTACGAGCTGGGGCCGGTGTCCGACGTGGCCCAGCTGCAGCACTGCGAGCTGCTGCTCATGCCCGACCGCAGCGTGCAGCATGCGATGGACACCGCTGCACTGCTGGCCTGTGTGGAACAGGCGCAGGCGAGCTTCGGCCAGCGCTTCTGGCTGGGGGTGGAGCTGCTGCTCGGGCCCGACGACGACCTGTGGCTGGCCACCTTGCAGCAGGTGTCGCGCCAGACCGGTGTGCCCCTGGTGGCAGCGGGCGACGTGCACATGCACCTGCGCTCGCACAAGCCGCTGCAGGACGTGATCACCGCCGTGCGCCAGGGCTGCACCGTGGCCGAATGCGGCTTTGCGCTGCAGCCCAATGCCGAACGCCACCTGCGCCAGCGCGTGCGCCTGGCCGGCATCTACCCGCCCGAGCTGCTCGCGGCCACGCTGGAGATTGCGGCGCGCTGCACCTTCAGCCTCGACGAGATCAAGTACCAGTACCCGCTGGAGGCTGTGCCTGAGGGGATGACGCCTGCGGAGGGCCTGGCCTGGCTGACCTGGGAGGGCGCGCGCAGCCGCTACCCGCAAGGCGTGCCGGACAAGGTGGTGGCGCAGATATTGCGCGAGCTCGCGCTGATCGCCGACTGCAAGTACGAGATGTACTTCCTCACCGTGCACGACATCGTGCGCTTTGCGCGCGGCGAGGGCATCCTGTGCCAAGGCCGCGGCTCTGCCGCCAACTCCGCCGTGTGCTACTGCCTGGGCATTACCGAGGTGGACCCCGAGCGCACCAAGCTGCTGTTCGAGCGCTTCATCAGCAAGGAGCGCAAGGAGCCACCCGATATCGACGTGGACTTCGAGCACAACCGACGCGAAGAGGTCATCCAGTACGTCTACACCAAGTACGGCCGCGACCGTGCCGCCATTGCCGCCGTGGTCACCAGCTACCGCACCCGCAGCGTGCTGCGCGACGTGGGCAAGGCCCTGGGCGTGCCTGCCGCACTGGTCGATTCGTTTGCCAAGGAGCACCACTGGTTCGACGAGGAATTCGCGGCGCACCGCCTGCAGGAGATGGCGCAGGACATGGGCGAACCCATCAGCCTGCATACCGCCGAGTTGTGGCTGCAGTTGTCGGTGCAGCTCAAGGGCTTTCCGCGCCACCTGAGCCAGCATGTGGGGGGCTTCGTGCTCACGCAGGGGTTGCTCACGCGCATCGTGCCGGTAGAGAACGCCGCCATGGTCGACCGCTCCATCATCCAGTGGGACAAGGACGACCTGGACGACATGGGCCTCATGAAGGTGGATGTGCTGGCCCTGGGCATGCTCAGCGCCCTGCGCCGCTGCCTGAACCTGCGCGCCGATCTGCGCGGCGAGCGCTGGTCGCTGGCCCAGGTGCCGGCCGAAGACCCTGCCACCTACGACATGATCTGCGCAGCCGACACCGTGGGAGTCTTCCAGATCGAAAGTCGCGCCCAGATGAGCATGCTGCCGCGCCTGCGGCCAAAGGTGTTCTACGACCTGGTGGTGGAGGTCGCCATCGTGCGGCCGGGACCCATCCAGGGCGGCATGGTGCATCCTTACCTGCAGGCACGCGAAAAGCAGCGCAAGGGCGAGCCCTTGAAGCTGGAGAGTGAAGAGCTCGGTGAGGCATTGGAGCGCACGCTGGGCATTCCCATCTTCCAGGAGCAGGTGATGCAGATCGCGATGATCGCCGCCAAATTTTCCGCATCCGAGGCCGATGCGCTGCGCCGGTCCATGGCCGCATGGAAACGCACGGGCGGGGTACACCATTTCGAGAAGCGGCTGATCGACGGCATGGTGGACAACGGGTACAAGCTGGATTTCGCCCAGCGCGTTTTCAAGCAGATGCTGGGCTTCGGCGAGTACGGCTTTCCCGAAAGCCATGCCTTCAGCTTTGCCCTGCTGGCCTACAGCAGCAGCTGGCTCAAATGCCACGAGCCCGCCTGCTTTCTGGCGGCGCTGCTCAACTCGCTGCCCATGGGCTTCTACACCGCCTCGCAACTGGTGCAGGATGCACGGCGCCATGGCGTGCGCGTGCTGCCCATCGACGTGACCTGCAGCGACTGGGAATGCACGCTGGAGGGCACGCCCGAAATGCTGCAACCCGCCAAAGGCCTGCCCGCACCACCGCTGCCCCAGCCCGCAGTGCGCCTGGGCCTGCGCCTGGTGAGCAGCCTGGAGACAGCCGCGGCAGAACGTTTGGTCGAGGCCCGCGTGCAGGGCGGCCCCTTTGCCAGCACCGAAGACCTGGCCCTGCGCGCGCGCCTGAACCACCAGGACATGCAGGTGCTGGCCGCGGCCGATGCGCTGGCCCGCCTCTCGGGCCACCGGCGCCAGCAGATGTGGGACGCGTCTGCCCAGCACACCGCACCGGCGCTGCTGCGCGACGTGCCCGTGCACGAGGTCCCGCTGCAGCTGCCCGAGGCGCCTGAAGGCGAGGAGATTCTGTTCGACTATGCGGCCACCGACCTCACCTTGCGCCGCCACCCGCTCTCGCTGCTGCGCAACCGGCTTGCGCGCTGGCGCCTGCTCACGGCGCTGCAGCTGCGCAACGTGCCCGATGGCCGGCTGGTGCGCGCCTGCGGCATCGTCACCGTGCGCCAGCGGCCGGGCTCGGCCAAGGGCACCATGTTCGTCACGCTGGAGGACGAGACCGGCCCCGTCAACGTCATCGTCTGGCCAGCGATGGTGGAGCAGTGGCGCGATGCCATCCTGCGCTCACGCCTGCTGGCGGTGCAGGGGGTGTGGCAATGCAGCCGGCATGGTGAGGATGAAGAAAAAGGAAAGGATGCTGCAGGCGAAGCCTTCGTGGTGCGCCACCTGGTGGCCCAGCGCTTCAAGGACCTGACGCCGCTGCTGGGCCGCATGGCCGGGGCACTCGATGGCAGCCGGGACTTCCATTGAGACGGATTTGCCTTTGACCGTCTAGCGTCGTTGGTTCGCCTTGCCATACGATCAAATGCAAATCCGTATGAGCGCTGCAGCTACTGCCCTTTCAGATAAGCGCCCGGGTCCATGAAAAAGGCCTTCTTGGTCCCCTGGGTCGCCCCATCGATCTTCCACGGCGCGGGCAGCAGCCGCACGATGGAGTAGTGCAGGTGCGGCGGCTTGCCCTGGGCATTGCCGCTGGCGCCCACTGTGCCGATGGGGCTGCCCGACGCCACCGGCGCCAGCGCATGGGTGCTGATGCGGTCCAGGTGGGCGAAGTAATGAAGCCGCCAGCGGGGGCCGAGCACCAGCACCACCTTGCCGCCTTTGGCGATCTCACCGGTGAAGAGCACGATGCCGTCCGTGGTGCTGAGTACCGGCGTCCCCGTCTTGCCGAAGATGTCGATGCCCTTGTGCACGCCCGACGTGCCCCAGGGCTCGAACCAGAACGACTGGGCATTCCAGTCCTTCGTGGAGGCTCCGGCCACGGGGATGCGGATGCGTTCAGGGATGATCAGGCCCATGAGCAACAGCCCGAGCAGGGCCAGGCCCACGGATTGGAGAGTCTTCATGCAGGGGGGCGCACCGCATCGACCATGCAGCGCGCCGGCGGGCAAAAGGGAGGATTATTCCCGCATTGCGCCTGTCCAGTGACCGCAGGCTGGCTCAGCGCGCTGGTCGCTGCCGGCTGGCGGCATCCCGTGCGGGCTGCGATGCCGTGCCTGCAGCGCCCTCGGCACCAGGCTTCACAGGCTCCTTGGCCAGGTCCAGCAGCGGCTTGCAGTAGGTGTCGTCATCGGCGGCCGGCACGGTGACCGGTATCAGCGCCAGGGCCACCGGTGCCGCTACCGCCGCTACCACCGCAGCGCCCGCGCGCAGCAGCAGCGGTCCGGGTTCCACCCCTACATCCGGGTTGCCAAAGGTGCCCTTGACATACAGCGGGGTGCGCAGCGAGAAAAACTTCCACTCCAGCGACTCGGGCTTGATGCGCAGGTTCATCGCTTCCGTACCCAGATCAATGGTGCCGGTGGCCTCGATCACCGCGTCGTCGGTGCTCATCTTCACCACGCGCGTCTGCGCCAGGCCATCGACCACGGTGAAGTCGGCCACCGCGCAGCGCAGGCGTACCTCCTTGTCATCGCCGAACAGCTTGCCCACGACGATGCTGCCCACGTTCAGGGATGCCAGGTCCAGCATCTGCTTGCTCAGCGTGCCCTCGCGCACGTACAGGCGCGCCTCTCCCGTGCCCTTGCCCAGGAGGTCGGCCACGTTGTTGCCGCTGCTGCGCAGCGCCACTGCACCATCCATGCGACCAAAGCTTTTTTTCATCAGTTCCACCTTGGGGAACAGTGCGGACAGCTGAAGTCCTTCCACCTTGCCGCGTATCTGTGCCTTGAGGGGGGGCGTGCGGCCATCGATGATGACCTCCGATTCGATCTTGCCCTTGGCCACGCCAAAGGTCAGCGGCGCGAGCCTGAGTTGCGCGTTGTCCATCACCGCCCGCAAGCTCAGGTCTTCCAGCGGCAGGCTTTCGGATCGGATGATGTGCTCTCCCTTGAACGCGATGTCCATGTCCATGGCACTCCAGCGCTCGGCCGCAAAGTTGGCGTCCGGCAGCACCTTGCCATCGGTTTTGCCACGGTGGGTGTTGCTGGCTTTGGCGGTTCCCAGCGCCGGCCCCAGGTCGGCCAGGCGCAACTGGCTGGATGTGACCTTGCCCGTGAGCTTGGGGCGCGGCTTGCCCGAGGTGTACTTGAGGTCGCCCTGCAGGTCGCTCTGGCCCACCTTGCCCCGAAAGTCGCTGTAGCTCCACACGGCGCGCTCGGGCTCCAGGCTGCCGGTCAGGTGCCCGCGCGTTTCGAACGGCGGCGTGCTGGGCAGCACCAGGCCCGTTACCTCGTACAGGTCGGCCATGCTGTCGGCCTTGAGCATCACATCGAAGTCCATGCCGGACAGCGCCCCGGGATTGGCCAGGATGCCCTCGGCCGACAGTGCTGCGCTGCCCGCAGTGGCTTCGATCTGCAGCGGGTAGTTGACCACCTTGTCGCGCAGGCTGATCACCTGGCCAGCCCGGCCGCGGCCCTTAACCTGCGCCTTGGCAATGCGGCCCTGCAGCTCGAATTGCAGGCCATAGGGCACGGCCGTGCTGCTCGCACTGCTTTTGCTGGCTACCACATCGCGCGAAGCCGCAGCCTCGGCCGAGGAGGCCGCGGCCGACGCGGGAAGAATGGATGCCTTGGCCGCCTTAGCGCTGCCTGCATGTGCCGGATCAAGCGGCTCCGTGGTGTTCACCTGCGCCTGCAGGTCCACGTCCTTCTGGGCATCGGCATAGGCCAGCAGCCCCTGGTTGACCACCAGCCGGCCCACGTCAAAGGTCCAGCGGCTCTTGGGGGCGTCTTCGTCCTTGTGCTTGAAGGTCCAGTTGTTGCTGCCGTCCTTGGTGCGGGCCAGGGCGATCTCCGGGTCGGTGAGGGCCACGGTGTCGATGGCCAGGTGGCGCGAGAGCAGCGGCAGCAGGCTGATGGAGGCGCTGACGCTGCCGATGCGGGCCATGGTCGCGGTGCCGGGCAGGGTGGCCGGGGGCGGCGCTGTGGATGCCGATCCCTCCGATGCAGCACTGGCAGGGGCTCGTGCCGCAGTGGTGCTTGCCCCCTTGTCCTTGCCTTTCTGCTTGCCATCGCCGCCGAACGGGGGCTCGAACCCTGCCGGGTTGTCCATCACCAGGCGCTCGGCCTTCACCGTCACGCCAGGCACCCAGCGGCGCCAGCCTTCTTCCAGCGGCTGCGGCCAGCGCCAGGCAGCCGACAGGTCGCCTTCGATCTCGAAGCGCCGGCCCGTGGCCTCGCTGACCTTTTCATTGGCCAAAGGCTTGTAGCGGTTCCAGTCCATCAGCGACAGCACCACGCCGATCAGGATGGCCAGGCCCACGAGCAGACCTGCCAGCACAAGCACCCACTTCACCGCCCGGTGCAAAGGCTTGCGGGCAGGGCGGCCGCCCGCCGGGGGCGGGGTGGGCATGTCGGTCGATGGCATAGCGGACATGGGGGGGCAGGTGTCATCCAAAAGCGCGAAGATCGGAGCACTTGCTGCAGGCCATCGGCCTGTTGGGTGCGGTTTGGCCGATGCTAGCCCGCAACAGCCCTGCCAGGGCGCCCGTGTAACCAACTGCAGCCCTTGTCCTACAGCCCTGGCGCGGCGCTGGCTGCGCGGGCCGTGGACGCCTTGCTGCTGCGAGCCTCCGCCTGGATGGCGTGAAAAGGCTGGCGGCTGTAACGGGCCGGCGGTGGGGAAGGCCTTCTAGAATGCGCCACCATGCACAGCCCCCGCCATCATTTCGCCCCGCCCATGCGCGACGGCGTGGGTGCGAGTTGCGTGGTGCTGCCCACCCACGGGCAAGGCAGCATGCTCGACTTCCTGGCCGAGCGCCTGCCCGCGGTGGACCGCGCCGCATGGCAGGCCCGCATGCAGGCCGGCGACGTGGTGGACGAGCGCGGTGCCCCGGTCGAACCCGCCCGCCCCTTCGAAGGCGGGCTGCGCGTGTACTACTACCGCCACCTCGACGACGAGCCCGAGGTGCCGTTCACAGAAACCGTGCTCTACCAGGACGAGCACCTGCTCGTGGCCGACAAGCCGCACTTCATGCCCGTCACGCCCTCGGGCCGCTACCTGCAGCACACGCTGCTGGTGCGCCTCAAGCGCCGCCTGGGCCTGCCCGAACTGTCGCCCCTGCACCGCATCGACCGCGACACGGCCGGGCTGGTGCTGTTCTCGGTGCAGCAGCGCACGCGCGGCGCCTACCAGGCCCTGTTCCGTGACCGCACCATCACCAAGCACTACGAGGCGGTGGCGCCCTGGCGCGACGACCTGGTCTTTCCGCGCGAGCACCGAAGCCGCATGGAAGAAAGCCCCCAGTTCTTTCGCATGCACGAGGTGCCGGGCGAGCCCAACAGCCAAACCCACATGGAAGTATTGGAGAGGAGGGGCGACTGGGCGCTGTACCGCCTGTCGCCCATCACCGGCAAGCGCCACCAGCTGCGCGTACACATGGCGGCGCTGGGTCTGCCCCTGCGCAACGACCCGTTCTACCCGGTGGTGAACGACCCGCCCGAGGGCGATTACTCACGCCCGCTGCAGCTGCTGGCACGCTCGCTGGCATTCACCGATCCGCTCACGGGCGATGGCCGGCAATTCGCCAGCCGGCTGCAGCTCAATACACTGGATTGATCAGCCGCGCGGCACGCTGCCCCGGGCCACGGCATCCACGTAGACGTTGCCGCCGCTCGAGATGTGCCGGCACATATGGCGGTCGGCCGCATCTTCGTCGCCATCGAGGATGGCCTTCATGATGTCCTGGTGCTCGGCCAGCGAGTTGCGCACCCGGTTGGGCCGGTCGAACAGCGAGCGCTGCGGGTGCCGCATGCGCAGGCGCATCTGGCGCAGCTGGCGCGACAGCACCTCGTTGAGGCTGCCGTCGTAGATGGTCTGGTGGAACCAGCGGTTGGCCTCTTCATAGGCCACGGAGTCGTCTTTGGCGGCTGCAGTCTCGCAGGCCTGGAAGGAGGCCTGCAGGTCCCGGCGCAGCGCCGCCGGCATGCGCCGCGCGGACAGGCGCGCGGCCAGGCCTTCGAGCTCGGTGAGCATCTCCAGCATGGCCACGTACTCGGTCAGTGAAAGGGTCGCGACCACCGCGCCGTGGCGCGGCACCATCTCCACCAGGCCGGCGGTGGCCAACTGCTGGATGGCCTCGCGTGCCGGGGTGCGCGAGACCTCGAAGCGCTCCATCAGCTCCTGCTCGTCGATGCTGCAGCCGGCATAGAGCTTGCCGGAGATGATCTCTTCCTCCAGGGCCTCGCGGATCTTGTCGCTGAGGTTGACGCGGGGCGGTGTTGTGGTAGTGGTGGCCATGTTCGTAGAGGCCGAATGATAATGCGCGGGCGGCCGCATCTTGGCCTGGCTCAGGTGCTTATGGTGGCCGCGCGTTGCCGCTCCTGCAGCACATCGCCAAACAATTGCAGGCGCGCTGCGGCAAACGCCGGGCGCTGCTGCATGGCCTGCCACCAGCGGTGCACGAGCGGGTGGGAAGATTCGGCCAGGGCCGCGGGCTCGATCTCCGCAATGCGCGCGATGAAGGGCGCGGCGGCAATGTCCGCCAGCGAGTAATTTGCGCCCATCAGCCACGGCGAAGAGGGCGCCAGCATGCCTTCCATGCGGTCCACCAGCAGCAGCAGCTTGCGCAGGGCCTCGGCCTTTTCCTCCTCGGTATAAGGCTTGCGGGCAATGCGCACCCAGGCCTCGCGCCGCTCGGCGGTGGGGATGCGTGCCAGCTTGTCCTGCAGTTCCTGATCGCTCCACTGCTGTGCGGTGGACTGCAGCATCAGGCTCCAGTTCAGGATCAGCAGGTGGGGCAGCGACTTCTCGTCGGTCCAGCGCACGAAGTTGCGCATCTGTGCCAGTTCGTAAGGATCGGCGGGGCGCAGCGGGGGCTCTGGGGCAATGTCGTCCAGGTACTCGCAGAGGGTCGAGCTTTCGTGCAGGAAGCGGCCGGGCGATATTTCAAGCGCCGGCACCACCCCATTGGGGTTCATGGCCAGGAATTCGGGTGCGTGCTGTTCCTGTTTGCTCAGGTCCACGGCCACGCTCTCGTAGGGGATGTTCTTTTCGGCAAGGCACAGGCGCACGCGGCGCGAGGCGCTCGACAGCCAGGCATGGAAGAGTCTCATGGGAAGGGTCCAGTGCGTCAGGGGATGAGGACGGGGGCGCCGGTGGTGGCGCGGCTTTCGAGGTCGCGGTGTGCGCGCTGCACCTCGGCCAGCGGGTAGCGCTGGCCTATTCCCAGCCGCACATGGCCGTCGCGCACGGCATCGAAGAAGGCCTGGGCCGACGCGCGCAGCTCGGCCGGGTCGGCCACGAAGCTGCGCAGGGTGGGGCGGCACACGCTGAGTGACTTCGCATGCAGGATCTGCAGGTCGAAGGCTTCCACGTCGCCCGATGCCGTGCCGTAGTTGACCGCCAGCCCGCGCGGGCGCAGGCACTGCAGCGAGGGCAGAAAGACGTCCTTGCCCACCGCGTCGTACACCACGCCCACTCCCACACCGCCGGTGAGCTCCAGGGTGCGGGCCACGAAGTCCTCGCGGCGGTAGTCGATCACGTGGTGGCAGCCATGCGCCAGCGCCACCTCGGCCTTGGCGGCCGAACCCACGGTGCCGATCACCGTGGCGCCCAGCGCGCGCGCCCATTGGCACAGGATGAGCCCCATGCCGCCTGCAGCCGCATGCACCAGCACCGCCTCGCCGGGGCACACCACGTACAGGCGGCGCAGCAGGTACTCGGCCGTCAGGCCGCGCAGCAGGTTGGCGCCCGCAATGTCCTCGGGTATCCAGTCCGGCAGCGCCACCACCCGATGCGCCGGCACGTTGCGTGTGACCTGGTAGGCGCCCGGGTGCAGGTAGGCCACCGCCTGGCCCGGGGTGAAGGCCGTGACGCCCGGGCCCACCGCCTGCACCACGCCCGCACCCTGGGCACCGGGGGTGATGGGGAAGGGCGTGGCCGAGTGCGGGCCGTGGCCGCCGCGCCGCTGGTAGATGTCCGCGAAATTGAGGCCGATGGCCGTCTGGCGGATCTGGACCTCGCCCGCGGCGGGTTCGGGAACGTCGACTTCCACGGCTTCAAGCACGTCGGCCTCGCCGTGGCGGTGGAAATGGATGGAGGGGCTTTTTGTCATGGCAGCGCCATTAGAGCTTTTGAATCGGTTGTAAAAAATACATACAAACCATTAGTGTATTTTTATAAATCTTCTGTGCATACTGAAAAAAGGCCGACACCGATCGGTCACCAACGATCAGGAGACAACCCATGTTCTTGCGCAGACGAGAGTTCGGTGTGATGGCGGCCAGCGCGCTGGCCTTTCCCGCGATAGTCCGGGCACAGGCCCCCGCCCTGGCAGCCCTGCACGATGCCGCCCGCAAGGAGGGCGAGCTCACCTGGTACACGGTGCCCCAGACCTCCGAGGTGGCCGAGAAGATGGGCCGCACCTTCACCGCGCGCTACCCGGGCGTGAGGGTCAACGTGGTGCGCACCACCGCGCAGGTGGCCTACCAGAGGCTCAACCAGGACCTCAAAGCCGGCACGCCCAACTGCGACGTGTTCACCTCCACGGACCTGGCGCACTACGTGGACCTCAAGGGCCGCAACCTGCTGCTCAAGTTCCTGCCGGCCGCCGTGGCCCGCCAGGACAAGCGCGTGCAGAACATGGACCCGGACGGCTACTTCCACGCGTCGAGCTGCTTCATGATGGGCCTGGTCTACAACACCCAGAAGGTGTCGGCCGCCGCGGCGCCCAAGAGCTGGGCCGACCTGCTCGACCCCAAGTGGAGCGGTGCTGCCCTGGTGGCGCACCCTGCCTACAGCGGCGCGGCCGGTGCCTGGTGCATCGAGATGCGCAAGCTCTACGGCGACGACTTCTTCAAGAAGCTGGCCGCCAACAAGGCGCACGTGAGCCGCTCGACCATCGACGCGGTGACGGCGGTGATCTCTGGCGAGTCATCTGTTTCCGCCGGGCCGATGAGCCTGGCCGCACGGTCAGCCGCCAAGGGCAACCCGGTGGCCACGCTGGTGCCCAAGGAGGGGCCGGTGCTGATCCTCTCGCCCACGGGCATCCTGGCCAACACGCGCCGGCCCAATGCCTCCAAGCTGTTCATGGAGTGGATGCTGGGCAGCGAAGACACCGAACGCATCTCGGTCGAGGAGTTCAGCGTGCCGCTGCGCGCCAACGCCAAGCCTGCGCCAGGCGTGATCGGCCTGGGCGACGCCAATCCGCTGCTGGCGCCCACGCCGCCGCAGATGGTCGCGCAGATCCCCAAGGTGATCGATGCCTGGCGGGAGGCCTTCGGTGTCTGACGCCATGGCCCTCCATCCACCAGCTGTGCGCCGGGTCTCCGGCCGCCTGGGCGATCCTTCGGTCTGGCTGTTCGGTGCCCTCGTCGTGGTACTGGTCCTGCTGGTGGCCAACCCCATCCTGCGCCTGGTGTGGGACAGCTTCCACACGGCAGATGGCCAATGGTCGCTGCAGAGCTATGTGCAGGCACTGGGCCGTGGCCGCAACCTGCAGGCGCTGCTCAACTCCCTGTACCTGGGTGTTGCCGTCACGGCCATCGCGCTGGCCTTGGGCGTGCCGCTGGCGCTGGCCGTCTCGCGCACCAACATGCCGGGCCGCGGCTTCACGCACCTGAGCGTGCTGGCGGCGTTCGTCATGCCCAACTTCCTCGGCGCCATCGCCTGGATCCTGCTGGCCGGGCCGAACGCCGGCTGGCTCAACCGCCTGGTCGTCGAGCTCACCGGGCTGCAGAAGGGGCCGTTCAACATCTTCAGCTTCTGGGGCCTGGCCTTCGTCATCGCGCTCTATACCTACCCGCTGATCTACGTGTTCACCAAGTCGGCGCTCGACCTGGTGTCCACCGAGCTGGAGGATGCGGCATCGATCCACGGGGCCGGCAAGTTCCAGACCATGGCGCGCGTCACCTTGCCCTTGGTGCTGCCGTCCATCATCGGCGCGGCCATCCTGATCTTTCTGGAGGCGATTGCCCTGTACGGCACGCCCGCGCTGATCGCCATCCCCGCGCGCATCAACCTGGCCACCACGCAGATCGTCTCCTTCTTCCAGTACCCGCTGCAGGTGGAGCAGGCGGCCGCGTTCTCCATGCCCATCCTGCTGCTCACCATCGTCATGCTCATGCTGCAGCGCAGGCTGCTGGCGCGGCGCGGCTATGTGTCGGTGTCCGGCAAGGGCGGCGAGCGGCGGCCTTTCGACATCGGCTGGTGGAAGTGGCTGCTGCTGGCCTACTCGGGCCTGGTGGCCTTGCTCTCAGTGGTGATGCCGCTGGCCATCCTCCTGCTGGCATCGGTGTCCAAGGCATGGGGCAAGGGTCTCGCGCTCGACAACCTCACCTTTGACAACTTCTACGGCATCTTCTTCGAGCAGCTCACCGTGCGCGCGGCCATCCTCAACACGGTGCTGTACTCGGGCGCCACGGCACTGGTGTGCGTGGGCATGGGCATCTGCATTGCCTATGCCACGCAGCGGCGCATCACGCCGTTCCCGGTGTTCGTTCAGTTCCTGGCACTGGCGCCCGTGGCCGTGCCGGGGCTCATCCTGGCCATCGGTCTCTATGCCGCGTATGCCGGGCCGCCGTTCTCGCTGTACGGCATGGGCGTGCTGATCGTGATCGCCTTCACCACACGCTTTTTGCCGATCGCGGTGGCGGCCAGCTCGGCGGGGGTGCGCGCCCTCAACCCCGAGCTGGAAGAGGCCGTGCGCATCCTGGGCGGCAGCCGCATCACCGTGCTCACCCGGGTGGTGGCGCCGCTGCTCAAGAAGACGCTGCTGGGTGCATTCGTGCTCGTGTTCGTGATCTGCACCAAGGAGCTGTCCACGGCGGTGTTCCTCACCGGGCCGGGCTCGCGCGTGGTCTCGGTGCTCACGCTGGACCTGAGCGAGCAGGGCAACTACGAGACGCTGGCCGCCATGGGTGTGGTGCTGGTGGTCATCGTCACCGTGGTCGTGGCCATCGGCATGAAGCTCGCGGGGCGCGACTTCATGCTGCGCCGGGGATGAAGAACTGAGAAAGCAAGAATATGTCCAAACTTGAACTCAAAGACCTGCGCAAGAACTACGGCAGCGCCTCCGTGGTGGATGGCGTTTCGCTGCAGCTGCGGCGCGGCGAACTCGTCACCCTGCTGGGCCCCTCGGGCTGCGGCAAGACCACCACCTTGCGCATGATCGCCGGCTTCATCGAGCCCAGCGCCGGTGCCATCCTGGTGGACGGGCGCGAAGTCTCCACCCCCACGCGCTCGGTGCCGCCCGAGCACCGCGGCATGTCCATGATCTTCCAGAGCTATGCCATCTGGCCCAACATGACCGTGGCCGAGAACGTGGGCTTCGGCCTGCAGGTGCGCAAGACGCCCGCCGCCGAGACCGCGCAGCGCGTCAAGGAGATGCTCGATGTGGTGAAGCTCGGCCCTTACGCGCAGCGCTATCCGGCCGAACTGTCGGGCGGGCAGCAGCAGCGCGTGGCCCTGGCCCGGGCCATGATCGTGCGGCCCGAGGTGCTGCTGCTCGACGAGCCACTGTCCAACCTCGATGCCAACCTGCGCGAAGAGATGGCCGCCGAGATCCGCCGCCTGCACGATGAGTTCCGCTTCACCACGGTCTACGTCACGCACGACCAGACCGAGGCCATGGCCATCTCCGACCGCATCGCCGTGCTGCACCAGGGCCGCCTGGAGCAGATCGACACGCCCTGGAACCTCTACAACCGGCCGCAGACGCCCTTCGTCGCGGGCTTCATCGGCAAGACCAACCTGGTGCAAGGGGCGGTGCAGGGCGGGCGCATGCGGCTCGACGGTCTGCCCGAAGGCATTCCGCTGCAGGCCGATGCGGCAGTGGGTGACCGGGCCAGCCTGCAGGCCTCCATCCGCCCGCAATCGCTGTATCTGGGCGCCGGGCCCGACGGCGCCGTGCCGCTCGGGGCCGTGTCGGTCGTGGGCCGCACCTACCTGGGGGAATACTGGCACTACCTGGTGCAGCCCAGCGCGGGCGGTGCGCCGCTGAAGGTCCACGCGGCGCCGTCCCTGGTGCTGGAGGTCGGGCAGCAGTCGATGATGTACGTGGATCCTTACGCCGTGGCGGCGGTGCAGTGATGTCTTCGAGAAACGAATTGCCCATGCAAGCCAACCCTGCCAATACCACCTTGCCACTGTCGGGCTACCGCGTGCTCGACCTCACCATCGCGCGCGCCGGCCCCGTGGCCGTGCGCCTGCTGGCCGACTGGGGCGCCGACGTGGTGCGCATCGACCCGCCCGACCGCAAGCCTACGCTGGGGCCGCGCCGCGGCTCCGACGAGCAGAACCTGCACCGCAACAAGCGCAGCCTGAGCCTGAACCTCAAGACCCCCGATGGCATGCGCGTGCTGCGCAAGCTCGTGGAGCGCAGCGACGTGGTGGTGGAGAACTTCCGCTCCTCCGTCAAGCAGCGCCTGGGCCTGACCTACGAGGCCCTTTGCGCCGTGAACCCGCGCATCATCCTGGCCAGCATCTCGGGCTTCGGGCAGACCGGCCCCTATGCCGAGCGCCCGGGGCTCGACCAGATCGTGCAGGGCATGAGCGGGCTGAGCTCCGTCACCGGCGAGCCCGGGCGCGGCCCGTACCGCACGGGCATCGCCATCTCGGACACCACGGCCGGCATGTTCCTGGGCCAGGGCATCCTGCTGGCGCTGCTGCACCGCGAGCGCACGGGCCAGGGCCAGTGGGTACACACCTCGCTGCTCGAAGCCATGCTCAACAAGCTCGACTTCCAGGGCGCGCGCTACACCGTGGACGGCCACGTGGCGCGCCAGGAGGGCAATTCGCACCCCACGCTGGTGCCCATGGGCACCTTCGAGGCGCGCGACGGCCAGGTCAACATCTGCGGGCCCGGTGCCGCCATGTGGGCCAAGCTGTGCGACTTCCTGCAGGCACCGCACCTGGCGCAGGACGAGCGCTACAAGGACCAGCCCTCGCGCCTGGCCCACCGGCGTGAGCTGGAGGAGGCCATCAGCGCGATCACGCGCCAGTTCGGCGTGGCCGACTTGGTGGAGCGCCTGAACCAGGCCGGCGTGCCCTGCGGGCCGGTGTATGACATCGGCCAGGCCTTCGAGGATGTGCAGGCAAAGCACCTGCGCATGACACGCCCGGCGCCGCATGCCGAGATGGGCGCACTGCAGCTGCTGCGCTCGCCCATCAACCTGTCGGCCTGCGCGCATGCCGAGGCCTTCCACCGCGCCGCGCCCGATGCCGGCGAGCACACCGACGACGTGCTGCGAGAGCTGGGCTATACCGATGCATCGATTGTCGCCATGCGCGGCGAGGGGGCGGTGGCATGAGCGCACTGGACCTGGGAACCCCGCGCATCCTGGCCGAGGTGCAGGGCGGCGTGGGCTGGATCACCTTCAACCACCCGGAGCGGCGCAATGCCATGTCGCTGGACATGTGGCAGGGCCTGGGCATCGCGGCCGAGGCCTTCGAGCGCGACCCGGCCGTGCGTGCCGTGGTCATGAAGGGCGCAGGCGGCAAGGCCTTCGTCTCGGGTGCCGACATCTCGGAATTCGAGCAGCACCGGGCCGACGCGCAGCAGAAGCAGACCTACGACGCCATCGCCGCACGCGGCCATGCCGGGCTGGCTGCGCTGAGCAAGCCTCTGATTGCGATGATCGAAGGCTACTGCGTGGGTGGCGGGCTGGCGATCGCGCTCGCGGCGGACGTGCGCTTTGCTGCTTCATCCTCGCGCTTTGCCATCCCCGCCGCCCGGCTGGGCCTGGGCTATGACTACCGGGGCGTGGCCGCGCTGGCGCGCCTGGTGGGGCCGTCCACCGCCAAGGACATCCTCTTCAGCGCACGCTTTCTGGAGGCCGACGAGGCGCTGCGCGTGGGCCTGGTCAACTTCGTGGTGGATGCCGAACTGCTTGGCGAGCGCGTGGCCGCCTATGCCGCACAGATCGCCGCCAATGCGCCTCTGACCGTGCATGCGGCCAAACAGGCGCTGCAGGCTTTCGAGCACTATTCCGACGCAGCCGAAGGCGCCGATGCGGTGGCCGCCCTGGTGCTGCGCTGCTTTGACAGTGAAGACTACCGGGAGGGCCGCCGCGCCTTCCTGGCCAAGCGCACCCCTCAATTCCAAGGCCGATGACATTCCGATGAACGCACTTCCCGAACTCACCACCGACGGCGCGGTCGCCACCATCACCCTGCGCCGGCCCGAGCAGGCCAACCGCCTCACGGCCGATGACCTGGAGCACCTGGCTGCACTGATAGCGCAGGTCAACCAGCGCCCCGACATCCTGGTGCTGCAGCTGCGCAGCACCGGCAAGTACTTCTGCAGCGGCTACGACATCGGCAGCATCGGCGCCCCGCGCAAGATCGATTTCGCGGGCATGGTTGATGCGCTGGAGATGGCACGGCCCGTGACCATCGCCGTGCTGCACGGAGGCGTCTACGGCGGGGCCACCGACCTGGCACTGGCCTGCGATTTCCGCGTAGGGGCCGAGGGCATCGACATGTTCATGCCGGCCGCGCGCCTGGGCCTGCACTACTACCGCTCGGGCATGGAGCGCTACGTGAGCCGGCTGGGGCTGGACCATGCCAAGCTGCTGTTCCTCACCGCGCGCAAGATCGGCGCGGCGCAGATGCTGCGCATCGGCTACCTCACGCAACTGGTGGAGGCGGCGCAGCTGGAGGAGGAGGTGGCCGGCCTGGCGCGCGACTGCGCCAGCATGGCGCCGCTGGCCCTGGTGGGCATGAAGCGCCACCTGAACCGCATGGCCCGGGGCACGCTGGACGTGGACGAGTTCAACGCCGATACCCTGCGCGCCTACCAGTCGGCGGACCTGCGCGAGGGCCAGGCGGCCTGGGCGCAAAAGCGCCCACCCCAATTCACCGGCCAGTGATGAACCGCCGGCACAGTAGACCACCGCCATGAAACTGCACTGCATCGCATCTGCCCTGCTGCTCGGCCTGGCGGCCCCGGCCATGGCCAGCGACTACCCTGCCAAGCCCATCCGCCTCATCGTGGGTTATTCGCCCTCGGGCGCGGGCGACGGCATCGCGCGCATCGTCGCCGAGGCCATGGGCAAGGAACTCGGGCAGGGCATCGTCGTGGACAACAAGCCCGGGGCGGGCAGCACGCTGGCCTCCACGCTGCTCTCGCGGGCCCCTGCGGACGGCTACACCATCGGCCTGGCCACGGGCACGCTCTACGGCATCGACCAGCATCTGTACAACGTGCGCTACACCCCGGCAGACTTCACGCCCATCAACCGCCTCACCGTCTCGCCCCTGGTGCTGGCGGTCAGCCCCAAGGGCGGCATCACCCAGCTCAAGGACCTGATCGCAAGGGCCAAGGCGCGGCCGGGCCAACTCAACTATTCCTCTTCGGGTATCGGTGGCTCGCCGCACCTGGCGGCGCTGTCCTTCGAGAAGGCCATTGACGCCACCATGGTGCACATCCCCTTCAAGGGCGGCGCGCCCGCGCTGCAGGCCGTGGCCACGGGCGAGGTGGACCTGTCGTTCGGCACGGCGGCCTCGGTGCTGCCCCTGGGCCGCCAGGGCGTGGTGAAGATGCTTGGCGTGACCACGCAGCAGCCCTCGGCCGTGGCACCCGGCGTGCCCACCCTCGATTCGCAGGGGTTGTCCGGCTTCGAGTTCTCGTTCTGGTTCGGGCTGTTCGGCCCGGCGAAGCTGCCCCCTGATGTGCAGGCCCGGCTGGTCGCCGCATCCAGCAAGGTGCTGGCCGACCCGCAGGTGCAGGAGAAGCTGCTGTCCACCGGCAACGAGGCCGCGCCGTTTGCCACGCCGGCCGCATTCAATGCCTGGGCGGCGGATGCCGGCAAGGCGCAACTCGAGCGCGTGAAGAACGCCAACGTGAAGGTGGAGTGATCGATGATCGACGTCTATTCCTGGGCCACGCCCAACGGCCACAAGGTCCACATCCTGCTGGAGGAGTGTGGCCTGCCATACCGTGCCCACCCCGTGAACATCGGCGTGGGCGCACAGTTCCGCCCCGAGTTTTTGGCCATCAGCCCCAACAACAAGATCCCCGCGATCCGCGACCCCGAAGGGCCGGACGGCCAGGCCATCACGCTGTTCGAGTCAGGGGCCATCCTGCTGTACCTCGCAGGCAAGACCGGGCGCTTTTTGCCACCCGATGACCGGGGCCGCTACGAGGTGCTGCAGTGGCTCATGTTCCAGATGGGCGGCGTGGGCCCCATGCTCGGGCAGAACCACCATTTCAGGCTCTATGCGCCCGAGAAGATCCCCTATGCCATCGACCGCTACACCAACGAGGCGCAGCGGCTCTACGGTGTGATCGAGCGGCGGCTGGCCGCCAGCCCCTGGCTGGGCGGCGAGGATTACTCGATTGCCGACATCGCCGTCTGGCCCTGGCTGCGCAACTGGGAAAAGCAGGGCATCACCTTGTCGGACCACCCGCACCTCGAACGCTGGTTCACTGCCGTGGGCAGCCGCCCCGCAGTGCAGCGCGGCATCGCCGTGCTGGCCGATCTGCGCAAGCCCGCACACGATGCGCAATCGCGCGAGGTGCTGTTCGGGGCGCAGCAGTACGCGAAGCGCTGACCGGTCTTGCTCAGGTAAAAGTCACCGACAGCCGCGACAGCGGTGCGTCGAAATCCGCGCTCCAGCGTTGGCCTGCCTGCACCGGCCAGGCATTGGTCCAGGTGCCGGTGGTGACCACGTCGCCTGGCATCAGATCGGGCGCGCCGGGGCAGGCGCGCAGTTCCTTCAGGAAGTAGTGCAGGGCACTCAACGGGCCTTCCAACACGTTGGCGCCCTTGCCCTGTTCCATCAACTCCTCGTCGCGCAGCAGCGTTACCCGTGCGGCGGCCAGGTGCTGGTCCAGTTCGGCCGCCGAGCTGGCGAACTCGCGCACCGGGCGCTGCGGGCCCACCAGCAGCCGCGCATGCAGGGCGCTGTCGGCCACGGTCTGCGCGGCATTGAACTTCCAGTCCGGCTGGTGCGACTGCACGATCTCGAAGCCCGGTGCCACCCAGTCGATGGCATCGAACAGATCGTCCAGGGACGCGTCCGGTGCGGGTGTGGCCCTGAGCCCGAACACTGCCTCGGGTTCGATGCGCGGCTGGGCGCAGTGGTCCAGCGACACGCTGCCGTCCCCACCGCAAAAAGCCAGAGTAGTCGACCACACCGTGCCCCAGATCGGGCCGAACACGTTGTAGTGCGCCCAGATGTTGCGGTTGGTGAAACCGATCTTGTAGCCGCGAGGAACTTCGCCGCGGGCCTGGCGCAGGGCGCGCACGGCGAGCGCCGTCTGGTAGGCGCCCGGCACGTCGCCGTTGGCGGATGCCGCGCCGCTGGCGGGCCAGAGTGCACCACTGTCGTAGTGGGCGAGAAGCGTCTCGGGGGTCATAGGTGTTGTTCCACGGTCTTGCGGCTGCCCATTTTGGGCCAGGCACTGGCGGTATGGGCTTCAAAGATTTACATTGACTTGGATCAAGATTCGATTGACAGATTCAATCAACCACGCGAGGCGCTCCTATGAAATCCTTTGCCGCCCGGTCCATCGCATTCAAGCTGTCCTTCGTGGCCCTGGCCAGCCTGCTGGTCGTCTTGCTGACCACCATGGCACTGGTCAGCAGCATGGTGTGGAGCAGTTTTGGCGCCGCATCGCGCGGTGATGCGCGGCAATATGCATCCCAGGTCAGCACCCTGGTGAAGACCATGGACGAATCGGCGCAGCAACTGGCACTGCGCGACTTCGGCTTGCTCAAGGCCAATTTTCCGGGGGCCTTCAGCCTGGCCGAGCAGCCGGGCGCGGACGGCAAGCCCGAAGCCGTGCTGAGCTTTCAGGGCGTCCCGGTCAATGGCGATTTTGAGGTGGTGGACCGGTTTTCCGCAGATGCCAAGGGCGCAGTTGCCACCATCTTTGCGCGCACCGGTGACGATTTCATCCGTGTCACGACCTCGCTCAAGAAGCAGGACGGCGAGCGCGCCTTCAAGACCCTGCTGGACCGCAAGCACCCGGCCTATGCCCTCATGGCCGAAGGCAAACCTTACATCGGCCGCGCCAACCTGTTCGGCCGCGACTACATGACCGTGTACGAGCCGATTCGCGAGGGCAACCGCACCATCGGCATCCTGTTCATCGGCTCCGACATCGCGCCCATCCTCAGCAGCCTGAGCGAGTTGATGGCCAGCCGCAAGCTGTTCGACACGGGGGCCGTTTACGCGGTTGATGTTTCTTCGGGGCCGGCGCGGGGTCGCATCGCCGGCCTGGGGGGCTCTGGCCCCGCACTGGTCGTTGACGAGAAGGTCGACGAGGGCAAAGCCTGGCTGGCAGCGCTCACCAGCTCGGAGCAGGCCAGCGATTTCGAGGCCACCTGGTCGCCGCGCCCCTCCGGCGAAGCCACTGCGCGCCGCTTTGTCGCCGTGGAGCGTTACAAGCCCTGGAACTGGGCCATCGTGGCTGAAGCGCCGGTTGCTGAGCTCATGGGCGAGGCACGCAGCGCATTGACCTGGCTGTGGCTGGGCGTACTGGTGGCGCTGGTGCTGCTGGCCGTGGTGCTGGTGCTGGCCACGCGGCGCTTGGTGGGCGCACCGGTGCAGCAACTGAGCACCGCGCTGGGCTACCTCGCGCAGGGCGACCTGACGCATGGCGTCAGCATCCAGTCGCGTGACGAGATCGGCACCTTGGCGCAGGCCATGGAAGGTTTTCGCGTGCGCTTGCTGGAGAGCCTGGGCACGGTGCGCGCCAGCGCCGAGAGCGTATCGGCCGCGAGCTCCCAGATCGCCCATGGCAACCAGGACCTGTCGGCCCGCACCGAGAGCCAGGCCAGCTCGCTGGAGCAGACCTCGGCCAGCATGGAGGAACTGGGCGCGACCATCCGCCACAACGCGGACGGTGCCGCCCAGGCCAACCAGTTGGCCGTGCGCGCCAGCCAGGTCGCGACCGACGGTGGCAAGGTGGTGGCCCAGGTGGTGAGCACCATGCACGGCATCAATACCAGCAGCCAGAAGATCGCCGACATCATCGGCGTGATCGATGGCATTGCCTTCCAGACCAACATCCTGGCGCTCAATGCCGCCGTGGAGGCCGCGCGTGCCGGCGAGCAGGGCCGCGGCTTTGCCGTGGTGGCTGCCGAAGTGCGCAACCTGGCACAGCGCACCGCGGCGGAGGCCAAAGCCATCAAGGAGCTGATCGTGGCCAGCAGCACCATGGTGCAGCAGGGCTCGGTGCTGGCCGACCAGGCCGGGGCCACCATGCAGGAGGTGGTGCAGTCCATCGGGCGCGTGGCCAGCATGGTGGCCGAGATCAGCACCGCCAGCAGCGAGCAGACCGCCGGGGTGGGCCAGGTGGGCGAGGCCGTCACCCAGCTCGACCAGGCCACCCAGCAGAACGCGGCCCTGGTCGAGGAGATGGCGGCCGCCGCCAGCAGCCTGCGCAGCCAGGCCGAGCAGATGGTCGGGGCCGTGGCGCAGTTCAACCTGGGCAGCAGCGGCACGCATGCGGGCACGCCAGCACCGGCATTGCGTGCCAAGCCCCAGGCGCGCCTGGGTGCAACGCGTTAGCGGGCGGCCACCGGCTGCGGTGGCAGCAGCCATGTCGCATGCCAGGTATGTAGTAGCCGGCTAACACCCACCGCCGGCGCCGCAGTCCAACAATGAACTCCCCATACCCCTGAGGAGACAAAAGACATGGCTGCGAAGAAGATACTCATGCTGTGCGGCGACTACTGCGAGGACTACGAGACCATGGTGCCGTTCCAGGCCCTGCTGGCCGTGGGCCACACCGTGCACGCCGTGTGCCCCGACAAGAAGGCCGGCGATCACATCAAGACGGCGATCCACGACTTCGAAGGCGCGCAGACCTACAGCGAGAAGCCGGGCCACAACTTCACACTGAACGCCACGTTTGAAGGCCTGGACGTGGCCAGCTACGACGCCCTGGTGATCCCCGGCGGGCGCGGCCCTGAGTACCTGCGCACCTACCCGGCGGTGATCGCTGCCGTGAAGCACTTCTTCGACACCAACAAGCCCGTGGCAGCGGTGTGCCACGGCGCCCAGTTGCTGGCCGGCGCTGGGGTGCTCAAGGGCCGCACCTGCTCCGCCTACCCGGCCTGCAGGGCCGAGGTCGAGATCGCAGGCGGCACCTATGCCGAGATCGCCATCGACGCCGCCGTGACCGAGGGTAACCTGGTGTCCGCCCCGGCATGGCCGGCGCATCCGGCCTGGATTGCGCAGTTCCTGGCGCTGATGGGCACGCGCATCAGCCTGTAGGCACCATTTGACGCCGCAGGGGCGGTCTTCCATGATGGAGGCCGTTCTGAAAGGCGAAATCCCATGTGCCAGGTATTCATCAGCGCCGACCCCGCCCTGTACGAAAGCCGCGCCCGCTCTGTGCGCCTGCACGGGGTGGCCACCAGCATCAAGCTGGAAAACCTGTTCTGGCAGGTGCTCGAGGAGATCGCCCAGCGCGACGGCATGGGCGTGCCCCAATTGTGCGCCCGGCTGTACGACGAACTGGTCGCGGAGCGCGGCGAGGTGGACAATTTTGCCTCGTTCCTGCGCGTCAGCTGTGGCCGCTACCTGGCCTTGCAGCTGTCGGGCGGCATACCGCAGGACGCCTCCATTTCCATCCGCAGCCTGAATGCCCGTCAGGTGCTTGCCACCGAAGGGCGCAGCCGCGTGCTGGCCAGGGCTGCCTGACGGGCCCGGCAACCCCCTATAATCCGGCGCACTGCGGGTGTAGCTCAATGGCAGAGCTGTTGCTTCCCAAGCAACTGACGAGGGTTCGATTCCCTTCACCCGCTCCATCCCCCTGCGCCATCGCGCAACGCTGTTCCAGCTTCTCCCCCCGTCTTTTGTGCCTGTTGATGCCCTGGTGTGGGGCAGCCGTGCCGTTTTTCGCATAACGAAGCACGTTTTGCTTTGTTCCCTGGATGGCACGGCTCCTCTAAATTCTGTCCATCGGTTGCCGCAATGGTTGCAGCACCGGCCACCCGACGACAAGGATGACCCGCATGAGCCAGCCGCAGCACACGACGACGATCCACCCCACCCAGCCCCTGGGCCGGCGCCTGTGCGCATGGGTGCTGGGCGCCGGCATGGCACTGGGCGCATCGGTGGCCTTTGCTGCCACGCCCATCCCGGCGGGCCCGCTGGTCAGTACCGAGTGGCTGGCGCAGAACCTCGACAACACCCAGGTGCGCGTTGTCGAGGTCAGCGTGAACCCGGGCCTCTACGAGCGCAGCCACGTGCCCGGCGCCGTCAACTTCTCCTGGCACCAGGACCTGAACGACAAGGTGCGCCGCGACATCGTCAGCAAGGAAGCCTTTGAAGCGCTGCTGTCCAAGGCCGGCGTGGCGCCCGACACCACGGTGGTGCTCTACGGCGACACCAACAACTGGTTTGCCGCCTGGGGCGCCTGGGTGTTCGACATCTACGGCGTGAAGAACGTCAAGCTGCTCGACGGCGGCCGCAAGAAGTGGGAGGCCGAGAACCAGCCGCTGAACAACCGCGTGCCCGAGTTCGCGGCCACCAGCTACAAGGTCACGCAGGTCAACACGCAGCTGCGCGCGCGCCTTACCGACACCCTGGCCGCGGCCGAGGGCAAGAGCAACGCCAAGCTGGTGGACATCCGCTCGGCCGATGAATACACCGGCAAGATCTTTGCGCCGGCGGGCGTGCCCGAGCTGAGCATCCGCGCCGGCCACATCCCCGGCGCCGCCAACGTGCCCTGGGGCCAGGCGGTCAAGGAAGACGGCACCTTCAAGTCGGCCAACGACCTGAAGAAGCTCTATGCCAACGTGGGCATCGACGGCAGCAAGCCGGTCATCACCTACTGCCGTATCGGCGAGCGCTCCAGCCACACCTGGTTCGCGCTGTCCAAGATCCTGGGCTACAGCGTGAAGAACTACGACGGCTCATGGACCGAATACGGCAACGCCGTGGGCGTGCCCATCAACAACCCGGCCGGCACGGTCTGGGCAGCCAAATAAGGCGTACCGAGTTTTTTGGTAGGGGTCTCTTTACAGCCCGCTTCGGCGGGCTTTTTTTCGTTCCGGTGCCACACATGACGACGACAACCACAAGCAATCACCCAATCAAGTTCCTGTCTCCCATCGCCGCCGTGGTCCTGCTGGTTGCGCTGGCGCTGTCCACCCGCTGGGTCGAGGGCCTTGCCGGTGGGCGCACGCTGGTCTTTGCCCTGGTGACTGGCGCCGTGCTGGGCCTGGTGCTGCAGCGCTCGCGCTTTTGCTTTTACTGCCATGCACGCGACTGGTTCGAGGGCGGCAACCCGCGCGGGCTGCTGGCCATCGTGCTGGCGCTGGCCGTGGGCCTGGTCGGCCATACGGTGGTGCTGGGCGGCTGGCTGCCGGTGCCACAGCCGGGCAAGCTGCCGCCGGACATGCACATCGGCCCCGTGAGCTGGGTGCTGGTGGCCGCCGGCCTGTCGTTCGGTGCCGGCATGGTGGTCTCGGGCTCGTGCATCAGCGCGCACTGGTACCGGCTGGCGGAGGGCTCGGCGGTCTCGCCGTTTGCGCTGCTCGGTTCGGCGCTGGGTTTCATCCTCGGGTTCAAGACCTGGAACGGCCTGTACAGCCTGAGCGTGGCCGATGCGCCCGTCGTGTGGCTGCCTGCGCACCTGGGCTATGGCGGGGCGCTGCTTGTGCAACTGGCGGTGCTGGCCGCGGTGGCGGCATGGCTGTGGCGCGGGTTTGCGCGCGAGCAGGTGCCAGAGGACGTGCGCGCGGCGGGTGTCCCGGGCCTGCGTGCCGTGTGGCAGCGGTTGTGGAGTGGGCGCTGGAGCTACTGGGTGGGCGGCCTGGCCGTGGGGCTCATCGGCGCGCTGGCCATCGTGCGCATGCGCCCGCTGGGCGTGACGGCCACGCTGGGCAGCGCGGCGCGCCAGTGGGCGCAAGGGCAGGGCCTGATACCGGACCGGCTCGACGGGCTCGATGGCTTTGCCGGTTGCGCCACGCTGCCCCAGTCCACCTGGCTCACGCCCAATGCGCTGCTGCTCGCGGGGCTGGTGGCCGGCGCCTTCATCGCCGCGCTGGCCAGCCGCCAGTTCGCACCACGCTGGCCCACCTGGCGCGATGCTGCGCGGGGCCTCTCGGGCGGCGTGCTGCTGGGCTGGGGCGCGATGACGGGGCTGGGCTGCACCATCGGTACTCTGCTCTCGGGCGGCATGGCCGGGGGGCTGTCCGCTTGGGTGTTCGCCGCATCGCTGTTCTTCGCCGTGTGGGCCGGGCTGCGTGCCAAGGCCTTGCTTGGCAAGACCTCAAAGACCTGATCGGCCTGGGGCCATCTCAAGGCATTGGCTGACGCCGCCGCGCCGCAGCATGGGGCACGATGCCCCTTCAGCCCCGTGTGCGGGCCCCATTGCATGAGGGAATGAATGGCTTCCAAGGACAAAGACAAGGACACGAAGGCCAAGAAAGCCACGCCTGACAAGCCCAGTGCGGCGCAGGAGGAAAAGGACGCCAAGGCCCAGCGCGAGCTGGGCATCGTCGGCCCGCATGGCGACATGCGCCTGGCCTCGGTGGTCATCGAGGGCTACAGCCTGGAGCTGCGCGATGGCGATGGCTTCGTGGGCGACGTGGCCAGCCGCACGGCGTTTCGCCACATGCTCGACGCCTGGCGCAAGCTCTTCACCTCCATGGCAGGCAAGGACCCGATGGGGGACAAGCCCACGCGCGAACTCAGCAAGCACCAGATCGATGCCATGCTGGAGAAGGACGGAGCGGCTGCGCAAGCCATCGAGGCGGCATCGGAAGACTATGCGCTGCAGTTGGCACACGTGGTGCAGCGCTTTCTCAAGCACAAGACCTGGAAAGGCGTGGAGCGCATCATCATCGGTGGGGGCTTTCACCAGAGCGAGGTCGGCGGCATGTCCATCGCGCGTGCCGGCAAGATCCTCAAGGCCGAGAAGGTGCCCGTGGAGCTGCGCACATTGCATCACCATTCGGACGAGGGCGGGCTGATCGGCTGGGTGCACCTGGCGCCTCCCGCTCTGCTGCAGAGCTACGACGCCATCCTGGCGGTGGACATTGGCGGCACCAATGTGCGCTGCGGCATCGTGCAGACCCACCTGCACAAGGCGCCCGACATGTCTTTGGCCGAAGTGGTGCGCCGCGAGAAGTGGGCCCATGCGGATGACGAGCCCAAGCGCGACGAGCTGGTGGAAGGCATCGCCACCATCCTCGAAGACCTGATCGCCTACGCGGAGAAAAAGGAGATTCGCCTGGCCCCCTACATCGGCGTGGCCTGCCCGGGGCTGATCGTGGAAGACGGATCGCTGGCCGGCGGCACGCAGAACCTGCCCGGCAACTGGGAGAGCACGCGCTTTCACCTGCCGCGCGACCTGTGCGAGCGCCTGCCGCACATCGGCGATGGGCGAACCCAGGTGTGTCTGCACAACGATGCGGTGGTGCAGGGCCTGTCGGAGATGCCCTTCACCAACGATGTGGAGCGCTGGGCCATCCTCACTGTGGGCACGGGGCTGGGCAATGCCAGCTTCACCAACCGGCGCGATGCGCCGGGGCAGGGTTGATGCTCAGAAGCAGTTCATGCCCGATGTGCGGGGAATCAGCTTGCAGTTGAACGCCATGCTGCGCGCCACGCCTGTGCCGTAGTTGCGCTGGAACTCGGCCAACTGGTTCTCGCGGTAGCGCGGGTGGAAGGGCCAGCCCGTGGGCTTGTCCAGGCTGTCGGCCCATACCATCACGGTGCAGACGCTTTCGCCGCCACAGGCCTTCAGGGCTGCGTCCTCTATGAACCGCGTGTCGCGTGCCTTGTCGGTGGGCACCATGACGTACTGCATGCTGCCATTCTTCTCGAAGACGGTGGTTTGCGCGTGGGTGACGGTGGCCGTGGCTGCGGTCAGCAGCGCGAGGATCAAGGCTTTCATGGTGATGTCCCTCGGGTTTGCGCGGTCGGCAGGCAACTCGGCGGCTGCCTATGGCGGGCACACAACCCCCTGTGGGTTGCGCGTTTGCCGACCGGCCGGGGGATTCTGCGCCAGTTTCCCCCGGTTGCCGTGCTACTGCTGGTAGCAGCGGCTGGCTCCGGGCACCAGCTTGCAATTGAACCGCATGCCATCTGCCCCGCCATAGTTGCGCAGGTATTCGGCGAGCTTGTTCTCGTCGTAGCGTGTATGGAAGGGGTTGCCGGTGGGCTTGTCCAGGCTGTCGGCCCAGATCATCACGCGGCAGCTGCCCTTGTTCTGGTCCTGGCAAAACCTGTATGCCGCGTTCTCCATGTACTGGGTGTCCCGGGCCTTGTCGGTGGGCACCATGGCGTAGTGCATGGTGCCGTGCGATTCAAAGACGGTGAGGCCGGAGTTTTGCGCGTGCGCGGCGCTGGCCACGGTAAGCAGCGCAAGGATCAGTGCTTTCAAAATGGTTTCCCTCGGTGAACATGCGGCCGGTGGGCTGCCCTGGAGTGGGCGCCTCTTGGTGGTGGAGTCGCGGGCCGCACGGCGGGCATTCTGCCCCAACCCGGGCTGTTGCCGGGCGAGGTTCTTCAACGCCTTCTGGCGCTGCGCGGTCTATTTCTGGATATCACCCAGGCACAGGTACTTGATCTCGACGTAGTCGTCGATGCCGTGGTGCGAGCCTTCGCGCCCCAGGCCCGATTGCTTGACGCCGCCAAAGGGCACATGCTCGGTGGCCAGAATGCCCACGTTGATGCCCACCATGCCGTATTCCAGCGCCTCGGCCACGCGGAAGATGCGGCCCACGTCGCGGGTGTAGAAGTAGCTGGCCAAGCCGAATTCGGTGGCGTTGGCGGCGTCGATGGCTTCCTGCTCGGTCGTGAACTTGAACACCGGGGCGAAGGGTCCGAAGGTCTCCTCGCGCGCGCACAGCATGTCTTGTGTGGCATTGGCAATCACCGTGGGCTCGAAGAACTGGCCGGCCAGGCGCTTGCCGCCGGCCACCACGGTGCCGCCCTTGGCCACGGCGTCGTCCACATGGCGCTGCACCTTGACCAGCGCCGCTTCCTCGATCAGCGGGCCCTGGTTCACACCGTCCTCAAAGCCATTGCCGACCTTGGCCGTCTTTACCTTGGCAGCGAACTTGGCGACGAACGCGTCGTACACGCCTTCCTGCACGTAAAAGCGGTTGGTGCACACGCAGGTCTGGCCGGCATTGCGGTACTTGCTGGCAAAGGCGCCTTCCACGGCGCTGTCGATGTCGGCGTCGTCGAACACCAGGAAGGGCGCGTTGCCGCCCAGCTCCAGCGACATCTTCTTCACGGTGGGCGCCGACTGCGCCATCAGGATGCGGCCCACCTCGGTGCTGCCGGTGAAGCTGATGTGGCGCACCACGTCGCTGGCGCACAGCACCTTGCCGATGGCAATGGAGTTGTCGCTGTCGGCCGGCAGGATGTTGAACACGCCCGCAGGGATGCCTGCGCGGATGGCCAGCTCGGCAGCGGCCAGCGCGGTCAGCGGCGTGAGCTCGGCCGGCTTGATCACCACCGGGCAGCCAGCGGCCAGGGCCGGCGCCACCTTGCGGGTGATCATGGCCAGCGGGAAGTTCCACGGCGTGATGGCCGCGCACACGCCGATGGGCTGCTTCAGGACCATCAGCCGGCGGCTGTTGTCGAACTGGGGTAGGGTCTCGCCGTTGATGCGCTTGGCCTCTTCGGCAAACCATTCCACGAAGCTCGCGCCGTAGGCCACCTCGCCCTTGGCCTCGGGCAGGGGCTTGCCCTGCTCGGCCGTCATGATGCGGCCCAGGTCGTCCTGGTTGGCCATCAGAAGGTCATACCACTTGCGCAGGATGATGCTGCGCTCCTTGGCGGTCTTGGCCTTCCAGGCGGGCCAGGCGGCGTTGGCGGCGGCAATGGCCGCCTCGGCGTCCGCAGGGCCCAGGTTGGCCACGCTCGCGAGTTTCAGGCCCGTGGCCGGGTCGTTCACGTCGAAGCGGCTCGCACCCGCCACCCACTGGCCGTTGACGAGGCCATCGGTCTTGAGCAGGCTCGGGTCCTTGAGCAGGGAAAGGGGCGAAGTCTTCATGTCCATGGTGTGGTGTCTCGTCGGTTTGTAGTGGGGGCACCAGGGCCGCCGCTGTGCAGCGCATGCCCGGGGCGCCAAGGGCCAAAAATGAATATACACGCGAGGTGATGGCGCTGCAGGCAGCGCAGTCACCTCCCTGACAGCGTCATCGGTATGCCTGGCAGCCCGGGTTCAGGCGACGGCGGCAAAGCTGTCGGCCAGGATGGCCAGGCCTTCATCGAGCAGTTCGTTGGAGGCCGTGAGCGGCACCAGGATGCGGATGACGTTGCCGTTGGTACCGCATGACAGCAGGATCAGCCCGCGGCGCGCGGCCTCGGCCACCACCTTTTTCGTGAGGGCCGCATCGGGCCGGGCGAGGTCGCCGCCCTCGAACAACTCGATGGCCACCATGGCCCCCAGGCCGCGCACGTCGCCGATGGGCGGCACCTTGGTCGCCAGGTCCTTGAGCGCGCGCACCAGCAGGGCGCCCATGTCCTGGCTGCGCGCGAGCAGGTGCTCCTTCTCGAAGGCGTCGATCACGGCCAGTGCCGCAGCGCAGGCCACGGGGCTGCCGGCATAGGTGCCGCCCAGGCCTCCAGGCGCCGGGGCGTCCATCACCTCGGCGCGGCCCACCACGCCCGCCAGCGGAAAGCCGCCCGCCAGCGACTTGGCGGTGGTGATCAGGTCGGGGGCCACGGGCCATTGCTCGCAGGCGAACCAGGTGCCGGTGCGGCCGGCGCCGGTCTGTACCTCGTCGGCGATCAGCAAAATGCCGTAGCGGTCGGCCAAGGCCTTGAGGCCACTGATGAATTCGCCGGGCGCAATGTAGAAGCCGCCTTCGCCCTGCACGGGCTCGATGATGAAGGCCGCCACGCGCTCGGGCTCGATGTCGTTCTTGAAGATCAGCTCCACCGAGTGCAGGGCCTGCTCCACGCTCACGCCGTGCAGCGCGTTCGGGAACAGCGCGTGGTACACCTCGCCGGGGAAGGGGCCGAAGCCGATCTTGTACGGCGCCACCTTGCCCGTGAGGCCCAATGTCATGTTGGTGCGGCCGTGGTAGCCACCGGTGAAGGCGATCACGCCCGGGCGGCCGGTGTGGGCGCGGGCGATCTTCACGGCGTTCTCCACCGCTTCGGCGCCGGTGGTCAGCAGCAGCGTCTTCTTGGTGAAAGCGCCGGGGGCCAGGGTGTTCAGGCGCTCCGCCACTTCCACATAGGGCTCATAGGCCACCACCTGAAAGCAGGTGTGGGTGTACAGGTCAAGCTGGGCCTTGACGGCGGCGATCACGCCGGCATGCAGGTGGCCGGTGTTCAGCACGGCGATACCGCCGGCAAAGTCGATGTAGCGGCGACCTTCCACGTCCCACAGTTCGGCATTCAGCGCCCTTTGGACGAAGATCTCGTGGGCCTGGCCCACGCCGCGCGCCACGGCGGCGTGGCGGCGGGCGATGAGGGCGGCATTGGTGAAGTGGCGGTCGTGCTGCATGGCGTTGGCGTTCAGGCGTGGTGAAGAATGGCGCCATTCTGGAAGCCCGGCTGCACACCGTCCATGTACACCGGCATGCTGATTCATGTGCACTGTGCAGGTCTAGAATCCAGTACACCTGCTCTGGCACACCCTCTGTTCCTCTTTCCATCGATGCTCACACTCAACCAGGACCTGCCGACACCCCTGGTCAGCCAGATCGTCGACGGGCTCAGGGACCTGATCACCGCGCAGTCGCTCAAGCCCGGCAGCAAGCTGCCCTCCATCCGCGGCTTTGCCGCCAGCCATGGCGTGAGCGTGTTCACGGTGGTGGAGGCCTACGACCGCCTGGTGGCCCAGGGCTGGCTGGTGTCGCGGGCCAACGCCGGCTTCTTTGTGAAGCGGCGCGAGGCCGCTGCACCCGGCGCTGCGGCGCCTGAGCGGGCTGCACCCACCTTTGACGCCCGCTGGTACCTCCAGCAGATCTTCGAGAACCGCAACCTGCCCATGAAGCCCGGCTGCGGCTGGCTGCCGAACGACTGGCTGTTCGGCGATGCCGTGCGCCGCAGCATGCGCCAGCTGTCGGCCGACGGCACGGAGCTCGACGGCTACGGCCTGCCGCACGGCCACCTGGGCCTGCGCACGGTGGTGGCCGAAGCCATGGCCGAGCGCGACATCACCGCCGATGCCGACCGCATCATGCTCACCCAGGGCTCCAGCCAGGCGCTCGACCTGGTGGTGCGCCGCCTGGTCAAGCCCGGCGACGTGGTGCTGGTGGACGACCCGGGCTACCCCAACCTGCATTTCATCCTGCGCTTTGCCGGAGCGCACGCCGTGGGCGTGCCGCGCACGGCCACCGGCTACGACCTGGTGGCGCTGGAGGCCTTGCTGGCCCAGCACCGCCCCACGGCCTTCTTCACCCAGCCGCGGCTGCAAAGCCCCACCTGCTCGGTCGCGTCCATGGCGCACCTGCACCGCCTGCTGCAGCTGGCCGAACAGCACGGCTTCATGCTGGTGGAAAACGACATCTATGCCGACATGGAGGCGGGCGTGCGCCCCTCGCTGGCGAGCCTGGACCAGCTCAAGCGCGTCGTCTACCTGGGCAGCTTCTCCAAGACCATCTCGCCCAACCTGCGCACGGGCTATGTCGCGGCCCGGCGTGACCTGGTGGATGAACTGGTGCAGCTCAAGATGGTCTCGGGCCTCACTTCGTCGGACATCACCGAGCGCATCACCTTCGGCGTGGTGACCGACGGGCGCTGGCGCAAGCACCTCAAGTCGCTGCGCGAACGCCTGGCCGACGCCCACCGCACGGTGGGGCGGCGGCTCGAAGGCCTGGGGTTCGAACTGTTCCACGAGCCCGAAGCGGGCATGTACCTCTGGGCCCGCCACCCCGACCTGCCCGACAGTGCCCTGCTCACACAGGACGCCACGAGGGAGGGCATCATGCTCGGCCCCGGCGCCCTGTTCCTGGTGGAGCCGCGGCCCACGGGCTGGCTGCGCTTCAACGTGGCGTTCTGCGCGGACGAGCGCATGTGGCGCTTTCTGGAGCAGCGCATCGCGCTGGGGCACCAAGCCTCCTAGCAGCCTTGGCACAGCGCTGTGTACCGATTTGGATTCAATCGGGTAACTAGGCGGGAAGCCGCAGACAGTGCTGTAGCAGGGCAAGGCTTCCCAACGACGTAAGCCGGTTGAAGGCAAATCGGTATCACCTGTCGATGATGCGCCGCGCGAACTGCTCCAGGTAGTCCATCAGCTGGTTGGCGCCGGCCACGGCGTGTGCCTCGTCGCCGCTGGCGATGCCTTGCGCCAGGTGCATGTGGGCGCGCGCGCCCTCGGTCACATCGCCCTCGTGCTGGTAGGCGTACCAGAAGCGGCGGCACTGCACGATGAGCGGCGCCACGGATTTGACGGCCGACTGGTTCTGGCAAGCCAGGTGCACGATCTGGTCGAGCCCGTGGTCGGCCAGCATGTAGCCATCGAGCTCGCCGCGCTCGGCAGCGCGCACCATCTCTTCGGCGCAGCGCACGATGGCCTGGCGCTGCGGCGCGGTGGCGCGGCGGGCCGCGCACGACGCGATCAGCCGCTCCAGCACGCGGCGCGTCTGGATCACGTCCAGGTGGTCTGCCAGGTCGATGTTGGAGACCTGCAGCCCGCGGCGCGGCTGCTGCACGATGAGCCCGATGGAGACCATGCGCAGCAGGGCCTCGCGCACGGGCGTGCGGCCCAGGCCGGTGCTCTCGGCGATCTCGGCCTCCACCACCGGGCTGCCGGGCTGCAGCTGCAGGGTGGAGACCATGGCCTCGATGGCGTCATAGGCCACGTCCGCCGCGCGCCGCTTGGGGCCGGTGTCTTTGCGGAGGGGTGTGCTGCTGCTGGGTGTCATCGAGTGGAAGGGGCCTGGTAGGGCATGGCCCCCGGGCTGGGGACCATGGGGTCTGCACCATCTTAAATCACAGGCTGGCACCGGCCTTGCGCAGTTCCGCGATCTGCGGAGCCTTGGGCAGCCACAGCTTGTCGAACTCCTGGATGGTGGCCTCGGGGTTGAACGAGGACGCGGTCTTGAAGGCGATGGAGGTGCCCTTGAACTTCTCGATCAGGCCGGCCTCGGTGGTCACGATGTCGTTGATCTGCGCGTCCAGCGACTGGGCGGTCAGCTTGCGGATAAGGTCCTTGTCCTTGGCATCGAGCCCCTGCCAGATACGGCCCGACACCAGTGGAGCGAAGGGCATGAACAGCGCATTCATCTGCAGCAGCGTTTTAGCGACCTTGTCGAAGCGCTGGTTCCACGAGAACTCGATGTCCGCCTCCAGCCCGTCCACCTGGCCGTTGCTCATGGCGTCGAACACCTGGGGTGTCGGAATGGGCGTGGGCGCGGCGCCCAGCATCTGGTAGAAGTCGCGGTACACCGGCGTGGGGTTGATGCGCAGCTTCATGCCCTTGAGGTCGGTGGGTACGGAGATGTCCTTGGTGGAGAACACCGCGCGCATGCCGGTGATGCCCCAGCCCAGGCCGATGGTGCCGGTCTCGCGCGGCAGCACTTCCAGCAGTTTGGTGGCCGCAGGGTGCTTGACCAGCTTGGCCACGGCGGGCGTGGAGCGCACGAGGTAGGGCGCATTGATGGCGGCGATGCTGGACACGCGCGAGCCCAGTTCGGCCGCCTGGATCCAGCCCATGTCCAGGGCACCTGACTGCAGCTGCTGCATCATGGCCGCCTCGTTGCCGAGCTGGCCCGAGTGGAAGACGGTCAGGCTCAGGCGGCCATCGGTCTCCTTCTTGAGCGCCTCGCCGAACTGCAGCGCGGCGCGGTTCCACGAGTGGCCGGCAGGGGTGATCAGGCCCAGGCGGAATTCCTTGGCGCCCGTACCCTGCGCGAATGCCGGCATTGCGAGCGGGACGCCCACGGTGGCAGCGGCGGCAGCCATGGCGTGGCGCTGGATGAAATGGCGGCGGGAGACGGACGTAGTGGTCATGGTGAACTCCGTGTTGGAAGGGATGGGACGTGAGAGGGCTGAAAAGGACGCTGCCGGCTACTTGAGCAAGGCCAGCGACAGGCTGGGGAACAGGGACAGCAGCACCAGCGCCACGCAGCTGATGATGAAGAACGGCAGGGTGACGATGAACATCTTTCCGGGCTTGGCCCCGGTCACGGCCGATGCGACAAAGAAGCTCAGGCCCACGGGTGGCGTCATCAGGCCCAGTACCAGGTTGATGACTACCACCACGCCGAAGTGGCGCGGGTCGATGTGGTAGACCTCGGTGGCGATCGGCAGCAGGATGGGCACGGTCATGATCAGCCCGGGAATGCCGTCGATCACCGTGCCGATGACCAGCAGGATCAGGTTGGCCAGCAGCAGGAAGGTGACCGGGTCGTGTGCCACGGTCTGTATCCACGCCGCCACCATCTGGGGCACCTTGCCGTAGATCAGCAGCCACGAGAACACGGCGGCGGCGGCCACCAGGAACAGCACCACGGCCGAGTAGATGGCCGAACGCAGCAGGATGGCGGGCATGGCCTTGAGCTTGAACTCCTTGGTGACGTATCGGCCCACAAGCGCCGAGGCGAGCGCACCCACGGCCGCAGCTTCGGTGGGGTTGGCCAGGCCACTCAGGATGGAGCCGACGATCACCAGGGGGATCAGCAGCGTTGGGCTGGCATGCACGATGGTGCGTGCGCGCTGGGCCAGCGTGCGCTTTTCACTGCGCGGGTAGTCGTAGACGAAGAAGCCCATAAGGGCGATCACGACGAAGAACAGCAGCGTGAGCAGCACGCCGGGGATGATGCCGGCGATCAGCATGTCGCCCACGGCCACCTGGGCCAGCACGCTGAACACGACAAACATGACCGAGGGCGGGATGATGGGCCCGAGCATGCCGCCGTACACCGTGAGGCCGGCGGCAAAGGTCTTGTCATAGCCCTGCTTTTCCATCTCGGGCACCATCACCTGCGACATGATGGCCACCTGCGCGGTGGCCGAGCCGATGATGGACGAGACCAGCATGTTGGCCAGGATGTTGACGTAGGCCAGGCCCCCCTTGACGGAGCCGATGAAGGCCATCGACAGGTCCACCAGCCGGCGCGTGATGCCGCCGCTGTTCATGATCTCGCCGATCAGGATGAACAGCGGGATGGCGATGAGCCCATAGCTGTCCACCCCCGCGAACATCTGCATGGGAAACGACTGGAACAGCACCGTGCCGCCGGTGGCGAAGATGTAGACGATGCCCGAGAGGCACAGGCACACGCCGATGGGCACGCCGACCAGCAGCGCAACCAGGAAGAAGAGGGAGGTGATCATGGAGGGGCCTTCGGGAGTCTTCAGTTCACGGCGTCGGCGTTGACCACGTCAAAGCCCGGGTGCGTGCGCCGCTCGGCCGCGCCCAGGTCTTCGAGCAGGTTGGCCAGCGCATGCACGCTGAAGGTGGCCGAGAAGATCGGCAGGATCAGCTGCAGCACCCAGGTGGGCCAGTTGAGCGTCTGCGTGCGCTCGGTGTAGAGAAAGTTGAAGCTCTCGGCCGCGTACTCCTTGGCGTCGAAGCCGTAGCGCGCGATGCCGATCGGGTCCATCCACTGCCAGCACATCCACAGCATGGCCGCGCCGAACAGCAGCACACATGCTGTGGCCACGCCCTTGATGGCCTTCGCGGCGCGTGCACCCAACTGGTCCGTGAGCATGGTCACGGCAAAGTCCATGCGCAGCCGCGTCATGACCGAGGCGCCCACAAAGGTCAGCCAGACCACCGTGTACACCGCCGCCTCGTCGATCCAGTAGATGGGCATGCCGCTGTAGCGCGTCACCACGTTGAGCAGGATCAGCGCCACCAGCAGGGTCATGAGGGCGGTGAGCAGGTGGCGCTCCATGCGCAGCAGCCAACTGGAGAAATCCAGCAACCAGCGGATGGGGGCGCGTGGTGGCGCCACGGGAGGGGTGGCTGAGGTGGAAGCGGAGGGCATGGGGGTGGCTCTGTTGGAGTGGTTATGGAGGAGGGATCGACGGCACCAAAATAAATATCTTCTTAATATATGTAGAAGCAAGATGAGTGCCCGTAGCGGAGGGTGGGAGTGCCCAGATCGGGTGCTTCCTGCAGCGGAGGCTCAGCCGGAGGGGGCGTCGTCGCCAGCCGCCGCCAGGGTGGCGATGCGTGCCGGTGCCAGCAGATGGCGCGGCGGCGCCGGCGTCCAGCCGAACAGGTGCTGCGTGGCGGCGCTGCAGATGCGCCCCTGGCAGGCACCCATGCCGCAGCGCGTGTGCAGCTTGGCGTCGATCCAGCCGGTGCGGCCTGCCAGTTCGGCGTGCGGCACGTCCTCGCAGCGGCACACCAGGGTGTCTGGCCGGGCCAGGGTCTTGAGTGATTCGTTCAGTGCGAAGGACTGCTGCAGTGCCTGGGCAAAGCCTTCCCAGCGGCGCAGTGTGGCCTGCAGCGCGTGCACCGGGGTGGTGTTGCCTGCAGCGGCATGGCCGGCGATGGCGCCCTGGGCCAGTGCACGCTCGCTGCCGCCAAAGCCGGTGCACTCGCCAGCGGCATAGACCCCGGCCACGCTGGTGCGCATCTGTGCATCGACCTGCAGGCCCAGGCCGCCACTCAAGGGTCCGCCCAGCGCGCAGCCCAGCAGCTGTCCCAGGTGCGTGTTGGGCACCAGGCCGAAGCCGCACGCCAGGCGCTCGCAGGCAATGGTTTCTTCACCACGCCCCGTGCGCAGGCGCACGGACTGCACCTGGCCTTCACCGACGGCTTTGAGCACATGGCTGCCTGCACGAAGTTGCGGGTGCAGCAGCGTGAATGCCTGCACGGCCTTGGCGGGCCAGCGCGGCAGCTGCGCGGCAAAACCTGCGAGCGCGCGCCAGCCGGCCTGCTCGGCCACCCGCACCACCTGGGCGCCGGCCTGGGTGGCGGTGGCAGCGGCGGCCAGCAGCAGCGGGCCTGTGCCCGCGATCACGATGCGCTGGCCCCGCACGGGCAGCCCGGCCTTAATGAGGGCCTGCAAGGCGCCCGCACCGGTCACACAAGGCAGCGTCCAGCCCGGAAAGGGCAGCAGCAGCTCGCGCGCACCATTGCACAGCACGATGCGGTGGCTGTGCTGGGTCCAGCCCCGGTCGGCGTCTTCGAGAAGCAGGGCAGGGGCATGGTCGGCCCGTTGCCGCTCGCCCAGGCCCACCACGCGCGTGCCGCACAGCAGCCGGATGTTGGCGTGCCGCGCCAGGGCCTCGCGGTGCTGGCGGGCCAGGGGCGGCAGCGTGGCACCGGGGCCGTCGCGCCAGATCTGGCCGCCGGCTGCGGGGTTGTCGTCCACGATGGTGATGGCAGCGCCGCTGGGCGCTGCGGCCAGCGCTGCGGCCATGCCTGCGGGGCCGGCACCGATGATGAGGATGTCGCAGCGCTCATGCCTCGGCGAGGGGCTGGAAGAGGTCATGGGCATGGCCTGCCGGTATCGGTGTGGACCTGCATGCCTTCGGTGCACACGGTCTGGCAGGCCAGGCGCGTGCGGCCGTCGATGCGTACCCGGCACTCGTGGCACACGCCCATGCCGCACAGCGGCGCGCGCGGCTGGCCGGTGGTGGAGGTGCGCGTGCGGCCCGGCGGCACCTGGGCCAGAGCTGCAGCCACGCTCGTGCCGGGGGCGACCTGCAGGGGCGTGCCATCGGCGTGGATCCGTACCGTGGGGGCAGTCATGCGATCAGGCTCCCGGCAAAGCGCTCGGGCGAGTAGGGGGTGGGATCAAGCGGCAGCGTGGCGCCCGTGATCTGCGCAGCCAGCAGCTGGGCCGTGGCCGGCGCCGTGGTCACGCCCAGCCCTTCATGGCCCACGGCCAGCCACAGATCCGGTTGGTGCGGGTGGCGGCCGATGATCGGCAGGCCATCGGGCGTGGCCGCGCGAAAACCCGTCCAGGTGCGGATGGCGTTGAGATCGGCCAAGCCCGGCACGTAGTCGAGCGCACGGCGCAGCATGCGTGCCAGCACGGCGTTGTCGATGTCCGGGTCGGTGGTGTCGAACTGGCGCGACGAGCCGATCAGCAACTGCCCCGTGGGCCGCGGCTGCAGGTTGAAGGCCACCGAGGTGCCGTCGCTCTGGTGGGCGTTGGTGATGTAGCCCAGCTCCACCAGTTGGTGGCGCACCGTGCCGGGGTAGCGGTCGGTGATGGCCAGGTGCCCCTTCTTGGGGCGTATCGGCAGGCCGGGGCACAGTGCCGTGGCATGGATGCCGGCGGCCAGCAGCACCGCACCGCCCTCGCGCACGCTGCCATCGGCCAGGTGCACGCGCCGGCCATCGATGCGCGCCACCTGGGCATGCTCGACCGGAAAGGGCCGCGCCGCATGCGCCAGCAGCCACTGCGCGGCGTTGGGGGCGTAGACCACGCTATCGCCACCGACCTTCAAGGCGCCGTGCAGGCCGGGGCGCAGCGCGGGCTCCAGCCGGGCCAGCGTGGGGGCGTCCAGCAGCTCGCAGGCGATTCCGTGCGCGCGCAGGCCGTCGGCCTTGGCTTCGGCGCCGGCCATTTCTTCGGCATTGGCCGCGATCCAGAGCGTGCCGCAGTTGGCATACGCGCAGCCGGGCAGGTCGGCATTCATGCGCGGGCCCCAGGCGTGCCATTGGTCCAGCGAGGCCTGGCTCAGCGCCAGTTCGGCCGCGTTGTCGTCCATCACCACCAGGTGGCCCATGCCGGCCTGCGTGGCGCCGCCGCGGCGCGCATCGAGCACGCGCACCGACAGCCCGGCGTTGGCCAGCAGGTGGGCGCAGGCGGCACCCACCATGCCGGCACCGATGACGATCACATCCGCAGCTTGCATGGGGTGGGGGGTGGCTTAGAGGCGGATGCCCCAGGCAAAGGGGTCGTCCTGCGCGATCAGCAAGGTGGCCTCGGCGCTCATGTGGGCCGTGCCACGCAGCGTGGGGATGATCCGGCCGGGCGTGGCATCGGGTTCGTAGCGCGCCTCGAAGCTGCTGCCGATGATGCTGGCCTGGCGCCACACCTGTCCGGGCTGCAGCTTGCCGTCGGCCGCCAGGCAGGCCAGCTTGGCGCTGGTGCCGGTGCCGCAGGGCGAGCGGTCGTAGGCGCCGCCGGGGCAGAGCACGAAGTTGCGGCTGTCGGCCACATCATCGTCGGCAAAGAGTTCGATGTGGTCGATATCGCCGCCGTTGTCCCCGCAGATGCCCTGGTCCTTCAAGGCCTGCTGCACGGCGCTGGTGTAGGCGGTCAGCGCTGGCAGGTTGTCGCTGGCCACGCGCTGGCCGTGCGCGCTCATCAGAAAGAACCAGTTGCCGCCCCAGGCCACGTCGCCCGTGACGGTGCCGATGCCGGGCACTTCAAGGGACAGGCCCTGGTGCAGCCGGTAGGCGGGCACGTTGCGCACGCTGACCGAGCCATCCCCGTGCAGCGTGGTCATCACCGTGCCCACGGGTGTCTCGATGCCGTGCTCGCCCGGCTGTATGCGACCCAGGTAGGCCAGCGAGGCCACCAGGCCGATGGTGCCGTGGCCGCACATTCCCAGGTAGCCGGTGTTGTTGAAGAAGATCACGCCCGCCGCGTTGGCCGGGTCCTGCGGCGCGCACAGCAGCGCGCCCACGATCACGTCGTTGCCGCGCGGCTCCAGCACCGTGGCTGCGCGCCAGGCGTCGTGCTGGCTGGCCAGCAGGGCGCGGCGCTCAGCCATGCTGCCCGTGCCCAGCTCGGGAAAGCCGCCCACCACCAGGCGCGTGGGCTCGCCGCCGGTGTGGGAGTCGAGGATCTGTATGCGTTGCATAGCACTGTCGTGGGTCATGGTGGGTCGCGTGGGTTGGGGTGCGAGGATCGTAGCGGGAGCCCCGCCGCGATCCCAGCAGTTTCAGTAGCTGGCCAGTGGCACGGGGACGGCGTTCCTGAAGGTCAGCACCGTGATCGGCGCCTGCTTGAGGTTGCCCTTGTCGTCGTAGGCATAGGTGCCCGCCACGCCCTGGTGGCTTGCCAGGTACATCTGCGCTCCGACCTTGGCAGGCTCCACGGACTGGGCTTTCTGCATGGCATCGGCCATGAACATCACCTGGTCGTAGTAGGACGCTGCGTAGGCATCGGCATCGAGCTTGAAGCGCGCCTTGTACTTGGCCTTGAAGGCCGGGCCGCTCGCGGCCTTGTCGAGCATGGTGCCGCCCTGGGCGCAGAACACCGTGTCGTTCACGGCCTCGCCGCCGAGCTTGCCGACCTCGGGGCTGCACAGCGTGTCGCCACCCAGCAGCTTGGCCGAGATGCCCAGTTGCTTCATCTGCCGCGCCATGGGCGCCGCCTGCGGGGCATAGCCGCCAAAGAAGATGGCCTGCGGTTGCTTGCCCTTGAGGCTGGTGAGGATGGACAGGAAATCGGTGGACTTGTCGGTCGTGAACTCCTGGCCCACCACGGTGAGGCCCTGTTTCTTCGCCTCCTTGGTGAACTGGTCGGCCACGCCCTGGCCGAAGGCCGTGCGGTCGTCGATCACGGCGACCTGCTTGACCTTGAGCACCTGGGCGGCATACACGGCCATGTTCGAGCCGATCTGGGTGTCGCTGGCGATGATGCGGAACAGGTTCTTGTAGCCGCCCTCGGTCACCTTGGGGTTGGTGCCGACGGTGGACACCATGGCACCGCCGTCGCTGTAGACGCGCGAGGCCGGGATGGCCACGCCCGAGCAGTAAGGCCCCATGACGAACTTCACGCCGCTGTCCACCAGCTTCTGCGCCACGCTCACGCCGGTGCGGGCGTCGCACTGGTCGTCCTCGGACACCAGTTCGAACTTCAGGGTCTTGCCTCCCACCACGATCTTCTTCGCATTGAGCTCCTCGACGGCCAAGCGCACGCCGTTCTCGTTGTCCTTGCCCGCGAACGCATTCGGGCCCGACAGCGGGCCGCTGTGGCCGATCTTGACGACCTGCTCCTGCGCGAATGCCGGTGCCGCCAGCAGCAGCAGGGCTGCCAGCGCCGTGGGGGTCATGAATCTGGATGCCATGGGAGACCTTTGGGTGGAAGAAGGGAGTGGGGGAGGGCGCGGGCGCTCAGGCGACCGACTGGTACTCGGTGGGGCGCGTGTCCAGCGCCTTCTTCACGACGCGCTCGATGAAGGCGCGCTCCTCGCCGATCAGCGGCAGGCGCGGGCGGCGCATGTGCTCGGTGCCCACGCCCACCAGCACGTCGATGAGCTTGAGGTTCTGCACCAGCTTGGTCGATACATCGAGGTGCAGCATCGGCGTCATCCACTGGTACAGCTTGAGCGCTTCGGCAAAGCGGCCGGCCTTCATCAGGTCGTACAGTGCCACGGTCTCGCGCGGGAAGGCGCAGCCCACGCCGGCCAGCAGGCCGTCGCAGCCCAGGGCCAGACCTTCGTAGGCCAGGTCGTCCACCCCCAGGAAGAGCTGGTAGCGATCGCCCACGGTGTTGCGCAGGTCGGTGATGCGGCGGATGTTGTCCGTGCTCTCCTTGATGGCGGCGATCCACTCGCAGTCGGCCAGTTCCAGCATGTGCTCGGGCTTGAGGTCCACGCGGTAGGCCACGGGGTTGTTGTAGACCATGAGCGGCTTCTGTGCCACCTTGGCCATGGCGCGCACATTGGCCATGGCTTCGCGCGCATCGGCCACGTAGATCACCGAGGGCATCACCATGTAGCCGGCCACGCCCAGCTTGTTGCCGCCATCGATGTAGCGCAGCGCCTCGCGGGTGCTGGTCTCCGAGACGTTGGCCAGCACGGGCACGCGGCCATCGGCGGCGTCGAGCGCGATCTTGGCGACCTGCAGCTTCTCCTCTAGCGTGAGGGTGCTGGCCTCGCCCAGCGAGCCGCAGGTCACCAGGCCGTGGATGCCGTTGCGGATCTGGAAGTCGATGTGGCGCGCCGTGCCTTCGGCATCGATGCTCTCGTCGGCGTGGAACTTGGTGGTGATGGCGGGGAAGATGCCTTGCCAGCGGGGATTGCTCATGGGGTGAACTCCTGGGGATGAAAGAAGGAAGGAACGAAGGGGGTGAAGGAAAGCAGTGGCTGGGATGAATCGGTGTCGTTGGTAAATATATTAAGAAAATATTTGAAATATCTTGTGAGGGTATTTAGCAGCTTGCGTGCCAGCCAAATTTGCGCTTGGATGGGCTGCATCCGGGCGTTCGGGGGCTGAAGAAGCCTGCCAGGGGGCCTTCGTGCATCGTTTTTGGGCGCTGGGCACCGCAACGGGGCATGACTTTGGTGCGGGGCGGATGCGAAGGGATCCCAGACCCGCAACGCCCTTGCGATGCTGCTTCGAGGCGCCTGCCAGCAGCGTTCGGGACAGTCAAGTGCAGTGTCTCTGCAGGCTGCAAGCCGTTTCAGCCTGCTGCCTCGATAGAATCTGTGGTTATCTCCAAAAATGGGGTTGCCGCGCCCTGCGCGAGCGGCCCATCATTCGTTCCAGGCCCGTTGCCCCTTTTCGCCCATGACCAACAACACCACGCCTTCGATCTCGGTTGCAGACATCCGCAAGTCCTTCCTGGACTTTTTCGCCTCTAAGGGCCACACCATCGTGCCCTCGAGCTCGCTGGTGCCGGGCAACGACCCGACGCTGATGTTCACCAACTCCGGCATGGTGCAGTTCAAGGACGTGTTCCTGGGCACGGACAAGCGCCCCTACAACCGCGCGGTATCGGTGCAGGCCTGTCTGCGCGCCGGCGGCAAGCACAACGACCTGGAGAATGTGGGTTACACCGCGCGCCACCACACCTTCTTCGAGATGCTGGGCAACTGGAGCTTTGGCGACTACTTCAAGCGCGAGTCGCTGCATTGGGCCTGGGAGCTGCTGACCACCGTGTACAAGCTGCCCCCCGAGCGCCTGCTGGCCACCGTGTACCAGGAGGACGACGAGGCCTACGACATCTGGACCAAGGAAATCGGCCTGCCGCCCGAGCGCGTGATCCGCATCGGCGACAACAAGGGCGGCCGCTACAAGTCCGACAACTTCTGGATGATGGCCGACACCGGCCCCTGCGGCCCCTGCAGCGAGATCTTCTACGACCACGGCGACCACATCCCCGGCGGCCCCCCCGGCAGCCCCGATGAAGACGGTGACCGCTTCATCGAGATCTGGAACAACGTGTTCATGCAGTTCGACATGGCAGAAGACGGCTCGGTGAGCCCGCTGCCCGCGCCCTGCGTGGACACCGGCATGGGCCTGGAGCGCCTGGCCGCCATCCTGCAGCACGTGCACAGCAACTACGAAATCGACCTGTTCGATGCGCTGATCAAGGCCGCTGGCCGCGAGACCGGCGTGGCCGACCTGAACAACAAGAGCCTGCGCGTGATCGCCGACCACATTCGCGCCACCGCCTTCCTGGTGAGCGACGGCGTGATCCCGAGCAACGAAGGCCGCGGCTACGTGCAGCGCCGCATCGTGCGCCGCGCCATCCGCCACGGCTACAAGCTGGGCAAGAAGACCCCGTTTTTCCACAAGCTGGTGGCCGAACTGGTGCGCGTGATGGGCGACGCCTACCCCAAGCTGCGTGAGCAGGAGCAGCGCATCACCGAGGTGCTCAAGGCCGAGGAAGAGCGCTTCTTCGAGACCCTGGCCAACGGCATGGAAATCCTGGACACGGCCCTGGCCGGTGATGCCAAGGTGCTGCCTGGCGACGTGGCCTTCAAGCTGCACGACACCTATGGCTTTCCGCTGGACCTGACCAACGACGTCTGCCGCGAGCGCGATGTCGAGGTGGACGAGGCCGGCTTCAAGGTCGCCATGGAAGAGCAAAAGCGCAAGGCCCGCGCCGCCGGCAAGTTCAAGATGGACAAGGCGCTGGAGTACACCGGCGATGTGAACCGCTTCACGGGCTACGAGCAACTGGCCGAGACGGCCAAGATCACCGCCATTTACGTGGACGGCACCAGCAGTGCAGCCCTCAAGGCCGGCCAGAACGGCGTGGTGGTGCTCGACACCACCCCCTTCTACGCCGAAAGCGGCGGTCAGGTGGGTGACGAAGGCACCATCACCAGCGGCTCTGCCCGCTTTGCGGTGGGCGACACGCTCAAGGTCAAGGCCGATGTGTACGGCCACCACGGCACGCTCGAAGAGGGCACGCTGAACGTGGGCGACACGGTGCAGGCCGAGGTCAACACGGCCGTGCGCGCCGCCACGGTGCGCAACCACTCGGCCACCCACCTGATGCACAAGGCCCTGCGCGAAGTGCTGGGCACGCATGTGCAGCAAAAGGGCAGCCTGGTGAACGCCGAGCGCACGCGCTTCGACTTTGCCCACAACGCCCCCGTGACCGATGCCCAGGTGCGCGAGATCGAGCGCCTGGTGAACGAGGAGGTGCTGGCCAACGTGCCCACGCAGGCGCGCGTGATGGACATCGAATCGGCCCAGAAGACCGGCGCCATGATGCTCTTTGGCGAGAAATACGGAGAGACCGTGCGCGTGCTCGACATCGGCACCAGCCGCGAGCTGTGCGGCGGCACGCATGTGCAGCGCACGGGCGACATCGGCCTGTTCAAGGTGGTGGCCGAAGGCGGCGTGGCCGCAGGCGTGCGCCGCATCGAGGCGGTGACCGGCACCAACGCGCTGGCCTACCTGCAGCAGCTCGAAGACACGGTGAACCAGGCGGCCGGCACCTTCAAGACCCCGGTGGCCGAGCTCAACCACCGCATCGGCCAGACCCTGGACAGCGTCAAGGCCCTGGAAAAGGAAATCGCAGCACTCAAGGGCAAGCTGGCATCGAGCCAGGGCGACGAGCTGGTGGGCCAGGCGGTGGACGTGAACGGCATCAAGGTGCTGGCTGCGGCCCTGCCCGGCGCCGACGCCAAGACCCTGCGCGACACCATGGACAAGCTCAAGGACAAGCTCAAGACCGCCGCCATCGTGCTGGCCGCCATCGATGGCGACAAGGTGCAGATCGCTGCAGGCGTGACGGCCGACAGCATCGGCAAGGTCAAGGCCGGCGAGCTGGTCAACTTCGTTGCCCAGCAGGTCGGCGGCAAGGGCGGCGGCAAGCCCGACATGGCCATGGCCGGTGGCACCAATGCGGCGGGCCTGCCTGCTGCGCTGGCCAGCGTCGAGGCCTGGGTGCGCGAGCGCGCCTGATTTGCCACGGCAGGTACACCCGATGGACCTGCCTGGACTGATCCCCAAACCGGGCCGCTGCCTGCTCGCCATGGCTTTGGGGCTATGGGTGGCCTGTGCCGCAGGCGCCCCGTCGGATGCTGTGGAGCGCGTGCAGTTCCAGGCGCCTGCCGGTGAGTCGGGTGGCACGGTGACCCTGCAGGCCTGGTGGTACCGTCCGCCCGCCGCATTGGCCCCGGCCACCGGCAAGGACACCAGGCCCCTGCCTGCCGTGGTCATGCTGCACGGCTGTGGCGGCATGCTCAATCGGCGCGGCCAGCCGGCAGAGCGCATGCGCGAGTATGCGGACCTGCTCAACCAGCAGGGCTGGCATGCCCTGGCCGTGGATTCGCTGACACCGCGCGGCGAAAAGGAGCTGTGCACCCAGCGCGTGGGCACGCGCAAGATCAACCAGAACGACCGCCGCCGCGATGCGCTGGCCGCCCTGCAGTGGCTGGCCGCCCAGCCGGGCGTGGACGGCCAGCGGCTGGCGCTGCTGGGCTGGTCGCACGGCGGCAGTGCCGTGCTGGCCGCCAGCAACCTGCGCCATGCTGACGTGGCGGCGGCGAAGGTGCTGCCCCGCCTTGCCGTGGCGTTCTACCCCGGCTGTGGCTCCGACCTGCGCGGCGGCTATAGGCCGGCCGCCGACACGCTGATGCTCGTCGGCAAGGCGGACGACTGGACCCCTGCCGCACCCTGCCAGGCCCTGGCGGCGCCGCGCGGCACACCACGCGACGACATCCCGGGCAGCCGCGAGGTGCGGGTGGTGGCCTACGAGGGCGCCTACCATGGCTTCGATGGCACCGTGCCCTTGCGCCTGCGCACCGACGTGCCCAACGGCGTGTACCCGGGGCAGGGCGTGCATGTGGGTGGCCACCCGGTGGCGCGCGAGCAGTCGCGCAAGGAGTTGCTGGCCGCCCTGGGCAAGGCGTTCAACCGCTGACCTGCAGAAGGCCTGCGGTAGGCCCTCGGCGGGTCAGAACAGCTCTACATCGTCGTTGGAGACCTTGGCCGTGAGGTGCCCGCCGGCAATCAGGTCTTCGTAGAAGCAGACCTGGTTGCGGCCGTGCTCCTTGGCGTAGTAGAGCGCCTGATCGGCCTGGCCCAGGATTTCGACCGGGGAGCCACGCGAGGTGCCGACGAAACCCAGGCTCACCGTCACGCGGCCCACCTGCGGAAAGTCGTACTCCTGCACGGTCTCGCGGAAGCGGTTGAACACCTTGTGCGCCCGTGCCAGCGTGATGTTGCGCAGCAGCACCACGAACTCCTCGCCACCAAAGCGGAAAATGCGGTCGTGAGAGCGGAACGAGGTGCGCAGGATGTTGGCGATCAGGATCAGCACCTCATCGCCGTAGAGGTGGCCGAAGCGGTCGTTGACCAGTTTGAAGTGGTCGATGTCCACCACGGCCAGCCAGTTCTGCGCGGGCTCGCTTTCGGAGGCCACTTCTTCGGTGACCAGCGCTTCGGCGCTTTGCGGGCGGTTGCTGCTCAGGCCGCTGGCGGTGCGGGAGAACTGCTCGTCGAAGGTCTTGCGGTTGAACAGGCCGGTCAGCGCGTCGCGTTCGCTGTAGTCCAGCAGGTTCTGGTAGTTCTGGTAGACCAGGAACACGCCCTTGATGACTTCGAGCTTGTGGGCCGAGAACGGGCGCGACTGCGTGATCTCCAGGCAGGTGCTGACCTTCTCGTGCATCCATACCGGCAGCCACAGCGTATGGCGCCCGGGGCGGTGCGAAAGCGCGCTGTTGCCCTGGCTCTTCACGCATTCGCACAGCTCGGGGTACTGCTCCAGCAGTTCGCGCCGGGGGTCGGCGGCAGCCTCGGAGTCGGTGGAGACCAGTTGCCCGTCCTCCACCCAGGTGCGTGGGCGCACATGGGCCACGCCCTTGTCTGTGAACAGCTCCAGCGCCCGGACCGCCTTGATGCCGCTGAGTTTTTGCAGGGTGGAGAGCACCGACACCTCCAGCCGCAGGTGGTCGCGGTGGCCGGTCATTTCAACCAGGTGTTGCAGGATGGGCTTCATAGGCGCGGTGATGGCGGTCGTCCGGTGGAGGGGGCGCTAATTGCGCCGCACAAACACAATATCCCACACGCCATGCCCGAGGCGCAGGCCGCGGTTCTCGAACTTGGTCAGTGGGCGGTAGTCCGGCTGCGGCGCAAAGCCGTCGGCGGTGTTGGCCAGCAGGGGCTCGGCACCCAGCACCTGCAGCATCTGTTCGGCGTAGGGTTGCCAGTCGGTGGCGCAGTGCAGATAGCCGCCAGGCTTGAGCCGGGCGGCCAGCTTGGCGACCAGCGGCGACTGGATCAGCCGGCGCTTGTTGTGCTTGGTCTTGTGCCAGGGATCGGGAAAGAAGATGTGCACGCCATCGAGGCTGGCCGGGGCCAGCATGTGGTCGATGACCTCGACGGCATCGTGCTGCAGGATGCGGATGTTGCCGATCTCCTGCTCGCCGATGCGCTTGAGCAGGGCACCCACGCCGGGCTCGTGCACCTCGCAGCACAGAAAGTTGTCATCGGGGCGCACGCGCGCAATATGGGCTGTGGCTTCACCCATGCCGAAGCCGATCTCCAGGATCAGCGGGGCCGTGCGGCCGAAGGCGGCGGGGGCGTCGAGCAGGGCGGCGGTGTAGGGCAGCACGAAGCGCGGGCCCAGGTCTTCGAAGGCCTTGGCCTGGCCCGTGGTGGTGCGCCCTGCGCGGCGCACAAAGCTCTTGATGGTCTTGGGGTGGGCAACGCCAGCGGGCGCGGTGTTGCCGGCTTGGGGGGGCCTGGCGGCGGGTGCCGCACTGTCGGGGGCGGGGGAAAGGATTGGCAGTTCGGTCACGATGGGCCATTGTAGTTTCTGAACCACGCATTGGCCCATTGCGCCAGCGCATCCCCCGTGCAAGTGTTGTGTGGATGTGCCAGCGCGGGCAGCCCCAGGGCCTGTGCCGCCTGGGCCAGCGCCTGCAGGGGATCGTGCAGGTCCAGGGCCTGGGCACCGTTCTGCTTGGAGAGTTTCTCCCCGTTGTCGCCACGCACCAGGGGGGTGTGCAGGTACTGCGGCGTGGGCGCGCCGAGGGCGTGCTGCAGCAGGATCTGGCGCGGGGTGTTGTCGGCCAGATCCTCCCCACGAACGATGTGGGTAATGCCCTGGGCCGCGTCATCCACCACCACGGCCAATTGATAGGCCCACAGGCCGTCGGCGCGGCGCAGCACGAAGTCGCCGATCTCGGCCGCCACCTCTTGCTGCTGTTCACCCAGGCGCCTGTCGCTCCAGCGCGTGGGCAAGAGGCCTTCGGGCACCCGAAACCGCCAGGACCGGCCGCCCCGCCCATTCAGGCCATGGCGGCAGGTGCCAGGATAGGGCAGGGCCGCATGCCGCTCGCGCGCATGGCCGAGCGCGAGCTGGGCCTCCTCGATGTCCTTGCGCGAGCAGGCGCAGGGGTAGGCCGCGCCTTCGGCCACCAGGCGATCCAGTGCCTGCTGGTAGAAGGCACCGCGCGCGGACTGCCACAGCGGCGGCTCGTCGGGCACCAGGCCGCAGGCGGCCAACTGCTGCAGGATGATCTCGCCTGCACCCGGGATGCAGCGCGGGGTGTCCACGTCCTCGATGCGCACCAGCCAGCGACCGCCACGCCCTCCGTTGAAGGCGCGGGCGTCGAGCCAACTGGCCAGGGCGGCCACCAGCGAGCCTGCATGCAGGGGCCCTGTCGGCGACGGCGCAAAGCGGCCGATGTAGCCGGACCCGGGGCCCTGCACAGGGTCCTCGCCTTCCTTCATGCCACGGCGAGTGCCAGCTCCAGTCCGGACACGAAGGCATCTTCCAGGCGGTGGCCCAGGCACCAGTCGCCGCAGGCACCCAGGCCCAGCTGGGCGTCCCACAGGTGGCTGCGGCCCAGGGGGTGGGTGGTCTGGGCATAGCGCCAGCGCTGGGTCTGGGCGTGCGCGGGTTGCGCACGGATGCCGGTCACTTCGGCAAAGGCCTTGATCAGCTTGGCCTGCACGCGCTCGGCATCGTCTTCGAGGTGCTCAGCCGACCAGGCGGGGCTGGCCTGCACGGTCCAGCGCTCCACGCTGGGGCGGCCGGGTTTGGAGGATTCGCGCGCCAGCCAGGCAATGCGGTGGTGTGTGCTGCGCGCGGCATTCCACTGCGGGCCCAGGGTGGTCAGGCCCGGGCGCACGGCCTGCGGGTAGGCCAACATCAATGTCCAGCAGGGGGCGATGGCAACGCTGGACAGGGCCGCTGACAGGCTGCTGTCGATGGCCGAGGTGGACAGCAGGGCCTGCGCGGGCGTGGCCGGCTGGGCCAGCAGCACGGCGTCGAAGCCGGCGTACACGTGGTGGCCGCCGTCGGGCCCTTCGGTGCGCAGTTGCCAGCCGGGGGCGTTCAAGGCGTCATGCTCGATGCGCGTGACGCAAGTGTCGGTGATCAGCCGGCCGGCCTGGGCCAGCGGTTCGGCCCAGGTGGCCACCAGCGACTGCATGCCGGGGCTGGCGACCCAGTGCGCTTCGCGCGTGGGCAGGCCGGCGGCGGTCACGCGGCCAGCAGCGTCCAGCACGCGCACGGAATTGGCGCTCCAGCGCTTGCACACGCCGGGCACGGTGTCGATGGCGCGCGCAAAACGCGCATCGCGCACGGTGAAGTACTGCACGCCGGCATCGAAGCCGCCAAAGGGTGAGTCGATGGTGGCCGTGCGTCCGCCGGCGGCGGAGGATTTTTCGAAGACGGTGACCTGGTGGCCCGCCTGCACCAGGGTGCGGGCGCAGGCAATGCCGGCCATGCCGGCGCCGATGATGGCGAAATGCCGGGGTGCCTTGGCACTGCCGGCGGTTTTGCGGGTGGAGGGGGTTGTCGTCGTGGTCGCCGCAGCAGCCACAGGGCTGGGTGCAGGGCGTCGAGGCCGTTTGGCAGGGCGAGAAACAGGTTTGCTCATGGGAGGCCTTTCGGGAACGGTTGGCAGGAAAACTCCGACACCGACCACTCTACACGCCCCGCGCAGGGCTGCGCATCAGAAATGATGGTGGTTTTCCAGCAGTGCGCGGCGTGTGGCGGGGCTTTGCAGTTGGTTGAGCCACCACTGCAGCGCGCGGCCGGGCGCGGTGAAGCCCGGGCCGCCCCAGGCGTAGTGGATGGGCACGCGGCGTTCGGGCCGCGCCACCTTGCGTGTCACCAGCCGCCCGGCTTCGAGGTAGGGGCGCACCATGGGCTCGGGCAGAAAGCCGCCGCCCAGGCCGCGCAACTGGGCGCGCACCTTGGCCTGCATGGTGTCCACCGTTAGCACGTCCTGCCCGCCCAGCAGGCCCATGGTGGCGCCGCCGCGCTGCGCCGAGTCGGCCACGGCGACGGCGCGGTGCTGCAGCAGGGTGGCGTCGGTGATGGGCTCGGGCACCGAGGCCAGTGCATGGTGCGGCGCCACGACGTAGATGAACAGCAGGTCGCCCAGCGTGGCCTGCTGCAGGCCCGCCACGCTGGATCCGGCAATGGTGACGCCGATGGCCAGGTCCGCCCGGCCCGAGGTCAGGGCCTCCAGCGTGCCGGTCATGATGCCGTCGCGCAGCTTCAGGCGGGTGGGGGGCGCCATGGCGTAGAACGCATCCACCAGCTCCATCATGGTGTGCGGCGAAATGGCACCATCGACCGAGATCGTGAGCTGCGGCTCCCAGCCCGTGGCCACGCGGCGCACGCGGTGGGCCACGGCGTCGATGTCCTGCAGCAGCCGCGCGCCCTCGCGCAGCAGCTCCACGCCGGCCTCTGTGGGGCGGGCCTGGCGCGCGCTGCGGTCAAAGAGCAGCACGTCCAGCGCATCCTCGATCTGGCGCACGCGGTAGGTCAGCGCGCTGGGCACCAGGCCCAACTGGCGCGCTGCGGCGGCAAAGCTGCCGGCCTCGGCGATCACCTGCAGCATGGCCAGGCTGTCGGGGGTCAGCACATCGCGCGGGTTTTGCATGGTGGTGCCATGGTAATTCAATTTTTTTGAATCATGCCATCAATGTGCCAGCGCCCGGAACAGGGAGCACGGGCCTAAAGTTGCGTCTTGAAAGGGCTACACACCATGCTGACTGTTCGCAAATCCCAAGACCGCGGCTACGCCGACCATGGCTGGCTGCAGTCGCACCACAGCTTCTCGTTTGCTGGCTACCACGATCCCGAGCACATGGGTTTTGGCAACCTGCGCGTGATCAACGAAGACCGCATCGCCGCGGGCATGGGCTTTGGCACCCATGGCCACCGCGACATGGAGATCATCAGCTACGTGCTGTCGGGCGAACTGGCCCACAAGGACAGCATGGGCAACATCAAGGGCATCCCGCCCGGCGACGTGCAGCGCATGAGCGCGGGCACGGGTGTGCAGCACAGCGAGTTCAACCATGCAGAGGGTCAGACCACGCATTTTCTGCAGATCTGGCTGCTGCCCGACGTGCAGGGCATTGCACCCGGCTATGAGCAAAAGGCCTTTACCGATGCCGAAAAGCGCGGCACGCTGCGCCGGGTGGCCTCGCCCGACGGGGCCGACGGCTCCGTGACGGTGCACGCCGACGCCACGATCTACGCCGGCCTGTTCGACGGCGGTGAGTCGGCCACCCTGGCGCTCGACCCGGCCCGCAATACCTATGTGCACCTGGTGCGTGGCGCGCTGCAGGTCAACGGGCAGGCGCTGTCGGCCGGTGATGCCGCGCTGATCGAGAAGGAAACGGCCCTGGCACTGACCGAAGGCCGCGATGCCGAAGTGCTGGTGTTCGATCTGGCCCCTTGACCTAATTTTTTGTCCGCCCCCTGTTCTTTACCTGTTACCTGAAGGAGTCCACCATGTTCAATTCCCTGCAAAACCCCCTGGCCCTGGCCTCGCGCCTGCTGCTGGCTGCCCTGTTCCTGCCTGCCGGCATCGGCAAGCTCACCGGCTTTGCCGGCACCGTGGGCTACATCGCCTCCGTGGGCCTGCCCATGCCCACCGTAGCGGCAGGCCTGGCCGCCGCCGTGGAAGTGCTGGGCGGCCTGGCGCTGGTCTTCGGCTTCGGTACCCGGTTTGCCGCACTGGCCCTGGCGTTCTTCACGCTGGTCGCCAGCTTCTTCTTCCATGCCTACTGGGCACTGCCGGCCGACAAGCAGATGATGCAGCAGCTGATGTTCTTCAAGAACGTGGGCGTGACCGGCGGCCTGCTGGCCCTGGCGGCCTTCGGCGCCGGTGGCTGGAGCGTGGACGCACGCCGTTCTTCCAACTGACGTCGCCATCCTGCGGCATGATGGCGTTTTAACGTTGCAAGGAACCGCCGCATGCTGCAGATCGCTGTCGTCTACCACTCGGGCTACGGCCATACCCAGCGCATGGCCCAGGCCGTGGCCGATGGCGCGGGTGCGCAGCTGATCGCCATCGATGCGGACGGCAGCCTGCCCGAAGGCGGCTGGGAAACCCTGGCCGCCGCCAGCGCCATCATCTTCGGCTCACCGACCTACATGGCTGGGCCCAGCTGGCAATTCAAGCGCTTTGCCGACGCATCGTCCAAGCCCTGGTTCAGCCAGGCCTGGAAGAACAAGCTGTTCGCCGGCTTCACCAACAGCGCCGCCACCAATGGCGACAAGCAGATCACGCTCGACTACCTGTTCCACCTGGCCATGCAGCATGGCGGCCTGTGGGTGGGGGCGGGCGTGCTGCCATCGAACTCCAAGGCCGCCACGCGCAACGACGTGAACTGGCTGGGCGCTTACAGTGGTGCCATGGCGCAATCACCTTCCGACGCTTCGGCCGGCGAGATGGCGCCGGGCGACCTGGACACAGCCCGTTTCCTGGGACAGCGTGTGGCCGAGCTGGCTGCACGCTTTAAGTGAAGCACCCCCTGTGTCGCTTCGCGCCTTCCCCCTCTCTCGTCTCGCTGCGCGAGCCGGGAGGGGGACGCCCCCAGCGCGGCGGGGCGGCCCTTGCGCGGGGGCACTGGCCTTGGCCGTGCCAATTTCATGCGTCGCAGCTGGCTCATAGCGCAATGAAGAACTGATTCCAACCCCACGACTACAGGAGCCTCCCATGCAACCATGCCATCGTCTTCGCGCCCCGTGCGCTGGAGCACGCTCATGAGCGGCGCATTGCGCCTGTCCGGCCATGCCAAGGACCTGGGCGGCGGCTTCACCGTGCGGCGCCTGCTGCCTGCCGTGCAGTGCCGCTCGGTAGGGCCGTTCATCTTCTTCGACCATTTCGGCCCGGTGTCGGTGGTGCCCGGCGCGGCGCACGATGTGCGGCCCCATCCGCACATCGGCCTGGCCACGGTGACCTACCTGTTCTCCGGCGCCATCATGCACCGCGACAACCTGGGCTACGTGCAGCAGATCGAGCCCGGCGCCATCAACTGGATGACGGCCGGCAACGGCATCGTGCACTCCGAGCGCCGGCCCGAGAGCTTGGCCGACATGACCTATGTGAACCACGGCATCCAGCTGTGGGCCGCGCTGCCGGTGGCGGCCGAGGAGGCCGATGCCTCCTTCGTGCACACGCCGGCCGCTGCCATTCCCGAGGTGCAGGTCGGTGATGCGGTGGTGCGTGTGCTGATCGGAACCGCCTTTGGCCAGACCTCGCCCGTGGCGACCTATGCGCCCACGCTGTACCTGGACGTGCAACTGCCTGCGGGCGGCGTGCTGGAATTGCCGGCGGCCCTGGCGCAGGAAATGGCCCTCTACCCCGTGGATGCCGAGCTGCTGCTCGACGGCGAGCCCTTGCCCGACCACACCCTGGCGGTACTGCCCGCAGGTGCTGCGGCGGCGCCCGTGCGGCTGCAGGCCGGCGACAGCGCCGTGCGCCTGATGGTCATCGGTGGCGACGCGCTCGACGGGCCGCGCCACATGTGGTGGAACTTCGTCTCCAGCCGCAAGGAGCGCATCGTGCAGGCCGCCGGGGACTGGGAAGCAGGCCGCATGAAGGTGGTGCCAGGCGAAACGGAATTCATCCCGCTGCCGGAGCACCGTTTCCGCGCGGATTGAGCAAGGGTCCACTGAAACCGAGAAATCGGCGCCGATTTCTCGGTTTCAGTGGACCAGTCAGGCCCCTTCAGGCTTGTCGGTGGACAGGTCGGCCGCCAGCACCCGGCGCTCGTCGAAGACGAAGCAGCCGCCGTGGTAGTGGGCGCCATCGGTTTCCTCGAAATACTTGAGGATGCCGCCTTCGAGTTGGTAGACATGCGGCAGGCCTTCCTCGCGCATGAGGATGGCGGCCTTCTCGCAGCGGATGCCGCCCGTGCAAAAGCTCACCACCGTCTTGTCGGCGAGTTCCTCCTTGTGGGCACGCAGGGCCGGGGGGAACTCGGTGAACTTGTCGATGCGCCAGTCGATGGCGTTGTCAAATGTGCCGTGGTCGACCTCGAAGGCGTTGCGGGTGTCTAGCGTCACCACCTCGCGGCCTTCGTCGTCGTGGCCCTGCGCCAGCCAGCGGTGCAGCGTGGCCGGCGTCACCGCCGGGGCGCGGCCTGTGGAGGGCTGGATGGTGGGGTGGTCCATGCGGATGATCTCGCGCTTGACCTTGACCAGCATTTTGCGAAAGGGCACCGTGTCCGACCAGCTCTCCTTGGGCGCCAGGTCGGCAAAACGGGCGTCGGTGCGCAGCGCATCCACGAAACCGCGCACCGCTTGGGCCGGGCCCGCCAGGAAGAAGTTGATGCCTTCCTCGGCCAGCAAGATGGTGCCCTTGAGCTGCGCCGCAGTGGCGCGCTCGTGCAGCAGGTCGCGCAACGCATGCGCATCGGGCAGCGGCACGAATTGGTAGCAGGAGATGTTGAGGACGTCGTTCACGGCGATGGCCTGTTTACACGGGTTCTGGGAAAGGAGTGTTCTGCCGGGGGCGACTCTCCGGACGGGCGCGGTTACGGCCTGATTGTCGCGCTGCTGCCGGCCCCTGGCCTGTAGCCTGGCGGGTTGCCCGCCAGGTTCCCTCAGGGGGCGGGTACCAGCAGCGTGGTCTCGATCTTGTTGGCCAGCTGGGCGATGGCCAGCGACGCCGGGCAGCCCGGCGTGTTGAGCAGCAGCAGCTGGCGGCGCATCACGGCGTCGCGCACCGACGGGTCGGCCGGGATGTCGCCCATGTGGATCAGCCGCACGCCGCGGCCGGTCTCGGTGCTGACGAAGCGGTCCAGCACCTGCTGCAGCTGGCTGGTGATGGCCCGGCCATCGCCCGGGCGGGCGGCCTGGTTGATCACCATGCGCACATGCTGGCGCTTTTGCTGCATGGCCAGCACCTTGATGGCGGCGTAGGCGTCGGTCAGCGAGGTGGGCTCGGGCGTGGCCACGATCAGCACCTCGGAGGCCAGCGAAATCGAGAACAGCACCACGTCCGAAATGCCGGCGCCGGTGTCCAGCAGGATCACGTCGTAATTGGGCGCCAGTGCCTGGATCACATTCAGGAACTGGTTGCGCACCTCGGGCGTGAGGCGCGAATACTCCACCATGCCCGAGCCGGCCAGCAGCACCGAGAAGCCGCCGGGCGCCTGGATCACGGCGTCTTCCAGCAAGGCCTTGCCGGTGAAAACGTCGTGCAGGGTGATCTTGGGGTGCAGATTGAGCACCACGTCCAGGTTGGCCAGGCCCAGGTCGGCGTCGAGCACCAGCACACGCTGGCCGCGCCGCGTGAGCGCTGCCGCGAGGTTGGCCGACACGAAGGTCTTGCCCACGCCGCCCTTGCCGCTGGTGATGGCAATGATGCGCGCACCAGTGGCCGCCGCGCCGGGAGGGCGTCCGGGCGAGGGGGGGGCGTCGGAGGATGTGGGTGGGGGGGACAGCGCGTCGCTCATCTTCTAACTTTCAGTTGGCGCTGCCTGTTGGGTCCAGCGGGGGCAGATCGCCCCAGCCCGAGGGGGTGTACAAGGGGCCGAACAACAGGCTCTTCTCTTCGGCACTGACGGTGCTGTCGGGCTGCTCTTCGATGCTCACCCGGTTGCGGCCCGACGATTTGGCCTGGTAGAGCTGGTGGTCGGCCCGGTCGGTCCACAGCAGGGTGGTCGAACGGATCCATTGCAGGGCGAAGGCCCCGCCAACGCTCACCGTGACATTCAGTTCCACGGAGGGCGAGATTCTGACAGGTGTGTTGGCCACGGCACGGCGGATGCGTTCTGCCACCACCTTGCCAAACGCGGCCTGGCAGGCGGGCAGCACCACCGCGAACTCCTCGCCGCCGTAGCGTGCCAGGGTGTCCATGGGGCGCACGCAGGCGCTCAGGGTGCGTGCCACCGACTGCAGCACCACGTCACCGGCCAGGTGGCCATGGGTGTCGTTGACCGCCTTGAAGTGGTCGATGTCCAGCATCAGCAGCAGGGCCGCCTCGCCCGAGCGCGTCACGCGGTCGATCTCGCGCTCGAGCACGGCGCGAAAATGCCGACGGTTGGCCAGCCCGGTAAGGGGGTCCTTGAGGGAGAGTTCGCACAGACCGTCGATCAGGCCCTGGAGGTAGCGCGACGGTGCCTCGCGTTGCAGGGAGGCTTCGCTGCCGGCCGCCTGCGCCACGAGGGCGTGTGCAATGTCCAGACGCAGATCGCGCAGGTCTACGAGATGAGAGGCCGCAGAGTCAGACACAAATGGATAAGGCAGAGTTCGTTGAGTGTAGCAGCGGGACGGCGCAAAAAATGCAGCTTCGGGGCGGGCCGTGGGGTGATACGGCTCAGGTGGCTGCACCCTCAGGGTCGGGCGGTGGTATCTGCTGCAGCGCCTGCAGGGCCTCGGCGTCGGTGCGGTACATCTGCAGCCCCGGGCCGGGTTCGAGCAAGCCGGCGCGGCGCAGCACCTGGTCCACCGGCAGTTTCATGCCGCTCACGTGCAGTATGCCGCCACGCGCCTGCATCAGGGCGCGCAGCGCGGCAAAGGTCTCCACGCCGGTGATGTCGATGCGGTTGATGGGCTGGGCCATGAGGCACAGGTGGACGATGGCGGGGTCGGCGGCCAGGTGGTCGATCACATGCCGCTCCAGCGCGCTGGCCGAGCCGAAATCGAGCTCCGCATCCATGCGCAATGCCAGCAACTGGGGGGCCAGGGGCGGCAGGTGCCACAGGTGGCGGTCGCGCAGGCTGCCATCGGGGTGCAGGCCGACCTCGATGATGCGCGGGTGCAGGCGCTGGTACAGAAAGTGGCTCAGGTTCATCACCAGCCCCACCAGCACGCCCCAGTACATGCGCGGTGCGGTGGCCAGCGTCAGCGCAAAGGTCACGCCGGCCATCACAGCCTCGACACGCGAGATGCGCCACAGGCGCAGCAGGGTGGCGGGCTTGATGAGGCTGGTTACCGCCGTGACCACCACGGCCGCCAGCACCGACTGCGGCACGTGGTAGAGCGCCGGAGTGAGCCACAGCAGCACCACCAGCACCAGGGCGATGGCGAACACCGTGGCCCAGCCGGTGCGGGCACCGGCATACAGGTTGATGGCCGAGCGCGAGAACGAGGCGCTGGTGGCAAAGCTGCCGCACAGGCCGCTGCTGATCTTGGCCAGGCCCTGGCCGATCAGGTCCTGGTTCTCGTTCCAGCGCTCGCCCGAGCGCTGGCTCTCCACCTTGGCGCTGGAGGCGGTTTCGAGAAAGCTCACCAGCGTGACCACCAGCACCGGCATCACCAGTGCGGAAAACTGCGACCAGGACAGCAGGCCCGGCCAGTACAGGGACGGCAGCCCCTCGGGCAGCGTGCCGACCACCGAGCCGCCACTGTCGGCATAGCCCAGCGCCCAGCTCAGCGCCCCGGCAGCACCCACGACCACGATGGCGGCCGGAAAGTTCGGGCGCCAGCGCCGGGCCAGCACCAGCAGCGCCAGGCTGCCCAGGCCGAAGGCGGCAGCCACCAGGTCGAAATGGCCCAGCGACGGCGTGGACCACAGGGCGCCGAGGTCCGAGCGCAGGCCGGTGAAGGCGCGCAACTGGGAGGCCAGGATCAGCAGCGCGGCCGCCTGCGTGAAGCCGCTGAGCACGGGCGAGGTCACCAGGTTCAGCAGCCAGCCAAAGCGTGCCATGCCCATCACCAGCTGCAGCAGGCCCGAGAGCAGGGCCATCCACGCCGCCAGGGCCACCCACTGCGCGCTGCCGGGCTCGGCCAGCCCGGTCAGGGAGGCGCCGATCAGCAGGCTGGTGAGGGCCGTGGGCCCCACGCCCAGCCGGGTGGAGGAGCTGAACAGCACGGCCACCAGGGCCGGGATCAGCGAGGCGTAGATGCCGGTCACCAGCGGCATGCCGGCCAGGGCCGCATAGGCCACGCCCTGTGGCACCAGCATCAGCCCCACGGTCATGCCGGCAGAAAACTCTCCTTTGAGCAGGCGGCGGTCGGGGCGGGGCCAGGCGAGAAACGGAAACCAGCGGGACAGGGAGGGCAAGGAAGGCATGGCCCCGATTGTCGCGCGCTTGTGCGGGCTGCCTGGCGTCCTACAGCCACTTCGGAGCTATCCGACCCTGTGCGCGCGTCGGTTTGCCTAAAGTACGAAGCATGTTTCAACCCGCAAGGAGCTTTCCCATGAACACCGCAACTACCGCTCAGCGCCCCCTTCACCGCATCGCCAGCGTGCTGGCCGTCAGCGCTTTGGCGCTGGGTCTGGCTGCTTGCAGCAAGACCGAAGACGCCACCGTGGGCCAGCGCCTGGACTCGGCCGTTGACCGCACCGAGCAGGCTGCCACCGAAGCCCGCATCAAGGCCGAGAGCGCCATGCAAAGTGCCGGCAACAAGATGGAGCAAGGCTCGCAAACCGCGATGGAAAAAATCGATGACGCGACCATCACCGCCCAGGTGTCCGCCGGCCTGGCCAAGGATCCTGACCTGAGCGCCATCAAGATCAATGTGGATACTGTCAATGGCTCCGTGACGCTCAACGGCCCCGCCACCACGCCTGCCGCCAAGGAGCGTGCCGAGACGATTGCCACCGCCGTGAAGGGCGTTACCTCGGTCAATAACCAGTTGACCGTCACACCGAGCTAAGGCACAGCCGTACCTGACGGCTTGCACCGGGCCCCGGGACTGTAAAGATACCGGACCCCACGCGCACCGGGCAGGGATGGACTTGCGACCCGCCAGTCGGGCAGCGAGCAGGCTGCCTCCTTCATCTTCATTGCGAGGACTGGCATTCGAAGACCGCCCAGGCAAGTGATGCGTGCAATGCAAGCCATCGGCCATGCCCTGGCCTTTGCCCGCCCCCGAACAGGGGCCATGGCAAAGGAGCCGCGCCGCACAAGGTGACCATTGTGCGGCGCGCTACCATTGGCTGCATGCAAGACCATGCCACCGACATCGCCTCCCGCCTCGTCCACCACGATTACCTTCCGCCTGCGGGCTTTCAGGCCCCCCAGACTGCCGTCTACAAGGCCTCGACCGTGATCTTCCCCAACGTGGCCGCCATGCGCAGTCGCGAGTGGAAGGACAAGAGCGGCTACACCTACGGCCTGCACGGCACCCCCACCACCTTCATCCTCGAAGAGCGCCTGTGCGCCCTGGAGGGTGGCCTGCAGTGCCTGTTGGTCCCGAGCGGCCTCGCAGCGATTGCCAATGTGGCACTGGCGCTGCTCAAGCCCGGCGATGAACTGCTGATTCCCGACAATGTCTATGGCCCGAGCAAGGACCTGACCCACGGCGAGCTGCGCCGCTTCGGCATCACGCATGCGGTCTACGACCCGCTCGATCCGGCCGATCTGGCCGCGCGCATCACGCCTGCCACCCGCCTGGTCTGGCTTGAAGCGGCCGGCTCGGTCACCATGGAATTCCCCGACCTGTGCGAGCAGGTGCGCATTTGCCGCGCGCGCGGCGTCACGACGGCGCTGGACAACACCTGGGGCGCGGGCCTGGCGTTCGCGCCGTTCGACCTGCTGGGCGACGGCAGCCTGGGCGTGGACATCTCGGCCCACGCCCTCACCAAGTACCCCAGCGGCGGCGGTGACGTGCTCATGGGCAGCATCGTCACGCGCGACGAGGCGCTGCACATGCAGCTCAAGCTGACCCACATGCGCCTGGGCCTGGGCGTCGGTGGCAACGATGCCGAGGCGGTGTTGCGCTCGCTGCCCAGCATCGGCCTGCGCTACCGCGCGCACGACGAGGCGGCGCGCTCCCTGGCGTCCTGGATGCAGGGCCAGCCCGCCATCGCCCAGGTGCTGCACCCGGCATTGGCCGGTGCGCCGGGCCATGACCACTGGAAGGCGCTGTGCGGCGCAGCCTATGGCGGTGCGGGCGCGGCGGCCGGCCTGTTCAGCGTGGTGATCGATGCGCGCTTCGGCCAGGACCAAGTCGACGCCTTCTGCGACGGCCTGCGCCTGTTCAAGCTGGGCTACAGCTGGGGTGGGCCCATGAGCCTGGTGGTGCCTTATGCGCTGGCGCGCATGCGCGGGCGGCCCACGGCGCACCTGAAGCCCGGGACGCTGGTGCGGTTTTCCATCGGCCTGGAGGCGGTGGACGACCTGCGCCAGGACCTGCAGCAGTCCCTGCAGCGGGCCTTTGCCCCCGCTTGACGGGCGCGGGGGTATGTCGGCAAACACAGGCCTAGCTGTTACAGTGGGCCTCTACTTCAGGAAGCAAACACCTTGGCAACACCCAACTACGGATACGAAAAGCGCCAGCGCGAGCTCGCAAAAAAGCAAAAAAAAGAAGAGAAGCTGCGCTCCAAAACCCAGCGCAGGCCGGATGACCCACAGGGTGACCAGCCAGCCGGTGGCAATGGCGATGGCGCACCGGGCGGCAACCAGCCCACGGGCGCACCAGGCGGCTGAGTCTTTGACCGCCGTGTCCGGCACCCTGCCGCGCCGCAATGGCCGCAGGCGGGTCCGGCAGCACGGCGCTCAGCGCAGCAGCTTTTTCAGCTCTGGCCACACGTTGGCCAGCATCTGCGGGTGCGCCTCTGCACGCGGGTGAATGCGGTCTGCCTGGAACAGGCGGGTAGGGTCCGGGCCATCGGCCACGCCCTTGAGGAAAAACGGCACCACGGCCACTTTTTTGGCCTGGGCCACGGTGGTGAACAGGCCGGCAAACCGGTTCGCGTAGTCGGTGCCATAGTTCGGCGGCACCTGCATCCCCACCAGCAAGACCTTGGCCCCGGCCTTTTGCGCCGCATCGGTCATGGCGCTCAGATTCTCTTCGGTGTTCTTGAGCGGCAGGCCGCGCAGCGCGTCATTGCCGCCGAGCTCGATCACCACCACGGAGGGCTTGTGCTGGGTCAGCAGGGCGGCCAGGCGCGAGCGCCCGCCCGAGGTGGTCTCGCCGCTCACGCTGGCATTGACCACGCGGCGCCCGATTTTTTCCTCCTGCAGCCGCTTTTCCAGGAGGGCCACCCAGCCCGCGCCGCGTGCCAGGCCGTACTCGGCGCTCAGCGAGTCGCCCAGCACCAGGATGGCAGGCGCGCCTGGCGCGGAAGATGCTTCCGCCTGGGCCCAGGCGGCAGGGGCACAAACCCCTGCCAAACCCAGGATGCCTGCCGAGAGGATAAAGTGGCGCCGATACTGCAGATGTCGAATCAAAGCAAAGAACCTTTCATGTCCGAATCTTCCCCATCGCCCGTGACCCCCATTATTGCCGTCGAGCATGTCTTCAAGTCGGTCACGGATTCGACCGGTACGCTGGACATTCTGCGGGATATCGATTTCCGCCTGGCGCCAAGGGAAACTGCGGCCATCGTGGGCGCCTCGGGCTCGGGCAAGAGCACGCTCCTGTCCATCATCGCCGGGCTCGATACGCCCACGCGCGGCACGGTGCGCCTGGACGGCCATGACCTCTTCGCCATCGACGAGGACGAGCGCGCCGCGCTGCGCGCGCAGAAGGTGGGCTTCGTGTTCCAGAGCTTCCAGCTCATGGGCAACCTCACCGCGCTGGAGAACGTGATGCTGCCGCTGGAGCTGGCCAACCGGCGCGACGCGCGCAAGGCCGCTGCCGACATGCTGGCCCGCGTGGGCCTGGGCCAGCGCCTTTCGCACTATCCCAAGGTGCTCTCGGGCGGCGAGCAGCAGCGCGTGGCGCTGGCGCGAGCCTTCGTGGTGCACCCGGCCGTGCTGCTGGCCGACGAGCCCACGGGCAGCCTGGACTTTGCGACGGGCGAGACCATCATGCAGCTCATGTTCGAGCTCAACCGCGAGCAGGGCACCACGCTGGTACTGGTCACGCACGACCGCGGCATTGCCGCGCGCTGCGAGCGGCGCATCACCATCGATGCCGGGCAGGTTGCTGAAAACTGACCCGGTTTCGGGAAAGAGATACGCATCGGAGCGCCATTGAAGCCATAGCCGAGCGGCTCAACCGATAATCGGGGCATGTCTTCCCCCAAAGTTCTTTTCGGCTTCCACGCCGTGGGCGTGCGTCTGAAGACCGCGCCCAAATCCGTCATCGAGATCTACTACGAGGTCACGCGGCGCGATGCGCGCATGCGCCAGTTCCTCGACCGGGCCCGCGAGGCCGGTGCCCGCCTGATCGAAGCTGACAGCGAGCGAATCGCCAAGCTGGCCGGCAGCCATGGCCACCAGGGCGTGGCGGCGCGGGTGGAGCCCGTGGCCCAGATCACCTCGCTCGACGAGCTGTTGGAGAACCTCGAAGCCGCTGGCGTCGAGAACCCGCTGCTGCTGGTGCTCGACGGCGTGACCGACCCGCACAACCTGGGCGCCTGCCTGCGCGTGGCCGATGGTGCCGGCGCCCATGCCGTCATCGCCCCCAAGGACCATGCCGTGGGCATCAACGCCACGGTGGCCAAGGTCGCCAGCGGAGCGGCCGAGACCATGCCCTACTTCATGGTCACCAACCTGGCGCGCACCCTGGGCGAGCTCAAGGAGCGCAACATCTGGTGCATCGGCACCAGCGACGATGCGCCCAAAACCGTCTACCAGGTGGACTTGAAGGGCCCCGTGGCCCTGGTGCTGGGCGCCGAGGGCGACGGCATGCGCCAGCTCACGCGCAAGACCTGCGACGAGCTGGTCAGCATCCCCATGAAGGGCGCGGTGGAAAGCCTCAATGTGTCTGTCGCCAGCGGCGTCTGCCTCTACGAGGCGCTGCGCCAGAGGACTTGACCGTATGCAGGAGGATCGCCTGGACACCGTGCGCGCCTGGGTGCAGGAGGCCCGGCACATCGCCGTGCTCACCGGCGCGGGCGTGAGCGCCGAGTCGGGCGTGCCCACCTTTCGCGATGCGCAGACGGGCTACTGGGCCCAGTTCCGTGCCGAGGACATGGCCACCGAGGAGGGCTTTCGCGCCCATCCCGAGCGGGTCTGGAACTGGTACCAGCACCGGCGCCAGTTGATGGAGGGCGTGGCGCCCAACGCCGGGCACCTGGCGCTGGCGGCCTTCCAGGCGGCCCACCCGGGGCGGCTCACGCTGATCACCCAGAACGTGGATGGCCTGCACCAGCGCGCGGGCAGCACGGGCGTGCTGTGCCTGCATGGCGATCTGTTCGCCAACCGCTGGCTCGACACGCCGCGCAACTGCTGCCACATCGACGATGCGGTGGCCGGCAGCCCGCCGCATTGCGACCGCTGTGGCAACCGGCTGCGCCCCGGCGTGGTGTGGTTTGGTGAAATGCTGCCGCTGGCCGTGTTCGAGGCCGCTGAGCGGGCGGCGCAGGATTGCGACCTCATGCTGGTCGCCGGCACGGCAGGCGCCGTGTACCCGGCTGCAGGCCTGGCGCGCCAGGCGCGTGCGGCCGGTGCCCGTGTGGTCGTGGTCAACCCCGCCCCCAGCGAACTCGACGATGCCGCAGATGCCGTGCTGCGCGGTACGTCGGCAACCCTGCTGCCGCAGTTGCTGCAAGCCTGATCGGGCTACGCCTGGTTCAGGGGGCATGCCCCAAAATTGTGCGCTTTGTGCGACAGACTGTCGCAGACCGGACAAGTTGTCACGGGCCGTGCCTGTAGCCTGCGCCACCTTTGCACAATTCTCCGGGCACCTTCACACCATGAGCCGTCGTCACTTTCTCCTGCGCGCCACCCAGATGGCTGCGGCCACCAGCCTGCCTGTGTGGGCTTCCACGGCGAGCGCTGCCGAAGAACCGATGTCGGCCAGGCACGTCAACCTGGGCTGCTCCATTGCCCTGACCGGGCCGCTGGGCCAGGCCGGCATCGAGCAGGTGGCGGGCATGAAGGCCGCGTTTGCCGAGCTGAACCAGGCCGGCGGCGTGCACGGCCGCGAGATCCGCATGGACGCCAAGGACGATGCCTACGTCGCCAGCCGCACCTTGCAGAACGTGACGCAGATGCTGGAGGCGCAGTCCATCTTCGCGCTGATCTCGCCCCTGGGAACGGCCAACACGGCCGCCATCCTGCCGCTGATCGAAGGCAAGGGCATTCCCACCGTGGGGCCCATCACGGGTGCGCCCTCGCTGCGCTCGGCCGAGCAGCGCAACGTGTTCTTCGTGCGCCCGAGCTACCGCGACGAAACCCAGCGCCTGGTCAAGCAGGTGGTGGAGATGGGCCTCAAGCGCATTTCCGTGGTCTACCTGGACAACCCCTTCGGCAAGGAAGTGCTCAAGGACATGTCGCGCGCACTCGACGAGATCAAGGTCGAGCGCGCCGGCGAATTCGCCCTGGCGGTGGACGGCAAGAATGGTGCCGAGCTGGCCGAGAAGGTGGCCGCAGAGCGCCCGGGCGCCGTGCTGCTGGCCACCACCGGCACGGCCAACACGGCTTTCGTGCTGCCATTCCGTGCCAAGGCGGCCGGTGTGCCGCTGGCCGGCCTGTCGGTCACGGTGATCTCGTCGGAGCTGCCCAAGCTGGCCGCCGCCACGCGCGGCATGGCCCTGGTGCAGGTGTTCCCGGACGCCAATTCGCAAAAGTCGGTGGTGGTGCGCAAGTTCCAGAGCACCATGAAGGCCACGGGTGCCAATGCCGCCTTCATCAACAGCGGCAGCTCCCTGGAAGGCTGGGTCAATGCCCAGATCATGATCGAAGGCCTGAAGAACGCGGGCAAGGACCTGACCCGCGACAAGCTGCGCAATGGCCTGGCGGGTATCCGCTCGCTCTCGTTCGGCGACTTCAATGTCGGCTTTGGCAGCAAGGCACCCTACGTGGGCTCCGACTCGATCTACCTGGCCATCTACGCCGAGAACGCGCGCCGACTGAGCTGAGCCAAGGCCTTTCCCTGCATGCCTGCGGTCGGCGCACCAAGCGGCTGCGCCAGGCTCACAGGTACCACCGCCACGCCTGCAGCATGCCTTGCGCGGTGGCTTCGCTGCCGGTGAATGCCGCGAGCACGTGCGCCACCTGCGCGCGGCTGCTGGCCTTGAGCTCATAGGTGTCGTCGAGCGCATCGTCGCCCAGGGCCGCCAGGGCGTTGGCCACCGTGGCGATGGCGCCCAGCGCGGTGGGCAGGTCATCGGCAAAACGGTTCGGGTCGTTGAAGTTTCCTCGTCCCGCCATGTCGAACCAGACGCTACCGTCGTTGCGGTCCAGGATGAATGGGTTGGCGCCTTCCTGCGCGATCACCAGCCAGTGTGCAGGCCAGCCCTTGATCGGGTTGTCGGGGTTGCGTGACCAGGCATAGCCGTCCTGCCGTGCCCAGAGCTTGTGCAGCGGCGGCACGTCCACCGGGTTGCCCCCCGCGTTGATGGCGAGGCCCACCGGGCCTACCGACGCATGCCAGGTCTCGCCCCAGGGCCCCACCTCGCGGTAGAAGGCCTCCACGATGGCGGGCAGAGGGAAGGGCCCTTGCCAGTCGCTGGCGGGCTGGGGTTGCAGGTGGCCCCAGGGGGCGAGCAGCGGGCGCAGGCGGTCGAATGGCGCCACCATGGTCACTCCGAATGCACGTCGGTGAAGGCACCGTTGGCGGTGTTGATGTGGACGAGCTGGCTTGGCTCCCAGGGAATCTCGTAGCCCACCGAGCAGGCACTTTGCGTGGCCCCCGGGCCGTGGTCGGGATGCACTTCGATGAAGCAGGGCGTCAGAAAGCCCCAGAGCGTGCCTTCATTCAATGCAACCCCCGGTGGCACCACCTCGCATTCGAGCAGAAAGGCAACGAGCGCCGGGGTGGCGTCGTCGCGGATCTGCCGGGCATTGGCGAGCAAGCGCGAGAAAGCCTGGGCCTGCGCTGCCGTCGGCCCCTGTTTGGCGCCATGCACGCGCAGGGCAAATCCGTCGCCCAGGTGGGCAATGCCGACCGTTCCTTCCCAGACCTTGGACTGGCCTTCGGCGGACAGGGCACCGAAGGGTGCTGCCTGCAGGTTGCGGGTGAACAGGCCCATGGGGTCCTTTGCGGCGGGTGTGGGGGTGCCCAAGTATCCTGCAGGATCCGCGCACTCGGCGATCCTCCCTGCTGCGGTACCGCCTGCAGATACCTGCGGTGCCTGCGGCGAACCCCGTGCCTGCGGTCGTCCTGCACAGGGCGGGGCCTGCCTGCAACCCGCCCGGGGAATATTTGGCTTGGCGTTTTGCGCAAGGCATGCCTAAGATGTTTCAAACGGGGGGCAGGGGGGTGAGCGACGGCCAGGCCCCTTCACGAAAAGGGCTGTATGGCATCTGATTTCTCCGGGGCCTACTGGGAGCACAATCCTGACGCGCTGCTGGTCATCGCGCCGGACGGTGCTGTCCTGCACTGGAACCCGGCAGCGGAAGCCACCTTCGGCTACACCGAGGCCGAAGCCCGGGGCCGCAGCCTCGCGCAACTGATCGTGCCGCCGGACCAGGTACACGACGAGGAGTCGATCTGTGCCGAAGCCCTGCAGTCCGGCGTATCCGTGCACGAGTCGGTGCGCCGGCGCAAGGACGGCTCGCTGGTCCATGTGAACGTGTCCACCCGGGCTGTCTTTGGCGAGGGCGGTCAACTGGCCTACTTTCTGTCAAGCAAGAAGGACGTCACCCAGCTCAAGGTGCTGCGCGATGCCAAGCTGGTCGAGGCGCGCTTTCGCGACCTGCTCGAATCCACGCCCGATGCCATCGTGATGGTCAACGCCACCGGGCGCATCGTGCTCGTGAACTCGCAGGCCGAGCGGGTATTCGGCTACCCCCGGGCCCAGTTGCTGGGGCAGGCGGTCGAGGTGCTGCTGCCCCAGCGCTACCGCAACGCCCACCTGGGGCACCGCAGCGGCTTTTTCGTCCAGCCGCGCACGCGCACCATGGGGGCGGGTCTTGAGCTGTATGGTGTGCGCAGCGACGGCAGCGAGTTTCCGGTGGAAATCAGCCTGAGTCCACTGGAAACGGAAGAGGGCACCATGGTGATGAGCGCCATCCGCGACATCACGGCGCGCAAGAAGGCCGACCAGAAGTTCCGCGACCTGCTCGAATCGGCGCCCGATGCCATGGTGATCGTGGACCGGGATGGGAACATCGTGCTGGTCAACTCCCAGGCCGTCAAATTGTTCGGCTGGGCGCGCGAGGAGCTGCTGGGCCAGCCGATCGAGCTGCTGGTGCCCACGCGCCACCGCGGCCAGCACCCGCGGCACCGAGGGGGGTTCTTCTCCGAGCCGCGCACCCGCTCCATGGGGGCAGGTCTGGACCTGTACGGCCTGCGCAAGGATGGCTCCGAGTTTCCGGTCGAGATCAGCCTGAGCCCGCTGGAGACCGAAGAGGGGCTGTTCGTCTCCAGTGCCATCCGCGACGTGACCGAGCGCAAGCGCTTCGAGCAGGCGCTGCGCGACAAGAACCTGGAGCTGGAGAACGCCGCGCTGGTCAAGGACCGCTTCCTGGCCAGCATGTCGCACGAGCTGCGCACGCCGCTCAATGCCGTCATCGGCTTCACCGGCACCCTGCTCATGCGCCTGCCGGGGCCCCTCAACGCCGAGCAGGAAAAGCAGCTGCGCATCGTGCAGACGGGCGCGCGCCACCTGCTGTCGCTGATCAATGACCTGCTGGACGTGGCCAAGCTGCGCGATGGCAAGCACGTGCTTCAGTGGGAGATGGTGGATTGCTGCGCAGTGGTGGAGGAGGTGGCTGCGACCCTGGGCCCTGATGCGCAGCGCAAAGGCCTGGCCTTCGTGGTGAGCATGCCCGAGCATGCAGTCCTTGTCCGCACCGACCGGCGCGCCCTCGCCCAGGTGGCCATCAACCTGGTGGGCAATGCCATCAAGTTCACGGGCCAGGGTCAGGTGCTGGTGCAGCTCGATGCGCCGGACCCGGCCAGCCCGCGGCTGAGCCTGCGCGTGCAGGACACCGGGCCCGGCATCCCCCTCGTGGACCAGTCGCGGCTGTTCGAGCCGTTTTCCCGGGTGGAGGGTGCCGAGCGGCACCAGGAGGGTTCGGGCCTGGGCCTGCACCTGAGCCGCAAGCTCGCCCAGGCGCTGGGCGGCGACATCACGCTGCACAGCCGGCCAGGCGAGGGCAGTACCTTCATTCTTGATTTGCCGGGAGCCCAGGGATGACCGCCCGCATCCTGGTCATCGAAGACGACGAAGCCAGCCGCATGCTGGTGACTTACCTGCTGGAGGCCGATGGATACCAGGTCTACAGCGCGTCCAACGGGCGCGATGGCGTGCGCGCCGCGCTGGAGCATGGGCCCGATCTCATCCTGTCGGACCTGCAGATGCCGGTCATGGACGGTTACGAGGTGGCCAGGCTGCTGCATGCCGACCCCGGCTGGCGCCGGGCTCCGCTGGTCGCCGTGACGGCTTTTTCCATGCCCGGAGACCGGGAGAAGGCGCTGGAGGTGGGCTTCCAGGACCACATCTCCAAGCCCATCGACCCGGAGCGCTTCGTGCGCCAGGTCGAGGCCTATCTCTCGCCGTCATCGCGGGCGGTACGCCCGCCGCGGTGATCCACAAGCAAGGAGGGCGGCAGCCATGGCAAAGATCCTCGTCGTGGACGACCAGGCCCCCAACCGGGCCCTGGTCGTCACGCTGGTGCGGCATGGCGGCCATGAGGCCCTGGAGGCCGTGGACGGTGCGCAGGCGCTGGCCCTGGTGCGCGCCGAGCGGCCGGCGCTGGTGATCTCGGACATCCTCATGCCCACCATGGACGGCTACGAGTTCGTGCGCCAGCTGCGCTCCGATCCCGCGCTGGCGGCCACCCGGGTCATCTTCTACAGTGCCCACTACCAGGGGGAGCAGGCGCGCAGCCTGGCGCTGGCCGGAGGCGTCTCGGAGGTGCTGGTCAAGCCCTGCGAGCCGCAGGACATCCTGCGCGCCATCGAACGCACGCTGGCGCAGGCGGCTCGCGGCTTCGAGGGCGCACCCCCGGTCGTGGAGCCAGCCTTCCGCTCCCAGCACCTGCGCCTGGTGACCGACAAGCTGCGGGGCAACGTGGTGGAGCTGGAGGCCACCAACCGCCGGCTGGGGGCGCTCACCGAGCTCAATCTGCAGCTGGCCTCCGAGCGCGACCCGGCCATGCTGCTCAACAAGGTCTGCACGGGCGCACGCGAACTCATAGGCGCCCAGTACGCCGTGCTGTGCGCCGTGCGCAAGCCGGGCGATGCGTCGCTGGTGTGCACCAGTGGCATCGACCCGGTGCTGGCGCGCTCGCTGCCTGCGCCCGATGCCTCGTCAGGCCTGCTGGGGCGGCTGCAGACGGAGCGCCGCTCGCAGCGGCTGCTCAACCCCGGCGGCGACCCCACCATGGCGGGTCTGCCGCAGGGCTACCCGCCGCTGTACTGCGCGCTGGAGGCGCCGGTCACCTCGCTGGCTTCGTCCTATGGCTGGATCTGCCTGGCCAACAAGGAGGGGGCCGACCACTTCAGCGCCGAGGACGAACGCATCCTGTCCATCCTGGCGGCCCAGGTGGGGCGCATTTATGAAAACGGCAGCCTCTACCTGGAGGTGCAGCGCCATGCCGAGCAACTGCACATCGAGGTGATCGAGCGCCGGCGGGCCCTGGAGGAGCTGCGTGCCAGCGAGGCCAGATTGCACCGGGCGCAGGTGCTGGCCAAGATCACCCACATCATCAGCGGACCGGGCGGGCAGTTCGAGAGCTGGCCCGCCACGCTGGCGCAGATGCTGCGGCGCGACCCGAACACCATGCCGGCGTCTGCCCGGGAATGGATCGGCATGGTGTACGCCGACGACCGTGCACTGGTGCGCAGCATGGCCTTGCAGGCGGTGCGCGAAGGCGTGCGCATGGACTTCACCTACCGCCTGTGGCGTGCCGATGGGGCGCTCTTGCACCTGCGCCAGGTGATGGAGCCGCTGCCCGGCGAAGGCGCTGCCCCCGAAGGCTTGCGCTGGTTCAACACCATCCAGGATGTCACGGCGCAAAAGCGGGCCGAAGAAGCGCTGCGCGAGAGCGACCGGCGCTTCAACGAACTGCTCGACAAGGTCGAGATGGCCTCGCTGATGCTTGACCGCAACGGCTGCATCACCTACTGCAACGACTGCCTGCTGCGCCTGACGGGCTGGGAGCGCGGCGAGATCTTCGGGCGCAACTGGTTCGAGCTGTTCCTGCCGCCGGGCATGGACGGCATGCAGCGGGGGTTCGAGGACATGCTGGCCGATCGGCCGGCCGCCTGGCATTTCGAGCAGGAGATCCTTACGCGGTCCGGCGGGCGCCGGCTGGTGTACTGGAACAACACGGTGCTGCGCTCCGTCGATGGCGAGGCCACGGGCATCGCCTGCCTGGGCGAAGACATCACCGAGCGGCGCGAGGCCGAGCACAAGATCAAGCGCCTCAACCGCGTCTATGCCGTGCTCAGCGGCATCAGCACGCTGCTGGTGCGCATGCGCAGCCGCCAGGAGCTGTTTGCCCAGTCCTGCGACATCGCGGTGCGGCACGGGAAGTTCCGCATGGCCTGGATCGGCCGGGTCGACCGCGCGGCGCAGCAGGTGATTCCCATGGCCATCGCCGGCACCGACCCGGACTTCTTCGACGACCTTGCCGGCCGCCTGTCGTATGCGGACGAGCCCTCGGGCGTCTACAGCCTCACGGCCACGGTGGTGCGAGAAAAGCGCGCCGTGGTCTGCGACCAGGTCGAAGGCGATCCCCGGGTGCTGCTGCCGGCCAGGCTGCAGGCCCGTTCGGTGGCCTCCCTGGCCGTGCTGCCCCTGTTGGTGGCACACGAGGTGGTGGGCGTGATGGCGCTGTTTTCCGACGAGGCCAGCTTCTTCGATGCCACCGAGATGAAGCTCCTGGGCGAGCTGGCCGGCGACATCAGCTTTGCGCTCGACCACCTCGAAAAATCCGACCGCCTGAACTACCTGGCCTACTACGACGACATCACCACCTTGCCCAATCGCACGCTGTTTCTGGACCGCGTGAACCAGCACATGCGTGCGCGCGAGGGCCACCGGCCGCAGGGTGCGCCCTTCCTGGGGGTGGCGCTGATCGACGTGAACCGCTTTCGCATCGTCAACGACACGCTGGGGCGCTCGCTGGGCGACGAGCTGCTCAAGCTGGTGGCGCAGCGCCTGCAGTTGCATGCCAGTGCGATGGACATGCTGGCGCGCATTGGCGTCAACAGCTTTGGCGTGGCCGTGTGCGAGGCGCGCGATGCGAGTGCGGTGGCCATGGCCGTGGACCACCTGGTGCGCGCCTGCTTCGACGAGCCCTTCCAGCTGGGCACGCAGGAGCTGCGCATCACTGCGAAGGCGGGCGTGGCCCTGTTCCCCATGGATGGCGGCGATGCCGAGGCGCTGCTGCGCAATGCCGAGGCCGCGCTCAAGAAGGCCAAGGCCTCGGCCGACGCGCTGATGTTCTACACCTCGGAGATGAATCTGCGCGTGGCCGAGGCGCTGAGCCTGGAGAACCACCTGCGCGAAGCGCTGGAGCGCGGCGAGTTCGTGCTGCACTACCAGCCCAAGCTGCACCTGGCCAGCGGCGAGGTGACCGGCGCCGAGGCCCTGATCCGCTGGAACGACCCGCGGCGCGGCCTGGTGCCGCCGGGGCAGTTCATCCCCATCCTCGAAGAGACCGGCCTGATCTACGACGTGGGCCGCTGGGCCCTGGGCCAGGCGCTGGCCGACAACCTGCGCTGGCGCGCCGCAGGCCTGGCGCCAATACGGGTGGCGGTGAATGTCTCCTTCTTGCAGCTGCGCCACCGGGGTTTCATCGAACAGGTGCGCGCGGCTGTGGCGCACGGCCCAGAGGCTGCTGCCGGGCTGGAGCTGGAGATCACCGAGAGCATGGTGATGGACGACGTGCAGCACAGCACCCAGAGCCTGCACGCCATCCGCGAGATGGGCATCACCGTGGCCATGGACGATTTCGGCACCGGCTTTTCCTCGCTGAGCTACCTGGCCCGGCTGCCGCTCGACACGCTCAAGATCGACCGCTCGTTCATCCTGCACATCGCCGCCGGCCCCAAGGGCAGCGCGCTGGTGTCCACCATCATCAACCTGGGGCATTCGCTGGGGCTCAAGGTCGTGGCCGAAGGGGTGGAGACCGAGGAGCAGTCCCGCCTGCTGGCACTGCTGGGCTGCGACGAGATCCAGGGCTTTCTCTACAGCCGGCCCGTGCCGGCAGATGTGTTCGAGCAGCAGTTCCTGCGCGGCGCGCAGCCCGCCAGTTGATGAGGACATTGCTGCCCGGCGGCGGTTCGCAGCTGCCCTATGATTTGGGGCTCTGCATTTGAATGCCAGGCCCATGGGCGAAGAACACGACCACCAGCGACCATCCCCAGCGGACGACCAGACGCGCCGCGCACTGCGCACCAACACCCTGGCCATCCTGGCCTTCTGGCTGGTGGTCATGGGGCTTCTTTACTTCGGCATGAAGCAGTTCATGGCGCCGCGCGGTGCCACCGTCACTTCCACCGGCTCGCTGGTGATACCGCGCCACAACGACGGCCATTTCCGCGTGGCGGGTACCGTCAACGGGGTGCCGGTGAACTTCATGGTGGACACGGGCGCCAGCCTGATCGCCGTGACCGATGCGGTGGCGAAGAAGGCCGGCCTCACGGGTGGCGTGCCCACCACCTTCCGCACGGCCAACGGCAACCGCGAGGGGCGGGTAGCCCCCTCCGACTCCGTCACGGTGCGCAACCTTGCGGTATCGGGCCTGCGTGTGGGCACGGGCTATACCGGCGAGAGCGAGGACGACGCGCTGCTGGGCCAGAACTTCCTGCGCCAGTTTGACGTGGAGATCAAGCGCGACGCCATGGTGCTCAACCCGCGCGGGAGTTGAGCACCCAGGTGCCGGGCATCAGCCCTTCTTCTGCACCGATTGGATGATGCTGGAGAAATCCAGCGCACCATGGCCCGCCAGGCTGTGCGCTGCGTACAGGTTGCGCGCCAGGCCGCCCAGGGGCGTGGCGGCCTTCACGGCGGCGGCGTTCTCCTGCGCCAGGCCCAGGTCCTTGAGCATCAGGTCGGTGCCAAAGCCACCGGCGTAGCCCTTGCTGGCAGGGGCCGTCTCCATCACGCCGGGCATGGGGTTGTATTTTTCGAGCGCCCAGTTGCCGCCCGAGCTGCGGCGCATGATCTCCGACAGCACCTTGGGGTCCAGGCCATTGGCCACACCCAGGGCAATCGCTTCGCTGGTGCCGGCCATCAAAATGCCCAGCAGCATGTTGTTGCAGATCTTGGCCGTCTGGCCCGCACCCACGCCACCGGCGTGGAAGATATTGGCGCCCATCTTTTCGAGCACGGGGCGCGCACGCTCCAGGTCGGCCTCGTCGCCGCCGACCATGAAGGTCAGCGTGCCGGCAATGGCGCCGCCCGTGCCGCCCGATACCGGCGCGTCGATGAAGGCCACGCCCTTGGCCTTGGCGGCCTCGGCCACCTTGCGCGAGGTCGCGGCGGCGATGGTCGAGCAGTCGATCACCAGCGTGCCGGCCGGCAGCTGGGCCAGCAGCGCGCCCTGGCCCAGGAACAGGCTGTCCACATGCTGGCTGGCGGGCAGCATGCTGATGACCACTTCTGCGCCCTGCACTGCGGCCGAGGCATCGGCTGCAATGCCCACGCCATCGGCGGCCAGCTTGTCGCGCGCGGGCTGCGAAAGGTCGAAGGCCCGGACTTCGTGGCCTGCCTTGTGCAGGTTCACGGCCATGGGGCCGCCCATGTTGCCCAGACCGATGAATGCAATTTTCATGTTCGTATCTCCTTGGTGTCGTTGTGATGTGGAAAGGGGGTCAATCCGTGGCGATGTCCGCGCCCCGGCTGGCGAGTTCCTCGCGCAGCACCGAGCGGTGGCAGCGCGCCTCGCTCTCGCAGTAGCAGCCGAGCGACATGGCACCGTGGTGCGACAAGGTGGCCAGCAGGTCCAGCGCACGGGCGGCCTCGGGCTGGGCCAGCTCCTTGCGGAAGTGTTTGGCGAAGGCTTGCCACTCTTTGTCGCTCTGCGCCTGCTGGCCCTGGGCCATGAGGCCGGCGCTGGGCGAGAGCAGGGGGTACCACACGTCGTACCAGTTCTGGCTGCCGAACTCGGCCTTGGGCACGCCGCGCGGCGGCCGCCGCACGGTGCCGATGCGGGTGCCTTCACCGGGGGCACGCGGGGTGCCGAGGCGGACGATGCGAAGTGGCATGGTGGTGGCTTCTTGGGTGGCGCGTCAGTCGTCGGCCTCGAAGATGCTGTGGCGCTTGGTCGCTGGCTTCTTTTTGGTGGCGGTGCCTGGCTTTTTTGTGGCCGGGCTGGCCTTGGCAGCGGCCGACTTGCGCGGCGGCGTGGCCTTGGCCTGGGGGTTGTATGCCAGGGCCGTGTCGATCCAGAAGCTCCACTGCGTGCGCGTGGCGTAGCCATTGGGCTCGATCCAGAAGTAGCCCTTCATGCCGCCACCGGGCGACAGCTCGCGCGTGTTCTGCATTTCCTGGAACTCCGGGTGGCGGTCCGGCGGCAGGCGCACCAGCAGCTCTTCGCCTTTGACGCCGATGCACAGCTTGCCATCCACGAAGAAGCAATAGCAGCCGAACATGGTGCGCTCGTCCCCATCGCTGCGCTGCGCCAGCGCGGCGCGCACGGCGTCGATCAGGTGCAGGGTCTCGTCGGAAAGGGGGCGGGCGGGCATGGGTTCGGCGGGCTCAGCGGATCACGTCAGGGGCATCGCCGTCGAGCATGCGCCGCGCAATGATCACGCGCATGATCTCGTTGGTGCCCTCCAGGATCTGGTGCACGCGCGCATCGCGCAGCAGGCGCTCCAACGGGTACTCGCGGATGTAGCCGTAGCCGCCATGCAGCTGCAGGGCCTCGTTGCAGACGGTAAAGCCCACATCGGTGGCAAAGCGCTTGGCCATGGCGCAGTAGGTGCTCGCATTCGGGTCGCCCGCATCGAGCTTGCTGGCGGCCATGCGCACCATCTGGCGCGCGGCCACGAGCTCCGTTGCCATGTCGGCCAGTTTGAACTGCAGCGCCTGGAAGCTCGCAATCGGCTTGCCGAACTGCTTGCGGTCGTGCATGTACTGCTGGGCCTGCGTGAGCGCGCCCTGGGCGGCGCCCACCGAGCAGGTGGCGATGTTGATGCGCCCGCCGTCCAGGCCCTTCATGGCAATCTTGAAGCCCTCGCCCTCGCGGCCGAGCAGGTGGTCGGCCGCAATGCGCACGTTGTCGAAGCTGATGGTGCGCGTGGGCTGGCTGTTCCAGCCCATCTTTTCTTCTTTCTTGCCGTAGCTGATGCCCGGTGTGTCGGCCGGCACCGCAAAGGCCGAGATGCCGCCCGCGCCCGAGGCCGCATCGCCCGTGCGGGCCATGAGCACCAGCACGTCGGTGGCGCCCGCGCCCGAGATGAAGGCCTTGGAGCCGTTGATCACGTACTCATGCCCCACCAGCTCGGCCCGGGTCTTGAGCGAGGCCGCGTCCGAGCCCGCGCCGGGCTCGGTCAGGCAGTACGAGGCGAGCTTTTCGCCGGTGGTCAGCAGCGGGCCCCAGTGGTCGCGCACGGCCGGCGTGGCCCAGGTGCCCAGCATCCAGGTCGCCATGTTGTGGATGGTGATGAAGGCCGTGGTGGACGGGTCCACCGCCGCCATTTCCTCGAAGACCAGCGTGGCATCGAGCCGCGGCAGGGCCAGGCCGCCCGCAGCCTCGGGCGCATACAGGCCGCAAAAGCCCAGCTCGCCGGCCTTGGCAATGGCCTCCTTGGGGAAGATGCCTTCGGCGTCCCAGTGTGCCGCGTGAGGCGCGAACTCGGCCCGCGCAAAGTCGCGGGCCGTCTGGGCAAAGGCGCGTTGTTCTTCGGAGAGCTCAAAGTCCATGGTGTCTGTCTCGCTGTCGTCTTTGTTGTTCTGTTGGGGCAATGCGCTCAAGGCTTGGCGGGGCTGTCCATGCTGAGCCAGCGCATCAGCCCCTTGCGGCGCTCCTGCGTCTCGCGGGTCAGGCACTCGTGGTAGAGCCGGGGCCCTTCGGGCTGCTGCTCGCTGGCACGAGTGGCCTGCTTGCACTGCGTGGTGCGCGCGCGCAGCCAAGCCGAGTGCTCCTGGCGCAGCTGCGGGCGCTCATGCGCCGACAGCGCGCGCATCACGTCGCCGTAGAGCACGGCCATGGTGGTGTCTGCCGCCTGGAAATCCTGCACCGCGCAGGCATTGGTCTCGGCCACCGTGCCGCCTTGCCGGCAGGCGGCACCGGCCTGGGCGAGTGCGATGGATGGACCCATGAGCAAGGGCAGGGCGCAGGCAATGGCCTGGGCAGCAAGGCGCGCCATGGTGGCTGGCGGGGAGGGCAATGGATCTCGGTACATGCAGCCGATTTCACCATGCCCTGCCAGCCATGCCCTCACAACGCACAGCGCCGCCTGGGGCCATTTTTACTTCAGGCTGATCGTGGTGTTCACACCATGCGAGGTGGTGCTGTCGTCGAACCAGCGGGCCGTCACGGTCTTGGTCTGGGTGTAGAACATCACCACCTGCTTGCCGTAGGGGCCCAGGTCGCCGAGCTTGGACGCGCGCGAGCCCGTGAACGAGAACAGCGGCACCGGCACCGGGATTGGCACGTTGATGCCGACCTGGCCCACGTCGATCTCTTCCTGGAACTTGCGCGCTGCGGCACCCGATTGGGTGAAGATGGCCGTGCCGTTGCCGTTGGGGTTGCTGTTGATGAACTCGATGGCTTCGTCGATGTCGGCTGCAGGCACCAGGGCCAGCACGGGGCCGAAGATTTCCTGGTCATAGATGGCCATGCCGGGCTGAACGTTCGAGAAGATGGTCGGGCCCACGAAGTTGCCCTTTTCGTAGCCGGGCACCGTGGGCTTGCGGCCATCGAGTTCCAGCGTGGCGCCGTCGGCAATGCCGCGTTCGATCAGGCTCTCCACGCGCTCCAGGGCGGCGCAGGACACCAGCGGGCCCACGTCGGTGCCCTTTTCGGTGCCGCCGTTGATCTTGAGCGTCTTGGCCTTGGCCACCAGCTCGGGAATCCACTTTTGCGACTCGCCCACCAGCACCACCACGGGCAGTGCCATGCAGCGCTGGCCGGCAGCGCCGAATGCGGCGCCGGCAATGGCGTTGAGCGTCTGCTCCTTGTTCGCGTCGGGCAGGATGATGGCGTGGTTCTTGGCGCCCATCATGCACTGCGCACGCTTGCCGGCCAGGGTGGCGCGGTTGTACACATGCGTGCCCACCTTGGTGGAGCCCACGAACGATACGGCCTTGATGTCCTTGTGGTCGCAGATCGCGTTCACGGCCATTTCGCCGCCGTGGATCACGTTGAGCACGCCGGGTGGAATGCCGGCTTCCAGCGCCAGCTCCACCAGGCGCATGGTCACCATCGGGTCCTGCTCGGAGGGCTTGAGCACGAAGGTGTTGCCCGTGGCGATGGCCATGGGGAACATCCACAGCGGGATCATCGCCGGGAAGTTGAAGGGCGTGATGCCGGCGCACACACCGAGCGGCTGCAGCAGGGTGTAGGTGTCCACGCCACCGGCCACGTTGTTGGCCAGCTCGCCCAACTGCAGGTTGCCGATGCTGGCGGCATGCTCCACCACTTCCAGGCCGCGGAACACATCGCCTTCGGCGTCGGGCAGGGTCTTGCCCTGCTCGGCCGTCAGGATAGCGGCCAGCTCGGCCATGTTCTCGCGGATCAGCTGCTGGTACTTGAGGAAGATGCGGGCACGGGTGCCGATGGGTGTCTTCTTCCAGGTCTTGAAGGCGTCCTTGGCCGAGGCCACGGCGGCATCGATCTCTTCGGCCGTTGCAAACGGCACACGGGCCAGCACCTGTTGCGTGGCCGGGTTCACCACGTCACGCCACTCGGTGGTCTTGGACTCGACGAACTGGCCGCCGATCAGCAGCTTGACGGTGGGGGCCAGTACGGCCGAAGAGGTAGGTGCGTTCATCGGGTTGTCTCCTGAAAGTGGGGGCGCGAAAACGGGGAAGTATCTGGCAACCTGTGCATGGTAGCTGTGCAAAATTGTGAAGACAATAGACAATACTGCGCACAAGGTTTGCAAAAATGCACATGATGCGCTGGCCGCTGTGCATGTGCACCTGCACGCTTGACGAGAGCTTCCATGGACTGGGACAACCTGCGCTACTTTCTGGAACTGGCCCGTGCCGGCACCCTGGTGGGTGCGGCGCGCCGCCTCACCGTGGACCACACCACGGTGGCGCGCCGCATCCAGGCGCTGGAAAAGCAGGTCGGCTCGGCCCTGTTCGCCCGCGAGGCCGGCGGCCACCGGCTGACCGAGGCCGGCCGCGCGCTGCTGCCCCAGGTCGAGGCCATGGAAGCCGCCTTTCTGGCGGTGGAGAACGCCGCCCCCGGCGTGCGCCAGGGACTGCAGGGCCTGGTGCGCATCGGCACCACCGAGGGCTTTGGCAACCTGGTGCTGGCACCGCAGCTGGCGCATTTCGCGCTGCAGCACCCGGGCCTGGTGCTCGACCTGCTGGCCCTGCCGCGCCTGGTGCACCTGTCGCGGCGCGAGGCGGACATCGTGATCTCGCTGGAGCGCCCCGCGCGCGGCGCGGTGCTGGTGGTCAAGCTCACCGACTACGTGCTGCAGCTCTACGGCACGCGCGACTACCTGGCCCGCCATGCGCCCATCCGTACCGCGGACGACCTGCGCGGCCACAGCTTCATCAGCTATGTGGACGACCTGCTGTTCACCAAGGAGCTGCAGATCCTTGATGAGCTGCACCGCCCCGCACGCTTTGCGCTGCGCAGCACCAGCATCCTCGCGCAGTACGAGGCGGTACGCGCCGGTGCCGGGCTGGCGGTGCTGCCGGCCTTCGTCGCCGCGCAGGATCCGGCCCTGGCGCCCGTGCTGCCCGGCATGGCGCGCTTCACGCGCACCTTCTGGATGTCCATGCCCGAGGAGAACAAGCACGTGGCGCGCATGCAGGCCACCTGGGCCTTTCTGCGCGAGACGGTGGCGGCCCAGCAAGGGCTGCTGCTGCCCGAGCCCGTGGACAACACGGCTGGCTGATAGGGCTATGGCGCGAGCAGCGCCCGGTGCACGGCATCCCAGGTGTCCGGATTCTGTGCGGCCAGCAGGCCCGGCCGCACGTCCACCGGGGTGTAGCCCGTTCCATCCAGACGCGCCACCTGCCCGCCGGCCTCGGTCAGGAACAGGGCGCCTGGCGCATGGTCCCAGGACTCGGCGCGCCAGAACAGCGCGAAGTGCTGCTGGCCCGCAGCGATGGCAGGGTACTCGTGGCCTGCACAGCGCAGCCCGGGCAGTACCTGGGCGATGCGCCCGGCGCGTGCCTCGGTGCGCGTGCGCAGGTCCTGCGGCAGAAACCGCGTGAAAACGGCACCGCGCAGGGCCTCTTCGCCGGGCGCTGCGTGGGAGGTGTGCGCACGCACGCCGTCGGTCCAGGCCCCGCTGCCGCGCTCTGCGGTATGCATCCGGTCCGCCAGCGGGTCCAGCATCCAGGCGGCCACGGTCTCGCCGCGCCGCACCAGGGCCACCATCACGGCAAAGCAGGGCTGGCCCGCGACGAAATTGGCCGTGCCGTCGAGCGGGTCTACCAGCCACAGGTCGCCGTCGTGGGCAAGGCGCTCGCGCAACTGCGCCTGCGCGCTCACCGCTTCCTCGCCCAGTACCACCGACCCGGGCAACAGGGCCGTCAACCCGGCCGTGATCAATGACTCTGCCTCCCGATCCGCCGCAGTCACCAGCTCGCCGGGGGACTTCTCCACGATGTCCTGCGCGCGCAGGGCCTGGTAGCGGGGCAGGATGGCCTGCGCCGCCGTCTGGCGCAGGAGTTCGGTGACTTGGTCGATCATGGGGCAGCAGCGGGGCGGGTGAAGCAGGGCAGGGCGATGCTACTACCCCCTGCGCCGGAATGCCTGGCGCGATAGGATCGGCCTCCATGACCTTGCCTGTGGCCCAAACGCCTACCCCGCCCCGCGTGCGCCCACGTGCCGCCGCCATCATCACGCGTCCCGGGCAGGTGCTGCTGCACCGCGCCGAAGGCGATGCGTTCTGGGCCCTGCCCGGCGGCGGCATCGAGCCTGGCGAGAGTGCCAGCGAGGCCCTGGTGCGCGAAATGCAGGAAGAACTCGGCCTGGCGGTGGTGCCCGGCGCGCTGGCTTGCGTGGTCGAGAACTTCTTTCTCTATGCCGGCGTGGCGTACCACGAGACCGGCCTGTACCTGCATGTGCACCCCGCGCCGCAGGGCCTGCTGGACCAGTCCGACGGCCCCTATGAAGGTGTGGAGGGCCTGCGCAGGCTGGAGTTCGCCTGGTTCGAGCGCGCTGAACTGGCGCGGATCGACCTGCGCCCACCCTTCCTGTGCGATGCCCTGGCGCGCGACACCGCGCAGGTGCTGCACATCGTCTACCGCGACCCGCTGCCCCCAGGGGTGCTGCCGGCCCCTTCGCCATCCCCCTCGAAAGCCCCCGCATGAGCCCCAACGACCTGCAGGACTACCTGCACCAGCACATTCCCCTGTCCAGCGCGATGGCCGTGTCCGTGGTGGAGGCATCGCTCGAGCGCGTGGTGCTCAGCGCGCCGCTGGCACCCAACATCAACCACCGCGAGACCGTGTTCGGCGGCAGCGCATCGGCCGTGGCCATCCTGGCCGCGTGGTCCATGCTGCACATGAAGCTCTCGGCACAGAACCTGGGCAGCCGGCTGGTGATCCAGCGCAACACCATGGAGTACGGGCTGCCCATCGACGGGACGTTCACGGCCGTGGCCGAGGCGCCCACCGAGCAGGCCTGGCGCGCCTTCGTGCGCGTGTTCGAGCGCAAGGGCCTGGGCCGCATCGAGCAGGCGTCGGTGCTGATGTACCAGGGGCAGGCAGCCGGGCGGCTCACCGGCGAATTCGTGGCCTTCGGGCAGGGGTATCGGTAGTCCCGCTACCATGCGTCGACCAACTGCAAGGGAGACCACCATGGGACTGCTGGACGGCGTGATGGGCAATGCATCCAAGATCGATGCATCCAAGATTCAGGAAGAGTTCGCCCGCATCCTGATGCCGGGCGAGGTCGTGGAGCATGCCTACCAGCTGATTCGCGACTACTTCGTCTTCACCAACAAGCGCCTGGTCCTGGTGGACAAGCAGGGCATCACCGGCAGCAAGGTCGAATACCACTCGCTGCCTTACAAAAGCATCACCCACTTCAGCATCGAGACCGGTGGCACCTTCGACCTCGATGCCGAGCTCAAGATCTGGATCTCGGGCAGCGCCACGCCGTTCCAGAAGCAGTTCAACAAGAAGCTCAGCATCTACGACGTGCAGAGCGTGCTCGCCAGCTACGTGCTGAAGTAGGGGCATGGCCCGGAAAAGCGGCTGTGCAGCGCCGCTTTTCTGCCCATTGCAGGAGGCGCTTGCCGCATATGCTGGACCACCGGGCGATGGTCTGCCCTGGTGCTTTGCCGGAAAGCACCGGCAGCCAATCCCTGCACAGGAGTCCAGTGGCCATGTCCCCCCTCATTTCCGGCCTCGCGTCCGTCGCATCCTTTCTCTACAACGCCGCCTCGGGCAGCAAATCAGCGGCCTCTTCGCGCACCAACCAGCCGGCTGCTGCCGAGCCATCGGCCGTGGTCACCCTGAGCAAGGAGGCCGAGGCCCTGACCGGCTTTGCCGGCAAGGGCATCCTGATGGCGTCGGGCAAGCTCGACGGCCCGCTGGGCACACACGCGGCTGCCGATGCGGGCACGGCGCTGACGGCATCGCAGGCAGACCGCGCGGTGTCCAAGAAGGATTTCCAGGAACTGCTCGCCAGCTTTGGCGCCAGCGATGCGCAAAAAGAGCAACTGGCCGCTGGCTTCGACGCCAACCAGGACGGCGCCATCTCGCGCGACGAATTCCTCAAGGGCATTGCCGCCACCTCGGGCACCAACGGCGGCAGCGAGCTGTCGCAGTCGCTGCTGCAACTGGTGGACCGCCATGGCAATGCCAACGGCGTGGTGAACCAGACCGAACTGGCACAGCTCACCACGGCGTTTGCCAACGCGCAGCTGCGCAAGGCGGCCTGACCGCCTGCACCCATCGGGCGCATCCAGAAAGCAAAAAAGCGTGGCCGTGCCACGCTTTTTGCTTTGGGCCTTCAGCAGGCCGCCGCAGGTTTATATCCTGCCCATGAGCAGCAGGATCACCAGGATCAGCACCACCAGACCGATGCCGCCGCTGGGTCCATAGCCCCACGAACGGCTGTGGCCCCAGGTGGGCAGCGCGCCGACGAGGATGAGGATCAGGACGATCAGGAGAATGAGGGAGAGCGACATGGCAGTTCCTTTTGTTGTGGTGACTGCATTGTTCGATCACCCCTTGCGCCGGATCGCAGGCGGCGGGCGCGCCCCCATGTCAGGCTTTTCCGACGCAGCGTGTGGGAGGTGCGGGCCCTGGCGTCAGTCGAGCGTGATCCCGGCCTTGGTGATCAACTGCTCGTACTGGACCGATTTGGCCGCAGCGTTGCGGCCGATGTCCTCCACCGACCAGGCCAGCGGCTCGAAGGCGAAGGTGTTGAAGCGCTCGCGCACTTCGGGGTCGGCCAGTGCGGTGAGCACGTCCGCGTGGATCTTGCGCCGCACGGCGGCGGGCACGCCCTTGGGGGCTACCAGTACCACGAAGGAGTTCACATCGAGCTGGGCCGGGCCGCCGGCCTCGGCCACGGTGGGCACGTCGGGCAACTGCGGGATGCGCCTGGGCGCTGCCACCGCCAGGTATTTGATCTTGCCCGCCTTGTAGACCCCCTGGCTTGACGGAATGCTGGCAAAGCTCCAGGCCACCTCGCCGGTGGCCACGTTGGTGTACAGCTGGCTCACCTCCTTGTAGGGCACATGGGTCATGCGCACGCCGGTGAGGGATTCGAGCCACTCGCCGCCCAGGTGGCCCGGGCTGCCCACGCCCCACGATCCATAGCTGAGCTCGCCGGACTTCGTCTTGGCGTCGTTCAGCAGGTCGGTCATGTTCTTCCAGGGCGACTGCGCCGGCACCGCCACCATGAACGGGGTGCGGAACAGCGGCGCCACCGGGTCGAAGGTCTTGAGGGTGTCGACGTTGCGCTTCTTGTACAGGTGCGGCACGGCGGCCAGATGCTCGCTGTCGAGCTGCAGCAGCGTGTACCCGTCGGCTGCGCCGCGCTTGGCAGCATCCATGGCGATGAAGCCGCCGCCGCCGGGGCAGTTGTCCACCGTCACGGTCTGCTTCCACTGGGTTGACAGCTTGTGCGCCACCAGCCGCAGCACGGCATCGGGCCCGCTGCCCACGGCAAAGGCGGTGTAGAGCGTGACCGGCTTGCTCGGAAAGTCGCTGCCCTGGGCATGGCTGGTGCCCGCAGCGCCCATCAACATGCCCGCGCAGGCAAGCGAAACGAGCAATGGGCGTCTGGTGGTCTGGTTCACGGGTGTCTCCTGGAGGTGTGATGGATCGTCTGATGGCTGATTGACAGTATGCTGATGAAAATCATAGGTCCGGTGAATGGCGGATGCGCTCGGTGAAAACCCTTGCTGCGCTTTTGACGGCAAAAATGACCGACGGCAGATTGCGTTCATGCCATCGTAATTGCTACACTAATCATCAGCATGCTGATTAAATTCATTCAAGAGGTGAGCAATGGAGCAGACAGATGAGCGCGCCGCGGGCCTTCCCGTGCTGGTGGCGGGCGGTGGCATTGGCGGGCTGGCCGCGGCCCTGGCTTTGGTGCGGCAGGGCTTTGCCGTGCAGGTGCTGGAGCAGTCGCCGGCCATCGGCGAGATCGGCGCCGGCATGCAGCTGGGGCCCAATGCCTTTCATGCCTTCGATGCCCTGGGCGTGGGGGAGCAGGCGCGCAGCCGCTCGGTGTTCACCGACTGCATGGTGATGCACGACGCGCTGGACGAGTACCAGGTGGGCCGCATCCCCACGGGCGAGGCGTTCCGTGCCCGCTTCGGCAACCCCTATGCAGTAGTCCACCGCGTGGATGCGCACAACTGCCTGCTGGAGGGTGCGTTGGCCACGGGGCGCGTCACCTTTCAGACGCACACCCGCATCGAGCGCGTCGAGCAGGATGCAGGCGGTGTCACCGCCATCGACCAGCATGGCAAGGCCTGGCGCGGGGTGGCACTGATCGGTGCCGACGGCGTGAAGTCCGTGGTGCGTCAGCAGTACGTGGGCGACCCGGCCCGCGTGACCGGCCACGTGGTCTACCGCGCCGTGGTGGAGCGCGAGGAGTTCCCCGAGGACCTGCGCTGGAATGCCGCCAGCATCTGGGTGGGGCCGCACTGCCACCTGGTGCACTACCCGCTGCGCGGCGGCGAGCAGTACAACGTGGTCGTTACCTTCCACAGCCGCGAGAAGGAGGAGTGGGGGGTGACCGAAGGCAGCCGCGAGGAAGTGCAGAGCTACTTCCAGGACATCTGCCCCCGCGCCCGGCAGCTGATCGACCTGCCCAGGAGCTGGAAGCGCTGGGCCACCGCCGACCGCGAGCCGATCGCCCGCTGGACGCATGGCCGCACCACGCTGCTCGGCGACGCGGCCCACCCTACCACGCAGTACATGGCGCAGGGCGCCTGCATGGCGCTGGAAGACGCCGTGACCCTGGGCGAGGCCCTGCGCGTGCACGGCAACGACTGGGACGCTGCGCTCGACCTGTACCAGCGCTCTCGCGTGGCACGCACCGCGCACATCGTGCTCTCGGGCCGCGAGATGGGGCGCATCTACCACGCCAAGGGCGTGGAGCGCCTGGTGCGCAACGACCTGTGGCGCGGGCGCAGCCCCGAGCGCTTCTACGACGCCATGGAATGGCTGTATGGCTGGAACGTGGGCAATTGCCTGGCCGCGCACTGAACCTTGAGGAGACACAACACCATGCAAGAACTAGGACGCCTAGAAGACCTGCCCCAGGACTACCGCGATGAACTCGCGCAATCGAACCTCGTGCCCCTGTGGCCCAACCTGCGCGCCATGCTGCCGCCGGGCCAGCCGCGGCCGCGCACCCTGGCCACGCACTGGCCCTATGCGGCGCTGCGGCCTCTGCTGATGCGGGCGGGCGAGCTCACGCCCATCGAGAAGGCCGAGCGCCGGGTGCTGGTGCTGGCCAACCCCGGCCACGGGCCGGACAGCATGCAGGCCAGCGCCGCCATGTACCTGGGCATGCAGCTGCTGCTGCCCGGCGAGTGGGCGCCCGCGCACCGCCACACACCGAATGCCGTGCGCATGGTGGTGGAAGGCGAGGGCGCCTGCACCACGGTGGACGGCGAGCGCTGTCCCATGGAGCGCGGCGACCTGATCCTCACGCCCACCGGCCTGTGGCACGAACACGCCCACGAGGGCACCGCACCCGTGGTCTGGCTCGACGTGCTGGACCTGCCGCTGGTGCACTACCTGGAGGCCTCGTACCACGTGGATGGGCCGCGCCAGGCCATCACCCAGGCTGCGGGCGATGGTGCCTACGCACGCGGCGGCATCGTGCCCACGCCAGTGTTCGGGCGCACGCAGCGCGCCTACCCGATGCTGCGCTACCCGTGGGCCCAGGCCCGGGCGGCGCTGCAATCGCTGGCGGCTGACCAGCCCGCGCTCGCGTCGGTGCAGATCACCTACGTGAACCCCGAGACCGGCGCCGATGCCCAGAACATCCTCGGCTTCTACGCCCAGATGCTGCGCCCGGGCCAGACGCTGCGCCTGCCCGCGCGCTCGCCGGCCATGGTGTTCCACCTGATCGAGGGCGCGGCCGACGTGCAGGTGCAGGAGCAGTGCTTTGCGCTGGCCGAGGCCGACACCTGCTGCGCCCCGGGCTACACCGCCGTCACGCTGGCCAACCGCTCGGCCGACCAGCCGGCCTTTTTCTTCATCGCCGACGAAAGCCCGCTGCACCGCAAGCTGGGCGTGTTCGAGAACCGTGGCTGATCGCTGCGCCATTCCTTTTGTCTTTTTGAAAGCCCTGCATGTCCACCACCTACCTCTGGACCCCTCCCGCCACCGTATCCCTGCCCGTGCGCGGCCAGGCCGCGCGCCTGCCCGTGAACCGCCTGTTCTTCGTGGGCCGCAACTACCACGCCCACGCGGTCGAGATGGGCCGCCCCGTGGACAAGTCGCAGGAGCGGCCGTTCTACTTCACCAAGTCGCCGTCCACGGTGGTCGAATCCGGCGCCACCGTGGCCTATCCGCCGGGCACCGAGAGCTACCACTACGAGATGGAACTGGTGGTAGCCATCGGGACGGCGGGCTTTCGCATTGCGCCGGAGCAGGCGCACACCCACATCTACGGCTATGCCTGCGGGCTGGACATGACGCGGCGCGACCTGCAGCTCGTGGCGCGCGACAAGGGCCGGCCGTGGGACCTGGGCAAGGATGTCGAGCAGTCCTCCATCGCCTCCGAGGTCGTGCCCCTGCCCGGCGTGGTGATCGAGCGTGGGGCCATTGCGCTCAGCGTCAACGGCCAGGTGCGCCAGCAGTCCGACGTCGACCAGCTCATCTGGAACATCCGCGAGCTCCTTGCCGACCTGTCGCAGTTCTACCACCTGCAGCCGGGCGATCTGGTCTACACCGGCACGCCCGAGGGTGTCGGCGCGGTCGTGCCGGGCGACCGCATCGAGGGCCATGTCGAGGGCGTGGGCTCCATCACGCTGGCCGTGGGCCCCGCGGAATGAGCGGCGCTGCCGGCATGAAGCTGCACCACTTCTTTCGCAGCGGCACCTCGCACCGGCTGCGCATCGCGCTGCACCTCAAGGGCCTCGAAGTCGAACACATTCCCGTGGACCTGCGCCAGGAAGAGCACCTGGGTGACGCTTACCGCGCCATCAACCCGCAGAGGCTGGTGCCCGCGCTGCAGCATGACGGGCAGACTTTCATCCAGTCGCCCGCCATCATCGAATGGCTGGAGGAGCACTACCCCGAGCCGCCGCTGCTGCCGGCGGGCGCCGATGCCCGCGCCCACGTGCGCGCCCTGGCCGCACTGGTAGGCTGCGATATCCACCCGGTCAACAACCGCCGCATCCTGGAGTATTTGCGCCACCAATTGGGCTGCGACGAGGTAGCGGTGAATGCCTGGTGCGCCACCTGGATAGGCGCGGGCTTCGACGCCTATGAGGCGCTGCTGGCGCGCGATACCGGGCGCGGCGCCTTCAGCTTCGGGCATGCGCCCACGCTGGCCGATGTGTACCTGTTGCCCCAGGTCGAAAGCGCGCGCCGCTTCCAGGTCGATCTGGCGCGCTGGCCGCTCATCAGCGCGGTAGACGCGGCCTGCGCTGCCTTGCCTGCCTTCCGGCTCGCAGCGCCTGCGGCCCAGGCGGGCGCGTGAGTGCCCGGCCCGGCAGCGGCTTCCGATAGACTGCGGCCTCACGGATTGCCGCTGCCTGCTGTCCACCACCGCCCGCCTGCTCGCTTGTCTGCCCATGTCCTCATCCCATTCCCCAGCGCTTGAAGAACTGCCCGGCCACTACATCCGCCGGTTGCAGCAGATCGCGGTGGCCATCTTCCTCGAAGAGACGCAGGAAGTGGGCATCACCCCCGTGCAGTTCGCCGCGCTGGCGGCCGTGCAGCGCGAACCGGGCCTGGACCAGCGCCGGCTGGCTGGCCGCATCGGCTTTGACACCTCGACCATCGGCAGCGTGATCGACCGGCTCGAGGCGCGCGGCTGGATGGTGCGCAACAGCAGCCCGGGCGACCGGCGTGTTCGCCTGCTGATGCTCACGCCCGACGGCGAAGACCTGCTGCGCCAGGTGGAGCCCGGTATGCGCCGCGCCCAGAAGCGCATGCTGGCCCCCCTGCCGCCCGAGCAGGGCGAGCTCTTCATGGCCATGCTCAAGACCCTGGTCAACGCCAACAACGTGCTCAGCCGGGCGCCCAGCGTCACCAGCACGCCCGAGCTGCCCGCCTCGCGCACCCGAGCCAAGGCCAGCAAGGGCTGACCAGGAATGAAAAAGGTGGCGAGCCCGAGGGCTGCGCCACCTTGTCATGCATGCGGTCCGGAGTCCCGGTGTCAGTGGGCCCCTGCGGCGTCGGCCGAGGCGGCGCCCCCTTGCGATGGCCGCTTGGTCAGCCAGATCAGCCCGATCAGCAGCACGAACAGGCCGGCCGATCCGAGGAAGATGTCGTCTGCCGCGCGGGTGAAGGCCTGCTGGTCTATCAGCCGGTTCACCTGCGCCAGTGCCTGCAACTGCGTCATGCCAGACGCCATCAGGTTGTCCAGCGTGGCGCCGAACACGCCCTGGCCCTGGATCAGGCCCTCGGTCAGGTGGGCATGGTGCATGGCGGCCCGGCTCTCCCACAGCGTGGTGGCGATGGACGTGCCCATCGCCCCGGCGGTGATGCGCACGAAGTTGCTCAGGCCCGCAGCGGCCGGGATGCGTTCGGGCGGCAGGCCCGACAGCGTCAGCGTGGTCAGCGGGATGAAGAAGAACGCCATGGCCGCGCCCTGCAGCAGGGTGGGGATCAGGATGTGCACGAAGTCGGTCTGCACGGTGAACTGCGAGCGCATCCACAGCACGATGCCGAACACGATGAACGCGCCCGTCGCCATGCGCCGCGGATCCCACTGGCCCACCTTCTTGCCCACCAGCGGCGTGAGCAGGATGGCGAAGACGCCCACCGGCGCCAGCGCCATGCCGGCCGAGGTGGCGGTGTAGCCCATCCACTGCTGCAGCCACAGCGGCAGCAGCACCACGTTGCCGAAGAACAGCGCGTAGGCCACCGACAGCGCCAGCGCCCCGAAGGTGAAGTTGCGGCCCTTGAAGAGCTTGAGGTCCACCACCGGGTGCTTGTCGGTGAGCTCCCAGACCAGGAACACCGCGAACGCCACCACGGCCACCACCGCCATCAGGATGATCTCGTTGGAGGCGAACCAGTCGAGCTCCTTGCCCTTGTCGAGCATGAGCTGCAGCGCGCCCACCCACAGCACCAGCAGGGACAGGCCCACGGTGTCGATAGGCAGCTTGCGGATCGGCGTTTCGCGCTTGCGGTAGATGCCCCAGGTCAGCAGGCCGGCCAGCAGCCCCACCGGCACGTTGATGTAGAAGATCCACGGCCAGGAGATGTTGTCGGTGATCCACCCGCCCAAGAGCGGCCCCACCACGGGCGCGACCAGCGTGGTCACGCCCCAAAGGGCCAGCGCAGTGCCCGCCAGGGCGCGCGGGTAGCTGGCCAGCAGCAGGGTCTGCGACAGCGGGATCATGGGCCCGGCGACCAGGCCCTGCAGCACGCGGAAGAAGACCAGCATCTCCAGCGACGAGGCAAAGCCGCACAGCCAGGAGGTCAGCACAAACAGCAGCACGCTCATGGTGAACAGCCGCACCGCGCCAAAGCGCTGCGTGAGCCAGCCCGTGAGCGGCACCGAGATGGCGTTGGCCACGCCGAAGCTGGTGATGACCCAGGTGCCCTGGCCCGGGCTCACGCCCAGGTCGCCGGCAATGGCGGGGATGGAGACGTTGGCGATGGACGAATCGAGCACGTTCATGAACGTGGCCAGCGACAGCGACAGCGTGCCCAGCAGCAGGGCCGTGCCCTGCAGCGGTGGATACGCCGCAGGCGGCCCGGGCGGGGCGGCTGGCGGCGTCGTCACAGCAGGCGGCGCCGAGGCGCCGGCCTGGTCTGCGGTGGGGTTGGCGGCAGTCATGCGGGCTCCGGCTTACTGCACCACAGGGGCACGCACGGGCGCCGAAGCGTGGTTCTGTGCCTGCGCTGCGCTGCTGGCCTGTGCCTGGGTCACCTTGGGTGAGGCCACGGCCACGGCCTTGCGGCCCAGGTTGGCGGCGATGATGTTTGCCACCTCGTCGTCAGCGGCCTTGAACTGCTCGTCGAACACGGCGGTGGCGGCCACGGGCGTCGTGCGCTGCGTGTCCGAGAGGGTCTTGCCGCTCTGGTCGGCGGTGTCCACCTTCACGTCCATCGACAGGCCCACGCGCAAGGCGTGCTCGCTCACTTCCTTGGGGTCCAGCGCAATGCGCACGGGCACGCGCTGCACCACCTTGATCCAGTTGCCTGTGGCGTTCTGCGCGGGTAGCAGGGCAAACGCAGCGCCGGTGCCGGCACCCAGGCCCGTGACCTTGCCGTGGTAGACCACCTTGGTGCCGTACACGTCGGCCACCAGCTCGGCGGGCTGGCCGATGCGCAGGTTCTGCAGCTGGCTTTCCTTGAAGTTGGCGTCCACCCACAGGTCGTTCAGCGCCACCAGCGTCATCAGCGGGGCGCCGGCCTGTACACGCTGGCCCACCTGCACGCCGCGCTTGGCGACATGGCCGTCGAGCGGTGCGAGCAACTGGGCGCGCTGCACGGCCAGGTAGGCCTCGCGCACGCGGGCCGAGGCGCGCTGCACGTTGGGGTGCTGCTCGATGGAGGTGCCTTCGGTCTGGGTCTGGCTGGCGGCCAACTGCTCCTGCGCTGCCACCACGGCGGCCTGGGCCGCTGCCACCGTGCTCTTGGCAGAGGTCACCTGGGCATTGGCGTGCTGGAACTCTTCCTTGCCCACGGCGCCGCTGGCCATCAGCGGGGCCCGGCGGGCCACGTCGTCCTGCAGGCGCGCGGCTTCGGCCTGGGCGCGGGCCAGGTCGGCGCTGCGCAGGCTGACCTGGGCTTTCAGGGTGGAGTTGTTGGCGAAAAGCGTGCGCACTTCGCGCACCGTCTGCGCCAGTTGGGCCTCGGCCTGTTCCAGCGCGACGCGGGCGTCGGCTGGGTCGAGCTTGACCAGCAACTGGCCGGCCTTCACGTAGTCGGTGTCGTCCGCACCGATGGAGACCACGGTGCCGCCGACCTGCGGCGTGATCTGCACCACGTTGCCTGCCACGTAGGCGTTGTCGGTGGTTTCCATGTGGCGGCCATTGGCCCAGTGCCATGCGCCCCAGCCGATGGCGGCAAGGGCCACGGCGGCGGCGATCAGGGTCAGGCCGCGGCGGCGCGCGGGGTTGGTGGCTTCTTTGTTGGAGGCAAGGGGTTCGCTCATGGCAAGGGTCCTTCGGGAATGTGCTGTTGTGTGTGGTTTTTTATGCGTCGTATCGGGGTGCTGGTGCTCAGCGGGCCGCGGTCTGTAGCGTGGCCGTGTCGTCCGTCCAGCCGCCGCCCAGGGCCTTCATCAGCTGCAGGCGGGTGTCGAGCTGGCGCGCGCGCAGGTCCACGGCCAGGCGGCGCTGGGCCAGCACCTGGCTTTCTGTGGAGAGCACCACCAGGTAGTTGCCCAGGCCCGCGCGGTAGCGCTCCTGTGCGAAGCGGTAGGCCTTTTCGGCGCTGGCGGCGGCCTCGTCCTGCAGCGCCTGCTGGCGCGTGAGCGACTGCACGGAAGCCATGGCGTCGCCGGCTTCCTTCACGGCGTCGAGCACCATGCCGTTGTACTGAGCGATGGCAGCGTCGAGCTCGGCCTGGCGGCCGCCCAGTTGGGCGCGCAGCCGGCCACCGTCGAAGATCGGCAGGCGCAGCGCGGGCGTCACGCCCATCTGGCGCGAGCCTGCGTTGAACAGATTGTCCAGCCCCAGCGAGTTCAGGCCGATGAAGGCGGCGATGTTGATGTTGGGGTAGAACTCCGTGCGCGCGACCTTCACGCCCTGGGTGGCGGCTTCCACACGCCAGCGCGCAGCCACCACATCGGGGCGGCGGCCCAGCAGGTCGGCACCCAGTGCGTCGGGCACGGCCGTGGGCTGCAGGGCGGCCAATTGCGGGGTCAGCGAAGTCAGCGCATCGGGCGCCTGGCCGCTGAGCACGGCGACCTGGCGGCGCGCCAGGGTGATCTGCTCTTCCAGCGCCTCGATCTGGGTGCGCGCATCGGGCACGGCGGCCTGGGCCTGCGTCAGCTCGACCTGGCTATCGAGGCCTGCGGCCACGCGGTCGTTGGTCAGGCGGCGCTGCTCTTCACGCTGCGCAAGGGCCCGCACGGCCACCTCGCGCTGCGACACCAGGCGGGCCAGGGCCACATAGCTGCGGCCCACTTGGGCGGCCAGGGTGTTGGCGGCAGCGGCGGCATCGGCCTGGGCGGCGCGGGCCTGGCCCAGGGCCGCTTCCAGCTCGGCCGCGTGCTGGCCAAAGAAGTCGGGCGACCAGCTGAAGCTGGCCTGCACCGTGCCGCTGTTGTAGGTGTTGCCGGCCACCGGGGCGGGCACCAGGCCGTGGGCCGTGTAGCGCTGGCGCGTGGCGTCCACGCCCAGGTTCACCTGCGGGCCGTTGGCGGCTTCGCGCACCTGGCTCAGCGCCACGGCCTGTTCCAGCCGGGCGCGGCTCACGGCCAGGCTGGGGCTGCCCTGCAGGGCCTTGTCGACCAGGGCGTTGAGCTCTGCGTCACCGAGGGTGGTCCACCATTGCGGCGGGGCGCCAGACTCGGTGGCCGCTGCGTTCAGGCCCAGTGCGGCCGGCGTAGTCTGTGCCAGTGGCGTATGGGCTGCGCCGGGGCTGGCGCAGCCGACCAGGAAGAGGGCGGCCGCCAGCGCGACGGCCGACACGGCGAAATGGGCCGCCATGGCGGCACGGGTGGACAGGGGGGTGGTGGATGAGGACATGTCTGCTATCTCTTGGGGGGATACGGGGGCGGGGCGGCCGGGTCAGGCGGCCGGTGGCTGCTGTTGTTGTTCCTGGCGCACGGCATCGCCGTTGGCCAGCATGCGGCGCAGCATGCTGAGCAGCAGCTGCCATTCATCGCGGGTGAAACCGCGCAGGTGGTTGTTGAGCACTTCGGCGAGCACAGGGGGTACCTTGGCGGCGACGGCCTCGCCTTCGGGCGTGAGCACCACGTGCACCACGCGCCGGTCGGTGGTCGAGCGTTCGCGCAGCACCAGGCCCTTGGCTTCCAGGCGGTCCAGCGTGCGCGTCATGGACGCCGCGTCGGTCTCCAGCTCGCGGGCCATCACGGCCACCGTGGCCGCGGCCTGGCCCGTCATGGCCTGGCACTTGGAGATCTTGAACAGCGGCAGCCACTGCGCGAAGGTGAGGTCGTGGGTGGACAGCTGCGCGTCCGCCTGCGTGCGGATGGACGACATCACCTTGCGCATCAGGTAGCCCACGCTTTCCTCGGCAGGGCTGTGGCTCTTGCCGTAGAAAGGGGTGGACGAAGCGGGTGCGGAGCTGGTTGTCATGGGATGGGAATTTAATTGACTAGACAATGATTGTCATTGCAATCAATTAATTCCCGAGCTGTAACTAGGGGTTATTACCAGTGTCGCTGGGGGTTGTCGGCGTGGCTTCGCGAGGGCGGGTGCACTGCCCGATATAGTGGGCGGGCCATGTCGGCAGTCCTGCGGGTATCCCCGAATCGTTCATGACCACCCCTGCTTCCCCTATCGCGCCTGCGGACCCTTCTTCGTTGTTGCGCATCGCCGTCATGGGCGCCGGGGCGGTGGGCTGCTACTACGGCGCGCTGCTGTCCCGCGCCGGCCACCCGGTGACCCTCATCGGCCGTGAGGCCCATGTGCAGGCGGTGCAGCAGCATGGCCTGCGCCTGCAGACGGCTGTGCTCGACGTGCAGGTGCCCATGCAGGCCAGCACCGAGGCCAGCGCCGTGCAGGGGGCCAACGTGGTGCTGTTCTGCGTCAAGTCCTCGGATTCCGAAGACGCGGCGCGCCAGATCCGCCCCCTCCTCGCGCCCGGTGCGCTGGTGCTCACGCTGCAGAACGGGGCGGACAACGACGAGCGCGTGCGCGCCGTGCTGGACGCCAGCACACCCGTGGCGGCTGCCGTGGTCTACGTGGCCACCGCCATGGCCGGGCCCGGGCATGTGCAGCACCATGGCCGGGGTGAGCTGGTGATTGCGCCCTCGCCGCGCAGCGAGGCGGTGGCGGCACAGTTCGCCGCCGCCGGCATTCCCACGCAGATCTCGGACAACGTGCGCGGCGCGCTGTGGGCCAAGCTGGTGCTCAACTGCGCCTACAACGCGCTGTCGGCCCTGGCGCAGCAGCCCTATGGCCCTCTGGTGCAGGTGCCTGGTGTGACGGACGTGATCGCGGACACCGTGGCCGAATGCCTGGCCGTCGCGCAGGCCGATGGTGTCACCATTCCCGGCGACATACAGGCGGCCGTGCGCGGCATCGCGGCCACCATGCCGGGCCAGTATTCGTCCACCGCGCAGGACCTGGCGCGCGGCAAGCCCAGCGAGATCGACCACCTCAACGGCTATGTGGTGCGCCGTGGCGCGGCGCTGGGCGTGCCCACGCCGCTGAACCGGGCGCTGCAGGTGCTGGTGAAGCTGGCGGAAGGGCGGGGTGGTTCTGGATCGGCTTTCGGTGGTGGTTGACGCTTGCCTGTGCTGAGTGCGGGAGCCGGGATGTGCGCCCGGCGGCGCAGTAACTTTCTCTTGGCCGCCAAGAGAAAGTCACCAAAGAGAAGGCGGCCCCCAGTCTGCGTCCCCCTTTCGCCCTGTCGGGCGAACGGGGGCAACCTGCGATGCTCGGTCCTGGGGTGGTGCCGATGAACTCGCTGCGTTCTTCGAACTCCGCTCAAACAGCATCGGCAAGCTAGAGCACGAAGTGCGTGTGTCCTTCGGCACACGCACCCACCCCAGCCCCTGCGCTTCTCGGCGCAGCCAGCAGGGGTGGGGAGCGGGTACCACCCGGCTGCTGCTTTCGCAGCTGCGCCAGGTGCCGGTTACGCGCTCCGCGCTGCCGACGCAACTGGCGCGAGCGCTCTGGCGAGCAGAGCGCAGCGAAGGACCACAGGCCGAGCGAAGCAATGGCCCGTGTGGAGCCCGCTCCCACCCCCTTTTGACCGTGCCGAGAAGCGCAGAAGCTGGGGTGAGCGCGTGCCGAAGGACACGCGCATCGTTGTCTAGCTTGCCGCAGCTGTTTGAGCGGAGTTCGAAGAACGCAGCGAGTTCTGCGGCACACCCCAGCTTCGAGCGTCGCAGGCAGCCCCCTCGCCCACCGGGCGAGGGGGACACGGGCAGCGGGGTCGCCTTTCTTTGGGGTACGTTTCTTTGGCGACTCAAAGAAAGGTACCTCGGCCGCCGGGCCGAGACCCGGCTCCCGCCTTTTATCGAGGCATGCAGCAAGCAAACGCGACCGCTATCGGCAACATAATCAGACCTCGCCATTCACTTGTTGCAAGCAGCCAAACCATGTCCCATTCCCTTCGTCCCCTGGTCGCCTCCCTCTCCCTGGCCTTCGCCGCCGCCCTGGCCCACGCCGCCCCCGTGGCCGAAGTCCACGCCCTGGCACAGAAGGAGCAGCAACCCCTGCTCGACACCCTGCGTGACCTGGTGCACATCGAATCGGGCAGCAAGGACATCGAGGGCCTGAACCAGATCGCCGAGCGCATCGCCAGCCAGCTCAAGCAGCTGGGCGGCACGGTGGACGTGCTGCAGACCAGCGACGTCTACCGCCTGGACGACACGCCCGAGAAGGTGGGCCCCGCCGTGCAGGCGGTGTTCAAGGGCACGGGCAGCAAGAAGATCATGCTGATCGCGCACATGGACACGGTGTACCTCAAGGGCATGCTCAAGGGCCAGCCCTTCCGCATCGAGGGCGACAAGGCCTATGGCCTGGGCATCTCTGACGACAAGCAGGGCGTGGCCCTGATCATCCACACTGTGGCCATGCTGCAAAAGCTCAACTTCAAGGACTACGGAACGCTCACGGTGCTGATCAACGGTGACGAGGAAATCAGCTCGCCCGGCTGGCGCAGCACCATCACCCGCGTGGCCGCTGACCAGGACGTGGTGTTCTCGTTCGAAGGCGGCGGCACCGACGGCACCCTGCGCCTTGCCACCAGCGGCATCGGCGCGGCCTACATCACGGTGCAGGGCAAGGCATCGCACGCCGGCGCCAAGCCCGAGGACGGTGTGAACGCGCTGTACGAACTGTCGCACCAGTTGCTGCAGATGAAGGATCTGTCCAAGAGCGACGAGGGCCTCAAGCTCAACTGGACCGTTTCCAAGGCCGGCACCAACCGCAACGTGATCCCCGCCGAGGCCACGGCCCAAGCCGATGCGCGTGCCCTCAAGGTGGCGGACTTTGATGGGCTGGAAAAATCGCTGCAAGAGAAGATCAAGACCAAGCTCATCCCGGCCTCCAAAGTGGACGTTAAGTTCGAGGTGCGCCGCCCACCGCTAGAGGCCAGCGAGGCATCGCGCCGCGTGGCCGGCTACGGCAAGGTCATCTACCAGGAATTGGGCCTGCCGCTCAGCGTGGTCGAAAAGGCCACGGGCGGCGGTACCGATGCGGCGTTCGCGGCCTTGAAGAACAAGGGCGCCGTGGTCGAGGGCATGGGCCTGTCGGGCTATGGTGCCCACTCCAACGATGCCGAGTACGTGCAGGTCAACACCATCGTGCCGCGCCTGTACCTGGCCACGCGCATAATCATGGATATTTCCAAAGGCGTGTTGAAGTAACGCACCCACGCGCGCCCCGGCTGCGCGTATTTTTTGGCCCTCGCCGGTGCACGCCGGCGGGGGCCTTTTCACGTCAGGCGAGCGGAACGGGCACGCGCACCGCGCCCGTGGCGTAGAAGGATTCCAGGTTCTCCAGCACCAGGTCGGCCATGGCGCGGCGGGTTTCGTGCGTGGCGCTGGCGGTGTGGGGCGTGAGGACCACGTTGTCCAGCGCCATCAGCGCCGCAGGCACCTGGGGTTCGTTCTCGAACACGTCAAGGCCGGCGCCAGCGATGCGCTTGTGCTGCAGGGCCTCGACCAGCGCGGCCTCGTCCACCACGCTGCCGCGCGCCACGTTGACCAGGTAGCCCCTGGGGCCCAGGGCGTCCAGCACTTCGCGGTTGACCATGTGGCGCGTGGAGGCGCCGCCGGCCACGGTGAGCACCAGGTAGTCGGCCCATTGCGCCAGCGCCAGCAGGGATTCGAGGCGGGGCAGCGCAGAGCCTTCGACGGGTCGGCGGTTGTAGTAGCCGACCTCCATGCGAAAGCCGGTGGCGCGCTCGGCCACAGCCAGGCCGATGCGGCCCATGCCGACGATGCCCAGGCGCTTGCCCGAGACGCGCGTGAGCGGCGCATAGCGGGTTTTGGGCCACTCGCCGCGGCGCACGAAGCGGTCGCTCGCGGCCACGCCGCGCGACACGTCGAGCATCAGCGCGAACGCCATGTCGGCCACGCAGTCGTTGAGCACGTCGGGTGTATAGCCGACCGGAATGCCGCGCGCCCGCGCCGCAGCGATGTCCAGCGCATCGAAGCCCACGCCGAAGCTGCTGATCACCTGCAGGCGGGGCAGGGCCGCAATCACTTCGCCCTTGAGGCCAATGGATGCGGACGTGACCACCCCGGTGAAGCTGGCGCCGTGCTCTGCCAGAAAGGCCACCGGGTCGGCCTGGTCGGACAGGCACACCACGTCATAGCGGGCGGCCAGCTCGGTATCCAGCGCGGGCAGGGGCAGGCGGGCGATTTGCAGGAGGCGGGGCTTGGGCTGGGTCATGAAGAAAGGAAAATGGGCCAGTCCCGGGAAGCCGGGCCGGCCGTTGTAGAGGTCGGGCCGCAGCGTCGGTGCTGCAGCCCCATGGTGGCGATCTTATGCCGCTACACGCACTGCCTGCCGCGCCAGCAGCTTCCACTGCCCGCCCTGCTGCTGCTGCCAGACACCCAGGATCTTGATCTGCACCTTGCCGGGCTTGCCAGAGTCGTTGGTGTCGGCCGTGAGCGTGTGGCGCACGATGGCGGTGTTGCCCACCACCTTGATGGTCTGGTCGCTGATGGTGATGGTGACGAAGTCGGACTTGCCGGCGAGCAGGTCGCCGATGAAGCTGTCCTTGGTGTCCACGCGGCCGCCCGAGTGGCCGTAGCTCAGGTCATCCGCCACCAGCTGGGCCAGTGCGGCCTGCGTGGGGTCGACCATGGCCACGCGCAGGCGCTCGGCCGCAGCGGCCACCGATTGCTCGGACGCGGCGGACGATGCTGCAGGCGAGTTGCTTGCGCAGCCGGTAAGGGCTGCGATTGCCACGGCAGTAGCGGCTGCGAGGACGATTTTCTTGAACATCTTGTCTGTCTCCATTGTTGTGTTTGAGGATGTAGGTGCGTGCCGCAGGGAAAATCCACGCGCCCGTGCACGGCCAGGCGAATGGAGATCGTGAAATGAAAAAGGGCCTGGTGATCCAGGCCCTTTCAGGCGCTTACTGCGGGCCGAGCTTGTCGATCAGCGCTTTCAGTTGCTCCATTTCGGCCGGCTTCAGGTCCGTCAGCGGCGCGCGCACGGGCCCTGCGTCGTGGCCCACCAGCTTGGCGCCCGCCTTGATGATGCTCACGCCATAGCCTTCCACCTTGTTGCGAATGTCCAGGTAGGGCATGAAGAAATCCTTGAGCAGCCGGTGCTGCGTGGCCATGTCGTCGGCCGCCACGGCCTTGTAGAAGTCCATCGCCGTCTTGGGGATGAAGTTGAACACCGCCGACGAGTACACCGGTGTGCCCAGCGCCTTGTACGCTGCCGCATACACCTCGGCCGTGGGCAGGCCGCCCAGGTAGGAGAAACGGTCACCCATCTTCATGAAGATCGAGGACATGGTCTCGATATTGCCCACGCCGTCCTTGAAGCCGATCAGGTTGGGGCAGCGCTCGGCCAGGATCGCCAGCGAGTTGGCCGTCAGCTTGGTGCGGTCGCGGTTGTAGACGATGACGCCGAACTTCACGCTGTTGCAGACCGCAGCCACATGCTCGATCAAACCCTCCTGGCCGGCTTCGGTCAGGTAGTGGGGCAACAGCAGAATGCCGTGGGCACCCAGGCGCTCGGCCTCCTGGGCGTGGGCGATGGCGGTGCGGGTGGGGCCGCCGGCACCGGCAATGATGGGCACCTTGCCGCGGCAGGTGTCCACAGCGGTCTTGACGACCTGACCGTATTCGGCACCCGACAGCGAGAAATACTCACCTGTGCCGCCGGCGGCGAACAGGGCGGTGGCGCCATAGGGGGCCAGCCATTCGAGGCGCGCGGCATAGCCCCTGGGGTTGAAGTCGCCCTGGGCATCGAAGTCCGTGACGGGGAACGAGAGCAGGCCGGAGCCCATGATGGATTTGAGTTCTTGCGGGTTCATGGTGGTGCGGGGCGGTGATGTGAAAAAAGAGGCGGATGCTCAGTCGAGCTTGATATTGGCGGCCTTCACCACGGAGGCCCAGCGCGCACGCTCCTTGGCGAAGAACTGGTCCTGTTCGGTGGGGGTCATGGTCACCACCTCGGCGCCCTGGCCGGCCAGGCGCGAGCGGATGTCGGGCGAGCGGATGGCGGTGATCAACGCCTTGTTCAGCCGCTGCACCACGGCTTCTGGCGTGCCGCGGGGCAGCAGAATGCCTTGCCAGGTGCCGGACTCGTAGCCGGGCACGCCTTGCTCGGCGATGGTGGGCACGTCGCCGATCAACGGCATGCGCGTGGACTTGGACACGCCCAGCACCTTGAGCTTGCCGTTCTGCACCTGGGGCAGGGTGGCCAGCATGCCGTTCATCAGCACCTGGGTCTGGCCGGCCACGGTGTCCTGGATGGCCGTGACCCCGCCCTTGTAGGGGATGTACTGCCAGCGCGCGCCGCTGGCACGCTCCAGCGCCACACCGGCCAGGTGCGGTGCGCTGCCGGTGGCGGTGACGGCGAAGTTCAGGTCCGCTGTCTTGGACAGTGCGATCAGTTCCTTGAGGTTGTTGGCCTTGACCGAGGGGTGCACCACCAGCAGGTGGGGCGAGTAAGCCAGCATGGTCACGCCGCGCAGGTCCTTGGAAGGGTCGAACGACAGCTTGGTGTAGACCGAGGGGCTGATGGCCAGGGCGCCGACGTCGCACAGCAGCATGGTGTAGCCGTCCGGATCGGCCTTGGCCACGAAGTCCGCGCCCAGGTTGCCGTTGGCACCGGGCTTGTTCTCCACGATCACGGTCTGCTTGAGGGCTTCCGACAGGGGCTGGCTGATGGAGCGGGCAATGATGTCCGAGCTGCCGCCGGGAGGGTAGGGCACGATCAGCTTCAGGGTCTTGGTGGGTTGCCATTCTGCGGCGGTCTGGGCCGTGGCGGTGGTGGCGGCAAGGGCGGCGGTGCACGCCAGGATGGCGTCGCGGCGGGTGAGTGTCATGTGTTGTCTCCTGGTTTCACTGTTGTTGCTAGTCATCGTACAACCAAGTGCGCAGAAAAACAATTGCCCTTACAAAAAAAGAGCGCATTAAAGTGCCGATGAGGTGGCCGCCTGGGGTGCCGGATGCCCTGCGGCTGCGGAGTCGATCGCCCGTTGCCTGTTGTCGGAGGGGCGTAGATGGCACCGCATTCTCCTATGGGGATGGCTGGTCGGCGGCAGTTTCTTCGCTGCATGCACTGCAAGCCAAGGGAGCATGCAATCGGGTTCGGGTAATCCCTTTGGTCAGATGCGCTGTGCGGCTCCACAATCCGCAATGTTGTATGACGACATATGACATGCAGTCCTTTTCATGGAAGCGGGGACCCTTCTGCGTCGTGTCGCCCGCATGCCTGTATCCGCCGCCTGTGCGGTCTCCCCCTGTTGAAAGGAAATACTGATGACCCGTGTAATTCGTTGGCGCGGCCTGGTGCTGCCCCTGGCTGCCAGCGCCCTGTGGCTGGGCGCATGGTCCGCTGCAACGGCCGCTACCTGGGTGTATGTGTCCAATGCCGACAGCCAGGATCTGTCCGTGCTGGAACTCGACCGCAGTGCCGGCACGCTCAAGCCTGTGGAGACGGTGCCCCTGGCCGGCATGGCCATGCCCATGGCGGTCAGTCCGGACAAGCGCGTGCTCTATGTGGCGCTGCGCTCCCAGCCGTTCCGGGTGGTCAGCCTGGCCATCGACCCCGCCAGCGGCAAGTTGCGCAAGCTGGGCGAGGCGCCGCTTGCCGACAGCATGGCCAACATCGACACCGATGCCACGGGCCGCTGGCTGTTCGCCGCCTCGTACCCGGGCCACAAGATCACGGTCAACAGCATCGGCAAGGACGGGGCCGTGGGCGCCGTGCAGCAGCTCATCCCCACGGCGCCCAACGCGCACGCCATCCATGCCGATGCGGCCAACCGCCATGTGTTCGCCACCAGCCTGGGGGGCGACAACCTTTCGGCCTGGCGCTTCGATGCCGAGACGGGGCGGCTCACGGCCCACGAGCCGGCGCTGACCACCATCGCGCCCGAGAAATCGGGCCCGCGCCACTTCGTCTGGGACCGTGCGCAACGCCATATGTATGTGCTCAACGAGCTCGATGCCGCCGTGCACGTGATGGCCTACGACGCCGCGCGCGGCACACTGCGGTCCGTGCAGCGCACCACGGCGCTGCCCGCCGGCTTTGCCGGCAAGCCCTGGGCGGCCGACCTGCACCTGTCGCCCGACGGCCGCACGCTGTATGCGTCCGAGCGCACGTCGAGCACGATCAGCAGCTTCCGCGTCGATGCCGCCACGGGCCAGCTGCAGCCCCTGGGCCAGGTGCCCACCGAAAAATCGCCGCGCGGCTTTGCGGTGGATTCCTCGGGCCGCTTCCTGATCGCGGCGGGGCAGGAGTCGCACAGCCTCTCGCTGCACCCCATCGATGCGGCCACGGGCATCCCGGGCGCGCCCACCCGCGTGCCCGCCGGCAAGAACCCCAACTGGGTCGAGATCGTCGACTTCCCCTGAGCACTGCTCTTCGTCCGCTTTTCACCATCAGGAGACAAACACCATGCAACGCAGAACCTTCATCCCGGCGGCGGCCTTTGCCGCTGTCAGTTGCTTCATCGGGCTGCCCGCCGCTGCCCAGGGCACCTGGCCCACGGGCAAGACCATCAGTTACGTGGTGCCCTTTGCCGCAGGCGGCACCACCGATACGCTGGGCCGCATGATTGGCCAGCAACTGGGCACGGCGCTGGGCACCACCGTGGTGGTCGAGAATAAGGCCGGCGCGGCGGGCAGCGTGGGCTCGGAGGCGGTGGCGCGCGCGGCACCCGACGGCTACACCTTGCTGGGCGGCACTGTGAGTTCGCATGCGATCAATGCCAGCCTGTACCCCAAGCTGGGTTACGACGCCATCAAGTCGTTCAGCCCGGTCACGCTGATCGGCACCAACCCCGTGGTGCTGGTGGTGGCCGCCAACAGCCCCTACAAGACGCTCAAGGACGTGCTGGCCGCCGCAAAGACCAAGGAGGGCGGCCTGTCCTCCGCCTCGGCCGGCACGGGCAGCTCGCAGCACCTGGCAGTGGAGCTGCTGGGCTTCAAGTCGGGCGTGAAGTTCACGCACATCCCCTACAAGGGCAGCGGCCCGGCGATCCAGGACGTGATAGGAGGCCAGGTGGACATGATGTTCGACACCACCGTGGTGGCTGCACCGCATGTGCAAAGCGGCAAGCTGCGCGCCATTGCTGTCACCGCGCCCAAGCGCCTGGCCTCCATGCCCGACGTGCCCACGGTGGCGGAGTCGGGCATCAAGGGCCTCGAGGACTTCCAGGTCCAGTCCTGGCAGGCCAATCTTCGTGCCCGCCGGCACGCCCGCGCCGGTGGTGGGTCGCCTGCACGACGAGATCCGCAAGATCCTCGGGCAGCCGGACATGCAAAAGCGCCTGGCAGGCTTCGGCATGGAGCCGGCCGATCTGAACGTGGGGCAGATTGCCGCCTTCCAGAAGGCCGAGGTCGAGAAATGGGCCCAGGTGATCAAGGCCGCCAACATCAAGGTGGACTGATCGAACGGTTGGGCGGCGCGGCGCCTCTACTCGGGGGAAATGGCTTCCTCGCCGTCGCTCGCTGTGTCTTGCACACTGCCTGCTGGCGGCTTGCGTTCCAGTCGGAACTCGGGGTGCTGGCCGGTCAGCAGCAGGAACATGGCGAACACCGGGCCCTGCATGCTGCGTTCGTCGGTCGTGCTCTCCAGGGCCTGCCAAGTGCGTGACTGCAGGCCGCCCCGGCTGCCGGTCTGCAGCGGATAGCCCAGCAGCTCTGCCGCCTGCGCCTGGCTCAATCCGGCGGCCGTGCGCGCGGCCTTGAGTTGGTCGCCGCTGGGGATCGGCATACTCAGCGCAAGGGTGTCGGGGCGATGGCTCATGGGATGTGCGTGGGTGGGCGGGATGCAGGCATTGTCGTCCAGCCACCGCGCGGCGTGTTCATTCCAGGATATGGCCTGTGGCCGGATACTGGCCCGAGAGCAGTTCGCCATCCGTGAGCGGCGGGCCTTGCCAGAGCATGGCCCGGTTGGCGCCGCAGCCCAGGGCCAGCTCCTTGAGCGTCCGCAGCTCCGCGTGGGTGTAGCGGCCTTCGGGGTTCGCGGGCAGGTGCAACACGATGTGGGGCGATGGCAGGAAGCGCCAGAACGATCCCTCGTCCAGCACGGTGCGCACGCTGTGCTTCAGCAGCTGCTGTGCGAGCACGAAGTCCGACACCAGGGAGCGCGGGTGGGCCAGCGGGGTCGCGATGCGCGCGCCGGTCTGGGCTGCTGCCTCGCGGGCCCGGTTGCCTACGGCCAGGATGAGCGGCTTTGGCTGGTCCTGCAGGGCAATCTCGGGCACCTCGTCCCAGGTGGCGCCCGTTTTCGGGTTGCGCACGCTCAGGCGCTCGGGTGATATTGCGATGTACAACAGGGGCGTCAGCGATTTGAGCATGGGTTGGGCGTTGCAGGCGGGTGGATCTGTGCGCATTCTGGCCCAGGTGGCCAGTTCCCTGGCACCGGTATTGGGTATGGGCAGAACAGTCCAGATGCCCGGGCACAAGCCGTTGTACAGTGGCACGCCACAGCCCCGAAGGATTTCGCAGATGCACAGCCCGGCCGCCTCGCCCAACGCCACGCCCACCGCCAGCACCCCCGGGGGCTGGTGGGCCGTGTGCCTGTGCGCCAACTGGTGCGGCACCTGCCGCGACTACCGTGCCATCTTTGACACCCTGGCCCTGGCCCACCCGGAGGTGCGTTTCGAGTGGGTGGACATCGAGGATGAGTCCGAACTGGCGGGCGACCTGGATGTGGAGACCTTTCCCACCCTGCTGATCGCCGATGGCGCGAGCGCGCGCTTTCTTGGGCCTCTGCTGCCCCAGGCGCCTGTGCTGGCGCGGCTGCTCTCCAGCCTGCAGGCGGTGCAGGGCGGGCCAGCGGCGGGCGGTGATGCGCAAGAGGTGTTCGAGCGCGTGCGTGCGGCACGCGGGGGCTGAGGTAGGGGTCTAGTGCAGTGTTTCACGCTATCTGGCACATAAAAAGTCGTCTTTTCGGCCCTGGCCGCGTTGCAAATCCTCGCGATACGCCCGGTATCGCTGTGGTTTGCGCCTTGCCAGGACCAAAAATCCGCCCTTTTTATTTGTGCCATCAAGCATGAAACATTGCACTAGCGGCCACCTCCATGGGGCAGGTGGGGGCTCTGATCTGCTATTTTTTGAATAGCAGTTTGTACAGTACCATGAACCGATAGCCGCTGTCGCTCCCCTCCGATAGCCCTTGTCGCCCTCCTGTTTGTGTATTGAATTTTTCCATGTCCCTGGAGTTCTGGTTCGAGCCTGAGTCATTGCGTGCGCTGTGCGACGATGGTGTGTGGGCGCGGGGCACGGCGCTGTTCAAGGCGCGTGCCGTGCGGCGGCTGGCCGTCAGCGCCCAGGGCGACCACTGGCGCCTCGAAGGCGACGTGCAGGGGACCCAGTTGGCGCCTTACCAGCTGTCCGTCTCGATGGCGCTCATGCCCGATGGAGCGGTGGACTACTGGCGCAGCCAGTGCAGTTGCCCCGTGGGCCTGCAGTGCAAGCACGGCGTGGCGCTCATGCACCAGGCCGCGCGCCAGGGGCCGAGCGAATTGGACCGGGCCAGGGGCCTGGCTTTGCCCGCTGCCGGGCTGAACCGCCCGCCACCGGCCCGCAGCGACGTGCAGCAGCGCATGGCCGAGGTGCACCGCATGGAGTCGGAGGCGCGCCTCATGAACTGGCTGCTGGCATTGGACAAGGCCGCAGGCCTTGCCGATGGCGATGCGCCAGCAGGTGCCGGCGGCGCGGCGGACCGCCCTGAACAATATGTCTACCTGTTGTCTGTGGTGGGGGCGCCGCGGGCGGCACCGCTGCTGCAGCTGGAGGCCGTGGTGTCCTACCCCAAGGTCACCGGCGGCTGGGCCAAACCCAAGCTGGTGCGCACCCAGCCGGGCAAGGGCCAGGCGGTGTTCGACCGGGCCGGCGACACCGACCGCCAGGTGCTGCAACTGCTGCGGGCGCTGCCGCGCCACCAGAACTATTACTCCGCCTACAGCGGTGCGCCCTGCGCGGTGGTGGAGGGGCAGATCGGCCTGCTGGCCGTGCAGCAGGCCGCCAGCACCGGGCGCCTGTTCGCCGATGCGGGCGGCTCCACGGTGGGGGCGCCCCTGCGGTGGGGCGAGCTGCTGCCCATCGAGTGGGCCTGGCAGGCCGTCTCGGGCGGTGCGGCCGGCGCACAGGCGCAGGACAGCGGCTGGGCGTTGCAGGCGCGCCTGCCCCAGGCGGGCGCCACGCTGTGCCATAACAACCCGCCGATGTACCTCGATGCCGCTGCCGGCCTGTGCGGCCTGGCGCATGCACCGGGCATGGAGCCCGCGCAGCTGGAGGTGCTGCTGCACGCGCCCACCCTGAGTGCTGCTGCGCTGCAAAAATACCAGGCCGACGTGGCCCGGCGCCTGGGCCCCGTGCCGCTGCCGCCCGTGCTGCAGGGCTTGACCCGGCTTGACGGCGTGCCCCCCGTGGCGCGCCTGCACCTGGCGCCGACGCCGGCAGCCGGGGTGGCCTACATGGGGCTCATCACGGCGCAGTTGCGCTTCGACTACCTGGGCCATGTGGGCTGGTGGGTGGGGCAGCCCCTGTCGGTGCTGGTGGACGGCCTGGACGGTGAAGGCGACAAGGTGCTGCTGCAGCGCGATGGCCGTGCCGAGATCGACGCCGTCTCGCGCCTCATGGACCTGGGCCTGCTGGGCGTGGACGAGGGTTTGTTCGGCATCCCTGGCGAGCGGCCGCAGGGCGCCTGGATGCTCTGGGCCGACGAAGGCTTCGCCGCGCTGCGCGAGGCCGGCTTTGCGCTCACCGTGGCGCCCGAGCTCGATGGCTGGATCACGCACGCGCAGACCATCCACGTGCACCTGGGCCCAGAGGGGGCTGAGGGCGATGGGGGGGACGATGCGTTCGGGCTGGATGACGGTGCGGACGGCGCAGAGCCGGGTGGTGGCGCTGGCGCACACGGCGATGGTGGCGACCCCAATCCATCCCCCTGGTTCGAGCTGTCGCTGGGCATCGAGATCGATGGCCAGCGCCACAACATCCTGCCCTGGCTGCCCGACCTGATCGCGGCGGCCGCATCCGCGGCGCCCGACCCCGCCGAGCCCGGTGGCGGCGCCAAGGGGCTGGCGCTGCCTCCGTTTCTGTACCTTCCTGCCCCCAGTGGCCATGGCTTCGTGCGCCTGCCCACCGACACCCTGAAGCCCTGGCTGGCGGCGCTGCTTGACCTGGCGGGCGACCGCGCACATGATTTTTCGGGCGAGAGCCTGCGCCTGTCGCGCCTGGAGGCGCTGCGCACCAGCGCCTCGCTGGGCGATGGGGTGGCGTGGGAAGGGGCGGCCAGCCTGCACGCCCTGGTGCAGCAACTGCAGGGGCAGGGCCAACTGCCCGAGGTGCCGGTGCCTGCGGGGGTGCAGGCGCAGCTGCGGCCGTACCAGCAGCAAGGGCTCAACTGGCTGCAGTTCCTGCGTGCCAATGGCCTGGCGGGCGTGCTGGCCGACGACATGGGCCTGGGCAAGACCTTGCAGACGCTGGCGCACATCCAGGTCGAGAAGGATGCCGGCCGCCTGGTGCAGCCCGCACTCATCGTGGCGCCCGTGAGCCTGATGGGCAACTGGGAGCGCGAGGCCGCGCGCTTCACCCCCGGCCTGCGCAGCGTGGTGCTGCACGGCAAGGAGCGCCACGCCCTGGCCGAATCCATGGCCGAGCACGACCTGGTGATCGCCCCCTATTCGCTGCTGCAGCGCGACCGCGAGCGCTGGCTGGAGGCGCGCTGGCACATCGTGGTGCTCGACGAAGCGCAGAACATCAAGAACGCCACCACCAACGCCGCGCAGGTGGTGGCGCAGTTGCAGGCCAACCACCGGCTGTGCCTGTCGGGCACGCCCATGGAGAACCACCTGGGCGAGATCTGGAGCCTGTTCCACTTCCTCATGCCGGGCTTTCTGGGCAGCCAGCAGCGCTTTCGCGACCTGTTTCGCAACCCCATCGAGCGCCAGGGCAGCACCGAGCGGCTGGCGCAACTGCGCGCGCGCATCACCCCCTTCATGCTGCGCCGGGCCAAGTCGGTGGTGGCGCACGAGCTGCCGCCCAAGATCGAGACCGTGATGCCGGTGGACCTCTCGGGCGGCCAGGCAGACCTGTACGAGACCATCCGCCTGGGCATGGAAAAGACCGTGCGCGAGGCGCTGCAGGCCAAGGGCCTGGCGCGCTCGCAGATCACCATCCTCGACGCGCTGCTCAAGCTGCGCCAGGTGTGCTGCGACCCGCAGCTCGTGCCGCTGGAGGCGGCGCGCAAGGTGCACACCTCGGCCAAGCTCGCGCAGCTGATGGAAATGCTGCCCGAGATGCTGGCCGAAGGCCGGCGCATCCTGCTGTTCTCGCAGTTCACGAGCATGCTGGCGCTGATCGAGGCCGAGCTGTCCAAACACGGCCTGCCCTGGGTCAAGCTCACGGGCCAGAGTCAGAAGCGCGACGCCATCATCGACCGGTTCACCAGCGGCGAGGTGCCGCTGTTCCTCATCAGCCTGAAGGCCGGTGGGGTGGGGCTGAACCTGCCGCAGGCCGACACCGTGATCCACTACGACCCCTGGTGGAACCCCGCCGTGGAGGCCCAGGCCACCGACCGTGCCCACCGCATCGGGCAGACGCAGAGCGTGTGGGTGGTCAAGCTGGTGGCGCGCGGCACCATCGAAGAGCGCATACTGGCCCTGCAGGAGAAAAAGGCCCAGCTGGCCGAAAGTCTTTACCAGGGTGCGGCGGGGCGAAAGCAGCCGCTTTTCACCGAAAGCGACCTTGCCGAGCTGCTGCAGCCGCTCTCGCTGCCGTAGCCAACAGGGGCTGGCAAAGGCGTTTTTCCGCGCAAACCCGCGCCGGGCGTTGTTCTGCCGCACATGCAGGGTGTTTGCGGCGTGCTCGTGGCCCCGCGTCTTGGCAAATCAACGCTTTACGGGCTACAATACGTTTCTCACGACCAAGCGGGCGGGTACCAACCGCCCGTTTTTTTTGGTCGTTTGCTTTTGGAGCTCGAAGCCTCTGGGGGTTATCGGGTTTTTTGTTTTTCCGGGATTGAATAGAACACGTGGCACTGCAGCAAGTCGTTGAACAAATTGTGATTGGCCTGGGGTATGACCTGGTGGAGATCGAACGCTCCGCTGGTGGTCTGCTGCGCATCACCATCGACTTGCCCTGGGTACAGCCTGCCGCCGATGCGCCCGCGCCGGCCGTAGAGCAGTACGTCACGGTCGAAGATTGCGAGAAGGTCACCCGCCAGCTGCAGTTTGCGCTGGAGGTCGATGGCGTTGAATACAAGCGCCTGGAAGTGTCTTCTCCCGGAATCGATCGACCCTTGCGCCACGAGCAGGACTTCGTGCGTTTCGAAGGCTCGATCATCGACATCACATTGAGGGCGCCCATCGGCGCGGCAGGAGCGGGGCAGGTGAATGCCACGCGCAAGAAATTTCGCGGCACGCTGGAGCGGGCCGAGGCAGGGGGTTGGCAGATCGTCTGGAGCGAAGAGCCCGCTGTCAAGCCGGGTCAAAGAATCAGCAAGAAGCGCGTGCCCGCCCCGTTGCAGGCGCTGGGCTTCACCCTGGATGAAACACGGGAAGTCCGTCTGGCGCCCATTGTCGATTTCAAGGGGCGCAGCAACAAGCCAGGGGCCGAGCCCGCCTGAGTTGCAAGCAGGCTGCTGAATGAATTGGGCAGATGGCCGCCGAGTGCAGCCTTTGCTTATCGGGTGATTGAACTAGGAGAGTCGTCGCATGAATCGCGAATTGTTGATGTTGGTTGAGGCCATTTCGCGCGAAAAGAACGTGGAGCTGGACGTGGTCCTGGGCGCCGTGGAGTCGGCCCTGGCCCAGGCTACCAAGAAGCTGTACCAGGGCGAGGTGGACATTCGCGTGTCCGTCGATCGCGACAGCGGCAACTATGAGACTTTCCGCCGCTGGCTGGTGGTGCCTGACGATGCAGGCCTGCAGAACCCGGAAGCCGAAGAACTGCTGATGGATGCGAAAGATCGCATTGCCGACATCGAAGTCGGCGAGTACATCGAAGAAGGCGTCGAATCCGTGCCCATCGGCCGCATCGGCGCCATGGCAGCCAAGCAGGTCATCCTGCAGAAGATCCGCGACGCGGAGCGCGAAATGCTGCTCAACGACTTCATGTCGCGCGGCGAGCGCATCTTCACCGGCACCGTCAAGCGCATGGACAAGGGCGACATCATCGTCGAGTCCGGCCGGGTGGAAGGCCGCCTGCGCCGCAGCGAGATGATCTCCAAGGAAAACCTGCGCAGCGGTGACCGTGTGCGCGCCATGATCATGGAAGTGGACCTGACGCTGCGCGGCGCGCCCATCATCCTGTCGCGCTCGGCGCCCGAGTTCATGATCGAGCTGTTCCGCCAGGAAGTGCCCGAGATCGAACAGGGCCTGCTGGAGATCAAGAGCTGCGCCCGTGACTCCGGTTCGCGCGCCAAGATCGCCGTGCTCTCGCACGACAAGCGCGTGGACCCCATCGGCACCTGCGTCGGCGTGCGCGGCACCCGCGTGAATGCGGTGACCAACGAGCTCGCCGGCGAGCGCGTGGACATCGTGCTGTGGTCCGAAGACCCGGCCCAGTTCGTGATTGGTGCGCTGGCCCCGGCCAACGTCTCCTCCATCGTGGTCGATGAAGAAAAGCACGCCATGGACGTGGTGGTGGACGAGGAAAACCTCGCCATCGCCATCGGCCGCGGTGGTCAGAACGTGCGCCTGGCGTCCGACCTGACCGGCTGGAAGATCAACATCATGGACGCCGCCGAGTCGGCGCAAAAGCAGGCCAACGAGTCCGACACGGCCCGCAAGCTGTTCATGGAAAAGCTCGATGTGGACGAGGAAATCGCCGACATCCTGATCTCCGAAGGTTTCGCCAGCCTGGAAGAAGTGGCCTATGTGCCGCTGCAGGAAATGCTGGAAATCGAAAGTTTCGACGAAGACACCGTCAATGAGCTGCGTGCCCGTGCCAAGGATGCGCTGCTCACCATGGAAATCGCCCGTGAGGAAAGCGTGGAAGAGGTCTCCCAGGACCTGCGCGACCTCGAAGGCCTGACCCCGGAGCTGATTGCAAAATTGGCCGAAGGCGGTGTGCACACACGTGACGACCTGGCCGATCTGGCCATTGATGAGCTGACCGACCTGACCGGACAGTCTGCAGACGATGCCAAAGCCTTGATCATGAAGGCGCGCGAACACTGGTTCGCGGGGCAGCAAGAGTAAGGGTCAGGGAGGCACGAACCACATATGTCCAGTAATACTGTCGCCGAGTTTGCAACCGAACTCAAAAAATCGCCTGAAACCCTGCTCGACCAGCTCAAGGCTGCCGGCGTGGGCAAGGCCGCCCCGTCGGACGCGTTGACCGAGTCCGACAAGCAAAAGCTGCTCGTGTACCTGCAAAACAGCCACGGCACCGCCGCGGTCGACCGCAAGAAGATCACGCTGACGAAGAAGTCCACCAGCGAGATCAAGCAGGCCGATGCCACGGGCAAGGCGCGCACGATCCAGGTGGAAGTGCGCAAGAAGCGCACCTTCATCAAGCGCGATGATGGCGTGGAGGGCTCTGCCGAGTCCGAAGACGCCGTGGTGGAAGAGGCACCGATCTCGAGCGAAGAGCTCGAGCTGACGCGCCGCGAGGAAGAAGCACGCCGCCAGGCCGAGCTGATCCGCCGCCAGGAAACCGAACTCGCCGAAAAGCGTGCCGAGCGCGAAGCCCGCGAACAGCGCGAGCGCGAAGCCGAAGAGCGCGCTGCCGCCTACGCTGCCCAGGAAGCCGAGAAGAAGGCCCAGGCCTCTGCCGTCAAGCAGGAAGCCACGCGTGAGCAGGCCGCCGAGGCCGCCGCACGCAACGCTGCCCAGACCGAAGCCCGTGAAAAGGCTGCAGCCGAGTCCAAGGCCCGCTCCGACGAGGAAGTGGCCCGCGCCGCCGACCTCGACGCACGCCGCCGCAAGGCCGAAGCAGAGGCAGCCGCCATCCGATCCATGATGGCCACGCCCAAGAAGGCGGTCATGGTGGCCAAGAAGCCCGAAGAACCCAAGCCCGTGGCCAAGCCCGCGCTGGCTGGCGATGCCAAGAAGGGCACGCTGCACAAGCCCGCAGTGGGCACGGGCACCGGTCCGGCACGCCCTGGCGCACCTGCCACGGCGGCAGCGCCTGGCGCGGCCGCCGGCAAGGAAGTGAAGTCGGCCAAGCTGTCCTCCAGCTGGGCGGGCGACACGGCCAAGAAGAAGGAAATCAAGACCCGCGGCGACAGCAGCGGGGGCGTGGGGCGCAACAACTGGCGCGGAGGCCCGCGTGGCCGCCGTGGCAATGACCGCGACCACCGTGACGACCACCACCAGCAATCCGCTCCGGTGGAGGCGCGCATCATCGAAGTGCACGTGCCCGAAACCATCACGGTGGCCGAGCTGGCGCACAAGATGTCGATCAAGGCCAACGAAGTCATCAAGGCCCTGATGAAGATGGGCCAGATGGTCACCATCAACCAGCCGCTGGACCAGGACACCGCCATGATCATGGTGGAAGAAATGGGCCACAAGGCCGTGGTGGCGGCGCTGGACGATCCGGAAGCCTTCACCGACGACGACACCTTGCAAAAGGACGTCGAACTGCTGCCACGCGCACCTGTGGTCACCGTCATGGGCCACGTGGACCATGGCAAGACCTCGCTGCTCGATTACATCCGCCGTGCCAAGGTCGCCTCGGGCGAAGCCGGCGGCATCACGCAGCACATCGGTGCCTACCACGTGGAAACGCCGCGCGGCATGATCTCGTTCCTGGACACCCCTGGCCACGAGGCGTTCACCGCCATGCGTGCCCGTGGTGCACAGGCCACCGACATCGTGATCCTGGTGGTGGCAGCGGACGACGGTGTCATGCCCCAGACCAAGGAAGCCATCAAGCACGCCAAGGCGGCAGGTGTTCCCATCGTGGTGGCGGTCAACAAGATCGACAAGCCCGATGCCAACGCCGACCGCGTCAAGCAGGAGCTGGTGGTCGAGTCCGTCGTGCCTGAAGAGTACGGTGGCGAGTCGCCATTCGTCTCGGTGTCGGCCAAGACCGGCCAGGGCATCGACGACCTGCTCGAACAGGTGCTGCTGCAGGCCGAAGTGCTGGAACTGAAGGCACCGGTCGACTCGCTGGCCAAGGGCCTGGTGATCGAAGCCCAACTGGACAAGGGCCGCGGCCCTGTGGCCACGGTGCTGGTGCAGTCCGGTACGCTCAAGGTCGGCGATGTGGTGCTTGCAGGCCAGACCTATGGCCGCGTGCGCGCCATGCTGGACGAAAACGGCAAGACCGCCAAGACCGCAGGCCCATCGATCCCGGTGGAAATCCAGGGTCTGACCGAAGTGCCCCAGGCCGGCGACGAATTCATGGTGCTCACGGATGAACGCCGTGCCCGCGAAATCGCCACCTACCGTGCCGGCAAGTTCCGCAACACCAAGCTGGCCAAGCAGCAGGCTGCGAAGCTCGAGAACATGTTTGCCGACATGACGGCAGGCGAAGTGAAGATGCTGCCCATCATCGTCAAGTCCGACGTGCAGGGTTCGCAGGAAGCGCTGTCGCAGTCGCTGCTCAAGCTCTCGACCGACGAGGTCAAGGTGCAGCTGGTGTACGCCGCAGTGGGCGCCATCAGCGAGTCGGACATCAACCTGGCGATCGCCTCCAAGGCCATCGTGATCGGTTTCAACGTGCGTGCCGATGCCGGTGCACGCAAGCTGGCCGAGAGCAATGGCGTCGATCTGCACTACTACAGCATCATCTATGACGCTGTGGACGAGTTGCGCGTGGCCATGTCGGGCATGCTGGCTCCCGAGCAGCGCGAAGAGATCATCGGTACGGCCGAGATCCGCACGGTGTTCGTGGCGACCAAGATCGGTACGATTGCCGGTTCGTACATCACCTCGGGCATGGTCCATCGCAACGCACGGTTCCGCCTGCTGCGCGACAACGTGGTGGTCTACACGGGCGAAGTCGACTCGGTCAAGCGCCTCAAGGACGACGTCAAGGAAGTCAAGGAAGGCTTCGAGTGCGGTATCAAGCTCAAGAACTACAACGACATCAAGGAAGGCGATCAACTCGAATTCTTTGATATCAAGGAAATCGCGCGGACGCTGTAACCGATGGCTGCGAAGAAGAAGTCCTCCACCCCGAACCGCGCCTTCAAGGTCGCCGATCAGATCCAGCGCGATCTGACGGAGCTGATCGCGCGCGAGTTGAAAGACCCGCGCGTGGGCATGGTGACGCTGCAGGGTGTGGAGGTGACTCCCGACTACGCGCACGCCAAGGTGTTCTTCAGCCTGCTGGTGGGCGACCCTGTGGAAACACAGGCGGCGCTCAACCAGGCGGCTGGGTTCCTGCGCAACGGCCTGTTCAAGCGCCTGCACATCCACACGGTGCCCACGCTGCACTTCGTGTACGACCGCACCTCCGAGCGTGCGGCCGACATGAACGCCTTGATCGCCAAGGCCGTCTCTTCGCGCGCCCAAGAGGAGTAGTCCATGCACTCGCCTCGCACCAGGGTGCAGCGGCGCCCTGTGCATGGGGTGTTGCTGCTGGACAAACCGCTCGGCCTGTCGAGCAACGACGCCTTGCAAAAGGCCAAATGGCTGCTGCGCGCCGAAAAAGCGGGCCATACCGGCACGCTTGATCCGCTGGCCAGCGGCGTGCTGCCGCTGTGCTTTGGCGCGGCCACCAAGTTCAGCCAGTTGCAGCTCGATGCCCCCAAGACCTATGAGGCCGTGGCCCTGCTGGGCGTGACCACCACCACCGGCGATGCCGAGGGCGACGTGATCGAACGCCGCCCCGTGGTGCTGGCCGAGCTCACGCCCGAGCGCCTGGCCGCCGTGCAGCTGCAGTTCACCGGCCCCCTTCAGCAGGTGCCGCCGATGTACAGCGCCCTCAAGAAGGACGGCAAGGCCCTTTATGAATACGCGCGCGCCGGCATCGAGGTGGACCGGCCCGCACGCGACGTGGTGATCCATTCGCTTTCCCTCACGCTGCTGGCGGACAATCCGGATGCCATCGCCGTTAAAATGGTGGTGCAGTGCAGCAAAGGCACCTACATCCGCACGCTGGGTGAGGACGTGGGCGCGGCGCTGGGTTTCGGTGCCCACCTTACCTTTTTGCGCCGCATCGATACCGGGGGTATCGGGGTGGAGCGCTGTGTCACGCTGGCGCAGCTCGAAGCCATGGAGGAGGGGGTGCGCCTGGCGCAGCTGGAGCCGCCCGAATCCCTGCTGGCGCAACACGTGCGTGTCACGCTGGACAGCGAGAATGCTGCTCGCTTCCTGTCGGGCGTACGCCGCCGAGGCACCTGGCCCGATGCCGGGGCCGTGGCGGTGTTTGGCGACAATCCCCCGGCGCTGCTGGGGGTGGGCCACATCGTGGGCGGGGAGCTGGTGCCCGACAGGCTCCTGAGTCCGCTGGAAATTCAACAAATTTTGGAAGGTACGCCGCACCTGCAAGCCAGCGGCACATTGGAAAAACTATGACTAAACAGATCCGCAACATCGCCATCATCGCCCACGTTGACCATGGCAAGACCACCATGGTGGACCAATTGCTGCGCCAGTCCGGCACCTTCGCCGACCATGAAAAGGTCGTCGACACCGTGATGGACAACAACGCGATTGAAAAAGAGCGTGGCATCACGATTCTGGCCAAGAACTGCGCCGTGAGCTGGGAAGGCACCCACATCAACATCGTGGATACCCCTGGTCACGCGGACTTCGGCGGTGAAGTGGAGCGTGCCCTGTCCATGGTCGACAGCGTGGTGCTGCTGATCGACGCGCAAGAGGGCCCCATGCCCCAGACGCGTTTCGTGACCAAGAAGGCCCTGGCCCTGGGCCTGCGCCCCATCTTGGTGGTGAACAAGGTGGACAAGCCCGGTGCCAACCCCGACAAGGTCGTGAACGCCGCGTTCGATCTGTTCGACAAGCTCGGTGCCACCGATGAGCAACTCGACTTCCCCGTGGTGTATGCCTCGGGCATCAACGGCTGGTCGTCGCTGGTGGAAGGCGCTCCTGGCGAGCAGTGGGGCCCCGACATGTCGGCCCTGTTCAACACCATCCTGAGCCACGTTCCCCCGAACACGGGTGACCCGGCCGCTCCGCTGCAGCTGCAGATCTCGGCGTTGGACTTCTCCACCTTCGTGGGCCGCATCGGCGTGGGCCGCATCAGCCAGGGCACCATCAAGCCCATGATGGACGTGGTCGTCATGGAAGGCCCCGATGGCAAGGCCGTCAAGGGCCGCGTCAACCAGGTGCTGACCTTCCAGGGTCTCGATCGCATGCAGACGCCTTCGGCCGGCCCCGGCGACATCGTGCTGATCAACGGCATCGAAGACATCGGCATCGGCGTGACCATCACCGACCCTGCCAACCCCGCTCCGCTGCCCATGCTCAAGGTGGACGAGCCCACGCTGACCATGAACTTCTGCGTGAACACCTCGCCACTGGCCGGCCGCGAAGGCAAGTTCGTGACCAGCCGCCAGATCTGGGACCGCCTGCAAAAGGAACTGCAGCACAACGTGGCCCTGCGCGTGAAGGAAACCGACGAAGAAGGCATCTTCGAAGTGATGGGCCGTGGTGAATTGCACCTGACCATCCTGCTCGAAAACATGCGCCGCGAAGGCTACGAAATGGCCGTGTCCAAGCCCCGCGTCGTGTTCCGCGACGTGAACGGCGAAAAGCACGAGCCTATCGAACTGGTGACGGCCGACATCGAAGAAGGCCACCAGGGCGGCGTGATGCAGGCGCTGGGCGAGCGCAAGGGCGAGCTGGTGAACATGGAGCCGGACGGCCGTGGCCGCGTGCGCCTGGAGTACCGCATTCCTGCGCGGGGCCTGATCGGCTTCACCAACGAATTCCTGAACCTGACGCGTGGCTCGGGCCTCATCAGCAACATCTTCGACAGCTACGAGCCGCACAAGGGCGACATCGGCGGCCGCAAGAACGGCGTGCTGATCTCCATGGACGACGGTGAAATCTTCACCTACGCCCTGGGCAAGCTCGATGACCGCGGCCGCATGTTCGTCAAGGCGAACGACCCCGTGTACGAAGGCATGATCGTCGGCATCCACAGCCGCGACAACGACCTGGTGGTGAACGCCACGCGTACCAAGCAGCTGACCAACTTCCGTGTCTCGGGCAAGGAAGACGCGATCAAGATCACGCCGCCCATCGATGCCACGCTCGAATACGCCGTGGAATTCATCGAGGACGACGAGCTGGTCGAAATCACGCCCAAGTCCATCCGCATCCGCAAGCGCCACCTGAAGGAAAGCGACCGCAAGCGCGCGGGCCGCTGATCGCGCGGCGTTCCCTCTCCTTGCTGGAGAGGGGAATGACGACACCAGGCTGAAAGGCTTGCCAAAGGGCCACAGTCACCATGCTGTGGCCCTTTTGTCGTCAAGAGCGGTTAAAAGAACTCTTTCGGCGCCGTCGCTGCGCCCAGTCCTCCGGGGCGGGCGGGTTGCATGGGGCTGGTTATGGACGAGAGATGCAGACGATGGCGGTGCCCCGATGAAGCTCACCCACTCAAAGGCCGTGGCCCTGATGGTGGCCGTGACCCTGATGTGGTCCATCGCCGGTGTGGTCACGCGCCACCTGGAGCAGGCGCGCAGCTTCGAGGTGACCTTCTGGCGCAGCCTGTTCACGCTGGCTGCGCTGCTGGTCATACTGCCTGCGCTGCAGGGGCGTGCTGTGTTCGCCTCCATGCGCCAAAGCGGGCGGGCGCTGTGGATCTCGGGCCTGTGCTGGAGCGTGATGTTCACCGCCTTCATGGTGGCCATTTTGCTCATGCCGGTGGCCAATGTACTGGTCACCATGGCGGCAGGGCCCCTGCTCACCGCGCTGTTCGCGCGCTTGTTCATCGGCCACCGCATCGCCCCGCGCACCTGGGCTGCCATCGGTGTGGCAGGCTTGGGCATCGCCTGGATGTACGGCTCGCAAATGGCCGGGCTGCCCGTGGTGGGCACGCTGGTGGCCTTGTGCGTGCCCGTCGCCGCTGCCATCAACTGGACGGTGGTGCAGCACGCGCAGCGCCACGGCCATGCGGTGGACCTGGCGCCCGCCGTGCTGGTGGGGGCGGTCATATCGGTGCTGACCACGCTGCCCCTGGCGCTGCCGTTCCAGGCCTCGGCGCATGACCTTGGGCTGCTGGCCCTGCTGGGCGTGGTGCAATTGGCCATCCCCTGCGTGCTGGCAGTGCGCTGCGGACAGGTGCTCAAGGCCCCCGAACTGGCGCTGCTGAGCCTGCTCGAAGTGATCTTTGGTATTTTGCTGGCATGGCTGGGTGCGGGCGAAGAGCCCGCCGCCGCCGTGCTGACGGGTGGCGCGCTGGTGATCGGCGCGCTGGTTTTCAACGAATTACTGGCTTTCAAGGAACAACAATGACGGAGACGACTAGGACTGCAACCAATACGGCGGCTGCTGCCGCTGCCGAAGTGCTGAGCGAAGTGCGCGGCCAGGTGGGCTTCATCACGCTGAACCGCCCGCGCGCGCTCAATGCGCTGTCGCTGGGCATGGTGCGCGACCTCATGGCCATCCTGCTCGCGTGGCAGCACGACGATGCAGTGCTGGCTGTGGCCATCCGCGGCAGCAACAAGGAAGGCCCCTTCGGCGCCTTCTGCGCCGGTGGCGACATCCGCTTTTTGCACCAGGCCGGCAGCCAGGGCAACCCGCAGCTCGAGGACTTCTTCACCGAGGAATACGCCCTCAACCACCTGATCCACAACTACGCCAAGCCCTACATCGCCTTCATGGACGGCATCGTCATGGGCGGGGGCATGGGCATCAGCCAGGGCGCCGCGCTGCGCGTGGTGACCGAGCGCACGAAGATGGCCATGCCCGAGACGGCCATCGGCCTGTTCCCCGACGTGGGTGGTGGCTACTTCCTGGCGCGCTGCCCCGGCAGCGCGGGCGAATGGCTGGCGCTCACCGGTGACACCATCGGCGCCGATGCGGCCGTGGCCTGCAACCTGGCCGATGGCTGCATCCCGGTGGACCAGCAGGCCCCCGTGTGGGAGGCCCTGGGCACGCAGCAGTTTGCCGATGCAGAGGCTGTCAAGGCCTTCGTCGTTGCGCGCCTGCTGCCGAAGAGCCAGGCGGTTGCGGTAGAACTGGCGCAGGCGGACGCCTACTTCGCGCTGCCCACTGTGGGCGAGATCGTGCGCGCCCTCGAAGCCGCCGATTCCGACTGGGCACGCGCCACCGTTGCCACTCTGCGCAAGCGCTCGCCGCTGATGCTGCACGTGGTGCTTGAACAGATCCGCCGTGCGCGCGGCATGGGCCTGGCCGACGACCTGCGCATGGAGCGCGACATGGTGCGCCACTGCTTTTACCTGCGCCCCGGCCAGAGCGAAACGGTGGAGGGCATCCGCGCCCTGGCCGTGGACAAGGACCATGCGCCGAAGTGGAACCCCGCACGCATCGAAGACGTCACCCCCGCAATGGTGGCACCGTTCTTCGCCAGCCCCTGGCCCGCGCACTCGCATCCATTGGCAGCCTTGGTGTGACCCAGAACGCGGCCCGCTGACCTCGTCAGCGGGTTCCCGTCAGGCCCCTGCTGCGACGGCCTTTGGCGCCTGCGCGTGCATGCGCAGCAGCATCGACTCGAGTTTTTCGTTGGTCAGCCCGGTATGCGCAGGCGCACGTGCCGCCTGTGTGTCGGCTGCCCGCACCTGCTCACTGCCCGATGGGCTGGCGGCGCGCTCCAGCGTGGAGGCCGAAGAACGGGTGCTGTGTGCTGTCGTCATGGCGAATCGATCCATCGGTGTTCCTAGCGCAACAGTCTGATGGGAATCCGTGCCTGCTGGTCTTGGATAAACCAGGGCAAAGCCGTGCCAGATCGGCCGATCTGCGGATGGGTCGCTACAGCTGCCGGTGCACCGCCGCTGCCAGGGTAAGCAACTCCTGGCGCGACAACTGGCCGCTCAGGGCATAGCCAAAGCCCTGATCGGCCCAGTAGAACCCGGGCACGGGGCCATCGCTGGTGAACTGGAAGGCGGTCTCTGCCGCGCTGGGCGGTGCTGGCGCACCGGGCTTGGCAGCAACGGGGGTTGCCGGGGTGCCGGGCCGCGCGATGGCGCCCAGGTACAGGGTGATGCGCTCGCCCTTGGTGTTCTGGTACATGAACTGCGCGCGTGCGCCCGCATCACCGGGCAGCAGGCGGCCACCCACCAGTTCGTAGCCCTCATCGGCCAGCACGGGCAGCTTGAGCGGGCGACCCAGCCGCTTGGAGAGCCACTGCACCAGGTGCTCCTGCTGCGCGGCAGGCACCTCGACGGGGTGGCGCACCTCGGGCTGGTACACGGCATGCGCCACGGCAGCCTGCTGGGCAAAGCGCTGCCCGGTGGCGGCCAGCACCAGGGCCTGGCTGTCGGTGCGGCCCGTGGCGGGCCACAGGCTGCGCCCGGTCCAGCCCAGGGCAAATGCCAGCAGCACCGACGCCGCCATGCCGCCCCAGCGCCACCATTGGTCCTGCCGCTCCCTGCGGGCCGACGTGCGCAGTGCGGCGGCCACCAGGGCCTCGGGCACGGGCTCGGCCAGCATGCCCTGGTGCAGGGCGCGCAGTTGCTGGCGTTGCTGCTGCCAGTGCGTCAGGGTCTCTTCGGCGCCGGCCTGGCCTTCAAGCCGGTGGCGCAGGGCGGTTTCATCCGCAGGCGACAGGCGGCCATCCGCCAGCGCATGCCATGCGGCTTCGTCGTCGGTGGGTGGGGCAGGGTGGTGGTGCTTGTCCATGGCGGGCTGGCGCTCGGGCTTCATCATTTGAGGCGGCGCAAGGTGGTTGGCTGGCCGGCGGGTGCACCGTGGTCCGGGTGATTCTCGGTGGCTGCCAGGGGCGCTGTGGTGGGGCTGGCCGAGGCGGCAGGCGCACGCTCCATCAGCAGGCGCAGGCGGCTGCGCGCACGCGACAGGCGCGACATCACCGTGCCCACGGGGATGCCCAGAATGCGCGCCGTGTCGCCATAGTCCATGTCCTCCAGCGTCACCAGCAGCAGCACGGCGCGCTGCTCGGGCGGCAGGCGCTGCAGGCAGCGCTCCAGGTCCAGCGCATCATCGCCCATGCCGGCGCTACCCTGCAGGCTGTCGTGCAGGTCATCCAGGTCCAGATGGGGCTGCGGCGGCTGGGTGCGCAGCTGGTTGAGGTACAGGTTGTGCATCAGCGTGAACAGCCAGGCGCGCAGGTCGCTGCCCGTGCGCCACAGCAGCCATTTGCTGCAGGCCCGCTCCAGCGTGTCCTGCACCAGGTCGTCGGCCGCCCAGGCATCGCCCGTCAGCACGCGCGCATATCGGCGCAGTGCGGGCAACTGCTCTACGGCCTGGGTGCGGTTCATGCCAAAGGGAGGGGGGATCGATCAGGGGCGTGCCGTGCGCCACACCTGGTTCACGCCGTCGCCCGTCTTGTCACCGGGCTTGGCATCCTTGGCCCAGTAGTAAAGCGGCTTGCCCTTGTAGGCCAGTTGCATCTTGCCGTCGTCACGGGTGACCACGCTGTAGTCGCTGCCGGGTGCCTTGTCGGCCATCAGCGGCGGCCAGTTGGTGGCGCAGGGGCCATTGCACACCGACTTGCCGCTGCCGGCGGTGTCGCGGTCGAAGGTATACAGCGTCATGCCGCCGGCACCCACGAGCACGCCGTCCATGGTTTTCACGGGGCCATCGGCGGCCATGGTGGAGCAGCCGGCAATGGCAACGAACGCGGCGATGGACAACAGGGTCTTTTTCATGGTTTCTCCAAGTGGAAGAAGGGGGTTGCAGGCACCGGCAAATGCCGCCTTGCACCTCCACAAACACCTGGGCGCAGTGGTTTATTCCACCGCGCATGAAAAAAAGTTGAGCCTGCCCGCCAGTCGTCAGCGGTTGCGACTTTTCATCGCACGTTCCACCTCGCGCTTGCCTTCGCGGTCCTTGATGGTGTCGCGCTTGTCGTGCTCGGCCTTGCCCTTGGCCAGGGCGACCTCGCACTTCACGTAGCCGTTCTTCCAGTGCAGGTTCAGCGGCACCAGCGTGTAGCCCTTTTGCTCCACCTTGATGATCAGGTGCTTGATGTCATCCTTCTTGAGCAGCAGCTTCTTGGTGCGTATGGCATCGGGGCTCACGTGGGTCGAAGCGGTCTTGAGCGGGTTGATCTGGCAGCCCAGCAAGAACAGCTCGCCATCGCGGATCAGCACGTAGCCGTCGGTCAGCTGCACCTTGCCTTCGCGCAGCGCCTTCACTTCCCAGCCGTACAGGACCATGCCTGCCTCGTGGCGTTCTTCGAAGAAATAGTTGTAGGCCGCCTTCTTGTTATCGGCAATGCGGGCGGTTGGATCGGGTTTCTTGGCCATGAGTTATTAATTGAGGCGCAAACGAGGAGATAAAAGGCCTCCCTACAATGCTTGTGTCTCGCACCTGTCATTTTAGGGCGTGTCCTCGATCTTCTTTGGCCCATGCCACCGCATGTGGCGACGATCGTGGCCAAAGCCCTTCTCCTGCATGAAAACCGTCAACAAGTCCGTCCTCATCTGGTACAGCCCCGAAGAAATGTTCGCCCTGGTCACCGGGGTCGAAAAATACCCCGAGTTCCTGCCCTGGTGCGACAGTGCCACGGTGCTGGAGCAGTCGGAAGAGGGCATGACGGCCGAGGTGGGCATTGCCTTTGGCGGCATCCACAAGGCCTTTGTCACCCGCAACACGCACGAGGCCGGCCGGCGCGTGCAGATGCGCCTGGTCAAGGGCCCGTTCTCGCAACTCGACGGCGATTGGCACTTTCACCCGGTGGGCGACGGCAGCCAGCGCGCCTGCAAGGTCGAGCTGGGCCTGAACTACGGCTTTGACAACGCCGCCCTGGCCGCCCTGGTGGGCCCCGTGTTCGACCGCATCGCGGGCAGCATGGTCGACGCCTTCGTGAAGCGCGCGGAGCAGGTGTATGGCTGATGGCACAGGTGCCGCACCGGCGGCTGCGGCAGCCCTGCAGATCACCGTGGTGGTCTCGCCGGCGCCCCGGCAGGTAAGCGAATGCACGGTGCAGTTGCCCCCCGGCAGCACCCTGGCCGACGCCCTGCAGGCCGCCGGGCCCATGGCCGCGCAGCGCGAGGGCATGGTGTGCGGCATCTGGGGCCGTGTGCAGCCCGAGACCACCGTGCTCAAGGACCAGGACCGGGTGGAGCTGTACCGGGGCCTCAAGGTCGACCCCAAGGTGGCACGCCGCGAGCGCTTTGCGCGCCAGGGTGCACGCGCCACCGGCCTGTTTGCCCGGCAGCGGCCGGGCGGTAAATCAGGATACTAAATGAAACAAAAACGGCGCCCAAGGCGCCGTTTTTTTGCCACGAATGGGCTTTTGGCGGGCTCAGCGCTTGCAGTCGGAGGCGATCACCGCGTTGATGCGCTTGGTCTCGGCCGCGCGCTGGGCCTCGTCGAGGAACACGCGCTCACCCTGGGCCGTGGTCTGCCGCAGGGGCGTACCCGAGTCCATCAGGGCCTTGGCATCGCGTGCTTTGGTGCAGTTTTCTGCCTTGGCCTTGGCGACCTTGTCGTCCTCGGCCTTCTTCTTGGCGGCTTCGGCGGCTTCGGCTTCGGCCTTGCGCTTCTCCAACTCCTTGTCCTTTCCGCTGGCGGCACTGGCCGGTGCCGCAGGGGCTGCGGCGGCGCCAGAGGCTGCGGTAGCTGCGCCGGCCGGTGCCGGTGCGGCTGCAGCGGCAGGTGCACCGGCGGCTGGCGTGGTCACGCGCGGGCCGCCAAAGCCCGGCTGCTTGAGCATGTTCTTTTCCGGAATGTCCTGTGGTGGGGGGCGGTCACTGAAGACCTTGCGGCCGTCCTTGTCGATCCACTGCCATTGCGCGGCAGCACCCAGGGCCCAAGTGCAGGCGACGGCCAGTAAAACAATCTTGTGCAATTTCATGCAGCCAAGTTTAGCCGTGCAACAAGTCTGCCGCCAGTGCGGGCGGGAGGGGTGGGGCATGCTGCAACGCCGCACGGGCGGGTGTGGCGCCCTGCAGCGCGTTGCGCAGGCGGGTACAATCCGTCTTTTGGAGCCTTCTCATGCGCCTTCTTGGAAAAGCGCTCACCTTCGACGATGTGTTGCTGGTGCCAGCGTACTCCCAGGTCCTGCCCAAGGACACGTCCCTCGCGACGAAACTCTCCCGTAACATCCAGCTGAACCTGCCTCTCGTGTCCGCCGCCATGGACACCGTGACCGAAGCACGCCTGGCCATTGCCATTGCCCAGGAGGGCGGCATCGGCATCGTGCACAAGAACCTCACGGCGCAAGAGCAGGCCGCCCAGGTGGCCAAGGTCAAGCGCTACGAATCCGGCGTGCTGCGCGACCCCGTGGTCATCACCCCCGAGCACACCGTGCTGCAGGTGCTGCAGTTGTCCGAGCAACTGGGCATCTCCGGCTTCCCCGTGTGCGACGGCGGCAAGGTGGTGGGTATCGTCACCGGGCGCGACCTGCGCTTTGAAACGCGCTACGACGTCAAGGTCCACCAGATCATGACCCCGCGCGAAAAGCTGGTCACCGTCAACGAAAAGGAAGGCACCACGCCTGCCGAAGCCAAGGCGCTGCTCAACAAGTACAAGCTCGAGCGCATCCTGGTCGTCAACGACGACTTCGAGCTCAAGGGCGTGATCACCGTCAAGGACATCACCAAGCAGACCAGCTTCCCCAACGCCGCGCGCGACAGCGCCGGCCGCCTGCGCGTGGGCGCGGCAGTGGGTGTGGGCGAGGGCACCGAAGAGCGCGTCGAAGCGCTGGTGCGTGCCGGTGTCGACGCCATCGTGGTCGACACCGCCCACGGCCACAGCCGCGGCGTGATCGAGCGCGTGCGCTGGGTCAAGCAGAACTACCCGCAGATCGATGTGATCGGCGGCAACATCGCCACCGGCGCAGCCGCCCTGGCACTGGTCGAGGCCGGTGCCGATGCGGTCAAGGTCGGTATCGGCCCGGGCTCCATCTGCACCACGCGCATCGTCGCCGGTGTGGGCGTGCCCCAGATCATGGCCATCGACAGCGTGGCCACCGCCCTCAAGGGCACCGGCGTGCCGCTGATCGCTGACGGCGGCGTGCGCTACAGCGGCGACATCGCCAAGGCCCTTGCCGCAGGCGCCAGCACCATCATGATGGGCGGCATGTTCGCAGGCACAGAAGAGGCGCCCGGCGAAGTCATCCTGTTCCAGGGCCGCAGCTACAAGAGCTACCGCGGCATGGGCAGCATCGGCGCCATGCAGCAGGGCAGCGCCGACCGCTACTTTCAAGAGTCCACCACCGGCAACCCCAACGCCGACAAGCTCGTGCCCGAAGGCATCGAAGGCCGCGTGCCCTACAAGGGCTCCATGGTCTCCATCGTCTTCCAGATGGCCGGTGGCGTGCGCGCCGCCATGGGCTACTGCGGTTGCGCCACCATCGACGACATGAACAACAAGGCCGAGTTCGTCGAGATCACCACCGCCGGTATCCGCGAAAGCCACGTGCACGACGTGCAGATCACCAAGGAAGCGCCGAACTACCGCGCTGAATGACCGTTGTGGATGCAATCTGGCCTGATTGAAAATATCTGGTCAGAATGATATAGTCTGGTCTGAATTAACCATTCAGGCCAGACTTTTTCTTTTGGGGGTCCGCGCATCCATGCAGTCCGTCGGTATCTACGAAGCCAAGAGCAGGTTCTCCGCCCTGATCGAGCTGGTCGAGCAGGGCGAAGAAGTGCGCATCACCCGCCACGGCAAAGAGGTGGTGCGCCTGCTGCCCGTGCGCCGCCGCCCCGTCATCACCGACGAGCAGATCGCCCGCGAGCTGGGCCAGATGGATGCGCTGCACGCCAGCATCCGCCCCGCAGGCGAGGCCGCCACCACCACCGCCGCCCCCGACACCTTACGCCGCAAGGGCAGGGCCGCAGCAGCATGACCGCCTTCGTCCTCGACGCCTCCGTCACCGCCGCCTGGCTGCTGCCCGATGCGGCCAGCGAGCACACGCGCCGCCTGTACACCCTGATCCGCCGCGACGAGGTCGAGCCCCAGGCCCCCAACCTCTGGCAGTGGGAGTGCAGCAACCTCATCAGCAGCGGCGTGCACAGCGGCCGCATCCCGCCCGCATCGGTTGAAGGCCTGTGGGGCGTGCTTGAAGCCATCCGCCACCGTGTGGAGCTGCACGAACTGGCCCCCGCCCAGCACAAGGCCGTGCTCGACGTGGCGCTCGACACCGGCCTGCCCACCTTCGACGCCGCCTACCTGTGGCTGGCCCGCTCCCTGCGCCTGCCCCTGGCCACGTTCGACGCCGCGCAGGCCGCCGCCGCAAAGCGCAGTGGTGTGCAACTGCTGGACCTGTCCACCCTCTGACCGCACCCCTCGATCAGCCCCGTTTTCTTTTTCATCCCCTCGACGCCACCCACCGCCATGCAACACCAGAAAATCCTCATCCTCGATTTCGGCTCGCAAGTCACCCAGCTCATCGCCCGCCGCGTGCGCGAAGCCAACGTGTACTGCGAAGTGCACCCCTGCGACGTGACGGACGAGTGGGTGCGTGACTACGCCAAGGACGGCTCGCTCAAGGGCATCATCCTCTCCGGCAGCCACGCCAGCGTGTACGAAGACACCACCGACAAGGCGCCCGAAGCCGTGTTCCAGCTCGGCCTGCCCGTGCTCGGCATCTGCTACGGCATGCAGACCATGGCGCACCAATTGGGCGGCAAGGTCGAGGGCGGCCACAAGCGCGAGTTCGGCTTTGCCGCCGTGCGCGCACGCGGCCACACCGCACTGCTCAAGGACATTGCCGACTTCACCACCCCCGAAGGCCACGGCATGCTCAATGTGTGGATGAGCCATGGCGACAAGGTCACCGAGCTGCCCCCAGGCTTCAAGCTCATGGCCAGCACCGACAGCTGCCCCATCGCCGGCATGGCCGACGAAGAGCGCCGCTTCTACGCCCTGCAGTTCCACCCCGAAGTCACGCACACCGTGCAGGGCAGGGCGCTGCTCGACCGCTTCGTGCTCGGCATCTGCGGCACCAGCCCCGATTGGGTCATGCGCGACCACATCGCCGAAGCCGTGGAACTCATCCGCCAGCAGGTGGGCAACGAAGAAGTGATCCTCGGCCTGTCGGGCGGCGTCGATTCGTCCGTGGCCGCCGCGCTGATCCACCGCGCCATCGGCGACCAGCTCACCTGCGTCTTCGTCGACCACGGCCTGCTGCGCCTGAACGAAGGTGACATGGTCATGGACATGTTCGTCGGCAAGCTGCAGGCCAAGGTCATCCGCGTGGACGCCAGCGACATGTTCCTGGGCAAGCTGGCCGGCGTGAGCGAGCCCGAAGCCAAGCGCAAGATCATCGGCGGCCTGTTCGTCGACGTGTTCAAGGCCGAGGCCGCCAAACTGAAGGCTGCCGGCGAAGGCGGCAAGGCAGGAGTTGACGGCCGACCGGCCGTCAAAGGCGCCACCTTCCTGGCCCAGGGCACCATCTACCCCGACGTCATCGAATCCGGCGGCGCCAAGAGCAAGAAGGCCGTCACCATCAAGAGCCACCACAACGTGGGCGGCCTGCCCGAGCAGTTGGGCCTCAAACTCCTGGAGCCCCTGCGCGACCTGTTCAAGGACGAAGTGCGGGAACTCGGCGTGGCCCTGGGCCTGCCGCCCGAAATGGTCTACCGCCACCCCTTCCCCGGCCCCGGCCTGGGCGTGCGCATTCTGGGTGAGGTGAAGAAAGAGTACGCCGACCTGCTGCGCCGCGCCGACGCCATCTTTATCGAAGAGCTGCGCAACCACGTGGACGAAGCCACCGGCAAGAACTGGTACGACCTCACCAGCCAGGCCTTCACCGTCTTCCTGCCGGTCAAGAGCGTGGGCGTGATGGGCGATGGCCGCACGTACGACTACGTCGTGGCCCTGCGCGCCGTGCAGACCAGCGACTTCATGACCGCCGACTGGGCTGAGCTGCCCTACGCCCTGCTCAAGAAGGTGTCGGGGCGCATCATCAACGAGGTGCGGGGGATCAACCGCGTGACGTACGACGTGAGCAGCAAGCCGCCTGCGACGATTGAGTGGGAGTAATTCCAAGACTTTTCAAAATTGGGGCGCTGGCAGTAGCTTTAGCACCGACTACAAGTACACTTAAAAGTTTAACAACCTATAAAGCAAAAGAGGTCGCGCTGAGCGCTTAGACTATGTCAACCGGCCCCAACCCGAACGAAAGTGCTTTCGTTGAACAAGCTGAGTATCTTGATGATGATCAGTTTTCCCAATGGCTTGTACATCATCCTCGCGAAGATGAAATTCTTCGTAAACTGAAGGCTAGCGGCGCTAAAGTACTGACCGGTCCGCGCGGGACTGGAAAAACGACTCTAATGTTACGCGCGCGTAATCAGATGATGAAGGGGACATCAGATGTTATGCCAGCCTATGTTAACTTCAAGACATCCCTCCGGCTTGAGCCGTTATATCGGGGTTCAGCAAATGCAACTTTTTGGTTTCGACAATGGCTGCTACTGCGGACGCTCATTGGCATAGCTGAATCTGCTGAAAATCTGGGGGCAAGTTTCCCATGGGCCAGTGTGTCGCCAGGAGGTAAAGACGCAATTTTGCGCTGCATTGATGCATTGCAAGCAGGATCTATTGAGTCGGCCTCTGAGTTAATTCCACAGGCACTCACTGTGGCTGATCTGAGTGGCATTGTTAAGTCGGTTCTTAACGGGACAGGTCGACGTAGAGCGGTACTATTGTTTGACGATGCTGCTCATGCATTTTCATCGGAGCAGCAGCGAGATTTTTTTGATTTTTTTCGTGATATTAAATCGTCTTGGATTTCCCCGAAAGCTGCGATCTATCCCGGCGTGACCGATTTTTCCGCGTCATTCCACCTAGGGCACGACGCTGAAGAAATTGATGTTTGGCTTGATCCATCGGATGGGAATTATTTTACATTCATGGATTCTTTGTTGCGCCGTCGTCTCCCTGCTGCTTCATTTGAAAGATTTGAATCTGATGCCGATGCTTTTAGGGCCTTGGCACTTGCGGCATTTGGTGTGCCTCGGAATCTTCTCAATATGGTTCGAGATGTTTTGGAGGGATCGTCTTCGAAAGATAGAAGATCAGCTATATCTAGAACGGCAATTCAAAGAGCGGTAGCTACTTGCGGCGTGCTAAGTCTTCAGATATTTAAATCGTTGAAGAAGAAATTGCCAATTTACTCTCGATTTATTGATGCAGGAGAGTTGCTGCTGATTAGGGGTACTGGGGTAATAAAAGAGTTTAATGCTTTAACGACTAGGTCGCATACAAGCACTATTGCACTTCAACATCCAATTCCAGCGGAACTAAGAACTTTAGTGGCTTTTCTTCAATATGGGGGGTTGGTGCGTCCCCGTGGAGATGCAAAACGCGGTCAAATTGGTACATTTTGGGTGATTGATATTCACTATGCGTTGCTTATTGACGCGAACGCAATTGTTGGCAAGCGATCAGCAGGTTTGAATGAGGTCGTTGAGTCCCTTTCGCACAGGGATCCACATGCATTCGCTCGTATAACCCCGACGAAACTGCTTGGCACTCAGGATATTTCTGGCGCTCTTCCCTTAATGTTGCCCCCTTGTGCGCGTTGTCAAACGGAACGGATAACGCCAAGTGCGAAATTTTGTCTAAATTGTGGTGCTGAACTTTCCGTAAGCTCTACCTTTGAAACGGCCGTAAATCAAGATATTGCGGTTCTTCCCCTTACGCAAAATCGCGTTACAACGATTAAATCTCAAAGTAGTATTAAAACGGTGAAGGATGTCCTTCTTGATAAAAATCATAGTGAACTACTCAGAGTGAGAATGATTGGGCCTTTTTGGGCTACAAGAATTTCTCGTTACGCAGAGGAGTTTGTTGAGTAATGAAGCCACATCCTAAAGCTGTCACCGATTGGCATAAAAGTGTCTGTCGGCCAGGTGCATCAGTCGCGACGCCTGAATATTTTAGATACGTATCAATTCTTCAATATGAAGAATTATCTCCTATAGATATATTTTTCAAAGAAACTGAGCGACTTAATCAACGAGGATCACCGGATTTTTTTGCTAACTGTCCAGAACTTTCGATTTTCCTTGTTGCTGCATTAGCTTCTCATACGGAGAATTATTTTAGAAGTATGTTTTCAGGGTTGCTGTTGATATGCCCGTTGTCACAGGTGAAAGCTTCTGCTCGCGATATGAAACTCGGGTCTGCAATTTGGCATCGAATTGGTAGCTTGGAACGTGGCGCCTTTGAACATTTTTCATTTGCGAGTGCTGATAATATAATTGATACCATTAATAGATATTTTGATATAAAGATTGATGAAAAATCTGATCCATACCCACTGTTGCAAAATTTCGATGTTTTATGTGAGTTGCGGCATGCGATAGTTCATTCGGGTGGATTGGTTTCTGGAAAAAATGCACTCAAATTACAAATTTTAAAAAATAAATCTTCGATGAAGGTTGATATTAATTTTGAAAGATTTCAAGAGGCATCCTTGATGTGCACTGCATTGGTATGTTCAATAAACACCGATCTTTTCAGGCGCTTTGCTGAGCGCTGGCGCGATAAATGGCCTGGTGCTATCAATGGATGGAACGATGCATTGCGCAGAGAAAAATTTAATCAACTATGGCGTCATTTTCGAAGTGCACGCGATGATGCAGCCGGCCTTTTGGTAAAACCACTTTCGGCCGCTCAGTGCCGCCGTGAAATACTATCTCCTTAGTATTAATTCTGAAACCAATTTAATGGGGCTAAAAAATTTCATTTTTATTCCCGGCGGATTAAAATCTTAAGTGCAACACCTGCCAACCTATAAGGTCTGCAGATGCACAACCCCTCCCGCTCCAGCCACTACAGCCAACTGCAGCCCGAAGACCGAGTCGCCATTGCCAGCCTGAAGCAGCAGAACTACAGCGTGCGGGCCATCGTAAGGCAACTACGGCGCTCTCCGGCAACGATAAGCCGGGAGTTGGTGCGCAATGCTCACCTATCTGGCTATGGCAGCGTCAAGGCGCAGTGCCTTTGCCTGCAGCGCAGGCGCTCTGGCAGGCCCGCAGTCAAGCTGCACGCTGACTCCATCCTGTGGGGCCTGGTGGGTCATTTGCTGCGGCTTCACTGGTCGCCCGAGCAAATTGCCCTGACACTGGCACTCTTGCATCCCCAAGGCCATGAGTACCGCATCCCCCACGAGTTCGACACGAAACCATCTACAACTGCATCCATGTGCGTCCTCCAGAGATAGAAGACTGCCAGTTCCCCAGGCACTGGGAAGGCGACTTGATCAAAGGCGAATGCAATGCCAGTGCAGTAGGGACGTTGGTGGAGCGCACCAGCCGATTGGTCAAACTGGTCAAGTTCCCTGAGTTCAAGTCGGACAGTGCTGCCAACGTCTTGCAGGGCTTCACGGACAAGCTGCTGGGCATTGCCCAGCCGATGCGCCTGAGCATGACGTACGACCAGGGCAGGGAAATGAGCATGCACAAGAAGCTCAGCGAGCAAACCGGCATAGCGGTGTACTTCTGCGACCCGCATAGCCCCTGGAAAAGGGGTTCCAACGAGAACATGAATGGCCTGGTGCGCCAGTACCTGCCCAAGGGGACCGACCTGAGCATCTACAGCCAGGAGCAACTCGATGCGATAGCCGATTAGATCAACGACCGTCCCAGAAAGGGCTGGGGGGCGATCATCGGAGGCGTTGTACCGCGAGTTGCTGATCAACAACCTGTCGCATCTCATTCTTGTTCATTGAAATCCAGGGTTGCGTTTCGCTCCTGAATCCTCCCTACCTAATTCCCCAGCCAGAATTTCCAGTTCGCCTTCTGTTTATTCGAGCTGATACGTGATGCCTGCCAAACTGGCTTGTGATCAAGTTTTTGCCAGGGCATGTGCCCCTTTGCTTCGCTCAAAGCCACATATTGCCGCCACCGGTAGTGGTTGTAGACAGAGATGATGTGAGTCGCATAGGCCTGCGCCAGCGTCTTGTCATTCTGGATGACGAGGAAGTTTTCGTCGTTGCCCTCAGAAGCGGCTGATGAAAAGTTGTGCGACCCGGTGATGACGATTGGATGGTCTCCGAAAGGGTCGATGCACATGACCTTGCTGTGGATCAGCACCGAGATCTTCCCGCCCTTCGAGAATTCCTTGGCCCAGAAGGCGAACTGATTCTTGATACCTTGAGGCGTGAACGCATCAAGATCCATCGGGTCATCATTGCTGCCGCCGGTAAGTGCGGCCACTAGTTTCCCACTTTCGCCACCCACCCACTGGTTGACGACCCCACGGACGAAGCTTCCCTGTGCGCGTTCTTCCAGGATGTCGAGTACCGGCCCGGTGGTGCCAGGCATGAACGACAGGAACAGGATGCCCTTGTCTGATTGCTCAACCAGATCCTGAATATGGCGCAGGTCTGTCTGTTTTACCGTGGGCGTGAACCAAGCCTGCATAGCGGCTGGCGCGGCCACATCGGTGCCCGGCGCAGCATTGGTTTTTTTGAGTGTTGAAGGGACTTCGCTACCGGCTTCTGCCAATCTGGTCCACTGCGCCATGAATTGATCGGCAAGGGGCTTACTCTTGATGAGCACCGCGTTGTTGATCTGTGAGAACAAACCCGTGGGCGTGAGATTGGTGGAGCCCGTCCAGACCTGCACAGGTTCCTCGTCTTCGACCACGATGATGAACTTATTATGGCCGAGGTTTCCACCCCCTGCAGTTTTGGCCGTCAAGCGGTCGACCACCGCGCAACCAGCCGCTTTCAGGGCGTGCCTAGCTTTCTCGTTCGGGTCGGGTTCGGTTACTTTGGGACTGCCGTTGGACAAGACCACGTGAGCACGTTCTCCCAGCCGGCAGAACCGTTCCGTAACTTCTTCCTCTTCCAGCTCGAAAAGGGCCGCATACAAGTGGATCGTTGGATTTTCATCGGCGACATCAAAGAGTTCGCGCAATGCAACAATCAGGGTTCCTCCACAGAAATCGCGAAGAAATTCGCTTTCGACATTCGCGACCAAGTTGACGAGTGCTGTTGAGGTGGTGATGCCCTGCTCAGCCGCTAGACGTGCCATCCATTGAGAAGCGGCCATCGGCCGGTTGAAGAAGGCGCACAACTCACCGTCGTGCGGTTGCGTCGCGGCGATTTGCTGCCAGGGGCTGGCAAGGTCCTCGCGAGCGCTCAACGCCAGTCGCGTGCCGGTCATCGGCACAATGCGGTATCGGGCCACGTCACCTAGCGACACCTCGTGGTCGGTCCAGTCGTAGCGCTGGAAGGGCCAGATATTCGAAGGCTGCCGCTGCCCGGCTCCGCCGTCAACGTCTGCAGCAAAACCGACCCGGTTGAGCAAGTATTCCGGCTTGTCCACTTCACGGCCTACGATGCCGGTCTGGATCCAGACCCGTTCGATGGCGAAGCCCAGGCAGTCGGCAATTTCATCGACCTTCCAGACTAGGTAGGCATCGTCGGTGTTGCAGAAAGCGGCAAGTTCAATGGTCATGGCGCGTCACTTTCAGCCCTTGTTGTTGCGAACGGTGAACGTCAGCTTTTTCGCCGCCGCGCCCAGTTTGTCTTTTTCATCCACTGGGCGCAGTTCCAGGTCCAGTGTTTGGTTGATCAGTAGGTTGTTGAAGGTGAGGTCTACTGGCCCAGAGGCTTTCACGAGGTAGGCACCGTCACCCCTGCGGCTGACCATGTCGGCCGGCGTCGCAGCCTTGACCGTCGCGCCAACGACTGTCAGGGCAAATGCGGACTTCGGCTTTTCGCCAAGGTCAATCGTCACCGTCGTTGCTGCGGAGCCTTTGCTCACAAGCAGGTTCGTTGACGTGGCGGTCAGAGCGACTTCAGAGACTTTGTCCTTGGCGACATCCTTTTCTTTCTTCGGGATCCGGGCGCCTAGCAGATAGAACTGGGATTTAGCATCAAGGAGCCGGACGATTCCGTCATTGCCGGGGATCGGAGGCGCAGCATCGAAATTGCATTCGCCAAGCTCGATTGCTAGCGGGCTCATCACAGTACGCGGCATACCCGTGGGGGCCTCCATACGATCGGAGGCAAATTGCAACTCGGCAACCTTTCGCTCATCCGTGATCGCTATAGCCGAAGCCATCAGCCCGCCGGCATAGCTGCGTTGCGGGGGAGGTACCACGGCTACCGCAGATGGGGCTCCCTTGGCGCGCTTGGCCGACACGGGTGCGACCGGCGGCGCTGCGGTGGTCAGGTACGACCAGTGCATGACGGCCTTGAGACGGCTCGAGAGGTCCTTGCCGCCGCGCAGGGCGATGGAAATGCCCTTGTCGTCCTCCAGATAGGCCACTAGCTGGGAGGGTGGCGGACACATGGGTCGCAACTTCGGCAAGTCCACGATCGTGGTGCTGTAGCGGCTGCCTGGCAATACGGCCAGGAGGTGAGCCCAGAAGTAAGCGTAAGTCCGCTCTTTCTCAATGGCGCGCCCTGGCAGATTCAATACGTGGGTACGCGTCCTGCCATATACGGGGCAATCCTCGAGTACTTGTTTGTCGCTCTTGGGGTCGACGTCCTTGCATCGCGCGGCGAGAAAACCGTTCATGGCGTTCTCATACGACTTGTAGTCTCCCCCGAATGGCAGTTCGTCAATTTCCTTGAGATGATGCAGTGTCAGGCCCAAAGATGGCCACTGCTCCTGAATCCTCTTTAGCCGTTCTTCATAGGGGTCCCCGCCCCTCCTGAGCGCTGCCGATCCCTCCACGTGGTTCCACTCAGTGCGTGCAACAACGCGGCTGAGGTCCGCCTTTTTCGGGAAGAACACCAGCAGGGAAATAGTATTGGTACGCGGGTGCACGGAGTGGCCGCCACCGGGATCGTAGGCAGCACCGAGCCGAACCCGGATGGTGTTGTCAGACAGGCGTCCCAAGGTCAGCACCGAGTTCACATCTAGTCCCTGCAATGCCTGCTGTCGATCCTTCTGTGAACTGAAGGAAAAGCCCGCAGCGCCGAAACCTTTCACCAAGTCCAGTGCCACCCCGACATCGCGCAGTGCTTCGATGCTCTGCGAACGCTGGGCAGTTTCGATCGAATCGCTGGAAAGAAGTGGGACGACAAAGGGCGTGCCTTCGGTGGCCGTGCGGGCGCTAGGCGCCCCGGTGTCCTTGTCGAAAGAGCCCGAGTACCCGAAGAAGCTGAGATTTGGATAGACGTCGTACCCCAAGTGGCGGCGGCGCGGCATCACGCTCAGCTGGATACGCATCAGGTACGGGTCGTAGCCCGTGCGCATCGCGGCACCATCCACCTCGGCGTTGAGCGCCTGCACTTCCTGGACGAACGATGCCATGGCTCGTGCCGTCAGCGAAGAGTTGATTGCGCTTACGGTAGCCGCATTGGCAGTCGGCCCAGAACCCGCCGGGAGACTCGCAGTGCTAGCCATATCACGTGGCGTGCCCGGCGCCTTGGTGATGGTCTGGGTGTTTGCTGTGTTGTCATCCACCCCTGTCTCGCTGGTAGAAGTCAGGGTGGAGGTGGTCTTAACGGTGTTGGGCGCAAGTGCGGCCTGAAAGCGCAGGATATCCAGGTATTTGTCCAGCAGCGCATAAGTGACTGGAATTGCTTGGTCGCGCAGGGTCTTGGCGTCGATGGTGAGATTGGGCTTGAGTTTTGACTTGACATCTTCCCAGGGGATGACAGCAAGGACCGAGACGTGGACGGAGCCAGCCTCATCAAGGTTTGCAACCGACTGACCTCCCTGCGGCGTTTCATTGAAATTCAGGGCGTTGCCGGAGCAGCCCATAAGGCCAAGTGTCGCAATTGCGGCTGTAGTGAGTCGTTTCATTTGCCCCTCCTCGAGTAGCTAAATTAATAGTAAGTAGCGTTTCGTGAATGTGCAAACATTTTGTTTCCGCGTAAGAACATTCGAACTGGCGCTTGTTTGTTCACGCCCCTTATCGCGTCGAACACCGCACCCGCGCGCAGTCGCCATCGCGATTGCGTCGCGCCAGTCAGGGCCTCTTCGGCGGTCGGTGCAGGGGGACGCGGACCATGTCTACTGGGACTAGCCTGGCCTCTAGCAGCGCGTTCGCGTTGTTCATGGCCCGCGGGTCATGGGCGCGGATGTGCGCGTCGGTTACCAGCATACAGACGGAGTTTCGCGCAGATGGTCGGCTTGGGGGCTGAAGCAGACACCACACACCCATGGGCAGCCTGCGAGCTTGCCGCCGAAGTGGGATTGATATTTGGCGCAGCAGCAGGCGCTTTTTCGAATGGTTGACCTCGCACGCTGCGAGCAGCAAGATGAGTGGCCGAGGCATACGTCAGACGATGCATCCATCGGACCCTGACCTTCAGCATGGGTTCGATCCAGGTGTCCTATTTCATTGGATCATGACAAGCAGCCGCTTGCAGGTCTTCATCACGGCTCCCTCTCGCCGACAGGACCCATACCTCAGTAGGGTTCCCGAGCCCGCTATGCGCTTCCACAATGGCCTGAACCGTGTTGCCCTCGCTCGCGCAGGGCAATGCGCAATGCAACTGGCCATTCTCCATCTCCTCTATCTTCGAAACCATGCCCATGACCTTTCCTCGAGTCTCCTCCGCATGCGCCGCATCCCTCCTGGTCCTGTGCGGCTGCGGCACTACCGTCACGCAGCAAGGCATCGAGCAGCGCACGTCGCAGGCCATTGGCCGCGAAGTCGGCAGTTTCACCATCAGCGACCAACAGAAGGAAGAGGGCAGCAACGGCCGCATCAACTACCGCGTTCGCACGCGCGAGGGCGCCAGCTATTCCTGCTACATGTACTCGCCCTCGCAGTTCACGAAGGCGATGACCTTCGGCCAGACGCCGCAGTCGGATGCGATCTGCACGGCCATGGCAGGGCAGGGTGGGGGTGGCGCTGCTACTACTGCTCCCGCTCCCGCGTCGTGCAATGCCTTGCTGCGCGCGGCGAACCGTTGCTGAGTGAATGAACGCGGTCGGTGTCTCAGTTTCGCCCTTCACCCACCCAGATAGACAACGCTTCATGCATTTCACTCTGCCTCCCCTGATTCAACGCGCCCCTGCGCGTCTTTCTCTCACCGCGCTGTGCGCCCTGTCGGCCTGCGTGCTCGCGGCATGCGGCGGGGGAGGGGACGATCCCTCCGGCGGCCTGGGTTCTGTATCCGGGGTGCTGTCCGGCCTGGAGCAGGGCAAGTCCCTCGTCTTGCAGAACAACGGCAGTGATGACCTGGCGCTCAGCGCCAACGGTGCATTTGCCTTTGCGCAGCCGATGGCGCTTGGCGCTGCATATGCCGTTACCGTCAAAAGCCAGCCAGTTGGTCAGACCTGCGCGGTGAGCAACGGCAATGGCACCACCGCAGCCAACAACGCAGGCAACGTCGCAGTGGTCTGCTCCCTTGGGAGCGGCGGCAATGGCAACAAGCTCGCCATCGGCGTGCCAAGCCTGCTGGGCGACTGGTTGGAAAACGGCTGTGTCACCACGGGTGGCCAGTCGTACAAGCGGCTTGTGCGCGCCACAAAGAAGACCGATACCAGTGTCTGGTACTCGCAAATCTTCCACAGCTACGCCAACGGCAGCTGTTCGGGCCCCAATTTCAGCGTCATGCCGCAAGCGCTTGGGGAGGTCAGTTTCTCCAGATCCGAATCCAACGACCGCATCGCGGCGAATTGGGGCGAGTTCACCACGGTCAACAGCACCGTTTTGCACGCCATATGGGCCAAGAAAAGCGAGACGGTGCTATGCCTTCTGGGCGACCAGAAACCCTCTATACAGCCTACCCTGGAAGCCGTAGAGAGCAGCCTCGCGACCTTGTCTGCGCTGGGCTGTTTCACCAAAGTACCTTGAGGACCCTCTGCACAAATCCCTGCGGCCGTTGGCAGCGCGGACTCGGGCGGTCCGCTGCGTTGCTTCTCTTGCCAATAGCCCTGCTATTGGCAGCAAGAAGACGCCTTGCGGCCCATCCCGATCCGCACTACCACCGATCCGCGAGGTTTATGCAGAGGATCCTTAGCGGGAAACGCTCCGCGCATGCATGGGATCGGCCGCCTACGTCCATCAGTTCGCGCGAAAAGCCGGACAGGCCGGGCAGGAACCATGCGATGGCGCTGATGGGCGAGAAGATCCACTGCCAGTCGGACATGCTTGGCGCGTATTGGAGCGATAGGGGCCCGCTGTTGTAGCAAGCAAGCAAGCAAGCAAGCATGCATGCATGCAGGCAAGCCATGCCGCAAGGCCCGCAGTGGCTCCACCCAGGCGTTGTTGAGCGCGGTGGGTGTCTCTTTTTCGTTTACCACGTTGAAAGGGCTTCATGCGTTTCACTCTGCCTCCCCTGATCCAGCGCGCCCCTGCACATCGTTCTTTCACAGCGCTGTGCGCCCTGTCGGTCTGCGTGCTCGCGGCATGCGGCGGGGGAGGGGACGATCCCTCCGGCGGCCTGGGTTCTGTATCCGGGGTGCTGTCCGGCCTGGAGCAGGGCAAGTCGCTCGTCTTGCAGAACAACGGCGGTGATGACCTGGCGCTCAGCGCCAACGGTGCATTTGCCTTTGCGCAGCCGATGGCGCTTGGTGCTTCGTATGCCGTGACCGTCAAAGCCCAGCCCGTCGGGCAGCAGTGCACGGTGGGGCAGGGCACAGGCACCTTGACGGCAGCGCCCACGAACGTTCGGGTCGACTGCGTGGGCGTGGGGGCTGGCTACACGCTGGGCGGCACGGTGAGCGGCGTGCCTGCTGGCCAGGCCGTGGTGCTGACCAACGCGGGTGGTGAGGACCTTGCCGTTGCCGCCGACGGTGCGTTCACCTTCCCCAGGCCGCTGGCCGCTGGCGCCAGCTACTCGGTGACCGTGAAGACGGCCCCCGCTGGTTCGGGTTGCGTGGTGCGCAATGGTTCTGGCGTGGTGGCCGCTGCGGCGGTGAACACGGTGGCGGTGCGGTGCGCGCCGCTGTCCACTCTGCCGGACGGTGAATGGCAGCAGGACCGGTGCCAGGCCTCGGCCAGTGGCGGCGTGCGAGACCTGTGGCGCCTTTCAGTTCGGGGCGAGGGTTGGTCGTCGGTTGACGTGGCCGTGGGCACTGTGAATTACCCCAATGGGCAATGCGATGGCGTGGGTGTTGCTTCTGACCCGAGAGCCTCCAGCCGCCGCAGCTTCTGGTTCCAGCCGCAACGCTCGGAGGCCGGGACAGGCCTGGCGGTGTTCTGGGGCAATACCCAAGCCTTCCAGTACGGCCATTTGGTTGCCCCGGTCTGGACGCGTGTGGCGCTGGTGCGCAAGGCCAATCACCTGTGCCTGCTGGACGACCCGGCAACGCTGTCGACCTTCTCCACTGCCGCCAGCCTGGAGCCGGTGGTCACGGCGGCCATCGCTGCTGGCCAGTGCTACGCCCCGCGTTAGCGTGCGGGCTGGAGGGTTGGCATGCCGGCCGTGGTCACGGCACTGCGCCTGTTTTGCCCCGCAGCCGTGGGATAGATAGACCCGTCCAGCTCTGTGCCAATGCATGACATTTTTCAAATTGTCATGCATGTAGCGCCGGGGCCACAGGGCGGGTGGAAGGTTGCGGCAGCCTTCACGCACAATGCGGCGCATCGCTGTTGCAGTGGAGGCATATTCGATGAGCTACGTGGTCCACATCTGGGAGCACCCCGAACCGGCCAGCCTGACGGCTGCGGATCGCTTGCACGAGTACCTTTCTGATCGGCCGTCGCCCCGCTCCGCAAAATGGCAGCGCCTGCACGATGCGGTCGAGTCGCACATGGCGGCGCTGGGTACGCCCATGGAGTGGATCGAATCCCCCATGGACCCCGAGCACCGGGAGCGCACCTATGGCCTGCTGTTCGACGGGCCCGACAATTTCCCGCAGGTGCTGGTGCAAAGCGCCACGTCGCTCGGTCTGAGCGTGTACGACGACCAGGCCGCGCGCCTGTACCTGCCGTTTGGCTATGTGCTCACTTTCGACGGCATTGCGCGCATGGACTGGGGCGATGGCGCAATGCCGCCGCCCCGCATCGGCCCGGCAGAGCGCGAGGCGGTGCTGGAGCGCTGCGAGGCGGCGTGGCGGCCGCGTTTCGAGTCGCTGGGCTTTGGCCTCAGCCGAGGCGAACTGGTGCGCGACGCGATTCCCCTGGTGGCCGAGCGCAAGGTGCCGGTGGGCACGCAGAGCATCGAGATCAGCTTTTCTGCCTTTCAGGACCGCCTGTCGTGCAGCGTGGTGGCGGCTGTTCTGCCGAGCCTGCCCGACGCCGTGCGCGAGGCCTGCGGCGGCGTCAAGCAGATCCAGGTGCGCGGCCGCGAGTACCGTGGCATGGCCGCCTTCATGCGCGACTCCGACAATGAGCCGCTGAGCATTGGCGGCGCCCTGCGCAATGCCGAGTACGTGGACCGGCTGATCGATGGCCTGTTCGAATACCTGGACGACGAAATCCTGCCCACGCTGGACGCCTGCACCACGGCCGACGGCGTGCTGCACGCTGCACTGCACCCGGACGAGAAGCCCGGCGTGCTGCGCCCGAGCCGGCTCACCTTGGCCCTGGCCTGGCTTGCCGGCGACAGCACCCTCGAACGCGTGGCTGCGGAGTACGCCAAAATCCACCCGGACTGGAGCGCGGACTGGGGCGACAAGGTGGCCGAGGCGCTGCGCGCTTTGCCGCGGGGCTCGGTGGCATAGCTCACCGGGTTGACCGCTTTCACCCCGCAAACCGCCTGCGGTACTCCACCAGGCCCACCCCCAGCCGGCGCGTGAACGCCCGGCGAAACCCGTCCACGTTGGCGTAGCCCACGGCATCGGCCAGGCGCTTGGCGGGCAGGTCCGATTCCTCGGCCAGGCGGCGCGCGGCATCGATACGCGCGTTCTCGACAAACTCCGCAGGCGTGGTGCCCGCCCCGCTGCGAAAGGTGCGGGCAAAGCTGCGCTCGCTCATGCCGGCGTGCGCCGCCAGGGCGGGCACGGAGAGGTCGCTTTTCAGGTTGGCGAGGATATGGTCCTGCAGCGCGCGCACGCTGCTGCGCTCGGCCGTCTGCGCCGCCAGGTGGGCGCTGAACTGGCTTTGCCCACCGGGGCGCTTGAGAAACATCACCAGCTCGCGCGCCACCCGCAGCGCGAGATCGCGGCCATGGTCTTCCTCCACCATCGCCAGGGCCAGGTCCATGCCTGCGGTGACCCCGGCGGAGGTGAAGAGCCTGCCGTCCTTCACGTAGATGGCGTCGGCCTCGACGCAGGCCTGCGGGTACGCGGCGCTCAGGCGGGCGGTGGAGTTCCAGTGCGTGGCCACGCGCTTGCCGTCGAGCAGGCCGGTGGCGGCCAGCACGAAGGCGCCGGTGCACACCGAGCCATAGCGCCGCACGGTGCTTGCACGGCGGCGCAGCCAGTTTTGCAGGTGCTCGTCGGCCGCCATGTCGTCGAGGTTGGGGCTGCCGGCCACCAGCAGTGTGTCGATGGCACCGCGGTGCGTGGCCACGGTGGCATCCACCGCCATGCGCAGGCCGCTGCTGCTGCGCAGCGGGCCTTCGGTCGCGCTGAGCACCTGCACCTGGTAGGCGCGCGGCTGGCCGAGCTGGCGTGCCGCTTCGGCAAACACATCCGCCGGGCCGGCCACGTCGAGCAGCTGAAAGCGGGGAAAGGCGAGGATGGCAACGCGCATGGCAGTGGGGGCCCGGTGATTGGCAGAAAACGCCGTGCCTTGCCTGGGACGGCTGCGCCAGTTTGGCAGAAACTACCTATCCATGCAAATTCTGCCAAGCGCGCCTGCCATGCAAACCGCGTCCATCCATCCCTCCCCATCGGCACTTCACCCGCGCACCGAAGCCTCGGTGCGCAACCTGCCCGTCAACCTGTTCGCCTCGGTCATGGGCCTCAGTGGCCTGGCGCTGGCCTGGCGGTTGGCGCACGGCAGCCTGGGCGCACCGGCCGTGATCGGTGAGGCCATTGGCGGGTTCGCGCTGCTGGTCTTCGTGCTCCTGTCGGCGGGCTACCTGGCCAAGATCGCCCGGCACCCCGACGCGGTGCGCGCCGAGTTCAACCACCCGGTGGCGGGCAACTTCTTCGGCACCATCGCCATCTCGGTGCTGCTGCTTTCTGCCGTGGTCGAGCCCTACAGTGCGCCCGCTGCGCAAGGCATCTGGACGGTGGGCGTGGTGGCCACGCTGGCACTGTGCTTCATCGCCGTCGCGCGCCTGCTCAAGGGGCAGGTGGACGCATCGCTGGCCGTGCCGGCCTGGATCGTGCCGTGCGTGGCCACGCTCGACATCCCGGTGACTGGCGGGCACATGCCCATGGCCTGGGCGGGCGAGGTCAACCTGCTGGCCGGCGCTGTCGGCACCGTGCTGGCCCTGGTGTTGCTCACGCTGATCATCGGCCGGCTGGTGCACCGCGAGCCGCTGCCTCCGGCCATGGCTCCCTCGCTGATGATCCTGGTGGCGCCGTTTGCCGTGGGCTTTCTGGCGTATGCCAACCTGGCTGGCGGCATCGACCGGTTTGCCGGCATGCTGTTCTATGTGGGGCTGTTCATGTTCGCCGTGGTGGCACCCAAGGTGTTTCGGCGCGGCGTTCCGTTCACGCCCGGCTGGTGGGCCATCAGCTTCCCCATGGCGGCGCTGGCGAATGCGGCGCTGAAGTATGCGGAATGGCGCGCGAGCGGGCCGCTGTGGGTGGTCGCCATCGTGCTGCTGGGCGCGCTGAGCCTGGCGCTGGCCGTGCTCACGGTGCGCACCGTGCGGATTGCGCTGGACGGCACGTTGTTCAGGTGAACCGCCACTCGACTGGCGAACCAGGGTAGGACAATTCTGGAATTGTCATAGATCCACGCGAATCCAGCGCACAGGTTCATGGAGGGCCCTTGTGAGGGCAGACGACTCTTGTCCTTGTGCAAAACAAAAAGACTGAACTAGAATTCACTTCATTGCTGAACTGGAGTTCATTTCTTCATGGCCTACCGCCAGACCCCCGCTGTGGAAGCCCGCCTGCAAGACAACCGCAGCCGCATCCTCCAAGCCGCGCGCACCCTGGTGAGCGAGGGTGGCTGGAAGGAGGCGCAGGTGGCCAGCGTGGCAGCGGCGGCCGGCATCGCCACGGGCACGGTGTACCGCTACTTTCCGTCCAAGGCCGAGCTGTTTGCCGAGGTGCTGTCGGCCGTGTCCCAGCGCGAGGTGGATGTGCTGACCGAGATCGCCAAGTCCGACGGCACAGCAGTGGCCCGGCTGCATTCGGCGGTGGAAACCTTTGTGCGGCGTGCCATGCGCAACCCACGCCTGGCCTATGCGCTGATTGCCGAGCCCTGCGACCGCGAGATCGACGAGGCCCGGCTGACCTACCGGGCCGCCATCAGCGAGGTGGTGCGCTCCATCATCGCTGCGGGGCAACTGGCGCAGGAGATGCGGGCTGACGTGCAGCCCGACATCGCCGCGTCCGTCATCGTGGGCGGGTTCATGGAGGGGCTGATCGGCCCGCTGTCACCGCTGAGCCGCCAGCAGCACCAGGACACGGACAGCTACCGGCATGGGGTGGCCCTGCTCGCCGGCCAGATCGCCCGCCTGGCGTGCACCAGCGTTGCGACACCCCCGGCCACGGTTCGATAACCAACCCCCTGGAGACAACACCATGAACAAGCCCCATCCGCCCGGCATCCTCGACGCATCGTTCGCAGACCGCTATGGCACCCACACGGTGCTCAACCAGGCGCAGCCCGCCAGCGGCTTCAATGCCTTCACCGGCGACACGGTGCTGCGCGCGGCCATCGATCGCGAGGCCCCGTGGGCTGCAGGCCGCTGCGAAGCCCTGGGCGCGTTGGTGGGGGACGAGCAGGTGCAGGAGCTGGCGCGCCTGGCCAACCGCCACACGCCCGAACTCAAGACGCATGACCGCTTTGGCAACCGCATCGACTGGGTGGATTTTCACCCCAGTTGGCACGAGCTGATGACCCTGGCGTGGAAGCACGAGGTGCCCAACCTGGCCTGGCGCACCCAGGAGAAGAACGGCCACTACGCCCGTGCCGTGCTCTCCTATCTCTGGAACCAGGTCGAGCAAGGGACGGCTTGCCCGACCGGCATGGCCTATGCTTCCCATGCGGGCTTTGCTGCCGAGCCGGCCCTGGCCATCTGGGCCGAAAAGTCCAGAGGCACGGCCTACGAATTCAGCCGCCGCGAGGTGGGCGACAAGCCCTCGGTGGTGATCGGCTATGCCATGACCGAGAAGCAGGGCGGATCGGACCTGCGCGAAACGCAGACCACGGCGCACTATTCGCATGCGGGCGACTACCACGGCGCCACGGCGCGCTGGTATGAGCTGACGGGCCACAAGTGGTTCTGCTCCGTGCCGCAGTCCGACGGCTTCTTCACGCTGGCCAAGGTCGCGGGCGAGGTGAGCTGCTTCTTTTTGCCGCGCACGCTGCCCGATGGCAGCTACAACCGCTTCTTCGTGCAGCGGCTCAAGGACAAGGCGGGCAACCGGTCCAACGCCTCCAGCGAGGTGGAGTACGCGGGCACCCTGGCCATTCTGGTTGGCGAGGAGGGGCGCGGCATCCGCGAGATCCTGTCCCATGCGCACCTGACGCGGCTCGATTTTGCGATTGGCTCGGCCGGCCTCATGCGCCAGTCCCTCACCTTGGCCCTGCAGCACACCAGCACCCGCAGCGCCTTCGGGACGCCCATTGCCGAGCGGCCGATGATGGCCAATGTGCTGGCAGACATGGCCGTGGAGGTCGAAACGGCCACGCTGATGGCCTTGCGCGTGGCCCAGGCCACTGACCGGATGGGAGCCAGCGAGCATGAGCGGCTGCTGGCCCGCGTGGCCACCCCGGCGGCCAAGTTCTTCAACTGCTCGCGCGCACCGTCCATCGCCTACGAGGCACTGCAGTGCCATGGCGGCAATGGCTTCATCGAAGAAAACCCGATGGCGCGCCTGTACCGCGAAGCCCCGCTCAACAGCGTCTGGGAGGGCTCGGCCAACATGATGTGCATGGACGTTCGCCGCGCCATGGCCAAGGACTCGCGCACCATCGACGCCCTGTTCGACGAGTTCAAGCCCCTGGCCGGGCAGGATGCGCGCTTCGACGCCCTGGTTCAGCACACCGAGCGCCTGGTGCGTGGTGCGGTGGATGACGAGTTCCTGGCCCGCCCCATGACCGAAGCGGTGGCGCGCGTGCTGCAAGGCGCCGAGCTGCTGCGCCACAGCAGCCAGGAGGTGGTGGACGTATTCCTGGACACCCGCGGCCCCGGCGTGGGTGGTGGCTCATCGGGTTCGCACTATGGCACGCTGGCCTTCACCGTCACGCAGGCCTCCGCGCAGAAGGTAGTGCGGCGGACGATGGTGGCCGCATGAGCATCTGGAGCACGTGAGCACCTGAGGGCCGCGGCGCGTGGCACCGGCCCTGTCCGCACCGCTGGCGCTCGGCCGATCAACTCGACCTGCCGGGATTGCTGGTACGCCTAGCCGAAGCGATTGGCCAGGAAGTCGGGAGCACGGCCAATCTGGCGCGCAAGATGGGCATTGCCCGCACGACGGTGGAGGCCCGCCTGGCAAGGCTGGAGGCGCAGGGGTTGATCTGCGGCTAAGGGGTCGCCAAGACCCATACCTCGGTGCTGCTGGCGCTACGGGGGGACCGCAGCGCCTGACAACGCGTTGCGGAAAGTGCGTAAGCAGGCTCCAAGTGCGCGGCACCACATCGATTGCTGGGGCGACGCGGGTTTCACCACCGATGGTGTCTTCGTGAACCCGGGCGAACTGCACCATGGGGGCATGGTGTTTTACCGCTGGCGGTGGGGTTTTACAAGGCTGGCGCTGAACGGTCTACTCGAACTGGTCCCACAGCGCGGTTTTGAACCAGGCGGGCATTTCGTCAGTCTTGAGTTCGATTTGTGCGCTGTGCATCGTGTCTGAGCCGGTGGTGATCACTTCAGCGATCCAGACACGCTCAGCCCCGGAGTTGTCAAAAATGTACGCCCGGTCTGCACTGGATACTGCGTCTGAGAGCAACTCAAGGCACCGCACGTACCTGCTGCGAATCTTGTCTTCGGCAACAGGATGTCCGCCTGTCTGCACGCGGTACTGAACACGGGCCACATTGATGTCTGGGTCTTCCGTTGCCACGAAATAGAGATAGGTGCGGTAACCGGCTTGCTGTGCTTTTCGCAGAAATTCGATTTTGTCCGGTGAAGACATGACGGTTTCAAACGTGAACGACGTCTGTGCTTTGAGCAATTTGTGCCGGACGAAATCTGCCAACACCGATGCGAAGTAGGAATTCACGGCAACCGGGCCGAATACTATCCTGCGATCCTCCAAGGTCAGCTGCTGGGCCGACCGGAGCAGTCCTGCGTTGCTCAGGAGGGTCGACGCACGAAGAAAAGCCTGGAGCTCGGATTCATCGGCACTGACCATGAATTCGGCCAGATCCATGTATCCGTTCGCGCGAATGGATTTTTCGATCTCATCGGCGTTGACGTAGACGCCGAGCCACTGGGCTGGCAGCATGTCTTTGATGGTGCTTTTCCCAGAGCCATTCGGCCCTGCAAACATGCGCAGCCGGGGAACCTGCGCCGTCATGCCTTGCGCGCCCGCACCCGTGTCGAGCCGATTGCCACGGCCATGGGTTTGGAAATATTGCGAATCACGCGCACCTCCCCCTCCGCGGTGGTTTCAATCAGCTGCCCATTGCGCGCCTCTATCACTTTGCCGGTCGTCGTGAGGGCCTGTAGATATGCCTTCTGAAAAGCGCTTCCCGCCAGCACTGGTATGCGGGCTTCCAGGCGCAGCATGGACTCTTCGCTGATGGGGGACGGGGTGTTCATGGGGGGCTCCAAATCGTTCTCTATGCTACTTCACTTGAGCGTCGCCAGGCCCTCGCGGGCCTGCCTCAGGCCGCGACCACGATCGGAAAGCGCGCCTGCAACCCATCCGCGCCACGTGTGAACGGCACCGTGACCGCATCGCGCCCCGCCTCGGACAGGTTGCGCCACAGAAAATCGCGCGCATTGCCGGCGTCGCCCGCCACGTAGAGCTGGGTGGTCAGCAGCTCGCGCGGGCCCAGGCGCACCTTGAAGTGCACGTGCGGCGTGCGCCCGCTGTAGGGCACGGGGCGGATGGTGCGAAAGCGGTAGCTGCCGTCGGCACCCACGGTCACCTTGCCAAAGCCCTGGAAGGCCGCGTCGGCCTTGTCGCCGTCGCCCGGGTGGTGGTAGTGGCCGTGTTCATCGCACTGCCAGATCTCGACCTGCGCGCCGCGCACGGGCTTGCCGGCCAGGTCGGTCACCGTGCCCTCGACCCAGGCGGGCTGGCCGCCACGGTAGCTGAGCTGGCCGTTGCGCAGCAGATCGTGGTCGGCATCGTCGGGCAGGCGCACGGGATAGAAAGGCCCTTCGGTCTGCGATGGGGTGGCGGTGCGTGCCGCCGCCGGTTGGGCCCGGGCGCCCAGCCAGAGCGCGGGGGCGACTACCAGGGCCGCGGCGACGGTGCGCCGGGGCAGGGCGGTGGTGGTGGGCGCTGGCATGGTGGTGTGCATCGCCATGTGAGCGCAGGGCGGGGCGCGAGTTCCCGCACAGGTGCCGTCAGCCCGGGTTTTCCTTCCAGTGCTTGGCCCAAAGGGCCTCGCCGCGCTCCAGCGCGGCGCCCAGTTCCTTCTTGCGGCGCTGGGCCACGGCCATGATGAGCGCGTTCGAGACCGACAGTGCGGCGGTGTACGAGTCGAACGGCGATGCGCTGGAGGTGCGCACCAGCAGCACCTGGTGCGCCGAGGCCACGGGCGGCGCGGTGGGCGCATCGGTCATCACCACCACCTGGGCGCCTTGCTCCCTGAAGTATTTTGCGGCGCGTGTGATGGCCAGCGAGTGGCGGCGGAAGGTGGGGGCCAGCAGCACATCGTGCTCTCCGATCCAGAGCATTTCATCTTCCACGAACATCGGCGTGGTCGCGGCCATCAGCCGCACGTCGGGCAGGCACAGGTTCAGGTGCAGGGCCAGGTGGCTGGCAATGGGTGCGCCGTGGCGCTGGCCCAGCACGTGCACGCGCGCCTTGCGCTGGGTGAGCAGGCGCACCGTGGCCTCGAAGGCCGCCACGTCCAGTGCCGCGAAGGTGGTGGCCAGGTTGTGCTGGTCGTGCAGCAGCACGTTGTCCAGGCAGGAGCGGATGGAGATGTCGTCGCCGATCACGGCGCTGGCCCGCGTGCCGGGTGTGGCAAGCAGGGCGGTCACCTCCGAGCGGGCTTCCATCTGCGCCTGGGCATAGCTCTCGTAGCCCAGCTTGATGAGCAGGCGCACCACGGTGGAGGCGCTGGTGTTCACCTTGCGCGCGAGCTGCGTGGCCGATTCGAGCAGGCCCTGCGGGTGCTGGGCCTGCAGCTCGGCGACCAGGCGCTGCTCGCTCTTGGTGAGCTTCTTGCCGTAGCTGGCGATGCGTTGGTTCAGGTTCATGGCCATGTGATTGTGCGCAGATCTTGGCAATGTCCATTTTGCATATGTTGTTGCAAAATTGAAATCAAACTGCAAGAATATCTTCAAATTTTTCCCTGCCACTGCTCTACCACCCCAGGAAGCCCATGAACTCCACATCCCCTGCCTCCACCCTGCGCCGCCGCGAGCTTCTGGGTGCCGGCCTTGCTGCCGCCGCTGCCGCATTGCCTTTTGCGGCCCATGCGCAGGCCTTCCCCTCCCGCCCGGTGACGCTGGTGGTGCCGTTCCCTGCAGGCGGTTCGGTGGACCTGATCGCGCGGCTCTATGCCGAGCCGCTGGCCAAGGCACTGGGCACCTCGGTGGTGGTCGACAACCGGGCCGGTGCCGGCGGCTCCATCGCCAGCGCCCAGGTGGCGCGCGCCAAGGCCGATGGCTACACGCTGGTCGTGTCTTCGCAAAGCTCGCACCTGGCCAACCCGCTCACCCAGTCCAACGTGGGCTACGACCCGATCAAGGACTTTGCCTCCATCGCGCAGCTGGCGCGCACGCCCAACGTGCTGGTGGTCAACCCGGCCGTGCCGGCGAAGAACCTCAAGGAGTTCATCGCGCACGTGAAGGCCAACCCTGGCAAGCTCAACTTCTGCAGCGCCGGGCCGGGCAGCATGGGACAGCTCAATGCCGAGCTGTTCAAGAACGCCGCGCAGCTCGACGCGGTGCACGTGCCCTACCGGGGCGGAGGCCCGCTGGTCACCGCGCTGATGGCCAACGAGGTGCAGTTCGGGCTGGACAACCTCGCGCCCTTCCTGCCCCAGATCCAGGCCGGCAAGTTGCGAGCGCTGGCCGTGGCCGCGCCCACGCGCCTGTCGGTGCTGCCCGATGTGCCCACGTTTGCCGAGTTGGACTATCCCGTGGTCAACGCCACCTCGTGGATCGGCCTGGCCGCGCCCGCGAAGACGCCGCCCGAGGTGCTGGCCGCGCTGTACAAGGCCGTGCGCTCGGTGGCCGAGCAGCCCGCGATGATCGAAGCGCTGCAAACACGCGGCGCGCTGGTGCCCGAGGCCCTGTCGTCCGCGCAGTTCACCGCGATGATGGGTGAGCGCCTGGCGGTGTATGGCGACCTGGTCAAGCGCCTGGGCATCCGCGGTGAGTAAGCCGATGTCGACGCAAGCCGCCTTCGCCCCCGACAATTCGCCCCTGGAGGTGCTGCCGCGTGACCTGTCGGCCTACCGCCAGGGCAACACGGGCATCGACTACGTGCACCGCTTCGAGTCGGGCCGGCCCGGCCCGCACCTGCTGATCAATGCGCTCACGCACGGCAACGAGATCTGCGGCATGGTGGCGGCCACGCACCTGCTCGACACCGGTGTGCGCCCGAAGATCGGCACGCTCACGGTGGGCTTTGCGAACGTCGAGGCCTACGAGGCCTTCGACATCGACCGGCCTTACGAGAACCGCCAACTGGTGCACAACCTCAACCGCATCTGGTCGCCCGAGATGCTGGACGGCAGCGAGCAAAGCCCCGAGCTGCGCCGCGCGCGCGAGCTGCGCCCGGTGCTGGCTGCGGCCGACAGTATTCTCGACATCCACTCCACCCGCGCACCGGTGCAGCCCTTCTGGGTCTACCCGGAGTTCGCGCGCAATGCTGCATTGACCCTGGCCGTGGGCAACCCGCTGGTGCACCTGGTGATGCCCCCGGGCGCGGCGCCAGGCACGGGGGTGATGTCCTATGCCCGCCATGGCGACCCGGCCAGCGACAGCCGGGGCGCGGTGGTGGTGGAGTGTGGGCAGCATTTCGCCCGGTCATCTGCCGACCTGGCCACCGACGTCACGCTGCGCTTTCTGGCGCACCACGGGCTCATCGACGCCCTGCCTGCACCCGCCGACAGCGCGCCCGCGCGGCGCTTTCGGCTGCTGGAGGTGCACTTGGTGCAGACGCCGCAGTTCGCCTTCACGCGGCCGGTCATCGGCTTCGAGACCTTTGCCAAGGGCGAGCTGATCGCCGTGGATGCCGACAAGGAGATCCGCTCGCCCTGCGACGACTGCACCATCTTCATGCCCACGCGCGACCCGGTGGTGGGGCGCGAGGGGGTATACCTCACGGTGCAGGTGTAGATCGCCTGTTCACAGCCGCAGGCGGTAGGCCGCAGGGGTCTCCCCGAAGCTGCGCTTGAACAGGGTGATGAAGGCGCTGGCCGTGGCGTAGCCCAGGTCCAGCGCGATGCTGTTCACCGGCACGTTGGCGGCCAGCATCTCCAGCGAGCGCATGAGGCGCGCGCGCTGCCGCCAGGCGGTGAAGTTGAAGCCCGTTTCCTCCACGAAGCGCCGGCTCAGCGTGCGCGAACTGAGGGCCGCCCACCGGGCCCAGCCCTCCAGGTCGCGCCCGTCGGCCGGGTCGGCGATGAGCGCACGCGCAATGCGCTGCAGGCGCACGTCCTTGGGCAGGGGCAGGCCCAGGGGCTCGACCGGCAGGCTGCGGATTTCGTCCAGTATCACCCCGGCCACGCGCGACTGGCCTGCGTCCAGCGGGCCCAGCGGCCACTCGGCAGCGCGCAGCACCGCCTCGCGCAGCAGGCCCGAGGTGCGCAGCGTGCAGGGCCTGGCGGGCAGGCCCTGGCAGGCGGCGGGCTCGACATACACGCTCCAGCCATGGAAGGGGCCATGCGATTGTGCCGCGTGCAGGTGGTGCGGCGGCAGCCACACGGCATGGATGGCGGGCACCACCCATACCGCATCCTGCACCTTCACCGAGATCAGCCCGCGCAGCGAGCCGAAGAGCTGGCCGCGCGCGTGCTGGTGCGGCTCGGTCATGCGCTCGCCGTCCTGCGTGCCGGCGAGGGCGATGACCAGCGGGCCGTCGGGCACGTCGATGGTGGCGAGGTCGAGCTTCAGGTCGGACATGGGGACGGTGGTGGCGGAGTGAATGGCGGCATCGAGCAATCAAATGGCGCATGCAGTCTACAGCCGCCAGGTAAATGCATCTTATTCTTTTTTGCATCGCATCAACAGGAGTCAGGCCATGCGCGCACAGGATGTTCTTCCGGACCATGTCAACGAAGTGGAGGTGGGCGGCGTCACCGTCCGCAAGGGATCGGTGGGGGCCTTCCTCGCCAATGCACGGGTGCTGCAGGACCCCGGTGCATCCGCCGGGGCCCGCGCCGCCGCTGCGGGCGACATCGAGGCATTGGCACCGGCGCTGCGCGCGCTGGGGCTGTTCGACGTGCTCGAGGTCCGGGACCCGCAGTTGCGCGCCCTGGTCGAGCCGCCTGTGCCAGAGCCGGTGGCGGTGGATGCCCCCGATCTCGATGCGCTGTATTCGCCGCCGTCCGAGATGATCCAGAAAGCGGTGCTTGACCGCCTGATCGGTTCGCACGAAAGCTACCTCAAGGCCGCGACCTTCTTCTGCCTGGCCACGGGCAGCGCCCAGGGGCTCGATGCCTCGCCGCGCGGCGGTCCGGCGGGCTTCGTGCATGTGCTCGACGCACACACGGTGGCCTTTGCCGACTGGCCGGGCAACAACCGCATCGAGTCCCTGCGCAACCTGGAGCGCGATGACCGCGTGGGCATGCTCTTCATCTTTCCGGGGCTGGAGGTGTTCCTGCGCATCAACGGCCACGGCAGGGTGTCCACCGCCCCCGAGCTGCTGGCCGAGCTGGCGGAACAAGGGCGCACGCCCAAGACCGCCACCGTGGTGGCCATCACCGAAGTGCTCATGCACTGCGGCAAGGCGGTGAACCGCGCCAAGCTGTGGGCCCCGGCCTCGCAGGTGGACCGCGCCAGCGTGCCTACGGTGGGGCAGATGCTGGCGGAGCTGACGCGGCTGGGTGGTGCCACCACGCAGATCGGCGACGAGCAGGTGTGGCAGATCAACGCGCACTATGACCATGAGGTGCGGCATGCCCTCTACTGAGGAGGAGCGCAGGCCGGGCCTGCTGGAGCGCACCTTCGACCGGCTGCTGCTGCGCAACACGCGGGTTGCTGCCGTGCAGCAGGTGTCGGAGCGCTTTCGGCTCATCGACCTGGAGGGCGAGGCGCTAAAGGGCGCGGCCTGGGCGCCTGGGCACAAGCTGCAGGTCAAGGTGGCCGGGCCGTTCACGGCGCGCACCTTCACGCCCATCGTGTTCGATGCCGAAGGCGGGCGCACACGCATCCTGGGCTATGCCCACGGCGCCGGGCCCGGCAGCGACTGGCTGCGGCGCGTGCAGGTGGGCGATGCCTGCCAGGTCTTCGGGCCGCACCGCTCGCTGGCGCTGGGTGATCTTGCGGGGCCGGTGGTGCTGCATGGCGACGAAACCTCGTTCGGTCTGGCCGCCGCTGTGGTGGCCGCCATGGCGGGCAGGGAGGGGCCCCGCTGCGTGTTCGAGGTGGAGTCCCGCGCTGAATCCGCACTGGCGCTGCAGGCGCTGGGCGTAGCGACCGCAGTGCTGGTGGAGCGACGCGACGAGGCGCTGCGCATGCAGGCGGCCAGCGAACTCTGGTCGCAGTGCAGCGGCGACGGCACGCTGTTCGTGCTCACGGGCCGGGCGCAGTCGATCCAGCAGGCACGCCAGGCACTCAAGGCGCGCGGTGTGCCGGGCTCGCGCATCGTGTCCAAGGCGTACTGGGCGCCGGGAAAGGCCGGCATGGACTGAGGGACCAGGGCACGGTTGCATCTGTTCCTGCACCGCACTGGACAAGCGGGCCCGCGAGCGCTAGTGTGGTGACCAGTCCATGGAGCCACGCCATGCCACACCAGCTGTCCTTGCCAGGGGTGGAACCCGCCGAGCCACGTCCCTCCCGGCCGCCCTCCAGGCCCGCGCCAGAGCAGCGCGCGCGGCCCCACCACCTCTTCTTTGCGGTGCTGGCCGAGCCTGCGGCCGCATGGTGTGCAGACCGCCTGCGCCGCGACCTGATCGCACGCCACCAACTGGCCGGCAGCGAGGTGCGCACCGAGCGCCTGCACCTGACCCTGGTCTCGCTGGATTGGCATGCAGAGTTTTCTGAAGCCATGGCCCTGTGGGCGGCGCGTGCAGCAAGCGGGGTGGACATGCCGGCCTTCAACATCCGGCTCGACCGCTTCCTGAGCTTTCACCGGCGCCGGGGCAATCGCCCGCAGGTGCTGTGCGGCGACGGCGAAGGGGTGGCCGGCTTTCTGGCGCTGTACCAGGCACTGCACGATGCGCTGCAAGCATCCTGGCCGGGCCCGCACCCCGTGCGTGCCGCGCCGGTCATCACCCCCCACATGACCTTGTACTACAGCCCCCGCGACGTGGCGGAGCACCCCGTGGAGCCGCTGTGCTGGACGGTGCGCGAGTTCCAGCTGCTCTACAACCGGCTGGGCTCGGGCGGCCCCTACCGGGTGCTGGGGCGCTGGCGGCTGGACCACCACCGGTTTCACTAGGAGCCTGTCGGACTTGGAGCGTCGAAAGCGAAAATCGGCCTCAGCGAGGACAGTTTTTGCCGCATTTGCAGCCCCATAGCCAGGCTATGGGGCAAAAAGACGGTGAAAAATGGACCGCTGTGGCCGATTTGCAGCCGACGATTTCCAAGTCCGACAGGCTCCTATGGCCGGACAGCTCGCGCGGCGGGCAGAAGCCTGAGGTACGCCGCCGCAAGCAGCCGAAGTAGGCACGCTCGCCCACTCTGTCATGCGGGCCGTGGGCGTCGCCCGCTTCCGGTTCAGTCGTACAGCTGGAACTGGTTTCGTCCTGCCCTCTTGGCCTTGTACATCGCGGCGTCGGCATTGCGCAGCAAGGTGTCTGGATCACTGCCGTTGCCTGGATAGAAGGCGACTCCCATGCTGGCAGATACAAGGGCTTCCTGCCCATCGCGAAGCTGGACGCTTTTGCCCACCTCCGCCTGGATCCTGGCCAGCGCAGCCAGGCATTCGCCGCGGCTCTCGAGTTCTGTCATGAGCAGGACGAATTCGTCGCCGCCCAGCCGGCTCACCGTGTCGTTGGCGCGTATGCTGGCCTGCAGCCGCCGGGCGATCTCCTGCAGCAGCAGATCCCCCGCCGCGTGGCCGAGCTCATCATTGACTTTCTTGAATCCATCCAGGTCCAGATAGCAAGCAGCCAGCAGGCGGTTATTTCTTGCCGCGTGCGCCATGCCTTGCTGCAAGCGATCCGCGAGGAGGAGCCTGTTCGGAAGACCGGTCAGTCCGTCATGGAATGCGATGTGCTCGACATGCGCCTGCGCCTGTTTGATGGGCGTGATGTCGGTGAACATCCAGAGTGACTCGCCTGTGTCGCCCGAAATGATCACACCGTTGGAGTCGATCCAGATACGCTGGCCATCGCGCCGGCTCATTTCGAGTTGCCGGCGATAGTGGCCTCCCTGCAGAAGCAGGGGGTAGGCTGCGGCACCTTCAGCGGCAAACGTCTCTTCATCCACATGCAGCCGACGGGTTGGAAGGCCGATCATTTCGCCAGGCGCGTATCCGAAGATCCGGTCCATCGCGGGGTTCTTCCAGACGATTTCGCGGTTTCTGATTCTTGCGATGCCGATCATGTCGTTGTCGAGCATCGCTTCCTGTTCGCGAGAGAGCTTGCTCAGTTGCTCTTTGGTGCGGTGCAGCTCGGTCATGTCAAAAACCGCTGTGCGGCTTCGCAGGAAATTTCCCTGCCCGTCGAGCACGGCGCTGGAGTTGATGCTCACGCGACGCCGGCTTCCGTCGCGGCAGACAAGATCGATTTCCACGCCATCCAGGCGGCCATTGGCCTTGATCTGTGGAAAATTTCGCTCGAACGTGGCCCGGCCCTGCTCGGTCAGGAATTCGAAGGCATGCTTTTTTCCAACGACTTCGCTGCGCGTGTAGCCCAGCCAGGACAGCTGGGTGGCATTGATATGCACAAAGATTCCATTCGCGTCGAGCGAGTGGTATCCACAGGGTGCGTTGTCATAAAGGTCGTGGATTTCCTGTGCCGAGGCCGCGAGTTGGCGCTCCATTTGCTTGCGGGCCGTGATGTCCCGGGCTGAGCAGAAGACCAGTTCCTGGTCTTCGATGCGAACCCCCGCGCTGTGGATTTCCACGTCGATCAGGCTTCCGTCGGAGCGCCTGTGCCGGGTGGCGAACTTGCGGCGCTCGCCCAGTTCAAAGGATTGGAGCCATTGTTGGATGACCCCCTGGTCAATGCTGGCGTCCCAGGTGGAGACATGCCTGCCAATCAGTGCATTGCGTTCGTAACCCAGCATGGACGCAAAGAGATCGCTCAATTCAACGACCATGCCGTCGCGCGTGAGCACGTGCAGGCCATCGCTGGCTGTGAGCAATAGCCCATGGTTGCGGCGCCCTTCGCGCAGCAGTGCGCTGCGCTGTACGCTTTCCAGTTGCCAGGCCCGCAGCACCAGCGTCGAAGCCCCGAAGAGCACGATCAGCACCACCGCCGTCAGCCCGCCGACCAGCAGGGCCTGCTGGCGCCAGAGCCCGAAATAGGTCGCTCGGTCGAAGCCGACGAGGACGAGCAGGGGGTGATTGCCCACCTGCCGATAGGCTGTGATTCTTTCGACCCCGTCCAGGGCTGTTGTGGCGACGAAGGATCCACGCCGGGGATCCCTTTGCATCGCCTGAACCAGTACCTCCGAGACATTGGTGGTCCCGACCGGGAGGCTTGCCGTTTGGCTTGGCACATGCCTGCCCACCAGCTGCATCGAATGGGTTCGCAGTGTGACGGCACCCATCGGTCCCACGTCGACCGAAGCGAGGATTCGCTGGAAGTGGTCAATGGGCATATGGGCATAGACGACCCCGGAAAATGCCCCTTCAGACGAGGCAAGACGGCGGGCCAGGACCATGACCCAGCGCTTGTCTGTGCGCGTGAGCACGGGGCCGGAGATCACCAGGCCACCGTCTTTCGCATCCCGCGCCAGGCGGAAAAACTCCCGGTCGCTCAGGTCGAGGTGCTCGTCTGCCGCCACCCCGGTGCCAACGCGAACGATGCCATCCGCGTCGGTGATGCGAAGCCCGTGCAGATCCGGGGTGAGGGCCTCCTGCCCAGCCAACACGGACTCGGCGAAAGACCGCTCCGCGAGGCGGGTGCCTGAGAGGGCGGGGCGAACCTGAACGATGACGTTCTGCAGCGCGGTGTCGACCTTCAGAACTTCGGTGTCGATGGTTTGCTGCAGGGTCGCCGCAAGGTTTTCCGCTGCGACCTGCGCCTTTTGCTCGAAGGCATCGTGGCTGGACTTCAGTGACACGACGGCCAGGGTGCTGATCAGCGCCGATAGCGCCACCACGCCAATCTTGAGCCAGCGGTTGAAACGGCCCTGCGCGGGCGTCCGCAGGTCCACTGTGGGGCGCAAGTCGACAGCCATGGTTGTATGAATAGTTCTCGGAATTGTGGATTCATTTTTGTTGCACAAGCTCGCCTTCCCCAGATGAAGGGTTTGCGGCGCTGTATGCCAAGGGCCTGAAGTGGCTTCAGGCCGGGCAGGCTTGGGCTGTTGCTTTCAGTGCGGCCGGGTTCAAGCAGCGCCAGAAGCTCGCGTATGGCCAATGAGGGACAGGCGAGGCACGCCATTGGCCAGAGGCAATGCGCGGACATTGGGCAACTTGAACTGGGCAACGGTTTCCACAAGTCCGTGCGCCTGGTGGCTCAGGCTCGATGCAGCAGCAGCCATCTCTTCGACCAGGGCGGCGTTTTGCTGGGTGGTCTGGTCCATCTGCGTCACCGCCTCGTTGATCTGGTCCACCCCCATGCTCTGCTCGCCGCTGGCGGCACTGATTTCGCCCATGATGTCGGTAACGCGCCGGATGGAGTTGACCACCTCGCCCATGGTCTGGCCTGCACGGTCCACCAGGGCGGTGCCGGCTTCCACGCGTTCCACGCTGGCACCGATCAGTCCCTTGATTTCGCGGGCCGCCGAAGCGGCACGGCCTGCAAGGTTGCGCACTTCGGTGGCCACGACGGCAAAGCCCCGGCCCTGTTCACCTGCGCGGGCAGCCTCTACAGCCGCGTTCAACGCAAGGATGTTGGTCTGGAAGGCAATGGAGTCAATCACGCCGACGATGTCCGCGATCTGCACGGAACTCTCGTTGATACTCTTCATGGTGTGCACCACTTCGGCCACCACGGCACCGCCCTGCAGCGCTACGGTCGATGCGCTCAATGCCAGTTCATTGGCCCTGCGGGCGCTTTCGGCGTTCTGGCGCACTGCAGAGTTCAGCTGTTCCATCGAGGCCGCGGTTTCCTCCAGGGCGCTGGCCTGTTCTTCGGTGCGCGAGGACAGGTCGGTGTTTCCCTGGGCAATCTGCTCCGAGGCGCTGGCGACGTTTTCGGAGCTCTGATGCACCGAGGAAACCATGGCCACCAGGCTGTCCTGCATGCGCTTGAGTTGTGCCATCAGGCTGGTGGTGTCTCCATCCTTGAGGGCGATGGCCACCGTGAGGTCGCCCTGCGCCACGCTCGTTGCCAGATGGGCAGCAGTGCCAGGCTCCGTGCCCAGCTGGCGGATGATGCTGCGGGCCACCAGGTAGCCGAAACCCAATGCAAACAGAAGGCCCATGCCGATGGACAGGGCGACGAAGAGCTGCGTGTTCTGGTAGGACGCGACTGCGTGTTCGTATTCGGCGCGCGCGGTATCCAGCTGCACCTGCACCAAGCCCCCCAGCACGTCCTGCAAGGGGTCGAGTGCAGGGTACATGTCCTTGGCGGCAAATTGGGTCAATGCGGCCAGGTCGCCTTTCTGAAGGTGTCCCTCCAGGATTTTTACGGAGCCGTCGGCGGCGGGCAGCAGCTTTTTGAACTGCTCCACCAAGCGAGTTTCTTCAGGCACCAGAGTGGTGGCCAGGTAGGCATTCCAGTTGTCGCCGATCTCCTTCTTGGCCTTGCTGATGGAGTCCAGGCCTTGCTGGGCGGTCAACGCACCGTCGCGCACCTTGTGCGCCGTATCAACGATGTTGACCGCATAGGCGTCGGATACCAGCTTGATCTGCTTGAGTGGTACCACCCGGTCCTGGTAGACGGTGTTCAGGCCTGCGTTGGAACGTTGCATGCCCATCAGCCCCGCAAAGCCGATGACAGCCATCAAAGCACACAGGGCTACAAGGAGGAGGGAGAGGCGGGTGGATATTTTGGAGTGTTGGAAGTTCATGAAGGGATCAGCTTGGGATGTGTTGATGGTTTGGAACTAAGTCAACGCCGGCCTGCCCTGGAACGCACTCCAATCAGGGCGACGGGCCGAAAGGCCCATCCAGATGGTGATGACGGTGTTTGACTTTGAGTGATTCTATCATTTAAATCATATATGGCAATTGTGTTGCTTTTATGCTTTTTTAATTCAAAGCGGCCCAGCCCTAAGGCAGTTGGAGGGTGCGGCCCAACGCAGTCACCCCTGGGCCTCTATTTGCCACTTGGGGCTTTTTTCCTGCATGCGCCATCACCCTCCCTGTGGCTCTTTGCAGCGCTGGCGCCCTCTGTTGAAGTGGGCCAGGGCGACTGGCACTGCCATGGATGTGGATCTGAAACACCGAGATGGCGCGCTGCACTGTCTCGGCGCTTTGGCTGAGGGTGCCCGCTGATGCGGCCGACTCTTCCACCAGGGCCGCGTTTTGCTGGGTGACGGTGTCCAGCTGCAGCACCGCCTCGTTGACCTGGGAGATGCCCTGTGACTGCTCCCTGGTGGCGCCGGTGATCTGTCTCACCATGGCACCCACCTCGCTCACGGAGGTGGTGACCTCCACCAGCGTCTTGCCTGCGCCGTGGATGCGTTCAGACCCTTCAGCGATGCGCTGGGCGGCTTCTGCGGTCAGCTGCTGAATTTCCTTGGCGGCAGTGGCGCTGCGTTGGGCCAGCGCACGCACTTCCGTGGCGACCACGGCAAACCCGCGCCCGCTCTCCCCGGCGCGAGCAGCCTCCACCGCTGCATTGAGTGCGAGCAAGTTGGTCTGGAATGCGATGCCTTCGATGACCGCCGTGATGCTGCCGATCTTGCGGGAGGTTTGCTCTATGGCGTCCATCGCCACACGGGCATCCTGCACCGCCTGTTCTCCGCGGCCTGCAATGAGGCCGCTGTCATCGCTGCGTGTCGCCATCACTGAGGCTGTTTCTGCGGTCTGGCGCACTGTGCTTGCCAGTTCCTCCATGGCTGCTGCGGTTTCCTCCAGGCTGGCGGCCTGCGTTTCGGTGCGGCCCGCCAGGTCGAAACTGCCCTGCGCGATCTCCCTGGCGGAGGCGTTGAATCCGGTGATCTCCTTGCGAACATCGCCGACCACCGCACGAAGGTTGATCTGGACCTGGTTGAGCCGGCGCATCAAGGCACCCATGGGCTCGGGAAAGTCAAGGCGTGGGACGCCCGTCAGATTGCACGCCGACAGTTCGCCCGCAAATCGCAAGGCTTCGTGCAGCGCCGCATTCAGGCGCCAGGTGAACCAGGCAAATACGATGCCCAGGCCGGTAGCGAGGATGCCGGTTCGCGCGATGGTCGCGGCCGCGCCTTGCCAGTCCATGGCGTCGGGAAGCATCGACAGGGTGGCCACCAGTGCCAGTGCGAAGCCCATGCGCGATGTCAGCGATGACTGGATCGCCGAGGCAGCCAGGCCTCGCACACCTCGTCTGCGAACCTGGCCGGCTGCAATATAAAAGTCCTCCTTGCCGTTCTTCGCCTGCTGTGCCAGCCGCAGGTACAGCGACTGTGCTGCGTCGATCTGCTCCCGTGTCGGCTTGGTGCGCACGGACATGTAGCCGCTGGGCTTGCCCCCTTCCATGATGGGCGTGACGTTCGCCACCACCCAGTAGTGGTCGCCGTCTTTGCGGCGGTTCATGACCAGGCCAGTCCAGGGCTCGCCACCGCCTATGGTCCGCCACATGTCCTTGAAGGCTTGCGCGGGCATGTCGGGGTGCCGGATCATGTGGTGCGGCTGACCAATGAGTTCGTCGTACGCATAACCGGACACGTCGACGAAGGCGTGGTTGCAGTGCGTGATGACCCCCTGCCGATCGGTCATCGATACCAGTGAATCGGTATCGGGATAGTCGTGCTCGCGGTGGGTGACGGGAAGGTTGATCTGCATGGGGAATCCTTCGTAGGAATGGGTGAGTGGCAGTGGGGTCAAGCCCTGCTAGTGAATGGCTGCTTGCGACTCGTGGCCCAGCAACCTGCCTGCGTCGGCGATGCAAACGTGCCGCTGGTGTACCGTCAGGATTCCTTCCTGGGTCAGCCTGGAGAACAGCCGGCTGACGGTTTCGAGCTTCATCCCGAGGTAGGAGCCGATTTCTGCACGCGTCATGCGCAGCACCAGCTCCGATTCCGAAAACCCGCGTGCATGAAGTCGCTTGACCAGGTTCAGCAGGAATGTCGCGAGCCGCTCCTGCGCGCGCATGCTGCCCAGCAGCAGCATCATCTGGTGCTCGCGAACGATCTCCCGGCTCATCGCCTTGTGCAGGTGCTGCTGCATGGCGGGCAATTCACGCGAAAGCTCGGCCAGCCGGGTGTAGGGAATGGCGCATACCTCCGAATCCTCGAGGGCCACCGCGCTGCCCATGTGGCGCTCCGTGACGATTCCGTCCAGGCCGAGCATTTCGCCGGCCATCTGGAATCCGGTCACCTGCTCGTGCCCCGTCTCGGTGGCCAGGCCTGTCTTGAAAAAGCCGCTGCGCACGGTAAAGAGCGCCTTGAATGCATCGCCGTCGCGAAACAGGTGCTCGCCCCGCTTGATCCGGATGCGCCGAATCGACAACTGGTCCAGACGCACCCGTTGCGATGGCTCCAGGTCCACGGGAAAGCACACATCGCGTTGTGTGCACTGGGAGCAGGTGGCGGTGGTGGAAGCGTTGGTCATGGTGAAGGTCCCCGGTTGGTGTCACGACTGTAGGCAGCCGGTCGGGATCTGGCTGTGGGGAGTTCTCCACTGCGCCTGACGGGAGCTTCGGTCATGTTTCCTTGGCCGCCCTGACAAAGCGAACCTACAATGACTGAAAGAGGGTGGAGCGGCATGGGTGGTGCATCGGTGCATGCGCTGCCTGCCGCCTGGTTCCAACAAGAGGCGTACCTCCATTTGACTGACATGCCGCCACTGCCGACCGAGGCACAGACCGGGCTTTCCGACAGCGAAGCCCGGCTGCGGGCGTTGTTCGAATCGGCCATGGACGGCATCGTCACGATCGATGCAACGCAGCGCATCGTGCTCTTCAACAAGGCGGCGGAGCGCATGTTCCGCTGCGAGGCTGCGCAAGCGCTGGGCCACCCGATCACCCGCTTCATGCCCCAGCGATTTCGTGGGCAGCATGCGGCCCACGTCGAAGCTTTCGGCACCACAGGCATCACCACCCGCCGCATGGGCTCCATCGGGGCCATCAGCGGCCTCAGGGCAGACGGGGAGGAGTTCCCCATCGAGGCATCCATCTCGCAGGTGGAGATTGCCGGGCAGAAGCTCTTTACCGTCATCCTGCGCGACGTCACCGAGCGCGTCCAGAATGAGCTGCGTCTGCGCGAGCAGCAGGAGACCCTGGCCGCGGTGATCGATGCGGCCAGCGACGCGGTGATCAGCTGTGACGAGGAGGGGTGCATCGTGCTGTTCAACCCGGCGGCCGAACGCATTTTTGGGCGCTCAGCCGCCAGCATGCTCAATCAACCGCTGGACTCCCTGATGCCCGAGCGCTATCGCAGCGGGCATGGCGCTGACCTGCATGGGTTTGTGGAATCCAAGGTCACGCGGCGCGCCATGGGCGCAGGCCGCGTCAAAGGCGTGCGCGCCGACGGAGAGGTTCTGGAGCTGGAAGCCTCCATCTCGCGTGCGGTGGTCAACGGCAAGCTGACCCTGACGGCGATCCTGCGCGATGTCACACAAAGGGCGCGGGCAGAAGAAGCACTGCTGCGCTACCAGAGCGAGCTGTCGGATCTGGCGCAGCAGCTCATGCACCAGGAAAAAGAGACGACGCAACGCCTGGCCCAGGCACTGCACGACCAGCTCGGCCAGACGCTCACCGCGATCCGGCTCACCTTCGACGCAAGCCCGGCGAACGCTCAGGATGTGCAGGCCAGCGGGAAGGCCAGACAGCAACTGGGCGGCCTGATTGACCAGGCAATCAAGCAAGTGCGCCAGGTCCTGGTGGATCTGCGCCCGCCATTGCTGGACGATGACGGGCTCGCGGCCGCATTGGACAACGAATTGAGGTCGCGCGACCTCACCCTTCCGGGCATTGACCTGTTGCTTGAAGTCGAGCCCGAGGTCGCGCGCACACGCTGGCCAGCCGATGCAGAGTACGCAGCCTTCATGGTTGCGCGAGAGGCCACCTCCAACGCAGTACAGCACGCGAAAGCCACCCTTGTGAGGGTTGTACTGGCAGGCGATGAAAGCCAGTTTCGGATCGAGGTGATTGACGATGGGCAGGGCTGGCCCCTGGATACGCAGATCGCTCGCCCCGGGCACCTGGGCGTGGTGGGCATGCGCGAACGGGCCCTTGCCACGGGTGCCCGCTTCAGCATTGCGCCGAACCCCGGGGGGGGCACCATCGTGCGGCTGGACTGGGGTGTGCGTCGATGAGCAGGCTCTACCTGGTGGACGACCACCTGATGGTCCGCGAGGGGCTGCGGGCGGTGCTGCAGATCGCCGGCCATGAGGTCGTGGGCGAGACCGCCGACCCCACCGTGGCCGTAGCAGACATTCTGCGGCTGATGCCGGACGTACTGCTCCTGGACCTGAGCCTGGGCGGAAGGTCCGGGTTCGAAGTTCTCGCCGACTTGCAGCGCCGCTCGCTGAGCGTGCGCACCGTCATGCTCACCATGTCGGCACAACCCCAGCATGTGGCCGAATCGTTGCGCATGGGCGCAGTGGGCTATGTCCTGAAGGGTGCGCCATCGAGCGAGGTGCTGCGTGCGATCGAGGTGGTGTTGCAGGGCCGCCGCTACCTTGGCCAGGAGGTGGCGGACCTGGCGGTGCAGGCCCTCACGGCGGATGCAGACGTCGACCCCTTCGGGGCGCTGTCACCGCGCGAGCGGCAGATTGTCGTCATGGTGGTCACAGGCCTGTCCAGTGCCGCCATCGGCCGCGAGCTGCACCTGTCGCCCAAGACCGTGGACACCTACCGCAGCCGTCTCATGAGCAAGCTGGGTACGCCCAATGTGACCGCACTGGTTCGTCTGGCAATGCGCCACCAATTGCTGGGGGCGGACCCTCAATAGCCTGCACCCGGGGGGCCGGCGCAGTGCTGCGGTGGCGACACGATGCCGAGGGCAGGGGAGGCCCGCGGCGGGCTCTTGCACCTGTGTCGACCCGGTTCCTGTCGAGTTCCCCCCCACCCAGGCCATCGAGACTTCCCCACAGACCGGGCTGCCGGCAGTTCCTACACTGGGCCATCAGGAGCGCGACACGCCCGCTCCCGGTTCCTCTTCAAGGAAACATATGGCCGATCAATTCACAATCTCCATCGACGCACACAGCGCCCACCCCGCATTTGGCAGTGAGGTGGTCGGCATGCTGCTGCAGGCCATGCGGGAATCACCTGCACCGATGGTGCTTACCGAACCGGACGGATGCATCCTCAAGGTGAACGAGGCGTTTGAATGCGCGACCGGCTACGCCATGGACGAATTGGTCGGGCGCAGCCCGGGCATGCTGCGTTCGGGGCTGCAAGGGCGCAGTTTCTACAGCACCATGTGGGCGTCGCTGGGCAGCCAGGGGCGCTGGCAAGGAGAAATCTGGAACCGCCGCAAAGACGGCCAGCTGTCGCAGGAGTACCTGACCATCGTCACCCTGCGTGGATCGGATGGCGTGGCCGCATACCATCTGGGCACCTATGCCGAGCAAACCTTGCAACAGCTGGGCAGCGGACGTGCGAGGCGCGATGCCGCCACGGATGCAACCACCGGCTTGCTCAGCCGCAAGGCGTTCACCGAGGCCGCCGATCTCCTGAGCGAGAAGTCCCCCCTGGTGCATGTGCTCGCGCTGGACATCGATGGCTTCACGGAACTCAATGAACTGCACGGGCTGGTGTCGGGCGACGCCGTGCTGCGCCAGATGGCGCTGCGCTGCACGGAGGTCGCCGCTGCCGACGGCCGGCCGGCGCTGGTGGCCCGCGTCGGGCCCGATGAGTTCGCCATCGCGCTGGCAGACCCCCATGCGGAGGGCGGTGATGCGGTTCAGTCGTTCGCCTCGCGCCTGTATGCGAAGACGGCATTGCCCTTTGACCTCGGCGAGGGAAAGCACATCCAGATCTCGGTCAGTGTGGGCTTGTCATCGTTGGCGCAGGGGTGTGCAAGCGCTGCCGAAGCACTGCTCCATGCGTCGGCGGCCCGCCAGGAAGCCGTGCCGGGGTTGCCCATGTTGCAGTGCTATGAGGCTCAGGATGGACAGCGCCGCATGGCGCTCGCGCTGCGCGATGCGGTGCGCCTGGAGCAGATCACCGTAGCCTATCAACCCAAGGTGAATCTGGCTTCCGGGCAATTGTCGGGAGTCGAGGCCTTGGCCCGCTGGGTGCTGCCCGATGGCAGCAGTATCTCCCCTGCTGAGTTCATTCCACTGGCGGAGCGCCGTGGCCTGATCGGATTGATTGGCGACAGCGTGATGGAGCAGGCGCTGGCGCAAATCGCAGCCTGGCAGACGATGGGGTTGGCAGCGCCGGTGGTGGCGGTCAATTTCTCTGCGCTGCAGTTCCAACGCCAAAACTATGTGCAGCACGTTGCGCTCGCGCTGGACCGCCACGGCATTCCTGCCCGACTGCTCGAAATCGAATTGACCGAGTCGCTGCTGTTTGGCGATATCGATGCCGTGATGTTGTCTCTGAAGTCCTTTCGCAACCTGGGGGTTGCACTGAGCATCGACGACTTCGGCACGGGCTATTCCTCCTTGGCCTACCTGCGCCGCTTTCCGGTGCAGTACCTGAAGATTGACCGGCAGTTTGTCTCCGCCATGGGGGATGACGCCAGCGCCTGCGAGATCGTGCGCCTCATCGTGGACATGGCGCACCGGCTGAACCTGCGCTGCATCGCCGAAGGCATCGAAACCGAGGCCCAACTGAAGTTGCTCCAATCCATGGGCTGCGACGAGGGGCAGGGCTTTCTGTTGGCGCGCCCGCTGGACACCAGCGCCATGCAGGGGGTGCTCGCCGGCCGTCTGCCCTGGGCAGCGCTTTTCGAATCGGTGCCTGTGGAATCGGAGCAGGTTGACATGGATCAAGGTGCCCAAGGAGACTGCCAACCACAATCACCCCCTGCACGTTGCAATGGCGACGTTGCCACGGTCCCATTTTCTGAAGGGCTTTTCCAAGACATGCGAGCCGCAGCCGATACCTCTGGCGCCGCCTTCCTGAGCCCGCAGGGAGCACCGAGGGGCCCTGGGCCCTTGAGGAGTGGCATGTGCCAGACAGGCTGAACGCCGTCCGGCAGACCGCTGCACCGTGCAGGGTTCTGACCATGCTGCCGACCCGCTGGCACAGGCAGGCGGTTCAGGCGGTTTGCCGGGTGCGCGATCCCGGCTGCGTCATCACCGACGTACCCAGCGTGACGGATGCGGTGCTGGTGCTCTTGAGCGAGCCCGTCGATCTGATGGTGGTGGACATGGGGCTCGCAGGTGACATGCTCGGGGTGCTCCTGCACCATGCCCGCCGCTCCGCGCCCAGGGCGAAGACGGCTTTGTTCCGTGCAGAGCAGCACTCCGCCAGCACGGCGACCACGGGCGATCTGTCGCAAGGGCATGCCTGGTCGGACATGGAGGCGACCCTGGATCGCCTGCTTCAGGATGCCTGAGAAAGGGGCTGTGATGCGGTACGCGTACCTGGTGGTTCAGTCTGGCACGGAGAGCGAGCGTCGCCAAAGATTGCATGGCCCCGATGTGGCCGCACAGCAACTGCTGCAGGAACTCGGTCAATTCCGCGCGTCGTTCGAGCGCTACTTCAGCGCCATGCCGTGGTTGGGCGCCAGCTGCCAACCATCCTCGGACCCTGGACAGGGGTGGGCCTTGCATTTTGCATGCGCTCTTGATCGGCCCCTGGTGGACGATGCCCTGTATGCCTTTTTCGCACAGGTCGGGGGCTCCATGCCCGTTTCATCGCTGGAACTTCGAAGAATGCCTTCGGCATCCATAGGATCACACATGCGGTAGATCGCTCCCGCCGAAGGCCCACTGCCTTAGCGTCTGTACTGGTGCATCGTGCCTGATCGGGCAACTACAGGTAGAGCATCCCTCAGGAGGCCCGGAAACTTTCGATTTTCCGCGTCCTTGCGGGGGCCACACCATCTCTCGGCGCACCCAGACTTCCCAGATCGACTCATGTTCTGCTGGTGCGAACTTGTTCGATCCGTTCATGCCCCGCCGTAAGTTCAAGAGTTCTGGCCTCTCCTGCAGCCGATGGCCACCACTTGAAATGATTTTACTGCTAGATAGATGGGGTGTGCTCGAAGCTGACCGTGCGCAGAAGATGCGAGAAAGGCCCTGGAAAAAGGTTTGTCCGCCCGACCCCACGCTACTTCAAGTAGTCAAAATTGCTTTATTGATCAATATGATAAAAACAGATACAATGGTGCCATCCGAGCCATCTCAAGTGCTCGCCCACCGTGAATCTAGTAGAACATATGAATCGTCTCAAAATTGGAACCCGCCTGGGAATGGCATTCGGCCTGGTGCTGTGTGTTACCGCGCTGATTGCTCTCATCGGCATCTGGCGCCTCGCCGAACTGAAGGGCGCAAGTGAACGCATCGCAACCGTGGAGTTGGAGCGCAGTGCTCTGGCACATGAGTGGAAAGCTGCAATCGACGTGAATTGGGTGCGGGCATCCGCTTCGCTCAAATCTGGTGATGCTGGCTATATAAGTGCCCTCACAGCGGACATGGCTGCAAGCTCCAAGCAAGCCTCTGATGCGCAGCAGAAGTTGGAAGCTTTGGTAGATGACGAAAAAGGGAAGATGCTGCTTGCCGATGTCGCAAGTTATCGGAGCGCTTACGTCGGTGCACGTGCCAAGCTGCTGGAGCGCAAGAAGGCTGGTGAGGATGTGTTTGCACTGGTGGACAGCGACCTTCGGCCTTTGGCAACTCAATACATTCAGGCACTCTCCGCCGTGGCCAGCCACACAAGCGATCAGCTCATCGGATTTGAACACCGGGTCATCGCTGACACAGCAAAGAGTCAGTGGGCATTGGGTCTTGCCGCGCTGATTTCCATGGTGCTTGGCGCTATGTTTGCAATTTCGGCAACCCGCTCAATTACGAAGCCTTTGTCGATGGCGGTCAATGCTGCCAGGCAGATCAGCGAAGGCAATTTGGCATCCGATATCCGCGTACATGGACAGGACGAGATGGCTCAACTTCTGCAGACTCTGGTGGAGATGCAGAACAGCTTGTCAGGCATCGTGCGCCATGTCCGTGAAGGCTCCGAGAACGTTTCCACTGCTTCTTCTGAAATCGCGCAGGGTAACAATGACCTGTCGGCCCGGACCGAGCAACAAGCCAGCGCGTTGCAGCAGACGGCGGCTTCGATGGAGGAATTGAACGCCACGGTCAAGCAGAACGCTGACAACGCACGCCAAGCCAATCAGCTGGCCATGAGCGCATCAACCGTCGCTGTCCATGGTGGCAACGTCGTAGGCCAGGTTGTCAACACCATGAAAGGCATCAATGACAGCAGCCACAAAATTGCGGACATCATTGGCGTCATTGACGGCATAGCGTTCCAGACCAACATTCTGGCATTGAACGCCGCAGTGGAAGCTGCGCGGGCTGGTGAGCAAGGCCGGGGATTCGCTGTGGTGGCGTCGGAGGTGCGCAATTTGGCAGGTCGATCAGCCGATGCAGCCAAACAGATCAAGGCATTGATCAGCGACAGTGTCGAGCGCGTTACACAGGGTTCTGTCTTGGTGGAGCAGGCAGGTACAACCATGAGTGAGGTGGTGGGTGCCGTCAAGCGCGTGACCGACCTGATGGGCGAGATCAGCGCTGCCAGCAGCGAACAAAGCCAGGGGGTGTCGCAGGTGGGCGACGCTGTCACGCAAATGGATCAGGTCACCCAACAGAATGCCGCTTTGGTTGAGGAGATGGCAGCCGCTGCAGGCAGCCTCAACAACCAGGCCCGTGATCTCGTGCAGACCGTGGCGTTCTTCCGCCTTTCTGGCTCAAACGCGATGGTCACAGCATAGTTCTCGCATGGTGGATGGAGCTGCGGGGAAGGCCCCTGGGGTTTTCCTCGGAAGTCCATCGAGCGCGTGGCGGTGGCGCACTGCGCGGCCAGTTCGGCCGATGCGGCTCAAGGGCTGTAAAGACCCCCGGGGCGTCAAAAGGTTGCGCGCCATGGTGCCCTACGCGCAGGCACCTTTTCCGCGGGACCGCAGGATTCGGCAGTTTCATGCGTGCAGCCTGAAACGGCGTTGGGACAGCGACTTCCTTTCCTTTTTTTCGACCTGGCCGGGTATGGTCTGCGTGGCCTTCCTCATCGGCGTGTATGCCCGCCTCATCGTGGGCTGCGGGTCAGCAGGTCGATGCGCACGGACTTCATGCTCGACGCGCCCGGAGCAAGCGCGCAAGCCCGAGCGGGACAGGGTGGTGATCCATCAATCCCACATAGGTCTTCAGTAATCAGCATCCACAGCTTCAAGCGGCTGACCGAGGCTGGCGTCGAGCCCTCCGTCCTGCGACGGCTGCGGCAACGCCCTGGCAGAGACGATCAAGGGCTGTTCCAGATCATGTTGCTGCACCGACGAGCGCCGCACAGGTCCGAGTACGGGGTCGAAATTGCCACGCCCCAATGGGTTGGGTGAATCAATCATCGCCGGTTGCTGGAGCCCAACGGGAGCATTGCGCCGGCCGAGGCCGGAGCAAACTGCCATCGGCAACCCGTCTGTCAGGCCGTGCCGGCTTGAATCAAGCCACCGGTTCTGCGCGAAAGCTGGTGCGACCCATGGAGGGCCGGAAAGCCGCTGGAGCCAAAACTGCATGGTCGAACTACCTCGACGATTTGCAATCGCTGCCTCGGCCTGAACAACAACTAACGGGCAAGCGTCTGCATGCCAGACCACAGCTCGTTGAGGTCCGGAAATTTCCATTGGTCCGGGTCTTCGCGCGCCACGATCTTCTCTGTGCATTGCGGCTCGGCCAGATCGATGGTTACGGGCGGAATGCGCATGTCCGACTTGGTGGAGAAGAACACCTTGACCTTGGGCGAGGTCAGCGACTGTTGGCCCTGCTCGGTCACCACGCCGATGCGCCCGGAGGTCAGCCGCACCAGCGAGCCCACGGGGTAGATGCCGATACTCTTCACAAACGCCTGGAAGAGGCGCGGGTCAAAATGCCCCTTGGTCCACTCGGCCATGCGGCGCAGCGACTCGGCTGGGTCCCAGCCGCGCTTGTAGGGGCGGTCGGAGGTGATGGCGTCGTACACATCGCAGACAGCCGTCATGCGCGCGATCAGGCTGATCTCCTCGCCCTTGAGTTTGTCGGGGTAGCCGGAGCCATCCATCTTCTCGTGGTGGTGGCGGCAGGCGTCCATCACCGAGTCTTCCACGCTGCCGCCCTCCTTGAGCATCAGGTAGCCCTGCACCGGGTGGCTCTGGATCACGGTGAACTCTTCATCCGTGAGCTTGCCTGGCTTGTTGAGCACCGCCAGCGGAATGGCAGCCTTGCCCAGGTCATGCAGCAGCCCGGCCATGCCGGCGCTGCGGGTGTGCTCTTCATTGAGGTTGATCTGCTTGGCCAGCGCCACCATCAGCGCACACACCGCCACCGAATGCATGTAGGTGTAGTCGTCTGCCGTCTTCAGGCGGGCCAGGCTGATCAGCGCGCTCGGGTTGCGCGTGACGGAGTCGGAGATCTCTTCCACCAGGCTGCGCGCATTCTCGGAATTCACCGCCTTGCCCATGCGTGCCTCTTTGAACATCAAGACCACCGCCTGTTTTGACTCCACACAGATGGACGCCGCCGCCTGCAGCTCGCTGTGCATGCTGGCAGGTGCCCGGCCCCGCGCACGGCGGGGCGGCGGCGAGGGCGGGGGAGGCGGATCCACCACCAGGGGCGGCATGGTGTCGAGCATGCCGAAATCGGTCTCCACCTGAAAATCCGCCTCCTCGCGCGAGACGGAGCGCACACCGGCCGCCACGTCCAAGCCCTTGGACGTGTCGATCCAGACCTCCTCGATGGACGCGGCCTTGATGCGCGCCAGATCCTTGGGCTCCTTCAAGACGAACTTGGCCCGCCAGAACGGGTGGTCCATCCACGATCCGCAGAAATCGTGCACATACATGCCCAAGGTAAGGTGCTGAATGCTGATGCGCTTGAGCATGAAGAATTTCCCGTTTTAGCTGCGCTTCGGCAGCGATCAAGATTTCAAGATGGAAGAACGCCAGATTCAGCCAGGCAGGGCTTGCCCTTGGCTGGAAGACGTCGTGGCGGAGGTGGCGCCGGAGCCGCTGCCTGGACGGGAGGGCGTCGAATTCTGTGCATTCAGGCCATGGTCCTGGAATGCCTGGGCCTGGCGCCCAATGTCCACGATTTCATAGCTGCCTTGTTTGCCGGCCACTTCGGTCGTGAGCACGTTGAGGCGGCGGCCCTTGTTCAGTTGCAGCGAGACAATGCTGCCCACAAACGCGGGTACCAGATCGATGACAGCCTCCACCACCAGCGCGGTCAGCCGGTTCGCTTCTTTTACAATGAGCAGGCGTCGTTCCGGCCCGGTGATGCAATGCACCCCTTCTGTGGCAAGGCGCAGGTCCAGCAGCGGCACCAGTGTCCCCCGCCATTGGCAGTGGGTTGCCAAGGGCAGTGTGGCCCCATCCTCGTCTGCTTCTGCCTTCACGATCTCCTGTATGCCCTTCAGAGGGGTTGCCATGGTACGACCTGCCTGAAAGACCAGGTGTGCTTCTGGTGAGACATTGGCCTCATCTCCAGACCGGCCACCGAGACCCTTGCCCAGGCTGGAGCCTGCTCGGCCGAGCGTTTGCATGTCTTCGGAACCGATGGCGCCCATGGGCAAGGCGCTGAACAGTGCAGTGACCGACAGCAGCTGTATGGGGCGCCCGGCGGGGTCGCCGGGGTCTGAGACCACGCTGGAGCCCAGCGGGGTGAGCGCCGGTCGAAGCCGACCTGACTCGAACCGCTGCACCGCCACGAACTCGTCGACCAGAATCCCCAGGGCTTCGCTTGGCGTGCGGACCACCAGCAGCCACGGTGGCAGCGGGGTGTCGGAAGGGGGGCTTTTCAGCCCCAGTTCCTGGTGGAGCCCAACCACTGGTACCTTGCGCTGGCCCCAGGCAAACACGCCTTGCAAGCCCTTGACCAGGCTCGGCAGCTTTTGCAGGGGCGGGGTCGGCATCAAGGTGCCCACCGACTGCACCGGCACCGCAAAGCGCAACCCTCCCAGCCCGACCACGACGTGGGTCTCCGTGTGAGTAGGGCGCGCGTCGTCGATACTGCCTTGCTGGGCGGGCCGGTCGTCGGATGCTGAAGACGCGCCCAGCGCCTGGCGCATGGCCGGCTGTTCCTGCACCCAGACCTGGGTTTGCTGCAGAAGATGCTCTGTGTCCAGCAGGGGAACCGGGTGCTCGAACCCCTTGACGTGAAGGACACTGTGGAACAGCTCGTGCGCAGCGCTGTCATGGTGTATCTGGTGCACGGCGCCAGGCTCGACCAACACGATGCCCACCGTGCGTTCGATGGCGATGCCGGTCATGCGCCCTGATTTTTGCAGGATCATGACCTGCGCATGGGCGGGGGGGGCATCCGCCTGCAGCAGGCTGCCCCAGCAGGTCAGGTCCACGATGGGTACCACCTGTCCCCGGTGCTGGAATACGCCTACCAGCACACGTTCGCTGCGCGGCAGATGGGCGGCCGGTCCGTTGAGCGGCAATGCCTGGCCCACTTCGTTGACCGGTACGGCCAGGGTGATGCCTGCCGTGCGAACCATGGCATACCGGTTGGCCCTGGGTGGGGGGAGAGAGGACGAAGTCGACACTGCTTCAGCCTCCGTTCGCCGAGCCATGCAACTCGGACAGCAGGCGCGCAGCGCTGTGCGTCGCCTGGGCCTGCTGCGCCGATGCCTTGTGGATATCCGTCATGGCGGAGCAGGAGTTGCCTACCGCGCGCGTGATGCGCGAAAACACGTCCTCGACCTGCTCCGAGAGCCTGCTGCCCTCTTCGATGCGCAGCAGGGTCTCGGTCATCAACTGGCTGATGCCCTTGGTCGCGGCGGAGGATTTCTCTGCCAGCTTGCGAACCTCGTCGGCCACGACCGAAAAGCCCAGGCCGTGCTCGGCGGCACGGGCGGCTTCGATGGCGGCATTGAAAGCCAGCAGGTTGGTCTGGCTGGCAATGTCGCGGATGGTGTCCACAATGTCGTTGACGCTGCGCGACGCATTCTGTATCTGCCGCGTCGCTTCGCGTGAGCGCTCCAGCAACGCCGTGCCGCCGGATGCCTCCTCCTGGGCCGAGAGAGCCAGCGCAAGCGACTGCTGTGAGCTGCTGGTGATGCCATCGGTAGAGTCCGACAGTTGTTCCAGTACCGCAGATATCTCGGGGACTTTTTCGCGGATGGTTTGTTCCCTGTGGACCTGTTCGGTCACGTCAATCGCGAACTTGACGACCTTGTAGGGATTGCCATCAGCATCCAGGATGGCATTGTAGGTGGCCTGGATCCAGACCTCTGCCCCATGCTTGCCCATACGCATGTAGCGTCCGCTCTGGAACTGGCCCAGCGACAGATCGGCCCAGAAGTTGCGGTACTCGGCAGACTTCACCAGCTCGGGCGTGCAGAACATGCTGTGGTGTTGGCCCTTGATTTCTGGCAGCGTATAGCCCAGAGCGCGCAGAAAGTTGGGGTTGGCGTCGATGACGTTGCCCTGCATATCGAACTCGATGACGGCCTGTGAACGCGACAGGGCATCGAGCTTTCCTTCGAATTCGCTGCTGCGCAGCTTTTCGGCCGTGATGTCCGTGGCGAACTTGACCACGCTTTCAGGCCGCCCGTCGGCGTTCAGTACCGGGTTGTAGGACGCCTGTATCCAGATCTCCTTTCCCTGCTTGTCCATGCGCCTGTATTCCCCCGCATCGAAATCGCCCCTTCCCAGTCGGTCCCAGAAGAGGGCGTAATCGCGGGACTTGGCAAACTCCGGCGCGCAGAACATGCGGTGGTGCTGCCCCTGCACCTCCTGCAGCGAGTAGCCAAAGGTCTGCAGAAAATTGTCATTCGCGTGCAGGACCCGGCCATCAAGCGAAAACTCGATGACCGCCTGCACGCGGTTGATGGCTGCGTACAGCGCCTGCGTGCGCGGGCCCTGTTCTGCCAGCAGTAAATCTGAGGCGGAGATGGATGTGGAGTTCATGGTGAAGCTCTCGGGAGATGGATTGGTCAGGCGAATCGCTCGGTGTGGAGCCGGGCAAAAGTCAAATGACCAGGACTTGCTTTGTAGGTGGCGCTGCCCCTGCTGCGGCTACTGCACCACCGGGGCGAGACGGAAACCATGCAGCAGCCGGTCAGAAGTTTTCCCATTCGTCGTTGTTGCCTTGCGCAGGCTTGCCGGTGGCCAGGGCGGGGCTGGTCCGCAACGATGCCGGGCCCGTCAGTGGTTTGGCCTTGGCCTGCGTGAAGCCGCCATTGCCCTTGGGCAGCGCCTTGCGCTGTAACGTGGTGGGGCGCGGCGCGGCGGTGGCCGGGCGGGGCGCTGGGGCCGGCGCGCTGCGGGCGCTGGCATCGAGCTTGAACACCGCCACTGCGTTGACCAGCTCGCCCGCCTGGCCGTTCAGGCTGCTGGCTGTTGCCGCCATTTCTTCCACCAGCGCTGCGTTCTGCTGGGTGGCCTGGTCCATCTGCGTGACCGCTTCTCCTACCTGCGCGACGCCTGCAGCCTGCTCGCTGCTGGCAGCACTGATCTCACCCATGATGTCCGTGACGCGACGGATGGAGGCAACCACCTCGGTCATGGTGGTGCCGGCCTTGTCCACCAGTTGCGTGCCTTGCTCCACGCGCTCGACGCTGGCGGTGATCAGGCCCTTGATTTCCTTGGCCGCCTCGGCGCTGCGCCCGGCCAGGCTGCGCACTTCGCTGGCCACCACGGCAAAGCCGCGGCCCTGTTCGCCGGCCCGGGCAGCTTCCACCGCTGCATTCAGGGCCAAGATGTTGGTCTGGAAGGCGATGCCGTCGATGACCGAGATGATGTCGGCGATCTTGCTGCTGCTGGCGTTGATTTCCTTCATCGTCTCCACGACTTCGGACACCACATCGCCGCCCTGCACTGCCACCGTGGAGGCGCTGATGGCCAATTGGCTGGCTTGTCGGGCGCTGTCAGCGTTTTGCTTGACGGTGCTGGACAGTTCCTCCATCGATGCGGCCGTCTCTTCCAGCGCACTGGCCTGCTGTTCGGTGCGGCTGGAGAGGTCGTTGTTACCCGAGGCAATCTCTGCACTGGCCGAGGCCACACCCTCGGCGTTCTGGCGCACGGCGCCCACGGTGGTCACCAGGCTTTGCTGCATGCGCTGCAGGGAACTGAGCAAGTGGCCCGTTTCGTCCTGGCTCCGGACCACGATCTGGCCGCTCAGGTCGCCCTGGGCGATGCGATCGGCCGCGTTGACGGCCTGTTCCAGCGGCCGGGTGATGGAGCGGATCAACCACAGGGCTGCCAGCGTTGCAAAGGCCACGGCCAGGGCTGCTGCCGCAATCAGTACCACCCGTGCGGTTGCCTCAGTCTGTTTGGCATTTTCAGCTTCTTGCCGTGCTCCCTTGCTGTTGAGCTCCACCAGCTTCTCGAGGGTGGCAGAGGTCTTGTTGAACAGCTGCAGGGATTCGCCACCCAGCAAGGCTGCCGCCTGGTCCTTGTCGTTCTTGCGCGAAGATTCGAAAATCTTCGCCGTGAGCTCGACGTATTTTTTGCGGTCGGCAATGAAATCGTCGTAGATCTTTTGCTCTTCTGGCGAGTTGATCAGGACTTCGTAGGATTTTTTCAGTTTGTCCAGCTCTGCCTGCAACTCTCCCATGGATTTCTCGTGGGTGGCGGTGGCGGCTGCATCGGCGGCCATCACATGGCGCAGTTCAAAGAGTCGGGCTTTGGCAATGGCGGTGTCGAGTTGGTTCACCAGTTCCACACTGGGGAGCCAATTGCCGGTGATCTCGCGGGTCTGGGCGCCCATGGCAGCCAATTGCGACCAGGCGGCGATGACGACGGCCAGCAAGACGGCGACCAGAACCGCGAAGGTGCCGGCCAGGCGGGTGGAGATTTTCAGGTTGTTCATGGGATTGAGCTTTGAAACAGGAGGGGTCCGGGGTCAGCTCGTCTGTGGCGCGGCCGGTCCGGGATGTTCTGGGGTGCAATGCGCCGTATCAGGCGGTTGCCGTGGTCTCGACCAGCCCGATTTCCTCGTGGCTGAGCAAGGCGTTGATGTCCATCAGGATCAGCATGCGGCCGTCCACATTGGCAATGCCCTGCACGAACGAAGGGTCCACGTCGCCCTGGGTTTCGAACTGAGGAGCCGGTTTGATGAGTTCGGGCGCCAGCGACACCACGTCGGCCACCGAATCCACGACCGCGCCGATCACCGAGGTGCCGATGTCCAGGATGATGACCACGGTGAAGTCGTTGTAGGCGACCTCGGCGCACTGCAGTTTGATGCGCAGGTCCAGGATGGGGACGATGCGCCCGCGCAGGTCGATGACCCCCTTGATGAAGTCGGGCGCATGCGCCAGGCGGGTGGGCTGCTCGTAGGAGCGGATCTCCTGCACGCGCAGGATGTCGATGGCGTACTGCTCGGCGCCCAGGCGAAAGGCCAGGTACTCACCTGGTGCGGCGGAGTCCAGAGCGATGCCTGAGGTTTTGGGGGTGGTGGAAATTGTGGTGTTCATGATAAAAAAAGTGGTGTCTTGCGGGTTTGTCGTAATTTTAATGATAAAAATGATTTAAGCAAGCGATTCACGTCTTGCTTTGACAATAAATTCATATTTGCTACCTTTGGGTGATTCCGCGGGCGCCGGCGTTGGAGTAGTGAGGTGGCCCAGCGCGGGGCCGCCGCTGGCGCCCTGCGCACCACCAGGATCCTTGGAACGCACTCACGACAATGCGAGGTGCCTGGGGGTTGTCTTGCGCGCGATGCGACGCAGCTGCGCCCTGCAGGCCGTCGGCATGCACCAGCCACCCACCTGCCACCTTCTTGCCGGCTGTGCGGCTTTTGGAGGCCGGGCTATTCCAGCTCGGCCGGCATGGTCTCGCTGGCGCCGCGTGCGGGCAGGATGATGTGGAACACCGAGCCGCCTTGCCGCACGTTCTCGGCGTAGATCTGCCCCCCCAGGGCCTCCACGATCTTCTTGCAGATGGCCAGGCCAAGGCCCGTGCCCCCCGAGCCGTCCTTGGTCTTGCTGGACTGCTTGAAGGCCTCGAAGATGGCGCCGAGCTCGTCTTGCGGGATGCCCGGGCCGTGGTCGCGCACGGCCAGCCGTATCTGGCCCCGGCGGTCGACCCTGCCCAGCAGGGTGATGGACGATGCTTCGGGAGAGAACTTGATGGCGTTGGCCACCACGTTGCGTATGACCTGTTGGAACCGCACGGGATCGACCTTGGCCGTGAGCGGCAGGTCGCCCAGCGCCACCTCCAGGTGCAGCTTGCGTTGGGCCAGCAGCGGCTCCAGCTCGCGCAACACGGGGTGGATGATGCCGCGCAGGTCCACCCGCTCCAGGTGGAAGGTGCCCACGGTACTTTCCAGCTTGGCCACGTCCAGCAGGTCGTTGACCAGCGAGAGCATGCGTTCGCCGGAGCGGTGGATGTCCTCGAACATGCCCGCCAGCCGGGCGTCGGCCTTGCCGCGCAGCATGCCGAGCTCCGAAAAGCCCATGATGGACTGCAGCGGTGTGCGCAGCTCATGGCTCATGTTGGCCACGAACTCGGACTTGGAGCGGGATGCCTCCTCGGCGGCCTCGTGGGCCTCGCGGGTCAGCCGCTCGGCCTCGCGGAAGTCGCTGACATCCATCAACGTGGACAGAATGCCGGTGGCCTGCCCGCGGGCATCGGTCACCACCGCTTTCGTCACCCGCGTATCGCGCCACGTTTGGCCACCGTAGAGCACCCGTGTCTCGAACATCACCCGGCCGCCCTGTTGCTGCAATTGCCTGTCTGCAGACTGGTGCACGGCTGCTTCTTCGGAGGGCAGGAAGTCCGCCAGGCGCAGCCCCATCACGTCGGCGCGCTTGCGCCCCTTGTACTCCTCCCAGGCGCGGTTGACCAGCACCAGGTGGCCCGTCATGTCGGTCATCGAGATCGGCAGGGGGTTCATCTCCAGCATCTGGCCGCGAAACTCCAGCTCGGTCTGGAGGCTCTGCTGTGCAACCCAGCGCTCGGTCACGTCCACGGCGCTCCCTGCAAAGCCGATGACCGCGCCTTCGTCGAGCAAGGGCACCAGTGCCACGTCGAACAGCAACTGGCGGCCAGTGTCGAGGTGGATCATGGCCTGGCAGTTGCGCACCCCGCCCGCTTCGCCGTTGGCAAAGAGGCCTTCCACCGCGGGCCGGCTGCCGGGCTCCACCAGTTCCTGCAGTGGCCGGCCTATGGCCGCGGATTCGCTGCCACCGATCAGCGATGCCAGCCGGGCGTTGACGAAGGTGATGCGGCCGGCGGTGTTGGTGCGAAAGATGACCTCCTGCACGCTGCGCATCAGCACTGCCAGCTCGCGTTCGCTGTGGGCAATGCGTATCTGGGCGTGCCGGGAAGCGTGGCTGGCGGCCTCGCGGGAGCGCAGGCTGCGCCAGGCCACGAGGGTGAGCAGCAGCACCACCAGGGTCGCGGCGCAACTGAGCCAGATGTAGCCCTGTGATTCGGTCCACCAGCGGTTGATTGCAGCGTCTCGTGGCTCCTCCACCAGGACTACGAGCGGCTGGGTTCTGGACAGGCGGAACGCGACGATCTGGTTGCCGCCACCCAGCCCCTGGCCCACATAGCTGCCGTGCTCGCGCGCGGGCAAGTAGGTGCGGAAAACGGGGAGGTCGCTGGCCTGTGCGCCATGCAGTGCGGTCTCCTGGGAGGTCGCAAGAATCTTGCCGTCGTACGATGCGATCGCGGAGCTGAAGCCGACCTGGCCTATGGCCAACTGCTGTTGATTGGCCAGCGCGTCGGGGTTGATCAGCCCGATCAGCAGCAGGTCTTGCCCGTCGGGCGTGACGAATTTGCGCATTAGCGGAATGAAGCCCAGGCCCGCCGGGGTGGCGCCTTGCGGTGCGCCCGCGCGCAGGCTGCCCACGCCCCGGCCGGCGATCCAGGGGCCCAGGGTGGTTTTGCCCTTCTGCGGACGTGGCCCCAGTTTGAGCAGATCGATGGTAACCCCCGCCTCCTGTGGCGAGCTGCTGGCGATGACCAGGCCGGTGGCATCGGCTACCAGCACCGTGCGCAGGAAGGGGGCGCCTGCCATTGCCTCGCGCAGAAACGCCTCGGTGCGCGGCAGGTCGGCCCCGGGGGCGTGCAAGGCATTGGCATCGCCCATGGTGGCCAGGATGAAAAGGCCGCTTTCCACCGTGCGGGTGGTCTGGTCCTCGAGCACGCGCGCCAGGAGTTCGGCCCTCTCGGTGTCCGAGGCGATGGCCTTGGACCTGTCTTTCAGCGATATCCAGGCCGTGGCCGCCAGGATGCCCGCCACGAGCAGCAGGCCGCAGAGCAGTGCGGTGTTGCTCGCCTTGCGGCTGAGCTTCACCAGGCCCTGGGCGTGGCGCCAGGGTGCGCTGCGGGTGAAGGGCTGTGCCATGTCAGTGCACAACGATCTCGGTCAGTCCGTGCCTGGCGGCCGCGGCGTCGAGCCGGCCGTCACGCTTGATGCGTGCCACGAAGTCATCCACGGTCTTGAGCCAGGCATCGTCGCCCGGCTTCACGGCATAGGCATAGGGCAGCACGAACACCGGTTTGGGCGGGGACACCAGGCGTGCCCAGTCGGCATTGTCGAGCAAGCGCCGGCTGTAAGGGAAGTCGGTCATGAACACATCCACCCGACCGCCTTCGAGCTCCCGTTCGCGCGTGGCGGGGGGCGATATTCTCACCAGCTTGGCATGCTTGAGGCGCTCGCCCATCACCGGTTCCATGAAGGTTCCGGCCTGCACGGCGACCAGCACGCCGGGCTGGTCGATGTCGGCCCATTGCTTGATGACGGCATTGCTCTTGGTGGTGATGCCGTAGATGTCACTGCTCAGGTAGGGCTGGGTGAACTTGAGGTGGGCCATGCGCTGGGGCAGCATGCCAATGGCGAACATGCCCACATCGCAACGGTCTGCCTGCAGGTCTTCGATCAGGGTGGCGAAAGACGTCTCCACATACTCCACTTTTGCCTTCAGATCCTTGCCCAGCTCGGCCGACAGATCGATGTCGATCCCTGCCAGCTGCTGGGTGCGCGGGTTGCGAAATGTGATGCCGTAGTAGTCGGGCCAGATGCAGACGCGCATGGCATGCCGTGCCGATACCTTTTCCTGCACCGGGCCTGCCAGAGCGGGTCCGCAGAGCATCAGGCTGGCAATTGCGCTGGTGAAGGCGATTCGGAGGATGGGGGGCATGGCGCTATCCTAGTGGGAGGATGGTTCAGGGGGCGTCGATCAGATCGGCGAAGGTGGGGCGTTGCTCGGTGACCTTGCGCCGCAACGTGTCCAGATGATCGAAGTGCTGGACGAAAGTGTCCACGATCACGGGGTCGAATGCCGTGCCGCGCTGTTCGATGAGCATGGACAAGGCCTTTTGGGGGCTGAATGCGGGGCGGTAGACGCGGTCCATGGTCAATGCGTCGTAGAAATCCACGATGGCCGTGATGCGGCCCGACAAGGGGATATCCTCGCCTGCCAACCCGCGGGGATAGCCTTTGCCGTCGTAGCGTTCGTGGTGGGTAAGCGCCACTTCGGCGGCAAGCAGGAACACAGGCACGCGGGATTTGCCGATGATCTGCGCGCCAATGGCCGGGTGGAGTTGAATGACAGCCCGCTCTTCTTCGGTGAGCGGCCCTGCCTTCTTGAGCACATGGTCTGGAGTGCCGATCTTGCCGATGTCGTGCATGGGCGCAGCACGCCGCAACAAGCTGGCAAATCCAGGTGTCGATCCCACGAGCAGTGCCAGCGCCTCGGCCAGGAAACCTATCCGGACGATGTGCACGGAAGTGTCATCGTCGCGGGCCTCGGCGGCCATGCACAATTGCAGCAAAGCCTCGTTGTGCGCCCGCGTGATTTCATCCAGCGCCTTGTTTCGCTCACGGTACATGTGGCCAAAGTCTTCGACGAAGCGCAGCATCTGTTCAGCTGCCGCTTCGTCGAAGCGAGTGCTCTCGCCTTCAAAATGGGAAGGCATCGGAATGGTTTCGGTCATGGGCGATTTCCAGCTGGTAAATTGATTCCAGCACCTGGATGGTGCTGAACGGCTTGATGAGGTATTCGTCTGCGCCTGCCTTCATGCCATCGCGACGGTCTTCCGCCTGGCCGCGCGCGGTGAGCATGATGACCTTGGTGTGCTTGAGCGCGGGGTTGGCCTTGATGCAGCGGCACACTTCCAGCCCCGACAGGGTGCCCGGCATCATGATGTCCAGCAACACCACGTCGGGTGAGTGAGCACGGGCCATTTCCAGCCCCACATCGCCGTTGGCGGCCTCATAGATCTCGAAATCCTCGAATTCCATGGTCATGTGCAGTAGCTTTCGGATGTCGGCGTGGTCTTCGACGATGAGTACTTTTTTCATGGAGTGCCTGTTGCAGTTGTTGGCCTATTTGCCAAAATTTGACAAATTGTTCTGTTGATGAATCATATCAATCATTTAAATCATTTGCAAGCGCCTTCAATAAAAATGATTTGCAAGTAAAATGGTGCAGCCATGAAAACTGAAAAATCTCTAGACACTTCATCTGCCGCCGATCAGCTCACGACCTTTGAGGCTGCACGGATGCTCGGAATGGCCGTGCGCTCCGTGCAACTGATGGTCGACCGCAACGAGCTCCAGGCATGGAAGACGCCGGGCGGGCACCGGCGTATTTCGCGCCGCTCGGTGGAGCAGTGGTTGCGTTCGCGCTCTGGCGGACCGGTGCCTGCGGCCGATGCACAGTTTTCAGCGGCCGCAGCGCATGAACCTTTCAGGCACACGGCCATGCCGATCCCGGAGCTTGCAGATGGGCGAGTGCAGGCGCCTGGTGATATGAAGGTGCTGCTGATCGAGGACTCCATCCACTTCCAGAACCTGGTGTCCTTGCTGGTGGAGCAGCACTTTCCGGCATGGCAGTTGCACATTGCCAATGACGGCATCACCGGGCTGGCGATGTACGGGCAGATCCAGCCCGATATCCTGATCGTGGACATTCTGCTGCCCGGAATCGATGGCGCGGCCCTCATCACGACGCTGCGCTCGCATCCCCAGTTCGCCCGCAGCCGCCTCATCGTCGTGACCTCGCTGGACGAATCCCAGCGCGCGCCCTATGCGTTTGCGTTGCAGGGCGTGAACGTGATTCACAAGCCGCGGCTGGTGGCCGAGTTGCCAGCGCTTCTTGCCCAGAGTGCGGAAGTCAGGGCCGCGTCCTGAGCGCAGCGAGGGTTCCATGACCAACGCATCTGTTGTGCCGGTTCGGCGCGTGTTGCTGGTGGAAGACGATGCCTCGATTGCGCGCTTCATCGACATGGCGCTGGAAGACGAGGGGGTGGATCTGACCGTCTGCGGCGATGTGGAAAGCGCCTTGGCCGTGCTGCACAAGGGCCCTGTGGGGCTGGTCATCACGGACCTGATGCTCCCCGGCTTGTCGGGCTACGATCTGGTGGAGCGGTTGCATTCCGAGCCCGCGCTGCTTGCTGGCGCCAGGCTGGTCATCTTCAGCGCGGGTGTGAACCTGGACAAGCAGGCGCGGCTTGAAGGCCGTGGCATATGGCGCATCCTGCGCAAGCCGGCGTCGGTTGCCCAGTTGCAGGCCTGCGTACTGGAGGCATTTGCAGGACATGATGCAGCGCCGCCAGCAGAAGACGTGCCGGCGCAGCCTGCCGACCCCAGCAGCGCCGAGAGCGATGCTGTACTTGCCTATTTTGGCGGCGACGCCGCCCTGTTCCGTGCGTACCGGGCCAAGTGCCTTGTGCAGTTTGAACACGATCTGGCTGCGGGTGATGCCGCATTGCGGTCGGGCGATCTCGCGGGGCTGCAGCGCTTGTCGCACAGCCTTGCCACTGTGTTTCGTACCTTGGGCTGGGAAGAGGACGGCAAGGTGGCCAAGCAACTGGAGGTGTTTGCTGCGGAGGGAGATGCGCAGGCTTCAGCCACTGCCTGGGCCCGATTGCGCCCTCGGCTGCTTTGCTGAGACACGGCCTGATGTGCTGACTGCGGGTTGCAGCGCTGGCTCAAGTGCGTCTGGCGGCTGCTATCAGATCTGACATACCAGGCTTGAAAACGATGCTGCGCCCCCGGCCTTGGGCCTTGGCGTGGTACATGGCGAGGTCGGCGCAGCGCATCAAGGCCTCGGGCTCCTGCGCATCCATGGGGTACATGGCGATACCCACGCTGCAGCCAGTCTGAACCGGGAAGCCATCGAGGTTGCGAGGGCTTGAGAGCGCGGCGATGAGCTTGGTGGCCACCATGACTGCGTCCAATAGCTCGTCGACCTCGCGCAGCAAAACGACAAACTCGTCGCCGCCAATGCGCGCAACGACGTCGCTGGCACGCACTTGGGCTGTCAGGCTCCCGGCCACATCGATCAGCAGCTTGTCTCCAATGGCATGGCCGAAGGTGTCGTTGACGGACTTGAAGCCATCAAGGTCCAGCAGTAGCAGCGCGACCCGCCGGCCAGCGCGCTGTGCATGCGCGATGGCGTGACGCAGGTACTCACTGAACAGCCAGCGATTGGTCAGGCCCGTCAGTGCGTCGTGCGTTGCCTGGTGCTGCAGTTGCCGTTCGGACTGCTTCGCCTCACTGGTGTCTCGAACAAAGGCGATGGTGCCAACATGGCCTTCGCCATCCACGCGGCTCAGTGCGATGTCTATCGGGACCTTGGTTCCGTCCTTGCGCAGCAGGGTCAGATCTCCCATGGTTCCCATGGGTCTGCGTTGGGGTTCACTCGCATAGCGCTGCCTGTTTTCGACATGCAATCGGCGCAGGTCGGCCGGCAAGAAGAGCTCGACGGATTGCCCCAGCAGTTCATGGGGCTGGTAGCCTGACAGCGTGCACAGCGCCTCGTTGGCAAGCACGATGGTGCCGGCGTCCGATACGAACAGGATGCCGTCGGGCGCCTGTGTGACGATGAGCTCGGAAAGGTTCATGGGGCGCGGAATCCGTGGGTAGCCCTGCTGGGCGGTGCACCGGAACCGTTGTGGGGCCGGGTACCTTCCCATGGTCGGCCAAGTGCAGGTTCACCGGCTTGACGTGCATCAAGTCTTGCGTGCGTGACGGCGAAAGTGCGAGTTGGCGAGGCGAAGCAGGGGCGCCTATTGCGTTCCGGAAAATTCACACCGCTCGCCATGGCTATTTTTTGTTCGCCTGCATGCCCGATCGACTACAGGGCGCAACAACGACACTGTGACAAGTTGTTGACTCCGATTTTTTACACGTCCATAATTCGCAGCACTGGTTCGGTCTTCACCGCACCAGTACCTCAGCAACATTGCTGATCACATACCGGCTATGAAAGCCCCTGACATGCGCGTACAGCGCGGTCAGGGGCTTTTTGCTTTTTGGAGTTTGAATGTCGTTGTCGTCCGATTCGGGAAACCTCCCCGCGCCAAGCACTGCGGGGCACCTCGTCACCGTGGCGAGCATCCAGATGGAGCCGCGCATCGGCCGCAAGCACGAGAACCTGGCGCGCTCGGTGGCCCTGGTCGAGCGTGCGGCCGCAGGCGGCGCTGCCCTGGTGGTGCTGCCCGAACTGGCCAACACCGGCTACATGTTCGAGAGCCGCGCCGAGGCCTTCGCACTGGCCGAGCCTGTGCCTGCCGGCCCCAGCACGCAGGCCTGGATCGAGGTGGCCCGCCGCTGCAACACGCTCATCGTGGCCGGCATGGCCGAGCGCGATGGCGAGCGCCTGTACAACGCGGCCGTGGTCGTTGGCCCCACGGGCTGGCTGGGCACCTACCGCAAGCTGCACCTGTGGGGTGACGAGCACCTGTTCTTCGAAGCCGGCGACAGGGGCCTGCCGCTGTTCCACACGCCGTGGGGGCGCCTGGGTGTGGTGATCTGCTACGACGGCTGGTTCCCCGAGGTCTACCGCCTGCTGGCCATGCAGGGCGCCGACGTGGTGGCCATGCCCACCAACTGGGTGCCCATGCCGGGCCAGCCCGCAGGCAGCACGGCCATGGCCAACACGCTGGCCATGGCCAGCGCCCACAGCAATGGGCTGAACATCGTCTGCGCCAACCGCACGGGCACCGAGCGTGGCCAGCCCTTCATCGGCCAGAGCCTGATCGTCGATGCCCAGGGCTGGCCGCTGGCGGGCCCCGCTGCCGTGGGCGGTGATGACCTGGTGCTCACGGCGCAGTTGGACCTTCGGGCCACACGCCAGGCGCGCCAGCTCAACGCCTTCAACCACGTGCTGCGCGACCGCCGCGACGACGTCTACGACCCCATGCTGGGCACCGGCTGGCCGCTGCCGCGGCACTGATGCCTACCTCCGAATTTTCCCGCCCCGTGTTCTCTTTTTCGTTCAACCCCAACCCAAGGAGCCTTCTGATGATGTCCCCCTTTGCTTCCCTCCTGCGCTACGGCGCAATCGCCCTGGCGGCCGCGCTGGCCCTGCAGGCCCAGGCCGCCGACCCCATCCGCATCGGCGTGGCCGTGGGCCTCTCGGGCGCCAACAGTGTGGTGGCACCGGCCGTGGTGCAGTCCTCGCAACTGGCGGTCGAAGAGATCAATGCCGCAGGCGGCATTCTCGGTCGCAAGGTCGAGCTCGAGATCGTCGACGATGCCTCGGGCGCCGTGGGCGCGCAGAAGGCCTTCGACACCCTGGTGTTCCAGAAGAAGGTCGATGCCGTCATCGCCATGGAGACCAGCGCCGCGCGCAACGCGGCCCTGCCCATCATCTCGCGCGGCAAGGTGCCCTACATCTACACCTCGTTCTACGAAGGCCGCTCGTGCAACCCCTGGATGTACGTCAACGCCTGGGTGCCCGAGCAGCAGGTGGCGCCCATCGTCAACTACTTCTGGTCCAACCTGAAGGCGCGCAACTTCTTCCTGGTGGGCAATGACTACGCCTTCGGCCGCGGCATGCTGGACTTCACCAAGAAGTACATCGAGAAGAATGGCGGCAAGGTGGTGGGCGAGGAGTACCTGCCCATCGACGGCTCGGACTGGACCCCGGTGCTCAGCAAGATCCGCGCGGCCAAGGCCGATGCGCTGATCAGCGCCACCGCCGGCGGCGCGCCCAACGTCTCGCTGGCCAAGCAGCTGCAGGGCTCAGGCCTTAACCTGCCCTATGGCAACCTTGCCATCGACGAAGCCACCGCGAAGAACATGGGCGACGTGGCGACGGGCATGTACATGTCGGCCTCGTACCTGACCACCATCGAAACGCCCGAGAACCAGAAGTTCATCGCTGCGATGACGAAGAAGTTCGGTGCCGACCTGAAGACGCCCAATGAACTGTCCGAACCCCAGTACGAGGCCTTCTACCTGTACAAGGCCGCCGTCGAGAAGGTGGGCGCGGTGGACAAGGACAAGATCATCAAGGCGCTGGGCGAGGTGTCCTACACAGGCCCGCGCGGCGAGGTCAGCATGAACAAGAGCCGCCACGCCCCGCTGGCGATGCGCCTGGGCCAGATCCAGGCCGGCGGCGCCATCAAGATTTTGCAGACCTTCAAGGGCGTGGACCCCGGCGCGCAGTGCCCTGACCTGAAGTAAGCCTGCAAGCACAGGCGGCCGGTATCCCAATGCGGTGCCGGCCGCTCGCTCCACCTGGCCGCAAGGGCCGGGTTTTCCTCCAACACCACCACGACCCGCTGCACGAGGGGCGGCGCCACCCGCGCCACCCCTGGGCGCAGCCATGCCCGACTCGAGGAGTTTTCCATGACCTTGCACCGATTCACCCACTCCATCGCCAGCCGCCTGGCGCTCGGCTTTGGCTGCCTGCTGGCGTTGATCATGACCGTGGCCGGCATGAATGCCTGGTCCTCGCACCAGGTGGGCAGCCAGGTGCGCCAGATCGTGGAGGTCAACAACCAGCGCGCCGCCTTCGCCCGCGAGCTGCTGGACAACATCAACCTGATGGCCGTGCAGGTGCGCTCCATCGTGCTGCTCACCGACATGGCCGAGCTCAAGGCCGAAGGCGCCACCCTGGAGACAGCGCGCGGCGAGTACGTGCGCGCCGAGAAGGCGCTGGCCGCGGCCATGGCCGATGCCCAGGCCGACGAGCGCCAGCTCGCGTCAGACATCGCCACGCTGGGCGCGCGCGGCATGGCGCTGGTGCAGCAGGCCGCCCGGCACGGGCTGGCGGGTGCCAACATCGATGCGACCACCACGCTCACGCAGGAGTTGCGGCCGGTGGAGGCGCAGTGGCGCGCCAGGGTGAATGCACTCATTGCCCTGCAGACCCAGCGCAATGCGGTGCTGGCCACGGCGGTGGGCACGCAGATCCAGCGCTCCACCGCCATCGGCGCGCTGCTGGCGCTGGCGGCAGTGGCCCTCGGTGTGCTTGTGGCCTGGCGCATCGCGCGTGGCATTCAGCGACCGGTGGAGCGCGCGGTGCGCATCGCCGAGCGCATTGCCGAGGGCGCGCTGGACAATGCCATCGAAGGCGCGGGGCAGGGCGAAGTAGGCCGCCTGCTCGACGCCATCGCCACCATGCAGCGGCGCCTGCGCGGCCTGGTGGCCGACATCCGTGATGCCGCCGTGAGCATCGATACCGCCAGCTCCGAAGTGGCGGCCGGCAACCTGGACCTGAGCCAGCGCACCGAGCAGGCCGCCACGCGCCTGCAGGAGACGGCCCATTCGCTGGACCAGCTCGCCGGCAACCTGCGCCACAGCGCCGAGGCGGCAGGCGAGGCCAACGGTCTGGCCGGCAATGCGGCGGCCGTGGCCCAGCGCGGCGGCGCGGCCGTGGGCCAGGTGGTGGACACCATGGGCCAGATCACCCAGTCATCCCGGCACATCGCCGACATCATCGGTGTCATCGACGGCATCGCCTTCCAGACCAACATCCTGGCGCTCAATGCGGCGGTAGAGGCGGCACGTGCGGGCAACGCCGGGCGTGGCTTTGCCGTGGTGGCGGGCGAAGTGCGTGCGCTCGCGCAGCGCAGTGCCTCGGCGGCCAGGGAGATCAAGGGCCTCATCGACGACAGCCTCTCGCATGTGGCGGCGGGCGCGCGCCTGGTGCAGGGCGCCGGCACCACCATGACCGACATCGTGGCCAGCGTGGAGCGGGTCTCCACCATCATCGGCGAGGTGGCCGGGGCATCCACCGCGCAAAGCGGGCGCATCCACGGCATCAACCACGGCATCGCCGCGCTGGACCATGCCACCCAGCAGAACGCCGCGCTGGTGGAGGAGGGCGCCGCCGCAGCCGCCAGCCTGCAGGACCAGTCGCGCCGTCTGCTCGCGCTGGTGTCCACCTTTCACCTGGGGGCCGAGCCCGTCGACAGCGCGCCGCCGGCAGGCACTGCCAGGGCCGTGCCTGCAGCGGCCTGGCGCGGGGGCGCGCCGCAGTGGCTGCCCCTTGCCGCTGCGCGTTGACCACGGCGGGAGATGCTGCGATGAAGATGCTTCTGAACACACTGCAGATGGCCGTGCTAGCCCTGTTCGCCACGGCGGTGCTGCTTGCCATGGCCACCACTGTCTCGGCGCAGCCGCGTGCGGCCGAGCCCATCCGCATCGGCGTGGCCGTGGGGCTTTCGGGCGCCAACAGCGTGGTGGCGCCCGCCGTGGTGCAGTCCTCGCAACTGGCGGTCGAGGAGATCAATGCCAACGGCGGCATCCTGGGGCGGCCGGTGCAGCTCGAGATCATGGACGATGCCTCTGGCGCCGAGGGCGCGCAGAAGGCCGTGCAGGCGCTGGTGTTCGACAAGAAGGTGCACGCCCTCATTGCCATGCAGACCAGTGCGGCGCGCAATGCGGCGCTGCCCATCGTCGCGCGCGGCCAGTTGCCTTATATCTATACCTCGTTCTACGAAGGCCGCTCGTGCAGCCCCTGGATGTACGTCAACGCCTGGGTGCCCGAGCAGCAGGTGGCGCCCGTGGTCGAGTACCTCGCGCGCAACCGGAATGCGCGCAGTTTCTTTCTCGTGGGCAGCGACTACGCCTTCGGCCGAGGCATGCTCGAGTTTGCGCGCCAGACCATCAGAAAGGGCGGTGGGCAGGTGGTGGGCGAGGAATACCTGCCCGTGGACGGCAGCGACTGGACGGCGGTGATCGCCAAAATCCGCACGGCCAGGCCCGACGCGATCATCAGTGCCACCGCAGGCGGCGCACCCAACGTGTCGCTGGCCCGGCAGCTCAAGGCCGCCGACGTGCGCATACCGCTTGGCAACCTGTCCATCGATGAAAGCACTGCGCGGGAGATGGGCAGCGCGGCGACGGGCATGCTCATGGCGGCGTCCTACTTCCCCTCCATCGACACGGCGCACAACCGCTCGTTCCGCATGCGCATGCTGGTGCGCTTCGGCGCGGACCTCAAGGCGCCCAACGAACTCTCGGTGCCGCAGTACGAGGCTTTCTTCCAGTACAAGGCGGCGGTGGAGGCGGCAGGCAGCACGAATGCCGCCAAGGTCATCAAGGCGCTGGGTGAGGTCACGGTGACCGGCCCGCGCGGCACGCTGCGCATGGGCAAGGGCCGGCACACGCCACTGGCCATGCGCCTGGGGCAGGTGCGCTCCGACGGCAGCATCCGCATCCTGGAGACCTACGCGAGCGTGGACCCGGGCGCGCAATGCCCGCAGATGGAGTGAGTTGGGCCGATTGAATGACCCGCCTGAGGGCGCCTGCAGGGAGGACAAATCGCGAAGAAAGCGGCTTCGCAGTTGATTGACGCTGGTGTGACCGGCTGTCATAATTGAAACGACCGCACTGGCCAAGCCACTGCAGTCCCTCAGCAGCATTGCTGACCACATACCGGCTATGAAAGCCCCTGAATGCGCACACCGCGCGGTCAGGGGCTTTTTGCTTTCTGGAGCTTGAAAAATGTTTTCTGTGGGACCCCTCCCGCTGTTCCTTCCACTGACCGATTCCGTGCGCCAGGCCCGCCTGGCAGGCACGGCCTGTGCATTGCCTGTGCAGGCACTGCTTGCGCTACCCAAGATACCCACGATACCCACAAGACCCAGGAGACACCCCATGACCCGTACCGCCACCACCACCGCGTTGTCCCTGCGCGGCCCGATTCCTTCCCATTCCTAGGAGCACACCATGGTTCTCTTGCTGGATCTGCTCACCACGGCGGCGATGCTGTTCGTCGTCACGGCGGGGCTGATGATGGTCTTCGGGGTGATGAAGATCGTCAATTTTGCGCATGGTGCCCTGCTCACGCTGGGCGGCTATGCGAGCTACGTGGTCACCCGGCTGCAGATGGACCCGTGGCTGGCCTGGCCGCTGGCCATCGTGGTCGGCATTGCCGTGGGCATGCTGGTGGAAGGGCTCATCGTGCGCCCTCTGTACAAGCGGCCGCTCGACGCCATTCTGGCCACCTGGGGGCTGGGTATCGTCATCGGCCAGCTCATCGTGATGGGCTTCGGGCGCGAAGTGCAGTTTGTCAGTGCCCCGCTGTCGGGCACCTGGCAGGTGGCCGGGGTCGACTATTCGGCCTACCGCCTGGTGCTGGTACCGGTGGCCATCGTGCTGTGCCTGGCGCTCACGGGGCTGCTCAACGGCACGCGCTTTGGCGTGCGCACCCGCGCCGTGATCATGAACGAGGACCTGGCCAGCAGCCTGGGCATCCATTCGGGTCGCGTGCGCTTCATCACCTTCAGCCTGGGCGCGGGCCTGGGCACGCTGGCCGGCGCCATGATCACGCCGCTGTCCAGCGTCGACCCCAACATGGGCCTGCCCTGGCTGGTCAGCGCCTTCATGCTGGTCATGGTCTCGGGCCATTCCATGGCCAGCCTGCTGCTGACCTGCGTCGTGTTCGGCGCGGCCCAGGTGCTGGTAAGCACCTACGCCAGCCCCGTCCTTGGCGGGCTGACCATCGCCGTCCTCGCCGCAGTCACGCTGCGCATCCGTCCCAAGGGGTTTGCCCGTGGCTGATACCACCACCCATTCCAATGCGGCATTGCCGCCCGCCATGCCCGCCGAACCCGCTGACCCGGTGGTACGGGCGCGTCCCTTCAACAGCCTCCTGGTGCTCGGCGCCATCGGTGTGGCGCTGCTCGTGGCCGGGCCCTGGGTGTTCGACACTTACCTGCTGAACATCCTGATCAAGGCCTTCTTCTTCGCCATCGCGGCGATCACGGTGGACGTCCTCTGGGGCTACACCGGCTACCTCACCTTCGGCCAGTCGGCCTTCTTCGGCATTGGCGCCTATGCCGCCGGGCTGGTGTTCACCCACGTCGGGTTCAGCACCTTCACCGTGCTGCTGGCCATCGGTGCCACGGTGCTGGCCAGCGCGGCGGTGGCCGGCCTGGTGGGCTGGCTCTCGTTCTACCGCGGGGCCTCGCCGTTCTTCGCCACGGTGATCTCGCTGGTGCTGCCCATCGTGCTCACGCAGTTGCTGCTGTCGGGCGGCAGCTTCACGGGGTCGAGCTCGGGGCTCACGGGCTACCAGAGTTTCGACTGGTCGCTCGAGGCCTGGTACTGGGTGGCTGGCGCCATGCTGGCCGTGGCTGGTGCCATCGGCTGGGTGCTGGTGCGCAGCGATGCGGGCCGCGTGCTCGCGGCCATCCGCGACAACGAGGTGCGCTGCACCTACCTGGGCATCGACACCTCGCGGGTGAAGATCGCGCTGCTCACGGCCATGGGTGTGATGGCCGGCATCGCAGGCTTTGGCTACGGCGCGTTCAGCGGCGTGGTGGCGCCGGAGCTCACAGGCTTTGCGCTGGGCACCGAGCTCATCATCTGGGTGGCGCTGGGCGGGCGCGGCACGCTGTGGGGGCCGCTGGCGGGTGGCGTGCTGATCAACGTGGCCACGGCCTACCTGAGCAGCAGCATGCCCTTTGCCTGGCAACTGATACTGGGTGGGGCGTTCGTGGTGGTCATCGTGCTGTTTCCGCAGGGGCTGATTCCGCTGCTGCTCAAGCCCTTCGGCGTGCTGCAGGGTGCCACGCGCATGCCGCAGCTGCAGGAGCGGCCGGGCAGCACCGACGGCCAGGCGACCGATGCGGTGGCCATCCGCCTGCAGGGCGTGACCAAGCATTTTGGCTCCCTCAAGGTGCTGCAGGGCATCGACTTCGAGGCCCGCGCAGGCGAGCTGGTGGGGCTGATCGGGCCCAACGGCGCCGGCAAGACCACGCTGATGCGCTGCATGAGCGACGGCGCCGAGCGCAGCGGCGGCACGGTGGAGCTGTGCGGCAGCGACATCCGCCAGCTACCGCCCGAGGCCTGCGTGCGCCTGGGCCTGGGGCGCAAGTTCCAGAACGCCAACATCTTCGAGTCGCTGACCGTGGCCGAATGCCTGCGCATCGCCGGTACGCGGCTGGAGCGCCCCTCGCTGCTGCACCAGGACCCGGTGCTGCGCCTGCCGCCCTATGCGCTGCATGTGGTGCGGGCCACGGCGCTGGAGGGCAAGCTGGCCACCGTGGCGCGCGACCTGTCGCACGGCGAGCAGCAGGCGCTGGAGCTGGCCATGGTGCTGGCGCTGGAGCCGCGCGTGGTGCTGCTCGACGAACCCACTGCCGGGCTGACCAAGACCGAGCGCACGCAGATCGGCGAGGTGCTGTCGTCGCTGGCGCACCGCTACGGCCTGTGCTGCCTGCTGGTGGAGCACGACCTCGATTTCGTGGAGCTCATCTCCACCCGCATCGTGGTGCTGCATCAGGGCGCCATCGCCATGCAGGGCAGCTTCCAGGAGGTGGTCAACTCGCCCCTGGTCAAGACCATCTACTCGGGCAGCACGCATGCCATGAAGGAGGGCGCATGAACGCCATTGCATCCCCGTCGGCCCTGGTGCTCGACGGCATCACCAGCGGCTACCGCGCCTCCGTGGTGCTGCGCGGCCTGAGCCTTGAGGTCCGCAAGGGCGAGGCCGTGGCCCTGCTGGGCAAGAACGGCGTGGGCAAGAGCACCCTGCTCAAGACGGTGATGGGCTACCTGGCCAAGAAGGCCGGCGCCATCCACCTGCATGGCGAGAACATCACCCGCCTGCCGCCGCACCGCATCGCGCGCCAGGGTGTGGCCTACGCCTCGCAGGAGCAGCCGCTGTTCGCCGACCTGAGCATTCGCGACAACCTGCGCCTGGGCCTGGCGCAAGAGTCGCTGTTCGAAGAGCGCTTTGCGGCGGTGGCGCCGCTGTTTCCGGTGTTCGGCAGCCGCCTCGCGCAGTACGCTGGCACGCTGTCGGGCGGCGAGCAGAAGATGCTGCTGCTGGCACGGGCGCTGATGGTGCGGCCCTCGGTCATCTTGCTCGACGAGATCACCGAGGGCCTGCAGCCCTCGGTGATCGACCGGCTGGCGAATGCCCTGCTGCAGGAGCGCGATCAGCACGGCACCACCTTGCTGATCGTGGAGCAGAACGTGCCCTTTGCGCTCAAGGTGGCTGATCGCTACGTGGTCCTCAAGCAGGGCGAGCTGGTCGACGAGGGTCTGGCCAAGGCCGATGGGGCTGTCGAGGCGGTTTTCAGCCACCTGAGGGTCTGACATGCACGCCCAGGACTGCCCCCTGCCGGCACCACCGACCCTACCGCTGCCCCTGCCGCTGTGCCAGTTCATCGCCACTGGCGGCACCATCGCCATGAAGCTCGACCCCGAGCGGGGCGGGGCCGTGCCCGCGCTGTCGGGCGAGGACTTGCTGGCGGCCGTGCCGGCCATGTCGCGCGTGGCACGGCTGGAGGTGCGCGAGCTGTTCAACATCCCCTCCGACCACATGGACCCGGGGCGCTGGGTGCAGCTGTGGCATGCCGTGCATGAGGCGCTGGTGCGGCCCGAGATCACCGGGGTCATCATCTCCCACGGTACCGACACGCTGGAGGAGACGGCATGGTTCCTGGACCTGACCCTGGCCAGCGACAAGCCCGTGGTGCTGGTGGGCGCGCAGCGCAATGCCTCGGTGCCCGATTTCGACGGGCCGCGCAACCTGCTCAATGCGGCGCGCATCTGCGTGGCCCCCCAGGCGCGCCGCCAGGGCGTGCTGGTGGCGATGAACAACCAGATCAACGCCGCCCGCGAGGCCACCAAGACCCACACGGCCGACGTGGAGGCCTTCAAATCCGGCGACTTCGGCTTGCTGGGCGTGGTGGACGCTGACCGTGTGGTCTTCTCGCGCCAGCCCACGCGCCGCCAGCATGTGCCGCTGCGCGCGGGGGATCTGCCGCGCGTCGAAATCGTGCCCATGTTCGCGGGCGCCAGCGGCGACCTGGTGCGCGCCGCAGTGGCGCTGGGTGCGCGCGGCGTCGTGGTGCAGGCGCTTGGCTTTGGCAATGTGAATGCCGGCATGTTCGAGGCCATCCGTGAAGCCATCGCGCGCGGGGTGGCCGTGGTCATCTCGACCCGGGTGCCCAACGGGCGCGTGCAGCCGGCCTACGGATTCGACGGCGGTGGGCACACGCTGCAGGCCGCGGGCGCCGTGTTCGCCGACAATCTGAGCCCGCACAAGGCGCGCATCTTGCTGATGCTGTTGCTGCAGGGCGCACGAACGCCGCACCAGCTGCAAAGCATGTTCGACCAATGAAGGAATGCCATGTCCGATGATCCCTCCATGCAGCAGCCCGATGACGGCTGGCGCGTTGGCGTGCTGTTTTCCCGCTCGGGGCCCACGGGAGTCACCGAGTCGGAGCACTTCTTCGGCACGGCCCTGGCCATCGAGGAGATCAACCAGCTCGGCGGCGTGCTCGACCGGCCGCTGATCCCCGTGGTCTACGACCCCAAGGGCGATATTGCCGAGTACCGCAAGCTCGCCACGCGGCTGCTGCTGGAGGATGAGGTCAATGTGGTCTTCGGCTGCTCGCGCTCATCGAGCCGCAAGGCCGTGCTGCCGGTGATCGAGCGCAACAACGCACTGCTGTGGTACTGCTCGTTCTACGAAGGCTTCGAGTATTCACCCAACGTGATCTACACCGGTGCCGTGCCCAACCAGAACAGCGTGCAACTGGCCGCCTACCTGATGCAGAACCGGGGCACGCGCTTCTTCCTCGTCGGCGCGGACTACATCTACCCGCGCGAATCGAACCGCATCATGCGCGACATGGTCGAACAGCATGGCGGCGAGATTCTCGAAGAGGTCTACCTGCCCATCGAGGCCGGCCCCTCCGAACTCAGGGAAGTGCTCGCGGACATAAAGGCCCAGCAGCCCGACGTGGTGTTCTCCACGCTGGTGGGGCAGTCGGCCCGCCTGTTCTACCAGCTGTACCGCGACTTCGGTCTGGACCCCAAGACCATGCCGATCGCCAGCCTGTCCATGGCCGAGGAGGAGATCCGCCTCATCGGCCCGGCGCTGTGCGAGGGGCACATCACCTCGGCCACCTACTTCGGCTCGGTGCAGAACGAGAGCAACCAGCGCTTCGTGGCGCTGTGGCGCAAGCGTTTTGGCGACCGACCCACCAGCACCTGGTCCGAGATGGCCTATACCCAGGTGCACCTGTTCGCGCGCGCTCTGCAGCGTGCAGGCAGCATGGACCGGCGCAAGCTGGTGGAGGCGGCGCGCGCCGTGTCCTTCGACTCGCCCGAGGGGCGCGTGACGGTGGATGCCGAGAACAACCACTGCGCGCTCACACCGCGCATCGGCATCTGCCGAGCGGATGGGCAGTTCGACATCGCCTGGGAAGCGTCCGAGCCGGTGCGGCCCGATCCGTACCTGTCCACCTTCGGTTTTTCCGAGTTCTGGCTGAGGTAAGAACGTGTTTACGGTTTTTCCGAAGCCGCGCAAGTACCTTGCCGGGATGGGATGCAAGGCGCGGTGCGCAGTTGATAGCTTGACTATCAACAAGCGCCGCAACGCCGCAGACCGCCCGGCAAGGCACTTGCCCAAAGGGTTGGGGCTAAATCGGGCGATTGGACGCCCCGATTGTTTGCATGGGCATGAGCCCATGCAGCGCACCCGAAGCATCCACTCATCCCGATTGCGCTCCAACGCGGCATCGGAAAAACCGTAAACACGTTCTTCTATGAGTTCAAGCCTACGCCGTCTCTATGAAGACCTGCGCAGCATCAGCGTCACCGTGGTCTATCCGCCGGGGGAGGACCGCGACGTGGTTGTGCAGCAGCTGCAGCGCATCGGCTGCCGCCTGAAGGTGGTGTGGCCGTTCCCGGCCGAGCCGCCCACGGGGGTGGACGTGATCTTCTTCCAGGTCTCGCAGGACCTGGAAGGCAGCAGCGCCTGGAACGCCAGCGCCGTGGACGCCGCCTTCGTGGCCCTGTCGGACTATGAAAGCCCGACCACGCTCAAGCTGCTGCTCGACACCAAGGCGCATGGCGTCATCACCAAGCCGTTCCGTTCCTCGGGCATTCTCAGCACCCTGGTGCTGGCGCGGGCCTCGCAGGGCTTCCAGCAGCGCCAGCAGGGCAAGATCGAGAAGCTCGAGTCCACGATCAAGTCGCGCCGCCAGATCGAAAAGGCCATCCGCGTGCTGGTCGACTACCAGCGCATGACCGAGGCCCAGGCCTACGAGCACATGCGCGAGCGCGCCACCGGCCTGCGTGTGACGGTGGCCGAGGTGTCGGCCATGCTGCTGGAGACGCACGAGGCCATGGAGAAGCTGGGGTTTGCGGCGGCCAAGCCGGCGGGCAAGGCCAGGTAGCCCGGCGCCTGCGCGTCAGCCGATCGTCATCAGGCTCGCATTGCCCCCGGCCGCCGCCGTGTTCACGCTCAGCGCGCGCTCGATCACCAGGCGCTCCAGCGGCACCTCGGTGCTGCCCGGGGCCATGGCCGTCACGGCCACGATGGGGCCCGGGCGGTGGGCGAGCTGCTCGCACACGCTGCGCAGTTCGTCGGGGCTGCCGTGGTGCAGCACGGCAGCCAACTCGATGCTGCCGTCGGCCAGGGCATTGCCGGTGGTGCTGATGCGCGCCTGCACCTCGGCCGGGAGCGTGGTGCGCAGGGCGGTGTGGGCATCGCTCCACACGGCCTTGCCGCCGCTGGCGAGCACGGCGGCCAGCTGGGTCAGCAGATCGTCCTGCGTGGTGGCGATGCACAGCACGGTGGCGCGCGGCAGCAGGCTGTAGACATTGCGCTCGCCCGTGGGGCCGGGCAGGGTGCGTGCGGTGCCGCTCTGGCTTTCGGCGGCAAAGCGGCGGCAGGTGGCGGCCAGGGGGGCATGGCCTTGCATCTGCGCCCAGCGCTCCAGGGCACGCAGGGGCATGAGCAGGTGGTCGCGTGCAGCCATGTCGGCGGGCACGGCGCGGTCGGCGGCGGCAAAGGTCTGCGCCAGTGCGTTGGCCGGGCGCGCGGCCAGCAGGCGCAGCAGGTACAGCGGGCCGCCAGCTTTGGGTCCGGTGCCCGACAGGCCTTCGCCGCCAAAGGGCTGCACACCCACCACGGCGCCCACCATGTTGCGGTTGACGTAGACATTGCCGGCGTGCGCGCGGTCCACCACGCGGGCGATGGTCTCGTCGATGCGGGTGTGAACGCCCTGCGTCAGGCCGTAGCCGGTGGCGTTGATCTGGTCGAGCAATTTGTCGAGGTCGTTGCGCGCATAGCGCACCAGGTGCAGCACCGGGCCGAAGACCTCGCGCTGCAGCTCGCTGATGGCGTTGAGCTCGATCAGCGTGGGCGGCACGAAGGTGCCCTGCGTTGCCTCGGCCTCGTCGCTGCGGCAGTGCTGGAATACGCGCTGACCACGGCTTTTGAAGGCCTCGATGTGCTTGTTGATGCCGCCCTGGGCCTCGGCGTCGATCACCGGGCCCACATCCACCGCCAGGGCTGCGGGGTTGCCCATGCGCAGCTCGCCCATGGCGCCCTTGAGCATCTCGACCACGCGGTCGGCGGCATCCTCCTGCACGCACAGCACGCGCAGGGCCGAGCAGCGCTGGCCGGCGCTGTCGAAGGCGGAGGACACGGCATCGGCCACCACCTGCTCCACCAGGGCCGAGGAATCCACGATCATCGCGTTCTGCCCGCCGGTCTCGGCGATCAGCGGGATGGGGCGGCCCGCGGCATCGAGCCGGCCGGCGATGGTGCGCTGCAGGATGCGCGCCACCTCGGTGGAGCCGGTGAACATGACGCCCATCACCCGGGTGTCGCCGATCAGGCGCGCGCCCACGGTCTCGCCCTGGCCGGGCAGCAGCTGCACCGCGCCGCGCGGCACTCCGGCCTGCCACAGCAGGCGCACGGCCTCGGCGGCGACCAGCGGCGTCTGCTCGGCCGGCTTGGCCAGCACCGGGTTGCCGGCGGCCAGCGCCGCAGCCACCTGGCCCATGAAGATGGCCAGCGGAAAGTTCCACGGGCTGATGCATGCCACGGGGCCCAGGGGGATGTGCGTGGCGTTGTCGAAGGTGCCCTCGACCTGGGCCGCGTAGTAGCGCAAGAAATCCACGGCCTCGCGCACCTCGGCGATGGCGTTGTTGGCGCTCTTGCCGGCCTCGCGCATCAACAGGCCCAGCAGCGGCTGCATGCGCTCTTCGAGCAGGTCGGCCGTGCGCTGCAGGGTGGCGGCACGCTCGGCTGGGGCGGTGGCGGCCCAGGCGGGGGCGGCCGACTGTGCGTTCTTGAGTGCCTGGTCCACGTCGCCGGCCGTGGCTTCCTGCACCTGGCCAACCACATCACGCAGGTCGGCGGGGTTGCGCACGGGGATGGTCGGGCCGGTGGGCGCATCGGTGGCGAGCAGCGGTCCGGCCTGCCAGTCGTGCAGGGCGCTGGCCTGCAGCGTGGCGGTGAGCTGCGCCAGCGTGGCATCGCTGGCGATGTCGAGCCCTTGCGAGTTGGCGCGGCTGTTGCCGTACAGCGCCCCGGGCAGCGGGATGCGCGGGTGGGGCAGGCCGGCCTGGCCTTCGCGGGCGGCGGCTTCGTCCACCACTTGCACGGGGCTGCGCACCAGCTCGGCCAGGGCGATGGTCTCGTCGGCGATGCGGTTCACGAAGGAGGTGTTGGCGCCGTTCTCGAGCAGGCGGCGCACCAGGTAGGCCAGCAGCGTCTCGTGCGTGCCCACCGGGGCGTAGATGCGGCAGGGGCGGCCCAGCTTGCCGGCGGTGATGGCGCCCACCACCTGCTCGTACAGCGGCTCGCCCATGCCATGCAGGCACTGGAACTCGTACTGCCCCGCGTAGTAGTTGCTGCCCGCCAGGTGGTAGATGGTGGCCAGCGTCTCGGCATTGTGCGTGGCGAACTGCGGGTACACCGCCTCGGGCGCGGCCAGCAGCCTGCGCGCGCAGGCCACGTAGGAGATGTCGGTGTGCACCTTGCGCGTATAGACGGGGTAGTCGGCCAGGCCATCGATCTGGGCGCGCTTGATCTCGCTGTCCCAGTAGGCGCCCTTGACCAAGCGCACCATGAGGCGGCGGCGCGTGCGCCGGGCCAGGTCGATCACGAAGTCGATCACATGCGGGCAGCGCTTCTGGTAGGCCTGGATCACGAAGCCGATGCCGTTCCAGCCCGCGAGGCTGGGCTCATGGCACAGGCGCTCCAGCAGGTCGAGCGAGATTTCCAACCGGTCGGCCTCCTCGGCGTCGATGTTGATGCCGATGTCATAGCGCTTGGCCAGCTCGGTCAGGCGCAGCACCAGGGGGTAGAGCTCGTCCATCACGCGCGCGAACTGCGCGCGGCTGTAGCGCGGGTGCAGGGCCGACAGCTTGATCGAGATGCCCGGGCCTTCGTAGATGCCGCGCCCGGCCGATGCCTTGCCGATGGCGTGGATGGCCTGCTCGTACGAGGCGTAGTAGCGCTCGGCGTCGGCCGTGGTCAGCGCCGCCTCGCCCAGCATGTCGTAGGAGTAGCAAAAGCCCTCGGCCTCCATGCGGCGGGCGTTGGTCAGGGCCTCGGCAATGGTCTCGCCAGTGACGAACTGCTCGCCCATCATGCGCATGGCCATGTCCACGCCCTTGCGGATCAGCGGCTCGCCGCCCCGGCCGATGAGCCTGCCCAGCGATGCACCCAGGCTGCCTTCGCTGTGCGTGGCCACCAGCTTGCCGGTGATCAAGAGGCCCCAGGTGGCGGCGTTGACGAACAGCGAGGGGCTCTTGCCCAGGTGCGGCTCCCACTGGCCGTTGCTGATCTTGTCGCGGATCAGCGCGTCGCGTGTGGCTGCATCGGGAATGCGCAGCAGCGCCTCGGCCAGGCACATCAGGGCCACGCCCTCCTGGGACGACAGCGAGAACTCCTGCAGCAGCCCCTGCACGATGCCGGCACGGCCGCTGGCGGCCTTGCGCTGGCGCAGGGCGCCTGCAATGCGCAGCGCCAGTTGCTCTGAAGCGGCGGCCATGTCCTGCGGCACGCGGGCCTGGGCCAGCAGCGGGGCCAGGGCCTCGGGCTCGGGCCGGCGGCAGGCGGCGGTGATGGCGGCGCGCAGCGGGTTGGCCAGCGGGGTGCGCGGAGCGAAGTCTGCAAAAGCGGCGGCGGTCGTTGTCATGGCGGGTTCTCGCAGAGGAATATTCGGGCCCGACGGCTGTCCGGCCCACTGAAACGGATCATCTCTGGACTTGCGATGAATAAATGTTCGAAAATTGGCCTATCGAACGAATGAATCACTAGAGTCAATGACCAATGATGCCGATCTGGACCGTATCGACCGCCGGATCCTGTCGATCCTGCAGGAAGACGGGCGCATTGCCAACCTCAAGCTGGCCGAGGCCGTGGCCCTGTCGCCCACGGCGGTCCTGGCGCGCGTGCAGCGGCTCACGCGCGACGGCTTCATCCTGGGCTACGAGGCGCGGCTGAACCCGCTCAAGCTCGGGGCGGGCATGCTGGTCTTCGTGGAGGTGCTGCTCGACCGCACCACGCCCAACGTGTTCGACCAGTTCAAGGCGGCCGTGCAGGTGCATCCCGAGATCATGGAATGCCACATGGTGGCGGGCGGCTTCGACTACCTGCTCAAGACCCGCTCGGCCGACATGAATGCCTACCGGGTGTTCGCCGGGGCGGTGCTCTGGCAACTGCCGGGCGTGCGCGAGACACGTACCTATGCCGTGATGGAGGAGGTCAAGCACAGCAATCACCTGGTGCTGCGGTAGGCACGCGCGCAACGCCTGCATTGGCGCGCGGTGCACAAGCCCGCATAATGGGTGCAATACCGAAAGTCGCAGGAGGAGTTCTCATGTCCGCATTCAAATTCGCCGCAGCGGCCCTGGTGGCTGCCTGTTTCAGCCAGACCGCCTCCGCTGCCTGCTACGTGGTCTACAGCCCGGCCAAGGAAATCATCTACCGTGCGCCCGAGCCGCCGGTGGACATGTCGTTCCAGGTCCATGAAGTCCTGCCCCGCGTGGCACCTGGCAGCACGCTGGTGTTCACGCTGGACAACTATGGTTGCGACCTGCGCATCAACGAGCTGCCGCGCTTCGCACCTGCCCGCATGACGGGCCCAGGCGGGCGCCGCGCGCCGCGCGCCGACCGCGGCTGAGCCATTGCATCTGCGCGCCCCGGGGACGGGTGCGCAGGACGGATCGCAGCCTCTGAGACAATCGGAGGATGAGCGAACCCAAAGAATTGTCCCCCTCGTATGAACCCGCCGAGCAGGAAGCGGGAGAACTGCCGGAAGGCTGGCTGTCCGTGCAGTCCCTGGACCTCGAAGCCCAGGGTGTGGCCCGCCGGCCCAATGGCAAGGTGGTCTTCATCGACGGCGCCCTGCCGTTCGAGTACGTCACCGCCAACACCCACCGCAAGAAGAACAACTGGGAGCAGGCCAGCCTGACGGCGATCCACCGCGAGTCGTCCCAGCGCGTGCGCCCGGGCTGCCCGCATTTCGGCCTGCACGCCGGCGCCTGCGGCGGCTGCAAGATGCAGCACCTGCACGTGGGCGGGCAGGTGGCGGTCAAGCAGCGCGTGCTCGAAGACAACCTCTGGCACCTGGGCAAGGTGCGGGCCGAGATGGTGCTGCGCCCCATCGAGGGCCCCGCCTGGGGCTACCGCTACCGCGCGCGCCTGTCGGTGCGCCATGTGATCAAGAAGGGCACGGTGCTGGTGGGCTTTCACGAGCGCAAGAGCCGCTACGTGGCCGATATGCAGACCTGCCCGGTGCTGCCCCCGCATGTGGACGCCATGCTGATGCCGCTGCGCGCGCTGATCGCCTCGATGGACGCGCGCGACACCTGCCCGCAGATCGAGCTGGCCTGTGGCGACAGCGTGACCGCGCTGGTGCTGCGCCACCTGGAGCCGCTGAGCGCGGACGACCTCACCCGGCTGCGCGATTTCGCCGCCGCCCACCAGGTGCAATGGTGGCTGCAGCCCAAGGGCCCCGAGACCGTGAAGCTCATGGACGAGGGCGGTGAGCAGCTGTCCTATGCGCTGCCGGACTTCGGCATCACCATGCCCTTCAAGCCCACCGATTTCACGCAGGTGAACCCGCACATCAACCGCGTGCTGGTCACGCGCGCGCTGCGCCTTTTGGACGTGCAAAAGCACGAGCGCGTGATCGACTGGTTCTGCGGCCTGGGCAATTTCACGCTGCCCCTGGCCACCCAGGGCCGCGAGGTGCTGGGCATCGAGGGCAGCGAGGCGCTGGTGGCGCGCTCGCGCGAGAACTACCGGCTCAACCAGGGCCTGGTGGCCGAGGGTGGCAAGGCCCTGGCGCCCACCGATTTCGTGGCCCGCAACCTGTTCGACATGACGCCCGAGATGCTGATTGCCGATGGCTCGGCCGACAAATGGTTGGTGGACCCGCCGCGCGAAGGCGCGTTCGCGCTGGCCAGGGCGCTGGCCGACATCGAGCAATCGCGCATCGGTGCCGAGGGCGCGGCGCCGCTGCCCCCAGGGGCCGAGCACTGGACGCCGCCCAAGCGCATCGTCTACGTAAGCTGCAACCCCGCCACGCTGGCGCGCGATGCGGGCCTGCTGGTGCACCTGGCTGGCTACCGCTGCACGGCGGCGGGCATGGTCAACATGTTCCCGCACACGGCCCACGTGGAGAGCATGGCGGTGTTCGAGCGGGCTTGACCTGCGCCGCCGGGAGGCTGGATACAAAAAAGGAGCCTGCGGGCTCCTTTCGTTTTGGTGCTCAGTTTTCCCTGGCGGCCCTCGACGCGGCGCGCGCGGACGCCTCCGGCGGCGGCGCCTTGGTGATCACCGAGGGGCTGCCTTCAATCTTGTTCTCGCGCATGTACTGGTCCATCTCCTTCCACCCGTCGAAAACAGCCGCCTTGGTGGCCTTGGGGTTGAGGGTGTAGCAGTCTTCCACCCCGCGCAGCGCATGCCGGCAGGCGCCGCCGATGGCCTTGGCGTCGGCTTCCCGCTGGATGGCGCCCACATCCGGTCCGAGGCCCGGGATCTTGTCGCACCCGGCCAGTAGCAACGCGGCTACGGACGCGGCCATGAGGCGCAGGATGGGGAGGGGGACAAAGGGGGCAGTAGAGCGCATGTGGTCTCATTATCGGCAGCTGGCCAGCGGTATTGAGGGTTGACCATTGCGAGTGGTCAACAAAAAGGCTCCCGAAGGAGCCTTTTGAGGGAACGGTGCCAAAGGAGCTCAGTCCCTTTCGCCGCCCATGATGCCCAGCAGGGCCAGCAGGCTCTGGAACACGTTGAAGATGTCCAGGTAGAGGGCCAGCGTGGCGCTGATGTAGTTGGTCTCGCCGCCGTCCAGGATCTGCTTCAAGTCATACAGCATGTAGGCGCTGAAGATGCCGATGGCTGCCACCGAGATGGCCATCATGCCGACTGAGGATCCGACGAACACGTTGATGATGGCTCCGGCCATCAGCACCAGTGCGCCCACCATGAGCCACTTGCCCATGCCCGAGAGGTCGCGCTTGATCACGCTGGCCAGGGTGGCCATCACGAAGAACACGCCTGCGGTGCCCGCAAACGCGGTCATCACCAGGTCGGTACCGTTCTTGAAGCCCAGCACCATGCCGATCATGCGCGAGAGCATCAGGCCCATGAAGAAGGTGAAGGCCAGCAGCACGGGCACGCCGGCGGCCGAGCGCTTGGTCTTTTCGATCGCGTACATGAAGGCGAACGCGCCGCCCAGGAACACGATCAGGCCCACACCGCCGCGCAGCGACTGCGTGATGCCCGTGGCGACGCCGATCCAGGCGCCCAGCACGGTGGGGATCATGCTCAGTGCGAGCAACCAGTAAGTGTTGCGAAGCACCTTGTGGCGCTCTTCCTGCGAGATGCCATAGCCCGCAGAGCTCCCCAGGGTGGTGACTTGGTCATTCATCATCTTGTGTCTCTCCTTTGTGGCCTGCACGTCGCAGACTTGACAAATTCTAGGTGGTGGCGTTCCTGCAAATGGCAATACCCGCACCGGCCAACGGGCTTGCGATCTTTTCCAAGGGTGGGGCATTGCACCGGCTGGGTCAATATTCTTTCGCCCCAGGCAGTGCTTGTGGCCGCATCGGTAGCCGCTATGCTTGCCGGTTTCCATCCGGGGCCGCCCCGCGCGCCCCCTCAACCCTGGCATTGCACCCATGAAAACCAAGCACGAACTCGAACTGGCCGACGTCAAGGCCATTGCAGCCGCCGCCGAAGCCGAAGCGCTCAAGAACAACTGGGCCGTGACCATCGCCATCGTCGACGATGGCGGCCACCTGCTGTGGCTGCAGCGCCTGGATGGCGCAGCCGCCGTGTCTTCGCACATCGCCCCCTCCAAGGCCCGCACGGCCGCGCTGGGCCGCCGCGACAGCAAGGTCTATGAGGACATCGTGAACGGCGGGCGCACCGCCTTCCTGAGCGCCCCGACCATCGACGGCCTGCTCGAAGGCGGCGTGGCCATCCTCAAGGACGGTCAGTGCCTGGGCGCCGTGGGCGTGAGCGGCGTGAAGTCAACCGAAGACGCGCAGGTCGCCCGCGCCGGTATTGCCGCCATCGGCCTGTGAACTGCAGCATGCCCTGCGGCATGCGCCCATGAAAAAACCGGCCGAGGCCTAATGCCGTTCACTTAAAGCGAACTTGCCTGATTGGATAGCGCGCAGGCGGCTTTTTCACCACACGGGGGCATTGACGCCCCCGTCGCTGTTTTGACACCAGCAAATCCCCAAGACGCTGACGCAAACGCTGCAGATGCTTGGGCAAGGTGCCAGGGCTGCTGGTGGCCAGCCAGTGCCACTCGTAGCGCAAATAATGCAGCGCCACCGTAAAGCTCAGCTCGGTGGGCTCTACTCCTTCTTCTCGCGCAACCTCAGCCATCTCCAGACGCACCAGGTTGTAGGCCAGCAAGACTCCCCATACCTCCTGCCTGACGGTCTGGGGGTTGCCACTGCGCAGCGTCAACCCCGCCCCCAGCATCTCCTGCTTGAGTTCGCGGTAGCTGGTCTCGATGTGCCAGCGCTGCTCATACTGCAGCGCAATCTCTTTGGCTGGCCAGGCTTTTGCATCCAGCAGCGAGGTCAGCAAGATGCGCCGCTGGCCGTGGCGCGAGATGACCTCTATCGCCCTGGCCTCCCAGTACGCGGGCAGGCAGGAATTGGCCTTGCGCGCCTGGGGGGAGACTTTCATGCGCACCCGATAGTCTGTCGGATGCTTGTCCAGTTTCTCCCACTGGCTATTGCTCTTGGCGGGGATGAGCCAATGGCGCTGGGTGCCTGTTTGCTGGACCTGCAGCAAGATCTCTGCGCTCAGGAAGCCCCGATCAAAGACCGTGAGTGAGTGCTCGGGAATGGCCTCAATCAACTCTTTGGCATAGCGCATCTCGTTCTTGCCGTATTCGCCAAAGACCGCATCTCTGAGCAGGTGCGTTGCCAGCGATGTGAGTGTGAGCATGCGCAACTGCGGATAGCTGGCGACCACGCCCGATGCGTACTCCTGAGCGCCGAAGTGTTGACGGTTGTCCGTGGTGTCCTGCGTTCGCAAAGTGCTGCCATCGATGGCATAGCGGGCCAAGCCCCGCCAGCTTCTGCCGCGCTGGTGGCGCTCATCCCAAGCGCTGGCACACAGGCCAAAAAGTTGGGCCAAGGGCTCTTGGCCCAGTCGCTGGCGCGCCTGGGTCACGGCGCTGTTCGCAATGGCTGGATTGACCTCATCAGGCAGCACCAGATCGAGCTCGGCCACGACCTGTGCGATGGATTGGTGGCGGTACATCGCCAGCGCAATGACCAGCCAGACGACTTGCTCGGCCGGCAACTTACGCCGCCGAACGCTGGCTTTGCCAGTGAGGGCCAGGGCATGGGCGATCCATTGCGGATCAATGTGCTGGGACAGCGCGGTGAAATCGGGGAGGGTGGGAGTCTTGCCGACCATCAGAGCCAAGGTGGGTGAAGCAACTGGCTCTGAGTATGGGCTATGGGCAGACAGGAAAAATGCCGCTCACTGGCTTAAGTGAACGGCATTACCGGCCGAGGCCGGTTTTTTCGTTGGAGCTGCGAGCTGGCTCAGGCAGTTGCGTCCGCCATGGGGTGGGGCATGGCATGGCCGTTGTCGACGGGCGCTGCCGGCGCGGGCAACGGGCTGGCCACGGTGGGCCGGCGCACGGGGTGGCGCAGTGCGACCAGGCCCTTTTGCTCCAGGTCGATGCGCGGGGCGCTGGGCTGGCCCTTGAAATCGAGCCACTGGTGGTTCTCGTAGTCGTAGAGCTTGCAGGTGCGCATGGTGCGCAGCAGGGTGCGTGCCGAGGCTTGCTCGATCACCAGCTTGTGGCCCACCAGCTCGTTCATGCGCTTTTGCGCGGCCAGCAGGTGGTACGAGGGGATGCCGGCGTGCGCGTGGTGCGCGGCGTGGTTGTAGACGTTGTTGACCACCTTGGAGATCCAGTCGGGCAGCACCCAGACCACCGAGCACACCTCGGGGCTGTGGCGGTTGTGGCGCAGGTCGTCGCTCTTGAACCAGGGGATGTTGGGGTGGGTGTGCATGATGTACAGCGAGGTGCTGCTCAGGAACATCAGCGTGAACAGGGGCAGCACCCAGCCCAGCAGCACGGCCTGCAGGGCCGTGACGGGGGCGAAGGCGGGCGAGCACAGCAGCAAGGCCACGTAGCTGCCGTGGTAGGCCAGCAGCAGGGCAGAGTACCTGCGCGACTCGGCTACCTGGTCCTTGGGCGTGCGCACGTTGGGGTACACGCGGGTCGGAAACCAGTGGATCGCGAAGTACAGCCACAGGCCGATACCGAGTGGCGCGCGGTAGATGTGCTCCAGCACCTTCCTGTGCCAGGGCAGCGCGTCGTAGCCGGCCTTGGAGTAGGGCGTGTAGTAGTCGAAGTGGTCGCCGTTGGTGTAGGGGTGGTGCACCTTGTTGTGGTCGTGCGACCACATGCGGTAGTTGTGCGTGGCGGGCACGCCGGCCACGAGCGCCAGCACCCAGTTCAGCCGTTTGGAGCGCGCCAGCGTGCCGTGCGCGGCATCGTGCGCCAGGGTGTAGAACGAGGACAGGCGCACGCCCGCCATCAGCGCGGCCACCACCTTGAGCCACATCGGCTCGGCCAGCAGCACGGTGGCGATGAAGGCCCAGTACAGCACATGGTCGCGCAGTACCAGGGTCACGCCCTTGCGGTCGCTGGGATTGGCGAAGGCCGAGAGCTCCTGGAGCAACTGGGCTTTGGAAATCTCGGGCCGGGTGGCGGTGGGCTGGGTCATGGGCGGTGCACTGGGTGGGCGGATGGCCCCTTGTGCGTCACGCCGGTGGCGTGTGGGTGGCCGCCAGATGGGATCTCTGTGGCGTGCGCGCAAAGGGGAGAAACGTCAAGAAGTGTTTCACACAGGACCCCGGATCCCGCGCCGGAACAGCAGGGTGAAATCCGCCCATTTCGGGCATTTGCCGGCAAGGATGCGCGGTGTCCCAAAAGAAAACGGCCCCGAAGGGCCGTTGGATGGGCGAGGGCCGTAGCGACGGCTGGCTCTGCCTGAAGAAGCTCCCGTGGAAAAAAGGCCTGGCTACGCGGGTCAATCTGGCCCGTTGGCTGGCAAAAACGACCCTTGTGGACTGGAAGCCCGGGAGTCGCCCCACGATGAAACCTGTTATTTGGTGAGGATCAGCTTTCCAAGCTTGGTGGCCTGCAGGCGGTACACCGAGCCGTTGTGGCTGATGGCCACGGCCTTCTGGCCCTGCAGCAGATCGTTGCTGTCCACGGCGGCCGCTCCATCCACTGCGGCGGCGCTGCGCAATGCGGCCGCCTGCTGAGGCTGCAGGGAATCTGCAGAGGCGGGGCGCATGAGCGTGGCGGCAGTGAGGGTGGCTTGCATGGAAGGGTTCCTGGTACGTTGAATGGTGTACGGCCTGCTAATGATAGTGATTCGCAATTACTGGTCAAGTGATTTCGCACATTGAGCAAAATGAATCCTGGGCAGGGCCCGCATTGGGGGGCATTGCGGCTTGTGCGCCACAGGCACCAAGCAAAACAGGCCCGAAGGCCTGTCTTTGCATGGCAGCGGACTGCGCCTTGCGGGCGCAGGGCATCACTGCGGATCGGTCACGAAGCCGATCTTGCGCACGCCGGCGCGCTGGGCGCTGGCCATGGCCTGGGCCACGCGTTCGTAGCGCACTTCCTTGTCGCCGCGGATGTGCAGGTCCGGCTGGGGTTGCTTGGCCGCCTCGGCCTGCAGGCGGGGCAGCAGTTCCTCGTCGCTCACCTGCGACTCGTTCCAGTAGTACTTGCCGTCGGCCGCCACGGACAGGCGCACGGTTTCGGGCTTGATGTTCTCGGGCTGGTTGGTGGCGCGCGGCAGGTCCACGTTCACCGAGTGCTTCATGACGGGCACGGTGATGATGAAGATGATGAGCAGCACCAGCATGACGTCCACCAGCGGCGTCATGTTGATCTCGTTCATCACGTCATCGGCGTCGTCTTGCGTTCCGAAGGCCATGGCTTAGCCGCCTTTCTTCATGGGCAGCACCTTGCCCTGCTCGCCGCCGCCAGCTGACACGCGGGCGCCGGTGACGAAGTAGGCATGCAGATCGTGCGCAAAGCTGTTGAGGCCGCCCAGGATGGACTTGTTGCCGCGCACCAGGGCGTTGTAGCCCAGCACGGCGGGGATGGCCACGGCCAGACCCAGGGCGGTCATGATCAGCGCTTCACCGATGGGGCCGGCCACCTTGTCGATGGTGGACTGGCCCGAGGTGCCGATGGCCAGCAAGGCGTGGTATATGCCCCAGACGGTGCCGAACAGGCCGATGAAGGGGGCGGTGGAGCCGACCGAGGCCAGGATGGCCAGGCCCGATTGCAGGCGTGCGGTGAACTCGTCGATGCAGTTGCGCAGGCAGCGCGTGACCCAGTCGCTCACGTCCAGGCTGTCGTGCAGGTGCGCCTTGGTGTTGCGGTGGTGGGCCGTGGCTTCGCGGCCTTCCAGCGCCAGGTGGCGAAACGGGTTGGTGTTGTCCTGGCCCAACTTGGTCAGGCCGGCGGCAAAGTCTTCGCTGTGCCAGAAGTCCTGGGCAGAGCGCGTGTGCTTCTTGAACTTGATGATGTCCAGGGCCTTGATGATGATGACGATCCACGAGGCGAGGGACATGCCCAGCAGCAGCACGGCCACTGCGCGGGTGACAAAGTCACCCTGGATCCAGACGTTGGCGATGCCGAATTGTGATTCCATGAGAACTCCTGATGATTATTCGAGAACAAAATTGACGGGCTGCATGTACCACATGGCTTCGGGCACTCCATTGCGTTTGCCTGGCACAAAGCGCCAGCGCGTAACCGCTTCCTGGGCCTGGCGGTCCAGCCGGTCATAGCCGCTGGACTTGTTGATCTCGACCTTCTGCGGCACGCCGTCGGTGCCGATGAGCACGCGCAGGATGACCTTGCCCTGCTCGCCCATGCGCTTGCTGATGGCCGGGTAGCTGGGGGAGGGGTTGTTCAGGTGGGCCGCGTCGCTCGACGGCAGCTCGATCTTGGGTGGGGCGGGAGGGGCGGGCGGTGCCGGTGGCGGCGCCTGCACGGCCACGGGCGCCTCGATGGGCGGGGCAGGAGGCTGCGGCGTGGTCACGCCCGTGGGGGCATTGGGCGCGGGCGTCGGGTCGGCAATGGCCACGGGCATGGGGGCCGGGCGCGGGGCCTTCACCTGCGGGGCGGGCCTGGGTGGCGGCGGCACCGGTGGCTTGGGCGTCGGCGGCTCTATCTTGGGGGCCGGCGGTGCGATGAATTCGCTGAGCAGCTCTGCCGGCACGATGACTTCTGCCGCGCGGCGCAGCAGGCCCGACTGCAGTGCCCAGATCCCGGCCACGTGCAGCAGCACGACGGAACCTACGATCACGGTATTGCGGCTGACGCCCCCGGGAGGGGCAAAACGATCAGGGTGAGACATAAGTGTGATGGCAGCTGCCGCCGCTTGCACGGCAAACGGCACAGGCCTGTGAGACCTTGATTATTTACGGAAGATCCACCAGGCCGAGCCTGCGACGAGGATCAGGCTGCCGGCGAGTGTCGAGAGGAGTTCCATGCCCTGCTTTCCATGATGGAGCTGGCAAGCTGGATCGTCTGGGGCGCTGCCTCGTTGTGCAGGGCGGCGACCGGACTCGATGCGCTGCATTGGGCCACCACGTCGCGGGCGCAGCTTTCGCAGCATCCGCATTGGGTGGCGACGCCCAGTTCGAACTGGATTTCATCAAAGCTCATGCCTGCACGGGCGTGGCGGGCGATCTCGCGGTCAGAAATCCGGCGGCAAACACAGACGATCATGGCGGCAGGCAGTGGTGGCTGGCTGGTAGAAGATGAACGATTATAAATGCGAATTTTTCGCATTTGCAATAAATCAATTCTGTCAGGAGGGGAAAACCCGATAGTCCGCGTCGAGATCGGCTCCCAGCAAGGCCGGCGAGGCATCGGCCAGCGTGGCGCAGCCGGTGAGCGCCATGGCGATTTCCAGCTCATCGCGCAGCAGGCGCAGCACATGCGCCACCCCGGCAGCACCCGCATTGGCCAGGCCCCACACCACGGGGCGGCCCACCAGCACCGCAGATGCGCCCAGTGCCATGGCCTTGAGCACATCGGTGCCCCGGCGGATGCCGCCGTCCACCAGCACCGGCAGGGCCCCCTGCACCGCCTGCACGATGCGCGGCAGCGCGGTGGCCGTGGCGGGGGCGGTGTCGAGCGTGCGGCCGCCATGGTTGGACACCACCAGGCCCGCCACCTGGAGGCTGGCGGCCTGGCGGGCGTCTGCAGGGTGCAGCACGCCCTTGAGCAGCACCGGCAGGCGGGTGATGGACTGCAGCCAGGCCACGTCGTCCCAGGTGGGCGCCTGGTGCAGCAGGGCATCGAACAGGGCGCTCTGGCCGGGCTGCAGCGCCACGGGCGGTGCTGGCGGCATCTGGGCCAGGTTCACGGCGTCGATGCCGGGCGGCAGGCGAAAGCCCGCCCGGCGCTCGCGGTCGCGCGCGCCGCTGGAAGGCGCATCCACGGTGAGCACCAGGGCCTCGTAGCCGGCGGCTTCGGCACGCTCCACCAGGGCGCGGGTGAATCCCCGGTCGTGCTGCAGGTACAGCTGGAACCACAGGGGCCCGCGCCCGGCATCGTTCAGCACGGCCTGGGCAATGGTTTCCAGCGGCAGCGTGGCCTGGGTGCTGAGCACCAGCCCGGCGCCCATCGCCGCAGCCGCGTAGGCGGTGGCCAGCTCGCCATCGCCATGGGCCATGCGCTGAAAGGCCACGGGCGCCAGCAGCACCGGGTGGGCCAGCGTGCGGCCGAGCAGCTCAATGCGCGTGTGGCCGCCAGCCAGGGGGCGCAGCACGCGTGGCCACAGGGTCAGGGCGTCCCAGGCGCTGCGGTTGGCGCGCAGGCTGATTTCGTCGGCCGCGCCACCGGCAAAGTAGGCCCAGGCGTTGTCGTCCAGGTGCTGCCTGGCGTGCTGTTCGTGATCCGCCAAGCTGGCGATGCCAGGGGGAAGCTGTTGGCGTGATGGAACGTAGGTCATGAAGTGACAGAAGAACCCGGCGTCAGGTCACACATCGGACCACATGCGCAGCAGATTGTGGTAAGTGCCCGACAGCGTGATCACCGAAGGGTGTGTTTCGCCCACGCTCTGTCTGAGCTGCAGCAACGCCATGTCCATGTCGAACAGCAATTGCCGCTGCTCCAGGCCGCGCACCATGCTTTCCACCCAGAAGAAACTGCTGATGCGATGGCCGCGGGTAACGGGCAACACCTGGTGCACGGTGCTGCCGGGGTACATGACCATGTCGCCAGCTGGCAGCTTGATGCGTTTTTCACCCCAGGCCTCGGTGGCCACGAGTTCGCCGCCTTCGTACTCGTCCGGCGGGGTCAGGAACAGCGTGCACGAAAGGTCGCTGCGCATCCACGCGTTGTCGGCCCTGGAGTGCATGACGGCGCTGTCCACATGGTCGCCATAGAAGTTGGCGCTGTCTGCGTAGTGGTTGAAAAGCGGGTTGTAAATGCGCCGAGGCAGGGCGGCTGAAAAAAACAATGCGTTGCGGGCGAGCGCCGCCTTGACCAGGCCCTGCAGCTGGCCCGAGAGCTCGCTGCCCTGCGAAAGCTGCAGATTGTTCTTCTGGTGCACCGCCTGGCTTCCCGCGCTGCGGGCTCCGTCCACCCACGGGGTGTCGGGTGCCCAGAGCTTTTGCCGAAAGAGCGCGATTTCTTCGGCCGTCAGTACATTCTTGATGTGCAGGAACATGGGGCCTGATTGTGACTCCGCCCCCGGTGAAGGGGGCGGAGCCATCTCGTCACATCATCAGAAGCGCGTCTTCAGCGTCATCTGCACGGAGCGTGGCACGCCCGGCGTGTAGAAGCCGCGGTACAGGCCGTCCGCATAGGTGCGGTCAAACACGTTGTTTACGTTCAGCTTCAGCGAGGTCTTGTCGTCGAAGGCGTATTCGACCATGGCATCCATTACCGCAAAGCCGCTGGCGTACACCGCGCGCGAGCCTTCGGGGTTCTGCTTGCCGCGGTAGGTCAGGCCTGCACCCAGGCGCAGCTTGGCGGTGAGGGCATAGGTCGTCCACACGCTGCCGCTGTGCTTGGGCGTGAGGCCGGGGCGGTCGCCCTGTACCTGCGCGCCGCCACCATTGGCTGCCAGCGCCACGTTGCTTTGGTCGATCTTGGCCGAAGGAATCCAGGTGTGGTTGGCGAACAGCTCCCACTGGGGTGTCAGGCGGCCCGCCAGATTGAACTCCATGCCGGTAGCGTGGCGCTTGCCGGACAGCAGCTCCTGCTGGGCTGCGGTATCGGAGTCGGTGTTGCGCTCGTTGTACTTCTGGCTATAGAAGGCGGCGACACCCAGCAGCGCGCGGCGCTCGAACAGTTCGAACTTGCTGCCGATCTCGAAGTTGCGGCTCTTCTCAGGCGGGGTGTTGGCCGTGCGGGCGGTGCCGTTGCCGGGGTTGCCGAACTGGTAGGTGTCGCCCGAGGTGTTGTACGACGTGCCGAACGATGCGTAGTACGAAGCCAGCTCGTTGGGCTGGAACACCAGGCCTAAGCGGGGGCTGAACAGGCTGTCGGAGCGGGAGTTGCTCAGGGCCCCGGTCGCGTTGTTGTAAGACGCCTTGAAGTCGTCATAGCGCAGGCCGGCCACCAGCTTCAGCGTGTCGTTGAGCGAAACCGTGTCCTGGAAGTACAGGCCCAGGTTGCGCGAGGCGAAGGTGTTCCACTGCAGCGGTGCGCGGCCATCGGCCACCCAGGCGCCATCGTTGGGTGAACCCACGGTGGTGTTCGGACGTGGCGTGGTGTTGGCGTAGTTCTGATTGCGCTTGGCATCGTCGTCGTAGTAGTCCACGCCCGCCAGTACCGCGTGCTTGCGGCCACCCCAGTTGAAGGTGTTGTTGTAGTCGCTTTGCACCTGCAGCACTTCGCTTTCGCCCAGGCGGCCCTTGGAGCCACGGGTCAGCACGGTGTCGCCGTTGATCTGGTCCAGCGTGAGGGCGCCGTTCTGGAAACCGATGGTGCTGGCCAGCAGGTCGCGCTCGTACTTGCCGTAGCGCAGGCGCGTGGTCAGCTCGCCGTTGTCGTCAAAACGGTGGATGTGTCCCAGCGTGACGTACTGCGAAGAAGTGTTGTTGTGGTCGCTGGCCAGGCCGTAGTAGTTGCGCGCCTCCAGGGGCGTGTTGATCTTGCCGTCGACCAGGCGCCAGGGGTGGTTGTACAGCGGGCGGCCTTTGGATTCGAAATAGTACAGCCCGATCGAGAACTCGTCGCGTGTACCGATACCCCAGGCGAAAGTGGGCGCAATGCCACGTTTGTCCTGCTTGGCGCCGTAGTTGTCGTACTCCTGCACCATGGCGTTCAGGCGGAAGGCCGCGTTCTCGCCGGTCTTGAAGTTGAAGTCGCCCGTGGCGCGGTGGTATTGGCCGGTGCCGAAGGTATAGGCAGCCTCGTGCTGGTCGATCAGCAGCGGGTACTTGTTCACCTGGTTGACCACGCCGCCGGTCGATCCCTTGCCGAACAGCATCGAGGCAGAGCCCTTGAGCACTTCGATGCGATCGTTGTTGAACGTGTCGCGCTCGATCAGCGGTGCGTCCTTCATGCCGTCCACATAAATGTCGCCGGCCTGTCCCAGGGAGAAGCCGCGCAGGCGCACGTCTTCCTCGCCTGTTTCGCCGGACAGGAAGGTCACGCCTGCGGTGGTGCGCAGCACCTCGCGGAAGTCGTCCTGGTTGCGGTCGTTCATGAGCTTTTCGGTGAACACCGTCACGGACTGGGGAATGTCCTTGATGTCCTGGTTGCCTTTGCCGACCGTGGTCTTCTTGAGCAGCAGGGTGTCCTTGCCTTGCACTTCGGCAGCTTCCTTGACCGTCACCGTGCCCAGGGTGGGCGCGGCGGTCTGCGCCCAGCTGCTCACCGATGCGGCCAGCATGAGGGCGCCCAGGGGCAGAAGGCCCTTGTCGGACGTGAAGGAGGTGGTGGCTGCAGCGGTGTGTGCAGCGGCGGCGGCGCGCGCAGCAGGCTGCGCTGCACGGCGGATGTTTTTCTTGGCCAAGGTGGCTTCTCCAACGGAACAAAAGGGTCGCTGCGGGGCCCGCGGCGGGGGTGTTCAGAAGCAGTGGCTGGCAGGCGGCGTGCAGGGCAGGAGTTCTGCAAAGGGTGCAGTGGCTGGCAACGGCAGATCGCGTGCGTGGCTGTGCTTCATGGCGTCGGAATATTAATCTTATTGCGTATTATTCATATTCACAGTGTTGCTTTTTTGCAACGATCCTGAATGGCTTTCGCGAAAATGACGCAAAAAAGCCGGCGCGAGGCCGGCTTTTCAGAGAGTGCGGGGTGCGCTCTGTGCGCTTGCGTGCTTACTTGACGTGCTTGCCGATCAGGCCAGCCAGTTCAAACATCGACACCTGGGGCTTGCCGAAGAGCTCCTTGAGCTTGGCGTCTGCATTGATGTTGCGCTTGTTCGCAGCATCTTGCAGGTTGTTGGCCTTGATGTAGACCCACAGCTTGCTGATGATCTCCGTGCGTGGCAGCGGTGCCGAGCCGACCACAGCCGCGAGAGCGGGGCTGGGGGTGAGGGCCTTCATGAACGCAGCGTTGGGCGTGCGCTTCTTGGCAGGAGCCGCCGCCTTGGTGGCGGGCGTCTTGGCTGCGGGTGCTGTTTTTGCCGGAGCCTTTTTTGCAGTTGCCATGTTGGATTTTCCTTGTTGGAAGTAGATTGTCTGACCAGTGAAAGCCTAGCCTCTCTGCTGGCAGGCCGATGCTACTGGGAAAAAAACGCGTTTCCAAGGGAGAAAACGCTTTTTTTGCCTCGATTTGTTGCTTGGGTGCCCCAGGAAAGGTAAAGCTCACCGTTTTGGTGCTTTCCCCAGGAGGAAAGTGGGTCCTGGCGATTTATGCGGGTGCGGGCGCCACCCGACCACCGTGCATGACAATGAAAGGCGCTGAGTGTCCGCGCAGCACCCTCTTTTCTTCTGGTCTTTTTTGCACGAAAGGTCTTTGCAACATGACAGCCCCCTCCTCTGCAGCCTTCAGCACCTGTGATTTCTGCGACGCGCACAAGGGCGACGACAGCGGTGCCTTTCGCGTGCTGCCCCCGGTGTTCCAGGACCTGGGCGGTGTGGCCGCCTTCAGCGGGCCGGTGAGCACCGTCAAATGCTTCGAAGACAACACCCTGGTCAAGGCCGCCGTCGATTCGCCCGGCAACGGCCGCGTGCTGGTGGTGGATGGCGGCGGCTCGCTGCGCCGGGCGCTGGTCGGCGGCAACTTGGCCGCTGCGGCCGCGCGCAATGGTTGGGCGGGCGTGGTGGTGGACGGCTGCGTGCGCGACATCGCCGAGCTGCGTGCGGCGGCCGTCGGCATCCGTGCCCTGGCCCTGATGCCCCTGCCCACCGAGAAGCGCAACGAGGGCCAGCGCGACGTGGCCGTGCAGATCCAGGGCGTCTGGGTGCGCCCGGGGGACTGGCTCTACGCCGATGCCGATGGCATCGTGGTCAGCGCGGCGCCTCTGTCAGCCTGACTTTTTTCCCACGCGCCAGGCCAGGCGCGAGGGCAGGGTGGCCAGCAGCACGCTGGCCAGCGCGATGGCAAAGGCCAGCAACTGCAGGCCGCTGAGCGATTCGCCAAGCACCAGCACGCCCACCAGGGCCGCGCTCACCGGCAGCAGCACGGTGAACACACCGCCCTGTGCGGCGGGCACCACGCGCAGGCCCGTCATCCACAGCCACACCGTCCAGATGCTGGCAGCCAGGGCGTAGAACACCAGCAGCACCCAGGTGCCCCAGCCCACGGCGGCAAAGTCGAAGTGCCACGCCGCGTACAGGCCCAGGGGCATGGACAGCGTGAAGCCCCACAGGTTGATAATGGAGGTGATGCGCTTGGGCCCCAGCGCGCCCGTGAGCTTCTTGCCGATCACGGAGTACGCCGCTTCGCACACCACGGCGCCCAGCAGCAGCAACTGGCCCAGCCAGGCCAGGTCGGCCTTGCCTGCAGGCGCATCGGCACCTGCCGGGCCTGCATGGCCGGCGCTGGGACTTGCCAAGGAAAACAGGGCAATGCCCACCACGGCGCAACCCACGGCCACCCAGGTTCTCGGCGCCACCTTCTCGCGCAAAAAGGCCCAGCTCATCACCGCCACCGCCGCCGGCATGCTGGCCATGGTGACGCCGGCCGATACCGCATTCGTCAGGCTCACGCCGTAGATCATGCAGGCGGTGAAGAGGAAGTTGCCCAGGAAGGATTCGAGGAACAGCAGGCGCCTGGTCTGCGCCGTCATCGGTGGCTCGTCGGCCGGCTTCTTGAGCCAGTGCAGCATGGCCAGGCCGCCGATGCCAAAGCGCATCCACGCGAGCAGGAACACCGGCAGCACAGCCGCCAGCGGCTTGGACAGGGCGACATAGCTGCCCACCAGCGACATGCTGAGGGCCAGGCAAAGGTAGGCAACGGTGCGGCTGGGGGCGGTCATGGGGCAGAGGGAGGCTTGCGCACCCGCGTTCCGATACGGTGCACCGGGGTCGCGAGCGGGATGGAGGTGTCGGCAGAGCGACCCCGCGATGATTGCACAGGCGCTAAGCTCCTTTGGGTTCACGGCGCAGATCTGGCGCCGCTCTTTTTTCAAACCCTTGTTCCGAGGAATACCCCATGCGCAGTGTCGTTTTCGAATCCTTTGGCGAGCCTTCCGAAGTGCTGGTTCTGGCCGACCGCCCAGAGCCCGAGCCCGCAGCCGGCCAGGTGCGTGTGCGCATGGCGATGTCGCCGATCCACAACCATGACCTGGCCATCATCCGCGGCAAATATGGCTACAAGCCGCCGCTGCCGGCGGTGCCGGGCACGGAGGCGGTGGGCGTGGTCGACGCATTGGGCGACGGCGTCACGCACCTGAAGGTGGGCCAGCGGGTGATGCTGGCCGGCGCCAGCGCCACCTGGGCCGAGTTTTTCCTGGCCCAGGGCGCCAAGCTGATCCCCGTGCCCGATGCGGTGTCCGACGGCCTGGCCTGCCAACTGATCGCCATGCCCCTGTCGGCCGCCATGCTGCTGGAAGACCTGCAACTGCAGCCGGGCCAGTGGATGGTGCAGAACACCGCCAACGGCGCCGTGGGCAAGACCGTGGCCATGCTGGCCCAGGCGCGCGGCGTGAAGGTGGTGAACCTGGTGCGCCGCGACGCGGGCGTGGCCGAACTCGATGCCCTGGGCATTGCCAACGGCGTCTCGACCGAGCAGGCAGGCTGGGAAGAGCGCGTGCAGGCCCTCACCGGCGGTGAGCCCATCGTGCGTGCGGTGGACTCCATCGGCGGCGACGCCGCCAACCAGATCATGAATGTGGTCGCGGCCGGGGCCACGCTGGTGTCGTTTGGCGCCATGTCGGGCCAGCCGCTGGTGCTGAGCGCCAACAACCTGATCTTCAAGCAGGCCACGGTCAAGGGCTTCTGGGGCGCCAAGCGCTCCGAGGCCACGCCACCGGCTGAGATGGCGCGGCTGATCGGCGAGCTGATCCGCCTGGCCGCCAGCGGCGAACTGCGCCTGCCCGTGGAGGCCTCTTTCGACATCGCGGATGCGGCCAGGGCGGCTGCCGCCAGTGATGTGCCGGGCCGCGCCGGAAAGATCACGCTCACCGCGTGACGGTTGTCCCAACAAAGGATCTGCACGATGCCTGACGCATCCCCTCTCTCTGGCCCGCTGCGCTGCGTGTTCGTGTACGGCACCCTGCGCAAGGGCGGCTCCAACGACATCACGCGGCTGCGGCCGGCGCCGCGCTTTGTCGGCATGGCGCGCCTTGCGGGCACGCTGTACCACCTGGGCGCCTATCCCGGGCTGCTGCTGGGCGGCGCCGTGGATGTCGTGGGGGAGGTCTACGCCATCGAGCCGGCGCTGGAGCAGCGTCTCGATGGGATCGAGGAAATCCACGGAAGATCTGACGACGAATACTTCAAACGCGAGCTCACGCTGCCGGTGGATGGCCGGCCGGTCGACTGCCTGGTGTACGAGATCAACCCTGGCCGGGTGACCTCTGCCGCACGCATAGAGAGCGGCGACTGGATGCTCGAATTGTCACGCTCTGTAAGGAAATGAGGCTGCGGGCAAGGCGGTGGCTGGGAGAGCTGCCTCCTGCGCCTGAGGGCGTGGACTTCTTGCGTGACTGAATCCATGCAATTTCACATTGCAAAAATTGCTTTTGGCGATATGGAATGCAAGAATGTTGCGGTGCGGCAATTTCTCTCAATACGAGAAAATGGTTTTCACATTGAGGAATTTGAAGCATAAGGTGTTGTTTTAAAAGAGAAAAATTTATCTCTTATATAAGACATAAGAGCTTGTGCAACTCTTATAGAAGACTTAAAGTTCTCTCCATGGGCCGCAGACGCAGCCCGGTGTTTTCAACCAACCTCAGGAGTAGACCCCATGCCCCAATCCTTCAACGAACAACTGAGCCGCGAACAGCAGATTGCCGCCCTGGAAAAAGACTGGGCCACCAACCCCCGCTGGAAGGGCATCAAGCGCGGCTACTCCGCTGCCGACGTGGTGCGCCTGCGCGGCTCGTTCCAGGTCGAATACACGCTGGCCCGCCGTGGTGCCGAGAAGCTGTGGGACCTGGTGAACAACGAACCCTACGTGAACTGCCTGGGCGCGCTGACCGGTGGCCAGGCCATGCAGCAGGTGAAGGCCGGCATCAAGGCCATCTACCTGTCGGGCTGGCAAGTCGCTGCCGACAACAACGAATACTCGGCCATGTACCCCGACCAGTCGCTGTACCCCGTCGACTCGGTGCCAAAGGTCGTGGAGCGCATCAACAACTCTTTCACCCGTGCGGACGAGATCCAGTGGTCCAAGGGCATCAACCCCGGTGACAAGGCCTATATCGACTACCACGCACCCATCGTGGCCGATGCCGAAGCCGGTTTCGGCGGCGTGCTCAACGCCTACGAATTGATGAAGGCCATGATCCGTGCCGGCGCCGGTGGCGTGCACTTCGAAGACCAGCTGGCTTCCGTGAAGAAGTGCGGCCACATGGGCGGCAAGGTGCTGGTGCCCACTGTGGAAGCCTGCCAGAAGCTGATCGCTGCCCGCATGGCTGCCGACGTGTACGGCGTGCCCACCCTGGTGATCGCCCGTACCGATGCCGAAGCCGCTGACCTCTTGACCAGCGACTACGACGAGAACGACAAGCCCTTCCTGACCGGTGAGCGCACCGCCGAAGGCTTCTACAAGACCAAGAAGGGCATGGACCAGGCCATCTCGCGCGCTGTGGCCTATGCCGAGTACGCCGACCTGGTGTGGTGCGAAACCGGCACGCCGGACCTGGAGTTCGCCAAGAAGTTCGCCGACGCCGTGCACGCCAAGCACCCCGGCAAGATGCTGGCCTACAACTGCTCGCCTTCGTTCAACTGGAAGAAGAACCTGGACGATGCCACCATCGCCAAGTTCCAGCGCGAGCTGGGCGCCATGGGCTACAAGTACCAGTTCATCACGCTGGCTGGCATCCACTCCATGTGGTACAACATGTTCGATCTGGCCCAGGACTACGTGGCCCGCGGCATGTCGGCCTATGTGGAAAAGGTGCAGGAGCCCGAGTTCGCAGCCCGCGACCGTGGCTACAGCTTCGTGTCGCACCAGCAGGAAGTGGGCACGGGTTACTTCGACGAAGTGACCACCGTGATCCAGGGCGGCAAGTCCAGCGTGACCGCGCTGACCGGCTCGACCGAGGAAGAGCAGTTCCACTGATCTGAAATCCCTCGGCAAGAGGGGTGAGTAGACTGCAAGAAGCCACCCCGCGGGGTGGCTTCTTGCGTTGGGCTGCCGGTTTTTCCGCGCTGCGCATGTTGTCGGGGCGCGACTGGCGGGGCCGTCGGGTGGCCCGGGCCGTGCGCCCTTTCATGAACATGGTTAAAATGGCGGCATCAACTGTTTGATTTCCCACAAGGGCGAGAAAGGCAATCTGGTTATGACACCGCGAACTACAACGGAGTTCTCCACCGGCCACTAGTGGCTGGCCGTTCGCGCCTGCACGAGATTCACCTCTCCCCAATCAAAAGCGCGGCCGGTTCCGCGCTTTTTTGTTTTTCGATTCCGGCTGGCGTGCGCCGCAGCACCTGCCCCGTGATCGACCCCCCTACCCACATCCACGGACAAGAGACCCCTCATGATTCACATCACGCTCCCCGACGGTTCGCAGCGAGAGTTTCCCGGCCCGGTCACGGTCGCCGAAGTGGCGGCCTCGATCGGCTCCGGCCTGGCCAAGGCGGCCCTGGCCGGCAAGATCGGCGACAAGGTGGTGGACACCAGCTACCAGATCACGGCCGACAGCCCGCTGGCCATCGTCACGGCCAAGGATGCCGATGGCCTGGACGTGATCCGCCACTCCACCGCCCACTTGCTGGCCTATGCCGTCAAGGACCTGTTCCCCGAGGCGCAGGTGACCATCGGCCCGGTGATCGAGAACGGCTTTTTCTACGACTTCGCGTACAAGCGCCCTTTCACGCCCGAAGACCTGGTGGCCATCGAAAAGCGCATGGCCGACCTGGCTGCCAAGGACGAGCCCGTGGTGCGCCGCGTGCTGCCGCGCGACGAGGCCGTGGCCTACTTCAAGGGCCTGGGCGAGAACTACAAGGCCGAGATCATCGCCAGCATCCCGAGCAACGAGGATGTGAGCCTGTACCGTGAAGGCAATTTCGAAGACCTGTGCCGCGGCCCCCACGTGCCCAGCACCGGCAAGCTCAAGTTCTTCAAGCTCATGAAGGTGGCCGGCGCCTACTGGCGCGGCGACCACCGCAACGAGATGCTGCAGCGCATCTACGGCACGGCCTGGTCCACCAAGGACGAACTGCAGCAGTACCTGACCATGTTGGAAGAGGCCGAAAAGCGCGACCACCGCAAGCTCGGCCGCGAGCTCGACCTGTTCCACATGGACGAGCACTCGCCCGGCACCGTGTTCTGGCACCCCAAGGGCTGGGCCCTATGGCAGGAGGTGGAGCAGTACATGCGCCGCGTCTACCGCAACAACGGCTACCAGGAGGTCAAGGGTCCGCAGATCCTGGACAAGCAGTTGTGGGAGAAGACCGGCCACTGGGACAAGTACCACGAGAACATGTTCACGACCGAGTCGGAAAAGCGCGAGTACGCGCTCAAGCCGATGAACTGCCCCGGCCACATCCTTATCTACAAGCAGGGCATCAAGAGCTACCGCGACCTGCCGCTGCGCTACGGCGAGTTCGGTGCCTGCCACCGCAACGAGCCCACCGGCGGCCTGCACGGCATCATGCGCGTGCGCGGCTTCACGCAGGACGACGGCCACATCTTCTGCACCGAAGAGCAGGTGCTGGAGGAGTGCGCCAACTACACGGCGCTGGTGCAGAAGGTCTACAAGGACTTCGGCTTCACGAACATCATCTACAAGGTGGCTACGCGCCCCGAGGCGCGCATCGGCACCGACGAGTCCTGGGACCGTGCCGAAAAGGCGCTGATGGATGGCCTGCGCCATTCGGGCTGCGAGTTCGAGATCGCCGAAGGCGAGGGCGCCTTCTATGGCCCCAAGATCGAGTACACGCTGAAAGACGCGCTGGGCCGCCAGTGGCAATGCGGCACGATGCAGATCGACCCGAACCTGCCCGAGCGCCTGGACGCCGAGTATGTGGCCGAGGACGGCAGCCGCAAGCGCCCCCTGATGCTGCACCGCGCCACCGTGGGCAGCATGGAGCGTTTCATCGGCATGCTGATCGAGCACTATGCCGGCGCCTTCCCCCTGTGGCTGGCCCCGGTGCAGGTTGCGGTGCTCAATATCACCGACGCGCAGGCCGATTACTGTCGCGAAATTGTTGAACGGCTGCAAAAAGCACTGCCGAATCAAGACCTTAGGGTGGCGGTGGATCTGCGCAACGAGAAGATTACGTATAAAATACGCGAGCATTCGTTGCAAAAGCTGCCGTATATCCTCGTCGCGGGCGACAAGGAGAAGGCCGCAGGCGCCGTTGCAGTACGCGGCCGGGGCAATCGTGACCTCGGAGTGATGTCCATCGAAGCGTTCGCTGAGTTGATCGCCAATGACATCGCCACCAAAGCCTGAGTTTGATTCAAAACCTGCTTTGTCGCTTGCCAGCTGTACGGTTGTAGCTACAATTTTGTAGTATTTTGATTGAAGGAAGATAGCCATCGCTACTGAATTTCGTGATCGTCGCCACCGTGAAGAGCGCAAGCACCGCCTGAACCGTGAAATCATGGCCCCGGAAGTCCGTCTCTCCGGGCCGGAAAATGAGCCTTTGGGCGTGGTCAGCCTCATGGAAGCCCTGCGCATGGCAGGTGAGCTGGATGTGGATCTGGTGGAAATCGCTGCCACAGCGAACCCGCCGGTGTGCCGCCTGATGGACTACGGCAAGTTCAAGTACCAGGAGCAAAAGCGCGCTGCCGAGGCGAAGGCCAAGCAGACGGTGATCGAGATCAAGGAAGTCAAATTCCGTCCGGGCACGGACGATGGCGACTACAACATCAAGATGCGCAACATCCGCCGCTTCCTGGCCGAGGGTGACAAGTGCAAGATCACGCTGCGTTTTCGCGGCCGTGAAATCACCCACCAGGAACTGGGCCTGGCGCTGCTCAACCGCATCCGCGACGAGCTGGCCGACACCATTCTGATCGAGCAGTTTCCCAAGCTGGAAGGCCGCCAGATGATCATGATGATTGCGCCGGGCAAGAAGAAGCCCGCCGCTGCCAAGCAGGCCAGTGCCGAGAGCACGCCTTCCGGCAGCGCAGCCTGACGGCTGGCAGTCCTCAAGAAAGAGACAGAATTTGCCAGGCGGGCCCCGCAAGGGGCTCGCCGGGTGATAGGCAGCGGTCACACGCTGCCGCACAGCCGGTGCAAACCGGCTGAAAAAGTGGCTCGGGGCCAACAAGTTTGCAGATCCCTTTGCAAACGCCTCACGAGCACAACGAAAAGGAGCATTCACATGCCCAAAATGAAGACCAAGAGCAGCGCGAAAAAACGTTTCCGCGTTCGTCCCGGTGGCACCGTCAAGCGCGGTCAAGCCTTCAAGCGTCACATCTTGACGAAGAAGACCACCAAGAACAAGCGCCAACTGCGCGGTTCGGTTGCTGTGCATGAGACCAATATGGGCTCTATTGCACAAATGCTGCCCGGTGCTGGCCTTTAATAACGACGAACAAGGAGTACTCACATGCCTCGCGTCAAACGTGGTGTAACGGCCCGTGCCCGTCACAAGAAAGTTCTCGCCCTTGCAAAGGGCTTCCGTGGTCGCCGCGGTAACGTCTACCGTATCGCCAAACAGGCGGTAATGAAGGCTGGGCAATATGCCTACCGCGACCGCCGCACCAAGAAGCGCGTGTTCCGCCAGTTGTGGATCGCCCGTATCAACGCCGCTTCGCGCGAATTGGGGCTGACCTACAGCCAGTTCGCCAACGGCCTGAAGAAGGCATCCATCGAGATCGACCGCAAGATGCTGGCCGACCTCGCAGTGCACGACAAGGCTGCCTTTGGCAGCATCGTGGAGCAAGTCAAGGCCAAGCTGGCTGCTTGAGTTCACGACAGGCGGCCGTCTCTTACCGGACGGCTGTTTGCGCAATAACAGCAAGGGCTAGGGCTTGTGAAGGCACTAGCCCTTGTTCATTTTCAAGAGTCGATATGAACGAGTTGGATTCCCTGGTCGAGAGCGCGACGCAACTGTTTGCCCAAAGCGCCACCCCTGCTGATCTGGAAAACGCCAAGGCGCAGTTTCTGGGCAAGGCCGGTCGCGTGACCGAGCTCATGAAGGGCATGGCGCAGCTGTCGGTGGACGAGAAGAAGTCCCGCGGCGCGGCCATCAACGTCGCCAAGCAGGCCATCGAGGCCGCACTCACTGCCCGCCGCCAGGCACTGGCCGATGCGGAGCTGCAGGTCCAGCTCAAGGCTGAGGCCCTGGATGTGAGCCTGCCAGGGCGCCAGCGCGGTCAGGGCGGCCTGCACCCGGTGTCGCTCACGCTCGAGCGCATCGAGGGTATCTTCGGCTCCATGGGCTTCGACGTGGCCCAGGGCCCCGAGATCGAGACCGACTGGTTCAACTTCACCGCACTGAACACGCCGGAAGACCATCCCGCGCGTTCCATGCACGACACCTTCTATGTGGAAGGCGGCACCCCCGAGGCGCCCAACCTGCTGCGCACGCACACCAGCCCGATGCAGATCCGCCACGCGGTGCAGCACGTCAAGAAGCACCGCGCCGCGCTGGATGCCGGCCAGCCCATGCCCGAGATCCGCGTCATCGCGCCGGGCCGCACCTACCGCGTGGACAGCGATGCCACCCACTCGCCCATGTTCCACCAGTGCGAAGGCCTGTGGATCGGCGAGAACGTGAGCTTCAAGGACCTGAAGGTGATCTTCACCGCCTTTTGCCGCACGTTCTTCGAAAGCGACGACCTGGTGCTGCGCTTTCGTCCGAGCTTCTTCCCCTTCACGGAGCCCAGCGCCGAGATCGACATCCAGTTCCAGACCGGCCCGCTGGCCGGCCGCTGGCTGGAAGTGGCCGGCTCGGGCCAGGTGCACCCGAACGTGGTGCGCAACATGGGCCTGGACCCCGAAAAGTACATCGGCTTTGCCTTCGGCATGGGCCCCGACCGCCTGACCATGCTGCGCTATGGCGTGAACGACCTGCGCCTGTTCTTTGACGGCGACATCCGCTTCTTGTCGCAGTTCCAGTAAGCAAAGGCCGGCCCTGCCTGCAAGGCCGGGCCACCCAGCCGTTTTCGCCCTGGCGCGCGCTTCGAGATCCTGGCCGCGCAAGGCACTTTCCGTACAAGAGTTCGACTATGCAATTCCCTGAATCCTGGTTGCGTGAGTTCTGCAACCCACCCCTTTCGACTGCCGAGCTGGCCGAGACGCTGACCATGGCTGGCCTGGAGGTGGAGGAGCTGCGCCCCGTGGCCCCGCCGTTCGCGAAGATCGTTGTGGGCGAGATCAAGGAGGCCGTGCAGCACCCCGACGCCGACCGCCTGCGCGTGTGCCAGGTGGACGTGGGGCAGGGCGCTCTGCTCAACATCGTCTGCGGTGCTCCCAATGCGCGCGTGGGCATCAAGGTGCCTTGCGCCCTGGTGGGTGCCGAGCTGCCGCCCGGTGACGACGGCAAGCCCTTCCTGATCAAGGTGGGCAAGCTGCGCGGCGTGGAAAGCCAGGGCATGCTGTGCTCGGCGCGCGAACTCAAGCTCTCGGAAGACCATGGCGGACTGCTCGAACTCGATGCCTCCGCGCCCGTGGGCCAGGACATCCGCGAGCACCTGAACCTGGACGACACGCTGTTCACCCTCAAGCTCACGCCCAACCTGGCGCACTGCCTGAGCGTGTATGGCATTGCGCGCGAGGTCTCGGCGCTGACCGGCGTGCCGCTCTCGCAGCCGGCCTTCCCGGCCGTGGCGACCAAGGTGGCTGACATGCTGGCCGTGAAGATCAGCGCCCCCGACCTGTGTGGCCGTTTCAGCGGCCGCGTGGTGCGCAACGTCAACACCCGCGCCACCACGCCGCAGTGGATGCTCGACCGCCTGGCTCGCTGCGGCCAGCGCGGCGTGTCGCCGCTGGTGGACATCTCCAACTACGTGATGTTCGAGCTGGGCCGCCCCTCGCACATCTTCGACCTGGACAAGATCCATGGCGGGCTGGACGTGCGCTGGGGCAAGGCCGGCGAGCAGCTCAAGCTGCTCAACGGCAATACCATCACCGTGGACGAGAAGGTCGGCGTGATCGCCGACGGCCAGCAGGTTGAATCGCTCGCCGGCATCATGGGTGGCGATGCCACCGCCGTGTCGGACGACACCAAGCACATCTACATCGAGGCCGCCTTCTGGTGGCCCAAGGCCGTGGCCGGGCGCTCGCGCCGCTACAACTTCTCGACCGATGCGGGCCACCGCTTCGAGCGCGGTGTGGATCCGGAGCTGACGGTGGAGCACATCGAGCGCATCACGCAACTGGTGATCGACATCTGCGGCACGCCCGAGACGGCCTGCGGCCCGATGGACGACCAGCGCGTGAACCTGCCCGTGCCAGCGCCCGTCACGCTGCGCGTGGCACGCGCGGCCAAGGTCATCGGCATGCCGATCACGCAGGCGCAGTGCGCCGACGTGTTCAAGCGCCTGGGCCTGCCGTTCACGGAAGGCGAGGGCACCCTCACCGTGGCGCCGCCAGCCTACCGCTTCGACGTCACCATCGAGGAAGACCTGATCGAAGAGGTCGCGCGCATGGTGGGCTACAACAACCTGCCCACCACGCCGCCGCTGGCCCCCATCACCCCCAAGCTGCCGGCCGAGGCCACGCGCAGCCCGTTCGCCGTGCGCCGCACGCTGGCCGGCCTGGGCTACCAGGAAACCATCAACTTCAGCTTCGTGGAAGAGCGCTGGGAGCAGGAGCTGGCGGGCAATGCGCAGCCCATCAAGCTGCTCAACCCGATCGCCAGCCAGATGAGCGTGATGCGCTCGACCTTGCTGGGTTCGCTGCTGCAGGTGCTCAAGTTCAACCTGGACCGCCGCGCCGAGCGCGTGCGCGTGTTCGAGCTGGGCCGCGTGTTCCTGCGCGATGCCAGCGTGCGCAACACCGACACCACGGTGGAGGGCTTTCACCAGCCCATGCGCGTGGCCGGCGTGGCCTATGGTGCCAACGACATGCTGCAATGGGGCCGCAAGGATCAGGGCATCGACTTCTTCGACGTGAAGGGCGACGTGGAGGCCTTGCTGGCACCGCTGCAGGCCACGTTCGAGCCGGGCGAGCACCCGGCCATGCACCCCGGCCGCTGTGCCCGCGTGCTGGTGCAAGGCAAGCCCATCGGCTTTGTGGGCGAACTGCATCCCCAGTGGCGCCAGTCATGGGAGCTGCCGCTGGCGCCGGTGATGTTCGAGCTGGAGCTCGATGCCGTGCTGCAGCGCGTGGTGCCGCAGTTCAAGTCGGTCGCCAAGCACCAGGCCGTGGAACGCGATCTGGCCGTGGTCGTGGCCGAGCGCGTGACACATACCGAAGTCGTGGCTGCCGTGCAGGCCGCCGTGCCTGGCGGCATGCTGCGTTCGACCGTGCTGTTCGACGTCTACCGTCCCAAGCCGCTCAAGGCCGGCGAAGAGACGCCGGCCGGCGGCCTGGCCCCGGGCGAGAAGAGCCTGGCCGTGCGCCTGACTCTGGGCAGCGACGAAGCCACCCTGACCGAAGCCGAGATCGAGGCCGCCGTGCAAGCGGCTGTGACGCAGCTCACACAGCGCGTGGGCGCGCGGCTGCGCGGCTGACCATCGCGGCGACAATAGCCCAAGCGACGAACACAACAACATGACGATGCTGACGGGGAGAGATGCCGTGATCGAATTTGCAGTCGAAAGCCTGGAAACCCCTGCGCTCACCAAGGCGCAGCTGGCCGATCTGTTGTTCGACCAGATCGGGTTGAACAAGCGCGAGTCCAAGGACATGATCGACGCGTTCTTCGACCTCGTCTCGCAGAGCCTGGTGGAGGGCAAGGACGTGAAGCTCTCGGGCTTTGGCAACTTCCAGATCCGCACCAAGGCGCCACGCCCGGGGCGCAATCCGCGCACGGGCGAGGCGATTCCGATCCAGGCGCGCCGCGTGGTGACGTTCCACGCCAGCAGCAAGCTCAAGGAGCAGATCCAGGCGGCTGCCGGATTGTGAATTTTTGCCAGTTTGCGCGCTGAATTTCAGGGGTGGGCTGGCAGTTCCCGCCGGCCTGCAGTACCCTTGCAGGCTTTCCTGTTTGAATCCGGAACCCCATGGGCACTGTGCTTCCCGCCATTCCTGCCAAGCGCTACTTCACCATCGGTGAGGTGGCGGAGCTGTGCGGTGTGAAGCCGCATGTGCTGCGCTACTGGGAGCAGGAATTCACGCAGCTGCGCCCCATGAAGCGGCGCGGCAACCGCCGCTACTACCAGCACCACGAGGTGCTCATGATCCGCCGCATCCGCGACCTGCTGTACGACCAGGGCTTCACCATCAGCGGTGCCCGCAACCGCCTGCAGGAACTGGCGCTGCCCGCGCGCAGCGATGCAGGGCAGGGCGATGCAGACGGTAGCGATGTCGAGCTGCCCAGCATGCTGGTGGACGACGCGGGTGACCTTTCCATCGGCTCGTCGGCCTATGCTTTTGACTCGAATGCGGTGCGCCAGGAATTATTTGAGATCAGAGCACTGCTTTCTCCAAACTGACCTGAAATTGTGCATATAATCTAAGTCTTGTCGGCGTGTAGCGCAGCCTGGTAGCGCACTTGCATGGGGTGCAAGGGGTCGCGAGTTCGAATCCCGCCACGCCGACCATTTTCTTCGATGAACAACGGGCTATCGCCACAAGCGGTAGCCCGTTTTTCTTTGTGCGTTGGCACGCCAAAGCCCCCTGTTCCTTGTCTCGATGCGTCGGCTGCCTTGGGTCTGGCCGGCAGGCGGGTCCATATTTGCAGGGCGGGCCCAACGCCCGTTCCATGGCGGGTTCTTGCATTCGTCTGCCGGCATGCCCTGCAGGTCCTGCCTGGGATTCTTCGCCCATGGGTGGATGCCTCTTGCCCGGCGGTTGGGTCTCGCTCCACGCCATTCTTTGCTTGTCTCTTTTTGCATATCTGGTAATGTTTTGAAACAAGATTGCAGGTAGAGTCGACCATTTTCCGGGAGGGATTCGATGGCGAGTTCAAGGGCTTCGTTGGCTGCCGCGCTGGGGGTGGCCATTCTTTTGGTGGGCTGTGCCAACCGCGCCGCGCAGAACCGGGCCATTCCAGAGCCCTTGCGCGCTGCGTTCCCTCCTGCGGTGGCTCCGGTGGAGCGCCGGCCCGATGCGGTGATCATTTCCAGTGTATGGGATGGGCTGGCGCAGGCCGAGCGCGACCGGCTCCGGCTGCAGTATGAAACCCAGGTGCTGCGCGCCGATGCCTACGGTGCCATCGTGGATGTGCAGGGCGTCGATCGATCCACCCCCGGCACCACGGCTGGCGCGCACCTTGGCGGTGCCATCGCGGGCGCGGCTTACCTGGACCGTGGCCTGCGCGGGGGTAACTACTCTGTCGGTGGCGCGCTGGCTGCCACCTTGCTGGGCGCGGCCATTGGTTCGGCCGCAGACCGCAGGCCGCAATCGCGCTTCCAGTTCCGCTACACCGTGCGCCAGGGCGATGGTGAGATGCGCTATGTGGACGAGTACACGGCCACCCCGTTCCGGCATTCGCCGGGCCTGTGTGTGCGGGTGCCCGAGCTCACGCAGGTGGGGCAGCATGTGTGCAGCCAGACGCCGGAGTCGGTGCGCCAGCGTTATCTCGCGGTGGAATGGACCCCGCCCGCTGCTGCAGCCCCCGCCGTGGATGGGGCCGCCACCTCGGCGGCAGATGCCGTGCCCCTGGCCCCTGCCAATGCGGCGCCCGGGCCTGTGAATTCCCCTCCTGCCAAGCCCGTGCTTTGAGCGGCTGCCATCCAGGCGCCCCGACGGCGCGGTGCGTCAGCGCCCCAGCCTGGCCAGCGATTGCTGGATGTTGGCAAAGGCCTGGGTGAGCTTGTGGGTGGCGCGCTGCAACGCCTCGGGCGTGACCTCGCTGGTGCGGCGGCACCGGGGGCAGGTGATGCGCGGGCTGAGCTTGAGCTTGCCCAGCCGCTCCTTGACGGCCTGCTGGCAGTGCGGGCAGGGCAGTTCGATGCTGGCGTCGTCCAGGACAGTCATGGTGGCCCCTCTCGAAAGATGGTGGGTGCGAACTGGTGGAGCTTGCCGGGCCATTGTGACCGGTTTGCCGGTGTGCGCCAAATGCGGATTGTGCGCCGGTGTGAAGCTGGCTGGCTTGGACGGGGCTCTGTCGAAGTGGGCTGGCAGTGTCGCGCGCATGCTGCACCGTGTGGTCAAAGCGCCCTGTTTGAAAGGTCGGTGGTTACAATACGTACTGGCTTTTGGATGGATGTGCGTGGCGCCCATGGTGGTTGCTCCGCAGGTCAAGACAAGGCGCCATGCGGGTTGGTCCGATGCGACGGGGCAGTTCGACTCCGAGGCGGGCCATGGTTTCAGGGGAGCGGGGTGGGGTGATCGCCACGGGTTGGCGATGCTGCTGCGGCCTGGCATTCCTGGAAAACGCCCGTGCTGGCGGCGACCCCATCATTCACAGCGAAAGCCCAGAGCCGTTGGTCCTGGGCTTTTTTTGTGGGCAGGGGTGGCGGGTTTTTCGAGACTGCTGTGTTCCGGCTGGGTGGGTGGGGCGATGGCCCCGGCGAGAACAAACCGACAACAAGTGCTGGATGGGGATTGCATGATCGATGGACTGATTTCGGGCCGTCTCTACGGGGGCCCAGAGCGGCGTCTGGACAAGGTAGGAAAGCCCTACATGGTGGCCAAGGTGCGGGCGCCGAGTGCGGAGGGCGAGATGCTGTTCGTCAACGTCATTGCGTTCGATGACGACGTGTGCATGGCCATGGAGCAATTGCACGATGGCGAGTCCATCTCTGTGGCCGGCTCGGTCACCCCCAAGGTGTGGACCGACAAGCAGGGCAATGTGCGCCCGGCGCTCGACATGGTCGCCCACCGCGTGATGAGCGCGCGCGACGCTTGCCAGACGCAAACGAACTGAACTGCAACTGGCTGGTGGGGTGGGCGTTACCGCCTTGGCCCTGCCGTTCGCTGTGCGCGGCGACCCCTGCTGCCTGTGCTGCGCTCAGGATGCCTTGTTCGGCGCGGTGGTACCTGCCTGCGCATCGCCAAAGCCCATGGCCACCAATTCCTCGGGCGAAAGATGCAGTTCACGCACTTCCGGCTGGCGCGGCTCGATGGAGCGGCGCCGCTCGTGCTTATCCGGTGGGCCGGCTTCAGTCTGGCGGCGGTCCTTGCCGCTGCGGCGGTCGCAGGGGATTTGCTTGTCCATGGTGGGGTCGGTAGTGGTTGGTGTGCATTCGCTGCGCGCCAGGCACTGCGCTTGTGCCTGCCCTCAGGGTGATTTGAGTATGCCCGACCGGCCACCGTTTGCTGGCGTGAAATGGGCGCCTAAGCCGCCCCGCAACGCTTGTTCACGATTGCGGCGGGCATGCCTGGAGATGGGGTGCTGCCACCCTCTGGGCTGGATGTATCAGCCCATCAGCGCGGCCTTGAGCACGTACCCCGCCAATTGCGGATTTTCCTTGAGCCGACGAATGCTGTAGCCATGCCAGTCCTGTCCATAGGGCACGTAGATCCGCACCGGGTAGCCCCTGTCGCGCAGGCGGTCGCGTAGGGGCTCGCACACGCCCAGCAGCATCTGGAATTCCAGCCCTGAAGAAGGGGCGCCATTGCCACGGCGCCTTGCTGCCGCAATGACCTGCTCGATCAGCGCCTCGTCGTGGGTGGCCACTGCGACGAAGGTGCCGGTGTCCAGGCAGCGCTCGACGTGGTGCAGAAAGTGGCTGTTGATGGCTTGCCGGTCGTGGCGGGCGCCCTCTACCAGGTGGGCCTTGTCCTCGACATAGATGCCTTTGCACAGGCGCAGGTTGTTGTGGCGGCCCAGCAGTGGCTCGATGTCCCGGTAGGTGCGCTTGAGGTAGGCCTGCAGGGCCAATCCGGTATTCCCATGGCCATTGGCCCTGAGCCTCTGGAGCAGGTCGATTTCCGCTTGGGTGCACTGCAGGTCTTCCATGTCCATGCGCACGAAATTGCCGTGCCGCCGGGCTGCCGTGGCCAGCGCCGCGATGTGGGTCTCGCACTGCTGCGCATTCAGCAGAAGGCCCAGCGCCGATGGCTTGACGGAGATGTTCGCGCGCAAGCCGTGGTGGTGGATGGCGTCCAGCACGCCCTGGTATTCATCGGCCGTCTGCTGTGCCTGTGCAAGGTCGCGGGTGACCTCGCCGAGCACGTCGATGGTGGCTGTGAAGCCTTGTGCATTGAGTGCCTGCACGCGCACGACGGCCTCGGCGATGGATGCGCCGGCAATGTAGCGGCGCGAGATTTTCTGCACGAGAGGACGGGGCACATGGGCAATGGCTCGGGCCACTGCGGTGTTGAAAAAAGAGGCAAGCATGGGCTATCCAGGTGGCGATGACAACGGAACAAGATGCCGCCCGCACACGGGCACGCACCACCGCGCCAGGGCATGGCGCGGTGCGGTGTCAGGGAGTGGCGCGATGCGAAGCGGCCCGCCGGATGGCTGGATCCGGCAGGTGCCTCAGACGCAGCTGCAGCAGTCAGGCGCGCCAGTGGTGGCGTGCGCGACATGCGAGCGCGTTCAGCGTGTCTTCGTCAGGGGAGGCCAGGCGGCTGCGTGCATGGGGGTTGCGGGTGTCAATCGGCAGGGTGGAATGCGACTGCTGTGGCGCAGTGTAGCCTTCGTGCGCAGATCCTGCGTGGGAGCCGGGAAATTGCCGCGCCTTCAGGCCTCTGCAGGCGTGGCGGTGGCCGGGTCGTTCCGGGCGCGCCATCAAAATCTGCGCCTCAGTCCCCATGCAAAAAGCCCCTGACTCTTGCGAATCAGGGGCTTTTCATTTGGTGCCGGAGAGATGAATCGAACACCCGACCTTCTCATTACGAATGAGCTGCTCTACCGACTGAGCTACACCGGCGTAAGCCTCAGATTATAGCGTGGAATGGTAGCTTGTGACGCGTTCGACCTCATTTTTTGATCCGAGGATCACGCTGACGCGTTCATGCAACTGTGTGGGCTCGATGTCCATGATGCGCTCTTTGCCGTTGGTGGCGGCGCCACCGGCCTGCTCGATGAGCCAGGACATGGGGTTGGCCTCGTACATCAGGCGCAGCTTGCCGGGTTTGTTCGGTTCGCGCTTGTCCCAGGGGTACAGGAAGATGCCGCCGCGCGTGAGGATGCGGTGCACGTCGGCCACCATGCTGGCGATCCAGCGCATGTTGAAGTCCTTGCCGCGCGGGCCATCCTTGCCCTGCAGGCACTCGTCGATGTAGCGCTTCACGGGGGCGTCCCAGTGGCGCATGTTGCTCATGTTGATGGCGAATTCCTTGGTGTCGTCGGGAATGCGCACATTCTCTTCGGTGAGGATGAACGAGCCCTGCTCGCGGTCGAGCGTGAACATGGCCACGCCGTCGCCCACGGTGAGCACCAGGGTGGTCTGCGGGCCATAGATGCAGTAGCCGGCCGCCACTTGTGCCGTGCCGGGCTGCAGGAAGTCGCCAGCCTCCACGCCGCGGTCGTCATCGGGCTTCTTGAGCACGCTGAAGATGGTGCCGATGCTGACGTTCACATCGATGTTGCTCGACCCGTCGAGGGGGTCGAACAGCAGCAGGTATTCGCCCTGCGGGTAGCGGTTGGGCACCAGGTAGATGCCGTCCATTTCTTCCGAAGCCATGGCCGCCAGGTGGCCACCCCATTCGTTGGCTTCGATCAGCACTTCGTTGGCGATGATGTCCAGCTTCTTCTGGATCTCGCCCTGCACGTTCTCGCTGGAGGCCGTGCCCAGCACGCCGCCGAGCGCGCCCTTGTTGACGGCTTGGCTGATGCTCTTGCACGAGCGGGCCACCACTTCGAGCAGCAGGCGCAGCTGCGAGGGGATGAGCCCGTCGATGCGTTGCTGCTCGACCAGGTAGCGGGTGAGGGAGATGCGGGAGCTCATCGGTGGTGTGTCCTTGGGCTTTGGGTTTTTGTGAAATCAGGGTTTCGACTGCTCGCGCTCGGCCAGTTCTGCCAGCGTGGCCTCTGCTTCTTCGAGCAGGTCTTCATCGCCGCTGGCGTGGGCAATGGCCACGCGCTGCTCAAGCAGGCTGTGCGCCAGTGCGCTGTCGCCGGATTCGTGCGCCAGCACACCCTGCTGAAAAAGCGTGTCCAGCACGATGCCGTCGTCGTTGAGGGCCTGGCCCAGCGCCAGGCGCTGTTGCAGGTAGCGCCGCGCCTGGGCCGCGTCGCCCATTTCGTAGGCGTTTTGCGCCAGGTTGTTGATCAGGCCCGACAAGCGCACGTCCGTGTCGGAGCCGAAGGCGCTCTGCGCATCGGTCAGCAACTGCTGGTTGTGCGCCAGCGCCTCGTCAAAGCGCCCGGCCTCGTGCAGGGCATAGCCGATCTCTTCGCGAATGCCCAGCTTCTGCTCGGCACCCAGCGTGGCGCCGGCATGGTCGGCCCAGTGGGCCGACTGGCGCAGGTGCTCGATGGCAGTGTCGTACTCTTCGGACTGCAGGGCCGACTCGCCGATGGCGTAGTGCTGCTCGTAGCGCTCGGTGGGCGTGAGGTCCGACAGGGCGCTGCGGATGGCCAGGGCGCGCAGCCCCAGGGGCAGTCCCTCGTCGTCCATCTGGCGCTTGGAATAGACGACGAACTGCAGCCAGAGCAGCTGGGCCAGCTCGGAGGACTCTGCGCCCAGGCCTTCCGCCAGTGGGCGCAGGGCGGCCAGGTCGGCCGACATGGCCGAGCCGCTGAACATGGCGCTGGCGTCGTACACGGTGTCGCGCAGCGGGTTGAAGCGCTGCGCGAACTGCTCGGCAGGGGTGGTGGATGCCATGGGTGCCGCTGCCTGTCAGTCCGCCAGTGCGCGGGTGACCACCTCGCGCACGTCGTTGCTCAGGTCGGGGCGCGTGGCCACGCGGGCGATGGCCTCGCGGGCTGCGGTGCGCCAGGGTTCGGCCAGCTTCTTCCAGCGGTCGAGCGCACGCGCCAGCCGGGCGGCGACCTGCGGGTTGATGGCGTCGAGCTCGATCACGCGGTCGCTCCAGAACACGTAGCCTGCTGCATCGCTGCGGTGGAAGGCACCGGGGTTGGCGCTGCAATAGCTGAAGATCACGCTGCGAGCGCGGTTCGGGTTCTTCAGGCTGAAGTCCGGGTGCTGCATGAGCTGGCGCACGGCCGGCAGCACGTTGCCGCCCTTGTCCGGCGCGCCGGCCTGCAGCGCAAACCACTTGTCGATGACCAGGGGCTCGTCCTTGAACAGCGCGTGAAAGCGCGCCAGTGCGGCTGCCGCATGCGCGCTGCCGCTGGCCACCAGGGCCGTGAGCGCGTTGAAGCGGTCGGTCATATTGCTGGCCACCTTGAAGCGCTGGTAGGCCTTGCCGGGCCACACTTCGTCGCCGGTACGCTGGGCGGCGATGCACAGCATGTGCAGCGCCATGCCGCTGAGCGAACGGCGGCCGGACGATACCGGGTCGGGGCTGTAGCCACCGGTGTCCTGGTTCTGCTCCCAGGCCCATTCCCAGTCGGCCTTGAGGGCCAGGGCGAGCTGCTCGCGCATGCCTTCGCGCACGGCGTGGATGCGCTGCGGGTCCACCACGTCGAGCTGTTCGGCGATGTAGGTCTCCGACGGCAGTGTCAGGACCAGTTCCTTGAAGGCCGCGTCCAGCGCCGGGTTGCGCAGCACGCTGCGCAGCGCGTCGACCACGGCGGTGGGCAGAATGTCGCCGCTGGTGGGGCCGCTGCCGATGATGGCATAGATGGCGGTGCGCAGCGCCAGGCGCTGCCCGGCTTCCCAGCGGTTGAAGGCGTCGGTGTCGTTGGCCAGCAGGGTGAGCAGCTGTTCGTCGGTGTACCCGATGTCCAGCACCACGGGGGCGGTGAAGTCGCGCAGCAGCGAGGGCACGGGCTCGGCGTCGAGTCCGGTGAACACCAGGGTCTGGCTGGCTTCGGTCAGCACCACGGTGCGCGATGGTGCGCCGGCCGTGTCTTCGCCCTGCAGTTGCAGGGGCAGGGCAGCGCCTTCGTGCGTGAGCAGGCCCAGACCGACGGGGATCACGAAGGGCAGCTTCTCGGCTTGGCCCGGCGTGGGGGCGCAGCTTTGCGCCAGGGTCAGCGTATAGATGCGCGCGGCGGCATCGTAGCTGCCCGTGGCCTTCACGCGCGGCGTGCCGGCCTGGCTGTACCAGCGCTTGAACTGGGGCAGCAGGCGCGCCAGGTCACTGGCGGGGTTGGCGTCGGCAATGGCCTGGGCGAAGTCGTCGCAGGTCACGGCCTGGCCATCGTGGCGCGCAAAGTACAGCTTCATGCCCTTGGCGAAGCCTTCGCGGCCCACCAGGGTGTGCATCATGCGCACCACCTCGGCACCCTTTTCGTAGATGGTGACGGTGTAGAAGTTGTTGATCTCGATGTAGCTGTCGGGCCGCACCGGGTGGGCCATGGGGCCTGCATCCTCGGGGAACTGGGCGGTGCGCAGCACGCGCACGTCCTCGATGCGCTTGACGGCGCGGGCCGAGGGGCTGCCGGCCAGGTCTTGGCTGAACTCCTGGTCGCGGAACACCGTGAGGCCTTCCTTAAGGCTCAGCTGGAACCAGTCGCGGCAGGTGACGCGATTGCCCGTCCAGTTGTGGAAGTACTCGTGGCCCACCACGCTCTCGATGTTGGCGAAGTCCACGTCCGTCGCGGTCGATTCGCTGGCCAGAACATACTTGGTGTTGAAGATGTTCAGGCCCTTGTTCTCCATGGCGCCCATGTTGAAGTCGCTGGTGGCGACGATCATGAAACGTTCCAGGTCCAGCGGCAGGCCGAAGCGCGCCTCGTCCCAGGCCACGCTGGCCATCAGCGAGTTCATGGCGTGCTCGGTCTTGCCCAGGTCGCCCGGGCGCACGTACACCTGCAGCAGGTGGTCGGTGCCCGAGCGGGCGCGGATCTTCTGCTCGCGCGCCACCAGCTTGCCCGCCACCAGGGCGAACAGGTAGCAGGGCTTCTTGTGCGGGTCCACCCATTGGGCGAAGTGGCGGCCGTCTTCCAGGTCGCCGCTGTCCACCAGGTTGCCGTTGGACAGCAGCACCGGGTACTGGGCCTTGTTGGCGCGCAGCGTGACGGTGTAGCTGGCCATCACGTCCGGGCGGTCCAGGAAGTAGGTGATGCGGCGGAAGCCCTCGGCCTCGCACTGCGTGAAGAAGGTGCCCTGGCTCACGTACAGGCCCATCAGGTACGTGTTCTTGGCCGGGCAGCAGGTGGTGAAGATCTCGAGCGCGAAGGCATCGGTGCCGGTGGGCAGGTTCTCCAGCACCAGGCGCGAGCCCTCCATCTTGAACGAGGTGCCCTGGCCGTTGACCAGCACGCGCGCCAGGTTCAGGTCCTCGCCATCGAGCTTCAGGGGCTGTTCGGCCACGTCGGGGTTGCGGCGCAGCGTCATGCGGTTGAGCACGCGCGTCTTGGCCGGGTCCAGGTCGAAGGTCAGCTCGACGCTGTCGATCCAGTAGGCGGGGGCGGTGTAATCCTCGCGGCGGATGGCAATGGCCGGTCCCGCGCCGCTTGCGTCTGCGTTAGGCGATGGCAACATGGATGCGCTCCAGAAAGTCGGTGTTCATGAGTTCGTGGTAGTCACGCACGGCGGCCAGCACATGCGGGCCCGCCAGTTCCTGCGCGCTGTGGGTGCTGCACACGGCCACGGCACGCATGCCCGCGCGGCGTGCGGCTTCGATGCCGAAGGGGGCGTCTTCAAACACGATGCAGCGCTCGGGCGCGGCACCGATGCGGCGCGCCGCTTCGAGAAAAATCGCAGGCTGTGGCTTGCCGGGCAGGCCCTCGTCGCCGCGCACGATGGTCAGCGGCTCGGGCTCCATGCCCAGGCGCGACATCGCGAAGGCCACGTTGTGGATGTCGCCTGCCGTGCCCACGGCCAGCTTGTAGCCGCGGGTGGAAGCCTGTGCCGCGAAGGCGCGAAAACCCGCCACTTCGGTGAAGGCGGGGCCGAACAGCTCGCGGTAGATGTCTTCCTTCTCGCGTGTGAGGGCGTCGGCCTCGGCCTGCTCGACCTCGCGCTGCAGCAGCTCGCGGATGCACTCGGTGCCGTTGCGGCCCGTGGTGCGGGCCATCAGGTCGGGCACGTCGATGGCCATGCCGCGGCGCCGCGTGAACTCGACCCAGGCCTTGGCGTGCCAGGGCATGGAGTCGATCATGGTGCCGTCCATGTCGAAGATGAAGGCCTCTACGGCAATCGGGCTGCCGCGCGGGGCCGTGGCTTCGACGGTGGTGGCGGCTGCTGCGTCGCGCTGCATCACACGCCCTGCTTGAGCGAGGCTTCGATGAAGGCGTCCAGGTCGCCGTCCAGCACCTTCTGCGTGGCCGAGATTTCCACCCCGGTGCGCAGGTCCTTGATGCGGCTGTTGTCCAGCACGTAGCTGCGGATCTGGTGGCCCCAACCCACGTCGGTCTTGGTGTCCTCCAGCTTTTGCTGCTCTTCCTGGCGCTTGCGCATCTCGTGGTCGTACAGGCGCGAGCGCAGGCGCTGCCAGGCGATGTCGCGGTTGCCGTGCTGGCTGCGGCCGTCCTGGCACTGCACCACGATGCCGGTGGGCATGTGCGTCAGGCGCACGGCCGAGTCGGTCTTGTTGATGTGCTGGCCGCCCGCGCCCGATGCGCGGTAGGTGTCGGTGCGCACGTCCGAGGGGTTGATGTCGATCTGGATCGAGTCGTCGATCTCGGGGTAGACGAACAGGCTGGCAAAGCTGGTGTGGCGCCCGCCCGATGAGTCGAACGGCGACTTGCGCACCAGGCGGTGCACACCGGTCTCGGTGCGCAGCAGGCCGTAGGCGTACTCCCCCTCGACCTTGATCGTGGCGCTTTTGAGGCCGGCGATGTCGCCCGGGGTTTCTTCCTCGACCGTGGTCTTGAAGCCCTTGCGTTCGGCGTACTTGAGGTACTGGCGCAGCAGCATGCCGGCCCAGTCGCAGGCCTCGGTGCCGCCGGCGCCGGCCTGGATGTCTACAAAGCAGTTGAGCGGGTCGGCCTCGTGGCGGAACATGCGGCGGAACTCGAGCTGCTCGATCTCGGGCTGCAGCTTGGCGGTTTCGGCCTCGATGGTCATCAGGCCGTCTTCGTCGCCGTCTTCCTTGCTCATGTCATAGAGCTCGGTGTTGTCGGCCAGCTCGCGCGTGAGTCGTTCCAGCGTGAGCACCACGCCGTCCAGCGACTTCTTCTCTTTGCCCAGTTCCTGGGCCTTCTTTGGATCGTTCCAGACCGAGGGGTCTTCGAGCGATGCGTTGACGGTTCTCAGGCGTTCGAATTTGGCATCGAAGTCAAAGATACCTCCGTAACTCTTGCGTGCGCACGGTCAGGTCGCTCAAGGTGTTGCCGATGAGGTTGATGCGTTCTGCGTCCATGGTGGTGTCTGGTAGGTGTGTTCTGTAGAGGGTGACAAGGCTGAACAGGCCCCTGGTGCACTGCGCTGTGGGCGCACGCAAGGGGATGACCCGCACTGGGGCGGGGTGGTTCAGCATCGCCCGAATCGGCCATTTTCTCATGGATGGGCAGGGAGGCCTGCAATGCCCCTTGCCCTTGTGAAAACGGCCGCAGAACAGGGCCGCAGGATGGCTCAGCCTCTCAGCAAGACAGGTGCCCTTCGATCAGCCGCGCCACCGCTTCGGGCTGGTCATGGTGCAGCATGTGGGCGGCGTCCTGCACCACGGCCGTGCGGCAATTGCGCACGTGGGTCAGGCGCTGGTGGTATTCGCCCAAGTCGTAGCGGCCCTTCCACCACTGGCCCAGGCTGTCGTCGCTGGCCTCCACAGCCAGCACTGGTGCGGAAATGCGCTCGTACAGGGCCAGTGCCTCGTCCAGCCGGTACAGCTGCGAGCTGGTGATCTTGTGCGCCGGGTCGCCCAGGATCTCCCAGCGGCCCTCCCCATTGGGCTCGGCCCAGTGCCGGGCCAGCCAGTCGGCCTTGTCCTGCGAAAGGCGCGGGTTGGTCTTCATCAGGCGCTGGGCCACGCCGTCCACGCCATCGTAGGCCTTGAGGGCCATGTCGCCTGTCTGCAGCTTCTTGATCTCGTCGATCCACTGGGCATAGCGCTTGGGCGCCTGGTCGGGTTTCGTGGCGGGCATGCCGAAGCCCTCCAGGTTGACCAGGCGGCGGATGCGCTCGGGCCGCACGCCCGCATACATCATGGCGATGTTGCCGCCCATGCTGTGGCCCACCAGGTCCACCGGCTGGTCGCCCACGTAGTGGTCGAGCAGCAGGTCCAGGTCGGCCAGGTAGTCGGGAAAGGTGTAGTGGTCGCAGGGCGTGGGCACTTTGCTCAGGCCGAAGCCGCGCCAGTCGGGGGCGATGATGTGCCGGCCATCGGCGAACGCGGCCGAGAACGCATCCACCACGAACTGGTAGGAGGCGCCCACGTCCATCCAGCCGTGCACCAGAACCAGCGGGGGCCTGACCTTGTCGCTCGATGCCTCGCCCCAGTGGCGGACGTGGTAGTTCAGGGTGCGGATGGGGACGAACTCGCTGCGCGAGGTGCGGACGGTGGAATACATGGAGAGCAGCGGGGTGAAAGGGTGAACAGGCGTTGCTGCTATGGTACGTCGGCAGCCTGGCGGTGGTGGCTGCGGGGTTGTCGCATTGGCGCCTGCCGAGCCATGGGTATGGAAATTGCTGAGGTTGACGCAAATCAAAGCGGTACGCTCCGATGCGTGCTGCGCCCCCACCCACGCCGAGGTCCTGCCTGATGGTTCCCATGTCTGCCCTGTCCCTGGATCTGTCGGCGCTGCAGCAGCGCCCGCTGTTCACGTCGGACCTGCGGGTGGATTCGCACGACCTGGTGGCGCGCGAGTTCTCGGACCATGGGCTGAAATGGTGCGGCGGACCGGTGGCCACCTCGCTGTCCAAGGTGCGGGTGCGCCAGCTGCAGCTGTTCATGCTGCAATACGGTGCGGAGGTGGAGATTCGCCCGCGCCCCTTCGACGACTTCGTACTGGTGCACCTGTCGCTTTCGGGTACGGCCGAGATGGTGTCCGACGGCGTGCCCATCCGCCTGCCTGCAGGCGCCGCCGCGCTGATCGCGCCGCGCCACAACCTGCACATGCGCTGGCAGCAGGGCGCGCGCCAGCTCATCCTCAAGGTGCCGTGCCAGTTGCTGCGCGCCTGGGCGCCCGAGTCGCTGGTGGGTGATTCGACCTTTGTTCACCCGCTGCTGCCGCTGAGCGCAGGGCAGGGCCAGCAGTGGCACTTTCTCATGCAATCGCTGCTGCACGTGAGCCAGCAGGCGGTGGAGAGCACCGCGCATGCGCGCTGGGTGGACCACATGGAGAGCAACGTGGCGCTGTTCCTGGCCTCCTGCGCGCAGAGCGTGCCCGTGCCTGCGGCGCCCATGGTGCCCTTGCTGGACGCGGGTGCCGGCAACCCCTTGCCAGGCGCACATGGCGATGTGCGCCGGCTCGACCGGCTCGACGCTTACATGCGCAGCCGCCTGTGCGCGCCCGTGGCGCTCGAAGACCTGGCGCGTGCCGCCGGTGTCAGCGTGCGCGGCCTGAACATGCTGTGCCAGCGCCACCATGGCGAATCACCCATGGCGCTGCTGCGCAACATGCGGCTCGACGCGGTGCGTGCGCGCCTGCAGGAGCGCCCCGGCCACTGCGTGACCGATGCGGCGCTGGAGTTCGGCTTCGGCCACCTGGGCCGCTTTTCGAGCTACTACCGCGAGCGCTTCGGCGAGCTGCCGAGCCAGACCAGCTTCAATTGAGCGGGCGCCACTGCACATTTGCAAGAACCGGACAGGCCCGCAGCGCCGCGTGCCGATACTGGATAGCGGGGCAGGGCGAGCGTTTCTAGCATGGAGGCATAGCAATCGAAGAGGTCTCGTCCATGTCTGAAATCCCCGTCGTCGAAGTCGCGCCACCCGTTTCGCTCAAGGCGCAGCGGCAGGTATTCTTCCCGCAGTCCGATGGCTCCAGCGTGCCCTACCGGGTGTTCAGCTCGCAGGAGGTGTACGAGCGCGAGCAGGAGCGCATTTTCCGCGGCCCGGTGTGGAGCTTTCTGGGGCTGGAGGCCGAGATCCCGAACGTGGGCGATTTCAAGTCCACCTTCGTCGGCGACACGCCCGTGGTGGTCACGCGCACGGCCGAGGGGCTGGCCTGCTGGGTCAACCGCTGCGCCCACCGGGGCGCCATGGTCTGCCGCGAAAAGCGCGGCAACGCCGCCAGCCACACCTGCGTGTACCACCAGTGGAGCTTTGCCGCCAACGGCGACCTGCAGGGCGTGCCGTTTCGCCGTGGCCAGAAGGGCATGGTCGGCATGCCCAAGGATTTCAAGACCGAAGAGCACGGCCTGCAGAAGCTGCGCGTGGACAGCTACAAGGGCCTGCTGTTCGCTACCTTCAGCGACGACACGCCGCCGCTGCCCGAGTACCTGGGCGAGCAGATGCGCCCGTGGATCGACCGCATCTTCCACAAGCCCATCGAGTACCTGGGCTGCACGCGCCAGTACTCCCAATCGAACTGGAAGCTGTACTTCGAGAACGTCAAGGACCCCTACCACGCCAGCCTGCTGCACCTGTTCCACACCACCTTCAACATCTTCCGCGTGGGGATGAAGGCGCGCTCCATTCCCGATGCGACGCATGGCCTGCACAGCATCATCACCGTGACCAAGCCCGAGGTGGAGACCGACACCGCCGCGGCCTACAGCGCGCAGAACATCCGGTCCATGGACGAGGGCTTTGCGCTCGAAGAACCCGCGCTGCTGGGGCAGATCCAGGAGTTCGATGAGATGACCACCAACCACATCCAGCCGATCTTTCCGCAACTGGTGGTGCAGCAGATCCACAACACACTGGTGGCGCGCCAGCTGCTGCCCAAGGGGCCGGGCAACTTCGAGCTGGTGTTCCATTTCTTCGGCTATGCCGACGACACCCCCGAGCTGCGCGAGCTGCGCATGCTGCAGGCCAACCTGGTGGGGCCTGCCGGCTACATCTCGATGGAGGACACCGAGGCCACCGAGCTGGTGCAGCGCGGCACCGCGCGCGATGGCGACAAGCACTCCTACATCGCCATGGCGCGCGAGGCGCCCGAGCAGATGGACACCGTGATCACCGAGAACCTGATCCGCCGCTTCTGGGTGGGTTACCAGGCACTCATGGGCTACTGAGGCACCGCACACCATGACCACGATGACCCCCCCCACCGCCCCCGTCGCCATCAGCCGCCAGGAGCGCCTGCAGCTGTGGAACGAACTGCTGGAGCTGCAGCACCGCTACGTGAGCGCGCTCGACAACAACCGCCTTGAAGAGTGGCCCGGCTTCTTCGTCGAGGAAGGCCGCTACGAGATCATCCCCAAGGAGAACTTCGACGCCGGCTTTCCCGCGCCCATCATGTACTGCCGCAATGCTGGCATGCTGCGCGACCGCGTGCTCTCCCTGCGCAACGCCAACATCTTCGAAGACCACGTGTACCGCCACAGCACCTCGGGGCTGGTGATCACTGCCGTGAAGGACGGCGTGGTGCACACCCAGTCGAGCTACGTGGTGGTGATCACCGGCACGGCTGGCGAGTCCAGCGTCTACCAGGCCGGTACGTACCTCGACGAGGTGGTGCTGCACGAAGGCGAATGGCGCTACCGCAGCAAGCGCGTGGTCTACGACACCTCGCGCGTGGCCACCTTGCTTGCCACCCCCATCTGAGGATCAGCGCCATGCAGACAACGACCGACAACGCACTGGAACAGGGCGCGGTGGACACCGCCGACGCTGCAGCTGCTGCAGCAGCAATGGTGGCAGCCTGGCACGACGTGGGCGAGCCCGAGGACTTCCCGGACGGTGCCGTGTGGCCCGTGGTGGTCGATGGCCTGCCCGTGGCGGTGTTCCGCGACGGGGAGGGGCTGTTCGCCCTGTACGACCTGTGCACCCACGGCGCCGCCAAATTGTCCGACGGCTGGGTGGAAGACGGCTGTGTGGAATGCCCCTTGCATCAGGGCACCTTCGACATCCGCACGGGGGCGCCTTGCAGGGCACCGGTCACCGAAGCGGTGCGCACATTCCCGGTGCGCGTGGTGGCAGGGCGTGTCGAAGTGGGGCTTTGACACCCGCATCCGCAGCGCTCCCGGTTTTTTGGTTTTCCTTTTGTTGATGGATAAGGATTGAAGATGGCACAACTCTCCCGCACCTCGCTTCGCAACCGGCTCGAAGTAGTCGCTCTGGCCGCACTGGCCACTTTGGCGGCCTGCGCAAGCTTCACAGCAACGGCGCAGCAGGGCCCCATCAAGGTCGGCATGGCGCTCGACATTTCGGGCCCGTTCTCCGGACCCGGTGCCGACGCACGCGATGGCTTCAATCTGGCCATCAAGCAACTGGGCGGCAAGCTCGGTGGCCAGCCGGTGGAGTTCGTGCAGACCGACATGGCCGGCAGCCCCGACCAGGCCAAGCAGCTGGTGGACCGCTTCGTGCAGCGCGAGAAGATCGACCTGTTCACCGGCCCCATCGCCTCCAATGTCGCGCTGGCCGTGGCACCCACGCTGTTCGCGGCCAAGGTGCCCTACCTGTCGAACAACGCCGGCCCGAGCCAGTTGGCCGGTGCGCAGTGCAATGCCTACTTCTTCGGCACCGCCTACCAGAACGACCAGTACCACGAGGCTGCGGGCCAGTTCGCGGCCGACCGCGGCTTTGGCCGCATGGTGCTCATCGCCCCCAACTACCCCGCCGGCAAGGATGGCCTGACGGGCTTCAAGCGCAAGTTCAAGGGCACGGTGGTCGATGAGATCTACACCAAGGTCGGCCAGATCGACTACGCGACCGAACTGGCGCAGCTGCGCGCCGCCAAGCCCGAGGCCGTGTATTTCTTCCTGCCCGGTGCCATGGGCATCAACTTCATCAAGCAGTTCGTGGGGGCCGGGCTGTCCAAGGACATCATGCTGGTGACCAGCGGCTTCTCGGCTGACGAGGACATCATCGGCGCGGTGGGCGAGCCCATGCTGGGCCTGTTCAACACCTCGCACTGGGCGCATGACCTGGACAACGCGGCCAACAAGGCCTTCGTGGCCGCCTTCCGCAAGGAATACGGCGGGCGCTACCCCTCCATCTACGCTGCGCAGGCCTTCGACGTGATCAGCGCCATGGATTCGGCAGTCAAGGCCGTGGGCGGCAAGGTGGCCGACCGCGAGGCCCTGGTCAAGGCCCTGGCCAAGGCGCAGTTCCCCTCGGTGCGCGGCAGCTTCCGCTATGCCAACAACCACTACCCGGTGCAGAACTTCTACCTGCGCACCATCGGCAAGAACGCCGAAGGCCGCGTGACCAACAAGACCATCAAGACGGTGCTGGAGAACTACGGCGACGCTTTCTCCGCCCAGTGCCCGCTGAAGTGACCTTGCCACGATTGCCCCTGCGCAGCCCCTTCACGCCATGAATCCGATCCTCGTCATCGAGCAGTTGCTCAACGGAGCCGGCTATGGGCTCATGCTCTTCCTGATCGCAGCGGGCCTGACCCTGGTCTTCGGGATCATGGACGTGATGAACCTCTCGCACGGCTCGCTGTTCATGGTGGGCGCCTACGTGGCGGCCACCGTGCATGTGCACAGCGGTTCGTTCGCGGGGGCGGTGCTGGTGGCGGCGGCCGCCACGGTGCTGGTGGCCGTGCTGCTGGAGGTGACGCTGATGCGCCGCCTCTACGGGCGCGACCACCTGGCTCAGGTGCTGGCCACCTTCGGCGTGATCCTCGTGGCCGACGATGCGGTGAAGATGGTCTGGGGCCCATCGCCCGTGATGGCGCCCACGCCCGCCCTGCTGTCGGGCCCGGTGGAGTTGATCGCCGGCCTGCCTTACCCCTCGTACCGGCTGGTGGTGCTGGCGGCCGGGGTGCTGGTGGCGGGCCTGTTGTACCTGCTGGTCAACCACAGCCGCGTGGGCATGCTGGTGCGTGCGGGGGCATCGGACCGCTGGATGGCCGAGCTGATGGGTGTGCGCGTCAAGCGCGTGTTCAGCGGCATCTTCGTGCTCGGCGCGGCGCTGGCCGCCCTGGCGGGGGCCCTCATGGGCCCGCTGATGGCCGTGCAGGTGGGCATGGGCGAGGCCATCCTGATCCCGGCACTGGTGGTCATCGTCATCGGCGGCATCGGCTCGGTGCGCGGGGCCTTCGTGGCTGCGCTGCTGGTGGGGCTGGTGGACACCATCGGCCGCGCCTTCTTGCCGCTGCTGCTGCGTGCCACCCTGCCGCCCGCCGTGGCCGCCGACCTGGGGCCGCTGTGCGCCGAGGTGGCCATGTACGCCCTGATGGCGGCGGTGCTGAGCTTTCGCCCCGCGGGGCTGTTTTCTGCCAAGGCCTGAGCCACCATGTCCGCTTCCCTGACTTCTTACCTGCCTGCGGACTCCGCCGTGCCGCGCTGGCGCGGCGCAGTGCTGCCGCTGGCCTTGCTGGTGGCGCTGGCGCTGTTCCCGCTGGTGGCATCGGCCCTGGGCCTGGATTTCTACATCGGCTTCGTGCGCCGGGTGCTGGTGGTGGCGCTGGCCGCCGCCAGCCTGAATTTCATCATGGGCTTTGGCGGCATGGTGGCGCTGGGGCATGCGGGCTTCGTGGGCGTGGGCGCCTATGCGGTGGTGGTGCTCAGCGATGCGGGCGCTACCTCGGCCTGGGTCGTCTGGGGCGCTGCCATGGCTGCTGCCGCGCTGGTGGCGGCGCTGGTGGGCGCCATCTCGCTGCGCACCAAGGGCGTGTACTTCATCATGATCACCCTGGCCTTCGCGCAGATGCTGTACTTCGTGTTCGTCTCGCTGCGCAGCTATGGCGGCGACGATGGCTACACGCTGCCCATGCGGCCGGCGCTGGGCCTGGGCCTCGATGTGATGCATGAGCCCACGCTGTACTGGGTGGTGCTGGCCCTGGTGGCGCTGGTGCTGTGGTGGCTGGACCGGGCCACGGCCTCGCTTTTCGGCGCGGCGCTGGCGGGCATCCGCGACAACGAAACCCGCATGCGTGCCCTGGGCTACCCGGTGTACCTGCTGCAGCTGGCGGCCTTCACGCTGGCCGGTGCCGTCGCCGGCCTGGCGGGTGCGCTGCTGGCCACGGGCAACAGCTTCGTGAGCCCGTCGATGATGCACTGGACGCAATCGGCCACCTTGATCGTGATGGTCGTCATCGGCGGCCTGGGCCGGCGCTGGGGCGGGCCGCTGGGCGCGGCCGTGTGGCTTGCGCTCGAAGAGGTGCTCAAGCTGCACACCGACTACTGGCACATGCCGCTGGGCGTTTTGTTGATCGCCACCGCGCTGTATGCGCCCAAGGGCCTGGCGGCGCTGGCAGACCTGCGCGCAAGGAGCCCGCGATGAGCCTTTTTCAAGTGCAGGGCCTGGTCAAGCGCTTTGGCGGCCTGCTGGCCACCGACCATGTGGACCTCTCGGTGGCGCATGGCGAGGTGCATGCCCTCATCGGCCCCAACGGCGCCGGCAAGACCACGCTGGTCAACCAGATCTCGGGCCTGCTGGCGCCCGACGCGGGCCGGGTGCTGCTCGACGGTGCCGACATCACCGCGCTGCCCATGCACCGCCGCGTGGCCGAGGGGCTGTCGCGCTGCTTCCAGGTGACGCGCATCTTTCCGAAACAGAGCGTGCGCGACAACCTGCTGCTGGCCGTGCAGGCGCACAGCGGGTCGAGCTTTCGCTTTGTGCAGCCGCGCTCGCAGGCGCGCGGCCTGTACGAGACCGCCGACCGGCTGGCCGAGCGGGTTGGGCTGCAAGGCAGCATGGGCGAGACCGCCGGAGCCCTGCCGCATGGCGCGCAGCGCACGCTGGATGTGGCGCTGGCGCTGGCATCGGCCCCCAAGCTGCTGCTGCTGGACGAGCCCATGGCCGGCATGGGGCCTGACGAATCGCTGCAGATGGTGCAGCTCATCGAAACCCTGCGCAAGGACATGGCCGTGCTGTTGATCGAGCACGACATGGAGGCCGTGTTCCGCCTGGCCGACCGCATCTCGGTGCTGGTCTATGGCCGGGTGCTCACTGCCGGCACGCCCGACGAGATCCGCAACAACGCCGAGGTGCAGGCCGTTTACCTTGGTACTGAATCACTGGGCACCGAAACCCTGGAGACGACCCCATGAGTGCGCCCGAGCCATTGCTGAGCTGCCAGGGCCTGGAGGCCGGCTACGGCGTGAGCCAGGTGCTCTTCGGCATCGACCTCGCCATCGCTGCAGGCGAGGTGGTGTCCCTGCTCGGCCGCAACGGCATGGGCAAGAGCACCACCATCAAGACCCTGGTAGGGGCCTTGCGCCCCACGGCCGGCGGCATCCGCTTTGCGGGGCAGGCTACCGGGGCGATGAAAAGCGACGCCATCGCCCGCCTGGGCCTGGCCATCGTGCCCGAGGGGCGCCACGTGTTCCCCAACCTCACGGTGCGCGAGCACCTGCTGGCCTTTGCCGACCACCGCAACGGCCTGCGCGATGCCTGGGATATGGAGCGCATCTACGGGGTGTTCCCGCGCCTCAAGGAGCGCCAGAACCACCTGGGCAACCAGCTCTCGGGTGGCGAGCAGCAGATGCTGGCCATCGGCCGGGCGCTGTCGACCAACCCGCGCCTGCTCATCCTGGACGAGGCCACCGAGGGCCTGGCCCCGGTCATCCGCGAGGAGATCTGGCGCTGCCTGGCCACGCTCAAGGCCGCCGGGCAGACCATCCTGGTGGTCGACAAGTACGTGCACCGCCTGGTGGGACTGGCCGACCGCCATGTGATCCTGGAGCGCGGGCGCGTGGTCTGGCAGGGCGATTCCGCCGCGCTCAATGCCGACCGCAGCCTGTGGTCGCGCTACCTCACCGTCTAAGCCACCAAGGGTTTCCCATGCAGATGATCGAAGAGGTCGGCGCAGCCGTGGCCGAAGTGCCTGTGCATGCCATCACCCTGTTACCTTCGGGCAAGGCCTTCACCAGCCAGGCGGGCGAAAGCGTGCTCGATGCCGCCCTGCGCCAGGGCATCTTGCTGCCCCACCAGTGCAAGACCGGCACCTGCGGCGCCTGCCGTGCCCGGGTGGTCGGTGGCAAGGCGGCGTGCCTGCCCGGCGCGCAGCCTGCTGCCCTGGCGCCGGACGAAGCCGGGCAGGGCGTATACCTGCTGTGCTGCACGCAGGCGAAAAGCGACCTGCGCATCGAATGCGCCGAGATTCCCCACATCCCCGGCATCGCCGTGCGCAAGCTGCCGGTGCGCGTGGCCGCGCTGGAGCGCCTGGCGCCCGATGTCATGCGCGTGCAGCTGCAGCCCCCGGCAGGCCAGCGCCTGCACTACGCCGCCGGGCAGTATGTGGACGTGCTGCTGCCTGGCAACCGCCGGCGCAGCTACTCGCTGGCCACGCCGGCCCGTGACGGGCAGGAGCTGCTGGAACTGCATATCCGCCACCTGCCGGGCGGCCTGTTCACCGACCAGGTGTTCGGCAAGCTCAAGGTGCGCGACGTGCTGCGCATCGAGGGACCGTTCGGCACCTTCGGCATGCACGATGGCGCATCGCAGGCGCCGGCCATCCTGCTGGCCAGCGGGACCGGCTTCGCGCCCGTGAAAGCGCTGGTGGAGCAATTGCTGGCCGCTGGCAGCGGGCGCTGCATCCACCTGTATTGGGGCGGCCGTGCGCAGCGGGATCTGTACCTGCACGCCCTGTGTCTCGCGTGGGAGAAGACCCTGCAGGGCCGCCTGACCTATGTGCCCGTGCTGTCGGATGCGCCCGAGGCCGACGCCTGGACCGGCCGCACCGGCTGGGTGCACCAGGCCGTGCTGCAGGACCATGCGAACCTGTCGCAGCACGAGGTGTATGCCTGCGGTGCGCCGGCCATGGTGGATGCTGCGCGGCGCGATTTTGCGGCCCAGGCCGGCATGCGGCCCACGGCGTTCTTTGCCGACGCCTTCGTGGCGCAGCCGGGGTGAGCCGGATTCAGTGCGGCTGGCCGTGCCGCTGGCGCGTGTCCGAAGGCGTCTCGCCAAAGCGCCTGCGGTAGCCCTCGGCGAAGTGCCCCAGGTGAAAGAAGCCGTAGCGCGCCGCGATGTCCGAGACCTGCGGGGCGCGCTCGGCCGCGCAGGGCTGCTGCAGTGCTGCGCGCGCGGCATCGAGCCGCAGCTCGCGCAGGAAGGCCATGGGGCTCTTGCCCGTGCACTGGGCAAAGGTCTGCTGCAGTGAGCGGGCGCTGACCCCCGCGTGCGCGCACACCTCGGCCAGGGTGATGGGCAGCTCCAGCCGGCTGTGCATGAACTCCTGCGCGCGCTTGACCACGCGCGGCAGCACCACGGGTGCGCTGCCCGGCATGGCCGTGCCGGCCGCCAGGGCCTGTGAATAGTTGTGCTGCGTGGACAGCAGCAGGCTGGTGAGCAGATGGTTCTCGGCCTGCTCGGCCAGCACCGGGTGGCCCAGCAGGAAGGCGTTGGTCTCCACCGCCGAGCGCAGGTAGGCAATGAAGCTGGCCATGCCCATGAGCGCGGGCTGGGCCAGGTCCACCCCTAGGTCGAACACCAGTGGCTGCTGCACCGGTGCCTGCAGCAGGGCCGACAGGCGGGTATGCAAGGCCGCGCGGTCGATCTTGACGATGAACTGGGGGCTGTCTTCGTGCCAGCGCATGGACAGCGGCTCGGTGGGCGAGGGCAGCGAGGCCATGAGCGCATGCGATTCCACCGCCTGGCCGCCGCAACGCACCGTGGCGCCACCGCGCAGCGGTATCTGCAGCAGGTAGAAGCCGCCCAGGTGGCCCGGCTCGATGCGCACGGCCGGGCCGTACTGCACGTAGTTCAGGCTGGCATCGCGGTGCAGGGGCACGCTGTGGTGGCAGGCATCGAGCTGCGCGCCCCGGTGCAGGGTGGCCAGCTCGTGCGGGCAGAACACGCGGCCCACGAACTCGCGCGCCTCGTCCAGGTCGTGGCTGTCGAACAAGCGAAAGCGCTCCAGCGGTAGCGGGTGCGCGGTGCTGCTCTGCTGGGCGGTGTGCATGCGGTTCGGCCGGTGGGGTGTTGGTTCTTGGGCAAGCACGAAACACGCCACGGCAGGGGGCGCGAAAACATGCGTTTGCGGGATACGCCCTGCGCTTTCGGGATGCGGATGCGCGGGCTGCCTTTCTATTCTTGTGCAGGCCCCGGGTGCTGCGCAAGAGCGTTAGCACCCGGGTGCACAGGGCGGATGTGACGGCGTGTTACCGCTGATGCACTGCAACATGTTTCGGACAACACAGGAGTCAGCATGGTCCAGGGATTCGACAGCATGCGCGGCAAGAGCGCGATCGTGACCGGGGGCGCCACCCTCATCGGCGCCGGGGTGGTGCGTGCCCTGCACCAGGCTGGGGTGCGGGTGGTGGTGGCCGACATCAACGCCGAGGCCGGGCAGGCGCTGGCGGACGAGCTGGGGGTCGGGGTGCTGTTCAGCCGTACCGACATCACTGATGACGCCCAGGTGGCCGCTTGTGTGGCCCTGGCCGCAGAACGCCACGGCGGGGTGAACTACCTGGTGAACCTGGCCTGCTCGTACCTGGACGATGGCATCGCCTCGCCGCGCGAGGACTGGCTGGCCTCGCTCAACGTCAACCTGGTCAGCGCGGTGATGGTGCTCAAGGCCGTGCGCCCGCATTTCCAACAGGCCGGGGGCGGGGCGGTGGTCAACTTCACCAGCATCTCCTCGGGCGTGGCGCAGACCGGGCGCTGGCTGTACCCGGTGGGCAAGGCGGCCATGGTGCAGCTCACGCGCAGCATGGCCATGGACCTGGCGGGCGAGGGCGTGCGCGTGAACAGCGTTTCGCCCGGCTGGACCTGGTCGGCCATCATGGACCAGCTCACCGGCGGCGACCGCGCCAAGACCGACCGCGTGGCCGCGCCCTTCCACCTGCTGCGCCGCGTCGGCGACCCGGCCGAGGTGGCCAACGTGGTGCTCTTCCTGTGCTCGGACCTGGCCAGCTTCGTGACCGGTGCCGACTATGCATGCGACGGCGGCTACTCGGCCATGGGGCCCGAGTCGCACGAGCCCGCCATTCCCAAACTCATGTCCTGAAGGAGCGCCACCATGACCAGAACCGTAGGCATCATCGGTGCCGGCTTTGCCGGCCTTTCCACCGCCAAGGTGCTGCGCGCCTTCGGCTTCGAGGTGACGGTGTTCGAGAAGGAGCCCGACGTGGGCGGCGTCTGGGCTGCTTCGCGCCGCTACCCGGGCCTGACCACGCAGAACCCGCGCACTACCTATGCGCTGTCGGATTTTCCGATGCCGGCCAGCTACCCCGAGTGGCCTTCGGGCCAGCAGGTGCAGGCCTACCTGCAGTCGTATGCCGAGCACTTCGGACTGGTGCCGCACCTGCGCATGTCCACCACGGTGGAGAGCGCCGTGCTGGACGAAGAGGCCGGCGTGTGGACCCTGAAGGCGCGCCGAGCAGCAACCGGCCAGGGCGGCGCCTTGCCGGCCGAGGTGCACCGCTTCGACTACCTGGTGGTGTGCAACGGCATCTTCAGCGAGCCGGCCGTGCCGCAGTACCCGGGCGCGGATGCATTCGTGGCTGCTGGCGGGCGCGTGTGCCATACCAGCCAGTTCAACGACGCGAACGAGGCGCGCGGCAAGCATGTGCTGGTGGTGGGCTACGGCAAATCGTCGTGCGACGTGGCCAATGCCATCGCGGCCGACAGCGCCAGCACCACGGTGCTCGCGCGCCAACTGATCTGGAAGATCCCGAAGAAGTTCATGAACGTGCTGAACTTCAAGTTCCTGCTGCTCACGCGCATGGGCGAGGCGCTGTTCAAGTACATCGAGCCCAAGGGGTTCGAGAAATTCCTGCACGGCCCGGGCTTGCCGGTGCGCAACTCCATGCTGGGCAGCGTGGAGTCGGTGGTCACGCGCCAGCTCAAATTGCGCGAGATCGGCCTGCACCCGGGAACGCCGCTCGAAACCATCGCCCGCAGCACCGTGAGCCTGGTGACCGACGGCTTCTACGAGAAGGTGGCTGCCGGCGAATTGGGTGTGCGCAAGGGCGTGAGCATCCGTACGCTGCAGCCCGGCCAGGCCGTGCTGAGCACGGGTGAGACGGTGCCCGCCGACCTCGTGGTCTGCGGCACGGGCTGGCACCAGCAGGTGCCGTTTCTGGACAGCAGCGTGCTGCAGCGCGTGGCCGATGCGCGCGGCAATTTCCGCCTGTACCGCTCGATCCTGCCGGTGGCCATGCCGCGCCTGGCGTTCAACGGCTACAACTCCTCGTTCTTCAGCCAGCTCAACTGCGAGATCGGTGCGCTATGGCTGGCCAACCACCTGCGCGGCGGGCTACAGCTGCCACCCCCAGACCAGATGAACGCGCAGATCGACCGGCGCCTGGCCTGGATGGAGGAGCGCACCGACGGCAAGCATTCCAAGGGCACCAACATCATCCCGTTCTCGGTGCACAACATCGACGAGTTGCTGCAGGACATGGGTTTGCCCCTGGGCGTGCTCACCCGCTTCAAGCAGTGGCTGGGGCCGGTGGACCCGGCGGACTATGCTGTGGTCACGCGGCAACTGCTGGCGCGGCATGCCGGCGCATCCCCTGCGGCTGGTGCGTCGCAGGCCGTGCCCGGTGCTACCGCTTCCTGAAACTCCCACGAACCCAAGACCATAAGGAACCCTACCATGCCAGGACAATGGACTACGCTCGACGCTGCAGACGGCAGCGGCAGCTTTCGCGCCTACCTTGCCACCCCCGCCAGCGGCAGCGGCCCTGGGCTGGTGCTCGCGCAGGAGATCTTCGGCGTGAACGCCACCATGCGCGATGTGGCCGACTACTACGCCGAGGAAGGCTATGTGGTGCTGGTGCCCGACCTGTTCTGGCGCCAGGAGCCTGCCGTGGAGCTGGACGCCGCCAGCGACATGCCGCGCGCCTTCGGGTTCTACCAGGGCTTTGACGAGGCCAAGGGCGTGCAGGACCTTCAGACGGCCATCTCGGCGCTGCGTGCGCGCCCCGAGGTCCGCGCGCACGGCGGCAAGGTGGGCGTGCTGGGCTTTTGCCTGGGTGGCAAGCTGGCCTACCTGGCCGCCTGCCGCACCGATGCCGACGTGGCCGTCGGGTACTACGGCGTGGGCATCGAGGCCGCGCTGACCGATGCGGCGGACATCCAGTGCCGCCTGGTGCTGCACATCGCCGAGCTCGACGGCTTTTGCCCGCCCCCTGCGCGCGAGGCCATCGTGCAGGCCCTCTCGGGCCGCGAGAGCGTGGAGCTGTACGTCTACCCCGGCACCGACCATGCGTTTGCGCGCGCGGGGGGCGACCATTTCCACAAACCTTCGGCGCTGATGGCGCACCAGCGCAGCGTGGCCGCGCTGCGGCGCGAGATGGGCCCGCACTACGACCTGTCGGCTCTGTGGGACAAGCACTGCGAGTACGAATTCGCCACGCGCGACGTGGACGCCACCATGTCCACCATGGTGGCCGAGCCCTATGTGAACCACATCCCCACCATGACGGGCGGCGTGGGCTACCGCCACCTGCACGACTTCTACACGCGCCACTTCGTCAACAGCAACCCGCCCGACACCAGCCTGACCCCCATCTCGCGCACGGTGGGCGCCACGCAGGTGGTCGATGAGATGCTGTTTTGCTTCACCCACACCACCGAGATCCCGTGGATGCTGCCCGGCGTGGCGCCCACGGGCCGGCGTGTGGAGATACCGCTGCTGGCGGTGGTGAAGTTTCGCGGCGACAAGCTCTACCACGAGCACATCTACTGGGACCAGGCCAGCGTGCTGGTGCAGGTGGGGCTGCTGGACCCCAAGGGTCTGCCCGTGGCGGGGGTGGAGGCGGGGCGCAAGTTGCTCGATGAAACGCTGCCGTCGAATGGGCTGATGGAGCGTTGAATGCAGGGGGTCTTCTCGTTCTAGGTGATAACCCGACAGGCCGTGCGACTGATGTACCGCATCAGAAACAATGATTGGCGGCCGGTGACCGGGCCGCCTACATTGGGGCCACTAGAACATAGAGGAGACATCCATGCAGCGCATTCTTTGTGCGGGGGCCCTGGCCGCCGGTTTGTTGTGTGCCGTGCAGGGCGCCCAGGCGGGCACCGTGACGGTGCTCACGTCCTTTCCCAAGGAACTCACCACCGCGTACCAGAAAGCCTTCGAGGCCAAGAACCCGGGCATCAAGATCGAGATCCTGAACAAGAACACCACGGCGGCGATTGCCTATGTGCGTGAGCTGCCCGAGGGCCAGCGGCCCGACATCATGTGGGCCTCGGCCCCCGATGCGTTCGAGGTGCTGGCCCGCAACAAGCTGCTGCAGGCTGCACCGGACACCAAGAACCCCGCCGCGCCGGCCAAGATCGGCAACTACCCGCTCAACGACCCGCAGGGCCTGTACTACGGCCAGGCGCTGGCGGGCTACGGCATCATGTGGAACACCCGCTACCTGCAGGCCAACAAGCTGCCTGCGCCCAAGGCGTGGGCCGACCTCACGCGCCCTGAATACTTCGGCCACGTGGCCATCTCCTCGCCATCGCGCTCGGGCACCACGCAGCTCACGGTGGAGACGATTTTGCAGGGCGAGGGCTGGGACAAGGGCTGGGCCCAGTTGCTGGCCATGATGGGCAATGCCGCCGCCGTGACCGACCGCAGCTTTGCCGTGCCCGATGGCGTGAACAACGGCCAGTACGGCATCGGCATCGTGATCGACTTCTTTGGCCTGGCGGGCAAGTACTCGGGCTTTCCGGTGGATTTCGTCTACCCGGCCATGACGGCCGTGGTGCCAGCCAACATCGCGTTGATCGCGGGCGGCAAGAACACGGACGAGGCCAAGAAGTTCATGGCCTTCAGCATGTCCACCGAAGGGCAGCAACTGCTGTTCGATCCCAAGATCAGCCGCCTGCCCATCCTGCCCTACAGCAGCCTCAAGGCACCCGCAGGCTACCCCGTGCCGCAGGAGGTGGCGCAGCGCGCCAAGGTGCAGTTCGATGCCGTGCTGTCCGAGAACCGCTACCAGGTGGTGACCAGCCTGTTCGACCAGATGGTGACCTTTCGCCTGAAGGAGCTGCAGGCCGCCACCCGCGCCATCCATGATGCGGACAAGGCCTTGAAGGCCAAGCCCAACGCCAAGGGCGCCGAATTGCTGCAGCAGGCGCGCAGCCTGGCCTTCACCTCGCTGGTGGGCGAGGCCAATGTGAAGAACGAAGAGTTCCTCGAACTGTTCCGCAAGAACCGGCGCGATGTGGCGGTGTCCAAGCAGCTCACGGGGCTGGAGCAGCTGTGGGCCACCAAGGCGCGCGAGAACTATGACCGCGCGCGCACGCTGGCCCAGCAAGCACAGGGCATGGCCAAGTAAGAAGACGGCACGCACTCCACACCACAACCCGGCGCAATCGCGCCCAAGGCGCCCTGCAGGGGCGCCGGGAAGCCACCACCATGTCTGCTGTCTACTCCGAACCCGGCGCCGCCGGGCCCGGTGCGGCCCGCCCGCGCCTGTTGCATGCCCTCACGGGCGTGGGCCCCTGGATCGCCTTCGGGCTGATCCTGGCCTTCCTCTTGCTGTTCTTGCTGATCCCCGTGGGGCTGGTGGTCTATACCGCCTTCATCAACGAGACGGGCGCGCTCACGCTGGGGCACTTCGCCAACTTCTTCGAGCAGTCGGTGTTCCGCGAGTCGTTCTTCAACAGCCTCGTGGTCTCGCTGGCCAGCGTGTTCTTTGCGAGCCTGATCGCCGTACCACTGGCCTACCTCACGGTGCGCTTCGAGTTCCGCGGGGCACTCTTGATCCAGACGCTGGGCGTGCTGCCCCTGATCATGCCGCCCTTCGTCGGGGCCGTGGCGCTGCAGCTGATCTTCGGGCGCAATGGTTCAATCAACCTTCTGCTCAACGAATACTTCGGCTTCACCGTGCCCATCATGGACGGGCTGGTGGGCGTGACCTTCGTCGAGAGCATTCACTACTTTCCGTTCATCCTGCTGAACCTGGTGGCCTCCATGCGCAACATCGACGGGGCCATGGAAGAGTCGGCCCTGAACCTGGGCGCGCGCGGCTGGCGGCTGTTCCGCCGCGTAATCTTCCCGCTGGCCATGCCGGGCTACCTGGCCGGTGCGGCGCTGGTCTTCGTGAAGGTGTTCGACGACCTGGGCACGCCGCTGGTGATGGGCGTGACCAACATGCTCGCGCCCCAGGCCTACCTGCGCATCACTTCGGTAGGCATCGACGACCCGCTGGGCTATGTGATCAGCGTGATCATGATCGCCTTCTCGATCCTCGCGCTGTGGATGGCCGCGCGCGTGATGAGGGGCAAGGATTACGCCACCCTGCAAAAGGGCGGTAGCTCGCTGCAGCGCAGGCGGCTGTCGGCGTGGGAGTCGGTGCTGGCCTATGGCTGGATAGGGCTCATTCTGGTGGTCACGCTGGCGCCGCACATCGGCATTTTGCTGATGTCGTTCTCCAAGGTGTGGAGCTTCTCGGTGCTGCCCGATTCCTACACGCTGGAGCACTACGCCACGGTGTTCACCGACTCCAAGCAGATGATAGGCAACACGCTGCTCTACTGCTTCATCGCGGCCGGGCTGGACGTGGTGATCGGCACCTCGATTGCCTACCTGATTCTGCGCACGCAGCTGCCGGCACGCCGCTGGCTCGACTACCTGGCGTCGGCCGCGCTGGCCATCCCGGGGCTGGTGCTGGCCATTGGCTACCTGCGCATGTTCAAGGGCGTGAACCTGCCGTTCACCGATACGCCGGTGGTCACCACCTGGGTGCTGATCATGCTGGCCTACGCGGTGCGGCGCCTGCCGTATGCGCTGCGCTCGTGCATGGCGGCGCTGCAGCAGGTGCATGTGTCGCTGGAAGAGGCGGCGCAGAGCCTGGGGGCGTCGCGCCTGTCCACCATCCGCCGCGTCATGGTGCCGTTGATGATGGGCGGCATTCTCGCGGGCTTCGTCACCAGCTTCATCACGGCGGCGGTGGAGCTGTCGGCCACCATCCTTCTCTCATCGGCACAAAGCCAGGCGCCCATGAGCTACGGCATCTACCTGTACATGCAGAGCATCTCGGGCCGCGGCCCGGGCGCGGCGCTGGGTGTGCTGGCCGTCGTGGTGGTGGGGCTGGGTACCTATTTCTCGCACCGCTTCGTGGAGCGCTCGCGCACCACGGTGCAGGCCAAACAGGGGTGAACATTCCATGCATCTGAACAAAGTCTCTCTCGACGCCCGGCACATCAGCCTGAGCTATGGCAGCACCGAGGTGCTGCGCGACGTCAACCTGCGCATCGAACCCGGCGAGTTCTTCGCCCTGCTGGGCCCTTCGGGCTCGGGCAAGTCGACCCTGCTGCGCCTGATCGCAGGCTTCAACCAGCACCAGCGCGGCGAGCTGCTGGTGGACGGGCAGGACATCACCGGCACGCCGCCACACGCGCGCAACGTGGGCATGGTGTTCCAGAACTACGCGCTGTGGCCCCACATGACGGTGTGGGACAACGTGGCCTTCGGCCTGGTGGAGCGGCGCGAGACCAAGGATGCCATCCGCCGCAAGGTGGGCGCGGTGCTGGAGCTGGTGGGCCTGGGTGACTACGCGCAGCGCCGGCCCGGGCAGCTCTCGGGTGGGCAGCAGCAGCGCGTGGCGCTGGCGCGCACCGTGGTGATCGAGCCCAAGCTGCTGCTGCTCGACGAACCCCTGTCCAACCTGGACAAGCAGCTGCGTGTGCAGATGCGCGAGGAGCTCAAGAACCTGCAGCGCAAGCTCGGGCTGACCACGATCTTCGTCACCCATGACCAGGAGGAGGCCATGACCACGGCCGACCGCATGGCCGTGCTGGACAAGGGCATCCTGCAGCAGGTGGGGGCCGCCACGGGGCTGTACGACTTTCCCATCAACCGCTTCGTGGCGGGCTTCGTGGGCACGGCCAACCTGCTCGAGGGGCAGGTGGTTTCCGTGGGCGGCGAGACGCTGGTGTTCCGCGTCGATGGCCTCGGAAACCTCACGCTGCCCCGGCCGGCCGACCCGCCGGCCGTGGGCGCTGCGGCCATGGCCTTCCGCCCGCACCAGGTGAGCATCCGCGTGCGCGACGAGCAGGTCGATGCCTCGCGCCTGTGGCTCAACGGTCTGGTGGAGAGCGCCGAGTTCCTGGGCGAGTTCTCGCGCTACCGGGTGCGCGTGGGGGAGGTGGCCATGGTCACCGACCAGCCGCACTATGCCGGGCTGGCCATGTTCGCGCCCGGCTCGGAGGTACGCCTGGGCATCGAGCCCACGCAGGTGCGCTTTCTGGACCAGTAAGAAGGTGTGACCACGCCACAATGCAGCCCGATGCCTGAACCTTTCTTCTTCTTCTGCTTCTCCGTGGCCTGACCGGCATGGAGATCTACCAACTGCGTGCCTTCGTCACGGCGGCCAAGCTCGGCCATGTGACGCGCACCGCCGAAGCGCTGCACCTGACCCAGCCGGCCATCACCGCCCAGATCAAGGCGCTGGAAGAGGAACTGGGCGTGGCCCTGTTCGACCGGCGGCCGGGCCGTATCAGCCTCACGCGGGCCGGCGAGGCCTTGCTGTCCGATGCCGAGAACGTGCTCACGGCCGCCGGGCACCTGCTGGGCAAGGCGCGCGACCTGCAGGGCGAGGTCACCGGCTCGCTGACCCTGGGCACGGTGGCCGACCCCGACACCCTGCGCCTGGGCTCGCTGCTCGGCGCGCTGGTGCGCACCTTGCCGTTGCTGGAAATACGCACGCGCAATGGCCCGGCCGAAGAACTGCGCGAGCAGGTCGCGGCGGGGCTGCTGCAGGGTGCCTTCTACATCGGCCCCAACATCCCGCGCGAGGTGATGGGGCTGGCGCTACAGACCATCCACTACCGCATTGCTGGACCGGCCAGCCAGGCGCCGCAGGTGCTGCATGCGGGCTGGCGCGACATCGCTGCCATGCCCTGGATCGGTGCGCCGCCGCTGCACCATGTGCAGACGCTGATGCGCGACATGTTCGCGCGCCAGGGGCTCACGCCGCACCAGGTGATCGAGTCCGACGAGGTCTCTTTGCCGCAAAGCCTGGTGCGTGCGGGCGTGGGCCTGTCGCTGCTGCGCGAGGACGTGGCGCTGCCCGCCAGCGAGCGCGGCGAGGTGGTGATCTGGCCGCATGCCCGGGTGGGGGCGCTTCTGAGCTTCATCTATCCGCGCGCGGCCGAGCACGACCCGGCCATCGTGGCCACGCTGCAGTTGCTGCGCAGCGTCTGGGGTCTGTCGGGGTAAGGGCTGGGGGTGGTCAGGCCCTGGCCTGCAGACTTTGCCGGCAACCCGTAAACTGCGCGGCTTGCCAACGGAGTCCGCATGAAAACCATCCAGCTCGGTCAGAGCGATCTGCACGTCACCCCCATTTGCCTGGGCACCATGACCTTTGGTGAACAGGTCAACGAATCCGATTCCCACGACATCCTCGCCCGTTCGCTGGCCCGGGGCGTGAACTTCATCGACACCGCCGAGATGTACGCGGTGCCCGCCAAGGCCGAGACCTTCGGCGCCACCGAGACCATCATCGGCAACTGGTTCGCGAAGAACCCGGGCGCGCGTGAGAAGCTGGTGGTGGCCACCAAGGTGGCTGGCCCCTCGCGCGGCATGCCCTGGGTGCGCGAAGGCAAGGGCCTGACGCCTCAAGACATCGTCGCATCCTGCGAAGGTAGCCTGCGCCGCCTGCAGACCGAGGTGATCGACCTGTACCAGATCCACTGGCCTGAGCGCCATGTGCCGGCTTTCGGCACCATGTACTACGACCCGGCCAAGGAAACCTCACAGACGCCCATCCACGAGCAGCTGGAAGCGCTGGCGGGCCTGGTCAAGGCCGGCAAGGTGCGCTATGTCGGCCTCTCGAACGAGACGCCCTACGGTGTGCATGAGTTCGTGCGCCTGGCCGAGCAGCATGGCCTGCCGCGCGTGGCCACGGTGCAGAACCCCTACTGCCTGGTCAACCGCACCTGGGAAAACGCGCTGGACGAGACCTGCCACCGCCTGAACGTGTCGCTGCTGGCCTACTCGCCCCTGGCCTTCGGCCTGCTCACGGGCAAGTACGACGAGAGCGGCACCACCGGCCCCGATGCCCCCAAAGGCGCCCGCATCTCGTCTTACGAGTCGGTGCGCAAGCAGCGCTGGGGCCGACCCGAGTCGCTGGTGGCCGCGCGCCGCTACAACGCGCTGGCGCGCGAAAACGGCCTCACGCCCACGCAGCTGGCGCTGGCGTTCTGCTACACCAAGTGGCAGGTGGCCAGCACCATCATCGGCGTGACCTCGGTGGTGCAGCTCGAAGAAGACCTGAACGCCTGGGGCACGGAGCTGTCGCCCGAGCTGCTCAAGGCCATCGACGCCATTCGCCTGGAGTTGCGCGACCCGGCATTGTGAAGCCCCCCTGAGTCGCTTCGCGCCATCCCCCCAGGGGGACGCCCCCAGCGCGGCGGAGCGGCCCTTGCGCGGGGGCACTGGCCGGACCGTGCCACTTTCAGGCGCTGGTGATCGTGCTCAGCGCGCCTTCCTTCCAGGGCACGCCACCGGGCTCGCCCAGGTCCCAGAACAGGCCCGCCATCACGGCCAGGCCTTCGCGGGCCACGCTGGCCAGCAGGTGCTCATTGGGCGCATGCTGGGCACAGGCCGGGTACGAGTGGGGCACCCACAGCGTGGGCAGTCCCAGGTCGTCGGCAAAGATGTCGTTGGGCAGGGAGCCCGCCAGGTTGGGCAGCAAGGTGGCGGCCTCGCCCGCGCTGTGATGCATGGACGCCAACGCCCAGTCCACCCAGGGGTTGTGCAGGTCCAGGCGCGTGGCGCCGCACTGCATCCCGAGTTCGATCTCCACGTCGGCAAAGCCGTGTGCGTCCAGGTGGGCGCGCACGATGTCCTTGACGTTTTTCCAGTTCGTGCCGACCACGAAGCGCAACTGGCAGTGCGCCACGGCGCTGGAGGGAATCGCATTGACGGGGCGCGCGGGCAAGCCTGCGCCCAGGGCCAGCACCTCCAGCGTGTTCCAGCCCACGAGCTGCTCGGCCGAGGTCAGGCCCGGTTCGCCCCAGCCCGGCGTCAGGGCTGGGTCGTCGGCGCCGCCGCCGATCACCACGTCTTTCAGGGCGGTGCGCAGCTTCTCGGGCAGCGGTGGGGGCAGCAGGCCGGGCACGAGCATGCGGCCACGGGCGTCCACCATGCTGGCCACTGCATGGGCCAGTACCGTGGCGGGGTTGGAGAGCACGCCGCCCCAGTTGCCCGAATGGTAGGCCTTGGGCCGGCTGCTCATCTTGAGCGAGAAATTGATGGCGCCTCGCGAGCCCAGAAACAGCGTGGGCCGGGCCGCGTTCACGCGCGGGCCGTCGCTGGCGATGAAGAGATCGGCCCTGAGGGCCTCGCGCTGCTGCTGGCAGAAGGCCGCCAGGCCCGGTGAGCCGGCCTCCTCGCCCATCTCCATGAGCAGGGTCACGTTGTAGCCCAGGCGCCCCTGGCGGGCGGCGATGGTCTGTGCCAGGGCCGCGAGCACCACCGTGTGCTGGCCCTTGTTGTCGGCCGTGCCGCGGCCGTACCAGCGGTCCCCTTCGATCTTCAGTTCCCAGGGCGACAGGCCTTCGCGCCAGTTGGCGTCCTGCCCGTTGACCACGTCGCCATGGCCGTAGGTGAGCAGCGTGGGCAGATCGGGCGACTCCACGCGGCGCGCCAGCAGCACCGGGCCACCGCGTGCGTCGGGGTTGTCCAGCACCTCGCAGGCAAAGCCCAGCGGTTCGAGGCCGGGCACGATCTCGTCGGTCAGGTACTGGCGCAGGGCGGGGGCGCCAGGCTGGCCGGTGTCGCTCTCGGTGCGCCAGCCCACGCGGCGGCGCAGGTCGGCCTCGAAGCTGCCGCCGTCGAAGTGGTGCTGGACGCTGGCCAGCAGTTGTTCGCGGGATGGGTTCATCGTCGTTGTCGTCATGCTGTCATCACTCCACAATGATTTTGGCGCGGTGTGCCAGGGCGCGGTAGCGCCCGATCTCGTCGTCGATCACGGCACGCGTGGCCACGGGCCCCAGGTGCACGGGCTCCATGCCCTGGGCTCGCATCTGTTCCTGAATGGCGGGGTCGCGCGTGACGGCCTCGACCTCGGTCACCAGCCGGCGGATGATGGGCAGCGGCGTGCGTGCCGGCGCGGCGATGGCGTACCAGGCGTCGAACGCCGCGTCGGGCAGCTGGAGTTCGGCCACCGTGGGCACGCCGGGCAGCATGCTGGAGCGGCTCTTGCCCGCAATCGCCAGGGCACGCAGCTTGCCCGCGCGGATCTGCGGGGCAGCGGCGGCCACGGTGTCGATGCCGAGTTGGATTTCACCGCCGATCAGCGCCATCAGCGACTGGCTGCTGCCGCGGTAGGGCACGTCCTGCAGCTGGATGCCAGCGGCCTGCTCCAGCAGTGCGCCCGCCAGGTGTGGGCCCGAGCCGGAGCCGAAGGTGGCGTAGTGGAGGGTCTTGGGCGCGGCCTTGGCAGCTGCGATCAGGGCGTTGAGGTCCTTGTAGGGTGCACTCGCGCTGACCACCATCACCAGTGGCGCGCGGGCCACGGTGGCCACAGGGATCAGGTCCGTCGCAGGGTCATAGGGCAGCTTGCTGCGCAGCGCGGGGTTGACCGAGTAGCTGGTGGAGCCCGAGACCAGCAGGGTGTAGCCGTCGGGCTTGGCACGCACAACGGCCTCGGTGCCGATGATGGTCGAGGCACCGGGCTTGTTGTCCACCACCACGGGCGTGCCCAGGCGGGCACCGAGCTTTTGGCCCAGGGCGCGGGCCACTGCATCGGTGCCACCGCCGGGCGGGAAGGGCACGACCAGGCGCACGCTCTGCTCGGGCCAAGGGTCTTTGGCGGCAGTGGTGGTTTGGGCATGTGCCGCTGTCAACGTGGTGGCAAGCACGGCAAGAAGCAGGGGGATTCGAAGGCGGTGGTTCATGGAAGCTCCAGAGTAGGGCGCCGGGCTTTGCAGCGCAAGGCGCAGCACCCGCGTGGCTATCGGTTGATTGGAGCCTCGATGCACGCAAGATCGATGCTGGTTTACCATTGCTATTCATAGAGAATAAGCAACTAACCATTGCCTTGAAGGCAATACAAGAGCGCCTCATGTCCCTGTCCCTGCTGAGCCTGCCCCTGCGCTACTTCCTCGAAGTGGCCCGCACCGGCTCGGTCAACCAGGCCGCGCAGCGCCTGCATGTGGCCGCTTCAGCCGTGAGCCGCCAACTGGGCAAGCTGGAGGATTCGCTGGGTGTGTCGCTGTTCGAGCGGCAGCCGCGCGGCATGCGCCTGACGGCGGCGGGCGAGCGCCTGCTGGCGCATGCGGGCGCGCATGCGCAGGAGTCGGCCCAGTTGGTGGAGCAGCTGCAGGGCCTGGCCGCGCAGGAGGCGCGGCGCGTGCGGCTGGCCTGCACGGAGGGCTTTGCGGCGGGCTTCATGCCACTGGTGATGGCGGCGTTCCGCGGTGCTCACCCCGAGGTCGAACTGCAGTTGCATGTGGGCGTGCCCGAGGAGGTCTCGGCGCAGGTGGCGCGTGGCGACGCGGACCTGGCCCTCAAGTACAGCGTGGCGCCCGAGAAGGGCCTTGCGGTGCTGCACTCGGCCATTGCCCCGGTGTTCGCCATCACGGTGGTCGCCCATCCGCTGGCGCAGCAGCGCATGGTGAGCGTGGCCGACGTGGTGCGCTACCCGCTGCTGCTGGGCACGGCCGGCATCACCGGGCGCCAGCTGTTCGACCTCTCGTGCACGCTGCAGGGCCTGCGCTACACGCCGGCCGTGGTGAGCAACTTCTCGTCGGCGCTGCTGCCGCTGCTGGGGCCGCGTGACGTGGCGCTGGCCAGCTACCTCACGGCCGCGCGCTGGGTCGAAGAGGGTGTGCTTGCAGCCCGCCCGTTCGAGGACGTGCAGCTGCAGCAGCGCCGCCTGCAGGTGCTGGCGCTCGATGGGCGCGTGCAACCGCCGCTGGTGCAGGAATTCACCGGGGTGCTGGTGGCCGCCATCGAACAGTACGGCAAGCGCAAGGTGGGGCGGCGCAGGCGTTCTGCCTGATTCGGGCGGGTACCATCGGTGCACCATGGCCAAGAAAGAACATGTCTCCGAAACCCCCGCCACCCAGTTGCTCAAGGCGCGCCAGGTGGCCTTCACCGAGCACCCCTACGAGTACCTGGAACACGGCGGTGCCTTGCACAGCGCCGAGGTGCTGGGGCTCGACCCCTTTACCGTGGTCAAGACCCTGGTGATGCAGGACCAGAGCGCCAAGCCCCTGATCGTGCTGATGCACGGCAACCGCAAGGTCTCCACCAAGAACCTGGCGCGCCAGATCGGCGCCAAGTCGGTCGAGCCCTGCGCCCCCGAGGTCGCCAACCGCCACAGCGGCTACCTGGTGGGCGGCACCTCGCCCTTTGGCACGCGGCGCGAGATGCCGGTGTACATCGAAGGCAGCATCCTTGACCTGCCGCGCATCGCCATCAATGGCGGGCGGCGCGGTTTCCTGGTGCAGATCGACCCGCAGGTCTGCGTGCAACTGCTCGGTGCGCAGACCGTGCACTGCGCGCTGGCAGAATAGCGGGCCTGTGCACGCCCGCCGTGCGCACCCCCATTCCAAGGAGCTGATTTGACCGCCGTGTACCCCCTTCTGGCCACCATAGCCGCCTACCTGCTCGGCTCGCTGTCGTTTGCCGTGATCGTGACGCGCGCCATGGGCATGCGCGACCCGCGCACCTATGGCAGCAAGAACCCCGGCGCCACCAACGTGCTGCGCTCGGGCAGCAAGGTGGCGGCCGTCGTCACCCTGGTGCTCGATGCCGTGAAGGGCTGGCTGCCCGTGGCCCTGGTGGTCTGGTTCGGCAAGCCCTACGGGATGGAAGAGGGCACCATGGCGCTGGTCGGGCTGGCGGCCTTCCTCGGCCACCTGTGGCCGGTGTTCTTCCGTTTCGAAGGGGGCAAGGGCGTGGCCACGGCGCTGGGCGTGCTGCTGGGCGTGAGCGGCTGGCTGGGCCTGGCCACGGCGGTCACCTGGGTGATCATCGCCTTCTTCTTTCGCTATTCGTCGTTGGCTTCGCTGGTGGCGGCGGTGTTCGCGCCGGTGTACTACCTGCTGGCCGATGGCGTGGTCTGGAATGCCGATGGGCGCATTGCGGCCGCCATGGCCGTGATGGCCCTGCTGCTGGCCTGGCGCCACAAGGAGAACATCAAGCGCCTGCTGGAGGGCAAGGAATCGCGCCTGGGCAGCAGCAAGGTGGTCAAGGCCAAGGGCGCCAAGGGCTGAGTCCTTCAATACCGCGAAGGCTGCAGCCCGGTGGGCTGCCTTGCAATGAATCAGCGCGTTCCGAGGGATGCGGGTGCCGTGATGAGCGAGCGCATGCTCGAGATGCGCTGTGCCGCATACAGGCCCAGGCGCACCATGGTGCGGTGGTTGAGCTCCACCTTCACCGCGGAGCGGGCCACGGCCGACTGGATGCGCGGCTTGCCGCTGGCCGTCTGGTACAGGTTGGGCAGGTTCTGCTGCTGGCCCACAGGGTCGAGCAGGCTGGCCACCAGCGGGTAGTTGGCCTTTTCGCTGCGGCGCAGCACGATGGCCACCTCGCCGTTGTCCAGCCGCACAAAGGTGCCGGGCGGGCACAGGCCGATGGAGCGCACCAGCGTATAGCTGACCTCGTCGCGCTGGTCCACCTCCTGGCCCACGATGGCGCGCACCGAATCGGTGGCGCTACGCCCGGCGCGCGATTTGCGCGGGCTGATCATGGCCGCGTAGCGGTCGATGGTGCCCAGGATGCGCGTGAGGCGGTCCTCGGGGTTCTGCTGGGCCAGGGGAACCTGGTCGGCCATGTTGGTGTGGTGCTGGCCCACGACCTCGAGCCACAGCGGGTCGTTCACGAACAAACGCTCCAGCAGGGCCTGGCTCTCCTCAGGGTGGCTGCGGATGGCTTCCTGCTGCACGTTGCTGGGGCGCTCGCGCTGTTCGGCCAGTTCGTCCTGCAGCGCGGTCATGCCGATGTTCATGGTGAGCGCGGCGCGCACCAGGCTGTCGCGTTCGCTCTGCACCAGGCGCAGGTCCTGCGCCATGATGTGGCACAAGGTGCCGCAGACCAGCGCGTGCGCTGCGCTGTAGCCCACCGACGAGGTGGACGCCAACTGAAACATCAGGTACAGCGCCGCATCGATGTCGTGCGCCACCAGGTCCTGCAGCCACAGGTCGAAACTGCGCACCTTGCCCGGAAAATCCTGCACCTGCAGCGGCTTGGACAGCAGCACTGACAGGGCCGACTCCAGGTCCGACCACAGGCCGAGCAAGTCCTCGTACTCGCCCTCATGGGGGCTGCTGTTGCTGGGCAGGTGGGGGGTGGCGTTCATGGCGGGGTTGGTGGGGCCGCGCCTGCTCAGTGGCGCTTTTCCAGCACCATCTGGTCGTTGGTGCGGGTCATCTGGAACTGCGTCAGAAAGCTGTTGCCCAGCAGCACGAAGGGCATGCCCTCGGGCATGATGACCGCCGTCACACCGAGCACTTCCACATCGCCCAGGCGCACGGAATTGAGGCGCACACGCCAGCCGGTGGCAGAGCCGTTGGCCGTGCTCATGATCACTTTCTGGCTGTCGTCGACCTTGATGCCCATGCGCTCCGCATCGGGCCTGCCGATGGCGACCACGGACGCGCCGGTGTCCACCATGTACTTCATCTGCTTGCCGTTGATGGTGCCGGTGTTGACGAAGTGGCCCTGGCTGTCGGCCATCAGCACGATGCGCTTGCCGCTGCCGCTGGAACCCAGCGCCACGGGGGACTCACCCAGCCTCAGCATCCGGCGGGCGCCCTGGACTTCCACCGTGGCCTCATCGCGCGTCACGGACAGCACCTTCACGCCCTGGTGCGTCTCGCCCGGTCCGACGGCGCGCGGTGCGCTGCCATCGACCACCAGCAGCGCCTTGCTGCCGAGCACGCCGGCCAGGGCGATGGACTGGTCGGCGGCCACCGCAGGCAGCGCAATGGCCAGGCCGGCCGCCAGGGCCAGGGAGATCGCAGTGCGAAGGGCTTGCATGGAGGTCGAGGCCGCGCAGGTCCGTTCAGTCGCGGAAATTGTCGAACGACAGGGGCACGTCGGTCACGTCCTTGCGGATCAGTGCCATGGCGGCCTGCAGGTCGTCGCGCTTGGCGCCGGTGATGCGCACCTTGTCCTCCTGGATGGCGGCCTGCACCTTGAGCTTGCTTTCCTTCATGAGCTTCTGGATCTTCTTGGCCAGCTCGCTTTCGATGCCGTTGCGCACTTTGATGACCTGCTTGACCTTGTCGCCGCCCATTTTCTGCACGTCGCCCATGTCCAGAAAGCGCACGTCCACATTGCGCTTGGTGAGCTTGTTGCGCAGCACGTCTTCGATCTGGGTGAGCTGGAAGTCCGCATCGCCGATCAGCGTGATGTCCTTGTCCTTGATCTCGATGCTGGCCGACGTGCCTTTGAAGTCGAAACGGGTGCCGATTTCCTTGGCGGTGTTCTCGACCGCGTTCTTCACTTCGACCAGGTTGGCTTCGCAGACGGTGTCAAAAGATGGCATGGTGGTGGTTCTCTCTCTCGGGAATACGGTTTTCGCCGCAGCGCCAGGATGCGCGGGTGCGACAATCGGGTCAATGTTAGTCGAGAAAAACGCCCCTTTGCAGCCCTGCAACACCTTCGGCATTGCGGCACGCGCCCAAACCCTGGTGCGCGTGCGCTCGGCCGATGATATTTCGGCCTTCCTGGCCGATAGAGAACTGTCTGGCAGCCCGGTCTTTGTGCTGGGCGGCGGCAGCAACATCATTCTGACCGGTGACGTGCGCCCCGTGGTGCTCAAGATGGAGATCAAGGGCCTGCGCCTGGTCGAGGAAACCCCCAAGGCCTTCATCGTCGAGGCCGGTGCCGGCGAGGTCTGGCACGACTGCGTGGCCTGGACCCTCGCGCAGGGCTATCCGGGCCTGGAAAACCTGGCGCTGATCCCCGGCACCGTGGGGGCATCGCCAGTGCAGAACATCGGCGCCTATGGCGTGGAACTGCAGGACCGCTTCGAGTCGCTGGACGCGATGGACCTGGCCACTGGCGAGCGCTTTACGCTCAACGCCGCACAGTGCGCCTTCGGCTACCGCGACTCGGTGTTCAAGCACGCCCCTTCGCAACCCGAGGTGGCCGGTGGCCTGCCGCGCGGCATGGGCCTGGCCGGGCGCGCGGTGATCACGCATGTGCGGTTCCGACTGCAGCGCCCCTGGAAGCCGGTGCTGGGCTACGTGGAGCTGGAGCGCCGCAGGGCCGAGGCCGGTATCGACCATCCCACGGCACAACAAATGTTCGACTGGGTGTGCGATATCCGCCGCGCCAAGCTGCCCGACCCCGCCGTGGTGGGCAATGCCGGCAGTTTCTTCAAGAACCCCACGGTATCGCCCGAGCAGTGCGCCGACATCATCGCGCGCGAGCCCAAGATCGTGCACTACCCCATGCCCGATGGCAGCATCAAGCTGGCCGCCGGCTGGCTCATCGATGCCTGCGGCTGGAAGGGTAAGTCCATCGGCAAGGCCGGCGTGTACGAAAAGCAGGCCCTGGTGCTGGTCAACCGCGGGCGCGGTGCCCACAGCGTGACCGGCGGCGAGGTGATGACCCTGGCCAAGGCCATCCAGACCAGCGTGTACGAGCGCTTTGGCATCCGGCTGGAGCCTGAGCCGGTGGTTGTATAGGCCGCTTCTGTTCGCCCCCCAATGCAAGAAAGCCACCCGAGGGTGGCTTTCTTCATGGTGCGGGAGCGGTGTTACTCGCCGCGCTCGTTGTTCAGCTGCGCCAATGCGGCATTGCCGTCCAGCGACAGCAGGCCGCTGCGCGCGTACACGCCCAGCTTGGCACGCGTGTCGATGATGTCCAGGTTGCGCATGGTCAATTGGCCGATGCGGTCGGCGGGCGAGAACGGCGCGTCTTCGACCTTTTCCATGCTCAGGCGCTCGGGCGCGTAGGTCAGGTTGGGCGACTCGGTGTTCAGCAGCGAGTAGTCGTTGCCGCGGCGCAGTTCCAGCGTCACGGTGCCGGTGATGGCGCGGGCCACCCAGCGCTGGGCCGTGTCGCGCAGCATGATGGCCTGGGGGTCGAACCAGCGGCCCTGGTAGAGCAGACGGCCGAGCTTGAGGCCGTTCAGGCGGTACTGCTCGATCGTGTCCTCGTTGTGGATGCCCGTCACCAGGCGCTCGTAGGCGATGTGCAGCAGCGCCAGGCCCGGGGCCTCGTAGATGCCGCGGCTCTTGGCCTCGATGATGCGGTTCTCGATCTGGTCGCTCATGCCCAGGCCATGGCGGCCGCCGATGCGGTTGGCTTCCAGGATCAGGGCCACGGGGTCGCTGAACTCCACGCCGTTCAGGGCCACGGGCTGGCCTTCCTCGAAGCGCACCGAGACTTCCTCGGATTGGACCTGCACGTCGTCCTTCCAGAACGCGACGCCCATGATGGGGTTCACGATGCGGATGCCGCTGTTCAGGAACTCCAGGTCCTTGGCCTCGTGCGTGGCACCCAGCATGTTGCTGTCGGTGCTGTAGGCCTTCTCGGCGCTCATCTTGTAGCCGAAACCTTCCTTGGTCATGAAGGCCGACATCTCGGCGCGGCCACCGAGCTCGTCGATGAACAGCTGGTCCAGCCAGGGCTTGTAGATCTTGAGCGAGGGGTTGGTCAGCAGGCCGTAGCGGTAAAAGCGCTCGATGTCATTGCCCTTGAAGGTCGAACCATCGCCCCAGATGTGGACGTCGTCTTCCTTCATGGCGGCCACCAGCATGGTGCCGGTGACGGCACGGCCCAGCGGCGTGGTGTTGAAGTAGGTGACACCGGCGGTGCTGATGTGGAAGGCGCCGGCCTGCAGGGCGGCGATGCCTTCGTGTGCCAGTTGCGTGCGGCAGTCCACCAGGCGGGCCTTTTCGGCGCCATATTCCATGGCCTTGGCGGGGATGGCGTCGTAGTCGGGCTCGTCGGGCTGGCCCAGGTTGGCTGTGTAGGCGTAGGGCACGGCGCCCTTGTTCTTCATCCAGCGCAGCGCGGCGCTGGTGTCGAGGCCGCCGGAGAAGGCGATGCCGACCTTCTCGTTGAGGGGCAGGTTCTGGAGGATGGTGGCCATGTCGTTCAGTGCTTTCTGGCGGCTCAGCCGAAGTGGCAGATGTAGTGGTAGGCGCTGGCGACGCGGATCTCGAACTTGGAGTTGCCGGGCACGCTGAACTTCTCGCCTGCGGCGGACCTGACCCAGGCGTCGGTGCCGTCGAGCTTGTATTCGCACTCGCCGCCCACGCATTCCATGATCTCGGGCGCGCCGGTGTTGAAGGTCAGCGAGGCGGGCAGCACCACGCCCACCGACTTCTTCGTGCCATCGGGGAAGGTGATGTTGTGGCTCACGCACTTGCCGTCGAAGTACACATTGGCCTGGGTGGTGACGGACACGCCGTCGATTTTTTCGGTGGTCATGGATGCGCGTTGGTTAGAGGGAAACCCCTGATTTTAGGCCACCGTGCTGCAGGGAAGCTTTCGATACGGCGCAGGGCAAAAAAAAGAGCCCCGAAGGGCTCTTTGGAGGACTGGACACCAGGGGAGGGCGGCCGTCAACGGCAATGGTCACTGGGCCGGCAGCGTGTTCATGCCGCCAGCTGCCTGGGCTGCCCGCCAAAACTCAGCGGTTTTTAGCGCCAGTAGGGATTGCGCGGGTGGTGGTACGAGCGGTCGTAGCCGTACTCGATCACCGTGACCGGGGGCGTCACGTAGGTGGGGGGCGGTGCCGGGTAGGTCGAGGTGACCACGCCGGGCTGGGCATAGCCCTGCTGGTACGAGGGCTCGGTGGAGTAGGTCTGGCCCGGCTGCACGCTCACGGGGATCCAGCGGCCCGGGTCGTACTGGGTGCGGGTGGTGTACTGGCGGCCTGCATATTCGTAGGTCACGTTGTAGCCCACGGTGCGGTTCTCGTAGTAGGTCTGGTTCTGGCAGCGCTGCACGTTTTCGTACTGCGGCTGGCCGCCCTCGATGTTGTTGCCCAGCACGGCACCACCGATCAGGCCCAGTGCCGTAGCCGCCGCGCGGCCACTGCCCTTGCCGATCTGGTTGCCGACGGCACCGCCAGCAATGGCGCCAATCACTGCGCCGCCACCCGTGGTGCGGTTGCCGCTGTACACGGTTTCGTTGTTGCATACCTGCTGGGGCACGGCCACCTGCTGGACGATGGGGGTGGTTGAGAGCACGCGGCCCTGTTCCTGGGCTGCGGCCAGGGAGGCAATGGCTGCCATGGCGGAAAAAATGACGATCTTTTTCATGGAGAAACTCCTTTCAGGTCGGTACATAACGCACCAGACTGTTGAAAAGTTTAGGCGCAACCCGTCAATACCGGGTGGGCAGGCCGTAAAACTGCGTAAAGATTTGTGCAATATCTCCGGTTTCAGTGCACGCAATCTCTGCGATGTCAGCTGTTGGAGCCCGCTGAACCCCATTCGTTCCAGGTTTCGGGCACAAAGCCGACCGAAATACGGGTGGTGCCGCCCTGCACCCACTCCACCACAGGGCGTTTGACCACGCTGGGCTGGGCCTGCAGCAGGGCGCTGGCGCTGGCGTCGTCGGTCACGGCGGCCTGGGTGTCTGCGTCGAGCTTGCGCCAGGTGGTGCCTTGGCGGTTGACGAGCTTGTCACGCCCCGCAGCTGCCAGCCAGCCGGGCAGGCGGTCGGCCGGCACGCCTTGCTTCTTGAAATCGTGGAACACGTAGGCCAGGCCCTGGTCGGTGAACCAGGTGCGCGACTTCTTGACGGTATCGCAGTTGGGAATGCCGTAGACGGTGATAGTGGGTGCAGTTGTCATGGGAAATAGGGCTTGAGGATGTGTGTGACCGTGGGCTCGGCGACAATCGCGGGCTGTATGCACACCAATAATATCGACACCCTGGAAGGCTGGCTGCAGCACTGCGAGCAGCTGCACCCGCACAACATCGACATGGGCCTGGACCGGGTCAGCGAAGTGGCCCGCCGCATGGCGCTGCGCTTCGACTGCCCGGTGATCACCGTGGCGGGCACCAATGGCAAGGGATCCACCTGCGCCATGCTGGAGGCCGTGGGCCTGCAATCGGGCTACCGCACGGGGGTCTACACCTCGCCGCACCTGGTGCATTTCGAAGAGCGCTGCCGCGTGCATGGCGAGATCGTGGCCGCCGCCGACCTGGTGCCGCACTTCGCGGCGGTGGAGGCCGCCCGGGTGCAGGGCGGCGAGGCCATCTCGCTGACCTACTTCGAGTTCAGCACGCTGGCCATCCTGCGGCTGATGAGCCAGGCGCGCCTGGACCTGGCGATCCTGGAGGTGGGCCTGGGCGGGCGGCTCGACGCCACCAACATCATCGACGCCGACTGCGCCATCATCACCAGCATCGACATCGACCATACCGAATTTCTGGGCAAGGACCGCGAAAGCATCGGTCGCGAGAAGGCCGGCATCATGCGCACCGGCCGCCCGGTGATCGTGAGCGACCCCATGGCCCCGCAGAGCGTGGTGGACCATGCCACCGAGATCGGCGCCGACCTGTGGCGCTCGGGCCGCGACTTCAATGTCTCGGGCGACAAGCAGCAGTGGAGTTGGGCCGGGCGCGGGCGCCGCTATGCGGGCCTGGCCTACCCCTCGTTGCGCGGTGCCAACCAGCTGGTGAATGCCGCCGGCGTGCTGGCCGCCTTCGAGGCGCTGCGCGAGCGTATTCCCGTCACGGCCCAGGCCGTGCGCACGGGCATGGCCATGGTGGAGCTGCCCGGGCGCTTCCAGATCGTGCCGGGCGAGCCCACGCTGGTGCTGGACGTGGCGCACAACCCGCATTCGGTGGCGGCCCTCACGGCCAACCTGGATGCGATGGGCTTCTTCCCCACCACGCACGCCGTGTTCGGCGCTATGGCGGACAAGGACCTGGCCACCATGCTGGCCAAGGTGGGCCCGCTGGTGGACCGCTGGTACTTCACCAGCCTGCCCACGGCGCGGGCCGAGACGGGGGCGGCGGTGCAGCAGAAGTGGAACGCCCTGCAGATGGTGGCCGGCGGGCGCCGCGAGGTGGCCACCAGCGTGCACCAAGACCCCATGCAGGCACTGCAGGCCGCCGTGGCGGCGGCAGGGCCCGCTGATAGAATCGTGGTCTTTGGCTCGTTCTACACGGTGGGCGGGGTCTTGATCAACGGCACCCCCCGCCTGCACGCCAAACATCTGGGCGCGTAAGCACCCCGCACGAGTCTCAACTCCATGGCATTTTTCAAGTTTCGGTGGCCCGGTCAGAGTGAACCCGCACCGGCCGACAAGCCGGCCAAGCGCTCGCGCGCAGCGCCCCCCGCCGAAAGCATCGAAGCGATGCGCCGGCGTGCGCGCCACCGCCTCATTGGTGCGGCCGTGCTGGTGGCCCTGGGGGTGGTGGGATTTCCGCTGCTGTTCGATACCCAGCCGCGCCCCATTGCGGTGGACATTCCCATCGAGATCCCCGACCGCAACAAGACCGCGCCCGTGGTGGTGCCCGCACCCGCTGCCGCGCAGGCCCCATCGCCTGCGCCGGCCTCTGCGGCCGTGGCACGCCCAGCGGCACCGGCCACGCCCTCCGGCAGCCGCACTGCGGTGGGACAGGCCAGCGCAGGCAATGGCCTGAGCGAGGGCGAGGAGATCATCGCCAGCCCCAAGCCCGCGATGGTGCCCAAGCCGCCCGTGGTGGCCGCCGCGCCCAAGCCAGAGCACAAGCCCGAACCGAAACCGGAGCCGAAACCCGAGCCCAAGCCGGCAGTGGTGGCGGCCGCGCCAGCGCCCGCCCCGGCGGTGCCGGCGCGTGCCAACGACGAAGCCGCCCGCGCCCGTGCCCTGCTGGAGGGCCGCACCGCGGCGCCGGCCGCTGCCGCCGTGGCTTCGGCCAGCTCTGAGGATGCCCGTTTCATCGTGCAGGTGGGCGCGTTTGCAGACGCGGACAAGGCCCGCGAGGCGCGCACCAAGGTGGAGCGCTCCGGCCTCAAGACCTTTGTGCAGGTGGTGGATACCAAGGACGGCAAGCGCACCCGGGTGCGCGTGGGCCCCTTCAACAACCGGGCCGATGCGGACAAGGCCGCTGGCAAGATCCGCGCGCTGGAACTGTCGGCATCGGTGCTGACGCTCTGATGCCGGAGCAGGCTGCGCCGGTGATGGCCGCGCTGGACTGGGTTTTCGTGGCCGTCCTGCTCGCTTCCATGCTGATGGGGGCCTGGCGCGGCCTGGTGTACGAGGTGCTGTCCCTGGTGGGATGGGTGGTGGCGTTTTTTGTGGCGCAGTGGCTGGCCGACGATATGGCGGCCTTGCTGCCCATGGGCGAATCGGCCGCTGGCCTGCGCTATGCGGCGGGCTTTGCCCTGGTGTTCATCGGTGCGGTGTTTGCGTGCGGATTCGTGGCGTGGCTGGTCAAGAAGCTGGTGGAGTCCATCGGCCTGCGCCCGGTGGACCGCACTCTGGGTGCGGCCTTCGGGGTGCTCCGGGGCATGGTGCTGCTGCTGGCCGTGGCCGTGGTGGCGGGGCTCACGCCCCTGCACGAGGCTGCGTGGTGGCAGGAATCGCGGGGTGCACCGGTATTGACCCAGGTACTCGAAGGGTTGAAACCGGCGCTTCCGGAAGAATTTACGAGGCACTTGCCTTCGTGAGGCGGCAACGGCCAGAAGCTGTTGTCGTGGGTTTGCAGCGGGGATGTTCCCGCAAACGGATGGAAACGAACTATGTGTGGAATCGTCGGCGTCGTCAGTACCGCGCCCGTCAATCAGTTGATCTATGACGCGTTGCTGCTGCTGCAGCACCGGGGCCAGGATGCCGCCGGCATCGTGACCCAGCAGGGCCGCAAGTTCTTCATGCACAAGGCCAAGGGCATGGTGCGCGACGTGTTCCGCACGCGCAACATGCGGGCTTTGCCTGGCAATGTGGGCCTGGGCCAGGTGCGCTACCCCACCGCCGGCAACGCCTACAGCGAAGAAGAGGCGCAGCCCTTCTACGTGAACGCGCCTTTCGGCCTGGTGCTGGTGCACAACGGCAACCTGACCAATGCCCAGACGCTGCGCACGGAGCTGTTCCAGACCGACCACCGCCACACCAACACCGACAGCGACTCGGAAGTGCTGCTCAACGTGTTCGCGCACGAACTCGAGCGCGCCACCGCAGGCGTACCGCTGCGGCCCGAAAATGTGTTCGACGCTGTGCGTGCCGTGCACAAGCGCATCAAGGGCTCGTATGCCGTGATCGCCATGATCGCCGGCCACGGCCTGCTGGCCTTCCGCGACCCGCATGGCATCCGCCCGCTGGCCATCGGCCGCAGCGCGGACGGCAACGTCATGGTGGGCAGCGAATCGGTGGCGCTGGAAGGCACATCGCACGTGTTCGAGCGCAATGTCGAACCCGGCGAGGCCGTGTTCATCACGCTCGACGGCACCGTGCATTCGGCCCAGTGCGCCGAGAACCCGCAGCTCAATCCCTGCATCTTCGAGTTCGTGTACCTGGCACGCCCCGATTCGGTGCTCGACGGCATCTCGGTTTATCAGGCCCGCCTGAACCTGGGCGAGGCCCTGGCCAAGCGCGTGGTCTCCACCGTGCCGCCCAACGAGATCGATGTGATCATCCCGATCCCCGAATCGAGTCGCCCCAGCGCCACGCAACTGGCGCACCTGCTGGGCGTGCCGTACCGCGAAGGCTTCGTGAAGAACCGCTACGTGGGCCGCACCTTCATCATGCCGGGGCAAGGCGTGCGCAAGAAGTCCGTGCGCCAGAAGCTCAACGTGATCGCCAGCGAGTTCAAGGGCCGCAACGTCCTGCTGGTGGATGATTCCATCGTGCGCGGCACCACCTCGCGCGAAATCGTGCAGATGGCGCGCGACGCCGGTGCCCGCAATGTCTACCTGGCCAGCGCTGCGCCGCCGGTGCGCTACCCCAACGTGTACGGCATCGACATGCCCACCAGCAGCGAGCTGGTGGCCCATGGCCGCACGGTGGAAGAGATTCGCCAAGTCATCGGCTGCGACGCCCTGATCTACCAGGACGTGGACGGCATGAAGCGCGCCATCGGCTCGCTCAACAAGGCCATCGTTGGCTTTGACGCATCGTGCTTCGACGGCACCTATGTGACCGGTGACATCACTGCCGAAGACATCGCCCGCCTGAACGAAGGCCGCGTGGGTGTGGAAGAGAACGAGGAAGACACCTCTCGCCTGGCCCTGCCCAACGCCCAGGACGCTTGACGCGGCTTTGCCTTCAACCGGCTAACGTCGTTGGGGAGCCTTGCCGTGCTACAGCACTGTCTGCGGCTCCCCGCCTAGTTATCCGGCTGAATCCAAATCCGCAGGAGAGGTTTTGGTGCGGCGCTTTGTGCACCGCACGCCTTGCTCACTGAACATCCGCCCATGGGCGCGCCGATCGGTCGGGGCGCCCGTTCCGTTTCAGGTGCCCGGAAGCCCGGCCACGGCACGGGCACTTATCATTACCGGCATCGACCGCCGCCTTCGCACCTGCCCGCATCGCAGCAGGGCAGGGCGCCCCACCCAGCAAGACCTATGACCGACCAGAACAACACCTCCACCCCAGCTGCGGGCCGCGTGCGTACCCGCTTTGCCCCGTCTCCCACGGGCTTCATCCACCTGGGCAACATCCGTTCGGCCCTGTACCCCTGGGCCTTCGCGCGCGCCATGGGCGGCGACTTCATCCTGCGCATCGAAGACACGGACGTGGAGCGCTCCAGCCAGATCGCGGTGGACGTGATTCTGGAAAGCATGGAATGGCTGAGCATGCAGCCCGATGAGGGCCCGTTCTACCAGATGCAGCGCATGGACCGCTACCGCGCCGTGCTCGAAGACCTCAAGGCCACCGGCCTGGTCTACCCCTGCTACATGGGCATCGCCGAGCTCGATGCCCTGCGCGAAGCGCAGATGGCCGCCAAGGAAAAGCCGCGCTACGACGGCACCTGGCGCCCCGAGCCTGGCAAGACCCTGCCGGCCATCCCCGAAGGCGTGCAGCCCGTGCTGCGCTTCAAGAACCCGCAGGGCGGCGTGGTCGCCTGGGACGACAAGGTCAAGGGCCGCATCGAGATCAGCAACGACGAACTCGACGACCTGGTGATCGCGCGCCCCGACGGTACGCCCACCTACAACTTCTGCGTGGTGGTGGACGACATCGACATGGCCATCACCCATGTGATCCGCGGCGACGACCATGTGAACAACACGCCGCGCCAGATCAACATTTTCCGCGCCCTGGGCAAGGAGCCGCCGGTCTACGCCCACCTGCCTACCGTGTTGAACGAGCAGGGCGAGAAGATGAGCAAGCGCAATGGCGCCAAGCCCGTGACGCAGTACCGCGACGAGGGCTACCTGCCCGACGCCATGGTCAACTACCTGGCCCGCCTGGGCTGGAGCCACGGCGACGACGAGATCTTCAGCCGCGCGCAGTTCCTCGAATGGTTCAACCTGGACCACCTGGGCCGCAGCGCCGCGCAGTTCGACGAGGCCAAGCTGCGCTGGGTGAACGCCCAGCACCTCAAGGCCATGGACGACGAGGCCCTGGCTGCCCTGGTGTCGGCCCTGCTGCAAAAGCGCGGCGTGGCCGCAGCCGAGCTGGCTGATGGCCGCCTGCCCCGCATCTGCGCACTGTTCAAGGACCGCTGCGACACCACGGTGGCCCTGGCCGACTGGGCCCAGGTGTTCTATGGCGACGTGACCCCTAACGAAGCCGAGCGCACCCAGCATGTGACCGAGGCCATTGCCCCCGCCATCGATGCGCTGGCTGCAGCACTGGCCACTTGCGAGTGGAACAAGGCCGCGATCAGCGCCGCCTTCAAGCAGGTGCTGGCTGCACAGGGCCTGAAGATGCCCCAACTGGCCATGCCCGTGCGTGTGCTCACGGTCGGAACGGCGCATACTCCATCGGTCGATGCGGTGCTGGAATTGGTTGGACGCGAAAAAGTTGGCGTTCGTTTGCAAAACCGCTAAAAACCTGTCTATAATTCAAGGCTCTGATGAAGACGACATACACAGTGTGAATGAAGTCTGAAAAGAGTGGTTGAAAAGAGATTTTCGGCCACTTCAAGTGGGGGTATAGCTCAGCTGGGAGAGCGCTTGCATGGCATGCAAGAGGTCATCGGTTCGATCCCGTTTACCTCCACCACTTACATCGGAAACGGTTCGCAAGTTCCAAGGTTTTGACCCTATCGTCTAGAGGCCTAGGACATCACCCTTTCACGGTGAGTACCGGGGTTCGAATCCCCGTAGGGTCGCCAAGTTGTAGCGCTTGGCTTGTGTGGTGGCAACACCGCTGCAAGCGAAAGCTGCCTGCCAGGAGTGGTAGTTCAGTTGGTTAGAATACCGGCCTGTCACGCCGGGGGTCGCGGGTTCGAGTCCCGTCCACTCCGCCAGTTTATTGCCGTTGTGTGTCGCGTTGGTGGCGCACAGAGGTTTGTGGGGGTATAGCTCAGCTGGGAGAGCGCTTGCATGGCATGCAAGAGGTCATCGGTTCGATCCCGTTTACCTCCACCACGGTTTGTTGAGTCAGTCAGTGAGTTGGTTCCAAGGTTTTGACCCTATCGTCTAGAGGCCTAGGACATCACCCTTTCACGGTGAGTACCGGGGTTCGAATCCCCGTAGGGTCGCCAAGTTGTAGCGCTTGGCCTGTGTCACAAAGATGCAGGCGAAAGCTATCTACCAGGAGTGGTAGTTCAGTTGGTTAGAATACCGGCCTGTCACGCCGGGGGTCGCGGGTTCGAGTCCCGTCCACTCCGCCACCATTAAAGGGTTACGTCAGCAATGGCGTAACCCTTTTTTCTTTTCTCGCGCGGCGTGGGTATTAATCCGGTCTAGATCGCGCGGCCGCGCTGGCTGGTATTCAAGCTGCGTTGTCGCTGATTTACCGATAAGCTGTTTTCAGGGGAGGGGGCTCCGGTTCAGCGAACAGATGAGGGCAGGTAGCCGAAGCGCGCGCGAAAGCGCTCGGCAAAGCGCGCACGCGACTGGTAGCCCGAGGCCTGCGCGATGAGCGGGATGCTCCACGACGTGGTCTGCACCAGCATCATCGCGTGGTGCATGCGCACATCGACCAGCAGATTGTCAAAGCGCTCGCGCTCGTTCGCAAGGCGCCTGCGCAGCGTGGCTTCGCTCATGGCGAGCGCACGCCCGGCCTCATGGGCCGTCCAGCGCCTCTCGGGTGCCTCGCCGATCAGGGAGCGCAGACGTCCGGCGGTGCTGTGCTGCGCGCTTGGCGCAAAGACATGGCCGCGTTCAGCCAAGGCTGCAAGCAGGTCCATCAGCCGGTACTGGAGCCGCTCATCGCCCACGCGCTGCACCTCGACGCTGGCATGCACGTGCCGCAAGGTCGAGGCGAGGTCGTCGTCCAGTAGCAGTTGCCGAAACGGGGCTGGGTGCGGCTGCCGGTCCGCTGGGGCGGGTGAGCGGGCGCGATGGAATGCCTCCAGCAGCGGGGAGGCGAGCGTCAAGAGGATCGAGCGAAAGCGCTGTTCGCTGCCACCTGGTGTCTTCACGAGGTCCGCGCGGGTGTTGGGCTCGACGAGCAGCAGCGATGCCGGTGAGTCTACTGCCACCTGTGCAACGCCGTCGTCGAGATCAAGCCGGCCTGCCGTTACCAGCACCACCGCAGCCTCGTGGAACACGAAACGCGGCGTGTGCTGCGGCTGTTTCAGGCAGGGCTGCGCCAGCGTGCACAGGCTGCGCCGCAGCACGGGCGCACCCGATGGGAACTGCCAGGGCACGGGCGTGCCGCTGGCTTCTTGCGGCGAGCGCGTGCCGGTGGAAAAGACCTGCCTGGGCGCCATCGGGCCAATCGCTCAGCCAACCGATACCGCAGGATTGAGGCTGTACAGCCCCGTGATGCTGGCTTGGCCGAGCACTGGGGCCTCGGCCAGCGCCGCGCGCACGCTGGCGCCCGTCAACGGGCCTGCGACGGCGAGCGTGGGCGTGGCCAGTGCATAGACGGTGAAGATGTAGTGGTGCACCAGTGTGTCGTTCCACGGTGGGCAGGGGCCGTCGTAGCCGTGGTAGTCGCCCTTCATCTGTTCGTCGCCCGCGAACCAGCCGGTGTAATCGTTGATGCCGTGGCGCGCACCGCCGGGTGCGGCAGGACCGGGTTTGCCGCGCGGCGTCACCCCGTCGGAATGGCTGCCCGCCGCGATCTGCCGGGTATCGGCCGGCAGGTCGAGCAGCAGCCAGTGGAAGAAGTCCACGCGCGGCAGCGCTGCGGGCACTTCGCGGCCCTCCTGGTTCACGTCGTCACCGCGGCTGGGCACGTCCGGGTCGTGGCAGACCACCACGAACGACTGGGTGCCCTCGGGCACTCCGCTCCAGGCGAGGTGCGGGTTGCGGTTGGACGACAGCGCGACGTGCGTGGCGGCGTCGGGCACCGCGAACGCGAATTCGCCTGGGATCGCCTGGCCGTCCTGGAAACTTTGGCTGGTGAGTTGCATGGCTTGTGTCCTGTGTTGGGGGTGAGGGATGGATGCTGCCGAATTCTAGGGACATGCCGCGCCGATGACGTTCCAGGGCCAATCAAATGGACTCCCGATCCGCTCAATGTGACGGCATTTGAGCCTTTGCGTGGCGGCCGTGCCGTCAGCGGTCGTGCATCCGCTCTGCGCAGAAGTCCCGCACCACCTTCAGGGCGGGGGCTTCGGTGATGCCTTCCAGCGTGACGAAGGCAAACTGCGAAGTCAGCCGCAGCGGGCGGCTCAGCCGCAGTTCCGCCAGTTCGCCCCGGTCGATGGGCGAGCGCGCCACTTCGATGGCGCCCAGGAACACGGCGTCGGTGGTGCGCACCACTTCGAGCAGGCAGGCCGCCTCGTCCGACTGGAGCTGGATGGCTTCGTTGAAGTGCACGGACTGGCCGAAGTGGGCATTGAGGCTTTGCACCGCCTCGTCGCTCAGGCCCGTGCCGCTGGCGGCCAGCGGGTACTGGCGCAATTGGGCGAACGACACCTGCGCGGCCCCCTGCAGCGGATGGCCGCTGCGGCAGACGAAGCCCAGGCGCATTTCCGGGAACAGGTCCACGTTGAGGTCGTCGTACGGGGGCAGGGAGCGCCGGTGGATCACCAGCGCGTCTAGGTGCCTGGCGCGCAGGCTCTGCAACTGCAGCTCCGCCGGGCCGCTGGAGAGCTGCACCTTGATGCGCGGGTGGTGCGCAAGCATGTGCTGCAACAGCGGCACGGCCAGCATCGCCGTGGGCGCAGGGCCCAGGCCCAGCTTCACGGTGCCGACTTCCAGACCGGCTAGCAGGCTGGCACTGCGTTTGAGCTCGGACAGCTCCAGCCCGATGCGCCGGGAGCGCGCAGCGACCAGAACACCCAGCGGCGTGAGCTCCTTGCGCTTGCCGGCGCGCTCGATGAGCGGGGCACCCAGCTCGTCTTCCAGGGCCAGGATGCTGCGGCTGAGCGCGGGCTGTGTGAGGTGCAGCTGCTCGGCCGCCCGGCTGAACGAGCCGGTTTCGGCAACGGCGAGCAAGTGATCGAACTGCTGGAGGTTCATGCAAGTGCCTCGGATTTTATGAGGGTTGGTAATGAGATTTCAAATAATTATGCATTGGACGGCATGATTCGCGCTGCTTAGCATTGCCCTGCAATCAACTCACTGCGAAGGCGATCCATGGTTTCACATCCTCTTCTCGCAAGCCTGGCGATGGGCCTTTGCGCTCTGGCCTCCATGCCGCTGCAGGCCCAGCAGGCCTATCCGTCGAGGGCCATCACCGTGGTCGTGCCGGTGGCCGCGGGCGGTGCCGCAGATGGCCTGGCGCGGGCCTGGGCCGACCATGTGGGCAAATCGCTCGGGCAACCCGTGGTGGTCGACAACAAGCCCGGTGCCAATGGCGGCATTGCGGCCAGCTACGTCGCCAAGCAGCCTGCCAATGGCTACGCCATCCTGTTCGGCAGCACGTCGAACATGTCGCTCAACCGCTTCTCATACAAGACGCTCGCCTACGACCCGGTGAAGGATTTCGATCCGGTGCTGATGCTCGCGGGCACCTCGCAGGTGCTGGTGGCCAATCCGGCGTCGGGCATCAAGTCGCTGGACGACCTTGTCAGGTTGGCCCGCGCCAAGCCCGACTCGCTCAACTACGGGTCTGCCGGCAAGGGCAATTCGACGCACCTCAACGTCGAGTTCTTGGCGCAGCACTATGGCCTGCAGATGACCCACGTGCCCTATAAGGGCGCGGCCCCCGCCATGGTCGGGCTCATGGGCGGCGAGACCCAGGTCACGGCCGATGCCATCACCAGCGTGGTGCCCCAGGCCAAGGGCGGCAAGGTGGTGCCGTTGCTGGTGTTCGGCAGCCAGCGCTCACCGGCCTTGCCAAATGTGCCCACGGTCTACGAAGCCGGGCTCAAGGACTTCCCTGCCGGCGGCTGGTATGGGTTGATGGTGCCCAAGGGCACACCCAGAGAGGTGGTGGCGCTGCTGAATGCCGAGACGAGGAAGTTCTGGGCCGACCCGACCGTCAAGGCCCGCATGGACGCGCTGTTCATGGACCCGCCCATGGCCCTGGGCCCCGAAGCGGTCGCCAGGACCATGCAGGACGAGGCCCTGGTATGGGGCCCGATCATCAAGCGCCTGGGCATCCAGAACGAGTGAGCACCCTTCATGCAGCGCAATACGGTGTCCGACATGCCTTTTTCTCCTTCCATCGACACGGCCCCCACCGCACAACCCAGGGTGCACCTGCCGCGCAGCGAGGACTTCCTGCTCTGGTCGCCCCCCTTGCAGGCCTATGGCTACCGCATCGTGGACCAGCTCTTTGCCACGCGCACCATCCGGCGTGGCCCAGTCGCCAGACCTGTTGTGCGTGGCCGTGAACTGCAGCTGCACTATGCCCACGCGGGCGAGGCGCGCACGGTCGAGGACTTCATGGACCGCAACAGCGTGGCCGGCCTGCTCGTGATCCGCGATGGCCAGGTGGTGCTCGAGCGCTATGGCCTGGGCCTGCAGCCGGGTGAGCGCTGGAGCACCATGTCCACCGTGAAGTCGATGACGGCGCTACTGGTGGGCGCTGCCGTGCGCGATGGCGCCATCGGCAGCGTGGACGACCCGGTGGTGCGCTACCTGCCGCAACTGCAGGCGTCCGGCTACGCCGAGGTCACCGTGCGGCAACTGATGACCATGTCCTCGGGCGTGGCCTGGTCCGAGGTCTACACCGACAAGCAGTCCGACGTGAACCGCTACAGCAAGTCGCTCGCGGACAAGGTGCCGGGCGGGGTGCTGCGCATGCTGCAGGCCGTGCCCCCGCAGCACGCGCCCGGCAGCACCTGGCACTACAACACGGGCGATACCTACCTGCTCGGGTGCGTGCTGTGTGCGGCCACGGGGCAGACCCTGGCCGACTACATGAGCGCCCGCGTATGGCAGCCCTGCGGCATGGAGGACGATGCGTACTACACGCTCGAATCCGATGGCGGTCAGGAGATCGCGGGCAGCCGCGCGGGCATGTCTCTGCGCGACATGGGGCGGCTGGCGTCGTTGGTCGCGGCGTACGGCGTGCAGGATGGCGCGGCCATCCTGCACCCGGGTTGGGTGGACGCCATGGCCACCCGCGCCTTCGACATCCCTGAGGATTTCCATCCCGCCCGGCGCTCGTTGGGGGTCACGGGCTACGGCTTTGGCTGGTGGCTGACCGATGACGGCGCCATGCTGGCCATGGGCCATTCGGGCCAGCGCATCTACATCCACCGCGCCGAAAAGCTGGTGGTGGTGAATCTGGCGGTGTACCCCGAGCCGCGCTACGTGGGCGCACACGAGCACGACCGGGATGCGGAGCTGCACAGCTTCATACAGGCCTGCAGGGCCTGACCCGCAAGGTCTCTTGGAGAGGGCGGGGCCTGGTCCTACAGAAAATCAGGACACGGCCGCCATGGCGCGGAAGGTTGCAGCGCCCAGCATGCATTGATCCGCCCCCACAGGACAAAAACATGCAACAAGCGACTGCGCTGCCGATTTCCCGGCGCGATTTGCTGATCGTCGGCGCCGCTTCCGGCGCGGCGACAGCCGCCATGCCCGCCGACGCCCAGACACCCGTGGCGCCCCAGCCGCCCGGCGTCACCGTGCCCACCCCCATGGCCAAGGTCACGTTCATCGTGAACAGCCAGCCGCGCGAGCTGGAGGTGGACACCCGCACCACGCTGCTCGACGCGCTGCGCGAGCACCTGCACCTTACCGGTACCAAGAAGGGCTGCGACCATGGCCAGTGCGGTGCCTGCACGGTGATCGTGGATGGCCGGCGCATCAATTCGTGCCTGACCCTGGCTGTCATGCACGAGGGAGCGCAGGTCACCACCGTGGAAGGCCTGGGCACGCCGCGCAACCTGCACCCCATGCAGGCGGCTTTCGTCAAGCACGACGGCTACCAGTGCGGTTATTGCACGCCGGGGCAGATCTGCTCGGCGGTGGGCGTGCTCGACGAGATCCGCCGGGGCATCCCGAGCCATGTGAGCGCCGACCTCACGGCGCGGCCCCTGCTGTCGGCCGATGAACTGCGCGAGCGCATGAGCGGCAACATCTGCCGCTGCGGCGCCTATTCGAACATCGTGGATGCCATCACCGAAGTGGCGGCGGGAGCAAAAGCATGAAGCCCTTCACCTACGAACGCGCCCAGTCCCCCGCAGAGGCGGCCGCCGCCGTCGAACGCGTCCCCGGCGCCAGGTTCATCGCCGGCGGCACCAACCTGCTGGACCTGATGAAGCTGCAGATCGAAAACCCCGTGCACCTGGTGGACGTGAACGCCTTGCAGCTCGACAGGATAGAGCCCACGCTCGACGGCGGCCTGCGCATCGGCGCGCTGGCGCGCAACACCGACCTGGCCGCGCACGAGCGCGTGCGACGCGACTACGCGGTGCTCTCGCGCGCACTGCTGGCCGGTGCCTCGGGCCAGTTGCGCAACAAGGCCACCACGGCCGGCAACCTGCTGCAGCGCACGCGCTGCCCGTATTTCTACGACACCCACATGCCCTGCAACAAGCGCCAGCCGGGCAGCGGCTGCAGCGCCATCGGCGGGGTCACGCGCCAGCATGCGGTGGTTGGCACCAGCGCGGCCTGCATCGCCACGCACCCGAGCGACATGGCCGTGGCCCTGCGCGTGCTTGACGCCACGGTGGAGACCGTGCGCGGCGATGGCCGCACGCGGGTGATTCCCATCGCCGACTTCCACCGCCTGCCCGGCACCACCCCGCATGTGGAGACGGTGCTGGCCCCGGGTGAGCTCATCACTTCCGTCACGCTGCCCAAGCCCTTGGGCGGCACGCATATCTACCGCAAGGTGCGCGATCGCGCGTCCTACGCCTTTGCGCTCGTATCGGTGGCCGCCATCGTGAACCGCAATGGCACCGGCCGCATCGCCCTGGGCGGTGTGGCCCACAAGCCCTGGCGCGTGGCGGCCGCTGAGGCCGAGATGCCCCAGGGCGCCAAGGCCGTGGCAGCCAGGCTATTCGCTGGCGCGCAGCCGGCGCACGACAACGCATTCAAGCTGACGCTGGCCGAGCGCACCATCGCCGCCGTACTGTTGCAGGCAAGGAGCTGAGCCATGAAGTTCGATACCCCCGCCACCACCAACCCCATTGATCAGCTCAAATTCATTGGCCAGCCCACGGACCGCATCGACGGGCCCATGAAGACCAGCGGCACCGCCCCTTACGCCTATGAGCGCCACGACGCGGTGCAGAACCCCGCCTACGGCGTAGTGGTGGGTGCGGCCATCGCCAAGGGGCGCATCGAGTCCATGGACCTGCGCGCCGCACAGGCCTCGCCGGGCGTGATCACCATCGTCACGGCGCAGACTGCGGGCAAGCTCGGCAAGGGCCAGTTCAACACTGCCGCCTTGCTCGGCGGCCCCGAGATCGCGCACTACCACCAGGCCATTGCGCTGGTGGTGGCACAGACCTTCGAGCAGGCGCGGGCGGCTGCGCAATTGGTGAAGGTGCAGTACAGCCGCGCCAACGGCCGTTTCGATCTGGCTGCGGCCCGCCCCTCGGCGCAAAAGCCGCCCGAACAGGATGGGTCGCCCGCCGACACGCGCAAGGGCAATTTCGAGAAAGCTTTCGATACCGCCCCGGTGCAGCACGATGCGACCTACACCACACCCGACCACTCGCACGCCATGATGGAGCCGCATGCCTCCACGGCAGCGTGGAAGGGCGACAAGCTCACGGTGTGGACCTCCAACCAGATGATCGACTGGAGCGTGGGCGACCTGGCCAAGACCCTGGGCATCCCCAAGGACAATGTACGCCTGGTCTCGCCCTTCGTCGGCGGCGGCTTTGGCGGCAAGCTCTTCACCCGTGCCGACGTGTTGCTGGCCGCCCTGGGCGCCAAGGCGGCGCGCCAGCCCGTGAAGGTGGCGCTGCAGCGGCCGCTGGTGGCCAACAACACCACGCACCGGCCCGCCACCATCCAGCGCATCCGCATTGGCGCCGCCAAAAACGGCAAGATCAGCGCCATTGCGCACGAGAGCTGGTCGGGCGATCTGCCGGACGGCAAGCCCGAGACGGCGGTGAACCAGACACGGCTGCTCTACGCCGGCGCCCACCGGCTCACCGCCACGCGCCTGGCCGTGCTCGACCTGCCCGAGGGCAACGCCATGCGCGCGCCCGGCGAAGCTCCTGGGCTGATGGCGCTGGAAATCGCCATGGACGAGATGGCCACCAAGCTCGGCATCGACCCGGTGGAGCTGCGCATCATCAACGACACCCAGGTCGACCCCGAAAAGCCCGAGCGACCCTTCTCGCAGCGCCAGCTGATCGAGTGCCTGCGCACCGGTGCCCAGCGCTTTGGCTGGGGCCAGCGCCGGGCCGAGCCCGGCCAGGTGCGCGATGGCCGCTGGCTGGTGGGCATGGGGGTGGCGGCGGCGTTTCGCAACAACATGGTGATGAAGTCGGGCGCGCGGGTGCGCCTCAACAGCCGAGGCGTGGTGACGGTGGAGACCGACATGACCGACATCGGCACCGGCTCGTACACCATCATCGCGCAGACCGCTGCAGAGATGATGGGCGTGCCCATCCACAAGGTCATGGTGCGCCTGGGCGACTCGGCCTTCCCCGTGTCGGCCGGCTCGGGTGGGCAGTGGGGTGGCAACTCGTCCACTGCCGGCGTGTACGCCGCCTGCGTGAAGCTGCGCGAGGCCGTGGCGCAGAAGCTCGGCGTGCCGGTCGATGGCGCCGTGTTTGCCGACGGCATGGTGCGCTCGGGCGAGCGCTCCGTACCGCTGGCCGAGGCCGCCGTGGGTGGCGAACTGGTGGTAGAGGACAGCATCGAATACGGCGACCTGGACAAGAAGTACCAGCAATCGACCTTCGGCGCGCATTTCGTGGAGGTGGGGGTGGACGTGGCCACCGGCGAGATCCGCGTGCGCCGCATGCTGGCGGTGTGCGCCGCCGGCCGCATCCTGAATCCCAAGTCCGCGCGCAGCCAGGTGATCGGCGCCATGACCATGGGCGTGGGCGCCGCGCTGATGGAAGAGCTGGCCGTGGACAAGCGCCAGGGCTTCTTCGTCAACCACGACCTGGCAGGCTACGAGGTGCCGGTGCATTCCGACATCCTGCACCAGGAGGTGATCTTCCTGGACGAAACGGACCCGGTCTCCTCGCCCATGAAGGCCAAGGGCGTGGGCGAGTTGGGCCTGTGCGGCGTGGCGGCGGCTGTGGCCAACGCGGTCTTCAACGCCACGGGCGTGCGGGTGCGAGACTACCCCGTCACGCTGGACAAGCTGCTCGACAAGCTGCCTGAAGTGACCTGACGATCAGTTCGACAGCTCGCGCAGCAGCTCCGTCTCGATCTGGATCTGCCGCGCGTTGTTCTGCAGCTCGGGCCCCTGCACCAAAAAGGTGTCTTCCACCCGCTCGCCCAAGGTGCTGACCTTGGCCAGTTGCACGCTCAGGTGGTGGTTGGCGAGCACGCGGGCCACCAGGTAGAGCAGGCCCGCGCGGTCGCTGGCCGAGATGGCCAACAGCCAGCGCTGGGCCTTCTCGTCCGGGCGCAGGGTCACGCGCGGGGCTATGGGGAAGCTCTTGACCCGCCGCGACACGCGCTTGCGCGTGGGCTCGGGCAGCGGGCCGCCTTCCTCGATCACATGCACCAGGTCGCTCTCCACCATGTGGGTCAGCTCGCGGTAGTGGCCGGCTTGGTCGTCGGCCACGATCTGGAAGGTATCGAGCGCATGCTGGTTGTTGGCCGTGTGCACGCGCGCATCCAGGATGCTGAAGCCCGCGCGGTCGAAGTAGCCGCAGATGCGGGCGAACAGGTCTTCCTGGTCGGGCGCGTAGACCATCACCTGCAGGCCGTCGCCGGCCAGCGACTGGCGGGCACGCACCACGGCGCGCGGCGCGCCCACGTGGCGCGACAGGTGGCGCGTGTGCCAGGCGATGTCGGCGGCCTCGTGGCGCATGAAGTAGCTCACGTCCAGCGTGGCCCACAGGGCCTTGTGCGCCTCGAAGGGCAGGGCGCTCAGGGCCAGCAGCACCAGGGCCTCGCGCTTGCGCGCCTCGACCTCGGCGGCGGCATCGGGTGCCCGCCCGCCCAGGGCGCGCAAGGTTGCGCGGTACAGGTCTTCCAGCAGCTTGCCTTTCCAGGCGTTCCACACCTTGGGGCTGGTGCCGCGGATGTCGGCCACCGTCAGCAGGTACAGCGCCGTGAGGTAGCGCTCATTGCCCACGCGCTTGGCAAAGGCGGCGATCACGTCGGGGTCGCTCAGGTCTTCCTTTTGCGCGATGCGGCTCATGGCCAGGTGCTCGCTGACCAGGAATTCGACGAGCTGCGCATCCTCGCGGTCCACGCCGTGCTGGCGGGCGAACCGCCGCACCTCCATGGCGCCGATCTGCGAATGGTCGCCACCGCGGCCCTTGCCGATGTCGTGGAACAACGCGGCCAGGTACAGGATCCAGGGCTTGTCCCAGCCGCCGGCCAGTTGCGAGCAGAAGGGGTATTCGTGCGCATGCTCGGCCATGAAGAAGCGGCGCACGTTGCGCAGCACCATCAGGATGTGCTGGTCCACCGTGTAGACGTGGAACAGGTCGTGCTGCATCTGCCCCACGATGCCGCGAAACGCCCACAGGTAGCGCCCCAGCACCGAAGTCTGGTTCATGAGTCGCATGGCATGCGTGATGCCGGCGGGCTGCTGCAGGATGCGCATGAAGGCGGCGCGGTTCACCGGGTCGCTGCGAAAGGCCCCGTCCATCACGCTGCGGGCGTTGTACAGGGCCCGCAGGGTACGGGCCGACAGGTCCTTGAGCCCCACGGTGGTCTGGTAGAGCAGAAAGGTCTCCAGGATGGCGTGCGGGTCCTTCAGGTACAGGTCGTCGCTGGCCACCTCGATCAGGCCCGACTTCTCGAAGAAGCGCTCGTTGATGGGGCGCGGTTCGTGCGCCGAGGGGTTGAGCGACTCCTCGATGTTGAGCAGCAGGATCTGGCTGAGCTGCGAGACCGCCTTGGCCGCCCAGTAGTAGCGGCGCATCATGGCCTCGCTGGCGCGCATGGGCAGGCGTGAGCCGTCGGGCGCCTGCGAGCGGTAGCCGAAGGATTCGGCCACCGTGGTCTGCAGGTCGAACACCAGGCGGTCCTCGTGACGGCCGGCTGCGGCATGCAGGCGCGCGCGGATCAGGCACAGCACGGCCTCGTTGCGCTCAATCTGGCGCACCTCGAAGGCGGTGGCCATGCCGCTGGTGGCCAGCTCCTTCCAGGTGCTGCCCAGGCCGGCCGCGCGGGCCACCCACAGGATCATCTGCAGGTCGCGCAGGCCGCCGGGCGACTCCTTGCAGTTGGGCTCCAGCGCGTAGGGGGTGTTCTCGTACTTGTTGTGGCGCTGGCGCATCTCCAGCGTCTTGGCCACCAGAAAGGCCTGCGGGTCCATCTGTGCGCGGTACTGCACCTGGAACTGCGCGAACAGCCCGGTGCTGCCGCAGATCTGCCGCGCTTCGAGCAGCGAGGTCTGCACCGTCACGTCGGCGGCCGATTCGGCCAGGCATTCGGTAACGGTGCGTACGCTGGAGCCGATTTCCAGCCCCGCGTCCCAGCAGCTGCCGATGAAGGCTTCGAGCTGGGCCCGCAGCACGCTGCAGCCATCGGCGGCCCGGTCGTCGGGCAGCAGCAGCAGCACATCCACGTCGGAATACGGGAACAGCTGGTCGCGCCCGAACCCGCCCACCGCCACCAGGGCCAGGTCGGGGGGCAGCTCGGCCCGTCGCCACAGCTCCTGCAGCAGGGCGCCGGCCAGTGTGGAGAGCTTGCGCAGCAGCACCCGGATGCCGCGCGTGGAGGCGCCTGTGGCCTGGATGGAGGCCATCAGTGCCGCCTTGTCGCGGCGGTAGGCGTCCCGAAGGGCGTGGATGTCGGTCATGGACGATAGGGGCGTTGCAGTCGATATGGCCATGCAGTGTTCCACGCAAGAGTCGTGCGCAGCGGGGTTCCCGCTGACTTTTTATGTCTTTGTGGCGGTCACAAAGGACGGCAGCGGCGGCGAGCCGGCCGACAGCGTCATCACCTCATAGCCCGTCTCGGTGACCAGCACCGTGTGCTCCCACTGGGCCGAGAGGCTATGGTCCTTGGTGACGATGGTCCAGCCGTCGTTGCCATGGTCCTTCACCTCGCGGCGGCCGGCGTTGATCATGGGCTCGATGGTGAACACCATGCCGGGCTTGAGTTCGTCGAGCGTGCCCGGCTTGCCGTAGTGCAGCACCTGGGGCTCTTCATGGAAGCGCTGGCCGATGCCGTGGCCGCAGAACTCGCGCACGATGGAAAACCCCAGGCCTTCGGCAAACTTCTGGATCGCGTGGCCGATGTCACCCAGGTGGGCGCCGGGCTTGACCTGCACGATGCCGTGCCACATGGCGTCGAAGGTCACCGCGCACAGGCGCTTGGCGGCGATGGAGGTTTCGCCGATCAGGTACATGCGGCTGTTGTCGCCGTACCAGCCCTCCTTGGTGATCACGGTGACGTCCACGTTCACGATGTCGCCCTTTTTCAGGGGCTTGTCGTTGGGAATGCCATGGCATACCACGTTGTTGACCGAGGTGCACAGCGACTTGGGGTAGGGCGGGTAGCCCGGCGGCTGGTAGCCCACCGTGGCCGAAATCGTGCCCTGCTGGACCATGCATTCGGCGGCCAGCCGGTCGATTTCGTTGGTGGTGATTCCGGGCTTGATGTGGGGGGCGATGTAGTCCAGCACTTCAGACGCCAGGCGGCAGGCGACGCGCATGCCCTCGATGTCCTGTGCAGTTTTGATGGTGATGCTCATGGAGGGGATTATCCCATTGCGGGCCGGACGGCGCATGCGGTGGGGCGACGCCGGTTAAAATGGGAGGCTAACCGCCACCAAGCCTGCGTTTTTCGGATGGCGGCGGCGCCCACCGTACCCCTCACACCCCAACAGGCCGCTACCGTGACCTTGCACATGACCACGCTGGCGGGCGGCAACGCCCTCAGCACCTTTCGCGCCCAGCAACTCCAGCCTGCCCTCGAGGCCATCCACCCCAAGATCACTGGCATCGCTGCGCGCTTCGTGCACCTGGTGGCCACCGATGCGGCACCCTCGCCAGCCGATCAGGAGCGTCTGGCGGCCCTGTTGACCTACGGGGACCCCTATTCCGGCCCAGACAATGGCGCGGTCATCGTCGTCACCCCGCGCCTGGGCACGCTCTCGCCCTGGGCCTCCAAGGCCACCGACATCGCGCGCAACTGCGGCATCGCGATCCGCCGCGTGGAGCGCATCACCGAATACCGCGTGGCTCTCAAGCCCGGCCTCTTGGGCGGCACGCCCGAGCTGAGCGCCGACCAGGTGGCCCAGGTCGCGGCCCTGCTGCACGACCGCATGACCGAGTCGGTGGTGGCCGACCGCAGCGGCGCCGCAGCGCTGTTCACCGAGCTGCAGCCCGCCCCCATGGAGCATGTGGATGTGCTGGGCGGCGGCCGTGCCGCGCTGGAGGCCGCCAACACCCGCTTCGGCCTGGCCCTGGCCGAGGACGAGATCGAATACCTGGTCAACGCCTTCACCGGCCTGGCGCGCAACCCCAGCGACGTCGAGCTGATGATGTTCGCCCAGGCCAACAGCGAGCACTGCCGTCACAAGATTTTCAACGCCGAGTTCACCATCGACGGCGTGGCGCAGGACAAGAGCCTGTTCGGCATGATCCGCAACACCCACCAGCTGGCACCCCAGCACACGGTGATCGCCTATTCGGACAACGCCTCGGTGATGGAAGGCCACCAGGTCGAGCGTTTCCTGGCGCGCATGGGCGATGCCGGCACGGTGGGCTATGCCAAGAGCGAGGCTCTCCAGCATGTGCTGATGAAGGTGGAAACGCACAACCACCCCACGGCGATCTCTCCCTTCCCCGGTGCCTCCACCGGCGCGGGTGGTGAAATCCGCGACGAAGGCGCCACCGGCCGGGGCTCCAAGCCCAAGGCGGGCCTGACCGGCTTCACGGTCTCCAAGCTCTGGGGCAGCGAGGTCGGCAAGCCCGAGCACATCGCCAGCCCACTGCAGATCATGGTCGAAGGCCCGCTGGGCGGCGCGGCGTTCAACAACGAATTCGGCCGGCCCAACCTGGCCGGCTATTTCCGTGAATACGAGCAAAACGTAGGCGGCGTGCAGCGCGGCTACCACAAGCCCATCATGATCGCGGGCGGCGTGGGCGTGATCGACGCCGGCCTGACCAAGAAGATCGAGTTCCCCGCCGGCTCGCTGCTGATCCAGCTGGGCGGCCCCGGCATGCGCATCGGCATGGGCGGCAGCGCCGCCAGCTCCATGGCCACCGGCACGAATGCGGCCGAGCTCGACTTCGACTCCGTGCAGCGCGGCAACCCCGAGATCGAGCGCCGCGCACAGGAGGTCATCAACCACTGCTGGGCGCAGGGCGATGCCAACCCCATCCTGGCCATCCACGATGTGGGTGCGGGCGGCCTGTCCAATGCCTTCCCCGAGCTGACCAACGACGCCGGCCGCGGTGCACGCTTCGACCTGCGCGCCGTGCCGCTCGAAGAATCGGGCATGGCGCCCAAGGAAATCTGGAGCAACGAGAGCCAGGAGCGCTACGTTCTGGCCATCGCCCCCGGTTCGCTGGCCCAGTTTCAGGCCTTCTGCGAGCGCGAGCGCTGCCCCTTTGCCGTGATCGGCACCGCCACCGAAGAGCGCCAGCTGGTGCTGGAAGACACGGCCGTGGCCGCTGGCGACCAGAAGAACCCCGTCGATATGCCCATGAACGTGCTGCTGGGCAAACCGCCCAAGATGCACCGCGACGTGGCCACGGTGGAGCGCCAGTTCGCGCCCATGGACCTCACCGGCGTGCCCCTGCAGAAGGCCGTGATCGACGTGCTGGCCCACCCCACGGTGGCGTCCAAGCGCTTTCTCATCACCATTGGCGACCGCACGGTGGGCGGCCTGTCGCACCGCGACCAGATGGTGGGCCCCTGGCAGGTGCCCGTGGCCGATTGCGCCGTGACCCTGGCCGACTACAAGGGCTTTGCCGGCGAGGCCATGAGCATGGGAGAGCGCACGCCGCTGGCCGCCATCAACGCCCCCGCATCGGGCCGCATGGCCGTGGCCGAGGCCATCACCAACCTGCTGGCCGCGCCCATCGAGCTGCCGCGCGTCAAGCTCAGCGCCAACTGGATGGCCGCCTGTGGCGAACCCGGTGAAGACGCCGCGCTGTACGCCACGGTGAAGGCCGTGGGCATGGAGCTGTGCCCGGCCCTGGGTATCTCCATCCCTGTGGGCAAGGATTCGCTGTCCATGCGCACGCAGTGGCAAGAGGGTGGCGACAAGAAGAAGGTCACCTCGCCCGTGAGCCTGATCGTGAGCGCCTTCGCCTCGCTGGCCGACGTGCGCGGCACGCTCACGCCGCAGCTCGATGCGACCGAAGCCGACACCACCCTGGTGCTGATCGACCTGGGCAAGGGCCAGAGCCGCATGGGCGGCAGCATCCTGGGCCAGACGCTGGACCAGAGCGGCGATGTGGTGCCCGACCTCGACGACCCGCAGGACCTGGTGAACCTGGTCAACGCCGTGAACGCGCTGCGCGCCAAGGGCCAGATCCTGGCCTACCATGACCGCAGCGATGGCGGCCTGCTGGCCGCTGCCGCCGAAATGGCCTTTGCCGGCCACGTGGGCGTGTCGCTCAATGTGGACCTGCTGGTCACCGAAGGCGACGGCATCAGCGACAGCCGCATGGAAACCGGCGACGCCAAGAACTGGGCGACCCAGGTCAGCGCACGCCGCGAAGAACTCACGCTCAAGGCCCTGTTCAACGAAGAGCTGGGCGTGCTGCTGCAGGTGCGCACCTCCGAGCGCAACGACGTGATGCAGCTGCTGCGCGAGCACCACCTGTCGCGCTTCAGCCATTTCGTGGGCAAGACGCGGCCCGTGTCTTCCACCATCGACGCCGGCAAGGGCGAGCTGCAGGTCTGGCGCGATGCCAAGGCCGTGTTCAGCGCGCCGCTGACCGATCTGCACCAGGTGTGGGACGCCGTGAGCTGGAAGATCTGCCAGCAGCGCGACAACCCCGCCAACGCCGATGCCGAGCACGCCGCTGCCGGCGCCCCGGCCGATCCCGGCATGCACGTGCACCTCACATTCGATACGGCCGAGAACGTGGCAGCGCCGTACCTCAACCTCGCGCGCCCCAAGGTCGCCATCCTGCGTGAGCAGGGCGTGAACTCGCACATCGAGATGGCCTATGCCTTCACCGAAGCGGGCTTCGAGGCCTACGATGTGCACATGACCGACTTGCAGACCGGCCGTGCCCAACTGGCGGACTTCAAGGGCGTGGTCGCCTGCGGCGGGTTCAGCTATGGCGACACCCTGGGTGCCGGCATCGGCTGGGCGCGCAGCATCACCTTCAACCCGGTGCTGGCCGAGCAGTTCCAGGGCTTCTTCGGCCGCACGGACACCTTCGGCCTGGGCGTATGCAACGGCTGCCAGATGTTTGCCGAGCTGGCCGACATCATCCCCGGTGCGCAGGACTGGCCGCGCTTCACCACCAACCAGAGCGAGCGCTTCGAGGCCCGTCTGTCGATGGTGGAGGTGCTTGAATCCCCCAGCCTGTTCTTCCAGGGCATGACCGGCAGCCGCCTGCCGATCGCCGTGGCGCATGGCGAGGGCTATGCCAACTTCCGCTACCGCGGCAATGCCGACAAGGCGATTGCGGCCATGCGCTACGTGGACAACCACGGCGCGGCCACCGAGCAGTACCCCTTCAACCCCAACGGCAGCGCGGGCGGCCTCACCGCCGTGACCACGGCCGACGGCCGCTTCACGGCCATGATGCCGCACGCCGAGCGCGTGTTCCGCAACGTGCAGATGAGCTGGACCAGCGAAGACCGCACCCAGCTGAGCCCGTGGATGCGCCTTTGGCAAAATGCCCGCAAGTGGGTTGGCTGATCCGGTGGGTACGGCCGTTCAGGCCGTGACCGGGATCAAGGGACGGGGCTTCGGCCCCGTTTTTTCATGGGCGAGCCGTTTGCTGTCTCAACTGGCCAGTGCAGGCCGCTGGTAGACCAGCAGGCGGCCCTTGTAGGCCGGGCGGTCGTCCAGGGCCGGGTGGTCCAGGCGCTCTTCCACCACGGCGAATCGGTGCACGGCCATCTGCTTGTGGAAGGCGCTGCGGTTGCCGCGATCCGGGTCCACGATCCAGATCTGGGCGCCCACGCCGGCGTGGCGGTCAATGAAGCCGGCCAGGGTGGCGCGTGCGTCGCGCTCGTAGAGCACGTCGCTGCCCATGATCAGGTCGAACTGGCCGCTCACGGTGCTGGCGGCGGTGCCGTCGCCCTCGGTGCCTTCGGGTGGGTTCCAGTGGCCGGCGCAGTATTTCATGGGCGGCAGGGCGTTCAGCCGCAGGTTCTCTAGCAAAAAGCGGTCGGCCAGCGGGTGTCCGTCGCTGGCAGTGATGTCCATGCCGCGCCGGTGGCACACCAGGCTGGCCAGGCCCAGGCCGCAGCCGATCTCCAGCACGCGCTCGCCCGCCTTCAGCGGCCGGGTGGCCATGCGCTCAGCCAGTTGCGTGCCCGAGGGCCACAGCATGCCGAACAGCGGCCACAGGGCCGACGAAATGCCGAGCCGCTCGGCTTCGCCCAGCGGGTCAGAGAACTGCTGCCTGTCCAGCAGCGAACGGATGATGAGATTCGCAGCGCCCGCGATCGGGACGCTGTCTTGCTTGGTGAGGTAGCCTGGCATGGCCCGGGCGAGAAGCCCGGTATCAAGGGACCCCAAAGGTTGGTGGTGCAGCGCCAAGTATGCGCCTTTTGGCCTGTAGGGGCTTCCTTGCGTGGCCCGCAATGGGCTCCTGGCCTACTTTGCATGTAGCCGTTGGACGCGTGGGGACGGGCCCTGCGCGTTGCTATAGTCGGCGCATTCACCGCAATCGCAAGGACATTCCATGGCCGCTGGCAGCCTTCTAGCCCTGTTGGACGATATCGCCACCATCCTCGACGACGTCGCCCTCATGACCAAGGTGGCGGCCAAGAAGAGCGCCGCCATGGCCGACGACGTATCGGTCATGACCAAGGTGGCCGCACAGAAGACGGCCGGCGTGCTGGGCGATGACCTGGCGCTCAACGCCCAGCAGGTCACCGGCGTGCGCGCCGAGCGCGAGATCCCGGTGGTCTGGGCCGTCGCCAAGGGCTCCCTGATCAACAAGGCCATCCTGGTGCCGGCAGCGCTGTTGATCAGCGCCTTCGCGCCCTGGGCCGTCACGCCGCTGTTGATGATCGGCGGCGCCTTCCTGTGCTTCGAGGGCTTCGAGAAGATCGCCCACAAGTTCCTGCACAGCGAGAGCAAGGACGAGGCCGAGCACGAAAGCCGTGCCCAGGCCAATGCCAACCCCGCCGTGGACCTCGTGGCCATGGAAAAGGACAAGATCAAGGGCGCCGTGCGCACCGACTTCATCCTCTCGGCAGAAATCATCGCCATCACGCTGGGCACGGTGGCTACGGCCTCGTTTGCGCAGCAGGTGGCTGTGCTGGTGGGCATCGCGGTCATCATGACCATAGGCGTCTATGGACTGGTGGCCGGCATCGTCAAGCTCGACGACCTGGGCCTGTGGCTCAACAACAAGCGCAGCGCCGTGGCCAAGGCGCTGGGCACGGGCATCGTCAATGCGGCCCCCTGGCTCATGAAATTTTTGTCTATCGCCGGCACGGCCGCCATGTTCCTGGTGGGCGGTGGCATTCTGGTGCACGGCATTCCGGCCCTGCACCATGCCGTGGAGGGGGCTGGCGCTGCAGCCGGCACCTGGCCTGCGGGCGCTCTTTGGGGCGGGCTGATCTCCAATCTGCTGAATGCGGTGGTGGGCATCGTCGCGGGTGGCCTGGTGGTGGCTGTGGTGACTGCCGTGCAAAAAATGCGCGGCAAGGGCGCGGCCTCGCACTGAAGTGAAGCACCCCCTGAGGCGCTGCGCGCCTTCACCCCTCTCTCGACTCGCTACGCGATTCGGGAGGGGGACGCCCCCAGCGCGGCGGGGCGGCCCTTGCGCGGGGGCGCTGGCTTAGGCCGCGCCAGTTTCATGCGACGCGGGTGGCGCACAGATTGTTGATCCAGATCGAAGCCTGGGCGCTGGGTCGGTGGCGCGCCGCGTTAGCGGTGCCGATGGTTGATCTGTGGCAAGGCGCATCGGTGCGCGTGGGGGCCCAATGCATGCACGGGGGTCGTCCCCGTGCAACCGCATCGAATCGATCGCTCCCATGAAGAACAACAAGCTGCTGAACCTGGCCCTGGTGGCCGCCTGCGCGCTGGCATCCGGCGCCACCATGGCACAAGAATCCGAAGGCCCCTGGCTGGTGCGCGCCCGCGCCGTTAACCTGGCCAGTGCCAACAAGGACTTCACCGGCCTGGGCCTGTCGATCAACGACAAGGTGATCCCCGAGGTCGACGTCTCCTACTTCTTCACCAGGAACATCGCCGCCGAGCTGGTCCTGACCGTGCCGCAAAAGCACGATGTCAACGCCACTGCGCTGAACGGCAAGATCGGCACGCTCAAGCACCTGCCGCCCTCGCTGCTGCTGCAGTACCACTTCGACGCGCCCGGCTTCAAGCCCTATGTGGGCGCGGGACTGAACTACACGCGCTTTTCCAGCGTGCACCTGCCTGCCGGCGTGGGCATCGACAAGAGCAGCTGGGGCGGCGCGCTTCAGGTGGGAGTGGACATTCCCTTGTCGAAGAACCTGTATTTGAACCTGGACGTGAAGAAGGTCTACATCCAGACCGACGTGTTCGCTGGCGGCGCCAAGGCGGGGACTTTCAAGGTGGATCCGGTGCTGGTCGGCGTGGGTCTGGGTTACCGGTTCTAGGCGCTACGGCGGTAGAACGCCAAAGACCCGGCCAGCGCCAACAGCGCCCCGCCGCAGCAGCGGTCGAGCCAGAGCACGGCGCGGCGGCGCAGCAGCTGTACTGCCTTGGCGCCCACAATGGCATAGGCCAGCATCACCGCGAAATCCAGGCCTGCGAACACCACCGCAATAGCAGCGTACTGCGGCCATTGAGGCGCATTCGCGTCGATGAATTGCGGCAACAGGGCCGAGCAGAACAGATAGCCCTTTGGGTTGGTGACCGCCACCAGGAACGACTTGGCAAAGACGCTGCGGGCCGTCACACCCTGGGTACCGCCGGGCTGCGACAGCTCCAGCCCGCCCTGCGAGCGCAGCAGGCGCAGCCCCAGCCAGGCCAGATAGGCGGCGCCCACCCACTTGACGACCGAGAACCAGAACTCCGAGGCCGCCAGCAGCGCACCCAGGCCCAGCGCCACGGCGCCTACCAGCACAAAGTCGGACGCCACCGCTCCCAGCATGCCCGGCACCGAACGGCGCACGCCATAGCGCGAGCCATTGGCCAGCGCCAGCAGCACCGTGGGCCCGGGCGTGGCAATGGCCACCAGGGCCACCAGCGCAAAGAGCAGCAGGGTGGTGGTGCTCATGCCAGCACCGGGCCGCAGCCTTGCGGTTTGTGCACGCGTTCGGTCGACGCGGGAAACTTCGCGAGCTTGGATGCGGGCCTGCGCGGGCGCTGCAGCAGCTCACCCCCGCAGTTGGGGCAGATGCCGCCCAGTGGGCCGCCCGCGCAGGTGCTGCAGAAGGTGCACTCGAAGGTGCAGATGCGCGCGGCAGTCGTATCAGGGGGCAGGTCTTTGTCGCAGCATTCGCAGCTGGGGCGCATCTGGAGCATGGCGGGGCCTCGGGGTGGTCGGTAGACCGCTCACTCTATGCGCAGCGGCCGTGCCCGGCAAGATACAGACAGCTGCTGCCAGCAGCGCCGTCTGTACTGCTGCCTGCGTGCTCAGCCCGCCGGGGTCGCCGTCGGCGCGGGTGTTGTCGGCCCGGTGCCTGGCGGTGGGCGCAGGGGGCCATCGTCGAGCGCCCACATGCGCCGCCACAGCCAGGGAAGGGCGGTCTCCAGATCGGGGCGCTGCAACTCCTGCCGGGCCCTGGCCGTGCCGGCCAGCACCTGCTGCGGCGTGCCGATGTCGAAGTGGAACGAGTACGCAGGCTCCATGCCCATGCGCAGGTCGGTGATGTAGACATGCCCACCGGCCTCGTTCATGCGGTAGAAGCCGTGGGTGAAGCGCGAGAGGCGCTGCACATGCGCATTGCCCTGGTAGGTGGCGTAAAGGTCTGCACCGCGCTCATGGCGCGTCCAGCGCATGGGCTGCTGGCTGCCATCGGCCAGCGAGCGAAAGCCCTCCAGGTAATGCGTAGGCGTCATCGCCACCACGCGCCACAGCACGGCAGAGAACGGTGCGGGCGTCACCAGCACGCGCTCTGCAGTGATGCCCTCTGACTGCAGCGAGGCACGCGCAATGCCCTCCACATGCTGCTGCGCCAGCACGCCACAGCCCAGGTAGGCGGTGCTGAACACCAGCGCCCAGGCATTCCAGCGCAGGCCGCGCCTGCCGTCCCTGCCGCGTGCCACCAGTGCGGCCACCACCCCGATGATCAGCGGCACGGTGTACAGCGGGTCGATGATGAACACGCTGCCCACGCCGTAGGGGTGGTTGGTGAACGGGTACAGCAGCTGGGTGCCATAGACGGTCATCGCATCGAGCAGCGGGTGCGTGACCAGCGCCAGCCACAAGGCCAGCCACCAGCGCAGCAGGTGCGGTATTTCGCCATGCAGGCGCGCCACCAGCCAGGCCAGCGGGCCTGACAAAAGTGTGAGGTTGAGCAAGGCATGGCTACTGCTGCGGTGCAGCACCATGTTGAGCATGGCATCGCCATGGTCGATGAAGGCATCCAGGTCGGGCAGGGTGCCGGCCACGGCGCCCCAGAAGACGGCCTTCCACGCGGCGGTGCGGCGGCCCATGGTGGCGAGGGTGACGGCGGCGCCCAGGGCGATCTGGGTCAATGAATCCATGGGGCGGTGTGTCCTTGTCTGGTGTATTTGTGGCAAAGATGTGTCTGCAAGCGAAATGCGGGCCAGCCACAACAGGGCTTGCCGCGCCCGCTTGGTGGCGACATCATGGTGGCATGGCCCGATGACAGGAAAGCCTGCGCAGTTGCGCCCAAGCAGCGCCATCCAGGATGCCCCATGATCAGGCACATGCGCGCTCGTCCTACTTTGGGGCCCCGGCCCCGCCGCTAACCTACCGAACCATGGCCCACGCACTCCTCCAGAACCCGTCGCCCTTGCTTCCAACCCAGGGCGCGCCGCGCCAAGCGGCCTCGAACGCCAAGCCACCCCACCTGGCCTTCGAAGCCTTCGAGGGGTTGGCCCCCGAGACCGACAACGCGCAAGCCGTATCCGCGCTGGCAGACCAGTCCGTATTCGACGAGATCACCGAGGGCCTGCTGCAGCAGCCCGCCACCATCTCGCCCAAGTATTTTTACGACCAGCTCGGCTCGGAGCTCTTCGAGTCCATCACCCGACTGCCCGAGTACTACCCCACCCGCACCGAGCATGCGGTGATGCAGCAGCACGCCGCCGCCATTGCAGACGCCGTGGGCCACGGCCGTACGCTGATTGAACTGGGCGCTGGCAACTGCGAAAAGGCGCGCACCCTGTGCCGCACGCTGGCCCCGGCCTGCTTTGTGGGCGTGGACATCTCGGCCGATTTTCTGCAGGAGGCCGTGGCCCGCATGCGCGAAGAGTTCCCCGGCATGGACGCCCGCGCGGTTGGCGCCGACATGACGCGCGGCGTCACCCTGCCGGCCGACATCCCGCGCACCGGGCGCCTGGTGTTCTACCCCGGTTCGTCCATCGGCAACTTCGACCCGCCGCACGCGCTGATGCTGCTGGAGCAGATGCGCGACCTGGTAGACGGCGAGGGTGAACCGCATGCCAACGGCGGCCTGCTCATCGGCATCGACCTGCCCAAGGACGTGGACGTGCTGGAGGCCGCGTACGACGATGCCGCCGGTGTCACCGCCGCCTTCAACCTTAACGTGCTCACGCATGTGAACCGCCTCATCGGCAGCAATTTCGACCCTGCGCAGTGGCGCCACCTGGCCTTCTTCAACACCTTGCAATCGCGCATCGAAATGCACCTGCAGGCCATGTCGCCCCTGCAGGTGCGCTGGCAGGGCGGCGGTGTGCGCGACTTTGCGGCGGGCGAGTGCATCCACACCGAGAACAGCTACAAGTACACGCTGCCTGCCTTTACCGACCTGCTGGCGCGCGCCGGCTTCTCGCGCGCCCAGGCCTGGACCGATCCGCGTGGCTGGTTTGCGGTGGTGCATGCGCAGCCTTGATCACACGCGGCTTGCGCCGCCACCACTGCACGGCAACGCGGGGTTGCCCGAGCGATTTTCCCAGCCGAATGCCGCCACGCTGGGGCACACTGGCAGGATGATGAACACGCTGGCGACGACGACAAACCCGCCCCCTCAGCCCGCAGACTATGCCGCCGTGCGCCAGCGCTCGGTAGAGCTGGCGGCCCCGCTGTCGGCGGAAGACGCCTGCGCCCAGTCCATGCCCGACGCCAGCCCCGCCAAATGGCACCTGGCGCACACCACATGGTTCTTCGAGACCTTTGTGCTGGAACCGCATGAACTGGCGTTTGCGCCGTTCCACCACGCGTTCCGCGTGCTGTTCAATTCGTACTACAACGGCGTGGGCGCCAAGCACCCGCGCGCGCAGCGCGGCCTGCTCACCCGCCCCTCGCTGGTCGAAGTGCTGGCCTACCGCGCCAATGTGGACGAGCGCATGCAGCACCTGCTGGCCCGCCACGCAGGCAACGCCAAGCTGCTGGCCCTGGTGGAGCTGGGCCTGCACCACGAGCAGCAGCACCAGGAGCTGCTGGTTACCGACATCAAGCACCTGCTGTCGTGCAACCCGCTGTTCCCGCCGTACCACGCCCTCCAGCCAGCCACTACTGCAGGCAGCGGCCCCGCCCAGCCCCTCACCTGGCACCGCAGCGACGGCGGCGTGGTCGAAATCGGCCATGCCGGTGGCAACAACAACAATAACAACGGCGTTTTTGCCTTCGACAACGAACTGCCGCGCCACCGCGTCTACCTGCAGCCCCACGCCCTGGCATCGCGCCTGGTGAGCAATGGCGAATATGCCGCCTTCATCGAAGACGGCGGCTATCGCAACCCCGTGCACTGGCTGGCCGAAGGCTGGGACTGGCGCACCGCGCAGGGCCTAGAACAACCGATCTATTGGCACCGCGCAGGGCAGGGCGGTGATGGCGATGCCTGGCACGAATTCACCCTGGCCGGCCTCGTACCCCTGGCCAGCGCACTGCCCGCCGTGCACCTGTCGTACTACGAAGCCGACGCCTACGCCCGCTGGGCCGGCGCCCGCCTGCCCACTGAGGCCGAATGGGAATGCGCCGCCGCGCGCCAGCCCCTGCAGGGCCATTTTGCCGATGGCCCCGATGCCCTGCTGCACCCCGGTGCGGCCGAGGGCGGGGGCATGGCGCAGATGTTCGGCGATGCCTGGCAGTGGACCCAGTCGAGCTACGCCCCGTACCCCGGCTTCCGCACGGCCGAGGGCGCCGTGGGCGAGTACAACGGCAAGTTCATGGTCAACCAGTATGTGCTGCGCGGGGGCTCGTGCGCCACGCCTGCGGGGCATGTGCGGGCCACGTACCGCAACTTCTTTCCGGCGACTGCGCGGTGGCAGTTTTCGGGGGTGCGGTTGGCGCGGGATGTGTAGATTCACGCACTGAATTGGAAGAGCGCCGTCTCTTAGGCAGCGCTCGGTTCGCCTGTGACCAACGTCGGGTACTGAACACGCGTTGGAAAATGCCAACCGCTCTTGTAAAAATTCTTTTCAGTCCCCCACCTGTGTGAAACTTTAAGCATGGCTGGCCAGCGTAGGCGGGACCAGCTTGTCAAAAGAAGCGATTCACAAAGAGAGGGTGGGATATGCAGACTTGGTTTGCCAGGGTGGTGGTTGCGTGCACGTTGCTGTTTGTGGGGGCGGCAAACGCGCAAAGCAATTTCAAAGACTCCTGTGTCGAGGGAGGTCCAAATGGCTACATGACCTGTCGGCTCAAACCGGATGGATTTACTGACTGGGGGTATGGCTCTGGCTACGGAGTGGCTCCTCCCGATTCGGGAAGTAGCTATGCGACAGAGGACAAGGCGGTTCAGGAGACCCTCAATTACCTGATATACACCAACCCGAATTATGGAAATATGTGTCAATTTTCCTACTCAGTAGGAGGGGTTGAAGTTATTGACCGTGATCAGTTTATCCAATCTAAAGAGCCCCTTTTCCAGTATGCACCGCTGACCATTACATATGGATGGAAAAGCGGCACCACATGCCGCGATGTGAGTTCAAGCATCGTCAAGGTCTATGCTTCACGTGCAATTACTTGCAATCATCCATGGAGTGGCACTGCAGGATATTGGGCTTTGGACAAGCAGACCTACATGTGCGTCAACCCGGTGGCGAAAACTCCTCCGCCATGCGAGACATGTCCGCAAATCGCCCTAAAAGGCAACCCCATTTTGGTGACCACCCGAGAAAAGATCGAGTCGGTGGTTGACCTGGTCAACGCCGGCCCCATGCCACTGGAGTTTCGCCGCCTGTACCGCAGCCACCGCGCGCGCGATAAAAAACTCTGGTTCGGCACCTATTTCAAAAAAAGCGCCAGCCAGGACTCCCTCGGTGACGGCTGGCTCCACAACCACGACATTTACCTGGCGTCCGCCAAATCCAGCGATGGCACCGCCATCCACTCAAGCAGCGCTACCCGCAGCGGGCAGGAAAGCGGGTTTGACCTGGGCAGTGGCTTCGCACTGGTCCGTGTGCACATGGGCGACGGCACCTTCAATTACTTTCACCGACAGAATGGCGACTCGGCATTCATCGGTCGCAACAAGCTTCACACGCTGGTTAAGGACGGTAATCGCTGGGTCTTTGACGATACAGAAAACGAGAGGCGCTATGTCTTCAGTGAAAAAGGCCTGCTTGTGGAGCAAATCTACCGCAATGGCTGGCGCCTGAGCTATGGTTACGATTCGGGCAATCGCCCCGCGTCGGTGACCAACAATTTCGGGCAAAGCCTGGGGTTCGTGTATTCCGGTGTAGGCAAGCTCGTGAGCGTTACCAGCAACGACCAGCGCAGCGTATCGTTCACCTACACGGACGCCGGTGCCCTCAAGACAGTTCAGCAAGCCGACGGCACCACCAGCGAGTATGTGTACACCGTCAGCACGCCAACGGTGGGCTCATTGCTCGCGGGCCGGATTGACGAGCATGGACAACGGCATTCCACCTTCAAGTACGACGAAGAGGGCTTTGCATTCAGCACGGAAAAGGCGGGAGGTGTCGACAAATATTCGGTACCTTATGTGGATGGATTTGTAGATCCGTTGGGAACCTCGCGTAGCCATAGCTTCCGCGTCTATGGCAATGAACTGGTGTATACCGGTTCATCCTTGGCTTCAGCATCGCCAAGCGATCCACCTATTAAATCCCGCACCATACGGGAAGACGGATTGCCTGCTCAGAAGTATGACCAGGAGTACAACGAAACCACCTATGAATGGGATGCACCACGCCGCTTGCCGATCTCCATCACCGAAGCTCCTGGCAAGCCAGAAGTCCGTGCTACCAACTTCATCTGGCACCCGCAATGGCGTTCGCCCTCCACCGTCTCGGTGCCGGGCCGTGGCATCGTCAACTACACCTATGACACGTTCGGCAATGTACTGACCCAGACAGAGGTGGGTGCCACCGCCAGCAATACCTGGGCCTGGACCTACCATGTGAGCGGGCTGGTTGCCACCGAGAAGGCGCCCAACGGCGCCGTCACCATCTACCAGTACGACGGCGCAGGCAACCTCACCAGCGCCACCAACGCGCTGGGGCATGTGGATGCCTACACGTACGACAGTACGGGCCGGGTGCTGACCCATACCGCGCCCAATGGCTTGGTCACGGCCTACACCTATGACCCTCGCGGCAATGTGCTGACCCTCAATCGTGGCGGCTTGGTCACCACCTTTACCTACAGGGTCAGCGGCGAGGTTGCCACCGTCATTTTGCCGCATGGCCACCGCATCACATACAACTACGATGGCGCGCACCGCCTGAATGGATGGACAGACAACCGCGGAGCGTCAGCCACATACGTGCTCGATGCCATGGGCAATCGCACGGTAGAGGAGGTGCGCGCCGGCAACGGTCAATTAGCATGGCGGTTGGCGCGCACGATGAGCTACATCAACCGTGTAGAAACCACGACCTTGGGCGATTCCGCAGAGCCACTAACCTATTGGCAGGACGGCAACGGGGATATGACGAGACAGTCGCAGACGATGGGCGGCGTTCCCCACACCGAGTTCTACGGGCGCGATCCAGTTCGGCGGGTCAAGAGCATTACGAATGCGGCCAATGCCACCGCCAGCCTCACCTACAGCGGTGCGGACGCCATCACCCAGGCCAAGGATTTCAATGGCATAGCCACGGACTACACCCGTGATTTTCAGGGCAACGCTACCAGCGAATCCAGCCTCGATAGCGGCAACCAAACCGCCCAGTACGACGCCCTGGGCCTGCCCAGCAGCATCACCAATGCCCTTGGCCAGGCAACGACGATCACCCGCGACCTGCTGGGCCGCCCCACGTCCATCGTGCACACAGGCGGCACCACCACCCTGCGCTACGACCAGACCCCGGCCAGCAAGGGCTACCTCAGCGAGATCGAGGATTCGAGCGGCCTGACCACCTACCAGCGCGATGCGCACGGCCGCGTAGTGAGCCAGACCCAAAAGCTCATCAACAACGACACCCGCACCCTGGCCTACAGCTACAACGCCACTACGGGTCTCTTGGCCAGCACCACCTACCCCGGCGGCCAGGCCCTGCAGAACGTCTACGACGCCACCGGCCAACTCACTGGCCTGACATGGGCTGGCCAGCCCATTGTCAGCAGCATTGCATGGACGCCTCTGGGGCAGCCCACCGGCTGGAACTGGAACCTGGCAGGCAGCGCAGCCGCCATTCCCGCCGCTCGCTCCTACGATACGGCTGGAAGGCTCAAGAGCACCGAATTCAGCAACTACGTTTACGACGAAGGGGGCCGCATCACCGCCTTGACACAGATGCTGCGCTATCCTGTCGAGAGTGACCCGCAAGGCAGCAGCACCCTGCAAGCAGAGTTCGGCTGGACCGTGAAATACGACCGCGCAGGCCGCATCATCGGCTTCAACCGGCACGCCTACCCTGGCATGCCGGTCGACACCACCACCTACACCTACGACGCCAACGGCAACCGCACCACCAGCACCCAGGAGCGCGCAGGCACCACCACCAACCGCACCTACGCCGTCACCGCCAACCGCCAGACCGCCTTCAGCCAGACCAAGTCCGGCCCTGGCGGCACCGCCAACACCCTGGTCGACTTCCAGTACAACGTCGCCGGTGACCTGCTGACCGACGGCCTGCGCACCTTCCAGTACGACAGCCAGGAACGCCTGGAAAAAGTCACCACCGGCACGGGAGCAGACGCCCCCAGCACCCAGTACGCCCACAACGCCCTGGGCCAGCGCGTGTTCAAGACCGAACCGCTGTTTGCAGCCAGCGGATCAGGATCAGGCAGCACCACCAGCGGCAAGAACCTCAACAACCTGCTGGCCGACCCCGAAGACCAGGAGCAAGCGGAGAAGGAACAGGACAAAGGCCTGATCCAGACCGCCTACGAATTCTTCACCCGCCTGTGGAGCCCCGGCAGCAGCGACGCGCAAAAGCTCGGCTTCGCGTATGTCTACGGCCAGGACGGCACCCTGCTGGGCGAATACGGCATGGGCGGCAGCAACAGCACCGGCACCACCCAGTACATCTACCTGCCCACGGCCAACGGCCCCATGCCCATTGCCGCCATCGTCAATGGGGTTGCCTATGCCGTGCACAGCGACCACCTGAACACCCCGCGCAAGCTCACCCAGCCCGACGGCCAGGTGGCCTGGCAATGGGCCTACAGCGCCTTCGGCGACGAACAGCCTACCCTGGGCTCCAAGCGCTTCACCAACGAAACGACCAACCCCACCACGGGCACCACCACCATCCCCGAGGTGACCTTCAACCTGCGTTACCCGGGGCAGTATTACGATAAAGAAAGCAACCTGCACTACAACTACTTCCGCAGCTACAGTGCGGAGCGGGGGCGGTATACGCAGGCGGATCCGATTGGGTTGGAGGGTGGGTTCAATCGGTTTGGATATGTGGAGGGGAATTCTCTAAATAATTTTGACTATTGGGGGCTTCGGCCACTAACTCAGCGTGAGAAGGATTTTTTGGAGCCGTATATTCCAAAAATCGACTTGGATAGTGCTGACATACGAGTTGGTGAAAAGCCGTTTTACACGCAAAACGGAGTGGATGCGATAACTCGTGGGAATGTAATTTATTTTACAGATCCAGGGCAAACATTTTGCACGCCAAAGGATTTGGCTTTATTGGGTCATGAATTATTTCACGTGGGGCAGTATCGTGAGGGAATGACTTGGCTGAGCTACCTGTTAGCCAGTAAAAACGGATATGAGAAAAATGCCTATGAAATACCGGCGCATGATTTGCATCGCAAAATTTACAGAGAGCTTAAGGCCTCGTGGAAGGAGTGAGTATGTCAAGAGTATTCGCGGTTTTATTTTTGATGCTCGTATTGGTAGGGTGCAATTTCAAGGTGGAGCGTGAAGCGGATTTGCGATTTTTTCGCATAAAAACAAACGAGCAAATATTGCAATTTCGTTCTTATTCGATTGATGAGCAGTATAGGCTGATGAGGGTTGGGAATGAAAATGTCCATCCGCCGCAAATTCATTTGATAAATGAGTTTGCCAAAAATGGAGAGCCTGCCGTGGCTCTTTTAGTAGCGCGGCTGAAGATTTCTGACGAAGATTTGGAGGTGCGTGATATTATTGCTGTTTTGGATGAAATGAATAATTCAAGGGTTTATATTGCCTCATCTCACCCCGCTTTAATGAGTCTCGCGCGTGAGCGGGTTGGTGCAATGAAGGGAATTTGGAAACCTTCTGTTGAGAAGGTGCTGAAAGGAATAGGGGGATGAGTTTTTTGATGGAAGGGCTTAAGGCGGGTGCGGGTAGGCGGCAACCTATAAAAAATCCATTCAATTCCGAGGCCTAAAAATACGAATTTCGATGGGAGGATTTTCTGTGTATTATTAATGCATCATGCATGCGTCAAAGGATCCTCTGCATAAATCAACTTCAGTATGGTGTGCATCAATTAAATCAACGAGTTATAGCGGCGAATGAGCGAATAATCGATTTATGCAGACCTTCCCAAAGGGGTAGACTGTTGAGGGGGTTAACTGCAGCTCGTCTTCTGCGGAGAATTTGAGCGCAAGAAACTAAAGCTGTAGGTTAGCGGCAGATATAAAAAAAGGGCCATTCGCGTAGCCCCTTAAATCCGATTTGTGACGAGACAATACTTAATTGCAGAGGTCGTCGTCGGCAGGTCGACATCAAACCTTCGCCAGCGCCTGCTCCAAATCCGCCTTCAGATCACTGATGTGCTCAATCCCCACCGACAACCGCACCATCCCCTCACTCACCCCGGCCTTGGCCAGTTCCTCGGGATTGAGCTGGCGGTGCGTGGTCGATGCCGGGTGCGTGGCCAGTGACTTCGCATCGCCAATATTCACCAGGCGGGTGAACAGCTGCAATGCATCGAGAAAACGCGCCCCCGCAGCCCGCGGATCGGCATCGCTGTTCTTCACTCCAAAGCTCAGGATGCCCGATGCGCGCCCGCCCAGTTGGCGCTGGACCAGCGCATGGTCCGGGTGGTCGGGCAGGCCGGCGTAGCGCACCCATTCGACCTTGGGGTGGGCCTGCAGGTACTGGGCGATGGCCAGGGTGTTGTCGCAGATGCGGTCCATGCGCAGGGCCAGGGTTTCGATGCCTTGCAGGATCAAAAAGGCGTTCTGCGGTGCCAGCGCGGCACCCGTGTTGCGCAGGGGCACGACGCGGGCGCGGCCGATGAAGGCGGCGGGGCCCAGGGCTTCGGTGTAGACCACTCCGTGGTAGCTCACGTCGGGCTCGTTCAGGCGCGGGAAGCGGGCATTGTGCTGGCCCCAAGGGAACTTGCCGCTGTCCACAATCGCGCCGCCCACGCTGTTGCCGTGGCCGCCCAGGTACTTGGTGAGCGAGTGCACCACGATGTCGGCCCCGTGCTCGATGGGGCGCAGCAGGTAGGGGCTGGGCACGGTGTTGTCCACGATCAGCGGCACGCCATGGTCGTGGGCTACCTTGGCCAGGGCGGCGATGTCGGTGACGTTGCCCAGGGGGTTGCCGATGCTTTCGATGAAGATGGCCTTGGTGCGCGCGTCGATGTGCTGCGCAAAGCTGGCCGGGTCGCGCGGGTCGGCAAAGCGGGTGGTGATGCCTTGCTGGGGCAGGGTGTGGGCGAACAGGTTGTACGTGCCCCCGTAGAGCGTGCTAGCCGACACGATGTTGTCGCCCGCCTCGGCGATGGTCTGGATGGCGTAGGTGATGGCCGCCATGCCCGATGCCACGGCCAGCGCGGCAATGCCGCCCTCCAGCGCCGCGACGCGCTTTTCAAGCACGTCGTTGGTCGGATTCATGATGCGGCTGTAGATATTGCCCGGCACCTTGAGGTCGAACAGGTCGGCGCCGTGCTGCGCGCTGTCGAAGGCATAAGCCACCGTCTGGTAGATGGGTACGGCGGCTGCTTTTGTCGTTGGGTCGGGGCTGTAGCCGGCGTGGACTGCGAGCGTTTCGATCTGCATGAGGGTTTGTCTCTTGGAAGGGTTTGGTACGAAGGGGCCAAGCACCCCAATGGAGTGCCTGAACCATTCTTCCACCGCCCCTCCCGAGGCAGATCGAATCGTTTCGTATGTGCTTATGCGGCCAGTGACGGCAGGGGTGGACCTGCCAGGCTGGCGCCCCGCTCAGCTGCCCTGCTGCGGTCGCGTGCGGTAGAAGTTCAGCGGCGTCTCACGCGCCTGGCTGTTGAGCACCTGGCGCTTGATCTTGCCCACCACGTGCATCTCGCAGGGCTTGCAGTCAAAGCGCAGGGTCAGCTTTTCCTTGCCGTTGATGAGCATCAAGGGCTCGGCCTTGATGGTGCCCTGCACGCCGGTGACGCCCTTGGCCTGCTTGGGGCACAGGCTCATCGAGAAGCGTACGCAGTGCTTGGTGATCATGAGGCTGACTTCGCCTTCTTCTTCGTGCGCCTCGTACGTTGCGTCGATCACCTTCACGCCGTGGCGCACGTAGAAGTCGTGCGCCTTGTGGTTGAACACGTTGCCCAGAAAGCTCAGCGTGTCCTCAGGGTACGGGGCCGGGGGCTCCACCGGGGTGGCGCGCTGCAGGCGCGTAAAACCCTTGGCGCGATTGGCCTCCAGGTCGGCCAGTGCGTCGCGGCGCAGGGCGTTGACGGCCGATGCGGGGATGAACCAGGGCTGCGAGAGCTGCAGGCCCACGTCGTTCACCGCGAAGATGGTGGCGCCAAAGCGGGCCAGGTGCTCGCGCAGGCTGGCCTCGGCTTTGGCGGCATCGGTGGCCGGCTGGTGCGCGTGGTCGAGTTGCGCGCCGCCAGCATAGCCGTCTTCGTCGGTCAGGGTCAGCGCAAAGCCGCTTGGCTTTTCAGACAGGTAGACCCATAGGCCGATGCGGCGGTCGCTTGACTTCTTGTCGAGCGTGCGCACCCAGTCCATGTCGCGGTTGCGGTTGATCTCGGTGCCCTTGCGCAGATCCTTGAAGCCCTCCATCGGATCCTTGGGGAACACGCGCCACTGCGTGGTGCTGCGCGGCGACACGGGCTCGGCCCGGTTGATGGCCATGCCCACCAGGTCCTTGTGCAGGTCGTAGTAGCACAGGCCGTCGCCGTTGTGCAGCACGGTGGCGGGGCTGCTCACTTCGAGCTCCACGAAATCGGCGCCCACCTTGGTGACCCAGCCGATGGCCTGGCCGGGGTTCTTGGGCGTGTCGAAGGCGCCGATGTCCTGCTTGCGGCCGGTGACGAAGTAGTCGGTGAACTCGCGGTTGAAGTTCTGCAGCGGGTCGGGCGTGAAGGTGAAGCTGGTGCGCCCGCTCGACGAGCGCGACAGCGGGTGGCCCGAGGACTCGCGCTCTTGCATGATGCCGTCGATGAGGGTGCGGTAGTGGGCGGTGATGTTCTTCACGTAGCCCATGTCCTTGTAGCGGCCTTCGATCTTGAAGCTGCGCACGCCGGCATCGATCAGGGCGCGCAGGTTGTCGCTCTGGTTGTTGTCCTTCATGCTGAGCACGTGCTTGTCGTGCGCGATGAAGCGGCCCTGCGCGTCGGTCACCTGGTAGGGCAGGCGGCAGGCCTGGCTGCAGTCGCCGCGGTTGGCGCTGCGGCCGGTCTGCGCATGGCTGATGTTGCACTGGCCGCTGTAGGCCACGCACAGCGCACCGTGGATGAAGAACTCGATGTTGGCGCGCCTCGGCGCGTCCACCGGGCCCAGGGCCTTGTGGACGGCTGCGATCTGCTGCACCGTGAGCTCGCGCGCCAGCACGATCTGCGACAGCCCCGCGTCCTGCAGAAAGCGCGCCTTCTCGGGCGTGCGGATGTCGGTCTGCGTGCTGGCATGCAGCTGGATGGGCGGCATGTCGATTTCGAGCAGGCCCATGTCCTGGATGATCAGCGCATCGGCCCCGGCTTCGTACACCTGCCAGGCCATCTGGCGCGCGTCTTCGAGTTCATCGTCGCGCAGGATGGTGTTGAGCGTGATGAAGATGCGGCTGTTGAAGCGGTGCGCGTGGCGCACCAGGCGCGCAATGTCGCGGATGTCATTGCCCGCCCCGGCGCGTGCGCCGAAGGCCGGGCCGCCGATGTAGACGGCGTCGGCACCGTGGTTGATGGCTTCGATGCCAATGTCCGCATCGCGCGCAGGCGCGAGCAGTTCGAGCTGGTGGGGCAAGAGAGACATGGGGCGCAATTATCCCAGCGGCGGCCACTCCCGGTCCAATGGGATTGCAATTAGCTCGACTAATGCTGTATGCAATTCTGTTGTGCAAGTCTGATGTACCGAAGACGGGATAGGATGGCGGCGCCTGGCCGGGCCTCTGGTCAGAGCGCTCTCCCTTGTCCTTGTTCATCCGGAGTTTTGCCCGTGTCTTTTGCTTACCGTTCGCGCTTTCATCTCTCACTGGTTGCTGCGGCAGCCGCCACCGTTGTCTGCTCCGCCGCCCTGGCGCAGGACGTGCAGGTCGTCAAGATTGCCCATGCGGGCCCGCTGTCGGGCGGCATTGCCCACATCGGCAAGGACACGGAAAACGGCGTGCGCCTGGCGCTGGATGACCTGAACGCGCAGAACCTGGTGATTGGTGGCAAGAAGATCAAGTTCGAGATCGCTGCCGAAGACGATGCGGGCGACCCGCGCCAGGCCACGGCCGTGGCGCAGAAACTGTGCGACCAGAAGGTGGCTGGCGTGGTGGGCCACCTGCAGTCGGGCACATCCATCCCCGCCGCATCGGTGTACGACAAGTGCGGCGTGCCGCACATCACGGCTGCGGCCACCAACCCCGACCTGACCAAGCCCGGCTACAAGACCACCTACCGCCTGATCGCCAACGACAGCGCGCTGGGCGCGGCACTGGCCATCTTCGCGGCCGACCACCTCAAACTCAAGGCCGTGGCCATCATCGACGACCGCACGGCCTATGGCCAGGGCGTGGCCTCGGTCTTCAAGGCCACGGCGCAGCAAAAGGGCCTCACGGTGGTGGGCGAGGAGTTCACCACCGATAAGGCCACGGACTTCATGGCCATCCTCACCGCCATCAAGAACAAGAAGCCCGATGCCATCTTCTACGGCGGCCTCGACGCGCAGGCCGGCCCCATGCTGCGCCAGATGGAGCAGTTGGGCCTGGGCGGCGTGAAGTTCTTTGGTGGCGATGCGCTGTGCACCGAGAAGCTGCCCGAGCTGGCCGGCAAGACCCCCGCCCTCAAGAACGTGACCTGCGCCACGGGCGGCGCCTCGGTGGCCAAGATGCAGGGCGGCGCCGACTGGAAGAAGCGCTACGACGCCAAGTTCCCCGGCCAGTTCCAGATCTACAGCCCCTACGCCTACGACGCGGCCATGGTGCTGGTCGACTCCATGAAGCGCGCCAACTCGGTGGACCCCAAGGTGTTCATCCCCTTCATCGGCAAGACCGAGTACAAGGGCGTGACGGCGAACATCGCCTTCACGGCCAAGGGCGAGCTGACGACCCCGGCCGTGACGCTGTACACGTACAAGGACGGCAGCCGCGTAGCACTGAACTGATCTTTCAGGGCGCGGCTTTGGCCCGCCCTGCGCGCACCGCGCCCGGGCTGGTGCCATAGTGCTTGCGGAACAGCCGTGCCAGGCTGCTGGCATTGCCCAGGCCCACCTCGTCGGCAATGGCGGCCAGGCTGTGGTGCGAATTGGTCACGCGCCAGTGGGCGTGCTCCATGCGCATCTTTGTCCAGTGGTCATGGGCGCTCATGCCCATCTGCTCGGCGAACAGCCGGTCCAGCTGCCGGCGGCCGATGCCGATGCGCTCGGCGAGATCCGCCACGGTGAGGCCATCGGCCAGGGCGCTGCGCATCAGCGCCACCGCGCGCGACAGGTGGCGGGTGAGGTCGGGCCCTGCGCCTTCCATCGACTGCAGGTGGTGCGCCTGGTGCCGGGGCGCGTCCACCAGCATGTCGGCCAGGCCCTTGAAGGCGCGCACCCGGCCGCAGTGGCGTGAGAGCAGCTCCACCGCCATGTCGATGGCCGCCGTGCCGCCCGCGCAGGTGATGCGGTCGCGGTCGAAGCAATAGATCAGCTCATCGGCCACCACGATGCGCGGAAAGGCCTCGCGGAACTCGGCCACATGGCGCCAGTGCAGCGCCACGCGATGGCCCTTGAGCAGGCCGGCCTCGGCCAGCAGAAAGCTGGCGTTGTCGATGGCCACGAGCGGCAGGCCCCGCGATGCCGCCTTGCGCAGCAGCGGGCCATAGGCCTGCACATGCGCGCGCGAGGCCTGCACCGTGCGGCTGCCAAAGACCACCAGGTATTCGAATGCCGCCAGGTCCACGGCATCGGCCGTGGTGTCCATGTTCACCTGTACGCCGCTGCTGGAGAGCACGGGCGCATCGTCGATGCCCAGCAGCGTCCAGGCGCAGTAGCGCTGGCGGCTGTGGTCTTCGTCGTCGGCCGAAAAGCGCAGCTTGTCCAGAAAGCCGCCAAAGGGCAGCAGCGCGAAGTCGGGCAGCGGCAGCAGCAACAGGCGCACGTCGGGGCGGGGCAGGGGGCTGGGGGCGCTCATGGGGAGTCCAGTTTGGTATTGATAGTAGCCAAATTCGATGCCATACGGACGACCCCACCCACCTAGACTGCAGACCATATTCAAGAAGATGGTGCCGCAATGGAACTGAAAATCTGGCTGATCTACCTGCTCGCGGTCATTGGCCTGTCGCTGACCCCCGGCCCCAACAGCCTGCTGGTGCTGGCCCATGGCGCCCTGCACGGGCGGGCGCGCACGCTGTGGACCATTGGCGGCGGGGCGGTGGGTTTCGTGGCGCTGATCGGGCTGTCCATGCTGGGCATCGGGGCGCTGCTGCAATCGTCGGCCCATGCGCTCACGGTGATGAAGTGGGTGGGTGGCGCCTATTTGGTATGGCTGGGCATCCAGCTGTGGCGGGCGCCGGCCATGCAGCTGGAGGCCTTGCCGAATGCCCAGGGCGAGCGGGTGGTCACCGGCGGCAGGCTGTTCCGGCAAGGCTTGCTGGCTGCGATTTCCAATCCCAAGGTGCTGCTGTTCTACGGCGCGTTCCTGCCGCAGTTCATCGCGCCGGGGCGCGACCTGTGGCTGCAGTTCGTGGTCATGGCGGGCACCTTCGCGGCGGTCGAGTGCCTGGTGGAGTTCGGCCTGGCGAGCCTGGCGCACCGCATCCGCCCCTGGCTGCAGCGCACGGGGCGCAAGTTCAACCGCTCCTGCGGGGCCTTGTTCGGGCTGATGGGGGCGGCGTTGCCGATGACGCATTGACCTCCTTCACCGCCGTCCCGGTTTACAGTGCGGGCTGCACAGTAAAACAAGCGGCTGACAAAACTCAGCGAAGCGGTTTTGGCTAGGCGCTGCGTCGCAGGCAGTACGGTAGTACGACAAGACGCAGCAACGACGCCAGAAGAGTTTTGTCAGTCGCGTACCGGGAGCAGGGAATGCGTGGATTGTTTGGTTTGGTGGGGCTGGTCGTGGTGCTGGCCATCGTGGGCATCGTCGCCAAGAAGCAGTTGTCGGCCACGCGCGCGCCTGCGGCGGCGCTGCAACAGGCGCCCATCGCGGGCACCGGTGCATCGGCCCCGGTGATCAACCCCACGGGCAATGTGCGCGAGCAGAGCCAGCAGGTGCAGCAACAGGTCCAGCAGCAGCTCGATGACATCATGAAGCAGCGCGCGCAGGCCCTGCCGGACGCCGACAAGTGACGGGCGTGGCCGTGGTGCTCACCGACGAGGACGGCATACGCCTGGCGCTGGCCGAAGCGCGTGCCGCCGCAGAGGCTGGCGAGGTGCCTGTGGGCGCCGTGGTCGTCAAGGACGGCCAGGTGATCGCCACCGGCCGCAATGCCCCCGTGCAGGCCAACGACCCCACGGCGCATGCCGAGATCGTGGCCCTGCGCGCGGCCGCGCAGCACTTGGGCAACTACCGGCTCGACGGCTGCACGCTCTATGTCACGCTGGAGCCCTGCGCCATGTGCAGCGGCGCCATGCTGCATGCGCGGCTGGCGCGCGTGGTGTTCGGCGCCACCGAGCCCCGGACCGGCGCTGCGGGCTCGGTGCTGGACCTGTTTGCCCACACCGCCATCAACCACCAGACGGGTGTGCAGGGCGGGGTGCTGGCGGACGAATGCAGCGCGCTGCTCACCGGTTTTTTTGGCGCACGGCGCAGCCAGCAGCGTGCCGACGCGCTGGCACGCCACCCGCTGCGCGACGACGCACTGCGCACGCCCGAGGCGGCCTTTGCCGACCTGCCCGGCTACCCCTGGGCCCCCAACTACGTGAGCGACCTGCCCAGCCTGGCCGGCCTGCGCCTGCACTACCTGGATGAAGGCCCGCAGGATGCACCGCGCACCTGGCTGTGCCTGCATGGCAACCCGGCCTGGAGCTACCTGTACCGCCACATGCTGCCCGTGTGGCTGGCGGCGGGCGACCGGGTGGTGGCGCCCGACCTGATCGGCTTTGGCAAGAGCGACAAGCCCAAGAAGGAGGCCGCGCACCGCTTCGAGTGGCACCGCCAGGTGCTGCTGGAGCTGGTGGAGCGCCTCAACCTGCAGCGCACCGTGCTGGTGGTGCAGGACTGGGGCGGCATTCTGGGGCTTACGCTGCCCATGGACTGCCCTGAGCGTTTCAAGGGCCTGCTGGTGATGAACACGCTGCTCGCCACCGGCGACGTGCCGCTGCCGCAGGGCTTTGTGGACTGGCGTGCCATGTGCCGCGACAAGCCGCTGTATGGCGTGGGCCGATTGCTGGGGCGCGGCAATCTTCAGCTCTCGCCGGCCGAGTGCGCAGCGTACGACGCGCCTTTCCCGGACAAGGGTTACCGTGCCGCGCTGCGTGCCTTCCCCGAGCGGGTGCCTGCCGGTCCGGGGGACGAGGGCGCCGCAGTCTCGCGCCAGGCGCGCGATTTCTGGCAGCAACGGTGGCAGGGCCAGAGCCTGATGGTGGTGGGCGCGCAGGACCCGGTGCTGGGCCTGGCGACCATGCAGGCGCTGCAAAAGGACATCCGCAACTGCTCTGATCCCGTGGTGCTGCCGCAGGCCGGGCACTTCGTGCAGGAGCATGGCCGGGGCATTGCCGAACGGGCTGTGGAATACTTCGCACCCTGACCGCACGCCAGCGCCGCTTTTTGCGGCCCGCCAGCGGCATACCATTCCACGGAGCAGGCCCGACACCGGCGCCTGAACGCTTTGCACAACGATCACGATCACCACCATCACGACCACGCCGATTGCGACCACGACCATGGTCCCAAGCACATCTATATCTACTCGCCCTCCAGCGCCGTGCGCGACAAGGCCGCCTTCAAGCGGGGCATTGCCCGCCTGAAGGCCCTGGGGCATGAGGTGGAGGTGGATGTGGACGCGCTGGCCAGCCACACCCGTTTTGCCGGCGACGACGATACCCGCCTGGCCGCCATCCACCGCGCGGCCGCCAGCGGCGCGCATGTGGCACTGATCTCGCGCGGGGGCTATGGGCTGTCGCGCATCCTGTCGGGCATCCGCTACAAGGCGGTGGCCAAGGCCATCGACAAGGGCATGAAGTTCGTCGGCCTGAGCGATTTCACGGCCTTCCAGAATGCGCTGCTGGCGCAGACCGGCGCCGTGAGCTGGGCCGGCCCCGCCCTGGGCGCCGACTTCGGCGTCGCGGGCGAGCCCGACGACATCATGGAGGCCTGCTTCGACGACCTGCTTACCGGCCACGGCGAAGGCGCGGGCTGGCGCATGCACCGCGAAAAGCCCCATGCCACCACCGGCAAGCCGGCCGTGCCCGACATCTACGTGAAGAGTGCCCAGCTGTGGGGCGGCAACCTGGCGGTGCTGGCATCGCTGGTGGGCACACCCTACCTGCCCGGCGTGAAGGGCGGCATCTTGTTCCTGGAAGACGTGAACGAGCACCCCTACCGCATCGAGCGGCTGCTGACGCAGTTGCTGCACGCGGGCGTGCTGGCGCAGCAAAAGGCCGTGGTGCTGGGCCAGTTCACCCAGTTCAAGCTGGTGCCGCACGACAAGGGCTACAAACTGCAATCTGTGGTGGACTGGCTGCGCAGCCAGATCAAGGCGCCGGTGCTCACCAACCTGCCGTTCGGGCATGTGGAGACCAAGGTGCTGCTGCCCGTGGGGGCTACGGTGTCACTGTCGGTGGAAGAGCGCGACGCGCTGATTTATTGGGGGCATCTGTAGGCCCTGCACAAAGGCGCCGCGCGACGCAGGGGCTTGCCGCTCAGGATGCCGACGACGCGCGTGCCACCGGCGTACCCAAGGCGCGCGGCAACAGACCCTGGAACAGGAGTGTCACCTGCGCGATGACGTTTTTGGCAGAAGGCTCGCCCTGCAAGGGGACCAGGGTGCTCTGCAGGTCGGTGCGCAGGTACCACAGCGCCTCGATGTCGCCTGCATAGCGCAGGCGGATGTTCATGCGCGCCACTTCGCAGCCGGAAAAGCCCGACAGGCTGCCGATCATGGCGCGGCGCACTTCCTCCAGTTGCTGGTCACGCACCCAGGCGGTCGACGCGGGTGCGTCACGGCCGATCAGGCCGTGCAGACTGCTGCCGCGTACGTAGGGTTTGTTCCAGCGCATGGAATGGTTCTTCACCATAAATAAGTAACAAGGGACTCAAGGTACGTGGCCGACTGCGCAAATGCAAGGGGGCCGCTCCCGCTTTTCGCATAAAGCCAACAAGCCTCGATAGCTTTTTGCAAACAATTGCAAACTTTCGATTTGTTTTTGAATGTAGTACGAATGGATTAAGCAGAAGTCATGCCCGGTGCTCTGAACGCTTCGAACCATCCACCGGCAGCTGCTTGCAAAGCGCTGCTGGCCTGTGAATGCGGGCTAAAAGCCTGCCGTGTGGCTGCGCCAGCAAAGACCGCCCGGCCGGGCCGCCGTGCCTCTGCGCAGGGCCGTTGCCAGGCGTGTGCAGCCGCAGTGGCGCCATGCGCTCTGTGGGCGCTTGAACTAAACTGATTCACATGAAGTTACCTGCGCTTGCGTACCCATGACGGTTTTATCGACGGTGGTCTTTGCCGACATTTCCGGCAGTACGTCGTTGTACGAGACGCTGGGGAACGAGCGCGCCACCGAAGCGGTGACGCAGCTGACCCAGTGGATCGCCGACACCATCGAAGCCAATGCCGGCCGCGTCGTCAAGAAACTGGGCGATGGGGTGCTGGGCATCTTTGGCGATGCCGCCGGTGCCGTTTCGGCCATGGCCGAGATGCAGCGCATGCACCTGGTGCGGCTGGACCGCTGGCCCCACCCCCTGCGCATGGACATCCGCGTGGGCGTGGCCAGTGGCGAGGTGGTGGATGTCGATGGCGATTGCTATGGTGACGCCGTGAACGTGGCCTCTCGCCTGTGCGAGCGGGCCGGCCCGTCCGAGATCTGGGCCACCGAAACGGCGGTACTGCTGGCAGGCGCTGCGGCCTCGGTCTGGTACCGCAAGCTGGGGATGATGGAAATCCGTGGCAAGGCCGAAACCCTGATGCTCTACCAGGTGGAGTGGCGCCAGGACGAGGAGCCCGACTCGCTCACCATGCAGTCGGCGCTGATCAGCAGTTTCTCGCCCGTCGATTCCATCCTGGGGCAGATCCAGTTCTCCTGGCATGGGGTGGACCTGTCGTTCAGCTCGGCCGATGCCCCCGTGCATGTGGGCCGAGCCACCGAGATGCAGCTGCGCATCAATGACCCCCGCGTGTCGCGCCTGCACGCCCGCATCGACTGGCGCAACAGCGGTTTCGTGCTGACCGACATGAGCAGCTTCGGCACCTGGGTGCGCTTCGAGGGCAGCGACTCGCCCGTGCGCCTGCGCCGCGATGCCTGCATCCTGCACGGCACGGGGGAGATTGCGCTGGGCGTCTCTTTCAGCGAGTCCACTGCGCCCAAGATGCGCTTCCAGGTGGTGGGCGGCAACGTGCATCTCGGCTGAGGGCTGGAATGCCGTCTGCGGGCTGGCGAGGATCGGTGCGCTTTCAGCGCCTGCGTACGTTCTGACACAATCGCCGGCACAAGAAAACCCGAGACAAGACAGGACGCAACAATGGCGTGGATCAAGAAAACGGCCGTGGGCCTGGTGGCTGCGGCCTTGCTGGCGGGTGCGGGCGCTGCCATCTACGTGCAGCGCACGTTTGCGGTGGTGGACGGCAAGATCACCGTCGCCGGCCTGGCCCAGCCCGTGAGCGTGCGGCGCGACGGCGCGGACGTGACGCACATCGGCGCGCAAAGCCCGCAGGATGCCTGGTTCGCCATGGGCTATGTGCATGCGCAGGAGCGCACCTGGCAGCTGGAGTTCAACCGCCGTGTGATGCATGGCCAGCTCTCCGAAGTGTTTGGCGAAGCCACGCTGGAGACCGACAAGCTCATGCGCTCGCTGGACATCTTGGGCACGGCGCGCAAGCAGTACGCCGGTTTGCCCCTGTACGCCCGCGAGGCGCTGCAGGCCTACAGCAAGGGCATCCATGCCTTCCACAAGGACCGACCGCAGGCCCTGCCGCCCGAGTTCCTGGTGCTCGGCGCCAAGCCCGGTGGCGAGGCCGGCGCGGTGTGGGAGCCCGAGGACAGCGTGGGCTGGGCGCTGATGATGGCGCTGGACCTGGGCGGCAACTGGGGCAATGAATTCGCGCGCCTTTCCGTGGCCCGCACGCTCAATACCGACCGGCTGTGGCAGCTGATGCCGCCATACCCGGGCGAGCCACCCGCCGCATCGGCCGACCTGGCGGCGCTGTACCGGCAACTGGGCGTTTACCGCAGCGATGCCGCTGCCGCCGCGCCCAGCGCCGGTCTGGCCCGTGGCGCCGCGCTGCAGGCCCGAAAGCCCGACGCTGCGCCTGCGGCAGAGCAGGGCGGCAACCCGCTCTCGCGCCAGATCAGCGCCGGCATGCTGGCCTGGGCCGATGAGCTGACGCACAACGCTGGCACCAGCGATGGCAAGGGCAGCAACAACTGGGTGGTGGCAGGTTCACGCACCGAAAGCGGCAAGCCCCTGCTGGCCAACGATCCCCACCTCTCCCTGAGCGCGCCTGCCATCTGGTACTTCGCGCGCCTGCAGGCACCGGCCGGCAAGGCGTCGGACGGTTCGCCGATCGCCGCCATCGATGCCATGGGTGCCACCCTGCCGGGCCTGCCCTTCGTGGTGCTGGGCCGCACCGCCAGCGTGGCCTGGGCCTTCACCAACACCAGCCCCGACGTGCAGGACCTGTACCTGGAGCAGATCAACCCGGCGGACGCCACGCAGTACCGCACGCCCGAAGGCTGGGCGCCGTTCGCCGTGCGCAAGGAGACCATCCGCGTCAAGGGCAAGCCCGACGTGGAGATCGCCCTGCGCAGCACGCGCCACGGCCCGGTGCTCAGCGATGCACAGAGGTCGCACGCCGACGTGCTCGACCTCAAGAAGTACGTGCTGGCCCTGCGCTGGACGGCGCTGGAGGCGGACAACCAGACCGTGCTGGCGGGACTGATGGTCAACCAAGCCACCACGGTGGAGGACCTGTTCGCCGCCTTTGAGTACCACCAGGCGCCCATGCAGAGCGTGCTGGCGGCCGACGTGAGTGGGCGCATCCGCTTCCAGGCCATGGGCCGCGTGCCCGTGCGCGCGCCGGACAACGACATCCGCGGCGTGGCCCCATCGCCCGGTTGGGACGCGCGCTACGACTGGAAGGGCTGGCTGCCGCTGGACCAGACCCCGCAGGACGAGGGCGCCAAGGGCTGGATCGCCACGGCCAACCAGCGCGTCACGCCGCCCGGCTACCCCCACTACCTGGCGCAGGACTGGGTGCTGCCCTACCGCTACGAGCGCATCGCCGAGCTGATCGAGGCGCGCCCTCGGCACACGGCTGCCAGCCTGCAGGCCATCCAGCTCGACATCACCTCGCTGGCCACCCGGCGCCTGCTGCCGTACCTGCAGCAGGCCCAATCCAGCCACCCGCTGGCCGGCAGGGCGCAGGCCCTGCTCAAGGACTTTGACGGCGTGATGGACGCCGGGCGTGCAGCGCCACTGGTGTTTGCCGCCTGGGCCGACGAGCTGGCGCGTGGTGTGATCATTCCGCGCATTGGCGAGGCACGCTTTGCCGCCACCTATGGCAAGCGCGACTACCGCGCCGGCATCGAAGGCATCCTGCAGCGCAACGACACCTGGTGGTGCCAGCCCTCCACCTGCGCGGAGCAGGCCGGCGCCGCCCTGGGCCGTGCGCTCGATCGCCTGCAGGCCGCCTATGGCGCCGACCCGGCCGCGTGGCGCTGGGGCGATGCCCACCCCGCGCTCAGTGCCCACCGGCCTTTTGGCAGTGTGGCGGCATTGGCGCGCTTCTTCGACGTGAGCGTGCCTTCCCATGGCGACGGCTACACCGTGAACGTGGGCCAGTACAACGCGGGCGAGGCCAAGGGCCCCTTCGCCAACCGCCACGCCGCGTCGCTGCGCGCCATCTACGACCTGGCGGACCTGGAAAAATCGACCTTCATCTACCAGACGGGGCAAAGCGGCCTGGTCTTCTCGCCGCGCTACCGCGACATGGCGACCGCCTGGGCGGGGTCTGGCACCCGGCTGCTGCAGCGCCAGCCAGCGCGCTTCAGCCACTCCCTGACGCTCGCGCCGGCGCCTTGAGCCAAGAACAGTTTCCAAGGATTTCCATGGGTTTCGTACCGTTGATCGAAGTGACCCGGGGCGCCCTGGTCGAATGCCAGCACTGGGGTGCCGTGGCCGTGGCCAACCGCGCGGGCAGGCTGCTCGCCCAGGTGGGCGACCCGCAGTCGGTGGTGTTCACGCGCTCCACCATCAAGGCTTTCCAGGCGCTGCCCTTCATGCAATCGGGCGGGGCCAAGGCCCTGGGCTGGGGCCCTGCCGACCTGGCGCTGCTGTGCGCCAGCCACAACGGCGAGCCCATGCATGTAGCGCAGGTGGAGCACATGCTCGCCAGCGTGGGGCAAAACTACCACGCGCTGCGCTGCGGCTGCCACCGGCCGCTGTTTGCCGAGCTGGGGCTCGGCTCCCTGCCGGCGGACTTCGTGCCCGACGAACGCCACAACAACTGCAGCGGCAAGCACGCCGGCTTCGTCGCTTACTGTGTGCAGCAGGGCCTGCCGCTGGACGACCACCTGGACCCCGGGCACCCGCTGCAGGCAGCGATCCGTGGCTATGTGGCCCAGGCCGTGGGGTTGGAAGTGAATGACCTGGCCGCCGGCACCGACGGCTGCTCGGCCCCGAACTACGCCATGCCGCTGGCCAACCTGGCGCGCGGCTATGCACGCCTGGCCGGCGGTGCGCCGGACACCGATCTCGACGAGAGCCTCACGGCGCTGGCCGATGCCATGGTGGTACGGCCCGAGCTGGGCTCGGGCACGGGTCGGCACGACCTCGACTTCATGCGCGTGGGCGCCGGAGACTGGGTCTCCAAGACCGGGGCCGATGGCGTGCAGGTGGTAGGCAGCCGCAGTCGGGGCGAGGCCTTCGCGCTCAAGATCATGGATGGCAACATGCCGGCCCAGGTGGCGGCGGCCGTCGAAGTGATGGACCAGCTCGGCTGGCTCAGCGATGCGCAGCGCTCTGCGCTGGCCCCTCGCCGCTCGGCGCACCTGGTCAATCCGAAGGGGATCGAGGTGGGTACCCGCCGGCCGGTGTTCAGGCTCGGTACCGCTGCAGCCTGACGCGAGGCTCAGGAGGGCAGGTTGGCGAGAGGGTAGGCCGCATCCGCTGCCGGGAAAAAGGTGGCGAACGGCTCCGAGTCCGGCAACACGTACACCACCCCCGCCTCGCGCCCGAACCAGGGCGCAACGCAGCGGTTGTAGAACTCGGCGGGCGAATTCACGCAGCCATTGCTGATGCGCCGCTCTGCCAGCACGGGGCTGGCCAGGCGCTGCACGCGGCGCTCGGCCGGGGCGCCGCGCACACGGTGCAGCGAGACGGCGGCATCGTAGTCGATCCACACGATGTCATGGCCCTGCAGGTTGCTGCCGGGCTCGCTCACGAAGCGGCCCGCTGGCGTGGTGCGCTCGTGCGACCGGATCTGTGACAGCGGCTTCTGGCCGATGCCAGGTGCCGAGCGGTCGCCCAGGGCCGAGCCCAGCAGCACCGGCGCGCTGCCGGCGTAGCCGCCTGCGGGGCCGAACACGTGGATGGTGGCGGCAGGCTTGTCGATCACGGCAAAGGCCATGCCCTGGTGGTTGGCGCTGGCGGCCACCCAGCGCACCAGGCGCTGTGCATCCACCGAGGCGCCTGAGCGGCTCCACGGGTCCGCCGCCGCCAGGGCAGCGGGTGACCAGGCGGCCGCTGCCAGCAACACTCCGGCGCTGGCCAGCAGGGCGCGGCGCGGCACGGCGCAGGGCTGCTGTGCGCTTGAAAGCGCCAAAAATTCACGGACGGGGGAGGTGATATCGGTTGGGCAGGTCATGGTGCCCCCCAATCGTAGCGGTTTGTGCCAATAATGGCGCTACCCGCGACTTCCGCAAGGCCCCCGGGCCTGTGACCACCATGTTCGATCGCATTCGCCAGGCTTTTGCCGGCACCGCCGCCGACGCTGATTCCACTCTGGGCCATGCGGGGCCGGTCACCGGCGCGCAACTGGCCCGCTGGATCGCAGAGCAGGGCTTGCACAGCGTGCCGCAGCCGGTCGAAGGCCATTTCGACGTGGGGGGCGACATACTGGGCCGCCCCTGGCGGCTGGAGGGCAGCACCTCCACGCGCGACTACATCCTGGGGCTGGAACTGCGCGGGCGCGCCGACGTGGATGCCGCCCCCGACGCCGCCGTGCTGGTGCTCAACCGCCCGCTGCGCGACGCGCTCGAGCGCCATGCCTACAACGCCATCACCGACAGCCTGCAGACCAGCGTGGACGCGCGCCTGCCGGAGGAGATGCGCTGGCTGTCCATGTTCGACGAGGTGTCCTGGCCCGAGTTGCCTGGCTCGTTCCGGCGCCATTTCGCCGTGGTGGCCGAGCGCATCGAGCATGCCGAGCGCTGGATCCACGCGCACCTGGTGTCCGAGCTGCTCAACGCGGTAGAGGGCGAGCAGGGCGCGCTGCGCTCGGAAACCCCCATGGTGCTGATGCTTGCGCGCGGCCGGGTCTACCTGCGCACCGAGCACACGCGCCGCTCCCTGTCCGAAATCGTCCATGCCCGTTCGGTGCTGCTGACGGCAGCCCAGGCCGCCGCGCAGCACCTGCCGGCACCGCCGGTGGACCTGGATTCCTGACCTGCGGTCCCTGCTTCAGGGGCAGGCTTCTGCGAATCTCCCGCCTGCGGCGCCGGGGCTCGCAGTGCTCCTATCATCAGGGCCTGCGTTCCATAGAGATTTCGAATGACCACACCCTCTGTCCGCGCCATTGGCGGGACCACCCCTTACACCGTAACTCTGGTCGATGAGGCCGGGCATACCTGGCTGGGCGACGAGCCTGCGGAGATTGGCGGGGCCGATGCCGGGCCTTCCCCCTTCCACCTGCTGCTGTCGAGCCTGGGGGCGTGCACCGTCATCACCCTGCAGATGTTCGCTGCGCGCAAGCAATGGCCCTTGGCCGGTGTGGAGGTGGCCCTGCAGCTCAACCCCGCCGGCACGCCCGCCAGCGGCAGCGACATCACGCGCACGATCACTTTGTCGGGCGCGCTGAGCGAGGAGCAGCGCGAGTGCCTGTTGCAGGTGGCCAATGCCTGCCCGGTGCACAAGCTGCTGACCGGTGAGGTGCGCATCGCTTCTGCGCTCGTTGAACCAAGCTGACGCCGTGCGCCAGCGCAGAGCCCCTGCGCTGCGCGCAGGGGCAGGGCTTGCTCAGCTGCCGCGCGTGATGGGCACGCCGGCATCGCGGCCGTAGGCGCCGTACTTGCCCAGCTCCCACTTGGCGATGGCGTTGCGGTGCACTTCGTCCGGGCCGTCGGCAAAGCGCAGGGTGCGCGCACCGGCGTAGGCGTAGGCCAGCGGGAAGTCGTCGCACATGCCGCCGCCGCCATGCACCTGCATGGCCCAGTCGATCACCTGGCAGGCCATGCTCGGGGCCACCACCTTGATCATGGCGATCTCGGTCTTGGCGACCTTGTTGCCGGCCACGTCCATCAGCCAGGCGGCCTTCAGGGTCAAGAGGCGGGCCATGTCGATTTTGCAGCGAGCCTCGGCAATGCGTTCCTGCGTCACGGTCTGCTGGGCCACGCTCTTGCCGAAGGCGATGCGCGAGCTGGCGCGCTTGCACATCAGTTCCAGCGCGCGCTCGGCCAGGCCGATCAGGCGCATGCAGTGGTGGATGCGTCCAGGGCCAAGGCGCCCCTGGGCGATCTCGAAGCCGCGGCCCTCGCCCAAGAGGATGTTGGAGACCGGCACGCGCACGTTCTCGAAGGTCATCTCCACATGGCCGTGGGGGGCGTCGTCGTAGCCGAACACATTGAGCGGACGGATGATGGTGATGCCCTTGGCGTCGGCCGGCACCAGCACCATGCTCTGCTGCGAATGGCGCGGGGCGTCGGGGTCGCTCTTGCCCATGGTGATGAATACGGCGCAGCGCGGGTCGGCCGCGCCCGAGATCCACCACTTGCGGCCGTTGATCACGTACTCGTCGCCATCGCGCTCGATGCGCGTCTCGATGTTGGTGGCATCGCTCGATGCGACGTCGGGTTCGGTCATCGCGAAGGCCGAGCGGATCTTGCCTTCCAGCAGCGGCTTGAGCCAGCGCGCCTTGTTGGCATCGTCGCCGTAGCGGGCGATGGTCTCCATGTTGCCGGTGTCGGGTGCGGAGCAGTTGAACACCTCGCTGGCCCATGGCACGCGGCCCATGATCTCGGCCAGGGGCGCGTACTCCTGGTTGGTCAGGCCGGCGCCTGCATAGCCCGATGCGGCGGCACTGTCCACCGGCAGGAACAGATTCCACAGGCCGGCGGCCTGGGCCTTGGGCTTGAGGTTCTCGATGGTGGACAGGGCCGTCCAGCGCTTGCCTGCGGCCGTGTTGGCCGCCAGCTCGTTCTTGTACGCCGCCTCGTTGGGGTAGACATGCTCGTCCATGAACTGGAGCAGTCGGGCCTGCAGGTCCTTGGTCTTGGGGGAATAGTCAAAGTCCATGGGGGTCTCCGTTGGTAATCGGTGGGGTGTGTTCTCAACTGCGCTGGGCGAACGACCAGGCCAGCTGGGCCATGGGCCGCGCGGTGTCGCCCGAGGCCTTGGCCTGGGCGCTGGAGGCGGTGCCGGCCTCCACCCGCTTGGCAATGCCCTGCAGGATGGCGGCGATGCGGAACATGTTGTAGGCCATGTAGAAGTTCCAGTCGGCACGCAGTGCTTCGGGCGTGGTGATGCCGGTGCGTTCGCAGTACAGGCGGATGTAGCTGTCCTCGTCGGGGATGCCCAGCGCCGCGATGTCCATGCCCGCAATGCCGCGGCCCATGCCGGCGGGGATGTGCCAGCTCATGCAGTGGTAGCTGAAATCGGCCAGCGGGTGGCCCAGGGTGGACAGCTCCCAGTCGAGCACGGCGATCACGCGCGGCTCGGTGGGGTGGAACATCAGGTTGTCCAGACGGTAGTCGCCATGCACGATGGAGACATGGCCCTCGTCGCGCGCGCTGGCCGGCATGTGCGCGGGCAGCCATTCCATGAGCTTGTCCATCTCGGGGATGGGCTGGGTGATGGAGGCCACGTACTGCTTGCTCCAGCGGCCGATCTGGCGGTCGAAGTAGTTGCCCGGCTTGCCATAGCTGGCCAGGCCCCGCTCGGCGAACTTCACGCTGTGCAGCGCGGCGATCACGCGGTTCATCTCGTTGTAGATGTCGCCGCGCTCGGAGGGCGTCATGCCGGGCAGCGATTGGTCCCAGAGCACGCGGCCCTGCATGCATTCCATGATGTAGAAGGCGCGGCCGATCACCGACTCGTCCTCGCACAGCACGTGCATGCGCGGCACGGGCACGTCGGTACCCGCCAGGCCGCTCATCACCGCGAACTCGCGCTCCACCGCGTGGGCCGAGGGCAGCAGCTTGGCCACCGGGCCGGGCTTGGCGCGCATCACGTAGCTCGCCTTTGGGGTCACCAGCTTGTAGGTGGGGTTGGATTGCCCGCCCTTGAACATCTCCACGGTCATCGGGCCTTCGAAGCCCTGCATGTGGGCGGTGAGCCAGGCGGTGAGGGCCTCGACGTCGAATGCGTGCTGCTCCGACACCGCGCGGGTGCCGACGAAGTGGTCAAAATTGCTCATGTACTGGGGTTCCCCACGCGGGTTGCCGCGTGCTTGTCTCTGTCCACCGCTGCGCGCAGGCGGTGGTGTTCTTGTAGGTGGCGAGGGCCGTACCGGACTTCGCTGCGGCCAGATTCAGGTGTCCGCGTCGGCTATGCGCATCAGCGCTTCTCGGTCGCGAATGACGAGGCCGCCCGGCTCGATGCGGATGGCGTCCTCGCGCTCCATCGACTTGAGTTCCTGGTTCACACGCTGGCGCGATGCGCCCAGCAGCTGCGCCAGTTCTTCCTGCGCCAGTTGCAGGCCGATGCGCATCTCGCTGCCGTCCGACAGGCTGGGCACGCCGTAGCTGCGCACCAGGTGCACCAGCTGCTTGGCCAGGCGCGAGCGCAGGGGCAGGGTGTTGAGGTCTTCCACCAGGCCGAAGAGCTGGCGTATGCGCCGTGCGTGCAGGCGCAGCATGGCTTCGTAGAGCTCGGTGTGCGCCGCCAGGATCTTGCGAAAGTCGGCCTTGGCCACGCACAGGATGGTGGTGTCCCCATGGGCATAGGCATCGTGCGTGCGCCGGTCCCCGTCGAAGATCGCCACGTCGCCGAACCAGATGCCCGGCTCCACGTAGGTCAGCGTGATCTGCTTGCCCGAGATGGAGGTGGAGCTCACCCGCACCGCACCGCGCGCGCACGCAATCCACTCCTCGGGCGGGTCCCCGCGGGCGGCTATGAGGCCGCCATCCTTGAAGCGTTTGACGTAGGCACATCGGAGGATGTCGTGGCGTAGAGAAGGTGATAGGGATGAAAACCAGCGACCTGAGTTGATCGCTTCACGTTCTTCGATGGTAAGAATCGGGTCGTCCATGGCCTGTCTTTTGCGTGACTAGAAACAGCCCCATTGTCGCGTGAGGGACCGGCGCGCCGCGTCAGGGTTGTCACCTGAGCGTCTTGGATATCTGTTGGGCGAACGCGAGCGCAAACACACACGGCCCTGTGCAAGGGCCGTGTGTGTGCGGTGAAGACAAGGTTTGCGCCCAGGGCAGGGCGATTGAGCCTACTCGTAGGTCGGCGTGCGCTTGTCGAGAAAGGCCGATATGCCCACGCCGCCGTTGGCGTGGTGCAGGTTCTTCACGAAGTGGTCGCGCTCGCTCGCGAGGTGTTTCGTGAGGTGGTTGCCGGGCGCATCGCCCAGCAGTTCCTTGATGCTGGCCAGTGCGTTCGGTGCGCGCGCGTTCAGGCGCTCGGCCAGGGCCATGGCGACTTCGAGCGCGCTGCCCGGGTCGGCCAGCTGGTTGACCACGCCCAGCGCGTGCAGGCGCTCGGCGGGGATGCGGTCGCCGCACATCAGGATCTCGGTGGCGATCTGGCGCGGCAGGGCCTGCGCCAGGCTCCAGCTGGCGCCGCCATCGGGCGACAGGGCCACATTGCTGTAGGCCATCACGAACACGGCGTTGCGCGCGGCCACCACCATGTCGCAGGCCAGCGCCAGCGAGAAGCCCGCGCCCGCTGCCGCTCCTTCCACTGCCGCGATGATGGGCTTGGGGTAGGTGCGCACCATCTCGATCCAGTTGTGCAGGCCTTCGATGCTCTGCGCCTGCACCTCGGGCAGCTCCTGGCGGTTGGCCAGCAGGCGCTGCAGGTTGCCGCCCGCGCAGAACATGCTGTCCGAGCCCGTGATCACCACGCTGCGAATGTCGTCACTGTTCTCGGCCACGCTCAGGGCCTCCACGCCGGCGGCGTAGATCGCCGGCTCGATGGCGTTGCGCCGCTCGGGGTTGTGGATGGTCAGGACCAGGGTCTTGCCCTGGCTGGTGCTTTTGAGTTCTGCGGGCATCTTGTCTCCGGGTAAAGGCTTTGGACGGCTGTTGTCAGGTTTTCACGGGGCTACGCATCGTCTTCAGCTTATCGAACAGGGCGCGGCCCAAGCCAGGGCAGCCGTGCAAGGGCCGCCCCGCCGCACTGGCTGCGTCCCCCTTCCCGAATTGCACAGCCATTCGAGAGAAGGGGGACGGCGCGAAGCGACTCAGGGGGATGTACCGAATCAAGCTTCTTCGACGTGCGTCAGGCTCAGGCCGATGGCACCGCGCCGGCGCAGCCAGGGGCTGGGGCGGTAGCGGGTGTCGCCATACACGGTCTGCATGTTGAACAGCACTTCCAGGATGTTGGTTGGGCCCCAGCGGTCGCCCATGGCCAGTGGGCCCAGGGGGTAGCCCAGGCCCAGGGTGACGGCGGTCTCCAGGTCGCGCGGGCTGCAGATGCCCTGCTGGCAGATGTCGCTGGCGATGTTGACGATGGTGGCCACCACGCGCTGGGTGACGAAGCCGCCGCTGTCGCGGATCACGCTCACCGGCTTGCCGTCGCGGGCGAACAGGGCGTGCGCGGCGTTGCGGATGTCCACGCGCGTGGCGGGGTTGGTGGCCAGCACGCGGCGCTTGGTGGCGGCTTCTTCCACCAGCATGTCGATGCCGATGGTGCGCGCCGGGTCCAAGCGCTCCACCACGGCCACGGTGGTCACGTCAAAGCCCAGGGGGGCCACGAGGGTGAGGGCCGTGGGCGACGGCGAGGTGCCGGTTTCGATGGTGGCGCCCAGGTCCTTGAGCAACTGGTACAGCTCGGCCCGGCGTGCGGCGCGGGGCGACACCCACACCGGCGGGATCTCGGCCACCACGGGCACCGGGGGCTCGGCGGGCACCTGGGCCACGCCCTTGTCGTAGCGGTAGAAGCCTTCGCCGACCTTCTTGCCCACCACGCCGCCGGCCAGGCGCTGCGCAGTGATCACGCTGGGGCGGTAGCGCGGCTCGTCGTAGTACTGTTGGTAGATGGATTCCATCACCGGGTGTGAAACGTCCAGTGCCGTCAGATCCATGAGCTCGAACGGCCCGAGCTTGAAGCCCACCTGGTCGCGCAGGATGCGGTCGATGGTGGCGAAATCGGCCACGCCTTCGCCCACGATGCGCAGGGCTTCGGTGCCGTAGCCGCGCCCGGCGTGGTTGACGATGAAGCCCGGCGTGTCCTGCGCCTGCACGGGCGTGTGGCCCATCTGCTTGGCGTAGGCCGACAGGGCGGTGCAGACAGCCGGCTCGGTCTTGAGCCCGGCAATCACCTCCACCACCTTCATCAGCGGCACGGGGTTGAAGAAGTGAAAGCCCGCCAGGCGCCCGGGCCGCTGCATGCCTGCGCCAATCGAGGTGACCGACAGGGAGGATGTGTTGGTTGCCAGCACGGTGTCAGCGCCGACGACCTTCTCCAGGTCGGCAAACAGGCCGCGCTTCACATCCAGCCGCTCGACGATGGCCTCGATCACCAAGTCGCACTGCGCCAGGCCGGCCGCATTGTCAACAATGTGCAATTGCGCAGACCAGGCCGTGGCCTGCTCTGCAGAAATGCGATTTTTCCCTACGAGTTTTTGCCACTGGTCGTGGATACTGTCTTTGGCGGCAAGTGCTGCACCATCTTGGGCATCCAGCAAAAAAACCTGGCTGCCGGCCTGGGCAGCGATCTGTGCAATACCGCGACCCATGGCGCCCGAACCCACGATGCCGACATTGAGAAACTGAATTTTCATAGCGCCATTATGGCTGTGGACATGCCTGCGCACTTATGTGCAAGAATGGGCTGCGCTCAAAACAGAAATTATTGTGAATATCCGTAACACCATTCTGGGAGCCGGTTTGTGGGTGGTTGCCATGGGCGCCTCGGCGCTTTCAATGGGCAACGGGCGGGGCGCCGTGGTGATCGGCTCGCCCGTCGATCTGGTCTTCGACATCCAGCCAGACCAGGGCTCTGACGTCGCATCGTCATGTATCGGTGCCACCCTGGTCGCGGGCGACACCCCCATCAGCGCCTCCCGGGTGCGCGTGACGCCCCAGGCCGAATCGGCCGGGCGCGCGGCCTCCGTCCGCGTACAGACCACCTCTGTGGTCGACGAGCCCGTATTGACCGTCACGCTCACCGCAGGCTGCGCAGGCAAGGTCACGCGCAGCTACACCTTTCTGGCAGACCCCCCCGCGCGCCTCCCCCCTGTTGCCGCAGGGCAACTGCCAACGGTGCCGGCGGCACTGCCGGGCACCCTCGCTGCGGGCGCATCGGGCCTGGCCGGTGCTTCTTCCCCACTCGATCGCAATGCTGCCGGTGCAGCAGCCCGTGGCGCTGCCGCAGCGCCCACCCGGGCGGCACCGGCCAGCGCCGCTGCAGTGCGTGCCCCGCGTGCCGCCGCTACTGCACCCGCCCGCACCAATGCGCGCGTGCTCGCCGGTGCGCAGGCACCCGCCCCAGCAGCCGCCGGCCCGCGCCTGGTGCTGGAGCCCCTTGATCTGTGGCTCGAAAGCCCGGTGGCCCTGCGCGCCACGGCGCAGCTGCTGTCGACCCCGGCAGAGGAGTCCTCGCCCCAGCGTGCCGAAGCGGCTGCCGCCTGGAAGGCCTTGAACGCCACGCCGGAAACGCTGGCGCAGGATGCCGAGCGCCTGCGCGTTCTGGAGGCCGAGGCCAAGGCCGTGAAGGCGGGCTCGGCCCAGCAGTTGGCCACCACGCAGCAATTGCAGCAGCAGCTCGACGAGGCCCAGGAGCGCTTTCCCGCCACGGTGGTCTACGTGCTGGGCGCCTTGCTGGCGCTGGCGCTGGGCCTGCTGGCCTGGGTCTGGCAGCGCGCCAGCCGCCAGGCCACGCTGTCGCAAAAATCGTGGCGCGAGTCGGTCAAGGTCAGCGCCGTGGACTCCAGCGCACCCACGGCAGGGCAGGTCGATCCTGGATGGGAGCCGCTCGAAACCTTGCCCGTCCCTTCGATGAAGGGCGATCTGCTGGCACCATCCGGCAGCGCCGCATTGTTCAAGGACGCCAAGACGGTCTCCGCACCGGCGCCCCTGTATGCCGCCTCGACGGCGGTGGCGGCTGCGGCCGCCCGGGTGCCAGTTCAGGCCAAGGCGCCAGCCCCTGCGGTCGAGCCGGCAAGGGCCTTGCAGATCGTCAACCCCGATGACCTGTTCGACATCCAGCAGCAGGCCGAGTTCTTTGTCTCGGTGGGCGAGCACAACCAGGCGGTGGAGGTGCTGCGCAAGCACATCGTTGACCACAAGGAAACCACGCCTGTGGCCTACCTGGAGCTGCTGCGCCTGTTCCACACCCTGAGCCGGGCCGAGGACTTCATGCAGTTGCGTGCGCAGTTCATGCGCTATTTCAACGCCAAGGTGCCCGAGTTTTCGGCCTTCAACCGCCAGGGGCGTCCGCTGGACCGCTACCCCGATGCGCTGGCCGAGGTCGAGGCCGAGTGGAGCTCACCGGCCGTGCTGCACACGCTGGACAAGTTTCTGTTCCACCGCCCGGGCAACCAGGCGGCCGAGCCCTTCGATCTGGCCGCCTACGACGACCTGCTGCTGCTGCTGGGCATTGCGCAGACCACGCCGTCGAGCGCGCGGGGCGCACCGCCGCCGCGCAAGCGCACCACGCCCGTGGAAGACTCGTTCGAGGCCGCTGCCGAGAAGGGGTTGAGCCATCTGTCGCCGCTGGACAACACACAGCCCGATTTTCCGCTCGATTCGCTGGCCGCCAGCCTGGAGTTCGATTTCGGTGAGGTTCCCTCGCCCGCTCCGGCGCCGGTGGTACGGCATTCCGGGCCTGCCGAGCTGAGGCTGGAGCCTGCATCGGGCCTGTCGCCCATCATGGGGGTTTCTTCCTCCCCCGCACCGCTGACTTCCGCGCAGCCGCGCCATCCGCCGGCAACCTACACCAGGTCGTCCATCAACCTGGACGTGGATCTGTCGGAGCCCCTGCACCTCACGCTGAGCGACCTGCCGCCCGTGCCGGTCACGCCCCCTCCGCCGGCCGGCCAGGCCGTAGGTTTCGGGGCGGAGAACGACCTCATGGAGCTGCGCCTGGAGCTGGAGCAGCGCAAGGACGACGACGAACGCAAGAAGTAGAAAAAGAAACAGGCCTTCAAGGCCTGTTTTTACAGGGCCGCTTGTGGGCCTGGGGTGTTGCTAAGAGCCTTGCATCGCCTGCATCAGCGCTGCGGCGGCGGCCTCAGGGTCGGGCGCGTTGACCAGCGCACGCACCACGGCAATCGAGCCCACGCCCGTGGCCAGCACCTTGGGAAACTGCTCTGCACCGATGCCCCCGATCGCCACCTGCGGGTAGCTGCGCAGCAGCCGCGCGTAGCCCTGCAGCCGGCCCACGCCCTGCGGCGCAGTGGCCATCTTCTTGAGCGTGGTGGGGAACACGGCGCCCATGGCGATGTAGCTCGGCCCCACGGCATCGGCGCGCACCATCTCGGCATAGCCATGGGTGCTCACGCCCAGGCGCAGGCCCGAGTTGCGCAGGGTCTGCAGGTCGCCCGCGCTCAGGGCATCGAGGTCTTCCTGTCCGAGGTGGATGCCGTAGGCACCGGCATTGATCGCCGCGCGCCAGTGGTCGTTGATGAACAGCAGCGCACCGGTGTCCTGCACCGCCTGAACGGCAGCGTTCACTTCCCGGTCGATGGCGGCCGGGTCGTCCGATTTGAAGCGCAATTGCACCGTGGGCACGCCCGCGCGCGCCATGCGGCCCACCCAGGCGGCATCGGGCAGCACGGCGTAGAGGCCCAGGTCCTTGGGGCAGGCCGTGAATGCGTGGGCGCGGGGCAGGGCCTGCAGGCCGAAGTCTTCAGGTGCGTCGGGCCAGGTTTCGGGGCTCACGGCGCCCGTGCGGACAGTGCGTGCCTGCCAGGCGCGGGCGATGCATTCGGCATCGTGGGCGATGAAGCCCAGGGCGCTGGCGGCCTGCAGGGCGGCCAGGTAGGCCGGCTCGCTGGACGTGGGTGCCGGCACCGGCTCGGCGCTGAAGCCTGCAAACGTGGCAGCGTGGTGCGCGAGGATGGCCTTGGCCAGTTCGGTGGGTGCGGTGTCAGGCATGGTCGTCGTGGTGCCAGAAAGGGGTGCCGAGCACGGGCGTGCTGGGCTGGGCTGCATCCTGCGCGGTCATGGCACCGGCCAGGCGCGCGGTGCGGCCGGCATGCACGGCGTTGGCAAAGGCGCCGGCCATGGCCACGGGATCTTGCGCCAGGGCCACGGCGGTGTTGAGCAGCACGCCGTCGTAGCCCCATTCCATCACCTGGCAGGCATGCGAGGGCAGGCCCAGGCCGGCGTCCACCAGCATGGGCACCTTGAGCCGCTCGCGCAGCATCTGCAGCGCATAGGGGTTCACCGGGCCGCGGCCGGTGCCGATGGGCGCGGCCCAGGGCATCACGGCCTGGCAGCCCACGTCCACCAGGCGCTGGCACAGCACGAAGTCTTCGGTGCAGTAGGGCAGCACCTGGAAGCCTTCCTTGATCAGGTGCTCGGCAGCACCCACCAGGTTCAGCGTGTCGGGCTGCAGGGTGTAGTCGTCGCCGATCAGCTCGAGCTTGATCCACGGCGTGTTGAACACCTCGCGCGCCATCTGCGCGGTGGTGATGGCCTCCTGCACGCTGTGGCAGCCAGCGGTGTTGGGCAGCACCGGCACGTTCAGGCGGCGCAGCAGCTCCCAGAAGCTGCTGCCCGACTCGGCCGGGTTGCTGCCCTGGCGGCGCAGCGAGGCCGTGACCATGGCGGGGCGGGCGGTCTGCACCGCCGCTTCCAGCACGGCGGGCGAGGGGTAGCGCGAGGTGCCCAGCAGCAGGCGGCTGGCGAAGGTCTGGCCGTACAGGACCAGGGGGTCGTTGATTGCGGGTGTTGTCATGGTGGTGGGGTGTGCTCAGCCGCCTGTTACAGGGGAAATGACCTCGACCTTGTCTCCTGGGTTCAGCGTGTGCGCCGCATAGCGGCTGTTGGGCACGAAGACCGTGTTCACGGCCACGGCAAAGGGGGGGCGGGCAGCGATGGCGGCCACGGCAGAGGCGACAGTAGCGCCCTCGGGCAGCTCGTGCGGGGTCTGGTTGATGGAAACGTTCATGGCAAAAGGGCAGCGACAGCAGCCTCCTGGGGCTGCTGCAGCAATTGCAGGTTCAGATCGAATCGGGGGGCGAGCCGGGACTGGCCCGCAGCGAGCAACTCCATCACCACATCGAGCATGGCCGGTGCGATCATGAAGCCGTGGCGGTACAGGCCGTTGACCTCCAGCACGCCCGGGCGCTGCTGGCGGATGGCGGGCAGGTTGTCGGGCAGCGTGGGGCGGCACTGGGTGGCCACCTCGACGATGCGCGCCTCGGCAAAGCCGCTGTGCACGGCGTAGGCGGCACTCAGCAGCTCCAGCGTGGAGCGCACGCTGGCGGGCGAGAGGTCGTCGGACTCGATCTCGGTCGCGCCGATCACGAACAGGTGGTCCTCTTTGGGGGCGATGTAGATCGGGTAGCGCGGGTGCACCAGGCGCGTGGGGCGCTGCAGCGTGACCTCGGGCGCGTGCACGCGCACCACCTCGCCGCGCACGCCGCGCAGGGCGCGCCACGGGTCGCGTGCACCCAGGCCGCGGCAGTCCAGCACCCAGTCGGGCTGGCCCGGCTCGCCGGGGGCGAAGGCATCGGGGTGGCGCGGCGCATGCCAGTGCGTGTCCACGCCCAGGCGCTGCATCTCGTGCAACAGGGCGGCCAGCAACTGGCGGTTGTCCAGTTGGCCTTCGCCGGGCAGGTACAGGCCCTTGGTAAAGCGGCCAGCCAGCGCCGGCTCCACGGTGGCCAGGCCCGTGCCGTCGAGCAATTCCAGCGGGGGCAGTTCGGGAATGGCCCGGTTGTTGGCCTGCAACTGAAGCGTAAGCCGCTGGGCCTCGCCCGCGTCCTGGCGGTGCCAGACGATCAGCGTGCCCTGCTGCTGAAAGAAGACGGGTTTCTCCAGCCCTGCCAGCAACTGCGGCCAGCGCACCAGCCCGTGCTGGCCCATGCGCACCACGCCGGGCTCGGTCACCGCCGACTCGGCCAGCGGCGCCAGCATGGCTGCGGCCACCGTGGCGGCCGACTGCTCGGCTGCCGGGCCTGCGGCGTCGTAGATGTCCACGGCGTGGCCCTGGCGGGCCAGTTCGACGGCCAGCAGCCGGCCCATGAGGCCTGCGCCCAGAATGGCAAACGACGAGGAGGAAGGGAGGTTCATGCGTCCAGCTGTGCAACAGGTGGACAAAACGGGATGGCTTTCCGTCACTGTGGAAACTCCCCACGCCAGCATGACCTGGATCGGGTAGCGGGGCCGCGTGTACGCGGGCCCCAGGGTATTTCTCAGTCGCGCGCCGCATGGGCGGGACACCCCTGTTTCGTCCGTAAGCCGCAATTACAGCACAACCCTCCGGGCCGGTGCTGACCCAGGTCATGCGCGATAATTTTCCCCCTATGACTTCTGCCCCCCTCAACGCGCCCGCTGGGCCCTCCACGGCCCCGCGCTATGCACGCGTGCTCTCGATTGCCGGCTCCGACAGCGGGGGCGGCGCAGGCATCCAGGCCGACCTCAAGACCTTTGCCGCGCTGGGCTGCTACGGCATGACCGCCATCACCGCCATCACCGCGCAGAACACGCGGGGCGTGACGGGCATCCATGGCATTCCGCCCGAGATGCTCAAGGCCCAGATCGACGCGGTGGTGCAGGACATTGGCGTGGACGCCGTGAAGATCGGCATGCTGCACTCGCCCGAGGTGGTGCGCGTGGTGGCCGATGCCATCCGTGAATACCGCTTGCCCCACGTGGTGCTGGACCCGGTGATGGTCGCCACCAGCGGCGACCGCCTGATCGCGCAGGAGACCGTGGGCGTTCTGGTACGCGAGCTGTTCCCCCTGGCCGAGGTGATCACCCCCAACCTCGACGAGGCCGGTTGGCTGCTGGGCCGCACCCTGGCGGGCCTGGATGATCTGGAACAGGCTGCGCAGGATCTGCTGGGCCTGGGCGCGCGCGCCGCGCTGCTCAAGGGCGGCCACCTGCCCGGCGACTGGGTGGTGGACATGCTGGCCACCGCCCCGGGCCAGCCCGGCCACCGCCTGCAGTCGGCGCGCATCGCCACGCACAACGGCCATGGCACGGGCTGCACACTGTCATCCGCCATTGCGGCGCACCTGGCCCTGGGCCAGCCGCTGCAGCAGGCGGTGGAAAGCGCGCGCGCCTACATCCTGGGTGCGATTGCCGCCGGTGCCAATGTGGTCACCGGTGGCGGCCATGGTCCGCTGAACCATGGCTATGCGCCCGTGGCGCAGCGCGTGTTCTGATCAGGCTTTTGGGCGTGTAGCCCAGGCCAGAACGAAGCTGAATACCAGCGCGGGCAGGGCAGAACCCGCGCCCGGCAGCACCAGCGGCGCCAGGTGGTACACCGCAATGCCCACGAGCCAGATGGCCACGGGCAGCCAGTTGATCCGGGGCGCGCGCTGCAGCAGTGCCGGGGCATTGGAGCCAAAGGCCAGGCGGCCGAGGATCACGCCGAACAAGGGCACGAACACCGAGCTGAGCAGCAGCAAGAAGGGCTCAAGGCTGTGCATGGGCAGCACCAGCGCCAGGGCCGTACAGCCCGCGGCCATGGCGATACCCCAGCGGCGCACACCCCAGTGCGGCAGCAGGCTGTGGGCCGACACGGCGCCCGAGTAGGCATCGCCATAGGCATTGTCCACCTCGTCGATCAGGATCAGCGACAGCGCGATCAGCCCGCCCTGGGCCAGCAGCAGGGCCTGCACCAGATCCTTGCTCGGCAGGGTCAGCGCCACCAGCACACCCAGCGTGTAGCACCACATATTGGCCAGCGCGTACCCCAGCCAGGTGCCGCGCAGCGCCGATCCACCGTTTTTGCCATGGCGCGCATAGTCGGCCACCAGCGGCAGCCACGAGATGGGCATGGCGATCACCAGGTCCAGCGCGGGCAGCACGCCCATGCCACCGGCGCCAGGCCGGTTCCACAGCTGCGCAAGGCCCTGGGCGTTGGCCAGGGACAGAAACTGCCAGCTCAGCCACAGCAGCGACAGCACCACCAGCGGCAGGGCCACGCGCGCAATCACCTTGCGCACCAACTGCACCATCGATGCGCTGATCAGCAGCATCACCACGCCACCCCACAGCAGCGTGGCCAGCACCGGCCACTGCGTGCCCGCCATGCTGCCCGACTGGCGGCCGATGGCCACGGTGGCTTCGCTCATCACCACCAGTTCGAACGTGCCCCAGCCCACCAGTTGCACGATGTTGAGAATGATGGGCAGGCTGGCAAAGGTGCGGCCGTAGACTGCATGCATCAACCCGGCGCTCGCCAGCCCGCTGTCGCAGCCCAGCTTGGCCACCCAGCCCAGCAGGCCCGCGCCCACGATGGAGCCGGCGACGATGGCGATCAGCGCCTCCTTGGTGCCCAGCGCGGGCATGAGGTAGCTGCCTACCTGCATGACCAGGAGGCCCACCCCCAGGCTGAACCAGAGCGAGGCATGGTCATGCCACTGGAAGACGCGGCGGTCGGGGCTTACCGGGGCCAGCGCCTCGTTGGCAGGGGCGGTCGTGGAAACATGTGCGGACATGGTGGTCGGGCTCTCCGTTCAGACAATGGACGACAGAGCAGGGTCGGCAGCGTACTGGCTGGACCCCAACGCACCAGCCGCGAGGGCAGGGCGCCAGGTATGGCGTATGCGGACTGCTTCCCTGCGCGAGGATGATCTCAATCAGGTTCAAAGGGACTCTCTCAGCCTCACCCGGTTTCCCGGCTTCGGCACCCCTAGCTGGGCGCGATTCTATAGCCAGAAACAAAACGGCCCGTGTGGTGCGGGCCTTGGCTTGCCGAGGATGCTCAGGTCTGCATTTTCATTTTGATCATCTGCGACATTTGGGTGTTTTTACATTCGGTCACCGATGGTAGATTCGGGCGATTCGAAAGAGGGGATCTTTGTGCCGTTGTTGACGTTGTCTTGTGCAAACTGTTCTGCGCCGCTGGAGGTGGCCGCAGATTTGGAGCGATTCACCTGCAGCTACTGTGGGACGGCGCAGATAGTTGAGCGCTCGGGCGGGGTGGTGTCAACGCGCAAGCTGGAGGCGGCAATCAGCGCAGTGCAAAGGGGCACCGACCGGACGGCGGCGGAGTTGGCCATGCCCCGCTTGAGCCGTGAACTGGATGAGCTCATGGCGCAGAGGGCCCAGGTGGTGCATCGGTTGCAACAGCGGTTGGAGCGAGCCAAAAGCGGTCGGCTCACGATGGCCGTCATCGCCACGTTTAGCGTTGCGATCCTCTGGGCGATCTTCGTGAGTCCGATCGCGCCGACATCGACGCTGGGCAACATCGTGAAGATCATGCTTTTTTGGGTGGTGGTGATCGGGACCCCGGCCCTGGTCTATCGGGAGACCAAGCTGCCGAAATTCGATCTGGTGCAAGAAACGGAGCACCTGGACGAGAGGATCGACAAGGTCCGGGAGCACATCAAGGCGAACCGGCGCATTCTGGATACGCTGCCGATCTGACTGTAGTGCACGGCAATAACCCAGCCGAACATTTGGGTTGTTGCCGGTCGTTGAACGTCGGCCAATGGGTGGGGCCTATTCTTGGATCGACACAAGTACTCCATTATTAAAATACATAAACCAAACTGGCATTCCATTGCCATCAGACCAAACCCACTGTTCTCTGGTGCCGAGGGCTGTTTTGGTTGTATTAACCTTCCAGGGTGGACACCAGTGTCTCACCCTCATTTCGAGACAAGTAGAGCTTCTTAAGGTTTTTTCTATCTCGGTCGCAGTCATGCCAATCTGAGGGGTCCAGTTTTTTCTGGCTGCCTCATCAAGAATTTTTCGCCCTTCTTGCTGTCTTCTTTGCTCGTAGTCGTGGCATGCCTCTTCTTTCCATACTCCATTCTTATCCTTGCACTTGTATATGTGCGCGCTTACAGTGCTTGATAATGAGATGGCTGCGATAAATATAAATAATGTCTTGCGCATATATATGACAATAGAGGGTGATATTGACTATTTGATGGCCTTGAATGGCATCGAGGCATGGCATGCTATTGTGGTGAATATCGGGTGCTCATGCCAGCACCCAATTGGGTGCAGGTAGGCAGGCAGGTCGTCCTGCATCATACCGACCCATGGTTATGGTCATGCTCCGGGTTTACATGCCCGGGATGCATCCAACGACCTCGGGCTTGTCCGCTCTGAAGCCAACCGGCCGCCCTCTGCTGGATGGCACACCCCGTGCGTGGCAATGGTCCGGCTTGCCGTCATGCCGGCGGTGCATCCAGAATCGCCCGGTTCATCTCCATGCGCTCATGGATTTGCGCGATTCGAGCGTCGATTTCTGCCAGTGAAGGCTGGATATCAATGGGAGGGAGCTTGATCGACCGGAAAGCGAGCACCGGGACGCCAACACAAGCGGCAAGCCAGACCAGCACGGACAATACGCTGAACGTTTCGTTAAGCAGGATGATGATGAACGGGCCGATCAGGAACACGGCCACGAAGGGAACAAGGCCGTGCAATAGCCGACCGGCATTGGCCATGGCGCGCTTTGAATCCGCTTCACGCACCAGCGTTGCCCTGGCTTCCTGGGCTTCTTCCAGTTCGCGTTCCAGCCGCACCAGGGCCAGCTCCGCAGCCGTGCGGTCCGTGCCTTTTTGCACGTCCCGGACGGCGGTCTCGATTTTTTTCAGCCAGACGGCTCCACCGGCGCGTTTGACGATCTGTTGGGTTCCGCAGTAGCCGCAGGCGAAACGCTCCAGATCCTCGCTGATCTCAAGTGGAGCTGAGCAACTGGCACACGAGAGTTTCAAGAGTGGCACATGGATCCTTTGATTGCCGCAAATTTAGCATCGCTTTCCTGCCGTGCCGGCGTGGTGGTGCTCCGGCTGCCATCGAGAGGTCTCCGTTCTGTCACACGCCCTCCCTAGACTCCCCGGCTTTACTCACGGGGAGAAAACCACAATGACAGTTCTTCGCAGCATCTGGACGCTGGGCGCGGTATGCGCCGCCACCGCACTGCTCGCCGCCTGTGGCGGCAGCGATGACAACAACAACGGCGAGCGCAGCGTCGGCTCCCTGCGCCTCATCGGCCAGCAGATCCTGCCGCGTCGCATGGAGTACCAGGGCACCGTCGTCGGCGGTATCTCCGGCATCGACTATGACGACAAGAGCAACCAGTTCATCCTGCTGTCGGACGACCGCACGACGACCGATTCGGCGAATGCGCCGCGCATGTACACCGTGCGCCTGAACTACGACGCCAGCAGCTTCAGCGGCGTGCAGTTCCTCTCCACCTTCAGCATGAAGCAGCCCAATGGCGCGGTGTACCCCAAGGTGCCCGATCCGCTCGTGGCCGACCCTGAATCGGTGCGCGTCGATCGCGCCACGGGCAACTATGTCTGGGTCAGCGAGGGCGACCGCACGCTGGCCTCGGGCACGAGCGCCGCGCGCATCATCGACCCGTTCATCCGCGAAATCCGGCCCGACGGCACCCATGTGCGCGAGTACCAGATCCCTGCGATGTTCCGCATGTCGGCCGACAACACCGGTCCGCGCGGAAACCTCGCCTTCGAAGGCATTGCCTTCACGCCCGACAACAGCCGGGCTGCCGTGCTGATGGAAGGTGCGCTGCTGCAGGATGGCCCGGCATCGACCACCACGGCCGGCAGCGTGTCGCGCATTACGATGTTCAACCGTGCCACCGGTGCGGCCGTGGCGCAGTACGCCTATCCCGTCGACAAGGTGCAGGCCGTGCCCGTGCCGGCGGACCAGTTCACGGTCAGCGGTGCCACGGAAATCCTGGCCCTGAGCGGCACGCGCTTCCTGGTGCTGGAGCGCAGCTTCTCCGTGGGCGTGGTGGGCAACCAGATCCGCCTGTATGAAATCAACACCGCCAACGCCTCGAACGTGCTGACCACGCCCGCACTGGCCGGTGCCGCCTACACGCCCGTTACCAAGCGCCTGGTGCTCGACTTCGAAACGCTCAAGGGCCCGCTGGGCGGCATCGCCAATCTGGAAGGCATCACCTTCGGCCCCAAGCTGGCCAACGGGCGCGATTCGCTGGTGGTGGTGGCGGACGACAACTTTCCCACGGCAGACTCACAGACCGACCGCAACCAATACCTGGTGTTTGAAGTCCTTCCTTGATCGAGGTCATTGCCGATGGCGATGTGAATCCATGGCGGGCCTGGGAGGCCCGCCATGCTGCCTATAATTGGCCACCATGTTCCGGAGCCTTGTCGCCGTCTTTCTCCTGCACTTTTTGCTGTGCGTGGGGATTTCCGTCGTCGGTTCCAGCAAGCCCTATACGTCGTTCGATCCGCAGGACGTGGCGGCGCTGAGCCAGTCTGCACCAGTGCAGGAGGCGCCCGGTGCCAATTCCGATGCGGACGACCATGCCCTGCTCGATGACCGGCAGGACTTTCCTGATCTGCTGCAGCCCCAGCCCCTGCCCGATACCGGCACGGTTGCTGACAGGGGCCTGATTGCGCTGACCCCCGTGCGAACGTCTTCTGCGGCCATTGCGCCACCGCACAAACCGCCAAAAGCTCTGGGCATCCTCGCCTGAGCGTCCGGCCCACGGCCGGCTCCCCCTTCGCTGCTGAAGCGGTGTTTCTCCTGGGAGGCTGCCTCCCGGCAGCCTTGCGCCACGCGCACCTGGCTGTTGCCGCATCCCCCTCTGCACCGAAGCGCCCACCGGTATTCCCTGCGCCGCCACCCCGTGGCGCCGGCGACCGGCCCCAGACATTCACCATGGAAATCGCCACCGTGCCTGCTTTTCTTCTGCCCAAGCGGCTGTCCAACCCTTGCGGGTTTGCGGGCCCTGGTGCCATTGCCCACCTGACCACCATGAACAAGAACACCGGGGTGCATGCCCACCACAGCTCCCCCCATTTCCGGAGCAAGCCATGCGCCTGACCACCCGTAGCAAGTTTGCCGTTGTCGCCATCGTGGACCTGGCGTCCCGCTCTGTGGGCAGCCCGGTGGCACTGTCTGCCCTGAGCGAGCGGTACGAGATTTCGGTGTCCTACCTGGAGGTCCTGTTCAGCGGTCTGCGCCAGGCGGGACTGGTGATCAGCACCCGGGGCCCGGGCGGCGGCTACACGCTGGCCCGCGGCGCGCGCGACATTTCGGTGGCCGACATCGTGCTGGCTTCAGAGGTCGGCAAACCGGGTGGTTCCAGCCGACCGGTCGATGCCATGAGTTCCTCGCAAGGGGCCATGACGGCGGACCTCTGGGCTGCTTTCAACCATTCGGTGATGGAGTACTTGGCATCGGTGTCCGTGGCCGAGCTGGTGAGCCAGCAGGCACCCATCGAGCGCATGCCGGTGGCCGCAGAAAAGAGCAGCCCTGCCAAGCGCATGAAGCCCCGGCCACAGCTGCCCCGGGAAGGGGTTCCCAACTCCGTCTTTGCACTGGGCGCACTGAGGGCGCTGGAGTAGCGCGGTAGCGGGCCGGGCTGGCCCGCCGCAGCCCGCGCTGCTTACGGTTACTTGGCGGCCGTGCGAGCTGCCTCGGCCTTGGCCTTGGCTTCATCGGCCTTGCGCTGCAGTTCCTTGGCTTCCTTTTCGGCGGCTTCGGCTTCTTTCACCTTGGCTTCCTTGGCCTTGGCATCCTTGTCTGCGCTGGGGCTGGCCATGGCATTGCCGATCATGGCGCCGGCCACGCCGCCTACGGCGGCAGCGCCCAGGGTGGATCCGATGCCGGGGCGCGCTGTGGGTGCCGCTGCCGCAGCAGGTGCTGCAGCGGCAGGGGCTGCTGCAGCCGGTGCGGCAGCTGCTGGGGTGGCGGGAGTTGCCGGCGCCTTGGGCGCGGCGGTGGCAGCCGGGGTTGCTGCAGGTGCTGGACGGGCCGCAGCGGGCTTGCTGCCGCCTCCCATGCGCTTGGCCTGCGCGAGCGTGGGAACGGTCAGGGCGGCGATGGCCAGGGCGATGACGGCCGAGGTGGTGCGAAGCGAAGCATTCATGGGTAGATCCAGGTCCTTGTACAGGTGAGCGGACATGCTACTGAACCGGTCTTTGGCCCTGCTGCGCCAAAGGCATTGGCTGCGCATGGATACCCGCCCGCACGAAGCGTGGCAGGTCAGCCGAGCTTGCGGACCATGTCCTCGATTTCCTGGCGGTCTAGCTCCCGGCGCTGCTCCAGGTGGTCGATGACCTGGGCGAGCAGACGCGCCGTGCGCTCTGCCGTCGTCGAGTCCTGCTCGGTGAGGCAGTCGAAGACCAGTTGGTAGGTGTCCTTGGGTGGAATCGCGCTCATGGAAGTCTCCCGGTGTCGTGCGCACAGTCTGGGCGCACATGGGCGGGGCGGCTGTAGGCCGATGGGTGGCCTGGCTGTAGTGCGCAGTCGGTTGTGGGGCGTTCCCGCCGGGCATGAAAAAAAGGTGCGCCGGCAGGCCGGCAGCACCCAAGGGAGGGAAGAGAGAAAGAAATGGCGGCTGCGCAGCCTCAGCCGCTCACGCCGACGCGCAGTTTGGCCACGTAGCCGCTGGCGTTGTCACCCGTCACGGTGGCGGTCTGCAGCGAGACGCCGTCGCTGAACACGTTGTCGGTGGCAAACGTGATCTGCGAGAGGTTGCGCACGCTGGCGCTGTAGCCATCGGCGGTGTAGACCTGCTGGCACACGGCGGCGGGGAAGGCCAGCTGCGAGGTGCGGATGGAATTGGAGCCGCGCGTGGCGCTGGCGAGGTTGCGGTACACCTCGAAGTGGATGTGCGGCATGCGGCCCGAATAGCAGCCCGGAAAGATGGACTGGAAGGTGGCCACGCCCGAGGCGCTGGTCTCCTGCACGCCACGCAGGTAGTTCTCGCTGGTGACACCGTTCGAGTACATCGAGTACAGGCCGTCGCGCGTGCAGTGCCACAGGTAGATGGCGTAGCCCGACAGGCTGGCGCAGCTCGATGCGGCGTTGACCAGTTCCAGTTCGATGCGCAGGGGGATGCCCGCTGCGATGCCGGTAGCGCCGCCGATGCTGGGGCGGATGTCGCTGCGCACGATGCCCGAGAGTGTTAGTGCATTGGCCACGCCCGACTGGTTGCTGTTGGTGCCGTCGCCAGGGTAGGGGCCGGCCGTCTCCTGCGGGATGATGCTGCAGGTCTGGCTGGTGGCACCGCCTGCGGCCATGCTCACCCAGTGCGACAGGGGGCCGAGGTTCAGGAAGGCGTAGCCGGTCTCGCGGCCGTAGGCGTACAGGTTCGAATCCTGCAGGCTCACGCCCAGGTAGTTGTCGGTGGTGGGGTAGAAGCGGAAGATGAAATTGGCATTGCTCTGCGCCACGGCCGAGCTGGCCGGGAACCACTGCGGGTAGCTGGCCTGGGCCCAGTTGAGCACTGTGGATGCGTCGCTGGCCGTGTCGGCCATGCTGTTGCCCGAGAGCAGAGACATGGGCGCCATGCTGCCCACGGCCAGCCAGCGCAAGGCATTGCGGCGCGTGGCGGCCTGGCGGGTCAGGGTCTTGAGGTCGTGCTGGAGCCCGTGGTGGTGGGCGGTGTCGTCGTCGTGGTGCAGGGTGTTGGTGTTCATGGGCTTGCAGGTTCTGTTGATGAAGAAAACCACTCACCCGGACTGCGCTGCCTTTGGCTGTCTGGGTGACCGTGTGCACAGTGTGTCGCCAGCCTGTATCCCCTGTTTATGCAGTTTGTGTCGTGGTTGAAATGAAGGGCTATTGGATCGCTGTTGGAATGGCTGGGGCGGTGGTTGCTTCTGGTGTTGTTTTGAGGGCGGAGGCCGGGGTGTGCGCCCGGCGGCGCACCTACCTTCTTTTGCTTCGTCAAAAGAAGGTAGGCCAAGAAAAGACGACCCCGCTGCCCGTGTCCCCACTCGCCCGGTGGGCGAGTGGGGCAGCCTGCGATGCTCGGTCCTGGGGTGACGCCGAAGAACTCCCTGCGCTGCCTCTGCGAGGCAGCTCCGGTCAAACAGCTTCGGCGAGCCAGATGACGATGCGCGTGTCCTTCGGCACGCGCTCACCCCAGGCCCTGCGCTTCTCGGCACGGTCAGAAGGGGGTGGGAGCGGGCTCCACGCGGACCTTTGCTTCGCTCGGCCCCGTGGTCCTTCGCTGCGCTCGGCTCGCCAGGGCGGTTGCACCGCCCGTCGGCAGCGCGCACCGCGCGCGTCCCCGACCCCAGGCGCAGCTGCGAAGCAGCAGCCGTTCGTGACCCCGCTCCCACCCCTTCTGGCTGCGCCGAGAAGCGCAGGAGCTGGGGTGGGCGTGTGTGCCGAAGGACACACACGCTTCGTGATCTGGCTTGCCGATGCTGTTTGAGCGGAGTTCACCCGCAGGGGGAACGCAGCGAGTTCATCGGCACCACCCCAGATCCGAGCATCGCAGGCTGCCCCCATCGCCCGACAGGGCGATGGGGGACGCAGACTGGGGGCCGCCTTCTCTTTGGTGACTTTCTCTTGGCGGCCAAGAGAAAGTTACTGCGCCGCCGGGCGCACATCCCGGCTCCCGCCCTCCACCAAGGCACACCGCTAAAAAAAAGTGGCAGCACGGTGCTCACATCCCGCACTCTGGCCTCGGCACAAGAGGACGAACTGAGGGCCTCTCGCTGCAGCAAGCAGCAAGCAGTCAGCCTGCCAGCGGTATCACCAATTGCGCGCGCAGCCCACCCTCGGGCCGGTTGTGCAGACTCAGCCGGCAGCCATCGCGCTCCGCCAGGTCGCGCGCGATGGCCAGGCCCAGGCCGTAGCCGGCGGTGTGCGCCGGGAGTTCGCCCGCCATGGCATGGGCCGGCAGCGGGTCCTGCGACAGCCGCACCCAGGGCTCCAGCGCCTGCTCCAGCTGGGCCTCGGGGATGCCCGGGCCCGAGTCGTCGATGTGCAGCACCGCGCCTTCGGGCAGGGCGTGCACGCTGAGCGTGGCGCCGCCACCATGGCGCACGGCATTGCCCACCAGGTTGCCGATCACGCGGCGCAGTGCAGCGGTGCGGGCGCGCACGCGCACGGGTGCGCTGCCGACCGGGGCCTGCAGTTGCACGGGCTGGCCCTGGTCGGCCAGGTCGTCCACCAGCGCCTGCAGCAGGGCCACCAGGTCAATGGAGCGGGCCTGGCTGCCCTCGTGCTGCTCGCGCAGCACGGCCAGGGTGTCGCCGATCATTTCGTCCATCTCGCGGATGTCGCTGATGGCGGCCTGCTGCGCCGGGCCTTCGGGCCACTGGGCCACGCGCATGCGCAGCCGGGTCAAGGGCGTGCGCAGGTCGTGCGACACGGCGGCCATGTGCAGGCCGCGCGCGTCGAACTGCTCCTTGAGCCGCTGCGACATCTGGTTGAACACCTGTGCGGCGTTGCGCACCTCCACGGTGCCCAGCGTTTCATCGAGCACGGGCGGCCTGCCGCCCTTGTCGATGCCTTGCGACAGGGCGCTGGCGGCATGGGACAGGCGCAGCATGGGGCGAGACAGCCAGCGCGCTCCCAGGAAGGCCGCCAGGCCGATTAGCACGAAGCGGATGCCGTAGTCCAGCCACAGCGCGTTGCCGGGCATGGAGCCGCCCATGCGCTGCGGACCCGGGGCGGTGAACGGGTTGGGCGGGCGGCCATCGCCGCTGCCCGCGCTGCCCCCGGGGGGCTGGAAGGACGGCGCAGCCATGCGCTCGCCCCCAACCATGGGCGGCGGGCCGGGCCAGGGGCTGCCGCCGGGGCCTGCATTCGGTCCTGACCGCGGCGGCGGCGGGCCACCGGGCATGCCGGAGCCGGTGAGGGGGTTGCCAGGCGGTAGCGAGGCCAGCGGCGGCAGGCGCGAGAGCGCAGTGCCCAGGTCCTGCTGGTGGCGCAGGTTGGTGACCACCAGGTAGGCCACCAGGTGGCTGCCGGCCAGCGCCACCCACATGAGGATGAACAGGCGCAGGAACAGGGTGTCCAGGCGACGCCAATTCCAGCGCCCACCCGGCGCTGCGGGTTTCACCGCTGCACCTCCACGTCGAACAGGTAGCCCTCGCCGCGCAGGGTGCGTATCAGGGGGCGATCGCGCTGGCCTTCACCGAGCTTGCCGCGCAGGCGCGATACGGCCAGGTCGATGCTGCGGTCGCTCACCACCACGCCGGGGGCGCGCGAGAGGTCGAGCAGCCGGTCGCGGCTGAGCACCTTGCCGGCATGGGCGGTGAAGGCCTCCAGCAGGCGGAACTCGGCGCTCGACAGGGCCACCATGGTGCCGTCGGGCGAGACCAGTTCGCGCCGCAGGCGGTCGAAGGTCCAGCCCTCGAAGCGCACCTGGGGTGCGTCGGCCTGTGGCGGGGCGGCGGTGCCGCGGCGCAGCACGGCCTTGATGCGTGCCACCAACTCGCGCGGCTCGAAGGGCTTGGACAGGTAGTCATCGGCCCCGAGTTCGAGTCCCAGCACGCGCGACATCGGGTCGCCCTGCGCGGTGAGCACGATCACGGGCAACTGGCCATGGTCGCGGCGTACCCACTGGCACAGGGTCAGGCCGTCCTCGTCGGGCAGCATCAGGTCGAGCAGCACCACGTCAAAACCCTGGCGCGCCAGCGCAGCGCGCATGCCCCGGCCATCGCCCACGGCCTCGGTGGTGAAGCCGAAGGTTCCCAGGTAGTCGAGCAGCAGGGTGCGGATGGCGGGATCGTCGTCCACCAGCAGGCATCGGATCATGCGGAAATCTTGTGGCAGTGGTGAAGGGCCGAAGGTAGCACAGCCCTGGCGGATTCAGGAGGCTGCTTGCGGTGCGGCAACGCCCAGTAGCGCGTGGAGCCTCGGGCTGGTGGTCGTGTACTGCAAGGCCACCTTGTCGCCGCTCAGGGCCTCGGCCGCGGCAAAGGCGGCCAGCGTGGCCTCGTGAAAACCGCACAGGATGAGCTTGCGCTTGCCCGGGTAGGTATTGATGTCGCCCACGGCGTAGATACCGGGCACGCTGGTGCGAAAGCTGGCGGTGTCCACCACCAGCTGCTTGCGTTCGATGGCGATGCCCCAGTCGGCAATCGGCCCCAGGCGCGGGGAGATACCCAGCGCGGCGATCAGGCAGTCGAGCGGTTCGTTGGCCTTGCGGCCCTCCGTGTCCACCACCTGCAGGGCGGTCAGGCGCCCGCCCGCAGCCACCACGCCGGTGATCTGGCCGACGATGACCTCGATACGCCCCGCATCGCGCAGGGCCTGCAATTGCTGCAACTGCTCGGGTGGCGCCTGGAAGGCATCGCGCCGGTACAGCAGGCGGACGATGGCAGGGGCTTCGGCTTGGGGCAGGGTTGCAAGGGTGATGGCATGGGCCACGGCGGCGTCATCACCACCATGCACCACCACGCGCTGGCCCGCCACCACGGTGCCTGCGGGCAGGTGCTGGTAGTGCACCTGCGCGCCGACAAAAGGCTCTATGCCCTCGACCTTGAGCGTGCGCGGCACGAAGGCGCCCACGCCGGCAGCGATGAACACGCTGCGCGCCAACAGGGCCTTGCCCTGGCTGGTTTCGATGAGGATGCGGCCATCGTCCTGCAGTGACACGGACGCGACCAGCGCACCCAGGTGCCAGTGCGGCTGGAACGGGGCGATCTGCTGCAGCAGCAAGGCCGCCAGCTCGCGCCCGCTGCACACGGGCACGCCCGGTATGTCGTAGATGGGTTTGTCGCCATACAGCTCCACGCACTGGCCGCCGGCATGGGGCAGGGCGTCGATCACATGGGCAGTGATGCCCTGCAGGCCGAGCTGGAAGACCTGGAACAGGCCCACCGGGCCTGCACCGATGACCACGGCATCCGTGGCGATGGGAGGGGACGATTGCGCGAGCGTGGACACCGGCGAATGCAGCGATACCGCTCAGCGGATCAGGTCGTTGACCTTGCCGGGCTTGCCGTTCCACTCGTCGGCGTCAGGCAGGGCGGGCTTGCGCTTGGTGATGCTCTTCCAGCCGTCGGCAAAGGCCAGGTCGGCGTTGAGCTTGATGAAGGCGATCTGGTCGGCCGGCAGGTCTTCTTCGGCAAAGATGGCGTTGGCCGGGCACTCGGGGATGCACACGGCGCAGTCGATGCACTCATCGGGATCGATGACGAGCATGTTCGGGCCTTCGCGGAAGCAGTCCACGGGGCAGACGTCCACACAATCGGTGAACTTGCACTTGATGCAGTTTTCGGAGACGACGTGGGTCATGACGAGAGTTGTGTGGGTCAGTGAAAACCCTCTATTTTAGGAGCTTTCACCGGCCTTGGGTTGCGGGGCCCCTGGGTCTGAGGGGGTGACTCAGGGGTTTGGGGCACACAAAGAGGTGCCCATTGCGAATGCGGATCAGTTGACCAGGACGGCGCCGGCCGTTTTGTGGCTCGCCGTGTCCACCAGGATCAGCGAGCCGAGCACGCGCGCCTGGCCGAACGGGGCGGCGGGCAGGGGCTCCTGCAGCAGCAGTTCAACGTGGCCGATGGCGTTGGGGTCAAGCTGCGTGGCGTCGTCCTCTGCCAGGGTGTTGATGTCCAGGCGGTGCACCACGCGCTTGACCTTGGCCTTGACCCAGCGGTGCCCGTGCAGCGCCCAGTAAACGCGGCCGGCCACCAACGGCTCGTCGTCCATCCAGGCCACGGTGGTCAGCAGCTCGCGGCTGGCGGGCCAGGCGGGCACGGCGGCAGGGGTGTCGAAATCGTCCTCGGCAGCCGCCGCAGCGGGCGTGGGGGCGGCCAGGATCCAGTCGCCGCGCGACACGTCCACCTCGCGGTCGAGGATGATGCCGGCGCTCTGGCCCGCATCCACGCCCACGGGGCGGCGCGCATGGTCGAGCACCTGGGCCACGGTGGCGCTCTGACCGCTCGGGAAGATCTGCACGGCCGTGCCGGGCGCCACGGCGCCTGCGGCCACCCGGCCCCAGAACACGCGGCGGCCTTGCGATGTGTCGGCGGAGGACGAGAACTTCTCTACCCACTGCACCGGGAAGGCCAGCGGCAGGCCCGTGTCGGCCGGGGTGTTGGGCAATTGTTCGAGCACTTCGAGCAGCGTGGGGCCGTTGTAGCCGCACCAGCCGGCGTGGGCGTCCACCACGTTCCAGCCCTTCAGGGCCGAGACCGGCACCGTGGCGCGCACGGCAATACCGGCAGCTTCGGCGAACTGTGCCAGGGCGGCGCTGATGTGCGCGAAGGCCAGTTCGGGGTTGGCCACGGCATCGAGCTTGTTCACGGCGAACACCAGCGAGTGCACGCGCAGCAGATGGGCCAGCAGCGAGTGGCGGCGCGTCTGCGGCAGCAGTGCCAGGGCTGCGTTCTGCCAGTCGAGCTTGGTCGCATCGACCAGCACCACGGCGGCGTCGGCGCTGCTGGCGGCGGTGACCATGTTGCGCGTGTACTGCTCATGGCCGGGCGCATCGCCGATGATGAACTTGCGCGTTTCGGTGGCGAAGTAGCGGTAGGCCACGTCGATGGTGATGCCTTGCTCGCGCTCGGCCGAGAGGCCGTCGGTCAGCAGGGCCAGGTCCGTCTCGCCGCCGCGCTGCACGCCGGCCAGATGGTCTTGCAGCACGGCGCGGCTGTCCACCAGCAGGCGGCCGATCAGCGTGCTCTTGCCGTCGTCGACGCTGCCGCAGGTGATGAACTTGAGGGCCGAGGCATGGTTGCTGCCAGCGTTGGCTGCGGCAGGGGCGGTGGCTTGGTGTGCGGTGGTCATCAGAAATACCCGTCCTTCTTGCGCTTTTCCATCGAGGCATCGCTCGTCTTGTCGTCCATGCGGGTCGCGCCGCGCTCGCTCACGTCGGCGGCCAGGGTCTCGATCACGATCTCTGCCGGGGTGGCGGCCGTGCTCTCCACCGGCGCGGTGCAGGTGATGTCGCCCACCGTGCGAAAACGCACGTCGCGTGTCTGCACCGTCTCGCCTTCGCGCGGTGGCGTCAGCTCGGTCACGGGCATCAGCAGGCCCCGGCGGTCCACCACCTCGCGCTTGTGCGTGTAGTAAATGCTGGGCAGGCCAATCTGCTCGCGGTCGATGTACTGCCACACGTCCAGCTCGGTCCAGTTGCTGATGGGGAACACGCGAAAGTGCTCGCCGGGCTGCAGGCGGGTGTTGAACAACGTCCACAGCTCGGGGCGCTGGGCCTTGGGCTGCCATTGGCCGAAGCTGTCGCGGTGCGAGAAGATGCGCTCCTTGGCGCGGGCCTTCTCTTCGTCGCGGCGGGCGCCGCCGATCAGTGCGTCGAAGCGGAATTCCTCAATGGCTTCGAGCAGCGTGACCGACTGGTGCACGTTGCGGCTCTCGCCGGGATGGGCCAGGCGCACGGTGCCGCGCGCCATCGAGTCCTCGACGCTGCGCACGATGAGTTCGGCGCCCAGTTCCTTGGCGCGCGAATCACGAAAGTCCGTGACCTCTTTGAAGTTGTGGCCCGTGTCGATCATGAGCAGCGGGTAGGGGATGCGGCCCGCGCCGAAAGCCTTTTCTGCGCACTTGAGCATCACCAGCGAATCCTTGCCGCCCGAGAACAGCAGGGTGGGGCGCTCGAAGGCGGCAGCCACCTCGCGCAGGATGAAGATGGTTTCCTCTTCCAGGGCGTCGAGGTGCGAGTTGTTCAGGTGGTGGCTCATGTTCTTGTTCTGCAGCAGCGCGGCATCGGTGCGGGCGTTCATGGTCGGGTCAGCGGTGGGGTCAGTGGGCTATATGGAGGCCGCATTCGCGGTTCTCTTCGCCCTTGGTGGGGTCCACGTAGTCGAAGTTGTTCGGCAGGCCGTGCTTCTGGCAGTACTCGTACAGCTCCTTGGACGACCAGTGCAGCAGCGGCGCGACCTTGATCAGCCCGTCGGGGTTGATGCTCACCGGGTCCATCTGGGCGCGCACGGCGGTGTCGGTGGCGCGCAACGCGGTGAACCAGACCTTGGGGGCCGTCTCGCGCAGGGCGCGGGTAAAGGGTTCGAGCTTCACTTCTTCGGTGAAGGCCGCGTGGCGCGGGTCGTCCAGCCCGGGCGTGGCGCCCTCCACGGCTTCGCGGTGCGCACGCGAGCGGCGCGGCAGGTAGATCTGCAGCTTCAGGCCGAGCTGTTTCGTCACTTCATCGGCAAAGCGGTAGGTGGCTTCGGTGTTGTAGCCGTTGTCCATCCAGACCACCGGCACATCGGGCTGCACGCGGCTGACCATGTGCAGGATCACGGCCTCGAAGGGGCGAAAGTTGGTGGTGACGATGGGGCGCTGGCCCAGGCCCAATGCCCAGGCAACGAGGCCTTCGGCATTGCGGCCGAGTTCGGCATTGACGGTAGCGAGATCGAATTGGCTCATGGTGTTAGGCGGTGGCGGCCTTGTCGGCAAAGATCGGCTGGTGGTTGACCGCGTCGCCCTGGTAGAAGCCAGGGAACATCTCGAACTGGCGCTGCGCGTCCGCTGCGTCCACGCCCTCGCGCAGCACGGCCGACGAAAAGCCCGTGCGCTGCATCTGCACCAGCTGGTCGATCAGCACGTCGCCCGTGGCGCGGATGTCGCCCTTGAAACCGCGGCGGCGGCGCAGCAGAAAGGCCTGGCTGAAGGCCCGGCCGTCGGTGAAGCTGGGGAAGTGCAGGTCCACGCGCTCCACGCCGTCCAGTGCCAGCGCCAGGGCATCGGCATCGTTGGCCAGCGCCACGCTGCGCGTGTCGCCTTCGGCAGGGGCCTGGTGGTCTTGGGATGCAAGTATCTTCATGGGGTGTCTATCTCTGTTCTGGGGCGGGGCTCAGGCGGCAGCCACGGCCTCTTCCTTGTGGCGGGCCGTCTTGGCGGCTTCCTTGAACGGGTCCAGGCCGGCGCGGCGCACGGTGCTCTGGAAGGTCTCGCCGCTTTCGCGCAGGTCGCGGTAGGTGCCGAGCACGGCCTCGATCACGTCGGGCACTTCGGCCGCCGAGAACGAGGGGCCGATCACCTTGCCGGCCACGGCCGCGCCCGACAGGTCGGAGCCGTCCGAGCCGCCCAGCGTGACCTGGTACCACTCCTTGCCGTCCTTGTCGACGCCTAGGATGCCGATGTGGCCGCTGTGGTGGTGGCCGCAGCTGTTGATGCAGCCGCTGATGTGCAGATCGATCTCGCCGATGTCGTCGAGTTCGTCGAGGTCCTGGTAGCGCTGCGTGATGGCTTCAGCGATGGGCAGCGAGCGCGCATTGGCCAGCGAGCAGAAGTCGCCGCCGGGGCAGGCGATCATGTCGGTGAGCAGCTGCACGTTGGCGCTGGCCAGGCCCAAAGCCTTGGCTTCCTGCCACAGGTCGAACAGGCGGCTGGCGTGCACCCAAGGCAGCAGCACGTTCTGGTCGTGCGTCACTCGGGCTTCGCCTGCGGAGTATTGGTCCACCAGGTCGGCCACGGCGATCAGTTGCTCGCTGGTGGCGTCGCCCGGCGACTGGCCAGGGCGCTTGAAGGACAGCGTCACGGTGCGCAGCTGTGCATTCTTGTGTGCGTGCACGTTGCGCTGCAGCCAGCGGCCAAAGGCCACGTGCTCGGCGGCCTGCGCTTGCAGCGATGCGGCCAGGGCGGCGGGGTCGGCATCGGGGATGTCGGCCAGCACGGGCGGCACGAAGCAGGCAGCCACGCGGTCGAACTCGGCCTGGGGCACGGTGTGCGGGCCGCCGTCGATCTCCATGATCTGGCGGTACTCTTCTTCCACATCGTCGATGTACTTCTGGCCTTCGGACTTGACCAGGATCTTGATGCGCGCCTTGTACTTGTTGTCGCGCCGGCCGTGCTCGTTGTACACGCGCACGATGGCCTCGATGTAGTTCATGATCTGGTTCCATGGCAGGAACTCGCGGATCACGGTGCCGATCACCGGGGTGCGGCCCATACCGCCACCCACGAAGACCTTGAAGCCGATCTCGCCGGCTTCATTGCGGGCCATGTGCAGGCCCACGTCGTGCCAGCCGGTGGCGGCGCGGTCGTCTGCTGCACCGCTGATGGCGATCTTGAACTTGCGCGGCAAAAAGGCGAACTCGGGGTGCAGCGTGGTCCACTGGCGCAGGATTTCGGCGTAGGGGCGGGGGTCGATCAGCTCGTCCACGGCCACACCGGCCAGTGCGTCGGTGGTGGTGTTGCGGATGCAGTTGCCGCTGGTCTGGATGCCATGCATGTCCACGCTGGCCAAGAGGTCCATCACGTCGGCCGCCTTGGACAGCGGGATCCAGTTGAACTGCACGTTGGTGCGCGTGGTGAAGTGGGCGCAGTTCTTGGGCAAAAAGGTCGTGCCCAGCAGGCCCTGGCCGTCCATGGCGGCCTTGAAGACTGCCGCTTCAGGTTCGTCGTAGTCCCGCGCGATGGTGGCCAGCACGCGCAGCTGGCGGCTGGCGATCTCGCCGTAGGGTACGGCCACGCGCAGCATGGGCGCGTAGCGCTGCACGTACCAGCCGTTCTGCAGGCGCAGCGGGCGGAAATCGTCTTCCGGCAGCTTGCCCGCCTGCCAGCGCTCGAGCTGGTCGCGGAACTGGCGCGCGCGCTGGTGGACGAACTGGGTGTCGAATTCTGTGTATTGGTACATCGTCGTGGGCTTAAATCAGAATCAGTTTGGCGCCTGCCCAGGCCAGCAGGACGGACAGGGCGGAGCGGATCAGGCGCTCGGGCGTGCGGGTGACCAGGCGTGAGCCCAGCCAGATGCCCGGCAGCGAGCCAGCCAGCAATTGTGCAAGCAAACTCCAGTCCACGGAGCCCAGTGAGGCATGGCCCAATCCTGCCACCAGGGTCAATGGCACGGCGTAGGCGATGTCGGCGCCGATGATGCGCGGCAGCGGCAGCAGCGGGTAGACCAGCAGCAGCACGGTGACGCCGATGGCGCCCGCACCCACCGAGGTGAAGGTGACCAGCGTGCCGATCACTGCGCCCAGCAGCACCGGCAGGCTCCAGTGGCGCGGGCGGGTGGCCTGATCGGCGTTGGCCAGGCGCAGGGCATGGTCGGCCGCCTGGCGCTGGCGCGAAAAGGCGACCACCTTGTACAGCGTGGCGGCGGCTGTGAGCAGCAGGGCAAAGCCCAGCGTGGTGGTCATGATGCGCTGGGCCTGGGCGCTGGCCGGCCCCAGTTCCTTGAGCGCCCACAGCGCCAGGATGGCGGCAGGGATGCTGCCCGCACACAGCTGGCCCACCACGCGCCAGGGCACCAGGCGCTGGCGCGCCATGCTCACCGTGCCGCCCATCTTGGTGAAGGCGGCGAACAGCAGGTCGGTGCCGATGGCCAGGTGGGGCTTGATGCCGAAGAAAAAGATCAGCACAGGCGTCATCAGCGAGCCACCGCCCACACCGGTCAGGCCAACGATGAACCCGACCGCAAACCCCGCAAAGACAAACGCCAGATCGTGCATGCCAGCGAATGTAAGAGCGCTCCTTATGGAAACAAACGATTGTTTTGTCCTGCCCTTATGCGGATAAGCTTATGCGCCAGTGCTGACGCGGGTTTGCGATGGGTCAGGAGGGTCCAGACCCTTGTTGCATGCTGGTTACACACCGGCCAGCCGCTCGGCACCCAGCGCCTTGGCCAGCTTCGCATCCAGCGGCAGAGGCTCGCCCTGCAGCCGGGCCGCGAGCAGCTCACCGCACAGGATGGACAGGGTCAGTCCGCGCGCCCCCATGGCTGTGCAGGTCCACATACCCGGCAGTGCCACGGCATCGACCGGGCCCACCACCGGCAATCGGTCGTGCAGGGTGCAGCGCACGGCGGCCCAGGTGCGCAGACCTTCGGCCGGCGCGTGCGGGCCGGCCATGGCGGCAAAGTCCGCCCGCAGGCGCTCGGCCGCAGACGGCAACAGCCCCTGCATCTTGCCGTGGTTGGCGGCATGGGCCTCCCGTTGTTCGGCGGGCGTGGGGGGCAGGGCCGTGGCGCCGCGCTCGAAGGTCGAGCCCATGATCCAGGCGCGGGGCGCATCCGGCCCGTCCGACAGCGGAAAGTTGGGCACCAGGTTGCCGTTGCCGTTGAGCGGGAAGGGCGCCAGCGGCGCCTCACCGGGCCCATAGGTGCCGATGGACACCTGACCACGCAAGGCCTGCAGGGGCCAGTGGCTGGCCAGCAGCGGGCGGCTGTCGGCGCCTGCGGCAATCACCACCACCGGGGCCTGCGCCAGCACGCGGCCCTCGGCGTCCAGCGCCTGCCATGCGGCGCCGGGTGAATCGTCCACGCGCTGCAGCCGCGCCACGCGGCAGTCGCCCTGCCAGGTGATGCCCGGCTGGGCCAGCAGTTCGGCCACCAGGCGCGCAGGGCGCAGCCAGCCCGCGTGGGGATGCCAGTTGGCGGGGGTGTCGGCCGGCAGCTGGGCCTGTAGTAGGGTGTCTTCGCTGGCCGGCTGGCTCCAGTCGGTGCCGGGGCCCTGGGCCCAGGTGGCGGGCAGGGCCTTGTTGCGGGCCTTGTCGGCGGCATGGCGCTCCAGCACGCCACTCTGGCCAAAGTCCTGCCCTTCGCTCAGCACGGCACGGGCCTGGGCGAGGGTGGCACGCACGCCGCTGCGCGACAGGCGCGACAGCAGGCTGTCGTCGGGCGAGACATGGGGGGCGAACACGCCGGCGGGCAGGCCCGAGGCGCCGGCTGCTGGTGCCGCCGCCTGGTCCAGCACCCGCACGCGCCAGCCGCGCCGTGCCAGGCTGGCTGCGCAGGCCGCGCCGGCCACGCCGCCGCCGATCACGATGCAGTCTCCCGGTGGCCGGGATTCCGGCTCCGCCTGCCGGGTCTGCGGCGCGGTGCGCGGTTCCCAGTGTGGGTTGTAGGTGGCGTGCAGGTTGTCGCGCTTGGGCGGCACGCCGGGCATGCGCGTGACCTCGAAGCCGCACTGGGCCAGGGCATCGCGCACGGCGCGCGCGATGGTCCAGGTGGCCAGCCGCGTGCCGCGCCGGCAGCAGCGTGCCACGGCCTTGAGGGTGTGGGTGTCCCAGATCTCCGGGTTGCGCTGGGGGCTGAAGCCATCGAGGTAGACGGCATCCACGGTGAGCGCCTGCTGGCGCAGCATGGCCTGGGTGTCGCCCACGTACAGGGTGAGCAGCACCCGCCCTGCGTCGAAGCTGAGCCGGTGCACGCCCGCCAGCAGGCCCCACCACTGGGCGTGCAACTGCTGCGCCAGCGGTGCCAGTTCGGGATGGGCCGTGGTGGCGCGCAGCAGGTCATCGGCCCCCACGGGCCAGGCCTCGGTGGAGACGAAGTGCAGCAGGGTGCAGCGCTTTGGATCGGCACGCCACGCAGCCCAGGTCACCAGGAAGTTCAAGCCGAAGCCGAACCCGGTTTCCAGGATGCGCCATTGCGCTTGCCCAGCCCACGCCTGCGGCAGGCCGCAGCCGTGCAAAAACACCTGGCGGGCCTGGGTGAGGCCGCCGTTTTCACTGTGGTAACGGTCGCCGAAGCGGGGGCTGTAGGGGGTGCCGTCCGGCAGCCAGTCGACAGGCTCGGACATGGGCAGGGCGTGCGCTGAGCGCTTATTCAGGCGTTGGGGGCACGTAGCCCGCTGCTGCGTCGGCACCGCCGCCGAAGAAATGGTTCTCCATCTGGCGTGCCAGGTACTGGCGCGCGCGCGCGTCGGCCAGGTTCAGGCGGTTTTCATTGACCAGCATGGTCTGGTGCTTGAGCCAGCCGGCCCAGGCTTCCTTGCTCACGCCTTCCCAGATGCGCTTGCCCAGCTCGCCCGGGTAGGGAGGGAAATCCAGGCCTTCGGCTTCCTTGCCGAGCTTGATGCATTGAACGGTGCGTGCCATGGGGATTTTCCTTGTAAATCGTTGTGCGAGCGAAGTGCTCAGATAGTTTCGGTATAAAGAACTGAAATCTTAGTTGTTTCAGTTTTGATGGCGGCCTCCCAGAATGCGATCCATCGGTGTCCAGCACCCATTCGCATCCCTAATTGAAGAGGCTCTTCCATGAACTTTCGCCGCGACTTTATCAAGTTTCCTTTCGCTCTCGCCCTTGCGGGTGGCTTGGCCCTGACGGCATTGCCGTCGTTGGCCCAGTCGGTGACGCTGCTGAACGTCTCCTACGACCCCACTCGCGAGCTGTACGTGGAGTTCAACCAGGCCTTCGCCAAGTACTGGAAGGGCAAGACCGGGCAGGACGTGACGATCAAACAATCGCACGGCGGTTCGGGCAAGCAGGCGCGCTCCATCATCGACGGCCTGGACGCCGACGTGGCCACGCTGGCGCTGGCTGGCGACACCGACGCCCTGCACACCAACGGCAACTGGATCCCCAAAGACTGGCAAAAGCGCCTGCCGCACAACAGCTCGCCCTACACCTCGACCATCGTGCTCGTGGTGCGCCAGGGCAATCCCAAGGGCATCAAGGACTGGGACGACCTCGTCAAGCCTGGCGTCAGCGTGATCACGCCCAACCCCAAGACCTCGGGCGGCGCCCGCTGGAACTACCTGGCCGCCTGGGAATTCGCCAAGCGCAAGCTGGGCGGCGACGCGAAGGCCAAGGACTTCGTGGCCAAGCTCTATGGCAACGTGCCCGTGCTGGACACCGGTGCGCGCGGCTCCACCATCACCTTCGCCCAGCGCAACCAGGGCGACGTGCTCATCGCCTGGGAGAACGAGGCCTACCTGCTGGAAAAGGAATTCGGCACCAAGTTCGACGTGATCGCCCCCTCGCTCTCCATCCTGGCCGAGCCCGCCGTGTCCGTGGTCGACAAGAACGTGGACAAGAAGGGCACCCGCGTGGTGGCCGAGGAATACCTCAAGTTCCTGTACAGCGAGGAAGGCCAGGACATTGCCGGCAAGAACTTCTACCGCCCGGCGATTTCCGAGAAGGCCAAGGCCAAGTACGCCAAGCAGTTCCCCAAACTCAACCTGGTGACCATCGACGGCGCCTTCGGTGGCTGGGACAAGGCGGCCAAGGACCACTTTGCCGACAACGCAAGCTTCGACCAGATCTACACACGCAAGTGAACCCCGCCCATCGCGCAAAGGACAGTTCTCCATGTCAGCCCTCTTGATTGCCGGCAGCCCGTCGGAACGCTCGCGCTCAGCCGCATTGCTGGACGCCGTGGCCCAACGCCTGTCGGTGCGCGGCGCGCTGGTGGACCGCATCCACATCCGCGACCTGTCGCCCCAGGCACTGCTGCTGGCCGATTTCGCCCACCCCACGGTGGTCGGCGCCGTCGACCAGGTGGCCCAGGCCTGGGTGCTGGTGGTGGCCACGCCGGTCTATAAGGCGGCCTACAGCGGCGTGCTCAAGGTCTTTTTGGACCTGCTGCCGCAGACCGCGCTCAAGGGCAAGATCGTGCTGCCCCTGGCCACGGGCGGCAGCCCGCACCACATGCTGGCGCTGGACTATGCGCTCAGGCCCGTGCTGCAGTCGCTGGGCGCCAAGCACATCCTGCCCAGCATCTACGCCACCGACTCCCAGGTCGCCCTGACGCCCGAGGGCGCCTACGACCTGCATGCCGACATTGCCGCACGCCTGGACGAAGCGGTCAACGTGCTGATCACCGAAACCCTGCGCCCACCGGCGGCGCAGGCCGGGCGCTTTGCGCCGGTGCACTTCTCGCAGGTGCGATGTAGCGTCTGACGCAGTGGGTGTCGCCCGAGCTTTTCAACGCTCCGGCGGCATCCACATCCCCCTCTTTTCTCCCCATTTTGTTGTCGAGCCGGCACCCGCCGATGCGGGCAGGCCAGGCCGCCGCATGCCCGCCGCCACCGGTCGAACCACCGCACCACCAGATATTGCTGAAAGACACCTTGCCATGACACAAACCTTCCTCTCTTCGCGCCGCCGCCAGGTGGTCCTTTCCAGCCTGGCCGCTGCCGCCCTGGGCGCCACCGGTGGAACGGCGTTCGGCCAGACGCCGGCACGCGTGCTGCGCGTAGGCCACCAGAAGGGCTGGCTGTCCATCCTCAAGGGCCGCGGCACGCTCGAAAAGCGCCTGGCCCCGCTGGGCGTGAAGGTCACCTGGACCGAATTCAACGCCGGCCCGGTGCAGCTCGAGGCACTCAACGTGGGCGCCATCGACTTCGGCGACGTGGGCGAAGCGCCCCCGATCTTTGCCCAGGCCGCCGGTGCGCCGCTGGTGTATGCCGGCGCCACCGTGCCACGCCCGGCACTGGAGGCCGTGATCGTGCCCAAGGACTCGCCGATCCGCAGCGTGGCCGACCTCAAGGGCAAGCGAGTGGCCTACAACAAGGGCTCCAACGTGCAGTATTTCCTGGTCAAGCTGCTGGAGAAGAACGGCCTGAAGTACGGTGACGTGCAGTCGATCTTCCTGGCCCCGGCAGACGCGCGTGCCGCCTTCGAGAAGGGCGCCGTGGACGCCTGGATCATCTGGGACCCCTTCCTGGCCGCAGCGCAAAAGACGCTGGACGCGCGCCTGCTGGTGGATGCTACCGGCGTGGTCAACAACCGCGCCTACTACTTCACCTCGCGCGATTACGCCACGCGCAACGCCGACGTGCTGCGCATCGCCATCGAAGAGGTCAATGCCATCGACACCTGGGCCTCGAAGAACCAGGGCGCCGCCGCCGCAGAGCTGACCACAGTGCTGGGCCTGGACCGCAGCATCACCGACCTGTACCTGAGCCGCGCCAAGTTTGGCACCGCCCCCGTGACGCGCGACATCATCGCCGAGCAGCAGTCGATTGCCGACACCTTCTTCGAGCTCAAGCTCATCCCCAAGAAGCTCAACCTGCTGCACGCCGCGCCGGTGGACCTGGGCGCCTGACCCTCTTCCCGGGAGCCTTCTATGCACACCCCAATGCCCTTTCCCCTGCACGAGCAATTGCGCCGCGTGCTGTGCGTGACCGCGAGTTCCTGGGGCCTGCCCACCCGGCCGCGCTGTGCGGGTGTGCGTGCGCCCCGGTTCGGCTTTGCCATCTCCTACTGACGCCATAACAAACCAAAAAAAGGTTTCCCATGCAGATCTTCTGGTTCATTCCCACCCACGGCGACAGCCGCTACCTGGGCACTTCCAAGGGCGCGCGCCAGCTCAGCCACGACTACCTGCAGCAGGTGGCCGTGGCGGCCGACAGCCTGGGCTACGAAGGCGTGCTCATTCCCACCGGCCGCTCGTGCGAAGACCCCTGGGTGATCGCATCGAGCCTGATCGCGGTCACCAAGAAGCTCAAGTTCCTGGTCGCTGTGCGCCCCGGCCTGCACCAGCCCGCGCTGGCTGCGCGCATGGCCGCCACGTTCGACCGGCTCTCGGGCGGGCGCCTCTTGATCAACCTGGTGACGGGGGGCGACCAGACCGAGCTGGAGGGCGATGGCGTGTTCCTGGACCATGCCACGCGCTACGAGCAGTCGGCCGAGTTCATCCGCATCTGGCGCGAGATCATGGCCCGCAGCCACACCGGCGAGACCTATGATTTCGAAGGCCTGCACCTCACGGTGAAGGGCGCCAAGCTGCTTTTCCCGCCGCTGCAGAACCCGCATCCACCGGTGTACTTCGGCGGTTCGTCCGACGCGGCCCACGACCTGGCGGCCGAGCAGGTCGAGACCTACCTGACCTGGGGCGAACCCCCGGCCGAGGTGGCCAAGAAGGTGGCCGACGTGCGTGCGCGCGCAGCCAAAAAGGGCCGCACGGTGAAGTTCGGCATCCGCCTGCACGTCATCGTGCGCGAGACCGACGCGCAGGCATGGGCTGCGGCCGAGGAGCTTATCAGCCACGTGGACGATGCGACCGTGGTGCGGGCCCAGGCGGTGTTCGCGCGCATGGATTCCGAAGGGCAGCGGCGCATGGCGCGCCTGCATGCCGGTGGCGCCAAGCGCGCCCGGGCCGACCTGGAGATCAGCCCCAACCTGTGGGCCGGCGTGGGCCTGGTGCGCGGCGGTGCCGGCACGGCCCTGGTGGGCGACCCTGAGACGGTGGCTGCGCGCATTACCGAATACGCAGCCCTGGGCCTGGACACCTTCGTGCTCTCGGGCTACCCGCATCTGGAGGAGGCCTACCGCTTTGCCGAGCTGGTGTTCCCGCTGCTGCCCCTGTCAGTGCGCGAGAAGCTATCCGGCGGCAACCCGCTGGGCCCGTTCGGCGAATCCGTCGCCAACGAGCTGCCACCGCGCGCCTCGCAAAGCTGAGCGCCGCACAGCACCCAAGGAGATCGCCCATGGCCATCCATTCCATCAACCACGTGCAACTGGCCTTTCCGGCCGGTGCCGAGGAACCCATCCGCAATTTCTACAGCCGCCTGCTCGGCCTGCCCGAGGTGCACACAGCGGCCGGCAACGCGCTGCATTTTGCCGCCGGCACCCAGCGCATCGACCTGGTGCCCACCGACCACTGGCAGGGCGCGCCCTCGGTGTCGCACCTGGCGCTGGAGGTGCAGGACCTGCCCGCACTGCGCGGGCGCCTGCTGCAGGCCCAACTGCCCCTGGTGGAGAACCGGGCGCTGCCCGGCTACCTGCGCTTTTACGTGAAAGACCCGGCGGGCAACCAGCTGGAATTTCTGGAACCCGACACCGAACGACAGGAGTTTGCATGACTTCATCATCCCTCCGTGAGCTGCAGGTCTCGCCTGTGGCCGACTCCATCGACGCGCCCAGCCTGGCGCCGCTGGTGCCCTCGCAATGGCTGCGCTTTGCCAAGGGCGTGCTGCAGCGCCTCTTGCCCTGGGCCGTGCCCGTCACGCTGATCGTGGTGTGGCAGATCGCCTCGTCGCTGGGCTGGCTCTCCACCCGGGTGCTGCCGGCGCCGCTGGAAGTGGTCAAGGCCGCCTGGACGCTGACCGCCTCGGGCGAGCTATGGACGCACGTCAAGGTCAGCGCCGGCCGGGCGCTGGCGGGCCTGGCCATCGGTGGCGGCCTGGGGCTGGCACTGGGGCTGCTCACGGGCTCGGTGCGCCTGTTCGAGACCCTGCTCGATTCCACCATCCAGATGGTGCGCAACATCCCGGCGCTGGCGCTGATCCCGCTGGTGATCCTGTGGTTCGGCATCGACGAGTCGGCCAAGCTGTTCCTGATCAGCGTGTCGGTGTTCTTCCCGATCTACCTGAACACCTTCCACGGCATCCGCAACGTGGACCCGGGCCTGATCGAGATGGGCCGCACCTATGGCCTGTCGCGCTGGCAGCTGTACCGCCAGATCATCCTGCCGGGTGCGCTGTCCAGCATCCTGGTGGGCCTGCGCTTCTCGCTGGGCCTGATGTGGGTGATCCTGATCGTGGCCGAGACCATCTCGGCGCAGTCGGGCATCGGCTACCTGACCATGAACGCACGCGAGTTCCTGCAGACCGACATCGTGCTCGTGGGCATCCTGCTGTACGCGCTGCTGGGCAAGCTGGCCGACCTGTTCGCCAAGGGCCTGGAAGGCTACTGGCTGCGCTGGCACCCCGGCTACCAGAGCGCCTGATACGGATTCGCCTTCAACCGTCTGACGTCGTTGGTTCGCCTTGCCGTGCTACAGCACTGTCTGCGGCTTCCCGCCTAGTCATACGGTCGAACGCGAATCCGTAGGACCCCTACCACCGCATTCCAAGATTCCAAGGACCCGCATGTTTGCCTATTCTTCCATCCTCTCCCGGCGCACGGCGCTGGCGCTGCTGGCTGCCACGGCCAGCGGCCTGGCGTCCGCACAAAGCGGCGCCAAGCCCGATACCGTGCGCATTGGTTACCAGAAGTCGTCCACCCTGATCGTGGTGCTCAAGACCCAGGGCACGCTCGAAAAGCTGCTGGCGCCCCTGGGCACCAAGGTCACCTGGCATGAGTTCACCAGCGGGCTGCCGCTGCTCGAAGCCCTGAACCTGGGCAACATCGACGTGAGCGCCGACGTGGCCGACACCGTGCCGGTGTTCGCCCAGGCGGCTGGCGCCGCACTGACCTTCGTGGCGCAGGAGGCGCCGTCCCCCTCGGCCCAGGCCATCGTGGTGCGCGCCGATTCGCCGCTCAAGACCGTGGCCGACCTCAAGGGCAAGAAGATCGGCTTTGCCAAGGCCGCCGGTGCCCACTACCTACTGATCGCCGCGCTGGAGAAGGCCGGCCTGTCGTTCAAGGACATCGACCCCGCCTACCTCACGCCGGCCGACGGCCGCGCCGCCTTCGAGCGCGGTGCCATCGACGCCTGGGTGGTGTGGGACCCGTTCCTTGCCGCCGTGCAGCGCCAGTCGAATGTGCGCATCCTGGCCGACGGGCGCGATGTGGCCTCCTACCAGCGCTACTACCTGGCCGCCACGCCATATGCCCAGGCGCGCGCCGACGTGCTGCGCGTGCTGTTCGCCGAGCTGCAGAAGGCCGGCACCTGGGTCAAGCGCAACCCCAAGGACGCCGCCGCGTTGCTGGCACCCGTGTGGGGGCTGGATGCCGCCACGGTGGAGCAGGCCAACAGCCGCCGCAGCTACGAGGTGCGTGCCGTGTTGCCGGGCGGCCTCTCCGAGCAGCAACGCATTGCCGATGCCTTTCTGTCCGAGAAACTGCTGCCCCGGCGTGTGAACACGCTGGACGTGGCGCTCTTCAAGCCGGGAGCCTGACACCATGGCACAAACCAACGTTTCATCGCCCGCAGGCGGCAACAACGGCGTGCGCCTGGAAGTGCGCGGCGTGGACAAGCGCTACGGCGCCCGCGAGGTGCTCAAGAAGACCGAGCTGGTGATCGAGCCCGGTCAGTTCGTGGCCATCGTGGGCCGCAGCGGCTGCGGCAAGAGCACGCTGCTGCGCCTGGTGGCGGGCCTCGAATCTGTCTCGGGTGGCACCATCCGCCTCGACGGCCAGGCCGTGGACGGCCTGAGCCAGGACACGCGCATCATGTTCCAGGACTCGCGCCTCTTGCCTTGGAAGCGTGTGGCCGACAACGTGGCCCTGGGCCTGCCCACCGAGCGCCGTGGCGCCGCCGCCGACGTGCTGGCCCGCGTGGGCCTGGGCGACCGGCTGGGCGAGTGGCCGGCACGCCTGTCGGGCGGCCAGCGCCAGCGCGTGGCCCTGGCGCGTGCGCTGGTGCACAACCCGCGCCTCTTGCTGCTCGACGAACCCCTGGGCGCGCTCGATGCGCTGACCCGCATCGAGATGCACCGCCTGATCGAAGGCCTGTGGCAGGCCAGCGGCTTCACCGCGCTGCTGGTCACGCACGACGTGCAGGAGGCGGTGGCCCTGGCCGACCGCGTGATCCTGATCGAAGACGGGCAGATTGCGCTGGACCAGCTGATCGACCTGCCGCGCCCGCGCTCGCATGGCGATGCCGCGTTTGCCGCCATCGAAAAACGCATCCTCGACCGCGTGCTGCAAAAGCCCGATGCCGGGCCCAGCGCCGCCGACGCGCGCTGGCCCGGCGTGCCCGCGCATGGCCTGCGCTGGGCGGTGTGAGCGCCTTCGCCCCCTCTGATTTTTTGACCCATCCATCCGTTCCCGGACTTTCAAGGAGAAACACCATGTCCATTCAAGCCATCAACGTGCGCAACCAGTTCAAGGGCAAAGTGCGCGAGATCATCCGCGGCGACGTCGTCTCCGAGGTCGATGTCGAAACCCCCTGGGGCATCGTCACCTCCGTCATCACCACGCGCTCGGTGGACGATCTGGCGCTGGTCGTGGGCTCCGACGTGGTCGCGCTGGTGAAATCGACCGAGGTGTCCATCGCCAAGCTGTGATGCCTGCCTGGGGGCGCCTTCAGCCCCCTTGAAGGCCCCGCGACGCGGGGCCTTCACATTTGCGGGGCGGGCATAGCCATATCCGTTTTTCTTCGTTGGCTCCCGGAGCGTCCAGACCTAAGCTGCGGGCTTCGATTCGCCTCCACAGGATTCCCGCATGACCGCCAGCAGCACCGCAAAGCCCCGTACCCTTCAACTCGGCCTGGTGCTGCATGGCGTAGGCGCTGGCTGGGGTGATTGGCGGCATGAAAATGCGGTCACCGATGCCAGCGTGAACTTCGGCTTCTACAAGGCGCAGGCGCAGCTGGCCGAGCAGGCACGCTTCACCTTCCTGTTCGTGGCCGACAGCGTGCATATCACGCCGCGGTCCAGTCCCCACTACCTCAACCGCTTCGAGCCGCTGACCATTCTCTCTGCGCTGGCCGGCGCCACCTCGCACATCGGTTTGGTGGCCACCGTGACGGCCAGTTACAGCGAGCCCTTCACCGTGGCCCGGCAGTTCGCCTCGCTCGACCACATCAGCGGCGGCCGTGCGGGCTGGAATGTGGTCACTTCATGGCTCGACGGCAGCGCGCGCAACTACGGGCGCGAGGAGCACTATGCGCACGACGTGCGCTACCGCCTGGCCGGTGAGCACCTGGACGTGGTGCAGGGCCTGTGGGACTCGTGGGAGGACGACGCAATGGTGCGCGACAAGGCCACCGGCCGGTTCTTCGACCCGGCCAAGCTGCACCGCCTGGACCACCAGGGCGAGTTCTTCGCCGTGGAGGGGCCCCTGAACATCGCGCGCTCGCGCCAGGGCCAACCCGTGATCTTCCAGGCCGGTGCCTCGCCCGATGGCAAGGCCTTTGCGGCGCAGCGGGCCGATGCGATCTTCTTCCATGCCGACAGCTTCGAGGAGGCGCAGGCCTACTACCGCGACGTGAAGGCCCGTGTGCGGGCCGAGGGGCGCAACCCTGACGAGGTGTTCCTGCTGCCGGGGTTTCGCCCCATCGTGGGCAGCACCGAGGAGGAGGCCGAGCGCCGCTACGAAGAGTTGGCCGCGCTGGTACACATCGAGAACGCCATCGCCGCGCTGGCCCGGCCGTTCAACGACCATGACTTCTCGCAGTACCCGCTGGACGAGCCCTTCCCTGACCTCGGTGACCTGGGCCGCAACAGCCAGCAGAGCACCAGCGACCGCATCAAGCAGCATGCGCGCGAGCACGGCCTGACCCTGCGCGAGGTGGCCCTGTGGCACGCCCGACCGCGCCGCACCTTCGTGGGCACGGCCGAGCAGGTGGCCGATGAAATCCAGCGCTGGTTCGAGGGCGGCGCGGCCGATGGCTTCAATTTCTTCGAGGCACTGCCCAATACCTCGCTCAAGGCCTTCGTGGAACTGGCCGTGCCGGTGCTGCAGGCGCGCGGGTTGCTGCGCACGGAATACGAGGGCGAAACGCTGCGCAGCCATTTCCAGCTGCCGGTGCCCGCCAATCGGCATACGGTAGCGGCCGCAGGTTCGGCCTTTGTGCGCGAAGAAGCGGTAGCAGCCTGAGCCCTGGCCGGCTCAGCCGCCGTAGCCCATGATCGCCACGGCATGGCAGCCCGTGCCTGCGGCCACGAAGCCGTGCCATACGGCGTGGGCGTAGCGCAGCCGTGAATCGAGCACGAAGAATGCCACCCCCACGGTATAGGCCACGCCGCCGGCGATGAGCCAGTGCGCGCTCCACTGCGTGAGGTGGCCGATGAGGGGCAGGGCGGCCACCAGGGCCAGCCAGCCCATGAGCACGTACATGCCGGTGGACAGCCACGCCGTGCGCAGCCGGTTGAAGGCCTTGAGCACCAGGCCCAGCGCGGCCACGGCCCAGACCAGCGCCAGCAGGGCGAAGTTCCAGTCGCCATCGGGACGGTGCAGGGCGAAGGGTGTGTAGCTGCCCGCGATGAACAGGTAGATGGCACCGTGGTCGAGCTTCAGCGCCGCCTGCTTGAAGCGCCCTTCGGGCAGGGCGTGGTAGACGGTGGAGGCCAGGTACAGCAGCACCATGGTGGCGGCGAAGACGATGGCGCCGGCCACGCTGGCAGCGCCCTGCGGGCGTGCGGAGGCGATGAGGAAAGGGGCCGCGATGACGGCGGCCAGCAGTGCCAGGCCGTGGCTGGCACTGTTGGCCAGTTCTTCGCCAGGGGTCTGGTCGCGGCACTGCATGGCAAGGACCGTCTCGGCCCGGGATCAGCGGTGCAGGGCCGTGTGCTGCCGTTCGCGCCAGGCGTGGTAGCGCGAGCGCTGCAGCGCGAACAGCTCCACCAGGCCCCAGGCCATCGCGCAGCCCATGATCCCGAACAGCGCCACGGTGCGCAGCGGTTCAATCCTGCGCGGAGAGCGGGAGCGGTTCGTCATGGAAGAAGCAGTCGTTGTCAGGAAGGTCGAAGGAGAACCAGCTCTCGTCCAAGAGCTCGTCGAACAACCGCTGCAATCCGAGAAATTTCCAGAGCATGGTGACCTCCTGGGTGGTGTGAAGCTCCCCCAAGATAGCCTTGCCGTGTGACGGTTTTGCGTCAGTGTGGCAATCGCAACAGGCCTGCGCAAAGACCCTGGCGCAGGGGGCTGCGGGCGCTATGCTGGCTGTTTTTCGCTGCCAGAGACAACCACCACCGTGCCCGACACCGTTCTGCCCGAACTTGCGGCGCTGCAAAAGATCATCGACCAAGGCGGCGACCGCCTGGACGCCCGGGTGGTGCATACCGTGGAGATGCCTTCGGGCGAGCGCTTTCCCATCCACGCCATCAGCCTGGGCAACCCCGACCGCAGCGTGCCGGCCATGGGCTTCTTCGGCGGCATCCACGGGCTCGAAGGCATCGGCGCCGAGGTGGTGATTGCCTACCTGCAGAACGTGGTGACGCGCCTGCCCTGGGACCTGGCCCTGAACCAGCAGCTCGAGCAGGTGCGCCTGGTGTTCATGCCCATCGTGAACCCGGGCGGCATGTGGGCCGCCACCCGGGCCAACCCCAATGGGGTGGACCTGATGCGCAATGCCCCGGTCGACGCACTGGACCGGGTGCCCTTCCTCATCGGCGGCCAGCGCCTGAGCGCGGGCCTGCCCTGGTACCGCGGCAAACCGGGTGCGCCCATGGAGGCCGAGAGCCGGGCCCTGTGCGAGGTGGTGCACGACGAACTGCTGTCGCGCCCGTTCAGCATCGCGCTGGACTGCCACTCGGGCTTTGGCATCAGCGACCGGCTGTGGTTTCCGTTCGCGCACACGAAGAAGCCCATTGCCCACCTGCCGGAGCTGCATGCGCTGCACGAGATCTTTCTGCAGGCGCATGCCTACCACCCCTACATCATCGAGCCGCAGAGCGCGCAGTACCTCACGCATGGCGACCTGTGGGACCACCTGTACATGCAGGCCTGCAACGACCCCACGCGCACCTTCTTGCCGCTGACGCTGGAGATGGGCTCGTGGCGCTGGATCAAGAAAAACCCGCGCCAGCTGTTCTCGCGCAAGGGCATCTTCAACCCGCTGATCAACCACCGCTTGCAGCGCGTGCTGCGCCGGCACATGCCGCTGCTCGACTTTCTCTCGCGCGCGGCGGGCAGCCACGAGCGCTGGGTGCCTGCGCCTGAAGCGCGGGTGCAGCGGCGTGCCGATGCGCTCAGCTTCTGGTATTGATGGCATGGCGATGCCGCAGCCAAACCGCTGGATCTTTCTGCGTGGCCTTACGCGCGAGGCCGTGCACTGGGGCAGCTTCGTGCCGGCCTTTCTGGCCGCCATTCCGGGTGCTGAGGTGCTGATGCTGGACTTGCCGGGCAACGGCCAGTGGCATGCGCGCCCAAGCCCATTGTCGGTTGCGGCCATGGTGGCCGAATGCCGGACGGAGCTGGAACGGCGCGGCAGCACCGGGCCGCACCACCTGCTGGCCATGTCGCTCGGGGCCATGGTGGCCACCGAGTGGGCGCGTACCGCCCCGGCCGAGGTGCAGGGCTGCGTGCTCATCAACACCAGCTTCGGCACCTTCAGCCCCTTCTACCGGCGCCTGCGGCCGCGCAACTATGTGGCGCTGCTGCGCGAGGTGTTGATGGCGCCCACCCCGCTCGCAGCGGAGTCCGCCGTGCTGCGGCTCACCAGCAAACGTGCGCCGGAGCGTGCGGCCGTGGTGGCCGACTGGGTGGCCGCGCGCGCGCAAAGGCCCGTGTCTTCATCGAACGCCTTGCGCCAACTGGTGGCCGCTGCACGCTACCGGGCGCCGCGCACATGCCCTGTGGACCGCATGCTGCTGTTGGCCAGCACCCAGGACGGCCTGGTGAGCAGCCAGTGCTCGCAGGCCATCGCCAGCGCCTGGGCTTGCCCGCTGGTGCTGCACCCCTGGGCGGGGCACGACCTGCCGCTGGACGATCCGGCCTGGGTGGCCGGGCAGGTGGCCGATTGGGCGGCGGCCCGCCGGTCAGCGGCCTGACTGCGCCCACCAGGTGGGCAGCAGCGCACGCACTTCGGGGCGGCCGAAGCGGTCGTCCATGAGGTGCACCACGCCTTCGTCGCTGGGCGTGCGGATCACGCGGCCCGCAGCCTGCACCACCTTCTGCAGGCCAGGGTAGAGGTAGGTGTAGTCGTAGCCCTCGCCGAACAGCGCCTGCATGCGCTCCTTGACCTGTTCGTTAACGGGGTTGACCTGCGGCAGGCCCAGCGTGGCCAGAAAAGCGCCGATCAGGCGCCGGCCCGGCAGATCGATGCCCTCGGCGAACGCACCGCCCAGCACCGCGAAGCCGATGCCCTCGCTGCTCTCGGTGAAGCGCGCCAAGAACTGCTTTTGCTCCGATTCGAGCATGCGCCGCGACTGGCTCCAGTGCGGCAGGTGCGGGTGGCGCTCGGCGAGCATGGTGGCGGCCTGCTGCAGGTACTCGTAGCTGCTGAAAAAGGCCAGGTAGTTGCCCGGCCGCTCGGTGAACTGCTGCGCCATCAGCGCCACGATGGGTGCGAGCGAAGCCTTGCGGTCCGGGTAGCGGGTGGAGATGTGGCGCGCCACCTGCACCGTCAGTTGCGCGGCCTGGAACGGGGATTCCACGTCGATGGCCAAGTGGTCCGTAGGCAGGCCCAGCAGGTCGGTGTAGTAGCGCTCGGGCCGCAGCGTGGCCGAGAACAGTGTGCTGGTGTGCGCGGCCTCCCAGCGCGGGCCGAGGAAGGGCGCGGGCACCAGGTTGCGGATGCACAGGGTGGAGCTGCCGGGCGCGCGCGCTGCCTTGGGCAGGCCCGGCGCGCTCGGCTGGGTAATGTCCACCAGCGAATGCGCGTCGAGCAGCCCGGCCATGCGCACCAGGTGCAGGGCATCGAAGTAGAAGGCCTGCAGGGCGGCATCGGGCTCTGCCGGGTGCTCGGCCAGGTGGTCGGTGAGGGTGTTGCCGCACTGCTGCAGCGCGGTGAGCAGGTCTTCGGGAAAGGCCTCGTGCACCGCATAGGCGGTAGCCTGCCGCTTGTCCAGCGCCACCCAGGCGCGGCGCACCTTGTCCAGTGCCTTCTTGACGGCAGGGTAGCGGCTGGCACTGGCGGACTTGCGCGCCAGGGCCAGGCCATCGGCGCGCAGCTCGGCGGTGTACATCTTGCGGCCCCGGTCCACCAGGTTGTGGGCCTCGTCCACCAGCAGCGCCGTGCGCCAGCCATTGGCCTGGGCCAGGCCATGCAGCAGGCCACCCATGTCGAAGTAGTAGTTGTAGTCGCCCACCACCACGTCGGCCCAGCGCGCCAGCTCCTGGCTCAGGTAGTAGGGGCAGACCTGGTGCGCCAGCGCCGCAGTGCGCACCTCGGCCTGGTGCAAGGTGATGCGCTCACTGCCGGCGGTGGCCTGCAGTGCTGCGGCACGCGCGGCCGGCAGGCGGTCGTAGAAGCCCTGGGCCAGCGGGCAGGACTCGCCGTGGCAGGCCTTGTCAGGGTGCTCGCAGGCCTTGTCGCGCGCCACCAGCTCAAGCACCCGCAGCGGCAGTGCGGGCGCGCTGTCGCACAGGCGCGCGAGGGCATCGAGGGCGGTCTGCCGCCCCGAGGTCTTGGCCGCCAGGAAGAACAGCTTGTCCAGCCGCTGCGTGGGCGCCGCCTTGAGCAGCGGGAACAGCGTGCCCATGGTCTTGCCGATGCCCGTGGGCGCCTGGGCCATGAGGCAGCGCCCGGCGCTGGCGGCCTTGTACACCGCCTCGGCCAGCGGGCGCTGGCCGGTCCGAAAGCCGCCGAACGGGAAGGCCAGGGTGGTGAGCGCCGCATCGCGCGCCATGCGGTGCGCCACCTGTGCCTCGGCCCAGGCGAGAAAGCGTTCGCACTGTTCCTCGAAATGCCGCTGCAGCTCGGTCGCACTGCGGCGCTCGGTGAACACCGTCTCTTTCTGGCTGCCGATGTCGAAGTACACGAGCGCCAGGTCGATGTGTTCAAGCCCCTCCTGCGCGCACAGCAGCCAGCCGTAGATGCGCGCCTGGGCCCAGTGCAGGGCGCGGTGCGATGCGGGCTGGCGGTCGAGCCGGCCCTTGAAGGTCTTGACCTCGTCGAGCCGTGCATGCGCCGGGTCGAAGCCGTCGGCCCGGCCGCGCACACGCAGGCTCTTGTAGCTGCCGGCCAGCGCCACCTCGGTGCGGTAGCCGTCGCCCCGGCGCGCGGCAGCCACCGCATGGCCGGCCATGCCCTCCAGGGCCGTGGGGGCGGGGGTGAAGCGCAGGTCCAGATCACCCTGCTTGGCGGTGAACTCGCACAGCTCGCGCACCGCCACGGTATAGGTCATAGGCCGCCAGTGGTCGGCTCGCCCAGGTGCGCCTGGGCCAGCTCGTCTTCGCTGCGCAGCGGCGTGGCCTTGCACAGGGCCATCCACACCGCGAAGGGCAGGGTGCAGCTGGCATGGCGCGCGGGGCGCAGCATCTCGAAGCGGCCCTCGTCGAGCCCGCCGTGCAGCACCCAGATGCCGAAGTGCTCGGGGATCTCGCCGGGCTCGGCCACGCCGGCAGGGAACACGTAGTAGCACTCCTCGCACAGCCACTGGTAGGCCTGGCGCTTGGCGTCGTGGCGCAGGTCCGACAGCAGGTCGGCGCGGCTGTACTTGATCTCGTGCACCATGGGCTGCAGGTAGGCCGGCACCGTGGTGTTGCGCACCGAGAACAGGTCCGGCCGTGCCATGCGCCAGACATTGGCGGCCTTGCGGCTTGCGGGCGTGTCCTCGCTCCACAGCGGGTTGCTGGTTGCCGGAGTCAGCGGCGCAGTTTCCGGGGCCGCACCCTCGATCACGGCGCGCAGCGACAGCTCGCGCCAGACGATGCGGCCCGAGGCCAGCAGGTGCGCGGCAAACTTCTGGCCCAGCCGGTCGTGCGCACTCAGGGCGCGCACGCTGCGCTTGCGCGCCTCGGCCAGTGTGCGGATGCCGTCCTCGGTGAGTTTCAGGGTCTCGAAGCCCTCGGGCGAGGTGTGCAGGGCGACCAACTGCGCAGCCAGCAGGTCGATCTCCAGCGCGTCCTTGCAGGGCCAGCCAGCCGAACGCCAGATCTGCATCAGGCGGGTGCGGTGGAAGCGGTTGATGGTCGGCGCCGTCATATGGGCTCGGGGATTGGTCAAAACACTGATTGTAATTACAGTATTTTCCTCCCTTTCGCCCTTGCCGTCACCCCTTCACCGTGTTGTTACACCGCCGGGAAGCTCACCACTCCGCGAAACTGCCATCCTTGTGGCGCCACACCGGGTTGCGCCAGCGGTGGCCTTCGGCGGCGCGTTCGCGTACATAGGCTTCATTGACCTCGATGCCCAGGCCCGGGCCCTGGGGGATGGCGACCATGCCGTCCTCGTATGCAAACACCTCGCCGTTGGAGACATAGTCGAGCAGGTCGTTGCTGGCGTTGTAGTGGATGCCCAGGCTCTGCTCCTGGATGAAGGCGTTGTAGCAGACGCCGTCGAGCTGCAGGTTGGCCGCCAGCGCAATCGGCCCCAGCGGGCAGTGCAGGGCCAGCGCCACATCGTAGGCCTCGGCCATGGAGGCGATCTTGCGCGTCTCGGTGATGCCGCCCGAGTGCGAGGGGTCGGGCTGGATGATGTCCACATAGCCCTCGGACAGCACGCGCTTGAAATCCCAGCGCGAGTACAGCCGTTCGCCCAGCGCGATGGGGGTGGACGAGAGGTGCGCCAGTTCCTTCAGGGCCTCGTAGTGCTCGCTGAGCACGGGTTCCTCGATGAACATCAGCCGGTACGGGTCAAGCTCCTTGAACAGCACCTTGGCCATGGGCTTGTGCACGCGGCCGTGGAAGTCCACGGCAATGCCCACGTTGGGGCCCACGGCCTCGCGCACGGCCGCCACGTTCTGCAGGCACTTTTCCACCTTGTCGAAGCTGTCCACGTACTGCAGTTCCTCGGTGCCGTTCATCTTCACCGCCGTGAAGCCTCGGTCCACGGCCGCCTTGGCCGCTGCCGCGGTCTCGCCGGGCCGGTCGCCGCCGATCCAGCTGTAGACCTTGATGCGGTCGCGCACGCAGCCCCCCAGCAGTTCGGACACCGGCACGCCCAGGGCCTTGCCCTTGATGTCCCACAGCGCCTGGTCGATGCCGGCCAGGGCGCTCATGTGGATGCCGCCGCCCCGGTAGAAGCCGCCGCGGTAGAGCACCGTCCAGTGGTCCTCGATGTGGCGCGGGTCCTTGCCGATCAGGTAGTCGCCCAGCTCCTCGATGGCGGCCGCCACGGTGTGGGCCCGGCCTTCGAGCACGGGCTCGCCCCAGCCGACGATGCCCTCGTCGGTCTCGATTTTCAGAAAGCACCAGCGCGGTGGCACCAGGAACGTGGTCAGTCGGGTGATCTTCATTGCGGGGAGTTCGTCGAAAAGTGGAGTGGGGTCCGTCAGGAGGCGGGATAGGACTGGCGCCAGGCCTGCATGAAGGCGGCCGCCTGGCGCGCCACGCTGGCGGCGCTGTCGCCGGGCTTGTAAAGGGCCGAGCCCAGGCCGAAGCCGCTGGCACCGGCTGCGGCATAGGCCGCAATGCCCTCGGGCGTGATGCCGCCCACGGGCAGCAGCGCCACGGGCGGGCGCAGCACGGCACGCCAGGCCTTGAGCACGGCGGGCGCCAGCGCCTCGGCGGGGAAGAGCTTGAGGGCATCGGCCCCGGCTGCCAGCGCCGCATAGGCCTCGGTCAGCGTGGCCACGCCCGGTGCGCAGGCCATGCCGGCCGCCTTGGCGGCGCGGATCACCGCCGCATCGCTGTGCGGCATGACCACGATCTGCCCGCCGGCCGCGGCCACGGCGGCGCAGTCCTCGGGGCGGATGACGGTGCCGGCGCCGATCAGCACCTCGGCCGGTAGCGCGTCGCGCAGAGCGCGGATGCTGGCCAGCGGCTCGGGCGAGTTGAGCGGCACCTCGATGATGCGAAAGCCGGCCTCGCAGAGCGCCTGGCCGATGGGTACCACTTCGGCGGGCGCCACACCGCGCAGGATGGCAACCAGGCCGCAGCGCTGCATGGAGGCGGAAAGAAGGTCTGAAGGAGTCATGCGCATCGTGCAGCTTGTGTGTCGGTAGGGGTCACCAGCGCGGCGGCGGTCGCGATCTGCCACAGCCCCCGCGCGGTGGCGTTGTCGGCCATTTCGGGTGCTGGCAAGCCGCAGGCGGCCAGGGCCAGGGCGTAGCGCCGGCACAGGTCGGGCTCGCCGCAGAGCACGATATGTGCGGGCGTGGCGCCTGCTTCTTGCTGGGCCGCCAGTGCAGCCACCTCGTGGCCGATGAGCAGACCGGAGAGGTAGTCGGCCTGGGCCGTGGCGGGCAGCGCGCCCGTCAGGCCCAGCGTGCGCGTGCTGAAGATGTGCGAGAGCAGGCCCAGCGAGGCCTCTGCCGAGCGCGCCACCTGCAGGCCGCGCGCAAACGCTGCGTCGTCGGGCGCCTCGGCAGGCTGCATGGTGCGCCCGAGGATGGTGTGTCCGCGCAGCGCCGCAAACACCTCACCGGTCATGAAGGTGTGGAACTGTTCGATGGAGCGGCGGCGCGCCAGCACCCACTTGCTGTGCGTGCCGGGCAGGCCGATCAGCACCGGGGCATCGCCCGGCAGGGCCGAGGCCGCCATCACGCCCAGCACCTGCGTCTCCTCGCCGCGCATCACATTAGGCAGGTCGCCGCGCTGGAGCAGGCCGGGGACAATATGCACGCGGGGGCCTGTGCTGTGCTCCACCAGCGTGAGTCCGCGCGCCAGGTGGTCCAGCGAGGCGGGCGATTCGAGGTAGCGCGCTTCGCGCCAGCCCTGGGCGCTGCCCACCATGCCGCAGGCCAGCACGGGGATGCCGGGCCGGGCCTGCACCCAATCGCCACAGACATCGTCGAAGGCATGCTCGAAAGCAGCGCCTTGGGTCGCGTGGGCCTGGCCATTGGCTGCGACGGGCAGGTTCATGATGCCCCAGGGCCGGTGGCGCATCTCCTGCACGGCACCAGCGGCATCGAAGCGGAAAGCGCGCAGCGAGCTGGTGCCCCAGTCCAGGCCGATCAGGGCGGCCGCGCCGTTGGAAAGGGCTGTGTTGCTCGTCATTACCGCGCCCAGCGCAGCACCAGCGGGTCGAGCCGGCGCGCGATGTCGATCAGCCCCCGGCGCACCTCGGGGTGCATGGCGGGGAAGGGGTGGCGGCCAGCCTCGCTGGCGATCACGCCGCCTTCCTTCATCAGCGCCTTGGCGGTCAGGATGCCGCCCTGGCGGTTCTCGTGGTTGATGAGCGGCAGCCAGCGCTGGTAGAGCGCAAAGGCCTGGTCGGCATCGCCCTGGCGGTGCGCCTCAAGGATGGGGCGTATGCCATCGGGAAAGCCACCGCCCGTCATCGCACCGGTGGCGCCGGCGTCGAGGTCGGCCAGCAGGGTGATGGCCTCCTCGCCATCCCAGGGGCCTTCGATGGCGGCGCCGCCCAGGCGGATCAGCTCGCGCAGCTTGCTGGCCGCGCCCGGCACTTCGATCTTGAAGTAGGCCAGGTGTTCGATCTCCTGCGCCATGCGCGCGAGGAACGGGGCCGATAGCATGGTGCCGCTGGCGGGCGCATCCTGCACCATGATGGGAATGCCGATCGCATCCGACACGCGGGCATAGAACTCGTAGATCTGCGCCTCGGGCACGCGGAAGGTGGCGCCGTGGTAGGGCGGCATCACCATCACCATGGCGGCGCCCATGTCCTGCGCGGCGCGGCTGCGCTCGGCGCACACGCGCGTGCCGTAGTGGGTGGTGGTGACGATCACCGGCACGCGGCCGGCCACGTGCTCGAGCGACAGGCGGGTGAGGGTCTCGCGCTCTGCGTCCGAAAGGGAAAATTGCTCGGAGAAGTTGGCCAGGATGCACAGGCCGTCCACGCCGGCATCGATCATGAAGTCGAGGCAGCGCTTCTGGCTGGCCAGGTCGAGGGTGCCGTCCTCGTGGAAGGTGGTGGGCACCACGGGGAAGATGCCGCGGTAGCGAGGGGGTTTTTGGGGGGAGGTTGCTGGCATGGTGTCTACAGGTCAATGTTTAGTGCGAGTGGCGCGGTACGGCAGCGCCCCGGCAGCCGACCAGGAAGTCGAAGTCGCAGCCTTCATCGGCCTGCAGCACATGGTCCACATACAGGCGCTGGTAGCCGCCGCGCCCGCCCATGTCGGTATTGGCCAGCGCGGCCAGGCGCGCAGCCAGTTCCTCGTCGCTGATGTCAAGGTGCAGGCGGCCCTGCTCGCAGTCGAGTTCGATGAAATCACCGTCGCGCACGGCGGCCAGCGGTCCGCCCGCAGCCGCCTCGGGCGCCACGTGCAGTACCACGGTGCCGTAGGCGGTGCCGCTCATGCGCGCGTCGGAGATGCGCACCATGTCCTTCACGCCCTGGCGCAGCAGCTTGGGCGGCAGGCCCATGTTGCCCACCTCGGCCATGCCGGGGTAGCCCTTGGGGCCGCAGTTCTTCATCACCATCACGCAGCTGGCGTCGATGTCCAGGTCTTCATCGACGATGCGCTCCTTGTAGTGCTCCAGGTTCTCGAACACCACGGCACGCCCCCGGTGCTTCAGCAGTTCGGGCGAGGCCGCCGAGGGCTTGAGCACCGCGCCGCGCGGCGACAGGTTGCCGCGCAGGATGCAGATGCCGCCATCGGCGATCAAGGGGTTGTCTATCGGGCGTATCACCTCGTCGTTGTACTGCGGCGCCTCGCGCACGTTGTCCCACAGGCTCTTGCCGTTGACGGTGAGCGCGTCCGGGTGGGGCAGCAGGCCGTTCTCGCCCAGGCGGCGCAGCACGGCAGGCAGGCCGCCCGCGTAGTAGAACTCCTCCATCAGGAAGCGGCCCGAAGGCTGCAGGTCCACCAGCGTGGGCGTGCCGCGGCCGATGCGCGTCCAGTCCTCCAGGTCCAGCTGCACGCCGATGCGGCCGGCGATGGCTTTCAAGTGGATCACGGCGTTGGTGGAGCCGCCGATGGCCGCATTGGTGCGGATGGCATTTTCAAACGCCTCGCGCGTGAGGATCTTCGAGAGAGTGAGCCCTTCGTGCGCCATCTCCACGATGCGCCGGCCCGACATGTGCGCCAGCACATAGCGGCGCGAGTCCACGGCCGGGATGGCCGCGTTGTGCGGCAGCGAGGTGCCCAGCGACTCGGCCATGCAGGCCATGGTGCTGGCCGTGCCCATGGTGTTGCAGGTACCGGCCGAGCGCGACATGCCGGCTTCCGCCGCGAAGAACTGGTGCTCGTTGATCTCGCCGGCCTTCAGCGATTCGTGCAGCCGCCACACGGCCGTGCCCGAGCCGATGTCCTTGCCGTCGAGCTTGCCGTTGAGCATGGGCCCGCCCGTGACCACGATGGCCGGCACGTCGCAGCTGGCCGCGCCCATCAGCAGGGCGGGCGTGGTCTTGTCGCAGCCGACCAGCAGCACCACGGCGTCGATGGGGTTGCCGCGGATGGCTTCCTCCACGTCCATGCTGGCCAGATTGCGCGTGAGCATGGCCGTGGGGCGCAGGTTGGACTCGCCGTTGGAGAACACCGGGAACTCGACCGGAAAGCCTCCTGCCTCGTAGATGCCGCGCTTGACATGCTCGGCGATCTTGCGAAAGTGGGCGTTGCAGGGTGTGAGTTCGGACCAGGTGTTGCAGATGCCGATGATGGGGCGGCCGTCGAATTCATGGTCCGGGATGCCCTGGTTCTTCATCCAGCTGCGGTACATGAAGCCGTTCTTGTCGGCGGTGCCGAACCATTCGGCGGAGCGGAGCTTGCGCGGGGAGGTGGTCATGTTTTTATCGGGAGAGGAGATACGATGGGTTCAGGAAGGCTTGCCGCTGCGATGGGTCAGCAAACGTTGCAGCAGGCAGAAGACGAAGAGCAGCACGCCGACGACGATGCGTGTCCACCACGAGCTGAGCGTGCCGTCGAAGGAAATCAGGGTCTGGATGATTCCGAGCATCAGCACGCCGAACAGCGTGCCGGCCACGTAGCCCACGCCGCCCGTGAGCAGGGTGCCGCCGATCACCACGGCGGCGATGGCGTCGAGCTCCATGCCCGTGGCGTGCAGGCCGTAGCCCGAGAGCATGTAGAAGGTGAACACCACGCCGGCCAGCGCCGAGCACAGGCCCGAGAGCGTGTACACGCCTATCACCGTGGCGCGCACTGGCAGGCCCATGAGCACGGCCGAATGCTCGTTGCCGCCCACGGCATACACGTTGCGGCCAAACGGCGTGCAGTGCGCGACGAAGATGGCGGCCAGAAGCACGGCCATGGCGATCAGCGCGCCCAGCGAGAGCGAGGCACCCTCCCACAGTTCGAGGCGCCACTGCGCCATCGCGGAATAGGCCTCGTCGGCCATGCTGATCGAGTCGATGCTGATCAGGTAGCACAGGCCGCGCGCGAGGAACATGCCGGCCAGCGTCACGATGAAGGGCTGCAGCCGAAAGCGCTCGATCAGAAAGCCCATGAAGGCCCCGAACACCGTGCCCATGAGCAGCACCAGCGGGATGGCTGCGAATGGGCTCCAGTGGTGGTGCTCCACCAGGCTGGCCAGCACCATGGTGGTCAGCGCCACCACGGAGCCCACCGACAGGTCGATGCCGCCCGAGAGGATCACGAAGGTCATGCCCACCGCGACGATGATCAAGAAAGCGTTGTCGATCAGCAGGTTGAGGAACACCTGGGCCGAGAAGAAACCGGTGTAGAGCACCGAGCCCGCCGTGGCCATGGCCAGGAACAGCGCGATGGTGGCCGCCAGCGGCAGGTACTTGGGGTTCAGGCGCATGCTGGGAGAAACAGGGCGTTGTGTTGGCGCGGCGGCGGCAGGTGCCACATCCAGGGTGGGGCTGTGTCCGCCGCTCATGACAGGGCTCCCCCGGCCGCAGGCCGGCGCACCAGGGCGCCGATCTGCGCGCGGAAGTCGGGCGACTGCAGCAGCATCACGATGAACACCACCACGGCCTTGACCACCAGGTTGATCTCGGGCGGCACGCCCAGCGAGTAGATGGCGTAGGTCAGTGTCTGGATGATGAGCGCGCCGATCACGCTGCCCACCAGGCTGAAGCGCCCGCCGGTCAGCGCCGTGCCGCCCAGCGTGACGGCCAGGATGGCGTCGAGCTCCAGCATCTGGCCAGCGTTGTTGGCATCGGCACTCTTCACGTTGGAGCTGATGAGCAGGCCGGCGATGCCCGCACACACGCCGCAGAAGGTGTAGGCCGCGACCACCAGGCGGCGCGACTGCACGCCGGCCACGCGCGCCGCCGTGGGGTTGATGCCCACGGCCTGGACGAACAGGCCCAGCGCCGTGCGCGTGACCGCCAGGTACAGCCCGGCAAACACGGCGGCCAGCACGAACAGCGAAAACGGCAGGCCCAGCAGGTAGCCCCCGCCCAGGAAGAAGAAGGGCGCGTAGTAGATGGTGATGATCTGCCCGTCGGTGATCAACTGCGCAATGCCCCGGCCGGCCACCATCAGGATCAGCGTGGCGATGATGGGCTGCATGCCCACCTTGGCCACCAGCAGGCCGTTCCACAGCCCGCACAGGGCCGCCACGCCGATGGCGCCCAGGATGGCCAGCGGCAGGGGAAAGCGGCTCTCGCCGCCCGAGACCGAGCCGCCGATCATCCAGGCGCCCACGGCGGCGGCGATGGCCACCACCGCACCCACCGAGATGTCGATGCCGCGCGTGGCGATCACCATGGTCATGCCCAGCGACACCAGCGCCAGGGGCGCCGCACGGTTGAGGATGTCGACCAGGCTGCCGTAGAAGTGGCCGTCGCGCCACTCGATGTGCAGAAAGCTCGCGTTGAACGCCGTGTTCACGGCCAGCAGCAGGGCCAGCGTGACCAGCGGCCAGGTGAGCCGGTGGCGCAGCGCAGCGGCCAGCAAGGAAGAGGAGGGGGAGGGTGCGTCAGGCATTTTCGGCGGCAATCAGTTCGTACACGGCTTCTTCGCTGCTGCCTGCAGGCAGCTCGCCGACCTTGCGGCGGTCGCGCAGCACCACGATGCGGTGCGCCACGCGCACCACCTCGCTCATTTCGGAGGAGATGAAGACCACCGCCATGCCGGCATCGGCCAGGCACAGGATCTGCTCCATGATTTCCTGCTTGGCCGCCACGTCGATACCGCGCGTGGGCTCGTCCAGGATCAACAGGCGCGGCTCGATGGCCATCCAGCGCGCGAGGATCGCCTTTTGCTGGTTGCCGCCCGAAAGCAGCGCGATGGGCGTGTCCACGCTGGTGGTCTTGATGCCCAGCAGCTGCACATAGCGCTCCGCAATCGCGGTCTGCTCGGCTCGCGACAGAAAATGGCCCATGCCCATGCGCGCCTGCAGCGCCAGGGCGATGTTCTCGCGCACCGAGAGTTCGGCGACGATGCCATCGGTCTTGCGCTCCTCGGGGCACAGGGCCAGGCCTGCGCGGATCGCATCCATGGGATTGGAGAAGGTGACAGTACGGCCATCGATGCGCAGCACGCCCTTGTCGGGCGCCTGCAGACCGAACAGCAGCCGTGCCAGCTCCGTGCGGCCCGATCCCAGCAGGCCCGCCAGGCCCACCACTTCGCCGGCCCGCACCTTGAGGTCGATGGGCTGCAACTGCCCGCTCTGGCCCAGGCCTTGCGTCTCCAGCAGGGCCGGCGCCGCGTCGTCGAACACGGGGATCACCGGTGGCTCGGTGCATTGCGCTGCCAGCTCGCGCCCCAGCATGGCGGCAATCAGGGCCTGCGGGCCCAGGTCGCCCACCGCCCACTCGCCCACCCAGGCACCGTTGCGCAACACGGTGATGCGGTCCGACACGGCATACACCTGGTTCAAAAAGTGGGTCACGAAGACGATGGCCAGGCCCTCGCCACGCAGGCGGCGCAGCACCTCGAAGAGCTTTTGCACCTCGTCGTCATCCAGGCTGGAGGTGGGCTCGTCCAGGATCAGCACCTTGGCCTCGATGCTCAGCGCCCGGGCAATGGCCACCAGCTGCTGCACGGCCACCGGGTAGTCCGAGAGCAGTCGCGTGACATCGATGGACAGGCCGATGCGCGCAACCAGATCGCGCGCGCGCTGGTGCAGCGTGGCCCAGTCGATGCGAAAGCCCTGGGCGATGCCGCAACGCGGGTAGCGGCCGGCAAAGATGTTCTCGGCCACCGACAGGTTGGGGCAGAGGTTGACCTCCTGGTACACGGTGCTGATGCCCAGGCGCTGCGCGGCCAGCGGTGAATCGGGCCACACGGCCTGGCCGGCCAGGCGCATCTGCCCGCCGCTGGCTTCGAGCACGCCGGTCAGCACCTTGATCAGCGTGGACTTGCCCGCGCCGTTCTGGCCCATGAGGGCGTGGATCTCGCCCGGGTACAGGTTCAGCTGCACGTCGCGCAGCACGGGGATGCCCGAGAAATGCTTGTGGATGCCCGCGAGTTCCAGCACGGGAGCAAGGGCGTGAACGGCGGCCGAGTCCATGGCTTTCAGGCCTTGTTCTTGTTGTAGACGTCGACCAAGACTGCGGCCAGCAGCACCACGCCCTTGATGACCTGCTGGTAGTCGATGCCGATGCCCAGGATGGACATGCCGTTGTTCATCACGCCCATCACGAAGGCGCCGATCACCGCGCCCATGACCTTGCCCACGCCACCCGAGGCCGAGGCACCGCCGATGAAGCAGGCGGCGATCACGTCGAGCTCGAAGCCCAGGCCCGCCTTGGGCGTGGCCGTGTTCAGCCGCGCGGCGAACACCAGGCCCGCCAAGGCGGCCAGCACACCCATGTTGATGAAGGCGTAGAACGACAGCCGCTCGGTCTTGATGCCCGAAAGCTTGGCCGCTTTTTCATTGCCGCCCATGGCATAGATGCGCCGGCCGATGGTGGTGCGGCTGGTGACGAAGTCGAACAGCACGATCAGCAGCGCCATGACCACCAGCACGTTGGGCAGGCCCTTGTACGAGGCGAGCAGGTAGGCAAAATAGACCAGCAGCGCCGCGAAAACGGCGGTGCGCGCCACGAAGAAGGCCAGCGGCTCGGCCTGCACGCCGTGCTTGAGGCGGTTGGCCCGCGCCCGCACGCCGGCCACGGCCAGCGCCACGGCCACGGCCACGCCCAGCAGCAGTGAGGTCAGTTTGAGCCCCTCCACGCTGAACAGGTCGGGTATGAAGCCCGAGCTGAGCAGTTGGAACTCGGCAGGGAACGGCCCCACCGATTGCCCGGCCAGCAGCGCCAGCGCCAGGCCCTTGAACACCAGCATGCCCGCCAGCGTGACGATGAAGGACGGAATGCGCGAGAAGGCCACAAACCAGCCCTGCAGCCCACCGATGATGCCGCCGCACAGCAGGCACACCAGCGATGCGGGCAGAAAGTGCCAGTGGTACTCCACCATCAGCACCGCCGCCAGCGCGCCGATGAACCCGCAGACCGAGCCCACCGACAGGTCGATGTGCCCAGCCACGATCACCAGCAGCATGCCCAGCGCCATGATGACGATGTAGCTGTTCTGCAGCAGCAGGTTGGTGAGGTTGAGCGGCTGCATCAGCGTGCCGTCGGTCATGTACTGGAAGAAGCCCATGATGGCCACCAGCGTGATCAGCATGCCGTATTCACGGAAGTTGTGCTTGAGGTGTTCGAGCAGCGGCTTGTCGTTGCGGGCGGCCGCCTCGGCAGGATTGGCGAGGGTGGCAATGGGGGAGGGGGTCATTGGGGTCATCTCAACTTGCTTTCACGATCGCGCGCATGATTTTTTCTTGCGAGGCTTCTGCGGTGGGCATTTCGGCGACGAATCGGCCCTCGTTCATCACGTAGATGCGGTCCGTGATGCCCAGCAGCTCGGGCATCTCCGACGAGATCACGATCACGCACTTGCCCTCGGCCGCCATCTGGGCGATCAGGGTGTAGATCTCGTACTTGGCGCCTACGTCGATGCCGCGCGTGGGCTCGTCGAGGATCAGCACCTCGGGGTTGGTGAAGAGCCACTTGCCGAGCACCACCTTCTGCTGGTTGCCACCCGACAGGTTCAAGGTTTTCTGGTCCACGCCCGAGCAGCGGATGCGCAGCTTGCGCCGGTAGTCCTGCGCCACCTGGTGCTCGCGCCCGGGGTCCATTACCGTGGCGGTGGAGATGCCGCCCAGGTTGGCCAGCGAGACGTTGAACTGGATGTCTTCGTTGAGCACCAGGCCGTTGCCCTTGCGGTCCTCGGTGACGTAGGCCAGGCCATGGCGCACGGCTTTCTCCACCGTGCCGACGTCGATCTCCTGGCCGTTCAGCAGCACCTGGCCGCTGATGCGCTGGCCCCAGGACTTGCCGAAGATGCTCATCGCCAGTTCGGTGCGGCCCGCGCCCATGAGGCCGGCGATGCCCACGATCTCGCCGCGCCGAACATGCAGGTCGACGCCCTTGATGACCTCGCGATCGGCATGCTGCGGGTGGTGGGCGCGCCAGTTGCGCACTTCGAACACGGTGGGGCCGATGTCGGGCTGGCGCGGCGGGTAGCGGTCGGCCATCTCGCGGCCGACCATGGCCTTGATCACGCGGTCCTCGCTGACCAGGCCGGTGCGGCAGTCGAGCGACTCCACGGTGCTGCCGTCGCGCAGCACGGTGATGGCATCGGCCACGCGCGATATTTCGTTGAGCTTGTGCGAGATCAAAATGCAGGTGATGCCCTGCTTCTTGAGTTCGAGCAGCAGGTCCAGCAGCGCCTGGCTGTCGTTCTCGTTGAGGCTGGCCGTGGGTTCGTCCAGGATCAACAGGCGCACCTGGCGCGACAGCGCCTTGGCAATCTCCACCAGCTGCTGCTTGCCCACGCCCAGGTGGGTGACCAGGGTCTCGGGCGACTCCTTGAGCCCCACCTTTTTCAGCAGGGCCTGGGCCTTGCTGTGCGCGGCCATCCAGTCGATCACGCCATGGCGCGCCGTCTCGTTGCCCAGGAAGATGTTTTCGGCAATGGACAGCAGCGGCACCAGCGCCAGTTCCTGGTGGATGATGATCACACCCAGGTGCTCGCTGTCGCGGATGCCGCCGAACTGGCGCTCCTGGCCTTCGAAGACGATCTCGCCGCTGTAGCTGCCGTGCGGGTAGACGCCCGAGAGCACTTTCATCAGCGTGGACTTGCCCGCGCCGTTCTCGCCGACGATGGCGTGGATCTCGCCGGCGCGCACGTTCAGGTTCACCTGGTTGAGTGCGACCACGCCGGGGAAGGTTTTGCGGATGTTCCGCATTTCAAGAATCATGGACTGGGCTCGTGCAGGAAGCGCTGCGGGCTTCCTCTGTTGTCTCACGTGGCCCTGGTACCAGGGGAGATGCGCTGCCTCCCCTGACCCAGGCCTGGGTTACTTGACTTGCGATTCCTTGTAGTAGCCGCTGCCCACCAGCACCGCGTTCCAGTTGGACGCATCGACCGACACCGGCTTGAGCAGGTACGACGGAACCACCTTCTCGCCGTTGTTGTAGGTCTTGGTGTCGTTGATCTCGGGCTGCTTGCCCGAGAGCGTGGCGTCCACCATGTTGGCGGCGACCTTGGCCAGTTCGCGCGTGTCCTTGAACACGGTAGAGAACTGCTCACCCTTGAGGATGGACTTGACCGAGGGGATCTCCGCGTCCTGGCCGCTCACCACCGGGCAGGGCTGCTGCGCCGTGCAGTAGCCCACGCCCTTGAGCGACGACAGGATGCCGATGGACAGGCCGTCGTAGGGCGAGAGCACGGCGTGCACCTTGTCCTTGCCGTAGTAGGCCGAGAGCAGGTTGTCCATGCGGGCCTGGGCCACCGAGCCGTCCCAGCGCAGCGTGCCCACCTTGTTCATGCCCAGCTGCTTGCTGCGCACCACCAGCTTGCCGCTGTCGATGTAGGGCTTGAGCACGCTCATGGCGCCGTCGTAGAAGAAGAAGGCGTTGTTGTCGTCGGGCGAGCCACCGAAGAGCTCGATGTTGAACGGGCCCTTGCCCTGCTTCAAGCCCAGCTTGTCGACGATGGAGCTGGCCTGCAGAACGCCGACCTGGAAGTTGTCGAAGGTGGCGTAGTAGTCCACGTTCTTCGAGCCCTTGATGAGTCGGTCATAGGCGATGACCTTCACGCCCTTGTCGGCCGCGCTCTGCAGCACGCGCGAGAGGGTGGTGCCGTCGATGGAGGCGATCACCAGCACCTTGGCGCCCTTGGTGATCATGTTCTCGATCTGCGCGAGCTGGTTGGGGATGTCGTCGTCCGCGTACTGCAGGTCGGTCTTGTAGCCGCGCTCCTTGAGCACCTTGACCATGTTGTCGCCATCGGCGATCCAGCGCGACGAGGACTTGGTGGGCATGGAGATGCCGATGCTGCCCTTGTCCTGGGCCAGCGCCAGCGGCGCGGCGCCCAGGGCGGCGAGGGCCGCGGTGGCCAGTACGGTCTTGAATAGGATGCGTTTCATTGAATTTGTCTCCTGGTTTTATGGTTTTGTGTCCGGCCCCTGCAGGCCTGCGATGGCCCCGGGGCGGCCTCCCGCCATGCTGCCGGCATTGCGCCGACAGCAGCGGCATCATCAATACTTGCGCTTTGGGAACTCGGCAGCGGCCACTTCCATCGGGAAGATGCCTTCCTCGGTCACGATGCGCTTTTGCACCGCCTTGCCGGCCTTGATGTCCTTGACGGCGGTCATCAGCTGCGGGCCCAGCAAGGGGCTGCACTCCACGCTCACATTGAGCTTGCCGGCGATCATGGCCTCGAAGGCGCCCTTGACCGCATCGATGGAGATGATGGTGATGTCCTTGGCGGGCTTCATGCCGGCCTCTTCGATGGCCTGGATGGCGCCGATGGCCATGTCGTCGTTGTGCGCGTAGAGCACGTTGATCTTCTTGCCCTCGGCCTTGAGGAAGGCTTCCATCACCTCCTTGCCCTTGGCGCGCGTGAAGTCACCGGTCTGCGAGCGCAGGATCTTGAACTTGGGGTCGGCCTTGACGATTTCCTCGAAGCCCTTCTTGCGGTCGATGGCCGGGGCCGAGCCCACGGTGCCCTGCAGCTCGACGATGTTGACGTCGCCCTTTTGGTCCTTCATCTTGTCCACCAGCCAGCGGCCGGCCTTGCGGCCTTCTTCCACGAAGTCCGAGCCCATGAAGGTCACATACAGCGAGGTGTCCTTCGTGTTCACCGCGCGGTCGGTCAGCACCACGGGGATCTTGGCGGCCTTGGCCTCGCGCAGCACATTCTCCCAGCCCGACTCGACCACGGGCGAGAAGGCGATCACGTCCACCTTCTGTGCAATGAAGGAGCGGATGGCCTTGATCTGGTTCTCCTGCTTTTGCTGGGCGTCGGAGAACTTGAGCTCGATGCCGGCCTCCTTGGCGGCGGACTTGATCGATTCGGTATTGGCGGTGCGCCACTCGCTCTCGGCACCCACCTGGCTGAAGCCCAGCACGATGGGTTTCTGGGCCCAGGCGGCGCCCGGGAGCATCCCGGCCACGGGGGCGCAGGCAAGGGCGGATACGAGGGTCCGGCGGTTCAGTTTCATCATTTGTCTCCTGTCTGTCTGTTGTTGAAGAAAGAAATGCACTGCGGGAAAGAAATTGGTCGATTCAAGCGAGCATGTAGCCGGTCTTGACGGTGGTGTAGAACTCTGCGGCGTAGCGGCCCTGCTCGCGCGGGCCGTGGCTCGAATCCTTGCGCCCGCCAAAGGGCACGTGGAAGTCCACCCCCGCCGTGGGCAGGTTGACCATGGTCATGCCGACCACCGCGTTGCGCTTGAAATGCATGGCGTGCTTGAGCGAGGTGGTGCAGATGCCCGCGCACAGGCCGTAGGGCGTGTCGTTGGCCAGTGCCAGCGCATGCTCGTAGTCATCGGCGCGCAGCACGCAGGCTACCGGGCCGAAGATCTCCTCGCGCGCAATGCGGTGCTCGGGCTTGGCCAGGAACAGGGCCGGGGCCATGTAGTGCCCAGGCGTGGCGCGTTCGAGCCGCTCGCCGCCCCAGACATGCTGGGCGCCCTCGCTGCGGGCGATCTCCACATAAGAGAGGTTCTGCTCCAATTGGCTGGCATCGGCGACCGGGCCCATCTCGGTGCCGCGCTCCAGCGCATGGCCCACCTTGAGGGCCACGAGCCGCTGGCGCAGCCGGTCCACGAAGGCATCGTGCACGCTGGCTTCGACGATCAGCCGGCTCGATGCCGTGCAGCGCTGGCCGGTGGAGAAGTACGAGCCCTGCAGCGCGCAGTCGATGGCCTGGTCCATGTCGGCGTCGGCCAGCACCACCAGGGGGTTTTTGCCGCCCATCTCCAGCTGCACCTTGGCACGGCGCGCCGTGGCGGATTGGAGGATGCGCTCTCCGGTATCGACCGATCCCGTAAAGCTGATCGCATTCACCAGCGGGTGGTCCACCAGGGTCTGGCCGACCTCGCGGCCACTGCCCATGAGCAGGTTGAACACGCCGGCCGGCAGGCCGCAGCGGCTGATGATCTCGGCCAAGGCCCAGCCGCAGGTCGCCACCAGCTCGGCCGGCTTGAACACCACCGTGTTGCCATAGGCCAGGGCGGGGGCGATCTTCCAGGCCGGGATCGCAAACGGAAAGTTCCAGGGGGCGATGATGCCGACCACGCCCACGGGTTCGCGGGTCACGTCCACCTGCACGCCCTGGCGCACCGAGGCCATGAGCTCACCCGGAATGCGCAGCGCCTCGCCGGCAAAGAACTTGAAGATCTGGCCGGCGCGGGCCACCTCGGCCACGGCCTCGGGCAGGGTCTTGCCCTCCTCGCGGGCCAGCAGGGTGCCCAGCTGGTCCTTGCGTGCCAGCAGCTCGCTGCCAATGTGGTCGAGCACGTCGGCGCGGCGCTGGGGGCTGCTCTGGCTCCAGTGGGGCAGGGCGTCGGCGGCGGCGCGGATGGCGCGCTCGGTTTGGTTGCGGTCGGCCCGGGCGTACTCGGCCACCACCTCACGGATGTCCGACGGGTTGGTGCTCACCCCGGTGGTGGTACCGATCTCCCAGCGCCCATTGATCAGGTGCCGGGGGTTTTGCTGCGTATCGCCGAGTTTCATGGAGACCTTGGAAAGAACCTTGGTGCTGGTGTGCGGCAAAGTCTAAGATCGATTTAGATATCAATCTAATAGTTTTTTTGACAAAATAGATATACGTCTACGCATTCTGGAAAACCCCATGAGCACCTACAACCACTGGTTCATTCGCGCACGCCTGAAGACGCGCCAGCTGCTCTTGCTGGTGGCCCTGGCCGAAGAGGGCAACATCCACCGCGCGGCCCAGGTGCTCAGCATGACGCAGCCGGCCGCGTCCAAGCTGCTCAAGGACCTGGAGGACGTGCTGGAGGTATCGCTGTTCGAGCGCCTGCCGCGCGGCATGCGCCCCACCTGGTATGGCGAGACCATGATCCGCCACGCGCGCATGGCGCTGGCCAGCCTGAACCAGGCGCATGTGGAGCTGGCAGCGCTCAAGACCGGGCATTTCGGCCAGGTGGGCATCGGGGCCATCACCTCGCCGGGCCTGAGCCTGCTGCCCGCCGCCGTGGCCCTGGTCAAGCAGGAGCACCCGAGCCTGCGCATCTCGCTCGACATCGAGACCAGCCCGGTGCTGATGGACCGGCTGGAGCAGGGCAAGCTCGATATCCTGGTGGGCCGCCTGTTCGAAGAGCACGACAAGGCCAACCTGCGCTACGAGCCGCTGAGCGAGGAACTGGTCTGCGCTGTGACCCGACCGGGCCATCCGCTGTCGGGCATGGCCGGGCTGACCCTGCGCGACGTGCTGGCCGCCGGCTGGATCGTGCCGCCCGCAGGCAGCGTGCTGCGCCACCGCTTCGATCTGATGTTCCAGCAGGACGGGCTGGCCCCGCCGGTCAACGTGGTGGAGACGGCGGCCCTGCTGTTCATGACGCGCATGCTGCAGCAAAGCGACATGATCGCCGTGGTCGGTGCCGACGTGGCGCACTACTACGCATCGCACGGCATGGTGGCGGTGTTGCCGCTGGCCATGCCCTGCCACATGGATGCGTTTGGCATCATCACCCGCACCGACCGGCTGCTGTCGCCGGCCGCCAAGGTGATGATGAAGGCCCTCAAGCAGACCAGCCTGGTGCAGTACGGGCGCCGGCTGGAAGCCGGGGACTGATCAGACCCAGCCGGCGTCGACCTTGAATTCCTGGGCGGTGCACATGGCACCATCGTCCGAGGCCAGGAACAGCACCATGCGCGCGATGTCGTGCGGGCGCAGCTTGTCGGGCAGGCACTGGTTGCGCGCGATCTCCTGCTCGCCCTCGGCATCGAGCCAGAGCTTGATCTGGCGCTCGGTCATCACCCAGCCGGGCGAGACGGTGTTGATGCGGATGCGGTCCTGCCCCAGGGTGCGCGCCAGGCCGCGCGTGAGTCCGTTCACCGACGACTTGGCAATGGCATAGCAGGGGTAGCCCGAGCCCTTGCCCTGCCAGCCCGTGGAGCCCAGGTTGACCACCGAGCCCGCGCCCAGGCGGCGCATGCCGGGCACCACGGCCTGGATGGCGAAGAAGGCCGGGCGCTCGTTGATGGCCATGCGCTCGTCGTAGTAGTCGGGGGTGACGGACTCCAGCGTATGGCGGTCGTCGCTGGCCACGTTGTTGACCAGCACCGAGAAATCACCCAACGCGCCTGCTGCCTCGGCCACGGCCGCCTGTAGCGCGGCGATGTCGCGCACGTCGCACACCTGCCACCACGGGCGCTCGTGGCCTGCGTCCACGAGTTGTTGCGCCAGCGCTTCGCTGGCTTCGCGCGCCACGTCCACGAAGGCCACGCGCGCACCCTGTTCGGCGAACGCTGCGACGATGGCAGCGCCGATACCACTGCCGCCGCCGGTGATGAAGACCGAGCGGCCTTGCAAGCTCGGAAATTGGGCGAGCGTGGCGGGCTGTGAGGGGATATGGATACCAGTTGTCATTGCAATTTGTATATCAAAAAATTCCAAAAATAATCATTCCATGCATCAATTGACGTTGATAAGATGCCCGGCGTCAAGAGGCAGGCAGGTAAACAACAAACAGGAGACAAGCTTTGAGCAACCAGAGTCCCATGGCAGCGTCCGCTGCGTCGCGATTTCCCGTCCCCACCCTCACGGGGCCCCTGCGCTGCGTGGTCGAAGCCGATGCGCAGCTGGGGGAGGGGCTTGTATGGTCCGTGCGGGAGCAGGTGGTGTATTGGCTCGACATCCTAGGCTGCCGCCTGTACCGGTTGGACCCGGCCACGGGCCTGCAGACGCAGTGGAGCTTCGACGAAGAGATATCGGCCCTGGCCGAGCGCCGGGACGCGCCCGGTCTGATCATCACCCTGCGGCGCGGCTTCGCGCTGTTCGACCCCGCCACCGACAGCGCCCCGCATTGCCTGCACCAGCCCGCAGCCGAGCTGCCGGGCAACCGCTTCAACGACGGCAAGTGCGATGCCGAGGGCCGCTTCTGGGGCGGCAGCATGGACTTTGACTGCAAGCTGCCCACCGGTGCGCTCTACCGCTACGACCCCGACGGCCGCTGCACGCGCCACGACGAGGGCTTCGTGGTGACCAACGGGCCCACCTGGGCCATGGCGGAGGGCCGACAGCGCCTGTACTTCAACGACACGCTGAGTTCCATCACCTGGCGCTACGACTTCGATGCGGTGGCAGGCACCGTGTCCAACAAGCAGATGTGGAAACGCTTCAGTGCCGAGGACGGCCTGCCCGACGGCATGACCACCGACGCCCTGGGCCGCATCTGGATCGCCCACTGGGGCGGCCACTGCGTGAGCTGCCACGACCCCGAGACGGCCGAGGAACTGGGCCGCGTGGTGCTGCCCGCCAGCCAGGTCACCACCTGCGCCTTTGGCGGCGCGGACCTGCGCACGCTGTTCATCACCACCGCGCGGGTCGGCCTCACGCCGGCGCAACTTGCTACCGAGCCGTTGGCGGGCAGCGTGTTTGCTGTGGAGATCGACAGCCCCGGCGTGCCCGCCCATCTGTTCGGCGGTTGACCCTTTTCACGAGAGCTTGCACATGAGCGAAACCACCCATCCCATCACCTGGCTGAGCCATGCGGGCCAGCACCTGGGGCTGGTCCCCTCCCTGGGCGGCAGCGTGGCCGCCTGGCAGATCGACGCCCCGGAGCAACCCGGGGGCCGGCTCGACCTCTGGCGCCCCTGGGACGGTGCCACTCCCGACCTGTACCAGCTGGCCTCGTTTGCCATGGTGCCCTGGTCCAACCGCATCAGCGGCGGCGGCTTCACGCACGCCGGGCAGTTCCATCCCATGCAGCCCAACCGGGCAGGCGAGCCGTATCCCATCCACGGCGATGGCTGGCTGCAGCCGTGGGTGCTGTCGCAGCCCGCCCCGGACACGCTGCAGATGCAGCTGCGCTCGGAGCGCTTCGAAGGCAACCCCTACGACTACGAATCGGTGCAGACCTTTCGCCTGGTGGAGGGCGGGCTGGACCAGCATGTGCTGGTGCGCCACCTCGGTGCCGAGCCGCTGCCCTACGGCATTGGCGTGCACCCCTGGTTTCCGCGCACGCCGGGCACGCGCATCAGCGCACCGGTGCAGGCCGTCTGGCTGTGCGGCAACGACCCGTTGCCGACCGAACACACCCGGCAGTTCCCTGAAGGCTGGGACCTGAATGCCGGCGTCTCGGCCCATGGCACCCTGATCGACAACGGCTACACCGGTTGGGGTGGCACGGCGCAGATCGACTGGCCCGAGCACGGCCTGCGGCTGACCGCCCGCATGCCCGACTTCGGTGCCGATGGCGGCGCCGGGCAGCACTTTTGCCTCATCTACCGCCCACCGCAGGGCCCGGCCTTCTGCTTCGAGCCCATCACCCAGCCCATCGATGCCTTCCACCTGCGGGGGCAGCCGGGCCTGCGCGTGCTGGCACAGGGGGAATCCTTTGCGCTGAACGTGCAGTGGCGCTACGGCCGGCTGGCCGTTGGCTAGCAACAGGCGATTTCCGTCGGATCAGTCCACCTCTGCCTGGCGGCCCAACAGCCGGTCCACCGCCGCGCGCAGCGCCAGCAAGGAGGTGGTGTTGAGCACGAACACCACGAAGCCTTCGATCTGGCTGCTGAGCAGCTCGAAGCGGATGTGCAGGAACACCACCAGGTGGTTTTGGATGCGCGTGCCCAGAATGGTGCGGCTGTCACCGATATCGACACGGGGCGGGCTCAGCTCGAACTCGTTGCCCAGCAGGTCGGCCAGGGTGGCCAGGCAGGCGCTGAGCATCACGTTGCCCAGCTCCGTCATGGCATCCTGCTCGATGGCGCTCAGGTCCTCGCCCGGCACGCTCTGGCCCGCAACGATGCGGACGATCTCCAGGCTCTTGTCGCCCGGAAAGATCAGCAGCGCGTCGCCGCTGAACAGGCCCCGGAAGGGCTGGCGCACCCCATACATGGTGCTGCCGGCGGTGCCCAGTTGCTGGGCCGCCTCGCTCACCGTGAAAATGCTCACGTGCGGCACCGACAACAGCACCTCGTCGTGCATGAGATCGCCCATGGCCGCAGCAGCCTTGCCGACACCGATGTTGAAGATTTCGCTGAGCGCGTCTATTTGTTCCGCATCAAGCTTGGCAGTCATGTCATGCTCCTGCCAGTGCCGCGAGCTTCCTCGCTGCATCGGCTGTGATGGGTTTTGCAATGAATACCAGGCCGGCCTCGTCGATGCGTTCCTGCATCGCAGACTGGACGTTGGCGGTGAGGATGGCGATGGGCAGGTGGGGCCGGGTCTCGCGCAATGCCAGGGCCGCCTCCAGGCCGGTCATCCCGTGCATGTTGAAGTCCATGGAAACCAGGTCCACCGGGTGTTCTTCACACATTTTCAGGGCTTCCTCGCCGCTGCTGGCGTGCAGGATGGTCCATTGGGGGTGGGCCTGCAAGACGAATCCTTGCAGGATGAGCCGGGACATGCGGCTGTCGTCAACAATCAAAAGTCGCAGGCTCATGGCAGGATCTCGGTTGGATCTGGAGACGGGGTGGATCGTTCGTAGGCCAGCACCTTGTTGCGGCCGGTGGCCTTGGCGCGGTACAGGGCCTGGTCGGCCCATGCCAGGATGGTCTCGATCCCGGCATCCCGGTGCGCCATCTCGGCCATGCCGATGGACACGGTGATCCTCAGCGGCTCGCTGGCGATGGAGAGGATCTGCAGTTGCGAGATGGCGTCGCGGATGCGCTCGGCAACCAGGTGTGCACTTTCGGTGGACGAGTGGGGCAGCAGGGCCGCAAATTCCTCGCCCCCCAGTCGCCCCAGGATATCGGCCTCGCGCAGCGCGCCCGCAATCGAGGTGGCGCATGCACGCAGCGAGTCGTCGCCGGTCTGGTGCCCATACCGGTCGTTGATGCGTTTGAAGTGGTCGATGTCGATCATCAGCACCGCGCACGGCTTGGCATGGCGGCGGCAGTGGTCGAGCAGTGCGGTGCCGCGCTCCAGAAAGGCCCGCCGGTTGAGCAGGCCGGTCAGCGAATCGCGCGTGGCCAGTTCACGCAACTGCGATTCCAGTTGCTTGTGCGTGCTGATGTCGAAGCCCCACAGCAGATGGGCCAGTCTGCCATCGACCTCGATGAGGCGCGCAGACAGCGAGCTCCAGCGTGGTTTCCTGGTGCCGATGAGCGCTTCCATGCCATCCACCTGGCCATACTTCTCCAGCGCATCCATCAATTGCCGGCTGGTGGCAGGGTCGTGCAGCAACTCGGGCAGGAACAGCTTCATGGGTGGCCACTGCAGCCCCAGGCGTTCCACCATCTGGTTGTTGATGAAGTGCACGAAGCCGCTTTCGACGTCCGCAAGAACGACATCGCTGGGGCTGGAGTCGAGGATGAAGCCCAGCAACGCGCGGTTCTCATCGATCTCGCGCGTGCGGCTGGCCACGCGCATCTCCAGCTGGCGGTTGGCCTGCGCCAGCTGCTGGGACAGGGCCTGTGCCGCCCGGGCTTCTTGCAGCAGCTTGCGGATCAAGAGGGCCGTGCCTATCAGCAGGCCCCCCAGCACGGCGCTGAGCAGCATGAAATGGTCGTGCAGTTCCTGGCGAACCCGGTCCGTGTCCTGCGAGGAAAACAGGTGTACCGCCACCACGGCCTTGCGGGTGCTCTGCAGCAGGGCATCGGTGTGCGCGATGATGTCGTCGCTCAGTCCCGCACGCTCGGGCGGTGCAGAGGCCATGCGGCTGGACCAGCGCTTTACATGCCGGCCCAGTTCCTCCAGATCGAGTGCTGGCTGCGCCAGATCCTGCCGCAGCCGCGCGCCGATGCGCTGGCTTGCGCCGGCCATGTCCAGGGTGCTGTAGAGAACCTCCAGGCGCTCGCGCAGCTCCTCCTCGGGCGCCTCCAGCGCTTTCACCTTGCGCGCCAGCAGGGCGACCCGCCCCAGCTCGCTGTGCACGCTCGACACGTACCACAGATCGCTTTTCTGAAACGGCTGCGCCAGCGATTGCGCCTGCCGCAGCGTCCACCACAAGGCGACGGATGTCGCCACCACCATGGCCAGCACCAGGGCCAGCAGCCAATAGGTTCCACGCTGGTGGCGTGGCAGGCGGGCGGCTTGCGCCGCAGGCGACAGGGGCTTATCGGACGGAGAGGACATTGACCTGCCAGATGGAGCGGTTGACGTAGTCCTGCTTTTGCAACTGGGGGTGTGCGTCAAAGGGATAGATCAGGATCAAGGGGCCCTTGTCGCGCACGCCGATCGGCTGGTGATTGCGGCGGTAGGCCAGTACCGGGTCGTACTGCAACAGGTCGCTCCATGGGATGCGCACGGCGTAGTCGTTCAGGGCGGTCAGCTCGATCTGGTGGCGCTCGTTGCCGCCCATCCGTTCCACCAGCTGGCGCAGGGATACGCCGCGCCACTGGGACTTGCCGGCAATCCCCAGTGCCTGCGGCAAGGTGGTGACGATGTCACGGGCCGGCAGGCTCTCCAGCGCCTGGAGGTCGCAGGCCAGGGTCGGCTGGGTTGGGCGTTGCAGTTGCAGCACCGACCGCGCCCCTGATGGCGGGCACACCAGGCCGGCATGGGAGGGCAACGGCAGCCACAGGCTGGAAAGGACAACAAACAGGGCGAACGCTGCGCAGGGCAGCCCCGCGCGAAAACAGGGCGTCATGAAGGGGTCTCGCTGGCTCGCTCCTCGGATGCAGTTTTGGGAGCAGACGCAGCGACTATGCCGGGATGCCCTGCAAGGTGGGCCTGTTTACGCGCTGTTGTGGGGGCAATAGGCCCGCTTTGACAATTGTTGACAGCTTGGCCACGCAGCCCGGTGCCCCGCAAGGGTGGACGGGCGGCGCATTCCGGGCGCCCATGGTGCGCAAGAATGGCCTATGGCACCCGGGGTTCCACGCGTGTGCGGGCCGGTCTTGCCGGCCGCCCATGCGGTACCGCTTCAAATGACCCGAAAGCCGTGCGTCCCGTCGCGAGCCAATTGCTCGACCAGCCCGAACTCCCAGTCCAGGTAGGCCTGCATGGCCTCGCGCGGGCTTTCCGTACCCTCATAGGGGCGGCGGTAGCGGTCGGTGCGTGGCGAGGCCAGGCGCGTTTCGCCATGCTCCAGCGGCAGGCCCTGGGCGATCCAGGCCTGGGTGCCTCCGTCCAGCACCTGCACCTCGGCCCCGGTCAGGCGCGCCAGGTCCTGCGCCGCATAACGGGCCAGCAGGCTGCTGCCGCAGGTGAGCACGTAGCGGCGCGCCTGCGGGATGGAGGCCACGGCGTGTGCCAGCTGCGAGCGCAGGGCAAACCAGGCACCCGGGATGTGGCGCTGGGTGTAGTTGGCGCTGCTGGTGAGGTCGAGCACGGCGGTGTGCCCGGCCGGCTCCTGCTGCAGCCATGCGGCCAGTTGCTCCGGCGTGGTCCAGGCGATGGGGCCGGCGGGTTCGGGCACCTGGTTGGCCACGGCGCCGGTTTCGCTGAAGTCTGCGGGGTGTGCGCTGTCGAGCACCCACACCTCCCAGCCCATCTGGGCCAGCCACGATGCGCTCATGTTGGCGCGCACGCCATCGTCGTCCACCAGTACCAGGCGGGCACCGCGCACGGCGGCCGTGTGGTCGGTCTCCTGCACCAGCTGGCCACCCGGTGTGTTGCGAAAGCCGGGCAGGTGGCCGGCGGCAAACTCCTCGGGCGTGCGCACGTCCAGCAGGTAGGTGGTGCGGCCGGCCTCGGCTGCAAAGCGGGCCAGGTCGTCGGCCTGGGCGCGCTGCACGCGGGCGCGGTCGGCCACATTGCGCGCCTGCTGTGGCGCCTGGTTGCGGTCGATGTGTACGGCAGGGTCGAAGCGGCGGCTGGCGCCGCGCTCCAGCGTCTGCCCGGCCAGCAGCCAGCCGATGGTGCCGTTGCGCAGGGCGGCCACGGGGTTGGGAATGCCCGCATTGACCAGCGACTGCGTGCCGATGATGCTGCGCGTGCGGCCCGCGCAGTTGACGATGATCTGCGTGGCCGGGTTGGGCGCCAGCGCCTGGGCGCGCAGCACCAGCTCGGCGCCGGGCACGCTCACCCCGGTGGGGATGTTCATGGTGTGGTATTCGTCGTAGCGGCGCGCGTCCAGCACCACCACGTCGGCCTTGGCGTCGATCAGGGCCTGCACCTCCTCGGCGGCCAGCGAGGGCGTGTGGCGCTCGGACTCCACCAGCTCGCCAAACGACTTGCTGGGCACGTTCACGTCGATGAACAGCTCGCCCCCCGCATCGCGCCAGCCCTGCAGCCCGCGTGCGAGCAAGGTCACCTGGGTGTAGCCCAGTTGCTGCAGCGTGCGCGCGGCTGGCTCTGCCAGGCCCTCGCCATCGTCGTAGACCACGATGAAGGTGTCGCGGCGGGGGATGCGCGTGAAGGCGTCCAGCTCGATCTTGCCCGCAGGCAGGTTGGCGGCGAACAGCGGGTGGCCCTGGGCATAGGGGTCTTCCTCGCGCACGTCGAGCAGGGCGATTTCCTCGCGGGCCAGCAGGGCCTCGCGGACGGTCAGGACGGAAGTTTCTGGAATGGCGGGTGCGGTCATTGTTGGAATCGTACGGGTCTTTGAAAACAGGGTCAGGCCGAGGGAGCCGGGTTCTTCGAGAGGTCCCAGATGTTGGGCAGGGTGCTGTTGCTATAGCCCGAGATGAAGGGTTTGCGCGTGCCGTCTTCGAGGTACACGCTGCGCTGCACGGCACCGATGTTGGCACCGTAGACGTGGATGCTGATGGAGGTCTGGCCATCCACCGCGTTGCTCACGCGGTGCACGTCGCCGATGCTGGGGGACACGGCCTCCACCTGGCCTGGCTGCAGGCGGTGCGGCGCGCCATCGGCGGCCCAGCGTCCGTCTGCGGTACGGGCAAAGGCCTGCGAATCCTCGGCCCCGCGCAGCATGCCGATCAGGCCCCACACCGTGTGGTCGTGGATGGGTGTGGCCTGGCCCGGGCCCCAGACAAAGCTCACCACCGAGAAGCGGCCCAGGGCATCGGCATGCAGCAGGAACTGCTGGTAGCGCTCGGGGCTGGGCTGCGCATAGGCGGCGGGCAGCCAGTCGTCATGGGCCACGAGCGCGCCGAGCAGGGCGCCGCCGCGTTTGAGCAGTTCGGGCTCGGGCGGGGCGCTTTCCACCAGAGCCGCCAGTTGCTGCACAAAGCTGCGCAGGCGCGCGGTGTCGGGGGACGTCGGGGCGGCGGTGGGGGCAGTTGGTTCTTTGGCGGTGGAGGCGAGGGCATTCATGCCCTGCATTGCACCAGCGTTGGGCGCAGGGGTGTGTGGAAAGTTTTGCATATCCATTTCCGTTTTTCTTCGTTTGCTTTCGGGGCCCCGTAGTTTGCAATGCGTTCAGTCCGGTGCCAGCACCGTCGTCGTCTGCATTCAACACAGGGTATCAAGCATGAACAACAAGGGCCAGATTCTGGGTGGGGGAGAAGTGCGCTGGTCGCGCCGGCAGTTGCTGCGGGCCACGGGCGCGGCCACGGTGGTGGGCGCCTCGGGCGTGGTGGGCAGCCAGGTGCTGGCGGCCGGCAAGCTGCGCGAAGTCAAGCTGGCGTGGAACGCCAACGCCATCTGCCTGTCGGCCGCCCCGGTGGCGATCGAGCGTGGCATCTTCGAAAAGCATGGCCTCAAGGTCGAACTGGTCAACTTCGCGGGCTCCACCGACCAGTTGCTCGAAACCATCGCCACCTCCAAGGCCGATGCCGGCCTGGGCATGGTGCACCGCTGGATCAAGCCGCTGGAGTCGGGCTTCGACGTGAAGCTGGTGGGCAGCTCGCACGGCGGCTGCTCGCGCCTGGTGGGCTACGAGGCGGCGGGCGTGACCAGCCTGCAAAAGCTCAAAGGCAAGACCATCGCGGTTTCGGACCTCAACAGCCCGGGCAAGAATTTTTTCTCGGTGCTGCTGGCCAAGTCCGGTCTCAACCCCGAGAAGGACGTCACCTGGCGACAATTCCCCGGCGACATGCTGGGCCTGGCCGTGGAAAAGGGCGAGGCCCAGGCCATTGCCGACGGCGACCCCAACCTGCTCTTGATCCAGCGGCGCACCAAGGGCCTGGTGGACCTGGCCTCCAACCTCTCGGGCGAATACGCGGCCAAGACCTGCTGCGTGCTGGGGGTCAGCGGCGCCATGGTGCGGAGCGACAAGGGCACGGCGGCGGCCCTCACGCGCGCCATCATCGAGGCGTCGGACTTCGTGGCCGACAACCCCAATGAGACGGCACGCATCTTCAGCCCCTACTCCAAGGTGCCGCAGGAAGACCTGCGTGCCGTGCTGGGCACGCTCACGCACCGCAGCCACCCGGTGGGCACGGCCCTGCGCCAGGAGATCGAGTTCTACGCGCGCGATTTCAAGCTGGTGGGGGTGCTCAAGCCCTCCACCGACCCCGCGCGCTTTGCCGCACATGTGCACGCCGACGTTCTGGCCTGATCCCGCCATGAGCACCGTTGCCGACCATATTCTGCCTGCACCCGCATCCGTGGCCGATGCGCCCCGGGCGCCCCGTGCCACGGCGCCCGCCACCAAAGTGGCTGCGCCCGCCACCTTCGGCGCGGCCCAGCCTGTTCCCTCCATCTGGTGGGCTGGGCTGGTGGCTGCCTTCGCCTGGGCGGCCCTGGGCCTGCTCACCTACCTGTGGCCCAACAAGCCCGCGGGCTTCAGCGAATGGGAGTTCACCCAGGAATTTGCCCTGGGAGCCGGCGTAGTGGCCGTGGCACTGGTGGCGCTGGCCCTGACCCCGGTGGCTTTCGGCGCCGTGGGTGCGCGCGCGCGCCGCGCGGGCCCCTGGCTGGTGGCCATTGCCGTCGGCCTCACGGTGTGGGAGATGTTCACCGCCAAGCTGGGTACCCTGCCGCCCCCGTTCTTTGCCCCGCCGCAAAGCCTGGTGGAGGTGTATGTGACCGACTGGGCGCGCCTGCTAGAAAGCGCCGGCGCATCCATCCGCCTACTGGCCCTGGGCATCGCCATCGGCGCGGCGGCGGGCTTCGTCACCGGCGTGCTGATCGGCTGGTCGCGACAGGCCAGCTACTGGATCCACCCGGTGCTGCGCATCCTGGGGCCGGTGCCCACCACGGCGCTGCTGCCGGTGAGCTTCTATTTCTTCCCGTCGAGCTGGTCCACGGCGATCTTCCTGATCGCATTGGGCACGGCCTTTCCGGTGGCCATCCTCACCTGGTCGGGCGTGGCGGGCGTGCACAAAAATTACTACGACGTGGCACGCACCATGGGCGCATCGCCCTGGTTCCTGGTGCTGCGCGTGGCCATACCGGCCGCGCTGCCGCAGGTCTTCGTGGGCCTGTTCATGGGCCTGGGCGCGGCGTTCTCCACCCTGGTGGTGGCCGAGATGCTGGGCGTGAAGGCCGGCCTGGGCTGGTACCTGACCTGGGCCCAGGGCTGGGCGGCGTACCCCAACATGTATGCCGCACTGATCGTGATGGCGCTGCTGTTCTCGGGCGTGATCACCTTGCTGTTCGTACTGCGCGACCGGGTGCTGTCGTGGCAGAAGGGGGTGGTGAAATGGTGAGTACAGCGATTGCCGCCGAGGCGGGCGCCGCAGCCCGGGTCACTGGTGCGCGCATCGACGTGCGCAATGTGAGCCACTGGTTCGACCTGCCCGCAGGCCCGCTGCACGTCATCGACGAGCTCGACCTTTCCATTGCCCCCGGCGAGTTCGTGGCGCTGCTCGGGCCCAGCGGTTGTGGCAAGAGCACCTTGCTCCGCCTGGTGGCGGGGCTCGAGCCCGCGACCACGGGGGAGTTGCTACAGGACGGCACCCCCATCACCGAGCCCGATCCCTCGCGCATCGTGGTCTTCCAGGACCCGACGCTGTTCCCCTGGCGCACGGTCTGGGACAACGTGGCCCTGGGCCTGCAGGCGCGCGGCATCCTGCGCCAGCAGCGCCACCGGGTGGACCAGGCCCTCAGCCTGGTGGGGCTGCAGGACTTTGCCAAGGCCTTTCCGCACCAGCTGTCGGGCGGCATGGCGCAGCGCGTGGCGCTGGCGCGGGCCCTGGTCAACGACCCGAGCCTGCTGGTGCTCGACGAACCGCTGGGCAAGCTCGACTCGCTCACGCGCCTGTCCATGCAGACCGAGCTGGTGGACCTGTGGCAGCGCACCGGCTTCTCGGCCCTGCTGGTCACGCACGACGTGGAAGAGGCGCTCTTCATGGCGCAGCGCGTGGTGGTGTTCTCCGACCGGCCGGCGCGTATCCAGCAGGTGCTGGTGAACGATTTGCCTTACCCACGCCACCGCGGCGACCCGCGCCTGGCCGCGCTGCGCCATGAGGCTCTGGCCCTGCTGGGGCTGGATGCGAGCTGGTAGGCCGGGCTGTTGTCGCCGGAACTGTTGAACGGCCTGCTCGAAGGCCTGCAGGCCGCGCAGCAAGGGCTGCGTGCCCTGTTGCACGCGTTGGGCCTGGCTCCTGAAGTGCACGGCCAGCCCGCCTGGCCTTGGGGGCAGCGCATTGCGGCCGAGATGCTGGTGGTGGATGCCGGCCATGCGCGGCGCGTTCTGCTGTCGCTGGTGTGTGCGGGCGCCGCCTTAGTCGTCTTGTTGGTATCGCTGCCCTGGCGACGTGCGCGTCTTCCCCTCTGGGCGCTGGCCATTGCCTTGCTGGTGTTCGCCCCCTGGCCCCAGGCGCACCTGCTGCTGGCGCCGGCCGTGGCGACCAGCCTGCACCAGTCGCCCACCGGCTTTGCTGCGGCAGGCATCGTGCGTGGCCAAGCCACCTACCAGCAGCACTGCGTGCGCTGCCATGGCACCGACGGCCGCGGAGAGGGGCCCGACGCGCCGCAGCTCGTGCAGTGGCCGCCCAACCTGAACGGCGCACTGCTGTGGAAGCGGCTCGACGGCGAGTTGTTCTGGCGCGTGCGCGAGGGCATGCACAACCGCGCGGGCGTGCCCACCATGCCCGGCGTGGGCGGCGCATTGAGCGACGCGCAGATCTGGGAGGTGCTCGACTACCTGCAGGCCCATGCCGCCGGGCAGATGCTGCGCGAATCGGGCACCTGGGACCGCCCGGTGCGCCTGCCGGCCATGGCCGTGCAATGCCGCCAGGGTGGCGCGCGACACAGCCGCGAGCTGGTGGGGCAGCGCGTGCGCGTGGCCGTGGCGGGGCCCGGCGTGCAGCCCGTGGCCGACGACCCGCGCCTGGTCACCCTGGTCGCCGGCGTTCTGCCTGCAGGGGGCGATTCCGAATGCCGGCCGCAGGCAGACCTGCATGCTCTAGACCAGGCTCTGGCGCTGGTCCTGGGCATCCCGGCCGCCGAACTGCCGGGCTACCAGTTGATCGTGGACCGCGCCGGCTGGCTGCGTGCCCGCGGCCAGCCAGGCAAGGCGGCCTGGTCCGAGGACGACCTGGTCTGCCGCTCGACCACCGTGCCCGGGGCGCCCCCCGATGTACCGGTGGCGGTCGCCGCCGTCGCACCGGGCGACGGGCTGGAGGCGCTGATCCGCCGCATGGACGCAGAACCGGTGCGGCTCACGCGCGGTGGCTTTCCGCACTGAATCGGATGGGGGCGGACTGGCGCGCCCCTACTTGCGGCTCTTGCGGTACACGTCGCCCACCGAATTGGTCAGCGATGCCTTGTCGGGCGCTACGCGCATGGTCATCGGCCGTTCCTTGCCGCCCGCGATGCAGGTGAGCAGCAGCACGCCGGCACCCGGTTGGTAGCGGCAGTGGGCATAGGCCTTCTGGCTGTCGCGCAGCACCACCGTGCCCTGGGCGTCGAAGTCCATGAAGTCGTCGGTGAAGCCGGGCTTCTTGCGGTCTTCGGCCAGTTGCCAGGTGCCGGCCAGCCAGCCGGTGCCCTGCTGCGCCAGGGCGCTGCCGGAGAGTGCCAGCAGTGCGATGCCGGCCAAGGTGTGTCGAATATCCATGACCGCTTACTCCTTGCGTCCCCACGCGAAGTAGATGCCGCCCAGCACCAGGATGACGAGCGGCATGCCGATGGCCACGAAGCCCTGTGCCTGGACGTGCCGCAGGTTGGCCAGCAGCCAGAGCCCGCCGACGGCCATGCCGGCGATTCCGGCCTGGGTCTTGCGGTTCATCTGAAACCCTCCGGGGCGGGTACGGCAGGCACGGCCATCCCTTGGTTGCAATGCATGAAAATCCCTCTCTCGTCGTGTTATTTCCGGCATTTTGCCAGGGCTGCGCTCAACCCTCCAGCGCGTTCATGGCGAACGGCGCCGCCGTCAACATGCGCATGTCCTGCCATGGGGTGGGGCCGGGGGAGGCAGTAGTGACCGCACATCGCAGCGATGGCCGCAGGCGGTATGTGCGCAGTGAATTTGCAAACGCGGTTTTCTTCGTTGGCTGACTGCGGTGGGCGCTCCATCATGGACCGGTTCATTTTCTTGCATCACCAGGAGCCCGCTATGCCCGTCCAGTTCATCGGCATGATCCAGCCGCACGAAGTCTCTGAAACCATTGCCCGCAAGGGTCCGGCCGTGGATTCTGCCTATGTGCGCGTGTTCGCCCAGGCGCACGAACACGCAGGTTTCGACCGCATTCTGGTGCCGGCGAGTTCGTCGAGCCCGGACACGCTGCTCACTGTGGCCTATGCGGCTTCGGTCACCGAAAAGATCGGCTTTTTGCTGGCCCACCGCCCAGGCTTCGTGGCGCCCACGCTGGCAGCGCGTCAACTCGCCACGCTGGACCACTACACCGGCGGGCGCCTGGCGGTGCACTACATCAGCGGCGGCTCCGACGAAGACCAGCAGCGCGATGGCGACTTCCTGGACCACGACCAGCGCTATGCCCGCACCGATGAGTACCTGGAACTGCTGCGCCGCGTGTGGACGGCCGACAAGCCCTTCGACCACGAGGGCGCCCACTACCGCGCCAAGGGCGTCTGGTCCGAAGTCAAGCCGTTGCAGCAGCCTTATGTGCCGATCTATTTCGGCGGCGCCTCGGCGCCCGCGTTGCAGGTGGCCGGCAAGCATGCCGACGTGTATGCCCTGTGGGGCGAGTCGCTGGCCCAGGCCGGCGACCTGGTGCGCCGCGTGCGCGCCGAGGCCACGCTGCATGGCCGCGAGGTGGAGTTCAGCATCTCCTTTCGCCCCATCCTGGGCAAGACCGAGGACGAAGCCTGGGCGCGCGCCGAGCAGATCCTCGAAGACACGCGCCGCCTGCGCGTGCAGCAGGGCTACTCGCGCGGTAATGGCCCCCAGCAGAGCGAGGGCGCGCAGCGCCTGCTGGCCGACGCCGCCAAGGGCGACCGGGTGGACGAGCGCCTGTGGACCGCGATTGCGCGCGAGATCGGCGGGCGCTCCAATTCCACCTCGCTGGTCGGTACTCCCGAGCAGGTGGCCGATGCGCTGCTGAAATACTACGACCTGGGTATCACCACCTTCCTGATCCGCGGCTTCGATCCGCTGGTGGATGCCATCGACTATGGCCGTGAACTGCTGCCCCTGGTGCGCGCCAAGGTGGCCGAGCGGGACCGGCAGACCGCAGCACATGTGGCGCTGAAGGTGGCCTGAGTCCTGCGCCTTGCAGGCAGATGCGGCGCGCACTTCTTGCGAGTGCGCGCCGCAGTGCTTTTGGCTCAGGCGGGTGGCTGCACAGCGCCTCTTGCCCCAAATGCCCCGCTGAAGCTGCGGTCCCACAGCGGGGCCGCCTGGGCCGGTCCATCGAGCACACCCAGCTTCAGAAAGGTGTCGGCCACGGCCTGGTGGCCCTTGACGACACCATCGTCCACGGCGCGCAGGTCGTAGTCGGTGCTGCGGTTGTTCCACAGCTCGATCAGGTCGCCCACCGGCACGCGCGTCTCTTCCGACTGGGCGCGGGCATAGGCCAGGTAGTTGCCATTGGCCCAGAGGTAGGCGCGGCGCAGGCGCTGCAGGTAGTCGCTGATGGCGGCGTGTTTGAGCGGGTCCTGCACAGACCTGGGGTTGGCATAGATCGGGAAATTGCCCGAGAGGTAGCCATCCCCGGTCTTGATCACGCGCGCGCCGTAGCGCATGCGCGCCAGCTGGCCGTTGTAGCCATAGATGGCCCAGGCGTCGAGGTCGCCCCGGTCAAAGGCCGACAGGCCGTCGGCCGGTGTGAGGCTCACAGGCGTGATGTCGGCAAACGACAGGCCCGCTTCGGCCAGCTGCCGGCTCAGAAAATAGTGCGAGGTGGTCGCGCGCACATAGCCCACGCGCTTGCCCCTGAGGTCGGCGATGCGCGTTATGGGAGCGTCCTTGCGCGCCAGGGTGACCTGGTTGTTCAGATCCTCGCGCGTGACGGCGATGAAGCGCACCTGCGCCTTCTGCCGCGCCGCGAACAGGGCCGGTATCTCGCTGCCCGAGCCCAGGTCCAGCGCGTCGCCGTTGATGGCCTCGATGTGCAACACGCCGTTGTTGAGCTCGCGCCACTCGATACGGTAGGGCGTCTGCCCCTGGCCGCTGGCCGCGATGAGGGGGCGCCACAGGCCCTTGTAGGTGCCGATGCGCAGGGTGACCTTGGAGAGGTCGGTGGCACCTGCCGCCACGGCGGGTGCGCCTAGAGTGGCCAGGGTGGCTGCGCCCAGGCCGGCGCGCAGCAAGGTGCGGCGGTGGGTGCCGGAGGTGGTTGGCAATGGCATGGAGAAAGTCCTTTCGTCGTTCTGCGGGAACGCCAAGGTTCCGGCAACCGCTTTCCCGCTCCAACGACCATTGCGTAGCATCGATATACGCAAATCAGCGGTCCGCAGCATGCGCCCCGCCTCATGCCAAAACCGAATGTGTACACGCGCTTTTCTTCGTTGGCGGTGCCGGGGGCGGCCTTTATGGTGGACAGCACATTTCCCCAGACACAAGGCCTCCCGATGTCCTCCTCTGCCACGCTGTTCCCGTCGCCGAACTTTCCTGCCCGCAATCCCGCGCCCCAGCGCAAGGACTGGTTCGATCCGCCTGCAGCGCGCGCCACGCTGGAGGCCGAGCGCCGCCACCGACAGGAGAACCTGGCGGTGGCCTTTCGCCTGTTTGCCCAGCATGGCTTCGACCATGGCCTGGCGGGCCACATCACGGCGCGCGACCCGGAGTGGGCGGACCACTTCTGGGTCAACCCGCTGGGCCTGCATTTCTCACAGATCAAGGTGTCGGACCTGTTGCTGGTCAACTCCGCGGGCGAGATTGTGGTCGGCAATGGCCCGCTGAACCGGGCGGCCTTCGCCATCCACGCTGCGTTGCACGAGACGCGGCCCGACATCGTGGCCGCTGCGCACACGCATTCGACCTACGGCAAGGCCTGGTCGGCGCTGGGCCGCCGGCTCGACCCGCTCACGCAGGACTCGTGCATCTTCTACGAGGACCATGCGCTGTTCGATGACTTCACGGGCGTGGTGCTGGAGACGGACGAGGGCTTTCGCATCGGCCAAGCCCTGGGCAACCAAAAGGCCGTGATCCTGCAGAACCATGGCATCCTGACCGCCGGCCCCTCGGTGGAGGCAGCCGCCTGGTGGTACATCGCACTCGAGAACGCCTGCCACACCCAGTTGCTGGCCGAGGCCGCGGGCGTGCCCCGGCCCATCCGCCCAGAGGTGGCGCGCCACCCGCATTCGCAGATTGGTGGGCCGGGCGGGGCGCACTTCACCTTCAAGAGCCTGTTCGACATCGTGGTGCGCGAGCACCCCGAGGTGCTTCAGTGAACGCGCCCCTCACGGCAGGCCAACTGGCCCGCACGCTGGCCGTGGAGTTCGGCGCGCGCGCTGCCGTGCATGACCGCGAAGGCAGCTTTCCGCACCGCAATTTCACCGAACTGCAGCAGGCCGGTCTGCTGTCGCTGGCCGGGGCGCGCCATCTGGGCGGGCAGGGCGCATCCCTGGCCCAACTGGGCGAGGTGGTCGGTGCCGTGGCCCAGGGCTGCCCGGCCACCGCGCTCGTGCTCACCATGCAGTACATGCAGCAGCGCGCCATGGGCCGGGCCGGTTCGCCCTGGCCCGAGGCGCTGGCGCGCCAACTGGTGCAGGAGTCGGTGCGCGAGGTGTCGCTGATCAATGCCCTGCGTGTGGAGCCCGAGCTGGGCTCGCCCGCGCGCGGCGGCCTGCCGGCCACGGTGGCACGCCGCGCGGGTGAGGGTGCGGGCGCGGGCTGGCGCATCACCGGCCACAAGATCTATTCGACCGGCGCACCCATCCTGCGCTGGTATGTGGTGTGGGCCCGCACCGACGAGGAGGCGCCGCGCACCGGCGCCTTCCTGGTGCGGGCAGGGGCGCCCGGCATCCGCATCGACCCCACCTGGGACCACCTGGGCCTGCGCGCCAGCGGCAGCCACGATGTGCATTTCGACAGCGTGCCGGTGCCCGCCAGCCATGCGCTGGAACTGCGCCTGCCGCAGGACTGGGCGCGGGGTGACTCCGCCGTGCAGGCCGAGATGGTGGTCCTGCTGGGCGGGCTCTACACCGGTGTGGCACGGGCTGCGCGCGAATGGCTGCTCGACTTCCTGCGCACGCGCAGCCCCGCCAGCCTGGGCGCGCCGCTGGCCAGCCTGCCGCGCGTGCAGGAGGCCGTGGGCACGCTGGAAGGGCTGCTGCTCACCAATGAGCGCCTGCTGCGCGGCCTGGCGGCCGACATGGATGCCGGTGTGCCGGTCTCGTCGGTGGACAGCGGCCTGATCAAGTCCACCGTGACCCACAACGCCGTGCATGCGGTGGAGGTGGCCCTGTCGCTCACCAGCAACCACGGCCTGGCCCGGCGCAACCCGCTGGAGCGCCATTTGCGCGACGTGCTGTGCGGGCGCATCCACACGCCGCAGGATGACAGCGTGCATGTGGCGGCGGGCAAGGCGGCCCTGGGCTGACGGGGCAATGCGGTCCGGGGTGCCGACCCCGGACCGATGTCCGCTGCATGCGAAAACCGCATATCCATGGACGCAAGGCTTCGTTGGCCTGGCGCGCGGCGGGTGCTGCAATGAGGCCTGTCCAACCCGATCACTTCTTGCCCAACGCCACCATGCTGCGCCGCCAATTCAACCACCTGCTCACCGCCTCCGTCGCCGCCAGTTCCTTTCTGTCGCCGGTGCTCACCCACGCACAGTCGCGCGTGCTGTTGCGTGCGGGCGACCAGAAAGGCGGGCTGCAGGCCCTGCTCGACGCTGCAGGCGAGCTCAAGAACCTGCCCTACGACATCAAGTGGAGCGAGTTCCCTGCGGCTGCGCCGCTGGCCGAGGCGCTCAACGCCAATGCAGTGGATTTCGGACCCATCGGCGATGCGCCACTGCTGTTCACGCTGGCCGCAGGCAGCCGTGTGAAGGCTTTTGCCGCCAGCCGTTCCGATGCCTATGGCACGGCGGTGCTGGTGGCGCCAAATTCGCCGCTCAAGACAGCAGCCGACCTCAAGGGCAAGAGCATTGCGACCAACCGTGGCTCCATCGGCCACTTCGTCACGCTCAAGGTGCTGGAGTCGGCGGGCCTCAAGGCCGACGACGTGCAGCTGCGCTTCATTCCACCGCCAGACGCCAAGCTCGCGCTGACGCAGGGTTCCGTCGATGCCTGGGCCACCTGGGAGCCCTACACCGCGCTGGCAGAGACCAGCGGCCACGCGCGTGTGCTGGTCAACGGGCGCGGGTTGTGGACCGGGCTGAGCTACCTGGCCGCCACCGAGGTGGCCCTGGCCGAGAAGACGGCGGTGCTGCAGGACTTCAAGGAGCGCGTGGTGCGCGCCCAGGTCTGGTCGTACCAGAACGCCAAGCCCTTTGGCCAATCGCTCGCGCGCATCATCGGCATTCCGGCCGACGCCGCGCAACTGCAATTCGAGCGTCGCGCCACGCGCTGGCAGGACATCGACGCCCAGGTGTTGGCCGACCAGCAGCGCACGGCGGATTTCTACCTGGCGGCCGGCCTCCTCAAGCAGCGGCTGGACGTGCGGGGCACCTTCGATACGCGGTTCAATACCGGCAAGGCCTGACGGCAGGGGCCCCGCGCCCCAGGGCATTTGACCCGCCGCCTGCAGCCTGCCACGCTGCGCCGCACAATCGGCGCCTATGCATTCTTCCTCGACGATGCTGCGCCTGATCAGCGTGGCGGCCTTCTCCAGCATGGCATCCATGCGCGTGTGCGATCCGATGTTGGTCACCCTGTCCCAGGAGTTCCATGTCACCACCGGCGATGCATCGGCAGTGATCGCCGCGTTCGCGGTGGCCTACGGTGTGCTGCAGCTCTTTTACGGCCCGCTCGGTGACCGCTTTGGCAAGGTGCGCGTGATCATCGGCGCCACCTTTGCCTGCGCGGTCTTCAGTGCCGTCACGGCGCTGGCGCCGACCCTGCCGGTATTGGTGGTCTCGCGCGCGTTCATGGGTGCGGCGGCGGCGGGCATCATCCCGCTGTCCATGGCCTGGATCGGGGACAGCGTGGCCTACGAGCAGCGCCAGGAGACGCTGGCCCGGCTCATGGTGGCCACCGTGTCGGGAATGATGGCGGGTCAGTGGTTCGGCGGCTTCGCGGTGGAGGCCCTGGGCTGGCGCTGGGCGTTTGCCGTGCTGTCTGTGCTGTTCCTCACGGCTGCCACCATGCTGCTGCGCCAGATGCGTGCCACGGTGGCGGGTGCTGCAGCGGCGGGTGACCATCCGGCCGAGCCGGCTGCTTTCTCGCTACCGGCCTACCTGGCCACCACGGGGCGCCTGCTGCGCATGCCCCGCGTGCGCTGGGTGCTGGCCATCGTGGCGGTGGAGGGGGCGCTGGGCTTTGGCACCATGGCCTTCGTGCCGGCGCGCATGGTCGATGGCTTTGGCCTGTCGGCCTCGGCTGCCGGTGGCGTGATGGTGCTGTATGGCGTGGGTGGCCTGGTCTACAGCCTGATGGCGCGCCGCTGGCTGGCCCTGCTGGGCGAAAAGGGCCTGGCCCTGCTGGGTGCCATGATGATCGCGGTGGGCCTGCTGCTGCTGGCCTGGGCGCCCGTGGTGCACCTGGCGGTGGTGGGCTGCTTCTGTGCAGGCCTGGGTTTCTACATGCTGCACAACACCTTGCAGGTGCAGGCCACGCAGATGGCGCCCGAGGCGCGCGGCACGGCGGTCACGCTGTTCGCCTGCCTGCTGTTCCTGGGCCAGTCGGTCGGAGTGCTGGCAGTGGCGGCCAGTGTGGACCGGGGCTGGATCGCGCAGGTGTTCTCGATCGCCTCGCTCGGCATCGTGGTGCTGGGTGTGCTTGTGTCGCGCAAGGTGCAGGGCCGGGTTATGCAGGCCGCCACTGCATGATGCAGCAGGGTGGGGGCTTTCTAAATAACCAACATGTCTTATTACTCAATTTTTTGATAGTTGGTTTCTTTATGTTGCAATAGTACATTCCCTAATCCTCTTCATCCAGGGCCGAACCGGCGCCACAGGCGTACGGCGGCCCTTTGCGTTTCATGATCGACTTACGGGGTATCACCCAGATTTATCCGGGCCCACAAGGCCCGGTGGAAGCCCTTCGGGGCATTGACCTGCACATCAACCCGGGCGAGGTCTTCGGCATCATCGGCAAGAGTGGTGCCGGCAAGAGCTCGCTGGTGCGGGTCATCAACCTGCTCAACCGGCCTACAGAGGGCGAGGTCATCGTCAACGGCCGCGACCTGACGAAGCTGGACGACGCGCAACTGCGCGCGGCGCGGCGCGACATCGGCATGGTGTTCCAGCATTTCAACCTGCTGTCCTCGCGCACGGTGTTCGACAACGCTGCGCTTCCACTGGAGCTGGCGGGCATGGACAAGGCTGCCATCCGCGAGCGGGTGAACCCGCTGCTGGAGTTGGTGGGCCTGTCGGCCCTGGCCAACCGCTACCCGGCACAGATCAGCGGCGGGCAAAAGCAGCGCGTGGGCATTGCGCGCGCCCTGGCCAGCCGCCCCAAGGTGCTGCTCTCGGATGAGGCCACCTCGGCGCTCGACCCCGAGACCACGCGCGCCATCCTCGACCTGCTGCGCCAGGTGAACCGCGAACTGGGCCTCACGGTGGTACTCATCACCCACCAGATGCAGGTCATCAAGCAGGTGGCGGACCGCGTGGCCGTGATCGAGGCCGGCCGCATCGTGGAGCAGGGCCGGGTGCTGGAGGTCTTCACCCGCCCCCAGCAGGCCATCACCAAGAGCCTGATCGACGAGATATTGCCGCAGGAGCTGCCCGCCAGCGTGCTCGACCATGTGCGCAAGCTCACCGGCCAACTGGCCGCCACGGCACCCGGCAACACCGGCCGGCTTTTGCGCCTGTCGTACTCGGGTGACAGCGCCTACCAGCCCATCCTGTCGCAACTGATCCGCGAGTTCGGCGTGGACATGAGCATCCTGCACGGCCAGGTCGACGAGATCCAGGACGAGGCCTTCGGCTCGCTGGCCGTCTATGCGAGTGGTGAGCCTGAACGCCTGCGTGGCGCCGTGGAGCACCTGCGCGCCGGTGGCGTCGCGGTCGAACAAGTCACGATTGAAACCTGAGGGGGCAACAAGCCATGTTCGACCATTTCACTCCGGCCATGCTGGAGCTCTTTGCCTCATCCCTGTGGGAGACGCTCATCATGGTGGGCATCTCCGGCCTTGTCGGAGGCCTGCTGGGTGTGCCGCTGGGCGTGTTCCTGCGCCTCACGGACCAGGGCGGCGTGCTGGAAAACAGCCCCGTGAACAAGCTCGTGGGCTGGCTGGTGAATGCCGTGCGCTCCACGCCCTTCATCATCCTGCTGGTGGCCATCATTCCGTTCACGCGCTTCATCACGGGCTCGTCCATCGGCACGGCGGCGGCCGTGGTGCCGCTGACCATTGCGGCGGCCCCCTTCGTGGCGCGCCTGGTGGAAGCCGCCCTGCGCGAGGTCGACCACGGCCTCGTCGAAGCCGCTCAGGCCATGGGGGCTACCACCAGCCAGATCGTCTGGAAGGTGCTGCTGCCTGAGGCTTTGCCTGGCATCGTTGCCGGCTTGACCATCACCTTTGTCAGCCTCACTGGGTACTCGGCCATGGCAGGGGCTATTGGTGGTGGTGGGCTGGGGGATCTGGGGATCCGTTATGGGTACCAGCGGTTTTTGCCGGAGATCATGTTGGCTGTTGTGTTGGTGTTGATTTTCTTTGTGCAGGCGGTGCAGAGCCTTGGGGATTGGGCTGTGCGTCGGCTGAGCCATCGTTGATTTGTCGGCTGTGGTAGCTCTTTGCCTTGATTGAGGGCGGGAGCCGGGATGTGCACCCGGCGGCGCAGTAACTTTCTCTAGGCCGCCAAGAGAAAGTCACCAAAGAGAAGGCGGCCCCCAGTCTGCGTCCCCCATCGCCCTGTCGGGCGATGGGGGCAACCTGCGATGCTCGGAACTGGGGTGGTGCCGATGAACTCGCTGCGTTCTTCGAACTCCGCTCAAACAGCATCGGCAAGCTAGAGCACGAAGTGCGTGTGTCCTTCGGCACACGCACCCACCCCAGCCCCTGCGCTTCTCGGCGCAGCCAGCAGGGGTGGGGAGCGGGGTCAGAGACGGCTGCTGCTTCGCAGCTGCGCCTGGGGTCGGGTACGCGCTGCGCGCTGCCGACGGGCGGCGCAGCCGCCCTGGCGAGCCGAGCGCATCGAAGGACCACAGGCCGAGCGAAGCAATGGCCCGTATGGAGCCCGCTCCCACCCCCTTCTGACCGTGCCGAGAAGCGCAGGGCCTGGGGTGAGCGCGTGCCGAAGGACACGCGCATCGTCATCTGGCTCGCCGAAGCTGTTTGACCGGAGCTGCCTCGCAGAGGCAGCGCAGGGAGTTCTTCGGCGTCACCCCAGGACCGAGCATCGCAGGCTGCCCCCTCGTACGCAGTGCGAGGGGGACACGGGCAGCGGGGTCGCCTTTTCTTGGCCTACCTTCTTTTGGCGACGCAAAAGAAGGTAGGTGCGCCGCCGGGCGCACACCCCGGCCTCCGCCCTTCAATCAACAACTGAAGCATCCACAGACCCGAAGGCCGTGAAGCTTCAAACAAAGACAATCAGCCCACCGTATCCCGGCTAACCCCAGCCGTCTGGCTGAACCCACCATCCACATACGTGATCTCAGCCGTCATCCCTCCGGCCAGATCCGACAGCAAAAACGCCGCCACATTCCCCACGTCCTCAATGGTCACATTGCGGCGCAATGGAGAAGAATCCGCCACCATCGACAGCAGCTTGCCAAAGTCCTTGATTCCGCTGGCAGCCAGTGTCTTGATCGGCCCGGCGCTGATGCCATTCACACGCATGCCCTTGGGGCCCAGCGCCTCGGCCAGGTAGCGCACGCTGGCTTCCAGGCTGGCCTTGGCCAGGCCCATGGTGTTGTAGTTGGGGATGGTGCGCAGCGCGCCCAGGTAGCTCAGCGTGATCAGCGAAGATTTCTCGTTGAGGTAGGGCAGGGCCGACTTGGCCATGGCCGGGAAGCTGTAGGCGCTGATGTCGTGCGCAATGCGGAACGACTCGCGCGACAGGCCTTCCAGGAAGTCGCCGGCGATGGCTTCGCGCGGAGCGAAGCCGATGCTGTGCAAGAAGCCGTCAAACTTTGGCCACACCTGGGCCAGTTCGGCGAACATGCGGTCGATCTGCTCGTCGCTGCCCACGTCGCAGTCGAAAATGAGCTTGGAGTCAAACTCGGCCGCGAAGTCGGTGATGCGGTCCTTGAAGCGCTCGCCCACGTAGCTGAAGGCAAGTTCTGCGCCCTGCGCGTGGCAGGCCCGGGCGATACCGTAGGCGATGGAGCGGTTGGACAGCACGCCCGTGATGAGCAGCTTCTTGCCGGTCAGAAAACCCATGGTTTGTTCTCCTGTGGAATTGGGGGAATGAATGGCGATGCAGGGCCGGGGGTATTCACCGCGTATGGATATGCGCTATCCGCTGCAGGGCCGGCCGAACGTAGTGCAGAATTGTCGCATGCGGTTTTGGCTCACTTTTTTGCTGATGGGTTGTTGCACGGCACCGGCCTGGGCCGCGCACGGCTATGCGCTGTGGGGTGACCTCAAGTACCCAGCCGGCTTTGCCCACTTCGACTATGTGAATCCCGATGCACCAAAGGGGGGCGAGCTGCGCATGGTGAGCAACCTGCGCTACTCCACCTTCGACAAGTACAACCCCTTCACCATGAAGGGGTCGCCGCCGGCCTACCTGTCGGACCTGCTGTTCGAGACACTGCTCACCGGCTCCATGGACGAGACCGCTTCGGGCTACGGCCTGCTGGCCGAGGACGTGGACGTGGCGCCCGACCGGCTCAGCGCAACGTTCCGCCTGCGGGCCGAGGCACGCTTTCACGATGGCAGCCCCGTGGAGGCGGCCGACGTCAAGCACACCTATGAGACGCTGATCAGCCCCCAGGCCTCGCCTGGCTACGCCACCTCGCTGCAGGAAGTGGCCGGCGTGGACGTGGTCGACAAGCGCACGGTGCGCTTTCGCTTCAAGCTGCCCAACCGCGAACTGCCGCTCACGGTGGGCAGCCTGCCCATCTTCAGCCGCGCCTGGGGCCGCCAGGCCGATGGCAAGGCCAAGCGCTTCGATGAGGTCGTGACCGACACGCCCATCGGCAGCGGCCCGTACCGCATCGGTCCGGTGGCCTTCGGGCGCGACATCACCTATGCGCGCGACCCCAATTATTGGGGCCGCAACCTGAACGTGAACAAGGGCGCGTTCAACTTCGACAACATTACCGTCAAGATCTACAAGGACAACACCGCCCGGCTGGAGGCCGTGAAGGCCGGCGAGTTCGACTTCATGACCGTGTACTCGGCAGGCGATTGGGCGCGCCGCATCAACGGCAAGCTGTTCAAGCAGGGTGTGCTGGTCAAGAAGGACATGAAGCACCGCCTGCCTGCGGGCTTTCAGAGCTATGTGCTCAACACCCGCCGGCCCATGCTGAGCGACCCGCGTGTGCGCGAGGCGCTGGGACTGGCCATCGACTACGAGTGGATGAACCGCCAGATGTTCTACGGCGGCTACCCGCGCGTGACCGACCTGTTCGGCAACACCGACTGCCAGGCCACCGGCACCCCCGGCCCCGAGGAGCTCAAGCTGCTGGAGCCCTGGCGTGGCAAGGTGCCTGAGGCTGTGTTCGGCCCCATGTACCAGCCGCCGGTGACCGAGGGCGAAGGCCATTCGCTGCGCGAGAACCTGCGCCGCGCCCGCCAACTGCTGGTCGATGCGGGCTGGACCTACCGCGACGGGGCCCTGCGCAACGCCAAGGGCGACCCCATGGTGATCGAGTTCCTGGACAGCAAAGAGGGCGGTGCCCGCACCGTGACCCCCTGGATACGCAATCTGGAAAAGCTGGGCGTCACCTTGCGCTTTGCCACGGTGGACTATGCCCTGTACCAGCAGCGCCTGGACAAGTTCGACTTCGACATGATCAGCCTGGCGTTTCAGGGCACCTACAACCCGGGCCAGGAGATGCAGGAGTACTTCGGCAGCAAGCGCGCCGATGTCGAGGGCGCTGGCAACTACACGGGGGTGAAGAGCCCGGCCGTCGACGCCATCGTCACCAGATTGACGCGCGCCGACACCAAGGCCGAGCTGCTGCCCGCCTGCCGCGCGCTGGACCGCTTGATCATGCACAGCCACTACCTGATCCCGCAGTGGACCCTGTCGTCGCACCGCGTGGTCTATAACCAGCAGCGCTTGGCCTACAAGGAGCCCATGCCCCCCTATGCCAAGGCAGAAGAGTGGCTGATGTTCTCCTGGTGGAGCATCATCAAGCCATGATGGCCCAGCCCCCGATGCAGCCCTGACCCCTGGAGCCCAGCCACACGCCATGCTTGCCTACATCGCCAAACGCCTGCTGCTCATGCTGCCCACCCTGTTGGGCGTATTGCTTTTGACCTTTGCGGTGATCCAGTTTGTGCCTGGCGGCCCGGTGGAGCAGTACATGGCCGAGGCGCGCGCTGCAGCAGGCAAGGGGCGCGGTGCGGAAGGCGGCGGCATGGTCTACCGAGGTGACCAGGGTGTGGATCCCAAGCGGGTGGAGCAGATCAAGGCGCTCTATGGTTTCGACAAGCCCGCGCACGAGCGCTTCTTCATCATGCTGGGCCAGTTTGCGCGCTTCGACCTGGGCAAGAGCTTCTTCCAGAACAAGAACGTGTGGGAGCTCGTGAAGGAAAAGCTGCCTGTCTCCATCAGCCTGGGGCTTTGGACCTTTTTCATCAGCTACCTGGTTGCCGTACCGCTGGGCGTGGCCAAGGCGGTGCGCGCGGGCTCGCGCTTCGACCTGGTGACCACGCTGCTCATCCTGGTGGGCTATGCCATACCGGGCTTCGTGCTCGGGGTGGCGCTGCTGGTGATTTTTGGCGGGCAGCTGCAATGGTTCCCGCTGCGTGGACTGGTGTCGTCCAACTGGGACCAGATGACCTGGGGCGCGCGCATCGTCGACTACCTGTGGCACATCACCCTGCCGGTCACGGCCATGGTGGCCGGCAGCTTTGCGGTGACGGCCATGCTCACCAAGAACGCCTTTCTCGAAGAGATTCGCAAGCAGTACGTGCTGACGGCGCGGGCCAAGGGCCTGTCGGAGCGGCAGGTGCTGTGGAAACACGTGTTCCGCAACGCGCTGATTCCCATCATCACCGGCTTCCCTGCCGCCTTCATCGGAGCCTTTTTCGCCGGCTCGCTGTTGATCGAGACGCTGTTCTCGCTCGACGGCCTGGGCCTGCTCGGCTACGAGAGCGTGATCCGCCGCGACTACCCCGTGGTGCTGGGCACGCTGTACCTCTTCACCCTGATCGGCCTGGTCACCAAGCTCATCAGCGACCTGTGCTATGTGTGGGTTGATCCCCGCGTGAAGTTTGACTGACCGCATGAACCTGCCCTCTGCAAGTCCCTCCAGCAGCACCGCAGCCGCCATGCCGGTTGCCCCGCCAGCCGCCTCAACGGCCCCCGTGTCCCTTTCTCCCTCGCGCCGGGCCTGGCTGCGCTTCAAACGCAACCGCCTGGGCTTGTGGAGCCTGGTGATCTTCTGCGTGCTGGTGGTCATCAGCCTGGCGGCCGAGCTGGTCAGCAACGACCGGCCCCTGATCGTGCGCTACGAAGGGCAGACCTACTTCCCCATGCTCCAGACCTACCCCGAAAAGACCTTCGGTGGTGATTTCGAGACCCCCACGGACTACCTGGACCCCTTCATTCAGCAGCGCTTGAGCGCCGGCAGCAACTGGGCGCTCTACACCCTTATCCCCTACGGGCCCACCACCCTCAATTACTTCGCCAAGGAGCCCAATCCATCGGCCCCCACGCGGGACAACTGGATGGGCACCGATGACCGCGGCCGGGACATGGTGGCCCAGTTGCTCTACGGCTTTCGCGTCAGCGTGCTGTTCGGCCTGGCACTGACCTTCATCGGCACCGTGCTGGGCATCATCACCGGCGCGATCCAGGGCTTCTTCGGCGGCAAGACGGACCTGGCGTTCCAGCGCTTCATCGAGATCTGGGGCTCCATGCCGGAGCTGTACCTGCTCATCATCTTCAGTGCGCTGTTTTCGCCCAGCATCTCGCTGCTGCTCATCCTGCTCTCCCTGTTTGGCTGGATGGGCCTGTCGGACTATGTGCGCGCCGAGTTCTTGCGCAACCGACAGCTCGACTACGTGAAGGCCGCGCGCGCCCTGGGTGTCAGCAACGCACAGATCATCTGGCGCCACATCCTGCCCAACAGCCTGACCCCTGTGGTCACTTTTCTGCCGTTTCGCATGAGCGCCGCCATTCTGTCGCTCACCGCCCTCGACTTCCTGGGCCTGGGTGTTCCACCCGGCACGCCCAGCCTGGGCGAGCTGCTGAGCCAGGGCAAGAACAACATCGATGCCTGGTGGATATCGCTGAGCACCTTTGCCGTGCTGGTGATCACCCTGCTGCTGCTGACCTTCATGGGCGATGCGCTGCGCGACGCCCTGGACCCGCGAAAGGCCGACAAGTGAGCGCCGCATCCAGTCCAGGCATGGCACCTTCGGGCCCTTTGCTCGATGTGCGCGATCTCCATGTGCACTTCGGCACCAAGGAAGTGGTGAGCGGCGCCAGCTTCACCATCGCCCCCGGCGAAAAGCTCGCCCTGGTGGGCGAATCGGGCTCGGGCAAGACCATCACCGCGCTGAGCCTGCTGCGCCTGGCGGGCGATGCCCGGGTCAGCGGCCAGGCGCTGCTGCGCGGGCGCGACCTGCTGGCGCTGAGCGAGCGTGAGATGCGCGGCGTGCGCGGCGGCGAGATCGCCATGGTCTTCCAGGAGCCCATGACGGCGCTGAACCCGCTGATGACCATAGGCCAGCAGATCGCCGAGATCCTGCAGCTCAAGAAGGGCCTCACGGGCGCGCAGTGTGCCCAGGCCGCCATCGAGCTGCTGGCCAAGACCGGCATCCCGGAGCCTGCGCGCCGGGCCAATTCTTTCCCGCACCAGCTCTCGGGCGGGCAGCGCCAGCGCGCCATGATCGCCATGGCCCTGGCCAGCGAGCCGCAACTGCTGCTGGCCGACGAACCCACCACTGCGCTCGACGTGACCCTGCGCGGCCAGATCCTTGACCTGTTGTCCGACCTGCAGCGCCAGACCGGCATGGCCGTGCTGCTCATCACCCATGACCTGAACCTGGTGCGCCGCTTTGCTGACCGCGTGGCCGTGATGGAGCAGGGCGTGCTGGTGGAGCAGGGCGCAGTGGCCGAGGTGTTCGGTGCGCCCCAGCATGCCTACACCCGCAAGCTGATGCAAAGCCAGCCCCAGCGCGACGTGACCGAAATCGCACCTGCGCCCGGCACCCCGCCCGTGCTGCAGGCCAGCGACCTGCGTGTGGTCTACCCCACGCCACTGCCTGGCTTGCGTGGCTGGTTCAAGAAGGGCGAGTTCGTGGCCGTGCAGGGCGCCAGCCTGGCGCTGCCACCCGGCCGCACGCTCGGGGTAGTGGGTGAATCGGGCTCGGGCAAGTCCACCCTGGCCCAGGCCATTCTGGGGCTGCTGCCGTTTGGCGGATCGCTGCAGGTGGCGGGGCAGGGCTGGCAGGCGCCGGCCATGCGCAACTCGCCGGCCAACCAGCAACTGCGCCGCAAGGTGCAGGTGGTGTTCCAGGACCCGTTCTCATCGCTGTCGCCACGCCTCACGGTGGAGGAGATCGTGGGCGAAGGCATGCGCGTGCACGAGGCCACGCTCAGCGTGGCCGAGCGGCGCACCCGCGTGGAGGCGGCCCTGGCCGAGGTAGGCCTGGCCGAGGCGCAGTTCCCTGGCCTGCTGGCCCGCTACCCGCATGAATTCTCGGGCGGGCAGCGCCAGCGCTTGGCCATTGCGCGCGCCCTCATCGTGCAGCCGCAGCTGCTGGTGCTCGACGAGCCCACCAGTGCGCTCGATGTGACCATCCAGCAGCAGGTGCTCAAGCTGCTGCAGCGCCTGCAAAAGGAAAAGGGGCTGAGCTACCTGCTCATCACACACGACGTGCAGGTGATACGCGCCATGGCGCACGAGGTGCTGGTGATGAAGGACGGCAACGTGCTCGAAAGCGGCCCCGTGGGCCAGGTGCTGGATGCACCGCAGCACCCCTACACGCAGCGGTTGGTGGCCTCTGCCGGGCTGGACTGATACGGATTTGCCTTCAACCGGCTAGCGTCGTTGGGTCGCCTTGCCGTGCTATGGCACTGTCTGCGGCTTACCGCCTAGCTATCCGATTGAATGCAAATCCGTATGAGGTTCGCGTGCGCGCACGCGGTAGCCGGCCGACAGCAGGTGCAGGTCCCAGCGCTGTTGCACCGCACCCCATATTCCCTTGGGCAGGAACAGCGCAAACAACATGGCGACGGCCCCCAGCCCGATGAGGTAGGCCACGCCCTGGCCGCCCCACCAGGTCTCCACCGCAAAGAACAGCAGCGCGCCCAGGATGGGGCCTTCCATGGTGCCGATGCCGCCCACCAGCACCATGAAGATCATGTAGGCCGTCCATTGCACGCTGAAGTACGTTTTGGGCTGAAAGCTGATCGACGTGGCCAGCCACAGCCCCCCGGCCAGCGCGCAGCCGAACGCCGACAGCACGAACACCAGGCGCTTGACGGCCACCACGCGCACGCCGATGGAGATGGCCGCCGTCTCGTTGTCGCGGATGGCCTGCGCCGCCGTGCCCACCTTGCTGCGCAAGAGCAGGAACACGGCCCCGCACAGCCCCGCCATGGCCGCCAGCGCCGCCCAGTAGGTATAGGCACGCCGCTCGCCCGCAGCGTACTGCTGCAGCGCAATCATGGAGGTACCGGTTTCGCCCTGCACCAGGCTGTCCAGGTTCACGCACAGGTGCGCGAGCGCGGCCACCACCCACATGCCGATGGCGAACTCGCCGCCCTGCAGGCGCAGCATGAAGGCCGCCAGCGGCACCGCCACCAGCGCCACCAGCACGGCACCCAGCAACAGCGCGGGGTACGGGCCCAGGCCTGCATCGGCCAGCCGGACCATGGCGTAGGCACCGAGCCCGAAGAATGCCTGGTGGCCAATCGACACCAGCCCGGCATAGCCCGCCAGGGCGTTCCACATCACCGCCAGGATGACGTAGATGAACAGCGTGGTGAGCCGGTCCACCGTGCCCGCCTGCAGCCACAGCGGACCCAGAAAGAGCACGGCCAGTAGCGGCACGGCGGCCCCGGCGCAGACAGCGGATGCACGCGTCCAGCGCTGAATGGTCCAGGCGGGCTGGCCCACGGGTGCAGGAGAAGGGGAACTCATAGGGAGGCTCATGGTGTGGGCTGACGGCGGGTGGAAAAGAAGCTGCGCAGTGCGCCGCTCGCGCAGAGCCGGGCCAGCAGGATGGCGAGGAAGGTGGCATGCCCGGCGATCAAAAAGCCCTGGGGATGCACCTGCGCCCCCAGGTTCTGCGCCACGCCCAGCACCACGCCGCCCAGCAGCGTGCCCCACAGCGAGCCCGCGCCGCCGATGATCACGGCCTCGAACGCAAAGATGAGCTGCTGTGGCCCCGAGAACGGGTCGAACGTGGCCCGCATGGCCAGCGATGCCCCGGCCAGGGTAACGGTGACCGTGGTGATGGCCGAGGCCGCTGCAAACACGGCCCCGGTGTGCACGCCCACCAGGCGTGCGGTGTCGGCGTCTTCCGAGGCCGCGCGGATCTGCCGCCCCAGCGCCGTGTGCGCCAGCATCGCGTGCAGTCCGCCCAGCAGGGTCACCGCAAACACCAGCACCATGGCGGGCAGTTGCCCCACGTAGATGCCGCCGGGCAGCTCCCAGCTGTCGTAGGCCAGCGTGCCGATGGCGGTGGCCAGCGAACGGGTGTCGGCGCCGAAGTGCTGGAACAGCAGGTTGTCGATCACACTGGCCAGGCCGAAGGTGGCGAGCAGGGGCACCAGTGCCCCCAGGCGTGCGCTGCGCTCCAGCACCAGCCGGTGCAACACCCAGCCCAGCAGCGCCATGGCGGGCAGCACCGCCAGCAGGGCCAGCAGCGGGTGCCAGCCCATGGGCTCGGCCAGCAGCCACAGCAGGTAGGCGGCCACCACGGCCAAGCTGCCATGGGCCAGGTTGATGATGCGCATGACCCCGAACATGAATGACAGCCCGCAGGCCAGCAGGGCGTAATAGCCCCCCAGCAAGAGGCCCTGGATGATCTGGTTGAGCAGGTTCATGCGGCCACCTTGTAGAGGTTGTCGGCAGACGCCTCGCCTGGGCTACCTGCGTGGTGAACGGTGCGCGCGCTCTCAGGCCGCTGCGCACCGAAGTAATGCGCGGTGATCTGCGCACGCGAGAGTTCGGCCGCAGGCGCATCGGCCACCACGCGGCCTTCAAGCATGCAGACGATGCGGGTGGCAACGGCCTGCACACGCTGCAGGTCCTGCTCCACCAGCACCAGGGGGGTACCCTGTCCCACCACGCCGCGCAGCGCGTCGTACACACCTTGCACGGCCAGGGGCGACAGGCCTAGTGATATTTCGTCGAGCAGCAGCAGGCGCGGGTTGGTCATCAGCGCGCGGCCAATGGCCACGGCCTGCTGCTGCCCGCCCGACAGCTCGCCCGCCCGCGCATGCAGCTTGGGCTGCAGCTGGGGGAATGCACCGAGCACCGTGTCCAGCGTCCAGGGCCCGCGCCGGCCGGCCGCCCGCGCCACCAGCAGGTTCTCGCGCACCGTCATGCCGGCAAACAGGCGCCGCCCTTCGGGCACCAGGGCCAGCCCCCGGGCCACGCGCTGGTGGGCGGGTAGGCAGGTGATGTCCTCGCCGTCCCACCGCAGCGTGCCGCTGCTGGCGCGGTGTGCGCCGGCCACGGTGCGCAGCAATGTGGTCTTGCCCGCGCCGTTGGCGCCGACCAGGGCCAGGATGTCGCCCGGGTGCACCTGCAGCGACACGCTGCGCACGGCAGGCAGTTGCCCGTGGTGGGCGTCCACAGAACCGATGTCCAGAAGGGCGCTCATGCCGCCACCCCGCCCAGATAGGCCTCGACCACCGTGGCGTCGGCCAGCACGGCCTGCGGATCGCCACTGGCGATGACCCGGCCGCCCTCCATGCACACCAGGCGCGTGGCCACCTGCAGCAGCACATGCACGAGGTGCTCTATCCAGACGATGGCGATGCGGTGGCTGCGGATGGCGCGCACCAGGTCCACCAGTTCGCTCGCCTCGGCATCGGTCAGGCCGCCGCCGATCTCGTCGAGCAGCAGCACGGTGGGCTGTGTGGCCAGCGCGCGCACCAGCTCCAGCCGCTTGCGGCCCAGCAGGCCCAGGGTTTCCGCGCGGCGGTTGGCCAGTGCCCCCATGCCGCACAGGTGCAGGGCCTCCATGGCCCGGTCGCCCGCATCGCGGGCGTTCAGGCCGGCGCCGTGCGTGGCGGCGGCCAGGACGTTCTCGAACACCGTCATGCCCAGGAACGGTCGCGGCACCTGGTGGGTGCGCGCAATGCCTGCGCGGCAGCGGTCTGCCGCGCCCCAGGCGCCCACGTCCACCCCCTTGAACCAGACGGTTCCCTGGCTGGGCGCATGCGCCCCGGCCAGCACGTTCAGCAGCGTGGTCTTGCCCGCACCGTTGGGCCCGACGATGCCCACGGCCTCATCGGCGCCCACGGAAAAGTCCAGCCGGTCCAGCACCTTTAGCGCGCCAAAGCGCATCCCTATGCCCTGGGCATTCAGCAGCAACGGGCCGCCCGCAGGCAGGCCTCGTGGTTGTAGATGTGCCATGGCCGCTCAGCTGTAGGACTTCAGGGCCGCCGCGACCGGAATGCTGCGGTCGTTGGCGTTCTCGGTGATGCTGATGTCCAGCTTGAACTTGCTGCCCTGCGCAGGTTTGACCCACTGCGCACCCACCACCGGCGTCACCGACACGTTGGGCACGGGCCCTTTGGCAAAGTCCACCGGCCCCTGCATGGTGGTGGCCCTGAGCGTGCTGATGGCACGCGCCAGCGCTGCCTTGTCGCGCGGGTTGGTGCTGGCCTTCAAGGCCTCGCTGCCCGCATCGAACAGCGACATCGTGGAGCCCAGCATCTGCGTCCACTGCTTGCCCGTGGCAGCCTCGTAGGCATCGGCCAGTTGCACCCCGGTGAGCCCGGTGAGCGGCGATGCATAGGGAAAGGTCTTGTGCCAGAAGCACCCCGCGCCCAGGTTCACCGCCAGCGGGCCCAGGGCCTCCACCTGCGAGGGCACGAGGCCGGTCTTGGCGATCTGCGCGATCTTCACCATGCGCGTGTAGCCCTGCTGGGCCGCCTGCCGCCAGAAGGTGGCGAAGTCCGGCGGAATGGGGAAGGTGTTGAAGACCTCGCAGCGCTCGGCCTTGAAGCGCGCTATCTGCGCAGAGAAGTCGGTGGTGCCGTTTTCATAGGGCCCTGCGTCCACCACAGTGAAGCCGGCCTTGCTGAGCTCGGGCGCCAGCGTGGCGCGGATGGCGTTGCCGTCGGCGTCGTTGGGGTAGAGCACGCCGATCTTCCGGTTGGTGGGCACCAGGGAGAACTGCGAAAGGTAGGACTTGGCGAACCCGCCACCGCCGAACGAGAAGTGGTAGGTCCACTTGAAGGGCGAAGGCGCGCCGGGCTTGGCGCCCCGGCCGAAGTACCAGGCCTCCCACGGCATCACGGTGGACAGGCAGGGCACGCCCGCCGCCTCGCACGCATCCGACACCGGGTTCACCGTCTCGGGCGTGGTGGTGGTGAGCATGAGGTCGATCTTGTCGTTGTTGATCAGGCCCTTGGCCAACTGGCTCGCGCGAGCCGGGTCCGACTGGGTGTCGCGGTCCAGGATCTCCACCGCGTATTTCACACCGCCGATGGTCAGGCCTGCGGCCAGGGTCTTGCGCACCTGCGCCAGGATGAAGCTGTCGGTCTCGCCCAGTGCGCCCAGCGGCCCGGTGCGGGGGCTGATGAAGCCCACCTTGAGCACGGGCGCCGCAGCGGCCGCCTGGGCCCACAGCGGGCCGGAGCCCAGCGTCAGGCTGCCGGCACCCGCCGCAGTGATCAAGTCACGGCGCGAGAGTTTGCGGGGCGTGGCCGTCTCGGCGGCCACGGGGAAGGATGGAAGTGTATTTTTCATGGTGATTTCTCAGAGAGTGGGCGTGGGGTTCAGAAAGGCACGGTGGTCTTGAGCCAGAACTGCGAGCCCTGGGCGCGGTTGCGCACACCGAACTCTCTCTCGAGCTTGGCGGTGATGAGCCAGCCCTTGCCGTCGGCGTAGCGCACGGAAGGCCCGATCGACTGGCTGCGGCCACGCGAGCCCGCCAGGGCCACGCCGCCCACCTTGTCATCGCTCCATTGCCGGTACAGGTAGCCGCCCACGCCCAGCACCCAGCCATTGCCCAGGCCCCAGCCTGCGGCGTAGTCCACGATGAGCTCGCGGCCCGAGCGGTAGTCGGTGTCGCTGTTGGTGCGGTTGAAGTTGAGCGTGGCCTTCACATCGCCGTTGAAACCGGCGGGGTCCGTGAAGGTCAGCACACCCAGGGGCTGCACCGACAGGTAGTTGCGGCCAATGTTGGCTTGGCGCGTGCGGTCGTAGGCCCCGGTGGGCAGCACGGCGTCCAGGCCCAGCACGCTGTGCAATTGGGCCGAGTGGTGCCAGGCCACCCCAGCGCCCACCGTCACGTCGCCCAGGCCGGTGCGCGAGTCGCTTGCGCCGCCGGCCCGCACCGACAGGTCCACCAGCGGCAGGATGGCGTGCGCGGTCACCTGGCCGCCCAGCGCCTGCTGCAGTGTGATCCAGATCAGGCGCGTGGCCGCTGCCGCCGCGCGCACCTTGAAGCCGGGGATGGGCAGGGCATTGCCCTGGCCATCGTTCACGCGGCTGGTGGTGTAGTAATTCAGGTACTCCAGCACATACAGCCCGGGCGGCGGGGCAGCACCGGCTATGAAGTTCTCGGTGCCCAGCGGGTAGGTGGAGCCCCCGCCTTCGGTGGCCAAGGCGGCCGTCGACAGGGCACCGGCCAGGGCCAGTACCGCCAGGCGGGAAGAGGGGTGTTGCGTTGTCATGCTTGTCTCCTTGTTGAATTCATTTTTTGGGGGCATCAGGGCGCCAACAGCTCGGGCACTTCAATCCAGGCGGGGGTGGCGATGTACCAATGGCCTTGCTGCAGCCTGAGCGGCAGGGCCGTGCGGTTGGGGTTGTGGGCCCGGCGGTTGCCGATCTCGAACGGCATTCCCAGCAGGGGATGGCTGGTGGGCGGCATCTGTTGCAAGGCACGGGTCACCGTCTCCCGGGTGATGGGGCCCTCGATCTGGCGCAGGGCCCGCACCAGGATCTGGGCCGCCACATAGCCACCCTGGGACAGAGAGCTCAGCGGCAACCGGGCCTCCTGCATCAGGCGCCGCCAGTCCTGGGACGGCAGCGACCGGCTCTTCCACGGCTCGAACTCGGCCATCACGTACACCGTGCCGTCGTGCGCCGCCAGCGCCCGGGCCACCCGGTCGGTGTAGGCCGGGGTCAGGTAGATGAAGGCCATGCCGCGCCCTCCCAGGGTATGCACGGCCCCGCTCCAGCGCAGCACGGCGTCCTCGTGCCCGGTGAAGACCACGGTGTCGCACCCCTGCCCCTGCAAGGTCCTGAGCAGGGGCGCAGGGTCCTGCTCCGGCCCCAGGGTCTGCAGCAGCGGCACCTCCATGGCTTTCGCCTTGGCGAGGCGACGGAGGGCCTGCCGGTAGCCCTCCACCATGCCCGGCAGATCCAGCGCCACCGCGCAAAGCCTGGTGCTGCGCAGCGTGGTGCGGGCGAACAGCACGGCGCTGGCCAGCCCGACATAGGGCCCGTTGTTGAGCGGCACCACATGCGACGACCTGAAGCAGGCGGGTGCGACCGATGCGCCCTGCAGCGACATCAGCCGGCCGGCCTCGTAGCGGGAGGCGTTGGCCGCGCAGTCGAGCAGCCCGGAGCTGCCCGCCAGGGCCACCACCTCGGGGTCGTTGATGAGCCGGCCCGCAGCGGCCGCCGCCGTGGCAGGCGTGCTCCCTTCGTCGAGCGAGAGGTATTCGACGCGGCGGCCCCGTATGCCCCCGGTGGCATTCACCGCGTCCAGATAGGCCCTGGCCGCCTGCGACGACTCCGGGAAGGCATGGGGCCCACTCAGGGCGCTCACCGCACCCACCTTGATGGGGCGGTGCGTCTCCTGTGCATGGGCTGCGGGCAGCAGCAGGGCGCCGCACAGCAGCACCGCAACCCCTGCGCTGCGCAGGCTCGCGCCCCGGCCGGTGCCGGTAGGTCGTGTCGTCATGGTCAGTCCTTGGGGAAGCCAGTGCGCCGTCGCATCACGCCGCGCTGCTGCGTTGGCGTGCGGCCATGAAGCGCCCGGCCTGCTCCAGCGACGCCAGGGCTTCATCGAGCACGGGCGCAAACAGCTGCCAGCAGTGCACCATGCCGTCCCACACCGTGCATTCGACCTCCACCCCCGCCGCCTTCAGGCGCGCTGCCATGGTCACCGCGTCGTCGCGCAGCCGCTCCCGGCTGCCCACCTGCAGTTGCACGGGCGGCAGGCCCTGCAGTTCGGCGCTGTAGAACGGCGTGACGGTGGGTGAGCGCACATCGCCACCGGGCACATACATGGCGTTGAAGAAACCCATGAGCTCGCGGGTGATGAACGGGTCATCCACCGTGCGGTGCGACTCGCCCTCGGATGCCAGATCAAGGGCCGGTGACAGCGCCACGATGGCCGCCGGCAGGGCCAGACCCTGGTTGCGGGCGCGCACCCCGGTGGACAAGGCCAGGTTGCCGCCCGCAGAGTCCCCCGCCAGCGCAATGGCCGACGCGGCGTAGCCGTTGGCCAGCGCCCACTGGTAGGCCGCAAAGGCATCGTCGTGCGCCGCAGGTGCCGGGTGCTCCGGGGCCAGCCGGTAGTCCACATTGAGCACCCGGGCTCCGCTGAACTGCGCGAGGTAGGAGCACAGCGCCCGGTGCGAGGCCAGCGAGCCAAACACGAAGCCGCCCGCGTGGTAGTAGATGACAAGCTTGCGCGGGTCGGCCTGCGGCGTGCCCAGCAGCTCTGCCGCCATGCTGCCGCCGGCTGCATCCGGGATGCGCAGGCTCTCTATGGCCAGCCCCTGGGCCAGGGGCATCTGCGAGTTGCTGGCATCAAACCAGGCGCGCAGTTGCGCGGGGCTGGCCTGTGCAGGTGGCGGGTTCTGCGCGGCCATCTGCAGGATGGCCTCAAGTTGTTGTGCGGACATGGGCAATCCCCTCGATCAGAGATAGGTCGAGGCCAGCCCGCCGTCCACGGGCAGGTTGATGCCGCTGACCCAGCGCGCCGCGTCACTGCACAGGAAGGCGATCACGGGCGCCACCTCGTCGCTGAAGGCGGGGCGCTTCATGCGGTGCGCGTCTTTCTCCACGCGCTCCTGGCCCAGCATCTGCACGAAGTCGCCCAGGATGGGGGTGAACACCGGGCCCGGGGCCACGCAGTTCATGCGCACGCCGCGCTCCATGAAGATCTTCTGCGACTGGGTGGCGCTCCAGACGATCAGCGCCTCCTTGAAATACTGGTAGCAGGTCTCCTGAGGCACCGGGTGGCTGGCGAGCCACTGAGCGCCCGCTTCGAAACTGGTGGTGGCGCCCAGGGTGCGGTGTTGCTCCAGCCGCTCGGGCCACTGGGCGCCCAGGATGGAGGCGATGTGGACGATGGAGCTCCCCTCGGGCATGCGCTCCAGCACGCGTTGCGTGAAGTGGCGCAGCCCCAGGTAGTTCACCCGGCCCACCAGCTCGGCGGGCGCGGTGCCGGGCACACCGGCAATATTGGCCAGCGCGTCCACCTGCGCGGGCAGTTGCGCCACGGCGGCGTCGATGGCTGCGGGGTCGCCCAGGTCCACCTGGATGAAGCCGTCCAGGGTGAGCGTGGGGGCGTTGCGGTCCACGCCGATCACGCGGGCGCCCTGCTGGCGCGCCAGCTTGGCGAAGTCGGCGCCAATGCCCGAGCAGCAGCCCGTGACGACGATGGTCTTGTTGTGCAATGCCATGAATTTGTCTCCTGTGGATGTTTTTTGTGAAAAGCAATTGCCGTCTTGTCGGTCAGAAAGGGAAGGGCGGCGGCGTGTCCTTGACGGTGATCCACTGCCACTGCGTGTACTCATCCATGTCGGCCGGCCCGCCCACGCTGCCGCCGTTGCCGCCCAGGCCGGGGCCGCCGAAGGGGTTGGTGCAGTCGTCGTTCACGGTCTGGTCGTTGATGTGGACCATGCCGGCGCGCAGGCGCTGGCCGATGGCCATGGCGCGGCCCACGCTGGGGCTGATGACGGCGGCAGACAAGCCCCCCTGGCTGGTGTTGGCCAGGGCCACGGCTTGGTCATCGGTGCGGAAGGTGACGAGGTTGGCCACCGGGCCAAACGGCTCTTCGTCGAACGAACGGATGCCGGGCCTGACGCCCGAGAGCACCGTGGGCTGGTAGCACAGCCCACGGTAGGTGCCACCCGCTTCGAGCCTGGCGCCCTGCTGGATGCTGTCGTGAATCACCCGGTCAAAGCGTTCGAGCTGCTTGGCATCGATCATCGGCCCCAGGGCCACCTGGCCGCTGGCGCCGTCGCCCACGGGCAGGTGGGTGGCCTTGCCCACCAGGCGCTGCAGGATGGCGTCGGCAATCGACTCGTGCACCAGGATGCGGTTGGCGGCCATGCAGATCTGGCCCTGGTGGAACCACGCGCCAAACGCGGCTGCGCTGGCGGCAGCATCGGGGTCTGCGTCTTCCAGGATGATGAGGTTGTTGGCCCCGCCCAGCTCCAGCGACACCTTCTTGAGGTGCTGCCCGGCCAGCGCGCCGATGCGGCGGCCCACGGCGGGCGAGCCGGTGAAGGCGATCATGGGCACGCGCTCGTCCACCACCAGCGCCTCGCCCGCAGCCGCGTCGCCCGGCAGCACCTGCAGCAGGCCGGCGGGCAGCCCGGCCTCTTCGAACACCCGGGCCATGATGAAGCCACCGCTCACGGGGGTGCGCGTGTCCGGCTTGAGCACCACGGCATTGCCCAGCGCCAGGGCCGGGGCCACCGAGCGCAAGCCCAGGATGAGCGGAAAGTTGAATGGCGAAATCACGCCCACCACGCCGTGCGGCACGCGCCGCGCAATCGACAGGCGGCCCGGGGTGCTGGGCAGCACCTGGCCCTGGGCCTGCATGGGCAGGCTGGCGGCCAACTGGCACAGGGTGATGGCCTCGCGCACCTCGTGCTGGCCCTTGGCCAGAATGCCTCCGGTTTCGCGGGCAATCGCCAGCGCCAGTTCGTCAAAGTGCTGCTGGAACACGGCGGCCGCCCGGTGGAAGATGGCGGCGCGCTCGCGCGGGCCCAGCGCTGCCCAGGCCGGCTGCGCCCGGTGCGCCAGGCCGATGGCGGCCTGCATGTCCTGCGCACTGGCAATGCCCACGCGGCCGAGCACCTGGCCCGTGGCCGGCTCCACCACGTCGCGCACCTCCTTGAGCGCCGTGGTCCATGCCCCGTCGAAGGCCTTGCCCGCCCACAGGCGGTTGTCCAGCAGGCCTGGTTTTTCTGAAACACCCATTGCATTGCTCCTTGGTTGAAAGAATCGGCGCGCACTGTGGCGGCAACTGCACAGGGATTTGCAACGGGCGTACCAGCCCTCTGGGCAAGGCGGCCGAAAACAGCCTCTGGCACCTGCTTTTTGAGAGGCGAGGCTACGGACTTTCCCTAGGCATCCAAGCGGCTGGATCGGGCGACTTTTTGCGCAAAAATAGTTACTATTAATAAGCAGTTTGGGCAATGGCAATTGCTCAAATGATCACTTTTCGATCACTTCCTGGTAACCACCATGCCCAGACGCCGTGTCTCCCTGGCCGACCTGAACCGCAGCACCGCCACCGGCCAGGCCGCAGGATTGCCGGGGCCTGCGCTGCCGGCCGCGCTGGGCGGGTTTGACACCGTGGGCGTGAGCCAGCATGCCCACCCCACGGTGGCGGACATCAGCGAATGCCTGTTCTTCTCGCCGGGAGACGGTCGCATCTGGCTGCAGGACCAGCGCATGATCCTGTTGCACTCCGAGGCCCTGGGCTCGCTCAGGCGCGAGCTGATCGACAGCATTGGCCTGGACAAGGCGCGCGGCCTGCTCACCCGCGCCGGCTACGTCGGTGGCGCGCGCGATGCGCGCATGGTGCGCCAGCAGTGGCCCGACGCCGATCCCCCGGCCGCCGCCATCGCCGGCACCCGCCTGCATGCGCTGGAAGGGGTGGTCCAGGTGGAGGTGGTCCACGTGCGCTACGACGCCGAGACCGGTGACTACGAAGGCGAGTTCATCTGGCACAACTCCAGCGAGGACGACGAGCACATCGCCGCCTATGGCGTGGGGGGGTCTCCGGCCTGCTGGATGCAGGTGGGCTACGCCACGGGCTATGTGAGCACGCTGTTTGGCCGCATGATCGTGTTCCGCGAGGTGGAGTGCCGCTCCTCGGGCTCGGCGCACTGCCGCGTCATCGGCAAGTCGGCCGAGCGCTGGGATGACCCCGGGCAGGACCTGTTCTACCTGAACGCGCAGGACTTCGTGGGCACCCCGCCCGCTGCGGCCCGGGCGCCATCGCGCAAGGGCACCCTGGGGGCTTCGCCGGGTTCGGTGGCCTTGGCAGGGGCTCCCGCCGCCGATGGTGCCACCATGGTGGGCGCCTCATCGGCCTTCAATGCCGCCTGCCACATGCTGCAACGCGTGGCGCCCACGGCTGCCACCGTGCTGTTCACCGGCGAGTCCGGCGTGGGCAAGGAGATGTTTGCCAGCATGCTGCACCGCATCAGCCCGCGCCAGGCCCAGCCCCTGGTGGCGCTGAACTGCGCCGCGATCCCCGAGACACTGGTCGAGTCCGAACTGTTTGGTGTGGAGCGCGGCGCCTATACCGGCGCGGGGGCATCGCGGCCCGGGCGGTTCGAGCGAGCCCACGGCGGCACCCTGTTCCTGGACGAGATCGCCACCCTCAGCCTGGTGGCGCAGGGCAAGCTGCTTCGGGCCCTGCAGGAGGGAGAGATCGAGCGGGTGGGCGGCACGCGCACCATCACGGTGGACGTGCGCCTGGTGGCCGCCACCAATGTGGACCTGCGCCAGGCCGTGCGCGAGGGCAGCTTCCGCGAAGACCTGTATTACCGGCTCAACGTCTTTCCCATCCACCTGCCGCCGCTGCGCGACCGGCGCGATGACATCCCGCTCTTGATGGGGCACTTTCTCGCGCACTACCAGCGCAAGCACCGGCGCCAGGGCCCGGGCTTCAGCCAGGCGGCCGTGAAGGCCATGTTCAACTACCCTTTCCCGGGCAACATCCGCGAGTTACAGAACCTCATCGAGCGCAGTGTGATCCTCGTTAACGATGGCGAACCCATCGCGCCCCACCACCTGTTTAGCAGTGGCGAGCAGCCTGGCACCGGCGTGATGTCCCTGCAATTGGGTGCCGACACCACCGCAACCCTGCACATGCCCTGGGCGGGGGGCAGCCCCCCGGCAACCCAGGCCGCTGCAGCGGCCATGCCCGGGGTGGCCCCGCTGCACCAGGCCGAGGCCCAACTGCTGCGCCAGGCACTGCACAGCGCCGCCGGCAATGTGGCCTCTGCCGCCCGCCTGCTGGGCATCAGCCGCGCCACGCTGGCCTACCGCTTGCGAAAGTTCGGCATTCCTGCTGGTCGACCCTGAGGGATCAGGCGTAGGTATCGAGCTGGCTGCCCAGGCTGGTGGAGGCCTGGGTTTCGGTTTTGGCGCGCTGCTCGCGTGCGGCCTGGGCTGCCACCTCGGCCTTCTGGGCCTGTGCGGCCTGCTGTTCCTGCTGCCGCGCGCGCTGGATGGCAGCGATCTGCGCCTGCACCATCTGGATCTGGGCCTGCAGCAGCTTGACCTTCTCCTTCTTGGCCTTGGCGTCCATGTCGGAGGTGGCCACGTTCTTGAGTTCTTCGGTCAGGGACTGCAGCTGCTTTTGCAGCTTGCCGATCTCGCTGCCGCCGCCGCTGCTGGACGAAGACACCTTGCCGGCCGATGATGAGGAGGAGACTTGCATGCCTCCCTTATCGGCAGGGTGGGCGCAAAACTTTAGTGCGGTGTGGGGTCTCTCAACTCTTCGATTGGGCTGCCGGAGCCGGGCCATCCTGCGCTACCCACAGCACCTTGTCCACCTGCACCCCGAGTGCCTGGGCCTTGGCCAGCAATTGCTCGCGCACGCCGGGCGGCAGTGTCTTGGTGCGCGACAGGATCCAGAAATAACCCCGGTTGGAGCCGACCACCATGGACCACTGGTAGTCCGGGTCCAGCGCCACCACGTTGTAGCCGCCGTAGAAGGGGCCGAAGAACGAGACCTTGAGGGCGCCCTTGTCGGACTCGCCGGCAAAGCGGGCCTTGCCCTCGGCCTCTTTCCAGCGGTCCCGGCCGGGGTCGAAACCGCGGTTGATCACCTGGATGGTGCCATCCGGGTTGGGGAGGTAGTTGGCCGTGGTCTGCTGCAGGCCGCGCTCGAACGAATGGTCCAGCCGGGCCACCTCGTACCACTGGCCTGCATAGCGCTGCGCGTCGAAGCCCGCCACCGGCTCAATACCGGCAGGTGGGTGCGTGGAGCAGGCCGTGAAGAACAGCACCGCGCCCAGTGCCAGCACGCCAATGGTGTTGGGCAGGAAGCGGCGGCCGGCAGAGCGCGCCGCACCGGTGCGGGCAGCGGTGGCGGCGTGCTGTGGATGTTGTTCTGGCGTGTCTCGCATGGCTCGCAGTTCAATCGTGTCAGGCATGGTGTTGTCCCTGGCTGAGGGGTTCGTCGCAGTCCTTGGCATGGGCCGGCCATTGGGGCGGGCGCAGCCTGTTCTGCGGCGGTGTGGTCAATGTAGTGAGGGCACTGGCCGCCGCGTGTAGGCGCGCGCTGGCATCCCCTGTCGGCGGGAAGGGGGCTGCGCGGCCATGCTGCGCAGCGCCCCCTGGTCACCGCCGCGCATCACACCATGGGGCGGCGCCGTTTTAGGTGGATGGGCTGGAAGTCCGCCGGCGTTATTGCCACAAAAGTCACGGTTTGGCGGCAGGAGTGGGGCGGCCGTACTGCCCGCGCAATCCCCGCGCCTGCTGGCACAGAACTTGAAGGCTCCCAGGGGGCAGGGCACTGCAGGGTAGAGTGGCACCAACCCTGTGCCGTATGGCGCGCCCAGTTCTGTTCCCCCGCTTGCATGAGGTCCTTCGCATGACGACAACATCCACCGTCCCCGGTACAGCGTCCACCGCTCCCGCCAAGGATTCGCCTCCCGTGGTCGATCACCTGCGGTTTCTGCGCAAGCATGAGCATCTGTCCCCGGCCTTCGGCAACGACGGCTTCGCGCGCAAGGCCGAAGCCTTTGCACGCGTGTTCGGTACCCCCAAATTTCTGGCCGCGCAGACCGCATTCGTCGCAGTCTGGATCATCGCCAACATGACGGGCGTTGCCAAATTCGATGCCTACCCCTTCATCTTGCTCAATCTGGCGTTCAGCCTGCAGGCGGCCTATGCCGCCCCCCTGATCCTGCTGGCGCAGACACGCCAGGCCGAGCGCGACAAGGCGCTTGCCGATGCCGATGCCCAGCACCGTGAAGACCTGGCCCGAGCCACCGAGCAGCGCCAGGCGATTGCCACCCAGAACACCGCCCAGTTGATCGAGTTGCTGGAGCAGAACACCCGCCTGACCGAGATGACCAAGAAGCTCAGCGAGCGCATCGAAAGCCTCACGGTGGAAATGCACCACCGCATGCACTACGTGCCCGCCCTCGCGCGGGCCCAGCAACAGGCCGACCAGCCGGGCATCCAGCAGTCTGGCGGGCCCGGCAGCAGCTATGGCGGCAGCGGTGAGGGCGGTCCGCGCCAAGGGTGAAGGACCACGCCATGTTCGCTCGCTACCCGCTTCCTGCCACCGATGGCGCCACAGCCCTCGACACGGCTTGCGACCTGCAACTGCTGCAGGCCCACTCCGTGCCGGGGCGGCCTCTCACGCTGCTGTACTTGGGGCCGGAGCGCACGCTGATCGTGCCAGTGGACCCCGCCGGCGCTGCCCCGCATGGTGCCGCGATCACCCTGGCCCTGGGCACGCACAAGACCGCTCGCGCATTCTTCCGCCGCGACATACCGACCCCGTTGGAGCTGGAAAACGCCATCGCCAGCGTCGAAGACGAGGTCTACCTGGCCCACCGGCAGTACGCTGCGCAGGGCAATGCGCGGGGTAGGGCCTGGTGGTCTACCGACGCGCATCTGGTGGCCCTGGCTGAGCTGGCCGGCCTGCCCCGTGCACCCGCCATGCTGCTCACCCTGGACGCCATGGAGCGCCTGTTCCAGCGCCTGGCCGTCGTGTCCGAAGGCCGGCCCGCTGCCAGCGAGGGCCTGCCCGAGAGCGTGGAGTTCGCCACCACCTTGCTGCTGCTGCGCGAGCTGATGCACCACATGCCGTTTGCCGAACTGCACCTGGTGGGGCCGTCGCTGGGGTGAATCGACCTTCTCCTTCTGTCAGCTGGAAAGATTCCAGGAGTAAACCGCAAACTCGTGGACCGGCTTGAATCCGAGGGCCTGGGCCAGTTCGTAGGAGGCCCGGTTGCCCTTGAAGCAATCCCACCCCGGCTCCAGCCCGCGCCGCAGGCACGCATCGATGAACGCCGTGGCTGCAGCCCTGGCCAGGCCCAGCCGCCGGTAACCGTCAAAGGTGCAGATGTCGATGTCGTGCCGCGCCCCCTTCACGAACACCGAGTAGCACAGGCTGGCCACCCGCCTCTCGTGGAGCACGCAAAAACCGACGCCATCGCGTTCGAACTGCGCATCGGAGGCCCACATGCCGGACGCAAAGGGGTACTGGCCACCATCGGCCAGGTGCCGCAGCAGCTGGGCATCCAGGGGCACCAGGCGATGGCCCGGCGGCAGGGGCTGTTCGGTGCGCTGCGCCGCAAAGCGGCTGCGGTCGTACGAGAAGGCCACGCGCTGCAGCTTTTGCACGCCTTGCGCCTGGCGCTGGTCGAGCACCTGCTCCCAGGCGGCATGGCCCGGGTACAGAATGAAGAAGTCTTGCTGGGCAGGCGCCTGCAGCCAGTCCAGGCAGGCCGTTGCAAATGGCGTGTCGGGCCGCTCGCCCGCCAGCACGCAAAAGCCGTTGTCGTAGACAAAGGCGGCGCGCAGGTCGCCGTCTTTCGGGACAAAGATGCGGCCCCGGGTGTGGCCCGACAGCACGGCACCCATGATCTCGGTGCCCGCGTGGAGCCCATCGAGCAGCGGGGTCAGTAGGTGGAAATCTTCCGCATTCAGTTCATGCATGGGGCCGATTGTGCCAACGCTCAGCCCCTGATTTCAGCCAGCCCCTGTGCCCGCCACCCCCGTGGCGATTGCCCGAAGCGCTCCTTGAACGCCCGGCTGAAATGCGCCGCATCGTTGAAGCCCCAGCCGAACGCGATCTCCGCCACCGAGGTCTTCGTGCGGCGTGCATCCAGCAACTCGCGGCTCGCGCCATCCAGGCGCTGGCCCCAGAGGTAGTGCGATGGTGACTGCGGCTCGGCCTTGAACAGGCGGTGCAGGTGGCCGCTGGACATGCCCAGGTCGGTGGCCACGGATTCGATGGTCAGCGCCGGGTCGCGCAGCCGGCCATCGATGTGCCGCTTGATGCGCGCCACATGGTAGGCACCCATGGTCGAGGGCTCGGCCCGGCTGCAGGCGGGCAGCGACTGCAGGCCGGCCACCAGCACGCTGATGACGCCGCTGGCCACGGCAGCGGCCGAGGCGGCGGGCAGGGTGTCCACCTCGCCGCGCAAGGCGGTATCCATGCTGGCCATCAGGTGCCCGGCCCCGCTGCGGCCCGAGACGGTGGTGGCCGTAAGCTGCTCGGTACCCGCCACCAGCGCACGCAATTGCTCGCCGCGCAGCTTGAGCACGATCTCTTCGAAGTCCTCGCTGAACTGCAGGGTGTAGGGCCGCGTGCTGTCGTACAGCGCAAAGTCGCCGGGGGCCACGGCGGCGTCGCGCCCGTCCTGGGAGATGACGCCGTGCCCCTTGGTTTGCAGGCTCACGATGAAGCAGTCGTCCGTGGCGCGTGAGATGAAGCTCGGCGTGCGCACCACGCGCTGCGCGCAGGAGCGCACCACCGACAGGTCCAGCCCCGGCAGGTGGTGGCTCTGAATGGAGCCGCCAAAGCGGTCGCCACGCGGCGCATCGCATTCGAGCTGCACGTAGGTGGTGCAGATCATGTCGGTCCAGTAGGCCAGCCGGTCGCGCGGCGCAATGGGGTCGGTACTCAAGAGTTGGCTCATGGCGGGGTCTCAAGCGGGCATGGGGAGGAAGGGAGCGGAAGCACCCATCATCCTCCGGGCGCGCCCATTCTTCAAGCAAGGCCTATGCCGGTTAACCCCAGGTGGCGAGCCTGGATCAAGCCTTGGGAGACTTTCAGTCAAGTCGCCGTCCGCGTGGCTTTACGGCAAGAGCCGCGAGACCCACAGGCAAGACGGCGCGCTGCTTCGGCCCGAGCATTCGGGAACCGCAGCAGGCATTGCCCGCGCACGGCCCCAGCCCCCCTTCAACTTGATCGACAGGACCCATCCATGCCCGCCACCCTCCACCCCAAGCTGCGCGTAGCCGCCGTCCAGGCCGCGCCCGTGTTCCTCGACCTCGACGCCACCATCGACAAGACCATTGCGCTGATGAAGGAGGCGGCCAGGCAGGGCGCGCAACTCGTGGCCTTCCCCGAAACGTGGATCCCCGGCTACCCCTGGTGGATCTGGCTCAACTCGCCCGCCATGGGCATGCAGTATGTGCAGCGCTACAACGACAACTCGCTGGTGGTCGGCTCGGCCGAGTTCCAGCGCCTGGCGCAGGCCGCACGCGACATCGGTATCTGGATGTCCACCGGTTACAGCGAACGTGCCGGCGGCAGCCTCTACATCGCCCAGGCCCTGTTCGACGATCAGGGCCGCGTGGTCAAGACGCGGCGCAAGCTCAAGCCTACCCACGTGGAGCGCACCGTGTTCGGTGAGGGCGACGGCAGCGACCTGGCGGTCATGCCGACCGCCATCGGCAATGTCGGCATGCTCGCCTGCTGGGAGCACCTGCAGCCCCTGAGCAAGTACGCCATGTACGCGCAGAACGAGCAGATCCACATCGGCGCCTGGCCCAGCTTCTCTTTGTACCGGGGTGCGGCCAACGCCCTGGGGGCCGAGGTCAACAATGCCGCAAGCCAGATCTACGCGGTCGAAGGCGGCTGCTTCGTCGTCGCGCCATGCGCCACCGTGTCAAAGGACATGCACGCCATGCTCTGCACCGACGATCTGCAGCGCCAGCTGCTGCTCGAAGGCGGCGGTTTTGCGCGCATCTACGGCCCTGACGGCGCATTGCTAGGTACACCGCTGGGCGAGAAGGATGAAGGCCTGGTGATTGCCGATATCGACCTGGGCACGATCTCCCTGGCCAAGACCGCCGCCGACCCTGCCGGCCACTACGCCCGGCCCGACGTCACGCGGCTGCTGCTCAACCAGACGCCGGGCGACCGTGTGGTCTCGCAGGTACCCGCCGGCATGGCGGCAGCGGCGGCCAATGAAGCCAGCGCCGAGCCCGCACTCGTGCTGGCCGAGTCCTGAGCATTGCGCACCGGAGCCGCGCCATGGAATCCGCCATCCCCACCCACCTGCAATGCCCGCGCCTGCGCCACCGCAGGGTGCCCGACGACTATGTGCCGCCATACCCCGCCACCGTGGCGCGTTACCACCCAGAAGTCACGCGTGTGGTCATGGGGTACTTCGGCATCCAGTACCGGGCTGACATACCGGCGCCGGCATTGGCCGCCCGGGCGCTGCACTGCATCACCGAGGCCTTTGCCGCGGCCAACGGCCCGGGCCACTGGGACCGCGCGCAGTGCGTGGACCAGGCGGGCTACCTCAACACCATCACCATCGGCTACTGGGACAACCCGGCCGCCTATGCGGCCTGGTTTGCCGAGCACGGCGAGCGCTGGGCATCCGGCGCGTTCAACGAGCCCGGGCTGGGCCTGTTCACCGAGGTGCTGCAGCCCGCAGCGGACCGCTTCGAGACGCTGTTCTCCGGCGATGTGGTCGAGGGCGTGGCTGGTGTTTCCACAGGCCTGGGCGAACCCATCCAGGAGCACGCTTACTGGGGCGGCATGCGCGACCGCCTGGCCCTGTCGCAGACCAGTGGCATGTCGCCGGCCGGGGCGCCGAAGGTGGTCACCGAGGGCCTGCACCAGCGCGTGCTGCCGCACGAGAACCTGTGCCTCATCCGCTCCGGCCAGGACTGGACCGGTACAGAGGGCGATGAGCGGCGCATGTACACTGAGGAAGTCGAGCCCGTGCTGCGCGCCGGCATGGACTTCCTGCAAGACCAGGGTCGCCAGGTGGACTGCTATGCCAACCGCTACATGGCCGTGGTGGATGCTGCAGGCAAGCCCATGGACAAGAGCTTCGGCATGGGCTGGTGGCGCAGTCTCGCGTCATTGGAGCGCTGGGCCGAATCGCACCCCACGCACGTGGCCATCTTTGGCGCGGCCATGAAGTACCTGGGCACCATGGGCCCGGCGGCGCAGCTCAAGCTCTACCACGAGGTCACGGTGGCCACGGCGGCAGAGCAGTATTTCGAATACTTCAACTGCCACCCGCGCACGGGCATGCTGGGGGCGGCAGGGTAGGCGCTCCCTATGGGCGGCACTCAACCCCGCTGGCAAACCGCCACGAAGGCGTCGAGCAGCGCGCCGAACTGCGCCGGGTTCTCCCATTGCACGGCGTGGCCGGCGCCTTCCACCACCTGCACCTTGCCGCGCCACAGGGTAGGGATGGTGGGGGCCAAGCCGTCAAGGTAGGCCGCGTTCACGATCTGCTCGTGCGCGCCCTGCACGATGGCCAGGGGCCGGCCGATGGTGGCGATGATGTTGAGCTCATCCGCATAGCCCACGGTGCCTATGCCTGCCGCCAGGGATGCGCGGGCGTGGCCGTCCGTGCGGCGGGCGTCCTGCAGCATGAAATCGGCTGCAGCCACGCCGGGCGCCATGTAGTCGGCCACCCAGGCGCGGGCGTCGTCCTCGGACCAGTCCTTGACGAAGCCCAGGCCGAGCTTGAGGAAGGCACCGCCGAAATCCGCCGTGGGCGGAAACGGCAGGGGCGGCGTGCCGAAGACCATGAAGCCCGCCGCCTGCGGCAGGGATGCCGCCGCTTCGAGCACGGCATGCCCGCCCAGGCTCCAGCCCACGAACACGGCGTTCTCCACCCCCATCTGGCCCGCCACGGCGCGGACCACATCGGCATAGCCGGGAATGCTGTAGACCGTGCTGCGCACCATTTGCTCGGCATCGGCGGACTGGCCGTGGCCCGGCAGGTCCGGCGCGATCAGGCGGTACTTCTTGCCCAGCTCGCCGGTGAGCAGGGGCTCCCACACGCGCGACGAGGAGGAGTTGCCATGCACCAGCACCACAGCCGGGCCGCTGCCGCCGCTGTCGTGTACCGAGATGCGCTCGGAGCCGATGGAGAGCACGCGGCTGGGCGATGGTCGGGCGTCGAAGGTCGAATCTGCGGACATGCGGTCGGGCTCCCTGGCGGTTGGTTCAATGGGCGAAAGGTGGTGCACCCTCGGTCACTGCGGCGGCAAAAAGGTCTCGGCCAGCCGTACCCAGTACGCGCCGCCCACCACGATGTTGCCGTCATGGAAATCGTACCCCGGGTGGTGCACCATGCAGCCCCCGGGGGCATTGCCGTTGCCGATCTGCAGGTAGGAGCCGGGCACCTTCTCCAGCATGAAGGCAAAGTCCTCGCTGGCGGGCAGGGCCGCGGCCTGCAGCGTCACGCGCTCGGGGCCCAACAGGTCCAGGGCCACCTCGCGCGCCAGTTCGGTCTCCGCCGGGGTGTTTACCAGCACGGCGTAGCCCGGCCGCCAGTCGAGGCGGGCCACCACGCCGTAGCCCGTGGCGGTGGCGTCCACCAGCGCGCGGATGCGCTGCTCCAGCAGCGCACGCACGCCGCTGTCCATGGCGCGTACGCTGATCTCCAGCACGGCGCTGGCGGGGATCACGTTGTTGGCCTGGCCGGCGTGCAGCGCGCCCACCGTCACCACGGCCATCTGCTGCGGGTCGACATTGCGCGAGACGATGGTCTGCAGCCCCATCACCAGGCTGGCCGCAGCCACCACCGGGTCGATGGCCACGTGCGGCATGGCGCCGTGGCCGCCCACGCCCTCCAGGGTGATGGTGGCGTAGTCGCTCGAGGCCATGGCCGGCCCATCGCGCAGCAGCAGGTGGCCCTGTTCCACGCCGGGCATGTTGTGCATGGCAAACACGGCATCGCAGGGGTAGCGCTCGAACAAACCGTCGGCCATCATGCGCAGCGCGCCGCCGCCGCCTTCTTCGGCGGGCTGGAAGACCAGGTTCAGCGTGCCGCTGAACTGGCCGTGCTCCGCGAGGTACCAGGCCGCCGCCATCAGCATGGCGGTGTGGCCGTCGTGCCCGCAGGCGTGCATCACGCCCGGGTGGGCGCTGCTCCAGGCGACGCCCGTGGCCTCGGTGATGGGCAGGGCGTCCATGTCGGCGCGCAGGCCCAGGCGCGGGCCCTGGCCGCGCACCAGCCTGCCCACCACCCCGGTGCCGCCAATGCCGCGCTCCACCGCGTAGCCCCAGCGCGTGAGCCGCTCCGCCACCAGTTCGGCCGTGCGCTGTTCTTCAAAGGCCAGCTCCGGGTGGCGGTGGATGTCGCGGCGCAGGGCGATGAACTCGCTCGCGTGCTCCTGCAGGGTGTCGAACAAGCTGCGGTTCATCGTCGTCATCGTCATTGCGGCTGCAGGTTGATGGAGCGGGCGATCTCGCGGTAGCGGGCCGTTTCGCTCTCGAAGAAGGCGGTGGACTCGGCCAGCGTCATTGCGGGCGATGCCACCATGGACTGCGCTGCCAACTGGGTGTGCACCGTCGGGTCCTTGAGCGCGCGGCCGATGGCCTGGTGCAGGCGCTGAACCACGGGCTCGGGCGTCTTCTTGGGCACCATGAAGCCGGTCCAGATCTTGTACGAAAAGTTGGGCAGGGCCTTGCCCTCGCTCACCGTGGGGATGTTCTTGAGCATCTCCGAGCGCTGCGCGCCCAGTTGGGCAATGATCTTCAGCCGCCCCTGGTCGGCCATGGCGCCCATGGCCGAGCTGTAGACCAGCACCGCAAAGTCGAGCTGCCCGCCGCCCAGGTCCTGCAGCAAGGGCGCATTGCCCTTGTAGGGGATGTGCTGCATGGTGGTGTGCGTGGTCTGCTGCACCTTCTCCAGGATCAGGTGGTACAGCGAGCCGATGCCCACGCTGCCGTAGCTCAGCGGGTCCTTGCCCGGCGTGCGTGCCAGCGCGATCAGCTCGTCCACGCTGTTCACGCCCAGGTCCTTGCGCGTCACGAAGACCATGGCCGCGTCGGACACCGGGTGCACCAGGCGGAAGTCCTCCGTGCGCAGCTTCACTGCGGCATTGGCCAGCGGCGCCAGGATAGCCTCGTTGGGCGAGCCCTGGAAGATGTAGTACCCGTCGGCCGGCGCGGCCAGCACCTTCTGCGCGGCCATGGCGCCGGCTGCGCCGCCCAGGTTCTCCACGATCACCTGCTGGCCCAGCTCGCGGGTCATGGGGGTGTTGAGGATGCGGGCCATCGCGTCGGACGGGCCGCCCGCAGGGTAAGGCACCATCAGGCTTACCGGCTTGGCGGGGTAGGCATTGGGTGCCTGGGCCAGCGCGGCCAGGGGGCTGGCGCCGAGCACCAGGCCTGTGAGCCCGGCCAGTGTGGCGAGCAGGCGTTTCATCGCAATCGTTGTGTTCATTGATCGATCCCTTGCAGACAGATTGGTAAGCGGCCATGGCATCCCATGGTCTCCATTTCTTCGACACCCCTGGTCCCGCCACGCTTCTCTTGTCAGGGGCTGTGGCAGGTCAGTCGGGCCATCTTAGGATTGGCCTATCTGCGCGTCCAATGCATTGCAAAGTGGGTTAGCATGAGTTGAAGTTATTCAACTTTTTTGCACCAGAAGGGGGCAATCGGCATGACTTTGGTGCAGCTTCGGCACTTCATTTCGCTGGCCCAGACCGGCTCGTTCAGCAAGTCGGCCGAGGCCATGCACCTCACGCAGCCCGCGCTCAGCCGCAGCATCCGCGCCATCGAGGACGAGCTCGGCCTGCCGCTGTTCGACCGCATCGGCCGGCGCAGCGAACTCACGCCCTTTGGCCGCCAGGTGCTGCAGCGCGCCCAGCGCCTGGTGGACGATGCCGCCGAGCTGCACGCGCTGGGCCAGCGCATGCAGCAGGGCGAGGGCGGCGCCATCCGCATCGGCCTGGGCTCGGGCCCCGGCGCATTGCTGATGACGCCGCTGCTTATGCAGGTGGCCACGCGCCACCCGCAGCTCACGCTGGAAATCTCGCGCGGCAGCACCGACCGGCTGGTGCAGGCCCTGCGTGACCGCCAGCTCGACGCCCTGGTGATCGACGCCCGCTCGCTGCAGCCCGCCACCGACCTGCGCACCGAGCTGGTCTGCGAGATCCGCGGCTCCTTCATGGTCCGCCGGGGCCACCCGCTGCTGCGCAAGCGCGGCGGCGTGCGCTTCGAGATGCTCAAGGACTATCCCATCGCCTCCACCCCGCTCAGCGACGAGGTGGCGCGCCGGCTCATGGAAACCTACGGCCCCGAGGCCCACCCCGCCGCCTGCGTGACCCTGCGCTGCGAAGAGATACCGAGCCTGGTCGAGGTGGTGCGCAAGAGCGACGCCATCCTGCTGGCCGTGCGCGCCGCCGCGCCCGACCTGGTGGAGCTGCCCATGGTGCCCGGGGAGATCACCACCGCGCTGTTCGGCCTGGTCACCCTGGCCGGCCGCGCCGAAGCCCCGGCCATGCCCATCGTGCGCACACTGGTGCAGGAACTTCTGAAGGACTAGCCGCCCAGCATGCGCAGGGCCAGGCCCGCCAGCGCACAGCCGGCCAGCAGCGGCAGCACCCCCAGCTTGAAGCGGAACAGCGCCACACCGGCCAGCACGGTGATGCCGATGGAGGCGATGTCCACCCCACCGGCAAAGCCCTGCGGCCACCAGACATGCCAGGCGAAGAACAGGGCAAGATTCAAAATCACGCCAACCACGGCTGCGGTGATGGCCGTGAGCGGCGCCGTGAAGCGCAACTGGTTGTGCGTGGTCTCTATCAGCGGCCCGCCGGCCAGTATGAACACGAACGATGGCAAAAAAGTGAAGAAGGTCACCACCGATGCCGCCAGCGCGCCGGACCAGAAGGCCGCGTCGGGCCCGAGCACGTTGTGCAGCCAGCCGCCGAGAAAGCCCACGAAGGCCACCACCATGATCAGCGGGCCGGGCGTGGTCTCGCCCAGCGCCAGGCCATCGATCATCTGCCTGGCATCGAGCCACTGGTAGTGCTCCACCGCGCCCTGGTAGACGTAGGGCAGCACGGCATAGGCCCCGCCAAAGGTCAGCAGCGCCGCCTTGGTGAAGAACCAGCCCATCTGCGTGAGCGTGCCCTCCCAGCCCACCAGCGCCACCAGCACCCCCATGGCCGCCAGCCACAGGCCTCCGCCCACGGCCAGCACCTGCGCCAGGCGCTTGCGGCTGAACAGGGCATGGGCCGGGGTGGGGGTGTCGTCGTCGATCAGCGCGGGCCCATAGCCCCGCTGGGCGCTGCCGTGGCCTCCGGCCGTGAACAGCTGCGGCCAGCGCTGCCCGGCCACATGCCCGGCGAGCGCGGCCGCGAGCACGATGGCCGGGAAGGGCACGCTGAACGCCATGATGGCCACGAAGGCTGCCGCCGCCATGCCCCACAGCCAACGGTTCTTGAGCGCGCGCGTGCCGATGCGGTGGGCTGCATGCAGCACCAGCGCCGTCACCGCGGGCTTGATGCCGTAGAAGATGCCCTCCACCACGGGCAGGTGCCCATAGGCGATGTACACCCAGGACAGCAGTATCAGCAGCACCAGCGAGGGCAGCACGAACAGCCCACCCGCCACCAGAGCTCCGCGCGTGCGGTGCATCAGCCAGCCGATGTAGGTGGCCAGCTGCTGCGCCTCGGGGCCGGGCAGCACCATGCAGTAGTTGAGCGCATGCAGAAAGCGCTTCTCGCTGATCCAGCGGCGCCGCTCCACCAGCTCGGTGTGCATGATGGCGATCTGCCCCGCCGGCCCGCCAAAGCTGATACAGCCGAGCTTGAGCCAGAACCACAGGGCCTGGGCGAACGGCACGTCAGCGGGGCGTGCATCGGCGGCGGCGCCGTCGCCCTTGTCGGCCATCGTGGCCACGTTGCTCGTGTCGGTCATTTCATTCACATCGGTCATGCTGGCATGCCTTCGGGCGCCCAGTGGTGGCTTTCCTGCGGCCCTGTCACCCCCTGGCGGCACCAGGCGTAGAGCGCGTCGTACACGGGCATGGCCGCCGCAAGCATGCCCAGGTCGTCGCTGGCGTGCAGCTGCGAAAGCCCCTCCGACAAGGCCAGCAGCCCTGCGGCCTGCGGCGCCAGCTGCAGCTGGTCGGTATCGGCACCGCGCACGATGCGGGCCAGCGCAGCCAGGGCCGGGTCGGCCTGCAGTCCCAACGCGGCCAGCAGCGCATCGAAGCTGCACAGCGCGCCCTCGTGCGTGATGGGCGCACCGGGAATGTCGTAGGCCACGGCATGGAGCCGCTGCGCCTCGGGCAGCACCTGCGCCGCTTCCACGTAGAGGAACTCCGCGCGCGGGTCGATGAAGCGGCGCACCAGCCAGGGGCAGGCAATGCGGTCGATTTGGGGCCGCGCGCGCGTGATCCAGCGCGATGGGGCCGTGCCATCCACCCCCAGGTCGGGCCGCTTGCGCAGCGCCAGGGGCCGCACGGCGCGCCAGCGGGCCAGGTCCTCGGGCGTGTCGACGCCGGGCTCGCCCCCCTCGAACCCTCCCGCCAGGAAGCGGGCATTCCAGCCCGCCTGCCGCAGCACGGCCGCAGCCTCCTGGCTCACGGCGTGGCCGTACACGCAGTACACGACGGCCTCACAGGGCGGGGCGTCGGCGGCCAGGGCGGCAATGTCTTCGGGTGTGCAGTGCCGCGCGCTGGCCAGCAGGTGCGTGCTCTCGGCAAAGCGGGGCCGCCGGCGCACATCCAGGATGAGCGGGGCACGGGGCGTGCCGATGCGGGCGGCGAGGTCTTGGGGAAGAACGGAAAGGGGAAGGGCGTTGCCCATAGAGGTGTCCACGGATGACTCCGGCAAAGAGTGATCAGCGCTTGGATGGGACACCATCTATCCGTGAGGATTCGGGAGGCTGGATTCCCGATGCGCAAATCTTAACAGGTGTCTTTGACGCACTCTCCGTCGCAAGCGCTGGCACCCCTGGCCCTGCCAATGCACGTCCGTTCCGGGAAAACCCCTAACAAGTTGGTATTGCAACTGGTTGGTAAGCCAACCATAATTTGACGCATATCAACACGACTTGCGAGCGCATTGCCACGCAGGCGTCCAACCCAGGAGACTCCCCATGAACCCGACCCGTCGCACCCTTGCCTGCGCGCTGCTTGCCGCATCCGGCCTGGCCCTTGCCCCCGTGCAGGCGCAGGCGCAAAGCACTGCCGTCAAGGTGGGGGTGGTGGGGCCGTTCTCGGGGCCGTTCGCACACTACGGCGCACTGTTCAAGGCGGCGGCCGAGGCCTATGTGGCCAGCCAGGGCGGCAAGCTCGCGGGCAAGGACATCGAGTTCATCTACCGCGACACCGGTGGTCCCAACCCCGGCCAGACCAAGACCCTGGTGCAGGAGCTCATCGTCAAGGACAAGGTGGACTACCTGGGTGGCTTCGTCTTCACGCCCAACGCGCTGGCCGTGGCGCCGCTGATCCAGCAGTCCCAGACGCCCACCGTCATCTTCAACGCCGCCACCTCGGCCATCACCGAGAAGTCCGAGTACTTCATCCGCACCAGCTACACGCTGTGGCAGGTCACGGTGCCCATCGCCCAGTGGGCCGCCAGACAGGACATGAAGAAGGTGGTGACCGCCGTGACCGACTACGGCCCCGGCATCGACGCCGAAACCGCGTTCAAGGCCGAATTCACGAAGCAGGGCGGCACGGTGGTCGAGAGCATCCGCATGCCCATCGCCACCACCGACTTCGGCCCCTTCGTGCAGCGCATCAAGGCCAGTGGCGCGCAGGCGGTGTACACCTTCCTGCCCGGAGGTCCACCCAACCTGGGCTTCGTCAAGGCCTACAACGAGAACGGCCTGGCCAAGGCCGGCGTGCAGTTCCTGGGCACGGCCGAAACCGATGAGTTCGATCTGCAGAAGTTCGGCGACTCGGCCCTGGGCCTGACCACGGCGTTCCACTACTCCGGTGCCCATGACTCGCCCGAAAACAAGAAGTTTGTCGATGCCCTCAAGAAGCGTGACCCCGCTGCCGTGGCCAACTACGCCTCGGTGGGCGCGTGGGACGGCATGCACGTGATCCACAAGATGATCGAGGCCACCGGCGGCAAGAAGGACGGCGCCAAGGCCCTGGCCACCGCCCGAACCCTGCAGTGGGAGAGCCCGCGCGGCCCGGTGCGCATCGATGCCAAGACCCGGCACATCACCCAGAACGTCTACCTGCGCAAGGTGGAGCGCGTGGGTGGCCAGTTGGTCAACAAAGAGGTGCAGAGCTTCGGCCCGCACGGCGACTACGGGCTTGATGCCAAGTAAGGCCAGCGCAGCCGGGAACCCAACGAATCTGCCTTCGCCGTGAACACGCTTTTCAACATCCTCATCGACGGGCTGGCCTACGGCATGGTGCTGTTCGTCATCGCCGTGGGCCTGTCGGTCACGCTGGGCCTGATGCGCTTCGTCAACCTCAGCCATGGCGCCTTTGCCATGGTGGGAGGCTACTGTGCGGCATGGCTCACCCGCGAGGCGCAGTGGAGCTTCTGGCTGGCCGTGCCCGTGGCCATTGCCGCCACCGCGTTGCTGGGCGCCGTGCTCGAAGCGCTGGTGCTGCGCCACCTGTACCGCCGCAAGGAGCTGGACCAGGTGCTCTTCACCATCGGCCTGAGCTTTGTGCTGATCGCCGCGACCAACGCCATTGCCGGCCCTCAGGTGCAGCTTATCGTGCTGCCCCCGCTGCTGGCCGGCTCGGTGGACCTGGGCTTTCGCACGCTGCCGGCGCAGCGCCTGCTGGTGATCGGTGCCGGGCTGGCCGTGGCAGCGGCCGCCGCGTGGACGGTGACCCGCACCCGCTTTGGCGTGTGGCTGCGTGCCGCAGTGGACCACAGCGGCACCGCATCCACCCTGGGCATACCGATACGCACCGTGCAGTGCGCCAGCTTTGCGGCCGGTGCCGCGCTGGCCGGCTTCGGCGGCATTCTGGGTGCCGAGCTCATGCCGCTGGAGCCGTACTACGCCCTCAAGTACCTGGTGCTGGTGCTCGTGGTGGTGGCCGTGGGCGGCATGGGCAGCATTGCCGGCTCGCTGGCTGCTGCCGTGCTGCTGGGCACCATCGAGACCGCCAGCCGCTACCTGGCGTCCGAATGGGGCAGCCTGTTCTTCTTTGTCGCCATGGCTGCACTGCTTGCCTGGCGACCCCATGGTCTCCTGAAGCGATGAACACCACCATGACTCCTGTGCAAGCCGCCGCTGCCGTGGCCATGCCCGTGCAGCCTGCCCAGGCGGCACCGCGCTGTGCGCCGCCCTGGCGCGCACCCCTGCTGCTGCTGGTCGCGGGCCTGGCGGCCTGCGCCGCGTTTCCCGACCAATTGGGGCTCATCACGCGCATTTTCATCACCGGCCTGTTCGTGCTCTCGCTCGACCTGGTGGTGGGTGTGGCGGGCCTGGCCACGCTGGGGCATGCGGCCCTGTTCGGACTGGGCGCCTACGCGGCCGGCATCTTTGCGCTGCATGCGCATGCCGACCCGTTGCTGGGCCTGGGCGTGGGCATCGTGGCCGGGGCGCTCACGGCACTGGTCTCGGGCGCCTTCCTGCTGCGCTACCAGGGCTTCACCTTCCTCATGCTGACGGTGGCGGTCTCGCAGATCGTGCTGAGCCTGGTGCAGAAGGCGCGTGACTGGACGGGCGGCGACGACGGCCTCTCGGGCTTTGCCATGGCGCCGTTGCTGGGCCGCTTTGCGTTTGACCTGGAGGGCAAGGTGGCTGCCGTGTACTCGCTCGTGGTGCTGGTGCTGTTGTTCTATGGGGCGCAGCGTATCGTGCAGTCGCCGTTTGGCCTGGCGGTGCGCGGCATCCATGAAAACCGCGCCCGCATGGCCGCCCTGGGCACGCCCGTGTTCCGCCGCCTGTGGCTGCTGTACACGGTGGCGGGTGCGCTGGCGGGTGCCGCTGGCGCCCTGTCGGCCCAGACCAATGCGGTGGTGGGCACCGACGGCCTCTCGTTCGCGCTCTCGGCCGAGGCGCTGGTCATGCTCATCCTGGGTGGGGCAGGGCAGCTCACCGGTGCGCTGGTGGGGGCCACGGTGTTCACGCTGCTGCACCACACCGCCGCGTCCATCAACCCCTACCACTGGCTCTTCGTGGTCGGCGGCCTGCTGATGCTGGTGGTGCTGGTGCCGCCCGCGAAGGCCTGGGCCTGGCTGCGCCAGCGCGCGGGAGGAGTGCGATGAGCGGCCACGCCACCCCGGACACCCTGCTGGATGTGCAGGCGCTGGACAAGCGCTTCGGCGGGCTGCATGTCACGCGCAATGTCTCCTTTCAGCTGCGCGCGGGCGACCGGCTGGCGCTGATCGGCCCCAACGGCGCAGGCAAGACCACGCTGGTCAACCAGATCAGCGGCGTGCTGGAACCCAGTGCCGGCCAGATCTGGCTGCGCGGTGCCGACGTCACGCGCACCAGCCAGGCCCAGCGCGTGCGCGCCGGGCTGGCCCGCACCTTCCAGATCACCACGCTGGCGCCGCACTTTGCGGTGCAGCGGCAGATCGAGCTGGCGCTGTTCGAGCGTGAGGGCCTCACGGGCCGCCTGTGGCGCAGCATCGACGGCTACCCCGCGCTGCAGGCCGAGGCCCAGGACATCCTGGCCCGCTTCGGGCTGCAGGCCCATGCCGCCACGGCCACACAGGACCTGGCTTATGGCGAGCAGCGCCTTATCGAGATGGCGCTGGCCCTGGCCCTGCGCCCCAAGGTGCTGCTGCTCGACGAGCCCATGGCCGGCGTGCCCAAGGGCGACGGCGCCCGGCTGCTGGCCGCACTGGACGCGCTGCCCGGCGACCTGGCCGTGCTCATCATCGAGCACGACATGGACCTGGTGTTCCGCTTTGCCAACCGCATCGTGGTACTGGCCGAAGGCGCCGTGCTGGCCGATGGCAGCCCCGACGAGATCCGCCGCGACCCGCGCGTGCGCGCCGCCTACCTGGGAGCTTGAGAACCATGAACTCCTCACCTGTGCTGAGCCTGCAGAACGTGGTGGCCGGCTACGGCCCCACCACCGTGCTGGACGGCCTGTCCTTCGACGTGCATGCCGGCGAGCGCCTGGCCATGATCGGTCGCAACGGCGTGGGCAAGACCACCGCGCTGCGCGCCGTGATGGGCCTGGTGCCGCTGCGCAGCGGCAGCCTGCATTTCAAGGGGCAGGACATTGCCGCGCTGCTGCCGCACCAGCGTGCCGAGCTGGGCCTGGGCTATGTGCCGCAGACGCGCGACATCTTCCCCTCGCTGACGGTGGAGGAGAACCTGCTGGCCGGCCTCAAGCGCCGCCCGCGCAGCGCGCTCGACGAGGCCTACGCCCTGTTCCCGCGCCTGGCCGAACGCCGGCGCAACGGCGGCACCCAGCTGTCGGGCGGCGAGCAGCAAATGCTGTCGGTGGCACGCGCGCTGCTGGGCCGGCCCACGCTGCTGTTGCTCGACGAACCGCTGGAGGGCCTGGCCCCGCTGATCCGCCAGGAGCTGCTGCATGCGTTCGCCCAGATGGCGCAGCAGACCGGCATCGCCACCATCATCGTGGAGCAGCAGGTGGACGAAGCCCTGCGCTACGCCCAGCGTGCTGTGGTGCTGGACCATGGCACGGTGGTCCATGAAGCTGGCGCCGCCGAGCTGCTGGAAGACGAAGCTACGCTAGAGCGTTGGGTGGGCATGGCCGTCCACTGAAAACCCTCTTACTCCGTATTGAATCGACTATGACCAAAAAGAAAGCCAGCAAGCCTTCCGACGTGCAGCTCCCCGACGCGCAGAGCGTGGTGGACCTGGAGCGCTACGTACCGGCCTACCTGACCTGGATCGCCAACAAGCTCTCGCGCGGGGCCTCGCAGCACTACCTGGAAATTTTCGACGTGGGCATCGAGACCTGGCGCTGCCTGGTGCTGCTGGCCATCGAGGGTTCCATATCGGCCCAGCAGGTGTCCAAGGTGATCGGCATGGACAAGGGCTCGGTGAGCCGCTGCTTCAAAGGCATGCAGGAGCGCGGGCTGATCACCACCGAGCTGGACAAGACCGATGGCCGCCTGCGCATCGCCGTGCTCACACCCGAGGGCCGCGCGCTGCACGGCCAGATCATGGGCATGGCGCTGGAGCGCGAGCGCGCCTTCCTGTCCGTGCTGGACCAGGGTGAAGTGGACCTGCTGCTGAGCATGTTGCGCCGCCTGCACGAGAACCTGCCCGCGGTGGATGCCGCCACGCAGGACTATGCGAAGAAGCACTTTCCCAAGCCAGCCAGCCAGCACAAGGCCGGCGACTGAGACAACCCGGCGACCACGCCACCCCCACCATGAACGCAATGCAAGTCATCGTCCGCAGCCGGCGCGCAGAAGCCGAAGGCATCTGCAGCTTCGAGCTGGTGCACCCCGAGGGGCAGGCCCTGCCGGCCTTCACGGCCGGCGCCCATATCGACGTGCACGTGGCTCCTGGCCTGGTGCGCCAGTATTCGCTGTGCAACCACCCGGCCACCGTTGACCACTACCGCATTGCCGTGCTGCGCGAAGCGGCCTCGCGCGGCGGGTCGGCGGGCATGCACGAGCAGGTGCAGGTGGGCCAGGCGCTCACCATCAGCGCACCGCGCAACCATTTCGGGCTGGCGCCTGGCGCACGCCACAGCCTGCTGCTGGCCGGCGGCATCGGCATCACCCCCCTCTGGGCCATGGCGCAGGCGCTGCACAGCGCGGGCGAGAGCTTCGATTTGCATTATTGCGGCCGGGCCGCTGCCCGCATGGCCTTTGTGCATGACATGGCGCAGGCCCCGTTCGCCGCCCAGGTGCAGGTGCATGCCGACGATGGCCCCGAGGCCCAGCGCTTTGATGCGGATGCAGTGCTGGCCCACCCCGAGGCCGGCACCCATCTCTACGTGTGCGGCCCCGCCGGCTTCATGAACCATGTGCTCGATACCGCGCGCCGCCATGGCTGGCCCGAGGCGCAACTGCACCGCGAATTCTTTGCCGGCACCGCCACCGCGCTCGCATCGGACGGCAGCTTCGGCGTGCGCCTGGCCAGCTCCGGCCAGACATTCCAGATCCCTGCGGGAAAGAGCGTGATCGAGGTGCTCACGGCCGAAGGCATCGATGTGCCGTACTCCTGCGAATCCGGCGTGTGTGGCACCTGCCTGACCCGGGTGCTCGAAGGCGTGCCCGAGCACCGCGACACCTTTCTGACCGAGGCCGAGCGCGCCGCCAACGACCAGTTCACGCCGTGCTGCTCCAGGGCGCTCACGCCGCTGCTGGTGCTGGAACTCTGAGCACCACCACCCACCATCCCTGACGACAAGAGGAGACATCCCATGAACACCCCCACCGCCTGCATCCCCTTGAGCGAGATCAAGACCAAGCCCTCCACCAGCGCCGCAGCCCCGGACCCAGGCCGCTTTCCGCTGGACCAGTGGTACGTGGCCGGCTTCTCGTCCGAGCTCGTGGACAAGCCCATCGCGCGCACCTTCCTGGGCCAGAAGGTGGTGCTGTTCCGCACCGGGGCCGGGCAGGTGGCCGCGCTGGAAGACCGCTGCTGCCACCGCTCTCTGCCCCTGTCGTGCGGCACCGTGGAGGGCGCGGGCGTGCGCTGCGGCTACCACGGCATGCTGTACGCGCCCAGCGGCCAGTGCATCGAGATCCCGGGCCAGGAGCGCATTCCGTCCAAGGCCAGGGTCCGGGCCTACCACGTGGTCGAGAAGAACCAGATCGTCTGGATCTGGATGCCCCGAGCCGAAGGCACCGAGCCCGCGAAGGCCCCCCCGGACTACCCCTACCACGACGACCCGCGCTATAAATTCGGCAGTGGCAACTACCACTACCAGGCGCCCTGGCAGCTCATCCACGACAACCTGCTGGACCTGAGCCACCTGGGCTATGTGCACCTCAAGACCATTGGCGGCAACGCGCGCCTGCACATGAATGCCGAGATGAAGGTCACTTCCGAAGGCGACGGCGTCAAGGTCGTGCGCCTCATGCCTGGCTCCACCCCGCCGCCCACCTACAAGGCCGCCTGGCCCTTTGGTGAGCAGTGCGACCGCTGGCAGGAGATCGAGTTCGACGTGAGCCACCTGCGCATCTGGACCGGTGCCGTGGAGCCCGGCACCGACGCCATCGACGACCCCGGGCGTGGCGGCTTTCACATGCGCGGCTTTCACGGCATCACCCCCGAGACCGACGACACCTGCCACTACTTCTGGAGCATGTCGAGCACCAAGCACCCCGACATGCCCGACAACATCGAGGCCGTGATCGAGCAGACCGCCTTCACCTTCGACGAAGACCGCGCGATCATCGAGGCCCAGTACCGCAACATGCTGCAGTTCGGCGAGCGTGCCACCTGGACCGACATCCACGTGGACGTGGGCGGCAACCGGGCGCGGCGCATCGTGGCCAAGCTGCTGGAGCAGCAACGGGGTGGGGCAGCCTGAGCGAGGGCGGCGCACCTGTGGCGTGTGCTGGCTAAGAGCGGCTAACAAAACTCAGCGAAGCGGTTCTGGCTAGGCGCTGCGTCGCAGGCAGTACGAGCAGTACGACAAGACGCAGCAACGACGCCAGAAGAGTTTTGTTAGCCGCTCTAAGATGGCGGCCCATCCCAGTCACCGCCGAGCCTGATGCCATTGCACATCGAACAAGCCAGCGCCTCAGATCTGCAGGCCGTCATCTCCACCCTGCAGGAGGTTGCGCAGTGGCTGCAGAACGCCGGCCGGCCCCTGTGGTCTCCCACCGAATTCGGCCCTGAGCGCGTGTCGCGCGAGGTCAGCGCTGGCGCCTACTGGCTTGCCCGGCCCGATAGGAGCCGCTCCGAGGCGGCGGGCGTGATGCGCCTGGACCTGGAAGACCCCCACTGCTGGCCCGAGATCGCGCCCGGCACCTCGGTCTATCTGCACAAGCTTGCGGTGCGCCGGGCCTGGGCGGGGCAGGGCGTGTCCACCGCACTGCTCGACTTTGCGCGCGAGCGGGCGCGGGCACTGCAGCTTTCGCATCTGCGGCTGGACTGCGTGGCGGACCGCAAGGCGTTGCGCACGATCTATGAGCGCTTCGGGTTCGTGCTGCACAGCGAGGTGCCCAAGGGTAACTGGGCGTTGGCGCGGTATGAGCTGGCGGTGGCTTCCTGACAGGATTCGGGTGCGCAGCCGGGGCCCTACGCCGTTCCCCAATCCCCCAGCACCATCCCATTCCACTCCCGCAACGTCTTCTGCTTCTCGTCATCCGCCAGCGCATTCGCCTCCTGCTGGCGCTTGAGTTCCTTGAGCAGGGGCAGCAGGTCCGTCTGCTTCGATTGCTGGCGGGCCGGATCGGCCGTGTTCTCGGTGATCCGGTTGTTTTCCACCTTGAGCGACTGCAGCGATTGCGACGCGGTCTGGGTGACCAGTGCGCGCACCGGCTCGTCCTTCTCGTAGGCCAGCTCCACCTGGGTGCTGCTGCTGTCTTCCACCTTCTTGTAGTAGTAGTTCTGCGTGGCGGAATCGGAGGTCAGCTTGAGCTTGGCCGAAGGTCCGTCGAGCGATTGGTGGAAGGACGCCAGCAGCCTGGCGGTCTGGGTCTGGGTGACGGCGCGGTTGCCGGGCGAGGTGCCTGAGACCTGGGTGGACTGGTTGAGCGTGTACTCGAAGCTGTCCACCTCCTTGAGGCGGCGCGGGTTCGAAGCGCGGCGGGTGGCAGTGATCGAGGCGTTGAAATCCGCCAGGCCTGTGAGCAGGCTCTGGTCCTCTTCGCTGAAGGCGCCTGCATCGCGGTTCAAGTCCACGGACTGGGTTGGCCCGAGGCCGGTGGTGGTGCGGCTGCCTGAGGCGCCTGCTGCCGACCCGTAGCTGCCGTTCATGGCCGTGAAGCTGGACTTGAAAAGCGCCACCAGTTCCGCGTCTGCATTGCCGCGCTGGGCAGCCTTGTCGATGCGGCCCAGGTATTGCTGCACGGCATAGGCCTTCTGGTCCACCGTGCCCCACAGCGCGCTCTGGCGCAGGTCGGTCTTCATGGCCACCGTGCCCTGGGGGGTCTTGATCTCGATCTCGCGGTTGCTGGCGTCGGCCGTGTAGCGGACGCCCAGCTTCTGGATGCGCGAGCCGTTGTCGTCCACGCCATAGAGGCTGGTCTTGAACTCGACCTTGCCCAGCAACTGGGTGTCAAACTTCGACAGGCCTTCCAGGTCCAGCGTCGGCGGCTCGCCCACCAGGCCCTCTATGGCCTGGTCGAAGCCCTTGGCCAGTGACTGCAGCGCCTGCTTCTCCTGTGGCGTGAGATCGCCCTCGACATCGATCTGCACCGCGATGCCCGAACCCGTGCCGATCGGCTCGCGCTGGTCGGCAATCGAGATGCGAACCGTTGCGCCCGACTGGGTCTTGATGGTCAGCTCGGCACTGGCGCTGGGCCGGGACTGGATGGCCCACAGCGCATCGGTGGCCTTGCCCTGGATCTTGCCCGGCGAGTAGGTTGCGCCCACATTCACGATGGTCTGCCGGTAGCTGGCGCCCGTGCTGGCCACCTGCTCCAGCAGGGCCGAGCCCAGCCCGGCAAACCGGGCCTTCTCTGTGGTGGCACTGGCGTTGCGGCCGATGATCTGGTCCACCGCCGTGGTGGGTGCCTGCTCCCACACCTGCATCTGCCCGTTGCGGGTCTGCAGGTTCGCCAGTGCCTCGTAGGTCACGTCCACTGCTTCGAGGGACGCGGGGTACTGCGTGACGTGGAGAAAGCGGGTGTCGCCGGTGGCCGATGGTGCAATCGCCGGTGGGACAGATGCAGTGAATCTCGTGGCCGTGGCGACCGCTGCGCCCCCTCCACTGGAGGCTGTTGCAGGGACCGTGCTCGATGCGGTGGAGGCTTTGATGGCGGCACTCTGTGTGCCCAGGGCTGCTGCCGGAGAGGAAAGACTGACGGCGCTCATTTTCTGGTTCTTGGTTTGTTGATGCGGTTCCGGCTGTTTTCGGCAGGGCTTGAGAAAACTGAAGGTCCTGGCCTGTGCGAAGCTCTGCACCCTTGAAAAAATGAGGAGTGATGGCAAGCCATGGATCTGAAATTCAGCCACGTCGATGTTCTGGTCAGCAACCTGGAGGAGGCCTGCGCCTACTATGCCGGGGTTTTCAGCGCCCGGGTCTCCAAGACCCAGGTATGGGAGCGCGGTGGCCTGCATGTGCGCTATGCCGTGGTGATGTTTGGCACCGAGCGCTTCATGCTCGTGCAGCCCATTGCCGGCAACTTGAAGGCGCTGATGGACACCCAGGGCGAGGGCACGATCTACCGCCACTGCTACTCCACCCCTGACATCGAGGCGGCCTACGATGAGCTGGTGGCCGCCGGTGTGCAGCCGGAAGACGAGCATGGCAAGCCCCTGGCGCGTGGCGATCTGCAGTCACCCAGCGGCGCGCGCATCCTGTGGCTGCCCAGGCGCTTTGGCCATTTTTCGATCGAACTGCTGGAAGAAAAAGAGCTTCAGCGCTTCATCGAGGATGCGTTTGCGGGCGTTGCATGAACCCAATGGGGCTCAAGGCCTGGCAATGAAGGCCTGTTTGCCATGCCGGTCAAAGCCCGCAGATTCATAAAAACGCAGCGTGGCATAGGGCCTGTTAACACTAATTTCGGGGATCGCGTTGCCCGGCCTGGGGGCTGGATGCAAGGCGCGCGTGCGCAGCAAGGTAGGAACCTTGCAAGCGCGGGCAACGCCGCAGACGGCCCCCAGGCCGGTCAACCCGAAGGGAAGGCCCTTGCCGGCCTGCCACTCGTCGTTGCGCTCCTTGCGTGTGCACATGCACACGCTGCGTCGCGCGCCTAGATTGGCAGGCCGGCAAGGGCCTTCGCGACCCCGAAATTAGTGTTAACAGGCCCTTATCCTTGCGTCCGGTCATCAGCATCACCTTGTAGCAGCCCTGCGCCCACGCGAACGCAAGGGCATCTTGCAGCATGGCCCTGGCGTAGCCACGCCCGCGATGGTCGGCATGGGTCACTACGTTCTCGATCAAACCATACGGCCTGCCGCCGCGCGTGAGGTTGGGGATGACCGTGATGGTGCAACTGGAGACCAGCTGGCCATCCACATAGGCACCCACATACCGATAGCGGCCGCTGCCCTGCAGTTCATCCCAGATCCGCTCGGCCGTCCCGCCGTCGGGCGGTAGGTCATCGTCAGCATGCAGGTGCGTGTAGAGCGCCAGCAGCTCCAAGAGTTCTGATCGTGCGATGGGGCGGATCTCCATGCCTGTGTGCTCCCTTGCTGTGTGCCTGCATTCTGCATCCGTGCGCCGGCTGCTTACGCCACCCGCCGTCCGCCAAACCACTCCCCCAGAAAATCCGCCAGCGCCCGCGTCTTGGCAGACAGGTCGCTCTTGGTCGGATACACCAGCGTCACGTCCGCCGCGGGCAGCGCCCAGCCCGGCAGCACCAGTCGCAGGCGGCCTGAGGCGAGGTAGGGCGCCACGTCCCAGTGCGAGCGCATGAGCACGCCATGCCCGTCCAGGGCCCAGGTGGTGGCAGCGGCACCATCGTTGGTGCTGAGCATGCCACGCACCTTCACGGTCTCCTGCCTGTCCCCCTGGTACAGGTGCCAGGTGCCATAGGTTTCGTCGCTCTCGCGGATCACGATGCAATGGTGGGCCAGCAGGTCGGCCGGCTGCGTGGGCTCGCCCGCCTGGGCCAGGTAGGCGGGCGACGCGCACAGCACGCGCTGGTTGGCCATGAGGCGGCGGGCCGTGAGGCGCGAGTCGGGCAGGTCGCCGAAGCGCACGGCGGCGTCGAAGCCTTGCTCCACCAGGTTCACGGGCCGGTCGGTCAGGTGCAGTTGCACCTCCACCTCGGGGTAGGCGCGGGCAAAGGCCGACAGGGCAGGGGCGATGTGCACGCGGCCAAAGCCCAGCGTGGCGGCCAGCTTGATGAGGCCGCGCGGCGAGCTGCGCGCGCCGGCCACCGTGCGCTCCAGCGCCTCCAGGTCGCCGAGGATGCGGGCGCCGTCCAGCAGGTAGGTCTCGCCCTCGGGCGTGAGGTGGATGCGCCGGGTGGTGCGGTGCAGCAGGCGTACGCCCAGCCGGTGCTCCAACTGGGCCAGGCGCCGGCTGACCGCGGGCGGGGTGATGCCCATCTGCTGTGCGGCAGCGGCCAGGCTGCCCTCCTTCATGAGCAGGGCAAAGAAGCGCAGGTCCGAAAAGCCATCCATGGGTGCTTGATTCGTGCTTTGAATTTATGAATGAAGTAATTTTGACGGTATTTATGGCTTTGCACATCACTCATAAGATCCATCCACAACAAATAACCATCTGCAGGAGACAAATCCATGACTGATTTCCCGTCCCGTTTTCCAGGCCGCCGGCTGGCTTTGGCGGCAACCGCTGCCGCCACGCTGGCACTGCTGTCGCCCGCCGCGGCCCTGGCCCAGGCGGCCGGCTACCCCAACAAGGCCATCAAGCTCGTGGTGCCCTATGCCCCCGGCGGCAGCGCCGACATCGCCGCCCGCCTGGTCACGGACGAGTGGGGTAAGGCCCTAGGTGGCTCGCTGTTCATCGAGAACAAGGGCGGTGCCGGTGGCAACATCGGCGTGGACATGGTGGCCAAGGCCGCACCGGATGGCTACACCATCGGCCTGCAGACCGTGTCGCTGGCCATCAACCCCGGCCTCACGGCGAAGATGCCCTACGATACTTTGAAGGACCTGGCGCCCATCGGCCTCGTCGCCAGTTCGCAGCACGTGCTGGTGGTCAACAACGCACTGCCGGCCAAGAACATCAAGGAATTGATCGCGCTGCTCAAGGCCAAGCCGGGGCAGTACTCCTACGGGTCGGCCGGCGCAGGCAGCACCTTCCACATGTCGGCCGAGCTGTTCAAGGCCGTGGCGGGCACGCCCATCGTGCACATCCCGTATCGCGGCGGCGGCCCGGCCATGATCGACACCATGTCGGGCCAGGTGGCGCTGAGCTTTCCCGTGCTGTCGGCCGCGCAGCCGCATGTGCAGGCCGGCAAGCTGCGGGCACTGGGTGTCACGGGCACCAAACGCTCGGCGCTGATGCCTGATGTGCCCACCATTGCCGAGGCGGGCCTGCCCGGCTACGCTTTCGAAACCTGGTTCATCGTGTTCGCGCCAGCGGGCACACCCAAGCCCGTCATCGACAAGCTCAACGCCACCTTGAACCAGGCGCTCAACACCCCCGCGCTCAAGGAGCGTATGGCCAAGGACGGCTTCGATCCCATCCCATCGACGCCCGAGCAGGCGCGCGCACGGCTCGAAAAGGAAATGCCGCAGTGGGCCAAACTGATCAAGGAGCGCGGAATCACTGCCGAGTAGACCCGCGCCGAAACTCCAACGACACCATGACCACAACGACCCCGCTCTTCCCCGGCTTCACCCCCTGCCGCGTGCCCACACCCGACGGCCAGCACATCCACGCGCTGGTGGGCGGCACGGGCCCGGCCCTGCTGTTGCTGCACGGGCACCCGCAGACCTCGGCCATCTGGCACAAGGTGGCGCCGGTGCTGGCGCAGCACTTCACGCTGGTGCTGGCGGATTTGCGGGGCTATGGCGATTCGGCGAAACCTGCCGGTGATACGGAGCATGCGCTTTACAGCAAGCGCACCATGGCCGCCGACATGCTGGCCGTGATGCAGCACCTGGGCCACCCGCGCTTCACCGTGCTGGCCCACGACCGCGGCGCCCGCGTGGCGCACCGCCTGGCAGCGGACCACCCGGCGGCCGTGCAGCGCATGGTGCTGCTGGACATTGCCCCCACGCTGGCCATGTACGAGCAGACCAGCAACGCCTTCGCGCGCGCTTACTGGCACTGGTTCTTTTTGATCCAGCCCGCGCCGCTGCCAGAGCGCCTGATCGAGGCCGACCCCGCTGCCTATGTGCGCGACGTGATGGGCCGGCGCAGCGCGGGCCTGGCCCCGTTCGACCCGCGGGCCCTGGCCGAGTACGTGCGCTGCCTGGCACTTCCCGGCACGGCCCATGGCATCTGCGAAGACTACCGCGCCGCCGCCGGCATCGACCTGGTGCACGACCGGGCCGACCGCGACGCGGGCCGCCTGCTGCCCATGCCGCTGCTGGCCCTGTGGGGCGAGCAGGGCGTGGTGCACCAGTGTTTCAAGCCCCTGGCCGAATGGCAGCGCGTGGCGACCGACGTGCGCGGCCATGCGCAGCCCTGCGGGCACTACATCGCCGAGGAAGCGCCGGATGCGCTGCTCGAAGCGGCTTTGCCCTTCCTGCTGGATGGCCGATAGGCAAGAACCTACACAACAAAACCAACGATGACCATGACCACCCCCACGACGCTCTACCAGAAGCTGGTGGCATCGCACACCGTGGCCGTTCTGGACGAACAGAACGTGCTGCTCTTTTGCGACCTGCACCTGATGAACGAATACACCAGCCCCCAGGCCTTCGCCGGCCTGCACGATGCCGGGCGCGGCGTGCCCGTGCCTGGGCAGAACGTGGCGGTGGTGAGCCACATCATCCCCACGCACCCGGTGCGCTGGCGCACCATCCAGGACCCGCCTTCGGCCCTGCAGGCCAGCAACCTCAAGGCCAATTGCGACCGCCACGGCATCCCGCTGTTCGACACCAACGACCCGCTGCAGGGCATCGAGCATGTGATCGCGCCCGAGCACGGCATGGTGCGCCCGGGCATGGTCATCATCTGCGGCGACAGCCACACCACCACTTACGGCGCCCTGGGCGCCTTGGGCTTCGGCATCGGCACGTCCGAGGTGGAGCATGTGCTGGCCACCCAGACCCTGGTCTACCGACTGGCCAAGGACATGCGCATCCGCGTGGATGGGGTGCTGCCCAGCGGCACCACGGCCAAGGATCTGATCCTCATGGTCATCAGCCGCATCGGCGCGCAGGGCGCGCGCGGCTATGTGGTGGAGTTCTGCGGCAGCGCCATCAGCGCGCTTTCGGTGGAGGCGCGCTTCACGCTGTGCAACATGGCGGTGGAGGCGGGTGCGCGCGGCGCGCTGATCGCCCCCGACGCCACTGCCATCGATTACGTGCTGGCCAAGGCCCCGGACATCACGGGCGACGTACGCACCCAGGCCCTGGCCCACTGGGCCACGCTGTACAGCGATGCAGGTGCCGTGTTCGACGTGGAGCATGTGTTCGACGCCAGCGCCGTGGCCCCCTTCGTCACCTGGGGCACCAGCCCCGACCAGGCCATGGCCATCAACGCCACCGTGCCCCGGCCCGAGGACATCACCGACGCCGTGCAGCGCAGCAGCGCCGAGCAGGCCCTGCGCTACACCGCGCTCACCGGTGGCCAGCCGCTGGCGGGCGTGCCGGTGCAGCATGTGTTCATCGGCTCGTGCACCAACGCGCGCATCGAAGACCTGCGCGAGGTGGACCGCATCGTCGGCAGCCGCCAGGTGGCCAGCGGCGTGCGCGCCATGGTCGTGCCCGGCTCGGGCGCCGTGAAGGCCCAGGCCGAGGCCGAGGGCATTGCCGGGCGCCTGGTGGCCGCCGGCTTCGAGTGGCGCCAGCCCGGCTGCTCCATGTGCCTGGCGATGAACGACGACGTGCTGGCCCCCGGCCAGCGCTGCGCCTCCACCACCAACCGCAATTTCGAGGGCCGCCAGGGCCGGGGCGCCATCACCCACCTGATGAGCCCGGCCATGGCCGCAGCCGCCGCGATCACAGGCTGCATCACGGACGTCAGGACTCTGGAGGTGACTGCATGACCGCCGACAACAACAACACCACCGTGCGCGGCCAGGCCGCCTTGCTCGACATCGCCAACCTCGACACCGACCAGATCATGCCCAAGCAGTTTTTGCGCGGCATCGACAAGGCGGGCCTGGCGCCTGGCCTGCTCTACGACCTGCGCTTTGACGGCGCGGGCCAGCCGCGGCCCGACTTCGTGCTCAACCAGCCGGCCTTTGCCGGCACCGACGTGCTGCTGGCCGGCAGCAACTACGGCTGCGGCTCCAGCCGCGAGCATGCCGTGTGGGGCATGCAGCAGTACGGCTTCAAGGCCATTGTGGCATCGAGCTTTGGCGAGATCTTCTACTCCAACGCCATGAACAACCGCCTGCTGCTGGCCATGGTGAGCGAGCCTGATGCCCAGGCTTTCATGCTCGAGGCCCGCGCCAGCGCCGGCCCGCTGGCCCTGGAGATCGACGTGGAGCAGCGCCAGGTGCGCACGGCGGGCCACAGCGCACCGTTCACCATCTCCGAGCGGCACCGGCGCATGTTCCTCGACGGGCTGGACGTGATCGGCGCGTCGCTCACTTACCAGGATCAGATCAACGCCTTTGCCGCGCAGCACTGGGCGGCGCAGCCCTGGGTGAAGGATGTGGCGCGGTTGACGCGGGACCGGCTGGGGGCGTGAGGGCACAGCGCAAATTCTGCCGGCAACCGTGAGATTGTTCCGCTTGCGGCCGCCGTAGCAGGGCGGCGGGTGGGTTGCCCCCTATAGTGGGGTGACACATTGCCCCAAGCCGCACCCATGCAATCCTTTTCCCTTACGCGCAGCGACTATGTCGATCTGCAAAAACGCATCCTGGCCAATGCCAAGGCCCAACTGCGGCGTGGTGCTGGCAGCAGTGATCAGCGCAGTGAAAAAGCCGCAGACGGGTCGGGACGATGGTGGTTGCCCCTGGTGCTGTGGGGTGCCTCCGTCGTGCCGCTGGTGTTCGTGTTCCGCTGGCTGGAGTCGTTGCCTGACATGGGCAGCCATCTGGCGGTGGGGGCTGTGGGCATCGTGGTCGGTGCATTGGCCTTCTGGGCGCTGGTCGGCAGCGGCACCCGTTCGCTCCAGAATGCCATGTTCGAGGACGACGGCTATTGCCTTGCGCCCCAGTCCCTCGACATACGGGCCGACTGCATCGAGCAGCGATCGGATGCGGCCCACAGCCTTTGGCAGTGGGCCGGCTTCAAACGCCGGCAGGAGAGCGATACGCTCGTGTTCCTGTTCGTGGACAACGCCGTGTGCCTGCCAGTGCCCAAATCCATCCTCACACCCGAAACCTATGCGCTCATCGAACAGCGCGTGCCTCTCCAGGGGGACTGACGATTCTTCACCCCCCGGGCCAGCCCGCCTGGGGCCATCGGTTCAGACTCCGAACACCTTGAGCACCGAATCCGCCAGGCCCTCCAGCCATCGGGCCGGGCCGCCCTGGTGCTTGCCGGGGTGGGGCATCTCCTCGTACACATAGAACCCCTGGTCGCCCTCGAAGGAATCGTTGAGCAGTGCCTGCTTGCCACTCAGGTAGGCGATGAAGGTCTCGCACCGGCGCGTGGAATAGCCCAGATTCGCGTTGAAGCCGATGGTCGCCGCCTGGCTGATGGCGCGGCCCGCATCGGCCGGTTCCACCCGCACGCCCCGGCAGCCCTGCACGATCAACTGTGCGGGGCCGTGGAACGCCAGGTAGCGCAGTTGCAGCGTGAGCCAGGCATGCAGGCTGCCAAGCCGCCAGTGCGAGGTGATGCGCACCGGCATGCCGCGCTGCTGCAGCACGCCCACCAGGTTGTGTGGCTGCATCACCAGGGCCGCGCCCGCGGGCAGCAGCAACACGCCGATTTCACTGTGGGCGTCCTGCGTGGCCGATACCACATAGGTTGCGGGTGCGGCGGCGCGGATGCGGGTGAGAGCCACCATGCCTGATGCCAGGCTGGTCAGCGGGTAGCGGGGATTGAGCAGCCAGCAGGTGTCTGTATGGCCCGCGATGGATGCGCTCTGCAGAAAGTCCGGGTGTACCAGCAGCTCGTGGCCGGCGTCCACCACCACCTCGCGCGACACCGCTGCGTGGCCTGATTCCAGCGCCAGCTCGCCCAGGCTGTCCGGCAGCAAGCGCACGGGAGGGCGCCGCGCGGCCAGCGGCGCGAGCACGAAGTAAAACAGCACCTTGATGGCCAGCGGCGTGAGCATGGCACCCAGCAGTATCAGCAGCGCCGTTGGCATGATCTCCAGCAGCGGGGCCGACAGCCTGCCAAACCAGTTGCCGGCACGCAGCTCCTTCAGCGCCGCCTGCCGTTCGCGCAGTGGCGCAAGCAAGGCGTCTATCTCGCTGCGGTCCGGCGCGAACGCCTGCAGGGCTGGCAGCGGCTGTATCTCCTGCACCAATGCCAACTGGCGCTGGTAGTCGCCGTCGGCGCGGCGGTTGTCTGCCAGCAACTGGTCCTGCAGCGCCCTCAATTGCCCGCACTGGCGGTACTCGGCCGATCCGATGCCCAGCCGGCATGCCACGGGATGGCTCTGCTCCAGCGCCTCCCGCTCCCTTTTTGCGGCCTGCCATTGCGTGTACACACCCTGGTGGATGAGGCGCAGCCGCTCCAGCTCAGCCCGGCGCGACTGCGCCGACTGGGTCGCCTGCAGCCGCAGCCGCAGTTCCTGCAGGTACTTGCGCTCCGCGTCGAGAAGGTAGATTTCGGCATCCAGCCGCATGCCTGCCAGCTGGTGCTCCAGGATGGGCTGGCCTTTGAGCAGGGGGCCGAGCTCGCTGGCCTTCTGTCGCTCAAGCTGCTTGCGCCGGGTCTCCTGGTCCACCGCGTCGATGCGCTCGCCCAGGGCGCTCAGCGATGCGGACGATAGCCTGGCCACGCGCTCCTGGCTGGCGGCGGCAAGGGCGCTTGCATCGCGCGCGATGCGCTGGTCGGCCCCCGCCAGTTGCCCTATCTCGGCCCGCGATGACTGGTATGCCTGCCACTCGGCCCAACCCCACCGGCCCAGCAGCAGCACCGCGCAGATCAGCACGAACGACAGCAGGTGGCGCAGCAGGAACCGGGCGATCATTGCAGCAAGAGTGGTCAAGAGCGGGGCCTTTCGTCGTGGTGAAAGCGATGTATCCCAACGCCTCTACAGGCGTGGGTTGCCACGCGTACCCGCCGGCAAGCGAGCCCAGACTGTGCCACGGCCGCGCAGCCTCCGAGCATGACCCACCAGTTGGCCGGCAGATCGGTGGCTCTTCAGGGCTTGGCCGCCGTGGCCGCCTTGCCCGCCTGGGCCTTCTGGGTCTTGTTGTAGACCTCCATCACCGTCGCAAAATCGCGCTCGAAGTTGATGGCCAGGAAGGTGTCGTTGCCGGGCAGCAGCTGGCGCAGCTTGGGCGAGAAGCTGTAGCTGTACGAGCACTTGGTCACGCGCGCCTGAACCTCGGGCGAGACGTCCTTGCCCAGGGTCCAGGTCTCGGTCATGAAGGGCGGGCTTTCCCACAGGGTGCGAATGCTCGACCCCTTCACGTCGCCCTTGACCACCATGCGTTGGTACAGGTCGCTGGCCACGGCGGCCGCTGGGTAGAAGCCGTGCATCACGCCGGTCACCGAGCGCTCGTGGCCGTTGGAGAAGACCACCTCGTAGTTCTGGTCGGGTACCAGGCCCAGCGCAGGGAACAGGGCGCGCGGCGCCAGGTTGCCCGAGTTGGAGGTGGGCGTGGTGTGCGCGATCTTCTTGCCCACCAGGTCCTGCGGCTTGGTGAAGGGGCTGTCCACCCGCGAGATCAGGATCAGCTTGTACGAGTTGCGCTGCCCGCTGGCCTTGTTGCCCGGCACGCCAAAGGGGGCGGGCTGGCCCGCCGCCACCAGCTGCGGCACCAGGCCTGGGTTGACCTGGGCGAGCTGCACCTTGCCGGCGATGATGCCGTCGATCAGCTCCTTCTCGCCCAACGTGTCGATGTTCACGCTGCGCTCCAGCGACTCGCCCTGCAGGTTCTGCAGGTCCAGGTTGCCGCAGCGTGCCAGGTGGTTGAAGTAGTCGCCCCAGATGAGCATGGTCTCGCTCTTGGCGTAGGTCTTGGGCATGGCCACGACCAGCTTTTCGCGCGTGCCGCCAAACAGCGGGGCGGCGGGTCCGGCGGCCTGCCGCGCAGCGCTGGCCTTGGCCGGTGGGGTGGCCGTGGTCTGCGCGGCCACGGGGCCCAGCAGCAAGGTGGTGCCTGACAGCAGCGTCGCGCACAGGCGCGCATCCAGGGGTTTGGCAAGCATGGTGTTTTCTCTTCCTCGGTTCATTCTTGTGTCGGCCAACGCGGCGCCAGCCCCGCGCCCGGCGGGCGCTGGATGGCTGGTGGCAATGCGTTGGGAATGGCTGCCTTGCGGGGCAGGCCGTGGCGGCACAGGCGTGCTGCGAGGGGCCCGGTAGGCCGGGCCAGTATGCACGACGCGACCCACCTGTTTGTAACCTTGGCGACTTGCGGGGCCCCGGTGTGGTGCTCGTGCCAAAACACCCATCCGCCATTGTTCGGTTGACACCCTGTCAAGCGCTGCAGGTGTGCAAATGGACAAGGTGGAGAGGGTGCAGCACACGCGCCACGGCAACAATCCAACCACTTCGCAGCCAATCCCGGTCGCCACACCGACTCCACCATGTCCCAAAACGCCCATACCCTGCACCTGTTCTTCGAAGATTCGATACGGCTCAAGTACGCCCAGCTGGTGTACCAGTACATCGCCGAGGGCAACACCGCAGAGGCCACGCGCTGGGCCGCAAAGCTGGGCGTGGCGCTGGCGGACCTGTGGGATGCCGAGTGGTTCAACCAGCAGGTGACGGCCACGCCCGGCTACCTGCAGCTGAACTTCGACACCGGCACCAGCGACCCGCTGCCCCTGTCACCCCTGGTCGCACTGTTCGGCCACGGCCTGCAGGCTGCCGTGCTCGACGTGTTCTACGACCAGGTGGGTGAAACCCAGCGCATGTACTTCGACAAGGGCCAGTGGGTGCCGCGCTCGTATTTTCTGGCGCTGTACCCGCACCTGCAGACCATCGTCGAGCCCGCACACGACCCGGACGATGGCGACGAGCCCGGCGAACGCGCTGCAGCCGACGCGCACGACCCGGCCAAGCCCCTCTCCGTCGCCCGCCTGGCCAAGGACGAGGCGAAAAAGCGCAAGGAGGCGCAGGAGGCCGCCGAGGCCTTTGTCGAGATCGCCAAGGCCATGGGCAAGAACGGCGTCAAGAACACCATGGACGGCGTGATCGGCGTGGTGGTGCTGGGCTCGGCCCTCAAGGGCTTGCTGCACGCAGCGGTGTTCACCGTGGTCGCCGTGCTGCTGTTCAAGGGCCTGTGGCTGTGGCTCGGGCTGGGCCTGGTGCTGGCCATTGCGCTGCCGCTGTACTACGCGACGCGCACGCACAGCGAGCTGAAAGGCGATGGCGGCGATGGTGATGGCGATACCGATGGTGAAGCCGCCGCCGTTGGCTCTTGACCAGGGAGAACACACATGCTGACGCAGATCGAATGGTGGGGTGGGGTGATCTTTGTGCTGGGGGCCTTGGCCTACCGGCTGGTGCTGGGCGCGCTGGAGAAAGGCGAGGGCTACGACTGGTACCGGTGGCTGATGCGCCTGTTCTTTGTGCTGCCGGGCGTGCTGCTGGCCGGCTATTTCTATCCGCTGGAACGCCTGGCGCTGCAGTACGCCTACCTGGGAGTGCTGGGCGTTGCGCTGCTGGCGGTGGCCGGGGTGATGGTGCAGGAGGTCACGGGCGACGCCGATTCGGACAAGGACAAGGCCGCAAAGGCCGGGAGGGAGGGAGAAAAAAGCCAGGCCGGGGAAGACAGCGAAGACGAGGAGCCTGGCTGGCTGATGACCATCGTGGGCGTTGCCGTGCTGTACAGCCCGGTGCTGGCTGCATGCGGGCTGGCGTGCCACAAGGCCTGGCCCATGGTGCAAAGGCTGGTGTGAGGGGGCATCGGATGGTCGCCTGTGCCCACCAGGCCGCTGTGGGGCGCGGTGTGCGTCCGATGCCATCGTTTTTTGGCCGCCAGCACCCCTGGCGCAGGAGACAATGCCTGCTGGAGGCCTCGGCCTCTTTTTGTTGCCCTGCTCAAACCCCCTTGCCGGCTTGCCGCCCACCATCCATGGCCCACGATTCGTTCCCGGAGCTTTTGTCCCTCTACATGCGCCGCATCCGTGCGAGTGCCTCGGGGGTGGCCACCGAGATCGGCCTGAGCCGCGAGGCGGTGAACAACTGGCGCAACGGCATGTCGGCGCCCAACGCCCGTTCGCGCGAAAAGGTGGTGGCGTGCACCCGCTACCTGCGCCTGACCGAGGCCGAGGCCAACCGCCTGCTGAGTGCCGCCGGCTTCGCGCCCGAGTTCCCGCTGCAGGCCGAGGTGGAGGCACCTGCCGCGGCCGTGGGCGCCGCCACGGGTGCGGAGAGCGAACAGCCCTTTGGCGCTTTCCAGGCCCGGCTGTTCGGCCAGCTCGCTCAGGCCATGCCGTACCCCATCTCCATGCTGCTGTCGCCCGCGCACTGGGGGCAGCCGCCGTTTCGGCCCGAGTTGCTGCAGCGCGCGCGCCATCAGTATGGTGCCACCTCGGTGCTGCACATCCAGCCGCCCTACAGCGTGAGCACCGCGCCCACTGAATACTTCGCCGCCATCGGCCGCCAGTGCGGGCTGGGCGAGGTGCAGTCGGACTACGAATTCGAATCCGCGCTGGAGCGGCGCCTCTTGGCCGGTGAGCGCCTGTTCTGCCTGGTCAGCCGCTTCGAGCAGGGCACGCCCGCGCTGCGCGAAACGCTGGCCGGCATCCTGCGCAGCCTGAGCGAAATGCACAGCGGCCGCCTGCACCTGCTGCTGTGCGGCGGCGAGGCGCTGGCCGACCTCAAGTACCGCAGCGGCGACATGTCGCTGCTCAACATCGCCCAGGTCAACCACTGGCCCGAGCCCACGCTGGCCGACCTGGCCCTGCTGGCGCGCCAGCGCTGGCCTGGCCACGACTGGCCGCTGCCCGTGCTGGCCCACCTGCTCGACGCCAGCGGCGGCCACCCCGCGCTGTTCGAAGAGGGGCTGCAGTGGCTGGTGGAGCAGGGCATCAACGAGACCCAGGCTTCATCTGCCGCGCTGCGCACACAACTGGCAGGCAGCCCGCGCCTGTGGCAGACCTTTCTGCCGCTGGCGCAGGAGGGCGCCCCGCGCGAGCGCCTGCGCAGCCTGCTGCAGGCCGACGACCTGGGCCGTGCCCGCCCCTACCTGCAGGACGACGACCTGCGCCGCCTGTTCTGGGGCAACCTCATCCACGTGCGCGGCACCGGCGACGCGGCGCGCCTGCACTGGCGCTGCGACACGGTGCGCCATGCGGGCTTGATGGTGCTGGAGGCCGCATGCTCGAGCAGTTGAGGTCCTGGATGACGTGGCCCGTGATCAGGGCCTTGATGGTCGCAGGCGCAACGCTGTTCATCGGTAGCGCGCTGCTCACGCCGCACCTGAACCCGGCCACCCGCGGATCGGTGCGCACGGCCGAGAGCATTGGCCCCGTGTGGGGCGAGCTGGTGCAGTGGCGCGTGGCCCTGGTGCAGGCCAGCCAGGAGCTGGGCCATTGGCCCGAAGACATCCAGAAGTACGCGCCGCAGATACCCTTTCCCAAGCTGCGCGTCACCTCGCCCGGGCCGCTGCGCCTGCAGGCCGACGTGATCAGCGACCCCGCGCTCGGCAATCTGTCCGGCACGCAGGTGCTGCTGCACATGACGCCCGACATGTACCACTGGACCTGTCGCCCCGGCAAGCCGCCCATGCCCCCGGGCATGCTGCCCATCAGCTGTGCAGCCGGCCCCGAGAGCCAAGACAACCAGGACGTCAAGGGCGACGACATGGACCCCGATGCCATCCGCCAGGCCCGCATCGCCGCGGTGGAAGCGGCCGAGCCTTTTGGCTGGCTGCGCAGCCTCATCAAGTGGTGTGCACTGATCTTCGTCGTTGGCGCCGTGGTGTGGGTGCTGCGCCACCCGCTGATCGGCCCGGCCCAGTTGCGCCCCGAGAAGCTGCTGCGCACCCCCGTCTCGCGCCTGCCGCGCATCGACCAGTTGCTGCGCACCGTGGGCCGTCTGCGTGCCACGCTCGAGGCTGCCGAGATCCGCACCCGGGACTGGCAGAGCGCCGTGCAGTTCGCGCACGACGACCCGGCCGACCAGTCCACGGTGCTGGCCGAGCGCGTGTCCGCCCGCAGCCAGCCGAGCCGCGACTGGGCGCTGCCCGGCGCGGTGTTCGAATGGCAGTTTCCACCGGACCTGCCGGTTTCGCTGGACCGCTGCCTGCTCTACGTCCCCACCCCGGGCCTCGACGAGGCCACCGTGCTGCGCCAGCTGCGCGCCGCGCAGACCGGTACCGATGTGCTGCTCATCCTTTGCGACCACGGCACAGAAACCCCCTGGCCCCTGCTGCGCGCGCACACCGACGACGGCGCCAACCTGCACGTGATGGTGGACAGCGCCAGCCAGACCGAATGGCTGTTGTCGGCACAGCCCCTGCAGGTGCTGCTGCGCCTGCTCTCGGCCCAGCTGCGCGTGACGCGCATCTCGCCCTACCAGACGCGCGGCGGCGTCACGCGCGAGGGCTCCTTCTTCGGCCGCGAGCAGCTGCTGGCCCGCGTGGTCAACCGCGAACCGGCCAACTACCTGGTGGTCGGCGGGCGCCAACTGGGCAAGAGCAGCCTGCTCAAGGCCGTGCAGCGGCGCCTGCAGGGCCACCCGCAGATCGTGTGCCACTACGTGTCGCTGCGCGACCACCGGCTGGCGCCGCGCATGGCGCTGCAATTCGGCCTGCCGGCCGACACGCCACTCGAAGCCATCGTGGACCACCTGCAGGCCAAGTACGTCGGCAAGCGCCTGTACCTGCTGATCGACGAGGCCGACCTGTTCTTTCGCGACGAGTCGAACCACGGCTACCACCAGCTGTCGACCCTGCGCTCGCTCAGCGAAGAGGGGCGCTGCTGGTTCATGCTGGCCGGCTTCTGGGATTTGTACGCCACGGCCGTGCTCGATTACCAGAGCCCCCTGCGCAACTTTGGCGAGGTGCTGGCCATCGGCGGGCTGGAGCGCCCCGCCTGCAAGGCCCTGGCCACCGAGCCGCTGCGCCGCCTGCGCCTGGGCTTTGGCGGCGATGCGCTGGTGGAGCGCCTGGTGGACGCCAGCGGCCTGCGCGCCAATCTGGTCGCCATCCTGTGCCAGGAATGCCTGGAGGCCCTGCAGCCCGGCGAGCGCGTGATCGAGGCGCGCCACCTGAACCAGGCCCTGGCCTCCCAGCCCGTGCAGGACGCCCTGGCCGGCTGGGGCCGCCTCTCGCCCGACGACGACGCCTGCCGGCTCGACCGCGTGGTGGTCTACCACGTCGCCCAGCAGGCAGAAACCAGCCTGGTGGCCCTGGCGGGGCTGCTGCAAGGCCACGGCGTGCAGGCCGACGCCCAGGCCCTGCGCCAGTCGCTCGCGCGCCTGCAACTGGCCTGGGTGCTGCGCCGCGAGGGCGCCGCCTACAGCTTTGCCATACCGCTCATGTCCGCGCAGTTCGAGCCCAGCGAGGTGGAGCTGTTGCTGCACCAGGAGCTGGCGGTGATGGCCAAGGCCTGACGAGCGAGTGGCAAGTTTTCTTCTGACGTTCTTTTTACATGGCCACCTCTTCTTTCTCCGTCACCCTTGAACATGACATCGGGTTCGAAACCATCGTTGCCGAGATAGAGCGCCTGGTTCGCTCCGGCCTGCACCCGGACCGCATCAGCGTATCCCAGTACCCCGCATCGCAGTGGGCCTGCAATCCCTTTTGGGCGCGTTACGATGGTCCTGACGAGGCCACTGTCGCCCAGCGCGTGGATGCACAAATGGCCTTGCTGCGCCTGCTGCTCGAGCGCGGCGCCGATCCCAACAAGCGCAAGAACCGCAATTCCACACCCCTGGCCGTGTGCTGCGAGCAATTGTGGAGCGGTCCCAGTGAGCGCTCTTTGGAGCGGCTGGGCCTGGTGCTGGCGGCAGGGGGTGATCCCCGCAAGACCAAGGATCCCGCGCTGTGCATTGTGCTCGGGTTGGGGGACATGCGCGGCGAGATTTTCAGCATCCCCTTTCGCGAGGATGCCGAGGCTGGGCATGCCGACGCCGTGTACCAGGCCATCGACATGCTGATCGCGGCAGGCGCCGACATCGAGGCCCTGGACCACCGCGAGATGTACAACCCGCTGCTTATGGCTGCCTACATGGGCAGCGTGCCGCTGCTGCAGTTTCTGAAGGGCCGGGGCGCCAACGTGCTGGCCACCAATCCCGCAGGCTCCAACGCATTGATGTACATCGCCGGCGACGTCGACGGCCTGGACCTGAGCCGCGCAGGCATCTCGGTGGCCTGGATGCGCCACGGCGACCCCGTAGCCACCACCCGCCAATTGCTGGTCTGGGGCCTCGACCCTGCGGCCGCCAACGCCCGCGGGCGCACCCCGCTGCGCCTGGCCGTGAGCGCTGGCAACCTGGATGTGGCAGTCGCCCTGGCCGAGGCGCTGGCCGCGCAAGGCAAGTTGTTGGCGGCCGATGCACGCCTGTTTAAGGGCACCGAATACGAAGCCCGCGTGGCCGCTTTGAGTACCGCAGTGCCCGCGAAGAAGCCTCCCAAGGTGAACACCAACCCCGATGGTGCAGCCCAACGCGCATCGTGGGATCGCGCGCGTGCAGTATTCAACGGCCCTGCGTTCGCACCGCCCAACCCGGATTCCCAATGGTTCCTGCCTTTCATGCACGGCATCTTCGAGCATTTGGCCACCGTTGCCGACCCCCGCATACCGATGCAGGCCCTGTACGCCGAGTACGACAACCAGTTCACCGCCATCCGGCTGTCAAAGACGAAATCTTGGCTCAGCCGCAGCGGCGTGGTGGAGGTGGAGCCGGACGTGTTCTGGACCAACCTGCTCGTCAAGTATCGGCAACAGGAGGGCAATAATTTTCTCAGCAGGGAGGAGGTGGTGCTGCCCATCTCAGCCAACGCGCTGCCCCCATTCGAGGCGGTTGCCGATGTGGTGGGCCGTATGTGCGCGCAGTACCTCAAGACGCAGGGATAGGGCAGGGCGCAGCTTTGGTTGGCCGTATCGCTGCGAAAAGAGTAGGACGCATGCGGGATACTGCGCATGCCATGTCCCTCCTGACCACCGCCAAAGACTGGGCACGCCGTACAAAGCGCGACGTCGTCGCCGTCTACTTCGCTGCCCGCGATGCGCGCACGCCATGGCTCGCGCGCTGCCTGGCCGTTGCAGTGGCCGCGTACGCGCTCAGTCCCATCGACCTGATCCCCGATTTCATCCCCGTGCTCGGCTACCTGGACGACCTGCTCATCGTCCCTCTGGGACTGCTGCTCGTCATCCGCATGCTGCCGCCTGCGGTGCTGCAGGAGGCACGTGACAAGGCAGCCAGCGTGCTGGAGCGGCCCCGGAGCCGGGCTGCGGCGGTGGCCATCGTGCTGGTCTGGTTGGCGTTTGCGTCGGGGCTCGTCTACTGGTGGGTGCATCGGGCGAACTGAAGGCAGCGGTGGGGTGCGATCCCTTACGATGGCGGGCATGCAAATCCGATTGGAATCCCCCCGCCAGCCCGACGTGGTGCAGCTCATCGACGACCTCGACGCCTTCCAGAAGCCCTTGTACCCACCCGAGAGCCACCACGGCATCGACCTGAACGCGCTCGACCAGCCCCACGTGCTGTTCGCCGTGGCGCGCTCGGAGCAGGGCGTGGCCCTGGGCTGCGGCGCCATGGTCCTGGGCGCCGATTGCGGCGAGGTCAAGCGCATGTACGTGCGCCCCGAAGCGCGCGGCCAGGGCCTGGCCCGGGCACTGCTGGCCTTTGTCGAAACTGCAGCCATCGCACGCGGCTGCACGCGTTTTGCGTTGGAGACGGGACCCCTGCAGCCCGAGGCGCTGGGTTTGTATGCCCGCATGGGCTATGAGGAGAGCGGGCCGTTTGGCGACTATGCGCCGGACGTGCACAGCGTGTTCATGCGCAAAGAGGTGCAGGTGGCTGCGTGATGGCTTCGGGCGATGGATTCATCCTGCGCCGGCTCACTGCCGAGGATGCCGAGACCTTCAGCGCGCTGCGCCGCCTGGTCGCTGCAGACAATCCCGTGCCCTTGGGCCTTGGCATGCAGGAGGAACTGGCTCGGCCCCTTCAGGGTTTTCGCGACCAACTCGGTGCCCCGACGAACGTGGTTTTTGGCGCCTTCGTCGGCGCAACTCTCGCCGCCACCGCTGCGCTAGCCCCGTCGGGACCCTTCGCATCGTCGCGCCACAAGCTTGTGTTGTGGGGCACCTTCGTGGCACCCGACCATCGCCGCCAGGGCCTGGGGCGCCTGGTGGTGGCGCAGGCCGTCGATCATGCTCGCCAGGCCGGTGTGCGCCGCATCCACCTCACCATGTACCTGCCCAATCTGGCTGCTGGTGCGTTGTACGAATCCCTGGGCTTCACCGTCTGGGGCACCGAGCCCGAGGCCGTGTGCATCGATGGCATCTACCATGATGCCATGCAGATGGGTTTGCTGCTGCAGTAGGCAGTAACGTGGCGGCGCCCGGCATTCAATCGCAGGAGGAATCCCTGTGCCGCAGACCGTCGCGATGACCGCCGCACCGCAACACACCTTCTTCTGGCGCCGCATTGGCGGCGGGACTGGCAGCGATGTCTGCCGCGTCTACCCGCGGGCCGATGGCGGCTGGGACCTGCACGGCATGGCGGTGTTCCATGAAGAAGGGCTGGCGTGCGACCTGGGCTATGCGGTCAGCGTCGATACAGGCTGGGTGACGCAGGCCGCCCATGTGTCCGGCCATTGCGGTGGGCGCGTAGTGGACTTGCGCTTTCACCCCGGCGCCGATGGCCGTTGGCGGGTGGGGCAGGGCGCTGGGCCCGATGCGGATACCGGCGTCAGCGTCAGCGCATGCCCGGACATGGACCTCAATTTCAGCCCTGCCACCAACATGATCGCGATCCGCCGCATGGCCTTGCAGGTGGGGCAGGAGGCGAAGGCGCCTGCGGCCTGGCTGTCGTTTCCGGAGTTGCGGCTTCAGGAATTGCCCCAGGTCTACTGGCGGCTGGATGCCCTGCGCTACCAGTACGACGCGCCTACGGTGGGGTACAGCGGAGTGCTGGAGGTGTGCGAGAGCGGCGCGGTGGTGGAGTACCCGGAACTGTTCTCAAGGCTGGGCACTGGGACCCCCTCGCTCTCGACGCCCGATTGAAAACAGCGCCGTCCTGCACTCAAGTACCAGTTTGTCCGCATCGGCCCGAAAACTTGGCCAGTCGATCACCGCGAGCGCCGCACGGGCGTCGTTCCTGACCGGCTCCCAATCGGAGTGGTTGAAAATATCCGGATCACCACATTCCAAGGCGCCTGCATCCATCGCATTGCAGCTTTCCCACGTGCGCGCCAAAGCATGCCTGACGTCCGGACCAACGGCCTGGGGGCAACTTTCAAGGTAGTCGTTGACCGGCAAGACCATGGAATACCAAGTCTCGCATGCCTGGCAATTGGGGATGCTGTTCGCCTGTTCTGCTGCACTGGAAGCCAGGAATTCGAGTGCCTGGCACAGCTCGCAAAGTGCGAGGATGTTCTTGTACTCGTCTTCTGCGTACCAACTCCAGAGCACCAGGGATAGCCGTTCAGTCATGCAAACTACCTGTTCTTTAGCCGAGGTGTCGAAAGAGGCGCAATCCAGCGCCAGCTTGCACTGATCTTCATCCGCATGGCGGTGTTGGTGCAACAGCGATTGAAACATGGCGGCGGTCGATATCCAAGGTTGACTGCGGGAACCAACTGATTTTGATGCAGCGCGCTGCTCCCGTACTGGATGTGCGGTGTTTCCCCGCAGCAACATGTGTCTCCAATGACTTGGAGTGTCACGCACCTGACGCATTCGCCCCCCAACCTCCCGTGCTGCTTTCCTTCAATCCCCCAGAAAGACGCACAACATGAGTTTCGCTCACACCACCACCTCCGCCTGGCGCCGCACGGCTGCCGCGTTCGCGTTGGCCGCGCTGACGGCAGCCACCCTGGCCGCCTGCGGCGGCAGCGACGACGACAACGGCGAATCCCGCGTTGCATCCCTCAGGCTGATCGGCACCGCGTCCCTGCCCACCGGCACGCTGTTCGAGGGCGTCGAGTTCGGCGGCATCTCGGGGCTGGACCAGGCCACCGATGGCAGCTACTGGGCCATTTCCGATGACCGCGGTGGCGAGCGTGGCACGCCGCGCTTTTACAACCTCAGCATCGACTACGCTGCCACGGGCCCGGTGACGGTCAAGGTCAACCGCCAGACCTATATGCAGCGCGAGGATGGCTCCTCGTTTCCCGCATCGGCCCGCACGGTGGACCCCGAGGCGATCCGCCTGGCGCCCAATGGCAACCTGTACTGGTCGTCCGAGGGCAACTGGGGTACCACGGCGGCAACCCTGTTCCAGCCCTTCGTGCGCGAGATGACGACGGCCGGCAAGTTCGTGCGCGAGTTCAAGATGCCGGCGATCTACAACTATGTGGACAACACCACCACTGGCGCGCGCAGCAACAAGCTCTTCGAGGCGCTGACGGTGGCGCCTGATGGAACGGTGTTCGTGGCCAATGAGGATGCGCTGATCCAGGACGGCCCGCTCACCACCGTGCAGGCCGGCAGCGTGGTGCGCGTGACGGCCCTGGACCCGACCACCGGCGCGGCCAAGGCACAGTATGCGTACCAGTTGCCGAAGATCCCGGTGGATGCGCCGGCCGGAGCGCCGTTCGGACCGGACAACGGCTTGTCGGACTTTCTGGCCATCGGCAACAAGAAGTTCATCGCGATCGAACGCGCCTTTGCATCGGGCATCGGCAACACCATCCGCCTGGTGCTGACCGAGATCACCGATGCCACGACCAACGTGACCAGCATGGCCAGCCTGGCGGGCTCGGCCGCCTACACGCCCATGACACGCAAGCTGCTGCTCGAGATGCCCATCACCTACCAGGGCGTCAAGCTCGACAACATCGAAGCCATCACCTGGGGCAAGACCCTGCCCAATGGCCACCGCACCCTCGTGCTTGCGGCGGACAACAATTTCACCGCCGACACGCAGGCCAATCAGTTCATCGTCTTCGAAGTGCTGCCAGATTGATTCTGTGAGGGGGCATGGTAGCCGCGCCAACGGCCCCTACCGCTCAATCATCTCCTGTACCTTGGCGGCCAGCGCCGCCACGTCAAACGGCTTGGTGATCACCTCCATGCCAAACGCCAGCAGGCCGTTGCCCACGGCCGCGTTCTCGGCGTAGCCGGTGATGAACAGCACCTTGAGGTCGGGGCGCGATACGCGGCCGGCGTCGGCCACCTGGCGGCCGTTCAGGCCGCCGGGCAGGCCCACGTCGGTCAGCAGCAGGTCGATGCGGCGCTCGGACTGCAGCACGTGCAGGCCGGCAGGGCCGTCGCCCACCGAGATCACGTTGTAGCCCAGGTCCTCGAGCTCTTCTGCGATCAGGCCGCGGATGGTGGCCTCGTCCTCGATCACCAGCACCACCTCGCCATCGGCCCGGTGGTCGAAGGTGGGCTGGATGTGCGGATTCTCCTGGTCGGCATCGCCCATGTAGCGCGGCAGGTACAGGCACATGGTAGTGCCTTCGCCGGGCACCGAGTAGATGCGCACCTGGCCGCCCGACTGGCGCACGAAGCCGTACACCATCGACAACCCCAGCCCCGTGCCCTGGCCCATGGGCTTGGTGGTGAAGAAGGGGTCGAAGGCACGTGCGATCACCTCGGGCGCCATGCCCACGCCGGTATCGGTCACGCACAGCGAGATGTACTGGCCGGGTGGCAGCTCGCGCTCGGCTGCGGCGCGGTCGTCCAGCCATTTGTTGGCCGTTTCGATGGTCAGGCGCCCACCGTTGGGGGCCATGGCATCGCGCGCGTTGATGCACAGGTTGAGCACGGCGTTTTCAAGCTGGGATGGGTCCACCTGCGTGAGCCACAGGCCGCCCGCGCCCACCACCTCCACCTCGACCGAGGGGCCCACCGTGCGGCGCACCATCTCCTCGATGCCCCCCACCAGGCGGTTCACGTCGGTGGGGCGCGGGTCCAGCGTCTGGCGGCGTGAGAAGGCCAGCAGTCGCTGGGTCAGCGATGCCGCCCGGCGCACCGCGCTTTGCGCCATGCCGATGTAGCGCTCGGTGTTGTCGAAGTTCCTGGCGGCGAGGCGCTTTTCCAGCACCTGCAGGCTGGCGCTCATGCCCGCCAGCAGGTTGTTGAAGTCGTGCGCGATGCCGCCGGTGAGCTGGCCGATGGCCTCCATCTTCTGCGACTGGCGGAACTTGGCCTCCACCTCCATCAGCTCGTTGGTGCGTTCCGTCACCTTGCGCTCCAGCGACTCGTTCATTTCGCGCAGCTGGGCTTCGTTGCCGCGCAGCTCGTTTTCGGAGCGCACGCGTTCGGTGGCCGTGCGGGTGCGGCCCGCAATCTCGCGCATGAACTCGCACTCTTCGTGGGTCCACTGGCGCACGTCGTCCTGGTTCACGAAGAGCACGGCCACCAGGCGTTCGTGCTCCACCACGGGGATGTTCATGAAGGCACGGGCGCTGCGCGACTCCAGCGCACCGGCGGCCACCGCAGTGCGGGGGTCGTTGCGCGCATCGGTCACCCTGACGAACTCGTCGTTCTTGAGCGAATCGATGAAGGTGCCGAAGTCCCGCAGGCAGAGCTCTCCCTGCAGCGTCAGCACCCCCGGCGCCGTCCAGTCGCACTGCACCTGCAGGATGTCGGTATCGTGGTCCACGCGGCCATAGCCCGCGCGGCTCACTTTGAGGGTCTGGCCCAGGATGCGGGCTGCGGCCAGGCTGATATCGTCCACGTTGTCCAGCCCGCGCAGCTGGCTGGTGAACTCGATCAAGGCGTCGCGCTTGGCCTCAGCGGCCACGCGCTCTGTCACGTCCAGGCCATCCACGAAGATGCCGGTCACCGCGCCGGAGGTATCGCGTATCGGCTGGTACACGAAATCCAGATAGCGCTCGCTCACTGGCTCACCCGCATGCTGCTGGATGTCGAAACGGGCACCAAAGGCCGTTGCCGCCTTGCCGCTGGTGTACACGCCATCGAGCATGGCCACATACCCCTGCTCTGCGGCCTCGGGCAGAGCGTCGGCCACCGTGCGGCCCAGCAGGGTGCGGTCGCCCACCAGCTCCAGGTATTTGGGGTTGGCCAGCTCGATGCGGTGGCTGGGCCCCTGCAGCAGCACCATGAAGCTGGGCGACTGCTCGAACAGGGTGGCAAAGCGCTCGCGCTCCATCAGCAGGCGCCGGTCGGCCAGCACCTTGTCGGTGGTTTCCACCACCAGGGCCATGGCGCCCACCGGGGTGCCTGCGTCGTCTACCAGGGGGGAGTAGTTCAGGTCCACCCACAACGGCTTGTGCACGCCGTCGCGGTTCAGGCTCAGCTCCTGGTCTTCATACGTGAGCGTGCCGCCGGCCAGGCAGACCTTGAGCACCCGGTCGTTGAGGTCGGCCGCCTCGGGCCAGGCCTCGCGGATCTTCATGCCCAAGAGGCCCGGGTGGCGTGCGCCCGAAAACCTGGAGTAGGGGTCGTTGTAGATCAGCACGCCCGATTCGCCCCACAGCGTGGCAATCGGCATGGGGCAGCGCAGCATGTTGGCCAGTGCCAGCATGAGGTGAGCGGGCCAGTGTTCGAGCGGCCCCAGTTCGGTAGCGGCCCAATCGAAGCGCGCAATCAATCCGGCCATTTCGCCGCCGGCGGACAGGAGGGAAGCTTGGGTAGTGGGTATGCCGGAGGACATGGGTGCCTGGTTCTGTGATCGGGCCGTGCCCGGGGAAGGCGGTGCGGCACCGCATTTTTCGCACGATGATAAAGACACCTGTCCAGAGATTTTGTAGGCATTCGCCTATGCCACTACCAAAAACGTGCACGACTTGGCAATGACAGACCGATAGGGGGCTACCCCTGGCCCGGTCGCTGCGACATCACCAGCGTGTACAGCGCCTGCGCCGCCACCGACAGGCTGCGGTCGCGCCGACGCACCAGGTAGATCTGGCGCAGCAAGCCGGGCAGGGCCAGCGGCCGGGTGACCAGGCCCGGCTGGTCGAAGTGGAACAGCGTGAGCGCCGGCACCACGCTGATCCCCAGGCCCGCGCGCACCATGCCCATCACGGTGGCCAGTTGCTCCACCTCCATCAGCGTGTGCATGGCCTCGGGGTGGAAGGCGGCCTCCAGGTACTGGCGCACGCTGCTGTTGCGCGCCAGGTGGATGAAGGGCCAGGTGGCCAGGTCGGCAGGGGCAATGGGCTTCTTGCGGTGGGCCAGCGGGTGGTCGGCCTGGCACACCAGATGGAAGTCGTCGCTGCAAAAGGGCTCGGCCTGCAACTCGGGTGTGTCGGCGCGGATCGCGGCCAGCGCAAAGTCGGCCTTGCCGCTGGCCACACGCTCGATGCAGGGCTCCGAGAGCACGTCGGCAATGTCGATCTCGATGCCTGGATAGGCCGCGCGGTAGGCCGCCAGCACGCCCGGCAGCCAGCCCGCAGCCAGCGACGGCAGCAGCGCCACGGCCACGCGCCCGCGCTGCAGGGTGGCCGCGTCGCGCATGGCGGCCAGCGCGGTGGTGATCTCGGCGCGGATGCGCCGGGCCGACTCCAGGAAGTTCTGGCCCTCGCCCGTCAAGTCCACATGCCGCGTGCTGCGGTCGAACAGGCGCAGGCCCAGGTCCTCCTCCAGCGCGCGGATGAGGGCGCTGAACGCCGGCTGCGACAGATGGCACTGGGCCGCTGCGCGCGTGAAGTTGCGCTGCTCGGCCAGCGCCAGGAAGGCGTCGAGCTGGCGGGTGGAGAGATGGTGGCTGCTCATTGCCGATAGATTAATCTGAAAAACGGATAGATTGATACCAACAATCTATTTCACAGAATAACAGCAGCTGCCTACATTCAACCCAGGAGACAAAGACACCCATGGCGAACAACGCAACACTGCTGGTCGGCTGCGCCGCCGGCTTCTCGGGCGACCGCACGGACGCCGCCGCGCCCGTGGTACAGGCCCTGATCGCCAGCGGCCAACCGGCCGTGCTGATCTTCGAGACCCTGGCAGAGCGCACCCTGGCCCTGGCCCAGCTGGCCCGCCGCAGCGACCCCGACGCCGGCTACGAGCCCCTGCTGGTGGACATGCTGCGCCCCGTGCTGGGCGACTGCCTGGCGCACGGCGTGCGCATCGTGAGCAACTTTGGCGCGGCCAACCCTAAGGGCGCCGCCCGGCGCATCGTGCAACTGGCGGCAGAGCTGGGCCTGCGTCGCCCGCGCGTGGCGGTGGTGCAGGGCGATGACCTGAGCGGCCCGGCGCACCGCGCCCTGCTGCAGGGTGCCCTGGGCGATGCCATGCCCACCGAAACCATCGCCAGCGCCAACGCCTACATCGGCGCGCAGGCCATTGCCGGCGCGCTGCGCGAGGGCGCTGATGTAGTGGTCTGCGGCCGCGTGGCCGACCCCTCCCTGGTGCTGGGCCCGGCCCTGGCGCACTACGGCTGGGCACCCGACGACTGGGATCGCATGGCCCGCGCCACCATGGCCGGCCACCTGCTCGAATGCGGCGCCCAGGTCACCGGCGGCTATTTCGCCGACCCCGGCTACAAGGACGTGCCCGGCATGGCCCGCCTGGGCTACCCGATTGCCGAGATCGATGCCGACGGGCATTGCACCATCACCAAGCCCCCGGGTACCGGCGGGCGCATCGACGAGCGCACGGTCAAGGAGCAACTGCTGTACGAGCTGCACGACCCCGCCGCCTACCTGACCCCCGACGTGGTGGCCGACATCACCGAGGCCACCGTCACCGCCGTGGGGCCCGATGCCGTGCGGCTCGAAGGGGTGCGCGGCCATGCCCGGCCGGCCACGCTCAAGGTCAACGTGTGCTTCGAATCGGGCTGGTTCGCCGAGGGCGAGATCTCCTACGCCGGCGCCCGGGCCGAGGCCCGTGCCCGCCTGGCGGGCGAGGTGCTGCGCGAGCGGCTGGCCGGCCTGGGCCCGCTGCGCATCGACCTGATCGGCGTGACCAGCGTGCTGGGGGACGATGCCGGCCGCTGGCTGGATGCCACCGGCGACGGCGGTGCCCGCGACGTGCGCCTGCGCGTGGCCCTGCAGCACCGCGACCATGCCAGCGCCCAGCGCCTGCTGCGCGAGGTGACGGCCCTGTACACCTGTGGCCCTGCGGGCGGCGGCGGGGTGCGCACGGCCATGCGGCCACGCCTGGGCACCGTGTCGTGCCTGGTGCCGCGCGAGGCCGTGCCCACGGGCTACCGCATGTTCGATGCCATCGTGCAAGAAGAAAGGGCGGCCGCATGACCGACACCATCACTGTTCCGCTGTACCGCCTGGCGCACAGCCGCACCGGGGACAAGGGCAACCGCTCCAACATCAGCGTCATCGCCTGGCACCCTGCACTGTGGGATGTGCTCATGGCCCAGGTGACCGAGGCCGCTGTGGCGCACCATTTCGCGCAGCGCCAGCCGGGCCGCGTGGTGCGCTATGTGCTGCCGCAGCTGCAGGCCATGAACTTCGTGCTCGACGACGTGCTCGACGGCGGTGTCAACGACGCCTTGAACCTCGACAGCCACGGCAAGGCGCTGAGCTACCTGCTGCTCGACCTGCCGGTGCAGGTGCCGCAGGCACTGGCCGGGCATCTTGCGGGCCCAGGCTGACCCCGATTTCCTTCTTTCACCATCACCAACAACACCAGGAGACAACATGAGCGCTTTCAACACCATCCATTCCCCAGCCCGCCGACGCACCCTTGCCGCCGCCATGGCCATGGCCGCATCGCTAGGCTTGGCCGGCACGGCCATGGCCCAGGCCTACCCGGCCAAGGCCATCACCTTCGTCGTGCCGTTTGCCGCCGGCAGCGCCACCGACCAGCTGGCGCGCGCCATCGGCCAGTCCATCACCAACGACACCAAGCAGCCCGTGGTCATCGACAACAAGGCCGGCGCCAGCGGCATGATCGCCGCACAGGCGGTGGCCAAGGCGCCTGCGGACGGCTATACCCTCCTCATCACCACCAACACCACGCACGCGGCCAACGAGCACCTGTACAAGAAGCTCTCGTACGACCCGGTGAAGGACTTCGCGCCCATCAGCGGCCTGGGCAAGGGCGGGCAGGTGATGGTGGTCAATGCCGCATCGCCCTACAAGAACGTGGGCGACGTCGTGGCCGCGGCCAAAAAGGCGCCGGGCAAGCTGAGTTTCGGCAGCGGCAGCTCGTCGAGCCGCATGGCTGGTGAAATGCTCAAGCAGCTGGCCGGCGTGGACATACTGCACGTGCCCTACAAGAGCAACCCCCTGGCCATCACCGACCTGCTGGGCGGCCAGATCGACCTGATGATCACCGACACCTCCACCGGCGTGCCCCAGGTCAAGGCCGGCAAGCTGCGCGCGCTGGGCTACTCCACGCAAAAGCGCAGCTCGCAGCTGCCCGACGTGCCCACCATCGACGAGGCTGGCGTCAAGGGCTATGACATGGGCTACTGGTTCGCGGCCTATGCCCCTGCCGGCACGCCGCCTGCCGTGGTGACGCGCCTCAATGAACTGATGGGCGCTGCCACGAAGAGCGCGGCCGCCAAGTCCTTCTACGACCTAGCCGGCTCCGAAGCCTGGACCACCACGCCCGACGAGTTGGCCAGGTTCCAGGCCAGCGAGACGGTCAAGTGGGGCAAGGTCATCAAGGCCGCCGGCATCGAAGCCGAGTAAGAGCGGCTAACAAAACTCTTCTGGCGTCGTTGCTGCGTCTTGTCGTACTACTCGTACTGCCTGCGAGAAATCTGATGTGTAGCGCCTAGCCAGAACCGCTTCGCTGAGTTTTGTTATCCGCTCCAAGCCAACGAAAACCTGCGTGTCCAGCCTGCACGCAGCCCTGTGCCGCGCTGTGAACGCGCGCACAGCCCACCCCTGACAGAGACCCTATCGGCTGCGCCCACGCGCAGCCGGTATGGGCGCAGCCATGCCTGAACACCCGCTCTGGCGCGGAGTGCAGGGCCGGCGCACGCCCGTTTTCCCGCAAGCAAGACCACAAGAGCAACCACACAGGAGACAAGCAACATGAGAAAACATCCTCTTCCCACCTGGGGCGCCATCGCTCTCACGGCTGCGGCCGCAGCAGCCGTCACCGCCTGCGGCGGCAGCAGCAGCGACGACGGCCTGACCAGCAAGGCCCCGGCGATGAAGCTCGAGATCACCGCCCGCGAGGACTTCCCGGGCACCTACGGAACCGTGGGCACGTACGAGCGCCTCACGGGCACGCTATCGGGCGAGGTGGACCCTGCCGATCCCAAGAACGCGGTCATCCAGGACCTGGCGCTGGCGCCTGTCAATGCCCGCGGCATGGCCGAATACAAGACCGAGTTTGTGATGTTGAAGCCCAAGGACATGGCCAAGGCCAGCGGGGTCTTGCGCTACGACGCGCCCAACCGCGGCAACATCCTCACCATGCTCAACCCCACGGCCACGCCCAGCGATGCCGTGTACCTGGAGCGCGGCTACGTGATGCTGTACTCCGCCTGGCAGGTCGACGTGCCCAAGAGCGCGGCGGCGCGCCTCACGGCCACCGTGCCCGTGGCGAAGAACAAGGACGGCACCAGCATCACCGGCCCGTACCGCGCCGAGCTGGTGCCCACGGCGGCCAGTCCGGCGATGACGCTGCCCGGCGGCGTTTTCAATGGCACTATGATCCCCTACGAGCCCGCCAGCCTGGACAACACCCAGCCCGGCTATTCGCTCACGCGGCGCGCCAACGAGACCGATCCATACGTGACCATCTCCGCTGCGGACTGGAAGTTCGCCACCTGCGACGCCACGGGCGCCAAAGCCTTCCCTGGCACGCCCAGCCCCACCAGCGTCTGCCTCAAGGGCGGGTTCGACCCGGCCTACCTGTACGAGCTGGTCTACGTCGCCAAGGACCCCAAGGTCATGGGCGTGGGCCTGGCCGCGCTGCGCGATACGGTGAGCTTCTTCCGCAGCAAGGGGGCCGACGCCAGCGGCACGGCCAACCCGGTGGCTGGGCGCATCACGCACACGCTGGGGCAGGGCACCTCGCAGTCGGGCAACGCGATGAAGACCTTCTTGCACCTGGGCTTCAACCAGGCGCTCGATGGCAGCAAGGTGTTCGACGGCATGTACGCCCACGTGGCCGCACGCCAGACCAACATCAACACCCGCTTCGCCGTGCCCGGCGGCGGCGGCGGGCTGCGCACCGACCACACCGCCTTCGGCCAGACGGCGCCGCGCGGGCTGGACAAGGACTACGTGGACGACATCAGCGGCCGCCAGGGCGGGGTGATGAAGCGCTGTGCCGCCACCAGCACCTGCCCCAAGTTCTTTTTGGGCCTGTCGGGCACGGAGTTCTGGCAGCTGCAGGGCTCGCCGGTGCTAACGGACGCCAATGGGCTCAAGGACCTGACCCAGCCCGACAACGCGCGCATCTACTACTACGCCAGCACCCAGCACGGCGGGGCCGGCGGCACGGCCAGCATCAGCTATGCGCCGAGCCGCGCGCCATACCCCACGGGCACGGTGGTGCAGTTCAACGACACCTTCCGCGCGCTGTTCCTGGGGCTGGAGGACTGGGTGGTGCGCGGCACCACTCCACCCGCCAGCCAGGTGCCCAAGGTGGCCGATGGCACGCTGGTGCGGCCCGCGCAGGTGGCCTTCCCGGCCATGAAGGGGCTGACCTGGGCGGTGAACGGCGCGCAGACGGCCATCCCCGACTTCAACTACCTGGGCTGGCACAACAACTTCCCGCTGTTCGACTTCGGCCCGCAGTATGTGCCGCAGGACGAGGCCGGCATCGCCAGCGTGCTGCCCCCGCGCAACCTGAACCGCGACTACGCCATCCTGGTGCCCCAGGTGGACGCGCGCACCGGTCTGACCCGCGCCGGCATCCAGAGCGTGGAGGCGCGCGCCCCACTGGGCACGAGCTTCGAGTTCAACTACGTGGCCACGCCAGGCATCACCGACCTGGCCAACCTCACGGGCGGCTACATCCCGTTTCACACCACGCGGGCCGCGCGCTTGGCCGCCGGTGATGGCCGGGTGTCGCTGGAAGAGCTGTACGGCAACCAGGCCGGCTACGTGGCCGCTGTGACCGAGGCGGCCAATGCTCTGGTGGCCCAGCGCCTGTTGCTGCCGCGGGACGCACAGGCCCAGATCGACCGGGCCAGGGCTACGGTGATCCTGCCCTGACGGTAGGTTGGCCCTTTGATGCAAAGGCCAGGGCTGGTGCCCGGGCCTTTGTATTTCAGAGCGACCAGGGGGCTCCCTTGAAGCGCTCGACGAGAAAATTCAGCAACGCCCGCACCGCAGGCGACTGGTGCCGGCGCGAGGTGTACAGCGCATTGATCGCCATCACCGGCAGCCCCCACTCGGGCAGCACGGCGGCCAGCTCCCCGCTGGCGATATGCGGGTTGGCCAGGTAGGTGGGCTGCAGCGCGATGCCGCCACCGGCCAGCGCGGCGCGCAGCAAGGTGGTGGCCTCGTTGGCGCTGAAGTGGCTGGACACGGCCACGCGCGCAGTCTCGCCGCCCCGGGCCAGCTCCCACACGCTCTTGCCGAAGTTGGCATAGCTCAGGCAGCGGTGGCGTTCCAGGTCGGCCGGCAGGGCGGGCACGCCATGGCGCGCCAGGTACGCGGGCGAGGCCACCAGCACCGAGTCGCAGCGCGCCAGCGGCCGGGCGATCAGCATCGGGTCGGGCCCGCTGCTGATGCGGATCGCCAGGTCGATGCGCCGCTCCACCAGGTTGAGCGCGCCTTCGCTCGCATCCAGGTCGATCTTGAGCAGCGGGTGCAGCGCCAGAAAGTCGGTGATCGCCGCGCCCAGCTGCGCATAGGCGAACGACACGCTGCAGGTCAGCCGCAACTGGCCGCGCAGCTCGCCTTCACCCGTGGCGGTGGTCTCTTCCTCGATGTCCTGCGCCAGCGCCAGCATCTGCTGGCAGCGGCGCAGGCAGGCCTCGCCCGCATCGGTCAGCGTCACGCTGCGGGTGGTGCGCTGCAGCAGGCGGGCCTGCAGCCACTGCTCCATCTCGCCCACATAGCGCGTGACCATGGCGCGCGACATGTCGAGCCGGTCGGCCGTGGCACTGAAGCTGCCGCTGGTGGCGACTTCCACAAACACGCGCATAGCGGTCAGGCGGTCCATATTTGATCTATTGGTGCAACAAATATGCGCAGTTTAAGCGGTTTATTAGATCGATTGGCGCAAATAAACTGCAGCCTGTACCGAGCAACACCACCCACTTCTGGAGATTCCCGCATGTTCCGCACCACCGTTATCGCTGCCACCCTGGCCATCGCCTTCACCGCCGCTCAGGCTGCCGAGCCATTGCAGATCAAGGTCTACAACGCCGACGGCAACAGCTTCAACGTCAACTCCACCCTGGTCTACGGCGAGAAGGAGGCCATGGTCATCGACGCTGGCTTCACCCGTGCCGACGCGCTGCGCATTGCCGCCAACGTGCTCGACAGCGGCAAAGCGCTCAAGACCATCTACGTGAGCCAGGCCGACCCGGATTACTACTTCGGCGTGGAAACGCTCAAGGAGTTCTTTCCCCAGGCTGAGGTGGTGACCACCCCCGCCGTACTGGAAAAGATCAGCGCCAAGCTCGCCGGCAAGCTTGCCTTCTGGGGCCCCAAGATGGGCGCCAACGCGCCGCGCACGCCTGTGCTGCCCAAGGCCATCACCGGCAACACCCTCACGGTGGACGGCCAGGTGGTCGAAATCCGTGGCACCACCGGCCTGCTGGCGCACCGCCCCTATGCCTGGATCCCCTCGGTGAAGGCCGTGGTGGGCAATATCGGCGTGTTCGGCACCAACACCCATGTGTGGACCGCCGACACGCAGACCGTGGCCGAGCGCAGCGCCTGGGTGGCCCAGCTCGACGAGATGGCCGCCCTGCAGCCCGCCGTGGTCGTGCCCGGCCACATGGGCGCCGGCACCGCACTGACCGCTGCCAATGTGACCTACACCAAAGGCTACCTGCAGGCCTTCGAGAAGAACGCCGCAGCGACCAAGACCAGCGCCGAGCTGATCGAGGCGATGAAAAAGGCCTACCCCGCAGCGCCCATGGGCTTGTCGTTGGATATCGGTGCAAAAGTGAACAAGGGCGACATGAAGTGGTAAGCAACAGGTTTACCAATCCCCCAAAGTGATGGACCACCAGATCATGCCAACGCACCCACTTCAACCCGTCTTGCAGCACCTGCGCGCCGGGCGCTGGAACGAAGCGCACGATCTGGTGCAGCACGATGGCTCCCTGCTGGCGGCCTGGCTCCATGGCATCCTGCACCTGCAGGAAAGCGATCTGGAAGACGCCGAGAACTGGTACGACCGCGCCAACCGCCACTTCCGCAGCCGCGGCACCCTGGAAGAAGAGCTGGCGCTTTTCGAAGCGGCGCTCTTCCCACCTACTGAAAAAGAACCAAGACCATGACTACGGCAGTGACGTATTTGTTTGACCCCCTGTGCGGCTGGTGCTACGCCGCTGCGCCTGCCCTGGGCCGCCTGCAGGGGACCCCCGGCGTGCATGTCACCCTGGCGCCATCGGGCCTGTTCGCGGGCGCTGGTGCCCGGCCCATGGATGCGGAATTTGCCGCCTATGCCTGGTCCAACGACCAGCGCATCGAAAAGCTCACCGGCCAGCCGTTCAGCGAGGCCTACCGCGACAAGATACTGGGCGCGCCTTCGGGCCGCTTCGATTCCGGCCCCGCCACCCTGGCGCTGACTGCCGTGGCGCAGACCGCGCCTGACCGCGAACTGGATGCCCTGCACGCCCTGCAGCGCGCCCGCTACATCGATGGCCGTGACACGGCCGATGCGCAGGTGCTGGCCGAGGTGCTGACCAGCCTGGGCCTGGCCGACGCGGCCGCGCAGACACTGTCGCCCGATGCCGCATTGCACCGCGCCATGGCCGAACGCGTGGCCAGCTCGCAGGCCACCCTGCGCGCCGTGGGCGCACGCGGTGTGCCGCAACTGGTGGTCAGGGGGCAGGGCGGGGCGCTGCGGTTGATCGGCGGTGATGCGCTGCTGGGGCCGCATGAGCGCTTGCTGGAGCTGGTGCTGGCTGCCACCTGATTTCAGCGCCGTTGGTGCTCACCGACTACTTCGACGGATCGATCAGCACCTTGGCACCGGTATTGCGCGGCCCGTAGAAGGCAATGGCGTCAGCGCTCAGTGCTTCGGCCAGCGATACCGTGCGCGCATAGTGGCTGGCGAACGTGGTCTTGAGCTCGGCCGCCACGCGCTGGCGCAGCGCCTGCGCGGCGTCGTTGCCGATCTTCTGCAGAAACGGGAACAGCAGCCAGCCGCCCACGCCCCAGGCCATCCCAAAGGTGCGCTGGATCTCCGTCGGGCGCGTGTCCAGGTGGCCATACAGGTAGACCTGCTTGTGCACGGCCGAGCCATAGCGGCTGTACTCGGTGGCCTTGCGGTTGATGGCGGCCTCCATGCACTGCAAAATCTGCCCGGCCAGCGTGCCGCCGCCGGTGGCGTCGAACGCGATGGTGGCGCCGGTTGCGGCCAGGGCATCGGTCAGCTCGGCCATGAAGCCGGGTGCGCTGCTGTCGCACACGTACTGGGCACCGATCTCGCGCAGCAATGCGGCCTGCTCGGGCTTGCGCACGATGTTGACCAGGCCGATGCCGTCCTTCTGGCAGACCTTGTTGAGCATCTGGCCCAGGTTGCTGGCGGCGGCGGTGTGGACCAGCGCCGTGTGGCCCTCGCGCTTCATGGTCTCCACCATGCCCAGCGCGGTGAGCGGGTTGACGAAGCACGACGCCCCCTCGGCCGCCGTGGTGCCGGCCGGCAGCGGCAGGCATTGCGCGGCGGGCATGGCCCGGTACTGCGCGTACATGGCCCCACCGATCAGAGCCACCGTGCGCCCGAGCAGCGCCTGGGCGGCGGGCGAGGACCCTGCCGCCACCACCAGGCCCGCCCCCTCGTTGCCCACGGGCATGCTCTGGCCCAGGCGCGCGGCCATGCCGGGCATGGCGCGGTCCGGGATGCGGGCGGTGACCACCGGCCGGTCGGCGCTGCCGGCCACCTGCACGGTGGACAGATCGGCCGGCCCGAACAGCAGGCCGATGTCCGACGGGTTGATCGGCGTGGCCTGGATCTGGATTAGTACCTCGTCGGGCCCTGGCGTGGGTACGGCCGTGGGTTCGAGGCTGATCTGCAGGGTGCCGTCGGGCTGTACCAGCGAGCGCAGTTGCAGGGCAGTGGAGGGGATGGTCATGGGTGTCTCCGGGGGAATGTGCTGCATTCTCGCCCCTGTGGGAGATCTGCGCTGTCACCCACTTGGCTCACTGGGCGAGCGTCCGCACCATCTGCTCGTACATCGCATCCACCGCCGGTGAGCGCTGCGACTCCTTGCTGCGCAGCACCGACACGTCCATCGAATCCAGCGCGGGCAGGTCGAACTCGGCCGGCAGGTTCTGCAATATCTGCAGGTTGGGCGGCACGCTGCAGCGTGTGAGCACGGCCACGGCCAGGCCGCTTTCCACGGCGGCCAGCTGGCCCGCCAGGCTGGAGCTGTGGTACACGATGCGGTAGGCGCGGCGCCGCGCGGCCAGGGCCTTCATGGTGGCGATGCGCGCCAGGCTGGCCGATTCGTACACCGCAATCGGCAGCGGGTCGCGCCGCCAGGCCTCGAACTGCGCGGCACCCACCCAGACCAGCGGCTCCTGGAACAGGAAGCGCCCGCGCTGCGGCTTGTCGCGCGAGACCAGGGCCAGGTCGAGCTCGCCGCGCACCACGCGCGGGATCAGCGAGGTCGATTGCTCGCAGGTCAGCTCGATCTCCACCCCTTGGTAGCGGTGCGAAAAACTGCGCAGCACCGGCGTGAGGTAGGTCGATGCATAGTCGTCCGGCACGCCCAGGCGCACCCGGCCCGCCAGCTGCGGGCCGAACAGGGCCGTCTGTGTCTCGGCCTGCAGCTCCAGCATACGGCGCGCGTACGACAGCAGCTCATTGCCCACAGGCGTCAGCTCCAGGTGGCGCGGGCCGCGCAGCAGCACCGGGCGGCCCAGCGCCGCTTCGAGCTTCTTGATCTGCATGCTGACGGCCGACTGCGAACGGTGCACCAGCGGCGCCGCACCCGAGAGCGAGCCAGCGTCCACCACGGCGACGAAGGCGCGCAGCCAGTCGATCTGCAGGTCGGGGTAGTTCATGCGCGTAGGTCTGTAGACGAGGATGGTTGCCAATCAATGTATTCGATTACCGAATGGCTGTGCCGCGAACTATGCGCTTTACCTGTGGCGATCAATTCACGACCATTGGCGCCATGAACCACAAGGCCTCTGCACTGCCCCTTTCGCCCGCGTCACTCGCCAGCACCCCCGACCTTGCAACCCAGGCCCGCGAGCGCACGGGCCAATGGCTCATGATCGCCGGCGGCGTGCTGCTGGGCACCATCGGAGTCTTCGTGGAAGAGGCCGGCCAGCACCCGCTGGTGACGGTGTGGTTCCGCTGCGCCTTCGGCGCGCTGGCCCTGGTGGCCTGGTGCTTGGCCACGGGCCGGGGGCGTGAGCTGCTGCTGCGCCACCAGGCGAAGAGCCGCTGGGTGGCCTGCGCCACGGGCGTGTTCATGGTGCTCAACTGGGCGCTGTTCTTCGCGGCCATCCCGCGCACCTCCATCGCGGTGGCCACGGTGATCTTCCACGTGCAGCCCATCTGGGTCATCGTGTTCGGTGCGCTGTTTCTGCGCGAGGCCGTCTCTCCAGTCCAATGGATGGCCACGCTGGCGGCATTGGCCGGGCTGGTGCTCACCACCGGGCTGCTCGATGGCATACCCGTCGGCACGGCCGATGGCTGGGCCTACCTGGCCGGGGTGCTGATGTGCCTGGGCGGCTCGTTCTGCTATGCCGCCGTCACGCTGCTGGCCAGCCGCGCGCCCGCGCCCATCAGCCCCTTTGCCCTGGCGCTGTGGCAGTGCCTGGTGGGCGCCGTGCTGCTGGCGTGGGCGCCGCTGGCCTTCGGCTGGCCGCATACGGCGGCTGCCTGGGCCTGGCTCACAGGCCTGGGCGTGATGCACACTGGGTTGGCCTACGTGATCCTGTTCGCCGGCATGGCCCGGCTGGCGCTGGGCAAGGTGGCGGTGCTGCAGTTCGTCTACCCGCTCACGGCCGTGCTGGTGGACTGGGTGGTGTACGGGCGCACGCTGAGCCCGGTGCAGTTGGGCGGCGTGGTGCTGATGGCGGCTGCGCTGTGGACGATACGGCGGCCGGGCAGGGCTGTGGCCCGCCCCGCCTGACGGCCGTCGCTCTCAGAACGTGTGGCGGATGCCGGTGCCTAGGGCCGTGGTGGCGTTGCCGGCCCCGGGCGCAGGGCCGATGATGCCGGGGCTGTACATGGCATCGGCCTTCAGGTGGGCCACGGTGGCGTACAGCGTGGTGCGCTTTGACAGGCGGTATTCTGCGCCGGCCGTGTACTGCGTGAGCTTACCCTTGCTGGCGGCGCCGATGAAGTTGTAGCGTGACTGGATGAAGCTGCCCTTGAGCAGCCACACGCCCATGGCGTACTCCACGCCCAGGTCCGCAATATTGCTCGACGGGTTGTTGGGTCCGCCAGCAGTGAAGGGCTGGGTGCCGGTAGGGCGCGTGAAGTTGGCTGCGAAGTTGGGCCCAGCGCCCGCGCCTGTGCGCACCAGCGGCTGGTTCACGCGCGAGAAGCTGCCATGCAGGTGCAGGCCGCCGGTCTTGTAGCGTGCGCCCACGATCCACGTGCGCATACAGACCTCGCCCGGCTGGCCCATGCCCACGGTGTTGCAGCCCGCGCCCGTGGCGGCTCCCTGGTCGCTGCTGCTGTTGGCCGTGGCGGTCACCACGCCCAGTTTTGACTGCCAGTAGCCCACGCCGGCACCGAAACCCTCGGTGTTGTAAATGGCGCCCGCGCCGAACGATTGGCCCGTGGCAGTGCTGTCCGCCGTCTCGCCCAATCCGTAAGTCACGTTGGCGCGAAAGCCGTTCCAGCGCGGGGTGCTGTAGTACACCATGTTGTTGGCCCGGTTACCCCCGATACGGTCCATGTTGTTGGAGTGCACGCGCGTAATGAAGGTGCCGAACGGCGTGATGCTGGAGAACGGTTCCGCGATCTCGTCGGTGAAGTCCTTGCGGCGGCCGATCTGCAGATCACCGATCCAGCCAGCCAGGCCCACTGTGGAGCGCCGGCCAAAGGGCAGGCCGCCTTGGCTGAATGAGCCACTGTCAATGGCCAGCCCGCCCTCCAGCCCGAACTGCGCCCGCAGGCCGCCTCCCAGGTCCTCCGTGCCCCGAAACCCCAGGCGTGAGGCTTGCAGCAGCCCCGAGTCTTGCAGCCAGCCGCTGCCGGTGTTTTTCGGTGCCGCAGTAGTAGGGGCCTGCACGGTGCCGACATAGGCCACACCCACGTCTGCAATGCCATAGATCTGTACGCCCGACGTTTGGGCGAGGGCCGGGCCCGCTGCGGCCAGGGTGGCGGCAAAGGCGATGGTGTGTTTCTTCATGGAGTCTTTCCGGTATGGGTGGATGACGACCTGCGGCCCATCGGCTGCAAGCCCCCTACCGCCATGTCTCAATTCATGATGTTTTATTGGTTGAGACAATGTTGCGATAGATGAGACAATTTTGAAACTGAGAGAACGCTCCGTCAAGTGTTTGTGTTGTCTGTTGATCTTTGGTGTTGTCGGTCGATGCTGCGTGCAATGTGGTCCATCGCATGCGCCATGGCGGTGCGCGCTCACCATGAAGGTGCGTGGCGAAATCACGGGCCAAAAAAAGACCAAGTGGTTAGCACTTGGTCCAACACGCCGAGGTCGTCAAGCCCCACCAGAGCGGCGTGGGGCAGGGGCGGGAGTTCGCCCCTGTCTTTCAACAGATTCTTCGCATGGTGTGCAGCGAAGCCGTTGCCGCACGCAGGCCATTTCTCATATCCTTCGAAGGATGTGAAGGTCTGTGCAGGCGCCCCTTGCGGGCGAAGGCCGTTGCACCGTGCCGCAGTCCTGAACTGGTCGCCTGCCGGTGGCGCCTATTCGTCGAGACTCAGCTTCTTTTCCTGGATCAGCTTGCCCCAGGCGGCGGTGTCCGCCTGCACCATGCGGCTGAAGGCCTGGGGCGTTGAGCCCTTGGCATCGGCGCCCTGGGCGCGCATCTGCTGCACGATGGCAGGCTCGGCCAGAAGCTTCTGCATGTCGGTACTGAGCTTGGCCACGATGGCCGCCGGAGTGTTGGCTGGTGCGAAGATGCCGTACCAGATCTGGTAGTCGAAGTTGGGTACGCCGTCCTCTGTCATGGTGGGAACATTGGGCATGGACGCATCCCGCCTGGCACTGGCCACGGCCAGGGGCGTGAGCTTGTTCGTATTCACGTACTGCAGCACTGTGGGTGTGGCATTGATGCCCAACTGTACGTGCCCGGCGAGCAGCTCTTGCACCGAAGGGGCTCCGCCTCGGTAGGGGATGTGCGTCATCTTGGTGCCCGTGATGTCGTTGAACATCTCCATCATCAGGTGGCTGGGGCTGCCGTTGCCTGCAGAGCTGTAGTTGAGCTCGCCGGGATGCGCCTTGGCGTAACTGATGAGGTCCTTGAGCGTCTTCACCTTGAGCGAAGGGTGCACGGTGAGCACCGGTGTGTTGGTGAGCAGCAGGCTCACGGGCACGAAGTCGCGCTGCGGCTTGTAGGCGAGCTTGGGGTTCATGAGGGGCGCCGTCACCATGTGCGAGCCCGCGCCCAGCACGAAGGTGTAGCCGTCGGCCGGCGCCGAGGCCGCCACCACGATGCCTGGCGCGCCGGGCCGGTTTTCCACCACTGCGGGCTGGCCCCACAGCTCACCCAGGCGCTTGGCCACGACGCGCATGGCAGCGTCGGATGGACCGCCCGCCGGAAACGGCACGATGAAGCGCACCGAATGATCGGGCCATGCCGCGTGGGCCGCTAGGGACGTGAGGCTCAATGCGGCGGCAGTGAGCAGGCTGGCGAATCGCTTCATGGTGTTCTCCATTGTTTCAAGAAATGGGCAGGGGTGGCGGGGATGGAAAATCTGTAGGGGTGCATCAGCGGCTCAGGGCTTGGCGGCACGGGGCGCCATGGGCAGCCGCAGGTGTGACGCGTGCACGCCGCCCATATGGATGCGGTTGATCGCCACGCGCGAATGGGTGGCCTGCGCCTCGGGCTCGCCCGTGTTGGGGTTTACGTCGAACTTGGGGAAATTGCTGCTCGAGATGTCGAGCCGGATGCGGTGGCCGCGCTGGAACAGGTTGCTGGTGGGGAAGAGTTCTATGCGCAGCGCATAGACCTGGCCCGGCTCCATCAGGGCCGGGTGCTCCCAAGAATCACGGTAGCGCGCGCGCAGGATGCCGTCCGTGAGGTTCAGCGCATAGCCCTCGGGGTAATCGTCGCTGGGGGGGTACAAGTCCACCAACTTCGCGGTGAAGTCCGTGTCCGGGCAGTTGCTGGAGACGTGCAACACCACCTCGATGGCGCCAGTCACCTCCACGTCGTGGGTGAGCTGCGGCGTCTCGAATACCAGCACATCCTGCCGCCGGGCAAGTGGGCGGCCGGGCATGCGGCAACCGAAAAAGTCCGCGCGCTCCACCTGGTTGAACCCGCCCGCAAAGATGGCCGGCGGGCGCGATACCACGCTGCCGCCCAGAGTGGGGACGGGGTCTTGCGGGTCGAAGACGTATTCGTGCGCGCCCTGCGTCTGTGGGGCTGGCCCGCTTTGCAGGCTGCCATCGGCATGCAAGTACAAGCGCGTATCCCGCACGCCGAGGATGGGCCAGTCCTGCTCGGCGCGCCAATGGCCGCCGTGGTCCAGCCGGCCCTGGGCATTCTTGCGGCCGCTGCCGCCGCCCATTACGAACAGGCTCACTGGCGAGCGGGCAGTGGCTTTGGCGCCGTGGCCCGTTTGCATGCCCTTGAGCCAGCGGTCGAACCACTGCAGGCGAAGCTCAAGGAAGCTGGGCGCCAGGCTGGCGTCGAGCCGCGCTGCAGGGCCGAAGTCCACGTCGCCTGCAAAGGTCTCCCAGCGGTTGCCATGCGTCCACGGGCCCAGCACCAGTTGCTGGGGCGCGCCATGCCCCTTTGTTCCCTTGAAGTTCTCGACAGCGGTGCGAGGGTACACGTCGTACCAGGAGGAAATATGCAGCGCCGGGATGTGCCACAGCCGGTCGTAGTAACCCTCTGCGTAGATGCCTGGCTGCTTCCAGTAGCTGTCGAAGTTGCCGCGCTCCCACTGGTCGAAGAGAAAGTCCTCGTAATCGGGCGCCCCCGTCAACGGCGAATCGCCGCGGCGCCAGGGCATGCGCTTGAACCAGCGGTCCAGGTCCTGCGGGGTGAGGTGCAGGCCGTCGCTGTCATCGGCGTGCTTGCGGCGCGAATGCTCGGCCGCGAACATCACTGCCCAGGCGGCCTGCTTGAGCTCGTAGGCACCGCCCTGGCGGATGCCGCTCTGAAAGCCGTTGGAGAAGCCGCCCGAGTCCACCACCATCGCGCGCAGGCCGGGCGCGCCCAGGCTGGCCGCCGCCATCTGCGTGTGCGCTGCGTACGACAGGCCCTTGGTGCCTATGGCGCCGTCCGCCCAGTCCTGTTCCAGGATCCATGCGCAGGTGTCGTAGCCGTCCTTGGCATCGCTCAAGTACTTGACGAAATCGCCTTCGGAGCCGTAGCGACCCCGGCAGTCCTGGTAGACCACCACATAGCCATGGGCAACGAAGTACCCCGCTACCTCGGCGCGGGTGAGGGGAGTGGCGTCGGCGTGCGTGCGCTCGGAGCGGCTGGGCACGCTCTTGCCGTAGGGCGTGCGCTCCAGAACCACCGGAAAGCGGCCGGGCAGACGCTGGCCGGCCGCTGCGGGAAAGTAGATGTCCGTGGCCAGCCGCACGCCATCGCGCATGGTGATCATCACGTTGTGTTCCACCCCGTGGCATGGGGTGATTTGCCGCTTCTGCGGCTGTTCGATTGCTGCTTGCATGTTTTGTTTGTTGATACTGTGTTTTGTTCAGTAATACAAATGCTATCACATGAAAAATTGCGCGTAAAGCGCTCGGGCGTTGGTATGGGCGTGCGAAATCGCTGCGCAGCCGCTGTCGGGCGGGGCCTGCAAGGGGCTTTGCCAGCAGGCGAGCAGGGCGTGGACGTGCAATGTCGACCAGGCAGCGAGGGCTGGTCTTACGGGAACGGTCAGAGGCCGGGGCCTGCGAGCGGCGGCCGCGGCTTTTCAGGCGGGCAAGGCCGCCTGGCGCAGCTGTGTCAACGGCAGCGCATCAGTGGTGAAAAGCGTGAAAAAGGCGGGGTATCGCCCGAAGACCCCGCAGCCGGTCAGCCGTGGTTGCGCCAGCCCAGCTCGAACGACAGGTCGGCTGCGCTCTTGCTCACAGCCTGGATCATCTTCGCCAGGTCGTCCGGCGCGCGGTTGGAGGGCAGTGATATGCCGATGGCTGCCTGCACCGAGCCTGTGGAGTCGAACACAGGCGCGGCGACCGCCACCACGTCGGCCGCCATCTCCGCTATCGAGGTGGCATAGCCCTGCTCTGCGATCCGCTTGAGCTCCTGCTTGAGCTTGGTCTTGCTGGTGATGGTCTGGGGGGTGAACTTGCTCAACTCGCCCTCCAGCACGGCAGCCTGCACTTCGGGCGATGCAAAAGCCAGCAGCACTTTGCCCGATGCGCCCGCATGCAGTGGACGCCGGCGCCCGACCGCGCCCTGCACCCGCACCTCGTGCGTGCTGAGTTTTTGCGCAACCGACACGGATTCGAGTTCGTCACGCACCAACACGGCCGAATGCTCGTTAAACCGGTCCTGCAGCGCTTCGAGGTATTTGTCGGCCAGCCGCGTCAGGCTTACTTGCTCTTGCGCGGCCAGGCCCAGCACCAGCGCCTTGTAGCCCAGGCTGTAGGCCGTCGAGTCGCGGTCACGCTGCACGAAAGACGCTTCTTCCAGTGTGACCAAAAAGCGGAAGGTTCTAGCCTTGGTGTTGCCCGAGCGCTTGGCTATCTCCGTCACGCCTAGCCCCGGGTTGTGGGCTACCACCATCAGAACCCCGAGCGCCTCCTGCACCGCATTGACCGTGTATTCCATGACCGTCCTGTTTCACTGATTGAGACGATTATAGGGGGGCGGATTCCGAGGCCTGGGGTAGTGGATGCAACCTTCGTGCAGTGTCAAGGACTTGGCGATGGACGTGGGCGCCGTCCTGGCAAGACGACTGCGACAGGCTCCGGTGCGAAGCCAGAACGCGCCATGGCGCGTTCAGACCTTGATGCCGTCGCCCGCCTTGCGCATGTCCGCATGGCGGTGGATCAGCTTCCACTGGCCATCCTCCAGGCGAAACACCTCGGTCGTGCGCAACTGCATCGACACGCGCTCGTCCTTGCCCTCCATCACCACCTCGGCATGCTGCACGCCGGTCCAGAACGCGAGGGTACCGCTGCTGGCGCTCTGCATGATCTCGAACTGCCCCGTGCTGCCATCGCGAAAGCTCTGCGCGCCCTGGCGCTGGCTGGCTGATACCTCTGCCGCTCCCTGCACCGTGGTGCCGCTGGGCGGGAAGAAGGTGGCGGGGTCGTGCTGCGTGGCGATGTCCGCCAGCGGCTCGGGGTGGCCGTTGATGTAGTCGTTGGAGATCCGCTCGCGGGTGCGCAGGAAGTCTTGGAAAGAGCGGGTGGGCTGGAGGAACAGGTCCTTGGGTGCGTTCATCAGTGGTGCTCCGTTCTGGCAAGCGCTGCGCACGGCATGGATGCTGTCGCGCGGGCTTGGTGCTTGGTTCATGACAGGCTATTGCATTGCCCGCTGAAAGGTGTAGGAGGGAATGCATGCGACCTGTCGGACATGGCCTTGCGCAGGGTGCCGCGCGGCGGCGGATTTCAATGATTCGCGGGCCGCGCAGAAGAAGGCCAGGCCCAAGGCGCCTGCACCGCAGAAGGCCGCTTAAGGCGCGACGGTCAGCCGCACGACCACGGGCCGATGGTCCGACCCCAAGTCCGGCCCGATGCCCCCGCCCACCACCTGCCAGCCGCTCGATGCCAGCACATGGTCCAGCGGCAGCACCGACAGCCAGCCGAAGGCATTAGGCCAGCTGGGTGCCATGCCATTGGCGCGGCGCATGCTGCCGTCCACCGCGAACAGTCCCCGCGCCCAGGGGGTGATGTTCAGGTCCCCCGACATCAGTGCCAGGCCGCCCGGTTGCGCTGTGAGGTGCTGCGCCTCCTGCACCAGGGCCCGGTCGCGGGCCTGGGCGAAGCCTTGGTCCAGCGGCGGCATGGGGTGCAGCGCGCTCAGGTACACGGCCTTGCCATTCCATGCCACGGTGGCGCGCAGGCGCAGGGTGTCGCGCAGGTCCTGTGGCTGCAGCGTCTGTAGGCCCGACAAGGGATGGCGCGACAGCACGGCCAGGCCAAACGGGTCGGGCTGGGGAACTGCGAGGCGGTGGGGGTAGCGCGCGGCCACGGCGGGGTTGCCGGTGAGCGCCTGCTGGGCCAGCTCGGTGAACTCCTGCAGAAACACCACATCGGGCGCATCGGCCAAGGCCAGCCAGTCGGTGAGCGGGCCGAAGTCGGTGGTTGCCGCATTGAGGTTGGCAGTGCCCACTGTCAGTACCGCGCCGGGGTCGGCCGGTTCGGCACCGCGCGGCAGCGTGGCCGGCTGCCACAGGAAGATGCCGCCCAGAACCAGGGCTGCCAGGGCCGGCAGGGCCAGCCACCCCTTGCCCATGCCGCTGCGCCCCGAGAGCATGAGCAGCACCAGCGAGGTCGCGCCCACCACCAGGTAAAGCCACTGCCAGTGGGCCGGAAGCTCCACCAGCCATTGCAGCGAGGGCACCTGGTCGGCTGGCAGAAAGCGCGCTATCGGCGCCGCCAGCGCGCCCAGGGTGCACAGCCAGACCAGCCACCGGGCCCTGGCGGTGATGAAGCGGGGAACTGCGGGATATGGCATACGGTCAATTGGCGGGGTGGCAGGGCAAACGTGCAGGACAATTTCTGGAATGTACTGATCGTGGAATAGTGCCTGGGTTGGATGGCTGATTGCGTACTGTCCAGCCTGCGGCACCACGATACCCGGATACTATCGGCCGAACTCCCATGCATCTCCATCGCCACCACCAGGACACCACAGACGCCAGGTTTGCAGACTTGCTGAGCATTGCCATGGACGGGTACCGGGCCAGGCAGGAGGCCTTCAGCCAGGCCATTGCCGGCTTTTCTGCATGGAACATCGATAAAGAAGCAGCGACCCTGACACTCACCGGCGATGGTGGCCGGACATGCGTGTACCAGGCGACACCCATCGTCACCTACCTCCCCGCATTGGAAAGCCTGGCCTGGGCATGGGCCAACGATGTGTTCCCTGTGCTGTCAAGAAACAGGGCCGCTCAGGTCAGGGAGCTGGCAACCCAGACCGGCTACCAGGTGTTCGATACCCCGCAACTGCGCGCCACCCCCAGCGATATGGACGAGCTGTGCGCCCTGGCACTGCACCATCTGCAAGGCATTGCCGTGTTCAAGACCAAGAACCAGGAGCCATGGGTTTGCTATGTCCTGCATGCGGCCGCCTGAGCTTGGCGCCCAGCCGTGGCCCCGCGTTGTGGTCGTGCCCCGTCCACCATGGGCGGGGCCTGTGGACAGGGAGCGGTGTGATCGCTTCGAGGACGTTGACTACGAGGCCCTCCAGGGTTTGCGAGCCGTCATCGAGGCCGAGGTGTGGCGCCTGGTGGCGCAGTACTTCAGCGGGCTGCCGCCTGGCAGTGCATTCCCTGGTCTGGAAAGGTTGACCGGCGAGTGCTACCTGTCTGCCGAGCGCTATTGGGTTCAGGACGAACCCTGGTTTGCCAAGGTCGGCAGGCAAAGGGAGGTGTGCTTCAGCTACTTCGTGTGCTGCCTTGAGCGGCAGAACGCGCTCAACGCAGCGGATCGCGACTACCTGGGCCTGGAGGTGCATTTTCGGTGGCTGCGAGAGTCGGGTCGTTTTCAGTGGACTGCCACCGACTCAAGCAGCATTTAGCCATGCACCCATCAGTGCCCAGCGCCAGGGTTCCGCCATAAAGCAGAAGACGCGCCTGCACAAGCGCAGGCATTGCAGCCTGCCCGCGCCTCAGCGGGGGGCGATCACCTGCAAGGTGCTGCGCAGCGCCGCCTCGTAGACCGCGTCGGGCCCCAGGCGGCCACCCTCCGTGGAAGCAGGCAGCGCAGCCCGCCCCGCGAATGCCGTGCGCAAACGGGGCGCGGCAATCAGCCTGGCGCCCGCACCTTCAGGCAGCGCAATGCCCGCGAGCCGGCCGGCCTGGTCGAAGACGGGCCCACCCGGCGTCAGGCCCTGGTGCATGGACAGATCGAGCTCACGATCTCCCTGCGCACCCGTGGCGGCACCGACGAAGCCTGTGCGCAGCAGGGGCCAGGCGGCGCCCGCATCGCCTGCTTGGGCATACGCCACTGCGAAGGCCACGGCACCCGGGAACACATCTGCGGGCACGGTGCCCGTGGACGGCGCGGGCAGCGGGCTGCCCAGGCGCAGCAGGGCGACCCCGCCCTCGCTGCGCACCGGCATGGCGGTGGCCGGCACCAACTGCCCCAGCCCGTTGCGAACCCACAGGCGCCGGCCACCAGCGGCGGCCCGCGCGGGCACCAGCGCCATGCGGCCTTCATCCACCAGCGTACCGGCCGCAACCAGGCGCGCGCCCCGCGGCAATGCGGCCAGGTGGCCGGGGTGGCTGTACGGGGCCAGCCGCGCGGGCGCCAGCAGCATGTCGCCGCTCGCATGTGGCGCGCCCGACGCCAGCTCACGGGCCACACCGGCCACCAGAGGCTGCGATGGTGCACGCGCCTGCGCATCGGCCAGCAGCTTGCGGGCGATAGCGTCCTGCCCGCCCGCGTGGAGCAGCCAGGCATACAGCGCCGCGCCGCCGACCACGTCCAGGTGCGCGCCCGCCGTGTGGGCGCCAAAAGCCAGCGCGCGCCGGTACTGGCCCGACTGCATGTAGCTGCGCACCAGGCCCATCTCGGTGTCGGCGGAATGCAGGATCATCGCGGCGCGGTCGAAGCCCTGCTCGGCGTTTTGTGCATCGCCGGCCGCCAGCGCGGCCTCGGCCTCGCGCAGCAGGGCTTCGCGCTCGCGCAGGCGCTCGGCGTCGGGTGGCCGGCCGGCCGCCGCCTGCATGATCGCCTTGAGCTTCTCCTCGGTGGCCGGCGAGGCCGCCAGCGGGCCGGCCGCCGCCAGCGCCAGCAGACCGCTCAGGAAGTGACGGCGCCGGTCGGGCATGCGGTGCTGGTGCCGGTGCGGTTGATGCGTGAGCCGCCCGCATCGTTGGGGTTGGTGCCCAGCGTGTACGGTGCCTTGGGCGCCTTGAAGCCGGACAGGTAGGCCACCAGCGCATCGATGTCCTGCGCGCCGCCCAGGCGGCTGGTGCCCTTGAGGAAGGTGGAGTAGCCATCACCGCCATCGGCCATGAAGTTGTTCATGGTGACGCGGTAGGTCTTGGTCGGGTTGGGCACTGCGCCCGCGGCGTCGACGATGGTCTCCGTCGAGGCCCCGTTGCGCAGCGTGACGTTGCTGACGCGCGCGCCGCAGGCCTTGGCGCCGTCCCAGGTGTACTTGAAGCCGTTGGACGGCAGCATCACGCGCGTGGCCGTGGTCGACTGGCCCTTGCACCCCGCGAACTGCTCTTCCAGCACGTCCTTGAGGTCCTGCGCCGTCAGCGACATGGTCACCAGGCTGTTGCCGAACGGCTGCGTGGTGAAGGCCTCGCCGTAGGTAACGTTGCCGGCCCCTTCGCCCACCGGGCTGCTCGCGAAGGTGAAGCCGGGGTTGCGCACGCCGCCGCCGTTCATCAGGGCGATGACCGCCGAGCCGAAGGTGGGGCCCTGCGTGGCCGCCAGCATGGCGTCGGCGACCAGGTCGCCGGCCGGCATGTTGCAGGCGCCGTCGGTGCGGCTGTTGGGCAGCTCGGCGGCGATGGAGCCGATCACCGTGTTGGCGATGGGCGAGACCAGGGTGTTGTAGCCGGCGATGATCCTGGCGACGGCCGCATCGGCGGGCACGGCGGGGTCGTTGCGCACCACGAGGCGGTTGGTGGCCGTGGCGGCGTTGATGTCGCGCGTGGACGGGTCGATGGTCAGGTCCATGTCGGTCAGCACGCGGCCGAACGAGCTGGAGCTGGTCACCGGGATGGCACGGCCCGTGGCGTTGGGCAGCTTGCAGTTGTAGGCGGCATGCGTGTGGCCACTGATCACCGCGTCCACCGCGTTGTCCAGGCCCTTGACCAGGGTGGCGATGCCCGAGCCGGCGAGCGCGCCCTCGCAGCCGTTGATGTCCGACACGGTGCCGGACTGGAAGCCGCCTTCGTGCACCAGCACGACGATGGCTTCGATGCCCTGGCCCTTGAGCTCGGGGATCAGGTTGTTCACCGTCTGGATCTCGTCGCGGAACTCCAGGCCGGCCACACCGGTGGGTGTCACCACGGTGGGCGTCGCCTTGAAGGTCATGCCAATGAAGGCCACCTTAACGCCCTTGAACTCCTTGATGCCATAGGCCGGCAGCAGGGGCTTGCCGGTCGCGGTGGCAATGACGTTGGCCGACAGCCACTTGAACTTGGCGCCTTCAAAGGGCACCGGCGTGCCGGCCACCGAGCCCTTGCAGCTGTTGGGCTCGCCGGTCTTGCAGCCGCCGTTCTGCAGGCGCAGCAGCTCGGCCGAGCCCTTGTCGAACTCGTGGTTGCCCACCGAGTTGAACTCCAGCCCGATGCGGTTGAGCGTTTCTACCGCGGGCTCGTCCTGGAACAGTGCGGAGATCAGCGGCGATGCGCCGATCGAGTCACCGGCACCCACGACCACGTTGTTCGGGTTCTGGGCCTTGAGCTTCGCGACATGGGCTGCCATGAATTCGGCGCCGCCCACGGGCGGGCGGTCGGCTGCCGGCACGGCGGCGCTGGCACCGAAGGTGCCGGGGGATTCCAGGTTGCCGTGGTAGTCGTTGAAGCCGATCAGCTTGACGGTGAACGGCGGCTCGCTGCCGCCGCTGCTGCCGCAGGCGATCAGGGTGGCGGCCAGGGCGGCGAAGGCCGCGGCGGTCAATCGCAATGTCATGGATTCCCTCGTCGGTGTTGGTTGCTTGGTTTCCTGAAAGCCGCACGGCGGTAGCCGGCTCCGGTCTGCCGCTTGAGTGGACCCAACCAACGTGACAACGACATGACCACGAAAACAAGTGACTTAGGACAAAATTAGGTCTAAGTTAAGTCTTGTGTGGCCTAAGTGGGCCGCATAGTATTTGCCCAACGCGTCCGTTTGAGGCGCAGGCGACCCAGGCGAGGCCACCATGGCCCCTGGATCCGCCACCACAACAGGAGACAAGCCTTGGCACGCTGGCACAACTGCGGCACTGAAGACCTGGACGTTCTGCAGACCATTTTCTGGTCGGCAGGTGCGTCGCGGCATGCGCTGGCGCAGCGGCTGGCCTACTCCAAGAGCAAGGCCAACGCGCGGGTGGCGGCCTTGCTGGACGAGGGCCTGCTCGACGAGGTGGGCCTGCAGGAATCCTCCGGCGGGCGCCGTGCCGAAACCCTGCGCCTGAGCGAGACCCTGGGCGTGGTGATCGGTGCCGACCTGGGCGCCACCAGCATGCAGGTGGCCATCATGCGGCCCGACATGACGGTGCTGGCGCGGCACCGCGAACCCATCGACGTGCGCCAGGGCCCGGGTGTGATCCTGGCGCGGCTGCGCGGCCTGATGCGCGAACTGATGGCGCGCTGCGGGCTACCCGCCTCGCAGGTCATCGCCATCGGCATGGGGGTGCCGGGGCCGGTCGATTTCGAGAGCGGCCAACTGGTCAACCCTCCGCTGATGCCCGACTGGGACGGCTTTTCCATCCGCGACTACCTGCGCGAGGCCTTTGCCGCACCGGTCTTTGTGGACAACGACGTGAACCTGATGGCCCTGGGCGAGCTGTGGCGGCTGCAGCGCAACCTGCCCAACTTCCTGGTCATCAAGATCGGCACCGGCATCGGCTGCGGCATCGTCTGCCATGGCCAGGTGTACCGGGGCGCCAATGGCTCGGCGGGCGACGTGGGCCACATCTGCGTGGACCAGGCCGGCCCGCGTTGCCACTGCGGCAACCAGGGCTGCGTCGAGGCCATGGCCGCCGCACCTGCCATGGCGCGCATGGCGCTGGCCGCAGCCCAGGCGGGCGAGAGCGCGCTGCTGGCCGAGCGCCTGCAGGCCACCGGCACCCTGACCACCGAGGACGTCGCTCAGGCCAGCCGCGCGGGCGACGTGGCGGCCAACGCCATCATCCAGCGCGCGGGCAACCTGGTGGGGCAGATGCTGGCCTCCATCGTCAACTTCTTCAACCCGTCGCATGTGTTCATCGCCGGGCGCGTGGCCGACATGGGGCCGCTGTTCCTGGCCTCGGTGCGCCAGAGCGTGTACCACCGCTCGCTGGCCCTGTCCACGCGCCACCTGGAGATCCAGTACGCGCCCCTGGCCGACGATGCCGGCGTGGTGGGCGCGGGTGTGCTGGCCATGCAGGAGAGCATGGCCCAGTCGTCTGCCCGTTCGGGAGGGGCCGCACGATGAGCGTCGCCGTCGAGTTCCGCAACGTGACCAAGGAGTTCGGGCCCGTGCGCGTGCTGCACGGCGTGGGCTTTGCGCTGCAGCCGGGCCGGGTCTATGGCCTCTTGGGCGAGAACGGCGCGGGCAAGTCCACGCTGATGAAGATACTGGCCGGGTACGAGAGCCCGACCACCGGCGAGGTGGTGGTCGACGGCGCAGTGCGCGCCCCCGGCGGCGGCTCGCGCGCGGCCGAGGCCCAGGGCATCGTGCTGATCCACCAGGAGTTCAACCTGGCGGACGACCTGACGATTGCGCAGAACGTCTTCCTCGGGCATGAGATAAAAAAAGGCCTGTTCCTCGACGACAAGGCCATGCGGGAGAAGACCCGCCAGGCCTTGGCCCAGGTCGGCCTGCCGCTGGACCCCGACACCCGCGTGAAGAAGCTCATCGTGGCCGAAAAGCAGCTGGTGGAGATTGCCCGCGCGCTGGCCCGCAATGCGCGCCTGCTGATCATGGACGAGCCCACCGCCACGTTGACCCCGGGTGAGACGGAGCGCCTGTTCGCGCTGATGGCCGAGCTCAAGGCCGCGGGCGTGACCATCATCTACATCTCGCACAAGCTTGACGAGGTGGAGCGCACCACCGACGAGGTGGTGGTGATGCGCGACGGCCTGCTGGTGGCGCGCGAGCCCACGGCCAGCGTCACGCGCCGGCAGATGGCCAACCTGATGGTGGGCCGCGAGCTGGCCGACCTGTTCCCCGCCAAGCTGCCCGCCCCGGCGGGCGAGCCCATCATCAAAGTGCGCGGCCTCACGGTGCCCGGCTGGGCGCAGGATGTGGATTTCGAGGTGCGGCGCGGCGACATACTGGGCTTTGCCGGCCTGGTGGGTGCTGGCCGCACCGAGCTGTTCGAGGGCCTCTTGGGCCTGCGCCCGCGCTCGGCCGGTACGGTGGAACTGGCGGGCAGGCCCGTGCAGCTCAAGAGCCCGCGCGACGCCGCACGCCACGGCCTCACCTACCTCAGCGAAGACCGCAAGGGCAAGGGCCTGCATGTGCACTTCGGCCTGCGCCCCAACCTCACGCTGATGGCGCTGGAGCGCTATGCCAACCCCTGGCTGAACCCGGCGGCCGAGCAGGCCGCGCTGCGCGACGCCGTGCAAGAGTTCGGTATCCGCACCGGCTCGCTCGACGTGCGCGCATCGTCGCTGTCGGGCGGCAACCAGCAAAAACTCGCGCTGGCCAAGGTGCTGCACCCCGGCCCCAGCGTGGTGGTGCTCGACGAGCCCACGCGCGGTGTGGACGTGGGCGCCAAGCGCGAGATCTACCACCTGGTGCAGCGCCTTGCGGCGCAGGGCCTGGCGGTGATCGTGATTTCGTCCGAGCTGATGGAGCTGATCGGCCTGTGCCACCGCGTGGCGGTGATGCGCGCCGGCCGGCTGCAGACCACGCTCGAAGAACCCCATTTGACCGAAGAGGAGTTGATCGTCCATGCCACAGGTACCCGTTGACGTACCCGCTGAAAACGCCCCGACCGCGCCGGTCGCAGGCGGCCGCCACGGCGCCGCCAGCGCCTGGTGGGGCAAGCTGCACGGGCTGGGCCCGGTCATCGGCCTGGTGCTGCTGTGCATTGCCGGCACGCTGCTCAACAGCAACTTCGCCACCTATGACAACGTGATGAACGTGCTTACGCGCACGGCCTTCATCGGCATCATCGCTGTGGGCATGTGCTTCGTCATCATCTCGGGCGGCATCGACCTGTCGGTGGGCTCCATGGCGGCGCTGATCGCAGGCTCGGTCATCCTGTTCATGAACGCCATGGCACCCGTGCTGGGCTCGCCCATGGCCGCCGTGGTGGTCGGCATGCTGCTGGCGGTGGTGCTGGGCGCTGTGTTCGGCCTGGTGCATGGCCTGTTGATCACCAAAGGGCGCATCGAGCCCTTCATCGTGACGCTGGGCACGCTGGGCATCTTCCGCGCCTACCTCACCTACTTCTCCAACGGTGGCGCCATCACGCTGGACAACGACCTGTCGGACATCTACAGCCCCGTGTACTACGCCAACCTGCTGGGCGTGCCCATCCCGGTGTGGATCTTTTTGCTGGTGGCGCTGGTCGGCGGCGTGATCCTCAACCGTACGGCCTACGGCCGCTACGTACAGGCCATCGGCTCCAACGAGCAGGTGGCGCAGTACGCCGCGGTGGACGTGCACAAGATCAAGATCCTGACCTACATGCTGCTCGGCGTGTGTGTGGGCATCGCCACACTGCTCTACGTGCCGCGCCTGGGCTCGGCATCGCCCACCACGGGCCTGCTGTGGGAGCTGGAGGCGATCGCCGCAGTGATCGTGGGCGGCACCGTGTTGAAGGGCGGTGCGGGCACCATCACCGGCACGGTGGTGGGCGCCATCCTGCTGTCGGTCATCAGCAATATCCTGAACCTCACCAGCATCATCAGCGTGTACCTGAATGCGGCGGTGCAGGGCTTCGTGATCATTGCAGTGGCCTTCATGCAGCGCGGAAAACGGTGATGGCCTCTTGAATCGGTTTCTCGGTTTTTCGGTAGGTGTTATTGACTTTCGTGTTCCCCAGTCGGCCAGCTTCCATGGCCTTTTTCATCAAAGCAACAGCAACAGGAGACAACGCATCATGAACAGCCAAACTTCTTCGTTCACCCGCCGCCTGGCCCTCTCGGCCGTGGGCGCTGCCGCCGCGCTGGCCCTGGCCGGCCCGGCCATGGCGCAGGCCAACAAGGTCGTGGTGGGCGTGGCCATTCCGTCGGCCACGCACGGCTTCACTGGCGGCATCGTGTACTGGGCCAACCAGGCCAAGAAGGACCTGGAGAAGGCCAACCCCGGCCTGCAGGTCATTGTCAAGACAGCCGGAGGTGCGCCCGAGCAGGCCAACCAGCTGCAGGATCTGGTCACGGTCAACAAGATCAACGCCCTGGTCATCTTCCCCTTCGAATCGGCCGCGCTGACCAAGCCCGTGGCCCAGGTCAAGGCCAAGGGCGTGTACGTGACGGTGGTGGACCGCGGCCTGACCGACACCAGCGCGCAGGATGCCTATGTGGCCGGCGACAACACCGCCTTCGGCAAGATCCCGGCAGAGTACATCGCCAAGGCACTGAGCGGCAAGGGCAACGTGGTGGCCATGCGCGGCATTGCCACCACGCTGGACAACGAGCGCATGGACGCGTTCAACGCGGTGCTCAAGAACCACCCCGACATCAAGCTGCTGGACGCCAAGTACGCCAACTGGAACCGCGACGACGCCTTCAAGGTCATGCAGGACTACCTCACGCGCTTCCCCAAGATCGACGCCGTGTGGGCGGCCGACGACGACATGGCGGTGGGCGTGCTCAAGGCCATCGAGCAGGCCAAGCGCAAGGACATCAAGCTGGTGTTCGGCGGCGCCGGTGCCAAGGGCATGATCAAGACGCTGGCCGACGGCAGCAACCCGCTGATCCAGGCCAACGTGTCGTACTCGCCGAAGTTCATCTACGACTCGATCAAGCTCACGGCCGAAGCGCGCATCAAGGGCGACAAGCTGCCGCCCACGACCATCATCCCTTCGGTGCTGATCACCAAAGAGAACGCCAAGAGCTTCTACTTCCCTGACTCGCCATTCTGATCGGGACGCCTGATGGGGGTCTCGCCCCATCGCAGCGGCGGCCGCCCGGTGGGCTGTTCGCTGCCCCCATTTTCTGGAGCTCCACCATGCCAAGACCCGTCACCCTCTTCACCGGCCAGTGGGCCGACCTGCCGCTGTCCGAGCTCGCGCCGCTGGCCCGCAGCATGGGCTACGACGGCCTGGAGCTGGCCTGCTGGGGCGACCACTTCAACGTGCAGGAGGCGCTGGCCTCCGCGCAGTATGTGAAGGACAAGCATGCGCTGCTGGCCCAGCATGGCCTTGCATGCTTTGCCATTGGCAACCACCTGGTGGGTCAGGCGGTGTGCGACCGCATCGACGAGCGCCACCAGTCCATCCTGCCGCCCCATGTGTGGGGCGATGGCAAGCCCGAGGGCGTGCGCCAGCGCGCGGCCAGCGAGCTGGCCGACACGGCACGGGCGGCCGCGAAGTTCGGCGTGAAGACGGTCACGGGCTTCACCGGTTCGTCGGTGTGGCATGCCATCTATGCCTTCCCGCCCACCAGCCAGGCGTACTGGGACAAGGGCTTTGCCGACTTTGCGCAGCGCTTTGGCCCCATTCTCGACGTGTTCGAGCAGCACGACATCAACTTCGCGCTTGAGGTGCATCCCACCGAGATCGCCTTCGATATCGCGTCGGCCGAGCGCGCGATTGCCGCCGTGGGCGGGCACCGGCGCTTCGGCTTCAACTACGACCCCAGCCACCTGGCCTACCAGGGCGTGGACTACGTGAAGTTCATCCGCCAGTTTGCCGACCGCGTCTACAACGCCCACATGAAGGACGTGTGGTGGGGCAAGGGCGACGGCACGGTGGGCGTGTTCGGCGGGCACACCAGCTTTGGCGATGCGCGGCGCCACTGGGACTTTCGCAGCGTGGGGCGCGGCATGATCGATTTCGAATCCATCATCGTCGCCCTCAACGACATCGGCTACCAGGGCCCCCTCTCGGTGGAGTGGGAGGACAGCCGCATGGACCGCGTGCACGGTGCCACAGAAAGCGCTGCCTTCTGCAAGCGGCTCGACTTCAAGCCCGCCGCTGGCGCCTTCGACGCCGTTTTCGCCCGCGACGAGCAACCGAAATAACCAACAAGGGTATCCATGTCCTCTGAACGCAAGCTGCGCTACGCCATGGTGGGCGGCGGCAACGGGGCCTTCATTGGTGCCGTGCACCGCAAGGCCATGGCGCTGGATGGGCAGTTCGAGCTGGTGGCGGGCGCGCTCTCGTCCTCGCCCGAGCGGGCTCGCGCCTCGGGCGCCGCCCTGGGCCTGGCCGACGACCGCAACCACGGCAGCTGGCAGGACCTGCTGGCCGACGAGCTGCGCCGCCCCGCTGGTGAGCGCATCGACCTGGTGAGCATCGTCACCCCCAACCACGTGCACCACCCGGTGGCCCTGGCCTTTGTGCAGGCGGGCTTTCACGTGGTGTGCGACAAGCCGCTGGTGCATACCAGCGCGCAGGCCGACGAGCTGGTGGCCGCCGTGCACCAGGCCGGCACAGTGTTCGGCGTGACCTACAACTACACCGGCTACCCCCTGGTGCGCGAGGCGCGCCACCTGGTGCACAGCGGCGCTCTGGGCACGCTGCGCAAGGTCACCGTCGAATACAACCAGGGCTGGCTGGCCACCGCTGTGGAAGAGGGCGGCGGCAACAAGCAGGCCGACTGGCGGTTGGACCCCGCGCGCAGCGGCGCCGTGGGTACCATGGGCGACATCGGCTCGCACGCCGAGAACCTGGCCGCCACCGTCACCGGCATGGAGCCCGAATGGCTGTGCGCCGACCTCACCGCCTTCGGCGCGGGCCGCCGCCTCGACGACGACTCGCAGATGCTGCTGCGCTACGCCAATGGGGCGCGCGGCATCATCGTGGCATCGCAGGTGGCCGCCGGGCTGGAGAACGACCTGCGCCTGCAGGTGTCGGGCACCCTGGGCACCATCACCTGGCGCCAGGAAGACCCCAACCACCTGGTGCATTCGCCGGTGGACGGGCCGCGCCGCATCCTCACCCGCGGCGCACCCTGGCTCAGCCCTGCGGCGCTGCGCGCAGGCCGCATCCCATCGGGCCACCCCGAGGCCTTCATCGAGGCCTTTGCCAACGTGTATCTGGGCGTGGCAGCCGACATCCGCGCCCATGCAGCCGGGCAGCCAGCCGACCCGCTGGCGGCAGACTACCCGCGCGTGGAAGACGGTGCGCGCGGCGTGCGCTTCATTGAGCGGGTGGTGGAGTCTGCGCGCAGCGAGCGCAAGTGGACGGCGCTGGCGGGCGAGATGGCTTGAAGCATGCAGGAGGTGTGGGTCCACAATGGCCTATGACCTCTGAAAAAGACAAGATGCTCGCTGGCGAGCTGTACGACGCGAGCGATGCTGAACTGGTGGCCGGCCGCCTGCGCGCGCGCCAGCTGTGCCACGACATCAACCACACCCGCCCCGATTCCGACGCCAGCGTGCTCAAGGCACTGGTGGCACAGCTCATGCCCGGCCAGCCGGCCAGTGTGCAGATCACGCCGCCATTCCATTGCGACTATGGCTACAACATCATGCTGGGCGAAGGTGCGTACTTCAACTTCAATTGCGTGGTGCTGGACGTGGCGCCCGTGCGCATCGGGGCGCGCACGTTGATCGGCCCGGGCGTGCAGATCTATACCGCATCGCACCCCATCACGGCTGCCGAGCGCCGCACGGGGCTGGAGCTGGGCCTGCCCGTGGTGATTGGCGAGGACGTTTGGATCGGCGGCGGCGCCATCATCTGTCCAGGCGTGACGATTGGCGATGGTGCAGTGATCGGCGCGGGTAGCGTGGTCACGCGCGACCTGCCGCCACACGTGCTGGCAGCGGGGAACCCGTGCCGGGTGATCCGGGCGTTGCCGCAGTAGGCGCGCGCAGCGCAGCATTGCAAATTGGCACATTTTTTGGTTATGAACTATATCGATTCCAGCACGTTTCTTTGAGCCTGGAACGACTTTCGGGCTCTTCGCGTCCACCTTTCCAGGAGACGAGCATGCCCCTGTCGAATCTGCGTGTCGGTTTGCGTCTGGGCCTGTGACGGAGAGGAAAAGCGGCTCTTCGAGGGCTTCAAGACCACGGTGGGCCGCTACAAGGAAGCGCAAGGCAAACTGCTCGCCCTTCTGCGCGAGGCCAAGACCGAGGAGCCACGGCCTACCTGCGTGGCGACTCCCGCGTGGCCTTTCGCTCCACCACCGACGCCATCGGCAAGCTGGGCGCTGTGAACGACACGGGCGTGGCGCTGGCCAATGTGGCCGGCGAGCAGAGCTACCGCACCGTGATGTGGGGCATCTGGCTCATGATGGCTGCAGCGCTGGCCATGGGGGCGGCGGTGGGCTGGCTGCTCACACGCTCGCTCACCGTACCGCTCAGCTTCGCTGCCAGCACCGCCGACCGCATTGCCGATGGTGACCTGACCGGCGGGCTGCGCTCCACGCACGGCGATGAACTGGGCGACCTGCTGCGAGCGCTGGCGCGCAGGCAGGGGGCGCTGAACTCATCGGTCAGCGACGTGCGGCGCAGTGCCGACAGCATCTCCATCGCCAGCCAGGAGGTCAGCAGCGGCGGCCATGACCTGTCGGTGCGCACCGAGGCAGCGGCCGCCAGCATCGAGCAGACCTCGGCTGCCCTGGTGGTGGGCTCGGTGCAGCGCGTGAGCAGCCTCATCGGCGAGATCGCCAGCGCCATCGAGGAGCAGAGCCAGCGCGTGGGCGAAGTCATCACCGCCATCTCGCACCTCTACGGCATGACACAACTGACGCCGCGCTTGTGGAGCAGTCCGCCGAGGCGGTGGCGTGCTTTCGGCTCAAGGGCGCGTGACCAGCGAAGCGGGTAGGGCTGGCTGATGCGGTAGCCCCTGCCGCCAAGCACACACGGCGCCGCCTCGGCCGGCAGTCTATCCAACGACCGTCTGCACCTCGCAGCCTCCAGGCAGCTGCAAGACAGTAGTTCAGGTCTCTCGGGGCTGGTCGCTTTTCGGCTGCGTTGTAGGAGTCGCGCAGAGTGCTGCAACCCGACTCTTTCGCCCCATTTTTCCAAGTACCAACACGTCAGCAGACTTTCCGGCTGGGACTGCCGATTCACCGTACATTTTTCGATAGATAAAATCTATCAAAATGTATTTTTGGTTGTTTGTTTTGTATTTTGTTGCCCATCTAATACATAAGCACTATGGCTAATTGCAAGGCGATGGGAGATGCTTCGCTACCGCTTTCAGAGGCGTGGAGGAGGCTGCAAATTCCTTCACTTCTCCTATGAAAGCAGCCCTTTTGGGCGGCGAAATCGGGGTGCCGTCAGTGCAGTGAAAAGCGACCGAAAACTACCCGAAAGAGTGATTGTTTTTTTCTTGACTTCAGTTATGCATTGTTTACAGTCGTTACATTCAGAAATCTTTCCTGTGTGCTCTTTTTTCAACGCCTGAGGACGTCATGCGACCACTTTTTTCCCACTTGCCTTCGCGGCGCAAACATGGCTCAGCCGGCCAAAAGGCCGCACAGGGGGGCTTTACCCTGGTGGAACTGGCGGTCGTTCTGGCCGTCATCGGCCTGATCATCGGCGCCGTTGCCATCGGCAAGGATGTGCAACGCAACGCCGAATACACCAAGATCAAGAACAAGTTCATTGACCAGTGGGAGCAGGCCTACAACCAGTACTACCAGCGCACGGGCGTGGTGGTGGGGGACAGCCAAGTTGCGCCGCGCATCATGGTGAATGGCAATGCCTTCGGCACGGTGACCGTGCCTGCCACGGCGCCGTTATCGGGTGGCAACATGGCTGCCGCCACTGCGCCGGTTCAAGTCTGCGGGCGTCTGCCTGAAGCAGGAGTCATGCTGCGCAGCGACGCTCCAGTGGTGACCTTGCGTGAATTGATGACTCGGGCTGGCATACGCATGCCCCCTGGCCGTGCCGAAGGGCAGGAGGACCTTTATGTCTACACCGACACCAATGGCTCTCCGCAGGAAATCCAGGTCTGTTTTCAGTGGAACAACCCGGGCATGGACGAAGGAGCTGGCAATGTGATGGTGATTTCTGGGTTGACGCCGGATCTGGCCCGCATGCTTGACCAAATGATCGACGGCAAGCCGGATGCCAGAGAGGGGCGTTTCCGCTTGCAGAACGTAGGTGCTGGCACAGCCAATGAGCCAGGAGTGCAGTGGGCCGCCAATAACAATTTTGGTCGTGGTGCTGCGGCAACGGCAACGGGAGGCGGGGCAACGGTGCGCGATGAAGAGCAGGTCATCACGCTCACCGCTATTTACAAGATGAACCAGTAAGCCGCGGCAGGGAAATACCATCATGAAAAACTTCTTCAAGAACCCCGGCCGTAGCTTGCGCTCGCGTCGCCAGCAGGGCTTTACTCTCGTCGAATTGGCTGTTGTGCTGGCTGTCATTGGCCTCATCATTGGTGCTGTCGCCATCGGCAAGGATGTTCAACGCAACGCCGAGTACACAAAGATCAAGAACAAGTTCATTGATCAGTGGGAGCAGGCATATAACCAGTACTACCAGCGCACCGGCGTTGTATTGGGGGACGATCAAACTGCTCCACAGAACATGGTCAATGGTGAACGTTGGCGCGCCGCGGGCGGTGCCGGGACGCCGCGACGTTCAGGCCGTGACATGACAGCCGTGGCACTTCCCAACGCCATCTGCCGTGGGGCAAAGGGTGTAGACATGAGTCGTACATTCACATCCGGAACCGACCCTGATCTGCGTGAGCTTATGACGCGTGCGGGTGTCCGTATGCCTCCCGGCCGTGCTGAAGGACTGGAAGACCGCTATGTCTACCTCGACACCAACGGTAACCCCCAGGAAATTCAGGTTTGCTTCCAGTGGAACATTCCACTCAGCAGCACTTCCGCTGCTGGCTCGGTGGGTGATGGTATGGGCAACGTGATGGTCATTACCGGTTTGACGCCAGACTTGGCGCGCGCGCTGGACCAGATGATCGACGGTAAACCTGATGAGCGCGAAGGTCGTTTTCGTCGCCAAAACGTTGCTAATAACGCTGGGGGCGCCATCAATGCACCTGGCCAGGAATGGCAAGCCAGCAATCGGGATTCCATTGATACAGCCCATGCCCGGGATCGCAGCTTTGATGAAGATCAGGTTGTCATCGTCACGGCCATCTACCGCATGAACCAGTGATTGACCGCGCACCCGTCGGTCACTTGTCTCAAAACCCCCTCATTCAACCTCGTCGGAGATTTCGATGAAACAGATGCAATCCTTTCGCAAGCTCGGCCGCAGGGTCCAGCAAGGTTTCACCCTGGTGGAGCTGGCCATCGTGCTGGCCGTCATCGGCTTGATCATCGGTGCCGTGGCCATCGCCAAAGACGTCCAACGCAATGCCGAGTACCAGAAGGCGATCAACAAGTTCGCCTACCAGTGGAAGATGTCCTACGACCAGTACTACCAGCGCACCGGCGTGGTGGTGGGTGATTGCCAGCAGGCGCCCACCTACATGATCGATGGCTCCGAAACGTCGATCAACAGCGGCGGTGCTTGCTCACGGGCTGGCTCCATGAGCGTCCCCGGCATTCCCGCAAGTTTCACCGACCGTGGCCGCAAGATTTGCGCTGGCCAGGGCTATGCGGCAGACACCGTCGGCCAGGGCGACAAGGCGCTGGCAGCTTTGAACCTGCGTGAATTGATGACCCGTGCCGGGGTGCGCATGCCACCAGGCCGTGGCGAAGGGCATGAGGACCGGTTCCTCTACATCGACTCCAACGGCAACCCTGCGGAGCTGCAGGTCTGCTTCCAGTTCAACGACGCGGGCGTTGCCAGCGGCGCGGGCAACGTGATGGTGATCCGTGGCCTCACGCCCGACCTGGCGCGCTACATGGACCAGGTGATCGATGGCAAGCCCGATTCCCGTGAAGGCCGCTTCCGTATCCAGGGCCGTCCGGCCCAGACGGCATCGACCGAAGCCAACGCGCCCGGCACCCAGTGGGAGGCCAACAACACGGAAGGCGTTGCCATCAACGTGACTGGCAACAGCACGCAGATGAACACCAGCGATAAGCGCCAGGCGGTGGTCAATACGTCCGGCAACGCGGGCGGCACGGCCACAGGCCGTACGTTCGACGAAGACCAGGTCATCCTGCTGACCGCCCACTGGATCATGGAGCAGTAATTGAACGGCACCCGTACCGTCAAGCTCGGGGCCCTGGCCCTGGCCACCGCCTTGCTTGCGGGTGGCGCCTGGCTGGCGCAAAGTGGGCTCAAGCGGCTGGCGTTCGAGCGCCAGCAGACAGCCCAATTGCGCCAGAGCCTGGACAGCGCCCGTAACCTCATGCCCGAGGTGGAGCAGCGCGAGCGCCTCGTGCAGTCGCTCAAGCAGGTGGCGCAGCAGGTAGACCGCCTGGGCTTCGATCCCGCGCAGTGGGGCGAGCGCAAGCTACGTCGTACGGTGGGGCCGGCCAGTCGGGTGGAAGCGGCTCAGTTCCTGGGCGAGTTGGGCCGCGGTGGCGCGGGTTCCATCTTCGTCGCCGATGTTTTCGAGATCGCCACGGCGGCCCCGGAAACAGGTTTGTTCCAGTCGCCCTTGTCGGGTGACAGAGGGCTGACGCTGGGAGCCAGCGGCACGCTGTACTTCCAGACGATTTCCGTTGCCCCCCCGCCCAGGACCATGCCATGAGCGCTGCTGCCGAACACGTTTACCGCGTCGCCAATGCCGGATGGGTGCATTGCCACGGCCACCAGGCACAGGAAGTGCCTGCCTGGCCCCGGCTCACGCACACCGCGCTGGTGGTGCTGGACCTGGACGACGTCTTCACCGATGTCTGGCGCTTTGAGGGCAAGTCCGAATACGCCACGGCGCTGATCGAAAAGCGCGTGCGCACGCAAGGCCTGGTGGAGGGCTCTGCCCACATCATCATGCACCGCCTGCTCAAGGTGCCAGGTGGGTTCCAGGCCTTCTTTTCCGCGGTGTCCCTGGATCTGTGGCAACGCAGCTCGCAGTGGGCTAAGGAGCAGAACGACCACTGCCTGGTGATGACCACGGGTGGCCTGCTGTGCAATGGCGTGGATGTAGGCCAGGCCCGCCTGCTGCTTTCGCAGCGCAGGCTGATGTGCTTTGCCCACAGCGAGGAGGGCATGGTGTTCGCCTCGACCCAGGCTCTGGGTTCGGGCGCTTCGGCCATGACCAGTTCTGCCCAGGTGCTGGTGGCCAACCAGAGCGCCTTGCTCAGCCGCCTGGGTGCCGATGCAGTGGAGTGGGGTGCCTTGTGGAGCACCCAGCCCGCCGATGGCGAGATCTGCGTTTCCGCCCTGCAGGGCGTGCTGGGCAGTGCACCCGTGGTGATGCAGGCTGCAGAGCTGTCGCTGGCCGGCGAGCGGGTGCAGACGGTGATGCCCGCGCTGGCACGTGACGCTGCAGGCCGGCATGCCCTCAACCCCTTTGCGGAGCGCGTGGCTTGGCGCGCAGAACGCTGGGTGGCATCGATCACGGCGCTCACGGCGGTGGTTGGCGGTGCGTTGGTTGCCGTGGGTGCATTCACCAGCCAGCAGGCGGATGTCCAACGCGAGGAAAGCCAGACCCAGCGCGCGCAGCTTGCGGCAATGCAGCAACGCATCCAGGCCGTGACTACGGTGCAGGCACCCCAGCAACTGCTGCCGGTGGCAGAATTTTCTCGCACGCTGGATGAAGGCGCGCGCTACGACCCCATGGCCTTCCTGGCCGTGCTGAAGGCTTCGACCAACCAGAACATCCGCATCGTGCGCGTGAAGCTGGAGTCTGCCCAGCAGCCACAGACCCGCCCGCGCGCCTTCCGCGTGGACGGCGTGGTGGCACCCGGTGCATCTGCATCCATCACCCGTTGGGTGAGTCAGATGGTTGCAGCCGGCTGGACGTTGAAGGCCGTGGACCCGGCAGATTCCACCCCTGGTGCTTTCTCCTATGAACTGGTTGCCAAGGCTGCCGCATCCGGAAACTTGAAACCATGAAATACGCAGCACTGCTCTTGAATGTGGTTGCCGTGGCATTGCTCGGCTGGGCGATGTACGGCGTGGTGCAGCTGGCCCAGGCGCGCACCCCGAATGTACGCCCACCTGAAATGGCTTTGGCCGCACTGCCGGAGGCGCTGCGCACCGACCAGGCGAAGGTGATGGATGCCTTCGGAGCGATGGCCCGCGTGCAGCAACAGGCGGCCACCCAGGGTGTCGACCCGCAAAGCCTGATCGCATTGCCTGCGCCCGGCCGCGAAATCGTGGGCAGCGTGCAGATGCCACGCCGCTCGCTGTCGCTGCACCTGGATGACCTGGCTGGGGAAACGCAGTCCGTCGTGATCGACGACCGCCTGGCCCGCCAGGGCACGCGGCTGGCGGAAGGCGGCCGCATCACGAGGGTGGAGCCCAACAAGGTCGTGATCTCCGAACGCCTGGGTCGCCAGACGCTGACCCTGCCCGAGACGGGGCTGCGGGTGGGGACCTTGCGCTGGCCCGATGGTTCGCTGGCCAGTATCAACACCCAGCAGTTCAAGGCGGGCGTGCCCGGCACGGCGCAGGACAACGCCCAGGGGCCGATCAGGAGCCTTCCGTGAGCCAGGGCATCGCCATGGCTACACCTTCGCCTGCGGCTGCCGGCTATTGCCTGGCAGCCTGAACCGCGCACCCGTAGAACCCATTTTCAAGAAATCCATGAATCACCCGAGTGGTGCCAAGGACAGCGACATGAACCATCCTCCGATCCTCAAGCCCATGGCCCTGCTGTGTGCCGCGTTCATTCTCAGTGGGTGCGCCAACAATCCACCGCGCAGCGTATCGAGCCTGCCCGCGCCGGACACCGCGGCTGCCGATCAGATGCGCGAGAACGCGGTGCAGGAGGCCAAGCGCCTGCTGGAGCACCAGCAACTGCTGCTGGCCGAACTGAACAGGGCCGCGCAGCCCCCGGTGATCGTGCCCATGGCGCCCGTGTTCGATCCGCTGGAAGGCAAACTGATCAACGTGGCCATGTCCAAAGCCAGTATCAGCCAGATCCTGGGGGCATTCGCCGATGCCGGCAACCTCAACCTGATCGTCGACCCCAACGTGCTCAAGGGCGGACAACTGGCCGACATGCACTTGCGCCAGGTCACGCTGCGCGAAGGCTTCAACGAAGTCATGCGCACCTACGACGTGGCGGGTGAGTTCCGCGGCAACACGCTGCGCGTGAACCTCACCGAAGAAAAATTCTTCTCTCTGAACTTCCTAAACGCCAAGACAAGCATCCAGATGGGTTCTGGCGGCAATGTGTTCGGTGGCAGTGGAGGCAGTGGCGGCGGCAGCAGCGGTGGTGGTGGTGGCAGCAGTGGCGGCGGCTCGGGGGCGCAGCAGGGCAATCTGACACTGTCGGGCTCCGGTGGCAGCAGCACCGACCCCTACCAGGACATCGAAGGCGCGCTCAAAGCCATCCTGGGTGATGGCCAGCAAGGCCGCAACCAGCCGCAGCTCCAGCAGATGCAGTCTGGACAGGGCCAGCAGATCGCCCCCGGCGCGTCTTCCGCCTGGATCGGTGGTTCCAGCCAGCAGGGCGTGCAGCAAGGCGCCCTGGCGGCATCCACCATGGGCGAAGACACCGGCTTCACCCTGAACAAGATGACGGGCACGCTTTATGTCAAGGGTCGCCCATCAAAGATGCGCGCCGTGGAAAAGATGCTTGCCCAGGTGCACAAGGTGCTGGGCAAACAGGTGTATGTCGAGGCACAGCTGATCGACGTGCAGCTGTCTGACAACTTCGAGTTTGGCGTCGACTGGACCTCGCTGCGCAGCCGCCTGGCCACGGGCTTCGGCTCCTCGCCCATGCAGATGGGCGGAAGTGCCGGGACCCTGCCCAACGCAGGCAATGGTTACCCGGCGCGTGCGATCTCCATCCCCGCCGCGCTCATCGGCAGCCTCACGGGGCCTGCGTTTGGCGCCTCCTACCAAGGCAGCAATTACGGCATCGTGATCAACGCGCTGCGTTCGTTCGGCAACCTCAAGGTTCTGTCCAATCCCAATGTGCAGGTTCGCAACGGCACGCCAGCGCTGTTGTCGGTGGGTACCAGTTCGCGCTATGTGTCGCAGTCGGCCTCCACACAGACGGCGCCCGGGGGCGGTGCAACCACTACCTCGTCCAGCGTGCAGACCGATACGGTGTTCTCCGGCGTGATGGTCGGCGTGCTGCCCATGGTGCGCGAAGACGGCCGCATCGAGTTGCTGATCAATCCCATGCAAAGCGATGTGGATCCCGCCAGCCTGCAACTGGTGGCCGTGGGTGGCGACAACCTCGTATCGCTGCCCAAGGTCAGCTACAAGGGCCTGACAACCACCCTCAACGTGGGTGACGGCGACGTGGTGGTGGTGGGCGGGTTGATCGACCAGCGCACCTCCAACAACGACCGTGGCGCGCCAGGTGTGTCCGACGTTCCCTTGCTGGGCAAGCTGTTCGGCAATGAGAACAAGGTGCATGGCAGCCGTGAGCTGGTGATCGTTCTGCGGGCGCGTGTGCTATGAGCCTCATCCACGACGCGCTGAAATCCATGGATACGGCCGCAGCAGCCCCTGCTGCGCCCGCTCCGGTGCGGCCGCGTGCCAATGCCGCGCCGCGCGGCGGCCGTCCCGCATGGCTGGACGGTGCACTGGCCTTCGCCATCGTGGTGGCTGCGGGTGGTCTGGGTTGGGTGATCTGGCAGAGCCAGAAGCAACCCAAGCCCCTGCCGTACGTGGTGGCTGCGGCTGCACCAGCACCTCAGGTGGCCCTTGCCCCTGCAGCGGCCGCTTCGTTGCCGTTGGTAGAGGTGCAGACCACCGCTGGTACCACGCCGATCACTGATTCGCCTGTGGTAGTTGCTACGACCGCAATGCCTGCGCCTTCGGTCTCCGCACCCGCCGCGCAACCACCGTTTGTACCAGCCCCGGTGCAGGCCGCCGAGCCCGCTGCTGCGGTGGTGGTCGCACAGTCCGCAACCGGCCAAGCTGACTCCGTTACGGTCGCACCGCGGCCTGCGGCAACGCCTCGCCCCGCGCGTACGGCGCGCGCTGCCGCACAGCCTGTAGTGGCGCCGCTGCCCGCGCCAGTGGTGGACGAAACGCCCGTGGAGCTGCGCTTTGCCCGCTTCGTGGCGGCGATGAAGAACAACCAGTCCGCAGATGCTGAACGGGAGCTGGCCGCCCTCAAGTCGCGCCTGCCTGCCGGCTCCCTGGGCCTGCTGCGTGCCCAGGCTTGGTTCGACCTGCGCGCCGGCAACGATGCCGCCGCTGCCGAGCAGTACCGCGCCATCCTGGACCGCATGCCCGGTGACGAGGAAGCGGCCATCAACCTGGCCAGCATCCACAGCCGCAGGGGCAAGCCCGAGGAAGCGCGTGCGGCTCTGGACGCCGCAGTGCGCCTGTCCCCCGACTCGGCTGCGCTGCGCTCGGCCCTGGGCCAGTTCACCCCCAACGCCCGCCAATGAGCACCAGCCCTGTCTACGCGACGCTGGGTCTGTCGCGCAATCCCTTCCCTCCCACGCCGGACGCGGGGTCGTACTTCTTTACGCCCCGATTGGAAGAAGATTTCGCGGAGGTCGCGCACTGCATCGAGGCACGCAAGGGCTTCGTGCTGCTCACCGGCGAGGTGGGCCTGGGCAAGAGCACCATGGTGCGGCGCCTGCTCGATACGCTCAAGGACAGGAATTGCCGCTCAGCGCTGGTGCTGAACACCTTTTTGCAGGACAGCGCACTGCTCTCGGCCATCCAGAGCGACTTCGGCCTGCCGCCCAGCGACTCGGTGGAGCAGGGCCTCGCCCGGTTGACGGAGTTCCTGATCGCGCGCCATAAGGCCGATGAAACCAGCCTGCTGGTGATCGACGATGCGCAGAACCTGAGCGTGCAGTCGCTGGAACTCGTGCGCCTGCTGTGCAACCTCGAAACCGGGCAGGAGAAGCTGCTGCAGATCCTGCTGGTAGGCCAGCCCGAACTGGAGGAGACCCTGGCCACGCCCGAGCTGCGGCAGCTCAAGAGCCGCATCGTCAAGCACGCCCGTCTCTCTGGCTTGCAAAAGGACGAGATGCCCCGGTATTTCGACTTCCGCGTCAACGCGGCGGGGGCCGAAGGGCGTTTGTCCATCGAGCCGGCTGCGGTCGATATCGTCTACCGCGTCACACAGGGCAACCTGCGCCAGATCCACCTGGTGCTGGACCGCTGCCTGTATGGGCTGGCCAGCACCCGCGGCTCGGTGATCACCGAGACGCTGGTGCAGCGCGCAGTGTCGGACATGCCGGCGCTGGGCGATGACGCCGCCACCATCGCTGCCGCCGTGGCACGCCCACGCCGCCGCTGGGCCTGGGTTGCTGCCGGCCTGGTGGCCGGAACCACGGCCACCGTGGCGCTGGCCAGTTGGGGGCTGTCTTCTTCCGGTGGCAGTGCGCCGCCGGTGGCCGAAGCCGCCCCGAAGAGCCCGCTGGCGCCAGCGCCCAAGGCTGTGCCCGAGGCGCCAATGCTGGCTCCCGTCACGCAGATGCCGACGGTGGCAGAGCCCGCACCCGCCGTAGCCGCATCGGCGGCCGCTGACCCCAGCGCTGCCGCAGCCTCTGCGCCCGTGTCCGTAGTCGAGGTATCTCCCCGCATTGCCTGCGAAGCCCAGCTCAAGGCCATCGCCACCGCAGACGACGTGCTGCAGATGCAGCGCCTGCCGCAGCCCCGGGGCGCCAATGCCAATGCGCTCAAGCCCATGCCCCGTGTATGCCGTTTTTCCGAGGGCAAGGATGCATGGGTGGCGTGGCTGGGCCGCAGCGAGGCGCGTTACATCCTGGCGGCCCAGCAGGCCACGCGCAACGTGCAGCTCAAGCTCAAGGGCCTGGGTCTGCTCGATCCGCGCGAGCTGGACGACGGCTTTTTCGGCTCCAAGACGGGGGAGGCGCTTGCCCGCTTCCAGCTGCAACACGGGTTGGCCCCCACGGGCAAACCAGACGAACTGACTTTCTTTATCTTGGAGCAGCAGAATGTATCCGCCCGCTGATCCGGTGCTAGACGCCGCCCTTTCGCTGCCGCCCGGCACTTCCGTCACCGACCGCCTGGCTGCCCTGCAGGAGAAAAGCCCTTCCCTGGGGGCGGCGCTGGTGAATGCTGGCGTCGTCTCATCCGTGGCGATCGACTACGTGTTGCAAAAGCAGAAGATCGAGAAGGTGCCCATGGGCAACCTGCTCGTGGAACTGGGCTTTGCCAGTGCCAACGAGGTGGCCCGCCAACTGGCTGGCCAGCGTGGCCTGCTGTTCGTGAACGCCGCCGAGATGCCCGAGCCCGACCCGGCCGTGGCAGCGGTGTTCAACCGCTCGCTGTGCCTGACCTATGGCTTTTTGCCGGTGCGGGAGCACGAAGGCCAGATCGAGGTGGTGCTGGGCGATGCGCAGCCCGACGCCGTGCGCGAACTGGTGCTGCGCAAGCTGGGCAAGTCCTGCCATTTCTTCCAGGGCGAGTTCGACAGTGTGGCCCAGGCCATCCAGCAGCACTACTACTTTGCCGACAATCCGCCCACGCGCCTGGTCGAGAGCGAGGTGCGCAAGCTCGAAGCCGACATCGACCGGGCCTACAGCCCCGCCCGCCTGCTCGAACACATGCTGCACCTGGCCGTGCGCGAACGCGCCACCGACATCCACCTGGCGCCCACGGCGCGCAGCCGCTCGGTGCTGCTGCGGGTGGACGGCGTGCTGCGCCCCGTGTTCGCCCTGTCGCCCGCACTCGACCGCCTGGTGGTCTACGTCAAGCTGCAGGCTGACATGGACGCCAGCGAGCAGCGCCTGCCGCAGGACGGCAGCTTCACCGCGCAGGTGATGGAGCACAACTACACGATCCGTGTCTCCACGTTGATCTCCGAATTCGGCGAACGCATGGTGCTGCGCCTGCTGCCTGAGCGCAGCAGCCTGGACAAGCTGGCCGATCTGGGCTTTCTGCAGGAAGACGTGACCGTGATGGCCAAGGCCTTTGCCAAGCCGCACGGTCTGATCCTGATCACCGGCCCCACGGGTTCCGGCAAGAGCACGACGCTGCATGCCGCCCTGCGCATGCAGCCGCTGATCGAGCGCAATGTGCTCACCGTAGAAGACCCGGTCGAGTACCGCGTGCCCGTGGCCTGCCAGACCGAGGTGAACCGCCGCGCGGGCTACGAATTCGCCAACGCCATGCGGCACTTTCTGCGGCATGACCCCGACATCATCCTGGTGGGTGAAATCCGCGACTCCGAGACCGCGCGTGCCGCGCTCGACGCATCGTCCACCGGCCACCTGGTGCTCTCGACCCTGCACGTGGGCAGCATTTTCGGCGTGATGCCCCGGCTCAAGCTGCTGGGCGTGGACACCGAAACCATTGCCGAAAACCTGGTCGCGGTGATCAACCAGCGCCTGGTGCGCCGCATCTGCCCGCACTGTGCCAAGCCGCGCCTGGCGACTGAGGATGAACGCCGCTGGCTGGGCCTGACCAACCCCGACTCGACGCCGCAGGTGTTCCACGGCGCGGGCTGCCACCACTGCCGCGACACCGGCTACCTGGGCCGGTTGCCGGTGTACGAGATGCTGGTCGTCAACCGCGACCTGGCCGACGCCATCGCCTCCGACGCCACGCGTGCGGAAATCCGCCAGCGCGCCATGGGCGCCGGCATGCGCCCCATCCTGACCCTGGCGCGCAACCGCGTGCTGGCGGGGGAGACCACCATGGAAGAGATCCTGCGCACGGTGGGCGAGGACTGACCCGTTTCGGCGGACACCATCCATGGCCTCATCCCTCAATACCTACTACTACCGGGTGCTGCTGCCGCATGGCGGCGTGCGCTCGGGCCTGCTGCGCCTGGCGGTCAAGCGCGAGGTGTCGGTGCGCATGCGCATCGAATCGGACACCGATGGCACGGTGCTCAGCCTGTTCCGCTTTCCGGCCTGGCTGGCCTTCTTCTCCGAGATCCTCATGCACGTGTTTCGCCGCCAGGTGCGCGGCGAAGACCTGGCGGGTTTCCTGCGCGACATGGGCCTCATGATGCGCGCCGGCGTGCCTGCACTGGACGCGCTGCAGACCCTGGTGGATGAAAGCGACACCAGCGAGAACCGCGCCATGGCCTACGTGGCCCGCAACATGCTTGACGACCTGAACGCCGGTGTGGGCATGACGGAGGCTTTCAACCGCCACCCTGATGTGTTCCCCGAAACCGTGCGCAACCTGGTCTCCATCGGCGACCAGACGGGTACGCTCGACCGCATGCTGGGCGAGGCGGCAGAGCACGTGGAGCGCATGATCAACATCAAGCGCGACATCAAGACCGCGCTGATCTACCCGGCCTTCGTGTTCGCCACCATCATCGGCGTGGCGATCTTCTGGATCTACTACGTGGTGCCCAACATGGCCCGGCTGTTCAAGCAGATGCAGGCCAAGCTGCCGCCCATCACCGAAGGCCTGGTCTCGTTCGCGAACATGCTCTCGACCCATCTGCCCTGGGTGCTGCTCGTCGTTGCCGTGGTCGCCATCACGGGTACCGTGCTGTTCAAGCGCTCGGAAAGCTTTCAGCTGGCCACCTACAACCTGCTGCACCGCCTGCCGATTTCGCGCACGCTGCTCGTCTCCTCAGGCATGGCACACATGACGGAGCACCTGTCCATCCTGGTGCGTGCAGGGGTAGACCTGGTGTCCAGCCTGCGCATCCTGGGTCGCGCCACCAAGAACCGCTACTACCGTACCCGCCTGATCCAGGTGGCCGAATCGGTGTCGCGTGGTGAATCGGTGTCTTCCTCCATGCGCCGTGTGGGCGGCTTCCCGGCCATGGCGGTGCGCATGATCTCGGTGGGCGAGGAGTCCGGCAGCCTGGACCAGCAACTGGCCCACCTGGCCGGAGACTACCGCAAGCGCCTGGAAGTAGTAGTCCAGTCGCTGGCCGAAATCCTGAAGCCGGTGATCATCCTGATCGCCGGCGGTCTGTTCCTGTTCCTCATCGTGGCGCTGCTGCTGCCGGTGTACGACCTGGTGCGGCAGTCGGTCGGGCATACGCTGGGAGGCGGGCAATGAAGGCTGAAAGCCTTTTCGCCTCTGACACGGCGTTTTGCATTCTGCTGCGGGCGTGTGAATCGCTTGCTTCATGCCGCCTTGCTGGCGTGGGTGTGAAAATTGGGACGGAGCAATGATGCGCAAGGGTGTTTTGATCGGCGGTGCCGCTGGCCTGCTCGTGCTGGCGCTGGTATTCGCCGTAGGCGTGTGGACTGGGAGCTCGGGCGCGCCCGAGCCGGTAGCTGTTGGTGCGGCAGGCGCGGCGGTATCGCCCGCAGCAACCGTTCCTGGTGTGAAGGAACAAGGCCGGGATCTGGCGATGGCTGGCGCGCCCGCTTCCCAAGCGCCGGGGCAGGCTGCAAGTGCGGTTGTGGCACCGGCCTCGGGCATGAATTCGCAGGAGCGCCGCAGGCGCCTGACTGAGGTGCGCGCTCGCTTTGCGACGCTGACGGCACAGGGGCCTGACGCCTCGCCCACCGAAGTGATTGCAGCGCTCAACGAACTGGAGTCCCTGTCGCAGGGTGAGCTGGATCCGCGCTATTTTCAGGCATTGCGGGTGATGCTGGAAGGCAGTGCCAAGGTCCAGTCGCTCAACCGCGAACTGAAGACCATCTCCAACAGCCTGGACCCCAAAGACGTGGCCCGGCGTCGCGTCATTCTTGAAGAATTGCCCCGCGTCAGCGAAGCCATGAGCGTTGCGGCCGCCAATGTGCAGACCTATGCGCGCCGGGCCACGCCCGCAGGGAAGGCGCAATGACCTGTGCCGCACTCCGCAGCAACCTCCCCGCGCAACGTGCTGCGCAGGCGGGCTTCACCATGGTGGAGCTTGCCGTGGCGTTGGTGGTGGCGGGGCTGATGTCTTGGGCTGCGTTCAGCGGGTACGAAACCGTGACAGCGCAGCAGCAGATCGAACGGGGCCGGGCCGAAGCACAACAGCTGCAATCCATCGTCCGCGCTTTTGCGCTGCGCCATGGGCGGCTTCCATGCCCTGACAGCAGCGTTGCGGGCACCGGCTACGAGGCACTGACCGCAGGGGTCTGCACCACAGGTACGCAGGTCGGCTGGTTCCCCTATGTGAGCGTGGGGCTGGAGCTTCCGGTGCCGCTGTTGCGTGCGCGCTATTCGGTGTTCCGTGACCCCAATGTCGTGGATACCGCTGATGCAGACCTTGCCTTGGTGAAGGAGCGGACCGGGGACCCTGTGCCTGATCCTTCCAACCCCAATGCCAGTGCCAGTCCCAACTACCGTGATACCACGGACCTGATTGCGGCATTGAACACGGCATCCAGGAAAACGGCGGCAACGGCCAGAACCTACCTCACCGGAGATGGCGGGCCCGCTGGCGCCATTGACTGCGCTGGCAACCTGGTCATGGTTGCGGCCTACTGGGTGATCGTTCCGCTGGATGACAAGGACAACGATGGGAGCCGATTCGATGCCCCCCATGTGCCTGTCAGCACTTGTGCTGCAAGCCCCTCGGCGCCCCTGCGCTTCGGTTCCGACGATGTGGTCGTGGCCGAGTCCCCGGCCCAACTCGCCGGCTGGCTGCGCAAAAGTCTGCCGTAACGGCGTTTGCCTAGATATCTCCCATGCTGACAAACCATTCCAATGCCCACCGCGCACGCACAGCGCCCGGCCGCTCACGCGGGTTCGGCCTCGTGCAGGTGCTGCTGCTGATCTCCGTGATGGCAGGCCTTGCAACCATTGGCTACCTGCAGTGGCGCGAACGCTCGGCCGTGAACACCGCCCGCCAGGAACGCCAGGCCCTTTCGCAAGCAGACCGGGCCCTCATTGCATACGTCACGGTGGCCGGAAGCCTGCCTTGCCCTGACATCGACCGCGATGGTGTGGCGGACTGTGGCGCCGGCAACCAAAGTGGATGGTTGCCAACGGTCACCATGGCCCTGGCGGGTGTCGATGCCGGTGTGGATGTGGGCCAGTTGCGCTACCTCGTGCAGCGTGGGACGGGCACGAACAGCCTGACGGTGCTGGACGACTCCTGGAGGCCGCTGGAGTATGACGAAACCGGTCGCACCTTCGCCACCATGCGCGAGACCACTGCCACGGGCGGCACCTACACGGCCAACGTCCTTACGCTGCCGGACTTCTGCCAGCGGCTGGACGCAGGGCGGGCCATCGCCCCAGCTGCCGGCATGGCGGAGGTGAACTCGACACCTGTCAGAACCGTGGCCTATGCGCTCGTGCATCCGGGCAATGGGGACGCCAATGGCGACGGCAACCTGTTTGATGGAGCCAACACCGGGAGCGACAGCATGGTCGAAGACCCGGGCCGCCGGCCGGTGCTGGCGCTCTACAACGACATCGTGCTAGAGCGTTCACATGCCAGCCTCCTGTCCGCATTCCATTGCCACCCGTTGATCGACTCCATCAACACCATGGCCCTGGGGGTGGATGTGATTGAGCAGGTGCATGGCATGCGTACGGACAATATCGCCTCTGCCAAGGAGGCCGTGGCATTTGCCGCGCTGGGCGCCGCCATCACCGCCGTCGAAACCGGTGCATTGGTTCTGGAAACCATCTCGGATGCCGCCAATACCGTTGTCGACACGGTGACTTGTGCTGCCTCGCTGGGCTTGGCCGTCAACGCCTGTGCCGCCATCGGCATCCACGCGACTGCGACCGCATTGTCGGGAGGGGTCATATACCTCAACATTGCTTCCATCGCCGCAAACGTTGTGGCCGCTGTGATGGCCGGAAACGCGCTGGCCTTGGCCGATGGCAGTGCCGATCTGAGCGCGGTGTGCCCCACCATCGACCTCAGCTCTTCGGTCAATGCGGCCAAGACCGAGTGGGACAATGCCATCGCAGCCAGGCAAGCAAAACAGGCTGCGGTCACGAGCAAAACCAATGACGTGAACAACGCTGACACCAACAGGACCAATGCCATCAACCTGTTGATCGCGTATGTGAGAGCGGGCGCCACTTCCACGAACATCGATGATAGGGTGGCGACCCTGCAGACGGCTGCCACCACCTGGAACGACTACACGGCGGCCAAAACCAGCGCGGACTACCGGATCGCGGACTACCAGGCTGCGGTGACCTCCTGGAGCGGTGAAGTCACGTCCTACGGGAACATGATCACCAACAGAACAGCATTGCTTGCCCAGCTCAATACGGACATCGCCTCGCTGAATGCGCAGATTGCTGTTGCGACCGATCCCGTTGCCAAGGCGGCGCTGCAAAAGACCATGCTGGAGAAGACCTCGCAGCGCACGCTGCTCAATGACCCCGTGGCGCTGCAGGCAGAGTACGACAAGGCCGTGACTGAGCGCAACAACGCCCAGACCAACCTTGCGACCGCCCAGAGCGATCTGGCCGCCGCGCAGGCCAACCTGGGGCCTGCGGCCACGGCTTTCCAAACAGCCTACAACGCTTTGGTTGACGCCGGACCCTACCGGCGCTTCAACGGAGCCACTGAAATCCAGCCGGGTTGCTCTTTGAGCAATGGACTGTGCCCCTTGGGGCCTGTCAACACTTCCTCCAATGTGCTGGCTGGTGTCGTGGATCTGTTTGGTGGATCCAGGACCAGCCCTGACCCGAACGCGAAATTCCTTTTGCCCATCAGGCTGCGCAAGGAACTCGCGATTCTGCAAAGCGAGCTGACAGTGGCCCAGAAGCGGGAAACGGATGCCCAAGCCATCTATCAGCAGCTCAAGACCCAGCAGGACAACCCGCCACCTTGCAACATCACCAACAATGGGGCCGTTACGCCCATGCCGATCGAACGGGCCATGGAAATCCTCCTGCGCGCCGACCAGAAGGGAGGCATCCGATGAAGCGCTTTCTTCTGCACCGGGAGCGCGGCCTGTCCTTGGTGGAACTGGCCGTGGCGATGGCCGTCATCGGTATTCTTGGCGTGCTGGTGTGGCGCTGGGTCGTTTCCACGCGTGAGCCTCTGCAGCGGCCCGCCATGCTGGCCCAGCTGGCGGAAGCCCAGTCGGCCGTGGAAGGTTTCGTGCTTGCCAACAGCACCATGCCGTGCCCTGCTTCAGATGCCCAGGGGGTCCAGGCCTGCGGCGATGCCGACGCGGTGTTCCTGCCGTGGCGCACCCTGGGCCTGGGCAGCCAATTCAACCAGATCCACTACGGCGTCAACCGCGGTGGGTCCATGGACCTGGCGCTCAATACCGCGACCGCCCCAAAACTGGCTTCCCCGGACTTGTATATCGAGTTCACCGGCCTTGCTGTGCCCGCGCACCAGACGGGGCTTACACCGAGCGCAGGTGCGACCTCCGCCTTGGCGAATGCGACCAGTGCCATCGGCAGGGCAAAAAATACCCGCCGCGCCGTGTTCAACGGCCTGGACTGGTGCGCCGTGCTGCGCCAGTACGCTGCCAACCCCACGGCGACAGGTGCGCTGTCTGCGGGGAATGCAACGGATTCCATTCCCGTGGCTTACGTCCTCGTGCACCCCGGTGAGAACAACCGTTTTGATGGCAACAATGCCGCAGGCGCCAATCCTGCGTGGAAATTCGATTTTCCAGGCCGCCCCCAGACCCACGATTTCGACGATCTGAGCCTGGCGGTCGGTCCATCAGACCTGAGCGCACGCATTGGATGCGCGGCCCGTCTGAGCGAAATGCAGGCGGCGGCGCAGGGGGCCTATGCCGCTTACGACACTGCACGGGTGATGCAGGAGTATTGGTCCCTGCGATTGTTCGACATCACAGCATCAGAGTCTGCCGTCCAAAGCGCAGAGACGGGTGTGGCGGTTGCCGCGATGGGCTTGGCACTTGCGACGGCCGGGGGGGTGCTGAGCATTGCGTCTGCCGCGAACACCGAGGGGGTGACCGCCTTTACCGTTGCGATTGCCGCCGTGAACCTGGGCGCATCGATTGCTGAAACCGTGCTTGCGGCCCAAGCGCTTGACGAAGCGAAGGCAGCGCTGGAGGTCTCGCGGCAAAAGCGCCTCGCCGCGGACACCTACGCCATCCAGGTCTACGAGTCGTTCACGAATGCCCTCACCGATGCCATCAATCTGGACGAGAAAGGGCTCAATCCATGAAGCGCAAAGTGAGGGGCTTTACTCTCGTCGAACTGTCGGTGGTGCTTCTGGCCCTGGGGATCATCCTGCCCGCTGCGGTGATCCTTTGGCAGCTGGCTGAGCGCCAGCGCGTCACGTCGGTGCAGATAACGGCGCAGCAGCAGGCGCGCGATGCCCTTGTGGGCTTTCTGCATGCCAATTACCGCCTGCCTTGCCCTGCGGCGGACGCCAATGGCGTGGAGGCCTGCTCCGACGGCGCGGGGTTGCGCCAGGTGGGTTTCCTGCCGTGGCGAGCGCTGGGGATTCCCAGCCTGGAGGCGAAGGCGTTGCGTTATGGCGTCTACCGCCGGCCCAATGCGGCAACCGCGCAACTGGACCAGGACCTGGCTGTTGCCCGTGACCGAATGAACCCGTTGCGCATTCGCACGCCAAAGCCCCGGCCTCAAAATGCGGATGGTCCCAACGCCACCGCGCCGCCCATTCCCCAGTCCACGGCGGTCCTGCTGGGGGCGACCCAGCCCGCGACCCAATCCGCGCCGCCTGCGGCTCCCATCTTCAATCCCTTGTGCGATGCCGCCAACGGTCCGCCGTGCCCGCTGGCAGGCAAGTCGACCACGCTGGTCGACGCCTGCCTTGCGCTGAACCTGGGGAGTGTCGTCATCCCTGCGCCTGCCGGAGGCCTCGCCACCACGCTGGGTGGCGTGAGGCGTTCGGTGGCGTTCGTGATCGCAGCGCCTGGCATGTTGGACGCCAACGGCGATGGGCAATCGTTCGATGGAGCGAATGCCACCGCCACCAGTGCTGCGCCTACCTTTGAGGCACCCGCAACGCGCGTCACCAACACCTACGACGACATCGTGATGGCTGCCAGCCACGCGGAGTTGTTTGCCGAATTGCATTGCGGTGCCGCGTTGTCCGCAATCTCCCACGCCCACTTCAACGCGGCCATGGGTGCTTTTGTGATTGAACGCTCGTTGTACGACTACCGTGACCAGTTGTTCATCTCCGTCAAGCTGGCAGAAGCCGACGTCGCAGCCGCTGCCGCAGGCATTGCAGGTGCTGCCGCAGGCGTGCTCGATGCCGCCAAGGAAATGGTGTCCGCCGTTGGCGACACCACCTACAGCGCCGGTGTCCGGTCGGTCCAGATCGGATTGGCTGCCGGGGGCATTGTGGCAGCGGGGATCAGCGTGGGACTGGCGGCATTCGCTCAGGTTGACGCGATTGCGTCATTGGCCGAGGCCAAGGAAGTGCACAAAGACTTTGCCGAACGGACGACGGCCATGACGGACCTGTCGATCTCGATCAACAACAACACACTGACAGCCGATGCGATTGGCCATTGATTTCACGCTTACCGAGTCACCTACCATGACCTCACTTCACACTGCATCCAGTTGCCGCACCCGTGTGCGCCGCCAGCGTGGTTTCTCGCTTTTGGAGCTGAGCGTCGTTCTGGTCGTCATAGGCCTGTTGATCGGCGCCGTGGCCGTGGGGCGCGATCTGCAGCGCTCTGCGGCCAACCAACGCCTGTCCACGGACTTCATCCAGGGCTGGCAACTGGCCTACGAGGCGTATTTCAACGGCGTGGGGCGCCCGCCCGGCGACAACGCGCTGACACCTACGGGGCAAGTCAACGGTGCCTTGGTGCCTGCCCAGCAATCATTGTGCGGGGCCGCCATGATGAACGCCTTCCTGGCGGCAGGCGTCCGCATACCCACCGGGCGTACCGAGGGCCAGCAGGACCGCTATGTCTACCTAGACAGCAATGGCAACCCGCAGGAGGTGCAGGTGTGCTTCCAGAGCGTGCAATGGTCGGAGCCGGCCGCTGCGGTCGGCACATATGTGGCGCTGCCACGCAATGTGATGGTGATCCGGAACGTCACCTATTCACTGGCTGGTGCGCTAGACCAGCAGATCGATGGCCGCAGCGATGCGCGGTTCGGCAGTTTTCGTGAAAGCACTTTTGCCGCCAATGTGGTTGCCAACAACCCCGGTGAGATCTGGCCCATCGACGACCGTATGGCCTTTGGGACCACAACCGTCACTACGTTGGATGAATCCCAGGTGGCCGTGGTAAATGCATTTTTCAAGATGACGCGCTGACCAGCCTGGAGAGTTGTCTCACACCCCCGCCAGCTGAAACCTCTGGTCAAAGTTCATCTTCCCAAGCACCTGCAGCGCAGCGGCCAGCAGGTTGCCGTCCACCTTGCTGATGTCGAGGCTGTAGCGGCGCTCGGTGGAAACCACGTCCACACTCTTGCTGCCCCATTGCACGGCGACCAGCGGGGCAGGGCGGGTGCCCATGCCTGCGCCCACGAACACGCCGCGCTGTTCGGGGCGCAGCATGAACTCCAGCCGGGGTGTGCGCTTGAGCGTCAGGCGGTCTGCCCCCTGGGGGCCGAACGCAAACGAGACGACCCAGTCGTCTTCGTCTTCCACGGTCAGGATCGGGACACGCTGGGGTGGTGGCATGGTGGGCGGTGTTGATTGCTCGGCCGGCCCTGGTGGGGCCAGCAAGCCGGGCGGCGGTCAGTATGCCGTGCAATAGCCATGCCGGAAGAGGGGCGAACCCGAAGTTGGGTGTATCCAACGCTGTGCCGTGATTTGTCAGCAAAATGCAAGGACTGGCCCGGCAGGTTTCCCCAGGATGGGAGGCGAGGGCGTGGTATTGCACCAGGATGTTGCGCTCCCCCGCGTGCCGGGCACCGGTTTCAGCCCAGCGCCAACTCCCGCGCCAGCCGCCCCACGGTGGCCAGTGCCTCCTCAAAGCGCTCCTGCGCCGGGTGGCCGTAGTTGATGCGCACGCAGTGGGCAAAGCGCTGGTCGGCTGAGAAGATCTGCCCCGGCGCCAGGCTGATGCCCAGGGCCAGGGCCTGGCGGTGCAGGGTAAGGGCGTTGACCGACGCTGGCAGCTCCACCCACAAAAAGTAGCCACCCTCAGGCCGTGACACCCGCGTGCCGGCCGGAAAATGCCGCCCGATGCAGGCCAGCGCGCGCTCCTGCTGGCGGGCCAGGCTGCGCCGCAGCTGGCGCAGGTGCCGGTCGTAGCCGCCCTGGGCCAAGTACTCGGACAGCGCCTGCTGCGATGGCACGGCCGCTGCCAGCGTGGTCATGAGTTTGAGGCGCTGCACGGCGGTGGCAAAGCGGCCCGCCGCCACCCAGCCCACGCGGTAGCCGGGGGCCAGGCACTTGCTGAACGAGCTGCAGTGCATCACCAGCCCCTCGGTGTCGAAGGCCTTGGCCGGGGGCGGGCGCTCGGGGGCAAAGTGCAGCTCGCCATACACGTCGTCTTCGATCAGCGGCACCTGGTGGCGGGCGAGCAGGGCCACCAGGGCGCGCTTCTTCTCTTCGGGCATCAGGCTGCCCAGCGGGTTCTGAAAGCTCGGCATCAGCCAGCAGGCCTTGACCGGGTGGCGCGCCAGGGCCTCGGCCAGCGCAGCCAGGTCGATGCCCTCGCGCGGGTGGGTCGCCACCTCCACGGCTTTCAGGTTCAGCCGCTCCAGCGCCTGCAGTGCGGCGTAGAAGGTGGGCGACTCGACCACCACGATGTCGCCCGGCCGGGTCACGGCCTCCAGGCACAGGTTGAGCGCCTCCATGGCGCCGTTGGTGATGATGATCTCGCCCATGTCCACCGCCGTGCCGTGCAGGCCATAGCGCAGCGCGATCTGCTGGCGCAGGCGCTCGTCGCCGGGCGGCAGGCTCTGCACGATGCTCCAGGGGTCAAGCTTGCGCATGCCGCCCGAAAGGCAGCGCGCCAGCCGCTCGAAGGGGAACAGCTCCAGCCCCGGAAAGGCCGAGCCCAACGGCACCAGGTCGCGGTCGCGTGCCGAGCCCAGCACCTCGAACACCAGATCGCTGATGGCTACGCCAGTGGACCCGGCCGCTGGCTGCGAGGGCAGGGGCTCGGCCGGGGGCTGCTGTCCGGCGGTGGCAGGCAGGTGCGTGCTGACGTAGTAGCCCGAGCGCGGGCGCGCATGGATCAGGCCTTGCGCCTCCAGCAGGTAGTAGGCCTCGAACACCGTGGAGGGGCTGATGCCCCGGGTGCGGCTGGCCTCGCGCACCGAAGGCACGCGGTCGCCCGGGCGCAGCGCACCGCTGTGGATGAGCTGGGCGATGGCATCGGCGTGGCGTTCGTAGCGTTTCAAGGGAAGTATTGTTCTAGTACAAACTGATCTGTATTTTTAACCAGAAACTGAATCTGTACTGTTTTTTAAAGGGGGCGTAGAGTCGCTTGCGTGTACTGGCCTACCGTGTACCTTCAAAACAAACTTCGCCCCATGATTGATCGTTTGCGCAGTGTGCTGCGCCCCGTTGTCCCGCTGTGGATGGCTGCCACCCTGGGCTGCGGCCTGGCGGCTGCGCAACCTGCCACCCCGCCCGCGCCTGTGGCGGCCACCACCGTGTCCAGCGGCATGGCGTCGCGCGTACTGGCCTGCGTCACCTGCCATGGCAAGGAGGGCCGCGCCACGCCAGAGGGCTACTTCCCGCGCATCGCGGGCAAGCCGGCCGGTTACCTAGCCAACCAGCTTCTCAACTTCCGCGAGGGGCGGCGCAGCTACCCGCAGATGACCAGCCTGATCGAGCACCTGACCGATGACTACCTGCGCGAGATGGCAGCCCACTTCGCTGCGCTCGACGTGCCCTATGCCCCACCGCCCGCACCCCAGGCACCACCCGCTGTGCTGGAAAAAGGCCGCCTGCTGGTGCTGCAAGGCGATGCGGCGCGCGGCATTCCGGCCTGCGTGCAGTGCCACGGCCAGGCCATGACGGGGGTGAACCCCTTCATCCCCGGCCTGCTGGGCCTGCCGCGCGACTACCTCAACAGCCAGCTCGGCGCCTGGAAGACCGGCCAGCGCCGCGCCCATGCGCCCGACTGCATGGCCGATATCGCGCGCCAGCTCACGTCCGAGGACGTGAGCGCCGTATCTGCCTGGCTGGCCGCCCAGCCCGTGCCCGGCGGTGGCAAGCCAGCGGCCCGCCTGGGCCAGCCCATGCCTGCGCGCTGCGGCGGGGTGGACGGCGTGCCCGTGGCCGCACGCTGAGGGGGATGCCATGAGAACACGCACCATCCTCCGTTCCATCTCCTTCACCCTGGCTGCGCTGGGCATTGCCGCAGCCACCGTGATCACCCTGAACCTGCGCGGCGAAGAACCGTTGCCATCCACCCCCGAAGCCTTTGCCTCTACCCCCGAACAGGTGGCGCGCGGCGAATACCTGGCGCGCGTGGGCAACTGCATGGCCTGCCACACCATGCAGGGCGGGGCGGCGTTCGCGGGCGGGCGCGGTATCGAGACACCCTTTGGCGTGGTGCACAGCTCCAACCTCACGCCCGACAAGGCCAGCGGCATCGGCCAGTGGTCGTCTGCCGAGTTCTGGCGCGCCATGCACCATGGCCGCTCGCGCGATGGGCGGCTGCTGTACCCGGCGTTCCCGTACCCCAACTACACCCAGGTCACGCGCGAGGATTCGGACGCCATCTACGCCTACCTGCAGAGCAGGCCCGCCGTGGACCAGGCCAACCGGCCGCATGCGCTGGGCTTTCCGTACAGCACGAAGGCGGCGCTGGCCGTCTGGCGGGCGTTGTTCTTCGCACCGGGCACGGCAGTGGTCGCCCCCATGCAGACGGCCGAGTACAACCGCGGCGCCTACCTGGTCAATGGCCTGGGCCACTGCACGGCCTGCCACACGCCGCGCAACGCCTTGGGCGCTACCAGCGACGCCATGGCCTTCAACGGCGGACTGATCCCGGTGCAGAACTGGTATGCCCCCGCGCTCAATGCCGCAGCCGAAGCCGGCGTGAAGGAGTGGCCGGTACAGGACGTGGTGGCCCTGCTCAAGACCGGCGTGGCACCCCACGGCTCGGTGATGGGCCCCATGGCCGAGGTGGTGTTCCGCAGCACCCAGTACCTGACCGATGCCGATGCGCGCGCCATGGCGGTGTATCTGCAGGACCTGCCGCAGCACACCGTGTCGCCACCACCCGCTGCGCCACCCGGCGCATCGGCCATGGCGCGCGGCGCCAAGGTCTACGAGCAGCAGTGCGCCCAGTGCCATGGCGACCAGGGCCAGGGGCAGGGCGGGCCCGGCGCCTTCCCCGCGCTGGCCGGCAACCGCGCCGTGGTGCTGGCCGACACCACCAACCTGGTGCGCGTGGTGCTGCAGGGCGGCTACTTGCCGGCCACGGCCGGCAACCCGCGCCCGCACGGCATGCCGCCGTTTCGCCATGTGCTGACGGATGAGGACGTGGCCGCTGTCGCCACCTTCGTGCGCAACAGCTGGGGCAACCAGGCTGCGGCGGTGGGCACCATCGAGGTCTACCGCGCCAAGGAACGGCGCGGCATGTAGGCTCAGGCGCCCAAGGGGTGCGCCTTCATCAGCGCCATGTACGACTCGGGCTTGATGTTGGTGTAGTTGGGCACATCGGCCGTGAGCACCGGTGCGGTCTTCTGTGCCGCCGCCTGGGCCTGCTCCACCGTCTCGAAGAAGGCATTGGTCAGCGCCACCACTTGGCCAGGGCGTGGCGGGCCGGGGTACATCACGCGGTCGCTTTCCAGCCGCACCAGGCCCAGCGGGCCGAGCGCCTCGCGCGCAATGCGCATGTGTTCGCCGTGGTAGTAGTCTTGGTCGAAGCGGGCGCCTTCGTGCCAGCGGTACAGGGCCGCAATCTTGATCATGCAGGGATCTCCACAAAGAATGGGCTGCCGGAGTGGCCGCCGTGCCGTGCACGTTAGGGGGCACCTTGGCTGTGAGCAGCCGCCTGCGCGACACGCATGCCCGCGCCTGTCACCCAGGCATCAGTGCGCTGGATTCTTCATCGTCGGTCTCGCCGAGGAAGCCACCGCTCTGGTGGCCCCACAGCCGCGCATACACGCCGCCCTGCGCCAGCAGTTGCGCATGCGTGCCCTCTTCGATGATGCGCCCGGCATCCAGCACGATCAGCCGGTCCATGGCCGCGATGGTGGACAGGCGGTGGGCAATGGCGATCACGGTCTTGCCCTGCATCAGCCCGTCCAGGCTCTGCTGGATCGCCGCCTCCACCTCAGAGTCCAGCGCGCTGGTGGCCTCGTCGAGCAGCAGGATGGGCGCGTCCTTGAGCATCACGCGCGCAATCGCCACGCGCTGGCGCTGCCCGCCCGAGAGCTTCACGCCGCGTTCACCCACATGCGCCTCGTAGCCGGTGCGGCCCTGCAGGTCGCTCAGCGTGGCGATGAATTCAGAGGCCTCGGCGCGCTGGGCAGCGGCCTGCAGGTCCTCCTCGTTCGCATCGGGGCGGCCGTAGAGGATGTTGTCGCGCATGGAGCGGTGCAGCAGTGAGGTGTCCTGCGTGACCATGCCGATGGAGCGGCGCAGGCTGTCCTGCGTCACGTGGGCGATGTCCTGCCCGTCGATCAGCACCCGGCCCGAGCGCACGTCGTGAAAACGCAGCAGCAGGTTCACCAAGGTGGACTTGCCGGCGCCGGAGCGGCCGATCAGCCCGATCTTCTCGCCGGGGCGGATGGTCAGGTTCAGTTGGTCGATCACTGGGCGGCCATTGTTGCCATAGGCAAAGGTCGCATCCTCGAACTTCACTTCGCCCTGCGTCACCTGCAGCGGCTTGGCATCGGGCGCGTCCACCACGGCACGCGGGCGCGTCAGGGTGTTGATGCCGTCCTGGATGGTGCCCACGCTCTCGAACAGCGTGGTCATCTCCCACATCACCCAGTGGGCGTGGCCCGATACGCGCAAGGTCATCGCCGTCACGGCGGCCACGGCGCCGGCGCCCACCTGGCCCAGCGACCACAGCCACAGGGCCGTGCCGCAGGCGCCCAGGATCATGCCCACCACCAGGATGTGGTTGACGATCTCGAACTGGCTCACCAGGCGCATCTGGGCATAGCCGGTGAGCTTGAAAGCGTCCATCGCGGCGCGCGCGAACTCCGATTCGCGCCGCGTGTGCGAGAACAGCTTCACCGTGGCGATGTTGGTGTAGGCGTCGGTGATGCGCCCCGTCATGGCCGAGCGCGCATCGGCCTGCGCCTTGCCCACCTTGCCCAGGCGCGGCACGAAGTACCAGCAGGCCAGGCCGTAGGCCACCATCCAGAGTACGAAGGGCGCCAGCAGGCGCACGTCGAACCCCGCCAGCAGCGCCAGGATGGTCACCAGGTACACACCCATGCCGATCACCACGTCGGTGGTGGTGAAGATCATGTCGCGCACCGCCAGCGCGGTCTGCATGATCTTGGTGGTGATGCGGCCCGCGAACTCGTCGGCATAGAAGGCCATGCTCTGGCCCAGCATCAGCCGGTGAAAATTCCAGCGCAGGCGCAGCGGGAAGTTGATGGCCAGCACCTGGTGCTTCACACTGGTCTGCAGCGCCACCAGGGCCACCGAACCGAGCAGCAGCACGGTGATGCCGATCAGCTCCGTGCGGCGCTCGGCCCACAGGGCCGCGGGCGATACGCTGGAGAGCCAGTCCACCACATGGCCGAGCACGGCGAACAGCAGCGCTTCGTAGACCGCAATCGCTGCCGACAGGGCCGCCATGGCCACCACGTGGCCGCGCAGGCCGCGCGTGCCGTCCCACACGAAGGCCATGAAGTCCTTGGGTGGCAGGTGGGGTTCCTCGACAGGGTAGGGGGCTACGCGTTTCTCAAAAAATCCGAACAATGGGAGGGCTCCTTGGCGCGTGCCGCAGGCACGTTCTTTTGACCACATGGTAAGTGCCCTTGTGACCCGGCGCACCGGCAGGGGCATTGGGGCGAGGCGCGATGGGCGGGCACTGCATAGAATCCGCCCCCATGCACACCCGTCCCGCGTACTTTGCGTCTATCGATCTTCCCGAGCCCCTGGGGGGCCTGGCCGCATGACGGCGCTCGCGCCCTGGACCTGGGCCATCATCGGCGTGGCCACCGCGGCAGTCATCGTGCGGCCCTGGCGCCTGCCCGAGGCGGTATGGGCCGTGGCCGGCGCAGCGCTGCTGCTGGCCTTTGGCCTGCTCACCCCTGCGCAGGCCTGGGCGGGCGTGCTGCGCGGGCACGACGTCTACCTGTTCCTGGCCGGCATGATGCTGCTGTCCGAACTCGCCCGGCGCGAGGGCGTGTTCGACTGGCTGGCCACCCTGGCGGCGCGCCAGGCCAGGGGCTCGGGCCGGCGCCTCTTCGTGTGGGTGTATGCGGTGGGCACGCTGGTCACGGTGTTCCTGTCCAACGACGCCACCGCCGTGGTGCTGACCCCGGCCGTTTTTGCCGTTGCGCGGGCGGTAGGCGCCTCGCCCTTGCCCTACCTGTTCATCTGTGCCTTCATCGCCAATGCGGCGAGCTTCGTGCTGCCCATCTCCAACCCGGCCAACCTGGTGGTCTGGGGCAGCGGCATGCCCTCGCTGGCGCACTGGCTGGCGCTGTTCGCGCTGCCTTCGCTGGCGTCCATCGGTGTGACCTATGCGGCGCTGCGCTGGGTGCTGCGCAGCAGCATCCCCGAAAACATTGCCACCACCGTGCCCGAGCACCCCCTGGGCCTGGGCGGTCGGGTGGCTGCAGGGGGCTTGGCGGTCTCGGTGGTGGTGCTGGTGGCCTGCGCCTGGCTGCGCATCCCACTGGGCTGGCCCACGCTGGGTGCTGCCCTGGGCACGCTGGCGCTGCTGGCCTTTGTATGCGGGCGCGCGCCCTGGCAGGCGCTGCGCTCCGTCTCGTGGGATGTGCTGCCCCTGGTGGCGGGGCTGTTCATCTTCGTACAGGCGCTGGAGTTGACGGGCGTGGTGGGCCTCATGGCGGGCGCACTGCGCAACGCCGCCACAGCCTGGCCGCAGGGCGCGGGCACGCTGCTCGGCGCCCTGATGGGGGTGGCGACCAACCTGGTCAACAACCTGCCTGCGGGCTTGCTGGCCGGGGCCTCGCTCGACGCCGCATCCGCATCAAGCACCGTGCGCGCGGCCGCACTGATCGGCATCGACCTGGGGCCGAATCTCTCGGTCACGGGCTCGCTGGCCACCATCCTGTGGCTGGCCGCGCTGCGGCGCGAGGGCCTGCACGTGGGGGCCTGGCAGTTCCTCAGGCTCGGGCTGGTGGTGATGCCGCCCGCCTTGCTGTCAGCGCTGCTGGTGCTGCAGGCGGCGCACTCGCTGCACCTGCTGACGCCCTGAGGGGCAGATCCGCATCAGAGCAGGAACACGACTGCCACGGTTGCCACGCCCAGGGCCAGGTTCACGCCCACCAGGGTGCGGATGGACGCCAGCGCCTTGCCGCCCGCTGGCCAGTCCGCAGCCGCCACGGCGATCTTGAGCCGCTTGAACAGCGCAAAGCGGATGTGGCCATAGACCGCCATCATCACCAGTCCGATGGTGGCCATGATGGTCCACGACAGCGGCATGGCAAAGCGCCCGCCCGTCTGCGCCGCCATGCGTGCGACGTTGCCGATCATCCACAGGCCCGAACCCAGCACCAGCACCACGGCCACCGACACGGCGGAGAAGAAGCGCTGCAGCACGTCGTGCATCAGCTTCACGCGCTGCGGTGGCTCCAACGACAGCGTGGCCGGGCGCAGGAAGAAGTGGGCGAAGACCATGCCGCCGATCCAGACGATGAGGGACAGGACGTGGACGAACTTGAGCGCGGCGTAGAGCATGGCGGGCGGGCAGGGCGTGGGGCCCTGGTAATGGTTGTAGTGGCCCGATTGTGCGGGCACGGGCGCCGGCCTGCCCGGAGGCCGTGCATGCCAAGGGGATTACACCTTCGCCAGTACCTGTGCGATGAACGGCCCCTTGGCCTCGGTGTAGCCCTCGCGGTCATGCCGGTACGCCACCGCCAGGCGGCGCTTGAGCGCGGCATAGCGTGCGGCCAGATCGGTGCTGACTCGCAGCGCATCGCGAAACGCCAGGCGCTGCTGCCACAGGGTGCTGCCCAGCGGCACCAAGTGCAGGTGGTGGGTGCGGTGCGCGGGGCAGGGCTTGCAGAACCAGTGCAGCTGCTCCGGCTTGTAGGGGTAGTACAGGTAGTTGAGCGCGCTGGCCGCGGCGATCGCTGCGGTCGACCCTGCCAGCGAGTGCACGGGCGCCATGATGTCGATGATGGGCTTGGCAGGCAGACCGGGCACGGCGGTGCTGCCAATGTGTTCCACCGGCCCGGCCAGCCAGGGCACCAGCGCCTCTTGGAGCAGGCGGCGCTCGGCGTCGAACAGGACTGGCCAGGCGGGGTCGTATTCCAGCACCTCGATTGGTGCGTCGTCTGTGCTTGATGCTGCAGAGGTGTTCATGGGGCAGTTAAATGCGTCAGTCGCGCCGGAACCGGCGGGCCACCCTGGGCCCCAGCAGGGCCAGGGCCAGCAGCGTGCACCACACCGCCGCATAGCACCAGCCTGCGGGGCCCGAGTGGCCCAGGGATTCCCAGCCGGTCGCCGCCTCCACCCACGACCACCAGGGAAACAGCAGCAGCGTGAGCACCGGCCCTGCGGGCAGCACCCAGGCCAGGGTGATCAGCCCACGCAATAGCAGCCCGTGGCGAGGCGGCTGGGGCGCGCCCTCATGGGCAGGTGGTCGGAGCTGGGGCTGCATAGCCCCCATTCTGGCCTCAGGCTTGCTGCCTGGCTACGGCTACGGCTGGGAGAGGGGGCGACTGCGGAGGCGGGGCCGTATGCACCTGGTTGCCACCGTTCTTCTTGGAGACATACATGGCTTCGTCTGCATGCACCAGCAGGTGGTGCTCCTCGCGGCCATGGTCGGGGTAGATGGCCACGCCGATGCTGGGCTGCGTGTGCACAGGGCGGCCTTCCAGGTCGAAAGGGGGGCCGAAGGCGGCCAGGATCTTCTCGGCCATGGCATGGGCATGCTCGCGCGCATGGCCGCCTTCAAGCAGCACCACGAACTCGTCGCCGCCGATGCGCGCCACGGTGTCCGAGCCGCGCACGCATTCGAGCAGGCGCTGGGCCACGCGCTGCAGCAGCAGGTCACCCATGGCGTGGCCCAGGGTGTCGTTCACTTCCTTGAAACGGTCCAGGTCGATGAACATCAGCGACAGCAGGCTCTGGTCGCGCCGTGCGCGGGCCAGGGCGGTCTTGAGCCGGTCCAGAAACAGCTGGCGGTTGGGCAGGTGCGTGAGCTGGTCGTACTGCGCCATGTGCGCCAGGCGTTCGTGCATCTGCTTGCGTTCGATGGCCGCCGCGACCTGGGTGGAGACGAACTGCAGCAGCTCCTTGTCCTTCTCGGTGTAGGCTGCGTGCTCGGTATAGCCCTGCAGCACCAGGGCACCGATGGCGCCGTTGTGCGTGTGCAGCGGTGCGCCCAGCCAGTACAGGGGCGCGCTGTCATTGTCGGCCGGTAGCAGGTGGGCTGGCAGGGCGGCGCGGGTGCCGGGCGTGAGCAGCAGCGACTGTCCGCTGCGGATGACCTCGGCACACAGGGCATCGTCCGCCAGCGCCAGGGTGCCGGGGGCGGGGTGGCGCTCGTTGACGTGGTAGGGATAGCTCAGCACGTTCTGGCCTGCGTCGTACAGCACCACCGAGAAGTTCACGGCCGCCAGCAGCTGCCCGATGACCTGGTGGATGTGTTCGAAGAGCGCGATCAGGTCCTTGGCGGTGTGGGCTGCCTCCGAGATGGCATAGATGGCCGCGTGCATCACCTCGATGTTCTTGCGCTCGGTGATGTCGTGGGCCACGGCCAGGCGCACCTGCCGCTCCTCGATCCAGCGCGCCGTCCAGCGGATGTGTGCGATGCGGCCATCCTTGCGCACGTAGCGGTTCTCGAAGTGCAGCTGCAGTTGCCCTTGCATGATGGACCGGGCCTGGTCCGCAGTGGTGCCCCGGTCTTCGGGGTGCACCAGGTCCAGCATGCGCAGGCCCACGGCTTCCTCGGGGCGGTAGCCAAAGATGCGCTCGAACGCCGGGCTCACGAAAACGATGCGGCTATCCGCATCGACGATACACACCGCGTCGAGCAAGAGATCGACAACGTTCAGGGAAGAAATGCTTTGCATGGGCAGGGCTGCCATTGGGGTCAATGCGTGCAAAGGAGCACTTTGCGGCCATTGTGCAGCGGTGCAAAGACATATGTGACAAGTTGTTTATCGATTGCTCTTTTATTGATAGCTGAAAACGCTTGAACAGCGGGTCGAAGAACGGCATTTTGCAATCTGCACGATGGTGTCTCCTGCGCGTCCCTTTTGTTGCCAACGCCGATCCTGAATGGGTCTGGTGTCGGTGCGTGCTACTCCCCACGGCCCCAGGGGTTACCCGCAGGAATATTGCATAATCGCGAATCAATCGCATTATCAATTCCCTTGAGCCAATGGCCACCATCACCGCTTCCCGCCTGCACATCGTCTCGCGCATTGCCGCAGGCACGGTGGGCAGCTATGCGTTCACCTGGGGCTTCATTGCCCTCGGCATCGGCCTGCTGTTCGCGGCGGGGATGCCGTTCCACGATGCCGAGGCACTGGGCTACATCCTGGGATTCATGGTGCTGCTGGTGGCTTTTCTCTGGGCCTTTTGCGCTGCCAGCCTGGTGCGTGTCTGGCTGGTGCTGGCCGGTGGTGGCGCCCTGATGGCAGGGGCTGGGTCCCTGGTCCAGAAGGCCCTGCTCTGATCCTTTTTTGCGGTGCGGCCCCGAAGAGAGGGATCGCGCACCAGGAGATTGTTCGATGTTCCCAAATTTCCGGCTGACCATGGCCTGGCTGCACACCTGGTTCGGCCTGGTGCTGGGCTTCGTGCTCATGGTGGTGTTCTTCTTCGGCTCGCTCTCGGTGTTCGACCGCGAGATCGACCGCTGGGCGATTCCCCAGTCGCGTTTCGAGCCGCAGCCCATGCCCTCGTTCGACAGGATCCTGCTGCCGGTCTTCAAGGACATGAAGCCCACGCCCGAGGCCATCGAGCAGGCGCGCAGCCGCGTCAACGGCCCCATGGCCGAGACCTTCCCGGTGCAGCGCTGGGGCGCCTACACCACCCACCGCGACCCAGTGCTGGGCCTGTTCTCGGGCCATGAGCTGCCCCATGCCAAGAACAAGGACGACAGCGTCTTCGGCACGCGCACCATCGACCCGCGCACGGGCGCGGCGCTGTCCGATGACCACCTCAAGATCGGCAGCCAGTTCTTCTACCCGCTGCACTACAGCCTGCACCTGGAGTGGAAGAATCTGGGCTACTGGATCGTGGGCTTTGCCGCCCTTGTGATGATGGTGGCGCTGGTCAGCGGTGTGGTCATGCACCGCAAGATCTTCCGCGAGCTGTTCACCTTCCGCCCGAAAAAGCACACCCAGCGCAGCGCGCTCGATCTGCACAACCTCACGGGTGTGGTGGCGTTGCCGTTTCACTTCATCTTCGCGCTGTCGGGGTTGGTGATCTTCGGGGGTATCTACTTCCCGGTCACGCACACCCAGCTCGAGCCCCTGCACGAACTGCACGAAAAGCACGAGGCAAAGGAAACCGGCCTGCCGCACGAGAAGGCCGGCGTGCCGGCCACGCTGGCATCGGTGGACGCCATGGTGGCCGAGGCCCAGCGCCGCTGGGCCGCCAAGGGCATGGCCGGCGACGTGGGCTTTCTCTCTGTGCAGCATGTGGGCGATGCCAATGCCTATGTCAGCGTCTACCGCGCCGGCACCGACCGGGTGACGCTCACGGGCGAGGGCATCCATTTCAAGGGATCGACCGGCGAGTTGATCCGCGAAGACCCTCCTGTGACGGTGGTGGCCGGCATCAACAACTTCCTCACCGGCCTGCACCTGCAGCACTTTCGCCATTGGCTGCTGCGCTGGCTGTATGTGCTGGGCGGCCTGTCGGGCTGCGTGTGCATTGCCACGGGCTTCCTCTTCTTTGTGGAAAAGCGCAAGCGCCAGCACGCGAAACAGGCCGTGAGCGGCGCGCGCTGGGTGGACGCCTTCGCGGTGACCACCGTGACCGGCATGCTCATCGCCACTTTCTCCATGCTGATCGGCAACCGCCTGCTGCCCACCGACCTGCCGGCGCGCGGCACTATGGAGCAGTACCTCTTCTGGGGTGCCTGGGTGCTGGCCTGCGCGCACGCCATCTGGCGCACCGCACCCATGGGCGAGGGGCGCATGTCGCCGGCCTGGGCCGAGCAATGCTGGGCCGCAGCCGCACTGGCGGTGGCGGCCGTGCTGCTCAACTGGGTGACCACGGGCGACCACCTGCTGCGCACCATCGGCAACGGCTACTGGCCCGTGGCCGGGGTGGACCTGGCGCTGCTGGCCGCCGCAGCACTGGCCGTGGTCGCGGCCCGTAGGCTCAGGCGCCGCGCGCTGGGCGCATCCGTACAGGCCAAGGCGGCTCGCTCGCCAGAGGTGGCCAATGCCTGACTCGCTGCTCTATGCCGTGGCCCTCGTGGCCAACCTGACCGGTCTGGCCTGGCTGGCCCTGTCGATGGACGTGCATTGGGAGCAAGTGCGAGGCCCGGTGCCGCCTGCGCGTGGCTCCGTGGTGCTGCTGCGCTGGCTGGGGGCTGCGGTGGTGGCCGCCTCGCTGGCGGTGTGCCTGTCGGTGGACCATGGCTCCATGGCCTCGCTGGTCTGGTTCATGGTGCTGGCCGGCTCGGCGCTCACCATTGCCTTCACCCTGGCCTGGAAGCCGCGCCTGCTGGCGCCGTTGGTGGCCTGGGTGCCGGCGACCGCGCCCCACTGAGATGACAGACCCACCCTGCGCCTGGACGGCGTGGGTGGGTTCACCCCCAAACGGCTGGCGAACAGGCAGGGCCATGGGCTACCCTGCCGGCCGTCCGATCACTCCAGCTTCAGCTTCTGCTTGGCGACCACGCCCTTGTACAGCTCGAACTCGGCCTTGGCCTGCGCTGCAAATTCCTGCGGGGTGTTGCCCACCACCAGCGAGCCCGTCTCCTCGATGCGCTTTTTCACGGCGGGGTCTTCCAGTGTCTTGCGCACGGCTTGCGAGATGCGCTCCACCACGGCCGGTGGCAGGCCCTTGGGGCCGTGGATGCCGTAGAAGGCCATGCGGTTCACGGGCTCGAAGCCCACTTCCTTGAACGTCGGCACATCGGGCAGCGAGGCCAGGCGCTGCGGGGCTGCCACGGCAATGGCGATCAGGCGCTTGTCCTTGATGAAGGGCAGGGCGGAGGGCAGGTTGTCGAAGATCATCGGCACCTGGCCCGATACCGCGTCGTTCAGCGCCGGGCCTGCGCCCTTGTAGCCGATGTGCTCCAGGTCCAGGCCGGTCAGTGACTTGAACAGTTCCATCTGCAGGTGGCCAATGCCGCCCGTGCCCGAGCTGGCGAATGAATACTTGCCGGGGTGGGCCTTCACCTCGGCCATGAAGCCCTTGAAGTCCTTGCCCGCAAAGCTCGGGTGCACGGCCAGCACATTGGGTGTGGCCGCCATGTTGACGATGGAGGTGAAGTCCGTGAGCGGGTTGTACTTGGCCGCCGGGTTGATGGCCGGGGCCGATGCCACGGTGGACACAGTCGCCACGCCCAGGGTGTAGCCATCGGCAGGGGAGCGCGCGATTTCCGTCGCGCCCACCACGCCACCGGCACCGGCCTTGTTGTCCACCACCACGGGCTGGCCCAGGGCCGTGCCCAGCGACTGGCTGACCACGCGGGCCACGATGTCGGTGGTGCCGCCGGGGGCAAAAGGCACGATCAGCCGCACGGGCTTGTTCGGGTAGTCCTGTGCCAGCGCGGGGGCTGCGCCGACGAGCAGGCCGGCGGCAATGGCCACGGCGCTGCAGAGCTTGGAGGAAGGTTGTGTCGATGTCATGTGTTGTCTCCGGACGGGTTGTGGTGCGAAAAGGCAGGGCTGCGTTGGCCGCAATGCCCGCCCTGGGCTTTTTGCAGCTTGTGTGCCAGGCGCTGCCGTGTGGCACCTGGCGGGCCGCCAGGCCGCGCCGCCATTGGGTTTGGCCCACGGGGGGCCGGCATGGAAATCCATGCGCTGGTCCGTAAAAAGCGGCGGATTTCCACACGAAAACCCCCGGTTTGTGCGGATTTCCAGACAGCGCCCCTTGTCAACCGGGTATCGCCTTGCCTGCAGAGGGTGGGGAGCGCCGCACAATGCGGGCAAGGCTGCCGCGCAATGGCAGTGCCGTTGACCTTCTGTTGCCGCTCCGTTTGAAACCCACCCGTTCGCTGTTGACTTCCGGCCTGGCGCTGCTGGCCTGCGTGTTCGTGGGCGCGCTGGCCTACCGGTGGTCGCTCGGTGCGCAACTGGCCTGGCAGCAGCGCGCCGCCAGCCAGCGGTTGGCCTTTGCGGCCCAAAGCCTGGAGTCGCTGCTGCAGCGCAACGAGGCGCTGCCCGCGCTGTTGGCGCTCAACAGCCGCACCAACCTGGCCCTGCAGCGCCCCGATGCGCAGAACCTGCAGGCCGCCAACGCCTACCTGGCATCGGCCGTGGCGCTGGCCGACGTGGACACGGCCTATGTGATGAACACCGAGGGCCTGACGCTCGCGGCCAGCAACTGGAACCTGCCGAGCAGCTTCGTCGGCCAGAACTACCGCTTTCGCCCCTATTTCGAGGCCGCCATGCAGGGCCGCACCGGGCGCTTCTTCGGTGTGGGTGTGACCACGGGCAAGGCGGGTTACTTCATGGCGTCCGCCCTGCCGCCCGAGGCGCCAGCGCCCGGCGTGGTGGCGGTCAAAATCTCGCTCGACGCCTTCGAGGCGGCACTCGCCGATGGCGGCGACACCGTGCTGTTGGCGGACGGGGAGGGCGTGGTCTTCGTCAGCACCGAGCCCGCCTGGCGCTACCGCACGCTGGCCCCGCTGCCGGCCGAGGTGCGCAGCCGCCTGCAGGGCGTGCAGCAGTACGGCAACCATCCGCTGACGCCCTTGCAGGCTGATGGATTCCGCCCTGCCGATGGTGACACCCTGCGCCTGCAGCAGGCGGGCCAGCAGCGCGACTTCAGCGTGGCGGCGCGCAGCGTGGGCCCGCTGGGCTGGCAGATGTTGCTGCTGGTCGACCAGCGCCCGGCCCGGCAGGAGGCCCTGGTCGCCGGCCTGGCCGGCGGCCTGTGCGCCACGCTGGTGCTGGGCCTGGCGCTGCTGCGCCGGCTCGACCGGCTGGGCCGAGCCGAGCGAGCCGCCAGTGCCCTGCGCCTGCGCGAGGCGCACGGCATGCTGGAGGTGCAGATCGCCCAGCGCACGCGCGAGATCACCGCCGCCAATGCCGCGCTGGAAGACCGCGTGCGCGACCTGCAGCAGGCCGAGCAGATCGTGCGCGGCACCCGCGATACGGCGGTGCAGGCCGGCAAGCTCGCCGTGCTGGGTCAGATGGCCGCCGGCATGAGCCATGAACTGAACCAGCCCCTGGCCGCCCTGCAGACCCTGTCGGACAACGCCATCGCCCTGCACCAGCGCCAGCGCGGGGACGAGGTGGCCGAGAACCTGCGCCTCATCAGCCAGTTGGCCGGGCGCATGGGCCGCATCGTGCGCCAGCTCAAGAGCTTCGTGCGCAAGGAGCCGCCGGCCCTCGGCCCCTGCAGCGTGCGCGAGGCGCTGGACCATGCCCTGCTGCTGCTGGCCCCGCGCTGCCAGGCGGTGGATGCGCAGATCGCCGTGGCTGACTTCGACGAGGCGCTGTGCGTGCTGGCCGATGCCACGCGGCTGGAACAGGTGCTGGTGAACCTGCTGCGCAACGGGCTCGACGCCGTGCAGCACCAGGCCGTGCGCGAGGTGCGCTTTGCTGTGGAGGTGCAGGCCGATGGGCGCGTGCTGCTGCGCGTGGCCGATACCGGCCGCGGCATGGACCCCGAGGTGCAGACCCATCTGTTCGAGCCCTTCTACACCACCAAGGCGGGCGAGGGCCTGGGCCTGGGGCTGGCCGTGTCGCGCATCATCGTCGAAGGCATGGGGGGCACGCTGGCGGCGTCCAACCTGCCGGAGGGCGGTGCCGAGTTCACCGTCCGCCTGCCCCGGGCTGCGGGCGTTGCCGCGCAAGGCAAGGCCGCCCACCCCGCCACACAGGACCTTCCATGAACCCCTCCGCGGCAGACCCGCCGACCGTCTACCTCGTCGAAGACGACGCCATGGTGCGCCGCGCTTACGCGCAGGCGCTGTCGCTGGCCGACATCGAGGTGCGCGCCTTCGCCAATGCCCAGGGCGCGCTCGACGCCTTCGGCCAGGACCGGCCGGCCGTGGTCGTCACCGACATCCAGATGCCGGGCATGAGCGGCATGGACCTGCTGCGCACCCTGCGCGCGCTGTACGCCGACCTGCCCGTGGTGCTGGTCACCGGCCATGGCGACGTGGCCCTGGCCGTGGATG
>NZ_CAXURB020000001.1:2150000-6600000 GCF_964253575.1 Acidovorax sp. LjRoot118
CTCACTGATCGAGTCGTCCTGCGCGGAAGATGTAACGGGGCTAAGCCAGTTACCGAAGCTGCGGATGTGCAATTTATTGCACGTGGTAGGAGAGCGTTCTGTAGGCCTGTGAAGGTGTCTGGTAACGGATGCTGGAGGTATCAGAAGTGCGAATGCTGACATGAGTAGCGTTAAAGGGGGTGAAAAGCCCCCTCGCCGTAAGCGCAAGGTTTTCTACGCAACGTTCATCGGCGTAGAGTGAGTCGGCCCCTAAGGCGAGGCAGAGATGCGTAGCTGATGGGAAACAGGTCAATATTCCTGTACCGATGTGTAGTGCGATGTGGGGACGGAGAAGGTTAGCTCAGCCAACTGTTGGATATGTTGGTTCAAGCCTGTAGTCGTGCCTGGTAGGCAAATCCGCCGGGCTTAGATGAGGGGTGATAACGAGTCTGCTTGCAGACGAAGTGAGTGATACCCTGCTTCCAGGAAAAGCCACTAAGCTTCAGCTACACACGACCGTACCGCAAACCGACACTGGTGCGCGAGATGAGTATTCTAAGGCGCTTGAGAGAACTCAGGAGAAGGAACTCGGCAAATTGATACCGTAACTTCGGGAGAAGGTATGCCCCAAGTAGGTGAACTCGAACAGAGGGAGCCCAACGGGGTTGCAAAAAATCGGTGGCTGCGACTGTTTAATAAAAACACAGCACTCTGCAAACACGAAAGTGGACGTATAGGGTGTGACGCCTGCCCGGTGCTGGAAGATTAAATGATGGGGTGCAAGCTCTTGATTGAAGTCCCAGTAAACGGCGGCCGTAACTATAACGGTCCTAAGGTAGCGAAATTCCTTGTCGGGTAAGTTCCGACCTGCACGAATGGCGTAACGATGGCCACACTGTCTCCTCCTGAGACTCAGCGAAGTTGAAATGTTTGTGATGATGCAATCTCCCCGCGGAAAGACGGAAAGACCCCATGAACCTTTACTGTAGCTTTGTATTGGACTTTGAACAGATCTGTGTAGGATAGGTGGGAGGCTTTGAAGTGATGTCGCTAGATGTCATGGAGCCAACGTTGAAATACCACCCTGGTGTGTTTGAGGTTCTAACCTAGGTCCATTATCTGGATCGGGGACAGTGCATGGTAGGCAGTTTGACTGGGGCGGTCTCCTCCCAAAGCGTAACGGAGGAGTTCGAAGGTACGCTAGTTACGGTCGGACATCGTGACGATAGTGCAATGGCATAAGCGTGCTTAACTGCGAGACTGACAAGTCGAGCAGATGCGAAAGCAGGACATAGTGATCCGGTGGTTCTGTATGGAAGGGCCATCGCTCAACGGATAAAAGGTACTCTGGGGATAACAGGCTGATACCGCCCAAGAGTTCATATCGACGGCGGTGTTTGGCACCTCGATGTCGGCTCATCTCATCCTGGGGCTGTAGCCGGTCCCAAGGGTATGGCTGTTCGCCATTTAAAGAGGTACGTGAGCTGGGTTTAAAACGTCGTGAGACAGTTTGGTCCCTATCTTCCGTGGGCGCTGCAGATTTGAGGAAGCCTGCTCCTAGTACGAGAGGACCGGAGTGGACACACCTCTGGTGTATCGGTTGTCACGCCAGTGGCATTGCCGAGTAGCTAAGTGTGGAAGAGATAACCGCTGAAAGCATCTAAGCGGGAAACTCGTTTCAAGATGAGATCTGCCGGGGCCTTGAGCCCCCTGAAGAGTCGTTCAAGACCAGGACGTTGATAGGTCAGGTGTGGAAGCGCAGTAATGCGTTAAGCTAACTGATACTAATTGCTCGTGAGGCTTGACCCTATAACTTTGATAGCCGTGTACGCTCCTTCATGGATGTGTGCAAGCTTCGAAGATTGTTATGCCAAGTTGACGCAGTCAAAACACATAAAATCTGATTCCACTCTATGAATTCGTTGTCTTGCTCCAAGAGCAAGTCGACTCCAAGTTATGCCTGATGACCATAGCAAGTTGGTACCACTCCTTCCCATCCCGAACAGGACAGTGAAACGACTTTGCGCCGATGATAGTGCGGGTTCCCGTGTGAAAGTAGGTCATCGTCAGGCTCTTATAGCCCCAAACCCCCTCAGTCTCCAAAGGACTGGGGGGTTTTGCGTTTGGGGGTTTGAAATGCATTCGACCTTCCGGCCGATTCCTGAGGGCCGCCTGGCCCGGAAGCCTTGGCCCCACTATTTTTCATTTTTTTTGGGTGGCGCTTAACCCCGTTCATCCCCGCCGTTCGTTTCACTCAGCACCAACACTTTGATGGAGCTGCCATGAAATCCGGTTCATTCATTCTTCCCGCTCTGGCTGCACTGCTGGCGCTGGCCAGCCTGCCGGCCCAGGCCATTGGCCGCCTGGCCGATATCACCATCGTCGACCGCGAAACCGGCGCCACGTTGCCGGTGCATTACGCCAAAGGCGAATACTGGGTGGCCGGCCGCCCTGGCGCGCGCTACGCCGTCACGGTGCACAACCGCGTGGGCGAACGGGTGCTGGCCGTGCCCTCGGTGGACGGCGTGAATGTGCTCAGTGGCGAGACCGCCGCCTGGGACCAGCGCGGTTATGTGTTCTCTCCCTACGAGCGTTACCAGATCACTGGCTGGCGCAAGAGCAGCAGCGAGATCGCCGCCTTCGAGTTCTCCAGCGCAGGCAACTCCTATGCCGGCCGCACCGGCCGGCCGGCCAACGTGGGCGTGATCGGCGTGGCGCTGTTTCGCGAGCAGCCGCCCTTGCCCGCGCGACCCGTGGTACCCGAGGTCTTGGGCCAGCGCCGCGACAGCAGCAGCGACAACAGCCTCGGGCGCCTGCGCGAGGAGCCGGCGTCGCCCGCCGCCGCAGCTCCCGCCCCCGCCTCGGAAGCCGAGTCGTCCGCGCGCTCGCAGTCGGCGGGCAGCCTGGCGAAGGCGGCGCCAGCACCATCGCCCAAACTGGGCACGGCGCATGGCCAGCGCGAGACCTCCGTGGTCACGCAGACCACTTTCACGCGGCTGCAGGAGCAGCCCAATGAAGTCATCAGCATCCGCTACGACAGCCGCGAGAACCTGGTCGCCAGCGGCGTGATCCGCGAGCAGCCGGTGCGGCCACCGGTACCCCGCGCGTTTCCGCAGTCGGACAACGTGTCCTATGTGCCGGACCCGAAGTGATGGACGCTGGCGAAGTCTTTCAGACTTCGCCGGTGGATGAGGGCCCCGCATAATGCACAGGTGCCGCCCCTCCCATCACCCGACGACACCGACGAGACGCTGATGCTGCGCTATGCCGGGGGTGAGCTGGGCGCGTTCGACACGCTCTACAGCCGGCACGAGCTGGCGGTATGGCGGTTTGTGTTTCGCAGCGTGAAGGTCCATGCGGTGGCCGACGACCTGCTGCAGGACGTCTGGTTTGCCGTGGCGCGCAATGCCGGCAGTTATGAGGTCAAGGCGAAATTCAGGACCTGGTTGTTCACCCTGGCGCACAACCGGCTGGTGGACCATCTGCGCACCGCCAAGCACCACGCCAGCCTGGACGCGAGCGACGATGACGAGCGCAGCCTGGTGAACACCCTGGCGGCAGACTCCGGGTTCGGCCCGGTTCGGCAATTGCAGTCGCGCGAGCAGGCGGCGGCGCTGATCGCGGCGGTGGAGCAGCTGCCGTTCGAGCAGCGGCAGGCCTTTCTTCTGCAGGCCGAAGGTGACCTCGGTGTACACGAGATTGCACAGGCCACTGGCGTCAGTTTTGAAACCGCTAAGAGCCGCCTGCGCTATGCGCGGGCCAGCCTTCGCCAACAGCTACAGGAGTTTGCACCATGAGCGCGCGGGACGACGAGCTGACCCAGCGGTACCGCGAAGCCAGCGAACAGGAGGATGCCCGCCCCGGTGCCCATGTCCGCGCTGCCGTGCGTGCGCATGCGCAGATGCTGGCGGTAGCCCCGTTGCCCATCGCACCCGCCGCCCCCAGCCCGGAGGCCGCCAACCAGTCACGATGGAAGATCACGGCCCTGGCCACCGTGGCGGTGGTGGGCCTGACCGGCTTGCTGCTGCTGCAGTTCCAGCGCGGGACGCCCGAAGAACAGGAAATCGCCTACGGCCAGCGCCGTGCCGAAGCGCCTGCGCGCGCGCAGCCGTCTGCTGTCGCACCCCCTGCGCCTGCGCCGGCAGAAGCGCCTTCGGCCGCCCCTGCAGTCCCTGCCGCACCCGCGGTGCCGCAAGGCCGCGCCCGCGATGACGCCAGTCCATCGGCCAGGTCCGCGGCGCAAAAACCTGCTGCACCAGCGCTGGGCCAGGCAGGTCCACTGGCCAAGACGGCACCCACACCCGCCATGCGGGAGGCCGACTCCCCAACGGCTGCGGGCGCGGCCGGCGCGGTGTCGGGCTTCCCCGCATCGCCGCCTCTCACGGCCGACCGCTCGTCGGTGGCTGGATCTGCGCCTCCAGTGGTGCCCCCCGCTCCACGCGGTGAAATACGCGAGCGTTTGGCCATGCAGGATGCCCCGGCTGCTGGGGCGGTGCCGCCGCCTCCAGCTGCAGCACCCGCCCCAGCAGCCGAAACTTCCCGCTCCGCCGCACCGGTTCAGGCACTGCCAGTCCCTAAGGCGGTCCTCAGGCGGCAGGACAGCAGCGCGGCCGACAACAGCCTGGCTGCGGCCGCGCCCCGTGCCGACAGCGGGGACGGCGCCCCGTTGCCCGATGACTTGCGGGAGGCGGCCCGCACGGGCCAGGCGCTGCAGGTGGAAAGCCTCATCCGCCAGGGGGCACCCATCGACGCGCGCGACAGCGCTGGCAGAACGTCACTTATGCTTGCCGCCATGAATGGCCAAACCACCACGGTCCAGAAACTCCTGGCCCTGGGTGCCAACCCGGCCCTGGTGGACCGCGAAGGCCTGGGCGCCGCGCAGCACGCCAAGCGACTGGGTTACACGCGCATTGCCGACCTGATCGAAGCCGCCCCATGAGGCCGTGGGAGTAGGGCACCTGCGGGCGCCTCACCCCTTTGCCATCAGCCCTTCAAGACCGCTGCCACCGTGGTTGCCAGCGGCGTCGTGGCCCTGCCGATCAATTGGCTCAGCTGGTGGCCATCGTCGAACAGGGCGCCCTTGGCCGCCGCCGCGTCCGAATCGGCCAACAGCGCGGCAAAGCCTGCCGGCAGGCCCACCTGCACCAGGGCGGCCTGGTAGTCGGCTTCGGGCAGGTCCTTGTAAACCACGGTCTTGCCCGACTGGCGTGCGATCTCTGCAGCCAGGGCCGCCAGGGTGTAGGCACTGTCGCCCGCCAGCTCGTACACGCGGCCGGCCTGGCCGTCGGTGGCCAGCACCACGGCTGCGGCTTCGGCATAGTCCACGCGCGCCGCCGAGGCGATGCGGCCGTTGCCCGCGCTGCCCAGCACGGCGCCATGGGCCAGGGCGGCCGGCACGCTGGCCGTGTAGTTTTCGGTGTACCAGCCATTGCGCAGCAGCACCACGGGCAGGCCCGAGGCGCGCAGCATGGCTTCGGTCTCCACATGCTCCGCAGCCAGGCCCAGCAGCGAGCTGTTGGCACGCAGCACGCTGGTGTAGGCCAGCAGTTGCACGTTCGCACGCTTTGCCGCGTCGATCACCGCCTTGTGCTGCGCCGTGCGCTGGCCCACTTCGCTCGATGAGATCAGCAGCAGCTTGTCCACGCCCTGGAAGGCCGTATCGAGCGTGTCGGGCTGCCCGTAGTCGGCCTTGCGCACCTGCACGCCCAGGGCAGCGAGGTCCTGGGCTTTTTCGGGGTTGCGCACGGCCGCTACGATCTGGGCGGCGGGGATGGTCTTGCGCAGGGACTGGATGACAAGGCGGCCGAGCTGGCCGGTGGCTCCGGTGATGGCGATCATGGTGAAAAACCTTGGTTGAAAAAGACAGAGAAGGCAGAATAACGGTCAAGCTAACTTTTTGTAAGTACGCACATAAAGGTAAGTACCCCTATGTCTGCAAACCTTTCACCACCACCCACCGAAACGGCCTCCCCGGACGGAATTGCCGAGCGGCTGCAGCGCGGCCAGCTGTTCGCGCCCGATTGCCCATCGCGCGCGGTGCTTCAGCATGTGACCAGCCGCTGGGGCGTGCTCGTGCTGGTGGCCCTGCTCGCGGGCACACACCGCTTCAGCGATCTGCGCCGCAAGGTAGGCGGCGTGAGCGAGAAGATGCTCGCCCAGACCCTGCAGTGGCTGGAGCACGATGGTTTTGTGCTGCGCGTGTCCCACCCGGTGGTGCCGCCCCATGTCGAATACAGCCTGACGCCCATGGGCACCGAGGTGGCACGCCAGGTCGAAGGGCTGGTGGACTGGATCGAGGGCAACCTGCACCGCATCATGGACAAGCACCGGGCGGATGCGGCAGGCGCTGGCGCTGCCGTGCAGCCTGTCGATCCGGGTGCGGGATGGGTGTTCTCCGCAGGCCTGTAGACTGCGGTGGCTCGGGGCATGGGCCCCGCTGACTGGAGATCTGCGGGATGAACCTGTCCATCGAACCGGTGGCACCAGCGCATTTCGAGGGCCTGTGGCGCGCCCTCGACTCGGTCGCGCGCGAGAAGCGCTTTCTGGCCTTTACCGAGGCGCCGCCCTGGGAGTCCTCGCGCGCCTTTTATGAGCACATCATCGCCAACGACCAGTGCCAGGTGGTGGCCGTGGCCGACGGCCAGGTCGTGGGCTGGTGCGACGTCCTGCCCGGCACGGGGCAGACGCGGGCGCATGTCGGCACCCTGGGCATAGGGCTCATTCCTGGTGCGCGGCACCGGGGCATTGGGGCGCAACTGATGCGCGCCGCCATCGACGGTGCCTGGGCCCGGGGGCTGACGCGCATCGAGCTGAGCGTGCGTGCCGACAACGCCAATGCCAAGGCCCTGTACGAACGCCTGGGCTTCGAGCTGGAGGGCATTCGCCGCCGTTCGGTGCGCGTGGATGGGGACTACCATGACAGCCTGGCCATGGCACTGCTGCGAGACCACGCGTAGCGGACGTTGGCGGCCCGACAGGCACCTTTGCGGGAGCGACCATGTACTCTGAAGACGAAGCGCATATCCGGGCACTGATCGAGACCTGGATGGTGGCGACCCGTGCCGGTGACGTGGAGGCCGTGATGGGCCTGATGACTGACGACGTGGTCTTTCTCATGCCCGGCAGGCCAGCCATGTCCAGGGCCGATTTCGAGGCCGCCGCCAAACTGCAGGCCGGCGATGCCGGGCCCAGGATCGATGGCACGAGCGAGATCCAGGAAGTGCAGGTGGCTGGCGACTGGGCGTTTACCTGGTCGCAACTGAGTGTGACCGTCACCCCACCCGGCGGTGCTGCGCCGCCCATCGTGCGCTCGGGCCCGGTGCTCACCTTGTTCCGCAAGGAACGGGGCCGCTGGCTGCTGGCCCGAGACGCGAACATGCTGGCGGTGCAGGCGCCACCCCCCACCTGATCCTGCCTGTCTCAGGCGGCCTGCGCCTCGTGCATGCGCATGTGGCCAAGGGTCAGGGCCAGGCTGTCGTGCGACAGCTCGGTGGCAGCGGCCTCGGCGGAGCCGGCGGCTGCCTGCAGCACGCGCTCGAACATGTGCTGCTCGTAGTCCTTCACCGCCCGGGCCCAGCCCACCTGCTCGATCAGGCGCATGGCCAGGTCGCTGGCGTCCAGCATGGCCGCATTCACCCCCTCGCCGCCAAAGGGCGACATCAGGTGGGCGGCGTCGCCCAGCAGGGTCAGGCCCTGGCGGTGCTGCCAGCGGTGGCCGACGGGCAGGGCGTGGATGTGGCGGGCGACGAAATGGTCGTTGCTGGCGCGAAACAGGTCGGTGATGCCCTCGGCATGGTCCGCAAACTCGGCCAGCAACCCCTCGCGCACGGCTGCGGGCAATGCGAAGTCGAAGCGTTTGTGCGCCCAGTCGGTCGGCACCCTGAAGATGGCATAGCCACGCACATGGGCGTTGCCGTTGCGCTGGGCGATGATCTCCTTGCCGCCACCGCACACCTGCAGCTTGCCGCGGCCCACCAGGCGCGAGAGGGCCGGGTGCCGGGCATCGATGTCGTCAATGCCGAACTCGATGAACGTGAGCCCACTGTACTGCGGCTGGTAGGCCGACAGCAGGGGCCGCACGCGCGACCATGCGCCGTCCGCACCGACCACCAGGTCGAAGGGCCCGGCCTCGCCATCCTCCCCATCGGCCAGCACCAGCGTCCAGGTGCCCTGGCCTGCATCTGCCACCTCCACCAGTTCACAGCCCCAGCGCACGCAGCCGGCCGGCAGGGCATCGAGCAGCATGCCGCGCAAGGCGGTGCGGTCCACCTCGGGCCGGTTGCCGCTGCTGGTGTCGGCCGAGTCGAACAGCACCTGGCCCGCCTGGTCCAGCAGGCGCGAACCCTGGTCGTCGTAGCGCGCAATGCGCTGGAACGGCTCCAGCAGCCGGGCGCGCTCCAGCGCCAGCAGGCCCGAGCCTTCGTGCAGGTCCAGCGTGCCGCCCTGGGGGCGCACCAGCGGCCCGGCTTCGCGTTCGAACACGGTGCTGGCCATGCCGGCCAGGTGCAGTGTGCGGGCCAGCGTGAGCCCACCGGGGCCGGCGCCGATGATGGCAATGCGGGGATAGGTCATGTGCGCCAATCAAGTTAAATAGGATCCTATTTATATTAAAATAGGCACCTATGCAAAGTCAAGCAAGCTCCGTCACGATGAATCCCCTGAAGATGATCGGCCACGTGGCGCGCGGCTTCACGCGCCTGGGTGACGCCCGGCTGCGCGACCTGGGCCTGGCCATGGGCCAGTTGCCCGTGCTCGTCTCGCTCAAGGACGGCGCAACGCGCTCGCAGGCCGAGCTGGCGCAGATCGCCCAGGTCGAGCAGCCCAGCATGGCCCAGTTGCTGGCGCGCATGGAGCGCGACGGCCTGGTCCAGCGCACGCCCGATCCGGCCGACGGCCGCAGCCGGCTGGTATCGCTGACGCCTGCGGCCCGGCGCAAGCTGCCCCAGGGCAAGGCCCTGCTCGATGCGCAGGTGGATGAGGCGCTGGCCGGCTTTACGCCGCAGGAGGTGGAGCAGTTGGGCGCGATGCTGGTGCGCATCGGCGGCAATCTGGAGCGCATGGAAGCGTAGCCGCGCGCGAGCGGGGCGATGGGGCGGCCGCTGGGGCTAACATCGTGTTCATGAAAAGGCCATCCCGGAACCTGAGCCGGCAGCGGACCCCGCAGCAACTGGTGCGCAGGGCACTGCGTGCCTGGGACACTGACCGGGGCTGGAGTGCCGTCGTCGAAATGCAGTTGCGCGCTTCTCCACCGCTTCTGGACCTGGTGCGATCACTGTGTGCGAGCCGCAACTGGAGGCGCCGGGCCCTGGGCTTGCATGTCGCGTCACAGTTGCAGCGGCGCAGGCGTCCAGGCACGGGCGGCGCGATGGAATACGCCCTGGATGCCAGGCAGGCACTGCTGCTGGCAGGCCTGATGGATTCGCACTCCGGCGTAGTCTGTGCCGCAGTGTCGGGTCTCGGGCATCGACCACATCCAGATGCTCTGGAGACCCTGGTGGTGTTGGCGAGGCATGCCGACAGTGCAATGCGTTGGAATGTAGCCGTATCGCTGGATTGCTACCAGGATCCGGCCGCCATCGGCGCGTTGATCCAGCTGGCAACCGACGTGGACTCGGACGTGCGCGATTGGGCCACCTTCGGCCTTGGCACCTTGCAGAACGCCGACACGCCGGGCCTGCGCGAGGTCCTGTGGCGCAATCTGAGTGATGAAGATGAGGACGTCCGGGGTGAGGCCCTGGTGGGCCTGGCGGCACGGCAAGACCTGAGGGTGATCGACCACCTCTTGGCGCAACTGGGGCCCGAATGCCGGGTTTATCAGCTGGATGCGGCAGAGCAGTTGGCAAGCCCCTTGCTGCTGCCCGCACTCCAGGCCCTTGCGGATGGTTTGCAGGGCAGCGAGCGGGAGGGCTATTGGTTCGGATGTCTGCAGTCCGCCGTGGAGGCCTGCTCGCCGGCCTTGGCGCCGGATTCATTGGGTTGATGCAAGGGCAATGATTTAGCATGCTTCCATGAAGCTTCACGGATACCCAAAGGAAGGCCCGCAGGATGTCGGTGCGTCCGCTGAATTGGCAGAGGTGACATTGGAGGCCAGCCCGCAGGAGTTGCGCGATATCGCCGCATTCTTCCTGTCGGCTGCAGATGAAATGGACCGAATGGGCGCGGCCTATGACCATTTGCATCTGGGAGATGCCATGCCCGAATTCAGAACCTCGCCGCATTTGACGGTGTTTCGATGGGTCTCGGAAAATGATGGGTGTTGAGCCCAAGACTCTCGCGCCAGTGCACTACCTGCACCTTTTACCGGGTGGTCAACTGCCGCTGGTCTCCAACTTCTTACCAAGCCGGGTGGTGGTGATTGCCGAGGTGGATGTGGCTCCCGCATGGCGGGCGCTTGTAAGCTCCTGGCTCGTGCGTTCAGGTTGCCTTTGCATGCTGACCTGGGGCGAGCGTTGCGACCTGTGGGATGACGTGGTGGACTGGACCTTGCTGGAAGAATTCAAGTTTGGGGATATTCCGGAAGACCGATTCGTCATGACGTCCTGGCACGAAAATCAAACGCTCGACGAGGTTTTTGCCTACTGCAAGCAGTTGGCGCTTTTTGATTCCGTGCCGTTGGCGCAAACGGTGCTCCTGCACATTGCAAGGCAGCCTGCAGAACAACGGATCATGGACGCTTACGTGCAGGCCTAAGGCCTGTCTGCGGTCTCCCCCCCGATCACCGGTACTTCTGCTCCAGCGCATCCCACTCGCTCTTCTTCACCAGCCGCTGCCGCTCCGCAAACGGCGCCACCAGGGCCGGGTCCTCGTCGATGCGCTTCGTGTCGCGCAGCACCGTCAGCGCCTTCTGCATGCCGGCCACCGCGCCCTGCAGCGCGGCATTGGCATACAGCACGATGCCATAGCCCAGGTCGGCCAGTTCCTCGGCGCTGAAGATAGGCGTCTTGCCGCCGATCACCATGTTCATGAGCTGGGGCTTGCTGGCCAGGCGCCGGGGCAGGGCGCGTATCTCCTCGGCCGTGGTCACGGCCTCTACGAACAGAATATCGGCGCCTGCCTCGCCGAAGCGCTGGGCACGCTCCACGGCGGCTTCGAAGCCCTGGGTGGCGCAGGCGTCGGTGCGGGCCAGGATGAGGGTGTCGGGGTCGCGGCGGGCATCCACGGCCGCACGGATCTTGCCCAGCATCTCGTCGGTACTGATCACCTCCTTGCCGTTGAAATGCCCGCAGCGCTTGGGGCTGACCTGGTCTTCGAGCTGGATGCAGTCGGCGCCCGCGCGCTCCAGCGTGCGCACCGCGTGGTAGGTGTTGAGCGCGTTGCCGAAGCCGGTGTCGGCGTCCACGATCAGCGGCAGCTCCACTGCGTCGCGGATGCGCGCCGTGTGGTCGGCAATGTCGGTCAGGCCCATGAAGGCCTGGTCCGGCAGGCCGAACCACATATTCGTCACCCCGGCGCCGGTGACGTAGAGGGCTTCGAAGCCCAGGTCGGCGACCACGCGGGCCGACAGGGCGTTGAAGGCGCCGGGAACGAGGATGCCACGCCGGGATTCGGCCAGGGCTTTGAGGGTCTTGCGGGTGGACATGGATGGATGAATGAACGAAAGATCTTGAACAGGGTTCTTGAAGCGCGTCAGAAGGCGTCGCCGGGCACATGCACCCAGCCGCTCATGAGCACGCGGGCGCTGCGGCCCATTTGGGCCTTGGTCACCGTCCATTCGCCGTTGGATTGCCGGGTGGCTTCGGCGCCCACGCGCAGCGTGCCCGAGGGGTGGCCGAAGCGCACGGCGCTGCGCGGCCCGCCACCGGCGGCCCGATTCACCAACGTGCCCGGGATGGCGGCGGCGGTAGCGATGGCCACAGCAGCCGTGCCCATCATGGCGTGGTGCAGTTTGCCCATGGACAGGGCGCGCACCAGCAGGTCCACATCGGCGGCGGCCACGGCCTTGCCGCTCGATGCGGTGTAGCCGGCCGGCGGCGCGACGAAGGCCACCTTGGGCGTGTGCTGGCGCCGGGCGGCGTCATCCACCGTGGCGATCAGCCCCATGCGCACGGCGCCATGGGCGCGGATGGCCTCGAAGCGCGCAAGCGCGGCGGGGTCGCTGTTGATCGCATCCTGCAGCTCGGCGCCGGTGCAGCCGACGTCGGCGGCATGGACGAAGATGGTGGGGATGCCCGCGTTGATCAGGGTGGCACGCAGCGTGCCCACGCCCGGCACGGTGAGCTCGTCTACGACGTTGCCGGTGGGGAACATGGCGCCGCCGGCACCGTCCTCGTCGGCCGCCGGGTCCCTGAATTCGAGCTGCACCTCGGCTGCGGGAAACGCCACGCCATCGAGCTCGAAATCGCCGGTCTCCTGCACGGCCCCGCCGGTGATGGGCACGTGGGCGACGATGGTCTTGCCGATGTTGGCCTGCCAGATGCGCACCGTGGCGATGCCATCGTGCGGCACGCGGGCGGCATCCACCAGGCCGTTGGCGATGGCGAACGGCCCCACGGCGGCCGACAGGTTGCCGCAGTTGCCGCTCCAGTCCACGAAGGCCGAGTCGATGGCCACCTGGCCGAAGAGGTAGTCCACGTCGTGGCCGGGCCGGGTGGCGGGCGCGAGGATCACTACCTTGCTGGTGCTCGATGTGGCGCCGCCCATGCCGTCGGTCTGCTTGCCATAGGGGTCGGGGCTGCCGGCCACGCGCAGCAGCAGCGCATCGCGTGCGGCGCCCGGTGCCTGGGCTGCGGCAGGCAGGTCTTGCAGGCGAAAGAACACGCCCTTGCTGGTGCCGCCGCGCATATAGGTGGCGGGGATCTTGATCTGGGGTGGGTGGGGCATGTCAGGCAACCGGTGGCTGGGAGGTGGAAGCAAGAAAGTCTTGTGCAAACCGCTGCAGCACGCCGCCGGCCTCGTAGATCGAGGCTTCCTCGGCGGTGTCCAGGCGGCAGGTCATCGGCACATCGATGCGCTCGCCGCCCTTGCGCCGCACCACCAGCACGAGGTTGGCGCGCGGGCGGCGTTCGCCCACCACATCGTACGTCTCCGTGCCATCGAGGCCGAGGGTCAGGCGGTTGGTGCCGGGCTTGAACTCCAGCGGCAGCACGCCCATGCCGATCAGGTTGGTGCGGTGGATGCGCTCGAAGCCTTCGGCCGCGATTGCCTCCACCCCCGCCAGGCGCACGCCCTTGGCCGCCCAGTCGCGCGACGAGCCCTGGCCATAGTCGGCGCCAGCGATGATGATCAGCGGCTGGCCGCGCTGCATGTAGGCCTCGATGCCCTCCCACATGCGCACCACCTGGCCCTCGGGCTCGATGCGGGTGAACGATCCCTTCTTCACCCGGCCATCCACCACGGCCATCTCGTTGACCAGCTGCGGGTTGGCAAAGGTCGCGCGCTGGGCCGTGAGGTGGTCGCCGCGGTGCGTGGCATAGGAGTTGAAGTCCTCCTCGGGCAGGCCCATTTTGTGCAGGTACTCGCCCGCTGCGCTGTCCATCAGGATGGCGTTGGAGGGCGAGAGGTGGTCAGTCGTGATGTTGTCGGGCAGCACAGCCAGCGGGCGCATGCCCTGCAAAGTGCGCGCACCCGCCAGCGCGCCTTCCCAGTAGGGAGGGCGGCGGATGTAGGTGCTCTGTGGGCGCCAGTCGTACAGCGGGCTCACGGCCGCTTCGCCGCTGGCCGCCTGCAGCCGGAACATGGGCTCGTACACGCGGCGGAAATGCTCGGGCTTGACGCTCTGTGCCACGATGGCGTCGATCTCCGCATCCCTGGGCCAGATGTCCTTGAGCGTCACGGGGCGGCCCTCGGCGTCCGTGCCGAGCACGTCCTTTTCGATGTCGAAGCGCACCGTGCCCGCGATCGCATAGGCCACCACCAGCGGCGGCGATGCGAGGAAAGCCTGTTTTGCATAGGGGTGGATGCGCCCGTCGAAATTGCGGTTGCCCGAGAGCACGGCCGTGGCGTACAGGTCGCGCTCGATGATCTCCTGCTGGATCGCCGGGGCCAGCGCGCCCGACATGCCGTTGCAGGTGGTGCAGGCAAAGGCCACGATGCCGAAGCCGAGTTGCTCCAGCTCGGCCAGCAGCCCGGCGTCCTCCAGGTACAGCTGCACGGCCTTGGAGCCGGGCGCCAGGGACGACTTGACCCAGGGCTTGCGCACCAGGCCCCGGGCATTGGCATTGCGCGCCAGCAAGCCGGCGGCGATCACGTTGCGCGGGTTGCTGGTGTTGGTGCAGCTGGTGATGGCAGCGATGATGACCGCGCCGTCGGGCATCTGGCCGGGCGGCTCGGTCCACGGCGCGGCAATGCCGCGTGCCGCCAGGTCGCTGGTGGGCAGGCGCTTGTGCGGGTTGGAGGGCCCGGCCATGCTGCGCACCACGCGGGACAGGTCGAACGACAGCACGCGCTCGTACTCGGCCGTGGCCAGGGCATCGGCCCACAGGCCGGTTGCCTTGGCATAGGTCTCTACCAGCCGCACCTGCTCCGCTTCACGGCCCGTGAGGCGCAGGTAGGCGATGGTCTGCTCGTCGATGTAGAACATCGCCGCCGTGGCGCCGAACTCGGGCGTCATGTTGGAGATGGTGGCCCGGTCGCCCAGGGTCAGCGCCGAGGCGCCGGCGCCGAAGAACTCCAGGTAGGCGCCCACCACCTTCTGCTGGCGCAGGAACTCGGTGAGGGCCAGCACGGTGTCGGTGGCGGTGATGCCGGGCTGCGGCCGGCCGGTCAGTTCCACACCGATGATGTCGGGCAGGCGCATCCAGGAGGCACGGCCCAGCATCACGCTCTCGGCCTCGAGCCCGCCCACGCCGATGGCGATGACGCCAAGTGCATCCACGTGTGGGGTGTGGCTGTCGGTGCCCACCAGCGTGTCGGGGTAGGCCACGCCACCCTGGGCATGTACCACCGGCGACATCCGCTCAAGGTTGATCTGGTGCATGATGCCGTTGCCCGGCGGGATCACCTCGACGTTCTTGAACGCCTTCTTCGTCCACTCGATGAAGTGGAAGCGGTCCTCGTTGCGCCGGTCCTCGATGGCGCGGTTCTTGGCAAAGGCCTCGGGGTCGTCGCCGCCAAACTCCACGGCCAGCGAATGGTCCACGATGAGCTGGGTGGGCACCACCGGGTTCACTTGGGCCGGGTCGCCACCTCTGTCGGCAATCGCATCGCGCAGGCCGGCCAGGTCCACCAGCGCCGTCTGGCCCAGGATGTCGTGGCACACCACGCGCGCCGGAAACCACGGAAAGTCCAGGTCGCGCCGGCGCTCGATCAGCTGGCGCAGCGATGCTTCCAGGGTGGCAGGGTCAGAGCGGCGCACCAGGTTCTCGGCATGCACGCGCGAGGTGTAGGGCAGGTGCGCCCAGGCGCCGGGCTCCAGGGCGTCGACCGCTTCGCGGGCGTCGAAATAGTCCAGCGCAGTGCCGGGCAGGTTCTTGCGGTAATTGGTGTTCATGGACGTGGGGTAGGGCGGTTCGCTTCCTGTGGAATCTACTTGCGCTCGTTGATGGGCACGAAGGCCAGGTCTTCGGGCCCGGTGTAGTGGGCGCTCGGGCGGATGATCTTGTTGTCGATGCGCTGCTCGATGATGTGCGCCGCCCAGCCGCTGGTGCGCGCAATGACGAACAGCGGTGTGAACATGGCCGTGGGCACGCCCATCATGTGGTAGCTCACGGCGCTGAACCAGTCGAGGTTGGGGAACATCTGCTTGGCCTCCCACATCACCGACTCAAGCCGCTCCGCGATGTCGAACATCTTGGTGCTGCCCGCGTCCTCGGAGAGCTGGCGCGCCACGCGCTTGATGACCTCGTTGCGCGGGTCGCTCACGGTGTAGACCGGGTGGCCAAATCCGATCACCACCTCCTTGGCCTCCACGCGGCGGCGGATGTCGGCCTCGGCTTCGTCGGCGTTGTCGTAGCGCTTCTGGATCTCGAAGGCCACCTCGTTGGCGCCGCCATGCTTGGGCCCGCGCAGCGCGCCGATGGCGCCGGTGATGCACGAGTACATGTCGCTGCCTGTGCCGGCCACCACGCGCGCGGTGAAGGTGGAGGCGTTGAACTCATGCTCCGCATACAGGTTCAGCGAGGTGTGCATGGCGCGCTCCCACGCGGCCGATGGTTTCTTGCCATGCAGCAGGTGCAGGAAATGCGCGCCGATGGAGTCGTCGTCCGTCTCCACCCCGATGCGCTTGCCCTGGGTGGACCAGTGGTACCAGTACAGCAGCATGGAGCCGAGCGATGCCATCAGCCGGTCGGCGATGTCGCGTGCGCCGGGCGTGTGGTGCCCGTCCTTCTCGGGCAGCACGCAGCCCAGGGCCGATACGCCCGTGCGCATCACGTCCATGGGGTGGCTGCTGGCGGGCAGCTGCTCGAGCGCCTCCTTCACGCTCGCGGGCAGGCCGCGCAGGGATTTGAGGCGCCCCTTGTAGGCGCGCAGCTCGGCCGTGGTGGGCAGCCTGCCGTGCACCAGGAGGTGGGCGATCTCCTCGAACTCGCAGACATCGGCGATGTCCAGGATGTCGTAGCCGCGGTAGTGCAGGTCGTTGCCCGTGCGGCCCACGGTGCACAGCGCCGTGTTGCCAGCGGTCACGCCCGAGAGGGCGACGGATTTCTTGGGCTTGAGGCTGGCGGCGAGGGTGTCGCTCATGGGGGCTGTCTCCTGTTGCAAAACGGTGGGGGAAAAATGCGTGGGCTGGTGCAGGGCGCTGGTTTGTTGCATGATTCGCAATGTACGCAAGCTCCTATCCCGCGTACAGGGCTGAATTGGCAAATGATTGCGAAGAAAAAATGGATAAATTGCAAATCTTGCGAATGATTTGTGCAGAGGCTGACGCGCCATGAAGAAGACCTTCATGGGCGTGCGCCTGCGCCGCCTGCGCGAGGAGCGCGGCATGACGCAGATCGCGCTGGCGCGCGCGCTCGACCTGTCGGCCAGCTACCTGAACCAGCTTGAGCAGAACCAGCGGCCGCTCACGGTGCCGGTGCTGCTCAAGATCAATGCCGTGTTCGGCGTGGACGTGCAGCGCTTTTCCGACGACGACGAGGCGCGCCTGATCACCGGCCTGCGCGAGGTGCTCGCCGACACGCCTGTCGAGCCCGGTGCCGATGGCACGGAGCAGGCCGTGTCGCTGGCCGAGATCCGCGAACTGGCCTCGGGCATGCCCGCCGTGGCGCGCACCCTGCTGGCCTTGCACCAGCGCCACCGCCAGGCGCTGGAGCGGCTCGATGCCCTGGGCGCCCAGTGGGGCGACGACCGCAGTGGGGCGCTGGCCAGCGCCAGCCACCAGCCCATGGCCTACGAGGAGGTGCGCGACTTCTTCTTTGCCCGGCACAACCACATCGCCGAGCTCGACGACGCGGCCGAGCGGCTGGCCGCCGATTGGGCGCTGCAGCCGGGCCGGGCCGACGAAGGGCTGGCGCGCCGCCTGCAGTCGGCCCACGGCGTGCACGTGGCCACGGTGGCCGAACTGCCGGGCGGGGCGCAGCGCCACTACGACCTCGGCAGCGGTGTGCTGCAACTGGCCCAGGCGCTCGAAGCCGGGCAGCGCGCCTTCCAGATGGCAACGCAACTGGCCTTCCTGGAGATGGGCCCCGAACTGCGTCGCCTGGCCGACGGGGCTGGCCTGTCGGGCGACCAGGCGCGGGCACTGGCACGCATCGGCCTGGCCAACTACTTCGCGGGCGCCTTGCTGCTGCCCTACACCGCCTTCCTGCGCGCAGCCGAGGCGGTGCGCTACGACATCGACCGGCTGGGCCACCTGTTCGGCGCGGGCTTCGAGACGGTGTGCCACCGCCTGTCCACCCTGCAGCGGCCCAGCGCGCGCGGCGTGCCCTTCTTCTTCGTCCGCGTGGACCGGGCGGGCAACATTTCTAAGCGCCAGTCGGCCACGCATTTTCACTTCAGCAAGATCGGCGGCACCTGCCCGCTGTGGAACGTGTACGAGGCCTTTGCCCAGCCCGGGCGCATCGTGCCGCAACTGGCACGCATGCCCGACGGCCGGGCCTATCTGTGGGTGGCTCGCACCGTCACGCGCGGCGGTGGCGGGGCAGGGGGCTGGGGCGCGCCGGGCAAGGAGTTTTCGGTGGCTCTGGGCTGCGACGTGCGCCATGCCGCGCAGCTTGTGTACTCGCGCGGGCTGAACCTGGCCGACCCCGAGGCGGCCGTGCCCATCGGCATGGGCTGCAAGGTCTGCGAGCGCGAGGCCTGCCCGCAGCGCGCGTTTCCGCCCATCGGCCGGGCGCTGTATGTGAATGAGAATCGAAGCCGTTTTGCGCCCTACCCGGTGATCGGTGGGTGATCCTCGGGGGCGACAAAAAAACCCGCCCTTGGTGTTGCATAAACGGTACGGCAAAAACAGCGGCGTTGTTACAAGATGTGGACCCTTGCATGCCGGATGAGGGGCCGAATCCCGCTATCCTCAGGGGCTGTTGCGGCAGTGCCCTGGTACGCCGTGTGCAACCCTGTCTGGCTTTCGCTGACTCCCTGCTCTGAATGGCTTTGCTACCCCTCAACGGCTTCTACCGGCATTGGTTGCCTGGCCTGGGCGTGGCTGCGGCCGGCTTGCTGCTGAGCTTCGGCCTGGCGCGGCAGCAGGCCGATGCCACCGATGCCGTGGCCAAGGCGCGCCTCACGCAGGAGACACGGCTGTTCACCGACGCGCTGGTCCAGCGCATCGCTACGCACACCGAAATCGTGCATGGACTGCGCGGACTGTTTTCTGCCAATCCAAAGCTCACGCGGGCCGAGTTCGAACAGGTGGCCAGCGAGCTCGACATCTCCGAGCGCTACCCCGGCGTGCGCAACCTGTCGTTCACACGCCGGGTGGCGCTGGCCGAGAAAGCCGACTACGAAGCCCGTGTGCGGGGCGACACCTCGATCAACCCCGCCGGCTATCCCGAGTTTTCGATCCGCCCGCCCGGCGAGCGCCCCGAGTACTTCGTGGCCGAGTACCTGTGGCCCATGAAGGGCAACGAGGCCGTGCTGGGCCTCGACATCAGTGCCCAGCCCACCAACCTGGCGGCCATGCAGTACAGCCGCGACAGCGGGCACACCGTGGCCTCGGCCCCGTTCGACCTGGTGCAGGAGCAGACGCACCGCACGGCCTTCGTGATCCGTGTGCCGGTGTTCGACCGTTCGGGTGTGACCGATCTCAAGCCGCAGGTGTTCATCGGGGCCGTGGCCGCCACCATCCGGGTCTATGACCTGGTGCGCTTCATGCGCGGCGAGGGTCTGCTCAACGGCATAGCGGTCTCCATCACCGACCAGGGTCCCTCCCGCCCCGGTGCCACCGACACCACGGTGCGCGTGCTGCTGCCGCCCACCGCAGAGGCCTTGCCGGGCTCGGTGCCCTATGAGCGCGATATCCTGGTGCACGACCGGCGCTGGCGCCTGCGCTTCATGCCCACGCAGTCACTGCTGTCGCTCTCCGAGCGCAGCCTGCCCTGGGCGGCAGGGGCTTCGGGGGCCCTGGTGTCGTTGCTGCTGGCAGCACTGGTCACGCTGCTGGCGCGCCAGCGCACGCAGGCCCTGGCGCGTGCGCAGGTGTCTGACGAGGCCCGGCGCGAAAGTGAAGACCGCTTTCGCGCCCTGTTCAATCAGGCCGCCGTGGGCGTGGCGCAGATCGATACCCAAAGCGGGCGCTTCGTGCGCATCAACCAGAAATACTGCGACATCCTGGGCTACTCGGTGCCGGAGATGCGTGCGCTCGATTTCCGGGCCATCAGCCAGCCCGGGGACCTGGCGCTCGATCTGGCCCAGATGGAGCGCCTCAAGTCCGGCGAGATCCACGAGTTCCGCATGGAAAAGCGGTACTTCCACAAGAACGGCTCCGAGATCTGGGTGGACCTGACGGTTTCGCCCATGTGGACGCCGGGCACTGAACCCGACTTCCACATGGCCGTGGTGCAGGACATCAGCGAGCGCAAGCGCATGGAGCACACGCTGCGCGGCAACGAGGCGCACCTGCGCGGCATTCTGCAGCGCCTGCCCATGGGGCTGTGCCTGGTGCAAAAGGACGGCACCATCTCGTTTCGCAACGAGCGCTTCCTGCAGATCTGCGGCTATACCGCCCAGGACGTGCCCAATGTGGACGTGTGGTGGCAAAAGACCTACCCCGACCCCGAGGAGCGCGAGGTGATGCGCAATGCCTGGCGCGAGGAGCGCCAGCGCGCGGACGACAGCGACGGCATCATCGCCGCCGCCGAATACCACTTCCTGTGCCGCGACGGCGTGGTGCGCCCGGTGGAGGTGGCCGGCGTGCGCATCGGGGACGACCACCTCGTCACCCTGCAAGACCTGAGCCAGCGCAAGGCGGCCGAGCATGAAATCAAGAACCTGGCCTACTATGACCCGCTGACGCAGTTGCCCAACCGCCGCCTGCTCATCGACCGGCTGCAGCAGGCATTGGCCACCAGCGCGCGCCACCAGAGCCACGGCGCGCTGCTGCTGCTCGACCTCGACAACTTCAAGACCCTGAACGAGACCCAGGGCCACGACAAGGGCGACACCTTGCTGCTGCAGGTGGCCAACCGCCTGCGCGCCTGCGTGCACGAGGACGACACCGTGGCGCGCCAGGGCGGCGACGAATTCGTGGTGCTGCTCGAAGACCTGGGCGCCACGCCCGAGGAGGCCGCCGCACGCTGCGAGGAGGCCGGCCAGCGCATTCTGGCCGTGCTGCGTGAACCTTACGCCATTGGCGCCGAGGCGCACCACAGCTCGCTGAGCATGGGCGTGACCCTGTTCAGCGGCGTGCGCGAGACGGTGGACGAGCTGCTGCGCCGCGCCGACCTGGCCATGTACCAGGCCAAGTCGGCAGGGCGCGACACGCTGCGCTTTTACGACCCGCAGATGCAGGCCGCCGTGAGCGCCCGCGCGGCCATGGAGCTGGACATGCGCGTGGGCATGGCCCAGGGCCAGTTCGAGCTGTACTACCAGGCGCAGATCGACCAGGGCCGCATCACCGGTGCCGAGGCGCTGCTGCGCTGGCGCCACCCGCGCGACGGCTTCGTCTCGCCGGCGCAGTTCATTCCGCTGGCCGAGGAGAACGGCCTGATCCTGCCGCTGGGCGAATGGGTGCTGCAGGTGGCCTGCCAGCGGCTGGCCCGCTGGGCACATGAACCCGCCCTGGCGGGCCTGGGCCTGGCCGTGAACGTGAGCCCGCGGCAGTTCCACCAGAGCGGCTTCGTGGCCCAGGTGCTGGCCGCGCTGGCGGGTGCTGGCGCCGACGGCAACCGCCTCAAGCTGGAAATGACCGAGGGCCTGCTGCTCTCGGACGTGGAAGACACCATCGCCAAGATGGGCCAGCTCAAGGCCTATGGGGTCGGTTTTTCGCTGGACGACTTCGGCACCGGGTACTCGTCGCTGTCCTACCTCAAGCGGCTGCCGCTGGACCAGCTCAAGATCGACCAGAGCTTCGTGCGCGACGTGCTCACCGACCCCAACGACGCGGCCATCGCCCGCACCGTGGTGGCGCTGGGCACCAGCCTGGGCCTGCGCGTGATCGCCGAAGGCGTGGAGACCGAGGCCCAGCGCGAGTTCCTGGCGCGCAACAACTGCCATGCCTGGCAGGGTTATCTGCTCAGCCCTCCTTTGCAGGTGGCCGAGTTCGAGGAATTGGTGCGCCGGCATAACGCCCCGGGCCTGCCCCTGGCATGAGCTTGCCACCGGCTGCACAAGCCCTTTGCACCATCTGACCCGCGCCATGCTTTTCAATACGAGGCGATCGCAGCGCCAGGCCCAGCCACCTCCCGAGGCGTTCGATGCCCAGCGCGAGAAGTCGGCCATTGCCGAAATGCTGCTCAAGAGTTCTGCCAAGCTGATCCTCGGGCGGGGCGAGCTGGAGATCATCCGCGGCATCTGCCAGGCGATCGTCGAGGTCACGCCCCATATCCGCCTGGCCTGGACCTGGTTCGGCCCTTCGGACACGCAATCCATCCGCCCCCAGGTGTTCGCCGGCCCGGCGGTCGCATATGCCGAGGCACTGCACATCGAGCGCAACCTGCTCACGCAGATCGGCCCGGCCTTCTCCACCCTGGACGGCAAGCCTGCGCAGGCCTTCACGGTGTCGCAGTATTCGCTGTACGGCCCGTGGCGCGAGGCCGCGCGCGAGCATGGCATCCGCCACGTGTTGGCATTGCCGATCCGCTCCACCTTCAATGGCTACAGCGGCATGTTCGTGCTGTATGCAGACCGCGATGGCTACTTCGACGACCTGGGGGTGGGGCTCTTCTCGGGGCTGGCCGAGCTGTTCGGCTCGCTCATGACGGTGGCCGCCGAGCGTGTTGAGCTGGAACGCGCGGCCTACCACGATGCGCTCACCGGCCTGCTCAACCGGCACGCCCTGGACCTGATCGACCGGCGGCTGTACCGCACCTCGCTGTTCGAGCCGGCCTCGTCCATCCTGATGCTGGACCTGGACCATTTCAAGAGCATCAACGACCGTTTCGGCCACGATGCGGGCGACGCGGCGCTGCAGGCCGTGGCCCGGGTGCTGCGGGACGCCCTGCGCCGGGGCGACGAGATCATCCGCTGGGGCGGTGAGGAATTTCTGGTCTGCCTGCCCCAGACCCCGCTGGCCGACGCCCTCAAGGTCGCCGAGAAGCTGCGCCGCGGGGTGGAGGGGGTCACCGAGCCCGAGCCACTAAGCGTCTCCATCGGCGCCTGTGAGGTGCTTGCGATGCAGCACCTGGCGCAGGCCATCGCGCGCGCCGACCAGGCACTGTTCGACGCCAAATCCCAGGGGCGCAACCAGGTGCGCGTGGTGCAGTGAAACCCGCCTGGGCAGCGGTTCAAAATTGATAGCTGCCAGCGCTTGGCAGGCAAGCGATGGAGTCGGTATTTGTTAAATATTGCAGATGGATGCAGGGGGATTGCCTTCGAGGGGGCTCCCTGGCGCGGGAGCCGGCAGGCGGCGCGGTATCATCCCGCTCTATATTTGCCGGTATTTTTCCGTCTGGCGCCTGTGCGCCCCCTTGCGCCACTCCCATTTTTGCCCGCCCCCTGACACGTGCGTCTCACCTCCATCAAGCTTTCCGGCTTCAAGTCCTTCGCTGAGCCCACCAACTTCATGCTGCCGGGGCAACTCGTGGGCGTGGTGGGCCCCAACGGCTGCGGCAAGTCCAACATCATGGATGCGGTGCGCTGGGTGCTGGGCGAGAGCAAGGCCAGCGAGCTGCGTGGCGAGTCCATGCAGGACGTGATCTTCAGCGGCACCACCACCCGCAAGCAGGCCAGCCGCGCCAGCGTGGAGCTGGTGTTCGACAACTCCGACCACCGCGCCGGTGGCCAGTGGGGCCAGTACGGCGAGGTGGCGGTGCGCCGCGTGCTCACGCGCGACGGCACCAGCAGCTACTACCTCAACAACCAGCCCGTGCGCCGGCGCGACGTGCAGGACGTGTTTCTGGGCACGGGCCTGGGGCCGCGCGCCTACGCCATCATCGGCCAGGGCACCATCAGCCGCATCATCGAGTCGCGCCCCGAAGAGCTGCGCCTGTTCCTCGAAGAGGCTGCCGGCGTCTCCAAGTACAAAGAGCGCCGCCGCGAGACGGAAAACCGCCTCTCGGACACGCGGGAGAACCTCACGCGGGTGGAAGACATCCTGCGCGAGCTCAACGCCAACCTCGAAAAGCTCGAAAAGCAGGCCGAGGTGGCCGCCAAATACAACGCGCTGAACGCCGACGCCACGCTCAAGCAGCACCAGCAGTGGTTCTTGAAGCGCGCCGATGCCGAGGCCGACCAGGCCAAGGTGCGCCTGGATGGCCTGCAGGCCGTGAACGACCTCGAATCGCGCATGGCCGACCTGCGCGCCGTCGAGTCCGACCTCGAGACCATCCGCCAGGCGCACTATGCTGCGGGGGACCACGTCAACCAGGCCCAGGGCAAGCTCTACGAGGCCACGGCCGAAGTCGGTCGCCTGGAGGCCGAGATCCGCTACGTGGTGGAAGGCCGCCTGCGCGTGGAGCAGCGCCTGGTAACCCTGGCCGAGCAGATCGCCCAGTGGTCCGCGCGCAAGGAAGAGGCCGACATCGAGCTCGAAAACCTCGCCGGTGCCGGTGTGGACGCCGAGGAGCGCGCCGAGCTGCTGGCCGCCCAGGTGGAAGAGCAGGCCATGCAGCTGCCCGACCTCGAAGACGCCCTGCGCCAGGCGCAAAGCCGCACCTCCGAGCAGCGCGCCAGCGTGGTCCAGGTGCAGCAGCAGATCGGCGTGCTGGCCGCCGAGCAGCGCAGCATCGACGAGCAAAGCCGCCAGTTCGATGGCCGCTACGAGCGCCTGCGCGCCGACCGCAATGCCCTGGCCGCGCCCGACGAGGCGCGCCTGGCCAACCTGCAGGAACAACTGGACGAGGCCCAGGAACTGGCCGAGACCACCGAGGCCCGCCTGGCCGAGCTGCAGGAGGCCGTGCCGCAGCTGGACGACGACCGCCGCGCCCGCCAGCAGGCCGTGAACAGCGAAAGCGCGCGCCAGGCCGACCTGTCGGCCCGCATGGAGGCCCTCAAAGCCTTGCAGGAAAAGGTCAAGACCGATGGCAAGCTGCGCCCCTGGCTGGCCAAGCACGGCCTCGATAGCCTGCAGGGCCTGTGGAGCCGCATCCACATCGAACCGGGCTGGGAAAACGCGCTTGAAGCCGCGCTGCGCGAGCGCCTGGCCGCACTCGAAGTCGGGCGCCTGGACATGGTGCGCGGCTTCCTGGGCTCGGGCGGCACCGATGCGCCGCCGGCGCGCCTGGCGTTCTACAGCATGCCTTCCGCCGGCACGCCCGAAGCCGCTTCGCCGCATGCGCGCCTGTCCGACCTGCTGCGCCTGAACGACGCCGGCCTGCGCGCCGTGCTGGTCGACTGGCTGCAGGGCTGCTATACCGCCCCCACGCTCGATGAAGCGCTGAACCGCCGCAGCACGCTGCTGCCGGGCGAGGTAGTCTTTGTGCCTTCGGGCCATGCCGTCAGCGCGCACAGCGTGAGCTTCTATGCCCAGGACTCCGAGCAGTCGGGCATGCTGGCCCGTGCGCAGGAGATCGAGCACCTGGAGAAGGAGCTGCGCGCCCAGGCCCTGATCGCTGAGGAATCGCGCACCGCCCTGGTCCGTGCCGAGGCCGCATATGCTGACGCATCGCAGCGCCTGGTGGGTGCCCGCCGCGAGGCCACCGAGGCCCAGGGCCGGGCCCATGAGCTGCAGGTGGAGACCCTGCGCCTGACCCAGCTGGCCGAGCAGACGCGTGCGCGCAGCGCACAGATCGGCGCCGACATCGCCGAGATCGAGGCGCAATTGGCTGACCTGCAGGAGCGCCGCGTGGCCGCCGAGGCCCGCTTCGAAGAGCTGGACATGCAGCTGGCCGACAGCCAGGAGCGCGAGGCCCAACTGGGCGACCGCGTGATCGAGGCCGAGCGCAAGCTGGCCGCCTGCCGCGAGCAGCAGCGCACGCTGGAGCGCCAGGCGCAGGAGGCCACCTTTTCGCAGCGCAGCCTGGAGGCGCGCCGCGGCGAACTCAACCGCTCCATCGAGACGGCGAACCAGCAGGCCGCCTCGCTCACCGACGAGCAGCAGCGCGCCCGCGACGAACTGGCCCGCCTGTCCGACGCGGCCGCCCAGGGCGGCCTGCAGGCTGCACTGGACGTGAAGATGGAGCGCGAGAAGGCCCTGTCTGCCCAGCGTGGCGAGTACGACGACCTGACCGCCAAGCTGCGCGCCAGCGACGAGCGGCGCATGCAGCTCGAGCGCGCGCTCGATCCGCTGCGCGCGCGCATCACCGAATACCAGCTCAAGGAGCAGGCCGCGCGCCTGGGCCTGGAGCAGTACACCACCTTGCTCGCCGATGCCCAGGCCGACCTGGAGGCCGTGGCCCAGTCGATCGCCGACGGCAACGTGCGCGTCTCTGGCCTGCAGGGCGAAATCGACCGCCTGCACCGCGAGATCGCGGCCCTGGGCGCGGTGAATCTGGCGGCGCTGGACGAGCTCAAGCTGGCCAGCGAGCGCAAGATCTTCCTGGATGCGCAGACGGCCGACCTGACCGAGGCCATGAACACGCTCGAAGACGCGATCCGCAAGATCGACGGCGAAACGCGCCAGTTGCTCTCGGGTACCTTCGACACCGTCAACGGCCATTTCGGGCGCATGTTCCCCGAGCTGTTCGGGGGTGGCCAGGCCCGGCTCATCATCACCGGCGACGAAATCCTCGACTCCGGCGTGCAGGTGATGGCCCAGCCCCCGGGCAAGAAGAACCAGACCATCCACCTGCTGTCGGGTGGCGAGAAGGCGCTCACGGCGATTGCGCTGGTGTTCGCCATCTTCCAGCTCAACCCCGCACCGTTCTGTCTGCTGGACGAGGTGGACGCGCCGCTGGACGACGCCAACACCGAGCGCTATGCCAAGCTGGTCTCCAGCATGAGCAAGAGCACGCAGTTCCTGTTCATCAGCCACAACAAGATCGCCATGGAAATGGCCGAACAACTGATCGGCGTGACCATGCAGGAGCAGGGCGTCTCGCGCATCGTGGCAGTGGACATGGAATCGGCCCTTTCGATGGCCGATGCATGACATGATGACCAAGACAAGCTTCCGCAGCCTTCCCGCCGGGCACGGACCGGACCGAGATCTATGAGCACATTGCAACTGAGTCTGGCGATCATCGGCGGCCTGGTGCTGGCCCTCATCGTGGCCTACAACGCCTGGACGTCGCACCGCAACGCGCCGCGGCGCGCCTCGCCCGAGGAGCCCGAGCACGGGGCCGACCCGGCGCTGCGCCAGGAGCCCGGTTTCGATGCCGGTGCCACCCAGCTCACGGCGGCGGAACTGGACAGCCTGGACCGCGGACCCGACCCCTCGGTGCACACGGTGGACGTGCTCGATGCGCTGCAGATGCCGGTGCCGCCGATGTCGCTGGAGCGCCGGCCGGGGCTCGACCCGCTGATCGACGTGATCGCCACCTTGCAGCCCGAGCTCATCGTTTCGGGCGATGCCGCGCTGGCCGCCATGCCGCCCACCCGCCGCGCGGGCAGCAAGCCCTTTGCCATCGAAGGCTACAACGAAGCCACCCAGCAGTGGGAGACGCCGTCGCCCGGCCAGCGCTACCAGAGCTTCCAGGCTGGCGTGCAGCTGGCCAACCGCATGGGCGCGCTCAACGAGATCGAATACTCCGAATTCGTGGTCAAGGCCCAGGCCTTTGCCGATGCGGTGAACGCCGCCCCCGACTTTCCCGACATGCTGCAGGAAGTGGCCCGTGCCCGCGAGCTCGACCAGTTCGCCAGCGACCACGATGCGCAACTGGCCTTCATGCTGCGCGCGCGCCAGGCCGCCTGGAGCCCCGGCTACATCCACCAGAACGCCGCGCGCCTGGGCTTCGTGTCCGGCGCCATGCCGGGCCGCCTGGTGCTGCCCACGGGCAGCCCGGGCCTGCCGCCGCTGCTCACCCTGGGCTACGACACGCAGGCCGCACTGGCCGATGACCCGGACCAGTCCGCCATCCGCGACGTGACGCTGAGCCTGGATGTCTCCCAGGTGCATCGCGGCGAACAGCCGTTCACGCGCCTGCGCGAAGTGGCCTCAGCGCTGTGCGAGGCCATGGACGGCGTGCTCTGCGACCAGAACGGCCACCCGCTGCCCGCCATGGCCATGGACCCGATCGCGGCCGACCTGGAGCTGCTGTACGACCAGCTCGACGGGCGCGAGCTGTCGGCCGGCTCGGTGCTGGCGCGGCGCCTGTTCAGCTGAGTGGCCGGGCATCCCGGGCCGAAAGGAGATCCCATGCGCTGGTGGCACGTGCTGTTTCCGCAGGTGGTGGAAACGCCCCAGGGGCTGTTTCGCCCCTCGAACCGTTTCATCGACTACGGCTTGCCCGCGATCGGCTTTCTGGTCATCGTGGGCATGTTCCTCAGGGCATCCCTGGCAGGCCGGACCAATTATTTCATCCTGGGGTATCTGGGCTTCGTCATTGCATCGGTGGCCTTGGCCTGGCGCGCACGGCGCAAGTTCGGACCCATGGGGCAGCCGCTGGTGCGCATTGATGGCGCAGGGATCTACCTGAGCATGCCCCAGAATGTGCGCCCGGGCCACGTGCAGGTGCCGCTGGCGGACATCCGGGCGCTCGTGGTCAAAGGCACGCCTGGCCTGCGCAGCTATGTGTTCGAGCGCCATGCGGGCGAGCCCATCGAGGTGCGCCCGGGGCTTGGGCGCCTTGACGCCCGAGTTATCGATTTCCTGCAGCGCGCCATGCCCGCCGCCATTCCTGTAACCGTGCAGGAGCCTCCTACTTTCCTGGGTGCCATCCGTGGTGACTGATTCCAATCCCTCCGCAGCCAGTGCGCTGTCCCTGCAACCGGCCGAGGCCGTCGACGCGCTGCGCGACCAGCTCAATCGCTGGGCCCACCAGTACTACGTACTCGACGAGCCCACGGTGCCCGATGCCGAGTACGACCGGGTGTTCCGTGAGCTGCAGGCCCTGGAGGAGGCGAACCCCGACCTCATCACCCCCGATTCGCCCACGCAGCGCGTGATCGGTGGCGTCGCGGACGGCCTGGCGCCGGTGCGCCATGCCGTGCCCATGCTCAGCATCCACACCGAGACCGATACCGAGGCCACGGGCGCCCAGGCCTTCGATGCCCGCGTGCGCCGCGAGCTGGGCCTGGCCGAGTCCGACCCGGCGATCGAGTACGTGGCCGAGCCCAAGTTCGACGGCCTGGCCATGAGCCTGCGCTACGAAGGCGGCCGCCTGGTGCAGGCCGCCACGCGCGGCGATGGCGAAGTGGGCGAAGACGTGACCCACAACATCCGCCGCATCCGCCAGATCCCTTTGATCCTGCCGGCCGGCGTGCCGCCGCTGCTCGAAGTGCGCGGCGAGGTCTACATGCGCCGCGCCGATTTCGATGCCTTGAACGAACGCCAGCGCGAGCAGGGCGGCAAGACATTCGTGAACCCGCGCAACGCCGCGGCGGGTGCGGTGCGCCAGCTCGATTCGGACATCTCGGCCCGGCGCCCGCTGAGCTTTTTCGCCTACGGCCTGGGCGCCACCACGCCGGTGAACGAAGGCGGCCAGGCCTTCATCACGCACTACGAGATGCTGCAGACCCTCAAGGAGTGGGGCTTCCCGGTGGCGGCGCAGGTGCAGATCGCCAAGGGCGCGGCCGAGCTCGTGGCCTTTCACCAGCAGGTGGGCGCCTCGCGCGACCAGCTGCCCTACGACATCGACGGCGTGGTCTACAAGGTCAACCGCCTGGACCTGCAGCGCGACCTGGGCTTCAAGACCCGCGAGCCGCGCTGGGCCGTGGCCCACAAGTACCCCGCGCAGGAGATGGCCACGCGCGTGGAGGGCATCGACATCCAGGTTGGGCGCACCGGCAAGCTCACGCCCGTCGCGCGCCTGGCGCCGGTGTTCGTCGGCGGGGTCACGGTGACCAATGCCACGCTGCACAACCTGTTCGAGATCCGCAAGAAGCAGGTGCGCGTGGGCGACACGGTGATCGTGCGCCGCGCGGGCGACGTGATCCCCGAGGTGGTGGGCGTGATGCCCGGCCAGCGCCCAGCCTATGTGCCCAACTTCCGCATGCCGCGCCAGTGCCCCGTGTGCGGCAGCGACGTGGTGCGCGAGCCCGGCGAGGCCAACCACCGCTGCACCGGCGGCCTGTTCTGCGCCGCGCAGCGCAAGGAGGCCATCCTGCACTTTGCCGCGCGCCGCGCGATGGACATCGAAGGCCTGGGCGACAAGCTGGTGGACCAACTGGTCGAGGCCAACGTGATCCGCACGCTGCCCGACCTGTACCGCCTGGGGCTCACCTCGCTGGTGGCGCTGGAGCGCATGGCCGAGAAATCGGCCCAGAACGTGCTGGCCGCGCTCGAAAAATCCAAGCAGACCACGCTGGCGCGCTTCCTGTTCGGCCTCGGTATCCGCCACGTCGGCGAATCCACCGCCCGGGACCTGGCCAAGCACTTCGGCACGCTGGACGCCATGATTGGCGCCACGGCCGAGACAGCCGCCACGGTGGAGCAACTGCTCGAAGTGCCCGACGTGGGCCCCATCGTGGCGCAAAGCTTCTACACCTTCTTCCAGCAGCCGCACAACCGCGAAGTGATCGAGCAACTGCGCGCCTGCGGCGTGGTCTGGCCTGAAGGCGCGCCGGCAGAAAAGGGTGCCCAGGTGCTGGCCGGCAAGACCATCGTGCTCACCGGCACGCTGCCCACCCTGAGCCGCGATGCCGCCAAGGACATGCTCGAGGCCGCAGGCGCCAAGGTCTCGGGCTCGGTGAGCAAGAAGACCAGCTATGTGGTGGCCGGCGAAGAGGCCGGCAGCAAGCTCGCCAAGGCCGAGGAACTGGGCGTGCCCGTGCTCGACGAGGCGGGCATGCTGGCGCTGCTGGCCGGCGGGCCCGCAGCGTGATGCCGCCCCTTCTCACCAACCTGGGCGCGCGCCTGGCCGCCGGCCTGCGTCGCGTGGTGGCCTATGCAAAGGGCTCCTCGCGCCGCAAATGGCTGCTGGCCATCCTGGCGCTGCCGTTGGCCCTGGTGCTTTTCACTGTGGCGCTGATCCCGTTCACTCCGTCCATCAGCGACATCACCAAGGCCAAGACCGAGCGGCCCGCGCAGTTGATCTCGGCCGACGGCAAGGTGCTGTCTGAATACCGGTGGGCGAACCGCGAGTGGGTGGCGCTCAACCGCATCGCACCGCACGTGATCAATGCGCTCATCGCCACCGAAGACCACCGCTTCTATGAGCACTGGGGCATGGACTGGCGGCGCACCGCCTCGTCGGTGGTGCACACGCTGCGCGGGGATCCGCAGGGCGGCTCCACCATCACCCAGCAGTTGGCGCGCAACCTGTTCCCCGAGGAGATCGGGCGCTCGCGCACCTTGACGCGCAAGCTCAAGGAGGCCATCACCGCGATCAAGATCGAGATGTCCTACTCCAAGGACGAGATCCTGGAGACCTACCTCAACACCGTGCCGTTTCTGTACAACGCCTACGGCATCGAGATGGCGGCGCGCACCTATTTCGACAAGTCGGCTGACAAGCTCAACCTGCTGGAGAGCGCCACGCTGATCGGCATGCTCAAGGGCACGGCCTACTACAACCCGGTGATGAACCCCGAGCGCGCCCAGGCGCGACGCAACACCGTGCTGGCGCAGATGGTCAAGCGCGACAAGCTCGACAAGGCCCAGTTCGACACCCTGCAAAAACGCCCCCTGCGCGTCGATTTCGAGCGCCAGAGCGAGGCCACGGGCCTGGCCCCGCACTTTGCCCAGCAGCTGCGCAAGACCCTGATCGCCTGGGCCGATGCCAACGGCTACAGCCTGCATGCCGATGGCCTGCTGGTGCACACCACCATCGACTCGCGCCTGCAGGCCTTCGCCAACCAGGCCGTGGCGCGCCAGGGCAAGCAGCTGCAGGGCATTGCCGATACCGCCTGGGCCCAGCGCAGCGCGTGGAACCCGCAGTCCGACCTGGTGCAGGACTTCGTGCGCGACACGCCCGAATACCGCACGGCGGTGGAGCAGGGTGCTACGCCAGAAGAAGCGCTCAAGACCCTGGTGGCAGATACCGCCTTCATGCGCACCCTGCGCCAGAACAAAACCCGCGTGCAGGCCGGATTCATGGCCATGGACCCGGTCACCGGCCACGTGCTGGCCTGGGTGGGCAGCCGCGATTTCGGCCAGGACCCGTTCGACCACGTGCAGCAGGCACGGCGCCAGCCGGGCTCCACCTTCAAGCCCTTCGTCTACGGCGCGGCCTTCGAGCAGGGCGCGCTGCCCACCGACACGCTGATGGACGAGGCCGTGGAAATCCCGCTGGGCGGTGGGCAGGTCTGGCGCCCCACCGATGGCGGCCCGCCGAGCGACGAACCCATGACCCTGGCCGACGGCCTGGCCCTGTCCAAGAACACCATCACCGCGCAGCTCATGCACAAGGTCGGCCCCGCCCACGTGGCCGAGCTGGCGCGCGCCATGGGTGTGCGCGAGAGCAAGCTCGAACTCGTGCCCTCGCTGGCGCTCGGTACCAGCCCGGTCACGCTGCGCGAGATGGTTTCGGCCTACGGCACCATCGCCAATGCCGGGCGCTACGTGTCGCCGGTGCTCATCACGCGCATCGAGGACCGCCATGGCAAGGTGCTGCAGACCTTCACCCCGCCCGCGGCCGAGAAGGTGCTGCCCGTGGGCGTGGCGCAGACGCTGCGCGCCACCATGCGCGGCGTGATCGACAAGGGCACGGGCCGCGCCATCCGCACGCGCTATGGCATCCAGGGCGACGTGGCGGGCAAGACCGGCACCACGCAGGACAACACCGATGGCTGGTTCATCCTCATGCACCCGCGCGTGGTCGCTGGCGCCTGGGTGGGCTTCAACGACGGCCGCGTGACCCTGCGCAGCGACTACTGGGGGCAGGGCGCCCACAGCGCGCTGCCCATGGTCGGCGATTTCGTGCAGCAGGCCTTCCGCTCGCAGGTGCTCGACGGCAAGGACCGCTTCATCGACGAAGAAGACACCAGCGCCGTGGGCAATGCCATGGCCGGCATGCGCAGCTGGGTGATGGACCTGTTCGGCCGCGATGCCCCGGGCCAACCGCCTGGCCAGCCGGGACAGCCCGGCAGCTACCCGCCACCGCTGCCCCCAGGCACCCTGCCGCCCGTGATCCGCGAGCCGGACCTGCTGCCGTTGCCTGAAGCGCCTGTGCGCTCTCCGACGCCCCCGGCCGAGAAGATGGTGCTGCCGCCGCTGTCGCCTGCCATGCCCCCGCCGGTCGGCGTACCGCCACCCGGTGGACAGGTGCCAGGGGCCGAGGTGCCGCCCTGAAGTGAAACACCCCCTGAGTCGCTTCGCGCCTTCACCCCTCTCTCGTCTCGCTGCGCGAGGCGGGAGGGGGACGCCCCCAGAGCAAGGGCTGGATACGCCGCCTTCGCGGCGGGGCGGCCCTTGCGAGGGGGCACTGGCCTGGGCCGCGCCAGTTTCATGCCTCGTGGGTGGCGCGCAGCGCAATGGATAACTGAGAGGACTTATCGGTGCTGGGCGCCGGGCCAGAGGATGGCCTGCGCCACGATCACGCGCTCGCCGTTGAACGTGGCGGCTGGCGATCCGTAGAGCGCGTAGCCCAGCGCCAGCGCCTCGCTCACGCGCTTGCAGAAGGCGGCGTCATCGGGCCCGGTCAGCAGGCGGTAGGTGGGCAGGTTGTCGGGTGGAGTGCTGTTCATGGCAGACCTCTCTCAAGACTCACTCGATATCGATGCAGTGCAGCCCAAAAGCGCCGGCCTTGCGGTCGGCGAAATAGCACTCCAGCGTTTCCTTCACCGTGCGAAAGGCGATCTCGTGCCACGGGATTTCGGCCTCGGTGAACAGGCGTGCCTCGATGGTCTCGTGGCCGGGGTCAAACACCTCGCTGAGCAGCGTGGCGCGGTAGAAGAAATGCACCTGGCCCACGCGGCGCACGTTGAGCAGGCTGAACAGCGGGCCCATCTCGATCTGCGCGCCGGCCTCTTCGTCGGTCTCGCGCGCGGCGCCTTGCGAGGTGGTCTCCTCCAGCTCCATGAAGCCGGCGGGCAGCGTCCACTTGCCCCAGCGCGGCTCGATGTTGCGCTTGCACAGCAGCACGCGTCCATCGGCCAGCACAGGCACCGTGCCCACCACGTTGAGCGGGTTTTCGTAGTGCACCGTGTGGCAGGCCGGGCACACGGCGCGCAGCTTGGTGTCGCCATCGTCGGGCAGGCGGTACACCACGGCGGTGCCGCAGGCGCGGCAGTGTCGGATCGGGCTGCGAAAGGTCATGCGGGTAAAGCGTGGGGCTGCCGGCCTGGACCGGCGCCCGCAGCTATGAAAATAATAGTGTACTGCCCGCCAGGACGAGCCTGCGGCGGGCGATGGCGATCGGGATTACACCACCTTGAGCTTGATCCCCGTGAGGCCGTCCACACCGCCTTCGAGCGTGTCGCCGCGCACCACGGCGCCCACGCCTTCGGGCGTGCCCGTGTAGATCAGGTCGCCGGGCTGCAGCTCCCAGGCGGCCGACAGGTGCTCGATGGTCTCGGCGATGTTCCAGATCAGCTGGGCCACCGTGCTGCGCTGCTTGTCGGTGCCGTTGACCTGCAGCCAGATGCCGGCCTTGGCCACGTCGCCGGCCTGGGCCGCAGGCGTGATGGGGCCGATGGGGGCGCTGGCATCGAAGCCCTTGCCGATGCACCAGGGGCGGCCCTGCTTCTTCATGTCGTTCTGCAGGTCGCGGCGCGTCATGTCCAGGCCCGTGGCGTAGCCGTAGATGTGCGAGAACGCGTCGGCGGCCTTGATGTCCTTGCCGCCCTTGCCGATGGCCACCACCAGTTCGATCTCGTGGTGCAGGTTGGCGGTGAGGCTGGGGTAGGGCAACTCGCCGGTCTGGCCGGCATCGACGACGACGATGGCGTCGGCCGGCTTCATGAAGAAGAACGGCGGCTCACGGCCGGTGAAGCCCATTTCCTTCGCATGCTCTTCGTAGTTGCGGCCCACGCAGTAGATGCGGTGCACGGGAAAGCGGTCGCCGCTGCCCACCACGGGGACGCTGGCCACCGGCGCGGGGGAAAACACATAGCTCATGTCTGCCTTTCAAGGGTGTTGGGGAGTCTGCCGATGCACGTGCGCCCGTGGGCGATCGCGTACAAGGCGAGCCTGTTGCCAGTGTGCCACGCCCGCGCCGCAGTTGCTGGGGGTGGGGCGCTACACTCGCGCCCATGGCAAAGAGCTTCGATTTCCAAAACACGCCGGGCCACCTGGTGCGCCGCGCGCACCAGCGGACCGTGGCGCTTTTCATGGAAGAGACGGCCGGGTTCGACGTGACCCCGGTGCAGTTTGCCATCCTGCACGAGCTGCTGGCCCAGCCGGGCGAGGACCAGGTGACGCTGGCCTCGCGCGTGGCCTTTGATGCCGCCACCTCGGGTTCGGTCATCGGCCGGCTCGAAAAGCGCGGCTGGGTGCGCCGCGAGGCCGACACCCGCGACCGGCGCCGCAAGCTGCTGTGGATCACCCCCGAGGGCGAAACCGCCGCACTGCAGATGCGCGATGCCGCCCAGCGCGTGCAGGAGCGCCTGATGGGCCCCCTGAATGCCGAAGAGCGCGCAGTCCTGATGACCCTGCTGACCAAGGTCGTCTACCAACACCAGGACCCTGCAGGCACCTCCGGCGCCTGATTGCTTCCCATGGATGCTTCCCTGCCGGCCGACTGGCTGATACCCGACTGGCCTGCGCCGTCCGGCGTGCATGCGCTGTGCACCACACGTGCCGGCGGCGTCAGTGGCACGCCCTATGACCAACTGAACCTGGGCATCCACGTGGGCGACGATGCGGCGGCCGTGCAGGCCAACCGCCAGGTGCTGCAGTCCGTGCTGCAGGCCCGTACCGCCGGGGCACGCGCCGTCTTCCTGAACCAGGTGCATGGCACCGATGTCGCCGTGATCGACCGCACCACGCCCGATGCCACGGCGGCCGATGCCTGCCTGGCCACCGCGCCCGGCGCCGTGTGCACCATCATGGTGGCAGACTGCCTGCCGGTGCTGTTGGCCCACCGCGCGGGCAGCGTGGTGGCTGCCGCCCACGCCGGCTGGCGCGGCCTGGCCGGGGCTCAAGGGCAGGGGGTGCTCGAATCCACGGTGCAGCATCTGGCGGCCCAGGGCGCGCCTGCTGCCGAGGTCATTGCCTGGCTGGGGCCCTGCATCGGGCCCACGGCTTTCGAGGTGGGGGCCGAGGTGCGCGCGGCGTTCTGCGGCCATGATGCCGCCGCCGAGGCCTGTTTCGTGCCCCAGCCCGGGGGCAAGTTCCTCGCCGATCTGGCAGGCCTGGCCCGGCTGCGCCTGGCGGCCCTGGGGCTCAACGCGGTTTACGGCAACGATGGCACGGCACCCTGGTGCACGGTGCGCAATGCCTCACGGTTCTTTTCGCACCGGCGCGACACCGCCGTCCTCGGCGGCAGCGGGCGTTTCGCCGCCTGCATCTGGCGCGGCTGAGTCGGCCTGCGCGGCCCGCAGCGCCACCTGCTCGGCGTCCCAGGCGGCCTGCTCAGCCTGCTCGCGCTGCTTGATGGCCCGTTTGCGCGAGGGCGTGCCCATGATGTAGACCACGATCCCCATGGGCAGCAGCCCGTACAGCACGAAGGTGACGATGGCCCCGAGCACCGTGCCGGTGGTGTTGGTGGCTTCCGCCACGGCCATCATGAGGGTGACGTAGAGCCAGGCGATGACGATCAGGTACATTGTGTTGAAAACGTGTTTACGGGTTCTTGGCGCGATCAACGCGGTTGCAGGTTGCCAGCCCTCGCGGCGTGGGCAACAATGAAGGCAAGGTGCCGGTGCAGCCGAACACCATCAGAGGAGACGGGATGAGTTCAGAAGAATCGATCTGGGACCAGAGCGCCCAGCAATTCCAGCAGATTTTCGGTCAAGGCTGGGCGCAGGCCGTCCAATCATTCCAGAAAATTGACCTGGCAGCACCAGGTGCGGCCACTCCCGCGCCCGTGCAATTGTCGCCTGCCAAGCTGCAGGCCCTGCAGCAGCAGTACCTCGAAGAGGCCAAGGCCTTGTGGGCCCAGGGCCTGCAGGGCAAACCCGAGGTCAAGGACAAGCGCTTTGCCGGCGAAGGCTGGGCCGCCAACCCGGTGGCTGCCTTCTCTGCCGCCGCCTACCTGCTCAACGCCCGTACCCTGATGGGCCTGGCCGACGCTGTCGAGGCCGACGAGAAGACGCGCGCGCGCATCCGCTTCGGCGTGGAGCAGTGGATGGCGGCGATGGCACCCAGCAACTTCCTGGCCTTCAACGCCGAGGCGCAGAAGAAAGCCATCGAGACCAAGGGCGAGAGCATTGCCAAGGGCATGCAGAACCTGCTGCACGACCTGAAGCAGGGCCATGTTTCGATGACCGACGAGAGCCTGTTCGAGGTGGGGCGCAACGTGGCCACCACCGAGGGCGCCGTGGTGTTCGAGAACGAGCTGTTCCAGCTGCTCGAATACAAGCCGCTGACCGCCAAGGTCTACGAGCGCCCCTTCCTGCTGGTGCCACCGTGCATCAACAAGTTCTACATTCTCGACCTGCAGCCCGAGAACTCGCTGATCCGCTATGCGGTGAGCGAGGGGCACCGCACCTTCGTGGTGAGCTGGCGCAACCCCGACGACGCCCTGGCGAAGAAGACCTGGGACAACTACGTCGAAGACGGCGCCATGGCGGCCATCGACGTGGTGCAGAACATCACCGGCGCCGATCAGATCAACGCCCTGGGTTTCTGCGTGGGCGGCACCATCCTCTCCAACGCGCTGGCCGTGCTGGCCGCGCGCGGCGCCGAGCCTGTGGCCAGCGCCACCTTCCTGACCACACTGATCGACTTCAGCGACACCGGCATCCTCGACGTCTTCATCGACGAGGCCTTCGTCAAGTACCGCGAGATGGAGATGGGCAGTGGCGGCATGATGAAGGGCCAGGACCTGGCCTCGACCTTCAGCTTCCTGCGCCCCAACGACTTGGTGTGGAACTACGTTGTGGGCAACTACCTCAAGGGCGAAACGCCCCCGCCGTTCGACTTGTTGTACTGGAACAGCGACAGCACCAACCTGCCCGGGCCCTTCTATGCCTGGTACCTGCGCAATTTCTACCTCGAAAACAGCCTGGTCCAACCGGGCAAGCTGACCGTCTGCGGCGAGAAGATGGACCTGGGGCAGCTCACCTTGCCCACCTACATCTACGGCTCGCGCGAGGACCACATCGTGCCCGCCACGGCGGCCTATGCCTCGACCCAGGTGCTGCCGGGCAAGAAGCGCTTCGTGATGGGGGCCTCGGGCCACATCGCTGGCGTGATCAACCCGCCTGCCAAGGGCAAGCGCAGCCACTGGATCCGCGCCGACGGCAAGTTCCCCGGCACGCTCGATCAATGGCTGCAGGGCGCAGCCGAACACCCCGGCAGCTGGTGGACCGACTGGTCCGGCTGGCTCAAGGGCCATGCGGGCAAGCAGATCGCCGCGCCCAAGGGCTATGGCAAGGCCCCCAAGTTCAAGGCCATCGAGCCGGCCCCCGGCCGCTATGTGAAGCAAAAAGCCTGAGCCTGCAGACCTGAGAGAATTCACCGCAAGATCCGAAAGCACAGGGCCCGTTGTTCCGCCGATGGGCCCGTATCCACCCCCAGAAAGAAGGACATTCCATGGAAGACATCGTCATCGTTTCGGCCACCCGCACGGCGGTGGGCAAGTTTGGCGGCGCACTGGCAAAGGTACCCGCCACCGAGCTGGGCTCCATCGTCATCCGCGAAGCCCTAGCGCGCGCGGGCCTGGCTGCCGGCCAGGTGGGTGAAGTCATCATGGGCCAGGTGCTGGCGGCCGGCGTGGGCCAGAACCCTGCGCGCCAGGCCTCCATGAAGGCCGGCGTGGCGCAGGAGACGCCTGCGCTCACCATCAACGCCGTCTGCGGCTCGGGCCTCAAGGCCGTGATGCTGGCCGCCCAGGCCGTGGCCTGGGGCGACAGCGAGATCGTGGTGGCCGGTGGCCAGGAAAGCATGAGCCTGGCACCCCATGTGCTGCCCGGCTCGCGCGACGGCCAGCGCATGGGCGACTGGAAGCTGGTCGATACCATGATCGTTGACGGCCTGTGGGACGTGTACAACCAGTACCACATGGGCATCACGGCCGAGAACGTGGCCAAGCAGTACGGCATCACCCGCGAGCAGCAGGACGCATTGGCCCTGAACAGCCAGCTCAAGGCCGCCGCCGCGCAGGACGCCGGCAAGTTCGCCTACGAGATCGTGGACGTGGCCCTGGCGCAGAAGAAGGGCGACCCGATCTTCTTCAACACCGACGAGTACCTCAACCGCAAGACCAATGCCGAGGCCCTGGCCGGCCTGCGCCCCGCCTTCGACAAGGCCGGCAGCGTGACGGCGGGCAATGCCTCGGGCCTGAACGATGGCGCTGCTGCCGTGGTGGTGATGAGCGCCAAGAAGGCTGCCGCCCTGGGCCTCAAGCCGCTGGCACGCATCGCCTCCTTCGGCACCACCGGCCTGGACCCCGCCACCATGGGCATGGGCCCGGTGTCGGCCACGCGCAAGGCCTTGCAGCGCGCCGGCTGGAACGCCGCCGACGTGGACCTGTTCGAGCTCAACGAAGCCTTCGCCGCCCAGGCCTGCGCCGTGAACAAGGAGCTGGAGATCGACCCGGCCAAGGTCAACGTCAACGGTGGCGCCATTGCCATCGGCCACCCCATCGGTGCGTCGGGCTGCCGCATCCTGGTGACCCTGCTGCACGAGATGCAGCGCCGCGACGCCAAGAAGGGCGTGGCCGCACTGTGCATTGGTGGCGGCATGGGCGTGTCCCTGGCCTTGGAGCGCTGATCATCCTCGGCGCAGCAGCACCCTGCGGTTCTGCAGCCAGCCAAAGCCCACCACCCGGTGGTAATGCCGTTCACTTAAAGCGAACTTGCCTGATTGGATAGCGCGCAGGCGGCTTTTTCACCACACGGGGGCATTGACGCCCCCGTCGCTGTTTTGACACCAGCAAATCCCCAAGACGCTGACGCAAACGCTGCAGATGCTTGGGCAAGGTGCCAGGGCTGCTGGTGGCCAGCCAGTGCCACTCGTAGCGCAAATAATGCAGCGCCACCGTAAAGCTCAGCTCGGTGGGCTCTACTCCTTCTTCTCGCGCAACCTCAGCCATCTCCAGACGCACCAGGTTGTAGGCCAGCAAGACTCCCCATACCTCCTGCCTGACGGTCTGGGGGTTGCCACTGCGCAGCGTCAACCCCGCCCCCAGCATCTCCTGCTTGAGTTCGCGGTAGCTGGTCTCGATGTGCCAGCGCTGCTCATACTGCAGCGCAATCTCTTTGGCTGGCCAGGCTTTTGCATCCAGCAGCGAGGTCAGCAAGATGCGCCGCTGGCCGTGGCGCGAGATGACCTCTATCGCCCTGGCCTCCCAGTACGCGGGCAGGCAGGAATTGGCCTTGCGCGCCTGGGGGGAGACTTTCATGCGCACCCGATAGTCTGTCGGATGCTTGTCCAGTTTCTCCCACTGGCTATTGCTCTTGGCGGGGATGAGCCAATGGCGCTGGGTGCCTGTTTGCTGGACCTGCAGCAAGATCTCTGCGCTCAGGAAGCCCCGATCAAAGACCGTGAGTGAGTGCTCGGGAATGGCCTCAATCAACTCTTTGGCATAGCGCATCTCGTTCTTGCCGTATTCGCCAAAGACCGCATCTCTGAGCAGGTGCGTTGCCAGCGATGTGAGTGTGAGCATGCGCAACTGCGGATAGCTGGCGACCACGCCCGATGCGTACTCCTGAGCGCCGAAGTGTTGACGGTTGTCCGTGGTGTCCTGCGTTCGCAAAGTGCTGCCATCGATGGCATAGCGGGCCAAGCCCCGCCAGCTTCTGCCGCGCTGGTGGCGCTCATCCCAAGCGCTGGCACACAGGCCAAAAAGTTGGGCCAAGGGCTCTTGGCCCAGTCGCTGGCGCGCCTGGGTCACGGCGCTGTTCGCAATGGCTGGATTGACCTCATCAGGCAGCACCAGATCGAGCTCGGCCACGACCTGTGCGATGGATTGGTGGCGGTACATCGCCAGCGCAATGACCAGCCAGACGACTTGCTCGGCCGGCAACTTACGCCGCCGAACGCTGGCTTTGCCAGTGAGGGCCAGGGCATGGGCGATCCATTGCGGATCAATGTGCTGGGACAGCGCGGTGAAATCGGGGAGGGTGGGAGTCTTGCCGACCATCAGAGCCAAGGTGGGTGAAGCAACTGGCTCTGAGTATGGGCTATGGGCAGACAGGAAAAATGCCGCTCACTGGCTTAAGTGAACGGCATTAACCACCCGGTGGGCTTTTTTCATGGCCCTGGCTCGCTCAGCCGGTAAAGCCCACCAGGTTCAGCGTGTGCGAGTGCCCGAGCCAGATCGCGCAATCGCGGTGGTCGCGCAGGCCGTCACCGGTGTTGGGATGGGCGAACACGTCGAGCGTGCCGTGGTTGAGCGCCAGCCAGCCGATAACGTGCGAAAAGTCGGCCGTGCCGAAGGCGAGCTGGTAGCTCCACACCGGGTGCGGGCCCACGGGTCGCTCGTGGAAACGGCCGATCTCCACCCGGCCCGCCAGTTCGCGCGCGATGGTCTCGCGCAGTGCCCAGGCCGCGTCGCGGCTCTCGGTGTCGAAGTAGACATGGGCGTGCCAGTCGCGGATCAGGGCGGGGTCGAGCAGGGGCATGGGCGGCATGTTACGGCCTGGTCGGCCGCAGTGCCGGGCCGGCCTGCACAAGCCCCCACTGCCCAGGGCGTTGGCATCAGTGTCTGGTTTGCGCATCATCGAGGTGCGGTGCACGGCCGTCGCAGCCCATGGCCCTTGGCGCGCCGTGGAGCGCGCGCTACATTGGGCGATTCGACCGCTCCCGCGCGGCCCCTTCTTTCGCCGAGGCACCGATACCATGGCACTGACCCGATTCACCGCATCGCTGATGCTGCTGCTGGGATCCACCCTGGTATGGGCCGCGCAGGCGAGCCCGACCGAATGCACTTCGGGTGTCCGGTTCACCGCCGCACAGGCAGAGATCGATGCCGCGCTCAAGACCGTGGGCGACGGGCCGCTGCGCAACCGGGCGCGCCTCGAATCCCAGCTCAAGGCCAGCGGGGCCACGCGCGGCTGGTCGCAGGAGCAGCAGGCCGAGATGCTGCGCAAGGCCTACAGCTCCGCAGGCTACTGGGCACTTGAGAAGGCCAAGCAGCCGCATGTGTCCACGCTCATGCAGGCCGTGACGGCAAGCTCCGGCCCCGACCCTCGGGTCTCCAAATGCACCGCCGCCAGGCAGGTGAAGGCCAGCGCCTGGGCCGTGGCCGACATCCATGGCCGCCAGTACGCCTATGTGGCCCGCGAAGTGGGGCTCATACAGGCCACACAGGCCAAGGCGCGCTGAACACCCGGCGGGCGGTCATTTCGCCAGCCGGCGCCAGCCAATCACCACGCCGGTGACCGACACGACGAGGCCCGCGAGCGACAGCACCCAGATCGCCAGGTACCAGGCTGGCGTCTTGAGGAACAGCGGAAAATCCAGGCTGTGCAGCCCGTTGAAGAGCCAGCGGCGCAGCCGGCTGTCTGAGGTGCTGGTGGACAGCAACTGCCCTGTGGCAGCGTCCACATGCAGCCAGGTGGCCGCGTCGTCGTGCAGCACGATCCGCCACACCGGCAGCACGGGCGGCACGTGGCGCGCATACCAGTAGCGGTCGGGCTCGGTCAGCAGCGCCGGGGTGTCCGCGGCGATGCCTGGGTAGCTTGCCGCGGTGGCCCTCGCCAGGTCCTCGGGCACGACCGCCACAGCCAGTCCGGTGGCGGCATCCACGCTGCGGCGCCCGCCCGCCGCATCCGACACCACCCACACCGGGCGGCCGGCATACCAGGCGGCCTCTACCGCCTTGGCGGGCGATGGGCCGCTGGCCAGCGTGCGCAGGCTTGGCAGCCCGTGCGTGAACTCCAGCCCGGCCTGTCCGAACTTCGCCGCCGCGTTGCCCGGCGTACTGTGCGACAGCCAGCGGTTGGGACCCATCGAGAACCAGCCGCTGAACACCCAGGTCAGGATGGCGATGCCGCCGATGAGGCCCAGCACATGGTGCCAGGCCAGAAAGCCCCGGTAGGGCGTGGCCGAATCGCCGCGGTATCGGCGGCGCAGGCGCACGCGCAGCACGCCCACGATGAGCCCGGTGCCGGCCGACACCATGGCCAGGCCCGAGGTCCACAGCACCAGTTGCCGCCAGAAGTCTGCATGCCGGCGGATGGGGGCGTAGGTGTAGTAGTGCAGCAGCGTGCCGAACAGTGTCCAGCGGCGCTCGAAGGCGCTGGTGTCGCGAACCACCTCGCCCGTCTTCTGCGACAGGTAGAGTTCCGTGCCTGCGCCGTCGTCGATGGCGACGCGGTGCAGCGGCCGCGCCTTGTCGAAGCTGTTGGCATTGGGCAGGGTCCACTGGTCATCGAAGCTGGTCTCCAGGTAGCGCGCCGTCGCCGAGCGGGCGAATCCGCGTGCAATGGCCTCGGCGCGTTCGGGCGTGACCGCGCTTAGCGGCGTGGCCGATGCAGAAGCCACGTGGTGGTTGCCCTTGACGTCGATGACGCGCCATACGGGCGCATCCAGGCTCGGCTCCAGCGCCATCCTGCGGGGTGCCGCCAGCTGGAGCTGCGCCAGCGCCTCGGCCGGTGTGACCGTCACCTGCGCGAGGTCCAGCACCGGCAGGCCATCGATGCGCTCCTGCGGCGTGAGCGCAGGAAAGCGCACATGCAGCATCACCAGCCCCGACACGAACCACAGCACGAACAGGATGCAGCCAGCGATGCCCAGCCAGCGGTGGGTGAAGTACAGCGCCCGCCGCAGCGGGCGCCACAGGGCGTGCAGCGCGGGGCTCACGCTGCGCAATCAGAAGCGCACATGGGCCGACAGCTCCGCCGAGCGCGGGCGGCCCAGGATCCACTGGTTGTTGCCGCTGTACAGCGTCTGCGCGTAGATGCGGTCCGTGAGGTTGTAGACATGCAGCGCCAGCACCGTGCCCGGGCGCACGGCCCAGCGCAGGCTGGCGTCGGCCACGGTGAAAGAGGCCGCGCTGCTGCTGTTGGCGTTGTCCACCTTGCGTGCGCCCACGTAGCGCAGGCCCAGGCCCGCCTCCCACGCGGGCAGGAAGGCCCAGGTCGCCCAGGCATTGGCCGTGCGCTCGGGCACGCCGGGCGGGGTGTTGCCGTTGCGCGAGACCACGCGGCCGCTGACGACTTCGTTGAAGTCATCGAACTTGGCGTCCAGCACCGCGGCGTTGAGGTCCAGGCGCAGCGTGCTGGTGGGTGCGTAAGACAGCGAGGCCTCGATGCCGCGCGACGACTGGGCGCCCACCTGCTGGAAGAGGTTGGGGTCCACCGCGTCGCGGATCAGCAGCTTCTTCTTCTCGATCCAGTACGCTGCCAGCGTGAACTCGCCCTTGCGGTCGTCGAACAGTTGCTTCCAGCCGACTTCGGCCTGCTTGCCCGTGGCCAGGTCGAACTGGCTTTGCTGGGCCGAGGTGTTGACCACGCCGCCCAGCGGGTCGGCAGCGGTCGAGTACTGCGCGTAGACCGACGTGGCCGGCGTGACCGCATAGACCGCGCCGATGCGGCCCGACAGGTGGTTGAAGCTCTTGTTCACATCGGGGTCGATGCGCTTCCCATCCTGCTTGCCGTAGGAGATCGAATCCCAGCGCAGGCCGGTGACCAGCGAGAGCTGCTTCGTGAGCTGCAACTGGTCTTCCACGAACAGCGCGCGCGTGTCGGTCTGCGCCTTGAACAGCTCGCCCACCGTCACGCCCGTGGTCGGGAAGTTGCCGGGCACGAACTGGTAGGGGTCGAGCGACTGCGCCGCCGCGCCGTCGCCGCGCATCTTGGCGTATTCGAGCCGGTTCACGTCGAAGCCCAGCGTGAGGGTATGGGGCAGGCCGGCGATGGGCTGCTTGAGCGTGGCGTCGAAGCGGTTGCCCACCTGGTCCAGCGTGTAGTCGATGCCGATGAAGCCCGAGCGCGTGATGCGCCGCGTGGCGGGCACGTAGGCATAGCCCTCGGCGTTGTTCCAGTGGCGGTCCGAGGCGATGCGGTACAGGGAGTTGCGCAGGGTAAGGGCCGAGGAGGGCGTCCACTCCGTGTCCAGGCGCGTCCACTGGTCGCGGAACTTCAGGTACGCATCGGCCACGTTGAAGTTGGCCTTGCGCAGTGCCGGGTCGATCTGGCCGTTGACCAGCGGAATGCCGAAGTAGTGCGCGGGCTCCTGGTTGCCGTAGTCGTGCGACAGCGTCAAGCGCAGGTCGGGCGTGGCATCGAAGCGCAAAGCGCCTGCGGCCACCAGCGACTTGGAGCCGCTGCGCTCCACATGGCCGTCCGAGCGGTTGTGCGACAGGTCCACCCGGTACGACCACTGCTCGTTGATGGCGCCGCCGCTGCCGAATGCCGTGCGCACTGTGTCCTGCGAGCCGTAGCCCAGGCGCAGCTCGTTGGAAATGGCGCCGCGCGTGGGCTTCTTGGGCACGGTGTTGATGGCGCCGCCGATGGCACCCTCGCCATACATGATCGAGGCGGGGCCGCGCAGCACCTCCACGCGCTCGGCCTGCCAGGGGTCGAACGGGAAGGTGACGGTGCCGCCCGAGACGTACTGGCGTGTGCCGTCGTACAAACGCATCACCGAGGTATTGCCGGCAAAGCCGCGCGCCACCAGGGCGCCATTGGCGGCCGAGGCCGTCTGCGTGATGCCGGTGGCGCGCGAGGCGGCGTCGGCGATCGACTGGTCACCGCGCTGGCGGATGGTCTCGCCCTCGAGCACCTCGATCGAGGCCGGCGTTTCCAGCGCCGTGAGGCCCAGCCGGCTGCCGGTGCTGGTGGGCGTGGTCAGCGTCTGGGGTGTTTCGATGAAGGCACCGGACTGCACGGTGACCGGGGCCAGTGTGGCGGTTTGGGCCTGTGCGCCAGTGGCAGCGGCCAGTGTGAGAACGGCACCGTAGAGGCACGAGAAATGGAAGCGCGCGGGCGCATGCCCGGCCGAGGGGCGGCAAAAGTGGGGATTCATGGAGCAACGGATACAGGGGCGTCCTCCCCGGCATCCCCGCCGGGTCTGGACTGAACGGTTCGCCGCACGCCATGGGCATGCCTGCAGACCACTTCGTTGGCCGGTATCCGGGCTGGGTGGAAAAAGCGTCCCTTGCCTTCCCAGGCGCCGTTGGCGCCCAGTGGCTTGATGAAGGATGCCGAGCCGTAAGGCTCTTCCACCGACCGTTGCGGGGGCAGCGCAGGTCAGGCTTGTTGCCAAGCCCTCCTGCTTCCCGTTGAACTGCGTTCCAGAAAAGGACCGCGAGCACCAACAGGGCTCGATTGTATGCGGTTGTTAACGGTCAGTGCTGCGTTCAGGGCGCTGCAAGCCGCTGCAGCAGCTCGGCAGTGGGGTAGCCATCGGCCACCGCACCAAGGCTCTGCTGGTACTGGCGCAGCCCGGCGCGCGTGGCCGGACCCATCACACCGTCGGGCGTGCCGGCGTTGAAGCCGCGCTGGTTGAGCAGGGTCTGTATCTGCTGCATCTGGCTGCGCGACAGCGGCGCGAGGTCGCGCGGCCAGGCGCTAGCCACGCCGCTGCCGCCGTCGATCTGGCGCGCCAGCAGGCCCACGGCCAGCGCATAGCTCACCGAGTTGTTGTAGCGCAGGATGGCGCGGAAGTTCGGCCCCACCAGAAAGGCCGGGCCGCGTGCGCCGGCCGGCGTGGCGATGGAGGCGGCCTCCAGCGCGGGCAGCGGTTGCCCGTCCACACCCTGCACGCCTTCGGCAGCCCACTGGGCAGCCGTCTGGCGCACCGTCTGCTCGGCACGCGCGTAGTCAAAGCCCGGCGGCAGCCGCACCTCCACACCCCAGGGCTGGCCGGCCTGCCAGCCCATGCGCGCGAGGAAGTTGGCGGTGGAGGCCGCCACGTCCGGGATGCTACCCCAGATATCGCGGTGGCCATCGCCGTCGGCATCGACCGCATAGGCCAGAAAGACCGAGGGCAGGAACTGCGTGTTGCCCATGGCGCCGGCCCAGGAGCCCACCATGCGCTCGTCGCTGATGTCGCCCTGGTCCAGGATGCGCAGGGCCGCCAGCAGCTCGCTGCGCGCCCAGGCCGCGCGGCGGCCTTCGAAGCCCAGCGTGGCCAGCGCATCGACCGCGCGGAAGCTGCCGAAGTTGCTGCCGTAGTTGCTCTCCATGCCCCAGATGGCGGTGATGATGGAGGAGGGCACGCCATAGCGCGTGGCTGCGGCGTCGATGGCCGCCTGGTGTTCGGCCCGCTTGGCCTGGCCCTGGGCGATGCGCTGGGCCGACACGGCGCTGTCGAGGTAGGCCCAGGGCGTGCGGTTGAATTCGGGCTGGGCGCGGTCGAGCTCGATCACGCGCGGCTGCAGCGTGGCATGGGCCAGCACCTGCTGCACGGTGGCCGGGCGGATGCCCGCAGCCAGGGCCTCGCGCGAGAAGCCGGCGATCCAGGCGGCAAAGCTGGCTTGCTCGGTATCCTGGGGCGCAGGGCTGGTAACTGAGGCGGGCGCCACCGACCTAGCGGGGGCCAGTGGTGCTGGCGTAGCTGCTGGCGAGAGAGGTGCGGGCGTTGTAGCGCAGCCTGACAGGGCGAGGGCGCAGGCCATGGCCCAAGCAGTCAGGGCAGGGCGGGGTGCGGCATGCATAAAGCGGCGGGCAAAATGGGGGGCAAGCGAAATGGGCATTCCCCATTGTCCCGTGCCCGGCATACTTGCGGGTTCCGGTGTTTCTGACCGTAGCAATTTCATTCCATGCATACCTTCCTCTGGCACGACTACGAAACCTTCGGCGCCAACACGCGGCGCGACCGGCCCGCGCAGTTCGCCGCCATCCGCACCGATGCAGACCTCAACGAGATCGGCGAGCCGCTGAACATCTTCTGCCAGCCGGCCAACGACTACCTGCCCGACCCGGTGTCGTGCCTCATCACCGGCATCACGCCCCAGCAGTGCCTGGAGCAGGGCATGCCCGAGCACGCGTTCGCCGCCCGCATCGAGGCCGAACTGGCCCGCCCCGGCACCATCGGCGTGGGCTACAACACCATCCGCTTCGACGACGAGATCACGCGCTTCATGTTCTGGCGCAACCTGATCGACCCCTATGCGCGTGAGTGGCAGAACCAGTGCGGCCGCTGGGACCTGCTGGACGTGGTGCGCATGACCTACGCCCTGCGCCCCGACGGCATCACCTGGCCCCAAAAGGAAGACGGCGCGCCGAGCTTCAAGCTCGAGCACCTGTCCAAGGCCAACGGCCTGCTGCACGAGGCCGCGCACGATGCCCTGTCGGACGTGCGCGCCACCATTGCCCTGGCGCGCCTCATCCGCCAGCACAACACCAAGCTCTTCGACTTCGCGCTCAGCCTGCACAAGAAGGACAGGGTGGCGGCCGAGCTGCGCCTGCCGGCCACGGCCATCACGGCCAAGCCGTTTTTGCACGTCTCGGGCATGTTCCCGGTGGAGCGTGGCTGCCTGGCCGTGATGTGGCCGCTGGCCAGCCACCCGACCAACAAGAACGAGCTGATCGCCTGGGACCTGGCGCACGACCCAACCCCGCTGGCCAGCATGGGCGTGGAGGAGATCCGCCTGCGCATGTTCTCGCGCGCGGCCGACCTGCCCGAGGGCGTCACGCGCCTGCCCATCAAGACCATCCACCTGAACAAGTCGCCCATGGTGGTGGGCAACGTGAACACGCTCACGGCCGAGCGCGCCCGGCACTGGAACATGGACCTGCCCCAGGCCGCCCAGCACGCCGAGATCGCGCGCGTGCTGCCCGACATGAGCGGCATCTGGCCCCAGGTGTTCGCCCGGCCCGAGGAGCCCACGCCCGACGTGGACCAGGACCTGTACGGCGGCTTCGTGGGCAACGGCGACCGGCGCCAGCTCAACGACATGCGCGCCATGAGCGGCGAGAAGCTGGCCCGCACGCGCCCTTCGTTCGACGACCCGCGCTTGAAGGAGTTGCTGTGGCGCTACCGTGCGCGCAACTTCCCCGCCACCCTCTCGCCCGAGGAGCAGGAGCGCTGGGAGGTGCACCGCGCCGCCTGCCTCTTCGATGGTGCCGGCGGCGCCCGCACGGTGGAGCAGCTGTTCACCGAGATCGACAAGCTGTCAGAGACCGCTGACGACGACCGCACCCAGGACATCCTGGGCGCCTTGTACGATTACGCCGAACACATCGCACCCGAGCGCTGAGAACCCTCCTTTTTTCACACCTGCAGAGCAGGCCCGCATTCCCATGAGCAGCAGCAACGACAAGCCCACCCGCCAGTTCACCACCCAGATCGTGCACGCCGACCGCCTGGCCGGCACCGAGTACGGTGCGGTGCACCAACCCATCCACACTTCGGTGCAATACGGCTACGAGAAGGTGGAAGACCTGATTGGCGTGTTCCAGGGCACGATCAAGGGCGGGTTCAACTACGCCCGACAGGGCACGCCCACCACGGCGGCGCTCGAAGCCAAGGTCACGCAGATGGAGCGCGGCCAGGGCTCCATCGTGTTTTCGACCGGCATGGCGGCCGTCTGCGCGGTGTTCCTCACCTTGCTCAAGGCGGGCGACCACCTGCTGGCCAGCAAGTTCGTCTTCGGCAACACCAACAGCGTGTTCGGCACCCTGGCCGACCTGGGCGTGGAGGTGACCGTGGTGGACGTGACCGACGCCGCCCAGGTGGCCGCCGCCGTGCGGCCCAACACGCGCATGGTGTTCGTGGAGACCATCGCCAACCCCGGCACGCAGGTCCCCGACCTCGAAGCCATCGGCACCCTGTGCAAGGAGCGCGGCCTGCTCTACGTGGTGGACAACACCGTCGCCTCGCCCTACCTGTTTCGCCCCATCACCGTGGGCGCCGGCCTGGTGATCAACTCGCTGACCAAGAGCATCGGCGGCCTGGGTGATGCCCTGGGCGGCGCGGTCACCGACACCGGTTTGTTCGACTGGAGCAGCTACCCCAACATCTTTGCCCCCTACCGCAAGGGCGACGCCAAGGGCTGGGGCCTGCAGCAGGTGCGCAAGAAGGGCCTGCGCGACATGGGCGGCATGCTCTCGTCGCACGCGGCACACCAGATCGCGCTGGGCGCCGAGACCCTGGCCCTGCGCATGGACCGCACCAGCGCCACCGCCCTGGCCCTGGCCCAGTGGATGGAGCAGCACCCCGCCATCGCCCGCGTGCATTACCCGATGCTCGAATCGCACCCGCAGCATGCGATCGCGCGCAAGCACTTCAAGGCCGGTTCGTGGCTGCTGGCCTTCGAGTTGCGCGATGCCGACCAATGCCTGTCTTTTTGCAACCGCTTGCAACTGCCGATCAAGGCCACGGGCCTGGCCGACACGCGCACGCTGATCATCCCCGTGGCGCACACCATCTTCTGGGAGGCGGGCCCCGCCGTGCGCGCCAACATGGGCATTGGCGACGGCATGATCCGCCTGTCCGTGGGCCTGGAAGAGATCGAGGACTTGCAGGCGGACTTCGCCCAGGCCCTCGCTTAAATGCCCCCGATGCCAGCCTGCCGGTGCAAGCTGGCGTAAGGCCGGCATGCTAAGGTTTCCTCAAACGCCGGGCAGCGCTGACTGCCACGGTCGCAAGGAGACAAACCCATGCACCTGGAGCAAGCCGCCCTGACGGCACCGCAGGACCTGATACCGCGTGCCCACGCGCGCTCGGCCGCCTACGGCCTGCGCGCGCAGGACGTGATGGATGCCATGCCCCTGGCCCGTGCCGACCTGCAATGCACGCTGCAGCGCAACCAGTTGCTGGCCGACCATGCGCTGCCGGTGATGGAGACGCTGTACCACCAGATCGCCGGCACCCACAGCATGGTGCTGCTCACCGACCCCGAAGGCGTCATCCTGCATGCGCTGGGCGATGACGATTTCGTGGCCCGCGCCGACCGCGTGGCCCTGCGCCCCGGCGGCGTGTGGACCGAGGAGCGCAAGGGCACCAATGCCATCGGCACCGCGCTGGCGCTGGGCCAGGGGGTGCAGGTGCATGCCGGCCAGCACTACCTGCGGGCCAACCAGTTCCTCACCTGTTCGTGCGTCCCCATCCTCGACCCGCAGGGCAGGGCGCTGGGCGCACTGGACGTGAGCGGCGACCACCGCAGCCAGAGCAAGCACACCATGGCGCTGGTGCGCATGTCCGCCCAGATGGTGGAAAACCACCTCTGGAACCAGGTGCACGCCGACGCGGTGCGCCTGCACTTCCATGCGCGGCCCGAGTTTCTGGGCACGCTGGTGGAGGGGCTCGCGGCCTTCAGCACCGACGGGCGCTTTCTCTCGGCCAACCGCAGCGGGCAGTTCCAGCTGGGCCTGTCGCACAGTGCGCTGCAGGCCCATACCTTTGCCTCGCTGTTCGGGGTGGACATGGCGAGCGTGCTCGACCATGGCCGCAGGGCACCTGGCGCGCTGCTCACACTGCGCCTGCCCGGTGGCGTGGCGGTGATGGCCCGGCCCGAGGTCCGGCCGCAGGCCGAGCGCCTGTGGTCCGGCGGTGCAACCGAGCCAGCCCGGGCCCCCGTCCAGGTGCGGACTGCCCGTTCGACAGGGCTCTCGGGCCTGCGCTACCTCAACACCGGCGACCCCGCGCTGGCCCAGGCGATTGACCGCGTCACCAGGCTGCTGGGCCGTGACATCGCCACCTTGATCCTGGGCGAGACCGGTACCGGCAAGGAGCTGCTGGCCCGCGCCATCCACCACGACGGGCCACGGCGGCAGGCGCCGTTCGTGGCGGTCAACTGCGCGTCCATCCCCGAGTCGCTGATCGAGTCCGAGCTGTTCGGTTACGAGGAGGGCGCCTTCACCGGCGCACGGCGCAAGGGCAGCCCTGGCAAGATCGTGCAGGCCCACGGCGGCACGCTGTTCCTCGACGAGATCGGCGACATGCCGCTGGCCTTGCAGGCCCGCCTGCTGCGCGTGCTGCAGGAGCGTAGCGTGGCTCCGCTGGGCGGCACGCGCCAGGTCGAGGTGGACATCCAGGTCGTCTGCGCCACCCACCGCAACCTGCGCGCGATGATGGCCGACGGCAGCTTTCGCCATGACCTGTACTACCGCTTGAACGGCCTGGTGGTGCGCCTGCCCGCGCTGCGCGAGCGCAGCGACCTGGCCGCCATCGTGCAGCGCATTTTGCAATCGGGCACAGAGTGCGCTGCGCCGCCGCTGCCCGTGTGCCCCGAGGTCATGGACCTGTTCACACGCTGTGCCTGGCCCGGCAACCTGCGCCAGCTGACCAATGTGTTGCGCACGGCGGCGCTGATGGCCGAGGGCGATACCACCATCCGGCGCGAACACCTGCCCGAGGATTTCCTGGAGGAATGCGAGGAGGTTGCATCGCTCGCACCCGCACCCGCCGCGCAGCCCCTGCAGGCCATCACCGCCGCTGCCATCGCGCAGGCCCTGGCCGCGCAGGGCGGCAACGTGTCGGCGGTGGCACGTGCGCTGGGCGTGTCGCGCAATACCGTGTACCGGCACCTGCGCGCCCAGGCGGCGGGCTGAAGCGCGCGGCCCCGTGGCAGCGCGGGCCTTTCAGGGGCCGCTGAAGAGGTTCTGCATCTGCCCGTAGGGGATCTGCCCCTGCAACTTGTCGGACTCGCCCCCTTGCAGAAAATCCGTCGCCAGCTTCGCGGCATGGCCCCACAGCACCTGCGGGATGCCGGAGCCCGCGCTGAGCCGCTTCACCCCCAGGGCCTGCAGCTGCGTGGCGTTGGCCAGGCCACCCCAGGCCATCAGGTTCAGCGGCAGGTCGACACCGGCCACGACGGCCTGGATCTGCGCGGCATCGGTCAGCCCAGGCACGAACAGGCCATCGACGCCCGCGCTGCGGTACAGCGTGCCGCGCGCGATCGCTTCTTCGACCTGGCTGCCCTCATCGACCAGCCGTGCCAGCACGACGTCCGTGCGTGCGTTGACGAACAGGTCCAGCCCGTCCTTGGCCAGCCGCTCCCGGATCGCCTCGGCCTTGCGTGCGAGCAGCTCAGCGGGCTTGCGCCCGTCTTCCAGGTTGATGCCGGCAACGCCCACCTCGGCCAGCCGCGCGGCCAGGTCCGCGACCTGTGCAGGGTCGTCCGAATAGCCGTCTTCCATGTCCACGGACAGGGGCACCTGCAGCACCCGCACCAGGTTCTTGGCGTACGCCAACACCACCTCGACGGGCATTGCATAGCCGTCGGCATACCCCTGCGACCAGGCCACGCCTGCGCTGGTCGTGGCGATGGCCCTGGCCCCCAGGCTCTCGAAGAGCCTGGCGCTGGCGGCATCCCAGGCATTGGGCAGGCGCAGCAGGGTGCCATTGGCGTGCAGCCTGCGGAACGTGGTGGCATGTGCGGTCACAGGGTCTCCTTCGGTAGGTGTTGGCGCGAGCATACCGCCGGTGGGCCTTGAAGGCATGGCCAGGGCACTGGATGAAGCCCGCCTGGGATGCTTTGTGCCCCCAGGCGGGCGTCGTGTCAGGCCACCGGGTGGAGTTTCAGCAGCTCCGATTCGGCTTCGCTGAACAGCCGCGAGCGGATCAGAAAGCGCAGGCCCGTGGGCCGCTCCAGCGAGAACATGCCGCCCCCGCCGGGCACCACGTCGATGGTCAGCTGCGTGTGTTCCCACACGGCGAACTGCGGTCGGCTCATGTAGAAGGGCTCGCCAGCCACATACCCGAGCAGCACGTCGGAATCGCCGGTCATGAACTCGCCGCGTGCAAAGCACATGGGCGCGCTGCCATCGCAGCAACCGCCCGACTGGTGGAACATCAGCGGGCCGTGCTGCGCATGCAGCCGTGCGATCAGTTCCAGGGCCGCAGGCGTGGCCGTGACGCGGACCGGTGGGTCCGTGCCATGGCCTTGCCGGGGTGCCTCGTGGGCCATGCTGCGCGGGCTCAAAAGAAGCCCAGGGGCGCCTGTGTGTAGCTCACCAGCAGGTTCTTGGTCTGCTGGTAGTGGTCCAGCATCATCTTGTGGTTCTCGCGGCCGATGCCCGACTGCTTGTAGCCGCCGAAGGCCGCGTGGGCCGGGTACTGGTGGTAGCAGTTGGTCCACACGCGCCCGGCCTGGATGCCCCGGCCCATGCGGAAGGCGCGGCTGCCGTCGCGGCTCCACACCCCGGCGCCAAGGCCGTACAGCGTGTCGTTGGCGATTTCCAGCGCTTCTTCCTCGGTCTTGAAGGTGGTGACCGACAGCACGGGCCCGAAGATTTCCTCCTGGAAGATGCGCATCTTGTTGTGGCCCTTGAACACCGTGGGCTTTATGTAGTAGCCGCCGGCCAGGTCACCTGCGAGGTGGTTGCGCTCGCCGCCGATCAGGCACTGCGCGCCTTCCTGCTTGCCCAGGTCCAGGTAGGAGAGGATCTTTTCGAGCTGTTCCTGCGAGGCCTGCGCGCCGATCATGGTGCCTTTGTCCAGCGGGTGGCCCTGCTTGATGGCGGCCACGCGCTTGAGCGCCCGTTCCATGAAGCGCTCGTAGATCGATTCCTGGATCAGTGCGCGGCTCGGGCAAGTGCAGACCTCGCCCTGGTTCAGCGCGAACATGGCAAAGCCTTCGAGTGCCTTGTCGAAGAAGCCGTCGTCGGCGTCCATCACGTCCTCGAAGAACACGTTGGGGCTCTTGCCGCCCAGCTCCAGCGTCACGGGGATGATGTTCTGGCTGGCGTACTGCATGATCAGTCGGCCCGTCGTCGTCTCGCCCGTGAAGGCGATCTTGGCGATGCGCGGGCTGCTGGCCAGCGGCTTGCCGGCTTCCAGGCCGAAGCCGTTGACCACGTTGAGCACGCCGGGCGGCAGCAGGTCGCCAACGATCTCCAGCAGCACCAGGATGGAGGCGGGCGTCTGCTCCGCAGGCTTCAGCACCACGCAGTTGCCGGCGGCCAGGGCCGGGGCCAGCTTCCACACCGCCATCAGGATCGGGAAGTTCCAGGGGATGATCTGCCCCACCACGCCCAGCGGCTCGTGGAAGTGGTAGGCCATGGTGTCGTGGTCGATCTCGCTGATGCCGCCTTCCTGCGCACGGATGCAGCCTGCGAAGTAGCGGAAATGGTCGATGGCCAGCGGAATGTCGGCCGCCATGGTCTCGCGCAGCGGCTTGCCGTTGTCGATGGTCTCGGCCACGGCAATGGTCAGCAGGTTGGCCTCCATGCGGTCGGCGATTTTCAGCAGGATGTTGGCGCGGTCCGTGGTCGAGGTCTTGCCCCAGGCGGTCTTGGCCTTGTGCGCGGCGTCGAGTGCGGCGTTGATGTCCTTGTCGTTCGAGCGCGGGATGGCCGTGAACACCTGGCCGTTGATGGGCGAGCTGTTCTCGAAATACTGCCCGTCGATGGGGGCCACCCACTGGCCGCCGATGTAGTTGCCGTACTGCTTCTTGTAGGGGTTGGCGATGCCGAGGCTCGCGATTTCTGCCATGTTCATGTGCTTGTCTCCTGCGGTGGTTGGGATGTGCCAGGCGCCGCTGCCAGTGCCTGTACCCCCTGCAGAGCGCAATGCCCGTGCCAGCGGCGTGCGGGGCAGGGTGCTGTGGTCGGCGAAGGCGCACCAACCCAATGCCCATGCGGCTTGCGCCCCCATCGGCGGGTGTGTGCCGGCAGCGGCTGGCGCGCCATGCCGGTGTGCCATGGCACACCCGTTGTTCCACAACGGAACAGCGCAGGTGGCACAGCCCTGCACACATGGCAGTCGCTTGCGTGCGAAATGCCCGCCTTGGAGCCCGGGGCGTGGTTGCGGGCCGCTGGTTTTGCCACAATGAGGGCATCGCCACCCGGATACCCATGACCGCTACCCCCACCACCATTCCCGCCACCATCGGCAAGTACCGCATCGAGCGCGAGCTCGGGCGCGGTGCCAGCGGCATCGTGTACCTGGGGCTCGACGGGTTCCGCGGCAAGCGCGTGGCCATCAAGCAGATGCATGCCCACCTGCTGGCCCAGCCCGACCAGGCCGAGCGCTACCGCCGCCTGCTGCGCAACGAGGCGGCCATGTCCGGCCGGCTCAAGCATCCCCACATCGTGCGCCTGCTCGACGCCGACGAGGACGCCGCCCAGCCCTACCTGGTGCTCGAATACGTGGACGGCCAGCCCCTGGCGGCCCATGCCCGGGCCGATGCGCTGCTGCCCGTGCCCCAGGTGCTGGACATCGCCTTCAAGTGCTGCAATGCGCTCGAATACGCCTACCGCGAAGGCCTGGTACACCGCGACATCAAGCCCGCCAACCTGATGCTGGCCGCCAACGGCGACGTCAAGCTCACCGACTTCGGCGCCGCGCTGTCGCTGCGCAGCGATGCCACGCAGCTGTCGGGCATGGTGGGCTCGCCCTCGTACATGTCGCCCGAGCAGGTGCGCGAGGAAGATTTGACGCACCACAGCGACATGTTCTCGCTGGCCATCGTGGTGTACGAGCTGCTCACCGGCCGCCGCCCGTTCGACGGCGAGACCGACTTCGCCACGCTCTACAAGATCAGCCACGAAGAACCCACGCCCCCGAGCCTGCTGCGCGCCTCGCTGCCCGGGCATGTGGATGCCGTGCTGCTTCGCGCGCTGTCCAAGAAGCCGGCCGACCGCTTTGCCACCTGGGGCGACTTTGCCCAGGCGCTGCTCGACGCCCACCGCGACCTGCCGCGCCAGCGCTCGCAGGACACCGAGGCCGAGCGCTTCGGCCGCCTGCGCGAGCTGCCCTTCTTTGCCGATTTTCACGACGTGGCGCTGTGGGAGCTGATGCGCCTGGGCAACTGGCGCCGGCTGGAGCAGGGCACCGTGCTCATGCGCGAAGGGCAGCCCGGCGACTCGTTCTGCATCCTCATCGAGGGCCAGGTGACCGTGAGCCGCCAGGGCTGGACGCTGAGCACCCTGGGCGCGGGCGTGACCCTGGGCGAGATGACCTACCTGCGCCCCGACAACCGCCAGCGCACCGCCACCGCCGTGGCCGAGACCGAGGTGTTGGTGCTCAAGATCCGCAACCCCGCGCTGCGCGAAGCGTCGGAAGACCTGCAGTCGCGCTTCGACAAGGCCTTCATCAAGCTGCTTGTGGGCCGGCTGATCGCCGCCAACGATCAGATCGCCGAATGGGACATGGTGGCCGGGCAGGTGTTTGCACCCGAAGGGCCTGACGGCAACTGAGCGGATTGGTCGCGGGCGAGGCGGCGGGCGCCCGCAAAGTCACTTCACATAATCATCCCAGAAGCCAGGCGCAGGCTCGGCCTGCTCCACGATGTCAAGCACCAGGCCCGACGGGTCGCGCACCTGAAAGCGCACCTGGCCCCAGGGCTCGTGCTGCACGGCGTAGGCGATCTCCACGCCGGCCGCACGCAGGCGGGCTTCTTCGCGGCGGGCATCTTCCACCTGCAGGGTGAGCAGCAGGCCCTGGCCGCTGAAGACCTCTGGGCCCGGCGGGCGCGAGGGGTGGTCGGGCGCCATGAAGGCGATCGATGTCGCGCAGCCCTCGGTGCTGCCGCGCGACAGCAGCACGAACCACGAGGCCTCGAACACCACCTCGAAGCCCAGGTGCTGCACGAAGAAGTCGCGCGAGGCGTGGACGGTGGCGGTGGTGACCAGGGGATAGGCCGAGGTCAGTTGCGAAAGGGTGGCAGGGGAGAGGGTGGGCATGGGGGCTCCTGTGGCGCGGATGGGATGGACCGCAGAGATCAATCAGGTACATACTGTCTGTATGTTCAATTAAATATAGATACGTACAGTCTGTATGTCAACAGGAAAATCCATGTCCACCCCCGCTGCGGGCAACCGGCGACTGGAGCAGGGCGCCCAATCACGCACCCGGCTCATCGCGGCGGCGCGCACGCTGTTCGAGCAGGACGGCTATGCCGCCACCTCCACCGAGGCGCTGTTGGTGGCCACGGGTCTCACACGCGGCGCGCTGTACCACCACTTTCGCGACAAGAGGGACTTGTTCTTGGCCGTCTGCGAGGCCGTGCATGCCGAGCTCAGCGCCGCCATTGACGGGGCGGCCGATGGCCAGGCTGCCCCACCGGACCAGCTATTCGCGGGTGCGCTGGCCTGGATCGATGCCGTCTCCCACCCCGGCCCGCGCCAGGTGCTGCTGATCGACGGCCCCTCGGTGCTGGGCGCGCAGGCCTGGGCAGAGCTTGACGGGCGCCATGGCTACCAGCAGCTGCACGCCGTGGTCGCCCAGATCCTGGCGCCGCTGGGTCTGGCCCCTTTGGAAGTGGATGCCTGCGCCTCTGCCCTGAACGGCGCCATCAACGAATTGGCCAGATGGCTCGCACGCCACCCGGCCGACGGGCATCCCGGCGCACGCGATGCGGTCATCGCCGCCCTGCAGCGGGTGTGTGCCAACGTACTGCCGTTGGCTGAAAAGAGGGAGAAAGGCGCCTGACTATGCCTGTCTGCAGGCCGGCCAGGCTCTTCAGGCCCGCCAACCGATCGCCAGCTGCATGGTTGGGCTCGAGTAGATGCTGCGTTTTTTGGCCCGGCAGGCAACCGGCCGTACCCGCCACCAGGCTACCCGCCGGCTCCGCGCACGCAGAATGGTTTCGATGCGCTGGTTCAGGTCCGTTTCTATCTGGCCCCGGCTGGCGCAGGCATAGGCCTCGCGACGGGTCACCATGCCGTAGAGGTTGCGCCCGCGAAACGCGGTGGCACACAGGTGATTGACCTGCAACGTGCCTTCCTCATTGGGCTGCATCCGGTAGGTGGCGAACAGTTCCGACTGGGCCATGCCCCCGACGACCGAGCCGTTCCAGGTGCCGCAATCGCAGAACTCGGGAACGGAAAGCGCCCTGGGCTTGCTCTTGAGCTCGCCCAGCTCTGGCGTGATCGATGCAGTGGCATAGCCAGCGGACTCGAAGGCCGTCTTGGCGGCATCGAGCACGGCGGGCACGTCCTTTCTCTTGACCTGCCAGACCTTTGCCTGCGGGGTGTGCTTGGCCGCGACCGGCCTGTCCACCGGCGAGAACGCGCAGCCGGTTGCGAGCACCGCGACGGCGCAGATGGCCAGGATCTTGGTCATGAACATCATCGTTTCCCTCTCTCCTGTTGAAATGGTTCTGTGGCCGCTGAAATCGGTGGGACTCTCGGTGCTTATGTGCTACTACTTGTTAATGAGTGGGCATCTTTCGCCGTCCTGACCGCCGTGGGCCAGCAGGCCGGGGCGGCGGTCGACTTGGCGCTGCGGATGCCTGGCAGTAGGGCGAGAACTTCGTGGACAAGCCGCTCAATGCGGCCGGCCTGGGCGTGGAGATGCGCTTGGCTGCACTCGATAACCGGGTGCTGGCGGCCATGCGGACCTTCGGGCATGAGCGGCTCAACAACGTGGCGGCCGAGGCGATCAGCAAGATCGGGCAGCAGCTCGGCCTGGTCAACATCGGCAGCGTGACGCCCTTTGCCGCGATCAAGGCCGTGCAGCGGCTCCTGGGCAATGACACGCCGAGGCGGGCCAGCACCATCGCGGTCACGGAGGTAGGCCGGGCCTTTGCCGTGGCGTCGCAGGAGCGCCTGGTGCAGGCCGCGCCACTGGTGCCTGGTCTGGGCAAGCAATGGCGCCGCAGCGGCAAGGTACACAGCCGCTGGTCGCATGACCTGATGGACGGCCAGGTGGTGGATGCGGACAAGCCCTTCCTGGTCCCCAACCCGGGCGGCGGTATCGACAAGATGCAGTGCCCCCACGATCTCAAGGCGGCGGTGGAGCAGGTGGTCAACTGCGGGTGCGTTGCGCTGCCGTACCTCAAGAGCTGGGCGGTGGCCACCCCCGGGGCCAAACCATTCAGCGAGCTGGAGCTGCAGCTCGACAGGCGCAAAGCCCAGCTCGATCAGGACGCCAAGCGGGCCGGTCGGCGGCAGGAATGAGAACGCCCGGCGGGGCCGGGCGGTAGAACGCTTTAAACCCGGTCCAAGCGGGAACCCTAGCTAAATTTCCCGACGAGGGCCGCGCCGGGCGATTTAACGGGGCTTTCAAGGGGTGTTTGTGTTGTAGGCTTCCTCTCGTATTCAGAAATAGAGGGAGGAAGCGTGAATTTGAAGAAATGGTTGACTAAGCATCGCTCGACGATCACAAGGCAATTTTTAGGCACTCTTGGGTTGGTCGTCTTCGTCTGTCTGCTTTGGTTTTTATGGGGGGTATTAGGGGTCTCGCTGTTCAAGCGCTGGATATGCCCGGAAGCCGGTGCATGTGAGGCGCTCGGACAGGTGGGGGATATCTTCGGGGGCATCAATGCATTGTTCGCAGCGGTAGCATTGGCGGCCATTGCTTACAGCACCGATGCCAGTAGCAGAGCCTTCAGGCAAGAGCAGCAGCGCACTCATGACGTTGACTACCTAGAGCAGATCCGGAAGTCTTACGAGTGGGCGTATAGGGCGCTATCCGAAGAAGGGGTCTCCCCTGAGCGAGAACTGCGTCGACGAGGGTGGCTCGTTTGTGCTAGGCACCTGCTGGCCGCTGACGATTTGGCATTGGCAATCAAAACCCCCGCGTACAAAACTATTCAGCGCGAGGAAGAGCTTTATTGGCGTGAGAAGTTTCGCAGAGTGCTAGCCGCACCGGAATTGGCAGTGCCGACTTTCTTTTCGCTTGTCACCAACAAAGCAGAGTTTGCGGGATCAGATATTGACATGAAGCCCGCAATGATCGTTGTGCGCTTCGGGATCTGGAATCGAGGGGCATTGAATCCACTCATTGAAGTGGACAGAAACGAATTGATGAACTGGCTGGAGGAAGCGCCAAGTACTAGCGCTGTGCGTGGGCTTAGAGGTTATCTGCGCGAGTTCCCAGGCCTCATTGAGCAATGGACCGAGCACAGACTGGCTTCTGGGCTACCGCAACCCAGTCAACTTAGACCTAAGCAGGCCGACCCAGTTGGATGGCCGACAGAAGGCAGTTGAGCATAGCCGTATCAAATTTTCTGGAGAAGCATCTTGGACCCACATTGGACTGCATATGCCACGGCACTAATGACTCCGATAGTCGCCGGTTTCGGCCTATGGATTGCATACCAGCAATGGAAAACTGCGGGCGACAAACTCAGGCTAGAGTTGTTCGACAGGCGCGAAGCGATTTACATCGCCGCAACAAAGTCAATTGGACTGGTGATGATGCACGGCCATCACTCGCAGGCCGATGAAGGAGAATTTCTGCGCGGAACAGCAAGTGCTCAATGGCTATTGGGCGGAGAGGTTATAAGCTATTTTGACAAGGAGTTGTGGGCCAAACTGGTGGAGCTGAGCAGCCTACAATCACAACTTCAAGGGGCTGTGGGAGAAGAGCGGACACGGCTGCTGAAGGAGCAACTTGAATTGAAGAAGTGGATTGTTGCGCAGCATGGAAGACTCGAAGAGTTATTCATGCCTTACCTCGGATTTCAGCATCTGCAGGGGAAGTGATTTAGGAATTCGTACTTACTCAGTTCGATTTGAGGCGCATGTCAAAACGATTGGTGATAACCTAAAGCCGCCCCTTCCACATTTCAGGCCGACATTTTTCGGCCTTATTGATTTGTGCCCCCACCGGCACAGTCACTCCATCGCAAACGCCGCATGTCGCGGTCTACCTGATGGAGTGATCACTGGAGGAACTGCGCATCGACTACACCGTGGGCGGCGGCGCCAACCGGGTGGAGCGGGGCGAGTTGGTCATCTACAGTTGGGACCGCCGGGCCGAACCGGCGGGACTTTTTTAACGAACTCTTTAGGGCGCGTCACACCCACCGGCAGGTTGTAACGTCGCGGTCCGACTGCATTGAAGCGGATGTTCAAAAGAGCCCAGCGGGCTTGTCCTTCTTCATCCGCTCAATCTTTAGAAAGAACATGGGAGGAATCTCTATAGAACCTGCCCTCAGGTCGGAAGGGCAGTCTTTGATGGCGAATTCACTGTACCGCGTGCGGATGGTTTCGTCTGGCTCGCGCTTCTCAATCCAATCGGTGTTGACCTCGCCACTCTTAACCTTGAAGTTTGAGCCATTACGGTAAAGGCACTGCTTCTCCTCACGGGAGTCAATCACGTTGCCGGGACCGTACTTCTCCTCGATGTCGCCCTTCAACATGTTTCGTATCGCCGTGGTTGAGAGATCCACGCTGATGTATTCCAGCACGTCGTCTTGGAATTTCAAACTGAGATTTAGCCGCGTCTTTGAAGCCAGCTCAGCCCTACCGGTGAACCATTGCTCGCCTGGACCAGGCCTGTAGGAGCCGGTTTGCCGAGATGCCCTCAGGGGCTCTAGAAGCTTGATGTTGCCGTCGTCCACGCCCTTTTCAACAGCTTCTTTAGTAAGTCCAAGTTTGATGTAGCCGACACCCACAGGGCCCGCAGCGAAGCTTGCAGACGCGGCAGTTGCGGAAATGAGCAGGGCGCAGAAACGTAGGAGCGTGGTTTTCATTTCGTTCAAAGCGTGGGAGTCAGAGCCACCGAAATGTAACCTGCAGTACTGTTTTGGTGGTTGGAGCCCCTCGCAACCTACGCGCGGATGCAATTCCATTTCACAGGTTGTAACGACTCTTTGTCTGATTTATCGCAGCGACTTATGACAACTTTTCGCGCGCCGTTTCAGGAGATGTTTCGCGCGCGCAGGATGGTTTCGATGCGTTGCGTCAGGTCCGTTTCGATCTGGCCCCGGCTGGCGCAGGCATAGGCCTCGCGCCGGGTGACCATGCCGTAGAGATTGCGCCCCCGGAACTCGGTGCCGCACATGTGGTTGATCTGCAAGGCGCCTGCTAAAGCAAGCCTAAATTGGTCTCAAGGCGGCAGCGCGCAATTGACCCGTTCTGAGCGGTAGGCTTCCCCAGAAACCCCTCACTGGACAATACAAATGAGAATAAATATCATTACATTTGCCTGAGTACGCTACACCCGTCCAACGCAAAAGGCTCCCACCAGGAGCATTGCCATGGACCTGCGTCACGCATCCAGCCCTTTCATCGCCACTTCCACCCGGGACACCCTGGAGCCCGAGCCCGCCACGCTGGCCCATTGGGAGCGCGCACTGCAGCGTGCCAACGCGGCCCTGCGCATGGACCAGCCCGTGATGGCGCTGGCTTACCAGCAGCAGGCGTTGGTCATTGCCTTGCGCATTGCACAGGCGCCCCCGGTCGGCCGCGAGGACGACTGCATTGCCGCCCTGGTGGTCTCGCACCTGAACCTGGCCGACCTGCAGGTCGAGGCCGGCGCACTGGAGGAATGCACGCAACTGCTGTGCAGCGTGCACGCCACGCTGCTGGGCCTGATGGCCGATGGCAGCCGGGGCACTGCGTTGCAGCAGGCCGCGTGGCGCCACAGCCGTGAAACCCACGCCGCCTTGGTGCGCCATGTGCAGGCGCATGGCGCGCACCCCGACATCACCGCCGTGCTGGCCGCTGCTTCGGGCGTGCTGCAGGGCGCGGCCCACTGAGTTTTTTTCTTCTTCTTCCCCACCCCTGAAAGGAACCCATGCCCTATTCGCTGCCCGCCTTGCCCTATGCCTACGATGCGCTGGAACCCCATATCGATGCCCGCACGATGGAGATCCACCACACCAAGCACCACCAGACCTACATCAACAACCTGAACGCAGCGCTGGAAGGCACGCCCCACGCCGGCCTGCCGATCGACGAGCTGGTGGCGGGCCTGGTGCAACTGCCGGAGAACCTGCAGGGCCCTGTGCGCAACAACGGGGGCGGCCATGCCAACCACAGCCTGTTCTGGACCGTGATGTCCCCCACCGGCGGCGGCCAGCCGCAGGGCGAACTGGCGGCGGCCATTGCCACCGAGCTGGGCGGCTTCGACGCGTTCAAGGACGCCTTCACCAAGGCGGCACTCACGCGCTTTGGCAGCGGCTGGGCCTGGCTGTCGGTGACCAGCGCCGGCCAACTGGTGGTGGAGAGCTCGGGCAACCAGGACAGCCCGCTGATGGCCGGCCTGCTGTCGGGCAATACCCCCATCTTGGGCCTGGACGTGTGGGAACACGCCTACTACCTGCAGTACCAAAATCGCCGACCCGAATACATCGCGGCGTTCTATAACGTAGTGGACTGGGCCGAGGTGGCACGCCGCTACGCCCTGGCGCGCGGCTGAGCCGACCGGCACTGCTGCGCCTCGCACCCTGAAAAGATGCCTTCCGGAGCCGACACCATGCCCGTTGTTCCCCCGCCATCCCCCGACCATGCCGCGCTGCCGGCCGGCCTGACCGCGGCTGCCCGCCAGCAGCCTTTGCACTGGCGCCAATGGCTGGGGCTGGCCATCGTGGTGACCGGCGGCGTGGTCGGCACCTGGCAGATCTGGCAGTGGATTGCGGGCCAGCCGGTAGTGCTGTCGGCCCTGCTGGGCGGCAGCGCTGCCGCCCTGGCCACGGCCCTGGGCACCTTGCCGGTGATGCTGTCGCAGCGCATTTCCGAGCGCACGCAGGACACCATGTTCGGCTTTGGCGCCGGGGTGATGCTCGCGGCCTGCTCGTTCTCGCTCATCATCCCAGGCATCAATGCCTCGCGCGCCGCCGGGGCAGGGGCCTGGGAGGCGGGTGGCACCATGGGTGCCGCCATCCTGCTGGGTGCGCTGGTGCTGCTGCTGATGGAGCGCCTGCTGCCGCACGAGCACTTCATCAAGGGCGTGGAGGGCCAGACCTCGCGCACGCTGCGGCGTACCTGGCTTTTTGTGTTTGCCATTGCCCTGCACAACCTGCCCGAGGGCCTGGCCATCGGCGTGGGGTATGCGAGTGGTGACGCAATGCGTGCCAGCGCGCTGACCACGGGTATCGCCATCCAGGACGTGCCCGAGGGCCTGGTGGTGGCCGTGGCGCTGCTGGCCGCCGGCTACAAGCGCTGGCTGGCCGTGGGGCTGGGCATGGCTTCGGGTCTGGTGGAGCCCATCGGTGCGGTGGTCGGAGCCGCCGTGGTCAGCTACTCGGTGAGCCTGCTGCCCTGGGGCCTGGGCTTTGCTGCCGGCGCCATGCTGTTCGTGATCAGCCACGAGATCATCCCCGAATCGCACCGCAAGGGCCACGAGGCCTGGGCGACCGGTGGGCTGATGCTGGGCTTTGTGATCATGATGGTGCTGGATACCGCCCTGGGCTGATTTCGGGCAAGCCATCCCACTGGCCACGGCAAGCAAGTTGCCGTGGCCTTTGCGCTTTTCAGGGCAGGGCCTCGTACGCTTCCTTGAGCGCCGGGGCCAGGGATTGCAGCGGGGTGGCTGTGGTATTGCGCGCGCTGCGCCCCTCCAGCGAGCGCACGCGCCCCTCGTTAAGGCCGCGCGCCATCTCCGTGAGCAATCGGGCCAGGTCCGGCGCAATGCCGGCTGCGGCCATGCCTTGGGCGGCGTCGTCATACGGCAACTGCTGGTAGGCCAGCGCCGGCTGGCCGATCACCCCGCCCAGAAAGGCTGCAAGCTGGTCGTGGCTCAGGTCCCCGGGGCCCAGCAGCTCGCGCACGCTGTGGCCGGTCCAGTTGCGTTGGTCCAGGGCCCAGGTGGCGGCGTCGGCAATGTCGCGCGTGGCGATCATGGGGATGGCCAGGCCGGGCACGAAAGCATCGGCCAGGCTGCCGCCGTACTTCACGCCGGGCAGCAGGTTGAACAGGCCCTCGAAGAACATCGCCGGGCGCAACGCCAGCACATGGCTGTGCTGCAGGCTGGCTAGGCGCTGCTCCTGCTCGTGCAGGCTGGTCAACACGCCGGTGCCCGTGGGTTGCTCGGCCCCCAGGCTGCTCAAGGCCACCACATGCGGTACGCGCGCGGCCTGCAGCGCCGCCACGATGGCCTGGCCCTGGGTGCGCTGCAGTTCCATGAAGCCAGGGGCCGCGGGGTCGAAGGGCATCATGGCGTACACGGCGTCGGCGCCTTCGAAGGCGCGGGTGAGGTAGGTCGGGTCGGCGCAGTCGCCCACGATCACCTGCGCACACTGCTGGCGCAAGGCGTCGAGCCGCTCGGCCGAGCGGCCCATGGCGCGCACGCGGTGGCCCAGCGCAAGGAGATTGCGGGCAATCACGCTGCCCGTGTGGCCGGTGGCACCCATTACGGCGATGTCTGACATGTGGAACTCCAAGGGGTTGTTGAACAAACAGGCGTCCAGTGTCTCGTCCACGGTCAGGCGTGCCAATGATGAAAAGGCGGTGTTTATTGATTATTCGTCCAGGCCGGCTTAGGATGTGCCATGGACATCCAGGTTGAAGCCGCCTCTGCCGCCACCGACCCGCTGGGCCGGGCCCTGCACCTGTTGCGCATGACGGGCGTGATCTACTGCTACTCCTACCTGCACCCGCCACTGGGCATCGCGCTGCCGCCGATCCCGGGCTGCCTGATGTTCCATGCCATCACGGCCGGTGAATGCTGGCTGCGTGTGCCGGGTGCCGAGCCCGTGCTGCTGCGGGCGGGCGATTTCGCGCTGGTGCCGCGCGGCGAGGGGCATGACCTGCTGTCCACCGCCACATCACGGGCCGATGCCTTCTTCGACCTGCCGCGCGTGCAGCTCGGTGGCCGCTTCGAAATCATGCGCCATGGGGAGGGCACTGCCCCGGTTTCCCTGGTCTGTGGTGCCGTGCGCTTCGACGACGTGCTGGCGCGCCGCCTGGTGCATGCGCTGCCGCGCCAGATCGTGCTGAGCGGGCAGGCGCTCGGGCCATCGAACTGGCTTTCGCCCATCCTGGCGCTGCTGCAGGACGAGGTGCAGCACCTCAAACCCGGCGGCGAGGCCGTGGCCACGCGCCTGGCCGATGTGCTGGTGCTGCAGGCCATCCGCACCTGGCTGCAGAACGACCCGGGCGCGCGCACCGGCTGGCTGGGCGCCCTGCAGGACGCACAGCTCGGCCCGGCCCTGGTACTCATGCACGAACAGCCCGGCACGCCCTGGACGCTGGCCTCGCTGGCCAGCGCCGTGGCCATGTCGCGCTCTGCCTTTGCTGCGCGCTTTGCGGCATCGGTGGGCATGCCGGTGATGCAGTACCTCACCCTGTGGCGCATGGCGCTGGCCCAGTCGCGCCTGCAGGAGGGCCAGGTGCGACTGGCCGAACTGGCCGACAGCCTGGGCTACCAGTCGGAGGCGGCGTTCAGCCGGGCGTACAAGCGCTGGTCAGGGCGGTCGCCGGGGAGCGAGCGGCGGGTGGAGGCAATGGCTCTTTAGCCGAAGAACCAGTAGCAGGCAGCAATCGCAGCGATCACGCCAGCCAGCTCCGCCAGCAGCGCACACGCCACCGCATGCCGCGCGCGCTGTATGCCCACCGCGCCGAAGTACACCGCCAGCACATAGAAGGTGGTCTCGGTGCTGCCCTGGATGATGGCGGCTGCACGCGCGGCAAAGCTGTCCACGCCCTGGGTCTTCATGGTCTCGATGAGCATGGCGCGTGCGGCGCTGCCCGAGAAGGGCTTGACCAGGGCGGTGGGCAGGGCGTCCACAAAGCGCGTGTCGGCGCCGACCGCCTCCACGCACCAGCGGATCGCGTCGAGCACATAGCCCAGCGCGCCCGAGGCGCGGAACACGCCCACCGCGCAGAGCATGGCCACCAGGTAGGGCAGCAGGCCCTTGGCCACGTCGAAGCCCTCGCGTGCACCCTCGATGAAGGCCTCGTACACCGCCACCTTGCGCCAGGCGCCCAGCACCACGAACATCACCACCAGCGAGAACAGCGTGAGGTTGCCCAGCAGCGATGACAGGCTGGCCAGCGCCGCCGCGCTCAGCGTGGTCAGCAAGGCCATGAAGCCCCCCAGCACCAGCGCCACGGGCAGCAGGTAGGCCAGCACCACGGGGTGCCACAGCGGCAGCCGCTGCACGATGGCTACGGTCACGAGCCCGACCAGGGTGGAGACCGACGTGGCCAGCAGGATGGGCAGAAACACCAGCGTCGGGTCTGGCGCGCCTTGCTGCATGCGGTACATGAAGATGGTGACCGGCAGCAAGGTGAGCGAGGACGCATTGAGCACCAGGAACAGAATCTGCGCGTTGGTGGCGGTATCGGGCCGGGGGTTGAGCTCTTGCAGCGAGCGCATGGCTTTCAGGCCCATGGGCGTGGCCGCGTTGTCCAGCCCCAGCGCGTTGGCGGCAAAGTTCAGCGTGATCAGCCCCAGCGACGGGTGGCCGCGCGGCACCTCGGGCATGAGCTTGGCGAACAGCGGTGCCAGCCAGCGGGCGAGGGCGTCGACGATGCCGGCCTTTTCGGCAATGCGCAGAAAGCCCAGCCACAGCGTGAGCGTGCCGAACAGCAGCACCATCACCTCGACCGACAGCTTGGCCATGGCGAACAGCGCCTCGACCATGGCGCCGAAGATCTGCGCATTGCCGCCCACCAGCCACTGGGCAAAGGCCGCCACGGCGGCGACGACGAAAAAACCCAGCCACAGGGTGTTGAGCATCCGGTCTCCACGAAGATTGCAGGCTCCGAGATTACCCCGGCAGGGGCATGCACAAATACCTGCGGGCCGATGGTGTGACAGTGGTACCCTACAGGGTTCGGCTGGGTTGTGCCCTGCGGCTTTTTTACAACGCCCTGCGGCCCCCGATCCCAGCCCTTGACCTCCATTTGGGCGCACTGGCGCGCCGACAACCAATACAACACCTAGGAAGAGATCCAACATGGGCGCGCAGTGGAAAGCAAAAGGCAAGGCACAGGTCGCTGATGCCAAGGGCAAGCTGTTTGGCAAGCTGGTCAAGGAAATCATGGTCGCTGCGCGCGGCGGTGCCGACCCGGCCGGCAATGCACGCCTGCGCCTCGTGGTCGAGCAAGCCCGCAAGGTCTCCATGCCCAAGGAAACGCTGGAGCGCGCCATCAAGAAGGGGTCGGGCACGGGCGCCGACGCGGTCAACTACGAACACGTGATCTATGAGGGCTTTGCCCCCCACCAGGTGGCGGTGATGGTCGAGTGCCTGACCGACAACGTCAACCGCACCGCGCCCGAGATGCGCGTGCTGTTCCGCAAGGGCCAACTGGGTACCTCCGGCTCGGTGGCCTGGGACTTCAACCACGTGGGCATGATCGAAGCCGAGCCCGCCAGCGCCGGTGCCGACCCCGAACTGGCCGCCATCGAGGCCGGTGCGCAGGACTTTGAAGCCGGCGACGAAGAAGGCACCACCACCTTCTGGACCGACCCGACCGACCTGGACCTGGTGAGCCGCGCGCTGCCGGCCCAGGGCTTCACGGTGCTGTCGGCCAAGCTGGGCTACAAGCCCAAGAACCCGGTGAACCCCGCCAACCTCACGGCAGAACAGCTGGAAGAAGTGGAAACCTTTCTGGCGGCCATCGACTCCAACGACGACGTGCAGAACGTTTACGTGAGCCTGGGCGGTTAAAAGGCGGTTGGCTGCGGGGCCAGCGCCTGGCCGCAGCAACCCTTCAAATCCATGACCGCAGACCACTACGCTGCCCTCGGGCTGGCGGCCAACGCCTCGCTCGCCGACATCAAGAAGGCCTACCGCCAGAAGGCGGCCTTCTACCACCCGGACCGCAACCCGGCGCCCGATGCTGCGCAGCGCTTCCAGTTGGTGCAGAAGGCCTACGACGTGCTGTCCGACGACGAAGCCCGCCAGGCCTACGACGACAACCGCCGCCGCAACCTGCTGGACGACCCGCTGCAGACCGCCCAGGAAATCTGGCACACCTATACCCAAGGCATTCTTCCTTCGTGAAACTCTCTCCCTATTTTTATGACCTGCGTTCGGCCTACCAGGCCGAGCTCGATGACCTGACCCAGGATTCCGAAGGCAAGGACGTGCTGCGCAAGCGGCTCACGCAAAAGCGCAGCGAAATCGCCTTTCTCGTGCAGATGATGGAGCTGGCACCCGAGATGGTGGCCGTGGTCTTCCACCAGGGCTTTCGCTTTGCGCGGCCTGCCGCGCTGGAGAGCCTGATCGGCCGGGGCGCTGACGACCTGCCGGCCTGGGGCACCCTGGCCGATGGCGCCGTGCTGCTCGAACCCTGGGCCGCCAGCCTGGCCAAGACGGTGTTGGCCGAGCCCGGTGGCGAGCGCTTCATGGCCGTGGCAGCGGGCCTGGAGTACCTGCAGGTGCATTCGCGCCTGGCGCCTGCGGCCCAGCATGCCGACGCCGAGGAAGAGGGCGACGATGAAGATGCCGCCGAGCACGACGACGATTACGACAACCTGAGCGCCGACGACGCCGCCGACCCGCACAACGCCCGCTCCCGCGACGAGGCCAGCGACAACTGGCTGTCCGACGTAGGCTTTGACCGCAAGGACTGACCATGAGCAACAACCACCTGGCCCTGATCACCAAGACCACCAGCCTCATCGCCGCAGGCGACATCGTGGGCGCCGAATCGGCGCTGGCCGAGCTGGCCGACACCGATGGCGACAAAGCCCTGATGGTGGTGCTGGACCAGCTCGCGCCCAAGGACATCCTGGCCGTGATGCGCGAGTACGACGATTCCAAGGCTTCGGTGGTCAACCTGCTGGTCACGCCCGAGCAGTTTGCGCGCGCCATGGTGCTCGAAAAGCAGTACAAGGACCTCACCCACACGCACCTGCGCAACATGGTCAACGCCGTGGTGTTCCGCGACGATGCCGACCCGGTGGCCTTCCTCACCGCCATCGGCGACCTGGAGGGCGGCAGCGAAGCCCTGGCCAACTACTTTGCCGAAAAGTGGAGCCGCATCGAGGCCTTTGCCCGCACCGGCACCTTCGATGCGGTGGAGGACTTCGGCCCGACGCTGACCGACGACGAATTGCTGGCCTCGGGCTATGTGCAGCCGCGCATCGACCAGGACGAAGTGGCCGACCGCGACTGGATGCAGATGGCCTGGCTGCTGCGCTACGAGTGCCGCGACCTGTTCATCGAAACCCTGCTGGTGCTGCGCGCCAAGGCCCGTGCCTTCGACCTGGGCCTGGAGGAGGGCGACGAGGCGGCCGAAGAGGACGACGGCAAGTTCGAAACCAGCGAGACCGACCGCGGCAAGGCGACGCCTGCTGCGCGCGCATCCGACGAAGAGTCGGCTATCTGACTTTCTTCATGTCCGAGCACGAAATGTCTTCTGCGCCGGCGGCCAACGCGCTGCAACTGCACGACGCGCGCCCTTTCTTTGAAAAGGCCCTGGCCCACGGCGTGGCGCACGGCATCATCGACGCGGCGAAGTTAGCGGCGATGAACACCGACGCCCCCAAGGGCATGGTGCAGATCGCGCGCTACTTCGGCAGCGAGTTCCTCAGGCCCGAGCTGGAGAAGGCCCGCGACCGCATGGTCAACATGATCAGCCTGTTCCTCCTGGACACTACGGATGGCGACCTGCAGAAGGCGGCGGTATCGCTGCGCGACAACTCCTTCCTGTCGCGCTCCAAGGGCGGCTCGGACATGCTCAAGCGCCTGATCGCCATGCCCGAGAGCAGCAACTTCGGCATGGGCGGCTATGCCGATGCCGAAACGCCGCTGCTGGCCGTGTGGTCCCTGCGCAGCCATGCCGACTACCGCGCCGAGCTGGCGCGCCGCAGCCAGATCGCAGCGGCCATCAGCGCCGCCCGGTGGATGGCCGAGCAGTACGACCTGGACGACGATGCGCTCGAAGAGTCGGGCGCCGACGCCGAGGCCGTGGTCCGCGCCGGCCTGCTGCTGCAGGCCCTGGCCCCCAAGGTGGGCGACTGGCCTAACGCCGTGGTGTTCGAGAAGATCGCCACGGCCCATCGCAAGAAGAAGACCATGGCCGACCAGGTCAGGCTGTCGCTGCCGCCCGGCCTGCCTGCGGACCTGAAGGACGTGGTGCAGGCCCAGCGCGCCAGTGTGCTGGCCGACCTGCCCAAGCTGCTGGACGACGCCACGCCGCTGCGCAACCTGCTGCGGCCCACCAGCGGTTTCCGCGCACGCTACTTTCTGCTCGACGACCCGCTGGCCGAAGTGGACGACTACCACCGCAACCTGGCCGACCTGGACGAGGAGGGCGATGCGCCCCAGCCCGCCAGCAAGACCTGGACGAAGACGGTGCAGGGCAACGAGGACGAGCCCAGCCTGCTCACCCTGTTCCTGTGCCTGGCCACTGCCACGCCCAAGAAGACGGTGCTGACCGAAAAAACCGCCGCCAGCCTGGTGCGCAAGCTGCGCAAAAGCGGCTGGCAGCCCGCGCTGGCCGCGGATTTCATCCGCGCCAATGCGCCTGGCGCACGCCATGCCGACTATGTGGACCTGTGGAACAGCTTCGTGCAGGAGTCGCAGGCCACGCTGCTGAGCGACATGGACTACCAGATGCACGATGCCCTGGCGCTGCTGCGCCGGGAGTGCAACGTGGTGGCGGGCTGACCGGTTGTCAGCGAATGGTGCAGGTCCGGTGTGGCCGGATCAATTGCTGCGCCGGAGCACCACCGTCATCCACGGTTCCCAGTCCTGACTGCTGCCTTCTGCGCGCAGCGACCATGTCCCGGCCATTTCAGTTCCGTTGCCGTTGAATGCGCCGCGAAAGCGGACTCCGCTGCCGTCGAAGGCCACCTGCTTGCCGTCCACGATGGCGCGCATGGTGTCCGCCTTGCCTGTGCTGTCGAACGAGTGCATGGTGTAGTGCCCCCTTGCCGCGCCGTCCGAGCCATCCGCGCCGTCCGGCGCATCGGGACCGATGATCTCGATGCCTTGCGACCGGCCATCGGGCATCTGTGCATCCCAGCGGTGCATCAGGAAGTGCCCGCCCGGCAGCCACTCGTAGATGTCCGTGGCCGTGTAGGCCGCCGAGGTCGCGACCACGGTGCCGGTGGTGTGCCAGGTGCCCACGAAGGGAGCGAGGCGCTGCAGTGCAGGCGGGATGCTGTTGCCGATTGCCATGGCGGGGTTCTCCCGATGGGTTGGGTTGCTACTGCGCGAACAATTGGTCCAGCATGCGCTGCGGGTCCATGAGGAAATCGCGGGTCACCCGGAAATGCTCGGTGTCCTGGTAGGCGATCTCCTTGATCCCATCCTTGCTGCAGTCGAAGATGGTCGCATCGGGATAGGCCACAAGAACCTGTTCAAGGCCTTTTTGGCAACCGCGTTGGAGTGCAATCGGGATGAGTGGATGCTTCGGTTGCGCCGCATGGGCTCGCGCCCATGCAAGCAACCGGGGCGTCCAATCGCCCGATTTCACCCCAACCCTCCGGGCAAGTGCCTTTTCGGGCGGTCTGCGGCGTTGCGGCGCTTGTTGATAGCCGAGCTATCAACTGCGCACCGCGCCTTGCATCCCATCCCGAAAAGGGACTTGCGCGGTTGCCAAAAAGGCCTTGAACAGGTTCTAGGGATGGGCGAGTGCGTGGCGATGATGAACTGCGATTTCTCCTCCACCAAGTCGCGCATGCGCACCAGGGTGGCCAGTTGCCGCTGGGGTGACAGCGCGGCCTCGGGCTCGTCCAGGATGTACAGGCCCTGGCCCCGGAAACGTTCCATCATCAGCGCCATGAAGGATTCACCGTGCGACTGCTCGTGCAGGGAGCGTCCGCCATAGGAGTTGATGATGGGCGGGGCCGGGCAAGGTATCTTGTCCATCTCCTCGATCTCGGTCGCCACGTTGAAGAAGCTCTCGGCCCGCAGAAAGTAGCCATCGCGCGGCCTGCGCAGACCTTTGGCGATGCGCAGGTACTCGTGCAGTTCGGAATGCGAGCGCCGGGTGCCGAAGCTGAAGTTCTTCGACCCGCCCTCGGCGTTGAACCCCAGGGAGACCGCGATGGCTTCGAGCAGCGTCGATTTGCCCGAGCCGTTCTCGCCCACGAAGAAACTGACGTGCGGGTGCAGGTCGATCTGCTCCAGGTGGCGCACGACGGGCAGCGAGAAGGGGTACTGATCGAACGATTCGACCTTGTCGCGGCGCAGGCTGATGCGGCTGACGTACTGGGATGAGATCATGGTGAAGGCTGCGTGGCAGCAGGGCGGGGCGTGGTGCGCAGCCATTTCGCTGGAAGCGGGCTGGAACATGTGTTTGTTTTCAGCAAAACCCGCAGCAACACAGTCAGCCGCTGGTCATGGGGCAAGAGTAACATTGGAGCCCATCGGCATTTCAGCACTGATCGTTGTTCCTCGCCCCACGCGCGCGCCCGCCACCCGCCAGCCTTTAACCCTCAGTGCACAGCCCCACACTCGTCATCCTCGCTGCCATCCTGTCCGCACTGGTCACCGCCGTGCTGTTTGCGATGTGGCACTTCAACAGGAATATCCCGGGCCTGAAGCTGTGGATGCTGTCCTTTCTGTGTGCCTTCGTGTTCAGCACGAGCCTGCTGGCGCGCGGGCAACTACCCGAGGTGGTGTCGGTGGCGTTCTCGCAGGCATCGGTTTCGCTGGCGGCCTACCTGTGCCTGTTGGGCGCCCGCGCGTACATGGGGCGGCGGCCGGTGTCGCATGCGTATGCGGCGGCGACGATCGGAGCGCTGGTGCTGCTATCGGTCTATTTCACGCTCGTGCGGCCCCACCTGGGCATGCGCTTCGTCTTTGCGGGGCTGGGGGCCGGCGTGTTCTTTCTGCTGACGGCCCGCACGCTGGCCCAGGGAGGCATAGGGCTGGTGCCCGCTCGCTACATGTTTGCTGTGGCGGCGGGAGCGCATGGCCTGTTCCTGCTGCTGCGGCCCTTGCTGTTCACGCTGGGTGCGGGCACCGTGGAGGGGCTGCCGAATGCAGCCCTGGTGGCCCAGATCTCGCAGTTCGTGGTGCTGGAGTCCCTGGTGGCGCTGCTGCTGCTGGCCTTTGGCACGCTGATGCTGGCCAATGAATTCATCACCAGCGAACTGCGGCACCTGGCCGAGGTGGACCCGTTGACCAATGTGTTCAACCGCCGGGCCTTTCTGACCCTGCTGGACAAGGCCATGAGCAATGCCCAGCGCACGGGCGGGGGCGGTCTGCCCGTGCTGGTGATCGACCTGGACCACTTCAAGAAGGTCAACGACACCTGGGGCCACCAATGCGGCGACGAGGTGCTGCGCCACTTCGTGCTGCTGGCCAACCGCTGCCTGCGCCGTGAAGACGTGCTGGGCCGACTGGGAGGAGAAGAGTTCGCCATCGTGCTGCCCAACGCCGGCTACGAGGGCGCCCGCACCGTGGCCGAGCGCCTGTGCGCCATGGTGGCCGCACAGCCGATGCCCACAGTCCGGGGCCCGATTGCACTGACGGTCAGCATCGGAGTCACCCTGTGCACACCGGGAGACACGCCTGATGCAGCACTGCAGCGTGCCGACGAGGCCATGTACCTGGCCAAGAAGCGCGGGCGCAACCGGGTGGAGGTGGTGCAAGCGCCCGAGAGGGCGGTGGCGGCCGCCAATGCCGTGCCTGCTCTCTGAGCATCGGTGGCACCGCGGGGGGTGTACCGGCCACGGCCCCCGTGTCACAGGCACCGGCGCGAAGCCGTGTAGACTCCCCGCCGTCCGTTCTTCTCATTCCATTCGGGTACCGCTTTCCTGTCGTCTGTCTGTTCGCTCCGCTCGGTACAAGCGGCTGGCGGGCATATGGAGTGCCTATGGCGTTGGCGTATCTGTTGGAAGCAAAACCCCTGGCCTGGCTGTTGCTGGCGGCCAGTGTCACCTCTGAAGTGGCTGGTACCGTGGCGCTCAGGCAATCGGATGGCTTGTCCCGCGTGGCGCCTGCGGTGGTTGCCGGGGTCTGCTATGTGCTGGCGGTATGGTGGATGTCACTGGCCATGAAGCACATCGGCATGGGTACCACCTATGCGGTGTGGGCAGGCAGCGGACTGGCGTTGACAGCGCTGCTGGGGGTTGCGCTGTTTGGTGAGCCGCTCTCGGGCATGCGGTTCGCCGGGCTGGTGCTGGTGGTGGCCGGGGTGGTCACGCTCAGCCTGGCAGGCCCCGTGCGCTGATCACTCCGCCAGAAACCCCACGCTGCCCGGCCTGCCGGGCAGTGCCAGGCGGGCCACGGGCGCGGGGCTGCTGGCGATCTTCTGGCCGCGCCGATACACCGCAAGGCGGGCAGACCGCAGGCGGATGGCCTCGACCGGGTTGCGCGCATGCAGCAGCACGAAGTCGGCATGGCAGCCAGCGGCAAGCCCATAGCCTTCCAGGCCCAGCAGTTTTGCCGGGTTGGTGGTCACCGCCTCGAAGCACTGGCGCATGGCGGCCTGGCTGGTCATCTGGGCCACGTGCAGGCCCATGTGGGCGGCTTCGAGCATGTCGGCGCTGCCGCCGCCGTACCAGGGGTCCATCACGCAGTCGTGCCCAAAGGCCACGGTGAGGCCGGCGGCCATCAGCTCGGGCACGCGCGTCATGCCGCGGCGCTTGGGGTAGGTGTCGTGGCGGCCCTGCAGGGTGATGTTGATCAGCGGGTTGGCCACCACGCCCAGCTGCGCCTCGGCCATCAGCGGAATGAGCTTGCTCACGTAGTAGTTGTCCATGCTGTGCATGGAGGTCAGGTGCGAGCCCGCCACGCGGCCGTGCAGGCCCAGGCGATGGGTCTCATGCGCCAGGGTCTCCACGTGGCGCGAGAGCGGGTCGTCCGACTCGTCGCAGTGCATGTCCACCCGCTTGCCCAGGCTGGCGGCCAGTTCGCACAGAATCTTCACGCTCTCGGCCCCCTGGGCCATGGTGCGCTCGAAGTGCGGGATGCCGCCCACCACGTCCACGCCCAGGTCGAGCGCGCGTTTCAGATTGTCGAGCCCGCCTGCGGAGCGAAGCACGCCATCCTGCGGAAAGGCCACCAGCTGCAGGTTGAGGTAGGGCGCCACGCGTTGTTTCACGTCGAGCAGCGCACGCACCGGCAGAAGGCTCGGGTCGCTGGTGTCCACATGCGAGCGGATGGCCAGCAGCCCCTGGGCCACGGCCCAGTCGCAGTACTGCAGCGCGCGCTGCACGATGGCCTCGTGCGTGAGCTGGGGTTTCAGCTCGCCCCACAGCGCAATGCCTTCGAGCAGGGTGCCGCTCTGGTTCACGCGCGGCTGGCCGTAACTCAGCGTGGAATCCATGTGGAAATGCGCATCCACGAACGGCGGGCTGAGCAGCAGGCCGCCGGCGTCTACCGTTTCGTGCGCGGGGGCTGTGAGGCCCTCGGTCACTTCGGTGATGCGGCCGTCCTGCACGGCCACGGACATGTGGGTACGGCCGTCGGGCAGGGTGGCGTTGTGGATCAGCAGGTCGAGCATGGCGGTAGGGAAAAAGGCGTTGTTCGTCGGGGTGCAGTGCTTGGCTGCTATTGTGTCGTGGATCGGCGCCACAGCGCTTTTCCTTTTCCGGGTGTGGCACTGCGGCTTCGCCAGACCGGCCCCCGGGCGGGTGCTGATTCCCGATTTTTTCCAGGTTTGCGGAGACCTTCCATGCAGTTCGGCTACACCATTCTCTACGTCGAAGACGTACCCAGGACCATCGCCTTCTACGAGGCGGCCTTTGGCTTCACGCGCCGTTTCCTCCATGAGGCGGGCGACTTCGGCGAACTGGAGACCGGCGCCACGGCGCTGGCGTTCTCATCGCTCAAGCTCATGGCCGAGCTGGGCAAGAACCCGCAGCGCGCATCGGCCAGCGCGCCGAGCTTCGAGATCGCCTTCACCACTGCAGACGTGGCTGCAGCGGTGGAGCGTGCCGTGGCAGCCGGGGCCCGCTTGGTGCAGGCCCCCGAGCAGATGCCCTGGGGCCAGACGGTGGCCTATGTGGCCGACATCAACGAGACGCTGGTGGAGTTGTGCACGCCCATGGGGCCGCCAGGGGATTGATGTCAGCGCCTGGGGCTCGCCATGTAGCGGTACACCCCGGGCCGGTGGCCGGCCTCGATGGTGATGCTGCGCAGGGCATCTTCGTGCCCCGAGCTTGCCTGCGCCGTGATGCGGATGCCGCTGCGCGTGGCGCGGCAGGCGAGGCGGGTCAGGGTGATTTCCGCATGGTCGTTGCTGATCTCGCCGATGCCCTGGGTGTGCACCGGCTGCAGGCTGCCATCGTCGCTGCGCTGCATCCACTGCAGGTAGAGGAAGGACTGCGCGTGCTGCGAGCCATGCACGATGCGGTAGACACCTTCGTTCTTGCGTGTGGGCCATTGGCCGCAGACCTGCACCCAGTCCACCGCGTCGGCCGTGGCAAAGCGCTCGTAGGGTACATCCATCCCCAGGGCATGCACCGGTCCGCTGCAGGCCAGCGCCAGGGCTGCCAGCCACAGGGCCATGCTCACCGCTCACCCTTGCGATAGGGCTTCATCAGCGCCTGCGGATACGCCGCCTTGCGGGCCACCAGCACCAGCGCCAGGATGGACAGCAGGTAGGGCAGCATCAGGTAGAACTGGTAGGGCAACCAGGCATCGCCGGCCTGCTGCAGGCGCAACTGCAATGCATCGAAAAAGGCGAACAGCAGGGCGCCCAGCAGCGCCTTGCCGGGCCGCCACGAGGCGAACACCACCAGTGCCACGCAGATCCAGCCGCGCCCGTTGACCATGTTGAAGAAGAAGGCGTTGAACGCCGACAGCGTGAGGAACGAGCCCGCAACCCCCATCAGGGCCGAGCCCGCCACGATGGCGCCCGTGCGCGTGGCCGCGACCGACAGGCCCTGGCCTTCGGCCGCCTGCGGGTTCTCGCCCACCATGCGCACGGCCAGGCCCAGCGGCGTGCGCATGAGCACCCAGGCCAGCAGCGGCACCAGGGCCAGCGCCAGCAGTGTGAGCGGCGTCTGCGCAGACAGGATGGGTATACCCAGCCATTCCATGGGGGCGAAAGGCTCAATGGTGGGTGGCGTATTCACCTTGGGAAAACTCACGCGGTAGCCGTAGTAGCTCAGCGCCGTGGCCAGCAGCGTGATGCCCAGGCCCGAGACATGCTGCGACAGCGCCAGCCCCACCGTGAGCCAGGCATGCAGCAGCCCGAACACCGCGCCCGTGAGCGCCGCCACCAGCACCCCTGTCCACAGGCCATAGCCGGCATACACCGTGAGCCAGCCGGTGAAGGCGCCTGCGACCATGATGCCCTCGATGCCCAGGTTGAGCACGCCGGCACGCTCGCACAGCAGCACACCGAGCGTGCCCAATATGAGTGGCGTGGCCACGCGCAGGGTGGCGATCCAGAAGGCCGGGTTGGCCAGGATGTCGAGCAGCTCGGTCATTTCCACTTCACCCGGTATTGCGTGAGCAGTGTCGCGACCAGGACGGCGATCAGCGAGGTGGCCACGATCACGTCGGCAATGTAGGTGGGCACGCCCACCGCGCGGCTCATGCTGTCGGCCCCCACCAGCACGCCGGCCACGAACACCCCGGCGGCAATCACACCCAGCGGATGCAGACCGGCCAGCATGGCGATCACGATGCCGCTGTAGCCATAGCCGGGCGACATGTCGAGCGTGACATAGCCGGTGCGGCCTGCCACCTCGATGGCGCCGGCCAGCCCGGCCAGGCCGCCCGACAGCAGGGCGACCAGTACGACGGTGCGGGTGATGGGCACGCCGGCAAAGGCCGCCGCCCGCGCATTGGCGCCCGCAGCGCGGATGTCGAAGCCCGGCACGGTGCGCCGCAGGATCGCCCAGAGAATGACCGCAAGCCCGATGGCCCACAGCAGCCCCGTGTGCAGGCGCGTCTGCGGCACCAGCTTGGACAGTTCCAGGTCGCCCTGCAGCGCCACGCTCTGCGGCCAGCCCATGGAGAGCGGGTCCTTCATGGGCCCATCGAGCAGGGCCGAGACCAGCAGCAGGGCGATGAAATTGAGCAGCAGCGTGGTCACCACCTCGTCCACGCCCAGGCGCGACTTCATCAACGCCGGGCCCAGCAGCAGCAGGGCGCCTGCCAGGGCCGCCGCCAGCATCATCAGCGGGAACAGGAGCCAAGGCGACCACTCCAGCCCCGTGCCACCATGCAGGCCGCCCACGGCCACGGCGGCCAGCGCCCCTGCGTACAGCTGCCCCTCGGCCCCGATGTTGAACAGCCGCGCACGGAAGGCCACGGCGGCCGCCAACCCGGTCAGGATGAGCGGCGTGGCGCGCGTCAGCGTCTCGGTCAGCGCAAAGACCGAGCCGAAGGCGCCTTGCACCAGCAGCCCGTAGGTGCGGCCCACGGGCGCACCGGCCCACAGCACCAGCAGGCCGCTGATGAGCAGGGTGAACACCACGGCGCCCACCGGCGCGGCCACGTAGGCGGCTGGAGAGATGTGGTTGCGTTTTTCGAGTCTCATGGGCAGATGGAAAGGGTCAGGGGGCAGAGCCGGCCATGGCCAGCCCGATGGCCTCGCGCGTCCATGCATCGGCAGGCCGGGCCTCGCTCAAATGCCCCTCGTGCATTACGGCCACGCGGTCGCCCAGCGCCAGCACTTCGTCCAGGTCGTCCGAGATCAGCAGCACGGCGGCACCCCCGTCGCGCGCGTTGATGAGCTGCTGCTGCACGAAGGTGACGGCGCCGATGTCCAGGCCCCAGGTGGGCTGGTGCGCCACGATGAGGCGCGGGACCGGCGCGGTCTGGCGGGCGTCATACGGCGGCAGCAGGGCGCGGCCCAGGATGAGCTTTTGCATGTTGCCACCCGAGAGCGAGCGCGCCGGGGTATCGGGCCCGCCGCCGCGCACGTCGAAGGTTTCGGCCACGCGCTGGGCGTGCTGCCGCGCGGCACTGCGCTTGACCCAGAAGGCCTTGAACCAGGGGTGGGCAAACCAGTGGCTGCGCAGTCGTTCGGACACGGCGTTCTCCCACACCGGCAGGTCGCCCACCACGCCCACGCCGTGGCGGTCCTCGGGGATGCGGGCCACGCCCTGGTCCACCACCCAGGCGGGGCGGGCCTGCAGCGGTGCACCCAGCAGCGTGACCTGGCCGGCGCTGGTGGCGCGCACGCCGCACAGCACATCGGCCAGCGCCACTTGGCCATTGCCTGAGACCCCGGCGATGGCGACGATCTCGCCGGCATTCAGGGTAAGCGACACGCCCCGCAGCCGGTCGCGGCCGGTGGAGACCGTGGACACATCGGCCAGTGTGCACACCGGTGCGCCCACGCTTTTGGCGGGCCGGCGTTCGCTGGCCTCGATGGCATGGCCCACCATCCACTGCGCGAGCTGGCCCTGGGTGGTGCCCTGTGCGGGCGCCTCTGCCACCAGCCTGCCCTGGCGCAGCACGGCCACGCGGTGCGAGACGCGCAGCACCTCGGCCAGCTTGTGGCTTATGAAGATGATGGACAGGCCTTGCGCCACCATCTGCGACAGGGTGTGGAACAGCGCCTCGCTCTCCTGCGGGGTGAGCACGGCGGTGGGCTCGTCCAGGATCAGGATGCGCGCGCCGCGGTACAGGGCCTTGAGGATCTCCACCCGCTGGCGCTCGCCCACCGAGAGGCTGCCCACGCGTGCATCCGGCTGCACCGGCAGGCCGAAGCGGGCGGACACGGCGAGCAGTTTTTCGCGCGCGGCGCCGCGGCGCGAGAAGGGTTGCCACAGCGGCTCGCTGCCCAGCAGCACGTTGTCCAGCACGGTGAGGTTGTCGGCCAGGGTGAAGTGCTGGTGCACCATGCCGATGCCGGCGGCCAGGGCGGCGCGCGGCTGGCCTGGGGGCAGGGGTTGGCCGAAGACTTCGATGCTGCCCTCGTCGGCCACATAGTGGCCGAACAGAATGGACATCAGCGTGGACTTGCCCGCGCCGTTCTCGCCCAGCAGGGCCAGCACTTCGCCGCGCACCAGCGTGAGGCCGATGCCATCATTGGCCACCAGCTTGCCGAAGCGCTTGGTGATGCCGGTGAGGCGAAGAACGGTTTCAGCAGGCTCCATGGACATGGATCGGGCTACTTCCAGGCGGCCAGGAAGGCCTGCAGCACCTTGGCCGAGTTGGCCGCCGCGAGGTGCATGAAGGTGTCCATCTCGTTGGCGCCATCGCCGCCGCCCGCCAGGTCGCTCAGCGAGCGAAAGGCGATGTAGGGCACGCCGTTGCTGTGCGCCACCATGGCGGTGGCGGCGGTCTCCATGTCGAGCACATTCGCCTCGAAGGTCTTGAACGCATATTCGCGGAAGGCCTTGTTGTCCACGAAGGCCTGGCCCGACACGCCGTTGCCGCCCACCACCATGCGCGGGCGCTCTTTCAGGCAGTGGCTGGCGTGGCAGTGTTCCAGCGGCACGGCGGCCAGGCCATTGGCCACGGCCAGCATGCGCGGGTCGGCCTCGAACCAGAATTTCTGCGTGACCTTTGGGTTGGCAGCCGAGCGCACCTCCACCGGGCGCGGGTGCATCATGCCGAAGGCGGGCAGGGTGAGCTCGGCCTGCATCCAGCCGGGGGCCGTGTATTGGCCGGGCTGGTCTTCGCGCGCCATGAGCCATTCCATGTACTGGCCCCAGCGCGCGGGCACGGTCACGTCGCCGATGTGCAGGCCCGGGTTCACGCCGCCGGCGATGCCCGAAAAGACGATGTGGCTGACGTTGAAACGGTCCAGCACCAGTTGCGTGTTCATGGCCGCATTGGTCATGCTGATGCCCGAGAGGAACACCACCACGGGCTTGCCCTGCAGCGTGCCTGTGGTGAACTCCACGCCGTTGACGCTGTGCTTTACCGGTTGCTGCACCTGGGGCAGCAGCACCGTGAGCTCGGGGGCAAAGGCCGAGATGACCGCGACGCGGGGTGTGGCGTCTAGGCGGATACCCTGCGGGGCGGGGCTGGACGCGCAGCCTGCCAGGGCGCCGGCCAGGGCCAGTGCGCCGAACAGTTGGGCGATGCGGCGGGAGAGCAGTGCAATGAAAGTCATGGGCAACAGGGTAAGCGATGGACGATGCCAGTGAAAAGGGCCACCGCAGTGAAGTAGGTGGCCCTGGTCGGTGCGCCGGGGCGCTGCCTGCAGCTTACTTGGCCGTGGACTTGGGCTGGCTGTCGTCCACCTTCACGGTGAACTTGCCGGCCAGAATGTCGGCTTCCTTGGCCTTGACCTTGGCCACGATGTCGGCCGGCACCTTCTTCTCGAAGGTGCCCAGGGGCGCGAGCTCCGAGCCCTTGTGCTTCATCATCGAGTACGGGCCGTAGTCCTCGGGCGTGAACTTGCCTTCCTTGACCAGCTTGAGCGCGCGGTCGATGCTGGGCTCCATGTGCCACAGGGCCGACGCGACCACCGTGTCGGGGTACTTGTCCTGCGTGTTGATCACGTTGCCGATGGCCAGCTTGCCCTTTTCCTTGGCGGCATCGCTCACGCCGAAGCGCTCGGCGTAGAGCACGTCGGCGCCCTTGTCGATCATGGCGAAGGTGGCTTCCTTTGCCTTTGGTGGGTCGAACCAACTGTTGATGAAGCTGATGGTGAACTCCACCTTGGGGTTCACTTCCTTGGCGCCGGCCATGAAGGCGTGCATCAGCCGGTTCACCTCGGGGATGGGGAAGCCGCCCACCATGCCGATCTTGTTGCTCTTGGTCATGCCGCCAGCCACCATGCCCGACAGGTAGGCCGGCTCCTGGATGTAGTTGTCGAACACGCTGAAGTTGGGCGCCTGGGGCTTGCCCGAGGAGCCGAGCAGGAAGGAGGTCTTGGGGAAGTCCTTGGCCACCTTGCGGGCGGCGGCTTCCACGGCGAAGGCCTCGCCCACGATGAGCTGGTTGCCGCCGGTGGCGTACTCGCGCATCACGCGCTCGTAGTCGGCGTTGGTCACGTTCTCGCTGGACTTGTATTCGATCTCGCCGCGCGCCTCGGCCGCCTTGAGCGCCTTGTGGATGCGGCTCACCCATTGCTGCTCGTAGGGCACCGTGTAGATCGCCGCCACCTTGGTCTTGGCCTGGGCCATCGCGGCGCCGGGCGCCAGCCCGATCATGGCCGACAGCGCCAGGGAGGTGGAGAACAGGTGGCCGGTGAAGATGCGGCGTGAGGTCATGGGGTGATTCCTTCTTCGGATGGAGGATGGGCGATCGGATCTGGGGTTGTCTCAAGCAATTAGCACGCCAATGGACGGCTGGCGTCGCGTGCCAACAGATGCCCTGCGGTGATGCAGCCGCAGGCGTCGCCAGGGAGTCTGCCAGAAGAAAGTCACCAGATGGTAAGAATTCGCACCGGCATGGGGCAAAAAATGCCGCTGCAGGGATCGCATCCCCGCAGCGGCTTTGCAGATTCTTCCGGTGGCGCGAGCGGCGAACAAAGCTCAGCGAAGCGGTTCTGGCTAGGTGCTGAGCCGCAGGCAGTACGCTAGTACGACAAGGCGCAGCAACAACGCCAGAAGAGTTTTGTTCGCTGCTCCTACTTGGTGCCGAAGATGCGGTCGCCCGCATCGCCCAGGCCCGGCAGGATGTAGCCATGGTCGTTGAGCTCGCGGTCGATGGCGGCGGTAAAGATCGGCACGTCGGGGTGCGCCTTCTGCAGCGTGGCCACACCTTCGGGTGCGGCCAGCAGGCACACGAACTTGATGGAGCGCGGGTTGAGCTTCTTGAGCCGGTCGACGCAGGCGGCGGCCGAGTTGCCGGTGGCCAGCATGGGGTCGACCACGATGATGTCGCGCTCGTCCATCTCGGAAGGCATCTTGAAGTAGTACTCCACCGGCTGCAGCGTGGCCGGGTCGCGGTACAGGCCGATGTGGCCCACGCGGGCGCCGGGCACCACGGTGAGCATGCCGTCCAGGAAACCATTGCCCGCGCGCAGGATGGAGACCAGCACCAGCTTCTTGCCGTCGATCACCTGGCCGATCATGGTCTCCAGCGGGGTTTCGATCTCGATGTCCTGCAGCGGCATGTCGCGTGTGACCTCGTAGGCCATCAGCGTGCTCAGCTCGCCCAGCAGGCGGCGAAAGCTGTTGGTGCTGGCATCCTTGCGGCGCATCAGCGTGAGCTTGTGCTGGACGAGGGGGTGGGTGATGACAGTGACGTTGCTGCTGGTGCTCATGGCGTAGTGCTCGATTGTTTTTTGATCGGGCCTAGTCTGCCAGAAAGCGCGCATAGCGCGCCATGTCCACATTCCCGCCGCTGATGATGATGCCCACGCGTGCGCCATGCACGTCCACGCTGCCATGCCGTGCACCGGCAAAGGCCAGGGCGCCCGTGGGTTCCACCACCAGCTTCATGCGCTCGGCAAAGAAGCGCATGGCCTCGACCAGTTGTTCGTCGGTGGCGGTGACGATGTCGTCCGCCAGGCGCTGGATGATGGGGAAGGGGATCTGCCCGAGCGATCGGGCCTGTGCGCCGTCCGCAATCGTGTGCGGTGTGGGGATCTGCACCAGCTGTCCGCTGCGCAGCGATTGCTGGCCGTCATTGCCGGCTTCGGGCTCCACGCCCACCACCCGGCAGTTCGGCGCCAGGGCCTCGGCAGCCAGCAGGCTGCCGGCGAGCAGGCCGCCGCCGCCCACGCAGACGAAAAGGTAGTCCAGGTCGGGCACCTCCTCCAGGAATTCCTTGGCGGCCGTGCCCTCGCCGGCGATCACGTGCGGGTGATCGAAGGGCGGCACCAGTGTCATGCCGCGCTCCTGGGCCAGCCTCTGGCTGATGGCCTCGCGGTCCTCGGTGTAGCGATCGTAGGTGACGACTTGGGCACCGTACTCGCGCGTGGCGGCCATCTTGGTCGTGGGCGCGTCCTCGGGCATCACGATCAGGGCTGGCATGTCCAGCAGCCGGGCCGACAGGGCGATGGCCTGCGCATGGTTGCCGGCAGAGAAGGCCAGCACGCCGCGCTCGCGCTGTTCGTCGCTGAACTGCGAGAGGGTGTTGTAGGCCCCGCGGAACTTGAACGAACCCGTGCGCTGCTGGTTTTCGCACTTGAAGAACACTTGGGTGCCCAGCAGTGCGTCGGCCATGTTGGAGCGCAGCACATGCGTGCGGTGGGCCACGCCAGCGAGCCGCTGTGCGGCAGAAACAACATCCGCGTAGGTGGGCGGGGGGAGGCTGGCGTTGCTCATGGTGGAATCTTTCGGGTCGGAAAGGGCTCTGACATTCCACCCATCATAAAACTGCCTGACTTTTGTCCACGGGGCCCGCGCAAGGCCCAGGAACAGTGCGTGGGCCGCTATGAATATTGATGCCGGCACGCGCGGGGCGTGGATATACTGCCCATTTTCGCGACTTTCCCAAGGCCCACCATGTCCATTTCTCGACGCATTGCCACCCTGGGCCTCGGCCTGGCCGCCTCGTTCGGTGTTTCCCTGGCCGCCCACGCGCAGGCCCGCGAGCTCACCGTGGCCTCCAGCGCGACCTACGCGCCGTTCGCATTCGAGAACAAGGACAAGCAGATCGTCGGCTTCGACATCGACATCATCAATGCCATCGCCAAGCAGCAGAACTTCAAGATCAAGGTCGTGAACACGCCCTGGAGCGGCATCTTCGCGGCGCTCAACAATGGCGACGTGGACCTGGTGATCTCCGGCGTGACCATCAACGACAAGCGCCGCCAGAGCTACGACTTCTCGGCCCCGTACTTCGCGGCGCACCAACTGATCGCCGTGGCCAAGGGCAGCACCGTGGCCTCGCTCAAGGACCTGGCCGGCAAGAAGATCGCGGTGGTCAATGCCTCCACCGCCGACGATGTGGCCTCGCGCGAGTTCGGCAAGACGAATGCCAACATCCGCCGCTTCGAGAGCACGCCGCTCATCATCTCCGAGCTGGCCGGCGGCGGGGTGGATGCGGCCATCGGCGACAACGGGGTGATCGCCTACCGCGTGAGCCAGAATGCGGCGCTCAGGACGGTGGAAGACCCTTCCTTCCCTGAAGAAGGTTTCGGCATCGTCGTCAAGAAGGGCGACAAGGCCTTGCAGGAAAAGCTCAACGCCGGCCTGGCCGCCGTGCGCGCCGATGGCAGCTACGGCGAGATCTACAAGAAGTGGTTCGCAAAAGAATACAAGGGCCGCTGAGCCGGTTTCGATTGAGTCACTTGCAGCGGCCGCCATGCGGCCGCTTTTTTGTTTTCTGACGAAGGGTTGCCGCGCTGTGCGCCCTGGGTAGAAGGAGAGAAGCATGGAGCAACCCGAATTGTGGTTTGGCTGGTTCCGGCCAGACATCCTGGTGGAATACCGCGAGCTGTTCTTCAAGGGCGCGTGGATGACCCTGTGCATGACAGTGGTCTGCGTGCTGCTGGGCGGCAGCTGGGGCCTGGTGCTCGCCCTGGCGCGGCTGGCGCAGGCGCGCCATGCGCCGTGGAACTGGGTGTGCCGCTTTCTGTTGCGCTGGCCGTCAACCGTGTACGTGAGCTTTTTCCGCGGCACGCCGCTGTTCGTGCAGATTTTGCTCATGCACTTCGCGGTGATGCCGCTGTTCATCCACCCGGTGTCGGGCCTGCTGGTGGATGGCGACCTGGCGCGCACGCTCAAGCAGGAGCATGGCGCGCTGATCTCGGGCATCGCGGCGCTCACGCTCAACTCGGCGGCCTACATCTCGGAGGTGTTCCGCGCGGGCATCCAGTCGATCTCGCGCGGCCAGTCCGATGCGGGGCGCTCGCTGGGCCTGACCCCCATGCAGGTGCTGCGCTACGTGGTGCTGCCCCAGGCCTTTCGGCGCATGCTGCCGCCGCTGGGCAACAACATGATCGCGCTGCTCAAGGACACCTCGCTGGTGTCGGCCATCGGGCTGGCCGAGATGGCCTACGCCGCGCGCACCGTGGCCGGCGCCTATGCGCGCTACTGGGAGCCGTACCTGGCCATCTCGCTGGCCTACTGGTGCATGACGCTGGCGCTGACCACCTTGCTGCGCCGGCTGGAGCACCACATGGCGCGCAGCGAGCGCAGCTGAGGCAGAGCCCTACCCCAGCTCTGAAAACCGCTGCAGCGGGGTGAGGGCAGGGAAGTCGCCCGCACGCTTTTGCTTCATGGCCGCGACCGATTCCTGCACATGCCGGTTGCTCCAGATGGCGCCCTGCAGCCAGCCCATCTGGCGCAGGCTGTCTTCCACCGAGTGGTCGCGCGCATAGTTCACGGCCTGCTTGGTGCCCCAGATGGCCACGGGCGGCTTGCTGGCGATCTCCTGGGCGCACTGCAGCGCGGCCGCCAGCATGGCCTCCTGTGTGTCGAAGACCTCGTTGACCAGGCCGTAGCCCAGTGCCTTCTGTGCGGGCATGCGCCGGCCGGTGTAGGCCAGTTCCTTGACCACGCCCATGGGCACCAGCTTGGGCAGGCGCTGCAGGGTGCCCACGTCGGCCACCATGCCGATGTTGATCTCCTGGATGCAGAAGAACGCGTCGGCCGTGGCGTAGCGGATGCAGGCCGCCGTCACCATGTCCACCGCGCCGCCGATGCAGCCGCCGTGGATGGCCATGATCACCGGGATGCGCAGGTTTTCCAGGCGGGTGAAGGTGTGCTGCATGTCGGTCAGCAGGTCGAAGATGGCGGCGCGGCCTTCGGGGCTCTGGTCGTCCATGGTGATGGCGCCGCCGAAGGTCTCGAGCGCCATGCCCGCGCTGAAATGCCTGCCGGTGCTGCTGATGACCAGCGCGCGCGCCTCGCCGGCCTGGTGCAGGTGCACCAGCACCGCGTCCAGCTCGCGCCAGAACGTCGGGTGCATGGTGTTCATGGCCTCGGGCCGGTTCATCACCAGGTGGGCCACATGGCCGGTGGTGGTCAGGGAAAAGCAGGTGAGGGTGGGAGCGGCAGTGTTCATGGGCGAACACTGTAGGCCGCACGCCCGCGCCGCCATCGTCGCGTGGGTGACTCTGCGCGGGTTTTGCCCGAGCCCGCCCCGTGGCAGATGGGGCAGGCGGGGGCGGGGGCTCAGCCGTCCGTGGTTTCCGTGGCGTTGGCCAGTTCGGGCACGGGCAGGCGGCTGGCCAGGATCTTGTCGATGGTCTTGCCGTCCATGTCCACCACTTCGAGCTTCCAGCCTTCCCACTCCACGGTGTCGGTCACCTTGGGCAGGCGGCCGGTCAGCAGCATGATCATGCCGCTCAGGGTGTGGTAGCGGCCGCGCTCTTCCTCGGGCACGGCGTCCAGGTTCAGCCGGTCCTTGAGCTCGGGCACGGGGATGTGGCCGTCCAGCAGCCAGCTGCCATCCTCGCGCTGCAGCGCCCACGAGGTCTCGGGGTCGCGCGGCTGGAACTCGCCGGTAATGGCCTCGATCAGGTCTTGCAGCGTGACGATGCCCTGCACCTCGCCGTACTCGTCGATCACGAAGGCCATGTGCACGTCCGACAGGCGGAAGTTGTCCAGGAGCTCCATGCCGGTGATGGTCTCGGGCACGTACAGTGCCGTCTGCAGCGGCTGGTCGGAGAGACTGTGCGCCTTGTCGCGGATGGTGCGCGAGAGCCACTGGCGCGCATTGAGCACGCCGCGGATGTTGTCCATGCCGCCACGCACCACCGGGAAGCGGGCGTGGTCCGACTCCTCGATGAGTTTCAGGTTCTCCTCGAAGCTGAGGTCCAGGTCCAGGCACACCACGTCGCCGCGCGGCACCATGAGCGAGCCGATCTGGCGGTCGTCCAGGCGGAACACGTTGCGCACCATGGTGTGCTCGTGCGATTCGATCACGCCGGCCGTCGTGCCCTCCACCAGCATGGCGTGGATCTCTTCCTCGGTCACCGGGCTGCCGCTGGTTTCCTTCACGCCGAGCAGGCGCAGCAGCGTGCGCGTGGAGGTGGACAGCAGGATGACGAAGGGCTTGGTCGCCAGCGCCAGGAAGTTGATGGGCCGCGAGACCAGGCGCGCAAAGGTTTCGGGGTGCGACTGGCCGATGCGCTTGGGCACCAGTTCGCCCACGACGATGGAGAAGTAGGTGATCAGCACCACCACCAGGCCGGTGGCGGCGTAGCCGCCGTAGGGAGGGGGTACACCCAGCGATGCCAGCCAGGCTGCCAGCGGGGCCGCCAGGGCGGCCTCGCCCACGATACCGTTGAGCACGCCGATCGACGTGATGCCGATCTGGATGGTGGAGAGGAAGCGGGTGGGGTCTTCGCCCAGTTTCACGGCGGCGGCTGCGCCGCTATCGCCCTCATCAATCATCTTTTGCAGCCGGGCCTTGCGTGCAGTGACCAGAGCGATCTCTGACATGGCGAACAGCCCATTCAAAAGGATGAGGGCGAACAGTATTGCGATTTCCATAGACAGGGGACACACGGCCCCCTTGAAGTTCAGAAGCTGTCCATTGTAGGGGTGTGGTTATTGCCGTGGTCGGCAACGGTTATCCGGCCGGCAGGCGCCGTCAGTTTTCCGTCATGGCATTCTTAGTCGCCCCCACCACCGCCGCAGCCACCACCGCCGCAACTGCCCCCATCGCTCCCGCCGTCGCTGGAGCTGTCGCTGCTGCTGCTGGAACTGTCGGCCCCACCGAAATCATCCGAGCTGCCGCTGTGGCTGCCATCGGCAAAGCTGGTGCCGCAGTAGGTGCCGCTGCCATCGCCGCCTGCGGCGTTCTTGGCCAAAATGTTGCTGCAGTCGGGCAGGTAGGTGAAGCCGCCGGCAATCGCCATCTTGGCGTCCAGCGCAAACAGCAGCGGCAGCCGGCTGGGGGCCTTGGGGTTGATGGCTTCGTCCTTGCAGGCCCAGAACCAGGCGCGGCGCAGGCCATCGTTGTTCCTGGCCTTGGCGCCCAGGGCCTCGGCAGGGGTGTGGTGCAAAAAGAAGCCCAGCGCGTTGTGGCACCAGGTCTTGTAGGCCTGTGTGTGCAGAATGAAATCGTGCCAGAGCGCATCCACTGCCTTGGACGGCATGGCCACGAATTGCTTGCGGCTGCGCATGCAGGCCATGAAGAACTGGCGCAGCCCGCGCTCCACGAGTTCGCAGTCCTTCTGGGAGAGGTGCGGGTAGGTTTCGCGCAGCTTGCGCTTCAGATACGCGGGCAGGCGCGCCTCGCGGATGTAGCGCTCGCGCACCGTGCGTGTCCACTGCACGACGATGGCGGTGACCGCCACCGTGCACACCAGGTAGATGGCCCAGCGCCAGTTGGGCCGCAGCAAGCCTGCAAAGGCGGCCACTAGGGCCAGTGCCCATAACGCGATGGCCAGTTGCACCACGTTGCCGCCGTAGCGCACCAGCAGCCTGTCGATCTTGCCCATCGGTTTCCCCCTTTGTTATGTGTCTGTTTTCCGGGGTTTTACCTCTTTTTCGAGGGGCTGATGTGACTATTTTTAGAGTGCGCTCACCGCTTCCTTCCACCGAAGACGCTGCCCAGCACGCCACGCAGGATTTCCTTGCCCAGCGAGGTGCCCATGGTGCGCACGGCCGACTTGGCCATGGTCTGCGCCAAGCCGTCGCGCTTGCCACCGCGCGGGCCGGTGGATCCGAACAGCACGTCGTTCAGCCCGCCCAGAAGGCCGCCGCCTTCTTCTGCAGGCGCTGCCACCGAGCCCTTGCCTGCGGGCGTCGCCTGTGCCGTTGCGTCTGCAGTGCGGCCCTTGAGCTTTTCATAGGCAGACTCGCGGTCCACCACCTTCTCGTACACGCCGGCCACGAGCGAGCTGGCCATCAGCGCCTGGCGCTGCTGCGGCGTGATGGGGCCCAGCTGGCTGCCCGGGGGCAGCACAAAGACGCGCTCGGTCACGCTGGGGCGGCCCTTGGCGTCGAGAAAACTGATCAGCGCTTCGCCTACGGCCAACTCGGTGATGGCGGTCTCGATATCCAGGCCCGGCTTTTGCCGCATGGTGGTGGCCGTGGCCTTCACGGCCTTCTGGTCGCGTGGGGTGAAAGCGCGCAGCGCATGCTGCACGCGGTTGCCCAACTGGGCCAGCACCGTGTCGGGGATATCGAGGGGGTTCTGCGTCACGAAGTACACGCCCACGCCCTTGGAGCGCACCAGGCGCACCACCAGTTCGATGCGCTCCACCAGCACCTTGGGAGCCTCGTTGAACAAGAGGTGGGCCTCGTCGAAGAAGAACACCAGCTTGGGCTGGTCCGGGTCGCCGATTTCGGGCAACTGCTCGAACAGCTCGGACAGCATCCACAAAAGGAAGGTGGCGTACAGGCGCGGCGAATTCATGAGCTTGTCGGCCGCCAGGATGTTGACCACTCCCTGGCCATCCACCGTCTGCATGAAGTCCTGGATGTTGAGCATGGGCTCGCCGAAGAACTGTGTGCCGCCCTGCTGCTCGATCTGCAGCAGCCCGCGCTGGATGGCGCCCACGCTGGCCGCGCTCACGTTGCCGTACTCGGTCGTGAATTCCTTGCCGTTGTCGCCCACATACTGCAGCATGGCGCGCAGGTCCTTGAGGTCCAGCAGCAGCATGCCGTTGTCGTCGGCGATCTTGAACACCAGGTTGAGCACACCCAATTGCGTCTCATTGAGGTTGAGCATGCGCCCCAGCAGCAGCGGCCCCATGTCCGACACCGTGGCGCGCACCGGGTGGCCCTGCTCGCCGAACACGTCCCACAGCGTGGTGGGGCAGGCCAGGGGGGCGGGCAGGTCCAGCCCCCGCTCCTTGAGCGTGGCGGCCAGCTTCTCGCCGATCTTGCCGGGCTGGCTGGCCCCGGTGAGGTCGCCCTTGACGTCGGCCATGAACACCGGCACGCCAATGCGCGAGAAATTCTCGGCCAGCGTCTGCAGCGTCACCGTCTTGCCGGTGCCCGTGGCCCCGGTGATCAGCCCGTGGCGGTTGGCCAGGCTCGGGAGCAGGTGGCATTCGGTGGTGCCGTGCTTGGCAATCAGGAGTGGTTCGGCCATGGTCGGTTCCCGCATCGTTGTGTGTACTGATTCGATAGCATAGAGGACAAAAGAGGGAGAGTTGCTTGATGGCGATCTGCAAGCGGAGATGGGGACGGCTTTTTCATGCCGTGCGGCAAAAATGGGCGGGCATGCTCGTCGCGAGCGTCTGCCTTGCCGCCGGTGTGGCCGCAGCAGGCCAGACTGGGCACCAGGGGCCGCGCCTGGACAGCATCACCTATGTGGTGTCCAACCCCCAGATCGTCTTTGCGGCAGGGGATGGAATCTTCAAGTCGACCGATGGTGGGGCCTCTTGGGTGGGGTTGAAGACGCCCCTCGGCTACGGGCAGGTCGTGTCCGATCCGCATGATCCTCGACGGGTCGTTGCCGTGTGGAGTGGCCAGTCTTCGGGGGCTGGCGACTATCTGGAGTCCCTCGATGGCGGCGGGACCTGGTCGCACAAGCATGTTGTGCAGAAGACGCGGGATGTCGCGGGGCCGTTTTCTCATCAGTTGCTCATGCACCCGTCTCGGCCTGGTGTGTGGCTTGTCTATGGAATGGGCAAGCTCTGGACTACGCAGAACGCGGGGGCATCGTGGGAAGCCGGCCCCGATCTGGGGCTTGCGCGGTCAAGGGTGAACCTGGCTGCCACGCAGGAGGCGTTCTATGTGCATTCATCAACGCAGGTCTGGCGATCGGAGGATGGCAAGGACTGGCAGTCGACAGGATTTCCCGATGGCCAGGAGCTGTGGGCCATGGAGGCCCTGTCGGGAGACCGCGTGGCCGTTGCATCCCGCCAGGGCTGGTGGCTGAGGTCTGCAGAGGGCATCTGGCGGCCGGGGCCTCCTTCCCCAACGGGCGAATCCAGGAGTCAACTGCCTTGGGAGCAAGGCCCCCACCCGGATGCCATGGGTAGACACTGCAGGCCCGTTCAGTCACCTGCCGACGCTGCCTACCTGGTCGCTAGCTGCGCGATAGGCGGCTTCTCGTCGGTTCCGTCCAGTATCCAGTTGCACAGCTTCGACTTCGGTGCGACCTGGTCGCGCATCGGCGGGGCCGGCCTTCCCTCCAACTGGTCTCCGAGCGTGATTGCGCCGCATCCGCGCGATTCGAGAATATTGCTCATGGCCTGGGCATCGGGCCGTGTCTTCCGCTCGCACGACCACGGCGCGACGTGGGCAGCTTCAGACGGAGGGGTAAGCATTCCGCGTTCCGTGGAGTACATGGACCACGGGTCCATCGCAGTGTTTCCGTTGCTGGAATACCCGCGTGAGACCCGGATCAACCAGGCGGTCATTGCCGACGACCTGGCAGCCGTTCGGCAACTTGCGGCGGCTGGCGCTGATCTGAACGAGCGCGGGCCTGCAGGGCTGTCTGCGGTGGAATGGGCGCTCATGCTCGGAGCGCATGTGGACAGGCCCAGGCGAGGGGACACGATGTACTGGGCGCTGCGCGGGCTGGGTGCGGCCGTGCCTTCCCAAGAGCATGCCAATGCCAAAATCGTATGGCGGGCCGTGGAACATGGGCAATTCGGCCGTGTCCTGGAGGAACTGCTCCGATCTGGCTGGCGGCTGACCGCGAAGCTGGGGGAGGAGCAGGACACATTGTTGGGTGACCAGGCGCAGCATCGCTGCCGCAATGTCTGGGAAGGGACGGGTCCCAAGCCTTGTTCCTCCATATTGGCAGGGCGGCCCCTGGAGGCCTGGATCGATTTGCATCTGTCACGGGTGCCGCCTGGAGAAAGTGCGCAACTGGTACTGGATCTGGCCGCTCTGGGTCAGATGCCCCTGGCCCAGCGGGTGGCGTCCGTGGATGCCGGGCGCTACCGTGCTGGCAGCGACGTCGTGCGGCTGATGCGAGAGCTTCCCACCCAGGCATCTTCGCTGCGCCGCCAGATTCTTGTTGCCTACCGAGGGCGATATGGCGATGTGGGCGCTGGGGGGGTACTGTATTGGGGGCTGAAAGAGGAATACCGAACCGGAGACTGGGTGCCCGATGTGCTGCGGCATGATCGCAGCATCATCGATCCGAAGAACGCCGAGATCCTCGTTCATGCGTTGCTGGGTTCGCTGAACCGGCCCGACTGGGTGAAGGCGATCTGGGCCGGCAAGGCGGGGCCCCAGCTCACCAGCGAGGGCCGGCAGGCAGTTCTGGCTTCGGTGGTGCTCAGTTGTGACGGAGCCCTGGTGGCTGCAGCCGCAAAGGCAGGATTGCCCTTGGCCCGTACCCACTTCGATACCGGTGAAAGCCCGATGAGGGCTGCGCTCGGGAAATGCACCGCATGGGATCCTGCCTGGCTGGACCCGCACCTGGATCAGTTTCACCGAGCGGGTTTGCGCTTGCGTACCTATGAACTTTGGGATCTCTCGCCCGATGAAGCGGCGGCTTTGCGCCGGTTCCCGGGACGGGCTGACTACCGGAGCCTGGGGGACTGCGTGATGGCAAGGCCCGAGGAACCGGCTGCGCAGGCTGCAGCCCCCGGCGCTGCGTGGGCTCCCCTTGGCCTGTCGTTGCCAGATGGTCCCCGGCGTTCGGACGCGTCGCTTCGGTGCCTCCCGGTGGGCTCCGGCGCGGGGGTGGGGTTGCAACTGGCGCCGCAGCTACCAAGCGGGCATGCCGTGGTCCAGGAGGTCATCGCAGGCTATCCCGCGGACCTGTCCGGTATCCGCCCCGGCGACAGGATCGTTGCGGTGGATGGCATCTCCACCCGTGGAGTGCCGTGGCGCCAGGTTCCCCTGCGCCTGAAGGGAAAAGCTGGCTCCAGGGTCGCCCTGACGGTCGTGCGGGAGGATGGCAGGCGGTCGACCCACCGTCTGTTTCGACAAACCCTTCCCGGCAAGCCGCCGATGGCCATTGCCGAAAAGTAAAATCATCCCAACAGACTCCATCAATACAAAAAGGACTTCCCGTGGCAGGACACAGTAAATGGGCGAATATCCAGCACCGTAAGGGGCGGCAGGATGAAAAACGCGGCAAGATCTGGACCCGCATCATTCGCGAAATCACCGTGGCGGCCCGTTCGGGCGGCGGGGATCTGTCTGCCAACCCCCGCCTGCGCCTGGCGGTGGACAAGGCCAAGGCGGCCAACATGCCGGCCGACCGCATCAAGTACAACATCGACAAGGCCACCGGCAACGCCGAAGGCCTGACCTACGAGGAAATCCGCTACGAGGGCTATGGCATCGGTGGCGTGGCCATCATGATCGACACCATGACCGATAACCGCGTGCGCACGGTGGCCGAGGTGCGCCACGCCTTCAGCAAGCACGGCGGCAGCATGGGCACCGAGGGTTCGGTGGTGTTCCAGTTCAAGCACTGCGGCCAACTGATCTTTGCGCCGGGTACCGATGAGGACAAGGTCATGGAAGTGGCGCTCGACGCCGGCGCCGAGGATGTGCTGACCGATGGGGACGGCGCCATCGAGGTGCTGACCGCGCCGGCCGACTTCGAGGCCGTGAAGAACGCCCTGGAGGCCGCAGGCCTGACGCCCGAGGTGTCCGAGGTCACCATGCGCGCTGAAAACACCATCGAGCTGGAGGGCGAAGACGCCGTGCGGATGCAAAAATTGCTCGACATCCTGGAAGACCTGGACGATGCCCAGGAGATCTACCACAACGCTGCGCTCTGAAACGCTGCCACGATTGAATTCACAACACTGTCCCTGTAACAGCCGTTTGGCCGGTTGCAGACAGGTTCTAATAGGCTGGTATGAAGGTTCTTGTAATTGGTGGCGGCGGCCGTGAACACGCAATGGCCTGGAAGCTCAGCCAGTCTCCCAAGGTCACCAAGGTGTTTGTGGCACCCGGCAACGGCGGCACGGCCCTGAACTCCAAGCTGGAGAACGTGGCCATCACCGACGTGCGCGAGCTGCGCATCTGGGCTCAGGCCGAGAAGATCAGCCTTAGCGTGGTGGGCCCCGAGGCGCCGCTGGCCGCTGGCGTGGTCGACGAATTCCGTGCGCATGGTCTGCGCGTGTTCGGCCCCACGCAGGCGGCCGCACAGCTCGAAAGCTCCAAGGCCTTCTCCAAGGCCTTCATGCGCCGCCACGGCATTCCCACGGCAGACTACGACACCTTCACCGACCCGGTGGCGGCCCATGCCTTCGTGGACCGCCTGGGGGCGCCCATCGTCATCAAGGCCGACGGCCTGGCGGCCGGCAAGGGCGTGGTCGTGGCCATGACGCTGAAAGAGGCGCACGATGCCGTGGACTTCATGCTGGTGGACAACAAGTACGGCGTGACCCACAACGAGGGGGGCGCCCGCGTGGTGATCGAAGCCTTCCTCGAAGGCGAGGAAGCCTCCTTCATCGTTCTGTGCGACGGCAAGAACGTGCTGGCCCTGGCTACCAGCCAGGACCACAAGCGCCTGAAGGACGGCGACGAAGGCCCGAACACCGGCGGCATGGGTGCGTATTCGCCCGCACCCGTGGTCACGGCCGACGTGCACGCCCGCGCCATGCGCGAAATCATCCTGCCCACCATCCGTGGCATGGAAAAGGATGGCATTCCCTACACCGGCTTCCTCTATGCCGGGCTGATGATCGACGCCAAGGGCCATCCCAAGACGCTCGAATTCAACTGCCGCATGGGCGACCCCGAGACCCAGCCCATTCTGATGCGCCTGAAAAGCGACCTGGCCGACGTGCTGGGTGCCGGCGTGGACGGAAAGCTCGACCAGATCGAGTTGCAGTGGGACCGCCGCACCGCGCTGGGCGTGGTGATGGCCGCCCACGGCTACCCCGAGAACCCGCGCAAGGGCGACACCATCACCGGCCTGCCGGCCGATGCGGACGACGCCGTGGCCTTCCATGCGGGCACGGCCCTGAAGGACGGCGTGGTCAGCGTCACGGGCGGCCGCGTGCTGTGCGTGACGGTGCTGGCCGACAGCGTCAAGCAGGCACAGCAGCGCGCCTACGATGTGGCGCGCAACATTCAGTTCGACGGCGCGCAATACCGCCGTGACATCGGCTTTCGCGCCCTCAAAGGCTGATGTCGGTTGACTCCCTGAACACCGCTGCCACGGTGGAGCGCGTGCGCAGCTACCTGCAGGGGCTGCAGCTGCGCATCACCGAAGCCCTGGAGGCCGTGGAGGGCGAGGGCGGGGCCCGCTTTCTGGCCGATGCCTGGCACAAGGCGCCCGGCGAGGCGCTGCAGGGCGATGGCGTGACGCGCATCCTCGAAGGCGGGCGCGTGTTCGAGCGCGCAGGCTGCGGCTTCTCGCATGTGCGCGGGCCGCTCTTGCCGCCATCGGCCACGCAGCACCGGCCCGAGTTGGCGGGTGCGCCGTTCGAGGCCATGGGCGTGTCGTTGGTGTTCCACCCGCGCAACCCCTATGTGCCCACGGTGCACATGAACGTGCGCATGATCGCTGCGGGCCACCCCGGACAGGCGCCGACCTGCTGGTTCGGCGGCGGCATGGACCTCACGCCGTACTACGGCTTCGAGGACGATGCGGTGCACTTTCACCGCACCTGCCGCGATGCGCTGGCGCCCTTTGGCGATGACAAGTACCCGCGCTTCAAGCAGTGGTGCGACGAGTACTTCTTTCTCAAGCACCGCAGTGAGCAGCGCGGCGTGGGCGGCGTGTTCTTCGACGACTTCTCCGAGCTGGGCTTCGAGCAGAGCCTGGCCATGACGCAATCGGTGGGCGATGCCTTCCTGTCCGCCTACCTGCCCATCGTCGAGAAGCGCCAGGGCATGCCCCACGGCGAGCGCGAGCGTGAATTTCAGCTGTACCGCCGGGGCCGTTATGTGGAGTTCAACCTGGTGTGGGACCGGGGCACGCATTTCGGCCTGCAATCGGGCGGTCGCACCGAGTCCATCCTGCTGTCCATGCCGCCGTTGGTGTCGTGGTCGTACCAGCGCCAGGAGGGCGCCGATTCGGCCGAAGCGGCGCTGGCAGAGCGCTTCCTGGTGCGGCGCGAATGGCTTGCGGATACGCCCTGAAACGGCCGTTGTCTGCAAAAAGCTATAATTTCAATAGCTGCACGCGCTTTTGGCGCCAGCAGCGAAGGGCTCCAACGCCCTTTATCGCCTGAGCGCCACCGCGCAACACCCAAGGCCCAGCCCACTGGCTGCACGCCCCGTTGCGCGCTATATTGATTCCATTCCTCATAAATCACCGCCTGATGACCACATCCACCAAATCGGAAACCGCCGCCAAGAAAGACGTCACCAAACTCCAGCGCGCCATCGTCGATGGCCTGGAAGACGTCAAGGCGCAAGACATCCAGGTCTTCAACACCGAGCATCTCTCGCCGCTGTTTGAACGGGTCATCGTGGCATCGGGTACCTCCAATCGCCAGACCAAGGCGCTGGCCGCCAGCGTGCGCGACGCGGTGAAGGAAGCCGGCTTTTCCAAGCCGCGCATCGAAGGCGAAGACAACGGCGAATGGATCATCGTGGACTGCGGCGCCGCCGTGGCGCACATCATGCAGCCCGCCATCCGCCAGTACTACCGCCTGGAAGAGCTGTGGGGCGAAATACCTGTGCGCCTGAAGCTGGGCGCGGCCAAGCCGGCATCGTCGGCAGCCACCGAGCTGGCCGAGAAGAAGTCGGCCCAGAAGGCCGCCAAGTCTGATGCCAAGTCGGCCGCCAAGAGCGGTACTTCGGCCGGCCCTGCGGCCAAGAAGGCTGCAGCGCCTGCCAAGTCGGCAGCGCGCCCCGGCGCCAAGTCGGCGGCCAGGCCCGCACCGGCTGCGGCCAAGCCGGCAGCCAAGGCGCCCGCAAAGGCACCGAGCCGCGCCCCCGCGAAGTCTGGCACCGCCGCCAAGGCCGCACCAGCCAAGAGCGCGGCAAAGACCAGTCCAGCAGCCAAGAAGCCCGCCGCCACCAAGGCACCGATCAAGACCATCGTGGTCAAGCCATCGGTGCCGCGCAGCAAGGCCAATGCCGAGGCGGCCAAGCCCGCGTCGCGCGGTGGTGCACGGCCAGCGGCCAAGGCCCCAGCCAAGAGGGCGCCCGGCCGCAAGTGAGGCGATGGAGGGGGGCTTCGGCCTGTCTCCCGCACTCTCTTGGCGCCTGAATTGCCATGAAACTGCTGATCGTGGCCGTGGGCCAGCGCGTGCCCGACTGGGCACAGACCGCCTACGAAGACTATGCCAAGCGCTTCCCGTTCGAGATCAAGGTCGAGCTCAAGGCGGTGAAGACCGAGCCGCGCGGCTCCAAGACCATCGAGACGCTGTATGCCGCCGAGCGTGAGCGCATCGAGGCCGCCATTCCCCGGGGCACCCGCGTGGTCGCGCTCGACGAGCGCGGCACCAACCTCACCACCAAGGCCCTGGCCGAGCGGCTCAAGGGCTGGCAACTGGGCGGGGACGACGTGGCCCTGGTCATCGGCGGGCCCGACGGGCTCGACCCGGCCTTTCGCCAGGCGGCGCACGAGCGCATCCGCCTGTCCGACCTGACCCTGCCGCATGCCATGGTGCGCGTGCTGCTCATCGAGCAGCTGTATCGAGCCTGGTCCGTGAACGCAGGCCACCCCTACCACCGGGAATGATGTCCCGGGCGTGATTTGCTACCGATTGCGTAGCAAGGGATGATAGGAATTCGCGGTTCTACTGCACGTTCTTGGTTATCCTTCATCCACCATGCCGGACTTCATCTACCTCGCCTCCCAAAGCCCCCGCCGCCGCCAGCTGCTCGACCAGTTGGGCGTGCGCCATGAACTGCTGGTGCCCAATGTGGACGGCGACATGGGCGAGGATGCCGAGGCCATCGAGGAAGTCCACCCTGGCGAGGTGCCCACCGCCTACGTGCAGCGCGTCACCGGCCTCAAGCTCGATGCTGCCATGGCGCGCCGCGCGCGCCGGGGCCTGCCGGAGGCGCCCATACTGTGTTCCGACACCACGGTGGCACTGGGCCGCGCCATCTACGGCAAGCCCGACGATGCCGCGCATGCCGGGCGCATGCTGACCGAGCTGGCGGGGCGCACGCACCGCGTGCTCACGGCCGTGGCGCTGCAGATGGGCACGCGGCGCGTGGCGGCGCTGTCGGTCTCGCGCGTCACCTTCGCGGCGCTCACGCCGCAGCAGGTCGATGACTACGTGAACACCGGCGAACCCCTGGGCAAGGCCGGTGCCTATGGCGTGCAGGGCCGCGCGGCGGCCTTCATTCCCCAACTGAGCGGCAGCTATTCGGGCATCATGGGCCTGCCCATGTACGAGACTGCGCAATTGCTGCGCGCCGCCGGATTTCCGGTCTGAAAACAAGAAACGCTGACCGACCATGCAACAAGACATCCTCATCAACTGGTCGCCGCAGGAGACACGCGTCGCCATCGTGGAGCACGGCGCGGTGCAGGAGCTGCACATCGAACGCACGCTGGAACGCGGCCTGGTGGGCAATGTCTACCTGGGCAAAGTCTCGCGCGTGCTGCCGGGCATGCAGTCGGCCTTCATCGACATCGGCCTGGAGCGCGCCGCCTTTCTGCACGTGGCCGATGTCTGGCAGCGCCAGCCCGATGGCGAGCCGCCCGCGTTCGCGCGCAAGGGCGAGCCGCAGGTGCCCATCGAAAAGCAGGTGTTCGAGGGCCAGTCGCTCATGGTGCAGGTCATCAAGGACCCCATTGGAACCAAGGGCGCGCGCCTGTCCACACAGATTAGCATCGCCGGGCGCCTGCTGGTCTTTTTGCCGCAGGACGACCATGTCGGCGTGTCGCAGAAGATCCCCTCGGCCGAGCGCGACGCCTTGCGGGCCCGCCTGCAGGCCATGGTGGGCGACAAGGCCACGGGTGGTGGCGGCGGCTTCATCCTGCGCACCAATGGCGAGGATTCGACCGATGCCGAGCTGGCCGAGGACATCGCCTACCTGCGCAAGACCTGGGCGCGCATCAAGGATGCATCGCTCCGGCTTCCGCCCATGTCGCTGCTGCACCAGGACCTGGACCTGCTGCAGCGCGTGCTGCGCGACCTGGTGGGCGACCACACGCAGACCATCCGCCTCGACTCGCTCGAGCAGTACCAGCGCCTGCGTGCCTTCGGGCAGGAGTTCATGCCCGCCGCAGCGCCCAAGCTGCAGCACTACAAGGGCGAGCGGCCCATCTTCGACCTGTACTCCATCGACGAAGAGGTGGCCAAGGCCCTGGGCCGGCGCGTGGACCTCAAATCGGGTGGCTACCTCATCGTCGACCAGACCGAGGCGCTCACCACCATCGACGTGAACACCGGCGGCTATGTGGGTGCGCGCAACTTCGACGACACCATCTTCAAGACCAACCTGGAGGCCGCCCAGGCCATCGCCCGCCAGCTGCGCCTGCGCAATCTGGGCGGCATCATCATCGTGGACTTTATCGACATGGTGCAGGGCGGCCACCAAGAGGCGGTGCTCTCCGAGTTCAAGAAGCAGCTCGGGCGCGACCGCGTCAAGACCATGGCCGGCGGCTTCTCGCAGCTGGGCCTGGTGGAGATGACGCGCAAGCGCACCCGCGAATCCCTGGCCCACATGCTGTGCGAGCCCTGCGAGGCCTGCCAGGGCAAGGGCAGCGTGAAGACCGCGCGCAGCGTGTGCTACGACATCCTGCGCGAGATCCTGCGCGAAGCGCGCCAGTTCAACCCACGCGAGTTCCGTGTGGTCGCCTCGGCGCGCGTGGTGGAGCTGTTCCTCGACGAGGAAAGCCAGCATCTGGCGGGCCTGTCGGACTTCATCGGCAAGCCGATCTCGCTGCAGTCCGAAAGCGCGATGGGGCAGGAGCAGTACGACATCGTGCTGCTGTAGCGGAACGCGCGGGCGCCTGCCGGTACAGGCAGTGGATTAGGATGGAGCCATCTGCAGCATCCCATGACCGAGCGCCTCTTTCTCCGCCTCGATGGTGACCCCTCGCACGGGCCCGAAACCACGGTGCCCGCCGACACGCTGAGCGCCTTTCAAGTGGGCAAGCAACTGGGTGCCCATGTCTCCCAGATCCTGCTGTACCGCGAGACCTTTGTTGGCGACGCCGAGGTGGCCGAGCGTGTGCTGCCCGACGGGGCCGTGCGCCTGGTGATTCACCTGGGCGATAGCACGCTGGCCGGCCTGGCGGGTGAGCGCCAGGGCAGCGTCGCCCTGGGCGCCGCCACCGCGCCCGTGCTGCTGCGCTGGCGCCGCAGCAGCATGCACAGTGTGTCGGTGGCGCTGCGCCCTGGCGCCGCATCGGCCTTGCTCGGGGTGCCAGCCGGGGAACTGCAGGGCAGGGCGGTGCCGCTGGATGCCTTGTGGGGCGGGGCCTTTGCCGAGCTGCGCGAGCGCATGGCCGGGCAGCGCGACGACCAGGCGCGCATTGCCCTGCTGCGGGCCGCTCTGGAGCAGCGCCTGGTGCGGAGCACTCGGCCTGCCAACCCTTGTGCGGCACAGGCCGCCATGCTGATGGCCGAATCTGCAGGCCGCCTGCGCCCCCGAGACGTGGCCCAGGCCTTCGGGATGGGCGAGCGGCGCCTGCAGCAAATCTTCCGAGCCGAGGTGGGCATGTCGCCCAAGGCCTGGAGCCGGCTTGCTCGCCTGCACGCCTGCCTGCGCGTGCTGCGCGGAGCTCCAGTGGCGCCGCCTTGGGCCGCGCTGGCCGCCGATGGCGGCTTCTACGACCAGGCGCACCTGGCCAACGAGTTCCGGGCGCTTTGTGGACTGTCGCCCAACGAGTTTCTGCAGCGCGGCGCTTCGCTTTCTTCCAAGACCTGAGCGCCGGGCCTCTGTACCGTGGTGGTCCATCAAGAGAACCAAGGATTGACCGCATGAATCAAGCGCCAGCATCCCTGAAGGGAAAAGTGGCCCTCGTGGCCGGAGCCACCCGGGGCGCCGGCCGAGGCATCGCCGTGCAGCTCGGCGCGGCCGGAGCCACCGTCTATGTGACTGGCCGCTCATCGGGCGCGCAGCGTTCGGAGATGGACCGGCCCGAGACCATCGAGGAAACCGTGGCCCTTGTGGACCAGGCTGGCGGCAAGGGCATCGCCGTGCGGGTGGACCACCTGGTGCAGGACGAAGTGCGTGCATTGGTGGCCCGCATCGAACGCGAGCAGGGCGCGCTGCACCTGCTGGTGAACGACATTTTCGGCGCCACCCACATCGAATGGAACAAGACCGTGTGGGAGTCCGACTTGGACTACGGCCTGCGCACGCTGCGCCTGGCGGTAGACACGCATGCCATCACCAGCCACTTTGCCATCCCCTTGCTGCTCAAGGCGCCGGGTGGTCTGGTGGTAGAGGTCAACGACGGCACGGCCGAGTACAACGGCATGCGCTACCGCAACTCGTTCTTCTACGACATCGCCAAGGCTGCCGTGCTGCGCATGGGTTTTGCGCTGGGGCACGAACTCGGGCCCCATGGCGCCACCGGCGTGTCGCTGTCGCCCGGCTGGATGCGCTCCGAGGCGATGCTGGAGGCCTTTGGTGTCACCGAGGCCCACTGGCGCGATGCGGTGGCGCGCGTGCCCTGCTTCGCGGTGGCCGAAAGCCCGGCCTACGTGGGCCGGGCCGTGGTGGCGCTGGCGCAGGACCCGCAGGTGGCGCGCTGGAATGGGCAATCCCTCTCCAGCGGGCAGCTGGCGCGGGTCTATGGCTTCACGGACCTGGACGGCAGCCAGCCCGATGCTTGGGGCCATATGCTGGCCGAGGAGCGGGCTGGCGAGCCGGTGGACGTGGCCGGCTACCGCTGACGCGGCTCGCCGGTCACAGCTTGCGCAGCCGCTCCAGCGCGGCGCGCAGGGTGTCGTCCTTCTTGGCGAAGCAGAAACGCACTACGCGCTGGTCGAAGCCGTCGCCGTAGAAGGCCGATAGCGGAATGGCGGCAACGCCGATCTCGCGCGTGAGCCACTGGCAGAAGTCCGATTCGTTCAGGTCGCTCACGGCCGAGATGTCCACGCACTGGAAATAGCTGCCGGTGCTGGGCAAGAGCTTCAGGCGCGAGCCAGCCAGGCCTTCGCGGAACAGGTCGCGCTTGGCCTGGTAGAAGGCGGGCAGCTGCAGGTAGGGGGCGGGGTCCTTGAGGTACGAAGCCAGGCCGTACTGCACGGGGGTGTTCACCGTGAACACGTTGAACTGGTGCACCTTGCGGAACTCGGCCGTCAGCGCGGCGGGCGCCGCCACGGTGCCCACCTTCCAGCCCGTGACGTGGAAGGTCTTGCCGAAGCTCGAGACGATGAAGGCGCGCGCCGCCAGGCCCGCGAAGCGCGCAGCGCTCTGGTGCTGGCCGCCGTCGAACACCATGTGCTCGTAAACCTCGTCGCTGATCAGCAGGATGTCGGTGGGGGCCAGCAGGTCCTGCAGCGCCCGCATGTCCTCGGCACTCCAGACGGTGGCGCTGGGGTTGTGCGGGGTGTTGATCAGGATGGCGCGCGTGCGCGGCGTGATGGCGGCGCTGATCTTGCCGAAGTCAGGGCGGAAGGTGCCGGGCGTGAGCGGCACGCGCACCGCGCGGCCGCCGGCCAGCTCGATGTTGGGCACGTAGCTGTCGTAGCAGGGGTCGAGCACGATGACCTCGTCGCCCGGGTGCACGATGGCCAGGATGGTGGTGATGATGGCCTGCGTGGCACCGGCGGTGATGGTGATCTCGCTGGCCGGGTCATAGCGACGGCCATGCAGTGCCTCGATCTTGGCCGAGACCGCCTCGCGCAGCGCGGGCACGCCGGTCATGGGCGGGTACTGGTTGTGGCCGGCCTGCATGGCGGCGGTGACCGCATCGACCAATGCCGGGTCGCAGGCAAAGTCCGGAAAGCCCTGGCCCAGGTTCACCGCATTGTGTTCGGCCGCCAGGGCCGACATCACGGTGAAGATGGTGGTGCCCACCTGGGGCAGCTTGCTGGCAAGGACGGGGGTGCGTGCGGTGTCGGTCGCGAGGGTCATGGGACGGGGAGGAGGAGAGAAGGAAAGGAAAGGAAAGGGGTATGCGGGTGCGCCGATGGCTGGCGACCTAGCCGCCGTTGCGGCGGAATATCACCACGTCAATGTCGCTCGGGGCGCCCCAGCGCACCAGTGGGTACGCCGCCACGATGGCCAGCCAGATAAGCGGTGCCAGCCAGCGCACGCCCGATTTGAAGTAGGTGATGCGCGCATACAGGCCATCGAGGTGCACGCTGGCCAGATGGGCCGAGTCGATCAGGGTGAGGCCGTGCCGCGCACTCAACTGGGTGAGGTTGCGTGCATGGAAGTAGTGCAGATGGGGCGACGGCATGCCTTTTTGCCAGAGCCGGTCAAAAAATGCGCCCGCGCCGAACCGGTGCAGCAGCTTGCTGGCGCGGTAGAACACTCCGCGGCTGGAGGGCAGGTTCAGCACCAGCAACCCCCCGGGGGCCAGCCGTGCAATGCACTGCGATAGCAGCCCATCGGAATGCGGGATATGTTCGAACACATCGTTGAAGACGATGACGTCAAACTGCTCGTGCGCAGCCAGCACATCGGGAAAGAAGCCCTCGCGCACCAGTGCCCCGTTGCGCTGCGCCTGCTCGCACACGGCGTGGTCCGGCTCCAGTCCCAGGGCGGTAAAGCCCCGGGATGCCGCAGCTTTCACAAACCACCCATGGGCTGCGCCCACGTCCAGCAGGCGCGTGCCAGCGGGGGCGGTATGTCGGCCGATGCGGTCCAGCAATTGGTTGAAATTGGCCTCGCGCAGGCTCTTGAGTGCGGTGTCGCGCTGGGCTTCATCGAGCTTCTTGTGGGATTCGGCTTCATTGATCGCGGGCGCAAACTGTGCGAATTCGTAGCCGCACAGCGCGCATACCCAGTGCCATTCCTCCAGTCCGGCGCGCAGGGTCTGGCCGCAGCAAACGCAAGGGGCTGCGGTTGTCGAAGAAGAATTCATGGTCCGGTTATCAGAGTTCATAGTCGTTGACGTGGCCGCTCATGGCGCGGGCAATCAGCTCGCGGCTCAGGCGGTCGCTCAGCAATTCCGCGAATTTGTACACGAAATTGCGCAGGTAGGCCCCACGCTTGAAGGCCACACGCGCCACGCTCTGGCCAAACAGGTGGCCCACGGGGCGCACCACCAGGTCGCCCACGGGGTCGTCGCGCATCGCCATTTCGGCCACGATGCCGATCCCCAGGCCCAGGCGCACATAGGTCTTGATCACGTCGGAGTCGATGGCTTCGAGCGCGATGCGCGGCTGCAGGCGGCGCGCGGCAAAGGCGTGGTCGATCTTGCCGCGCCCGGTGAACGAGGGGTGGTAGGTGATCAGCGGCTCGTGGGCGATGTCATCGAGGCCGATGCGGTCCTTCTGCGCCAGCGGGTGGCCGGGGGGCAGCACCAGCACATGCTCCCATTCGTAGCAGGGCAGCGTCACGAGTTCGGGGTAGTCGGCCAGCGATTCGGTGGCCATGCCGATCTCGGCCACCTCGTCGATCACCATGCGTGCCACCTGGTCGGGCGTGGCCTGGTGCAGGCTGATGTTGACCTTGGGATAGGCCTCGCGCAGGCGCGCCACGGGCACGGGCAGCACATAGCGGGCCTGGGTGTGGGTGGTGGCAATGCTCAGCGTGCCGTTGTCCTGGGCGCTGAACTGCTCGCCAATGCGCTTCAGGTTGCCCACCTCGCGCATGATGACCTCGATGCTCTTGAGCACATGCTGGCCGGGCTCGGTGATGCGCTTGAGGCGCTTGCCGTGGCGCGCGAAGATGTCCACGCCCAGCTCTTCCTCCAGCTCGATGATGGCCTTGGAGACGCCCGGTTGCGAGGTGTGCAGGGCCTTGGCGGCTTCGGTCAGGTTCAGGCCGCGCCGCGCGGCCTCCTGGACAAAGCGGAATTGGTGCAGATTCATATCTGATATCGCCTAAAGAGTTGCATCATTATGCTGCAAGCATCTAAGAGATACCGGAGACGGTTGGCAAAAACTCAGCTGGCAGGCAATTCGCAGGCGATCTCGGCCATGAGAGCCGTCATGCGCGGGTCTTCGCCGATGGCGGCCTGCACGTTGAACTGCACGCCGCTGTGGCTGGCACGCAGCTGCTCCAGCAGCACGGGCAAATCCTCGCGCGCATGCTTGCCGGTGCCCAGGAACATGGGCACCACGGTGACCTGGCGGGCGCCTTGTGCCACCAGCGACGCGACAGCGTCGGGCAGGGCGGGGGCGCACAGCTCCAGGTAGGCGCAGGCGACGGGCCGGCCGGGTTGCTGCGCGGCGATGCGCGCAGCAACGGCTTCCATGGGTGAGCGCCACAGGGGGTCGCGTGAGCCGTGGGCGAAAAGGACGATGGCGTGGTCGGGCATGGGTGTGGCTAGCGTCTGAGTACCAGCCAGCTGAAGGCACCCAGGGACAGTAAAGAGTAGATCAGCCCCGGCGCTGCCGCCGTGAGCCAGGGCGACCAGTTCTGCAGGTTGCCGGCATAGCCGAACACGTTGTTGAGCAAAAAGAAGCTGATGCCGGCCATGACGCCGCCGAACACATAGCCGGCGATGCCGCCCGAGCGGAAGTGCAGGTAGGCAAAGGGCAGGGCCAGCACCACCATCACCAGGCAGGAGAGGGGGTAGAACACCTTGCGCCAGAACTCGATCTCGTAGCGCTGGGCCGACTGGCCGTTGCTGTCCAGGTGGCGGATGTACTGGAAAAGGTCCACCGTGGCCATGCGGTCGGGCTTGAGCAGCGAGGCGGCCACCATGTCGGCGCTGATGCGCGTGGGCCACTGCAGTGCGGGCACGCTCAGCCGGTCCACGCGGGCCTGGTCTTCGCCGCGCTGCAAAAAACTGCTGCGCTGCACGTCGGTCAGCTCCCAGCCGCCGCCGTCGCCAAAACGCCCCGATGCCGCGCGCGTCTGCGAGGCCAGCAGCCCCTTGGCGTCGAACTCGAAGATGCGGATGTCGAGCATGCCGCCGTCGGGCGTGAGGGCGCGCACGTTGACGGCGTAGGAGTGGTCGTCCTGGCGCTCCTTCAGCCAGGCGCCGGTGGCGCCCGAGGTGAGGCGGCCCAAGTGGCGCACCTTGATCAGCTGCGCAGCCTTGTCGCTCAGGGGCGCGATGTAGTCGCCCACGGCGAAGGTCAGCACCACGAAAAAGCCGCCCAGCGTGAGCAGGGTGCGCATGGCCCGCCAGGGGCCCATGCCGCTGGTGCGCATGATGGTGAATTCGGAGCTCTGCGCCAGGCGTGCCATCACGAAGATGGTGCCGATGAGCACCGTGATGGGAAGCAGCTCGTACAGGTGGCTGGGGATGCTGAGCACCACGAACAGCATGGCGTGCGAGAGTTGGTAGCCCTGGGGCCCCGTGCGGCCCACCCAGCGCAGCTCATCGACCAGGTCGAAGAAGAAGAACAGGGACAGGAAGCCGATGGTGACATAGGCGACGGCGAAGAAGGCCTCGCGGTGGATCAGGCGGCGGATGGTTTTCATGCGGGGCTCCGGCGCTGCCAAAGGCGGCGCAGGCTCCAATTGTTGTGGCGCGCGGTCAGCAGCAGCAGCGAAAAAGCCAGGATGCCGCCGTGCAGCATGAGCATGAAGCTGGCAAGGCCCAGGCGCCCGGCACCGACCCAGCTGGTACCCAGGGTCATGAGGTTGTAGTAGACGATGAAGGCGAAGAGCGCGAACACCAGGCTGGTGCTGCGCCCCGCGCGTGGGTTGACGGTGGCCACGGCCAGGCCCAGTACCACGAAGTTCAGCGCCGCCAAGGCCAGGCCGATGCGCCAGCCCAGCTCGGCCCGGTAGGCCGGCAGGGGCTGCATCAGCAGCTCATGGGTGGCGCGGGTCTTGACCGAGAGCTCTTCGGCAGAGCCGGCGGGGGCCGAGCCGATGCGGGTGGTGTATTCCTCGAACTCGCTGATTTTCAGGCCCGGCTTGTCGTGCGCGGTCTCCAGGCGCTGCCCCTGGCTGAGCACGGCCATGCGCTCGCCGCCCTGCGTCTCCAGCCGGGCACTGCGCGCGGAGGTGACGGTCTCCTTCTTGCCCACGTTGGTGGCAATGAAGATGTTGTTGCCCACCATGTTGTCGGGGCTGTCCTTGTCGATGAAGAACACCCGGCTGCCGTTGGCCGACTCCTGGAACTCACCGGGGGCGATGCGGTCGATGTCGCTGCGCTGCTCGTAGCGGGTCTTGAGCTCCTGGATCTGCGTATTGGCCCAGGGCCACACCAGCAGCGAGAGCACGGCGATCACCAGCATCGAGGGCCAGGCAAAGCGCAGCAGCGGGCGCAGCAGGCTGATGAGCCCGCGGCCGCTGGCGAACCAGATCACCATCTCGCTGTCGCGGTACATGCGCGAGAGCGTGCTGACCACGGCGACGAACAGGCTCAGGGTCAGAATGGTGGACAGCTGGCCCAGCACCGTGAAGCCCATGACCAGCATCACGTCGGAGGGGCTCACGCTGCCGCGTGAGGCCTGGCCGAGGGTGCGGATCAGCATCATGGTCATCACCACGGTGACCAGCACCACCAGCGTGGCCCCGAAGCTGCGCGCCAGCTCCTTGCGGATGGATGAATCGAATAACATTGGCTATAAGGAAAACACCGATTATGAACTTTGATCTGAAGACCCTTGAATTGCCGGCAGCTGCTTCCGAGAAATGCGACCTGCTGGTCGTGTTGGTCCCGGAGGGCTTCAAACCGGGGCGCGACGCCCTGTCCACGCTGGCGGCCCTGGCGCTCAAGCAAGGCGACTTTTCCGCCAAGCCCGGCAAGAGCCTGGCGCTGTACCAGGTGCCCGCCGTGGCGGCGCGCCGCGTGCTGCTGCTGGGTGTGGGCGATGGCGCGGCCCGTGCCGTGCGCCAGGCGCTCGGCGCGGTGGCCTCGGCGCTCAAGGCGCCCCAAACCAAGCGCGTGGTGCTGTGCTTTGCCGGCAGCGCCCAAGCCGATGCGGTGTGCGCGGCGGTGCAGGCCGTGGCCGACGCGAGCTATGTCTACACCACCACCAAGCCCAAGGCCGAGGCGCGCAGCCTGAACCGCGTGGTTGTGGGTGTGCCCGACCCCTCCGAGGTGCGGGTGGCCTTCTACCAGGGCATCGCCCTGGTGGAAGGGGTGGAGTTTGCCCGCGAATGGGGCAATCGGCCCGCCAACCATGCCACGCCCACCTTGCTGGCAAATGCCGCCAAGACGCTGGCCAAGCAGCCGCGCATCCAGTGCAAGGTGCACGGCCCGGCCGAAGTCGAGCGCCTGGGCATGGGCTCCTTCATGGCGGTGGCCAAGGGGTCGGAAGAGCCGCTGCGCTTCATCGAACTGCGCTACAGCGGTGCGGCCAAGGACCAGGCGCCCGTGGTGCTGGTGGGCAAGGGCATCACCTTCGACACCGGCGGCATCTCCATCAAGCCGGCGGCCGAGATGGACGAGATGAAATTCGACATGTGCGGCGCCGCCAGCGTGCTGGGCGTGTTCCGTGCCCTGGGCGAGCTGCAGCCCACCATCAACGTGGTGGGCCTGATCCCCGCCTGCGAGAACATGCCCGATGGCCGGGCCGTGAAGCCGGGCGACGTGGTGACCAGCATGAGCGGCCAGACCATCGAGGTGCTCAACACCGACGCCGAAGGGCGCCTGGTGCTGTGCGATGCGCTGACCTATGCCACGCGCTTCAAGCCTGCGGCCGTGGTGGACATCGCCACCCTCACCGGCGCTTGCGTGATTGCCCTGGGCGGCGTGCGCAGCGGCCTGTTCAGCAACAACGAGGACCTGGCCCAGGCCCTGCAGGTGGCCGGCGATGCCGCCCAGGACCCGTGCTGGCGCATGCCGCTGGACGATGACTATGCCGATGGCCTCAAGAGCAACTTTGCCGACATGGGCAACGTGGCCGGCCGCGCGGGTGGTGCCATCACGGCCGCCAAGTTCCTGCAGAAGTTCGTGGGCGACATGCCCTGGGCGCACCTGGACATCGCCGGCACCGCCTGGAAGGGCGGGGCGGCCAAGGGCTCCACGGGTCGCCCCGTGGGCCTGCTGGTGCAGTACCTGCTGGACCGCGAGGCAGATGCCTCGTCGGCCCCCAAGCCGGCCGCCAAGCGCGCGACCCGAACCACCCGCGCCAAGGCTGCCTGAGCCAGATGACAGAAGTCGCCTTCCATTTCAACGCGCCGGACAAGGTGGCGTACGCCTGCCGGTTTGCGCGCAAGGTGCTGCGCAGCGATGCGCGCCTGGTCATCGCCGGCCCGGCCCATGTGCTGGCGGCGCTGGACCGGCAGATGTGGAGCATGGCACCGCAGGATTTCGTCGCACATTGCACCGACGCGGCTGACGAGGACCTGCGCCTGGCCTCGCCGGTGCTGCTGACCTCGGACGTGCAGGGTGCACCGCACCACGAGGTGCTGCTGAACCTGGGCGCCGAGGTGCCCGAAGGCTTTGGCCGTTTCGAGAAGCTGATCGAAGTGGTCAGCGCCCACGACGAAGAGGACCGGGGACACGCGCGCAACCGCTGGCGCCACTATGCCTCGCGTGGCTACGCCATCGTGCGCCACGATCTGGTGCTGAAGGGCGCTTGATGGCCACCACGCCACCCCGCACGCCGCCCCGTTTTGTGCCCACGCTCACTGAAGTGGTGCAGGTGCCCGGTGCCATGCCCGTGCCCCTGGTGGCGAAGCCGCCTGCGGCCGTGTCCCCTGCGGTTGCGGCGCGCCCGTCTCCTGCGGTGGCAGCCCCTGCCGCCGCCACGCCCAGCCGTGCAGTGCCCCAGGCGGCCCCGGTGGTTGCCCCTGCGCTGGCGCCTGCCGCCGCCACACCCGCAGCCGCCTCACCGGTGGCGCAGGCGGCCAGCCGTGCCCTGGAGGCCCTGGCATTGCGCCGCGCCCAGATCGCGGCGGCTGCCCCCTCGGCCTTGGCCGCCCCTGTGGCTTCGCTGGCGGTGCCGCAGGCCATGGTGGCACTCTCGCTTGCGCCAGCGCCCACACCCTCACCCGCAGTGCCTGCGGCATCCTTGCCCGCCAGGCCACCAGGCGCAGCGGCGCGCCCCGTGGTGGCTCCGATGGCCGTGGCCGTTGCAGCGCCTGCAGCAGCCCAGGTGGTGCCGAATATGGGGCATCAGGCCGCCGCGCGTGCACTGCCGGAGGGCATGGAAGAGTACATGGTGCACCGGGTCATGCAGCGGGTGGATGTGGCCCTGGACCAGCGTCTGCGCGATGCCATCGCCACAGTGGTGCAGGAGCAGACGCGGTCGGTGCTTCCCAGGCTGCGCGAGGAGATCGAATCCGTGGTCCGCCACGCGGTATACGAGGCCGTGGCCGATGAGCTCGCAGGCAGCCACACTGCGCCGACAAAGGGATGACAGGGTATTCCCCTGTGGTTTCTCCCTCATTTAATCGTGTTCCCTAATGATCTGGCCCGTAAATTGCGATATGTTCGCCTGCGTTGAGACACAAGACTAATTCTCAGCGTTTATCTTTACTGGAGATTGATATGCAATTGAAGTTGAAACTGACCGTGGTTGCTGCTATCGCGGCTGCTGCTGGTGTGGCCTCTGCACAAGAGCAGGTGGTCAAGATCGGCCACGTGGCTCCGGTTTCCGGCGCCCAAGCCCACTACGGCAAGGACAACGAAAATGGCGCCCGCATGGCCATTGAAGAACTGAACACGCAGGGCATCACGATCGGCGGCAAGAAGATCAAGTTCGAACTGCAGGCAGAAGATGACGCAGCCGATCCTAAGCAAGGCACGGCCGCTGCACAGAAGCTGTGCGACGCCAAGGTGGCTGGCGTTGTGGGTCACCTCAACTCCGGTACCACCATTCCTGCTTCCAAGGTCTACAACGACTGCGGCATCCCCCACGTGACCGGCGCGGCCACGAACCCCAACCTGACCAAGCCAGGCTACAAGACCACGTTCCGCATCATTGCCAACGACAACGCCCTGGGCGCTGGCCTGGCTGCCTACGCCGTGGACACGCTCAAGCTCAAGACGGTTGCCATCATCGATGACCGTACCGCTTACGGCCAGGGCGTTGCCGACGTGTTCAAGAAGACCGCTTCCGCCAAGGGCATCAAGGTGGTGGACGAGCAGTTCACGACCGACAAGGCCACCGACTTCATGGCCATTCTGACCGCCATCAAGTCCAAGAACCCTGATGCCGTGTTCTTCGGTGGCATGGACCCCCAAGGTGGCCCGATGCTGCGCCAGATGGAACAGCTGGGCATGGGTAACGTGAAGTTCTTCGGTGGTGACGGCATCTGCACGGCTGAAATCGCCAAGCTGGCCGCCGGCGCCAAGACCCTGGCCAACGTGATCTGCGCCGAAGGCGGCGCATCGCTGGCCAAGATGCCTGGCGGTACCGCCTGGAAGGCCAAGTACGACGCCAAGTACCCCAACCAGTTCCAGGTGTACAGCCCCTACACCTACGACGCCACGTACCTGATCGTGGACGCCATGAAGCGTGCCAACTCGGTGGACCCCAAGGTCTACACCCCCGAGCTGCTCAAGTCCAGCTTCAAGGGCGTGACCTCGACGATCGCCTTCGAACCCAACGGCGAAATGAAGAACCCTGCCATCACCCTGTACAACTACAAGGACGGCAAGAAGACCCCCCTGAACTAAGGGATGGACTTGCCTTCAACCGGCTAACGTCGCTCCGGAGCCTTGCCGTGCTACAGCACTGTCTGCGGCTCCCCGCCTAGTTATCCGGTCGAATGCAATCCCGTGCGGGAGCGCTGCCTTCGGGCAGTGCCCTGCGGAATCAAAAAAGGCTTCCCTCGGGAAGCCTTTTTCGTTCATGCCGCCGACGCTGCGTGCGTTGCCGACAGGAGGGTGCGTCAGCGGCGCACCTGCAGCGAACCCGGGTTCACGATGTTGGTGGGCGTGCCCTTGATGAAGTTGATCACGTTGTCGAAGGCTGCACCAAAGTAGAGCTCGTAGCTGTCCTGCTCCACGTAGCCGATGTGCGGGGTGCAGATGCAGTTCTCAAGGCGCAGCAAGGCGTGGCCCTGCAGGATGGGCTCGCTCTCGAACACGTCCACTGCGGCCATGCCGGGGCGGCCCCGATTGAGCGCGGCGATCAGGGCATCGGACTCCACCAGCTCGGCACGCGAGGTGTTCACAAACAGCGAGGTGGGCTTCATGCACGACAGGTCCTCGAGCGAGATGATGCCGCGCGTTTCGTCGTTCAGGCGCAGGTGCACCGAGATCACGTCGCACTGCGAGAAGAATTCTTCGCGCGTGGTGGCGGCCTGGTAGCCATCGGTCAGGGCCTGGGCGCGCGATGCCTCGCGGCCCCAGACGCGCACGTTCATGCCGAAGGCCCGGCCATAGCCGGCCACGAGCTGGCCGATGCGGCCATAGCCCCATATGCCCAGCGTCTTGCCGCGCAGCACCGTGCCCAGCCCGAAGTTGGGCGGCATGGACGCTGTCTTGAGGCCCGACTGCTGCCAGGCGCCGTGCTTGAGGTTGGAGATGTACTGCGGCAACCGGCGCGTGGCCGCCATCACCAGGGCCCAGGTCAGCTCCGCAGGCGCCACCGGCGAGCCCACGCCCTCGGCCACGGCAATGCCGCGCTCGGTGCAGGCCGCCACGTCGATGTGGTTGCCGATCTTGCCTGTCTGGGCGATGAGCTTGAGGCGCGGCAGCTTTTCGACCAGTTGGCGGGTGATCTGGGTGCGCTCGCGCACCAGCACGATGATGTCGGCATCCTTGAGCCGGATCGACAATTGCCCCAGACCCTTGACGGTGTTGGTATAGACCTTGGCGGTGTAGGCGTCGAGCCGGGTGGCGCAATGGAGCTTGCGCACTGCATCCTGGTAGTCGTCAAGAATCACGATGTTCATCCCGACATTGTGCCTTGGAGCGCTGTAGTCTTTTCGCCCCAAGGCCCATCGGGCGCACGGCATTTGCAACGCTGCGTGAATGCCGGGCACCCTGGGGCGCCGATTTGCGCGGAGCGGGAGCACCGCCCCGCACCTGCACTGCGGGCCATGGGTCCCCGTGGCCTGGCAAGGCCGGTGTTGGCCTTGCCCGCCATGCCCAGAGAATGGCGCTCTTCAGTGCTGCAGTGCCTCGCGGGCGGCCATGCGGTCCAGCTCCGCGCAGACATCGGCCATGCGGCCCGAGATCACGAGGCGCCCGGCATCGGCGCCGGAGGCGGCTGTCCTCAGCACCCTCACCACGCGGCGTGCCTGGGCGTGGTTGCACACGGCCTCCGTGCCCTGGGCCGGGTTGGGCACGCGGCTTCCCGCTGCCGCCAGTGGCGTCTCGTCGCGCGGCATGCGGGCTGCAGCCGCAGCCGGCCATGCTGGTGCCGGGGTGGCTGGCAGAGGTGCCTTGCAGGTGCGTGGCCGTGCCTCAGTGGTGTCGTGCCCGCCATACGCGGCAGGCTGCAGCCAGCGCGTCAGCGCATGCAGCGGTTGCGAGAAGGCCGAGAAGGTCAAAGAAGCAATTCCCATGTGAAGACTCCGAAGGTCGGTGGTGAACACAGGCAGGATTGCGAGGGATGTGCATGGGCCCAGGGCTAACCCGCAGTGGCACGGAAACTCCGCACCCCGCAAGCCAAACGCCCGCCACCTGGGCCCATGCACGCCGGGTCCTTTGCGGCATCCCTGCCTTGCGCAGGGGGTGCCGTGGACCCGTGGCGCTACATGAGCATGGTGTTGCGGATCAGGCCGACCGCCAGGCCTTCGATCTCGAAGGGCTCGCCGGGCTGCACGGTGATCACCGGGTAGTCGGGGTTCTCGGGCAGCAGCTCGATGCCGGTGGCCGTGCGGCGCAGGCGTTTGACGGTGACGTCATCCCCCAGGCGGGCCACGATGATCTGGCCATTGCGCGCCTCGCGCGTGGACTGTACGGCCAGCAGGTCGCCATCCATGATGCCGGCGTCGCGCATGGACATGCCGCGCACCTTGAGCAGGTAATCGGGCTTGTGCTGGAAAAGGCTGTTTTCCACGCTGTAGGTCTGATCGACATGCTCCTGCGCGAGAATGGGCGAGCCCGCCGCGACCCGGCCGATCAGCGGCAGCATCAGCTGCGACAGGCCGGGAATGGGCAGGCTGAACTGGGTGCCGCGCGCTGCGTTGATGGAGCGCACGGTTTCGCCGCGCAGGCGGATGCCGCGCGACGTGCCGCTGACCAGTTCGATCACGCCCTTACGGGCCAGGGCCTGCAGGTGCTCTTCGGCAGCGTTGGCGGACTTGAAGCCCAGCTCGGTCGCGATCTCGGCGCGGGTAGGGGGGGCGCCGGTGCGCGCAATGGCGGTCTGGATCAGGTCCAGAATCTGTTGCTGGCGGGCCGTGAGCTTGGGGTTGTCGAGCATGGTGGTTTCCAGTGTGTGCCGGTAAAGTGGCAAATGACTGTTTTTTAATCCAGTAGCTGTATTTTTCACCAGTTTTTCGGAGTATGCAAGTGAGTGCGCAAAAAATTGTGGTTCTGGGTACGGGCGGCACCATTGCCGGCACCGCTGCGCAGGCGGGGGACAACATCGGATACACGGCCGCACAGGTGGGGGTGGGCGAGCTGCTGGCGGCGGTTCCCGGGCTTGAAGCGGTGGCTGGCGGGCCCCTGGTGGTCGAGCAGGTGGCCCAGATCGACAGCAAGGACATGGAGATGGGCGTGTGGCGTGCCCTGGCGCTGCGCTGCGCCGAGTGCATGCGGGATCCGGCCGTGCGCGGTGTCGTCATCACCCATGGCACCGACACCATCGAAGAGACGGCCTGGTTCCTGCATTCGGTGCTCCATGCCTCGAAGCCCGTGGTGCTGACCTGCGCCATGCGCCCATCGACCGCGCTGGTGCCCGATGGCCCGCAGAACCTGCTCGACGCCGTGGCCGTGGCCGCCACCGCCGGTGCGCAGGGCGTGGTGGTGGTGGCTGCCGGCACCATCCATGGCGCGCAGCGCGTGCAGAAGGTGCACCCCTACCGGGTGGACCCGTTCAGCTCCGGTGATGCCGGGCCCTTGGGGTGGGTGGAGGAGGGCGCGGCCCGCTTGGTGCAGGCTTGGCCCCAGGCGACTGGCGGCACGGCTGCCACCGCCATTGCCGCCTTGCCGGCCGACTCCCCCTGGCCCTGGGTGGAAATGGTCGTGAGCCATGCAGGGGCCAGTGGCCGCGCGGTGGATGCCTTGGTGCGTGAGGGCGTGCAGGGGCTGGTGGTGGCCTGCACAGGCAATGGCACCATCCACCATACCCTGGGGGACGCGCTGGCGCGTGCGCAGGCGGTGGGTGTGCGTGTGGTGCGTTCCACGCGCTGCGCCGAAGGGCGGTTGCTGCCCACGGCCGGCGATGCCTTAGCGGCCGCGCCCGGCCTGTCGCCCGTCAAGGCCCGCATCACGTTGATGCTCGAGTTGTTGCACTGATCACCACGCCAGGAAGCCCTTTATGTTCACCGCACTCCGCTCCCATGTTTGGGCCTACCCCGCGCTGGAGGTGGTGCACATCGTGGGCATCGCGCTGCTGCTGGGCAACCTGGTGCTGCTGGAGCTGCGGGTCTTTGGCCTGGGGGCCGCGTTGCCGCCCCGGGACCTGGCGCGCCTGAGCCTCTCGCTGGCGCTGTGCGGCTTTGGCATGGCGGCCCTGTCGGGCCTGGTGATGTTTGCCACGCAGCCGCAGGAGCTGCTCGCCAACCGGGCCTTCACCCTGAAGATGCTGTTGTTGATGCTTGCCGGCTGCAACGCGGCGTGGTTTCATGGGCGTGGTTCGCTCGCACGGCTCGATGGCCTGGCGCGGGCGCAGATGCTGCTGTCCACCTTCATCTGGCTGGCCATCGTCGCCTGTGGCCGGTGGATAGCGTACCTCTGACATTCGAAAGGAGAATTTTCATGCCTTTGCAGCGTCGCCAGGTTCTCGCCGTGGCCAGTGTTCTTCCCCTTGTTCCCCTGGCGGCCCATGCGCACCACGGCTGGAGCAGCTTCGACGCGGACCGCCCGATCTATCTCGAAGGCACCGTGCGCAAGGTGCGCTGGCAGAACCCGCATGCCGAGCTGGAGCTGGAGCTGCCCGCCAACCTGGCACTGCCGCCCAACCTGGCGCAGCGCGCCTTGCCCGCGCAGACGGCGCCGGTCGATGGCAAGGCCCTGCTGGCCCGTGCCGTGCTGCCCACGCGCAAGGACCGCAAGTGGGAGATCGAGCTGGCCCCGCTGACCCGCATGCAGGCCTGGCAGGTGGCCGAGATCAAGCCGGGCACAGCGATCTCGGTACTGGGCTTCACGCTGCGCGAGGAAAAGGGCGATGCGGTGCTGCGGGCCGAGTACCTCTTCGTGGATGGCAAGGTCTACGGGCTGCGCTCGAGCCCGGCCTGATCTCTGATGGCCCGACGGGTGGGCGCCGGGATCGTCGAATAGTGCACGTTTCGTTTCCTTGATGTGCTTCGCTGCGTGCAGCGCTGGGTTTACCGCCACTATCATCCGGCACATTACTTTGCAGGAGTCGTCGTCATGCGCTTTGTATCCCTTTCTCTCGTAGCCGCTGCCGTGGCGCTGGCAGCCCTGCCTGCGCAATCCCTGGAGCTGCCCAAGCGCAAGCCGGGGCTGTGGGAGATGAAGTCCACCTCCGGTGAGGGTGCGCCCCCCATGGTCATGCAGCAGTGCACCGATGAGGCCTTCGAAACACAGATGCAGAAGATGGCCCTGGAGACGTCCAAGACCATGTGCAGCAAGAATGACATGAAGCGTGAGGGAAACACCATCACCGGCAGCGCGGAGTGCAAGATGGGTTCGATCAGTGTCACCTCCAAGAGCGTGGCCACGGGCGATTTCACCAGCGCCTACAAGGTCGTGGTCAATAGTACCTTCAATCCGCCGATGATGGGCAAGTCCAGCGACACCTCGGTGATCGAGGCGCGCTGGGTGGGAGCCTGCGCGCCAGGCCAGAAGCCCGGCATGCCAACCATGCCGAACATGCCCGTGCCTGCCACGCCGGCCCCCAAGAAGTAAGCATGGCGGGTGCGAAGCACCCGTGAGAAAACGACAAAGCCGGGCATGCCCGGCTTTGTCGTTGGTGCCGCTGAAAAATCAGCAGGTCATTAGGTCACAGCGGGTCAGTTGGAAAGTGCCGTGAAGGCGCGCTGCGTGATGTCGTCCACGCTGCCCATGCCGCTGATGGCGTGGTACTTGGGGGCGGCGGTGGGGTCGGCCTTGGCCCACTGGCTGTAGTAGTCCACCAGGGGGCGGGTCTGGTCGCTGTAGACCTGCAGGCGCTTCTTGACGGTCTCTTCCTTGTCGTCGTCGCGCTGGATCAGGTCTTCACCGGTCACGTCGTCCTTGCCTTCCACCTTGGGTGGGTTGAACTTGACGTGGTAGGTGCGGCCGCTGGCGGGGTGCGAGCGGCGGCCGCTCATGCGTTCGACGATGGCCTCGAAGGGCACATCGATCTCCAGCACGTGGTCGAGCTTGACGCCCGCAGCCTTCATGGCATCGGCCTGGGGGATGGTGCGGGGGAAGCCGTCGAACAGGAAGCCCTTGGCGCAGTCGGGCTGGGCAATGCGTTCCTTGACGAGGTTGATGATCAGGTCGTCGCTGACCAGGGCGCCCGACTTCATGATGGCATCAGCCTGCAGGCCCAGCGGAGTGCCTGCCTTGACGGCTGCGCGCAGCATGTCTCCGGTGGAGATCTGCGGAATGCCGTACTTCTGGCAGATGAACGTGGCTTGCGTGCCCTTTCCGGCGCCAGGCGCGCCCAACAGAATCAGTCTCATGAAGGTCCTCGAAGGTTAGAAATCGGCTGGCAATGCTGGCTGGGGCTGCACCGCGCGCGGGCGCTCGATCACGGCCATGGCAGCAAAAAAAGACCGCAGTGCTCCACGGATGGGGCTGGGCCTGCGGGGGTGTGCTGCTACGTCAGTGCTCGCGCAGGCGCTTGTGGGGCCCGGGATGCAATGCTCTCGTTGCGGTCGAGGATAGCATGTGACCGCCTTGCACTGGCTTACACGCGTGATATGACATGCGTATAAATGCGTAGGATGGCCCGTTTGCGCACCAGCATGGGGCATTTGCCGGCCCCTGCGGGGCATCCGCCGGCCTACGCCAACAGTGCGCGCACGCGCTCCAGGTCTTGCGGCGTGTCCACGCCGGGGCCGGGCGCGGTATCGGTGACGTGCACGGCAATGCGGTGGCCATGCCACAGCGCGCGCAGCTGCTCCAGCGCTTCCATCACCTCGGTGGGGGCCTGCGTCAGCCTGGGAAAGGCGCGCAGAAAACCCGCGCGGTAGCTGTAGATGCCGATGTGGCGCAACGGGGCAAAGCCGGCGGGCACGGCGCCCGTGGCGTTGTCCCACCACGCAGTGCCCGCATGGTCGCGCGCGAGCGGGATGGGCGCGCGGCTGAAGTAGTGCGCCAGGCCGCGTGCATCGAGCACGACCTTCACCACATTCGGGTTCTCGTAGTCAGCCAGGGTGGCGATGGCGTGGGCCGCCGTGCCCATGCTGGCCTCGGGCCGCGCCGGCAGCAGGGCCGCCACGGCATCGATGAGGCCGGGGTCCATCAGCGGCTCGTCGCCCTGCACATTGACCACGATGTCGTCGCCAGACAGACCCAATTGCTCGCAGGCCTCGGCCAGGCGGTCGCTGCCGCTGGCGTGGTTGGTGCGGGTCAGGATGGCAGGTACGCCATGCGCCTGGCAGGCCTGCAGCACACGGGCGTCATCGGCGGCCACCACCACGCGGGCGGCGCCACTCAGCGCGGCGCGCTGCGCCACGCGCACCACCATGGGCAGGCCGGCGATGTCGGCCAGGGGCTTGTCCGGCAGGCGGCTCGAGGCCATGCGCGCCGGAATCACGACGGTGAAGGCTTCGGATGCGGCCACCGCGCTCATGCCTCGATTTCTTCGTCGGTCAGCGTGCGCGCCTCGTTTTCGAGCAGCACCGGGATGCCGTCGCGCACCGGGTACGCCAGGCGCGCGCTGCGCGAGACGAGTTCCTGGTGCTCGCGGTCAAAGGTCAGCGGACCCTTGGTGACGGGGCAGACCAGCAGTTCAAGCAGTTTGGGGTCCATGGCGGCAGCTTTCCAGCAAACGTTCGTTCAATCCTAGGGGGCGGGCAGGGGCGATGATAGCGAGGGTGGCGGTACCAATGTGGCCAACCGGGCGTCCAGTGCCGCGAAAAAGGCCGGGTCCAGGCCCACCTCCAATGGCACCGCCAGGGCGTCGGGGAGCAGTGGCCAGAGCTTCACGGCATCCTTGGCCGTGCACAGCAGGGGCAACTGGCCGCCCTGCGTTGCGCCAGCCCCATCGGTCCAGCCGGTGAAGTCGTGGTGGTCTGGCAGGGCGCTGGTGCGCGCCAGGGTCAGCCCCCGGGCCCGCAGCATGCCAAAGAAGTCCTCGGGCCGGGCGATTGCCGCCAGGGCATGCACGGGCTGGCCGCGCAGCGACTGCAGGGGCAGGCTGCTGCCGTCGGCGCGCACGGCATGGTCGGCCAGGCCGCGCCGCAATGCAAACGCGGCTGCCGTGCCGGCAGGGGCTGCCGTGGTATCGGGGTGCAGCACCCAGTCCACCGCACGCGGCCAGGGCTCGCGCAGCGGCCCGGCAGGCAGCAGAAAGCCGTTGCCCACGCCCTGGTCGTTGAAGACGCAGACCTCCAGGTCGCGCTGTAGCGCCAGGTGCTGCAGGCCGTCGTCGCAGACGATCACCTCGGTACCTGGGTAGCGCGCCAGCAGCGCGCGCGCTGCGGTTGTGCGCTGGCGGTCCACGAAGACCGGCACCCCGCAACTGCGGGCGATCAGGGCGGGCTCATCGCCGACCTCGTGGGCCGGGCTGTCGGCCAGCACCTCGCGGCAATCGGTGGTGCTGCGGCCATAGCCGCGCGAGATGACGCCAGGCTTGAGCCCCCGGGCCTTGAGGTGCTGCACCAAGGCCATGACTACCGGGGTCTTGCCGGCGCCGCCGGCAATCACGTTGCCCACCACGATGGTCGGGCGCCCAGGGTGTTCAGAGCGCAGTGTGCCGTGGCGGTAAAGGGCCCGGCGAAGCCGCACCAGGAGGCTGTAAGGCAGGGAGACGGGCCACAGAGCCCAGGCCGCAAGGCCCCGGGATTGCCAGGCCTGCACCAGGCCGGCAGACGAGGGCGGCTGCGGCCCCGCGGCAGCCATGTCCGCTAGCGGCCGCTGCCTGCGCTCGCGCCAGCCGATGACTGGGTGGCAAACGTGATCTGCGTCAGGCCCACGCGGCGCGCGGCCTCCATCACCGTCACCACGGCCTGGTGGGGCGACATCGCATCGGCGCTGATGATGACCACGCTGTCCTTGCCGATGGCGGCAGACGCCTCGCGCAGTGCGCGGGCCACGGCGTCGACGCTCTTGCCTTCCACGCCAGTCTTGTTGACCGCATAGCGGCCATCCGCCGCCACCGCGACCACCACTTCCTTGGGGTGGTCGCGTTGCTGATCGGCATCGGCCACGGGCAGGGTCAGCTGCAACTCGGTGAACTTGCTGTAGGTGGTGGTCAGCATCAAAAAGATGAGGATCACCAGCAGCACGTCGATGAACGGGATCAGGTTGATCTCGGGCTCTTCCTTGGCGCGGGGGCGGAAGTTCATGGCCGCCCCGTCACTTCTTGTGGCGCAGGATGTGGCGCACGAACTGTTCCGAGGCCAGTTCCAGGGTCAGCAGGTAGGCATCGACGCGGCTACGGAAGTAGCGCCAGAAGATCAGCGCCGGGATGGCCACGATCAGGCCGAAGGCCGTGTTGTAGAGGGCGATCGAGATGCCGTGCGCCAGCCGGGCAGGGTTGCCCCCGCCCATGGCCTGCCCCACGCCGCCGCTGCCGGTCTGCGAGCCGAAGATCTCGATCATGCCGATGACCGTGCCCAGCAGGCCGAGCAAGGGGGCCGCCGAAGCAATGGTGGCCAGGGCGCTGAGGTATTTTTCGAGCCGGTGGGCGACGGAGCGGCCCGTGCCCTCCATGGCGGCACGCAGATCGGCCTCGCTGCACTGGGGGTTGCTGTTGAGCGTGCGCAGGCCACTGGCCAGCACCTCGCCCAAAGCAGAGTTCTGCGCCAGCTGGTTCACCACGTCGGGTGTGGGCAGGCTTTTCGACGAAACGGTGATGGCTTCGTCGAGCAGCTTGGGCGGCGCGACACGGGCCGTCTTGAGGGCCACGAAACGTTCGATAACCAGGGCCATACCGAGGATGGAACACACGATCAGCGGCCAGATGGGCCAGCCTGCGGCTTGTATGATGGACAGCAAATCTCTCTCCGCGCAGATGAGGGGCAATCGGCGATTATGGCCCAGCTTGCTGGCCACTTTTCGTCACAAACCGTTACCTTGGCGGATGCCCCGGGTGACCGCAGCGTCACCCACAAAATCTGTGGATAACTTTGTGGGCAACCGGGTCGCTCAGGCCCGCAAAGTGGCTTGGCGCCGTGCTTGCAACAGATTGATGAAAAATTGCGCAGTGAAAAATACATATAAATCAATGACTTGCACGTGCTCTCGTGATTTGCCGTGGGCAAGTGGTTATCCGGCACCTGTTGCCGCTGCATCGCCGCTTCTGTGGAAGACTCGGCCTGCCAATGGGGCGCCAATGGCCGCCGTTGCTCATGTTTGAGCGTGGAAGCCCCACAGTGGCGCCCCGCGTGTGGGAAGTTGGCGCGCTGTGCCGCGCCATTGCTGATGCGCTGGAGGCGCGCTTCAATCCTGTCGCGGTGCGCGGCGAGATCACGGGCTTCTCGCGCGCATCCAGCGGGCATTGCTACTTCTCGGTAAAAGACGCCCAGGGCCAGTTGCGTTGTGCCATGTTCCGCCGCGCCGCCAGCCTGCTTGACTTTTCGCCGCGCGATGGCGAATTGGTGGAAGTGCGCGGCAAGCTCGGGGTGTACGAAGCCCGGGGCGACCTGCAGTTCATTGTGGAAAGCATGCAGCGCGCCGGCCAGGGCGCGCTGTTCGAGCAGTTCCTGCGCCTGAAGGCCCAGCTGGAGGCCGAAGGCCTGTTCGACGGCGCCCGCAAGCGGCCACTGCCCGTGCAGCCGAGTGGCATTGGCCTGGTCACGTCGCTCGGCGCAGCCGCACTGCACGATGTGGTCACGGCGCTGCGCCGCCGGGTGCCGCACATCCCCGTGGTGCTGGCACCCGCCCAGGTGCAGGGCGCAGCCGCGCCGCAGTCCATCATTTCCGCGCTCAACCGGCTGTACCGGCTGGCGGAGCAGGGGCCTTCGGCCAGCCAGCCGGCCATCGACACCATCCTGCTGGTGCGCGGCGGCGGCTCCATCGAGGACCTGTGGGCCTTCAACGACGAGCACCTGGCCCGCACCATCGTGCAAAGCCCGGTGCCGCTGGTCAGCGGCGTGGGGCACGAGACCGACTTCACCATCGCCGACTTCTGCGCCGACCTGCGCGCACCTACGCCCACGGCGGCGGCCGAGCTGGTGGCGCAGCCGCGCGAGGTGTGGCTGGGTGCCCTGGAACTGATCGAAGGCCGCATTGCCGACGGACTGCAGCGCCAACTCGATGCCCGCCACCAACGCCTGGACCAGGCCGCCGCCCGCCTGGGCCGCCCCTCGGGCCTGGTGGCACGCGAGCAGATGCAGATGGCGCGCATGGCCCAGCGCATGCGCCACACCGTGCTGCTGCGCCTGCAGCGCATGGAGCAGGCGCAGCAGGCCGCCGCTGCGGCACTGCCCTTGCAGGTGCAGCGCCGCATCGACGGCCTGCGCGACCGGGTCGACCGCGCCGCGCTGCGCCTGGAGCTGCTCGACCCGCGCCTGGTGCTGCAGCGCGGGTATGCGCTGCTGGCCGATGCGGACGGCCACGCAGTCACCAGCGTGCGCCAGGTGCATCCTGGCGATGCCTTGCGCGCCACGCTGGCCGACGGTATCGTGGACGTCACCGCCGCATCGCAGCCTCGTTTGCTGTAGGACAATCGCGGCATTGTCATGGACTTGCACGAATCGTTGCACCCTTCGCTGCACAGGTCACATGTTCTTCCTACAATGCCCGTTCACCCACAGGCACGCCGCGTGGAACTCATGGCGCAGCGGGCCCACCACAATTCAAACCACCACGAGGAAAACACCATGGAACATACCCTTCCCCCGCTGCCCTACGCCATCGACGCCCTGGCCCCGAACTACAGCCAGGAAACGCTGGAGTACCACCACGGCAAGCACCACAATGCCTACGTGGTGAACCTCAACAACCTGCAAAAGGGCACGGAATTCGAGACGATGACCCTTGAGGAGATCATCAAGAAGGCCAGCGGCGGCATCTACAACAACGCCGCCCAGATCTGGAACCACACCTTCTTCTGGAGCTGCATGGCCCCCGCCGGCGGCGGCGAGCCATCGGGCGCGCTGGCTGCGGCCATCACCGCCAAGTGGGGCAGCTACGCCGCCTTCAAGGAAGCCTTCGTCAAGAGCGCCGTGGGCAACTTCGGTTCGGGCTGGACCTGGCTGGTGAAGAAGGCCGACGGCAGCGTCGACATCGTGAACACCGGCGCCGCCGGCACGCCCCTGACCACCGCCGACAAGGCCCTGCTCACGGTGGACGTGTGGGAACACGCGTACTACATCGACTACCGCAACATGCGTCCCAAGTTCGTCGAAACCTTCCTGGACAAGCTGGTCAACTGGAAGTTCGCTGAAGCCAACTTCGCCTGATTGCCGGCTACCGGCCTGCCTGCCCTTGCCGGGTGGGCACAAAAAAACGGCCTTCTGGCCGTTTTTTTATGGGCGCAGCAGGTTCACTTGCGCGAGAAGGGCGCGCCACCGAGCTTGAAGCCCGCCTTGATGCCCTTTTTGGCAAACCAGCCCTGGTTCATCTCCAGCACGAAGCGCACGGGCTTCTTGGAGCAGTGCGAATCCAGCGTCTGGGGCTTCATGTCCTCCAGATTGACGATGGTGCCGTCGTCCGCGACGAAGGCGGCCGTCAGCGGCAGCAGCGTGTTCTTCATCCAGAAGCACTGCTCGCTGGGCTGCTCGAAGACGAACAGCATGCCCTCGTGCTGGGGCATCTCGGGGCGGTTCATCAGGCCGATCTGGCGCTCCTGCGGCGCCAGTGCCACCTGGGCGTCGATGCGGTGCATGCCGGCGGAGAGTTCCACGCGCTGCAGGTTCAGCTGCGGGCCTTCCTGGGCCTGGGCGGTGGCAGCCAGACCAGCGAGCGACATGGCCAGTACGCCAGCGACCAGCAGGCGAAGGGGGGCAAGGGCTCGGGCGGCGGGGCGGGTACGGCTCAGGCGGGTCATGGGACTCTTTCGGCAACGGGATGACGGGACAGGCGCCAGAAACGGAAACGCCCGCGGTTGCGGGCGATTCTGAAGCAAACCAGCGGTGCAGGGGTCAGTGCAGGGCACAAACCCCCAGCCGCATCAGGCTGCGGCCTTCTTGGCGTGCTTCTTGGTCTTCTTCTGTGCCATTTTCTTGGACTGCTTGTGTGCAGGTGCCGCCTTGGCCATGGGGGCGGGGGCTGCCGCGGGAGCAGCTGCTGGAGCGGGTGCGGCAGCAGGGGCGGCTGGGGCCTGTGCGAAAGCACCGGCAGAGAACAGACCAGCCATCAGGACAGCGAGGAGTTTTTTCATATATGCCATTTCCTAGACGAACTATCGGGTTGAGGGCTTCGCAAAAAATTCACGAAGCTCCACCTGCAACGATAGCAGCCCCCGCACGGTTGACAGGGCTTTCCGGCATTTTTTTGTCTATAGAATCTTTGTGGTTGGCTGCACCCCGCACGGCCTGCCCCATTGTGTTTCAGATATCCAACGGAGACCTTCGCCCATGACCAGCTACCAGCACATCAAGGTGCCTGCCCAAGGGCAGAAAATCACCGTCAACGCCGACATGTCCCTGAATGTGCCGGACGAGCCGATCATTCCTTACATCGAAGGTGACGGTACCGGTCTGGACATCACGCCGGTCATGATCAAGGTGGTCGATGCCGCCGTGGCCAAGGCCTATGGCGGCAAAAAGAAGATCCAGTGGATGGAGGTCTACGCGGGCGAAAAATCCACCAAGGTCTACGGCCCCGACGTGTGGCTGCCCGAGGAAACGCTGGCCGTGCTGCGCGAGTACGTGGTGTCCATCAAGGGCCCGCTGACCACGCCCGTGGGCGGCGGCATCCGCTCGCTGAACGTGGCCCTGCGCCAGGAGCTCGACCTGTACGTCTGCCTGCGCCCGGTACAGTATTTCAAGGGCGTGCCTTCGCCCCTGAAAGAGCCCGAAAAGACCAACATGGTGATCTTCCGCGAGAACTCGGAAGACATCTACGCCGGCATCGAGTTCGAGGCCGAATCCGACAAGGCCAAAAAGCTCATCAAGTTCCTGCAGGACGAGATGGGCGTCAAGAAGATCCGCTTCCCCAACACCTCGGGCATCGGCGTCAAGCCCGTCTCGCGCGAAGGCACCGAGCGCCTGGTGCGCAAGGCCATCCAGTACGCCATTGACAACGACAAGCCCAGTGTGACCGTCGTGCACAAGGGCAACATCATGAAGTACACCGAGGGCGGGTTCCGCGACTGGGCCTATGCCCTGGCGCAAAAGGAATTCGGCGCCGAGCTGATTGACGGCGGCCCCTGGTGCAAGTTCAAGAGCCCCAAGTCGGGCAAGGACATCACCATCAAGGACAGCATCGCCGATGCCTTCCTGCAGCAGATCCTGCTGCGCCCCGCCGAATACTCGGTGGTGGCCACGCTCAACCTCAACGGCGACTACATCTCCGACGCACTGGCCGCCCAGGTCGGCGGCATCGGCATCGCGCCGGGCGCCAACATGTCCGACTCGGTGGCCTGCTTCGAAGCCACCCACGGCACGGCCCCCAAGTACGCCGGCAAGGACTATGTGAACCCCGGCTCCGAAATCCTCTCGGCCGAGATGATGCTGCGCCACATGGGGTGGATCGAGGCGGCCAATTTGATCATCAGCTCGCTGGAGAAGTCGATTGCGTCGAAGAAGGTGACTTATGACTTCGCGCGGCTGATGGATGGGGCCACGCAGGTGAGTTGCTCGGGCTTCGGGCAGGTCATGATCGACCACATGTGATTGCGTTTGTCTGAGTTCCTTAGGTACCCGCAGAACAGGCCCGCTCCTATGGAGTCGGGCTTTTTTTCTGCCTGTGTGGTTCCTAAAAGTTCCATGGTGTTCCATCGAAATCGTTCCATGTTCTGTACCATGCTGTTCCATGGCCGCAGGGCTCGATTTTTCATGGAACACATCTGATGGCCGATAGCCGCGCAATCAACTACAAGCTCAAGTCCTCGCAGCTCAATGCTGCCAAGCCCAGGGACAAGCCCTACCTGCTGCTGGACGGGGGCGGGCTGTATGTCGAGGTGCTGGCCACGGGCAGCAAGATCTGGCGGTACATCTATTCGTTCGAGGGGCGGCGGCCGAAGTGGACCATTGGCCCTTACCCTGAGATCGGCATTGCCGAGGCGCGTGATGCGCACGCACTGCTGCGGGCCAAGCTGGCCAAGGGCATCGACCCGGTGGAGGAGCGAAAGCGTTCAGAGCAGACCGATGCTGATGCCAAGCGCCGCAGCGTGACCTTTGCGGACTTTGCACAGGTGTGGGTGCGCGAGACTCTGTTCTACCGCTCGGCGGCCTACCGCACCCAGGTCGTGCGGTTCCTGGACTCGTACATCAACCCGGGCATAGGCCAGAAGGCGCTGCACCAGGTGAAGGCGGGCGATGTGCTGGCCATCATGGAAAAGCTGCTGCATGTGCCGGTGACGGCCGACCGCTGCCGTGTGATCGTGCAGCAGGTTTACAACTTCGCCATTCGCAAGCTGATCGTGGAATCGAACCCGGCCCTGGCGGTGCGCGGTGCCGTGGCCGTGCCACCGGCAAAGCACCACGTGCATCTGCGGGAGCCCGAGCTGGTGCGCTTTTGGGGTGAGCTCGACAAACAAAGCGGCACCAGCGCGCTGACCGTCTACGCGGCCAGGCTGCTGGCGTACACCATGGTGCGCAAGTCAGAGCTGATCAAGGCCAAGTGGCCCGAAGTCGATTGGAAAAAGGGGGTGTGGACGGTGCCGGCCGAACGCATGAAGATGCGGCGCGAGCACCGCGTCTACCTATCGCGCCAGGCGGTGGCCCTGCTGCGCGATCTGCACCGGATGACGGGGCATGGCGAGTACCTGTTCCCCATGCGGTTCCTGGGGGGCAAGGGGCGGCCGATGTCCGATGCCACGTTGAACCACATGATTGGCCGGCTGGACTTTGGGGTGCCTGAGTTTGCGCCCCACGGCCTGCGCTCGACGGCGGCCACCATCCTCAAGGAACACCGGGTGGTGCAGCAGGATGTGATCGAGCTGCTGCTGTCCCATGAGGAAAAGAAAGAGGTGGTGGCCGCGTACACCCGCGCTGAGCTGGCCGACGACCGCCGCCGCGCCCTGCAGTGGTATGCCGACCACATCGATGCACTCACTGCGGCGGCCCGCTCGCCTGCTGCGCCTGCAGATCCTGCTCGGCCAGCTGCCTGATGGCTGAGTAAGGCCACAGCGGCGTGCCACTGATCTTGCGGCCCTCGGGCACCAGGCCCTGGTCCACCCAACGGTAGAAGGTGGTCTTGCCAATGGGCAGCACGCCACGCCGGCGCGGCGTGCTGAAAATGTCAGAGGCGCGCAGCAGTGAGCTGTCGTTGTAGTGGGGCAGGGGTGCTGCTGCGGCTGTTTGGGTGCTGAGGTTCATGCCTGCAAAGCCTCCTGTGGCACGTTGAAAAAACCCAGCCTGCCCTTGTACGGCACGAAGGGAATGGGGCGGCTGTCGCGAAGCACGAAGCCGTGGCCGCCGTCCATCTTCCACGGGGATGGGTGGTGCTCGACACAATCCACCACGCGAGTCCAGCCGACAAGGCCGCCGCGCTCCAGGGATTCGTAGGTGGGCAGGCTGGGTGGATACAGGCCGAGCATTTGAAGTACCTCGACGGTGCCGTCGTAGTACCGGCGCGTCATGGTCTGGCTGGCGTGCACCAGCATTTCGCCACGGAAGTTGGTGGGCCAGTCGCGGTTCTCGATGTCCTTGAACCCGTTGACGATGAGCCAGGCCCAGGGCTGGCGGATGCTAAGCGCAGGGATCATTGTGCGGTCCACCTGCTGGTCATGGGGTTGCTGTGAACTGGGTGGGAACGATATCCAGCGCGAGAAATTAATTTCGACTTTTTCTCGGATGGTCCCGATACTGCCTCCATCGTTATCACATGAAAGGAACCAACGATGACCAAAGTTCGTACACAGCAGCGCGACAACCACGTCGCAGATATTTTTGCAAGCGCGGAGCAGGCCGCCGATGGCAAGTGGATCCCGGCTTCCTGCACGGTGACGGTATTTCCACTTGAGTACCCGGGCAGTGAAGGGGTGGACCATGACGTGGGGGTGTCGGGCACGCAGCATGCAACCGAGAACGAAGCGATCAGTGCTGGAATCGATGCGGGCCGTGACTGGTTCGAAAATGGTGGGTGGAAGCAAAAGTAGGTCATCGATTTACCTCTTTTTGAGCGAAAAAACGCACAGACCATGACTGTCAATGCCCGCTGGGCGCAGGGTACCGTCGCTGGCCAGGCGCTGAGCCTGGCGTTGATCGCACTCCAGTTCGCGGCTGCTCTGGATGATGAAAAAGCGTTGCGTCTTGGGGCTGAGCTTGAGCACGCCTCCGGCGCGCAGGCTGTTCAGGATGTTGGGCTGTGCGGTGGCGGGGTTAAACGTGTTCACGGTCGGTGGTCCTTTCCTCTTGCTCGGCGCGGGCGATGCGGTCCAGGTGGACCTGGGCATGCAGCTCGCTGGTGATGGTGCGGTTGACCGCTTCCACTGCGGCCTCGGCGAAGGCCCTTGTGGGGGCGTCGCGCCATTCGCGGATGGCTGACCAGGTGGCGGGCCAGTCGCGGGGTTGGGGTGGCGGGGTGTGGGTGGTGGTGGCTGGGGCTAGGGCGCGGTCGCGACGCTTGCGGAATTCGTAGATGTCTGAACTCAGGGCGCGGCGGTGTTCGCTCACGGCCTCGCGCGCTTCGTCCAGTTCGGACTGGTCGATCTCTTCGCCTTCCTCGATGTGCATCAGCAGCACGTCATGGATGGCCAGCGCCTGCAGCAGTTGCTCGGCGCCGCGGGCCAGGTACTCGCCGAACTCGATGGCGAAGTCTTTGGCGGTGCGCTCGGGGCGGCGGGGCTGGTTGGCGCTGCTCATGCTGCTGCTACTCCATAAATTAGGGCCTCATGCCCGAAATTGGCCCGCACCAGCGCCTCGGCTTGGGGCGGGCATACGCTGTTGCCGCACATGCGGACCTGCGCGGTGTTCGACAGGGGGATGCGTGGCACGTCCAGGGGGTTGGCGACCTGGTGGCCGTCGGGCCCGAAGAGCAGGGCCGGGTCGGGGATTTCGTGGATGACGTAGTCGGCCGGGAATCCCTGGGCGTTGAACAGTTCGCGCGGCTTGAGCATGCGCAGCGTGATGTCCACCAGCACCCACCACAGGCCGGCATGCCACACCAGCACCATTTCGGCGGGCTCGGCGAAGTGCTCGGGCAGGTGGGTGTGCAGCAGCTCGGCGCACAGGCGGGCGCGCTCGCGCAGTTCGGGCGCCAGGCTATCGGCTGGCACCTGCAGCACCTGCACCAGGCCCATGCGGTCTTTGGTGGGCACGGTGTGCATGGGCTGGCCCAGCTCCTGCCACTGGCCGCCGCTGCTGTAGTACTTGACGGCATAGGCGGTAATGAGGCGCTGGTTGCTGCCGGCCGCAGTGATGGTGCTCACGGGCACATCGGCCGCACGGCCGTCGCCGTCGTAGAAGCCGCCGTTGGCCTGCTCAAGGCAGGCGGCCACCAGGGCCTGCTCGCCACGGTGCGCGCCGGTGACGGTGGGCAGTGGGGTGCTGGCGCTGTGGCCCGATCGCTCGCCGTGGTGCGTGAGGTGGGTCAGGTGCACCGCAGCCAGGCCGCTGGTGGCGCCGCTGGCGGTCACGGTGTTGAGCGGCACCTCGATGCTGCGCACGCCGTGGCTGAATCGCTTGGTGCCGTCCTTGCCTTCGCCGTGGCCCATGTCCACCAGGTGGGCGGCGACCACGGCCTGTTTGATGCCGCCGGCCACTGCGGTGCCCAAGGGCTGCGCGACGGGCTGGGTTCGGGCGTCCTGGCCTGGGCGTTCTCCGTACCCGATGGTCACCAGGTGGCCGGCCACCAGCGCGTGGTGCGTGCCGCCTGCAGACACCGTGGACAGGGGCGTTTGCACGTCGTGTCCACCCAGGTGCTGCTCGGTGGTGCCGCGCAGCGGTGCGAGGGTGGGGGCCACCACGGAAAAGTGCCCGCCCTTCACTTGGGCGCACAGCGTGCGGACGGGTTCGTCCGCAGGCATGGTGCGCTGGTTGCTGGCGTTGGCGTGCTCGTTCAGGAAGGGCGCCAGCACCGGTTCGGTCAGGGCTCGGTGGTTGTCGGCGGTCAGCGTGCCCATGGGCTGGTCTGTCCCGGCGGGGCGGCCGGAATAGGTTGGGCCTCCCGCGCCCACGATAAACGGCTTGGGGCTGGTCAGTACATGGCGCCACAGGCCCTTGGCCACGCGGCGCAGGGTGTTGGTGACAAGGGGCCGAGGGCGCCCGAAGATGCTGGTGCCCTCGATGCTGAAATCAATGCACTCGGCCGCCGTGCGGTAGGGGGCGAGCTTGCCGGCCAGTACGGCGCTGTTGGTGGGCTCGCCGTGGGTCTGCTCGGGCCAGCGAATGGGCAGGCCGTCGCGGCGGGCGACCATGAACAGGCGCTTGCGGATGGTGGGCGTGCCGTTGTCGCAGGCGCGCAGCTCGCGGAAATCGAGGTCATAGCCCAGCCCGCGCACCAGGCGCTGGGCCATGTCGCCGCCCAGCTCGATGCCCAGGAATTCGCAGCACTCGGCCAGCGCGGGGTCGTCAGCGCGTACGCCTGTGGTCAGCATGCCCCGGAAGGCATTGAAGTATTCGCCCGCGTGGGCGGGGTCTGGCCGCAGGGAGCCGTCGGGCATCACCATGAGCGGGCCCCAGGTCCTGAACTCTTCGACGTTCTCCAGCATGATCACGCGCGGCGTGCACAGCAGCGCCCAGCGGATGCCAACCCAGGCCAGGCCCCGAATGTCCTTGGCGACAGGCGTGCTGCCCTTGGCCTTGCTGAAATGCTTGCAGTCCGGCGACAGCCACACCAGGCCCACGGGCTGGTTGTGGGTGACCTTGATGGGGTTGACCGTCCACACGCTTTCACACAGGTGCAGCGTGAAGGGGTGGTTGATGGCGTGCATCGCCAGGGCTTCGGGGTCGTGGTTGATCGCAATGTCAACCGGGCGGCCGAAGGCCTTTTCCAGGCCGGTGCTGGTGCCGCCGCCGCCTGCGAAGTTGTCGATGATCAGCTCGCCGGGGAAGGCGAGGGGGAGGGTGAAGGCGTCGCGCTTCATGCGGCGCACTCCGAGCTGGGGAAACTCTGCGTTCCGTGGTCTACTACCGCGAAAAATGGAGGGGCAGATTGATGAGGGTGAATATTGAATTTAGCGAGCACCGGGTGTTGGTGGCCGGAGCATGCGGTTTCGTTGGTCTCGCGGCTTTGCATTTGGCTTACCCGGGGCTTTTTGACTACTGGCCCAAAACTTCTTCCGAGTTGGCGGATTGGGTTGCGGCAGTTGGCACTGTTTCTGCGATAGCAGCGGGTTTTGTTGTGGCCAATCGCCAGCAGCGGCATCAAGCTGATATGCAAGCGGCTCTTCTCGCTGAAACTACAAGACTTCAGAAACTGTATTGTTATCGGTTGGTGGTGAGTGTTTTTACTTCCGCTGCTGCACTTATCAATATTTCCAAAAATAGAACCAAGCCAAATTTTGGTGAGGATCACAAATGGGATCTTGTGAAATCTATTTTGCTGGAGGCAAGAGGTATTCTTGATATATCTAAAGACGCAAGAATTACCGATGTATATTTCGTCGAGCAGGCAAAGGTTATGAATGTGGTTTTGCTTTCCCTGCACCAACAGCTTGTTGATGTGGATGAGAGTAGCGATTTGACCAGTGATTTTATTGACCATATGTATTGGCAATTTCAAGTGCATCAGGGCAGAGCTTCGGATTTGGCAGAGATAGCTGCTAAAAAAGTCGAGGAAATTGCCTTGCCTAATGAATTGGCTGATTTTCATAAAACTCGCGATGCGGTAAGTCTTGCGGCGGGAATGAGGTGAATATTCGTTTCCATCTACCAAGCGGTAAATGGATGGATGAGGGCCGCAGTTCCAGTCGGCGATGTAAAAAATCAGGAAGGCCTGGGCGGGAGTTCTCATGTATGCACTCCCAGTGCCCACACGCTTGTGGGCTGCGTGATGCGGGCGTGCTGCACCGTGGTCAGGGGTGGGGGCACGCAGGCGATGGGCCGCGGTGCCGGCGCTGCGCGCTGCACTCGGCGTGCCGGCGCCGGGCGCATGCGGGGTGTTGGCCTCCGCGCGGGCTTGGCCTTGCTGGGTGCTGCGGCGCGAGTAGCGGCGGGCTGGCCCTTGACCTTCGCCCGGGGCGCCATGGCTGCGGCCTTGGCCTCCCAGCCGGCCGCCACGTCGAAGGTGTGGGGGAACACGCTGCGGTTGCAGGTAAGCAGCTGGCTGCGCACGGCGTGGTGGATCACCTGGCCCACACCGTTGCGGGTGTGCGTGTCGCTCAGTGCAGCGTGGATGTCCCTGGTGGGCATGGGGCCGCGCAGGTCCAGCAGGCGGCAGATGCGCAGCGTGGTGGGGCCGGCTGGTGGTACGTAGGTCCGGGGCTGCAGGGTGCGGGCGGTCATGCTGGCTGGCCCTCAGCGCGGCGCTGCAGCGCGTGCTCGATATCGCCGGTGCTCATGTCCTTGGTGCGCAGCAGGCCGTCGAGGGTCTGCGCGGCGTGGGCGAGCTGCAGCTCGCTGAGGGCTGGCATCAGGCGGGTACAGGCGGCCAGCCCGCTCTGGATGGCAGCGCGGTGCTGCTCCAGCTGCTCGGGGTGGGCCTGCAGGTCGGCCAAGGCGCTGCCGGCGCCGCGCAGGATGTTGATGTCGGCGCCGTCGTGGATGCCGGCCTGGCCGCAGGCGCTGGCCACGATGTAGATGCAGCGGCCTGCCAGGTTGGTGGTGTTGGCGGCGTGTTCGCCCGTCCAGGCGTGCAGGCTGGCTGCGCGCAGCAGGGCGCCGATATCGTGGGCGATGCGGGCGCGCACGATCTGGTCCGTGACGGGATGGGGCGTGGCCTCTGCGGCCTTGGCCTGGCGGGCCTGGTGTTGGCGGCGCTGCAGGTCTGCCATGCGTGCGAAGGATGCGCGTGTCATTTTCCTGGGAACCTTTCCTTGCGACCATCGGGGTAGTGGAGCCAGTCCCCCACGCGGCTGGGCTTGGTGAAGGCGGCGAAGCGGCCTTCGGTCACGCCGGCATTGCGGTGCAGCTCGTGGCCCTGGTAGTCGCTGGAACTGAGGTGTGCGCTGGGGCCGCTGGTGGTGATGGGGCGGGACCACGCGCGCAGCAGGCTGCTCGTGCGCCCTTTGCGGCGCGGGCGGGGCTGGTGCATGGGGGTGGGGTTTTGTGGCAGGGCGCTCATGCTGTGGCCGACCCTGGCATGGCCTTGCAGCGCGCTTCGAGGTCGTGGTAGCGGGCCAGGAAGGCGTCGCGGTGGTGCCGCCAGATCATGGCCTCGCGCACGGGGGTGTTCAGGTCGATGCCGTCGAGCGGGCGCACGCGGGCGCCTGGCTGATCGATCACGCTCCACGGGGTGTTGACCTTGGGGTCAAAGCGCATCAGGTCGCGGCGCTCGGTGGCCAGGGCCAGCAGGTCGGCGTGGCGCACGGCCTTGCCGTGGGCGGCATACGGGGCCTTGAGGTGATAGGTGGTGCGCACCAGCAGGGCCAGGGGGTGCTCGAACTCCATCCACGCGGTGCCCACTGCCACCTTTACGGGGGTGGATGCGTCGCCGCAAAGCGATTCGTGGGCGTCGTGCATGAGGGCCAGGCGCTGGGCGTGGTGGTCCAGCCCCATGCTGGCCACGATGTCGGCCACTAGCAGGCTGTGTTCGGCCACGCTGTACGGGCGGCTGGCGTGGCCGGTGTAGCGGTTGATCTGCGCCAGGCTGTGGGCAATGACCTCGATGCGCGGGGCCTTGCACATGAGCAGCTTAAAGCCGCTGATGGGCTGCTCGGTGCCCTCGCTGGTGAGGATCCATTCGTCAACGGTAGTCATGCTGGCGTGCTCGGTTGGGGTTGGGGCTTCTGCTGCAGCAGGGCCTGGAAGTAGCTGGCCTTGAAGTGCATGCCTGCTGCGCTGCGGAAGGGGTAGGGGCAGGAGTCGTCAAGGCTCAGCCCCTTGCTGGCGGCCTCTGCCGCCTCGCGTTCAATGGTTTCCTTGCTGACGACCATGTGGCTCAGCGGCTGGGGTCGGCGGCTTCGTGGCCCAGGGCGGCGAAAGCGGCGGCGTTCATGTAGTGCTGCGAGCTGAAATCGCCGCTGCGCGCGGTGTTGGCAGCGCGAGCCATGTTCAGTGCCTGCAGGAGGGCCCAGCCCTGGCGTTCTGTGAGCGCGGTGCCTTCCAGTGCATTGAAGGCTGCGATAGCGCTGGCCATCGAGCGGGTGGGGCTGCCGCCTTGGAGACTGATGCTGTCCAACGTGCCGCTCTGCGTTTCGATGCCCAGGGCTGCATAGCGCAGCACTTCATCAGCATTGGCGGGGGCGGCTTTGACTGTGACATTCAAGGGAACAACGGTGCTGGACTCCGCAGCAGCTGCCTGGGCGGCGGCTGCGTTGCTGATGGAGGCCAGGCCGTGGCGCGATGCGGGGGCCTTGCGGGTGGTGGATGCCTTGGTCATGGTGGTGTTCCTTTCGGGCTGGGTTATGCGGCGGCTGCCGCGGGGTGTTGGGTGCGCTTGGGGACGACTTCCACGCCGATGGCTCGAGCGGTGATTTCGGCCTGTGGCGGGAAGCGGTTGGGTTTGACGCGGGCGCGCAGACGTTGAATCTGTGTTCTCAAGATGGCGCCGCTGACCAGGTCTGCGCGGTGTGCGTTCCAGAACTCTTCGGCGGCGGGTCCGCTCCACCGGACTTCGTAGGCCTCTTTTTCTTCCTTGCCAGTCCATGGGTTCTTGCCCAGGTTGTCCACCAGAGGCAGCTCCAGGCGAAAGCTCCCATCGGCTTCGCGGCCGGTGATTGGGGGGTACTTGCTCATGAAGAGGGTTTTGGTGTGGGTTTCGTTGTCCATGGCTGGCCTCGCGATGTTGGAGCTGGTCTCAGTCCAGTCCGGTTTCGGGTGGTGCGGTGCGGAACAGGCGGGCCACCTCTTCGAAGGCCTGCGCCATTTCCTCGCGGCGCTCTGGCGACTTGGGCATCCAGAACGTGACGGCGCTGCGGTCGTCGTCCTGCGGCGGGTGGTGCAGGCGCGGCGAGGAGTGCAGCACCAGCTGCGCGGCGTGGTAGGTCACGCCGGTGTTGCTGGGCTTGGCGACCAGCAGCACCTCGCTGGTCTGTTCCTGGCTGTAGACGTTGATGCGCATGGCGGTGGTTCGCTCAGCCGGCTTTGGCGTAGCTGCCCAGCAGCACGGGCGTGGCGCCCTTCATGGCGTCGTGCACCAGGCCGGCCAGCTCGCCGCCCATCTGCTCGACGTGCGTCTCCAGGTTCTGGATGCGCAGCACCAGCGCCGGCTTGTCGCCGGGGGTCAGGATGGACAGGCGCAGCGTGAAGTTGCGCGGCTGCAGGTCGGCGTAGGGCTGGCAGGTGAAGCTGATCACCGTGGGGATGGGCTCGGCGCTGGTGGCGGCCACGCTCTCGAAGGCGGTGCGGCTTGCGCTGAGGGCCTTCTCTTCGTTGTCGACCTTGCGGGCCGACTCGATGGTGATGCGGCGGATGGCGGCCAGCGCCTGGGCGGGCGTGATGCTGGGGGTTTGCTCGTTGGCGAAGGTCATGGCCGCCAGCACGCCCCAGTCTTCGATGAACTCGGCCATGGCCTGCTGGTTCTTGGGCTGGCCGTTGACGCTGCACAGAGCCGCGTAGGCGGCAGTCTTCTTGGGCGACAGCACGGCCAAGTTGCCGGCGTGGCCGGGCTTCTCGACGGTGCCCAGGTCCAGCACGCCGGTGGCGGACATTTCGTCGGCGTTGACAAACACCACGGCGCCGGGCCCGGCGTAGGCGGTGGTGTAGTCGGCGAACGGCTGCACGTAGGCCGTGGTCATCTTGCCGCGGGCGCGGCGGCGCTGGGGGAGGAAAGCCTCCAGGTCGTGAAGCTTGAAGTGCTCGGGCAGGCTGATGACGGCGCCGGGCTGGTCCAGCGCGGCGGTGGTGGCCAGGTGGGCGGCGGTAATTTCCTGGCCTTCCTCCAGGGCCTTGATGAAAGCATCGGGGATGCTGACGGCGGGGGCGAAGGCAACGCCGGGCTGCAGCAGCTCGGCGGTGGCGGTGTTATTGGTGTTGTCGGCTTGCGGGTCCATGGTGGTCCTTGTGGTGGTGGATGGATGGGGCGGGTGGTGCAGGGCGCGCTCTGCGCGTCAGGCGCTGGGGTTGCCTTGCGTGGTGCTGGGCTGGGGTGAGCTGGGCGGCATGGGTGTTCCGCTGCGGTCGAACATGGCGAGCTGGCTTTCGGGCGCGAGGGTGAGGCGGCCGAACTTGCCGACGTTCAGTGCGGTCTTGCGCGAGGCCTCTTCGCTGGCCCGGCCGTTGATCGTTGGGCGCGAGAATTTCAGGACGTGCTTGCACAACACCTGGCTGCTGCCGGGGATCTTCTCGAAGACGAACTTGATGTTCACTTCGCCCTTGGCGTCGTTGTCCATGGTGCCGGCGGCCACCTGGCTGAGGGCAATGGACAACATGCGGTCGAACTGGCCGCCGTCGAGGTCGGTGATGAACACGGCCACGTCGGTGGCGGCGGTGGTGCTGGAGTGCTGGGGGGTGGTGCTCATGGTTGGTGGGCTCGGTGGTTGAGGGGGTGGTCTGGCGTTACACGCCCGTGCCGGTGAACGTGAGGAACATCGCGCACACAGCGGCGCCCAGGGCGATGAGCAGCAGCCCGTGCACCTGCTCGCCTGGCGTGGCGGGCGTGGTGTCCAGAGGGTCGGGTGCCTCGCAGGCCTGCGGGGCAGGGCAGGCCCGGGCGGTGGTGCCGGCGCAGGCGCTGCAGCCGGGGCCGCGTGGGCGTGCGCGGCGGTCGCCGGTGGGGGTGGGTGTGCTGTGGTTCATCGCAGCACCCCTACCAGCACCGCGGTGCCGAAGCCCAGGACGAGGGCGACGACTGCGCCGCTCCACCAGCCGGTGAGCCATGCGGCGTCGGCGTCGGTGCGGCCCTGCAGGCGGGGCAGGGGCGTGGGTTTGCGCAGGCCGGGCATTACGCTGCCCTCCGGGCGCTGACGCGCATGCAGCCGTGCACGGTGATGGCCTGACAGATGGCCGCGCAGGCGCTGCTGGCCCAGGCGCGATAGGTGAGGGCGCCGACCTTGACGGTGTAGGGGTGCAGCATTAGTGGACTCCCTTGCTGGTGGTGTGCACGTCTTTGGTGGGCGCGTGGCAGGGCATCAGCAGGCCTTGGCCGCCATCCCACGAAAACGCGGCGGGCTTCATGGGGTTTGGGTTGGTGGCGAACTGCACGCCGGGTAGCTCGCTGATGACCTGCAGGTAACCGGGCATGAACCACTGCTCGCCGTAGGCCGCGGCCTGGGCGCGATGGAACAGCCAGGTGGTGCCTTGGCAGGGGTGGCAGCGGTCGGATTGCAGCTTGCTGCTGGCGTCGTAGGGGATGGGTTCCAGCCCTGTGCCATCGCATTGGGCGCATTCAAAGCGACTGTGCGCGGCATGGAAGGGCTTGCGGTCGCAATGGCGGCAGGGCGCCAGCGTCACGCGGCCGGTGCCGTTGCACTCGGTGCAGAGAGTGGGCGCCTCGAATGCCAGCATGGGCGCGAGGCGGTCAAAGGGGGCCGCGTCGAACAGCGGGATGGTTTCGGGGTGGAGGCCTTTGAGCCAGGACGCCAAGTTGAACAGGCCATTGGCCTCGATGCGCACCACCCAGTGGCGGTTGGTGGCGTACGCCATGCCGTCCTGAACCCAGGGCTCCATCAGGGAAATGTTGGGATCCCAGATGCAGGTGAAGCGCTCCAGCAGCTGGCGGGCCTGCAGGTTGAGGATGGTGGCGCTCATGCTGCGCACCCTGCGGCTTCGGCCCGGCGGGCCAGCTCAATCTCGGACTGCAGGGCGATTTCGCGCACGCGGGCTTCGTGCTCACGGGCTTTGGCTTCGCACTGCCCGGGCGTGAGGCCATTGGCGGGGTTGGCCTTGGCGCGGCGCCAGTGGCGGGCCTGGCCGGCGTGGTGCGCGGCGCTGGCGAAGGCGCTGATGTCGGCCAGGTTGGCGGTTGCCGTCTTGGCCTGGTTGGTGGCGACGGTGTAGGCCGTGAGGGCGGTGGCGAGTTGGGCGGCGGTGGTGGACATCTGGTCTCCATGGCGCTGGGTGCGCGATGGAGAGGATGCTAACAAGAAAATCTAGCAAACACTAGAAAATGTAGTAGAAAGAGATACAAAAAAACTACGTATTTTGATACGTAGTGTTGTGGCTCAGCGGCAAAGCTGTCGGCCGTAGTCGATGAGTGGTCCTATGCCAATCTTTGTGCCCGGTATTTCTGGATTGGCTTTCCAGATCGGAGCGATGTCGCGCCAGCCTCGATTTGCTCGCTGTGCGTCGGCGATGCCGTTCACTGCATACGTCGTGCCTCGGTGGGTCACAGTCACTGCATCGAGTCGCTGCCTGGCTGGGATCACCTCGCAGCGCACGACAACGTCGCGCACTGTGAGTGGCCATCGATCGCCTAGCGTCTCGGCGGCGGTGGGTGGCGGCTTGAACGGGTCGCGCGGCGCTGGGGTTGGGGGTTTTGGAGGTGCAATGGAAATGGACTTCCCATCGGGGGTTTCGCCTTTTACTGCCCCTGCTGGACATTTATCAGATAGTTGTTGGGTAATCACCATGCCGTTGGGCATGGTGCATTTCACCTGCGCCTGAGCAATACCAACTCCACACACACCCAAAAGGGTGATTTGTAAAAAAGTGTTTGCCCAATTGTGGTGCATCACCGTAGTCTCCTGTAGTTGCTCAGCGTGTAGACCTTTGCGCTTCGGCCATTTCCTGTACCCCGAGCAATGCATTGATCCGTCGTGCTGTCAATTCCGCATTATCGGGATTTTCGCAGAGGTGACTCAAAAGGCTTCCAATGGCTGCCCTCGCTGGCTTATCCAGTCCGTTAATGAGGCTGGCAATTTCCATCACCGCAGAATATGCAGAAGGAAGTCGGGTGGTATTGGTGGGCAAGTAGCTGGCGCCCATGTCCTGTGTCATAGGGCCCATTGATTGGGCCATTGACTGCGTTTGCATGCCCAGGATTTTCTTCACTAGGTCGAGGCGGGTGCGCTTGGGGGCGGACTTTCCTGCCTCCCACTGCTGGATGGTCTGCCATGCCAACGGCTTGGCGCTTTTTTCGGCTTTGGAGATCTCTCGGGCGAGCTGCTCCATGGACAGCCCTTGCGCGAGGCGGGCGGCCTTGAGCTCTGCGTGAATGGTCATGGCACAAGGGTTTCATGTGCCATCTTGTGGCGCAATGCAAGATGTTCTAGCATTACTAGAAAATATAGTAAGCTATCGACATGGAATCCACCAATCTCGCCAGGCCCAGACCATCCACCGAGGCGGCGACTCAGGCCGTCGTCAAGCTTGGCGGCCCTGTTCGGGCTGCCAAGCTGCTGGGGGCTGACCGCTACCAGCGTGTCCAAAGCTGGATGGCCAACGGCGTGCCGGTGGAGTTTTGCGCTCGGCTTGAGCGATTGTTGCAGGGGGCGCTGACCCGGCGTGACTTCTACCCACATGACTGGCCGGACATCTGGCCCGAGCTGGTGGAAGAGGGCGCCGCCAACGACCCCGCCACGGCCCTGGCCCAGCGGCAGGAGGTGGCGCATGCGTGATCCCCAAGACCGCGCTACAGCCCCAGTAGCTTCATCAGCCAGGCCTTTCCGACGTCTGTCGCAATGGTGGCCAGGATGGTGCCAATCGCGCCAAACACCACAACTGCTGCCTTCACGGCTTTTCGACGGGTCGCGCCAGCGGCTTGCGCCAGCTCTTGCTCTATCTGGTCGGCGAATAGCCGGCCTGCTGCCGTTGGTGCAAACGAGAAAAGCTTGGGCGTGCCCGCGATGGGTCTGTGCAATGTCCCTGTGGCGTATTTCGCCGCAATCAGTTCCCCTGCAGCCCAAAGGTCTGCTTGCTCGGGCTCTCGGCTGCGCAACACACGAAGGTAGGTGACCTTGATGTTTTCTTTTTTGGGCCGCGTGGGCGGTATCGGCTTCTGGGTGGTGTTTGCCATAGCCGTCTATTTTGGCGTGTCCATGGGCGGCGTCATCGGCGAGGTGTTGGGGCGCCAGGTGGTCGAGTATTTTTGGCCGGGTGAAACCAGCCGACGGTGCTCGGCAGTTCCATCGCCACATGCTGCCGCCCGAGACCCCGCCACTGTCCTGGCACAGCGGCCGGAGGTGGCGCATGCGTAGCGGCGACATCTTCCCCCGCGTTGCCGATCTGGACCGCGTGTATGGCCGCGTCACGTTGCGCCGGCTGTATGCGTTGTCGGTGCCGCCATTGGGGCGCACAGGTGAGCCGCCGGCTGATCCTTCCCCTTTGCCCGTGATGGCTGGCCCGCGATTGCCGCTGGCTGGGCCTGGGCGGGCTGCGGCAATCGAGCCTGAGCCCTTTGCCTCTATCCCCTGAACCACATAGGAGTTGTTCATGAATGAACGAATCAGCGTTATCGAGGGCGTGCGCGCTGCCGCTTTGGAAGAGGCGGCACGTGCTGCAGGTGCCGCAATGCGCGCGGCCGAAGAAACCGACCCCGTGAAGGCCGCAGAGGGCGTTGTGCGCGGCTTTCTGGCCGCTGAGCGTGCGCTCAGCGCAGGCGGCTTACCTTGCTGTCCACAGAGTTGATTTTGCTTTCGAGTCCATGCAGTTGGCTGCTGAGGGATTTGGCCAATTCTGCGACTGCTTCGGCCAGCAGCTGGGTGGCTGTGTCGCCCTGTTGTTGGGCGGCTGCGGCTGCGTGCTCTGCGAGTTCTCTGGCTTTGATGAAGCTCATGGGTGTCCCTCTTGAAAGATGGGTTGATGTGGAAGTCGCATTGTCTTTCGATTGCGGACACCCGCCAATCTTTGATCAGCCGGCGCCCAGCACGCGCCGCTGCAGCACTGCCAGTGCCTGCTGTGTGCCGGGCTGCGTGCTGCCTGTCACCTGCATGCGCTGGCGCGCCATGTCCATCCACCTGCTCAGGGCCTCGGCAGTGAAGTGGGTTTCGCACTCCACCACCAGCACCAGGTGCTGCATGAACAGTTCCAGGGCCTCCACGCGTTGGTCGAGGGTGGGCGCGGCCATTGGTGCCGTGGCTGGGGTTGCGGTGGGTGCTTGCGTGGATGGCATGGCGGGTGGTCTCGCTTTCGGTTTCGTTGGTGTTCAAACAATCAGATTTATTCCCTGCGCTGCCTCCAAAGCCGCCATGCGGCCGGGGCGCCTCCTCGCTCCTTTGATCGTGGGCCGCTGCGCACGGGCAGGTGTGCGGCGTTCCGCCTGGCGGGGCGGCGTGGGGATTTTTTACAAGGGGTGGAGTCATGGGTTTCAGTGTCTCGGTTCCGCCAGCGGTTGCCTATGGCGAGGGTGAGGCGCCGCCGGCTACACCCGGTCATCGGCTTGATGTGCTGGTGGTGGTGCGCAACCTGCTGAAGGGCAGGGTTGGCAAGGTCGCGCGTGCGCTCAACTGGTCTGAGAGCACGCTGCAGAAGAAGATCAGCGGCGAGGGCGGGTATGTGTTCGGTGTGCGCGATCTGCAGGAGCTGCAGCAGCACCTGGGCGATATCGCACCCACGCAGGCCCTGGCCTCGGCCATGGGCCATGTGTGCGTGCCTGTGCACCCGGTGGAGGTGGCCAGCCTGTCCGAGGGCATGGCGCGCGTGCTGCAGGCCCTGGGCGACCTGGCTGCGGCTGCGCATGAGGCGAATGCCGATGGCCGGGGTGTGTCGACCAATGCGCGCAACCGTGTGGAGTTCTGCCGCTCTGAGCTGCTGGGGGCTGTGAATGCCTATGGCGACTGTGCGGTGCGGCAGATGGCGCAGCCGCCTGGGGGTGGCTGATGGTGCAGGTTTCAATCGGCATCCGCAACCTCGAAGCGGTGCAGGCCGAGCTGGCGAAGCTGGCCGGCCCGCAGGCGCGCCAGGCCTATGCCAAGGCGCTCAATGACACGGGGTTTCAGGTTCGCCGGCAGATGCAGGCAGAAATGGCGCGTGTGTTCGATAGGCCCACGCCCTATGTCCTGAAGAGCAGCTTTGTGCAGCAGGCCACGGCCAATAAGCTGAGCGTGCGCATTGCGCCCGAGAACCAGCGCGACAGCCCGGGGGTGGACCCGCAGAAGATCCTGCAGGCGCAGGAGTTCGGCGGGCGGCGGCGCGACAAGCGCAGCGAGGTGGCCCTGCGGCGCGCGGGCATCTTGCCCAGCGGGTACCAGACCAGCATCCCGCGTGTGCCTTACCCGGGCAGCGATGACGGGCGTGGCAACCTGCGCGGGGCGTTCATGGTGCAGCTGATCAGCTACTTTCAGGCGTCGCCCGAGCAGGGCTACAGCGCCAACATGTCGGACAAGCGTAAGCGCGCTATCCACAAGGGCAACAAGCGCACCACGGGGCGCCGCTACTTCGTGAGCTATGGCCGCCTGCGTGGCCACCACCTGGCCCCAGGCATCTGGGCTGCCAGTGGCACGGGTGGGGTGGACGTGAAGCCGGTGGTGATGTTCGTGCGCGTGGGCACGTACAAGCCACGGCTGAGCATGGAGCGCATCGCCCAGGGGGCGGATGTGCAGAACTATCTGGACAAGCGGGTGCGGTTTCGCATTCGGGAGGCGGCGGGCGTATGAATCACTACCCCCACCATATCGGGGATTTCAACAGCGCTACCCGCCATCTAACGTTCGTTGAACGTGCGTTGTACCGGGAACTGCTGGACCTGTACTACGACACCGAACGCCCGTTGCTCGCCGATGCAACGAAGCTCGCACGGCGTGTGCTGGCCCACACCGATGAGCAGCGCGAGGCGCTCCAAGCGGTGCTGCAGGAGTTCTTTGTGCAGGAGGATGACGGCTGGCACAACGCCCGGTGCGACCGGGAGATTGCTGCCTACCGTGAGCGCATTGAGCAGCAAAGCCGCGCTGGTAGGGCGTCTGCAGAGAAGAGGGCGCAGCGTATGCCGGGCGATGGTGACGGTGTGGGCACTGTTGGTGCGGGTGCGCGAAAGGCGCCCAACAAGCAAGCAACGGATGTTGCACGCCCGTTTAACGACCGTTCAACCAACCAGAACCAGAACCAGAACCAATTAATACCCCCCAACCCCCCTGCAGGGGGGGCGGACGCGGTGGATGCTGCGCCTGGTCGGGCAGGGGGGAGGGTGGGGCAGGCAGGGCAGGGGGCGGGTATCGAGGCGGCCGGCATCGCATCCAGGCTGTGTGCGTTCTTCCCCGATCAGCGGCGCACCCGGTTGCCCGAGGTGGCCCAGCTCATCGCATCGCTTGAGGCTGATGGCACGGTCAAGGCTGAGCAGCTGCTGCAGGCTGCTGCGCAGCAGGCAGACAGGCTTGGCATGGAAGGGGGCAAGGCCTGCCCATCGGTGCTGCGATGGTTGCGTGAACAGCGATGGATGGACGTGGCAGCGGACGCGGGCCAAGCAGGCAGCGTGCCCGACAACTGGCGCGAGACACGCAGTGGCATCGAGGCCATGGGTGTGCGCCTTGGGCTTGGGCCATGGGACCAGGACAAGGACAAGCTGCTCGCCTCGTACGAACGTCGGGTGGTCGAGGCCTATGAGGCATCGCTCGGGCTGGGGGTTCCAGCGTGACCCGGCCCGCGAGCGCGCACCATCGAGGTGCACTCCCCCGTCGCGGGTCCTTCCGGCAGAGTCCCAGTGCGGGTAATTCGCACCCCGGTCGCAGACTGTTCCGCAGGGTTGCTAAGGGGGTTAAGTGAAGGTGCTCCCCTACATGGATCAGCAAGTTTCGCAAGCGGAATTTGCTGCGATGGTCAGTCTGAGCGAGGCCCGCATCAGCCAGCTCGTGGCCGACGGGGTGCTGGTGCGTGGGGACTCTGCGCAGGAATGGCTGGCGGCCTACTGCGAGCGCCTGCGCGACCAGGCCGCTGGCCGCCTGGGGGATGGCGTCGGTGGCCTTGACCTGGTGCAGGAGCGCGCGGCGCTAGCCCGCGAGCAGCGCGAGGGCCAGGCCATCAAGAACGCTGTGGCCCGAAAAGAATACGCCCCTGTCGGGTTGCTGGCCGACGTTCTCGGCCAGGCCGCCAGCGCCGTGGTGGGGCGGTTCGACCAGCTGGAAGCAACGCTGCGCAAGGCCTGTCCCGATCTGCCCCACGAAGCCAAGATCGCCATCCTGCAGGTGATCGCCTCGGCGCGAAACGAGTGGATCCGCTCCACTGCCAAGCTGGTGTCGCAAAGTGTGGACGCGATGCTGGAATCCGATGCGGATGATGAAGATGCTCAGGCCGACGCCGAGGGCCCTTCAGCATGACCACCATGCCACCCGTCCTCCATCGCGAAACGGCCGAGGCCATCATGGCCGCTGTCCGCATCGGGCTGGAAAGTTTGCGTGCAGAGACGCCGCAACGGCTGGGTGACTGGGCGCCTGAGAACTTCATCATGGCGGGCGAGAGCAGCCACCAGAAGGGGGCATTGGTCCTATGGTGCTTTCAGGTGGGGATACTGGATTTCATGGGTGATGACCGCATAGAAGAGCTTGACGTGATGAAGGCCAAGCGTGTCGGCTACACCAAGATGATCACGGCCAAGATCTGCTACAACATTGCACACCGCCGACGCAAACAGGCGCTGTGGCAGCCCACCGACGATGACCGGGATAGCTACGTCAAAAGCGAGATTGATCCACTGCTCGATCCTGAAACAGGCGTGCAGGCGATCAACAAGGCCCGCAAGCTGGGCAAGACCACCGAAGAGACCATCAAGTACAAGCCCTTCCGGGACAGCGCCCTGCACCTGCTGGGGGGTAAGGCTGCGCGCGCATTCCGGCGCATCACCTTGGACGATGCCATCCTCGACGAGATCAGCAAGTTCGATCGCTCAATTGAAAAGGCTGGCCCGCCACGAGGTCTGGCCCGTGGCCGATTGGAAGGTGCCGCATACCCCAAGCTGACCTGCGGATCAACGCCGCTGCTCAAGGGTCTTTGCCACATCGAGGATGCTGTGAACGAGGCCGAAGGGCTGGTGCGCTTCCACATCGAGTGCATCCACTGCGAGGCAGAACACCAGCTCATATGGGGTGGGAAGAAAGTAGCACACGGCTTCAAATGGACCTGGGGCCAGCACGGCACGGTGCATCACGTCTGCCCGCACTGCCGCAAGTCCATTACTCAGGCCGACTACATGCCCGGTGGCGTGCCGGTGAACGGTGCGTGGGTGTGCGAACGCACAGGCAAGCGCTATGGCCCTGATCGCATATGGCGCGACAGCCTTGGCCATCCCTGCACCCCTCCCATCACACTCGGCGTGCATGTGTGGACTGCCTACAGCCCGCAGCGCGCCTGGTCCGATATCGTCAAAGAATTCGAGAACGCCTTCAAGGCGCTTGAGGCCGGCGATGCAGGCCCCATGCAGCTCTTCGTCAACGAAACCCTCGGTGAAACCTGGGAGCTGGCCGGCGAGCGCACCGACGAGCACGCCCTGCAGGCCCGCGCCGAGCCCTACAAACTCTGCACCGTTGCCAAGGGTGGCCTGTACCTCACCGCCGGGGTGGACGTGCAGCGCAACCGCTGGGAAATCACCGTCTACGCCTGGGGGCGCGGCATGGAATCGTGGGTGGTCGACGTCATCGTCATCGAGGGCAACCCCGCCGTTGATGAGGAATGGGACGCCGTCACCCAGCAGCTGCAGCGCCGCTACAGCCAGGAATGGCACGGCGGCAGCCTGGGCATCAGCGCCACCAGCATCGACAGCTCCGACCAGACCCAGGCCGTGTACAACTGGGTGGCCAAGGCCCAGCACGTGCTGCCCAACCTGCGCGCCATCAAGGGCGACGGGAACGAAGCCGTCAACATCCTGGGCCCCAGCAGCCTTCAGGAAGTGAACTGGCGCGGCAAAAAGGTCACGCGCGGCATCAAGCTGTGGCGCGTCGGCGTCGATGCCGCCAAGGATCTGCTGCTCGGCCAGCTCGCCATCCAGAACCCCGGGCCCGGTTACGTGCACTTCAGCGACGAGCTGCCCCGCGAGTTCTACGAACAGCTCACCGCCGAGCAGCGCGTGCTGGCCAAGGTCAACGGCCGCGACGCCTTCCGCTGGGTCAAGCGCCGGCCGCGTAACGAGCAACTCGACAACCGCAACTACGCCCTGCATGCCGCCATGGGGCAGGGCCTGCACAAGTACAACGACGAAAAGTGGTCCCGGCTGGAGGCGTCAGTGCAGCCGCCCGTGGACCTGTTCAGTCCACCCACGACACCAGCAGCTGCAGCCGCCAGCGCCCCCGCGCCAGCAGCAGCACCTGCCCCCTCACAGCCTGCGCCCCGTCCGGTGGCGCGCGCACCCCAATCGTCCCCCTTCGCGTCCAATGAATGGAGCAGTCGCCTATGAGCACCTATCCCCCCGATGACTCGCAGCACGCTGCCCAATCCGCTGCCCAGGCAGAGGACGCCGCCGTGCAGTTGGAGCGCGATTTCCTGGCCATCGTGCGCGAGGACATCGGCATGAACGAGGGCCTGGCCGGCATCTTCGCCCGGGCCCTGGTCGATGGCCTGCGCCGGCGCATGGGCGGCCAGGACCTGTACGTGCCAGCACCTGACCGCAGCGAGCGTGACGCGGCCATCCGCCGCGAGTTCACGGGCACCAACATCGATGAGCTGATGCGCAAGTACGGGCTGAGCCGCACGCGGATCTATGAGATCGCGGGCGCCCGGGCGCCGCGCATCGTCGGCTCAAAGAATCCGGCTTTCCCCCTAGAAACCGGACGCACTCCTGCGTAGTGTGGCGCGCATGACTACTGCAACCGACATGCTGGCCAAGTACCTCGAAGCCGAGGCGGCCGTCCTCTCTGGCAAAACCGTCTCGTTCGGTGGCCGGACCCTCAGCTCTGAAAACCTCGAAGAGATCCGCAAGGGCCGATCCGAGTGGGAGCGCCGTGTTGCCCGTGAGCAGAACGGCGGCGGGGCCACGGTGGGCGGCCTCGGCTACTCCGTCGCCCGCTTTGACCGCTGACCATCGGCAGGAACACCACCACCATGAACCTAATCGACCGCATCGTCGCCTGGCGCGACCCCATCAAGGGCCTGCAGCGTGCCCAGGCGCGCCGCGCCCTGGCGCACTATGAGGGCGCCAAGTCCAGCCGCCAGCGCAAGAACCGCGCCGACAACAGCAGCCCCAACAGCCTGGTCGGCTCGGGTGCCGCCGCGCTGCGGGCCCACGCGCGCTTTCTGGAGCGCAACCACGACCTCTCGCGCGGCGCATTGCGTGTGCTGGTCAACAACGTGGTGGGCGCCACGGGTATCGGCATCGAGCCGCAGCCCCGCCGGGCAGACGGGACCATCCACAAGGAATATGCCGACGCCCTGCGCGAGGCCTACCGCGACTGGCAACGCAAGCCCGAGGTCACCAAACGGTACCGCTGGCCCCTGGCCCAGCGCCTCATGGCCTACACCTGGTTCCGTGATGGTGAAGGCTTCGCGCAAGAGCTGGTCGGCCCGGTGCCCTTCCTCAAGCACGGCACGCGGGTGCCGTACTCGCTGGAGCTGTTTGAGGCCGATTTCATCCCGCTGGATTTTGACGACGCGTCCAAAGGCATCCGCCAGGGCATTCAGTCCAACGCCTGGGGCGAGGCCACCGGTTACCTCGTCTACAAGGGCGACCCGCGCGATTCGATGGTGCTGCGCGATCAAGGCGCGCTCAAGACCGTGCCTGCCGAGCGCATGCTGCACCTGGCCACCCTCGACCGCCTGCACCAGCAGCGCGGCGTGTCCGAGTTCGCCAGCGTCATCACCCGCATCGAGGATCTGAAAGACTACGAAGAAAGCGAGCGCATCGCCGCCAAGGTGGCCGCCTCGCTCACCGCTTATGTCAAGCGCAGCGAGCAGGATGGCTATGTGGGTGAGGGGCCCAAGCCCAAGACGGACGACGATGGCAACCCCCTGCCGCGCGACATGCACATGCAGCCCGGCATGATCATCGACACCCTCATGGTCGGCGAAGAGATCGGCATGATCGACAGCAACCGGCCCAACCCCAACCTGGTGACGTGGCGCTCGGGACAGCTACGCGCCTTCGCTGCAGGCATCGGCGCCAGCTACTCCAGCGTCAGCCGCGATTACAACGGCACTTACAGCGCCCAGCGCCAGGAGCTGGTCGAGCAGTGGATCCACTATGCCGTCCTCACCGATGAGTTCGTGGGCATGTTCGTACAGCCCGTGTGGGAGTCGTTCGTGCAGATCGCGCACCTGAGTGGCGTGGTGCCCATGCCGCCCGACCTGCGCCCAGGCAGTGCCGATGACGCGCTGTTCGTCGGCCAGAGCATGCCCTGGATCAACCCCGTGCACGAGGCCGCTGCGTGGGAGAAACTGGTGCAGGCCGGCTTCGCCAGCGAGGTCGAAGTCATCCGCCGCCGTGGGGGCAACCCGCGCGACGTGCTCGAGCAGGTCGAGGCATTCCGCAAAGAGGCGGCCGAGAAGGCCCTCATTTTCAGCAGCGACGCGGCGGTGCGCTTCGGCACACTGGTCAAGCCAGCTGATACGGATGAGGAAGATGCCAAAGACGCCAAGGGCAAAGAATTGGACCCGGCGTGAAATAGTCCGGTTTCTTCCCTAGAAACCGGACAGGCGATTCCAGACACTGAGGGCTCTCCAACCGAGAGCCCTTTTTCATGTCCAAGAACGCACAACCCTGGTACGCCATTCGTCGCAAGACCGCTGTAGCCGCAGCCGCGCTGGGCGCTCTTGCGGCAGCCGAGATCCTGATCTACGGCGACATCGGCGAAAGCTGGTGGGATGAAACCATCAGTGCCAAGAGCTTCATGCAGGAGCTCGCCGCGCTCGATGTGGATGCCATCACCGTGCGCATCAACAGCCTGGGCGGCAGCGTCCCCGATGGCATTGCCATCTGCAACGCCATGAAGCGCCACAAGGCGCAGATTACCGTGGAGGTCGATGGCATTGCCTACAGCATCGCCAGCCTCATCGCCATGGGCGGCGACACGATCAACATGGCCAGCAACGCGCTGATGATGATCCATGCCCCTTGGACCTACGCCGCAGGCAACAGCGCCGAGCTGCGCGAGCTGGCTGACCAGCTCGACACCTGGGCGTCGGCCATGTCCACCAGCTACGCCGCCAAGACGGGCGACCAGGCGGGCGCCCTGGCCCTGCTGATGGATGGCAAGGATCACTTCTTCACAGCAGAAGAAGCCCTGGCCGCCAAGCTGATCGACGCCGTCACCGATGCCAACCCTATCGCCGCCAGCGCCGCGCGCGATATGCCCGTTTCCCGTTACCGCTCTTTGCCCGCCGCTGCGCAGGCTGAGTGCACTCCCGCAGCAGCCGCTGCACCTTCCGCTGATGAGGATCCCATGAACAAGTTCCGTGCACACCACGTGCTGCTGACCGCCATTGGCGCGGCCGGCGCCGCTGCGGCCGGCGGCGGAAGCGCCGCCCCGGTCGTTACCCCTGCCGCCCCTTTGGCTGCAGCAGCTCCAGCAGTTGTGGCTGCCGCTGATCCTGCTGCCATCCTGGCCGCAGACCAGCAGCGCCGCAACGGCATTCGCGCCAGCTTCCGCGCCTTCGGCGACCGCCCTGGCGTCTCTGAGCTGCTGACCACCTGCGAAAACGACCACGCGGTCACCATCGAGGCGGCCGGCTCCCGCCTGCTGGCCCACCTGGCTGCTGGCGCTGGACCTGTTGCTGGTGACCACGTCGTCACGGTCGAGGACGAAGGCGACAAGCTGCGCACCGCCACCACCAACGCCATGCTGGCCCGCGCCGGCCTGATCAAGGCCGATGGCGCCAACCCCTTCCGTGGTTACACGCTCTCCGAGCTGGCCCGCGCCAGCCTGGCCCGCGCTGGTGTGCGCAGCGACGGCATGGACAAGCGCACCTTTGTGGGCGCCGCCTTCACCCATTCCACCAGCGACTTCCCCGGCCTGCTGGCCAACGTCGCCAACAAGGCCCTGCTCACCGGCTATCAGGAGGCGGAAGAAACCTTCCAGCTCTGGACCCGCGCCGGCAACCTGCCCGACTTCAAGCCTGGCAGCCGTGTGGATCTGAACATGTTCCCCAGCCTGCGCAAGGTGGCAGAGGGCGCCGAGTACAAATACGCCACCATCGGCGAGCGTGGTGCGACGGTCATGCTGGCAACCTACGGTGAGCTGTTCAGCATCACCCGCCAGGCCATCATCAATGACGACCTCGACGCCTTCACCCGGGTGCCTCGCATGATGGGCCGCGCAGCCATTCGCACCATCGGCGATCTGGTCTACGCCATCCTCACGGCCAACCCCAACATGCCCGATGGCGTGGCCCTGTTCCATGCCACCCATGGCAACCTGCTCACCGGTGCGGCGCCTTCCACGGCATCCATCGACGCGATGCAGTCCGCCATGGCCCTGCAGAAGCAAGGCGCCTCGGTGCTCAACATCGGCATGCAGTACGCCATCGTGCCGCGTGCCCTCAAGGGGGTGGCCAACGTGGTGCGCGCCAGCGAGTTCGAGGTGGGCGCCGCCACCCGTAACAACACCACGCCCAACAGCGTGCGCGACACGTTCGAGGTCATCTCCGATGCCCGCCTGGACGCCGCCTCCACCACCGCCTGGTACGGCGCTGGCAACCCAGCCATGCACGACACCATCGAAGTGAACTACCTCGACGGCAACGACCAGCCCTATCTGGAACAGCGCCAGGGCTGGAACGTGGACGGCACCGAGTTCAAGGTGCGTATCGATGCTGGTGTGAGCCCGCTCGACTTCAAGGCCCTGGCCAAGAACCCGGGCGCCTGATCGGCGGCACGTGACAGGGCAGGGCGCCAGCCACAGCGCCCGCCCATTCCAAACACCTCCATTCCTCAAGGAAACGCATCATGAAAAACTTCGTACAGGTCGGCGACGTGCTCGACTACACGCCCGGCGCGGACGTGGCCAGCGGTGCAGTCGCTGTTATCGGTGTGCGCGTCGGCATCGCTGTTGCCGCCATCAAGGCCGGCGAGACCGGTCCCCTTCGCGTCAAGGGAGTGGTCGAGCTTGCCAAGCTGAGCGCCGACGCACCCGCCCAGGGCGCGCTGCTCTACTGGGACGCCACTAACTCCCGCCTGACCACCACCTCCAGCGGGAACGTGCTGGCCGGCTACGCCGCCAAGGCAGCGGGCAACGGTGCCACCACTGCCTGGCTGCACCTCAACGCTTGACCTACCCAGGCCTGCCGCCATGACCCTCAACCCCTTCGCCGCCCTCGAAGCCCGTGTCAACAGCACGGTGCAGGCGCGCCTGGCCAACGCCATTGCGGTGTACCAGGGCGGGGCAGAGTTCGGGGTGATCTTCGAGCGTGAAAGCTCCGAGCCCTTCGGCCCCGGCGCCGTCGATGCCGCCTCCATGTCCTGCAGCTTCTGCGTGGTCAACGCGCCAGGCATTGCGCAGGGCGCGGAGCTGACCATCGGCGGCGTGGTGCACGTGGTGGCTGGCCCGGTGCAGCCCGACGCGGGCGGCTGGGTCACCCTTGCCGTCTACCCCAAGGACTGACCCATGCTTGGCCTCGACCCTTTCATCAAGGCCCGCCTGGCTGCGCTCGATGCGCTGCAGGGCTGGCAGGTGCGCGGCTACACCGAAGTGGTAGACCGCTCGGTTGTGCCCGCTGCAGACATCCGCCTTGCCGCTGCCCAACTGGGCGACAGCCTGCGCGGTGTCGTGTCGGTGCAGCCGGGTTGGGGCATCACCCTGGTGGTCAAGCGCGGGGCCACGGCGGCGGCGGATCTGGATGCGGCATTCGCCGCCGTCATCGGCGCGCTGCAGGGCTGGAACCCCAGCAAAGACGCAGGCACCCCCGGCAAGTGGAGCGATTTCAAGCTCTCAGGCATTGAGCCGCCGGACTTCCTGCAGGAGGGCCTGGTCGGCGTCGAACTCATCTTTTCCACGGGCGGCGCCTACAAGGCCATCGCCTTCTGAAACCCCATTCTCTGGAGCTATTCACCATGCCACTCATCCACGACGAACAGAAGTACGTCATCCCCCGCGGCCGCGTCTACTTCGACCCCTTCGACGCCAACGGCAACCTGACGGGCGAAATCCCCTTCGGCAACTGCCCCGAGCTCACCGTCACCATCGAAACCGAGAAGGCTGAGCACTTCTCGTCACAGAAAGGTCTGCGCGAAAAGGATGCGTCGGTGGTGGTGCAGGTGGACCGCACCGGCAACCTGGTGTGCGACAACATCACCTCTTCCAACTACGGTCTGTGGCTGTCCGGCACCAACGAAAAAATCACACAGTCCGCAGTGGCCGTCACTGCCGAGCTGCGCGCTGTGGTCCCGGGTCGCTTCTACCAGTTGGGCTCCACCCCGTCCAACCCGATGGGCGTGCGCAACGTCACGGGCATCACGGTCAAGAATGAGGCGGGCTCCACCACCTATGACGTGGGCGACGATTACAACGTGGACCAGGAAACCGGCCGAGTGCAGATCGTCGAGGGTGGCGCCATCACCGCCGGCAACGTCAACTTCGGCTACACGCCCGTGGCGGGTGAGTTCGAGCGCGCCAAGACCGGTGCTGCATCGGAAATCCAGGGTGCCCTGCGCGTAGTGTCCGACAACGCCACCGGCGGCAACCGCGACCACTACATGCCCAAGGTCACGCTGACCCCTGATGGCGACTTGCCCATCATCGCCGAGGGCACCGACTTCGTGCAGCTGAGCTTCGGCCTCGAAGTGCTCAAGCCCGCCAACGCCGAGGCCATCTACGCCGACGGCCGCCCGGTCGTCTAAGGCCAACCCAACCCCCTGACCGCACGGCGCCCAGCGCGCCCTGCGGCTCCATGTGGCGCTGCCATACCGGCGCCAGATGAAGCCGCTGCATTGCCCGAACCACCCCACCAGGCCCCGCACCCACCATGGCATTCAAGCCCATCGAGATCCTGATCAACGCCAAGGACAACGCATCCTCGGTGTTCGGCAAGGTGCAGGCTGCGGCCGGGGCGCTGGGTGCTGCGCTGCTGGCCTACTTTGGCATCAATGCCTTCGCAGGGGTGGTGAAGGGGGCTGCTGACTTCGAGCAGTCGCTCAGCCGAGTGCAGGCGGCCACTGGCGCCACGGCCGAGGAAATGGCGCAGCTCAAAAAGGCTGCTGAGGATGTGGGGGCTGCTGGCAAGTTCAGCAGCGTGGAAGCGGCCGGCGCAATCGAGAACCTTGCCAAGGCGGGCTTGAGCGCGAAAGAGGCAATTCAGGCGCTGCCCGCAGTGCTCTCGCTGGCAGCTGCCGGCGATATCGAGCTGGCCACCTCCGCTGAATACGTTACCAAAGCGGTGAGGGGCTTGGGCCTGGCGTTCACCGATGCCGGGCGGGTGGCTGATGTACTGGCGCTGGGTGCCAATGCCACTAACACCAGCGTGAAAGGATTGGCCGACGCGCTCAGCTACGCCGCACCTTTGGCCAACACCCTGGGCATGAGCCTGGAATCCACGGTGGCCATCATCGGCAAGTTTGCTGATGCGGGCATCGACGCCAGCCGCGCCGGTACCGCGCTCAACAGCATCTTGAGCCAGTTCTCGGACCCGGCGAGCAAGTTCCGTGGCGAGCTGGCGGCGGTGGGTATCTCCACCAACAACTTCGATAAGGCGCTGCGCCAGTTGGCGGAAGCTGGTCCGCGTGGCGCTCAGGCGATAACCGCCGTCGGGCAGGAGGCTGGCCCAGCCCTGCGCGCGCTGCTTAATCAGGGCATGGGCGCGCTCGACCAGTTGGTGGGCAAGCTGCAAAACGCCGAGGGCAGTGCCGCTGCTACTGCGGCGGTCATGCAGAACAACCTGAACAGCTCGGTGGGGGCGTTGGGCAAGGCCTGGGAGTACCTCACAAACACGCTCGGCGCGCCCGTGCTCCCGGTCATAAAGGACGCGGTGGACCAGCTGGCGGCATCACTGCGTGGTGCAGTGGCAGATGGCACGGTCGGCAGGTTTGGCGAAGCCATTGCCACTGCGTTTTCCACGGGTGTGAAGTTCGTTCGAGAGTTCGTCTCCACCATTGATTTCGCAGTTGTCATTCAGCGCATCAGCACCCTTGCTGATGACGCCAATGCTGCCTTCACCCGGCTGGGCGAGTACGCCACCAATGCCGGCAACACGGTAAAGCTGGCATGGGGTGTCATGGCGACAGGCGCCAATGCGCTGCTCGCTGTGACCTACAAGACGGCCGAGTTCGTCGTCGGGCATATTGCATCGATTCAAGCAGCGTTTGCTGTCTGGAACGATATTCTTGCAAAGTTCACGTTTGGCGGTATCTCCAAGCGATTCAAAGAGGTTGCCGACGAGGTTCGGCTGTCGTCCGCAGCCACCGGTGCTGCGGCTGATGCATTGGGCCAAAAGGCAAGTGCAGCGTTTACGGCGGCAGCTGGCAGTGCTGAGTTGGCGCAGCGGGGGTGGGCTGGGCTCACCAAAACTGTGGAGACTGCTGCACCAGCGGCGCGCGCTGCCGCCGAGGCCTTCGAGGGCATGGCGAAGTCGCTCGATCTGGCGCGCGAGACGACGCAAGTTGCTCAGCGGGCAATTGATGCCAAGGCCGCATCAGATATCGCGGCTACCAATGCCGTCAAGGGCTTGCGTGCTGAGTACGAGGCGGCAGTCAACACTGGTAACTGGCAAAAGGCAGCGGAGGTGCAGGAGCGGCTCAATGCAGCCCTTCGCGGCACTGGCGAAGGCGCCAAGGAAGCGGCCCTTGCTGTCGATGCCGCCTTCCGCACCTTGGGTCTGAAAACCACCGAGTCCCTGAACAAGGCGGCGGCTGACACCCAGGGGGCCTGGGACACCATCACCGCTGCCGGCATCAAGTCCGCCGACACCCTGCGCGAGGCCTTTGCTGCCTATGCCAATGCAGCCATCGAGGCAGCGCAGCGCCAGGGTGAGGCGGCCGTGCGCGCCACTCGCGCCCTGCTGGAGTCAAAGGCCGCCGCCTCCGGCCTCAAGCTCGAAGTCACCGACACCGGCAACGTCATCGTCAAGTCCATGCGCGAAGCGGCGGCGGCCACGAAGGGGGCAGGGGATGCCGCACGCGGCGCTGCTGGCGGTTACCAGCAGATGGGCCAAAGCGCCGAGGCCGCCGCAGCTGCCGCCAAAAAGTTGCAGGAAATTTACGACCGCAACAAGGTCGGCAACGGCTCCGACCTGGTGGGCAAGTCGGGCGACGTGCGCGAGGCCGCCGTGCTCGAAACCGACATCACTGCCGACATCGTCAAGCGCTACGGCGAGGACATGGCCGACAGCGACAACGCGCGCAAGGCCTGGGCGCTGCGCCAGCAGCTGCAGAACTACCAAAAGAGCTACGGCAATGTCACGCGCAGCCAGGAGAGCCTTAACCAGCAACGCAACATCGCCGCCGAGCTGGCCCGGGTCGAGGGCTTGATCGAGGCCGAGCGCAACGGTGGCAAGGCCAACGGCGGCACAACGGCCGCCAGCAAGCCCACAACCAACACGCCCACAGCGCCAACCAATTCCAGCGGTGGCGGTTCGCGCACCCCGGGCGGTTCGGGCATCAGCGGCCCCACCAGCACGGTCGTCTTCGACCTCAAATCCGGCCCGCAGTCCATCGAGGGCATGACGCCCCGCGACGTGAACGTCATCAACAGCGTGATCCAAGAGCTGGCGCGCGGCAAAGGTACCGCCCGATGAGCACCGCCTACCACACCCTCGGCCTGGTGCAGATCCCGCGCGGCATGGTCTGGGTTGACGAATTCAGCTGGTCCCCAGTCGAAAAAACCACCGAGTACAGCACCACCGGCGCCCTGCTGGTGGATGTGGGCGAGCGCCTGGCTGGCCGCCCCATCACCCTGCAGGCCACCGATGAACACGGCTGGCTGGCCCGCACGGTGCTGCAGGACGTGCTCGCCCTGGCCGCCGACCCCGAGGGCGTCTACGTGTTCACCCACGCCGATGGTCGCGAGTTCACGGTCATGTTTGCGCCCGACGACCCGGTCACCGCCACGCCCTTCGCCAGCACCCGGCCCGAGCTGCCGGGCGACGACTACCCCTACGTCACCACCGTGCGCCTGATCGAAATCGAGGCCTGACCCCACCATGACCATCACCTCCACCAGCATCCGCCTGCTCGAATCCGAACGCATGGCAGACACCCCCGACGGCGGCGGCCGGCGCACCAACCGCGTGGTGCCTGACGGCGTGGCCGGCAACGTGTTCCCCAAGGTCAGCCGGGTGGACGCGGTCTATGGCCGCGTCAACATCCGCAAGCTCTACGGCCACGTCAACACCGCCAGCGTCGAGATGTATGCCGGCGCCCACTGCATCATCACCGACGCGCCCGACAACCCGCGCATCGGCGTGCTGCTGTTCAGCACCGGCAGCGACTACCACGTGCGCGCCGACGCCCGCGACCGCATCGAGTCGTATGTGATCGCCGGCCCCGAAAGCCGCATGGTCGTCTATGGCCGCCAGCTCAAGGGCGCATCGGCCGTGCTGCTGTACCAACGCCCCGAGGAGCCGCTGCCCGAAGTGGGTGACGTGTACTGCCTCAGCGATGAAACCGGCAACGTCACCGCCGCCCAGCAGTTCGTGCGCATTCAGGATGTCTCGCACGAGCTGCGCAACTTCACCGACAACGGCGGCGACTTCACGGCGCGCGTCATCACCCTCAAGATCGGGGCGCCGCTGCGGGTGGAGTTCCGGGGTATCAGCACGCCTTCGCGCCTCACGGGCGCCCGTGGCAACACCATCATGCGCGCCACCACCGTGGCCGACGCTGCGCGCTACTTCGGCATCCAGCCGCTGACCGAAGAGGCCCTGGCTGGTGCGCTGGATGTCAAGGTGGCCAGCGTGTACGCGCCCATCGTGCCCACCAGCCAGCGCGAAGCGCCTGTGTCTCTGGCGTCCATCGCCGGTGCGCGCGCATTCATCGATATCAGCGATGCGCCCATTGTTCAGGGTCCGTACTCTTTTGAAATCGCGTTGGGCCAGACCCGGGTGTTTCGCTTCACGCACGCACCCAAGCCAGGTTCTATCCACATCGTGGATGGCGAGGGCACCGCCTCCACCGACAACGGCCTGGGCGCCATCATCACGGCGGGCTTTGGCTATGCGGGCACGGTGGCATACGGTGACAAGGAAATGACGCTGAGCACCCCCGTGGTCAGCGGCGCCCGAACCATTACCGTCACCTACACCCCCCAGGTCGAGGCTTCGCAGGCAGCGCACACCCGCGCCATCCCTATCACCATCGCCACGCGCGGCACCGTCTACACCCCGGTGCTCAACCCGCTGCCTGCGCTGGGCACTGCGGTGGCATCCTATCGGGCGTTGGGCCGCTGGTATGACCTGCGCGACCGGGGTGATGGCGAGATGCTGGGCAACGACCCTGCCTACGGCACCGGCCTGGTCAACCCCGCCACCGGTGCCACCACGCTCACCCTGGGCGCGTTGCCCGACGTGGGCAGCAGCCTGCTGCTCACCTCCGGCAGCCCGGTCCACTACGAAAAGCGCCTGGCCGACACCGGCGGCACCGCGTTTCAGGACATCGCACTGCAGCACACGCCCGTGGCGCCTGGTGAGCTGGACTTTTCCTACACTGCCAACGGCTCCACCTACACGGTCGGTGCCGACAACGATGGCGTGCTGTCCGGCGGTGGCGTCACCGGCCGCATCAACCTGGCCACCGGCCAGGGCAGGCTCGAATACGCCACCCGCCTGCCGGACTTCGACAGCACCGTCACCGCCACCTACAAAACCTGGGCGCTGGACCCAAGCCAGAACATCGTCGACACGCCCACGATCACCGAGCCGCTGGGCAGCCCCGCCACCATCGGCAAGGCCGTGCTGGCCGCCTCGGTGTCGGGTGTGCTCACCATGACCCTGGCCGTCAGCAATGCCGAAGTGACCGACACCACGGCAGCCACACAGGTGCCGTTCCGAGTCGATGGCTCGGGCGCGCTGCTGGCGGCCCAGGCGGTCAGCCTGCGCGGCCCGCGCGCCACCGTCACCATGGCGGCCGGCACGGTGCTGGGTTTGCTCAATGCCGGCACGGGCGCCATCACCTACAACCCCACCATGACGCTACCCACCAGCTGGTACGTGGCGGGGGGCGACCACCCAGGCTGGACGCAGGGCGCTTACCTCAGCACCGCCAGCGTGTCGGCTGCATCGGTCACCTACACCCCCGCCACGTATGCGGTGGAGGGCGGCGGCACCATCCCCGCAGGCTCGGCCGTGCGGGTCTTCACCGACCGGACCGAGGCTCTCACCGTGGCTGACGATGTGCCCGTGCGGGTGGACCTCACGCGCACCAGCAGCTCGGCGCTGGTGGCGGGCAGCGTCATGTTCACGCTGGCGGGCAAAAAGTTCATCGAGCGCAGCGGCACCCTGTATGTGGACCCCCAGGCCAGCGGGTCTGCCACGGCGGCCGGCACCCTCGACTACGCCACCGGCATTGCCACGCCTACCCTGTGGACGCGCGGCGCAGCCCTGGGCCTGGCTGTGCAGTGCGCCGTCATCAAGCTGGGCGACTGGCTGACCACCGAGGCGCATTTCCGCACGGCGGGCAGCCCGGTGCGCCCTGCGGCCACCTACGTGCAGGTCACCGCCGACGACGGCACGCTGATCAGCGGCACGGCCGACCAGAACGGGCTGATCGCCGGTGCGTTGATCCGCGGCAACGTCGAGCAGTCCATGGGCGTGGTGTCGGTGTACTTCGGGGAATGGCTGCTCGCCGCTGGCAATGAGACCGAGCCCTGGTTTGACCCTGACAACGTCGTCGGCGCCAGCGTGTGGAAGCCGCGCACCGTGCAGCCGCAGACCCTGCGGTACAGCACCGTGGTGCTCACCAACCTGCCGCTGTCTGCCGACATCCTGGGCCTTGACCCGGTGCGCCTGCCTAGTGACGGGCGCGTGCCCGTCATCCGCTCGGCCGATGTGGACGTGCTGCACCACACGGGCAGCTTCAACGCCGGAACCCCCGCCGCCGGCAGCACCATCGATGTGGGCCGCGCAAACCTTTCATCCCTGTGGCTGGAGGATGCCAATCGCCTCAAGCTGGCCACCAACCTGTACGCCGTGGACCTGCAGGCTGGCACCGCCACCATGGACGCGGCCGCCAGCCTGGCGGGCTACGTGCCGCCCATTGCGGCACGCCATCGCATCGAGGAAACCGTTCTGGTGGCCGACGTGCAGATCAATGGCCAGGTCACTCTGTCGGCGCCGCTCACGCGCGACTTCCCCATGGGCAGCCAGCTCAGCGGCGCGCTGATGTTCGGTGACCTGTTCAGCCGGGTGGAGCACCTTTTCGACCAGGCCACCTGGACGAGTGAGTGGAGCGACACCCTCATCGGCAGCCAGGCGCCCGCGCAGTACAACGACGTTGACCACCCCGTCGAGGTGCTCAACGACGGCGCGGTCAATGAGCGCTGGCGCATCAACTTCACCAACGCCAGCGGCAATGTGCAGGTGATTGGTGAAAACCTGGGCGTCATCGCCACGCAGAACATCAGCACCGATATCGCCCCGGTGAACCTGCTCACGGGCAAACCCTACTTCGTGCTGCGCAAGGAGGGGTGGGGCAGCGGCTGGGGTGTGGGCGTGCAGCTGCGCTTCAACACCGTAGCCGCCGCCCCCGGCTTCTGGCTCGCCCGCACCGTGCTGCCCGGCGCAACCCTGGCCGGCGACTCGTTCGACGCGCAGCTGCGCGGCGACGCCGACTGAACAACCCAAAACACCCGACACAAGGATCCACCATGGACGTCAAAATCAACGCCGCCACCCTGGCTGCAATGGCCACGGCGCTGGCCGCAGGAATCAACGCTGGCGCCGCAGCCCCGCAGATCAAGTTCTACACCGCAACCAAACCGGCTGGCCCAGGCACCGCCATAACCTCGCAGACCCTGCTGGGTACGCTGGTGTGCAGCGATCCGGCTGTTGTCGCTTCGGGGGCGGTGGTTACCTTCGATGCCATCGCTCCCGACGTATCCGCCGATGCCGGTGGCACCGCGACCTGGGCGCGCATTTTGGATGGCGACGGCACGGCGGTGGTGGATGTGGACGTGAGCAACGGCGCGGGCGACGGGGTGATCAAGCTCAACACCGTGACCATCGTCGCAAACGGGCTGATCCAGCTCACATCCTTCGCCTTGACTGTGGGCGGGTGAGATGACCTTCAATGTGCCCACCATTCTGAACGCGTCCGACAAGGGGGCGGGCGTCCTGCTGTCCAACGGCGACCTGACCGTTACGGCAGGCACGGCGGCTGGCATCGCGCGCTCGCTCACCAAGGTTTCTTCGGGCAAGTGGTACGTTGAATTCAATCGCACCGTGGGAAGTTGGATGTTGGGGATTGCCAGCTCATCTGCCACTCTGAGCCAGTATCCGGGCGCAAACAATCAATCCATGGGGTTGTTCGCGGGGTCGCTCTATTACAACGGCTCGACGGTGGAGGCTGTGGGAGCGTTGTCGGCGACTGGTGTATTTGGCATGGCCATCGACGCAGATGCGCGCACCCTGCGCATTTTCAACGCAACAGGCACCACCACATCAAGAGCCATCCCCTTTGCGGGCGACATCTATCTCGCTGCAGGATCGGACAGTGCATCGCTGGGGGGCAACTTGACCCTCAACGCCGGGGCCAGTGCGTTCACCTATTCCGTGCCATCGGGCTTCACGCCTGGGTTTGCCCTGCGCACTGCGTACGGCATGGCCGGCAACGTCAAGGATGCGAGCAACGCCAATGCCGCACGCACTATCAGGGGGCACAACCGGGCGACGGGGGTGCTCACCTGCTCCACGGTGAGCGATGCCAGCACGGGCAACTTCCTGCTGATCCCGTTCCCAAACTCGACGGCTGAGCACAGTGTGGAGGCATTCCCTGTCAGCACCAGCGAGCCATCGTTGATCTTCGACCGGGTGGTGCCGGGATGAGCTACACGCCCCCCGCTTACAACGCGGTCAACTTTACCTGGGTGGGGGTGCCCGCCTATACGCCGCCGGTCTACACCGCCGTCAACTTCACCTGGGTGCCCCCGGTCGACGCAGTCACCGGTGTGGGCGATGGTGTCGTGCTCATCACTGGTGCAGCGGTGGGTGGTCTCGTTTTTCGGGCCGAGGGTGCTGGGGTTGTGCCCATCACGGGCGCGGGGGCTGGGTACTTCGGCGAGGTTGTGGCCGGGGTGGGCGAAGGTGTGGTGTCCATCACTGGCGCAGCCGTGGGCTTTGCTGGGGCGGTGGGTGCCGGTGCGGGCGTCGTGTCGGTGGTGGGTGGGGGTGTGGGTGCAGCTGGTGCCAGTGGTGCCGGTGCGGGCGTCATCCCCATCACGGGCGCGGGCGTGGCGTTGCACCCACGCTATGAGGTGGCCGGTGTGGTCAAGCTCGGCGGCATTCTGGTCAACCGCCGGGTCCGTGCGCATCTGCGCAGTTCGGGCGAGCTGGTCGGCCAGGCCGACACCGTGGCCGGCGCTTTTCGCATCCATACGGGGTTTGAGGCAGACGAATACACCGTTACCCCCATCGACCTGTCGCCCGGCGCCACCGACTGGCTGCCGCCCGCTGCAAACCGGGTTACCTCGACCCTGGCGGTGGATGCATGAGCGCGCAGCCCGGCGATGCCTTGGTGCTGGAGTATGGGCCGCAGGGCGCCCAGCAGGCCGGCGATGCGCTGGAGCTGGTGTACGGCGGCGCAGAGCCTGGCCGCCGCCGCGTGGTGGCGGGCCTTCATGCCCCGTGGGCCCAAGGCCATGCTGTATCCACCGGCCTGCGCGTGCCATACCAGACGACCGAAGCGGTCGATGTGGCCAGCCGCGCCCGCTGGGGCCATGGCCGCGCTGTGCAATCTGAGCACCGCGCGCCCTGGCTGCTGCTGCGCAAGGTCGATGAGCAACGCCGCGCCCCATGGGGCCGCTACGCCGCCAGGCCCGCCCACCAGGTGCGCGCCCCGTGGGTGATCGCCCGGGTGGTCGATGAGCGGAGCCGCGCCCCATGGGGCAGCTATGCCGCTCGCCCCGCGCTGCAGCCGCGCATGCCCTGGGGTGTGCCCCTGTTTATTGACCTGCAGCGCCATGCCCCCTGGGGTCAGTACGCAGCCCGGCCAGCCCGCGCCCTGCAGGCCCCATGGGTGCGCGTGCGCCGGGTGGATCTGGAGCAATGGCTCCCCTGGACAAAGTTTTCGCGCCAGCTCAATCCGGGCTGGGGCGTGGTCGTGCCCGGCGGCGAGCCGCCTGTGGACGAAAACGGCACGGTCATCGTGCCCGTGCGAAAGGTCTATGTGGTCAAGAATGAAATCACCCTGATGCGCGTGGATGGCGGCCTGGCCATCCCGGCCTATGCCTTCCAGATGGGGCTGGATGCGGACAGCTGGACCTGGTCCTGGTCGGCCACCGTGCCCGCCAGCGCCCTCGCGCTGGTGCAGCCCGGGCCCGATGGCGACCCCATCGACGTGCTGGCCACCGTTAACGGCGTGCCGTTTCGCCTGGCGGCCGAGCGCGTGGCCTCGCCGCGCGAGTTTGCCAACCACCGCGTCAACGTCTCGGGCCGGGGCAGGGCGGCCATGCTCGATGAGCCCTATGCCCCGGTGCTCAACCACGGCAACACCAGCGCGCGCACCGCGCAGCAGCTCATGGGCGACGTGCTCACGCTCAACGCCGTGCCCATCGGCTGGGATGTGGACTGGGGCATCACCGACTGGCTGGTGCCCGGCAACGTGTGGACCCATCAGGGCGCCTACATGAGCGCGCTGCGCGATATCGCCGACGCGGCGGGCGCCTACCTGCAGCCGCACGACACCGACCCCACCCTGTTGGTGCGCGCCCGCTACCCCGTGGCCCCGTGGGACTGGACGCCCGACATGGCCGAGGTCGAGCTGCCCGCCAGCGCCACCGCTATGGAGGAAATCGAATGGGAGCGCAAGCCCGCCTATGACCGCGTGCACGTGAGCGGTACCACGGCCGGCGTGCTGGCCGAGGTCAACCGCACCGGCGGCGCTGGCGTGCTGGTGGCGCCCATGGTCACCCACCCCCTCATCACCCATGTGGACGCAGCGCGCCAGCGCGGCCTGTCGGTGCTGGCCGACACCGGCCGCATCGCCCACGTCACCCTGCGCCTGCAGGTGGGCGAAGAGGCCGGCGTCATCAAGCCCGGCGCCATGGTGCGCTACGTGGACGGCGCCACCACCCGCCTTGGCCTGGTGCGCAGCACCTCGCTCGAATGGTCGCGCCCCAGCCTGCGCCAGACCATCACCCTCGAAACCCACCCCGACTGACAAGGTGCACCAGCCATGGCCCGCAACCCTTTCCGCGCCTTCAAAGAGATCTTTCCCGACCCGCCCCTGCAGGTGGCCACCGTCATCGCGGTCGATGGCGACACCGCAACGGTCGAGCTGCCCGGCGGCGGCGTGCTGCAGGTTCGTGGCACCACGGCGGTCGATTCCCGGGTGTTCGTGCGCAACGGCGTGATCGAGGGCGACGCGCCCGCGCTGACGGTGGTTTCGATAGACGTTTGACCCAACACACACAAAAGGGAAGGGGTGACCCCGATGGAGCTGATTTTTACAACCGCGCTCGCGCTGCACCTGCTGGCCCCGCCCAGCGCCATGCCCGTGCAGTACACGGCCACCAGCCCGCAGGTGGCGGGCTCGCTCACTTTCGCCCCTGCGCGCGGCACCTGGGTGTCCACGTCTGAATGCTTCTGGGGCTGCTACGTGGCGGCGGGCGTGCCGGTGCAGCTGCTGCAGGGCGAGATAGACGTCGAGGCGCTGGCCAGCCTGGAGGTGACCATTCGCCGCGATGGGGTGCCGGTGGTGGATTGCTTTCGCTTTTACGGCGGCGTGCCGGTGTGCATGCCCAGTGGCAACTGAACCGGGGCCCCAATGCCTGAACCTACCTCTGCCGCCGCCGGCATCGCCACCATTGCGATGGCCGCCGCGTCTACCACCGCCGTCAGCATCTTCGGCATCCCCCTGGGGCTGCGCGCGGATCTGCTGGTGGCCGGCCTGTTCGGCGGGCTGGTCGCCATCGTTGTCATGAACACCGTGCCCAGCACCGGCGACACCTGGCGCGAGCTGCGGCGCACCACCGTGCGGCGCATGTGGGTTGCCTGCGCCAGCAGCATCACCGCCGGGTACATCACCCCCCTGGCCATGCTGATCATGTCGGTGCCCGAGCCGCTGCAGCTGTGCACGGCGTTCGTTGTCGGCGCCTTCGCGCAGCGCGCGCTGATGCGGGTTCGCGATCGCGTGCTCGGGCCCGACAAGCCAGAGCCCAGGCCAGGCATCGACAACGGGGGCGCGCAATGACATTCGCCTTGCACCTCATCTACTGGGCCGCCGGCTTCATCGTGCTGGCCGAGGCCTTGAACAAGCTGGAGCGCACCGCCCCATGCCGCCGTGGCTTGGCCTGGCGCGTGCGCACCACCGAGTGGCTCAAGGCCATCGCCTGGATGCTGCTCGCGGTGGGCGGCGCCGGCGCGCTGGCCAGCCCGCTGCTACCCAATGCCGCCCCCAGCCCGCAGGACGTTTGCATCGTGCTGGGTTTCGCGGTGCTGATCGTCCGAACCCGTGTGAAAGAAGGTTGACATGACCATGTTTCTAGACCTCATCGACCGAGTGCTATCCCACGAGGGCGGCTACGTCAACGACCCGCGCGACCCGGGCGGCGAGACGAAGTTCGGCATCTCCAAGCGCAGCTACCCAGCGGTGGACATCAAGGCTCTGACGCGCCCGCAGGCCATCGCCATCTACGAACGCGACTTCTGGCAGCGCGTGCAAGGCGACAAGCTGCCCCGGCCCTTCGTTTTTCAGGCCCTGGATGCGGCGGTCAACCACGGTATCGGCAACGCGGTGCGCTGGATGCAGCGCGCGGCCGGTGTGGCAGATGACGGGTACATCGGCCCGATGACCTTGGCGGCCGTGGGCCGTTCCGAGCCGGCCGACCTGGTGCTGCTCTTCAATGCTGAGCGGCTGGAGTTCTACGCCATGTTGGGGAAATTCGACGTGTACGGCCGGGGCTGGGTCAATCGCACTGCTGGCAATCTGCGGTACGCCGCGCAGGACAACTGATGATCCCGTGGCCATTCCCCGTCCGCGTGTCCTGGCTGGTCAAGCCCAGCCTGGAGCCGCTGGGCAACGGCAAACGCCGCCACACCAAACACGCCGCCGCCATGGTCGAGGATGTGAATGGCGAGGATGCCCCGGTCATTGTCCCCTTCGAGCCAGGCGACGAGACCGACGGGCCCAGCGTGCCCAAGCTGCCCGTCATCCACCTCTACTTCGCCGACAAGGGCGAGCTGCCCGCGATCATCCACGACAAGCTCTACACCATGGGCTGGCCGCGCGACTGGTGCGACGCGGTATTCCATGCTGCGCTGGTCGATGAGGTCAGCGACGTGGACGCCTACCTCATGTGGGCTGCCGTGCGCGTTGGCGGCGGCGCCTACTACCGCAAGGACGGTGAGACATCTGTCCACCCCGAAACCAGCAGGGAAGCGCCATGACCGTCCTGGCCAAGCCCGTGCGTCTGGAATATGGCGTCGGCTATCTGCCGTGCGCGGTCGAGGAAGCCACGCACGTCACGCTGCGCATCCCCGGCCCCGTGGGCATCCTGACCCTGCCCGTGATGCTCAAGGGCACGCGCGAAGGCACAGGCAACTGGACCTGGAACGGCAGCACCACTGCGCCGACCCTGCGCCCCAGCGTGCTCAACACCGGCCACGCCCACCGCTGCCACACCTGGATTACCGATGGCCAGGCCCAGTACCTCGACGACTGCTCGCACGAATTTCGCGGGCAGACCGTGCCGCTTCTCCCTGTTGACCAACCCACCGAAAGGCAAGACCCATGAAAACCATCGTCATCACCATCGCCGCCATCGTCCTGGCTGGATGCTCCAGCTTCAAGATGGGCGCCGGCTGCTATATCCCGCATGGGGTGAGCGGCCAATGTACGGCCGCGACAGTTGCCCCGGCCAAGTAAAAAAGCCGCCCGGCATTGCTGCTGGGCGGCTCACTTGCGAAGGGGTATTAGAGGTGCTTCGACCAGTTGTCGTTCAGCCACTTGAGGATATTTTCCCTGGACCGCACTGTAGACGGCAGTGCATTGCGCATCATCCGTTCGGCCTTCTTGGCGCTGATGAGATTTGCGCAGTGGCGGTTGAGGAAGTCGAGCATCTCGTATCCCTCATGGCGGTTCACGAAAATCGTGTCGGCCTTGCCGGTGACTCGAGGATCATCCGGCGGGATTGCGTTCCAGCTGTAATCCTTGAATGTCAATTGCAGTTTATTAATTACCATCGCGATTCCTTTTGTCCTTTTTGGACGATTGCTGACACATGAGCCAAGCACATCCCAAAGAAATCGTGGCAAGATCGCATCTGTGAGGAGGTGATCGCTTTGATCTCCCCATCCCGGCTTGGTGACAGGTTGGGCAAGAACGCCGCAGTCCCCACTGCGGCTTTTTTGTTGGGCGTGTCGACACTATATCTGGTGTCACCCATGCCTCCAAGACGCTACCGGTAGTGTACCGCCTCAACTCCTTTACAACATGTATCGTAATTGAGCAAGCTGAAATTTTGTACAGTTAGTCGGAGCGAGCATTCATAAGGATTTCTTAGTGAAATCGTTAATGGGCGGCCTTCTGCAGACAAAAAAGCTCTGCGTCCCGCATGTGTTCTGGTTTTCGTCTTTTGTGCGACTGCAGCAACAAATATTTAAAAAAATGCCGTCTGTAGGCGTCGGACACCTTGTCCTAGCACTTGTCGTCAAGCCCTAGCCACTGGCACATCCTCCCACCGCGTCGTGTACTGCGGTGTCCGCCGCTCCTGCCGCATCCCCCACTCGCGCACCTTCTCCGTCGCCCCGGTGCTGGCCACGTGGACCGTCCCCTTGCCATACCGCCCGTTGATCGCGTCCATGGCCGTCATCAGCTTGCTACGGTCGGCGCAGTCGTCATCCTCCAGATCCAGCTCGTGCTGCAACACGCTGCCGGGCACCAGGTCCAACAGCATTACCCCGGCCTTGATCAGGTCGTAGCCCTCGGCGTAGATGCGGCGGATGCCATGGGTAGCGGCCAGCACCAGGTCGCCGGTGTCGGCCGTGGGCCGGCGCAGCGGCACCACCACCGACTTGTTGAAGCGCGGCCCTGGCCGGAACGGGCTGGTGTGGGCGAACACCAGCACCTCACTGGCCAGGCTGCCCTGCTTGCGCAGCTTCTCGCCCGCGCGGCTGGCGAACTCGCTCACGGCCTGTAGCAGCGGGCCCAGGTCGGTGATGGGCTTGCCGAACGACCGGGTGCAGGCAATCTCTTTCTTCGGGCTGGGCGCATCGTCCAGCTCGATGCACGGCATGCCCTGAAGCTCGCGCACGGTTCGCTCCAGCACCACGCTCCAGCGCCGGCGCACGGTGGCCGGGTCCATGCGCACCAGGTCCAGCACGGTGTGGATGTCGCCCTCGTGCAACTGTGCCGCGATCTTGCGGCCCACGCCCCACACCTCTTCCACCAGGGTGGTGCCCAGCACCGCGTCGAGGTCCGAGGCGGGCAGGGCGGCCAGGTTGCACACGGTGGCCAGGTCGGCGGGGTAGCTGCCGGGCTTGCGCTCTGCTGTCTTGGCGATGTGGTTGGCCAGCTTCGCGAGGGTCTTGGTCCGGGCAATTCCGATGCCGCAGGGGATGCCGGTCCACTGGTTGATGCGGTCGCGCACCGCGCGGGCCCGCTTCGTCAGGTCGCCGCGAACGCCGTGCAGTCCAATGAATGATTCGTCAATGGAGTAGATCTCCTGCGTGGGGCCCAGGCCGGCCGCCAGGCTGTGCATGCGGTCGCTCATGTCCCCGTACAGCACGAAGTTGGCCGACAGGCCCACCAGGCCGTCCCCGAACTCCATGTGCTTGATCTCAAACCAGGGTGCCCCCATGGCAATACCCAGGGCCTTGGCCTCGTTGCTGCGCGCGATGGCGCACCCATCGTTGTTGCTCAGCACCACCACCGGGCGGCCGTTCAGGCTGGGGCGGAACACCCGCTCGCAGCTCACATAGAAATTGTTCCCGTCCACCAGTGCGTACATGCCGGGCCTCGCTGCATGCTGCTCAGGTCGGGAAGAGGGTGATGCACCCGCGTGCCACGCCCCAGACCTCGATGGTCTGGCTGTCCTTGGGCACGATGTCCGGGTAAGTCGGGTTGGCCGCCTGCAGCTTCACCCGGCCGGCACGCTGGTGCAGGTACTTGCAGGTGCATTCCCCGTCCACCACGGCCACCACCACGTGCATGTGCTTGGGCTTGATCGCCCTGTCGATGGCCAGGATGCTGCCGTCATGGATGTTGGCCCCCACCATGGAGTCGCCCCGTACGCGCCAGAAGTAGGTGGCCTGGGGGTGCTTCACCAGCAGCTTCATGATGTCCAGCCGCTCGACCATGAAGTCATCCGCCGGGCTTGGAAACCCCGCCTGCACAGAAACCCGCGACACTGGCAGCGCCAGCGCCTTCACGGCCACGTCATACGGGACGGGCCAGGGCGAGTCGAAAACATCAATACTGTGCATATATACAGTAATTGTAGCTCTTAACTGTCAGGAGACTGCCATGTGCACGTACTACGAAACCGGCGGCCCTGCCCAGCTCGGCCTCTACTTCGGCGATCTGCCCCAGGATGAGAACTGGCGCGACCACATTAGCCCGCTCTACCGGGGCGTTGTGCTGCGCCCTCGGGCGGCCGGCACCGAGCTGATAACCGGCCAGTGGGGCATGATCCCGCCCCGCTCCGAAACCAACATCCCCAAGGGTAAGGACGGCAAGCGCCTGAACACCGTGAACGCCCGGCGCGAGGGCATGGCCAAGTCCTGGACCTACGGCGGCGCTTGGCGCAAGGGGCAGCGCTGCCTCATCCCCGCGCAGCTGTTCGTGGAACCCTACTGGGGCACAGGCAAGCACATCGCATGGCAGTTCGAGCGGCCCGACGGGACGCCCTGGGCGCTGGCCGGCCTGTGGGACGTGTGGACCGACCCGGCCACGGGTGAGCTATGGACCAGCTACACCATGATCACCCAGAACGCGGACGATCACCCCCTGATGCGCCTCATGCACCGCCCCGACCCCAAGCGCCCGCCGGACAAGCAAGACAAGCGCGCCGTGGTGCCCATCGAGCGCGGCGACTGGGACGCCTGGCTGCGCGGCACCGTCGAAGAGGCTGAGGCGCTGATCAAGCTGCCGCCCGTGGAGGCGTTCAAGCACCGGGCCAAGGATCCGGCGCAGCAGGTGGATCTGCCCGTCACGACGGAATGACAGGAGGCCCCCCGCCCTCAATCGAGGCTGGAGCAATCCGCATCACCTACTGGGTCAGCCGCTTCGTTTTCGTAGGGTTGGCCATCAGCCGCGGCCAGGGCCAGTGTGCCTGCGTCGAGTGCGGCCGCCCAACTGTCAAAGTCGCACTCTGACGTTGAATGCGGTTTGAAGATATGGGCATCGTGCGGTTCTTGTTCCAGAACAACCCAGCGATAGGTCTCCTCATGATCTGGATCGGCAATGATCTGTAGGCAATGAGATGGCATCTGTGGCTCCGGCTTGATCAATGATGGGCCCATTCTGGCCTGAGTGGGATAAGAACGATGCAGGCCGAGACGCCGATCAAGCTGCCAAGGGAAAGTGTTCCATGAACTGTTCCATGGTGGTTATCGTGGTGGGGAAAATACAAGTTTTCCAAATGAAATTCTTATTTCTTATCGGTGATGATCGACCACATGTGATCGTGATTGACCTGGGTTCTTGAGGACCCTGGAAGCCAGCCCGTCACTGTGGTGACGGGCTTTTTTATGCATGCCAGGCTCGCATCGATTCCACGGTGTGTAATGCTTCCGTGGGTTTTGACCCTTTCACTCCGCGCTGGCGGCGCCCAGCGTGGCCAAGGCCTCGGCATCCAGCGTGAGCTGGCTGGCCTTCACCAGGTCCTGCAGCTGCGCCAGCGAGGTGGCGCTGGCAATCGGTGCGGTGATGCCCGGCTGCATGATCTGCCAGGCCACGGCCACCTGGCCGGGGGTGGCGCCAATGCGGGCCGCCACGGTATCCAGCGCGCCCAGGATGCGCAGGCCGCGCTCGTTGAGGTACTTTGCCGTGGTGTTCTTGCCGCGGGCGCTCTTGGCGGCATCGGCCTCGGTGCGGTACTTGCCGGTCAGAAAGCCGGCGGCCAGCGCATAGAAGTTGATCACGCCCACGCCTTGCTCCACGCACAGCGGCTGCAGTTCCTTTTCGAAGACGGCGCGGTCGTACAGGTTGAACAGGGGCTGCAGGCTCTCGTAGCGGGCCAGCCCCAGGCTTTCGCTGGTCTGCAGGGATTCTGCCAGGCGTGCCGCCGTGAAGTTGGAGGCGCCGATGGCGCGCACCTTGCCGGCCTTGATCAGGTCGCTGTAGGCGCCCAGCGTGTCGGCCAGCGGCACTGCGGCATCGTCGTCATGCGACTGGTAGAGGTCGATGTGGTCGGTCTGCAGGCGCGTGAGCGAGGCGTCCACCGCCTGGCGGATGTACTCGGGGCGCAGGCCCACCTTGCCGTCGCCCATGTCCTTGCCGACCTTGGTGGCCAGCACGATGCGGTTGCGTTTGCCGTTCTGCTTGAGCCAGCGGCCGATCACCGCCTCTGACTCGCCGCCCGTGTGGCCCGGCGCCCAGCGCGAGTACACGTCGGCCGTGTCGACGAAGTTGAAGCCGGCGTCCACCCAGGCGTCGAGCAGCCGGAACGAGGTGGCCTCATCGGCCGTCCAGCCGAAGACGTTGCCGCCAAAGCACAGAGGGGAAACTTGCAGGCCCGAGCGGCCCAGGGGACGGAGGTTCATGGAGTGGGGTTCCTTGGATGGGGATGCGGGGGACTGTTCGGAAGCATTGTTGCTGCTTTTTTTGAGTCCTGCTGAGGACAGCGCCCTTCGTGCGTGCGATAGGGGCAGGCCTGTGCGTGATGTTGTTCACGGCGGGGGCGCCTGCCAGCCAGTGGGCCTATGGACTTCAGTGCCCTGCAAAGAGGACACTTCGCCCAGCCTGCAGGGAACCCGTGCCTTGCAGGTGACAGGGTCTGTTCACGCGGGGATATCTGGCAAGCCGGGGTATGCAGAGCTCCTGGTCTACGCCTTCACCGGAGAAACCATGATGCGATCATCAATCAGGCGCTTTGCAGCGCTGGCACTCGGCGTATCGGTTGTCGCCACCGCCCAGGCGCAGCTGTCGGTACGCCCCTCCAGCCGCGACGCGGCGCGGCAATGGCTTGAAAGCTCGTTCCCCGCCCTTTTTCCGCCCGGTGCCGGGCAGGACGGAATGGCCGGGCCCTATGCCTACCGGTTCTACCCTTCGGTGGGCAATGCCTTTGCCTTCAGCGATGGCAAGTTTCTCGTGGCCAGCCAGACCCAGACCGCGGGGCAGATCGTGGACCTGACGGCGGCCCTGTGCCAGCTCAATGCTGCGCTGTGCGAGACCACGTCCGTGCCTCCCCCCGGCACGGGCACCGGCGCCGCGTCGGATTGCTTCAACCCGGTGCTGTTGCAGCAGGGAACGACCTACCGTTGGGATTGGCAGTCCAGTGACGGCGCCGTGCAGTTCAGCACCGAGGGGCGCATCAATGGCCCGGCCAGTTTTGCGGGGCAGACGGGCGTGATCGAAACCGAGCGCACCGTGTCGGTGGGCCGGGCCGGGGCGCCCCCATTCACATCCCGCGTGCGGGAGTACGAAAGCGTGGAGAACACGCCGCAGGGGCCCGTACTGCTGCGCTACGGAAGCATCGTGCTCATGGACGTGCCCTTGGCAGGTACCCGAACCACGATCGTGAACACCCCGGTGAACCGGATCCGCGATTTTTCGCTGGCCGTGAACGAGAGCTACACCTTGAACGAGGTGCGGCAGACCACCATGGAAATACCGGGATTGCCAACCCAGACAAGCACCGTCCGCGAAGCGCAGACCTTTACCTACCGAGGCCAGGAAAGCATCACCGTGCCGGCCGGCACCTATACGGCCTGCAAGTTCGAATGGACCAATGGCGCGCGCGTGTCGGCAGGGTGGACGGCCAAGGGCACCGGCCTGCCCCTGGTGATCACCGGCGACGATGGTGCAGGCAACCCGATCACGCTGTACATCAAGTCCAGCTCGCACATCAACGGTCAGCCCATATAACCCAGGGCACCGAGCAGCGCGCCGGCACCCAGCATCCACAGCAGGTGCAGGCGCGTCTTCCACACCAGCAGCATGGTCACCACGGTGGCCAGCCACAGCGGCCAGGCGGTGGCCAGACCGCCGTGCGCCTGGGCCAGCACCCAGGTGGTGGCCAGCAGCAGGCCGATGACCACCGGCACCATGCCCTGCTTGAAGGCGCGCACCCCGCGCCGCTCGCGGTTGCGGTGGCCCCAGCGCGTGGCCAGCCAGGTCAAGAGGCTGCTGGGCAGCATCACGCCCACCATGCACACGGCCATGCCCAGGGCGCCCAGCGCCCAGCCCAGCGGGCCGGCGCCGCCAGCGTTCAGGCCCACGTTCCAGCCCAGCAGGGCGATGAAGAGCACGTTCGGCCCGGGGGCGGCCTGGGCGATGGCGATGGAGGCGTTGAACTGCGGGTCGGTCAGCCAAGTCTGCTTTTCCACGAGAAAGCGGTGCATGTCGGGCGCGGTGGCGATGGCGCCGCCCACGGCCAGCAGCGACAGCGACATGTAGTACAGGAACAGCTGCAGCCAGTCGGCCCAGCCCAGGCTGATGGTGGCGCCGGTCATGGTGCGAGCTTTCGCCAGGTGAGCAGGCAGGCCGCGCCGCCCAGGATCGGCAGCGTCCACATCAGCGGCCAGCGCAGCACGGCCATGGCCACCACGGTCAGCACCGTGAGCACGGAGCACACCGCCGGCCCAAGCGGGTGGGTGCGCAGTGTGGCCGAGAGCTTGAGGCCCGTGCCCGCGATCAGCCCGGCCGCCACCGCGCCCATGCCACGCAGGGCGCCGGCCACGGCCGGGTGGCTGGCAAACTGGGCATACACCACGGCCAGCGACAGCACCAGCATGAGTGGAAACAGCAGCATGCCGGCCAGCGCGGCCAGCGCGCCGCGCCAGCCGAAGTAGCGGTCGCCGATGGTGATGGACAGGTTGACCACATTGGGGCCCGGCATGATCTGCGCCACGGCCCATTCCTCGACGAATTCCTCGTTCGTCATCCAGCGCTTGCGTTCCACCAGTTCGCGCTGCACCACGGCCAGCACGCCGCCAAAACCCTGCAGCGCCAGCCAGGTGAAGGACCAGAACAGGTCGGTGCAGTTGCGCGGGGCGGGGCGCGGCTCTGCCGGTACGGGCTGGATGGGAGAGGGCGGGACGGCAGGGGCCATGGGGAGCAGAGCGGGATCAGGTTCTGGGCACCGTTGCGGCGCAACCCTGCGATGTTAAACGGCTCGGTACCTGCTGGCGGCCACAGATGGGTATGCTGGCGCCTTCCCGCATCCTGAACCAATCCCGACATGAAACTCATCCGTTACGGACAACCTGGCGCCGAGCGCCCCGGCCTGCTCGACAGCGAGGGCGTGCTGCGCGACCTCTCCATGCTGCTGCCCGAGCTGGGCCCGGCCCAGCTCAACCCGCGCACGCTGGCCGCCCTGGCCGCCATCGACGCCACGCGCCTGCCGGCCGTGGAGGGCACGCCCCGCCTGGGCTGCCCCGTGGGTGGCGTGGGCAAGATCGTCTGCGTGGGCCTGAACTACGCCGACCATGCGGCCGAGGCCGGCATGCAGGCGCCGGCCGAGCCCGTGCTGTTCATGAAGGCGATCACCTCGCTGAGCGGGCCGAACGACGAGGTGCGCATTCCGCCCGGCTCGCTCAAGACCGACTGGGAGGTGGAGCTGGGCATGGTCATCGGCACCCGCGCCAGCCATGTGAACGAGGCAGCCGCGCTGCAGCACGTGGCGGGCTATGTGCTGGCCAACGATGTGTCCGAGCGCTCGTACCAGATCGAGCGCGGCGGCCAGTGGGTCAAGGGCAAAAGCTATGACACCTTTGCCCCCATCGGCCCCTGGCTGGTGACCGCCGACGAGGTGGCCGACCCGCATGCACTGGACCTGTGGCTCGAAGTCAATGGCCAGCGCGTGCAGAACGGCAACACGCGCAACTTCATCTTCGGCCTGCCCCAGGTGATTGCGTACATCAGCCAGTTCATGACGCTGGAGCCCGGCGACATCGTGCTCACCGGCACGCCCGCCGGCGTGGGCCTGGGCCAGAAGCCCGCGCCCTGGTTCCTCAAGCCGGGCGACGTGGTTCGCCTGGGCGCGACGGGGCTGGGCGAGCAGCGGCAGGTCTGCGCGGGCGGCTGATGGGCTTGGGGGAGTAGGGGGCGCACAACGCGCAGGGTAGATGCGCTTGCCGCAGGCAAAGCCGGGCGTGGATACTCTGGCCTGTGTCGTCTGCCCCTTCCCACCATTCATCGACCGTGCTCACCCGGCTGCGCCAGCGCTTTGGCCGTCGTGCGCTGTATGCCGTGCTGTGCCTCATGCTCTGCGCGCTGGCGCTGTTCGAGGTGACCACGTGGCACAAGCTCGATGCCCTCGACAACCGTGTCGGGGATGCGCTCCTGCGCTGGCATGCGGACAGCCGCAAGCCGCCGGACGACGTGGTGCTGATCGACATTGACCAGCCATCGCTGATGGACCCGCAGATGTTCGACATCGCGGGCAAGTGGGTCTGGCCGCGCGTGATCCACGCCGAGCTGATCAATGCGCTGGTGGCACAGCAGCCGCGCGCCATCGTGCTTGATCTGTTCCTTTCGCAACCCGACCGCTTTCGCCCCGAAAACGACGCAGAACTGGCGAAGGCGCTGGCTTTCGAGCGCGCCTTTGTTCCCATGCTCCTCATGGATGGGGCGGAGCAGAAGGCGCCACTGTCCATGGCGCCGCCGGTGATGGGCATACGGGCGCTGGAGCATGCCGACCCGAAGGCCAGCTACGGCATCGAGGCGCCGTTGGCCCTGCCCCCCGACGCCTGGCGCACGGGGTACATCAACTTCATCAAGGACCGCGATGGCATGGGCCGCCATACCGAATTGGGCCGCGAGGTCGATGGTTGGTGGATACCGCACATGATCGGGCGGGTGGCCGATGCACTGCAACTGCCCAAACCCAAGCAGCCGGGTTTCCGGTTGAACTGGTACGGCACGGAGTTCACACGCATTCCCTACGCGAAGGCCTATCTGGCGACCCAGATGGAGGGCGGCAAACTGCCTTTCGACGCCCATGGCAAGATCATCGTGATCGGTGCCACGGCCAGCGGAATTTTCGACTTCGTTCCCACGCCGTTCGATGCCACGACCCCCGGCCCCTTTGTTTTGGCAACTGGAATAGCCAACCTGCAGAACAATGACTGGTTGCGTGAGGCCCCGGTTTGGGCAAATCCGGCCCTGGTGCTGGTATTGATCTGCACTCTTGCGGTGGCCTTCGTTGTTCGCATGTCACCCATCTGGGTGATCACGGGCTATGCCGCGCTGGTGGCTGCGGCCATTGGGGTCAGTCTGCTGGTGTTGCAGCAGAGCCATGTGTACTGGATGCCGGTGTCCACGCTGGTGCTGGGGGCGGTGGCGTTGCTGGCCTTTGGGCTGCTGTCTTCGCGGCTGGAGATGGGGCAACGGCGCCATGTGCAGGCCATGTTCTCGCGCTTCGTGGATCCACGCATCGTGCAGGATTTGTCTGAAACGGTTGCCCAGGCCGAGGTTTCCGCCAGCCGCGAGATCACGCTATTGTTCTCGGACATCCGGGGCTTCACCAGCCTGTCGGAGCACCGCAAGCCCGAGGAGATCGTGAACATCCTCAACCGTTATTTCGAAATGCAGGTGGAGGTGATCTTCCGCTACCAGGGCACGCTGGACAAATTCATCGGCGACGCCATCATGGCCTTCTGGGGGGCGCCCATCGCCCAGCCCAACCACGCCGTGCTGGCGGTGGAGGCGGCACTGGGCATGGCCGATGCACTGCAGCGCTTTGCCGACGACATGGCACGCGAAGACCCCACCGCCAAATTCGACATCGGTATCGGCGTGCACACGGGGTCGGCCGTCGTCGGATTTCTGGGCACATCGCGCCGGCTGGATTACACCGCAATCGGCGATGCCGTCAACCTGTGCAGCCGCATCGAAGGTTGCACAAAAGGCATAGCCCGGGTTTTGGTTTCCGAGTCGACAAGGGCACAATGTGGGGAAACATTTGTTTTCATTGACCGCGGCGATTTCGAAGTAAAGGGCCGTGACCAGGCGGTGCGGCTTTTTGAGCCGCAGCGCCGCTCGCCAATGGGGGAATCGGCACCCGCCGCAACCCCGGTTTTGACATAGAGAGAGGAGAAGGAAAGTGAACACATCATTCGTAGGCTTTTTGAAGGGCCTGCTGATTGCGCTGCTGCTGGGGCTGGGCCTCGGTGCGCACGCCCAACAGCTGGAAGTCACCACCCCCACCGAGCTGCGCGCCATGCCGGCCACAAATGGCAAGGTGGTAACGAGGCTGGTCAAGGGCAGCAAGCTCGAACAGATCGAAGCGCAGGTCGGCTGGATCAAGGTGAAGTTCGGTGAACTGGAAGGCTGGGTACGCTTGAACTTCGTGAAAACCATGCAAGCTGCCGCGCCAGCCGCTGCTCCGTCCAATTCTGGTACCAACCTGGCAGGCTTGTTCTCCCCACGCAGCAATGCGCCTACTGCGTCCACCGGCACCAAGGGACTCACCAAGGAACAGATCGCCAACGCCCAGCCGAATCCGGCTGAAATGGCACAGCTTGAGAAGTACGCCATCAACATGGGCCAGGCCGAGCAGTTTGCGCGCAGCGGCAAGGTCGTGGCGCAGAAGATTGACGCTTACACCGGAGCAGAAAAATGAAACTCCAACGCTTGAAGGTCGCCGCGCTGGTGCTGGCTGCCGTCGTATTGCTGACCGGTTGTGAAACCATGCCTGCTGCTGGCGGCGCACCCGGCGGGCTGGGGGCCATCTCCTCCGTATTGGGTGGCGGTTCCGGCGGCGGCTCGCGTGCTGGCGGCGTCATGGACGTGATCCAGGGTGCATCCGCTGCATTCAAGGACTATTCGGCCGAAGAGCAGCGCGCCATGGGCAATGACTTCGCGTCCGTGCTGCTGGGTGCCCGCCCGCTGCTGCGCAACGAAGCTGTGCAGCGCTATGTGAGCCAGGTCGGCTGGTGGGTGGCCGCGCAGGCTGAAAAGCCCAAGGACAAGGACGGCAAGGACATCCAGTTTGCCTGGCGCTTTGGCGTGATCGACTCCGACGCCGTGAACGCCTACGCCACACCCGGCGGCTTCGTGTTCGTCACCGTCGGCCTGTTGCGCCAGCTCAAGTCCGAATCGGAACTGGCCGGCGTGCTGGGCCACGAAATCGCCCACGTGACGCGCGGCCACTACCTGGCCGCCATCAAGAAGGGTGGCTTTGCCCAGGCTGCCGGCGGCGTGGTGCAGGCACGCTCGGGCAATGCCATGGTGAGCTCTGCCATGGTGGGCCTGGTGCGCAATCTGTACACCAAGGGTCTGGACCAGTCGGACGAGTTCGATGCCGACCGCCAGGGCGTGCTCTACGCCGCCCGGGCCGGCTACGCACCCATTGGTCTGCCCACGGTGCTGAACATGTATGCAGCCACCGGTTCAGGCTCCAATCAGGCGTATGAAGTGCTGTTCTCGACCCATCCGGCCCCCAAGGACCGCCTGGAGAAACTACAGCCGTTCATGTCCAGCAAGTTTGGCTCGGCCGCGAACGTGAGCAACGAAGCCCGCTACGACGCCATCAAGCGCCAGCTGCGTTGATGCCTGCAGGGCGGCGGCGATGCCGCCCATGGCAAAAACCCCTGCCGTGCATTGCAAGGCAGGGGTTTTTCATTTCTGGCGGGCAGCGGCTCAGCCCATCTTGCCCTTGAACCTGTTACCCGCATCGCGCCAGCCCGCCTGCTCGGGCGTCTTGACCTGGAAGGCCTTGATGTCGGCCTGGCTCTCGAACTTCACCTTGAAGATCTTGAAGCTGGCCTGGGTTGCGTAGTCAACAAAGTACCAGGTGGTGTCCCCGCGCGCCTGGGGCTCGTAGGCGGCCTCGTACCAGCACAGGTCGGCCTGGCTTTCATGGGCCACTTCGCAGACGGTTGCATCGGCCTGGTGTTCGTACTTGGTGACCAGAATCTTCGCCATGGGGAGTTCCTCTTCGTGCACTGGAGACGGGGCCAAAAGTCGCGCCGGCGGCATTGCCTTGTGTCGCCAGTGCAAGGTTATCCAAAAAACCGTGAAAAATTCCACGGAACCGACAGGCGTCACATCTGGACACCTTGTCGGTGAAATTTTGTCTTTTTCAGCGCACCGAAGTGGCTACTCCACTTGCGCCGTCTCCACGAAGATCAGCTCGCAGGAGTTGGCGCCCGAATCCGAGCGGGTGAGTGAGCTGGTCCAGCGCCAGCCGCCGGGGTGCGTTACCTCCACCAACTGGCCGGTGATGCGGATGAATTGCCCCGTGCGCGCCTTTTTGAGCACCCGCTCCACGGCCGCGTTGGCCGGGATCATGTGCATGTTGGCCGATGACTCGATGATCTCCTGCAGGGGGATCGGTGGCTGGCTCGACCACGAATAGCGGTACCAGCGCCCGCCCTGGGTGATGTTCAAGGGCTCGTACACCGCCGGCTCGGCCATGCGCCGCCAGCCCAAGGCAAGGTCCACGGGGGACAGATCGGCTTCGCGGCCAAAGGAGTATTCCTCGCGCCCCAGCACCCTGGCGCGTATGGCGAACTGGGCCAGTGGTTTGACCTGGTACTCCTTCAGCGCAAAGGGGGCAGCGCTGGTGGAGGTCTGCTGCGGTACCTCGGCAAACACCTGCTGCGTGGTCGACTGGCCCTGCAGCCGCTTGTCCACCCGGCCTACGCGCAGCTTCTCGACGGCGAAAAAGCCGATGAGCAAAATGATCGCCAGCAGGACAACGGTCTTGAATCTCATGGAAGTTCTTGCGGCGGCCAATGCGGTAGGGTTGTGGAAATAAATGTAACTCGGGGCTGCGCATTTTGCGCAGTCGGCTGACAGGGCGCGCGTGCCTGGCCATCCACACTGCACCCACCTCCAGCCACAAAGGCCGCCTCAAAGGTCCCTCGCCATGCTATTTTCCTTTTCGCTGACATCGCGCCTCTGGCCGCTGCTCACAGGCACGGTGCTGGCCGCCAGCCTTGCCGCATGCGGCGACACTGCCATCCTCTCGCCCGAGCAGGGCATGGGCAAGTCGCCCACCTTGCCGACGCCGAACCAATCGCTGATACCCACACTGCACATCGCCCCTGCCACAGGCTGGCCCGAGGGAGCCATGCCCACCACCAGCCTGCCGGGCCTGTCGGTCACGCCGCTGGCCACCGGGCTAGACCACCCGCGCTGGGTGCTGGTGCTGCCCAATGGCGACGTGCTGGTGGCCGAAAGCCAGGCCCCGCCCAAGGGCGAGGGCGCGCCATCGGGTGGTGTGCTCGGCGCCATCAAGGGCTGGGTCATGAAAACGGTGATGGGCAAGGCCGGCTCGGGCAAACGCCCCTCGGCCAACCGCATCACGCTGCTGCGCGACGCCGATGGCGATGGCAGGGCCGAAACACAGAGCGTTTTTCTGCAGAACCTGAACTCGCCGTTCGGCATGGCCCTGGTGGGCAACGAACTCTACGTGGCCAATGCCGATGCGGTTGTGCGCTTTCCCTATGAGGCGGGGCAAACGAGCATCACCGCCCCGGGCACCAAGCTGGTGGACCTGCCCGGCGGCCCCATCAACCACCACTGGACCAAGAACCTGATCGCCAGCGCCGACGGCAGCAAGCTCTACGTGACCGTGGGCTCCAACAGCAACGTGGGTGAGAACGGCATGCAGGCCGAAGAGGGCCGTGCCGCCATCTGGGAGGTGGACCGCGCCAGCGGCTCCCACCGCATCTTCGCCAGCGGCCTGCGCAACCCCAACGGCCTGGGCTGGGCGCCCGGTACGGGCGCGCTGTGGACGGTGGTCAACGAGCGCGACGAGATCGGCAGCGACCTGGTGCCCGACTACCTCACCTCGGTCAAGGATGGCACCTTCTACGGTTGGCCCTACAGCTACTACGGCCAGCATGTGGATGAGCGCGTGCAGCCGCCCCGGCCCGACCTGGTGGCCAAGGCCGTGTCGCCTGACTATGCCCTGGGCTCGCATGTGGCGCCGCTGGGCATGGCGTTTTCGCAAGGGCCGGCCCTGGCGCCACAGCTGGCCAGCGGTGCCTTCGTGGGCGAGCATGGCTCGTGGAACCGCAAGCCGCGCAGCGGCTACAAGGTGGTGTTCGTGCCGTTTGTCGATGGACAGCCTTCGGGCCTGCCCATCGACGTACTGGCAGGCTTCGTGAGCCCGGATGGCGATGCCTATGGCCGCCCGGTGGGGGTGGCCGTGGATGCGCGCGGTGGCTTGCTGGTGGCCGATGACGTGGGCAACGCCGTCTGGCGCGTGGGTGCAGCAGTACCCAGGTAGCCCGGAATTCAGCGCATTCCGACCGCTTGCAGTGCCTTCTGGAGCGTGATCCGGAAGACCGTGTGCTGGTAGGGGTCTGCAATGACCACCGTGTGGGTGGCCCGGCCGTCGCTCAGCGTGAAGCCGTTGGTGTACGCGCTGATATTCACGAGAGCGTCGAGCGGCAGGGCAAAGGACTTGTGGTCGCCCGCGAAGATGACGCGCTCGTCGGTCACTACCAGCTCCCCGGTAGCGACGATGAGGGCCTCATTCACCGCCATGCTGGTGGCATTGCTGTGGTGGTTGGTGCCCACGCCAAACAGTTGCGGGTGGCTGGTTCCCGCTGTCTCGGTCTCGTAGCCCACGGTGTGGACCTCTCGCAGGCCCGCCTCGACCGCTGCATAGGCGACTTCTCCGGGCCGCACCAAGGCCTGGCGCGGAACCATCGGGGTCAGGGGCTGCTCCTGCAAGCGCACGAGGGCTTGCTGTTCGCGGGCTTTGCGGATTCTGATGCCGCGCGCACTCACCACCAGAAAGAAACCCAGGGCGCCCGCGATACCCCAGCAAAGGGCCACGCCGATCACGGCCTGCAAAAGCGTGGCACTGGGGGGAATCTCCCCCTGCAGCCACAGCCGGAGCCAGTTGACCGGCACCAGCGCAAGGATCACCACGATGACCCACGAAAAAAATCTGCCGACGCCCATTGCACTCCCTCGCTTTGTTCCTGGTGCATGAAGTCTACCGGCGCGCGCTGGCGCCCTGGCGTTGTCAGGCGCCCACCGAATCGACCAGCTCGGTGGGGAACTCGCCCGGCATCACCACCTCCAGCATCTCCACGTCCTCGCTGTGCCCCAGCTCTCGGTGCCGTATGCCGGGCGGCTGGTACACGCAGGAGCCGGCCTCGAGCCGCACCACGCCCTGGCCCTCGTATTCGAACTCGATCCAGCCCTTGAGGATGTAGACGAGCTGGAAAGTGGTGCGGTGCAGGTGCGGCTGGCTCGAAAATTCGGCACCGCCCGCAGCGCGGATCACGTGGGCCACCACGCGGCCGTCGGTGGCGTCCTTGATGCCCAGGTCGCGGTACTCGAAGAACGAGCGCAGGCCGCGCGTGAAGGTGGCGTTGGTGGCGTGCGTGGCCACGAAGGTGGAGGCTGGATTGGCTGGGGTGGTGTCCATGGCGGGGTGTCTCCTTGTCAAAGCCAGGTGTCGTGGGTCGCCACCTCGGCGGGGAACATGTTGATGTACTGCACCAGGCGCGGCCGGGTTCCCCGGTTGGGGCTGGCACCGTGGGGCAGGGCCTGGTGCCAGATCACGAGATCGCCTGCGCCTGCGCCGACGGGCGTGGCACCCAGGGCCTGGAAGTCCTGGCGGCGCGGATCGGCGCCGGGTGGCAGGCGGGCCAGCCAGTCGCCCACCGTGCGGTGAAAGCCGGGCACCACGGTGAGTGCCCCCTGCTCGGGCGGTGTGTCGGTGAGGTACAGGATGCCCTGGGTGCAGAACGGGATGGGCTGGGCCAGGCTCACGTCCCAGTGCAGCCCTTGTGCACCGTAGGCATGGCCCGGGCGCTCGGGCACGTTGAAGCCGCAGCGGTCGGTGCTGCGCCACAGGTCGGCCGTGCCCCACAGCTGGGCAAAGGCCTTGTGGATGCGCAGGGAGCGGCGGTTCTTCTCGAAGGCCGGGTGCTGGAACAACTGCAGCATGATGTTGCGCGGTGCATGGGGGTACCAGGACTCCGGGTCGTCCGGCGTGGCGTTCACCGCGTCCCACACCACCTGCGCGGCGGCGGCGCTGTCGGCTGCGGGCACGGCCTGCCGCACGACCACGTAGCCATGGGTGTCCCAGTGCGCCAGATCGGCCGCGTCGAGCACGGGCGGCATGGCCTCTATCCGGGCGTGCAGTTCCCGCAGCGCATCGGGCGGCGGGCCACCGTCGACCAGGGCCTGGATGCGTGCCACGGTGGCGGCGTCGGGTGCACCCGCAGTGCGCACGATCCAGTCTTCGAAGTCGGCGAAGTCCGGTGCTTCGCGCAGCACGTGTTGCATGGTCTGCTCCAGCCCCACACCCAGTGCGGCCAGCACGATCTGGGTGCGATGTGCTTCCTGCATGCCCGAGCCCGCCTGGCCCTGGCGCGCGGCCATCCAGCTGGACCAGCAGCGCTTGAGGTAGGGCACCTGCAGCGCGCCGCGGTCATGGGGAGAGCAGAGGGTGTCGGCGGAGTGCGGTGCGGAGGACATGCAGGAGGCAAATAGCTGTGGGTGCTGGGGTTGTGCGGGCACTCCTTTGTAACAGCCTGGGCATGTCCGGCCAAGCAATGAATCCGGACCCGCTTACTGGGGTACGAACCCGCTTTGCGCGACCAGCGCTGCCAGCGCCCTGGATACCTGTGCCAGCCGCAGTGCTTGCTCGCCGGGCGTGCCTGCCGCCGGCGCCATGGCGTTGGCCTGCAGCTTGGCCACTACCTCGGGCAGGGCCACCACCTGGTTCAGCGCTGTGTTGTAGCGGGCCACGGTCGCTTCGTTCAGCCCGGCAGGGGCGTACAGGCCCAGGAAGTCGCTGGTTGCGTCCAGGCTGGGCAGGCCCGCCTGCGCGAACGAGGGTACACCCGGCAGCAAGGGCGTTGTGCGGCTGACCGCCACGATGCGCAGCCGACTCGCCTTCTGGTACTGCAGAAAATCCGAGATGCCCGACACGCCGGCCGCGATCTGCCCGGCCAGCAGGTCCGTCACCATGGGGGTGGCGCCCCGGTAGGCCACGGGCACGATGTCGGCCTTGAGCTGGCGCGCCACTTCGCCGGCAATGAACTCCGGTGCGCTGGCCGGGGCGGGCACGCCGATGCTGGCCTCGTTGCGGTGGGCGGCGAACCAGGTACCCAGTTCCGCCAGGTTCGCAGCCCCTGTCTTGGGGTGCATGGCCAGCGCCAGCTCGAAGTTGGCCACGGCGCCCAGGGGCCGGAAGTCGGTGGCGGGCGCAAAGCCCGGTGCCTTCATGGTCAGCGGCACCATGGCCACGGTGTGGGTGTTGCTCATGAAGATGACGGAGCCGTCTGCGGGCGCGGCCTTCAGGGCCTGGGCGGCAATCTGCCCGCCCGCGCCGGGCTTGTTGTCCACCAGCACGGGCTGGCCCAGTTGCACGGCGAGCTTTTCGGCCACGATGCGTGCCGTGGTATCCGCCGGGCCGCCCGGCGGGTAGCCGACGAGCATGCGGATGGGGCCGCTGTAGGTTTGCGCAGAGGCGCCGGTGGTGACGGCCAGCAGTGGGAGCGCCAGCAGTGCGGCTTGCAGGCAGCGACGGGTGGCGGAGAAGGGGCGTGGGTGGTTCATGGTGTCCTCCGTTCGGGGTGGGGATTCAGGCCGCAGTGGTCGCTGCGTGTCGGGCCGTGAGCAGCGCACGGCGCCGCTCGACGATGGGATGCAGCCGGGCCCGCGCGGCCTGCACCAGGGAGGCCGGCGCCTTGTGCGGCGAGCCGGTGTCAAAGGGCGGCTCTGGGTCGTACTCGGCAAACAGCTGGATGCCCTGGGCCACTTCGGTGCTGCTGGCCAGCGCAATCGCCTGCAGCGCGCAGTCGATGCCCGAGGTCATGCCGGCACCGGTGATGCGGTTGCGGTCCACCACCACCCGTTTGTCGACCGGCGTGGCGCCCACCAGCGAGAGCAGTTCGTGCGATCCCCAGTGGCAGGTGGCCCGGTAGCCTTGCAGCAGGCCGGCCGCGCCCAGCACCAGCGGGCCGGTGCAGATGCCCACGATCCATTGCGCTCCCTGGGCCTGGCGTGCGAGGAATGCCAGGGTCTCCCCATCGCTCAGCAGCGCCTCGATGCCCGGCCCGCCGGGGACGACCAGCATGTCCAACTGGCCACAGGTATCGAAGGACGCCGTGGGGCGGAATTCCCAGCCCAGTTCCGTGCGGACCGGGTCGGTGTGCTTCCACACCAGGTGCAATTGTGCGGCGGGTATGCGCACCAGAAGGTCGGCGGGTGCGACGTAGTCGATGGCCGTGATTTCCGGAAATACAAGCATGCCGATGTTCATGGGGGTTGGCTTTCGTGGGTGGGAGGGATGGCTCCACTGTAGGATCGGGCTGTTTGTCCGTCAGGACACAACAACCACGATTTCTGCCAACTCGCTTTGCCCCCAATGGCCCACCCCGCGCACCAGGTCTGGTTTCTTGTGTTCGATCAGTTCCAGCTGCTCGACGTGAGCGGGCCGCTGCAGGTGTTTGCCACGGCCAACGACGAGCTTCGGCTGGCGGGGCGGCCTGCGGTCTACGAGACCGCTGTCTATGGCCTCGAAGGTGGCGCGACCTGCAGCTCCAGCGGGGTCGAAGTGCTCGCGCGGCCCTTGCCCGAGCGGCTGGCCAGAACCGTGCAGACCCTGGTGGTGCCTGGAGGGCCCGGGGTGTTCCTGCCGGCGACCCCATCATGCAAAGCGGCAGACACGCCTGCGGCGGCAGCCCTGGCGCGGTGGATCCAGCAGGCGTCACCGCGCATCGAGCGGCTGGCATCGGTGTGCACCGGCGCTTTCGTGCTGGCGCACGCCGGCGTGCTCGATGGGGCGGGGGCGGTGACCCACTGGGCCGCCTGCGAGCAGCTGTCGTCCCGCTTTCCGGCAATTGCGGTGCAGCCCGATGCGATCTACTTCCGCCAGGGGCGGGTGTGGACTTCGGCCGGGGTCACGGCCGGCATCGACATGGCGCTGGGCATGGTCGAGGCCGACCTGGGCCGCGACATCGTGATGGCCGTTGCCAAGAAGCTGGTGGTGTTCTACAAGCGGCCCGGCGGGCAGTCGCAGTTCAGCAGTGCACTGCTGGAGCAGACGGCCGGCGACCAGCGCATCACCCGGCTGCACGCCTGGATTGCCGAGCACCTGCGCTCTGACATCAATGTGGCGCGCATGGCCGACCAGATGGGCATGACCCTGCGCACCTTTGCGCGCTTCTATACGACCCACACCGGCACCACGCCCGCCCATGCGGTCGAGCGCATCCGCCTGGAGAAGGCCTGCCGCCTGATCGAGGCGCACCGGCACAGCAACAAGGCGGTTGCGGTGCAGTGCGGCTTCAATTCGGAAGAGGTGATGCGGCGCGCATTCATGCGCCACCTGAACGTGTCACCCAAGGGCTACCGCGAGCGGTTTGCGGCGGCTGGCGCCTGACGGGCGCAACCCGGGCCGCTGCCGGGTGTCACTCCCACCAGGTGATGACCGCCTTGGCGGCTGCCATGGACTTGTAGCGGGTTTCAGCACCGTGCTCATCCTTGACCACGACGGAGCCGTCCTGGTGCAGGCGGTACGTCCACTGTGTGCCTGCGAGTTTGCCCTCTTCGACGACCGTCTCGCTCAGCAGGGCGGACTGGCGGGCAGCTTCCTCCTGCTGCCGGGCTTCATTCTGTTGTTGTGCCGCGCGCTGGCTGTGTTCGGCCGCGATTCCTTTTTCGATGCCATCGACGTAGGCAATGGCATCCTCCACGGTGCCAAAGAGCTTTTCGTTGGCGACGAATTTATCGAGCGTGGTGTTCTTCTCGATGTTGTATTTCTTGACCAGGAACAGCTTGTAGGCGTCGTTGTCCACGGACATCTCGCCCATGAATCGATTGGTTGCCTGGCTGGGGGACGCTGCGGGCACATCAGGCTGGTACCTGGACGAATCCAGCTTTAGCTCTGCAATGGCTGCGTTCACGCGTTCTGGCATGTCATTGAAGGTGTAGCCTTTTTCCAGCAGCTTCTTGGTGTAGAAGCCGTTGTAGATGAAGGCCCAGATGATGCACATCGGGAGCCAGCTCAAGCCTGCCGTCATGGCGGCGAAGATGACGGCAACGGCGAAATATCCGATGAACGTGAGGTAGTCCGCTCGAAACAAGGCGGGGAACGGACCGAAGAAAAAAGTGGTCCATGAAAACCCATGGAATCCCGTCTTGGTGATTCCGGTGGAGTTGTTGATCATCTTGACTGCCTCAGCCATTTTTCGCCTTTCAAGTGGATATGGAATGCACTGCATCGCGCACAGCCGTTGGTGGCCAGTGCGGCACCTCCCGCCAACTGCCTTGCCACCGTGCGGTACATGGAATGCGCATTGCAGTGACAGGCAGGGCTACTCTTCATTCACCAGTCTACCTACATCTTGTAACGATGCCGGTGGCCGTTGCGCACGAGGGGCTTCTGTGCCGCCATGGCAGGGAGGCCGCCACCCGCAGGGCCAGGCAAAGGCACAAAAAAATGCCGCCTCTAGGGGCGGCTTGGGAGGGGCTTACCTTGGAGAAAAAGGGAAGATTCCGGTCCAGTGGTCAGGCAAAGGTGTTGACCTGGGTGCCCAGCGAGCCCGAGGTGGCCAGCGGTGGCTGGGGCAGGGCCTGCAGCAGCGTGGCGGCCGAAGTGGCCTGGATGTCCAGCGCCTTCTTCAGCACGGTGATGTTGATGGCGTCCGAAGTCTCGCGGCTGGCCAGGGCCGTGGCGGTGTTGACGATGCTGTTGGTGAGTGCGACATCCATGCGGGTTCTCCGAAACTTGTCTGTCTTATCGGCATTCTGCGCCTGAAATGAAGGGCGGTTGCGCACTGTTACATCCTGGGGCGCCGTGCGGCCCCTTCATTCCAGCGCGGCAACCCCGATGGGCGTGCAGGCCGCCAGGTCCGATGCACTGGCGTCGGGCAGATGGCGGGCGGCATTGCGCAGGGCCGTGCGCAGGCCTTCTTCCAGCACCGGGTGGTAGATGGGCATGCCCAGCAACTGGTGCACCGTAAGCTTTTGCTGCACGGCCAGCGCCAGCAGGTGGGCCAGGTGCTCGCCGCCGGGGGCGCACATCTCGGCGCCCAGCAGCCGGGCGCTGCCCTTGTCCGCATACACGCACAAGCGCCCCTGGTTGCGCAGGGCGGCGCGGGCCCGGCCCTGGCTGTCGAAGTCCACGGCGCCCACCACGGTGTGTGCCGGATCCAGTTGGGAAAAGGGCACGCCGACCACCGCCACATTGGGGTCGCAGAACACGATGGCCAAGGGCACACGGCGCACGAAGCGCGTGGGCTCGGCCGCCAGGGCATTCATGCCGGCGATATGGCCTTCGTCGGCGCCCTCGTGCAGCAGTGCGGCATCGTCGTTGGCATCGCCCGCCAGGAACACGCGCAGCTTGCCGATCTGCTGGGTCTGTCGATCAACGTGGGGCATGCCTTTTTCATCCAGCGGTTCGCCCAGGGTCTCAAGCCCCAGGTGCTCGATGTTGGGCGTGCGGCCCATGGCTGCGATGACGTGGTCGACCACCACGCGGTTGGCGCCGCTGCTGACCTCGATGCCACCGGGCACCTCGCGCAGCTCGGCCTTGGCATGGGTGTGCAGCACCATTTCCTTTTTCAGCAGTGCCGCCAGTTCGGCATTCAGGGTCGGGTCGCTCAGGCCGCCCAGCGTGTGGCCGCTGGTGAAGGCCGCTACCTCCAGGCCCAGGCGCGCCAGGGCCTGCGACAGCTCCACGCCGATGGCGCCCATGCCGATTACCGCCACGCGCGGGCCCAGGGTCTGCTGCTCGAACAGGGTGTCGGTGGTCAGGATGCGGTCGCCAAGGGCCAGCCACTCCTCGGGCACCACGGGCCTTGAGCCGGTGGCGATGATGATGCTGTCGGCGTGGTAGCGCACGCCGCCTACGTCCACCGTGTGCGCATCCAGCAACACGGCGCGGCCCGAGAGGCTGGCGCCGCCCAGGTCGTCGGTGGCCTGCATCGCGCCGGCCACGAAATCGTCGCGCAGCGCCCGCACGCGCTGCAGCACGGCGGGGAGGTCGGCCGTAAGGCCATCTGCGCCCCGGATGCCGAATTCGCCGAAGGCGTGGCGCCGGTGGAAGGCGTTGGCCGCCTCGATCAGGGTCTTGGACGGCATGCAGCCCACGCGGGCGCAGGTGGTGCCCCAGGGCCCGTCATTGACGATCAGGTAGCGCTCGGTGCGCTTGCGCACCTCGCGCAGGGCGGCCAGGCCGGCCGTGCCTGCGCCGATGATGATGGTGTCGAGCGGCTGGCCCATGGATCGCGTCTCCCGAGGTGCATTGGAGCCGGTAGTTTGAAGGGCGTGGCACCCTGGGCTTGTAGGCGGGTTGCCCAATGTGTTCAGGCGGCGGTATCGGTCCAGCCCACCCGGCCCTGGCCTTGGTCATTGACGCGCAGCACGAAGGCGTCGGCCTGCGCTTGCGGCAACCGCATCTGCAGGGTGACCAGCGAGCCGTGCTGCACGTCGATCAGCTCGGCACCGGCGGCCTCCACCTCCCGGCGCAGCAGGCCTTCCAGCGCATAGGGCACCATGCACTGCAGCGTGGCCATGCGCTGCAAAATGATTTTGGGCGCCGTGAGCAAGGCCTGGGCGATGGTGTCGGTGTAGGCCCGCACCAGCCCGCCCGCGCCCAGTTTCACCCCGCCGAAATAGCGCACCACGGTGGCCTGCACGCCCTCCAGGTCCTGGTGGCGCAGCACGTCCAGCATGGGCCGGCCGGCCGTGCCGCCGGGCTCGCCATCGTCCACGGCGGCCGACTGCCCGCCCGCGAGCAGCGCCCAGCAGACATGTGCGGCGCCCGGGTGTTGCTTCCACAGCGCGTCCACGGCGGCCTGCGCACTGGCGCGGTCGGCCATAGGCTGCACGCAGCCGATGAAGCGGCTCTTCTTGATGATGAGCTCACTGTGGGCGGGGGCTGCAAGGGTCTGTGGCATGGGGCGCAGAGCATAAGGCACAGCGGATTGCGTTTTTGTGCGTTGCCCACGCCACTCGGCGGCAGGGTCTGTACACCGGCATCCCCCAGATGGGTGTGGTGCAAATGCCTCACCTGCGGCGCTGGAGGTGGCAGTTATGTGACGCCTGTCACAGCCGCGCGCCCGCTGGTCGGGCTCGGGCCTGTAAGTGTGCGTTCTGTCACAAGCGCAGACGCGGTGCGTTCCTACACTTGACCCCATAGCCGATAACTATTCTCGGCAAACAACAAGCAAGCAAACGTACCCAAGGACCCGCCATGTTCGCACTGCCATTGACCGCCTCCCTCCCCAGCACCCTGGCCAGCCACGTGTTCGGCCGCTTCGCTGCATCTTCCACGCCACGCATGGCCGTGCAGTCTCCTGCCGCTGCCGCCAGCGCCCTGCGGGCCGATGCGGCGACCGATTTCGAGGACGAGGAAGAGTTCGACCTGGCCCAGCGCGTGCGTGAAGTGGGTGAGTGGTAAGAACTATCGGCGCATGGGGCGGCGGCTGCTTATGCGGCCGTGCTGTCGACCGGGCGTGACATGAGCACGCTGGTGTAGTTGGTGAGCGGCCTCCAGTCGCATTCGCCGACCACTCGGTAGCCCCAGGATTCGTACATCGCAATCAATGCATGGGCCGGTTGGGCGGTGTCCAGTGCCAGGGTGGCGGCCCCGGCATTGCGCGCCCTCTGCACCAGCTCCGCGTGCAGCAACTTCCCCAGGCCGTGGCCCTTGAAGCGGGGCGCCACGCAGAACTGCGTGATGGACCAGACAGTGCTGTCGCGGTACAGCGCCACCTTCGACTCCGGCTGCGGCGCTCGCAGCGCGGCCGTGGCCGCATAGTCCCCTTCGATTTCCATGACCAGTGCCAGGCCCGAGGCCAGGCGCTTGGCCGTGTCCTCCACTGTCTGGTGGGTGGCCCAGTAGCGCAGGCCCTTGGCGGCATGCGGTGCGTAGGCCGAGTGGATGAGCGCCGTCAGCCGCTCCAGGTCGTCGTGCGGGGTGAGCAGGCGCAGGGTGGGTGTTGAAGAGGGGCGGGTCATAGCTTGAGCGACCAGGTTTCTCCCACCAATTGTTGCCCGAAGTCCTCGTACGGCTCCGACTTGTCGAGGGTGAAACCCCGTTTGGCATAGATCGAACGTGCGGTAATGAGACAACTATTGGTCCACAGCACCATTTTTTTGTAACCCTTGGCACGCGCAAAGGCGATGCATTCGTCCGTCAAACGAGCGCCCAGGCCCAGGCCGCGGGCCTTGGGCGAGAGGATCAGCATGCGCAGCTTGGCCGTGGTGGCCGACTTGCGCACCAAAAAGATGGCGCCCACGCGCTCGCCGTCGAGCTCGGCGATCCAGCATTTTTCCCACCCGGGCTGAAACTTGCGCACGAACTGCGCCGCGATGTCGGCCACCAGGGCCTCGAAGCGCATGTCCCAGCCGTATTCGCGGGCGTAGATTTCGCCGTGCTGCTGCACCACCCAGCCAATGTCGCCCGGCGCCAGGTCGCGCAGCACGGCCACCTTTGCAGGGCCCCCGGTGGCTGCGGCGGGCTCCAGCAATGCCTCGATGCGCTCCATGGCCTGCACCAGTTCCGCCTGGCGGGGGGCAGGCAGGGGGGACAGCAGGGCGGCCGCCTCGTCGCGCGAGCGCTGCTGGAGCGGGGCAAAGGCGGCGTGCCCGGCCGGCGTCAGGGTGAGTTCGCTCTGGCGCGCATCCTTGGCGCTCGGCGTGCGGCTGATCCAGCCCGCACCCTCGAAGCGCCGCAGGATGCGGCTCAGGTAGCCGCCGTCCAGCCCCAGTTCGCGGGCCAGGTCGCTGGCCACCAGGGCGTCGCGGTGGGCCAGTTCATAGAGCACGCGCACGTCGGTCAGCGATAGCTCGCTGCCCAGGTAGGGGTCGAGTACGCCAATGCGACGCGTGAAGAAACGGTTGAAACGCCGGACGGCCTTGACTGCGTCAGCGGGGACTTCGGGGGGGCTGTTTCTCATGGTTGATTGCCTCTGTCATTCAATTGATTGACTTTGGCAAGTATATCCGTTGCATGCATGGCCGGACGAGGGGTAGGACAAAGCGATGCAAGGCGACAAAAAGGGCCCGCCAACGTAAAATCGCGGGTTATCCATAGCGGCCTCGCCCATTCGAGGTCTCGCACCCCCCACATGAACGCCCCTGTCGACGTCTCCTTTTTCGCGCGCGCAGCCAAGCCGCTGACCAGCTATCGCCCCTATTGGGCGAAGCGCTTCGGCACGGCCAAGTTCCTGCCGATGAGCCGCGCCGAGATGGAGCAACTGGGCTGGGACAGCTGCGACATCATCCTGGTGACGGGTGACGCCTATGTGGACCACCCGAGCTTCGGCATGGCCGTGATCGGCCGCACGCTGGAGGCCCAGGGCTTTCGCGTGGGCATCATCGCCCAGCCCGACTGGCAGAGCGCCGACCCGTTCAAGGCACTGGGCAAGCCCAACCTGTTCTGGGGCGTGACGGCGGGGAACATGGATTCCATGATCAACCGCTACACGGCGGACCGCAAGATCCGCAGCGATGACGCCTACACCCCGGGCGACATCGGCGGCAAGCGCCCCGACCGTGCGGCCATCGTCTACAGCCAGCGCTGCCGCGAAGCCTACAAGGACGTGCCCATCATCTTGGGCGGCATCGAAGGCAGCCTGCGCCGCATTGCCCACTATGACTACTGGAGCGACAAGGTGCGCCGCTCGGTCGTGGTCGATGCCAAGTGCGACCTGCTGCTGTACGGCAATGCCGAACGCGCCCTGGTCGAGGTGGCGCACCGCCTGGCCGCGCGCGAGCCCGTGGAGCAGATCACCGACGTGCGCGGCACGGCCTTCGTGCGCCGGCCTGACGACGAGACCGGCAAGGGCTGGTTCGAGATCGACTCCACCAGCGTGGACGAGCCGGGCCGGGTCGAGGCGCACATCAACCCCTACATGACGACCAGCGAGCAGGCCGCCGCCCAGGGCAGCACCTGCAGCAAGGAAGATGGCACGCTGGATGCCGAGGCCGGCGCAGCCGCTGCGGCCGAGCCCAATCCCGCCATCCGGCCCATGCTGTTCGTGGCCAACCCGGCGCTCAAGGCCAAGCTCAAGGTGCCGCCGCGCGACCGCAGCGTGATCCGCCTGCCCAGCTTCGAGCAGGTCAAGAGCGACCCGGTGCTGTATGCCCATGCCAACCGCGTGCTGCATCTGGAGACCAATCCCGGCAATGCGCGGGCCCTGGTACAGGCGCACGGTGAGGGCGTAACCGCCCGCGACGTGTGGATCAACCCGCCGCCCATCCCGCTGACCACGGCCGAGATGGACTACGTGTTCGACCTGACCTACGCGCGCGGCCCGCACCCGAGCTACGCCGACGAGAACGGCAGCCACGAAGGCACGACCAAGATCCCGGCGTGGGAGATGATCCGCTTTTCGGTCAACATCATGCGCGGCTGCTTCGGCGGCTGCACCTTCTGCTCGATCACCGAGCACGAGGGCCGCATCATCCAGAGCCGTTCCGAGGACTCCATCATCCAGGAGATCGAGGACATCCGCGACAAGGTGAGCGGCTTCACCGGCACCATTTCGGACCTGGGTGGCCCCACGGCCAACATGTACCGCCTGGGCTGCAAGAGCCCCGAGATCGAGGCCGCCTGCCGCAAGCCCAGCTGCGTGTACCCGGGCATCTGCTCCAACCTGGGCACCAACCACGACCCGCTGATCAAGATCTACCGCCGCGGCCGTGCGCTCAAGGGCATCAAGAAGATCCTGATCGGCTCGGGCCTGCGCTACGACCTGGCCGTGAAGAGCCCCGAGTACGTCAAGGAGCTGGTGCAGCACCACGTGGGCGGCTACCTCAAGATCGCGCCCGAGCACACCGAGCAGGGCCCGCTCACCAAGATGATGAAGCCGGGCATCGGCAGCTATGACAAGTTCAAGCAGATGTTCGAGAAGTTCAGCGAAGAGGCGGGCAAGAAGCAGTTCCTGATCCCGTACTTCATCGCTGCGCACCCGGGCACCAGCGACGAGGACATGATGAACCTCGCCATCTGGCTCAAGAAGAACGGGTTTCGCGCGGACCAGGTGCAGACCTTCTACCCGAGTCCGATGGCCACGGCCACGGCCATGTACCACAGCAACAAGAACCCGCTGCGCAAGATCACGCGCGACAGTGAGGGTGTGGACATCGTGCGCGGTGACAAGCGCCGCCGCCTGCACAAGGCCTTTTTGCGCTACCACGACCCGAACAACTGGCCGCTGTTGCGCGACGCGCTCAAGGCCATGGGCCGCGCCGACCTGATCGGCAACGGCAAGCACCACCTGATCCCGACCTTCCAGCCGCTGACCGATGGGGGCTACCAGAGCGCACGGCGCAAGAACTCCACCCCGGGTGGAGCCAAGGCCGCCACGCCTGGCGTGGCATCCAAGCCGTCGCAGGGCGTGGCGCTCAAGTCCACGCAGCCGCAAAAGGGCCGCATGCTCACCCAGCACACCGGCCTGCCACCGCGCGTGACCGGCTCGGCCAAGCCCTCGGCCGGCCGCAAGGGCCGCTAGCCACGGCCCTCCCATGCCGCAAGAGCGCATCCTCTACGCCGACACCGCTGCGTGGCGGGTGGAGCGGGTGGTCAAGCCGGCGGGCGCGGCCCATGCCGGCAACCCCGTCTACCAGGTGGCTACGCCACGTTGGGTCTTCCCGGTGTGTGGCGTGTCCGAGTTCCACATGCAGGGGTGGCAGGTGCTGCTTGACGGGCTGACCGTGGTGGCCCTGCCCACCGGGCTGCCGTACCAGATCCGCGAATGGCAGGCCGCGCCGCGCAGCCACATGGTGGTCAGCATGCAGCCGGGCTGCGCATCGGCCGGCAGTCCAGAGAGTGCACTTGCATGGACGCTGCCACCCCGGGCCCTGTGGCAGCTGCGCCTGCATTGGCGTGCGCTGGCGCAGGGGCGAGAGCAGGCCACCGGGCCCGTGTTTGGGCAAGGGATGTTGTGCGACAGCGGCATGGCCCATGCGGCGGTGGCGCGCGCACGGCGCTTCATGGCCACGCGCACGGCGGCGGCAGACGGCCTGGGCTGGTCGCTGCACGACGTGGCCGATGCGGCTTGCTGCTCTTACTTCCATCTCGCTCGCCTGTTCCGCGCCCACACCGGCCTGGGCCTGCATACCTACCGCGAGCAGTTGCGGCTGGCCGCGGCGCTGCAGCGCCTGGACGAGGGGGAGGGCGACCTCGCGGCCCTGGCGCACGATCTGGGCTACAGCAGCCAGAGCCACTTGGGCACTGCGTTCCGCCGCGCAGTCGGCGTGACGCCGGCGCAGGCCCGGCAGGCACTGCAGGGCTGATGATCTCCGCAGGATTCTGATATCCGCAGCGGGGGTGCTGCGCCCAGACTGCGGGCATGCCAGTCTTCGCCTTCTCGTTTCGCCGCTTGTGTTCCTCGATTCCGTCGCCCTGGGTCGGCTGGCTGGCGGCTCTGGCTGCCGCGCTCGTCGGCAGTGGCTGGCAGCTTGCCTCGCGCCACGGCGTCACCACCACGCTGGGGCCTGTCGAGCTGGCCGTGCTGCGCTATGCCATTCCTGCGCTGGTCCTGGCGCCGCTGTGGCTGCGGCGCAGCGGGTGGCCGGCAGGCCTGTCGTACAGGCGCTGTGCGCTGCTGGTGTTGTGCGGCGGCCTGCCGTTCGGGCTGGTGGTGCTGGCCGGCGCGCAGTGGGCGCCTGCGGCGCACATGGGCATCTTCGTGGCGGGCAGCCTGCCGGTGTTCACTGCGCTGGGTGGCTGGCTGGTGTCCGGGGAGCGGCCGGCGCCTTCGCGCCTACTGGGCTTGGCGCTGATCGTGGCGGGCATGGCGGCCTTCGGGGCCGCCGGCTGGCGCACGGTGGAGGGTGCCTGGCGCGGCGACCTGTTGTTCCTGCTGGCGGCGCTGCTGTGGGCGGTGTACACGCTGGCGTTCCGCAGCAGCGGCCTCACGCCATGGCAGGGCGCGGCCGTCGTGAATCTGGGCTCGGCCCTGCTGTTGCTGCCCGTGCTGCTGGTAGCGGGCGCCCCGCGCCTGCTCTCGGCACCCTGGAGCGATGTGGCCTGGCAGGCGCTGGGGCAGGGCGTGGCGGCCGGGCTGCTGGGCCTGGTGGTCTACAGCGTGGCGATTGCACGGCTGGGCCCGGCGCGGGCTGCCCTGTCGGCGGCGCTGGTGCCGCTGCTCACGGCCGCGGGTGGCGCCTGCCTGCTGGGCGAGCCGGTCTCGGGTGCCTTGCTGGCTGCCGTGCTGCTGGTGGTGCCTGGCGTGGCCCTGGGTAGCGGGGCTCTGGCTCAACCCTTGCGCAGGCAGTCGGCCAGCGGGACGGGCCGCGAGAGCGCATAGCCCTGCGCATGGTCCACGCCGATGGCGCGAAGCGCGTCGACGATGTCCATCGACTCGGCAAACTCGGCGATGGTCTCTTTGCCCATGACATGGCCGATGTGGTTGATCATCTCCACCATGGCCCGGTTGGTCGGGTCGTCCAGCAGGTCGCGCACGAAGCTGCCGTCGATCTTGAGGTAGTCCACCGGCAGGTGCTTGAGGTAGGTGAAGGAGGACATGCCCACGCCGAAATCATCGAGCGCAAAGCGGCAGCCCAGTTGCTGCAGGTCCTTCATCAGCCGCACCGCGCTGGGCAGGTGGGAAATGGCGCTGGTCTCGGTGATCTCGAAGCACAGCCGGTGCGCATCCACCCCCGACTGCTCGATTTCGGTGTGGATGTACTTGAGCAGGCTCTCGTCGCCCAGGCTGGTACCCGAGAGGTTGATGGCGCAGGTGTGCACCTGGGGGCCACCCGTGGCCTGGTGCTGCGCCAGCAGGGCGAGCGTGTGCCTTACCACCCAGCGGTCGATGGCGGGCATCATGCCGTAGTGCTCTGCTGCGGGGATGAAGCAGCCTGGAGATACGAGCTCTTCATGGTTTTCGGCAAGGCGCAGCAGCACCTCCAGGTGCAGGCCCGTGCTGGCACCCTGTAGGGCCGTGATGGTCTGCGCATACAGCCGAAAGCGGTCGTGCTCCAGCGCCAGGCGCAGGCGCCGCACCCAGTCCATGTCGCCTTCACGGCGGCTCATCTCGATGTCTTCCGTCTGGTAGATGAAGACCTGGTTGCGCCCGCCCTCCTTGGCGCGGTAGCAGGCCATGTCGGCCACGCGCATGGCCTCCTGGATGGTGCTGAGCGCGGGGATCAGCTGCACCATGCCGATGCTCAGGCCGGTGCTCAACTGCCGCCCCTCCCACGGCACGCGCAGTTCGTGCCCGGCCTGGCGCAGTTGCTCTGCAATGCGTGCCGACGGGCGGGGCGGGCAGTCCTTGAGCAGGATGCCGAACTCGTCCCCGCCCAGCCGCGCCAACGTGTCGCCCTCGCGCAGGTGGCTTTGCAGCATGCGGCAGACCCCGCGCAGCATCTCGTCGCCAGCCTGGTGGCCGCAGGTGTCGTTGATGAGCTTGAACTGGTCCAGGTCCACGTAGAGCAGGGCGCCTTCGCGCCCCATGGCACGCGGCTGGGCGAGCAGGGCCTCCAGCCGGCGCTCGAACTCGCGCCGGTTCACCAGGCCCGTGAGTGCATCGTGGCTGGCCTGCCAGGACAGCTGCTCCACATAGTGCTGTTCGCGCGTCACGTCGTGCAGCACCAGCACCACCCCGCGAGGCTGGGCCTGGTGGTGGATGGGCGAGCCCACCAGTTTGATGGGCACCAGGCTTTGGTCGGGCCGCACCACGGTCGGCGTGAAGCCATCGCGGTGCGTGGGTCCGCCGCGCAGCACCCGCTCCACCAACTGGTCGGCGCCCAGCGGGCCCGTGCCGTCATTGAGCTGCAGCACCTGGGCCAGGGGGCGACCGGTGGCCTCCTGCGCCGCCATGCCCACCAGGGCCTCGGCGGCGGGATTGAGGTACAGCACCCTGCCATGCAGATCGGTGGTCACTACGGCATCGCCAATGGCTGCCAGCGTGACATGCGCCTGCTCGCGCTCCGCGTCGAGTGCCAGCTCCGCACGCTGTCGCTGGGCCAGCAGCGCCCTGGTGTGCCAGGTGGTCAGCAGAATCAGCACGGCGGCCATGCCCATGTTGGCCCAGAGCAGCCATTGCACGATGCGCCGGGAGCTGTCTCCCAGTGATGTACTGAAAGCGCGGGCGGCCGGCGTGGCGCCCGCATTGATGGCACGGATGCTGGCCTGCCAGCCGCGGCGCGTGGCAGCGTCCACCAGCCCTGCGGCATGGCCCTGCCGAATCTCTTCGGCCAGCAGCTGCAGGCTGGCAATGTGCTGGTCTCCGACCAGCCAGTGGGCCAGCGGCTGCTGCATGATCTCGAAGTGGTGGAACCAGCGCAGCAGCCAGATCAGGCTGTCGATGTCATCGGGGTGGTTCTCGCCGCGGGCGAATCCCTCGCGTGCGGCGTTCAGGTCGATGGGGTGTGATTCCAGCAGGGCCAGCCGGGCCGCCTTGTCGCCCAGGGGGGCCTCGACGGCCTTGCGGTACTGCGCGTAGGCGTCTGGGGAGCCGGTAGCGGCGTAGCGGTCCAGGTAGTAGATGGCGTCCTTTTGCCCCTTGGTCCAGAGGCTCTCGCCGGCCACGAAGGCCCGCACGGCGGACAGCACATACAGGCTACCCGAGGCGCAAGCGGCAAGCAAAAGCACCATCAGCAGGAAAGGCCAGGTGATCCGCAGCGTCGAACGCAGCGGTCCCTGGCCTGGTGGCTCGCGCGCGTTGGTCATGCACGGCGGCTGCTGTTGCGCTTCAGGGCCCTGCGGCCCGGTGCGCCTGGAGCAGGCTTGTGTGGCTGGACAATCCCATACCGGTTCCTCCCATGCGGTGGGCTACATCTGCTCCCCAGGCCACCGAGCCGGTGGGTGAGCGAGCGTGCGAGCCTTGGCCGCGCAAGACCACTATATCGGCAACCGGTCGGCTTGGCACCAAATCCTTGGCTGCAGGCACTGCGGCCGCAGATGTGGAAAAACCCGCGTGCCTTGCGGAGCGCGGGTTCGGGGTGGGGTGGCCGGGGGAGGGATCAGCTCGTCGCTGCGTGCGTCCCTACCACCACAGACTGGGTCTTCTCGTCCGGCACCGGCGGCGTGACCAGGTCTTCGATGATGAAGGTGCGGTAGTAGAAGGCCGTGGCAGCGCCTTCGGGAGCGATGGCCGCGACCACCGTATCGGGTTCGTCCTTGCTGTCCATCTGGATCAGCAGGCCGTGGTGGCCGGTGCCTGCCAGGTCGGCAATGCGGCGCACCATGTCGCCTTCGGCGCCTACGGAGGGCAGGGGCGCATCGGCAGTGCCCAGTGTGCGCACGATGTCGGCCATGATGGCCTCGGGGCTGGCATAGGCCAGTTCGCCCTTGTGGCCGGCAGCTTCGAGTGCCGTCGCCGCCTGGCGCACGCAGTCCTCGTCGGGGAACAGGGCGAACACATGCCCTGTGGGATAGAACACGCCGCCCATATTGGTCATGGTGGAGTCAAGAATCATTGGCTTCATGGCCGTCTCCTTTGGAGGGGTGGATACTTCTTCCATTGGAGCCGTTGGCAATGTCGCCGTGTGTAGTCCCAGGGACAATTTACCTGTCATCACACATTGGGGCTGTTCCTTCAGCCGATCCAGCGCATCACCCAGGCCGCAAGGCCTGCGCAGTGCAGCACCACCGTTGCCCAGTAAACGACCCGGAACTCGGCCTTGCTCGACTTGTGTCGCAGTGTCTGCTGCGCCACCCAGGCGCCGGGCCATCCGCCCGCCAGTGCCAGCAGGTGCAGGTTCTTCTCTGGCACGCGCCACTGGCCTCTTTGCGCGGCGCCCTTGTCCATGGCGTAGACGACATAGGTCAGCAGATTGACTGCGGCGGCAGCGCCCAGCAGCCACAGGGGCAGCCGTGCGCTCCAGACGCCCCAAGCAAGCAGGGCGACCCACAGCACCATCAGGAGCAGCGCAGGCCCGGTGGATGCCGCGCTGCCCGCGTGGTTTGTGCGCATACGCTGCGGACGGCGGGGTGCGGGCGCTGGTGCCTTGCTCGGCTGGCGTGCCTGCGGTGCCTTCGGCGCGGTGCCCTTGCCGCGTGCCGTGGTGCCGGCCGCCGCCTGCGTGCCCACGGGCTGCACCGCCATGGCCCGGGGGCCTTTGCCGCCGACGTGGATCTCTTCGTACACCACGGCCTGGCCTTCGCGCGGTGCGCCGCCGCCGCGGAAGTCGCGCACGTGGAAGAACACATCCGCATCGGTGTCCGGGCTGCGGATGAAGCCAAAGGCGCGCTCGGCGTTCCAGCGCGCCACCGTTCCCTGCTTTTGCATTGGATGACTCCGTCAGGCCAAGGTGTGCAGTGGGATGTCCTGCGCCTGCGCCAGCGCATCAAGCTGCGCACGGGTCTGCGTACTCAGGAAACCGGCCACGGCCTCGTGGGTGGCGGGGGCACGCAGCATCTGGGCATCACCCGTGGCGGGCAGGCCGGCGGCTGCGCACAGGCTGGCGGCAAAGTGCGGTTCCAGCGCGGCCACGGCCACGCGGCCGTCGGCGCAGGGGTAGATGCGGTAGCCGGCGTGGTTGCCGCCCACGTCGCCGCCGGGCGTGGTCAGGCCCCAGTCGCGCGGCTGGGCCAGCCACGCGGCGGCGTCGGCCAGCGCGACTTCGATGCACACGCCGGCGCCGGTGTGGGCGCGCTCCAGCAGGGCCTGCAGCACGGCCTCGCTGGCCATCAGCGATCCGCCCATGTCGGCGTACAGGGTGGGCGGCATCTCGGTGCCGGTGACCAGGCCGGCATCGGCCAGGTAGGTGAGGTCGTGGCCGGGCTCCTCGGCCCGCTCGGCGGCGGTGCCGACGATGCGCACCAGTGACAGGCGCGGGTATTTGGCCTGCAGCGCCTCCCAGCCCAGGCCCAGCTTGGCCAGGGCCGAGGGGCGAAACGAGGTGATCAGCACGTCGGTGCGCGCCAGTTCCTCGTGCAGCGTGGCCTGGCCCTCGGCGGTCTTGAGGTGCGCGTGCAGCACCCGCACGCCCTGGTGCAGCGTGGCATAGGCCGCCGGGCTGTAGATGCCCATCGGGTCGGCGCTTGGGTAGCCGGCCACCGGTGGCGGTTCGAGCTTGGTGCATTCGGCCCCCATGCGTGCGCAGCGCATCAGCGCGGCGGGGCCGGGCAGGTTCAGGGCAAGGCTCAGGACGCGGGTGTTGCGCAGGGGCTGGGGCAGGGTGGTGGTGGTCATGTCTCTTTATGGGAATGGAAGGGCGGCGATGCGCAGGCACCCGATGGCCGGAACTTTGGCCAGGCCGAGCGCTCACTCCCTGCGTTATACAAAATTTGTTACCTTCTCCCATTCATGCACCGCCGAACCTCTTTGGCCGCCCTCGCAGGGTTGGCTGCTTTTCCGGGAGTTACCGTGACCTCGCTCAGCAGTGCCGCCGCCTTGCCCGCGTTGCAATCCCTCAAGCCGTCGCCGCGCATGCCGGTGCTGTTCGTGGGCCATGGCAGCCCGATGAACGCCATCGAGGACAACGCCTGGCGCCGTGCCTGGGAGGCGCTGGGCACGGAGCTGATGGCGCGCGCGGTGCAACCCCAGCTCATCCTGTGCATCTCCGCCCACTGGCTTACGCAGGGTGGCTGGCAGCTCACGGGCATGGCCAGCCCCAAGACCATCCACGACTTCGGCGGCTTTCCGCAGGCGCTGTTCGACCAGCAGTACCCCGCGCCGGGCGCACCGGCCGTGGCGCGCAGCCTGGCCCGAGAGCTGAAATCACCGGCCACCGGCGCGGCGCTGGGGGTGGACGAGGGCGACTGGGGCCTGGACCATGGCACCTGGTCGGTGCTCAAGCCCATGTTCCCCAAGGCGCAGATCCCCTTGCTGCAGCTGAGCATGGACTACAGCCGTGCCCCGGCCGAACACTATGCGCTCGGCCGGCAGCTGGCGGCGCTGCGCGAGCGCGGCGTGCTCATCGTGGGCAGCGGCAACGTGGTACACAACCTGCGCGTGACGCGCCGGGGCACGGCGGCCAACGAGGCCTACGACTGGGCGCAGGAGTTCGATGTCGTGGTGCAGGACCAGATCAAGAAGGGCCAACTCGGTGCGCTGGCGGACTTTCTGAAGCTGGGCCCCGTGGCGAAGCAGGCGCACCCCACCCACGAGCACTACCTGCCGCTGCTGTATGCAGCCGGAGCGGTGCAATCGACCGAAATGCCGCGTTTCTTCAACACCGGCTTCCAGTCGGCGTCTATATCGATGCGCTCGGTGCTGTGGGGGTGAATTCCCGCACGATCTGCAACCAAGGCCAGCGCTGCTGATAGCTCGCGGCCTTGGCGTCGAACAGTGGCAGGTGCAGGCAGGCAGGGTTGGGCCGCAGGATGCCCGCGTACAGCTCATCGAGTCCGTAAGGCGCATGCAGTACCGGGCCTGAAGGCGTCGGTTGCAATCCCACGCAGGTGCAGGGCACCAGAAAGCGGCCAATGCCCTCGCGCGCCGAGGTGAGGGCGGTGTAGGGGTAGCCGAACCAGCCCTCGTACCACAGGTGCACGCGCGCCTGGTTCTTGGCTTCCACGGTGATGGGCAGGTCGGCGAACAGGGCTGCAGCACGCGCCTGCACGGCCTCTTCGGCGGCGGCCGACAGGTCGCCCGCGTCGAAGTAGAACAGGTCGTAGTCCTTGATGCGCGCCTCGGGCGTGTGGCCAGCGTGCAGGTTCCACACCGTCTGGAACAGGCAGCCCGCGACCAGCCAGGCATCGGGCAGGCCCAGCAGCGGCAAACGCCCCAGAATGGCCGCGTTGTGCGGGTTCTGGAGCGCCTGGCTCACGAAGCGGCGCCGCAGCGCCGCTTCATCATTCAACTCAGACAACCTTTGCGATGGATTGGCAGACGTAGTCGATGTTCTTGCTGTTCAGGGCGGCGACGCACATGCGGCCGGTGTCGGTGCCGTACACGCCGAACTCGGTGCGCAGGCGCACCATCTGGTCCTTGGAGAGGCCGGAGTAGCTGAACATGCCGATCTGGGTGGTGATGAAGGACATGTCCTGCTTCACGCCGGCGGCCTTCAGGCCGTCGACCAGCTTCTGGCGCATGGCCTTGATGCGCACGCGCATTTCGGCCAGTTCCTTCTCCCACAGGGCGCGCAGCTCGGGGTTGCCCAGCACGGCGGCCACCACGGCGCCGCCGTGGATGGGTGGGTTGGAGTAGTTCGTGCGGATCACGATCTTGAGCTGGCTCAGCACGCGGCTGGCTTCTTCCTTGTTGGCGCACAGCACCGACAGGCCGCCCACGCGCTCGCCGTACAGGCTGAAGCTCTTGCTGAACGAGGTGGAGACGAAGAAATTCAGGCCGGCGGCCACGAACTTGCCGATCACGGCGCCGTCTTCGGCGATGCCATGGCCAAAGCCCTGGTAGGCCATGTCCAGGAAGGGGGTGAGGTTCTTCGCCTTGACGGCGGCGATCACCTGGTCCCATTGGTCGGCGGTGATGTCGTAGCCGGTGGGGTTGTGGCAGCAGGCGTGCAGCACGACGATGGTGCCGGCCACGGCCGCGTTCAGGCTGGCCAGGAAGCCTTCGAAGTTCACGCCGCGCTTTTCGGCGTCGTAGTAGGCGTAGCTGTCGACTTCGAAGCCCGCGTTGGTGAACAGCGCGCGGTGGTTTTCCCAGCTCGGGTCGGAGATCAGCACCTTGGCGTTCGGGCTCACCTTCTTGAGGAAGTCAGCGCCGATCTTCAGGCCGCCGGTGCCGCCGATGGCCTGCACGGTGGCCACGCGGCCGGAGGTCACGGGCTCGCTGTCGGCGCCGAAGACCAGGCCCTTGACGGCATTGTCGTAGGCCACGATGCCGTCGATGGGCAGGTAGCCGCGGGCCGTGGGGGTCGACATCATGGTCTTTTCAGCGGCCTGCACGCATTGCAGCAGGGGCAGCTTGCCGTTGTCGTCGAAATACACGCCCACACCCAGATTGACCTTGTTGGGGTTGGTGTCGGCAGCAAATTGCTCGTTGAGGCCCAGGATGGGGTCGCGGGGTGCCATTTCGACGGCGGTGAACAGAGACATGAAAATCCTTGAAAGGTTGTCAGTAGCGAAGAATCCGGGCGTGGTGTAACGTGCCAGGTTCCGCCGATTTTAACGGCTAGCCCCCACCAACCGTTGACCTACCCCATGCTGGAAATATCAGAAGTCATACCGGATCAGCAAGACGGCGAGTTCGTGCGCTTCCCCGATTCGCCGTTCGAGCTGTTCCAACCGTACCCTCCTGCGGGCGACCAGCCCGAGGCCATCCAAAAGCTCGTCGAGGGGCTGAACGACGGCGAAGCCTTCCAGACCCTGCTCGGGGTGACCGGCTCGGGCAAGACCTTCACCATGGCCAACGTGATCGCCCGCATGGGTCGTCCGGCCATCGTGTTCGCGCCCAACAAGACCCTGGCGGCGCAGCTGTACAGCGAGTTCCGCGAGTTCTTTCCGAAGAACGCCGTGGAGTACTTCGTGAGCTATTACGACTACTACCAGCCCGAGGCCTATGTGCCCCAGCGCGACCTGTTCATCGAGAAGGACAGCGCGATCAACGAGCACATCGAGCAGATGCGCCTGTCATGCACCAAGAGCCTGATGGAGCGCACCGACGTGGTCATCGTCGCCACCGTGTCGGCCATCTACGGCATTGGCGAGCCCGAGAGCTACCACCGCATGGTGATGACCTTGCGCACCGGCGACAAGCTGGGCCAGCGCGACGTGATCGCCCAACTCATCCGCATGCAGTACCAGCGCAACGAGGCCGATTTCTCGCGCGGCAAGTTCCGCGTGCGCGGCGACACCATCGACGTCTTCCCGGCCGAGCACTCGGAGCTGGCCATCCGTATCGAGCTGTTCGACGACGAGATCGAGAGCCTGCAGCTGTTCGACCCGCTCACCGGCCGCGTCAAGCAGAAGATCCCGCGCTTCACGGTCTACCCCAGCAGCCACTATGTGACGCCGCGCGACAAGGTGCTGGCGGCTGTGGAGACCATCAAGATCGAGCTGGCCGAGCGCCTGAAACAGTTGCTGGACGACGGCAAGCTGGTGGAGGCCCAGCGCCTGGAGCAGCGCACCCGCTTCGATCTGGAGATGCTCAGCGAAGTAGGGCACTGCAAGGGCATCGAGAACTACACGCGCCACCTTTCGGGTGCCGCGCCGGGCGACCCGCCGAGCACGCTGACCGACTACATGCCCAAGAACGCGCTGATGTTCCTGGACGAGAGCCACCAGATGATCGGCCAGCTCAACGCCATGTACAGCGGCGACCGCTCGCGCAAGACCACGCTGGTCGAGTATGGCTTTCGCCTGCCGTCGGCGCTGGACAACCGGCCGCTGAAGTTCGAGGAGTTCGAGCAGCGCATGCGCCAGGTGGTGTTCGTCTCGGCCACGCCGGCCGACTACGAAAAAACCCATGCCGGCCAGGTGGTGGACCAGGTGGTGCGCCCCACGGGCCTGGTGGACCCTATTGTGGAGGTGCGCCCCGCCACCCACCAGGTGGATGATGTGCTGCAGGAGATCCGCATCCGCGCCGAGAAGCGCGAGCGCGTGCTCATCACCACGCTGACCAAGCGCATGGCCGAGCAGCTCACTGACTACCTCACGGACAACGGCGTCAAGGTGCGCTACCTGCACAGCGACGTGGACACGGTGGAGCGCGTGGAGATCATCCGCGACCTGCGCCTGGGCGCCTTCGATGTGCTGGTGGGCATCAACCTGCTGCGCGAAGGGCTCGATATCCCCGAGGTGTCGCTGGTGGCCATTCTGGACGCCGACAAGGAGGGCTTCCTGCGGGCCGAGCGCAGCCTGATCCAGACCATAGGCCGTGCGGCGCGCAACCTGAATGGCCACGCCATCCTGTATGCCGACCGCATCACCGACTCCATGAAAAAAGCCATGGGAGAGACGGAACGCCGGCGCATCAAACAGATCGCACACAATGAGGCCCACGGAATCACGCCGCGCAGCATTGTCAAGAGGGTAAGAGACCTGATTGACGGCGTCTATAGCGAGAAAGCGGGCAAGGATGCCGAGCGCCTGGAGCAGGAAACGATGCAGCGCGCCAAGGTGGAGGACATGTCCGAGAAGGATGTGGCGCGCGAGATCAAGCGGCTGGAGAAGGCCATGCTCGACCATGCGCGCAACCTCGAGTTCGAGCAGGCGGCCCGTGTGCGGGACCAGCTCACGCGCCTCAAGGACCAGGCCTTCGGTGCGCATGGCAATGATTCCGTGGCCTTGTGAAAGCGAGTTTGCACCCCGACATGAAGACGGGGAAGTGCATTCCTGGCGAATTGGGCGGTCCGTAAAAACGCGTATGGGGAAATAGTGACCCGCTGGTTTCTTATCCCGACTGATTCGATAGGGATTTGTGCTATACTCCTACAAACTACTCAAGAACAAAGCCCAGCGATGAAGGGCTCCGCAGCGGACAACGGTGCGGAGTAAGGGGCGGAGACGGTGTCGTTGCTGGCCAACAGTCAGCAGTCGGCAGTTTCTACAACGAACAAGCCTTAGCACAAGGAGCTTGCGATGCGTCTCACTACCAAAGGCCGTTTTGCGGTCACCGCCATGATTGACCTGGCCCTGCGCCAGAACAACGGACCCGTCACCCTGGCTGCCATCAGCCAGCGCCAGCAGATTTCGCTGTCCTACCTGGAACAGCTGTTCGGCAAGTTGCGCCGCCATGAACTGGTGGAATCCACCCGTGGCCCCGGCGGCGGCTACACCCTGGCCCGCAAGGCGGGCGACATCACGGTGGCCGACATCATCGTATCCGTGGACGAACCCATTGACGCCACCCAGTGCGGCGGCAAGGAAAACTGCCTGGGCGAAGCCGGCCGTTGCATGACGCACGAGCTGTGGGCCTCGCTGAACCAGCGCATGGTCGAGTTCCTCGACTCCGTCACGCTGCAAAAGCTGGTGGAAGAGCAACTGGCCAAGGGTGTGCAGATCGAAGACAAGCCGATCGTGCGCCGCGCCATCTCGACCACCCCGGTGGTCAAGCCGATCCGTGTGAATGCACCGAATTCGGTGTTCGCACTCGGCAACGTGTTCGCCAAGTCCTGACCTCCAGGTCGATCATGCCGGCCCTGGGGTCGGCACCGCCCTGAACGTTTTTTACTGTACTGCCCCTTGTTGTTTGCAAGCCAGCAACCTTCCTGAGCCAGCCACGCCATGACTCCACACTTTCCCATCTATCTCGACTACGGCGCGACCACGCCGGTGGACCCCCGCGTGGTGGACGCCATGATCCCCTGGTTGCGCGAGCACTTCGGCAACCCGGCATCGCGCAGCCATGCCTGGGGCTGGGAAGCGGAAGAGGCCGTGGAAAAGGCGCGTGTGCAGGTGGCCGAGTTGATCAACGCCGACCCGCGCGAGATCGTCTGGACCAGCGGCGCCACGGAATCGATCAACCTGGCCCTGAAGGGCGCGGCCCAGTTCTATAAGGGCAAGGGCAAGCACCTGATCACGCTCAAGACCGAGCACAAGGCCGTGCTGGACACCGTGCGCGAGCTCGAACGCCAGGGCTTTGAAGCCACCTACCTCGACGTCAAGGAAGACGGCCTGGTGGACCTGGAGGCCCTGAAGGCCGCCATCCGCCCCGACACGGTGCTCGTGAGCATCCTGTTCGTGAACAACGAGATCGGCGTGATCCAGGACATCCCGGCCATCGGCGCACTGTGCCGTGAAAAGGGCGTGCTGCTGCATGTGGATGCCGCGCAGGCCACCGGCCGCGTCGAGATCGACATGAATACCCTGCCCATCGACCTGATGAGCATGACCGCGCACAAGACCTACGGCCCCAAGGGCGTGGGCGCCCTGTACGTGCGCCGCAAGCCCCGCGTGCGCCTGGAAGCGCAGATGCACGGTGGCGGCCATGAGCGCGGCATGCGTTCGGGCACCTTGCCCACGCACCAGATCGTGGGCATGGGCGAGGCCTTCCGCATCGCCAAGGAAGAAATGGCCGAGTCCAATGCCAAGGCGCTTGCTCTGCAGCAGCGCCTGCTCAATGGCCTGAAGGACATCGAACAGGTGTTCATCAACGGCAGCATGGAACGCCGCGTGCCACAGAACCTGAACATGAGCTTCAACTTCGTCGAAGGCGAATCGCTCATCATGGGCATCAAGGGCCTGGCCGTGTCGTCGGGCTCTGCCTGCACCTCTGCCAGCCTGGAGCCCAGCTACGTGCTGCGAGCCCTGGGCCGCAGCGACGAGCTGGCCCACAGCAGCCTGCGCATGACCATCGGCCGTTTCACGACCGAGGAAGAGATCGACTACGCCATTGGCACCATCCGCGAGAACGTCGCCCGCCTGCGCGAGCTGAGCCCGCTGTGGGAGATGTACCAGGACGGCATCGACATCAGCACCATCCAGTGGGCTGCGCACTGACCGAATTGCATTTTGAAGAATTGAAGAGGTACACATCATGGCTTATTCAGACAAAGTGGTTGACCATTACGAGAACCCCCGCAACGTGGGCTCGTTCGACAAGGGTGACGATTCGGTGGGCACCGGCATGGTGGGCGCGCCCGCCTGCGGCGACGTGATGAAGCTGCAGATCAAGGTGAACCCCGAAACCGGCGTGATCGAAGACGCACGCTTCAAGACCTATGGCTGCGGCTCGGCCATCGCCTCGTCCTCGCTCGTGACCGAATGGGTCAAGGGCAAGACGCTGGACGAAGCGGCTGCATTGAAGAACAGCGTGATCGCCGAAGAGCTGGCCCTGCCGCCCGTCAAGATCCACTGCTCCATCCTCGCGGAAGACGCCATCAAGGCCGCAGTGCTCGACTACAAGACCAAGCACGCTGCCGCAGTGGCTGCCTGATCGACCATGGCCATCACGCTGACCGAAGCCGCTGCGCGGCACGTGACCCGCTACCTGTCCCGCCGGGGCAAGGGGCTGGGCGTGCGCCTGGGCGTCAAGACCACGGGCTGCTCGGGCCTGGCCTACCAGCTCGAGTACGTGGACGACAGCGCGCCTGAAGACGTGGTGTTCGAAAACCACGGCGTGAAGTTGCTGATCGACCCCAAGAGCCTGGCCTACATCGACGGCACCGAACTCGACTTCGTGCGCGAGGGCCTGAACGAAGGCTTCAAGTTCAACAACCCCAACGAGCGCGACCGCTGCGGTTGCGGTGAGAGCTTCCGCGTCTGATCATTTGCGGGCCCCTGTGCCTGTGTTGAGCGCCCAGCCAAACCGCCATCGCACCCCCGTGCTGGCGGTTTTTTCTTGACCCTTTCCCCTCCATGAACCTGCAATCCGACGATTTCGAGCTGTTCGGCCTGGCGCAGCGCTTTGCGCAGGAGCGCAGCGCCATTGATGCGCGCTGGAAGGAGCTGCAGCGCGAAGCCCACCCCGACAAGTTCGCCGCCCAGGGTGCTGCGGCCCAGCGCGTGGCCATGCAGTGGTCGGTGCGCATCAACGAGGCCTACCAGCGCCTCAAAGACCCGCTGCGCCGTGCCGCCTACCTGTGTGAGCTGCGCGATGCGCCGATCCGCGCCGAGGACAACACGGCCATGCCGGCGGCCTTTCTGATGCAGCAGATGGAATGGCGCGAAGCGCTCGAAGACGCAGAGGACGAGGCCGCTCTGGAGGCGCTGGACGACGAGGTGCAGCAGGCGCGGCGCGCAGCGCTGGCCCGCTGCGGCCAGTTGCTGGACGACGAGGGCGATGCCGCAGGCGCGGCGCGCGAGGTCAGAGCCCTCATGTTCATTGCGCGATTTGCCGACGACATCGAACGCCGCCGGGATCAACTGGGACAATAGAGGTTAGCGGGGCTTGCCCCCTTTCCTGCGGGCCGCCCGGCGTGCTCGCAGACAACGCAGAACACGACGACAAGAATCACTCCATGGCGCTTTTGCAGATATCCGAACCCGGCCAGTCCCCCGACCCGCACCAGCGGCGCTTTGCCGTGGGCATCGACCTCGGGACCACGCATTCCCTGGTGGCGGCCGTGCGCAACGGCGTGGCCGAATGCCTGCCCGACGACCAGGGCCGGGTGCTGCTGCCCTCGGTGGTGCGCTACCTGGAGGAGGGCGGCCGCCAGATCGGGCACGACGCCGTGGCCGCGCAGGTGGAGGACCCGCGCAACACCATTGCCTCGGTCAAGCGTTTCATGGGCCGGGGCCTGGCAGACGTGGCCGATGCCGGCAAGCTGCCCTACGACTTCGTGCCCCCGGCCGACAGCGCCCTGGGCATGGTGAGTCTGGCCACCGTGGGCGGCGTGAAGTCGCCCGTGGAGGTGAGCGCCGAGATCCTGGCCACGCTGCGCTACCGCGCCGAAGACACCTTCAACGACGACCTGTACGGCGCGGTGATCACCGTGCCCGCGTACTTCGACGACGCCCAGCGCCAGGCCACCAAGGACGCGGCCCAACTGGCCGGCATCCACCTGCTGCGCCTGATCAACGAGCCCACGGCCGCAGCCATCGCCTACGGGCTGGACAATGGCAGCGAGGGCGTCTACGCCGTGTACGACCTCGGTGGCGGCACCTTCGATATCTCCATCCTGCGCCTCACGCAGGGGGTGTTCGAGGTCATCGCCACGGGCGGCGATTCGGCCCTGGGCGGCGACGACTACGATGCCGCCCTGGCGGATTGGGTGCTGCAGCAGTTGGGCCGCACGGTCGAGTCGCCCTGCGACAAGGTCGCGGCCCGCATGGCGGCCCGGGCCTGCAAGGAGGCGCTGAGCGCCGCCGACAGCGCCACCTTCACCGCACAGCTGGCAGGCGAGGGCGTGCAGCACGCAGTGGCGCGCGCGGACTTCGAGGCCGCCACGGCGCCGCTCACGGCGCGCTCCATGGTGGCAGTGCGCCGTGCGCTGCGCGATGCACACCTCACCCGCGAGGAAGTGCAGGGCGTGGTCATGGTCGGTGGCTCCACCCGCATGCCGCAGGTGCAGCAGGCCGTGGCCGACTTCTTCGGCACCACACCGCTGACCAACCTCAACCCCGACGAGGTGGTGGCCCTGGGCGCCTCGATCCAGGCCAACCAGCTGGCCGGCAACAACACGGCGGGCGACCTGCTGCTGCTGGATGTGATCCCGCTGTCGCTGGGCATCGAGACCATGGGTGGCCTGGTGGAGCGCATCGTGGCGCGCAACGAGACCATTCCCACCGCCAAGGCGCAGGACTTCACCACCTACAAGGACGGCCAGACCGCCCTGGCCATCCACGTGCTGCAAGGCGAGCGTGACCTGGTGCAGGACTGCCGGAGCCTCGCGCGCTTCGAGTTGCGCGGCATTCCGCCCATGGCGGCCGGCGCGGCGCGCATCCGCGTGACCTTCACCGTCGATGCCGACGGCCTCTTGAGCGTGAGCGCCAAGGAGCAGGGCAGCGGGGTGGAAGCACGCATCGACGTGAAGCCCTCCTACGGCCTCTCGGACGACGAGATCGCCCGCATGTTGCAGGATGGCTTTGCCACCGCCGCGCAGGACATGCGCGCCCGCGCGGTGGTCGAGGCCCGCGTGGACGCCGACCGCATGCTGCTGGCCACCCAGAGCGCACTCGACGCCGACGGCGACGTGCTCTCGGCAGCAGAGCGCACCGGTATCGACGCCCTGATGCAGGCCCTGCGCCAGCAGCGCGAATCGGAGGATGCCGCCGTGATCGAAGCCGCCACCGAGGCCCTGGCCAAGGGCACGGAAGCCTTTGCCGCGCAGCGCATGAACCGCGGCATCCAGCAGGCGCTGGCCGGCCGCAACGTGCAGTCCTTCTGACCGCCCCTTTCTATCCCTTACAAGAACAAGACGCCCGCCATGCCCGTCATCCGAATCCTGCCCCACCCGGAATACTGTCCTGCCGGCGCCGAAATCACGGCGCCCGCCGGCACCTCGATCTGCGAGGCCATGCTGGACAACCACATCGACATCGAGCACGCCTGCGACATGAGCTGCGCCTGCACCACCTGCCACGTCATCGTGCGCCAGGGCCTGTCCTCGCTCAACGATGCCGAAGAAGAAGAGGAAGACCTGCTGGACCGCGCCTGGGGCCTGGAACCCCAATCGCGCCTGTCCTGCCAGGCCATCCTGGCGCAAACCGATGTGACCGTGGAAATCCCCAAGTACACGATCAACCACGCTAAAGAGAATCACTGACATGACACGGCAGATCGTTCTCGATACCGAAACCACCGGCCTCTCGGCCGAAGGTGGCGACCGCATCATCGAACTCGGTTGCGTGGAGCTGTTCAACCGCAAGCTCACCGGCAACAACCTGCATTTCTACTTCAACCCGGGGCGCGAAAGCCACGAGGACGCGCTCAAGGTCCACGGCATCAGCAACGAGTTCCTGCGCGACAAGCCCAAGTTCGCCGAGCTGGCGCCCGACATCCTCGAGTACCTGAAGGACGCCGAGGTCATCATCCACAACGCGGCCTTCGACGTGGGCTTTTTGAACAAGGAGCTTGAGCTCACGGGCCGCCCGCCGCTCAAGACCTATGTCGGCAGCGTGACAGACACCCTGGCCATGGCCAAGGAGATGTTCCCCGGCAAGCGCAACTCGCTGGACGCGCTGTGCGACCGGCTGGAGGTGGACAACTCGGGCCGCACGCTGCACGGCGCCTTGCTCGATGCCGAGCTGCTGGCCGACGTGTATATCAACATGACGCGCGGGCAGGATGCGCTGCTGGTCATCGACGACACGGACGACAGTGCTGGCGGCATCAGCGTGGCTGCCATCGACTTGAGCGCCCTGGTGCTGCCCGTGCTGCCCGCCAGCGAGCAGGAGGTGGTATCGCACGCCGAGGTGCTAACGCAGATCGACAAGGCCAGCAGCGGCAAGACAATCTGGCGAAAATTCCAGACGGCCTGAAAAGTTGGGCTATAATCGAAGGCTTGTCGCAGCGACAAAGGGAGATTAGCTCAGGGGTAGAGCACTGCATTCACACTGCAGGGGTCGCAAGTTCGAAACTTGCATCTCCCACCACCCACGCTCGCAGACAGGCCACGGCAAAATCCTTAGCACGAAGGATGGCGCTGCGGGAGATTAGCTCAGGGGTAGAGCACTGCATTCACACTGCAGGGGTCGCAAGTTCGAAACTTGCATCTCCCACCAATTCGAAACCCTTGCAGATTGCGGTCTGCAAGGGTTTTTTCGTTTCGGTTCAGTTACTCGTCTTGCCGCAGCCCGTCGCGCAGTTGCCGGCCGCCGTGAACTCCATGGTTCGGCCAGACAGCGGCACGATGACCGGGACGCGCGAGGCCTTGATGAAGGCCTCGGTCTTGCTGCCCGGCCGCACCATGCCATCCACCGTGCCGACCTCGTTGACGTGGGAGGCGATCACGGACGCTGGCTTGACCAGCTCATTGATCACGTAGGCGGCCTCGGCAGGGCCGGTGCTGAAGCCGTCGCCGATGTTCATCACCGCCAGCTTCGCTTTGTAGTAATCGCGCACCACGCGCTCCTGATCGGCGGTGATGCCCGTGTCGCCCGACAGGTAGGCCACCAGCCCGTTGCTGAAGGTCAGCACATAGCCGGTTGCAAGGCCGACGTCACCGGCAATGCCCGCCGCCTTCATCGCATCGCCCAACTGGCCGCCGATGTAGTCCGGGTCCACGCCGTTGCTGTGCATTGCCGTCACCGTGGCGATGCGCACGCCCCCCACCGTGACACTGCCGCCGAAGCGAGCCAGCATCGAGTTGGCCGGGTCGCCGCCATTGGCCTTGAGCTTGGCCGCGAAGAAGGGCGGCATCTCGCTGCCGGTCACAATCTTGGACTTCTTGGCCAGCGCGATGTTCACCGCGCTGGAGTTGGGCAGGGCCGAGACCGACATGTCGGGGCTGGCACAGGTCCCGGAATTGGGTGCCTTGTTGTGCGCATTGCCGATGTGGTCGCCGTGCATGTGGCTCACCAGGATGATGTCGATCTTGCCCAGGCGCGGGTCATTGGCACCGGCTACCGTGCGGCCCGGGTCGTACAGCACGCGTGTGCCGTTGGGGTCCTCGAAGACCAGGGCCCGGTCCTGCGGGCACAGCTCACCATCGATGCCGCCCAGCGGCGTCACCTTCACGGTCTGGGCCTGGGCCGACAGGGTGGTGGCCAGCAAGAGGGCGGCGGCATAACATGTCAGGCGCATGGGATCTCCTTGAAAGTGGGGATGGGAAAGGGTCAGCGCTGCGGCGCCGGGTCGGCGACGGCCGCACCCTCGATGCCATGGCGCTTGAGCGCGGCGGCGACGAAGCCGCTGGATTTCATGCGCTCGACGAAGGCGTGCAGCGTGGCGCGGGCCAGAGGCGGGCGGCTGGCCGGCACACCCATGGCCTGCTCGATCACCATGAAGCGGCCGGGCAGCAGCCGCACGCCGGGCACGCGCTGCGCATCGGCCTCCAGCTGCTGGCGCACACCGGCCGCAACGTCGAGCTTGCGCGAGATGAATTCGTCGACCACCTGGGGCGAGGTCGGAGCCCGCACCAGTGTGGCCTGCTTGATCTCGCGGGTGAGGAACAGGTCGTAGGCACTGCCCTTGCCGACCACCACCGTGGTGCCCGGCCGGTCGACCTGGGCGTTGGCCGCCAGCGGCGAATCGGCGCGCACCAGGTAGGCGCCCTCGATCACCACATAGGCCGCGGTGAACGACACACCTTCGCCGCGCACCGGGTCGATGGCGAAGAAGCCGACGTCGGCCGCGCCCGCACGCACCACCTCCACCGATTTGCCGGCCGCATCCACGGCCTTGAGCTCCACCGGCACGCCGAGCTGCCGACCGAGTTCGTGCGCCAGGTCGACCGATACGCCCTTGAGCGCACCCGTGGCCGCATCGCGCGAGGCGAGCACCGGGTTGCCCAGGTTGATCGAGGCCCGCAGCGTCCCGTCCGGCGCCAGTGCCCGGATGGCTTCCGCCGGAAGGGCGGGGGACGCAGTGGTGGATTGGGGGCTGCTGGGAGCCGTGAGTGCACAGCCACTCAGGGCGGCAGCACACAGCAGCTGCGCCAGGTGGATGCGCGACGGACGCCGCGCAAGGGTGCTGGTGAGAGGCAAGGCAGAACTCCTTCTGTGGCGAGGGGAGCGGCGGATGCTGCGATCCCCCACGCCCGGAGATTGTGTCACTTACCCTGCACTGGGACCCAAACGCGCCACGTGCACCTGGTGCAGCGTGATCTTGCGCACCTCGGCCTGGCTGGTCTGGATGTGGGCGCGCAGCAGCATGGCGGCCTGGTCGCCGCGGTGCGCGCGGATGGCCTTGAGGATGGTGGCGTGCTCGTCGTACGTGGCATCGATGCGCGCCTGCTGCGTGAAGTCGAGCCGGCGGATGATGCGGATGCGCTCGGTCACGTCGCGGTGCACGCGCGTCATCTCGGCATTGCCGGCGGCGCGCACCAGCGCGCAGTGGAAGGCCTCGTCCCAGGCCGCCACCTGCAGGGTGTCGGTGCTGCGCTGGTCCGGTGGCACCAGCCAGATGTTGTTGAGCTCGTCGAGCAACCGGTGGTCGACCTGGATGGACTTGAGCACCCCTGTGCCTTCGTCGCACAGGCGGTGCACGGCCGTGGTCTCCAGCACCATGCGCAGGTCGTAAAGCTGCTCGAACTGGTCGAAGTCGAAGGGCAGCACGCGCCAGCCGCTGCGAAACAGCACCTCCACGTACCCCTCCTGCTGCAGCCGCACCAGTGCCTGGCGCACGGGCGTGCGCGAGACGCCCAGGCGTTCGCAGATCTCGTTCTCGGTGAAGCGGTCGCCCGGCACCAGCTTGAACTCGCCCACGTCACGCTTGAGCTGGGCGTACACATCGTCGGCGCGCGAGCTGCGCACCGGCTTGGGTTTGGAAGGAGGGGAGGCGGGGCGGGGGGTCTGCACAAGGCGACTTTAGCAACTACGGGGCCAGTACCGCGTCGGCCAATGCCGACAGCAATGCGGCCGATGGGGCGGTCCAGCCGACGATGGCGCCCTGGGCGCGCAGCATCTCGATGGCGGCTGCCTTGAAATGGGGGAAATAGCTCTCGGTGCAGTCTTCGAGCAGCAGGCCATCATAGCCGCGGTCATTGGCCTCGCGCATGCTGGTCTGCACGCAGACCTCGGTGGTCACGCCCATGAAGACGAGGTGGGTGATGCCGCGCGCCTGCAGCACTTCGTGCAGCCCCGTGGCGTAGAACATGCCCTTGCCAGGCTTGTCGACCACGATCTCGCCCTCCACCGGAGCCAGCGCGGGAATGATCTGGTTGCCCGGCTCTCCCGCCACCAGGATGCGGCCCATAGGCCCCGCGTCGCCGATGCGCAGCTGCGGGTTGCCGCGCAGGCGCTTGGCGGGCGGGCAGTCGGAGAGGTCCGGCCGGTGCGATTCGCGCGTGTGCACCACCAGGCCGCCTGCGGCGCGCCAGGCGTGCAGCACGGCCTGGCAGGCCGGCACGATGGCTTCGAGCAGCGATACGTCGTTGCCCAGGGTCTCGCCGAAGCCGCCGGGCTCGATGAAGTCGCGCTGCATGTCGATGATCACCAGCGCGGTGTGCGCCAGCGCGAAGCGAAAGGCGAAAGGGTTGGCGTGGATGGTCGTCAGGCTCATGCCGCTTCCTGGTGGGGTGTGTGATCGTGCCCGCCGCCCATGTAGGCGCCCAGCACATGTCGCTCGGCGATGGCGGCCGGGGTCTCGTGGACGATGCGGCCTTCGCTCATGACGACGATGCGGTCCGCCAGCTCCAGCAATTCGTCCAGGTCTTCGCTGATGAGCAGCACGGCGCCGCCGCGCTCGCGTACGCCGAGGATGCGGCTGTGGATCTCGGCCACGGCGGCGAAGTCCAGGCCGAACACCGGGTTGGCGGCGATCAGCACATTGATCTCGCCCGCCAGCTCGCGCGCCAGCACCGCGCGCTGCACGTTGCCGCCCGACAGGCTGCGGATGGGCGCGCCCTCGCCCTGGGTCTTGACGCCGTAGCCGGCGATCCACTCGCGCGCCCGGCTGCGCCAGGCCGAAAAACGCAGCACGCCGCCCCGCGACAGCGGCGGCTGGTCGAAGTCGCGCAGGGCCATGTTCTCGGCCACCGAGAGGTCGTCCACGCAGGCATTGCGCAGCGGCTCCTCGGGCAGGCTGCGCACCTTGAGCTCACGGTTCTGTGCGCGGGTGGCCGTGTAGTCCCGGCCCAGCACCTGCACCCGGCCCGTCAGGCGCGGGCGCTGGCCCACCAGCGCCTCGACCAGTTCGCGCTGGCCGTTGCCCGAGACGCCGGCCACGCCCAGCACCTCGCCCTTGCGCACCGACAGCGCGAGGCCATGCAGGGCGAGGGTGCCACGGTCGCCCAGGGCCTGCAGGCCTTCCACCTGCAGCGCCACCTCGCCGGGCGGCACGGGTTCAGTCGCTGCCGGCGCCGCCCCTGGTACGGGAGCGTCCTGCCTTTGCGTGGGAGCGCCTGGCGGCGCAGCGCTGTCTCCCATCATGGCCTGGGCCAGCGCCTGCGGGCCGGTGTCGGAAACCCGGCAGTGGTGCACGGCCTGGCCACGGCGCAGCACGGTCACCGCGTCGGCATAGGCCATCACCTCGCGGAACTTGTGGGTGATGATGACCACGCTGCACTGGCCGCTGCGCGCAAAGGCTCGCACATGGCCCAGCACCTCGTCGGCCTCCTGCGGGGTCAGCACCGAGGTGGGTTCGTCCAGGATCAACAGGCGCGGGCGCAGGTACAGCTGCTTGAGCAGCTCGAGCTTCTGCTTTTCGCCGGCGGCCAGCTCCGAGGGGCGTGCGTCCAGTTCCAGCTGGAAGGGCGTGGTGGCCAGGAAGGCCTGCAGTTCGGCGCGCTTGGCGCGCCAGTCGATCAGTGCGGGGGTCTGGCCGCCGGCCAGCAGCAGGTTCTCGGCCACCGTCATGCCCGGGGCCAGCGTGAAGTGCTGGTAGACCATGCCGATGCCCAGGCTGCGTGCGACGATGGGGTTGGCGATGGCCTGCTCGCGCCCGTCCAGCAGGATGGCGCCTTCCTCGGCCCTCTGGAAGCCCGCCACGCACTTGACCAGGGTGCTCTTGCCCGCGCCGTTCTCGCCCAGCAGGGCGTGCACGCTGCCGGGCTCCACGCGCATGTTCACGCGGTCCATGGCGGTGAAGCTGCCAAAGCGCTTGGTCAGGTTCCAGGTCTCCAGCGCCAATGCACCTTTGCCTGTGGGCAGTGCGCCTATGGGTTGTTCGGACATGGGAGCTTCCTTTTCCTTCAGGCCAATGCGGCCAGCAGCGCGCTGGAGGGCGCATGCGCGCCGAACACTCCGCCCTGCATGGTCACCATGTTCAATGCGGCCTGGTGGTTGGCCGGGTCGGTTGCAGCCGTGCAGTCGGACAGCAGCAGGCACTCGTAGCCGCGGTCGTTGGCCTCGCGCATGGTGGTGTGCACGCAGACATCGGTGGTGATGCCGGCGAGGATCAGGTTCTGCACACCCGCCAGGCCGAGCACCATGTCCAGGTCGGTGGCGTAGAACGAGCCCTTGCCGGGCTTGTCGATCACTACCTCGCCGGGCAGCGGCGCCAGTTCCGGGACCAGCTCCCAGCCGGGCTCGCCGCGCACCAGGATGCGCCCGCACGGCCCGGCGTCGCCGATGCCCAGGCCCTCCTTGCCGATCTGGCGCGAGCGCCAGCGCTTGTTGGCCGGCAGGTCGGCGAGATCAGGCCGGTGCCCCTCGCGGGTGTGGATGACGCGGTAGCCCTGCGCGCGCAGGGCCGGCAGCAGGCGCTGCAGCGGGGCGATGGGCGCGCGCGTGAGGGCGATGTCGTAGCCCATCACGTCCACATAGCCGCCGATGCCGCAGAAGTCGGTCTGCATGTCGATCACGATCAGCGCGGTGTTGTCCGGGCGCAGGTCGCCGTTGTAGGGCCAGGCATAGGGGTTGGCCTGCACATGGCGGGTGGTTGGGGTGGTCACGAGGGCGGTTCCTTCGGAGGGTTATTTGCTGGAAGAGAGTTCGCCCGGGCTGCCAGCGGCCACGCTGCCGGGCTTGCAGGTCAGCACCAGGATCAGCAGGGTCAGCACATACGGCACGGTGTTGAACAGGTGGTAGCCCCAGCCCACACCCACCGACTGCAGCGCCGGGCCGATGGCGCCGGCCCCGCCGAAAAGCATGGCGGCGACCATGCAGCGCAGCGGGTTCCAGCGCGCGAAGATCACCAGTGCGACGGCGATTAGGCCCTGGCCGCTGGAGATGCCCTCGTTCCAGCTGCCGGGGTAGAACAGGGTGAGCGAGGCGCCGCCCAGCCCGGCGATGAAGCCGCCCGCCGCCGTGGCCGCGATGCGGATGCCGGGCACCGAATAGCCGAGCGCGCGCGTGGCGTTGGCCGAGTCGCCCGCCAGCCGCACCAGCAGGCCCCAGCGCGTGCGCGCAAAGGCCCACCACAGGACCACGGCCAGCACCATGCCCAGCGGCAGCAGGGCGTTGACCTGCAGGGCCGACTGCACCACGGGCGAGTCGCTCCAGCCGCCCAGCGGCAGCGCGGGGATCTGCGGGGCCTGGGGCTGGATCAGCGGCTTGCCCAAGTAGAAAGCCAGGCCCGTGCCCAGCAGCATCAGCGCAATGCCGGTGGCCACGTCGTTCACGCGGGGCAGCGAACACAGCACGCCGTGCAGCGTGGCCAGCAGGGCGCCCGCCGTGGCCCCTGCCAACACGCCCAGCCAGGGCGAGCCGGTCAGGTAGGCGCCGCCGAAGGCTGCCATCGCCGAAAGCACCAGCACCCCCTCCAGCCCGAGGTTGATGCGGCCGGATTTTTCGGTGAGGCACTCGCCCAGGCTCACGAAAAGGAAGGGCGCGCCCACGCGCAGGGCCCCGCCCACGATGCCGGCCACCAGGGCAATCCATTGGTCTGCGGTCATGTGGGCTCCACATTCGCGGTGGGAGGGGCGCTTGGAGTCGTCGTCTCGGCGGGCCGGCTGCGCCGCTGGGCCCACAGGGCCCGCCAGTCCACGTCACGCAGCGCCTCGCTGGCCAGTATCAGCACGAAGGCAATGCCCTGCAGCACCATCACCGAGGCATCGGGCAGGCCCAGGCGGCGCTGCAGCAGGCTGCCCGCCGCGCCGAAGCCGCCGAAGAGGATGGCCACCGGTATGATGGCGATCGGGTTGTGCCGCGCGATGAAGGCCACGAGGATGCCGGCGTAGCCGTAGCCCGCGATCAGCGCGCCGTTGGCATTGGTGTGCACCGCCGCCACCTCCACGGCACCGGCGAGGCCTGCCGCCGCGCCGCCCAGGGCGCAGGCCACCAGGATCAGCCGGGTGGCCGGCAGGCCCACGAGTTGCGCGGCGCGCGGGTTGCCGCCCACCACGCGGATCGAGAAGCCCGAAGCCGTCCAGTGCAGCCACAGGCCCAGCGCCACGCAGGCCAGCACGCCCAGCACCAGGCCCCAGTGCACGTCCGAGCCGGCTATGCCACCGATCAGCAGGCCCGGATCGAGGCTGGGCGTGGCCGGCTTGTTCAGGCTGGCAGGGTCGCGCAGGGTGCCCTCCACGAAGTGCTTGAACAGGCCGATGGCCACGTACGACAGCAGCAGGCTGCTGATGGTCTCGTTGATGCCGCGGTACTGGCGCAGCCAGCCCGCCAGCATGATCCACAGCGCACCGGCCACGGCGCCTGCGGCGCAGGCCAGCGCCGTGCCCGCCACATTGTCGGGCAAGGCCACGGCCATGGGCAGCGCCGCGGCGGCCAGGCCGCCGAGCACCAGTGCGCCCTCGCCCCCGATGATGGTCAGCCCCGCCCGCGCGGGCAGGGCCACGCACAGGGCCGTGAGCATGAGTGGTGCGGAGCGCTGCAGGGTGTTCTGCCACGAGAACCAGTCGCCGAACGCACCCTTGAACAGCGTAGTCCACACGTCAATCGGGTTCACGCCCGCAAAGCCGACGAAGCCGCCGAACAGCAGCAGAGCCAGCCCGATGGCGACAACGGGCAAGAGGACGTCCTTGGCGGCCGAATGCATGGCAGTCCCTTGCTTAGAACGAGCCGAGGACGCCTTCGACCAGGTAGTCCATCTTTTCCAGCTCCAGGTCGGTCTGCTTGAACGACTTGCCGCTGGCGATGACCTCCTTGCCCTTGTTGTTCTTGAGCGGGCCCTTGAAGATGTCGAAGCCGCCCGCGATCATCTTGGCCTTGGTGTCGTCGGCCTGCTTCCTGGCGGCTTCGCTCACGGCCGGGCCGTAGGCGGACATCTTCACAAAGCCTTCCTTCAAGCCCCCGCGCAGGAAGTTGGGGTGCGGCTTGCCGGTGCGGGCCGCCTCGATGATGGTGGTGTAGGCCGTGAGCCAGTTCCATTCGGCCCCCGTCAGGTAGGCCTGGGGCGCCAGCTTGGCCTGGCTGGCGTGGTAGCCGCAGACCATCTTGCCGCGCTTGGCGGCGGTTTCGACAATGACCTTGGGCCCGTCCACGTGCATGGTGAACACGTCGCAGCCCTGGTCGGCCAGGCTGTTGGTGGCCTCGGCCTCCTTCACGGCCATGGACCAGTCGCCCGTGAAGATCACGCTGCAGGTGATGCCCGGCTTGACCGAGCGCGCGCCCAGCGTGAAGGCATTGATGTTGCGCAGCACCTGCGGGATGGGCTTGGCGGCGATGAAGGCGATCTTGCCGCTCTTGCTCATGTGGCCGGCCACCACGCCGTTGAGGAACTGGCATTCGTCGATGTAGCCGAAGAAGCTGCCCGCGTTCTTGGGGTGCTTGCCTTCGGTCCACATGCCGCCGCAGTGCGAAAAGCGCACGTCGGGGTACTTGGCGGCCAGCGCCAGCAGGTGCGGGTCGAAGTAGCCGAACGAGGTCGGGAACAGCAGCTTGGCGCCGTCCTGCGCGATCATGCCGGTCATGGTCTTCTGCACGGCGGCGGTCTCGGGCACGTTCTCCTCTTCGACCACCTTCACGCCGGGCATCTTCTTGAGCTCGGCCGCAGCCTGGGCATGGGCCTGGTTGTAGCCATAGTCGTCGCGCGGGCCGACGTAGATCACGCCCACGGTGAGCGGGGCCTGCGCGTTGGCCTGCATTGCCCAGCCGCCCAGGGTGCCAGCAGCGCCCAGCGCCGCAAGGGCTTGCAGGGATTCGCGGCGGTTCGGGTTGGCAAGGCGGGTCATGGGTTTCTCGTGTTTCATGGCGGTCCTTTCGGCAGGGGTGGATTCAACGGGAAGGGGATGGGGTCAGTCGAGCAGGCTCACGTGGGCGGCGACAACGCGCCAGCCGGCCTCGGTGCGCAGCCAGGTCTGGCTCTGGCGGCCGGAGCGGGCGCTGCTCTCGCGCTGGAACTCGACGTTGGCGGTGGCGAAGTCGCGGCCGTAGGTGGTGATCACTGTCTTGAGCAGGCGCCGCTGCAGCCCCTGGGCCGGGCGCCCGGCGCGAAAGGCCTGGATCTGCGCGTAGCCGTAGAGGTTCTCGGTGGCGCCGTAGCGCAAGGTATGGGGGCTGTCCCAGAAGAGTTCGTCCAGCACCTCCACCTTGTTGTGCACCAGGGCGTCTTCGTAGCGGGCGAACACGGCCTCGACCTCGGCGAGCACCTCGGGCTGGTTGATGGTGTAGGGCATGGAAGAGATGTCTTTCACAAGGCAGCGATAGGGGCGCGGCAGATGCCCGCAGCCTCCAGCACGGCGGCGGCGCGCAGCGCCAGGTCTTCGCGCCAGGGTGCCGCGATGATCTGCACGCCGATGGGAAGGCTTGCGTGCGCGCCCCACACCGGCACGGCGCACACCGGCAGGCCGATGCACGAGAGGGGCTGGGTCAGCAGGCCCATGTTGGGACGCAGCGGCAGGTCGCGCCCATTCAGGTCGAAACGCTCGGTGCCGATGGGCGTGGCCGCGCAGGGCGTGGCGGGGGCCAGCAGCAGGTCGTAGCGCGACAGCACCCGTGCGGCTTCGTGGGCATAGCGGCTGCGCACGCGCTGCGCGCGTGCCACCCAGGCGGCAGGGATCAGCGCGCCGGCCAGGAAGCGGTCGCGCGACAGCGGCTCGAAGTCGGCTGCGCGCGTGCGCAGGTTATCGAGGTGCAGGGCTCCGGCCTCCGCGTTGGTGATGAGGAAGGCCGCCGCGCGGCCGGCCTCCACCAGCGGCAGCTCCACCGGCTCGGCCTGTGCGCCCAGCGCCTGCGCCACCCGGGCCACGGCGGCGCGCGCCTCGGGCAGGGCGTTGTCGGCAAAGTAGCCGCCCAGCACGCCGATGCGCAGGCCGGCCACGCCTTGGCCCAGGTCTTGGGCCACCGGCTCGGCCGGCCGCTGTGCGCAGCCGGCATCGTTGTGTGCGGCAGGTGCCTCGGGGCCCTGCATGGCGTCATAGGCCAGCGCCAGGTCGCGCACGCTGCGCGCCATGGGGCCCAGGTGGTCCAGGCTGGAGATGAAGGGAAAGCTGCCTGTGCGCGGCAGCCGCCCGAAGGTGGGCTTGAGGCCGAACACGCCGCACAGCGAAGACGGCACGCGGATGGAGCCATTGGTGTCCGACCCGAGCGTGATGGGCACCTGGCCTGCGGCCACGGCCGCGCCGGAGCCGCCCGACGAACCACCGGCGATGCGGGCCAGGTCGTGCGGGTTGTGGCAGGCGCCCTCGTGGCTGTTCTCGGTGGTGAAGCCGTAGGCATACTCGTCCATGTTGAGCGCCCCGACGAGGATGGCCCCCGCTGCCTCCAGGCGCTGCACCAGCAGGCTGTCGGCCCTGGCGGGAGGGCGGTCGCGCTCGATCTTGGAGCCAGCCAGGGTGGTGAGGCCCGCCACGTCGAACAGGTTCTTCACGGCAAAAGGCACACCCAGCAGGGGCAGGGCGGCCTGGGTTCCAGCTGCCAGGCCGGCATCGATGCGCGCGGCCCGCGCCAGGGCCCGTGCCCGCAGCACGGCGGTGAAGGCGTTGACGCGGGCGTCGGTGTGCTCGATGCGGTCCAGGCAGGCCGTCACCAGCGCGGTGGCGGTCACGTCGCGCGCCGCCACGGCCTGTGCCATGCCGGCGGCATCCTGTTGCCACCAGTGCGCCGTCATGCGCGGCCTCCCTCGGCCGGCAGCACCGGGACGAAGGCCATGGCGGGCTCGTCCGTCGCGTCCAGCGGCACGGCGTTGACGGTGTCGGCAAAGCCGTTGGCCAGCGCCAGGTAGCCGAGCACGGCCGCGCGGTGCTCGGGCGCGATGGGCAGGCCGACGGCCGTGGCCGCGGCGTCGAGGTAGCGTTCGAGCTCGGCCGCGTTCATCGGCGCACCTCGCGCTGAAAGATCTCCAGGCTGAGCTTCTTCATGGCCACGAAGCTCGGCTCGCTGAGCGTGGCCAGGGTGCGCGGGCGGGCATCGTCGTAGTGCAGGATCTCGGCCACGCGGGTGGGGCGCTTGGTCAGCAGCAGCACCTCGTCGGCCAGGTAGACGGCTTCTTCCAGGTCGTGCGATACCAGCAGCATGGTGGTGCCGGTCTGCATGAACACCTCCTGCAGCTTCTCGCGGATGAACAGCGTCATCTCGAAGTCGAGTGCCGAGAAGGGCTCGTCGAGGAACAGCACCTCTGGGTTGGGCGCCAGCGCCCGCATGATGGAGGCCGTCTGCTGCTGCCCGCCCGAGAGCTCGTAGGGGTAGCGGTTGAGGTCGAACTTCACGTCGAACGAGGCCACCAGCTCGGCCATGCGGCGGTCCACCTCGGCCTTGCTCTTGCCTTCGAGCTTGAGCGGGTAGGCGATGTTGTCGATGGTGCGCATCCACGGGAACATCGCTTCGCGGTAGTTCTGAAAGACATAGCCGATCTTGGTGTCCTTGAGGCTTTTGCCGTCGAACAGGATCTCGCCGCTGTCGATGGGCACGAGGCCGGCGATCATGTTGATCAGCGTGCTCTTGCCGCAGCCGTTGGGGCCGAAGACCGAGACGATCTTGTGCTTGGGGATGTCGAGGTCGAAGTCCTCGTACAGCGGCCAGCCGGCGAAGTACTTGGTCAGCCCGCGGATGGTGATGTGGGTGCCTGCCGGGCCGGGTGTGAAAACACGCTTGGGCACATCGGCATACACGGCGCCATTGACGACGGTGTTCATCGGCCGCTCCAGTGAACGATCCTGCGTTCGGCGACGAGGAACAGGATGTTGAGGGCATAGCCCAGGGCGCCTGCAGCCAGGATGGCGGCGTACATGCTCTTGACGTTGAGCACCTGCTGCGCATCGATGATGCGATGGCCCAGGCCGTTATCGGAGCCGATGAACATCTCGGCCACGATCACGATGACCAGCGCCATCGACACGGCCGAGCGCAGGCCGACGAAGGTGGGCTGCAGGCTCTCCCAGACCAGCACGTCCTTGAAGATCTGCCAGCGCGACGCCCCCATGACCCGCGCCGCCATCACGCGCTGCTTGCGGGCATTGATCACGCCGTAGGCGCTGTTGAAGATCACGATCAAAAAGGCGCCGAACGCGGCGATGGCCACCTTGTTCACGTCCGACACGCCGAAGATCAGGAGGAACAGCGGGATCAGTGCCGACGAGGGCGTGGAGCGGAAGAAGTCGATCAAGAACTCCACGCTGCGGTAGGCGCGCTCGTTGCTGCCCAGCAGCACCCCGAGCGGCACGCCGATCACGGCCGCGATCAGGAAGGCCTGCACCGTGCGCCAGACGGTCACCGCGAAGTCCAGCAGCAGCGGCCCGCCCGCCAGGCCGGTGACCAGCGTGAGCACGGTGGCGCCGGGTGGTGGCAGCAGGATGGGCTTGATGAAGCCCAGCCGCACCACCAGGTCCCAAAGGATGAACAGGGCCAGGGGGCCGACGAAGGGAAGCAGCTTGTCCCAGGCGGGCGTCTTGGGCGCAGCGGATGCCGCCTTGCCTGCGGGCGGCGACCAGGCGCCGGCGGTGGTGGAGGTGGTTTCGGCCATGGCGCGCCCCTTCAGGCCTTGTAGATCAGGCTGTCGACCACGACCTTCTTCTCGAAGATGCCCTTTTCGGTGAACAGGTCGTAGAACTTCTGGAAGTACGCCAGGTCGCTGGGCTTGAACTCGTTGTGCAGCATGTACGAGGCCAGCGGCACCTCGGCCGTGAGCGCGCCCTCGATGGCGGTGTAGCCCTTCATGAACTGCCGCGCCTCGTCGGGCTTGGTGCGCACCAGCTCGATGCCGCGGGCGTAGGCGGCGATGAACTTCTTGGCCACCTCGGGGTTCTTCTTGATGAATTCGCTGGTCAGGCTGGCTGCGCCGCCGTGCCAGGGCGCCATCGCGTCGCCCAGGATGTATTTGGCGACCACGCCCGATTCGATGATGCGCGTGGTGCCGTTCATGCGGCCGATGGTGCCCGTGGGCTCCAGGGTGTAGCAGGCGTCGACCTGGCCGGCGACGATGGAGGCGATGTGCTGGCCAATGGGCAGCTCGGTCACGGTGGCACCCGTCGCGCCGGCACGCTCCAGCATGGTCTTGCACAGCGTCATGTTCTGGATGCCGGGGCCCGAGGCGACCTTCTTGCCCTTGAGGTCGGCCATGGTCTTGATGGCGCTGTCCTTGCCGGTGATGAACTGGTCGAGCACGAACTTGGCGTTGCTCGGGTTGGTGGCGAAGATCTTGAACAGGCCCGGCTGGGCGATCTCGCCGATGGCCAGGTTGGCCGAGCCGGTGCCGTTGGAGCTGCCGTCGGAGCGGCCCGAGAGCATGGCCTCCATCACCTGTTGGGCGCCCGCGAACTTGAGCGGCTCCACATCCAGGCCCGCCTCCTTGAAATAGCCTTTCTCCACCGCAGCGAAGAAAGGCAAACCGGCCGCCACGGGCCAGAAGCCGATGCGGACCTTGGGGCCGGACTGGGCGCGCACCAGGGCAGGGGCTGCGAGCATGCCCAGCGTGGCGGCCGAGGCTGTGAGGACGCGGCGGCGCGAAGTGCTGGTGATAGTGCCGGTGGATGGGATGGAACTGTGGGATGTCATGGCAGGCTCCTGCAGCAAGGTTGAAAGGTGAGGGGATGAAAGGGGCATGCGTCAGTTGCCGGCCTTGAGCGACGTGATGTACGCCCGCCAGCCGCCGAAGCTGCTGATGTCGCGCGCACCGGCCAGCGCCAGCGGCTCGCAGATGAAGCCCTGCACGCTGCTGGAGTCGGCCAGTGTGAGCGTGCCTATGCCCAGCGGCTGCGGGATCAGCGCGACGAAGCTGCCGTAGTGCGCGGCGGGCATGCGCCACACCTCGACCGCGATGCGCTTGCCCTGGCCCGGCGCCACACGCAGCAGGCCGGGCTTGGGCGGCACGGTGCCGGGCAGGGCGTAGAGCTGGTAGTCGGCGGCCGTTTCGGTCGCCAGCTCCAGCGTGGCGCCGCGTTCGGTGAGCTGACCGTTGAGTGGCATGCCGCTCAGGTGGGCACCGACCACGGCGACCCGTACTGTGGCGGGTGCCTGCAGCCCGGCGATGGGTTGGGGCGCGGGCAAGGGCGTGCTGCCGGCGGCCTGGGGCAGGCCGGTGGCGTGGTGGTAGCGCTGGCCCAGCTCGGCCAGTTGCCAGTCGCTGCCGCAGGGGCCGATGAGGGTGATGCCGAAGGGCAGGCCATCGGCGCGCAGGCTGCTGGGCACCGAGATGGCGGCATAGTCCAGCAGGTTGACGAAGTTGGTGTAGGCGCCCAGGTTGCGGTTGAGCACCACCGGGTCGGCCTGCATGGCGGCAATGGTGTAGTGGGTGGGGGCCGTGGGCACCAGCAGCAGGTCGATGGCCTCGGGGCCCTGCCACATCGGTGCCACCTGCTGGCCCAGGGCGCGCAGCCGGGTCTGTGCATCGCACAGGTCGGCCGCGCTGTAGCGGCGCCCGCTGGCCAGGATGCTGCGCACCGGCTCCACCACCTCGTTCTCGTGCTGGTCGAAGAAACTGCGCACGGCGGCATAGCGTTCGGCGACCAGCGCGCTTTCATAAAGCAGGGCTGCGGCCTGGGCCAGCGGCGCGTAGGGGATGGGCACCGGCGTGCCGCCCAGGGCCTTGAGGCGGGCCACGGCCTCGGCGAATGCCGCCTCGGCCGCTGCATCGCCAAAGAACTCGAGCACATCGGGCACGCCGAAGCGGAAGCTGGCGGGCAATGGCTTGGTGGCCAGGGTGAGCTGCCGCCCATAGGGGTCTTGCGCGTCATAGCCCTGTGCGACCTGCAGCACCCGGGCCGCCACGTCCACCGTGCGCGCGAAGATGGAGACACAGTCGGCGCTCTGCGCGGCCGGAACCACGCCGCGGGCGCTGACCAGACCCTTGGTCGGCTTGATGCCCACGATATTGTTCAGCCCGGCTGGTACCCGGCCCGAACCGGCCGTGTCGGTGCCCAGCGCGAAGTCCACCTGCCCGGTGGCCACCACGTAGGCCGAGCCTGAACTGGAGCCACCCGACACGTAGGCCGGGTCCAGCGCATTGGGCACCGCGCCGTGCGGCGAGCGCGTGCCGTTGAGCCCGCAGGCGAACTGGTCCAGGTTCGTCTTGCCCACCAGCGTTGCGCCGGCGTCGAGCAGGCGCTGCACCACCGCCGCATGGGCTGTGGCCATGTAGGCAAAGGCAGGGCAGGCGGCGGACGTGGGGTAGCCCGCCACGTCGATGTTGTCCTTGACCGCAAAGCGCAGGCCGCTGAGCGGGCCGCCAGGCCTGCCGGCGACGGCGGGCTCGCAGCGCACCAGCCAGGCCTGCTCAGCCAGCGGGAGGGGCGGTGAACCGTCAGGCACAGGAGGAAATTCGGCCACCAGGGAGTTTGTTGCTTGCACCATTTTGAAGAATTCAATCTTGGATACAAGAAGAGATGCAAGCGCTGTGCCAGGGCGGCCGGGTCCGCAGCGGATCGGTCAGGTCCATGTGCCGCAAGGGGGGAAGTCCGGCAAGAACCGCCTAGCGCTCACAGGGAAGCCCGTGGCTTTTGGGGCCGGACCAGGCCTGGTGCCGGCGCGTGAGGCGCGGCACATGCGGCCGGCTGCCGGCGCTGACGGGCGCCCGCTTTTGCTGCGGTCTGGTGCATGGGCAGCGTTTCGAGCGGTGTGGGACGCGCTAAAGTGGTGAGCCCTGCCGGCCTCCGTGGGATGCATCGACGGACGCGGGCAAAACCATTTCCTGTCTGTGCCCGCATGATTTCCTTCCACAACCCCTTGCACTACCGGCATGCGCCGGTCCATGAGTTCTACCGTGGCGAGCGCGTGCCGTGCTTCGAGAAGCCGGTCCGTGCCCAATATGTGGAGGACGCCCTGCTGGAGCGCGGCCATGGCCTGCTGGTGCCCGACGTGGACAGCACGCCGGTGCTGGTCCAGGTCCATGCGCCGCGCTACCTGGCTTTCTTGAAGAACGCATGGTCGCAGTGGCTGGCGCTGGATGCGGCCAACGCCTCGGTCCAGCCCTTCCCTTCGGTGTGGCCGGTGCGCAGCTTGCGCAGCGACGTGGAGCCGGACAACTTCGTGGCCAAACTGGGCCTGTACTCCATGGACAACGGCACGCCCATGGCCGAGGGGACCTGGGAGGCCGCTAAGGCCGGTGCCGACGCCGCTGCCAGCGCCGCGGCCCGCGTGGCCCAGGGCGCGCGGGCCGCGTTCTGCTGTACCCGCCCGCCGGGCCACCATGCGGGGCCCGACTTCATGGGCGGCTACTGCTTCCTCAACAACGCCGCCGTGGCTGCCCAGTGGCTGCGCAACCAGGGCAGCCAGCGTGTGGCCCTGCTGGACGTGGACTACCACCACGGCAACGGCACGCAGAGCATCTTCTACGACCGTGCCGACGTGCTGTTCATCAGCCTGCATGGCGACCCGCTGACCGAGTACCCGTTCTACCTGGGCCATGCCGATGAAACCGGCGAAGGCGAGGGCGCAGGTTTCAACCTCAACCTGCCGCTGCCTGCAGGCACCACGGCCGATGAATGGTTCGCCGCGCTGGAGCAGGCCTGCGTGCGCATCGCGCAGTACCAGGCAGACACGCTGGTGGTCTCGCTCGGGCTCGATGCCTTCGAGGACGACCCGATCTCGAAGTTCGCGCTCAAGACCTCGGACTTCACGCGCCTGGGCGAGCGCCTGGCGGCCCTGGGGCTGCCCACGGTGTTCGTGCTGGAAGGCGGCTACGCTGCGGCGGAGCTGGGCAACAACGCCGTGAACGTGCTCGACGGCTTCGATCACGCAGCGGCGCGATGAGCGATACCGTCGACTGCGTGGTGGTGGGTGCCGGCGTGGTGGGCCTGGCCGTGGCCCGTGCGCTGGCCTTGCAGGGGCGCGAGGTGATGGTGCTGGCTCGCGCAACAGCGAGGTCATCCACGCCGGGCTGTACTACGCCACGGGCTCGCTCAAGGCCCGGCTGTGCGTGCAGGGGCGCGATCTGCTGTGCGCCTACTGTGCTGAGCGCGGCGTGCCGCACCGGCGCTGCGGCAAGCTGATCGTGGCCACGTCCCCAGAACAGATCCCTGCGCTGCAGGGCATCGAAGTGCGCGCCCGTGCCAATGGCGTCACTGACCTGCAATGGCTCGATGCCGAGGCCGCGCAAGCGCTGGAGCCCGCTCTGCAGTGCGTGGCGGCGCTGCACTCACCCAGCACGGGCATCGTCGACAGCCATGCGCTGATGCTGGCCCTGCAGGGCGACCTGGAGCATGCGGGCGGCCTGGTGGCGCTCAACTCGCCGCTGGCCCATGCCCGCTGCACGGCCCAAGGCATCCACCTGCAGGCCGCCGACGGCACCGAATTGCTGGCACGTACGGTGGTCAATGCGGCGGGCCTCGCCGCACCCGGCCTGGCGCGGCGCTTCGAGGGCCTGGAAGCCGCCATGTGCCCACGCCGCACTACGCCAAGGGCAGCTATTTCACCCTGGCCGGGCGGGCGCCCTTCAGCCGCCTCATCTACCCCGCGCCCGAGGCCGCCGGCCTGGGCGTGCACCTGACGCTGGACATGGGCGGGCAGGCCCGTTTCGGCCCCGACGTGCAGTGGGTGGACGACCCGGCCGACCTGCAGGTGGACCCTGCCCGGGGCGATGCCTTCTACGCCGAGGTGCGCAGGTACTGGCCTGGCCTCAAGGACGGGGCGTTGGTTCCAGGCTATGCGGGCATGCGCCCCAAGATCAGCGCACCGGGCGAGCCTGCGGCCGACTTCGTGGTCCAGGGGCCGGCAGTGCATGGCGTGCCCTGTTCGGCATCGAGTCGCCCGGCCTGACCAGTGCGTTGGCCATCGCTGCGTGCGTGGCATCGCTGGCGGCCTGACGCAAGTCAATCAGCGGGCACTGCGCAGGCCATTGCGTCCAAGTCCTACAAGGGGTTTTAGGATGTGTCCGCTAAGATGGCGGTGAATGCTGCATGCAGCCGCCGCGTGGCGGCCATGGGGTGTGATTGTTTTACTTCTAATCAGAAAGGTGTGCTGTATGAGCGTTTCCGAATCCCTCTCCACGACCCAGGCCGATCTGGAAAAACTCGTGTCTGACCTGCGCGGCCTGCTGTCCAGCAAGGACCTCGACTCCGTCCCCGACATCAAGCTGTTGCGCCAGAAGCTGGACGACGGCCTGCAGACCGCCCGTGACTCGGCTGTCCGCGCTGCACAGGATGCCGCCCGCCAAGCCAAGGACGCTGCCCTGGCTGCGGACCGCTATGCCCACGACGAACCCTGGCGCGTGGCCGGTGCGGCACTGGCCGTCGGCGCCCTGGTCGGCTTTCTGCTGGCCCGCCGCTGAAACGGCTGCGCACTGAAACGCAACAGATACCGCTTGTCTTCACTTCGTAGAACCCAAGGACACTGATGAACTGGCTTGCTCTTCTGGGCCTGGATGCGCTGGTTGCGCGCTGGCGTGCGAATGTCATAGAAGGGGCCATTGCAGCCGAAGACCGGATGGACTTGGCCCGCCTTGAATGGCAGGACCAGAAGCAGCGCCTGCAGCAACTGCTGGTGCTGACCATTCTGCTCGGCGGGCTCACGGTAGTGGCACTCATCATGCTGTCCATGGCGGTGCTGGTGCATTTCTGGGATACCGAACACCGCGTGCTGGTGGGCTGGCTGGTGGCCGGGGCCTGGTTGCTGGGCTGGGGTGGTACGCTGCTCAGCCTCGTGTCCGTTGCAAAACGGGCCGGCAACGGCTTTGCGCTGACCCGCCAGGAGCTGGCCCAGGACTGGCGCGACATCAAGGAGCGCCTGTGATGGCTGCCGACAACCACGCCTTTGTTCCCGAACCCACGGCCGAGCAGCAGCGCGTGCTCGACCGCATTGCCAAGCAGCGCGAGCGCATTCGTGCGCGGCGCATCGCGCGCGCGCAATCGGTGGCGCTGGCCCAGTCCGCGCAGCAGGCCTCGTCGGAGGAGCCGTTTGCGCTGCGGGCGGCGGCTTTTGCCAAGCAGCACCCGGCAGCGGTGGCTGCCCTGGTGGGTGTGGCCCTGGTGGCGGGGCCGCGCCGCCTGGTCCGATGGGTGGGCCTGGCGATGCCGCTGGTCACCCGGCTGCGGCCCTTTCTGGCGCGCAGGGCCTGACGGTCTCCCTCAGGTGGCCTCGGAACAGGTCCGGGGCTCTTTCGCACGCTAGCGAAAAGTGGGGGAGACACTCCCGACAGCCAGTTGCGCCTGCAGTTCCTTGACCAGGACATTGCCAGGCTCGTAAATGCCCATGGCGACGGTTGCGGTGCCGCTGGCCGCAGGGTCTTGTGTGATCGTGATCTTGGAGAACTGCCGCAGGGCACCTGACGCGAAGCGCGCGGTGGAAACCACGGCTGCATCCGCGTCGCTGCCTGGCGCGCGCACCGGTGTGTCGAAGGTGAAATCGGCTTGCTGCGCGTTGGCGAAGGGCAGGCTGGCATTCCACGCCGAGCACACGAGATTGAGCGCAGTCGCGGACTTGCCCTGGCTTGTGAGTTCGAGCTCGACCAGGGCGCTCAGGTGGTAGTCGCCAGCCACGAAGATCAGCCCCTCGACGTCGTTCTCGACAATGAACCGCACCAGCCTGCGCCAGCTGGCCGGATAGCCGAGCCAGTTGTCCGCAGCGATGCAGGTCGCCGGTTCGGCAACGAAACGGTTCTCGGGCAGGGCGAAGACGCTGCCGCTGCACAGCAGCTTGGGCCCCTTGGGGTGGGCCAGCAGCCAGCCTTCGATGGCCTGCATCTGCTCTTCGCGCATGATGGGCACACCTTTCCAGTCGTGCAGCGTGCGGGGTGCGCGTTCGGTGCGCGTATCGGCGGCGAAGGCGGGTATGCCGCCGACCTCGAACGCATGCCACAGGCCGTGTTCCACGGTCCATCCCTGGGGGGTCAGGGACAGCCTGGGCAGCTCCTTGCGGTGAAAGCGTGACTGGTAGGCCGTGGCCGCCAGGAAACCGCTGTAGAAACGCTGCCCACGCAGGGAGTCCGCCGTGGCACTGTCCGCCCCATCGAGGTTGTCCTCGAACTCATGGTCGTCCACCACCAGCCAGACGGGCAGGCGCGCGAACAATTGCCGCGTGGCAGCGCTGCCCCAGCTCTCACGGTAGCGCTGTGCGCCGCGCTCATCGCGCTCCGTGGTTTCTGCAATATTGGCCGTGGCATCGGCATAGATCTGGTCGCCCAGCAGCAGCAGGGCCTGCACAGGCGCTGGGGTGTGGGCGATGTGCTGCTCCATGTCGCCGGCCAGCGCGTCGATCGCGCGGCGCTCGAAGGCCAGGCCCGGCCAGCGGCAGGAGGTGGCCAGGAAACTGGTGCTGGCGTGCGCCTGGTCATCTGCGGTCCAGCGCTGCCACCAGGGCAGCTCGGCCAGATCGAGAACGATGGGCAGCGACATGCTTGGCGCAGCGCCCGGCGGCGGGCCGTCGGTTTCCATGGGCCGGGCCGTGCTCGATTCCTGTGGACTGCAGCGCAGCGTGAGGCTGATCTGCGGCAGATCGGCAAACCGCAGCTTCTCGCTTTCCTCGACTACACAGGTCCAGTAGTAGCCCTGCCCGGTGGGCGGGGGGCTTGGCAGGGCCGGTGGGGAGCTGGGTTCCAGCACGCCGGGAAATCCTTTCACCTCTACCGAGTCGCACAGCGCGCCGCCGATCCGGACCTCCGGCACCATCGGTGTGCTGGTGGTGTCGAAATACTGTTCCACCCAGACCACCAGCCGGCGCTTCCCGTGCGGTTCGCGTTCCGTCTGCAGCATGGGGCCGGTCAGTGGCCGGATGGGTGCGATGAAGTCCCGGTCGGCCAGATCCGTGTCGCTGGACTGACCATCCGGGCATGGCAGGTCGGGGTCGATGTGGCAGCCATCGGCGATGTCCTTGAACGCGGCGGGATTCTCCAGAAAGTCTGTGAGATGCGGGTAAATGTCCGTATGGGCATGTTTGCCGAACAGAAAATCCATGTGACCGTAGCCCTTGCGGATGAAGGTGCGGACCACCGGCCCGGGCTGGTGCGCGAAGACCCTGCGCAACCGGTTCCAGGTGCGTGCCGCTCCGCGCGGATCGAACACCTGGTTGTCCAGGCCGTGTACGAACAGCGTGGGAAAGCGCCAGTTCCTGAGGAAGTTGTCTTCCAGGAGGTAGCTGTTCTCCCCATCGCGGTTGGTGAGCCGCTCGCGCAGCACGATGAAGTACAGCTGGCGGAACACCTCGACCCCCGCCGCCCCCACGAGTTCGCCCAGCCGCTCATGCGTGCGCGGATCCAGATTGGCATGCACCCACTCGCGCCCGTAGAAAGCGGTCATCCGGTTGCAGATGGCGCACCCTGCGCCAGGCGAGTCGCGGTGCGCTTCGTGCAGGCTGCGCTCTTCATCCGACCAGGCCAGGGTGGCCGCGAACCGGTCCAGCAGTTCATCTGCTGCACCCGGCTTGGCCGGGGGGAGGGGGTCGATCAGTTCGCGGCCCGTGAGCAGGTTGCGGTAGAGCGCGGCCAGCGCTCCCGAGAACCGGTTGGACACGGACGGCACCACCCAGGGGTGCACCGCATGGATGATGGCCGCGCGCACCTTGGCGGTGTCAAAGCGCGCCTGCAGCGCCGCCATGGCGAAGGCGCCCGCGCCCACGCAGTGCGCGAATACGTCGATGGGCTGGCCGCCTGCCTGGGCATGGACGCGGTTGATGGCTGCCGGAATGTCGGTGTGCGCGATGTCGTCCATGGTGTGCGCATCGCGCGCGTAGCCCAGGCGGTTGGACATGCGGTTGTCCAGCAGCCAGACGGTATAGCCCTCGCGCAGGAAGTGGCCGGCCAGGTTGGTGTCCACGGTGTCGGTCGCATACACGCCGCTGCCGTGGGCGAGCCCGTGGATAAAGAGGACGTGCCGCTCGCCCTGAGGGTGGCGGTAGACCGTCAGCTGCAGGTCGATCTGGTCCGTTTCTCCGCTGCGGCGCGCCACCTTCAGCACCTCGGCCTGCGGCCGGACATCAACGCCCCCGGCTGTTTTCAGCGAAGGATGCGGCGGCAGCGCAGGGCGCGTGTACTTCGCGTAGTCCAGGCCGCGCAGCGACCAGAAGTGCGTCTGCATCACCGCGCGCAGCCACAGGGAGGCGAACGACACCAGCGCGACGATGGTGGCCGGCGTGCTCGATGCTTCACGGACCTGCAGCCGCAGCCGGCTCACGAGGTCTGCCAGATCGACGCGCAGCGCCATCTTCCAGGGCGCCTTGTCCTGCCACCTGAGGTCCAGGTCCAGCATCGTGAGGGCGTCCCACAGCGTGCGCGCGCCGTTGCGGTAGGCCAAGAGTTTGCGGCCCTGGGCGACGACCGCCATGGCTTCGCCTTGCGGCACCAGCGTGAAGTGGTAGTCGAGCGTGCGGTAGTGGGTATGCAGCCAGCCGGCACGGGCCAAGGCGAGCAGCTTTTTGCGCCAGCCGGGGCCCACATACTGGGAAATGCCGCCGGGCCGGCGTTTCAGGTAGGCGCTGAATGCGAGCACGCCGCGCCAGGCCCGGCGCAGGAAGCCGGCATGCTCGAGCGCGAGCAGCGACACTTGCCCCGTGCCGCGCAGCAGGGGTTCGCCCTTCAAGGCGTCGGCGTGGATTGCCGGCCAGCCGGGGATGGGGTTGGCATAGATCGCCAACGAGGCATCCCATGGGGTCGAGGGGTTGGCCAGCCATTGGTGCAGGTCGACTGTGACCTCGACGGCTGCGATGAACGCGCGCGGCTGCGTGGCCGCCCCAGGGGGCAGCGGTGTGTCGTGCCGGGACAGGAGCCGCTGGGCCCAGTCGGGCAGGTGGGCTTTGTCGGTGCTGCCCAGCAGGTGCTCGTGGATGCGAAAAAGCACCACCCCTGTGTCGGATGCTTTCTGTCCAGCATCTGCCACACGGGGCTGCGACCTGGAGCCCTGTGCCGCCGCAACAGGCGCTGCGCAGTCCGCGTTCGGTTGCGCCAGCCCGCTGGCGATGTCCCGGGCCGCGAGCATGGACAGGGCGGAGATCGTGACGAACGGATTGACACCCAGGGCGCGCGGAACGATGGCTCCGTCCAACACATGCAGGCCCGCGTGGACTTCATTCCCCCGGCCCTTGAACACTGCACCGCGCCAGTCGACGGCCCCTTGCGTGCCATCGTCGCCCATGGGGCAACCGCCGAGCGGGTGGACCGTAATCGATTTTTCTCCCTGGCCGCCTGCGATGATGTCGGAAAACCCCTCGGGTGTCGGGTGCCACAAGGGGTTGGGGAGGTAGTCGCCCCCATCGAAGCCGCCGGCCGCATGCGCCTGGCTGAATGCCCGGTGCACAGCCTGGTAGTAGTCGGCATGCCCTGCTGTGGAGCTGGAGCTGCTGGAGGGCCACCTGACATCCAGTTCCAGGGTGTCTGGATCCCCGGGGCTGGTACCGGAGGGCGGGCGCAGGGAGATGGTCCCGTTCGATGCGTCATGGCCCATGGCCAACAGCAATTGCGCGTGCCGCGCCGCCCCACGTGGAAGGGCCAAGGGGTCGTCGGTGCCTGGAAACCGCGCGTCCACATCGTGCACATAGCGGTGCAGGGTCGACAGCGCGTGGCCCAGTGTGCTCGTGGCCTGGGCGAGCGCAGAAGGGATGGCGCCGTCCTGCACCAGGATTTCCTGCCCTACGCCCTCCACATCCAGCGGCACGCGCAGCGTTCCACAGATCGTCGGTCCGACGTCACGGCTGGGTGCCGTGCTGTCCGCTTCGGGGGCCGAGACGGCATTGACGGCCCGGTGCTGTCGCCAGCCCATCGCGAGCACGTCGCCATTGGTGGAAAAGGCCGAGCCCAGCGCCTCGGAGTGCGGTACATGGAAGGACCGCAGCAGCAACTCCGTGCTGCCCAGGCTGCCGGCGCTGACGATGACGGTGTGGGCGTCGATGCTGAACTCGACGGGCGCTGTGTTGCGGCTGCCCGTTGAACACTGGAAGTGCACACGCCAACGCAGGCTGCGCCCGTTCGCACTGCGTGCGGGTGTCTCCAGGGGCTCCACCCGCAAAGCGTTGCCGCCGACGAAAAAACGTGCGCCACGACCGTGCGCCGCCGGGATGAGGTTGGTGGCCAGCGTGCCCTTGGCGCCGATGTTGCAGCCGGTGAAGCAGTTGCCGCAGCGCACGCAGGCCTGCATCTCCACCCCGTGCGCGTTGGTGTGCTGCGTGTTCGAGATGGTGAGGGGGACCGGCTGCGCGCCGCCTGCGTGCAGCGCACCTCCCAGGCGCGACAGCGCCTGGAATTTGGAGAGGTCTGCCGCGCGCTCCAGTGGTGCCGCTTGCAGCGCCGATACGACTTCGTCCAGGGCCTCCATCAGGGCCTCCCGCCGTGCGCCACCGTGTCGGTACATGCTGGGCCAGTGCTCCTGGTCGAAGGTCTTTGCCGCCGGCTTGAAGGCCACGCCCGCGTTGACCAGGGAGCCGCCGCCCAGGCCGCTGCCGGTCAGCACCGCCACCTCGTCGAAATTGCGGACGTTGAGAAGTGCCTGCGCGTTGCCCAGGGCCTTTCCGCTGGCGCCGCGCTGCATCCGCAGGTGGCCAGGGAGGTGGCCGATATCCTCGGGGAACTCACCGAGGGCGTATTCCTTGCCGCGCTCGACGACCCAGGTTTCCACGCCGGGACCGGCCAGTTCACGTGCCGCGAAGCTTCCCCCGTAGCCAGAACCGACAATGAGCACGTCGCATTGGGGCGCCGGGTGGGCCTGCAACATCGTTTCGATGGACTCTGACCAGCGAGAATGGGTCGCCATGGTGCCTTTCCGTGGATGTCCGTTATTGAGTAACAATTACTTACATGCGTCTTTTACCGCCCTTTCCCGTTGATGCCAATCACCCATTGGATGTAGCCATGGCGCGCGAGTCGCTGCGGCTGCGCGCACTGCAGTCCGTGAAAGCGCGCAGCATGGTGGTCGTGGCGGCTGTGGTTGCTGCGATCTGTTTTGGCTTCACCACCCCGGTCTGGCGCGTGCTGGCGTGGATGTTTCCAGTGCTGCTCATGGCCCAGATCAATGCGGTGCTCAGCGCGCGCGCGCTGGCAGCGCTTGATACGTCGGACGCAGCAGCGCTGACCGAACAACAAACCCACCACTGGTGGATCACCGTGGCCAACCAGACCCTGATGGGGGTGACGGTCTGGTGGATCGGGTATGGCAGCGCCGGAGGTTCGGCCACGTTTGCCACCGCGCTGCAACTCATCTACCTCGGGGGGGCGCTGGTGAATGCTTCGACGCACCCGCCGACCTTCATTGCGGGCGCGTGGATCAACCTCGCTTTTGCGGCGCTCTTCTGGCTTACCCAGGGCGGCACCAATGGCCTGCCGCTGGCGCTGGCACTGTTCGGTGTGGGCCTGGTCATCGCCGCCTCGTCGCGGCAGACGGCGCAGGCCTTTCGTGATTCGCTGCAGATCCGCTTCGAAAATGCAGATCTGCTGCGCCAGTTGGGAGAGGAGAAACAGGTGGCAGAAGAAGCGAATGCCGCCAAGTCGCGGTTTCTTGCTGCGGCAAGCCATGACCTGCGACAGCCCCTGCATGCCTTGCTGGTCTTCTCGTCCCTGTTGCACCGCCATGAGACGCCGCAGACCTCGCAACTGATCGCCCACATCCGCGACGCAGCGGGATCGCTGGACAAGCTGTTTTCGGGCCTGCTCGACCTCTCCAAGCTGGAGACCGGCTCCATCGTGCCGCAGATGCAGGCCCTGAACATCGCCGCCATGGTCCGGGACCTGGTCAAGGAGTTCCAGCCGCGATGCACCGCCAAAGGGATTTCCATGGAAGCCGAGGGAGCCGATGAAGCGTGGGTGCTGAGCGACGCGTTTCTGCTGGAGCGCATCCTGCGCAATCTGGTGGACAACGCGGTGAAGTACACCAACGAAGGTGGCGTGGTGGTCTCGGTGCTGGCGCAGGAGAGCGTGGTGCAGCTGCAGGTGCGCGATACCGGCATCGGCATCGCCCGCGAATCGCAGGCCCGCGTTTTCGAGGAGTATTTCCAGGTCGGCAATCCGTCGCGCGACCCTGGGCAGGGCAGTGGCCTGGGCCTGGCCATCGTGCGCCGCCTTGCCAACCTGCTCGGGCTGGAAATGGGCATGCGGTCCGATGCTGGCCGGGGAACCGCGTTTACCCTCGTCTTGCCCCAGGCTCCGATTTTTGAAAACATGGGCATGGGTGCCGTTTCCGCACCCGCCCAGCCCGCGTTGACCACGGCCGTGGACGTCTGGCTCGTCGAGGACCATGCCCTGGTGCGGATGGCAACCACGCAGGCTCTGGAGTCGTGGGGCTGCAAGGTCACGCAATGGGAGGGCATGCCCCCGGATGCCGCGATGAATGCGATCACCACGCCCCCGCATGCGCTGATCGCGGACTACCGGCTCGCGGGTGATGCCAGCGGTCTGGACGTGGCGCAGCGGCTGCGCTCGCGCTGGCCCGGGCTGCCGGTGGCGATCATCACCGGGGACCCCGGCATCAACCTCCACGAGGTCGAGCGGCTGGGCAATATTGCGATGTGGCAAAAACCGGTTCTGCCCTCACTGCTCATCGACTGGCTGGCCGAACTCAGTGAGCAGGCCGTGGTTCCGGCTCCGGCCCAGGTCGACTGAGGCCGCTGGGCGGACTCAGGCGATGCGCACGCCTTGTCGTGCGCAGACGTAGACTGCCTCGGTGCGGCTTTGGACGTTCAATTGGCGGAATATGACGCTCAGGTGCGACTTCACCGTCTGGTCGCTGATATTGAGTTCGCGCGCAATCACTTTGTTCGGTAAACCGCGCAGGATGGCGGCCAGAACATCCCCCTGGCGCTGGGTGAGCTCGGGGAACGCCTGGGTGAGATCGCTGGGCAGGTTGGTGTCCGACGGCGCGGCCGTCCTCCCAGGCCCAGAGAGCAGGGTGGCAGGCAGGTAGATGCCACCCGAGGCAATGGTGTTCAGGGCCAGCAGCAGGGTTTCGGGTTCGGAGTCCTTGGCGATGAAGCCGACCGCGCCGTTGTCGATGGCCGTGCGGACCAGGGCAGCGCTCTTCTCGCCCGACAGCACGATCTGGCGTGCCTGGGGCACCAGTTCACGGATGGCCACCATGGCCTCGGCGCCCGAGAGGCCTTCCATGTGCCAGTCCAGCAGCACGATGTCCGCAGGCTGCTGGCGCAGTTTTTCGAGGCCTTCCTCGCAGCTGCCGGCGATCTGGGTGTTGATGCCGAAGCCGAGCTCGGCGAGCAGCAGGCGAAGCCCCTCTCGAAACAGGGAGTGATCGTCAATGACAAGAACATTCATGGGATGGGAATACGGGGCATCGCCGTGACGCCACCAAGGTGGCATGCACAGTCAAAATGGATTGGATTGCCATCGGCTGACACATCTGGTATCACACCGACTATGCCATGGTCTTGGCGTCCATGCATTGCGACATCCCAAGTTTTACCACTTGGTGGAATGTTAACCGCCAGCAGCGCTGCTTTTAGCGCATGGCCTTGATGGCTTGCGCCGCCCGTGTCACGAGCGCCGGACCTTCGTAGATCAACCCGGTGTAGATCTGCACCACGTCCGCGCCTGCGCGCACCTTGCTCACCGCGTCCTCGGCGCTCATGACTCCGCCCACGCCGATGATGGGGAAGCGGCTGCCCAGCGCGGCACGCAGCTGGCGTATCACCTGGTTGCTGGCTTCGAGCACCGGTGCGCCGCTCAGGCCGCCTGTTTCCTCGGCATGGCGCAGGCCCTTGACTGCGTCGCGGGCAATGGTGGTGTTGGTGGCGATCACGCCGTCCATGCCGTGGCGCTGCAGTGTGGCGGCGATCACCGACACCTGCTCCTCGCTCAGGTCAGGGGCAATCTTCACGAAGATGGGCGTGCGCTTGCCGGTCTGCCTGGCCAGCACCTCGCGGCGCTCGGCAATGGCGCCCAGCAGGCCGTCCAGCGCCTCGTCGCTTTGCAGCGCGCGCAGGTTCTGGGTGTTGGGCGAGCTGATGTTCACCGTCACGTAGTCGGCATGGGGGTATACGCCGTCCAGGCAGGTCAGGTAGTCGCTGGTGGCGTTTTCGATGGGGGTGCTGGCGTTCTTGCCGATGTTCAGCCCCAGCAGCATGCGCGGGCCGCTGCGTTGCTGGTCGCGAAAGCGCGACTGCTGCACGTTGCGCAAAAAGGCGTCGAGCCCTTCGTTGTTGAAACCCAGGCGGTTGATGAGGGCACGCTTCTCGGGCAGGCGGAACATGCGTGGCTTGGGGTTGCCGGGCTGGGCCTTGGGCGTGACGGTGCCCACCTCCACGAAGCCGAAGCCCATGGCACCCAGGGCGTCGATTACGCGGGCGTTCTTGTCCAGTCCGGCGGCCATGCCCACGCGGTTGGGGAAGGCCAGGCCGGCGAGCTCCACCGGGTCGTCCACCCGCGTATTGCACCAGGCCCACTGCAGCGGCGTGCGCTGCCCGCGCGCCAGCATGTCCATGGTGAGTTCATGCGCGGCTTCGGCATCCAGGCCGAAGAGGAAAGGGCGGGCGAGGGCGTAGGGGATCAGGGACATGGGGGTATGACAAGGGATAATTGCGCAATTACCTCCGATTTTCCCCCATGACGACCTCCACTCCCCTGACCCAAGAAGAACTCAAGGCCCTCGTAGGCCAGGCAGCCCTGCAATACGTGGTGCCTGGCGAGATTGTGGGGGTGGGTACGGGCTCCACCGTCAACAAGTTCATCGATGCCCTGGCCACCATGAAGGGCGACATCAAGGGCGCCGTGTCGAGCTCGGTGGCCAGCACCGAACGCCTCAAGGCCCTGGGCATTCCCGTGTTCGACGCCAACGAGGTCGAGGCCCTGTCGGTCTATATCGACGGCGCCGACGAGATCGACGGTCAGGGCCACATGGTCAAGGGCGGCGGCGCCGCGCTCACGCGCGAGAAGATCGTGGCCGCACTGGCCGGCCGCTTCGTCTGCATCGCCGACGAATCCAAGCTGGTGCCCGCGCTGGGTAAATTCCCCTTGCCGGTGGAGGTGATTCCGATGGCTGCGCAGAACATTGCGCGCCGTTTCGCAGCCCTGGGTGGCAAGGCCTGCATCCGCCAGAAAGATGGTCAACCCCTGGTCACCGACAACGGCCAGCACATCCTCGACGTCACTGGCCTGTCCATCACCGACCCGCTGGCCTTTGAATCCGACGTCAACCAGTGGCCTGGCGTGGTCACGGTGGGTGTGTTTGCGCACCAGAAGGCCTCGGTCTGCCTGCTGGGCACGGCGCAGGGTGTAAAGACGCTGAACTATTGAGCAAAGACGGCACTGCCGGCATCGATTAAAAAATGGGCCGCAGTTGCGGCCCATTGTCATGTCGGAGTGTGGCTGGTCAGAACCGGATGCCTTGCGGGTTGGTGGGTGATGGCCCTTCAGTGGATGGTGCCGGGCGCGCACGTGGCGACGCCGTTGCTGCAGGCACATCCGAGGCGGCGGCTGCCGGGGCTGCTGCTGCCGGGGCGGCGGCCGTCAGTGGCGTGGCTGCAGGGCGCCGGTAGCTGGCCGTCAATTGGGATGCCTTGGGATAGCCGGCCACATCCAGGTACTGCGTCCACTCCGTGTCCTGGAAGCCGACCATGCGCTGGCCACCGATGGTGCCGTAGGGCAGCGAGGTGTCTCCGCTGAGCTTGCGCAGTGCGTCGAGGTCCTCGTTGGTGCTCACGGTGCGCTCGGTGAAGGGTACGCCCCGGTTCACCAGCAGGCTGCGTGCGCTGGTGCAGGGGGCGCAGTCGCTGCCGGTGTACAGGGTGACGGGAAAGCGCTGGGCGATCCGCGAAAGCTCCAGCGGCAAGCCGGTTGTGCTTCCCACAGCACCCGTCGCCGGGTTGGTGGTGGTGGCCGTGGACTTGGTCGCATTGTCGGGCGCCCGGTCCGAGAAGGTGACCTTGCCGTCGGGGCCGACGATGCGGTACACCGTTTGCGCCTGCGCGGCGGTACAGGCCAGCAGGGCCAGCATGGGCAGGGACAGCAGGTTCTTGCGCATCGTCTTTCTCCTCGGGGTCGGTTTGTTGTAGGGCGCGTCAGGCCGCAGCGGGCTCGGCCATGCCCTGGTGGCGCATCAGGGCATCCAGGCGCGGTTCGCGGCCCCGGAATGCCTTGAACGACTCCATCGCAGGGCGGCTGCCCCCGGCTTCCAGAATCGCCTCGCGGTAGCGGCGGCCGGTCTCGGCGCTCGGCTGCCCGTCGCTGCCCACGGTCTCTTCAAAGGCTGCATAGGCGTCGGCGCTCAGCACCTCGGCCCATTTGTAGCTGTAGTAACCCGCAGCATAACCGCCCGCAAAGATGTGGCTGAAGGTGTGCGCGGTTCGGCTGAACGCCGGCGGCTGCAACACCGCCACTTCGGCGCGCACCTGGTCCAGCAGGGGCATGATGTCCTTGGCCGGGTCGTGCTCGGTGTGCAGCAGCATGTCGAACAGCGAGAACTCGATCTGGCGCAGGGTCTGCATGCCGCTCTGGAAGTTCTTGGCGGCGATCATCTTGTCGAACAGCGCGCGCGGCAGGGGCTCGCCCGTGTCCACATGGGCCGTCATGTGCTTGAGCACATCCCACTCCCAGCAGAAGTTCTCCATGAACTGGCTGGGCAGCTCCACCGCATCCCACTCCACGCCGCCGATGCCCGAGACGTCGCGCTCGTTCACCTGGGTCAGCATGTGGTGCAGGCCGTGGCCGAATTCGTGGAACAACGTGATCACGTCATCGTGCGTGAGCAGGGGCGGCTTGCCGTCCACGCCGCTGGCGAAATTGCACACCAGGTGCGCCACCGGGGTCTGCAGCACGCCGGTGTCGGGGCGCAGCCAGCGGGTGCGCACGTCGTCCATCCAGGCGCCGCCGCGTTTGCCGGTGCGGGCCGGCTGGTCCAGGTAGAACTGGCCGACCAGCGTGTTGCCACGCTCGATGCGGTAGAACTCCACGGCCGGGTTCCACACGGGCGCGCTGTCGCGTCGGATCGCCACCTCGAACAGCGTCTCGATGATCTTGAACAGCCCGGCCAGCACCTTGGGCGCCGTGAAGTACTGCTTGACCTCCTGCTCGCTGAAGGCGTAGCGCGCCTCCTTGAGCTTTTCGGCCACGTAGGGCCAGTCCCAGGCCTGCGGATGGGCCAGCCCCAGGTCGCCAGAAGCAAAGGCGCGCAGGTCGGCCACGTCCTTTTCGGCATAGGGGCGGGCGCGGTGCGCCAGGTCGCGCAGGAAGGTGACCACCTCGGCGGGAGAATCGGCCATCTTGGCCACCACCGAGACTTCGCCAAAGTTGGCGTAGCCCAGCAGCTGTGCCTCTTCCTTGCGCAACGCCAGGATCTCGCCGATCAACGCCGTGTTGTCGTACTTGCGGGCATCGCCCTCGGCCTGGTCGGAGGCGCGGGTCACATAGGCGCGGTAGATCTTCTCGCGCAGTGCGCTCTGGTGGGCGAACTGCATCACCGGCAGGTAGCACGGCATCTTCAGCGTGAGCTTGTAGCCGTCCTTGCCCTCGGCCTGGGCGGCGTCGCGCGCGGCCTGCAGCACGTCGGCCGGCACGCCATCCACCTCGGCGTCCGTGGCGTAGTAGGCAAAGGCGTCGGTCGCGTCCAGGGCGTTTTCGCTGAACTTCTGGCTCAGCTCGGCCTGGCGCTCCTGGATCTGGGCAAAGCGCTCCTTGGCCGGGCCGGCCAGCTCCGCACCGCTGAGCACGAAGTTGCGCACGGCATTCTTGTGTGCCTGGCGTTGCTCGGCGCTCAGCGCGGCGGGGTCGATGGCCTTGTACTTGGCGTACAGGCGCTCGTCGGCGCCCAGGCGCGTCCAGTACTCGGTCACGCGCGGCAGGGCGGCGTTGTAGGCGGCGCGCAGCTCGGGCGTGTCGGCCACGCTGTTGAGGTGGCTCACCGCACCCCAGGCGGTGCCCAGTTGCTCGGTGGCCACGTCCAGCACCTGGGCGATGGTTTCCCAGCGGGCGGGGAAGTCGGGGGCGGTCACCGTCTCCAGCGCCAAGTTGGCACGTTCCAGCAACACGTCGACGGCGGGTGCGACATCGCCTGGCGTGATGCGGTCAAACTGGGGAAGGCCGGAAAATTCGAGAAGGGCGTTGCTCATGCGGTGTAGATGGCGCCTCGGGGCGTTGGTTCAAGGGGTTTTTTACCGTGCAGCCGTGCGCTCGGCCGCTTCGATGGTGTTCACCAGCAGCATGGTAATGGTCATCGGGCCAACCCCGCCAGGCACGGGGGTGATCCAGCCGGCCACTTCCTTGACGCCCTCGAAGTCCACGTCGCCGCAGAGCTTGCCTTCGGCGTTGCGGTTGATGCCCACGTCGATCACGATGGCGCCGGGCTTGACCATGTCGGCTGTGAGCGTGTTGGCGCGGCCCACGGCCGCCACCACCACGTCGGCCTGGCGCGTGTGGTAGGCCAGGTCGGGCGTGCCGCTGTGCGTCACGGTCACGGTGGCGTTGGCCTGCAGCAGCAGCAGGGCCATGGGCTTGCCCACGGTGTTGCTGCGCCCGATCACCACGGCATGCTTGCCCTTGAGCGACTGGCCGGTGGATTCGATCAGCTTCATGCTGCCGTAGGGCGTGCAGGGGCGAAAACCCTCCAGCCCGGCCATCAGCTCTCCGGCCGACAGCACCGAGTAGCCATCCACATCCTTGGCGGTGGAAATCGCCTCGATCACCTTGTGCGGGTCGATGTGCTTGGGCAGGGGCATCTGCACCAGGATGCCGTGCACGCCCGGGTCGGCATTCAGCGCGGCGATGCGGGCCAGCAGGTCGGCCTCGCTCAGCGTGGCCTCGTACTTCTCGAAGATCGAGCGCACGCCGCTGTCCTCGCAGGCCTTGACCTTGTTGCGCACATAGACGGCCGAGGCCGGGTCTTCGCCCACCAGTATCACGGCCAGGCCGGGCTGGTGGCCACGGGCGGTGAGGGCAGCGGCGCGCTGGGCGACTTCGCTGCGCAGTTGGCGGGAGAGGGCGGTGCCGTCGATGATGTGGGCTGTCATGGCTGGAATACGGATCGAAAAGGGCGCCGGGTGGCGCCCTGGTGTGGGGGGTGGGCGGCGGGCGGGCTTAGCCTTTGGGCGCGTTCTGGCCTAGGGCGATCTTCAGCAGATCGGCCACGGTATTGGCATTGAGCTTTTCCATGATGTTGGCGCGGTGCGCCTCCACCGTCTTGATGCTGATGCCCAGGTCGTCGGCGATCTGCTTGTTCAGTCGGCCGGCGACGATGCGCTCGAGCACCTGCGCCTCGCGGCTGGTGAGCTTGGACAGCAGGGCATCGCGGCTGGCGGCCTGCTGGTAGCCGGCAAAGGCCTCGCGGGCATGGTCCAGCATGCGCTCGACCAGGCCGACCAGCTCTTCCTCGTCAAAGGGCTTCTGGATGAAGTCGAGCGCACCCTTCTTCATGGTGTTCACGGCCATGGGCACGTCGCCGTGGCCGGTGATGAAGACGATGGGCAGGGGCGACTTGCGCTCGATCAGGCGGTCCTGCAGCTCCAGGCCGGTCATGCCGCCCATGCGGATGTCCACGATCAGGCAGGCCACTTCGCGGGGGTCGTAGCGCGACAGAAAGGTCTCGGCCGAATCAAAGCAGCGCACCCGGTAGTCCTTGCCTTCCAGCAGCCATTGCAGGGAGTCGCGGACCGCTTCGTCATCGTCCACGACGTATACGGTGCCCTTTTTCGGAATCAAGCTCATGCAATTGTCCTTGGAATATGTGCGTTTGCTACAGAATTTGTAGTGTCATCGGCAGGCTTGGCAAGCGGCAACCAGAAGGAGAACCTGCAGCCCGTGACGTCTGAACCATTGTAGATGTTCTCTGCACGCATCCGCCCCTGGTGCGACTCGACGATGCTGCGGCACAGATTGAGGCCCATGCCCATGCCTTCCTGCTTGGTGGAGAAGAAGGCTTCGAACAGCCGCTCCAGCACCTCGGGCGCCAGGCCCTTGCCGGTGTCCAGCACCGAAAATTCGACCACCTCGCGGTCTTCGATGGTCTTGGGGACCACGCGCAGCTCCACGCTGCGGCCAGCCGTCGGTCGGTTGGCGTGCTGTATGGCCTCGGCGCCGTTCTTCATCAGGTTCACCAGCACCTGCTCGATCAGGATGGTGTCGGCCATCACGGGCGGCAGGCGCGCGGCGATGTACAGCGTAAGCCGCACATGGTGGCGGCGCAGCTCGATGTCGGCCAGCTCCACGGCCTCGGTCACCATCAGGTGCACGTCGGCCAGGGCCCGGTTGGGCTCGCTCTTCTTCACGAAGGCGCGGATGCGCTGGATGATCTGTCCGGCGCGCTGCGCCTGGTGGGCGGTCTTCTGCAGGGCCGTGAGCAGGGCTTCCTCGGTCAGCTGGCCGCTCTGGATGCGCGAGACCATGCCACTGCAGTAGTTGTTGATGGCCGTGAGCGGCTGGTTGAGCTCGTGCGCCACGCTGGACGCCATCTCGCCCATGGTGATCAGGCGGCTGACGGACTGCGCGCGCTCGGCTTGGCGCGAGGCCTGCTCTTCCGCCTGGCGGCGCGGCGTGATGTCGGTGGCGATCACCATCTGCGCCAGGCGCCCGTCCACCCAGTTGAGGTAGCGCGAGCGCACCTCCAGCCACTTGCCCAGGTCGGGCAGGAAGATCTCGGCGTTTTCGGTGCGGGCGCTGGTCAGCGTGTCGGTGGGCAGGCCCATCAGGCCGTCCTCGTCGTCCACGCCCGACGGCGTGCTGCCCGCCACGGGCACCACGCCGGCCTGGGCCACCAGCTGCAGGTGGCCTCCGGTCTGAGAGCCGAACCACTGGCGGTACAGCTTGTTGGCAAACAGCAGTTCCTCGCTGCCCAGCGGCGCCACGGACACCGAGGCATCCAGCGATTCGAGCACGATGGTGAAGCGCTCGTGCGACGCCGAGAGCTGCTCGCGCACCCGGTTGGGCTCGGTGATGTCGGTCATCGACGTCATCCAGCCGGTCTGGTGGCCATGGGCGTCAATCAGCGGCGACACGTACAGGCGTGCATCGAACAGCGTGCCGCTCTTGCGCCGCACGCGCACCTGGAACCCGCCGACGATGGTCTTGCCGCTGAGCTCGTCGCGAAGCTTGGCGTGCAGCGCCTCGTGGTCCGAGTCGGGCCAGTAGGGGAAGGGCGCCTTCAAGCCCACCAGCTCGGCCTCACTCCAGCCCGTCATCTGGCAGAAGGCGGCGTTGACGTAGGTGATGCGGCCTTCCATGTCCAGCGCGCGCATGCCGGTGAGGATGGAGTTCTCCATCGCGCGGCGGAAATTGGTCTCGGCCACCAGGGCCTGCTGGGCCTGCATGCGCCGGCGCGTGTGGCGCCAGGTGGCGATCAGCATCCAGGCCGTCATGGCACTGAGCGTGCCCACCAGCCAGAAGAGGCCGCTGCCCACCACGCCCAGCGATGTGCGGTAGGCCTGGGCGCGCAGCACCAGCCCGTTGCCCACGGGCGAGACCGGCACCTCGTACTCATTGGCGCGCGGGCTCCAGGGCAGCAACTGCGTGGCCGGGTTGCGCGGGCCCAGAGGGGTGCCCGCAAGCACCTGGTTCTTGCTGTCCAGCAAGGTCACGGCGTAGCGCGCCAGCACCTCGGTGGGCGTGCCGTAGCGCAGCAGGCTGTCGATGGAGTATTCGCCCAGCACCACGCCGCTGAACTTGCCCTGGTTGGTCAGCGGTACCTGCAGTTGCAGCAGGGGGGTGATGTCTCCCGCCGTCGCGGCCGGCTGGGCATACACGGGCTGCTGCAGGTCGCGCGCCAGGCCATAGGTGTCGGCCGTGTCGCCGGCCTTGAGCACCTCGCCGGCAATGCGCAGCTCGCTGCTGGCCAGGGTGGGTGCCGCGTGGCTGGCGCGGATGCGGCGGCGCTCGTCGATCCAGGTGATGGCTTGCAGCTCGGGGTATTGGCTGATCAGCGTCTCGGCCCGGCTCACGAACTCGGATTTTTCGAGCTCCTGGTTGGACAGGTCGCGCGCAATGCGCATCAGCTGCTCCTGCCGCTCCAGGAGGCGCAGGCGCACCCGCTGCTGGGCGTATTCCACGTCGCGGCGCAGGGCCTCCTGCTCGCGCTCGGCCTCTTCGGCGCGCAGGTACCAGAAGGCCGCCACGATGGCCGCCAGGAACATCAGCACCGCCGCCAGGGGTGCGAGCGCGGCAAACCGGTCCTGCCGGGTGGGCGAGAGGCTGCGCCACCACTTGCGCCACCAGCGCGCAGGGGCCGCGATGGGCGAGACCGTGGTGGGGGGCGCTGGGTCGGTGGGATGCATGTCCCTCAAGTGTAGAGGAGGCGCACACCTGGTAACGGACAGCAGGGGCAAACCTGTCCACGATCCCTTGCATGGTGTTTTCGGGCAGGACGTGGATCTTTTGCGAACGCTCGTTCTTGTGCGTTTGCAGCAAATTCTCATAATATGATATCAATGGGCACCATTTGAAATTCGCAAAAAGTTGTGCGAAACTAGGGGCAGTGTTCTAAATTGCTGCCACACCTATAGGAGACAAAGCATGTCAGCTCAGCCCGACCCTCAGGCCGCTTTTGGCCTCGGTACCGACGTCGATCAGCAGGAAACCCGCGAATGGATGGATGCGCTGTCCGCCGTGATCGACAAAGAGGGCCCCGAGCGTGCCCATTTCCTGCTGGAACAGCTTCTGGAGCACGCGCGCCAGAGCAGCATCGACATGCCGTTCTCGGCCAACACGGCCTACGTGAACACCATCGAGGCCGACCAGGAAGCCCACTGCCCCGGCAACATCGCCATTGAAAAGCGCCTGCGCGCCTACATGCGCTGGAACGCCATGGCCATGGTCGTGCGCGCCAACCGGCTGAACCCCGCCGACGGCGGCGACCTGGGCGGCCACATCGGCTCGTTCGCATCGGTGGCCAGCATGTTCGGCGCCGGTTTCAACCATTTCTGGCATGCGGCCAGCGAAGACCACGGCGGCGACCTGCTGTACATCCAGGGCCACAGCTCGCCCGGCATCTACGCCCGCGCCTACCTCGAAGGCCGCCTGAACGAAGAGCAGCTCGACAGCTTCCGCCAGGAAGTGGATGGCAAGGGCCTGTCGAGCTACCCGCATCCCAAGCTGATGCCCGAGTTCTGGCAGTTCCCCACGGTGTCGATGGGGCTGGGCCCGCTGATGGCCATCTACCAGGCGCGCTTTCTCAAGTACCTGCACGCCCGTGGCATCGCCAACACCGAAAACCGCAAGGTCTGGGTGTTCTGCGGCGACGGCGAGATGGACGAACCCGAATCGCTGGGCGCCATCGGCCTGGCCGCGCGTGAAAACCTGGACAACCTGGTCTTCGTGATCAACTGCAACCTGCAGCGCCTGGACGGCCCGGTGCGCGGCAACGGCAAGATCGTGCAGGAGCTCGAAAGTGAGTTCCGCGGCAGCGGCTGGAACGTCATCAAGCTCCTGTGGGGCAATGGCTGGGACACCCTGCTGGCCCGCGACAAGACCGGCAAGCTCAAGCAGCTGATGATGGAGACGCTGGACGGCGACTACCAAGCCATGAAGGCCAACGACGGTGCCTTCGTGCGCAAGAACTTCTTCGGCCGCCACCCCGAGACGCTCAAGCTCGTCGAGCACATGACCGACGACGAGATCTTCGAGCTGCGCCGTGGTGGCCACGAGCCCGCCAAGGTCTACGCCGCCTTCCACGCCGCCAACGCGCACAAGAACCAGCCCACCGTGCTGCTGGTCAAGACCGTCAAGGGCTATGGCATGGGCAAGGCCGGTGAAGGCAAGAACACCGTGCACCAGACCAAGAAGCTCTCGGACGAGGACATCAAGTACATCCGCGACCGCTTCAGCATCCCGATCCCGGACAGCCAGTTGGCCGACATCCCGTACTACAAGCCGGCCGACGACACGCCGGAAATGCAGTACCTGCAAGAGCGCCGCAAGGCCCTGGGCGGTTACCTGCCCAAGCGCCTGCCCAAGGCCGAAGAGAGCTTCACCGTGCCCTCGCTCGACACCTTCAAGGCGGTGCTCGAACCCACGGCCGAAGGCCGCGAGATCTCCACCACCCAGGCCTACGTGCGCTTCATCACGCAGCTGCTGCGCGACCAGGCCCTGGGCCCGCGCGTGGTGCCCATCCTGGTGGACGAGGCCCGCACCTTCGGCATGGAAGGCCTTTTCCGCCAGATCGGCATCTACAACCCCAAGGGCCAGCTGTACACCCCGGTCGACCGCGACCAGGTGATGTACTACCGCGAAGACAAGGCCGGCCAGATCCTGCAGGAAGGCATCAACGAAGCCGGCGGCATGGCCAGCTGGATCGCAGCCGCCACCAGCTACAGCACGAACAACCGGATCATGATCCCGTTCTATGTGTACTACTCGATGTTCGGCTTCCAGCGCATCGGCGACCTGGCCTGGGCAGCGGGCGACATGCAGGCCCGCGGCTTCCTGCTGGGCGGCACCTCGGGCCGCACCACGCTCAACGGCGAAGGTCTGCAGCACGAAGACGGCCACAGCCACATCCTGGCGGGCACCATCCCCAACTGCGTGAGCTACGACCCGACCTTCGCCCACGAAGTCGGCGTGATCATGCACCATGGCTTGAAGCGCATGGTCGAGCGCCAGGAAAACGTTTTCTACTACATCACGCTGCTCAACGAGAACTACCCCATGCCCGGCCTGCAGCCCGGCACGGAAGAGCAGATCATCAAGGGCATGTACCTGTGCAAGCAGGCGCCCGCCCTGGCCGCCGATGCACCCACCGTGCAACTGCTGGGCAGCGGCACCATCCTGCGCGAATCGTTCTTCGCCCAGGAGCTGCTGGAAAAGGACTGGGGCGTGGCCGCAGGCATCTGGAGCTGCCCGAGCTTCAACGAGCTGGCCCGCGACGGCCAGGACGTGGAGCGCTGGAACCTGCTGCACCCGACGGAAACCCCACGCGTCTCCTTCGTGGCCGAGCAGCTGGGCAAGACCACGGGTCCCGTGGTCGCCTCCACCGACTACATGAAGAACTACGCCGACCAGATCCGCTCGTTCATCCCCACCGGCCGCACCTACAAGGTGCTCGGTACCGACGGCTTCGGCCGCAGCGACTTCCGCAGCAAGCTGCGTGAGCACTTCGAGATCAACCGCCACTACATCGTCGTCGCGGCCCTGAAGGCGCTGTCCGAAGAAGGCAAGGTGCCCGCTGCCAAGGTGGCCGAAGCCATCGCCAAGTACAACATCCAGGCCGACAAGGTCAACCCGCTCTACGCATAAAAGAACCGGAGACAACAATGGCATTGGTAGACATTCAAGTTCCGGACATCGGTGACTTCGACGAAGTCGGCGTGATCGAGCTGCTGGTCAAGCCCGGCGACACGGTCAAGGCCGAGCAATCGCTGATCACGGTCGAATCCGACAAGGCGTCGATGGAGATCCCGTCGAGCCACGCTGGCTTGGTCAAAGAGGTCAAGGTCGCCATCGGCGACAAGATCAAGCAGGGCTCCGTGGTGCTCACGCTGGAAGTGGCGGGCGAAGCGGCCGCGGCGCCTGCTGCTGCTGCACCCGCGCCAGCCGCCGCGTCCCCCGCACCTGCACCTGCCGCTGCAGCGCCCGCCCCAGCGGCTGCTGCCCCTGCAGCAGCCTCAGGCCCGGTGGAAGTGCGCGTGCCCGATATCGGCGACTTCAAGGACGTGGCCGTCATCGAGATGCTGGTCAAGGTGGGTGACACCATCAAGCTTGAGCAGTCGCTGTTCACGGTCGAATCCGACAAGGCATCCATGGAGATCCCTTCGCCCGCCGCCGGCGTGCTCAAGGAGCTCAAGGTCAAGATCGGCGACACCGTGAACATCGGCGACCTGATCGCCGTGCTCGAAGGCTCCGCCCCGGTTGCAGCCGCGCCCGCACCGGCACCCGCCGCTGCACCTGCTGCTGCAACGCCAGCGCCGGCCCAGGCCGCGGCGGCCCCCGCCCCTGCGGCCGCCGCTGTGGCGGTGCCGGCCCACCAGCCAGGCGCCCCGACCACGGGCCTGCCCCACGCATCGCCCTCCGTGCGCAAGTTCGCCCGCGAACTGGGCGTGCCGATCGAAGAGGTCAAGGGCACGGGCCCCAAGGGCCGCATCAGCCAGGACGACGTGCAGGCCTTCACCAAGCAGGTGATGAGTGGTGCCACCCAGACCAAGGCACAACTTTCGAGTGCTGCGGCCAAGGCCCCGGCGGGCGGTGGTGGTTCCGGCGCAGGCCTGGACCTGCTGCCATGGCCCAAGGTCGACTTCAACAAGTTCGGCACCGTGGAGCGCAAGGATCTCTCGCGCATCAAGAAGATCAGCGGCGCCAACCTGCACCGCAACTGGGTGATGATCCCCCACGTCACCAACAACGACGAGGCCGACATCACCGAACTCGAAGCCTTCCGCGTCTCCACCAACAAGGAAAACGAGAAGAGCGGCGTCAAGGTGACCATGCTGGCCTTCGTGATCAAGGCCGTGGTGGCCGCGCTCAAGAAGTTCCCTGAGTTCAACACCAGCCTCGACGGCGACACCCTGGTCTACAAGCAGTACTACAACATCGGCTTTGCGGCCGACACGCCCAATGGCCTGGTGGTGCCCGTGCTCAAGGATGCCGACAAGAAGGGCATCATGCAGATCAGCACGGAAATGGGAGACCTCGCCAAGAAGGCCCGCGACGGCAAGCTCGGCTCGGCCGACATGCAGGGCGGTTGCATGTCCATCAGCTCGCTGGGCGGCATTGGCGGCACGCACTTCACGCCCATCATCAACGCGCCCGAAGTGGCCATCCTGGGGCTGTCCAAAGGCCAGATGAAGCCGGTGTGGGATGGCAAGCAGTTCGTGCCGCGGCTGGTGCTGCCGCTGTCGCTGTCGTACGACCACCGCGTGATCGACGGTGCCAGCGCTGCGCGCTTCAATGCCTATCTGGGCCAGGTGCTGGCGGACTACCGCCGCATCTTGCTGTAACGAGGAGACCCTGGTATGGCAATCATTGATATCAAGGTTCCGGACATCGGCGACTTCGACGAAGTCGGCGTCATCGAAGTGCTGGTCAAGCCCGGCGACACCATCAAGGCCGAGCAGAGCCTGATCACCGTGGAGTCCGACAAGGCCTCCATGGAGATCCCCTCCAGCCACGCTGGCGTGGTCAAGGAGCTCAAGGTCAAGATCGGCGACAAGGTCGCCCAAGGCGCCGTGGTGCTGACGCTGGAGGCGGCGGATGCCGCCTCAGCGGCACCCGCACCTGCTGCGTCACCTGCGGCTGCGCCTGTGGCGGCAGCGCCGGCTCCGGCCGCTGTGGCACCCGCCACCCCGGCGCCCCAGGCATCGAGCTTCGGCGGCAGCGCCGACCTGGAATGCGACGTGCTGGTGCTCGGCGCCGGCCCCGGCGGCTACAGCGCCGCCTTCCGCGCGGCCGACCTGGGCCTCAAGGTCGTGCTGGTCGAGCGCTATGCGACTCTCGGCGGCGTGTGCCTGAACGTGGGCTGCATCCCCTCCAAGGCCTTGCTGCATGTGGCGGCTGTCATGGACGAAGTGAGCCACATGGCCGACCTGGGCGTGAGCTTCGGCGAACCCACCCTGGACATCGACAAGCTGCGCGGCCACAAGGAAAAGGTCATCGGCAAGCTGACCGGCGGCCTGGCCGCCATGGCCAAGATGCGCAAGGTCACCACCGTGCGGGGTCTCGGCCAATTCGTCGGTGCCAACCACCTCGAAGTGGAGGAAACCAGCGGCGCCACCGGCCAGGAGAAGACGGGCACCAAGAAGGTCATCGCCTTCAAGAACGCCATCATCGCGGCCGGCAGCCAGGCCGTGCGCCTGCCGTTCATGCCCGACGATCCGCGCGTGGTGGACTCCACCGGCGCGCTGGAATTGAAAGCCGTGCCCAAGCGCATGCTCATTCTGGGCGGCGGCATCATCGGCCTGGAAATGGGCACGGTGTACAGCACCCTGGGCGCCCGCCTGGATGTGGTGGAAATGATGGACGGCCTGATGCAGGGCGCCGACCGCGACCTCGTCAAGGTCTGGCAGAAGATGAACGCCAAGCGCTTCGACAACATCATGCTCAAGACCAAGACGGTGGGGGCCAAGGCCACGCCCGAAGGCATCGAGGTGACGTTTGCCGCTGCGGAAGAGGGTGGCACGGCCCCCGCGCCGCAGACCTATGACCTGGTTCTCCAGGCCGTGGGCCGCACCCCCAACGGCAAGAAGATCGCCGCCGAGAAGGCGGGCGTCTCGGTCACCGACCGCGGCTTCATCAACGTCGACATCCAGATGCGCACCAACGTGCCGCACATCTTCGCCATCGGCGACATCGTGGGCCAGCCCATGCTGGCGCACAAGGCGGTGCACGAAGCGCATGTGGCGGCCGAAGTCATCGCCGGCGAGATCCAGGGCAACAAGGAGCTGGCCAGCGCCGCCTTCAACGCCCGTGTGATCCCCTCGGTGGCCTACACCGACCCCGAGGTGGCATGGGTGGGCCTCACCGAAGACCAGGCCAAGGCCCAGGGCATCAAGGTCAAGAAGGGCCTGTTCCCCTGGACGGCCTCTGGCCGCGCCATCGCCAACGGCCGCGACGAGGGCTATACCAAGCTCCTGTTCGACGACAGCCCCGAGGCCCATGGCCACGGCAAGATCCTGGGCGGCGGCATCGTGGGCACCCACGCCGGCGACATGATCGGCGAGATTGCCCTGGCCATCGAGATGGGCGCGGACGCGGTGGACATCGGCAAGACCATCCACCCGCACCCCACGCTGGGCGAGAGCATCGGCATGGCGGCGGAGATCGCGCACGGCAGCTGCACGGACGTGCCGCCGCAGAAGAAGTGATGTAGCCAGCAAGGGACAGCGCCCTGCTCGTTCTGTACTGAAACGAAAGCCCGGTCCGGCAACGGCCCGGGCTTTTTTATGTCAAGCCAAAGCTCTTGCGCTCTGCGATCATTTGCATCCATGCAGGCAAGAGGCCTTTTCGCCTCTCTTGCATTTGCACAAGCTGCTCCTTCCAAGTTTTCAATGAGCTAGGTAAAGTGCCATGCACCGACTCAAATGCGCAACCCAATAGGCAAAGACCTTTTAATTGATTTTTTTGTGCGTGAGACATTTTGAACCAAGCTTGCCAAGCTAGACTTAAATGGTTTGCGCAATCAATAGTAGTGCTGCTGGTGAATGCGACCAATATATTTCTATAAAAGCGGTTGCTACGCTGCCTATAAGGCACTTCTATCTCTGGATCTAATTCTGGCTCTATCACAAAATTAGTCTGTCCTTCCAGCCACTCGCACAGTGCAACTAGCAAAAAACTGCTGTCCGCATCTGCAGAGTACTTGGCAGGTATGGTTTGTGCTAATTTCTTTTGAATATCTAGTGCCTGCTTTGCAAACGACACTGCTTGAGTGATGTCACCGTTATCACATAAGATGCCGGCATGATTATTGAGGCAGTTTGCCAAGTCAGCGTCAAAGCGCTCAGGCATCTCTAGCGCCAATCGCTGATAGGTAGTAAGCGCTTGGGTTGAATTCTTAAGTGCTTGTGTGATTTCTCCATTATCATTCAAAATGATTGAGTAGTTGCTGAGAGCCATGGCAAAGTCTGCCTCAAAGCGCTTGGGCTTGCTCTGTGCCAGCCGCTGATAGATATCAAGCGCCTGTTTGGAATGCTGCTGCGCTTGCGAGAATTCATCATTGATCCTTAAGAAATTTGCATAATTATTAAGTGATGTTGCCAACTGATCTTCAAAGCGTTTGGGTTTATCATTTGCTAAATTTTCGCGGATGATTAGCGCTTTTTTCCCATTTTCTAACGCTTGCATAATATTTCCGTCGTCGGCCAAGCGATTAGCGTAGTTGCTAAGGGACATAGCCCAGTCGGCACTAAAACGCTCAGGTTCATCTCTTGCTAGTCGTTCGCGGATATCAAGTGCCAACTTTGAATTTTGTAGCGCCGGGATGAAATCACCGTTTTCACCCAAGAAGTTTGCGTAATTACTGAGAGACATAGCCCAGTCAATGTCAAAGCGCTCGGGCTTGTCATGTGCCAGTCGTTGGTAGATATCGAGCGCCTGCTTCGCATATTTTACCGCTTGAGAAACGTCACCATTTTCACTCAACATGCTGGCGTAGTTGTTGAGAGACATTGCCCAATCGGCGTTAAAGCGTTCTGGCTTATCTAGTGCAAGCCGTTCACGGACATCCAATGCCTTTTTTGCATGCTGTAGCGCTAAAGTGAAATCGCCGTTTTCGCTCAAAAAGTTTGCATAGTTGTTGAGTGATGTAGCCCAATTCCCTTCAAAGCGATCGGGCTTGCTTTGTGCTAACCGTTCGCGAATATCCAATGCCATTTTGGCATGATGCAACGCTTGAGCTCCGTCACCATTGTCGGCCAAATTGTTTGCGTAGTTGCTAAGGGACATGGCCCAGTCGGCCTCAAAGCGATCAGGGTTTTCTTGTGCCAATCGTTCGCGAATATCTAGCGCTTGCTTTGCATGTTGCAGTGCTTGTGTGAAGTCGCCGTTGTCGCTTAGAAGGTTTGCGTAGTTGTTAAGGGATCCGGCCAAGTTGGCTTGGATTTTTTTTGGATAATTTCTTGCTAGCCGGTAATTAATATCTAGGGCGCTTCTGGCATGTTCCAGAGCACTGGTAATGTCACCATCCCGGTAGCAAGCTACGCAAAGATTGTCAAGTGTTTTTGCCAAATGACTCCAATCAGCTTCGCTTGGTCCCTTGAAAGATTCGCATCGCTTCTGAGCCTGCGAATATAACGATTGACGAACCAGTACCGCTAGCCCGATAAGTGGAAGTATCTCATGATTAAATTCGTCTTCTAATTGTCCGGCTACTTGTAACGCATCCTTTTTTGACAAGCGCTGGAATGATTTTTCTGCTATTTTTGGTAGTGGACTAGGGGTTTGTATTGCTACCTTAATTATGTCTTTGGCGCACTTGGGGAAATTTAGAGTGAGATTTTGTTCTAATAGGTTAGAAATGTCCTCGCGGTACCGTAGTAAGCGCGATAAAACCGTTAGCGCGTGGTGTCGTTGGGCCGCGCTAGATGCACTCCCCAATACCGCATTCAGCAAATCCTCTCCGTTTGAACCTAGCAGCTGTTGTGCTACTAAGGCTTCTCCGAGCAAATCTGGGCGCAGACCGCTGAGCCCTTGAGTGCTTGGATAGAGGGGGGTTAATGTTGAAAATAGGAATTTAAGCTGCTGAGCATCTCCATCTCCATCTGCTATGCTCCAGAGTGTATCAATGGATTTGTGAGTAGTAGCGGCGCCAAGCAGGGTGACTAAGGCCATGAGCAAATCACTGGACTTTTCGGTTTTTTCAGATTCAGTGCTAGATGGGATCGCGCTCCTGACGGCTTTATGCCAGTAACGTTTTTCATGCCGTACCAAAGCCATGGGCAGCGCATCGGCCGATTCCGTGCGTTCACCGAGTAGTGCCAACAGTGCCGCCATGTGCAAAAATAATGGTTTATCGTAGGCGGCAGCTTGCAAATTTGGCTGAATTTCAGGGGCCGAGCACTCCATAGCTCGGGAGAAAGTAGTTAGTGCTTCGGCGTAGGCTTTTTTCCGTGACGCAAGGTCGATGTACAAACCCGGGACGGTATATGGTCCTGTTGTAGCAGAGCCTGTGAGAAGTGTTTCGCAACGCGGGTCAATTTCAGGTAAATGTCTCCACCATTCCCCGCTGCTTCGAGCCAAAAGCAAGACTCGCGTGCTGTGCGCTGAGGGAACTCTGGATAATTGTGCAAGTAGTTCTAAAAGCGCTGCGCTTCGGGTTTCAGCGTAGTCGAGCACGATGAGGGTTGGTCGATTTGTCTGGCGAAGTTCGTGCACCAAACCAACAATATCTTTAAATTGAATATTGTGGCGAAAAAAACCAGTATTCCAACCAACTTTCGATAGGCGATGAAGCATTTCGAGTGCTAGTCGTGTTTTTCCGACTCCACCTTCCCCAACCAGCAGTCGAACGCCTATAGGATACGGGGTGGAAGTGGCCCATTCACATTGGGTTAACAAGAAGGGCTCACGTTCAGGTGCAAAAGGAATAAGTGCTTCTTCAGCACGAAGTAGCTGGCTGGGATGGTGCCCTTTTTCTGGTTGCCATTGAGGCTTGGGCTGCTCCAGCCATTGAGGGAGTAAGTGATCGACTAGGATGGATGACTTACTACTGCTATTCACGGTGCTCGTGATTGCTGAGTTTGAATCAATGCTTGGAGGCTCCCATTTTAGTGCTTGGATAAAACTATCTGCACATGCTCTCCATGTGCAGTCATTTAGAAGTGCTTCTCTTAGTAGAAGAGCCTTTTGCTTGTACGTGGCATGATCTTTGGCAATATCAATCAACTTGCTGGCAATTGCTTCTTTGTCCGTATCTGTAAAAAAAGGGAAATCATTTTTCCCTTTTATGTCTATGGAACAGACAAAATGGTCAAGGCCGCGATCTTTTAGTAAGCGGTATACGCCACTTTTGGCGCTTAAGATCAGGGGAACACCTGCGGCAATAGCCTCCCATGCCACCAGTCCGAATCCTTCATGCCAAGATGGCATTAGACACACGCTGGCTTGGCGTAGTTCGGAAAATAATTCTGTGCGATTTTGTGTGAATGGTAATGTCTGTATGTTGATGACACGCTTAGCATATAGTTCGGCAAATTTTTTGAGCTCTTGTTCAGCATTAGAGTATGTGGCACTTGTATCGGACTCTAGGTCAATGCCTCGCAGCCTTATCTTCGGCTCCGAAGAACCATTTAAAGCGCTGGGAAAGCCTGATTCCGTATCGCAGCGCCAAACAGCATGTGCAAATCCAGCAACCCCCAGATGAGCTTGCTTAATTTTTTGTGCTCCTGCATCTAGCCTACCGCTTATAAAGGCGGTAAATGTGTGGTGATACTGCTTTGGGCTAATTTCTGCCAAGCCAGGCGTAAGCATGGGTATGGATTTTGTTTCCACATCAACGAAATCTGCTAGCGCTTCACGTAGCAGCGGACCCACTGCCAATCGGACATTTGATGAGGTAAAAAGTTCCTGCTGTTCTTTTGATTTTTTATTGGCAGTGGTGCTGTTTTCGGCAAATGATTCGTAGTGATCGTAGCTCATGTGGTGGATAAGTGCGGATCGGCCACCATATTCCTTTGCTATGGCATTTGCAATTGAGCCAGTAATGCGGTCATGACCCAGCCATACTGTTCTATTTGGATCAATGTTCAAGAGCTTTGACCATACTTTTTCAGCTTGATCGGGTGTCAAAGATTCGCCTTTGAGGCCAAGAGTGATCAATTCGATTTGATATTGATCTTTTGCGTTTTGAATGTCATTTTCATCGCAATCAGCGACCACGCATACCACCCGTAGCCAATGCCAATGCGCGGCTGCGATGGCGTGTAAAAAATCCGTGTTGAAAGCATTGATCCCACCAAATTTCGCCCCCCAGGTGGTGGCAAATGCGATGACGGCGTAGCTGTTTTTCATAGATGAAATTACTTGCGAGATCTACATCATATTTCGCTTTGGGGACTATGCGTCTCCACCGATTGGCGTATTCTAAGTACCGGGGCGAGTGCGTGTGGACCCTAGAGGCTCCGCTGCCTACGATGGCGCGGCTACGGTAGCTCGGCCGTAGGCCGCCAATAACGGAATCGGCACGCCTTGGGACCCTCTGCAGACTTCGTTTCTCGAGATCCACGGCCAATGGAATCAATGGCTTACGAGGCCCACACCCTCCCTTGGCCATTTTCAAGGAAACCGAGTAGCGCTACATCCTAAACCACCAAAACATCGGGATCCCCGGTTACAACCCGGCTTTCTATAAGCCGTTGTGCGGGGGCATCGAAGCACGGGCCCACAAGGTTTTCTGGTAGCCGCGCGGAGCGCCATTGCGCACAATCCGCAGATCCCGTTACATTTTCGGGCGCCTGCCGCTTCTCCATGAGCTTCATCGTCCAGATCTTCGACCGCATCACGGCCACCGACGTGCCCACCGCGCTGGCCGCGTGCAAACGCGACCAGGTGGCCACGCCGCGGGTGGTGGCCATGTTCGACCAGTTCCTGCGCGAGGTGCAGTGCCACTACCCGCTGGCCGCTGGTGCCAACGGTGTGTCGCAGCCCCTGATCTGGACCGAGGGACTGCCGTTCGGGCCGCTGGACCACTGGCCCCTGAATCTGGGTGTCGACGTGCAGGCGCTCGACGCCACGGTGCTTTCCACCCTGGGCCATGTGGCCGCGGATGCGGGGTTGCAATTGCTCGAACCGCAGGGCGGGGCGCTGTACCGCCTGGACCGCCAAGTGGTCTACGAGGACGGCACGGTCGAGCCCTTTGCCGAGCGTTCCCTGCGGGTGGAGCCGCCCAAGGTGCAGGCCGCGCCCGGCAGCTTTGCCCCGGCGCGGGTGCCCCACAGCCTGGACGTGCTGTGCGGCGCGCTGATGGAGCGGCTCGCGCCGCTGGGCTTCGAGGTCCACCCCCATCCGGTGAACTCACGCGCACGCCTTGTGCAGCGCAGCCATGGTCCTACGGTGCAGGCGTTTTTCATACAGGTGCAGCCCGAGCATGACCGGCAGTACATCCATTGCTCCGTGAACTGGTGGTTGCCCAGCGTGCGCGAGGCCTGGCTGGCGCGGCTGGACGAGATCGGCGGGCACGAGCTGCGGGGGCGCATCAAGGCCTTCATCCCCGACCACGAACGGACCCTGAACGATTTTCAGCAGATCCCCTGGCACCGCAACCCCCGCCTGGGCCAGAACGACCTGCGTAGCGCTCACGACCTGGGTGAGTTTGCCAAGGCCCTGGCCTTTTGGGCCGCCGAGCGTGCCATCCTCTGGCAGGACGCGCCCAAGGACATGGCGGCCCTGGGCAAGCTGCTGCTCTCGGTCGACCAGGTCAGCCGCGTGCTCAGGGACGGCGAAAGCGGCGTGCACGGCCTGTTCTATCTGCAGGAACAGATGGCACTGCTGGTGCTCGCCCTGCACTGCAAGACGCCCTTGCGCGAAGTGTGGATTGAAACCCTGCGCCACCGCCAGCGCGTGACGCAGCACGTGCAGTGGAAGCCTGTCAGCGGCAACGATGGCAATGCCTTGTTCGATGCCATCCTCCACAGCCTGATCGAGCGGCCACCCGTGCTGGGCGCCTGATCCAACATACTGCGACATGACTTCTGACAACGACATCGAAGCCCGGGCCTGGGCACTGGTGCACGCCTACCTGGCCGATGCCTCTCCGGCTGCCTGGCATGTGTTCGCCGCGCACTCCAACTACGACGGCAACAGCCAGGCGCTGCGCTGGCTGGTGGACCAACCTACACTGGACCGCGGCACGGCGCTGCTGATCTACTGGTACCTGGGGGCCGCCTGGCATGTGCAGTTCACCTCGGCAGAGCAGGCCCTGAGCCCCGAGACCTTCAGGCTGCTGCGCCTGATCGAAGAGCGCTACGCGGCGGGCTTTTATGAAGCCGGCAACATCTGGTTCGACCCGCACACCTCCGAAGGCGGCCGGCCGGATGACTACCCTGGTGTGGCTGTGGCGCGGCCCGTGCCTGCGCTCATGCTGAAGCCCGTCAACGGCAGCGAGTTGGTCGAGGTCTCGGAAGACCCGGAGGGCTTTGACGAAGGGCTCCCACTGAGCGTGGCGGTGGCGCTGTATGCGTTGTTCGAGGAGAGCGAAGACTGATAACGCCCTCCGGTTCAGCGTCCCGGGCCGTCGATTGTGTCGCTGTCTGCGCGGTGTGAGCCCACCCCGACACCCAGGGCCATGCCGCCCATGCCGGCCCCGCCGGAGCCACCACCGCCTGCACCCCCTCCACGCCCGCCGCCGGCCTCGGCATTGCCTGCGCCTCCCGCTCGCTTGCCCACCGCCCCGCCACTTGCGGCCGGGCGCAGAGGGCCCTGGTTGGGTATGGCCACTGCAGCCGGGATGGGCTCCAGGTCCAGCGCCGCGCGGATGAAATGGCGCAGCGACACCACCAACTGCGCGGTCTCGATGCTGCGGCCGGCCACCATGTCCTGCGCGGCCTTGGCGGCCAGTTCCACCTGTTCCTCGGTGCCGAGCAGGATCACGTCGGACAGGGCGGCCTCCACGGCATCGCGCATGCGGCGCTGGCGTTCGGTGCTGGTGAGGGTCGGAGAGGGCAGGTCCGATTCCTCCGCTTCGGATGCATCGGTTTCCTGTGGGGTGGCCATCGCCATCTGCACGGCACTGTCATGCACCTGCTGGCGCCGCAGGTCGCGCATGTGCGTGGGGTGCACCTGCAACTGCCCGGTGAAGGATCCACCCAGTGTCTTGTACGCAGCGATCAGGGTCTTGAGCCGCTCGTTGATCTGCCGGTTCTCGCGCTCGCGGCGCTTCTGGATGGTCTGCATGAACACCAGGCGCGTGCCCACCATGACCAGGGTGGCCAACAGCAGGCCCATCAGGGTGGTGAGCAGGGTGGACCAGGAGGTGAAGTCGAGCAGATTGCGCATGCGGAAAGCTGAGGGCGAACGGTGCGCCCATCCTAAAGGCAAGCCGGCTGCCGCCCTGTAGGCCGGCGCCCCAGCCAGCCCCATGGATGCTTTGCGAAGGGCGCAGGTCGTCACCGCCCGGTTCTCAATCGGCCGTCAGCCCCAGGCGCTTCACGACGGGTTCCCAACGGGCCATTTCCTGGGTCAGCGTCGCCTGCGCCTGCCCGCTGGTGGTCCCCAGCGCCGTCACGTCGCTGTTTTGCAGCTTGGCACGCACGTCCGGCAGCTTCATCACCTCCTGCGCCCGTTTCGCCAGTTCGGCGATGACGGCGGGCGGCGTGCCCTTGGGGGCCTGCAGCACCAGCCGGAAGCTCACGTCCAGGCCTGGCTGCTTCAGGGCCTGGGCCAGCGTGGGAACTTCGGGCGCCAGCGGCGATGGCGTGGCCGAGGAGACGGCCAGTGCCGTGAGCTTGCCGGCCCGCACATGCGGCAGCACGGTGGGCGTGGCGAGGAAGCCGCATTGCACTTCGCCGGCCAGCACCGCCTGCGTAGCGGGCGCGGGCCCGCGGTAGGGGATGTGCTCCATGCGTGCGTGTGCCGCATCCAGGAACATTTCGGTCGCCAGGTGCCCGGGCACCCCCGGTCCACCGGATCCGTAGAGGATGCGCTCGGTCTTGCTCTTGGCCACCAATTCGCTGACCGTCTTCACACCCACCGAAGGGTGGCACACCAGCATCTGCGAAAAGCTGCCGATGATGGAAACGTTCACCAGATCGGCCTTGGGATCGAAATCGCGGTTCTTGTAGATATGCGGGTTGACCGTGAGCACGGTGTCCGGGCTGAGGACCAGGGTGGCGCCGTCGGGTTCCGCCTTGGCTGCCGCGATGGCAGCCAGGTTGTTGCCGGCGCCAGGGCGGTTGTCCACGATCACGGGTTGCTTGACCAGCCTGCCCAATTGGTCGGCGAACAGCCGCGCCGTGATGTCCGACGGGGCGCCGGGCGGCGAGCCCACGAAGAGGCGCACCGGTCCGGTGGGCCAGGCCTGTGCCAGCGCGGCGCAGGGCGCCAGCGCAATGAGGCCGATGGCACCGGCGCTGCGGATCGTCTTGAAAATGCCCATGGTTACTCCTTGTCGAAGCTCAGTACATCAGCTGGCCGCGGCGGTTCACGACGCCGATGTCCACCCACTGCGTGCCGATGTTCTGGCCATCGGTGAAATCGAGCGGCAGGCCCCCCAGGTCCATGCGCAACTGACGCAGCGCGGCCGTTACCTTCTCGGGCGTGGGGGATGCGCCAGCGCGAGAGATGGCCTCCACTGCGACCTGGGCGGCCACGTAGCCGGTCAGGTGCGGGTTGGACGGCTCGGATTTCGGATAGTGGGTGCGCATTGCGGCACGGAAGTCCCGCGTCAGGCGGGTCTTGTCGGCAGAGGCATTGGGCAGCACCTGCGCCACCCCCACGCCGATGGCCGATTCCAGTGGCGTCTTTTCAATGATGGCTTCTGCCGGCACGTAGGACATGCCATAGATCGGCGTGCGGTCAGAGGCTGCACGCACGTCGCGCACCAGCGCCGCGCCGCTGTTGCGCACCAGCACCATCACATAGGCCTGCGCGCCTGTTGCCTGCAGCTGTTTGGCCGTGGCCGCGAGCTGCTCTCCGACTGGGGGCACGGGCACGCGGCCGACGACCTCGAGCTTGAACTCCGCAGCCGCTTCGTTGAAGTGGCCCAGGCCGCTCTTGCCCATGGGATTGTCTTGGTGGGCGACAGACACCTTGCGGATACCGAGCGTGGACAGGTGCTGCAGGATGTGGCGGATCTGCGCGCGGTCGCCCGCGCCCACATGGAAGATCCACGGGCTGCCGGGGGTACGCATGGCTTCCGCGCCCGGGGTTGCGCCCACGGCCGGGGTCTTGATGCGCTCCAGCACCTTGCTCGATTGCAGTGCCAGCACATTGGCCGAGCCGAACAGGTTGATGAAGGCCAGCGGCTTGTCGCGCCCGGCGATCATCTCGACCAGGCGCACGGTATCCTCTGGCTTGTACTGGTCGTCCTCGTGCACGAAGCGGACCTTCTGCCCGTTGACACCGCCCTTGGCATTCACGGTGTTGAAATACGCCATGGCCCCCTCGTAGTTGCCTACGGCTGTCACCGCCAGGGGGCCCTTGGTGGGCGAGACCTGGGCGATGACGACGTCCGCGTGGGCGGTGGCCACCTGAAGGGCCGCGAAGAGGATGAATGTACGAATGGGCAAGGGCTGACTCCGACGGCATATGGAACTCTGCGGAGAATTCTTGGGCCTCAGCCGATGGTTCATCTAATGAAGAAAAGAGGAGACATTCCCTGATGTTGCGCAATCCCCGTGTGCCGGACGATTTCGTGAATTATCGATTGCTGCGGCTGTTCGCACTGGCGGGCGCACCTGTCGTGCGCCTGTGCGAAGGGCGCTACGGTGTGACACGGCGCGAATTCCGCCTGCTGTGCCTGGTGGTCGACGGCGGCCCCGTATCGCCGTCGCGCCTGAGCGAATTGGCGCACCTGGACCCGGCCCGCGCGTCGCGCGTCATCGCGGCACTGGCCAGGAAGCGGCTGGTGCGCCGCGAGGTGCAGAGTGGCGACCGCCGGTTCGCGCTCATTGCAGCCACCCGCGAAGGCGTGGCGCTGCACAAGGAGCTGTTTCCGCAGATCGCCGACATCAATCGGGGGGTGGTGTCGGTGCTCGATGCAGGGCAGGTCAAGGCGCTGGATCAGATCCTGTCGGTGCTCACGCGCCACGCCGAGGTGGTGAACAGCTCCATCGTGCTGGATGTGGGTGCGGACCGCCAGCGCGGGCGGCGCAGCCCTGATGACGACTTTGCATAGGACTGCAGGCAGGGCGGGGCGTCAGCCAGCCTTGCCCGCCGCCGGGCCCCAAGGCGCCACTGCAGCGGCGGAATCCGCCGGCTTGCTGCGCTTGCTGATCAGCAGCACCCCCGCCAGCACCAGCCCGGCGCCCGCCATCTGCCACCAGGACAGCGGTTCGTTCAGCAGCCAGCAGCCGAAGAAGATCGTCAGCATGGGCCCCAGGTTGCCGATCAGCGCGGTGCGGGCGGCGCCGATGCGGCGGATGGCGGCCGAGGTCATGAACACCGGCAGCACCGTGGAGAAGACGGCCATGCCCAGGGCATGCAGGTACACGGGGGCGGGCTGCGCCAAAGCCGCGACCGGCTGGGTCGCGATGAAGTGCGCCAGCGTGGCCACGGTGGACACCAGCATGGCCAGCGCGGTGAAACGCGCCGCGCCCAGGGTGCGGATGGCGGGCTCGCTGCCGGCCTGGTAGAAAGCGTACGACACGGCCGAACCGAAGACGAAACCCGCCCCGATGAGCACGGCCCGCGCGTCGCCGGCCACGTGCAGGTCGTGCGCAAAGGCCAGGCCGATGCCCGCGTACGACAGCAGCAGCGAGCCGATCTCACGGCGCGATGCGCGCTTGCCCAGGAACAGCACGCCGATCACGATGGTCAGTGTGGGGTAGGTGAACAGGATCAACCGCTCCAGGCTGGCCGTGATGTACTGCAGCCCAATGAAGTCGAGGATGCTGGCGCCGTAGTAGCCCAGCAGGCCCAGGGCGATAACCAGCAACCAGTCACGCCGGGACAGCGGTGCCAGGCTGCGGCTGGCACGCCAGCCGACCCAGGCGAACACCGGCAGCGAGAACGCCATGCGCAGGGCCAGCAGGGTGACCGAATCGACCGGCGTGGCCTGCGGTACGGCGTAGGCCAGCTTGACGAAGATGGCCTTGAACGAAAAACCCAGGGCGGCGAGAACGGCCAGGGCCAGGCCGACGCGTTCGGCGGGCCAGTGTTTCCAGGAGGGCATGGGAATGTGGGGTTCAAATGCATGCGATACCTGCGAACGATATGTGTGCATGCGATATGGAAAAGATCAGTGAGGCTATGGTGCCGTAAGATGTTGCAGGGCACAATTGCTATTCCCGCAAGCGTGCGTTCGTTATAGACGAACGCACTAGGCCCGCCGCATGAACTACGACCTCACCGACCTGCGCCTGTTCGTCGCCATTGCCGAGGAGCGCAACCTCACGCGCGGGGCGGCCCGCGCCTGCTTGGCCCCATCGTCGGCCAGCCACCGGCTGCGCCGGCTGGAAGAGGCACTCCACACCACCTTGTTCGAGCGGCAGACCCGCGGCGTGCAGCTCACCCGGGCGGGCGAGGCGCTGCTGCGCAATGCGCGCCAGGTGTTGGCCAGCCTGGAGCAGATGCATGCCAACCTGTCGCCCTTTGCCACCGGCATCCGCGGCCACGTGAGCCTGTGGGCCAACACCCATGCCACGCACACCTTTCTGCCGGACGATCTGGCCGGCTTTCTCCGGCAGCACCCGCAGGTCAGCGTGACGCTGGAGGAGCGCACCAGTGCCGAGATCGTGGTGGCCGTGGCCAGCGGCGAGATCGAAGTGGGTGTGCTGGCGGACAGCGGCCACAGCGCGGGCGTGGAGCTGGCCCCCTACCGGCAGGACCGGCTGGTGCTGATCGTGCCCACCGGCCATGCCCTGTCGTCTCGCACGCAGGTCGGCTTTGCCGAGGTGCTGGACCACGCCTTCGTCATGCTGCATGCGGGGTCTGCCATCCACACCTTCACGATGAATGCCGCCGCCGCTCTGGGCAGGCACCTGGATGTGCGCATCCAGGTGCGCAGCTTCGAGGCCGTCTGCCGCATGGTGGGGGCTGGCGTCGGCATCGGCCTGGTGCCGCGCAGCGCGGTCCAGATGGCCGGCCTGGCCGACCCGCCGGTGGTCGTCGAGATGGATGAACCCTGGGCCCGGCGCGACCTGCAGATCTGCGTGCGCAAGGGGGCGGAGCCGTCGGGCTTTGCGGCGGCGCTGGTGGCGCACCTGCGCAGCAGTCGTGGCGCGCGCCAGGGGGTGTAGGTGGGTTCCGACGGCTTTGATCGGCATTGGCCCGCTTCGTGCGCCAAGGTGCCTGCGTAACCTTGGGGCCATGCAAAGCGATCCTGCTCTGCTCTACCACCCAAGGAACCAATATGAACACTGATCAAGTCAAGGGCGCATTGAAAGAAGCAGCTGGCAAGGTTCAGCAAAAGACCGGCGAGGTGATCAACAGCCCCGAGCAGCAAGCCAAGGGCGCCGCCAAGCAGGTGGAAGGCAACATCCAGAAGAACTATGGCGACGCCAAGGAAGCGGTCAAAGACGCAGTGAAGTGACGCCCAGCGGGTGCGCCCGCTGCCGCACGTGAAGCCCCGGATGCAGTGATGCCCCGGGGTTTTGCGTTTTCAAAGCAGGCTCAGTCTGCCAGGAACACGTTTACGCCCGTGGCGCGCAGTTCCTTCTGGATGCGCGTGGGTGCGGTGGCGGGCACCACGAGCGCGGCCAACTCCTTGAGCGGAGCCACAGTGAAGGGCGAGGCGGCACCAAGCTTGTCCAGGGAAGCCAGCACCACGGTTTCCGCCGCGCGGCGGTGCAAGGCGCGTTTGACGGTGGCTTCCTCGAAGTCGCCGGTGGTGAGCCCTGCCTCGGCGTGCACACCCGTCACGCCCATCAGAAACAGGTCGGCACGCAGGCGCTCGGCGGCCTCCACCACGCTGGCGCCCACGTTCACCATCGAGTGCCGGTACAGGCGCCCGCCCAGGCTCAGCACCTCAACGTGCGCATGCCCGGCCAGCGCGGCGGCCACCACGGGGCTGTGGGTCACCACCGTGGCGCGCAGGTCCAGCGGCAGGTGCTGCACCACCTGCAGCGAGGTGGTGCCGCCGTCCAGAATGACCACCTGGCCGGGGCGCACCATGGCCGCCCCGGCACGGCCGAGCAGGCGTTTTTCGTCGGGCGCCAGCTCCTTGCGCACACGCAGGTCGCCCACGGCGGCCGAGGCGGGCAGGGCGCCGCCGTGCACCCGCTGCAGCTTGCCCTCGGCGGCCAGCTCGCGCAGGTCGCGGCGCACCGTGTCTTCGGAGATGCCCCATTCGTCGCTGAGCGCCTTGGCCACTATCTGGCCCTCCTGTGCGAGGCGCTGGAGGATGAGTTGCTTGCGCTGGGTGGTGAGCATGGGCTGGCCAATTGCATGAAATTCTATGAAAATGCATGATACTGCACGAATGCGTTTTTGGAGAAACCCATGCCCGATCCCATGGCGGCTGACCGCCCCCTGCTTGTGCTCATCGCCGGCCCTTATCTCTCGGGCACTGATGGCGACCCCGTCCGCATTGCCGCCAACCGCGAGCGGCTGGAGGCCGCCGCCTTGCCCATCTACCAGCGCGGCCACCTGCCAATGCTGGGTGAATGGCTGGCGCTGCCCATCATCCACGCGGCCGGCGGCCGAGAGCACGGGGATGCGGTGTTCCATGCCTACCAATACCCGGTGGCCGAGCGCTTGCTGACGCGCTGCGATGCGGTGCTGCGCCTGCCGGGCGCATCGCGCGGTGCCGATATAGACGTGGCACGGGCGCAGGCCCTGGGTTTGCCGGTCTACCACCATATCGACGAACTGCCGGTGCACCAGGCTGCAGAGGGGGCAGCGGCATGAAGCGGCCCCAGCCCATGCCACTGCCGGGCGATACGGACAATGTCCGATTGGTGGATGCCCAGCTGCTGTCGGACAGCTGGTACACCCTGCGCAAGATCAGCGTCGAGCTGCGCCGCCGCGACGGCCAATGGCAGCGACTCAGCCGCGAGGCCTATGACCGGGGCAACGGCGCGGCCCTGCTGCTGTGGGACCCGCGCCGCAGCACGGTGGTGCTGACCCGGCAGTTCCGCCTGCCGGCCTTTCTGAATGGCTCGCCCGATGGCCAGTTGATCGAGGCCTGCGCCGGCCTGCTCGATGGCGACGAGCCCGAGGCCTGTATCCGCCGCGAGGCAGAGGAGGAGACCGGCTACCGCATCCGCACACCGCGCAAGGTGTTCGAGGCCTACATGAGCCCGGGCTCGGTGACGGAGAAACTGCATTTCTTCGTTGCCGAGTACGAACCGGAAGACCGCGTGCAGGCCGGCGGCGGGCTGGCGCAGGAGGGCGAGGACATCGAAGTCATCGAGATGCCCCTGGCCGAAGCCCTGGCCGCCATCGCCTCGGGGCGCATCCAGGATGGCAAGACCATCATGCTGCTGCAGCACCTGGCGCTGGGGCTTGCGCCAAGCGCCGTCTGATGCCCGGTGTCAGCCTTTGTCGTCCAGCAGCGCGACGATCCGGTTCCAGTGGGATTCATCCACCGGCGTGATGGACAGGCGGCTGCCTTTTTGCAGCACCCGCAGGTCGGCCAGTTCGGGGTGCTGGCGCAGCTCGGGCAGGCCCAGCAGGCGCGTCTTGCGCACGGCCTGCACATCGAGCAGCAGCCAGCGCGGCGCGTCGGGCGGCGACTTGGGGTCGTGGTAGGGCGAGTCCGGGTCGAACTGCGTGGGGTCGGCCCGCGTGCCCGATGCCACGCGGGCGATGCCGACGATGCCTGGCTCGGCGCAGCTCGAGTGGTAGAACAGCACGCCGTCGCCCACCTGCATGCCATCGCGCATGAAGTTGCGTGCCTGGTAGTTGCGCACGCCGGTCCAGGGCACGGTGGCTTTGGGGGCGGCCAGGGCGTCGTCGATGGAGCATTCCTCGGGCTCGGATTTCATGAGCCAGTGGCGGGGGGTGGCGCTGGAGGGTGATGTCATGGCACCATTCTGGCAAAGAGTCGGGGGCCGACGCAAACAACGTCCGTGAGGGGAAAGGCGCTGCGGTCCAGATGGGCCGTGGCGAAGCAAGCAATGGCTGAACCATCCAAGCGCAAGAGCAAAGGCCCCGGCACCTGGGTGCTGGCGCTGTTCGGGCTGCCCTTTGCGGCCGCGGGCCTGGGCCTGTTGCTGCTGAGCGTGCTGCCCACGCTGGTCGACTGGTCGACCATGCAGGGCTGGCAGCCGGTGCAGGCCACGCTGGCCTCGGCCGAGACGGTGGCCAGCCGCAGCAGCAAGTCCACCACTTACAGCGTGAAGGCCGAGTACCAATACCGCGTGGCGGGGCAGGAGTACACCGGCAGCCGCGTGGCCATCGGCTCGGGCAGCGACAACGTGGGCGAGTTCCAGAAGGAGCTCGGCGCCCGGCTGGAGGAGGCGCAGCGCAGCGGCACACCGGTGCAGGCCTGGGTGAACCCCGACAACCCTGCCGAAGCGGTGCTGGACAGGAGCCTGCGGCCCGGCATGCTGGCCTTCAAGCTGGTGTTTGCGCTGGTGTTCGGCGGGGCGGGCCTGGGCATCATGCTGTTCGCATGGCGCATCCGGTCCGTGCTGTCCAGCGAGGAACGGGTGGCGGAGCGAACCTGGGAGGCACGCCCCTGGGAGTCCCGCGCGCAATGGAAGGACAACCGCATCCGGGCGCGCCGGCGCATCGGGCGATGGGTGCTCTGGGTTCTGGCCCTGGTGTGGAATGCGGTGGCCTTCCCTATGGCCGCCATGGTGGTGCCGCGCACGCTGGAGCGTGGCGACCACCTGCTGGCGGGCGCCTTGCTGCTGTTCCCGCTGGTCGGGCTGGCGCTGCTGGTCTGGGCACTGCGCAGCGCTCTGCATGCACGCCGCTATGGCGATGTACGGCTGGAACTCGACCCGTTTCCGGGCTCCATCGGTGGGCACTTCGGTGCCATCCTGGCGGTGCCTGTGGCCTACAGTTCGGGGCTGCGCTTTCTGGCCACCCTGCAGTGCGTGCAGCACACCCGCTCCCGCTCGGGCGGCAAGACCAGCTACGACAGCCGCACGCTGTGGCAGGTGCGCGGCCTGCCGCAGGTGGAGGCGCAGGGCGAGGGCGTGCGCCTGGCCTGGCGTTTCGACCTGCCGGCGCACCTGCCCGCATCGGAAGACCCTGGCAGCGAGTACCACCGCTGGGAGTTCGAGGTCAAGAGCGTGCCGGGCACCTCGGGAGACAACCTGGCACCGGGGTTCGGGTGCAGCTTCGACGTGCCGGTGTACCTCACGAACCAGAAATCCGTCTGGCTGCAGCACGATGCGGCGCAGCACCCGCAACTGGGCGAGGTGGCCAAGACGGACGAGGAGGACGTCTCCGATGTGGAGCAGGTGGCCGGCGGTGTGCGGCTGTACTTCCCCTATGGGCGGCGCTACAAGCAGATGCTGGCGCTGCTCGTGTTCGGTGCCATCTTCGCGGGCGCGGGCACCCTGCTGTGGAACAGCGAGGCACCGTTGCTGTTCGGTGTGCTCTTTGGCGGCATCGGCTGGCTGGTGGTGCTGGGAGCCGTCTATGGCATGGGCAACAGCCTCACGGTGCAGATGGACCGCCAGGGCCTGCGGACCGAGCGGCGGCTGCTCGGCCTTGCAAGCTTCAAGAGCGCGGCTTCGGCGAGCGAGGTGGCGCGCCTGGAGATCCAGGAAAGCTATTCCACCACCACGGGCGGCAACAAGGAGACCTACTACCGCCTGCAGGCGGTGCTGGCCAGCGGCAAGGGCATCACCGTAGCCGACAGCCTGCGCGGCAGGGCGGCGGCGCAGCAACTGCTGTCCTCGCTGTGCCGCCAGACGGGCTACACGAAGGGATCGGCGCCGGGTTGAGGGCCCCGCCTCACCCCGCCTTGCGGAAGGTGAGGTTGATGCGAAACGCGCCTGTTGGCGGGTGCACGGCCTCGGCCAGCGGCATCACACCGTGGTAGCGGAGGCGCGCGGGCCCGCCCCAGACCACCACGTCGCCATGGACCAGGGGAATGCGCTGCGGCTTGTCGGCCCGCGCATCGCCACCGAACAGGAACACGGCAGGGATGCCCAGCGACACCGAGACGATGGGGTGGTCGTGGCTCTTCTCGTCCTTGTCCTGGTGCAGCGACAGCCGCGTGCCGGGGGCGTAGCGGTTGATGAGGCAGGCGTCGGGTTCGAAGCCGGCAAAGCCCGCCGCATCGGCTGCCTCGCGCGCCAGGGTGGCGAACACGGTGGGCAGGGGTGGCCAGGCGCGGCCGGTCAGCGGGTCGGCCCGGCCATAGCGGTAGCCGCTGCGGTCGGAGATCCAGCCCAGCGGGCCGCTGTTGGTCATAGCCACCGACATGCGCTGGCCGCCGGGCGTTTCGAGGTGGCGGAATGGGGCGTGGGCGGTGATCGCGCCCACGGCCTGCAGCAGAGAAGGCGCCACGCCGAGTGCAAAGCCGCGCAGCAGAACTGCACCGGGTGCCAGCGGCTCGCGGCTACCTGCTTGTTGCCCCAGCAGCAAGGCCTCTTCGTCGTCGCTGAACAGGTTCAGGGTCATGTCGCGTCGTGGAAGATGATGCCGGCCGTGTGCCGCATCCCTGACCGCAGGCGGCTCACCCCATGGCGCATGTTCACGCGGTAAGGCCCGCGCGTGCCGTTGACCGGGCGGTGGTGCACCGCGAACACCACGGCATCGCCCTGGCGCAGGGGCACGACCTCGGCACGCGACTGCATGCGCGGGCGCTGCTCGGTGAGCACGAATTCGCCGCCCGTGAAATCGCGGCCCGGCTCCGACAGCAGGATCGCCACCTGCAGCGGAAATACATGCTCACCATACAGGTCCTGGTGCAGGCAGTTGTAGTCGCCCGCCTCGTACTGCAGCAGCAAGGGCGTGGGGCGCACCTGGCCGGCCGCGTGGCAGCGGTCGATGAACTCGGCATGCGTGGCCGGGTAGCGGGTGGCGATGTCCATCACCGCATTCCAGTGGTTGGCCGTGGGGTACAGGTGCGGGTACAGCGCCTCGCGCAGCCCGGCCACCAGCGGCGGCAGCGGGTAGGCGAAGTACTGGTACTCGCCCTTGCCGAAGCCGTGGCGGGCCATCACCACGCGGCTGCGGAAGATGCCTTCTGTGGCATACAGGCTGGCCAGGGCTTGGCACTCGTATGGGCTGAGCAGAGCGGGCAGGATGGCCGCGCCCTCGGTGTTCAGGGTGTCCGTCACAACAGGCCAGTCGATGGCGCTGGCGCGGGCAGCCCAGTCGGTCGTCTGTTCGGGAAGGCGGGCGTTCATGCGGGCTGGCCCTCTGTTTGGCCATGCGTGGCCTGCCGCTGCTCACGCTCCAGCAGGGCCTGCTTGCGTTCCACGCCCCAGCGGTAGCCCGACAGGGCGCCATCGTTGCGCACCACCCGGTGGCAGGGGATGGCCACGGCCAGGGCATTGGCGGCGCAGGCCTGGGCCACGGCGCGTGCGGCGGTAGGGCTACCGATGCGCTGGGCAATGTCTGTATAGCTGGCCGTTGCGCCGGCGGGAATGGCCTGCAGCGCCTGCCATACACGCTGCTGGAAGGCCGTGCCCTGCACATCGAGTGGCAGGGCGAGGCCGAGGCCGGGGGCCTCGACAAAGGCCACCACCTGCGCCACCAGCGTGTCGAAGCTGCGGTCGTCGCCCACCAGGTGGGCCTGGGGGAAGCGGTCCTGCAGGTCCTGCGCCAGCAGCTGGGCATCGTCGCCCAGCAGGATGGCGCACACGCCGCGCGCGCTCTGCGCCACCAGGATGGCGCCCAGCGAACACTGCGCAATCGCAAAGCGGATGGTGACCTGATTGCCGCCCGCCTGGTAGCGCGTGGGCGTCATGCCCAGCACGCCATCGGCCTCTTCGTAGAAGCGGCTGGCGGTGTTGTAGCCCGCGTTGAAGATGGCATCGGTGACGCTTGCGACCGGAGCCACCAGTTCGCTGCGCACGCGCCGGGCGCGCTGGGCGGCGGCGTACGCCTTGGGCGTGAGGCCCGTGGCCTGCTTGAAGATGCGGTGGAAATGGTGCGCGCTCATGCCCACGCGGCCGGCCAGTTCGTCCAGCGTGGGCGGCGTGTCGGCCGCCTCGATGATGCGGCAGGCCTCGATGACCAGGGCGGCATGGTGCGCCAAGGGCGACGCCTGGGTTGGCTTGCAGCGCTTGCAGGGGCGAAAGCCGGCCTGCTCGGCGTCAAGTGTGCTGGCATGGAAGCGCACGTTTTCGGGCAACGCCGGCCGTGCGGCGCAACTCGGGCGGCAGTAGACGCCGGTGGTCTGCACCGAGTAGTAGAACGTGCCGTCGGCCTTGGCGTCGCGCGTGCGCACCGCCGCCCAGCGCGGATCGGCCAGGGTGGCTGCTGCCTGGGCGGCCCTGGTGGCCCTGGAGAGGCGGGTTGGCGGCATGGTGCTGTCAGCGGTGGCGGTGGAATGCATGGGGTGGCCTCGCAAAGTGAATGGAGATGGCCTGACTGTAGAAACAGCCCGCGATCCATGCACCCCGAAGCTTGCTTTTGAATTCTGCACCCATGTCGCATGCCAGGGGTGGCCGTGGGGTCAGGGATCAGGCACAAAGGGCCGCGCCCTGCGCAGGCCCGTGCCGCCCCAGCGCCTCGCATCCTCGCCCGGTATCGCCAGCGGGTTGTTCTGCGGCTCCGACAGCGGTGCCAGCAGGGCGTGCAGGTCGGCCTCGCTGAACTTCACGGCGCCCTCGGCATCGTGTCCCAGCACGCCCTGGGCCAGGGCGGCCTTGCGGGCCTGCAGCTCCAGCATGCGCTCTTCGATGCTGCCTTTCACCACCAGCTTGTAGACGAACACCGGCTGGTCCTGCCCGATGCGGTGGGCGCGGGCCGTGGCCTGCTCCTCCACGGCGGGGTTCCACCACGGGTCCATGTGGATCACGGTGTCGGCGGCCGTGAGGTTCAGGCCCACGCCACCGGCCTTGAGGCTCACCAGCAGGATGGGCGGGCTGGTCTCGTCCTGCGCCTGGAACTGCCGCACCACGGCGCCACGCTGGCGCGGCGGTGTTTCGCCCGTGAGGCTCAGGAACGGCAGCTCCAGCGTGTGCAGCTGCGCTGCCACCAGGTTGAGCATTTCGGTGAACTGCGAGAACACCAGCACGCGCCGGCCTTCGGCGACCAGGGCGGGCAGCATGTCGGCCAACAGTTCGAGTTTTGCACGCTCCATGCCGGCAGAGGTCTTGCTTCCTTTGACCAGGCGTGGGTCGCAGCACACCTGGCGCAGCTTGAGCAGGGCGTCGAGGATGGTGATCTGCGCGCCATCGAAGCTCTCGCGCTCCAGCACGCGGCGCACCTGCTTGTCGGCGGTGGCGCGCACGGCCTCGTACAGCTCGCGCTGCTTGCCCTGCAACTGCACGCGCTGGATGACCTCTGTGCGCGGGGGCAGCTCGGTGGCCACGTCCTGCTTGCGCCGGCGCAGGATGAAGGGGCGCACGCGCTGCGAGAGCAACTGCGCGCGCAAGGTCTCGCCGTTCTCCTCGATGGGCTTGCGCCAGCGCGCGTTGAAGCTGCGCACGTCGCCCAGGAAACCCGGCATGAGGAAGTCGAACTGCGCCCACAGCTCGCCCAGGTGGTTTTCCAGCGGCGTGCCGGTCAGGCACAGCAGGTGCGGGGCCTGCAGGCGGCGCAGGGCGCGCGCGCTGCGGCTGCCGGCGTTCTTGACCATCTGTGCTTCGTCCAGGATCAGGAGGTGAAAGGCTTGTGCTGCCAGCGCCTCCACGTCGCGCCAGAGCAGGGGGTAGGTGGTGAGCACCAGGTCGTACTCGGCGATTCCAGTGAACAGCTTGCCCCGCTCGGGCCCGTGCAGGGCCAGCAGGCGCAGGCCGGGCGCCATGCGCTGGGCCTCGGCCTGCCAGTTGAACAGCAGCGAGGTGGGCAGCACCACCAGGGCCGGGCGGGTGAGGCGGCCGGATTCCTTTTCCACCAGGATATGGGCCAGCGCCTGCGCGGTCTTGCCCAAGCCCATGTCGTCGGCCAGGATGCCGCCCAGGCCCTGCGCGCGCAGGTACTGCAGCCAGGCCAGGCCTTCGAGCTGGTAGGGGCGCAACTGCACCTGCAAGCCCTTGGGTGCGGCGACCGGCTCGGGCGTGCCGATGGCCTTCAGGCGCTTGGCCAATTGGGACAGGCCGATATCGCCCTGCAGCTGCCAGTCATTGGCGCCATCCACCCGGTGCACCTGCACCAGGCCGGCGCGCAGGGCTTCGAGCCGGCGCAATTCCCAGACGCCCAGGCGCAGCGGGTCGCCGTCACGGCGCTGCTTGCGCTCGGGGTCGGTGAGCAGGTCGACCATGGCGCCCACGATGGCCTTGAGCGGGCCGGCGGGCGCGTCGATGCGCCGCCCGCCGGGGGCGCGCAGCGAGATGATCTCCAGGTCATCGATGCGCGCCATGCGCCGCGCGATGAGCCAGCGCGCGTCGCGCTTGAGCAGGTCGGCCAGCATGGGCGCCAGGTCCAGCGTCTCACCGTCGATCTCAATGCCCAGGCTCAGCAGCCACGCGCCTTCGCGCGCGGGCAGCTGCAGCTTTTGCACCGGGCGCTCGCGCGGGCCAATAGTGCCGACTGGGCCGGCCACCTCCTTGCCCAGCACCTCGCCGGTGTCGGGGGCGATGATGAGCTTCCAGCGCTGCACGGGCACGCTCTCGTGCGCAAAGCCGGGCCGCACCACCACGCTCCAGCCCTTGGCCTGCATGCGCGGCACCTGCTCGGCCCAGAAGTCGCCGAAGAAGGCCTCCTGCGCCAGTGTCCACAGTGGACCCAGGTTGGCCGCCGCATCGCGGTTGCGCCACTGCAGGGTGCGTGCGTCCAGCGGCTGCAGGCCCAGGTCCCAGACCAGGTCCATGGCATCGGACTCGGCGGCCAGGTCGCGCTGCATGCGCACTACCGGGCCGCCGGTGTCGTACAGGTCCTGCAGCGGCGCCGGGCGCGAGTTGAGAATGGAGGTGGGGGCCGGCGCCTGCCATGCAATGGTGGCCTGGGGCATGTCTTCGAGGCGGTAGGTCCAGTCGATCTGCGCCAGCGTCACGCTGTCGCCGCGCGGGCCCATCTTGCCCTGGGGTTTGAGGCCCAGCAGCCCATCGCCCCGGCCCAGGGTCATGAGCGTGATGCGCGGCTGGAAGTGGCCGGCGGCAATGCCGGGCGGAAGGGTGGGGCGCCTGGATGGGATCGCCTCGGTGCTGGCCTCCCCGTCTCCACGCATCAGCCCCATCACCCTGGCGGCCTCGGCGTCCGTCAACGGGGGCAGGGCCTTCAGCGCGGCGGCATCGGCCTGGCGGCGCAGGGCGGCCACCCAGGCAGCGATCACCGCCTGGCGGTCAAAGCGCGGTGGGACGGGTTCTGCGGAATAGGAGGGAGGGTCACCGGGGCGTGTCACTGGGCGGTGATTGTGCCCGCACTATCCACACGATCCGAGCACTGGCACAGCGTAGTGCATGACGGAAGTTTCCGATCCGCCCTGGTAGCTGGGCCCGTAGATTTCCAGGTCCGCACCGCCGCTGTGGCGCTGTTCGGCCCCCGCCAGCCAGTTGGCGTAGATGTAGTTGACGGTATGGTTCACGTTTTCGGGCGCGCCCCGGTGCTCGAAGGTGGCGTAGCGGGAGGCGGGCACTTCGAAATGCACCATGCCCTCGGGCAAGTCTCCGGCTTGCGAGACCTCGATGGCGGCGTGGTACAGTAGCAGGTCCGAGGTGCTCGCGGTCTGGCTCACCACGCCATAGCAGACCCCGGGCACCCGGTGGGGGATTTCTGCCAGCCGGGGCATGAAGCGGGCCCACAGCGGGGGCAGCTTCTGGCCCAGGTTGTCCTTGTCGGAGTCTGCACCGTAGAAGTGGGTGGCCAGCCCCACCAGTTGCAGGGGCGCACGCTCGCGGATGTCCGGGGTGAGCGACAGGTTGCGGTCCAGCTGGCGCAGGTAGTCTTCGTCGAACTGGATCTTCTTCACGAAAAGGCTGCGCCTGCCGAATTTGCGGTACTGGTTGGGGGTGAGCTCGAAGCAGGCCTTGAACGCACGGGTAAAGCTCTCCTGCGTGTCGTAGCCGGCCGCCAGGGCAATGTCGAGGATGCCCAGGCGCGTATTGAGCAACTGGTCCAGCGCCTTGGCGAAGCGCCGCGAGCGGATGTAGGTCTTCAAGGTCTCATTGGTCAGGGCCTTGAAGATGCGCTGGAAGTGCCACTGGCTCAGCCCCGCCGCCTGGGCCACCTCCGACAGGGCAATGTCGGTATCGAGGTGCGCTTCGATGAAGTCGATGCCGCGCTGGATGCGGTGCAGGTAGAACATGCCGTACTAGATTCAGGGGGTGTCGTAGAAGCCCGTCATGGCCACCAGCTTACCCTGGCCGTTGTACTGGCCAAAGCTCACGCCTTCCCCCATCACTGCGCCGCTGCCGTCGTGCATCTTCCACTGGGCCATGCAGACGTTGTGGTGGCTGGCGAAACGCTCGGTCACGAAATAGGCACCGGGCAACTGCTGGTGAAAGCCCTGCATGGTCTGCGCCAGCGCCTCCCAGCCTGAGGCCACGCCCAGCGGGTCGGTGTAGGTGCAGTGTTCGTCAAGGCTGGCGGCGAACAGGGCCTGCTTTTCAGCGGGTGTGGGGGCCTTCCATGAGGCGACGTAGGTTTCCCAGGTGGTTTGCAGTGCGTTGTCCATGTGAGCTCCTTGAAGTGAAATAGGAGCTGCGATGGTGCCCACGGCCGCACGCTGGTTTTGATATTTTGTGCTTTTGCCACCGATCTACTTCGCGACCTGCGCAGCTGGCTCTTGCGTCGCCCGCGGCCGACTGCCCTGCAGATTCATGGCCGCTGCGGCCAGCAAAATGGCGGCCGCGCCCAGCCACTGGGCGGGCTGCAACCGGTGGCCGAAGGCGATGAAATCTACCGCAATCGCCACCACCGGGTAGATGAAGGACAGCGCGCCCTGCAGGTAGGTGGGCAGCTTTTGCACCGCGCCGTAGAGCAGGATGTACATCAGCCCGGTATGCACCACGCCCACGGTGACCAGCAGCAGCCAGGTGCGCGCATCCTGGGGCAGGGTGCCAAAATTGGCGAAGGGCGCGAGCATGAGCACGCCCACGCAGACCTGCACCAGCGCGATCAGGTGCGGCGGTGTGCCCGTGAGCCGCTTGGCGATCACCGAGGCCACGGCCCAGAAGAAGGCCGCGCCCAGCGCCATGGCAATGCCCAGTGCATAGTTGCTGCCCGCATCGCCGGCACCCGGGCGCGCCTGCACGATGAGCAGCATGCCGCCAAAGGCCAGGGCCAGCCAGCCGAGCTTGGGCAGGGTAACGCGTTCGCCAAACAGCAGGGCCCCAAAGGCCACCAGCATGAAGGGCTGGGTGTTGTAGACCGCCGTGGCAATCGAGATGGAGGCATGCGAGTAGGCGCCGAACAGCAGCAGCCAGTTGGTGACGATGGCCACGCCGCCGAGCGCGGCCCAGGCCGCCTGGCGCCAGCTGAGCACGCCGCGCAGAATGCCCATCGCCGCGCAGACCAGCGCCAGCGTGGCCGCGCCGAAGGCGCAGCGCCAGAACACCACGTCGAGCGCGGCCTGCCCCGATTGCACGACAAACCAGCCGATCGTGCCTGAAATGGCCATGGCGCCGCTCATTTCCAGCGTGCCCTGCGTCTTCTTGTCCATCACCGTTCCACCTTGTAGTCAGATGCACCGAGTGTAGAAAAATGGCAGTGCCGAGTGAATGGTTGAAAGAAGGCTGATTTTCAGATAGTCCTCATAATCGAAGGCATGGCTCGAAATTGGAGTAATTTTCCATGGACCTGATCGATCAATCCATTCTGTCTGTGCTGCACGCGGACTCGCGCACCTCGCTCAAGCTGCTGGCCGAGCGCGTGGGCCTCTCGGCACCGAGCGTGTCCGAGCGCCTGCGCCGGCTTGAGGAGCGCGGGGTGATCCGCGCCTTCACCCTCGACATCGAGCCGCGCGCGCTGGGTTACCAGTTGCAGGCCATCGTGCGCATCAAACCGCTGCCGGGGCAACTGGCGGCGGTGGAGCAGCTGATCCGCGACACGCCCGAGTTCTGCGAATGCGACAAGGTGACGGGTGACGACTGCTTTGTGGCGCGGGTCTATGTGCGCTCCATCGAGCAGCTCGATGGCGTGTTGGACCGCATCGCCGACAAGGCCCAGACCAGCACCGCCATCGTCAAGGCGCAGACCATCCGGCGCCGGCCGCCGCCCTGGAATTTCGGCGGCTGAACGCTACCGCCCCAGCACTTTCGCAAACAGCTCGTTGCGAAAGTGAATGCCCAGGCGGGCAAAGGCGCGGTTGCGGTAGGTCTTGACGGTGGGCACGCCCAGGCCCAGGTCGGCGGCGATGCCCTCGTGCGTCATGCCCTGCAGCACGCGCGCGCAGACGTCGAGTTCGCGGTCTGTCAGGTCATGCTGCAGGCGCAGCAGCCGCTCGCGCAGCGCCGGCAGGCCCTGGGGCAGGTCGACCAGGGCAGGGAGCACGGCATGGTCCGTGTCTTCCTCCTGCACCAGCGGCACCATGGCCTGCGGGCGCGCCAGCGCGATGTGCTTGCGGGCCAGGGCCAGCAGTACGGGCGCCACACTCTCGAAGCCGCTGATCTGGCCATCGCGAAACGGCGGCTGGTGCAGGTGGCGGTAGAAATTGACCGCGAACACCGAGCCGTCGCTCTCATAGTCGACCACCGAGACGCGCTCGGCCACGCCATGCGCTTCGTAGACGCGGGCGCGGTGCTCACCCTCGACCTCGGTGGCCGTCACATGGCACAGCCGCGTCAGCGGTTCGGCGGGGGCGTCCTCGAACGAGCGGCCCCAGGTGCGGTCGCGGCGGTAGGGCCCTGACAGGTACGCCCACCAGCAGTCCTGTGTGGTGTCGGGCACGCCGCGGCTGGCCGACATGAACAGGGTGGGTTTGCAGCGCTGGCCCGTGCGGTACACCGACCAGGAGGCCGCAGGCAGCACCGGCGCCAGGTCGTCGAGCAGGCCGGATGCAAAACCGGACTCGCCCAGGCGCTGCACCATGCCGGCCAGGGCCTGGCCGCTGGCGGGTTGCCTGCCCGATGCGGGCGGCACAGGGGGAAGCCATTGCCTCATGGGGTGGGGGAGATCCGTGTCATAGCGCTGTCATCCTCAGGGATGACAGGTGGTAGGCACAACCGGATTTACGCTAGGTTCATAACCAATTTTGCCGCCAACACCGCCCATGTCCGACCTGCCCCCCCTGCCCGAACCCCGCCTGAAATTCTTTGCCGACCTGCGCGTGCAGGTCGGGGTGCCGCAGGAGGTGGGCCAGACCGCCCATGGCCTGCGGCGGTTGATCCCCATCACCGGCGGCACGGCCACGGGCGATGGCTGGACAGCCCGCGTGCTCCCGGGTGGAGCGGACTTTCAGCTCATCGTCAATGACCGCCTGTCCGAGCTCGATGCGCGCTACGTGCTCGAAACCGATGGCGGCGATTTCATCTACGTGCAGAACCGGGCGGTGCGCTCGGGCCCGCCCGAGCTGATCGCGCGCCTGGTGCGTGGCGAGCCGGTGGACCCGGGGCAGATCTATTTCCGCTGCAGCCCGAGTTTCGAGACCGCCTCGCCTGCACTGGCCTGGATCGCCGAGCGCATGTTCGTGGGCTCGGGCGCGCGCTACCCGGATGCGGTGGCGATGCGCTTCTTCGAACTGGCCTGAGCTTCCCATTTTTTCTTCCCCGACTTTCCCTCACAAGAACCCCTGGAGACAAGCATGATGAACACTTCTTTCAAACCCGTGCGGCGCGCCTTGCTGGCTGCGGCCGTGGCTGCAGGCCTGGCCGCACCGTGGGCCGGCGCACAGGCGCAGCCCGCCGCCTACCCGAACAAGCCGGTGCGCATCATCGTCGGCTTTCCGGCCGGCACGGGGCCGGACATCGTGGCGCGCCTGCTGGCGCAAAAGCTCTCCGAGGGCTGGGGCAACATGGGGGTCATCGTGGACAACAAGCCGGGCGCCGGTGGCCTGATCGCCGCCAGCGAAGCAGCCCGGGCCGCACCCGATGGCTACACGCTGATGCTGGGCGAAACCGGCCAACTGAGCATCGCGCCCAGCAGCTACAGCAAGTTGCCGTACTCGCCGCAAAAGGATTTCGTGGCGGTGAGCCAGGTGGTCACCTCCGATTTCGTGCTGCTGGTCAACCCGCAGAAGGTGCCCGCGCGCAACGTCAAGGACTTCGTGGAATGGACCAAGCAGCAAAAGGGCCTGTTCCTGGCCACCTTTGGCGCGGGCACGCCGGGGCATTTCGGCGCCTTCATGTTCGGTGATGCAGTGCAGCTCAAGCCCGAGCCTGTGCACTACAAGAACACGGCCGACGCCCTGGGCGGCCTGTTCAGCGGTGACGTGCAGGGCGTGTTCGCCAGCGTGGGCCTGGCCGCTCCCAATGTGAAGGCCGGCAAGCTCGCGGCCCTGGGAAGCACCGGCGCCACGCGCACCAACGCGCTGCCCGATGTGCCCACCATCAAGGAGCAGGGCTACGCCAACCTGGAGTTCTCGTCCTGGTTCGGCATCGTGGCGCCGGCGAAGACGCCGCCCGAGATCGTGGCCAGGCTCAGCGCCGACATCGTCAAGGCTGTGCAGTCGCCCGAGGGCAAGGCCAAGATGGAAGAGGCCGGCTTTCGCGTGACGGGCACCGGCTCGCCGGAGTTCACCCGCATCATCGCCGCCGACACGGTCACCTGGGGCAAGGCCGTGGCGGCCACTGGCTTCAAGGCGGATTGAGGACCGCAGGCAAGAGAAACCAACACACAACAGGAGACAAACCCCATGCCATCCATTCCATCCCGGGCGCTGATCCCTCGCCGCGCTGCATTGCCCGCGGCCGTGCTGCTGCCCATCGCGCTGGCCGCCTGCGGCGGCAGCAATGACGGGCCCATGTGGCCCCCGGCCAATGGCGCCTATTCGGCCGCCTGTACCGGCCTGGTGGCCAGTGCCAAGCTGGCGGGCACCACGCTGGCCACCAGCTATGTGGCGCCCGACAGCAAACGCCCCGGCGGAGCCGCCACCGGCGCCTTTCTGCCCGGCCATTGCGTGGTCACGGGCAGCATCAATCCGCGCGTCGGCGTGGATGGCAAGAACTACGCCATCGGCTTCCAACTGAGCCTGCCGGACAACTGGAATGGCCGTTTCCTGTTCGTGGGGGGCGGCGGCAACGATGGCGTTCTGCGCGATACCTCGCTGAGCTCCAGCATCTCGGGCGGCACGCCCTCGCCGCTGGGGCAGGGCTTCGCGGTGGTGTCCACCGACGGCGGCCACATCGGCACCACCGCCAGCTTCGGCGCCGACCCGCAGGCGCGCATCGACCATGCGTACAACTCCTACGACAAGACGGCTGTATCGGCCAAGTCGCTGATCGCCACGCACTATGGCCGCAAGCCGGATCGCTCGTATTTTTCAGGCTGCTCGGGCGGCGGGCGCCAGGGCATGGTGTTCTCGCAGCGCTTTCCGGACTATTTCGACGCCATCACGGCGGGCGCGCCGGCCATGCGCGTATCCAGCGGTGCCACGGTGGCGGCGATGTGGAACACCATTGCCTTCAACGCCATAGCCCCGCAGGACGCTTCGGGCAACCGCATCCTGTCACAGGCCTTCAGCAACGCCGACCTGAACCTGGTAGCCAATGCGGTCAAATCGTCTTGCGACTCGGCCGACGGTGTGGCCGACGGCATGGTGAACAACACCAAGGCCTGCCAGTTCAACCCGGCCGTGCTGCAGTGCAGCGGCGCCAAGGGGGCGGATTGCCTCTCGGCGGGGCAGGTGGATGCGCTCGCCAAGGTCTTCACCGGGCCGCGCAACTCGGCCGGCCAGGCGCTGTACGCCGGCCAGCCCTGGGATCCGGGCCTGGCGGCCCCCGGCTGGCGCGCCTGGACGCTGGGCAGCTCGACCACCGCCACGCCGGACGCGCGCTACATCACGCTGATGGTGGACGCGCTGATCAACGAGTTTTTCACCCCGCCGGACCTCAGCTTCAACCCGCTGGCCTTCAACTTCGACACCGACCCGGCGCGCATGGCCGCCTACTCGGCGATCTATGACACCTATGCCGACGACAAGCTCACGGCCTTCCGCCAGCGCGGCGGCAAGCTGCTGCTGATCCACGGCATGTCCGACCCCATCTTCTCGGCCAAGGACACGGTGGACTATTACGAGCGGCTGGCGGCCAACAACGGCGGCATGGCCAGCACCCAGGGCTTTGCGCGGACCTTCCTGGTGCCGGGCATGAACCACTGCTCGGGCGGCCCGGCCACGGACAGCTTCGACTCGATACAGACCATGGTGGACTGGGTGGAAAAGGGCGTGGCGCCCGACACGATCGCGGCCCGGGCGCTGCCCACGCAGGCGGACTACCCGAACCGAACGCGGCCACTGTGCCCCTATCCCCAATTCGCCAAGTACAAGGGGACGGGCAGTGTGGAGGATGCGGGCAGTTTCGTCTGCTCGGAGCAATAGCCGCAGATCTACTCGACAGCCATAGCACTGCGCACAAGTCATCAACCCATGCAACTGGCGTGACTCAGGCCAGTGCCCCCGCGCAAGGGCCGCCCCGCCGCACAAGCGGCGCTTCGCTTGCGTGCGCTGGGGGCGTCCCCCTCGGGGGAAGGCGCGCAGCGACTCAGGGGGGCTTATTTCCTGGGGGCGGGCAGTTGCAGTTGGGCTTCCTTGGCCACACGCACGCAGTCCTGCATGTGCTGCTCGCCCAGGTAGCGCAGCGTGGCGTAGCCGATGGCCGCCGAAACGGCCTGGCCGGCCAGCGGCACGTACTTGGCCAGCTGCTTGGTGGTCAGGCGCAGCCCCACGGTCTGCGTGGCGCGTATCACCAGTTCACGGGTGATGAGCTTGCCGATCAGCACCGAGCCAACCAGGCCCACGGCCTTTTGCACCTTCTCGCGCTTTTCGGGGTCGAGCTGGTCGAGTTGCTGGGCCGACAGGCCGAACTCCGAGCTGATCTGCGGCAGCAGGCGCGAGAGCAGGGCGGCATCCACCGCCCAGTCCAGCCCCGGCACGGGCACGGTGCTGGCAGCGGCCGCCACCAGCGCGCGGCGGTGCAGCATGCGCCGGCTGCGCTGCACGGCAGCAGCCAGGGCGGGGTCATCGGCAGCCATTTGTCGGGCATTGGGCATCGGTCAAATCCTGAGAAGGTCTACGTCTGATCTGGGGCCGCCGCAGCCCAGGGCAATGGCCCGGCGCTCAGTTCTTGCCCTTGATCAGGCTGTAGATGAGCAGCAGCACCATGGCGCCTACGATGGACGCGATCCAGCCGGCTGCGTCGCCTTGCTGGTACCAGCCCATGGCCACGCCCACATAGCTGGCCAGGAACGAGCCCGCCACGCCCAGCAGGGCCGTCATGATCCAGCCCATGGAGTCGTTTCCGGGTTTGATGGCGCGTGCGATGAAGCCCACGACCAGTCCAATCAAGAGCGTTCCTATCAGTGAGAACATGGTTTGTCGCTTTGTATGCAGGTGAAAGAATGGCCCGACTTTAGCTGCACCACGCATACCCGTCTGTCGGACGGGATGCCTTGGCCCGCGTTGTTGCCACATTGTTCACAATCCCGGGGCGCCATGTAGGACTTGTCGCACAGGCTGGCGCGCGTAGCGCTGATGACGGCCGGGACACGGAATGCCTAGAGTCATGGACATGCCCAGCACCGCCAGAAAGAGGCCCGCCATGCGTCCATTGATCCCTCCCATCTCTCCCACCTCCTTCGTGGCTGCCATCGCGCTGGTGGTCGGGGTGTTTTCTGCCTCCCCATCGACTGCCTATGCCCAGGGCGATGAAGCATCGCTGCAGCGTGGTGCTGTGGCGGACATGACGCCGCAGCAGCGCTACAACACGGCCATCCGCGAGGCGGGTGGCGGAATGAAGGTCGCCCTGGAGGAGTGCCGCACCCTGGCCGCTGCCGAGCGGCGCCCATGCGAGGCGCAGGCCCGGGCCCGCTACCAGGCGGACATGGCTGCCGCCAAGGAATTCCTGCGCAACCCGAATGCACGGCCGGTCAACGTGACGGGCGGCCCCATTCGCGGCACAGAATCCACCTATGTGGTCAAGCCATGACCCAACGCAAAAGCGCGCCGAGGCGCGCTTTTCACGTGGCTGCTGACGCGGTTTACTTCGCGGAAGGGGCGCTGGTTTCGACCGCGCTGGCCTCGGGAGTGACGCGGCGCGCCCCATCGAAGCGGCGCTGCCAGTAGGAAACACGCATGTCTTCGACCCGGATTTCCGATCCACTGCGAGGAGAGTGAATGAATTTGCCATCACCCACGTAGATACCCACATGGCTGAACGCACGGCGCATGGTGTTGAAGAACACCAGATCGCCGGGCTGCAGTTCCTTCTTGTCGATCACCGTGGTGGTGGCGGCCTGCTGGTCTGCACGGCGGGGGAGCAAAAGGCCCACCGTCTGCTCGTACATGGCGCGGACGAAACCGCTGCAGTCGAAGCCGGTTTCGGCACTGTTGCCGCCACGCTTGTAGCGGACGCCCAGGAAGCCCATGGCATTGCCCACCAGATCGGACGCCTTGTCCGCCACCGTGTGGGCCTTGTCGGCCACGGTGTGCTGCATGTCCTTGAGCTGGGACAGGAGCCCCTTGTCCATCAGTATTCGCTCCATGTCATCCGCTTGACCGGTGGATGGTGCAGCCTGTGCGCTGACAGCGCAAGCCATGAGGAGGGTGCAAAACCATTTGGACATGGGGGCGAAGGGTACCACGCTAAATTGCCCGTTTTGTGAGGGAAGTCACGTATGCCTGCATGTGTGTGCTGGACTTGCCTTCTCCGTTCCCTTATACCAGTGGGTTGCATGGAACCCAGGGCCACCAAGGTTGACATGTATCTGACATCGAAATGCCGCATTTCTGCGCGCGCCGTGGGGTTTCTTGCTCTTTTTTGCGTAGCATCCGCAAACGTGGGGAGCGTCCATGCCCAGGCGACCTCCGCGCCCGCCAAGGCTGTCACCTTGGCGTCAGTGGCCACCGGTCTGGTGAACCCGTGGGCCGTGGCGTTTCTGCCTGAAGGCCGCTTTCTGGTCACCGAACGGCCTGGCCGCATGCGGGTGGTGGAGGCCAATGGCCAGCTCGGCCCGGCGCTGGCGGGCCTGCCGAGCATTGCCGCAGGGGGTCAGGGCGGCCTGCTCGACGTGGTGGCCGACACCGACTTTGCGAAGAACCGCCGCATCTTCTTTTGCTATTCGGAGCCCGGCGCCGCTGGCACCTCGGACAACAGCACGGCGCTGGCACGTGCCACCCTGGCCCCGGACAACCGCTCGCTGCAGGACGTGAAGGTCATCTTCAGCCAGAAGCCCAAGGTGGCGAGCAACCTGCACTTTGGCTGCCGCATCGTGCAAGCGGGTGACGGCAACCTGTTTTTGGCCCTGGGCGAGCGTTACCACCGCAAGGACGATGCGCAAAAGCTCGACAATCACCACGGCAAGATCGTGCGCATCACGCCCGATGGTGCGGTGCCGGCCGACAACCCGTTTCGCGAGCGCGCAGGCGCCTTGCCCGAGATCTGGAGCTACGGCCACCGCAATGCCCAGGGTGCCACGCTGGCGCCGGACGGCAAGCTGTGGATGCACGAGCATGGCCCCCAGGGGGGTGACGAGATCAACCTGCCCCAGCCGGGCCGCAACTATGGATGGCCGGTGATTACTTATGGCGAGAACTACGGCGGTGGCAAGGTGGGCGAGGGCACGGCCAAGGCGGGCATGGAGCAGCCGGTGCACTACTGGGTGCCGTCCATAGCGCCCTCGGGCATGGCCTTCCTGACCAGTGACCGCTATGGCGCCGCCTGGCGCGGCAGCCTGTTCGTGGGCTCGCTCAAGTTCGGCACGCTGCACCGGCTCGAAGTGGCGGGCGGCAAAGTGCAGCGCGAGGAGAAGCTGCTGCAGGGCAACAACGAGCGCATCCGCGATGTGCGCCAGGGGCCCGATGGCTGGCTCTACCTGCTGACCGACAGCCCGCAGGGGCGCCTGCTGCGGCTGGCACCGGCGCCCTGAAGCTCCGCTCAGGGTCCTGGGGCTGCGACAATGGGGCATTCCCATTGAATTGCCGGTACACGCCATGCTGCTCGACGCCTCCGAATCCCAACTCGTCCTGGTGGATTACCAGGAACGCCTGATGCCCGCCATTGCCGAAGGCGCTGCCGTGCTGGCCAATGCCCGCCGTCTGGCGCAGATCGCGAAGCTGCTGGAGGTGCCGGTCTGGGGTACCGAGCAGAACCCCTCGCGCCTGGGCCCCAATGACCCGGCGCTGCGCGCGCTGTGCGCCAAGACCCTGGCCAAGATGCACTTCAGCGCCGCCGAAGAAGGCCTGGGCGAATGGCTGCGCCCCCCCGCCAAGGCCCAGCAGGGCGGCAATGCACGCAGCCTGCCCAAGCACCTGCAAAAGCCTGCCCAGCAGGCACCCGAGCGCGGCACCATCGTCATCGCCGGCTGCGAGGCCCATGTCTGCCTGCTGCAGACCGCGCTGGACCTGATCGAGGACGAGTTCGAGGTCTGGGTGGTGACCGACGCCTGCGGCTCGCGCACCGACCGCAACCGCGACGCCGCCTTCGACCGCCTGGCTGGCGCGGGCGCCGAGCTGGTGACCACCGAGATGGTGGCTTTCGAATGGCTGGGCAGCTGCGAGCACCCTGACTTCAAGGACGTGCTGGCGCTGATCAAGTAAGCGAGGCGCTGGCAGGCACATGTTCACCTTTGGCCGCGCCCATGAGGTCCAGCATGCGGTGCGTTTCGTCGGGTCCCCTGAAAAAGCAGCCCTGCTGGTGGCGGTGATCGAAGCTGTCCATGACCTACTGGAAGGGCATGACTCCGAGGTGGTGGTGCTGGGTTGCCTGCGCACCGCCTTGGTCGAGGGCCAGTCGGGGACCTGGGAGTCTGCCGGCGGCTGGTTGCGCAAGCTGGGCACCGACTATCCCGCCACACAGGCCTTGTGGACCGAGCTTGCCGCGCATCGCAGCGCGACGGTACGCTTTCGCGTGGCTTGCCATGTGGAGGATCTTGCGGAGCCTCAGCGGTCCGAAATCTCGCGCCTGCTGCTCCAGGACCCCAGCAAGCGGGTGCGCGAGCGCTTGGAAGGGAAGACGCCCTGAAGATCGGCGGGTCTGTGCGTCAGCTTGCAGCAAGCCCATCATGAATAATTATGAATTCAGAAATGCGCTCCCAGCCGAGGAGTGCAGACGAGATGCAGGAGACACCGCATGACGCGCTACGCAGATTTCTACCGCCACTCCCTCGAGCAGCCTGATGCCTTCTGGGCCGAGCAGGCCACCCTCATCGACTGGCAGACCCCGCCCCAGCAGATCTGCGACTACAGCAACCCGCCTTTTGCGCGGTGGTATGTGGGCGGCACCACCAACCTGTGCCACAACGCGGTGGACCGGCACCTGGCCGCGCGGGCCGACCAACCGGCGCTGGTGGCCATCTCCACCGAGACGGACAGCGAGCGCAGCTACAGCTTTGCCGAGTTGCATGCCGAGGTGCAGCGCATGGCGGCCGTGCTGCGGGCCCTGGGCGTGAAGAAGGGCGACCGCGTGCTGATCTACATGCCCATGATCGCCGAGGCGGCGTTTGCCATGCTGGCCTGTGCGCGCATCGGGGCGCTGCATTCGGTGGTGTTTGGCGGCTTCGCATCGGGCTCGCTGGCTTCGCGCATCGAGGACGCCGAGCCCGTGGCCGTGGTCAGCGCCGATGCTGGTTCACGCGGCGGCAAGGTCGTGCCCTACAAGCCGCTGCTCGATGAGGCCATCGTCCAGTCGCGCCACAAGCCGGCCGCGGTGCTCATGGTCAACCGGGGCCTGGCACCCATGCAGCTGCACCCCGGCCGCGACCATGACTGGGCCGCTCTGCGGGCGCAGCACCTGAACGCCGTAGTGCCCTGCGAGTGGGTGGAATCCATCCACCCGAGCTACACCCTGTACACCAGCGGCACCACCGGCAAGCCCAAGGGCGTGCAGCGTGACACGGGTGGCTATGCGGTGGCCCTGGCTGCCAGCATGAAGCACATCTTCGACGCCAAGCCCGGCGACACCTACTTCGCCACCAGCGACATCGGCTGGGTGGTGGGCCACAGCTACATTGTCTACGGGCCGCTGATCGCGGGCATGACCACCATCATGTACGAAGGCCTGCCGACCCGGCCCGACGCGGGGGTGTGGTGGAGCATCGTCGAGAAGTACCAGGTCACCCACATGTTCTCGGCCCCCACGGCCGTGCGCGTGCTCAAGAAGCAGGACGCGAGCTGGCTGCGCAAGTACGACGTATCGAGCCTCAAGGCCCTGTGGCTGGCCGGCGAGCCGCTGGACGAGCCCACCGCCCAGTGGATCAGCGATGCGCTGCGCGTGCCCATCATCGACAACTACTGGCAGACCGAGACCGGCTGGCCCATCCTCACGCTGGCCAATGGCATCGAGCAGCAGACCACGCGCTTCGGCAGCCCGGGCAAGGCCATGTACGGCTATGCCGTGAAGCTGATCGACGAATCCACGGGGGAGGAACTGACTGGTGCCAACCAGAAGGGCGTGGTCGCCATCGAGGGGCCTCTGCCGCCCGGCTGCATGCAGACGGTGTGGCGCGACGACGAGCGCTTCGTCAACACCTACTGGAAGAGCATCCCCGGCAAGCTGATCTACAGCACCTTCGACTGGGGCATCCGCGATGCCGATGGCTACCACTTCATCCTGGGCCGCACCGACGACGTCATCAACGTCGCCGGCCACCGCCTGGGCACGCGCGAGATCGAGGAGAGCATCGCCTCACACCCCAACATCGCCGAGGTGGCGGTGGTGGGCGTGGCCGATGCGCTCAAGGGCCAGGTGGCCATGGCCTTCGCGGTGGCGCGCGATGCCAGCGGACTCGACGACCCGGCTGCGCGCCTGAAGCTCGAGGGCGAAGTCATGCAGCGCGTGGACCAACAGCTCGGCGCCGTGGCCCGGCCCTCGCGCGTGCACTTCGTGACCGTGCTGCCCAAGACGCGCAGCGGCAAGCTGCTGCGCCGCGCCCTGCAGGCCGTGGCCGAGCGGCGCGATCCGGGCGACCTGACCACCATGGAAGACCCGGCAGCGCTGCAGCAGGTGCGGGAACTGGTGGGATAGCGCGGAGCGCTTTCTTCAGAGCCGGTGGACCTTGCCACCGGTGCCGCGCACGCTGGCCCCGATGAGGGCCTGCATCTCGGGCGACAGGTCGGCCACCGGCAGGGTACTGAACTGGGCCGGAGAGAAGAGCAGCAGCCAGACGCGCTCGAACTGCCAGACCTCCTTCACGCTGGACCAGGGCAAGGTGGCCAGGCCCGCAGCCGAGGCGAGCGTGAAGCTGTGCTCGTCCGCCCGCAGCGTGGCCTCTGGCGTGCCGCCCATGTCGCGCAGCTTGCCCATGGCATTGCGGTAGTGCACCACATAGACGGTGGCGCACACCAGCAGGCTGATGGCCACCGCCGCCCCGGTCACGCCGATCTGCCAGGACCGGTCGCCGCGCGCCACCAACACCCCGAACCAGATAGCCAGCGCCGCGCTGACCAGCAGCGTGCGCCGGCCCGTCGAGCGGCGCCAGAAGCAGATGACGGCGTGGCGCACCAGGTCGGGGTGGTAGTGCAGGGTGGTTTCCAGGGGCATGGCAATCAAGGCATGGCGAAATGGCTGCAGTGTGCCATCTGCTGCAGGCCGTGCTTAGCCGCCCTAGTGCCGCTGCCGCTGCCATCCCGCCGGCGTCTGCCACTGGGCGGCCCAGTCCACGAACTGCTCCATGGCCATGGGCCGCGCGATGCAGTAGCCCTGGGCCTGGGCGCAGCCCAGTTGCTGCAGCATCTGGCCCTGCTCGATGGTTTCCACCCCCTCGGCGATGACGCGGTAGCCGAAGGAGCGTGCCAGGCCGATCACGCCCTGCACGATGGCCAGGTCGCCGGGGTCGCCCATCATGCCGTGCACGAAGCTCTGGTCGATCTTGAGCGTGTCCATAGGCAGGCGGCGCAGGTAGGTCAGCGACGAATAGCCGGTGCCGAAGTCGTCGAGCGACACGGTGACGCCCAGCTCGCGCAGTTGCGTCAGCGTGGCGGCCACGGCGCTGATGTCGTAGAGCGCGGCACTCTCGGTGATCTCGATCTCCACCTGGCGCGGGTCGATGTCCGAATGCTCGGCCAGCATGTGCGCCATCCAGCCGGCAAAGCCGGGGTGCTGCAGGTGCAGGGCCGAGATGTTGATGCTCAGGGGCAGGGCCAGGCCATGGCCGTTCAGCCGCCTGAGCAGGGTCAGGGCGGCCTCGACCACCCATTGGCCAAAGCCGATCTCGAGCTCGGTGCCTTCCAGCAGCGGCAAAAAGGCACCGGGCGGCAGCAGGCCGCGTTCGGGGTGCTGCCAGCGGGACAGGGCCTCGGCGCCCACGATGGCGCCGCTGCGCATGTCCACTTTGGGCTGCAGGTGCAGGATGAACTGCGCGCCCGCAATGGCGTCCTGCAGGTGCTTGCCTTGCTCGCGCTGCGCCACCAGGGCCCGCTCCTGCGCCGCATCGAACTGATGGAAGCGGTTGCGCCCGGCCTGCTTGGCCGCATACATGGCCTGGTCGGCATGGCGCAGCAGGGTGTCGGCGTCGGCCTCGTCCAGCGGGTACACGGTGTAGCCGATGCTGGCGGTGACCACCACCCGCTCGGTGTCCAGCGCGTAGGGAGCGGAGATGTTCTCCATCACCCGGCCCAGCATGCGCTCGCACTCGGCGGTGTCGGCCAGGTCGGGCAACAGCATCACGAACTCGTCGCCGCCCAGGCGGGCCACGCTGTCACCGGGGCGCAGGGCGCGCGAGAGCCGGCCCGCCACCATCACCAGCAGGCGGTCGCCCGCGCCATGGCCCAGGCGGTCGTTCACGGGCTTGAAACCGTCGAGGTCCAGGTAGCCCACCCCGAGCTGGGTGCCATGTTCGCGCGCCTGGTCCAGGCACTCTTGCAGCCTGCGCGCCAGCAGCACGCGGTTGGGCAGACCGGTAAGGGCGTCGAAGTGCGCCAGCTTGTGAAGCAGCACCTCCTGCTCGCGCTGGGGGGTCACGTCCAGCGCCACGCCCAGCATGCGCAGGGGCTGACCGTCGGCGCCAAAGCTCACGATCTTGCCCAGGTTGCGCACCCAGCGCGTGCCCTCGTGGGGGGCGGGTACTTTCCAGGTGGCATCGAAGGGCGTGGCCGGCCGTGCCGCATGGCGCGCCACTTCGGCCGTGATGCGGTCGATGTCGTCCGCCGCCACCGCGCTGGTCCAGCGTACCGAAGTCTGCGCGATGGGGCCCGGCGTTCTGCCCTGCATGGTGGCCCATCGGCTGTCACCGGTGATGGTGCCGCGCGCCATGTCCCAGTCCCACAGGCCCAGGGAAGCGGCGGAGATGGTGAGCGACAGCAGCTCCTCGCGCTCGCGGATCTGCTCTTCGTACCGCTTGCGGTCGGTGATGTCATGCACCGAGAACAGCCAGCAGGGTTCGCCGTCGAAATCGATGGCGCGCATGGACTGCAGCACGGTCAGCCGGGTGTTGGGCCGGCCATGCAGGGTCACCTCATGGCTGGCCTGCGGGCCCGCCCGGTCAAAGGCCTGTATCAGCCGCTGGCGCTCTTCCTGGGTGAAGATGCCCAACTCCACGGCGGTGCGGCCCACGGCTTCCTCTCGTGGTATGCCCAGCAGGGCCTCCCAGGCCGGGTTCACATCCAGGTACTGCCCATCGCTGCGGCGTGACAGGCCCATGGGGAAGGGCATGAGCTGAAAGATGCGCGAGAACCGCTCCTCGGACTGGCGCAGGCGCTCGGTGGCGCGCTTGGCTTCGTCGATGTCCTGCATGACCCCGCGCACGCGGGTGACGCGGCCGTTTTCGATGACGGGCTCGCCGCGGGCACGCACCCAGACCAGCCGGCCATCGGTGTGGTGCACTTCCAGCTCCATGCTCCACTCGGCGCGCTCGAGGATGCTGGAGCGAAAATGGTTGCGCAGCGTCTCGCGGTGGGCGGGGGCCACCATGCGGTCGATGTAGTCGCCCGGCAACGGCGAGCCGGGCGGCATGCCGTGGATGTCAAAGCACACGTCCGACCAGTAGACCAGGCCCTGGCCGCGCACGTCCTCCCAGGCGCCCAGGCGTGCCAGCCGGCCGGCCTGCTGCAGGAGCCCGTTGAGTGCGCGCAACTCGTCGCTGGTGCGTTGGGCTTCGGTCATGTCGTGGAAAACGAAGACAAAACAGTCTTCCCCATCCACAAGCACGGACCGTGCCGACATCAGCCCCGGAATGCGCACTCCGCCCCGCTGCGCCACCAGGGGCAACCGGTCCACCTGGCCGTGGCGCTGGAAGGCGTCCAGCAGGCGCTTGCGCTCCTCGTCGGTGGCCCAGATCCTGAGCTCGGTCGAGGTGCGGCCCAGCACCTGGTCATGCGGGATGCCCAGCAGCTCGCAGAACGCGGGATTCACGTCGATATAGCGGCCATCCGAGACACGGCTGATGCCCGCCGCGTCAGGCAGCGTCTGGTAGAAGGAGGTGTATTTGGCCTCCGAGTCACGCAGCGCCTGCTGCGCTTCGCGGTTCGCGGAGATGTCCACGTCCATGCCGATCATGCGCAGCGGCTGGCCCTTGGCATCGCGCAGCGCCACCATGCCGCGTGACATCAGCCAGCGCCAGCGTCCGGCGGTATCGCGCACGCGGAACTCGGCTTCGTAGGACTCCTCCAGCCCATCCATGGCACGGGCCAGCCGGGCGGCGTTGCGCTCCCTGTCCACCGGGTGGCGCAGGTCGTACCAGCGTTGCCACAGGTCTGGCGCCGCGCGATCGGCTGCGGTGATGCCGAACAGGTCGTAGAAACTGCCTTCGCAGCGGAACTGGCGCGTGTCCACGTCCCACTCCCAGCGGCCACCATTCAAGGATTCAAGGGCCATGCGCAACTGCTGCTCGCGCTGGCCGAGGGCGTGCAGGGCCGACGTAGTGGTCGCCAGCGACTGGGCCTTGCCGATCAGCAGCAGGCGGCAGGCGCCCAGCACCGCAATGCCGACGCCATGGTTCCAGGGCAGATTCGTCCACCAGTCCGCCCAGGCGAGGCCGGGTGCGGAGATGCCGGCCACCGTCTGAACGAACCCGCTGACCACGGGCAGTGTCAGTGCCAGGCCCAGCAATTCGCGCCAGCTGCTGCGCCCGCTGCGCAGCGCCAGTTGCCGCCACAAGGCCCCGGTGGCCCAGGCGCCGGCCAGCACCCAGGCGCCGACAAGCGAAGCTGAGCCCTGTATCCAGGTCCCTGCCAGCAGGGCCAGGCCTGCGGTGAGTGCGGTTGCCCGGGCGCCAAAGCACAGGGCCACAAAGGCCGTAGCCGTCGGGTAGACCACCATGCCGGGGCCCAGCGCCTGAAAATTGAGCATGCCCAGCATGGCCGCCGACACGAGGCCGCCGGCCACGCCCGCCAGCCATTCGGTGCGCCGCGAAGGGGCCAGCACCTCCATGGGCGGCAGCAGGGCCAGGGCCAGAACGGCCAGCAGCAGGAGCAGGCTGCCCGCCAGCAGGGTGTTATGCGCCATGGTGCCCGCGGCCCGGTGTGATTGCACGCAGGCTTGCGCCCGCCGCCTTGCGGGTGGCGTCAGGCTTGCACGGCGATCCCGTGGCGTGTGAAAGCGTGCCGAAAACCGACGCAACAAAGGCCATGCATCGAGTTTAGGGCCGTTCCGGGGCCTCCAAGGCGGGGCCGCGCGTCCTGACAAGCCCGGTTGACAACAGCGTGCCCGTGACGATCACGAGTGCGCAGCCCACCGTCCACACGGTGATGCGCTCCTCAAGGAACAGGGCACCGTAGAGCAGGGCGAACACCGGGGTCAGGAATGTCACCGCCAGAGCCCGGCTCGGACCGGCATGGGCGATAAACCGAAAATACAGGATGTAGGCAATGCCTGTGCACAGCACGGCGATGGCGACGATGGCGCCCCAGGCGCGGGGTCCTGGCATCTGCGCAGGCCACAGCCAGAGGGTGGGCAGTGCCAGCCCGAGCGCCGCACCCAGCTGGCTGCCCGTGGCGATGGCCAGTGGCGGGATGCCCACCAGGCGGGTGCGCGCAAAGCTGGCCGCCAGCCCATAGAACGCCGACGCCAGCAGGCAGGCGCCGATGGCCCACAGCGCCTGCTCGGTCTTGAAGCCCGTGCCCGCCGGGGCCTTCCATGCCAGCAGTGCGACCCCGAGAAATCCCAGCGCCAGCCCGACCCAGCGCAGGCGGCCGATGCGGTCGCCCAGCCACAGCCAGGCGATCAGCGCACCAAACAGGGGCACGGTGGCATTCAGGATGGAACTGAGCCCGGTGGCGATGTGCAGCACCGCCCAGGAGAACAGCGCGAACGGGATGGCCGAGTTGATGATGCCGGCCACCACGATGGGCCGCCAGTGGCGGCGCAAGGCGGGCCAATGGCCTTGGCGCCGCATGATGGGCCACAGGAAGACGGTGGCCAGGGCAACGCGCAGCCCGGCCGTGGGCAGAGGCCCGAACTCCGAGGCGCCCATGCGCATGAACAGAAAGGACGCTCCCCAAAGCGAGGCCAGCAGCACGAACTCGCCGATCCAGGCGGAGACGGGTTTGGATCCGCAATCGCTCATGCCGCCAGCGGGCGCGCGCCTTCGATGGCCAGCAGGGCGTCCTTGCGGTCCAGGCCACCGGCATACCCGGTCAGGCTGCCGTCGGCGCCCAGCACCCGGTGGCAGGGCACGATGACGCTCACGGGATTGCGCCCGACGGCGGCGCCCACGGCCCGCACCGCGCGCGGGCGGCCCAGGTCCTGGCTCAGGGCACCATAGGTGGTGGTGGCGCCGCAGGCGATGGCCAGCAGCGCGCGCCATACCTCCTGCTGAAAGGGCGTGCCGCCCGACAGGTCCAGCGGCAGGTCGAAGCCCCTGCGCTTGCCGTGCAGGAACTGCTGCAGCTGCGTGGCGGCTTCCAGCATCAGGGCATGGCCGGGCGCTTCGGGCCAGGCGCCTGGCCCGTCCAGCAAGGCGGTGGGCTGGTGCCGCTGGCCGTCGAACCACAGGCCGACCAGGCCCTGGGGGGAGGCAGCCAGGCGCACCGGGCCGAGCGGAGAAGGGGTGCGCGATTGCACCGTGGCAGGATGGAATTGCATGAGAGGGGCTGATTCAGAGGGGTTTTTGTGCAGCGGCGGCGCCGGGCAGGGGCAGCTGCGCCCAGGCGCGCAGCACGGCATAGCTGCGCCACGGGCGCCAGGCCGCCGATGCCTCGGTAGCGGCGCGGGCCGGGTTCTTCTGGCCCTGCACGCCGAGGGCCTTGTGCAATGCCACGTCGCCCGCCGGGAAGGCATCGGGCCAGCGCAGCACGCGCATGGCGATGTACTGCGCGGTCCAGTCGCCGATGCCGGGCAGGGCGCACAGGGCCGCCGTGGTGGCTGCCACGTCGGCACCGGCATGCAAGGCCAGGGCCCCGCTGTCCACCGCTTGCGCCAACGCCACGATGGCCGCCTGGCGCTGGCGCACGATGCCCATCTGGCCGAGCACGTCGCCCTCGGCCCGCGCCAGCACGGAGGGTGGAGGAAACAGCCGGCCCAGCTCGGGCCAGGGCGTGGCAATCGGCTCGCCCAGCCGCTCCACCAGCCGCTGGCCCAGCGTGCGGGCGGCTGCCACGGTGATCTGCTGGCCGAGCACGGCGCGCACGGCCAGCTCGAAGCCATCGAAGGCCCCGGGCACACGCAGGCCGTCGCCGTCGGGGAAGCGCCCGTGCAGCACCGCGTTGATGGCGCTGGGCTCGGCATCCAGGTCCAGCATGGCGCGCACCCGGGCGATCACCACGGGCAGCACTGGGTACAGGCTGTCGCTGGTCTGCAGCAGCACCTGGTGGCGGGTGGTGTCGAAGCGGGCGCTGAGCCAGCCGGTGGCTTCCAGCCCGCCGGTCACGGCGGGGGACAGGCGCACCGTGCGGCGCAGGGCCGGGGCGCCTTCGCCCTCCTGCTGCACCCATTCCACCCCTAGAAAGCGACGGCGCTCGAAGAAAGCCAGCAACGCCGCCACATCGAGCGGCGGGCGGTAGGCCAGGCGCAGCGTGCCGGTGCTGCCGGCACCTTCCACGCTGCCGCTCTTGCGCAACTGGGTGGGGTTGAGCCCGTAGTGCTCTGCAAACGCGGTGTTGAAGCGGCGCACGCTGCCAAAGCCGCTGGACAGCGCCACCTGGGTGATGGGCAGGGGGGTATCGGTCAGCAACTGCTTGGCGGTGAGCAGGCGCCGCGTCTGCAGGTACTGCAACGGGGAGACGCCCAGGGCCGCCTCGAAGATGCGGCGCAGGTGCCGGTCGCTCACGCCCAGGCGCTCGGCCAGTCGGGCGACGGTGGCCCCCTGGGTGTTGTCCCGTGCCCAGCCCTCGGGAGCGTCGAGCAGGCGCACGGCCTGCTGCACCAGAATGCCCGAGGCGTCTTGCACCGACCAAGCCAGGGACTGCGGCGCCATCTCGGGCCGGCAGCGCAGGCAGGGTCGAAAACCCGCGCTTTCGGCCTGGGCTGCCATGGCAAAGAAGCGGCAGTTCTCGCGCCGGGGCGTGCGCACCGAGCAGACCGGGCGGCAGTAGATGCCGGTGGACGTCACGCCTGTGAAAAAGCGCCCGTCGAAGCGGGCATCGCGGGTCTGCAGAGCCAGGTAGCGGCCCTCGTCCTCCACCGCTGGAGCGGCAGCGGTGGGCGACGGGCCGAGGGGGCTGAGAGGGGTGGGCATGGCTGGAATGATAGGCCCCGCCTACAAGCAGTCTGGCCGTTTTCGGACATGTGCCTCCAAGCGCTCTGGTCTACCGTTGAGGGGCATCCCCGGCACAGCATGGGGTGCCCCCTACAATCCAGCGCACCGTTCCAACGCTCACAGCAAAGGCCCCCCACGTGCAACCCACGCCTGCCATTTTCAAAGCCTATGACATCCGCGGCATCGTGCCGTCGACCCTGAACGAAGAAGTCGCCCTGGGCCTGGGCCGCGCCTTTGGCACGGCAGCCCGCGCCGAAGGCCAGACGGCTGTGGCCGTGGGCCGCGACGGCCGCCTGTCCGGCCCGGCCATGTCGGCTGCGCTGATCCAGGGGCTGGTGGAGGCGGGCATTGAAGTGATCGACGTGGGCATGGTCACCACGCCCCTCTTGTACTTTGCCGCCAGCACGCTGTGCAAGAGCGGCATCCAGGTGACCGGTAGCCACAACCCGCGCGACTACAACGGCTTCAAGATGGTGCTCAACGGCCGCGCCATCTATGGCGAGGAGATCCAGTCCCTGCGCCGCACCATGGAAGAAGAGAGTTGGCAGCTTGCGCCCGGTGGCAGCGTGCGCCATGTGGACGTGCTGCCCGCCTACCGCGAGCGCATCATCGGCGATGTGAAGCTGGCCCGCCCCCTGAAGATCGTGGTCGACTGCGGCAACGGCATTGCTGGCGCCACCGCCCCGGGCATCTTCCGCGCCCTGGGCTGCGAGGTGATCGAGCTGTTTTCCGAGGTGGACGGCAATTTCCCCAACCACCACCCCGACCCGAGCAAGCCCGAGAACCTTCGCGACCTGATCGCCGCGCTGCAGGGCAGCGATGCCGAGCTGGGCCTGGCCTTCGACGGCGACGGCGACCGCCTGGGCATCGTCACACGCGACGGCGTCAACATTTTCCCCGACCGGCAGATGATGCTGTTCGCCCAGGACGTGCTCTCGCGCGTGCCCGGTGGCAACATCCTGTTCGACGTGAAATGTACCCAGCGCCTGGCGCCGGCGATTGCCGCCGCGGGCGGCGTGCCGGTGATGTTCAAGACCGGCCACTCCCTGATCAAGGCGCGCATGAAGGAGCTCGACTCGCCCCTGGGCGGCGAGATGAGTGGCCACATCTTCTTCAAGGAGCGCTGGTACGGCTTTGACGACGGCACCTACGCCGGCTGCCGCCTGCTCGAGATATTGAGCCGCCATGCCGACCCGAGCGCCGTGCTCAATGCACTGCCCGCCAGCTTTTCGACGCCCGAACTCAACGTCTCGTGCGCCGAGGGCGAACCGCACCGCCTGACGGCCGAGTTGCAGGCCCTGGCGGCCGGCACCTTCAGTGAACCTGCCAAGGTCAACACCATCGACGGCCTGCGCGTGGACTGGCCGGATGGCTTTGGCCTGATCCGCGCCAGCAACACCACGCCGGTGCTGGTGCTGCGCTTCGAGGGCCATACCGAGGAGGCGCTGGCGCGCATCGAGGCGGCCATGCTGGCGCTGCTGCACCGGGTCAAGCCCGACGCGAAGCTGGGTGCGGCCGCCCACTGATTTCCAGGCCCGATCCCATTTTTTCGAACGCGTTCTCCTTGACCACCCCCATGCCTTCCTTGCTGTGCATCGCCGCAGCGCAGTCGATTTCTGCTCCCGGTGAAGTACGGGCCAATGTGCAGGGGCACCTGTCCATGGTGCAAGCAGCAGCCCGCCATGGCGTGCAGTTGCTGGTGTTTCCCGAGCTGTCGCTCACCGGCTATGAGCCTGCACTGGTGGCCGGCCTGGTGCTGGGCGCGGACGATGCCTTGCTCGCGCCCCTGCGCGACGCCGCCCGGGCCACCGGCATGGCGCTGGTGGTGGGCGCACCCGTGGCCCCGGTGGTGGCGGGGGACAAGCCGGCCATCGGCGCCTGGGTGTTCGGGGCCGATGGCAGCGCTGCCCTGTACCGCAAGCGCTACCTGCACCCTGGCGAAGAGCAGTTTGCCAGTGCGGGCAGCGAAAATGTCCACCTGCGCACGCTCGCGGGCCAGCCCACGGCCCTGGCCGTGTGTGCCGACACCACCCACCCCGAACACGCCCTGGCGGCACGGGAGGGCGGGGCAGCCCTGTATGCCTGCGGCTCGGTGATCTCCGAGGGCGGGTATGCCAGGGATTCCAGCCAGTTGCAGGGCTACGCGGCCGACCTGGGCCTGGCCGTGCTCATGACCAACCATGGCGCGCCCACGGGGGGCTACACCTGTGCAGGCCGCAGCGCCTTCTGGGCGCCGGGGGGCGAGGCCGTCGTGGCCGCACCGGGGGCAGGGGCCTGCCTGGTCATCGCCTCCCGCCAGGGCCTGGCATGGCAAGGCCGCGTGGTCGACGTCGTCGCGCAATGAGACCCCGGATGACCACCGCACGCGCCCTGTATTCCATGGTCACCTGGGCGGCCCAGCCCCTGCTGCGGCGCAAGCTGCGCCGCCGCGCCGCTGCCGAGCCCGGCTATGCCGTAGCCGTGGGTGAGCGCTTTGGCCGCTACCCGCAGCCCATCGACAGCCTGGTGCTGCACAGCAGCACCGACCCCCTGGGCCAGTTCGTCTGGATCCATGCCGTGTCGCTGGGCGAGACACGCGCAGCGGCCATTTTGCTGACCGAGTTGCGTGCCCAACTGCCCGGCATGCGCCTGCTGCTCACCCATGGCACCGCCACCGGCCGTGCCGAGGGGGAAAAGCTGCTGCAGGCGGGCGACGTGCAGGTGTGGCAGCCTTGGGACACCCAGGGGGCCGTGCTGCGCTTTTTGCGCCAGTTCCGCCCGGCCATCGGCATCCTGATGGAGACCGAGGTCTGGCCCAATCTCGTGGCCGCCTGCCGGCAGCGTGGTGTGCCGCTGGTGCTGGCCAACGCCCGTTTCAATGAACACTCGCTGCGCAAGGCCCGGCGCGTGTCCCCGCTGGCGCGCCCGGCCTATGCCGCGCTGACCGCCGTGTACGCCCAGACCGAGGACGACGCCGAGCGCCTGCACGCCATCGGCGCGCAGGTGCACGGGGTGTTCGGCAACCTCAAGTTTGACGTGGTGCCCGATGCGGCGCAGTTGGAGCTGGGCCGCGCCTGGCGCGTGCAGGCCCTGCGCCCGGTGGCCATGCTGGCCAGTAGCCGCGAAGGCGAAGAGGCGCTGTGGCTGGACGCGGTGCGCGCCTGGATCACCTCGCGCGCAGATGCCGCGCAACCCGTGCAATGGCTGGTCGTGCCCCGGCATCCGCAGCGCTTCGATGAAGTGCAGCAACTGCTCCAGGGCGCCGGCCTCACGGTGTCGCGGCGCAGCACCTGGAGCCTGCAACCCGAACCGGCGGACGTGTGGCTGGGCGATTCGCTGGGCGAAATGTCCCTGTACTACGGCATGGCCGACGTGGCGTTGCTGGGCGGCAGCTTCGCCCCCCTGGGCGGACAGAACCTGATCGAGGCCGCCGCCTGCGGCTGCCCCGTGGTGCTGGGCCCGCACACCTTCAACTTTGCGGAGGCCGCCGAACTGGCCTGTGCCGCCGGGGCGGCGCAGCGCGTGCCCGACCTCACGGCCGGGGTGGCGCAAGCCATGCAACTGGCGCGCGACCCCGCGCAGCAGGCGGCTGCCAGCGAGCGCGCGGCCCGCTTTGCGCGCCAGCACCGCGGTGCCGCCCGCGCCACGGTGCGGGAGTTGCTGCAACTGGTGCGCCAGCGCACGGTGGGACGGCACGAAGAAGACGTCGATGACTGAGCCGCAGCCGTCTCCGCCGCACATCCGCACGGCGGTGGCGGCCGACGCGCCGGCCATCGCTGGCTTGATGGGGCAATTGGGCTACGAGGCCAATGAGGCGCTGATCGTCCGCAAGCTCGCGATCCTCGTCGCGAATGCCTGTGACAGCGTGCTGCTGGCCGAGGACGATGGCTGTGTGGCCGGCGTCATCAGCCTGCACGTGATGGAGCTTTTCCACGCCGAAGGCCGCATCGGCCGCATCACCTCGCTGGTGGTCGATGCCGGGCACCGGGGCCGCGGGGTAGGGGAGGCACTGGTCGCCGTAGCCGACCGCTTCTTCACCGGACAGGGCTGCGTGCGCGCCGAAGTGACTAGCGGCGACCACCGGACTGCAGCGCATGCCTTCTATGCCGCCCAGGGCTACGCGCCGGATGAGCGGCGCTTTCTCAAACGCTATGCCGGCTTGAGCGCCCAGGAATCTGGCTGACCTTGCCTTGGCTGTGTAAAAGCCCCGATTGCCTTACGTCCCGACCACGCCGCCATCGGCCTTGCGGATCACCACCGTGGCCGAACGCGGGCGCCCAGCGGGGCGCTGGTCGGGCCAATTCGAGAACTTGCGCGGCTCGCCGGGGTCGCTGCGCTCGCTCGGGCTCTCGCCGGGGTGCTGGATGTTGATGAACATGGTTTTGCCATCGGGCGTCATCGTGGCGCCGGTAATCTCGCAGCCCGAGGGGCCGACCAGGAAGCGGCGGATCTCACCCGTGCGTGGGTCGGCCGCCAGCATGGCGTTGTTGCCCAGGCGCGAAAGGTCTCCCTTGCCCATGGCCGAGGTGGACATGTCCGTCTGCACCCAGAGCACGCCGCGGCCGTCGACCCACAAGCCATCGGGGCAGGCGAGCATATCGCCCTTGACACTGCCCTTGGCATCTGCGCGTTCGTTCGCCGGATCACCCGCCAGGATGAAGTGGTCCCACTGGAAGCGGGCGCCATCGAAGTCGCCGACTTCCTTCCAACGGATGATGTTGCCCATGCTGTTGTTAGTGCGCGGGTTGGCCGCGTCCACGCCGGGCTGGCCGGTGCCGCCGCGGTTGCTGTTGTTGGTCAGCGTGCAGTAGACGGCGCCGTCCTTGCCCACGGCAATCCACTCGGGGCGGTCCATTTTTGTGGCGCCCAGCAGGTCGCTGGCCTGGCGCGTCTTGACCATCACCTCGCCGGCATCGGCAAAACCATTGGCGGCGGTGAGCGGGCCCTGGCCATGGGTGAGGGCGATCCACTGACCACTGCCATCGGCGTTGAACCGGGCGACGTACAGCGTGCCGTGGTCGAGCAGGTCGGCGTTTTCACGCGCACCGCCCTTGCGAATCGCGTCCCGGCTTACGAACTTGTAGATGTACTCGAAGCGCGAGTCTTCGCCCGAATAGACCACGGCACGGCCGTCCCGGGTCACGGCCACCGTGGCGCCTTCGTGCGCGGCGCGGCCCAGTGCCGTGCGCTTGACCGGGGTGGAGCTGGGGTTGAAGGGATCGATCTCCACAATCCAGCCGAAGCGGTTGGGCTCGTTCGGGTTCTTCACGGCATCGAAGCGCTCGTCGTGTTCGCTCCAGCGGTAGCCGGCAGGCTCGCCCTTGCGCAGGCCCCAGCGCGTCTCGTGGGCGGTCGGGGCGTCGGGCCCCTTGAAGTAGTTGATGAAGTTTTCTTCGCAGGTCAGGTAGGTGCCCCAGGGCGTCATGCCGCTGCCGCAGTTGTTCATGGTGCCCAGCGGCTTCATGCCGGCGGGGTCGGCCGCGGTGCGCAGCAGGGCGTGGCCGGCAGCCGGGCCGCCGAATGCCATGGGCGTGCGCGCCGTGATGCGGCGGGCCCAGGGGGAGGGGCGCACCACGTCCCACTGGCCATCGGCCTTCTGCGCCACCTCCACCACCGAAACGCCGTGCGCGGCCTGGGACTTGCGCACCTTCTCGGCCGTCCAGGTCTTCATGCCATCGGCGTGCAGCAGGCCGTCGTCGGTGTACTCGTGGTTCATCACCAAGAGGCCCTGGCGGCTGCCTTCCTGGGCGTAGAAGTGGATGCCGTCGTGGTGCATGCCGAACTGCGCCTCTTGCTCGGCTGCGGTGTTGGCGCCATTTTCCTTGAAGGTCGGGCTTTCGCCCGACAGGCCCACGGGGTCGCCCCAGGGGGCAATGGTCTGGGCGATATAGCCTTCGGGCACGACGATGCGGTCGGCTGTGCCGATGGGCACGCTCTTGAAGCCCAGCAGCGGGCCGCTGGCGATGCCGGTGCTTGCACAACCGGGCAGCGACACGGCGGCCAGTGGCGCCAGCAGGCCGCCGACTGCAGAGGCCAGGCCACCGCCCAGCACGGTGCGCCGGCGCAGCGCCGACACCTCGTGGATGCTGGGGTTGCCCGAGCGGTTGCTGTCTTCCATCGTGGCGAAGTCCTTGGCCATGAGAATCTTTCGGTGGGGGAGGGGGATTGTTTTTGTCGGTCAGGGGACAATGCCGCAGCAAGGGCCCCGATGCTCTGGCTGCAATGGAGCAAGGCCACGCCAAGCGCCCTGGCGCCAGCAGCTTAGGGTGCGAAGATGGCGGTTTGATGACAGGCACACGGCCTGCCCGGGCCCGATCACCGAGAAAAAAATCATGGAAGTCGAATTCAAATTCACCATCCCCACCAGGCGCCTGGCCGCCGTGAAGGCAGCGGCCCGCCGGGGTACGTCCAGCGCTATCCGGCTGGAGGCGCGCTACTTCGATACGGCCGACAAGGCGCTGTCGTCGCGGGGCATCGCGCTGCGCCTGCGCAACGAGGGCGGGCAGTGGGTGCAGACCGTCAAGGCCATGGGCGACGGACCCCTGGACCGCGAGGAGCACAACGTCAGCGTCGACGGCGCCACGCCGCTGGTACGCCCCGCGCTGCACGCGGGCACCCAGGCCGGAGAGCGCCTGCGCGCGGCGCTGGACAGCGCGTATGGCCCCCTGGTGGAGACCTACCGCACCGAGATCGACCGCGTCACGCGCGACCTGGCCTTTCGCGGCGGTGTGGTCGAGCTGGCGTTCGACCTCGGCCGCATCGTGGCCCACGGCGGCACGGCGCAGGAAAAGCAGGCACCGGTGTGCGAACTGGAACTGGAGCTCAAGGAGGGTCCGGTGGCGGGCCTGGTCGAAGTGGCCACGCAGTGGGCGGCCCAGCACGGCCTGGTGCTGAACACGGTGTCCAAGGCCGAGCGGGGCGAGCGGCTCATGGCCGCGCAATGGGGCCGGCCCGCGGCCAAGGCACGGCCCATGGCAAGCCGAGGCCGCCGCAAGCAATTCCTCAAGGGCCCTCAGCTGCAGCGCGCCGTGGTGGCCAATTGCCTGGCGCAAACCCTGGCCAATGCCAGCGAAATCGTGGAAGGCTCGGCCGGCGAAGAGCATGTGCACCAGTTGCGCATCGGCATCCGGCGCCTGCGCACGGCATTGCGCGAGCTCGATGCCCTGGCGCCGGGCCGCTTCGATCCCGCCTGGGAGCCACCGCTGGTCGACGTGTTCCGCCGCCTGGGCCAGCTGCGCGACCGGGAGCAGGCGCTGGACACCATTGGCGCCGAACTGCGCGAGGCGGGCGCGCCGAAGTCGGCAGCCCGGCCTGCGGGCGCCAAGGCATCGCCCCTCACCATCGTCAGCACGCCTGCCTTCCAGGCCGTGCTGATCGGCCTGATGGGTTTCACGGCCCAGGCCCTTGCGGCCGGGGATGATGGCGCACTGGGCGCAGCCAAGGTGCGGCGGTATTTGCACAAGCGCCTGCAGGCGCTGCATGCCAAGGTCCACCGGGATGCGCGCCGCTTCGAATCCCTGTCGGTCGAGGAGCAGCACCGCGTGCGCAAGCGCTTGAAGCGCCTGCGCTTCCTGGCCGAGTTCGTGGCGCCGGCGCTCGAGGGCGGGGCGGACGATTTCCTGGCCAGCCTGCAGCCGGCCCTGTCCGCACTGGGTCGGCTCAATGACGAGCAGGTGGCCAGCGCGCTCTACCGCAGCATGGCAGCCAAGGACCCCAAGGTCTGGTTCGGCGTGGGCTGGCTCGCGGCGCGGCGCGGGCAGTCCGTCAAGGCCACGAAAAAGGCCCTCTCCCGGATGGGAAAGGGCCCGCGCTTTCGAAAGCCTTGAAGGCTTCTTTCAGGGCGTGAGCAGGGCGTTGATGGCCTGCACGTCTTCGATGGTGAGCGTGCCGGCCGCCTGGCGCAGCTTGAGCGTGCCCAGCAGCACGTTGTAGCGGGCCTGGGCCAGGTCGCGCTTGGTCTGGAACAGCTGGCTCTGGGCATTGAGCACGTCGATATTGATGCGCACACCCACCTGGTAGCCCAGCTTGTTGGCATCCAGCGCGCTTTGACTCGATGCCTCGGCGGCCTGCAGGGCCTGCACCTGGCCCTGGCCCGACTGCACGCCGAAGAAGGCGGCACGGGTGGCCTGGGCCACGTTGCGGCGCGTGGTCTCCAGGTCGGCGCTGGCCTTTTCTTCCAGGGCCAGGGTTTCCTTGACGCGGTTTTGCACCGAGAAACCGGCAAACAGCGGCAGGTTGAAGGCCACCCCCAGGCTGGCGTTGTTGGTGCGGCTGTTGATGCCCGGCGCGGTGATGGTGCCGGTGGGGTTGCGCTGGATGTTGTAGCCGGCCTGCAGGTCCACCGTGGGCAGGTGGCCGGTTTCGGCCTTTCTGGTTTCAAGGCGCGCGATGTCCAGCGCAATCGCGGCCTGGCGCACGCCGGGCTGCAGCTCACGGGCGGTGTCCACCCAGGTGATCACGTTGTCGGGCTGCACGGGGGGCAACTGCAGCGGCAGGGCCAGGGGCTTGGGCTGGGTGCCGGTGATGCCCACCAGTTGGTCCAGCGCGAGCTTCTTCACGCGCAGGTCGTTCTCGGCCGCGATTTCCTGGGCGATCACCAGGTCGTAGCGGGCCTGGGCTTCGCGCGAGTCGGTCACGGTAGAGGTGCCGACCTCGAAGTTGCGCTTGGCAGACGCCAGTTGCTCGGACACGGCGGCCTTTTGCGCCTGCACGAAGGTCAGCGTGTCCTGCGCGGCCAGCACGTCGAAGTAGGCCTGGCTCACGCGCACCAGCAGGTCCTGGCTGGCGGCATCGAGCTGGGCCTGGGCCACGTCCACGCCGCGCTGGGCCTGTTCCAGGTTGATGCGGTTGGCCGGGCGGTACAGGGGCTGCGAGGCATTCACGCCCAGGGTCTGGGTGGTGGCGGTGCGCTCGATGGGCGGGCGGCTCACATCGGTGTTGGCGCGCGATACACCCGCCGACAGCCCGGCGCTGGGCAGCAGACCGGCGCGGGCCTGGTCGGCGCGGCGGGCCGAGGCATCGAGCTGCAGCCGGGCCGACTGCCAGGCCGTGTCATAGGTGCGCGCAGACTCCAACAGCTCCGTCAGGCTTTGGGCCTGTGCGGGGGCACACAAGGCAGCGCCCAGCGCCAGTGACAGGGGAAGTAGCCGGAACGATGTCATGGATGCCTTTCAGGAGTAGCTGCATGTCGGGGATGGGACGAAAGAGACGGGGAGCCTTCAATAGCGGGGCACGGCCGGGTCGTTCTCATGCGACCAGGCGTCGATGCCACCACTGATGTTGGCCAGCCGCTCGAAACCCTGTTGCTCCAGGAACGCCGCCACGCGCAGGCTGCGTGCGCCGTGGTGGCACAGGCAGGCGATGGGCGTGCCCGCGTCGCGGGCGGCATCGAGTTCGGCCAGGCGGCCCGTGAGCTGCCCCATGGGGATGGCCACCAGCTCGAACCCGTCAGCGCGCACGCTGGCCGTCTGCAGTTCCCAGGCCTCGCGCACATCCAGCACCACGGGCCGGCTGCCAGCGGGGGCGGTGGCGAACCAGGCGGCGAGTTGGGCGGGGCGGATGTGCTCGATCATGCAAAAAACTCCAGAGAAGGCAGGTCAGAAGGTGAAGCCGGAGGGTTCAGGAAAGCCCACCAGGCGCGGCGCGATGGTGTCCCAGGGCGAAGTGGTCTCGAAACGGTCGCCGGTGCGGCGGGTCAGGGTGAAACGCATCACGGGGTCGTTGCCCACGATGGCGCCCAGGCGGCCGCCGTCGCGCAGGTGCGAGAGCAGGGCAGCAGGCACTTCGGCCACGGAGCCGCTGAGCACGATCACGTCGAAGGGGCCGTCCGTCGTACCGTTGGCACCATCGGCCAGGCGGACTTCGGCGTTCTGCACACCGGCGCTGAGCAGGTTTTCGCGGGCCATTTCGGCCAGCTCGGGCACGATCTCGATCGACACCACCTGCTGCGCGCGGGCCGCCAGCAGCGCAGCCATGTAGCCCGAGCCGGAACCGATTTCGAGCACGCGGTCGGTGGGCTTGATCGCCAGGTCCTGCAGGATGCGGGCTTCCACGCGGGGCTGCAGCATGCTGTGGCCCAGGCGCACGGCGTCTTCGGCATCGCTGCCCAAGAGGGGCACCTCGATGTCCATGAAGGCCAGGCTGCGGTAGGCCGGCGGCACGAATTCCTCGCGGCGCACCACGGCCAACAGCTCCAGGATGTCGAAGTCGAGCACATTCCAGGGGCGGATCTGCTGCTCGATCATGTTGTAGCGGGCCTGGGCGACGGGGTCGCTGGTATTGGCAGACGAGTTCAGTGGCATGTTCATGGAAGTTCTCCGTGGGGCGGGTGTCAGGACAAACCCTCGATTTTACGGGCCTCGGGCGCCTTCTGGCCGCGACCCATGCGCGCCAGGGCCCAGCGCGCCAGATCGTCCATGTAGCAATACACCACCGGAACCACCACCAGGGTCAGCAGCGAGGAGGTGATGACCCCCCCGATCACGGCCTGGCCCATGGGGGCGCGCTGCTCGGAACCCTCCGACAAAGCGAATGCCAGCGGCACCATGCCGAAGATCATGGCCAGCGTGGTCATGAGGATGGGGCGCAGGCGCACGCGGGCGGCCAGCAGCAGGGCATCGGCCCGGGGCAGGCCGGGCACGGTGGTGCCGGTGTCGTCGGTGTGCTCCTCGCGGGCGCGGATGGCGAAGTCCACCAGCAAAATGGCGTTCTTGGTCACCAGGCCCATGAGCATCACCACGCCGATGATGGAGAACATCGACAGCGTGGAGCGGAACATCATCAGCGCCAGCACCACGCCAATCAGCGTGAGCGGCAGCGAGGTCATGAGCGCCAGCGGCTGCAAGAAGCTGCGGAACTGGCTGGCCAGGATCATGTAGATGAAGACGATGGCCAGCACCAGCGCCGAGATGGCGTAGCCAAAGGATTCGGCCATGTTCTTGGTGGACCCGCCGAACTGGTAGCGGTAGCCGGGCGGGAAGTTCACGCTTTCCAGCGCGGTCTTGATGTCGGCCGACACCTCGCCGGCCGAGCGCTGCGACACGTTGGCGTTGATGGCCACCTCGCGCGTCAGGTCGCGGCGGTTGATCTGGTTGGCGCCGGTCGACTCGGTCACGCTGGCCACCTGGTTCAGGCGCACGATGCGCGTCGTGCCATCGGCGGCGCTCATGGCAAAGGGCAGTCGCTCCAGGTCTTGCGGGGCGGTGCGGGCCTCGGGCGCCAGGCGCACGTTCACGTCGTAGGTCTGGTCGTCGGGCGCGCGCCAGTTGCCCACCGTGGTGCCGGCCACCAGGGTGCGCAGCGATGCCGCCATCTGCGCCACCGACAGGCCCAGGTCCGAGGCCGCGTCGCGCTTGATATCGAGGGCGATCACCGGCTTGTTGGGCTTGGCGCTGGTGTCCAGATCCACCAGGCCGGGGATGCCGCGGATCTTCGCGGTCACGGTGGCCGTCAGGCGTTCGAGCTCCTGCAGGTCCGGGCCCTGCAGCGAGAACTCCACCTGCTTTTGCCCGCCCACGGCGTCGAGCAGGCCCACGTGCGTGACGGTGATGCCGGGCACGGTCTTCAAGCGCTCGCGCAGCACGTCGGACATGGCGTCCACGCTGCGGCTGCGGTCCTTGCGGTCCACCAGGCGCACGTAGATGTTGGCGTAGATCTTGCCCTGGGCGCTGCCGGTGTTGATGGTGGACAGCGTGTAGCGCACCTCGGGCAGCTCGTGCAGGATGGCCTCCACCTGGGCCGCCTTGGCCTCGGTGGCCTCCAGCGACGAACCCACAGGGGTGTAGAAATTGATCGAGGTCTCGGAGAAATCCGCCTTGGGCACGAACTCGGTGCCCAAGAGCGGCACCATGAAGATGCTCAGCACGAAGATGGCCAGGGCAATCGCCATGGTGGTCAGCTTGTGCACCAGGGCCCAGCGCAGGATGTGCTGGTAGCCCTCCGCCAGGGCGTCGGTGGCGCGGTCGAACCAGCCCGTGACGCGGCCGATGGTCTTGTCGTAGAAGGTGACGGGCCCCGTCTTCTGCCCATGGCTGTGGATGCTCGGGTCGTGCCAGATGCTCGACAGCATGGGGTCGAGTGTGAAGCTGACGAACATCGAGATCATCACCGCAGCCACGATGGTGATGCCGAACTCGTGGAAGAACTTGCCGATGATGCCGCCCATGAAGCCGATGGGCATGAACACCGCCACGATGGACAAGGTGGTGGCCAGCACCGCCAGGCCGATCTCCTGCGTGCCGTCCATGGCCGCGTTGTAGGCGGACTTGCCCATCTGAACGTGGCGCACGATGTTCTCGCGCACCACGATGGCATCGTCGATCAACAGGCCCACGCACAGGCTCAGCGCCATCAGCGTGATCATGTTGATGGTGAAGCCGAACATGTTCATGAACAGAAAGGTGCCGATCAGCGCAATGGGCAGAGTGAGGCCCGTGATCACCGTGGAGCGCCAGGAGTTCAGGAACAAAAAGACGATCAGCACCGTGAGGATGGCACCCTCGATCAGCGTCTGGCGCACGTTGTTCACCGCAACGCGGATGGGGCGCGCGCTGTCGCCAATGGTTTCGAGGCGCACGCCGGGCGGCAGCTGGTTGCGCAGCTCGACCACGGCCGCGTTCAGGCCGTCCACCACCTCGATGGTGTTCTCGCCCTGCGACTTCTGCACGGACAAGAGCAGCGTGCGCTGGCCGTTGTACAGCGCCAGGCTATCGACCTCTTGCGCGCCGTCGTTGACGCGGGCCACCTGGTCCAGGCGCACGGGGGCGCCGTTCTTGCGCGCCACGATGATGCGGCCGAAGTCCTCGGGCCGCTCCATGCGTGCGTCGATCTGCACCACGCGCTCCTGCGCCAGCGATCGGATGGCGCCCACGGGCAGGTCCTGGTTCTCGTTGCGCACGGCACTGGCCACCTGGTCGGGCGTGACGCCGAAGGCCTCGAGCGCCTGGGGGTTCAGGTAGATGTTGATCTCGCGCTTGGTGGCGCCCACCAGGTTCACGGCGCCCACGCCGCGCACGTTCTCCAGGCGCTTTTTCAGGATCTGCTCGGCCCAGGTGGTCAATTCGACGGCGCTGCGCGCAGGGGCACCGTCTTGTGCATCGGGCAGCACGGCCAGCGACCACACGGCGCGGCTCGCGGGGTCGAAGCGCAGCACGCGCGGCTCCTTGACCTCGGTGCGCAGCAGGGGGCGCACCGTGGCCACCTTCTCGCGCACATCCTCGGCGGCCTTGCGGCCATCGATGTGCAGTTGGAACTCGATGATGACGACGGCCGTGCCTTCATAGCTGCGCGAGGTCAGGGCATTGATGCCGGCAATCGAGTTGACGCCTTCCTCGATCTTCTTGGTGACCTCGCTCTCGACGATCTCGGGCGATGCGCCGGGGTAGTCCACCGTGACCACCACCACCGGAAAATCGATGTTGGGGAACTGGTCGACCTTCAGGCGCTGGTACGAAAACAGGCCCAGCACCACGATGGCGAGCATCACCATGGTGGCGAACACCGGGTTCTTGAGGCTGACCTTGGTGAACCACATGGCGGGTCAGGGCGCGGTGCGCGATGCAGGGGCCGCCGCGGAAGCCGCTGCCGAGGGCGCTGCAGCCGTGGTGACGGCCGTGCCTTCGCGCAGCTGGCCCATGCGGCCGGAGACCACCACCGTGCCTTCGGGCGCACCCTCGATGGCGACCAGGGTCTGGCCGTCGACCACGGCGCGCGCGCCGGTCTTGACCGGCAGGTAGGCCACCTTGCCACCCTGTACCGCTTGTATATAGGGCGCGGGCTTGTCGGTGCGCACCGCATCGAGTGGCACGGTCAGCACGTCGGCGCGGCCGGTGTCGAGCAGGCCCTGCACGAACAGGCCCTGGCGCAGCGCGGGTGCGCCGCGGTTCTGCGCGATGGCCAGGTATACCGGCACCGTGCGGCTGCCGGCCTGGGCGCTGGGGTTGATGCGGGCCACCGTGGCCACCACGGGCTCGGTGCTGCCTTCGATCTGCAACTGGGCCTTCTGGCCCACGCGCACGGCCAGCGAGTCGGCCGGGCTCAGCAGGGCTTCGAGCTCCAGGCGCGACAGATCGACCACTTCCAGCACGCGGCCGTCGATGGGCATGCGCTCGCCGGGCTGGGCCAGGCGCTGTGACACCTGGCCGCTGATGGGGCTGCGCAGCACCGTGTCGTCCAGCGATTTTTTTGCCACATCGGCGGCGGCCAGAGCCGCACGGTAGGTGGATTGGGCCGATTCGAGGCTGGCCTGCGAGGTGACGAGGGCCGTGGCCGAGATGAAGCCCTGGTTCACCAGGGCCTGGTTGTTGGCGACCGTGCGCTGGTTGATGTCGACCTGCGCCTTGGCCGCGTCGGCCTGCTGCTGCGCCTGGCGCAGGCGGGCCTGGGATTCGGTGGCCTCGATGCGGGCCAGCACCTGGCCGGCGCGCACGCTGTCGCCTTCGCGCACCGTGAGGCCCTGCAGTTCACCCGCCACCCGCGCCTTGACCATGGCCGATTCGGTGGCGCGCAGCGAGCCGGACACCGGCACGCCCAGCACCAGGCTCCTGCGCAGTACGCCCACCAGTTCGCTGGTGGCCAGTTGCAAGGGCGCCTCGGCGCGCTGGGTGGCCGCTTGGGCCAGGGCTTTCTGCTGTGCCTGGCGTGCGGCCATGGCGCGCCACGCGCCCCCGCCCACCAGCACGACAACGGCGGCCGCAGCCAGCCAGGGAATCCAGCGTTTCATGGGTCAGGCCGCAGAAGAAGAGGGAGGAGGGGACGCGGGGGCCGGGGCGAAAGGCCCCGCTTCCGGGCGGGCGCACAGGCCGTACAGCACGTTGTCCACCTGCGCATCGATGAACTTCTCGGGCCCGAGCTCCAGCGCATCGGGCATGCAGGCTCCCATGGAGTGCTTCCACAGCATCAGGAAGATCATGGGTGCCATCACCACGTGCACGGCGTAGTCGAGGTTCACGCAGCGGAATTCGCCGCGGTCCATGCCGCGGCGCAGGATGCGGCGCACCAGGTCCTGGCCGGGCTGGATCACTTCCTGCTGGTAGAACAGGGTGATTTCGGGGAAATTCTGCGATTCGCTGAACATCAGCTTGGTGATGCCCGAGGCCTTGGTGGCGCCGATGCGCTCCCACCAGACCTGGTAGCAGTGGCGCAGCAGTTCGCTGGTCGTGCCCTCGAAGGCTTCGAGCTCGTGGCTCCATTCCTCGAAGCGGCCCACGATGTTCTGGCGCACCACGGCCTTGAACAGCTCTTCCTTGCTGGGGAAGTAGAGGAACAGCGTGCCCTTGGACACCCCGGCACGCGCGGCCACGTCGTCCACCCGGGTGGCGGCAAAGCCTTTCTCGACGAACAGGTCGAGCGCAGCCTCCAGCAGTTCGCCGGGGCGCGCTTCCTTGCGGCGCTCACGCTTGGTACCGGCAGAAGGGGTGGTGGGGACAGTGCTCAAGAGGCTTTCTAGTTAATGACTGACTGGTTAGTAATATAGCAACTGCGCCTGCGCCAGTCAATTGATCGGTGGGCGAACGAGACAAAAGACCGAGCGCTGTTGCCTTCTGGGGGTAAACCCTGGGAGCGACGCATGCTTTACCCCCAATCGCTGTGGCGAACGCCGCGACGAGGTGCTCCACGGCGGTGCATGCTGCCTCTCCAGGCCCCGAACAGGTGCGCGATCATGCTCCAAAAATGGGAGCGCCTTGCAGCCAGTCGCTCTCGGGGACAAATGTCCTTAAAACAGGACCAAATAGCCTCAAATGTCTCATTGACAGGACATTAAGGATGTTTGACGATGGGCCCATGTCGCCGAAGCTGCCACTGCCCAAGTACCACCAGATCTACCTGGTGCTGCGCGAGCAATTGCAGGAAGGCTGTTTTGCTGCGGGCCTGCCGGGCGAGCTGGCGCTGATGCGGCAGTTCTCCGTGGCGCGCGTGACGGTGCGCCGCGCGCTGGAGCTGCTGCAGGGCGAGGGCCTGATCTCCCGCCAGCCCGGCAGGGGCACCCGGCCCGTGCCCCAGCCCGACGCAGGGCAGGGCGGCCAGGAGAGCCACCCCCACAGCAACCGCGCCCAGCTCACCGGCCTGCTCGAAAACCTGGTCAGCATGGGCCTGCGCACGTCCGTCAAGGTGCTCGACGTGGAGACGGTCACGGCATCCCGCGCGGTGGCCGGGGCCTTGCAGATCACCGTCGGTGATTCGGTGCAGAAGGCGGTGCGGGTGCGCAGCACGCGGGAAGGCCCGCTGTCGCACATCACCACCTATGTGCCGGCCGACATCGCCCGCCAGTTCGGCCGCCGCGAACTCGCGCGCAAGCCCATTCTGGTGCTGCTGGAGGAATCCGGCGTGAAGGTCGGTCGCGCCCACCAGACCATTTCCGCCAGGCTGGCCGATGCCGTGGTGGCCCGCCACCTCGATGTGTCGGTGGGCTCCGCGCTGCTGGCCGTGCGGCGCCTGATCTACGACGACCAGGAGCGGCCCGTGCAGTGGCTGCACGGCCTGTACCGGCCAGACCGCTATGAATACGAAATGCAGCTGTCCCGCGTGGGCAGCATCGATGCCAAGGTCTGGGTCAGCAAAGAGCTGTCGGCCCAGTTCCACTGATTTCAACGACCCCCCTTCGACCATCCCCCAAGGAGAACGCCCATGAGCAACCGCCGCCATTTCCTATCCCAGTCGGCCGCCGCCGCATCGGCCCTGGCCTTCCCCCTGGTGGGCGGCGCACAGGCCAAGGCGGTCAAGGTGGGGGTGCTGCACCCCGTGACGGGCGCGCTGGCCTACTCGGGCCAGCAATGCCGCGAAGGCGCGATGATGGCCATCGAGGACATCAACAAGGCCGGCGGCATCAAGTCCCTGGGCGGCGCCAAGCTCGAGGCGCTGCTGGGCGATGCGCAATCCCAGCCCCAGGCCGGCGCTGCCGAGGTCGAGAAGATGAACGAGGCGGGCGTTTCCGCCGTGGTCGGGGCGTTTGCCTCGGCCATCTGCCTGGCGACCACGCAGGCGGCCGCCAAGTACAACCTGCCGCACATCGTGGACGTGGGCGTGGCCGACCAGATCGTGGAGCGCGGGCTGAAGAACACCTTCCGCTTCGGCCCCGGCTACAAGAAGTGCGCCGAAACCGCTGTGGCCAACCTGCACGTGCTCAACACCGCGGCCGGCAAGCCCGCCAAGACGGTGATGATCATCCACGAGGAGTCGCTGTTCGGCTCGGGCACGGCCCAGTTGCTGGCGCGCGAGCTGCCCGGCTACGGCTACGAGGTCAAGGAGGTCGTCAAGCACGCCAACCCCACGCGCGACTTCAACAACATCGTGCTGCGCATGAAGGCGATCAACCCCGACATCGTGATCCCCGCCAATTACTACAACGAGTACGCGCTGCTGGTGCGCACCATGCAGCAGCAAAAGGTCACGCCCAAGGCCATCTATTCGGTGCTGGGCGGCGCCGCGTCGAGCTACAAGTTCGTCAAGGAGTTTCCGGACGCGGCCAACGGCATCATCGACTGCAACCACTGGTTCAACCCCAAGGACAAGCGGGCGCAGGACCTCAAGAAGCGCGTGGAGGCCAAGGGCCTGTTCTTCAGCTACGAGCTGTTCATGACCTACACGTCCATGTGGCTGCTGGCCGATGCGCTGGAGCGTGCCAAATCGGTGGACCGCGCCGCCATCATCGACGCGCTGGAGAAGAGCACCTTCGCTGACCACATCATGCCGTACGGCGCCACGAAGTTCGTGGCCGGGCAGAACCAAGGCGCCCAGCCGCTCATGACCCAGGTGCTGAACAAGGACATCAAGGTCATCATCCCGCGCGACTACCGCGAAGCGGACCCGCTCTTTCCGCTGAAGGCCTGAGCGGCTGACAACTCCCACTTTTGCGGCCATGCACAGGTCTGCACGGCGCCAGAACCCTCTGGTGCCAGGCCGCGCCTTTGCCTGACTGCCGCACACACCACCCATGTTCGAGCTCAGCATCCTCTTCCCCTCGGTCCTCAACGGCCTGACGACCGGCGCGGTCTACGCACTGATCGCGCTGGGCCTCACGCTGATCTACGGCGTGCTGCACATCATCAACTTCGCGCATGGCGCGTCGCTGATGCTGGCGCTGTACGCCGTCTACCTGCTCAAGCAGCACTGGGGGATCGATCCCTACCTGGCGCTGCCCATCCTCGTGCCCGGCATGTTCGCCCTGGGCTATGTGCTGCAGCGCGTGGTCATCAATCGCGCCAGCCACGGCAAGGACGAGAACATCCTGCTGGTCACCCTGGGCATCTCCATCGTCATGGAGAACCTGGCGCTGCTGTTCTTCAAGTCCGACACGCGCACCATCGAGACGGGCTACACCCTGACCACCGTGGCCATCGGCCCGGCCATGATCGCGCTGCCCAAGCTGGTGTCGTTTGCCGGGGCGCTGGTGGTCTCAGGCCTGCTGCTGTGGATCGTGGGGCGCACCGACCTGGGCCGGGCCATCCGCGCCGTGGCGCGCGAAAAGCACGGTGCCAAGCTCATGGGCATCCATGTCGACCATGTCTACGCCATGAGCTTCGGCATCGGCCTGGGCTGCCTGGGGGCTGCCGCCTGCTTCCTGCTGCCGGCCTACTACGTCAATCCGCAGGTGGGCAGCGGCTTCGTGCTGGTGGCCTTCACCATCGTCGTGCTCGGCGGCATGGGCAGCTTCACCGGTGCGCTGGTGGGGGGGCTGCTGATAGGGGTGGTGGAGTCGCTCGGGGGGCTGTTCCTGGGTGAATCGCTGGGGCAGATCGGCATCTTCGCCATCTTCATCGCCGTCTTGCTGTTTCGCCCGCAGGGCCTTTTTGGAGCCAGGCAGTGAACAAGCAACTCTGGGCCATCGGCCTCTTCGCACTGGCCATCGCAGCCCTCACGGGCTGGTCCGACTCGGGCGTGCTGCTCAACTTCGTGATGATGGCGCTGTACGCGGCCCTGCTGGCGCAGGCCTGGAACATCCTGGGCGGCTTTGGCGGCCAGTTCTCCTTCGGCCATGCGCTGTTTTTCGGTACCGGGGCTTACATCCAGGCCATTGCACAGATGCAGGGCGGCATCAACGCCTGGCTGGCCCTGCCCATGGCGGTGGCCGGCAGCGCGCTGGTGGGGCTTTTCGTGGGCGGGCTGTCGTTCCGCTACGGGCTCAAGGGCTCGTACTTCGCGCTGGTCACGCTGGCGTTTGCCGAGGTGTTCCGCATCCTGGCGCTGTCGGTGCCGTTCACCGGGGCGGGCGTGGGTCTGATGCTGCCGCTAAGGGAGTCGCTCGCGAACATGCAGTTCGGCTCGCGCAAGGGCTATGTGTTCCTGATCCTGGCGCTGGTCACCCTGGCGCTGCTGGTGAGCTGGTGGCTGCGCAACTCGCGCTTCGGCGCCTGGCTGCAGGCCGTGCGCGACAACGAGGACGCGGCCCGCGCCATCGGCGTCAACCCGTTCACCGTGAAGATGGGCGCCATCGCCCTGTCGGGCGGCTTCATGGGCGCGGCCGGCGCGTTCTACGTGCAGGTGTTCCAGTACATCGACCCGGGCATTGCCTATGGGTCGGTGACCTCGGTGGAGGCGCTGGTGGCGGCCATCGTGGGCGGCATCGGCACCGTCTGGGGCCCGGTGCTCGGCGCGCTGGTGCTGCATGTGCTGGCCGATCTCACGCGCAACCTGTTCGGCCAGTTGCCGGGGATCAACATGGTGATCTACGGCACGGTGCTGGTGCTCATCGTCATGTTCCTGCCGCGCGGCATCGCGGGCCTGGGCCAGTCGGTGGTGGACCTGTGGAAACGCTCGGGAGGCCGCCATGGCCAATGATCTCTTGACCCTCACGGGGCTGGGCAAGTCGTTCGGCGGCCTCAAGGCGGTGCAGAACGTCAGCCTCACGGTGCCCGAAGGCTCGCTGACCGCGCTGATCGGCCCCAACGGTGCCGGCAAGACCACGCTGTTTGCACTGATGACCGGTTTCGTCAAGCCCGACTCGGGCACGGTGCAGTTTGCCGGGCGCGACATCACCGGTCAGGCGCCGCACCTCAACGCCCGCCTGGGCATGGCGCGCACCTTCCAGATCGTGCAGCCCTTTGCCGCCCAGACCGTGCGCGAGAACATCGCCGTGGGCGCCCACCTGCACGAGCCGCGCCGCGCGGCGGCCCTTGCACTGGCCACCGAAGTGGCGGCGCGCGTGGGCCTGTCGGCCCAACTGGACAAGCCGGCATCAGACCTCACCGTGGCCGGCCGCAAGCGGTTGGAGCTGGCACGCGCCCTGGCCACCCGGCCGCGCCTGCTGCTGCTTGACGAGGTGCTGGCCGGCCTCAACCCCCAGGAGATTGCCGAGATGATTCCCGTGGTGCGCGGCATTGCAGAGGGCGGTGTGACGGTGCTGATGATTGAGCACGTGATGCAGGCTGTGATGAACCTGGCCGAGCACGTGTGGGTGCTGGCCCAGGGCCAGCTGATCGCCGAGGGCAACCCCGCCACGGTGACATCCGACGAGCGCGTGATCGAGGCCTACCTGGGCCATGGCACGGCAGCGCGCCTGCGCGCCGCGGCCGCCAAGGAGGCTGCATGAGCACGGGCCCACTGCTTGACATTGCAGGCCTGCGCGGCGGCTATGGCCGCGTGGAGGTGCTGCGCGGGGTGGACCTGCAGGTGAACCCCGGCGAAACCGTGGCCTTGCTGGGTAGCAACGGCGCGGGCAAGTCCACGCTCAACAACGTGGTCTGCGGCATCTACCCGGCCTGGGCCGGGCGCGTGGCCTTCGGTGGGGCGGACCTGAGCGGGGCGCACTACACGGCGGTCGTCAAGGCCGGGCTGATCCAGGTGCCCGAGGGGCGCAAGATCTTCCCCAACCTGAGCGTGCTCGAAAACCTGTCGCTGGGCAGCTTTTCGCGCGCCCGCGAGCGCCGGGCCGAGAACATCGACAAGGTGTTCGCCACCTTCCCGCGCCTGAAGGAGCGCACCACCCAACTGGCCGGCACCATGAGCGGCGGCGAGCAGCAGATGCTGGCGATTGGCCGCGGCCTGATGGCCGAGCCGCGCCTCTTGATCCTGGACGAACCCTCGCTCGGCCTGTCGCCCCTGCTGGTCGAAGAGATGTTCGGCCTGATCCGCCAGCTGCGCTCCACGGGTCTGGCCGTGCTGCTGGTGGAGCAGAACGTGGGCCAGTCGCTGGAGATCGCCGACCGCGCCTATGTGATGGAGAACGGGAGCATCCGGTTTTCGGGCGCCCCCGACGAACTGCTGCGCAGCGACGAACTGCGCCGGGCCTACCTGGGCCTTTGAGAAGGAGACAACCACATGACCGTTCCCCGCCGAAAACTGCTGCTGGCCTTGCCGGCGGCCCTGTCCATGGGCCATGTGCTGGCCCAGAACGCGCCCATCCGCATCCTCGTGGGCGCGCCTGCGGGCGGCTCCACCGACACCCTGGCGCGCAACCTGGCCAGCGAGATGGGGCGCCAGCTTGGCCGCACCGTGGTGGTGGAGAACCGCCCTGGCGCGGGTGGCAACATCGCGGCCGATGCCGTGGCCAAGGCCGCGCCCGATGGCAATACGCTGCTCATGAGCTTCACGAGCCACGCCATCAACGCCAGCCTCTACCCCTCACTGCCGTTCGATCCGATCAAGGATTTCACCCCGCTCACCTGCGTGGCCACCTCGCCCTCGATCCTGGTGGCCAACCCCTCGGTGCCGGCCAAGGATGTGCGCGAGCTGATTGCGCTGGCCAAGGCGCGGCCGGGCAAGCTCAACTTCGCCATTGGCGCCGTGGGCTCCTCGCTGCACCTGGCGGGCGATGCGTTCAAGATGCAGTCGGGCGCCTACATCGTCAACATCCCCTACCGGGGCACGGCCCCGGCGCTGCAGGACGTGCTGGCCGGGCAGGTGGAGCTGATGTTCGCCGCCGTGGGCAACGCCCAGGCGCAGGTGCGGGCGGGCAAGCTGCGCGCGCTTGGCGTCACCAGTGCCAGGCGCCTGCCGGCCTTTCCGGACGTGCCCGCGATTGCAGAGGTGCTGCCGGGCTATGAGTCGAGCGCCTGGTTCGGCCTGTTCGGGCCCGGGAACATGGCCCCCGAGCTGGCCAAGCGCCTGAGCGACGCAGCCCGCCAGGCCATCGCCACGCCCGAGGTGAAAAAGCGCCTGGAGACCGAGGGCGCCGTGCCCGTGGGCAACAGCCCCGAGGAATTCGCCCGCTTCGTGCAGGCCGAGATCCCGCGCTGGGCCAAGGTCGTGCGTTTTGCCGGAGCCAAGCCCGAATGAGCTCCGCACCCAGCACCCTGGCACAGAAGCTGGTGGCCCGCGCGAGCGGGCGCACCGGCCTGGCGCCGGGTGACATCGTCAACTGCCGGGTGGACCTGGCCATGTTCCATGACTCGTCCGGCCCCCGGCGCCTCAAACCCATGCTCGACGAGCTGGGCGCCACCATCTGGGACAAGTCGCGCGTGGTGCTGGTCATGGACCACTACCTGCCCGAGCGCGACGAGGAGTCGCGCCGCATCGTGCGCATCGCGCGTGACTGGGCGCGTGAGCAGGCATTGCCCCACGTGTACGACGGCCAGGGCATCTGCCACGTGGTGGTGCCGCAGCACGGCCACATCCGCCCCGGCATGTTCTGCGTGGGGGGCGATTCGCATTCGCCCACGGGTGGGGCCTTCGGTGCCTACATGTTCGGCATCGGCAGCACCGAGATGCTGGGCGTGGTGGTCACCGGCGAGATCTGGCTGCGCGTGCCGCACACGCTGCAGATGCATTGGAGTGGAAAGCTCGCCGCTGGCGTGACCGCCAAGGACATGATGCTGCACATGATCGGCCGCTTCGGCATGAATGGCGGCCAGTACCAGGCCGTGGAGTTCGCCGGTGCTGCCGTGCAGGCCCTGTCGATGCAGGAGCGCATGACGCTCTCGAACATGAGCGCCGAGCTGGGCGCTCAGGCCGGCCTGATCGCCCCCGACGCCACCACGCGCGACTGGCTGGCGGCCCACGGGGTGCCAGAGGCCGACCTGCAAGGCCTGGACGCCTGGGCGACCGACCTCGGCGCGCCGCTCACCCGCCATGATTTCGACGCCGGCACCCTGGCCCCCCAGGTGGCCGCGCCCCACAGCCCCGCCAATACCGCCGCAGTGGGCCAGCATGCGGGCACGCGCATCGACGTGGCCTACATCGGCGCCTGCACGGGCGCCAAGCTCGACGACCTGCGCGCCGCAGCCAGTGTGCTGCGCGGCCAGCGCGTGGCCAGCGGCGTGCGCCTGATGGTGGCACCCGCCAGCCAGCAGGACCAGGCCGCCGCCCGCGCCGAAGGCGTGCTGCAGGTGCTGGAGGAGGCGGGCGCCGAGCTGTTTCCGACCACCTGCGGCGCCTGTGCCGGCTATGGCGATAGCGTGGGCGACGGCACCACCGTGATCTCCAGCACGGCGCGCAATTTCAAGGGGCGCATGGGCTCGGCGACGGCCCAGGTGTACCTGGCCTCGCCCTACACCGTGGCCGCCTCGGCCCTCAAGGGCCGCATTGCCGACCCGCGCGAGGTGCTGGCATGAACGCCGCACTGCATAGGGTCTGGAAGCTCGGTGCCGACATCGACACCGACGTGCTGGCCCCCGGCCACGCGATGAAGCATGGCATCGATGTGCTGGCCCGCCACTGCCTGGAATCGGTGCGGCCGGACTTCGTGGGCGGGGCAGGGAAGGGCGACGTGATCGTGGCCGGCCCCAATTTCGGCATCGGATCCTCGCGCGAACAGGCCGCTGCGGTGCTGGTGCGGCTGGGCGTTGTGGCGGTCATCGCGCCCTCGTTCAGCGGCCTGTACTTTCGCAACGCCTTCAACCTGGGCCTGCTGCTGCTGACCTGCCCGCAGGCGGGCGAGGTGGCCGAGGGCGAGGCCGTTGCCCTGGACTGGCAGGCCCCAGCCGTGATCACAGCGGATGGCACGCGCCTGGCGTGCGATCCGATTCCCCCGTTTCTCATGGACATGGTGCGCGCTGGCGGCTTGATGAACCAGCTGCGCGCCCGATTTGGCAAGGAGGCCTTGAATGGCTGAAAACACCACCACCACCACAGCAACGTCGATGGACCCGGTCACGCTGGCCGTGCTGCGCGGGCGGCTCGAGCAGATCGCCGACGAGATGGACGCCACGCTGTACCGCAGCGCGTTCAACCCCATCATCGCCGAGGCGCACGATGCCTGCCACGGCCTGTACGATGCCACGAGCGGCGACACGCTGGTGCAGGGCAAGTCGGGCCTGCCGGTGTTCGTGGGGGCCATGGCCTTCGCGGTGCGCGCGGCCATGCGCATCGCCGCCGGGCGCGGCGGCATGGCACAAGGCGATACCTGGCTGTTCAACGACCCGTACGAGGGCGGCACGCACGCCAACGACTTCAAGCTGGTGCGGCCCTTCTTTCGCGATGGCAGGCTGTACTGCTTTCTCGCCTCGGCCGCGCATTGGCACGATGTGGGCGGCAACGTGCCCGGCAACTACAACCCGGCTGCCACCGAATGCTGGCAGGAGGCGGTTCAGATCCCGCCGGTGCGCATCGTGCGCGGCGGCGCGCTCGATGAGGACGTGCTGGCCATCCTGAAAGCCAATACCCGCCTGCCCGACAGCCTGTGGGGCGACCTCAACGGCCAGCTCTCGGCGCTGGACTTGGGCGAGCGCCGCCTGCACGACCTGCTCGACCAGTACGGCGACACCGTGGTGCTGCAGGCCATGGGAGAGCTGCGCACGCGCGCCGTCAGGCTCATGCGCTCGCACATCGCGGCACTGCCCGATGGACGCTACAGCTTCAGCGACATGCTGGACAACGACGGGGTGAAGGACGAGGCGCTGACCATTGCCCTGGACATGACCGTGCAGGGCGACCGGCTTACGCTCGACTTCTCGCGCACCTCGCCCCAGTGCGCCGGGCCGGTGAACATCTCGCGCGCCACGGCCATCGCGGCCTGCTACGTGGCGCTCAAGCACCTGTTTCCGGATGTGCCGGCCAATGCGGGCGTGCTCGACGCGGTGGATTTCGTGCTGCCCGATGGCCTGGTGATCAGCGCCGCGCGCCCGCGCCCGGTGGGCGGCTACACCGAGACCATTTTGCGCATGATCGATGTGATCTTCAGCGCCACGGCCCTGGCCGCGCCCGAGCGCGCCATGGCCCAGGCCTACGGCACCATCAATGCCCTGTCCATCGCCGGGCACCGCACCGATGCCGCGCGCAAGGGCCAGCGCTGGGTGATGTTCAGCTTCTTCGGTGGCGGCCATGGCGGGCATTCGGACGGCGATGGCATGAGCCACGGCAACGCGCCCATCTCCACGGCGACCATTCCACCGCTGGAGATCCTGGAGGCGGCGTACCCCGTGCGCTTCACGCAATGGGCGCTGCGCCCGGGCTCGGGCGGCGACGGGCAGCACCGGGGGGGCCTGGGTGCCATCTACGAGATCGAATTGCTGGAGCAGGATGCCGAGGTCTTCATCTTCGGCGAGCGCGGCAAGGCTGCGCCCCAGGGCATTGCCGGGGGCGGAGAGGCCGCCATGAACGTCTTCAGCTACGAGAACGCGGGCACGTGGAAGGTGCCGCCCATGCGTTCCAAGATGATCGGCATCCGATTGCAAAAGGGCGAGCGCGTGCGGCTGGAGACGCCTGGTGGCGGGGGCTACGGTGTACCTGCGGCACGGTCGGCCGCAGCGCGCCAGAGCGACGAAGCGATGGGTTATGTAGTGGCGGACAACAGCGCAGCAGCAGTGAAAGGCGCAGCATGAGCGGCAAGGCTTCCTTTGTGGTGGGGGTGGACGTGGGTGGCACCTTCACCGATCTGTTCGTTCTCGACGAGGCCGACGGCAGTGCGCGCATCGTCAAGGTGCCCTCCACCCGGGGTGAAGAAGCGCGCGGCTTCATGAACGGCGTGGCGCGCGTGGCGGATTCGGCCGCAGCCATCGCCACCATCGTGCATGGCACCACGGTGGGCACGAATGCGCTGCTGGAGCGCAAGGTGGCGCGCACCGGCATCATCACCACGCGCGGCTTTCGCGACGTGCTGGAGATGCGCCGGCGCGACCGCCCGCAGACCTGGGGCCTGCGCGGCAGCTTCGAGCCCATCGTGCCACGCGACCTGCGCCTGGAGGTGGACGAGCGCGTGCTGGCCGACGGCACGGTGCACACGCCGGTCGACCTGGCCCAGGTGAAAGCCCAGGCCCAGGCATTGCTCGATGCGGGCTGCGAGGCCGTCTGCGTGTTCTTCATCAACACCTACGCCAACCCGGCCAACGAGCAGGCGGCCGTGGCCGCCGTGCGCAGCCTCTGGCCCAACCCGCATGTGACGGCCGCCAGCGAGGTGTTGCCCGAGATCCGCGAGTTCGAGCGCTGCTCGACCGCCACGCTCAATGCCGCCTTGCAGCCCGTGGTGGGCAGCTACCTGGAGCGGCTGGAGGGCGACCTGCGCGGCCAGGGCTTCGCGGGTGAACTGCTCATCGTGCAGAGCAACGGCGGCGTGATGTCGCGCCAGACGGCGTGCGATGTGCCTGTGCGCACGGCGCTGTCGGGCCCAGCGGCGGGGGTGATCGCCTGTGCGGCCATCGCACGGGCGGCAGGTTTCCCGGATGCGATCACGGGCGACATGGGCGGCACCTCGTTCGACGTGTCGCTGGTGGCGAGCGGCGAGGCGGCGCTGGCGGCGCAGACCTCCATCGAATTCGGCATGGTGGTGCGCTCGCCCATGATCCAGATCGAGACCATTGGTGCGGGCGGCGGCTCCATTGCCTCGGTGGACGCCAGCGGCATGCTGCAGGTGGGCCCCGAGTCGGCCGGCAGCGTGCCCGGCCCCGCCTGCTACGGGCGCGGCAACACCCGGCCCACGGTGACCGATGCCAACGTGCTGCTGGGCCGCATCGCGGCCGACCGGCCGCTGGGTGGCGGGCTGCTCGCCGCCATGAATGCAGGCAAGTCCCGCGACGCCATCGAGACCCACGTGGCCCAGCCCCTGGGCCTGGAGGTGATGGCCGCCGCAGAGGCCATCCTCACCGTGGCCAATGCCAAGATGGCCGGCGCCGTGCGCGTGGTGTCCATCGAGCGCGGGCACGACCCGCGCCAGTTCGCCTACATGCCCTTCGGCGGCGGTGGCGCCCTGCATGTCTGCGCCATGATGCGCGAAGTGGGGGTGGGCACGGGCATCGTGCCGCGCTACCCCGGCGTCACCTCTGCCCTCGGCTGCGTGATGGCCGACATGCGCCATGACGCGGTGCAGACCCTGAACAAACCCCTGGCAGACCTCGACGTGGCCGACCTGCGACAGCGCGTGCAGGCCCTGTCGGCTGCCTGCCAGCAGCGGCTGGACTCGGCCGGCGTGCAGTTCGTGCAGGTGCAAGAGGTCATTGCGCTGGATATGCTCTATGCCGGGCAGACGCACACCGTGCAGGTGCCGCTCGCCACGGAGGCACTCCACCGCGAGGGCATCCAGGCGGCTTTCGAGGCCGCCTACCGCGCCGCCTTCGGCCGCGTGCTCGACGGCATTGCCGTGCGGGTGATGAACCTTCGCTACGCCCGTGTGGGCGTGCGGCCCAAATTCGACCTCACGGTGCTGGCCCCGCAGTCGACCACGCTGAACCCTTCGTTGGGCGTGCAGCGCGTGTTCCATGCCGGCCGGTGGTGGGATGCGGCGCGCCATGCGCGGCTGGAGCTGCCGGTGGGTGCCCGCATCGACGGCCCGGCCATCCTGGAGCAACCCGACACCACGGTGTGGCTGGAGCCGGGCTTTCACGCCATCGTTGACACGCTGGGCAATCTTTTGGTGCGTTCCGCATGACGGCCGCCGCATCCCCCCTGCACACCCGGCGCGTGGCGCTGGTCATCATCGACCTGCAGAACGACTTTCTCGCGCCCGATGGTGCCTATGCGCGCGGTGGCGCGGTGATCCCGGCTGCGCAGGCCTTGCCGGCGCGCGTGGCGCAGGTGGCCACCTCCGTCAAGGCCGGGGGTGGCCTGGTCGCAGGCAGCCAGTTCACGCTGTGGCCCGACGCACAGGGCGAGCCCATGGTCTCGCCCCACCTCAAGACCTTGCGGCCCTTTCTGCGGCGCGGCGACTTCGCGCCCGGCAGCCGGGGCCAGGCCAATGTGTCCGAGATCGCGCCCTGGGTGGACCTCTCGGTGTGCAAGGTGGCCTATTCGGCCTTTTTCAACACCCAGCTCGACTGGGTGCTGCGCCGCGCAGGCATCGATACCGTGGCGGTGTGCGGCATCGTCACCAACGGCGGGGTGGCCAGCACGGTGCGCGATGCCCACATGCGCGACTACCGCACCCTGGTGCTGTCGGACGGCTGCGCCGCCTTCCGCCAGGACGTGCACGACACCGCGCTGGCCGACATGGCCACCGTGGCCCAGGTGCTGGGCTGCGCAGAGTTCATGGCTGCGCTGGCGGCGGGCACGCCATGACGGGCACGCTGCCCAACATTCGCCGGGCCGACCGGATGCCCGCGGCCGCGCAGGGCAACCATGTGCCCGTGGCCATCGTTGGCGGCGGCGCCTGCGGCCTGACGGCCGCGCTGATGCTGCACGACCTGGGTGTCGAATGCGCCGTACTGGAGCGCGATGCCACGCCCACGGGATCCTCGGCCCTGTCCTCGGGCTTCATCCCGGCACCGGCCACGCGGGTGCAGAAGGAACTGGGCATTGACGACAGCCCCGAGCGCTTTGCCGCCGACATCAGCGCCAAGGCCAAGGGCAGGGCGGCGCCGCAGCTGGTGCAGGCCTATGCCCGGGCCATCGGCCCCGCGCTCGATGCGCTGCAGCAGCGCCACGGCCTGCAGTGGCAGGTGCTAGACGGCTTTCTGTACCCCGGCCACAGCGTGCGCCGTATGCATGCGGTGCCCGAGACGACCGGGGTGGGCCTGATGGGCCGACTGGCCAATGCCGTCGCGGCGGCCGACATCCCCCTGGTGACCGATGCCACCGTGCGCGAGTTGTGGGCGGACGACACCGGCCTGGTGATCGGCGTGGGCTACGAGCGGCCCGGCGGCCGGCTGGAACACCTGTCGTGCGACGCGGCCATCCTGGCCTGCAACGGCTTTGGCGGCAACGCCGCCATGGTGCGCGAGCTGCTGCCCGATATGCGCGATGCCCTGTTCGCCGGCCACATGGGCAACGACGGCAGCGCCATCGCCTGGGGCCGTGCGCTGGGCGCGCGTCTGGCCGACCTGGGCGGCTACCAGGGCCACGGCTCGTGGGCCATCCCGCAGGGCGCGCTGATCTCGTGGGCGCTGATGATGGAGGGAGGCATTCAGGTCAACGCGCTGGGCCGGCGCTTTCACGACGAGACGCAGGGCTACTCGGAGGCCTCGGTGCATGTGCTGGCCCAGCCGGCGGGCGTGGCCTGGAATGTGTTCGACGCGCCGATCCTGGCACTGGCGCGGGGTTTTCCGGACTTCGTGGATGCAGAAGCTGCCGGCGCTGTGAAGCACTGCGACAGCGTTCAGGCCCTGGCCGCCGTGATCGGCTGCGACGAGACCGCGCTGGCGGCCACGCTGGCGGGGCAGGGCCCGTACCCTCGTTCCAAGGCGCGGCCGCTGCAGGCTCCGTACTGCGCCGTCAAGGTCACGGGGGCCCTGTTCCATACCCAGGGCGGGCTCGATATCGATGCGCGCTGCCGGGTGCTCGACACCGCAGGCTGCCCGTTTCCCAACCTGCTGGCGGCCGGCGGCGCGGCGCGCGGCGTCTCGGGCGATGCCGTCTGGGGCTATCTCTCGGGCAACGGCCTGTTGAGCGCCGTGGCCGGCGGTTACCTGGCGGCCCATACCGCCGCACACCTGCTTCGTCCCTCCACGGGCCACATCCCATGACCACGATTTCCTTGCACGAACGGCTGCAACAGCCGCAGATCCTGCTGGCCCCCGGCGTCTACGACGCGCTGAGCGCCCTGGTGGCCGAGCAGGCGGGCTTCGAGGCGCTGTACCTCTCGGGTGCCTCCATCGCCTACACCCGGCTGGGCCGCTCCGACGTTGGCCTGACCACCTACACCGAGGTGGAAGACACGCTGGCGCGCATCACCGAGCGGGTGCGCACGCCGGTGATCGTGGATGCCGACACCGGTTTCGGCAATGCGCTCAACGTGCAGCGCACGGTGCGCGGCTTCGAGCGCGCGGGCGCCGCCATGGTGCAGATCGAGGACCAGGGCTTTCCCAAGCGCTGCGGCCACCTGGACGGCAAGAGCGTGGTGCCTGCCGCCGAAATGGTGGGCAAGCTGCGTGCGGCCCTCGACGCCCGGCGCGACGCCCGCACCCTGATCCTGGCGCGCACCGATGCGCTGGCGGTCGAGGGCATCGATGCCGCGTTCGACCGCGCCGAGCGCTATCTGGAGTGTGGTGTGGACGCGCTCTTCATCGAAGCCCTGCGCACCCCGGAGCAGATGGACGCCGCCTGCCAGCGCTTTGCCCACCGCATCCCGCTGCTGGCCAACATGGTCGAAGGCGGCAAGACCCCGGTGCAAAGCGCGAAGGAGCTGGGCCAGCGCGGTTTTCGCATCGCCATCTTCCCGGGCGGCACGGCGCGCGCCGTGGCCCACACCCTGCAGGGCTATTACGCCAGCCTGCAGGCCCACCAGACCACGGCGCCGTTCAAGGAGCGCATGCTGGATTTCGATGGGCTCAATGCGCTGATCGGGACACCCGAGTTGATGGAGCAGGGCAAGAAGTACGAATAGCCCCGCCGGCACTGCGGCACCCGAGGCCGCTTACCATTCCATGGAAATCCTTCATTGCATGGAGAACACATGGCATACAAACTGCAAACCATCACCCTGGGCGGCGGCTGCTTCTGGTGCACCGAGGCGGTGTTCGACCGCGTGCGCGGCATCACCGACGTGGAAAGCGGCTACACCAACGGCCAGACGATCAAGCCGACCTACGAGCAGATCTGCCAGGGCGACACCGGCCATGCCGAGGTGGTGCGCCTGACTTTCGATGCCGACGAGATCAGCCTCGAAGAGATCCTGGAGATCTTCTTCCACACCCACGACCCGACCACCCTCAACCGCCAGGGCAACGACGTGGGCACGCAGTACCGCAGCGGCATCTACTACGACAACCCGGCCCACGGCGAGCTGGCCGACGCCATGGTGCGCCAGATGTCGCAGGACAAGCTGTTCGGCGCCCCCATCACCACCGAGGTGAAGCCCCTGGCCAACTACAGCACGGCCGAGGACTACCACCAGGATTACTTTGCCAAGCACCCGGGGCAGGGCTACTGCGCCATGGTGGTGGGCCCCAAGGTGGACAAGTTCCGCAAGACCTTCCGCAAGTACCTCAAGGAGGATTGAGAGGCTGAGAGTCTTTCGTTCATGCCCGCCTTGCACGCCAAAACACCCCGGATCGTCGTTGCAAATGCTCGCCATAGCCGGAGCTATGGCTGTGCTTTGCGCCTAGATCCAGTGCGTTTTGACGCGCCATTCGGACACGGACAAAAAACTCCCAGCCTCAGAGCAGGCTGGGCCCGTCGCCCACCCGCACGCGCACCACGCCGCCCAGCAGCCCACCCATGGCCCGTTGCAGCCGGGACGCGGGGCGGCTCGACAGCAGGGTGCGCATGATGTCCTGCGCACTGATGATCTCCGGGGGCGCAAAGCCGCAGTCCGCAAGCATGGCCTGCAGTTCTGTGTCGCCAAGGAAGCAGTTCCAGGGCTCGCCCATGCCGCGAAAGCGGCGCGCCATCAGGCCCAGGGCCAGCCGACGGCCCAGCTCCTTCGGGGCAGGGCGGCGCACATAGTCGAAAACCAGCACGCTGCCCGGCGCCATCTGCGTGCCTATGCGTTCCAGCGTGGCCCGTACGGCGGTGGGTGCCAGGTACATGCTGACGCCCAGCCAGGCAAACACGGTGCGTTCGTGCGGGTCCAGACCCTGGGCTACCAGGTGCTGCATGAAGTCCTGGCGCTCGAAGTCCACCGGCACATGGATCGCCCCTGGCCGCATCCACAGGCCGGCGCCAGCGGCAAGCTGCTGCTTCCAGGCCTGGGTGGCCGGGTGGTCAACCTCGAACACCCGGGCAAGCCCCTTGGGCCAGCCCCTGCGCAAGGCGAAGGTATCCAGGCCCGCGCCCAGCACCACGTACTGCGTGGCCCCGGCGGCCACCGCCTCGCGCAGGGTGTCTTCGGCGATGCGGCTGCGGGCGGCCAGGGCACCGCGCATGGCTTCGGAGAAGCTGCCCCGGTCGCTCAGGTGCCCCCCGGGTCCGTGGTCGATGGCCCATTGGCGCACCGCGACGCCCAGCTCCGGCCCCAGGATCTCGAGGGCCAGCGGGTCTGCGAACACTTCACCCCCGTCCAGCAACTGGTGCCGGGCCCGGGCAATGCCGCACAGCAAGGCCGTGCGGCTGGGCCGGGCCGAGGCCAGAAGGGGTTGCAGGGCAGGGGAGAGGGAGGGTGGGTTGTGGGCCATGGTGGGCGATTCTGAAAGGTCTGCGCCCGGCCGTCTTGAATGATTTCGCCAAGGGCACCCCGGGAGGGTGCCTGGCGAACCCGTCTACGATGCGGGGCGTGCGCCTGCGATTCCAGCTCCCCTTTGCCACCGTCGCCCTGCCGCCCCTGGCGCTGGCGGGTTGCATCCGTGCTTACCTCATCAAGGACACCACGGGCGGCAAGCACCCGCAGGAGGCTCCGCGCCTGAACCGCTACCCGGCATCGGTCTACTGCGGCGTGGCCTGGTTTCTACAGGGCAGCTCCGAGCGCATCGATGCCGAAGGCGGCGCACCCCAGCCCCTGGCCTCCACGCTGTTGCTGGGTCCGCAGACCCGCCCCTGGGCCACGCGCAATCCCGGGCCGGTGCGCACCTTCGGGGTGGTGTTCCAGCCCCATGCCTTCCACCAGCTGACCGGCCTGCCCATCAGCGCACTGGTGGATGGCCTGCTGCCCGCCCAGGAGGTGCTGCCGGCACCATGGCGTGCGCTGTGCGATGCCGTGAGGCAGGCGCAGGACGATGCCGCCAGGATGGCACTGATCGAAGACACGGTGGCCACCCATTGGCGCAGCCGCGATGGCGCGCAGGTTGCCGATGGTGCCCCTGGCACCCGCTGGTTGCAGGAACTGCAGGCCCATGCAGCTGCCAGCGGACTGGGCGGCAGCCTGCGCAGCCTGGAGCGCCATGCCCGCACCTGGGCAGGCCAGCCCGTGCGCCGCCTGGCCTGGCTGTCGCGCGCCGAATCGACCTTGCTGCAGGCACGCACCGACAGCGAGCACAGCGGCCAGGTGCCGCGCTGGCAGGACGTGGCCTCCGGCGCCGGCTATGCGGACCAGTCGCACCTGTGCCGCGAGACACAGCGCGTCACCGGCCACAGCCCGGGCGAACTGGCGCGCGGCGTGGACACGGACGACAGCTACTGGTTCTATCGGCTCTGGTCTTGACCGCAGGGTTCGTCCGGAAATGGCCGGTGACCGGCATGCAGCATGCATAATGCAAATCGATTGCGTTACCAGGCCTGCGCCGGTCAGCCATTCCTCTCATGCCCACGATTCGCTCCCCTCTTTCTGTTGTCGCCGCCACGCCAAGCGCCTGGACCCTGCCCGCCGGCATGCGGGCCACGCGCGCCACGCGGGCGCTGGCGCAACTGTTCGAGGCGCGGCCCGACGCCGCACTGTCCGAAGCCGAGGTGGAATCTGCTCTGGCGGCTGCCGGGGCGCCGGTCAACAAGGTCACCGTCTACCGCATGCTCGACCGCTTTGCCGCCGCCGGCCTGCTGCAGCGGCAGGTGGATGCCGCCCGCGTCACGCGCTTTGCGCTGGCGCCGCAGGGCGGGGAGGGCGCTGTTCCCCGCTTCGAGTGCGGTGACTGCCATCGCCAGTTTCGCCTGGCACAGGGCTCGGCGCGCGTGCAAAGCGCCTTGAAGCAGGTGCTGCAGGCGCTGGCCACGGCCGGGCACGAAAGCCTGGCGGTGGAGATTGCCGTGCGTGGCCGTTGCGCCGGGTGCGCGCATCCGGCCGAGGGGGCTGCCGCATGATCCGCACACGGGGCCTTTCCTACGCCTATGCCGCAGGCAGTGAAGCACTGCGCTTTCCCGACGTGGACTTGCGCCAGGGCGGCACCTTGCTGCTGCGCGGGCGCTCGGGCACGGGCAAATCGACCTGGCTGGCGCTGCTGGCGGGCCTGCGTTCGCCCGCTGGCGGCGACCTGTTCGTGGCCAGTACGCAACTGGGCACGCAGCGCGGCGCCGAGATCGATGCCTGGCGTGCGCGCAGCGTCGGTTTTCTGCCGCAGAAGCTGCACCTGAGCAGCGCGCTCACGGTGGCCGATAACCTGGCCCTGGTGTACTTTGCGGCCGGCCTGCCGCGCGACGATGCGGCCATCAACCGCGCGCTGGCCCAGGTGGGTGTGGCCGAGCTGGCCGCGCGCCGGCCGCACCAGCTCTCGGGCGGGCAAGCGCAGCGCGTGGCGCTGGCGCGGGCCGTGCTGCTCACGCCCCAGATCCTGCTTGCGGACGAACCCACGGCCAGCCTCGACGACGAGGCTGCGGCCGATGCCCTGGCACTGCTGCAGGCCAGCGCCACCGCTTGCGATGCCAGCCTGGTGATCGCCACGCACGACCAGCGCGTTGTGCAGGCCCTGGCGGCCACGCCAGGTCTGCAGCAGCTCGACCTGAACTCCATGCGTGCCGACTGACGTCTACCGCCCCGATGGCCAAGCTTCTCTCCCTTTCCTGGCGCTACCTGTGGGCGCGCCCGCTGGCCGCCGTGCTCAACCTGCTGGTGCTCACGCTGGGTCTGGCGGCGATCACCCTGGTGCTGCTGGTGGCCACGCAGCTCGACCGTGCCTTCGAGCGCGACCTGGACGGCATCGACCTCGTGGTGGGGGCCAAGGGCAGCCCGCTGCAGCTCATCCTGGCGGGGGTGTTCCATATCGATGTGCCCACCGGCAACATCCCGCTGCAGGAGGTGCAAGCCCTGCAGAAGAACCCGCTGGTGGCGCAGGTGATCCCGCTGAGCCTGGGCGACAGTTACCAGGGCTTTCGCATCGTGGGCACCACGCCCGACTACCTGGCGCTCTATGGCGCCACTCTGGCCGAGGGCCAGCCCTGGCAGCAGCCCATGGATGCGGTGCTGGGCGCCACGGTGGCGCGCGGCATCGTGGGCGCAGCGCATGCAGGCGCGCCCTTGGTCGGCGCCACCTTCATCGGCAGCCATGGCCTGGGCGGGGGAGGGCATGCCCATGGCGAGCACCCGTACCGCGTGGCCGGCGTGCTGGCTGCCTGCAGCTGCGTGCTCGACCGGCTCATCCTTACCTCCACCGAGTCCGTCTGGATGGTGCACGAGACCGCCACCGCCACCGAGCCCGAGGACCTGGCGGTGCTCAAGGAGGAGCGCGAGGTGACCGTGGCCCTGCTGCGCTACCGCACGCCCATGGCCGCCGTCACGCTGCCGCGCCAGATCAATGCCGACACGTCGATGCAGGCGGCCGCTCCCGCCATCGAGGTCACCCGCCTGCTGCGCCTGCTGGGCGTGGGGGCCGACGTGCTGCGCGCCTTTGGCGGCGTGCTGCTGGCCGTGGCCGCGCTCAGTGTGTTCATCGCCCTGTGGAATGCCGTGCGCGAGCGCCGCACCGACCTGGCCATGCTGCGCATGTTGGGCGCGCCGCCGGGCCGCGTCGCCGGCCTGGTGCTGTGCGAGGCGCTGTGGCTGGCCGCCATGGCGACGGCCCTGGGCCTGCTGCTGGGCCATGGCCTGGCGCAGGTGCTGGGCTGGGTGCTGCAGGCGCAGGGCCTGTTGCCCGTGAGCGGCCTGGTGTGGCTGCCAGCCGAGGCGGGCGTGCCGCTGATCGCCGTGCTCGTGGCCGCCTTTGCGGCGCTGCTGCCCGCCATGCAGGCCTACCGCACCGAAGTGGCCGATCTCTTGAGTCAACCCTGATTACCAACTGCTCCCGAAAGGATTTCCATGAAAAAGCTGCTCACCGCCCTGGCCCTGGCCCCCTTGCTGCTGGCTGGCGCCCTGGCGCACGCCCAGGGCGCGCACTCCGACCAGGAAACCAAGGCCGACATCCAGCGCCACCGCGCCATGGCGGCCGCGCACGAGGCCGCAGCCAAGTGCCTGGAATCGGGCAAGGGCCATGACCAGTGCCAGAAGGAACTCCAGGTCGCTTGCAAAGGTCTAGGTATCGGTAAATTTTGCGGCATGCGCCACGTGCACTGACCCATTGCACGCCACGCCCGCGCATCTGTAAGAAAATACGCCAGCCCTGCCACCAAGGACTTTCCATGCACCGCCACCCTCTCTCGTCCCGTTCCTTGCCAGCCCAGTCTGCCGCACTGGTGCTGGCCTGCGCCCTGGCGGGGGTGGGCAGCGCCCATGCCGAAAGCAAGCCTGCGGCGACGGCCGGAGCGCCCTACAACACGCCTGTGCTCAGTTCGCCCATGCCGGGCACGGCGCCCACGGGCTCCGGCGCGGGCTACCACAGCCCCAACAGCCCGATTGCGCCACTGCCCCAGCGCACCGACGTGGTGCCATGGTCGTTGCTCAGTGACCTGACCAAGAAGACCACCAAGGACGGCATCCTGCCCGTGTTCAACGCCCAGCAGCAGGGCATGGACAAGACGGTGCAGCGCATCCAGGGCTTCATGATGCCGCTGGATGCCAAGGCCACGCAGACGCACTTCCTGCTCACCTCCGTGCCGCTGACATGCTCGTTCTGCATTCCGGGCGGGCCCGAGAGCATGGTCGAAGTGAAGGCCAAGACGCCCGTGCGCTACTCGCTCGAACCCGTGGTGGTCGAGGGCCGGTTCACGGTGCTGCAGAACGATCCTTACGGCCTGTACTACCGCGTGGTCGAAGCCGTGCCGGTGAAGTAAGCAGACCATCCTTGTCGTGACCCACCCGCGCATCCAGCCGACTGCCCTTGCGGCCGCTGCCACCCGTCCCGGTCAGCGGCAGGGTGGGCGCGCGTGGGCGGCCCATGCGGCGCTGGTATGGCTGGTGCTGGCGCTGGCCTGGGTGCCCACCATCGGTCGCCTGCACCAGATCGCCCATGCCCAGCCACTGGCGCAGATCCATGCCGGCCATGGCGCGCTGGCCGTGGTGGAGCATGCGTCCGTCCATGCACCGGGCATGCTCGGCGGCTTCCTGTCCAGCCACAGCCTGGTGGACTGCCTCTTGCTCGACCAGCTCGCGCTGGGTGATACCTTGCACAGCGCCGCACCGGCGCTGCTGCCCAGCTTGCCGGCCCTGGCGCCGGTGGCCACGCACGCCGAGCGCGTGCTGGCGCGCCATGTCGCGCTGTTCCAGGCGCGCGGGCCGCCCGCCTTGCGGGGCTGAAGACTCTGCCTTTGCCATCCCTGCCGCACTGCGCAGGGGCTGGCGGGTGCATCCGGCCCCCTTCCCCTTGATCCCCCTGATCCCCTAGCGGCAGCTGCCTTGAATCCAGGCGGCTCAGCCGTGCGTCCCCTTTTTTCTCCATGCCTGCCTAGCAGCATGAATGCGCGCACCTGCGCCTGGCCTTTGCCTACGAACACCATGACGACACCACAACGCCACTCCACCCCTCGCCGTACTGCCCTGCATCCCACCTTGCATCCCGTGGCCCTGGCCGCCATGCTGGCGATCTCGTCGGGCGGCAGCTTCGCCCAGACGGCTCCCCCCGCAGCGCCCGGCGCCGCAACCAACGCATCCACCCTGCCTTCCGTCACGGTGTCTGCCAGCGGCCTGCAACTGGGCGCCGGCGAAATGACCACGCCGGTGAGCGTGCTCGAAGGCGACGAACTCGTGCGCCGCCGCGAGGCCACGCTGGGCGAAACCCTCAACAGCGAGCCGGGCATCACCAGCAGCCACTTCGGCGCGGGCGCCAGCCGCCCCATCATCCGCGGCATGGACGGCCCGCGCGTCAAGGTGCTGTCCGACGGCGCCGAGCTGCACGACGCCTCGACCATCAGCCCCGACCACGCCGTGGTGTCGGAGCCCTTGCTGGCCACGCAGATCGAAGTGCTGCGCGGCCCCTCGGCCCTGGTGTATGGCAATGGCGCCGTGGGCGGCGTGGTCAACGTGCTCGATGGCAAGATCCCCACCGCCATTCCGCAAAAGGGCTATGAAGGCAGCGCCGAGCTGCGTGCCAACACCGGTGCGCGCGAGGGGGCAGGGGCCTTCTCGCTGACCGGCGGCGCCGGCAATCTGGCCGTGCACGTGGAAGGCGTTTCTCGCGATGCCGGCGACTACCGCGTGGGCAAGGGCTGGGCGCCCAATGGCGAGCCGGCCAAGAAGGTGCTGGGCAGCTTCAACCGCACCGACACGGGCAGCGTGGGCCTGTCCTGGGTGGGCGACCGAGGCTACCTGGGCGCCGCCTACACGCGCCAGACGGCACGCTACGGCCTGCCCGGCCACAACCACAGCTTCGAGGGTTGCCACACCCATGGCAACAGCCTGCACTGCGGCGAGCATGGCGGCGAAGAGGAAGGCCATGACCACGGCGCCGAGGCCGGCGACGTGCCGGTGGTGGACCTGCGCAGCGAGCGCTTCGACGTGCGCGGCGAGCTGCGCAACCCGTTTGCCGGCTTCTCGGCCCTGCGCCTGCGCGCGGGCGTGACCGACTACGTGCACGACGAGGTGGAGGACGGTGCCATCAGCACCACCTTCAAGAACAAGGCCTACGACACCCGCCTTGAGCTGCAGCACGAGCCGATTGCCGGCTTCAAGGGTGTGTTCGGCCTGCAGACATCGCAGCGCAAGTTCAGCGCCGAGGGGGAGGAGGCCTACGTGCAGCCCACCACCACGCGCAAGACCGGCCTGTTCGTGCTCGAGGAATACCGCCTGGGCGACTGGCGCTTCGAAGGCGCGCTGCGCCATGACCGCCAGACGACCGAGGCAGAGACTTCGGGCATCGAGCGCAGCCACAACGGCACCTCGGCATCGCTGGGCGCCGTGTGGCAGTTCACGCCCGGCTACCAACTGGGCACGTCGCTCACCCGCGCCAGCCGCGCACCGTCGGCCGAAGAGCTGTACGCCAACGGCCTGCACATGGCCACCAGCACCTACGAGCGCGGCAATGCCGACCTGCGCTCCGAAACCTCGCAGAACATCGACCTGAGCCTGCGCAAGACCAGCGGCGACACCACCTTCGGCGTGAGCGTGTTCCGCAACCGCATCAGCAACTACATCTACGGCCGCACGCTCGACGAGGTGGACGGCCTGCAGCTGCTGCAGTACGCCCAGGCCGACGCCACCTTCACCGGCATCGAAGGCCAGGTGCGCCAGCGCCTCACGCGCAACCTGGGCGTGACGCTGTTCGGCGACACCGTGCGTGCCCGGCTGGCCGGCGGCGGCTTGCTGCCGCGCATTCCCGCCACCCGTGCCGGTGTGCGGCTTGATGCGAACTGGAACGCCTGGGACGGCCAGGTCGAATGGGTGCAGGTGGCGCGCCAGAACCGCGTGGCCGAGTTCGAATCGGCCACGCCTGGCTACGGCATGCTCAACCTGGGCGTGAGCTACAGCGGCAAGGTCAACGGCGAGACGCCCTGGCAGGTCTACCTCAAGGCCAACAACCTGGCGGACCGCCTGGCCTATGCCCACACCTCGTTCATCAAGAACGCGGCACCGCTGATGGGCCGCAACCTGACGCTGGGGGTCAAGGTCGCATTCTGATGTCTGGGCCGGCCGCAGGGCCGGCCCAACGTTCAGGGTTTACACGAAACGTATATGTTTCGTATAATTCAGCCCATGGGTATCGTTAAAATTTCAGACCAAATGCATGAGAACCTGCGCATTGCCAGCAATGCGCTGTCTCGTTCCATCAATTCACAAGCCGAGCACTGGATGCGCGTGGGCATGCTCGCCGAGCTGCACCCCGAGCTCAGCCACAGCCAGATCTGCCAGATGCTGATCCGCGCCGAACAGTCCGGCGGGTTCGATCTGGCCGTGCTGGCCCAGGCCTTGCCGTCTGCCGATGGCGGCAGCAAGCCCAGCGTTCAGGTAAGGCGGGTGCAGTGATGGGAGCCAGGCCCCCCCAGGTGATCATCAAGACGCCCGCCGAGATTGCCCAGTCGCGCATTGCCGCCCAGTTGGCGGCCCGGGTGCTGCAGATGATAGGCCCGTACGTGCAGCCCGGTGTCTCCACCGAAGCGCTGGACGACCGCTGCCGCGAATTCATCGTGCACGAGCTGCAGGCCATACCGGCCAACATCGGCTACCACGGCTTCACCAAGACGGTGTGCACCTCCGTCAACCATGTCGTCTGCCATGGCGTGCCGGCGGCCGACAAGGTGCTCAAGAAGGGCGACATCATCAACATCGATGTCGCCGTCATCAAGGATGGCTGGTTCGGCGACACCAGCCGCATGTACTACGTGGGTGAGCCCAACCGCCTGGCGCGGCGCCTGGTGGAGACCACCTACGAAGCCATGTGCGCCGGCATCCGCCAGGTACGCCCTGGCGCCACGCTGGGCGACGTGGGCCATGCGATCCAGAGCGTGGCCGAGCGCGAACGCTTCAGCGTGGTGCGCGACTACTGCGGCCATGGCATCGGGCAGATCTACCATGAGGACCTGCAGGTGCTGCACTACGGCCAGCGTGGCCAGGGCATCGTGCTGGAAGAGGGCATGGTCTTCACCATCGAGCCCATGATCAACGTCGGCAAGCGCGACACCCGCGAGCTGCCCGACGGCTGGACCGTGGTCACACGCGACCACTCCCTCTCGGCCCAGTGGGAGCACATGGTGGCCGTGACGGCCGATGGTTTCGAGGTGCTGACGGCCTGGCCCGAAGGCACGGGGAGCTATCCGGCGATTGCCTGAAAAGGGCAACTGCCGGGCGGGCACGCTCAGAGCGACTGCGCCTGGCCGGCGATCAATTCCCGCAGCCACTGCTGCGCGGGATGCGCATCGCCGCGCCGATGCCAGACCAGGTGGAAGGCGATGGGCTGCAGCGCCACCGGCGGCGCAAATATCGCCAGTTGCTGGTGTCCGGCCGAGTGCAGCGCCACGCGTCTGAGCAGTGTGGCCGCCATGTCCGTGCGCGCCACCATCGCTGGCACCGCAAACAGCTGCGGCAGGGTGACGGCGAGGTGGCGGCGCCTGCCGAGCTGCGCCAGCGCCTGGTCGACCAGGCCATGGCGGTCCCCCTCGGGTGACACCAGCACGTGGGACAACGCCAGGTAGGTCTCCAGGTCCATGCCATGGCACGCCTGCGGATGGCCGCGCCGCACGATGGTCACGAACTCGTCCTGCAGGATGGGGCGGGTGAGGATGCGCCCGTCATGCTGCGTCGGGGGCACGCCTACGGCCGCATCGATGCTGCCTGCATCGAGCAGGTCCACCGCGCTGTCGCGGCCGCGCACGGCATGCACGTTCAACGACGCACCGGGCGCCTGCAGGCGCAGGGCCTCTACCAGGGCTGGAAGCAACACCATGGCGGGGTAGTCGTACAGGCCCAGGTTGAAGGTGAAGGAGGCGGTGGCCGGGTCGAACTGCGGCCGGGGCACCACAGCCGCTTGGATCTGCCGCAGCGCCTGCGCAATAGGCTCGGCCAGGTCCCGGGCACGCTGGGTGGGCAGCAGGCCGTCGGCGCTGCGCAGGAACAGCGGATCGGCGAACAAGTTGCGCAGGCGCGAGAGGGCGGCGCTCATGGCCGGCTGGCTCACGCCCACGCGCACGGCGGCGCGGGTCACGTTGCGCTCGTCCATCAGCGCGTCAAACGCGGCCAGCAGGTTCAGGTCGACGCCATAAAAATTCATAAATCAGATATTTATTTATATCGTCCATTTGTTGGACGGATTTTAGGGGCGTCCACAGAATCGCGTTATCCCTTGTGCAACCCCTTTTTCAAAGGACGACCGATGACCGAAACCCTCCCCCATGCCGAGCAGCTGCGCCAGGAGCGCCTTGCCGTGGAGACGCTGTACCGTGCCTTCAGCGACAAGAACCCCGATCTCATGGACCAGGCCGTGACGCCGGACTGGGACGACATTCCCCTGGCCCCCGGCCAGGGCCCCGGACCCGGCGGGCTCAAGCCAGTCATCGCGGGCTTCATCGAAGCCCTGCCGGACGTGCAGATCACCATCCATGATCTGCTGCAGCTCCCGGGCCGTGTGGCTGTGCGGGCCGAGATCACGGGCACGCACCGCGGTGCGCTGTTCGGCATTGCGGCCACGGGCAAGCGGCTGACCATTCCCATTCATGAATTCCATGAGCTGCGCGATAGCCGCATCAGCCGCACCTGGCATCTGGAAGACTGGTTCGGGGCTTTCTTGCAGATGGGCAGCTTTCCGCCGCCGTCCGAAGGGGCCCAGCCCTCCGTCAAGGAGGCCGCATGAAAGCCCTGCGCATCCACGGCTTCGGCGGGCAGGACCAGGCCGTGCTGGAAGAGGCCGCGCTACGTTCACCGGTCGACGCCCAGGTCGCCGTGCGGGTTGAGGCCGCCAGCATCAACCCGCTGGACCTCAAGATCCTGGCCGGCCATATGCAATCCGTGTTTCCGGTGGCGCTGCCTTACACCCTGGGCACCGATTTCGCGGGCGTGGTGGAGGCAGTCGGCCCGCTGGCCAGCAGGTTCCGCCTCGGGGACCGGGTGGTGGGCCGACTGGACCCCACTAAGGGTGGCGCCCTGGCGCAGGCCGCGCTGGTGCCGGAGCAGGCGCTCTGCCTGCTGCCCGCCAGCATGGCCTGGGAGCAGGCGGCAGCCTTGCCCACCGCGGCGGGCACCGCGTGGCTGGCGCTGTTTGGCGTGGGCCGGCTGCAGGCCGGGCAGCGCGTGCTGGTGCATGCCGCAGCAGGGGGTGTGGGCAGCTTCGCCGTGCAACTGGCGCGGCAGGCAAGGGCCTATGTGGTCGCCACGGCATCGGCCCGCAACCAGGAGCTGGTGTCCGGGCTGGGCGCGCATGAGGTGATTGACTACCAGGCGGGCGACTTCGCTGCGCAGGCGCATGGGCTGGACCTGGTAATCGACACAGTAGGCGGCCTTGCCACCGAGCGCTCCTGGCCTCTCATCCGCCCTGGAGGTGCCCTGGTGTCGCTGGTGGACCATGCCATCGCAGATCAGGGTGCGGTGCGCGGTGCGTTCGCCTTCTTCAAGCACGATGCATCGGTGCTGGACCGCATCGTCGAGCGCTTTGGCGCTGGACGGTTGCAGGTGGTGCTGGACACGGTCCATTCCCTGGATGGCGCGCATGCCGCCATCGACAAAGTGGCGACCGGTCACGCACGAGGCAAGGTGATCGTGCGGACGTCCCATTGAAGGACGAGGCAAGGGCAGGGCATTGCCGCGCCCTTGTCTACCGCTTGCCCTGCATCGCCTCGAACTGCTCCACCGGCATGGGCCGCGCAAATGCAAACCCCTGCAGCACATCGCACCCGGCGCCCACCAGGTAGTCGATCTGCGCCTGGGTCTCCACGCCTTCGGCAGTGACGGCCAGGCCCAGGCCGTGCGAGAGGGCGATGATGGCCTTGACGATCATCCGGCTGTGCTCCTGCTCGGGCAGGTCGCGGATGAAGCTGCGGTCGATCTTGAGCCGCTTCATCGGCAGGCGCCGCAGGTAGGCCAGCGACGAGTAGCCGGTGCCGAAATCGTCGATGGCCAGGTGCACGCCCAGCTGGCTCAGGCGATGCAGCGTGCTGGCGCAGGCGTCCATGTTCTCCATGAGCACGGTCTCGGTCAGCTCGATCTCCAGCAGGTGGGCCGGCAGGCCTTCCTCGCGCAGGATGTCCATCACGCGCTCCAGGAACTGCGGGTCGTTAAGCTGCCGCGCCGAGACGTTGACCGCCACGCGCAAGGGGTTCTGGCTCTGTGCCTGCCATCGCGCAGCGTCCCGGCATGCCGTGTGCACCACCCAGTAGCCCAGGCGCACGATCAGGCCGCATTCCTCCGCGACCATCACCGCCTCCAGCGGCGGGATGTTTCCCAGCTTGTCATGCGACCAGCGCAAGAGCGCCTCGGCACCGATCATCTTCTGGTCCCCGGCCGAAAACACCGGCTGGTAGTGCAGGGCCAGGCCTTGCCCGTCCTCCAGCACCTGGCGCAGCGCTTTCTCGATGGCATGCCGGCGCACGGCGGCAAGGTTCATGGACGCGTCGAAGCGCTCGCAGCGGTTCTTGCCGAGGTCCTTGGCGCGGTACATTGCCGTGTCGGCGCTGCTGATGAGGCTGTCCCGGTCCGGCGCGTCCCCCGGGTAGGTGGCGATGCCTGCGCTGCAGGTCACCATCACCTCCTGGTCCGACTCGACAAAGCCTTTCTCGAACACGGCGACGATCCTGCCCGCGTAGCTGCCAAGGGCTGCCTCGTCCATGTCCAGCCGCAGGATGACCGAGAATTCGTCGCCCCCCATGCGGCAGATGTCGTCCCCCGCCCGCACCACCGACTGCAGGCGCTGCGCCACCTGGCGCAGCAGGCCGTCTCCGGCGGCATGGCCGAAGGTGTCGTTCAAGGCCTTGAAATTGTCCAGGTCGATGTAGACCAGTGCCAGCTTGCTCCCCAGGGTCGACGCCCGGGCGATTTCATGCGCCAGCCGTTCGTTGAAGAAGTGCCGGTTGCCGACCCCCGTCACCGCATCCTGGTGGGCCAGCACCTGAAGGCGGCGCTCCGCCTCGCCGACCGCCGCGCGGCTGCGCAGCACCAGCGCGGTGGCCAGCGCCATGGTGCCCCCGGCGATCAGCAGTGCGCCGCCGAAGCGGATGACCAGGTGGGTGTAGACCTCGGCCATCGACTTGCGCAGGTAGATGCTGCCCGAGCTTTTGCCCCTGAACTTCACCGGTTTGGCCATCTCCAGCAGGTACAGGCCCTGGTACTCGAAGTCCCCGTTGCCGCCACCCGGCAGCGTGCCGGGCGCCACCTGGTCGCCATCGCGCTGGTACGAGGCGAGGAGGACGCCCTGCGCATCGTAGATGCCGGCCATCAGCACCATGGGCGAGGCCCTGAGTGCGCCCAGCATCTCTTCGGTGGTGTGTGCATCGCGGAACATCACGGCCGTGGAGACGTTGTCGGCCACGATGGCCGCTTCCACCCGGCTGTCTGCGAGCATGGCCTTGCGGCTGCTCCAGTAGTCGAAGGCCGTGAGGGCCAGGACCATGGTCAAGAGGGCCAGTCCGGTGGCCAGCAGCCCGGTCGCCACCACGCGCGACGACAGCTGCTCCGAGTTGGTGGTGGCCGGGCTGTCGAAATTCATCGGGCCCCCCTGGACAGGCGCAGCAGGCGTGAGCTGACCGAGAGGCCTGCCTTGCCGATCGCCTCGGCATTGATGTCGAAGACGATGCGGTCGCCCTCCCGGTGCAGGGTGATCATGATCTCCGCCGGGGCGGTGGCCGGTTCGTCGGCGATGGTCAGCACCGCGGTTTTGCCCGGCGCAGCGCGCAAGGCACGCAGGGCGCGGTCCGTGTCCGCGCCATGGAGGACCAGCACGCGGCAGTCGTCGAGCTCGTTGGCCTCCCACAGCCGGATGCGGATGGGGTTGTCCTTGCGCGCGGGCCGCCCCTCCAGCGCCAGCAGGGTGCGCTTCAGGGGGCTGAAGGGGGACACGCAGATGGTCCAGTCGCTGCCGGCGCGGCCATCCCCCTGGGGCCATTCGATGAACTGGATGAAGTTGAAGACATAGGCCGCCTTCATCTCGTTTTCGCCGACCTTCTCCTGTGCACGGCCCCAGGGGCAGCACGCGAGCACGCACAGGCCCGCCAAAAGGGCTTTGTGCAGGCGGTACACGTGCAGCATGGCCTAGAACGCGTAGGTGAGCTTGAGGCGCCAGGTTCTGCCGTCCTGCGCCATCGAGTCCCCGCGGATCTCGAAAGACGCCGGGTCGGCAAACCGCTTGTCGAACAGGTTGTACACCCCGAGGGCGACGTCGGTGCCCGCCAGCCGCGTGGTGTAGGTCAGGTTGGCCACCGCATGGGCGGGCAGGCGCGATGCCAGCGTGCTGCGCGCGCCGATGGCGATGGCCTCCACCCCGTAGCGCCCTCGGGCCCAGGGGGCAGCGTCGGCGCCGCCGATGGCGCTGGACCAGTGCGCCTTCAGCAGGTGCCGGGGCGAATTGGCCAGTGTTTCGCGGGTGACGGCATCGCGCGCCTGCTGCCAGCTGTAGGCCACGCGAAACCGGGTATCGGGCCCCAGGCGCCTCTCGATTTCTGCCTCCATCCCGTACACGCCGGCACTGTGGGCGTCGCTGAACATGAGCCGGTCGGCCTGCAGCGCATCGCCGATGGCCAGCAGGTGCGACACGCGCGACTTGAACACCGTGACCAGTGCCCGCGTGGCACCCGAAGGGGCGTGCTCCAGCACCAGCTCCGTGGTGCGCACCCGCTCCGAGCGCAGGCTGGCCGTGCCCACCACCCCGCCGGGGGTTTCCACGCGGTAGTCGCGCTCATAGGCGTTGGGCGGCCGGTAGGCCGTGCCATACAGCAGCTTGAGGGCCGTGGCGGGCCCCACCAGGTACACCAGGCCCAGGCGCGGGTGCAGGCTGCCCTTGCTGTCCGAGTGCTTGCCCCAGCGCAGCCCTGCGTGCAGGACGAGGTCGGACCGCAGCGCCACCTCGTCCTGCAGGTAGATGCCCATGACATCGCCGCTGCTGCTTTTGTCCAGGTACTGTGCTGCGGGCGCTAGGTCCATGTTGCGCTGGGTGATGTCCAGGTCGCGCCGGTAGTCCACGCCCCAGGAGATCTTGTGCCGCTGCAGCGCCGTGCTGACCCATTGCAGTTCCGAGCCCACCCACCGGCCACGGCCAAGGTCACGGTTGGCGGTGACGGGCGGGTAGTCGTAGACATAGTCGCCCACATACCGGTACTGGCCGCCATGGATGCGCGCCGTGAAATGCAGGGCCGGGCTCCACAGGCCTGCGTACTCCGCAGAGACGCGCGTGCTGGAGTCGGCCACGCGCGAGCGCGGGTCATTGAATACCTGCGAGAAGGCGGCCGTGGGCAGGCCCTTCACGCGTTCGCCATGCGACAGTGAGAGTGTCACGCCCCCGCGCCGCACCTTGGCAAACAAGGTGGTGCTGCGGTCGTAGTCCAGCCCTTGCGCGATCCCGTGGTTCTGCTGGGGCGTATCGTAGGTGGGGTAGTAGAGGTCATCGCCCCGGGTGGTGGAGCGCGATGCGGACAGCAGCCAGTCGCCACCGTGTTCGTCCACCGTGCCCAGCGTCCAGCGCAGCTTGGCGTGGCCGTGGCTGCCCAGCTCGGTGCTGACCTGCGCGCCCTTGAACTGCCGGCCCTCGCGCGTGATGATGTTGAGCACGCCGAAAAAGGCATTCGCGCCATACACGGCCGCACTGGGGCCGGGCACGAACTCGACGCGTTCGATCAGGTCGACGTCGATGGGGAAATCCGTGCCCACCGGCGCCTGGTCGTACAGGTTGTCATTGAACCGGACCCCGTCGACCAGCAGCAGCACCCGGGTGTTGTAGTCCCCGGGCGTGGAAAAGCCGCGCATGCCCAGGTAGTGGTAGGACCGGTCGTAGGACACATACAGCCCGCGCATGCTGGCCAAAATCTCGGCCAGGTTGCGGTACCCGAAGGTGCGAATGTCCTCGGCCGTCACCACGCTGACCGCGGCGGGGGCCTCCAGCGCGCTCTGCAGGTAGCGGCTCGCGGTGCGTACCTCCATCTGCATCAATTGCTCCAGCGGCAACTGGGCGACATCGGCCTGGGCGTGCGCCCTGGGTACCAGGCAAGCGGCCATGCAGATCCCGAGGGCAAGGCGGCTGCTTCCTGCGTGGGGGGCTGTGTTGGTCATGGCATCCCTATCGAGTGGCATGTCGTGCAACTGCCACCAAGCTCTTCAGATGGCGGTAACAACTGCTTGCATGCTACTCCTCTGGTGCTCGTTGAGGCCCGTGTTTACCTTAGTTCAAGATCACCGGATCCGTGAACTCTTTCAATGAAAATATACGCAATGCGTTTGTTTGAAAACTCATTGCGTATAATTCATGGCCATGAACAGCCAACAAGACTTCCTGCGCGACGCCATGCGCCGCCTCAACCTGACGCGCGACGCGTTTTCCGACCGGCTGGGCGTGCGCCGCCGGGCGCTCGACACCTGGCTGCTGCCGGCCGACTCGGGCGAGGCGCGCAGCATGCCGGAGATGGTGGAAAAGTTCGTCTCCGAAATCCTCACGCACGAGGCGCGAGACACCGGGGCCGGGCCGGGCAGGGCGCCCGCAGCCAAGCCGCTGGCCCAGCGCATCGCGGCCGAAGGCCGGCCGCACCTGCTCTCGGTGGCCCAGTTCGACCGCGGCAGCCTGGAAGAACTGTTCCAGGTCGCCGATCTGATGCAGCCCATCGCCCGGCGCCAGAAGGTCTCACGGGTGCTCGAAGGGGCTGTGCTGGGCAGCCTGTTCTTCGAGGCCAGCACGCGCACCCGGGTGAGCTTTGGCGCGGCGTTCTGCCGTCTGGGCGGCACGGTGTGCGACACGACGGGATTCACCTTCTCGTCCATGGCCAAGGGCGAGTCGATCTACGACACCAGCCGGGTAATGGCCGGCTATGTGGATGCGCTGGTGGTGCGCCACCCCGAGCAGGGGGCGGTGGCCGAGTTCGCGCGCGCCACCAACATCCCGGTGATCAACGCGGGCGACGGCCCGGGCGAGCACCCGAGCCAGGCCATCCTGGACCTGTACACCATCCAGCGCGAGTTCTCGCGCCTGGGCAAGCTGGTCGACGGCACGAACGTAGCCCTGGTCGGCGACCTCAAATATGGCCGCACGGTGCACTCGCTGATCCGCCTGCTGGCGCTGTACAAGGGGCTCAAGTTCAGCCTGGTGGCTCCGCCCTCGCTGGAGATGCCGGCCTACCTGCTGGAGCTGGTGGCGCGCAACGGCCATGTGATCGAGCAGACGGCCTCGCTGGAGGAGGGGCTGCGCGGTGCCGACGTGGTCTATGCCACGCGCATCCAGAAGGAGCGCTTCGTGGGCGAAGCCATCGAGGGCTACACGCCCGAATTCCAGGTGCGCAAGGCGTTGGTGGACGCGCTGTGCAAGCCCGACACCATCCTCATGCACCCGCTGCCGCGCGACGGCCGCCCTGGGGCCAACGACCTCTCCACCGACCTCAACCACGACCCGCGCCTGGCCATCTTCCGCCAGACGGACAACGGCATCCCCATCCGCATGGCCTTGTTCGCGGTGCTGATGGGGGTGGAGAACCAGGTGGCGCGCTCCATGCGCGATGCCGGCTGGCGCTCGCCCTCGCACGTGGGGCCCGATGACGCCGTGTTCGACGGCCTGGATTGAGCTGCGCAGCCCTTTGTACCAGGCGCACAGGCCATAAACTCTGTCTTCCAATTCTCGCCTGCAATTCCTTCTGGCCTCCGCGCCCGCTGCCCCGTGAATTCCCCCGTCTTTGCCTCCCTGATCCCCGTCGTCCTGTTCATCGCCATCGGTTTCCTGTCGGGCCAGCAGGGCTGGATAAGGGCGGGGTCGGTCAAGGACCTCTCTAACCTGGTGTTCATGGTGCTCACCCCAGCGCTGCTATTCAGAACCATGAGTTCGGTGCACCTGGGCGATGTGGACTTTGCGCCCATCGCTGCCTACTTCGCGGCGGCGGGCCTGGTGTTCGGGGGCACCATGGCGCTGCTGGGCTTCACCAGTCTGGCGGCGGCCCGGGCGCTGGCCAACATGTTCAGCAACACGGTGATGATCGGCGTGCCGCTGGTGGGCCTGGTGTTTGGCGAGGCGGGCCTGGTCACGCTGTTCACCCTGATCTCGCTGCACGCGCTGATCTTGCTCACGGCGGCCACCGTGGTGTTCGAGCTGGCCGCGGCGCGCGAGCGCGCGGGTACGCCAGGGCATGAAGGCCGCTCCATGCTGCGCACGGTGCTGATGGCGGTGCGCAACGGCATCATTCACCCCATCCCCATGCCCATCATCGTGGGCCTGCTGTATGCACAGACGGGGCTGCCCATCCCGCTGGTGATCGACAAGCCGCTGGAACTGCTGGGCCAGGCCCTGGGGCCGCTGGCACTGCTGCTGGTGGGGGTGACGCTGGCCTTCACCACGGTGGGCACGCATTTCCGCGCGGCCATGCGCATCGCGCTGGTCAAGTGCCTGGTGCACCCGGTGGCCATGGCCGCAGTGGGCTGGGCCATGGGCCTCAAAGGCATGCCGCTGGCCGTGATGATCGTGGCCGCCTCGCTGCCGGTGGGGGCCAACGTGTTCCTGTTCTCGCAGCGCTACGAGGTGGCGCAGGACGAGGTGACGGCCAGCGTGGCCGTATCAACCGCGCTGGCACTGATCACCATGCCGGTGGTGATCATTTTGGTGACCCGTTTTCTGATTTAGGGCGCAAGCCGTTCGCGCACCCATTCGGCGCCGTCAAGCCGGTAGCGCAGTCGGTCGTGCAGGCGGCTCTTGCGGCCCTGCCAGAACTCCCATTGCTCGGGCTTGAGGCGGTAGCCGCCCCAGTGCGGCGGGCGCGGGGGCTTGAGCAGGAACTGCGCGCCATACTTGGCGGCGTTGGCCACCAGCACGCTGCGGCCCGGGATCACCTGGCTTTGCGGGCTGGCCCAGGCGCCGATGCGCGAGTCGAGCGGGCGGCTGGCGAAGTAAGCGTCGCTTTCCTCGTCGCTGATCTTTTCCACCACGCCCTCGATGCGCACCACGCGCTCGAGCTCCACCCAGTGGAACTGCAGCGCCGCAAATGGGTTGCCCGCGATCTGGCGGCCCTTGCGGCTGTCGTAGTTGGTGAACCAGACGATGCCGCGCTCGTCGAATCCCTTGATGAGCACGATGCGCGTGCTGGGGCGCAGGTCGCCGCCCACGGTGGCCAGGGTCATGGCATTGGGCTCGGGTACCTGCGCGGAAATGGCTTCCTTGAGCCATTGATCAAACTGCTGCAGGGGTGCAGCATGCGAGGCGTCTTCGTTGAGTTCGGCGCGCTCGTAGCTCTTGCGCAGATCGGCGATGGAGGTGGTCATGGCCACGATTGTGCATCCCCACCAGACGGGCCGCGCGGTGCTGGTTGTTGGCGAATAAAAATTCGCTTATATTGGCGAGGCGATGAAACCCAAAGACGATGAAAAGCAGCGCGCCATTGCGCAGGCCACCTTCGACCTGGTCGGTCAGACGGGCCTGAGCGGACTCACCATGGCGCAGATCGCGCGGGCGGCGGGCATTGCCACGAGCACGCTGTACGTCTACTACCCGTCCAAGGACGAGCTCATCAGCCAGCTCTACCAGGACGCCAAGACCGTCACCGCCGCGCGCATCATGGAGGGCGTGGTGCCCGGCCTGCCGTACCGCGCCCGGGTGCGCCGCATCTGGGGCAACCTGCTGCGCCACCGGCTGGACCAGCATGCCGAAGTGGTGTTCCAGGAGCAGTACTACAACTCGCCCTGGTTCACCGAGGGCAACCGCGAGTTCTCCACCCGCCTCATGGCCGGCTTTTTCGCGCTGATGCAGGAGGGCCAGCAGCAGGAGATCCTCAAGGCCGTGCCGGTGCCGCTGCTCACGGCCAGCCTGATCGGCTCGGTGCGCGAAACCGCCGGCCTGATACGCACCGGTGTCCTGCCCGACGACGAGGCCCTGCACCAGACCGCCTTCAGCCTGTGCTGGGATGCGCTCAAAGCATAAGCCGCCGATTTGCGCTTTAATCGAATAAATATTCTCTTAAAAATGCCGCGATTTCACCTGCACCTGCTGCGCCCTGACCGACGGCGATGGCGCCGCTGACCTGTCGGCCTGACATATCACAGCCTTACCGTTCTACCTGCTTTCCCTCAAAAATATCCCCCACGGAGAACCCACGATGCCCACCCTCAACATCAATGGCAAAGAAACGGCTGTGGATGCCGATGAATCCACCCCCATCCTCTGGGCCCTGCGCGACACGCTGGGCATGACCGGCACCAAGTTCGGCTGCGGCGCTGCGCTGTGCGGCGCCTGCACCGTGCACCTGAACGGGGCGCCGATCCGCTCGTGCATCACGCCCATCTCGGCGGCGGCGGGCCAGAAGATCACCACCATCGAGGCCATCGCGTCCAGCGACAAGGTGGGCAAGGCCGTGCATGCCGCCTGGGTCAAGCACGACGTGGCGCAATGCGGCTACTGCCAGAGCGGCCAGATCATGAGCGCCACGGCCTTGCTCAAGGGCAAGAAGAAGCCGAGCGACGCCGACATCGACACCGCCATGGCCGGCAACGTCTGCCGCTGTGGTACCTACGTGCGCATCCGCGCGGCCATCCACGATGCCGCCCGCACCCTGGCCTGAAGGAGAACCACACCATGCATTTTGACCCCGTGGCCGTACAGGCCCACATGCCCAAGCACCTTCTGGCCCTGATGGAGAAGGCGCAGAGCGCCGATGAATCCACCGGCCCCGGTTTTTCAGAAGGCCTGGCGCGCCGCACCTTCCTCAAGGTGACGGCGGCCTCCGGCTTTGCGCTGGGCGCGTTCCCACTGGCGGCTGTGGCGCAGGGCGCCGCCGCGCCGGCCGCCGGCCTCAAGCCCTTCGAGCAGCCCTCGGCCTTCGTGCGCATCGAGCCCGATGGCACGGTCACCGTCACCATCAACCGGCTGGACTTCGGCCAGGGCGTGCAGACCGGCCTGCCCATGATCCTGGCCGAGGAGCTCGACGCCGACTGGTCCAAGGTGCGCAGCACGCACGGCGACGCCAACCCGGCCTATGCCGACCCTGCCTACGGCATGCACCTCACGGGCGGCTCCAACTCCATCAAGAACTCCTACACCCAGTACCGCGAACTCGGTGCCCGCACCCGCGCCATGCTGGTGTCGGCTGCTGCAGCGCAGTGGGGCGTGGACGCCTCGGCCCTGCGCACGCAGAACGGCTTTGTCGTGGGCCCCGGCGGCAAGAAGCTCGGCTATGGCGAGCTGGCCGAAGCCGCCATGAAGCTGCCCGTGCCCGAGAAGGTCACCCTGAAGGACCCCAGGCAGTTCCGCCTGATTGGCCAACCCACGGGGCGGCTCGACGCCAAGGCCAAGTCCAGCGGGCTGCAGGACTACGGCATCGACGTGCGCCTGCCCGGCATGCTGACCGCCGTGGTGGCGCGCCCGCCGGTGTTTGCGGCCAAGCTCAAGTCGCTGGACGACTCGGCCGCCAAGGCCGTCAAGGGGGTGAAGGCCGTGCTGCGCGTGCCCACCGACCGGGGCGGCGAGGGTGTGGCGGTGATCGCCGATGGCTACTGGGCGGCCAAGCAGGGCCGCGATGCGCTCAAGGTGGAATGGGACACCAGCGCCGTGGAAAAGCCCGACACCACCGCGCTGCTGGCCAGCTACCGCGAGCTTGCGGCCAAGCCCGGCCTGGTCGCCATGCAGGCCGACACGGCCCCGCTGGCCGGCGCGGCGCACAAGATCAGCGCCGAGTACGTCTTCCCCTACCTGGCGCATGCGCCCATGGAGCCGCTGAACTGCACCGTGCTGCTGAGCGGCGACAAGGCCGAGCTGTGGATGGGCACGCAGATGCCGGGCACGGATGCGCTGGCCGCCGCCAGGGTGCTGGGCCTGCAACCGCAGAACATCAAGGTCCACACGCAGATGGCCGGGGGCGGCTTTGGCCGCCGCGCCATTCCCACCAGCGACTATGTGGTGGAGGCCTGCGGCGTGGCCAAGGCCGCGCTGAGCGCGGGCCTCACGGCGGCGGTGCGCACGCTCTGGAGCCGCGAGGACGACATCAAGGGCGGCTACTACCGCCCCATGCACGTGCACCGCGCCGAGATCGGCTTTGACGCCCAGGGCAACATCCTCGCCTGGGACCATGTCATCGTGGGCCAGTCCATCGTCAAGGGCACGCCGTTCGAGGCCTTCATGGTCAAGAACGGCATCGACGCCACCGCCATCGAAGGCATGAAGGAGCCCTATGATGTGCCCATGAAGCTTTCGGTTCACCACCCGCAGGTCAATGTGCCCGTGCTGTGGTGGCGCAGCGTGGGCTCCACCCACACCGCCTATGCCATGGAGACGCTGATCGACGAGGTCGCCCGCACCACCAAGCAAGACCCCGTGGCCTACCGCATGCGCCTGATGGGCGACAAGCACCCGCGCCACAAGGCGGCGCTGCAACTGGCCGTGGCCCAGTCGGGCTACGGCAAGAAGAAGCTGCCTGCGGGCCGCGCCTGGGGCGTGGCGGTGCACGAGTCGTTCGAATCCGTGGTGGCCTATGTGGTCGAGGCCTCGGTGAAGGACGGCACGCCCAAGCTGCACCGCATCACCGCCGGGGTGCACTGCAACCTGGTGGTCAACCCCAAGAGCGTGGAGGCCCAGGTGCAGGGCGGGGCGCTGATGGGCCTGTCGATGTGCCTGCCCGGTGGCGCCATCACCCTCAAGGACGGCGTGGTCGAGCAAAGCAATTTCGGCGACTTCGCGGTGCCGCGCATCACCGACATGCCCCAGGTGGCGGTGCACATCGTGCCCAGTGCCGACCCACCCAAGGGCATGGGCGAGCCCGGCCTGCCCCCTCTGGCACCGGCGTTTGCCAACGCCATTGCCCAGATCACCGGCAAGACCCCGCGCGAGCTGCCCTTCAAGCTGGCGTGATGGTTGTTGTTCCGGACCCGCTGCCGTCCCCCGTGGTGCTGGTCCTGGCCTCGGGCCGGGGCGAGCGCTTTGCCGCATCGGGTGGGTCCGTGCACAAGCTGAGCGCATTGCTGCGTGGCGTGCCCGTGCTGGAGCACACGCTGGCCGCCGTGCGCGAGAGCGGCTTGCCCTGGCACCTGGAAGACGCCGGCCACCCGGGCATGGGGGATTCGATTGCGGCGGCGGTGCGGGCCACGGCCACTGCACCCGGCTGGCTGGTGCTGCCGGCGGATCTGCCCCTGGTGCGGCCAGAAACCCTGCGCGGCATGGTGGGTGCGCTGTACGGGTGCGCGGTGGCCGTGCCGGTGCACCGTGGCGAGCGCGGCCACCCGGTGGCTTTTTCAGCGCTGTGCCTGCCTGGCCTGCTGGCCCTGGCGGGCGAGCAGGGCGCCGCCAGCGTGGTGCGCGAGCAGGCGCAGCAGGGCAGGTTGCGCCTGGTGGAGGTGCATGATGAAGGCACGGTGACCGATGTGGACACCGTGCAGGATCTGGCCCGCGCCGAGCAGATCCTGGCGGGCAGACTTACTTCGCCGTGATCACCGCGCACGCCAGGCGCGGGCCGGCATTGCCCGTGGGCTGGGTGGTGTAGTCGTCGGGATCGCGGTGCACGATCAGGCCCTTGCCGACGATGTCGTTGGCGGTGCTGCCCACGCGGATGGATCGCGACTCGAAGCTGATCTTGGCCACGCCACCGGCGTCGGCCTTCAGGCTGGGCAGGTCGCCCGTGTGGTGCTCGGCGCCGCCGTGGTTGCCGTGCGGCTTGCCACCGGGGTTGAAGTGGCCGCCGGCGCTCATGCCGTCGCCACTGGAGCAGTCGCCTTTTTCATGGATGTGGAAGCCATGCTCGGCATTCGGCTTGAGGCCACGCACCTCGCCCATTACCTTGACCGTTTCGCCCGTCTGAGTGAAGGTCACCATACCGGTGGTGGTGTTGCCACGCGTGGCTTCGAGCTTGCCGGTGGCGCTGGGGCCCGAGGACGAAAAGGCGGCGCAACCCGCCAGGGATGCGACAGCGAGGGCAAGCGATGCAATGCGAAGACTGTTCATGGCAATGGACTCCAGAAGACAAGAAAAAAAGACGCACCGCCCTGGCGCGTTGGGCGTGGTGAACGTGGTGAAGGCTGCGAACGATTCGCACCTTCCAAGTGCGCCACTATGCCTGCTTTTTGTCGGTAAGCGAAAGTAATCTTCCCAGCGAGCGGTCGTGGATGCCCATGCGGCGCAACTCGTCGTAGGTGGCCTGGGCGTAATCGCGCGTGGTGCCGAACTTGCCACAGGCCTGCTCAAAGATGCGGCAGTATTCCTGGTCGGGCAACTCGCCCGTGTGGTTGGGGCTTTTGCGCGACAGGGTGAAGGCCAGCGCCTGCACGCTGCCATGGGGCGTATGGCAGGTGAGCCAGCGCGGGTCATACACGCCGGTCATCATCTCGCGCTGCCACAGGTTGATCAGCACCTGGCGGGCGTGCGCCTTGTCCACCCGGAACACCATGCCCCGGCAACTGCCGCCAGAGAGCATGCCGAACACCAGGCCCGGGCACTCGGGCGTGCCGCGGTTGATGCGGCTCCACATCTTGAGCGCGCGGTGCCAGCCATGCACGCGCGCAGCACGGCGCTCGGAAAAGTCGAAATCGGGGCGCCAGATCAGGGAGCCGTAGCCGAACACCCACAGGTCCTTGTGGCCACCCCACTCGTGCAGGGCCCGCTCCAGCATGGGAGCGGGATCGCGCAGCGGTGCGGGAAGACTCGTCATGCCATCACTCTACAATGAAGAAGGTGCCCGAGTCTGGCACCCGAAACATCCATCACGCATATAGATAGATATACATACAGGGAGACCCCATGTCCGGTAGTTCCGACAACGACAGCCAAGAACGTTTTGCACTCGGTTTTTTGTTCATCCTGATCGCTCTGGTCATCTCCACCGCGGTCGGCACCGTGGTGGTCAAGCGCCTGGGCGCCGCGTCTGCCAGCAAGGCAGCGCCTGCGCCCACCACCGCCCTTGCAAACAACGCGCCAGCCGCCCCGGCCGCTGACATGGCTGCCCCTGCTACGGCTGCTGCAGCAGACGCCGCCAGCGTGCGCGTGGACAACGGCGTGGTGAAGTTCTACTTCGCCAGCGCCAAGGCCGAGCTGGCCGCTGGCGCCAACGAAGCCCTGGCTGACGTGGTGAAAGGCGTGGCCGAAGGCAAGAAGGCTGTGGTTTCTGGCTTCCACGACGCCACGGGCGACGCCGCCGCCAATGCCGAGTTGGCCAAGCAGCGCGCCTACGCGGTGCGCGACGCGCTCAAGGGCCTGGGCGTGGCCGAAGACAAGATCGAGCTGAAGAAGCCTGAGGAAACTACTGCGGGTGGCAGCAATGCGGAGGCGCGGCGGGTGGAAGTGGTGCTGGCTGCGATCTGATCACTCGGACAAGCCCTGTGTTCCGGCGCGAGGCTCCATGTCTGCGTGCCACACGCCATCGGCGATGATGTTGCGCTATGCCAGCCCGGGCTGGAACGCTCAGGTGCTTGAAAAGACCAGCTCCTCAGACCCGCCGGTAGCGGCATGCCAAAAAACGCTCAGGCGCAGCGGGCCCTTGCGGTTGCCCGCCTTGTAACTCTGCGGACTGGTTTGCATCTGGCGGAACAATTCCTTGAGGTAGTCCATGTGCAAATGCCCGCCGTCGATGGGCTGTGGCGTGATCAGTTCGATTTCCAAGGTTCCATTGAAGCTCTTGTCCTGGGTGAAGCCGCTGTTCATGAGACCCGGGGCCACCTTGTTCACCAGGCTCGCCAGGTGGTGGGCGGCGTGCCGGGTGGCCACCTCTGCATCAACGGAGCCGATCTTCAAGCGGTATCCGTGGGAACCATCGACTGCCATGGTCTGGCTGATGTTCAAGGTCTGCAAACTCTCTTCCGCGAAAATCTCTTGGCCGAAAGATGTACCGGCGGGTATGGACAACAGTGCCCCACATCCCCATTGGTGGTAATCGTCGGGACTCAAGAAAACCAGGCTTCGGCCGCCTACCACCTGGAGGTGTACAGGGTTGCCCAGCCAGAATTTCCATTGGGAGGGCAGGCTTACCGAGCTGACCACGGTGCCATCGGGCAGATAGCTGTTGAGAAAATTGGCGCCGCAAGACGCTGCATACAGCGCTTGGTCGTTGTGCCAGAACAGCAGTGTGCCCTTGAACTTGTCTGGGTCGAAAACGGCAATTTTCTCTGCAATTGACAGATCATCCGAAGCGGCTTTGAAAATGCCTGATTTGTCTGCGAAGAAAACCCCATCGAGGGTTTGAACAATGGAAACGATATATCCGCTGGGTCGCTCTACACGAGGCCCCAGCTCGCCCCGGCTCAGAGAAAAAGGCACGAGGAATGCTGTGCCATTTTCACCGCCCACGCTGAGATGGATGGTTTCGCCGATTTTGAACAAGCTGAGCGCATTTTTCGGACGGTTGCCGTCGCTGACAGCATTGCACTCGCATACTTTAATGCCTTGGTGGTCGTATACCGACCATCCATGTCGGCCTTCTTCAAAGAAGAAACCGCCAGCGTGATTCAAACTCCGCACTCTGGCATTGTTGAATTCCAGGTAACGCTTTTCCAGGTAGTTGTACGCGATGAATTTGCCTGTTTCGTTCTCTTCGAGAAGAAGCCATCCCTCCGCGAAGCTGATCAGAGAGCAGTCGGTGAAATGGTTCGCTTCATGGTTGTGCGAGACCTCGAAATTGAATCCGATACCGTCCTTGCCGTTGTGAGCCTGTTTCAAAACGGCGCCGTCGGCAGCTACCCAAGGGTCTACCACTCTGTCGGTAGAGTGGCCGATGCTCAGGGCGCCGTTCTCTACCTTGTTGACCAACCCGGATCGAAAATAGAGCGCCTTGTTACTGGAAAAGACGCCGTTTGCGAAATTGAGGGTTGGGTAGATCATGGTTTAACTTTGAAATGGGTTCGGTGGCTGTGCTGTCTACGTAACCCGGTGCGTAGCGTTCTTCACCCCAGTGTGGTCGCAGGCCTGTGAGATTTCGCGCGGGGTAAGAAGGTGCTGTCCACCAGCAGCCTAGCCCCATGGTATGCAAAGCATAGGTTCACGGCTGGACAAATTGTCCAGTGGCCGGTGCATATGCCTATATGTAACAAAATCGCATACAGATTTTCGCCGTGGGCGAGTGCCGCATCGACTTTGCCGAATCGTGCCGCGTAGAGGTTGGAAATGCGTTCCGGCGTGCAGAGGCATGAACGCAAATGCCCGGCATCGCCGGGCAACTTTCGTGGGGGGCAGGCACTCAGCGCAATCCCGTGCCACCCGTATCGTTCTTGCGCTCAATCAGCTCAATCTTGTACCCATCAGGATCCGTCACAAACGCGATCACCGTGCTACCGCCTTTGACCGGCCCCGCCTCGCGCGTCACATTGCCGCCCGCCGCCTTGATCTTGTCGCAGGCCGCATACGCATCCGGCACGCCCAGCGCGATATGGCCATAGGCCGTACCGAGGTCGTAGCTCTCGGTGCCCCAGTTGTAGGTCAGCTCGATCTCGGCCTGGCCGGGGTTGCCGCCGTCGAAGCCGAGGAAGGCCAGCGAGTACTTGTACTCGGGGTTTTCGGACTGGCGCAGCAGCTGCATGCCCAGCACCTGGGTGTAGAAATCAATCGAGCGTTGAAGGTTGCCAACGCGGAGCATCGTGTGGAGGAATCTCATGCCCTCGATTGTGCCGGTAGATCGAAAACCAGGCAGGTGGTGGTGGCGTGGGCGTACAGGGTGCCGTCGGGGCCCACCAGGCGTGCCTCGGCCGTGGCCAGCTGGCGCCCGCAGTGGATCACGCGGCCTTCGGCGCGCACGCGCTGCACCTTGGGGGTGATGGCCTTGACCAGGTTCACGCCCAGCTCGGCCGTGGTGTAGCCGCGCCCGGGCAGCATGCGGGTGTGTACGGCGCAGCCCAGGGCCGAGTCGAGCAGGGTGGCGAACCAGCCGCCGTGCACGGTGCCCATGGGGTTCAGGTGCTCCACGCCGGGGGTGCCCTGGAAGATGGCCACGCCCTCGCTGACCTCCACCAGGCGAAAGTCCAGGGTGCGGGCGATGGGAGGGTAGGGCAGCTCGCCGCGCAGCATGGCCTGCATCATCTGCAGGCCGTCGAGGCCCGCCACCTGGTCGGGCCGAGATACGCCGGGGCCCACGCCGCCATCCATGCGGGCCATCACCTCTTGCTCCACGGCAAGCCATTGTTCGAGTTGGTTGTGTTGTGTCATGGGTCTTCGTTCAGTTGAAGTATTGCATATGCAATTATTGCAGATACAATCGAATCCATGCAAGCCGAAATCACCCTTCCTTCACCCGCTGCGGCGCGTCCGCAGGGCTGTACCAACTTCAAGCTGCGCCAGTTGCTGCGCCGGGTCGGGCAGCACTACGACGCCGAGATGGCCAAGTGCGGCCTCAAGACCACGCAGTATTCGCTGCTGTCGCATGTGCTCAAGCTTGGCCCCATCCGGCCGGGTGACTTGGCGGCGGAGATGAAGATGGACGCCTCCACGCTCACGCGCAACCTGCGCCCGCTGGTGGATGCCGGCTGGGTGACCCTGCAGGCCGGCGCCGATGGCCGCAGCCGCCTGGTGCACATCACCGACGCGGGCCGCGACAAGCGCGCAGAAGCCCAGCACTGCTGGAAGGTGGCGCAGTTGTCGCTCAACGACCTGTTGGGCGTGGAACGTGTGATGGCGCTGCACACCCTGGCCGATGAGTGCCTTGAACTGCTGTCCCCCATCTCGGAGCTCGACCATGGCGAATGAACAGACCTTTTCCGCGCCAGCTTCCCCAAAGCCTGCCGTCCCACCCATCGCCATCTGGCTGGTGCTGCTGGCCGCTGCAGGCGCGTTTGCCCTCACCATGGGTACGCGCCAGACCATGGGTTTGTTCCTGTCGTCCTTGAACACGTCCACGGGCCTGGGCGTGGGCAGCATCAGCCTGGCGTTTGCCTTCGGCCAGTTGTGGTGGGGCCTCACGCAGCCGTTTGCGGGCGCGGTGGCCGACCGCATCGGCACCGGGCGTGTGATCTTTCTGGGGGTGGTGCTGGTGGCCCTGGGCACCTTCATCACCCCGCTGATGACGACGACGGCCGGGCTGATCTTTGCCATTGGCGTGCTGGCGGCGGGCGGTGCCGGCATGGCAGGCCCCTCGGTGCTGATGGCCGCCAGCACCCGGCTGGTGCCGCCGGCCAAGCGCGGGCTGGCCACCGGCATCGTGAATGCGGGCGGCTCGTTCGGCCAGTTCGCCATGGCGCCCATTGCCATCGGCCTCACGGCTGCGGTGGGCTGGGCCAGTGCCATGCAGTGGCTGGGCGTGCTGGTACTGCTGGCGCTGCCGGCGGTCTTCGTGCTCAAGGGCAACTCGAAGGCACTGGCGGCGCAGGCCGCAGCGGCATCGGGCGTGAAGGCGCTGACGGCGCGCGAAGCCATTGCCCAGGCGCTGGGCACGCGCAGCTACCTGTACCTGTCGGCGGGCTTCCTGGTGTGCGGGTTTCACGTGGCCTTTCTGGCAACGCATCTGCCCGGTGTGGTGGCCGCCTGCGGTCTGCCACCCGAGGTGGGCGGCTGGTCGCTGGCGATGATCGGCCTGTTCAACATCATCGGCAGCCTGGCCATGGGCTGGGCCGTGGGCCGCTGGCGCATGAAGTCGCTGCTGTCGCTGCTGTACGCCACGCGCGGCCTGGCGGTGCTGGTCTTTCTGTTCGCGCCCAAGACCACGGCCGTGATGCTGATCTTTGCCGCAGTGATGGGCGTGACCTTTTTGTCCACCGTGCCGCCCACGGCCGGGCTGGTGGCCAAGATGTTCGGCACGGCCAACATGGCCATGCTGTTCGGCGTGGTGATGCTGTCGCACCAGATCGGTGGCTTCTTCGGCGCCTACCTGGGCGGCAGCGTGTTCCAGGCCACAGGCAGCTACGACTGGGTCTGGTACATCGACATCGCGCTGGCCCTGGGTGCAGCGCTGGTGAACCTGCCGATCCGCGAGGCGCCGCTCAAGCGCCTGGTCCCCGCCGCCGCCTGATAGATACAGATACCCCGATCCCGTTTCCAAAGAGCCTGTTGACCATGACCGATACCATTGCTGCAACGCAGCCCCTGTACCTCGAAGACATGACCGTGGGCCGGCGCTTCACCGGCGGCGAGCACGCGATGGACGCCGAGCAGATCGTCAGCTTTGCAAGGCAGTTCGACCCGCAGCCCTTCCATCTGGACGACGCCGCCGCAAAAGGCACGCTGTTCGGCGGCCTGGCCGCCAGCGGCTGGCACACCGCGGCCATCACCATGCGCCTGCAGGTGACCACGGGCCTGCCGGTGGCCGGCGGCATCATCGGCGCCAGCGGCGACGTGGCCTGGCCCCGGCCCACGCGCCCCACCGACGTACTGCATGTGGTGAGCGAGGTGATGGAGACCAACCCCTCCAGGTCCAAGCCCGACCGGGGCATGGTGACCGTGCGCAGTGAGACCCTGAACCAGCATGGTGACGTGCTGCAGGTCTCGACCGTGCGCATCGTCGTGCCGCGCAAGTCCGGGGCTGCGCCATGAGCGCCGCCGCCTCCGCAGACGCGATGAACCCGCGCACCCGCATGCTGCTGGAGGCGCCCATCGCCTCCACCTTGCTGCGCATGGCTGCCCCAAATGTGCTGGTGATGCTGGCCCAGGCCGGCGTGGGCCTGATCGAGACCTATTTCGTCGGCAAGCTCGGCACCGATGCGCTGGCTGGCATGGCGCTGGTGTTCCCGGTGGTGATGCTGATGCAGATGATGTCGGCTGGCGCCATTGGCGGCGGCGTGGCGGCGGCCATCGCGCGGGCCCTGGGGGCGCGCCGGCGCGAGGACGCGGACGCGCTGGTGCTGCATGCGCTGGTCATCGGGCTGGTGTTTTCGCTCGTGTTCACCCTGGCCGTGGTGGGGGGCGGGCGCTGGCTCTACACCCGCATGGGCGGGGCCGGGGGCGCGCTGGAGGCGGCGCTCATCTATTCGAACTGGGTGTTTGCCGGCGCGGTCTGCGTCTGGGTGTTCAACACCCTGGCGGCCATCATCCGCGGCACGGGCAACATGGCCGTGCCGGCCTATGTCACGGTGTGGGGCGCGCTGGTGCTCATCCCCCTGTCGCCGCTGCTGATCTTTGGCTGGGGCCCGTTGCCGGGCCTGGGCATTGCGGGCGGTGCCATCGCCCTCATGGCCTATTACGTGCTGGGCAGTGCCGTGCTGGCCTGGTACCTGTGGTCGCCGCGCAGCCTGCTGCGGCCCGCGTTCAAGGGGCTGCAACTGCGCTGGGCGCTGTTCGTGGACATTCTGCGCGTGGGCCTGGTGGGGGCGGTCTCCACCGTGGCGACCAATGTGGCCATCGGCGTCACCACGGCGCTGGTGGGCGGCTTCGGCACAGCGGCCATTGCCGGCTACGGCACGGCATCGCGGCTCGAATACCTGATGGTGCCTCTGGTGTTCGGCTTTGGTGCGCCGCTGGTGGCCATGGTGGGCACCTGCATCGGCGCGGGCCAGCGCGAGCGCGCCCTGCGCGCCACCTGGATCGGCGCCGCCATGGCGTTCGGCATGACCGAGGCCATCGGCCTGTGGGCCGCGTTTTTTCCCGCCACCTGGCTGTCGCTGTTCGCCAGCGACCCGGCCATGATCGCCGCAGGCAGCCAGTACCTGCGCACGGTGGGCCCGGTGTATGGCTTTTTCGGCCTGGGCTTGGTGCTGTACTTCGCCTCGCAGGGGGCCGGGCGCCTGTTCTGGCCGGTGGCCGGCAACCTGGCCCGGCTGGTGATCGCCGTGGTGGGCGGCTGGCTGGCGCTGCGATGGGACGGCGGCCTGGCCGGCGTGTTTGCCGCCCAGGGTGTGGCCCTGGTGGTCTACGGCATCGTGATCGGCTGGGCGATTGCCGGCGGCGCCTGGTTCGGCCGTGTGGGCTGGCCGAGCAGCCCGGCGGGACTCCTTCGGCGGGTCCCCCAACCGTAGCCTGGAGTTTGCCCACTGCTGGCGCGACTGGCGTGGCCTGTGCCAGTGCTCCCGCGCAAGGGCCGCCCCGCCGCGCTGGGAGCGTCCCCCTGGCGGGAAGGCGCGAAGCGACTCAGGGGGGCTTCTTATACAGGCACGGTGTAGTTGAGCGTCATGCGGCCGCCGTCCACGGTGACGATCTCGCCCGTGACGTAGCTTGCCGCATCGCTGGCCAGCCAGGCCACCACGTCGGCGATTTCGGCCGGATCACCCAGGCGCTTCATCGGCGTGCGCGACATGATCTTGGCCTTGGCCTCGTCGCTGGTGAGCACGGCCTTGGCGGCCAGCTCGGTGGCGATGGTGCCTGGCGCAACGGCGTTCACGCGCACGTTCTTGTCGGCCAGGGCCAGGGCCATCACGCGCGTGAGCTGGTTGATGCCGCCCTTGCTCACGTTGTAGCTGGAGATGCTGGGGATGGTGAGCACGCCGTTGACCGAGCTCATGTTGACGATGGAGCCGCCGCCCGAAGCCACCATGGCCCGCGCCACGGCCTGGCCCACCAGGAACGAGCCCTTGAGGTTGACGCGCAGCACAGCATCGAAGTCTTCTTCGGTCACTTCGAGGAAATCCGCCGCGCGGAAGATGCCGGCGTTGTTGACCAGCACGTCCACCCTGCCATGCGCCTGCAGCGTGCGCGCCACGAGGGCGTCCACCTGGGCCTTGTCGCCCACGTCGCAGCGCACGTAGAGCGCACCGAGCTCCTGCGCCAGGGCCGTGCCCCGGGCATCGTCGACGTCGGCAATCACCGTGTGTGCACCTTCGCGGGCAAAGCGCCGCACGCAGGCCTCGCCGATGCCTTGCGCGCCCCCGGTGACGATGCAGACGCGGCCCTGGTGGCCGAAGTGGATGGTGGAAGAGGCGATGGGGGAGGGCGCAGTAGGCAATGTCATGCCCGGGATGGTAGCGGTTTGCCAAGCACGCGGCGGCACGGGCCTACCGGCGTGGTCGCACGCGCCGCTGGGCCTTGGGGGGGACGACCGTGCCGGCCCCCTTGGCGCCGGCCTGTTTCGCGCGGCTGCGCGGCAGCGGCTTGAAGCGGGCGCGCTCCTTGTTGGCCCGGTGGCCGCGCCACAGCCAGGCAAGTGCCAGCATGAGCACCAACGCCCAGGCGGTCACCATTCTGGGGTTGCCGCCCAGCCAGGACACCAAAAAATCGACATACTCCATGGGGCACAAGCTATCACAGCGCGAATTCCCGTCCCATGGGTGTAAACAATCATCAACAAACTGCCTGGTACGCGGGGTTTTGTTGAAACCCTTGGATACACTGCGTTCATGAGCGACCTGACGGCCACCACGACCGAAGCGCCTTCGCACACCAAGGCCTTGCTGCAGCTGTGCAAGCGCCTGGAGCGGGCGTGGAGCCTGCCCGGTATCCTGGATGCGGTGTATCCGGTGGCGGAGCAGGTGCTGGGCTACCCCCATTGCTGGCTGGGCGTGTACGGGCTGAAGCCGGGGTTCGTATCGATCTTGCTGCATTCGAGCCAGATCAACGACCCGGCCCTCGCCCGGGCCATCGACACCACCGAAATCCCCATTGCGGGCGACAGCATGGTCCAGGAGATCATTGCTGCGGACCATGTGGTGGTGGTGGTCGACGCACGCACCGACCCGCGCACCAACAAGGAGATCGTGGCGGCGCTGGACAACCGCACCATCATCAATGTGCCGCTGATCATGGCAGAGCAGCGGCTCGGTGCCGTGGGCATGGGCACCTATGGCGATGCGGAAGGCGTGCGCCCGCCCTTGCCCTGGCACATCGACTTCATGCAGGCCATGGCGGCCCATGTGGCCGTGGCCATGGACCGTGTGCGATTCATGCAGGCCCGCAAGGAAGCCGAGGACGCGCTCTACCACGAGAAAGAGCGCCTGCAGGTCACGCTGCACTCGATTGGCGATGCGGTGATCTCGACCAATGCACAGGGGCACCTGCTCTATATCAACCCGGCGGCAGAGGTGTTGACCGGCTGGAGCCTGACCGCCGCCGTGGGCAAGCCCTACGGCGAGGTGTTCCGTCTGCTCGCTGCGGATGGATCGACGCAGCCGGCGCCCGACATGGTGGCCAGCACCATTGCGACAGCGCAGGCCCAGCGCCATCCGGAACTGCATTTGCAGACCCTGCACGGTGGCCGGGTGCTGGTGGAGGCGACGGTGTCGCCCATCAAGGATGCGGATGGCGAAGTGCAGGGCGCGGTGCTGGTGTTCCGCGATGTGACCGAGCAGCGCCGCCTGAGCCGCGAGATGGCCTACCAGGCGACCCACGACGAGCTCACGGGGCTGGGCAACCGGCGCGCGTTCGAGCAGGCCCTGGCCCTTGCCGTGGAGCGCACGCGCGGCCATGCGCTGCAGCATGTGGTGTGCTACCTGGATCTGGACGAGTTCAAGGTCGTGAACGACACCTGCGGCCACGCGGCAGGCGATGCCATGCTGCGCGAGATCGCCCAGCTGTTTGCCGGCCTGCTGGCCGAGGACGACCTGCTGTGCCGCATCGGCGGGGATGAATTCGGCATCCTGCTGGCCGGCCACAGCGTGGCCGCCGCCCTGCAGGTGGCCGAGCGGCTGCAGCAGCGCCTGGCAGGCTACCATTTCGTGTGGCTGGAGCAGCGCTTTGGCGTCGGCGTCAGCATCGGCATGGTGGCGCTGGACGCGCAGACCGAAAGCGTGGGTGCCCTGCTGCAGGCCGCAGACAGCGCCTGCTACGTGGCCAAGGACGCAGGCCGTAGCCGCATCCACCTGTACGCCATCGATGACCCGGCGCTGGCACAGCGCTATGGTGTCATGGAGTGGGTGAGCCGCATCGAACATGCCCTGGCGCACGACCATTTCGAGCTGTTTGCGCAGCCCATCGTGCCGCTGCAGGGCGGTGAGTCACAGGGCTTGCACTGCGAAATCCTGCTGCGCATACGCAGCGAACAGGGCGAACTGGTGCTGCCAGGGCTGTTCATGCCGGCCGCCGAGCGTTACCACCTGGCCGCCCGCGTGGACCGCTGGGTCGTCACCCATGCGCTGCGCTGGGTGGTCGCGCAGCAAAGCCGCATCGGGCAGTGCTCGATCAACCTGTCGGGCCAGTCGCTGGGGGATGCGGCCTTCACGGCCTTTGTGCTGCAGGCTTTGGAGAACCCCGAGGTGCCGTGCTCCAAGCTGTGTTTTGAGATCACCGAGACGGCGGCCATCAGCAATCTGCAGACGGCCAGCCACTTCATCGAGACCCTGCGCGGGCGCGGCTGCAAGATCTCGCTCGATGATTTTGGCAGCGGCCTGTCCTCGTTTGCCTACCTGCGCAACCTGCCGGTCGATGTGCTCAAGATCGACGGCCAGTTCGTCAGGGACATCGACCGCGACCCGGTGAGCCTGGCCATGGTCAAATCGATCCACGAGATCGGCTGCCTGATGGGCAAGCGCACCGTGGCCGAGTTTGTCGAGAGCCAGGCCCTGGTGGCCATACTGAAGGACATTGGCGTGCACTATGCGCAGGGTTACGCTGTCGGCTACCCTGTGCCCCTGGCGCAGGTGCTCGAAGGGCACCAGGGCGTTGCTTCTCACCCGCCCGTGCCGTGATGAAAAACCTCTTGTGAAAGGCCGCTAAGCCATGGCACCAGGATCGCAAGCACGCGTGTTGCATGCGGCTGCAACGTAACCGGAGCCATTGAGGATGCGTGCCTTCCAGTTGTCTCTGCGGACTGCTATTGCGGTGCCTTTTGCGGCACTGTTCGCTGCCACGGTCGTCTTGCAGGCGGTCACGCAGCACCGGCAGATCAGCCAACTGATCGACCAGGAGAGTGTGCGCGTGCTGGCAGCCCTCACCACCAACTCTCGCGCGCGCCTGGCGGAATTTCTGGAAACCCCGTTCCTGATCCAGAACACGGTGGCCGACGCCATCAGCCGCCATGGCCTGTACCAGGAGGGGAACCTGCGCCCCGTGTACACCCACCTGCGGGGCGTCTTCTCCGACCTGTATGCCGGGGAGCAGCAGATCAGCCTGCTGAGCTTCGGGAGCAGGGCGGGGGAGTACACCGGCATCCGCCGGGAGCCCGGTGAGGGGTTTCGCCTGATCCTCAAGGATGCCACGACGAACGGCATGATGAATGTGTACGAGGACGATACGCTGCGCAAGGTGGCGGCGGCCTTTCCCAACTACGACCCGCGTGTGCGGCCCTGGTATGCACCGGTGGCGGGATCGGGCCAGTCGCGCTGGTCCCCCATCTACACCACGGCGGGCGAGCGGGGCGACATCACCATCTCGGCAGCGACGCCGGTGGTTGCCGATGGCAGCCTGCTGGGCGTCATGGAGGCCGATGTGCGGCTGGACAGTCTGAACCGCTTTCTGCGCGAGGAGCCGTTGCGCGGGCAGGGGCAGATCTTCATCGTCGATGCGCAGGGCCTGATCGTGGCCCATTCGGAACCGGGTTCCGTGCTCAGCGACCGCCGCAATGCCGCAGGCCAGCGCGAGCGCCTGCGCATCTCGGAAAGCACAAGTGCCCAGATCCGCACGGCCGAGGGCTATTTGCGCGATGTGCCCGCGGCGGCTGGCGGGAGCTTTCACTTCCAGCACCTGGACGCACGCTATTTCGGGCGCGTCACATCCTATGCGGACCCCCGTGGCATCGACTGGCGCATCGTGGTGTTGCTGCCCGAGTCCGAGCTGCTCGGAGATTCGCGCAGTGCAGGCCAGGGGGCGCTGCTGGCGGCCGGCGCCATCGCCATCATCGGCCTGCTGCTGGGCCTGTGGGTGATTCAGTGGGCGGCGCGGCCGATTCTCAGGACGGCAGAGGCCGCCAACCGGATCGCGCGTGGCGACTGGGACACGGACATCGCTGCCAGCAGCCCCCTGCGGGAGACCAAGGTCCTCGTGCTCGCCTTCAATGAGATGGCCCACCGGCTGCAGCGCTCGTTCCAGCAGATGCAGGAGCTGCTCACCCATGACAGCCTCACGCAGCTGCTCACGCGCCGGGGATTGCTGGAACAGGTCCAGTGGACGGAACCCAAACGCGCCGTGCTCAGCCTCGTGGGGCTGAACGCCTTCCGCGCCATCAACGACAGCGTGGGCTACGGCACGGGTGACCGGCTGCTGCAGGCCGTCGCCAACCGGCTGCGGGGGCACTTTCCTGCGCCGGTGCTGCTGGCCCGCGTGGGCGGGGACGAGTTCGCCCTTCTGAGCCTAGTGGAGGAGGAGGGGGACCAGACCGCCGAGCGGTTCGGCAAAGCCGTGCTGGGCCTGTTTGCCACACCGTTCTCGGCCGGGGCCGACGAGGTCATGGTGTACGCCTCGGTGGGGCTGGTGGCGGGGCATCTGCGTGGCGAAGGGCTGGCGGAATGGCTGCGCAACGGCAGCATCGCCCTGGGCGAGGCCAAGCGCCATGGCCAGAGCCAGTGGATGGTGTTCGAACCCGGCATGGCAGACCAGGCGATGGAGCGCACCCGGCTGGCGTCCGAACTGCGGCAGGCCCTGGACAAGGACCAGTTCCTCGTGCACTACCAGCCGGTGATCGACCTTGCCACGGGCCGAGTCACCGGTGCCGAGGCCTTGCTGCGCTGGCGCAGCCCCACGCGCGGCATGGTGCCGCCCGGCGTGTTCATCACCATGGCCGAGGAAAGCGATCTGATCCTGGCGCTGGGCGACTGGGTCATGCTGCGCGCCACCCGGGACATTGCGCAGCGGCTGCCGCACCTGCCCGAAGACTTTGGCCTGCACGTCAATGTCTCGGCCCGCCAGCTGATCCAGTCGGATTTCGTCGAGCAGGTGCAGCGCACCCTGGAGGCCAGTGGCCTGCCAGCACGGCACCTGACGCTGGAGCTCACCGAATCCGTGCTGATCGAAGGCGACGCCGTGACCCACCAGCAGCTCTCGCGCCTGCGTGCCCTGGGGCTGAAGATCGCCATCGACGACTTTGGCACCGGCTACTCATCGCTGGCGTACCTGAGCCGCTTGCCGTTCGATTGCCTGAAGATTGACCAGACCTTCGTGCGCGACCTGGTCGAGTCGTCGCAGAATACCGCCATCGTCACGGCCGTGCTGCACATGGCCAAGGGCTTTGGCGTGACGGTCGTGGCCGAGGGCGTGGAGACCGAGGCCCAGGCCCGGCGCCTGCTGCAACTGGGCTGCGCCAGCGCCCAGGGCTACTGGTTCGGCCGCCCGGCGCCGCTGGAGCAGATGAACCTGGCCCAGCGCAGTCTGGACGGCGCGGGCCTGGGGCTGAAGTGAGCCAGCGTGAGGGCGAAGGAGCTCGCAGCAGACGCAGAACGCAGGCAGTAATGGGCTGTGGGGAGCAAACATCTGTGACTAGATACGATGTATAAGTCATTATCTCGCCTCCATGGCGGAATAATCTTCATCGTACTTTAAAAAATGGAGCGATGGTGACTTGCTCACATAATCAAAGGCTCCAAAGGCATGTTTACCATGACGCGGTGACGGCACGTCATTGGTAAATGCTGCGCCACGCGGCATTCGACCAGGTCGAACCATCGCCGCTTTGCTGGACGAAGCACGGGGCACGCTACCAGGTGGACGGGCGGACATGGGGCGCTGCCCCATACCCCGGGGCGGGCCGCCTCTCACGGTGGCTCGCTGGAGCGCTTTCAGACTAAACTTATCACTAGCCATTTCAGTTCCTGGTTAACTGGTTTTGGTAAGGGGTGCCAGCTGTTCGCGCAGCGAAGCACCCCGATTTATTTCAAGGCAGAGCAGGGGGCCCACAGATGGGCAAGAGGTGCCAATTGGTGGTCATGCCTGCTCTACGCTTTGCGCCCTCATTTGCTCATCGGGGTTTGCATAGACGGGGTACTGGGCCGTCCAGCTCGCCGGCATGTCGGCTGACCAGGCATCCAGCCAGGCGGCCGCATCGAGGTTGCCGGCCTGGCGCTCGACCAGTGCCGCAAAGGCCCTGGCCAGGTCCAGGCGGAACGCTTGGGCATCAACCGAGCCGCAGGCTCGGTGATGCCAGGTGACTGCCTTGAAGGCTGTTTTGGCTGCGTCCTGGACCTTGGCGGTGCCCAGACCCTGCCAGGCAGGTGCAACGGCCTGCAGCCCGGAGCGCTTGCGCTCGCTGTGGGCCTTCTGATGTTCAGCGTGCTTGGGACTGTTCCAGGCGGTCATGCGGCCTCCCATCGGGCGTCGTTTGAAGAGCGGTTTTTCCGTTCCACCGGGCTTGTCTCCTGCTCAACAATTAAGCAGTTTTTCTCACTGGTGAGACTAGGATGAGGTGTTACAGGCGACCTCATCCCTGCGGAGGTGCCAGCAGCGGGTGCATCGCTGCGCGCCTGCGGTGCTCGCTCAGCACCCGCAGCACGCCCCAAAGCCAGGTGCAAATCGTGTTGAAGCACTGCAGCCATGTCGGCCCGGCGGATCAACAAGGACCACCAATTGCTGTCCGTGCCCACAAAAGACCGTCCTTCAGGCGACCAGAGCTTGCCGCCATGAAAGCACCAGCCAGCCCAGCCAGGCCCAGGCAGCTCCATCCGGTTGAGCAGCCGCAGCAGCCGATAGGTGGCATAGGGGATGTCGTGCTTGCCCGACGCCCAGTTATGCAAAGTGCGCTCGGTGACGTGAAGAAGCTTCGCGCAGCCGGCCAGATCCAGGCCCAGGTTGCGGTACATGGACCGGAAGGACTGGGCAAGCTGGGCGCGGGTGTCGGGGTCGTGGCGACGGTGGCCCTGACGATACCTAACTAGATACGATGTATATTATGTTAAATAAAATACGCGCCAAACACGGTGGCTGCACCGGCACCTTGCCAAGGACGGGAAACAAGCTGCACCACTCGCCCCTTCTATACTGGCTGAGGTTGACAGTTGAACCCTCATCGAGAACCGTATGGCACCAGAACTCACCGAACAAGGTCAGCAACTTGTCTCCAGGCTGGCTTCGCGCACAGGTTTCAGCCCCGAGGCAGTCACGCAGTTGCTGATGGCCCTGCAGCGAGGCAACGGCGCCATGGCGCAGTTTTCGCATCCCGAGTTCGGCGGCAGCGGCCAGTGGGCGCGCGGCGGCATGGTCATGCTCGGCGACATGTTCAACAACGAACTGAAGGCACGCGTGGATGGGTTGGCCAACGAACTGGCCAGTGCCATCACCACGGCCCCTGGGCTCGTGCCAACGGGCGGCTTTCAGGCGCAATCCCAGGGTGACGGCGCGGCCGCGTTCGTCCCGTCATCGGCGTTTTTCGTTTCCGATCCGCAGGCCCAGTGGTACCCGGCAGATTTGGGGACGCCGAGCAGCAGCGGCTCTCAGAACAGCACCCGCTACGCGTACTTCGCTGACCAACGCCGCCTTGCGGTGGATGCCGGTGGCGACGTGTCGCTGTATGACACGCTGGACCATCGGATCAGCGGCTTCGGCCAGCAGCATGGTGGCAACTCTGCGCTGACCTTTACCAGCCAGCACGGAACCGTGAACCTCTCGGCCCTGCCGTTGGCCCGCAAGGGTGGTCTGGCGCAGGCTCCGATGGCTGCGGCCAGTGAGGCGCCCCGCGCAGGCGGCGCGTCCCATGGCGCGCAGGCTTCCATATTCGAATCCATCGCGCAGCTGTCTGCGCTCAAGGACAAAGGCATCCTCACCGAGGCGGAATTCGCCGCGAAGAAGGCGGAGCTGCTCGCGCGAATCTGAGCTGGTGCCCAAGGGCTCGCTGGGTGCAGGGTCGTTCTAACTTCTTTTCCTTCTGACCCGAGTTGGTGGTGGTGCCACACCCACGGCGGCACCCGTCGGCAGCCGGTCCCGCAGTTCGTTGAGCAGTGCGAACACGTCATTGCTGCGTTCATCGAATTTCGCCTGCAAGCCCTTCACCTCGTCGAGGGCGGATTGCAGTTCCTGGGACAGGCCCGCTTTTTCGATCTGCAGCGCGCCCACGTGGGTGTCTAGCTCCCGGGCTCGGTCCATGGCATCGGCCAGGGCTTTGGCGGCCTTCTTGCCGTCGGCCTCCAGCTGTAGCGCCAGCCGTTTGGACTCCTGGCGGGCCCGGTCGACCTCGGCATTGAGCCTGCGTTCCTGGGCCTGCGCGCGCTCTTCGAGCCGCGAGCGCTCGGCCTGGTGTTCTGCCTCCTTGGCCTCGTGGCGCCGCCGCTGTGCATCCGCCTCCTGCCGCAGTTGCGCGCCCTCGGAACGCGTGGCTTCCAGCAGCTGTTGGCTGGCCTGCAGTTGCTGCTGCAGTTCCTGGGCCTGGCGCGCCAGCTCGGCGATCTGGGCATCCCGAGCCTGCATGGCCACGGCATAGGCCTCATTGCGGTCATCCAGGCGTTGCGTCTCCCGTGCCAACTCTTCCTGCGCATGGCGCAGTGATTCGGCTTGCGCCTCCAGCGCTGTGCGGGCTTGTGCAAATTGCTCGGCAGCCCTTTCGTCAGCCTGCTGCAGCGCCCTTCCCCACAGAGTCTTCGCCGCCCGGATGACGGGCCCCGGCAAGGGAATCTCGACATCTGCCGGCCCGTTGGCCGAGTCAGCGTGGTCTGCCGGCGCCTGCAGCCGTCCGGCCAGCGAGCCAAACCACCCATCGAGCATGGGCCCCACCGTATTCGGTGAGCCGCGGCCCAGTTGCAGGCGCACCCGCTCGATGGTCGGGCGCTCCCCCAGGGCGAGAACTGCGTCCGCAGCAGCCCACACCTCTTCCATCTGAACGCCGCGCGGGCCCCTCGTACTTTTCGCTTGCATCGCCCGACTCCACTTCCTGAAATTACCCACGATAATAGAAGCTTATCGTGGGTAAAAAGCTAAATTGATAATAAACAATACATCATATGTACGATAAATGCAAAAGTTAGGCTGAAGGAACACAAATGCGCTTGCCAGCCCTCAAAACGCATGCCGCGCTGGAGCCCGGCGTGCTCTCGGATATGACCGCGCTTGCCGTCGATCAGCTGATGCGCGAGGGGGAGTCTGCGAACACCCTGGCCAGCTACCGATCGGCCGTGCGCTACTGGGCCGCCTGGTTCAACGTGCGCTATGGCCAGCCGATTACGCTTCCGCTGCCGCCGAGCGCGGTGCTTCAGTTCATCGTTGACCATGCCCAACGGACGACTGCCGAAGGGCTGGCCCACGAGCTGCCGCAGGCCATCGATGCGGTGCTTGTCGACGCAGGCTTCAAGGGCAAGCCGGGGCCCATGGCGCTCAGCACCCTGGTGCACCGCGTGTCGGTGCTGTCCAAGGCCCACCAGGTGCGGGACATGAAGAACCCCTGCCAGGATGCCCAGGTGCGTGAGCTGCTGTCGAAGACGCGCCGCGCCTACGCCAAGCGGGGAGCCTTGCCCCAGAAAAAGAATGCACTCACCAAGGACCCGCTGATGGCGATCCTGGCGACCTGCGATGCCACCACCCTCAAAGGACTGCGCGATCGCGCCCTGCTGCTGTTTGCCTTTGCCAGCGGTGGTCGGCGGCGCTCGGAGGTCGCGTCGGCGCAAATGAGGCATCTACAGCGAAGCGGGCCCACTTCGTTCGTCTACACCCTCGCCCACTCCAAGACCAACCAGACCGGTTCAGACCGGCCGGAGAACCACAAACCCATCCAGGGGATGGCGGGCGAGGCTTTGCAGGCATGGTTGGAGGCCACGGGCATCACCGAGGGGCCCATTTTCAGGCGCGTGCGAAAAGGCGGCAGGCTCGGTGAGGCACTGTCGGCCGCCGCCGTGCGTGACATCGTTCAGGAGCGTGCCCGGGCGGCCGGGCTGCCCGATGTGTTTTCAGCGCACTCGCTTCGCTCCGGCTTCGTGACCGAGGCCGCCACCCAGAAAGTCCCCATGGCCGACACGATGGCCATGACGGGTCACCGGAGCGTGGCAAGCCTGCTGGGTTACTTCCGGGTTTCGGACGCCAGCCAGGCGGCGAGGCTGCTGGAAGAAGAAGACCCCCAGGCTTGATGCGGGCGACGACCAGCGCTACGGAAGATCCTGTGCACGAACGCCCAGGCGCAGGCTGGCGCAGAAGGCCGAGAACTCGCCCGTGTCGTCGATGGGCGGGTTTTGCAATTGCACGAAGAGATCGGGTGCGAGCGGCACCAGCGTGACATCGGTGCCCCCCGAGCCGGCATAGATTTCGGTGTAGTTCTTGGTGCGTGTTCGCCCCCAGAACACGCGCATGACAGTTTCGCCCTTCCATGCGGGCCTGCCGCAAAAGTCGGCGGCTGTCGCGGGCTGGTCGCCGGCCTGTGCGTTCGGCACCATCCAGCGGCCGTCCTCTGCAAGCGTGAACGAGTCCAGCAGCGCAGTGCCCCCAGGCCGTGTGCGTGCCACCTGCACGCTGGGCGGCGCAGGGCCGGTATCGACCATCCAGTCGCACACCTTGTAGGGTGGCTCGCCGCCCTCCTCCTTGCCCTTGCATTCGCCGCGCGGCGCAGGCTCGGGCCGGATCTTAACGATGTAGAACGCACAGGCGCGGCCATCGCGCTCATCTGCGGAGCGCTTGGGCCGCGTGATCCTGTAGCCGGTCGGCAGATCAAATTCAAGCCCGCAGGCCGCGACGTGGACGGTGGCCGCTGGCTCGGCCTGGGCGCAAGAATGGAAGGAGACGCAGGCCAGCATTGCGGAGAATGCCAGGGTGGTGCGCGTGTGGCCCATCATGCGGTCTCCTGGCGGCCATCGACGAGTTGCCGCAGCAGCGCAGCCCGGAAATCCGCACTGAAGTGCCACTGCCCCTCGGTCTGCACCAGCTCGCCGGTGCCCACGCGCGCCTGGAACCAGTCCTCCACGAAGCCCGGTGCCCAGCCACCGGTGCCAAAATGCGCGCCACCCACCATTGCGATGACGCCTGGGTAGGACTGCAGGAACCCCTCCTTTGACCGCACCGGCCGGCTGTTGCTGAGCAGCAGAAACTGCGCTGCGTACAACAGGTGCGAGTTCGCGTCCGCATGCAGTGCGAAATAGCCTTTGTCCTGCACAATGGCCGCGGCCAGACGGCGGATGGCCGCCGGCATGCGCGGGTCGGGCCACTGCTCGCACAGCCTGTGCAGCCGCGTGTGGAAAGGGGCGTTGCGCACGTGCTCCAGCGCTTCCTTCTTCACGTCCTCGGGGTCGTCCTCATACTTGGACTCGTGCACGAGGCTGCGCACGAAGGTTTCGAAATCCGGTGCGAGCGGCGTGATGCGGTAGTCGCTTTCCTGGTCGACTTGCACCACTGCGGGCTCGCCGGACGGCCCACAGGCACGGTAGTCGAGCGCGATCATGTCGTGGCCCGCAGAGGGGCAGTCGCCGAAGTAGACGCCGATGTCCGGGTAGTCCCACTCTTCGATCTTGAAACGGCTGCCCAGGCTGCCGCACAGGCTCCACTGCCGTGCGAAGCCAATGCCCTTGAAGGCGCTGATCGCCACATGGTCTTCAGCCCAGGAGGTTGGCGTTTGGGTGGGAAAGCACCCACGGGCGGGAATGCCGCCGTTTTGCGACTGCATGAGTGCGATGTAGCTGGCCGGGAGCCGATAGCCCAATTGCGCCTCGACGGCGGCAATGGTCTCTGGCGTGGGCGGTGGCTCCACATACTCCTTGCGCCCGTAGTCGCTGTCTTCCCAGAAGCCGGGCAGATCGAAGCCCGAAAACGGCGTTGCCCTGGTGGTACTCACGCGCCCTCCCCCTCTTCCCCTTGCGCGGCACGCGCCTTGTCGAGCAAAAATTCGATGCACAGGCGCACGGCGCGTGTCTGGTGGCGGTTGGGCATGTACAAGAGGTGCATGCGGGTGCCGAAGATGCTCAGGCGGTAGTCGTCGAGCGTACTCAGCACCTCGCCGGACTCGATGGCGTCCTTCACCACGTAGTCGGGCACCAGGCCCACGCCCAGGCCCGCGAGAATGCCCTGGCGCAGAAACGGAAAATGCTCCGAGATCAGCGTGGGCTCCAGCAGCAGCTCCTGCCGCTCTTCGCCCTGGTAGGCACTCAGGCGCAGCTGGCGCCCCGTCACGCCGGCGGTGATGAGCGGCGCGCTGCGCAGCTCCAGCAGTGTCTGCGGCAGGCCGTGCTCCTGTGCAAAGGCGCGCGAGGCGCAGGCGATGTAGCGCACGGTGCCCAGGCTGCGCGCCACCAGGGACAGCGGCGGCTCCTGGATCACGCGGATGGCGATGTCCACCTCGTCGCGCAGGTTGTCGGCGCGGTTCTCGAACAGCACGTCGAGCACGATGCCGGGGTACAGGCGCTTGAACTCGATCAGCCAGTCGCTCATCACGATCTGCCCGTAGCCGCTGGGCACGCTGATGCCCACGCGCCCCTGCAGGCCCTGCCCCAGGGTGGCAATGGTCTCGCGCGCAGCCAGCATCTCGTTCTGTATGCTGCGGCCGTGCTCGTACAGGCGCATCCCCACCTCGGTGGGCTCCACACGGCGGGTGGTGCGCCGCACCAGTTGCACGCCCACGGACTTTTCTAGCTGGGTTAGGTGGTAGCTCACATTGGCGCGGGACACCTTGAGCTTGCGCGCGGCCTGGCTCAGGTTGCCGCAGTCAATGATTTCGACCAGCAAGGCCAGAGAGTGTGAATCCATAGACCGATTGTCTTAAATGTTTTGACAGTCTGTCAATTCCAGCGGGGATTGTTATAAATCATTGTCACCGCAAAAATCCCGGTTTGCTGTTCAAGCCCCCAATGGAGACATGCGCGTGACCCTTCAATCCCCGGCTTCCGTCGTTCGTTCAACCCTGCAGGACGGCGTACAGCTCGTCAGCATCCACAACCCGCCCGTCAATGCCCTGGGTGCTGCGGTGCGCCAGGGGCTGCTGGCGGCGATCGCCCAGGCCGAGGCCGATGCACAGGTCAAGGCGGTGCTCATCGTGGGTGACGGCCGGGCCTTCATCGCCGGGGCCGACATCCGCGAGTTCGGCAAGCCGCCCGTGGCGCCTGCCCTGCCCGAGGTCTGCCAGCGCATCGAATCCTGCAGCAAGCCGGTGGTGGCCGCCATCCATGGTGCGGCACTGGGCGGGGGGCTGGAAGTGGCCCTGTCGGCCCACTACCGCCTGGCGCTGCCCAGCGCCCAACTGGGCCTGCCCGAGGTGTTGCTGGGGCTGCTGCCCGGCTCCGGCGGCACGCAGCGGGCGCCCCGCCTCATGGGGGTGAAGGCGGCGACCGAGCTCATGCTCAGCGGCAAGCACCTCAATGCCCAGGCGGCCCTGGCCGCAGGCCTGGTGGACGTGGTGGCCGAGGGCAACGATCCCGTTGCCGCCGGGCTGGCCTACGTGAGCGAGCTGCTGGCACGCCAGGCACCGGTGCGCCCCACCAGCGCCCAGGCCGGGCGCCTGGCCGACAAGGCCGCCGCCCAGGCAGAACTCGATGTGCTTCGGGCAGACACCGCCAAGGCCGCGCGCGGCCTGTTCTCGCCGCTGAAGATCATCGACTGCGTGCAGGCCGCGCTGGACCTGCCTTTTGACCAAGGCATGCAGTTCGAGCGCGCCCAGTTCCTCGCCTGCCTGGACAGCCCGCAGCGCGCCGGCCTGATCCATGCCTTCTTTGCCGAGCGCGAAGTCGCCAAGGTGCCCGAGGCCAATGCCGCCGCGCCGCGCCCTGTGGCCTCCATCGCCGTGATCGGCGGCGGCACCATGGGCGCCGGCATCACCGTCTCGGCGCTGGACGCCGGCCTGCCCGTGACCATGATCGAACGCGACGAGGCATCGATCGCGCGCGGCCGGGCCCATGTGGAAAAGGTCTACGACGCCCTGGTGGCCAAGGGCCGCATGAGCGCCGAGGCCAAGGCCGCCACCCTGGCGCGCTACAACGGCAGCACCCGCTACGAGGACATTGCCAGCGCCGACCTGGTGATTGAAGCGGTTTTCGAGGACATCGAGGTCAAGAAGGCCGTGTTCCGCGAGCTCGACCGCGTGTGCAAGCCCGGCGCCGTGCTAGCCACCAACACTTCTTATCTGGACATCGACGCCATTGCGGCGGCCACCGCGCGCCCGCAGGACGTGATCGGCCTGCACTTCTTCAGTCCCGCCAACATCATGAAGCTGCTGGAGATCGTGGTGCCCGCCCGGGTCAGCGCCGACGTGGTGTCTACCGCTTTCGAGCTGGCCAAGCGGCTCAAGAAGGTGCCGGTGCGTGCCGGCGTGTGCGACGGCTTCATCGGCAACCGCATCCTGGCCGTGTACAAGCAGGCGGCCGACTACCTCATGGAAGACGGTGCCAGCCCGTACGAGATCGACGCGGCCGTGCGCGGCTTCGGCTACCCCATGGGCCCCTTCCAGGTGACCGACCTGGCCGGTGGTGACATCGGCTGGGCCACGCGCAAGCGCCGCGCCGCCAAGCGTGACCCGAAGGCGCGCTACGTGGAGATTGCCGACCGCATCTGCGAGCGCGGCTGGTTCGGCCAGAAGACCGGCCGGGGCTTCTACCTCTACCCCGAGGGCGCCCGCATAGGCCAGCCCGATCCCGAGGTGCAGGCCATCGTAGATGCCGAGCGCGCCAGGAAGGGCGTGGTGCCGCGCCCGTTCAGCGCCGACGAGATCATGCGCCGCTACATGGCCGCCATGGTCAACGAGGGCGCCAAGGTGGTGGCCGAGGGCATTGCCCTGCGCCCGCTGGATGTGGACGTGACCTTTCTGTCCGGCTACGGCTTTCCGCGCTTTCGTGGCGGCCCCATGAAGTGGGCGGACATGCAGGGCCTCGACAAAGTGCTCGCCGACATCCGTGAATTCGCCAAGGACGAACCGCTGTTCTGGAAGCCCGCCGCCCTGCTCGAACAGCTCGTTGCAGAGGGCCGCAATTTCGACAGTCTGAACCAACCCGCCTGAACCAGGAGACACCCACCATGCGCGAAGCCGTCATCGTTTCCACCGCCCGCACCCCGCTGGCCAAGTCGCACCGCGGCGAATTCAATGCCACGCCGGCCGCCCAACTGGCCGCGTTTTCTGTCACGGCGGCCGTCGAGCGTTCGGGCGTGGACCCCGCCATGTTCGAGGACTTCATCCTGGGCTGCGGCAACCCCGATGGCTTCCAGGGCCGCAACCTGGGCCGCCAGACCGTGCTGCGCGCCGGGCTGCCGCTGTCGGTGGCGGGCACCACGGTCACGCGCTTTTGCGCCTCGGGCCTGCAGTCCATCGCCATTGCCGCCGGCCGCATCGTGGCCGAAGGCGTGCCGGCGATGATTGCCGGCGGGGTGGAAACCATCTCGGGCATGCGCCCCGGCAACAACCTGCCCACCGACATGGACCCCTGGCTGGTGGAGCACAAGCCGGCCCTGTACATGGCCATGATCGACACCGCCGACGTGGTGGCCCAGCGCTACGGCATCTCGCGCGAGGACCAGGACGCCTTCTCGCTGCAAAGCCAGCAGCGCACGGCGGCCGCGCAGGCGGCGGGCCTGTTCGACGATGAAATCATCCCCTGCGCCACGCGCATGGCCGAAAAGAACAAGGACACGGGCGAAGTCACCTACCGCGAGGTGGTGGCCACGCGCGACACCTGCAACCGCCCGGGCACCACGCTCGAAGGCCTGCTGGCGCTCGAGCCCGTCAAGGGCCCCGGCCAGTTCGTCACGGCCGGCAATGCCTCGCAGCTGTCGGATGGCTCATCGGCCTGTGTGCTGATGGAGGCCAGGGAGGCCGAGCGCCTGGGCCTGCAGCCGCTGGGCGCCTTCCGCGGCATGGCCGTGGCCGGCTGCGAGCCCGACGAAATGGGCATCGGCCCGGTGTTCGCCGTGCCCAAGCTGCTGGCGCGCCATGGCCTGAACGTCGAGGACATCGGCTTGTGGGAGCTCAACGAGGCCTTCGCATCGCAGGCCCTGTACTGCCAGCGCCGGCTGGGCATCCCCATGGAGCGGCTGAACGTCAACGGTGGCGCCATCTCCATCGGCCACCCCTTCGGCATGACGGGCGCGCGCCTGGCCGGCCACATCCTGCTCGAAGGCCGGCGCCGCAAGGCCAAATGGGGCGTGGTGACCATGTGCATTGCTGGTGGCATGGGCGCTGCAGGCCTGTTCGAGATTTTCTGAAGCAAGGCACGATATGGATCTCCAATTCACCCCTGAAGAGCAGGCCTTCCGCGCAGAAGTGCAGGCCTTTCTGAAAGACAGGCTGCCCGCCGCCCTGGCGCACAAGGTCAAGGCCGGGCAGCGCCTGACCAAGGCCGACCAGGAGGGGTGGCATGCCATCCTCAACGCGCGCGGCTGGTTGGCCAACCACTGGCCCGCGCAGTACGGCGGCCCCGGCTGGGGCGCGGTGCAGAAATTCATCTTCGACACCGAGTGCGCCGTCGCGGGCGGGCCGCGCATCGTGCCCTTCGGGCTCAACATGCTGGGCCCGGTGCTGATCAAATACGGCAATGAGGCGCAAAAGCAGTACTGGCTGCCGCGCATCCTGAGCGGTGCCGACTGGTGGTGCCAGGGCTATTCCGAACCGGGCGCGGGCTCGGACTTGGCCTCGGTCAAGACCACGGCCGTGCGCGGCGTGGATGGCGAGGGCGAGCACTACATCGTCAATGGCCAGAAGACCTGGACCACCCAGGGCCAGCACGCCAACATGATCTTCTGCCTGGTGCGCACCGACCGCGAGGCCAAGGCCCAGGCGGCGATCAGCTTTCTGCTGGTGGACATGGACACCCCGGGCGTGCAGGTGCGCCCCATCCGCACGCTCGATGGCGACAGCGAGGTCAACGAGGTGTTCTTCACCGATGTGCGCGTGCCGGCCGAGAACCTGGTGGGCGGAGAGAACAAGGGCTGGACCTACGCCAAGTACCTGCTGACCTACGAGCGCACCGGCATCGCCGGCGTGGGCTTCTCGGTCGCCGCGCTCGAAAAGCTCAAGGTCATCGCCGCCAAGGTGCAGCGCAATGGCCGCCCGCTGGCCCAGGACCCACAGTTCGCCACGCGCATGGCCAAGGTCGAGATCGACCTCGAGAACATGAAGACCACCAACCTGCGCGTGATCGCGGCCGTGGCCGGCGGCGGCGTGCCGGGGGCCGAGAGCTCCATGCTCAAGATCCGCGGCACCGAGATCCGCCAGGAGATCCTGTCGCTGATCCGCCGCGCCATGGGCCCCCATGCCCTGCCCTACATCGAGGAGGCGCAGTACCAGGATGTGGCCGACGCATCCGCAGGCCCTGCAGAGGCGGCCACGGTGGCGGCGAACTACTTCAACTACCGCAAGCTGTCGATCTTCGGCGGCTCCAATGAAATCCAGAAGAACATCATCTCCAAGATGATCCTGGGCCTGTGAGGCTGATGCGATGAACTTTGAACACACCGAAGACCGCCGCATGCTGGCGGACACGCTGGACCGCTTCGTGGCCGGGCAGTGCCCTATGGAGACCCGCAACGCCATTGCCTATGGCAGCACCGGCATGTCGCCGGCCCTCTGGGGCCAGTTTGCCGAGCTCGGCGCCATTGGCGCCCTCTTCCCCGAGGCCGATGGGGGCTTTGGCGGTGCCGGCTTCGATATCGCCGTGGTCTTCGAGGCCCTGGGCCGTGGCTTGGTGGTGGAGCCCTTTCTCGGGGCCCTGATGGTCGGGCGCGCCCTGGCGACGGCTGGCACGCCCGCGCAGAAGGAGCGCATTGCCAGCCTGATCGACGGCAGCACCGTGGCCGCGCTGGCGCACGACGAACCGGGCAGCCACTACGAACTGGCGCGCGTGGCCACGCAGGCGGTGCGCAATGCCCAGGGCTGGGCACTCTCGGGCGCCAAGGCCGTGGTGGTGCAGGGTGGAGCGGCGCAGTTGCTGCTGGTATCGGCCCGCACTGCGGGCGCGGTGGACAGCGAGGACGGCATTTCGCTGTTCCTCGTGCCCGCCGATGCACCCGGCGTGGTGCGCCGGGGCTACGGCCGCATCGACGGCGGGGGCGCGGCCGACATTGCGTTCGAGCAGGTGCAATTGGGCGCCGACGCCCTGCTGGGCGCCGAGGGCCAGGGCTTTGCCACGCTGGAGCTGGCCGTAGGCTGGGGCGTGCTGGCGCTGTGTGCCGAGGCATTGGGCGCGATGGAAGTGGCCAAGAAGGACACACTCGAATACCTGCAGACGCGCAAGCAGTTCGGCGTGCCGATCGGCAGCTTCCAGGCACTGCAGCACCGCATGGCCGACCTGCTGCTGGAGGTCGAACAGGCGCGCTCGGCCGTCATCAACGCCGCTGCGGCCATGGACGCCGAGCGACTGGTGCGCGAGCGCGCGCTGTCGGCCGCCAAGTTCACCATCGGCCGCATCGGCACCCTGGTGTCCGAAGAGAGCATCCAGATGCACGGCGGCATCGGCATGACCTGGGAGCTGCCGCTGTCGCACTATGCCAAGCGGCTGGTGATGATCGACCACCAGCTCGGTGACGAAGACCACCACCTGGCGCGCTACATGGCACTGGGCCAGCACAGCTGATACCGGGCCTGAATTTTCCGGGACACCCCAAGGAGACTGAACCATGACCAACCAACAACCGTCCCAGGAAATCGACCTGCCCCTCGAAGGGGTGCGCGTGCTGGACCTGTCGCGCGTCTTTGCCGGGCCGCTGTGCGGCCAAGTGCTGGCCGACTTCGGCGCCGAGGTCATCAAGGTCGAGCACCCGGGCCGCGGCGACGACACGCGCGACTGGGGCATGCGCATCGGCAAGACCGAGACCACCTACTACAACAGCATGAACCGCAACAAGCGGTCGATCACGCTGGACCTGCAAAGCCCGGAGGGCCTGCAGATCATCCACGACCTGCTGCCGCAGTGTGACGTGGTGATCCACAACTTCAAGACCGGCGGCGCCGAGAAGCTGGGCCTGGGCTACGAGCAGCTCAAGGCCATCCGGCCCGATCTCATCTACTGCGCCGTGGCTGGCTACGACGCGAGCGGCCCCGAGGCCAAGCGCCCCGGCTACGACCTGGTGATCCAGGGCGAGGCAGGCCTCATGGCGCTCAACGGCGAAGCCGACCAGCCGCCCCTGAAGTTCGGCGTGGCGGTGGTGGACCTGGTGACCGGCATGCATGCGGCCCAGGCCGTGCTGGCCGCCCTGTTCCGCCGCGAGCGCACGGGCAAGGGCCGGCTCATCGAGATGGCGCTGTACGACTGCGGCATCATGGTCACGGGCTACTACGGGCTCGATGCGCTGCAGTTGGGCCGGGACCCGGCGCGCTACGGCAACGCCCATCCCTCGATCGTGCCCTACGGCATGTTCGAGGCGGCGGATGGCCCGCTGATCATCGCGGTGGGCAACAACTCGCAGTTCGACAAGTTCTGCCGTGTGGTCATCGAGCGGCCGGACATCGTCGAAGACCCGCGCTTTGCGACCAATGTGGAGCGGGCCAAGAACCGGCCGGCACTGGTGCTGCTGCTCAACGCAATGATCCGCTCGCTCGGCCGCGACGTACTGCTCGAACGCATGACGGCGGCCGGCATCCCCTGCGGCCGGGTTGCGGGCCTGCACGAGGCCTTGACCAGCGAGCGCACGCGCGCGAGCGGCCTGGTGCACGACATGCCCCACCCCGTGACGGGCACGACGCCGGTGTTCGCACCACCCTACCGCCTGGACGGGCAGCGCCTGCCCGTGCGCAATGCCCCGCCCACGCTGGGCGAAGGCACGCGCGAAGTGCTGCAACGCCTGCTCTCCCTGCGTGACGAGCAACTGCAGCAGTTGCAGCAGCGCGGCGTGCTGACCCTGCCCGAGGCCTGAGATGAACACCCCCTGAGTCGCTTCGCGCCTTCCCCCTCTCTCGTATTGCTGCGCAATACGGGAGGGGGACGCCCCCAGTGCGGCGGGGCGGCCCTTGCACGGGGGCGCTGGCCTGGGGCGCGCCAGTTTCCACCCACCGACATCCACAACACCGAGACAAGACCATGACAACGCATTTGAATCGCCGCACCGCTTTGCAGGGCCTGGCCGCACTGGGCGGCGCGGGCCTGCTGGGCACAGGCCTGGCCCAGAGCCCCAAGGACGCCTGGCCCGCCAGCCTCATCAAGCTGATCGTGCCCTTCCCGGCGGGCGGCCCCACCGACACGGCCTCGCGCATCGTCGGGCAGAAGCTGGCCGAACGCCTCAAGCAGGCCGTGGTGGTGGAAAACCGCCCCGGGGCCTCAGGCTCGATCGCTGCGCTGCAGGTGATGAAGGCCGAACCCGATGGCTACACGCTGATGATGCTGGCCACCCCCACCCTGCTGGCGCCCCACCTGTACAAGAAGGCGGGCTACGACACGGTGAAGGATTTCGCCCCCGTGGCCACGGTGTACGACCTGCCCATCGTCGTGGTGGTCAACCCCACGCAGCTGCCGGACGTGACCGACCTGCGCAAGCTCATCGCCAACGCCAAGGCGCAGAAGAACCCGCTCAACTACACCAGCTCCGGCGCGGGCAGCTTCGGCCACCTGAGCATGGAGCTGCTCAAGCAGATGGGCGGCTTCGACATGCAGCACGTGCCCTACAAGGGCGGCGTGCCGGCCATCACCGACACCATCGGCGGCCAGGTGCCGGTGATGTATGCCGACCTGGTAGCCGCCCTGCCCCACATCAAGGCGGGCAAGCTGCGCGCCATCGCCGTGGGGTCGCCCCAGCGCGTGGCCATGCTGCCCGACGTGCCGACCATCGCCGAGCAGGGCTTCAAGGGCTATGACGCGGTATCCTGGGGCGGGCTGCTGGCCCCCGCAGGCACGCCCAAGGCCGTGGTGGATCGCATCGCCAGTGAGGTGCGGCAGATCCTGGCCGAGAAGGAAACCCAGGAGAAGCTGCTGCACGCGGGAGCCATTGCCCGCTTCCAGGACCCCGCGCAGATGGGCCAGCACCTGCAGCAGGACTATGCCAAGTGGGGCCAGCTGATCCGCGACAAGTCCATCGCCTCGGAGTGACACGGCCATGAAGACACGCATCACCGAACTCTTCGGCATACAGCACCCGATCATCCAGGGCGGCATGCACCATGTGGGCCTGGCCGAGCTGGCGTCGGCGGTCTCCAACGCAGGCGGCCTGGGCATGGTCACGGGGCTGACGCAGCGCACGCCCGAGCTGCTGGCCCGCGAGATCGCGCGCTGCCGCGGCATGACCGACAAGCCCTTCGGCGTGAACCTTACCTTTCTGCCCTCGGTCAACCCGCCCGACTACCCGGGCTACGTGAAGGCCATCATCGACGGCGGCGTGAAGGTGGTCGAGACGGCGGGCAACAACCCGCAGAAATGGCTGCCGGCGCTCAAGGAGGCCGGCATCAAGGTCATCCACAAGTGCACCTCGGTGCGCCATGCGCTCAAGGCCCAGGCCATCGGCTGCGACGCGATCAGCGTGGACGGCTTCGAGTGCGGCGGCCACCCAGGCGAGGACGACGTGCCCAACTTCATCCTGCTGCCGCGGGCCGCGGAAGAGCTGAGCATCCCCTTCGTCGCTTCGGGCGGCATGGCCGATGGCCGCTCGCTCGTGGCCGCGCTGGCGCTGGGCGCCGAGGGCATGAACATGGGCACGCGCTTCATTGCCACGCAGGAGGCGCCGGTCCATGAGAACGTCAAGCGCGCCATCGTCGCGGCCAGCGAGCTGGACACGCGCCTGGTCATGCGCCCGCTGCGCAACACCGAGCGGGTGCTGAGCAACGCAGCCGTGGAACGGCTGCTGCTCAAGGAGCGCGAGCTGGGCGCCGCCATCACCTTCGAAGACATCCTGCCTGAAGTGGCCGGTGTCTACCCGCGCATCATGCAAAGCGGCGAGATGGACGCGGGCGCCTGGTCCTGCGGCATGGTCGCCGGCCTGATCCACGACGTACCGACGGTGCAGCAGCTGATCGACCGGACTATGGCCGAGGCCCACGCCCTGATCCACGAACGCCTGGCGGGCCTCGCCCGCTGAGCTTTCCACATACTCCAGAAAGAATTCCATGAAAGCAATCGTCGCCGTCAAGCGCGTGGTGGACTACAACGTCAAAGTCCGAGTCAAGTCGGACCAAACGGGTGTGGACATCGCCAACGTGAAGATGAGCATGAACCCCTTTGACGAAATCGCCGTCGAAGAGGCCGTGCGCCTGAAAGAAAAAGGCCTGGTGACCGAAGTCATCGCCGTCTCCTGCGGCGTGGCCCAGTGCCAGGAAACCCTGCGCACCGCCATGGCCATCGGCGCCGACCGCGCCATCCTGGTCGAGACCGACGTCGAACTGCAGCCCCTGGCCGTGGCCAAGATCCTCAAAGCCCTGGTCGACAAAGAGCAGCCCGGCCTCGTGATCCTGGGCAAGCAGGCCATCGACGACGATGCCAACCAGACCGGCCAGATGCTGGCGGCCCTGGCCGACCTGCCCCAGGCCACCTTCGCCAGCAAGGTGGAGCTGACTGCCGACAAGGTCAGCGTGACCCGCGAAGTCGACGGCGGGCTGGAAACCCTGTCCCTGACCCTGCCCGCCGTCATCACCACCGACCTGCGCCTGAACGAGCCCCGCTACGTCACCTTGCCCAACATCATGAAGGCCAAGAAGAAGCAGCTCGATACCGTCAAGCCCGAAGACCTGGGAGTGGATGTCACTCCGCGCCTGAAGACCCTCAAGGTCACGGAACCCGCCAAGCGCGGCGCCGGCGTCAAGGTCGCCGACGTGGCCGCCCTGGTCGACAAGCTCAAGAACGAAGCCAAAGTCATCTGAAGCATAAGGAGAACAACAAAATGACCGTACTCGTTATTGCCGAACACGACAACGCCGCCATCAAGGGCGCCACCCTGAACACCGTGACCGCCGCCATTGCCTGCGGCGGCGACGTGCACGTGCTGATCGCCGGCCACAATGCCGGATCTGCAGCAACGGCCGCCGGCCAGATCGCCGGTGTTGCCAAGGTGATCCATGCGGATGCCCCGGGCCTGGAACACGGCCTGGCCGAAAACGTGGCCGCCCAGGTGCTGGCCATCGCCGGCAACTACAGCCACATCCTGTTCCCCGCGACCGCCAGCGGCAAGAACGTGGCCCCCCGCGTGGCCGCCAAGCTCGATGTCGCCCAGATCAGCGACATCACCAAGGTCATCTCCCCGGACACCTTCGAGCGCCCCATCTACGCCGGCAACGCCATCGCCACCGTGCAGAGCGGTGACGCCACCAAGGTCATCACCGTGCGCACCACGGGCTTTGACCCGGCAGCGGCATCCGGTGGCAGCGCAGCCACGGAAACCGCAGCAGCGACCACCGACACCGGCAAGAGCGTGTTTGTGGGCAGCGAGATCGCCAAGAGCGACCGCCCCGAGCTGACCGCCGCCAAGATCATCGTCTCCGGTGGCCGGGCCCTGGGCAGCAAGGAAAAGTTCGACGAAGTGATGACCCCGCTGGCCGACAAGCTCGGCGCCGCCCTGGGCGCCAGCCGCGCTGCGGTGGATGCGGGCTATGCACCGAACGACTGGCAAGTGGGCCAGACCGGCAAGATCGTGGCGCCGCAGCTGTACATCGCTGCGGGTATCTCGGGGGCGATCCAGCATCTGGCCGGGATGAAGGACTCCAAGGTGATCGTGGCGATCAACAAGGATGCGGAGGCGCCGATCTTCAGTGTGGCGGACTATGGGCTGGAGGCGGATCTGTTTACCGCTGTGCCGGAGCTGGTCAACGCGCTGTAAAGCGCAACCGGAAACGACATTTCACCATTTCAGGAGACAAGCATGCATAACAACAAACCCCTCAACCGCCGCCGTCTGCTGGCAACTGCCACGGCCAGCATCGCCGCCGCTGCAGCACCCGCCTGGGCCAACACAGCGTGGCCCAGCAAGCCGATACGCATCGTCGTGCCCTACACCGCGGGCGGCTTCACCGACCAGATGGCGCGCCTGCTGCAGGTCGGGCTGCAGCAGGCGCTAGGGCAACCAGTTGTGATCGACAACAAGCCGGGGGCCAACAGCATCATCGGCGTGGATGCGGTGGCCAAGGCCGCACCCGACGGGCATACCTTTGCCGTGGTGATCGCCGCCTATGCGGCCAACACCACGCTGTACCCCAAGCTGCCCTACGACCCGAAGAAGGACCTGGTGGGCGTGTCCCTGATGGGGATTTCGCCGCTGGTGGCTGCGGTCGCTACGAATGCCCCGTACAAGACCACGGCAGAGCTCGTGGCCTATGGGCGCGCCAACCCTGGCAAGCTGAGCTACGCGTCGTCGGGCTCCGGGTCGGCTGCGCACCTGACCTCCGAGCTCATGCGCCTGGTCACCAAGGTGGACATGGTGCATGTGCCGTACAAGGGGGCGTCCCCCGCCTTGGCCGACCTGATGGGCGGGCAGATCCCCCTGTTCCTGGACCCACCACCCAACCTGATCCAGCCCGCCAAGGCCGGCAAGATCCGCCTGATCGGCGTGGCCAGCGACAAGCGCGTACCGGCGTTGCCGGACGTGCCGACCTTCGCCGAGCAAGGCTATCCCGGCATCGTCGGCAGCACCTGGGCCGCCATGCTGGCCCCGGCGGGTGTGCCGCGCGAGATCGTGCAGCGCATGTCCACAGAGGTAGCGCGCATCATCCGCAGCGCGGAGGTGTCGCGCCGCCTGGAGCAGAGCATGGGCACGTTCGCCGAGGGCTCCACCCCGCAGGAGTGCGATGCCTTCATCGCCAGCGAAACAGCGAAATGGGCCAAGGTCATCCGCGATGCCGGCGTGGTGGTTGACTGATTCAAACACATAACGATTGCTCCCGGCGCCTATGCGCCGTATCACCATCCTCCTACAAGGCTGGAACCGGTCGATCCGTACGATCAGTCATCCCTGCAACTGCGGCTGCCCGCAGCCAGGCCCCTTTGGCCAAGAGGTGCCGCCATGATGACCGATTCGCAAAACCTTTTCAGCACAGCGCAGGCCCTGCCTGGTGCGCTGGCGTCGATGGGTTCTGCCCCGGTCATCCGGCAGCTTCGGCACCTGGTGGACAACGGATTGGCCGATCTGCCCCAGCCCGGCACTGGCCGCACGCTGGAGCGCTGGCAGGCGCTGAGCCTGGTGGCCGGCCACGACCTGTCGCTGGCCAGGCTGTACGAAAGCCATACCGACGCCCTTTCCATACTGCGTGAACTGGGCGGTCAGCCACGATCGCGCGGCGAGGTGTGGGCCATGTGGGCGGCCGAGTCGCCAGGGCGGCGGATCGAAGCCATCGACCGGGGCACTGCGGGCATCGTGCTGTCGGGCTCCAAGGTCTCGTGTGCTGGCGCCCTGGGTGCCAGCCATGCGCTGCTTACGGCGTGGCTTCCCGGACAGCAACCACAACTCATGGCGGTGGAGCTCGATGATCCCAGCGTTACCATCCAGACCAATGACTGGCACGCCGTGGGCATGGCGGACACCGGCAGTGCGGATGTGACCTTCCACAACACACCCGCGATCATGCTCGGGTCACCAGGCGATTTCATGCGGCGCTGCGGTTACTGGCATGCAGGCGCCGGCATCGCTGCGTGCTGGCACGGTGGCATTCGTGCGGTGGCCCAGGTGCTGTATGCAGCGGTGCAGCAATGCCCGCCCACCCATCCCCTGCACACCATGCGCGCTGCAGCATTGGGCAGGGTGGATGTTGTCGTCAACAGCACCGCAGCCGTGTTGCGTGACAGCGCGTCCTGGATCGATGCCCACCCTGGCGATGCGGCGATGACCCTGGCCTTGCGCACCCGGCAGGCCGTAGGGAATGGCGCCTTGCGGGTCTTGGAGGAAACGGGTCGCGCCCTGGAGGGCACGGCCTTCAGCCGGAACACGTTTTTTGCGCGCATGGCGGCAGCCCTGCCGGCGTTCATGCGCCAGAGTCAGGGTGATCGCGACGATACCGCCCTGGCCGCAGCGCTGCTCGAACAGGAAAAGCCACCAGCCTGGGCCCTGTGATCAGCGCACGCCCTTTGCGGTGCCGTCCTACATCCAGAGGCCCTGCTCCCGCTTACCATTGGCTTGTCGATACCGCAGTCGACATCCCCCCACTTGCATCACTGCAAGCAGAAAGCCCGCTCAACGCGGGCTTTCCTTTTTGTGCTGCGCTGCGTCGAAACCCCTCCCGTGCCAGGGCTGTTGCGAATGGTTGCCCGACTCCCGTTTTCTGCGGTTCACAATGCCCTGTCTCCAACCATGCGGGGGTTCTATGCCGATGGAGTACCTGAAAGTGATCGCTGTCGAGATGCTTCCGTTCGACGTGGACGATGAGGCAGGCGTGGACAAGCTGCGGGTGCTGGAAGCCGCCGGCATGGTGGAAGTGCAGTTCACGCAGGAGCGCGGCAGCCCCGCCCGCGTGGTCGCCATCACCGGCCTGGGCAGGGCCTCGCTGCTCGCCGAAGTCGCCAAACAGGTCATCCGACAGCGAAGCCCCGAGGTGTCGTCCGCCTGGGCGGCGTTGTCCTGAGGCACTTGCCCCCGGCAATTCATTTTCTGCGCCACCTGCCTGAGCCTTTCGTCGCTCCCGCACGTTTCTTTTACTTTGCCTGAGAGGGTGTAGAATAAATAAATTATAATAGCGCCGCATTGACCAAGCAGGAGCAGCGCAATGGCAAAGACAGGCCGACCACCCGTAATCCCCCCTGGCGAGTACACCACCTTGCGCGAGGTGGTCCGAGACAATCCGCAGGCGACGCTGCCCGAGTTGGCGCTGGCCTGGGCCGATCACATGGGCCGCAGCGCCCCTAGCACGGTGACTCTGCGCGCAGCACTGAAGGCTGCCGGCCTGCAGCGAGCGCGGCCCAAGTCGCAGCTGTCCCGCTCGCAGCCTGGTCAGCCTGGCACGCGCTACGGCTACACCGCCCGGCATCGGCCCGCCAGTCAATCCGGCAACGCCATTGCCGGTGCCCTGACCGATGCCGAATGGGCGCTGGCGCAGGACCTGTTCGAGCCCCAACCGGGCTCGCGTGGCAGACCGGCCACCTACTCGCGGCGTAGCGTTGTCGATGCCTGCTGCTATGTGCTGCGCACCGGCTCGTCCTGGCGCAACCTGCCGGTGCAGATCTATCCGCCCTGGCAGTCCGTGCAGAAGGCCTTCGTCAACTGGGCCCGCCAAGGCAAGTTCGAAGCGCTGCACGAGCGTCTGCGCCAGCAATGGCGCCAACGCCTGGAGCGCGCTGCGCAGCCCAGCGAGGCCATCATCGACTCGCAGTCCAACCGGGGCAGCCCTCAGGGTGGTACCTTGGGCTTCGATGCAGGCAAGAAGGTGCAAGGGCGCAAGCGCCATCTGGTCGTGGACACACTGGGCCTGCTGCTTGCGGTTGTGATCACCAGTGCAGCCGTGCAGGACCGCGACGCGGCCGCGCAAGCGGTAGCACAGGCGTGCAAGCGCACGGATGGCTCGTTCAAGACGTTGTGGGCCGACAGCGCGTACGCCGGGCAATGCGCCCAGCAGATCGAGAAGGCGCACCACGTACAGGTGCGCATCGTGCGCCACAGTGCCCGCCACCGCTGGGACGATGCCCAGCAGCCGCTGTGGAGCGACGAGCAGCCCGCCCCCATCGCCAAGAAGCGCTGGGTGGTGGAGCGCACCCATGCATGGCTGGAGCGCAACCGCAGGCTTGTGATGCACCACGACCGCAAGCCGTTCTATGCGGCTGCGTGGGTGTGGCTTGCGCAGGCTCGGATGTTGTTGGGGCGGTTGAAATAGATTTCTTCTACACCCTCTGACTGCCAATCCTCTTGGGGTCACGGCTAGAAGGGCGAGTCCGCGCCTGAAGCGTTCAGTAAAAGGCCATCCGCTCGCATGCGTTGCACAGACGTAAGAACCTTGGCTCCTGGTGAACGCAATTTGCCGATCCAGGTGGCAGCGATTGTCCAGGACGAGCGCTGCTGAAAAGGCGCCCGAACGGCACCTTGGTGCGCTCAATTTCTGCAACATCGCCTCACCAAAAGCAGCGTAGGCAAACGCCTACTTGAGCATGCGCACCGGTCTTGCGGTCGCATATTGCAGTGCAGCAGAACATGGAGGTCAACAACCCCTCCATCATGAACGACGCAGCGCAATCGACTCCCTTCGCAGCCACTTCGGCTGCGGTGTCGTCCCACTTTCACCACTACGAAGTGCTGGGCGCCCATGTGGATTCCACAGGCACCACCTTTACCGTATGGGCGCCCAATGCCCGGCAGGTTGAAGTCATCGGTAGCTTCAGCAACTGGGCGCCTGTGGCCATGCAACGCGCGCAGGATGGCTCGGGCCGCTGGAGCACGCGCGTGGAAGGCGCCGGCCATGGCGATCTGTACAAATACCGCATCCAGGACTCGCATGGCCAGTGGGCAGAAAAGGCCGACCCCTATGCCACTCGGCAGGAGCACCCTCCCGGCACAGCCTCCCAGATCTGGAAGCTCGACTACGAATGGAACGACCGCGCCTGGATGGCCGCACGCGCCGACCGACAGGCGCTGGGCGCGCCGATGTCCATCTATGAGGTGCATCTGGGATCCTGGCAGCGCCAGGAAGGCGGGCGTTTTCTCAACTACCGCGACATCGCGCAGCGCCTGGCAGCCCATTGCAACGCCCTGGGTTTCACCCATGTGGAGTTGATGCCGGTCACGGAGCACCCCTTCTACGGATCGTGGGGCTACCAGACCACTGGATATTTCTCACCCACGGCCCGCTATGGCAACCCGCAGGACCTGATGGTGCTGGTAGACACCCTGCACCAACATGGCATCGGCGTGCTGCTCGACTGGGTGGTTTCGCACTTCCCGTCGGATGCGCATGGCCTGGCGCGTTTCGACGGCACGGCGCTGTATGAGCATGAAGACCTGCGCAAAGGCTTTCATCCCGAGTGGAACAGCCTGATCTTCAACTACGGCCGCTATGAGGTGCGCGACTTCCTCATCGGCAACGCCTTGTTCTGGCTGGGCAAGTACCACTTCGATGGCATCCGCGTGGATGCGGTGTCATCCATGCTCTACCTGGATTTTTCGCGCAAGCCCGGCGAATGGGTGCCCAACGCCGATGGCGGTCACCAGAACTGGGAGGCCGTGCGGTTTCTGCAGGACCTGAACTGCGCCGTCTACGCAGAGTTCCCCGACGTGCACGTGATCGCCGAGGAGTCAACGGCCTGGGCCGGGGTGTCGCGCCCCGTCGATACCAACGGCCTGGGCTTCGGCATGAAGTGGAACATGGGCTGGATGAACGACACGCTGCGCTACATGCAGCGTGACCACGCGCACCGCCACTGGCACGAGGGCGATATCCGCTTCTCCATGGTCTATGCCTTCGACGAGAACTTCGTGCTGGCGCTCTCCCACGATGAAGTGGTGTACGGCAAGCACAGTCTGCTGTCTCGCCAGCCAGGCGACCAGTGGCAGCGCTTTGCCGGCCTGCGCACCTTGTACGGAATGATGTGGTCGCACCCGGGCAAGAAGCTGCTCTTCATGGGCGGTGAGTTCGGCCAGATCGACGAATGGCACCACGAGCGCACGCTGGACTGGCACCTGTGGGCCAAGGCCCGCCACAGCGGCTTGGCGCGCTGGGTGGCCGACCTCAACTGCATTTACCGCGAGCGCCCTGCCCTGCACGCGCACGATTTCGATGCCGAAGGCTTTGCCTGGGCGCCCATGGCACCGCACCAGACCACCGTGCTGGCTTTCATCCGCCGCGCTGGCGACGACATCGTGCTGGCCGTGCACAACCTGACGCCGCAGCCTGTCGCCGCACTGCGGGTGGGCGTGCCGGAGGCCGGCCACTGGCATGAGTTGCTCAACAGCGATGCCGAGCCGTACGGCGGCAGCGGCATGGGCAACTTCGGCGGAGTGGATGCAACGCCCACGCCGCTCGAAGGCCAACCGGCCCATGTGCACTTGACCGTGCCCCCTCTTTCTACCGTTCTTCTTTCCAACCGCCCCACAAGGGCTTGATTCTTCACTGGAGCTAATGCTATGTCGCGTACCCGAAATGTGTTGGCGATCGTGATGGCCGGTGGCGAAGGCTCCCGCCTGCATCCCCTGACGGACGAGCGCTGTAAACCGGCAGTACCCTTCAACGGCAAGCACCGCATCGTGGACTTCGTGCTGTCCAACCTGGTGAACTCGGAGATCTATTCGATCTACCTGCTGGTGCAGTACAAGTCGCAGTCGTTGATCGAGCACATACGCAGCTCCTGGACCATGACGCGCTTCATCCCCCAGCACTTCGTGACGGTGGTGCCGCCGCAGATGCGCAACGGCCCCGAGTGGTTCCAGGGCACGGCCGATTCGGTGTACCAGAACATCCACCTGATCGAATCCTTCCAACCCGACATCGTGGCGGTCTTTGGTGCTGACCACATCTACCGCATGGACGTGCGCCAGATGGTGGACTTCCACCGAGACAGCAAAGCCCATGTGAGCGTAGCAACACTGCCGGTGCCCCTGTCGCAATGCAACCAGTTCGGCATCGTGGAGATCGACGCCCACCACCGCATTGCCAACTTCGTCGAGAAGCCCAAGAACACGCGCCCGATGCCTGGCAGCAGCACGCATGCCCTGGCCTCCATGGGCAATTACCTGTTCAATGCCGACGTGCTGCTCGATGCGCTGAAGAAAGCGCACGCCACCGGCCACAGCGACTTTGGCCGCGATATCCTGCCCACCATGCTGCAATCGCACCGGCTCATGGCGTACGACTTCACCCAGAACGAGATTCCGGGTACAGCCTCGTATGAAGAACACGCATACTGGCGTGACGTGGGCACCATTGATGCGTACTTCGACGCGCACTTCGACACCCTCGGCGCCACGCCGCGCTTTCGCATGACCAATCGCGACTGGCCCATCTACGCCAGCCCCGACCAGGCGGAATCGGCCCAGATCGAGAATGGCGTGATCCACCGCTCGGTCGTGGGCTCGGGCAGCATCGTCGATGGCGCTGCGCTCGACCACGCCATGTTGCGCCGCTCTGTGCTGGTGGAGCGCGATGCACGGCTTGAACACTGCATCGTCATGGAGCGCTCGCGCATCGGCCGGGGTGCCCATGTGCGCCGCGCGATCATCGACCAGGACAATGACATTCCGCCCGGCGAACGCATCGGCTTCGATCAAGAAGAGGACCGTCGGCGCTTCCATGTGACGGAAAGCGGCATTGTGGTCGTGCCGCGGCAGTTCTTTCCGGTGCGCAGCAGCATCGTGAGCAACACGCTCAAGGTGGACCGGGTGCGCCAACCCGTGCCAGCATCCCTGGGCAGCGACTACAAAGCTGCTGCATGAAGCCCGAGGTACATGCTACGGGCCCCTTGCCTACCACCCAGCCCAAGCGAGCGCGTCCCACAAGGCAAGTCGACCCCGGCCGCCCCTGGCCCCTGGGGGCGACCGTGGACCGGATGGGCGTGAACTTCGCTGTGTATTCCTCGGTGGCTACGCGCGTGGAAGTCTGCCTCTTCTCCGAGAATGACAGGGAGATGGAGCGCATCGCCCTGCCCTGCTTGACCGACGATGTGTGGCATGGGCATGTCGCGGGCCTCAAGGCCGGCCAGAAGTACGGCCTGCGCGTGCACGGCCCCTATGAACCCGATGCCGGGCAGCGGTGCAACAGCGCCAAGCTGCTGATGGACCCGTTCGCCAAAGCGCTGGACAGGCCCGTGCGAGGCGCTGCCGACCAGTTCGGCTACGAACTCGCGCAGGCCGATGAAGACCTGGTGCCCAGCACCCGGGACAATGGCCGCACGGCCGCCAAATCCCGTGTCGTGCGCTCGCGCTTCGACTGGGGCGAAGACCGGCCGCCACGCGTGCCGGCGCGCGACACGGTTTTCTACGAAGTGCATGCCAAGGGTTTCACCCAGACCCATCCGGGCGTCCCGGAGAACCTGCGGGGCACCTATGCGGGCCTGGCATCGCCGGCTGCCATCGCACACTTCAAGCAACTGGGCGTGACCAGCATCGAGCTGCTGCCCGTGCAGGCCTTCATCGACGACCACCGGCTGGTCGAGATGCAACTGGCCAACTACTGGGGCTACAACACGGTGGCCTTCTTCGCACCCGAGCCGCGCTATGCAGCGCGCGCCGGTGCCGACGGCGGGGTCGATGAATTCAAGGCCATGGTCAAGGCGCTGCATGCGGCAGGCCTGGAGGTGATCCTGGACGTGGTCTACAACCACACTGGTGAAGGCAACCATCTGGGGCCCACGCTCAGCCTCAAGGGCATCGACCACGCCGCCTACTACCGCCTGACGGAAGACCGGCGCATGTGCATGGACTACACCGGCACCGGCAACACGGTGGACACCAGCAGCCCGCCCGCCCTGCAACTGGTGATGGACAGCCTGCGCTACTGGGTGCAGGAGATGCATGTGGACGGCTTTCGTTTCGACCTGGCATCGGCCCTGGGGCGCGACGCGGCCGGTGCCTACACCCTGCGCGCACCGTTCTTCGCAGCGATGGCGCAGGACCCGGTGCTCTCACGCACCAAGCTGATCGCCGAGCCCTGGGATCTGGGGCCCTATGGCTACCAGCTGGGCGGCTTTCCGGTCGGCTGGATGGAGTGGAACGGCCGCTACCGCGATGCCGTGCGCGATTACTGGATCAACGCGGACGGCAGCCTGCCAGCCTTTGCGGCCTGCCTGTGCGGCTCGGCCGACATGTACCAGCCACGCCGGCGCCGGCCCACGGCCAGCGTGAACATGGTCACCGTGCACGACGGCTTCACCCTGGCCGACCTGGTGAGCTACAACGAAAAGCACAACGAGGCCAACGGCGAGGGCGGCCAGGACGGCGAATCGCACAACCGCAGCTGGAACTGCGGGGCCGAAGGCGAGACCGAGGATAGCGAGGTGCTCGCCCTGCGCGCGCGGCAGGTGCGCAACTTCCTGGCCACCCTGTTCATGTCCCATGGCACGCCGCTGCTGCTGGGTGGCGATGAACTGGGGCGCACGCAGCAAGGAAACAACAATGGCTACTGCCAGGACAGCTCCCTGTCTTGGTACGACTGGGAACGCGCGGGCCGGCACGGCGAACTGCAGTCCTTCACCCAGGCGCTGGCGGCCTTGCGCCGGGCGCTGCCCGTGGTCCGGCCCCACACCTGGCCCGTGGACGAGGCGGGCCTGCCGCAGCTAGTCACCGTGAGGTGGCACAGCGTGTGGGGAATGGACATGACCGCGGAGGAATGGGACGACCCTGCCGTGCGCTGCGTGGGCGCGGTCATGGAAAGCGTGGCCGAGGAGGAGCTGTCCGTGATGCTGCTGTTCAACGCCAGCGACGCCGATGCCATCTTCACCCTGCCTGCGGACGGCTCGGGCCGCAGCTGGACGCTGCGCCTGGACACCCGAGATGCCCGTGTGGTGGCCATTGGCGAAGAAGCCGGTGCGCCCACGGTGGCAGCCGGCGGGCAGCACACCCTCCTCGCGCGTTCGATGGCGGTACTGACGGCACCCTTCGCAGCAAGCAACCCTGCCACCGCATGAGGCGCACGCACACCATGCCCTTCGGCGCCCGGCTGCTGGCCGGTGGCGGCGCGCGGTTCTCGCTGTGGGCGCCCGCGGCGCAGGAGGCAGCCCTGTGGTACCGCCCAACACCCCACACTGCGGCCCGTACCCTCCCCGCTACCCGGGCCGATGGCGGTTGGTGGCAGGCGAACGCGGCCGATGCCGGTGCGGGCACCCCGTACCGCTGGCTCATCGACGGCAAGCTCACCGTGCCCGACCCGGCCTCGCGCAGCAATCCCTGGGGGCCGCACGAGCCCAGTGTCGTCACCGATCCCGCCAGCCATGAATGGAAGACGGACTGGGCCGGCCGACCCTGGAACGAACTGGTCTTCTACGAGCTGCATGTGGGCAGCTTCAGCCCGCTGGGTACCTATGAAGGCGCCATCCGCAAGCTGCCGGAGCTGGCGGCCCTGGGTTTCACGGCGCTCGAACTGATGCCGCTGGCCGGCTTTGGCGGGCAATGGGGCTGGGGCTATGACGGCGTGCTGCCCTTCGCGCCGCATGCGGCCTATGGCAGCCCGCAAGACCTCAAGCGCCTGGTCGGCGAGGCGCATGCGCTGGGAATGTGCGTCTTCCTCGACGTGGTCTATAACCACTTCGGGCCTGACGGCAACTACCTGCATGCCTACGCGCCCCAGTTCTTTTCAAACAGCCATGCCAGCCCCTGGGGCGCTGCCATCAACTTCGATCAGGAGGGCAGCGCCGTGGTGCGCGACTTCTTCGTGCACAACGCGCTGTACTGGATCGAGGAGTTCGGCATGGACGGCTTGCGCCTGGACGCGGTACACGCCATCGCCGACGACAGCCGGCCCGACATCCTGCAGGAATTGAGCGCACGCGTGCGCGAGCTGGCCACGGCCAGCGGACGCTTGGTGCACCTGGTGCTGGAGAACGAGAAGAACCAGCCCGCGCGCCTGTCCTCCTCAACCGAGCCCGGCCTGTACGATGCCCAGTGGAACGACGATTTTCACCATGCAGTGCATGTGGCTCTAACGGAAGAATCCCAGGGCTACTATGCCAAGTTCGCGCGCCACCCGCTGGCCTTGCTGGCGCGGGTGCTGACCCATGGCTTCGCCTTTCCCGAGGCGGCCAACGTGGCCGGCGGCGATCCGGTGCCGCTGACGTGTATGGTCAACTTCATCGGCAACCACGACCAGATAGGCAACCGCGCCTTTGGCGAACGACTGGGACAACTGGCAAGCGCCGAGGGTGCGGAGCTGGCGCTGCTGCTGGCCCTGCTGACCCCGGCCACGCCCATGGTGTTCATGGGCGATGAGTTTGCAGCCTCCACGCCGTTCCTGTACTTTGCGAACTGGGACGGCGGGCTGCGCGATGCGGTGCGCGAGGGGCGCGCACGCGAGTTCGGCCATGCAGTGACCGGCGACGCGGTGCTGCCGGACCCCTGCGACGTGGCTACCCTGCAGGCCAGCCGGCTGCAGTGGGACGAATCGGACACCGCAACCGGGCAGGCGCGCCGGGTCCTGGTACAGCGATCTCTTGAGACACGGCGCATCTGGCTGCAGCCCCGTGCGCAGCAATTGTGCACACAGGGACATACGGCGGAGTTCGTGGGAGAGAGCGGCTTGCGCGTGGCTTGGCACTACCAGGACGGAGCAATACTGAGGATGGAAATGAACCTGGGACCAGACACGGTGGACGCCACACCGTCCGCAACTGCGGCGGACATCGCTGCCGTTGAGGTATTCAGCCACCACTGGACAGGTGACGAGCGGCTGTGGGCCCCATGGTCGGCCCGGTGGACCTGCACCGAAGGTTTGGCATGAGCCAGGAGCCAGCTGTTCATGATGCGCTCGGTTCAGACCTGCACCAGCGCGCCGAGCGCGCCGGCATCGCTACCGAATACGCAAGCTTCTGGGGCGAAACCCTGACCGTGAGCCCCGAAGTCCTGGCCAGGGCCCTGGCCGCCATGGGCGCGCATGCCGATGGCAATGCGCCGCAACCCATCGTGGTGGAACAGGGCCATGCCGCGCAGGTGCCGCTGGATGCGCATGGCGCATGGCAACTGCTGCCCGAGGAACCCGGCGCAGCGGCACTGCTGGAGGGGACTGGCAGCGTCGCCCACCTGCCCGCTACCCTGGGTTCCGGCTACTACCTCCTGCACTCGCCCGGTGCCGAGCGACTGCTCATCGTGGCGCCCCGGCGCTGCTGGCTCCCCGAAGGTCTGCAGGCTGGCGAGCGCTGGTGGGGCATCACTGCGCAGATGTACGCGCTGCGTTCGGAGCGCAACTGGGGCATCGGCGACTTCACGGACCTGGCCACCCTGGTCCGGTTGGCGGCTTCGCGGGGTGCCGCGTTCGTCGGCGTGAGCCCGCTGCACGCCTTGCGCACGGAACACCCCGAGCAGGCCAGCCCCTACAGCCCCAGCAGCCGGCTGGCGCTGAATGTGCTGCACATCGATGTGGCCGCCGTGCCCGAATTTGCCTGCAGCACCGAAGCGCAGGCCCTGGTCGCGGACAACGGCTTTCAGCAACGCTTGCGCGAGGTGCGTGCCAGCCCGACCGTGCGCTACGCCGAGGTGGCGGCGCTCAAGGAACCCGTTCTGGCCTTGCTGTGGCAGGAGTTTCGCTCCACCCACTGGGAGGCCGCCACAGCAAGAGGCCAGGAGTTTGATGCATTCATGGCGCAGCACCAGGCGACACTGGGCCTGCATGCGCGCTACGAGGCCATCCAGCTGACCCTGGGTGCGCGGGATCCGCAGGTCTGGGGCTGGCCCGCCTGGCCGCAGGATCTGCAAGACCCGCAAGGCGCTGCGGCACTGGTCTTCGCACGCGAACATGCCGATGCGGTGGCGTATAGGTACTGGCTGCAGTGGCTGGCCTACGTCCAGCTGGGCCAGGCGTTCGAGCAGGCGCGCGCGTGCATGCCGCTGGGCCTGTACTGCGACCTGGCCGTGGGCGCCAGTGACGGCGGCTCCGAAACCTGGATGTCCCCCGGCCTCTATGCCCGGGGCATGAACGTGGGCGCCCCGCCCGACCCCCTCAGCACTCAGGGCCAGGATTGGGGCCTGCCTCCCGTCAATCCCGTGGCACTCAGCGATGCGCGCTTCCTGCCGTTTCGGCAACTGCTGGCCAGCGTGATGCGCCACGCCGGCGCGCTGCGCATGGACCATGCCATGGCGCTCATGCGGCTGTACTGGAACAGCCCCGAGGGCGGCACCTATGTGCGCTACCCGCTGGAGGCGCTGGTTGCGGTGATGGCCATCGAGAGCCACCGCCACCAGTGCATGGTGATCGGGGAAGATCTGGGCAATGTGGCGCCGCGCATGCGCGAGGCCATGGCCGAGCATGCGCTGCTGTCGTACCGCCCGCTGATCTTCGAACGCCAGGAAGACGGCGCCTTTCGCCCGCCGGCCGACTGGCAGCCACAGGCGCTGGCCGTGGTCAGCACCCACGACCTGCCCACGCTCAAGGGCTTCTGGGGTGGGGACGACATCGCCATCCAGCACTCGCTGGGCTGGCTTGGGGACAGCGATGCCCAGTTGCGCGCCCAGTTGGCACGCGCCCAGGACCGCACCCACCTGCTCGCCGCCCTCGACGCCCAGCAACTGCTGCCACAGGGCACCACCCTCGACGCCCAATCCACCCCCGAGATGACGCCAGCGCTGGCCGCCGCCGTGCATGCTTTCCTGGCGCGCACGCCATGCCAGCTGCTGGGCGTACAGCTCGAGGACCTGACAGGCCAGCGCGAACAGCTCAACGTGCCGGGCACCACCGAAGACCGCTACCCCAATTGGCGCCACCGCATGCCGGTGCCGCTGGAGCAGTTGAGCGGCGATCCGTATTTCGAAGCCATCAGCCAGACGGTGGGCAGTGCCCGCCGCGCTGCCCTGGTCGAACCTACGGCCGAACTGCCCCCGCTGGCATCGGCCGATGTGCCCGGCGCCACCTACCGGATGCAGCTCAACCGCAGGTTCACCTTCGCGCAGGCCACGGCCATCGTGCCCTACCTGCACGCGCTGGGAGTGAGCCACCTGTACACCTCGCCCTACCTCAAGGCCGCTGCGGGCAGCATGCATGGCTACGACGTGGTGGACCCGACGGTGCTCAACCCCGAGATCGGCACCGAGGCCGAGCACGCCGCACTGTGCCAGGCGCTGACCGAACGCGGCATGGGCCACGTGCTGGACATCGTGCCCAACCACATGGGCGTGGAGGACCCGGCCAACCGCTGGTGGCAGGACATGCTGGAGCATGGTGAAGCCTCGCCGCACGCGGCCACCTTCGACATCGAGTGGCAGCCGGCCAACCCCCAGACCGGCCGGCGCGTGCTGCTGCCGGTGCTGGGCGACCACTACGGCAAGCTGCTGGAGGCAGGCGAGCTGCAGCTGCGCTTCGATGCCGCTCAGGGCCGCTTGCAGGTGGGCTACTGGGACCATGCGTTTCCGCTCGATCCACGCAGCTACGCCCTCGTGCTGACGGCCGTGTCCATGCCGGCGGCCGCACCGGCTGGGGAACTGGCCGAAATGGCCTCGCTCGTGGATGCGCTGGGCCAGGTGCCGCCCCAGGGCAGCGACGATCCGCAGCAGCGCGCGGCGCGTCTGCGCGATGCTCCCCTGTACCAGCGCCGGCTGGCAGAGATGGCACAGGCCTACCACTGGGTATCGGACTGGGTGCAGGCCTGCATTGTTCGGGCCAACGGGCAAAGGGGAGATGCCGCGAGCTTCGACCTGCTCGACACGGTGCTTCAGGCCCAGGCCTACCGGCTGGCCGACTGGCGCGTGGCGGGCGACGACATCAACTACCGGCGCTTCTTCGACATCAACGCCCTGGCCGCCATCCGCATGGAAGAGCCCGAGGTCTTCGAGGCCGTGCACGCCCTGCCCCTGCGCTGGCTGGCCGAGGGCAAGGTCACGGGCCTGCGCATCGACCACCCGGACGGCCTGGCCGACCCGGCCCGGTACTTCGAGCGGCTGCAGCAGCGCCACGCCGCGCAGCGCCAGGCCCGAGGGCAGCCGCAGCAGGCGCTGTACCTGGTGGTCGAGAAGATCATGGCCGACCACGAACCGCTGCCTGCCGACTGGCTGGTGCATGGCGGCACCGGCTACCGCTTCAGCACCCTGGTCAACGGCCTGTTCATTGCAGCCGACGCGCAGGAGCGCTTCGACGCCATCTATGGCGAATTCACCGGAGACATCCAGCCCTTCGAGGAAGCCACCTACGAGTGCAAGCGCCTGATCATCGAGACGGCGCTGTTCAGCGACATGGCCTGGCTAGTGGCCACGCTGAGCAAGATCACGCGGGCCGATCGCGCGGTGTGCGACTTCACGCGCAACCAGTTGCGCGTGGCCCTGGTGGAGGTGGCAGCCCAGTTCCCCGTGTACCGCACCTACGTGGTACCCGGCGGCGCGCCGCCCAGCGAGGCAGACCGGCAGCACATCGCCTGGGCCATCAGCGCCGCGCGCCGGCGCCTGGGGTCTGCCGAAGGCGGCGTGTTGGCCTATCTGCAGGCAGTGCTGCAGGGCGAGCCCGGGGCCGAGCCCACTCTGCGCGCGCGCTTCACCCGCCGATGGCAGCAGTTCACGGCACCGGTGATGGCCAAGTCGGTCGAGGACACGCTGTTCTACCGCTATGTGCGGCTGGTCTCGCTCAACGACGTGGGGGCGGAGCCGCGGCGCTTTGGCGTCTCGGTGGCGGCTTTCCACCAGGGCAACCTGCAGCGCTCGCGGCATCTGCCGCACGAACTGCTGGCCACCTCCACGCACGACAGCAAGCGTTCGGAAGACGTGCGCGCACGGCTCAATGTGCTGTCTGAAATGCCTGATGCCTGGCAGGACACGGTGCAGGCGCTGCAGGCGGTCGGCCAGCGCTTCGAGGTCGAAATCGACGGGCAGGCATCGCCGCTGCCCCACGACCTGTGGGGCTTGTACCAGGCCATGGTGGGCATCTGGCCAGCCCGCGCCACGGACGCCCATGAGCGCCAGGAGCTGGTGCAGCGCATCCAGCGCTACAAGGAAAAGGCCATGCGCGAGGCCAAACTCATGAGCAACTGGCTGTTCCCCAACGAGGCCTACGAGGCGGCCGTGCGCGATTACATCGAAAAGGCCCTGTCCACGGAACGTTTCGTCGCCGTGCTCGAGGACTTCGTGCAACGCATCGCCCCCCATGGCTTTCGCAACAGCCTGGGCCAGCTGGCGCTCAAGCTCACGGCGCCGGGCGTGCCGGACATCTACCAAGGCTGCGAGGTCTGGAACTTCTCGCTGGTGGACCCGGACAACCGCCGCCCCGTTGACCTGGCGGAGCTGGCCGCTTCGCTGCAGCCGCTGCGCGCGCTGTACCAGGGCAATGCACAATTTCCGAGCCCTGCCGACTGGCATGCGCTGTTGGGCGACGGCCCTGCCATGCCCCCCGGCGCCAAGCAACTGGTCACCTGGCGCCTGCTGCAACTGCGCCGGGAGATGCCTGCGCTGTTCCGCGATTCACTGTACCTGCCGCTGGCCGTGGAGGGCGCGTCTCAGGCCCACGCACTGGCCTTTGCCCGCATTGGCGGGGACCAGGCCGTGGTGGTGGTCTGCGCCCGCCTGCTGCTGGGCCTTGGCAAGAACGGATGGGGTGACACCCGTGTGGCCCTGGCCTCGGCCCACCCGGCCCTGGCGCGCCCAGGCCGCTGGCGCGACTGGATGACCGGCAACACGCTGGCCAATGCAGCAGAGCATTCCCTGAACGATGTGCTGGGCGATGTCGGCCCTTCCAGCGCCCGCCTGCCCTTTGCCATTCTGGTGGCGCAAGATACCCCTTTATGAAGATCCTGTTCGCCACGCCCGAATGCGCCCCGCTGGTCAAGACCGGTGGGCTCGGTGATGTCAGTGCCGCCCTGCCCCGTGCTCTCAAGGCGCTGGGGCACGAGGTGGTCATCCTCATGCCGGCGTATGGCGGCATGGCCATCGACGGCACGCTCGACGCCATCGTGCCCGTGCCTGCCTACGGCCCCTGGCCGGCCGCGCAGCTGCTGCAGGTGATGTCGCCAGACGGCATGCCCTTTTTGCTGTTGTCGTGCCCGGCCCTGTATGCGAGTGCCGGCACGCCGTACGGCGATCCGGCCCACACGCCCATGCACGAGCAGGCCCTGCGCTTTGGCCTGCTCAGCCGCGTTGCGGCATTGATCGGCACGGAGCACAGCCCCTGCGACTGGCGCGCCGACATCGTTCACGCCAACGACTGGCCCTGCGGGCTGGCCCCTTTGTACCTGCACCAGGCGCGGGCCGCCGGTCAGCAGGGCGTGGCCCAAAGCCTGATCACCATCCACAACCTGGCATTCCAGGGCGTGTTCCCCATGGATGCCTGCGAGGTGCTGGACATCGCACCGATGTACCGGGGCATGGAGGGCGTGGAGTTCTGGGGTCAGTTGTCCATGCTCAAGGCCGCCCTGCAGTTCGCTGACGCCATCGCCACGGTGAGTCCGACCTATGCGCGAGAAATACAGAAACCGGCCCTGGGCTTCGGGCTCGACGGTGTGCTGCGCGCCCAGGCCGGCCGGCTGCATGGGCTGCTCAACGGCATCGATATAACGGTATGGAACCCGGAGATCGATCCGTTGATCGCAGCCAACTACGGGGTGAAAAACCTGGAGGCCAAGGCGGTGAACAAAGCCGCCTTGCGCAAGCGCTGCGGCCTGGCCGAGTCGCCAGGTCCGCTGCTGGGCCTGGTGGGGCGGCTCACCTCCCAAAAGGGGGTGGACCTTGTGCTGGCGGGGGCCCCTGCCCTGCTTGCGAGCGGGGCCCAAATGGTGGTGCTGGGCCGGGGCGAGGAGCCGCTGGAGGCTGGTCTGCGGGCGCTCGCCAAAGCGCATCCGGGGCAGGTCCACGCCACGCTGGGCTTCGACGAGGCGCTGGCGCACCAGATCGAGGCCGGTGCCGATTGCTTTCTCATGCCCTCGCGCTTCGAGCCCTGCGGCCTGAACCAGATGTACAGCCAGGCCTATGGCACGCCGCCAGTCGTCACGGCCACCGGTGGCCTAGCCGATACGGTGAGCGATGCCGGCCCTGGCCTGGACGAGGGGACCGGCTTCATGATGGCCGCTCCCACGCAGGCAGAATTCGACCGTGCACTGGGCCGCGTGCTGCAGGCCTGGGCGCAGCCCGCGCTCTGGCGCGGCCTGCAGCGCCGGGGAATGTCCCAGCCCTTCGGCTGGGAAGCTGCGGCCCGGCAGTACGTGCAGCTGTATGCGCAACTGCTTGGACAGACGGTGTCACCACCCGCCGCCCAGATGCAGAACGTGGTGAGCATCGACAGCCGGCGCTGAGCCTCAAGCGCCCGCCGCCAGGGGTGACGCTGGCTGGAACGGCTCCGGACGGCGCTGCAGGAGGCGCACGGCGGGTCTATCACCCGCTGGCGGCTCGATGAGCAGGCGCGCTGGTGCTAGGGCATACACCAGCGCCCTCTTGTGCTCGGGGGTGGAAAAACTCTCTCCTGCCTCCAGCACGACGTCGCGCGTGTCGTGGTCCAGGGTGATCCAGACCGTGCCGCTCTGGCAATGCATGCTCTGGCCCGCGGCGTCGGGCACATGGTGCAAGCCGCGGTGGGTAAGTTCGATGATCATGGTAAATGCTCCTATCCATTCGCTGATGGAATGAATATAGTGAGACGACTCTCTGTACTCAAACGGTCATTTGGAATCCTTCGCATGCCAATCCAGAATGTGAAAACGTCTTCCTCGGCCATCGGTCGGGAAGAGCTGCCGCCGCTGGACCTGCTGCGCAGCTTCGAGGCCTCGGCGCGGCACCTGAGCTTTACGCAAGCGGCGCAGGAGCTCTACCTCACCCAGTCTGCGGTCAGCCGCCAGATCCAGCAGATGGAAGCCTGGCTCGGTGTGGCCCTGTTCGAGCGCCGGCACCGGTCCCTGGTGCTCACCGAGGCGGGGGCCGTCATGCACCGGGCGGCAGTGGATGCGCTGGAGCGGCTGCGCGATGCCACCGCTCGGGTGCGCGCCGCCCCGGCCCTGCGCCAGGTGGCAATGACCTGCACCCCGGGCTTCGCATCGCTGTGGCTCATCCCCCGGCTGGCGCACTTCACCGCGCAGCACCCGGATGTGGACGTGCGCATCTCGGCCACCCTGGAGCTTTTGGACCTGGACCGCAGCCAGCTGGACCTGGCGGTGCGCTTTTGCCCGACCGAGGATGGGCTGGGCACTCCCTTGTTTGAGGAATGGGTGGTCCCCATGTGCTCTCCTGCCCTGGCCGCCAACGCAGCCAACCCCTTGCAGCAGCCCGCCGACCTGGTGCGCCACACCCTGCTCGCCGTGGACCAGCACCCTGGCATGCCGCTCACGGTGGAATGGGACCCCTGGGCGCGGCTGATGGGGGTGTCAGAAGTGCGCATGAAAAACACCGTGCGCTTCACCCAGTACGCCGATGCGGTGGCGGCGGCGATGCAGGGGCAAGGCGTGGTGATCGGCCGGCTGCCGCTGTTGGCCGAGCTGGTGGAAAGCGGCCGACTGGTGACGCCGTTCGGCAGTTGTGCCTCGTCGCAGCGCGGCTACTACATGGTGTCGGGTGTTCGCGGCGGCGCCAACCCCGATGCGCAGGACTTCGTGCGATGGCTGCGCAGCGAGGCCGACGCGGCGCTGAAACCCGCCACGCTGGCCTGACCGCCCGCACCCTGTGCTGGATTTCACGGTTTCAATCAATGCTGCAAGCATGTTCCCAATCAAAACGGGTGCGCGCCCACCTTTTCCAGTAAATTGCCCCTGCGCAGCCTGGGCGCTTTCTTTTCAGGCGTGGAAAAAAGGACGCGCAATGCTGAAAGCTTTTTCGCTCAAACTACCCGGCCAGTGTCTTGTGGCCTTGTGCATTCTGGCGGGTACAGCCAACGCCAATGCCAAGGCAGTGTGCCCTCGTCCCGCCAAAGGGCCGCAGGCCACCCCAGGCATCATTCCGGCCAACACCAGGCTGATAGAAAACAAACGCTATTACTCGCCAGACAAGTCGGTGTATCTGGTTCACCAGAGCGACGGCAACCTGGTGCTGTACAAGCGGGTGAGAAGAGATGCGCAGGTAGCTCTCTGGAATGCGGGCACCTACCGCCAGGAGACCCGATGCGCGGTTTTCCAGGGCGATGGCAACCTCGTGGTTTATAACATGGTAGAAAATGCCCTGTGGAACTCGGCTGCTGACGCGAAGAAGCGCGACCGAACGTTCTGGGATTCCTTGCCTCCCTATGGAATCGACAGCAAAAGCTACCTGAGACAGTACGGCACGCCCCATCTGGCCGTACAAAATGACAACAACCTGGTTGTCTACGATGGAAGCGGAGTACCGCTGTGGGCGTCCGGAACCGCGGCGCGGTGAGGCCTGCCTTTGTCGTAACGAACCCCGACTATCAACGCCCCGCTTTGGAATGGCAGGCCATGGGCAGGTGATCGTTGGCGGCTACAAAGGGCTCGTGCAGCACCTTGCGTTTGGGTAGCGGCGCGCCTGGCAGACCAAGTGTCTTGACCTGCACGGCAGCCCTTCCATCGGCAGTGGCGCCCATTTCAAGCTGTACTGGGTCCTCTCCCGTCTGCATGTGGTGGGTCCAGGCCACGTCCGAGATCACTGCATGCTCGGCGATCACCAAACCCAGAAGATCGGTGAATTCACGTTGCTGCGATGGCTGCCATTGCACCTGGATCGTGAAACACCGGCCGTTGTTGGAGCAATTGATCGTCAGGTAGGGCTTGCCTTCCTGGCCCGTTTGCGCTTTCGCTTCGGGCTGGGCGGGCTGGTTCTTCCTGGCCCGGTTCTTGAGCGCTTCGTGGCGGAATATCTCCAGCGATGCGCCGGGGTCTTCTTCGCCGAGCACCGAGGTATCGATATGGGCGGGGACGATGGGGTTGGAACGGGACATAAAGGCACCTCACACCAGTGGGCTCCGGATATTCTGCGTACCAGAACATTCACCCTGGATCCTGTGGATCCATTGGTACTCGCAAGGTCCTGGAGCTTCGGGAAGATGCGATGGCCAAAGAGGCCATGTAGCGTACCGGCGGGTGATCGATGAATCCATGGTGGACCTGGCGCCCATTCATGGCTGTAGGACAACCACGGGGCGGCGGGCCATCCTCCCTCTGCAATGACCGTATTTCGCAAATACATTCGGCAGCGCGTTGCGAGAACATTCCAATAATCGGCAAACGCGGGAAGCTATTCACGTGCGGCCAGCGACAGGGAGCAGGTCATGGCGGCAAGTCTCCTTGGCGTGGCGAGGCGGTAACGGGCCTGGCCTTTTTACGGGCGCCGTTGAGCATTTCCTGCACCCAGTGCACCAGCATGCCGGTGTAGTCCTCTTTCCATTCGGGGCGGGTCAGCGCGTGGTCTGCACCACCGATCACCCGGTAGGTCATGGAGCGGGTCTGCAGGAAGGCCGCCCGGTAGTTCTCCAGCACCGGGTGGGGCACGACATCGTCGTTCTCCGATTCGACCAGCAACACATCCCCCTTGAACTGCGCGCTGGCTGCCAGGGCCCGGTTGCTCTGCGGTGCGATGGCACGGCTGCGGTAGGCGGCCACCTCCGCACGGTTGAGCTTGATCTTGGAGACCATCCAGTCCTCGTCCTTGTACAGCGCCGGCGCCCGAAGCGCCATCCAGCGCACCGGGCGCAGGGCGCTGAGCACGGCGGCCAGATAGGCGCCGTAGCTGGTGCCCACCACCAGCACCGAGGTCGGGTCCACCGCCGGATGCCCCACCAGCAGGTCGTAGGCCGCGAGCATGTCGTTCAGGCTGTCCTCGCGGGTCACGGTTTCGCGCTCGGCCCGGTCGTTGGCATGGCCGCGCAAATCGAAGGTCAGGCAGATGCAGCCCAGGGCTGCAATCTGGTGCGCCCGCTCGATGTACTGCGTCTGGCTGCCGTCCCAGCCGTGCACCAGCATCACGCCGGGCACCAGCACATCGGGCGCCACCAGGGTGCCCTCTATGCTGCGGCCGCCCACGGGGATGTGGATCGTCTTATGCCGTGTGGTCATGGATCTCCAGCGTGGTGTATTTGGTCAGGGGCCCGGCCTCGGGGTCGACCCCCTGGTAGTACAGCGTGGCCCCGACCGGAATGGGCTGGGGCGCACCGAACTTCTCGACACAACTGGCCCGCACCCTGCGCAGGCCCGGATCCTGGTGGAAAGCCTCCAGCGCCGCCACCTCGGCACCGCTGGCCCCGCCCACGCGCCAGGACTGCTCCAGCACCCCAGAGCACCATTGGCCCGCCGCATTCAGGCCCTGGGCTACGTCGTAGTTGATGCGCGATGCGAAAAATCCCGGGTAGCAGGTGCGCACCGCTTCGTCATAGGCCAGTGCCTGGGTCACCGCGTCGTGCAGCGGGCCCGAGGGTGTGCTGGCCAGCAGCGCATTGAAATCACCCCGCACCACGGTGAGGTCCGAGCCGCCATAGACCAGGGCCCCGCTGTTGTCAGGCGTGAGGCGTTGCGAGCCGTAGTACGAAGCCTGCAGCCCAGCCACGCGCACCTGACCGATGCTCAGCGTTTCCACCTCGGTCAGGTTGTGCTCCAGCACCACGCCGTCCCTCTCCAGCAGGCTGTCCCCCAAACTGTTCAGGCTGTTGGCCAAGGCCTCCATGGTGGTGACGACGGTCTGCCCCCGCCCACCCGTCTCACCCACCGGCTTGACGCGCAGCGGTCCAAGCGCGAACAGCGCCTCGCCAGCGCGCAGCGCATCCGCACGAGAGAACGCGGTGTAGCCGGGCAGCACCGAGCGCTTGATGAGCCGGGAGAACTCGGGGTTCCAGCCTTCCGGCGCGGCGGCCTCGAACGACACCAGGGGATGGGTGATGGCCTTGGTGGCAATGAAGGCCTGCGGCACGACACCGCCGAACAGGTCGTCCTGCCCATGCACGCCGAGTGCGTGTGCGGTGGCCATGCCCACCAGCGTGTCGCTGGGCACCAAGTAGGTGCGGCCCTGCCAGATGGGCTGTGGCAGCTCGTCGGTGCTGTAGGCACAGCCCTTGATGTCGGCCAGCCTGCGCACCAGTTCTTCGCGGGTGATCTGCTCATGGGTGCTGGCGTGCCCGCGCAGTCCCCGCGTGAATGGCATGACGGTTTCCTGGGCCTCGCGCCGCCGCATGGCCAGCGCGCTGTGGGCGGCTTCCAGACCGAGCGGAAACTCCGATGGTTGGGATGTCATGGCGGGGCCCTCCAGAATGGGTGGGCGCGCACTGCAAGAAGATTCGCAGACCCGCCATTGGCACATATTCGGTACACCAGGGCCCTGCCCTGCATGACCATGGCTACATGCTATTTTTGGAGGGAGCTACGGGCGCTTCTTGTGCGCCGCAACACGGTGTAGGACACGGGCTACAGCGCTCACGAATCAAATCACGAACATGGTCTCTGGCTGGGTACGGGCCACGGGCGCAATAAAGCCCGCAACCCAGCCCGGCAGGTCCTGCGCCGGCATGGGCCGTGCTAGAAAATAGCCCTGTCCGATGTCGCAGCCCAGGGCGGCCAGCTGATCCCAGTGCGCCTGGGTTTCGATGCCTTCGGCCACCACCTTGCGGCCCAGGTCGTGGGCCAGATCGATGGTGGAACGCACGATCACGGCCGATGCCTTGCTCACCGACATGTTGTACACGAAGGACTGGTCGATCTTGATGAACTCCACGGGCAACTGCTGCAGGTAGCTGAGCGACGAGTAGCCAGTACCGAAGTCGTCGATGTACAGCGCAATGCCCAGGTCGCGCAGGGCCTGCAGCACGCGCAGGGCACGCTCGGGGTCTTCCATGACGGTGGTTTCGGTGATCTCCAGCTCCAGCAGCCCCGGCGCCAGGGGCCAGGCGGTCTGCAGCTGGCGGATGGTCTGCAGCAGGGAGTCGTCACGCAGGTTGCGCGCGGACAGGTTCACGGCGATGGGCAGCACGGCCCCGCTGGCAGCCCAGCCGTGGTTGAGCCGCAAGGCGGCCTCGATCACCCACTCGGTCAGCGGTTTGATCAGCCCCGTGTGTTCGGCCAGGCCGATGAAGTCGCCCGGCATCAGCAGGCCGCGCTCTGCATGCCGCCAGCGCACCAAGCCCTCGGCCCCGCACACCCGGCCTGCGGCCATGTCGATCTTGGGCTGCAGGTACAGCGACAGGTCACCGTTCTCGATGGCACGCCTGAGCTCACCGGCCATTTGCAGGTGGTGCGCCTGGTTGCGGTGGTGGCTCTGCGCCGGGTCGAACACCACATGCCCGAGCCCGGCCTTCTTGGCCTGGTGCACCGCCGTGTCCATGTGGCGGTACAGGTCGTGCGGGGTTTCTCCGTGCGCGGGGAACAGGGCCACCCCGGCCGTCACGGAGACTTCCATCGAGATGTCGGCAATCGGAAACGGCTGGGCCAGCACGCCGTCAACGGTTCGTACCATGGCCACCGCGGCCTGCGCATCGCACTGCGGCAGCAGGATGGCAAACTCGTCGCCGCGCAGCCGTCCCACCGTGGCAGAAGCGGGAACGGCCTGGACGAGGCGGGCCCCGACTTCCTTGAGGATCTGGTCTCCGTAGCAGAAACCCAGGGCATCGTTGATTTCGCTGAGCCGCTCCACATTGGCCTGCAGTACCGCAAACGGCTGGCCAGCGTCGATGGCGGACACCAGGGTCTCGGTGAACTGCGCCTCGTTGGGCAGGCCGGTGAGGGTGTCGTAGCGGCGCATCTGCTGCATGGCCTCCTGCACCCGGGCCTGCTCGCCGCGATGGCGCAGCGTTGCCACGCCAAAGGCCAGGTCATCGGCCGACTCGACGAGGAAGGTGATCTCGTCGGGCTCGAAGATCCTCGGGCGGCTGCTGTAGATCGCCAGGGCGCCGATCACCACGCCGTCCACCCGCAGCGGGCATGCCAGTACCGAGGCCGCCGCCGGCATGCCGGCCAGCCAGGCGGGGCCATCGGGGCCGGGCGGCTCCCCTCCCCGGCCCACGCTGGCCAGACCCGAACGCACGGCATCACCCAGCACGCCCTGGCCGGTATCGCCCGCCTCCCAGCGGGTATTCAGGGCGCGCAGCCAGGGCTGCGCCAGGGCGGCGGTGCTTTCGGCCACAGGCGCCAGAAGGCCGCCGGTGCCCTCGGCGGCGTGGCACCACACCATGGCCATGGCGTAACCGCCCGCCGTGACGATGGCCTCGCACATGCTGGAGAGCAGGCCCTGCTCGTCCACGGCGCGCAGCATGGTGCGGTTGCCGGCACTCAGGGTCTTCAGGGCCCGGGTGGTGTGCTCCAGCCGCAGCACATGGTCTTCGAGGGCGGTGTTGAGCGCCAGCACCTTCTCCTCGGCGTGCTTGCGCACCGTGATGTCGGACCCGAGCACGTAGTAGCCCAGCACCTGCCCGCTGTCATCGCACTTGGGTATGCAGTCGATGGCCTGCCACATGCCGGGAAACGGCTGCCAGTCGTAGCTCTGGCGCTCTCCCTGCAGCACCCGCTCGATCATCGGGGCGGCCTGGGCATAGCGTTCCTCGCCGAGGATCTCGCGCACCGTGTGCCCTGGCACGTCCTCGCGACCCGGGGCATAGAGCGCCTTGTGTTGCGCGTTGACATACACGTAGCGCTGCTCGGCATTGACGTAGGCCAGCACGGCCGGCACGCTGTTGATCACGCTGAACAGGTGGTCTTCACTGGCACGCAGCTGCGCGGTGCGCTCCTGTACCCGCTGCTCCAGCAGCGCGTTGTGCTGCACGATCGTGCGCTGGGCCTGGCGCGCCAGGGTCTCGTCGCGGAACACCAGGACGACGCCCACCACCTCTGCGTCGCTGGAGCGTATGGGGGCGGCGCTGTCCGCGATCGGGCACTCGCGCCCATCGCGCGCGATCAGCGTGGTGTGGTTGGCCAGCTCATGCACCACGCCGGTGGCCAGCACCTGGGCCACGGGCACCACCGCAGGCTCGCGGGTGATCTCGTTGATGATGCGGAACACCACGTCGATGGGTAGGCCGCGCGCCATCTCGAAAGTCCAGCCGGTCAACTGCTCGGCCACCGGGTTCATCCGGGTGATGCGGCCTTCGGTGTCGGTGGCCAGCACGGCATCGCCTATGGAGTGCATGGTGGTGGCCAGGCTTTCCTCGCTGTCTTCCAGGGCGCGCTGGGTCTGGCGGGTTTCGCCCAACTGGCGCCTGATCAGCGCATAGGCGCCCCCCAGCAGCCCCACCAGCAACAGCGCCACCACCCCGTTGGCCAGCAGCAGCAGGCGCCGGGTATGCAGCTGCGCTTCGGTGCGCTCACGCAGCAGCGCGGCCTCTTCGAACTCCAGGCCGCGCAGCAACTCGTGGATGCGGTCGCGCGTCTTCTGCAGGGGGGCCGTGGCCACATAGGCATTGGCGGCCTCAGGCCCCTGGGTCTTGCGCAGCATTTCCACCCGGCGGGAGATGGCCAGCCGCTCGTCCACCATCTGGCGCAAAAGGGTCCAGCGCTCCTGCTGCAGCGGGTTGTCTGCGGTGAGCTGGCGCAGTTGCGACAGCATGGCCTCGCGGGCCTCGGCCGTGGCATCGCGCTCGGCGATGTGCGCGGGGTCTCCGGTGATGCGAAAGCTCTGCGTGCTCAGCTCGATCTGCAGGGTGTTGGCACGGATATGGGCCACGTTGCCCAGCACCTGGTGCGTGTGGGCCACCCAATGGGTCGCCTCTTCGGCGTCATCGGCCAGCTTCCAGCCCATCACCGTGACGCCGGCCACCACTACGGCGGCAGCGATGAACGCCGCCAGAACCTTCGATTCGAAGCTCGAGCGCAGCAGCAATGGGCCTCCCCCCAAACCCTGTTATGTCAGGATGACCCATTCTTACACCCGACAGGCGGTTGGCGGTAGCAAAAAATTACATTGCGCAGACCGCTAGCGGTGTTGTCCTACAGGGCCGGCCCTAGGTGAAAACGCTTAGCGCGGCAGCGCTGGAGGGGCCACATCTCTCTCTTCGATGTGCAGGGGCCTGCCGGTTGGCCCGGCGGCCCAGGGCAAGGTGAACCGGAATGCCGCCCCGGGCGTCTGCATTTCCACCAATGCGATCCGGCTGCCATGCAGCGCCAGGATGCGGTGCGCAATGCGCAGCCCCAGGCCTCCGCCGCGCCGCGATCCGCCGACGGTGAAAGGGCGCTCGAAGAGACCCTCGCGCAGCTCCGCAGCAATGCCCGGCCCGGTGTCCTGCACCTGCACGGCCAGGGCATCGCCCTCGCGCGCCAGCACCACCGTCACGGTACCGCCTGGCAGCGTGTGGCGCAGGGCGTTGTCCAGCAGGTTCGTCAGCACCCGCTCGACCAGGCCCAGGTCGGCGTGCACCGGTGGCAGTTGCGGCGCGATGTCCGCCTGCAGGGCCACCTGGCGCTCCTGCGCTGCCAGCTCGAACTTCTGGAACACGTCCTGCACCAGGTCGGCCATGGCAAAGGGCTCCGCCTCTGGCTGGACAAAGCCGTATTCGAGCCGCGCCAGCTCGAACAGGCTTTGCGCCAGCGCGCCCACCTTGCGGCTCTGGTCCAGGGCGATGCCCAGGTAGCGCCGGCGCTCGGCGGGCTGCAGCGTGGCGTCCTTGAGCAGCAGGGTCTCCAGGTAGCCGTGCAGCGAGGACAGCGGCGTGCGCAGGTCGTGCGAGACATTGGCGATGAGCTCACGGCGCTCCTGGTCCTGGCGGCTGAGCACCTGCCATTGCTCGCCGATGCGCGCCACCATCTGGCGGTAGGCGGCGCCGAGCACGGCGATCTCGTCGCGGCTGTCCGGCGTTGGTGGTGATGGTGGCGCCAGGGCCGGCAGGGGCGGCGGCGCGCCGGTCATGTCGAAATGGCGCACGGTCTCGGTCAGGCGGCGCAGCGGCCGCGTGATCAGGGTGAAGGCCACGAGGCCCGCCGCCAGGCACAGCAGCGCCACCATGGCGATGGACCACAGCGCTGTGGTGAGCACCGCGTTGGTGGAGCCCTGCGCCGCCACCAGGTCGTGCGCCTCACCGAGCAGCACCACGTAGATGAAGCCCACGTCGCGCCCATGCACGCGCAGCGGCGCGGCGCTGAACACCTTGCGCCCATCGTTGCTGCGTGGGTCGTCGGCCAGGATGGGCAGCGGCGCACCATCGATCATTCGGCGCACGGGCGCCAGATCGATGCGGTCGCGGCGCAGCCGGCCCTCGGGTGCGGCGTGGCCGGCAATGCGGCCATCGGGTTCGAGCAGGTACACCTCCACACTCGGGTTGACCACCATGAGCTGGCTGAACAGCTTGCGCACGGCGCCGGGCATCAGGCCATTCGCATCGGTGAGCTGGGCGTCGCGGGCAATGCTTTCGGCCAGGTCGCGCGAGAGGCCCTGCACCACCTCCAGCTCGTGCATGCGGTTGGAGCGCACCTGCATCCAGGCCGAGGTGCCGCTGCACACCAGCAGCAGCCCGGCGAAAACCAGCGACAGCCGCTGCGTCAGGGTGAGTCTCATGGCGTGCCCTCGGGGCTGGCGAACTTGTAGCCGCGCCCCCAGACGGTGAGGATGCGCGCGGGCTGGGCCGGGTCGGCCTCGATCTTGGCTCGCAGGCGGTTGATGTGGGTGTTGACCGTGTGCTCATAGCCCTCGTGCTGGTAGCCCCACACGGCATTGAGCAGGTCCATGCGCGAGAACACCTTGCCCGGCTGGCGGGCGAAGAAGTACAGCAGGTCGAACTCGCGCGGCGTCAGATCGAGCCGCTGGCCCGCGAGCCGCGCGTCGCGCGCCACCGGGTCCATGGCCAGGCCGGCCACCGACAGGCTGCCCGCCTGCTGGCGCGCGTTCTGGGCCATGGCCTCGGCCCGGCGCAGCAAGGCGCGCACGCGGGCCACGAGTTCGAGCACCGAGAACGGCTTGGGAAGGTAGTCGTCGGCACCGATCTCCAGGCCCATGATGCGGTGCACCTCGCTGGCCCGCGCGCTGATGATGATGATGGGCACGTAGCGCGGCATGGCGCGGGCGCGGCGGCAGATTTCCAGGCCGTCCACCCCGGGCAGCATCAGGTCCAGCACCAGCGCGTCCCATTCGCCGCCGCGCGTGAGCTGCTCCAGGCCGTCGTCGCCCCGCGCGCAATGCACGACCTGCAGCCCTTCGTCGCGCAGGTGCATGGTCAGCAGGTCGGCGATATGGGCATCGTCTTCGACCAGCAGCACGCGTTTGGAGGGGGGTATGGACATGAGAAGGCAGGTAAGCGAGGGATGCCCAGCATTGTGCGCAATCGCAGCCTGCCGAGTTATCACGAATTATTGAAGTTTGCGTGAGGACTTCGCGATGGAGCCCGGCCTAAGCTCCGGCCAACCCCCTACCGACCGAGGACCCCATGACCACCACCCGCCGCCAACTCCTGTTCACCGGCAGCGCCAGCGCATTGGCCCTGGCCGCCTGGTTCTCGCCGCGCCGCGCCCCGGCAGCAGCCGCCACCAGCGAGGTTTTCGAGGTGACCCTCACCGACGCCCAGTGGCGCGCCAAGCTCACGCCCGCGCAATACGCCGTGCTGCGCCACGAAAACACCGAGCGGCCCGGCAGCAGCCCGCTCAACCAGGAGCACCGCGCCGGCACCTTCGCCTGCGCGGGCTGCGCCCTGCCGCTGTTTTCTTCCAAGACCAAGTTCGACAGCGGCACCGGCTGGCCCAGCTTCTGGAAGCCGCTGGACAATGCCGTGGCCACGCGCACGGACCGCACCCTGGGCATGGCGCGCACCGAGGCGCACTGCCGCCGCTGCGGCGGCCACCTGGGCCATGTGTTCAACGATGGGCCCCAGCCCACCGGGCTGCGCTATTGCATGAATGGCCTGTCGCTCACGTTCGCGGCTGGCGCTGCCTGAGGACCTTCGCCATGCTGCTCATCCTTTTGGCCTACCTGGGCGGTGTGCTGACCATCGTCAGCCCCTGCATCCTGCCCGTGCTGCCGTTTGTCTTCTCGCGTGCCAGCCAGCCGTTCGTGCGCAGCGGCCTGCCCTTGCTGGCCGGCATGGCGCTGACCTTCGCGGCCGTGGCCACGCTGGCCGCCGTGGGCGGCGGCTGGGTGGTGGCCGCCAACCAGTATGGCCGCTGGGCAGCACTGGTGCTGGTGGCGGTGTTCGGCCTGGCCCTGGTGTGGCCGGGCCTCGCCGACCGCATGGCACGCCCCCTGGTCGCGGCCGGGGACCGCCTGTCGCAGTCAGCCCAGGGCGACGGCAAGCCACGCGTGGGCGCATCGCTGCTGCTGGGCGTGGCCACGGGCCTGCTGTGGGCCCCCTGCGCCGGGCCGGTGCTCGGCCTGATCCTGACGGGCGCCGCACTGCAGGGTGCCAGCGTGGGCACCAGCCTGCTGTTGCTGGCCTATGCGGCCGGCGCGGCCACGTCGATGGCGGCGGCCCTGCTGCTCGGTGGCCGGGTGTTTGCCGCACTCAAGCGCTCGCTGGGTGTGGGCGAGTGGGTGCGCCGCGGCCTGGGCGCCGCGATGCTGGCCGGTGTCGCCGCGATTGCGCTGGGGCTGGACACAGGGGTGCTGGCCCGGCTGTCGACGGCATCCACCGGGGGTATCGAGCAGGCCCTGGTGAACCGGCTGGGCAACGAACCCCAGGGCGGCGCCATGGCCATGGGCGGCGGCCCGTCGATGATGATGCAAGGCGGCGGTGCCATGATGGCAGCCGCTGGCGCCGAAGGGGCCGGCCCTTCCATGATGGCTGTCGGCAACGCTGCGGCTGGGCGCTTGCCGGACCAGGGCGAGGTGCCCTCGCTCGACGGTGCCGTGCAATGGCTCAACTCGCCCGCGCTCACCACGGCCGGCCTGCGCGGCAAAGTGGTGTTGGTGGATTTCTGGACTTATTCGTGCATCAACTGCCTGCGCGCCATGCCTTATGTGAAGGCCTGGGCCGAGAAGTACAAGGACCAGGGCCTGGTGGTGGTCGGCGTGCATGCGCCCGAGTTCGCCTTCGAGCGCGACGCCGCCAATGTGGCCAAGGCCGTGCGCGACCTTGGCATCACCTACCCCGTAGCCATCGACAACAACTACGCCATCTGGCGCGCCTTCCAGAACCGCTACTGGCCCGCGCACTACCTGATCGACGCCCAGGGCCGCATGCGCTACCACCACTTCGGCGAGGGCAACTACGCCGAGTCGGAGCGCGCCATCCAGCAACTGCTGCGCGAGGCCGGCTCCACAGCACCGGCCCAGGACGGCCTGGCCCAGGTGGCCGCCCAGGGCGTGCACCAGCCGGCCGACCTCGGCGCGGTGCGCTCGCAAGAAACCTACCTGGGCTATGAGCGGGCCGAGCATTTCGCCTCGGCCGAGCCTGCGGTGCGCGACCGGGCGGCCACCTATACCGCCCCCGCCCGCCCGGCGCTCAATGCCTGGGGCCTGGCCGGCCAGTGGACGGTGGGCGCCGAGCGTGCCACGCTGGCTGCCGGCAGCGGCCGCATCGTCTACCGCTTCCAGGCGCGGGACCTGCACCTGGTGCTGGGGCCGGGCACCGGCGGCAAGCCCGTGCGCTTCAAGGTCACGGTCGATGGCCAGGCCCCTGGCGAATCGCGTGGCATCGACGTGGCCGCCGACGGCATAGGCACGGTGACCGACCAGCGCCTGTACCAGCTGGTGCGCCAGGGCGGCGAGGTGCGCGAACGCACCTTCAGCATCGAATTCCTGGATGCCCCTGTCGACGCCTACGCCTTTACCTTCGGTTGAGCACATTTCCTGCGAACCCGCATCACACTCCCACCCCCTTCCATAAAGGCGCTCTCACCATGAAAACGACCCCTTCCACGGCATCCACTCCCAGCCGGCGCGGCCTGCTGCAGCTTCTGGCCGGTGGCGCCACCCTGGCCGGCGGCGCCCTGCTGTTCCAGAACCTGGCCCACTCCGCCGAAGAGGCCGTGGTGATCCCGCCTCCCGCGCAGGACCTGCCCGCCGGCAATGCCAAGGTGGAAAAGGCCATCTTCGCAGGCGGCTGCTTCTGGGGCGTGCAGGGCGTGTTCCAGCATGTCCAGGGGGTGCAGAAAGCCGTGTCGGGCTACAGCGGCGGCTCGGCCGCCACGGCCACCTACAGCCTGGTGAGCAGCGGGCGCACGGCGCACGCCGAATCGGTGGAGATCAGCTACGACCCCGCACAGGTGAGCTACGGCGCCCTGCTGCAGATCTTCTTTTCGGTGGTGCACGATCCGACCCAGCTCAACCGCCAGGGGCCGGATTCGGGCACGCAGTACCGCTCGGCCATCTTTGCCGCCAGCCCCGAGCAGGAAAAGGTGGCGCGAGCCTACATCGCCCAGCTCGATGCGCTCAAGGTGTTCAAGAAACCCATCGCCACGCGCATCGAAAGCGGCCCGAGCTTCTTCGCGGCCGAGGCCTACCACCAGGATTTTCTGACCGAGAACCCGCGCCACCCCTACATCGTGGTCAACGACCTGCCCAAGGTGGCGCACCTCAAGCGGCTGTTTGCCGCCCGCTACCGCGCTGAGCCCGCGCTGGTCAAGCGCGCGGCGTAGTCGCGCCGCATCGCCCCTTGCGGACAGCGGCTCCCAATGGAGCCATTCGGCACCAACCGGTGCCAAAGCGGCACCTCGCACCTTTGCATCGAATGTAACCATGGGTAACCCAATTCACCCACAGGGATACCATGGACACGATGATTTTGAAGAAGGTCCGGACCGTTGTTTCAGTGCATGTGCTGGCCCTGTCCAGCATGGCGGCCTGGGCGCAGGACTACCCGTGGAAGGCCATCACCCTGGTGGTGGGCTACCCGGCAGGCGGCAGCGTGGACCTGGTGGCACGGGCCATTGCGCCCGGCCTGTCGCGCCGGCTGGGCCAGCCGGTGAACGTGGAGAACATCCCTGGCACCAGCGGAGCGCTGGCCGCGGCCCGGGTGGCCCTGGCCGAGCCGGACGGGCACACACTGCTGCTGGGCTCGCCCGCCGAGGTGGGCATCAACCACCTGGTGAGCCGCCGGCGCGACGGCTACAACCCGCTCAAGGACTCCACGCCCATCGGCCTTATCGGCAGCCAGCCGCTGGTGCTGGTGGCCGGCAGGAAGACGCCGGTGGCCAGCATCGAGGAATTCCTGCGCGCCACGGCCGAGGCGCCCGCGCCCATGCGCTATGCCTCGTCGGGCATGGGTACACCGCTGCACCTGGCGGGCGAGACCATTCGCCAGCAATCAGGGGTGCGCATGGCGCATGTGCCTTCGCGCGGTGCCGGTGCCATGCTCGCGAATCTGGACAGCGGCGACGTGGACTTTGCGGTGATGGTGCTTTCCAGCGCCCTGCCCCATATCAAGGACGGCAAGGTCAAGGCCATTGGCGTGACAAAGCTGGAGCGCTCTGCGGCGGCGCCCCAGATCCCGGCCCTGGCAGAGAATGCGCGGTTCAAGGGGGTCGATGCAGGTGTCTGGTTCGGCCTGCTGGGCCCCGGCAAGCTGCCGCCGGCCACCACCACCCGGCTGCGCGAGGGACTGCAGCAGTTGCTCAAGGAGCCCGAACTGCGCAAGACGCTCGAAGCCGCAGGCCTGACCATGATGGAAGGCACGGATTTCGTGCCCTTCCTGCAGGCTGAGATCCAGAAGTTCAGGCGCGTGGTGGAGTTCGCGAACATCCGCAATTGAGCGGAGCCTTAGCCCCCGTCGCCTGCATTGCCGGTGATGGGCAAAACGATGCCGGTGATGTAACTCGAGCAGCACGGCGCGGCCAGGAACACATAGGCCGGCGAAATCTCCTCGGGCTGGGCCGGCCGCCCCATCTGCGTGCTGGCGCCGAACTGGGCGATGTCTTCGGGCGTCTTGTCGGCCGGGTTCAGCGGTGTCCATACCGGCCCTGGGGCTACGGCGTTCACGCGGATGCCCTTGTCGGCCAGGTTGTGCGCCAGGGCCTTGGTGAAGGCGTGGATGGCGCCCTTGGTGGCCGAATAGTCGAGCAGTTCCTTGCTGCCGCGCAGGCCTGTGACGGAACCGGTGTTGATGATGGCATCGCCCCGGTTGAGGTGCGGCAGCGCAGCCTTGGCCATATGGAAGTAGCCGTAGATGTTGGTCCTGAAGGTCTCGTCGAAACGCTCTTCGGTCAGGTCTTCGAGAGAGCTGGCATGCTCCTGGAAGGCTGCATTGTTCACCAGCAGGTTGAGCTTGCCAAAGGCCTTGGCGGTCTTGGCAACGGCACCTTTGCAAAAGCGTGCGCTTTTCACGTCGCCGGAGATGGCGATGCAGCGCCGGCCTTCCGCCTTCACCAGTTCGATGGTGCGCTTCGCATCTTCGTGCTCGTTGAGGTAGACGATGGCCACGTCGGCGCCCTCGCGCGCGAACAGCACGGCCACGGCCCGACCGATGCCAGAGTCGCCGCCCGTGATGAGGGCCGACATGCCTTCGAGCTTGCCACTGCCCTTGTAGTGCGGGGCCTCGAAGCGCGGAGGCAGCGCCATGCGCGCCTCGATGCCGGGCTTGGCTAGCGGCTGGCTGGGCAACGGACTGCCTGGTTCAGTGCGACCAGGGCCCGGAGCCAGGGTTTTCTTCTTCGGTTGAGCCAGCTTCTTGCTTGTAGATGCCTTCGCTTTCGAAGCGTCCTTGGCGTCCTGCTCGGCCTGGATGCGCTTTTGCTTCTTGGCGGTCTGCTCTGCAGCGGCGCTATTGCGCGAGGATGCGGGGGCTTTTTTCATGGCACCGCCTGCCTACTTGAGCCACTTGCGCTGTGGCCGGGGCTGTACAGTCACCTCGACGGTCTTGTGCACGCCTGGTTGACCGGTGGCAGGGTCGGTTTCGACAACGTCTTCGAGATCGATGTCCTGCACTTCCGAGTGGGTCTCATCCTCCAGGTCTTCCAGGATGTTGTCGATCTTGCGTTCGGCCTTGTCGACTTCGGCTTTGGGGGGCGGTGTGGTGCGCATGGGCTACTCCTAAGGGGAATGCACCATTCTTGCCAGCCCACCGCCGCCCGCCTGTCATCCATTGCCGACGATGGGCCGCCTTTCTATGCCGACACCAGCGCTTCAGAAATCGATGAGCAGGCACTGGAAGACCCAGTCAAAATTCGACACTCACAAAAGATAATGAATTTTCTTCATTATTAATAGTGACCGAGCGGAAAAATGCTGCTGCCTTGTATTCAGGGAGTTGCCTTGCGTGGCACAGGCGTGCACCTGAGGTTTCCCTGATAATTGGTTATCAACAACAAGTCCTGCGGCACCGGCCCCACCCCATGGAACGATCCACCCGGCAACGCACCGCCATCCTGGCGGCCATTGCAGACGCCCAACGCCCACTCACGCCGCAGGAGGTGCTGGAGAGCGCACGCGAAGCCGTGCAGGGGCTGGGCATGGCCACGGTCTACCGCAACATCAAGGCGCTGCTGGAGGATGGATCGCTGCAGGCCGTGCACCTGCCAGGCGAAAGCCCGAGGTACGAAGCCGCCGAGCACGACCATGGCCACCACCACCACTTTCAGTGCACGGCGTGCTCGCGCGCGTTCGACGTGCACAACTGCCCCGGCGACCTGCGTGACCTGGCGCCCAAGGGTTTCACGGTGGAGCGGCACGAACTGACCTTGTACGGCCGCTGCGCCGATTGCGCAAAGGCAGCAGCCGCCCCGAAGCCCCGGGGCAAAACAGCGGCTACGGCCTGATCGGCTTCAGGCCGATTGGTACAGGGTCACCACGCACGCCCCTCCCAGGCCCAGGTTGTGCTGCAGTGCGGTGCGTGCGCCGGGCACCTGCCGCTCCTCCGCCGAGCCGCGCAGCTGGTGCGTGAGCTCATAGCACTGCGCCAGCCCGGTGGCGCCCAGCGGGTGCCCCTTGGAGAGCAGGCCTCCCGATGGATTGGTGACCACCTTGCCGCCATAGGTGTTGTCACCCGCGTCGATGAAGGCGGCCGCACCCCCCGGTGGGCACAGGCCCAGGGCCTCGTAGCTGATGAGCTCGTTCTGCGCAAAGCAATCGTGCAGCTCCACCACGTCCAGGTCTTCGGGGCCGATGCCGGCCTGCTCATACACCTTGTGCGCTGCCGCTGCCGTCATGCCGTAGCCCACCAGGTTCATCATGTCGTGGCTGTCGAAGGCATCGGGCCGGTCGGTGGTCATGGCCTGGGCGGCAATGAACACGTCGGAGCGCAAGCCGTGGCGTCTGGCAAAGGCTTCGGAAACCAGCACCGTTGCCGCCGCGCCGCAGGTCGGCGGGCAGGCCATCAGCCGGGTGAGCACGCCGGGCCAGAGCATGGGCGCGCTCATCACGTCCTGCACCGACAGCTCCTTGCGCAGCAGAGCCAGCGGGTTGCGCGCGGCGTGGCGGCTGGCCTTGGCGCGCACCTTGGCAAAAGATTCGAGCGGCGTGCCGTACTTGCGCATATGGCTCTGCCCTGCCCCGCCAAAGTAGCGCAGCGCCAGGGGCAACTCGGGCATGCCGACCAGCTCGGCAGCCTCGCGGTCGAAGTCCTCGAAGGGGCTGGGCCGGTCATTGAACACGGTGCCGAGGGCGCCCGGGCTCATCTGTTCGAAGCCCAGGGCCAGCACGCATTCGGCCGCGCCGCTCGCTATGGCCTGGCGCGCGAGGAACAGTGCCGTGGAGCCGGTCGAGCAGTTGTTGTTGACGTTGAAGACCGGAATGCCGGTCATGCCCAGGCCATAGACGGCCTTCTGGCCGCTGGTGGAATCGCCGTAGACGTAGCCGACATAAGCCTGTTCGATGGCGCCGTAGGCGATGCCCGCGTCTTCCAGCGCGAGCCGGCCGGCCCGCCCCGCCATCACGGGATAGGGCTCGTTGGCGCCCGGTTTGACGAACGGGATCATGCCCACGCCCGCGATGAATGCCTTGTGTGACATGTTGGCGTCCCTCAGGTTAGCGCTGGCCGCGCCAGCATCGTGGCGCGGATGTCCTTCTTCATCACCTTGCCCACCTTGGAGCGCGGCAGGTCGGGCCAGATCTCCACGTGCTTGGGTGCCTTCACGCTGCCGATGCGCGCCTTGACGAAGGCCGCAATCTCGTCAGGCTGCACGGTGCGGCCGGAGTGCAGTTGCAGCACGGCCACCACCTTCTCGCCCCACTTGTCGTCGGGCAGGCCGATGACGGCGCTGTCCTGCACGTCGGGGTGCTGCATCAGGGCCTGCTCTACCTCGACCGAGTAGACGTTGAAGCCGCCGGTGATGATCATGTCCTTGGCGCGATCGACGATGAACAGGTAGCCGTCGGCATCCACCCGTCCGATGTCGCCGGTGTGGTGCCAGCCGCCCTTGCCTGCTTCGGCGGTGGCCTTGGCGTCCTGGTAGTAGCCCATCATCACCAGCGAGCTGCGCACCACGATCTCGCCGGTCTCGCCTGCTGCAAGCAGGTGGCCGTCGGCATCCATGGTCGCCACCTGCACCAGCGGCCCGGGCCGGCCGGCACTGGACAGGCGCTCGCGCGCCACCGAGCCGTCGGTGTGGAAATGCTCGCGCGGCGCCATCATGGAGATCATCATCGGCGCCTCGGTCTGCCCAAAGAGCTGGGCCATCACCGGGCCGATGGCCGTGAGCGCTTCTTCGAGCCGCGCCGCCGAGATCGGTGCCGCGCCATACCAGAAGCACTGCAGCGAATCGAGCCGCGTGCTGGCCAGCTTCTCGTGCTGCAGCAGCATGTAGATCAGCGTGGGCGGCAGGAAGGTGTGCGTCACCCGATGCCGTTCGATCAACGCGAGGAAGTCGCCCAGGTCGGGCTTGGGCATGATGACCACGCGCCCACCCAGGGCCATCACCGGCAGACACAGCACCCCGGCCGCGTGGGTGAGCGGTGCCAGCGCCAGGTAGACCGGCCGGCCCTCGAACGGGTAGCCCATCAACGTCAGGGCCGACATGGTCTCCAGATTGCGGCCCGAAAGCATCACGCCCTTGGGCTGGCCCGTGGTGCCGCCGGTGCCGGCGATCATCGCCAGGTCGTCCACGGGGGCGATGGCGATGGGCTCGTCGCCCACGCCCTCCACCCACTGCGCCCAGGAGGGTGCCCACCCGAATGCCGCATCCAGGCAGACCAACTGGCGCACCTTGGGCAGTTGCGCGCGCATCTGCTCCACCATCGGCGCATAGGCGCTGTGGAAGATGAGGCAGCTGCAGTCGAAGGCGTCGAGCACAAAGCGGTTTTCGGACGCCTCGTTGCGCGGGTTCACCGGGCACCACACGGCACCTGCGCGCGAGATGCCGAACACGCAGGCAAAGGCCAGGGCGTCGTTGCTGGAGAGCACCGCCACCTTGTCGCCCGGCGCGATGCCCGAGCGCTGCAGCGCCCGCGCCACGCGGTGGCTGGTGCGCTGCACGTCGCCGTACGAGAGGTCGGCCGTGCCCAAGTTCAGGCACGGCGACCCTTCGCCCAGCATGGCCCCCTTGTCGAGGTAGTCGATCAGGCGCATGGCGGGGCCCGCTCAGCGGTGCACCGTGAGCACGGGCGGCTGCACCAGGCCGAAGCTGCGCAGCGCGCCCAGCAGCTCATGGTGGCCAAACGCTTGGCAGCCCGAGGCGAAGCCCACGCGCCGGGGCGCCTGCTGCAGCAGCGAGGCGGCGGCAAAGGCCTGCATCAGCCCGGTCTGCTTGTAGTTGCAGTTGCCGAAGATCACGCAGTGCGCCCGCGCCAGCGGCCCCGAGGCATGCACCGAATCCACCGACTTGTTGATGCGGGGGTTCTCGCGCGGCGGCATGGAGCCCATGACGGCGGCCGCCGTCTGTGCCAGGGCGGCGTAGCGGTCCTCTTCGTTCATGCCCTCGGTGGCCTTGAGTGCGGCGGCCACGATCTGCGGCACGCCCAGCATCAGCGGCTTGTTGAACACGCCGCCCAGCACCTTGACGTTGGCCACGCGCGGGTCCTTCTTGAACCACACGGGGTGCGAGGTGCCGCCCCAGGGCAATGCCAGTGCCGCCTCGTGCTGGCCCGGAATGGCCAGGCTGTACAGGCCCGCGTCGGGCTGCCACTCCACATACTGGTTTTGCTCCAGGTAGTAGGCCTTGGACGTGGCGGCGTTGACCAGGATGGTCTGGGTGGAGGCCACCGTGGGACTGCCGCCCCAGAACACTGCGATGTCCAGGGTATCGAGGCCCGGCGTCTCCAGGCACAACTGGGCGGCGATCTCGCCCGTGGTGTACATCTGCGCCAGGCCCGGCGACAGCAGCAGGCCGGCGGCGGCGAACTGTGCACCGTACTCGGCATCCAGTGTGATCAGCCAGTCCTGCTCGCCCGTGGTGTCGGTGTAGTGGCATTTCGCGGCCAGGCAGGCCTGCACCACCTCGTGGCCGAACTTGGCGAACGGCCCCACGGTGTTGAGCACGACCGAGGCGCCCTCGAACAGCGCCGTGAGCGCCTCCCGCGTGTGCGCCACCTCGACCACCTCGTAGCTGGCGGTTTCGATGCCGGGCACGTGCGATTGCATCGCCTCGTCGAGCTTGTCCTTGCTGCGGCCGGCCGCGATGAAGGGGATGTTGTACTCGCGCAGGTACTCGCAGACCAGCCGGCCGGTGTAGCCGGAGGCGCCGTAGACCACGACGGGTTTCTTGGTGTTGTTGGCCATGTTGTTGTCTCCTGTAGTGCTGCTCACATGCCCATGCCGCCGTCGACCGGCAAGCCGGCGCCGTTGATGAAGCGCGCGGCATCGGAGCACAGGAAGACCACGGCATCGGCCATGTCAGCCACCTCGCCCAGGCGGCCCGAGGGCGTCTGCTCGATGATGGCGCCCACGGCGGCCTCGGGCGACGCGAACAGGCCGGCGGCAACCACGTCGGCGGCCAGCTTCATGCCCATCTCGGTGGGCACCAGGCCGGGGTAGATGCAGTTCACACGCACGCCGTAGCCGAGCTTGCCCGACTCCATGGCGGCCACGCGGGTCAGCCGGTCCACGGCCGACTTGGTGGCCGAGTAGCCGGCGATCGCCGGGAAGGCAATGGTGGCGGCGACCGAAGAGATGTTGACCACCGCCCCGCCCTTGCCTGCAGCGCCGTCCGGGCGCATGGTCCGGAAGGCGTGCTTGAGGCCCAGTGCCGTGCCCACGATGTTCACGTCGAGCATGCGGCGCAACGCATCGGGCTCGATCTCGGTCACCAGGGCCGTGACCTCGATGCCGGCGTTGTTGATGAGGATGTCGAAGCCGCCCAATGTATCGACCGTGGCCTGCACGGCGGCGGCCCAGTCGGCCTCCTGCGTCACGTCGAGCTTCACGAAGCCGGCCTTGGCCCCGCCGGTCACCGGCAGCTTGCCTGCCGCCTCCTGGCCCAGCGACGTGAGCACGTCGCCAATCATCACCGAGGCCCCGGCGGCAGCGAGTGCCTGGGCCATGCCTTCACCGAGGCCGCGCGCGCCGCCGGTGACCAGGGCCTTGCGGCCGGTCAAATCGAACTTTGTCATTGTCTTGTCTCCTGATGGATAGGTAGAGATCGCTGATTCGCAGATCGTGTTCTTCGAGGAACGGGATTGATTCTGGGAATCGACTTGACAACTGTCAAGACATTTTCTTGACAGTTGTCATAAATTCAATCGACCTGCCGCAGCCCATGCATGAAAAGACATGGCGTAGTGCCCGGCGCTGCCTACAATGGCGCGATGGAAAGAGCACCCCGCCGTGACAAATACGCCGAACGCCGCGCCGAACTGGGCGAGGCCGCGCTGCAGACGCTGGCCGAACTGGGCTATGCGCGCACCAGCCTGCGCGAGATCGCACAGAACTCCGCGTTCTCGCACGGTGTGCTGCACTACTATTTCACCGACAAGCTTGACCTCATCCTGTGCAGCGTGCGCCAGTACAAGGCGCGCTGCGTCACGCGCTATGACGAGGTGACGAACAACTCCACGACCTTCGGTGAGCTGGTCGATGGCTTCGTGGCGGTGCTGTGCGAGACGGTGCGCAGCGAAGCGCCCATGCACCGGCTCTGGTACGACATCCGTTCGCAGTCGCTGTTCGAGGACGCGCTGCGCGCCGATGTGGAAGCCATCGACAAGAGCCTAGCGAACATGGTCTGGCGCGTGCTCACGCGCATGTCCGAACTGGCCGGCCTGCCGGTGCGCGCGCCCATCGACCTCACCTACGCCATGTTCGACGGCGTCTTCCAGCAGTGCCTGCTGCGGCACATGGCTGGCGATGCCAAGGCCATACCGGTCATGCAGGGCCATGTGCGCCTGCTGGTGGAGCAGCTGATCGGCGCGCCGGCCGCTGCGGCACCCGCCAAGGCCACACGCAAGCGCAAGCCGGCGGCACTCGCTGCGTAGCACCTTTACCCGTTACGGGTCGACTGCCATGCCGTTCTGTTATGCAGAACGGCTTTTTTTATTGGCCGGCCAATGCTTGACCCTCTCGTTGATGGTCTCCATAATTTCATAAGACAGATTGAAGTTCTTTCTTATAGAACACTACAGGAGACCCCGGTGCCCCATGCTTTCGATGTTCTGATCAGCGAGGTCGGCCCGCGCGATGGCCTGCAGTCCGTGAAGGCGACCATGGCCACGGCCGACAAGCTGCGCTGGATCGACGCGCTCTACGCCGCAGGCGTGCGCGAGATCGAAGTGGCGTCCTTTGTGCCCGCCCGGCTGCTGCCGCAGATGGCCGACGCGGCCGAGGTGGTGCGCCACGCCATCACCCTGCCCGGCCTCACGGTGATGGCCTTGGTGCCCAACCGCAAGGGCGCGCAGGCGGCACTGGACGCGGGGGTACACAAGCTCACCATGCCCGTGTCGGCGAGTGCGGCCCATTCGCTGGCCAATGTGCGCAAGACGCGCGAGGAGATGGTCGAGGAAGTGCGCGCCATTGCCGACCTGCGCCGCGACATCGCCCCGCATGTGAAGCTGGAAGCCGGCATTTCCACCGCCTTCGGCTGCACCCTGCAAGGCCTGGTGCCCGAGGACGAGGTGATCTGGCTGGCGGCCCAGTGCGTCGAGGCCGGTGCCGACGAGTCGGGCCTGTCGGACACCGTGGGCTATGCCAACCCGGCCCAGGTGCGCCGGCTGTTCAGGCGCCTGCGCGCCGAACTGGGTGACAAGGCCGGCGCCGCGCACATGCACAACACGCGCGGCCTGGGCCTGGCGAACTGCCTGGCGGCGTATGAGGAAGGCGTGCGCACCTTCGATGCCTCCCTGGGCGGCCTGGGCGGCTGCCCCTATGCGCCAGGCGCTTCGGGCAATGTGGTCACCGAGGACCTGGTGTTCATGTTCGAGGCCAGCGGCATCGCCACCGGCATCGACCTGCAGCGGCTCATGCAGGCCCGCGCCCCGCTGGTGGCCGGCTTGCCCGGCGAGCCTGTGTACGGCATGACGCCTGAGGCCGGACTGCCCAAGGGCTTCGTGCAGCAGGGAGCCCGCCATGTCTGAGGCCCTGCAGAACGACAAGCCCCTACCCTACGCCGGCATCCGCGTGGTGGAGTTCACCCACATGGTCATGGGCCCCACCTGCGGCATGGTGCTGGCGGACCTGGGCGCCGAGGTCATCAAGGTCGAGCCCATCAAGGGTGACAGCACGCGCCACCTGCTGGGCTCGGGCGCGGGGTTCTTCCCGACCTTCAACCGCAACAAGAAGAGCATTGCGCTCGACCTCAAGAAACCCGAGGGCATCGAGGCCGCGCTGCGCCTGATCGCCACGGCCGACATCGTGAGCGAGAACTTCAAGCCCGGCACCATGGCCAAGCTGGGGCTGGATTACGCCTCGCTGCGCAAGCTCAACCCGCGCCTCATCTACGTGAGCCACAAGGGCTTTCTACCCGGCCCCTACGAGCAGCGCACGGCCTTGGACGAGGTGGTGCAGATGATGGGCGGCCTGGCCTACATGACCGGGCGCCCGGGCGACCCGCTGCGCGCGGGCACCAGCGTCAACGACATCATGGGTGGCATGTTCGGTGCCATCGGTGCCATGGCGGCGCTGCGCCAGCGCGAGCTGACCGGCGAAGGCTCCGAAGTGCAGGCTGCGCTGTTCGAGAACAACGTCTTTCTGGTGGCGCAGCATATGATGCAGTTCGCCAGCACCGGCAAGGCGGCCAACCCCATGCCCAGCCGCATCTCGGCCTGGGCCATCTACGACGTGTTCACGGTGAAGGACGGCGCGCAGATCTTCCTGGCGGCCGTGAGCGACAAGCAGTGGGCCATCTTCTGCGAAGCCCTGGGCCTCGCAGACCTGCTGGCCGACACGCGCCTGAAAACCAACAACGACCGCGTGCAGGCGCGCGACTGGCTGATGCCCCAGTTGCGCTCGCACCTGTCAGGGCGCAGCGCAGGTGAACTGGCGGCCATCTTCGAGGCGAACGAACTGCCATTCGCCCCGATCACCAGGCCCGAGGAGCTGTTCGACGACCCGCACCTCAACCAAAGCGGGGGCCTGGCACCCATCCGCCTGAACAACGGCACCGAATCCAAGGTGCCGCTGCTGCCCCTCACGCTGGGCGGCATGCGCCCCGGGGTGCGCCTGCAGCCGCCGCGCGCGGGCGAGCACACGGCCGCGCTGCTGCAGGAGGTGGGCTACTCGGACGCCGAGGTGGCCGCACTGCGGGCGCAGGGTGCCGTGGCCGGCGACTGACGGACAGGGCCACGGCACGCGGGTGTTGCCGGCGGTCATTTTGGGAGTGCATGAATGCGCGCCGGCTGTTATAACTCCTTCTAGAAACGGCCGCAAAGGCTGGCGAGGGGGAACACCATGACCGATGCGAAGGGGGCCACTGGCCCGTTGTCACGCCTGGCAGCAGGCGTTCTGGTGGCGGCGTGCATGCTTTTTCAAGCCCAGGCGCAGACGCTGGAGAAGCCCGCAGGGCCTGTGGTGTTGACCCTCCAGGGGGGCGTCAGCAAAACGAATCAGGGGGAGAAGGCACAGTTCGACATGAAGATGCTCGAAAAGCTGCCCCAGAAGAGCTTCACCACCCAGACCCCCTGGTACCCCCAGCCCGTCACCTTCACCGGGCCGCTGCTGCGCGATGTGCTCGCGGCTGCGGGTGCCAAGGGCAGCAAGATCACGGCAGTGGCGCTCAACGACTACAAGACCGAGATCCCGTTCGACGATGCCACGCGCCACGATGTGATCGTGGCCCGGCTCATGAACGACCGCTCCATGCCGATCCGGGAGAAGGGCCCCCTCTTCATCGTCTTCCCCTTCGATACCAAGGCCGAATTGCGTACCGAGCTGTACTACAACCGTTCTGCCTGGCAGCTCAGCACCCTGCAGATCAGATAGTGTGCTGTCCGGCAAATAAATGCCCATAAAACCGCGTCTTTCACGCCAAGGCTGCGTTGCAAATCCTCTCGATAGCTGCGGCTATCGATGCGGTTTGCGCCTTGCCCTGGCGCGAAATCCATCGGTTTTATCGCGGTCATCCTTTTGCCGGACAGCACACTAGTGGGCTCCCCATGCTGCGCAGCAAGCACCTCCTGCCCCTGATCATCGCCAGCCTGGTGGTGGTCTACGTGTCCATTGCGGCCGTCCAGTACCACCAGTACCGCAGCGTCGAAGCCGTGATGCGCCGGGGCGACGTGAACGCCCTGTGGTCCTTCCTGCAGCTCAATGTGGAGCACGAACGGCTGGACCACGCCCTGCACCAGTACGAGTTAGACCCCGAAAGCACCTCGATGGACGCGCTGCAGCTGCGCTACGACCTGTTCCTGAGCCGCTTCAGTGCACTGGAGAGCGGCACCGCGCGCACCCTCATGCAGAGCGAGCCGATCTACGCCAAGGCCCTGGCAGAGCTGCAGGAATTCGTCGAAGCCGGCGACAGCTATTTTGGTTTGGCAGCCGACGTGCGAACCAGCCAGGCCAACATGCGGCTGTTGCGCGAGCGCCTGGTCGATCTGCGCGCGACGGTGCAGGAGCTGTCGCTCAATGCCTCGCGCATCTCGGCCTTGCTGGGAGACCAGCGCAACGCCGAGGTGCAGTACCAGACCCTTTTGACCACGGGGCTTACGGCCTTCCAGGCGCTTTTGACTTTTCTGCTGGCCGTGGCCATGGGCCGCCAGTTCCTCAAGCGCGAAAAGGCCAAGTCGCTGGCCCTGGCCGCGCAGGCCGAGCTGGTGGAGGCCTTGAAGCGCAGCGAAGAGGTGCTCGAAGCCCGGGTGGTCCAGCGCACCGAGGAGCTGGAGCAGGCCAATGCCACCCTGCGCGAGCACGAGGACGAGCTGGAGGTGGCCCGCGCCCGTGCCGAAGACGCATCGCAGATGAAATCGGACTTTCTGGCCAACATGAGCCACGAGATCCGCACCCCCATGAACGCCGTGATCGGCATGAGCCACCTGGCACTCACCACCGAGCTCTCGCCGCGCCAGCGCGATTATGTCGAGAAGATCCAGCGCTCGGGCCAGCACCTGTTGGGGCTGATCAACGACATTCTCGATTTCAGCAAGATCGAGGCCGGCAAGCTGGAAGTGGAAACCGTCGATTTCGGACTGCGCGGGGTGCTGGACAACGTGGCCAACCTGATCGGCGACAAATGCTCGGCCAAGGGCCTGGAGCTGATGTTCGACGTGGACCCAGCCCTGCCGGATGACCTGCGGGGCGACCCGCTGCGCCTGGGCCAGATCCTCGTGAACTATGGCAACAATGCCGTGAAGTTCACCGACACCGGCGAGATCGTGGTGCGCGTGCTCGAAGTGGCGCGCGATGCCGATGGCCTGCTGCTGCGCTTTGAGGTGCAGGACACGGGCATCGGCCTCACGCCCGAGCAGCAGTCGCGGTTGTTCCGCTCGTTCGAGCAGGCCGACACCTCCACCACCCGCAAGTACGGCGGCACCGGGCTGGGGCTGGCCATCTCCAAGAAGCTGGCGGGCCTGATGGGCGGCGAGGTGGGCGTGGACAGCACGCCCGGCCAGGGCAGCAGCTTCTGGTTCACCGCGCGCCTGGGCCTGGGTACGCCCTCGGCGCGGCCGCTCATGCCCGAGCCCGACCTGCGCGGGCGCCGCGTGCTGGTGGTGGACGACAGCGAACAGGCACGTCAGATCCTATCGGGCCTGCTGGCCAGCATGAGCTTTGCCGTGACCACGGCCGCCTCGGGCGAGGAAGCGATTGCGGCGGCACGCGACGCCGACGAGGCCGGCCTGCCCTGCGAGATCGCGTTTCTCGACTGGAGAATGCCGGGGCTGGATGGCTTTCAGACGGCCGCCCAGCTGGCCCTGCTACCCCACCCGCCGGTACCGGTGATCGTCACCGCGCATGGCCGTGAGGAGGTATTCCGCGAGCTGGAGAAGGCCGGCATTGCCCTGATGCTGACCAAGCCGGTCAGCCCTTCCCAGCTGTTCGACACCGCCATCCGCGCGCTGGGAGGGGTGCAGGATGCCGGCCCGACCGACCGCGCAGCATTGCACCGCACCCGTGCGCCCGACCTCGCCCCCATCCGTGGCGCCCGGGTGCTGCTGGTGGACGACAACGACCTGAACCAGCAGGTGGGCGCCGACCTGCTGGGCGACGCCGGACTGGTGGTGGAGGTGGCCGAGAACGGCCAGGTGGCGCTGGAGATGCTGCAGGAACGCCCCGCGTACGACATCGTGCTCATGGACATGCAGATGCCGGTGATGGACGGCCTGACCGCCACGCGCCGCATCCGCGAGAACCCCGACTGGCAAAAGCTGCCCGTGCTGGCCATGACGGCCAATGCCATGAGCGGCGACCGCGACAGCTGCCTGGCCGCCGGCATGAACGGCCATGTGGCCAAGCCCATCGACCCCGATGAGCTGTTTTCGCAGCTCCTGCAGTGGGTGCCTGCGCGTGCCGGGGCCCTGGCCCTGGCTCCCGCTGTGTCCGTATCGGCGGCGGAGCCTGCGCCCGCCCTTGAAGCCCTGGCCCGCATCGAGGGGCTGGACGCAGCCGCCGGCCTGCGCCGGGTGCTGGGCAAGCCCGCTGCCTATGAGAGCCTGCTGCGCAAGTTCGTGGCCGGCCAGGCGGCCGCAGCGCAGAACACCAGCGCCCTCCTTGCTGCCGGCCAGCGGCAGGACGCCCTGCGCGCCATGCATACCCTCAAGGGAACGGCAGGCACCATAGGCGCTGGGCACTTGGCCCATCTCGCCGAGGCGGTTGAGCAAGCCATTGCAGCCAACGCCGATGCCGAGGCGCTGGCCGCGCTGCTGGCACCCGTCGAGGCGGCCTGCCAGACGCTGGTGGCGGCGCTGCAGGGCGCGCTGCCAGCCGAAGAGGCCGCAACGACCCAGGCGCCGGTGGACGAAGCCGCTGCGCGGCAACTGCTGGCGCGCCTGGAAGCGCTGCTGGCGGACGACGATTCGGACGCCGTGGAACTGTTCAAGGACTCGGCCCCCGCCCTCAAGGCGCTGCTCGGCCCTGTCTACGGCGAGATGAAGCGCGCACTCGACAGCTATGTTTTCACCGACGCACTGGCGCTGCTGCGTGCAGCCCCCCTGCCCGGCCCCGCGATACAAGGAGGACCCACATCATGAGCAATCCCATGGAAACGAGCGGCAAGTGCACGGTGCTGGTGGTGGACGACATGCCCGATAACCTGTCGGTGATGAGCGGCCTGCTGCGCCCCGACTACAAGGTCAAGCTGGCCAACAGTGGCGAGCGGGCCCTGCAGATCGTCGCGGGCGACGGCAAGCCCGACCTGATCCTGCTGGACATCATGATGCCCGAGATGGATGGCTACGAGGTGCTGCGCCGCCTGCAGTTCAACCCCGACACCGAGGACATCCCGGTCATCTTCCTCACGGCCATGAGCGCGTCGGACGACGAGACGGTGGGCCTGGAGCTCGGTGCGGTGGACTACATCACCAAGCCCATCAACCCGGCCATCACCCTGGCGCGGGTGCGCAACCACCTGCTGCTCAAGCGCGCGCGTGACCTGCTGGCGCGCCAGAACCAGTACCTGGAGGAAGAAGTGGCCCGGCGCACGCGCGAGGTGGTGGAGCTGCAGGACGGCACCATCCGCGCCATGGCCTCGCTGGCGGAAACGCGCGACAACGAGACCGGCAACCACATCCGCCGGACCCAGCACTACGTGGAAGTGCTGGCACGCAAGCTGCAGCACCACCCGCGCTTCCAGGACGAGCTCACCGAGGCGGCCATCGAGATGATCTTCAAGTCGGCGCCGCTGCACGATATTGGCAAGGTGGGCATCCCGGACCGCATCCTGCTCAAGCCGGGCAAGCTCACGCCCGAAGAGTTCGAAATCATGAAGACCCACACCACACTGGGGCGCGACGCCATCGTGGCCGCGGAGCGCGAGGCCTCGCAGACCAACCCGTTCTTCCGCTACGCCAAGGAGATCGCCTACAGCCACCAGGAAAAGTGGGACGGATCGGGTTACCCCGAGGGGCTGGTGGGCAACACCATTCCCCTGTCCGCACGCTTGATGGCCGTGGCCGATGTGTACGACGCGCTGATCTCCGTGCGCGTCTACAAGGAGGCGTTTCCCCACGAGGTGGCCGTGGAAATCATCCGCGACGGCCGAGGCAGCCATTTCGACCCCGACATGGTGGACGCCTTCCTGGCGCTGTCCGAAGAATTCCGGCAAATCGCCCAGCGCTTTGCCGATGGCGAGCAGGCGCTGCACGCCCAGGTGGACCGCATGGCCACGGACCTGCCCGCCGAGCACATCGAACTGACCGCACAAGACACCCCATCCTGAGACATGCATCCTTCCAAGACCACCGTGCTGCTGGCCGAAGGCGCCAGCGCCATGCGCCAGGCCCTGGCCAGCCAGCTGCAGACCTTCGGGTTCGGCCAGGTGCTGCAGGCCCGTGACGGCACACGCGCCCTGCAGATGCTGCGCGCCGAACCCGTGCATGTGGTGATCTGCGACCTGGACATGCAGGGCATGGACGGCCTCAGCGTGCTCGAAGCCATGCGCGCCGACCCCAAGCTGGCGGGCCTGCCCTTCATCCTGATGTCGGGCGGGCTGGACCGGGATTCGGCCTCCCGAGCCATCCGCCTGGGCATTGGCGACCTGCTGGTCAAGCCCTTCACTGTGCGCCGGCTCATCGAGCGCATGCATCGTGTGCTGCAGCGCGACGCGCAGGCACTGGTCTCCGCGCTGGAGCCCGTGCCCGAGCCCTCGGCCACCGAACCCGAACGCGCCACCATCCTGGTGGTGGACGACACGCCCGACAACCTGCAACTGGTGGCCGGCCTGTTCCGCGACCGCTTCAAGGTCAAGATCGCGCACAACGGCGAGAAGGCCCTGGCCATCTGCCAGTCCGACGCGCCGCCGGACCTGATCCTGCTCGACGTGATGATGCCCGGCATGGACGGCTTCGAGGTGGCGCGCCGCCTGCGCGAGCACCATGCCTCGGAATGCACGCCCATCATCTTCGTCACCGCAATGACCGACGAGGCCTCACGCCACCAGGGCCTGAGCCTGGGCGCCATCGACTATGTCTTCAAACCCATCGAGCCCGAGCTGCTGCGCCTGCGGGTCAGCAACCTGATGTACTACGTGGAGCACCGCAAGCAGTTGCAAAGGGATTTTGACCAATTGCAGGAGAACAGCCGGTTGCAGGCGGAGGTGGAGCGGTTGCGGGCGGAGGTGAAAGGCCTGCGGGGCGGGTGAAGGTAATGAAATAGATGCTCAACTGCCCCCTTCAAAGGCGGCGAAGACCAACATGCGGTGGTGCATGCACTATTTCATGAGCTGGGCATAGTGCCATGCATTGCATGGGCGCAATGGCAAAAAATCCTATTTGCTGCAAGTGATATTTGCCGATGAAATGTAGCCAAGTTTTTTATAAATACTTTCAATCGTCGGCTTTTCCTCGATGGGCAGAGGCATTCCATCAAACCAATTGAATTGTCGACCGGCTGTTCGAAAAAATGGCTGTGGGAAATTGGCAGAACCAACCGCGTAACTTGTTTCTGGCGACAGACGCAAAATAACATCCTTGCCTATGAGTTTTCTAAGATATCGTCCCACCGGATCATCATCTAATGATCCGAGTATGTATATTTTCTCATGGTCGCATTGATATGATTTGGCATTTTTGTTATTTGGATGAACGGACAGCAATTTAACCCCAACCACCTCGACAAAGGAGGCGCCAGATCTACCGTAGTCGTTTTCCTCATGCAAGACCAATTCCTCCATAGGTATAGGCTCACCTCTTTTCCAAAGTTTGTAGTATAAACTTTTGTCTATCCAAACAATGCGCTTGAAATGCCCTTGAAAAATGAAATCAGTGTCATTTCTCAAACTTTCTTCGATAGTGATTTGCGGGGATGTCGGAATTCCAGCGTGTACGGATCTTGTCTCGACATGAAAGCAGCAAAACGCCGATATGAAAATTAAAAAATTGGAAAATACCACTTTGATCTTAAGACTCATGTAGCACCGATCAGAAAAGGTTGGAGTCATAATAATCTCAGACGGCTTCAACATCATGTTCGCGCTGTTTGGAGACGATCATGACTTGCGCGATGGGCACTTCGGCATGGCGGTTGCGGTCTCGCGGATGCACTGCCTTATGTAGAGGCTCGCCAGCCGCGTGCGCAGTATCCTCCCGAAATTCGTCCATCACGCTCCCTCACGACAGTCGCTCTTATTAGGGAGATACTAGCTGTCTACGGGTTGAAGCAGGTGCTTCAGAGGTTCACCTAAACGGGTGAGTTTGAAACCAAACGATTCCGCTCTCGCGCCGTCGCCAGACTTCAAATTCAGTTGAGCTCCAGCTCCCTGGCGCATGCTTGGCCGGTTGCGCGAAGGCCGAGCTTGCCCAGCAGTTGCTCATCGGCCTCCACATCCGGATTGCCCGTCACCAACAGCTTGTCGCCATAGAAGATCGAATTGGCCCCGGCCAGAAAGCACAGGGCCTGCACCGCCTCGCCCATCTGCTGGCGCCCAGCCGACAGGCGCACGCGGGCGCGGGGCATGGTGATGCGGGCCACGGCGATCATGCGCACGAAATCGAGCGGGTCGATGGGCTCGCTGTCGGCCAGCGGCGTGCCGGGCACGCGCACCAGGCTGTTGATGGGCACGGACTCGGGGTAGGGGTTGAGGTTGGCCAACTGGGCAATGAGCCCGGCGCGGTGAACGGGCGCCTCGCCCATGCCCACGATGCCGCCGCAGCACACGCTGATGCCGGCACCGCGCACATGCTGCAAGGTATCGAGCCGGTCTTGGTAGGCGCGGGTACTGACCACGTCGGTGTAGTACTCGGGGGCGGTGTCGAGGTTGTGGTTGTAGTAGTCCAGCCCCGCGTCCTTGAGCGCCAGGGCCTGGTGCGATTCGAGCATGCCCAGGGTGGCGCAGGTCTGCAGGCCCAGGCCCTTGACGGCACCGATCAACTCGCTCACCTTTTCGATGTCGCGGTCCTTGGGCGCACGCCAGGCGGCCCCCATGCAAAAGCGGGTGGCGCCCGCGTCCTTGGCGGCCTGGGCGGCGCGCAGCACTTCGTCCACCGCCATCAGCTTCTCGGCCTTCACTCCCGTGTCGAACTCGGCCGCCTGCGGGCAGTAGCCACAGTTTTCAGGGCAGCCGCCGGTTTTTACCGAGAGCAGCGTGGCCAGCTCGATGTCGCCCTGGGGCCAGTGCTGGCGGTGCACGGTCTGGGCCTCGAACAGCAGGTCCATCAAGGGTTTGTCGAGCAGCGACTGGATGGCCGCGACTGTCCATTCGCCACGCACCACCGGTGCGGAGACGGGGCGGTGCAGCTGGATCGGCTGGGGGGTGGAAAGTGCGGTGTTCACCATGGGTTCGGTCCTTTCATCAAGCGGATCAGGTGCCACACAAGGCGCCACCCCTGTACCTTTAGGAGCGAAGCCTCATGTTGCTATGACCATGATTTTGAAGGAGGTTTTGGTTCAAATGCACCCTCATGGGTCACAAAAAGTGCCACTAAATTCTCGCGAACAACATCGCTCATTTACCCCTGCATGAAGAGCGGCGAAGCCAGCAATTGGCAGATGTAGGTTGCATATTGAAGGCACTCGGAAATTCGTTGTCAGAACATGCCGCCTATGTTCAGCTTCGGCATCCAACGCACATGGCAGGGCACGCCGCGTGCCTCGACGTTGGTGCAAGTTAGCGCGTTCCTGGCGCACGTTCGGCCAGCGCCAGCGCGCCCGCACCTGCCGCCAGGCAGAGCAAAGCCAGCACATCGGCCACCACCACGCGCTGCAGGTGGGCGTTGAACCCGCCGGTGGACCAGGCCAGCCAGAGGAAGGAGACCACGCTGAAGCTCCCCAGGACCAGCGCCAGCCACTGCAAAGCGGGTTTGAACGCGGCCAGCATGCACACGCCACCCACGATGCCGAACAGCACGGCACGGTGGCGCATCAGGATCAGGGCGCTGGGGTCGGAGGGCGCGGCCCCATACAGACGGGCGAGGTGTTCATGCCCGAGTACGCCCGACAGGGGGATCAGGTGGATGACGCCCACGACCAGCAAGGTCAGGGTGGTGAGGATACGCATGGGGCACAACTCCAGAAAAGGACGGAATGTCCCCGTTGTATCCCGCATCGGCTTGCGGATCCATGACCTGCCAGGTCATGGCGCGCGCTCCGGGCTTAACGCCCGAGCAGTTCCTGCAGCGCCTGGCGGATGGCGCCCGGCTTGTCCGCCGTGCCCTCGAAGGCCGCGCAACTCGGGGCGCGCTCCACCTCGGGGCCCCGTGCGCCCGTCTGCGAGAACAGGCGTTCGCAGTCGCAGCGCAGCCGGGCCAGGGTCTGCCGGGTGCGGCGGTTCTTCACCTCGGCCACCCAGCAGCTGTCGGCGCAGCCGCAGGAGCGGTATTCCAGCGTTTCGCCAGGGTGCCCCCAGTCGAGTGGGTAGGTGCCTGTGCCACCCGCAGCCCAGAGAGTGGGACTTGTCAGCGCAAACAGCAGCGCTGCTGCACTCCGGGCTCGCCCCATGAAGGCCATCGGCTGCAGCGGGCTCAGCCCAGGGCCGCGATCACGTCCGCCGGCGCCTGAACCAGCTCGATCAGCACGCCCTCACCCGCAATCGGGAATTCGTCGTTGCTCTTGGGGTGCAAAAAGGTGATGTCATAGCCCGCAGCCCCCTTGCGGATGCCGCCCGGGGCAAAGCGCACGCCCTTGGCGGTGAGCCATTCCACCGCTTTTGGCAGGTCGTCGATCCACAGGCCGATGTGGTTGAGCGGTGTGGTGTGCACTGCGGGCTTCTTGTCGATGTCGAGCGGTTGCATGAGGTCCACCTCGACCTTCCAGGCGCCCTGCCCCATGGCCAGAATGTCCTCGTCCACGTTCTCCCGCTCGCTCTGGAAGGTGCCCGTCTGCGTGAGGCCCAGCATGTCCACCCACAGGGTCTTCATGCGCGCCTTGTCGGTGCCGCCGATGGCGACCTGCTGGATGCCCAGGACTTTGAAGGGGCGGGAGACGGCGGTATTCATGGCAGATCTTTCAAGAACAAGGGAATGGTTTCAGACTTCACCGAGGATCCAGCTGCTGGCCGTGGCAAAGTATTCGCGCAGCCAGGCGTTGTAGCGCAGGTAGAGCGGCGTGGGGGCCGCTGCCGCCACGGATTGCGTGTAGCCGATCTTGCGGGCGATGCGCTGGGCACGCACGGTGTGGAAGTCGCTGGTGACCACGGCCATGGGGCTGGTGAGTCCCAGGCCCTTGGCCTGCAGCAGCGGCAGGCTGTAGCGCAGGTTCAGCTCGGTGCTGGTGCTGCGCTCTTCCTGCAGGATGCGGTCGGCGGCCATGCCCTGGGCGCGCAGGTAGTCGCCCATGATGCGGCCTTCGCTGGCGGTTTCGCCGAAATCCACCCCGCCCGAAACCACGACCCAGGCGGCGGGGTGGGCTGCGGCCAGCTCGCGCGCCTTGTCGAGGCGCGCCCGCAGTGCCGGTGAGGGCTGACCATTGGGCGTGCCGCTGCCCAGCACGATGATGGCCTTCAGGGGCACATCGCCCGCCGCAGCGTTGAAAGCCTGCACCTGCCCTGCCAGCGCATTCCAGAACAGGGCGACGCTGGCAACCCAGGCCAGAAACAGCAGCCAGCCCGCGCGCCACGCGCGCCGCGTCCACCCTGCCCGGCCCAACCGGGCCTGCAGCGGGTGCCAGCCCCAGGTGAGCATGCACAGGGCCAGCCCCAATGCGCCGGGCACGGTGACGCCCATCGAGAACAAGCCCATGGACATCAGCACCAGGCCATCGGCCAGCAGCACGGCGCCCGCCAGCAGGCAGGCCAGGCGCAGCAGCGGCCAGCGCTCGCGTGGTCTGCTCGACCACTCATCCACCGTCACGAACACGGTTATGCGCGCCCTGGGTTCACACGAATTCCAGGATGACCTGGTCCACGGCCAGCGATTCGCCCTTGCCGGCGACGATCTTGCCCACCACGCCATCCTGCGCGGCAAAGAGGATGTTCTCCATCTTCATGGCCTCGATCACGGCCAGCTTCTCCCCGGCCTGCACCTTCTGGCCGGGCTGCACGGCCACGTCCACCAGCAGGCCGGGCATGGGCGAGAGCAAGAAGCGGCTCAGGTCCGGCGGCGCCTTGAAGGGCATGAGCTGGTGCAGGCGCGCACCCAGCGGCGAAAGCACCAGTGCATCGATCTGCGTGCCGTTGTGCGCGATGCGCAGCGCCAGCGGGTTCTTGCCCGGGCCGCGCTCGACCTGGGCGGTGAAGCCCAGGCCATTGCACTGCCCCTGCACGCGCACCTGGCCCAGCGTGGCCGAGCTGCTGATCTTGTAGCTCTTGTCTTCCACCATCACCGCGCTGGAGCCGGACTTGTCCTCGAAGTCCGTCACCGACACTTCGTGGTGGATGTTCTTGCCTTCGGCGCCCAGCGTGACCACGACGAACTGCTCGCCCACCTTCACCTCGTGGCCCGCCAGTTGGCCGCTGATGCCCGAGGCGCGCGCGCGGTAGCGGCGGTTCATGTAGGCAGCCAGCGCCACCAGGAACAGCGGGTCTTCGTGCGGCACGTCTTCCGCCGCAAAGCCCTGGCTGTAGTTCTCGGCGATGAAGCCGGTGTTGAAGTCGCCCGAGACGAATTTGGGGTGCGCCAGCAGCGCTGCCTGGAAGGGGATGTTGCTGCTGATGCCGCGGATCACGAAGCCGTTGAGCGCCGCGCGCATCTTGTGGATGGCATCGTCGCGGTCGGTGCCGTGCACGATGAGCTTGGCGATCATCGAGTCGTAGAACATCGGGATCTCGCCGCCCTCGTACACGCCGGTGTCTACGCGCACGCCCAGCTTTTTGGCCGTGTCGGACTGGAACATCGATTCTTCCGGCGGCTGAAAGCGCACCAGTCGCCCCGTGCTGGGCAGGAAGTTGCGGAACGGGTCTTCCGCGTTGATGCGGCACTCGATGGCCCAGCCGTCGCGCTTCACGTCGGCCTGGGTCAGCGGCAGCGGCTCGCCAGCGGCCACGCGGATCATCAGCTCCACCAGGTCCAGGCCGGTGATGCACTCCGTCACCGGGTGCTCGACCTGCAAACGGGTGTTCATCTCCAGGAAGTAGAAGTCCTGGTCCTTGCCGACCACGAACTCCACCGTGCCGGCGCTCTGGTACTTCACGGCCTTGGCCAGTTGCACTGCCTGCTCGCCCATGGCCTTGCGCGTGGCATCGGTGATGAAGGGCGAAGGCGCCTCTTCGATCACCTTCTGGTGGCGGCGCTGGATGGAGCATTCGCGCTCGTTCAGGTAGATCACATTGCCCTGGCTGTCGCCCAGCACCTGGATCTCGATATGGCGCGGCTGCTGCACGAACTTCTCGATGAAGATGCGGTCGTCGCCAAAGCTGTTGCGTGCCTCGTTCTGGCAACTGGTGAAGCCCTCGAAGGCCTCCTTGTCGTTGAAGGCCACGCGCAGGCCCTTGCCGCCGCCGCCGGCCGAGGCCTTGATCATCACCGGGTAGCCAATGCCCTTGGCGATCTCCACCGCCTGCTCGGGGCCGCTGATGGCGTCGTTGTAGCCGGGGATGGTGTTGACCTTGGCCTCGTTGGCCAACTTCTTGGAGGCAATCTTGTCGCCCATGGCCGCAATCGAATGCGCCTTGGGGCCGATGAAGGCAATGCCCTCATCCTCGCAGCGCTTGGCGAAGGCCTCGTTCTCCGACAGGAAGCCGTAGCCCGGGTGGATGGCCTGCGCGCCGGTTTCCTTGGCCGCCGCAATGATCCTGTCGGCCAGCAGGTAGCTCTCGCGGCTCGGCGCCGCGCCGATGTGCACGGCCTCGTCGGCCAGCTTCACGTGGCGGGCCTCCTTGTCGGCGTCGGAGTACACGGCCACGGTGGCGATGCCCATTTTCTTCGCGGTGGCAATGACCCGGCACGCGATTTCGCCCCGGTTGGCGATCAATATTTTGGTAAACATAGCGATCTTCTTTTCTAAAAGTACGACCCGGAACTGGTTGGGTTAGGTGCTGGCACAGCCCAGCGAAGCGGTTGAGGAGAGGCGCCGGGCCGCAGGCAGTAGCAGCGCTACGACCAGGCTCGGCAACGACGCCTCAAGGGCTGTGGCAGTGCCGCTCAGAGAGGAATGTTGCCGTGCTTGCGCCATGGGTTCTCAAGCTTCTTGTCGCGCAGCATGACCAGGCTGCGGCAGATGCGCTTGCGCGTTTCGTGCGGCAGGATCACGTCGTCGATGAAGCCGCGCGCGCTGGCCACGAAGGGGTTGGCAAAGCGCTCCTTGTACTCGGCTTCGCGCGCAGCCAGCTTCACCGGGTCGTTCTTGTCCTCGCGGAAGATGATCTCCACCGCGCCCTTGGCACCCATCACGGCGATCTCGGCGTTGGGCCAGGCCAGGTTCACGTCGCCGCGCAGGTGCTTGGAGCTCATCACGTCGTAGGCGCCGCCATAGGCCTTGCGCGTGATGACGGTGATCTTGGGCACGGTGCATTCGGCGTACGCATACAGCAGCTTGGCGCCGTGCTTGATGATGCCGCCGTACTCCTGGCTGGTGCCGGGCATGAAGCCGGGCACGTCCACGAAGGTGACCACGGGGATGTTGAAGGCATCGCAAAAGCGCACGAAGCGCGCGGCCTTGATGGAGCTCTTGATATCGAGGCACCCTGCCAGCACCAGCGGCTGGTTGGCGACGATGCCCACGGTCTGGCCTTCCATGCGCGCCAGGCCGATCACGATGTTCTTGGCGTAGTCGGGCTGCAGCTCGAAGAAGTCGCCGTCGTCCACCACCTTGGCGATCAGCTCCTTCATGTCGTAGGGTTTGTTGGCGTTCTCGGGCACCAGGGTGTCGAGGCTGCGGTCCATGCGGTCGGCCGGGTCGTTGCTGGGGCGCACGGGCGCCTTCTCGCGGTTGTTCAGCGGCAGGTAGTTGTACAGGCGGCGCAGCATCATCAGCGCCTCCACGTCGTTCTCGAAGGCCATGTCGGCCACACCGCTGCGCGTGGTGTGGGTGCCGGCGCCGCCCAGCTCCTCGGCGGTGACTTCCTCGTGCGTCACGGTCTTGACCACCTCGGGGCCGGTCACGAACATGTAGCTCGAGTCCTTGACCATGAAGATGAAGTCCGTCATGGCCGGCGAGTACACGGCGCCGCCGGCGCAGGGGCCCATGATCATGCTGATCTGCGGGATCACGCCGCTGGCCAGCACGTTCTTCTGGAACACGTCGGCATAGCCGCCCAGCGAGGCCACGCCCTCCTGGATGCGCGCGCCGCCCGAGTCGTTGATGCCGATGACCGGGGCGCCGACCTTCATGGCCTGGTCCATCACCTTGCAGATCTTCTCGGCATGCGTCTCGCTCAGGGCACCGCCGAAGACGGTGAAGTCCTGGCTGAAGACGAACACCAGGCGGCCATTGATCATGCCGTAGCCGGTGACCACGCCATCGCCGGGGATCTTGTTGTCCTCCATGCCGAAGTCGGTGCAGCGGTGCTCGACGAACATGTCCCACTCTTCGAAGGTGTTGTCGTCCAGCAGCAGCTCGATGCGCTCGCGCGCCGTGAGCTTGCCCTTGGCGTGCTGCGCATCGATGCGCTTTTGCCCGCCGCCCAGGCGCGCCAGGGCGCGCTTCTTCTCCAGTTGCTCCAGGATGTCTTGCATGGTCGCTCTTTCGGTGAAATGGCTGTGGTTGTCTATCTAGGGTGTAGCGGTATGGGATGCGGCCAGCAGCGTGCGCGCAGCGGTGGATGCCGCGATGCGCCCCGCGGCCACGTCGGTCTGCAGCGCGGGCAGCAGGCCGCGCACCTGCGGATGCTGGCGAAACGCCTGCTTGAGCCCGGTGTCGATGCGCTCCCACATCCAGGCCAGCGACTGCTTTTCGCGGCGCAGGGCCAGGCGGCCGTTGTCGGTCTGCTGGGTGCGGAACTGGGTGACGGCATCCCAGAAGCCGTCCACGCCCTGCCCCAGCAGCGCGCTGATCTGCACCACGCGCGGCTGCCACAGGGCGCCGTGCGTGGCATGGTCGGGGTTGCCGTGCATGCCCAGGAGGCGCAGGCTGGAGGTGATCTGCGCCTGGGCCCGGGTGGCGGCATTCTTGTCGATGTCGGCCTTGTTGATGGCCACCAGGTCGGCGATTTCCATCACCCCCTTCTTGATGGCCTGCAGGTCGTCGCCCGCATTGGGCAGCTGCAGCAGAACGAACATGTCGGTCATGCCGGCCACGGCGATCTCGCTCTGGCCCACGCCCACGGTCTCGACCATCACCACGTCGTAGCCGGCGGCCTCGCAGACCAGCATGGCCTCGCGCGTCTTCTCGGCCACGCCGCCCAGGGTGCCGCTCGACGGGCTGGGGCGGATGTAGGCCTCTTCGCGCATGGACAGCTGCTCCATGCGCGTCTTGTCGCCCAGGATGGAGCCGCCTGACACCGTGCTCGACGGGTCGATGGTGAGCACCGCCACGCGGTGCCCGCGGTTGATGAGGAACAGGCCCAGCGCCTCGATGAAGGTGGACTTGCCCACGCCCGGCACGCCGCTGATGCCCAGGCGGAATGCCTTGCCCGTGTAGGGCAGCAGCGCGGTGAGCAACTCGTCCCCCTGCGCACGGTGGTCGGCGCGGGTGGATTCGAGCAGGGTGATGGCCTTGGCCATGGCGCGGCGCTGCACGGGCTGGGTGCCGTGCAGAATGCCATCGAACCATGTGCTGGAAGGAGGCTTGAGGTCGGCCAAAGGCAGGGGGGAGTTCATTCCACAGCCTCCCCGGCCCGCCACTCGTAGTGCACGTCCACATCCTCCTCGCCGGTCTGCACGAAGCCGTGGCGCAGGTAGAAGCGGTTGGCATTGCTGTGCTTGAGCGCCGTCACGCGCAGCACGGCGCCTTCAAGGCGCGCACGGTCTTGCACGCTGGCCAGCACCGCAGCGCCGATGCCGCTGCCCTGCCAGTCGGGGTGCAGGTACAGATGCTGCAGCCGCAGGATTCCCGCCCCTTCGGGCAGCACCGTGACAAAGCCCATGCGCTGGCCGCCGGGCGAGGCCAGATGCTGCATGTGCTCCGGGGTGAAGGCGGCGCGCAGGCGCTCACGCGAGCGCTCGGGCGTGTAGCGGCCCACGCGCTCCAGGCTCTCGCGCATGGCGGCGGTACGCAGCTTCAGCATCGGCTCGAAGTCGTCTTCGGCAACGGGGTGCAGCACGAACACGGGTGCACTCATCGGGCGGCTCCCGTGCGGCCCCTGGTCTGGCGCACGCTCATGCGGCAATGGCCTTGCGGATCTGTTCGAGCACATCCTTCGCGCTGGCCGGGATGGGCGTGCCCGGTCCGTAGACGCCCTTGACGCCGGCCTCGTACAGAAAGTCGTAGTCCTGCGCCGGGATCACGCCGCCGACGAAGACGATGATGTCGTCCGCCCCCTGGTCCTTGAGCGACTGGATGATGGCCGGCACAAGGGTCTTGTGGCCAGCGGCCAGCGTGCTCACGCCCACGGCGTGCACGTCGTTCTCGATGGCCTGGCGCGCGCATTCCTCGGGGGTCTGGAACAGCGGGCCCATGTCCACGTCGAAGCCCAGGTCGGCAAAGGCCGTGGCCACCACCTTGGCGCCGCGGTCGTGGCCGTCCTGGCCGAGCTTGGCGATCATCACGCGCGGGCGGCGGCCTTCGGCCTCGGCAAAATCGCTGATCTCGCTCTTGAGCTTGTCCCAGCCCTCGGCCGAGTCATAGGCGGCAGCGTACACACCGGTCACCTTTTGCGTATCGGCGCGGTGGCGCCCGTAGATCTTTTCGAGCGCGTCCGACACCTCGCCCACCGTGGCGCGCAGGCGCACGGCCTTGATGGCCAGGTCCAGCAGGTTGCCCTCGCCGGTCTCGGCGGCCGAGGTGAGCACGTCGAGCGCTTCCTGCACCTTGGCCGTGTCGCGCTTGGCGCGGATGTCCTTGAGGCGCGCGATCTGGCCGTCGCGCACCATCACGTTGTCGATCTGCAGGATGTCGACCGGGTCTTCCTTTTGGAGCTTGTACTTGTTGACGCCCACGATCACATCATTGCCGCTGTCGATGCGTGCCTGCTTCTCGGCGGCGGCGGCCTCGATCTTGAGCTTGGCCCAGCCGCTGTCCACCGCCTGCGTCATGCCGCCCATGGCCTCGACCTCTTCGATGATCTTCCAGGCGGCATCCATCATGTCCTGCGTGAGCTTTTCCATCATGTAGCTGCCGGCCCAGGGGTCGACCACGTTGGTGATGTGCGTCTCTTCCTGGATGATGAGCTGCGTGTTGCGCGCGATGCGCGAGGAGAACTCGGTGGGCAGGGCAATGGCTTCGTCGAGCGCATTGGTGTGCAGGCTCTGCGTGCCGCCGAACACCGCCGCCATGGCTTCGATGGTGGTGCGCACGATGTTGTTGTAGGGGTCCTGCTCGGTCAGGCTCCAGCCGCTGGTCTGGCAGTGGGTGCGCAGCATCAGGCTCTTGGGGTTCTTGGCGCCGGTCTCCTTCATGATGCGGCACCACAGCAGGCGCGCGGCGCGCATCTTGGCCACTTCGAGGTAGAAGTTCATGCCGATGGCCCAGAAGAACGACAGCCGGCCAGCGAACTCGTCCACGTCCAGGCCCGAAGCGATGGCGGTCTTCACGTACTCCTTGCCGTCGGCCAGCGTGAAGGCCAGCTCCAGCGCCTGGTTGGCGCCCGCCTCCTGCATGTGGTAGCCGGAGATCGAGATGGAGTTGAACTTCGGCATGTTGCGTGCCGTGTAGCCGATGATGTCGCCGATGATGCGCATGCTCGGCTTGGGCGGGTAGATGTAGGTGTTGCGCACCATGAACTCTTTCAGAATGTCGTTCTGAATGGTTCCGCTCAACTGGTCCTGGCTCACGCCCTGCTCTTCGGCCGCCACCACGTAGCCGGCCAGCACGGGCAGTACGGCGCCGTTCATGGTCATCGACACGGACACCTTGTCCAGCGGGATCTGGTCGAACAGGATCTTCATGTCCTCCACCGAATCGATGGCCACGCCGGCCTTGCCCACGTCGCCGGTCACGCGCGGGTGGTCGCTGTCGTAGCCGCGGTGCGTGGCCAGGTCGAACGCCACGCTCACGCCCTGCCCGCCGGCGGCCAGCGCCTTGCGGTAGAAGGCGTTGGATTCCTCTGCGGTAGAAAAGCCCGCGTACTGGCGGATGGTCCAGGGGCGCACGGCGTACATGGTGGCCTGGGGGCCGCGCAGGTAGGGCTCGAAGCCCGGCAAGGTGTTGGCGTATGGCAGGTCGGCCGTGTCCGCCGCGGTGTACAGCGGCTTGACGGTGATGCCGTCGGGGGTGACCCAGTTCAGCGCATTGACATCGCCACCCGGTGCCGACTTGGCGGCGGCTTTCGCCCAGGCCTCGAGCGAGGCGGCAGCGAATTCAGGGGGGCTGTGGGGGGGCGTGGCACTCATGGCGAAGCGGTCTCCGAGGAAGCGTTGGACGTTGTCAGGGCTGTTCCCGATGTGGCGGCAAGTTTACATCATTCATAATTATTGATTCAAAATATTCTTCGCAGCTTACAATCCACCCATGTCTGCACTGACCCTCACGCCCCGCGCCCTGTACGAAGAAGTGGCTGAGCAACTGCGCCAGCGCATCTTCCGCCGCGAGCTGGAGCCCGGCAGCTGGATCGACGAGCTCAAGATCGCCGAGGAATTCGGCATCAGCCGCACGCCCCTGCGCGAGGCGCTCAAGGTGCTGGCCGCCGAAGGCCTGGTCACAATGAAGGTGCGCCGTGGTGCCTATGTGACGGAGATGTCGGACAAGGACCTGCGCGACGTGTACCACCTGCTCAGCCTGCTGGAGAGCGATGCCGCCGCCGTGGTGGCCACCAGCGCCACCCCGGCGCAGTTGCAGGAGCTGCAGGGCCTGCACGCCGAGCTGGAGGCAGCCGCCGGCGAGCGCGAGCGCTTCTTTGCCGTGAACGAGCGCTTTCACATGCGGGTGCTGGAGCTGGCCGACAACCGCTGGCGCAGCCAGATGGTGGCCGACCTGCGCAAGGTGATGAAGCTCAACCGCCACAACTCGCTGCTCAAGCAGGGCCGCATCGAGGATTCGCTGAACGAGCACCGCGCCGTGATGACCGCCCTGGCCCGGCGCGATGGCGCCGCCACGGCCCAGGCCATGCAGGCCCACTTCGCCCAGGGGCTGGAAGCAGCGGCCTGATACGGATTTGCCTTCAACCGTCTAACTTCGTTGGTCCGCCTTACCGTGCTACAGCACTGTCTGCGGCTTCCCGCCTAGTTATACGGTTGAATGCAAATCCGTGTGACGCCCTCCCGGCACCTGCTGCTCGGTCAGCCTTCCGCCATTTCCACCCGGTTGCGCCCCCTGCGCTTGGCGGCGTACAGCGCATCGTCGGCGCGGCGCAGCATCTGGTCCAGGCTGGCATCGCCATCTGCCTGCGCCGCGATACCCGCAGAAATGGTGATCGGCAACGATGTCCCACCCGTGGTGAACGGCGTGCCCGCCACGGCCAGGCGCAGCCGCTCTCCGGCCGCATGGGCGTCGCCATGCTGGGCCACGTCCAGCAGCACCACGAACTCTTCTCCCCCGTGGCGGGCCACGAAGTCCAGCCAGCGCGCCGAGGCCTGCAGTTGCCCGGCCACATGCTGCAGGGCCCTATCGCCCACCTCGTGCCCGTGGCCATCGTTGATGGCCTTGAAGTGGTCCACGTCGATCAGTGCCAGGGCCAGGCGGCTGCCGCCCTGGCGTGCCGTGGCAAAGCGCTTCGCGCCTTCGGCGAGCAAGGTGCGGCGGTTGGCCAGGCCCGTCAGGTAGTCGGTGGCAGCGGCCAGCTCCCACTGGCGGCCGATGCGCTGCGAGCACATGAACAAGAAGGCCGTGGTGCCCACCACGGGCAACAGGGCCGTGACCAGCGGGCTGGCCGCGTTGATCCAGGCGCCCTCGCCGGTGATGTCGAACGACGGCCCCACGCGCCGCACCAGGAAGTACGCGGCGCGAAAGGCCACGAACAGGCCGACCAGAAAAAACAGGCCCGCCAGCGCCCTGCGGCTGCGCGCCCGCTCCCCAGTGCCACCCCGCACCAGCTGCAGGGTGCCAGCCATCAGCACGAAAGCCACCACGCCCGACAGCAGCAGGATGCGGCTGGGCGTATCGGGCCGCACCCCCGCGAACCACACCACGCCGCCAATGCCCGCCACGGCCGGCAGCAGCATCCACCAGCGGTCCGGCACGCCATCGAACTGGCGCAGCGCACGCCAGTAGCCCGTGCAGCCGAGCATCACCATGCCATTGGCCATGGGCGAGACCAGGCCCAGGGGCAATTCGTACTGCACGGCATACAGCACGGCGCTGCCTGCCAGCAGCAAGGTGGCGATGCGCCAGGTTTCGGCACAGGGCTGCAGCGACACCGGCAAGTCCTTGTGCATGAAACCCAGCACCGCACCATTGGCCAGCATCATCAGCGTCGCGACGATAAAGATGGTGATGGGATCCATGGACCGAAGGGGGCGCGGGCAGGCAGGACGCAGCTGTGGCAATGGAGGGATTGTGGCCAACCGGGGCCCGCCCCCAGAGCACTCTTTGGCGCGCGAAACAAAGAAGCACAGCTTGTGCCGCCCGGATGGGTATGATTCCGCGGGTTTTCCCCAGGATAGTGCAGCATGGCACCACCTTGGCACGGCGCACGCCGCCCCGGCACCCAACCATCCGATGACCTCTTCCCTTCCCGACATTGGCAGCGTCCAGACGCTGCCCCAGCTTCTCTCGTGGCGCGCCAGCCTGACGCCCGACGCCCCTGCCTTTCGCGCCTTCGATGCCGCCAGCCAGGCCTGGCTGACCTGGACCTGGGCCGAGACCGCCGCCCATGTAGCCCGCTGGTCGCGGGCCCTGGTGGCCCTGCAACTGCCGGCCGGTGCCCGCGTGGCCATCCTGCTGCCCAATGGCCTGGACGCCATGTGCGCCGACCAGTCCACCCTGGCCAGCAACTGCGTGCCCGTGCCGCTGCACGCCATCGACAACCCCGGCAGCATTGCCTACATCCTGGCCGATTGCGAGGCGTCGATGCTCATTGTGGGCAGTGCCCAGCAGTGGGAGAAGATCCGCGCCGCGGGCACCGACTTCCCCGCACTAAGGGCGGTGATCGTGACCGACACGGACGCCTCGTTCAAGGCCAGCGCTCCCAGCGCGCACAGCCCCGCCGTGGGCTCGCTTGCGCAATGGCTCGAAGGCGCCGCCCAGGCGGTGGAACAGGCCCCGCCGCAGGCCCCCGGCCCCGAAGACCTGGCCGCCATCGTCTACACCTCGGGCACCACCGGCAAGCCCAAGGGCGTGATGCTCACGCACCGCAACGTGGTGAGCGACGTGAAGGCCGTGCTCGAGCGCATCGCCCCCACGGTGGACGACGTGTTCCTGTCCTTTTTGCCGCTGTCGCACACCTTCGAGCGCACGGGCGGCTACTACCTGCCGATCGCGGCCGGCAGCTGTGTGGCCTATGCCCGCTCGGTGCAGCAATTGGCCGAGGACCTGCAGACTATTCGCCCCACGGTGCTGGTCTCGGTGCCACGCATCTACGAGCGCATCCACGCCAAGCTGCTCGAAAAGCTCTCGCCATCGCCCTGGAAGATGCAGCTCTACGAGGCCGCCCAGGCCCGCGGCTGGCAGCAGTTCTGCGCCGCGCAGGGGCTGGCCCGGCCCGAAGACGACCAAGCCGGCGGCTGGATGGCCGTCCTGCCCTGGGGCCTGCTCCAGGCCCTGGTGGCCAAGCCCCTGCTGGCCCAGTTCGGCGGCCGCGTGCGCGTGGCCGTGAGCGGCGGCGCGCCGCTGTCGCCCACCATCGCCAAGTGCTTTCTGGGCCTGGGCCTGCCGCTGGTGCAGGGCTACGGCATGACCGAGACGGCGCCGGTGGTGTCGGTGAACTCGCTCCAGGACAACGACCCGGCCTGCGTGGGGCGCGCCCTGCCCGGCGTGGAGGTGCGGATCGGCGAGAACCGCGAGCTGCAGGTGCGCGGCCCCATCGTGATGCAGGGCTACTGGAAGCGCCCCGAGGACACGGCACGCATTCTGTCGGCCGATGGCTGGTTGGGCACGGGCGATCAGGCCGACATCGTGGACGGGCGCATCTTCATCCGCGGCCGCATCAAGGAGATCATCGTCACCTCCACCGGTGAGAAGGTGCCCCCGGGCGACCTGGAACTGGCCCTGCTGGCCGACCCGCTGCTGGAGCAGGCCTTCGTGGTGGGCGAGAACCGCCCCTTCATCGCCTGCGTGGCCGTGCTCAAGCGCGACGAGTGGCAGCGCCTGGCCGGCGACCTGGGCCTGGCCGCAGCCGACCCCGAGAGGCTGAACCACCCTGCCGTGCACCGCGCCGTGCTGGCGCGCATCGAAAAGAGCACGGCCAGCTTCGCGCGCTATGCCGTGCCGCGCGCCGTGCACCTGACGCTGGCGCCCTGGAGCATCGAGAACGGCTTCATGACGCCCACGCTCAAGCTCAAGCGCGCCCCGCTCATGGTGCACTTCGGGCAGGCCATTGAGGGCATGTACCAGCAAAAACCAGGGGCGCGCTGAACCGGGACCGTGCGGACCTGGCCCCTGGGGTTGTAGACTTGCGCCATGATTTCTCGGCGCTTGCCATGCACCGTTGCCGCCCTGGTTTGTGCTGCGGGTGCCTCCCTGGCGCAGGACACCGCCGCACAGCGCGCTGCCCAGCTGCAGGCCGCCGTTGATACGGCCCTGCCCACCAAGGGATTCAGCATCTGGACCAGCGCCAAAGGTGACCTCGACGGTGATGGGATCGCGGACCTGGCGGCGGTGGTGGTCAACCTCTCCGGGGAAGGTCCGCGCGAGGAACGGCTTCTGGTGCTGGCCGGCACGCCGGGCGGCGGCTACACCCCGCTTTCCGTCTCTGGACAGTTCTGCGAGGCAAACAAGGGCTACAACCTTGAGATCACCGCGACCTCCCTCTTGGTCCAGGGGGTCTGGCGCGCTGAATCTTCGGGCATGGACAGCTTCACGATGCAGTTCCGCTACAACCCCAAGCTCCGGGATTTCGAGCTCATCGGCAGGGAAGACCTGGCGGAGAACTACGACGCCCGATCGTCCTACCGGGCCAGCGTCAACTACCTGGCCAAGGTCGCCATTTACACCCGCATTGCCGGCAAGAAGCGCAAGGACCTGAAGGCGCCGCTCAAGCAGCCTGCCGTCCTGCGCCTGCGCGGATTCAATTGTGGGGATGAGAGCCCCATGGACCCGTTGGTCTACATCAACGAGGACTTCACCGTCCGCAGGTAGTGCACGGGGGAAGAACTCAGTCCTCGACCGAGTAGAAGTACGACAGCCGCTGCTGCGGATTGAGCCAGTCGAGCACCTCGGCAGGCAACGTGGACGGCCGGATCGCTTCGGCCACGCGGATGTCGGGCTCGGTGTGCAGCTCCACCAGCGGCGCCTCGTCCTTGGAGATTTCGGGGGTGTAGACCAGCACCTGGGGGCGCAGGGCCTCGGGCCCCGGGGCCACCACCAGCGCCAGCGCGCCATCGGTGAGCTGGACCACCGTGCCCGGCGGGTACACGCCCAGCAGCTTGATGAGCGAACTGAGCAGTGCCGGGTCGTGCTGGCCCGATTCGTTCTTGAACATGTGCGCCAGCGCCTCGGCCGGCATCAGCGGCTCGACGTCGCGGGCCTCGGGCGAGCACAAGTTGTCATACCGGTTGACCAGCGCCAGGATCAGCGCCAGGCGCTGGGTTTCGCGCTGGCCGCGCGGCCAGCCCGAACCATCGGCCGCCTCGTGGTGGCTGGCGATGCAGGCCAGCGCCTCCTTGCTGAAGGCGCCCGAGTCTGACGCCAGCTGGGTGCTGTACATCACATGCTGGCGCACGAACTCCTCCTCGTGGCGCTTGCGCCGGGAGGTCTTGAACAGCTGCGGCGGCACCTTGGACTTGCCCACGTCGTGCGCCAGCGCCGCCATGGCCAGGTCGGCCAGTTCGCGCTCGGCAAGGCCGGCCTTCTTGCCCACCAGCATGCACAGGGTGAGCACGTTCAGCGCGTGGAACTGCGGCCCCTGGTCCTTCTTGTCGCCCAGCAGGTGCAGCAGCACCTCCTTGCTCTGGGCAATGCGGGCCGCCGTCTCGCCCGACAGGTCGGCCAGGATCCGGCCCGCCGCCTTGGGCGAGCGCGTGAGCGTGAGCAGCGCCTCCCGGGTCTGTCGCGCGGCGTCCTCCCAGGCCCGGTCGGCGCGCGCCGCGGCGTCTCGCTGGCGCTGGCGCTTTTCCTTTTTGGCCTGGTCACGCTGGCGCACCTCGGCGGCCAGGGCGGCCTGCCCGTCGGCGTGCTCCGGCTCCGGTGGGTGCGCGGCCACGGGCACCAGGGGCAGCGGCTGCGCCGTGCTCCGGTCCGGGTGGTGGTACAGCTGGCCCTCGATGCCCAGGGACTGGATCACCGCCACATCCTTCGCCGTGCGGACCATGAAGCGGTTGGCGATGAAGGGGTGCTCGTCCCAGCGCATGTCGAGCCAGACGTACAGGCCGACGGTGAGTTGGGACGGGGCGATCGCTACGGCGATACCGGGGTTCTTCCACATGCAGGCGATTCAAAGAAAGAAATGGCTGATTCGGCCCCGGCGGCGTTCGCAGCACCGGATGCGGCTCCCCCATACTAAAGACAATGCGCGGCCATGTGCGTCAACAGAGTGCAAATTCGCGCAGAGGAACGCCTGTCTCGGGCCTCGGAAGCCCCTGAACCAATATATTGACCCAAGACCTGAGAAAATGCAGGCCGGCACCTCTTTGGAGCCCCTCGCCCTTGCAACACCGGTTTCTCGCCTTGGAAAACAGCCCCACCTCCCCTGCCGCCGCTCCTCCAGCCATCTTCAGCCCCTGGCGCATGTCCGTGGCCCCGATGATGGACTGGACGGACCGCCATTGCCGCTATTTCCACCGGCTGCTGACGCGCCAGACCCTGCTCTACACCGAGATGGTGAACGCGGGCGCCATCATCCATGGCGGTACGGAGCGGCACCTGCGCTTCAATGCCGAGGAGCACCCTGTGGCACTGCAGCTGGGCGGCAACGAGCCCGACCGGCTGGCAGAGGCTGCGCGGCTCGGTGCGCAATGGGGCTATGGCGAGATCAACCTGAACTGCGGCTGCCCGAGCGACCGGGTGCAGCGCGGTGCCTTCGGTGCCAGCCTGATGAAGGCGCCCCAGCTGGTGGCCGATGGCGTGAAGGCCATGAAGGATGTGGTGGACGTGCCCGTGACGGTCAAGCACCGCATCGGCATCGACAAGGGCGAAGACTACGGCTTCGTGCGCGATTTCGTGGGCACGGTGGCCGATGCGGGCTGCTCGGTGTTCATCGTGCATGCGCGCAATGCCTGGCTGCAGGGCCTGTCGCCCAAGGAGAACCGCGACATCCCGCCGCTGCGCTACGAGGTGGTGCACCAGCTCAAGGCCGATTTCCCGCACCTGACGATTGCCATCAACGGCGGCATCCAGGCCGACGAGGTGGTGCACGGGCAACTGGCACGCCTGGACGGCGTGATGATCGGCCGCGAGGCCTACCACAACCCCTGGTGGCTGGCCCGCTGGGACCAGCTCTACTACGGCGGCGAGCCCTGCACCCTGACGCGCGAGGAGGTCGAGCTGGCCATGGTGGACTACATGGAGCGTGAGGCCGCGCTGCACGGCACGCCCTGGCCGCACATCGCCCGCCACATGCTGGGTCTGCGCCATGGCCTGCGCGGGGCACGTCTGTGGCGCCAGGTCTGGAGCAACCACCTGCTCAAGGACCGGCCCGCACGCGAGGTGCATGCCCTGGCACTGGCCACCACCCTGATCCCGGAACCCGTCTAAGACCGTAAATAGGTTTTCAGCCAGCCATCCAGCGGCTCCGGCCGGTAGAACAGGTAGCCCTGCAGGCATTCGCAGTGGCTGGCCACGAGGAAGTCGGCCTGGGCACGGGTTTCCACCCCTTCGGCCACCACGCGCAGGCCCAGGTGGCGCGCCACCGAGATGATGGACTGCACGATGGCCGTGTCGCTCGGGTCGCCGGGCGTGTCCTGCACGAAGCTCTTGTCGATCTTGAGCTCGTACAGCGGCAGCCGCTTGAGGTAGGCCAGGCTCGAATAGCCCGTGCCGAAGTCGTCGATGGAAAAGCGCACCCCGAGCTGCACCAGCTCCGTCATGCGGGCGATGGTGTCGTCCAGGTTCTCGATGAGCAGGCTTTCGGTGACCTCCAGGATCAGGCATGACGGCGTGGCCCCGGTCTGGGCCAGCACGTTGCGCACGCGCTCGACGAAGTCGTCCTGCCGGAACTGGCGCTGGCTGACGTTGACCGAGATCGACAGCGGCTCCCCCACGCCGCCCCGGGCCAACCGGGCGGCCTGCAGCTGTGCAATCGCATCGCAGGCTTTCTCGATCATCCACGCGCCCATGGGCAGTATCAGCGCCGAGGACTCGGCGATGGGGATGAAGCGCGCCGGCGGCACGCTGCCGCGCACCGGGTGGCTCCAGCGCATGAGCAGCTCGCCGCCCACCACCACGCCCTGCGCATCCACCTGCGGCTGCACGAATGCGGCCAGTTGCCCTTCGGCCATGGCCTTCTTGAGGTCCTGCTCCATCGCCAGGCGCTCCTGCACGTCGGCCTGCATGGCGGCCTCGTAGAAGCGGATGCGGTTGCGGCCCAGGTCCTTGGCACGGTACATGGCCGTGTCCGCCTCGCGCAGCAGGTCTTCAACGCCCTCCTCCCGCTTGGGAAACAGCGTGATCCCCAGGCTGCCCGTGCTGCTGTAGAGGTGGGTGTCGATGGCGTAGGGCTGCTCCAGCGCCTCGCGCACGCGCTCGGCCACCTGCAGGGCCTGCCGCCCTGCGGTGGACATGTCGGTTGCGATGCCCTGCAGCAGCAGCACGAACTCATCGCCCCCCAGGCGCGCCACGGTGTCGCCGGGGCGCAGCAGGTGCGTCAGGCGCTGGGTGACCTCCACCAGCAAGCGGTCGCCCAGGGAGTGGCCGCGCGCGTCGTTGATCTGCTTGAAATTGTCCAGGTCCACATACAGCAGCGCCCCGACCTGGCCACTGCGGCGTGCGGCGGCCAGGGCCAGCCCCAGGCGGTCGAGCAGCATGCGGCGGTTGGGCAGGCCCGTGAGGGCATCGAAGTAGGCCAACTGGTGCGTGCGCTCCTGCGCCACCCTGCGCTCGGTGACGTCGCGGGCCAGCGCCACGAAGCGCGGGCCGGCGCCCGGGTTGGCGCTGTCCTTGCGGGCCACGGACAGCTCGAACCAGTGGGTGCGCCCCTCCAGCTCCAGGTGGAACTGGTGGCCCGCCGAGTAGCCATTCTGAAGCGCGGCCTGCACGGCAGCCAGGCTGCCGGCCGCCTCGCCGGGCGGCACGATGTCCTGCAGCCGGTGGCCCACAAAGCGCTCGGGCGCCAGCACCGGCAGCTGCAGGCGCGCCGAGCGGCAATGGTGGATGCGGCCCTGCGCGTCCAGCTCGAACAGCAGGTCGGGTATGGCGTTGAGCGTGCTTTCCAGGTCATCGCGCGTGCCGCGCAGCTCGGCCGTCATGCGGCGTGCCAGTGCCATGGCGCGCTCCCGCCCGGTGGCCAGGACCCAGGCGAACCAGCCCAGCAGCAGGCTCACGAATACCCCCATCACCGCCACCAGGTAGTAGCCGTCGTCGTCATGGCGCAGATCGAATGCGGGCAAGGGCGCCATCACCAGAGTCCAGCTGCGTCCGCCGACCTCCAGGCGCCGCTGGATCGGTAGCGCGCCGCGCGCCAGGGCTTGCGACTGCAGCCCTGCGTCGCCGTACAGCCGGGCTTCGGGCGTGGGATCTACGCCATCGTAGATGGCCAGGGCAATGTCGGGGTCGAACTCACGCGCCAGCCCCTGGACCACGTCACCCACCCGGAATGGGGCGGCCACCCACCCCCGGATCGCGTGGCGGCGGGTGGGCAGGGACTCGGCCTCCAGGCCCGGGGCGTACACCGGCAGGAACATGCCCAGCTCGCCCTGCAGAGTACTGCCCGGCGCGAAGGCCCCGAGCAGCCCCGACAGGGCCAGCCGGCCGGTGTCGCGCGCGCGCCCGAGCGCCTCGCGCGCTGCAGGCAGGGTCAGGACGTCCAGGCCCAGGGCCTCCAGGTTGCGCCCCTGCAGGGGTTCGATGTGGGTGATGGGCGCGTACTGGGCGCGCTCGCCGGGCGGATGCACGGTGTAGCCGGAAAAGCCCCGGCCCCGCACGTCCGCCAGATGGGCCTCCAGGGGACTGCCCTGCACGTACATGATCAGCGACACCCCTTGCAGGCCGGGCCGCGTCTGCTGCAGCTGCAGGGCATCGACATAGTTGTGGAATTCGGCCCGGTCGATGCGCTCGGACCCGTCCATGTAGCCCTGCACGCCCCGGAGCACCACCTCGTAGGTGGCCATGCGGTCGCGCAGGTTGTAGGCGATCTGCTCGGTTGCCGCATGCAGATTGCGCAGCCGCTTGTCCGCCGACTCGCTGTGCGCCCGGTACCAGTACAGGCCGGTGGCCCCGAGCATCATGCAGGCCATCAGCGGCGGCAACACCAGCACCAGCCAGCGCGGGCTGGTGGGGGCGTCCTGGAGCGTCTCGGACTCCGTGAACGCGGGGGGCTGGTGTTGTTCTGGTGTCATCGCATGGGGCAGGCGGCTGCTGCAGCGCCCCACCGGGGCGCTGGTAACGTGCGTTCTCATTATCAGGTTTCGCGCGGCCCTGCCAAGCGAGGTCACCCGATGCGCGGCGCAGACGGCATGCGTGTGAACTTGTACCGGGAGCGCGGCATCGGCTGACATCCCGGCTGCCAGAATGCAGGTATCGTTCGCGTGGCATTTCTTTCGCATTCCCGGCACCACCCGCCTCTTTGCAGACCCCACCATGGCATCGCTTGATTTTGAACGGGAAGAGTCCCGATTCCGTGCGTTCTACGCAGCCCAGAAACCCGTGCTGGAGGAGGCGTGCGCGGCCTTCACCGCCGCCATCGCCGGGGTGGTGGGCGATGCCCGCAGCGTGGATGTGTCCAAGGTAGAGGGGCGCGTGAAGGACGTGGACGAATGCATCCGCAAGTTTGCGCGCAAGTACCGGCCCGGCCTGGAAGAGAGCAACACCCCCTACGAGATCCAGCACTGGATCACCGATCTGGTCGGCGTACGCGTGGTCTGCCTGTACGAGGACGAGTTGGAAAAGGTGGCGCAGATCGTGCGCAGCCACTTTGCGGTGATCGACGTGACCGACAAGGCCTCGGCCGTGGAAAGCACCGAGGCCTCCTTTGGCTACAAGGGCCTGCACCTGGACCTGCGCCCCGGCCAGCGCGATCTGCCGGCGCTGGCGGTGCATGCCGACCAGCCTTTCGAGCTGCAGGTGCGCACCATCATCCAGGACTCCTGGAGCGTGCTGGACCACAAGATCAAGTACAAGAAGTCCATCCCCGGGCAGCTCAAGCGGCGCATCAACGTGCTCTCGGCCCTGTTCGAACTGGCCGACCGCGAGTTCCGCCAGATCCGCGACGAGACGGCCGCCGAACTGTTGCAGGCCCCCGATGAGACGGAGGAAGTGGGCGCGGAGATGGACGGCGATGCCGCCACGGCACCCAAGTACTCCTCCCTGGGCAGTGAGCTCAATGCCTTCACCTTCCTCAAGATCGCCACGCATTTCTTCAAGGACTTCGAGTTCGATCCTTCCAAGGTGGACAGCTTCGTGGACGATATCCAGGCCTGGTCACCCGGCATCACCCGCGCACGCTTCAACACCCTGATGCGGGAGACGGTGGGCACGGTCAAGCGCTACAAGCAGCACTTCGAGGAGCAGAACCCCCAGGGCAGCTTCAACCCCTACACGGTGATACGGCACTGCCTGTACCTGGCCAACCGCACGCAGTTCCGCCCCGCGCTGCGCAACGTGGCGCGCGAGGCCTTCGAATCCTGGCTGGCGGACAACGGTTGAGCAGGCACCACGCGTGGCGCGGACAGGGGGGCCTGGTTGCGGGCAGGGTTTTTCTGAACAAAATCATAGCAGCGAAGCTTTTCACAGCTGCACTGCCCCGGCCCATGTCCGGTTGTTGGACAGCGCTGTCACCAACGCGACTGGGCCTAGGTGGTTATCCCGCATGCAGAGGTAACCAAGTGCTGCTATATTGCACTGCAACATAACGGAGTTTCGACCCCATGCTCTACCAGATCTACGAAACCCAGCGCTCCCTGATGGAGCCGCTCACCGACTTTGCGCAAGCGGCGTCCAAGCTCTTCAGCAACTCCATGTCGCCCCTGAGCCAGACGACGTTCGCGCAGCGCATGTCTGCGGGCTACGATCTGTTGTACCGCCTGGGCAAGGACTACGAAAAGCCGGTCTTCGGCATCCATACGGTGGACGTGGACGGCGTGGGCGTGGCCGTGCATGAAAACATCGAGCTGGACAAGCCGTTCTGCGAACTGCGCCGTTTCAAGCGCTTTTCGGACGACACCGATACCCTGGTCAAGATCAAGGCACAGCCCGTGGTGCTGATCGTGGCGCCGCTGTCGGGCCACTATGCCACGCTGCTGCGCGACACCGTGCGCACCATGCTCAAGGACCACAAGGTCTACATCACCGACTGGAAGAACGCCCGCCTGGTGCCGCTGTCCGAAGGCGAGTTCCACCTGGACGACTACGTGAACTACGTGCAGGAGTTCATCCGCCACCTGCAGGGCACCTATGGCAACTGCCACGTCATCAGTGTCTGCCAGCCCACGGTGCCGGTGCTTGCGGCCGTGTCGCTGATGGCCAGCCGCGGCGAGAAGACCCCGCTGACCATGACCATGATGGGTGGCCCCATCGATGCGCGCAAGTCGCCCACGGCGGTGAACAACCTGGCCATGAACCGCAGCTACGAGTGGTTCGAGAACAACGTGATCTACCGCGTGCCCGACAACTTCCCCGGTGCCGGGCGCCGCGTGTACCCAGGCTTCCTGCAGTACACGGGTTTCGTGGCCATGAACCCGGACCGCCACGCCACGAGCCACTACGACTACTTCAAGGACCTGATCAAGGGCGACGACGCCAGCGTCGAGGCCCACCGCAAGTTCTACGACGAGTACAACGCCGTGCTGGACATGGACGCGGACTACTACCTGGAAACCATCAAGACCGTGTTCCAGGACTACAACCTGGTGCACGGCACCTGGGACGTGCGCTCGCCTGAAGGCAAGGTCGAGCGCGTGCGCCCGCAGGACATCACCACCACCGCCCTGTTCACGGTGGAAGGCGAGCTGGACGACATCTCCGGCTCGGGCCAGACCGAAGCCGCGCACGACCTGTGCACCGGCATCGTGCGCAAGGAGCAGCGCCACCTAGAAGCCAAGGGCGCCGGACACTACGGCATCTTCAGCGGCCGGCGCTGGCGCGACATCGTGTACCCCGAGGTGCGCAAATTCATCCTCGCGCACGAGGTGCCCCAGAAAAAGGCGCCCCGCCCTGTCGCCGTGACCGAACTGCCGGACGACAGCCCGCCCGTGCCTCCCCGCAAGGCGGTAGTCGCCAGCAAACCGGCAGTGAAGAAGGCGGCGCCCGCCAAAGCGGCCGTGAAGCCGGCGGCCAAGGCCGCTGCCCCCAAGAAGCCCTCAGTGGTGGCCGTGAAGGCAGTGCCTGCGCCGGCCAAGGCAGCAGTGCAAGCGGCGCCCGCTACCGGGGCCGCCGCCGCGCCCGAGCCGGACGCCGCGCCAACCGCCAAGGCTGCCGTCACCGCAGCGCCGGCACCACGCACCCGCCGCACCACGGCGGCCCGCAAGGCTTGAATCCGCAGCCGGACGCTCGCACACCCCTCCCTTCACCGCTTGCAGGGCCGGCTGCGCATGCGCTGGCGTCGCGCATCGACGCGGCCCTGCCGCAGACGCAATGCACGCGCTGCGGCTACCCGGACTGCGCGGCCTATGCGCAGGCCATCGCCTTCGAGGCGGTGCCCATCAACCAGTGCCCCCCCGGCGGGGCCGAAGGGGTCGCCCGGCTGGCGGCCCTCACCGGCCAGCCGGTGCTGCCGCTGAGTGCCACCCATGGCCTGGAGGCACCGCGCACCCTGGCAGTCATCGACGAGAACTGGTGCATAGGCTGCACGCTGTGCATCAAGGCCTGCCCGACGGATGCCATCGTCGGCGCCAACAAGCGCATGCACACCGTGATCGAGCCGCATTGCACCGGGTGCGAGCTGTGCATCCCCGTGTGCCCGGTGGACTGCATCAGCCTGGAAACCGTGACCGGCCAGGCCACGGGTTGGGCCGCGTGGAGCCCGCTGCTGGCGGACCATGCGCGCGGGCGCTATGCGGTGCACAAGGCCCGGGTGGTTGCCGGCGCGCCCGAGGAGCCGGACGACGAAGACAGCGCTGCACCCGCCGATGCCTCTGCGCCTCCCGACGGTGGTGCCGATGCGGCCGCCCAGACCCGCAAGGCAGCCATTGCCGCGGCCATGGCCCGCGCACGGGAACAACGCGCCGGAACGCAGCGCTGAGCCAGGCGCGGCAAGGCGCCGCGTCAGCGCGCGGCCAGTGCCTTGTACACGCCGCAGCCCAGGTACAGGTCTCCCACACGTTCCACGAACGACATCTTGGTCTGCACCGCGCCGCTGGCCGGGTTGGTGATGTCGTACTCCACCCAGCCTGGTCCGATGTCTGCCTGGGCCGCAATTTCTGCCATCAACCGGTCACCGTCAATACCGGGAATGTCCTGCACCCGGGTGCCCACCTTGGCCGGGTTGCCGCCAAAGGCGCGGTAGGTGCCGCCGGCATCGAGCACGAAGACATACATGTCCCGGTCGTTGAAGGGCTGGCTCTTGTCGGTGATGCGCGCCAGGAACTGGTCCCGCGAGCTGCCCTTGTGCAGGGCTGCGGCGCGCTTGACCAGGGCCACCGCCTCTTCGGCCGTGCCCTGCTGCAGGCGAAACGCCGACACCGCGCGCGACAGCGTGGAGGCGCGGCTTTCCAGCGCCTCGGCCTGCCCCACCGCCTGGCTCACCATCTGCGCATTGCGCTGGGTGATCTGGTCGAGTTGCTGCACGGCGCTGCTGATCTCGCGCAGGCCCGTGCTCTGCTCGGCACTGGAGCTGGATATCTCGGACATGCTGGCCGCCACGCTGCGCATGCCGCCGGCCATGTCGGTGATGCCCTCGCCTGCGGTGCGGATCAGGCCTGCACTGGCCTCCACCTGCGTGACCGAGGCATTGATCAGGTCGCGGATCTCGCGCGCGGCATCGGCCGAGCGCTTGGCCAGCATGCGCACTTCGGAGGCCACTACGGCAAAACCGCGGCCCTGCTCCCCCGCCCGGGCTGCCTCCACCGCCGCGTTGAGCGCCAGGATGTTGGTCTGGAAGGCGATCGCGTCGATGGTGCCGATGATTTCCGTCATGCGGCGCGCGCCCTGCTGAATGGCCTGCACCGACTGCACGGCGCGGCCCATGGCCTCGGCGCCGGTGTCGGCTGCCTGGCGCATCTGGCCGGCGCGCTGGTCGGCGCCCTGGGCCGTCTGGGCGTTGTTCTGCACGGTGGACGACAGCTGCTCCACGCTGGCTGCGGTTTCTTCGAGGTTGGCGGCCTGCTGCTCGGTGCGGTCGGCCAGCTCGCGGTTGCCATGCGCCAGGCTCTGGCCGGCATGGGCCACCAGCGCGGCGTTGCTGCGGATGTCGGCCACCATGGACGAGAGCCGCAGCACCATGGCATCGAGCGCCTGGGCCATCTGCGCCATCTCGTCGGTACCGCCCGTGCCGGCGTGCACGCACAGGTCGCCATCGGTGATGCGCGCCATGGCGCCGGAGAGGGCCGCCATGTCATCCACCAGGCTCAGGTACAGCGCCAGCAGCGCATACAGCACCACCCCGGCGCCCGCCAGGTCCACCCACATGGGGGCCCCCAGCAACGCTGCCGCCAGCGTGCAGGCGATGAGCACGGCCAGCGTGCCGAGCTTGCCGGGAAGGCGCAGCCGGCGCATCCACCACAGCCCAGGCCGCAAGGGAAGGAATCCTGCCATGTTGTCTCCAATATCGTTATAGGCCGCAGCGGGCTTTGCCGCGATACTAGATACGCGCTCTTACGCCGGATTGACAAGGTGGCCCGACAAGGCGGCCTTGTGACGGCGCGCACCGGCTTGCGTGCACGGCATCACCCATAATGGCGCCCCATGAACCCCCTGCTTTCCCACCTGCAGCCCTACCCGTTCGAGAGGCTGCGCAAGCTTTTTGCCGGAGTGACGCCACCGGCCCAGTATTCCCCCATCAGCCTGGGCATGGGGGAGCCGCGCCATCCTACACCGCAGTTCATCAAGGACGCACTCAGTAACAACCTTAATGGCCTGGCGAGCTACCCGGCAACGGCCGGCGAGCCGCGCCTGCGCGAGGCCTTCACCGCCTGGCTGCACAAGCGCTATGCCCTGAAGCTCGATGCGGCCAGCCAGGTGCTGCCCATCAACGGCTCGCGCGAGGCGCTGTTCGCCTTTGCCCAGACCATCGTCGACCCGACGAAACCCGACCCGGTGGTGGTCTGCCCCAACCCGTTCTACCAGATCTATGAAGGCGCGGCCCTGCTCTCGGGCGCTACGCCCTACTACGCCCCGAGCGATCCGGCGCGCAACTTCGCGGTGGACTGGGACAGCGTGCCGACGGAGGTCTGGAAGCGCACGCAGCTGCTCTTCGTGTGCTCGCCGGGCAACCCCACGGGGGCCGTCATGCCGCTGCATGAATGGCAGAAACTCTTCGCGCTGAGCGACCGGCATGGCTTCGTCATTGCCTCGGACGAGTGCTACAGCGAGATCTACTTCCGTGACGAGCCGCCGCTCAGCGGCCTGCAGGCCGCCATCCAGGCGGGCCGCAAGGACTTCGAGAACCTGATTTCCTTCACCAGCCTGTCCAAGCGCAGCAACGTGCCCGGGCTGCGCAGCGGCTTCGTGGCCGGCAACGCCGAGCTGATCAAGGCCTTTCTGCTGTACCGCACCTACCACGGCAGCGCCATGAGTCCCATCGTGCAGGCCGCCAGCATTGCCGCCTGGGGCGATGAGCAGCATGTGACCGAGAACCGCGCGCTGTACCGCAAGAAGTTTGCCCAGGTCACGCCGCTGCTGGCCGGCGTGATGGACGTGGCCCTGCCCGACGCGGGCTTTTACCTGTGGGCCAAGGTGCCCGACGCCCTGCAAATGACCGACGCCGAGTTCGCCCGCGAGCTTCTGGCTCAATACAATGTCACCGTGCTGCCGGGCAGCTACCTGGCCCGCGAGTCCGGTGGTGCCAACCCCGGCGCCCAGCGCGTGCGCATGGCCTTGGTGGCCGAGGCCGAAGAATGCGCGGAGGCCGCAATGCGCATCGTCCAATTCATCCAATCCCGTACTGTCTGACACCATGACCCAACAACTCCAGAACATCATCGACGCCGCGTGGGAGAACCGCGCCACCATCTCGCCTGCCGCAGCCCCCAAGGAAGTCGCGGACGCCGTCGAGCACGTGATTGCCGAACTCAACAACGGCACCCTGCGTGTGGCCACCCGCGAGGCCGTGGGGCAGTGGACAGTGCACCAGTGGATCAAGAAGGCCGTGCTGCTGTCCTTCCGCCTCAAGGACAACGAAGTCGTCAAGGCCGGCGACCTGGGTTTCTATGACAAGGTGCAGACCAAGTTCGCCCACCTGAACGAAGCAGAGATGAAGGCCACCGGCGTGCGCGTGGTGCCGCCAGCCGTGGCCCGCCGCGGCAGCTTCATCGCCAAGGGCGCGATCCTGATGCCCTCGTACGTGAACATCGGAGCCTACGTGGGCGAAGGCACCATGGTCGACACCTGGGCCACCGTGGGTTCGTGCGCGCAGATCGGCGCCAACGTGCACCTCTCGGGTGGCGTGGGCATCGGCGGCGTGCTGGAACCCCTGCAGGCCGGCCCGACCATCATCGAGGACAACTGCTTCATCGGCGCGCGCTCCGAAGTGGTCGAAGGCGTGGTCGTCGAAGAGCACTCGGTGCTGGGCATGGGTGTGTACCTGGGCCAGAGCACCCCGATCTTCAACCGTGCCACCGGCGAGATCAGCTATGGCCGCGTGCCCACGGGCTCGGTGGTGGTCAGCGGCAACCTGCCCAAAACGGCGGCCAATGGCGCGCCCTACAGCATGTATGCTGCCATCATCGTCAAGCAGGTGGACGCGCAGACCCGCTCCAAGACCAGCATCAACGACCTGCTGCGCGACTGATTCCAGTCCCGCAGCGCCTACCAGCACGCACGGCCAGCGCCGGCAGACAGACCGACAATGAGAGGGGAAACACCATGAGTACGATGGAGCGGATTCTTCGCCTGATGAGCGAAAAGAAGGCGTCGGACGTCTACCTGTCGGCCAATGCTCCGGCGCTGATCAAGATCAACGGCGAGTGCGTGCCGATCAACAACCAGATCCTGCCGCCGGATGCGCCGCGCAACCTGCTGTCCGAGATCATCACGCCCGACCGCATCGAAGAGCTCGAAGAGACCGGCGAGCTCAACATGGGCGTGCCGCTCTCGGGCGTGGGGCGTTTTCGTATCAGCGCCATGCGCCAGCGCGGCAGCTATGCGGTGGTGATCCGCTTCATCTCGCAGCAGATTCCCGAAATCAGCACACTGGGACTGCCCCCGGTGCTGACCGAGCTGATCATGGAAAAGCGCGGCCTGATCCTCATGGTCGGCGCCACGGGCTCGGGCAAGAGCACGTCGCTCGCCTCCATGATCGACAGCCGCAACGAGGTTCTCACCGGCCACATCCTCACCATCGAGGACCCGGTGGAATACCAGTTCCGCAACAAGAAATCCATCGTCAACCAGCGCGAGATCGGCAGCGACACCCAGTCGCTGCAGACCGCCCTGAAGAACGCGCTGCGCCAGGCGCCCGACGTGATCCTGATCGGCGAAATCCGCGACCGTGAGACCATGTCGGCGGCCATCGCCTACGCCCAGTCGGGCCATTTGTGCCTGGCCACGCTGCACGGCAACAACAGCTACCACGCGCTCAACCGTATCCTGTCCTTCTACCCTGTGGAAGTGCGCCCGACCATGCTCGGCGACTTGGCCTCGGCCCTCAAGGCCGTGATTTCGCAGCGCCTGGTGCGCACCCTGGACGGGGGCCGCCTGCCGGCCGTGGAGGTCATGCTCAACACCAAGCTGGTGTCGGACCTGATCGAAAAGGGTGACTTCGGCGGCGTCAAGGAAGCCATGGAGAAGTCCATGGCCGAAGGCTCGCAGACCTTCGAGGAAGACCTGGCGCGCATGATCATGGACAAGCGCATCGACAGGAAGGAAGGCATGGCCTTCGCCGATTCGCCCACCAACCTGATGTGGCGCCTGCAGAACGACTTCTCGCTGGCAGCCAACGCCGCCAAGGCGCAAAAGGAGTCGCGCGACACGCCCGATGACATGCCCTCGTTCACCGAGATCGTGCTGGACGTGAAGCCAGCCGCCTGAGGCGGGGGCGCGCAGCGCCCCCATGTTCTTTTTGTCTTTGTCCTTTATTTGCCTGCAATGTCCCGTACCCTGCACCTGGCCGAACAGCTGATCTCCCTGCCCTCCATCACCCCCGACGACGCGGGTTGCCTGGAGGTGCTGGCAGCACGGCTCGCCCCCCTGGGCTTCGTGTGCGAGCGCATCGACAGCGGCCCTGACAACTTTCGCGTAAGCAACCTCTGGGCCCGCCGGGCGGGTGCCAATGGTGCTGCCGCCAAGACCCTGGTGTTTGCCGGCCACACCGACGTGGTGCCCACCGGCCCGCTCAGCCAATGGACCAGCGACCCTTTCGTGCCCACGCACCGTGACGGCAAGCTGTTTGGCCGCGGTGCGAGCGACATGAAGACCTCCATCGCCGCCTTCGTGGTGGCCGTGGAAGACTTCCTGGCCGCAACACCCGAACCGCATGTCACCCTGGCCCTGCTGCTCACCAGCGATGAGGAAGGCCCTTCGGTGGATGGCACCAAGGTCGTAGTCGAGCAGCTCAGCGCACGCGGCGAGCGCCTGGACTACTGCATCGTGGGCGAGCCGACCTCGGTGGAGCGCACCGGCGACATGATCAAGAACGGCCGGCGCGGCACGCTGTCGGGCAAGCTCGCTGTGCGCGGCATCCAGGGCCACATTGCCTACCCGCAACTGGCACGCAACCCGATCCACCAGGCCCTGCCGGCGCTGGCTGAACTGGCCGCGACCGAATGGGACCAGGGCAACGCCTTCTTCCCGCCCACCAGCTGGCAGGTCAGCAACGTGCATGGCGGCACCGGTGCCACCAACATCATCCCGGGCGAGGTGGTGTGGGATTTCAACTTCCGCTTCTCGACCGAATCCACGGCCGAGGGCCTGAAGCAGCGTGTGCACGCCGTGCTCGACGCGCATGGCCTCGACTACGAGCTGCGCTGGACCCTGGGCGGCCAACCCTTCCTGACGACACCGGGCGAACTGGTCACGGCGGTGCAGCAGGCCATCCTGGCCGAGACGGGCATCACCACCGAACTGTCCACCACGGGCGGCACCAGCGACGGGCGCTTTATCGCCCAGGTCTGCCCCCAGGTGATCGAGATGGGCCCGCCCAACGCCACCATCCACAAGATCGACGAGCACATCGTGGTGGCCGACATCGAGCCGCTCACCAACATCTACCGCCGCACCCTGGACAACCTGCATGCCCAGGCCCTCGCGGCTGCGGCGGTGCCGGCATGAGCGCGGTGCTGAACGGGGGCACCGTGGGTGCCGTGGTGCAGTCCGCAGCCGCCCTGCTGGCATCGGCCGGCCTCGCGTTCGGCCATGGCACCGCCAACGCACACGACGAGGCCGCCTGGCTGGTGCTGTGGCGCCTGGGCCTGCCCCTGGACAGCGATCTGTCGGACGAGCCCGGCTCCATCAGCAGCCAAGATGTCTCGCCGGACCAACTGCGCGAGGTGCAGGCCTTGCTGGACGAGCGCATCAGCACCCGCAAGCCCGCCGCCTACCTCACGCGCGAAGCCTGGCTGCAAGGCGTGTCCTTCTACGTGGACGAGCGTGCCATCGTGCCGCGCAGCTTCATTGCCGAGCTGCTGGCCGACGGCAGCGTGGACGAATTCCTGGGCGAGCACACGCACCGGGTGCTGGACCTGTGCACCGGCAACGGCAGCCTGGCGGTACTGGCCGCCATGGCCTGGCCCGAGATTGCCGTGACGGGCGCCGACATTTCGCCAGATGCCCTGGACGTGGCCCGCATCAACGTGGAACGCCACGGCTTGCAGGATCGCATCACGCTGCAGCTTTCGGACGGTCTCGCCACCCTGCCCGGCCCCTGGGACCTGATCCTGTGCAACCCGCCGTACGTCAACACCACCAGCATGGCCCAGTTGCCGGCCGAGTACCGCGCCGAGCCCGAGCTGGCCCTGGCCGGGGGCGCGGACGGCATGGATTTCATCCGCCAGTTGCTCAAGGATGCGCCTTCGCGCATGGCCGAAAACGCCGTGCTGCTGCTGGAGATCGGCAACGAGCGCGAGCATTTCGAAGCTGCCTTCCCACGCCTGCCGGTCTACTGGATCGACACCAGCGCCGGCGAAGACCAGGTGCTGCTGATCACCCGGGAGGCGCTGGTCCAGGCATGAACGGCATTTCCACCCCTCTGACCATCACTGCCCCCCTTTCCCTCTCGGTTTCCCCGGCGCCCGTGCGTGTCGCGGTGGTCATTCCCTGCTACAAGGTCACGGCCCACGTGCTGGGCGTCATCGAGCGCATCGGCCCCGAGGTGCAGGGCATCTTCGCCGTGGACGACAAATGCCCGGTCAATTCCGGCGCCTTTATCCAGCAGCACTGCACCGATCCGCGCGTGCAGGTGGTCTTCAACCCCGAGAACCTGGGTGTGGGCGGCGCCGTGATGCATGGCTACCGCTGCGCCATCGAGGCGGGGTACGACATCATCGTCAAGGTCGATGGCGACGGCCAGATGGACCCGCGCCTGTTGCCCGGCTTCATCGCCCCCATCTTGAACGGCGAGGCCGATTACACCAAGGGCAACCGCTTCTTCGACCTCGAAGAAATCCACCAGATGCCGCGCATGCGCATCTTCGGCAATGCGGCCTTGTCGTTTTTGACCAAGATCTCGTCGGGCTACTGGCAGGTGTTCGACCCCACCAACGGCTACACGGCCATCCACGCGCGCGTGGCCAGCCACCTGCCGTTCGACAAGATCAGCCGCAGGTACTTCTTCGAGACGGACATGCTGTTCAGGTTGAACACCCTGCGCGCCGTGGTGGTGGATGTGCCCATGAACGCGCACTACGCCGACGAGGAAAGCAACCTCAAGATCAGCAAGATCCTGCCCGAGTTCACAGTCAAGCACCTGCGCAACTTCAGCAAGCGGATCTTCTACAACTACTACCTGCGCGACATGTCGCTGGCCTCCATCGAGCTGCCGCTGGGCCTGCTGCTGCTGGGCTTTGGCACCTGTTTCGGCCTGCTGCACTGGATCAGCTCCAGCGCCCACCAGTCCTACTCGTCGGCCGGCACCGTGATGCTGGCGGCCCTGCCCGTCATTGCCGGCCTGCAGTTGCTGCTGGCCTTCATCGGGCACGACATCGCCTCGGTGCCCCAGAAGCCGCTGCACAAGGTGCTGCACAGGAAGATCGATCTCGCCAAGAATGGCTGAAGGATGGGTGTTTCCGTCCAGGCCACCGCCACGCGCACCGGGACGCGCCACCTGAAATCCCGCATCGACCTGCGCACGGCAGGCCTGCCTGCGCTGGTGGGCGGCTTGCTGCTGGCGCTCGTGGTGGCATGGGGCCTGATGCGGCTGGTACCGGCCTTCCAGTCGCCTGACGAGAATGTGCACCTGCTGCGCGCCGACATGATCGCCCACGGCCAGTGGACCCTGCGCAAGGATGAGCCGGACGAGTTCGGCAACCAGGGCGGCTATGTGGACCGGAACTTCGTGGCGTTCACGTCGCGCATGCGGGCGATCTCCGGCACCGAGCGCGACTACACGGCTTCGGCCAGCGCACTCATGGCCCAGGCCGCAGGGGAGCGTTGGGCGCACAAGGACCTGTTCGTCAATGCGGTAGGCACGGGCTACTACGCGCCCTTCATCTACCTGCCCCACGCGCTGGGCCTGCGCACCGCGCGCGCGCTCGACCTATCGATGCGCGCAAGCTACGAGCTGACGCGCCTGCTGGTGGCGGCCACAGCCCTGGGCCTGATCGCATGGGCGTGGCGGCTGTTCACGCCCAATCTGCTGGTGCGCGCGCTGGTGCTGATGCCCATGGCCATGTTCCAGATCATCTCGCCCACCATCGACGGGCTGAGCATCGCCGCAGCGCTGCTGCTGGCCGCACTGTTCTCGGTGCGCTGCATGGCCCCCCGCAGCGACGCGAACCCGCTGCAGGAATACGCGCTCTATGCCTGCATCTTCCTGCTCGTGACGTCCCGCGTCAATCTGGCCCCCCTGCTGCTGCTGCCCCTGTGGCTGCTTGTGCGCAGGTTTTCGGCCGCGCACCTGCTGGCCTGGATCGCGCTCTGCGCGGCCTGCGCCGGCTGGACGCTCTACGGCATCGCCACTACTGCGGACGCGCGCCTGGTGCGCAACCACGCGACCATCGAGATACTGGCGATCTATTTGCAGCACCCACTCGCGTTCATGCGCCTCGTCCTCGATACGCTGCTGGACGGCAAGACCGGGTACTTCTACGCCTATTCCTTCGTCGGCATGATGGGCTGGCTCGATGCGTCCATCACCAAGGATGCGATGAAGGCCGTCTGGTATGGCCTGGCGGTTGCGCTGGCCGCGACCCTCGGGTCGGCGCGCTGGCTGCGGCGCGATGCGGCTGCCCGTGCGCTGCTCTTGCTCGTGGCGCTGGCCAGTTGCGTCCTGGTCTTCCTGGCCCTGGCCATCAGCTGGAACGACTACCCGGTGGCCATCATCAGCGGCGTTCAGGGCCGCTACTTCATCGTGCCCGCCCTGCTGGGCGCCACGGCGCTGGGGCCCATGGGCCAGGCGGCCTCGCCCACCCACCGGACCGTGGCCAACGTGCTCACGGCCACCTTCGCCCTGGCTTCGCTCTACATCATGGCCACGACCCTGTCCGAGCGTTACGCCCTGCGGCTCCTTTAACATCGCCGGGCCCCTGCCCTCACTCCCACCCGAGATCCCGATCCATGTACGTCTATCTTCTGACCATCCTTTGTGTGGTGGGCATCGCCATCGGCCAGATCCTGTTCAAGGTCAGCGCCAATTCCATGAACAAGACCGGCAGCTTCTTCGCCATCGAAACCCTGGCCGTGTTCTTTGCCACCATGGTGCTGTACGGCATCACCTCCATTGGCTGGGTGCTGATATTGCGCAAGGCCGAGTTGGGCAAGGTCTACCCCTTCATGGCCCTGGCCTTCGTCATCGTGCCGCTGGCCAGCCGCTTCTTCTTCGGTGAGCGCTTTGCCCCCAGCTACTTCATCGGCACGGCGCTCATCATGTCGGGCATCGCGGTCACGGTGGCCGCATCCCGATGAGCAGCACCATGCCGAGGCGCGGGTACCACCTGCATCCGCTGGGCGCCGCCTGGCTTGCCGCTGTGTTCGCGGCGCTGCTGCTCGCCCTGCTGTGGCTGCCGCAGGCCGCCCGCGCCCAGCAGCCCCTGGCCCCCGGCACCTACGGCTTCGTCGACACGGTGGAGTACGACCAGGCCAAAGGCGTCGTGCGCATCACCGGCTGGTGCTATGACTCGCAGAACCAGCGCCTGCCCAAGGACTTCACCGTGCGCATCGGGGACACCGAGAAGCGCATCGCCATTCCCACGCGCAAGACCCGTCCCTCCGTCGCGGTCTACTTCAAGGATGGGGACAGCATTCCGCTGGAGTTCTCGCTCGAAGTGCGCTACCCGCGCTACCTGGGGGGGGGCGAGCAGCCCGTGGGCGTGATCGCCCGCTTCGACGATACCGCGCGCTTCAACGTCGAGCCATCCTCCCCCGCCGCCGGCAAGGTGCTCGGCCCCGACATTGCCCCGCGGCACTGGCTCATCGCTGCTGCGGTGGCGGCCACCATCGTGCTGCTGCTGCTTGGCGCCACGGGCCGGGTGCTCGGCCGCTGCGGCCAGTGGGTCGGTGGCCATCGGCGCATGGTGGCCGGCGGCATTGCCGGCGTCTTCCTGGTGCTCGTGGGCATCGGCGCCACCGGCTCTTCGCTGGAACTGCTGCTGGGCCGCACCGACCAGAGCGAGCACCCTGTGGTATCGGCCGACAGCGCCGTCACCCCCCTGGCGGGCCAGCCACGCGGGGTGCGCTCCGACGAGTGGATGGTGATCACCGCCAGCGCGCTGGCCCAGGCCAGCCACGAACCCCGCTTTCCGGTGATCAACCGCAACCTGGGCCTGGACGGGCAGAACATGCTGGTCATCGGCATGACTGGTGTGCCCGTGCTGCACGTGTCAGCCCTGGCACGCCCGGCCACCTGGGGGTTCTTCGCGCTGCCGCTGGACATGGCGCTGGGCTGGTACTGGTACTTCCCGTTCTTCGCCTGCCTGCTGGCGCTGTGGTGGCTGCTGGACGTGCTGGCCCCCGGCCGCTCTGGGCGCAACCTGGCGCTGTCCTTCGTGTTCTGCCTGGCGCCCTATGCGGCGGGCTGGTCGCAGTGGCCACTGTATGTGGTGTTCTTCCCGTCCGGGGCCCTGGCCGCCGCGCTGCTGATGCTGCGCCAAAAGCCCGGTGCCCACCTGTGGTGGCTGGCCCTGGCACTGGCCTGGTTCCTGGCCGGGTTTGCGCTGGTGCTTTACCCGCCCTGGCAGATCACCGTGGCCACGCTCTACGCCCTGGTGCTGGCCGCCTGGCTGGCCGACCACCGCCGGCAGGTGGCCTGGAGCTGGCAGACCCCACTGGCCTTCGGGGTGGCCGCAGTGCTCATGGGAGCCCTGCTCTATTTCTGGTGGCACGACGCGCGCGAGGCGATTGCCACCATGCGCAGCACCGTCTACCCCGGCCAGCGCGCGGCGCTGCAGGGGGGCGACCTGTCCCCCCTGGTGCTGCTGCGCGGGTTCAGCAATGCCGATACGCTGTCCAACCTGCACGGCAGCGTGTTCAACGAGAGCGAGTTCGGTTCGTACTTCCTGCTGCTGCTGGCCACCTGGTTCCTGTGCCTGCGGCAGATCCGGGACAGGAAGCCCTACCCCTGGCTGCTGGCGGCGTGCGCAGCGTTCTCGGCGTTCAGCGTGGTGTTCGGGGTCTGGGGCGTGCCCTTGGCACTGTCCAAGGCCATGTTCTGGCACTACGTGTCTTCGTCGCGCATCGATCTGGCGCTGGCGCTGTCCTGTCTGCTGGTCATGGCGCTGGCGGGTGGCCGCGAGGGGGCGGTGGCTTCACCACGCCCGGCGCGCAGGGCGGCCGTGGTGCTGGGCCTGCTGACGGCGGCCCTGGCGGCGCTGGTGGTGGCCGGCATTCCCGAAGACTTCTATCCGGGCCTGAGCGTGGCCATGCTGGCCAGCATGGCCGTGGCCGGTGGCTTCATGGCGTACTGGCTGGTGCACGGGAAGGTGGCGCAGTCGATTGCGCTCACCGTGGTGGTGTACGCCATCGCCGTGGCCGACTTCAATCCACTGGGGCTGGCCCCCGCCAAGGTGGCCCTGAACGACACCGTGCAGGGCTATGTGGCAGGCCCGGCATCTGCAGACGGCACCGCGAAGCCCCGGCGGGTGCTGGCCTTGCTGCCCAGCACCTCGCTCGCCATGACGCTCGCCGCGGCGGGTGTTCCCGTGGTGGATGGCGTTTTCTACTACCCCCAGCCCAGCGTGTGGCGCGGCATGCAGTTGCCGGCTGCGGACCAGGACACGGTGAACCGCTACCAGCACCTGACCTTCGTGCAGGAAACCATGCAGGCCCCGGCCGCCTACCGGGTGATCAACCCCACGCCCGACACCGTGCGCGTGATGGTGGACCCGCGGCGCTTCGACTTCGCGCAGACGGGTGCACAGGTGGTGGTGGGCGGTGACCGCATCTTCGAGCTGGGCGAAAACCCCCGCCTGCGCCTGCTGGGCAGGTACGAGGGCTGGGCCTGGTACGAGGTGGCTGGCGCGGCGCCGTAGGGCCGTCCTACAGGGTTTGCCCGGTATCGGCGACAATACGGGGTTGCCTGGGGTGTCGCCGCTCCAGAAAAGCACCCACGCGGACACTGGAACCCGAGCATGCTGCAGATCATCGCAGTCGACACCGAAGACGGCTGGCGGCATTTCAGGGAACTGCTGCTCGAGTACGCACAGCGCGACCATGCCAACGCCGGCCAGAGCAGCATCTGGGCGGACATGGCCGGTCTGCCGGGCCGGTATGCGCATCCTGCCGGTGGTGCGGTTCTTGCCTATCGGCAGGGTGAACTCGCCGCCTGCGGCGCGTTTGCCCCGACAGAGATGGCTGGCCTGGCCGAGATCAAGCGGCTGTACGTGCGCGAAAGCGCACGCGGCCAGGGCATCGCCCGTGAATTGACGCGGGCCCTGGTGCGGCAGTGTGCGGGCGCGGGTTACGACCGTGCCGGCATCAGCACCTGGGACCACAACGAACGCGCGCAGGCGCTGTACCGGCAGATGGGCTTCGGGCCCATCACCCCTTTCAAGGATCATCCGATCCCCAACCTGGTTTACCTGGGCCTTGCGCTGCACGATGCAGCCGAGGCGCCGTGATTGAGTACTGAATGATCAACCTGAAGAACATCGTCCTGCGGCGCGGCGCCAAGGTGCTGCTGGACAACGTCTCCGTGACCCTGAACCCCGGCGAAAAGGTCGGCCTGGTGGGCCGCAACGGCGCCGGCAAGTCCACACTGTTCGCGCTGCTCAACGGCAGCCTGCACGAGGATGGAGGCGACTTTTCCATCCCCCGCCAGTGGCGCATGGCGCAGGTCGCGCAGAACATGCCCGAGACCGATGAAAGCGCCACCGCCTTCGTGCTGGCAGGCGACACGCGCCTGGCCGAGCTGCACACCCAGTTGGCGCAGCTCGACCAGAGCGATGCCGCGCACGACGACGCCGACCACGGCATGGCCATTGCCCAGGTCTACACCGACCTGGCCGACGCGGGCGACCACGACGCCGTGCCGCGCGCGCAGGCGCTGATCCTGGGCCTGGGGTTCCAGTCGCACGAACTTGAGCGCCCGGTGAACAGCTTCTCGGGCGGCTGGCGCATGCGCCTGCAACTGGCGCGCGCGCTGATGTGCCCGTCCGACCTGCTGCTGCTGGACGAACCCACCAACCACTTGGATCTGGACGCCCTGGTCTGGCTCGAAGCCTGGCTCAAGAAGTACGCCGGCACCATGATCGTGATCAGCCATGACCGCGAATTCCTGGACGCCGTCACCAACGTCACCTTGCAGATCGACAGCGCCAAGCTCAACCGCTTCGGCGGCAACTACAGCAAGTTCGAAGAACTGCGGTCCCAGCAGATGGAACTGCAACAGGCTGCCTTCTCCAAGCAGCAGGACAAGATCGCCCACCTGCAGAAGTTCATCGACCGCTTCAAGGCCAAGGCCAGCAAGGCCAAGCAGGCGCAAAGCCGGGTCAAGGCCCTGGAGCGCATGGAGAAGGTGGCCCCGCTGCTGGCCGAGGCCGATTTCACCTTCGAGTTCAAGGAGCCCGTGAACCTGCCCAACCCCATGCTGTCCATCAGCGATGCGGCGTTCGGCTACACCACGGACGACGAGATCAAGACCATCCTCACCGGCGTGAGCAAGTCGGTGCTGGCCGGCCAGCGCATCGGCATCCTGGGCGCTAACGGCCAGGGCAAGTCGACCCTGGTCAAGACCATTGCCCGCGAGATGGCGCCCATTGCGGGCACCGTGACCGAGGGCAAGGGCCTGTCCATCGGCTACTTCGCCCAGCAGGAACTGGACGTGCTGCGCCCCGCCGAGAACCCGCTGGAGCACATGATCCGCCTGGCGCGCGACATGGGCGCTGCGGCCCGCGAACCTTCGCGCGAGCAGGACCTGCGCAGCTACCTGGGCAGCTTCAACTTCAGCGGCGACATGGTCAAGCAGGCCGTGGGCACCATGAGCGGCGGTGAAAAAGCCCGCCTGGTGCTGGCCATGATGGTCTGGCAGCGCCCCAACCTGCTGCTGCTGGACGAGCCCACCAACCACCTGGACCTGGCCACGCGCGAGGCGCTGTCCATGGCGCTCAATGAGTTCGAAGGCACCGTCATGCTGGTCAGCCACGACCGGGCGCTGCTGCGCGCCGTGTGCGACGAGTTCTGGCTGGTGGGCCGCGGCGTGGTGGGCCCGTTCGACGGCGACCTGGACGATTACCAGCGCTACCTGCTCGAGGAGGCCAAGCGCCTGCGCGAATACTCGCGCCAGGCCGAAGCGGCTGCCGTGAAGGCGGCGGCCGCCGCCGCAAGCGCTCCTGCGCCCGCCCCCGCACCGGTAGCCGCCCCACCTGCGGTGGTCGCCAAGGCCCCCACACCGGCCCCGGCCGCCACGCCTGCGGCAGGGCGCGACCAGCGCAAGCTCGATGCCCAAAGCCGCCAGCAACTGGCTGAGAAGACGCGCCCCCTGAAAAAGGAGCTGGAACAGATCGACCAGCGCCTGGCGACTCTGTCGACCGAGCGCAGCGCACTTGAGCAGACCCTCACTCAGGCCCTGCCGCCAGCCGAGATCGCCGAGTGCGGGCGCCGCCTGAAGGCGGGCCATGACGAGACCGCGCAACTGGAAGAACGCTGGCTGGAAGTTTCATCAGCGCTTGAAGAAATTTCGGCAGCTGCCGGCGCGTGAAGTGTAAAACCCTGTAAACGATTACCTATGTTTCCAGCTATTGCAATTCGGCAGGCTTGAAATTGTTGCTATGAATTTTGCAGTGCTTGGCGGCGAAAAAACGTTTCCATTTAGGTTGCATTTTTTTGCGAAACGCTGTCAACCAAGCCGGGAGTGAACGCGTTGTTGGTACATCACAGGAGTTTTCCAGTATGAATACCACCGCAATCATGTCCGCCTGGCCCGAAGACGAACGCGACCGCAAGCGCGCCCCGGCCCGCTTCTGAGGGTGTGGCAGCCCCGGCTCCCAAACCGGGCCGCCCCTTCTTTTTGACGGTTCCAACCCACTCCACCAGGAAAGCCCCGCCACTGCGGGGTTTTTTTGCGTCCCTTCCAGGCGGCAGCCGCCGCATGACCGCAACGCGCTCTTCGCGGGCGCGGCTGCATAGCCCGCGTTCATAGCCCTTTGCGGTACCCTGGAGCGCTCACCGCCCCCTCCCGGTCGCGCCACCTTCGTCTCAGCCCTCTGAGGCCCTGCGCATGCCGTAGCCGGTGGCCTGCCCACGCCTGCGCGGCCGCCCCACGCCCGCCGGTGGACACATTGTCAAGCGCTGGCACAGGGCCGGTGGACAAGGCGGTGAACGCCCGCCAGGCCTTGCCGCAGAACAATCCATGCATTGCCCCACCCCACGGTCTCGACACCGGGTCGGGAGGCGGCCCGGCGAACCCTTTGCCGGCGCCCGAGATTTAATCCATGGAAAGGAAGACCCCGATGCAGATGCAGATGCAGAACCACTTTTTGGGCCGCACGGCGCGTATCCGGCATGGTCTGCGCTTTGCTGGCGCCGGCCTGTTGCTGGCAGCGCTGCACTGCCTGGCACCGTCCGAAGCCAGCGCACAGACGCGCTACACCTGCCGGGACGACAACGGCAACAACTACACCTCCTCGCGTGCCTGCCCCCAGGGCATGAAGACCACGTCGGTATCGGCTGGGCCCACGGCCAGCGAGTACCGCTCCGAACGCTCGCCCAGCCGGTCGGTGTCCTCCTCGCCCGCACCGGACCACCAGCAGTACATGAGCGAGCGCTGCCGCACGCTGAACGACACCATGCGATCGGCCTACTCCCGGGGCATCAAGGCCGACGTGCAGGAGGGCATGCGCCGCGAATACGACCGCGACTGCCGCGAGGAAGAGAGCGAAGCCTCCTCCCGCTACGACAGGGAGCGGCGCGAAGCACGCCTGCAGCAGCGCGACGAGGACCGCCAGGCGCAGCAGGCACAGCAGGCGTCGCAGGCCAACGAAGCCCGCCGGGGACAGCAGTGCGCCGAATCGCGCCGCATTCTGAACATCAAGAAGGCGCGCACCGACCTGACGGAAGGCGAGCGCAATGACCTCAAGCGCTTCGAGGACGCCTACCTGGCGCGGTGCGCACGCTGACCGCGAACACTGTCCGGACCATCGGCTATAAACAGCATGGCGCCGGCATCCGCGCGCACCACAACCAGCCGCAAGGAATACAAGGCATGAGCAGTTTCATCGAGATCGGAGGGCGGCGCATTGCAGCCATCGAATCGTCCGAGGGAATCACACTCACCACGGACACCCTCATTTCGCTCAGTGAGGTCAGCGAATTTCCGCAAAACGTGCGGGTGGTGGAAGGCTCCATTCACCTTCACAACGGCAGCCTTCGCAACTTGCCCTCCCCCCTCACCGTCCGCGGCACCCTGCAGATCTGGGCATGCCCCGACCTGGTGCTGCCCGACAACCTCGAAGTGACGGAAGACCTGGTACTACACGGCAGCGACATGGTGAGCGAGAGCCTGCCCTCGGGCTTGGTGGTAGGCGGCGCACTGCATATCGGCAACTGCAAGTTCCGCCAGCTGCCCGTCGACCTGTGCGTGGGCCGCAGCATCCTGGCAAGTGAAAGCGCGCTCGAGGCACTGCCGGATGCACTTTCACTGCCCGGCACACTGGACATCGCCTACACCACCATCTCCAGGCTGCCCGACCGGCTGGAAATCGGCAGCGCCCTGATCCTCACGGACTGCCCGATTTCCGCACTGCCGGAGCATTTCACCGTAGGGGACAGCCTGGACGTCCGGGGCACCAACATCACCCAGTTGCCGACGCAGCTGACGCTGGGGACTGACCTTTTCGTCGCGGATACCGCCATTGACACGCTTCCAGAGAACCTGGAGCTGTGCACCCTGGACATCAGCGACACGCCGATCACCGAGATCCCGGAGTCGACCACCCTGCACGTCAGCCTGTGGGCGGAAAACGCCAAGATCCGCCGTCTCCCAAAGACCTTCGTCGAACTGGACGAGTTGGACCTCAGGGGCAGTGCCATTGAAGCGTTGCCCGAAGGCCTGTTCGTGCGCTTTGACCTGAACCTGGCCGACAGCGCCATCCGGTCGCTGCCCGCGAAGATATCCGTGAACGAGACTCTCTACTTGGGCGGAACCGCCGTTCCAAGAGAGGGGCTGCCCAGAAACGACAAGACGGGGGAGGCGTTGCGCGTCGATTGGGACTGGCGTCCCTGACGCGCCTGGCCTGCAGCACCCTCCCCCCGGTGGCGATCCAGGGTATCACTTGTCCTGCAACGCTCTTTTGACGGTAAGCAGCGCTGAATGCTAGAATAAGGGTTTTCCCTAAGGTTGCGCTATCCGTGCGACCAGGGCCAAGGCAACCACGGCAACCCGTGGCAGCGCCCCCTTCTTCGATCCATCGTCGTCTCCTTCCATGCACCGTCGCCAGTTCACCCAGTCCCTTCTTGCCACCGCCACCGGTCTCTCGCTCGCCTCCTCGGCATGGGCCGGCCCCCAGGACGCCATCGACGCCAAGATGGTCACCATTGGCTGCTCGCTGGGCCTGTCGGGCCCCCTGGCCAGCCTGGGCAAGGAACTCAAGCAGGGCCTGGACGCCGGCATTGCACAGGCCAACGCGCGCAGCGGCGGCACGGGCGGGCGTGAGCTGCGCCTGTTGGCGCTGGACGACGGTTACGATCCAGCACGCTCCGAAGAGAACGTGCGCAAGCTGATTGCCGACGGCAACGTGGCGGCCCTGCTGTCGTGCATGGGCACCAGCAACAACCAGCGCATCATGCCCCTGGTGGACGAGGCGCAGATCCCCTACGTGGCCCCGCAGAGCGGCGCATCGTCGCTGCGCAAGCCCGAGTACCGCTCGGTCTTCCACGTGCGTGCCAGCTACTCCGACGAAGCCCAGCGCCTGGCCAAGAAGCTGGTGGCCATGGGCATCACCGACCTGGCCGTGGTCTACCAGGACACCGCGTTCGGCAAGGAATTCCTGGCCGATGTGAACAATGCACTCAAGGCCGTCAACCAGCCCGCGCCCAAGGCCTTCAAGCTCGACGCCAAGGGGGAGCAAGTGGCCACCGTGGTCCAGCAGACCCTGGCATCCAAGCCCATGACGGTGCTGCTCGGCACGGCAGGCGACGTGAGTGCCGCACTGATCAGCGAATTTCGCAAGGTATCGGCCAGCACGCCCCTGGCTGCCACCAGCGTGGCATTGAGCGGCGAAAACATCCGCCAGCTGGGCACCAAGGCCGGCGGCCTGGCCCTGTCGATGGTGATGCCCGATGCATCGCGCACCAGCGTCGCCCTGGTGCGTGACTACCAGCGCGCCATGCGTGCCGTGAACCAGCAGGAATTCTCGTCGCGCAGCTTCGAGGGCTACGTGAACGCCCGCGTGCTGATCGATGGCCTGGACCGCGCCGGCCGCGACCTCAGCCGTGCCAAGCTGCGCTCGGCACTGGCCGGTTTGCGCAGCAACGACCTGGGCGGTTTCACGGTCGACTATGCAGGTGGCGCACCGTATGTGGGTTCCAAGTTCATCGACCTGGGCATCATGGGCTCCAACGGCCGCTTCATTGGCTGACACCCCCTGAGTCGCTTCGCGCCTTCCCCCTCTCTCGTCTCGCTGCGCGAGTCGGGAGGGGGACGCCCCCGGTGCACGCAAGCGAAACGCCGCCTACGCGGCTTGGCGGCCCTTGCACGGGGGCACTGGCTTTGGCCATGCCTGTATTGGGGTAATGTCGGTTTTTGTGCAGGATCAGAATCCTGAGTCAAAATTCCCTTAGAGCACAACTACTTAGCGCCGCGGAGACGCCTCCCGCGGACCAAAAAATCTTCAAGGCGCTTGCCGTGTTCCAGGGCGTCGTTCAACCAGTTGGGGCGACGGCCTTTGCCGCCCCATGTGTTGCCCTGATCATCTTGGTACATGCCCATCTGACTGCTTAGAGGCTTAGGACTTGGGGGGGGCAGACTCGGAACAGCTTTCGTTTCAAGTGCAGCCACTTCAAACAAGTCGCCCGGCACCAATTCGAATTTGGCGATCACCTCCTTCAACAGTGGAATGATCTCCTCTGCCTCGTAAGCGTCGTTCATCGCCTCTTCCAGGCGTTTCTTCATTTGGGTCATTGTCCTAGGCACCACGATCTCCATTCAAAGAGCTTGAAAGCAGCGTAGCCCATTGTGGCGCGAGCCTCCACCGGGGCCTGGTGAATTCTCTGGAACTCCACAAGCAGTGATCCCAGGCGGGATTCATTCTGTGCCACAGAGCGCTCGCTGCGGAAACGTGTCGCGGTATCGAGGCGCTGGCACAGTGGATTGGAGGGACGGGTATGGAGGGCGTGGATGAGCTAACGGAAAACCGCCCGTCTTTGAATGCAGCCCGAAGCCACATAGGAACTATTGCGCTTGGTGCCGGCAAAAGCAATACACGAACTGCTGAGGCGCCCCCCAGGGCGTGGTGTGGATCTCGGTGTGGCTGTCGATCAGTTCGAAGGGTGCGCCAAACCTACCGTGCAGTTCGTCGGGTGCATAGCGGGAAACCTCCAGACCGCTGCACTTCTCAGGCCCCTGCGGCCCGAATGTGCCGATGATCGCAAAGCCACCGGGCCTCAGAGCGTGCATCACCTGCGCCACATAGCGCTCACGCTGCGCATCGCTGGTGAGAAAGTGGAACACCGCGCGGTCGTGCCACACATCCACGGACGCCGCAGGCAGCCCCACCTCCAGGATATCGGCCGCAAGCCACGCCACCTCGGCGGCCCTGGGGCCCAGCCGCAGCTGCGTGACCTCCAGCGCCGTACGCGACAGGTCCAGCACCGTGATGTCCTGGTAGCCATCGGCCAGGAGGTCATCGACCAGCGTGGACTCGCCCCCGCCCACGTCGATGATGGACGCCTGCTTCGAGCGGGCCGCCCTGCGGACATAGTGCAGGGACTGCAGCAGGTGCGGCGCATACCAGCTCACCGCTTCAGGCGACTTGGTGCCGTAGACCGATTCCCAATGCGTTTCAGTGCCCATGGGGGATTCCCTGCGAACATTCAGGATGCACAGCGTATCCGATCACCGGGACCTTGCCATGAAAAGGCCTGGATCTATCCATGCCCGTGCCGGTGGTGCGCATCCGGCACATGGGCGTGCACGTGGCGCAGCGGCTCATGCGCGTGTGCATGGCTGTGCGGCCCCTGCGGCATCACCGCGTGGCTGTGGTTGTGGTGCCCGTCATCGTGGCGGTGGGCGTGCTCGTGCTCCATGGCCTCGTGCTGGTGCTCGTGGCCGTGCGATTCGGCCAGGTGCAGCAGCACGCCCAGCACCATCAGCGCACCACCCGCCGCCATGGCCCAGTTGCCGCTGCGGTCGCCCAGCGCGATGGCCAGGGCCGCGCCGATGAAGGGCGCAAACGCGAACACCGAGCCCGTGCGTGCAGCGCCGAAGGCCCGCTGCGCGAGCAGGTAAAAGCGCAGGCTCAGCCCGTAGCCGGTGGCACCCACCGCCAGCAAGGCCAGCGCAGCGCCCATCGAAGGCAGCGGGTCATCGAAGACCCAGGCCAGCATTGCGGTGGCGCAGCTACCCAGCAGCGCCTTGCCCAGCACCACCTGACCCGGGTCGCGCTCGGCCAGGGCGCGCGACAGTGTGTTGTCCGCACCCCAGGCGGCCGTGGCCAGCAGCACGGCCAGCAAACCCCAAAGCTGGCTGCCGCCGGCCTGGCCCTGGTCCAGCACCAGCGCCATGCCACCGGCCAGCAGCAGGAGCATGGCCGCCCAGACGCGGCGGTCCATCGTCTCCCCGTACAGCAGGCGCGCCAGCACAGCCGTGAACAGCGCCTCCAGCGTCAGCATCAGCGAGGCGCCGGTGCCGCTGGTGTGCTGCAGGCCCCAGGCCATGGCCACGGGGCCCAGTACGGCACCGAAAGCGGCCATGGACAACAGCCGGGGCAGGTCGCCGCGCGCAAGGCGGGCCTCCTGATCGACCCGCTGGCGCGATAGCGCGCCCACCGCCGCCGCGCCCGCATACAGGAGAGCAGCGGTGGTAAAGGCGCCCAGCCCGGTACCGAAGTGCTGGACCAGCGGCATGCTCACGCCGAACAGCGCGGCCGCCAGCAGCGCTAGCAGCCCGCCGCGCAGTGACGGCCAATGCATAGGGGTACGGTTCATCGGGAGATCACTTTGGGGTGAGATGCACGGTGATGGTTGTCTTGCTATTGGCTGCACGGCTACCACTTGGCTCCGCGTAGCAGTAAGTTGCCTATGCCTGGCCAGGACCGACTAAGGTCCTCCGGTTGAATAAGCAATGCGCCGGTACTGAAATGTTCCCGCGGGGATGGAGACGCTCATCGGCACACTTGCGTAGTCATTGACCCAATCGATAAAGGCATCTACACCCGCGACTGGGTAACGGCTTTTGAACAATGCTGCGAGTCCAGACACATGGGCGCCAGCCTGAGAGGTGCCCCATCCGCTGAAAGTGGCCGTGGCCGTTGCTCGCCCGGCACCGACTAACGGTGCACCGAACTCGGGCTTTTCTCCTCCGGGCGCGAAAAAGATTGGCTTTGTGAAATTGCTCGGGGCTGCAAGATTCGAGTAGCTTGCTCGGGTCAGCCCAACTCCGTCGTTCGGTACACCTGCTACCTTGATGACGTTTTCTGAACAGGCGGGATGGCTGATTCCGTTCAGAATTCCATAGTTGCCCGTGATGGACACGACGGGCACACCAGCGCTGTAGAGGTAGTCGATCCAATTTTGAAGCCACACGGCCCCCGCTGCGGCATCGCAGTCACTGCCATAAGTGGGTAGAGATCGAATGCTCATGTTCACCACCATTTGCGCTGGTGAGTCGGGATCCGCATTCGCCGCGCCCGAAAGATAGACTACCCGTTCCAATGCAAAGTCCAGATCAGACATATGGAAGCCCGATTGTTTTGGTGTGGACGTCATGTTGTAGGAAAACACATTCATCGAATACAACTGTGCCCCTGGTGCTACCCCTTGCAGCGCTCCACCCAAGACGTTTGGTGAAGCAATGCCGGCGGCGATCGAAGCCATATAAGTGCCGTGATCACATTGTGTAAAGTCCACATTCAGGCAGTTCGCAATATTGGGATTTGGTTCACCGGAATTCGGCGTCCCAACAGGACTATCCCAGTTGTCATTTGGATTCGGACACACAGAGCGCCATCCACTGATAGTGCGGGTCCCGTAGCAGTCTTCGCCGATGATTTTGGTAGCGCCATTCATGCTGAACATCTCATGGGACTTTCGGATCCCCTCATCGATGACAACGATGGCTTGATTGGTGCCGGTGAAGCCTGAACCCCAGGCGGTGGGCGCGTTGACAAGGGGAACGCTTCCGCTGAGTCCTTTGACTCCTCCCAATCGGTTGGCAGCTACTTCCAGGATCCGTGGATCATCGTTGTCCTTCAGCCGCTTGTATTGCGCAGGCGTCAAGCGTACATGTGCCGAACCTATAGTGTCGCGCGCTGGTTGTTCCGGTTGGGCTTTGATGCCAGCGTTCGCCAAAACCTCGATAAGAGCCTGGCGGTTTGCCTTTGCTTGATTCCTTCCTGCCGGCGAGTTCCATCGAACCTTTGTGGTGTAGAAGAGCCCACCCCGGATCATGATGGTGACTTCGACTGTCCCCTCTCGCTCGGCATCCTCCAACGCCCATGACGACCAAGTAGCGACGCGCGGATCCTTGTACCCAAGGGGGCGAAGGGACCGAACTGCAGGGTGGCTCTGCAGCGTTATCAGCGTTGCCAAGTCGATTTCGGCCAAGACCAACGCAGGATTCGACGGGCTTTTACTGATCGAGTCGACGAACCGACTGGGTTCGAGATCTGCCGCTTTTATCTGACTGATCAAACGCTCTGACTCCTCATCCAACTCCTTGGATGGGATGATCTTCGTGGATGCGTCTGGCAGTATTTGATACTGCACCGTCGCGCTATTCAATACCACCTCCGCTGCCGCACTTCCATTCTGTTTGATGAGTTTTTTGAGCGCACTCAAACTGCCATCAAGATCATGTGCGGCGCTACGTGTTTTTTCAGAGGTATCCCGCCGAAACGAGATGACGTTCGGACTGCTTTCCAAAATGGCCAGTCCTTCTGCTTTCAATGTCAAACCAAACTGCCCTGTGGGGCTGCTCCAAGAACCTCCACGGTACATGTAGGCTCCCAATTCCGCTTTGATGGAATCGGTTCTAGTTTTGAGATCTCTGGACAGGACCGGATAGTCGTTCGCGGTGGTTGGGGGAAGCGCTGACTTTGAAGCCACAATGGCCACACGCACAGCCCCCTCCTCGAATGCGATCTTCTTCATCTCTGCGAGCTCGACCGGGTCCACATTCGAGGCGTTGACGGATATGCAGGCCGTAGCCTGCGCGAGCAGAACGGTCCATTGGTTCAATTTCATGGGATCTCCCTTGAAATAATGACACTCTCGTCGACCGCAGCGTGCGGGGTGCGAAGCAGCAGCGCACTTTGCTCCGAAGGGACTGAGCAAGCAAGGAATTCTTTGCGACGCGACTGGGAGTCGTCCGGCAATCGCGCTGACCACCCGGGCTAGATCGAGGGCCGTGGCATTGGCACGCAAACATGGCCGTGATGGCGAACTTGCCGCGAGGGGTCCTCCATCATTTTCCTTTTGCTGTGCGCGGCTCCGGCTGCGCCTGAAGGGTGTCCAGGCGGCGCATCAGTTCCTCTGTCAGCTGCTGGCGTGCCGAATCCGCCGCAGCTGTCGCGGCGAGCAGCCGCTCCAGCTCCAGGTTCCGCTGCGTGGCCTGGTGCAAGTCGGTGTGCAGGCGGGCAAGGTCCTGCTCCTGGCCCAGGGCCTTGGCGGACATTTCCTCCAGCTGCTGGGACATGCCCGCGAAGCCCTCGGCAGCCTGCTGTGCAGCCAGCAACTGCGCCTGTAGCTGCTGAAACTGTGACTTGAGCTGCGCCAGTTCGCGCGCGAGCGCCTGGTTCTGCTGGTGGTCGTTGCGCATCTGCTGCTGGTTGGCCGAAACGGCCGCATTGGCCTTGGTCAGTTCCGTCTGCAGATACTGAAGTTGGTGCTCGTGCTGGCGTAGCTCGCGCTCGCGCTGCTCCTTGGACGCTTCGCGGAAGTGCTCCAGCGCCTCCCTGGCGTGGGTGTGCTTTTCTTCCAGGGACTGGCTGTGCGCTTGGGCACTCTCAAGCCGGGTCTGCAATTGGGTCGTGTGCTCGACCAACTGTGCCTGCTCGATCGCCTTGGCGGCCAGTTGCCTGCCGGCGTGCTCGTAGGATTCGCGTTCCCTGGCCAACTCCAGTTGGGTCTGCTCTAGCTGCCGCCTGGCCGCGGCTGTTTCGCTCTTGGAGGTCTCCAGGCTGGCCTTGTATTGCGCTTCCTTGGCGTTGAACTCCTCCATCAGTGCAACGACCCTCGCATTGGCATCGAACTCCAACCTGGTGGACAGGCGGCCTACCAATTCGGCGAGCTCATCGCTGATGCTGATTTTGGGTGCCGTGGCCGTGGCTTCCTCGTCTTCGATTTCCTTGAGGTATCTGTGGATGGTCACCTTGGAGCCGGTATTGCCCAACTCGACGCGCACCGCATCGATGGACGGGTACTTGCCCTGACTGATCAGCCTATCCCTGGCTCGCAACACTTCAGACTTGTAGATTCCCGCTCTGGCCATGGCTTCCTCCGATTTTTTCGTACTGTATTACATACCATGATATTACATACCATCTATCGAGGAAGGAGTGGAGAAATTTTTAGAAAGCTCAAACCAGTTAATAAGGGTTTATCTGTTGTGATGGCTGCGAAATGCCGCCAAAGCCGGGTTGGCGCCATGTAACGCGTCGGGAGGGGGTGTTTTTACAAGGAGGCTACGTCCACAGGTGGCCCCCCCTTTGTGATCTCCCAATCCAGAGGCTAAGCGGAGCCGGACCGCCGGAGGCCCCCAAACGGGTCGCAGTTGAGCGTGGCTGCACTTAGACACCGTGCTGACAAAACTGTAATGCAGCGGTCAGCGCCGTGTGGGGGCCAGCTTTTTAGACTTGTCTCCGTGGTGCAGGAAAGATTGCATCTCCTGAATTCCCAACCGGGCTTCCCTCTAACCATTGACCTCAAGGACCATCATGAAACTCAAGACCACCATCATCATCCTCGCGCTGAGCGCAGCCCCTGCATTCGCCTTCGATGCAAACCATGGCGCCAAATCCAAGACCCGCGATGAAGTCAAAGCCGAACTCTCGCAAGCACTGCGCAGCGGCGACATCATGGCAGGCGGGGAAATCGGCGCCAAAGTCAGCGAGCTCAACTCCGGCCGCTATCAGTTGACGACCCCAGCACTGGGTAAGACCCGGGAACAGGTGCGGGCTGAACTGGAACAGGCCGTTCGTGCCGGCGACATGCTTGCCGCCGGCGAGTCCGGATCGAAGCTCAACGAACTGCAGCCCGAGTTGTTTCCAGCCAAGGTGGCGCAGGCCGGCAAGACCCGTGAGCAGGTCAAAGAGGAGCTCGCACAGGCCATCCATACCGGCGACCTGATGGCCGCAGGCGAGGATGGTCGCAAACTCAACGAAATCTTCCCTGGCCAATACCACCCGCACCACGCTGGCTCGACGGCCGCGCATTCGGGCCACCGCAATGGCCAAGATCTCTGAACATCCGATTCAGAATCCCGCGAGTTGGCTTGGCGCTCATTCCACGCCCTTTTGGGGTGGGCGCCAGGGTCGTTCAAGGGTTGAGGGCCTGGTGCCGCCGGTAAGGTATGGAGTGCTTGCGCTGGACCAGCGTCGGTGCTGTCTCGACTGCCCAATTGAGCCGCATCGCGGCTCTAGCTTTCTTTCCGCTTTACCAGGGTCGCTGAGCAATCCCATACCTTAACGTAGACCGCTTCTCCAGCAACCACGCTCACATCTGCAGGGAGACGCGCAACGGTCCAGCGTGAGCGACCCACCTCTCTCCACTGGACGATGGCAAAGCGCTCTGGCGCGCGCCCAAGCTGTGTGGGCATGCATCGGCGCTTATAGAACGCCAAGTCCTGCGCCGTGGCTTCAATCCTGCTGACCTTACCAACTCGCCAACCATCTGCCCATGGCAGGGAGCCCTCATACACGGGGGTGGCGCAGCCAGCGACCAGCACGGTCACGACACACAGCGCCAGCCAGCGCAACAGGCGTGCGCTGACCTGTGGCAAGCATGAACTGGCGGTGGACATCCGCGCGGGGATCACACAGAAGCCTTCCAGTGATCCGCACCCGCATTCGAAGCGTCGACCACAGCCCTATCGCACGCTTCGGTCTCCAACTGGATCGTGGTGTGGGTGATCTCGAATTGCTTTGCCAGCATCTGATTGATGGCTGCCAGCATGGCCCCGGGGTCTGCCGCTTCGGGGTTGTAGACAATGTGCGCGCTAAGGCTTGTCTTGGCGCTGCTCACTGCCCAGACATGCAGCTCATGGACGGAGGTCACCCCTGGCAAATCCGCCAATGCCTGCTTTAACTGAGGCAGGTCGATGCCGTCGGGGACTCCTTCCAGCAGGATGTTGAGCGTCTCCCTCAGAAGGATCCAGGTGCGTGGCAGCACCCACAGGCCGATAGCTACGGCAATGACGGTGTCTACCCAGTTCCATCCCGTGAACAGAATGACCAACGCCCCCACGATGACCCCAATCGAGCCGAGCAGGTCGCTCCACACTTCAAGATACGCGCCTTTGACGTTGAGGCTGGAATCCTTGCCAGAGGATAGAAGGCGCATGCTCACGAGGTTGACAATCGTGCCAAGGACGGCGATCACCAGTACCCCCGTGGTTTGAACCGCAGGCGGGTTGCTCCAGCGTTGCCACGCCTCGTAGAGGATGTAGGCCGCGACGCCAAACAGGAGCAAGGCGTTGAACGCGGCGGCCAGGATCTCGAACCGGTGATACCCGAAGGTGCGACGGTCGTCTACAGCCCGGCGCCCGACGCGAATGGCCGCCAGCGCAATGGCCAGAGCCGCCACGTCGGTGAACATGTGTGCGGCATCGGACAGCAGAGCCAGGCTATTGAGCATGACGCCGCCAATAACTTCGGCCAGCATGAAGCCGCCGGTGAGCATCAGCGCGTAGCGCAATGCCTTTTCGTTTCCCGCCGCCGGCAAGGCGTGATCGGAACCTTTACCCATGGTCTGTCTCCTGAGATTGAATCCGGTTACTCCGTTGACTGGGCTTGTCTGCGGTCGCGTTCGGGCCCTTCGTGCTCAATGTCGGCGCCGGTTCTGCGGTTTTCCAGTAGTTCGGCATTTCAACCGGACTGCCTGCCGCTCCCTCAGTCGCTTGGCCAGGCGCCGGCTGTACTTGGTTCGAATTTCCATCGGGGGATGGCGTTTGAGCCACATGTGCCGCAGCCGCCAAAACACAAACACAGAGATCAACAAGCCGATCCAGATCCAGAACAGCTTGGCAAAGAGCCCTCCCTCAGCCGCTTGCATTGACATGGATCGCTCCTTTTGCCCCTGGGGACGGGAACATGCAAAGCGCCGAGGGGCGGTCCATGCCCGCCACTACGGTGTCGAACCGTTGATCGCAGACAGCGAAATCGCCCCCTTGAGTGCTGCGGGGGCGATGGTCCAGGCGGCGTTCGTGTTACTTCAGCGTGAAACGGACCGAGGCGACAGACTTGCCGGCCTTCGAAACAGCGACGACGGCTTTGGTACCGGCGGGGACTTTGAAGCTGCCCGTGGCTTCCAGCTTGCCGTCACCGGCTTGGAGTTGAACGTCCTGCTTCTCGCTGCCAGCCAGCAGAGTGACCTTGGCGGTCATCCCCGCCACGGCAACTGGCTTTCCATGGTCGCGCATATAAAGCTGCAGCTTGTCGGCACTGGCAACGAATTCGTATTCGACGTCCTTGGCTTCGGCGACAGCACCACCGTGCATCGGCTTTACGTCGTGGCCATGGTTGTCGGCAGCGACGGCCGCGCCCGAGATCGACACTGTGAGGGCGAGGATGAGATGGGAGAGTTTCATGGCAGTTCCTTTGGGGTTGGAGAAAAGGGAAGGTCCCGCGATCAGCGGGACCGTCTACGGCTACACGGGCTTCGGTGCTTCCGGGTGAGAGGGCTCAGCGGACACGTCCTCAGCTTCTTCATCGGGCCTGTGGGCCAGCCGATAAAGAATCGGCAGCACGAGAAGCGTGAGCAGCGTGGATGAAAGAATTCCGCCGATCACCACGGTTGCCAGGGGACGCTGGACTTCAGCGCCGGTGCCTGTAGCGATGGCCATGGGAATGAAGCCCAGTGAGGCCACCAAGGCGGTCATCAGAACGGGTCGCAAGCGGGTCAGAGCGCCTTCACGGATCGCCTCGTCAAGGCCCACACCGCCTTCTCTCAAGCTTCGGATGTAGGAAATCATCACCAGCCCGTTGAGAACGGCCACCCCCGACAGCGCAATAAATCCTACCGCCGCGGAGATAGACATCGGAATATCGCGAAGCCAAAGCGCCAAGATGCCGCCCGTCAGCGCGAATGGAATACCAGTGAAGACCAGCAATCCATCCTTGACGTTTCCGAACATCGCGAACAAAAGGACGAAGACCAGCAGCAGGGACACGGGCACGACGATCTGCAAGCGCTTCGTAGCCGATTGCAGGTTCTCGAAGGTTCCACCCCAGCTCGTCCAGTAGCCCGTAGGGATCTTGATTTGAGCGAGGCCTTGCTCGGCGTCAGCCACGAAAGATCCCACATCGCGTCCGCGCACGTTGGTGCTCACCACAATGCGCCGCTTTCCGTTCTCGCGGCTGACCTGGTTGGGTCCTGGCGCTAGATCGAAAGTAGCGACCTCACCCAGCGGAATGAAGTTTGTCTTGCCCTCCGTGCCCGTTCCGGAGCGTGGGAGCGCAATGGGCAGCCGCTTCATTCCCTCCAGGTCGTTGCGCAGGGCTTCGGGCAGTCGAACCAGGATGTCGAATCGGCGGTCGCCCTCGAACATGGTGCCGGCCTCACGTCCGCCGATGGCCGTGGCCACGGTGTCCTGGATGTCGGCGACATTCAGGCCATAGCGTGCGGCCTTCTGGCGGTCGATGTTCACAGTGAGCATCGGAAGGCCGGTTGTCTGCTCGACCTTCACCTCGGATGACCCCTGGATCTTCTGCAGCATGGCGGAAACCTCTTCGGCGGACTTGTTCAACACATCCATGTCGTCACCGAAAATCTTCACCGCCACGTCGCTTCGCACACCCGAGATCAGCTCGTTGAAGCGCAACTGAATGGGCTGGGAGAACTCGTAGTTGTTGCCAGGAATTTTGCCAAGGACTTCCTGAATCGCGGCAAGCAGCTCGTCTCGGGTCTTGCGTGGCTCAGGCCATTCGTCCACGGGCTTGAGCATGATGTACCCGTCCGAAATGTTCGGCGGCATGGGGTCCGACGCAATTTCGGCAGTACCGGTTCTCGCGAAGATGCGCTCGATCTCGGGAAACTTCGCCTTCAGTGTCCGCTCGATCTGTTGCTGCATAGCCACCGACTGGGACAGGCTGGTCCCCGGAATGCGCAGCGCCTGGATGGCAAGGTCACCCTCATTGAGGTTGGGAACGAATTCGCTGCCCATGCGGGTAGCGATCAATCCGCACAAGACCACAGCGACTGCAGCGATGGTGAGAACGAGCGTTTTGGCGCCCATCACGCGATCGAGCAGCGGGGCGTACATGCGTTTGGCATAGCCAAGGAGAAAGTTCTCCTTCTCGCTGACCCGGTTGCCAATGAAAAGAGCAACCGCTGCCGGAATGAACGTCACCGACAAAATCATCGCTCCCAGCAGAGCGGCAACCACGGTGAATGCCATCGGGTGGAACATCTTTCCTTCAACACCCGTGAGCGCGAAGATGGGCAGGTACACCACCATGATGATCAGTTGCCCGAACAGCAAGGGGCGGCGCGATTCCTGGGACGCGAGGAACACTTCATGGAAGCGCTCTGCCCGGGTCAGCGGCCGCCCGTGATGCGCTTGTGCGTGGGCAAGACGCCGAACACAGTTCTCAACGATCACGACAGCTCCGTCAATGATGATGCCGAAGTCCAGGGCCCCCAGGCTCATCAGGTTGGCACTCACCTTGTACTGGACCATGCCCGTGAACGTGAAGAGCATCGACAAGGGAATGACCATTGCGGTGATGATCGCTGCGCGGATGTTCCCCAGGAAAAGGAACAGGATCACGATCACGAGAACCGCGCCTTCGAGCAGGTTTTTCTTCACCGTGCCGATGGCCTTGTCGACGAGCACCGTGCGGTCATAGACCGTCACCGCATGCACACCCTCTGGAAGGCTCTTGTTGACCTCCACCATCTTCTTGTCTACCGCCTGGGAGACGGTCCGGCTGTTTTCTCCAATCAGCATGAACACCGTGCCGAGAACCACTTCCCGTCCGTTGTCAGTGGCAGCTCCGGTTCGAAGCTCCCGGCCAATGCCCACTTCGGCCACGTCCTTGACGCGCACGGGCACGCCGTTGGCGCTGCTGAGGATCACGTTGCCGATGTCCTCCAGGGATTTCACCTGGCCAGGCGCACGGATGAGGTACTGCTCGCCGCGCTTTTCGATGTAGCCCGCGCCCACGTTGCCATTGTTGCGATCCAGAGCCGTCACTACATCCTGCAGCGTCACGCCCAGCGAAGCCAGGCGCTCGGGGATGGGTGCGATCTGGTATTCCTTGGCGAAGCCGCCGATGGAGTTGATTTCCGTCACGCCAGGAACGTTGCGCAGCTGTGGCTTGATGATCCAGTCCTGGATCTCGCGCAGGTCGGTCGGGGTGTAGGGTGAGCCGTCGGGCTTCTTCGCGCCGTCCTTGGTTTCGACGGTCCAAAGGTAGATTTCCCCCAGTCCGGTCGAGATGGGCCCCAGCGCTGGCGTGATGCCAGCCGGCAGTTTGTCCCGCGCCTCCTGGATGCGCTCGTTGACGAGTTGGCGGGCGAAATAGATGTCGGTGCCGTCCTTGAAAATGACGGTGACCTGCGACAGTCCATACCGTGAAAGCGACCGCGTCTGATCCAGGTTCGGCAGGCCGGCCATGACCGTCTCAATCGGGTATGTGACCCGCTGCTCGGTCTCAAGGGGCGAGTACCCGGCTGCCTGAGTGTTGATCTGGACCTGGACGTTCGTGATGTCGGGCACGGCGTCAATAGGCAGCTTCTGGTAGCTGAAGACGCCGAAGGCCGCCATGGCGAAGGCCGCAAGCAGCACCAGCCATCGCTGCTCGATCGAGAATCGGATGAGTTTTTCAAACATGTATAGGCTCCGGGATCAGTGCGTGTGTTCGGCAGATCCCTTGCCGAGCTCAGACTTCACGACGAAGCTGCCAGTCGAGGCGTAAGGCATGCCGGCCTTGAGGCCCCCAAGGACCTCGATCCGCTTGCCATCGCTGCGGCCCAGCTTCACGGGCTGAGCAATAAACCCACCGTTGACCTTCAGGAAGACAACGGGCTTGTCTCCAAGGTTCTGTACCGCGTCAGCCGAGATGGTCACGGGTGCCGCTGTTTCTTCAGAAATCACCTCGACGTTCACGAACAGGCCGGGGCGCCAGGCGCCTTTGGGGTTGTCCAGAACCACGCGGGCTTTGGCTGTGCGGGTTTGCTCGCCGATCAACGCGCCCACAAAAGCAACCGTACCCGTGGCCGACGCATCAAACGCAGTGGCCTTAATGGTGACTTTCTCCCCCACCCGCACCGACGGCAGATCCTTCGCTGGAAGGTTGATTTCAGCCCAAACGGTGGAGAGGTCCGAGATGGTGAACACCGCAGCATCTTCCTTGACGGCTTCGCCCAGGCTCAGATGCTTCTCGATGACGATCCCGTCAAAGGGCGCACGCAGCTCGATGCGGTTGAGACCGGAAGCCGACGAGGTGGAAAGACCCAGCGCACTCAGCTTTTGATTGGCGTTGGCCACAGCCACCTCTGCTTCGCTCAGGGCTTGCCTGGCCTGCAGGTAGTCCTGTTCGGCAGATACCTTCTGCTCCCACAGCTTCTTTTCTCGCTCGTATGTAGTTTTGGCCAGCGCAAGGCGCTTGTGGGCCGTCTGCAGCTCGCTGCGTTGCTCCGAGGCAGTGGGGCTGGCAATGGCAGCCAGGACTTGTCCCTTCTTGACGACCTGGCCAAGGCTGGCGCTGACGCTTTCCACCACGCCGGCGAGCCGTGGAACCACATGCGAGGTGCGGTCTTCGTTGAGCTTGATCTCACCGGGCAGCAAAAGTGCCGTCTTGATGTTGGCGGCGGATGTCGTATCCACCGTGATCGAGGCAGCCTTGATCTGGGCGTCTGCCAATTCAACCTTGCCTTCTTCCTTGCTCATCACGAACATGAAGGGCTCGGTGGCCGTCTGCGCGATGATCTCGATCTCGAATGCATGGGGTTCGGGAACGATTTCCTTACTGACCAGGCTGTCTTTTTCCTGGACGAAAGTCAGCTTCTGCTTTTCGTCTGTCAGGCGGGTCACCGTTGCGGTGACCGTCGCGGCATTCAGCGGCAGCGCCTTGTCTTTGTCGAACAACCAGATGCGCAGCCGCGGCTCTCCACCGTCCTCGGATAGCAGCGCCTCCAGGCTGAAATCGCCTTCCTTGAAAACGGTACCGCCGTGAGCGCCCTTGGCTTCGCTCTTTTCGTGGTGCTCGCCGTCCGCATGGCCCTTGTCATCGTCGTGGCCCTTTTCTCCTGCCTTGCCGTGGTGCTCACCGTCGCCGTGGCCCTTGGCTTCAGTGTGGCCGCCGTGCCCGTGGCCATCGCCTTCGGCAGCTGCCGCCTTGGGCTTTCCGCCGCCCTGCAAGATGAAGGCGCCGGCCCCGACCCCCAATGCGAGGACGACGGCAATGGCGATCAGGTGCTTTTTGCTGATGGTGGATTTGCTGGTGTTCATGGTCATTCTCAGTTCTGCGTTGCGATCAGGCGGGAAGCGGTAGTGCCGCCGAGCAAGCGGTCAACATCAGCCGCTGCGCGGTGCGCTTCGCCAAGTGCTTTGAGGTATTGGGCTTTGGCTGTGAAGTAGGTACGCTGCGCATCCAGCACCTCCAGGAAATTGAACTTGCCGTTTTCAAATCCAATGGTGGCTGCGTCATACGCCGACTTCGCCCCCGGAAGGACGTCCTGCTGCAGGGCCTGGATCTCCGATGCGATCGTGGCGAGTCGCTCCCGAGCCTGCGCTACTTCGCTGTGCAGGCGCACAGTGGCAACCTGCAATTCGTCGCGTGCCTTGTCCTCCAGCTTCAGTGCCTCCAGCAGATTGCCCTCGTTGCGGTCGAACACCGGCAAAGGCACGGAGACACCGAACAGAAGCACGTTTCGCTGCGTCTCGTTGCTGCGCTGCATGCCAACGCTGACGGTGACATCCGGCACTCGCTTGCTCTGCTCCAGGTCGGTCAGGGCCTTGCGCCGATCCACCTCGATCCGCGCCAGGACAATCGCTGGAGAAGAAGAAATCAGTGGCTGCAGATCGGCGAGCTGTGGCACCGCAGGGATGTTTTCTGCCTTGCCCTCCAGGGCCGTGAAAGGCGCCTCGATCTTTCCCAGGAGCGCGAACAGCCGCGACAAGGCATTGCGTTCTTCGCTAGCTGCCTGGGAGAGTTCAACCCGGATTCCAGCTTCCGCCACGCGGGCCTTTGACTCTTCGACGGGCGACACTTTGCCTGCGGCTACGCGCTTGGCAACGGCGTCCGTAGACGACTTGGCCAGTGCCACGCTGTCCCGGGCGAGCGCCAGGCGTTCTTGTGCAGTCAGCACATCGAAATAGGCTGCAGCCACATTGGCTCGCACGGTCGCCTTCAATTCGTCGAGTTGGGCCTGCGCTTGCTCGCGCGATTTCTCGGCCGCCTTGGTACGGGCCGCGCGCTTGCCGCCCAACTCCACGGGAAGGTTGAGTTGCCAGCTTTGGGTGCGCGTTTTCGAGCGCGCGTCCTCCAGCGAATAGGCGAGCTCGGGATTGGGGCGAGTGCGTCCTTGCAGAACTTGCCCCTCGGTGGCCTCGAACTGGCGAGTCGCAGCAGCCACCTCGGGGTTTCCCTCCAGCGCCAGTTCAATGGCCCTGGCTAGCGACAACGGCGCTACGGGTGCTGCAACGTCGGCAGAGGCATTCGAGCCGGCCACGGGTCGTTGTGTCATGCCTTGGGAAAAGGCGCCGGTGGACGTGGCGAGCAGTATGGCTGCGGCAGCCGTTGCGAGCTTGATTTTCTTGCGGCCGCGCCGTGCGTCTGGCTTTCCTTGAAAGCAAATACCCTTGAACATCCGATTCTCCAGTGATTTCAAAACACGAAGGATCAGCGGGGGGCAACCGTGCAGTTGCTGTCAACTCGTCACTCGTCACAGTCGCGGCATGCGCAACTGCATCCGCCATTGGGGCGGACACGGACAACTGGGAGAAGGAGAGAAGCCCCGCCGATTAGGCGAGGACAGACCACCGGGGGCGGTCAGGGGGGGTGGGTGTTACACCAGCGAGTCGCACATGGGGCTGGGCACCCACACTGCCATCGTGCGAGGCGCCTTGGCTGGCATAAGAGAAATTGAGGGCACCGATGCCGGCACCATGGCAGACCGAGCAGTCGATATCAAACTGACCAGCGCTTTGATCGCCCTTGTCGGCTTGGTGGACCGCCTTGTCAGCATCATGTTTGTGCTCATGATGTCCCACATGCTGCGCCTGCGCCGTCGTACTCTCATGCATGCAATAGGCAGCTACCGCAGACCAGCTGAACTGGAACGGTAGCAGTGCAAGCATAAAAACAGCTATCAAGCGGCGCATTTTTGAAGTCTAGCATGCGACCATGAAGTGATCGCGTGTGGATTGATGGCCGTTCTAGAGCAATTGTGTCGAAAAATCAGCCGCCCGCGCCGTGCAGTTCCTGCAGGCGCTGCTTGTCGGCGGCTGACATGTTCAGGTATTCCTGTTGCACCTGCTCACGGGTCTTTGACGCTCCGGTCGCCTTGACAGGCACCGCACCACCGCGCGAAAGGATCGCCAAGGTCCCATCCTGGCGAGCCGTCGCGACCGACTGAATTACGTCGCCGCGCGACAACGAGCCCTGGACGTGGTCGGGATGGGTGGTGAAACCGACCTCACCTCCTGCGGGGTGGTACAGCGACGACGCCGATGCCAGGCCGGGAGCGGCAATGGCCAGGGCGATCAGGGAAAGTGCGAGAGGTTTGCGGATGATCATGGTGTTGTCCCTTGCTTGTGGTGAGCCTTCGGCAACCTGCCTGGGCTATGCCTTGCGACATGGGGTGAACTGTAGAAAACGGCCCCCGACAAGGCACCAACAGCCAGATGACAAATTCGTAATCTACGAAGGGCCTGCATTCTTCGAGAATGGCACCATGAAAATTCTGCTCATCGAAGACGAAGTCAAGCTGGCCGAGTACCTGCGCAAGGGTCTGGGCGAGGTCGGCTACGTGGTGGACGTGGCGCACAACGGGGTGGATGGCCTTCACATGGCTCTGGAAGGCAGGCACGATTTGCTGGTCTTGGACGCGATGCTCCCAGGGATCGACGGCTTCAGCCTTCTGACGGCCTTTCGCAAATCCAGGCAGACCCCAGTGCTTATGCTGACGGCCAGGGTCAGTGTGGAGGACCGCGTGCTGGGACTGCAAACTGGCGCCGATGACTACCTGGTCAAGCCCTTCGCCTTTTCCGAGTTGAGCGCCCGCATCCAGGTTCTGCTCAGGCGCACCCAAGGTGCGCGGGACGCGGCAGAGCCCACGCAACTGCGTCTGGCCGACCTGGAGGTCGACCTGGTGCGGCGCAAGGCATCCCGAGGTGGTCAACGATTGGAACTGACCGCCAAGGAATTTCTGCTGCTCACCCTGTTCCTGAGAAGGAAGGGCGAAGTGCTTTCACGCACCGAGATCGCCGAGCAGGTGTGGGACATGAACTTTGACAGCGATACCAACGTGGTGGAGGTCGCAATCCGACGTCTGCGCACCAAGATCGATGTGCCCTTTGATACTGCGCTGCTGCACACCATCCGGGGCATGGGATACGTCATGGAGGAGCGCAACGGATGAAGGCGCTGGTCCAACATCGCTCATTGCGCCAGCGGTTGTCGTGGTGGCTGGCACTGCAGAGCTTTGCCGGGCTCGGGCTGGTCTGCCTGGCCGTCTACCTGGTGACCGAATTCAATTTCCGAGACCGGCAAGAGGAAACGCTGGCGCAAAAGGAAAATGTCATTCGTCACTTGCTGCTGGATGGCAAGGAGCATGGGGATTCGGAAAACCTTGCGCACAAACTCGATGACTTCCTTGTGGGGCACGGGGATCTGTCGCTCGAAGTAGCGCAAGCCGACGGGTTCGTTCTCTATGCCCATACCCGCAACCAGAATGCGAAGACGGTATGGCGTGAACGGCAGTTCGAGGTGGCGCAGCCGGTGGGCCAGACTCCCGCCAAAGGTTTGCGCGTCAAGCTGTCGCTGGACATCCAGACCGATAACCAGCTCTTGCACCGGCTCGCGCTCACCCTGTTGGTCGCGGCGATCGGAGGCGCCATCGTGGTATCTCTGGGTGGCTTTTCCTTGGTCAACCTGGGCCTGGCGCCCGTTCGAAGACTGGCCAGCCAGACGCGGGCAGTGTCGGCGGACAACCTGCACCAGCGGCTCGACGGCGCAGAGCAGCCACTTGAACTCGTGCCTCTGATCGACCAGTTCAACGCGCTCCTGGCCCGCATTGAGAAGGCCTACTCACAGATGGAGGGCTTCAATGCGGACGTGGCGCACGAGCTGTGCACGCCTTTGGCCACGCTCATTGCCAACAATGAACTGGCGCTGCGGCGCCCTGATCAGGCGGACATTCGCGAGGTGCTGGCGTCTAATCTGGAGGAACTGCATCGCCTGACCGGCATCGTCAATGACATGCTCTTCCTTTCCCAGGCGGATCGGGGAGTGGGAGCGCGTCGCGTATCCGTGGCGAGCCTTGCATCGATGGCTGCTGACGTACTGGACTACCACGAGGCCGCACTGGCCGAGGCCGGCCTGACAGCGAAAGTGGTCGGCGATGCGCACGGTTCCTTCGACGTGCCGTTGTTGCGCCGGGCCTTGTCGAACTTGCTGGGAAACGCCACTCGCTACGCCAGCACTGGCTCAATCGTCCAGATCAACCTTAGAACTGTTGATGAGGACCGTGTGCTGATCAGTGTCACCAACTACGGCAACACCATCGATCCCGAGATCCTCCCCCAGCTGTTTGACCGATTCTTCAGAGCGGATCCTGCTCGCAGCCATGGGCAGAGCAACCATGGCTTGGGCTTGGCCATCGTAGGCGCGATTGCCCGCATGCACCAGGGCAAGCCCGTGGCCAGGTCAGAGAACGGAGTGACAAGTGTCGGGATAGAAATTCGCGCTCACTGATAGTCAGCATCGTTTGTTGGCCCGCTGCCTGGGAGCCACGCCGATATCACGATGGGCACCTGGCGGGTGGGCCTCGCTGGGCTGCATGTGATTGTGTTGAAGTGCCGCATTGGCCAACCCGCCCAAGATGCCGCACTCACCCGCGAGGTGGCCTGGTGAGCACTGCTGTTGCAAGCTGCGCAATTCGGACTCCAGTGCTTGGAGTTCCCGGATGCGAGAGACCACGTGCCCGATGTGCTCCTGAAGAAGCGCGTCCACCGCGCCGCAGTTTTCATCCGGAGCGTCCTTGAAATGCAACAGCACCCGGATCTCATCGAGCGTCATGTCCAGGCAGCGGCAATGGCGGATGAAGGCCAGGCGCTCGACATGGCTGCTGTTGTAGACCCTGTAGTTGCTTTCTGTGCGCATCGCGATCGGCAGCAGGTTCTCGCGCTCGTAGTAGCGGATGGTCTCGGTCTGCGTGCCGGTGGCCTTGGCAAGTTCGCCGATTTTCATGAAGCGTCCTTTGCAAAATCTGTTTTACGTAGGACAAGGCAGCGACATCTGGCTTGTCGCTTGACTTTAAGGTCACTACAGGGTTTCCAATTAGGCCATGAAATCAGAAACCAGCACTCCTCCCAGCGTTGTTGACACCTGCTGCTCCTCGGGCTGTTCCAGTCCCGCAGCAGCGGCCCCTGCAGCCGCAAGCAGCCCGGGCCAAGGCAAGCTGTTCCGAATCGCCACCATGGACTGCAGCGCTGAGGAGTCGGAGATCCGGCGGGCGCTGGAACCTGTGGAGGGAATCCGCTCTTTGGGCTTCCAGCTGGGCGCGCGCACGCTGAAGATCGATGCGGAGGATCGCGCCTTGCCCCTGGCGCTCGATGCCATCCGCAAGGCGGGCTTCGATCCACAGCCGGTGGTCGCTGCGGCAAACACCCAGGGTAGCCAGGGCCGGGTGTTTCGCATTGCGACCATGGACTGCAGCGCCGAGGAGGCGGAGATTCGCCGAGCGCTGGAGCCTCTGGATGGGATTCGCTCTCTGGGCTTTCAGCTCGGTGCGCGGACGCTGAAGATCGATGCCGACGAAGGCACCTACCCGCTGGCCCTCGACGCAATCCGCAAAGCGGGCTTCGATCCGCAGCCAGTGGCCGGCGCCAATGGCTCCGAGGGCGGACAGGCGGGCGAACCAGCCGAAGGCGACGACCATGGACATGGTTTTGCAGGCGGCATCTCCCGACTGGTAGCCGCGCTGGTGTTCGCCACGGGGGCTGAGGTCCTCTCGTTCTTTGCTCCCGATCAAATGGCCTGGAAGGTGGCGGGCATGGCCATCGCCGCGCTGGCTATCTGGCTTGCCGGGATCGACACCTACAAGAAAGGCCTTGCAGCGCTGCTGCGCGGCAAGCTGAACATCAATGCGCTGATGTCGGTGGCCGTCACAGGAGCCTTCCTCATCGGCCAGTGGCCGGAGGCCGCCATGGTGATGGCCCTGTACGCGATTGCCGAGTTGATCGAGGCCAAGGCGGTGGACCGGGCCCGAAACGCTATCAAGGGCTTGCTGGAACTGGCGCCCGAAGAGGCTTTGGTACTGGGCACCAACGGAGCATGGACCGCTACACCGGTGGCTTCGGTGGCCATCGGAGCGACCGTGCGCATCAAGCCGGGCGAACGCGTGCCGCTGGACGGTAAGGTGACCAAGGGCAATGGCGCCATCAACCAGGCCCCCGTGACTGGCGAGAGCATCCCCGTGGACAAGGCACCTGGCGACCAGGTGTTCGCCGGCACGATCAACGAGACTGGTGAGCTGGAGTTCGAGGTCACAGCCTTGTCGAGCAACACCACCCTGGCCAGGATCATCCAAGCCGTTGAGCAGGCGCAGGGCACGCGCGCTCCGACGCAGCGCTTTGTGGATCGGTTCGCCTCCATCTACACCCCCGCAGTCTTCGCCATTGCCGTGGCGGTGGCGGTCCTCACTCCTTTCCTGATGGGACTTACCTGGCTGGAGGCGCTCTACAAGGCCCTGGTCCTGCTGGTGATCGCCTGCCCATGCGCTCTGGTCATTTCCACGCCGGTCACGGTGGTCAGCGGATTGGCCGCAGGAGCGCGCCGCGGGATTCTGATCAAGGGCGGCACCTATCTGGAAGATGCCCGGCTCCTGAAGGCGGTGGCGCTCGACAAGACCGGCACCATCACCGAAGGCAAGCCCAAGCTGGTGAAGTGGCAGGTGTGGGGTGCCGGTGATGAGGCAGCAGTCCAGCAGATGGCTGCCAGCCTGGCGGCTCGTTCCGACCACCCGGTTTCCAAGGCGATTGTCCAGGGCTTGGACGTAAAGGGCCCAGAAGCAGAAAGCTTCAAGGCCTTGCCTGGGCGCGGCGTCGAAGGCATGGTCAATGGTGTGCGCTTGATACTGGGCAATCACCGTCTGATCCATGAGCAAGGACTGTGCGGTCCGGAGTTGGAGGCGGAGCTGGCCACCCATGAAAAACAAGGCCGCACGGTCACCCTCCTGGCGGACGAATCGCGCGTCCTGGCGCTGTTTGCGGTAGCGGACACCATTCGCGAGACGTCGAGGCAGGCCATCGTCGACCTCAAGGCGCTGGGAGTGACGTCGGTGATGCTGACGGGTGACAACACGGCCACCGCAAAAGCCATCGCGGCGCAGGCCGGCATTGATGACGCCCGTGGAGATCTGCTGCCCGAAGCCAAGCTTGATGCCATCAAGGAAATGCAAAAGCGCTATGGCGCTACCGGCATGACCGGCGACGGCATCAACGATGCGCCGGCGCTGGCGCAGGCCGACATCGGTTTTGCCATGGGTGCAGCGGGAACTGACACGGCCATGGAAGCAGCCGATGTGGTCATCATGAACGATGACCTTCAGCGCGTCGCCGAGACAGTGCGTCTATCCAAGCGCACCCACGCCATTCTCTGGCAGAACATCACCCTGGCACTGGGCATCAAGAGCGTCTTCTTGGTGATGGCGGTCGTTGGCACTGCCACCATGTGGATGGCGGTCTTCGCGGACATGGGAGCGAGCTTGCTGGTGGTAGCCAACGGACTGCGTCTGCTTCGCGGTACACGGGTGGAGCCAGCCGCCAAGCCAAGCCGCTCAGAAACCAAGGAGCATGCGCATTCCCACTGAGCGTTCGTCAGCGCGCGCCAAGTCCACCGGTGGGATTGCGGAGCGCTTACTGAATGTCCCGCTTTCATTTCTTGGTTTTGGAGACCTCTTGTGCCACTAGGTCGGCCAGCTGTTTGTGGCCAAAGCTGGGCAGCGGGCGCCCGTTGACAAAGAAGGTCGGCGTCTTCTCGACCTTGAGGGCGGTCAGGTCCTGCACGTCCTGTAGCACCACGGCGTCCAATGCAGGGGCTGCGATGTCCGCCCGCGCCCGTTGCATGTCCAGCCCCGCCTGTTCAGCCGCCTTGTAGGCCAACTCCAGGTTGGGGTTTCCATGGTCCGCCCACTGCGGCTGTGCGGCCAGCACCGCTTCCAGCACGGCCAGGTACTTGTCCTGCCGCCGGGCCGATTCCAGTAGCTTGACCACCTGCTCCGAGCCCTGGTGGAAAGGCGCATAACGGATGACCAGCCGCACTTCGGTGGGGTACTGCTGCATCAGTTCCTTCACCACCGGATAAAAGGCGCGGCAGGTCTCGCAGGCGGGATCGAAGAACTCGACGATGGTCACGGGTGCCTCACGGGGCCCGATCACGGGTGAATGCATGCGGACCAGGCGTTCGGCTTGTCCTGCCACCTGCAGCTCCTGTGCACTTTGCACGCGGCTCTGGTACAGATTCACGCCGACAAGGAAGGCCACAGAGGCCATGCCCAGCACGAGGAAGATGATGAGTTTTCGGTGTTTCATTTGTCTGTTTTTCGCAGATAGAGGGAGAGCGAGACGGCGATGGCAATGAACGCCGCCAGTGAAAGCCAGGGCAACTCAATGCCGTAGAGGATGTCGAGCTTCTGATCGGCGCACGACACGCCGGCGCCGCAGGGGACCCAAGCCTTGGGCACCAGGCCTGCCGCCAAGAGGCTGTGGTAACCAGCCACGACCGCACCCGCCAGCGCCAGAGGCAAGGCATAGACAGCGCCCCGGCGGTCGTCGCTGTAAAAGGCCATTCCAAGAAGCAAGGCCAGCGGGAACATGGCAATGCGCTGGTACCAGCACAAGACGCAAGGAGCCATGCCCATGACTTCGCCGATGAACAACGCACTGCCGGTGGCGGACACAGCCAGCAGCCAGGCGATCAGGAGCAGCACCGAGGGTCGGCTCATCGACACCTCCTTGAACAACGGTTCTGGCAGGAGGCACCGATCAAGGCACAACTGCGTGTGTAGATTCCAGAGCCATTCGGCCCGACAGTGGAGGACATGGAAAGATCCCGAAGGCATGCAAATGAGGCCAGCACACGCTGTGCTGGCACGCTTGGCGGGGATCGGAGACGGTGGTGACCGATGCCCTGGTCAGGCCAGGGCGGGCCACTGCGGGCGTTCGGGGCGACTGGCGGACTCTGAAGACGGCCACCCGCGCGTGTCGGTGTGAAAGCGCCATAGGGGAAAGGCCGGCAGTAGATCGCGTTGCGCCTGAACGGCTTCGGTGCCCTGCAGATGGCAGGAACCACAGTCCACGCTGGGCGCTGCATCGCCAGCTCGGGTGGATTCATCGATTGCTCCGTCCCGCAGCTGGGCGTGCTCGCAGCAATGCATTGCCACAGGAGGCAAGGAGCCCGGTCCTTCATCGTTGCAGTACGCGCCCACCGCCGCCCAGCACAGTTGCAGCGGCAACAGTACCAAGAGGAAAACAAGCAGACGGGTGCGGGAGTGCATCCGGAAAATTGTAGTGGCATCCCAGGCGGAACGGCCACTTTGGAGCGCCGGCGGATGCAATGCCCGGCAGTGTCGAATCGATCACACAGCCAGGCGCGGCAACATAACAAACTTGTAATCCTGCGGTGCGCAAGCTGTTGGCATACGGTCAGCAAACTGTCACACGTGACTCGTCGGCTGGCCAGACGTTGGTGCAGTTTCCGGGGCACGTGCATTCAAACCCAAGGAGATACACATGACAGTTCGCACCTTCCTGACCGCCTTGTCGCTTGCTGCGGCAGTGGCCCCAGCCATGGCCAGCAGCGTGATCCATCCTGCGACCACCGAGATGGGATACACGACGCACCCTGAACACGCGCAAGCGGGCAAATCGCGTGATCAGGTCCTGGCGGAGATGGATCAGTCCAAGAAGGACGGCCTGTGGCAGTACCACCGCTTTGGAGCTCCCGTACCGGTCAAGGGCAAGGCCGCGACCCGCGATGAAGTGCTGGCTGACCTGGAACGCTCCCAGAAGCATCCAAGCTGGGCACTGCGCCGTGTCGGTGCACCAGTTGCGGCAGTACCCGCGCCCTGACACCATCCTTTGCCAGGTCCGTCATCCAAGCTGGTAATGAACCATGAGGGCACCCGCCCTCACGGGCGTGCATAGAACTTCTTTCGCGCCAGGGAGTCCACTACACTCATCCCCATGCCTCGCAACCGCCGCACCCGCCTGATCACAGTGCTTTTTGCACTGGTCAGCCTGCTGTTCATGCAGCTGGCAGTGGCAAGCTACTCCTGCCCGGGTGCGCAGTCTTCCCGGGTCGCCGAAGTCGCGGCCATGGCCGAAGCTGGGATGCCGTGCGCCGAAACCATGTCGCTGCGCATGGACGACGAGCAGCCCCATCTGTGCCAGGCGCACTGCCAGGCAAGCCAGCAAACAGCCGACAAGTACGAGTTGCCTGCGATGGCTTCCGCCGCCCTGGCGGACATTGCCTATACCCCCTTCATTGCGCCGCACCTGCCAGAGGGTGCCCCCGCGCAGGCGCCGCTCCTGAAGCGCACAACGGCCCCACCTTTGGCCGTGCAGCTCTGCTGCTTTCGCATTTGACATCCCAGACCGTCTGAGCGTTGCCTGAGGCACTTCGAGTGCCCGGCAGCTTGTTCTTCGCTGTCTGGAGATGACATGTCTTGTTTGATTTCGGCCCGCTGGTGGGCCACTGCTGCCATGGCGGCAGCCTTGAGCGTGCCCGCCTGGGCCGGTACGCCCGATGAACCCCTCTCGCTGCGCGAAGCACTGGCCCTGGCTGCCGCACGCTCGCAACAACTGGTGGCCAGCCGAGCCTCGACGGCTGCATCGCGGAACATGGCCATCGCTGCGGGCCAGTTGCCGGACCCCGTCCTCAAGTTCGGCTTGGACAACCTCCCGCTGAACGGAGCGGACCGGCTGAGCCTGTCGCGCGACTTCATGACCATGCGGCGTATCGGCGTGATGCAGGAGCTGCCCGGCGCGCAAAAGCGCCAACTGCGCACCGAGCGTTTCGAGCGCGAAGCCGATCTCTCCGTCGCGCAAGGCCAGATGAGCCTGGCCAACCTCCAGCGGGACACCGCCCTCGCATGGATTGAGCGCTACTACACCCAGCGGATGCGGGACCTGGTGCTGCGACAGATCGAGGAAACCAGGCTCCAGGTTCAGGCGATCGAGTCCGGCTTTGGTATTGGACGAAGCAGCCAGGCCGACGTGTTTGCAGCGCGGTCGGCCCTCGTCCTGCTGGAAGACCGGTTGAGCACGGTGGACAGGCAGCAACGAAACGCCGCCCTGGTCCTCGCCAGATGGGTCGGCCCGGACGCCGAGCGGCCGGCCACCGAGGCACCGGCCTGGCAGACGAGCCGGCTTGAAGACGGCAGGCTGCAGGAGCACATCCCGCTCCACCCCGATCTGCTCGTGCTCAAGGCGCAGGTGGATGCCGCCCAGACCGAGTCGCGGCTGGCCGACGCCAACCGACGATCCGACTGGAGCGTCGAGGTGATGTACAGCCAGCGCGGCACTGCCTACTCGAACATGCTCTCCGTCGGTGTCTCGATTCCCTTGCAATGGGACAGGGCCAATCGCCAGAACCGGGAGCTCGCCGCCAAGCTGTCCATGGTCGATGAAGCGCGCGCCAAGTACGAGGACATGCTCCGCAGCCACGAGGCCGAGGTGCGCAGTCTGCTCAACGACTGGCAAACCGGCAAAAGCCGTGTCCATCGCCATCAGGACCAGCTCATTCCCCTGGCCGAACAGCGCGCACAGGCGGCTCTGACGGCATACCGCACGGGCAAGGTGGACTTGGCTGCTGCCCTGGCTGCACGCCGCGATGAGATCGACGCCCGCATGCAGGCGCTCGCCGTCGAAATGGAGACCGCCAAGAGCTGGGCGCAGTTGAATTTCCTGTCACCCAGCGACAGCCTCCCCAAATCTCGCCAGGAAAAGCCATGAAAAACTCCCACATCCTCGTGGCCTCCACCCTGGTGCTGGCCGTCGTCGCCGGCGGCTATGCCGCCTTTGAAATAGGGATGCGGCGCGGCGCCAGCATGGCCGCCTCCGGCACGAACGCGCCCAGTACCACCGATGCGGTTACGGAGGCCGCCGTGCCCGCGGCACCAGGGGCTGTGCCCCAGAGCATTGCCGAAGGCGAGGACGCCACCCGGCGCCACATGGCAGCGGGCATCCAGGCCGGACAGACCGACCCGGCCAACGGACGCAGGATCCTCTACTACCACGACCCCATGGTGCCGGGCAACAAGTTCGACAAGCCCGCGAAGTCCCCCTTCATGGACATGATGCTGGTGCCCGTGTATGCGGACGGCGATGCCGACCAGGGTAAGGTCACCGTCAGCCCTCGCATCCAGCAGAACCTGGGAGTTCGAACCGCCATCGTCTCCGAGGGCAAGTTGGCGCCGCAGGTGAATGCCGTCGGCAGCATTGCCTTCAACGAGCGTGACCAGGCCACAGTGCAGGCCCGCGCCACCGGCTATGTCGAACGGCTGCATGTGCGCGCCACGCTGGACCGGGTCGCCAAGGGGCAGCCCCTGGCCGAACTCTTCGTGCCCGAATGGGTCGCTGCGCAAGAGGAGTTCCTGTCCCTCAAGCGCATGCCCGGCAGCGACCTCGCAGGCCTCATCGATGGGGCACGCCAGCGCATGCGACTGGTCGGCATGAACGACGCGCAGATCGCGCTGGTGGAGCGCACCGGCAAGGCACAGGCCCGCACCACGATCTTCTCGCCCATTGCTGGCGTGGTAGTGGAACTGTCGGCACGCGAGGGGATGACCGTCATAGCCGGGGCGCCGCTGTTTCGGATCAACGGTCTGTCCACCGTCTGGGCCAATGCCGAGGTTCCAGAAAGCCAGGCGGCGCTGGTGCGGCCGGGGGCGATGGCGCGGGCCCAAAGCCCCGCGGTGCCCGGCGTCACGTTCGAAGGCCGGGTCCAGGCCATCCTGCCTGACGTCAATGCCAGTACGCGGACCCTCAAGGCCCGTTTGGAGCTGGCCAACCCCGGCTTGCGGCTGGTGCCCGGCATGTTCGTCTCGATGCAGTTCATGGACGAGCAGAGAGAACGCGCACTACTGATCCCGACCGAAGCCGTGATCCAGACCGGCAAGCGCGCGGTGGTGATGGTTGCCGAGGACAACGGCAGGTTCAGGCCAGTGGAGGTCCAGGCCGGTGTCGAGTTCGGCGGCCAGACCGCGATCAAGAGCGGCCTGCAGGCTGGCCAGCGTGTGGTGGTGTCCTCGCAGTTTCTGATCGACTCCGAGGCCAGCCTCAAAGGGGTGGAAGCCCGCCTGAACGAAGCGCCTGCACAGGGCGCTGGCGTCGCAGCGCCGCGCCATGAGGGCGAGGCACAGATCGTGGCCATCGACAAGGATTCCATCCTGCTGTCGCATGGGCCCATTCCGTCCATCCAGTGGGGGCCGATGACCATGGAGTTCAAACCACCGCCACCGAACGCGCTTCCGCGCAACCTGGGGAAAGGCGATCACGTCACGATTGAATTCTTCATGGACAAGGAGGGGATGCCCCAGCTCACGCGGGTATCCCCGATGCCGGCGCCCTCGCCAGGAGTCAAAAAGTGATCGCCCGGCTGATCCGCTGGTCCATCGCCAATCGCTTCCTGGTACTGCTGGCCACTCTGGTCGTCGGCGCCTGGGGCGTTCACGCCTTGCTCAGGACACCACTGGACGCGCTGCCCGATCTGTCGGACGTGCAGGTCATCATCCGCACCGCCTATCCGGGCCAGGCGCCGCGCATTGTCGAGAACCAGGTCACCTATCCGCTGACCACGACGATGCTGTCGGTACCGGGGGCGAAGACCGTGCGTGGCTATTCGTTCTTTGGGGACTCGTTCGTGTATGTGCTGTTCGAGGACGGCACGGACCCCTATTGGGCGCGTTCGCGCGTGCTGGAGTACCTCAACCAGGTGCAGTCCAGGCTGCCGACCGCAGCCAAGGCCTCGCTCGGCCCCGATGCCACCGGCGTGGGGTGGATCTACCAATACGCCTTGATCGACCGCAGCGGCACCATGGACCTGGGCCAGTTGCGGGCCCTGCAAGACTGGTTCCTGAAGTACGAGCTCAAGACCGTTCCCAACGTCGCGGAAGTTGCCTCCGTGGGGGGCATGGTGCGCCAGTACCAGATCGTGCTGGATCCCGACAAGCTGGCCGCCTATGCCATCCCCCACACGCGCATCACCGAAGCGGTGCAAAGGGCGAACCAGGAAGCCGGCGGCTCGGTGTTGGAACTGGGTGAAGCCGAGTACATGGTGCGCGCTTCGGGCTACCTGCAGTCGCTGGATGATTTCCGGCAGATACCGCTCATGACCACGCCGGCGGGCGTCTCCGTGCGCCTGGGCGACGTGGCGCGCATCCAGTTGGGCCCGGAGATGCGCCGCGGCATCGGCGAACTGGACGGTGAAGGCGAGGCCACGGGCGGCATCATCGTCATGCGATCGGGCAAGAACGCGCTGGAGACCATCGAGGCGGTCAAGGCCAAGCTCAAGTCCCTGCAGGCCAGCCTGCCCAAAGGCGTGGAAATCATCCCGGTGTACGACCGCTCCAGCCTGATCGAGCGCGCCGTGAAGAATCTCTCGTTCAAGCTGCTCGAGGAGTTCCTGGTCGTAGCCGCCGTGTGCCTGCTCTTCTTGTTCCACCTGCGCTCGGCATTCGTGGCCATCATCTCGCTGCCGCTGGGGATCCTGGCCGCGTTCATCGTCATGAACTATCAGGGGGTCAACGCCAACATCATGTCGCTGGGCGGTATCGCCATCGCCATCGGCGCCATGGTCGATGCCGCGGTGGTCATGATCGAAAACGCCCACAAGCACCTGGAGCACTGGGCGCACGCGCATCCCGACGAGAGACTCGAAGGTGAGGAGCGCTGGCGCGTGATCGGAGACTCGGCGGCCGAAGTGGGCCCCGCCTTGTTCTTCTCCCTGTTGATCATCACGCTGTCCTTCATCCCCGTTTTCACGCTGGAAGCGCAAGAAGGCAGGTTGTTCGCCCCGCTGGCATTTACCAAGACCTACGCCATGGCGGCCGCGGCGGCCCTGTCGGTGACGCTCATCCCGGTGTTGATGGGCTATCTCATCCGGGGGCGCATACCCCAGGAACGGGCCAACCCGCTCAATCGCCTTCTGATCGCCATCTACCAGCCCCTGCTCAATGGGGTGCTGCGTGCGCCCAAGCTCACGCTGGCGATCGCTGCCGCTGTACTGGTCATCAGCCTGTGGCCGCTGCAGCACATCGGAGGCGAGTTCATGCCAAGGCTCGACGAGGGGGACTTGCTGTACATGCCCACGGCCTTGCCGGGCTTGTCGGCAGGCAAGGCCTCCGAACTCCTGCAGCAGACCGACCGGCTGATCAAGACGGTGCCCGAAGTGGCGAGCGTCTATGGCAAGGCCGGCCGCGCCGAGACCGCCACCGACCCCGCGCCGATGGAGATGTTCGAGACCACGATCCAGTTCAAGCCACGCGAGCAGTGGCGAGCTGGCATGACGCAGGACAAGCTGGTGGAAGAACTCGACCGCATCGTCAAGGTGCCGGGCCTGGCCAACATCTGGGTACCACCGATCCGCAACCGCATCGACATGCTGGCCACCGGGATCAAGAGCCCGGTGGGGGTCAAAGTCGCCGGAACGGACCTGGCAGAAATCGACCGCATCACGACACAGATCGAGAAGGTGCTCAAAGGCGTGCCGGGCGTCTCCAGCGCCCTGGCCGAGCGGCTCACGGGCGGACGCTACGTGGACGTGAACATCCGCCGCGACGCGGCATCCCGGTTTGGGCTGAACATTGCTGACGTGCAGTCGGTCATTGCCTCGGCCGTGGGCGGCGAGAACATCGGCGAGACGGTCGAAGGACTGCAGCGCTTTCCCATCAACGTCCGCTATCCCCGGGAAACACGCGACTCTTTGCAGAAGCTGCGCAGCCTGCCTATCGTCAGCCCCCAGGGCGCACGCCTTGTGCTGTCCGATGTGGCAGACGTGCGCATCTCCGATGGCCCGCCCATGCTCCGAAGTGAAAACGCCCGGCTGTCGGGCTGGGTCTACGTGGACATCCGTGGCCGGGACCTGCGCTCGGCCGTGCAGGACATGCAACAGGCCGTGGCGCAGGAGGTTCAGCTGCCCTCGGGCTACTCGGTTTCCTGGTCCGGCCAGTTCGAGTTCCTGGAACGCGCCACGGCCAAGCTGAAGGTCGTGCTGCCATTCACGCTGCTAATCATCTTCGTGCTGCTGTACCTGACCTTCCGGAGCATCGGGGAAGCGCTACTCATCATGGCCACGCTGCCATTCGCCCTGGTGGGGGGTATCTGGCTGCTGTATCTGCTGGGCTACAACCTCTCTGTCGCTGGCGCGGTGGGCTTCATTGCGCTGGCCGGGGTCTCGGCTGAGTTCGGCGTGATCATGCTGCTGTACCTCAAGCACGCTTGGCAGGACCGCATCGACCAGCAACGGACCGAACCTGCGGACCTGCTGGATGCCCTCCGCGAGGGCGCCGTGCTGCGGGTTCGCCCCAAGGCCATGACGGTCGCGGTGATTCTGGCGGGTCTTCTGCCCATCATGTGGGGAACGGGTACCGGATCGGAAGTGATGCAACGCATCGCCGCGCCCATGGTCGGCGGAATGATCACCGCCCCATTGCTGTCCATGTTCGTTGTCCCCGCCGCCTACCTGCTCATGCGCCGCGCGCGCAAGGGTCGCGCGGCACTCCCATCACCCCAACCAATTCCACAACCACTCTGAAAACGGAGATCACCATGAAGCGAATCATCACCACCACCGGCCTCGCTATTGCCATCGCACTGCCAGGGGCCGCTGCATTGGCTCAGAAAAAGATGGACGACATGAAGGGTATGGACATGGGCAAGAAGCCGGCAGCGGGAGCCCAGGCCGTCCACAAAACCAAGGCCATCGTCAAAAAGGTGGATGCCAAGGCGGGCCGCGTGACGTTGGCCCACGAGCCGGTGGCCAGCCTCAACTGGCCTTCCATGACCATGGGCTTCAAGGTCAAGGAAAGCGCGCTGCTGAACAAGCTCACCGAGGGCAAGCGCGTCGAAGTCGAGTTCGTTCAGGAGGGCAAGGACTACGTGATCCAGTCGGTCCAGTGATTGGTGCAGGGGAGATGTGAGGAAGCCGCCCCCTTCGTCTCAAGTCCCCTGAAGACTATTCCAGCCAATCGCGGGGTCGAGGCCTCGCGGGCTGGATACTGGGCCCGCAGGTGGGAGTCCACAGGATTGAAATCGTCGTGTTTCCCCAACTGCTGGCCAGCCGAACATGGGTGCCGCTTGACGTGCTCACCGCACATTCAAAATCTGCGTGCGCATCCACTCGCTGAACGCCCACAGATCAGCGTGCGAGGAGTGGATCTGATCGAGCTCCGGTCCGACGTTGGGGGTTCCGTTCGGACCGCGGCAGATCAGTGCGCGATGGACGCCCGGAGCGATCCCACGAAAGTACGGCAGGAAGTCATCAACGAACACCACTGGCCCAAGTTGTTCAATCGCATCGGCCTTTGGGCTGCGTTCCCCTGCAGCGAGTCCCGTGGCGATCACGCGCTCGATCGGAAACCCCGTTTCCCGCAGATTCCTCAGGCGGGCCGTTTCGAACTGCGGGGCCAGAGCCGAAACGCAGACCAGCTCGTAGCCCGCATCATGGAGCCGATGGCAGGCATCGACAGCGTGTTCCAAAGGAGGCACACAAGACCAGAACTGCTCGTCCATGCAGGCTTGCAATGTCGCCAGTCGTTCACCCTCCAGGAACTCTACCGCCCAGCGGTGATACGGGAAATACGCATCCTTGTCCCGCTCGACGGGCCGCTGGCCAAATGCCCGCTCCCAGACCGAGGCATAGGCCAGGCCATAGTCAAGAAGCACACCATCCGCATCCAGGGCGATGATTGGCTTGATGCTCATGTCGTTGATCCTCCAAAAATGCCCGCGCGGCGCCGGCATGCAAACCATCGATGGTTGGCTACCCCGCGTGCTTGCAAAGGCACGGCAGCTTCCATTCAGCCCACATTCACACAGAAGTCCGCCCGGAACTTCGGGTTCTGCATGCCACCCCCGATGAGCTTGTACCCGCGGGGATTGGTGACGATTCGGGTCCCCCGCACCTCGTAGTCCAGGCTGTCATGGATGTGCCCATGGATCCAGGTGCCGGCTTTTCCCATCAGCGCGTCCAGGTCGCTCGCGTAGCAAGGTGACAGCGGGTGCCCCTCGAACTCATCCGGAATCGATCGGGGATGCGGCGCATGGTGGGTGACCACCACCGTGTTCTCCGGATCACCCAGGCCCAGTTGCCCCTCCAGCCACTGCCGGCTCGCATCGTGCCGGCGCGCAGCCATCGCCGGAAACAGACGGTGTTTGCGCTGCTGCCAGTACATCTCCGGCGGCCGAGTGATCTTGATTTGCGGATAGTCGCTCATGCGCTGGCGCGCCGTGCTCATCGCCATCAGCTTTTCATCGGCGCCATGCAGTGCGTAGTCCGTCCAGAGCGTGCACCCCAGAAACCGTACACCGCCGATCAAAACGGTATCGTTCTCCAGGTAGTGAACTTCGTGATCCCGGGCCAGCTTGCGCATCACGTCGATGTGCTTGTCCCAATGCTGGCTGTAGAACTCATGGTTGCCGTCCACGTAGATGATAGGTTGGTCCGGGAAGGTCTCACGCGCCCAGCGAAGCCCGCCCGTGCCTTCGGTGATGTCACCTGCCAGCACGACCACGTCGACGGTTTTGAGAAAGTCCGGGTCCAGCTGCAGCTTGAAGGGACACAGGTCCAGGTGCAGGTCCGAGTAAACGAGCAGTTTCATGGAAGCTCCGTTGAAGGCGTTTCACGGACTCATGGCCAACAGCGACGAGGCTTCTTGCGCGCCCTGACCATCGGCGCGAAACCAGCGCGCTGAATGCGCGCGGAAACCAATCTCCCTTCCAACAGCATCCCTGGTTTGGTTGTGATCACGAACCCTGGTGGCTCGTCCCCGTCAGCGCTACTCCTGGCCAGCGAGAAGTACACGCGGGCTCCCACCTTCCAACCCATGCCCGGCGGCAAGGGGATGCGGTTGCGACTGTCGATTTGCGCTCTGCGCTCGGGCTCGAATCGCTTACTGAAGGATTGAGGGTTCAAAGGCATAACAATCCTTGGGTGACGTCCCAGCCCACATTCACAAAATGGGTGATTTCAGTGGGAGCCAGCACGTCGCGGTGCAAGTGGCCGTGGTAGTTCACGAGCCGCCGAAAGGGATGATCTACGGTCGCCGGGTAGTGGCTCGCGAACACGGTCCGGCCCAGCATGTCCCGCCAGAACAGAAAGGGGACCACTGCTTCGAACAGCGGCTGCCGTCCGTGCGGTGCGCGCTCCCTGGCGTAAAGGCATTTGCCATTGCGCTTGAGGTCATGGTTTCCAAGCACCAGGACCTTGCGACCCGGGAGGCGCCGGATCCATTCCATGGCCTCGTCGTGGTCGCCCATGGCCAGGTCCCCGAGAATCAGCAGCCATTCGTCGTCCTTGACCTTCTGGATCTGGGTGATGAGGTGCTCGTTCATCTGCATGACGTCGAAAAAGGGACGCTTGCTGTACTCGATCACGTTCGTGTGGCCCAGGTGCAGATCGGACGTCATCCATACCCGCTCACCGCGGGTCAGCGCATTCACGACCTGAGAGCTGGCCTCGTTGATGGTGTCGGGCCTGGCCAGGTCCAGCATCGCCGCGTGCACATCGGGCCGGGATCTCTCCGTGGCCAAGGTGCGCTGAAAGAGGTTCAGTGCGTCGTTGAAATCCATAGTGCGTAGCTAGGAAACGGAACTATTGCAAGGGTGGCAGCAACCCGCCACCATGGTCTGGCCACGAGCCGACAGACACCGCGTGCCAGACGCCATCGCTCACGTCAGCCGAAACCGTCCCGATGGCAAGCTTGCCGCGCAGCTCCATCAACATCCGCAGCTCCTTGTCTTCTTCGGGCGGTGCTGCGAGGTGATAGTTGCGACCTGATCCCGTCTTGACCATTGCGCTCGCAAGATCGATGGCAGCCAAGGCCGAAGTAACTCTGAGTGTCATGGGGCCCAGCATCGCGACGATGTGCAGCGTCCCGGTCCCACGTTGAAGGATTCGCCAATGGTCCAGTTGGACCTCGGGCTGAACTTGAACATCGGGGGCGGGACGCTCATTGAGAAATTGAATCTGCACGATGCAGTACCTTGTTTTTGATCAGGTGGGCGAACAGGCTGTAGTTCCCCGTTTGCGGTGAGTTCGCTGCAGTGAGATGCAGACGCGCTTCTTGTCCACACTGGTTTGAGGAATCTGGGGGAGCCATTCGGAAATGGAAATCATCTAATTTCCATCAAAATGCGACTAGTTAGACGTGGTCTTTTAAGTCGCCATCGGCGGAAATCGAGTGAATGCCCACTCGAAAGTCAGATCCACCAAAAGCTGCTGTCGGTCGCGCGCTCAAGCAGCTGCGCGAAGCTCGCGGCTTTACCCAGGAGGATCTGACACCGGCGATCAGCCGGCGGCACATTGGGCGTCTCGAGCAGGGCGAGCAGCTCCCCAGCATTGGCATGGTGGAGCACCTCGCTGAAGGCCTGCAGGTTCACCCAATGACTCTCCTTGCAGTGGCATATGCGCGTAGATTCGATGCAGCATCGATTGAGAAGGTGCTGAAGTCTGTTCGAACCGATCTCTCTACACTGCTGCCTGAGGACGTTGCTTAGCCCTTTTGGGCTGAGATGGAGAACTTTCTCCGACCATGATGGCTTCAATTCCTGTCAGCATGGACAACGATTCGTCATCGTTTGGGCGATTAAGCAGTCTGTTCACGATCTCGCGGTCTGCGGCCATGCTGAGCACCATCATCACGTCGCGTAACTGCTCAAGGCTGCCTTCAAACATGAGTTCGCCATTTACGGGAGGCGACGGATGTGCCTTTGCTATCAACAGCAACGCCATCGCAATCGCTGCATTGGGTTCGCCGTCGGGCCCTCGTGTGCCTTCTCCCCACAGCATGGCCCGAAGTTGATCGGAAACACTCACCAATTGGCCGTCGCTAAGGCTTCTTGGAAGGATTGCATCAAAGCCACCGGTTTGAAGGATTTCTTCCAGGTCCATCTCGCTGAAATGGCCGATCTGTTCTTTGTCTAACTGCAACATACTCGTCAAATATTTAGGGGACTAGTTGGTCCTGTTTGGGACTGAGCGTGCGAAGATAGCTGAACTTTCTCCGCGCAAAACCCGTTTCAAGGCGGTCCAGCGCAAATGGAAAGCTCCCACTTGCCTTGCGAAGACATCTGCGCAATCAGAGTGTTGTTTTGAACTTTCGCTGCCACTCGCCCTTGAAGAATCGATTGGATCTTTCCCGCTTGGTTGAACTCGACAGCCAGTTTCGCGAACTAGCGAAGCTGCAGGGTCCAGGCACGCCCAGGAGCGGGTGGGTGAAGACTGTGCGCCTGGCTCTGGGCATGAACTCTGAGACCTTGGGTCGACGCATCGGCATCTCTCCGCAAGGAGTCAGGCAGCTTGAAAAGTCGGAAGCTGATGGCTCGATTTCTCTCAACACCCTGGCCAAGATTGCAGATGGGTTGAACTGCGACGTGCGGTACGTTCTGGTGCCCAGGATCAGCCTGGTCGACCAGGTGATGGCGCGAGCCATGGAGCACTCCAACGGCGCGGTTCCGATGGGGGCAGGCAGCACCCCGATGAACATTGACGGCCAGTCGCTGGTTGTGCTCGCCTCGCTTCTTTCACGCATCGACCAACGCGCGTTTTGGTAGCCGGCGTTGTGGCTTGCAGTTGAAGAGGCCCCGAAACACGTAGGCGGGACATTTCTGACGGACCCGGCCCGCGGGTCGTTGCGAAAGCGGTTCGAGCGCCTATAGTGCCGGTAGGTGGGCCTGTTCCCGGTGAGATGCGGCTTCGGGGCCGAGTGCAAAGGAGGCGTGGTGGGTGAACTGGATGACTATCTGCAGGCTGCCGACCGTGAGACCACGGTGCGAAGTTACGCAGCCGCGATCAAGCACTTCGAGCAGGACTGGAAAGGGTTGCTACCGGCCACAAGCGATACCGTTGCCCGCTACCTCGTGGCCTACGCAAGTACGCACAAGGTCAGCACCTTGAGGCAAAGGCTGGCGGCGCTCGCGCGCTGGCATGCCGAACAGGGCTTTGCGGACCCGACCAAGACGCCGCTGGTACGCAAGGTGCTCAGGGGCATTGTGGCGAAGCACCCGGCCAAGCAAAAGCAGGCGCGACCACTGGAGCTCGATCAGCTCCAAAAGATCTCCGACTGGTTGCAAGCCGCGCAGCGCACGGCACACGAACAAGGCGATGAAACGGCCTTGCTGCAGCTGACGCGCAACCGGTCCATCGTGCTGCTGGGCTTCTGGCGCGCGTTTCGATCCGATGAGATCGTCAACATGCGAGTGGAGAACGTGACGGCCGTTGCCGGAACAGGCCTGACCTGCAGGCTGGAAAGGAGCAAGACGGATCGCGCGTTGGAGGGCCGCACGTTCCATTGCCCGGCTCTGTCCCGGCTGTGTCCTGTGGACGCCTACCTGGAGTGGATCGCCGTCAGCGGCCGCCAGGCGGGCCCGGTTTACTGCGGTATCGACCAATGGGGCCACATGTCTGAACGCCCCATGCACCCCACCAGCCTGATTCCCTTGCTACGCAAGATGTTCCATGACGCCGGCGTCGAGTCTGCCGAGGGCTACTCGAGCCATTCGCTGCGGCGCGGATTTGCCGGATGGGCACGCGCCAGTGGATGGGACATCAAGGAGATGATGGAGTACGTCGGATGGCGCGACATGGAGTCGGCGTTGAGGTACCTGGATGCCCCGACCGCCGGACTTCAGGAGCGCTTCGAGAGCGGCCTCGGTCCTCGCCCGGACAACTCTTAACCCCGAGGCCTGCATGCAGCCGATTCTTGCCCCCCACGTGCGCACTTTCGTCGAGTCACTGACAGGACTCCCTGTACAGCCTTCATCTGTGTGGCTGATCGGCTCGCAGGCCAGTGGCCGAGCCCAGGCATGCTCCGACACAGATCTGCTTGTGTTCGGCCCGCCCGGTTTGATAGCCGCGATGCGCACGGCACTTTCCCCGCCAAGCGGCATCGACTGCATGGTGGTTGTAAACGGCGACGACTTTGAGGATCCCTGGCAGGCAAAGGGTGGTTCCCTTTCCCGCTGGAATTGGGTCTTGAAGTCAGCCACAGAAGCCCAGTACGAGGGGACCAAATTCATTGAAGATGAGCCTGGCGGGGCGCTCGGGGAATTTAAAACTCGCCAGGAGAAAGCCATCCTTATCTGGCCCAGTTGAAGCCGACCTGCAAGCGTATCTTGCCACCTGAAGTCTGGCGGGCAATTCAACCGATGTTCGTTGGCATCCAACTCAACGAGCTCGCTCAACCGTGATCCACTGAGCCCATCAAATTCTGGGAGATGAGATGCTTCTTGCGTATGTGGACACCGGCGGAATGCTCAAGGAAGTCGCTGCCTTGGAAGCTGCTGGCCTTCTGAAAACCCATTACTTCCCCTTCGAGCAGCGAAATCGCCGGGTCAGAGCTTTCGTCCCCGGCTCGGGCGCCACCTGGAAGCAGAGCAACCTGAGTTGGAAAGAGGCTCCCGGAACCTGGAACGACTACAAGCCATCCACGCTCTTCGAACCGCTACGCAGGTTGGTGGGCGCCCAGGTCGACGCACAGCACCTCGACTCGGCGGTTAAGTCCGGCTGCTCAGTTTTTCTCACGAGCGACAAGACCGATATTTGGTCCAAGCGAGAGGCGATACAGGCGCTCGCCAACATTCGAGTGCTCCACATGCCTTCTGAGCTCGCGACATTACGGCAGCTGGCCGGAATGGGGGTAAACCCGTAGCTGCAAACGGAATGATTTGCACGGGAAACGAGATCACCCCAGCAGCGCCGACGTGGGAGTCAGGTCCGGGTTGAACTTCAGCCAGGCGCGGATCACCTTGACCGTCGATCGCCAGAGCGGCACCGACCGCTGCTTGCGTCCCTTGCCATGCAGATGCACGCAGGCGGCGGGTGCCAGCACGACGTCGCCCACTTTTACGCCGATTGCCTCCGACACGCGGGCACCGGTGTTGTACAGCAGGGCCAGCAGCAGCTTGTCTCGCTGGCCCATCCAATCCGCTCCTGGCGCGCCGATCACGGCCAGCATCTCCTCGCGTGTCAGGAACTCGAACATCGGCCGCTCGAAGCGCTTCATCGGCACGCCGAGCGCCTGCTCGACGACCTGAAGTGCCGTCACGTCTCGCCGGGCTGCGAACTTCAGGAACGAGCGCAGCGCGGCCAGTCGCGCATTGCGGCTGCGAACGGTGTTGTGCCGATCGCGTTCGAGATGATCGAGGAAGTCCAGGATCAGCGCGGGCGTCAGGTCGGCGAGCGACAGCGTCGTGGGCGTCTTGTGCAGTTGCGCCTGGGCGAAGTCCAGGAACAGCACGAACGCGTCCCGATAGGCCGCAACGGTCTGCGGGCTCAACGCGCGCTGCTGCGTCAGGTGCTCGGCGAAGAAGGACTGGACCAGCGTCGCGAAGCTCGGCGGAGCGGGCTTGCGGTGTTCAGAACTACTCATCGTCGTTCTCCGCGACGTCGGCGAAGCGTTCGAATCGAGCGCCGGCCAACGCCATCAACTCCGGCACGCCGCTCAGGTACCAGTACGTGCTGGAGATATTGATGTGGCCCATGTACGTGGACAGGGCCAGCATTCGTTGGTCAAGGTTCGCTCCCTGCTGGTGCCACAGGATCATCCGTCTCACGGCGAAGCTATGGCGCAGGTCATGCACCCGCGGTCGGCCATGGCCGCCGCGATCGATCCAACCCAATTGCTCGCGCAGCTGACAGAACACTCGATGCACCTGCCGATCTCCCAGCGGTTCACCCCGGTGCACGCCACGCGAGCCCACGAAGAATGTCATCTGCGGCTTCGCAGGCACGTACTGGCGGCGCAAGGCCCGGTAGGCTGCCATCGGACCGATCACGCTGGGGTGCAGCGGCACCATGCGGGACTTGCCAAACTTGGTCTGCTGTATGGTCAGGATGCCGCCGTCCAGATCTGCATCCGAGTCGGCCAGGTTGATCGCTTCAGAGACCCGAAGCCCGGCCGATGCGATCAGACCGAACAGCGTTGCATAGGTGGTGGCACGAAGGCCATCCGAGGGGCCGAGTCGGCGGGCAGCGACGATCAATGCCGCGATCTCGGCTTCGCTGTAGATGTGAGGCGCCACGCGGCGCGGGATCGGACCGAAGCTGGAATCGTCAGGAACTTCGACAGTCGGATCGAACTGCTGGAGCCAGCGCATGAAGGGGCGCAGCGTTGCCAGTCGGCGCGCTGCCGTGTCGACATTGGCCCGGCCGCCCACGAGATACCGAGGCTGTACCTGGTGCGCCCACTGGACCATCACGTCTACCGTCAACGCGATGTCGCGTCCCTCTCCGACCATGAAGCGAGTGAAGCTGCGCACAGCGAGATCAGAGGAGCACGGCTTGAACCCGAGGCGCAGGCGTTCAGTCAGGTATTGCTCCACCTTGGCGGTGAGGTCGATGTTCGCCGATGCTGCGGCGCTCATGATGCACTCCCAGGCCAAGGCAGAGCGACCTCGGCAAGCAGTTGCAAGTCGAGCTTGGCGTAGATCAACGAGGTGTCCAGCGATCGATGCCGAAGCACATCGGCGACCTCCTTGATCGAACTGCCGCTGTTGACCAGGCGACAGGCCAGCGTGTGACGCAACGAATGGCAACCGCGTGAGATGCCGGCACCTCGCAGGGCACGCCCGATTGCCTGGCTCACTGCATCGACGCCGATGGGCTTGTCGTGTGGCGCCAACCGACGGACGAACAGCGATGGCAGCGTGGTTGCGGGCCGCTCGTGTCTCATGTACTCCGCCAGAGCCTGCCCGGTGAGCACCGGCAGCGGTAGGACATCCTGGCGCTGGGACTTTGTTCGCTTCAAGGTCACCGTTCCGGCACGCCAATCGAAGTCGCCGATCTCCAGCTTGGCGATCTCGCCCACGCGCAGTCCGAGATCCAAGGCCAGGCGCACCATGGCCAGCAGGCGCAGCGGAGCCCGCTTGGCCTCGGCGCAATGCGCTTCGAGGCGCTGGACCTCCTCGGTCGTCAGCGCGCGCGGCAACGATGCTTGGCTCCATCGCACCGGCGACGAGATAGCGCCGAGCAGGCTGTTCACTGCGTCACCGCAGGTCCCGCGGTATCGGAAGTAGGCCCGCAGCGCAGCAGTGACCGCGCTGGAATGCGACCCGCTGCTGACCCGCGTGAGCTCGGTTGCGATGAAGCCGCGAACGTCTTCCGGCTGCAACTCGCCGATGGCGATGGCCTTGCCCGCGAACTTGCATTGCAGCAGACGACCTACGAGTACCAGCCGATCCTCGCGCGTGCCTATCGCCAGGCCGCGGGCGTCGCGCATGTGGACGTTGTAACGGTTCAGTTCTTCTGCAATGGGACCGCTGGGGCCTGGCAGTTCCACGATGACATGCTGTTCCCGCAACAAGGCGAGCAGGTGTCCGAGACTGGCGCTCAAGCCGCTGCGTGTACGCAGAGCCGCGGGATGGCAGTCGCAGCGCGGCAGATGCGAATCCAGAAACTGCTCGACGAGGGCTTCGTCGATCTGTTCGGCAGATACCTGGCACTTCGCCATCCAGTGGGCAAAGTGCGACCAGGCACGAAGGGCAGTCTCCGAGCTGCCTTCGGCGTACCGGCCGCGCTCCAGCAATGCCTGGAACGCCCCGACGTATGAAGACAGCGGGCCATCGAGCAGCCATGCCCTGGCCATCGGGTGCATCGAAAGAATCAAGTCCATGGTGATCTCCAGTTGTGAGATCACCATTCATGCGCCGACTGCGAACTTATGTCCAGTTCAACGGCACCGCCTCCTTGCGATCTACCAGGGCGATCACAGCCTCTGGCGCGTTCAGACTGGCCAACTGTCCATAACTGCGTGCTGTGCATAACGCTGCACCCCCGCCCTTCGCATGCGGATGACAAGTTCAGACTGATTGCTGCCACTTAGGTTCGACGGCAGAGTCCATGGGCGCCAACGCAAGCGGTCGCTTACCGGTCAGGATCTCAAGCGACCGATCGATTACCTGTACCGGTCGTTCGGCACTGTAGCGAAGTGCAAAGTTCTGGAATGGCCCTTTGCGTCACGGACGAAAAGGTGTTCTGGACCATGGGCAGGCCTTCTTCAAGCGCCAGCAGGGAGGGCGAATCACTTCTTTTGGTCCTTCAGTGTCCGTAGCGCAATACCCGCCACCCGGGTTCCCTGTGCTCCTCAAAGTGCGTGATAGACGGGCAATAGTTCACTTTGACCTGATGCTGTTGCAACATTCTGATCATTGCTCTCGCCGCAAATAAAGAAGGAAACAAGGGGTGGCCGTTGGATCGCAATGCCCAAGACATCGCGCGCGGTATGTGGATATGCGGCAGTCTTGACGTCGCCATCCGCATCCGGCATTTGTGCAGGTGAGCCTGCCGTGAATCTCGTTGAAGGTGCGTGGATAAACTTTGAGCGCCGACTGGCGAGCTGCTCAGGCCTGACCTCGATGGAGTCACATTTCATGGCGCCGTGTTCTCGGCGCCAAATACCTGGTCGACAAATGCCAGCAGCGAAGCGGTGGGCTGTTTGTCGCGATGCACGACCAGGTGAGATTGTCGGAGCTGCCGCGGCAAGGTCGTGGAGATGCGGCACAGGCGGCCGGCCTCCAAAGCGTCGCTCACGACCCACGACGAAAGGCAGGCCACCCCCATACCCGCCTCGGCCGCATGTTTGATCGCCTCCGAACTTCCCAGCTCGATGCTTCGACGGTAGGAGCGCAAGTGGGGCAGCAGACTTTGGTCGGTGGCCTCGCGCGTTCCCGAGCCCGACTCACGCAACAGCCAGACCCCTTCACGCAGTGTCCGCATTGGCACCCGCTCGCCGGCCAGGCTCATTCGTGCCCACGCGCTGTCAGGCGATGTAACGACCACCATCTCGTCCTGGTGCCATGGCGTGACGGCCAGCGCCGCTTGGTGGCAAGGCCCTTCGATCAGGCCCACGTCCAGTTCAAACGCAGCGACCGCGTCACAGATGGCCGCCGTGTTTCCGATCACGACCTTTGAGCGCCAGGCACTGGCATGGCCCGGTTGCGCTGCGACAAAACGGGCCAGCAGCCTGGGCAGCACATAGTTGCCGATGGTGGTGCTGGCGCCGATGCGCAGCGACTGCGCCTGGGCGCTGCCATCGCGGGACATCAGCTCGATGCCGGCGGCACCGTCCAGCAGCGCCAGGGCCCGCGGCAGTAACGCACGGCCGTTGTCGTTGAGCAGCAGGCGCTTGCCCGCGCGGTCGAACAGGCGCAGCGACAGCAGCCGCTCAAGTTCATTCACGGCCGAGCTGGTGGCCGACTGCGACAGCGCAATCTCGGCGCTGGCTGCCGTGGTAGTGCCGCTGCGCGCAACCGCCACGAAGATCTGCAGCTGTCGCAGCGTGAGGCGAAGGGTATTCATGGCGGATTCGTTTGCAAAGCGATTAGATGGGTACATCTTAGCGATACAACCCGTTTGACGGGTCATCCATGAAGCCGGAAGCTTTGTCCTCACGAACTTCAACCGGAGGCAAGCAGCATGACCATCAACGTACTTCCTGAGCCACGCACATTGGCCTCTGCATCGGCTTTCGCACGCATGCTCCCCGGCCTGGCCCTGAGCGGCGCCTTGGCTGCCACCGGTATCGCGCTGGGCCGCATCGCCTGGCTGCAGGACCATGGCTTCAGTGCGCTGACGCTGGCCATCGTGCTGGGCATGATCGTGGGCAACACGGTTTACCCGTGGGCCCCGCGCTTGGCGGTAGCCAGCGGCGCCGGCGTCAACTTCTCCAAGCAGAACCTGCTTCGCCTGGGCGTGGTGCTGTACGGCCTGCGGCTCACCGTGCAGGACATTGACCATGTCGGCATCGCTGGTGTCGCCATCGACGCGATGATATTGGGTTCGACCTTCGCACTGGCCTGCCTCATCGGCACGCGCTGGCTGGGCCTGGAGCGCAAGACGGCGATGCTGATCGGCGCTGGCAGTGCCATCTGCGGCGCTGCTGCGGTGATGGCCGCCGAGCCGGTGGTCAAGGCGCGCGCCGAGCAGGTCACGGTGGCGGTGGCCACGGTGGTGGTGTTCGGCACGCTGGCGATCTTCCTGTACCCGGCGCTGTTCGAGCTGAACCGGCACTGGGCGCTGATCCCCGGCGGCGCCAACGGGTTCGGCATCTACGTCGGATCGACCATCCACGAGGTGGCCCAGGTGGTGGCCGCAGCACGTTCGGTGGGCCCGGACGCAGCCAACTCGGCCGTCATCGCGAAGATGGTTCGAGTAATGATGCTGGCGCCGTTCCTGGTGATGCTGTCGGCTTGGCTGGCGCGCGACAGCACCCTGCAAGCCCTAGTGGAGGCAGAGCATGCTCACGCCAAGGGTCAACTCGCTGTGCCCTGGTTCGCCTTCGGCTTCGTCGCGGTCGTGTTGCTCAATTCGCTGCAATGGCTGCCGGCGTCGGTGGTGGCAGTGACGACCGAGATTGACACCGCGCTGCTGGCGATGGCGATGGCTGCGCTCGGCCTGGCCACGCACATCGGCGCCATTCGCAAGGCCGGGGCCAAGCCGCTGCTGCTGGCGTTGATCTTGTTCGGCTGGCTCATCGTCGGAGGCGCGCTCATCAACCGCTGGGTGCCGGCCCTGCTGGGCTGAAGCCTCGAATTCACGGCCCAGGGCCCTGACCCTAAATTTCTTTGCACGCTCTGGAATAGACCGCATGCCGACGCCGTCTGCTCTTTTGTCGGGACCTATCTGACCCTTCGTCCCGCACTCACCCCCCTTCACTTCACACCAACCCTTCATCGGAGCCCACAATGTTCAAGACTTTCGCTTTCGCCGCCACCGCCCTGACGCTCGCCTCCGGCAGCGCCTTCGCCGCCCCCAGCGACGACGCCCGCACGCACTTCCAGGCCATCGCCTCGGGCGACACCCAGATCGTCATGCGTGCCTATGCCGACCAGGCCCAGCTGAACTGGGTAGGCGGCCCACTCGACGGCACCTATGCCACCACCGATGCCATTCGCGGCACCTGGGAGAAGTTCGGCAAGGCCGTCGGCCCACTGAAGCTCACAGTCGGCCAGATTGAAGAATCGGCCAACCCCAAGGGCGCCACCGTCTCGGCCAACGTCGTCTTCGAAGGCAAGATGCCCATCAAGGTGCGCTACGTGCTGACGTTCCGTGAAGGCAAGATCGTCAGTGAAACCTGGCAGATCGACCCCAAGCTGGCGGTGGCTGCGGCTTACTGAACGGCACGCAGCGTGGCTACTCTCCACCAGACCCCAAAGGACAACCCCATGAAGCACCTTTCGACTCTGGCCGCGCTGCTGATCACAGCGGCTTCCTTCGCGGCACCACTCACCGGCGCTATGGCTGCCGACGCGCCGGCCAAGCTCGCCAACGGCGCGCTGGTCGACGCCAAGGGCATGACGCTCTACACCTTCGACAAGGACGTGGCAGGCAGCGGCAAGAGCACCTGCAACGGCGGCTGCGCCGCGCTGTGGCCGCCCGCGATGGCCGCCGCCAGCGACCAACCCGCCGGTGCATACACGATCGTCATGCGCGACGACGGTGCGCGCCAGTGGGCCTACAAGGGCAAGCCGGTGTACACCTACCAGGCCGACCAGAAGCCCGGCGACCGCGCCGGCGACAACTTCAAAGACGTCTGGCACATCATCAAGGAATGACATTTGCTGTCGACTTCCGTCCAGACCCTCAGGCCACGACCCCCCGATGCAAGACGACGCAAGCCTGCTGAGCTGGGTGCCGCGCCTGCGCCGCTATTCGCGCGCGCTGGTGAACAACCGTGACGACGCCGACGATCTGGTGCAGGACACGCTGGAGCGGGCCTGGGCCAAGTCGAACCTGTGGGGCGGCGTGGCCGACATGCGCGCCTGGCTCTTCAGCATCATGCACAACCTGCACGTCGATGGCGTGCGCCGTCCCAGGCTGCACACCGTGACCATGGACGACGACACGCCCGAAGTGCCGGTGGCGCCGACACAAACCGACAGGCTGGCTGTACTGGATCTGCAGGCTGCACTGGACTTGCTGCCCGTCGAGCAGAAGGAAGTGCTTCTTCTGGTGACGCTGGAAGACATGGCCTATGCCGATGTGGCGCAGGCCCTGGGTATCCCCATCGGCACCGTGATGTCGCGCCTGTCGCGAGGCCGTGAGCGCCTGCGCGGCCTGATGGAAGGCCGCGCAGAACCGGTGCGGCTGAAAGTCGTCAAATGAATGTATTGAGAAGCAACCCATGAATACCGACCGTCCGCCACCGTCCATTCCCCCGGTCACCGAGGCCGACCTGCATGCGTTCGTTGATGGCCGCCTGCCCGCTGAGCGCCAGGTCGAGATCGCCGCTTATCTGGCCGCACGCGATGGCCGCCGCCAGCGACCAACCCGCCGGTGCATACACGATCGTCATGCGCGACGACGGTGCGCGCCAGTGGGCCTACAAGGGCAAGCCGGTGTACACCTACCAGGCCGACCAGAAGCCCGGCGACCGCGCCGGCGACAACTTCAAAGACGTCTGGCACATCATCAAGGAATGACATTTGCTGTCGACTTCCGTCCAGACCCTCAGGCCACGACCCCCCGATGCAAGACGACGCAAGCCTGCTGAGCTGGGTGCCGCGCCTGCGCCGCTATTCGCGCGCGCTGGTGAACAACCGTGACGACGCCGACGATCTGGTGCAGGACACGCTGGAGCGGGCCTGGGCCAAGTCGAACCTGTGGGGCGGCGTGGCCGACATGCGCGCCTGGCTCTTCAGCATCATGCACAACCTGCACGTCGATGGCGTGCGCCGTCCCAGGCTGCACACCGTGACCATGGACGACGACACGCCCGAAGTGCCGGTGGCGCCGACACAAACCGACAGGCTGGCTGTACTGGATCTGCAGGCTGCACTGGACTTGCTGCCCGTCGAGCAGAAGGAAGTGCTTCTTCTGGTGACGCTGGAAGACATGGCCTATGCCGATGTGGCGCAGGCCCTGGGTATCCCCATCGGCACCGTGATGTCGCGCCTGTCGCGAGGCCGTGAGCGCCTGCGCGGCCTGATGGAAGGCCGCGCAGAACCGGTGCGGCTGAAAGTCGTCAAATGAATGTATTGAGAAGCAACCCATGAATACCGACCGTCCGCCACCGTCCATTCCCCCGGTCACCGAGGCCGACCTGCATGCGTTCGTTGATGGCCGCCTGCCCGCTGAGCGCCAGGTCGAGATCGCCGCTTATCTGGCCGCACGCCCTGAAGACGCGCAGCGCCTGGAGGCCTACCGGGCGCAGAAGCGCGAACTGCACGTCTTGTTCGATCCCGTGCTGTATGAACAGCCGCCGCAGCGCCTGCTGAAATCGGCGCGCCCGCGTGCCGTGCCGCAGACGCCTTGGTACCTCCAGCGCCTGGCCGCTGGGATCGCCATCGCCGTCATCAGCGGCGCCACAGGCTGGGGCTTGCGGGGCGGCCTGCCCGCGGGGGGCGACGATGCCGGCCGCATGGCCGCCGCAGCACCCGCCGAGCGCGGCCTGACGCTGGTGTCAGCGGGCAGCTTCGCACAGCGCGCGGCGGTGGCCCATGCGGTGTACAGCCCAGACGCGCGCCGCCCGGTCGAGGTGGACGCGGCGCACGAAGACCAGCTCGTGGCCTGGCTGTCCAAGCGCATGGGCGCGCCGATGAAGCCGCCGCACCTGCAGGCCCAGGGCTACACGCTGGAAGGCGGGCGCCTGTTGCCGGGTGGCCAGGGGCCGGTGGCGCAGTTCATGTACCGCAACGAGCTCGGCAGCAAGCTGACGCTGTACGTGTCCAACGATGTCGCCGACGTGGGCAGTGCCGCGGGGCCGGACAAGGCACTGCAGGCCGGCGTGAAGAACACAGACACGGCCTTCCGCTTCGCACGCGAAGGTGTGGTCAATGTCTTCTACTGGGTCGACGGTCCCTTCGGCTACGCCCTGTCGTCCGACGCCGACCGCAGCGTGCTGGCGCAGGTGTCGGCCGAGGTCTATCGGCAACTTGGCACCCCGCGCTGAAGGCCAGGGCGGCGTCGGCGCGACGCGCTGTCGGCATGCCCAGGGAATGAAACGGCCCGAGCCGCGCTCTTGACCTGAAGCAAGCGCTGGGCAGTGGTTCATCGGCGGCTGCCGGCCCACGACCCAAGCGATCACTCTCCACAACAACTCAGAAAGCAAACATGACCACCCAACGCCGCGACATTCTCAAGTACACCCTGGCCGCCGCGGCAGCCAGCGCGCTGCCCGCAGCACATGCCCAGGCCCCGTCCGGCGCTTCAGCGGGAGCCGCAGCCACCGGCATCGACCCGCGCGATCGCGTCTTCATCACCAATGAAGACTCCAACACGCTGGTGGTCATCGACCCGAAGACCAACACCGTCGAGTCGACGATCAACCTGACCAGCTTTGACGAAGACCCTCGTCCCCCGTTTCGCTTTGTGACGGCCGGCGTGGCGCCAACGCACGCGGCGATGGTCCACAAGCCGCTGTACCACGGCTGTATCGATGCGCACGGCGCGGTGCCGTCGCCCGATGGCCGGTTGCTGGCCACCAGCGGGCGCGGCTCCAGCAACATTTATCTGATCGACGCCGAGCAGCGCCGCGTCATCGGCAACACACCCAACCCTGCGTCTGGGCCCACCACCAACCCCGAGCGCCTGAGTAGTGGCCTGCTGCTGGGCCGCGAACCGCACGAGCCCACTTTCACGCGCAACGGCCGCGAGCTGTGGGTCACGCTGCGCGGTGAAGACCGCATTGCCATCGTCGGCGTCGATCGTGCCGTTCGCCAGCTCAAGGGGGCCGACAGCCCGGGCTCCAGCGCGGTTCGCCAATACCTGCCCACGCTGAGCGGCCCGGCGCAGGTGTGGTTCAACCGTGAGGGTACGTTGGCCTTTGTGGCCAGCCAGAAGGTGTCGAAGATCGACGTGTTCCGCGTCAACCCCGGCGCGGATGGCCACAGCCAACCGCAGCGGCTGACCACGCTGGACATCAGCGCACAGGACAAACCCGGCTTCACGCCCTTCATGAAGACCACACCCGACGGTGCCGAGGTGTGGTTCTCGCACAAGCTGGCTGATGCGGTGTCTTGCCGCTCGACGCAGGGTGGCTTCGACCTGATCGACACCGTGCCGCTGGGCATGGGCGCGCGGCCCAACCACGTTGAGTTCGTGCGCAATGCGCGCGGCAGCGTGGTCTATGCCAGCCTGGCGCGCATCGACGATGGTGGCCCCGGCGGCGTGGCGTCGAGCCCGATCGCCATCATCGACCGCAGCGCTCCGGGCGGACAGCGCAAGGTGGTGGGCACCTTCTCCAGCCGTGGCCGCGAGTCGCACGGGTTGTGGACCAACCCCGAGAACACGCTGCTGTATGTGGCCCACGAACAGGACGAGCTGCCCGGCACGCCCAACGCGGGCCAGACCGTGTGCAGTGCATTTGATGTGAGCGACCCGCTGCGCCCGACCTTCATTGCGCAGATCCCCCTGGGCAATCTGACGCTGCCCTCTGGCGCGCTGCGCAACAAAAAGAGCATCAACCTCGTCTACGTGCGTGTGGGCGAGAAGGGCCAGACGGCATGAGCGGCGCGCACACCAGCCACGGCGCCAGCGCCGCGCACACCAGCGCATTCCAGCGGGATATGGACGAATCGATGGCCCGCATGATGCAGGCCATGCACAGCCCGGGCTACGCAGGCCAGGCCGACCAGGACTTTCTGGCGATGATGATTCCGCACCACGCCGGCGCTGTGGACATGGCGCGGCTGGTGTTGCAGCATGGGCGCGATCCTGTCACCCGGCAGTTGGCCGAGGAAATCATTGCCGGGCAGACGGTGGAGATCCAGAGCATGCAACGCCGACTGCACACCCTGCAGCAGCGCACAGCCAAAGGTGCGGAAGCGGAATTTCCGTCGCTGGGTGGGACGCGGGGGCCTTGATCGACAGCCCTAGGGAAAGTACCGATGAGCGCCACGGAATGAACCAAGCCACGCAGCGCTCTTGATCACCATGCTGTTCCAGTCTGCCGAGTCCCGCTATAACCAATGGGTGCGTGAGCACTACCGTTTTTTGCTGCGCAGTGCGTGGGCGCTCACTGGTTCGCGCGCCATTGCCGAAGACGTGGTGCAAGACTGTTTTGCCAACGCCTGGAAGCACCGGGAGCAACTGCGCGACGCTGCGCTGGCACGGGCTTGGCTCTTTCAGATCATGCGCCGCGCCGCCTTTCGCCAGGCCGCACCCAGCATGCAGTCGCTGGACGATGAAGAGCAGCCCGAGCAAGCGGCGCCCGACGCGGGGCTGGACGACAAACTCGATGTCGTCAAGGCGCTCGCGCGCCTGGCGCCCATCCACCGCGAGGTGCTGGTGCTGTTTTATTTCGACGACATGCCCACCGCCCAGATGGCCGAGGCGCTGGAGATCGCGCCCGGCACGGTGTTGTCGCGCCTAGCCCGTGCGCGCGACGCTTTGAAGCTGGCCATGGGGGTACCTGCGACACCCAAGGCCGATGTCAACGTTACCCCGTTTCGCAGGACCAAGACATGAGCCCCGATACCGACGCGCCTTTCCTGCCCGACAGCGAATTCGATTTGCGCGCGCGCGCCGAGTTGGCGATCGCCTTCGAGGCCAGCGACGCACCGGCACACCTGTACCGAAAGCCGCAGCCGCTGCTGGCGCGACGCGGCTTGCAGCGTTTTCTGGCTGCGCTTTTGCTGGCCGGTGGCACCAGCGGCGGGGTGCTAGCCGTGCGACCGCCAGCGATGGTGCGCGACGCGATCGACCACGAATACCACGAGCGCAGCTTGCGGGGCAGTTTCATGGAGCAGCGCCAGTTGCTCATGCACCTGGGCATGCGGGACGCCAACGTGGTGCCCGGGTTTCCCCAACTCATGCGGCCATGCGATATCGAAGGTCACCTCGCTTACCACCTCACCACGTTCTTCGAGAAGGGCGGCATGGTGACGGTGTATGCCTTTGACCAGCCTGTGGACCTGCGCGAGGCCAGCGGCTGGTGGAGCAACGTGCACTGGAAGGTGATCCGCTCGCGCGAGGGCAAGCCCTTGTTGCTGGTGGCCCAGAAAAAGAAGGCACTGGCGGTCGCGCAGACGGCACTGCAGGCACCTCCCGTGTCCGGGCCAGGCTGAGGCACCGCGTCCCTGTCAACGAATCAACCGCTCACCCCTTTCACCCCAACCGGCGCACGACGCCCAACCACCGGAGACCCCAGAAATGAACCAACAACCCACCTCGCTCCCCCGGCGCCACCTGCTGGCCGGCAGCGGCGCTGCTTTGGCTGCCGTTGGTCTGGCCAGCTTTGGCCGCACCGCAGCCGCTGCTGGTGAGACCGCGCCCGTCGCCGTGGCCGGTGCTGCCAAGCCTCTGCCAGCGTACGTGGGCTGGAAGGACCCGGCCAGCCTGATCGTGCACAGCAGCACCACCATTGAGACCAAGCGCAGTGTGTTCGGCACCAGCGTAATCACGCCGTCCGAGCAGCTCTACATCCGCAACAACCTGCCCGCGCCCGACGTCTCGATCCTGGGCAACCGCGATGCCTGGGAGATCAACATCGAGGGGGTGAAGAACCCGCGCAAACTCACGCTGGGCGACCTCAAGCGCATGGGCATCGAGACCACGGCGATGGTGTTGCAATGCTCTGGCAACGGACGCGGCTACTTCCCCAACAAGCCCAGTGGAACGCCTTGGCAAGTGGGCGCAGCAGGCTGTGTGGTGTGGAGCGGTGTGCCGGTGCGCTGGGTGGTGGATGCCCTGGGCGGCGTGGAGGCCGGCATGGCCTACCTCACCGGCACAGGCGGCGAAAAACTCCCCGATGGACTGGACCCCAAGAGCGTGATCGTGGAACGCTCGGTGCCTGCTGCCGCACTCGCCGATGCCCTGCTGGCCTGGGAAATGAACGGTGTGCCGATTTCGCTGGCCCACGGCGGCCCACTGCGCTTGATCGTGCCGGGTTACACGGGCGTGAACAACATCAAGTACGTCAAACGCCTGGCCTTCACCGCTCAGGAGACCGACGCACGCATCATGTCGCACGGCTACCGCATTTCACCGCCCGGCGCGAAGGGCGACCCGTCGCAGCCATCGGTGCAGGAAATGACGGTGAAGTCGTGGATCAACGGTCCCGGCACGGACGGCGCCCCGCTTAAAGCGGGTGACACACAGATCCATGGCGTGGCGTTTGGCGGCATGAACGCGGTGGCCAAGGTCGAGGTTTCTCTGGACGGCGGAAAAACCTGGCAGCTCGCGCGCATGGTGGGGCCCGACCTCGGCCGCTTTGCGTGGCGGCAGTTTGTTTTTGCGGCACGCCTGCCGGCGGGCCAGTTCACCCTGGCGAGCCGAGCCACCGACACCGCAGGCAACGTGCAGCCCGAACAACGCATGGAAAACGCGGGCGGCTACAACAACACCAGCTGGGCCGACCACGCCGTGAAAGTGAGCGTGGCATGAAGCGCACAATCCAAAAACACGCGTTGGTCGCTGCCCTGTGGTCGTTGGCATTCACAGTGCTGCCCGTGCACGCCGCCGACGATGCCGCGCAACTTCAACAAGGCAAGGTGTTGTTCGGCCAAGGCGCGGTGCCTGCCTGCGCCCTGTGCCATGCGCTCAAGGACGCGGGAGCCGAAGGCGCCGTGGGCCCCAGCCTGGACGAGCTCAAGCCCGATGCCAAGCGCGTGGCCACCGCGCTGCGCAACGGGATTGGGCAGATGCCGTCCTACAACGGCAAACTCAGTGATGCGCAAATTGCCGCCCTGGCGGCCTACGTGGCCAAGGCTTCGGGTGGATCAAAGTGATGGCTGGTTGGCCACAGCGCTGCTGCGCCAACTGACAAAAAGGACGGGATCACCTGCAAACAGCGATCCCGACTGAGTGGCTGACCCAGGGCGGGTCAGCCACTCACCATCACTTGCCTGGTTTGATGTCGGGGACCACCATCCAGCCAGCCCCCATCATCACAACCGCCGGGAACTTCTCGCCGGCCTAAGTCTTGCCCAGCATGGCCTTGTGCTCGCGGTAAGCCATCAACGCTGGCGACACGCCCAGGTGATTGATCGCACCATGCTTGATGCTGCTGCAGTCTTGCTCGTCGAGCTTGCAGATCTCTGCACGCTGTTGTCAACTCTCTAGCAATGTCAACTACGCGCCTGAAACCTGTCTCTGCGCCTTACCACGATGCATGAATAGGAGTGATCGCAATCCGGCACGCCAAGGGCATGCACGTTGAAAACTCGAACGGCAGCAACCGCTGCCAAGCGGCACTCTGGTAGGCGGTCCCAAGACTGACTGCAGCCACTCAGGTTTTGCAGACCGATGGCAGCCGCCGCCGGAACCTGACATTCGCCATCCTGCGAGGCGAGCGTCCGCTGCACCTTCAGCACCGGCCATTCAACATCGACGTGCCGCTCAAGGTGCCGAGTTGATCTGCCCCCCCGCCAGCCGGAAGAGGCTGAAGTGAGTGAAGCCCATCGACTACCAGAAGAATGACGGAGATGAGACATGTCTGCGTTCGTGGCGGTTTGTGGTGAACGCGGGGCGCCGCAATGCCGCGAAAAGTCCTGAATCAATGGCCTGTGGCAGAACGCTTAAAGTCTTGACCACCCCGCGGTAAGGTTCACCACCCTGTTTTCAGCTTAAGACCATGAACGTCAACAAACGCAACAACGTCAAATCCTTGGGAAACAGCGGGCCAGCGATTTTGTTTGCCCACGGGCTTGGCTGTAGCCAATCCGTATGGAGCCGCATCACGCCCGCTTTCGCTGGCACACATCGCCAAATCTTGTTTGACTATGTTGGAAGCGGCAAGTCGCAGCTATCGGCCTTTAGCGCAGTTCGCTACAGCAGCTTGGCCGGCTACGCGCAAGATGTTCTGGACGTGTGCGAAGCGCAAGGGCTGCAGAGCGGCGTCACATTCGTGGGCCGCTCGGCCAGTTGCAACGTCGGACTGTTGGCTTCGATATCACGCCCTGACTTGTTTGATCGCTTGATATTGGTGGGGCCCACGCCCTGTTTCTTGAACTATCCGCCCGAATATGCCGGAGGCTTCGAGCGTGCCGACCTCCAAGGCCTGTTGTCGCTGATGGATCAGGACTACATCGGCTGGGCCAATCACCTATCGTCCGTGGTGGCGGGTGCCGCGCAGGGCGAAGCGTTGGCTGGTGAGTTTTACGACAGTTTTTGCTCCACGAACCCGGTCGCGATGCGCGTATTTGCGCAAACCACCTTTTTTGCTGATAACCGGGCTGACCTGCCCCAGGTGTCTCGCCCCTGCCTCATTCTTCAGCACCAGGAAGACAGCCTGGTTCCGCTTGCGGTGGGTGAGTATCTGAACCAGCAACTGAAGGGCAGCATCTTGGAAGTCATGGACGTGGCGGGTCACGCTGCTCACATGAGTCACCCCGCGCTGGTGATCGATGCCATGCAGCGCTACATGGCCACAGACCATGCTTGATGTTGATTGGATTAAATCTCCGTCGGCGCGGACAACCAAAGCCAGATCGCCCTGAGTGCGCTGGAGCAGATGGCCCGCATTTATGCGATCGAGCAGGAGGTCAAGGAGCTGAACGCCGCGCAGCGTCTCGCAGTCCGGCGGGAGAGAACAAAGCCACTCCTGGACGACCTTTACGAATGGATGTCGCTGCAGCGGCGCAAGGTGCTCGACGGATCGGCCACAGCGAAGGCGCTGGACTACAGCCTCAAGCGCTAGATAGCGCTCATCCGCTTTGCAGATGATGGGCAATTCGGTTGACAACAAATGGATCGAGAACCAGATCAGGCCCATCGCCATTGGCCGCAGCAACTGGCTGTTCGCTGCCAGCTTGCGCGCGGGCCAGCGGGCGGCAACGGTGATGAGCTTGATCCAGTCGGCGCGTATGAACGGACACGATCCCTATGCCTATCTGCGCTGTGATGGCACGCCTGCCCATGCAGCGCGCCAGTCAGATCGGTGTGCTGCTGCCACACCGCTGGCAGCGAATCCAGGCCATCTCACTTTAGATTTGGCAGACGGTGAGTTTTACCGTCAGAGGTCTCATACGCAAAGCCTTGGAACTGCGCCTTCCCTCAAAGCTACCAGTGTGTTTGATTTGAATATTTGTTCGGTTCCAGACAGAGCAGTCAACCGAACAGGTCTACAGTCGGTAAGGGAGCGCAAGACATCCTGTCTTGCGAACCTCGCGGGCTCGCTCCGAGAGGGGTTTTCTCGTGTATCAGGGCTTCCCATGGACAACGCAGAGAACCACCTCCTTGAGCGTCTTCCGAAAGCGTTGCGCAAGCGTTTTCTTGCGCTGTGCAACCCGTTCGAGCTGGTGGCATTGTCCGATCTAAGCGTGCATGGGGCGCCACTGAGCCACGCGTACTTTCCTCGCTCCGGATTCATTGCGCTGGTGATTGACATCGAGACGCACCCGCCCTTGGCTGTGGGCATGATCGGACCCGAGTCCATGCTGGGGGCGGAATTGGTGCTCGGAGTGGCCAAGACGCCCTGGAGAGCCGTGGTGCAAGGCGCTGGCAATTGCTGGCGCCTGGAAGCGCATGTGTTGCGCAAGACCATGGCCACCATGCCCGAGCTGCGAGAACTGGTGCAAGGCTCCTTGATGGTCCGCTTGCATCAGCAATCACTTGCCACAGCCTGCCAGCGTTTTCACTCGGTGAGTGAGCGGCTGGCGCGCTGGTTGCTCATGAGCCAGGATCGCGCCCAGGCTGACCGATTTCATGTGACCCAGGACTTCATCGCGCAGATGCTGGGCGTACGGCGCGTGGGAGTGAGCGGGGCAGCGAGCGAATTCCAGCGGCGTGGACTGATTGAATATCACCGCGGTGAGCTCACTGTGCTCGATCGGCTGGGTCTGCAGCAAGCAGCGTGCAACTGCTACGCGGCGGACAAGCGACTGCTCAATGAGTTGATGCCTTCGGGTTCTTGAGGGGCCAAGTTCAGCATTGCAGGCCGCGATAGATTTGGCGAACTGGCGCTGAGGCCGACCAACGCGAGCCATGGGATGGCCGCGCGTACATGAACGCCCCCTATGCCAGCCTCACAATTCATGACAACGCGAAGGTGAAGATTGCTCCCGTACATTCGGACTGCGAGTGCAGCTTTTGGCTGCGGTCCCTGATGGGATTTGCTGGTTGACGCCTCGATCGCTTACACGCACTCTAGGTGCCTCGCGCGGCGCGGGCTTTGCCAACCACGGTCTTACCTGTCTTGCCATCACTTCATGATCGCCTGAGCAATCGGTGGTATTTCTCCCTGACGTTGTTTTTCCTCTTCTGCGGTTGGCCTTCGATCACGCGACCTCGACCGCCTTCCTGTAACCCGTCTCGTAACGTCGATCATGGGCCAGCAGCGCCCAGACGATTCGAGCATTCTTGTTGGCCAACGCAACCGCCGCGACATTCTTGTTGCGTCGCTGCACCACTGCGTTGACCCAGCTACACGGATCTGCCTTCTGTCCAGCGCGATAGATGACCGATCGCGCACCGTGTATCAGCAGCGTGCGCAAGTAGCTGTCGCCGCGCTTGCTCATGCCCAGCAGGTTCGACTTCCCTCCCGACGAGTGCTGCCGGGGCACCAGGCCCAGCCAAGCCGCCAGTTGTCGGCCGCCGTCGAAGTTCTTCGCATCCCCGATGGAGGCGACCAGCGCGCTCGCCGTGATGGGGCCGATGCCGGGCACTTGAGCGAGCCGGCTGCTGATGTCGCTGCTTCGGTGCCATGCCTGGATCTGTGCTTCGAGCTCTTCAACCTGGCGCTCAAGTTCTTTGAGGTGGTCGAGCAATCGCTGGACGAGCACACGGAAGGAGCCGGGGAGCTCGTTGTCAGCGTCTTCGATCAGTTCCGGGACCCGCGAGGCGATGTAGCCGATGCCTTGGGGAACGATGAGACCGAACTCGGCGAGGAGACCTCGGATCTGATTGGCCTGCGCTGTGCGCGCCTTCACGAAGCCCTGGCGCACCCGGTGCAATGCCAACACTGCCTGCTGCTCAACATTCTTGATGGGCACGAAGCGCATGTTCGGTCGACCGACAGCCTCGCAGATGGCCTCGGCGTCGGCGGCATCATTTTTGTTGGTCTTGACGTAGGGCTTGACGAACTGTGGTGCCATCAGGCGCACGGTGTGCCCCATTGCCTGGAGCTTTCGCGCCCAGTGGTGGGCGCTGCCGCAAGCCTCCATGCCCAGCAGACACGGCGGCAGGTTGACGAAGAACGTCGCCATCTGGTCTCGGCGCAGCTGCTTCTTCAGGAGCACCTTGCCGTGCTCGTCAATTCCGTGGACCTGGAACACGTTCTTTGCCAGGTCGATGCCAACAGTCGTAAGCTTCATGGTGGACGCCCCTCTCGGTTCAAGTGGTTGATCAACATCTCCACTTTGGCACGTCGATGCCATTACGGGTGGGGGCGTTCATCCCATTGCTTACGGATGACTGCAGCCACCTTGATACCTGTCATTGATGCCGCCGTGCTGATGGGTGAGCCGATGACAGCTTCGCGCAATGCACTGTGAACCCAGCTCCCGTGCACGACCGACGGCAAGCGCTGCTATGGAGAGCTCTCCATAAGCAGCGGGAGCAGCCTTTCGATGCCCTGATTGCGAGGGTCTGCAATCAGCCGAGAGCCGCTGCAACCGACCGTTTTCCGGCGGCATCGGGCTGCTTTTTGCACCAAAGACCCCTGGTCATGGCCCCCGCCGCAACTCCCTGACACCGCGACCCAATTTTCGACGCAATAGAGCCCGCAGGGTGACCCCATCCGTGTACCCAACCTGGGCGGCAATCTGGTCGACACTCGCGTTCCCGGTGCGCAAGAGATGGACTGCCTGTTCGACGCGCAGGTCCTGGAAGTACGAGAGTGGCGTCTTTCCCAACACGCTTTGTAGCCGCCTCGCCAAAGTACGTTCGCTTGTGCCCGCGGCGCTGGCCGCCTCGGCCAGCGAGAAACCATGCGCTAGCCGACGTCTGGACCAGGACTCGAAGCGCTCGACTATGGGGTCGGCATGCGCAAGGTGGTCGGGAATCACGAACTCGGCTTGCGAACTGCGTGCCTCAACCAGTAGGTAACGCGCCACCAGGGTCGCCAGCGCTGGACTTTGCCCTCGGACGATGCGCAAGGCCAAGTCAACGTGGGCCAAAGCGGCACCCGCTGTGGTGAAGCGTGTCGTGCTCACGACCATGCGGGACTCGTCCAGCGTGACGTTCGGATAGCGGTGCCGAAACATTGGCCCAAGCCACCATGATGTGGTCGCGTGGTGCCCGTCAAGCAACCCACTCTCCGCGAGCAAAAAACCACCTGAGCAGGCGGTACCAAGGTGCGCGCCGGCGGTGGACCATTCTTGCAGAGCCGCGACCGCGTCAGGCATGTCGGGTCGTGCGAGTCGCGCGGCGAGTGTGTCAGGCATCTTTTCGCCAAACGCGGGCACGAGCACGACGTCAGGTTCAGGCACACCGCGCGCGGGGATCACGGGGACCGTCAATCCTTGCGCAGTCCGGATGCGACGCCGCACGGCCACCAGCGTTATCTCAATTGGCGCGGGAGCCTGTGGCAGCGAACCCGCCACGGCATTGGCCAAGCCCAGGGTGTCAGTGAGCGCCGCAAGCCCCAGATCAAACACGCCATCAGAAACAAGCAAATGTACCTTCATGGCAGAAATGATATCAATATTGTCATTCCTGCCGATAGAGATACCTTCAAGCCAGGCCTAGACTACACACCAGCCCATCCCTTTAACCAAGCTCCCGTCAACCCAAAGGATCACACCATGACCAAGCTCGCCCTGTTTGTTCGTCTCGAGGCCAAACCCGGACAGGAAGCTGCGCTGGCCGATTTCCTGGCCAGTGCACTTCCACTCGCTAATGCCGAGTCCGGCACCACCGCTTGGTTTGCACTGAAGTTTGGCCCTTCCACGTTCGGTGTGTTCGATGCCTTCGCCGATGAGGCAGGTCGCCAGGCACACCTTGATGGTCAGATCGCCGCGGCTTTGATGGCCAATGCAGCGACCTTGCTCAGCTCGCCGCCCAATATCGAGAAGGTCGAACTGCTTGCCGTCAAACTGCCTGCGTGATGACAACCGTCTTTGACCGCATCAGGTCGCGCCGGATGATTCAGTTGAGCGTTGAGAGGCGCGCGGGGGGCTTCACTCGGTGATTGACCGCAAGTGGTCAAGATCTGCCCTCCGCTAAGTGGAGCAGCGGTCGTCAGACATTTGCGGAACCCACGGCATCTGACAGGCAACCGGTCCAGAACTCAGTCCGGTCATCGGTAGCCGCAACCTGCGTGTGGCAGACAGCGGTATTGAAGCCGACACTCAACCTCAGCGCTCGAGCGACCGCACCCAGCCTGGAGCGGTCGTTGACTTTCACTTCCCAAATGGCCGCGTCTGACCGATTGCCGAAGTCTAGCCGACCGCCCCGACTGTTACTCAGCGAAGAGTTAGACAATCTGCCGACCTCCGACCGCGGTGTCGAACTCGGTGTCCACGGTACCGAGCCGGCTGTCCAGGAGATCCGAAATACGCAGCTTGCAGTTGAAGAGGTCCCGAAACACGTAGGCGGGACATTTCTGATGGACCCGACCCGCAGGTCGTTGCGAAAGCGGCTCGAACGCCTATAGTGCCGGCAGGTGGGCCTGTTCCCGGTGAGATGCGGCTTCGGGGCCGAGTGCAAAGGAGGCGTGGTGGGTGAACTGGATGACTATCTGCAGGCTGCCGACCGTGAGACCACGGTGCGAAGTTACGCAGCTGCGATCAAGCACTTCGAGCAGGACTGGAAAGGGTTGCTACCGGCCACCAGCGATACCGTCGCTCGCTACCTCGTGGCCTACGCGAGCACGCACAAGGTCAGCACCTTGAGGCAAAGGCTGGCGGCGCTCGCGCGCTGGCATGCAGAACAGGGCTTTGCGGACCCGACCAAGGCACCGTTGGTACGTAAGGTGCTCAGGGGCATTGTGGCGAAGCACCCGGCCAAGCAAAAGCAGGCGCGCCCGCTGGAGCTCGATCAGCTTCAAAAGATCTCCGACTGGCTGCAAGCCGAGCAGCGCGCGGCACGCGAACGAGGCGATGAAACGGCCTTGCTGCAACTGACGCGCAACCGGTCCATCGTGCTGCTGGGCTTCTGGCGCGCGTTTCGATCCGATGAGATTGTCAACATGCGAGTGGAGAACGTGACGGCCATCTCCGGTAAGGGCCTGGCCTGCAGGCTGGACAGGAGCAAGACGGATCGCGCGATGGAGGGCCGCACGTTCCATTGCCCAGCTCTGTCCCGGCTGTGTCCAGTGGACGCCTACCTGGAATGGATCGCCGTCAGCGGCCGCCAGGCGGGCCCGGTGTACTGCGGCATCGACCAGTGGGGTCACATGTCCGAGCGCCCCATGTACCCCACCAGCCTGATTCCCTTGCTGCGCAAGATGTTCCATGACGCCGGCGTCGAGTCTGCCGAGGGCTACTCGAGCCATTCGCTGAGGCGCGGATTTGCCGGATGGGCACGCGCCAGCGGGTGGGATATCAAGGAGATGATGGAGTACGTTGGATGGCGCGACATGGAGTCGGCGTTGAGGTACCTTGATGTCCCAACCGCGGGACTACAGGAGCGCTTCGAAAGCGGCCTCTGACGTTGTCTGGACAACTCTCCAACCAAAGGACAGCATGCAGCCGATTCTTGCCCCTTACGTGCGCACCTTCGTCGACTCCCTGACGGGTCTCCCGGTACTGCCTTCATCGGTGTGGCTGATCGGCTCGCAGGCCAGTGGCCGAGCCCAGGCGGGCTCTGACACAGACCTGCTTGTGTTCGGCTCATCCGGGTTTCTCGCCGCTGTGCGCGCGGCATTGCCCCAACCGAGCGGCATCGACTGCCTGGTGGTGGTGAACGGCAACGACTTCGAAGAACCCTGGCAGGACAAGCGTGGAGCCCTGGCCCGCTGGAATTGGGTCTTGAAATCAGCCACCGAGGCCCAGTACGAGGGGACGAAATTCATCGCAGATGAGCCTGACGGAACGCTTGGCCAATTTGAAACTCGGCAGGAGAGAGCCATCCGCATCTGGCCCAGTTGAAGTCGAGCTGCAAAAGAATCTTGTCACCTGGAGCCTTGCGGGCAATTCCACCGATGTTCGTTGGCACCCGACGCAGCGAGCTCGCCCAACCGTGAGCCAATGAGCCCATCAAATTCTGGGAGATGAGATGCTTCTTGTGTATGTGGACACCGGCGGAATGCTCAAGGAAGTGGCCGCCTTGGAGGCTGCTGGCCTTCTGAAAACCCATTACTTTCCTTTCGAGCAGCGAAATCGCCGGGTCAAAACTTTCGTCCCCGGCTCGGGCGCTACCTGGAAGCAGAGCAATCTGAGTTCGAAAGAGGCTCCTGGAACCTGGAACGACTACAAATCGTCCGCTCTCTTCGAACCGCTACGCAAGTTGTTGGGCGCCCAGGTCGACGCACAGCACCTCGATTCGGCGGCCAAGGCCGGTTGCACGGTCTTTCTCACGAGCGACAAGACAGACATTTGGTCCAAGCGCGACGCGATACAGGCGCTCGCCAACATCCGGGTGCTCCACATGCCTTCTGAGCTGGTGACACTTGGGCAACTGGCGCAAGCGGGGGTAGACGTTGGGCCGCCAACGGAATAATTTGCGCCCCGAACGACTTCTCCGCCGAGCCCTCAATAGCCTACTTAATTAGTCGGGTATTTCCTTTTTTGCACGGAATAAATGAAATGGCGAAATGCACGGGCGTGCTAAGTCGTTGATTTATATAGAGCAGCTTTCCGATTTTGCAGACGGAAATGCAAAAGCACGAAATAGGGTTATTTTTCGGCGCGTTTTGCGGGAGTGCGTTTCGAGGTCATTTCTCCCTTCAAAAGCACGCTGGCATACCGGGCAACACTGAAGCTCATGGTGCCCCGGAAGTTGATGTGCCCGAAGTGGACCGGCCCGATTCGGCGCAGGATGCTGTCGTCAATGCGTTGCCCGCTGGACTTCAGACGATCTACGGTTTCCTGCAGTTTCATCGTGTTCCAGCCGATCACGACGTTCGTCAAGAGCGCATGCGATCCCGAAATCGACTTGAGTTCATCGCGGCGGCGGCCTCTTTCGGCGGTGATTCGACCGTAGTAGATGGCCCGCTGAAGGAGGTGCACCGACTCACCGCGGTTGAGCAAAGTGTGGATTTCCCGCCGGAAGACGTCGTTGGTGAAATAGTCGCACAGGAACACCGATCGCAGCAGGCGGCCGTACTGGTCCAGGCAGCGGCGAACGTCATCCCCGGCCGCTGCGCTCCCGTGGCGGGCCAGCGCCCAAGCGACGCTCACGCGGCCAGACTTGATCGAGGCAATAAGGCGCATGGTCTGGTCCCAGCCTTCCCGGATGGCTTTTTCGGTGATGGCTGGTATGGCGATTTGCTCGAGGGCCTCGGACACCTTGATCAAGCGGGGTGTCCAGATCTTGCGGTCTGGTAGGCCGGCCAACTGGGGGCACAAGTCGAACTTCAGCAGCTTGGCCACGCTCATGCCTGAGTAGGTGTAGCCGTGGGTGTCCACCGCCAAAAGGTCGACTTTGATGCGGTCCTCGCTGTTGGAGTTGTAGGCTTCGATTCCATGCACTGCCGGCGCGTCCTGGCGCGTCAACAGCACGATGGGCTGGTCGAAGATGACCGGGTAGCTGCCCAGGATGTGGGTGTAGATGCCTGCCGCCGCAGTCTTGCGACGGGGATCCGTGCGGGCAATGGAGAGGTGACGCGTTGCATCGAGCGCCATCATGTCGGACGAGGCTTTCTTCCCGTCACTCCACAGCTTGACGATCGGAAACCGCTGCTGGAACGCCACCACGCTGTCGTTGGCTGCGCGCAGCCGGCCAGGCGCCTCGAGCATGCGCATGGCGGCTGAGACGCGGCTGACGGGCACGCCGGGAATCATTGCGGCAGCAGCCTTGGCGTCGATCTCGGTGCCATGCGCGAGCAAGCCCGCATACAGCGCAATGAGTTCTTCGGCGTCTTCCGGCTGGCGGCCCAGCAACATGGTGCTGATTTGGGTCCGACTGTCGATCTCCAAAATGACGTCCGGCAGCTGGGTTGCGCCAATCAAGTCGCTCAGGCGTTGATTCGTGTGTCGAAGTTCCGGGTCTTCCTCCGCGGCGCGAATCGCCGGTATACGCACGCAGCCGTCTTCATCGATCTCAAGCAGGCCTTTTTCGAGTCCGACCTCCACATCGGCAAGGCCGGCACGCAGCAACTCGTACTGGAGGTCAAGCGCTTTGCGCGGATCCAATTCCAGACCATAGGCTTCGCAGAGCGCGACTTTGTCGCGCTCCCACTCGTCCTGCGGAATCAGCAAACTCGCCTTGTTCTGGTAGGTAGCGCTGTGGTTCACATACAGGCTTCCTCCCCGCAGCCCCTTGCTGATGCGCATTAATGCGCAACCTTCAAAAGCCCTGAGTGCCGCCTTGCGATCAGGAACATCGAGAAAGGGGCGCCATTTCGGTTCGACCAGGGAGGTATCAAAGCCGACTGGAAGCTCCTTGGCGCCTGCTGCTCGGAGCGCCTGCAATGCCAACACCAGGCGGCTGTCGGCGTGCTCGGGATCGCCCTTGAGGTCCAAGCAGCCCATGCCGTCCAGGATCGTGCGAACCTGAGTGCTCTGCTCGGTCAAGGTTTCCCGGACAACCTCAGCCTGGCTGACCAGCGGACGGCCCAGCATATCGTCAGCCAGCGCCATGATGGCTGCCAGTCGTTCATGCGCCTCACGCCCGCTGTCCGCAGCAATGCTCCGCATCGATTCGATGGAATGGCGATACTCGATTGCACGCTGTGCCTGTTTGGCTTGGACACGCTTTTTAGCCCTGTGGACGAAATCGCTGGTGTGCCGATTGTTCCGAAAAATCGCCTCATCGCTGAGCTCACCGAGCAGGTGCTTGAGGAAGCACACGATCTCGATCGAGCGGGTGTCCTCGATGCGGCGGGCTGTCTCGGAGGGCGGCCGATTGACCACCGCTTGGGCGAACGCATGGATGCGGCCGATCGAGAGCCCTTGCAGGTCCCACAGGTGCACGCCCAGCGTCTTGAGCGCATCAATGCGTGAGTTCACTTCTTTGAGGCCCTTCACCCCGTGTTTGCCGGCCGATTGCTTCAACCACTCCAGCAACGAGATGCCAGGAGTCGGACTCTCTTCGTGCATGACCTTGAGCACCGCGCGAAGGCGTACTGGAGTGACCGCTGCTCGAATTGTTGCCAGGGCCAGGTTCTCGACAACCTGAAACGCAGATCGGGCCAGGTCGAGCACCACACGCTGGCCTGGCAGGACGATCCTGTTGTCGAAGAGCCATTCCTGGGCGGAGGCGAGGAGTTCATCGACGGACGAGGCGTCGATCGCCTGCTGCGACAGGGCCGCTTTGAGGCGTTCTTCGGCGTTGGAGTCGTAGGTAGAGAAGAGGAGCTTTTCGCGAACCCAAGCCCTATGGTTGCTGATGGTCCGGTCGGCATTCGAGTACAGCGACTTCAGGGAAGCAATCGCCGTCGAGTGGATGCCCAGTTGCTCACACAGCATATTCAACATCGCAGTCGGCATCTTGAGCGCGGCATCGGCATTTCTGCCTGTCAGCGCGAGGAATGACAGCTGCACGGCCAGTCCCAGGTGATAGCGTTTCGCGTAGCCACTGTTCCTGATCTCCCTGACCAGCTCGTCTGGCAGCCGACAGTGCAGTTCCACGTCGCCTGCATTCAAGCCGGACGGCAGTTTTTCGTAGCCTACGAATCTGTATCGGTAGCTCGACATCAGCGTTCTCCTTCGCTCCAGAGAACACTATAAAGCGCAGCTAAGTTGTTGTCGCCAGTGGCTTATTCGGAGATGGATTCCGAAATTGCACGGAAACCGAGATCACCCCGTATTGTCCGTAGCAGGCATGTCATACCGCGTCAAAAACAAAAAACCCGCCGAGGCGGGTTTTTGCGTTCCGGGCGACAACGGGGTCGCTTGCGGATGGATCAGCCCATGTGCAGGCCGCCGTTGACCGAGAAGTCGGCGCCGGTGGCGTAGCCGCCCTCTTCCGAAGCCAGCCAGGCAATGATCGAGGCGATCTCGCTGGGTTCGCCCAGGCGCTTGACGGGCACGGTGGCGACGATCTTTTCCAGCACGTCGGGGCGGATGGCCTTGACCATGTCGGTGCCGATATAGCCCGGGCTCACCGTGTTCACCGTCACGCCCTTGGTGGCCAGCTCTTGCGCCAGGGCCATCGAGAAGCCGTGCATGCCGGCCTTGGCGGCCGAGTAGTTGGTCTGGCCGGCCTGGCCCTTTTCGCCGTTCACGCTGCTGATGTTGACAATGCGGCCCCAGCCCTTTTCCACCATGTCGGCCACCACCTGCTTGGTGACGTTGAACATGCTGTTCAGGTTGGTCTCGATGACGGCATCCCAGTCCTCGCGGGACATCTTGAGAAACATGCGGTCGCGCGTGATGCCGGCGTTGTTCACCAGCACGTCGATGCTGCCGTGTTCGGTCTTGGTCTTGGTGAAGGCTTCCACGGTGGAATCCCAGTCGCCCACATTGCCCACCGATGCGTAGAACGTATAGCCCAGCGCCTTTTGCTCTGCCAGCCACTTGGCATGGTCGCGGGTCGGGCCGCAGCCCGCAATGACCTTGAAGTTTTCCTTGTGCAGGCGCTGGCAGATAGCCGTTCCGATGCCCCCCATGCCGCCGGTGACGTACGCGACTTTCTGGCTCATGTAATTACTCCTTGTTTAGTGATGCGCTCCACGCCACTCTACCCAAGAAATACGGCCCTCCCCTGAAGGAAAACACTGAGCGGCCTTTCTTTTTCATGCAACAAAGCGTGTGATAGCCTGCAGGGTTGCGGGCCCGACGATGCCCGACGAGCCAGGCGGGGCCTTGTTGTGCGCGGTATTGCGCTGCAATGGGGCAGCCAGCGCCATGCGCGCGCCACGCACAGGGCATGCAGTCATTGCATGCGCAGGAGCGCGCGGCTGCCAAGGCCAGGCGATCACACCAACGCACCATGAAAAAAGCCCGCAGCGGGTGCTGCGGGCTTTGGCCATGCATGGGTGCCAGGACTCAATCGGCCGTGGCTTCTTCCGGCTCTGCAGGCTCCGACTTGGCCGAGCGCTCCTTCTTGGGCAGGGGCTGGATGTCGAGCAGCACTTCGGGTGTTTCCACGCCCTTGTCGTCGGTCTTCATCTCGATGTCCACCGTCAGGCGGCCACCCTCGGTCAGGCGTCCGAACAGCAGTTCGTCGGCCAGCGCACGGCGGATGGTGTCCTGGATCAGGCGCTGCATAGGGCGGGCGCCCATCAGCGGATCGAAGCCCTTCTTGGCCAGGTGCTTGCGCAGCGTGTCGGTGAAGGTGACTTCCACCTTCTTCTCGGCCAGCTGGGTTTCGAGCTGCAGCAGGAACTTGTCCACCACGCGCAGGATGATCTGCTCGTCCAGCGCCTTGAAGTTGACGATGGCATCCAGCCGGTTGCGGAACTCGGGCGTGAACAGGCGCTTGATGTCGCCCATCTCGTCGCCCGCCTGGCGCGGGTTGGTGAAGCCGATGGTCGCCTTGTTCATGGTCTCGGCGCCAGCGTTCGTCGTCATGATGATCAGGACGTTGCGGAAGTCGGCCTTGCGGCCGTTGTTGTCCGTCAGCGTGCCATGGTCCATCACCTGCAGCAGCACGTTGAAGATGTCCGGGTGCGCCTTCTCGATTTCGTCGAGCAGCAGCACCGAATGCGGCTTCTTGGTGATGGCTTCGGTCAAGAGGCCACCCTGGTCGAACCCGACATAGCCCGGAGGCGCACCGATCAGGCGGCTCACGGCATGGCGTTCCATGTACTCCGACATGTCGAATCGCAGGAGCTCGATGCCCATGATGTAGGCCAGCTGCTTGGCGGCCTCGGTCTTGCCCACGCCCGTGGGGCCGCTGAACAGGAACGAGCCGATCGGCTTGTCGCCCTTGCCCAGGCCCGAGCGCGCCATCTTCACTGCGCTGGCAAGCACTTCCAGGGCCTTGTCCTGGCCGAAGACCACGCTCTTCAAGTCGCGTTCCAGGGTCTGCAGCTTGCCGCGGTCGTCGTTGGAGACGTTGGCCGGCGGAATGCGGGCGATCTTGGCCACGATCTCTTCGATCTCGGCCTTGCCGATGGTCTTCTTGCGCTTGCTCGGCACCATGATGCGCTGGGCAGCACCGGCTTCGTCGATGACGTCGATCGCCTTGTCGGGCAGATGGCGGTCATTGATGTACTTGGCGCTCAGTTCCGCCGCAGCCTGCAGGGCGGCCGCAGCGTATTTCACGCTGTGGTGTTCCTCGAAGCGCGACTTCAGGCCCTTCAGGATGTCGATGGTTTCCTGCACGGTTGGCTCGACCACGTCCACCTTCTGGAAGCGGCGCGACAGCGCAGCGTCCTTTTCGAAGATGCCGCGGTACTCCGTGAAGGTGGTCGCGCCGATGCACTTGAGCTGGCCGCTGGACAGCGCCGGCTTCAGGAGGTTGGATGCATCGAGCGTGCCGCCCGAGGCCGCACCCGCACCGATCAGGGTGTGGATCTCGTCGATGAACAAGATGGCGTTGGGCTTGTCCTTGAGCGACTTGAGCACGCCCTTGAGGCGCTGCTCGAAGTCACCGCGGTACTTGGTGCCCGCCAGCAGCGCGCCCATGTCGAGCGAGTAGACCACGGCCTCGGCCAGGATCTCGGGCACGTCGTTCTGCGTGATGCGCCAGGCCAGGCCCTCGGCGATCGCAGTCTTGCCCACACCGGCTTCACCCACCAGCAGCGGGTTGTTCTTGCGGCGGCGGCACAGGATCTGGATGGTGCGCTCCACCTCGTAGTGGCGCCCGATCAGCGGATCGATCTTGCCTTCCTTGGCGGCCTGGTTCAGGTTCTGCGTGAACTGCTCCAGCGGCGAAGCCTTCTCGTTGCGCTCGGCGGCAGCGCCCTCTTCACCCTCGGCCTGGTTCTCGGCCTTGGCGGGTTCCGGCGGCTCGCCCTTCTTGATGCCGTGGGCAATGAAGTTGACCACGTCCAGGCGCGTCACGCCCTGCTGGTGCAGGTAGTACACGGCGTGCGAGTCCTTCTCGCCGAAGATGGCCACGAGCACGTTGGCGCCCGTGACTTCCTTCTTGCCGTTGCCGGTGGACTGCACGTGCATGATGGCGCGCTGGATCACCCGCTGGAAACCCAGCGTGGGCTGCGTGTCCACCTCGTCGGTGCCTGCCACCTGCGGCGTGTTGTCCTTGATGAAGTTCGACAGCGACGACCGCAGGTCATCGATGTTGGCCGAACACGCGCGCAGCACTTCCGCTGCGCTGGGGTTATCGAGCAGTGCCAGCAGCAGGTGCTCCACGGTGATGAACTCGTGGCGCTGCTGGCGGGCCTCAACAAAGGCCATGTGCAAGCTGACTTCCAGTTCTTGGGCAATCATGTGAACTCCTTTGTGCTTGCGTGGAATGGATAACTGTAGATCGGGATGAAAAACCTGTTATTCAACAGGTTCACTGACACATTGCAGCGGGTGCCCCGCTTTGAGGGCCGCATCCAGCACCTGCTCGACCTTGGTGGCGGCCACGTCGCGTGAATACACGCCGCACACGCCTTTGCCGTCGAGGTGGATCTTGAGCATGATCTGGGTCGCCTGCTCCCGGTCCTTGCTGAAAAACTCCTGCAGCACCACGATGACGAACTCCATGGGCGTGTAGTCGTCATTGAGCATGACCACCTGGTACATCTGGGGGGGCTGGGTCTTTTGCGTGCGTCTTTCCAGCACGACCGAACCGCCGTCATCCCGCGCAGGCCTGGTGACAGGCGGCGCGGCTTTGGGAGAAGGTGGTTTTGTTGCCATGAATTTCATTCTAGCGACCCGCGCGTACCGCTGCCGCAAGAGAAATCTGATGTTCATCCGTTTTTTTTCAAGGCTGACCTGAGCAATATTCTTGCCAGGCCCTGTTCAGGCCCTGTTCGCCCCTGCCTCCACCCCTGCCAAATGCCCTGCGGTGGCACAGGGCGTGGCGTGAAAAAGGCAGCGGTGCATGCCCTGCCAGGCACCGGTTGGATGTTGTTTCCTCGCGCATACCTTTGCCCTTTGCTGCACGATCACTCGTAGACCACCGTAGCAGACCCGGCCCCGACCTGGGCGCTCCAGGCGGCCAGGGCGGCATCGCTGGGGTAAAAGCGGCTGCTTTCGGAGAGCTGGACCTCGGCGACCGCCGAGGTACTGGCGGCCCCACCCACGCTGCCGGTGCAGCGCAGCCCCATGCGCACGCGCAGGCCGTGCAGCAGGTCGCCCTCGGGCGCCTCCTCCCGGCGGGGAGGAAATTCGCGCAGCAGTTTCTGCACCTCGGGCGCCTTGTCGCTCACAACGACGTGCAGGTATTTGCCAAAGCGCGCCCGCGCACCCGCCAGGTCCCACACCTGCTGCACCTTCACGCGCAGGCCGCCGCTGAAGCGGTCCAGCTGCAGGCGGCCCATCATCACCACGAACTCGTCCTCCTTGAGCTGGTTCTTGTAGGTGTTGATCAGCGCCTCGTCGGCCGAAGCCTCGATCACGGCCGATTTGTCGTCGAGCTTGAACAGCGCGAGCTTGCCGCGCTGGCCGTTGATGACGCGCAAATCGCTGATGATGCCGGCCAGGATCTGCGGCTCGCGGCTGTCCAGCAGCTCGTCGATCTGCGTGCGCACGAAGCGGCGCACCTCCGTGGCCACTTCGTCGAACAGGTGGCCCGACAGGTAGAAGCCCACCGCCGTCTTCTCCAGCGTCAGGCGCTCCTTGATGCCCCAGGGCGTCACGTCCACCAGCTCGGGCTCCTGCGTGCTCGATCCGTGGGCATCGTCGCCCATCATGTCGAACAGGCCGCCCTGGTTGATGTTGGACAGGCTGGCCGCGGCAAAGTCGAAGGCCCGGTCGATGGAGGCCAGCAGTGAGGCGCGGTTGAGGTTCAGCGAATCGAAGGCGCCGGCCTTGATCAGCGCTTCCACCGTGCGCTTGTTCATGCGCGCGCGGTCCACGCGCAGGCAGAAGTCGAACAGGCTCTTGAAGGGGCCCTTGGTGGAGCCGTTGGGCCCCTCGCCTCGCCCCTCGCGCGCCGCCACGATGGCTTCGATGGCCGCCTGCCCGCCGCCCTTGACCGCGCCCAGGCCGTAGCGGATGACCTTGTCCGTCACCGGCTCGAAGCGGTACATGCCGCGGTTCACGTCGGGCAGCTCGAAGGTGATGCCGAAGTTCTTGCGCGCGTCCTCGAACAGCACCTTGAGCTTGTCGGTGTCGTCCATTTCCACCGTCATGTTGGCGCAGAAGAACTCGGCCGTGTAGTGCACCTTGAGCCAGCCGGTGTGGTAGGCCAGCAGCGAGTAGGCGGCGGCGTGCGACTTGTTGAAGCCGTAGCCCGCGAACTTCTCCATCAGGTCGAACACCTCGTCGGCCTTGGCCTCGCTGATGTCCTGCTTGGCCGCGCCGGCGCGGAAGATCAGCCGGTGCTCGGCCATCTCCTCGGCCTTCTTCTTGCCCATGGCCCGGCGCAGCATGTCGGCACCGCCCAGGCTGTAGCCGCCCAGCACCTGGGCGGTCTGCATCACCTGCTCCTGGTAGACCATGATGCCGTAGGTCTCGGCCAGCACTTTTTCCACCAGCGGGTGCGGATACTCCACCACTTCCTTGCCGTGCTTGCGGTTCACGAAGCTGGGGATCAGGTCCATGGGGCCGGGGCGGTACAGGGCGTTCAGCGCGATCAGGTCTTCCAGCCGGCTCGGGCGCGCCTCGCGCAGCATGCCCTGCATGCCGCGGCTTTCAAACTGGAACACGGCTTCGGTCTTGCCGTCGGAGAACAGGGTGTAGGTGGGCCCGTCGTCGAGCGGGATGGCTTCGAAGGTGAAGTTCTCCTGGCCCTTGTGGCGCTTCATGATGAATTCGCGCGCGATCTCCAGAATGGTCAGCGTGGCCAGGCCCAAGAAGTCGAACTTCACCAGGCCGATGGCCTCCACGTCGTCCTTGTCGTACTGGCTCACGGCCGATTCGCTGCCGGGCTGCTGGTACAGCGGGCAGAAGTCGGTGAGCTTGCCCGGGGCGATCAGCACGCCCCCGGCATGCATGCCGATGTTGCGCGTCATGCCTTCGAGCTTTTGCGCCATCTCGATGACGGTCCGGACGTCCTCTTCCTTGGCCACGCGCTCGGCCAGCAGGGGTTCGAGCTCCAGCGCGTAGTTGTTCTTGTCGCCCTCTTTCTTGACGGCGGGCGGGTACTGCAGCGTGTAGGACATGCCGGGCTTGCCCGGCACGAGCTTGGAGATGCCGTCGCAGAACATGTAGCTCATGTCCATCACGCGGCCCACGTCGCGGATGGCGGCCTTGGCCGCCAGCGTTCCGAAGGTGGCGATCTGGCTCACGGCGTTCTTGCCGTACTTGTCCTTCACGTAGTCGATCACCCGGTCGCGGTTGGACTGGCAAAAATCGATGTCGAAGTCGGGCATGGACACCCGCTCGGGGTTCAAAAAGCGTTCGAACAGCAGGTTGTACTCGAGCGGATCGAGGTCGGTGATCTTGAGCGCATAGGCCACCAGCGAGCCGGCGCCCGACCCCCGGCCCGGCCCCACCGGGCAGCCGTTTTCCTTGGCCCATTTGATGAAGTCGCCCACGATCAGGAAGTAGCCCGGAAAGCCCATCTTGAGGATGGTGCCGATCTCGAATTCGAGCCGTTCCACATAGCGCGGGCGCTGCGCATCGCGGTCGGCCTCCTTCTTGAAGAGCATCTTCAGGCGCTCCTCCAGCCCCTCGAACGAGGCAAAGCGGAAGAACTCGTCGATCGGCATTCCGTTGGGCGTGGGAAAGTCCGGCAGCTGCGGCTTGCCCAGCACCAGCGTCAGGTTGCAGCGCTGGGCGATCTCCACGGTGTTGGCGATGGCCGAGGGAATGTCGGCGAAGAGCTCCTCCATCTGGGCCGAGGACTTGAAATACTGCTCGCGCGTAAAGCGGCGCACCCGGCGCGGGTTGGCCAGGATCTCGCCCTCTGCGATGCACACGCGCGCCTCGTGGGCCTCGTAGCCTTCGGCATCGGCGAACTGCACCGGGTGGGTGGCCACCACCGGCAGGTGCAGGCGCGCAGCCAGCTGGGCCGCTGCAACTACGTGGGCCTCGTCGTCGGGGCGGCCGGCGCGCTGCAGCTCCATGTAGAAGCGGTGCGGAAAAAGGCCCGCCAGGCGCAGCGCCAGGTCGGCGGCGCCCGCGTCATCGCCCTTGAGCAGGGCCTGCCCCACGGGGCCAGCCTGGGCGCCCGAGAGCACGATCAGCCCCTCGGACAGCTCCTGCAGCCACTCCCAGGTGCAGACGGCCAGGTTCTTGACGATGTTGCGCGTCCAGGCGCGGGCCAGCAGTTCCGACAGGCTCAGGTAGCCCTGGCGGTTCTGCACCAGCACGATCATGCGCGACGGCGTGGCCGTGCCCTCCCCCTCCAGGAAGATCTCGGCGCCCAGCAGGGGCTTGACGCCCTTGCCCCGGGCTTCCTTGTAGAACTTGATGGCGCCGAAAAGGTTGTTGAGATCGGTGATGGCCAGGGCGGGCTGGCCATCGACGGCGGCGGCCTTAGCCACCTCATCGATGCGGTTGGTACCGTCGACGACGGAATATTCGGTGTGCAGGCGCAAGTGGACAAACATGGGCTCCATTGTAGAAAGCCCACTGCATCCCGTAACCGAAACGTTTGCGACAGGGGGATTCAGGAGCCGGATGCCGCCGGTACAATGCGCCGTCAGGTGTCCGCTGGGGTGCACGCCTGCGGGGACCCCTTCCTCGCCGCCAGCCCCTGGAACATCCCGTTTCCTCTTTTTGCCTGAAAGCTGCTTGCGATGCTTCGTGCCCCACTGCCGTTTATCTCCGCCCTGCTGGCTGCAGGTGTCCTCGCCGGGTGCTCGACCACCACCGAAGACAAGACCGCCAACTGGAGCCCGAACCGCATCTACTCCGAAGCCAAGGATGAAATGAACTCCGGCGGCTACGACAAGGCCGTGCCCCTGTTCGAAAAGCTCGAAGGCCGTGCCGCCGGCACGCCGCTGGCCCAGCAAGCCCAGCTGGACAAGGCCTATGCCCACTTCAAGGCCGGTGAAAAGGCCCAGGCCGTGGCCACGCTGGACCGCTTCATGAAGCTGCACCCCGCCAGCCCTGCGCTCGATTACGCCCTGTACCTGAAGGGCCTGGTCAACTTCAACGACAACCTGGGCCTGTTCTCGTGGCTGTCGCGCCAGGACCTGTCCGAGCGTGACCAGAAGGCGGCCAAGGATTCGTTCGAGTCCTTCAGCGAGCTGACCACGCGCTTCCCCGATTCGCGCTACGCCCAGGATGCGCGCCAGCGCATGACCTACATCGTCAATTCGCTGGCCCAGTACGAAGTGCACGTGGCACGCTACTACTACCAGCGCGGCGCCTACGTGGCCGCCATCAGCCGCGCCCAGGTGGCCGTGGCCGACTACCAGGGCGTACCCGCCGTGGAAGAAGCGCTGTACATCCTGATGCAGTCCTACGATGCCCTGGGCATGGACCAACTGCGCGACGACACCCGCCGCGTGATGGATGCCTCGTACCCGAAGAGCGAGTACGTGCGCGCCGGACTCAAGGGCAAGACGGATCCTTGGTGGAAGTTCTGGTAAGCGCCTGAACCTGTTCAGAACGGGTCTGAACTGGCTGCCAGCAGATTATCCAGCGCGGCGTCGAAATCCTCGGGGGTTTCCAGGCGCCGCATGGGTGGCAGGGCGCGCAGCAGCCGCTTGCCATAGCCCATGGTGGCCAGGCGCGTATCGCCGACCACGAGCACACCCCGGTCCGATTCGCGCCGTATCAGCCGACCCGCCCCCTGCTTGAGCGCTACCGCCGCCTCGGGCACCGAAACCTGCTGGAACGAGCTACCCCCTGCCTCCTCGATGCGCTGGCTGCGCGCCTCCACCAGCGGATCGCCGGGCGGCGGAAACGGCAGCTTGTCGATGATGACCAGCTGCAGCGCATCGCCCGGCACATCGAACCCCTCCCAGAACGTGGCCGACGCCACCAGGATGCAGCCCGGTGCGCCGTGCCCGCTGCCTTCGCGAAAGCGCTCCATCAGGCGGCGCTTGGGCCATTCGCCCTGCACCAGCACCGACAACGATTGGCCGTCGCCAAACCGGCGGTGCAAGGCATCGCCAATGGTGGCCAGGGCCTTGAGCGTGGTGGTCAGCACCAGGGTGCGCCCGCCAATGCGCGCGGCAGCATCGCCGGCCAGGCGCGCAATGGCGGCGCTGTGGGCCGGGTCGGCCGGCTTGGGCAGGTGGCGCGGCACGTACAGCGCGGCCTGCGTGGCGTAGTCGAACGGGCTGTCCACCCGCAGAATTTCGGCGCCTTCCAGGCCGCAGCGCTCGACGAACCAGGTCAGCCCCTCATCCGTCCCCAGCGTGGCCGAGGTGAAGATCCAGGCACGGGGGCGCTCGCCTTCGGGGTCGGGCCACTCGTCGTCGCGTGCGCTGTGCGTGGGCTGCGTGAGCAGCCGGGTGCGCATGGCGTGCGATATGTCCAGCGGCGATTCGACCAGGCGCACCTGGGTGCTCCCGAGGTCGATCCAGCGCACCCCGTCCTGGCCGCAGGGCCCGACGAACCGGGCCAGGCGGGCCAGCAGTTCGGCGCTGCGTTCGTACAGCCGCTCCAGGTCCGGGGCGGTCTCGCTCAGTTGATCGAGCGCCTCCTGGGCCTGGGCGCAGGCGGTCGACAGCCGGCGCAGCGCGGCGTCCCAGGCCGGTACGTCAGCGCCCTCGGGTGCGGCCTCTGTCCAGCCGCGCTTGCCCTGGGCGCTGGCACTGCCGCCGGCCAGCCGCAGCTCGCCCACCGCCTGCTCCACCCGGCCAGCCAGGGCCAGCCAGTCGGCCAGGCCCCGCGCGTGGTGAAGGCCTGCGCCCAGCAGGTCGCGCGCAAAGTCGAGCAATTGGCCCGAGGACAGCTGCAGGCCCAGGAACTGCACGCCGGTCTCGCTGATCTGGTGGGCCTCGTCGAAGACCACCACGCGCACAGTGGGCAGCAGTTCGGCCACGCCCGATTCGCGCACGGCCATGTCGGCAAAGAACAGGTGGTGGTTGATGACCACGATATCGGCCGCCAGGGCCTCGCGCCGGGCAATGTTCACATGGCATTCCCGCGCGCGCGGGCAACTCGCACCCAGGCAGTTCTCGCGCGTGGAGGTCACCAGCGGGATGACGGGCGAGCGCTCGTCCAGGCCCGTCAGTTCGGCCAGGTCGCCACTGCGCGTGCTGCGCGACCAGTCTTCGACCTTGGCCAGCACACGCACCACATTACGATCTGTTACCGCGCTGTCCTGGCGGGCCTGCACCATGCGGTGCAGGCACAGGTAGCTGGCCCGGCCCTTGAGCAGGGCGGCCCGCACCGGCACGCCCAGCACCTCGGCCAGTAGAGGCAGGTCGCGCGCGAACAGCTGATCCTGCAGCGCCTTGGTGGCCGTGGAGAGCAACACGCGCTCGCCACTGAGCAGGGCGGGAACCAGGTAGGAGAAGGTCTTGCCCACACCCGTACCCGCCTCCACCACCAGCATGCCGCCCTCTTCCATGGTGCGGGCCACGGCGGCGGCCATGCGGGTCTGGCCTTCGCGCGGGCGAAACTGGGCATCGGCCCGTGCCAGCAGGCCGCCGGGCGCAAACACCTCCTGCACCACCTCGGCCAACGGCATCAGGCGGGCTCCCGGGTTTGTAGCAAGCGCTCCATGCGCAGCGCGATCGGTGGCCGCAGGGGCGAGGGGTGGGTGGATTTCAAAGGGGGCGCACGGCAGTCATGGCAAAAATGCCACAGGCGGGCGGATAATACGCGCTCCAGAGCACCCAAACGACAGCCAGGCCCGTCGGCACACCACAATCACCAGCATGACCAAAGCGTTTCGCCTCATCGCCTCCACCGGCATCCACAAGGGTGACCGCGAGTACCAGCAAGACCAGGTGGCCCTGATCTCGCATGAACGGCACAACGGCTGTGTCCTGGGTGTCGTGGCCGACGGCATGGGGGGCCGCAGCGGCGGCCGCAAGGCGTCCGACCAGGTCATGATGACGGCCCGCCAGCTGTTCGAGCGCTATTCGCCCGAGACCGACGACCCGGCCGCCATGCTCAAGAGCATGGTGGAAGAGGCGCACATCGTCATTCGCCTCACGGCCATCTCGGCCGAACAGGAGCCGCACAGCACCATCGCCGCCTTCCTGATCAACCCGCGCGGCGACTGCCACTGGGTGCATGCCGGCGACTCGCGCATCTACCACTTCCAGGGCGGGCGCCTGACGCACCGCACCAGCGACCACTCCTACGTGCAGGCCCTGGTGGACCGGGGAGAGCTGACCGAGGCCGAGGCCAACAACCACCCGCACTCCAACATCCTGGTGGGCTGCCTGGGCACCGAGAGCGACCCGCCCATCACCACGCACATGATTTCCCAGTTGCACCCGGGAGACACGCTCATGGCCTGCAGCGACGGCGTGTGGCACTACTTCTCACCCACCGAGCTGGCCTCGGTGGTCGAATCGCTCTCGCCGCGCGAAGCCACGGAGTTCCTGATCGAAAAGGCCCGCACGCGGGCCCGTGGGGGCGGTGACAACCTGTCGCTGGTCATCGTGAAGATCGAGGCACTGGTCGAAGAGAAGAAGACCGTGCAGGGCATGGGCATGGGCACCCATCCCTCCGTTCCAGCAGGCGCCACCAGCAAGGTCTGAGAGGCTGAGAGGCCGCCCCCCTACCCGACCCTGCGCTTCAGGGCGCAGGCACGGGCAGTGGCGCAGCAGGCTTGCGGCCTGAGGCGGCAGCGGCGGCCTGGTCGCGGGCCACGCGGGCGCGGCGCGTTTCGGCAGCCTTCAATTCCTCGGCATGGCGCTCGCGGGCACGGCCCGCGCGCTGGGCGGCTTCGGCGGCGCGCTGGGTCTGCTCGGCCTCGCGCTGCTCGATGTTCTGCGCGCGCGGGGTGGGTACCACGGGGGTCTTGGGTGTGCGCGGGGTGCGCGGGGCCTGCACATGCGGCTGGCCACGCACGCCGATCCCCACTTCAGGGGCTTCACCCGGCGGGCCGGGCTGGGTAGCCTGCTTTTCCGCGATGCTGCGCCGCCGCTCGGCGGCTTTTTCCTTGCGCTCGGCATCGTTGATCTGCATCTCGCGCGAGCGCAGGCCGGCTTCCGCCTCGCGGGCCCGGTTGCGCTCCACGCGCAGGCAGTCTTCCACCGCAAACAGCTTGTAGCACTCGGTCTCGGCCGCCAGGCGCCGGGCGGCCACGGCCTTGCGCTCCTGCGCGATGTGCGCGCGTTCGGCAGCCCGGTGGGCATGGGCCGCCTTGCGCTCGGCCGACTCGGGCTCGGCTGCAGCCTGGGCCAGGGCATGCGAGGCCATGCCCATCTGCGCCAGCAAGCACAGCGCCGGGATGATGATGAACTGCCGCATTGTCCTGGTCTTCATGTCAAGCCTGTATCCACCGTACGGCGCTCGAGCGCCAGAAATTCCTTGGACTGCATCTCGTTCAGGCGCGATACGGTGCGCGGGAACTCGTGTGCCAGGGGGCCTTCCGTGTACAACGCTTCGGGCGGCACGGCGGCCGACATGATGAGCTTCACGCGCCGGTCATACAGCACGTCCACCAGCCAGGTGAAGCGCCGCGCAGGCGAGGCCATGGCGACCGGCAGGTAGGGCACGTCGGACAGCAGCACCGTGTGGAACTGCGTGGCGATCTCCAGGTAGTCGTTCTGCGAACGCGGCCCGCCGCACAGTTCACGGAAGTCGAACCATACCACCCCGCCGGCCTTGCGCTTGGCGCGGATCTCGCGCGCCTCGATGTGCAGCACCGGGTCTTCGTCGTGCACCTCGGCCAGCTGGTTGAAGGCCTCGTTCATCTGCGCATCGGCTTCCGGCCCCAGGGGCATGTGGTAGAGCTTGACCTGTTCCATGGTGCGGCGGCGGTAGTCGGTGCCGTTGTCCACATTGACCACCTCCAGGCGCTCGTTGAGCAGCGCGATGGCAGGCAGGATGCGGTCGCGGTGCAGGCCGCCCGGGTACAGGTCGTCAGGCTTGAAGTTGGAGGTGGTGACAAAGCCCACGCCGTTCTCGAACAGCGACGCCAGCAGGCGGTGCAGGATCATCGCGTCGGTGATGTCGGCCACGTGGAATTCATCGAAGCAGATCAGCTTGTAGCGCTTGGAGATGCGCTCGCCCAGCACATCGAGCGGGTTCTGCGTGCCCTGCAGGGCCGCCAGCTCGCGGTGCACCTCGCGCATGAATTCGTGAAAATGCAGGCGCACCTTGCGCTTCAAGGGCACGGCGTCGAAGAAGCATTCCATCAGAAAGCTCTTGCCGCGCCCCACCCCGCCGTACATGTAGACGCCGCGCGGGATGTCCGGGCGGTTGATGAGCTTCTTGAAGGCGTTGGAGCGGCGCTCCTTGTAGGTGGCCCACTCGTCGGCGCAGCGCTGCAGCGCATCCACGGCGCGCAGCTGTGCAGGGTCGCTCTGGAAGCCCTTGGCCTCGAGTTCGGCCAGGTAGGTCTGTTTGACAGTCACGGTGCGCTCGCCCTGGTGCTAGGAATGAATAAGGCATAAAGCGCCGCCGCCCTTCACAGGGCGACGGCGCCATCTATCTCCCGTGGGAGGAGATCAGAAGTTCAACGTGCGCTTGTCCACGGCCAGAGCTGCTTCCTTGGTGGCTTCGCTCAGGCTGGGGTGGGCGTGGCAGATGCGCGCGATGTCTTCGCTGCTGGCCTTGAACTCCATGGCCACGACGGCCTCGGAGATCAGCTCGCTGGCCTGCGGGCCCACAATGTGCACGCCCAGGATTTCATCGGTCTCGGCATCGGCCAGCATCTTCACCATGCCGGTGGTGTCGCCCAGTGCGCGTGCGCGGCCGTTGGCCAGGAACGGGAAGCTGCCGGCCTTGTACTTGACGCCGTCGGCCTTGAGCTGCTGCTCGGTGCGGCCCACCCAGGCGATCTCGGGGCTGGTGTAGATGACCCAGGGCACGGTGTTGAAGTTAACGTGGCCGTGCTGGCCGGCGATGCGCTCGGCCACGGCAACGCCTTCTTCCTCGGCCTTGTGCGCCAGCATCGGGCCGCGCACCACGTCGCCCACCGCCCACACGCCAGGCAGGTTGGTCTTGCAGTCGGCATCGACCACGATGGCGCCGCGCTCGTCCAGGGCCAGGCCCACGGCTTCGGTGTTCAGGCCGATGGTGTTGGGCACGCGGCCGATGGAGACGATGAGCCTGTCCACTTCCAGCGCCTGGGATTCGCCCTTGGCGTTGGTGTAGGCGATGCTCACGCCCTTCTTACCGGTCTTGATCTCGCCGACCTTCACGCCCAGCTCGATCTTCAGGCCCTGCTTGTCGAAGGCCTTCTTGGCTTCCTTGGCGATCTGCTCGTCCACCGCGCCCAGGAAGGTGGGCAGGCCTTCGAGGATGGTGACTTCGGCACCCAGGCGGCGCCACACCGAGCCCATTTCCAGGCCGATCACGCCCGAGCCGATGAGGCCCAGCTTCTTGGGCACGGCGCCCACGCGCAGCGCGCCGTCGTTGGACAGCACGAATTCTTCGTCGAACGGCGTGCCAGGCAGCGCACGGGCGTTGGAGCCCGTGGCAATGATGATCTGCTTGCCCGTGATCGACTCTTCGGCGGCACCGGCCACCTTGATCTCGTAGCCACCTTCGGCGGCCTTCACGAACGAGCCGCGGCCGTGGAAGAAGCTGACCTTGTTCTTCTTGAACAGGTACAGGATGCCGTCGTTGTTCTGCTTCACGACAGTGTCCTTGCGGGCCAACATCTTGGCCACGTCCATCTTCACGCCGGTGGCGGTGATGCCATGCTCGGCAAAGTGCTTGTTGGCATGCTCGAAATGCTCGGACGATTGCAGCAGCGCCTTGGAGGGGATGCAGCCCACGTTGGTGCAGGTGCCGCCCGGTGCGGGGCCGCCCTTGTCGTTCTTCCACTCGTCGATGCAGGCCACGTTGAAGCCCAGCTGGGCAGAGCGGATGGCGGCGATGTAGCCGCCGGGGCCGCCGCCGATGACGATCACGTCGAATTGTTTGCTCATATATATTTCCTTCTAAATCAGGTCAGGCGCTCGAATCGCCAGCATTTAAACGCCTATTTATATGCAGTCTCGCGACTTTTAATAGTTGGTGTCCATTTGGGCACTTCAATCTATTGAAGTTCCAACTCGGGAGTCCCTTGTCATCGCGCGGAATCAAGCTACCAGTCGAGTATTTCTTTCTGCATTCCATGCAGACAACATCGGATTCCCCGGCCCTTACCAACTCATCAGCAACATAGATGAATCGACCCCAAATTGATGGAACGGACACAGGATCAAATTTTGTCTCATCGAAATCGCTCACCCATTTGAAAATTGCGCCCTCATCGTCCCCTTGTAGAACTGGGATGAGTAGGAGTTTTTTTTCAAGAATTGCAGCTAGATCATCCCGTTTGAAAAGAAATTTTCCCAAAAAGATTTCACCACCACTTGCAGGCTGCTGATAACTTACAAAATTACCGCACTTCACACCATTTAGTGCCTTTGCGTTTTCTTGCGCGAGTTCAATTTTCCTGGTTTGAATTAAATTTTGAAAATACTCCCGATCAATGGCAGGTTTTTCAGCAATCCGAAAAATACGCCTTAAGAAAGGGAGCATAAAAATCGCCTTGATCGTGTTAGATATCGAACAGCAGGCGCGATGGGTCTTCCAGCGCTTCCTTCATCGCCACCAGGCCCAGCACGGCTTCGCGGCCGTCGATGATGCGGTGGTCATAGGACATGGCCAGGTAGTTCATCGGGCGGATCACGATCTGGCCGTTCTCCACCACGGCGCGGTCCTTCGTGGCGTGCACGCCCAGGATGGCCGACTGCGGCGGGTTGATGATGGGCGTGGACAGCATGGAGCCGAAGGTGCCGCCGTTGCTGATGGAGAACGTACCACCGGTCATCTCTTCGATGCCCAGCTTGCCGTCCTTGGCCTTCTGGCCGTACTCGGCGATCTTCTTCTCGATCTCGGCAAAGCTCATCTGGTCCGCATTGCGCAGGATGGGCACCACCAGGCCACGGGGTGAACCCACGGCGATACCGATGTCGAAGTAGCCGTGGTAGACGATGTCGTTGCCATCGACCGAGGCGTTGAGCACGGGGTACTTCTTCAGGGCATGCACGGCCGCCTTCACGAAGAAGCTCATGAAGCCGATCTTCACGCCGTGTTCCTTGGTGAACGCGTCCTGGAACTTCTTGCGCATGTCCATCACCGGCGCCATGTTCACTTCGTTGAACGTGGTCAGGATGGCGTTGGTCGATTGCGACTGCAGCAGGCGCTCGGCCACGCGGGCACGCAAGCGGCTCATGGGAACGCGCTGCTCGGGGCGGCCGCTCAGGTCTTCCTTGCCAGCCGGTGCCGACACCTGGGGCAGTGCCTTGGTCGGCACGCCCGTGGGGATGGCACTGGGGGCTGCCACGGCGGCCTTGGCGGCACCACCGGCGACTGCGCCGAGCACGTCGCCCTTGGTCACGCGGCCATCCTTGCCCGAACCGGCCACATCCGATGCGGACAGGTTGTTCTCGGCCAGCAGCTTGGCCGCCGCAGGCATGGCCACGTCGCCCTTGGAACCACCGGCAGCCGCTGGTGCGGCAGCAGAGGCCGATGCGGTCGCAGCGGCAGGTGCTGCTGCGGCAGCGGCCGCAGGCGCAGCCGCGCCGGCCTTTCCTTCGGTGTCGATCTTGGCGATGAGCTGCTCGGCCACCACGGTGGCGCCGTCGCCCTGCACGATTTCAACCAGCACGCCAGCCGAGGGGGCGGGCACTTCGAGCACGACCTTGTCGGTTTCGATCTCGATCAGGATCTCGTCCACTGCGACCGCTTCACCGGCCTTCTTCTTCCAGGTGAGCATGGTGGCTTCTGCCACGGACTCGGACAGCTGGGGGACTTTGACTTCTACGATAGCCATATCAATTCTTTCGGAATGGGGTTCTGTTCTGTGTAATCGGGGGTTGCCGGCCTTACTTGGTCAGGACAAAACCCTTGAGCTTGCCAAACGCGCCGTCCACCAGTGCCTTTTGCTGTTCCTGGTGCAGGTGCGAGTAGCCCACGGCAGGCGATGCGGACGCCGCGCGGCCGGAGTACCCCAGCTTCTGGCCGTCGAGCATGTTCTCGTGGATGTAGTGCTGCACGAAGAACCAGGCACCCTGGTTCTGTGGCTCGTCCTGGCACCAGACCACGTCGGTGGCGTTGGGGAAGCGCTTGAGCTCGTTGGCAAACGCCTTGTGCGGGAAGGGGTAGAGCTGCTCGACGCGGATGATGGCCACGTCGTCGTCTTCGCGCTCGGTGCGCTTCTTGACCAGGTCGTAGTAGACCTTGCCCGAGCAGGCGATCACGCGCTTGACCTTGGCGGCCTTCTTCACGATGGCTTCGTTCTGCTCCGGGATCACCGTCTGGAAGCTGCCCTTGGTGAACTCGGACAGGGGCGAGGTGGCGTCCTTGTTGCGCAGCAGCGACTTGGGCGTCATGATGATCAGCGGCTTGCGCAGATCACGCACCATCTGGCGGCGCAGGATGTGGAAGATCTGGCTGGCCGTCGTCGGCTGCACCACCTGCATGTTGGCATCGGCCGACAGCTGCATGAAGCGCTCCAGGCGGGCCGAGCTGTGCTCGGGGCCCTGGCCTTCGTAGCCGTGCGGCAGCATCAGCGTGATGCCGTTGACACGGCCCCACTTGACTTCGCCGGAGGCGATGAACTGGTCGATCACGACCTGCGCGCCGTTGGCGAAGTCGCCGAACTGCGCTTCCCAGATCACCAGGGTGTTGGGGTCGTTCGATGCGTAGCCGTATTCGAAGCCCAGCACCGCCTCTTCGGACAGAATGGAGTCGATCACGACGAACGGTGCCTGGTTCTCGCTCACGTTCTGCAGCGGCACGTAGGTGCCGATGTCCCACTTCTCGCGCTTTTGGTCATGGATGACCGAGTGGCGGTGCGTGAACGTGCCGCGGCCGCAGTCTTCGCCCGACAGGCGCACCGGGAAGCCGCTGGCCACCAGCGAGGCGAAAGCCATGTGCTCACCCATGCCCCAGTCCACCGGGATGTCGCCACGGCCCATGGCGGCGCGGTCGTCGTACACCTTCTTGACCAGTTGGTGCGGCGTCACGCCTTCGGGGATGGTGGTGATCTTCTCGGACAGGCGCTTCCACTCGGCCAGAGGGATGGCGGTGTCGCCCGCATCGGTCCACTTCTTGCCCAGGAACGGGCTCCAGTCCACGGCGTACTTGCTCTTGAAGTTGGTCAGCACCGGATCGACCGTGTGCTTGCCCGCATCCATGGCGGCGCGGTAGGCCTTGGCCATGTCGTCGCCCAGCGTCTCGCCCATGCCCTGGGCCGCCAGCTTGTCGGCATACAGCTTGCGCGTGCCGGGGTGCTGGCCGATCTTCTTGTACATCAGCGGCTGGGTCAGCGCGGGGGTATCCTGCTCGTTGTGGCCCAGCTTGCGGAAGCAGATGATGTCCACGACCACGTCCTTCTGGAATTCCATGCGGAATTCAAGGGCGAGCTGGGTGGCCAGCACCACGGCTTCAGGATCGTCGCCGTTCACGTGCAGCACGGGCGACTCGATCATCTTCACGATGTCGGTGCAGTACAGCGTCGAGCGTGCGTCGCGCGGATCGGAGGTGGTGAAGCCGATCTGGTTGTTGATGATGATGTGCACCGTGCCACCCGTGGAGTAGCCACGGGTCTGGGCCAGCGCCAGGGTTTCCTGGTTCACGCCCTGGCCGGCAAAGGCTGCGTCACCGTGCACCAGCACGGGCAGCACCTGCTTGCCCAGCGGGTCGGCGCGGCGGTCCATGCGGGCACGCACCGAGCCTTCGACCACGGGATTCACGATTTCCAGGTGGGACGGGTTGAACGCCAGCGACAGGTGGACCGGGCCGCCAGGGGTGGTCACGTCGGAGCTGAAGCCCTGGTGGTACTTCACGTCACCCGAGGGCAGGTCTTCGGGGGCGGTGTGGTCGAACTCGGCGAACAGGTCCGCAGGCATCTTGCCCATGGAGTTCACCAGCACGTTCAGGCGGCCACGGTGGGCCATGCCGATCACGATTTCCTGCACGCCCTTGGCGCCGGCGGACTGGATCAGCTCGTCCATTGCGGCGATGAAGCTTTCGCCCCCTTCGAGGGAGAAGCGCTTTTGGCCGACGTACTTGGTGTGCAGGAAGCGCTCCAGGCCTTCGGCGGCCGTCAGGCGGTCGAGGATCTGCTTTTTCTTCTCGGCGTTGAAGCTGGGCTTGCTGCGGATGGTTTCCAGCTTTTCCTGCCACCAGCGCTTCTGGTTCTGGTCGGTGGCGTACATGTACTCGGCACCGATGGAGCCGCAGTAGGTCTCGCGCAGGGCATTGATCAGCTCGCGCAGCGGCAGGGATTCCTTGCCGAAGAAGGTGTTGCTGATGTTGAAGACGGTTTCCTGGTCCGCGTCGCTGAAGCCGTAGAACGAGGCTTCGAGTTCGGGGATCGCAGGGCGCTCGGTGCGCTTCAGGGGATCGAGGTCGGCCCAACGCTGGCCCACGTTGCGGTAGGCGGCAATCAGCTGCTGTACGGCGGTGCGCTTGCGGCCCAGTTCCGAATCGGCACCGGTGGCGACGACGACCTTGGTGCCGCCCTGCTTTGCGCGCTCGGCGAAGGCATTGACGACGGGAAGGTGGGGAACGTCCTTGGCATTGGAGCCATCGACGGCAGGCACATGCTGCAGTGCGTCGAAATACTCGCGCCAGGTGTCAGGCACGCTGCCGGGGTTGGCGAGGTAGTTCTCGTACATCTCTTCGACATAGGGCGCATTGCCGCCGAAGAGGTAGGTGTTGCCTTGGTAGGCTTGATAGACGGATGTCGTATCGCTCATATTCCGCTGACCTCCGCTTCCCTGAGGGAAGCATTAGCTGGTTGAGAAACCTTCCGCGACACGGCTGGACCGGTTGGCGGATGCGACTGTGGCTGGGGAAGGGCCTTGGTACGGGCTGCATTGTGCCACTGATCTGCATCAAGCCCAAAGAACCTGTTTACGATCTCGCAGGGGATCGCGTTGGAGCGCAATCGGGATGAGTGGATGCTTCGGATGCGCAGCATGGGCTCATGCCCATGCAAGCAGCCGGGGCATTCAATCGCCCGATTTCGCCCCAACCCTTCGGGCAGCGGCCTTGGCGGGCGGTCTGCGGCGTTGCGGCGCTTGCCAATAGCCGAGCTATTGGCTGCGCACCGCGCCTAGCACCCCACCCGCCAAGGCCGCTGCGCGACCCCTGGGAGATCGTAAACAGGTTCCAAGCGCGGCCCATATGTATCTGCGTGCCATGGAAATGCAGGGTGCCGCAGCACCTCGCGTACATTGCGGGTACACGCGATAGGGCGGGTATACGTTCTCAACAGGTTCCAATGAGCCCCAACACACTCCAAGACAAGACTTTCCTGCTGCTACTGGTGCTGGTCACCGTGGCCTTCGGCGCCATCCTCTGGCAGTTCCACGGTGCGGTGTTCTGGGGCATGGTGCTGGCCATCCTGTTCGCACCGCTGCACCGCAAGGTGCTGCGGCGCCTGCGCCCGCGCACCAACCTGGCCGCGTTGATCACGCTGGGGCTGTGCCTGGTGATCGTGATCCTGCCGGTGGCCTTCCTCACCGTCTCGCTGGTCCAGGAGGCCACGGCCATCTACGAGCGCACGCGCACGGGGCAGCTCAACTTCGGCATGTACTTCCAGCAGGTCATCGCTGCCCTGCCCCAGTGGGCCGTGAACCTGCTGGACCGCTTCAACCTGACCTCGGTGGCGCAGCTCCAGGAGCGACTTTCGTCCGTGGCCGTGCAGGCCAGCCAGTTCATCGCCACCCAGGCGGTCAACATCGGCCAGAACACGCTCGAGTTCCTGGTGGGCTTCGGCATCATGCTGTACCTGCTGTTCTTTTTGTTGCGCGATGGCGCCGCCCTGGGCGCCCGCATCGGCCGCGCCATCCCTCTCGAGACCGATCACAAGCGCCAGCTGGTCACCAAGTTCACCACCGTGATCCGCGCCACGGTCAAGGGCAACATCGTGGTCGCCGCTTCGCAGGGTGCCCTGGGCGGGCTGATCTTCTGGATCCTGGGCATCCAGGGCCCCGTGCTCTGGGGCGTGCTCATGGCCTTTCTGTCGCTGCTGCCCGCCGTGGGCGCCGGCCTGATCTGGCTGCCCGTGGCCATCTACTTCCTGGCCACCGGCGCGGTGTGGCAAGGTGTGGTGCTGATCGCCTACGGCATCGGCGTCATCGGCCTGGTGGACAACGTCCTGCGCCCCATCCTGGTCGGCAAGGACACCAAGATGCCCGATTACGTGGTGCTCATCTCCACCCTGGGCGGTCTGGGCTTGTTTGGCCTCACGGGCTTCGTCATCGGCCCGGTGATCGCGGCGCTGTTCATGGCGACCTGGGATCTGTTCTCGCCCGAGCCGGATCAGATTCACCGCGATCCGAGCTGAGCAGCCACTCGGGGTTGGCGACGTCACTTGTGAGCCGCACGGCAGAAAATGACTTCTCTCACCAGGATGGATGCCCGCCCCGTACTCACCGTGCTGCCAGAGTACGCCCTCGGGGCTTTTCTCTGGATCAACAGGGATCCTGCAAGCTGGGGCGGGATTGGCCCGAACCTTTATGACGCCACCTTCTGGGACAATTCCTTCCTGATGTCCGAGGGGTTGTGGCAGAAGTTTGCGGACTGGGCGATGGACTTCGACCACATGGAGTTTTATCAGCCAGATGTGGATGACCGCGACTGGGACTGGATAGCCTTCCATACCCGTGGACTGCAACTCTCGCGCTGGCTGAAGGAGGAGGTTGGGGAACAATACACCGTGGTGTACCTCAAACCATTTGACGACCCCAACCAACGGCTGGAGGCGCGCCGCGAAGTCCTCGCCGATGGAACACTCTTAGAGCTTGCGTCTTTTCGACCGATACCGGCCACACCAAAAAGACTGTGCCAAACCATCCAGTCCGGCGGGCAGACCGGAGTTGATCGTGATGCCCTGGACTTTGCCATTGCCCATGGATACGTGCACGCCGGATGGGCGCCCAGCGGACGATGTGCGGAAGACGGGTGTCTCCCCCTCAAGTACCAGCTCCAAGAACTCACTGAAGGCGGATACCGACAGCACAACCGACTGAACGTGCAAGACAGCGATGCCACCCTTATCCTGAACATGGGAGAGCTCACTGGAGGCACGCTGGCGACACGGAGTTTCGCCCAAATAATGGACAAGCCCCACCTGGTGCTTCAGCTGGGTGAGCACCCCCTTGAGGATTCCGCAACCCGACTCCAAACATGGATGCGACAACACTCCATCCAGACACTGAATGTGACAGGTCCTCGCGAGAGCAAATGTCCCGGAATCTACAGGCTTGCTCGGCAGTTGCTGAATTCAGCGCATGCACAATTGAGTGCTGAGTGAACAGGCTCACCGAGGCGATCTACATCACCCGCACCCCCAGTTCGCTCACCAGCGCAGCCGCCTGGTCCTGCGAAATCACGGCCCCCTTGAAGAACTGCGCCACATTGGCGATGCGCAGCCCGCCCAGATCCACGGCCCGCAGGTCGGCGCCGTCGAAGCGGGCGTTCTTGAGGTTGGCATCGCGCAGGCTGCCGCCCTCGAACACGGCATCGCGGAAGTCGCAGGCGCCCAGGTCGGCGTCACTCATGTCCAACTGGCCAATGGTCTGCTTGCGAAACGACATGCCGCGCAGGTCCGCCCCCACCAGCAGCGAATCGTGAAACGCGAGGCCCAGCGTGTGCGCCTCGCGAAAGCTTGCACCGGTGAGCTTGACCTCGGCAAACACGGCAGAGCCCAGCTTGCTGCGTGCCCAACTGGTGTTGTTCAGGTCGCAGCGGTACCAGCGCGCATCAGTCAGGTCCGCCAGGTGGAAGTTGGCCAGCCCGGCGCGGCAGCCCAGCCAGCGGCTGTCGGTGAGGTTCGACTTTTCAAAAGACGCCTCGGCCAGCACGCACTCGGTGAACTGCACCCCGCGCAGCTCCAGCCGCGACAGGTCTGCCCTTTCGAAGTCGCATTGCTCGAAGTGCAGTGGGCCGGCACCGCGCTCCAACAGGGCCAACACGTCGGCCCGCGCCAGGGCCTGGCCCATGATGGGCACGACCGCAGGCGAGGTGGCAGCGGAGGAGGAGCAGGCTAACGAAGCGGTCATGGCATCACCATAAATCAGGAAAGAAAGAGCGGGCTCAGTGGCCCACGCTCTTGGAAAAGAGGTTCACGACCAGCACCCCGGCAATGATCATGCCCAGGCCGACCACCGCCGGCAGGTCGAGTTTCTGCCCGTAGACCACCCAGCCCACGGCCGAGATCAGCACGATGCCCACGCCCGACCAGATCGCATAGGCAATGCCGACAGGCAGGGTCTTGAGCGTGAGCGACAGCAGGTAGAAAGACAGGCTGTAGGTGACCACCGTGATGGCGCTGGGCCCCAGGCGGGTGAAGCCCTCGGAGGCCTTGAGCGCCGAGGTGCCGATCACTTCGGAGACGATGGCAATGCCCAGCAACAGGTAGGCAGTGGTGAGATTCATGGGTACTCGCTTTTTGAAATCAGTTGCACAGATCGAGCAGGGTTTTCAGGATGCGGGCCTTGCGCGCTTCGTCCATCGGGTACACGTCGAGCATCTGGCTGAACCAGTAGCCGTCGGCCGCCATGCGGCAGGCCAGCAGGCGGTCGGCCACCTGCGTGTCATCGCCATCCTCAGCGAGGGCGGCCTGCATCGTGGCGCTCCACTGCTCCCGACAGTGCGGCAAGGTCAGCGCCAGCAGGCCGATGGCGCGCTGGGCCTCCACCCGGTTGCAATCGGTGCCCTCGTCGAACGCCGTGCGGACATAGGCGCGGGCATGCCGGCCCGGCCGGCCGTCCTCTTCCTGGGCCAGTGCCTGGGCGTAGCCCTGCTGGAATTCCTCGAACAACTGGTCGCTCAGCGCATCGAGCAGTGCCTGCTTGCTGCGAAAGTGGTGCTGCAGCCCACCCTTGGTCACGCCGGCACGGGCCGACACGGCATCGAGCGTGACCGCATGGGGCCCCTGCTCGACCAGCAGCGTACGCACCACGGCCAGCAACTGGCTGCGCACCAGTTCGGGGTGCTTCTGGCGTCGGTGGGCTTCGGTCATTAAAACAAACCATCTGGATGGAATGTTAAATGTACCCCATAGCGGAGAAGTCGGGGCCGCCCACCGTCCGCTGCGCAAGGAGGAATGCGGCCGCATCCTCCTGCGCCCATCCCTTCAGACGGCATCGCCTGGGCAGCATGCGGCAGTGCTGCCCGTGGCCGTGCGCGCGGGCCTGACCGGTCGTTGCTATGGCAAGCGGGTGACCGCAGGCGTTCCGACAGCCTTCTGGGTGACCCGGCCAATCGTCAAGCCCTGCACCAGAATGGAAAAGACCACCACGCAATAAGTCAGTGCCAGCACGATCTCACGCTGCGCACCACCCGGCAGGGAAAGTGCCAGCGCGACAGAAATGCCGCCGCGCAGCCCGCCCCAGGTCATGACATGGGCCGCACCTGGAGGAAGCGCGAACCACCCGCGCCCGAGGGCGACAGGCAGGCCTACGGTGAGCCACCGGGCGCAAAGGGTGATCCCAATGGCCAACATGCCGCCAAACACCAATGGTGCCGAAAAAGCGATAAGAATCACCTCAAGCCCGATCAGCACGAAGAGCACTGCATTCAGGATCTCGTCCACAAGCTCCCAGAACATGTCGATGTAGCGCCGCGTGCTATCAGACATTGCCCGCGCCCGTCCACCGTTGCCGATGATCAGTCCGCACACCACCATGGCCAGCGGCCCCGATACATGCAGGTGGCTGGCAAACGCGTACCCGCCCATGACCGCCGCCAAGGTCAGCAGCACCTCGACCTGGTACTGGTCGATGCTCTTGAGCATGCGAAAGACCACGTAGCCCAGCACCAGGCCAAAGGCAATGCCCACCCCGCCTCGCGCAGCAGCAACGTGCCGGCGGCTGCAAACGTTGGCGTCTCTCCGCTGGACAGTACACCCAGCAACAGTGCAAAGACGACCACGCCGACGCCATCGTTGAACAGAGATTCCCCTGCGATGACCAGTTCAAGCTCCTTGGGTGCGCCAGCGGACTTGAGAATGCCCATGACCGCGATGGGATCGGTTGGCGAGATCAGGGCGCCAAACAGAAGGCAATACAGCAAGGGCAAAGGAAGACCGATGTGCGGCAGAGCCAGCCACATCAACCCTCCCACAACGACGGTGGACACGACCGTTCCCACCAGCGCAAGCGCCGCCACCTGCCAGCGGAATTTCTTCAAGGCGCCGAGGTCCACGTGCAGCGCGCCTGCGAACAGCAGAAACGACAGCATGCCCTGCATGAGTACGTCGGAAAAATCGATGGACCGGATGAACGACTCTTCGTACCGGCGCAGGCCATGGTCCAACCCGGCTGCGTCAAGCCCCACCATGGCCAGGGAAAGTGCCAGCGCAATCGCCATCACACCAATGGTGGTGGGAAGCCGGGTCAGGCGGTGGTTGAGGTACGCGAGGAGCGCAGTGATGACGAGGCAGATCGCGGCAATATCAAGCATGTTTTAAATCCGTATCTCCGAGTGTTCCGTTTTCACGCCGACGGCACCGAGTACACCGGAGGCCGCAGCACTTCGAAAACTGCGATAGCGGCGGTGCACGTCCTGACGATCGGATCGGTTGCCCAACTGGCGCCGCGCGTCCGCCCACACCAACTCGGCGTGGTGGGCCAGCGACTCCTTGCGATCAGTGGCAGATTCGCAGACGACCACCGCAGTCAATACGTCCAGGAGCTTGATCAGCACGGCCGCATTGGCGGCCGCGCTTTGCCGGATCATGTGAAACATCACATTCACCAGGCCGGCATATCCGATATCCGGCACCACCAACACCACGCTGTCGCCGCGCGTAGACACCCCGCTGGGCAAATGGTGCCCGGCGATATCGCACAGCGCAGCTCCCAGGCGATCCAGCACACTCATGGCGGTATTGGGGTCATTGATGCCCGGTGAAAGGGCCCTCACCGCCACCTCGACCAGTTGTCGGATCGCATACTCTGCATTGCCTCCACTGCGGGTGTTGCCCAGGGCCGTGGCATCGCGTATGGCGGCTTCGGCGCCCGGAACATGGACCGTCATCAGGGCAATCGGTGCGCCCGGAAAAACGTAGTCCCCTGGCCGCACGAGCAACCTGATGGCAGTGCCATGCTGCGAGGCCCAGTCGGCGAGTTTGGTTTCATCGAGTTGCTGCAGATAGCCCTGCCGGGCATCCACCACCGGCGTCGCCTGTGCCCAGAAGTCGCCAGATGGAACCTGCGCTGGCGGCTCATCGGCCAGCACACCCTGCACTGCCGAGCGCACATCTTCGCTGACCAGGTTCACCACGGTGTCGACATTGATGCGGCCAGCCATGTGCGCAACAAAGTAGACGAGTGTGCCGACGCAGGCCAAGGCCAGGACAATGCCGAACGTCAATGCCAGGTGGGGCGTGAAGGGACCTTCTTCCTGGGTGCGAACACTGCGCAGAACCATCAGCGCATAGGAAAATGTGCCCAGGAATGCACCTAGCGTGATCTGAACGCCGCGGTCACGGGTGAAGTTGTGTAGCAGGCGCGGCCCCATTTGCCCCGCTGCCAGCGAAAGCGCAGCGATGGTGATGGAAAAGACGGTCCCGGCAACGCCAATGGCGGATGAGGCAATGACGCCCAGCAGCGTTCTCGCACCGGTTCCCCCGCCGTTGTAGATCCAGGTGCTGCCGATGAGCCATGCTGGCAGAAGGTCGCTCCGGTCCAGGCGCAGCAGCCCGAACGCCAGCAGAATCCCGAGCACCACCAGCGCTGCGGGCAGCAGCCAGAAGGAGTCACCGAGCGCACTCAGAAATTGGCGAAAGCGCGCCTTCATGGATTGTGAGCGCCGGATGCCGCGCGGAATCCACATCGCAAAGGGTCTGAAATGGGCATAAGTACTCTCGTGAAGGTGGCAATCACGGTCCGAAACGGCGCCAGACAGGCACGCCAGGGAACCAGGGCCTGCGCAAGCGCAGTGAATTCGTCGACCACGATGTCGCAGTCGGGATGCGCCGTTGGATCGGGAGGACCCTCAGGCCCCCATTCATCGGGGCGTCGGGCAAAAGCGGTTTTGAAGCCGCAGGCGCGGGCAGCGTTCAAGTCGAAGTTGTGACAGGCCACCATCAGAATATCGGCAGGCAGCAGGTTCATCCATTCGGCCGCTTGCAGGTAGGCCTCTGGGTTGGGCTTGTATGCACCGATCATCTCGCACGAGATCACGGCATCCCAGGCGATGTCGTTGCGACGGGAGACAGCAACCAGCAAGGCAACAGGGAGCATGGAGAACGAGACCACGGGAAAGCGGGTGCGCATGCGTGCCAGTGCGTCTGCAAAATCAGGCCATGCATGCAGGCGGTGCCAGCTATCGGCGAGCTGCCCGCGCTCCTGTTCACTGAACGCCTGCAGGCCATGGTCGGCGACGACCTGCGACAGGCACGAGCGGTGCACGTCGTCGATGTTGAATTTCGGCCCCACCTGCCCCACGATGCGTTTCATGGCCCGGCGCCGGTAGTCGTTGGTGATGGAATGCCAGTCTCTTTGCAGGCGGTGCGCACCGCCTGTCCGGCGGAATGCAACGCGAACACCGCTGTGCCAGTCCAGCACAGTTCCCCCCGTGTCGACAGCGATGGCCTTGATGTCCATGGAGTCTCCTTTTGAAAGAGTGGGCGCTTGCGCAATGGAGCGAATCAGCCTAACCCATTTTTGCCAGTCCCTGCGCAATCTGCGGCCCACCTATGCCCGCAAAGACGTGCAGCGCCCTGATCAGACTTCCAGATCCGGGCGCGCCAGGGCCGGGTGCCACGCGACGAGACAGGCCATTGTGGGCACTCCGCCCCGGCAGAAAAGACAGATTCAGCGAGCCCGCGCGTCGGCAATGGGCTCTCGATCTGAGTGGTGGCAGCGAGGCCCGGCGATGAAAACCTGCGCGCGCCTGCAAGGACAGGTCAACTGTTCACCTGCGCCCACAGCTTCTCCAGCCGCTTGACGCTCACCGGCTGCGGCGTGCGCAGCTCCTGTGCGAAGAAGCTCACGCGCAGCTCTTCCAGCAGCCAGCGCAGCTCCTGCATGCGGCTGTCTACCTGGCCCTTGCGTTCGGCCACCAGGCGCCAGTAGCGCTGCTCCTGCGGGCGTACCTCGGCCAGCTTGGCGGCGTCGCGCGCGGGGTCGGCGCGGTATTTGTCCAGGCGCAGGGTGATGGCCTTGAGGTAGCGCGCGTAGTGGGCCAGTTGCGTCCAGGGCGCGATGGCGATGAAGTTCTTGGGCATCAGGCGGGCCAGTTGCTGCTGGGCGTCCTGCGTGGCCTCGGGGGCGTTCTTGGTGTCCTTGATCTTGCGCGCGGCCGCAGCAAACTCGATGAGGATGGTGCCCGCCAGGCGCGCCACCTCATTGGCGATCAGGGTCAGGCGGCCCCTGCCCTCCTCCAGCCGGCGCTTGAAGGCGTACTCGTCGGTGGGCAGCGGGTCGAGCAGGAAGGCGCGGTCCAGCGCCACGTCGATGATCTGGGCGCGCAGCTCCTCCTGCGTGCCGCCGCCGGTGCCGTCGGCGTTGCGGCCCACCTGCATGTAGGCCACGGCCATCTTCTGCAGGTCGGGGATGTTCTTTTCGAGGTACTTGAGCGCGTCCTTGATCTGCAGCGCGAACAGGCGGCGCAGGCCGGCACGGTGCTTGGCGGCAGCCACCTCGGGCTCGTCGAAGACCTCGATGGTCACCGCATCGCCGCCGTCGATCAGGGCCGGAAAGCCGATCAACGTCTGCCCGGCCTTGCGGATCTCCATCAGCTCGGGCAGCTCGCCAAAGGTCCACGCCGTGTAGCGCTGGCCTGCAGGTGCAGCAGGCTTGGCTGTCGGCTGTGCCAGCGCCGGGGATTGCCCCTTGCCCGATGCCGGGGCCGCAGCAGACCCGCCTTTGGCTGCAGGCGCCGGTACTTCTGGCTGCGGCGGCACGCCTGCGGCCAGCTTGAGCCCCGCCAGCGCCTGGAAGGCGCCGCGCGCCTTGGCGCCCCATTCGGCCTTCAAGGCGCCCAGGTTGCGCCCATGGCCGAGCTGGCGGCCATGCTCGTCCACCACGCGGAAGTTCATGAACAGGTGCGGGCTGAGCATGTCGAGCTTGAAGTCGGCGCGCTTCACGTCGAGCGAGGTCTCGTCGCGCACCTGCTTGAGCAGCACGTCGGTCAGGCTGCCCGTGCCGAAGCGTTCGGGCGCGCCCAGCAGCGCGGCCAGGCGGGTGGCATTCTCGGGCAGCGGCACAAAGCGGCTGCGCGGGCGCTGGTGCAGGCTCTTGAGCAGGGCCTGGATCTTGTCCTTGAGCATGCCGGGCACCAGCCATTCACAGCGCTCATCGTTCACCTGGTTGAGCACGAACAGCGGTATGGTCACGGTGATGCCGTCGCGCGCGTCGCCGGGCTCGTGCAGGTAGGTGGCCGCGCAATCCACCCCACCCAGGCGCACGGTCTTGGGAAAGGCGTTGCTGGTGATGCCCGCGGCCTCGTGGCGCATGAGCTCTTCGCGCGTGAGCTTGAGCAACTCGGGCTGCTGGCGCGAGGCCTCGCGGTACCAGGCCTCGAAGCCATGGCCGCTGCACACGTCGGGCGGCAGTTGCTGGTCGTAGAAGGCGTAGATCAGCTCGTCGTCCACCAGCACGTCCTGGCGGCGCGACTTGTGTTCCAGCTCCTCCACTTTGGCGATAAGCTTCTGGTTGGCGGCCAGGAAGGGCAGCTTGCTCTCCCAGTTGCCGCCCACCAGCGCTTCGCGGATGAAGATCTCGCGCGCCGCATGCGGGTCGATCTTGCCGAAGTTGATGCGCCGGCCGTTGTAGACCACCAGGCCGTAGAGCGTGGCGCGTTCCAGCGCCGTGACCTCGGCCGACTTCTTCTCCCAGTGCGGGTCGAGCAGTTGCTTCTTGAGCAGGTGGCTGCCCACCTCTTCGAGCCACTGCGGCTCGATGGCGGCAATGCCCCGGCCGAACAGGCGCGTGGTCTCCACCAGTTCGGCCGCCACGATCCAGCGGCCAGGCTTCTTGGCCAGGTGGGCGCCGGGGTGCTTGTAGAACTTGATGCCGCGCGCGCCCAGGTACCAGTCTTCCTCTTCGCTGCGCGCGCCGATGTTGCCCAGCAGGCCCGCCAGCATCGACAGGTGCAGTTGCTCGTAGCTGGCGGGATGGCTGTTGATGGCCCACTTGTGCTCGGCCACCACGGTGAGCAACTGGGTATGGATGTCGCGCCACTCGCGCAAGCGGCGGATGCTGATGAAGTTCTGGCGCAGCAGCTGCTCGTACTGGCGGTTGCTCAGCTTGTGCGTGGGCGCATGCGCGTCGGCACTGGCCACGGCGGGCGCTGGCGCTGCAGCGGCCACCATGCGCTGCGCTACAGGCAAAAAGGCCTGCGAGGGCGCGCGCTGGTTGGCCATGGCCTTTTGCGCGCGGGCCGATGGCAGCGTGGGCGCCCCGCCCCGGGCCTCGTTGATCCACTTCCACAGCTTGAGGTAGCCGCTGAACTCGCTCTTTTCGTCGTCGAACTTGGCGTGGGCCTGGTCGGCCTGCTGCTGCGCCTCCAGGGGGCGGTCGCGCACATCCTGCACGCTCAGGGCGCTGGCAATCACCAGCACCTCGTCCAGCGCCTTGCGGTCGCGTGCCTCCAGAATCATGCGGCCCACGCGCGGGTCGAGCGGCAGGCGCGACAGCTCCACGCCCATGGGCGTGAGCTCATTGGCCTCGTCCACCGCGCCCAGCTCGCCCAGCAGTTGGTAGCCGTCGGCAATCGCGCGGCCCGAAGGCGCCTCGATGAAGGGGAACTGCACCACGTCACCCAGGTGCAGCGACTTCATGCGCAGGATCACGCCCGCCAGCGAGCTGCGCAGGATTTCCGGGTCGGTGAAGCGCGGGCGGGCGTTGAAGTCCGCCTCGTCGTACAGGCGTATGCAGATGCCGTTGGCCACCCGGCCGCAGCGGCCCGCGCGCTGGTTGGCCGCTGCCTGGCTGATGGGCTCGACCAGCAGTTGCTCCACCTTGCTGCGAAAGCTATAGCGCTTGACGCGGGCCGTGCCCGCATCGATCACGTAGCGGATGCCGGGCACCGTGAGCGAAGTTTCGGCCACATTGGTGGCCAGCACCAGGCGGCGGCCGGTGTGGCCGTCGAAAATGCGGTCCTGCTCGGCCTGCGACAGGCGGGCGAACAAGGGCAGCACCTCGGCGTTGCGCATCACCGGCTGGTGGGCCAGGTGCTTGCGCAGGTGGTCGGCGGCCTCGCGGATCTCGCGCTCGCCCGGCAGAAAGATCAGGATGTCACCGGCCGCATTGCCCTGCCAGAGTTCGTCCACGCCATCGGCGATGGCTTCGTTGAGGCCGTAGTCGCGCGTGTCCTCGAAGGGCCGCCAGCGCTGCTCTACCGGAAAGGTGCGTCCCGACACATAGATGATGGGCGCAGGCCCCTTGGCCGACTCGAAGTGCTTGGCAAACCGGTCCGCATCGATGGTGGCCGAGGTCACCACCACCTTGAGATCCGGCCGGCGCGGCAGGATCTGGCGGATGTAGCCCAGCAGGAAGTCGATGTTCAGGCTGCGCTCGTGCGCTTCGTCGATGATGATGGTGTCGTAGGCCTTGAGCAGCGGGTCGGTCTGCGTCTCGGCCAGCAAAATGCCGTCCGTCATGAGCTTGACCGAGGCATCGCGCGAGAGCCGGTCCTGAAAGCGCACCTTGAAGCCCACCACGTCGCCCAGCGGCGTCTTGAGCTCTTCGGCGATGCGCTTGGCCACGCTGCTGGCCGCAATGCGGCGCGGCTGGGTGTGGCCGATCATCTGGCCCTTGTGCCCTGCCGGCGCATTGCACTTGCCCCGGCCCAGGGCCAGCGCGATCTTGGGCAGCTGCGTGGTCTTGCCCGAGCCGGTTTCGCCGCAGACGATGACGACCTGGTGCTGGCGGATGGCCGCCATGATCTCCTCGCGCTTGCCCGAGACGGGCAGGGATTCGGGGAACTCGATGTGCAGCTTGGCGGGGGGCCTGGCAGGCGCGACGGGCTGGGCGGGCTGGGCGGGCTTGGAAAGGGGAAGCGTGGAGTCGGTCATGAAGCCCGCATTATCCGAGGCAGGCGTTGGCCTTGTGCAACACCGGCCATGCGCGAGCGGCCAGGGGGCACGCTGCCGCCCCATCGGGTAAGCTTTTCGGTGCGAAACGACTGCTGGACCGGGTGATTTTCAGGATGTAATCACCCCATCACCCACCGGCAATGTCGTCACGCTGCGCGCACCCCAGAATATCCCGAATGCCCCCGCAGACATCTGCTTCCAAGCCTCCCCTGGACGAACGCATCCCCACCCCATCGCGCCGCGACTGGCTGGCATGGACCGGCACCGCGGCACTGGCCCCCTGGCTGCCCGGCTGCGGTGGCAGCGGCGCCCCCGCGCCCAACCTGGATGCCACCATGGCCTGGGGCCGCCGCCAGATCCGCCAGGCCATGCAGGCCAGTGACACACGGGCCGCCTCGATTGCGGTGATGTACGGTGACCGCATCGTCTGGCAGGAGGCCTTTGGGGTGCTGCGCGATACCTCTGCCAACCCAGCCACCCCGGCCGCCCCCGCCACGCCGGAAACCCGGTTCAACGTGGGCTCGGTCAGCAAGGTGGTCGCGGCGCTGGCCGTCATGATCCTCGCAGACCGCCAACTGGTGCAGCTCGATGCCCCGGTGGTGCGCTACCTGCCGCAGTTCAGCATGCTGTCGTCCGGCTACCGAGACATCACCGTGCGGCATTTGCTCAGCCATGCCTCGGGCCTGCCCGGCACCTACCTGCACAACATGTTCGCGTTTGCCCCGATTCCAGGGTATGCGGCCGGGGTGGAGGCCGCGCTGGCCGACATGCACCTCAAACACGCCCCTGGGGCCATGGCGGTCTACTGCAATGATGGCTTCACGTTGATCGAGCGCATCGTGCAGGCCGTCACGGGCCAGAGCTACCCCGCGTTCGTGCAGTCGGCCATCCTCACGCCGCTCAGCATGGGCCGCTCGGGCTTCACGCTGCGGCCCCTGCCCGAGGGCAGCTTCGCGCCGGGCTACATCGGCCAGGCCCGGCAAGGGCAGGAGTTCGTGATGGGCTACGCTACGAGCGGGCTGTGCACCACGCCCGGCGACATGATGCGGCTTGCCGCCCTGCTGATACAGGGCGGCGAGCAGGATGGCCAGCGCGTGGTCTCGAAGGCCGGCGTGCTGGAGATGGGCCGCGACCAGAACCAGGGCCTGCGCATCGACCTGGCCCCCGACTGGCACTGGGGCCTGGGCTGGGACAGCACGCAGCAGCCGGGCCTGGACGCCGCCGGCGTGCGGGCCTGGCAAAAGAGCGGCAGCACGGTGTTCTGCGCCAGCGACTTCTATGTGCTGCCCCAGGCCGGCATGGCCTTGCTGCTCACGGGCAACGCCCCGGGCTTTCGCCCCGGCCCCATCGCCGAAGGCATCCTGCTGCGGGCCTTGCAGGAGACCGGCCACCTGCTGGCCCTGCCCGGCAAGGTGAGCGCCACCGCGCCTTCGGTCGCCACGTCGTCCGCCACCGAGGTCGATGCCGTGCTCGGCATCTATGGACGTGCGTCCAAGCCGTTGAAGGTGGTTTCGCCCGACAGCCAGCAGGTCGATATCTCGGTGTGGTCCGCGGCGCTCAAGGATTGGGAACCGCTGTGCGACGGCCTGCGCCTGCGCAGCGATGGCTGGTGGTGGGCGGATGCCAAGCCCGGCACGCACTACCGCTGGGAGCAGGCCGATGGCCGGCGCTACCTGCTGTCGCGCGAGCCGGCCCGCGCCGGGCACTACTGGGTCACCACGCCGATGGCACAGCAGATGCCCCGCGCAAGCGCCCCGCTGCCCGCCGCCTGGGCCGACCGCCTGGACACCACCTGGATCCAGGCCAACGAAGCGCCGGAATCGATCCTGCTGGCAGCCGGCAGCATGGCCACTGCCACCCTGAGGGAGTTGCCCGAGCTGCGCGGCTACCTGTTCTGGGATGACCGCCAGCTCTTGCTCCCCCTGTCGGCAGACCGCGCCGGCATGGCGGTGCAGGTGCCGCTGCACGAAGGCCGCGACCTGGTCGAACTGGTCGTACGGACGCAGGACCAGCAGGAGTGGCTGCACGCAGCGGGCTGGGTCTATCGCCAGGGCGATTGATCGGCGCACGCGGTCACTGTTCCTTTCACGCGACAGTCAGCGTTTTTGCAACGCCCCCGGCTTGCCACACGCTGCGCGGCTCGCCACAATGGCGCCTTCTTTCCGCAACGCTTGGCCATGTCGGCCACCGCTGAAAGCCCTGGAGGTCACCGCCATGTTTGTTCCCTTGTTCGCTCCTGCCTGACCACAGTCCACCGCCCCGGCTGGACTGTGCATTCACGAGTCCAGCCACGGCAAACAAGCGCACCTTGCACCCAGTGCAGCGCTCCACAAGCCCTGGCTACCTTGCCGGGGTTTTTTGTTTGTGGAGTGCACATGAGTGCCCAAAAATTGTCCCGCGCCTACGCCCAGGGTGAAATCAAAAAGCTGCGCCGCATGAAGCAGCCCCTGGTGCTGAAGCTCGAACCCTCGGGCCCGCCCAGAAACCCTGTGGCCACCGCGCTGGCCCGGCGCAGCCTGTCCAGCGCGGCAGGCAAGCACATACGCAGCCGCGGGGCCCAGCGCCGCGCGGACAACGTCGCCCTGCGCAAGGCGATCCAAGGCAAGCTACAGAACGATTGATTGATTGACGATATGAATCCATTCACCAACGACGTGCCGCCGCACCTGCGGCACCCCCTGCACCCCACCGCGGCACTGGCCGCGGGCGGGTTGCCCACCACCGCAGCGCAGGCAGCGCCGGCCCCCGTGCATGCGCATGGGGGCCCTGCCCCTGCGGGCGCCTTGACGGCGGCCGAGCTGGCCGTGCGCCAGCAGGCGCTGGCCCAGGCGGCCGCGCAGCTCAAGGCCGAGCTCTTCGGCATCGACGACGTGATCGACCGAGTGATCGATGCCGTGCGCGCCTGGTACGTGCTGCCCCAGCTCATCAGCCGCCCGGTCATCGTCTGCCTGTGGGGCCTGACCGGCACCGGCAAGACGCAGCTCACGCGGCGCCTGGCGCAGCTGCTGGGCTTTTACGACCGCTTCGTGGAAGTGCAGATGGACGGCTTCAGCCACGGCGCCAGCTACCGCAGCTCCACCATCTCGGGCATGCTGGGCGACTCGGGCATCCACGAAGGCGCGCCGGGCGTGCTGGTGCTCGACGAATTCCAGCGCTTTCGCACCATGGACCGCAAGGGCGAGGACGTGAAGGTCGAGCGCTACCAGGACGTGTGGACGCTGCTCTCCGACGGGCGCCTGCCGCCTGCGCTGAGCGCGCTGTCCAACATCGAGCGCAAGCTGGCCGACGCCCACTACGAGGCCGAGCGCGCCGAAACCGACGACGACGCGCGCGCGGGCAAGGCCCCCTACCGCTTCCAGCTCGACGCCTGGGACGGGCAGGAGCTCAAGCGCATGCTCAAGCTGCAAGAGCCGCTGGCCGAGATCATGCAGTGGCCGCCCGCCAAGGTGCAGGCGCTGTTCACGCGCTTTCAGCAGTCGCACCACGCATGGGAGACCGACTACAGCAAGCTGCTGGTCTTCGTCTGCGGCAACCTCGACGAGATGTACCACGAGACCGCCCAGCGCGTGGAGGACTGCGATACCGACGCCGACATCTTCCACCGCCTCACGCGCAAGCTCTCGCTGATCGACGTGAAGAAGGCGCTGGGCGAACGCTTCAAGCCCGAGCAGATCGCGCGCCTGGGCAACGAGCATGTGATCTACCCCTCGTTCAGCAAGGCGACCTACGAGCAGCTCATCCGCAACCTGTGCACGCGCTATGTGGACGACATCGCTGCGCAGTGCGGCGTGCGCTTTGCCATCGGGCAGGACGTGCTCGATGAGCTGTATGCCAATGCCGTCTTTCCAGCGCAGGGCACGCGGCCGCTGTTCTCGTCAGTGCACGCCATTCTCAGCGCCAACCTGGTCAACGCCGCGCTGTGGGTCATGCAGGAGCAATTGCCGCTGGGGCAGGAGTTCCCCATCACGCTCGCGCCTGGCAAGCGGCATTTGCTGGTGCAGGGCCAGGGTCCGCAGGGGCCGGCAGAAGCCACCTTCCCGGTGGTGCTGGAATTGAACCGCCTCAAGCAGCGCGCCAACGCCGACTTTCGCGCTTTGCTGGCGGTGCACGAGGCCGGCCACGGCCTGGCGTACTGCGTGCTGTTCGGCCATGCCCCGCAGGAGGTGAAGATCAACATCGCCTCGTTCGAGGGCGGGTACAACAGCTTTTCCAGCCTGAAAGCCACCACCCGGCAGAACGCGCTGGACATGATGTGCGTGGGCCTGGCCGGCCGCGTGGCCGAGGAGCTGGTGTTCGGCGAAATGGCCTGCACCACCGGTGCCGAGCAGGACTACAAGCAGGTGACGACCGAGGCCGCGCGCTACATCCGCCACCACGGCTTTGGCGCCCGCCTGGCCCGCACCGACGTGACGGTGGAGATGGACAACCACGTCAACACCGACGTGGCCCCAACCAACGAGGCCATCGAGGCGCTGATGCAGCAGCAGTACCGGCGCGCCCAGGAACTGCTGCAGACCCACCGCGAGGCCCTGGGCCGCACGGTGGACGCGCTGCTGCACCAGGGCACCATCGCCCCGGTGGAGATGGTCGCTTTGCTCAAGGACTGCGGCATTGCGCTGGCAGCCCCGGTGCAGGGCGGCCTGCCGGACGAAGGGCTGGTGCTGGAGCCGTTTGCGGCCAAACTGGGCGCGTTCCGCCAGGCCGTGTGATCCGGCCTGCAGCGTGGGGCGGGGTACGCCCTTATGATGCCGGCCTGCCAACGCATTCTTATTGTTCGGTCGCCCCACCCCTCGCTGCCCATGTCCGCCGTTTTCAATTTTACCTTCGTCCCCTGGTTCCGCTCGGTAGCACCCTACATCCACAAGTTTCGCAACCAGACCTTCGTGATCGGGCTGACGGGTGAAGGCATCGCGGCCGGCAAGCTGCACAGCATTGCGCAGGATCTGGCGCTGATCCAGGCCATGGGTGTGAAGATCGTGCTGGTGCACGGCTTTCGCCCGCAGGTCAACGAGCAGTTGGCGGCCAAGGGGCATGAGGCCAAATACTCGCACGGCATCCGCATCACCGACTCGGTGGCGCTCGACTGCGCGCAGGAGGCCGCCGGCCAACTGCGCTACGAGATCGAGGCTGCCTTCAGCCAGGGCCTGCCCAACACGCCCATGGCCGGCGCCACGGTGCGCGTGATCTCGGGCAACTTCCTCACGGCACGGCCCGTGGGCATCATGGACGGGGTGGACTTTCAGCACTCGGGCCTGGTGCGCAAGGTGGATGTGGCCGGCATACAGCGCACGCTGGACATGGGCGCGCTGGTGCTGCTATCGCCGTTCGGCTTCTCGCCCACCGGCGAGGCCTTCAACCTGAGCATGGAAGAAGTCGCCACCAGCGTGGCCATCGAGCTGCGCGCCGACAAGCTGATCTTTTTGACCGAGGTGCCCGGCATCCGCATGCTGCCCGGCGAGCCCGAGGGCGATGACAACCCCATCGACACCGAGCTGCCGCTGGCCGCAGCCCAGGCCCTGCTGGCCACGCTGCCCACCGCGCAGCAGCCCACCGACACCGGCTTTTACCTGCAGCACTGCGTGAAGGCCTGCAAGGCCGGCGTGGAGCGCAGCCACATTCTGCCGTTTGCGGTGGATGGCTCGCTGCTGCTGGAGGTGTACGTGCACGACGGCATCGGCACCATGGTGATCGACGAAAAGCTCGAAGAGCTGCGCGAGGCCACCATCGACGACGTGGGCGGTATCCTGCAGCTGATCGAGCCGTTCGAGAAGGACGGCACCCTGGTCAAGCGCGACCGCACCGAGATCGAGCGCGACATCTCCGCCTACACCATCATCGACCACGATGGCGTGATCTTCGGCTGCGCGGCGCTCTACCCCTACCCCGAGGCGAAGACGGCCGAGATGGCCGCCGTCACCGTGTCACCGCAAAGCCAGGGCACGGGTGATGGCGAAAAGCTGCTCAAGCGCATCGAGCAGCGCGCCCGCGCTGCGGGCCTGGACAGCATTTTCGTGCTGACCACGCGCACCATGCACTGGTTCATCAAGCGCGGCTTTCAGCCCGCCGACCCCGACTGGCTGCCCGAGGCGCGCAAGCGCAAGTACAACTGGGACCGGCGCAGCCAGGTGCTGGTCAAGAAGCTCTGACGAATTTGCCTTCAACCGGCTAACGTCGTTGGGGAGCCTTGCCGTGCTACAGCACTGTCTGCGGCTCCCCGCCTAGTTATCCGATTGAATGCAAATTCGTATGAGCACCAATATATGACCCGGTCCGGCGTCCTGTTTGTTTTCCAACCAACCCTGGTGATCCCCCGATGAACAGCTTTGATGCCGACACCCTGCTGACCCGTTGCCGCGCGCTGGCGCCAGCGCGCACGGCAATCGTCCACGCGGTCAGCGCCAATGTGCTGCAGGCAGCGCGCGAGGCCCACGAGGCCGGGCTGATCACCCCCGTGCTGGTGGGGCCCGCCGCGCGCACCCGCGAGGCGGCCAAAGCGGCGGGCGTGGACATCTCGGCCTGGCAGGTGATCGATGCCGAGCACAGCCACGACGCGGCTGCGAAGGCCGTGGCCCTGGCCGCCGCCCGCGAGGTCGATGCGCTGATGAAAGGCTCGCTGCACTCCGACGAGCTGATGGCCGCCGTGGTGAAGAGCGACGCCGGCTTGCGCACCGAGCGGCGCATTTCGCACGCCTTTCTGATCGACCAGGAGAGCTACTCCAAGGCCTTCATCATCACCGACGCGGCGGTGAACATCGCGCCCGACCTGGCCACCAAGGTCGACATCGTGCAGAACGCCGTCGATCTCTGGCATGCGCTGTTCGGCGCCGACGTGCTGCCCAAGGTGGCGGTGCTGGCGGCGGTAGAGACCGTCAGCCCGAAGATGATCGCCACGCTCGATGCCGCCGCCCTGTGCAAGATGGCCGACCGGGGCCAGATCACGGGCTGCCTGATCGATGGCCCGCTGGCCTTCGACAATGCCATCAGCGCGGAGGCGGCCCGCACCAAGGGCATCGTCTCGGAGGTCGCGGGCAACGCCGACATCCTGCTGGTGCCCAATATCGAGGCGGGCAACATGCTGGCCAAGCAGCTCATTTTTCTGAGTGGTGCCGAGGCCGCCGGCATCGTGCTGGGCGCGCGCGTACCCATCATCCTGACCAGCCGGGCCGACAGCCAGCGGGCACGCCTGCTGTCCTGCGCCGTGGCGCTGCTGCTGGCCCATGCCCGCAGCAAGGGGCTGATCAAATGAAGCAGAACACCCCCGTGCTGCTGGTGCTGAACGTCGGCTCGTCCAGCATCAAGTTCCAGGTGTTCGAGCGCGAATCCCTCGCCGTGCTGATGGCGGGCAAGGTGACGGGCATCGGCACCAGCGCGCAACTGTCGGCCACCCTGGCTGGGGCCGAGGCCCCGCTGCGCACGCCCTTGCCTGCGGCCGACCACGACACCGCCATGGCGGCCGTGATCGCGCTGATCGACCAGCACGACGACGGCTGGCACCTGGCGGCCGTGGTGCACCGGGTGGTGCATGGCGGTGCTGACTTCCGCACGCCTGTGGTCGTTACCCCGGACATCGTGGCCCGCCTCCAGGCCCTGGCCCCGCTGGCGCCCCTGCACCAGCCGCACAACCTGGCCGGCATTGCAGCGTCAGAGCGCCTTGCCAGCCATGCGCTGGACATCGCCTGCTTCGACACCGCCTTCCATGCGCGCATGGACCCGCTGTTCCAGACCTTTGCGCTGCCCGAGAGCGTGCGCGCGCAGGGGGTGCGCCGCTATGGCTTCCACGGCCTGTCGTACGAATGGCTGGCCCACGAGCTGGCCCGCACCCGCCCCGACCTGGGGCAGGCCCGAGTGGTGGCCGCGCACCTGGGCAACGGCGCCAGCCTGTGCGCCATGCACGCAGGCCGCAGCGTCGACACCACCATGGGCATGACCGCCCTGGACGGCCTGCCCATGGGCACGCGCAGCGGCGCCATCGATGCGGGTGCCGTGATCTACCTGCAGCGCGAGCTGGGCATGGATGCCGCGCAGGTCGAGCAGCTGCTGTACCAGGAGTCGGGCCTCAAAGGTCTGTCCGGTGTCAGCAGCGACATGCAGGCCCTGCTGGCCAGCGCCGACCCGCAGGCGGCCTTTGCGGTCGACTACTTTGCGCTGAAGGTGGCGCAGTACACGGCCATGCTGGCAGTATCGATGGGCGGGCTCGATGCCCTGGTGTTCACCGGCGGCATCGGCGAGAACGCCGAGCCGGTGCGCGCCGCAGTGCTGGCGCGCCTGCCGATGCTGGGCGGTTTCGAGACCCTGGTCATCGCCGCCAATGAAGAAAAGATGATGGCCCTGCACGCCAAGCAACTGCTGGCACTGCAGGGCTAACCCTCTCCCTACGCTGCCAGGGCCCACTGCGCCACCAGCGCCCCGATCTCGGCCATGGCCGCATCGCGCTGCTCGGGCGGTGCCTCGCCCCCGGTCAGGTAGCAGCTCACCACGATGGGCTTGCGCGCTGGCGGCCAGAACACGCCGGCATCGTTGCTGGTGCCGCGCGATGCGGTGCCGGTCTTCTCCCCTGCCTTCCAGCCCTCGGGCAGGCGGGCGCGCAGGCGCTTGTCACCTGTCTTGTTGGCCAGCAGCCAGCCCTGCAGCTTCTCGCGCGAGGCCGGTGACAGGGCCTGGCCCAACGCCAGCGCCTGGATGCAGTGCACCATGGCCACGGGCGTGGTGGTGTCGCGCGGGTCGCCAGGCTTGGCCTCGTTGAGTTCGGGCTCGATGCGGTCCAGCCGGGTGATGCTGTCGCCCAGCGAGCGCACATAGGCCGTGAGCGCGGGTGGGCCGCCGTTGCTGGCCAGCAGCAGGTTGGCGGCGGTGTTGTCGCTCAGGGTCATGGTGCCGGCGCACAGCTCCTCCACGGTGAGGCCTGCGCCATCGGCGTGCGGCTCGGTCACGGGCGAGTAGGTCACCAGGTCTTTTTTGGTGTAGGTGATGCGGCGGTCCAGCTTGTCGTGGCCCTGGTCCACGCGGCGCAGGGTCTGCGCGGCCAGCAGCAGCTTGAAGGTGCTGGCCATGGGAAAGCGCTCTCCCCCCCGGTGCGCGATCTGCCGGCCGGTATGGGTATCGAGCGCCGCCACGCCCACGCGGCCGCCCACGCTGGCCTCGATGCGTTTCAGGTCGGCCAGCCAGGCGGTGTCGGCAGCAGAGCCACTGTTTTTCTGCGGACTGGTCTGGGCCATGGCGGCCAGGGGAATCAAGCCGAAAGCAGCTACGAAATCTCGTCGAATCATCATTTACCTCTGTCGTTGAACGGAATAGACGCAACGATACCGATTCGACGAACAGCGCACCATCGACAATAATCGACCCGAGACCCAAGAAAAACTTATGCACCTGCCGCTCAACGCCCTGCGCGCCTTCGAGGTGTCGGCACGCCACCTGAACCTGACCCGCGCCGCCGACGAGCTCAACGTGAGCCAGACAGCCGTGAGCCAGCACATCCGCAACCTGGAGGACCGGCTGGGCAAGCCGCTGTTTCGCCGCCTGCCCCGGGGCCTGGCGCTCACGGACGAAGGCCAGGCGCTGCTGCCGGTGCTCAGCGATGCCTTCGAGCGCATTGCGGCCGCACTCGAACACATGAGCGATGCCCGCCCGCGCGAGGTGCTTACCGTGGGCGTGGTCGGCACCTTTGCCGTAGGCTGGCTGCTGCCGCGGTTGCGCGACTTTCAGCAGGCCTGCCCCTTCGTGGACCTGCGCCTGCTCACCCACAACAACCGGGTGGACATGGCCGGCGAGGGCCTGGACTACGCGATCCGCTTTGGCGATGGCGCCTGGCACGGCACCGAGGCGCAGTGCATATTGCACGCCCCCATGACCGCCATGTGCGCCCCCGCCCTGGCCCACCACCTGCGCCACCCGGCCGACCTGGCGCGCCAGCCGCTGCTGCGCACCTACCGCGTGGACGAATGGGTGGCCTGGTTCGATGCGGCCGGCGCGCCCTGCCCCGTGGTGCGCGGCGCCGTGTTCGACTCGTCCCTGACCCTGGCCGAGGCGGCTGTACAGGGCGCGGGCGTGGCGCTGCTGCCGGTGAGCATGTTCACGCGCGAGCTGCAACAGGGCCGGCTGGTGCGCCCGTTTGCGCTGGAGCTGCAGCGGGGCGCCTACTGGCTCACGCGGCTGAAATCACGCGTGCCCAGCCCGGCGATGGAGGCCTTCCACCAGTGGCTGATGGCGCAAGTAGCGTGAGACGTTAGCCGACGAGCGCCCTGGCAATCACCTCAGGGGGAATCTCGTCCACCTGCGCGGGCTCCAGAAACTCCTTGCCGTAGCGCGCATAGACCCCTTCGCGCACGAACACCTGGAACAGGTCGGGGTCGATGTGGCCGTTGTCGCGCATCTTGCACATGATGGCCAGCGCCTGCGACAGCGTCATGCCGCTCTTGTACGGCCGGTCGGCCGCAGTCAGCGCCTCGAAGATGTCGGCAATGCCCATCATGCGCGCCTGCACCGACATCTGGTCGCGCGTGAGGCCGCGCGGGTAGCCCTTGCCATCCATGCGCTCGTGGTGGCCGCCCGCGTACTCGGGCACGTTCTTCAGGTGGCGCGGCCAGGGCAGCGTCTCCAGCATCTTGATGGTGGCGACGATGTGGTAGTTCACGGTGTCGCGCTCGGCCTGGGTGAGCGTGCCCGAGCGGATGGTCAGGTTCTCCAGCTCCTCGGCCGTGAGAAAGCTGGTCTGCACGCCCTGCGGGTTGCGCCACTGGCGCGCGGCGGAGATGTCGCGCACGCGCTGCTGGTCCTCGGCGCGCATGGCCTCGGCGCCCTGGTTGCAGCGGCGCATGAACTCGCGCTCCTCCTCCAGCGCCTGGATGCCCTGCTGCAGGCCCTGCAGTTCATGCGCCTCGGCAGCGGCATCCACCACGGGGCGCAGCGCCAGCTGGCGGCGCAGGGCGGCCAGCTCGGCATCGCGCTTGAGCACCTCGAAGCGCGTATCCACCAGGCCGATGCGGTCGTACAGGGTCTGCAGCTTGGTGGCCTTGTCCACCACGTGCACGGGCGTGGTGATCTTGCCGCAGTCGTGCAGCAGGCCGGCCATCTTGAGCTCGTAGCGGTCGCGCTCGGTCATGGTGAAGGATGCCAGCGGCCCCTCCTGCGTGGTGTTCACGGCCTCGGCCAGCATCATGGTCAGGGCCGGCACGCGCTGGCAGTGGCCGCCGGTGTAGGGCGATTTTTCGTCGATGGCCAGGTTGATCAGGTTCACGAACGACTCGAACAGGCGTTCGAGCTGGGTGATCAAAAGCCGGTTGGTCAGCGCAATCGCCGCCTGCGAGGCCAGCGACTCGGCCAGGCTCTGGTCGGCCGTCGAGAACTCGGTGACTTCGCCGGTGGCGGGGTCGCGCGCATTGATGAGCTGCAGCACGCCGATGAGCTCGCGGTCATGGTTGCGCATGGGCACCGTGAGGAAGGACTGCGAGCGGTAGCCGGTGCGCTGGTCGAACAGCCGCGTGCCCGAAAAGTCGAAGCCCTCTTCGCTGTAGGCGTCGGCCACGTTCACCGTGCGGTCGTGGATGGCCGCATAGGCCGCCACCAGCGTATCGTTGGGCGAGCCATCGGCATTGCGCAGCGGCAACTGCGGAAAATCGATGGGCCGGCCCGTGGTGCCGCCCAGGCGGATGTCCAGCGAATCGGTGCGCACGATCTCGAAGCGCAGGGCCGTCTGGTCCTCGGTCACGCTGTAGAGCGTGCCGCCATCGGCCCCGGTGATGGCCTTGGCGGCCTCCAGGATGTTCTCCAGCAGCCGGTCGATGTCGCGCTCGCGCGAGAGCGCGGCACCGATGCCGTTGAGCTGCTCGAGCCGGCGAAAAAGATGGACGGTGGATTCCTTGCTCATGGCGACCTTGGCTGCGGCGTTGGCGACCACCCATCGTAACCAAAAGTGACCGCTATCATCAGCCCTTCTGTCCTGTTTTACACCCGCCTCCGTGCAGTCTGTCACGCCCCCCATCCTCACCGCCGCCCTGTACCAGTTCGTCGACCTGCCCGACTTTGCGGATCTGCGCGACCCTTTGCAGGCGCTGTGCGACGCCCACAGCGTGCGCGGCATGCTGCTGCTGGCGCCCGAAGGCATCAACGGCACCATAGCCGGCCCGCCCGAAGGCGTGCACACGGTGCTGGCCTGGCTGCGCAGCGATGCCCGCTTTGCCGCCCTGCAGCACAAGGAGGCCCTGGGCCAGCGCCAGCCTTTCTACCGCATGCGCGTGCGCTTGAAGCGCGAGATCGTGACCCTGGGCGTACCCGGCCTGAACCCGGCGCGCAACGCGGGCACCTATGTGAAGCCTGAGGACTGGAACGCCCTGATCGCCGACCCCGCCGTGGTGGTGGTGGACACGCGCAACGACTACGAGGTGGGCATAGGCAGCTTTGCGCGAGCCATCAACCCGTACACCAAGAGCTTTGCGGAGTTTCCGGCCTGGGTCGCCGAGCAGTCCGAACCCGGAGGTGCCCTGGCTGGCAAGCCGCGCGTGGCCATGTTCTGCACCGGCGGCATCCGCTGCGAAAAATCGACCGCGCTGCTCAAGTCGCAGGGCTTTGGCGAGGTGTATCACCTCGAAGGCGGCATCCTCAAGTACCTGGAGACCGTGCCCGAGGAAGACAGCCTGTGGCATGGCGACTGCTTTGTCTTCGACGAGCGCGTGTCAGTAGGCCACGGCCTGGCACCCGGCCACCACCAGCTGTGCCGATCCTGCCGCATGCCCCTGGGTGAGGCGGAACTGGCCTCGCCCCACTATGTGGCCGGCGTGAGCTGCCCCTATTGCCACGGCACGCGCACACCCGAGCAGGAACAGGCCCTGGCCGAACGTGAACGCCAGATGCAACTGGCCAAGGCGCGCGGCGAGGAGCACATCGGCGCACGCCAGCCCGGTACGCCGCCCCGCAGCGGGAGCGAGGGCGGGCCTGCATGAGCGCCCTGCCCGTCCTCTACTCCTTTCGCCGCTGCCCCTATGCCATGCGCGCCCGCCTGGCCCTGGCCGTGAGCGGCCAGGTGTGCGAACTGCGCGAGGTGGTGCTGCGCGCCAAGCCCCAGGGCCTGCTGCAGGCATCGCCCAAGGCCACGGTGCCCGTGCTGGTGCTGCCCGATGGGACCGTGCTGGAGCAGAGCCTGGACATCATGCGCTGGGCGCTGGCCTGCAATGACCCTGCCGGCTGGCTTACGCCAAGCCTCGGCGACGAGGCCGGCATGCTGGCGCTGATTGCGGAATGCGATGGTCCCTTCAAGCAGGCGCTGGATCGATGCAAGTACCCGAGCCGGTATCCAGAGGCCGATGCGGCGCTGGCGCGTGCGCGGGCTGTGGAGTGGTTGCAGGGGCTGGAGGCGCGGCTGGCAGAGCAGCCGTTTCTGTTTGGCACCCAAGTCGCGCTGGCCGACATGGCGATTGCGCCCTTTGTGCGGCAGTTTGCGGGGATCGATGCCGATTGGTGGGCTGCGCAGCCCTGGCCGAGGCTGCAGGCCTGGCTGGCGCAATGGCAGGCGAGCGCGCTGTTCGAGAGCGTGATGCCCAAGCTGCCCGCCTGGGTGGATGGTACGGAGGGTGTGCGATTCCCGTTCTCAGATGCCCTGCTTACCTCTTGAGCATCTGCTTGGGGTTCTACGAGCCCAAGTCAGTGCAACGCCAGCACCTTCCGGCTTTGGGCGAGGTGTGGCCGACACTGTTTCTGCGGATCCAAGACAGTGTCAAGACGGCTTTCGATGAAGCTGTGATTGCAGAAGAATTGAGCTCGCAGACGAGGGTGGGAGATGATGCCGCAGTTCATATACGTTGCATTTACCGAAGTAGTGCAACTGGCTTTTAGCGAGTTCGCGGTCAAGTCCTCCAACGCTGCCACGCTTGCAATCATGTCAAATTGCACTTGCAATTGCGCTTAATTTACAGTAATTTACACAAAACTCAATCTGACCAATCCATGTTCAAAATTAGCTCTATAGAAGTTACTGGATTTTGGCAATCAAAAATTGCCAGTGCCGACTTTCGCGATGATGTAAATATTATCATCGGAAAAAACGGAACGGGAAAAACCACATTCATGAATATTGCTCACGCAGTTCTTTCCGTGGATGGAGAGGCACTGTCTGAAAACATATTCAATACCGCAACTTTGATTCTAACGGATGGAAAGCGAAAGCGTACGGTACGTGCGGAGCGTATAGAGCCAGCCTCATCCCCATTCCCCGCCATTGTTTATCACATTTCAAATCGGCGATATGTCGCCGCGCTCGTGGGCTCTATTGACGGCAGATCAATGCCCTTGTCGTTGCGCCGACGAGCAGCAGAGGAACTGCAAATAATAAAAGGAAAAATAAGCGCACTGGTTTCGGTTGCATCTCTATCGGTTTATCGTATTGGTGGCGAAACAGATCCTGAACTGCGAGAGCGAATGGGGAAAAACGCCTCATCCACCGTTGATTTGCGATTAATGAGTTTAATGCATCGACTAACCCAATATCAGCTCGAACTTTCCAGCGCAGCACGCGAGGTCTCAACAAAGCTTCAACGCGACGTGCTCACGTCATTATTATACGCAGAGCAAAAGAAGGATAGGCATTATCGACTGGATTTTAATGAGGCGACTGAAAATCAAAATCTCGTCTCAACCTATCGCCAACTTGGAGTTTCTGGGCCTGAAGTTAGTAAAAAAATTCAAGATCATATCACTGCCGTCGGAAATGCTGTGCGAAATTTGAAAGTGTGGAGTGCACAAAAGCCAAAAGACAGAGCCCCACCGGATGTTGATTTCGCTGCCATGGATGCGTTCATGCTGACTCGAACGGTTGTTGAAAAATCATTGGAAGCGGAGGCGAAGACGAAATCCATATTCAGTCAGGTAGAGCTCTTTCTCGACAAGCTAAAATCTTTTATCACTGATAAAGCTTTCTCCTTTAATGGCGGAGAGTTGGTTGTTACAACCGAGGGCCCACTTCCTTTGGTCAAGCTGTCATCTGGAGAGAAGCAACTCTTAATTCTCTTTATCGAAGCACTTCTTCAAAAACAACAGCCGTATATTTTTCTTGCGGACGAGCCCGAACTATCCTTACATATAGCATGGCAGAGAAGCATTATTTCTGCCATCCGCTCTCTGAATCCGAATGCGCAAATTGTCGTTGCAACGCATTCGCCAGAGATTGCCGGGAAATTTCAAGATTGCTTGCTCAACATGGGAGAAATACTCCATGGATGACGATGCTTCATACTCTGATGACGCACTCAATATACGTCACGCTTTTTTCGAGGCTAAGACAATTGTTTATGTTGAAGGCGATGATGATGTTCTTTTTTGGCAAGAGATTTTTTCTCAAGTTGCAGATGACGCATTTGAAATTGAATCAGTAGGAGGGGCGCCGGCACTTGATGCATATATCAGCAAAATAGATGCTGGGCAACTTCGCGCCATTGCCGCTCGTGACGCAGACTTTCTTCCAATACTTGGAAATTGCAAAAAAAATCCAAAAATTATTTATACTTTCGGCTATTCCATTGAAAATAGTTTGTATGTTTCAGATTCAATTGCCCAGTTAGTCCGAGCATGGTGCAAATCACCTCTAGTGACTGTCAGTGATTGCGGAAATTGGCTGGAGGAATTTGCCGCGACAGTTAAACCCCTAGTTCATCTTGACGCAGCCAATGCAATATCATTTGCAGGATTGCCGACCATAGGAGATAATTGCAGCCGTTATATGATGGACAATAATTCCCCAAACGCATGCCCCAAAAAAGTGAATTTAGCTGCTTCAAGTATTTTTGCAAAAATTGATCCATCTGCTTTAGCATCTGCAAGCGCCACCATCGGCACCCTCCCCTCTGATGTACTTATCCACATGCGAGGACACTTCCTTGCATCGGCCGTTCATCAGTACATCACCAAGCAAGCGAAAAATTACGGACGAAAAGTCAGTATATCCGCTGAATCTCTTTACGCCGCCGCGATAATGCATTTCTCTGGCGCACTTTCTTTAACCCATCCTCATAAAAATCATTATATAAGCTCAGCCATTTCCGCTTGGAAAGCGATTTGATAAAGAATTAAATCCATGAAATTTAAACGTTTGAATAATATTTCACAACCACGCGAATTTATTAATATTGTTGATTTTTCATTGCTATATGATAATATTCGAGCGCACGCCGCGCGGCATGGTGTTGACCCATGCAGGCGAAGCCCTGCTGCGCGATGCGCGGGCCATCTTCGGCATGACGGACTAGGGGGGCGCGGCAAACGCGGGCGGCTGGGTGCGGGGGCCTATAGCTCGACCATCTTCGGCAACGTTACGAACATCGTGGCGCGCTTCCCGCGCGAGAACCCTGTGTGAAGATTGCGCTGCTGCAGGGAGGGTAAAACAAAAGGCGCTCCGAGGAGCGCCTTTGTCATGGGTACAGAGAAAACTCAAGCCATCGAATAGCCCGCCCCACCCCGGCGCCTACCCTTGAGATGCCGCCCCAGCAGCACCAGCATCACCACCCCAAACCCCACAAAGCAGACAAACGACCAGTTGGCAATCGAGCCGCCCAGAAACGTCCAGTCAATCGCCGCACAGTCGCCCGAGCCGCGGAAGATCATGGGGATGGCGCGGCTGATGGGGTAGTTTTCGATCATGCCGTAGAAGTCGCGGCCGCAGGTGGCGACCTCGGGCGGGTACCACTGCAGCCAGCTCTGGCGGGCGGCCACGAAGGCGCCGAAGCCGGCGATGAGAACGGCGATGCCGGCCAGCGACATCCACCAGCCGCGCGAATCACGCGCAGCTGCCAGGCCCGTGAAGATGGCCACGCCGATCAGCGCGTAGCGCTGCACGATGCACATGGGGCATGGCTCCAGCCCCACCACATGCTGCAGGTACATGCCGAAGGCCAGCATGGCCACGCAGGCCAGGCTGATCAGCCCGAGGATGCGGCGCGGCGCGTTATCAATCCAATTCAACACCATATTCTTGTCATCCTTGATGCGGATTTGCATTCAACCGGCTAACGTCGTTGGGGAGCCTTGCCGTGCAACAGCACTGTCTGCGGCTCCCCGCCTAGTTATCCGATTGAATGCCAATCCGCTTGGGCCCCAGCACCCCGGCTTGCGCCGGGTGCCAGCAAAAAGCACCAGGTAGGCAAGCGTCAGATGTTGGCAGCGTGGTCCAGAAAAACCCGGGCGCGGCGCGGTGTCACCACCAGCGTCTCACCCTCCTTGAAACCCATCTCCCGGAACTGCTGCGCGGGGATCTGCGCCTCGATCAGCATCTCGGGATTCGAATTGTCCGCTGGTTTGTGATCGTCGGATGGAATAAGTTCCAGCCGCGCGATGGGCCCGACCACGATGGCGCGGCTCAGTTGCGCCACGATGCCGCGCGGGCGGCCTGCGGCGTCGATGCCGGCGCCGGGGGCGTAGCGCTGCACATCGAGGTCGTGCGGGCGCACATAGGCAAAGGCCTTGGTGTCCTGCGCGTCGGCGTGCTCGGGGGCGTCGAGCTGCATTCCGTCCAGGTGCACCAGGCCTTCGTGCGCGCGGCCCTGGAACAGGTTCACGTCGCCCAAAAAGCCGTAGACAAACGGGCTGGCCGGGTTGTCCCACACCTGCTGGGGCGAGCCGCTTTGCTCGATGCGGCCCTGGTTGATGACCACCACGCGGTCGGCCACCTCGAGCGCTTCTTCCTGGTCGTGGGTCACGAAGATGCTGGTCACATGCAGTTCGTCGTGCAGGCGGCGCAGCCAGCGGCGCAGCTCCTTGCGCACCTTGGCATCGAGGGCGCCGAAGGGCTCGTCGAGCAGCAGCACCTTGGGCTCCACCGCCAGGGCGCGGGCCAGGGCGATGCGCTGGCGCTGGCCACCCGACAGCTGCGAGGGATGGCGCTCGGCCAGCCAGTCGAGCTGTACCAGCTTGAGCAGGTCGGTGACCTTTTTCTTGATCTGGGCCTCGCTCGGGCGTTCGCTGCGGGGCTTGACGCGCAGGCCGAAGGCCACGTTCTCGAACACCGTCATGTGGCGGAACAGCGCATAGTGCTGGAACACGAAGCCCACGTTGCGCTCGCGCACGTGCACATCGGTGGTGTCCTCGCCCGAGAAGTGGATGGTGCCCACGTCGGCCGTCTCCAGCCCCGCGATGATGCGCAAGAGCGTGGTCTTGCCGCAGCCCGAGGGGCCGAGCAGTGCGATCAGCTCGCCCGAGGCGATGTCCAGGCTCACGTCGCGCAGGGCATGGAAGTCGCCGAACTGCTTGCTGACGTTGCGAATTTCGATACTCATGGTGTGCTTTCTTCTTCCTTCAGCGCGCAGAGGGGGCGGTGGCGGGCGCGGGGCGCTCGGGCGGCAGCTCGGCTGCGGCCTTCATTTGCTGCTCGTTGCGCCACTCGGCAATCGACTTGATGACCAGGGTGACCAGCGCCAGCAGCGCCAGCAGCGAGGCTGCGGCGAAGGCAGCGACCGACTGGTACTCGTTGTAGAGGATTTCCACGTGCAGCGGGATGGTGTTGGTCTGCCCGCGGATGTGGCCCGACACCACCGACACCGCACCGAACTCGCCCATGGCGCGGGCGTTGCACAGAATCACCCCATACAGCAGGCCCCACTTGATGTTGGGCAGCGTGACGTACCAGAAGGTCTGCCACCCGGTGGCACCGAGCACGATGGCGGCCTGCTCCTCGTCGTTGCCCTGGGCCTGCATCAGCGGGATCAGCTCGCGCGCGATGAAGGGGAAGGTCACGAACACGGTGGCCAGCACGATGCCCGGCACGGCAAAGATGATCTTGATGTCGTGCGCCTGCAGCCAGGGGCCGAACCAGCCCTGCGCGCCGAACATCAGCACGTAGACCAGGCCGGCCACCACGGGCGATACCGAGAACGGCAGGTCCACCAGCGTGGTCAGGAAGGCCTTGCCCTTGAACTCGTACTTGGCAATGCACCAGGCCGCCGCCACGCCGAACACCAGGTTCAGCGGCACGGCGATGAGCGCCGTGATCAGCGTGAGCTTGATGGCCGACCAGGCATCGGGCTCGCGCAGGCCGTCGAGGTAGGCGCCAAAGCCCTTGCGCAGCGCCTCGGCGAACACCGCAGCCAGCGGCAGCACCAGGAACAGCAGCATGAACAGCAGCGCCACGGTGATCAGCGTGTAGCGCACCCAGGGCGCCTCGGTGGTGCCGGCGCGGGCGCGGCGCACCGTGCGGGAGTTCGCACCGCTCATTGGGAAACCTCCGTGCTGCGCACTGCGGTGCGAGCTTGCTTGAAGCGGTTCAGTGCTGCGCTCATGATGGTGCCCCCGCGTGGCGCCGCTGCCAGGCCTGCAGCGCGTTGATGACCAGCAGAAGGATGAACGAGATCACTAGCATGACCACCGCCACGGCGGTGGCGCCGGCGTAGTCGTACTGCTCTAGCTTGCCGATGATGATGAGGGGCGTGATTTCAGAAACCATGGGCATGTTGCCAGCGATGAAGATGACCGAGCCGTACTCCCCCACCGCCCGCGCGAACGCCATGGCAAAGCCGGTGAGCAGCGCGGGGGTGATGGAGGGCAGGATGACCTTCGTGAAGGTCTGCCAGCGCGTGGCGCCCAGGCAGGTGGCGGCTTCTTCAAGCTCTTTTTCGGCGTCTTCGAGCACCGGCTGCACCGTGCGCACCACAAAAGGCAGGCCGATGAAGATCAGCGCGATCACGATGCCCGCGGGCTTGAAGGCCAGCTGGATGCCCAGCGGCTCCAGGTACTGCCCCACCCACCCGTTGCTAGCCAAGAGCGCGGTGAGCGAGATGCCGGCCACGGCCGTGGGCAGCGCGAATGGCAGGTCCACCAGCGCATCGACGATCTTCTTGCCAGGGAACTTGTAGCGCACCAGCACCCAGGCGATCAGCAGGCCGAAGAACAGGTTGACCAGGGCCGCAATGAACGATGCGCCGAAGGTCAGCCGGTACGAGGCCATCACACGCGGTGCGCTGATGGCCGCCCAGAACTGCTCCCAGGTCAGGGTGAAAGTCTTGAAGATCAGTGCCGACAGCGGGATCAGCACGATGATGCTCAGGTAGAAGAGCGTGTAGCCCAGCGTCAGGCCAAAGCCGGGCAGCACCCGCTTGGGCGCACGCCGGCCGGCCTGCGCAGGGGCCGTCATGGCACCCCGCGCGGCCACAGAGGTCGCAGCGGTCATGGTTTACTTGGCGCCGGGCGTGTAGAGCTTGTCGAACTGGCCGCCGTCGTTGAAGTGCACCTTCTGTGCATCGCTGAGCGAACCGAAGTACTTGGCCACGGTGAACTGCTTCAGGGGCTTGAAGGTGGCGGCGTACTTCTTGAGCACGGTTTCAGAGCGCGGGCGAATGGCGTGCTTGGCCGCGATCTCCTGGGCTTCTTCGGAGTACAGGTAATCGAGGTAGGCCTTGGCCAGCGTGGCCGTGCCCTTCTTGGCCACGGTGCGCTCGACCACGGCAATGGGGTTCTCGGCCACCACGCTGACCGATGGGTAGATCGCATCGACCTTGCCGGCGCCGAACTCGCGGTCGATGGAGACCACTTCGGATTCAAAGGTGATCAGCACGTCGCCCTGGTTGCGCTGCAGGAAGGTAGCGGTGGCATCGCGCCCGCCCTTGGCCAGGATGGGCACGTTCTTGTACAGCTTGCCCACGAACTCGGCGGCCTGCTCTTCGGTGCCGCCCTTCTCGCGCACGGCGCCCCAGGCGGCCAGGTAGGCATAGCGGCCGTTGCCGCCGGTCTTGGGGTTGACCACGATGACCTGCACGCCGGGCTTGATCAGGTCTTCCCAGTCCTTGATGCCCTTGGGGTTGCCGTTGCGCACCAGGAACAGCATGGTCGAGGTGGTGGGCGAAGCGTCGTTGGGGAATTTCTTGGACCAGTCCTTGGCCACCACGCCGCTGTCGGCGAGGAACTGCACGTCAGTGGTCGTGTTCATGGTGACCACGTCGGCCGCCAGGCCGTCGTTCACGGCGCGCGCCTGGGCGCTGGAGCCGGCGTGCGACTGGTCGATCTTGATGTCCTTGCCGGTGGTCTTCTTGTAGTGGGCGGAAAAGGCGGCGTTGTAGTCCTTGTAGAACTCACGCGCCACGTCGTACGAGACGTTGAGCAGCGAGTCCTGGGCCAGCGCCATGCCACTGGCGGTGAGCGCCAGAGTGGCCAGAAGAGTCTTGAGTTTCAAAGAAGTCATGTGGCGTAGCCTGTAAGGAAAAGCAGAAGATGCCCCATTGTCCACACAGCGCCTTAAAACTCAAAAGAATACATTCTTGTTAATTAAGCTGCTTTTTGGAATATAGAAACGGAAAGGCCCGTGCAGCAAGCCGCAGCCTCTCAGGCCGTGGCCTGCAAGGCAGCTTGTGCGGGGGCCGGCGCCCCTACCCCGCCCTGCTCGCCCGTCAGCGACTGCAGCAAGGCCCAGCCCAGAGGCCATTCGCCATGGCCCGATTCCACGTTGATGTGGCCGGCCTGCTGCATGCGCACGAACTCGCTTCCCCAGGCGCGGGCGTACGCTCCGGCCAGGCGAATGGGGCAGTACGGGTCGTTGCTGCTGGCCACCACCACGCTGCGGTAAGGCAGTTGCGCGCAGGGCACGGGTGCAAAGTCGTTGAGGATGGCGCGGCGCTCCGGGTCGGCCGGCGCCACCAGCAGCGCGCCGTGGATGCGCGCCGCCGCCTCGGGCCCCAGGTGCGTGGTGGCGATGCAGCCCAGGCTGTGCGCCACGATCACCACCGGGTGCGGGGCGGCCAGCACGGTCTTTTCGAGCGTGCCGACCCAGGCGCTGCGGGTGGGGGTGATCCAGTCGTCCTGCACCACGCGGCGCGCCTCGGGCAAGCGCTCGGTCCACAGGCTTTGCCAGTGGCCGGGGCCGGAGTCGCGCCAGCCGGGGACGATGATGATGGAAGTGGGGTTCACAGGTGTACCGCCTGGCGCGGCCCTGGCAACAGCCTGCATTGGCAGGCATGCGGGGGCCGCAGCCGGGCCTACTTACTTGTTGGGCTGGGGAGTGATGCGCAGGTAGGGGCGCACGGCCTTGAAGCCCTTGGGGAAGCGCTGGGCGATCTCGGCCGGGTCCTGCAGGCTCGGGACGATGATGACGTCGTCGCCGTCCTTCCAGTTGGCGGGCGTGGCCACCTTGTGGCTGTCCGTCAGCTGCAGCGAGTCGATCACGCGCAGGATCTCGTCGAAATTGCGGCCCGTGCTGGCAGGGTAGGTGAAGGTGGTGCGGATGACCTTCTTGGGGTCGATGATGAACACGCTGCGCACAGTGACCGTGGTCGATGCGTTGGGGTGGATCATGTCGTACAGGTCGGCCACCTTCTTGTCCGCATCGGCCAGGATGGGGAAGTTGACGGTGGTGTTCTGCGTCTCGTTGATGTCGCCCACCCAGCGGTTGTGCGAATCCACGGGGTCCACGCTCACGGCGATGGGCTTGACCTTGCGCTTGGCGAATTCGGTGGCCAGTGCGGCCGTCTTGCCCAGCTCGGTGGTGCACACGGGCGTGAAATCGGCAGGGTGCGAGAACAGCACCACCCACGAGTCGCCCGCCCATTCATGGAAATGGATGGGGCCGGCGGTGGATTCCTGGGTGAAGTCGGGGGCGGTGTCGCCGAGTCGCAAAGTGGCCATGGAGATGCTCCTTCAATGTCTGATGGAGCCATTCTGCGAGCCGGTCTTTAAAACCCAAACGAATATATTGTTCTGACTTAATCGCAAAAACGTCTATCAAAAGCGCAAAACCGCTCAATCGTCGTCCGCCAGCAGCCGATCCAGCCGTTCCCGGTAGTTGTTGAGGAAGTCGTGCGTCACCGCGTAATGCTCAGTGTCCTCGTACGACACCTCCGACAGGCCCGTGCCGTCGAACTGGATGATTTTGGCGTGCGGATACGCCAGCAGGATGGGCGAGTGCGTGGCGATGATGAACTGCGACTTGTCTTCCACCAGCTGGTGGATGGCCGAGAGTGCGGCCATCTGGCGGTTGGGCGACAGTGCCGCTTCGGGCTCGTCCAGCAGGTACAGGCCCTTGCCGCGGAACTTGTGGGCGAGCAGGGACATGAAGGCCTCGCCGTGCGACAGCCCGTGCAGCGAGTCGGTGCCGTAGGCCTCGGGAACACCGTTGTCGTCCACAAAGGTGGCCACATTGAAAAAACTCTCGGCCCGAAGGAAGTACCCATCTTTGGGCTGGCGAAAACTTCGCGCCAGCCGCAGCATCTCATGCAATGAAGATTCCGAACCCGCAGTAGCCAGGCTGAAGTTGCGCGTGCCGCCCTCGGGGCTGTACCCCAAAGCCAGAGCAATGCCCTCCAGCAGCGTGGACTTGCCCGAGCCGTTTTCGCCCACGAGGAAGGTCACGTCCGGGTGGAACTCCACCAGGCCCATCTCCCGGATGGCGGGTATGTTGTACGGGTAGCTGTCGAAATCCACCTCTGCATCGGGGCGGATGCAAACGCTCTGGAGATAGGGTTTGGCGGCAAGCATGGTGCCGCCATGCTAACGGTCGCAACGGCTCAGAACCGCACGGCCTCGAAGGCCGGATGCAATTCGTCCACCCAGTGGTCCAGCTCTTCCTCCGACACCGCCAGGTGGTCCATGCAGGCCTGGCCGTGCTGCAGCCAGTCGCGCGTGGGCTGCAGGTTGTCGTGGTGGTTCACCAGGTATTCGGCCAGCAGGCCCAGGGCCACCAGGTGGCGCACGGTGGGGTTGAAGCGCTCGTCCTGCAGGGCCGCAAAATCGTGGTGCAGCCAGATGGCCTGGGCCACATCGCCCGGCAGGTGCCAGGTGCGCGCCACGATGGCACCCATCACGGCGTGGTCGGTGTGGTGGTTGGCGTTTTCGGTCTGGGTGAAAGTGCGGTCCTTGCGGGCCAGGGCCTCGGTCACGGTGGAGCCGTAGCCGCGCACGGCCTTGACCAGCACCGGCATGCCCACGTGGCAGAACAGGCCGAAGCTGTAGCCCAGGCCGGGGTCGAAGCTGTAGAGCTGGCGCCCGATGTGCTCGCAGGCAATGGCGCGGCGCTGCGAGCTTTCCCAGAAATGCTCGAGCAGTGGGGAGCGCACCATGAGCGCATTGCGCGTGATGAAGGCCGAGAGCAGCTCCACCGCCGGGTTGAGCCCGAGCACCGTGAGCGCCATGCCGATGGTCTGCACCGGCTGGGCCAGGCCATACAGAGGGCTGTTGGCCTGGCGCATCAGGGCGGCGGCCATGGCCACGTCGGACGAGGCCAGTTGCTCCAGCGCGCCCGAATCGAGCTCGGGCGCGGCCACGATCTGCTGCAGGCGCACCAGGGATTCCGGGCACGGCGGTATCACGATGGCCCGCACGGACGGGTGGACGCGGGCCTTCTGGAGGTGGGTGTCGATGGGGTGGGAGGTTTTCACGGCGCGCCCTGGGCACCTGCGCAGGGGTGGCGCGCAGGCAACCGGTCAGTTGCAACTGGTTGCATTGTGGCCTGAAAATGCCCACTGGGCAGAGACCCGCGCGCTTGGCTGACTTCGCCACATGGCGTATTGCGCGTGTTATGTCCCAGCCCCGTCCAGCCCTGCCCCACCATCGCGCGCAGTCAGGCTGTTGCGCCCCGGCATGGCCTCGCCCAGGTAGTCGAGAAAGCTGCGCACCGCTGGCGACAGCCCGCGCCGCGAAGGGAACACCGCGTGCACGATGGCCGGCGGCGGCACCCACTCGGGCAGCACGCGCACCAGGCGGCGCTCGCGCATCTCCTCGTGGCACATGTAGTCGGGCATCCAGCCCATGCCGATGCCGGCCAGTACCGCGAACTTCAAGGTCAGCAGGTCGTCGGCCACGTAGCGCGGCGTGTGGTGCACCACCTGGTGTGCGCCGCCGGGGCCCATCAGGTTCAAGGTGGCGCGGCCATCGGGGGCCGACATGGCTACGCTGTCCATGCGCGAGAGGTCTTCCAGCGTGGTGGGCGTGCCCTGGCGTATCAGCAGGTCGGGGCTGGCCACGAGGATGGTGCTGGTCATGTCCAGGCGCTTGACGACCATGCTGCCGCTGTCCTCCAGGGAGGGACGCACACGCAGGGCCACGTCGATGCCCTCCTCCACCACGTTCACCGCACGGTTGCTGACCATCATGTCCACCCGCACCTCGGGGTAGCGCGCCAGGAAGGGGGGCATCATCTCGGCCAGCACCGTCTGCGCCAGGGTCACCGGGCAGCTCACGCGCACGGTGCCGCGCGGCACGGTCTGCACCTGGGCCACGGTGTCGGCCGCTGCCTGGGCAGACTCGCGCATGGCCTGGCAGTGGCGCAGGTAGGCCTCGCCCACCTCGGTCAGCGAGAGCTTGCGCGTGGTGCGCTGCAAGAGGCGCACGCCCAGCTGTGCCTCCAGGTCCGACACGCGGCGCGACAAGCGCGATTTGGGGATGCCCAGGGCGCGGCCGGCGGCGGCAAAGCCACCGCGCTCGACCACCTCGGCGAAATACAGCATGTCGTTGAGGTCTTGCATAAAGTACATCGTTCTACTGATAGGACAATCTATCGCAAGTTCAATGCCTTATCAACAAACAAGTGCGTCTCCACAATTCACCCATGGCCACACGCTGTGGCTTCCACCCACAGGAGATTCCCTTATGCAACTGCTTCACATCGACTCGGCCATCACCGGCGAACAATCCGTTTCGCGCGAACTCACCAAGCGCATCGTCGCCGCCTGGAAGGCCGGCCACGCCAACACCACGGTGCAGTACCTGGACCTGGCTGCGCAGGCACCTGCCCACTTCACGGCCGACGCCATGGGTTTTCGCACCGGCCAGGAAGCCTCGACCGATGCGCAGCGCAGCGAAAACGCCCTGTCCGAAGCCCTGGTGAGCCAGTTCCTGGCGGCCGACGTGATCGTGATCGGCGCCCCGCTGTACAACTTCACCATCCCCAGCCAGCTCAAGGCATGGATCGACCGCGTGGCCCAAATCGGCCGCACCTTCAAGTACACCGACAAGGGCCCCGTGGGCCTGGCCGGCGGCAAGACGGTGATCGTGGCATCGAGCCGCGGCGGCGTGTACTCCACCAGCGAAGGTGGCCAGGCAATGGAGCACCAGGAAAGCTACCTGAAGGTGGTGTTCGGCTTCTTCGGCATCACCGACGTGCGCTTCGTGCGCGCCGAAGGCGTGGGCATGGGCCCTGACGCCAAGGCTCTGGCCTTTGCCAATGCCGACAAGGACATCGCAGCACAGACCGCAGTGCCCGCCAACCAGCCCCAAGTGGCACAAGCCGCCTGATCCGGCCAACGGTTCACACAGCAAAACGCCGCCCTTGAAGGGCGGCGTTTTTCATGGTGCGTTCAGAAGAAGAAGCTCAGATGTGCTTCTTGACCCAGCCAACATAGGCATCCACCCAGCCCTGCAGGAACTTCTTGCTGCCTTCGCCCACGTTGCCGTCGGCGTCGAACAGGCCTTCCTTGGCATGGATGAAGCCCTCGGGCTGGCCCAGGGTGGGCACGTCGAGGTAGGCCAGCACGTTGCGCAGGTGCTGTTGCGCCAGCGCGGTGCCGATGGCGCCCACCGAGGCGCCGATCACGCCGGCGGGCTTGCCGCCCCAGGCGCTCTGGCCGTAGGGGCGCGAGGCGTGGTCCAGCGCGTTCTTGAGCACGCCGGGGATGGAGCGGTTGTACTCGGGCGTCACGAACAGCAGGCCCTGGGCTGCCTTGAGCTCGCCCTTGAGGCGCACCACGGATGCCGCCTGCTGACCGTCGTCGTCCTGGTTGTACAGGGGCAGGTCATCGATGCGCAGGTGCGTGAATTGGAAATCCGCCGGGGCCAGCCGCTCGATGGCGGTGGCCAGCTTGCGGTTGAACGAATCCTTGCGGAGGCTGCCGACGATGACGGCGATCTGGACATTGCTCATGAAAACTCCTTGTGAGGGGGACGACACGGAGAAAAGCGCTGCAGGGTCTCCCAACCCCACAGCACGAAGCGCTTGCCATGATAGCCACAGACCGTGGCCTGAGGATGAAGCAGGTGCAGCGCAATTGCTATATTTTGTATAGCAATTGCGCCCAGTGCTGAGACCTCTTGCTTACCCCGCCCGCCTTTGCCCGGCCAGGCGCTGCACCACGGCCACCAGGCGGTCGATCTCGTCAAAGGTGTTGTAGAACGCCAGCGAGGGCCGCACCGTCGTCTCCACGCCGAAGCGGCGCAGGATGGGCTGGGCGCAGTGGTGGCCGGTGCGCACGGCAATGCCTTCGTCGTTGAGCGCCTTGCCCACCTCTTCGGTGGTGTAGCCGGCAAGCACGAAGGACATCACGCTGGCCTTGTCGTCAGCCGTGCCGATGAGGCGCACGCCGCGGATGGCAGAGAGATGGCGCATGCCGTAGACCAGCAGCTCGTGCTCGTAGCGGGCGATGTTCTCGATGCCCACGCGGTTCACGTAGTCGATGGCGGCGCCCAGGCCCACGGCGTCGGCGATGTTGCCGGTGCCGGCCTCGAACTTGTTCGGGATGGGCTGGAACACCGTCTTCTCGAAGGTCACGTCGGCAATCATGTTGCCGCCGCCCTGCCAGGGCGGCATGTCTTCGAGCACGGCGCGCTTGCCCCAGACCACGCCGATGCCAGTGGGGCCGAAGACCTTGTGGCCCGAGAAGACGAAGAAATCGGCCCCCAGGTCCTGCACGTCCACCCGCATGTGCGAGACCGACTGCGCGCCATCGACCAGGGTGGTGGCGCCCGCCCGCTTGGCCAGCGCCACGATCTCCTTGACCGGCACCACGGTGCCCAGGGCGTTGGAGACCTGGGTGACGGCGACGATCTTGGTGCGGTCGTTGAGCAGCTTCTGGTACTCATCGAGCAGCACCTGTCCCGAGTCGTCCACCGGGATCACGCGCAGGCGTGCGCCCTTGGCGGCCGCCAGCTGCTGCCAGGGCACGATGTTGGCATGGTGCTCAAGGTGGCTGACGATGATCTCGTCGCCCTCGCCCACATGCTGCGCGCCCCAGCTCTTGGCCACCAGGTTGATGGCCTCGGTGGTGCCGCGCACGAAGATCACCTCGTTCACATCGGGCGCGTTGATGAAGCGCTGCACGCGCTGGCGCGCGCCTTCGTAGGCATCCGTCGCGCGCGCAGCCAGCTCGTGCGCCGCGCGGTGGATGTTGGAGTTCTCGTGCGCGTAGAAGTGGCTGATGCGGTCGATGACCGACTGCGGCTTGTGCGTGGTGGCCGCGTTGTCGAACCAGACGAGCTGGCGGCCGTTCACCCGCTCCTGCAGCACCGGGAAGTCGCGGCGCACCGCATGCACGTCGAACGCCGGGTGGGCGCTGCGGTCGGCATGGGGGACATTGCTGCTGGCCGCTGGGGCACGGCCGGGCGTGGTGTAACCACCCGGTAGCACCACGGCGTCGGCAAAGTAGAACCGGGGTTCGGTCGATGGCACGGTGCTGGGCACGCCGGTACCGGCCGTGGGTGAGCCCACGCGCGTCACTTCGGGCGCCGCGAACGGCAGGCGTGCCAGGGCATCGAGCCCGCCAGGAGCGGCGCCATGCCCGTCGGGCGGCGTCAGCCTGGGCGCGCGGTCTGCCGCCAGCGGATGGCCGTGGCGATCGCCGAAAAAGTAGTACGGCGATGCACCCTGGGCTGGTACTGCCGCGGATGGACTCGGAGGCAGGGCCGCTTGCGGGTGCGCGGCCTGCGGCACACCCAGCACGCCGCTGCCAAAGCGCGGCTCGTAGGCCGGCAAGGTGCTGATCACCGAATCGGGCACGCCATTGCCCGCCACCGCATGCGGCAGCAGGGCCGGCGCGCGGTGCGCCAGCGATGCCAGCGGCGTGGGCGAGGCAGGCACCAGGTTGGCACCCGGCACCAGCCCTTGCGGGATGGGCGTACCGGGCACGCCAGGGCCGAAGCCCGCCGGGCTCACCAGCGGTGAGCCGGCCGGCGCGATATTGACGGGCGCCTGCACGCCGGGCGGCCAGGGCGTACCCTGCCCTGCCCCATGCAGCGAGCCTGGTGGCGTGGACGGCAAGGCACCCGCTGGCCCCGCGAAGCGGGGTTGCTCGCCAGGGGCAGCGGCAAACAGCGCCGTCGCCAGGCTGGCCAGCAGCGCCGTATCGATCGGTGGCTGCAGCGTGGCGGGCACGCCGGCAGGGGTGAAGGAAGGAGTGGTCACCGCGCGGCCGCTTTACTTGTAGGTGTCGGGGTAGTCGTGGTACTTGTTGATCTCCACGTCGTCCAGCACGGCCAGGGCGTCGGGCGTGAGCACGGCCAGCGAGCAGTACAGCGAGATCAGGTACGAGGCGATGGCATGGTTGTTGATGCCCATGAAGCGCACCGACAGGCCCGGGCTCTGCTCGCCCGGCAGGCCGGGCTGGAACAGGCCGACCACGCCTTGGCGCTTGTCGCCCACGCGCAGCAGCAAAATCTTGCTCTTGCCGTCGGCCACGGGCACCTTGTCCGACGGGATCAGCGGAATGCCGCGCCAGGTGATGAACTGCGAGCCGAACAGGCTCACCGTGGGCGGCGGGGTGCCGCGGCGCGTGGCTTCGCGGCCGAAGGCGGCGATGGCCAGCGGGTGGGCCAGGAAGAAGGCGGGCTCCTTCCAGACCTTGGTGAGCAGCTCATCGAGGTCGTCCGGCGTGGGCGCGCCCGTGAGCGGGAACACGCGCTGCTCTTCCGTCACCTGGGCCAGCAGGCCGTAGTCGGGGTTGTTGATGAGCTCGCTCTCCTGGTTTTCCTTGATCGTCTCGATCGTCAGGCGCAGCTGCTCCTTGATCTGGTCGTGCGGGCTGCTGTACAGGTCGGAGATGCGGGTGTGCACGTCGAGCACGGTGCTCACGGCGTTCAGGAAGAACTCGCGCGGGTTCTCTTCGTAGTCGACGAAGGTGCGCGGCAGCTGGTTCTCTTCCTCGCGGGCGGTGCAGGTGACCTTGATCAGCTCGGGGTTCTTGACCGTGTTCAGGCGGTAGATGCCCGCCTCGACCGGCACCCATTGCAGCAGGTGCGTGAGCCAGCGTGGCGAGATGGTCGAGAGTTGTGCGGTGGTCTTGGTCGCATTGGCGAGTTGCCGTGCTGCGTTGTCGCCCAGGGCGGTCGTGCCGCCCACTGTTGCCGTCATGTGAGGCTCCGTATCAGAAAGGTTGGTAAACGAACAGGTATCGATTCCCAGCCAGTGTCGGATGCCCCCGCTACCGCTTCAACATGCTATAGCCGCCAATGGCTGCCCTTTCAGCACATTCGCACTGGTCAGTTGATCGCAATGCCCGAGCAAGGTCGCGCTGCTCACGCCCAGCGCCTGCGAGAGCTTGTCGATGGTGACCAGCGAGGCAATCGCCCGGCCGCGCTCGATCTCGCCCACGTAGGACCGGTTCAGGTCGGCATGTTCGGCCAGCAGCTCCTGCGACCAGCCCCGCGGCTCGCGCAGGCGCCGCACGGCGGTGCCGAAGCTGCGTACCAGCACATCGCTCATGCCGCCACCGTTCCCGAAGAGTCGCCATTGCGGCTGGCATCGTGGCGCGACAGGGCCTGCGTCACGTTGCCGCCCGCGGGCACGTCGTGCGTGATCCAGACATTGCCGCCAATGGTGGCGCCGCGCCCCAGGGTCACGCGGCCGAGCACGGTGGCGCCGGCGTAGATGACCACGTCGTCCTCCACCACCGGGTGGCGCGGCAGGCCTTTTTGCAGGTGCCCGTCATCGTCGGTGGGAAAGCGCTTGGCGCCCAGCGTGACGGCCTGGTACACGCGCACGCGCTCGCCGATCACTGCCGTCTCACCGATCACGACCCCCGTGCCATGGTCGATGAAGAAGCCCGCGCCGATCTGCGCACCGGGGTGGATGTCGATGCCGGTGAGCGAATGGGCTTGCTCGGCCACGATGCGTGCCAAGAGCGGCAGCTCCAGCTGGTACAGCCGGTGTGCCAGGCGGTGGTGGATCATGGCCAGGATGCCGGGGTAGCACAGCAGCACCTCGTCCACGCTGCGTGCGGCCGGGTCGCCGTGGTAGGCGGCGAGCACGTCGCTGTCGAGCAGGCTGCGGATGTCGGGCAGCGATGCGGCGAAGCTGCGGGCCGCCTGCACGGCGCGCTTTTCGATGTTCTGCTCTTCCACCGGCTGGTGGCGGTGCACGTAGCGCAGCTCCAGCCGGATCTGCGCCAGCAGGCCGTGCAGGGCCGCGTCCAGCGTGTGGCCCACGTAGAAGTCCTCGCTCTCCTGGCGCAGATCGGGCGGGCCCAGGCGCATGGGAAAAAGCACGCCCTTGAGCTGTTCCACGATGTCGGCCAGCGCATCGCGCGAGGGAAACTCGCGCCCGCCGGGCTCCTGCGAGCGTTTTTGCAGGCTGCGCCAGTCGCGGCGCACGGCGTGCAGCGACTGCACGATGGGTTCGATGTTGAAGACGGCCATGGGAGGGGGTGGAAAGCAGTGGTTCAGTCGTGGGATCGGCCGTGGGCAGCAGGGGTCAGGCTAATCCTGAATCCAGGGCAGGCCGTGAAAGCGCCAGCCATCCGAGCCGCCGCGCTGCTGGCGTTCGTCGATCTCGCCCTCGAAGCCTTCGAGCACGTTGAAGACCTGGGTGAAGCCGGCCTTGGCCGCCGCTTCGGCTGCCAGGGCCGAGCGCTTGCCGCTGCGGCACAGCAGCAGCGCCGTGGCCTCCTTGCCGCCATGGCTTGCCAGGCGGGCTTCGAGCTCGCGCACGAAGCGCGGGTTGCGCTGCAGGGCGGTGCCTGTGGCCCACGGTACATGCAGGCTGTCCGGCACGTGGCCGACGAACTTCAACTCTTCGGCGGAGCGCACGTCCACCAGCACGGCGTCGCCAGCGGACACGAGTTTCCACGCCACGGTGGGCGACACACCACCCGCATAGGGCAGGCCCGAGGCCAGTGCGACCGAGCGGGCGGATTCCAATTCCTGTGCGAGCAGGGTATCCTGGGTGTCCTGGATGGCGGATGAAGACATGGAGGGGTCCTTGAGGCTAGGTTTGGCAGCCCTCTTGTGTGGGCTGCTATGAACATGCACCCACTCTAAAACCCTTCCCATAAAACCCAAAAGAATAAAAACTGGTTTCTATAAAACCAAATCATCCTTGTAGTGGGCTAACAGGGAGCTTTCCGGCCGCCTGCCACGCCCCTGCGGCCCACGCAGGCTGATCTTCACAGCCTGTGCGCGCTACGGATCACTGCATGAACCAGCCGTGGCTCACCACCAGCGACTGGCCGGTCAGCGCGTTCGTCGGGAAGCCCGCGAACATCAGCGCGACCTGTGCGACGTCGTCGGTCGTGGTGAACTCGCCATCCACCGTCTCCTTGAGCATCACGTTCTTCACGACCTCTTCTTCGGTGATGCCCAGGGTCTTGGCCTGCTCGGGGATCTGCTTTTCCACCAGCGGTGTGCGCACGAAGCCCGGGCAGATCACGTTGGCACGCACGCCGTGCTTGGCGCCTTCCTTGGCCACCGTTTTGCACAGCCCGATCAGGCCGTGCTTGGCCGTGACGTAGGGGGCCTTGAGCATCGAGGCCTCCTTGGAGTGCACAGAGCCCATGTAGATCACGCTGCCGCCACGGCCCTGGGAGTACATGTGCTTCAAACAGGCCTTGGTGGTGAGGAAGGCGCCGTCCAGGTGGATCGCCAGCATCTTCTTCCAGTCGGCGAAGCTGAATTCCTCGACGGGGTGCACGATCTGGATGCCGGCATTGCTGACCAGGATGTCGATGCCGCCAAAGGCGGCAGCCGCCTCCTCGACCGCCGCGTTGACCTGGTCTTCGCTGGTCACGTCGACAGCGACGCCGATGGCCTGGGCGCCCGTCGCCTTGAGTTCGGCGGCCGTCGCGTCAGCGGCCTCCTTGTTCAGGTCGGCGATGACGATCTTGGCGCCCTGCTTCGCGAACACGATGGCGATTTCCTTACCGATACCGCTGGCCGAGCCGGTGATGAAAGCGACCTTGTCCTTGAGCTGCATGGTTTTTCCTTGTGAAGTGGAACGATGAAGAGAGCAATGGAGGGGTTCAGGCGAGGTAGTCGTGTTCGACTGTACCCAGCGCCAATGTCATGTCTGCAATGAAGTGCACGGCCGATTCGACCTTCAGCACCGGCAGGTCGGCCACGGGCGCCAGCGCATGGGGGTGCAGCTCCAGCGAGGCAGGTGCCGTCCATGCTCCATGCAGGGTGACGTCGACCATGTGATAGCGCACCAGTTCGCAAATGCGCGTTGTGCCATCCACGTGTGGAATGATCTTGAGCAAGAAGTTGGGCTGGGCGATGCCCGCGAGAACCGGGCCAGGCGGGAGCGCCTGGTGCTTGAAACCCATCGTAGCCGTGGCCACGCGCACCTTGCCGTAGTCCAAGGTGCCGACCACCACATCGGTTTCATAGTCGAACACCGGCGACGCCAGCTTTTTCGGGAACCCCCAGAGTTCTCGCCCTCCGGCGATGGGCGGGTGGTCGTTCAGGTACATGGCGTGCACATAGGCGCCCTGCTCCACGCCCTTGTCGGTGCGCAGTTGCACCGGGATGACCTGGCCGGATTCGGTGTAGTCACCGAAGCCGGTCGAGTCCGGCATGCGGATGAACTCGTACTTGACCAGCGGCTCCACCACTTCGAGCGGCTCGGGCACCACGGCTCGCAGGGCATCGAGGTCGGTGCGGTAGGTGATGACCATGAACTCCCGGCGCATGAAGCGGTAGGGCCCCGGCGCAAATGCCGGGCTGGTGAGCGGCATGGCAAAGGCCTGGCGCCTGACGTCGTCGATCTTCATGGTGTGGAACTCCCTTGCAATCCGTTGAAGGCAGATACCAGTCTTTGCGCCAACACTTAGGCAGCGCTTAAGCGGACCGGGCACGACCGGAACTCACACCACCGGCTGGGGCCTGCGTGGCTGGCTTCCCTGGATGTCCAGCGCCGGACGGCGCACGCGCAGTGCGCCGGGCTCGCTCAGGTCGAAGGTGGTCACGCCGTACTGGGTTTCGCTCTGCAGCCATTCGGGGTGCGACAGCGTGGTGCGCATGTCGCGCATGCCTGCCTCCCAGTGCTCGTTGACCGTGGTGCGCGAGAACTCGTAGTCCTTCGAATCGAGTTCGTAGTGCTTGTTGCGGTAGATGAGGTGCACGATGTCGATGGGCTTGTGCGTCATCTGCGCGCACAGGGCGGTCACGCTCGGGTCGTCGCGCAGTTGCGGCGGCAGCTTGTCGATCAGATCGGCCAGCGCCTGCTGCAGGTTGACGTTGGCCGACAGCGCATCGGTGTTCATGCGCGTGCGGCTGGAATAGGTGATGTCCTTTTGCCGCTGCGCCACCTCCGACAGGGTGCGGGGCATGGTGCCGCGCGCACTGAACAGGTCGACCTGCAGCACCACCAGGGGCCGCGTGCGCGGGTGAACGTCGAGCACGTACTGCAGCGGCGTGTTGGAGACGATGCCGCCGTCCCAGTAATCCTCGCCATCGATGTGCACGGCCGGAAAGCCGGGCGGCAGCGCCCCACTGGCCATGATGTGCTCGGCGCAGATTTTGTCCGTCATGTTGTCGAAATAGACCGAATTGCCGGTGCGCACGTTCACCGCGCCCACGCTCAGGCGCATGCTGCGGTGGTTGATGCGGTCGAAGTCGATCAGCCGCTCCAGCGTGAGCTTGAGCGGTGCCGTGTCGTAGTAGCTGATCACGGGCGCTGCGGCACCGAGCAACAGGGACGGATCCAGACGTGGCTTGAAGAAACCTGGAATGCCGAACAACACCGCCGTCGCCGCGCTCCACTGGTTGAGCGCGGTGCGTTCGCCCGCCGTGCCCGGCACCTGCTGGCCAAAGCCCGAGGAGACCTGGTGCCAGAACTCCCGCAACCGCGCGACGCGGTGCTCCGGCGCGTTGCCCGCGATCAGGGCCGCGTTGATGGCCCCGATGGATACACCCGCCACCCAGTCGAGGTGCTGGAACTTCTCGAAAAGGGCTTCATAGACGCCCGCCTGGTAGGACCCCAGCGCCCCACCCCCCTGGAGCACCAGCGCCCTGTCGGCGGAGCTCATCTCGATGCCCGCCGCAGGCCTTCTGCCCAATGCAGGCTTTGCCTTAGCCCGTTGTTTCGTCGCCATGGATGCCCATCTGAAAAAGGGTGGGTTGCACAGGATTTCCCATCGGTGAACCGGAGAAATGTGCGCCATGGCGACGTTGAACAACGTCCCCGCGTTGGCGCGTGCCTTGGTCAGAGGGGCACGGGCGCCCAAAGTTCAACGGCCGCCCGGCGCGCCCTGCTCCTGGTGCCGCTTCAGGCTTGGGTCTGCAGCTCCTGCCGTGGATTCCTGCCGTCCCCTGCAGTACCAAGCCCGCGCACCGCATGGCCGAAGGGCCGCAGGTCCACACCACCGGCTTCGCCCAGTACCTGCTGTGCCAGGGCCTCGCCCACCGCGGCCGAGTGCTTGAACCCATGGCCCGAGCAGGCCGAGGCCACGTGTACGCCTGGCCACCCTGGCAGTCGGTCCACCACGAAGCCGTGGTCCGGCGTCACCGTGTACAGGCAGGCCCGCGCATCGGTGCACCGGGCAGCAGGGGCGTGAAAGCGCGGCAGCACGTGGCGCTGGAGCATGCCGTCCTTCTCCGCGTCGGCCACGGCGCGGTCCACGGTGTCGGGCGTGGTGGTGGCCAGGTACTGCGCGGTGGCCACCTTGAAGGCTGGCACGCCCGCATCCGCGACCGGAAAGCCGTAGATCGAATCGTCCGGCCCGTCGCGAAAGGTCCAGATGAAGACCGGGAACGCCCCGGGCTCGAACGATGGTGTAGCGGCCCCCACGTCGAACCAGAACATCACCTGGCGGTACACCGAGAGCTGGGGCGCCCAGGCATGCTGCAGCTCCTGGCCCAGCAGGCCCGGAAGCCACGGGCCGGCGGCCAGTACCACCTGCCCTGCGCTGTAGGTGCCCTGGGTGGTGACGACGCGCAGGTGGTCGCTCTCGCGCGCCAGGCCTGTCACGCGCACCCCCGTCTGCACGGTGGCGCCATGCACCTGGGCCTGTTGCAGTTGGGCGCTGATGGCCGCCTCGGGCCGCACGAAGCCGGCGTCGCGCTCCCAGTAGGCAAACTCGTTGTCATTCAGCTGGAACTGCGGGTAGCGCCGGCGCAGGTCGGAATGGTCCAGCACCTCGTGGGCAATGCCGTGGCGCTGCGCGATCGCGATGGTGCGGCCCACGAAGTCATCGGGCTTGCCCGCGCGCACCGCCCCACCGTCGCGCGGCCCGAGCACCAGGCCATGCGTGCGGGTGTAGATGGATTGGCCCGTGGCCGCCTCCAGTTCGCGCCAGATCTCGTGCGAGCGGCGCACCAGGGGCACGTATTCATCGCCCTCGCCCACGGCCAGCCGCGTGATGCGGGTCTGGCCATGCGAGGAGCCCAGGCTGTGCGGCGGCTGAAACTGGTCCAGCCCGAGCACGCTGGCCCCCCGTTGGGCCAACTGGTACAGGGTGGCGGCGCCTACGGCACCGAGGCCGATGACGATGGTGTCGAAATGATGGGGCATGCGGAGTCAGGCCAAAAGACAGGGCACGAGCTTAAGCGCCTGGCCGCCCCCTTCCAACGCCACATTTCGCATGAGTTCATGACGAAATCCCCCCGTCAGTCATCACTGCGGCCAGATCTTGCCCTTGCTCACAAAGCCACCAGTGCTGGTCTTGTAGCCGAAGTGGACCTGCACGTTGAACGCGCGCAGCTCGGCGTCCGTGAAGTCCAGCGCGGGCGTGAACTTCAGGCTGGCGGCGTTCGCCACCTGGCTGGCGAAGGCGATGCCCTCCACATCGGCCGGTACCTGGCTGGTCCAGGTGCCGTTGGCCAGGCGGAAGAACCAGGCATCCGCCGGGAACGACAGGCCGTTGGCCGGAACCAGCGCCGCCACCCAGGCGCTGATCTTCGGGTTGGCAGCCACATCGGATGCCGCCTGCGCCAGCGTGATGTCCAGCCGCAGCGGCTGGCCGGCAGCGGACGCCACCGAGGTGGCCACCGTGGACGGGACCGGCAAGGTCGTCGCATTGGCCGGCGGGGTGACCGTGCCCGTGCCCGTCCCTGCACCACCCGGGCTCGCTGCATCCACCGGATCGGGATAGGTGCTGGTGGTCCAGACGATCTTTGCATAGCCGGCTGCGTACTGGGCCATGTCGACGTCGATGGCCCCCTGCACGTCGTACAGCGGGGCGCCGCTCAGCTGGCGCACGTAGAGCCAGTTGCCTTCGCTGGTGCTGCCCCGGTTGCCATCGAGCTGGCCGCCCACGAAGCGCAAGGTACCGCCACCGTCGTGCACCACGAGCTGGTCGGCGCTGCGCTCATTGACCAGGCGCGAGAACGCGCTGTCGATGCGCTCACCGCTCTGGGCTTTCTGGTACTCCGCCCCACTCAGGGCCGCCTCGCGCACCGGCGCCGAACCGTAGCGCAGAGCAAAAGCCGACTGCGTCCGCTGCGGCGCATAGCCCGAGAACATGAATGAACGCGTTCCTGCGGGGATGAAGATCTTGAATTCCTTGTACTGCAGCTGGTAGCCGGTGAACTCTGGCAGCGCAAGCGATCCGCCGCCCGGGAACGCGCAGCCGCCCGTGGCATAGCCGATCACGCAGCCGGTGGCACCTTGCGGTGCGTACTGCTGCTTGAAGCCGACCTTGGTATCGAATTTGTAGTTGTAGGAGCCGGCCGCCGGAGGCAGCGCAATCCTGAGCGCCGACTGGTGCAGCGAGACGAAGTTGGCCGCCTGGGCAAACGGAGCCACCGCAGCCAGCAAAAAAACAGCGAGATACCGCATGGGACACATCCAGGAAGAATAGACAGGGAACAAGGACAAAATGAAACAGTGAACGGCCGGTAGCTGGCTCTGATCAGGTTTCGTGCCTGGTTGCCGGGCGCAGCTTCCACCGAGGTCTAGGGCGTGTCATCCATCATTTCGCCCCCGCGCTGACCCCGGCATGCGGATGGATGCGCGAAGCGCGGCGCAGCCAATAGCGGGCTATTGGCAAGCCGAGCGACAAAGCAGACGCCGCATGCCGGGGCCAGCCCGAAGGGAAAGCCTGCAGCGCGGCTCATTGCGGCGTTGCCCTTCGCTTGTGTAGCCGAGCTACACGGCACTCAGGGCGCCTTGCACTGCACCGCGCTGCAGGCTTTCGCGGGGGTGAAATGATGGATGACACGCCCTAGCGTACCCCGCAGCGGCCAGAACGATGGGCCGAAAAGCGGGAGGGCACGGCCGCTTATCCCGGCCTGGCGGGTGTCGGCGGCCCGCCGGGAGCCAGGAAGCCTCTGATGGACGCGGCCTAGACCGGCACGGCCCGCCCGTCCCTGTGCAGCAGCCCTGCCGCCATGTCGCCGATCTCCTCGCCCATGAACAGCATGCCGCGCCAGTGCGCGGGAATGCCCTCAATGCCGTAGAAAGCGCCCGCCACCTGCCCGGTGATGGCGGCCGTGGTGTCGGCATCGTCGCCCAGGTTGGCGGCGGCCAGCACGGCATCGGCAAACGATCCGGTGGTGGCAAAGCACCACAGGGCCGCCTCCAGCGAGGCCACGCAGTAGCCGCTGCCGCGGATGGCGTCGCGCGGCTTGTCCCGGTACTGGCCTGCCGCGATGCTGCGCACCGCAGGACAGGCCAGCCCCTCCTGCACCACGGTCAACACCTCCATCCTCGCGGCCTCGCCGCGCCGGGCGTCGGCCCCCAGGGCATTGGCAATCACCTCGGCCAACACGCTGCAGCACTCGACCGCCTCGGCCGCGCCGTGCGTGGTCTGCGAACTGAGCCGCGCCTGGCGCAAAACCGCCTGCATGCCAGGGAAATAGCGCAGCACCACGGGCGCCAGCCGCATCAGCGAGCCGTTGCCGGCGGTCTGGGGGTCGGTGGAGCCGGCCATCGGCTCGCCGTTGGCCATGAAGCGCGACAAGGCATCGCGCACGGTGATGCCGATGTCGAAGCATGTGCCGGTCGGGCTGGGGTAGCCCCAGCGCCACCAGTTCACATAGCGGCGCATCTGGTCTTCGGCGTCGAAGCCACCCCGGTGCAACAGGCTCTGCGCCAGGCAGATGGCCATGGAGGTGTCGTCCGTCCACTGGCCCGGCGCCAGGCGGAATGGGCCGCCGCCCACCATGTCCGCGATGGGCTCGAAGCTGCCGCGCGGGCTGAACTCCAGCGTGGTGCCCAAGGCATCGCCACAGGCCAAGCCGACGAGGCAACCGCGGTAGCGGCTTTCGAGGTCATTGTTGAAATCCGATGGCATAGGCCCTCCTACTTAGTTTCATTGATGAACTTATGATAGTTTCATTAAAATACTAAGTCAACCAGCCGCCACAGAAAACGCCATGCCCAAAACTTCTGCAGAAACCACTTTCCCGCCCGTCATCTGCACCGTGGACGTGGTCCTCATGGCGCTCAAGGACGATGCCCTGCACGTCGTGCTGCTGGAACGCAAGAACCCGCCTTTTGCCGGCGCACTGGCCCTGCCGGGCGGTTATATCCACGCGCAGGAAGACCGCACGGCCTGGGATGCGGCGGCGCGCGTGCTGCGCGACAAGACCGGCATCGTGAGCCCGTACCTCGAACAGCTGGCCACCTACTCAGGGGCCGACCGCGACCCCCGGGGCTGGTCGGTCTCCGTCGTCTACTACGCGCTGGTGCCGGCCGAGCTGCTGCCCACCGACCGCGAAGGGCTCACGCTGGCACCGGTGGCCGCGCTGCCCGCCCTGCCCTTCGACCACCAGGACATCGTGGCGCTGGCCGTGGAGCGCGTGCGCGCCAAGAGCCAGTATTCCTCGCTGCCGGTGTACCTGTGCGGCGAGCGCATCACCCTGCCGCGCTTGCAGGCGGTGTACGAGGCGGTGCTGGGCGAGCCCATCAACAAGGTGAGCTTTCGGCGCAAGATCGACGAGCTGGACATGCTCGAACCCATCGCGGGCGAGCAGGAGACCGGTGGGGCGCACCGGCCGGCGCAGATCTACCGCCTGCGCGAAGAGTACCGGCGCGCGCTGTCTACCGTACAGCGCGGCATCAATTCCTGAATTGGCTACTCCAGCGGCGTGCCGGTGGCGCGCACCGCCTTCTCCACCGCTTCGCGCTGCAGCGTGGGTGCAAAGGTCTCGATGAAGCTGTAGGCGTAGCCGCGCAGCCAGGTGCCCTTGCGCACGGCCAGGCGGGTGACGTTGACCTCGAACAGGTGGCGTGCGTCGAGCATGCGCAGCTGGCGGTCGCGCTCGGGGTCCACGGCAATGGAGGCCACGATGCCCACGCCCATGCCCAGCTCCACATAGGTCTTGATCACGTCGGCGTCCATGGCCGAGAGCACGATGTCCGGGCGCAGGCCCTCGCGGGCAAAGGCCTCGTCGATGTGGGCGCGGCCGGTGTAGCCCAGCTCGTAGGTGATGATGGGGTACTCGGTGAGCTGCTGCAGCGTCACGGGCTCGGTCAACGCCAGCAGCGGGTGGTCGGGCGGCACGACGATGCTGTGCGTCCAGCGGTAGCACGGCAGGGTGACCAGCGCATCGTAGAGTGCCAGGGCTTCGGTGGCCACGCCGATGTCGGCCTCGCCGCTGAGCAGCATCTCGGCCACCTGTTTGGGCGAGCCCTGGTGCAGGTGCAGCGAGACCTGCGGGAACATGGCGCGAAAGTCGCGCACCACCTGCGGCAAGGCATAGCGCGCCTGTGAATGGGTGGCCGCAATCGACAGGCGCCCCTCATGGCTGGCGCTGTAGTCCTGCCCCGCGCGGCGCAGGTTGTCGGCGTCGTGCAGCAGGCGCTCCACGATAGGCAGCACTGCCTCGCCTGGAGGGGTCAGGCCCGTGAGCCGCTTGCCGGCGCGCACGAAGATCTCGATGCCCAACTCTTCCTCCAGCTCGCGGATCTGGCGGCTCACGCCCGGCTGCGAGGTGTAGAGGATGTTCGCCACCTCGGTCAGGTTGAAGCCGCTGCGCACGGTCTCGCGCACGGACCGCAGTTGCTGGAAGTTCATGGAGTGTCTCTGTGGTTCGTGTCGGCAGGCGGATGAACGGGCGGCCCCGGCGATGGGGTCACCAATGAAAAAGGGCGGCACCTGGCCGCCCCTTCGCTTGCCAGGCTCAGAAGCCTGGCAGGACCGATCCCTTGAACTCGGTCTGGATGAACTTGCGCACCTCCTCCGAGTGGTAGGCCTTCACCAGCTTGGCGACCCAGGGCTTGTCCTTGTCGGCTTCGCGCACGGCGATCAGGTTGACATAAGGGCTCTTGGCGTTTTCTTGCGCAATCGCATCCTTGCCCGGGTTCAGGCCGGCCGAGAGAGCAAAGTTGGTGTTGATGGCCGAGGCGTCCAGGTCGTCGAGCGAGCGGGGCAGTTGGGCGGCATCGAGTTCCACGAACTTGATCTTCTTGGGGTTGCTCACCACGTCCAGCGGCGTGGCCTTGAGGTCGGAGCCTTCACGCAGCTTGATCAGGCCCTTGTCCTGCAGCACCAGCAGCACGCGGCCGCCGTTGGTCGGGTCGTTGGGGATGCCGAACTTGGCGCCCTCTTTCAGGTCTTCGAGCTTCTTGACCTTCTTGGAGTACAGGCCGATCGGGAAGTTGACGGTGTAGCCCACGGGCACGATCTTGTAGCCACGGTCCTTGACTTGGTTGTCCAGGTAGGGCTTGTGCTGGTAGCTGTTGGCGTCGAGGTCGCCGGAGGCCAGGGCCGCGTTGGGCTGCACGTAGTCGCTGAACTCGACGACCTGGATCTTCAGGCCGTCCTTCTCGGCGACCTTCTTGACCACCTCGAAGATTTGCGCGTGCGGGCCGCCCGTCACGCCGATCTTCAGGGGCTTGTCCTGCGCCATGGCGCCCGTGGCAAAACCAGTGGCGAGGGCCAGGGCGAGAGCGGACTGCAGGAGGGAGCGCTTGTTCACGGAAAACACCTTTCGTTATGAGATGTTTCCACTATAGGGTTTGCCCTTTAAAACTCAAAAGAATAACTTTTAATTACCTTAGGTTTAATTAATATAAGGACGTCAGCAAGCGTCAACCGCCCAGCCCCTCAACGCCTCAGCGCTACGTTGTTGAGCTTGTCCAGCCGCTCGGGCCAGGTGCCCTCGGTGGCCGATTGCTGCAGGATGCGCGTCCATGCCACCCAGGCATCCCACTGCACGCGCTTGTCCCAGGAGTTGCCCCAGGCACTGAACTGCTGCAGCGCGCTGGCGGCAGCCGCCGCAGCGTCTGCATTGCGGCCGGCGGACAGGTAGAGCTGGGCCAGCACCATCTGCGGCTCGCCCACCCAGGGGTTGTGGCGCACCGCGCTCTCGAGCACGGCGGTGGCCACGTCCAGGTCGGCCAGCGGCTGGTCCTGCTGGATCACCGACCAGTACAGCGAGGTGGCGGCCGCCTCATCGGTCGCCGACAGTGCGGCGGTACAGTCGTTGAATACGGGCGGCGTGGGCAGCAGGCCCTTCAGGCCCGGGTGCTGCAGCGCCAGCCCCAGCGCATTGATCTGGCTCACCATGCGCCCGCTGGGCCGCATGGGGCCGGGCCAGAGCGATGCCGCCCAGTGCACGGCCTGCGGGCGCTGCTGCACGGCGGGAAAGCGCGAGTAGATGTCGTCCTGCCAGCTGAACCACTGCTCGATGGTGTCGGCCATGCTCACGATGATGAAGGCCGCCACCTCATAGGGGGTGAGCACGTGGGGCGTGCCATCCTTCTCCAGCACCAGGCTGCCATCGGCCTCCAGCGCACCGGCCAGCACGCGCTGCACGAACTGCGTGCGCGACTGGGTGCAGAACAGGTAAACCAGGTGCTCGGCCGATTCGCCGGCGATCTCGCGCACGCGGGCGCGCTCCTTGGCGGGGTCGAACTTCACCAGGTCCACGAAGGCATTGCCGTACACGCTGTGCAGCAGGCCCAGGAGGCGCACGTCGCGCGGCTGCTGCCACATGGCCAGCGAACGCGCCACGCCCACCAGGTGGTGGCGGAAGGTGCCGGCCTTGTGCCAGTCCTGCCCCACATTGCGCGCGAGTACGGTGGGCAGCACCGGGGCCAGGTCGGCGTCGCGGGCCAGCCATTCTTCGTCGAGCAAGGGCAAAGCACGGGCCAGCAGGTCGGCATCGAGCGGTTGGAATGGCAGCGTCGTCGTCACGGTGTCTCCTTCAATCCTGGATGTTCTTGCTGCCAAGTATCGCCGCTCAACGAGGTCATGGGATGTGCACACACCATTCCACCATAATGGAATAAAAATCCATTAAACTGGAATCATGGACATCCACACCCGCATTGCCCAGCGTTTGCGCGAACTGCGCGACGCACGCGGCTACTCCCTCGAAGCGCTGGCCGAGCGCAGCGGCGTGAGCCGCTCCAACATCTCGCTGATCGAGCGCGGGCAGAGCAGCCCCACGGCCGCCGTGCTCGACAAGCTGGCCATCGGCCTGGGCGTGGCGCTGGCCTCATTCTTCGATGATGGCATCCCGAGCTCGGCACCGCCCTCCCCCATGATCCGCGCCGACGACCAGCCGGTATGGCAGGACCCGGCCTCGGGCTATGTGCGGCGCCGGCTCTCGCCGCCGGCACCCTCGCCGCTGCAACTGGTGGAGGTGGTGTTCCCTGCGGGCCGGCGCGTGGCGCTGGATTCGGCCGTGCACGAGACCGACATCCACCAGCAGGTCTGGCTGATCGAAGGCGCCATGGACCTCAGCGTGGGCGAGACCACCTGGCATCTGCAGGCGGGCGACTGCCTGGCCATGCGCCTGAACCAGCCCATCGTGTTCCACAACCCGAGCCGCCACGACGCACGCTACCTGGTGGCGCTCGCCACCCTGCCCTTCCCCTCACCCGCCCCCACCCGGAGAACCCCATGAATGCCACCACCGACACCCCCATCACCGTGCGCCGCCTGGGCGCCAACGAGGCCGCCGCCAGCGCCGAAGCCCTGGCCGAGGTGCTGATCGACTGCGTGCAGGGCGGCGCGTCGGTGAGCTTCATGGATCCGCTGCCCCGCGACAAGGCCCTGGCCTTCTGGCGCGGCGTGGCCGACGGTGTGGCGCGCAATGAGCGCGTGCTGCTGGTGGCCGAGGATGCGGTAGAGGGCATCGTGGGCACCGTGCAGCTCATCACCGCCATGCCCGACAACCAGCCCCACCGCGCCGACGTGGCCAAGATGCTGGTGCACCGCAAGGCCCGCCGCCGGGGCGTGGCCCAGCGCCTGATGGCCGCCGTGGACGACGCGGCGCGCAGCGCAGGCAAGCGCGTGCTGGTGCTGGACACCGTGACCGGCGGCGATGCCGAGCGCCTGTATGAGCGCGCGGGCTGGCAGCGCGTGGGCGTGGTGCCCGACTACGCGCTGATGCCCGATGGCGCGCTGTGCAGCACGACCTATTTCTACCGCCACCTCTAGCCCTCAAGCCCGTAAGGGCCCAGGCGAGGCAAAGGACTCCAGCGCCTGCTGCACGGCCTGGATGGCCACGTCGTGCTCCTGGCTCTTGCGCCGCGCCAGCCCCAGTTGCCGCAGCAGCGGTGGATGCAGGGGGCACACCTGCAGGCCCGCGTTGTCGGGGTCGCTCCCGGTCACTTCGGCCTGCTCCAGCGGCAGCACGGCGGCACCCTGCCCCGCTGCCACCAGGCTGCGCAGGGCCAGCGGGTGGTTCAGCTCCAGGCGCGGCCGCGGGCTGAGCCCGGCCTGTGCGAACCAGGCCGCGATCAGGCGGTACATCTGCGTGGCCGGGCCGAACGACATCCAGCGGTGGGAGGCCAGCCATTCGGCGCTGATGCGCTCGGGCGCCTCCCAGCCCGGCGGCAGCAGCGCCACCATGGGGTCGCTGCGCCAATGGACCACCTGCACCTGGCCGGTGGTGGCCTGCGGCAGGGCGACGATGGCCAGGTCCAGCGTGCCGGCCGCCAGGCGGGCCATGGCCTCGGAGGAACCGAGCACGTCCAGCGCCACATCCACCCCCGGGCTCTGGCGCGCCAGCACGTCGAGCAGGCGCGGCAGCAGGTGCGCGCTGACGCCCGCCGTGGTGCCCAGCCGCACCAGCCCTTCGAGCCCCTGGGCGCGGCGGCGCACCTGCTCCACCACCTCATCGGCACCGGCCAGCAGGCGGCGCCCTCCGGCCACCAGGGCCTCGCCCGCAGGGGTGAGGCTGGCCTGCCGGCGCCCGCGCACCACCAGCGTGGCACCCAGGCGCGACTCCAGCTCGCTGATGTGCAGGCTCACCGTGGGCGGTGCCAGGTGCAGCGCCTGCGCTGCGGCGGCCAGGGTGCCCAGGTCGGCAATCGCGATCAGGGTCTGCACCTGGTCGAGGTTGAGGTTACGCATCAGAAATCCTGAATTCAGCAGTCATTGAATTCAACTTTACAGATGTTTGGGGCAAAAGCACCATGCCCCGATGCTCACCAACGACGTTTTTCTCATCGTGCTGCTGTCCGCAGCCCTCAATGCCGGCTGGAACAGCGCCATCAAGATCGGCGGCGACCGCATCACCGCCATGGCCATCACCACGCTCATCGGCAGCGCGCTGTCGCTGCTGGTGCTGCCCTGGGTGGCCTGGCCCGGGCCCGAGAGCTGGCTGCTGCTGGGCGCGTCCATCGCCATCCATACCGCCTACCACTTCGCGCTGCCCCTGGCCTACAACCATGGCGACCTGGGACAGGTCTACCCCATCGCGCGCGGCTCTGCACCGGTGATGGTGATGCTTGGAGGGGCACTGTTCGCTGGCGAGTCGCCCGGACCTGGCGCCTTGGCAGGCGTGCTGTGCCTGTGCGCCGGGGTGCTGTCGCTGGCGCTGCTCAAGGCCTCTGCGGGCAACGGCAACAGCAGCAGCCGCAAGGCAGTCGGCTACGCGCTGCTCACCGGCGCGCTCATCGCGGCCTACACCGTGGTGGATGCGCTTGGCGCCCGGCGGTCCGGCTCGGCCATTGGTTTCGCCGTCCTCATCACGCTGGGTGACGGCATCGCCACCGCACTCATCGTGCTGGGGTGGAAGGGGCGGCGCGCCTTCGCGGTGGACCGCCGTGCCCTCTGGCTGTGCGCAGCCGCCGGAACCATGCAGATGGGCGCCTACTGGACCGCCGTGTGGGCCCTGGCGCGCGCGCCCATGGGCCAGGTGTCTGCCCTGCGCGAAACCAGCGTGCTGCTGGTGGCGCTGGTCTCGGCCTGGCTGCTCAAGGAGCGGGTGGGGCCGGGGCGCATCGTGGCGGCGGGGCTGGTGTTTGCGGGCATCGTCGGCATCCGGCTCGGGTCATAGCGCGGTCGCCTGCGGTTGGTATAAATGGGCATGTCCCTTGCAATGCCCATGGCCATCGCGGCCCAGTCCACGCCGGTCGACCCCGAGACCATCCGCGCCCTCGAAGAGCGCGCCTTCAATGCCTGGCCCGCGCGCCAGAGCGTGCTGCATGGCGGCTGGGTGTTCCGCCTGTCGGGCGGCTTCACCAAGCGCGCCAATTCGGTGAACGCGCTTGCATCGAACGCATCCTTCAGCGGCGTGCGCGCCGCAGCCGAGGCGCTGTACGCACGCCATGGCCTGCCGCCAGTGTTCCGCATATCGCCATTGGCGCCTGCCGCAGCGGACCAGGAACTGGCCGATGCAGGCTACACGTACTTCGATCCTTCTTTGGTCATGGCAACCGCCGGGTTGGATGCGGCGCAGGCCCATGCGTGCGTGCAGATCGAAAGCACTTCCACGGCCGCGTGGCTGGATGGCTTTGCCGCAGCCAATGGTGTGCAGGCGCAGAACCACGCGGTCCACCATGCCATGGTGCATGCGATCGCCCTGCCCTGCGCCTTTGCCACCCTGCATGACGGCGCAGGTCGAACCATCGGCTTCGGGCTGGCGGTGCTCGAACGGGGGGCCATCGGGCTGTATGACATCGTGGTGGATCCTTCCCTGCGCGGGCGGGGGCATGGCAGTTCCCTGGTGCGCGCGCTGCTGCAGTGGGGGCGTGATGTTGGGGCGGGGTCGGCTTATCTGCAGGTGCGGGCGGTCAATGGGGGGGCTCGGAGCTTGTATGCGGGGTTGGGGTTTGCCGAGGTGTATCAATACCACTATCGGATTCCGCCGGCGAAGGTTTGATGGTTTGGTGGATGGTGGTTGCTGCATGCCTTGATCGAGGGCGGGAGCCGGGGTGTGCGCCCGGCGGCGCACCTACCTTCTTTTGCTTCGTCAAAAGAAGGTAGGCCAAGAAAAGACGACCCCGCTGCCCGTGTCCCCCTCGCCCAGTGGGCGAGGGGGCAGCCTGCGATGCTCGGTCCTGGGGTGACGCCGAAGAACTCCCTGCGCTGCCTCTGCGAGGCAGCTCCGGTCAAACAGCTTCGGCGAGTCAGATGACGAGGCGCGTGTCCTTCGGCACGCGCTCACCCCAGGCCCTGCGCTTCTCGGCACGGTCAGAAGGGGGTGGGAGCGGGCTCCACTCGGGCCATTGCTTCGCTCGGCCCCAACTGCCTCGCTGCGCTTGGCCTGGACAGGGCGGCTGCGCCCGCACCGTCGGCAGCGCACAGCGCGAACCGACACCCGGCGTAGCTGCGCAGCAGCAGCCGTGTTTGTCCCCGCTCCCCACCCCTTCTGGCTGCGCCGAGAAGCGCAGGAGCTGGGGTGGGCGTGTGTGCCGAAGGACACACACGCTTCGTGGTCTAGCTTGCCGATGCTGTCTGAGCGGAGTTCGGAGAACGCAGCGAGTTCATCGCACCACCCCAGCTCCGAGCATCGCAGGCTGCCCCGTTCGCCCGACAGGGCGAACGGGGACGCAGACTGGGGGTCGCCTTTTCTTGGCCCACCTTCTTTTGGCGACGCAAAAGAAGGTGGGTGCGCCGCCGGGCGCATATCCCGGCTTCCGCCCTCAGCACAGGCACACAGCTCGCGCAGCACACCATCTGGCACGAAAAAATGGCCGCGATCAGCGGCCACTCTTCAGAACCCAAAACCCATCATCACTTAGGCAGCAGAACCTTGTCCACCACGTGAATCACCCCATTGGACTGGTACACATCCGCAATCGTCACATTCGCCATACCACCCTTTTCGTCGGTCAGCGAAATGGTCTTGCCACTGGCCTTGGCCGTGAGCGTGCCCCCAGCCACAGTCTTGATGCTGGCCATGCCCTTGCCATCGGCAATCATCTTCGACAAGGCCGCCGCATCCCACTTGCCCGCCACCACATGGTAGGTCAGCACGGTGGTCAGCGTGGCCTTGTTCTCGGGCTTGAGCAGCGTGTCTACCGTGCCGGCAGGCAAGGCTGCAAACGCGGCGTTGGTGGGTGCGAACACGGTGAACGGGCCTGGGCCCTTCAGGGTATCGACCAGGCCGGCAGCCTTGACTGCTGCCACCAGCGTGGTGTGGTCCTTGGAGTTCACGGCGTTGTCGATGATGTCCTTGCTGGCCATCATGGGGGCGCCGCCCACCATCACATCGGCAGCCATGGAGGGGATGGCTGCGGCAGCCAGAGCTGCGGCGATACCGATGGACGCGAGGCGGGCATTGAAACGGATGGTCATGAAAATCTCCTGAAGTCGATTGATGGACTGACTGGTTGTCTTTGACCGCATGAGAAATGCCACGCGGCTGTCAATCAATACGGCGCCCGCCACGCATCGGATGCAACCGCAGAAAAAAAGGCCAAAAAAAATCGCCCCCAGCGCTGGCCGGGGGCGATCGATCTGCAGGGTCCGGGCTTTGCCGAACCTTGCGATTCGCGGCTAGATGGTGCGGCCGAAGGGCCCGTCCGATCCCACCTGCACCAGGTTCTTGTCCGTCGCCAGCGGCTTGGGGTTCTTCTTGGCGGGCTTGGCTGGCACTTCCTCGGCCACACAGTCGGCGTAGTAGCGCACGTGTCCGCCCTCGTCCTCAACCTCCACCAGGCCGTGGATGTCGGTCTCGAAGCCCGGGCACAGCTTGGCGAATTCGCGGGCGAACTTGAGGTAGTCCACGATCTTCTTGTTGAACACTTCGCCGGGGATCAACAGCGGGATGCCCGGTGGGTATGGCGTGACCAGGCCCACGGTGATGCGGCCTTCGAGCTGGTCGATCTCCACGCGCTCGGTCTTGCGGTGCGCGATGTGCGCGTACGCATCCGATGGCTTCATGGCGGGCGTGAGGTCCGACAGGTACATCTCGGTCGTCAGGCGCGCGATGTCGTACTTGGCGTACATCTCGTGCACGTGCTGGCACAGGTCCTGCAGGCCCATGCGCTCGTAGCGCTTGTGCTGCTGGCAGAACTCGGGAAGGATGCGCCACATGGGCTGGTTCTTCTCGTAGTCGTCCTTGAACTGCTGCAGCGCGGTGAGCAGCGTGTTCCAGCGGCCCTTGGTGATGCCGATGGTGAACATCACGAAGAAGCTGTACAGGCCCGTCTTCTCGACCACCACGCCGTGCTCGGCCAGGTACTTGGTGACGATGGACGCGGGGATGCCGGTCTTGTCGAACTTGCCGTCCAGGTTCAGGCCCGGCGTGACGATGGTCGACTTGATCGGGTCCAGCATGTTGAAGCCGTCGGCCAGCTGGCCAAAGCCGTGCCACTTGGCGCCGGCCTTCTTGCTCTTGCTGTCGCTGCGGATGATCCAGTCTTCCGCACGGCCCATGCCCTCTTCCACGAGCTTGTCGGGGCCCCAGACCTTGAACCACCAGTCCTTCTTGCCGAAATCGTTTTCGATCTGGCGCATCGCGCGGCGGAAATCGAGCGCCTCCAGAATGCTCTCTTCCACCAGCGCGGTGCCGCCGGGCGGCTCCATCATGGCGGCCGCCACGTCGCAGCTGGCGATGATGCTGTACTGCGGGCTGGTGCTGGTGTGCATCAGGTAGGCCTCGTTGAAGAGGTGGCGGTCCAGCTTGGTGGTCTGCGAGTCCTGCACCAGCACGTGGCTGGCCTGGCTGATGCCGGCCAGCAGCTTGTGGATGGACTGCGTGGCATAGGTCACCGAGTGCTTGGGGCGCGTGCGCTTCTTGCCCATGGCGTGGTAGGTGCCATAGAACGGGTGGAAGGCCGCGTGCGGCAGCCAGGCCTCGTCGAAGTGCAGGTTCTCCACGTAGCCGTCGAGCATGCCCTTGATGGTCTCGGTGTTGTAGAGCACGCCGTCGTAGGTGGACTGCGTGAGCGTAAGCACGCGCGGCTTGACCTTGGCAGCGTCCACGCCCTTGAGCAAGGGGTTGGCCTTGATCTTGGCCTGAATGGCCGCCGGCTCGAACTCGCTTTGGGGAATGGGCCCGATGATGCCGAAGTGGTTGCGCGTGGGCTTCATGAACACGGGGATGGCCCCGGTCATGATGATGCTGTGCAGGATGGACTTGTGGCAGTTGCGGTCCACCACCACCACGTCGCCCGGCGCCACCGTGTGGTGCCACACCATCTTGTTGGAGGTGCTGGTGCCGTTGGTCACGAAGAAGCAGTGGTCGGCATTGAAGATGCGCGCGGCATTGCGCTCGCTCTCGCCGATGGCGCCGTTGTGGTCCAGCAGCTGGCCGAGCTCTTCCACCGCATTGCACACGTCGGCGCGCAGCATGTTCTCGCCATAGAACTGGTGGTACATCTGGCCCACCGGGCTTTTCAGGAAGGCCACGCCGCCCGAATGGCCGGGGCAGTGCCAGCTGTACGAGCCGTCTTCCGCGTAGTCGAGCAGCGCCTTGAAGAACGGCGGCTGCACGCCCTCCAGGTAGCTCTTGGCCTCGCGGATGATGTGGCGCGCCACGAATTCGGGGGTGTCCTCGAACATGTGGATGAAGCCGTGCAGCTCGCGCAGGATGTCGTTGGGCAGGTGGCGGCTGGTCTTGGTCTCGCCGTGCACGTAGATCGGCACTTCGGTGTTCTTGCGGCGCACTTCACCGATGAAGCTGCGCAGGCTCAGCACGATGGGGTCGAGCCCCTCGCCCACGGTGAACTCCTCGTCGTCGATGGACAGGATGAACGCACTGGCGCGGCTTTGCTGCTGCGCGAACTGCGACAGGTCGCCATAGCTGGTGACCCCCACCACCTCGAAGCCCTCGGCTTCGATGGCTTGCGCCAGGGCGCGGATGCCCAGACCCGAGGTGTTCTCGGAACGATAGTCCTCATCGATGATGATGATGGGAAAACGAAACTTCATGCGCAGCCTCCGTGAAACCGTGCCCTGCCGGCCAAAAAACGAAATAGGCGCGAAGTGTAAGGAATAACGAAGTCAGGCCTTTGACCTGGGGTTCTTTTGACCCAGAATGTGGTGGATTAAGAACAGACACACAGGCTGTTCAGAATCGGAAGAACACACAACACAGGAGGAGGTACACATGGAGGAATCCACCATCTGGTGGCTGGCGGCAGGGATCGTGGTGGTGGCAGAAATGCTCACGGGCACGTTTTACCTGCTCATGATGGCCGTGGGCCTGGTTGCTGCGGCCTTGGCCGCGCACATGGGCCTGTCTTCGGCCTTGCAGATCATCGTTGCGGCCCTGGTGGGCGGCGGGGCCGTGGTGGCCTGGCACTTTGCCCGGCGCAAGCGCCCGGGCGACCCATCACCGCGCGCAGACCGCAGCGTGAACATGGACGTGGGTGAAACCATCCTCATCGAGGGCTGGAACCCCGACGGCACCACCACCGTGAAGTACCGGGGCGCCATGTGGACGGCCATCCACCGCCCGGGCGTCACCCCTTCCACCGGCATGCACCGGGTCGCCGAACTGGTGGGCAACCGCCTGCTGGTCGACCCCATGTAACTCCCAACGTTCAAGAACACTGAAAGTCGTCCATGGACAAAACCTACATCGCACTCGTCATCATCGTCATCGTGGCGGTCTTCATCATCCGCAGCTTCAAGCAGGTGCCGCAGCAGAACGCCTGGGTGGTGGAGCGCCTGGGCAAGTACCACAGCACGCTGGCCCCCGGCCTCAAGCTGATCATCCCGTTCATCGACAAGGTCGCCTACAAGCACAGCCTCAAGGAAATCCCGCTCGACGTGCCCAGCCAGGTCTGCATCACGCGCGACAACACGCAGCTTCAGGTGGACGGCATCCTGTACTTCCAGGTGACCGACCCGATGCGCGCCAGCTACGGCTCGTCCAACTACATCATGGCCGTGACGCAACTGGCCCAGACCTCGCTGCGCTCGGTGATCGGCAAGCTCGAACTGGACAAAACCTTCGAAGAGCGCGACATCATCAACGCCCAGGTGGTCCAGGCCATCGACGAGGCGGCCCTGAACTGGGGCGTGAAGGTGCTGCGCTATGAAATCAAGGACCTGACGCCTCCGGCCGAAATCCTGCGCTCCATGCAGGCGCAGATCACTGCCGAGCGTGAAAAGCGCGCCCTGATCGCCGCCTCCGAGGGCCGGCGCCAGGAGCAGATCAACATCGCCACTGGCGAGCGCGAGGCCTTCATCGCCCGCTCCGAAGGTGAAAAGCAGGCCCAGATCAACAACGCCCAGGGCGAGGCCGCAGCCATCATGGCCGTGGCCGAAGCCACGGCCCAGGCCATCGAGCGCGTGGCCGCCGCCATCCGCCAGCCCGGCGGCGAACAGGCCGTGCAGCTCAAGGTCGCCGAAAAGGCCGTGGAGGCTTACGGCAAGGTGGCCGCCGATGCCACCACCACCCTCATCGTGCCCAGCAACATGACCGAGGTCTCGGCCCTGATTGGCTCGGCGATGAAGATGGTGCAGACAACGCAAAGAACCGTGTGACACCACGCTCCGGATGACGGGAGCGAGAAGGCAGCGGAGCGTTTTTTTGCTCCGCTCCGCCCCAACTTCCAAAAGCAGCCCAAACCTGTGGCTATAATCGAAGGCTTCGGAGAGGTGGATGAGCGGTTTAAGTCGCACGCCTGGAAAGCGTGTGTGGGCTAATCCCCACCGCGGGTTCGAATCCCGCCCTCTCCGCCAAAGATACAACCCCAAGTGGCTCACGCTGCTTGGGGTTTTTTCTTGGCTGTGCGGCCTTGCCCGGCCCGCATGCAACCGCCCCAGATCGGCAACCGGAGACAACGCGCATGAGGCTGTCAACCATCTGCCAACGGGCCATGCCCTTCCCCGAAGTGACCGAAGAGCAGCACCACGATTCCGTAGCGCTGCAGAACAAAGGCAAGATCTTCGCCACAGCGCAGGACAACAAAACAGCGCACAGGGCGCCAAGCGCGCGATCTGCCGGCTGATGGCGAGGTGATCCGCGAGCTGTGCGCGAGCGGGCAATGGCAGGGGACGCGCCTGCCCCAGGCCCGAAAGCCTGAATTTGCGCCCCCGGATCGAGAAGTAGTTAACACTCCAGCGCGGCCGAAGGCTTGTTCCCCGGGCCCTTCAGACCTAACCTTGGCGCACCTGGAATCATCAATCCAACGCCAAGCCGGCATTCCAGGAGTCAAGTGCGTGAGCTGCGGCAGGCACCCAAGCATCCCCAGCCCTTCCTGCCCTTCCAACTGGAGTAGTCCGATGAAGCATTTCTGCCTCCTGGCCATCACCGCGGCGATCGCGGCCCACAGCCCGCTCGCAAGCGCGCAGGCAACCCTCAACCTGAACGATGGCGCGTTGCGCATCCCCAGCCTGACAGTGGGAGCCGATGTATATACCAACGTGGTGCTGCGCTACGGCGCAGACGGGCGGTTCGGCCTGGAAGCAGCTACTCCCCCGGCCGGCAACCTGGGAGGTGGTGGTGGGGGCGCAGCCCAGACCCTCCAGCTGGCCTATGCGCCCCAACCGAACACCCAGTACTGGTACAACGCGCAAGGCCGGGTCGTCGCCACCTGCTCGAACCTGCCCCAGGCGGCCATTACCCTCAAGATCCCGGCCGGTGCCACGGCCCAGGCCAAGGTGCCGCTGGTGATCAGTCTGGCGGGCTGGGCACCCAATGGCAATCCGCCGGCGCCCGTGCCGCAGGACCCGGCCGGGCTGGAGCAGTTCAGCGCTGCGGGCATGGCCGCCGCCACCTTCGAGTATCGGGGCTGCGACAACTGGAGCAGCCCGCTGATTGCCCGCACCAACGTGAACGAGACCTTCGACATCGCAAGCTCCGACTTCGGGCTGGGCCTGGCGGCGATCAAGGCCGCCGTCGCCGAGCGCAACCTGCCCATCGACACCAGCCGCATCGTCGTGGCCGGCACCTCGTTCTCAAGCAACCTGATTTTCACGGTGGCCACCAAGCACCGGCTGCAGGGCGCCATCGCGCTGGCCGGGGGCTGCGACTACGACTGCAATGCCACCGGCACGACCTACGAGCAGCCCAACGATTTCCGGGTCAACGGTGCCGCCATCCGCGTCGCAGCAGTCTCGGGCAGCGCCGACCAGCTGTTCCCGCCGGTCGGTCTGGGCAGCTCGGGCTACGGGGCCTCGGGCGCCCGGGCCCGCATCCTGACGGCCATCCCCGACGGGGCCAGGAAGCCCGCTGCGTTCTACACCTACGTCGCACCAGGCGCCGGCCATGAGGTCAATGCAGCGATGTGGGCCAAGGCGCGCACGTTTGCGCAGTGCATGACCAATGTGCGTCCAGCGGCAGACTGCGCGGCGGACGACCGCTGAGTCGGGGCGCCAGGCCTCAGTGCTGCAGCGCGCTGCGGCGCTCGTGCTTGGCCTGGTACATGGCCTCGTCCGCATGGCGGATGGCCGCGTCGGCCGTATTCAGCCCGGGGTCGGAGCAGACCACGCCCACACTGGCCCCCGGGTACTCCAGGATGCGTTGGCCGGCCAATGGAATGCGGCACACCGTGGCCTGCTGCAGGCGCTGGCGCAGGCTGTGGATGGCTTCGTCGGCGTCTTGCTCGCGCTGCGGGCCCGGGCCGACGAAGACGAACTCATCCCCGCCGAACCGGCTCAGGAAGTCGCTTTCGCGCATGGCAGCGCGCAACTGGTTGGCAATGGCGCACAGCAAGGCGTCGCCCGCTTCGTGGCCGTGGCTGTCGTTGACCTGCTTGAAGCCGTCGAGGTCGAGAAAAGCCACCATCACCATGCTGCCCGAGCGCCGTGAGCGCGCATGCAGCCGCTCCAGCTCTTCGAACAGGGCGCGGCGGTTGGGCACGCCGGTGAGGGGGTCCAGCAAGGCCATGGTGGACAGCAATTCGTTCTTGCGCTGCAGCTCCTCCAGCAGTTGCTCGCGCTCGACCTGCTGGGCAATGAGGCCGGCGAACAGCTGCAGGATTTTCTCGGTCTCGGGAGTGAGTTCGGTGCGCTCGGCACTGGCTGCGCACAGCGTGCCATAGACCGCGCCGTCGGACAGCCGCACCGGCATGCTCACATAGGTCTGGATGCCCAGGGCGGCCGCAGCCTCCGAGTCGCCCCAGCAGCCCTGCACGTCGGCCGTGAACATGCGGCCTTCCTTGAGGGCACGGTAGCACAGGGTGTCGCCCCAGGGCACGGTCAGGCCCTCGGGAATCTCCATCTTGCGCGTATTGCGTGAGTACAGCACGTGCTGCAGCGCGCGCTGGAAGTCGATGGTGGTCAGGTAGGTGGATTCCAGCCGCGTGACCTTCTCCAGCATCTCCAGCAGCGGGCGGGTCAGTTCTTCCAGCGTCTTGGCCTGGACGACGGAGTCGGAAAGTCGGGCGAGAAGCGGGTCCATGGCAGCAGCAACGATGGGGTACATGGTTGGCATGTCAGTCCACCTGCGGACGCAGCCCATGCTGGCAATGTACGCCAATTGTGGCAATTAATTTATTGCCACACGAAGAAATGCAGGATAGAGCCGCTTTTTGCTATCGGGCTGCAGCTGCAGCCGCTGCGGGCGATCCAGCAACCTGCCATGACGTGCACCAACTCACCTTTCCCTCACGCAGACACGCCCTCCAATTCCTGCGCGGCAAACACCTCGCGCGCCGCGGCCAGGCCGTTGAGCGCCGCCGGGAAGCCCGCGTAGACGGCCATCTGCATGATGACCTCGACGATCTCCTCGCGCGTGACGCCCACGTTCAGCGCCGCTTGCAGGTGCACCTTGAGCTGCGGCGCGGCATTGCCCATGGCGGTGAGTGCCGCAACCACGGCGATCTCGCGGCTGCGCAGATCCAGGCCGGGGCGCGAGTAGATGTCGCCGAACGGGAACTCGATCAGGTAGCGCGCAAAGTCCGGCGCAATGCTGGCCAGGCTGTCGATCACCCGCTCGCCGGCCTCACCGTCGATTTCGCGCAGTTTGGCCAGGCCCTGCTGGTAGCGGTCGGGGGCGGGATGTTTGGGGAAGGCTTGAAGCACGGGGTTTCCTTTCAGGTGGCGGGGGTACGGCTGCAAGGGAACGCGTCTCCAAGGCCCGGTAGTGGGCGATCTTGTCCTGCAGCGCCCCGGCGGAGCGCTGCATGGACTCGATCATCGCCAGCACGTCTGCCAGGTGCTGCTCCAGCAACTGGCGGCGTTCTGGCACGGTTGCATTCCCTTCGCCGCGAAGCCTGGCGAAGGCCTGCATCTGCCCGATGGGCATGCGGGTCTCGCGCAGGCGCAGCAGGAATCCGATCCACTCCATGTCCGACGCCGCATAGCGGCGCTGGCCGCCGGGTGCGCGGTGGACGGGCGCGATCAGCCCTGCGCGCTCGTAGTAGCGCAGGGTGTGTGCGGTCAGTCCGGTGCGCTCGGCGACCTCGGAGATGGTGAGATGGGATGCCATGGGACCGATCCTAAAAGTTGGAGTGCACTCCAAGTCAAGGGATTAAAGCGCACCTATCATCGCTGGAAGATTCGCTGCGCCAGCGCACCTGCAACCCCCCAAGGAATCCCATGAACAGCCATCTGGCCCCGGTCGATCTGACCAAGGCCTACCGCCTTCTGAACCACGGCCCCACGGTGCTGGTGTCAGCCCGCCACGCCGGGGTGGACAACGTGATGTCCGCCGCCTGGGCCTGCGCGCTCGACTTTGCGCCGCCCAAGCTCACGGTAGTGATCGACAAGGCCACGCGCACGCGCGCGCTGGTCGAGCACAGCGGCCATTTCGTGATCCAGGTGCCCACAGCCGCGCAGATGCAGCTCACGCACGACGTGGGCAACACCAGCCTGCACCAGGACAAGGACAAGCTGCGCCACCACGGCGTGGAGCTGTTCGGCATCGAAGGGCACGACCTGCCCTTCGTCGCAGGTTGCTCGGCCTGGCTGGCCTGCCGGCTCATCCCCGAGCCGCACAACCAGCAGGCCTACGACCTCTTCATCGGCGAGGTGGTGGGCGCCTGGGCCGATACGCGCGTGTTTTCGGGAGGCCACTGGCACTTCGAGACGGCCGGGCCCGAATGGCGCAGCCTGCACTATGTGGCCGGCGGGCAGTTCTATGCGATTGGTGAATCGCTGGTGGCGAAGACGGCCAGCAAGACCTGAGAGTCTTTCGTCCATGCCCGCCTTGCACGCCAAAACACCCCGGCTCGTCGAAAGCAAATGCTCGCCATAGCCCGAGCCATGGCTGCGCTTTGCGCCTAGATCCGAGGCGTGTTGACGCGCTCCTCGGACACGGCCAAAAAAAACTCCCAGCCTCTGAAACCGGCGCTCCATGGCACACATCACTTCTGCTGCAACAGCGCACCGGCCGCAGCGCCGCCAGGCACCCGCACCTGCGGCAGGCAATCGGGGTACTCGCGCTGGATGAAGGTCACCAGCGCCTCGCGCACGCGGCAGCGCAGGTCGAACGCCAGGCCCGAGGAGCGGGCCGAGACCAGAACGCGGATCTGGATGGTGCGGTCCGTCGCCTCGGTGAGCTGCAGCACGCTCACGCGCTGGTCCCATTCTGGCGCACCATCGAGCACGCGCTTGAGCTCCTCGCGCAGCGGGTCCAGCGGCAGCGCGTAGTCGGCGTAGATGAAGACGGTACCCAGAATCTCGGAGCTGGTGCGCGTCCAGTTCTGGAAAGGGTGCTCGATGAACCACTGCAGCGGGATGATCAGGCGCCGCTCGTCCCAGATCTTGAGCACCACGTAGGTGCCGGTGATCTCCTCCACCCTGCCCCACTCGCCCTCGATGATGAGCACGTCGTCGATGCGAAACGGCTGGGCCAGCGCGATCTGCAGGCCCGCGATCATGTTGCTGAACACCGGCCGCGCAGCGATACCCGCGACGATGCCCACCACGCCGGCCGACGCCAGCAGGCTCGCGCCCACCTGGCGCGCGCCGGGAAAGGTCATGAGCATCATCGCCAGGCCGGCCATCACCACCGCCGTCATGGCCGTGCGCGAGAGCACGCGTGCCTGGGTGGCGATGCGGCGGGCGGTGAGGTTGTCCTCCACGTCGGCCGGGTGCTTGGCGATGACCCCGTCGGCCAGCCCGCCGATGGCAGCGATCAGCAGCCAGCAGGTGCCGGCAATGGCGGCCAGGCCATTGACATGCCGCACCGTGCCGATGTGGCGCAGGTCATCGCTGGCGGCCTGCCACACCACCTGCAGCGCGATCAGCGGCAGCAGGACGCGCACCACGGGCACGCAGGCCTCGAACACCGTGCGCAGCACCGGCACATGGCCCGTGGCGCGCCGCAGCACCACGGCCGCGATGCGGTGCACGATGGCCGCCGCCAGCACGGCTGCCAGGGCGACAATGCCGGTATGCGTCCAGGAGGTGGGGTCGAACCAGTCCATCACATCCATGCAGGTGCCGCGGGGTGGGTGCCCCGCATCGTTAAGGCATGGCGCCTGGGCGCTCGGGTATCGGGCATCGGCTCTCCGCTAAGGGTGGAGCCGCCATTGTCGAAAATTGCTGCACAGCAGCATGTCAGCCAATGCCGACAAGATCGAGCAACGCCCACGGATCGTTGCCTCCATGGAGAGGGCTCAGAGGAGGAAGCGCCGTATAGCGCACCGATAATGGATCGGTTGAAGCGTTGGCAAGATCAAGGGTCTCACCAACATTAAAAATCAGGCAAAAGGGAGGGATATGAACAGTCAGAACAACAGGGTGTCAGATGCGACGTGGTTCGTTGGTGCCAGTTTCGATGGCAAGGACGACCAGACGCAGCGATTCCTGGACGAAGGTATTTGGGAACTCAAAGAGCCAAACGACAAAGAGGCTGCGCTGGTGCGCTCCATGCAACCGGGCGAACGAATTGCCATCAAGGCAACCTACACGCAAAAGCATGGCTTGGCATTTGATAACCGAGGCCATGCGGTATCTGCTATGCGCATCAAAGCCCTCGGAACCGTGCTCAGCAATCCGCACAACGGTGCAGGGGTTCGTGTGCATTGGCAATCCGGGGAGCCTGCTCGCGAATGGTATTTCTACACCTATCGATCAACCATCTGGCGCGTGATGCCGGGCGAATGGGCGAATGACGCTCTGATCGCTTTTGCTTTTGAAGGCATTCCCCAGGATCTGGACCGTTTCCGCAATGAACCTTTCTGGAAAGAGCGCTATGGAGCCACTTCTCCAGCGCATCCACGGTTTCAGTGGACCAGCTTCTATGAAGCGATAGCGGAGAAATTGCTGGCCTATGCAGAGGATCGGAAACCGCTGATTCAGGGTATCCATCGCATAGCGGCTCGCGTACCTGGACTGAGCTACCTCAGGGACAAGTTCCCGGACGGCACCAGCGGCCCTTTGAAGGATATTTGCCCATTCACCACGATGGGTATCTTCAATCGTTCCATGACGGATGCCAACCGCAAGACCATCGCGGGAGAACTGGCTCAGTTCCTAGGCGTCACGGTCCCCGTGCCTGGTGCGTTTGAGGGTATTCCCGTACTCAACAATCAGCGTTCCTGGTTTTTTGCCTACGCCACCAGACGCGGACCAGGCGACATCGACGCTTTGTGGAAGATATTCGTTGCTGCCAGCCAAATGCTTGAAGGTGACCGCTCAGGCAATCGTGACACATTCATTAGGGCATACGACGCGGCAACGGCTGTTTGGGGAGTTGCGTGGAATCTCTCTACAGGGCTTTACTGGGCGCATCCCTGGGAGTACCTGACTCTCGACAGTCAGTCCCGTCACTACATTCATCAGCGGCTGGGCCTCGATATCACGGCCAGCGGCCAGCAAGGTCCCAGTGATGGCGCGGCCTATCTCAGGCTGCTGGATGACCTGCGCTCCAGGTTCAGCCAAGACGACTATCCAGTCCACAGCTTTCCGGACTTGTCTAAGGCCTCATGGCTCTACAAGGATCCTGTTGAAAAGAACATGCCGCCAAGCAATGTCGCGGAGGACAACGTCGCTTTGGATCAGGGCACCGAAGGGGGCGTGAGTGAAGCAATTCATCTGCCATCCCCGATCATCTCCTATACCGTTCACAATATCCTCGAAGAAGGATGCTTCCTGCGACGGGAAGAAGTTGACCTTCTGCTGGATCGGCTTCGAATGAAGAAGAATTTGATTCTGCAAGGTCCCCCAGGTACCGGCAAGACATGGCTGGCAAAACGACTGGGATTCGCTCTGATGGGGCAGAAAGACGACAGCAAGGTCCGTTCTGTGCAATTCCATCCGAATCTTTCTTATGAAGATTTTGTAAGAGGATGGCGTCCTACTGACGAGGGAAAATTGCGGCCTACAGACGGGGTTTTCCTGGAAGCGATCAAGGACGCCAGCAAGGATCCGTCATCAAAACATGTGTTTGTGATTGAAGAAATCAACCGTGGCAATCCCGCTCAGATTTTTGGAGAATTGCTGACCTTGTTGGAGGATGGCAAGCGAACTCCCAGTGAAGCATTGGAACTGAGCTATCCCGATGCGCAAGGCAAACGCAATCGTGTTCATATCCCTGAAAACCTGTATGTCATTGGTACGATGAACATCGCGGATCGATCGCTAGCGTTGGTCGATCTGGCGCTGCGTCGCCGATTCTCTTTTGTTAGCCTGGAACCGAGGCTGGGCGGAGCATGGCGGGAATGGGTCGTTACCCGATGCGGTGTGGATCCAGCACTGGCGCCAGACATAGAGCGCCGAATAGCTGATCTAAATGAAAGAATCGCCAACGATGATCGGCTTGGAGCGCAGTTCAGGATTGGCCACAGCTACGTCACACCTGCGCACCCATTGGGATCAGCCAGCACAAAGAAATGGTTTCAGCAGGTTGTAGATACAGAGATTGGGCCTTTGCTGGAAGAGTACTGGTTTGACGCTCCCCAGGATGCTCGACAGGCCATTGCGCGTCTTAAGGAAGGCTGGTGATGGGCTCCGCTGCGGAGCAACTGTCAAACGGCCCGCAGGGTGCAGATGGGTACATCGGACGCATACCGGTGCGCAATCTTTGGTTGCTGATGCTCTATGCCTCGGATCTTTTCCGATGTGGCGGAATCGGAAAGGTTGGGATTGAAGATGCCCCTGACGACCTTCCGGATCTGGTTGGGAAAATTCTTGTTCAGGCCGTTGAGGCGAGACAGCGCCGCCAACTGAGTCCAGGCTATCGGATGCGTAACGCTACGCTCAATCGCGTGCGTGGTCGCATTGATGTTTTGGCCACAGAGCGCCATCAGTTACTGGACCGCGGCCTGGTGGCATGTCGGTTCAGCGAGCTGACCGTGGACACGCCACGCAACCGCCTAGTCCGCTCCGCATTGGAACGCATTGCCCGGATCGTCCAAGGCAAGGGCCTGGCCCATCGGTGTAGGCTGCTTGCTGGTGGGATGAAAGCCATGGGAATTTCTGGAGAATGCCCCACACGCGCTCAAATGGGCACAGAGAGTTTTGGAAGGAACGATGCCGATGACCGATTCATGGTTGCTGCTGCAAAGCTAGCCCTGGATCTGGCCTTGCCAACGGAGGCGTCTGGCCGACACGTTCTGGCGCTGCCCGACCGTGAAGCGACCTGGGTACGCAAGTTGTTTGAAAAGGCAGCAGGAGGCTTCTATGGGGTCGTACTTCGGCCGCAGGGATGGCATGTGCAGTGCGGAGGTATGCTCGACTGGCAGATCGAACAACAGACACCGCGCATCGCCGCCATTTTGCCGAGCATGAAGACCGACATCGTGCTCAGCCACCCCCCGTCGGGCCGGCGAGTGGTCATCGATACCAAGTTCACATCGATTGTCACCGCTGGCTGGTACCGAGATGAGACACTGCGCAGTGGCTATGTGTACCAGATATACGCCTATCTGAGGTCCCAGGCGGCAAGCGGCGACCCTCTTGCAGACCGTTCCAGCGGCTTGCTACTGCACCCGTCGATCGGTGATTGCGTGGATGAGACTGTGCTCATACAAGGACATGAAATCCGTTTTGCGACCGTGGATCTAACCGCGTCTGCCACAGAAATTCGAGCACAACTGTTGCGATACTGCGAGCCTTCGGCTTGGTAGCTCAATTCAGCGCACAACTCACGAAGAAGGCAGGACTTTACGGGTCGGCCCTCGCTTTACAACCGACCAGGGATTGATCTGTGAAAGCCAGCGGGCCCGGCTCAATCGAGCCGGATATGGTTGCTCTTGATCAACTGCACCGTCGCCTGCGCCTCGCGGTCAATGACCGCGGCGATCTGGGATTGCGGCGTGGCGATGGGTTCGCTGCTGGCGTCGTAGAGCATCCGGGCCAGCGCCGGCTCGGCCGTGACCGTGCGGAACAGGCCGTGCAGGCGCGCCACCAGCGCATCGGGCATGCCGGCCGGCCCCCACACGCCCACCCAGGTGCTGAATTCCAGACCCGGCAGGGTCTCGGCCAGTGTAGGCACCTCGGGCGCGATCTTGCTGCGCGCGGGCCCGGTATAGGCCAGCACCCGCACCTTGCCAGCGCGCATGTGCGGGATGGCCGAGCTCGGTGGCTCGAAGCCGATGTCCACCACGCCCGCCAGCAGGTCGGTGATGAAGCTGCCCTTGTAGGGCACATGCTGCAGCTCGATGCCCGCCACGTTCTGCATCTGCTCGGTGAACATGTGCGAAGTGCTGCCTGGGCCGTGCGAGGCGTAGTTGAGCGTGCGGGGCTTGGCCTTTGCCTGTGCAATGAGTTCCTTGACCGAGCCGGCTGCAAACCCCGGGCGCGCCAGCAGGAACGAGCCGCCGCCATACAGCTGCGCGATGGGCACCAGGTCCTTCTGCGGGTTGTACGGCAGCTTGGGGAACAAAAAGGGCGTGGTGGTGAAGGTGGCCCCCACCGTCATCAGCAGGGTCTGCCCGTTGGGCGGGGATTTGGCCACCACGTCGGTGCCCAGCATGCCGCCCGCGCCGGGCCGGTTCTCCACCACGACCGGCGCTTTGATCAGCCGGCCAAGGTGCTCGGCGTACAGGCGCGCCATGGGGTCGATGCCCACGCCGGGCGGCGTGGGCGTGACCAGGCGGATGGGCCCGTCCGGCCATTTGCCCTGGGCCCTGGCGGGCAGAACGCTGGCCAGGGCGGCTGCGGTCAATGCGCCCAGTGCAGCCCTGCGGCCGCCGAATGGGGTTGGCCTGTCGAATGCATCATCCATGTCTTGTCTCCGAATATTGATTATTGATGGGGTGGCTGTGCAGGCGGGTACTTCAGGGGATGTGCATGTCCCAGGGGGTCTTGCCCGCAGGCAACTGCGGGCGTGCGGTGAGCGCGGCCAGCGGCTCTCCGGCCTCGTAGCGCGCGATCAGCGCCTCGGGATCGAACAGGATGCCCATGAAGTTCTCCTCGTAGGCGCCCGAGGCGAAAAACGCATCGAGGTCCGCGTTGGCCGTGAACACGTCGTACTGCAGCTCCACCCGGTTGCCGTCGGGGTCCTTGTAGTACAGGGACACCGTGGGGCCGTGGTTGATGGTCCAGTACGGCAGGATGCCCGCGGTCTTGAGCCGGCGGAAGGTGGCCAGCAGGGCATCCAGCGTCGGGTAGGTGAAGGCCAGGTGCTCCAGCCCGCCCGCGCCGTCGTTGGCCTGCGTGAGTTCGGGCCGGCCGATCAGGCCGATGCGGTGGTGCTCGTCGTCGTAGGTCAGAAAGCACAGCATCTCGTTCTCGAACGCGGGCCAGCCCTGCAGCACCGTGAGGTACCAGGCGCGCGCGCGCGGCAGGTCGGTGACGCGCAGCACCACGTGGGCGAGCTTGGCGGGGCGGATGGGATGCGCGGCGGCATCCGGCAGGGTGCGGGCTTGCATGGAAATAGTCTCCTTTTGTTATGTCGGGCGCGCGAAGGACTTGTTTTTGCGTTGCCCTAGGGTTCCGCGATGACGCGGTTCTCGATGGCGCCTATGCCCTCGATCTCCACGCGCACCACGTCGCCCACCTGCAGGTAGCGCGGCGGGTCCATCAGGCCGCCCACGCCGGCCGGGCTGCCGGTGGTGAGCACGTCACCGGGCTCCAGCGTGAAGGCGGTGGTCAGCTCCACGAGCATGTCTTCCACGCGGTGAGTCATCTCGCGGGTGTTGCCGTCCTGGCGCAGCTCGCCGTTGACCCAGGTGCGCAGGCGCAGGGCGTGCGGGTCGGGCAGCTCGTCGCGGGTCACGATCCAGGGGCCGAAGGGGCCGTGCGTGTCGAAGGACTTGCCCAGCGTGTGCGTGGGCGCGCGCATCTGCCAGTCGCGCACGCTCAGGTCATTGGCCACCACGAAGCCGGCCACCATGTCCATGGCGTCCTCGCGGCGCACGTGGCTGCAGCGCCGTCCGATCACCACGCCCAGTTCGCCTTCGTAGTCGAACTCGTGCGATACGCGCGGCAAGTGCACGGGGTCGTAGGGTCCGTTCACGCAGGTCACCTGCTTGTTGAACCAGGCCTGGCCGGGGTTGCGCACCAGGTTGATCTTGCGCGCCTCTTCCAGGTGCGAGGGATAGTTGCCGCCCAGGCCCAGGTACTTGCGCGGCGCGGGGATGGGGGCCAGCAGCCGCACGGCGGCCAGGTCCAGGCGGGGCGCGCTGGCGGCGGTGGCGCAAACCCAGTCGAGCCCTGGCTGGCCCAGCGCGATCAGCGCCATCAGGTCATGGGGAGCGCCGGCAATGGCGCCCACGTCGGCCAGCGTGCTGCCGTTGACCACGCCGTAGCTGGCGCGGCCATCGATGGAGAAACTGGCGAGCTTCATGTTGCCACCGTCTCATGCGCCGTGTTCTGCGCTGTGAACAGCTGGGCGATGGCGGCGCGGGCCGAAGCAAGCGCGGCGTCGCACACCTCGGGGCCGCGGTTCACGCCCTCGGCACGCACCACGTCGAATTGCGTGATGCCCATGAACTGCAGTGCGGCCACCAGGTAGCGCTCCTGGAAGTCCTTGTCCTGCATCTGCGGCGTGCTGTAGATGTTGCCGCGCGAGGAGGCGATGACCACGCGCTTGCCACCGGCCAGGCCACGTGGACCTTGCGGCGTGTATTCGAAGGTACGGCCGGCCTGGGCCAGCGCGTCGATCCAGGCCTTGAGCTGGGTGGGCACGCCGAAGTTGTACATGGGCGCACCGATCACGATGGCATCGGCCGCCAGGAACTCATCGAGCAGCGTGTTGATGTGCAGGAGCTCGGCCTTGCCCTGGGCGCTGGCCGGTTCGCTGCGCAGGCGCAGCGCCGCCACCGTCTCGGGCGTGAGCTGGGGTGGCACGGTCACCGCCAGGTCGCGGTAGGTGACGCGCACGGCCGGGTCGGTCGCGCGCCAGGCATCCACCGTTTCGCGGCTGAGCAGGCGCGAAACGGAGGCCGCGCCGGTAAGGCTCGAATCCAGGTGGAGGACGTTGATGGTGGTCATGGTTTTCTTTGCACAAGCGATGGAAGCCCGATGATGGGCGCGGGCTTCGTTCCACTCAATGGGGTCTGGTGCAACGCATCGTTCTTCTAGTAGAACGACAATGGCGGGGATCATCGTCCCCCAAAGGCACGCCATGGAAGACCTGAACGACCTGATGTTTTTCGCCAAGATCGTGGAGCACGGCGGCTTCAGCGAGGCCGGGCGGCGCCTGGGCGTGCCCAAGTCGCGCCTGAGCCGGCGCATGGCCGCGCTGGAAGAGCGCGTGGGCGTGCGCCTGCTGCAGCGCTCACCAAGGCGCATCACGCTGACCAGCGCGGGCCAGAGCGTCTACGAACGCTGCCGCACGCTGGTGGAGCTGGCCGAGTCCACCCACGAGCTGGCGCGCCAGGCCTCGGCCACGCCGCAGGGCGAAGTGCGCATCAGCTGCCCCATCACGCTGGCGCAGGTGTGGCTCACGCCCATCATCCCCGGCTTCATGCAGACCTTCCCCCAGGTGCGCCTGCATGTGGCGGCCACCAACCGGCGCATCGACCCCATCGAGGAGCGCATGGACGTGGTGATCCGCGTGCGCCGCCCGCCCCTGCCCGACTCGGACCAGGTGGTGCGCAAGCTCGGCGAGTCGACCGACTTGCTGGTGGCCAGCAGCGGCTTTCTCGACGCCGTGGCGCAGCCCGCCGAACCCGAGGACATCGCGCACCTGCCCACCCTGTCGTGGGCCGGCAAGGGGGACCGCTACACCTGGAGCCTGGCCAGCGCCGGGCGCGCCCTGGAGCTGCGGCACACGCCGCGCCTGGTGAGCGACGACATGTTCTCCCTGCGCGAGGCGGCCCGCGCCGGCATGGGCATCGCGCTGCTGCCGCGCCGGATCTGCCAGGCCGACATCCGCGAGGGGCGGCTGGTGCAAGTGCTGCCGCAGTGGACGTCACCCCGGGCCGACGTGCTGGCCGTGTTCACCAGCCGCCGCGGCATGATGCCTGCGGTACGCGCGCTGCTCGACTACCTGGACCAGCACCGCGAGGACGACAGCGACGCGTGATACGGCTATGCCTTCCAACGTGGCACGTCGTTGGGTCGCCCTCCCCTGGTTCTCGACTGAATGCGAATTCGCAGGGGATACCGCTTACTGGGTGATGCGCGCGATCGCCGCATGCAGCATCTGCGGCGTGCAGGGCTTGGGCAGGACCTCGAAGCCCAGGTGGTGGATGTGGTCGAGCTGCTCGGCGTAGCCGGTCATCAAAAGCAGCTTCTGCGCGGGCCATGTGGCGCGGATGTGCGTGGCCAGGGCCACGCCGTCGATCTCGCCGGGCATCACCACGTCCGACAGCACCAGGTCGGGCCGTTCGCCCTGCTCCAGCAGCACACGCGCCTTGGCCGCACGGTCCACCCGCGTCACGCGGCAGCCCTGCGATTCGAGGATGGGCACCAGGGAGGCCGCGACCTCGTCGTTGTCTTCCACCACCAGCAGGGTCTTGCCCAGCGGGGCCAGCGACGGAGCGGGGCCCGCTTCCTCGCTCGCCGCCTGCGGCTCCGTGCTCGGAAAGTACAGGCGGATGCGCGTGCCGACCCCCTCTTCGCTGGCAATCTCGGCCCGCCCGCCCATGCGCTGGCACATGCCATACACCTGGCTGAGCCCCAGGCCCGTGCCCTCGCCCACGGGCTTGGTGGTGAAGAAAGGCTCGAACACCTTGCTGAGCAGCTCCGGCGGGATGCCCGTGCCCGTATCGGCCACCTCGACGAGCACCATGGCGGGCATACCCTGGCCCGCTTCGCTCTCGCTGGCGTTGCGCGCATGGATCTCGAGGGTGCCGCCCTTGGGCATGGCGTCCCGCGCGTTGATGGAGAGGTTGAGCAGCGCCAGCTCCAGTTCCGCCAGGTCCAGCACCACGGGGGCGGTGGCGGGGTCCACCCGCACCTGCAACTGCACCTGGCTGCCCAGCACGGGGGCGATCAGGTCCTGGATGGAGGGCAGTTTGTCCTGCAGCACGACATGCTCGGCCACCAGGGGCTGGCGGCGCGAGAAGGCCAGCAACTGGCGCGTGAGGTTGGTGGCCGACTTGACGGCCCGGGCGATGGAGTCGAGCTGGCGGGTACCCGCGTCGGGCACCGTGCGCTTGAGCAGGTGCAGGTTGTTGCTGATGACCATCAGCGCGTTGTTGAAATCATGAGCCACGCCGCCCGTGAGCCGGCCCAGGGCCTCGAGCTTTTGCGCCTGCAGCAGGGCCTCTTCGGCGCGGCGGCGGGTGACGATCTCCTTTTCCAGGCTTTCCATGGTCGAGAGCGCGGTACGCGCATTGCGCAGCGCCATGCGCGCGGCAAAGAACAGCGCAGCCACCGGTAGCGCGCCCAGTGCGAACAGGGCGCCCAGCTGGCGCAGCACTTCGTTGCGCAGCGCGGTCAGGTTCATGCCCGTGCCCACGAACAGGGGGTAGCTGCCCACCTTGCGGTAGGCGATGATCCGGTCCTGCCGATCCACCGACGAAATGCCGCGCATCTGGGCAGCCACTTCGCCCTTGAGCAGGCGTTCCATCACCGGGCTGCTCGGTGCCAGCCGGTCGGGTGCATTGGCGACGAGGGGCCAGCGCGTGTAGATGGCGCCGTCTTCGCGAAACAGGTTCACCGCCAGGCCGGGCTCGTCGGCCACCAGGTCGCTGTAGAAGTCCTGGAAGTACCCGGCGAGCAGGCTGACGTTGACGACACCCCCGAACTGGCCATTGTGGTCCTCGAAGCCGATGCTGATGTCGATGATCTTCTCCTGCGTGGTCCGGGCGACCAGAGGCGCCGAGAGGTAGCGCTGCCCCGGCGGCTGCAGGCGGTGGAACTGAAAGTAATCGCGGTCGGACACCTCGAACACCGGTACCTGCGCAAACCGGCTGCTGGCGATGGGCTTGCCCTCGGCATCGATGACCCAGATGGACTGGATCTGCGGCTGGTCCTTGACCCGGGCGAGCATGGCCGCATGCAGGTCGGTGGCATGGATGCGCAGCTCCTGCGGGCTCCTGCCGCTGACCATGGCCAGCACCCGATCCTGCAGCGCCTCGGACGCGGCCATCACCTTGGCCGCATGCTCATGCGCCACCCTGAGCGAGCGGCTCACGCGCAGCTCGGCCTCCTCGCGTGCATCTACGTAGCCCACAGCCCCGAACACCAGGTAGATGAACAAGGGCACGGCCACGCTCAGCAGGACCAGCAGCCGAAGCCACTTCACCGAGGCCCGGGCTCTGGACTGGTTGTCTTCACGCGCCACCGGTGGTTCCCATGTCGTTGTTGCCAGGATTGGCTGCCAGTTGTTGTTCGGGGGTCGATTGGGCTTGGTCGCCCCCTCAAAGTATCAACGAATTTGTGGGGAATTGCCCGCGCTGGCATGCAGGCGCCACCAACTTGCAGGAGCGTGGCAAGGGCGCGACACGGCTCCCTTGATCAGCCCACGCCGAGGGCCAGGGCCAGATAAGGCGCCGTGCGGCTACCCTTCGCCGCTGCCACGGTGGCCGGGGTGCCCTGTGCCACAATGCGCCCGCCCGCCTCGCCCGCGCCGGGCCCGATGTCGATCACCCAGTCGCAGGCCGCCACCACGCGCATCTCGTGCTCGACCACCACCACCGTGTTGCCTGCGGCCACCAGACCATCGAGCTGGGCAAGCAGGCGGTCCACGTCGGCCGGGTGCAGGCCGGTGGTGGGCTCGTCCAGAACGTAGAGTGTGCCGCCGCGCTGGGTGGGCCGCTGCAGCTCGGTGGCCAGCTTGATGCGCTGGGCCTCGCCGCCGCTCAGCTCGGTGGCGGGCTGGCCCAGGCGCAGGTAGCCCAGGCCGATGTCGCGCAGAACCGCCAGGGGGCGCAGCACCTGGGGTTCGCCGGCAAAGGCGTCGCAGGCGGCATCCACCGTGAGGCCCAGCACGTCAGCGATGGACAGGCCGTTCCAGGCAATCTCCAGGGTGGCCGCGTTGTAGCGCGCGCCGTGGCAGGCGGGGCATGGCGCGTACACGCTGGGCATGAACAGCAGCTCCACGCTCACGAAGCCCTCGCCCTCGCAGGTGGCGCAGCGGCCCTTGGCCACGTTGAACGAGAAGCGCCCCGCGTCGTAGCGCCGCTTGCGCGCGGCTGGCGTGGCGGCAAAGAGCTTGCGCACGCCGTCGAACAAGCCCGTGTAGGTGGCCAGGTTGGAGCGCGGCGTGCGGCCAATGGGTTTCTGGTCCACCTGCACCAGGCGCCGGATGTGCTCGCTGCCGGCCACGATGCGCCCTGCCACCGGGAGGGCCAGTGGCGACGCATTGCCCGCCGGCGCCTCGCCATCGTCGGGCATGGCGCCGGCCGTGTCCTCCTCGTCCGCCACCACCGGGCGCCCCAGGTGGGCCGAGACCAGTTCCAGCAGGGCCTGGCTCACCAGGCTGGACTTGCCCGAGCCCGAGACACCGGTCACCGCTGCCATGCAGGCCAGCGGAAACGCAGCATCGAGTCCGTGCAGATTGTTGCGCGTGATGCCTTCCAGCCGCAGCCAGCCCTGGGCCTGGCGCGGCGTGCGCTGCACTACGCTACGGGCCGCATCGCCGAACAGGTAGTGCCGCGTCTGCGACCGCTCCACCTGGGCCAGGCCGGCCGGCGGGCCGCTGTAGAGCACCTCGCCGCCGTGCTCGCCTGCCGCCGGCCCCACATCCACCAGCCAGTCGGCGCGGCGCATGGTGGCCACGTCGTGTTCCACCACGAATATCGAGTTGCCCGCGGCCTTGAGGCCCTGCAACGCGGCCAGCAGCGCCTCGCCGTCCGCAGGGTGCAGGCCGGCCGAGGGCTCGTCGAGCACATACACCACGCCAAACAGCTGTGACGAGAGCTGCGAGGCCAGGCGCAGGCGCTGCAACTCGCCAGGCGAGAGCGTGGGCGTGCTGCGGTCGAGCGAGAGATAGCCCAGGCCCAGGTCGATCAGGGCCAGCACGCGCTTGCGCAGGTCGCTGGCCAGGCGCTGGGCGGCAATCACCTTTTCTTCGGACAGCCAGTGCGTGCGGTGCACATCGGGCGCGGCGGCGTGGGCCGCAGGGCGCCTGCTTCTGGTGCGGCCTGCGGGCGCATCGGGCGTGGGGTCGCCCTCCCCCAGCCGCCCTTCGGCTGCAGGCCGCAGCAGTTCGGCCAGCGCCGTGAGCGGCAGTTGCGACAGGCTGCCGATGTCGCGCCCCGAAAAGGTGACCGACAGCGCCTCGCTCTTAAGCCGCTTGCCCTGGCACACCGGGCACAGCGTACCCACCATGTACTGGGCCACGCGCTTTTTCATCAGCGCGCTCTGGCTGTGGGTGAAGGTGTGCAGCACGTGGCGCCGCGCACCGGTGAAGGTGCCCATGTAGCTCGGGGTGAGCTTGCGTTTCATCGCATCCTTCACCTCGTCGATGCTGAAACCCGCGTACACCGGCACGGTGGGTTGCTCGTCGGTGAAGAGGATCCAGTCGCGCAGCTTTTTGGGCAGCTTGCGCCAGGGCACGTCCACGTCGTGGCCCAGGGTGGTGAGGATGTCGCGCAGGTTCTGCCCCTGCCATGCCAGGGGCCAGGCGGCCACCGCGCGCTCGCGGATGGTCAGCGAATCGTCGGGCACCATCGATTGCTCCGTCACCTCGTACACCCTGCCCTGGCCATGGCAGTGCGGGCAGGCGCCCTGCGGGGTGTTGGGCGAAAAGTCCTCGGCATACAGCATGGGCTGGCCGGCGGGGTAGCGGCCGGCGCGCGAGTACAGCATGCGCAGCGGGCTCGATATCGCCGTGACGCTGCCCACCGAAGAACGCGTGCTGGGCGTACCGCGCTGCTGCTGCAGTGCCACGGCGGGCGGCAGCCCGTCGATGCTGTCCACCTGAGGCACGCCGGCCTGCACGATGAGGCGCCGCGCATAGGGCGCCACCGATTCGAGGTAGCGCCGCTGGGCCTCGGCGAACAGCGTGCCGAAGGCCAGGGACGACTTGCCCGACCCCGAGACGCCGGTGAACACCACCAGCGCATCGCGCGGGATGTCCACGTCCACATCTTTCAGGTTGTGCTCGCGGGCGCCGCGCACGCGGACCATGCCACGGGGCGGGGATGTAGAAGCTTGGTCAGGGGAGACAGGAGGCATCGGGGCACGGCGCGAGGCCGGGGAAATCGGGGGCATCGGGGGGTTATCCTAACGGGGACCGGCGGACCATCTTGCGGTGCTGCTCGGCCAGCACCTGCGCCCTGCACCCTTCGGTCCCGAATTGCCTGGCCTGGCTCAGCGCACGGCGGCACCTTTGAGTTCCTTCAACAGCAGCACCACCTGGTTGGACGCGTGGCGGCAACTGCTGCCCAGCACCCTGAGCGACTGCTGCTGCTCGCCCGCCTGGAACAAGGTGACCACGGCAGCCGCCTGCTGATGAAAGTATTGGTGCCGGGCCACGAGCATGGCAAAAACCGTGTGCTGCCCGTAACGCGCGTGTCCGGTTCCAAACAGCCAGCGGCCCAGGTCACACCGATGGTCCTGGCAGATCAGCTCCGGCCGCATCACCTCGGACGTGCGGCCATGGACCATGTCCTCCAGGCGGGTGCGCCAGCGCTCGTGGATGGCGATGTATGCGTCGATGTCCATCTCCAGGGTGAAGTGGTCGGCAACCTCGTCGTCCAGCACGAGTTCGCTGGCGTTGTCCTCCGGGTCCCAGGCTGCTTCAGGGCTGGATCGGACTCGCTCACGGACCCTGAGCAACCGAGTGAAAAATCCCATCTTCATTCCTCTTTGTTCCGCCGTTGAGCGGCCATCCCCATACGTTGTCCATGCGTGCCTGCCGGATCAGCCCCAGATCGGCGGCGACGCATGGATGCTGAATGAAGCGGCCACCGAAATCCATAACCCAAATGATCTAGCCCCGCTGTCCCTCGCCAGCCAAACTGGATTCAGCCCCGCACCGCCCCGTGCAGATCGAGTGCGTTGTCCGTCGCGGCGCCGCGCGCCGTGTTGTCGAAGATGCACCACACGCTGCACGCCTCGCGCGCTGCTGTCTGCAGCCGCAACGCCAGGGCGTTGATCAGCGCGGCGTCGTAGGCCGAGTAGTACACGCGGGGCGAGCCGTGCAGCCGGCAATAGACCAGCCCGGGCCAGCCGCCGGGTGCCCGCCCACGGTCGTGCAGCACCGGGTCGGCCAGTACGCGGGCGACCCGCCAGTGGGCCAGCAGTGCATCCCCTTCGGCCGTGAACCAGCTGGCATGGCGCGGTTCGACGGCAATGCCGCCCCCGGCATGCCGGCGCCGCAGGCTGCCCAGGAACGCATCGGCCACCGCAATGTCGAGCGACAGGCTGGGCGGCAGCTGGACCAGCAGGCAGCCCAGGCGGGTACCCAGGCCCTCCACCTGGTCCAGAAAGGCCTGCAGCAAGGGCTCGGTGTCCTTCAGGCGCGCCGTGTGCGTGATGCTGCGCGGCAGTTTGGCGCAAAAGCGGAACGCGGGCGGTGTGGCTGCAGCCCAGCGTTCGTACGTGCTGCGCTGGTGCGACCGGTAGAACGACGAGTTGATCTCGACAGCCGGCAGGTGCTGTGCATAGCGCTCCAGATGGGAGCCAGCAGGGCCTGCCGAGGCAAACCGGTGCTGACTGGCACGCGGCAGGCCCCAGCCCGCGGTGCCGATCATCAGGGGTGCAACGGCGGTGTCGCTCGGATGTGCAGGGCTGTGGGCCACCCCTGCGGGCGTCAGCATGGGGCGGCAGACGCTCGCATGCCCTGCGAGCCGGCGCCGCTGTGTGCGTAGGGGCGCCATGCATGCAATGGCTGGGCCAAGCGGTCCGCCACCACCCTCAGCACGGCTGGGTTCCAGGGCATGCCGCAATGGCTGCCCTCGATTTCGATGGATTCGGCGCGTCCGGCTCGCTTCATGTCTCTGCATGCCTGCCAGGCGACCACGCCATCGGTCCTGCTGTAGATTGACGTGGTAGGCACTGGCGGGGCCGTGCGCAGCTTTCCAATCATTTTGGAGTCGGCTGGGGGCGTGCTGCCATTGAGCAGGCGGTACACCAGTCCCACGTTGGTGTGTTCGGCGGCGCCCGCAACCGGCGTCCCGATGGTGATTACCTGGCGCACGCGTGAGCGCAGGCGCTTGGCCACTTCGCGCGCATAGATGCCACCCAGGCTCCAGCCAATCAGGCTGATGGGCGCGGCATGGCCGGCGGTTCGCGCTTGCACGTCCTGCGCCAGCGTGTCGAGCCAGGCATCGATCTCACCCTTGGGGCCGGTATTGAGCCCCTGCCCCCAGTCGAAACAGCGGTAACCCAGGCGCTCGCAGAACGAACGCAGGGGCCGCGTCACCAGCCCATTGGTGGCCAGACCGGGAAACACGACGACGGCATGCCGATCACCCTGGGGCAAGGCGGCTTCGCGCATCACCTGGTGCTGCGCAAACTCCCATCCGGCGCGCAAGGGCTCCAGCGCCAGCAGTGCGTACGAAGGGGGGCGAATGGGCGAGTTCGATGGCGATCTGCTGGGCATGGAGGGCTCCGATAAGGCTGGCCTCCATGGTGCCGTCACGGGCTCTGGCGCCGTGCAGCACTTCGCCCCAAGCTCGGGTCGGCGCTGTCTTACGCGCTCCAGCCTACTGGATCAGGTTGTTCTTGAGCGCGTAGTAGGTCAGGTCGCTGTTGGAGTCGAGGTGCAGCTTTTCCATCAGGCGGGTGCGGTAGGTGCTCACGGTCTTTACGCTCAGCGACAGGTCTTCGGCGATGTCGCCGACGTTGGCGCCCTGGGCCAGCTTGAGGAACACCTGGAACTCGCGCTCCGACAGGTGCTCGTGCGGGGGCCGCTCGCCCGGGCGGTTGAGCTGCTGGGCCAGCAGCTCGGCCACGGTGGGCGTGAGGTAGCGCTTGCCCAGCGCGATGACGCGGATCGCCTCGACAATGTCGGCGGGCTTGCAATCCTTGTTGAGGTAGCCGCTCGCCCCCTGGCGGATGAGGTTGATGGCGTAGTGCTCCTCGGGGTAGCCGCTGAGGATGAGGATGCCCATGTCCGGCGCCTTGGCGCGCAGCATGGACATGGCGTCGAGACCGCTCTGCCCGGGCATGGCCAGGTCCATCACCAGCACGTCGATGTCATGCTCGCGAATGAGGTCGATGGCCTCGCGCCCGTTGGAGGCTTCGCCCTCCACCCGCAGATCCACATGGTCGGCCAGGAACTGGCGCAGGCCTGCACGAACAATTTTGTGGTCATCCACGATGCCGATCTTGATCATTGCGTCTTCTTCTTTGGTTAATGAAAAACTGGTGTAAGTACCGTCAATTCCTGGCCGCATCCTTGGGCACATACGCCAGCAGGCGCATCGCACCCGACAGGGACACGGCCGCCGCCGCATAGCCGTCCCAGGGGGCATTGCCCTGGCGCAGGCGCTCGCCCACCGTACGCACTGTCCAGTGCGCGCCGCTGGTGAGCTGGCCCAGTTCGGACCAGGACACCGGCACCGAGATGCCCATGCCCTCGCGTGAGCGCGCGGACCAGGCACTCACCGTGGTGGCCCCGCGCCCGTTGCGCAGGTAGTCCACAAAGATCTTGCCCACCCGGTTGCGCGGGCCGCTCTTGGCGACGAAGCGCGCCGGGATGGTGTCAGCCAGGTGCTGCACCACGGCCTGCGAGAAGCCCTTGACCGCGTCCCAGCCCTGCAGCCGCTTGAGCGGCACGACCACATGCAGGCCCTTGCCACCGCTGGTCTTGAGGAAGGCCGGCAGGTGCAGCTCCTGCAGCATCACCTGCACCAGTTGGGCCGCCTCCAGCACGTTGTCCCACGGCACGCCATCGCCCGGGTCGAGGTCGAAGGTCATGCGGTCGGGCCGTTCGATGCGGTCCTTGCGCGCGTTCCAGGTGTGGAACTCCAGCACGTTCATCTGCGCGGCCGACAGCAGGCCCTCGGGTTTGGCCACTTCGAGCAGCGGCGCATGGCCTGCGTCGAGCGCGGGGTCGAGCAGCGTGACGCCGTCCATGGCCCCCTTGTCCAGGTGCTTCTGGAAGAACAGCTCGCCGCCCACGCCATCGGGCGCGCGAACCAGCGAGACGGGCCGGCCCTTGAGGTGCTCCATCATCAGCGGGGCCACGGTGGCGTAGTAGCGCACCAGTTCGATCTTGGTGATACCGGTGGAGGGGTCGATTACACGGTCGGGATGCGAGATGCGCAGCGAGTCGGGCAGTGCCTCGGAAGCCTTGGCCACACCAGCCTTGCGGGCCGGTTTCTTCTTTTTGTCGATGGCTTCCATGGCCTGCGGCTTCTCCTGCACGATGGCCCGCGCCGGCTTGTCCGCGCGCAGGCCGTGGAATACGGAGTGCCGGATGCGCCCTTCCTTGGTCCACTCGGCAAACGACACCTCGGCAATCAGGCGCGGCTTGACCCAGTGGGCCTTTCTGCCGACGGCAGTGCCGTCGGGGAACGGGCTCTTGGCGGTGGTCAGCGCGGTGAGCCTGGTGTGCAGCTCCTGCAGCGTGCGTTCGGTGAAACCCGTGCCCACATTGCCCGCGTAGCGCAGCGCACCATCGTCGCCATGCACGCCGAGCAGCAGCGAGCCGATGCCGGTGCGCGAGCCCTGCGGGTCGGTGTAGCCGCAGACCACGAACTCCTGGCGGTGGCTGCACTTGAGCTTGATCCAGTCGGCATTGCGCCGGGAGGCATAGGCCGCCGACTTGCGCTTGCCGATCACGCCCTCGAAGCCCAGGTGGCAGGCCGAAGACACGAGGTCGGAAGGTTTGGCCTCGAAGCTTTCGCTGAAGCGCACGCGGTCGTTGGCCCCCTGCGCCACCAGGGCGCGCAGCATTTCGCGGCGCTCCACCACGGGCAGGCCACGCAGGTCGTGCCCATCGGCATAGGGCAGGTCGAACGCGTAGTACACCAGGTCCTTGGCCACGCTGGCGTCAAAGGCGTTCTGCAGGGCCTGGAAGTCGGGCGTGCCGTGTGCGTCCAGGGCCACCACCTCGCCGTCGAGCCAGCCGGACTGCATCGGCAGCTCGCCGATGGCCTTGACCAGTTGGGGCATGCGGTGCGTCCAGTCGTTACCGTTGCGCGTGAACAGGCGCACCGAGCGGTTGTGCACGCGTGCCAGCAGGCGGTAGCCGTCGAACTTGAGCTCCCAAAGCCAGTCCGTGGTGTCCGCTGGCGGCTTGTCCACCAGCGTGGCCAGCTGCGGCGCCAGGGTGTCGGGCAGCGGCACCTTGGCCAGCTTGGCGGCTTTGGCCTGCACCACGGCACCACGCGCAATGCCTGCGGGCCGGGGCGGTGCCAGGGGCGCCAGCGAGGCCACGCTGTCGGGCATTTCCTCCACCACACTGAACTCTGCAGCCGACCGCTCGAAATCGTCGTGCTCCTTGATCAGCAGCCACGGGGGCTGCCGTTCATCGCTTTTGCCACCCTTGCCGTGCATGCGCACCAGCGTCCAGTGGCCCTTGAGCTTGTGGCCATGCAGTTCGAACTTGAGCTTGCCCTTGCGGTAGCCCTCGGCCGCATCGCCCACGGGCACCCAGTAGCCCCGGTCCCAGACGATGACCTTGCCGGCGCCGTACTGCTTGGGGGGTATCTGGCCCTCGAACGTGTTGTACGAGATGGGGTGGTCTTCCACCTGCACGGCCATGCGCTTGTCCGACGGGTCCAGGCTCGGGCCCTTGGGCACGGCCCAGCTCTTCATGCTGCCGTCGAGCTCCAGGCGCAGGTCGTAGTGCAGGCGGCTGGCCCAGTGCTTCTGGATCACGTACTGCAGCGCCTCCCCACCCGGCGCCCCGCCATCGGCTGGCTCGGGCGTGATGGCAAAGTTGCGCTTTTGCTTGTACAGCGCGAGGGAGTCGGCCATGGCCTGGTCTTTCGCCATATCTTTCGCCATACCTCAGGCCGCCCGGCGCGCCGGGGTCTTCTTGGCGGGCGCCTTCTTCGCTGGGTTTTTGGTGAGGGTGGCCTTTTTTGCGGGCAGCTTCTTCGCCGCAGTCTTTTTTGCTGCGGGCAAGGGCGTGACCGATGCCGGTTTGCCCTTGGCTTTGGGCTGTACTGCGGCTGCCTTGCCGCCCTTGCCCTCCAGGCTGCGCTTGAGCAGCGCGGTCAGGTCCAGCACGTCGGCGCCGGCCGGGGCGGTTTCCTTGCCACTGTCGACCTTGACCACGGCCGCGGTCTCGCCCGAAGCCACCTTGGTCTCCACGAGCTTGTGGATCTCCTGCGCGAAGGAATTGCGAAAGCTGTCGGCATCCCAGGCCTGCGTCATGTCCTCGATGAGTTGCAGCGCCATGTCCATTTCGGCCGGCTTGATGCCGGCGGCCTTGGCGTCGAGGGGAGGCAGGTTCAGCTGCTCGAACGAACGTATCTCGCCACCCCAGCGCAGCAGGTTCAGCACCAGCGCGCGCCCACAGGGGATCAGCACCGCCAGGTGCTGCTTGGACTGGATGACCACCTTGGCCACGCCCACCTTGTTGCTTTGGCGCAGGGCCTCGCGCAGCAGCGCATAGACCTTCTCGCCGCGCTTGAGCGGGGCCGTGTAGTAGGGCCGCTCCAGGTAGACGAAGGGAATCTCGTCGGCATCGAGAAAGGTCTCGATCTCGATGGTCTGCGTGACCTTGGGGAAGGCGGCAGCGATCTCTTCGGGCGTGAGCACTACATAGTGCCCGTCCTCGTACTCGATGCCCTTGACGATGTCGGCCGTGGCGATCTCCTTGCCCGTGACCTTGTTCACGCGCTTGTAGCCCACGGGCTCCATGGAGCGCTTGTCGAGCCAGTCGAAGTCGATGCCCGAGCTCGCCGTGGCCGAGTACAGCCCCACGGGAATGTGCACCAGTCCAAAGCTGATGGCCCCCTTCCACATCGTGCGGGTGGAAGTGGGTGCCTTGCCTGCGTCCTCTTTGTCCTGGGCCATCGCAATGCCCCTCAGCGGGCGTGGCTCAGGTACTCGCGCACCTTGTCGGCCGAGGAGCCGACGGCCGCCACGGCCTCGCGCAGCTGCGCCTCGGTAACGCCCAGGCTGTTGGTCCAGTCGCGCACTTCGTAGTGCTCGGCGAGGCTGATGAAATGGCGGTCTTGGGCGGTCTTCCTGTGGTCGTCGCTCATGGCGTGGTTCCTTCTCAGAGGGTGCTCTGGAAATTACCACCCGCCTCAGGACGGCCTTGTAGGACAGCAGCCGATCCACCCCCCGGCGAAATGCCCGGCCTGGGCGTCAGGGGGTCTGCAGACGTATGTTCAGGTGCGGTCCGGCAGTCAGGTCGAAGACATCGGCCCGGGCCAGATCGGGGCAGTGGTGGAACTGCGCGTCGACGAAGTCCGCCGTGAGCTGGCTGGCAACGGCTTCGAGCAAAGCCTGGACAGTGGCCAGCCCGCCGCCCGCGACTCCGCTGCCCTCCAGCGTATAGCTGTAGCGGCCCTGCCGGTGCGTGACGAGAGCCAAAGCGATCAGGTGGCCCTCGGTATCGCCCGCGTAGACACGGCCTCCAGGGAAAAAGAGGGTGTAGCAGCGCACTTTCTGCAGCTGGTCCTGACCGGGAGGGTGGGTGATGGTGACCTCCGAAGAGATGGGCGGATGGCAAATCAGCGTTGGCTGCCACGGCAGCTGGCTTGGCAAATTCTGCAGCCTGAACCGCATGCGCGCAAGAGTCAGGGCCCGCCCGCGCAGCGCAATCCGGCCGTGTCCTACAGAGCCATGCCTGTGGATTTCCTACGATGTTTACGTCCGGTCACGTTCGCCGTGGCCTGTGCCTGCAGGGACATTGCAGGTCCCAGTACCGGAGGGTTTCCATTGCAGCCCACTCCATCCCATCTATTCTTGATCGCGCACCGATGGCAGCCACCAGAAACAAGAAGAATGCTCCTGCTGAAACGTCTGCAGGCATCGCGAAGTCGCCCACCGGCATTGCAGGCCTCGATGAGATCACCGAAGGTGGACTGCCCGCCGGCCGCCCTACCCTGGTGTGCGGCGCAGCGGGCTGCGGCAAGACCATGCTGGCGGCGGAGTTCCTCGTCAAGGGCGCCACGGAGTATGCAGAGCCTGGCGTCTTCATGATGTTCGAGGAGTCGACCGAGGAGCTGGTAGAGAACATGCGCTCGCTGGGCTTCGACCTTGACCAGTTGCAGCAGCAGAAGAAGCTGGCGCTGGACTTCGTGCGCGTAGAGCGCAGCGAGATCGAGGAGACCGGCGAATACGATCTGGAGGGCCTGTTCATCCGCCTGGGCTACGCCATCGATTCGATCGGTGCCAAGCGCGTGGTGCTGGACACCGTGGAGGCATTGTTTGCCGGCGTGCCCAACCACGCCATCCTGCGCGCCGAGTTGCGCCGCCTGTTCCGCTGGCTCAAGGACAAGGGCGTCACGGCCATCATCACCGCCGAGCGCGGCGAGAGCGCCTTCACCCGCTATGGGCTGGAGGAGTACGTGGCCGACTGCGTGATACTGCTGGACCACCGCATCGAAGACCAGGTTTCCACCCGCCGCCTGCGCGTGGTGAAGTACCGTGGCTCGGCCCATGGCACCAACGAATACCCGTTTTTGATCGGCAGGCATGGTATCTCTGTGCTGCCCATCACCTCGCTGGCATTGAACCACCAGGCATCGCGCGAGCGCATGTCCACGGGCATTGGCGGGCTCGATGAAATGCTGGGTGGCCAGGGGATCTACCGTGGCAGCAGCCTGCTGGTGTCGGGCGCGCCCGGCACGGGCAAGAGCAGCATGGCCGCCAGCTTCGTCGATGCGGCCTGCGCGCGCGGGGAGAAGGCCATCCTTTTCACCTACGAAGAGTCCGAGAGCCAGTTGCTGCGCAACATGGAGTCCATCGGCCTGAAGCTGCGCCGCTGGGTGGACAAGGGCCTGCTCAAGATCGAATCCACCCGCCCCACCCTGCAGGGGCTGGAGCAGCACCTGGCCCATGTGTACGACCTGGTGCGCGACTTCCATCCGCAAGTGGTGGCGGTGGACCCGATCAGCAACCTTACCGCGCAGAAAGATGATTCGGGCCTCAAGCTCACGCTGATGCGGCTCATCGACTTCCTCAAGACCGAGGGCACGACGGCGCTGCTCACCAGCCTCACGGCCGATGCGGCGCCCTTGCCGGTCGCCACGTCGGAAGTCGGAGTGTCCTCGCTCATGGACAGCTGGCTGCTGCTGGCCAACGTGGCCGTCAACGGCGAGCGCACGCGCACGCTGCAGGTGCTCAAGTCGCGCGGCATGCCGCACTCCAACCAGGTGCGCGAATTCGTCTTCTCCGACACGGGCGTGGACCTGGTGGACGTGTACCTCTATGGCGACCAGGTGCTCACCGGCACCGCACGCGTCGCGCATGAGGCGCAGGTGCTGGCCGCCAACGACCTGCGCGGGCGCGACCACGAGCGCCGCCTGCGCGACCTGGCCAACCGCCGCAAGGCCCTGGACGCACAGATCGCGGCCTTGAACACAGAGGCACTGGAGCGGGCCGGCGAGGTGGAGTTCGCCATCGAGCGCGAAACCATGGAGGCCCTGGGCGCGCAGGAGCGTGCCCGCAGCATTGCGGCCAAGCGCGGTACCGCCAGCACCGGCGGCAAGGCAGCGTCCCAACCCGCGTCGCTCAAAGGATGATCGATATGGCAACCCCCTCCACCCTGCGCGAAAGGCCCACCGCCGAACCGCTCAAACCCGAGTGGCAGCTCAGGCTCTACGTGGCCGGCTCCACCCCCCGGTCCAATGCCGCGCTGGACAACCTCAAGCGCCTGTGCGAGACGCATCTGGCCGGGCGCTACAGCATCGAAGTCGTGGATCTGCTGCTCAACCCGCAACTGGCGGCGGGCGACCAGATCCTGGCCGTACCCACCCTGGTGCGCAAGTTCCCCGAGCCGATCCGCAAGATCATCGGCGACCTGTCGAACGAGGAACGTGTACTCGTCGGGCTCGATGTGAAGCCCCTCGTTTGAACCCCATGGCACGCACCGAAACCCGCCATGCCCAGCACGAACAGCCCGCCGAGGTTTCGCAGCCCAACGACTACCGGCTCTACGTGAGCATGGCCTCGCCGATCTCGCTGCGTGCCGTCGCCAACGCGCGCCGCATTCTGCAGGAGGCCTATCCCGGCACGCACCTGCTCACGGTGCTGAACATCGCCGAACATGTGGATCTGGCGCGTGCCGACCAGATCATCGTCTCGCCCACCTTGCTGCGCCTGGCGCCGCTGCCGCAGCGCCGCTTCATCGGCGACCTGTCGGACCTGAACCGGCTGCGCAGGGCCTTCGGCATACTGCCGGCGCAGGGGGCTGCATGACAGCAAACGGATTCGACCCCGCCCCGGGCCTGGTTGGCGAGGCCGCCCTTGCCGCCGAGAACGCCTCGCTCAAGCTGCGGCTGCAGGAGCTGGAAGAAACGCTGCATGCCATCCACACCGGCGATGTGGATGCGCTTGTCGTCAACAACGCCATCTACACGCTGGAGAGCGCGCACGCGGCCACCGACCAGCTGCGCCAGGACGTACTGGGCCAGATGGAGGACGCCGTCTTCGCCTTCGACCAGGATGGGCTGGTGATGTACATCAACGCCGCCGCAGAGCGGCTCTATGGCGTGCGGTCCTCCGATGTGCTGGGCCAGCCCCGGCAGTTCATCTTTACCGAGATGCCTGGCATGGGCGAGCCGGATGTGCCATCTGCCGCCCCTGGGGCGCTGGCCACCCTGGGCACCCTGCACCGCCTGAACGATGGCCGGCTGATCGATGTGGAGGCCGTGGTTTCGCCCCTGCTCGGCCCGCTGGGCCGGCCCCTGGGTTCGCTGGCCGTGGTGCGCGACATCACCCAGCGCCGGCGCGCGGAGCACTGGCGCAACCTGCTGGCGCGCCTGCCTGAGCGGCTGCGCGAGGTGGGCGACCTGCCAGGCATGGCGCAGGAGGCTGCGCGCCTGCTGGGCGAGACACTGCGCCTGGCGCGCGTGTGCTACGGCACCATCGACGACACGGGCGAGCTGTGCACCATCGACCAGGACTGGTGCGCCCACGGCCTGGCCACGCTGGCTGGCACCTGGCGCATGCACGACCTGGGCTCCTGCGCCGATGGTCTTTGGCACGGGGAACCCCTAGTGGTTGCCGACACCGGGGCCGACCCAGACCGCTACCCAGAAGGCACGCTTGACACGCAGGGCGTGCGCGCCCTGCTGAGCGTGCCGCTGATCGAGCAGGGCAAGCTCGTGGCCATCCTGTTCCTGCACCATGCGGACGCGCGCCACTGGACAGCCGATGAAATCGACTTCGTGCGCGAGTTTGCCGAGCGCATCCGCTCCGTCTCCGAACGGGTGCGTAGCGCCAATGCCCTGGCGCTCAGCGAGGCCCGGCTGCGCGACGTGAATGAAAACCTGGAAGCCACCGTGGCGGCGCGCACGGGCGAGCTGATGGCGGTGGAAGAGGCACTGCGCCAGTCGCAGAAGATGGAGGCCGTGGGCCAGCTCACGGGCGGCATTGCGCACGATTTCAACAACCTGCTGGGCGCTGTGAGCGCCAGCCTGCAGGTGCTCAAGGTGCGCATGCGCCAGGGCAAGCTCGACCAGGCCGAACGCTACATCGGCATGGGCCAGGACTCGGTCAAGCGCGCCGCAGCGCTGACCCAGCGCCTGCTGGCCTTTGCCCGGCGCCAGACACTGGACCCCAGGGCCACCGACCTCAACCGCCTGGTGGCAGGGCTCGAAGAACTGGTGCGCCGCACCGTGGGGCCGGACGTGCAGGTCGAGTGCACGGCCGCCGAGGGCCTGTGGACCACCCGGGTGGACCCCTCGCAGCTGGAAAACTCGCTGCTCAACCTGTGCATCAACGCGCGCGACGCCATGCTGCCCGGCGGCGGGCACCTGGCCATAGTCACCGCCAACATCGCGGCCACGGACAGCGTGCTGCGCAGCCTGGGCCTGCCTGCGGCAGACTATGTGTGCCTGTCCGTCACCGACACCGGTTCGGGCATGCCGGCCGAGCTGATCGAGCAGATCTTCGACCCCTTCTTCACCACCAAGCCCACCGGCCAGGGTACCGGCCTGGGCCTGTCGATGGTGTATGGCTTCGTGCGCCAGTCGGGCGGCCATGTGCGCGTGCAGTCCGAAGTGGGCGTGGGCACCACCATGCGACTGTACCTGCCGCGCCATGATGGCCAGGTGCTGGAAGACGCGGCCGATGGGCCTGCCGACACCGTGCAGCAGGGCGAGGGCGAGACCCTTCTGGTGGTGGAGGACGAAAGCACCATCCGCACGCTGACAGTGGAGGTGCTCAAGGATGCCGGCTACGTGGTGGTCGAGGCCCACGACGGCCCGAGCGCCCTGCGCACCCTGGCATCCATGCGCCGCGTGGACCTGCTGATTACCGACGTGGGCCTGCCCGGCGGCCTCAACGGCCGCCAGGTGGCAGACGCAGCCCGGCAGGACCGGCCCGAATTGAAAGTGCTGTTCATCACCGGCTTTGCCCAGAACGCTGCCGTGGGCAACGGCCTGCTCGATGCGGGGATGGAGGTCATGACAAAGCCCTTCGAGCTCACGGCCCTGGCCCGGAAGGTGCGCGACATGATGGACGGGCAGACCGACCGCACGCGGCCCGCCGCTCCCCCATAAGCGCCTGCACAGCTGCAGGCCTTTGTGCCTGGGAATGCCACGGCCATGCAAAGCATGGCTGCGCCATCACTCGGACGAATCGGAAGGCCCGGCCTTTGCCACCGATGTGGCGCGGGCCGCCTGGGCCTGCACCTCGGTGGCCTTGGCGCGCCAAAAACCAGGGTCCATGCTGTTGGCCAGCACCATGGCCAGCACTACCAGGGCCCCCGCCACTTCGGCGTACAGCAGGCCACGGCTCTCCCATGGCGAAACGGGCTGTGGGAACTCGCCGGCAGGGCGGCGTGCAGGGTTGGCGGGCGGGGGCTGGGTGGTCACGGCATGCTCCTTGGGGTGGGTAGCTGAAAATAAGCCACGCCACGCTCCGGGCTTGTCAGACGGCATCCCCAAGCGATGTGGTGCACGCAAAAACCAGCCGGCACTGCCTCTCAGGCCAGCGCCTGGAGCAACAGATGCGGCTGCAAAGGCTTTCCCATGTGCTGGTCGAAACCAGCGGCCAGTGCGCGATCACGGTCCTGCGGTCGGGCAAAGGCCGTGAGCGCAATTGCGCGCAGGCGGGGATGGCCTGCGGCGGCCTCCATCTCCCGGACCTTGGCGATCAGGTCATGGCCGTCGCGGCCGGGCAGACCAATGTCGCTCACGAACAGGTCGGGCCAGGCCTTGTCGAACTGGGCAATTGCAGTCTCGTAGCTGTCGGCCACGCGCACATTGGCGCCCTCGTCCGTGAGCACGATGCTGAGCATCTCGCTGGTGTCGGCGTTGTCGTCCACCACCAGGATGTCCTTGCCCTGCAGCAGGCGCACTTCACGGGCCTGCGGCGTGGCCTGGGCATCGTCATCGCCCGCCAGCGGTTCTTCATAGGCCACCAACAGCCGTGCAGTCATCGCCGTGCCCTGGCCGATCCCCGCGCTGCTGGCCGCAATGGTGCCGCCGTGCAGGTCCACCAGGTGCTTGACGATGGACAGGCCCAGCCCCAGGCCGCCATGGGAGCGGTTGCCTGGCGTGCCGCTCTGCGTGAAGCGCTGGAACAGGTAGGGCAAAAACCCCGCCTCGATGCCTGCGCCGTGGTCCTGCACAACGAGGATGAGTTCGTCCGCTTCGCGCTTGAGACGCAGCTGCACCATGCCACCGCTTTCCGAGAACTTGATGGCATTGGTCACCAGGTTCCACACGATCTGCTGAAAGCGCGTGACGTCAAGCCAGGCAGGTTCATCCGTATCGTCGCAGGCCACTTCGAGGGTAATCTTCTTGGCCAGGGCCAGGTCGCGCAGGGCATCGAGCGAAATGCGCACCAGCTCCACCGGATTGGCCCACTCACGGTGCAGGCGCAGCTTGCCCGATGCAATGCGCGAGACGTCCAGGATGTCCGAGATGATGCGCCCCTGCGCCTTGGCACCGCGCTCGATGGCGTCGATGCCGCGCGCCAGCGTATCGGCGTTGGTGTTCGGGCGCTTGAGCATGTGCACCCAGCCGGTGATCAGTGTGAGCGGTGTGCGCAACTCGTGCGAGAGCACGGCCACGAAGTCGTCCTTGGTACGGCTGTGGCGCTCGGCCAGCACGCGCGCTGCCTGTTCGCGCTCGAGCAGTTCCTCGCGCCGGCGCTCGAAGTCGATGCGCTCGGACAGATCGGTTGCAATACCGATGCGGATGCCCGGCTCCACATGGTCCGACATGCCCCAGTCCAGCAGTATCTCCTTGCCGTCGCCGCGGATCAGCGGAAACTCACCCTGCCAGTTGACATCGGCCGAGCCCTGCATGCGCTCTTGCACGAAGTCCTGCCAAGGCGGCGGCGTAAGAGAGGTCACGGCCATGCCGATGAGGTCAATGCGGCTACGCTGCATCAATTTTTCGGCGGCCGGATTCACGTCGGCAAAGCGCCCCTCTGAATCGATGAGCATCATGGCCACGGGCGCCTGGTCGTAAATGGCGCGAAACCGCGTTTCGCTGCGCCGCAGGTCTTCCTCGGCCGTGCGCGCACGGATAAGGGCCTGCAGCGTAGCCACCATCAGCGGTGGCTCGGCAGGGTGCACCATATAGGCGTCGGCACCGGCATTGAGCCCTGCCACCTTGTGCTCGCTCTGCATGTAGGTGGCTGACAGGTGGATGATGGGCGTCAGCTGCGTGCGCGAATCCGCACGCAGCACCCGGCACACCTCGAATCCGTCCATGTCCGGCAGGTGCACGTCCAGCACTACCGCCGACACGTTGCGCTTGGCGGATTCAATGGCTGCGCCGCCCGTCGCCGCCTCTTCCGTCTGAAAGCCTGCGGCGCGAATGACCCGGGCTGTGGCGTAGCGGGTGACCGGGTTATCGTCCACCACCAACACCGTGTGCAGGCTTCGGTCGATCGTGGGCGAGATCATTTCTGATGTGGCCATGGTTCAGTCCGAAGTGGCTTTCTCGACCGGGTGCATCTGCACCGGCACAGTGACCGAGAACACCGAGCCCTTTCCCACCACGCTGGTAACCTCGACCGTCCCACCCAGCAGGGTGGCCAACTGCCTGGACAGCGCCAGCCCCAGCCCGCTACCGCGCAGGCGCTTCTGGATTGGCGCCTTGACCTGCGAGAAGTCATTGAACAGCGCAGGCAGGTTTTCCGCAGGGATGCCGATGCCCGTGTCGGCCACGGCAAAACGGATCATGCCCTCGCCCTCCAACCGAGCGGACACCCGCACCTCGCCCTGGGCAGTGAACTTGAGGGCGTTGGATATGAAATTGCGAAGGATCTGGGAGAGCTTGCGGTCATCCGTGTAGAGGCGTGTCAGCCCCACCGGCTCTTCGAACACCAGGTTCAGCGCCTCATTGTCCAGGATCGGCTTGAACATTCCGCGCAGCGCCGAGAACAGGTCCATCATTTCAAACCACTCGGGCGACACGTCGAGCCGGCCGGACTCGATCTTGGCCAGGTCGAGCAGGTCGTCGACCATGCTGGAGAACTCCTCACAGGTAGTCTGGATGAAGCGTACCTGGCGTTCCTGCTCCTCAGTCAACGGGCCGTCTACTCGATCGAGCAGCAGGCGCACCAGGCTCAGGGTGGCGCCGATGGGCGTGCGGAACTCGTGGCTCATGTACGACAGGAACCGGCTCTTGAGCTGGGTGGCGTGCTTGAGCTGCTCGGCCTGTTCGTCGAGTTCGGCGTACAGCGCCACCACGCCGCGGTTGGTTTCTTCGAGCTCTTCCCGCAGGGCCTGCATCTCGGCCTGCAGGGCCTCGACTTCGGCCTGACTCTGCTCCAGCTGGGCTTTCAGATCGTCACTCAAGCGCGTCTCCCTGTTTTATCACCAGCACGGTGGCATCGTCGCGGCCCCGGCTCTGCTGCCACAGCAATGCGGCCGCGATCAACGTGGGGTCGCGCTGCAGCAGCGGAACCACTTCCTCCGCTTTCCAACGCGAGGCAATGCCGTCGCTGTGCACCACAGCCACCGCATGGTCTGGCATCTCCAGTGTTGCCACCTCGGTCCGGCGCACCTGCACCCCAACCGTTCCGTGCTGGGTGATCATGGACCTGTCGAACACTCCCGAGATGATGCGCCCGATCACATTGCCGGCCCCTGCGTACTTCAACTGCCCCGAACTTTCCATGCGCAGCGCGAACACTGCCGCGCCTCGCGTGGTCTGCAGGCCGAGGTGGGCGTCGGGCAGGAAGCTTTCGATTGGCGCGAAGGGATCGCCCGCAAACACATCCAGCGCGGCGTCCGAGGCAAGGGCTGCATGGGGCCCATGGCCGAGGCCATCGGCCACCACTGCGGACACCTTGCCGCCTTCGGTCGCCACCGCCCAGCCGTCGCCGCACACCGTCTCGCCGGGTGCGGCAATGCTCACCGCACCCCACTGGCGATGGCCAGCCGGGGCCTCCTGCGAGGCGGGGCGCACGCGCACCAGACACAAGGTGCCAAAAGGCGTCGAATGGATGTCGAAATCGCTGGCCAGGCGACGTATGGCGCCAAGGCCCGTGCCGGGCGAACCGGTACCGGTGGACACACCGTCCTGAAATGAGCGTTTGACATCCGCCATTCCGGGACCTTTGTCCAGCGCCAGGATCTCCACCTCCTGCCCACCGGCCGGAGCGGCAATCCACAGCTCCCCCTGCAGCGCGTGGCGCACGAGGTTGGTGCCCAGCTCCGTCAATATCAACGACAGGCGCCCCACATCCACTTCGCTCCAACCCCAGTCTTGCGCGGTCCGGGCGCAAAAGCGACGCGCATCGCCAACGCAGCTGGAGTCGGTGATGGCGAACGGACGGTGGCTCCATCCCCGTATCACTTCCACTTGGTGATACTCACGCGGGTGCCCTGCCCAGGGGCAGAGTCGACCACGAAATCGCTAACCAGCCGCTTGCTGCCAGGCAGGCCCAGGCCCATGCCGGAGCCCGAGGTCCAGCCGTCCGTCATGGCCAGCTTCATGTCGGCGATGCCGGGGCCTTCGTCCTCGAAATGCAAGGCCAGGCCAAGCTTGGCCCCTGTGTCCAGCACCTCCCAGCGCATGCGTCCACCGCCCCCATGGATGAGGGTATTGCGCGAGAGCTCGCTCGCGGCCGTGATCATCTTGGTCTGCTCGACGAGCGAGAACTTGAGCAGTTGGCACAGCGAGCGTACGGCCTGCCGGCTGGCAACGATGTGCTGCTCCGTCTCCAGCGGCAGCGTGCCGGTGCGTTCAATCGACATGGCCGCTCGCCACGCGTGCGCGTTGCAGCAACGCGAGCCCCCGCTCCACGTTGAGCGCCGTCTTCACACCTTCCAGCGACAGGCCGAGCTCCACCAGCGTGATGGCCACGGCCGGCTGCATGCCCACGACCACCGTGGTGGCCGAAAGAATGCGGGCGATGCCCGAGATGCTGGCCAGCATGCGGCCCACGAAGGAGTCCACGATCTCCAGCGCCGAGATGTCGATCATCACGCCGCTGGCACCGGTCTTGGCGATGCGGTCCGCCAAGTCGTCCTGCAGTGCCAGCGCTGTCTGGTCCTGCATGTCCACCTGAATCGTAACAAGCAGGGTCGAACCCATGCGCAATATCGGTATGCGTTCCATGTGCAATACCCCTCAGACGGCCTGGCGAGTGATGCGCCAGCCCGTGCGCTGCAGTGCCAGCGACAGGGCGTCGGCCAGGCTGGCCTTGGTGGTGATGCCCTGCAGGTCGATGCCCAGGTGCACGATGGTCTGCGCGATCTGGGGCCGGATGCCGCTGATGATGCAGTCTGCGCCCATCAGGCGGATGGCCGTCACGGTCTTGAGCAGATGCTGGGCCACAAGGGTGTCCACCGTCGGCACGCCGGTGATGTCGATGATCGCCAGCTCGGAGCCGGTCTCCACGATCTTTTGCAGCAGCGTCTCCATGACGATCTGGGTGCGGTTGCTGTCGAGCGTGCCGATCATGGGCACAGCCAGCACACCTTCCCAAAGCTTGACCACGGGCGTGGACAACTCCAGCAGCTCTTCCTGCTGGCGATTGATGATGTCCTCACGCGCGCGCTGGAAGGTGGTAGCCGTGAACTGAGCCATTCCGTCCACCAGCTTGGTCAGGCCCCAGAATGCGGCGGTGAGCTGAACGCTGTCGCTACCATTAAGCCGCTGCTGCAGGGCGTTGAGCAAAGGTTTCTTGAGGGCCAACACAAAGACGCTGGTCTCTCCGGCGCTCTGGCCCTGCGCGGCGCGCGAGCGCGACAGCGAGGAAAGCACCTCCTGTAACGGCGCCCATTTGGCGTCGGCAAAGGATTCGATGTTGGCCCCCGCCTGGAGCCCCTTGGCCAGTGCCGATGCAATGTCGGCGGCATCGGCGGAGGCTGACTTGGAAAGGCTGGCATTGCCTGAACGTGCCTCTTCGAGCCACTCCTGAATGAGGGCGGGCTTGTTGCCCTCCTGCAGTGCATCGAGGATTTGGGTGTTCAGGTTAGTCATTGAAGGAGATCTCGCCAGTTAAGTGTCCGTTCCATGTCCCGCGTGAGAAGAGGCTGAGGGCATGGGCAAAACATTGTAAGGGCCTAAGGGCTTACTACATCGCCCACAGGCGATGCAGACCGCGCTATGCGGCGTTGTCTTACGCAGACTGGCCTTAACCCAGCGCCTGGCGCAGCTTGCGCGCCAGGTCTTCGCGTGAGTAGGGTTTGCTCAGCAGCGCCACCCCGGCATCGAGCCGCCCGCCATGGACGATGGAGTTCTCGGTGTAGCCCGAGGTGAACAGCACCTCGATGTTCGGCTGCACCAGCCGTGCCTTGCGCGCAAGATCGGGGCTGCGCAGCGGGCCGGGCATGACCACGTCGGTGAACAGCAGGTCGATCTGCACGCCGCTCTCCACCACCGCCAGCGCGCTTTGCGCATCGGGCGCCTTGAGGACCTTGTAGCCCATGTCGGTGAGCAGCTCGACCACGGTTTCGCGCACCTGGGCGTCGTCTTCCACCACCAGAATGGTTTCGCTGCCGCCTTCGGCCTCCACCAGCGGCAGGGGGCCGCTGGAAAGTTCTGCTTCGACCGACCGGGGCAGGTAGAGCTTGACGGTGGTGCCGTGGCCCACCTCGCTGTAGATCTTGATGTGGCCACCGCTTTGCTTGACGAAGCCGTACACCATCGACAGGCCCAGCCCGGTGCCATGGCCTTCGGGCTTGGTGGTGAAGAAGGGCTCGAAGACCTTCTGCACGATGTCCTCGCTCATGCCGCAACCGGTGTCGGACACGGCGATCATCACGTACTGGCCTGCCGTCACTTCGCCATGGGTCAGCGCATAGATGTCGTCCAGGCTGGCGTTGCCGGCCTCGATGGTCAGGCGGCCATGGCCCTGCATGGCGTCGCGGGCGTTGATGGCCAGGTTGAGCAGCGTGTTCTCCAGAAAGCTGCTGTCGGCCAGGGTGTTCCACAGGCCGCCTGCCACCACCGTCTCCAGCTCGATCGCTTCGCCCAGGGCGCGGCGCAGCATGTCGTTGAGGTCGCGCAGCAAGCGCCCCACGTTGAGCACCACGGGCGACAGCGGCTGCTTGCGCGCAAAGGCCAGCAGGTGCGATGCCAGCTTGGCGCCGCGCGCCACGCCATCGAGCGCGCCGTTGATGCGGCGCAGCGCTGCCTCGTCCTTGGCCAGGGTCTTGCGCAGCAGGTGCAGGTTGCCCGAGATGATCTGCAGCACGTTGTTGAAGTCGTGGGCCACGCCCCCGGTGAGCTGCCCCACGCTTTCCATCTTCTGCGACTGGTGCAGCGCGGCCTCGGTGCGGCGCAGCGCCTCTTCGGCAGCGCGGTCGTCGGTCACGTCGCGGCCCACGGCAAGGATCACGCCGGCCTCCGGCACCGCGGTCCACATCAGCACGCGGTAACTGCCATCCTTGCACCGGTAGCGGTTGTCGAAGCGAAAGGTGGTCACCCCGCGCGCCAGGCCGCTCATCTCGTCGAGGGTGGCGGCCTGGTCATCGGGGTGCACCAGGTCCATGAAGCTGCGGCCCAGCAGTTCGCTGGCCTGCCAGCCCAGCAGGCGCGTCCACGCGGGGTTGACGGACAGCACCGTGGCTTCGAAATCGGCCACCAGCATCACGTCGGTGGACAGGCGCCACATGCGGTCGCGCTCGGCCGTGCGCTCGGCCACTGTACGCTCCAGGTTTTCATTGAGGTGGGCCAACGCCAGGGCGGCGGCCCGCTGTTCTTCGATGTCGGTGTTGGTGCCCACCCAGCGCACCACGCTGCCGGCCTCGTTGCGCAGCGGCACGGCGCGCGCCAGGTGCCAGCGGTAGGTCCCATCGGCCCGGCGCAGTCGAAATTCCGTTTCGTAGCCCACGCCGCTGGCCAATGCCTGGGCCCACTTCTCACCGGCCTGGGGAAGGTCGTCAGGGTGCACGATGCGGGCCCAGCCGGTGCCCAGCAGTGCGGCCGGCGACAGCCCGCTGTACTCGGGCACCTTGTCGTTGAGCCAGTCGAGCAGGCCGTCCGGCCCGGCCGCCCACACCTGGTTGGGCATGGCCTGCGCAAACACCTGGAACTGCGCCTCGCGGCGGCTGGCCTCTTCCTCGGCCAGAACCCGCGGCGTCACGTCGGAGCCCTGCACGAAGATACCGGCCACCCGGCCCTGCGCGTCGCGCAGCGGGTGGTACAGCACATCGATATGGCGCCTTTCGTACGCGCCGTCGGGCTGGCGCTGCAGCGTGGCGGGCAGAGCCGTGCCGAAGAACGGCTCACCCTTGGCATACACCTGGTCGAGCAGTTCGAAGAAGCCCTGCCCCGCAATCTCCGGCAGGGCCTGGCGCACCGGCTTGCCCAGCACCTCGCGGTGGCCCACCAGTTGCATATAGGCCGGGTTGGCCAGCTCGAACACATGGTCCGGCCCATGCAGCAGGGCCATGAAGCCCGGAGCCTGCTCGAACATGCTGCCCAGGCGCTCGCGCTCGCCCTGCACGCGCTTTTCGGCCGTGACCTTGGCCGTGGTCTCGGTAAGGATGGCCATCACACCGACCGGTTGGCCCTGCCCATCGGGGATGGGCGAATAATCCAGGTCCAGGTACACCTCTTCAGGCGCGCCGTTGCGGTGCAGCACGAGGAACTGGTCGCGAAAGCTCAGCGTGCCACCCGCCAGGCATTCGGTGATCACCCGGTCGTTGAAAGCCTCGGCCTCGGGCCAGGCCTGGCGTGCGGGCATGCCCAGTATCTCTGGATGGCGTGCGCCGGCGATGACGGCATAGCCGTCGTTGTAGAGCAGGATGCCTTCGTGCCCCCACATCGTGGCCATGGGCACGGGCGATTGCAGCATCAGGTCCACCGCCACGCGGAGGGTGGGCGGCCAGGCATGCTCTGGCCCCAGTGCCGTGGCGGACCAGTCGAATCGGGCAAAGGCCTGGCGTACGGGGGTGATGGGCTCAACAGGCGTGGCAGGAGAGGGGGCGCTGTACATACACGGTAGGTTGCAAGGGGCCAAAAACGCACGCAGGTGCACGATGCCAAGGGCAGGTTCCGGGCGAAATCCTGGCAATCACCCAGAGAGAGACCCGCGGGATTCTCACATGGTTCAGGCCTGGGCCACCCTGTTTCGGCCCGCCTCTTTGGCCGAATACAGTGCCGCATCGGCGCGGGCATACAGGCTGCAGGCGGCTTCCCCGTCCTGCAGGGTGACTGCGCCGATGCTGATGGTCACGCCGCCGTGGGCCCCTGGCGTCTGGGCCACTGCAAGGCGCATGCGCTCGGCCACCTCGAAGGCGCCCTGCGCGCCCGTGTTCGGCAGCAGCACGGCGAACTCTTCCCCTCCCACACGGGCAACGATATCGATGACCCGGGCGCCCGCGCTCAGGACCTGCCCGATCATCTGCAGCACCTGGTCCCCGGCATCGTGGCCCAGGCGGTCGTTGATGCGCTTGAAGTGGTCCACGTCCAGCATCAGCAGGCTCAGCGGCGAACGGTGGCGCTCCACGATGGCCAGCTCCAGCGCCAGGCTGTGGTCGAACGCGCGCCGGTTGCGCAGGCCGGTGAGCGAGTCCGTCGTCGCCAGTTCGGCCAGGGCGCGGTTCAGTTCATCCACCCGCTGCAGTTGCTCCAGCAGGCGCCGGTTGAGCGCGTCCGATTCGCGCACGGCCCTGCGCAACTGGATTTCACGCAGGGCCGAATGCGCCAGCTCGGTCAGGACTTCGACGTCGGTCTCGGTCCATTGCCGGGGCTTGAAGTCCACCGCGCAGAAACTGCCCAGCACCTGCCCCTGGGCAGTCACGAGAGGAATGCCGGCATAGGCACGCACCCCCAGAGATTTGACGGTAGGAACATCGCAGAACACTGCCATTTGCGTGACATCGGCGAGCACCAGGGGCCCGTCAGACACCATGGCGTAGTGGCAAAACGAACGGCCCTCCAGCTGGCGCGTGGTGTTCAGCGGCTCGCCCAGGCCGAAGGCGCTTTTGTAGAAGTCCCGGCTCGAATCCACCAGCGACACGAAGGTGACGGGTGCCCCCGTGAGCTTGGCTGCCAGGCGGGTCAGCCGGTCAAAGCTCTCTTCGGGAGGGGTGTCCAGCAGGCCGGTGTCCCGGACCGCCGCGACACGGCCTGGGTCCGCCAATGCCGCCAGGATGCTGGCTTCGTCTGCGGGAACGGGAGACGGTGTTTCCATGGGATGCAGCACCTTTAAAAAGTGTGCAAACGTTACACGATCGTCCGAAGCGGCGCACGAGAGCGCGCAAAGCCCCTGAACACCCTGGCAAGCGTGCAATGGCGAGCGGATTCGCGGGGTATTCGGCCCACGCCCAACGGCGCAGTCCAGGCCTGACACACTCAGGTATTCGGAGGCAAACATGTTGATACAACTGATCTACGCGAGCCGCACCTCGCGCGTTCTGGGACCTGCAGATGTCAAGGACATCCTGGGCGCATCGCAGCGCAACAACACCCGCGCCGGCATCACGGGTGCGCTGTGCCTGAACAACGGCATCTTTCTGCAACTGCTCGAAGGCGACCGCGCTGCGGTGAACGCGCTGTACCACCGCCTGCTCAAGGATGGCCGCCACCGCGACACGGCGATCCTGGACCTGAGCGAAATCCCCTACCGCCGCTTCACGGGTTGGTCCATGGGGCTGATTGCATCGCTGGAAACCAACCGGCAGCTGTTTCTCAAATACTCGGGCACGGCGGATTTCGACCCCTACACCATGGGCACCGCGAGCCTGCGCAGCTTCTTTGAAGAGATCCTGCAGAACGTGCGCTGGCTGGAGTAGCTGGAGGGCCGCACGGCAGGGTAACGGACCGACCGAGAAGCCGAGGAGCGTGCGCGGCAGAAGGAGCATCGGCTGCAACGCCCGACAAACCGGTCTCGCCGGGTATCACCTCCGGCGCCCAGGGGGCCACCCCGGGCTTGTCGGTACTACCCAGCGATCCTCGGTTTTCGGACGTTTCGCTTCGATGCCTTTTGCCGCGCACGCTCCTAGCAGGCTGAAGAAATACCTCCCGGCAAGCCTTTTCCAAGAATCTTCAACCTCGTAGAACGCGTTACAAGCGACTTTCCTGACCTTGGCAAGGGGTAAGGCACCCTTGAATCGAATAAATTCCCGATCCAAAAACAGTATTTCTTCAGCCTGCTAGCCCCCGCACATCGAAGATCTGCGCCATCGGCACGCTGCCAGACGCTGAGTAGCCGTTTCCAGCGCGCGAACTCCGATCCGAATCGCCTGGATCCTCGGGCGCGGCTGGCTGCTGGGCGCAATACCGGCTGGCCTGCCGAATGAGCACCTGCGCGTCCACGCACCGGCCAGCCTTCTGGGCACCCGCCTCACCCGGGGAATGCCCCAGTCGCACGCCCATGTCTTTACTATCGAGTAAATAGCTTATACCAATCGGTTATTTTATGACCAGTTGGTAAGATAGTGATGAAATGTAAACAGCCATGCGACAGCGGACACGCCGTCGACATGCCGGTTTTTCCATCTTCGTCACCGTCCACCCCCTCTGAGGCACTCTTCAATGCATACGTGGAAAATCAGTCACCGTCTCATGGCCGGCTTTGGCCTGGTGATCTTGGCCTTGCTGGGCATGTCGATCTACAGCGTGATCATCGCGCGAGGGATTGATAGCGCATTGACCGCCAACGCTACACAAAACGCTGCAATCCAACGGGCAGCCATCAACTTTCGGGGCTCTGCCCATGACCGCTCCATCGCCGTGCGCGATGTGGTTCTGGCCCCCAGCGAGGAAGCGCGAAAAAGGGAGATTGAATCCATCGCCAGGCTGGCAGATTTTTATGCAAAGTCGGCCGCCCAGCTGGATGCGGTACTAAAAGCTGCCAGCCAGGTCCCCCCGGAGGTCGGGCCCATGGTGCAGGCACTTAAGGACATAGAGGCGCGCACCGTGGCGACCACCGGAAAAGTGGTGGCGCTCATGCAGGCGGGTGACCGCGCTGGCGCAGAGTCATTGCTCTGGACTGAAGCAAAGCCGCAGTATGAACAATGGCTGGCAGCCGCCAACAAGCTGATCGACTACGAGGAAGCCCGCATCATCAAGAACAGCAACTCAGCCAACCAGGATGCCAGCCAGTTCACCGGCGTGATGCTGTCCATCACCTTGCTGGCTGTGCTGATCAGCGTGGCAGCCACGGTGACGGTCTCGCGCAGCATTGGTCGCGAGTTGGGTGCAGAGCCTGGCGAAGTGCGGGCAATAGTGCAATCCATTGAACGGGGCAACCTCACGGTCGCTGTGCATGTGAAGCCGGGGGATGCCAGCAGCGTGATGGTTGCGGTGAGGGACATGCAGCAGCGCTTCCACGAACTGGTGTCGGCCGTGCGCGACAACATCCAGCAACTGCGCGTTGCCAGCGACCACATCAGCAGCGGCAACCAAAACCTTGGCAACCGAACCGAACAGGCCGCCAGCAGCCTGGAGCAAACCGCTGCCAGCATGGAAGAACTAACCGCCACCGTGCGCCAGAGCGCCGACTCGGCTCGCCAGGCCAACCAGTTGGCCACGACGGCGGCCGGCACCGCCACCAAGGGCGGCGAGGTCATGCAGCAGGTGGTCAGCACCATGCAGGAGATCCACCAGAGCAGCAAGAAGATCGCCGACATCATTGGAGTGATCGATGGCATCGCGTTCCAGACCAACATCCTGGCACTCAATGCAGCGGTTGAAGCCGCTCGGGCGGGGGAACAGGGGCGCGGCTTCGCCGTGGTGGCATCTGAAGTGCGCAGTCTGGCCCAGCGCAGTGCCGCCGCAGCCAAGGAGATCAAGTCACTGATCCAGAACAGCGTCGAGAAAGTGGATTCAGGCACCCAACTGGTGGCCAATGCAGGCGCGACGATGGATGAAATTGTCCAGGGTGTTCAGCGCGTCAACGGCATCATTGGCGAGATCAGCACCGCTGCCGCAGAGCAAAGCGACGGCATTTCCCAGGTAAACGTGGCGGTTACCCAGCTGGACCAGATGACGCAGCAAAACGGCGCTCTCGTGGGCGAGAGCACCACGGCCGCAGAGAATCTGCGTGAGCAAGCGCGGCGCCTGGCTGAACTCGTGGCGGTGTTCCAGGTCGCTGGCGATGACGCAGCAGCAGGCAACTCAAGCGCCTATGGTCCACAAGGCGCGCCCGGTACCATGCAGTCAGCGTACCGACCCCGTCTTGGGAGGTGATGCACAGGAGGCTTGGGGCGGGAAAATCTCCACACCCAAGCCGTCATGGCAAAAAAGAATATAAATTTGCAATTTAATAAAAAAAGGCAATATAATCTGCGCTGTTGCAGTGAAAGCTCTTGACTAAAGCTTGCACCGCAACGCTCGCCGGATGGCTCCCCACCACCTGCTTGCCGCCTTTTGCGACCTCTGTCGCCCGTGTTGGTCTGTAGAGCTGCAGCCAACCGCGTTTGTTGATGCTCACGCAGGCTTACGGGCCTGTGATCCTGACTGAATCAGATTTCAAAGACCGCCATTTCCATGGGCAAGTTCGTCGTTTCGCCCGCGACACACCAGACCGACTGCGGCAATTTCCGCGCCTCATTTTCGGTCCATCGATCCCAGGGCAACGGCAGCTACTGCCGCGTGTTCCGCTTCGACAAAGCCTTTGCCTCGCGCGAAGCCGCCCGGCTGTTTGCCGTCACCCAGGGCTGGCTGCAAACCTGCATGCCGCACCCTCCCACGTGTTGATGCTCTGCTGACCTCAGGCCCCATCCACCTTTTCCCGTTGCGGCCGGCCGCCGGCCAGCTCACCCTTATCCCCAACGGTGCGTCACTCGTTGCGCGCCTTCACTCCGAAAGGCTCTTCTCATGAGCAGCAAAATCTACGTGGGCAACCTGCCCTATTCCGTGACCGACTCCACCCTGGAAAGCAATTTCTCCGAGTTCGGCGCCGTCACCTCCGCCAAGGTCATGATGGACCGTGACACCGGCCGCTCCAAGGGCTTCGGCTTTGTGGAAATGGCATCTGCCGAAGTCGCCCAGGCAGCCATCACCGGTCTGCACGGCATGTCTGTCGACGGCCGTTCGATCGTCGTGAACCTGGCCCGTCCCCGCGAAGACCGCAGTGGCTCGGGTGGTTCGGGCTCGGGTGGCTACAGCGCCAGCAATCGCCAGGACACCGGCTACGGCACGGGTGGCTACGGCGGCGGCCGCTACTGATCCAGTAGCTCCCTGCTAAGAGCGGCTAACAAAACTCTTCTGGCGTCGTTGCTGCGTCTTGTCGTACTACTCGTACTGCCTGCGACGCAGCGCCTAGCCAGAACCGCTTCGCTGAGTTTTGTTATCCGCTCTAAAAAGCCGGCTCTTTCGAGCCGGTTTTTTTTCGTCCCGACTTCCACTTTCGGGCATGCAGGAGGTCTGCTTGCGGGCAAAAAATGCCTGCAAAACGTCCTCAAAAATCCCCTCTTGAAACTGTTTTGGCCGCCTCTATTTCTGCAGTCGAACCGGCGGGGGCGGGTCTCCGACCGGTGTCATTCAACCCAACGGAGGACACACCATGTATGTATCGTTGTTGAGTCAACCGGGCAGCCTGTTCGGTCAATTCGAGCGGCTTCGCCGCGAACTGGATGATGTTTTCGGTGCCACGGGGCTGCCCAGCAGCATCCGCTCGGTCAATGCGGGCACGCTGCCGGCGATCAATGTGGGGCGCACCCCCACGAGCGTGGAGGTGTATGCCTTCGCGCCGGGGCTGGACGCCTCGAAGATCGACGTGAGCCTGGACCGGGGCGTGCTGCGCATTGCCGGTGAGCGCGCGTCCGCCATCCCAGCAGCCGACCCCAAGGTGCAGGTGTATGCCAGCGAGCGCAGCGTGGGCTCGTTCACCCGCACGGTGTCTTTGCCGGACGATGTGGACCCGGCCCAGGTGAATGCCAGCTACCGCGACGGCGTGCTGCAGGTCAGCATTGCGCGGCGCGAGTCGGCCCAGCCCAAGCGCATCACCGTGCAATGACCCGCGTCGCATCCCAAGGAGAACCCATCATGAGCGAACAAAAACAAGTGGCCACCACCTCTTCGCCTGCATCCGCATCGGCTGCGGCCGACCGGGACCCGCAGCGCGCGCTGCTCCCTGCCGTGGACGTGTTCGAGGACAGCGCTGGCATCACGCTGCTGGCCGACATGCCCGGCGTGCCCAAGGAGCAGCTGGAGCTGAAGGTGGAAGGCGAATCGCTGTTGATCGAAGGCAGCGTGCGGCCCCATGCCGCCGACGGCCTGGAGGCCATTTACGCCGAGGTACGGGTGCCCCGCTACCGCCGCAGCTTTACGCTCAGCCGCGAGCTGGACACGGCGCGCATCGAGGCCAGCCTGAAAGACGGAGTGCTGAGCCTGCGCATTCCCAAGCAGGCCCATGCGCAACCGCGCCGGATCGCCGTGGTGGCTGGTTGAGCGCGCGGCTGATGCAGGTTGCAATGAGATCTTTGTTCAGAAAGGAGGAAACATGAACCCCATTGCAGAACAACCCGGACCAGGGGCTGACCAAGCCAGCGCTTCGCTCTGGCAGGTATGGAACGGCCTTGCCAGCCGGGCCAGACGCGCCCTCGCGCGCCTGTGGCCAGCACCCACCCCAACCGGCTGGCGCACGCCACCAGCGCCGCTCAGCACAGTGCCGCGACTGAGGGGTTGGGCCTTCACTGCGGCCCACGTTTTCGACGGCCCCAGCAAGGTGGTCGTGCGCGTCGAGGCCCCCGGCATGCGCCGTGAGGACCTGCGTATCGAGCTCAATGGCCATGTGCTCACCGTGTGGGGCGAAAAGCGCGCCCACCAGCCCGGCGCGGTGGGCCGCTGGCACATCGCCCGGTATGCGTATGGGCCCTTGCGCCGCGACCTGCCGCTTGCAACGGCGGTAGATGCCTGCAACAGCAAGGCCATCTACCGCGATGGGGTGCTGCGCATCGAGCTGCCCAAGTCCGAGGCGGTGCGGGGCCGGGCCATCGCCTTGCACCTGGCCTAAGGCCTGCCTGCGCCGCCCTTGCGGCACAACGAATCGCCCGGCTTCGTCCGGGCGATTTTCATGGCGCCGCCGCTCACGGGTGTGGTGCAGGCTTGCGCTTTTTCAGTGCAGATGGCGCCCGTCTGCGCGGGCGCCGGCTCGCTCGGGCGAGCCCAAGCCCGCTGCAAGGAGTGTGGACGTGCGCTGCACCCGCCGCAGCGCCTCGCGCGCGAGGAGGTAGGCGTCGGTCTGCAGCTGCGACAGGTAGCGCATTGATGAGCCGCTGCGCCGGCCCGCACCACGGGTGGCACGGTCTGCTCCCGAAGAGGGAGATGGGGAATGCGAATTCATGGTCAAACTCCTTTCTTGGCAAGTGAGCCGATTGCTCGTGGCAGGGGGTGGCGCGAGGCCGGTGAAATGATAGGAAATCGCCGCCGGAAATTCAAGACCGGGCGCTGAACAGCGAGGTATCCACCTGCGCGATGGAGCGAAAGGCCGGCCGGGCAAACAGATAGCCCTGCATGAGGTGGATGCCTACATCGCGCAGAAAATCGCGCTCAGCGGGTGTTTCGATGCCTTCGGCAACCACCTCTATGTCCATGTCCTTGCACAGGGACACCAGGCTGCGCACGATGGCTTGGCGCGCACGGTTGGCGTCCACGTTGCGGATCAGGTCCATGTCGATCTTGATGATGTCGGGCTGGAAGTCGGACAGCAGCTTCATGCCTGCATACCCCGCGCCGAAGTCGTCGATGGCGGTCTTGAACCCGCAGCGCTTGTACTCGCGCAAGATGGAGGCGAACCAGGGCCCGTCCTGCACGCGCTCGCCCTCGGTCACCTCGAAGATGATCTGGTCGAGCGGAAAGTGGTGGGTGCGGGCGGCCTCCAGCGTCGTGCGAATGCACACCTCGGGTTTGTAGATGGCGTTGGGCAAAAAGTTGATGGAGACCGGCTCGCGTATGCCCAGCTCGCTCGCCCCCTTGATGGCCTTGACACGGCAGGCCTGGTCGAAGCGGTAGCGGTTGCCGTCGTTGACCTGGGACAGCACGGTCATGGCGCCCTCGCCGGCAGGCCCACGCACCAGGGCCTCGTGCGCGAACACCGTGCGCCGCTCCAGGTCGACGATGGGCTGGTAGGCGTAGTCGAACTGAAACCCCAGCTTCTCCCCTTTGCCGCAGTCTTCACAGTCCTGCCGGGTGCCTTCCAGCGGGATGAAGTCGGTGGGGAAACGAGGATTGGCGGTGGGTAGGGACAGCATCACTACAGTTTAAAGGCCTAGAAAGGATGGCGCTGCTTCGGGTTTTTGCCATGGTAGCCACCAGCCGGGCAGCGCGACCGCCGCTGCGCAAACGCGCGGATCAGACCACTCCACCGACGAGGCCATGGTCGAGCGCCTCCTGCGCAGTGAGGTACCAGTCTTTCTCCAGCACCTTCTTTTCCACATCCTGGACGGTCAGCGAACAGCCATGCACCAGCTGCGCAAAGCCCTCGGTCTGCAGCCGCTGGCCCGACTCGATCTCGGCCAGCACATCGTTGATCTTGGCGCGGCAACTGCGAAGAGCGCCATCCAGCGTGATCTGCTTGGTCATCTTGCGCTCATGGATGAGAAGCTCGCAATCGCGCGTCAGGAACCGGTGGCTGCGGGGGATGGCAGACATGATGGTGATGCCGGCGGAGAACACGTAGGTCTTGCCCAGGAAGAAGATTTCGGTGCCCGCTTTCTGCCACAGGCGCAGTTCTTCGGCGATGCGGCGGCCCGACTCGGCATCGCCGCCGGAGGTGCTCAGCTCGAACACGATGGGGGCGCCGGCCCTCGCTTCGGATTGCTGCCGAAAGAACTCGGACAGCATGGCTTCGTTGACGTTGCCAAACAGGCGGATATCGGGTGCGAGCGAGGGTAGCGATTTCATAGGGGGTAAAGGGATGGGAGGGCCAGAACAGGCAACCACCGAGCGTAAAGCCACGCCGCAGCGGGGCTGTAGGACGCACTCCCAATCTGGCACGCAAGCCAGACGCCGCAGCCTACGCGCGCCCGATTGCTGCTGCTCCTACGCCCGCTGCGAGGCTGCGCCTACAGTGCCCGCACGCGCGCCGCCCAATGATCAAGGCCCCACTACCTACGGAGCCCACGATGCCCACCACCACCCCAGCCCGCCGCGAAAAAGATGCCTGCGACCTGCTCGATGCAGACCACAAGGCCGTCAAGAAGATGTTCAAGGAGTTCGAGGAGCTCATGGAATCGAAGGCCCGCGCTGCCAAACAAAAGCGCCTGGACCTGGCCATGCAGATCTGCAAGGAATTGACCGTGCACGCCCAGATCGAGGAAGAGATTTTCTACCCCGCAGTGCGCGCCGCCATCAAGGAAACCGACCTGCTGGCCGAAGCCGAGGTGGAACACCAGACCGCCAAGGACCTGATCGCGCAGATCGAGGCAGCCACCGAGGTCGACGAACAGTTCGATGCCAAGGTCATCGTACTGGGCGAGTACATCGACCACCACGTGAAGGAAGAGCGCAACGAGATGTTCCCCAAGGCCCGTGCCGCCAAGAAGCTCGACCTGGTGGCCATGCGCGATGCGCTGGAAGCGCGCAAGGCCGAGCTGATGGAGGCCGAGCTCGCGCCCGCGTGAGCGCTGCCTGAGGGGCCTTCGGGCCCCTTGATCGGGGCAGGCGGCGCCCCGCCTCGCGCCGCCTGCCTCGGCTGCTCAGCCACCCCTTCACCGGAGTCCGTGGATGCGCCTGATACTGACCTATCCGGAAGATGCCAAAAACCAGGAAATGGCCGATGCCGCCGTCGCAGCGGCGCGCAGGGTCTGCGACGAGGCGCAGGAGCACCCGTACATGGCGTGGCGCGACCACTCCATGGTGAACTCCGGGCTGCTCATCCCCGGATGGGCATTCTCGGACACGGAGATCCGCGCGGCGCAGGTCTGGGCCGATGCGCTGGATGCCGCAGAGGAGTACCTGACCGTACCCGAGTACTGCAGCGTGGAAATCGAAGTCGAATTCGAGCCTGGAGATGCCGTGCCCGGTGACCTGCCCGGTCCCGACCGCCGGTTGCTGCGCGAGTGCTGGTACTGGCGCATGCGCACTACTGCAACAAAACGGGCGTAAGCGCTGTTGTCTGCAGCCGGGCCACGGCGGACCGAAGCCCCCGCTCCCCCATCCATTTGCGCACACCATGATCACCGCTTTGTACGTTGGCGGCCCTCTCGATGGCCAGACCCGGCAGTTGCCCGACTGCCCGGCAGCCACACCCCACGGCATTGGGCCAGGCGGCGCAGGCGCCTATCGGTTGATGGGCCGGTATTTCGAGGGGCGGATCGTGAGCGTCTTCGTGCATGCGCAGTGGCCGCTCTCGCGGGAAGACACCTTGCGGGAATTGCCACGGCGCTTTTGGCAGCATTTCGTTCCGTTGGAATTCCCGAAACTCACCGAGTGATCGCCGGGCTGAGGCGCCCGCGGCTGCAGCGTCAGCCTTGGCGCACGCGCCGCTTTCTGCCACCGATCCATTGCACAACCGCAGCGCGCACCGCAAACAGCCCTCCAACCACGGCCACCAGGGCGATGCGTGTGGCCAGCGGCAGGTCTTCACCATCGCTGCCCCGCCGCGCAGCGCCCCCGGCCGGGTCGCCAGGCCACCTCACAGGCTGGGGTGGCACTTCAGGCACGGGGTCCTCGCTCTTTACCGGGGTTTCGGGTGCCTGGGTCTTGGGCGCACCGCGGTGCGAACCGTATTCGGTGGCATACACCTTGGTGAACTCGGCGCCCAGCAGAAAGATCTGCGCCGCGTAGTACACCCAGATCAGGATGATGGCGATGGAGCCGGCCGCAGCATAGGTGGAGCTGATGCCGGCCTTGCCCACATACAGCCCGATCAGCACCTTGCCCAGCTCGAACAGTGCCGCCGTCACGCCGGCACCCACCCACACATCGCTCCAGGCAATGCGGGTGGAGGGCATGAGCTTGAAAATCATGGCAAACAGCAGGGTCTCCACCACCACCGAGAGCGCCATGTTGAGCACCTGGAGCACGATCTCCCAGCCCGGCAGCAGCGCCGAGAACCAGGTGCCCAGCGCCGCCACCGCCGCGCTCACGGCCAGCGATGCCATGAGCAGGAAGGCCAGCCCCAGGATCAGCCCAAACGACAGGAAGCGCGCCCGCAGCAAGCCCCACAGGCCGCTGGGCTTGGCCTTCTCGGGCACATGCCAGATGCGGTCGAGCGCACTCTGGATCTCGGCGAACACCGTGGTCGCGCCAATGACCAGAAAGACGATGCTGATGCCGCTGGCGACCAGGCCCTCGGCCGGCTCCCGGGCGCTGCTGACCAGGCCCTGGATGGCGGCCGCGCCATCGCTGCCCACCAGCCCCGATATCTGGCCCTGCAGCGCGCCGCGCACGGCCTCCTCGCCGAACACATAGCCCGCAATCGCGATCACGATGACCAGCAGCGGCGCGATGGAGAAGGCCGTGTAGTACGAGATGGCGGCCCCCATGCTGGGGGCGTAGTCGTCCACCCAGGCCATGGCGGTCTTTTTGCTGATGTCGAACAGGGTGGAGATTTTCATGGCGTGGCCAGGGCAGTGTGTGTGCCATTTGTACCTGCGGACAAAGCAGCGACGTGTAGGCAATGAGCGCGCCCGTCGCCCATCTCGCAGGAGGTCGGGCAGCAGCCTTGTGCGGCGCGGGCGAAAAGCTTGTGCTCCTACAGACGCCGCCGGAGCGCCGGCATAGATTGGACCCCTTTGCCCTCAAGGAAAACCTCCATGACAACCGTATCCGAAGTAATGACCCGTGGTGTGCGCAGCTTGGCGCCTACCGACAGCGTGCTGCTGGCAGCCCAGGCCATGCAAGAGCTCAACGTGGGAGCCATCCCCGTCTGTGAAGGCGACCGGCTGGTGGGCATGGTGACCGACCGCGACATCGTGCTGCGCTCGGTGGCACAGGAGCGCAATGCCGGGACGACGCTGCTCAAGGACGTGATGAGCACCGACGTGCAATCGACCCGCGAGGGCGAATCGATCGATGACGTGTTGCAGCAGATGTCGCGCGCACAGATCCGCCGCCTGCCGGTGCTGGACGGCGACCAGCGCCTGGTGGGCATTCTGTCGCTGGGCGACGTGGCGGTGAAGGAACGCGGTGAGGCCCTGGATGTGGCCGCCTCGCTGTCCGGCATTTCCGCACCGGCCCAGCCGGACCGCTCGGGCCAACCCTAGTGTTCTGTCCCGCAAATAGATGCCAAAAATAAAGCCAATGGATTTCGCGCCAGGGCAAGGCGCAAGCCGCAGCGATAGCCGTAGCTATCGCGAGGATTTGCAACGCGGCCCTGGCGTGAAAGACGCGGTTTTATTGGCATTTATTTGCGGGACAGGACACTAGTCCACCTGCCGCACCCCGCGGCAGGCCGGGAAGGTAGAGCAGCCCCAGAATGAGCCCCCCGCGTTGTTGCCGGTGCGCGCGATGCGGCGAACCATGCCGCAGCCGCACTTGGGGCAACCGGGCTGGGCACTGGCAGGGCCATCGGCCGGGGCGACTGCGGCGGCCTGGGCCGATGCCACAGCCGGGTGTGCCACCGGTTCGTGGTGTACTCCGCCATGGACAGCGATGACCGCCGCCACCGCCGACCGGGACTGCTGCGCCTGCTGGAGCATGGCCAGCAGGCGCGGCCCGTCCACCAGTTGCAGGTTGCGCCCCTGGGTGAAGAGCCTGGCGTCGTTGCTGAAGCGCCCCGAGGTGACGACGAAGCCGCCTGTGGCCCCTCGCGGGGCCATCACGCCGTAGAGTTCGCGCACCGTCTCCACTCCCACCTTGAAGGCCTTCCAGTGCTTGCACTGCACGAAGAACTTCTCACCGCCCCGGGTCAGCACCAGGTCCACCCCGCCGTCGGGCCCACCACCGCCCGTCTCGGTCACCTGAAAGCCCTGCAGCCGGTAGGCCTCGCCCACCAGCATCTCGAACTCGGCCCAGGACATGCCGTCGATGGCGCTGGCCGCGGGGGCCTGCGCCACCTCGTCCACCAGGGCCCGGCGCTGCCGGCGCCGCCAGCCAGACAGAGCCGCCCCTGCCAGGCAGACCATGGGCGCCACATACTGGCCCACCATGGCCAGCCCGCCGAGCAGCGCGCCCTGCACCATCGCTCCGATCTGGCCGGGCTTGACCGGCGCCGGCTGGCTGAACGACGCGGCCAGTGGGCTGAGCACCAGGTAGAACACCACCGCCAGCCCCACGCCAGCCCACCAGGGCAACAGGGCGACGAGGTCCATCATGTCCTCCAGGGGGCTGGTTTTCTTGCGCCGTGCTGCCATGGTGGTTCCCTCCCGGTTGTTGGGTGTTGCTCGCATTATTCGAAACAGGGGGTGCTTGGCTAGTTTTGAATTGCACGGCGCTGGCGGCAGGGTTCTGCGCCACTATTTCTCTTGACGCCCCGAGCGCGCCCCCAGACCATCGCGCACTTGCAGCCCCCCGCCCCGAGGCACCGCCCGCAGCGGCTGCACCACCGGGAGCGCAACCAACATGCCTGCAGCCACCTTCAAAGCCCCCTACTTTCCCATCATCTATGTGCGTGGCTACGCCATGACGCAGGGCGAGATCGACCAGACCACCGCCGACCCGTTCTGCGGGTTCAACGTGGGGTCGACCGTGCACCGGGCGGTGCCCGAGCGGCGCAGCAAGCCGCGCAAGCATGTGTTCGAGTCACCGCTGGTGCGGCTGGCGTCGGACCACGGCTACACCGACGTGTACGAGGACGGCTACGACATCGTGGACCCCGAGTGGGAAACCACGGCCGACGGCAAGCCCACGGGCAATGTGCTGACGGGGCAGAGCATCATCATCTTTCGCTACTACGACAGCGCATCGACCCTGCTGGGCGATGGCAACACGCCAGGCATCGAGGACTTTGCGAAGGAGCTGAGCCGGCTGCTGGCCCGCGTGCGCGACCTGGTCTGCGCCAATGTCGCGAATGCGGTGACGCCTGCGGACTTTCGCTGCTACCTGGTGGCACATTCGATGGGCGGGCTGGTGTGCCGCGCCATGCTGCAGAACCCGGCGCTGGACCCTGAAGGCATGCGGCCCCGGGTGGACAAGTTCTTCACCTACGCCACGCCGCACAACGGCATCGACGTGGCGGGCATCAACGCACCGGCCTGGCTCTCCGCCATGGACATCAGCAACTTCAACCGCGGCAAGCGCATGGTGCAGTACCTGGACCTGGCGCCCGCGTATGCCACGCACCAGCGCGTGGACCTGCTGCCCGAAGCGCTGTTTCCGTCGCGCCGGGTGTTCTGCATGGTGGGCACCAACCGGCTGGACTACGAGACGGCGGCGGGCCTGTCGCGCACCTTCGTGGGCAACGGCAGCGACGGGCTGGTGCGCATCGAGAACGCCACGCTGCACGGCCTGAACGCCGACGGCAGCGTCGGCGAGCCCTGCGCCAAGGCGTTTGCCTACCGCGCGCACTCGGGCTTCTACGGCATCGTGAACAGCGAAGAGGCGTTCCAGAACCTGGCGCGCTTTCTGTTTGGCGACGTGCGGGTGGACCTGTGGGCGGACATCGACGAGATCCGCCTGCCCACGCCCGTGCAGGCCCAGGTGGACGCAGGCCACAAGGTCAACGCGCTCTACCAGATGGAGCTGCGCGCCTCGCCGCGCGGCAAGCTGTGGTACCTGACCCGGCGCACGGCCGAGGAGGACTCGGTGGCCTGCATGGCCCACGCAAATTGGCAGAGCGACAACCAACACTACCTGTCCAGCGTGTTCCTGGCCAACAGCGCACGCGTGAACCCGCGCCGGCGCTCGCTGGCCTACGGGCTGGAGTTCGGCGTGCGCGCGCCCGACTACGAGATCGAGCGGCGCCTGTGGATCAACGAGCACTACGAGGGCGGCTACCTGTTTCGCAACGCGTTGATCCTGGAAATGGAGCCCCCACCCAACGACGCCACGCCCTGGAAGGTGAAATATTCCTGGCAGGGCACGGGCATGGTGCAGGCGCAGACGGTGCTCGACGTGCAGCCGCTGGGCGACGGCCGGGTGGAGGTGGTGATCCCGTTCGACAGCCACACGGTGGACGTCCGGGGCACGCAAAAACCGGCGCACCCCGGCGTGCGCGGGCAGTTGCGGTTTGTGATATCGGCCTGGAACTCGTAAGCCCTCGCAGCCGCCCGTGGAAATAAACATGGCGGCGTTTTGAACGGCCCGTGGTAGAAGTTCAGGCAGATCACTACCTTTCCCGGAACCGGCCGGTTCTGTCAGCGCCGTCTTACAGCGCGGCCCACGACAAGCGGTTATTTTGGGGACGTGGCATGCGTCTTCGGGGGCGGAGACTTGGCCACCCTACCTGGAGGCTCACATGAAGTGCCCCCCTACCCTGCAGAGCGAGGAGGCGCGGCTGCAGGCCTTGGCAGACCATGGCCTTGAAGGCGAGCAAGCGCTGCCCAGCCTGGACCCGGTGGTGCGCATTGCAGCGCGCATGTTCGGCATGCCCGTGTCGGCCGTGAACATGGTCGGCAGCGACCACGTGTTTTTTGCTGCCAGTGTTGGCGTCGGCGAACTCGACATGGGCCGCGACGTCTCCTTCTGCGCCCATGCCATTGCGCAAGGCGGGGTGATGGTGGTGCCCGACACGCTGCAGGACGAGCGCTTTCACGACAACCCCCTGGTCACCGGGCCATCCAACGTGCGCTTTTATGCTGGCGTGCCGCTGCTCTCGCCCGAGGGCCATGCCATGGGAGCGCTGTGCGTGCTCGATGACCGCCCGCACGACGACTTCAGCACGGAAGACCAGGAGCGCCTGCGCGAGCTGGCGCGCATGGCCTCTGACCGGCTGGAGCTGCACCGCATCGAGACCTCGTCCGAGCGCACGCGGCCCTCGTTCGACGAGTACGCGGGCAACTCCACCACGCCGGTGGTCTGGTTCGACGAGCAGCGGCGCGTCGTGGCGATCAACACCGCCGCCGCCGCGCTGCACGGCTACCACCCTGCCGAATGCGTGGGCCAGCCGCTGGACCTGCTGCTGGCCGAGCAGGAGCATGCCACCCTGCGCGAAGGGATTGCGCGCGCGGTGGCGGCGGCCTCGATGCAGGACCTGCAGATCCCCACCGAAGTGTGCGGGCGGCGCAAGGACGGTACGCATTTCATGCTGGGGATTTCGCTGTTCATCTGGCGCCACAACGGGCGCCTGCGCTTCGAGGCGGTGCTCAAGGACCTCACGGCGCAGCGGCGCGAAGAGGACGACCTGCGCCGCCAGGCCAGCAGCGACCCGCTGACCGGCCTGGCCAACCGCGCCTGCTTTTACCGCCGCGTGCAGGAGGCTCTGCTCAGCCCTTTGCCGGATGCCGCTGCCGCCGTGCTGATGCTGGACCTTGACGGTTTCAGGGATGTGAACGACACGCTGGGTCACGCCGTGGGCGATGGCATCCTGCGGGAGGTGGCGCAGCGGCTGGCCCGGCTGGCAGGCCACGCGCTGTTCGAGGCCCACCAGAGCCGGGGGCCCATCGCTGCGCGGCTGGGAGGTGACGAATTCGCCCTGCTGTTGCCCGGCGTGGGCGATGCCGATGCCGCCAACCAGTTTGCCCAGCGTGCCGTCAGCGCCATCCACCAGCCCATTGCCATCGGCGGGCATGAGGTGCGCGTGGGCGCCAGTTGCGGGGTTTCCGTCGCGCCCCTGCAGGCCCACGAGGCGCTGGAGCTGGTGGGCAATGCCGATCTGGCCTTGTCGCAGGCCAAGACCGAGGGGCGCGGGCGCAGCTCCGTCTTTGTGCCTGCCCTGCGCATGGCGGCGGTGGCCCGGCGCCTGTATGGCATGGAGCTCGACCGCGCGGTGGACAAGGGCGAGCTGGTGCTGTTCTACCAGCCCCAGGTGCACCTGGAAGATGGCTCGCTCTCGGGTGCCGAAGCGCTGATTCGCTGGCAGCACCCGCAGCGTGGCCTGCTGGCGCCGGCCGCCTTTCTGCCCGCGCTGGAGGGTGGCCCCCTTGCCGCCAGCGTGGGCTCATGGATCCTGGACGAGGCCTGCGCGCAGGCGGCCTACTGGCGGCGCAACGGCGCGCCCACCCTGCGCATGGGCGTGAACCTGTTTGGCGTGCAGTTCCGCGTGGGCGACCTGGCCACCGAGGTCATGGCCACCCTGGCGCGCCATGGCCTGCCACCCGATGCGCTGGAGCTGGAGATCACCGAGAACATCGTGCTCGACCACGACGACGTGGTGCCCGGCATGCTGCGCCGCCTGCGCGACCAGGGCGTGGGCATCGCCTTCGACGACTTCGGCACCGGCTATGCGTCGCTGAGCCTGCTCACCAGCTACCCGCTCACGCGCATCAAGATAGACCGCAGCTTCGTGCAGGGCATGCTGGGCTCGCGGCGCGAAGCCTCAGTGGTGCGCGCCATCCTGGACATGGCGCGCAGCTTCGACCTCAAGACCATTGCCGAAGGCGTGGAGACCGAGGCCCAGCGCGAGCGCCTGTGCAGCGAGCGCTGCGGCGAGGCCCAGGGGTATCTCTTCGCGCGGCCCATGTCCGCGCAGCAGTTCAGCGAGGCCTATGGTGTGGAGGCGTTGCGCAAGGCATCCGCGTAAGCCACTCAATGCATCCGCGCGCTCTACCGCCCCCCCCGCGCCGCCTTCGCAGAATTACCTATTGTTTCAAAGGCTAATGAGACACATTCTCATTTGTTGCTCTATACTTCACCCATACCGCAGAGACAGCACCAGCACCCAGTCCACCAACCAACCGATTCCTGCACACCATGTCGACACTTGCCATGCCTCGCCCCGTCCTTCGACTGCAGCGCCCCGCGGCGCCACGCGCGTCGGCAGTTGCCGATGATGCTCTGGCGCAGGCGCAGGCCGAGTCCACTGCCGCAGGTTTTCTGCGCAGCATCAACAGCGCCACCATGCTGGGCACGGCCAAGGTCGTGAACATCCTGCACAACGGTTCGGTCTACCAGCTCAAGACCACCAAGCTCGGAAAGCTGATTCTGACGAAATAGGTTTCATCGTGGGGAGACTCCCGGGACCTCGGTCTCGAAGGGTCTTTTTTTGCTAGCCACCCGTAACCCGGCAGCCATGCTTTTTTTCCCCGCGATCATCATCACCCCCCGCATCCACTGCTGACCTGGCAGGCCGCAGCGGTGCCAGCTGTCCGCTGGCCAGAGAAGGTGCCGTCGCCACCCCCTATCTGGCGAACACCGGTGCCACGCTGCGTGCCTGCACGCGCTGCGCGTGGCGCGCTTTCGTTTCTCCCTTTTGCCGCTTTGCCGTCGCGTTCAGGCTCGCATGAAGCATGGCGTTACATAGCGGGGCATCGGCGGCCATTCAGGGCTGCCTTGCACCGCCGTGGAGGCGTGGCCGTGCACCATTTGCAAGCATCTGCAACACAAGCTGCGCATAGCCTGCTGCAGTCTTTTACGGTGGGTGACAACACGCCTCGTAGTCGCGCCCCGCTGGTGGTCTGCGCGCTCACACGCAACCACCCGTAACAGCGGTCACCAAGCCCATTTATCGCTGTTGTCTTACACGCGGAACTGGGACACTTTGCTGAAATCTACCCATCGGCCATTGAGGCTGATTCGGGGGTCATTGAGGCCCCTGCCCCGGATTGTTTTTACCCACCAGGAGTAGTGCCATGAAGTTCCATCACCTGCCTCCCCGCGCGCGTGCCGTTGCCGCGTTTGTGGCGACCGTTGTGCTGGCCTTCCTGGCGGCGGCAACCGTCCTGATGCCCGACATCACGGTGCAGTCGGTGGACTCCATGGTCCGCCTGCCCGGTGGGGTGGAGCAGATCCTCACGCAAGGGTTTCCCGAGTAAGTTTGCGCGCACCGTGCGGGCACGGGCCCTGCCGGTGCCCCGGTCATCCCGGCGATTCGCAGATCCTCTGCCTGCGCATTTGCCGCAGGCATGCCACACCCCTTTGACTCCCGCAACTCCATTGATGCGCCGCGCCGGCCCTGCAGCCCACTGGGCACATGCAAATCCCCCCAAATAGGGCGCCAACGCAACGCCCGCGCGGAGCCTGCTGGAAAAAAGAGGAGCACGGGAGTACCATCTGGCGTGCACACCGGAATTTCCGGCGCTGCACCCCCGAAGGAGGAATACCGTGAACCCACGTTTCCTGACCCCTGGCCACCAAAGCCCGGCCGTTCTGGCCCCTACCCTGGTGCTCTCCCTGTCGGCCCTGCTGGCCGGCTGCTCCAGCCCCCGCGAAGGCTCTCTCGACGAATTTGCCCGCTGGCACGACAAGGCCAAGGCGCAAGCCCAGGCCGGCGCGCTGATGTGGAGCGAGTTCTACAAGCAGAGCTTCGACCGGCTGACCGCCCTGCCCCCCTCCATGCAGCAGGACACGCGGCTGGAGAACACCGTGCTGCTGCTCTCCACCGCGCGCAAATACGAGTCCAGCGAAATCACCGCCCTGCAGTTCAACACAGAACGCGAGCACATCGAAACGCAGCTTGAAGCGCGACTGCGCTGAGCCTGGCCAGTCCGCCCACAGCCCCGCGAAGATGAAGCGCCGGGGCCCCTGGCATGCCATAGCCATGCCTGCTTATCGCCAATGAACCGCATGCACGCCCATCTTCGAATCGCGCGCCCAGTGAGCGATCTGGCCCGCTCGGTGGCCCAGTACACGCAAGGCCTCGGAATCGAACAATTGGGCAGCTTCATCGACCACGACGGCTTTGACGGAACGATGCTCGGAACCCCCGGCGCAGGCTTCCATTGGGAGTTCACTGTCTGCAAAAGCCACCCGGTCGTGCCGGCACCGACGCCTGAAGACCTGCTGGTTTTCTATGTTCCGGAGCCCGAAGCCTGGCAGGTGCGCTGCGACGCCATGCGCGCTGCCGGTTTCATCGAAGTGCAGCCCTTCAAACCCTACTGGGCACGATCGGGCCGCACCTTCGAGGACCCTGATGGCTACCGCTTGGTCATCCAGTGCGCTACGTGGGGCACAGAGTCCCAAAATGCGCACGGTCGAAAGTAGGTCGAACGCAGCAACCCCCATGAACAACGATCACCCTGAACGAACTCCGTCTGCCTGGGCAAGGGAGTGCCTGGCGATACTTCAGCAAATCGACCCGGGCTACCGCAAGAACCGTGGAGTGTCGGGTCGATTCATGGAATTCGTGCGCCCGGATCCCAGCGGACTCCTCGTTTCGCAAAACTTCCTGCGCGTCAGGGAGGACTACTACCTCAGCTACGCGCTGACCTTCACGGAACTCCCCTGACCGTGCGCCTTCACCACCCGCTGATCGCGGGCGCACGGTTCGAGAACAGCGGTGTCTGGAGGCAGTGGAGCGATGACTTTGGTCTGCGCCGGGGCGATCCCGGCTACCCCAGCGGCCTGTGGTCGTTCGGACCCTGGCGCTCCAATACGCTGGAGAACATCGCCAAGGGATTCGCCTTGAACGACCAGTTCATGTACCCCCGGTACAGGCAGGCGTTGGCAGAGGGCAAGGCCCACCTGGTCACCCTGTTCGAGGCGGCACAGCGCATCATTGTGCAGTTCGACCCCGCCATTCCTGTCGCGCAGCAGGCTGCCCGGTTCGGCGTGGACCCGGAGGTTCTCGCTGCGTACCCGCTGGTGTCGTCGGCGCTCGACGCCTTCACCATCGCCCGACATGGCCCGTGCTACGCCGGATTCGGCCCCGCAACCAACACGGTGGACCTGGCCAGCATTGCACCAGAGGTGATGGTGCTGCACTTTGCCGACGAGTTTCTGCTAGTGCGCGAGCGGCTCTCGGAGATCCTGGCCACCGCGAAAGCGCTTTGAGGAGGGTTGGGGACTCTGGGCAGCGCGACGATGCCCGGTTGGAATGGAGAACGGGTTCCAGTGCTCCTGGGCAAGGATCAGCCAATGGTTCGAACGCTCTTTTGCGCAAAGTAGAACCATTCGTTGCCCGGCAGCGCCCCAGGGTTCGGGAAGACCACAAAGCCATCGGCAGGAGCGTTCACTTCGCGGCCATCGTGCCGCAGCCCGATGAGTTGCCCGGCCACCACGGGATCGAAGCTTTTCCACGGCTGGGCAAAGCGGTCATCGCCATGTTCGCGATCCACCACATCCTCCAACCGCAGGACCTGGAACTCGGAAGCTGGCGGCTTGAGCGCAAGCGATGTCAGCCCAAGCACTGCGAGCGTCTGCCGGATCGCGCGATAGGCGACACCGACCGCCTCTGGATCGTCATGCTGCCCGCATTCCAGCGTCACGCCGTAGCCACCCCGCGAGCGCATGTACTCGGATGTGCCGATGCCATACCCCGTGTCCAGAAGAGCGGCGTTGGCAGACTGTTGGGCCTGCCGTCGCCGCTGCACGCCACGGGCATACACATCCATCCAGCCTTCCACCACCCGCCGGGGCCCGAGGTGCGCAACCAGGCGCTCCTCCTGCGCTGAATGCTGGAACGACTCAAGGATACCGGTGTTGTTGGTGGGGCCCACCATGGTGAAAGGCTGCCCCGGGGTGTGAAACGAGTGCAGGTCGAGCAACACGTCGTGCGCGTCCAGCAAGGGGCACAGGACATTCGCGATCTGGTCCTCGTAGTCGGTCGGCTCAGCGCTGACGCGCAGATTGCGGTTGAGATTGCGGTCCCCTTGCCGGGTGCGCTGCTGATAGGCGTAGGGATTGGTCACCGGCACCATCGTGAGGACACCCCGTTCGATGCCGAAGGCTCCAGCCGCCAGTTCGTCCACGACCTGCGCAATGGCCTGGGCACCGCATCTCTCGTTGCCGTGCACGGCACCAAGGACCACGACTCGCGGCCCTGGCTTCAGGGCCATGAATTGGTGAACATGAAGAAATGACGGGCGAGTCGAAGAGGTCATGGGAGTTGGCAGCGTGGCGAGCAAAACGGGATAGATGCAAATGTCACGCCACGACTGGAACTTTGTCAAACCCTGCAGGGGCCTTTCCAAACTGGTGAAGCAAGCGCCAGCAGTGCCAGAAACGCCGCAGCCCCCAGGCCTGCAGAAACCCACAGCGCCCCCGCACCCAGGCGGTCCAGGCACAGCCCAAACAGCCATGGAGACGCCGCCTGCGCAATGCGCGCCGGCACCATGAGCAAGCCCTGCCGATGCCCGTAGCCTGCGGGCCCAAACAGCACCAGCGGCAGCGTGCCCTTGGCAATGGTCAAGATGCCGTTGCCCGCACCGTGCAGCAGCGCGAACACGGCCGCCAGCGGCGCACCAGCCACGGCCAGCAGCCCGGCGCCCAGCGGGTGCATCAGCGCCGCCAGGCGTGCCGACAGCAGCGGGTGCACATGGCGCAGAAAGCCGAACTCCAGCAGGCGCCCCGCCACCTGGGCCGGCCCGACCAAGGCGCCCACGGCCACGGCAGTGGCCAGCGTGGCGCCGCCCTCCTGCAGCAGGCGCGGCAGGTGCGCCGCCATGGCGGTGCTGGTGAACCACGTGGCCGCAAACACAAAGGCCAGCAGCAGGGTGGCCCGGCGCGCATGAGCAGGTTCAGGATCTGCAGCCAGCGCTTGCACGCCCTGCGGTGTTGCGGTGTTCGCGGCCACCGCTTCGGCCTGCGGTCGGCGTGGCGTCCAGGCGTTGAGCGGCAGCCCCACCACCAGGTGCAGCGCGGCCCAGGTCCAGCAGGCGCCGCGCCAGCCCCATTGCGACTCCATCCACATCGACAGCGGCCAGCCCACCGTGCTGGCAAAGCCGGCGATCAGGGTGATGCCCGTGATCGAGTTGCGCGCGCTCTTGCCATGCAGGTGCACCAGCGCGGCAAAGGCCGCCTCATACAGCCCACTGCCCATGCCGGCGCCGATGAGCACCCAGGCGGCAAACAGACCCCACGGGCCCTGGGCCATCGCCAGCGCGGCCAGGCCCAGCGCAAAGACCACGCTGGTCGCCATCAGCACCGGCCGACCGCCCCAGCGGTCGATGCTGCGGCCGGCATAGGGCCCCAGCAGTGCGGAGACCACCAGCGCGCACGAGAACGCAGTGAACACCATGGCCACCGACACACCGAGCTCGCGTGCCATGGGCGCGGCCAGGATGGCCGGCAGGTAGTAGGTCGATGCCCAGGCCAGGGTCTGGGCCGTGCCCAGGCTGGCGACTGTGGTTGCTGATGTCAGGCGTGGCAAGGGGAATCCTCTCGGCAAATCCATGGGGACGGCGGGCATCAGCCGCAGCATGACGTTTTGGCCGTCACCACCTGTTTCGAGGATGCCGCCTTGGATGCCGTGGGAGCGGCAGCCGGAGTACATCCCCCGCTGCCCTTGACCTTCTCTGTCTCGTCCAGCGCGCAGCAGGCCGACGTGTCTTGCACCGCCGGGCCACCACAGCAACCCGCAGCAGCGGTGGTCTGCCCCGTTGGCGGCTCGGAAAGGTCCACCGAGCACACGCCCGTCTGCGGCAGGTCAAGCTGTACCTGGTTTGCCGCCACCCAGTCGCCGGCAATGGCCGCCACCACCGAACGCGCCTGCTCATAGCCCGTGGCCATCAGGAAGTTGGGCGCACGCCCGTAGCTCTTGGCGCCAATGGCATAGAAGCCGGGCTCCGGGTGGGCCAGTTCCTTGTGGCCGTGGGGCCTCACGGTGCCACAGTTGTGCAGATTGGGATCGATCAGGTCGGCCAGGGCCTCGGTGCTTTCGATCCAGGGATCCAGGCGCGTGCGCAGTTCGCGCGCCAGCGACAGATCGGGGCGCGAGCCCGCTGCCACGATGATCTCGTCGATGCCCTCCACGGGGGCCAGGAGTGGGTCGATGGCGCGCACGGTCATGAGGCCACCGGCCCGCTCCACGGACTGCACGCCAAAGCCCGGGTGCAGGACGATGCGCTGCTGCCCGACGAGGTCGCGCAGCCGTGTGCCCAGGGCGCCGCGGGCCGGCAGGCCATCGGCACTGCCCCCGCCGAAGATCTTGCGCAGGTCCTTGCCCCGCACCGCCCAGTGCACGCGAGTTCCCGGTCCTTCATCGGCCAGTGCTGCCAGCGCCAGCAGGTTGCCGGCAGCGGAATGGCCCGCGCCCACCACCATCACCGAGCGGCCCGCATACCGGCCACGGGCAGCCCCGAGGATGTCCGGCATGCCATAGGCAATGTGCTCCCGCGCCGCACGCTCGCCCAGCGCGGGAAAGCCATGGATGCCCATGGGATTGGGCTGACCCCAGGTGCCCGACGCGTCGATCACGGCATGGGCCCGGATCTCTTTCACCCCTTCTGTGGTCTCGACCACCAGCACGAAGTCCGCATGCTCCCGTCCGGCTGTCTTGACCTTGTCGAAACCAGCGCGCGAAATGCCCAGCACCTGGTGGCCGAAATGGATGTGGGGTGCCAGCGCGCCATGCGCTGCCAGCGGGCGCAGGTAGCGCTCAACCAGCTCGCCAGCGGTAGGCAGGCCCTCGGGGTCAGGCATGGACCACCCGCCGGGTTGCAGCAGCGCACGCGCCGCCGTGTCCACGTTGTAGCGCCAGGGCGAAAACAGGCGCACATGGCCATACGACTGCAGATGGGCGGCAACACCTTGGCCGGCTTCGAAGACCTCCACCGCGATACCGCGTCCGACCAGGTGGGCGGTGGCCGCCAGTCCGATGGGGCCGGCACCGATCACGGCCACCGTAAATGAAATGGGGGATGTGTAATCAGCCATGGGGATATCCTTCGTATTTCGTAGATTAACGAACATTCATGACAAAAAGAAGAGGCCTTTGCCTCTTCACAGGGACTGGACCAACTGCTTGAGCTCGGCGAGCCGCGCAGGGTTGATGCAGTAGCAGGTGCGCTGTTCCTCGGCGGAGCCCAGGATCAACCCCGCCTCCTTGAGCACCTTCACGTGCTGTGAAGTGGTGGACGGCGCCAAGCCCACCACATCGGCCAGGCTGCCGAAGTAGCACTGGCCATAGCTCGACAGGTGGCGCAGCAGCTGGATGCGGGCCGGGTGGGCCAGCGCCTTCAGCAGCATGGCCAGCTCGGCCGTGCGGTCATCATCGAGCAGGACCAGGACGTCCACTTCTTCTTCACCAGGGCAGCAGGACATGGGCGGCTCTCTTCATTCGTATTTTTACGAATGATCGATCTTTGGATCAACCATGTCAAGGGTGCTGACCAGGCAAAGCCGAAATGACCAGTCTGGACAGTTCGGCAATGCCCACCGGCGCACGGGTCAGCCAGGGAATGGTGAAGGTGCGCTGGGCAAGGCCGTCGGCCATGCGCGCCATCTGCCTGCGCTCGCCGTCGAGGCGGGCCGCGAGCAGAGGGTCGCGCGTGCCCGCCGCCAAAACGCTCTTGTTGAGCACCCATGCATAGGGCTCGATGTCGGCGCGCCGAAGGTCCTCCTGCAGCGCTGCGGCCTGCGACACCGGCGTGACCTCGGGCAGGGCCACCAGGATGATCCTGGTGTATGCCGCGTCCTGCAGCCGCATCAAGGGCGTGACGAGCCGGCCCGCGCCATGCCCTTCGAACTCGCGCACCATCTGGCGGTGGTAGGCGCCCGTGGCATCCATCAGCAGCAGGGAATGCCCGGTGGGCGCGGTGTCCAGCACGACGAAGGCGCTGCGCGCCTCGCTGACGATGCGCGAGAAGGCGTGGAAGACAGCGACCTCTTCGGTGCACGGCGAGCGCAGGTCTTCCAGCAGCAGCGCCTGTTCCTGGGCGTCCAGGCCCGGTGATTTGGCGGCCATGATCTTGTCCACGTAGCGCTGCGTTTCGACCTTGGGGTCGATCCGGTCGACGCGCAGGCCCGGCACCTGGCCATCGAGCGTGCCCTGCAGGTGGGCGGCCGGATCGGTGGTGCTCAGGTGCACCGTCTTGCCGCGCTGCACCAGCCCCAGCGCCAGGGCGGCGGCCACGGTCGTCTTGCCCACGCCGCCCTTGCCCATCACCATGATCAGTCCGTGGCCGGCAGCGGCCAGTTCATCGGCCAGGGCGGATAGACCCGGCAGGGGGGCGGTGCGCTCGATGGCCGGCGCCGGGCGGGGCGCAGCGTGGTGCACTTCCGTAGACAGCAGCGTCCGCAAGGCGGGAAGGCCGACCGTGTCGAAGCTGCGCAGCGGCACCTGATCCTGGGGCAAGGCGCGCAGGGCGTCGGGCATTTCGGCCAGGGCCTGCTGCCCCAGGCTCTCGATGGCGGCGGCCACCCCGTCCGTGCGCTCGCTGGCGTGGAACACGCCGTTGACCACGAGCCGCTGGTTGTTCAGCCCCAGCGCATGCAGTTCCTCGCAGGTGCGCGCCGCCTCGGCGATGGCGCCCTTGTCCGGCCGGGCCACCAGAACCACCGTGGTCCTGGCGGGGTCGCTCAGGGCGTCGAGGGCCGCCTTGAAGCGGGCCTCCTGCATCTTCAGGCCCGAGTGCGGGCCCAGGCACGAGGCCCCGCGGTCATTGCCGTCCAGAAAGCCACTCCATGCCTTGGGCAGGCTCAGAAGCCGCAGGGTGTGCCCCGTCGGTGCGGTGTCGAAGACGATGTGCTCGAACGCCCCGCCCTCGCCCGACAGCAGGGAGGCGAACTCGTCGAACGAAGCGATCTCGGTGGTGCAGGCGCCCGACAGCTGCTCGCGCACCGTCGCGCGCTCGGCATCGCTGGCGCCAGTGCCCATCTGCACCAGCACGCGCTGGCGGTAGGACTCTGCCGCCGTGTCGGGGTCGATGTTCAGCACCGACAACCCCGGCGCGCCGGGCACCGGCGTGGGGATGTTGCGCAGCGCGATGCCGAGCATTTCGTCCAGGTTCGACGCGGCATCGGTGCTGACCAGCAACACCTTCTTACCGCCATCGGCCAGCGCCAGCGCAGCGGCCGTGGACAGCGATGTCTTTCCAACCCCACCCTTGCCGGTAAAGAACAAATGGCGTGTGGGCTGGCGGAGGAACCCCATTGGCTTGAGCCATGCCTGCACCTGCTGGTGCGATGGAACCCCGCCGCTGTGCACCACCCGGCCGTCGATCATGACAGCGGGGGTGGCCATGACACCGGCGCGCCGGATTTCTGCCATGTCCTCGATCTGAAGGATCTCCACCTCGACCCCCGCATCCCGTGCGGCCCGCTCAATGGTGCCGACCGTGCTGTGGCATTTGCTGCAGCCCGGTCCCAGAACTTTGATTTGCATGGGTGCGGCCTTGGTGGAGTGTGCTGATAAAGGGATGGGAGCGCGTGGGCAGTGGCGGCCAAGCATCTACGGGGCGACATGGCACCGCCATTGGGCTCCGCCCGCTAGGCAAGGGGGCTGATCTGGGTCAACTCCCGTGTGAACGCCTGGAAGGGAGGATAGGCCCATGGGTGCCTTGCCTCTGTGCGCCAACGAACCGAGGTGGCCTGGGTGCACCAGGCAACCGGACTTGAGACCACCTGGACCGCCATGTGCAGAGCGTGATCCGCGCTGCGAGGGGCACAAGGCGGTCAGGGAGACCGTCTTCACGCCCTGCAGCACCCCGGCAGGAACATCGATTTCAACTGGACCCAGTAGCCCGCACTCGCCGGATAGCGCGCGCTGGCCGCAAACAGGCCTACCCGCGCCGGGTCGTTGCCTGCGGGCGTGTAGCGAAAGGTGCCGAAGACCTGGTCCCACAGCACGAAGGCGCTGCCGAAGTTGGAGTCACCCTCGCTGCTTTCGGTGGAGTGGTGCCAGCGGTGCAACTCGTTGGTACTGAACACGTAGTTGGCCCAGCCGCTGCGCAGACCGAGGTTGGCATGCTGGAGCATGAGGACTGGTTGCGAAATGGCGAGGTAGCACAGGATCGCCTCGGCCGGGAAGCCCAGCAGCAGGGCCGGCAGCATCGACAGGGCGAAGTTGAGGGCGTGGTTGAGCGGATGGAAACGCAGGTTGTTGAGCGCGTACAGGCGCTCGCTGCCGTGGTGCATGGCATGCAGCCACCACAGCGGCGCCAGCCTGTGGTGCAGCCGGTGCGCCCAGTACTTGCCGAACTCGATGAAGAGCGCTGCCAGAAGGACCTGTAGTGCAAAGGGCAGGCTTTGCAACCACGCCGAGCTGCCTGTATTGCCGGGCCCGCCGTGCCCGTAGACCGCGAGCAGCGCCAGCGTGCCCAGCAGCTTGAGCAGCGGCTCCACCACGGCGACCAGGGTGGCTGCGCTGGCCCAGTCGGTGGCGCGGTCTCCGTTCGGCTGGTTCCAGCGGGTCCGGTAGGGGAAATAGCGCTCCAGCACGCTGGCCAGCAGCAGCGTCAAAACCGAGGCGAGCAGCACCACCGGCTCCAGCGGGCCCCCGGCAGCCCGGACGGCGGCGAACGCACCGAGACTGGCCACAGCGACCAGAACCAGGAGATGGCGGGACAAGAAGACGGGCATGGTCGGTCTTTTCGTGGTCAGGCCTGGAACGCGTCGGTGTGGTACGCCAGGGCATCGAACTTCTGCGGGACGGCGGGCTGCGCCGGCGACTGCAGGCTGCACTGCCACCAGCCCACGTCGTGCCACTGCCCGTGCTTGAAGCCGACCTGGCGGTACACGCCCAGCGCCTCGAAGCCCACGGACTCGTGCAGCGCCACGCTGGCCTGGTTGGGCAGGGCAATGCCGGCGAATGCCTGGCAGTAGCCGAGCCCGACGAGGATGCGCTTGAGCTCGCCATACAGCCGCTTGCCGGTGCCCTGTCCCCGCGCGTCCTCGCGGATGTAGGCCGTGGTGTCCACAGACCACTGGTAGGCCGGGCGCTCGCGGTGCTTGCTGGCATACACGTAGCCGTTGACCCGGCCCTGCGTGTCTTCGCTGACCAGCCAGGGCAAGGTCTGCAGGGTCTGGGCCATGCGCTCGCGCATCTGCTCCACGGTGGGCACCTCCAGCTCGAACGAGATGCTGGTGTGCTGCACGATGGGCGCGTAGATTGCGGCAATGGCTTCAGCGTCGGCGGGGGTGGCGATGCGGATGGTCATGGGTCAGCGTCTGGTGGTACGGGGTGAAGAAAGAGCACGGCGCTGTTCAGCAGCAAGGTCCGCGTCCTTGGGCGGGCGCGGCAAGGTGCAGCAAGGCACGGCCTGGTCTTGCCGCAGCGCCTTCATGAGCAACTGCAGCGACTTCTCGACGGCGGCGCGGTCGCGCTCGCTCAGGCACCCGAGCAACTGCGCCGCGTGGGCGTCCAGGGTGCTGTTCAGTTCGCGGACCCTGCCCTCCCCCTCGGCGGTGAGCGTGACCAGCCAGCTGCGGGCATCCGCCGGGTTGGGCTCCTTGGTCACCAGGCCGCGCGCGGCCATGGCCTCCACCGCGCGCGAGACCCAGCTCTTTTCCAGGCTGACCCGGGCGCCGAGTTCGGACAACGGCAACGGGCCCGAGCGCCCCAACTCGGTCAGCAGATGGCACTGGGTGTTGGTGGTGCTGCTGCATTCGGCCACCACGCGCTGGGCCCGCGTGTACATGCGGGCGACTTCGCGCAGCAGGCTTCCTGAATTTGCGGCTGTCATTTGAGTGTGTCTAGCAACTAAATGGCTGCAGATTAGGAGATGTTCATTTCGTTGTCAATAGCAACTACATGGAGCAGCCAGCCCCTCGCGGGGTGGGCCGTCAGATGGACGCCTGGTTGACCCGGCGCATCAGCGCCTCGCCCGACTCCTTGCGCTCGCTGTAGCGGTCTACCAGGTACGGCGACACATCGCGCGTGAGCAGGGTGAACTTCATGAGTTCTTCCATCACGTCCACGATGCGGTCGTAGTAGGCCGAGGGCTTCATGCGGTTGTCGTCGCCAAACTCCTGGAAGGCCTTGGCCACCGAGGACTGGTTGGGGATGGTGAGCATGCGCATCCAGCGGCCGAGCACTCGCATCTGGTTGACCGCGTTGAACGACTGCGAGCCGCCGCACACCTGCATCACCGCCAGGGTCTTGCCCTGCGTGGGGCGCACGGCCCCCTGGGCCAGCGGGATCCAGTCGATCTGGGTCTTGAGGATGCCGGTCATGGCGCCGTGGCGTTCGGGCGAGCACCAGACCATGCCCTCGGACCAGGCGGCCAGCGCGCGCAACTCGGCGACCTTGGGGTGCGAGTCCGGCGCGCCATCGGCCAGCGGCAGGCCCTCGGGGTTGAAGATCTTCACCTCGGCCCCCAGCGCCGTGAGGATGTGTGCGCCCTCCTCGGTGGCCAGGCGGCTGAACGAGCGCTCGCGCAGGGAGCCGTAGAGCATGAGGATGCGCGCGGGATGGGTGGACGCCAGCGCAGCAGACAGGCGCGCGGTGTCGGGCATCTGCAGCAGTTGGGCGTCGATGTGGGGCAGGTCAGAAAGCATGGGGCAGGCTGTGGTGCGGTAATGGTGGTTGCTCAGCTGTGTGCGATTCTGTTCAGCTGGGCCTGCAGGTCGGCGTCGCTCAGGTCGGCCAGGGGCAGCTCCAGCAATTGCAGCATGCGGTAGCCGATGGCCTGGCGGGTGATCTCGAAGGTCTGGCGTTTGGCCTCGTCGCCGCCCTGGGCATTGGAGGGATCGGGGTAGCCCCAGTGCATCTGGATGGGGGTGCCCGGCCAGTACGGGCAGACCTCGCTGGCCGCGCTGTCGCAGACGGTGATGACGATGCGCATCACCGGTGCATCGGCAGCGGTGAACTCGTCCCAGCTCTTGCTGCGAAAGGCGTCCGTCTTGACGCCCGCGCTGGCCAGCGCTTCGAGTGCCAAGGGGTTGATGCGGCCGCTGGGTGCGCTGCCGGCGCTGTGGGCCTGCACGTCCAGGCCGCGGACCTTGGCCAATTGGTTGAGCATGCCTTCGGCCAGCACGCTGCGTGCCGAGTTGTGCGTGCACAGGATGAGGATGTGGGTGGTCATGGTCGTGAAAAGGAATGAACAAGGAGGTGGACCGGTGGGGTTCACGCCCGCCCGATGTCCTGCACCTGGCGCTTGATCACCAGGGAGTCGAGCTTATCCAGGGGCAGCGCCAGCAGCAGCTCGATGCGCCGCTTGAGGATCAGCGCCGTGTCGCGAAACGCCTTGTCTACCGCTTCGGGCGTGCCCTCGGCGGCCGAGGGGTCGGGCACGCCCCAGTGTGCGCTCATCGGCTGGCCCGGCCAGACGGGGCAGACCTCGCCGGCGGCGTTGTCGCAGACGGTGAACACGAAGTCCATCTCGGGCGCGCCGGCCTGGGCAAACTCGTCCCAGTTCTTGCTGCGCGCGCCTGTGGACGGCACATGCAGCCGCTCCAGCGTGGCCAGGGCCAGCGGGTTGACGGTGCCGCTGGGAAAGCTGCCGGCCGAGTGCCCCCGAAAGCGCCCTCCTCCGAAATGGTTGAGCAAGGCCTCGGCCAGGATGGAACGGGCAGAGTTCTGCGTGCAGATGAAGAGCACGTTGTAGGTTTTTTCAGTCATGGGGAAAGACTCCAGGAAGTGGCGACGGCGGCGGGTTGAACGTTTAATTTCAACATTTCATTAAATATTGAAATAATGACCATGAAACGACAGACAATGGATCGGCCTATCAGGCCGCAGCAGTGGCCTTGGGGCGCTTCTTGCCAACGACCGAAGCTGGCGCGCAGCCAGCCTTGACGGGCAATTCGGCACACAGGCCCGGATTGCCCGCGCAGCACTCTTCGGTCAGATAGCCGATCAGATCCACCATCAGCGCCAGGTTGGCCCGGTAGCGCTGGTAGCGGCCCTCCTGCTCCACGGTGAGCAGCGAGGCGTGCGTCATGCCCTTGAGGTGAAAGGACAGATTGGTGCGCGGCACGTCCAGCGCCGCCGAGATCTCACCGGCCACCATGCCGCCGGGCCCCTGCCGCACGAGCAGGCGGAACACGTCGAGCCGCACCGGGGAGGACAGCGATTCGAAGACGGCGGTGGCGGCGGTTTTTTGCACGGACTGACTATACAAGAGCGGTTGGATGGCGGCACAGGCCCAGGGAATCAAGCGACCCTGCGGCCCTGCGCGTCGATGACCAGCTCGCCATCTTCCTTGGCGAACGGGCCGGGCAGCGCGGGCAGCAGGTCCAGCACCGCCTCGGAGGGGCGGCACAGGCGGGTGCCGGCGGGCGTGGCGACGATGGGCCGGTTGATGAGGATCGGGTGGGTGAGCATGGCGTCGAGCAGCTGCTCATCGGACAGCGCGGGGTCTTGCAGGCCCAGCTCGTCATGCGGGGTGCCCTTTTGCCGCAGCAGCGCGCGCACGGGGATGCCCATGGCGGCGATCAGTTCGGTGAGCTTTTCGCGGCTGGGTGGCGTCTTGAGGTATTCGACGACGGTGGGCTCGATGCCGGCGTGGCGGATCATGGCCAGCACATTGCGGGACGTCGCACAGTCCGGGTTGTGGAAGATGGTGTGGTCGGTGGAGGCTTGCATGGCATCAATAATACAACTATTATTGAAATATTCAAGCAACCGCAAACTCGCCGCACCCGCAGATGCTTGCGCCCCCTCCCCCTTTTTGAAAAGAGAAAACAGATGCTCCTGGCTCTGTCGATATTTGTCGCCACCATCGCGCTGGTCATCTGGCAGCCGCGCGGGCTGGGCATTGGCTGGAGCGCCAGCGCCGGTGCCGCCGTGGCGCTGCTCACCGGAGTCGTGCAGGTGTCCGACATCGCGGTGGTCTGGCAGATCGTGTGGAACGCCACGGCCGCCTTCATCGCCATCATCATCGTCAGCCTGCTGCTCGACGAGGCGGGCTTCTTCGAGTGGGCGGCCCTGCATGTGGCGCGCTGGGGGCGCGGCAGCGGCCGCATGCTGTTCGCGCTCATCGTGCTGCTGGGCGCGGCGGTTGCGGCGGTGTTCGCCAACGACGGCGCGGCACTGATCCTCACCCCCATCGTGATTGCCATGCTGGTGGCCCTGGGTTTCAGCCCCGGTGCCACCCTGGCCTTCGTGATGGCGGCGGGCTTCATTGCCGATGCGGCCAGCCTGCCGCTGGTGGTGTCCAACCTGGTGAACATCGTCTCGGCCGACTTCTTTGGCATCGGGTTCAATGAATACGCCTCGGTCATGGTGCCGGTGAACATCGCCTCGGTCGCGGCCTCGCTGGCCATCTTGCTGCTGTACTTTCGCCGGGAGATTCCGGCAACCTACAACCAGGACCAGCTCAAGCTGCCGGCCGCTGCCATCCGCGACCCGGCCACCTTCAAGACGGGGTGGGTTGTCCTGGTGCTGCTGCTGGTCGGCTTTTTCGGGCTGGAGCCGCTGGGCGTGCCGGTCAGCGCCACCGCAGCCGCAGGTGCCGTGCTGCTGCTGGCCGTGGCGGGCCGGGGCCACGTGATCAGCACAAAGAAGGTGCTGCGCGAGGCGCCCTGGCAGATCGTCGTCTTCTCGCTGGGCATGTACCTGGTGGTCTACGGGCTGCGCAACCAGGGGCTGACTGCGTACATCAGCCAGTGGCTCAACGCCTTTGCCGGCTACGGCATCTGGGGTGCGGCCATGGGGACCGGTGTGCTGACGGCGGTTCTGTCATCCCTGATGAACAACATGCCCACGGTGCTGGTGGGCGCCCTGTCCATCGACGCATCCGCCGCCACCGGCGTGGTCAAGGAGGCCATGATTTACGCCAATGTCATCGGCAGCGACCTGGGCCCCAAGATCACACCCATTGGCTCGCTGGCCACCCTGCTGTGGCTGCATGTGCTGCAGCGCAAGGGCATCCGCATCGGCTGGGGCTATTACTTTCGCGTGGGGGCGGTCATCACCCTGCCCGTGCTGCTGGTCACCCTGGCGGCGCTGGCGCTGCGGCTTTCGCTCAGGTAGGCCCCAAAAGAGGCGGGCCGGCACCCAGGGGTGCCGGCCCGCCGTCATTCAGCCAGGTTCAGGCGATCTATCAATCGCAGCAGCCCAGCATTTCCAGGCAGCACTCGGCCAGCTCCGAGCAGCAGCCCGACTGGGCCATGGCCATGCCGGCCATCGACAGCAAGACAGCGGCCACACCGAATTTGAAGAGTTGTTTTTTCATTGGGAAATTCCTGATTGAGAAATGAATGGATTGGATAGAAAACGGGAAACCAGAAATCATCCAGACCTCAATCGGGCGGCCTCCACACCGCAGCATCCCAGGACACCCACTGCCGACCAGCTCCAATGGCGTGCATCGAGGCCCGTGATACCCCGTGCCATGGAACATCCGGGGCGCCCATCAACGGCGTGCCACAAGGCTGGCAGCCGGCCATGCCACAGGCATCGGCAGTGCCGCAGTCGGCAATGCAGCAATGCTCGTAGCCCGACATGCTGGCCGACACCGTTTGGGTGAGGAAAGCACTGCCCAGCAACAGCAAGCAGATGGCAAGGAATCTTCGCACGGCTGCAATGTACCCCAGCGGTGCGTCCCGGCCAAACCGAAGGGTTTGGCCCTGCGGCCCTCCCGGCAGCCTACTTGCTGGCGCCCGCCTGCTCCACCACCGCCACGCGCCTGCGCAGGCGCTCGGCCGCGTCCTTGTCCCCCGCCGCCTCGGCGCGCTGCACCTGCAGCAGCAGCCAGGCCATGAGCGGGCGGCGCCAGCCCTGGGCGGATGCGGTGTCGGTCGCCGTGGCGATGGCCGCCGGGTCGGCACGGCCGGCCTGCAGCAAAGCGCCGGCGGCGACCAGGCGCGAGAGCGGGTCTTCGATGGCGGCCAGTGCAGCGCCGCCTGATCCCGCAGTGGCCGCCGCGCGCTGAGCGGCGGGCAGCAGCGCCACGTCCGCTGCGGACAGCGGTTTGCCCGTTAGGTAATCGGCATAGGCACGCTCGGGCGGCGCGGCGTCCTGGCGCAGGGCCTCGAAGGCGGTGCAGGGCTCCACCACCAGGCTGGCCACCTGGGCGGCGCAGCGCAGCAGCTCCAGCCGGGCCAGCAGGTCCGGGCGGCCGGTGCGGGCGACCTCGGCGCGGGCGCGCTCCCATTCGAGCTTGTCGACGCGGGCATTGCCCGACAGGTAGGCGTCGAGCGCCTTCTGTGCCGAGCCCTGGGCGTTCATCTCCCACTCGGGCTCGGGCGGCTTGCTCGCGCAGCCGGCAAGCAAGCTGCCGAACAGGGCAGCGGCAAGCAAACTCCGTACGATGGGCATCGTCTTGTGGGTCATGGCAGCTTGATCTCCCGGTCGCGTGCAAACGGCCATTTGCGGTTGATCTCGGTGACCAGGCTGTCGATCTTGCGCAGGTTGCTTTCCACCTCGGCGCGCAGGGCACCCAGGTCGTTGGTGGCCTCGCGGGCATTGGCGCCCACGGCCTGGGCTTCGACCAGCACGGCGTCGACCTTCTTCAGGCTGGTGCGGGTGTCGGCCAGCAGGTCATTGACCTGGCCGACGGCAGCGCGCAGCTCCGGCACCAGTGCATCCTTGTTGCCATCGGCGCCGAAGACCTGGCGGTCGGCGCGTGCGGCCAGGGTATCCAGGCGCGCCAGCAGGGTGTTGGTGCGGTCCAGTGTGGTCACGAGCTTCTTCGCATCGCTCTCGCTGCCCATGAGGGCGCCCAGCACGCCGCCTGGGCCGTTCAGCCGCTCGGTCAGCGCCTGCACGTTGGAGAGGGTGCTGCCCAGGGCCGCGTCCTGCGCGGTCAGGTTGTTCAGGTTGCCCAGCAGCTCGCGCGCCGAGGCCATGAGCTGCGGGATCTCGGCCGTGGCATCGCCGCGCAGCACCGGGCGCACGGCGCCATTCTCCAGCGGCGGGTCGGTGAGGATGCCGCTGTAGGCGCGGATGTTGGTGCCGCCCACGATGCCGCGCACCAGGGTGAACACGCTGGAGCTGCGCAGCCAGTGCGCGTCCTTGCTCGGCACCTCGATGGTGAGGCGCGCATTGCCCTCGTTGGCCAGCTCGATGCGGCGCACCCGCCCGATGGGAAAGCCCGAGAACGTCATGTCCATGCCCACCACCACGCCCTCGGAATCGTCGGCCGTGAGCACGAGGGTCTGCGTGGGTTCGAACACGCCGCGCGCATACATGAGGAACAGGCCCGAGCCGACGATGAGCGCCAGCGTGAACATCAGCAGCGCCGCAGCCTTGATCTCCAGGTAGGCCACGGGGCGCAGCGTCTCCTGCGTGGAGCCTTCGGTCGGCGGCGGCGGCGGCGCGGGAGGTGGTGTGCGGTCGGTCATGGGGTGTTGTTGTTATGGGTTAGTAGTAGTTGCCCATCAGCGAGGCCACTTCGATCAGCAGCAGCACGGCGAACATGCGCGCCAGGCCGCCCAGTTCCGAATCGGGCTGGCCCCGGCCCTCGGCGTCGTACAAACCGGCGGCCATGGGGATCAGCGCCACGGTGAGGCTGAAGAACAGCGTCTTGAGCGCGAACAGAGTGGTCACGCTGGGGGTGAATACGCGCCCGAACATGCGTGTGTAGCCCCCCGCCTCGGCCAGGTTGAAGCCGTACACGCCCAGGTAGCCCATGACCAGCGCCACCACGCAGCTGAGCGCGGCCAGGGTGATGCTGGCGAACACCCCGGCCACCACGCGCGGCAGCAGCTCCACGCGCACCGGGTCCGAGCCCTGGCGGCGCAGCTCGTCGAAGCGACCCGACTGGCGCAGTAGCGCCAGTTGTGTGCCGTTGGGGATGGTGGCGCGCATGGCCACGAAGAGTGCGGCCGTGAGCGGGATCAGCTCCAGCACCAGCACGCGGATCACCATCTCCATGGCGTAGCGCGAGAGCCCGTAGCTGAGCGCCGTGACCACCACGATGCGCGTGAGCACCAGGCTGATCAGCGCCGCCAGCACCGTGAAGCCCAGCAGCACCGGTGCCGTGTCCAGGTACAGATGGCGCGCCAGCGAGCGGCGCGTGGCGCGACCATAGCTCGAGGGCGACAACACCAGCACCAGCACCACCGCCCCCAGGTACAGGATGCGCCACCACGCCACGGCCCAGCGGCGTACCGTGCTCCAGGCACGCTCGGGCAGGGACAGGCCGGGCAGGCGATTGATCATGAATTGATCATAGCCGCCGGGGCACGCGTTCCCAAGCGGAAGGCCCGCTGAATGCATCGGGCATTTGCAGCGGCCACGGCTTATGCTGCATGGATATGCAGCTACACATTGCATAGCAGACGATACATGCGCTCACACCCTGCCTATTTGCGGGCGTTGTGCTGCTCCACCGGCACGCGCCCCACGTAACGCCCGCGCGGGCGGATCACCTGCGCTACGCCGCGCTGCTCCAGGCTGTGGGCCAGCAACCCCACGCTGCGCGCAGTGGCGAACAGGGCAAATGCTGCGTCGGCAGGCAGGCGGTGGTGCGCGACCAGGGCGGCCAGGGCCACGTCGATGTTGGGCTGCAGGCCGGTCAACTCGGTCGCCTTGTGGATGAAGCGCGCAATCACCTCGGGCGGCTCGAACATCGCGAGCAGGGCCGCCGCGCGCGGGTCGCCATCGGGGTAGATGTGGTGGCCGAAGCCGGCCAACGGCAGGCCGGTGGAAAGGTAGTGGGCCAGCACCTTGTCTTCGCCCAGCCGCTCCACCTCGCTGAACAGCGCCTGCACCCGGCCCGAGGCATCGCCGTGCAGCGGCCCCGACAGCGTGCTCAGCCCCGCCAGCACGCAGGCCGGCAGCGAGGCGCCGGTGGACGCCGCGATGCGCGTGGCAAAGGCCGAGCTCGTGAGCTCATGGTCGGCCAGCAGCACCAGCGCCGTGCGCAGCAGCTCGGCCACCGGGGCGCGCTGCTTCCAGCCCTTGGCAAAGCGCAGGTGCAGCGGGCCCTTGCCGGGCTGGGCGCCGAAGGCATTGGCCAGTAGGCCCACCAGGGCCTGGCCCTCGGCATGCAGCACGCGCGTGAGCCGCCCGCTGGTGGAGTGCCCCGTGGCGGCCAGCCCGGCGAGCACCGTGAACGCGGCGCCCCGCCCCGGTGCCGCGGTGCCGGCCGGCGCATCGCTGGCAAAGTCCACCGCCTGCTCTGCCGCCCACAGCAGCTGCGCCGCATCTTCGAGCGTGGCGGTGCGCGCCAGCACGATGGCGTCTTCACCCCGGTAGTGCGGGCGCTCGCGGAAGAAGGCCGACAGCGCCGTCGGGATGCTGGGCTCAGAACCGAACAAGGTGTTGGTGGCCAGCGTCTCGCGCTTGCTACCGGCCTTCTTGCGCCGGGCCAGGCCGCTCAGGTCCTCGGCGCGGTACAGGCTCTTGCGCGTGTCGGCCGGGTCGGGCATGACCTCGAGCTTGCCGCGGCTCACGTAGGCATAGATGGTCTGCGGTTGCACGCCGAGGAGTTGGCAGGCCTCGGTCATCGAAATCCAGGAAGCCATGGTGGTGGTCGTCGTTGAGGTCTATACATTGATTTTACACGTCAAGATTGACCACAGCATCAACACAAAACTACGATGCCTTCCATTCCAACGTGTTTCCGCATACCGACATGACAAAGCCCCAGGTTCTGCAACTCAACCCCATCCTGATCCCGTCGGTGAACGACGCGCTCGCCTCGCTGTACACGGTGCACAAATACTTCGAGATGGCCGATGGCGCGGCATGGCTGCAAGCGCACGGCGCAGGCATCGGCGCGGTGATCACCGGCGGGCACACGGGCATCTCGCGCGCCATGCTGGAGCAATTGCCCGCCCTCAAGGTGGTGGCCGTGAACGGCGTGGGCACCGACGCGGTAGACCTGGCCTACTGCCGTGGCCGCGCCCTGCCCGTCACCGCCACGCTGGGCGCGCTGACCGAGGACGTGGCCGACCTGGCCATCGGCCTCCTGATCGCCGCCTGCCGCAACATCTGCACCGGCGACCGCTTCGTGCGCGACGGCCAGTGGGAGCAGTTTCCGCAGCCCAGCGCCATCCCGCTGGCGCGGCGCTTTTCCGGCATGCGCGTGGGCATCGTCGGCATGGGGCGGGTGGGCCGCGCCGTGGCCGTGCGCGCCGCCGCCTTCGGCTGCACCATCGCCTACACCGATCTGCGCGCCATGAGCGATGTGGCGCACCGTTTCGTGCCCACCCTGATGGACCTGGCGCGCGAGTCCGACGCACTGGTGCTGTGCGCTGCGGCCGACAGCGCCGAGGGCATCGTCGATGCGGCCGTGCTCGATGCGCTGGGCGCGCAGGGCTACCTGGTCAACGTAGCGCGTGGCCGCCTGGTCAACGAGGCCGACCTCGCGGCAGCCATCAGTGCGGGCCAGATCGCAGGCGCAGGGCTGGATGTGTTCGTGGACGAGCCGCGCGTGCCCCTGGCGCTGCGCCAAAGCGAGCGCACCGTGCTGCAGGCCCACCGCGCCAGCGCCACCTGGGAGACGCGTGCAGCCATGGGCCAGATGGTGCTGGACAGCGTGGCCCAGGCGCTGGCCGGCGAGCGGCCGGCAATGAGCCTGACCACATGAACTGAGCCTGGCGGTACCCGCCGCTTCCCCATCCCCCAAAAAACACAACGGAGACAGACACCACCATGACGTCCACACGACGACGCTTCGCCTTCACCCTGGCCATCGCCCTTGGCACTACGGCCCTGGCGGCACCCGCCGCCTTTGCACAGGCCTATCCCAACCGCCCGGTCACTTTGGTCGTGCCCTTCCCGCCCGGGGGCGGCACCGACACCGGGGGCCGTGTCATCGCCGAGCAATTGGCCCGGCGCTGGGGCCAGCCCGTGGTGGTGGAGAACAAGGGCGGCGCGGCCGGGCAGATCGGTGCCGACTACGTGGCCAAGTCCAGGGCCGACGGCTACACCCTGCTCCTGGGCAACATCGGCACGCAGGCCATCAACCCCTCGCTGTACGCCAAACTGCCTTACGACGCGGACAAGGCCTTCGCCCCCATCTCGCTGGTGGCCGAGTTGCCGCTGGCGATGATGGTCAACCCGGCCGTGGCGGCAAAGACACCTGCCGAATTCATTGGCCTGGCCAAGGCGCAGCCCGGCAAGCTGAGCTACAGCAGTTCGGGGGCCGGCGGCGCGCCACACCTGGCGGCCGAGATGTTCAAGGACCAGACGGGCACCTTCATCCTGCACGTGCCCTACCGGGGCGGCGGCCCTGCGATTGCCGACCTGCTGGCGGGCCACGTGCAGCTGTCGTTCATGACCGCGCTGGAGGCTTCGGGCCACATCAAGGCCGGCAAGCTGCGCGCCCTGGCCGTCACCGGCGACAAGCGCCTGCCTGCGCTGCCCGAGGTGCCCACACTGGGCGAAGGCGCGCTGCCGGGCTTCAATGCCATCTCGTGGATCGGCCTGCTGGCGCCCGCCGGCACGCCGCCAGAAGTGGTGGACAAGGTAGCGGCCGATGTGCGTGCCGTGCTGGCGGACGAAGCCGTGAAGGCACGCTTTGCCGGCCTGGGCGGCGTGCCGCGCGCCACCTCGCCGCAGGAGTTCGGCAAGCTGATCGCGGCCGACAGGGCGCGCTACGCGCAGATCATCCGCAGCCGCAAGATCACCATCGAGTGAGTCACCATGCCGGACTTCGCGTTCCCTCCACCCGCCGCCACCGCCCTGCCGGTGGCGGGCAGCAGCTCCCTGTTCCCCGTGGGCCGGGTGTTCTGCATCGGCCGCAACTACCGCTGGGCGCCCGATGAACCCCGGCCCGTGCAAATGCCCGCCTGGTTCATGAAGCCCGCCAGCGCCGTGGTACCCGCGCAGGGTGTGCTGCCCTACCCTGCACAAACCCGCGACTTCTGCCACGAGATCGAGCTGGTGGTGGCCATTGGCTGGGGCGGCCGTGACATTTCACCGGAGCGCGTGGAGGCAGAGCACATCTGGGGCTATGCCGCCGGGCTGGACATGACACGGCGCGACCTGCAGCAACAGGCCAAGCAGGCGGGTGGCCCCTGGGAGCCCGCCAAGGCCTTCGACCAATCCGCCCCCTGCACGCCCATCGTGCCCGTTGCGGTGTGTGGCCACCCCCGCCAAGGCGCCATCTGGCTCACGGTGAATGGCCAGGAGCGCCAGCGGGCGGACCTGTCCGGCCTGCTGTGGACGGTGCCGGAGCTGGTGGCCATGCTGTCGCGCTCGGTCGCGCTCGCGCCGGGGGACCTGGTCTACACCGGCACCCCTGCCGGGGTGGGCCCGCTGCAGCCGGGCGATGTGGTGCGCGCAGGCGTGCAGGGCATCGGCGAACTTTCCATGGCGGTGGGCGCAGGCCCATCGCCGATTTCCCCCATTGAAGGAGACGGCCCTTGAGCATGAACGCACTTTCCCCCCCCCGCATCGCCCTGGTCACCGGCGCGGGCAGCGGCATCGGCCGCACCACCGCGCTTGGCCTGCTGGGCGACGGCTGGACCGTGGTGCTGGCGGGCCGACGCCCCGAGCCGCTGCAGGCCCTGGCGGACGAGGCCGCCGCGCGTGGCCAGACGGCCCTGGCCGTGCCCACCGACGTGAGCAACCCGGCCAGCGTGCAGGCCCTGTTCGACGCCATCGAGCAGCGCTTTGGCCGGCTGGACCTGCTGTTCAACAACGCCGGGGTGAACGCCCCGGCCGTGCCCATGGACGAGCTGCCGCTGGAGAAGTGGCTGAGCGTGCTCAACACCAACGTGGGCGGCGTGTTCCTGTGCGCCCGCGCGGCCTTCGGGCTCATGCGCCGCCAAGCGCCGCAGGGCGGGCGCATCATCAACAACGGCTCTATCTCGGCGCACACGCCGCGCCCCTTCACGGCCCCCTACACGCTGAGCAAGCACGCCGTCACGGGCCTGACCAAGGCGCTGGCGCTCGATGGCCGCGCCTTCGGCATCGTGGCCAGCCAGATCGACATCGGCAATGCGCTCACCGAGCTGTCCGAGCGCATGACCAGGGGTGTGCTGCAGGCCAACGGCACCGTGGCGCCCGAGCCCATGATGGACGCCACCCACGTGGCCGATGCGGTGCGCCACATCGCCGCGCTGCCGCTGTCGGCCAACGTGCTGAACATGACCCTCATGGCCAGCGCCATGCCCTTCGTCGGGCGCGGCTGACGCCTGGCGACGACCCGATTCCACAAGACCACAACGGAGACAAACACCATGCAAACCACATCCACACGCTTCAAGGCGCTGGCCCACACGGCGGTGCTGGCCCTGCTGGCAGCCGCACCACAGCTGGCATCGGCCCAGGCGGCCGCCTACCCCACGCGCGCCATCAAGATCATCGTGCCCGCGCCGCCCGGCGGGGCCATCGACACTATTGCCCGCGTGGTCGGCGACAAGCTCGCTGCGGCGCTGGGCCAGGCGGTCATCGTCGACAACCGGCCCGGCGCCTCGAACAACCTGGGCACCGACGTGCTGGCCAAGGCCGCGCCCGACGGCTACACCATCGGCATCGTGGGCGGCAGCCACAACATCAACAAGTACCTGTTCAAGAACCTGGGTTGGGACCCGGAAAAGAGCTTCGAGCCCATCGTCTACACGCACGAGGTGCCGCTAGTCTTTGCCATCTACCCGCAGATCCCGGCGAAGACGCTGCCCGAGTTCATCGCCTGGATGAAGGCCAACCCCGACCAGGCCAAGGTTGCCACCTCGGGCCGGGGCAGCGCCCAGGAAATGGCCGCCGAGATGTTCCGCATGGCCAGCGGCGCCCAGATGCTGCTGGTGCCCTACAAGGGCTCGTCGGCCGCGCACCCCGACCTGCTGGCCGGGCGCACTGCGCTGTACATCGACACCATCAGCGCCATCCTGCCGCAGGTCAAGGGCGGCAACGTGCGCGCCGTGGCCGTGTCCACCCGCAAGCGCTCCAGCGCCCTGCCCGACGTGCCCACGGCCGACGAACAGGGCCTCAAGGGCTACGACGCCAACACCAACGGCGGCTTTCTCGCACCGGCCGGCACGCCCAAGGCCTTCGTCGCCAAGCTCAACGCCGAGATCAACGCGGCGCTGAAGCTGCCCGACGTGCGCAGCAAGCTGGAGGCCGCCGGCATCGAGATCCAGGGCGGCACGCCGCAGGAGTATGCGGCGCTGATCAAGTCGGACCTGCTCAAGTGGGGCAAGGTGGTCAAGGAGGCGGGGATTCAGCCGGAGTAAGCCGGAGTGCCGATGGCCCGCGCGGTCCATCGGGCATTTGCGCAGGGGACGGGACATTCCGCAGTACCGATAAACGCAGGGTGCTCCCCCGCAGGTCGGAGGTAAAACCCGGCAACACCGGCCTATCGGGCGTTGCAGCCGATGCGCCTCAGGCCACCGGCTCCCAGCGCCCCGTGCGCTCGGACAGCCACAGGGCATCGATCACCCGCGCCTGGGCCACCGCGTCATCAAGGCCATCGGGCTGCGGCCCCGCTGCGTCGCGTACCCGGCGGGAAAACGCCTCCACCTGCAGCCGGTACTGGTCGCAGGGCGGCAGGGTTTCGACGGTGATGCCGCTGCCATCGAGCTGACCGCCGTCGTCCACCGCCAAGCGCATCTCGCCGCCCCGCACCGCATTGAAGGGGATGAAAAGTTCGATGCGTCCGCGCGTGCCCACCACCTGCACCCTTTGAAACCGGGCGCTCTGCGTCGAGACCGTGAATGCCACCTGCCTGCCGGAGCCAAAATCCAGCAGTGCGCTGGTGAGCCGGTCGGTCCCCAGTTGCGGGTCGCGGTCTACCAGCGAAACGGCGCGCAAAGGCTCGCACTCGAACAGATAGCGCCCCGCCAGAACCGCATAACAACCAATGTCGAACAGCGCCCCACCGCCGATGCCGGGCTGGTTGCGGATGTTGCCCGGATCGTCGTTGAAGTACGAGAAGAACACCTGTACCGCCTGGGGCGTGCCAATGCGCCCCGCGCGCACCAGTTCGCGGGCGCGCAGCCACTGCGGGTGGTAGCGCACCATGAAGGCCTCTTCAATATGCACACTGCGACTCGCGGCCCTGAGCAGCTCGGCCTCTGCCGCGCTGAGCGCCACCGGCTTCTCGCACAACACATGCTTGCCAGCGGCCGCCGCCTGCAGGGTCAGCGGCACATGCAGGTGGTTGGGCAGGGGGTTGTAGATCGCCTCGATGGCCGGGTCGGCCAGCAGTTCTTCGTAGCTCCCGTAGGCCTGGGCAATGCCCAATGATCGCGCAGCCCCCTCGGCAGCGGACAGGGAGCGCGAAGCGATCGCGCGCAACTCGACCAGCGGGCTGGCCCGCATGGCGGGAATCACATGCTGGATGCCGATCCTGGCCGTACTCAGAACACCCCACACCACGGGTTTCATGGGCACTCCCCGTTCACAAGGGCGAGTCAAAGATAGCTGTTGAGCAGATTCTCGAGCAGCTCCTGCCGCCCGGAAACCGGCCGCGTGTCCTGGTTGCGCTGCAGCGCACGGGCCGCCACCTCGTCTAGCCCCAGCCGGCCGGCCAGCAGGTCCTGGCCAAACGCATCACCCCAGCCGGCGTAGCGGGCATCGACATGGCGGGCCAGGCGCCCGTCGGTGATCATTTTCTCGGCAATCAGCAGCGCCCGGGCCGAGACATCCATGCCGCCGATGTGGCCGTGGAACATGTCCTCGGCGTCCAGGGACTGGCGCCGCACCTTGGCGTCGAAGTTCAGCCCCCCCGTGGTGAAACCGCCGGCCTGAAGGATCAGGTACAGGGCCAAAGCCGTCTCGGGGATGTTGTTGGGGAACTGGTCGGTGTCCCAGCCGCACTGCATGTCGCCGCGGTTCATGTCGATCGAGCCGAAGATGCCCAGGTCGATGGCGGTGGCGATCTCGTGCTCGAAGCTGTGGCCCGACAGCGTGGCGTGGTTGGCCTCGATGTTGACCTTGATCTCCTTGTCCAGCCCATAGCGGGCCAGGAAGCCATAGACCGTGGCGGTGTCAAAGTCGTACTGGTGCTTGGAGGGTTCGCGCGGCTTGGGCTCGATCAGGATCGTGCCCTTGAAGCCGATCTTGTGCTTGTACTCCACCACCATGTTCAAAAAGCGGCCCATCTGGTCCAGCTCGTGGCCCACGCGGGTGTTGAGCAGGGTCTCATAGCCCTCGCGGCCACCCCACAGCACATAGTTCTCCCCGCCGAGCTTGAGCGTCGCGTCCATCGCCTCTTTCACCTGCAGGGCGGCCAGGGCAAAGATTTCGGGGTCGGGGTTGGTCGAGGCGCCGGACATGAAGCGGCGGTGGCTGAACAGGTTGGCCGTGCCCCACAGCAGCTTCATGCCCGTCTCGGCCTGCTTGGCCTGCAGCACATCGACCATCTCGTGCAGGTGGTTCACGCTTTCGCGGGGTGTGCTGCCCTCGGGCGCCACGTCGCGGTCGTGAAAGCAGTAGTAAGGCGCGCCCAGGCGCACAAAGAAGTCAAACGCCGCATCAGCCTTCATGCGCGCAGCGGCCATGGGGTCGGCCGTGCGCTGCCAAGGACGCTCGAAGGTGCCGTCGTAGCCGAAAGGGTCAAACCCGTTCCAGCAGAAGCTGTGCCAGTAGCAGACGGCAAAACGCAGGTGCTCCTCCATGCGCTTGCCCAGCACCAGGCGGTCTTTGTCGTACCACTTGAAGGCCAGCGGGTTGGAAGACTCAGGGCCCTCGTAGGCGATGGGGGCAATGTCGGAAAAGTAGGTGCTCATGGGTTTCTCGGCTAAGGACGTCAGGGCCTGCGGTACAGGCTGCGGAACAGGGCATGGCGAGGCGCCAGCAGCACGCTCTCGCCCGGGTCGGGCTGGTAGACGGTGTCCACGGGGGGAGGCAGGCAGGTGGAGGCCATCGGGGCCCCCGCGCTCAGGGCGCCCAGGCGGGCGGCGCCCAGGGCGCCGCCGACGGCCGAACCACCGTGGGTGACGATCTCCACATCGAGCGCGCTGGCCAGCATCTGGGCCCAGAAGGCGCTGCGGGCGCCGCCGCCCACCAGCGACAGGCGCGTGACCTCGCTGCCAGCGGCGTTCAATGCGGCCAAGCCATCGCGCAAGCCAAAGCCCACGCCTTCCATCACCGCGTAGCCCAGGCGCGCGGCATCGGTATCGAAGTCCAGGCCGTGGAAGCTGCCCCGCACATTGGCGTCGTTGTGGGGCGTGCGCTCGCCGCTCAGGTACGGCAGGAACAGTGGCGCGGCCTCTCGGCCCGCAGCATCCAGCGCCGCCGCGCGTGCCGCCACGTCTGCGACATGGGCCGTACCCAGCAGCTTCGCGACCCACTGCAGCGCGCTGGCCGCCGCGAGCATCACACTCATCTGGTGCCAGCGGCCGGGCACGGCATGGCAGAACGCATGCGTGGCGCTGGCGGCATTGGGCTGGTAAGTGGGCGTGACCACGAACAGTACACCGCTGGTGCCCAGCGACAGGAACCCCTGGCCTGGCTGCACCGCGCCCATGCCCACGGCGCTGGCCGCGTTGTCGCCCGCACCACCCGCCACCACGGTGCCAGGCCGCAGGCCCAGCGACTGCGCGACCTCGGCCCGCAGCCGCCCGCTGACCTCGCTGCCTTCAACGAGCCGGGGCATGTGCCGGCGCGAAAGGCCAGTCAACGCCAGAAGGGGGTCGGACCAGTCACGGCGCCGCACATCAAGCCAGAGCGTGCCGCTGGCGTCCGACATGTCGCTGGCGTGTTCCCCTGTCAGCATCAGGCGCACATAGTCCTTGGGCAGCAACACCTTGGCCACGCGCCGGAACACCTCGGGCTCGTGGCGCGCGACCCAGCGCAGCTTGGGCGCGGTGAAGCCCGGCATCGCGAGGCTGCCGCCCAGATCGCTCAGGGCGGCAAGCTCGTGCATCATCTCGCTGCACTCTGCGGCGCTGCGCGTGTCGTTCCAGAGGATCGCGGGCCGCAATACGCGGTCTTGCGCATCCAGCAGCACGGCGCCATGCATCTGGCCCGAGAGGCCGATGGCTTGCGTCGCCGCATACTCGCCCGGGTGCGCCGCCTGCAGGCTGGCCAGGGCTGCCTGCGTGGCGCCCCACCAGTCAGCGGGGTCCTGCTCGCTGTGGCCCGGATGGGGCCGCGACACCGTGAGGGCCACGCCCGCCGAGCCCACCACGCACTGGTCAGGCCCCAGCAGCAGGGCCTTGACTTCGGAGGTGCCAATGTCGATGCCGATGTACATGGGTTGTTGCAATCAATCAGTGAAGGAACTGGGGCGCTGCTTCGCCCTGCCGGTGTTCGGGCTCGTCCGGTGGCGCGGTGACCGCAGGCGCATGCATGGGCCGAAGCTCGTGGTGCAGCACCAGTGCGGCCGCGCCGACGGCCGAGGCCAGCAGCCCGTAGCGGGCCGAACGCACCTTGGGCGCGGCCATGCCTGCGCTGGCCGCATAGCCCTCCAGCGTTTCTCGGGCCACGCGCAGGATGTCGGGATAGCGCTCGCAGGAGGGTCCACCGACGACCAGTGCGCCCGGGTTGAAGGTAGTCCACAGGTTTTGCAGCACCACGCCCAGGTAGACGCCGCCGCGCGCTGGCTCGGCCTGCCGCTCCAGAGCGCGGGCGCCAAGAAAGGTTTCGGCACACCCCTTGCGTCCGCAGGAGCACGCCGGTCCGTCGATCTGCACAATGCTGTGGCCGATTTCGCCAGCCATGCCCTGCAGCCCGGTGAACAGCCGGTCGTTGAGCACGATGCCAGCGCCCACGCCCACGCCGCAGGTCACGAAGATCAGCGAATCCGTCGCTTCACCGCCCGCAAACTCGTATTCGCTGAGCGCGGCGGTGTCGGCTTCGTTTTGCACATGCATCGCCACCGACGGGCAGCCAGCCTCGGCCAGGGCGCGTGCCATCAGCGGCTGGAAGGCCACATCGCGCCAGCCCAGGTTGGGCGCGAAGCGGATGGTGCCGGTGGCCTCGTCGAACGCGCCGGGCACGCCGATGCCCATGCCAGAGACCTGCACCGGCCTGGCCGCCAGTTCGCCATGCGCGCGCACCGCCAGGGCCGCAACCTGGCCGCACACCGCTCCAGGCGCGCGGTCGGCCAGGGGCTCCTCGGCCGACCACAGCACCTCGCCCGTGAGCGACACACCCACCACGCGCAGCGACTCGACCCCGATCTCCACGCCCAGCATGGCGCGGCGGCTGCCGTCCAGCTGCAAGGGTGTGGAGGGGCGGCCAAGGCCCTGTGCGGCCGCCAGGCTGGTTTCGGTGATCCAGCCCTCTTCGATCAACTCGCGCACCAGCAGGCTCACGGTCGACTTGGTCAGGCCACTCTCGCTGGCCAGTTGCGCGCGCGAGAGGCCGCCCCGCTGGCGCAGCAACCGCAGGAGCACGCTGCGGTTGATCCGTTTGACAAGTTGCTGGTCGCCGGTGGTTTTCATGGTGTGGTCTTCGGAGCGCCGGTTTTCAAAGGCTGTGGGCCTGCGCTTTTCCCTCGGGTTGCTTGCCGGCGATGATCATGCCCAGAACCTCGTCCTCGGTAACCTCGGCCGTGCGGTAGATGCCCACCAGGCGCCCATTCTTCATCACCGCCAGGCGGTCGCTGAGCCCGAACACGTCGGGCATGTCGTGGGTGATCAGGAAGATGCCCACGCCCTCGGCCTTGAGCTGGCGCACGAGGTTGCCCACCATCGCGGTTTCCTCAGGACCGAGCGCGGCAGTGGGCTCGTCCATGATTAGGATGCGCGCGTTGAAGTAGATGGCGCGCGAGATCGCCACCACCTGGCGCTGGCCGCCCGACAGGCGCCGCACCGGCGTGCGCACGTTGCGAAAGTTCTTGTTCAGGCGCTCGAACACCTTGCGCGCTTCGGCGTCCATGCGGTGGTCGTCCAGCGTGCGCCAGGGTGTGAGGAGCTCACGCCCCAGGAACAGGTTGGCCACTGCGTCCAGGTTGTCGGCCAGCGCCAGCGTCTGGTAGATCGACTCGATGCCGAGGCGCTGGGCATCGACGGGCGTACGGATGTGGGATTTCTGCCCCTGCACCAGCACCTCTCCGCTGTCGATCGGGTAGGCGCCCGCCAGCATCTTCATCAGCGTGGACTTGCCTGCACCGTTGTGCCCCAGCAAGGCGACCACCTCGCCCGGGTGCAGGTTCAGACTGACACCGTCCACCGCCTTCACGCCGCCAAACGACTTGCCGATGTGGCGCATTTCCACCAGGGGCGCGTTCATGCCGCGTCTCCCGTCAAGCGGCGATAGACCACGTCGAACACCACGGCGGCAATCAGGACCTGGCCGATGATCACGTAGCGCAGGCCAATCGAGATGTCCAGCAACAACAGGCCGCTGTCGATGCTTTGCATGATGAGCGCGCCCAGCACCGATCCCAGAATGGAACCACTGCCGCCGGAGAGCGCCGTGCCGCCGATCACGGCCGCTGCGATCACAAACAGCTCCATGCCGGTGCCCAGTGAATTGGTGCCCGCGTTCAGCCGTGCAATGGAGACCATGGCCGCGATGGTGATGAGAACCCCCATCAGCGCAAACAGCATCAGGGTGACGCGACGCACCGGAATACCGACCAGCGCGGCGGCCTCCGGGTTGCCCCCCATGGCAAACACATAGCGGCCAAAACGTGTGCGGCGCACGATGAACGACAGCACCACGGCCACGCCGCCCCAGATCAGCACGGGGATCGGCACGCCCTGGGGCGCGTCCTTGGTGGGGATCTGGTAGGCGTTCATCGTGGCGACAAAGGCCACGGCAATCAACGCTGGCACGGCGGCCACCAGGGAATCCAGCCACAGCGGCGGACTGGGCACACCATACGCAGCCTTGGCCCGGCGCCGCAGCCAGGTCTTGACCCCCATGGCCACGACCAGAGCCAGCGCCAGCCACCAGCTGGCCTGCACGCCGATGGCGCCATCAAAACCACCGCCCAGCCTTTGAAAGAATGCGTCGCTGACCGGTTGGGTCTTGCCGTCGGCCACCAGAAAGGCCGCGCCGCGAAACGACATCAGGCCACCCAGCGTGACCACGAAAGACGGCACCCCCAGCATTGCCGTGAGCGCACCCTGGTAAAGCGATACGCCGATGGCGACGGCCAGCCCGGCGAGGGAGGCCTCGACCCAGTGCCAGCCGGCGGTGTACATCAGCGTGGCGATCAGCACGCCCACAAAACCCATGACCGAGCCGACCGACAGATCGATGTGGCGTGCGACGATGACCAGCACCACCACCGTGGCCACGATGCCGACCACCGCGGTCTGCTGGGCAATGTTGTAGAGATTCTCGGGCGACAGGAACAGGCCGCCGGAGAGGATGTTGAACACGATGGCCGTGGCCACCAGGACCACCCCCATCAGCACCAGCCGCCAATCGATGGCCAACTGCCTGAGGGCATTGGGAACAGGACTCACAAGCGCACTCCACCAGAAACAAAAAGGGACCGCAGGCTAGTGTTCTGTCCCGCAAATAAATGCCAAAAATAAAACCGATGGATTTCGCGCCAGGGCAAGGCGCAAACCGCAGCGATAGCCGTAGCTATCGCGAGGATTTGCAACGCGGCTCTGGCGTGAAAGACGCGGTTTTATTGGCATTTATTTGCGGGACAGGACACGAGGGGCGGCTCACGGTCCGGGAGCCTTCAGCCGTCAGGCAGGCAACGCCATCATTTGCACGCCTCGGGCCCCTTGGCGGCGTCCACGCCCTTGCACAGCTCGCTCTTCTTGATCCAGCCCGCCTTGACCACGAGGTCCAGGTTTTTCGCCGTGATCGGCACGGGCTTGAGGAACTGCGCCTGCAAGGACACCTTCTTCTCGCCCCCGTTCCAGGCCTGCGCGCCAGCAATCTTCTGGCCCTTGGCCAGGGAGACAGCGGCCGATGCGGCATCGCGGCCCAGGTCGCGTGCATCCTTCCAGACCGACACCGTCTGCGAGCCCTGGGCCACGCGGTTGAGCGCGGCGTGGTCGCCGTCCTGGCCCGACACCGGAATGCCCTTGATGCCCTTGGCCGTCAGCGCCGCCACCACGCCACCGGCGGTGCCGTCGTTGGAGGCCACCACGGCGTCGATCTTGCCGCCGGTCTTGGTGATGATCTGCTCCATGTTCTTTTGCGCCACCTCGGGCTTCCAGCCCTCGGTGTATTCCTCGCCAACGATCTTGATGTCGCCCTTGGTGATGGCCGCCTCGATCACTTCCTGCTGCCCGGCGCGCAGAAAGTTGGCGTTCGGGTCGGTGGGCGAGCCCTTGACCATCACGTAGTTGCCCTTGGGCCTGGCTTCGAACACCGCGCGCGCCTGCATGCGGCCCACCTCGACGTTGTCGAAGGTGATGTAGAACACCCCGGCCGCCTCGATCAGGCGGTCATACGCCACCACCGGGATCTTCTGCTGCGCGGCCTTGTTGACGGCCGGCAGGATCGCGTCCTTGTCCATCGCCAGCACGATCAGTACCTTGGCGCCTTTGGCGATCAGCGAATCCACGTCGGAAAGCTGCTTTTCCGGCGATCCGCCCGCATCCGCGCTGATGTAGCTTGCACCCAACTTGGCCAGTTGGTCCTTGATGGCCTTCTCGTCGGTCTTCCAGCGCTCTTCCTGGAAGTTGGACCAGCTCACGCCCACGACCTGGGCAAAAGCGCCAGCGCTGGCCAAGCCAAGCGCCAGGGCCGTCAATGTTGTCTTCAGTTTCATCTTTGTCTCCGTGATTGGCCTCGTGCGGGCCTTGGTTGCTGAATCTGGCGTTCATGCTTGTCGTGCCGCCTGCCCTCCCGCAGGACCTGTGCGCCCAGCTTGCCCAGGGAGCCTCTTCAGGACATGAAGTCATTTAGTGCGGACGACGAACAAATTATGTAAGCCCCAGTTTGTGCAATACATCGGGACAAACCCGACATAGTTTGATCAACGAACTTATAACGGGTTGACGGGTGGCCCAGGGCAAGGCCTGTTCAGGGTTGCCCTGCCCAGGCGCAGCAAGTTCATCCAGGAGGATCAAAGATTGGTGGTCGCACCTGTCGAGAACGTGGGGCTGGCACTTCGACCCGTTCAGGGGACCACGGGTGCTGGGTAACCGGTGTAGCCGAGGGCCGCCTTGCGGCCCGGTTCTTCATCGAAGGCAACCGGGACGGCCGATTGGCCGGGATGGCACCCGGCGAAACGCCGGTCCGGCATACCGAACCGGTCGGACATGCGCCTCGCGCCGCAGGAGACCCGCGCCACGCACAGAGCCGCAACTGGATTGGGGGCAGCTCAGGCCGCCTGCGGCAGGTAGCTGGGCCGGGGCGCGGTCAGCCCGATCTTGACGTGTTGGGTGAGCTCATCGGCCAGCACCTCGTCCAGACCCGACTCCAAACCGTTCAGCGCGCGCTTGACGATCTGCTCGGGGCTGGTCTTGGGCACGTCGAAGCCGCGCGTGAGGTCGGTGTCGACATAGGCCATGTGCAGGCCCAGCACCTGCGTCTTATGCCCCGCCAGTTCGTTGCGCAGGGCATTGGTCAGCGACCAGGCCGCCGATTTACTGGCGGAGTAGGCGGCCAGCTCGCCGCCATTCACCCAGGAGGCAACCGACAGCACGTTGAGCAAGGCACCGCCGCCGTTGGCCGCAAGAATGGGCGCGAAGGCCTGGCTCACGCGCAGCACGCCAAAGAAGTTGGTCTCGAAGATGCGCCGCGAGACCTCTTCGCTGTCGGGCGCCAGAAAGCCCCCGGGCTGGGCGATGCCGGCGTTGTTGATGACCAGGGTGACGTCCTGCGCCAGCGCTGCGGCTGCAGCCACCTCGCCCGGGTGGTTGACGTCCAGCCGCAGGGCCTGCACGCCCGCCTGGGGGGTGATGCTGGCAGGATCGCGCGCACCGGCATACACCTTGCGCGCACCGCGGGCAAGCAGCTCACGGGCAAAGGCCAGGCCGATGCCGCGATTGGCACCGGTGATGAGGACGACGGCATTTTCGATTTTCATGGGAACTCCGGGGATGGATGCGAAAGGGCTCATACGGAATTGCATTCAATCGGCTAGCTAGGCGGTAGCCGCAGACAGTGCTGCGGCACGGCAAGGCGAACCAACGACGCTAGACGGTTGAAGGCAAGTCCGTATCACTTGAGCTGGATGACGACCTTGCCTTTGGCACGGCCGGATTCGACATACGCCAGCGCCTCGTTGGTGGCGTCGAACGGGAACACCTTGTCGATCACCGGGCGGATGGTTCCGGTCTCGATGAGGCGGGTGATCTCCCGCAGTTGCCCGCCATCGGCCCGCATGAAGAGGAAGGAATAGTCGACGCCCAGGCCTTTCGCCCGCCGCCGCACGCCTGCGCTGATCAAGCGCAGCAGCAGCCGCACGATGCCAGGCGCCTTGCTGCCCTTGGCAAATGCCGGGTCCGGCGGGCCGGAGATGGAAATCAGCTTGCCACCCGGCTTGAGCACGCGCAGGGATTTTTCGAGCGCCTTGCCGTCCTGGCTGTGCAGGACCAGGTCGTAGCCGCGCAGCAAGGTCTCGACGTCCTGCGTGCGGTAGTCGATGGCGAGGTCGGCGCCCAGCTTGTGCATGGCCTGTGCACTGGCTGCGCCTGCGGTGGTCGCGACGCTGGCGCCCAGGTGTTTGGCCAACTGGATGGCGAAGGTGCCGACACCCCCGGAGCCCGCCTGGATGAAGGCCTTCTGCCCGCGCTGGAGCCCGCCCCGCTCCACCAGGGCCTGCCATGCCGTGAGCCCCACCAGGGGGATGGAAGCGGCCTCCACCATGGACAGGCCTGCGGGCTTGGGTGCCAGTGAAGATTCCTTGACCGGCACGAACTCGGCGAAGCTGCCGATGCGGAAATCATCGGCCCGGGCATAGACCTCGTCGCCGACCTTGAACTGGCGCACCTGCGGGCCGACCTCTACCACCACCCCTGCCACGTCGTGGCCCAGGACCAGCGGCAGGCTGTAGGGCAGGATGGGTTTGAACTCTCCATTGCGGATCTTGGCGTCGAGCAGGTTCACCCCCGCCGCATGCACCTCCACCAGCACCTCGTCGGCGCGCAGTTCCGGCCGGGGCACGTCAGCCAGGCGCAATGCACGCTGTTTGCCGTAGCGCTCAAGAACGAAGGCTTTCATGGTGTCTCCTTGCGGGTTGGCATATTTCGAATGACGATCATCATATTAAATGGCAAAAAAATGCGCACGGCCTGCACGTGCGGTTCAGGGCGCGGAAGGCGCCAGGTGCTTGAGCGCTGCTTCGCGCAGGCCGTCCGACAGGCCGGGCTCGTCCACCGCACGCGCCAGCAGCAAGGCCCCGACCATGGTGGCCACGGTGACCAGCGCGCGCTCGTGGGCGGCGGGCTGCCCCCAGTCCGGTGACTGGCGGGCGATCAGATCGACCACTTCCTTGATGTGCCGGGTGGCGACCCGCCGCACCTCGGGCGCCTGGCGCACGGTTTCGGAGCCCAGCGCGGCCAGGGGACACCCAAGCTCCACCTGTTCCACATGCCCCCGGGAGAGGTAGCTGGCGAGCATGGACGCCAGGGCCGCGCCTGGCGGCACGCTGGCCACCACGTTGGCGGCAGCGGCTGCGGACTCCGCGCATGCCTTCGCTGCGGCTTCGGCCAGCATGGCTTCGCGGGAATCGAAGTGCGCGTAGAAGGCGCCATGCGTGAGACCCGCCTCCTTCATGATGTCCGCGACCCCCGTACCGTCGTAGCCACTGCGGCGAATGGCGCGGGCCGCCACGGACACGATGCGCTCGTGCGTGGCCTCCTTGGCAGCGCTTCTGGCAGTGGTCTTGCTATTTCGCATGATAAGTATCATACAACTTTAGCGCGCAGCGTGCACGGCGGTGCACATGGCAGGCAAGGCCGGCCGCCCTGGCCGCCCGTACGGCCGGCGCGAACAAGGCCATCGCCTTTGGCTACGGCGGCGACACCTACATTCTGGTGAACGACGCCACGGCGGCGCTGGGCAGCCAGGATGGCCTGGTCCGGTTGAATGGGGTGCCGGTGGTGCGGGATGGGGATTGGTCGGTGGTGTAGAGAGCACTGCAACATGCGGACTGCATCCGTGCAGTACGTCACGCTCATCCGGGCTGGCGATCGCCCAGATGGTGCTTCTGGGCATAGCATGGCCGCAGTTGAAACATTTGCAACAGGTGCCGGCATGAACACCCCTTGGCCTCCCAACATCGAACTGCATGGTTCCGTCTACATGGTGAGGCCCGTCACTTTGCGGCAGCGCGCGCCGGTGCCCCACAGCATCTTCATCTTCGACGAAGAAGGCTCCCCGGTCCTCACCGTGCGGGGGCCCTGGGCCAGCTACCCGGAGGCACTCGAAGTCGCCGACGGCCAGCTGCGGCGGCATGTGTCCCCGCCCCCTGCGGACGTGTTCGGCGGACATTGATCAGGCACTGAAAAAAGAGTGCAAACTCGCCGCATGTCCAGCAGCAGTGCCAGGGGGTGGCGATGGGTTACAGGGTTTCTTGGATCAGCGTGGCAGCGAAGGCCGGTGCAGACGTTCTTGCCGAGCTGGGTTTGACCGACAGCGCACAGCCCGTGCCGCCAGGTACCGTGCCCATGGCGGGCGCACTTTTGGCCAACGGCACGTACGTCATCGTTTTCAACGAGTTCTTTCATCGGATGATCGATCCGCTGTTGATGAAAGTCCTGTCGCTGAACTGCATCGTCGTCGGGTGCGCCGAGGACGAGAGCACCAACGCCTCGATGGCGTTTCTCTGCCGCGATGGGGCGCGGGTGTGGACGGTCTCCCATGTCCTGTCGGAGGGCGGCGACCACCTCGGCATCGAAGGCGTTGCGCCCAGGGCGCTGGCGCCCTTGCTGCAGGCAGCGCTCCAATCTCGTGCGGAGCACGGCCACGATGCCGTCTTCGGCGTCCCTGCCGCCCTCGCTGAAGAGGTGTGCGGTTTTCGGCACGGTGGGCGGCACAACGGGCCTGCACCCGTGTTCACACGGCTCGACCGGAGATTCGCGGACATCGATGCCACGCTGGGCGAACTGGGGCGCGCTGCGGCGGCTGTGCTGCAGGCCGCAGGCTACGTGCAAGAAGACGCCAGCCGCCCCGGTCTTTTCACCAAGACCACCGCGCATGAACGGATCCAGGTGTACCTGCGCCACTCGACGACGCCGGAAATAGGAGTCATGTACTTCGACGTGCGCGCCGAAGTGTGCAACCGGTATGTAGACGGACTGATGCACCAGGCGGTGCCGCAGCTGCACGCCACGCAGACGGCGGTGCTGCGCTGGTCAGGCGCATTGGATGGGGACAGTGCACTGACAACCCCCGCCGACGTGGCCGCATGCCGATCACAACTCCAGAGCGCGTTCTCGCCGTGGCTGGCCCGGCTGCACGACCTGGTGGCGCTGGAGGCGCTGGTCAACGGCCACCCACCCTCTGGCAGCGCGATGGGAGAGGCTACGCAATGCCATTTCGATGGCGACACCGGCTACTCCCGGCTGATCCTGGCGTACCTTGCATCCAACCCGCGCTTCGAGGACATGGTGGTGCAAACCGAGCGCGCCCTGTCGCGTGGCAAGCCTGACCCGAAAAGTGACCTGAACAAGGTCTGCAACCACTTGCGAGCGCACGCCAAGCCAGTTTCACGGGCGACCGTGCGCTGAGTCAGTCCCTGGCCGTCTCATCACACATGCCGCTTGGCCGGCGCAGGCCCAGGTGGTGCCACCGGCTCGGCATCAGCGCGCTCGTGCAGCGCGTCGATCACATGGCAATGCCCGTCGGTGCCGTCGCAGCGGCGGCGCAGGGCGATCAGGTCGCGCTCCAGGGTCTTCAACTCCTGCAGGCGGATGCGCACGTGCGTGAGGTGCTCGTCCAGCGTGTCGCAGGCCGTGTGGTCGGCACCGGCGGCCGATCGGTCCAGCGCCAGCAGGGTGCGTACCTCGCCCAGCGACATGTCCATGGCCCGGCACAGGCGGATGAAGCGCAGCTGGTGGATGTCGGCATCGCTGTACAGGCGGTAGCTGCTCTCGCTGCGCGGGCCGGGCGCAAGCAAGGCCTCTTTCTCGTAGTAGCGGATATTGGCGGTGGAGACGCCCGAGCGCTGGGCGGCCTCACCGATGCGTAACCTTGCTGTGTCTGCTGGCATGCGCTTGACCTTCAAGTGACTTCAAGGATTCCAATCATGGCATGGCGGATCGCAATCCGCCCCCGCAAAGGAAAAAAGCCATGACAGAAACCAGCCGATCCACCATATCCCAAGGCCCGCCGGAGCCAGGGTCCCCAACGCCCGTGGCCCTGCCCATGCCCAAGGTGGGCACTGCGCGCCGCGCGCCCCAGATCAATGTCTCTTGCTGCACCTCTGGCAGCAGTTGCGCTGACGATGCGGCACCGGCCAAGGCCCCTGCCGCGCCGCACGGCCACGAAGGCCATGACCACAAGGCGCATGCCGACCACGAAGAGCATGGTGGTGACCATGAAGGCCACGACCACGGCGCCCTGCCCGGCTGGGGCCGCATTGGCGCGGCGCTGGTGGCGGCCACCGGGGCCGAGCTGGCCCACCTGCTCGGCCCCGATACGCCCATCTGGCACGGCGCGGGCATGGCGCTGGCGGCTGCGGCCATCCTGCTGGCGGGCCTGGGGGTGTACAAGAGCGGCATGCGCTCGCTGCTGCGCGGACAACTGGGCATCAGTGCGCTGATGGCGGTGGCGGTCACGGGCGCCTTCGCCATCGGCCAGTGGCCCGAAGCGGCGATGGTGATGGCCCTGTATGCTCTGGCCGAGCGCATCGAGGAAGGGGCCGCAGGCCGCGCGCGCAACGCCATCGGCTCGCTGCTGGCGCTGAGCCCAGAGCAGGCCGACGTGCAGCAGCCCGATGGCCAGTGGCGCAGTGTGCCTGCGGCCGAGGTGGCGCTGGGCGCCACGGTGCGCGTGCGCCCCGGCGGCCGCGTGCCGCTGGACGGCACGGTGACCACCGGGCGCGGCGCGGTGGACGAGTCCAGCGTCACCGGCGAGAGCCTGGCCGTGGACAAGGTCCCCGGCGACCGCCTGTACGCGGGCACGCTGAACGCCCAGGCCGAGCTGCTGATGCAGGTGACCTCGGCCGCCGGCAACACCACGCTGGACCGCATCATCCGCTCGGTGGAAGAAGCCCAGGCCAGCCGCGCTCCTACCCAGCGCTTCGTGGACCGCTTTGCTGCCATCTACACCCCTGCCGTCTTCGTGCTGGCCGTGGTGGTGGCCGTGGGCGCGCCACTGCTGTTGGGCTGGGGCTGGCTCGACGCCATCTACCGCGCGCTGGTGTTGCTGGTCATTGCCTGCCCTTGCGCGCTGGTGATCTCCACGCCGGTCACCGTGGTCAGCGGGCTGGCGGCTGCCGCGCGGCGCGGCATCCTGGTCAAGGGCGGGGCCTGGCTGGAGCAGGCGCGCGGCATCCGCGCCGTAGCCTTCGACAAGACCGGCACCATCACCGCCGGCCGCCCGGTGCTGGTGGGGCAGGCGCAGTTTGGCGGCGATGCGGCCACCGACGTGGCGCGCGCGCTGGCGGGCCGCTCGGACCACCCGGTATCCAAGGCCATCGTGGCCGGACTGGGAGAAGCGCAGACATCACTGCCTGAGGTGGAGGACTTCACGGCCCTTGCCGGGCGCGGTGTGCAGGGGCGCATTGCCGGCAGCACTTGGCACCTGGGCAACCGCCGCTCCATGCAGGAGCGCAACCTGTGGACCGACGCGGTCGAGGCCGCTGCCGCCGCGCACGAGGCGCAGGGCCGCAGCGTGACCCTGCTGGCCGACAACGGTGCCGTGCGCGCCCTGTTCGCCGTGGCCGATACCCTGCGCCCCCAGGCCGTGCAGGCCGTGGCCGACCTCAAGGCCCTGGGCATCGTGCCGGTGATGCTCACCGGCGACCACGCCGCCGCCGCCCAGGCCGCCGCGCAGGAGGCCGGCATTGCCGAGGTGCAGGCCAGCCTGCTGCCCGAGCACAAGCTGGCCGCCATCGCCGCGCTGCAGCAAAAGCACGGCATGACGGCCATGGCCGGCGACGGCATCAACGACGCCCCGGCCCTGGCCAAGGCCGATATCGGCTTTGCCATGGGTGCCGCCGGCACCGACGTGGCCATGGAGACGGCCGACGTGGTCATCATGAACGACGACCTGCGCCGCGTGGCCGAGACGGTGCGCCTGTCGCGGCGCACGCACACCGTGCTGGTGCAGAACATCACGCTCGCGCTGGGCATCAAGGCGGTGTTCTTCGGCCTGGCGCTCACGGGCCAGGCCACCATGTGGATGGCGGTGTTCGCCGACATGGGCGCCAGCCTGCTGGTGGTGGCCAACGGCCTGCGCATGCTGCGGCCCGAGCAGGGCTCTACGCCCCCCGCTGCACAGGACAACCAGGCATGAGCAGCGACGCAATCACCACCACCTCCACCTCCGATGCCGCCGTGGCCGCAGCCATGGGCATCGCCGAGATGGGGCCACCCGCCAGCACGCTGACGTGCCCAACCGGCAGCGTGCGCATCCGCCTGACCACCACCCTGCCCGCCCCTGCCGATTGGGTGGCCACACAGCTGCAGACCACGGCCCTGTTCCGCTACATCACCGCCCCGCTGCTGCAATTCGCCACCGTGCAGGGCCCCTGGCCCACGCACTGGCCCCTGGGCGACACCGAGCTGCGCTTCGCACTCTTTGGCCTGCTGCCCATGGGCCGGCAGACTGCACGCATCAGCCTGCACCCCTGCGACGGCATCCCCGGCGCCTGGCCCCTGCTGCGTGACAACGGCACCGGCCAGCTCATGCGCGTGTGGGACCACCGCATCACGGTGCACAGCTTGCCGGGGACCCCTGGGCGCACCTGCTACACCGACGAGGTCTTCGTGCGGGCACGCTACCTGCCGTGGGTGATGACGCCAATCAGCGCCGCCTTTGCCAGGGTGTTCTATCGCCATCGGCAGCGCAGGTGGCTGAAACTGGCGCTGCGCCAGCCCAGCGCGCAAGGCCCCGGTGCATGCGCATGAGCGACCACCCACCCCAGGCGCCCGCGCTGCAGCGCCAGGCGTTCGACCATCTCCTGGCCCGCTTCGACGCCAGCGCAGGCGAGCCGCCGGCCACGCGCTGGCCCTGGCTGGAAGCAGCCCACGTGCTGGGCCAGACGCGGCTGGGCCTGCACTGGCGCTCGCACACCGCGATGCTGCGCTACGCTCTGCAGTTGCACGACGGGAATGAGGTGCTCGGCCAGCTGCTGCGCTTGGCGCTGGTGCCGCTGGGGCACCTGCTGCAGCGCCTGCCCCTGGGCAACATCGGGCGGGCGCATGTGTCGACGCTCAGTCCGATGGCGACCTCTGCGGACACCGCCGATCGAATCAATGCAGCCTTGCGGGCCATGCGATCACCCGATCTTTAGCCCAATTTTCTTGAACCCTGGCGTCTTGATGCCTGAAAGCGGACTTCGGGCGGCCTCGGGAATGAGCCTCTTATGCAATGAGGTTGCCGACAGTGATGGTGCCGACAGTTCCTGTCAACTGGACGAAGAAGTCGGTGTCATCGAACTGGCTGGTGTCCGAGCCCGTGTTCTGGAACAGGTAGGTGCCTGCGGCCGAGCCGCCCGAGATCGTGATGAAGAAAGCCTGATCGGAGCTGTTGAGAAGCGCAGTCAGATCGGCTTCGATAGCGGTCAGGTAAGCGCCGGTGTTGAGATTGACAAACGTCCTTGACGAGAGGGTTGCGGCATTCACGCCGGTCTTGAAATAGTCAGTCCCGGTGGCATTGAAGTTGCCCACGACGTCGACCTGCGTCCGGTTCGACATGTTGGCGCCTGTGGCTATCAACGTCTCCGACCCGGAGCCTGAAGATTGCAGATTGATCACATCGACCGCAGCTCCACCCGTGACCGTTGTGGCGGCAGAGCTGGAGCCCAGGAGGTTCAAGGTCTGCCCGCCAGTCCCGAGGGTGATCGTGTTGTCACCGGTGCTCTTGGTGTAGTTGAGGGTGACACCCGCACCGTTGAGGTTGATGACACTCGCAGTACCGATGCTGCCTGCGATGTTGATGATCTCGATACTGGCGACCTTGGTGCTCAGGTCGATGTTCTGGGTGGTGGTGGCGCCGATGTTCAGGGTGTCGGTGCCGTTGCCGCCATCAACCGTCGTCAGGAAGTTGATGATCTGGTTGGTCGTGAAATTCAGGGTATCGGCACCGGACCCACCAATCACGCTCACGGCGACATTGGCCGACGTGAAGTTGTTGGTGCCGTTGGCAAGGTTGTACTTTTCAATCGTGCTGAAAGCGTTGAAGGTGCCGGCGGTGGTCAGGTTCAGGGTTTCGGTGCCTGCCGCATTGACGGTGCCGGTGAACTGCGACATCTGTGCGATCGTGGCGGTGATGTTGGCATTGTTGGTCACCGTCAGGTTCTCGAAGCCGGTGATGGCGGCATTGCTCAGGTCCGGCACGGAGGAAAAGAACGCCAGGCTGTCGGTGCCCGTGCCCGCAGTGTAGGTGCCCAGGATGGTGACGCCGTTCAGGGCCAGCGAGTTGTTGCCATTGCCCAGTGCTGCCGTGCTGGAGACGGTGGCATTGATGGTGACGTTGTCGTTGCCGGAGCCGCCGGTGTAGTTGACGCCCGCCGTTGCGGAGTTCATGTTGACCGTGTTGGTGCCCGTGGCGCTGCCCTTGACGGTGGCCGTGCCGGTCAGGGCGCTGGCCGTCCAGGTGAAGCCGCCCAGGGTGATGCCACTGGCATCCACCGTGGTCAGCGAGGTGCTGCTGGACGACAGGGTCAAACCGGCGTTGCCGCTGACGTTGAAGGTTTTGACCGAGTTGCCCAGCCAGGTCATGTTGTTGTTGAAAACACCAGTGGGTGTGGCCTGGGTGTCTTTGACACTGATATTCACGGTCTCGACACCGCTGGCCGTGATCCCCGTGGTGGCGAACGCTACGCCGGAGGTGCTGCCGTCGGTGAGCGTGAGGTTGATGACGTCATTGACCCCGCCGACAAACGCCGCATTGGAAATGGTGAACGCGGTGCCGGCGCCCGTCAGCGTGATCTTGCCGTTGCTTGGCAGATTGCTCAGTGTGAGACCGTTCGCGCCGGAGAAAGTCACATCGCTGTAGTTGCCCAGGGTCTGCAGGTCGATGGTCTGGCTGGTCGCGCTGGTGAGGACCAGCTTCTCGAAACCCGTGACCCTGCTGGCAAAGGCGCCGCTGCCGGAGGCGGTTGCGGCATAGGCTGCCGCCAGGACGATGGTGTCGGTGCCGGAGCCGCCCTTGACCGTGATGGGGAACAGGGCCGTGTTCGGCATGAAGGTGTCATCGCCCGTCCCGCCATTGATGGTGGTGAAGCCCGCCGAGGTGTTGTAGGTGATGGTGTTGGTGCCATCGGCCAGGTTCAGCACCTTGATTCCACTGATGGTGCCGCCGGTGCTGCCGTTGTTGATGGTGACCGTGCCGGCGGTGGTCAGGGTCAGGACATCGTTGTCCGAGGCATCGCCGGTGATGGTCGTCCCGTTGAGGGCTGGAATGGTGGACTTGAACACGTCCGTGGCCCCGACCAGCCCGCTGAATGTACCGCCCGCGGTGGTCGTGATGGTGCGATCGAGGATGGGTTCGAGAATCCCCGCCAGTTCTGCCGTGGACTTCAGCCGCAGGTACTCGTACGGCGTACCGACGGACCAGTTGGCGTCGTACGTGAAGCCCATGCGCTCGGCCAGCTGCCGGTAGGTGTACTCCGCCTGCTCGGGCCGGGCCCCGCGCGCGCTGTACAGCTGCAGGTTGCGCAACAGGTAGTCCTTGTCCTGGTACTGGCGCACAAGCGCCCTCTCCGCAGCCTCCAAGGGGTTGCTGCTCTGCATGATGACCGTCCAGTCCCTAGTATCCAGGTTGCTCCCTACATTGCCATACAGCGTCAGGATGGCGCGCGTGATCAGTTGCGGCCCGGCTAGACCTGTCATGGAAGATCCAAGAAGTTCAGCAATGGAAGGAGTGGTCATGACTTATAAAAATGGGAAGCGGGTAAAACACAACTTCCCGACAGCCTCGTTGGCCGACGGCTGTCTGGCAAGGATGCGCATGCAATGACACATTCAGAAAATTGTTCTTCGGGTAAAAATGTCGTTGCGAAAGCAAAAAATTGCAGCAGTCAAATATCTTACGGCAGTACGTACCAAGCACCAATTTCTGTTTTGCACGCGAACACTGACACTGGTGCCCAGTCCTTCCAAATGCCCTTTGCCCCCCGCACCGGCTTCGCCGACACCTGGATGGGTTGCATTCTTACAGCGGCGCATGGCCGCAAGGTTCATCCTTGCTTCACCGCACGTTTCGCGGTGCCAACCAACGACAGAAAGCGAACCATGAACAAAGACCAAGTTGCAGGCCACGCCACCGATCTGAAGGGCCAGGTCAAAGAAGCCGCAGGCAAGCTCGTGGGCAGCGAAAAGCTGCAGGGCGAAGGCTTGGCCGACCAGGCCGTGGGCAAGACCCAAGCCAAGGTGGGTGACGCCAAGGAAGCAGTGAAGAAGGCCATCGACAAGGCTTGAATGTGCGCTGCACAGAACAAGCGGCTTCGGCCGCTTTTTTTGCGCCTGGGCTACTGGATCCGCGGATCCTCAGCCTGCAGGGCCTTGGGCAGCTTCATACGGATTTGCATTCAACCGTATAACTAGGCGGGAAGCCGCAGACAGTGCTGTAGCACGGCAAGGCGGACCAACGAAGTTAGACGGTTGAAGGCAAATCCGTATCAGAGGCTGCGCCAGAGGGCAATGGCGCCTGGTGCTTCTCGCGCAGCACTGCATTGACTTCGGCTCCAAAGATCAGCGTGGTGGCGCTGATGTAGAGGAACACCAGGGTCGCCACCACGCCCGCGAAGCTGCCATAGACCAGGGCGAGCTTGCCGGCGCTGCGCAGCGAGTACGACAGCGTGGCGGCGGCCAGCGCCCACAGCACAGCGCCCACCAGGGCGCCCGGCAGCACTGTGCCGATGCGTTGGGGAATGTCGGGCAGCCAGCCGTACAGCAGCGCGTAGAGCATCGTGAGGGTGATGCAGGCCGCACCATAGCGCACACTGTCGTACAGCCAGACCACCTGGTTGGCCCCCTCCACGCTGGACACGACGAACAGCCAGATGCGCGGCATGATGATGACGGAGCTGAAGGTCAACAGCACGCCAAAGCCCACGATCACCGTGAACAGCGTGACCTTGATGCGCGCCTTCCAGAACGGCAGGCCGCGCGCGATGCCGTACGAGCGGTTCAGCGCCGATCGCACGGCCTGCATGCCCGACGATCCCGTCCACAGCGTCACGATCAGCCCCACCGTCAGCAGCGCCTGGTTGCGCTGGGCCAGCACCTGCTGGATCACCGGCTGCATGGCCTCACGCACGAGCTGGGGCGCGTAGCCCATGACCCGTTCGGCCAGCGCCGCTGCGTCACCCGGCTGGCCGAAATACCCGGCAGCGGCGGACAGCAGGATCAAGAGCGGAAACATGGCCAGCACCGACGAGAATGCCAGGCTGCCGGCCTGGTTGGCGCTCTGGTGCAGCACGTAGTTGCGCACCGCCAGGATCAGAACCCCCAGCACCGGCATGCGGATGAGAGCCCGGCCCAGGCGCCGAAAGCCTTGCATGGAAATCGTCACCAAAAAGCAGGCAGGCGCATCATGGGCGAAGCTGCCCCTCGATGGAGTCGTCCAGCGTCTTGCCGATGGCGGCGCCGATCACCATCTTGGTGGCCGCCACCAGGCCCCCGTGCTTGTTGTCCCAGTAGTAGCCGGATGCGGGCACGACCTGGATCACCGTGATGCGCGGATCGTCCTTGCCGTCGGTGAACCAGGTCTTCATGACCGGGTTCCACAGTTCGCCGATCAAGGCCTTGTCGCGGTGGATGGTGGCAGTGCCTTCCAGCACCAGAAAACCCGAGTGCTTGGCGCCTTGCAGAAAGATGCGCACCTGTGGGTCGGCTTCGATCTCGCGGTTCTTGTGGCTGTCGGACGCGCTGAGGAACCACAGGTGGCCGGCCTCGTCCGCCTTCTCGATGCTCATGGGCCGCGTGCCCTGCGTTTCTCCATCGGGTGCATTGGTGCAGAAGAAGCAGGAGCCAGCGCCCTGCGCCATGTCCTGGATGCGACTGGCAGCATCGCCGCCTGCGAGGTGCTTGTGCGTCTCTTCTGCCTGGTTGTTGTTGATCGAGTCCACGGGTGTCTCCGGTTGATGGCTGGCACCAGAGATTGGACCTGCGGCCCGCGCGAGCCCCTGTAGGAGGCGACCAACGCCCTGCGCCATCCATTGCGACGAGCGGGGCTTCAACAGGGGCTTGTGTAGGAGGACAGCGCGTCCGCCCGGCCCCTCGCTCCGGTGTGTGTCCAATCTGGTTAGAGTGAAACGAACCGCACGCCGCGTGCCCAAGGTGAGCGGCGCACCGTTTGAACGAAAGGCAAAAAAATGAAGATGCTTCACATCGCAACCGTCTGCGTCGTCCTTGCCGGATGCCAAGCAGGCCCCCCGGTACAGCGCAGCGCCGCAGACGACCCCAGCGCCATTTGCTTTGCCGGGATGGACAAGCACAGCGCGCTGGCAGCGCTCAGGCCCCGGATTGGAAGCGCTGCCAATGCACAAACAGCGACACCAGACCTGCTGACCAGCACCGCCATCCCCAACGCCGAGGAGAAGCAGGCCATCCAGTCCTGGGCGGGCCTGCGCCGAGAGTGCGTGAACGCCGGGGCGGAGTTCCGGCTGAAGAATGCCCCGCCTGCCTACGCCGACCTCGTGGAGGAAGAGAACGCGCGCTTCACCGTCCTGCTCTCGCAACTGTATGCGGGCCAGGCGGGCTATGGGCGCTTTCTCACCGAGCGCATCGCGCTCGACACCGAGATGAAGAGCCGGCTCAACAACGCGCGCGGAGAACACGAGCGCGCCAACGCGCCCATCCGCCAGGAAGAGGCAGCCCGCAGGCGGGCTGAGCTGACCAGCGCGCTGGCCGTGCTGCAACTGGCCCCTGCACCGCCAGGGAAAAACTGACCGATTGGGGCACAGGCAGGCCCCGATCGCGGGGGGCCTCTCAGGATTCCGCAGTGAAGCCGATGGCTTTCACGATGGGACCCCATTTGTCGCCATCGGCCTTCAGCAACGCCGCCAGCTCGGCCGGAGTGGACGAACGCGCCTCCAGGCCCATGGCCGCCAACCCGGCGACCACGTCCTTGTCGGCCAATGCGGTGCGGATGGCGGCATTGGCCTTTTGCACCACGTCGGCCGGCGCCTTGCCCGGCAGGAAGAAGCCGAACCATTCGTTGTAGGCCATGTCCTTGTAGCCCTGCTCGATCAGGGTGCTGACATTGGGCATGAACTTGTTGCGCGTGGCACCCGAGGTGGCCAGCACGCGGATCTTGCCGCCTGAGAGGTGCGGCAAGAACTCACCCACCGGGGCCGAGACCGCCGCGATCTGCCCACCCAGCAGGTCCAGGATGGCCGGCTGCGATCCGCGAAAGCCCACGTGGCGCATGTCGACCTTGCCGGCACGGCTGATCAGCTCGCCCACGAAGTGCGGCACCGAGCCCGGTGCGGGCGAGCCGAAGTTGGCGCCCGTGGGGTTGGCCTTGCACCACTCCAGAAACTCGGGCACGGTCTTCACCGAGGCGGGCACCTGCGGGCCCACGGCAAAACCCATGTCGAACACCACGCCCAGGGAGACGGGGGTCACATCAGCCACCGGGTCGTAGGGCAGCTTCTTGTAGGTGTGGGGGTAGATGCCCAGCATGGACATGGGCGTGGCCAGCAGCGTGGCGCCGTCCGCCGGGGCCGCCTTGAGCGTGGTGATGGCGATCTGCCCGCCAGCACCCGTCTTGTTTTCCACCACGGCCGACTTGGCATAGCCGCCGGTGATCTGGGTCGCCACGCGGCGGGCCAGGGTATCTACCGTGCCACCGGCGGCAAAGCCGGCGAGGATCTTCACGGTATCGAGCGCCTGGGCCTGGGCCATGAAGGGCAGCGTGCCTGCGGCGCCGGCCAGGGCCAGTTGCAGGATGTCGCGGCGGGAGGTTGCGGGGGAAAGGCTCATGGTTTGTCTCCTGTGCTTGTTGTGCAATCAATGCGTGCGAAACGGTGGCGGCAATCCCCTGCCCGGTGGATGCCACGGCCCGGCGATGGTAAGTGAAAACCGGGGTCACCCAGCCTAGAAAATACCCATCCGTGGCTCCACCAGGTCATGAAGACCCAGCCCCGCCCGGCGCACAGCCGCCCAGAACAGCTTGGCATACAGATCGTTGTCCGGGTCGGTCAGCCCCACGTCGCGCGACGATACCTCCAGCGCCTGGGCCGGGATGGGGGTGTTGGCACCGGCCATGGAATCGGCCATCACCTGCACCTCGCAGGCGCGCTGCAGCACATAGTTGAAGTAGAAGGCCTCGGGCAGGCTCCGGCCCGTCACCAGCAGACCATGGTTGCGCAGGATCAGGCAGTTGCTGGCGCCCAGGCTCTGCACCAGGCGGTCCTGCTCGCCCGGGTGTACGGTGATGCCCTCGAAGGCGTGGTAGGACACGTTGCCGCTCAGGAACGCCGCATAGAAGTTGTTGAACTTCAGGCCTTCCTCCTTGCACGACACCGCCACGCCCGCCGTATGGTGGGTGTGCATGATGCAATGCGCGTCCTCGCGCGCCGCGTGGATCGCGCTGTGGATCACGAAGCCGGCACGGTTCACCGGGTAGTCCGCAGCCCCCACCGGGTTGCCTTGCAGGTCGATCTTGAGCAGGTTGTTCGCCGTCACCTCGCCGTAGTGCAGCCCGAACGGGTTGATGAGGTAGTGGCCTGCATGCGAAGGCACACTCAGCGTGATGTGGTTGAAGATCTCCTCGCTCCAGCCCCGGGCGTGGAACACGCGGTAACACGCAGCCAGTTGCACGCGCAGGCGCCACTCTTCGGGCTCCATGCCCTCAGGGCGGGCAGCAGCCAGGTCTCCTTCATCGAACATCGCCATTTCCTTTCTCAGACGCTTTCCAGCGTGATTGTCTTGGATGCACCCATGGCAATCCGCTTTTGCCACTCCGCCGGCCCGGTGATGTGGGCACTCGTCCCCCCCGCATCCACCGCCACCGTCACCGGCATGTCCACCACATCGAATTCGTAGATGGCTTCCATGCCCAGGTCCGCAAAGCCCAGCACCTTGGCGGTCTTGATGGCCTTGCTCACCAGGTAGGCAGCGCCGCCCACGGCCATCAGGTAGGCGCTCTGGTGCTTCTTGATCGCCTCGATGGCCACCGGGCCGCGCTCGGACTTGCCGATCATGGCGATCAGGCCGGTCTCGGCCAGCATCATCTCAGTAAAGCCATCCATGCGCGTGGCGGTGGTCGGGCCGGCGGGGCCCACGGCCTCGTCACGCACCGGGTCCACCGGGCCCACGTAGTAGATCACGCGGTTGGTGAAGTCCACGGGCAGCTTCTCGCCCTTGGCCAGCATGTCCTTGATGCGCTTGTGCGCGGCATCGCGGCCGGTGAGCATCTTGCCATTGAGCAACAGGGTGTCGCCGGGCTTCCAGCTGGCCACTTCTTCCTTGGTCAGGGTATCGAGGTTGACCTTCTTGCTCTTGTTGTAGTCGGGCGCCCAGTTCACGTTGGGCCACAGGTCCAGCGAGGGCGGGGTCATGTACACCGGGCCCGAGCCATCCATCACGAAGTGCGCATGGCGCGTGGCAGCGCAGTTGGGGATCATCGCCACGGGCTTGCTGGCCGCGTGCGTGGGGTACATCTTGATCTTCACGTCCAGCACCGTGGTCAGGCCGCCCAGGCCCTGCGCGCCGATGCCCAGGGCGTTGACCCTGTGGTACAGCTCCAGGCGCATCTCCTCGACCTTGTCGAGCTTCTCGCCGCGCGAGGACTTGGCCTGCAGCTCGTACATGTCGAGATCGTCCATCAGGCTTTCCTTGGCCAAGAGCACCGCCTTCTCGGCCGTGCCGCCGATTCCGATCCCCAGCATGCCCGGCGGGCACCAGCCGGCGCCCATGGTGGGCACGGTCTTGAGCACCCAGTCGATGACGCTGTCGCCGGGGTTGAGCATGATCATCTTGCTTTTGTTCTCGCTGCCGCCGCCCTTGGCCGCGACGGTGATGTCCAGGCTGCTGCCGGGCACAATCTGCGCGAAGATCACCGCAGGCGTGTTGTCCTTGGTGTTCTTGCGGTCGAACTCGGGGTCGGCCACCACGCTGGCGCGCAGGGTGTTGTCGGGGTGGTTGTAGCCACGGCGCACGCCTTCGTTGATGGCGTCTTCCAGACCGCCGGGGAAGCCTTCCCAGCGCACGTCCATGCCCACCTTCAAAAACACGTTGACGATGCCGGTGTCCTGGCAGATGGGGCGCTGGCCGGTGGCGCTCATCTTGCTGTTGGTCAGGATCTGGGCGATGGCGTCCTTGGCCGCGGCGCTCTGCTCGCGCTCGTAGGCGCGCGCCAGGTGGGCGATGTAGTCGCTGGGGTGGTAGTAGGAGATGTACTGCAGCGCAGCAGCAACGGACTCGACGAGATCGTCGTATTGGATCGTGGTGGTCACGGGCACCTCAATCGACCTTGATGCCACGCTCGCGGATCAGCTTGCCCCAGCGCTCGCGCTCGGTGCCTACATAGGCGGCCATCTGCTGGGCGGTGCCCGGCGTGGGCTCCACGCCCATCGCCAGCAATTTGGCTTGCACCGCCTCGGAATTCAGTGCCGCGACCAGGGCTGCATTGAAACGCTTCACGTCTTCCGGTGCGGTGGCCGTGGGCACGGTGAGGCCCTGCCACGAATAGGCATCGAAGCCGGCAAGGCCCTGCTCCGCCAGGGTCTGCAGCTCGGGCAGCACGCGCGTGCGCACGCCTGTGGTGACGCCCAGCGCCCGCAGCTTGCCTCCCGCGATGTGCGGCAGCCCGCTGGCCGAGTCGATCAGCATGCAGTCGACCTGGTTGCCCAGCAAGTCCTGCACCGCAGGCGCTGCGCCTCGGTAAGGCACATGCACGAGGTTCAGGCCCGTGCGCTCGCGCAGCAGCTCGGTCGCCAGGTGGTGGGCCGTGCCGGCACCGGGCGAGGCGTAGGTCACGCCCTGCGGGCGGGGCTTGGCCCAGGCCAGGAACTCCTTGAAGTTGCCGGCAGGCACGCCGGGCGCCACCACGAGAATCAAGGGAAAACGCGCGATCATGCCGACCGGAGCCAAGTCCCGGGCGGCGTCGTAGCTGAGCTTTTCGAAGAGCGCGGGGTTGGCGGCCAGGGTCGCGAAGTCGCCGCTGAACAGGGTGCGGCCCCGCTCCCGCGAGCGCGCCACGTAGTCGGCCGCGATGTTGGTTGCGGCGCCGGGCTTGTTGACGATGACGATGGCCTGCCCCAGCGTCTTGTACATGGGTTCGGCGATCAGCCGGGCCACCACGTCAGAGCCTCCGCCAGCGGCATAGCCCACCACCCACTCAATCGGCCGGTTGTCGGCGCCGCTGGCGCGCGCCAGCCGGGACAGGGGCAGCAGGCCGGCAGCCGCCAGAAGGGCCCGTCGTGCACGCATTGCGGGTGTGGGGATGGTTTTCATCATGGTCTCCGTGGGTGGTTGTGTTCAGCGTGCATCCGCCTGGCTGGCGGGTTGGGCGCGTTGGAATGCGGGCAGGTCCATGCAGGCCTGTTCAATATGGAGGACACGCCCATAGGGACGCAGGTCCACCTCGAAGCGCCGCGCATTGAACAGCTGCGGCACCAGAAAGCAGTCGACGATCGAGGGCGAGGCGCCCAGCGCGTAGTCACCGACCGTGGGCACGCTCTGCAGCTCGGCCTCCATGCGGGCCAGGCCTTCGGCACACCAGTGGCGGTACCAGGTGTTGACCTCGGCTTCGGGCAGGCCGAGCGGGCCACGCAGGTACTTCAGCACGCGCAGGTTGTTCAGCGGGTGGATCTCGCAGGCCACGAGCTGGGCCAGCGCGCGGGCCCGCGCCTTGCCAGGCTCATCCGCAGGCAACAGCGGCACGGCCGGGAACCGCGCATCGACGTATTCGATGATGGGCTGCGACTGCTGCAGCCGCAGCCCGTCGATTTCCAGCAGCGGCACCAGCCCAAAGCTCGCGATCTCGCGGTAGGCCTCGCCGCAGTGCTCGCCGGCCGCCAGTTGCCAGGCCACGGGCTCCCAGGCCAGGCCCTTGAGCTCCAGCGCGATACGCACCCGAAAGGCTGCAGAACTGCGAAAGTAGGTGTGCAGGCGCAGCTGCGCCGGTGCGCTCACGCAGGCACCCCGCCAATGCGCACGGTCTGCGCAATGGCGCCGAACACGCTGTGGCCGTCCGGGTCGCGCACCTCGATGCGCACGCGGTCGCCGTGGCGCAGAAAGGGGGTGAGCGTGGAGGCACCGCCCAATTGCTCGCGCACCCGGCGCTCGGCCAGGCAGCTCACGCCCGCAGCGGGGTCGCGGTTGGACACCGTGCCACTGCCCACGATGGTGCCCGCCACCAGCCGGCGCGTGCGCGCGGCATGGGCTATCAAACGGCCGAAGTCGAAGTCCATGTCGACGCCGGCATTGGGCGCGCCCAGGCGCCCGCCGTTGAGCGTGGACACCAGCGGCAGGTGCAGCTTGCCGCCGCGCCAGTGCGGGCCCAGCTCATCGGGCGTGGCCAACACCGGGGACAGGGCCGTGGCCGGCTTGGACTGCAGGAAGCCGAAGCCCTTGGCGATCTCGGGCGGGACCAGGTGGCGCAGCGTGACATCGTTGGCCAGGCCGACCAGGCGCACCGCGCCGAGCGCAGCTTCTGCGCTGCAGCCCAGCGGCACGTCACCGGTGATCACCACCACTTCGGCCTCCAGGTCGATGCCAAAGGCCTCGTCGGCGGCTTCGATGGGGTCGTGCGCGCCCAGGAAGTCGTCGGACCCGCCCTGGTACATCAGCGGGTCGCGGCGCAGTTCATCGGGCGTGTCGGCGCCGCGCGCGCGCCGCACCAGCTCCACATGGTTCAGGTAGGCCGATGCATCGAGCCAATGGTAGGCGCGCGGCAGCGGCGCCGCGCAGGCCTCGGGGTGGAAGGCTTCGAAGGGCCCCTGGCGGGCCTCCAGTTCGTCGGCGACCCGTTGCAGTGCGGGCCGCATGCGGTCCCACTGGTCGAGCGCCTCCTGCAAGGTGGGGCATTCAGGCAAGGCACGCATGCGCTGCAGGTTGCGGCTGACGACGACGAGCTGTCCGTCGCGCCGGTGGTTTCGAAGGGTGGCAAGTTTCATGGGAATGTCGGTCGGAGGTGTCGTTCGGTTCAGGGTTGGATGGCGGCCCACATCTCGCGGTCGCGCACGTCCGTCCAGATTCTTGGGTTGGCGATGCCCTGGGCTTCGTCATAAGCGCGCGACACGTCGAAGGGAATGCAGTGCTCGTAGATGAAGACATGACCGAACACGGGGTCCATCACGCGCCGCGTGTCGGCATACACCTGCTGCAGCGTGTGGCCGGCGGCCACGCCGTCGCGCGCGCACTGCAGCAGGGTCTGCACCCAGGCGCGCGTGTACTCGATGGCGCCCAGGCTGTCGGCCGCCGTGCGCAGCGCCGGCCCGCGGCCGGGCACGAGCTGCTCGGGCTTCAGGGCAGTCAGGCGGTCAAGCGTCGCGGGCCAGGCCGCCAGGTGCGCGTCGCCGGTGTAGACACCGGCGTTGAACTCCACCAGATCGCCCGAGAAGACGATGCCCTGCGACGGAATCCAGACGATGGAGTCGCCGCTGGTATGGCCGGCGCCCAGGTGCAGCAGGCGCACCTCCAGGCTGCCCAGGTGCATGGTCAGCTCCTTGTCGAACACCATGGTCGGCCAGGTCAGGCCGGGAATGCTCTCCTGGGCCTGGAACAGCCGCGGGAAGCGGCCGATCTCCGAGGCCATGTCCTCTGCCCCACGCTCCACGATCAGCTCGCGCGTCGCCCGGCTGGCGATGACGTTGACCGCACCCTCGGGCACGAAGCCCGCAGCGCCGAGCACGCGCACCGCGTGGTAGTGGGTGAGCACCACGTGGCGGATGGGCAGGTCGGTCACCTCGCGGATGCGGCGCACCAGGGCGGCGGCCATCACCGGGGTGGCGGTGGCGTCGATGACCATCACGCTGTCGTCGCCGATGATCACGCCGGAGTTTGGGTCGCCCTCGGCGGTGTAGGCCCAGGCGTTGGCGGACAGCTGGGTGAAGCTGGTTTTCTTCTCGGCCAGGTCGGCCTGCGAAGCGAATGCAGTGGAATGGCTCATGGTTTCTTTCAGATCAAAAGGTCAGGGATTGGGGTCAGGGCAGCGCCGGCTGCAGGCTGCGGCCGGCGGAGCGGGCCACGCTGGCGATGGCGGCCTGCAGCCGCGCGGCGTCGTCGATTTCGGCCGCGAGCGCCAGCACCAGGCGGGCGAGCAGGTCGCTCTGCACGGCGGGAGTGGCGGCGTCGGTCAACGCGATGAGGGACTCGAGTACGTCGTCAAGCTGTGGTTGCGTGCATGTCATGGGCTGAGGCCAGTGGTGAAGCGGTGGAGGCAGATCCGAGGGCACGGGCCAGCATGGCCGGCACCTGTGTGGGGAATTGGTGGGCCAGGCGCGTGGCCACATGCTGGTCGGGGCGGATGAGCCAGCACTCGCCGCTGTCCGCCCCCACACCGAGCTGGCGCTGCAACGCTGCTCGGGCCAGGGCATCGCAGGCCGGGGCGAGGAAGGCCACGGTCAGCAGCGGGTGGTTCACGGCGGTCAGAGCGGGCGGTAGGCGGTCACCAAACACCAGCAGCGTGAACCAGGGGCCGAGCAGATGGTGCAGGCTGGTCGTCTCTGCGAGCCGCACGTCGGGCAGTGCGGCGCCCTCCCCTGCGCCGCCTGCGAGCAGCGGCGAATCGGCGTAGCGGCAGGGGTTGGAGAGCCTGCCGGTGTTGATGCACCGCGCCGCCCAGGCACAGTCCGGCGCCATGGCGATGATGGCTTCGCGCCAGAGCCGGGCCGAGGCATGGCCTTGCGGGTGCACGAAGCGCGAAGACCGCCGTGCCTGCCGGATGTTTTCGAGCGCACCCTGCTTGCGCTCGGTGGAGTAGGTATGCAGCAGCGCCTCGTCGGCGCCATGTTGCAGCACCAGGGCCAGCTTCCAGCCCAGGTTGTCGGCGTCCTGCACGCCGCCATTGCCGCCCCGCGCGCCGAACGGCGCGACCAGGTGCGCCGCATCGCCAGCAAACAGCACGCGCCCGCTGCGCAGGTCTTCCAGGCACTCGTGCCGGTAAGCCCACACGCCGGACCAGGCGATCTCGAACTCCAGAGCCTCGCCGAACAGGGCGTGCACGCGGCGGCGCATGGCCTCGGGCGTGGCGGCCTGCACCGCGTCTTCCTCCTCGCGCAGCTGGAAATCGAGCCGCCAGGTATCGTCGGCCATTTTGTGGCGCCAGACCGCGCGCCCGCCGTTGGCCGAAGCGTCCAGCCAGGTCCATCGCTCCTGGGCCCAGCCGCAGCCAGGCGCCGTGATGTCGATGATGATCCACCGATCTTCGGTGCGGTCGTGCACGACGGGCTCCAGCCCCAGGGCCGCACGGCTGGGGCTGGAGGCACCGTCGCAGGCCACGGCCCACTGCGCGTCCAGTTCATAGTGCCCATCGGGGGTGCCCACGGCAAGGCGCACTCCGTCCTGGTACTGTGCGATGTGCTCGACCTTGTTCAGCCAGCGCACTTCGGCCAGCGGCTCGGCCTGCAAGGCTTCCACCAGGTACTGCTCCACGTAGTACTGCTGCAGGTTGGCAAAACCGTTGTGGCGCAGGTCGGGCTGGTCCTGCAAGGTGTAGGACGTTACCGGCTGGTCCTTGGCGAGCACGCGCGCCACGTTCCAGGCGACGCCCTTGGCGGTGATGCGCCCGGCCACACCCAGGCGCTCGAAAATGTCCAGCGTGCGCTGTGCCCAGCACATGCCCCGCGATGCCAGGCCGCGCACGCCGACGGTGTCGTCATCGTCCAGCAGCAGCACGGGGACCCCGCGGCGCGCCAGGTCGAGCGCCAGCGCCAGGCCGGTCAGCCCCCCGCCGATGACCACGGCGGGGCGGGAATCTTGAGGGAGCCCGTCCAGTTCGGGCGGGCGGCGGTAAGGGTAGCGGGGCAGGACGTGCATGGCATCTCGGCGTTGACTGAGCTGCCATTCTGGAAAGCATCGTGTCCCCTGTCTGTCCCCTCGCAAGGGGACATGCGTGCGCCCAGGGTCTGTGGCATCATTTCAGGAAAGCGCGCCTGCGTACCCCCACGCAAGCAGAGCGCACAGGAGACAAAAACACATGGATTGCATCCCCGCGCTGTCGACCCGCGACGCCTGGCTGGGGCATTGCGTGGCGGACATCGGCAGGCCCGGCTTTCACGCCCGCCTGCTGGCAGGCATCCACACTGTGCTCGGCGCCGACCATTTCAGCCACCTGAGCTACGACCACCAGGGCCGCATCCGCCATGCGGCGGCGGCCAGCGTCTGCGATCAGCGCCTGATCGACTCCACCACCGACATCTACGTCAAGCACCTGTACCAGCGCGACCCCAACTACCCGCTGGTGCGCGACAACGCCCCGGAGGCCCCTGGCCAGGGCCCTGACTTGCGGCTTTTGCGCATGTCGCCCACCAGCATCGGGGATACGGAGTACCGGCGGGTGCTGTTCGACGAGCCGGGGTTCACCGGCAAAATCTCGCTGCTGGGCCAGTGGGACGACCGCAGCTGCTACCTGAACTTCTATTTTTCGCGCGTGCCGCTCAACATGGGGCGGGCCTCCACGCTGCTCGGCCAGTACGGCAGCACGCTCATGGGCCTGGCCTGCCGGCACGACGAGCTGGCGTTTCCCGAGGATGAGGAAGAAACGGCGGCGGGGCACGATGCCTGGAGCACACTGTCCCCGCGCGAACGGTCCACTGCAGAGTTGCTGATGGACGGATACACCGCCAAGGAAATAGGCCGCACGATGGACCTGTCGCCAGCAACCATCGTCACCTACAAGGAGCGCATTTTCGCCAAGCTGGGCGTGGGCAGCCTGCGGGAGTTTCTGGCACTGGGCAGGCCTGGGTAGCAGCCCCCTGCCCTGCGGCCAGGCCGGGAGTCATCAGCGGGCTTTTCAGGCGGCCACTGCGGTGCTGTAGGCCACCCCGTCACGCCCCGGATCGGCGCCGCCATGCAACGCACCGTCGGCCCCGATCTGCACGCCGTGCACCCAGCCGATGGTGTAGTTGTACGGGTTTCGCAGCACCTCGTAGCCCTGGGCCTGCAGCTCGCGCGCCACGTAGCGGGGGATGCGGTTGCACACGTCGATGGAGTTGCTGGTGGACGAGAAGCGCGGGGCCGACACGGCCTCCTGCATGCCCATGCCGTGGTCGATGAGGTTGAGCAGCACCTGCAGCACGCCCATGGCGATCTGCGTACCGCCGGGAGCGCCGAGCACGATCTCGGGCTTGCCGTCCTTGAAGACGATGCTCGGGCACGACGAGGTGAAGCGGCTCTTGCCTGGCTGGATGCTGCCCGCGCGGCCTGGGCGCGGGTCGAACACGCCCATGCAGCCGTTGTAGAAGAAGCCCATGCCCGGCGTGATCACGCCCGAGGGCATGGCCAGCGAATGCGTCATGGAGACGCAGCCGCCCTCGCCGTCGACCACGCTGACTTGGGTGGTGTCCTTGGGCACGGGGGCACCGAGGTTCACGCGCTCCACGCTGTGGCGCTTGCCGGCGCGGATGTCGGCCGCCACGCGCGCCGCGTTGTCTTTGGACAGCAACTGGTCCAGCGGCACCTCGACGAAGGCCGGGTCGCCGATGTGGCGGTCCTTGTCGGTGGTGGCTTTTTTCATCACCTCGCTCAGGATGCGCAGGTACTCGGGGCTGTTGTGTTCGATATCACCTAGGGCGAATTCTTCGAGGATGGTGAGCATCTGCAGCAGCATGGCGCCGCCGCCCGGTGGCTGGTTCGTGGTCACCACGCGGTCGCGGTAGCGGCCCACCAGCGGCTGGGTGCGGCGCACCTGGTAGCTCTTGAGGTCGTCCATGCTCAGCAGGCCGCCCAGCGACTGCACATGCTCCACCATGCGCCGGGCCAGCTCGCCTTCGTAGAACGGGGCGATGCCCTCAGCGGCCACCTGGGCCAGCACCTGGGCGAAGTTCCCGTTCACGATGGGCGTGCCGATGGGCTTGGCGCTGCCGTCGGGACGGCAGTACAGGGCGCGGCCTTCGTCGCTGTAGTGCAGGCGGTCCATGTTGCTGGCGCGGCCGGCCAGGGTCTGGTCGATCCAGAAGGAGTACATGCCGGGGCGCACGAAGTAGCCATCGCGCGCCCAGGCAATGGCCGGGGCCACCACCTCCTTCCACGGCAGGCGGCCGTGCGCGCTGTGCATGGCCGCAAGGCCCTTGAGCGTTGCCGGCGTGCCGATGGACTGCGCGCCGATGTCGTTGACCCGGCCCTTGAGGATGAAGCCGAAGCCGTCCTTGGTTTCGCCTTCGAGCAGATCCGCCCACATGTCCTCGCGCGCGGCCAGCGGCGCGGGCGCATGGAAGTCGAAGTACTCATGCGCCTCCTTACCCGCCTTGTCCGGCAGGAACACCGCCGCCGTGCCAAAGCCCGCGATGCCGCACATCAGCGGGTCCACCACCGTCTGCGACAGCGCGATGGCCACGGCAGCGTCCACCGCGTTACCACCCGCGCGCAGGATCTCGATGCCGGACTCCGCCGCCTCGGGCTGCGGGCAGGACACCATTGCTTGTTTTTTCATCAGGAGACTCGGAAAAGAATGAGGGAGACGACAGCGGCTGCGCAGCGGCCGCCACGCAGGGCGACCGCCGCGGAGACAGACCGGATTTACTTGGGATTGAGGTTCAGGGCTTCGAGCGTCGGGCCCCAGGCCTTGGTGTCGCGGCGCGCCACGTCCATCAACTGGCTGGCAGGGCCGGCCATGGAGATGGCGTTCATGCCCTTGAGCTTGGCCTGTACCTCGGCGCTGGCGTGGAAGGCGCGCGTGCCCTCGTGCAGCTTGGCGATGATGGCGGCGGGCGTGCCGGCCTTGGCGACGATGCCGCTCCAGCCCATGGTGTCGAAGTCCTTCACGCCCAGCTCGTTGGCGGCCGGCACGTCGGGCAGCTCGGGCAGGCGCGAGGGGGCCAGCACCACGAGGGGCACGATCTTGCCGTTCTTGATGTGCGGCAGCGCCGAGCCGCCCACCGGCGCCATCACCTGCGTCTGCCCGCCGATGGTGGCCATCAGTCCATCGGGCTCGCCCTTGAAGGGCACATGGGTCATGCTGATGCCCAGCTTCTTTTGCAGCAGCTCCACCGCCAGCTGGGTCGAATTGCCCAGGCCCGAGGAGGAGAAGTTGAGCTTGTCAGGATTCGCCTTGGCGTACTTCACCAGATCGTCGAGCGACTTGAAGCCCGTGGCCGGGTTGGCCACCAGGATGAAGGGTACGGTGCTGAGCATGCCCACGCCGACGAAGTCCTTTTCTGGATCGTAGGGCAGCGGCTTGTAGACGAACTTGTTGAGCACCATCTGCGAGACGCCGCCGAACATCAGCGTGTAGCCATCGGCCGGCTGGCCCAGCACCTGCTGCGCAGCAATGATGCCGCCCGCGCCGGGCTTGTTCTCCACCGTGATGGTGGCATTGATGGCCTTGCCCGCATGCTCGGCCCACAGGCGCGCCACGGTGTCAGAGCTGCCACCCGCCTGCTGCGAGACCACCAGGCGGATCGGGCGGCTGGGGTAGTTGGCTGCGTCCTGCGCCTGGGCGGCAGGCAGAGCGGCCAGCGACAGGGCGAGCGCCACGGCCTTGGCGGCAGCAGCAAAGCAGAAAGGTTTCTTCATATCGGCAGATCTCCGGGAGGTGGGCGGCTTGAAGCTGGCAGCAGCATGAAAGAAAGCGCTGCAGGCATGCCGGCAATTATTCGGCGCGGGCGCCCCGTGGACCAGTGAATTCGCGCGATGGATCCATTAGTATTCACTCATGACGACGTACGACCAAGTGGCATGGGCCCGCCGGCTCAAGGTGAAGCATCTGGAATCCTTCATGGTGCTGGACGAGGCCGGCACCCTGACCGAGGCCGCCGCCCGCATGCACATGACGCAGTCGGCCATGTCGCACTGGCTGGCCGACCTGGAGGAACTGGTGGGCACGCAACTGGTCACGCGCGGGCGGCGCATCCAGCTCACGCCTGCCGGCATCATCATGAAGCGCCTGGCCATCAGCGTGCTGGGCGACATCTCGCGCACCCAGGCCGAGCTGGGCGCCCTGGCCGAGGGGCGCACCGCGCGCCTGCACATCGGCAGCGTATGGGCCGGCGTGGCGCGCGGCATACCGCAGGCGCTGGTGGAGTTCCAGGCCCTGTACCCCTACATCTCGGTCACCGTGTCCGAAAGCCCGCTGACCCAGTTGCTTGAAGGCATCGACAACAAGCAGCTGGACGTAGCGGTGTGTTCCCTGGATTCACGCGCCTACAAGGATGGGCTGGAACACCGCGAGCTGTTCGACGACAACGTCTGCCTGGTGGTGGGCCGCGCCAGCCGCCATTGGGACGCCAAGGCCCCCATCCGCCTGATCGACCTGGTCCACGATAACTGGATCATGCCGCCCAAGGGCACGCTCACCCGCTCGCAGCTCGATGCCGCCCTGCTCGACGCCGGCGCCACCTGGCTGCTGCCCAAGGTGGAAACCGCCGCCATCACCACCCTGCAGGCCCTGGTGCACCAGGGCGACTACATCGGCGTGTGCTCCGAGGCCATGGCCCAGTACCAGGTGGCCCTGGGCAACATGCGCATCCTGCCGCTGGACCGCACGATCCGCTTCGGGCCGGTGGGGGTGGTCTGGGCGAAGGACAACACGGCGGAGGCGGTGCGGTTGTTTGTGGAGCATATTGCGCAGGTGGTGGGCAGAAAGGACCCGCCACCGCCATGAGGCATCACCCGTGCGAGCCTGCCGTATGCCGCAAATAGCTTGCGCGCTCATCAAGCTCCGATACCATTGCGGCAAGCTGGCATCAAGTTTTACTCAAGCTCCCAAATCCAGCGGACTGGTCAGGGGAAGCTTTTTATGCTTGATCAACGACGGAAAAACTGATCTTTAGAGTTCGCGGCCGGGCTGTCGCAAGGTCTGGCTTCACAAAAATGGCATGAAATTTTAAGGACGACGATGGCAACACGTGCAAATTTGGTGAACTTAGACGCACTAATCATGCGCGAAGATTTTGCAGCAACGAACGAAGTGACCACATTTGAAACGGTTAACACGATATCACTGCGAGACTTCACCCAAGGCGGTCTAATTGGTCCAAGCTTGCGAAAGCCAGACTTTCAGAGAGAGACAAATCATTGGGTTCCGGAGCAAGTTGTTTCCCTTCTCGAATGCTTTGTTAACGGCGACCTTATACCGTCCGTAATTTTGTGGCAATCACCGACCTATCTCTTTGTGATCGACGGCGGTCACCGACTGAGCGTTATTCGGGCTTGGGTGGAGGACGACTATGGAGACGGCTCAATATCGCAAAAATTTTTTGGCTATGAAATATCTGCAGATCAAAAGAAATCTGCAGCACGCACTCGCGATTTAGTAGCCGAACGAGTAGGCAAATGGCAGCATTATGTAGCACGAAGCAACGACCCTCAACTCGCGCCCGAGGAACGTAGCAAACTGCTTACAGCCGTCTCGCGCGGCATCCCTATCCAATGGGTGCGCGGTGACGCTGACAAGGCGGAGAACTCTTTTTTTAAAATCAATACAAAGGGCACACCGCTTGATACTCTGGAAGAGCTCTTATTGAGCAACCGTCGAAAGCCCGCGCCAATTGCTGCACGAGCCATTATTCGCGCAGGCAAGGGACACAGGTACTGGTCGGCCTTTGAGCAAGACGTCGCTGACAAAATCGAGCACGCGGCAAAGAATATCCATGTCGCGCTCTTCGATCCTGAACTTCGACTGCCAGTCAAAACACTTGAATTACCGCTTGGGGGTCCCAAAGGAGTGCGTTCGGCGCTACAGGTTTTGCTTGACGTGATACTAATCGCTGTCCGTAACCAGCAGGGGGAGCCCATAGAGATAAGTGATCAGAGCGATGACCCAGACGGCTTAGCTACGGTTCAGGCTTTGAATAAGACACTCAACTTAATTAAAAGATTGACCGGCAACGACAAGGGGAGTCTTGGACTACATCCAGCTGTCTACTACTACGGGCCGACGGGTCGCCACTCTGAGCCAATGTTCATGGGTACAGTTACTCTAGTAGCAAAGAAAATTGCCAACAATGATAGCGGATTTTTCATGCGATTCACCAAAGTGCGTGCGCAACTGGAGGCCGTTCTGATCGATCACAAAGAACTAATCGCTACCATCCTGCAAAAAATTAGCAGCAAGTCGCGCATTGACCGCTATGCTGCAGTCCTAGACGAAGTTATCAAGGCTCTTTACGCCGGAACGAGTATTGGTGAAAGCGATTTAGTGAAATTCGCAGGGCTGGATGGTAAAATTATCACAGGTAGCGCTGACGCCTCTCCTAGCAAATTTTCAGATGATTCGAAGAGTCAAGTCTTCATTCAAAACGCGCTTGCTTCTGCCTTGAAGTGCCCTATTTGCAATGGATACCTCGATACGGACAAGTCGGTTTCTTACGACCATATAAAGCGCAAGGAAGAAGGAGGACCTGCAATCGCGAAAAACCTCCAACTCACTCATCCATACTGCAATCAATCGGTCAAAAACTGAGTCCTCACCAAATATTCTATAGCTTAGAAAAACAAGCAATTTTCACCCCAAGGGCAGATCTCACCCTTTCTACCGACGCCAAGGGTTAATTCCTCATCGGATTTTTCAATACGCGGCAATGGGCGGTGAGTAAGCAATTTCATACCAGCCCCGTGCAGTTGATGCAGGGCAAGCCATGCAAGCGGATTGCATGTTGCAATCCACGCCCCTTTCAGCGATTCGTCGCGCCCCCCGCATCCTCCATGACCAGCTCCGATCCAGCAGCATCGACTTCACCACTCCAGCCACCTGCAGCGCCCTCCCAGTCCCAGCCTCCTTCCGCCCCCCACACCCCCACCGAAGACGCCGTCGCCATCTTCACCGGCGTACTCCTGATCTCGGTGGGCGTGGCCTTCTTCACCAGTGCCGGGCTGCTCACGGGCGGCACGGCGGGGCTGGCTTTTCTAGCGCACTACGCCACGGGCATTGGCTTTGGCAAGCTGTTCTTCGTGATCAACCTGCCGTTCTACTGGCTGGCGCTGCGCAAGCTGGGGCGGGCGTTCACGGTGAAGACCTTCATCGCGGTGCTGCTGCTCTCAGCGATGACGGAGCTGCAGTCGCAGTTGTTGCAGTTCGCGCAGTTGCAGCCGCTGTATGCGGCGATTGCGGGCGGCACCATCACGGGCACGGGGTTTTTGGTGCTCTTCAGGCACCGCTGCAGCCTGGGCGGCGTGGGGATTGCCGCGCTGTACCTGCAGGACCGCTATGGCTGGCGCGCGGGCAAGGTCCAGATGGCGGTGGATTGCTGCATTGTGCTGCTGGCACTGTTCACGGTGGAACCGCTGCGCGTGCTGTGGTCGATTGCGGGCGCGGTGGCGCTGAACCTGGTGCTGGCCATGAACCACCGGCCGGGGCGGTACATGGGGACGTGAGCACCTTCACGCCGACACGGGCTCGAAACCTGCGCATGCAGGCATGCGCTCAGGGCGCTGGTCCGGTCCGATTGGTGGGCTTTTCAATGCTGATCGCCTGCAGGCGCTGGTCGCCGCTGCGCAGCAGGCGCTCCACGTCGGCATCGGACAGCACCGGTTGGATATAGCTGAAATCCGAGCCCCACTGCGGTGTTCCGATGACGGTGTAGGGATCGAGCACGCTGTCCAAAAGGCGTTGGTTGGACCTGCGGTACGGCGCCACACTGGCAGGGGTGCTGGTCATGTAGGCGCGTTTGAGCGAGAGAGACACGCGTGTCTGCCCCGCACCCTGTGGGTTGCCGTAGGGCTGCGCGCTGATGTTGGCAGGGCGCATGGGCAGGTAGCCCACGGGCCTCATGGCGATGATGCCCCGCTGCTCCCCGGCCAGTTCTGCCAGCCCTTGTTCGTTGGCCCGCAGCAGCATGGTGCCATTGCGCTCCACCCCCGAAATGTCCAGCACGGTGATGGCGCCGCTCGCCGTGGTGGCGGGCGGGGGGTACATGGGCACGCCCAGCACGGTCAGCAAGGCCAGTGCGGACTGCACGGCTGTGCGCTGTTGCTCCGGGGTCTGGATCAGTTGGCTGGCTTCGCCGGTGTGGCGGTCGATGTCAAACTCGGTACCGGGCACATCGACGGTGATTTCCACATCCACCTTGCCGTTGGCGCTCTGGCGCAGGCGGCGCTCGATCTCGTCCAGGCCGTTTTCCCTGGACAGGAAGGTGTCGTACCACCACTCACGGCCAATGGCCACCCTGCGCGCGGTACTGCTAGCCTGCAGTATCTCCAGGCCCGGCTCGGTCACCCACAAGATGACGCCGCCCAGCGGGTTGACCCTGCGCCCGCCCGGCAGCACCTCGCTGCCCAATTCGGTCACCACCTGCTGGATGCGCGCCTGCAGCTCCACCGCCCGGCGGTCTGCCGGCATGGTGAGCGCATCGAACCCCGTAAGGACCCACACATATATCGGTGCATTGCCCGTGCCGAAGCGCTTGATCCTGTCGCGCATCTCGTCGTATTCGTAAGGGCTGGTCTTTTGCGCATGAACGGACTGCAGTGCGGTGAGAAGGATCAGGGCCAGCATGGCCAGGGCGTTGCGAAGTCGCATAGGTCTCCAGTGCAAACGGATGGACTGGAGCTTGTACCTTGAAGACGGGCCGAAGGCCAGCGCCAAAATGGGTGGTGACAGCGGCGGTAGCCCCGCTGGGGGTCAGGACACCGTATCCGAAAAATCCGGCCGCACGTCCAGGGGCGTCCACTCCATGTCGCCGCAGATGATCAGGCGCTGGCCGTGCTGCTCGAAGCCTACGGACAGCGTGATGCACATGCTCAGGCTCTGCATGGTGCGGTAGGGGCGCGTGACCTGCACCACGCCGACGTCGCCCAGGGCGCGGCGAAAGTACGGCCGGCGCGACCAGCGGGCGCCCGTGGTGTCGCGCAGCGGGGCGAAGGCGTCGCGCTCGGCCAGCACCGGCCCATGCCCCCCGGAGAACAGGTTGGTACCCACCTGGTGGCCGCTGGCGTCCAGCAGGTAGCAGACATCGGCATTGGGCAGCCCGAGAAAGGCGGCGCAGGCCTCGGCCAGGGAGGCGCCGGCCTGCATGCCGGCGCAGGCGTGCACCATGGTCTGTACATAGGGCTGCAGGCGGTCGCGGTACTCGCGGCGCTGATCGTGCCAGCGGTCGCCGCACAGGGCCCAGGTTTCTTCGATCTCTGCGCAGGTATGGTCAGGCGGCAGCAATTGCGCGGCGGGCCGGCCGAAGAAGTAGCCCTGCACGAAGTCGGTGTCGGAGTCGAGCGCGATGACGGCTTCCTCACGCCGCTCTATGCCTTCCATGAGGACCAGCGCGCCGCACTCGTGCAGCAGCGAGACCATCTGGGTGGTCACGCGCCGCACGGTCTGGCTCTGCGCCGCCTTGACGACCACGCTGCGGTCGAGCTTGACGAGCGTGGGCGCCAGGGTGAACACCCGGTCGAAGTTGGAGTGGCCGGCGCCGAAGTCGTCCAGCGCCAGCAGAAAGCCCTGGGCCTTGAGCTCCCGCACCTGCGCTTCGAGATCGACGTGGTCATCGATCGCGGTCTCCAGAATCTCGACGACGATCTGGTGGGGCGCCAGGCCCGACTGGCGGCAGACCTGCAGCAGGCGCTGCGAGGCAGACATGGCGTTGCCGCTGGAGAAGATGGAGGCATCCACGTTCAAAAACAGCCAGTGCGCCTGCCTGGGAAAGCGCGCAAAGCTGCTGGCGTGCAGCTCGCAGGCGGCCACATCGAGCGCGGTCTGCTCTTCGACCGACTGGCAGCGGGCGAAGAGTTCGGGCGGCGGCACGGGCGTGCCGTTGGGCGTGGTACCCCGGAGCAGGGCCTCGTAGCCGACCACGCGGCGATGGGCCAGGCTGAAGATCGGCTGGAAGTGGGACTTGAGCGAAATCGTCACGGCAAGGGCGCGCGGCCGATGCACGCACCGCCCTTGTTGGCGGGCCTGGGCGGGTGGGAGACTGCAGGCTGGGGTTGGTGCATGGGTGTCGGGGTGCGTAAGGCCTTCAGAGTATCAGCATTTTCCGTGCCATGCCCCACCGGGCACACCCCTGTCGGAACAAGCGTTGCATTCAAAGCCCTGCAAAGCCCGAGGGCACAAATGAAACAGGATGTTTTCCCACCTGCCTACAATGCACTGTCCCCGCATTGGAGTGCCCATGGCGCCAGCCCACACCGTCCGTGATTTCGAGCAGTTCCAGGCCGTTCTGGCCACCAGCGGCGTGCGCGATGCCCTGGCCTACCTGGCAGGCCTCACGGACTACCGTTTCATCGGCATCTGGCGCTTTCAGGATGGCAAGGCCGATGCGGCCGTGCATTTCGACAAGGAAAACCCGGACACCCTGCGCGCGCAGGCCGTGGCGGAAACCGCCACCTACTGCTGCTATGTGCGCGACAGCAAGGGCGTGTTCAAGACCGCCCACGCCCTGCTGGACCCGCGCACCGAAGGCCACCCCGCCCGCGAGGCGGTCCCCACCTACTGCGGCGTACCGGTCATGGACTCCGGCGGCACGCTGCTGGGCACCCTGTGCCACTACGATGTGGTGCCGCGTGACCCCGAGCAGATCAACCTGGAGCTGATGTTCGCCGTGGCCAGCGCGCTGGCGCAAGGCGGGCATGTGCCGCCGTATCCGCCAGCACCGTGATTACTCCCTGAGCGCCTCGTGCCGCCCCCCAAAGGGCGACGCTGCCAAGCGGCTGCGGGCGTGGGTGGGGCGTACTGACTGCTTCAAGGGCCGGGACTGTTACGCACTCCCGGCATACCGCTGCGCCATCAACTGCTCGAAGTTCTCCAGCGGCACTGGCCGGCTGAACAGATAACCCTGCCACAGGTTGCAGCCGTGCTGCGCCAGGAACTCGCGCTGGGCAGTGGTCTCCACGCCCTCGGCGATGACGTCGATGCCCAGGCTCTGCGCCATGCCGATGATGGTCTGCACGATGAGCGCGTCGGTATGCTGGATGCCGATGTTGCGCACAAAACTCTGGTCGATCTTGAGCTGATCGAGCGGCAGCCGCGTGAGGTAAGACAGCGAGGACTGCCCGGTGCCGAAGTCGTCCATCGAAAAGCCCACGCCCAGTGCACGCAGCGCGTTCATGCGGGCAATGGTGTGCTGCACGTTGTCCAGCGCCATGCTCTCTGTCAGCTCCAGCTTGAGGCGGTCGGCGCGGGCGCCGGTTTCGCTGAGCACGGCAAACACCTGGTCCACGAAGTCGCCCTGGCGGAACTGGCGCGCGCTCACGTTCACGGCCAGTTGCAGGCGGCTGCGGGCGGGGTCGTCCTGCCACTGGCGCAGCTGCAGGCAGGCGGTGCGCAGCACCCACAGGCCGATGGCCAGGATCTGCCCGGTCTCTTCGGCAAGGGGAATGAACTCGCCGGGCATGACCAGGCCACGCTCGGGGTGCTGCCAGCGGATCAGCACCTCGGCACCGATGGCCCGCTCGCCCTGCCCCACCTGCACCTGGTAGTACAGGCGAAACTGCTCTTCGGCCAGGGCGGCGCGCAGGTCGTTCTCCATCGCGGCGCGGGCGGTGACTGCGGCCTGCATGCGCGGGTCGAAAAAGCGCACGGCGTTGCGCCCTGCCGTCTTGGCGGCGTACATGGCCAGGTCGGCGCGCTTCATGAGCTCGTCCACCGACTGGCTCTGCCCGCTGAACAGCACGGCGCCGATGCTGGGCGTGCTGTGCACGTGGTGCAGGGCCAGCTGGTAGGGCTGGTTCAGCGCGGCGAGCACCTTGGTGCCCACCGTCTGGGTGTGCTCTGCCGCCTCGGTGGGCTCGCTGCTCATGCCCTTGAGCAGCAGAAGGAACTCGTCGCCGCCCAGGCGCGCCACGGTGTCGCCCTCGCGCACGCAGGCTTTGAGGCGCTGGGCCACCTGCTGCAGCAGCACGTCGCCCATGTCGTGGCCCAGGGTGTCGTTGAGGTTCTTGAAGTGGTCCAGGTCCAGGCACAGCAGCGCACCGTACTGGCCCGAGCGGGCGCTGCTGGCAAAGGCCTGCTGCAGCCGGTCCATCATCAGGCGCCGGTTGGGCAGCAGGGTGAGCGGGTCGTAGAAGGCCAGGTGCTCGATCTCCTTGGCGGCGGCCGCCTTCTGCGTGATGTCGCTCAGCGAGGCCACGTAGTGCGTGAGCCGCCCCTGGGCGTCCTTGACCGCCGTGATGCCCATCTGGTGCAGGTTCACCTGCCCGTCCTTGCAGCGGTTCCAGATCTCGCCGCTCCACTCGCCCACGCTGTCCAGGGTCCGGCGCAGGCCGGCAAAAAAGGCCTCGTCGTGCTGACCCGACGCGAGAAAGCTGGCGCGCCGGCCCACGGCATCGGCACTGTCGTAGCCGGTGATCTTGGTAAAGGCGCGGTTGGTGCGCAGGATCACGGTGTCGGCATCGGTGACCAGCATTCCCTCTTGCGACTCGAAGGCGATGGCGGCAATGCGCAACTCTCGCTCGGCATTCTTGCGCTCGGTGATGTTGTTGCCGATGCCCCGGTAGCCCAGGAAATTGCCGTCCGCATCGAACATCGGCGTGCCGCTCACCGAGACCCACTCCACCGCACCGCCCGTGGAGCGGCGCGGGTACTCGAAATCGCGGAACTCGCGGTGCTCGCGCAGGGTCAGTTCGTGCTGCTCCCAGTCCACCGCAATGCCATCCGACGCAGCGACCCCGCCGCCGTCGTCGGTAGCCACCTCGTGGCGGGTCTTGCCCACATGCCACTGGGGGCCCGGCAGCGTGCGCCTGGCGGCCTCGCCCTCCAGGGTCACGAAACGCAGTTGCGCGTCCTGCTCCCAGTACCAGTCCGAGGACAGCATGGTGAGCGTGCGAAACCGCGCCTCGTTGTCTTCCAGCTGGCGTCGCACGCTGTACGATTCGGTGACGTCGCTGAACACCAGCACCACCCCGGTGATCTCGCCTGCGGCATTGCGGATCGGGGCCGCGCTGTCGGCGATCTGGTACTCGGTGCCGCCCCGGGCGATCAGCGTGGTGTGGTTGGACAGCTCCACCACCTGGCCGCTGCCCATGACCAGTTGCACCGGGTCCTTCGATGGCTCGCGGGTGCGCGCATTGACGATGCGAAACACGTCCGCCAGCGGCCGCCCCCGCGCCTCGCGCAGGGGCCAGCCGGTCATCTGCTCGGCCACGCCGTTCATGCGCACCACCTGCCCCGCGGCGTCGGTGGCCACCACTGCGTCGCCGATGGAGTCCAGGGTGATGGCCAGGTTCTCCTCGCTCTGGCGCAGTTCGCCCTCGGCCTGCTGGCGGGCCTGGGCCATGTGGTTGAAGCGCTGCGCCAACTGGGCCAGTTCGCGAAAGCCCGTCTCGGGCACCGCAGCCACCTGCTGGCCCTGGGCGAGCTGGTCGGTGGCCCGCAGCAGCCGTGCCAGCGGCTTGCCCACGCCGCGGCGCACCCCTTCATGCGCCAGCACGAACGAGGCCAGCAGGCCCAGCAGCAAAAAGCCGATGTCGCGCCACATCTGACGCGCGACCTGGGCATACAGCGCATCGAGCGGCACCGACAGGCGCATGCTGGCCACCGGTCTGCCCTGGGATTCGAGCAGGGGCCGCGCCACCTCGATGTAGCGGGCACCGTTTTCGGTCTCCAGCAGGCTGGCACCGCCGCGCAGGGCCTGTGCGCCAGCGCCCGGCTGGGGCAGGTCGGGCTGGGTGCCAAGTTCCTGCGCATCGGGCGGAAAGCGCGCGATCACCCGGCCATCGGGGCCGAGCACGCGGGCCACGGCCCCCTGGGGCAGGCCCAGTTCGTGCAGGCGGCGGCTCCACCAGTCGAGCGACACCACGGCCACCGCAGCGCCCAACACGGCGCGGGTCTCGGGGTCGATCAGCGGCTGCGCAAAGCTCACGCTGGCCAGGCCGACCGCCGCGTCCACCTGGAAGCTGCCTACCGAAAACTCGCGCGCCACGATGGCCCGCAGGAAGTAGGGCTGGTCGGTCAGGTTCACCGGCGCCCTGGGCGGCACGGCGCTGCAGCGCAGATCGCCATCGGCGCGGGGCAGGCCGATGTTGATATAGGTGGCGTTGAGCGCCAGCACCTCCGCCAAGTAGTGCGAGCAATCGGGGGCATCGAGCTGCTGCGCCCGGCGGGTCGTGGCCAGTTGCTGCAAAAAGGTGCGCGTGGTGTCGATCAGGCTCTGCTGGCTGTAGGCCAGGGTGCGGGTGATCAGCAACGCATTTTCGCGCGCCGCGGCCACCGACTCCTCGCGGTTGGCCTTTGCCTGGTAGGCCACCAGCACCAGGGCGGGCAGCGTGGCCACCAGGATCAGCAGCCGTATCCTGGCGGACAGGGAGCCCGTAGCCAACGGCGGCAAAGCACGCATGGGGCCTTTCGCGAAAGAGGAAGGATGGGCAGGCGGCCAGCCAGCGGCGGCCGCAAAAACATCTGGATACATCGTAACCGCTGGCGCGGTGTGCGCGGCGAGCTTGCGGGTAAACCATGCGACAAGCGGGCGCCTGCGGAACTCCTCAGCCAAAGGTCTTATCATTGTCCTATGCGTCGCGGCCCCCTGTTCTATCTGCTGATGGTGGTGCTGGTCTTTCGGGGCCTGGTGGGCACCGCCATGGCCGCAGGGATGCTGCCCATGCAGCATGGGCCGGCGGCGATAGCGCCGGCTGCGGTTGCAGACCACCATGGCCAGCACGGCCACGCATCCGCAACCGATGCAGCCCACACCGCAGACCATGGCAGCACGCATGGTGGCGGGCATGGCGGCACCGATGCGGGTGCGCTGGCCTGCGACGGCAGCGCGCCCACCAGCACTGGCTGCGCCACGCACAGCCAGCACGCCAACTGCACGGCCTGCGAGATCTGCCACACGGCCCTGATGGAGCCACCGGCCATGCCGGCGGCGCCCCTGCCTCTGGCTGCCGGCGCCGCCCCTGCGGCCGCCACCCCGTTTGACAGCGCCACCGCCGCGCTGGCCATCAAGCCGCCCATAGCCTGAGGCTGCCCCCCCAGGGCCTGTTCCGGCCCGTGCGGGAGCGCCTGGCAAACCACTGCCCACCACAGCGGCGCCCCTTGCGCGCCGTTGTCCTGGCGCATGGGCTTGCACTTCGCCCCCCTGCCTGAACTGCGCCCGCCCCGAGCCCGCCCGCCCCTGCACGCTCAAACAGCCCCGGTATCCCGATATCCGATACCGCGCGCACACCGCAGGCCACGGCGCCGTTCCCTTCCCGTTTCTTCTGGAGACCGCACCATGCGCGACCTCTTACCCGTTCTTCGCTGGCCCTTGCTGCGCCCTTTGGGGTGGCTGGCCTTGTTGCTGCCCGCCATGGCAGGGGCACAGCCGCCTGCTGCGGTCGACCCGGCCCCCGCGGCAGTGCCACAGGCCCCCCACGCTCCGCTGGCCTACACCCCCATGCAGCCGCAGCCCGGCGTTGATGCCCCCTTGGCCGACTGGCGTGCGGCCCACCGGGCCGTGGCCGCCTTCCCGCGCGGCCACGCCGACATCGTGCGCTGGGAGGCCGGCCGGGGCGCGGCCCCGGCGGCCCACCACCAGGGCCACCAGCCATGAGCGCGACCGCACGCACGCTCCCGCGCTGGTCTGCCCTGGCCCTGGCCGCCTGGCTCACCGGCTGCGCCAGCGTGTCGCCCGATGGCCTGCGCGGCGACGTGCAGGCCCTTACCCAGGGCCGCACCGGCATCGCCGATGCCACCCTGCCCGCCGCCGACCCGGCCGCGCGCGACAAGGCACGCCAGGCCATCGACGGCTGGCTAGCCCAGCCGCTCACGCAGGACGCGGCCGTGCGCATCGCCCTGCTGCACAACCCCGGCCTGCAGGCCCGCTTGGCCGCGCTGGGCGTGGCCGACGCCGAGCGCGTGCAGGCCATCACCCTGCCCAACCCGCAGTTCTCGATCGCGCGGCTGGCCAACAGCCATGAGCGCGAGATCGAGCGCACGCTGGCCTTCAGCCTGCTGGACCTGGTCACCTTGCCCTGGCGCATGGAGCGCCAGGCCGAGCGCATGCAGGTGGCCACGCTGCAGGCCGCGCAGGAGGTGGTGGCCCTGGCCGCCGACACGCGCCGCGCCTGGCTGCGCGCCGTGGCGGCCGAGCAGGTGGCCGCCACGCACGAGCGCATGGTCGAAGCCGCCGAGGCCGGTGCCGAACTGGCCCGGCGCATGGCCCGCGTGGGCAACTTCAACCGCCTGCAGCATGCGCGCGAACAGGCCGTGCTGCAGGAAGCGAATGCCCAGCGTGCCCGCGCCCGCCTGGCTGCCGCCACCGCGCGCGAGCAGCTCAGCCGCAGCATGGGCCTGTGGGGGGCGCAGACGGGCTACACCCTCGCCGAACAGTTGCCGTCCCTGCCCGCCACGGCGCTGCCTGCCGATGGGATCGAGGCCACCGCGCTGCGCGAGCGCCTGGACGTGCAGGCCGCGCGCCGCCAGCTCGACACCGAGGCACGCCAGCAGGGCTGGGCCCGCGCCGGCGCCGTGTTCGGCGACCTGGGCCTGGCCTACAGCCGCAACACCACGACCGAGCGCGAGAGCAGCCACCGCGAGACCACGCGCGGCTGGGAGCTGGATGTGCCGCTGCCCCTGTTCGACTGGGGCGGCGCCGCGCGCACCCGTGCCCAGGCGCGCGTGGAGCAGAGCGCCGCCACGCTGCAGGACACCGCCGTGCGCGCCCGCAGCGAGGTGCGCAGCGCCTGGCTCACCTACCGCACGGCGCTTGACCTGGCACGCCAGCAGCGCGATGAGGTGGTGCCGCTGCGCCAGCTCATCGCGGGCGAAACCACGCTGCGCTACAACGGCATGCTCGCCAGCGTGTGGGAGCTGCTGGCCGAGGCGCGCGCCAGCACGCAATCGGTGGCCGGCGCCATCGAGGCGCAGCGCGACTTCTGGCTGGCCGAGACCGATCTGCAACTGGCCCTCACGGGCACCTCACCGGGCGCCCTGCAGGGCCTCGCCTCCGGCGCCACCGCCGCATCCACCCCACAAGGCCACTGACATGCAAAGACGCCATTTCTTCACGGCAGGCGCCGCCACGGCCGTGGCCACCGCCGCCGTCAGCCGCGTGGCCCTGGCTGCGCTGCCCGAGCCCGCCCTGCAGGCCAGCGCCGACACCGCGCCGCCGCTGCACCCGCCCACCGGCAGGCCCTACAACCCCGTGGTCACACTGAACGGCTGGACCGCGCCCTGGCGCATGAACGCCGGGGTCAAGGAGTTCCACCTGGTGGCCGAGCCCGTGGTGCGCGAGGTCGCGCCGGGCTTTGTGGTCAACATGTGGGGCTACAACGGGCAAAGCCCCGGCCCCACCATCGAGGTGGTCGAGGGCGACCGCGTGCGCATCTTCGTCACCAACCGCCTGCCCGAGCACACCTCCGTGCACTGGCACGGGCAGCGCCTGCCCAATGGCATGGACGGCATCGCCGGGTTGAACCAGCCGGCCATCCAGCCGGGCAAGACCTTCGTCTACGAGTTCGTGGCACGGCGCCCCGGCACCTTCATGTACCACCCGCATGCAGACGAAATGGTGCAGATGGCCATGGGCATGATGGGTCTGTGGATCACCCACCCCAAGGCCGCGCACCCGCACATCGCCACGGTGCAGCGCGACTACGCCTTTTTGCTCAACGCCTTCGACGTGGAGCCCGGCGCGCGCACGCCCAAGGTCAACACCATGCTGGACCACAACATCTGGTGCTGGAACAGCCGGGTCTTCCCGGCCATCAGCCCGCTGGTGGCGCGCCAGGGCGAGCGCGTGCGCATCCGCGTGGGCAATCTCACCATGACCAACCACCCCATCCACATCCACGGCCACGAGTTCGAGGTGACCGGCACCGACGGCGGCCCCGTGCCCAAGGGCGCGCGCTGGCCCGAGGTGACCACCGACGTGGCCGTGGGCCAGATGCGCCAGGTGGAGTTCATCGCCGACGAGCCCGGGGACTGGGCCTTTCACTGCCACAAGAGCCACCACACCATGGGCGCCATGGGGCACGACGTGCCCACCATGATCGGCGTGGACCACAAGGGCCTGGTCGGCAAGATCCAGAAGATCGTGCCCGACTACATGGTGATGGGCGAGCGCGGCATGGCCGACATGGGCGCCATGGAGATGCCGCTGCCCGACAACACCTTCCCCATGATGACCGGTACCGGCCCCTACGGCCCTCTGGAGATGGGCGGCATGTTCACCACCTTCAAAGTGCGTGCCAACCAGGCCGCGGGCGACTACCGCGACCCCGGCCACTACGCCCAGCCGCCCGGCACCCAGGCCTATGAATGGCAGGGCACACCCGCTGCCACGCCCGCCCCGCCGCGCACCACCCCACCGGGCACCGCGCCCGGGGCCGCCAGCGCACGCAAGCCCGCTGCGACCGGCGGCCCCCACCAGCATTGACCCCACCCAAGGACACACCATGAACACCATCCGACCATTGAACCGCCTTGCCCTGCACCTCGTCGCCACCGCCGCCCTGCTGGCCGGCACCGGCGCCGCCTGGGCCCACGGCAATGCGCCCCACGCGCCAGTGCCCAAGGCCGCCCTGCCCGCCGAGCAGCAGGACTGGGGCATTGCCGGCAGTGCCAAGGCCGTGCAGCGCACCATCACGCTGCGCATGGGCGACGACATGCGCTTTGCGCCCGCCCACATCGAGGTGCGCGAAGGCGAGACCGTGCGCCTGGTGGTGCACAACCAGGGCCAGCTGCTGCACGAGATCGTGCTCGGCACCCAGGCCACGCTGGCGCAGCACGCCGAGATGATGGCAAAGCACCCCGGCATGGAACACGACGAGCCCTACATGGCCCATGTGGCCGCCGGCAAGCGCGGCCAGATCGTCTGGCAGTTCAACCGTGCGGGCCGCTTCGACTTCGCCTGCCTGATCCCCGGCCACTACCAGGCCGGCATGGTCGGCACCATCAATGTGCTGCCCCGCAAGGGCTGACTCCCGACAAGAAAGCCCATCCCATGACAAACGTACCAACCACCCCCCGCACCCGCCGCGCCTGGCTGACCGCCACCCTGCCCCTGCTGGCCGCAGGTGCCCTGCCTTTTGCTGTGAATGCTGCAGCACCCACCCCAGTGGAAGTCTGGAAAGACCCGAACTGCGGCTGCTGCCAGGACTGGGTGGACCACATGCAGGCCAACGGCTTTGCGGTGAAGGTGCACGACACCGGCAACAACGCCGTGCGCGCCCGCCTGGGCCTGCCGCAAAAACTGGGCTCATGCCACACGGCCCTGGTCGGCGGCTACCTGGTCGAGGGCCATGTGCCCGCCAGCGACGTTCGCACGCTGCTGCGGCAAAAGCCCGATGCGCTGGGCCTGGCTGTGCCGGGCATGCCCATCGGCTCACCCGGCATGGACGGCCCCGCCTATGGCGGCCGCAAGGACAGCTATGCCGTGCTGCTGGTTGCACGCAACGGCAGCACCCGCGTTTTCAAGAACTACCCAGGCAACAAGAAGGAATCGACATGATCCACCACACCACCCACCCACTGCGCATCGCCCTGCTCGCCACCACACTGCTTTTCAGCGCGGCAACCGCCTTCGCCGGCGACGACCATGACCATGGCGAAGACCACGGCAGCCACGCGGCGCCCGCCGCGGCCCAGGCGACCAATGCCCCTGCTGCCGCCACACCGGAGCTCAGCGAAGGCGAGGTCGTGCGCTGGGACGCCGCCAGCGCCAAGGTCACGCTGCGCCACGGCCCCATCCGCAACCTGGACATGCCGCCCATGACCATGGTGTTCCGCATCACCGACCCGGCCCAGGCCGCGCAGGTCAAGGCGGGGGCCAAGGTGCGCTTTCGCGCCGAACAGCAGGCCGGCGCCTATGTGGTGACGCGCATCGAGCCGGTGGCGAACTGAGAGCACACCGCCTTACGACAGAGAACTCACTCCTCCGGCGCCAGCTCCAGCACCTCGCGAAAGCGCTGCGCCTGCAGCATCTCCTGCGCATCGCGCCCCTGCCCCACGAATACCCGCACACCCGCCAGGCCCGTGCCTACGAACTGCGGCAGGATGGGCAGCGGCACCGACTGGCTTTGCCCGGCAAGCGGCGCGTTGCTGGCCGCAGCGGGCACCGGCGAGCGCAGCAGGCTCCACTGGCCCTGCTCGTCCAGCTGCATCCAGGTGCGCAGGTCTGCAGTGGCAAAGACGTAGAGGTTGGTGGCGCCGCTGCCCGCACCACCATCACCGGCACCGAACACGTCCGCGTTGAACGACAGCGTGCGCAGGTTGCCCGCCAGGCGCGTCTTGACACGGAATGGCGGACGGCTTGCCGCAGGCACATTGGGTGTTGCCGGGTCGAGATCCAGGTCGCCTGTGCCGGCCTCGTTGCTGACGGGAATGGGCTCTGCGGTATTGGCATGGATACCTGCGCCCAGTTGCCCGTAGCGGCCCTGGCCCCAGGCCCAGACGGTGCCGTCGGCAAGGCGGAAATGAACAGTTCCGTTGCGTTTTCCGCGCGCCAACCCCAGTGTCTGCTCATCCGCGCCGATGGACAGCTCCCTGATCGGCGCATGCAGCCGCAACTGCTGGCCGAGATGCTCGTTGAAGAATTTGCCGTAGCACTGCGCAGAGCCATCTTCCAGGACCGCGCAGAAGCTCAGGTCATGGGTGCGGATGGCAGTGGCCTTCTGCCCCAGGGGCAGCAGCATGGGGGTGTTGACAGTGCGCTCGACGAATGGAAGGGCCGCGCCATCCTGGCCGGCGATTCCATAAAAAGTGCGGTCACCCCAGAACCACACTCCGCCCGAGGCGTCCAGCGCATACGACGCCTTGGCGCTCACATCTCCGATAGAGGCCACCTGCACGATGGAGGGTGGCAGGCCCAGCACCTTGCGCGGAAGCGCCTGCCAGGCAAAGAACTCCGCCATGCCAATCCCGGGTGGGGGTCGGGCAATGCCTGCACCGCTGCCGATGGTCCACACGGACCCGTCGACTCCGAGGATTGCACCGTAGTCATAGCTGCCTACTGCGGCATCCCTCGCCAGCGGCATGCCGGTGGATCGGCTCACCATGGCCGCCTGGTAGGCATTGCCGGGCCGGCTTTCACTGCCCCAGCCGTTGGAGCTCCAGACGCTTCCCGAGGCATCCACCGCAAGCCATTGGTCCAACCCGACAGCCAGCTTCACGACCGGTGCAGGCAATGGAAAGTGGGTGGGCGTCTGCGAATAGCGCCCCATGTCGAAGTACCTGGCCAGGTCGAACACGGCAGCGCCCAGGCCCCAGGCAAAAATTCTTCCATCGTTGAGCAGCGCATAGCTGCCTGTGGGCTGCGCATGCACGCTCGCGGCGCCCGCAGGCAAGGCCACGCGCCCCGGACTGGACAGGCCACTGATCTCGCTTGCCGGTGTGGCCAGATGCCCGCTGGTATTGGAGCCCATGCCGTAGAGCTTGCCATCGCGTGTGATGTACAAAAGGCCCGGGCGCAGATAGATCCCCTCGCTGGCATAGCCACTCGCATCGATCACATCGGTGGCGACGCGTCGCAAAGTCAGGCGCACGCCGGGAGCTTCCCCTTCAATCACGTCTTTCCATTGCCAGAGATCGCCACCAGAGGTCAGCCCCAGCATGCTCCAGCTGCCCGCAATGGTGCGCTGGATATCCACGCCAGCGCGCACCAGATCCGGATGGATCCGCAGCATGTACGAAAAGCCGCTACTGTCCTTCGATGTCTGGACAGGCGGGCAAAAGGTTTTTGGCGGCGGCGGCACATCCAACTGGCTGGGAAAGTTGGGCTCGGTCCCCCATTTCCAAAATTTTCCATCCCGGTCCAGGCCATACACCAGGGAACTCGGGAACCTCGGCTGCTGGTACAGAGGTGTTGCGCGGTTGGACGGATTGGCGACGATGACGATGTCCCTGAGCGGGGGCAGATCTGCCATGGCCACAGGCCCTGTGAATGAAGGCGAGCCAGCACAGGCGACCCCCTCGCCCCAAGACCACACTTTGCCCTGGTCGTCCAGCGCAATGGTGGTTTTACCGCCCTGCTGAATCTGCGTGAGCCGCGCAGGCACCTGCGCTGCGCGCTCGGGCGCCGTGGCGTCCACACCGGAGGGCAGCGGCCCCCACCACCAGGGCTGACCATCCTTGTCGATCAGAAACGAGGGCAGGTATTCATCGCCATTGGTGATGGCGGTAGCCCCCCTGAAAATCACCTTGGGTGTACTTCGATCCGCGAGCGTGCCATCGCCCAACTGCCCTTTGCGGTTGGTGCCCCAGCTCCATACGTTGCCTTCGGCATCGAGGACCAGCGCTCCGGCCGCACTGGCACGAACGGCAACGGCCCTGGACGGCAGCCCGATCTCGCGCGCAACATCGGCATACACGGTTTTGCCAAAACCCAGCTGGGCTTGGCGGTTGTCGCCCCAGGCCAGCACGCTGCCGTCAGCCTGCAGTGCAAGCCCGTGGCGCGAACCCGTTGCAATGCTCTGCGCCTGCACGGCGCCCGATGAACCCAGGCCAGCCAGCAGCGCGGGCAACAGACAGGCCAAAGCCTGACGCCAGGGTGGTGTCGTTGTCATGGTGATCCTTCCTCTCTTGTTTTATCGCCCCATTGTGGTGCTCCGCTGTCGCAAGAGAGGTGATACCCGTCACGTTTAAACGACCTCAAAGCACACTGTTACATCGGGGCCGAAAACAGGTCGACTGCTGGACCTGCTGACCGCGCTTTTCCACCGCCCATAATCACAGGCCATGACGACCCCAACGACAACCACTTTCACCTCTTCCGGCACCCACGCCAACCACGACGCCGGCAGCATCACCCGTGTCCCCGGCATCGAGGTCGGCCACTTCACCGACACGCGCCGGCCCACGGGCTGCACCGTGATACTGGCGCGCGAAGGCGCAGTCGGTGGCGTGGACGTGCGCGGCGCCGCGCCCGGCACGCGCGAGACGGACCTGCTCGACCCATCGAATCTGGTGGAAAAGGTGCACGGCATCATGCTGGCGGGCGGCAGCTCGTGGGGGCTGGATGCCGCCAGCGGCGCGGTGCGCTGGCTGGAAGAGCGCGGCATCGGCTTCGACGTGGTGGTGGGCCGCCTGCCCCTGGTGCCCAGCGCCGTGCTGTTCGACCTGCTGGTGGGCGACATGCGCGTTCGCCCCGATGCAGCGGCGGGCTACGCAGCGTGCGAGGCCGCCTCGCGCGCCGACCCGGCCGAGGGCAATGTGGGCGCGGGCACGGGCGCGGCCGTGGGCAAGATCTTCGGCATCCACAACGCGATGAAGGGCGGCATCGGCACGGCATCGGTCACCGTGGATGGCGTCACCGTGGGTGCGCTGATCGCATGCAACGCCCTGGGCGATGTGATCGACCCCGACACGGCGCAGGTGATCGCCGGCGCCCGCACCGACGATGGCCGCCAGCTGCGCGACACGCGCCGCGCCCTGCTGCGCGGCGAGGCGCCCAAGCCGCTGCTGGCAGGCACCAACACCACCATCGGCGTGATCGCGACCGATGCCACCATCACCAAGGTGCAGGCCCACCGCCTGGCCGTGGCCGCGCACGACGGCCTGGCGCGCAGCATCAACCCGGTGCACACCATGTCCGATGGGGACACGCTCTTCACCCTGGGCACGGGCGTCTCGGGCAAGAACCCGGGGATGATGGTGCTGTCGACCATGGCGGCCGAGGCCACGGCGATTGCCACGGCGCGGGCCGTGCGCGCGGCGCGGTCGATCACGACGGCGGAGGGGCTGTACCTGCCTTGCGCCGGCGATCTGGCCTGAACTGGCCGCCGACTCCCGGCGCTGTGAAATCCCTCAGGGGGCCGATGCCCGGAATGCCTTGCGGTAACGCCGCAGGTTCCTGGCCTTGGGCCCCGTGGGATATTGCGTCAGTTCCATGGTGCAGCCCACCTTGGCAAGTGCTGCAATCAGCTCGGCGGGGAATCTATCGGACTGGACAATGACGCTGCGCATGGCGATACCAAAGTCCACGCATGCGACCTCCACACCTTTGACGGTGCGCATGGCCTGCAACGCCTGGTCGTGGTCATTGAGGAAGCGGATCGCATCCGCCTGTTGCAACTCCAGCTCTTCGAACTCCGCATCGCTGATCTGCAAAACCACCCCCGAGGTGCGAGCCAATCTGCTGTTCGGCCTGGAACTCAAAGGCTCACCCCGCCGCCATGCATTGATGGGCTCCACAGGACTCAGCGCAAGCAATTGCGCCACGTCCGCGTCAGGTCCATTGAAAGAAAGAATGCAGCCCATGTGCCTCCCGCTTGCTCACACCACTTCAATCCGGTTGCGCCCATTCTTCTTGGCCGCATACAGCCGCTGGTCCACGGCATCAATGAAGTCCGCAGGCTTGACATAGCCGCCCGGCATGGCGGTGCCCACTCCGATGCTCAGGTCGGACAAGTCCATGGTCATTGCTCCCTGTCGATTCTTCACACCAATTGCTCAGCTTACCGCCACCGGGCGGCTGTGCACGGTCGCAATCCCATTCCAGTACCAGTAGAAAAACCCGCCCTCCGTCTGCAGCAGCGTGTGCGTGGTAATGCTGTTCTGATGAATGTCGCCCCAGCAGGCGCGGGCCGAGTTGCGGTTGTTGTGCAGGTCGATCACCGCCGCCGGGTCGCTGCTGGCCGGCTTGGGCGGCACGTAGAGCGCGCTGCCGCGCGGCACCCACAGGTCGGCCAGGCGTATCTTGCCCAGCGCCGGCCAGTAGCGGCCCACCGAGATCACCAGTGGCTGGGTGGGGTCGGTGGAGGCGAACACATGCGGAAAATCATGGTGCTCCAGGTCGGTACAGACCACGCTGAGCAGGGCATTGCCGGTACCCTGGTACGGTGACCAGTGGCCGGCGAAGACGCCGTATTCGTATTCGACCTGCTGCAGCGCGGTGACCGGGCTCTCGATCTGCACGGCCTGCCCCGGCTCCACCAGCGTCATGCCAAACGCCGCCGCCATGCTGCGCGTGGCCCACAGCGGCGCAAACTCCACCTGCTCGGCCGCAAACCCCAGCTGCGTTTCCACGCCCCAGGGCGGCGTGGGCTTTACGCCCAGCACGTCGGCCACCAGGTACTCGTGGCCCACTGCCAGGGCCGGGTGGGTGGCGGCGGGTGTGAGCGGCGTGACATCGGCGGGCGGATCGGCCAGGTAGACCGGCATGCCGCCGTCGTTGTAGAAGAACGGGGTCTTGGCGGTGTCGACCCGGGTCTCGTAGATGTCCTTGATGAACAGCGGGGCGTCGAGGTGGGGTCCGGGCATCGGGGTGTTCCTTCTTTTCATTTGCGGTGCTTTTGTCCAGCGGTTTCTGGTTGCAAGAGCAGTGCCCCTCTCCAGGCGCGGCCCTGCCTTGGCACTATAGCGGCGCCGGATGACTGCCCTGGGTCGTCGAGCCCATGGCCATCCGCCAACACCGTGTTCCGCAGTAAGGCTCTGTGGTAGCGCAGTTCCTGCTGCTGGGCGCGACGATGGCGGTGCCCCCTGGGCCTGCGGTTGGGGGCGCAGGAGTGATAGCCGCTACGGCGGCTTCACAGCCCGGTGCTCATCAAGGCTCCGTGCCTTCAGTGACCCGGCGGTAGGTAATCTCGCGGCCCTCGCGGTTGTCTCTGCCCGTGAAATCCGTGCGGGTCAGCGACGTGAGCTGGTAGGTGGCGTAGCGGATGCCACCGCCTGAGAACTGGCGGCCGGCTTGTTGAAGATAGCGGCGCTTGAAATTGGTGCCGTCATAAGTCCATTCGCCGCTGTAATGCTCGCTTTGCGTGGTGCCATCCGGCGCCACGACCTTCGCGTGTTCGCTGAATTTTCCGTCTTGGCCCAGGGCAACGACCATACGCATCTTGGACCCCTCAAACTCGGCCTCGCGCAGCCAAGTGCCGACCATGCGGCCCCGGGTTTCCTCGACGCGGGCACTGTGCGCGTCGTCACAGCCAGACAGCACAAGGGGCAGGAACAGCGCAGCGGCGAGCAGGGGCTTCTTCATACGCGCAGCATCATAGACAGATCGATGCGCCTGCCCCCGCGCCCAGCCCGGTTCAACGACCGAGCTTCGCCCGGAGCCTATCGAGCCCTTTGCGGGCCAGTTCACCCGTGCGCTGCGCCCCTTGCTGGACTTGTTCGGCTGTGGGCAACGCGTCCTGCGCTGCGCGGGTGGCGCTGCGCAGGGTTTCGGCCGCCTGGCCTGTCAGCTCACCGCCGCGCTTCTTCAATTCCTCCACCTGCTGGGCGCTTGGCATCTGGTCCTTGGTCCAACTGGCGGCCTTGCCCACGGCGCCCGCAATCTGTCCGGGCAGTTCGGTTCCACGCATTCTGAGTTCCTCCATCTGCTGCACGGTTGGCAGCTGTTCCTTGGTCCATGTGGCCGCCTTGCCGGCCGCACCGGCGACCTGGCCACCGTAGTGGCCCGCATGCTCCCTGGCCCGGGTCCAGGCCTTGGCCACGTCGCCGGGCGGCGGGGTCTGCAGGGTCTGCTGCACCTGGGCCAGCAATTGCTGCTCGGGCTCGGCCAGCGCTGCCCCGCCGGCCTGTAGCATCTGCGCCAGAAAGCTCCCCATCTCGGCCGCAATGACCTGGTGGTTGCAGTCCGGGTTGGCATGCAGAAAGGCGGCCAGTTCGCGCGCCAGCTCTTGGGGCGGGGCATCGGCCAGGCCGGGCTCGATGGCGGCCATGGCCTGTGCGACAAAACGATCATCCAGCCCCCACTCGTCCACCAGGTGCGCGGCCAGGAAGGCGTGACGCGGCGGTGGCACCACGCCATCGGCCCCTGCCGCCAGCCGCAGCGACAGCGGCGCGATCAGGTCGAACAGCGCCAGCCCCAGCGTGTCCAGTGGCGTGTTGAGGCAGCGGGGAATCTCGATGACCCGGCTGCCCTTGGAGTGGCCCAGCCAGCGGTACATGCCATAGCAGACACCACCCGAGGCCAGCGCAGCAAAGGCCACCCAGCCCACGGGCGTGGCAGCTGCGCCCACGCCCAGCGCCCCCATCAGGCCCGAGGGCGCAAAGAACGCCGACGCCACCAGGCCGGACTTGGCGACAGCCGCTCCGGCGCCGGCTGCGCCCAGCACGTCCCAGAGCTCGCGGCCCCGGTTCACCATGCGCAACGAGGCATAGGCGTTCTCGCCGATGGCCAGCTTGGCCTTGAAGCGCAGTGGCTCGGCCACGACGCGCTCGACACCGTCCAGGCCGGTCATGGCCTGTTGTTGCTCTTGCTGCAGCAGCAGCGAAGCGTTGGGTTCTTCAGCCTTGGCCATCTCGCTCACACTGCAACTCCCTTGGTTGGTGGATGGGTCATTGCCTTGGATGATCGCATGGGGGCTGGCAAAAACCCAATCCAGTTTCCATGACAAGCCGCAGGGGCATGGCCCCTGCGCCATCACCCACCAAAATCGAGCTGCAGGTACCTGGGCGCCAGCGCCTGCAAAAACGAGCGCGCATCGCCCAGTTGCCCCGCCGACAAGGCCCCGGTGAGCCCTCCGCGCGCTGCCAGAATGCGCCCCACCGCCTGCGCGGCCAGGGGGCCGGTGATGGCGTAGATGTCCTGCCCGCTGGCGCTGGCGCGGCGCTCTTCACCGCCCCGGCGCACCACCACCTCGACCAGGAAGCGCTGGGCCGATCTGCCTGAGGCATCCACCGCCACGGGCGCGGGCGTATCGGCAGCGCGCAGCTCGGTGAGCGGGGTCTCGTTCATCCAGGCGGGCACGTCGGGCACGCGGATGTGGTGGGCGATGGTGACGGCATCGGCGCTGGAAAAGCCCACCACGCCCTGCTCGCCAAACGGCGCGGCAAAGGCCCAGGTCTTGCGCGGGGCCACGGCGGGTGGCGCCTGGAACTGGCCGTTGGCATACACGACGTGGCGGCCGGCGTTGCGCTGGCCGGTCTTGCGCGTGCCCTCGGTGGGGTGCCAGCTGTCCAGGGCGATATGCAGCTCGACGGCATCGGCGTCGGGCCAGTCACCGAGGACGCTGGTGGCCAGCAGGTCGCCCAGCGCGCCGTAGAAGGCCACGGCGGGCGCGGCGCAGATGCCGGCGACGGTGAAGCGCTCGCCCCACTGCCCGAAGACCTCGCGCGCCGTGGGCTGCTCGGCCGACACGTCCACATAGTGCACGCGGGCCTGCACGGCGGCCTGCAGCAGCTGGGGCGCGCTGTCGGCAAAGGGGCCGGCGCAGTTCACGACCAGCGCACTTTCGGCCAGCAAAGCCGTGAGGGCGGCGGCATCGCCGTCGAGCGCCTGCACGCGCAGCTGGTCCGCCGGCGCATCGGGGAAGGCAGCCTGCAGCTTGCCCAGGTCGCGCCCGGCGAGCAGCACGGCGTGGCCCTGTTCGCGCAGGGCCTGCACCACGAAGCGGCCAGTGTGCCCGGCGGCGCCGTAGACCAGCACCGGGCGGGATGCAGCGGAAGAAGACGAAGAGGAAGCGGTGGAGGTGTTTTCGATCACGATACAGACCTGTACGTTTTTTTGAAGGTGGCGCGATGCTACATACAGGTCTGTATTGTGTCAACCCGGGATATGGGACAATGCCGGCATGAGCCCTACCGCCGCCCGCAAGACCACCAGCGCAGCCCATTCAGACCCGGGGGCGCTCACCACCGCGAACATGCCGCCCATGGGAGACGTACAGCAGCGCATTCTCGACACGGCCTGCCAGCTGTTCTATGCCGAGGGCGTGCGCGCCGTGGGGATCGACCTGGTCATCGAACGCGCGCAGATCGCCAAGACCAGCCTGTACCGCTACTACCGCACCAAGGACGACCTGGTCGCCGCCTTTCTGGAGCGCGAAGACCGGGAGTTCTGGCAGCAGTGGGACGGAGCCGTTGCACCGCACGCACCCGATGCCGCCGCCGAGCTCGACGCCCTGCTCGCCTGGGTGGGCGAGCGCGTGGCGCGCCCCGGTTACCGCGGCTGCCCGCAGCTCAACGTGGCGGCGGAGTTTGCCGACCCGGCCCACCCGGCCCGCGCCATATCGGCCGCGCACCGGCTGGAGCAGCGCAAACGCCTGGCTGCGCTGTGCAAGCGCATGGGGCTGAAAAAGCCCGAGGTCACGGCATCACAGCTCTCGCTGCTGATCGACGGGGCCTTCAGCAGTGGCTCGTTGCTGCTGGGCGACAGCGCGGGCAAGGTGCTGCGCGCTGCGGGGCGCGCGCTGGTCGAAGCGGCGGGCTGAGGGCCCTGCCCTGCGAACCTACTGCCCGAAACCACCGCAAGGGAGTTTTTGCCACAGTGGCAATCACCCGCTTGTTACCAGCCCGACGATGGACAAGAATGGACCAGGCACTTGGCCGCCACAGGACACTCCCCCATGCTCAAGCGCATCAGTATCCAGCACCTTACCTTGGGTATGTATGTGCACGATTTCTGCGGCTCCTGGATGGACCACCCGTTCTGGCGGGCCAAGTTCGTCTTGAAGGAGCCCAAGGACCTGGCGCGCATCAAGGCCGCGTCCATCGAAGAGGTCTGGATCGACACGTCCAAGGGGTTGGACGTGGCGGCCGGTGTGCGCTCCGTCTCGCGCGAGGAGGCGGATTTTCAGGTGGAGACCGATTTCGGCATGCTCGACAAGCTGCCGCCCCTGCAGGTCGACCCGCCGTCTCCACCTTCACCGCCCCCGGCACCCCGGCGCGCAAGTGGCCGGGCTGCCGCCAGCATGCACAGCGAGTTGCAGGCGGCCGCATCGATCTGCGGAGAAGCCAGGCAGGCCATGGTCTCGATGTTCAGCGAGGCGCGCATGGGCAAGGCGGTCAATTCGGAGAACGCCCGCAGCCTGGTCGAAGAGATCTCGGACTCGGTCACCCGCAACCCGGGCGCGCTGATCAGCCTGGCCCGCCTGAAGACGGCAGACGACTACACCTACATGCATTCGGTGGCGGTGTGTGCGCTGATGGTGGCGCTGGCCAAGCAGATCAACCTGAATGAAGAGCACACGCGCGTGGCCGGCATGGCGGGGCTGCTGCATGACCTGGGCAAGGCGGCCATTCCGCTGGCAGTGCTCAACAAGCCGGGCAAGCTGACGGATGCGGAGTTTGCCGTGGTGCAGAGCCACCCCGTGCAGGGCTATCTCATGCTGCAGGAGGGCGGCAGTGTGGAGGCTGCGGTGCTCGATGCCTGCCGCCACCACCATGAAAAGATGGATGGCTCCGGCTACCCCGACAAGCTCAAGGGCGAGCAGATCACCCTGATCGCGCGCATGACGGCCGTCTGCGATGTGTACGACGCCATCACCTCCGACCGCCCCTACAAGCGCGGCTGGGATCCGGCCGAATCGCTGCGCCGCATGGCCGAGTGGACCAAAGGGCACTTCGATCCCCGGCTGTTCCAGGCGTTTGTGAAGAGCATCGGCATCTACCCCGTGGGCTCGCTGGTGCGGCTGACCTCCGGGCGCATCGGCGTGGTGACCGAGCAGGGCCAGCAGTCGCTGACCTCGCCCAAGGTCAAGGTGTTCTTCTCGACCAAGTCGGACCTGCGCATTCCGCCCGCAACCATCGATCTGGCCGAGCCGGGTTGCACCGAGAAGATCGTGGCGCGCGAGGACCCGGACCAATGGAAGTTTCCGGACCTCAACGAGCTGTGGTCGGGCTTTTCCGGGAAGGCCTGGTAGCTGGCCCTGGCGATCCGGCAAAGGACGCGAGGCCACGGCCGCCCTCAAGCAAAGCACTCACAGACGGTCACAGCGCATTGAGCGGTATGCGCAGGTAGGCCACGCCGTTGTCGTCCTTGGGCGGCAGGTCGCCGGCGCGGATGTTGACCTGCACCGAAGGCAGGATCAGCACCGGCATCTCCAGCGTGGCGTCGCGCCGGGTGCGCATGGCGGCAAATTCATCCTCGCCCACGCCGTCGTGCACGTGGATGTTGTGCGCGCGCTGCGTGGCCACCGTGGTCTGCCAGGCGGGCGCGCGGCCGGCGGGCGGGTAGTCGTGGCACATGAACAGGCGCGTGTCGGGCGGCAGGGCCAGCAGCCGGCGGATGGACTGGTACAGCGTGTGCGCATTGCCGCCCGGAAAGTCGCAGCGCGCCGTGCCCACGTCGGGCATGAACAGGGTGTCGCCCACGAACACGGCATCGCCCACCTGGTAGGCCATGCAGGCCGGGGTGTGGCCCGGTACCGCCAGGGCCTGCGCCTGCAGGCTGCCGATGCGAAACGACTCGCCATCGGCTAACAGGTGGTCGAACTGCGCACCGTCGGCATGAAAGCCCGGCTCCAGGTGGAAGATGCCCTTGAACACCTTCTGCACCTGGGTGATGGCGGCGCCAATGGCGATCTGCCCGCCCAGCACGTCGCGCAGGTGGTGCGCGGCCGTGAGGTGGTCCGCATGGGCATGGGTTTCCAGAATCCACTGCACGCTGAGCTGCTGCGCGCGCACGAAGTCGACCACCTTGCCGGCCGACGCGGTGCGCGTGCGGCCGGCCTTGGGATCGTAGTCGAGCACCGGGTCGACAATGGCGCAATGCCCACCCGGGTGGTCGAAGACCACATAGGTCACCGTCCAGGTGGCGGGGTCGAAGAAGGCTTGAACCTGGGGTTGGGGCTGGTCGTGCGGTTGCATGGTGTGTGTCCTTGCGCCATCAATTAAGATGTTTATAGTTTATTGACAGATATTTTGTTTGTCAATAAACTACCGACCACGACATTGATCCACCTCACCGCAACCCGCAACCTATGGAGCACCCATGCAGGCCGAAGCCACTACTACCCCCATGGACCTGGAAAGCCTGCGCCGCTCGGCCGACAGCGCTTGCCGGCTGATGAAGGCGCTGTCCAACCCCGACCGGCTGCTGCTGCTGTGCCAGCTCACCGAGGGAGAAAAGCGCGTGGGCGAGCTGGAGGCGTTGGTGGGCATCACCCAGCCCACCCTGTCGCAGCAACTGGGTGTGCTGCGCGACGAAGGGCTGGTCACCACCCGCCGCGACGGCAAGCACATCTACTACCAGATCGCCAGCCCCCAGGCGCTGGCCGTCATGCAGACCCTGTTCGAACAATTCTGTGCACCCACGGAGGCACCCCATGCAGATTGACTGGAACCACTTCACCCCCTGGGCCGCGCTCGCAGGCGGCCTCATCCTGGGCCTGGCGGCTGCCGCCTTCGTGCTGTTGCATGGCCGCATCCTGGGCATCAGCGGCATCCTGGGCGGACTGCTGCACCCACGCAGCCAGGATGTTGCGTGGCGCGTCGCCTTCGTGCTGGGCATGCTGGCCGCCGCCCTGCTCTACCGCCTGGCGGTGGGCGCCAGCGAGGTGCGCATCGACGCCGGCTGGGGCATGGTGGTGCTTGCAGGCCTGCTGGTGGGCGTGGGCACGCGCTATGGCTCGGGCTGCACCAGCGGCCACGGGGTGTGCGGGCTCTCGCGCCTGTCGCCGCGCTCGCTGGTGGCCACGCTGGCCTTCATGGGCGCGGGCTTTGCCACCGTCTACCTCATCCGCCACGTGCTGGCCTGATCACAGAAGGATCGATCCATGAAGCTCCAACGCATTTCCGAATTCGGCATCGGCCTGGTCTTTGGCCTGGGCCTCATCATCTCGGGCATGACCGACCCCAGCAAGGTGCTCGGCTTTCTTGACCTGGCCGGCCTGTGGGACCCCTCGCTCGCCTTTGTGATGGGTAGCGCCATCCTGGTGGGCGTGTTCGCCTTCGCCGTGGCCCGCAAACGCACCACCAGCGTGCTGGGCGGCGCCATGCAACTGCCCACTGCACGCCACATCGACCGGCGCCTGGTGCTGGGCAGCCTGCTGTTCGGTGCCGGCTGGGGCATCGCGGGCTTTTGCCCCGGGCCGGCCATCGTGTCGCTGGGGGCAGGCGAGCCCAAGGCCGTTGTATTCGTGCTGGCCATGCTGGCAGGCATGGGCGCCTTTGAATGGCTGGAGGGGCGCAGGCGGGCGCGCAGCGCACCCCAGGCGGCCTGAGCGGGCTTGACCGCCATGACCACCAGCCCCTGGCTTGCCGCCATCGCCACCCTGGGCATCATTGCCGCATACGAAGGCTGGCTGGCCATTGCGCAGCGGCTGGCCCCCGGGCGGCTGGCACGCACGGCCCACGCCTCGTTGCGCGAAGACTGGTTTGCCGCCATTTCGGCGCAGCCGGGCTCCGAAATCCTGGCCGTGCAGACGCTGCGCAACTCGCTGATGTCGGCCACCATGACGGCGTCCACCGCCGTGCTGGGCCTCATGGGTGCGCTGTCGCTCACCGCGCCTACGCTGCATGCCACGCTGGGCGAGGCCGCCGCCGCCACTGCGGACTGGCCCCATGTCACGCCCCGGCTGGCCATGGAATTGGTACTGCTGTGCTTGTTGTTCGCGTCGCTCGTCGCATCGGTGATGGCCGTGCGCTATTACAACCATGCGGGCTTCATCGGCGGCATGCCCGTGGGCGCACCCCAGCGCCAGCGCTGGGCCGCCGCCGGCAGCGCCTATGTGCGCAAGGCCGGCCTGCTCTACAGCTGGGGCCTGCGGCAGCTGATGCTGCTGGTGCCGGTAGTGGCCTTTTTGCTGCACCCGCTGGCGGGCGTGGCGGGGGCGCTGCTGGTGGCGGCGGCGTTGCTGCACTTCGACCGGTTTTCTGCGGGGGAGTGAGAGGCGGGTACTACGAGGGCAAGACGCGCGCTGGCCCTGGGGCGGGCTCCACCGGCCACCCATGCCATGGGCGCCACATCAAACCGACGCGGGCGCTCTTTCGCGCCGCTGCGCCCCCCAGGCTGCACCGCTCTCAGTTCTTGCCCCACCCCGGCAGCGCCGCCGCCTGCCGTATCCACGTCACCATCTGCGCCTCGTCCAGCCCACCCTCATGGAGGTTGACCCAGCGCGCATCCTCGCCCGTGCCGCCGGCCGGGGCGGGGTTCAGCGATGCGCCCTTGAAGAAGCTCACCTTGATGAACTTGGCGAACACGTGGTAGCCCAGGAACCAGCCCTGCCCCGCGATGCCGTAGAACGGCGAGTTCCAGCGCACGGCCTTGGTCACCTGGGGCACGTTGGACTCGACCAGCGCGTCGAGCCGGGCGCACAGGGTGCGCCGCCAGTCATCGGGGATTGCGGCGATATAGGCCTGCACGGGCGCATCGCCGTCGGCCTTGGCGATCTGCGGGTTGTCGCCCGACAGAAGCCCGGGTTTGGCGGCTGGCTTGGCCGGTGTGGCGGAGGGCGGCTTCTTGGCGGGCGCAGTTCTTTTGGCGGGCGCTGCGGCTTTCTTGGCCACGGCAGCGGGCTTCCTGGCCGGAGCTGCCACGCTCCTGGTTGCCGCAGGTGCGGGCTTGGCCAGGGCTGCGGTCTTCTTCGTGGGGGTGGGGGCTGTCGCGGGCGCCTTGGTGGGCGCTTTTGCTTTTGGAGGTAGGGACTTCGCCGCTGCTGCTTTGCGCGCAGGCGGCTTCGTCTCTGGCTTGCTGTTGGCCATGGTGTTCACTCCCTGTGAATGGCAGGTCAGCCACCCCAATGGGTGATTGCCTGCCTATAAAAAGAGTGCGAAGGGTAACAGCCCTCGGTGAAGTTGCGCCAGCCCCCGTCTGCCTGGCGCAGCAAACGGTGATGGGTGATGGCAGGTAGCGGCAGTGGGCGCGCGGTGACGGTGCGGGTGGGCTCGCCCGGATTCAGCCCATCGGCGCAGCGGGGCCGGCATGGTCCATGTCAGGCCGGCGCCAGGGGTCCACGTGCGTCATCAGGTTGAGCACGCGGTGGCGCTGCAGTACACGCAGGCGGGCCTGTACGGCGATGTCGTGGCCCGCTTCGACGCTGATGGCGGCATCGACCTCCAGGTGGGCGTCGACCACGATCAGGTCGCCCATCTTGCGTGTCCGCAGGTCGTGCACGCCCTGCACGCCAGGCGTCTGCGCCAGTGTCTGGCGAATGGCGGCAACCTCGGTCTCGTCTGCAGATCGGTCCATCAGGTCATGCAAGGCGTCCCAGCCAAAACTCCACCCCATACGCGACACCATGAAGCCGACGATAAGGGCTGCAATGGGGTCCAGGATAGGGTAGCCGGCCAGGTTGCCGATGATGCCCAGGCCCACCACCAGCGAAGAGGCGGCGTCCGAGCGTGCATGCCATGCATTGGCCACCAGCATGCTCGACTTGACCCGCTTGGCCACCGCCAGCATGTAGCGAAACAGCAGCTCCTTGGCCACCAGCGCACCGCCCGCAGCCCACAGTGCGACGATGTGGACCTGCGCCACGGTCTCGGGCGACTCCAACTTGCGAAATGCGGACCACAGCATGCCAACGCCCACCGCCAGCAGCAGCCCACCCAGTACCAACGACGCTGCTGTCTCGAAGCGCTGGTGGCCGTAGGGGTGGTCTTCGTCGGCGTCTTTCCTGGCGTGGTGGCCGGCCAGCAGCACGACGAAGTCGGACACCAGATCCGACAGCGAATGGATGCCATCTGCCACCAGGCCCTGCGATTGGGACAGGATGCCGATGGACACCTGCGCCACCGTCAGGCAGATGTTGACACCCACGCTGACCCAGGTGCTGCGCGAGCCCGCTGCCGCCCGCTCGGCCGCAGTGTGCTGCGTGTCCTCGGACTCGTCAGGGAAATTGCCGCCCTGAATCATGTCACCACCGTTGACTGAGCCCGGCGGCGGCCGGCGAGCGTACTCGCAAGAAACGGTGAGCCTGCGCACCTGACGGCATTCCGGGCGAGTAGGGGTGCGTTGGTAGCGAGGGGGATGTTCATGGGTCCTTCCTGAGGGGAACTGGCTGGCCTGCACCATGGCGATCGCGCTGCGGCAGGGGCGTTCACGGCAGCCGCGTCCCGTCCGTTCGGCCCCAGGGGAGCATGCGCCGCAAGGTGTTGTCGCGGATCAGGTAGTGATGGAAGAGCGCCGCTGCGGCATGCACCCCTATCAGCGCGTAGCCGACGGAGCCGAATGCCTCATGGATATCCTCCGCCCAGTCGGCAAGCGACCTGTTTTCAGCCACCAGCTGCGGCAGCTGCATGCCGAAGAACGGGATGCTTTTGCCTTGCGCACTCAACGCCAGCCAGCCCAGCAAGGGCATGCCGAACATCAAGCCGTACAGCGCGAAATGCGCCAGCCGGGCCAGCCGGTGCTGCCACCGGGCCGGCTCGGGCTGGATGCGGGGCACGGTGCTGGTGAGGGCCACCGCCAGCCTGAGCATCGCCAGCAACAGCACCGACAGGCCCAGCATGAAGTGCCAGGTCTTCATGTCCTGGCGCAAGCCGCTGCCTTTGGGGAAGAATCCGCGCAGCTCGATGCTGGCATACACCGCCGCGATGAGCAGCAGCATCGCCCAGTGCAGCGCCATCGACAGCGCACCGTAGTGGTGTTTGGTGTTGCGCCAGTTCATGGCATACCAGGGACAGAGGTTGGATCGGTGTTCATGCGGGGGCCTTGTCGTTGAATGAAGCATCTGCCAACGCGAGGGCCTGCGTCCGTACGGCGGCGCACGTCCCGCGGCCTGTGGGCCAGTACAACAGAGACCAACCCGCACGGGCTTGATCCAAGACAACATCGCCTATCGGGTCGGGGGTATGCATGCGCTGGCCAGCCAGGGGCCGCGCACCCGCCCAGGCCAGCGCGCAATGGGCTGGCCTGGACAGAGATGGTGTGAACGTGTGATGCAAGCGGGCAGTGGCTACGGGAGACAGATCACTGCATGCTGCGGCCTGCGCCTTAAGGGCGTCTTATAAAGACAGGTTGGCACACGGCCCTGAGGCGCTCAGGCCCGCGTGCAACGGGGCGCCAGCACTGGCCCCGGCCCGTATCACACCACCTCGTTCAGATAGATCAGGTGCAGCGGCCGATCAAGCAGCTCATCGAAGCGCTTTGCAAACGCTTGGAAGTACGGCGTGGCGATATGTTCATCTAGTGCCGCCTGGTCGGTGAACGACTCGCGCATGTAGAAGGTGCCGGGTGCATCGGCCTGCTCGAACAGGGTGTAGTCGATACACCCGGGCTCCTCGCGCGTGAGGGGCACCAGCGCCTTCAGAGCGGCGCGCAGCTGGTCATGCTGCCCAGGCCGGGCCTGCAGAACGGCCAACATGACCAAGGGTGGGGTCGGCTGTGGCTGCGCCATCATCACGCCCACCCTTCCAGCACCACCTTGCCGCGCGCCTTGCCCGATTCGAGCAGCGCATGCGCCTTCTTCAGGTTCTCGGCGTTGATGCTGCCAAAGCGCTCGGCCAGCGTGGTGCGCACCAGGCCCGCATCGACCAGGGCGGCCACTTCGTTGAGCAGGTGGTACTGGCCGACCATGTCGGCGGTGCCGAACAGCGAGCGGGTGAACATGAGCTCCCAGTGGATGGAGACGGACTTGCGCTTGAAGGGCATCACGTCGAGTGCCTGGGGGTCGTCGATCAGGCCGAACTTGCCTTGCGGCGCAATGGCTTCGATGATCTGCGCCAGGTGCTCGTCGGTCTGGGTCAGGCTGACGATGTAATCCACCGTCGGGAAGCCGATGGCCTTGAGTTCCTCGGCCAGCGGCTTGCTATGGTCGATGACGTGGTGGGCGCCCAGCTCCTTCACCCAGGCCTGGGTTTCGGGGCGCGATGCGGTGCCGATCACCGTGAGGCTGGTGAGCCGCGAGGCCAGCTGCGTCATGATGGAACCGACCCCGCCCGATGCGCCGATGATCAGCAGCGTCTTGCCCTCGGGCTTCTTGCCAGGGGCGATGCCCAGACGGTCGAACAGCATTTCCCACGCGGTGATGGCCGTGAGGGGCAATGCGGCGGCCTGGGCAAAGTCGAGCGTCTTGGGCGCATGGCCCACGATGCGCTCGTCCACCAGGTGCAGCTCGGCATTCGTGCCGGGGCGGGCGATGGAGCCGGCGTACCACACGCGGTCGCCGGGCTGGAACAGGGTGACGTCGGGGCCCACGGCCTTCACGATGCCGCTGGCGTCCCAGCCCAGTACCTTGTAGTCCTGCCCTTCGACCGGGGCGCTGCGCGAGCTGCTGCCGCGCACCTTGGTGTCCACGGGGTTCACGGAGACGGCCTTGACCTCCACCAGCAGGTCGTGGCCGGTGGCCACGGGTTCGGGCAGGGTGATGTCGAGCAGCGCATCGGGGTGGCTGATGGACTGGGATTGCTGGTAACCAACGGCTTTCATGGGACGGGTCCTTTCAGGGGATAGCGTAAGCAAAAAAGAAGACAGTTGAACGGGTCAGGCGATTTCCAGGTCGACGGCAGTTGCCTCGTACGCCGCGTAGTCGCTGTAGCCCGATGCATCGCCGCCGAACAGCGCCTTGGCATCGAACGCGGCCAGCGGCAGGCCATCGCGCAAGCGCCGAGGCAGGTCGGGGTTGGCAATGAAGGGCCGGCCAAACGCCACCAGGTCGGCAAAGCCATCGCTCAGCACCTGGCTGGCACGTGCAGCGTCGTAGCCGCCGGCCACGATCACCCGGCCCTGGTAGGCCTGGCGCAGCGCGGTGCGGAAGGCGTCGGGGATCTGCGGCGCATCGGCCCAGTCGGCCTCCACCAGGTGCAGGTAGGCCAGGCCCGTGGCGTCAAGCTGGCGCGCCAGGTGCAGTATGGTGGGAATGATCTCTGGGCAGTCCATGCCGCGCTGGGTGATGAAGGGGGCCAGCCGCATGCCGGTGCGCTCGGCGCCGGCCTCGCTGGCCACGGCGGCGGCCACCTCCAGCGCAAATCGCGTGCGCCCTTCCAGCGTGGCGCCGGTGTAGGCGTCGGTGCGCTGGTTCGAGGTGGTGCGCAGGAACTGGTCGATCAGGTAGCCATTGGCGCCATGGATTTCCACGCCGTCGAAACCGGCGCGCATGGCATTGGCGGCCGCGCGGCGGAAGTCGCCGACCACGCCCGCGATGCCCTGCTCGCTCAGCGCACGCGGCACGGGGCTGTCGACCATGCGGCCCACGCCATCGGCGCCCGCCACCCACACCTGGGCCTGGGGCGCAATGGCCGAGGGTGCCACCGGCAGTCCGTCGGCATGGAAGCTGGCGTGCGACATGCGGCCCACGTGCCACAGCTGCAGCACCATGCGCCCGCCCTCGGCGTGCACCGCATCGGTCACGCGGCGCCAGCCGTCCACCTGCGCGTCGCTGTAGATGCCAGGGGTGAAGCTGTAGCCCTGGCCTTGCGGCGAGATCTGCGCGGCTTCGCTCACGATCAGGCCGGCGCTGGCGCGCTGGGCGTAGTACTGCGCCATCAGCGCATTGGGCACGTCGCCCGGCTGGCTGCTGCGGGCGCGCGTCATGGGCGCCATCACGATGCGGCTGGGCAGCGCCAGGGGGCCCAGTTGCAGGGGGCGGAACAAGGGGGACGCGGTGGCGGTCATAAGCGGGGGCTCCGGTGACGGTGAGGGCGGGACGGCGACAGTGCCGTTGACATGCCGCAATGGTCCGCCTTTGCGCATGATTGAAAAACCCCTACCCCATTGAAGCCACTTTCAATAAAATATTGAAGATCAGGCCATCGCCCTGCCCCTTTACCCATGAAAGCCCTGCAAGACCTCGACATCTTCGTGCGCACCGTGGACAACGGCAGCCTCTCCGCCACCGCCCGCGCGCTCGACCTCACGCCCGCCGCCACCAGCGCAGCCCTCAAGCGCCTGGAGGCCGAGCTGGGCGTGCAGCTGTTCGTGCGCTCCACACGCAGCCTGCGGCTCACGCAGCAGGGCGAGCAGTTCCTGGAGCAGTGCCGCCCGGCGCTGGCCGCGCTGCAGCAGGCCGGCCAGCAACTGGCGGCCGGCGAGCAGGCGCTGCGCGGGGTGCTGCAGCTGTCGGCCCCGTCGGACCTGGGGCGCAATGAGCTGCTGCCCTGGCTGCACGCGTTCCAGGAGCAGCACCCGCAGGTGGATATCCGCCTGCAGCTGTCGGACCGCGTAGCCAATGTCTACAGCGACCCGGTGGACGCCGCCTTTCGCTATGGCAAGCCGCCCGACTCGGGCCTGGTCGCCCTGCCCCTGGCGCCCGGCGTGCGCCGCGTGCTGTGCGCATCGCCCGCCTACATCGAGCGGCATGGCGCACCGGCCACCCCGCATGAACTCACGGGGCACGACTGCCTGTGCTTCATGCTGGGCGACGAGGTGCATGACCGCTGGCGCTTCACGCCCGGTGATGGCGGCCCCGAGGTGACCGTGCGCGTGCGCAGCGTCAACGTGTCGAACGACGGCGACGCCGTGCGCCGTTGGGCCCTGCTGGGCAAGGGCATCGCCTACAAGGCGGGGCTCGATGTGGCGGCGGATCTGGCCGCGGGCCGGCTGCAGGCGCTGTGCCCGGGGTGGACCACGGAGCCCACGCCGCTGTTCCTGGTGGTGCCCAGCCGCCGCCAGCTCACGCCGCTGGTGCGGGCGCTCAGGGACTTCGTGGCGGCGCGCACGGCGGTGCTGGAGGCATCCCTGGGCCGCTGAGGACCAAAACAGGCATGGCTACACGATGCCCGTGGCCCTGGCCGGGCGATGCTCCTCCTGCAGGATGGCCGAGAGCTTTTCGAGGGCCACGCGCAGTTGCTCCTGGCTCATGGCCCCGCCGAGCGAGATGCGCAGGGCCTTGTGCACGGACTCGTCCGCACGGAAGGCATCGGCATCGGCAACGCCCACGCCACGCTGCTGCGCGATCTGGATCAGCCGGTACGGATCGGCCAGCGGCGGCAGCTCCAGCCACAGGTGCAGGCCATGCGGGTGGCACTGCACGCCCTGGGGCAGCAAGCGGCCCGCCAGGCGTTGCCGCTGCGCCAGTTCGTGGCGCACCAGCTTGACCATGTCATGCGCCATACCGGTCTCGATGGCATGGGTCGCTACCGCCGTCATCCACGAGGCCGGCATGAGGCTGATGGAGCGCAGGGCATCCAGCACCGGCGTGATCGCCGCCCCGTGCGGCATGGCGATGAAGGCCGTGCGCAGGCCGGGCGCCAGGCACTTGGACAGGGTGGAGATGTAGTAGACGGGCGCGCCATGCTTGGCACCCGACGGGCCCGCCAGTGCAGCCAGCGGGGCCGGGGCATCGCCGGCGATGCGCCAGTACGGGTCGTCCTCGATGATGGCCAGCCCATGCCGGCTTGCCACCGCATGCAATGCGGCGCGGCGCTCGGCCGACAGCGTGCGCGTGGTCGGGTTGTGGATGGTGGGGTTGAGGTACAGGACGCGCGCACCGCCGCGTGCGCAAGCGTCCTCCAGCGCATCGGGCGACATGCCTTGCGCATCGGCTGCCACCGCAACGACCGACCGATCCAGCGTCTGCGCCGCGGCCAGCAGACCCGGGTAGGTCAGCCCTTCGGTGAGCACGCAGTCGCCAGGGCGCGAGCAGGTGAGCAACAGCGCACCCAAGGCCGATTGCCCCCCGGGGCAGATGACGATGCGCCCTGGGTCCACCGCCCCCAGCATGGGCTGCAGCCATACTGCGGCCGCCTGCCGGTCCACCGGCGCGCCGGCCCCCACGTGGTAGCTCATGAGCGGATCGCCGCTGCCCATGCGCTCCTGTGCATGGGCGACCCCGGCACGCATCAGCTGGGCAAAGAAGGAGCCATCCAGCAGCGGCGGGATGTTCATGCCCAGGTCGACCGTCGTGTCCTGGCCCGATGCCTTGCGCTTGATGTAGGAGCCCCCCGCGCCCTGCGCCTCCAGCAGGCCCAGCGCCCGCAGCTCAGAGTACGCCCGGGTCACGGTCGTCAGGTCCACGCCCAGTGCCGTGGCCAGTTCGCGCTGCGGCGGCAGGCGGTCGCCCGGGCGCAGCACCAAGTCGTCCACCGCCGTGGCGATCTGCCGCACGATCTGCTGGTAGCGGGCTCCGCCTTGCTCTATCAAGGGGCGGATCCATGCCCGGTTGGGGTTCTTGAGCTTGCGGGCTGCCTCCATCTTGTATGGCTCCTTTGAATTTTTCTACGCAGACAAGCTGGGCACAAATCCATACAATAACAACATGCATGGAAAAATCCAAATATTGCGTGGATATTTCCCTGCCATTGTCCATACAAGCGAGGAAACACAAAATGGATTGGGTCCCCGTCGTCTTCATCACCTTCAAGGTGCTCGTGTTCGGAACGGGCATGTTCTTCGCCATCAAGTGGCATTACGACCAGGGCAAGAAGGAAAAGGACAAAGACAGGGAGAAATAACGCGACCTGCGGACGCGCGTTCCAGGACCTGCGGCCCCTCAGCCGGGCGGGCCGGCCAGCGGGCCGAAGACGCTGGCCGAGAGGTCGCGTGCGGACATCCAGCGCAGCACGTCCCTTGCGGGCATGGGGGCCGCGATGTGAAAGCCCTGCAGCAGATCGCAACCCTGCTCGCGCAACACCTGCATCTGGGCCTGCGTTTCAACCCCCTCGGCCACCACCTCCATGCGCAGCCCGTGCGCAAGCTGGATGATGGCCTGCACCACGTGGCGCGCCTGCTCGCTGCTGGCCAGGTCGGTGACGAAGCTGCGGTCGATCTTGAGCTGCTGGGCGGGAATGTGGCGCAGGTGCGCCAGTGACGAGTAGCCGGTGCCGAAGTCGTCGATGGACAGCCGCACCCCCAGGGCCGCGATGCGTTCGAGCGTAGCGCGCTCCTGCACGGAGTGCTCCATCATGGTCGATTCGGTGATCTCGCACACCAGCTGCGAAGGGCGCACGCGGTGCGCCGCCAGGGCCTGGCCGATGCGTTCCACCAGATCGGGCTGGCGCAACTGGAAAGGCGACAGGTTGATGGACATGCGGCAATGCAGGCCCTGCCCGCGCCACTGCGCGAGCTGGGCACAGGCCGTGTCGATCACCCAGTTGCCGATGGCGCCGATGAGGCCATAGCGCTCCGCCAGCGGAATGAACAGCTCAGGGCTCACCTGCCCGAATTTGCGGTGCTTCCAGCGCAGCAGGGCTTCCATGCCGCGCACCCGCCCCGACACGCAGTCCACCTCGGGTTGGTAATGCAGCGCCAGCTCTCCGCGCTCCAGCGATTCGCGCAGCGCCTGCCGCATCAGGACTTCTTCGGCCCCATCCTCGGACATGGATTTTTCGTACAGCACGCAGCAACTGCCGCCGGCGCGCTTGGCCTCGTACATCGCCGCATCGGCGCAGGCCAGCAGGCGGTCGCCCGAGGGCTCCTGCGCGGGGTGCAGCACCACGCCGATGGAGCACGACAGGGAGACCCGGTGGCGGCCCACCGAATACGGGCGCCGCAGCACCTCGATGATGCGGCCGCCCACGCGCATGGCATCCTCGCCTGCCGTGGGCGATTCGATCAGCGCCACGAACTCGTCACCGCCGAGCCGGGCCAGCAGCTCGGCACCCCGCACCACCGACTGCAGGCGCCGCGCCACCTCCTTGAGCACGCCGTCGCCCGCGGCGTGGCCGAAGCTGTCGTTGATGGGCTTGAAGCCATCGAGGTCGATGAACATCACGCCCAGCTCGCGGGGCACGCCCGCAATCTCGCCCTGCGCGGCAATGCGCTGCACCGCCTGGTCCAGGTGCTCGTGGCACATGGCGCGGTTGGGCAGGCCGGTGAGCGGGTCTTCGAAGGCCTGGCGCTGCAGCTGGTCGTTGGCCCGGCGCAGATCCGCATTGGCCTGGCGCAGGGAGTCGGCCAGGTCGGAAATGCGGCGCTCGGCCTCCTTGCGCGCGGTGACGTCGCGCGACAGGGCGATGAAGGTGGGCCCCTCCTGCCCCTCCTGCCCGTCGTCTGCCGGTTTGCGCGCCACCGACAGCTCGAACCAGCGCTCTCCGCCAGGCAGGTGCAGGCGGTAGGTGCGCGGGCTGGCATGCCCCAGGGTGCGCGCCTCGGCGGCGGCGGCCAGGGCCAGTTCACGCAGCTTGGGCGAGAGGGCCTCGCCGACCGTGCGGCCCACCAGTGCGCGGTGCTGCGTGGCCAGTTCTTCGGTGGCGGGCGCATTGCACTGGACGAAGCGGCCCTGGGCATCGAGTTCGAACAGCAGGTCGGGCAGCGCATCGAGGATGGCCGCATTGCGCGCCTGCGCGCGCTGCAGGTCACGCTGGATGCCGAAGTTCCTGAGCAGGTGCCGCAGCCGGTGGCCCAGGATGGGCCAGTTCACGGGCTTGGAGATGAAATCCGTCGCGCCAGCGGCGTAGGCGTTCTCGACGGACGCCACATCGTCATTGCCCGTGACCAGCACGATGGGCACGAACGGGCCGGCCTCCTGGCGCAGGATGCCGCACAGCTCGTAGCCGTTGAGGCCCGGCATCTCCACATCCAGCAGCACCAGCGAGCAGGCCGATTGGCGGAACGCCAGCAGCGCCGAGGCCCCGTCCTCGGCCAGCACGGGCTCGAAGCCGAGCTTGCGCACGGCGGCCCGCAGCATGGCGCGCATGCCAGGGTCGTCGTCGGCGATCAGCACGCGGATGGCAGCCACCGGGGCCATCTCAGGCGCTTGCCCATCGATCAGGGCCAGGGCCTCCTTGCTCATGGGTGCGCCTCCAGCACGGCCTGCAGGCCGGCCACGGTGCGGCGGTGGGCGTCGTGCAGGTGCGCCAGCCCCTGGCGCACCGCTGGCGCATCGCCTGCAAGCGCACGGCGTTCGACACTGCGCAGGCCCTCGGCCATCTCCAGCGCGCCGGCATGGGCGGCCGAGGACTTGAGTCCGTGGGCCATGCGCGCGGCATCGGCCAGTCGGCCATCGGCCAGTGCCTGCTCCATGTCGGCCAGGCCTTTGGAAGCAGTACCAAGGAAGCCTGCCACCACCTCGCGCAGCAGCCCGGTGCCGCCCTGCTCGTCCAGGTACAGCAGGGTCTCGACCGCGTGCGCGTCGATGGCCGCCGCGTGGTCATCGGCCGGCACCCCGGGATCCTGGGGCACATCCACGGGCGGGTCACTCCGGGCCTGCAGCCAGGGCGCAAGGGCCGCGGCCAGGGTATCGATGCCATAGGGCTTGGCGATGAAGCCGTCCATCCCGCTGGCGCGGCAGCGGGCGGCATCGTCGGCACCGGCATTGGCCGTGAGCGCGATGATGGGCAGGCTGGCCCCGCGGCCATCGGGCAGGCCGCGTATCGCCCGGGTGGCGGCATAGCCATCCACCACGGGCATCTGGCAGTCCATGAGCACGGCATCGAAGTCGTGCGCGCGCACCTGCTCGATGGCCTGCGCGCCGTCGTGCGCCTCGCGCCAGGCCAGGCCCAGCTTGCGCAGCATGCCCGCCGCCACGGCGCGGTTGACCGGGTGGTCCTCCACCAGCAGCACCGTGCCCTGCAGCCGGGGCACGGCGTCCACAGCCGCCCCGGCAGCACCTTCCTCACGATGCTCGGTACGGGCCGGCACCGGGCCGGCCATGGGCAGCTCCAGCTGCACCGTGAAACGCGATCCGGCGCCCGGCTGGCTGTGCACCGCGATGTCGCCGCCCATGGCCCGGGCCAGGTCGCGGCAGATCGCCAGCCCCAGGCCCGTGCCGCCAAAACGGCGCGTGGTCGATCCGTCGGCCTGGGCAAAGCGCTCGAAGATGCGCTGCTGCGCCTCGGCCGGTATGCCGATGCCCGAGTCCTGCACCACGATGTCCACCTGGGCGCGCCCGGCCACCGGCGCTGGCGCCACCCACACCTGCACAGCCACCCGGCCCTGTTCCGTGAACTTGATCGCATTGCCGATGAGGTTGGCCACAATCTGGCGCAGGCGCAGCGGGTCGCCCACCAATTGGCACTCGGGCATCTGCCACTTCACCTGCGCCTGCAGGTCCAGGCCCTTGGCCAGCGCGGGCTGCACGAACATGGCCTGCGCGCCATCGATCTCGCGCCGCAGGTCGAAGTCGACCCGCTCCAGCCGCAGTTGCCCGGCCTCGATCTTGGAGACATCCAGCACGTCGTCGATCAGCGCCAGCAGGTGCCGGCCCGAGGCCTGCACAGCGCCGGCCCACCCGCGCTGCTCGCTGCTCAGGCCGCTGCCGAGCAGCAGCTCGTTCATGCCCAGCACGCCATTGAGCGGCGTGCGGATCTCGTGGCTGATGGTGGCCAGAAACTCGCTCTTGACCAGGGCCAGTTGCTCGGCGGCCAGGCGCGCACGCTCCAGTGCCCACTGGGCCGCATAGTCCTTGCGCACGATGAACTCGCGCCACCAGCCCACCCCCACCGCCAGCAAAAACAGCGTGAGCACGTGGTAGGACCAGTAGGCCGCCTCGGCCGCCGACTGGCCGGGGTGCCACCACAGCGTGGCACAGAAGACCGCGAGGATGGACAGGCCCGCCATCAGCGCCCAGCGGAACTGCAGGCCCAGCACGATGAAGCAATAGAACTCCAGAAAGGTGAAGTTCAGGATGCCAACCCACGAGGTCAGCCCCTCGCCCCCGGCCGCATCGATGCGCAGCAATATCCAGAACAGGCACAGCGACAGCGCCACGATGAAGCCGGCCAGCACCGGCTGCCAATGCCGGCGCGTCTGCGGCAAAAAGGTGTACGCCAGGCCCAGCAGCAAAATGGGCACGGCCACCTGCAGCCTGAGCGCGTTGCCCGCCACCGTGGGGTAGGCCAGCCAGTCGACCAGGAAGTCGCCCAGCACCAGCAGCAGGCCCAGCACCAGCGCGCCCTGGGCATAGCGGTGGTAGAACGACAGGTAGTGCTCGCCAAACGCATGCTCGACCTGCGCCGATTCAAAGCGCAGCAGCACCCTTAGGCGCAAGGTGGGCGCGGAATCCTCAGAGGTGCGGGGGGGCCCGCTGGCGGTGCCCATGGGCGAGGAATGGAAGCGTTGTAGAAGGGCAGTATGGGGATATCGTATAACGAATTGTTACTTTTGCGCAGCAGAGATTGGCGATGCCCCAGCAAGCCAGTCGGATGCAAGGCGCAGCACGTAGGTTGCCGCCACCAGATCAGGCCATAGGCTGCGCCGGCCGCGCATGCGGCAAGTTGAACGTAAGCACGATCCGCTCCCGCCCCGGAACCTGCGTCCTTACTGCACCAGGGATGTCGATGTAAGAGCGGCCCCTCAACAGCCGGTCCGGCTGCATGAAGCCCGCAAACACCTCGATGGTGATGCCCCCGCTGTCGTCCACCGCAACGTCCTGCGGGCGGATGCCATCGAAGTCAGGCCAAGCGTAGCCCAGCAACTGCTCGGTGGCAGCCTTGCGCGCGCCCGCCTTGCCGCGCACCACCAGCCGAGCCAGGTCGAGCGACCCATCCCACTCCAGCCACAGCGCCAATGCGCCGCTGTCGTGCTTCACCGTGGCCAGTTTCACTGCATGGTAAAAACCATCGGCTGCCAAAGCCTGCAAGGCCGGCAGGTAGGCACTGCGGTCCACGCCGCAGGCATCCAGCACTATCTGCAAGCCAGCCAAAAACGCGGCATGGGCCGCCAGCGCGCGCTCGGGGGCAGGCAACAGGGCAATGGCATTCCAGTCGGCCGCGACCTCCACCTCGGTGCAGCCATCGAACACCTCGCCGGTCCAGGCGGCGGGATGTTCCACCCCGTAGATATTGACCTTGGCGATGTCCCTGCCCGTGCGCAGCCCAAGCTTGCGCAGAGTCTTGTGCAACTGGTACTCGATGGGCCCGAGCAGCCACAGCTCGGGCAGGAACCCGGGCACACCGCTGCTGCGCGAGTGCCGCGCCAGGTCACGCAGCGCCCGGCCCGGCGTTGCCGGGGGTGTCATGGCATCGCCCTGCCCTTCGCCACCTCGATCAATTGGGCCGCTTCATGATGACCTGGCGCAGCTCTTCGTACTCGCTGCGCGTCACGGCCTGGGCGTCGTAGGCCTTCACCAGGTCATCGAGCTCGCGGCCCTTGGAGAACTTGACTCCCTCCTGCACGGTCACGCGCGAAGTGCTGCTGCTGACGCAGCCGGCCAGCGATGCCAGGCATGCGCAGACGATGGTGATGGTGGCAATCCGATGGTTGTTGTGCTTGTTCATGGCGCTGTTCTCAATCACTTCACGCTGTCGATCAGCCGGCGGCGCTGGCTGTCGTACTCGCGGCTGCTCAATGCGCCGTTGTTGAACGCGCTCTTGAGGTCGATCAACTGCTGGCCAATGGTCGCCTCCACCGGCGCGCGGACAACGTCGGTTGAACTGCATGCCGGCAGGGCCAGCACGGCCGCCGCAGCCAGGAACGCCATAGTTGGGAATTTCATGCACCCTCCTCCTTTGATTTCAGACGCTGAATCCTAGCCCACTTCCAGGAGGCAGAAGGCATGGAAGTGACTTTGGCGCCCCCTTCCCTTTTCGTCTGCGCCCTTGCTTTCATCTATGCTCACATCGCCATGCACCTCATCACACCAACGCCTCTGCAGGACCTGCTGCTCGACCCCGCAACCCACCCGCGCGGCCAGGCCCACCTGAGCGCGGCCAGCGGGCTGGTGCGGTCCGGCGCATTGCTCTACCTGGTGGCGGACGATGAGCACCACCTGGGCCTGCTGCCTGCCGGCGCAGCCGTGCTGCAGCACTTGCCACAGGCACCGCTGGTGCAGTTGCACCGCATCCTGCCAGGCGACCTGCCAGCCGAGCCGAAGGCTCGCAAAAAGCGCAAGCCCGATCTGGAAGCGCTGGCCCTGCTGCCCGCGTCGCCCGCACACCCGAGCGGGGCGCTGCTGGCCCTCGGGTCCGGGTCCAAGCCCAATCGGCAGCGGGGCGTTGTCATCGCGCTCGATGCCACCGGGCGCCCCGATGGCGCTGCGCAGGTGGTGGACCTGTCTGTGCTCTACGCGCCCCTGCGCTCGGAGTTTGCGGACTTGAATATCGAAGGCGCATTCATCGGAAATGACTGTCTGCACCTGCTACAGCGCGGCAACAAGGGCGATGCGCGCAATGCCTGCATCAGCTACCCACTGGCCCCATTGCTGGCTTGGCTCGCTGGCACGCGCACGGAGCCACCGGTGGCGCTGCGCACCACCCAGTTCGACCTGGGCTCGGTGGACGGTGTGCCACTGGGCTTTACCGATGGCGCGGCCTTGCCCAATGGCGAGGGCTGGCTGTTCAGCGCCGTGGCCGAGAACACCGACGACAGCTATGCGGACGGCGAATGCGTGGCATCGGCCATCGGCTGGGTGGGTGCGGATGGGGTGCTGGAACGCATGGCGCCGCTGCAGGGGGCGCCCAAGGTCGAAGGTATTGCGCTGGCGGGTGACCGGCTGCTGATGGTCACGGATGCGGACGATCCGGAGCGTGCGTCGCGGTTGCTGTTGATCGCGCTCGCTTGAACTGGGGCGGCCTCGCTGCCCCAGCCAACAATGCACACCTCAATGCTTGGCTGGTGTCACTCAGCGTCCGACCCGATGGGCGGCGGCACCGCGAGCCACGAATTTTGGTCCAGTGTTCGCCATGCACATCCTCGTTCACAACCGGGGTGATATGGGTTGGGTACAAGGCATCCCGTCCATCCTTGCGCGGGCCGGAGATCGAGTAGCGATCACCTGTTCATGCAGCCCCGGCATCGTACCAATGACGGAATTTCGCAAAAGCGACTACATTATAAAAATCAACGAACAGCCCAATCATAAAATGACTTTGCAACCGAAATTCGCGACTGATGCTCTCGATAGACTTGCAGAACGTGTTGACTATGAAGAATGGTTTCTTGAGGCGATACATTCTATCGCGGAGCAAGATTTATTTCCATCGTGGCCTGATGCAGTAATTTACCCTATAAACCAACCAAAGCCCATATACTACACCTTTGGTCGCGGCAATGTTATTCTCGGCGACTGGCGACCTGGATTCTTGGCAGCCGGAGCACCTTTAATTTTTATTTGCACATTCAAGATACTGGATATGCTTATAGAATGGATCCTAAATGAGAATGGACTTCCATCATCTTTTCGATTTCAAGAAAAACTGAAAAATCTAAAGAACTCTCCCAAATTCCCGCCAGTTATAGAATGTCGTCCATGGCTGCAAGAAAGACTCATCGGTTTATATGCCGAACTTGAACCACTTCGCGGAACAGTAATTCATGATAAACATTTCACGTCGACAGGCGGTGGAATTGAGGTATCCAGTTCAAAGAAGGGTGCAGTTGGACCACCCCTCAGCATTTGCGCCGATAGCCTGAGAAAGCTTGGTTTAACAATTGTGAGCATCCTGAAGTATGTCAAAGGCACTTGGCTGATTGACGATTTTCGCGAAAAGTTACTCCGTCACCACCTAGATGAACTCTCCATCATTCACAAGCTTCCTTCACTTGGGCAAAAATATCCTTTTCATACTCAAGTGCGCCTTTACACCCATGAATCAAATTTATCTTCCATTGATCCGAAGACTATCACGAAAAACCTTTGCGAAAGGTATACAGATCATGATTGCTCATTCGATCTACGCGTACTGGTCGTAGAAAATCACAACATAATGGACGCCTACTTCTTTCCATGGCAAATTCTCACGAGCCAGAATTCATTTTGGCAACAAGAAATTGACATAAAAAACTTCAAAACAGAAATACCAAATGATATAAAATCAGAGCACTTAGGCTGAAGCGCCATCTAATGAAAAATCGATTAAAACATTAGTTATATAATATTTTTAGAGCATGAATTGCTAAATATTTGACAACTACAGTTCATCGTCCGAGGGGAGAAGTATCAGCGTTTTGGTCATGCAAATGCCCCCTTGAACGCCGCCCCCAACACCCAATCCACCGAACTTAAGCCAATCTACCCCTTGTAAGTCATGTTCGGATGCGGCTTCACATGGCGCCTGGGTCTGGGCTGAGATCGGCCCGCCACCCTGCGCACCAGATTCTTGCCCAGCAACGCAATCGCATCTGCAATCAAGCCCTGTATGTCCTGAATGGCCAGCAGCGCACGCGCCAGCCAACGCTGCATCACGTGCGCTGCGTATGCGCGGTTGCACACCCGCTCATCGGGCTGCAACTGCTGGGCGGTCTGCGCTGCCATGCACACCAGTGCTGCCAGGTTGTCCGCCAGTACCTTGGCCGCCACATCCACCAGCAATGCCTGCTGCGTCAGCCCAGAGATGCATTCGAGCTTGAGGCGCTGCTTGAGCCTCTTGAACGCCTCTTCAATGCGCCAGCGCTGGTGGTACAAGTGCCCAAACACCGATGCCGGGAAGTCCTGCGCGGGCAGGTTGGTTGCCATCACCCGCACCTGCCCGGTGCTGGATACACAGCGCACCAGCCGCACCCAGGGTGGTGCACCTGAGCACTCGTAGTCCTTGGCATCCTGTGCACTGGGCGCTCTCAGTTGCACCACGGCCTCAGCCTGGTGGCTTTGCAAGAACGCCTGCATGGCGCTCCAGCCATTGGCCTTGTCGCAGCGCATGCAAAAGCCTATACCCCGCTCCTGCAGATGGGCCACCAGCCAACTGGCGGGATAGCTCCGGTCCAGCACCAGCACATCCAAAGGCTCCAACTGCTCCAAAGCCTCGAACAACATCTGCCGCTCAGGCACCTGCGCACCATGCACCCGGGCGTGCAGGCACAGCTCAGCGCCAGGCAGGTACAAGGCAAACAGGCGCTGGTCCGCGCTGGCCACCCGCAGCCGATGGCAGGCGCGCAAGGCAGGCATCAACACACTGGCGTCACCAGCCACCACGCGCCGCCCTCGCCAGCGTGGCACCCAGGCCTGCGCGCCCGCAAGCAAGCGCGCATTGAGCCCATGCAGGGCATTCCAATCGAGGTGGCTGCGGGCCTTGGCAAAGGCGCGATCAGAGACGCCGCGCACATACCCGAGCCCAATCCCAGGCCCAATCCCAGTCCCAAGCGCATCACCGTCAGAGCCCAGGCTGCCAAAGAAGCCGTCCAGCATGACTTGCTGGGAAGAGCCGCGCTGACACAGCAAGGCCCCGATGAGATGCGGCAAGGGCAGTTTGCGGCTGCGCGTGAAGGCATTGGGGTGCTGCGCCAGCCGTGCGGCTTGGGCAAAGGCATCGCTGTGGATGTGCTGGCTCAGCTCGCTGAGCAGGTGCGCAAGTGCAGTGCCATCAATGCCAAGTGTTAACCCTGAGTCTTCTTGCCATGGGGGTGTTCATTGTCAAGTGAAGATTTGCAAGAAAACCCAATCAAATCATTGGGTTACAGTGGGTATTTTAGCTTAAGTTCGGTGGATTGCCCCAACACCCTCACAGCCTTTCTCCCCCGTCCACCCCGCACCCGCGAATGCAACACCACCGGCAGCTGCGGCAACGCCGACAGCCCAGCCGCGCGCCTACCTGCACCGCCCCCAGCGGCACCATGCGCGGCGCGAGGGCGGCTATGCCCAGCCCCGCAATCACAGCCGCAGACACAGCCGCCACCCCGCCCCCCACAAACGCCTCGCGCCAGGGCACACCAGCCTCGTCGAGCAACTGGCTGGCCATCACCCGCACGCCGCAAGGCTCAGCCAGCGTGACGATGGGCAGTGGCTCGCCCGCGCAATGCTGCCAGGTGGGCGCAGCAAACCAGCCAAAGGGCTCTTCGGCCAGCACCTGCCCATCGCTGCGGTCGGCGTGAAAGCGCACGATGGCCACATCGAGTTCGCGCCGGTCATAGGCCTGCAGCAGGCCGCCAGAGGAGCCGATGCGGATCTCGATCACCAGGCCCGGGTCGTGTGCGTTCATGCGGGCGATGAGGGCGGGCAGGTCGGGCCCGGCCACGTGGTCGCTGATGCCGATGGCAATGCGCTCGCGGTCGCGTTGCTCGGCAAAGGTGGCCAGGGTGCGCTGGTGTACGGCGAGCAGTTCGCGTGCGGGTGCCAGAAAGGCCGCGCCGCGTGCCGACAGCTCGACATGGCGCGGGGTGCGTTCGATAAGGCGACAGCCGAGGCGGTCTTCCAGGCGCTTGAGTTTCAGGCTCACTGCGGCCTGGGTGGTCTGCATGACCTCGGCCGCGCGGGTAAAACTGCCCAGCATCGCCAATTTCAGCAGTCGATCGCCACGATGCACACCTGGCACTATCTGACAGTGCCCACGTCCGCGGCCCCCCGAACGTTGGCCAGCAGTGGGTCAGTAGGTTGCCACCAGCTTGGCCGCCAATGCCTTGGCACCCGCTCGCCAAGAGGCTTCTCTGGCAGCAGCGTTGGTTCTGATCACATCTGCGGCCACTGGCTCCACCGGGCCGCCCAGAACCGACAGATAGTCTCTTGCCGTCCAGAGCACGCGCCCCCCGCTGTCCTTCAGCTCTAAACGCATGCGCAATGTGGGCACCAGGTTGGAGCTGAATCCGTTGGGGATGCTGAAGCCATAACCTTCCACCAATATGTGCAACGTCGCGCTCCCTGCGTCCCGGGTGTCCCTCAGCGGGAACTTGCCCGACTGGCGCAACTGGGCGAGCGTCTCTTCGTAAGCGATCTGATCGATGGTGGCCCCAGAGGAGACCTCTTTCTGGAACGCGTCGCGCGTGGCATCCCTGCTGGACTGCGTTGCCAAGGCGCCCACGACGCCAAACACCATGTGCGTTGCGCCGCCGGGCCCCATGTACGTCATCTTTTCCGGTACCGCCACCTCTCTGCTTACTACCACGGACTTGATGGCCGCCCGGTCGGCGCCTGATATCTGCGCGGTGGTTGCGCACCCAGATAGAAATACCGCCATTGCAGCCAGTGCCAGAATCCTTGAGAGCATCGATCATTCCTTGAAAAGTAAGCCGTTCGAAACATGCCGAGGCGTGCGAGCATAGCGGTGAAATGTGACTGCGGCGACGCTTCAATGGCATGTGCACCGGCGCACCTCACGCAGGCATCTTCCCCGGAACAGGTGTGGGTGGGCGCGGCTACCGCGTTGCGTGGAAAGACTACCCAGCATCCAGCAAGGCTGACACGCACTATCGGCAAGCCCTGACAGGCGGCGGCCGCCAAGTTGCTGACACAATGTTGCTATGCATACTCAGCATCTACCCCGTGCCAACCCAGCATTTCTCATCGGCTTCATGCCCCTGGCGGGCACACGGCAGGATTGCGAAGACTGCGCGCGGGGCGAGCGCCTTGGCTTTCAGTTCGAGTATGCGTACCAGCCCATTGTGGACGTACACACGCGCACGGTGTTTGCGCACGAGGCGCTGGTGCGCGGGCCCGCAGGCGAAGGCGCGTTCAGCGTGCTGTCGCAGGTGACCGAGGCCAACCGCTACCGGTTCGATCAGGCCTGCCGGGTCAAGGCCATCAAGGGGGCGAGCGAGCTGGGCATGCAGGTTCCGGTGTCCATCAACTTCTTGCCCAACGCCATCTACAAGCCCGAGCTGTGCATACGCACCACCTTGGAGGCGGCTCGGGTGCATGGCTTTCCGGTGCAGAACATCATCTTCGAGGTGACCGAGGGCGAGCGCATCAAGGACGGCCCCTGGTTTGCCGAGATTCTGCGCGAGTACCGGCGCCTGGGGTTCAGGACAGCCATCGACGACTTTGGCGCCGGGTACGCGGGCATGAACCTGCTGGCGGATTTTCAGCCGGACCTGATCAAGATCGACATGGACATCATCCGCAACGTGGACACCAACCGGGCACGCCAGGTCATCGTGCGCAACCTGGTGCGGCTGTGCGAAGACATGGGTATCGACGTGGTAGCCGAGGGCATCGAAACCCCGGCGGAGCGGGATTTTCTGCGCGACACCGGCATACGGCTGATGCAGGGCTACCTGTTTGCGCGGCCAGCGTTCCGGGCGATGGCACAGGTCGATGCGGCGGGGTTCGGCGCCGCGCCGGGCTGACGACGGGCGCCTGCCTACAGGCTGGCCGTGTTGCGCCCACTCCACCCGCCGCGGGTTCTCAGGCGCGCTGGCCGTTCTTGATGCGGTAGCTCGGCTGGTACATGGTCACCAGCTCTTCCGACGCAGTGGGGTGCACGGCCATGGTGCGGTCGAAATCGTCTTTGGTGACGCCGGCCTTGAGCGATATGCCCAAGAGTTGCACCATCTCGCCCGCGTCGTGGCCGAGGATGTGGGCGCCCAGCACCTTGCGGCTGGCGGCATCGACGACGAGCTTCATGATCATCTTCTCGGCGCGGCCGGACAGCGTGGCCTTCATCGGGCGGAACTCGGCGCGGTAGACCTCGATCTCGGCATAGCGTTGGGCGGCATCTTCTTCCGACAGGCCCACGGTGCCGATCTCGGGCTGCGAGAACACCGCGGTGGCGATCAGGTCGTGGTCGGGTACGGTGGGCTTGCCGCGGTATTCGGTGTCGATGAAGCACATGGCTTCGTGGATCGCCACCGGGGTGAGCTGCACGCGGTTGGTCACGTCGCCCAGCGCCCAGATGCTGGGCACGTTGGTGCGCGAGTACGCGTCGACGATGATGGCGCCGCGCTCGTCCAGGGCAACGCCGGCCGCCTCCAGCCCCAGGCCGCGGGTGTTGGGGTCGCGGCCCAGCGCCAGCATGATGTTGTCGACGGCGATGGTCTCGCCGTTCTTCGTGGTGGCGATGAGGCCGCCACCGTCACCCTCCACCTTGGTCACGTTCTCGATGACATCGGTGAGCAGGATGCGGATGCCCTTGTCCACCATGGCCTTGTGCAGGCCCTGGCGCATGTCGTGGTCAAAGCGCGAGAGGATTTCCTTGCCGCGGTAGATCAGCGTCACCTCCACGCCCAGGCCGTGGAAGATGTTGGCGAACTCGACGGCGATGTAGCCGCCGCCGGCGATCAGGATGGAGCGCGGCAGCTCGGCCAGGTCAAAGGCCTCGTTGGAGCTGATGCACAGCTCGTGCCCTGGCAGCGCGGCATGCGGGTTGGGCGCACCACCAGTGGCGATGACGATGCGTTCGGCGGTAACGGTCTTGCCGGTCGCCACGATGCGCACCGTGTGCGCGTCGACCAGCTCGGCGCGGCTGTCGATGATCTCGGCGCCGTTGGTGTCCAGGCCACGGCGGTACAGGCCTTCGAGACGGGCGATCTCCTTGTCCTTGGCGGCGATGAGCGCCTTCCAGTCGAAGGTGGGGGTGCCCACCTGCCAGCCGTAGCCCGCAGCATCCTCGAAATGCTCGTGGAACTGCGAGGCGTAGACGAACAGCTTCTTGGGCACACAGCCGCGGATGACGCAGGTGCCGCCAAAGCGGTACTCCTCGGCCACGGCCACCCGCTTGCCCAGCGAGGCGGCCACACGGCCGGCGCGCACGCCGCCGGAGCCGCCACCGATCACAAACAAATCATAGTCATACGTGCCCATGGCATCTTTTCCTTGTCACTGTGTACTGCGGCCCCGTGCACGCACATGCATGGCGCTGGCAGGCAATCTGCATGCGCACGGGGATGGTAAGGCAACGCTGAACAAGAGAGCGCTGCAGGGCCAAGTTCGGCCGCGTGCCGCGTACCAGGGTGGCGGCTCAGGCCCCGACGGCAGTGCCCAGCACCAGGCCCCCTGCAAAAAGCAGCCAGTCATTGGCGATGTGCGCCATGGCGGACACGGCGAGGTTCTTGGTGCGCAGGTAGGCCAGCGACAGCACCAGCCGCGCCGAGCCAATCACCAGCAAGCACTGCGCCACGTTCCAGCCATAGGTGGGCAGGTGCAGGGCGCCGAAGATCAGCGCCGACACCAGCCAGGCCCCCACGATGGCCTGGCCTCGGCTTAGGCCCAGCGGGCCCGACAACCAGGCGAGCACGGCGAGGAAGGGCAGCACGGTGATGATTTCTTCGCCGATGAGTTGGGGGATGGTGCGCGCAAAAAAGGCCATGCGCTCGCCTGTGTCCATGCGCCCGAGCGCACCGAACGCGGGGTTGGAAGCCTCCTCGCCGAACAGACGGTTGACCAGCAGGGCCACCAACACGGTCACCGCGATATTGAGCAGCGCCACGCCCAGGGCCAGGCCCAGGTCGCGCCAGCCCACCCGCCTGAACAGCACCTGCCAGTGCGGCCCGGCCACCGCCCGCAGCGCCAGCAAGGGCACCAGCGGGAACAGGATGGCCGGCACCACCGCGCCCCAAGCCCCCCAGGCTGCAGGCATGGGCAGGTACAGCGCGGCAAAGCCCAGCGCCGCGCCCAGCAGTAGCACGCACCAGCGGCCCGCACCCAGGGCGAGCGGCCGGCCGTTGTAGAAGGGGAAGTCGGCGCCGCCAGGCGTGGCTGCGGGGGTCTGCGCAAGGGTCATGAGGATATGTGCAGGGGGGCGGTAAAGCACATTAGAAGGCATTTCGGTGGGCTGACACTTCACACTGGCCTCACAGCCGTGGGCAACACTTGGCAGGCACATGCCCGTGCGCCCGTTGTACCCGCCTCCAATGAACTTCGTACCCCACCCGCTGCGCCGGTTAGCCCAACCCTTCGTCTTCGCCGGAGCCATCGGCCTGGGCATCTGGCTGTGGCTGAAGCTCGGCGACTTCTCACTGGCCCGCTGCCCGCCCGACCTGGTCTGGTACGGCGGCGCCAGCGGCGACAAGAAATGCAGTTGGCCCCTGGTGGTCTACCTGGCCAAGGACATCGTTGGCGCGGCCCTCACGGGCGCCCTGCCCGTGCTGCTGTGCGCCGCTGTGGCGCCCGCGAACAAGGCGGCTACCGCACGCATCGCCGCCATCGGTACCAGCGCCCTGGCGGTGCTGTACATGCTGGTCAGCACGCACAGCCTGCGGCCTGCCGGTCTGGTCATCGCCGTGGGCCTGACCAGCGCCGCCTCGCCCTGGCTAGCGGCCTTGCTCGTGGCGCGTGCGGTGCGGCCATCGCGCAGGGCGCGGTGCTGACCCTGCTACCCGATCACGGCCCCGAGCAGCACCACAAAGCCCAGCAGCAACCAGTCATTGAGGATGTGCGCCAGGGCAGCGACCGACAGGTTCCTGGTGCGCAGGTACGCGAGCCACAGCACCGCGCGCGAGGTGCTGATGATGATCAGGCTCTGCGCCACGTTCCAGCCATAGGTCGGCAGGTGCAGGGCACCGAACAGCACGGAGGACAAAAGCCACGCACCCACGATGGCCCGGCGCCGTGGCCAGCGCAGCGGGCCGGCCAGCCAGGTGAGCAGCGCCAGGAACGGCAGCACGGTGAGGATCTCTTCGCCAATGAGGTGCGGGATGGTGCTGGCCATGAAGACCAGCCTTTCTTTCGTGCCCATGCCGGCCAGCGCCTTGATCACGGGATTGGGCACGGCGCCAAAGAAGTGCGCGACGATGAGGGCGACGGCCACCGTCACGCCGATGCTGAGGAACACCAGGCCCACGGCCAGCCCCAGGTCGCGCCAGCCCATGCGCCTGAACAGCACCTGCCACTGCGGCCCCGCCACCGCCCTGAGCGCCAGCAGCGGCAACAGCGGGAACACGATGGCCGGGACCACGGCAGCCCAGCCGCCGGACACGCGCCACGCCACCATGGCGGGGATGTACAGCGCACCATAGGCCGCCGCCAAGGCCAGCAGGATGAAGCACCACTGGCGCGCACCCAGCGCCACGGGCTGGCCGTTATAGAAGGGGAAGTCGGCGCCGGGGGGCGCAGTGGTGTGGTCAGGTGTCATGCAAGCCAGGTGGGGTGGTCGGCGAGCCAGGGCGGTCTTGCAGTGGCCGCCAGTGGCATGTGCCTTGGAGAGCATAGCGCGGACCAGCACTTCATACAGGCCTCACAAAACGGGGCAACACTGGCGCACCGTTGGTTCTCTACAAGAAGCTATGCACTATTTGAAAACCGGGCTTCGCTGGTGCGCCCTGCCCTTTGTGTTCGTCGGCGCGATCCTGGTCGGCTGCTGGATGTGGTGGGTCTTCGCACACACCACCGTGGCGGCTTGCCCGCCGCCGCTGGCAGGCTATGGCGGTGACCCTGCCAGCGTGAAATGCGGCCTGCTGCTGGCCGCCCGCCTGGTGCTGGACATTGGCGGGGCATCGATGCCGGGCCTGATGGCGGTGTTTCTCTGCGCGCTGGTGGCACCCGCACAACGACCCGCCGCAGCATGCGCGGCGGCCATCGGGGTCTGCGCGCTGGGGCTGCTGTATTTTCTGGGGACGGTCTCCGTGCGCAGCCCGATGAGGCTGTTGGCCCGGGCCGACTTGGTGGCGTTGGCCGCATCGCCCTGGCTGACGGTCTGGCTCGTTGTCCACCTGAGCCGGAAGCCGCAGGGCCCTAATCGGCCGTGGCGTCCAGCCGGTAGCCAAAGCCGCGCACGGTCTTGATCAGGGCCAGCGCGTGGCCCTCGTCGATCTTGCTGCGCAGGCGGCGCACGTACACGTCGACCACATTGGTCAGGGGGTCCTCGTTGGTGCCCCAGACGTTGGAGAGGATGCGTTCGCGGCTGTACACGCGGCCAGGCGCGCTCATCAGCAGCTCCAGAAAGGCCAGCTCGCGGGCCGTGAGCGCGATGGGCTGGCCGGCGCGGCTGGCCTGCATGCGCTCCAGGTCCAGCACCAGGTCGGCCACCTGCAGGGTGCTGGCGCGCGGGCGTTGCTCGCGGCCCCGGCGCAGCAGGGCCTCGATGCGGGCCAGCAGTTCCTCAAAGGCAAAGGGCTTGGTCAGGTAGTCGTCTGCGCCCAGGCGCAGGCCGTTGACCTTGTCTTCGGTGTTGCTCAGCGCGCTGAGCATCAGCATGGGCATGTGGCGGCCTTCCGCGCGCAGGGTCTGGCACAGCTCCAGCCCGCTCAGGCCGGGCAGCATCAGGTCCAGCAGCAGCAGCACGCCGGGCTCGGCGCCGCGCGCCAGGGCCAGGCCTTCGGGCCCGGTGCGGGCCAGCTCCACGCGGTAGCCCTCGGCCTTGAGGCCGCGCACCAGGAAGTCGGCCACACGCGCATCGTCTTCCACCACCAGGATCTGGTTGTTCATGCCAGCGCCCTCGGCTGCATGCCTGCGGCTTGCACGGTGCCGGGTGGTGGGGCCGCCACCAGCGGCAGCACGATGCGCACCACCGTGCCCTGCTGCGGCACGCTGGCAATATCGACGCGGCCCTGGTGCGCCTGCACGATGGCCTGGGCGATGGACAGGCCGATGCCCGTGCCGTCGGCACGGTGGGCGCGCGCCCGGCGCCCGCGCACAAAGCGCTCGAACACGCGGGGCAAATCGTCCGCGTCGATGCCGATGCCCTCGTCGCGCACCACTACCGCAACCTCAACCGCCCCACTCACCCCACTCGCCCCGGCCATGCCCTGCAGGCCGATGCGCACGGTAGTGCCGCGCGCCGAATAGCGCACCGCGTTGTCGAGCACGATCACCAGCGCCTGGCGCAGGCGGTCGGCGTCGGCCAGCACGGTGACCAGGCCGATGGGCAGTGCACCGCTGTCGTCCAGCAGTTGCACCTGCACGCCCTGCGCAGCGCCCAGGGCGGCGCCCTGCTCTGCGGCGTCGCCCAGCAGGGCGCGCAGGTCCACCGGGGCCGGGTGCATCACCAACTGGTCGGCCTCGGCCTTGGCGATGAGCAGCAGGTCGTGGATGACGCGGGTGAGCTGGTCCACCCCACCCACGATGCGCGCCAGGGTCTGGCGGTATTCGTCGGCAGGCTTGTTGCCGCCGCGCAGCGCGATCTCGGCCTCGCCGCGGATGGAGGTGGCGGGGGTGCGCAGCTCGTGGCCCAGGTCGGCAAACAGCTGGCGGCGGCGCTGGTCCAGGCGCTGCAGGGTGTCGTGCGCGGCGCTCAGCTCCTGGGTGCGGGCCTGCACGGCGTCTTCAAGCCCGCGGCGCGCGGCATCGGCGCGGGCGCGGTGCTGCTGCAGCTCGGCCGCCATGGCGTTGAAGTGCTGGGCCACGCGGTCGAATTCGTCGTTGGAGCCGGTGGCCACGCGGTGGTCCAGTGCCCCGGCCTGCAGGGCCTGCGTGCCTTCGAGCAGCCGGTCCAGCGGGCGCTGCAGGCGCCCCTTGAGGTGCAGCGCCAGCACCACGGCCACCACCAGCGTGATGAGGGCCATGCCGATGGCCTGCGCACGCAGCACATCGAGTCCGCGCTCGGTGGCGGCGCGCGCCACCGGCACGGCCGCGCGCTGGTGTGCAATGGCGCCGTTGATCAGCTCGCGCAGGTCGCGCCCGCGCGCCATGTCGAACACCTCGGTGAGCTCGCCCCACAGGGCCGGAAAGTCGGCCCCCTGCTCCAGCGGCACCAGTTGCGCCAGCCGTGCCTCCACCGCCTGGATGTTGTCGCGCAGCAACTCGGTCACGCCCACGAGCTGGGGCACCTCGGCGGGCATGCTGACGCCCTCGCGGCGCACCAGCTCGGTCCACAGCGCCAGGTCGCGCCGCACCAGGTCGTCGAGGTTGGCGGCGCTGGCAACCATGCTGGCCACCAGGCGCTCGCGCTGCTCGGGCTGGGCATCGGTGTTCATCAGGCGCTGCATGGCCCACACGCGCAGGCGCTGCTTGTTGGCCGACAGGTCCAGCAGCTCGGCCTGGATGTCGCTGGCCAGCCGGCTGTGCTGGGCGTAGTCGTTGACGCGGTTGGCGCCCCAGTACACAAAGGCGGCCTGGATGCAGACCAGGGCCACCAGGGCGGCCAAGGCCAGGGAGAGTCGTGCGCGGTACATGGGGGCGAAAGGCCTGGTCGGGAGGCTCGGATTATGAAGCTTGGCAGGCGCACCGGCGGTGCGCCTGTCAGGCCGGGCGCGGGGCGGGGGTACCCGGCCCCGCCACTCATCAGTTGCCGGTGAACGGCAGCGACGAGTGGTGCACTACGATGCGCAGCTTGCCCGCATCGTCCTTGACGAAGGCCCAGGTCTTGTCCACCGTGGTCACCTTGCCGGCCTTGTCGGTGAACATCACGTTGCCCATGGTGTTGGCCGAGTCACCGGCGATGAACACGGCGGCATTGGCAATCTCGCACTTCGTCCAGCCCTTGAGGGCGAAGCCCGTGTCCTTGGGGTAGGCCGGGTTGCCACCCACGAAGTAGGCCAGCGCGCCCTCGCGGGTGGTGCGGAAGGTCTGGGGCGTGGTGGTCAGGGTCGGCTTGAACAGCATGGCGCCCATCTGGTAGCCGTAGGCGGCGTCGATCACCTTCTCGGCCAGCGCCTTGGCCGCCACCGGGCCGCTGGCGGTGTTGGTGGTGCTGATGTCGACCAGCGCCTTGCACCAGGCCTGCTGGGCCGCGAGCACCTCGCTTTCGGAGATGGCATGGTTGACGACCGGGCCCTTGGCGGCGGCAGGCAGAACGGCTGCGCCCACCAGGAGGCTGGCGACGGCGATGCAGATGGATGTTTTCATGGTTTTCTCTGGTTGAAATGGTTGGTTCCCCCCAGCTGCCGGATGGCTGCCTGGGAGACCTACAGTTCACCAAAGCGGTATGGACGCGGCCTGAATGCCAGATGACAAGGCCGTGAGCAGAAGATGAACGCGGGATGAACGGCCAGGGCGGCATGGGGCCGCCGTCCGCCTCCCCGGTGACGACTGGCCTTACGCCTGCTGCACCCTATTGCGCCCCGCCTGCTTGGCCGCGTACAGCGCGGCATCGGCACGCCCGTAAATGCGTTCGGCATCCTCGCCATCCACCAGCGTGGCAACGCCCACGCTGATGGTCACGGGCATTTCGTCCCATAGGCCGTTTTCCACGGCCTGGCGCATGCGCTCGCCGACTTCGTGGGCGCCGGCCTCGCCGGTGCTGGGCAGGATGACGGCGAACTCTTCGCCGCCCACGCGGGCCACCACGTCCACCGTGCGGGCGCAGGCCTTCATGTGGCCGGCAATGGCCTGCAGCACGCGGTCGCCGCCGTCGTGGCCCAGGGTGTCGTTGACGCGCTTGAAGTGGTCCACGTCGAGCATGAGCAGGCTCAGGGGCGTGCCGCGGCGCTGCACGACGGCCAGCTCCTGCGCCATGTGGCTGTCGAAAGCGCGGCGGTTGCGCAGGCCGGTCAGGGGGTCGGTGGTGGCCAGCTCTTCGAGCTTCATGTTCAGCTCGTCCACGCGCTGGATCTGCTCCACCAACTGCTGGTTGACGGCATCGGCATGCTGCAGGGCCATGCGCAGGCGGATCTCGCGCAGGGCGGAGTGGGCGAACTCGGTGAGCACGTCGATGTCCTGCTCGGTCCAGTGCCGGGGGGCAAAGTCGATGGCGCAGAAGGTGCCCAGGGTGTCGCCCTCTTCCGTGAGCAGCGGCACGCCGGCATAGGCGCGCACGCCCATGGCCTTGACGCTGGGCACGTCGCGGAACACCGGCAGCAGCGTGGCGTCTTCGATCACCAGGGGCACCTTGGTCACGGCCACGTAGTGGCAAAAGGTGCGGCCCATGCGCACGCGGCTGCTGCCGGGGGCCTCTGCAACGGGGCTGACCAGGCTCTTGTGGTAATCGCGCCCCTGGTCCAGCAGCGAGACAAAGACCACCGGCGCCCCCGTGAGCCGCGAGGCCAGGCGGGTGAGGCGGTCGAAGTTCTCCTCGGGCGGGCTGTCGAGCAGGCCCGTGCGCTGCACGGCGGCCAGGCGCCGGGGGTCGGCCAGCGCGGTGAGGATGCTCACATCATCCGGCGGAGGGGAAAGCGCAAGGTCCATGGCGTGTTGGCTGGCGGTGGAGGATACCGGATTATTGGCGAGTGCCGTGCGCAGTCACGTCGGACATACCCTCTTCCCCTGAACCCCCGATACCGCCCGGGAAGCCCGTGCGGGTATCAGCTGCACCTGCATACCTTTCGGTACTGGCCTCTGGCGGACATGGGGTAATCCTTGTCATCCTGCATCACGCCGGCCCGAGGCAGGCAGCGCTGACGGCATTGCGCGGCTTCGCTGCTGCTCTGCGGAGGCACAAAGAGGCTTGCAAATGCAATGAGCAGCGCAAATGAGCCGATGACCCCAGAGAAAACAATCGCAACCAGCCAGCCGGGCGGGATGCGCTGGGTGAGTTCCAGCAGAAAGGAGCTCTTGCGAGGGCTTCTATTGCGTCGCGGAATTTTCACCACCGTTGGCTACTCCACTCGGTCATACACAGCAGCAGCAATGCCCAGGAAACGGGGCCCGGCCAGGGTCGATGCCTCCAGCGAGCCGCCATTGTTGAGCGCATTGTTGACCGTGTTGAGCAAGGCACTGCGGTCGGTAACGGTCTGGAACTTCAGGCGCGGGCCGGTGTGGAACATCTGCTGCGCAGCCAGCACGGCGGCGATGAAGATGGGCTCGCACTGGAAGGGGAACTCCACCCAGTCGCCCGCTGTGTTCTGCACCGAGAATGCGGTGGGCAGTTGCATGCTCTGAGCGCTCTCGATGTGCGATACCAGCACCAGGCCAAAGCCTTCGGGCACCACGTCGATGAGCCGGCGCGCCAGCATGGCGTCGCCATCCGACAGGGCCAGCACTGCGGCTTCGATCTCAGCCACGGAAAGTTCGGAATTGCCCAGGTGGTCGATGGTGGACGCGACCAAAGCCCCAATGCGTTCATCCATCACTGCTGACGCGGTCGGATGGCCACCAGCACGTTCTCGCCCTCGACCCGCTCGGAGCGGAACTCCACGCGCGTGCCGGGCTGCAGGCCCTTGAGCAGTGCCGCATCGCGCACACGGAAGGTGATGGTGGAAAACGGAATCTTGACGCCCGGCGCCACCTTGATGTGCGCAAAGGTGTCGCGGCTGCCCGGCTCCTGCGAGACGGCGCGGAACTCGCCATGGGTGTAGACGGTGGCAGGGTCGGCGGCAGCGGTCGTTGCCGCCGCCTGGGCCGACGCCGCACCCGCAAGGCAGCACAGCAGCAGCGCCGCGGTGGCGGCCAGGGAGCGGAGCGTGGGCAGGGGTGCGGCAGTCATGCGAAAAAACATACCGCACACCGCCAGCAAACACCAAGCGGGCAATGCCCGCTCAACGGCACAGGGTCAGATCGTCCGATGCCGCCAGCTCGGTGACCTTGGCAATGGCGCCGTACTTGCCGGCGGGGCCGGCCTGGTCGTGCTTGCGTACAGAAGCCTTGACACGAACGGGTGCCACCCACAAGGGGGCATCGCCCTGCAGCGCCTTGATCTGCTCCATGACCTCGCGGTTGACCTCGACAAAATAGATCTGGTCCGGGGCCGTGCGCAGGTCGAATCGGCCGGGCCCTACCGCAATGCAGCCCGACAAGGTGTCGGCCGCCATGGTGCAGCCGCTGCTTGCCACGGCCGCAAGGATCGCGGCGGAAATGCGCTGGATGAGGTTCATGCAATGCGGTGAAAGGGTGACACGCTAACAGACTCATTGCCCGGCAGGAGGTTCCCCCGGCCTGTCAGTCCCCGTGGCGCGAAGACGCCCGCGCCACCAACGCAATGCACATCGCCCCCACCACCAGCGCTACCGCCGCGCCGAAGGTGGCCTGCATGCCCCGCAGCACCTCGCCGGGCATCGCTGTGGCTGTCCCCTGCCCGCCCACACCCCAGGCAAACACGGCGCCCATGGCCGATGCGCCGGTCACCAGGCCCAGGTTGCGCGAGAGGTTGAGCAGGCCCGACACAACGCCGCGCTGCATACCCGCGCCGGCCATCACTGCCGTGTTGTTGGCGGCCTGGAACAGCGCGTAGCCAGCGGTGATGACGGCCAGTGCTGCCACATAGCCGAGCACGCCCGAAGCCGGCCACACCGCCGGCAGCAGCGCCAGCGCAGCCGAGCCTGCCGCCATGGCGATGAGTCCGGCCACGGTAGTGCGCTGGGTTCCCAGGCGGTCCACCAGGCCGCCGGCCGGCACGCCGGCCAGGGCCGACACCAGCGGCCCGCACGACATGGCCAGGCCCACCTGCGCAGCACCCAGCCCCAGCGCGCCCGACAGGTAGAACGGGCCCACCACCAGCGTGGCCATGACCACGGTGGTGACCAGTGCCCCCATGGCAAAGCCGGCGCCCAGGGCCGGGCCCTTGGAGAACAGCGCCAGGGGCACCAGCGGCGCGGCACCACCTGCGCGGCCCGCTGCCCGGTGCTCCACCCAAACGAACAGGGCAAGGCCCACACCGGCGCCTGCCAGCAGCGCTGCGTTCAGCACACCCCAATGGCCGCGCCCCAGCGTCATGGCCAGCGCATAGGCGGCCAGTGTGGCCGCGAGCAGCACGGTGCCGGCGATGTCGAAGCGCGGGCGCTGCGTGGCGGCCCGCTCGCGGTCCGCAGGCAGGTAGCGGCGTGCCAGCCACATCGCGGCCCCGCCCAGCGGCAGGTTGATGAAGAACAGCGCCGGCCAGCCCCAGCCCGTGATCAGCGCCCCGCCCAGCGTGGGCCCCAGCGCCGTGCCCACGGCCGACATGGTGCCCAGCAGGCCCATGGCGCTGCCCGTGCGCGCCTTGGGCACCGCGTCGGCCACCAGGGCCATGGCCAGCGCCATCATCACGGCGGCACCCAGGCCCTGCACGGCGCGCGCGGCGATCAGCAGCCAGAGCGACGGTGCCAGGCCGCACAGCAGGGATGCCCCGGTGAACAAACCAATGCCCGCCAGCAGCAAGCGCTTGCGGCCCAGCAGGTCGCCCAGGCGCCCCACGCTGACCACCGCCGTTGTGATAGCGAGCAGGTAGGCCAGCACCACCCACTGCACCTGCTGAAAGCTGGCGCCAAAAGCCTGTGCCAGCGTGGGCAGGCCCACATTGGCGATGCTGGTGCCCAGCGACGACAGCAGCATCGCCAGCGACAGGCTGGCCAGCACACCGCGTGGCGCTGCGGCAGCGGGGGTTGCAGGAAGGGTCGTGTGGATCATGGTGCGCCGGTAAAAGCAGAGGAATGCACCGAGGTTAGGGATTTACCAGCCATGGCGGAAGACGCAGCGTTTGCATTTAATCAGTGCACCAGACGCCATGCCAGACAGCGACAATGGGCATGTGCCCCGCCCCGATCTGAACCTGCTCGTCACCCTGGATGTGCTGCTGACCGAAGGCAATGTGGCGCGCGCCGCCAGGCGCCTGCACCTGAGCCCCTCGGCCATGAGCCGGGCGCTGGCACGCCTGCGCGAGACCACGGGTGACCCGCTCTTGGTGCGCGCCGGGCGCGGCCTGGTGCCCACGCCTAGGGCGTTGGAGCTGCGTGAGCGCGTGGGCCAGTTGGTGCACGACACCGAGGCCGTGTTGCGCCCTGCCCAGGCGCCCGACCTGGCGCAGCTCACACGCACCTTCACCCTGCGCACCAGCGATGGCTTTGCCGAGACCTTCGGCCCCGCGCTGATCACCCGCGTGGCGGCCGAGGCGCCGGGCGTGCGCCTGCGCTTTGTGCAAAAGCCCGACAAGGACAGCACCCCGCTGCGCGATGGTGAGGTGGACCTGGAGACCGGCGTGCTCGGCCCCGCCATGGGCCCCGAGGTGCGGGTGCAGGCGCTGCTGCGCGACCGCTTTGTGGGCGTGGTGCGCGCGGGGCACCCGCTGAACAAGGGCAAGGTGACGACGAAGCGCTACGTGGCCGGCCGGCACATTGCCGTGTCACGCCGCGGGCTGGAGCAAGGGCCCATCGACCAGGTGATGGGCCCACTGGGCCTGGTGCGCGACATCGCCACCATCGTGAGCGGCTTTGCCACCGCGCTGGCGCTGGCCCGCGCCACCGATTTGATCGCTACCGTGCCCGAGCGGCACACCGCCGGCCTGCGCGCCGGCCTGCACAGCTTTGCCCTGCCCGTGCCGGTGCCCGAGATCACCGTGTCACTGCTGTGGCACCCGCGCCTGCATGCCGACCCGGCGCACCGCTGGCTGCGGGGGCTGGTGCTGGAGGTGTGCGCAGCGTAGCAAGCTGGCGCGCTGCGGCTCAGGCACGCCAGGGCGCGACCGTGTCCCCGCCCGACACCAGTTGCTGGCGCGCAGCCGGGGTGAACAGGTTATAGAGCATGCGCGGCGGCGATGCGCTCACCTCGTCGAGCGCCGCGCGGTGCTCTGGGGACAGCACCACATCCAGCGCAGCAATGTTGTCGGCCACCTGCTCCACCCTGCTCACACCCATGAGGGTAGAGGTGATGCCGGGCCGCCCGGTGACCCAGGCCAGAGCCACGCGCGCGGGGGTCTGCCCGGCTTCGGCGGCCACGCGGCGCAGCACATCGACAATGGCCCAGTTGCGCTCGGTGAAGAGGGAATCGCCGAACGGGTTGGCGCCGTCCAGCCGCTTGTCGCCGGCCGGGCGCTCTTGGCCGGCTGCGGCCACTTCGCGCGGCAGGCCGCCTGCGCGGGGTGCGCCGGCCTCCACCGTAGACCGGTCGTACTTGCCTGCCAGAAAGCCGAAGGCCAGCGGGCTCCAGGGCACGATGCCCATGCCGAACTCGCCGGCCAGGGGCACATGCTCGTCTTCGATGTCGCGGTTGGCCAGCGAGTAGAAATACTGCAGGCCGATGGGCCGAGGCAGGCCCCGCTCGGCGGCCAGCGTGGCCAACTGGGCGGCGTACCAGGCTGGCGCGTTGGAGACGCCCCAGTAGCGCACCTTGCCGCTGCGCACCAGGGCGGCCATGGTCTCCAGCAGCTCCTCGGCCGGAGTGGCAGAGTCCCACACATGCACCCAGTACAGGTCCACATGGTCGGTCTGCAGGCGGCGCAGCGAGGCGTGCAGTGCGGCATGCACATGCTTGGCGCCGTTGCCCCCGGCATGCGGCCCCTGCCCTGCCGAGAAACCCGCCTTGGTGGCAATGACGATGCGCTCGCGCAGGCCGCGCTCGGCGATGAAGCCGCCCAGCATCTCCTCGCTGGCGCCGCTGGAGTACACGTCTGCCGTGTCCACAAAGTTGCCGCCGGCCTCCACATAGGCATTGAACACAGCGCGCGAAGCGTCTTCGCCCGAGCCCCAGCGGGGCGCGCCAAAGGTCATGGTGCCCAGCGCCAGGGGGCTGACGGCCAGGCCCGAGCGGCCCAGCGTGCGGTAGTCGGTGAGGGACATGGATTGATTTCCTAGTGATTGATAGGAAAATATAGCAGCCCTTGCCAAACCGGGCAATCGATTTCATAGTGCTCGCTATGAAAACCAAGGAACCCGCTGCCCACCGCCGAAAAGGCCGCCCCCTGTCGTTCGACCGGGACGTGGCGCTGAACCAGGCCATGCTGCTGTTCTGGCAGCACGGCTACGAGGCCACCTCGCTCAACGACCTGACCACCGCGCTGGGGGTCACGCCGTCCAGCATCTACACGGTGTTTGGCGACAAGAAGGGGCTGTTTCTGGCGGCCGTGGGGCACTATGTGTCCGGCGGCCCGGTCACCTCGCAGACCATCATCGACGGCGCGGCCTCGGCGCGCGACGCGGCCTGGGGCCTGCTGCAGGCGGCGGCCATCGGCTCCAGCGGTGCGGACACGCCCGCCGGCTGCCTGCTGGCCAGCTCGGCCATCAGCTGCTCGGACGCAGCCAGCGAGGTTAAGGAAACCCTGGCCGGCCTGCGCCGCGGCATCGAGGCCATGCTGGAGCAGCGCATTGCCAAGGCCATCGCCAGCGGCGAGCTGCCGACCAGCGCCGACGCCAATGCCCTGGCCGGGCATGTGATGGCGGTGATACAGGGCATATCGACCCTGGCACGCGACGGCGCGCCGCGCGAGAAGCTGCTGCGCGTAGCCACCACGGCGATGCAGGCGTGGCCGGCTCGCGCGGGGGCTGAGGCGCGGTAAATTCAGCCCGCTTTGCTCCGGGTGGGTGAGACAAAATGTCCAGCGCTATATACCTTCAGGCTTGCTACGATCACGGCAATTAGTATCCAGTGATAGCGAGGAAAAGATGGATTGGGTCCCTGTAGTCTTCATTGTGTTCAAGGTTCTCGTGTTCGGCACGGGCATGTTTTTCGCCATCAAGTGGCACTACGACCAAGACAAGAAGAAGAAAAGCGAAACCGGCGAACAGTGAGCGTCCGACCAGTGTTCTGTCCCGTCAACAGATGCTGGTCCCTTCGATGGAAGGGCCAAGCGCCATGTGATGCGATGCGATGCCCTCAGGCCTTGATCACGGTGGCGTCAATCTCTACGAGTTGTCCCACGTAGCCCAGTCCGGCAACACCCAGCAGGGTCGCTGGCGGAACCTGGCCACCAAACCAGCCTGCGACCGCTGACCATGCCGCAGAGAGACTTGCTTGGTCTCCGATCACGTACACGACCAATTGTCGAATGTCCTTGATTTGAAATTCGTGTACTGCGAGGAGCCGCTCCAGGTTGCGCAAGCATTGCAAGGCTTGTGCGCCGGGGTCCTGTGGGCCTACCAAGTGGCCATGGGAATCGAGAGGCACCTGGCCAGCCACAAACAGACGATCGCCGAGGCGATCCGCGTAGCGGTATTGCGGCGTGGCGCAGAGCCCTGCATTGAGTTCGGCTTCATTCATCGGGTTTGGTCAAGTGGGCTGCGGCGAACGAAATTCTTCTGGCGTTGTTGGTTAGCCGCTCTCAATAGACCCGCAGCACCTCGAACTGCTGTCGGGTTGGAGCCAACTGTATCGACACCTCATCACCCTCGCATTTGCCCAGCATGGCCCTGCCCAAAGGGGCTTCGCTGCTGATGACCTGAACGGGCTGCGCGCCGCTGAGCAGCTTCATGCTGCCCCCATCCGGGCCGAGAAAGAGCTGTTGCTGCCTGTCGTCGGAATCGACCAGGCAGACCAGCGCGCCGAGCTGTATGCCTTGGCTGGCGTCGTAGGGGCGCGGGCGCCATTGGCGCCAGTTGGCCATCGCCTGGCGGATGGCGTCTGCGCGCCGGGCCTGGCCGGTGGCCAGGTAGGCGGCTTCGAGTCCCAAGGTGTCGTATTTGTTTTCGGCGATGTTTTCTTCGTGGGTCGCCGTTTCATGGGCCGCCCGCATTGCCTGTTCGGCTTGCAGCAGGTCTTGGGCGAGCCGTTGCAGCACCTGCTGCTGCAGCAAGAATTTATCCATGGTGAAAAGTAGGCATCTTTAACAAGCGGATGGCAGGTCTTGATTGTGAAGGGCTTCACCCGCGTTCGACGCTTCGCTCTGCATCTGCACGCGCCTGCTGTTACTGGAGCTCAGCTCCTTGGCGGCAGCGGCCGCGCGTTGGGCGGCTTCTAGAGCAGTCGTCTTGTGCGACCCATTCTTGTAGATGGCGGCACCCATCGCCAGCACAAGCGCTGCCAGGACAACCACCAGCACGGCGCTCCTGGACGCCAAGCTCCGCTTACGCCCTGGCCTCAACTCCTGGATTCGAGCGAAGAACGCGGCCGTACACCGATGGAGCAAGCCACAAGGATGCGGGGCCCAGGATGGCGAGCGATACCGCCACTGCGCCCAGGTACGAGTCCGTGAGGGTGCCCAGCAGCAGCACAATGGCCAATTCAACCGCGATACAGATGCATGCAGTCTGAAGTGCGGCAAGGATTTTTTCTCGTCTGGGGGCGGTAGCCATCATGCGGTCCTCAATGGTCCAGTATTGCAAACTTGCGGGAGGGGCATGGACACTCGACAGCGCCTGGCCGCGATATCCCGGCACCTCAGTCTAGGCCGAGGGCCGGTGCAATTCAAGAGCGCTGTGCGTTCCGTCGGTACGCAGGCCAGCGCCTGATCAAAACACGCATGGCTCGCTGCACGCTGCGCTTTACAGCGCATCCAGGTTTGCGCGCAGATGGCTGGCATGCCCACGCAGCGCCTCCAACTGCGGGCCCTGCATTTTCTGCAGCTGGCGGTACACCATGCCCAGCCGGAAGTTGCTGCCCAGAGAGGCTTCGTTGCGGTCAAAGAAGTCCCAGTACAAAGCGTTGTAGGGGCAGGCGCGCTCGCCCACCTTCAGCTTCTTGTCGTAGTGGCAGCCTTTGCAGTAGTCGCCCATGCGGTCGATGTAGGCGGCGCTGCTGACATAGGGCTTGGTGGCCAGCAGGCCGCCGTCGGCGAACTGGCTCATGCCCAGGGTGTTGGGCAGTTCGACCCACTCGAAGGCGTCGATGTAGACCCCCAGGTACCAGCGGTGCACGGCCGCAGGGTCCAGCCCGGCCAGCAGGGCAAAGTTGCCGATGACCATGAGGCGCTGGATGTGGTGGGCATAGGCACCGTCGAGCGATTGCCCCACCGCATGCTGCAGACAGCGCATGCGGGTATCGCCGCTCCAGAACCACTGCGGCAGCGGCGTGGTGTGGCCCAGGGCGTTGCGCTCGTCGTAGCCGGGCATGTGGGCCCAGTAGATGCCGCGCACGTACTCGCGCCAGCCCAGGATCTGGCGGATGAAGCCCTCCACCGCCGCCAGCGGCGCAGTGCCGGCCTGCCATGCGGCCTGGGCGCGCTGCACCACCTCGCGCGGCTGCAGCATCTTGGTGTTGAGGGCGAACGACAGCAGTGAGTGGAACAGGTGCGGGCTGCGCGTGCTCATGGCGTCTTCATACTCGCCAAAGTGCGCCAGCGTGGTGGCGATGAAGTGGTCGAGCCCGGCCAGGGCCTCGGCCCGGTTCAGCGGCCAGCGCAGCTGCGCGGCCTGCGGGTTGCCAAAGCTCTGCACGCCGGCGGCGACGATGGTGGCCCACAGGGCGCTGTGGTCGTGCACGGGCCGCGCATCGGGCGGCGCGGGCGGGGTGCCGGGCCAGGGCTTGCGGTTGTCGTGGTCATAGTTCCACTGGCCGCCCTCGGGCTCGCCGGCCTCGTCGATCAGCACGCCATGCTGGTGGCGCATGCGGCGGTAGAAGTGCTCCATGAGCCACTGTTTGCGGCCTGCAAACACCTCGGCCACCTCGCTGCGGGTGGTGTAAAAATGTTCGCTGCCCACGGCCTGCGTGGCAAAGGGCTGCTCTGCGCACCAGTGTCGCAACTGTTCGTCGAGCCGCCATTCGTCGGGGTGCTGGTACTCAAGCCGCTGCGCGCCGTAGTGCGCCATGAGGGCGGTCAGGTTGCCGGGCACGGACTGGCGGTTGCTGGCGTCGTCGATGGCCACGTAGCGCACGCGGTGCCCGGCGCTGCGCAGGTGGCGCGCCAGGTCGCGCATGGCGGCAAAGATGGCCAGGATCTTTTGCGCATGGTGCAGCACGTAGTCGGTCTCTTGCCGCACCTCCATCAGCACATAGACCACGCCGGCATCGGGTGTGGCAAACCAGCTGTGCCCGGGGTTGAGCTGGTCGCCCAGCACCAGACGCAGGGTGTGGGCCGGCGCGGGCTCGCGGCCAGGGCGTGTCATGCCGTGCCCCACAGGCGGCGGTAGCTGCCGTCGGCGTCGTGGTCTTGCGTCTGCTTGGCGGGGTTGAAGCGGCGCCCGCCACGCGGGTCGGTGCCGCGTCCGGCGATGTAGAGCCAGTTGCCCTGGTTGCTGTAGGGGTCGTAGTCCACCAGTTGCGATTCGAACCAGGCGGCGCCCGCGCGCCAGTCGCCCTGCAGGTCGTGGATGAGGTAGCTGGCTGCCACCTGGCGCAGGCGGTTGCTGAGGTAGCCGGTGGCGGCCAGCTCGCGCAGGGCAGCGTCCACCAGCGGCTCGCCCGTATCGCCAGCGCACCAGCGCGCGAACCCGGCTGCGTTGTGGGGCGCCAGCGGCTGTGCCGAGAGGCCGCGCGCACGGTACAGGGTGCGCCCGTGCTGCAGGTGCAGCAGCCGAAAATAGTCGCGCCACAGCAGCTCGAACCAGAGCCAGTAGGTGCCTTCGTTGGCGCCGTGCGCGGCCTCGAATTGGCGCATCGCGGCCATGGCATGCCGGGCCGAGAGCGCGCCCGTGGCCAGCCAGGGCGAGAACTTGCTGGAGTAGCCCAACCCCGTGAGCCCGTTGCGGGTGGCCTTGTAGGTGTGGGCTTGCCCGCTGGCCAGGTACTGCTGCACATGGGCCAGTGCGGCGGTTTCACCCCCATCGCAGGCGGGGGTGCCGTAGGGGAAGGAGGAGCGCACATAGCAGCCGGCGCCCTCACCTACCTCGTCACCGGGCCCGCCCTGCCCTTGCGCCGCACCCACAGCGCCGGCCATGTGCACGACCTCTTGCCACACCGCATCGGTCAACGCTGCGGGCCGCGGCAGCAGGGCCGCAGGCGCCGGCAGCGGCTGCGGTGGCTGGATGCCGGCCTGCTCCACCGCCTGCCGAAAGGTGGTGAACACGCCAGGCAGGTCGCCCACGGGCCAGGGCAGATCGCACGGCTGCAGCAGGCTGCTGTGCCACACGGTCTGCACCTGCAGGCCGACTGCGCGCAGGGCAGCCACCTCGGCCTGCTCATGGGGGGCGGCAATCTCTTCACACACCACGGTGGTGGCGCCCACGGCGCGGGCCAGCGCGGGCAGCACGGTGGCGGGCTGGCCCTGGCACTGCAGCAAGGGGTTGCCCAGTCGGGCCATGCCGGCCGCCAGGTCGCGCAGTGCGGCGCCCTCGAAGGCACGCCGGTGCAGGCCCCTGCGGGCAAAGCCCCAGGGCGTGGTCTCGCCGGCGGGGGGCTGGCAGTGCACGGGCACCAGGTGGGTGGTGCCGCTGCCCAGGGCGGCGGCCAGCGCGCCGTGGTCGTGCAGGCGCAGGTCGCGGCGGAACCAGAAGAGCACGGTGCGGGGGGCGGTCATGGCGTGCACCCGGTTCGCATGTTTCCGGTGGCCTTGCGCTCGTTGCGGCAGCGGTCAGAGCAGTATTTGACCGCGTCCCACACCTTCTCCCACTTCTTGCGCCAGGTGAAGGGCAGGCCGCAGTGCTGGCAGGTTTTCTGCGGCAGGTCGTGCTTCTTGCGCATGCGCATGGGGGGCGATCAATGGCGCGGGCAGGTCAGGCGGGCAGCAGCATCTGGTGCGCCAGCGCGCGGCCGCTGAGCCATGCGCCTTCCACCTTGCCGCCGTGCAGCCAGTCGCCGCACACACCCAGGCCCAGGGCGCTGCTCCACCAGCAGCCTTGCTGCAGCGCGGGCTCGGTGTCGGCATAGCGCCAGCGGTGGGACGTGGCGGCCACGGGCGGCGGCCCGCCCAGGGCGGCAAATGCGGCCAGCAGGGCTGCGGTGACCGACTCGGCGCTGTCCTCGATGTGCGCCTCGCTCCACTCCGGGCTGGCGTGCAGCAGCCAGGTCTCGGGCCCGGTGCGGCCGGGCTTGCTGCTGTCGCGGGCCACCCAGCGCAGCGGGCCGGCGTTGATGAAGGCGCCGTCCCAGGGCAAGGCCACGGGTGCGGCATAGCGCAGCATCACCGCCCAGCTGCCGCGCATGCGGGCACTGGCAGCCAGGGCAGCGCCATCGGGCGCCACGGGTGCGAGCAGCGCCGCAGCCTGCGGCGCGGGCATGGCCAGCACCACGCGGTCGTACCGCGCCGCATGCAGACCCTGCTCTGCCGAGGTGATGGCCCAGCCCTCGCCGGTGTGCTGCAGCCGCTGCACGGTGGTCTGCCACTGTGTAGCCGCGTGGTCGCCAAGGCCCTGCTGCACCAGCCAGGCGGCCGGCGCGGTCATGCGCGGCGTGCCCACAAAGCGCTCCAGCGGGGTGTGCGGCGTGGTCCAGGCCGTGCCGTCAAAGCTGGCCAGGCGTGCAGGCCATGGCGTAGCCACGCCGGCCGCCTGCCAGCGCGCCACCTCGGCGCGAAAGGCCGGGTCGCGTGCGGTGAAATACTGGGCGCCATGGTCGCACTGCCAGGCACCGGTGGCCTCGTCTTGGGCCCGCCGTGTGGCCATGCGGCCCGAGGGGCCCCGGCTCTTGTCCAGCACCTGCACGGCATGGCCGGCCTGCAGCAAATCCTGCGCGCACGACAGGCCTGCCAGGCCGGCGCCGACCACGGCTATCTGCAGGCGGGTGTGTGCGGCTGCGCTCATGGCTGCGGGTCGGTGCGTTGCTGGGTCACCCAGATCAGCGCCTGGGTGTCGATGCCCAGCGCGCTGGCGCGGGCGATGAGCTGCTCGCGCACACCCGGGGCCAGCTGTTTGCTGCGCGACAAAATCCAGCAGTAGCTGCGGTCGGGCCCTACCACCAGGGCCCAGCCGTACTCGGCGTCGAGCGCGGCGACGTGGTAGCCGCCGTAGAACGGCCCGAAGAACGACACCTTGAGCGAGGCGGTCTGCGCATCGCCCGTGAACAGCGCCTTGCCCACGGCCTGGCGCCATTCGCCGCCCTGGCTGCCCTTGGTGGTGTCAAAGCCCCGGTTGAGCACGCGCACGCTGCCATCCGCCTGGCGCTGGTACGTGGCGCTCACGTCCGTCATGCCGCGCTCGAAGGAATGGTCGAGCCGCGCCACCTCGTACCAGCGGCCCTCGTAGCGCGCCAGGTCGAACGGCGTGACGGGGGTGATGCCGGGCGGCGGGGCGGTGGATGAGCAGGCGGCCAGGGCCAGTGCCATGGAGGCAAGCCAGGCCAGTGCGGCGCGGCGAAGCCAGGGGGATGCGGTGGTGGACATGGGCGATGAACTCAAAAAATCCGTTGCAGCCCCCAGAAGCCCGGCGGCGTGGTTTCCGGGGTACTGCGCAGAGGGTGCGGCCAGCCTACTTGGGCAAAAGCACCCGGTCCACCGTATGCACCACGCCATTGCTGGCAAACACATCGGTGCCGGTGATGCGGCTGGTGCGAAGGCTCTGGTCGGTGATCACGAGGCTGGGGTTGACCGTGAAGCTCTGGCCCTGCACGGTGGCGATGGCGGTGTTGACGGGCACCTCGGCCTTCAGCACCCGCGCCGGCACCACGTGGTAGGTGAGCACGCGGGTCAGCAAGGCGGTGTCGGCCAGCAGCGCCTCCTTGGTCAGGCCCAGCTCGGCCAGCAGCGCCGCAAAGGCGGCATTGGTGGGCGCGAACACGGTGAACGGGCCGGGGCCTTTCAGCGTGGCCACCAGGCCGGCGGCGGCCACGGCCTCGACGAGGATGCTGAAGTCGGGCACTGCCATGGCGGTGGCCACGATGTCCTTGTCTGCCGGCAGCAGCACGCGGTCCACCAGGTGCACCACGCCGTTGCTGGCCTGGATGTCGGTGCTGGTGATGGTGGTGACGCGGTTGCGGCCATCGGTGATCTTGAGGCCGTTGGCAGACTCGATCTTGAAGAAGCCGCCGGAGACCGGGGTGATGGCCTTGCCCAGAGGTACGTCTGCGCGCACCACCCGGCTACCGAGCACGTGGTAGGTGAGCACAGCGGTGAGCAGGGGCTTGTTGGCCAGCAGCGCCTCTTTGGTCAGGCCCAGCTCGGCCAGCAGCGCGGCGAAGGCCGCGTTGGTGGGGGCAAACACGGTGAGGCTGCCCGTGCTCAGCGTGGGCGCCAGCCCGGCGGCCACCACGGCCTCGACAAGGATGCTCAGCTCCGGGGTGTTCTGCGCCAGTTCGACTATGTTGCGCTGGGGTTCGTCGTCGCTGCCCCCACAGGCCTGGAGCACGGTGGTGCTGGCCCCCAGGGCGGCGGCCAGAAGGACGGTGCGGCGGTTGAATGCAGTGTTCATGGGAATCTCTCCTCGCTGTCAGACAGTGGATGAAAAGAGAGGGGGCCTGCCGGACAGGCCCCCTTGAATCTGCGCCACCCGGCAGCTTTGCACGGGCAGGCGCGCAAACCGTGGGCCGCTTACTTGGGCATCAGCACCGTGTCGATGGCATGGATCACGCCGTTGCTGGCGGCGACGTCGGTGGCGATGACCTTGGACTGGTCGACCATCACGCCCATGTTGGTGGACACGGTGATCTCCTGGCCTTGCACGGTCTTGACCTTGCCGGCCTTGACGTCCTTGGCCATGACCTTGCCGGGCACCACGTGGTAGGTGAGCACCTTGGTGAGCGCCGCCTTGTCCTTGAGCAGGCCGTCGAGCGTGGCCTTGGGGATCTTGGCAAACGCTTCATCGGTGGGCGCGAACACGGTGAACGGGCCGGGGCCCTTGAGCGTGTCCACCAGGCCGGCGGCCTGCACGGCTGCCACCAGGGTCTTGAAGTTACCGGCCTTCACGGCGGTGTCAACGATGTCTTGCGCCATTGCGCTAAAGGTGGCGCCTGCGGTAAGGGCCAGGGCAACCAGGGTCTTCTTCATGATTTCATTCCTCAATATGGGGATGCACTCACACGCCAAGATGGGCGCGGGCCGATTGTATGACCGTTTGGTTTTAATTTCTACCAATTAGTTTTATTAAAACCAATTGGTTTCATCCGGTCACATGACGCGCTTTCAATGCCCGCCAAAGATCAGCGATTGGTGCGTGGCCGCGCCCGCCAGCGTGCCGTCGCCCACCACCAGCGGCAGCGAGCCGCCCTGGCGCGCCGCGTCGCCGCAGGCATACACGCCGGGCACGGTGGTGGCCTTCATGGCGTCGGTCTTGATGGTGCGGCCCAGGGGCCCGTCTTCAAACTCGCAGCCCAGGGCCTGGGCAATGGGGCTGGCCACCTCCACGCGGGTCAGGGTGAACAGGCCGTCTTGCGCAATCACGCGGCCGTCACGCATCACGATGTCCATGGCGCGTTCGATGCGGTCGATGAGGCCCCGCTCCAGCACCACGCCGCGCGCCTGCAGCTGCGCCAACTGGTCCGCATCGGGCTCGAAGGCACCGTTCAGGAAGAAGGTGGCCTGGCCCCAGTCGGGCAGCATCAACGCGACATGCATGGAAAACGGCGACACGCCCAGGGCGCCGATGCGGCCCTGGTTCAGCTCGTAGCCATGGCAGTACGGGCAGTGAAAGACGTGGCGGCCCCAGCGCTCGGCCAGCCCGGGCACCTCGGGCAGGTGGTCGATGACGCCGGTGGCCAGCACCAGGCGGCGGGCGTCGATGGGCTCGGGCGTTGATGCCGCCCCATCCACCTCGATGCGAAAGCCCTGCCCTGCCCGCTCGGCGGCCGTGACCTTGCCCTCGCGCCAATCGACCGTCGGGTAGGCCATGAGCTGAGCGCGCCCCTGGGCTGCGATGTCGGCTGCAGGCGTGCCATCTTGCGTGAGAAAGCCGTGCGAGTGCTCGGCAAAGCGGTTGCGGCGCTGGCCGGCGTCCACCACCAACACACGCCGGCGCGCCCGCGCCAGTTGGGTTGCGGCGGCCAGGCCGGCGTAGCTGCCGCCGATCACGATGGCGTCGTAGTGCATGTGGGGTTCCTTTTGATTCACGATACTTTTGAAGTTTCATGATAACGCGCCACCCAATTTCATGCAACTTACAATGATTCAAGAATCACACCCCAGCGGCTCACAACACTCAGCGAAGCGGTTCTGGCTAGGCGCTGTGTCGCAGGCAGTACGAGCAGTACGACAAGACGCAGCAACGACGCCAGAAGAGTGTTTTGAGGCGCTCCACCCAAGGACCAAAACCTCATGCGCAGTGACAGCCGGCTTTCGCGAATGCTCCACGTGCTGCTGCACATGGCAAGGCACGATGCGCCCTTCACCTCCGAGCAGATCGCCGCCATGCTGCAGACCAACCCCGTGGTGGTGCGCCGCACGATGGCGGGCCTGCGCGATGCGGGCTATGTGCGCTCAGAAAAGGGCCATGGCGGCGGCTGGACCATTGCCTGCGACCTGGCGCAGGTGACGCTGCTAGACATCCACAACGCCGTGGCCGGGCCGCACCTGTTTGCCATCGGCAACGGCAGCGACAACCCCGAATGCGCGGTGGAGCGCGTGGTCAACGCCGCGCTGGACGATGCCCTGCGCCAGGCCGAGGCGCTGCTGATCGCGCGGCTGGGCTCGATTGCGCTGGCCGACCTGGCCAGGCAGTTCGATGCGGAGTGCGTGGCCAAGGGGTGGGCGGTTCATGGGCCCGCAGGGCATTGACCCGCGTCCATTGGAACCGGAGATACGACTCCGCCAGGGCAAGCCCGTACTTTGGGAGGTTTGCGTGCAATACGCCAAGCGGCGCTTGAACGGCCGCTCATGGCTGGGGCAGGCTCTCCCCAGCAGCAAGGCAATCCTCAGAAAGAATAGCGCTCTGTCACCCAGCTTTTCTTGCTGTTCTTGTAGGCACTGAAGAGAAACAGCGCTGCAATCACGCCGCCGACCAACAGCGTGCCCTTGGGGCCCAATGTGCTGGCGATGGAGTACAGCAGCTTTTCCTTGCCGGCATGCTTGCCTGAGGCCTCGACCGATGCATTGCCCATCGACGACACGACAAAGTGGAACAACCCGGTGAGCACCAGCGTGGCAATGGCAAGGAAGATGGATTTGCCCGAACGTTGCAAAAGCCCTGGCCGCAGCTGATCGACTTTGCCGGCCTGGCCCATCAGCGCCTGAACGCTGGCCACGATGCGTTTTTGGGCCGCCTCCGACAGGGCATGCACGCCGATGTCGTCGCCCAGGCCCTTCGCGGTGATCACGGTGGTGAACCGTGCATCCTTGGTGGCATGCACAGAGGCCACCTTGTCCTTCTCGATCAACCTGCCGTGCTCGCCCAGTTTGGCTTTTTCCTTCTTGCCGAGCATTGCAAGAGCACGTGGCTCAAGATCCTTTTGCGTGCTGAAAAACACCGCGCGATCCGACACACCCACCACCCCACCGTTGACTTCAATCATTTTTTCCTCCCTGTTGATATTGTTGAGGCTTGAACCATTCAGCAAGGGTTCAAACCGGTTGAGCACTGCAACTGCAGGCGAAAGTCTAGCGCCTGCGGACATGCTGGCACTGGACAAAGTGTCCAGTGCCAAGACCTTGCAGGCGCTTAGGATGCGCATGCACTTAAAAAGTCTCTGCAAGGAATTGAGAATGGGTATCGCGTTTCGCCAGACTGACATCAACATCAAGATTGCCAAGAAGCATGCGAAGGAGGTTTCCAAGCTCCTGCTGGACAAGGGCTGGATTGATGAGGACATGCCATTCGATGCCGCACTGGCGGCGATAGGCTGGCATGGCAAGGGCCAGAAAACCGTGCTGGAGATCGACGAGATCGACGTCGACAAGATCACCGAGCGGGTATCCCAACGCTTGGAGGCGCTGGCGCCCTTTGTGCGCGATGGAAGCTTTGTCCGCTTCGAGTCCGAGGAGAGCAGCAAGGACTACGCGCTCTGTGTTTTCGAAGGGGGCAAGGCCCATGGATATGGGTGGCTGGGCGCGCCAGCAAAATCATCGACTGCCGCCGCCATCGGAACCGCTCCGAGCGGTGCCTGGAACGAGTACATCCATGACGAATCCCCCTCGCAGGAGAAGCTGACAGACCACCGCTACTGGGCAGTGGCGGCTTGGAACATGGCGCAGAACATCGGGTTCATTGCCCAGAGCTCCAAGCGCTTCGGTGCCAAGGACGCAGACCAGGCCTACTGGATCATGCGGGCATGCGAAGAGGCGCGGACGGCGCTGCAAGGGGAGCGCTACCTGATCGTCCAGGACATCCAGATGTATGGAAAAGAGGTCGGCAAAATCCCCCAGACCCTTGCAGACCATGCGCAGGAGGTCAAGCTGCGCTGGCTCAAAGGGCCTCGCAAGAAGCTGGCCGAACTGCCTTTCGCCATTGAGGCGGATGAGCTCGCAGCCCTGCTCCCCTACCGCGAGACGTTTGCGCCGGGTCGGGATATCCTGGTCAATGGGCAGGAGGGTGTATTCCAGCCCGAAGTGCTGTCCTTCTTCGAGCACCTGCGCCAAGCATCGTGGTACCGGCAGGTCGGCAGCCTGCAAAAGGACGGCAGTGCCTACCGCGAGGTGATCACGGATTTCAAAGGATTGATGTCCGACGTGACGGAATCCGCCGATTTGAAGGAGAGCCTGCTCTTTCTGCACCGGATGACCTCCGTCAAGGATGGGAGCGATGCCATCACCCCTGGTGTGGACAGAGAAGACGTTCCGGACCGCGCCCCGGGGATCCACAAGGCGATGGCAAGAATCAGCCAACTGACCGCAGCGTAGGCCAACCGGCTGTCACCCCCGTGGGGCCGTGCTCTGGGTGGCGATGGGGTTGCTCGCGGGGACATGGGCACCTTGCCGAGAACGCAACGCGGCGGCCGACGCAACAGGCGTCCTGCAGTGGCATCGCTCCAGTCACTGGTAAAAAAACGTGTCTTTCCAGGCGCCCCATGTCGATTGGGCGTACTGTCGTTCGTCGTGTGATGACGGGGTGCCCACGGGCGGGCGCGCCGCATGGTCAACCCAACAGGAGTCAAGACATGTCTTACATCGACGGTTTCGTGATCGCAGTACCCACCGCCAACAAGCAAAAATTCATCGAGCACGCGCGCAAGCTCGACCCGATCTTCATCGAGCTGGGCGCCATCCGGGTGATCGAGGGCTGGGGCGATGACGTCCCCGACGGCAAAGTCACCGATTTCCGCCGCGCGGTCCAGGCCACGGCCGAGGAAACCGTGGCCTTTTCGTGGGTCGAATGGCCGGACAAGGCCACACGCGAGGCAGGCATGAAGAAGATGATGGAAGACCCGCGCATGGACCCGTCCGCCCCCGGCAACCCGCCCATGCCCTTCGACGGCAAACGCATGATCTTCGGCGGCTTCGAACAGGTGGTCGAAGTGAAGGCTTGAGCAGTCGCCAACGTCGCGCAGCGCGCACGCTCCCCGGTGCAACTCGCGGGCTGGCAGTGGCAGGGTCCGGTCGCAGCTCGAACACTGCCAGCCTGCCACGCTGCGCATGTGCTCGAGGGCTTCAGGTGTCGCTGATAAAGTTGCAAGTGCGTATTTCGGTCGCTGCTGGACAGTGGGGACGAACTGAGCTGGACAGCTGGAACGGCGGGAGCTGGACACTCAGTTCGGCGCTCGTGGTCATTTCCAAATCGGGCCTGTGCAGCTTTGTCCAGTCGCCTTCTTGGGTGATACAGGGCGCTGGAGCCACCAGCTAGACTTCCGCTATCGGCCGAGGCTGTGTGAAAACGTCGATGGCTGACTTTTGCGGGGGTACTTCAACCATTGCTCGCATCGAGATCGAGCGTTGTAGGCCGTTCTGAGCGGTCGATTTCTGAGAAGACCAGCAGCACCAGGGCATATGGCGCGTTTTTACACAGCCTCGGCCAAGAGTGGACGTTGGAGTCCGGCACTTAGACAAAATGCACCCTTCTTCGATGATCAATCAGCTGCTCGAGGCTGTCTGGATATGTCCGCCAAGGAAGACACATCCTGCTTGGGTAGACCAAACAACAGCGGCTATTGCAACTGACCTTGTCAGATTGACTATCGCCGAATCCCCGACGGTCCAAGTTTCACCATGCGAGGTTTCAATACCAGGTGCCTACCCAGCCCTGGGCATCAAACTGCAGGAAGTGTCGAGTTCGACAAGGATGCCAGCGGGCTGGCCGGAAAACTGGAGGGCGTCCGAGCAAATCGACGCGGTTCGGAAGTATTTACCCGCAGTGATTGCAGAAGTTCGCGTTTGGGACGCCTTGGGCGAAGGCCCTGATTCAGCTATCCAACTTGTCTTCGTAACTGGCCTGGCACTCACTGTAAGGCATCAGTATCCCCCGATGACCTTGGGCGTGGACATAAGTCGTCGAGGCCATCTGTAGGATGCGGCTAAGGTTCACACGGGAAAGCTGTGCCGCTGCTGCGGCGGCATACGGCCGAGGCTGTGTGAAAACGTCGATGGCTGACTTTTGCGGGGGTATTTAAACCATTGCTCGCATCGAGATCGTGCCTTGTAGGCCGTTCTGAGCGGTCGATTTCTGAGAAGACCAGCAGCACCAGGGCGTATGGCGCGTTTTTACACAGCCTCTGCCATAAGCGAACATGTAACGACTGCCTCTTTTCACAGGATTTTTAATGAGGTTAGAGCTTGAAGAGCATGGCAGAAAGCTCAGCAATTTCAACGGTTTACAGCCGAAACGCAAGCCGGCGCTGGGCGCAAGCGCGGCGATAGATAGCGGCGTGAGCCCCATAAGAATTTAGCCATGCAAGCGCGCCGCCTTCGTAATCTATCAAGCATTCGCCAAACCGAGTTGCGGAGTCAGTACCCCTGGCTCAAAACAGTAGTCTGGAACGAAGAGAACCGCTTTGGCATCCCGAGAGGGGTGGCGATCACCGTCTTCGATCATTGGCTTACGCGCGACGAAGCCAATAGACTTTTGGAAAATGTCCCACGAGAGGAGCAGCAAATTCGGAACGCATGTCACGCTGCGTTCTGTGCTTTGCTTGTTGCCGAAACACCTGTCCTGTCCTTTACTTTTCGCAGGCGCGCGCATGACCGCACCACATTTCGCGAGTTCATCTCCCCAGAGGCGCTATCAAATTACTGCACGCCGAATGGTGGCCAAACTCTTAGGCACCGTCATTTTCAAGTCGTCCTACCCGAGCTGGACTGCGCATTTTTGGAAAGCTGGGATGACACGCATCACTTCTATTTCAACAATCCCGCGTGCATTGAACCCGTTCGTGAATGGGCCGAGAGATGTGGCCTGTATCTACTTGAGCATCGCTAACCAGTCGCTCGAGCCGACTCAGGTCGGCAGGCCGTCGCTCGCGGCTCAGCTTCACCATTGAACGACTGCTTTGCGGAATCTTGAACTTCCGCTGTGGGCCGAGGTTGTGTGAAAACGTCGATAGACGAATTTCGGGGGGTACTTCAACCATTGCTCGCATCGACATCGTGCGTTGTAGGCCGATCTGAGCGGTCGATTTTTGATTCGGCTGGCAAGTCAAGGGCGTAAAGCGCGTTTTCACACAGCCTCGGCCCAAAGCGGACTTTCGACCAGATTCAACCCAATGCAATTGGACATGGTCAAGTCAAACTCATCGTGCGGAGGCGACGGTCCGCTCCATGCTGGCAATCAAGACCGCATCGACCTCGTCCGGATCCTGCGCCTGCCGTTGCCGGAGGCGTTCAAGCACCGTGCCTGTTGCGGCATGGTCTCGCCACGCTTCGATGGTCCAGTCGCCACGCAGATGGACTACCCAGTTTGTCTCGTTCATCATGGCGTCGAGCAACTCGCCTTCGGTATCCGGGTTGGCTCCGTGGCTCAACAGCAGCTCGACAAGTGGCAGGCAGATCGAACGCATCTCCGTGCCTCGACCGCACAGGAGCAACGCGACGGCACCGAGAAGAGGGCCGCGCCAATGCAGGCTCTTGTAGCTACCCGCCGCGCCTCTGCCTTTGCTCGACAGCTTTTCCACGCACAGGCGCACCGTCATGTTTGCGTCCAGGCCTCGGGCAAGCAGCCCGCCAATGAAGTTGGCGACCAGGTTGGCATCGCGCTGCGGGACAAAACGGCGCTCGTCGCTTAGCGTGGCATCGGTTATCCAGGCCAGATTATCGGTATCGAAAAGGCCCTTTAGCACCTCGTCCTGAAACGCATCTGGCTCCATCCAGAATGCAGCGCTCGCACCGCTTGCGAGAAGTTCGTTGGCCAGGGTCAGCGGTCTGCATCCCATCGTGGGGTGACGAAACAAGTTGCGCAGCAAGGAGATGGGGCGGTGATCCCACAGCGGTGTGTCCAGGTCCACCCCCGCGGCGACCAGCTCGGCAATGGTGTCGGCGTCGCGTTCCTGAAAGTACATTCGCTCGAGGCGGCGTTGATCACTCATGGTCGGCGGCGGTACGGAGCGCGCCCCCAATGCCTTCAACACGGCCAGTACGCCTGGCCGGTTGTCGAATAGAAATCTACTGTTGAAGAGCAGACTCCCCTCCAGTTGGCCCTTGTGGGCCCAGCGGATCTGCGCGTTGACGTCAACGCCCTCGCGCGACGCCAGCAAGGCCAATAGCTCAGGATACTCGCAGAGCACAAGCAGCACATTTGCGGAACGCCACAGCGCCGAGGGATCGGCCTGCGGCGCCTCGACGAGCGTGCGCAGCAGTGCGGGTGCCGCCTTGCCGCCGTGGCGCTGAATCGCCCCAGCGATCTCGTCGACCCAAGCAAGGCAAGCGATCACGTCAGCTCCGGCGTTCAACAAGGCCGACACCGCCTTGCCAAGGCTGGCCTTGGCCGCATGTACCAGTAGCGGCGCGCCATCGACGAGCGCGTCCTTCGGTGCGCCGCCCTTGATGGCCTTGGCGAAGGCTGCTTCCTTGCCCTCGAGCAGCAACTCCAGCAGCTGCTCCTCCTCGGTCAGCGTCGGCGCCGGGAAGGCCTTGGCCGCAACCTTCTTGCCGCCCTGGTAGTGCAGCGTTCGCGTTTCGCCGACCTGCCCGTACCAGATGCGTACCCGGATGTGCGTCGCGCCAGCGTCGTGCAATGCCTGGATGTGCGCTTTCTCCAGTTCGTCGCCGGATGAGCTGTCGACCACGAAGCGCAGTGTCTCGCCGCGCAGCGACGCACTGGTCAAGAAGGGCTTCTCCCAGTCGTCGAAGCAAACCTGCAGTGGCGCGGGCCACTGGTCAGCAAACTTGCCGACGGCGATCTGAAGGTGATCGTGCAGCGTGGAAAGCTTGAGAGCGTCTGCACCTACGCAAGTAAAAGTCAGGATGTTGGAAGACATGAGGGTGGTGTAGAAAAGCGAAAAGGCGTCTGAGGCGCCATTGTGTCCAGGCGCGGTACCCGCTGGCTTGACAAATTGTCCACTGACCCATATTCGGTCTTTCCGACCTTCAATCGACGCTGCAAATTCGGTTTTTGGCTTGGCTATCGCAAAAACGCAATGGCCGCTCTTGGCCGATGGCAGCCATCGTATCAGCGGCAGTCTCGGGCCCATTGCCGTCCTCGCCCAGCGAGTCTGAACGAAGGCTGTTCACCGGATACGGCCAGTCGCCCCATGTCTGACTACAGCCCGCGTCGGCCATGACCCGACCCACTTCTCTTTTCTTGCCAGAGCGCCGCGTCGCCGCCCGGTGAGCAGCCTGGCGACGGTCAATGCATCGGCTGCCCGAGCCGCTTGCTGGCCCTGGAGATCGCGTAGTTCACCAGGCAGTAGAGCGCCGCGACAACGAGGTACACGGGCACCAGTGAGTTGTAGTTGGCGATGAGCACCTTGGCGTTCTGCATCAGCTCGCCATAGGTGACGACATAGCCGAACGTCGTGTCCTTGACCACGATGACCAGCTGCGCGACCAGCGCCGGCACGATGTAGCGAAGGGCCTGGGGAAAGACGATGTGCAAAAAGACCTGGGCTTCGGTCAGCCCCAGGCTTCGCGCGGCATCGGTCTGGCCGCGGGGAACGGCGAGCACGCCCGCGCGATAGACCTCGGCCACCACCGCGGCGGTGCTCAGGCCGACGGGCAGGGTCAGCATCCAGTAGGTGGCGAGCTTGATGCCCACCGATGGCAGCGCCAGAAAGCACAAGTAGATGAGCAGCAGCGTGGGCGTGCCGCGCAGGAACTCGATCACCGCGATGCTCGGCCAGCGTACGAGCCGGGGCTTTGCCAGCCGCCCCAGCAGCAGCACCAGCCCCAACGCCAGCGCGATGGCGGCCGCAATCGCCGCCGATGCCAGCGTGCCGAGCAGGCCTTTGCCCAGGAAGGCCCAGGTCGTCGGCCGGGCGAAGAATTCCCACAGGCGCGGCTCGAGCTGCCCAGCCGAGTGGAAGCGGAACACGACGGCTGCCGCCATCAGCACCAGCACGGCGGCTGCGACCGCGCTCACCACGCGCGTCAGCTTGCGGGCCTGCGGGCTGGGCGCGGCGAACAGGATGTCTTCCAGGGCACGGCTCATCGCAGGATCCGCACTTTCTTTTCCAGCGTGGCACCGGCCCAGGCGATGAGCAAGCCGCTGGCCACGTACATCGAGGCGGCCACGGCGAATGCGGCCATGCCGGCGGCGGAGTCGGTGGCGATCTTGGACACGAGCGCGGTGAGCTCGCGCCCCGGCAGCGGCACCTGCGACGCCAACGAGGTCGACAGCATCAGCGCAATGAGCAGCGAGGTCATCGGCTGCACCACGGCGCGCAGCGCCTGCGGCAAGACCACCGCGGTGATGACACGCATGGGGCGCATGCCCAGGCTGAGTGCGGCCTCGGCCTGGCCACCGGCGACGGTGTTGATGCCGGTGCGCACGTAGTCCGCCGTGAACGCAGAGCAGACCAGGGTCAGGGTGAGGACCACGCTCGCCTCATAGTCGATGAGGACGTTGAGATCGGGCAGTGCGAACACGATGAAGATCAGCAGCGCCACGCTGGGAATGTTGCGAAAGATCTCGACGTAGACCGTCATGGCCCAGCGCAGCGGCGCCACGGGCAGGAGCCTGAGCACCGCCACCACCATGCCCAGCGCGAAGCCGGCCACAAAGGACAGCGCGGTGAGCTTCCACGTGAGCAAAAGGGCCTGCCCGAAAGCAGGCCCGTAGTCAGCCAGGAGCCGAGAAACCCCGTCCATTGTTTACGGGAGGGCGGGCGGCTTGGGCACGTCGGTGCTGCCGGTGCGCTGGCCGATGGACACGGTCCACAGCTTGGCCCAGGTACCGTCGGCTTCGATCTTCTTCAAGAAGGCATTGATGAAGGCCACGCCATCCGAGCCCTTGGGCAGGCCGATGCCGTAGGGGTCTTGCGCACCGAAGGGGGCGCCCGCCAGCTTCGCGTCGCCGGTGCCCAGGCTCAGGGCGTTGAGCAGCAGCGTGTGGTCGGTCACATAGGCATCAACGCGCCCCTGGCGCAGTGCGTCCAGGGCCTCCTGGTGCGTCTGGAACTCTTGCACCGTGGCCTTGGGCGCGACCTGCGCCAGGATGGCAGGCCCGGTGGAGCCGGCCTGCGTGGCGGTCTTCTTGCCGGCCAGGTCGTTGTACGACTGGATCGCCTTGTTGTTCGACTTGACCAGCACCCCGGCCTGCGAGGTGTAGTAGGGCCCTGCGAACGCAATTTTCTCGGCGCGTGCGGGGGTGATGGAATACGTGGCGAACACCATGTCCACCTGGTCGTTGATGAGCACCTGCTCGCGCGTGGACGAGTTCACCTGCGTGAACTGGTACTTGGCCCCATCGCCCAGGATGTAGCGCGTGACGAGCTGGGCCAGGCCTGCGTCGAAACCGCGAATCTTGCCGTCCTTCTCGTTCAGCAGCGAGAAGAGATTGGAGGTCTGGGTACCGCCCAGGCGCAGCGTGCCGGCCTGCTTCACCTTGGTGGCCCAGGTGCTCGATGCGATGGTCGCCGCATCGGCGACGGGGCCCTGCGCTACCAGCGCGTCAAACGCCGCCGCGTTGATGGGTGTGCCCTGCGCAAGAACAGACCCGCCGGTGACGAGCGCCAGTGCGGCAACGGAGAACTTCAGAGTGGATGTGATCGACATGCGGCCTTCTTCTTGGAGGTGTGTGACGTTGTGCAATGTATAGCAATTGTGCAATGCGCCGGTTGTCGTTCACTGCTTCGCTTCAAGCCACAGCTTATGGCTGCGGCTGTGTGAAAACGCGCGTTACGCCCTTGACTTGCCGGCCTGCCAAAAAGTCGACCGCTCAGATCGGCCTACAACGCACGATCTCGATGCGAGCAATGGTGGAAGTACCGCCGCAAAAGTCTGCTATCGACATTTTCACATGGCCCCGGTCGATAGCTGCCATCGCAGCAGCGGCAGCAATGGATCTGAAGGGAGCCGCCCTACCTTCGGTGCTTGCCAACGTCTCTTCAAACGACACCGCCTCACCGACGGCTTCGAGAACGATGCCGGCTACCCGCCACGCGGCGCATGCACCGCCATCAGCTCCACGATCCAGTCGATGAACACCCGCAGCTGCTTGCTCACATAGCGGTTGGGCGGATAGGCCACATACAGGGGCATGGCATCGATGCGCCAGTCCGTGAACAGCGGCACCAGCGCGCCGCTGGCCACGTGTTGACTGGCCATGTAGTGGGGCAGCCACAGCGCGCCCAGGCCGGACAGCCCTGCGGTGAGGTAGGTGTTGCCATCGTCGATGGCCAGCACGTAGCGCCCGCCGACCTTGGCCGTCTCGCGGCCCTTGCGCATGGCGTAGGGCAGGTCCCCGTCCCACCGGTAGCGCACGATGCGGTGGCGCGGGTCGCGCAGTTCATCGGGGTGCACGGGCGTGCCCGCCTGCGCCAGGTAAGCCGGCGCGGCATACACGCCCAGTTGCAGGTCGCCCACGTGGCGCGCGACCAGCCCTTGGTCCTTGATTTCGCCGCCGCGCACGACGCAATCGACGTTATCGCCGATCAGGTCGACCTTGCGGTCGCTGGCGCCCATGTCGAGCTGGATGTCGGGGAACCGGGCATGGAAGGCGGGCAGCGCCGGCACCAGAAGGATGTTGGCCAGGGGGCTGGGCACGTCCACGCGCAGCAGGCCGCGCGGGGCCGTGGGAGCGCCGGGGAGGTTGCCTTCGATGTCGTCTAGCTCGGCCAGCAGGCGCAGCACCCGCTCGTAGTAGACAGCGCCGTCGGTGGTGACGTTGACCCGGCGGGTCGTGCGGTGCAGCAGCTTGAGCTGCAGGCGCGCCTCCAGCTGTTGCACCAGCTGGGTCACCGTGGTGCGGCTCCAGCCCAAGTTGTCGGCGGCCTTGGTGAAGCTGCCCGACTCGACCACCCGCACGAAGGCCCGCATGCCGTCAAACCTGTCCACAGGGCTCTCCCAAAGATTGTCCTTATTTTACAAACAGTGATGCAGGAGGCGGTGGCTTTATCAAAACAATCGCCAGGGCTACAGTGACTGCACCAACCCACCCATGGAGCCCCCAATGAGTCAAAGCAAAGCCATTTTCCCCGCCGGTCGCCAGGATCTGTATGCCAACCACCGGTACTCGGCAGCCATCCAGTCCGGCGATCTGCTGTTCGTCTCTGGCCAGGTCGGCAGCCGCAGCGACGGCTCGCCCGAGCCCGACTTCGAAGCCCAGGTGCGCCTGGCCTTCACCAACCTGCAAGCGACGCTGAAGGCAGGCGGCGGCAGCCTCAGCGACATCGTGGATGTGACCACCTTCCATACCGATCCGCAGAACCAGTTCGAGACGGTGCTGGCCGTGAAGAACGATGTCTTCCCCAGCGCGCCCTACCCCAACTGGACGGCGCTCGGGGTCACCTGGCTGGCAGGGTTCGACTTCGAGATCAAGGTCATCGCCCGAATCCCGGGCTGACGGGGCTGTGCGGGCTGCGGCTGGCCGAAATCGCCATGCCAAAGCCGCACAGGGCCTTGAGCAAAACCGCAGCCCGGCGTGCGCCGTGACAGCCTAGATCCTCACGAGGTTGTGCATCGACAGTGCGCCAAAAGGCAGCGAGGCGAGTGGCCCACCGACGTCGAGCGCGCCCAGGTCGATCGGGAAGAAACCGGTGGCTTCGATGATGCCGCGCACCTCGGCCTTTGCTGCGGCATCGTCGCCCGAGTAGAACAACACACGCTTGCCCCCTGCCACCGCAGGCTGCTGCAGCACGTTCACGTCCAGGTGGTTGAACGCCTTGACGACCCGGGCCCCTGCTGCAAACTGCTGGATGATCTGGCTGGAGTGCTTTCCTCCCAGGTCCACGGCCTTGATGCCGTAGGCGGCAAGGGGATTGCCAGGGTCTTTGGCGTCTGGCGATGCCGGGTCGATGAATTCCACCGGGTTGGTGCCATCGATCACGATACGGCCGTTCCAGGCCGGCAAGCCGCCCAGCACTTTCTGCGCGTCGGTCCAGCGCACTGCAACCATCACGATGTCTGCGCTTGCAGCCTCTTGCACGGTGCCTGCCTTGATGGAGGGCCCGATCTCTGCGACCAGCGCTGCCAGCGATTCAGGCCCGCGGCTGTTGGCGATGGTGGCCGAGATGCCGTTTTTGGCGAGAGCGCGGGCGAAGTTGGAGCCCAGGGCGCCGGAGCCGATGATGCCGATAGTCATTTGATTTCCTTTGAAGGTATGAAGGGGGATGAAAAACCGGAGCTGCCCGCCCCTCGCAATCTGGGCAGCTCCCTCCATGAAAACCAGGCAGACCTGGCTTTTAATGAATGTGTGTCACTGTCACTATGACATTTTTGAACAAAAAATAGGACGTCCGAAGTCACCAGACGAGAGGGATGGAGAACTTGCCGAGCCGGGCCACTTCGCCAGCGACATCTGCAACGGTGGTCTTGGCCAGCTCTTGCTCCAGGGCGCCGCGCGCCCGGGCCAGGGTGGGTTGCAGCGCCTGCAGAATATTGCCGCCCACCGCGCAGTTCTCGCACGGCGGCGTGCGATGGAGCGAAAAAAGTTCGGGGTCTTCGACGGCCTCGTACACATCCAGCAGCCGGATGTCTGCAGCAGCCTTGGCCAACATCGCCCCGCCGCCAGCGCCCAGTTGCGAACGGGTGAATCCGGCTTCGCCCAGCCGCGACAGCAGGCCCCGTATCACCACCGCGCTGGTGTTCACCGAGTACGCGAGATCTTCGGATCGCATGGGCGTGCCATCGCTGACGGCCAAGGCGGTCAGGACGTGCACTGCTACGGCGAAGCGGGTACTGGTGGGCATGGAGAAAATTGGATTCGTTTGTGCTTGTGTGTAAATGACTTTATTACACATATTCCTGATTGTCAATGGGCGAAAGGAAACAGCGGCACCGGGTGCGATGGCATTTCGGCAACCGCTGCGCCTGCGGCAGCCGCTTCGTGCGCTGCCGACGTGCAAAGCAGTGCCCGGGTTGGCGTCATTGCGGTGCAGGCCCGCACTCCCGCCCGCGGCCTGGTGCCATGTGCCACATTGCCTGTCACATGACAGTCACTGTGGGCCAGCGGTACTTACCCCTGTGGCGCCCCGTGGCGCAGGCCAATAGCATCCCTCTTCGTTGCAACCTGCAACGATCACAGCGTCCTCGGCATCAAACTTGCTGGTAGCGACGACCAGGAAATGCATACCCGCATTTTCTGGTTTGTGATTATTTGTCATCAAACACAATTTGATTGAGGGAACCTTGCCAATGAAAACGATGAATCGCTGCGCCATTGCAGCGCTGGCCCTGGTGGGCACGTCTGCTGCGTTTGCCCAGAGCAGCGTGACCCTGTACGGCCGGATCAACACCACGTTCGAGCGCCAGAAGGATGGCGACGTGTCCAAGACCGGTCTGTTCAACAACTCCTCCCGCTTCGGCTTCAAGGGGCAGGAAGACCTGGGCGGCGGCTTGAAGGCGGGCTTCCAGCTGGAAAGCGGCTTTGACTCCAGCACCGGTGCCACGGACTCCCGCGGTGTCTTCGCCCGCCAGAGCGAGGTGAACCTCTCCGGCGGCTTCGGCATGGTGCGCATGGGCAACTTCACCTCGGAGTCGTACTACGCCACCGCCGACTACATCAGCAACCACAACCACGACACCGGTTCGTCGGCAGATGCGCTGTATGCCTACCCGGCCCGCGACGTGAACAAGATCGCCTACCGCACACCGAGCTTTGGTGGCGCCACGTTCGAGGCCGGCTGGGCCATGCACGAGAAGGTGAGCGGCACCGGCGGCAAGAACAGCGTCGACCTGGCCGCCAACTACGCCATCGGCGCGTTGGGCCTGGGTGCCGGCTACTCCAAGCTTGACGACCAGAGCCAGTTTGCCGTGCGCGCTTCGTATTCGACCGGCCCGTTCGTGCTGGGCGCCTATGTGCAGCGTGACAAGAACGCCTTCATCGCCAATGGCGGCAACCGCACCAACGTGCGCTTGTCGGCTGCCTACATCGTGGATGTGTCCGAGTTCCACCTGAACGTGGGCCGCGCAGGCGACTACTCCCGCGTGGACAACACGGCCGCCACCCAGTACACGCTGGGCTACAACTACCACCTGAGCAAGCGCACCAAGATCTACACCTACTACACCCGCATCAACAACAACCAGGCCGCCAACTACGGCGTGTCGGCCGCCGGCAACGATTTCAGCTCGTTCGCCATGGGGGTGCGCCACAACTTCTGATGGCGTCATGCCCGCTGCTGCCCTGACTGGTGGGAGGGCAGAGACACAGCTACTTGGCCCGCACTTCTTTGGGGAGTGCGGGCTTTTTTACGCCAGGGCGATGGCGATTCGCCTTGCGCTCAACGGCAGGCAGGGGCATGCTGTGGCGCTACGGCACAACGTCACCCCGAGGAACACGCCATGACCACCCAGACCACACGCACGCTGCTGGCCCTGTCTGCCCTGCTGATCCAGGCGGGCGCCACTGCCTATGCGGCAGACATGCCGCCGACACCGCCGCCGCCGGCACCCACCCGCCCCGCCAGCCAGCCGCCTGCGCATACGCAAGCCCCGGCAGCAGACAAGCTGGCCCAGGCGCGCTACTTCACCCGCTCGCTGCAGTGGTCTGCGGCGTTCGATGAGCTCAAGCGCATCAACGACACGGGCAGCGCCGACTGGCACAACCTGATGGGCTACACGCTGCGCCACAGCAAGAAGCCCGACCTGGTTGCAGCCGGCAAGCACTACGATGAAGCGCTGCGCATCGACCCGCGCCATCGCAACACGCTCGAATACTCCGGTGAGCTGTACCTGATGAAGGGCCAGCTCGGCAAGGCGCAGGCGCGCCTGGCCACCCTCGGGAGCGAGTGCGGCGCCAGTGGCTGCCAGCAGTACGCACTGCTGCAGTCCGCGATCGAAAGCTATAAGGCGGCGGGCAACAAGTACGTGCCGTCGACCTGGTAAGAGCGGCTAACAAAACTCTTCTGGCGTCGTTGCCGCGTCTTGTCGTACTACGCGTACTGCCTGCAAGACATCTGATGTGTAGCGCCTAGCCAGAACCGCTTCGCTGAGTTTTGTTATCCGCTCCAAGTAGCCTGCATCGTCAGCACCGCCCCTCGGGCGTCTTCTCCAGCTCACCGAGCTTGTCCACCACCAGCGCGATGAAGGCCGACACGGCCAGTGGCAGGTGCCTGCGGCTGGGGTACAGCACGGTAAGGCCCTGGCCCTTGCGCTGGTACTGGGGCAGCACGGGCACGAGCAGGCCGGCCTGCAGGTCGAGCCGGGACATGCCGGTGGGCAGCAGTGCGAGCCCCAAGCCGGCCACGGCGGCGCGGCGCAGGGCCTGGGCGGTGTTGGCGCCAAAGCGGCCGCTGGCCTGCTGCACCTCGTGCACGGCGCCATCGGGCCCCACCAGGCGCCAGGTGCCGCTGCTGCCCGCATGGCTGGCCATGATGGCGTCGTGCCCGGCCAGCTCCGCCAGCGTGGCGGGCATGCCGCGCGCGGCCAGGTAGGCGGGGCTGGCCACCAGGCAGTCGCCCCGGGCCCCGAACAGCTGGCGGCCCACATAGCCCGAATCACCCACCTCCCCGCCGCGAAACGCCACGTCGATGCGCTCGGCGATCAGATCCGAGCGCGCATCGCTGAGCACGAAGTCGAGCCGCACGCGCGGGTGCGCGGCCAGGAAGGCGGCGATCCACTCCATGGGAAAGAAGTCGAAAAAATCCGCCGGCACCGCCACGCGCACCGAGCCGGTGGGCTCGTCGCTGCCCAGGCGCAGCTCTTGCCCGGCCTCCTGCAGGCCATCGACGGCTCCCGCGCAGCGCTCATGGAAGGCCTCGCCCGCGCTGGTAAGCGTGAGCTTGCGGGTAGAGCGCTGCAGCAGGCGCGTGCCCAGCTGCGCCTCAAGCTGCTGCACGCGCCGGCTCACGGTGTTGGGCGGCACGCCCAGGCGGCGTGCGGCCTCGGCAAAGCTGCCGCTGCGCACCACCTGCACGAACAGGGCGACGTCATTGAGGTCGAGCGCAGGTGTGGTCACGGATACCTTGCATGGATGGATGAGTGCAATCCCATTGTGCCATCTAGTCAACCAATGGGGTACGCCCTAATCTTCAAGGCATCGGGGTGCACTGCCCCTCCACCACTCCCAGGAAGGACTCCCACCTATGACAATTTCGCAATTGCCCCATATCGGCATCGTGATCGGCTCCACCCGCGAGGGCCGCTTTGCCGACAAGCCGGCGCAGTGGTTCCACGGCATCGCCAGCCAGCGCACCGATGTCTCGGCCGAACTCATCGACCTGCGCGACTACCCCATGCCGTTCTTCGACGAAGCACTGTCGCCTGCCTGGGCGCCGGTGAAGAACGAGGCCGCGCAGCGCTGGGCCGCCAAGCTGGCCACGCTGGACGGGCTGGTGGTGATCACCGCCGAGTACAACCACGGCCCCACGGCCGTGCTCAAGAACGCGTTTGACTACGCGTACAAGGAGTTCGCGCGCAAGCCCATCGGCTTTGTGGGCTATGGCGGCGTGGGTGCGGCGCGTGCCGTGGAGCAGTTGCGCCTGGTGGCCACCGAGCTGCAGATGGCCCCCGTGCGCAATGCCGTGCACATGGGCATGGTCGAGTTCCTCGGGGTGTGGCAGCAGGGCAAAAGCTTCGAGGACTACCCGCACCTGGCGCAGTCGGCCAAGGGCTTGCTGGACGACATGGCCTGGTGGGCCAAGGCGCTCAAGACCGCAAGGGAGGCTGCATGAACACCGCATTGGCCCAAGCACCGGTTGCCTCTGTGGCAAGCCGTGCCATTGCCTACCGCACGCGCGGCAGCTCACATGGGCCCATCACGCGCCTGGTCAGCCCTGGCGATGTCGGGGAGTGGATCAAGCCCTTTGTCTTTCTGGACCTGTTTGCATCGGACTCGCCTGCGGCCTTTCGCGGCTTTGGCATGCACCCGCATTCGGGCATTGCCACGCTGACCTACCTGATGGCGGGCGATATGTCCTATGAGGACACTACCGGCAAGAGCGGCACATTGCACGCAGACAGCGTGGAGTGGATGCGCGCGGGCAACGGCGTGTGGCATACCGGTGCGCCCATGGGCGATGCGCCTTCGCTGGGCTTTCAGCTCTGGGTGGCCTTGCCCGCCGCGCTGGAGAATGCGCCCGCGCTGAGCCAGTACCTGGCGCCCCAGGAGATCCCGCAGGCCGGCCCGGCCCGCGTGCTGCTGGGCAGCCATGCTGGGGTGCTGAGCCCCATCGAGGCGCCCTCGCCCATGACCTACCTGGCCGTGCAGCTGCGCGACGGCGAGCACTGGCGCTATGTGCCGCCCGCTGGCCACACCGTGGCCTGGGTGGCGGTGGCAGCGGGTGCGCTGGATGCGGGCGGGCCCGTAGACACCGGTGAGCTTGCGGTGTTCGAAGAATCGAACGGCGCCATCGACTTCGTGGCCCGAGGCGACACGCACTTCGTGCTGGGCTCTGCAGTGAAGCACCCGCACGAACTGGTGATGGGCCGCTACTCGGTGCACACCAGCCGGGCCGCGCTGGCACAGGGCGAGGCAGAGATCCGGCGCATCGGCGCGCAGCTGCGGCAGGAAAAGCGCCTCGGTTAGAGCTTGGCAGGTGTGCGCCGGCGCAGCGCCACCCAGCGGCACACGCCCGTGGCCACCAGGCCGGTGACCGCGAGCATGGCCGCCATGTGCACTGCCACCGCCGCCAACGCCCACCACAGTGGATCCGCTGCACCGGCGCCCTGCCCCACCGCACCGCTGCCCAGGCACAGCGGTGCCAGCGCCGGCACCAACATGAGCCCCGCGCCGTGCAGCGTGGATGCCAGAAACGCACCCAGCACCAGCCCCACATGCCCGGCCGATGTGCGGGCTTTGCGCGGCGCGCGGCGCCACAGGTACACCGCTACAGCAGCCGCCAGCAGGCAGCCTGCGGCTGCCTGCAGCACGCTGCGCGGCAGCGACCAGCCCCACATGACCGCAGCCACCACCAGTGCCACCGATGCGGCATGGCCGATGGCAATGGGCAGCAGGGCGTGCAGCGGCTGCGCCTTTACCCGATTGCCGCCAGAGCGCAGGCCCCAGGCGGTTGCGCAGGCCCAGCCGGTGGCGGGGTTGAGCCCGTGCAGGGCGCCCGTGCCGGCCATCGCGAGCCAGGGCCAGAACGTGTCCATCCGTGGGCTCCCGGCCTGCCTCAGGCCTGGGCGTCGCAGCAGCCGCCGGCCGTGGCCACGGCGGTGGTCGCCGTTGCCGCCAGCGGCGATGGCGCGGGCTGGAACGGCACGGCGCCTTCGTAGCGGTCGTGGTGGCGCACCCAGTCCATCGTGTACTCGGGGTTGCGCTCGTTGCGGCCTGCGGGGGTCAGGTCGATCAGGGCGTAGGCGCCCATCATCACCTCGACCCCGCGGCCGTAGGTGGAGTAGGTATGGAACACCTCCGCGCCCTCGCCCGGCTCCTTGTGGAACACGCTGATGCCCGGCGCCTCCTCGGCCGGGAAGCGCTGCACGGTGTAGTTGTAGGGCACCTCGCCCCGCGCCACCTGCTCGGTGCTGAAGCTCACGCCATAGTCGTGGTTGAAGTCGTTGCCGAGCGATGACACCCAGTGAAAGCGCCAGCCCATGCGCTGGCGAAAGCGCTCGATCTGCGCGAGCGGTGCGCGCGAGGCCACCACCAGCGTGATGTCGCGGTGGGCCAGGTGGATGTTCATGCCGTCGATGTGATCGGCCATGTACGAGCAGCTCGGGCAGCCTTGCTCCCAGCCGGGGCCGAACATGAAGTGCTGCACCAGCAGCTGGCGCCGGCCGTCGAACAGGTCGGCCAGCGTGCGCGGGCCGGTGGTGGTGTCGAACAGGTAGGGCTTGTCCACCCGCATCCAGGGCAGCGCGCGGCGCTCAGCGGCGATCTGGTCCTGCTGGCGCGAGAGTTCTTTTTCGCGCAGCAGCAGGGCCTGGCGCGCGGCCAGCCAATCGCTGCGCGGAACGACGGGGTGGTGGAGTGAGGGGTTGTGGGTGGCGGTGGTCATGCGGTGCTCCTTTGGGGGTTGTCAAACAGGGCACGCCCATGCAGCGGCTTCAACCGCCGCCTGGGGAGGCGGTTGTTGCACAGGGCGTTGGGTGGATGGGAGATGGCGGGTGCTGACCACCCGCCGGGCATCAGGCCCGCGCGGTCTTGGGCCGGCGAACCGCGCGAACCTTGCCGCTTTCGCCGCCACCGGCATAGAACAGACCGGCACCGTCGGATTCGAGCCCGCTCACGCCCATGCCGGTCGGCATTTCCAGGCGCTCGATCACGGCACCGCTGGCGGGGTCGATGCGGCGGATGTCGCTGGCATCACCCTCCCAGGTGCCGTGCCACAGCTCGCCATCGACCCAGGTCACACCGGTCACGAAGGCGTTGGATTCGATGGTGCGGCGAATCGCCCCCGTGGCGGGGTCGATCTGGTGGATCTTGCGGTCGCGGTACTGGCCCACCCACAGGCTGCCCTCGGCCCAGGTCAGGCCCGAGTCGGCGCCCTTGCCCGGCGCGGGGATGGAGGCAACCACAGCGCCCGTGGCCGGGTCGATCTTGTCGATGCGCGACTCTGCGATCTGGTACAGGTGATTGCCGTCGAACGCGGTGCCCGCATCGCAGGGAACGCCCAGCGTGTGCGTGGTCTCGCCGCTGGCAGGGTCGAAGGCCACCAAGCTGGCGCCTGTGGCGGCCCATACGCGCTGGCCGTCGTGCGTGACGCCGGCCACGGTGCGGGCGCCGGCAAAGGGGCCGTATTCACTAACGATCTCGGCGGGACGGGCGGGGACACCGGTCGGTGCAATGCGGCTGGCGCTGTCGGGGCTGCAGGTGGTGATTGGCATGGAGTGCTCCGTGTTGGTTCGACCCCGGCTCGGGAGGTCGATGGGTGAACTCTATTCAAATGACAGCGCAGCGGGGAGTAACAAGATTGGCGTGAATCCTGCCAGGGGCGGTGCCAGCCAGCGCTGCGCACGCGCCTGGCCGATGGAGCGCACGCGGCCCTGCTCCTGCAGCTCGGCCAGGGCGCGCTGAACGGTGCGCTGGCTGTTGCCCAGCGCCAGCGCCAGGGCCGAGGTGGACCAAGCCGCGCCATCCGCCAGCAGGGCCAGCAGCGAGGCCTGCTCGCCCGCGATGGGCGGCGCCAGCACCACCACCGCGCGCCCGCCATCACGCCCATCCAGGGGCCGCAGCGCAAAGCCGCGCGCCGTGGACTCGATGCGGGCCCAGGGCTTGACCAATGCACGCAGGCGGCCCAGCTCCACGCGCAGCCGGGCGCGGTGGGTTTCGTCGGGGTGGCGGGCGCGAAAGGCGCTGGCGATCAGCGCGTCGCGCTCGGCATCGCCGGGCCAAGCCTGGGCCAGATCGTAGGCGAGAGCGAACAGGATGGGCCGGCGTGCGAGGGATAGCCAGGTGGGGGCCGCACCGCTGCCCTCCTGCGCCCCCACCGATCCCGATCCCAGCCGGTGCCGGCAGGCGTCGACCACCAGCACATCCGAGGCCAGCAGCGCCGCGACGTCGTCCAGGCGCAGCAACTGCTCGCGCGCCACGCCGCCGCCATCGCCATCGCCATCGCCTGGCAGCAGGCGCCGAGCGGCGGGGCGCTGCATGGCCGCCAGGGCCTCTTCAACCTCGGCCAACAGCGCAGGCACGCGGGCGCGCGCTGCCGCTTCGCGCGCCTGGGCCAGCGCATCGCGCGCCGCTGCCACGCGCAGCGAGCGCAGGGCCAGTTCGGCCAGCGTGAGCCCCGCCACGGCCGCCAGCGCGGCCGGCATGCCCGGCTCCCGCAGGTCGATGGGGGCGAGCAGGGCCGCGGCTTCGCCCAGCCGGCCCATCAGCAGCCATTGGCGCGCAGCGATGAGCCTTGCCTGCAGTGCGTTGGCCCGGTCGCCGCGCACCGCCAGCGCCGCCGCAGCGGCCACCAGGGCATGCGGCGGTCCGTTCAGGTCGCGCAGGGCCAGGGCCACCTCGGCCTCCGCCACCACGCAGCGGGCGCGGGCCAACTCTTCGTGCGCGCCAAAGCCCCTGGCCGCGCGGCGCAGCAGCTCGCGCGCCAGGGGGTGCTCGCCCAGTTGCGCCATGGCAATGCCGCGCAGCGCCAGCGCCGGCGGGTCATCGCGCAGGGCCACCCGCTGCAGCGCGCCCAGCGCATCACCGGCGGCAAGCGCACGGGCGGCGGCGGTGATGAGCGAATCCATGGGGTGGCAGGCTACACGACTGCGGCACTTGCAATTTGTTTCTTGGGAAACTATATTTCAGCCACAGATAGTTTCCGCAGAAACAAAACATGAAAAAAAACCCATCGCCCCACCCCAGCCCGCTCGAAGCCCACCTGGGCTACTGGATGCGTTTTGTCTCCAACCAGGTGTCGGCCGGGTTCCAGCAGGCGGTGGAGGCATCGGGCGTGTCCGTCACCGACTGGGTGGCGCTGCGCACACTGCTCGATGCGGACGATGGCGACAACCCCGCCACCCACGCCACGCTGACCCAGGCCCTGGGCATGACCAAGGGCGCCGTCTCCAAGGTGGTGACACGGCTGGAGGACAAGGGCTTGGTGGCCCGCGCGGATGCACTGCAGGACGCGCGCAGCCACACCCTGTCGCTCACCCCGGCCGGCCGCGCCCTGGTGCCCGTGCTGGCCGCCAAAGCCGATGCCAACGACGAACAGTTCTTCGGCCACCTGCCCGCGGCCGAGCGCCAGCGGCTGGCGCGGCTGCTGCAGGAGATGGTGCGCCTGCACCAGTGGCAGGAAGTGCCGCGCAGTTGAATCCGAGACCTCATCCCAGAAAGATGCCCATGAACGAAACGACCATCGCCACCATCGAACGCTGCGCCCAATCATCCGAGGACGGCACGGCCCATTTCGGCGCCATCGTGCTGGCCCTGAGCGAGGCCGGCGTGGAGGCGTATTTTGCCGACTACCGCAGCAACGCGACCACCTACTACGTGCCCAGCGGTGAGACACATGCCGTGGCCCTGCATCCGCCTGCCACGCCCATCGCACAGGGCTTCGACGCGGCAGGCGTGCAGGCCGCCATCCACGGCGCGCAGCGCGGAGAGGTGATGTACCCCGAGTTCCTTGAGCTCTCCCGCGCAGCGGGCTGTGTGGGCTACGTGGTGTGGCTGGCAGGGCGGCATGTGAGCTACTTCGGCCGCAAGGGGGAGGTGCATGTGGAGCGGTTTCCGGACTCCCCCTGAACGCAACCAATACCCTCACGCGGCTGCAATGGCTTCGATCTCCAACAGCCACTCCTCGTCATATATGCCGGCGATGATGACCGTGAGCGCTGGTGCATGGCTCCCCAGCGCGCGCCGCCGCGCATCGCCGTTCTCATCGGCGTATTGCCGCGATGAGAGAAACGTGGCCACCTTCACCAGGTTGGCCACGCCCAGGCCTGCGGCATCGAGCTGGGCCAGGATGTTGGCCCACACCAGGTCGGCCTGCTCGGCGAAGGCGGCGGGCACGACACCGGCCCGGTCGACCGGAATCTGGCCGCTGATGACCAGCCAGCGCGTAGCGCCCTGCACGTCCAGCGACTGGGAGTAGCCACCGGAGGGTCCAGGGGCCAAGGGGGAGTTGACGGGGGTGGATTGCATGGGCAGGTCTCCAGAGTGCAGAACAGCTTACGCAGCCTGTGCAGGGGGAGCCATGGGCTGCGAGAAGATATTCACCAAACTTCCATCTGGATCGCGCAGCAAGGCCGAGCGGTTGCCCCAGGGCATCACCGTGGGCGGCATGACGACCTCGGCGCTGGCGTCGCCACGCATGCGCGCCAGTGTGCCGTCCACGTCGGCCACCTCGAATTCCAGGATGGCCGAGTGGTTCGACGCGGCCGTTGCGGCCCCCTGGTTGAACAGCTGCACGAGGCGCTCCTCGGAGATCGCCAGCGTGGCGCCTTCGAACCGCACTTCCGCAAAGCCATCGGCCAGGCGGGTGGCAGCGGTGCCCGACAGCAGGGTGTAGAACGCGACGAGCGCTTCGAATTGCGTGGTGACGAGGCGGACGGATGCAAACTTCATGCGAAGCTCCTTGAGTAAGAAAAGAAAGGAGCGAGGTTAGAAGGGGGTGCTGCCAGGTTCTGGCAGCATGCTGTGCCCGTTTGCCCGAGCGTGCTGGCGCAGGCCTTCAGCAGCGCCTGGCGAAGCGGGAGGTCGAGCCCACAGGCTCACCTCTCGGAGCGCAGGTACTTCGCCAGAAACCCCAGCACCCGGCGCTCATACGCCCCAGGGCCGTAGGCATGCAGATCCACATGCCCAGCCCCCTCCACACGCCAGATCTCCTTGGGCCCGGCCGCCGCATTTAAGAGCCGCTCAGTTTCGGCCCAGGTGGTATGCCTGTCCTGGGCGCCAGAGGCAATGAGCGCGGGCGCCCCAAGGCGGGCGATGCGCTCGATGGGCCGCAGGTCACTGGCCGATACATCGGCGCGCAGCGGCAGCTGCCACAGCAAGGGCCCGGCCAGCACCGCGCCCGCAGGGCCCAGCACCATGGTCAGCCGGTTGGTCACGGCGTCTTCGATGGTGGGGTACATGGATTCGAGCACCACGGCATCCGGCGCGGGGGAAGGCAGTGTCAGCACGGTGGCTGCGGCGCCCAGGGAGACACCGATGACCGCGGTGCGCTCGCCCGGACTTTCGCGCCGCAGAAACTCAAGGGCTGCCTTCACCCCTGCCGCCTCGCGCGCTCCAAAGGTGATGCGGTCGCCAGTGCTCTGGCCGTGCCCAGGCAGATCGATCAGCAAGGCGGCATAGCCCGCCCGATTCAGGAACCTGGCGCGGCCCAGCATCTGAGTGCGGTCGGAGCGAACGCCGTGGAGCAGCAGCACGGCGCCCCGGCCTCGCTGGCCCGGTGCAAACCAGCCAGCCACATGGCCAACTGGAGCGATGTCGATGCGGACCTCGCGCGCCAAAAAATCTTTCGGTGGCGGGCCTATGGTGCGGGTGGCAGGATGGCTGAGCCATTCGCCGGCACCCAACGCTGCGACGACGAAACCGAGCAACAGCACCAATGCCCACAGGGCAAGTATCCCAACGCGGCGCCCAACCATCACCGGTACGAACAAGTTCTCTGGACGGGCCTCAAGTGACCCCCTCCACCGACACTGCCTCGAACCCCGGCTCCTGCGCAATGAGCCAATGGAAAAACACAAGACACGGATCGTCGCCAGCCATCTTGGCCTTGCCCAGCACGCGCTCCTTGAGCGAGCGGTGCTTGGTCAGCGACAGTACCCATTCGTGCTTGCCGTCCGCGCTTTCGTTGGCGGCGGCGCCGACCATGTAGGTGCGGCCCTCCCAGCTCACGTGCGCGTACCAGCCCCAGTCCTCGGCATCCGCGTCGGTCATTTCCAGCTGCGCCGGGACGCGCGTGCGCAGCCATTCGAGCAGCGACTGCCCCCGGATGGGGTTGATGGGATTCTCGGGCTCCAGCGAGACGTCGAAGAGCCGGGTGAGGAAGTGGATGGCAGGTTCCATGGATGAACGAATTGGCAAGGGGACGGGCCAAGCACTCTAGGCGAGCGTATCACCCGCGCGTGACCTCTCCAACCGAATTTTGCCCAGACGCGCAGGCCCAGGGCGGACGAACCTGCGTACCATGCGCCCTGCTGCAGAGCCGATCAGGACGACGACAACAACATTGCAGGAGACAAGTGCCACCATGCAGGCCCACCCCACCACGAGCCCGCCCCAGCCACTGACAGCCCCAGCCTTCGCCCCCCTGCGCGCGCTGAGCGCCAGCCTGCTGCAACTGGCCGCCGTGGCGCGCACCACGCCGCCGCAGGCCATGCTGCAGGAGGCACTCGAGATCCTGCGCACCTCCCTGGTCGGGTTCGACACCGCCTGGTGGGGCGAGGTGTCGCCCGGCCATGCCGATGCGCCGCCGCGCAACTGGCTGCATGGCAGTATCGGTCTGGCCAAGGGCTTTGCCACGGAGTGGAATGCGCTGGCCATGGCCGATATGTTCGCCCAGCAGTCCATGGACCGGCTGGGCGTGGTACTGCGCGAGAGCGCCGACGACCTGCCCCCACAGGGCGTGGAGATACCGCCGGACATCGAGGCGTTCTGCCGGCGCCACGGGCTGTACCACTGCATGGCGATCACGGTGGCCATGCCGCGCAGCGGGCTGATGTTCTTCGTGAGCATGTACCGCGGCCCGGGCCAGCCCAACTTCACGGACCAGGAGGCGGCGCTGTTCGGCGAGTTCGTGCCGCACCTGCTGGGCCACTGGCAGCACCGGCTGGAGCAATTGCAGACGGCGCCCGCAGGCAACGGCCCGTGGGACGGCTATGCGCTGGCCGATGGCGCCGGCCAACTGCTCTTCGTGGGCCTGCGCGTGGGGCTGGCGCTGCAGGCAGCCTACCCGGATTGGTCGGGAACCGCCCTGCCCCCGGCTCTGCTGGCGGCCCTGCCGGCCACGTTGCCGGGAAGCCTGGTGCTGGGCAAAGCCTGCCGGCTGCGGCTTGAGGCCTGTGGGCCGCTGCTGGCGATCAGCATTCCATCACCGCACGCCAGCAAACCGCCGCTGGCCCCGCGCGAGCTGAGCGCGGCCACGCTGTACGCGCACGGGCATTCGTACAAGGACATTGCCGCCACGCTGGGCCTGACACCGGCCACGGTGCGCACCTACCTGCGCAGTGCCTATGCGCAGCTGGGGGTGCGCAACAAGGTGGAACTCGTCGCCGCGCTGCGCCGGCAGTAGGCGGCGCTACCCGCTCGGTGTTTTCCCATGCCCTCTGCATTTGCAGAGGCGTCAAAACACCCACCCGTCCCTATCGTTGCGCCCGGAGCCCCAAGACTTCGGAAGAACCAAGCAACAACAGGAGACGCATTCCATGCTTTCAACCCCACCGTCCGCAGGCTCGGCCCTGCTCGCGGCCACCATGGGCACCCTGGCCGCACTGGCCCTCACCGCCTGCGGCGGCAGCGACACCAGCGCCCCCGCTGCCAGCCAGCCGCTGGCCCAGGCCTGCCCGACCTACCGCACGGCCACCCTGCCCCATGGCGCGACCATCACCCGCACGGAGCTGCGCGCGGCCGAGGGGCCGCTGCCCGAGGTGTGCATCGTGCGCGGCGAGATCGTCTCGTCGCCCCAGTCCACCATCCACTGGGCGGTGGAGCTGCCCGCGGGCGCGGTGTGGAACGGCAAGACGCTGACCGTGGGCGGTGGTGCATTCGATGGCTTCATCCCTACCGACGACCCGTGGTACCAGCACATCATCGGCGCGTCGGCCCACAGCTACGTGAAGATGAGTTCCGACTCGGGCCACCTGGCACCCGGCTTTGCCTGGGGCGCTAGCGACGTGGCGCTGCGCAACCATGCCTTCGACGCCAACCACTTCGTGCTGGAGGTGGGCACGGCCATCGCCGCCGACTTCTATGGCAAGCGGCCTGCGCGCCGCTACCACATCGGCCACTCCAACGGCGGGCGTTCGGCCCTCGCCGCCACGCAGAACTACCCCAAGGACTACGACGGCGTGGTGGCCATGGAGCCCGCCATCAGCCAGCAGGCGCACCAGACCAACCTGGGGCCCACGCTGCTGCGCCACGTTTTCTCCAAACCCGAGAATTGGATGAGCCCTGCCAAGATCGCGCTGTACGCCAAGGCCGAGACGCAGGCATGCGACGGGCTCGATGGCCTCAAGGACGGCATCATCGGCAATGTGGCAGCCTGCAACTACGTGCCCACAGACCTGCTGTGCAAGGGCTCCGACAACGACAGCTGCCTGACCGCCGGGCAGATCGAATCGGTGCGCCTGATCTACGCCAACAAGGACGTGCCCGTGACCCTGTCGCAAGGCGCGCGCGGCTACCCAGGCTATGGGCGCGGCGGTGCCGCCACATCCGACTGGGAGGCCTATGTGTTCGGCCCCAGCTTCGAGGCGCGCGACTCGTTCAACTACATGGCTGCACTGGCCGCAGCACGGCTGGTGGAGGGCAACCCCGCTGCCGACCTGCTCCAGCACGACCCCACCCGGTACCAGGCCCCGTACCTGCGCCTGGCGAACCTGATCGACGCGACCAACCCCGACCTCTCGGCCTTTGCCGACAACGGTGGCAAGCTGCTGATCTGGTACGGCATGGGCGATGCCTGCGTGTCGGTGTACCGCACGGCGGACTACCTGGACAGCGTGCGCCAGCGCCTGGGTGCCAGCAAGGTGCAGGGCTTTGCGCGCATGCTGACCTCGCCCTCCAACGGCCACAACCTCGACGGCCCGGGCACCGACCCGGTGAGCATCGACCTGCTGGCCGCCATGGACGCCTGGGTGGAGCGCGGCAGCGCGCCCGACAAGCTGGTGGCCACCCGCTACGAGCCCGCCGATCCGCGCGCCGGCCAGCAGACCCCGGTGCTGCAGCGCCCGGTGTGCGAGTACCCGAAGTTCCCGCGCTATGACGGCAAGGGGGATACGGCGAAGGCGGAGAGTTTCAGCTGCTCGGCAGTGTGATACCGGCGGAGGTCAGTAACTCGCCCGCAGCGTCACGCTCGCATTGCGCGGCTCGCCGAAGAAGTTGCTGCGGCCCGTGGTGTACACGCGCTGCCAGTAGACCTTGTCGGTGAGGTTGTTGAGGTTGAGCGCCACAGTCCAGCGCGGATCGATGCGGTAGCTGATGGCGGCGTTCACCACGCCGAAGCCGGGGCGGTGGGTGTTGGTGGTGGCGTTGCCGCCGCTGGCACTGCTGTAGGCGTTGACGCCTGCGCCGACACTCAGGCCGTCGAGCAGGCCGTCGTTGAAGCGGTACTGCGACCACAGCTTGACGCTGTGGTGCGGCGTGAGCGCGTTGAGCGGCAGGCCGCCGCTCGATGTGTCGCGCACGTAGCGGTTCTCGTTGTAGGCGTAGCCGGCGTAGACATTCCACTGCTTGGTGATGCGGCCCGAGGCTTCGAGCTCCACGCCCTTGCTTTCCACCTCGCCCTGGGCGATGGAGAAGCCGGTGTTGACCGGGTCGGCCTGGGCGCGGTTGACCTCGCGGATGCGGTAGACGGCAGCACTGGTGGTGAGGGCACGGTCGAAGAACTCGCCCTTGACGCCCACTTCGAGCTGCTTACCGACGATGGGGTCGATCACGCCGCCGCCAAAGGCCAGCTGCGTCTGCGGCGTGAAGGCGTCGCTGTAGCTCACATAGCCCGAGACCTGCGGGGTGAACGCATAGGTCAACCCGGCATAGGGGCTGAGCTTGTGGTCCACCTGGCTGGTGGTCCACGCGCCGGTGGTGGGCAGCAGGTTGCGGCTTTGCGTGTCGTACCAGCTCACGCGGGCGCCGAGCACCACCGTGAGCGGGTCGGCCAAGCGCAGGCGGGTCTGGCCGTACAGGCCGTACTGCGATGTTTCGGACTGCGAGCGCGCCGTGGCCGGGCGATCCGGGTATGGCACGGCCGAGTGGTCGGGCGCATACACGTCCTGCACGTAGTAGTTGGCATACCGGCCCGAGGTGGAGGCATTGGTGTTGCGGCGCCAGTCGGCCCCCACCACCACATCGTGCTTGCGACCCAGGGCGTTGAAGCTGCCGGTGAGGTTGGCGTCCAGCACGTTCTGCTCGATGCGCGTCTGGTTGAACCACAGCATCAGGCTGGTGCGGCCGTTGGTGGGCGTGACCTGGCCGTTGGGCAGGTACAGGTAGTTGGTGGCCTGGTCGTTGCGGTAGCCGCTCCAGTGCAGGCGGGCGCGCCAGTCGTCGTTGAAGCGGTGCGTGAGTTCGGCGTACACGTACTTCTCGTCCTGCTCGGAGCGGTTCCAGTCCGCGCCCAGCCAGGTGGAGCGCGGCACATCGAGCAGCGCGCCGGTGGTGTACGAAGGCAGGCCGCCGGTGAGCCAACCGTCGACTTTCTGCGCGTGCGCGCCGACCAGCAGGCTGGTGGTGGGCGCAAGCTTGAAGTCGAGCGAGCCGGCAATCGCATAGCGGTCGCGCTGGGCGCCGCTCTGGTAGGTGCCGCCCTCCTGCTTGGCGGCCGAAAGGCGGCCCAGGATGGTGCCGGCCTGGTTGAGCGGGCCGGTCACGTCGACCTCGGCACGCTTGGTGGACCATGAGCCGAGCTGCACTGCACCCCGCGCCTGGAAGGTATCTTGCGGGCGCTTGCGCACCAGGTTGACGGCACCGCCGGAGCTGGAGACGCCGCTGAACAGCGCGGAAGGGCCGCGCAGCAGCTCCACCCGGTCGAACAGCACGGAGTCCCACGCGGATGCCGTGCCGGGCGCGGGAACGCCGTCGATCATGTAGTTGTTGATGGCGAAACCGCGCGACGAGTAAGAGGCCGATTCGCTGTCGAAGCGCTCGGACACATAGCCCACGGTCTGCTCCAGCACTTCTTCCACATTGCGCATGTTCTGGTCTTCCATGCGCTGCTGGGTGACCACGCTGATGGACTGGGGGATCTCCTTGAGTTCGGCCGCCGCCTTGCCCACCGTGGCCTGGGTGCTGTTGTAGCGCTCGGTGCCTTCGGTGCTGGTGCGGTCCTGCTGGGCGCGCACCATGACGGGGGGAAGGTTGGTGCTGCGGGTTCCGCTGGCACTTGCGGCAGGCGCCTTGACGTCCGTGTTTGCGGTGGTGGATTCCACGCTTTGCGCGCGGGCAGCGGTGGCGCTGGCGAGGGCCATGACGGCCAGCGCCACGGGCGCGAAGGACAAGGGGGATCGGGACATCATCGAAGGCCTGTGTACGAAAGAGGTGGAGGAATGCACGCCCCCATCTACACGGCAACACTTCGCGCATGAATGCACGGCAGCGCGCGCATGCAGGCCGCTGCACGCAATGGCAGCAACGCGGGGCGGTCGATGGGGGAGCGGGATTGGCTGGCTGGTGCGCAGGTGGATCGCAGCTGGTGCGAACCACCGGACGACCGCGAAGGGCCACCCGGCACTGGCTGACAACACGAATACGGCAATAACCGTAACGAGAATCAGTTCTATTTTAGAAGCATTTCAGAGGCATGCCGACAACCTTGGACCACAAACGGGCATTCGCGCAACACCGGCTTTCACCCATGCCGAGGTGAAGGGAGTTGAGATAAACAACCCAAAAACGTCGCGATAAATCGGGATTTGCCGGGACAGAACGGGATCAGCCGAAACCGGTCGGTGAAATTGCGTTACAGAGGCTGTAACGGCAAGTGAAGTGAGCGGTGAACCCTTCCGCCTAAAAGCCTTGGCATGTTGCTAGACTTCCGCTATCGGCCATGAGCCGCCGTTCGTGGGCCGAGGGATGTACGTCCTTGTCGTTGTTCCCATAATTGCCCACCCCTGCGAGGCTCTACGCCTAGCATCCCCATAACTCGCAGGCTGCAGGGCGAGCGGATCAATCCACCATCTATGTAACGTCTTGGCCTTCGTTGGCTTTTGAGCCAGGCGTAAGACGAACGCTTTCCGTGAGCTTTCATCAATGAATTTCGTAATTCGCCAAGCAACAGCATCTGATGCGGAAGCAATAAGCCGCTTAGTTGCTGGCTTAGCTCATTTTTTCCTTGCAGATCCATCATCCCCTGAAGTTAAGCCGTTCTTGGCTGGACTCACTCCAGCTTCCTTTACAGAGCGGATCGGTTCATCCAAATTCAACCATTACGTCGCGGAAGACTCCGTCGGCGTTTGCGGCGTTATTGCGCTGCGGGACGGCTCACATCTTTATCATCTCTTTGTCAGAGTGGATGCCCAAGGGCAAGGTCTTTCTCGCGCACTTTGGGAGCATGCAAAGGCTCTATCGGGAAACCTCAACTTTACCGTCAACTCATCATTGTTCGCGGTTCCGGTATATCAACGCCTTGGGTTTGTCGCCAAGACTCCTCCGCAAACGGCAAATGGCGTAGCGTTCGTCCCTATGGGGTACTCGCATTGCAGCTAAAAATCGTTGAAGGCGATGTCACTGCCAGCACTCCATCTCCACGCTGGGGCCTGCAGACGGCATTAAAGATTCTCAACATCGGCCGCACATACTTCCTGAATTGAACGTCCGCTATTCGCTCCAGCGACCGGCTGCAATGGGCCCAAAGCTGCCTTTCAGTCTTGCCCAAGGCGGAAGTCTAGCTTTCTGCTAGAGCCTTCGGTCAACATGGAATGGCCATCCGCTTACCTGTAACGAGCGGCTGCGGCCGCTCAAGCGACCCGGGCAGGGTCGAAAAGGTCGTGCTGGGTGTCCGCCGCCAATTTGGCGCGGATGCGGGTGATGAGCTTGCGCATGCCGCTGACGGTCATGTCGTACTGGCGGGCCAGCTCGTCGTAGTTGTCACCCAGGAACTTGCCGTAGATCTCCAGCTCCAGCCGCACCAGCTCGCGACGCAGATCCTTCGGGAAGGAAATGATCTGGCCGCCCCAGTGCTTAGCCAGGTGGTCGGCCAGGTCGTTGGCGATGATCTCCGACGCCGTGGCGCTGATCTCGTGATCCTTGAGCCGGCGCGCAACGACGTCGACCAGGTCGGCCAGCAGCTCATGGCGCCGAATGGACGTACGCGTCTCAGGACGGATCACCGGTGGGCCTCCAGGGCCTGGGCAAAGCCCCCCACGGGCCTGCCGAGCAGCTCCATGAGGTCTTGCCAGGCCCACAGGTGGTGGTCGAAACCTTCATAGTTGACCGAGGCGTTCGCTGCACGCAGGAACACGGCCAGCTGCAGCGCCTCGAATGGCTGGACACGATGGCGCACCAGCACCTCGTCGGCCAGCGCCTTGATGGCGCCTGGCAGCAGGCGCATCGCCCACTTCTTCAAGGTCTCGATCAGAAGGTCGGTCGCCTTGCTGCCCGCCCAGTGCAGATCATCGACATGGGCAATCCGTTTCACGTAGGCCGCGAGGGCCTTCTCGCTAGGATCGCGTACCTCGCCGAGCAGGTGCAAGAACAGCCAAAGCGCCCGCACCTTGCTGGCGCCCAGGTTGACGGCCTGGCGCCGGTCGCCGGCCTTTGGACGAACCTTGAAGCCCTTCGACTTGAGGTGTTCCAAGACAGCCACCATTCCTGGAACGGCCATCGTCTTGAGCGATGCGTCCTTTCCAACGCTCAGCAGAATCTGCCGGTACGCCACGTCGTCCAGGCCATGCGACTGGCCCAGCTCCCGCTTCGCCACGTGGATCAGCTTGATCAGCGTAACGCGGCGGGCGGCGGTAGTGGTGGCGGTGGCTGCGGTCATGGTCGTGTGCTCCAGGTGGCTCACCAAAGCCCCCAGGCGGGGGCTTCAGAAAGCCGGCTGGCTCAGTTCAGGGCGTCCTTCAAGCCCTTGCCTGCGGTGAACTTGGGGGACTTGCGTGCCTTGATCTTCAAGGGCTCGCCGGTCTTCGGGTTGCGGCCAGTGCGGGCCGCCCGCTTGGTCACAGAGAAAGAGCCAAAGCCCACCAGCGTGACGGCGCCGCCCTTCTTGAGGGTGGCCTTGATCGCTTCGGTAGCCGCCTCGAGGGCAGCTCCTGCAGCGGCCTTCGAGATGCCAGCCTTGTCGGCCATCTGTTCGATAAGTTCTGTCTTGTTCATGTCTGAGAAGTCCGTAGATGAATGGTTGAAACAACAACCCGGTGTTGACGAACACCGGAAACCGGCTTGCACCGCGCAGCCCTGGGCAAGGGCGGAGAACGCGCTCACACGCTGCGGAAGTTGATGGCGCTGTAGAGCCCGGGCACCCTCCGCTTATCCCGCTGCGAGATCAGTCGATGGGCGGCCTCATACAGCCACCATGTCCAGCGGAATCGCCTCATAGCGGTCCGACTGGCCCACGCGCTTGTAGAAGCGGATGTATTGCTTTGTGCCGATCACCTGGATCGAGTCGCCGATGGCCTTCATCGCATCCAGCCAGCGCGGGTCGGTGATCTCCAGGCGGCGCAGCGCCAGGATCTTCCCCACGTTGAGCTTGCCCTCCTTGTCGGTTTGAAAGGCCTGCTGCACTAGAGCAATGATCTCGGGCCTGCTACCCTGAGCCCAGTCCTTGATGCACGCGTCCACAAGGGCCTGGGCCGCCTGCAGGCGCTCGTCGAAGGTGATGGTGTCGGCGGTGGCCAGCTGCAGCTTGTATGCGGCGTCGAAGGTGTGCAGCGTGATGTTGCCCTTTTGCCCACCGCGTTTCACGCCGTACTGCTCGGCGCTCAGCTCCGCAAAGGCGGCCACGTCGCCGAAGATCTTGCCCTTGGCCTCGACCAGCTTGGAGTTCAGGTCCTGGGCGATCTGCACCAGCTCGCGCACCAGGCGGTCGCGCTCCTGGTCTACGGGCTTGACCAGGTCGAGGGGCACCAGGTGGCCCTGCGCGTTGCGCATGAAGCCATCGGGCATATGGGCAACAACGCTGGCTTGGCGCGCTGCATCGTTTGGTGTTGGCATGGTTTGCTCCTGCTCAGCACCGAAAGCCACGGCTCTCGATGCGCTTGTGGTTCAAAGATCCGGCCCGGGCGGGCGCGGCGGCTGGGGGCGTCCACACGGGCGCCCGCATCAGGTCGTACTGCTGCGGCTTGACCAAGTCGGCGGCGGGCTTGGTGAAGCCCGAGCGCGCGATCTGGGGACGGCCTGGCTTGAGCTCGTTCACAGGGCGTCTCCCTGCTTCACGGCCGCATAGGTGTCGGCCATCAGGTCGTAACGCACCTGGTGGGCCGCCAGCGGCTCGTACAAGGCGTCGTGGACGTCGCGGCGGCTGGCGTTGGCGGCAGCGGCCAGCTCGTGGGTCGATGCCGCCTGGCCGTAGGTCGGGATCAGAGCCAGCAGCACCACGCGCAGGGAGGCCAGTTCGGCGGGCATCATGGCTTGGGCCCTTCCGCTGGCGCCTTGCCCAGCAGCTGCGCCATCTTGGCCCGCACCTGGTCAGAAGGCCCAGCCGCCTGGCGGTCCCGTTCCTGCAAGTCCAGCAGCGCCGGGTCAAGATGGCTCAGCAGCGCAGCGCCGGCAGTCACCGCAGGGGCACCGTCGATCTGCACCACGTTTGGCCGGGGCCCCAGGCGCCGCTGCAACTCCCGGTCGGCCTCGATCTGCGCCTCACTGCGGTCAGAAGCGCGCAACACCACGCTGTAAAGGTAGTTGTTGTGCGCCAGCGGCACCGCCAACGTGCCCCGCTGCACCGCTGTGAAAACCGCCTCGAACCCGCCCCGCCAGTCGTCTGCGGTCACCAGGTAGGTGCGCCCGCCCCGGGTCACGGCGGTGCGCATCATGTCCGGCACCAGCTCGCCCAGGATGGTCTTAGCGCGTGACATGCGCAGGCGCTGCTTCTCTGGCTTGTGCAGCCGCAGATACCGCAGCACCTCGCGCCCCAGCGGCAGCGACATGGCGACCACATCGGCCACCAGGTGGCGCGCCTCCTCGTCGTCGATCATGCGGGCCAGCAGCGCGTCCATGCTCTCTTCGGCCCCGCAGCTGGCGCACACGTTCACAAAGTCGGCGCCCATCAGCGGCCTCCCGGGCACATGGTGGCGCCCTGGGCCATGCCGGCCAGGTGCGCCGCGTCCAGGCGGGCGTCGCTCACGTGCATTTCGCTGACCACGTAGACCATGGTCAGCAGCACGGCGGCCAGGATCACGCCCAGCCAGCAGGCCAAGGCGGTCATCGGGTGAAGGCGCTTCATGCCAAGCCCTCCCGGCGCGGCACCACCGAAACAGCGTCGCCAAAGGCGCCGAGCACCGCGTCGATGGCCTCCCAATCCGACGCGAACAGACCGCGCAACTGGCCTCTGGAGCCATCGCACATGTGGATGAGGATGAGATAGCGCCGCATCACTCCTCCCGGCCAACCTGCGCGACCAGCTTGGCCGTCACGCGGTCCTCGCCACCCTGGTGCGCCAGGTTCATGGCCCCCGACACCAGGTTGTTGACCGCCAGCGGGTAGCACAGCGAGCGCGGGCCCAGCGAGCGCTGCCCCCGGATCTTGGTCTCCACCGTCACGCGCAGCCGGGCCACGATGGCCTCGGCCGCGTCGTGCGCAAACACCTTGTCGAAGTCGCCTCCCACCCGGGCGAACTTGTGCCGCAGGTAGGCCTCGACATCGTTGTCAAGCGGCTCGATGAAGCGCTTCTCGCAGCGCTGCACTACCTCGCGCACCTCGAACGACTTCTCGTCGAGCTTCCAGTCCAGCTCAGTCTGGCCGATCAGGATGATGGCGAGCAGCGGCGTGAACGCCCCGTCGTCCATCTCATAGAAGTTCTTCAGGTGCTTGAGCGTCTGCGTGGCGAGGCGATGGGCTTCCTCGATCACCATCACGTGCTTGTTACCCGCACTGGCGCTGGCGCGCAGCGCATCACGCATCTGGTTCAAACGGGCCTGGTAGCTCTGGCGAATGGCCGCGCCCGGCATGATGGTGGTGATGATGATCTCCACCAGGTCGCTCGCCTTCAGCGGTCGGCTCTTGCGGTCCTGGTTGTCCAGGCCCTCGATGCCCGGCTCGATCACCACGATGGGCTTTTGCTGCCCCTGGATCCACTTCGCCAGGTCCTTGCGCACCGTCGACTTGCCCGCGCCGGACTCCGCAATCACCGCCAGCATGCCGCCGTGCTCGGCCACATTGCGCACTGCGGCCCGCACCTTGCGGATGTTGTCATTAAGGAACACGTCGGCCACGCCGCGCATCTCGTTGGTGAAGGGATCGCGCTCCAGCGCGAAGTAATCCCGCGCGTCCTGGGTGATCGTGTGCTTGCGAAGTAACATATCCTCGTCCTTGAGTCGATTGAGCAAGTTGGTTTTTGGGCTTGGAGTCGAGGCGTTGGCCTCAGTGGGCTGGGCAGCGTTGGCGCGCTGCCCGGCGCACTCTTCAAATGCGGTCGCCACCCGTGCAGGGTCAACGCCGCGTTGAAGCAGGTATTCCGTGGCGGCGCGTTTCAGGCGGAATTCCATGCCTGGTTTCACCGGCCAGCGGTTGTGTTTGAAGATCAGGCTCACCGTCGCGGTGCTCACCTTCAACAGGCGAGCGAAGTCGGCCTGGTTGACGCCCAGTTCCTTGATGATCAGGTGCAGGTTCAGCATCGGCGGCCCCTCACATGCCCACGGCGCGCAGGCCGCCGAAGGCTTCCACAGGCGCAGCGTCTGCGCCGCGCGTGAACTGCGCCACCAAGGCATCTACCTGCTCGGCCGGCATCGCTTCAGGCCACCGGCCCTTGATGAATCGGTTCTCCTCGCGGGTGATCGAGCGGCCGATCAGCTTGGCGATGCGCTGCAGGGCCAGCATCGTGTCCACCTGGTCAAGCACCTGGCCGTTGGCAACCGGGTTGTCCACAGCCACCGCTGTGCCTTGGCGCGGCAGATAGGTGGGCAGCACAGCGTCGTTGACGCGCTTGAGCGGGTCCACCAGCCCCTTGAATGGGATCGGCCCCTTGCCCTTGTCCTGGGCCTTGCGCGCAGCCTCTGCATCGGTCAACGAGCTGGTGCCAGTGGCGAGCTGCTCCACTTCCTTCATGTTGCGCTGGGCAGGCGTCTCGGCATGCCGCTTGAACCCCTCGCCGATCACAGTAGCGTCGTCGTAGAAGCCGAACTCGTTGCGCTCCTTGCGCTCCAGCACATAGAACACCTCCCGCCCGTCCTCACCCATGCCCACGGCCTGGGCCGAGTCCTGGCGCCATGCGTTGCGCACGATCTGCAGCTTCTGCTTGACCACCACGCCCGGCACGTGCGAAACGTCCCAGGTGTGCCCCATGAACTCCACCTCCAGGAAGTCGTTCACGGTGCGCTCCTGCGGCGCAGACACCGCCAGCTCGCGGCACAGCTCGATCCCTGGGCCCAGCTGCAGCTGCTCGGGCAGGATGCGCATGAACGCCTCGAAACGCGTCATTCCGTGGCGCGTGTGCACCTGGGTCGCGTTGAACCAGGCCGACCACTTCGCGGCCACGGCGTTGATCTGCTCCAGCGTCTCCAGCTTGAGCAGCTTGAAGGCCGACTCCAGGCCGCGCTCCACCATGTCCTGGCCCTTTTCCACCTGGCCCTTGGCGCGCGGGTTCTTGGGCTTGTTGATCTGCACGTGCACGCGCAGCGCCTTGCACAGGTTGATGAAGGGCGGGCTCGTGTTGGCACCGCCCGGGTCCAGCATCGCCAGGCGCGGCACGCCGTGGAACGGGTTGCCCTCACGGGGGTGCATCGCCTGGATCAGCACCTCGGCCAGGTTGCCCCCAGTCTCGCCGCCCGTCACGTACCAGACGAACAGCGCGCCGCTGGTGTGGTCTGTCACCACATAGCGCCACAGGCTCTCTTGCAGCACCTTCGCCACGTTGGCGGGCTTGTTGCTGTAGTACTCGCGGTAATCCATGGTGCGCAGGCCGGTGTCGCGGCCCTGCTGCGGCAGGTAGAACAGGATGCTGCGGCTGGCGTCGATGCTCCACACGTGGTTCGGGTGTAGGCTGGCCTGGTGGATGGCAGGCGCAGGCGCCAGCAGCTGGTCGGGGTGCAGCAGGTAGGTGCGCAGCGCCCGGGTGATGGTGCTGGTCGACAGCTTGAAAATCTCCCCCTCGCCATCGGTGCGCTCGGCACGGATCAGGCTGTTCGCACGCAGCTCCTCCACCGCCGCCTCGACCGACAGCAGCCGCTTGTTGTTCTTGCGCATGTGCTCCATCAGCATGGCGCTGATGAAGACCGCCTCGTCACGGGTGAGCGACGTCTTGCCCGCATCGGAGCGCCGTTTGCGCGTTTTGGTCGACGTCATCGATACCTCCTTGATCTTTCTCATTACGGTTGCCTTGGACAGCTGCAGCTCGGCGCTGGCCGCGTCGTAGAGCGCACCCTTGGCGCCCCAGTCGGCCGCAGCAGCCGCCTGCGCGTAGTGCACAAGGCGCTGGGTGATGACGGCATTCGGCTGCGCCATGGCGGTTAGGCGTGCCCTGCTGCTGGGAGGCCATCCACCTGCATGCCGCGCAGCCACTCGGGGGTGTCGTCGCCATCGGCCTGGGCCTTCACCCCCAGCCGGCCGCGCAGTTCGCGCACCAGGCGCTCCAGCTGGGCAAGTTGGCCGGCCATCCACTCCTCGTGGTTCGTGCCGTGCTCGGCAGAGTGGCGCTGCAGCTGCTCCAGGCCGTCGCGGATGGGCCCTTGGATCAGCCCCTGGGCGGTCAGCGCCTCGCGCTCGATGTCGGCCCGCAGCTGCTCGGCCACTTCGTCGGGCGTGGCCTGCGCCAGGCGGCGCGCCTGCTTGCGCAGCGTCTCCTTTTCGTTGATGAGGGAGCGCTTGTCTTCGGCCAGGCTCTCTACCTGGTCGTTGGCGTCCTGCAGCTCCTCCTCCAGCGCGGCCTTCTGCTGGGCGCTGCGCACTGCCAGGTCGTGCAGCACGTCCAGCACTTCCTCGCGGGTCTTGGCCTCCTCCACAGCGCGGCGCACCATCTCTTGGTCGGGGGCGGGCAGCGCCTTGATGGCGTTGTAGTCACGCTGGTGCAGGCCCAGGCGCTCGGCCTGCTCGAAGGCCTCCTCGCCCACGGCGCGCTGGTTGCCCAGCAGCATTTGCATGCGCGCATACCCGCGCCCCAGCTTGACCTGGCAAAACTCGTCCAGGCTGGCGAAATTCAAACCGTTTGAACTCTTGGGGTTGCGCAAAAGGCGCCAAGCCTTTGATTTCTTTACGTTTTCATAGATTGCGAGGGCTGCGGATTCTGAAACCGTTTGAATAAACGTCAGTGCTTCCAGGCGGCCGAGGTCAACGCCGGCGGCCAGCACTTCGTCCATGGCTTCCTGGGCGGCCACCAGTTGGGCTGGGGCAGCGTCGAGGGTTGCCAGCGCGGCTTCGTTGAGCTTCGGGGCGTCGGCTGGAGGCGTTGTCTTGTTGGGTTGGCGTGCCATGTCGGTGGTGTGCTCAGTTGGTCAGGGTGTAGTTGCGCTGGGCCTGCTCCAGGGCAGTCTTCGCGCGGTCGAAATCCGCCATGACGCGGAAGGTCAGGCGGCTGAAACGGGTGGTGATCCGAAACCGCCCAGTGGTCTCGTCCTTCTCGACCCAGCCCTTGCGGATCAGGGTCTCGGCCGTGCGGGTCACGTAGGGCGGTGGGCAGCGCATGGCCTCGGCCAGGTCCTTGTTGGACATGCCGTCCAGCACGCGGCCAGATAGGCACTCCAGCATGTCAAGGGCGCGCGTGACCTGGGCCCCGGTCTTGGTGTCGTCCTGGCTCATGCGCAGGCCCTCCAGGCGGCGGTGTCGTAGCTCTCCGTGGCCGGGGCCCAGAGCCGGCCTACACAAGGCCGGGTCTCGGCATGCGCGGCCACCTCGTTGAGCAAGGCCGCCAGTGCGCGCAATTGCGCGGGCGTGCTCTCCATGCCGTTGAATGGACCGCCTTCCAGCACCACAAGGGGCGTATGTTTGGCGGTGCGCGTGTATCGGGCTTTGAGCATGCTTACAGCTCCAGTTGGGGGTTGGCGTGCTGCACGACATTGCTGCGGTGCCAAGCCATGTGCTCCATGTGCTTGGTCAGCGCGGCCAGCGTCTCGGCGGGGTCGCCGGGCCGGGCATAGAAGGCGCTGAGCAGCTTCACCGTGCCGGCAAAGTGCTCGTGCAACTCGGCGATGTCCGCATGGTTCAGGTTGCGACCGGTGGCCACATCCACCAGCAGCCGGCCGCTACTGGCCGCGATCCAGCGCGTCACGTAGTCGATGCCGCAGGCGGTCTCGAAGGGCCGGATCATGTTGGTCGGTAGGCGACCAGTGCTCAGCCACTTGTAAAGGGTCCAGTGGTCAGACACGCCCATGTCTTCGCCAATGCGCTCGACCGACTTGTTCAGGCGCTCGCGTGCGTGGTCCTTGCACAGCTCCAGCGCGTGCCTCAGGCTGGTGGGCTGTATGCGCTTCCAATTGCGGGTGGGCTTGGAACTCATGGCCGATTGCCTCCACCGGCCAGCGCCAAACAAACACCGGTTTGGAGCTGCTCGAAGCGGTGTCGCGGCACATACAGTGCAGCCATCACCAACAAGCGGGAGGACGAGATGGAAGCACGCAACTTCGACGAGCTGGCAGGCAGGATCGAGGGCATAGGGCAGGCCCTGCTGCACCTCACGGCGGCACTGGAGATGGGCGGTGCAATCGACGGACGGCGGCTTGCGCAAGGCTGGCGCAGGGCCCGGCGCTGCAACGTGCTGCCGGCCATGGAAACCGCGCGGCGCACGCTGCACGAGCTGGCCGACGAACTCGACGCGGCGCGGCAAGCGCGTGCCGGTGCAGTCGCATCGGTAAGATGCGTGGAGGACAAAACCATCATGCTGCCGCCGCGAGTTGTGGCCTGGCCAAAGGGCGGAACGTTCCGACGTTCGGGATGCCCGTCTTGAGGCCCAGGTCCACAGCGATGTTGTGGCTTTCACCGCGCAGGCATTTGCGGCGCGGGTTGACCTGGTCGTCGTTGAGGATCAGCGAGACAAGCGCGACGGAGTAGCCGCGTTGCTTGGCCCAGGCGCTGAAGGACAAGCCCTTCAGCGCGAACTCGTTGCGTACCTCCTGGCGGGTCTTTAGGGGCATGGTGGTGCGTCCTGTTTGGTTGCCACAAGTTGGCGCTTGTGGCGTTTTGTTGAAACGTGTTGGCACCGATTATGGTACAGAAAACTGTGCCATTAAAGCGATATGGAACAGAAAACAGGGATCGGTGAGCGAATCAGGATCGAGCGCGAGCGGCTGGGGCTGTCGCAGATGGCATTCGCTGGGCTTGGCGACGCGTCCAAGAACTCCCAGCTGGCGTGGGAAAAGGAGACCGCCTACCCGAACGCGCGAGTGCTGTCCGCGTGGTCCAAGGCCGGCGCGGATGTGGGTTTCATCATCACGGGGCGCATCTCCCCAGGCGCGCTCAGCCCGAAGGCGCAGACGATGCTGGAGTACTTCCTCGCGGCTGACGAAGGCGGCCAGGGCGCGGCACTGGGTGCCCTGATCGGCTCGGGCTCAAAACCCACTCAGACACAGAGCCAGAGCGTCAACCTGACCAACCATGCGCCGGGTGTGGTGCAGGCCGGGAGCATCAGTGGCGGCGTCTTTCACCCAAATGGGGGAGGCAAAAAGCGCAAATAGGGCCCCAACCGGGCGGAATGCTGCGTGCACGTTCGTGTTCCTTTGTTCACAATGGCTGTAACAAAGGAGATACAAATTGATCGAATGGGCTTGGGTGCTGCGGCTGGTTGAGGGAATGAAGCCGAAGAGCACGCTGAACAACTGGGGCAACGGAACCGTGCAAGTTGGTTGCGTTCAAGGGAACATCACCGTCGTCAACCTGAGCGTGCCGCTGCGTGATTGCTGTGGCCACTGCACTGCGCTCGAAGCCGGTCAGCAAAACAACCAGCGACGGAGGGCGCGATGAGAGCGAAGTGGATTGGGCTTCTGGTGGCTGGCCTGGCAGTGGCGGCGGCGGGCACTGCGTTTGCGAAATGGGACGACTGGGTTGAACTGCCGCGTCTACGTGCCGGCGTCCTGGGAGCGCTGAAAGATCCGGGCTCCGCCACCTACCGCAACGAACGGATCCAACGTGAGTACGTCTGCGGCGAGGTGAACGCGCGCAACAGCCTCGGCGGTTACACCGGCTTCGTGCGCTATGTGTCCACGCCCACCCGTTACGCACTTGAAGAGCATGGCGCTCAAGGCTGGACACCCGACAACGATAGCGAGGCCATCATCAGGAGGATCGAACGCACGACGGCGTTCCTCAGAGCCAACAAGCGCCAGCCCACGCAGGAAGAGGACAACAAGGCCGAGTTCGAGCACATCTGGAGCAATTCGTGTGTCTCCTAGAAAACTCACGACATCTGGGCTCCCGCGCGACGAAGCACGTCGCTTGCCCGCCTGCAGGCCGATGACGGCCAAACATCCATAATCGCAACGTGCCAATTTCTCTGAACGAGGGCCTCTATGCTTCCTACCAACCGTGCATTCGTAAAAGTCTTGAAACGAGCAGAGCAGCAAGATGATGAGGTCCTGCAAAAAACGTTTGTAGATCTCGGCGGTGTGTACGCTACGTTCGAGACTTTTGAACACCAAATCCTCTTCGGCAGGCGAGGAACTGGGAAGACCCATCTGCTGAGCGTGCTACGCCAAAATCGCCGAGACGCAGGCGAAATTGCGATTCAGCTTGACATGCGAACGATAGGGTCAGCGGGAGGTATTTACGGTGACAGGACTATCCCGTTGCATACCCGTGCTACCCGGCTTTTGGTTGACGTCCTGTCAGCAATCCATTCGCAGATAGTTGAACAGCTGGCCGGCACTGAAGCAATGGATTCACCTGCTTGCCGCCAAGCTCTGGATAGTTTTTTGGAAGCCCACCGAGAGGTGAAAGTACAGGGTACTGTTTCGGTCGAGCAAACTAGTTCTGGCGAGGCCACTGAAGCGAGCGAGGCATCAGGCTCGCTGAAGCTTTCAGCCGCTCCAAGTCTTGAAGTCGGGGGCAAGGGTTCGCATTCGTCGAAGAGGGTCACAGGGGAAAAGCGGGTGGAGTCCGGAGTTGAGAACTACCGGGTCAATTTTGGGAGTGTCGGAACCGCCACTCGCTCGCTGATGAGCACGTTGCCGAAAAAGCGCCTTTGGATACTTATAGACGAATGGAGCGAAGTGCCATTGGATCTTCAGCCATACCTGGCCGATCTGATTCGGCGATCACTTATGCCTGCGAGAGGCCTTTTTGTGAAGATCGCAGCCATCGAACAACGCAGTCGATTTCTGATCCCTGACCGGATGATTGGAAACGTCGGCCTAGAGCTCGGTGCCGATGTATCCACTGCGGTGAACTTGGACGAACACATGGTGTTCGAGAACAACGAAACCGCTGCAGTGCAATTCTTCCAAAAGCTCGTGCTAGCTCACGTTCAAGCTGCTCTGGAAGCTGAAGGACTCCCCGCACCGGGAACTGTGCAGGAGATGCTTTCCGCTGGATTTACACAGGCGAACGCCTTCGCTGAAGTCGTGCGTGCGTGTGAGGGTGTTCCGCGCGACGCGATCAATATCCTCAATCAAGCAGCACAAAAAGCCGGGACGACCACCATCTCCGTCAGTGAAGTGCGCGCAGCGGCTCGTCAGTGGTACCTCTCTTCCAAAGACGCTGCTGTTGCCGCCGACGAGAAGGCCAAGGATTTGCTGAACTGGATTATCGATTGGGTAATCAAAGAACGTCAGGCCAAAGGTTTCCTGCTCGCAGCTGGCCGTAAAGATGACCTCATAGACTACCTTTATGACGCTCGCGTACTGCATGTCCTGCGAAAAGGAATGTCCGCTCAGGATGAGCCCGGAGTTCGCTATACGGTGTATGGCATCGACTACGGCTGCTACGTCGATTTGATCAACACCGCCAGAGCGCCCAAGGGGCTTTTTAACGCGGACCACATGGATGTTCAGTCCCCTGTACCCGTCACCGACTTGCGGTCCCTGAGGCGATGCATCCTCAAGCTCGATGACTTCTATACCGCTCAGAGCGCGACAGGCGGCAATGCGTCCCAGCCAAGCAATGGTGCTGCTTAGACTGCTGCAATGTTGATATCTCCCAAGTAGCTGGGGCGTAGTTCTAGCGAATAGTTCCCTCGTCCACAAGACCGCGCACCCCCTCCTGCAGACACTGATGGTTTCCCCCTCGCGGGGCCTGTTCCATCACTGTCCTGCCCTTGGAGGGGCCCATGCAACTCAGAGACTCCGTTCCCGCCTGGCTGCGCGTCCCGCGCACGTCCACCTGGCTCGTGCTGGCGCTGGCACTGATCGCGGTCATCGCAGTCATCGCCCCGCAGAAGTTCGGCCTCACGATTTACAAGGCCTCGCTGGTCTCGCTGGCCGCCGTCATGGCGTACTGGCTCGACCGTGCCCTGTTCCCCTACGCGCGCCCCGACAGCTACCTGGTGCGCGACTGGCGGCTCGGCTCGACTGAGCCCCAGGGCGAGGCCGACCATCCCATCGCGCCTGGCTACGTGATCCCCTTCGCTGCGGCCATGCTGCGGCGCGCGGTCATCGTGGCCGCCGTGATCTCCGGCGTGGCGGCGGGCATCTGACGTGCGCAGCCCCGTCATCACACGCTTGCTGCGCAAGCCCATGGCCTGGGCCATCCTCGCATGCCTGCTGGCGCTGGGCGCCGCCGAGAGCTGCCGCGCCCAGGTGCCCGAGGCTGCGCTTCCATACCGCGCCCTGCTGATCAAGGTGGCCCAGGCCGAATGGGGCTTGAACGCCCCGGTCGCCGTGTTCGCCGCCCAGGTCCACCAGGAGAGCGCCTGGAACCCCGATGCGGTGTCGCACGTGGGCGCAGCCGGCCTCGCCCAGTTCATGCCCGCCACGGCCCGCTGGATGCCTTCGGTGCGGCCGAGCCTGGCCAACCCCGAACCGTTCAACCCCGCGTGGGCGCTGCAGGCACTGGCGGCCTACAACCATTGGCTTTACGCCCGCACACCAGGCCACTACACGCCGCGCGACCGCATGTGGGTCGCCCTGCGCAGCTACAACGGCGGGCTCGGCCACTGGCAAGCGGAGGCCGCCAGTACCGGGCTGGCCCAGCCAACGCGCGCCCAGGTCGATGAGGCATGCGGCAAAGCCCGCCGCGCAGCCTTGCACTGCCGTGAAAACCTGGGTTACCCCCACCGCATCCTGGTGGTGCTCCAGCCCCGCTACCTGTCGTGGGGGCCGGGCCTGTGAGCGCGCAATACCGACTGATCCTGATCGCCGTCGCCATCTGCGCGGCGATCTTCGGGGTGAAGACCTGGGAGGGACACCTCCTCGCCAAGGGCGACGCCCAGGGCGCCAGCCGCATCCAGGCCGCCTGGGACCGCCAGGAGGCCGAGCGCACCACCGCCACGGCCGACGACAACGTCGCCAAGTTCCGCAACGCCGAGAGAACCGCCTATGCCACCGCTCAACGTGAAACCGCGCGCCAAGCTCGCGATGCTGCTGCCGCTGCTGCTGTGCGCAGCCTGCGCGACCAGGTCGCCCAGCTCAACGCCCGCCCCAATCCCTACCCGGCAGGAGACGCCGGCCTTGCCGCCTGCGCTCGCGAAGCCACCACCGCCCGGGAGCTTCTCGGCGAAAGCGCAGGCGCGTATCGAGATCTGGCAGCAGAGGCTGACCAGCTCCGCGACCAGGTGATCGGCCTGCAGGCCTACGTCGCCGACGTCATCCGGGCGCCGACCGTGGAGGTCTCGGATTGATGGACGACGTAGACCGCGCCAGCGAGCGCGAGGCCGAGATGTTGGCCGATGCCCTGCGCGACCAGGCACGCCGCGCAGGCCTGCAGGGCAAGACAGCGGCCGACTCTGCGCGCTGGTGCGCCGATTGTGGAGAGAGAGTCCCGGCCTTGCGCCGCCGAACTGTGCCGGGTTGCCAGATGTGCGTGTCGTGCCAGGCGCGCGTGGAGAGAGCGAAACGATGAATGTCACCGTAGATTTCTGGAACCTGGTCGGCCTCCTCACGGCGTTCTTGGCGGCCGTGGCCGGCGCCGGCAAGCTGCTGCTCGACCAGTCGCAGCGGCACCTGGACGAGCGCTTCGTCACCCAGGAGAAGGCTCGCGCCGAGCAGGCCGCCCAGCTGTCCTCCCGCCTTGACGGGCTGGAGCAGGTCAACCGCGAGGAGACCGTCCAGTGGCAACGCGTCGAGCGCGAGATGCTCAAGCTGGTGGCCGACATGCCCATGAAGTACGTCATGCGCGACGACTACATCCGCGGCCAATCCATCATCGAAGCCAAGCTCGACGGCCTGGCGGGCAAGCTGGAGAACGCCCAGCTGCGCGGAATCATCAACCAGGGAACCATGAAATGAACACCGGCCTCGACACCGCCCGCATCCGCCGCGAGGCACTGCGCTGGCTCATCCTGCTCACGCTCAACAACGCGCGTCCGATGGGTGCCTTCGAGGGGCCCATCCTGTCCGTGGCCCAGAGCGAGTATCCCGACGCAACGCCCTTGGAGCTGCGCGTGAACCTGGACTACCTGGCCGGCCGCGAGTTGGTGAAGCTGGACAAGCAGCCCAGCGGCCGCTGGCATGCTGACCTGACGCGCTTTGGCACCGACATCGCCGAGTACACCATCGACTGCGAGCCCGGCATCGCTCGCCCCGCCAAGTACTGGTAGCCATGGCCCGCAAAAGCAGCATCGACCGCCTGCCTGAGGACGTCAAGGCGTATATCCAGGCCATGCTCGCCACCGGCTCGCAGACCCTGGACGAGCTGATTGCCGACCTGCGCGAGCGCTTTCCCATCGAGTCGGCATCCGGTGATCTGCCCAGCCGCAGCGCGGTGGGCCGCTACGGCCAGAAGCTGGAGCGCCGTCTGGCCGCCATCCGCGCCAGCACCGAGGCCGCCAAGATCATCCAGGCGCATGCCGGCGACGACAAGGACGCCCGCAGCGAGGCCCTCACGGCCATGGTGCAGACCGAGCTGTTCGAGGCCATCCTGGCGATGCAGGAGGCCAACGAAGACGCGGCCGATGCCGACCATGGCGAGCGCGTAGCCCTGCTGTCCAAGGCCGCCAAGAACATCGCCACCCTGACCAGGTCGAGCATCAACCTCAAGGAATTCCAGCGCAAGGTGGAAGAGGACACCCGCAAGAAGCTGCTGGCCGAGCAGCAAGCCAACCTGCAGGAGATTGCCAAGGCCCAGGGCATGGGCAAAGAGCAGCTCGACTTCTGGATGCGCGACTTCCTGGGCATCAAGCCAGCAGGGGGCACCAGCTGATGGCCTCGCTCATCCAGCCTCTCGGCACCACACTGCGCACGCTGGAATGGGATGACCTCCCAGCCAGCGTGCGGTCCATTCCGGCCGACCTCAACCTGCTGGCCGAGGGCGTGCTCATGCTCCACCAGCGCGAGGCCGCCGCGCTGCCGCACGCCATCATCGCCATCCCCAAGGGCCGGCGAACGGGCATCACCTACGGCACCATGCTGCGCAAGACGCTGGTGGCCGCAGCCCGCAAGGAGTTCGGCGGCGCCAACGTCTTCTACATCGGTGACACCAAGGAAAAGGGCCTCGAAGCCATCGGCTACGTGGCGAAGTTCTCCCGCCTGATCGCCAAGGCCCAGGGCGAAGTCTCGGGCATCGAAGAATTTCTGTTCGAGGACCAGGACCCGGTGACCGGCAAGACGCGCCAGATCACCGCCTACCGCGTGCGCTTCGCCTCGGGCTTCCAGGTCTGCGCGCTGTCCAGCCGCCCGGCCAACATCCGCGGCCTGCAGGGCCATGTGGTGATCGACGAAGCGGCTTTCCATCCTGACGTGCAGGGCGTGCTCGATGCAGCAGCCGCTCTGCTGATCTGGGGTGGCCAGATCACGGTCATCAGCTCGCACAACGGCAAGAAGAACCCGTTCGCCCAGTTCTGCCGCGACATCGAGGCCGGCCGGTACGGTACCGACGCGGTCGTCTACACAGTCACCTTCGACGACGCGGTCGCCAACGGTCTGTTCGAGCGCGTATGCCTGATGGCCGGCACCGTACCCTCTGAGGAGGCGAAAAAGGCCTGGTACTCCAAGATCCGCAACGGATACGGTATCCGCAAGGCCGCCATGCGCGAAGAGCTGGACGCCATCCCCCGCGACGGCAACGGCGTATCGCTGCCTGGCGTGTGGATCGAGCAGGCCGCCACGCTGCCGCCCGAGCGCGTGCTCCGCCTGGCGCTTGACGATGACTTCGTGCGGCTCACGACCGAGGAGCGCACCTCTTGGGTGGACGACTGGATCCAGCGATACCTGGACCCGGCCCTGGCGAGGCTCGACCCGCAGCTGCGCCACGTCTTCAGCCATGACTACGCCCGACACAGGGACTTTTCGAGCTGGGGCGCCCTGAGCGTGGGTATTGGCATGCGCCGGCAGCTGGCCCTGGCCATCGACATGCACAAGGTGCCCTACGCACAGCAAAAGCAGATCACCTGGCACGCCATCAAGCACCTGCCCAGGCGCTGCGGCGGTGCCATGGATGCGGGCGGCTCGGGCGAGCCGCTGGCTGAAGAGACGGCGGACAAATTCGGCCGCACCCATGTGCACCAGATCAAGCTGGCCCGCTCCTGGTATGGCACCTGGATGCCCAAGCTGGTTCAAGGCTTCGAGGACGGGATGATCGACATCCCGGCCGACCCCGACATTGCGGGCGATCTGCGCGCCATCGAAGAGGTGGACGGCATCCCCATGGTCAGCAAGATACGCCGCGCCGACATCAAAGACCCGGACCTGTTCCGCCACGGCGACAGCGCCATCATGCTGGCCCTCGGCTGGTTCGCCACCCTCAACATGAGCGGCGCCATCGAGTTCATCCCTGTGCCGCAGCTTCCGCGTGGCTTCGACAACATCCGCGACGGCGGGCAGGACGACGACCTGCAGATGCCCGAGCACTCCGCTACCTGGTGACCCCATGGCTACTTCCCGCATCCTCGGCCCAGACGGCCAGCCCATCACCACGCCCGACCTGGCAGAGCCGCAGACCTCGCGGCTCACCCATCTGCAGCGCGAGCTGCAGCGCCACCCCACGCGCGGCCTCACGCCCTCGCGCCTGGCGCGCATCCTCGACCAGGCAGAGGAAGGCGACCTGATCTCCCAGTTCGAGCTGTTCGAGGACATGGAGGAGAAGGACGGCCACATTGCCAGCGAGATGAGCAAGCGCCGCCGCGCCTGTGTGCTCGACTGGGAGCTGGCCGCGCCCGTCAACGCCAGCGCCGCCGAACAGAAGGCCACGGACCAGCTGAGCGAGATGATGCTGGAGATCCCGGACTTCGAGGACATGGTGTTCGACCTCACCGACGCCATCGGCAAGGGCTACGCCTGCCTGGAGATCGAATGGCACAGGGTCGAGCGGTACTGGCTCCCCAAGACCATCACCCACCGCCCGCAAAGCTGGTTCACCTTGCACCGGGGCTACCGGCAAGAGCTGCGCCTGCGCACCAACAACGTGGTCGAAGGCGCCGTGGGCGACCCGCTGCAGCCCTTCGGCTGGATCACCCACGTCCACAAGGCCAAGAGCGGCTACCTGGAGCGCGCCTCGCTGTTCCGCACCCTTGTCTGGCCGTACCTGTTCAAGAACTACAGCGTCGGCGACCTGGCTGAGTTCCTGGAGATCTACGGCATCCCGCTGCGCCTGGGCAAGTACCCATCCAGCGCCAGCGAGAAGGACAAGGCCACGCTGCTGCGCGCCCTCGTGGGCATCGGCCACAACGCGGCGGGCATCATTCCCGAGGGCATGGAGCTGGACTTCCTGGACGCGGCCACGGGCGACCCGGCCGCCTTCGAGCTGATGATCAGCTGGTGCGAGCGCACCCAGTCCAAGGTGATCCTGGGCGGCACCCTCACCAGCGGCGCCGATGGCAAGAGCAGCACCAACGCCCTGGGCAACGTGCACAACGAGGTGCGCAAGGACCTGCGCGACGGCGACGTGCGCCAGGCCAACACCACGCTGTCGCGCGACCTGGTCTACCCCATGGCCGCACTCAACGGCCTGGCGCCTGGAGGGCTGCGCCGCGCCCCGCGCATGCAGCTCAACGCCCAGGAGCCCGAAGACCTGACCGCCTATGCCGACGCGCTGCCTAAGCTGGTGGCAGTCGGCGTGCGGCCCACGGTGGCCTGGGCGCACGAGAAGCTGGGCATCCCCCAGGCCCAGGCTGGCGAGGCAGTGCTCGGCGCCCCGGCCCCTCCACCGCCCCCAGAACCGCCTGCAGGCGCTCCGGTACCACCAACCCCGCCAGCACCGCCCGTGGGCCAGGCGGCCGCGACAGCGGCGCTGCCCGCTGCCGGCGTCGACCTACCGCCACCCGTGCTCATGCAGCCGCAGCTGGCCCGCAGCATGGCCCCGGCCCTGCAGGCCTGGATCGAGCCCATCCGCAACCTGGTAGAGAGCGCCACGTCGCTCGAAGCCATACGCGATGGCCTGGAGCAGCTGCTGCCCGGCATGACGCTCGACCAGTACGCAACCCTCATGGCCGAGGCCCTGCGCGCGGCCCAGCTCGCAGGCCGGTCGGACGTGCTCGATGAAGCCGCATCCCCCCGCTGAAATCCTGCCCGCCGACAAGGCCCCTGACCCTCAGGGGTGCGGCCTTCGGACGTCGGCGCCGCCTTCCCCGGCTTCTCGCCGTTTATAAACGCCTCGTCGGCCCTTTCCATGTCCCAAGCTGCCTACGGTTCTTTGCCCTTCGCCGAGCAGTCGGAGTTTTTCCGGCGCAAAGTCAACCTGCCTACCGATGGCTGGACCGACATCTACACCCGGGAGCATGACTGGGCGTTCGTGGTCGCCGGGGCCAACCGCGACGCCATCGTGTCCGACTTCCGCGCGGCCGTCGCCAGGGCCATCGACGGCGGCGCCACGTTGGAGGAGTTCCGCAAGGACTTCGACGGCATCGTCGCCAAGCACGGGTGGGACTACAACGGCGGCCGCAACTGGCGCAGCCGCGTGATCTACGACACCAACCTCGCCACCAGTTACGCGGCCGGGCGCTGGCAGCAGCTGCAGGCGGCACCGTTCTGGCAGTACGACCACCAGGACTGGGTGCAGAACCCCCGGCCCGAGCACCAGAGCTGGGACGGTCTGGTGCTGGAACAGGGCAATCCGTTCTGGCAAACCCACTTCCCGCCCAACGGCTGGGGGTGCCACTGCAAGGTGCGGGGGCTGTGGCCACGCGACCTGCAGCGCCTGGGCAAGTCCGGGCCCGATCAGGCGCCCGAGATCAACCTGGTCGAGCGTGTCATCGGCCAGCGCAGCGCCATCGGTCCGCGCACCGTGCGTGTGCCCGAAGGCATCGACCCAGGGTTTGAGTACTCCCCTGGCAGCGCGCGGCTGCGCAGTGCCATCCCGCCCGAGCGACCAGACCCACCACTTCCAGGCAGCGCAGGCGGCCCTGGCCTGCCCAACCGCCGCCCGCTCGACCCGCTGCCACCGCCCCGGCCCCTGCCGGCGACCGAGCTGCTGCCCAAGGGCCTGACCGAGCGCCAGTACGTCGATGCCTACATGCAGACCCTCGGCGTGCTGCCAGGCGCACCGGCCATCGTCAAGGACGCCATTGGGGAGCGCCTGGTGGTGGGCGAGGAGCTGTTCACCGACGCCAAGGGCAACCTCAAGGTGACCAAGCGCGGCCGCGAGCAGTTCATGCGGCTGCTTGCGCGGGCGCTGGTCGACCCCGACGAGATCTGGGCCCGGCTGGTGTGGCAGCACAGCCAGGCCAAGGCCGTGGTGCGGCGTCGCTACGTGGCGCGCTTCGCGGTCGAGGGGGAGGAAACGCCAGCGTTGGCCGTGTTCGAGCTGGGGGCCGACGGGTGGAGCGGCATCACCACCTTCCAGGGCGCCACCCAGTCCGAGGATGAATGGCGCATCGGGGTGCTGCTGTACCAACGCCTGGCCGAATGAAGGCCCGGAAACGACAGAGCCAGCACTGCGCCAAGTGCTGGCCCCCATCTGGGCAAGGGTCGGTGGGCCTGGCGCGGCCGTCTCGCCTGATGTTGCCGCAATTGTAGGAGATCGAAGCCATGGCAGGAACCCGCATTACTGCAGAGGTCAACGACCGCGAGGTCCTGGACATGCTCGCCCGCCAGGCGCAGCCGCCCGGCAGCGACATCATGAACCGCATCGGCGAATCCCTGCAGGCTTCCACACAAGACCGTTTCACGACCCAGACAGCGCCCGATGGCACGCCGTGGCAACCGTTGAAAGCGCGTTACGCCAGGCGAAAAAAGTACAACCAGGACAAGGTGCTCACCCTGCGCGGCTATCTGCGCAGTGGCATCCGTCACCAGGTCACCAGCGACACCACGGTCGACGTGGGTGCCAACCTCGCCTATGCCGCGATCCACCAGCTCGGGGGCACCATCGACATGCCGGCGCGCCAAGCAACCGTGCGCTACCGCACCGTAGCAGGCCGCACGCTGTTTGCCAGCCGCAAGCACAAGCGCGCCACTGAGCGCCAGGTCAACATCGGCAAGTACCAGGTCACGATGCCGGCACGGCCGTACCTGGGGATCAGCGCCGCAGACAACGCGGAGATCCGGGAGATCATTCTGGATTGGGTGGTACGCAATTCAAGGCTATGACGCGCAAGAGCCTTGCTGCACAATGATTTCTCTCAAAATCGGAGGGAAATCATGGGCGAATTGGGTACCGAACCCGCCAATTCCACTGGCGATGAAGGTGCGATGAACGCAGTGGTAGACGCCATAGAAGGCGCTATCACTGGCGTTCCAGCGCCGCTTAAGCGGGTAGCGTGGGACACGTTTGGCAAGCTTGTCACAGGCGTCGCTGACATTGGCGTGGCGAAGCTCGAGGGAATCGCGCAGGAGATTAGAGCGACAACAGCAGCTCGCTTGCAGGTTATTTCCACTTCTGGCACTCAGATGGCCGAGCATATCGACGTTGACCCGGCATATGGTCGAGCTGCTGGCAACAAGTACGCCGCCAAAATTCTCCGCAAGCAGATGAATGTGGACAAGACGTGTGGCTTTGCGGCTGAAGAGTTGAAAAACATCGCTCCGCCTGTAGAAACTGCGGTAGAGGCAGGCCCTGACTCTCAGGCTTCGGTCAGCGATGACTGGATCAACGCTTTTGACGAAGAAGCCGGCAACATGTCGACCGAATACATGCAGCGCCACTTCGGAAGAATACTTGCTGGCGAAATCGCACAGCCAGGTTCTTTTTCGATCCGCACCATCAAGTTGATGGGGCAGCTCGACAATCAAGCGGCCAAGTTGTTTACTCAGTTTTGCTCCTTGGCGATGGCTTTTTACGGGCGCCACCAAGACCTACTGGATGTTCGCGTAATGACCGTAGGCGAGAGAGCGGCCGCAAATGGCTTAATGAAGTTTGGGATGGCCTATGACGACTTGACCGTGCTATCCGAATACGGCCTCGTGATACCCGAGTACAACTCGGCCATGCCATACGCCAACTGCGTCGTGAGACACGACTTGGTCGGAGCGTATTTTGTACATCAGGGCCGCAACTACGGGTTGAAACCTGGGGAAAAAGTTGACCTCGCCGACAATGTGCTGATGGAAGGCCCAGCACTCACTCGAGCCGGAAAAGAGCTCTACTCCATCGTTCAAACTGTACCGACCGACGAGTACACAAACGCGTTCATCAAATTCGTAGAGAGCAGAGGCTACAGCCTTGCCGATGTCAATTTGAAGAAGTAACTTGCCAACTGAAATAGTGGACGCGGGAACAAGACCCGCAGCGCGCCGCCGCAGACCATTGCGGCATGCACCAGCGCACCACCTCCCGTAACCGCCCCGGCCGCACCGGCATCGCCGCGTGCTCGGCCCTCGCTGCGGCCACGGCCGTGGCCATCCAGGCATGCACCTACCAGGTGCCCGTCAAGACCCGACTGCCAGGCGGCCAGATCCTGCTGCAGGTCACCCCGGCCGGGAACTTCGCGCCCAGCGATGGCCGCGAGATGGATTCGCCCCCGTGGAACATCGACGCGGTCAGCGCCCAGGCGGTCATCCAGCGCTTTGCCGCTGCGACCGCCAACCAGCCTTTGGTGCTGGACTACGAGCACCAGACCCTCAACAAGGCCACGAACGGCCAGCCCGCGCCCGCTGCCGGCTGGTTCCGTGAACTGCGCTGGATCGACGGCAAGGGCCTGTATGCGGTCGCCGAGCTCACCCAGCGCGCCCAGGACTACATCGCCAACGGCGAGTACCTCTACTTCTCGCCCGTCTTCGAGTACTCCAAGGCCACCGGCCAGGTGCTCCAGCTGCACATGGGCGCGCTCACCAATGCCCCAGCCATCCATGGCATGGAGCCGCTTTCCCTCCTCGCGGCCGCGACGGCCGCGTTCATCGTCACGCCCCAACAGGAGCCATCCGTGAATCCACTGCTCAAGGCCTTGCTGGCCTCCCTCGGCCTGCCAGAGACCACCACCGAAGCCAACGCCATCACGGCGCTGACTGCCCTCGGCCCGTTGACCGCCCTGCAGGGGCGTGCTGTTGCCGCCTGCTCGGCCCTGGCCCTGCCGGCAGATGCCTCCCCTGATGCCGTGACGGCCGCGTGCACCAGCCTGCGCACCGCAGCCCCTGGCACCCCCGACCCGGCCAAGTACGTGCCCATCGGCATGGTCACCGAGTTGCAGACCAACCTGGCCGCGCTCACCGCGCGCCAGCAGCAGAGCGACGTCGACACCGCTGTCGGTGCCGCGCTCAACGATGGCCGCCTGCTGCCCGGTATGGAGGCATGGGCCCGCGACCTGGGCAAGACAAACATGGCCGCGCTCACCTCCTACTTGGGCGCCGCCCAGCCCATTGCCGCGCTCGCCAGTACCCAGACGGGCGGCCTGCCGCCTGGTGGCCTCGCCAAGGGCGATGCGCAGCTGAGCGCCCCCGAGCTGGCCGTGTGCTCTGCCATGGGCCTGACGCCCGAGCAGTACAAGGCCGGCGCCACCGCCGTCGCAGCAGCCGCCTGACCAGGCTGGCCCAGTCCCTCACTTCCCAGGAGCACTACCCATGGCAGCACTCGCCAAAGACCGCAACACCCTCCGCCGCGACGGCAAGCAGATGGAGCCGCCCGTCGCGGCCGCCACCCTGATCTACGCCGGGGCCCTCGTGGCCATCAACGCCGCGGGCTACGCCGTGCCCGGGGCAACGTCAACCACCCTCAAGGCGGCCGGCGTGGCCGAGGCCCGAGCAGACAACACGGGCGGCGCCGCTGGCGCCATCCGTGTGCCGCTGCGCAAGGGCCCGCACCAGTTCTCCAACAGTGCCTCGGCCGACGCCATCACCCTGGCCGAGATCGGCACCGACTGCTACATCGTGGACGACCAAACGGTCGCCAAGACCAACGGCAGCAACACGCGCAGCGTGGCCGGCAAGGTGTTCGACGTGGACGCCGATGGCGTCTGGGTCAACGTCGCCTGACCCCGCGCAAACCCGCAACTTTCAGCGAGCACGCAATGATCCTCAACGCAGCAAACCTTTCCATCCTGAACCAGTCGTTCAGCGCGGCCTTCCAGCTCGGCCTGGGCGGTGCCCAGCCCATGTGGGGCCAGATCGCCACCCTGGTGCCCAGCACTACCGCCGAGCAGAAGTACGCCTGGCTGGGCAAGTTCACCAAGTTCCGCGAGTGGATCGGCGAGCGCCAGTACCAGAATCTGGCCCAGCACGACTACGCGGTCAAGAACAAGACCTGGGAAAACACCGTCACGGTCACCCGCGACGAGATCGAAGACGACCACTACGGCATCTACAAGCCCGTCATCCAGCAGCTGGGCCAGGACGCCGCCGAGCACCCCGACGAGCTGGTGTTCAGCCTGCTCAAGGCCGCCTTCACCACCCCGTGCTACGACGGTCAGTACTTCTTCGACACCGACCACCCCGTGGGCCCGCCCGGCAAGCAAGTCAGCGTGAGCAACTACCAGGGCGGCAGCGGCACGGCCTGGTACCTGTTCGACACGACCAAGGTGCTCAAGCCCTTGATCTACCAGAAGCGCCGCGACTACGCCTTCCAGTCCAAGACCAACCTGAGCGACGAGAACGTCTTCAAGCAGAACGAGTTCGTCTGGGGCGCCGATGGGCGCGGCAACGTGGGCCTCGGACTGTGGCAACTCGGCTACGGCAGCAAGGAAGCGCTGAGCACCACCTCCTACGCCGACGCCCGCGCCGCGCACCAGAGCCTGGTCGGCGACAACGGCAAGCCGCTGGTGATCCGCAGCTCCGAGCTGTGGGTGCCACCGAGCCTGGAACAGGAAGCCCTGGAGGTGGTGCAGGCCGAACGCCTGGCAAACGGCGCCACCAACGTCATGCGCAACCTGTCCAAGGTCGTGGTCTGCCCCTGGCTGATCTGACCTGACCCGACCAGGCCTGTCGCCCCATCACCACCCAACGGAGCCCATCACCCATGGCAACCACCAAGACCACCACCAAGCGCGGCCAGGCCGCCAAGGCGCCAACTGCTGCCCCCGTCACCAAACCCACGGCCGACAAGGCCCAGGGCCTCAAGGTGGTGCCCAAGCGCCCGGGCTTCCGCCGCGCGGGCTACGCCTTCGACAACCCCGAGGGCGACGTCATCCCGCTGGCCGATCTGGACGACCAGCAATACGAGGCCCTCACCACCGAGCCCGCCCTGGTCACCCACTTGGTCGACCTGCCGGCCGAAGGCGCCAGCCAAGCGCAGGACTGAACTTTCACCAGCGACGAAGAGGGCAACCGCCCGACCCGCCAACCTCTTTCAAGCCGGGGCTGGATAACGGGACCACTGCAGGAAAGCCCCGGCGCTTCGATCAACCCACCTCTGGATCCCGCCATGAAAAAGAAGCTCCTCGCATTTGGCCAGCAGCGCTGGCGTGATCCATCGGCCGCCGCGCGCGTGCAGGCCCCGCCGCAAGGCCGCCAAGCCCCTGGCCTGGTGGTCAGCCAGGACGGCATGGCCCGCCTGGCGCACCGCCTGCGCGCCGCAGCCCCCGCCCGTACTGCCTGAACTGCCCATGCCCTACATCACCACCCTCGAACTGGCCGAGCGCCCCGGCGCCCAGGAGCTGTCCCAGGTCGCGAGCAGCGACGGTCAGCCCCTGGTCGAAGTCGCGCTCATGGACGCCACGCTGCGCGGCAACGACCGCAGCGCGTGGACGCCCGACCAGGTCACGGGTGCTGATGCTGCATTGGCCCGCGTCCAGGACGCCGTGGCAGAAGCCGGCGCCCTCATCGATGGCCACCTGGCCCAGGGCGGCTACGCGCTGCCGCTGAGCCTGCCGCCCAGCAGCGCTGGCAAGACCATGCTCACGGCCTGGGCCCGGGCGATCAGCCGCTACCTGCTCAACCGCAACCGCGTGTCCGAGGAGTCCAAAGACCCTGTCGTGCGCGACTACCGCGATGCACTGCGTCTGCTCGGCCAAGTCGCCCAGGGCAAGCTGAAGCTGGGCGCAGAGGACCCGTCCACAAGTGCCGGCGCCGGAAGCAGCACCGACGTGCGCTTTGATGGCGCCCCCAATGTTTTCGGCCGCAGCGAGCTGCGCGCCTTCCGCTGATCGCCCGCCATGGACGTCCAGCCCTTCCTCGACCGGCTCAAAGCCGAGAGCACCGCCTTCCGGCTGCTCGACTCGGCTGCGGGCCTGGAGCAGGTCATGCAGGAGTTTCGGGGCGCTGCGCCGGCCGCCTTCGTTGTGCCGATGTCGGAGCGCGGTGCCGAGATGCGCCACACGGGCGACGTCGACCAGGAACTGCACCAGGTCTTTGCCGTGATCCAGGTCGTGCACCCCAAGCCCGCGCCAGGCGTGCCCGGCCTGGTCGAGTGCCGCCGCCAAACCCGTGTCGCCCTGGTGGGCTGGGAGCCCGAGGAGGAGCTGGGCGAGCCCGTGCTGTTCCTGGGCGGCGAACTGGTCGACCTCAAGCCCGGCCAGCTGTGGTGGGCCGATGAGTTTTTTGTGAAGAGCTACTACAGGAGCACCCCGTGAGCAAAACCAATGGCAAGCAAACACCTGCGGCCACCAATTCCACCCACCCGGACGGGGCGCAGACCAGCACCGCAGCTGCCGCCCCTGCCGATAGCGCCGGAGCCGTGGTTCAGTCCGCGCCGGCCAGCCAGGCCAAAGCGCCCGACCAGCACCACGGTCGCGGCGGCGCCTACACCCGTGTCAACGGCGTACGCGTCCCTGTGACGGACGCCGGCACCACCACCGAAGGAGAAAGCACCAATGGCTGATGTCATCCGTTTGCGCAAGATGGCCGTCCTGGCCGCCATCGAAACCGTCAAGGGCACCTTTGTGGTCCCTGTGGCGGCCGACGCCCTTGAGGTCAGCAACGTCACCATCACGCCCATTGAGGGCGATGAGGTGGACTACGACATCGTGCGCGCGCACTTTGGTTCCGTCGAGTCCGTGCTGGTCACCCAGTACCGCAAGATGGCCTTCCGCGTGGGCTTTGCCGGCGTGGGTGCTGCCGGGGCCATTCCCGGCTACTCCAAGCTGCTGCGTGGCTGCGCCATGAGCGTGACCAACACCGTTGGCACGGACACCGTGTTCGAGCCGGTGGACGACGCCATCGAGAGCCTGTCCCTGTACGCCGTGGTCGGCCGCAACGTCTACAAGATGCCGGGCGCTGCCGGCACCTGCAAGATCGAAGGCTCGGGCAAGCAGCTGCCGTGGATGAACTTCGAGTTCACGGGGGCCTTCGTGCCGGTCGAAACCGTGCCCACCATGCCCACCCAAAACACGGCCGCATTCATGCTGCCGCTGGGCGTGAACAAGGCCAACACCCGCGTGAAGCTGGACGGCGCGTACTGGGCCTGCAACGCCTTCACCGTCGACCTGGGCAATGAGGTGGTCAAGCAAGACTTGACCGAGGTCGACGAGACCGAGATCACTGGCCGCAAGTCCGTGGGCTCCATCACCATCCGCGACACCTTGGCAAGCACCCAGGACTGGGTCGGCATGGTGAACCAGACCGTGCCCTTCGAGCTGGTGCACGGCCTGGCCGCCACCAACACCGTGAAGGTCGAGGCGGCCCGGGCCCAGATCGGCAAGCCCACCTTCGCGGAGGCGGACGGCATCCAGATGGTCACGCTGCCGCTGCGCTTCATCCCGAGCGACGCCGGCAACGACGAGCTGGTCATCACCGTCTGACCACCAGGCGGCCCCGGCCGCCTTCTTCTTTCATCCCCTGCAAACCCGTTTCATCCTAGGAGACCCATCCATGTCCGTAGTCATTGGCAAGCCCGCATTCTGGGCAGACTGCTTTCTGGTGCTGCCCGACGAGCCCGGCCAGCCGAGCGAGTTCAAGTTCAAGGCCCGCTTCAAGCGCCTCAACACCGAGGAATCCAAAGCCCTGGACAAGCGCCTGCACCTGAACCAGGAGCGCCTGCAGGCCCAGGTGGATGCCATGGTTGCGAAGAAGCCTGTTCCCGAGTTCGTGCCGGCCATCACAGACGCCGAGCTGGTCAACCAGGTACTGGTGGACTGGGAGGGTATGACTGACGCGCATGGCGGCAGCGTTCCCTATACCCCCGCGACGCGCGACCAGCTGTTTGCCGACTACGCAGGCATGGACACCGCCTTCGCGCGTTCGTACCTCAAGAACCGCAATCCCGATCAGGTGCTCAAGGACGCGGAAAAAAACTCCGAGGCGCTGCCCGCCACCACCTGACGGGCGGCAGCAGGCGCCAGGCCAGCAGCGAGGAGATGGAGGCGGACTTCGCGCTGCTGGGGGTGGATGCAGAAGGGGCCCGCCTGGCGGCCACCGCCAGCGCCACCGGCGACGAGAACGCCACGGGTGATTTCGAGCTGTGGCCCGAGCACCAGCAGGCCTGGGAAGTGTTCCTCGATTGCGGCCGCCAGTGGCGCGTGATCGCCGGCCAGGGTGGGGTGTATTTCCAAGGGCTGGAAGCCACCGCAGTGGAGTCCAGCTTCCGCATTCAAGGGGTGCCCCGCAAGGACTGGCGCACGGTGCGCTCCCAGGTCCAGGTCCTCGAAGACGAGGCGGCAGAGATTCTCAACGACAGATAGGGCGGCATGTCAGAAGTCAAGGTTGTTCTCCGGCTTGAGCGCGGCGAGTACGTGGCCGACCTCAAGGCCACGGGCGCCGAGCACCAGGCATTCAGCGCCCAGGTGTCCACCAGCGCGACGGCTGCGTCCTCCAGCCTGGGCGCGGTCGCCGGGCAGTTGAAGGCCGTTGGTGCCGCTGCAGGCAGCGCAACCTCTGCCGCCTCGGCGCTCGACCAGGCCGCCAAATCTGCCAGCCAGGCCAGCAGCGCAGTCAGCGTCATCCCGCAGCAGCTCCAGGGCGTCGCAGCGCAGTTCAAGAACTCCCAAGCCGCCGTGGCCGGCTTCGGCCGCCAGTTGGATCAGTCCCGGACTGCGCTCGCGTCCACCACCGCTGCAGCGGGGGCCACGGGCGCTGCCCTGCTTGCCGCCAGCCGCCAGGCAGAGCAACTGGGCGGTGCAGTCTCCTCAAGCGCCAGCAAGGCCACCAGCGCGGTGGATGGGCTCAATGGAAATCTGCTGCGCCTCGGCCAAGCTGCGGCCGGCGCATTCGCTGTCAACAAGCTCACCGGGCTGGCAGACGGTTGGACGAACCTGACCGCCCGCATCGGCCTCGCAAGCCAAGGCCTCGGCAGCGCGCAGGTCGGCCTGGCTGGCGTGACCCGCATCGCGGCCGAGGCGCGTGTCGACGTGACCGGTCTTGCGGAAACCTACGGGGTGCTGTCCAAGGCAGGAGCAGAGCTGGGCTTCAGCCAGCAGCGGGTGCTCGGCGTCACCGAGACCCTGTCCAAGTCGATGACGCTGTCGGGCGGCAGCGCGGCCAGCGCATCGGCGGCAATGGTGCAGTTCGGGCAAGGCCTACAGGCGGGAACCTTGCGCGGCGATGAACTCAACAGCGTCTTGGAGCAGGCACCACGGCTGGCCCAGGCGCTTGCGGAAGGCCTCGGCAAGCCGGTCGGCGCGCTCAAGGCCATGGCCGAGCAAGGGCAGATCACCACCGACGCCATCTTCGTCGCGCTCGAGCGCATGAAAGGCAAGATCGACAGCGAGTTCGCCCAGCTGCCCGCCACCATCGGCCAGGCCTTCACCGTCATCAGCAACAGCCTGATGCAGACCATTGGTGTGTTCGACCAGGCCAACGGCATCAGCCGCGGCTTCGCGGAAGGGCTTCTCGTCGTAGCCCGGAACATGGACACAGCAGTGGTTGCTGCCGGCCTGGTTGCGACCGCCTACATCGCCATTTCCCGCTCGGCCACCGTGGCGGCGGCGGCCACCACCGCCCTGAACGTTGCCACCGGGGCCCTCGGCGGCCCCATCGGGCTGGTGGTGACCGCGCTGGGTATTGCCGCCACCGCATGGGTTGCCTGGAAGGCGGCCGGCACCAGTAGCGAGAAGGCCGTTCAAGCACAGGTGGCTGAGTCCCACGAGGAGATCATCAAACGCATCGACGCCCAGATTGCCAAGCTGCGCGAGCGAAATCGCCTGTCGGGCGCACCTTTGCCCAAGACTGAGGATCAAACCTCCCTGGATGCAGCGAAGCAGTACACGGACGCCTATAACCGGTATCAATCCATCGTGAACGGTGAGGGCCAGTTTGCGAATTTGCCCGCTGCGGCCCGTTCCGACCTGTTGAAGAGCGCAGGCATTGCAATGGGGCAGGCCTTCCAGCGCTACACCGACCTCGCGGATGCAATGACCGAGGACGCCAAGAACAAGACGCGTGAAGCCCGCGAGAAGTTCATGGCGGACTACAAGGACCAGGCCGACAAGATGGCCCAGGCGCTCAAGGCCTACGACGCCGAGTTCAAGGGCAAGGTCAGTGATGCGCAGTACAAGGCAGACACCGACGCCATCAAGGCCAAGCACGCCAACAAGGGCACAGGCCCGTCTGCAGCCAAGTTGGCCATTTCCGCCGAGATCGCCGAGCTGGAGCAGCTGCAAACGGAAGCCGCAGGCATAGCAGACCGGGCGGCGAAGCAACTCGAAGCCCAGCACCAGGCCGGCCTGGTCAGCGAGGCACAGTACTACGCCCAGCGGCGCCAGATGGCCCTCAACGCCAACACCGACCAGATGGCCATCGTGGAGCTGGAGCTGGAAGCGGTGGAAACCTCCAAGGCGTCGGCCGCCGACAAGGCCAAGGCCCGGGAAAAGTACGGCCAGGAGCTGGCGAAGCTGGCTCAGAACGAGCTGACCATCGAGTCCGACTACCAGGACAAGCTGACCGAGCTGCAGGCCCGCGCAGCCCAGGCGCGCATGCAGGCGCGCCGCCAGGAGACTCAAGGCATCGAACAGTGGATGGAGCAGCAGCAGACCGCCCAGCGCGAGAACCTGGCCAGCATCGAGCAGCGCATCACTTCGCTTGCCGATGAGCAGAAGGCGGCCGACCTTGCCGCCGCCAAGAACATCAGCCTCGCCCAGGCCATCGAGCTGGTGACCATCGCCCGCCTGGAAGAGCAGCGCGCGGCGAAGTACTACGAGGGCAGCGACGGCTGGAATCAGGCCACCCAGGAGATCGAGGCCCGGCGCCGCCTTGCCGCCCAGATCGGCAGCAACCAGACCAAGGACGCAGCACGCCGCGCCGGGGTCGAGGCCCAGAGTGAGCTGCAGCGCGCCACAGACAACTACACCCAAGGGCTGGTCAATGCGGCCATGCAGGGCGGCGACAGCCTGAAAAACTACATCACCAACATGCTCAAGCGCAAGGCCTGGGAGATCGTGCTCACGCCCGTCATGGAGGGGCTGGGCGGCATCCTGGCGACCATCATGGGTGCGGTCGGTGGTGGCGGTGGTGGTGGCATGGGTGCGCTTGGCACGGCATCCAGTGCGGTCAACCTTCTAAGCGCTGGCAAAACCGCCTGGCAGCTCGGCTCTCAGTGGCTGAGCGGCAGCATGTCCTCGGCAAACGTTGCGGGCACGGTGTACGCCAACGCGACGGGCACGGGCCTCAACGGTTTGTTGGCTACCAATGGCGCATTCGGCACCTCTGCTACGTCTGCTGTCAATGCGGCTGCGGCCATGGCGCCAGGCACCGCGCCTGCGCTGCCTGCGGGCACGTTGGCCGCTGCGGCTGCGGAAGGAGGCGCCGCCACCACCGCGCCTACCTTGATCAGCGCTGGCTTGAAGATGGTCCCCATCATTGGCGCAATCATCATGGGCATGATGGCGTCGGGCAGCGCCTATGACCAGGGCTACCGCCTGGAGGACAGCACGATTCGCAAGAGCTACGGGCTCATCTTTCCCCAGATGAACAAGCTCACCGGCTTCTTCGAGAAGATCGGATTCAGCGAGCGCTCGGCCAACATCATCACGGGCGGCGCCCTGATCGGCAAAATTGCGTCGAAGCTGGGGATACAAGCCACAGCGCACACCGGAGCCGGCGCGATCTACCAGAACGGCACGGTGGTCGGCGGCCGCGAAAACTACACCTATGACCGCTTCAACATGGGTGACCCGCGCGAGTACGCGGCCAGCGCGCAGCCCGCCATCAACGAGGTCGCCAAGGCGGTGGGCGGCACGCTGGACGGCTTCTTTGATGCTTTCGGTCTGAAGTCCGGCTTCAAGGTGCAGACGGCCTTTGCCGACGACATCAGCAAGGACGGCGCCTGGGGAAGCTTCCGCGTGGATGACTCCGCTGGCAACAAGGTGCTGGACTGGAAAGACACCCAGACGAGCAAATGGGCGCCCAAGGAATTCGCCAACGGTGACGAGGGCTGGAAGCAATACCTGGACGCCATCAGCGATGCCACCATCGACACGTTCAAGGCATCCTCCAAAGAGCTGCCCGCATGGGCGAACCGCATCATTGCGGCGGCCGACACGTCGGGGGATGACACCGCCAAGGTACTGGAGCAGCTGCTCAAGGACGTGGCCGCCTATCCCAATGCGATGCTGGAAGCCGTGGGCACCTCTCGCGACGAGCTGGTGCAGCAGTTCGCCGAAGGCCTTGCCAAAGGCGATGCAACCGGGGCGGGCCAGGCCGTTGCCGATACCCTGGTGGCCAGCGTCGAGCAGAGCCTGTACACCGATGCAGCGGGCAAGATCTTCGACACGGTCAACCAGGGCATCGTCACCCCGATGCTGGACGCCATCACCACGGGGGCATCTCTTTCGGAGCTGCTGAGCCAGGAGTCCATCGACCGGGTGATCCAGCGCGCAACGGAGCAGGCCGCAGCCCTCAACACGCTGTTCAACGATCCGCGCTTCCAGGCGGCCCTGGAGCAGATCCGCACCGGCGTGGGCGGTGCCCTGGGCAGCGCGGGCTCCGCCCTGACCTACGTGCCGAAGTACACCCAGGCCGTCAAAGACAATACCGATGCGACCAAGGATGGCACGCAGGCGCAGCGCGAGGCAGCAGACGAGGCCAAACGCATTGCCGACGAGCGCAAGGGCCTGCAGGACCAGCTCGACGCCCTGACCATGACCCGCGTGCAGCTCCTCGAAAAGGAGCGCAACGCCATCCACGAAAGCAACCGCGCGCTGTGGGACCAGGTCAAAGCCGCCGAGGCGCGCGCCCAGGTGGCGGCAGAAGCCCCGGCCGTGCTCGACCGGTACCGCACCCCGGCGCAGCGCCAGGCGCTCGCCTATGAGGGTGTGAGCGCCGGCCTGGCCGACGCCGGCATCAACGTGTCGGCCGCTGCTCTGGCCGGTGCCTCCAAGGACCAGATCGCGGGTGCAGTAATGGCTGTGCACGCCATGGGAACCACCTCCGACGCGACCCGCCTGGCGCTGCTGAGAGCAGCCGCGTCGCTGTCCGACCTCAAGGAAGCAGCGGCCGACACCGCCCTGGGCGTGCTGAGCAACGCCATCGACGCCCAGAAAACCGCCATCAGCGAGGCCGCACAGGCCCGCATCGACGCCCTTACCAAGGAGGGCCAAGCCCAGCAGAAAGCCCACGAAGCCGCCAGCGAGGCGGTGGCGACGCTCACGTCCATGACCGAGACGCTTGCCAGCGCTGCGCGTTCACTGCGCGGCCAGGTCGAAAGCACGAAGCTGCAGGACCTCGCCGCCGCCCGCCGCTTCATCGCTGACGCCCTTGTCGCCGCCAATGCAACCGGCGCCATGCCTGACGCTGATGCTCTTTCCCGGGCCCTTGAATCGGTCACCAACGACGACCAGCAGCGCTACGCCTCTGCCGTCGACTGGGAGATTGCCCAGCTCGACCAGGCGAACCAGCTGGCCCAGCTCGAGCAGCTCGGCCTGCGGCAAAAGTCTGTGGCCGAGCGCCACCTGCAGGCGACCGAGGACCAAGCCAAGCTGCTGGAGGAGGAGATCGATGCCATCCAGCAGAGCACCGACAGGAGCCTCAAGGCATTGGACGACCAGCTGCGCAACGCCGAGGAACAGCTCGCCGTGGCGCGCGGCATGGACCTGTCGCTCAAGAACATCGACAAGGCCACCGCCAACTTCGCCTCGGCCCTGGCCCAGCTCGCGCCCTACCAGGGCGCGCCTGCTGCGGTCGCGACGCCGGGCGGGGCGGCCAAGCCCGGCGCCACGAAGCCTCGAACGGTGCTCGACGGCCCCAATGGGGCGCAGTACGACAGCAGCAGCGGCGTTTTCTACGCCGGCAGCACGGGACTGCCTTACCTGGCCGCCGACCTGGGTGCGGCGGCCATCGACATGGTCAACGCCGGCCAGGCCAAGGACCTGTACGACATCGCCAAGGCCAACGGCATCACCGCCGCCATGCTGGCCGAGTGGACAGGCAGCAACACCACCACCATCAACGACTGGGCGAAGGCCAACGGCCTGGCTTCGCTGGACGTCGGCACCAACTACGTGCCCCACGACATGCTGGCCCTGATCCACGAGGGCGAGCGCGTCGTTCCCAAGAAGTACAACCCCGACGCCAACCCCGGCATGTGGACGGGGGCACAAGCCATCAGCGCGCGCCTGCAGCAGTCGGGCGGCAGTGCAGCCGGCGAGGCGGCAGTCTCCTCGGTCATCACCACCCTCGGCCGCAGCGTCGACCAGCTCGGCGCTGGCATCGGCTCCCTCACGGACGCAGCCCTGCAGACCCGTGATGCCGCCAGGCGCACCCGGGACGTCATGGAAGCCGCAGCGCGCGGCGAACTCAAGCTTTCGGTGACCACAGCATGATGCGCGTCCTCCCATCCCTCACCGTCACGCCGGCAATGTTGCTGTCCACCACAGTGGCTCTGGAAGATCCATCGCCCGTGTGGGCTGCAGCCACCGCCTGGGCCAAGGACGACCTGTGCCACCGTGTGGAAACGCACCTGGTGTACCGCCGCATTACTGCCGGCACGACGGCCACGGCTCCCGAGTTGGACCCGGCCAACTGGAAAGCCATCCGGCCCACCAACAAATGGGCCATGTTCGACCACCTGAGGTCTACGCAGACCACGGTGTCGGGCGGGCCCCTCACGGTAGTGCTGCAGCCGGGGCAGCGCGCCGACAGTTTGGGCCTGCTCAACCTGGTGGGCTCGCGGGCCAAGATCCAGGTCCACCAGGGCTCTACGCTGATCACCGAGCGCGAGCAGAGCCTGATCCAGCACACCGTACAGAACTGGTACGAGTACTTCACTGGCGACCCCGAGCAGCGCCCGAGCCTGGTGGTGTGGGACCTGCCGCCTTTCCGCGACGCCAAGATCACCGTGACCATCGAGCCCGCCTCGGGCGTGGCCTCCTGCGGCCGGCTGTCCGTGGGCATGGGCGTGAATGTGGGCGAGGTGGAGTGGAACCCCGAGAACGACGCCCTCAACTTCAGCCGCATCGAGCGCGACTTTGATGGGGCGCTGACCCCCGACGTGACGCTGATCGCCCGCCGCTCGGTGCCCAAGGCCAACATGCGCGTGCGGATCGACGCGGCCAACGTCCCCCGCATGCTCAAGCTGCGCGAGCAGCTCAATGCGGTGCCGGCGCTCTGGGCAGGGTGGACGCGCTACCCCAACAGCCCCTATGCCGAAGCGTTCCTGCTGTACGGCATCTACCGCCGCTTCCCCATCCGGCCCAGCAACAAGCTGTACGCCTCTGCCGACCTAGAAATCGAGGAAATGTGACCATGCCAGGACTCTCCGACCTGATCGCCCCTGTTGAGCCCACGGCGCTGCCGGCGCTGTCGACGCCCCCGAGTCTCACCAACCCCGTGAACTTCGCCGAACGGGCGGACGTGCACGTGGCCGAGGTGGTGGCGCAGGTGCCCCTGCAGAACGCAGCCAACGCCAACGTCCACCACAACGCCCAGGCGTCCTACCTTGCCGCCCAAGTGGCAGTGCCCGCCGCAGTAACGGCGGTCGCTGCCAGAGAAGACGCGCAGGCGGCCGCGATCACCGCAATCAACGCACCAGGCACCCTGGCCACCAGCACCACCAGCATGACCGTCGCCCAGGGCCAGCCAGCTTTCCTGATCGAGGCCGATAAGAACCTGCGTGCGGGCATGTTCGTGACCATCAGCGCGCCCGGCGGCCAGGTGATGTACGGGCGCATCCAGTTCTATGACAACGCCACCGGCGACATCGAGGTGTTTGTGTCCCATACCGAGGGCGCGGGCACCTACTCGCAGTGGACCGTGGCTGTCAGCGGCCCACCGGCCCGATTCCCACGCAACAAGCTTTTCTACTACGCAGGAGCCTGACACATGGCCAACGGACGATTGGGCGCGGCGGACCTCGCCGCCAACACAAACACCACCCTCTACAACCCCACGGGCGCCACTGGGACCGTCACCGTTTCAGTGGTCAACAGGAACGCGAGCGGGGCGCTGGTGCGCCTGGCGCTGGCCGCTACGGCAGCACCCACCGCAGCCGAGTGGCTGGAGTACGACGCTTATCTGCCCACCGCTGGCGTGCTGGAGCGGGCGGCCATCGTGGTCGGTCCGGGGCAGTACCTGGTCGTTCAATCCTCGGCCGCCAGCGTGTCGGCCGTGGCTTTCGGTTTCGAGGAATAAGGAGCATCCATGGGACGCAACATCACAACGACCGCAGCCGCGCTGCACGAACCCCTGGCCGTCACCATCACGGGCGACGCGGTCACCGTGGGCGACTACGTGCGCGTGGAGGCCTCGGGCGCTGGCCGGCGCGCCGTGGACGGCCTGTCTCTGGCGGCGCAGAACACCGGGACTGGCGTCACTGCGCTGGCGGGCCTGGGAGCTACAGCCCATGTTGCAGCGACCAACTACGGCGGTTCAGTCCAGCCGGGCCGGCTGCTTGCTGTGCTGGGCAACGGCAACGTTGCTTGCCTGCACGCGGGCGATGGCACGAGCGCCAGCAACGCACTGACTTGCCGAATCTACAGCCCGCTCAAAGCCCAGGTGGCAGTCGTTGCGGTCACGGCTGCGGCGAGCATCTCGGTGTTCCGGGTGTTCAAGCTCGGCGCCAACAACTTTGCTGTTTGCTGGGTGGAAACCTCGGCGCTGAAAATGGCCGTGTACAGCAATGCAGGCGCCGTAGTGTCGGCGGCTATCACTGTGGCCACCTTGGGCTCTGGCGCCATGTCGCGCTGGAATGCTGCAGCGCTCGCCAACGGCGATCTGCTGCTCGCTTATGACAAGACGGCCACGGGCGGAATGTTCTTCAGCCGGTACAACGCCTCAGGTGCGTTGCAGGGGGCAGAGACCACCGTGGAGGCCGCCGTGGCCGCCGACTATGTGTGCGTGCTGCCCCTGGCCGCTGGTGGCTTCTGGGTCTACTACTACCGCAGCACGGCGACTGCTGCATACAAGTTCGCCCGGTACAACGCGGCAGGCGTGCTGCAGGGTGCTTTGACCACCGTTTTCACGGGCAGCGCCAACCTGACCGCCGGGCTGTCCGAAAACTACGCCATCGAGCTTGCAAACGGCAATGTGGCGCTGGTGGACCCGACCACAGGCACAGTGTCTGCAGTGCGCCTGTACGACGGCGCCGGCACGTTTCTGGCCACCATCACCAACAACACCGGCTTGGGTTCAGGCCTGGGTCCCAACAACACCATGCCGCGTGCCAAGTCTGGCGGCGGTTTCTACATCGCAACTTTCAACGGCCTGATTGCGCAGTACGACAACGCCGGCAATCGGTTGGTTTCTGGGACGGCGCCCACAGCACTCCCAGGCAGCAACCAGGGGCTGCTGATCGAGCGCGTCGCCACTGGCCCCGTGCTTTTCTACACCAACTTCGACTCATCCAGTACCGGCTCTGTTTCGGCAATGGCATGGGACGCCTCGCTGACTGCCGAGGCCACGGCGCTGACCGTGCAGGCAACCACGACCACCACTTTCGGCCTGTGGGCCGAGCTGATGCCGTGCGGCTTGCTGGCCTACACCTTCTGCTCTACCGCCGTCACCGGCGTGTCCGTTCATGGGCGCCTGGCGCCGCAAGCTGCATCGTTGCTGGGTCTGGCCATCACGGCCGGCAGCGACGGCCAGGCGGTGACCGTGGCCACGGCGGGCCGCTGGCGGGCCAACCAGACAATGCCGGCCGTGAGCTTTGACCGGCGCAGCTCGGTGCCCGTCGGCTGCAAGGCCATCATCACCGGGGGCACGACAGCCGTGCTTCTCGGTATCGTGGCGTGAGCGGGGAGGCCATCATGTGGCAGCTTCAAACCAATGACGGCAGCACCGTTGTGACCGGCACCGGCCCTGTGGTTTACAGCACCGACAGGGGCGGCTGGGAAACCTCGGAGACGGTCTACGCCGATCCCGACCGGGACCTGCAGCTGGTGGACATGCCCGCAGCCATTGCGGCGGCCGTGGCGCGCATCGACGCCGACGTCGACGCCATCTATGGCTCTGCCATCGGTCTGCGCCAGGCGGAGTACGAGATGGCTGAGCGCCAGGCGCAAACCTTCGCCGATGCCGGCTACGAGCCGCCTGTGCCTGGCATGGTCCAGAGCTGGGCCATCGCCAAGGGCTGGACCGCCCAGGCCGCCGCCGATGACGTCCTGGCCGTCGCTGCCCAGTGGCGCGGCGCCCAGGAGCTGATCCGCGCGCAGCGCCTGCTGCGCAAGGAACAAGCCCGGGCTGCGCTGGGGCCAGCCGGCCTGGCCGCGACCATGGCTACCTGGGCGGGCTTTGTTGCCGCCGTACGCGCCCAGCTGGGCATAGGGGGTGCGTGATGCTGCTGGCCTCGTACAAAGCCATCCGCCCAGGCATGCAGGGCATCGCCAACCGCCTGATCCGCTGGCGCCTGGACGGCGACTACAGCCACAACGAGGTGGTGTTCGAGCCCGGCGATGGCGTGGACCACCTGATGCCCGACGGCACCTGCGAGCCAGACGCCTCGGGTGCCCTGTGGTGCGCCAGCAGCGTGGCCTGGGAGCGCCTGCCGGCGACGTCGCCGCGCCGGCCTGGCCACCGAGGGGGCGTGCGCTTCAAGCGCATCAAGCTGGACCCAGCCCATTGGGACCTAGTCAAGTACCGCCGCGATCCGCTGGCGGCCGCCCAGCATTTCAAGCGGCGGGAGGGGGCGCTGTACGACTGGCAGCTGATCCTGGGCTTCGTGGCCTGGCTCTTCCGCCACAAGGCCTCGCGCGACACGTGCTCTGAGGTGTGCACCGAGGCAGGCGGCCAGCTTGAAGGCCACCGCGTGGACCCATGCACCCTGCACCAGATCGTCGCGGCCGAGGACCGCTATTTCCGCTCGCTGCTGTGGCTCGCGGCCGCAGGGGAGGAGGCGGCTTACTGAAGAAAAAAGACGGGCGACCCGTGCTGGTGCGCTAACACCAGCCCGAGCCCCGAACCCGCAGAGTAGACCTGCAAGCCCGGCAAGACCCGCCACCCTGTACAGAGTGCGGCGAGTCTATCGGAAGTTTCAACCAGAGAAACCGGCTTGCAATGACTGAAATAAGGTGCGGCGAGTGCCGCAAGAAGCTCGGCGAGGGCGAATACACCGTCCTCACCATCAAGTGCCCCCGCTGCGGGGCTGTCAACACATTGAGGGCCATGAGCCCCCCACCCGAGCGCCACAGAGCGCCAAACGGACCCTCTCATGGCCCCCAACCCCATCATTCCCTGGATCGGCGGCAAACGCCGCTTGGCTGAGCTGCTGCTCAGCCGCTTTCCCGCCCACAGCTGCTACGTCGAGGTCTTCGCGGGCGGCGCAGCGGTGTTCTTCACCAGGCATCCCGCCGAGGTCGAGGTGCTCAACGACGTCAACGGCGACCTGGTCAACCTGTACCGGGTGGTCACCCACCACCTCGAGGAGTTCGTCCGCCAGTTCAAGTGGGCACTCTCCAGCCGCCAGATCTTCAAATGGATGCAGGAGACCCGCCCCGAGACCCTGACCGACGTCCAGCGCGCGGCCAGGTTCTTCTACCTCCAGCAGGAGAGCTTTGGCGGCCGCGTGTCCGGCCAGACCTGGGGTACCGCCACCACCGCCCCCAGCATCAATTTGCTGCGCATCGAGGAGAACCTCTCAGCCGCCCATCTTCGCTTGGCGAACGGCGTCTACATCGAGCAGCTCGACTGGGCCGCCTGCGTCGACCGCTACGACCGCCCCCACACCCTGTTCTACCTGGATCCCCCGTACTGGGAGACCGAAGGCTATGGCGTGCCGTTCCCCTGGGCCCAGTACGAGCTGATGGCAGCCAGGCTCAAGACAATCAAGGGCAAGGCCGTGATCAGCATCAACGACCACCCCGCCATCCGCAAGTGCTTCGCCGCCTACGATATGGAGGAGCTGCGCATCGACTACACCGTGGGCGGCGGGGCGAACCGGGTGGAGCGCGGCGAGCTGGTCATCTACAGCTGGGACCGCCAGGCCGAGCCGGCTGGCCTGTTTTAGAGGGTGGCCTTCAAATGTGCGCCAGCGCCAAGTTGGTCAAGAATCGCCTTGCGCTTCTTGTCAGCCATATCGAACTCGACAGTGTTTGACAAGCCGATGAGCAACTCAGAGCACCGGCTCAAGGACCTGCCTCTGAGGCGCAGGTATCCCTTGTAGAAGGCGGGAAGCTGCTCGTCGCACGCGGCAAGTTCTCCTGCATGGCGTCGGAGGGCGTTGTGGCCTTCAGCGCCCCTTCTGATCTCATCGGGAACCAAGCCCTCAGGACTTTGCACGTTGGCGTAATAGACAAGGTCGGAGAGAACCTTGCTTCGCAGCTCTATATAGAGAACCATCGGCTTCAGCCAGAAAGTAGCCAGGCAGTAGCCGAGGGCTCCAGCTGCGATGGTGAGGAGTGTTGAGGCGAAGGTGGAATCGAATTGCATGAAGCCATTTTGGACCGTGGCTTGCAAATCCTGTAATTTCTTTTCGCTGGCTGAAAGAGTGGAACTATGAATTTATCGCAGCAGGGGGGGCGTAGTTTTCTCGCCGCGCTTCACCGAGGGCGTTGCGACACCACCCACTGATGGGCACGGCATGTGCCGATTCTGTGCATTGCTTCACGACTGGCGGCATGCATACGCCGCGCAAGGCCGGCCTGCCGACGAACGCCAACACAATCGCATCTGCCAAGCGCTTTTCAACAACAACCAGGCCCTTTTCTTGAGAAAATCCCCTGCACTCAAAGCCCTCCTCGTGGTCCTCATCGGCGTTGCGGCCATCACGCTCTTCGTCGGCAAACGCTGGTACGACTATGTCAGCAAGGCCAAGTCGCCCTATGAGGAGATCGGCATCGAACTCAATTCCCGCGCGCCGGGGCCACTGAACCGCTGGGGCTGCGCGCAGCTGCAGGAGCGGTTTGCCAAGTCCGTGCCGCCCTACGGTTGCGCGGCTGGCGACGGCCGGCAGTGGAAGTGATGCCCGCTGCCGCCGAGAACCCCTTGCGCCCCCTCTTCCCTCCCTTGAAACGAGTCACCGTGTTCACCAAAATTCTGGCAGCCTCGGCTGTCCTGGCAGCCATCACCCTGGGTGCCGCAGGCAGCGCCCACGCCCAGAGCTATAAGCTCAACATGCCGCTGCCCGAGGACAGCGACACCGTCCTGCGGGACATCACCGTCACGCCCAAGGGCACCACGGTGACCATCGTGGTGGGAAACACCACAGACGAAATCGGTGAGGCTTGCATCCACCCCAACCACCGCCCCGAAGCGTTCACGATCAAGGACCTGGACAGCGGACTGGTGCTCAGGCAACGGGGCGTCACGGGGATCAGGTCGTGCGCGCGGGGGATGGACACCATCCGGCCGGGCAAGCGCAAGATCGTGAAGGTACAGTTCGAGGCCCTGCCGGCCACCGCGCGCCGGCTGCAGGTGGGCGAGAACAACTGCAAGCAGAAGGAAGACGACGACATGCACTACTACTGCTTTGCCGAAGTCGTGCTGAAAAGCCCGAAGTAATTCGCGATAGCCGGCCAGGCGACCGGCATTGGTGGCTGCAGCCCGGGCAGGCCACCCTTCATTTTTCGCGGCATCCGTGCCAAATTTCACACACCGGTGCTGCCGTTCCAAGTGTTACTTGTTGGCGCGACCACAGCGCGTGCGCGTCTAGATAATCCCCCGCCATGGAGTGAGGAAAAGGGGCGCGCTGCAAGCGTGCCCCTGGGCTCCATGGGTCGGACCGAAAAAACACACACAACCCATCGCGTAACTCTATGAAAATCTCTTCTGCCCTGCGCCTGGGCCTGGCCAAATACCTGGCCTATTCGCTGCTCGCGCTGCTGTTGATCCCACTGGCCGCCTACCTGTTCACAGGGTATGCCCAGCGCGACGAGGACACCCGGTTCATCGCCCGCATCAGCCAGCGCATCGATGCCGAGAAGGCCATGCCCGCAGCCGAGAAGCAGGTGCAGAAAGACTTCTACCGCGCCAACCCGCCGTCCACCATCTGCACCAACCAGGACCCCGAAGTAGCGGACTACCGCGAGGCCATGTGCGAGACCTATGGCGAGCTGTGGCAGTTCAACCTGGTGCGCAAGCTGTCGCTGTGGAGTATGGTGGCCGGCGTGGTGCTGCTGGTGGCCGTGCTGGCCCTCGGTGCCCTGGCCTTCGTCAACCGCAGGCTGCAGTACACCAGCTTCGTCACCGGCTGGCACCTGACCACCTGGGCCAGCGCCATCTCGCTGGTGGTGCAGGGGGCGCTGGCGGTGTGGCTGTCGTTCTGGGTGACGGCGTTCTTCATGCACAAGTACTGGCCCAAGCTCATCATCCTGGTAGGGATCCTGGTCGCGTGCGGGGTGTTCATGGCGGTGGTGGGCATCTTCAAGCGGGTGCAGCTGAACAACGGCGTGGATGGCGAGTTGCTCACCGAGGCCGATGCCCCCCTGCTGTGGGCGCGCATCCGCCACATGGCCGAGCGTTTGAAGACCGAGCCGCCGCGCAACATCGTGGCCGGCATCGACGCCAATTTCTTCGTGACCGAGGCGCCCCTCACCGTGGGCAACCAGCGGCTCACCGGGCGCACGCTGTTCGTCAGCATTCCCCTGCTGCGCCTGCTCGACCAGGCAGAAGCCGATGCCGTGCTGGGCCACGAGCTGGCGCACTTGCGCGGCGGCGATACCCAGAGCAGTGCGCTGCTGGGCCCCAAGATCAGCCAGTACGACCACTACCGCCACGCCATGCGCGAGGGCGGCCTCACGGCCGTGTTCCTGCCCCTGATCGACCTGTACCGCACCATTTTCGAGGTGGCGCTGGCGCGCGAAAGCCGCGCACGCGAGTTTGAGGCCGACCGCACTGCCGCCCAGCTGGTCTCGCCCGATGCGATTGCGCAATCACTGGTGAAGATCGCCGCCTATGCGCAGTACCGCTCCAAGATCGAGAGCGAGCTCTTCGGCCAGAACCGCAAGCACGACGCCGCCGCGCTGGGCATTGCCAGCTATGTGGCCCAGGGGCTGCCACCCTATGCCGCATCGGCCGATTTCCTCTCGGAGATGAGGACGGCCAACGTGCCCCACCCGTTCGACTCGCACCCCGCCATGCCCGAGCGCATGCGCTCCGTGGGCGTGGCGCTGGCCGAGAGCGACTATGGCGCCATCGTCGTGCGCGTGCCGGCCGCCACCTGGGCGCAGCAGATCCTCACGGCCGATGCCATCGAGCAGCGCATGTGGGGCGCGTACGAGCAGGCCTTCGCAGCAGAGCACGAGCGCAGCCTGGCCTACCGCTACGAGCCCGCCAACGACGAAGAGCGTGCGCTGGTGCTGCAGTATTTTCCGCCGGTGCAGTTCGCATTGAAGGGCAGCGACACAGTGACGGTGAGCATCGAAGGCATCGCCACCTCGGCCGATGGCGTGACCGTGGCCTGGGACGCCATCAAGGCGCTGGAATTCAAGGAGAGCACCTGGGGCAACGCCCTGATCGTCACCCACCCCGAAAAAGCGATGATCGGCGCCAAGACCAGCAAGATCAAGCTCGGCGGCCTGAAGAAGGAGAAGGACGCCTTCAACGCCAAGGTTGGCCACTACTGGCAACGCCACCAGATCATGCGGGCGCAGCAGCAGGAAGCCTGAGCCCGGCCCGCCATGCCGGGCGGGTGGCCCTCCTCAATCCGAGACCCGCACGCCCTGCACCTGCGTGCCCAGCTTCAGGTACAGCAGGCCATCCGAACCCATCCACCACGGCCCCGCCTGCGGCGGCACCTGGGCCGCGCTGCCGCTGGGCAGCACCCACTGCGGCACCAGGCGCCATGCCTGGCCGGCCAGGGTCAGGGTGAGCGCGCCCGTGTTGCTGCCCGCCTGCACCGACAACACCGCACCCGGCAGCGCCGTGGTGAAAATGCTGCTGGCCTGGGTGGCGTTGAGCAGCGCGGGCAGCAGCCACTGCCGTGCGCCCTGCCCTGTCTGCAGGTAGATGCGGCCCTGCTCGTCCACACCGATCTGCGGCGTGCCTGGGGCCGTTCCGCTGCCCGTCCAGTCCGGCCGCAGCACATAGGTCTGCCCGCCGGTACGCAGCTGCAGCACGCCTTCGGGGCCGAGCTTCAACGTGGCATCGGGCAAGGCCGCTGTCACGGCACCCGCAAGGCCAGCGAGGTCGGCCACGGCGGGGGCGAACTGCACGACAACGCCGCTGCGCACCCAGCGCAGCAGGCCCAGCGGGGTGAAGGCCATGCCGTCGGGCAGGCGCGCGTCGATGGTGATGGGCTGGGTGGGCAGCAGCTGGAAGACCTGGCCGCCATCGCGCACGAGCAACACGCCCGAGGGCGCCACCTCCAGCCCCTGGGCCATGTTGCCGCCCGACAGGCGGGCCAGGGCGCCGTTCAATCGTGCAAAGGCCTTGTTGTCCACCGAGATGGATGCCGGCAGGTTGGCAAACGCCATGGGGTCGCCCGGCTGCTGGGCATCGCCCTTGAGCGAGCCCAGGGTGATCGCGACCACAGCCCCCTGGTCGTTGACCTGCAGGCGCTCGCCAGCCTGCAGGCCCATGCTGCCCACGGCGGGCAAGCTGCCTGTGGGGGCGGTGAGCGAGCCCACCTGCACCGCCACGGCCAGCGGCTGCGCTTCGACGGTGGTGCCTGCACTGCCCGAACTGAGCAGCACCGGCCCGGCCAGCACCATGGGCTGCCCCACGGCGCTGGAGGCCATGGAGGCCCAGCCCTCCAACACCACCAGCACCAGCACGCTTTGCCCATTGACCTCGGCAATGCGCAGCTGCGTGCCCGGCAGCGCCTGAACGGTAAGCGGCTGGCCGTTGACGATGACCTGCAGTGTGGTGGGCGTGGTGCCCGTGCCGGGCAGCACGATGGTGCCGCCGCCCGCGCCCGGGCCCACCACAACGGGCAGGGATGGGTTGGTGATGGTGGTGGTGCTGCCGGGGGTGTTGATGGTCGTCGAGGTCGGTCCGGGGTCTTCGGCGGGCGGGGCGACGACCACCGGTGCGGTGGGCGTGACAGGCGCACTGGCAAGCGATGGCAGGCTGTCGCCCACGGCGTTCGTCGCCCTCACGGTGAAGGTGTAGGGTGTGCCGTTGGTCAGGGTTGTGATGGTGCAAGTGCGGGGCGCGGCTGCGGCCACCGTGCAGGTACCGCCAGGGATTCCGCTGACGGTGTAGCTGAGGATCGGGCTGCCGCCATCGCTGGCCGGGGCTGTCCAGGTCACAGTGGCCTGTGCATTGCCTGCCGTTGCGGCGGTAGCGGTCGGCGCGTCCGGCAGGGTCATGGGGGTACCGCTTGCCGTTGCCGGACCGCTGGTTCCGACTTCGTTGCGCGCGACCAGGCTGAAGGTGTAAGCCGTGCCGTTGAGCAGGCCGGGCACGGTGCAGGTGGTTGCGGTGGTGGAACAGACGGCGGTGGACCCACCACCCGTGGTGTCGGTCACCTCATAGTGGGGCCAGCCGCCCCCACCGGGCGACCAGGAAAGGGCCAGCGCGGAGTTGCCCGCCGCGGCACGAAGCTGGTGGGCGAAGCCGGTGCGACAAGTTGCCGCTGCACCGCGCCCACGTCGCAGCTGCCGCTGGTGGGGCGCGGCGCGCCGCGCTGGTCCACGGCCGACGCGCTGCATGAGCCCGCCACGCTCAACGCCGGGCTGCCAAGGCCGGGCATCATCGTCTTGGTGGAGCCTGCGTTGAATGCCAGAACGCCCAACTGCGGGTCCAGGTTTTGAGCGCCGGTGCAAGTCACGCCGGCCGGGCAGCTTCCCTCCACAATGCCGCCGTCCACCGAGATGCTCCCTCCGTTGACAAAGAACTGCGAACCGGTCGCCGCAGTATTGCCCCACACAATGGAAGACTTCACGTCGAAGGTACTGCTGGTGATGTGCACCGCCCCTCCGGAAGTGGCAGAGTTACCCACCAAGGTGGATTGGGTCATGGTGACGACACTGGTTCCTCCACCGTCCGAATAGCTTGCAATGGCGCCGCCCTTGGCGGACCCTGTTGTCGCTGAGTTGCCATTGAATGTGGACTGCGAAATGAGCGTTGCCGCGTGTCCCAAATTGCCCAGCAGAAAGACGGCGCCGCCAAAGCTGGCCGGCCCTGATACGGCATTTGCGTCAAACGACGACTGCGCAATTTCTGGATTGGCGGTGCTTGCCGACCCCGCCCAGACAAACACGGCCCCACCTCCGTTGATGGCCGTGTTGCCCGTGAATGTGGATTGCCGGATGAGAGGACTGCTCACCCCGCCGGAGCCGGCCATGCTTGCCAGCGCCCCACCAGAGTGAACGGACGAATTGCCGCTGAACAGCACATTGGACAGGGTCGGGCTGCATACCCTGCCGCTACCAACAGCACTGCAAAGAAGACCGCCACCTTGGGACTCGGAATACTGGCCGATTGAGAAAACGTTTCCGTCGACAATGCTCAGCCCGTCTACCACCGTATCGCTTCGTTGATGGACTCCGTTGCCTGCGGCACCGATGACCACGACGTGGCGGCTGATGTCCGTGTTGTCCCCAGCAACACCAATATCGCCCGACAGCACTGTCAGCCGGTTGTCGCTGCTGCGCTGCGACAGTGAGGTTTCACCCCCCGCAAATCCTCCATAAAGCTTCAGCGGGCGATTGATCGCAAAACTGATGCTGCGATCCACCGTAAGGGTAGGCAGGTAGGTGCCCTGGCTGGCCCAGATCTCGTCGCAGTTGGCATCCGCCAGCGCGGACTGCAACGGCGCAGCGGCGGCCCAGGTGCTGCCGTCGCCCGTGCCAGCAGGTGACACCCGGCATATCGCTGCATTGGCAGCGCCCGCAGCAGACATCACCAACGCCAGCAACCCCAGCGCGCGCATGCTGCGGCTTAGGCGCGCTGATGGGTTCAGGGGACAAGCACAGGCGAGGGATGTGGTCATGGGCAACAGGCGTCTGGTGAAAGCAAAACGATTGCAGACAGCGCCTGTGCCAAGCGGTACGGTCGTCGAAGCCAGCGCGTGCGATGCAATACAGCAGGCATGCTAGGCCCTTCAATCCGTTTTGTATGTCGTCTAATTAGATGACAAATGCGGTTTTTTTGAGGGCCCGGGCACAGGCTTCACGCGTGGCCGAGGGCCTGCTGGTGACACCGTAACCGGACCCGCAGAGACTGGCTTCAAGGCAGAGAAGCCTGCGCGCGCCGCAGCAGAAGCAGGGCCTGGTTGCCGTTGCCACCGCTGTTGCCGTATCCGGCCAGGGTGCTGCCGGGCGTGGGGTCGGCGTTGATCACGCCCACGCAGTCGGGGCCGGCCGCGCAGCCGCCTTGCAGGATGCTGGCCTGCACGCTGGTCTTGCCGCTGTAGGTGGTGTCCAGTTGCACGCCATGCACGGAGGTGTTGCCCCAGATGACCGAGGACACCACTTCGACCTGGCTGCCGCCGCCCGCGAAGTTGAGCGAGGACAGCGCGCCGCCGTAGCCGTCGGACGCATTGCCGATCAGCGTGGACTGGCTGAGCAAGGGGCGGCTCACACCGCTGCTGCCGCTGGACACGCTGGCCAGGGCACCGCCGAAGTCGCCGGCCCAGTTGCTGCTGAAGGTGGACTGCGTGATGCGCGGGCTGCTGGTGCCGGCGTTGCCGTGGCTGGCGATGGCGCCGCCGTAGCGGCCCGACGCGTTGCCGATGAAGGTGGACTGTGCGATGGCGGGGCTGCTGGTGCCGCCCTGGCCCACGCTGGCGATGGCACCGCCGTAGCCGTCCACCGCGTTGCCGATGAAGGTGGACTGCGAGATGCCGGGGCTGCTGGCACCGCCGGCCGCGCCGAGCGAGTAGACAGCGCCGCCGTCGTCGCGCGCCCAGTTGCCGCGGAAGCTGACGTTGGCGATGCTGGGGCTGCACACGCTGCCCTGGCCCGCGCCATTGCAGTACAGGCCGCCGCCGCTGGCGTGGCTGGCGCCGTCGGCCCGGCCGTGCACGATGCTCAGGCCGTCGATCACCGTGTCGGCGGGCTGGTAGATGCTGGCCACCGATGCAGCCCTGGCGCCTGCGCCCAGGCCGCCGATGACCACCACATGGTGGCTGTTGTCGGCGCTGACCACCGGCGTGCCGATGTCGCCCGAAAGCACGGTGAGGCGGCTGTCGGCGCTACGCTGGGCCAGCGCGGTCTCGGTGCCGGCAAAGCCGCCATAGAGCTTGACGGGGCGGTTGATGGCGAATGCGATGGAGCGGTCTGCGCCCTCGGTGGGCTTGTAGGTGCCCTGCTGGATCCAGATTTCGCTGCACGCGGGCTTAGCCAGGGCCGACTGCAGCAAGGTGGCTGCGGCCCAGGTGCGGCCGTCGCCGGCGTCGGTGCCGGTGCTGCTGACGCGGCACACGGCGGCGTGGGCCGTTGCACCGGCGGTGAGCAGCAGCATGCAGCCCATGGCGGCGACGGTGCGGCGGGCGGTGAAGGTGGTGCCGGCGGCGGCGGCAATTGAACGGTGGTGTGTCATGGCGAATATCCCCAATTGAAATTGAACAGGCAGCGCATCGCCCGCCACGCCTTTTTACGCAGCTATAGAAATAAGAGCTATTGGGTAATGCAGCCGCGATGCTAGGCCTTTCGCACGCGCTTGTATGTCCCCCAACTAGATGACATTTGCCGCTTTTTTTGGGGGCTCCGCAGGCACCGCCGCTGCGGTGTGGATCCGCAAGCGGAGTGCGGCTTTGGGCTGCGGGACTACGCGGGGCCAGGCACCTGGCGAGAAGGCTGCTGCAGGGGCAGCGACAGGCAAAAGACATTGCCTGCGCCAGCCCCGTCCTGCGCACCGCTGCCGGCAGTCCATGTGCACTGCGCACCGATGGCCTGCACGCGCGAGCGCACGTTGCCCAGCCCTTTGCCCCGGCCCGGTACGGTACTGCCCGGCGGCGGGGTGGCGGACGGTGAGCTGAAGGGCTGGCCATCGTCACGCACCAGCACCTGCACGCCCGTGGCGTCCGAGGTGGTGGAGATGCCGATGGACTGCGCACCGCTGTGCTTGATGATGTTGGTCAGCACCTCCTGCAGGATGCGCAGCACGTGCAGGGCGCTCTTGGGGTCGAGCCATTCCAGCGCGGGCACATCCTGCACACCCCAGCGCAGCGTGAGGCCTGCGGCCTGCAGGCGCGGCCCCAGCCGAAAGCGCAGCGCGGCCAGCAGGCTGAGCAGGTCGGCGCCGCTGTGGTCCAGCGAATCGATGGAGAGCTTGAGGTCATCGATGCACTCCTTGAGCACGCGCGCCATGTCGCCCTCGTGCAGGCGCCCGCCTTCGGCCATGCGCAGCGCGCTGATCAGCGACGAGCCGATGCCATCGTGCATGTCCTGCATCATGCGCTGGCGCTCGGCATCCAGTGCGCGCTGGCGCTCCAGCTGGTTCACTTGCGCGTAGGTGGCGGCCAGTTGGGCCTCGCGCTCGGCCAGGCGGCTTTCCAGCCCCGCGTTCAGCGTCTCGACCTCGCGCAGCGCGCCGGTGTAGCGCAGGAACACGATGACCAGGAAGATCGCGAACACGCCGATGGAGGCGTAGGGGCCCAGGTACAGCCCTTCGATGGACACGCGGTAGCTGGCCATCAGCGTGTCGTAGATGGATGCGGGCACCGTGAGCGAGACCCACAGGCTGAGCACCATGGCCCAGGGCGAGCGGTTGACCCACGACGCCCACATGCCCGAGGCCGCCACGATCAGCGTGACGCCGACGATGCACAGGTAGATGGCGGGCAGCACGGTCTCCACCTTGAGCGGCAGCCACGGCAGCGTGACCACCGAAACGGCGGTGACGAGGGCGATGATGGTGCGCTCCACCCGCGGCATGCGCAGCCCATGCACCCGCACGGTGAACAGGAACACGCACACCAGCGACCAGCCCAGGGAATTGGCCGTGAGCCAGCCGAACCAGTCGTCGGAAATCGGCAGCGGCACGTCGCCCATGGTGAACTGCACCATGCGCAGCGCGTTGGCTACCGACGTGGCGAAGAACAGCACGTACATCACCTCGCTGCGGCGCACGCACCACACGGCAAAGGCAAAGATGCCGATGACCACGAAGGCGCCCGCCGCCATGGCGGTGAAGTCGGCCTGCAGCCAGCTGCGCACCTGGTAGCGCCACAGCAGCTCGCCCTCGCCGCCCACCCAGGCGGTGGAAATGGCCCCACCCACTCCCTGCTGGCTGGCCATGCGCACCAGCACCGTGGCCGGTGCGGGCGCCCCCTGCGCGTCGGCCAGCGGCACCCACAGGGGCCGGTTGAAACTGTTCCACACCCGGCTGCCGCGCGAGCGGTGTACCAGCTGGCCATCGGCATACACGGCGATGCCGCCGATGGTCTGCCAGCGCGGCAGGTACAGGAAGGTGCCGTCGGCCGGCGCAGCGCCGGCAGGCACCTGCAGCCGGTACCACACCACCTGGGGCAGCGCGGTTGCCGTGTCGCTCGATTCGGCCATGCTGCGCGGGCGGCTGTGGGGCAAGGCCACGTCCTCCCAGGGCACGCTGCCGTGGAGCACCTCGGGCGGCGGCGCGGCGGGGGCCTGCCAGCCGGCACCCGCAGGCTCGGGCCAGAAGCCTGCCTGCCTGAGGTGGCTGGCGCCAGCGCCCTCTTGGGTGGCCGGCTGTTGTGCCTGCGCGCCCGCCACCGCCATGGCCACGAGTGCGGCCGAAGCCAGCCACAGCAGCACCAGCCAGCGCAGGGAGGGTGAAGGCGAATGCCGGCGAGAGGACGGCCGGCGCATCCGTGTGTCAGTCGGCCAGAAGGCCATGGCGGCGCGCAACGTCGATGGCGCCGGCCCGCGAGCGGACCTGCAGCTTGGCGTAGATGCGCCGCACGAAGGTGCGCACGGTGGAGGTGGAGACACCGAGCGTGGCGGCCGCCTCTTCGGTGTTGAAGCCCTTGCTCACCAGCTGCAGCACGGCGCGCTCGCGCACCGACAGGGCCACCTCATGCGATGGCAGGCGGGGCTCGCCCAGTGCCTGCGCGCCCGCCTTGGCATCGGCCGCCGGGGCCGCCTGTGCCGCCAGCGAGGGCGGCAGCGGCAGCACCATCGCCCGCGCCAGGATCTTGCGCGCCACCATGGGGCTGATGGGGCTGCCCCCGGCATGCACGCTGCGGATCTCGTCGACCAGGCCTGGCGCACTGCTGTCCTTGAGCAGGTAGCCCGTGGCACCCGCCTCGATGGAGGGCAGCACATGCGCCTCGTCGCCGAAGATGGTGCTGACCAGCACGTTGCAGTCCGGCCACCGGGCACGCGCGGCGACGATCACGTCCAGGCCCGAGCCATCGGGCAGGCCCAGGTCCACCAGCAGCACGTCCACCGCGTGCAGGGGCAGCAGCGCGAGCGCCTCGGCGCGGTTGGTGGCCACCAGCACCAGCTCCATGTCGGGCTGGGCCGTGATGTGTTCGGCAAAGGCTTCGCGTTCTTCGGGCTCGTCTTCCACCACGCCCACGCGGATGCGGTGGCCCTCCCCCTGGCCATGGCCAGCAGGGGGCGCAGGCGCCTCAAGGACGCCCGTGGAGGAATTACTGAATGGAGCCACGCGGCGGATTATGACGAGGTGCGGCCCGCTTGTACCTCATTCAATTGCACTAGAAACAACGTTGCAGGGCGGTTAGACCTCCCTGCCCGCGCCAAGAGTGCAACGCTGCACGCGCTTGCGGCGGTGCGCGCGCCGCCCTTGACTCAGGCCATTGCCATCGCAGGCTGGCGGGCGGGCTGTTGCTGCTGTTGCTGTATCAGTTGCTCATCGACCCAGCAGCCGTATTCGGCCGAGGCCTGCACCGGCTGCACCACCAACTGGGGCAGTGTGTAGGGGTGCTGTTTGCGCAGCAGGGCCATCAGCGCGGGCATGGCGCTGGCGGCGGTCTTGCAGGCCACGCGAAGTTCGCGGCATTCTTCCAGGGCGCCTTCCCAGTGGAAGTAGGCGGTGATGGGTTCCACCTGCACGCAGGCGGCCAGGCGGGCGTGCAGCACCGCGTGGGCGAGGCGTTTGGCTTCGGCTTCGGTGGCGACCGTGGTCGTGACCATGAGGATTTCGCGAAGGGCTGGTGCCGTTGGCGTTGCCGCTGTGCTCGGAGGGGTCATCATCATGCTGGTCTCCCGAAGGGGCTGTGATGGAGCTGGGTCGGGCAGTCTGCCACAGGTGGGGGGTGCAGGTCCAGTGGTCCTGGTACTGGTCCTTGGGCGATGGTTGCTGTGTGCTTTGGGCGAGGGCGGGGGCCGGGGTGTGCGCCCGGCGGCGCAGTAACTTTCTCTTGCGTCGCCAAGAGAAAGTCACCAAAGAGAAGGCGACCCTGCTGCCCGTGTCCCCACCCGCCCGGTGGGCGAGTGGGGCAGCCTGCGATGCTCGGTCCTGGGGTGACGCCGAAGAACTCCCTGCGCTGCCTCTGCGAGGCAGCTCCGGTCAAACAGCTTCGGCGAGCCAGATGACGATGCGCGTGTCCTTCGGCACGCGCTCACCCCAGGCCCTGCGCTTCTCGGCACGGTCAGAAGGGGGTGGGAGCGGGCTCCACTCGGGCCATTGCTTCGCTCGGCCTGCGGTCCTTCGCTGCGCTCGGCTCGCCAGGGCGGCTGCGCCGCCCGTCGGCAGCGCGCAGCGCGCAACCGACACCCGGCGCAGCTGCGCAGCAGCAGCCGTGCGGTACCCGCTCCCCACCCCTGCTGGCTGCGCCGAGAAGCGCAGGGCCTGGGGTGGGTGCGTGTGCCGAAGGACACACGCACTTCGTGATCTGGCTTGCCGCAGCTGTTTGAGCGGAGTTCGAAGAACGCAGCGAGTTCTGCGGCACCACCCCAGGTCCGAGCATCGCAGGTTGCCCCCGTTCGCCCGACAGGGCGTACGGGGGACGCAGACTGGGGGTCGCCTTCTCTTTGGTGACTTTCTCTTGGCGACGCAAGAGAAAGTTACTGCGCCGCCGGGCGCACATCCCGGCCTCCGCCCTCAACCCAGGCACGCAACCCAAACAGACAACGAGAGACCACGCCAACCATCACCCGAAGCGATGATCCTTCATGAACGCCCGCTCGCCTGCGCCAGGATGAAGTCCTTGACCAACACCATGGAGGCGTCTTCCAGCAACGCGCTGCGGCACCACAGGTAGATGTCGCGCGGGGGCGGCACCACCGCGACCGGCAGGGCCAGTTCGACCAGGCCGTAGAAAGGCGCCAAAAATCCCAGCGGATAGCGCGGCAGCACCGACAGGTGGCGTCCCTTGGAGAGGATCTCCAGCACCATGTGAGCATCGCCCATCACGGTGACCTCGGTATGGCGGGCTTCGACCCCTGCCTGGCGCAGCATGTCGCGCACGGGCGCATCGAACGGGGACGCCGTGCCCATGCCCAGCCAGTCCACATCGCCGCCCGCGGCCAGAACGCCCATGCGCGCCAGCGGGTGCGCCTGGCCGCAGAAGACGCCCACCGTATCGTGCACCAGCAAGAAGCGCTCGATGCCCGCGGGCGGCTTGTCCAGCCACGAGGGGGCGATCACCAGCTCGTGCCGGCCGTCCACCAACTGGTCCACCAGCAGGTGCGGGCGGTCGCTCTGCACCGAGAAGGCGCGGCCCGGGGCCACGGCGGCCAGCCCGGCCACCAGGCCTGGCACCAGCGCGGCCCCCACCAGCGGCCCCGTGCCCAGCCGGATGGTGTTGCGAAACCCGCCGCGGTGGCGGGCGCAGGCCTCCTCGGCATCGCGCACGCTGCGCGCGATGGCCCGGCCTTCGCGCGCCAGCACCTCACCCAGCGCGGTGCTGCGCACGCCGAAGCGGCTGCGCTCGAACAGCTGGCCGCCCGCGCGCGACTCCAGAGCCTGCATGTTGTGCGTGAGCGTGGGCTGCGTCAGGTGCAGCACCTGGCTGGCCTTGCTGATGGAGCCGCATTCCAGGATGGCGGACAGTTGCAGCAGATGCCGGGGATCCATAGATTTATTTAAGTTGAAACACCCAAATTTCAATTTTACAAAGAATGGAGCTGCCGCTAACGTCAGGGGCATGCAACCCAACATCATCTACATCGTGGCCGACGACCTGGGCTTTGCCGACCTGGGCTGCTATGGCGGGCGCCAGGCGCAGTTTGGCCCGGTGTCGCCCCACATCGACGCCCTGGCTGCGGGCGGGCTGCGCCTGACGCAGGGCTACGCCAACTCGCCCGTGTGCTCGCCCACGCGCGTGGCCCTGGCCACCATGCGCTACCAGTACCGTGTGCGCGCCGGCATGGAGGAGCCCATCAACAGCCGCAGCAAGGGCAGCACCGTGCTGGGCCTGCCGCCCGAGCTGCCCACCCTGCCCTCGCTGCTGCGCGAGGCGGGCTATGCGACAGCCCTCATCGGCAAATGGCACCTGGGCTACCCGCCGAGCTTTGGCCCGCTGCGCTCGGGCTATGACGAGTTCTATGGCGTGATGGCCGGCGGTGTGGACTATTTCAGCCACTGCGCCGGGCGGGGCGACCATGACATGTACCTGGGCGAGGAGGAGCACCACGAGCCCGGCTACCTCACGGACCTGCTGTCGGACCGGGCCGTTGGCCATGTGGGCCGCATGGCCGAGGGCGCGCGGGCGGGCAAGCCCTTCCTGCTGAGCCTGCACTACACGGCGCCCCACTGGCCATGGGAAACCCGCGACGACGCGGCCCTGGCGGCGCAGGTCAAGGACAACCTGTTCCACCTGCACGGCGGCAATGTGGAGACCTACCGCCGCATGATCCACCACATGGACGAGGGCATTGGCCGGCTGGTGGCCACGCTGCGCACCGAGGGCCTGTTGGAGAACACGCTCATCGTCTTCACCAGCGACAACGGGGGCGAGCGCTTTTCGGACAACTGGCCGCTGGTGGGCGGCAAGATGGACCTGACCGAGGGCGGCATCCGCGTGCCGTGGATCGCCCACTGGCCGGCCGTGATCGCACCAGGCGGCACCAGCGCGCAGCAGTGCATGGGCATGGACTGGTCTGCCACCCTGCTGGAGCTGGGCGGTGGCGTGCCGCACCCGCAGTACCCGCTGGACGGCGTGTCGCTGGCCCGCATCCTGCGCGACCCGGCGGACACCTTCGAGCGGCCGCTGTACTGGCGCATGAACCACCGCACCCAGCGCGCCCTGCGCCGGGGGCCGTGGAAGTACCTGAAGGTGGACGAACACGAGTACCTGTTCCACCTGGAGAACGATGCGCGCGAGCGCGCCAACCTGGCCCGGCACGAGCCCGCGCGCTTTGCGCAGATGCGCGACGACTGGATGGCGTGGAATGCCTCCATGCCCGAGATACCGGCCGATGCCACCGTGAGCCTGGGCTATTCGGCCAAGGACATGCCGCAGAGATAGATAGGCAGGCGCACAGGCAGACAGACAAAAAAACCGAGACAGCCCTCAGAACAATACCCAAGGAGACAAGACCATGACCCTCACCCATCCATGCCTGCAGCGTGGCACCCGGCACAGTGCACTGCGCCCTGCTGCCCTGGCAGCAGCGTCGCTGCTTGCCTTGCAACTGGCTGCACCCGCCCATGCGCAGGACACGGCCAAACCCGCCTGGCCCAGCCGCCCCGTGACCCTGGTCGTGGGCACGCCGCCGGGCGGCGCCATCGACGCCTATGCACGCGCACTGGCCCACGAGCTGGGCAAGGTGACGGGCGGCACCTTCATCGTGGACTACAAGCCCGGCGCCAACGGCAACATCAGTGCCGAGTATGTGCAGAAGGCCGCGCCCGACGGGCACACGCTGTGGATCGGCACGCAGGCCATGGTGACCATCAACCCCAGTGCCTACGCCAGCCTGCGCTGGAAGCCGGCGGACTTTCGCCCCATCGCCAAGGGGGTGGAGGCGCCGCTGGTGCTGGTGGCCCACCCCTCGGTGCCGGCGCGCAGCTTTGCCGACCTGGTGAAGTGGACGGCGGCCAACCCGGGCAAGGTGTCGTACGGCTCGTACAGCCCGGGAACGCCCTCGCACTTTTTGGGCTTTCAGATGAACGAGCGTTTCAAGACCGACATGGCGCACATTCCGTACAAGGGCTCGGCCCCGCAGGTGGTGGACCTGGTGGGCGGCCAGGTGCCGCTGGGCTTTGCGCAGATGCAGACCGCGTTGCCCCAGGTGCAGGCCGGCAAGCTCAACGCGCTGGCCGTGACCAGCCCCGAGCGCTCACGCCACCTGCCCCAGGTGCCCACGCTGGCCGAGCTGGGCTACAAGGACCTGAACACCACCATCTGGTTCGGCCTGCTGGCCACCAGCGCCGTGCCCAAGCCGGTGCTGGACGCCATCGAGGCCGCGACTGTCAAGGCGCAGTCGGCGCCGGACTACCGCAGCAAACTCGATGCGCAGGGCTTTGATGTGCCCGCCGAGCACGGTGATGCATTCGCCCGCACGATCGCTGCGGAAACGGCGCGGTGGGCGGGGTTGGTGAAGGCTACGGGGTTCAGGGCCAACGATTGATTGGGGTGGGCTTGGTGGATGGTGCCGCAGTCGCTTGTCGTCGATGGTGGCTGTGTGCTTTGGTTGAAGGCGGGGGCCGGGGTGTGCGCCCGGCGGCGCAGTAGCTTTCTCTTGCGTCGCCAAGAGGGTGTAGAAGAAATCTATTGCAACCGCCCCAACAACATCCGGGCCTGCGCAAGCCACACCCACGCAGCCGCATAGAACGGCTTGCGGTCGTGGTGCATCACAAGCCTGCGGTTGCGCTCCAGCCATGCATGGGTGCGCTCCACCACCCAGCGCTTCTTGGCGATGGGGGCGGGCTGCTCGTCGCTCCACAGCGGCTGCTGGGCATCGTCCCAGCGGTGGCGGGCACTGTGGCGCACGATGCGCACCTGTACGTGGTGCGCCTTCTCGATCTGCTGGGCGCATTGCCCAGCGTACGCGCTGTCGGCCCACAACGTCTTGAACGAGCCATCCGTGCGCTTGCACGCCTGTGCTACCGCTTGCGCGGCCGCGTCGCGGTCCTGCACGGCTGCACTGGTGATCACAACCGCAAGCAGCAGGCCCAGTGTGTCCACGACCAGATGGCGCTTGCGCCCTTGCACCTTCTTGCCTGCATCGAAGCCCAAGGTACCACCCTGAGGGCTGCCCCGGTTGGACTGCGAGTCGATGATGGCCTCGCTGGGCTGCGCAGCGCGCTCCAGGCGTTGGCGCCATTGCTGGCGCAGACGCTCGTGCAGCGCTTCGAACTTGCCTTGGCGGGCCCAGTTGACGAAGGCCTTCTGCACGGACTGCCAGGGCGGATAGATCTGCACCGGCAGGTTGCGCCAGGACGAGCCGGTGCGCAGCACATAGCAGCAGGCATCGACAACGCTACGCCGCGAGTAGGTGGCCGGTCTGCCACGCGAGCCCGGTTGGGGCTCGAACAGGTCCTGCGCCAGCGCCCATTCGGCATCGGTCAGGGCACCGGCAATGGCGTTGCCGGATTGACTGGCGGGCCGATGCCGGGCGGTGTAGCCGTAGCGCGTGCCAGGCTGACCAGGCTGCGAGCGGGACAGCTGCGACTTGGGCCGCGCTCGCTGCAGGCCGGCAGCCTTCAGTGCTGCGCGCAGAGTCACCGTGCTAGGGGCGCTGCGGCCCATGTGATCGGCCCAGGCCAGCGCCAACTCGGGCAGCGTCGCCTGCGGATTGTCTCGGACCACCTCGCGCAAGGTGGCGTACTCGCCAGGGGGGATCACGGGTGGTCGGCCTGTCTTTGCCATTGCGCTGCTCCTGCTTGGTCAATGCAGCGCTATTATAATTTATTTCTTCTACACCCTCCAAGAGAAAGTCACCAAAGAGAAGGCGACCCCGCTGCCCGTGTCCCCACTCGCCCTTGCGGGCGAGTGGGGCAGCCTGCGATGCTCGGTCCTGGGGTGACGCCGAAGAACTCCCTGCGCTGCCTCTGCGAGGCAGCTCCGGTCAAACAGCTTCGGCGAGTCAGATGACGATGCGCGTGTCCTTCGGCACGCGCTCACCCCAGGCCCTGCGCTTCTCGGCACGGTCAGAAGGGGGTGGGTGCGGGCTCCACTCGGGCCATTGCTTCGCTCGGCCCCAACTGCCTCGCTGCGCTTGGCCTGGGCAGGGAGATCGCGCCCAACAGTCGGCAGCGCGCACTGCGCGCGTCACCGACCCCAGGCGCAGCTGCGCAGCAGCAGCCGTGTGGTACCCGCGCCCCACCTCTGCTGGCTGCGCCGAGAAGCGCAGGAGCTGGGGTGGGCGTGTGTGCCGAAGGACACACACGCTTCGTGATCTGGCTTGCCGCAGCTGTTTGAGCGGAGTTCGTAGAACGCAGCGAGTTCAGCGACGCCCACCCCAGATCCGAGCATCGCAGGTTGCCCCATCGCCCACCGGGCGATGGGGGGACGCAGACTGGGGGTCATCTTCTCTTTGGTGACTTTCTCAGACTCAAGAGAAAGTTACTGCGCCGCAGGGCGCACACCCCGGCCTCCGCCCTTGAGCACGAGCATGCCGCCAGCAAAGGCAGCAAAAACTCAACGGGCCACTACCAACCGAAGCGACCCTTCATAAACCGCCTGCCTGCGCAAGGCCCCATACCGCGGATCCCAGACACCACTGACCAGATCAGCACGCAACGCCGCCACACTCGCCGCAGCCGACTCGGCCGACACGAAACCCCATGCCGAACAAGCCGTCCGCGCAGCCGGCACCAACAGCATCTCCGGCCGCCCGTAATACGCCTCGTTGAACCCATCCCTGCAATCCCAGGGAATCGGCACCGGCAACACCTCCACCCGCCCACCGAGCGCCGTCGCAATCCGGTCCATGGCTGGATAGCGCCGCGCCTCGGTGGCCAGCACCTCGGGTGCATAGTCGACCAGCCAGAAGTCCTGCACCGCGCCCGGGTCGCAGGTGAGGATCACCACCGGCCCGCGCGTCACCCGCCGCATCTCGCGCAGGCCAGCCTCCACGTCGCTCCACTGGTGGATGGAGAAGGTGGCCATGCTCGCGTCGAATGCGCCATCGGCAAACGGCAGTTGCTCGGCCACACCATCGACGGCGCGCGGCAGGTGCGCTGGCCGCTGGTCGCGCATGGACTGCGAGGGCTCGAGCGCCGTCACCCTGCGACCTGTGGGTTCGTACGATCCGGCCCCTGCGCCCACATTGAGCACGGTGGTGGCCGCGTCGCCCAGGGCCTGCTCGATCAACGCTGCAATGCGCGGATCGGGCTGGCGGTACGACGAATAAGTGCTGCCCATGGCGCCGTAGTCGACATCGCCTGCGCTGCCGTCAGCGGCGCGGGTGGTGCAGGTTTTAGTGGTGCTGGTCGTTTTCGGCATGGTGCCCTCCCCCTGGTTGGTTAAGGGCCCTATGGTCCCTGCCGCCCCCCATGCGGACAAACGAGATTTGCGATCTGCATGCGTGAGAAAAACGCACATGGTCCACTGAAACCGAGAAATCGGCTGTGCGTGAGGGTCTGGCAGGGCCGCAATCCAGGCAGCGGGCGCATCGCGGCGTTGCGGGCTTTGCCAAGGCGGCCAGCCTAGGCAAAGCCCGCGCCTTGCGCTGCATCCCGCTGCCACCCCGGCGCACAGCCGATTTCTCGGTTTCAGTGGACTACTGGGGAGCGGGAGACGCTGACGGGGTGGGCGGCAAGCATCTGAGAAGGCCAGTACCGGCATCAGCCTCGGCGGCTGGTCGTTGCCGTGGCCTGGAAAGACGAGCGCATGCACGACGCGAAATGGCCGGCGTGCGTGTCGCGCGCAGCGAGCTGGGGGCGCAGCATGTAGCTGCGAAACGGGATATCCGGCCGGAAGGCGACCGCCACCACGCCGGGCAGGCGCATGGTGCGCACGACGATGGGGTTGACCAGCCCCACGCCCAGGCCCTCGCTGGCCATGCGGCAGATGGTGGCCGCGTGCGAGGTCTCCAGCACCATGGTGCGGCCGTCGTCCACAAAGGCCGCGTCCACGGCGCGGCGCGAGGCGCTGCCGCTGGGCAGTGAGATGAAGCGCTCTGCGTTCAAATCCTGCGGCTGCACGAAGCGCTTGCGCGCCAGCCGGTGGCCCGAGGGCATGACGCAGACCGCGCTCTCGGTGTGGATGACCGAGGCCTTCACGCCCGGCTTGTCGGGTACGTAGCTGACAAAGCCCACATCGCAGTTCTGCGTGGCGATCCAGTTGGCGATGATCGACGACTCGCTGGTGGCCACGACGATGCGCACGCGCGGGTAGCGCTCGCTGAACAGGCGGATGGCCAGCGGCAGCACGCTCATCGATATCGATGCCGCCGCCGCCACGCGCAAGGTGCCGGCGCCCAGATCGCGGATCGCCCGTGCGGATTCGGACACGCTGTCGAGGCCGATGAAGGCGCGCTCCACGTCCTTGAACAGCGCCTCCGCCGCCTTGGTCGGGACGACCCGCCCGGGCGTTCTGTCGAACAACTCGAAGCCCACCTCGGCCTCCAGCTTGCCGATGATGCGGCTGACGTTGGGCTGCGAGGTGTGCAGCTGCTGCGCCGCCACGGTCATGGAGCCCGTGAGCATGACGGCACGGAAGGTTTCGAGCTGCTTGAAGTTCATGGCAATGGTGGAGGTGGGTGCGCCGCGCAGCATACGCTGCGCACGGCGGCCGGGCATATCAATTTGGTATGCGCAGGGGAAAAACTGTCATTTGCCAGCATCGGCGTGGCTTTTGATACTTCGTCCACCCCAACCAGGACGGATGTATGGAATCAAAAATCAGCCGCCGGCTCAAGGAGCCGCTTGCCCCCGAAATCTGCGAGCACATCTACGGCCCGCGCCTTGCACGCGACTTCGAGCGCGTGTTCCCCAGCCTCGGCGAGGTGAACCAGGCGCATCTGCTGATGCTGCACAAGACCGGCATCATTGCACCCGAGGTGGCCAGTGCGCTGGCCCGGGGGTTGCTGCAGATGGAGGATGAGGGCCCCGCGGCGGTGGAACTCGACCCCGCCAAGGAAGACCCCTACTTCAACTACGAGGCCCGGCTCATGGAGATCACCGGCCGCGACGTGGGCGGGCGGCTGCACACCGCGCGCAGCCGCAACGACCTGGCGGTGACGATGGACCGCATGCGGGCCCGTACCGTGGTGCTGGACGTGATCGAGGCCCTGGGCCGCGTGCGCCGCAGCGCGCTGCGCCGGGCCGTTGAATGCGCGGACGCCGTGATGCCTGGCTACACCCACCTGCAGCCGGCGCAGCCCATCACCTTCGGCTTTTACCTCAGCGGGGTGGCACAGGCGCTGGGGCGCGACATGGAGCGCCTGCAGGGCGCGCTGGAACGCATCGACGCCTCGCCCCTGGGGGCCGGCGCACTGGCGGGCACGCGCTTTCCCATCGACCGCGAGATGACGGCCGCGGCGCTGGGCTTTGGTGCGGTGCTGCCCAACACGCTCGACGCCGTGGCATCGCGGGACTTTGCGTGGGAGGCCATGTCCGCCATGGCCATCGTCGCGCTGACCTGGGGCCGCGTGGCACAGGACCTGCACATCTGGTCCACGCCCGAGTTCGGCCTGGTGGCCTTTCCCGACCGCGTGGCCAGCACCTCCAGCATCATGCCGCAGAAGAAAAATCCGGTGGTGCTGGAGTACCTGCGCGGCAAGAGCAGCCACATCATCGGACTGCTCACGGCCTCTCTGGTGGCGGTGAAGGGCACGAATTTCAGCCACGCTGGCGACAGCAGCCGCGAGAGCATGCGCAGCTTCTGGGAATGCACCGAGGAGACGCTGCGCTCGCTCGCGCTGTTCGGGCTGGTCATCGACAGCGTGGAGCCGCGCACCCGCACCATGCTCGAACGGGTGCGCTCGGACTTCTCGGTGGCGACCGACCTGGCCGATGGCCTGGTGGCGGAAGGCGGTCTGTCGTTCCGCGACGCCCACCACGTGGTGGGCGGCCTGGTGCGCATCGCACTGGATGCGGGCCAGCGTGCCGACGAACTCACGCCCGCCATGCTGGACCGTGCCGCCGTCGATGTGATCGGGGTTACGCTGGGCTGGAGCGAAGAGAAGCTGCGCAAGTACCTGGACCCCATCGAGAGCGTCCATGCACGGCGCAACGGCGGCCCCGCAGCAGCGGAGGTGGCCCAGGCCACGGCGGCGCAGTCGCGCCACCTCGATGCCATCGTGGCCGAGGCTGGCGCGGTGCGCGAGCGCCTGGCCGCGGTGCGCCGCCGGCTGGCGCATGACGTGGCGGTGCTCGCGGGCGTTTCGGCGCACACTGTTGCCAACCCTCAAGGGGCCACACCATGATGATGAAGAACCTTGCCAAGGCGCTGATCGCCTGCGCCGCACTGGCCGGTGCCTGCCATGCCGGCGGAGCCGCAGCCGCCACCTACCCGGAGCGTCCGGTGCGGCTCGTCGTGCCCTTCGCCTCGGGTGGCACCGTGGACATCGTGGCGCGCATCTTGGCCGAGCGGCTGTCGCGCACGCTGGGCCAGCAGGTCATCGTGGAGAACAAGCCGGGCGCGGGCGGAACCCTGGGCGCGGACTTCGTGGCCAAGGCGCCGCCCGATGGCCACACCCTGCTGCTGGCGGCTTCGTCGCACCAGTCGTTCCACCCCCTGCTCTACAAGCGCCTGCCTTATGACCCCAACAAGGCCTTCACGCAGGTGGCCCTGTTTGCCACGGTGCCCAATGTGCTGGTGGTGTCCAACAAGATGCCGGCGCGCAGCGTCAAGGAACTGATCGCGCAGGCCCAGTCGGGCAAGCGCTTCTTCATGGGCTCGTCGGGCACGGGGGGCGTGAACCACCTGCTCGGCGAGATGTTCGAACTGCGCACCCATGTCGAATTCGAGCACGTGCCCTACAAGGGCGCCGGTCCGGCCAACAACGACCTGCTGGGCGGGCAGATCGACCTGATGTTTGTGAACCTGCCCACGGTGCTGCCACACATCCAGGGCGGCAAGCTCCGGGCGCTGGCCATCGCCGGGGCGGAGCGCTCGCCCTCGCTGCCCGGGGTGCCCACCATGGCCGAAGCGGGAGTGCCCGATTTCGTGGTGGATTCCTGGTCGGGCGTGCTGGCCCCGGCCGCCACCCCACGGGCCATCGTGGACAAGCTATCGGCCGAGATCAACCGCATCGCCCGGGACAAGGCGACGGCCGACCTGCTGGCCGTGCAGGGTGCCCTGCCCCGGCCCGGCACCAGTGACGAGTATGCGGCCCTGGTCCGCTTCGAGACGCAGCGCTGGGCCGAGGTGATCCGCAAGGCCAACGTCACCATGGACTGACCCCACGGTCCTCGCCCCCTCCCGTTCCCCGCAATCCGCGCGGCGCGCAGCGCCACCCACGCCGGGCTTTCGCAAGGAGGGCCGGCGGGCGCAGCCCTGCGGTAGCTCTTTTTGCCACCACCCAGAGACCCCCATGAAGAAGAAACACGCACTCACCCCGCTGGCACTGCTGGCCACCTGCAGCCTGGCGGCAGCCCAGTCCTCCGTCACCCTGTTCGGCATTGCCGATGCGGCCCTGCAGTACGGCGCGGGCAGCACCGCCAACCGCACGCAACTGGGCTCGGGCGGCAACTCCTCGTCACGCATCGGCGTGCGCGGCACGGAGGACCTGGGTGGCGGGCTGTCGGCCGGCTTCTGGCTGGAGGCCGGGCTGACGCTGGACAGCGGCACCTTCGGCACCACCAACACCAGCAACCAGGCGGCGGGCACCAGCGGCGGCGGGGGCCTGGTGTTCGGGCGCCGCTCCACCGTGAGCCTGGCGGGCACCTGGGGCGAAGTCCGCCTGGGCCGCGACTATGCTGTGCAGTACTACAACCGTTTCGAATTCGACCCGTTCGGCAACAACGGCGTGGGTTCATCGCAGACCAATGTGGGCTCGCTGGGCGGACCGGTGTCCTCACGGGTGTCCAACGCCATCATGTACTTCCTGCCATCGGGCCTGGGCGGCCTGTACGGCGAGCTGCAGCACTACCGGGGCGAGAACCCGGGCAACGCCGGCCCCACCGCGGACGATGGCACCGGCAGTGGCGTGCGCCTGGGCTACCGTGCGGGGCCACTGAACCTGTCGGCCGCGCATGCGCGCACCCGGTTTGCGCGCACCGCGACCACCGGGGACATCACCTCCAGCAACCTGGGCGCACGCTACGACGCCGGCCCCTTCACGGCCATGGGGGGCATCTACCGCGACCGGGTGGAGACGCTGGGTGGGCTGGTGGGCCGCGGCGTGCAGGTGGGCGGCGTGTACCGCGTGGGCACCGGGGAGGTGAAGGCGCAGTGGTCCCAGTACCAGACCACGGCCAGCGGCACGCCGCAGACGAAGAAGCTGTCGCTCGGCTACGTACACGGCCTCTCCAAGCGGACGGCGCTGTACGCGACCTATGCCCGTGTGCGCAACAGCGGCGGGGCCACCACCGCGCTCAACGGCGCCGCCACGGCGGCCAACCAGGCATCGTCGGGCGTGGACCTGGGGGTGCGGCACACGTTCTGAGTAGTGCATCCGGTTCGCCACGCGCGGACAGCGGCACAATGCGACACCACCGCATTCCACACCAGACCATGGCACGCTCCACGATTCCATCCAAGGCAAGGCGCCTGCTCGCAGCGTTGGCGCTTGCCCTGCCAGCCGCCGCTGCGCTCGCCGCCGATATGCCCGCGGACATCCTGGAGCTGCACACCCGCTGCGTGGCCAGCACGACCGGTATCGACCTGGTGTTCGGGCTGCGCAACCGCAGCGAGCGCACGGTCTGGGTGTCGGGCGATACGGCGCCCTGGGCGGCGGCGTTGCGCAGCCTGCGCATCACGGCAGAGAGCCAGGGTGCAAATGCACAGCCGCTGAAAGGGCCTGTCGCATGGGGGTACGCACCTCCCCCAGGCTCTGTCAGGGTCATGCCTTCAGCCAGTGCCGAAGGAACGATCTCGCTGTCGCGCGCCTTCCCCGAACTGGCGCAGGCGGCACAGCAAGCCCCGGTGCGCATCCGGTGGACATGGCAGGGCTTGATGGGGGAATCGGCAATGGCCGGGGCATGGGGGCCTACCGCCAGGTTCGAGGGGGAAGTCACGGTGCAGGGATCAGCCTGCTCTCTGGCGAGCACGCGGCGGGTTTGACGGACAGAAAAGTGACCAAGCTGGGCAGGCGAGAGCCCTTGTTCCAGGATGTGGCGATGCCGAAGACGATCTCCTACCAGGGCAGAACGGCTTGGCAATTTGAAGATTGCATGGGCAGACATCCGTCCGCATACTGCGCGCCAATCCTGTCGCCCTGCAACCCACGGAGAACTTCCCATGTCCAACATGTACGCCGGCCTGCGCCGCGATATCGAAGACGAGGACGCGCGCAAGCGCTGTGCCGAGCGGCTGCTCGCTCTGCGGCAGCGGCTGGCGCCACTGAAGGGCCGCAGGAACGACAGCAACCTGATGCTGGCGACCTGGAACATCCGGGATTTCGACTCCAACAAGTTCGGCTTCGGCCCCCGGCTTGCCGAGACCTTCTACTACCTGGCGGAAGTCATCTCGTGCTTTGACCTGGTGGCCCTGCAGGAGGTGAACCGCGACCTGGGCCCGCTGGAGAAGCTGGTTCGCATTCTGGGGCGCGAATGGGATTACATCGTGACCGACACCACCGAGGGCACGGGTGGCAATGGCGAGCGCATGGCGTTTCTCTACAACCGTGAAAAAGTGTGGTTTCGCAAGATCGCCGGAGAAATCGTGCTGCCCGACGGGCAGCTGGTCGTGTCACCCAAGACGGTCAAGGTGGACGGGGAAACCGTCGACACCGAAGCCAAGCAGCAGTTCGCCCGCAGTCCCTTTCTGGTGGCGTTTCAGTCCGGGTGGTTCCGCTTCAGCCTGTGCACGGTGCATATCTACTACGGCAAGGAGTCGGGCGCGCAGTTGCAGCGGCGCATCGACGAGATCCAGAGCCTGGCGAAGTTCTTTGCGCAGCGGCAGGACCAGGCCAGCAAGCAGGAAAAGGACAGCCGGGGCGCCGTGGAAAATTATGTGCTGCTAGGCGACTTCAATGTGGTGAGCCCCAAGCACGAAACCATGGCCGCACTCAAGAGCCACGGGTTTGCAGTACCGGCGGCCATCGACGGCGACAAGGTCCGCAAGAAGGGCATGCATTTCTACGACCAGATTGCGGTGCGGGTCAAGGACGAGCGCTTTCAGGTGCGCAGCGGCGGTATCGTGGACATCTTCGAGGACGTGTTCCGCGATGAGGACCTGCCGGTCTACCAGGCCCACATGCCTGCCAAGGACCCGGAGAAGGGAGCCACCGCCGCCAAGACACCCGAGAAGCTGTACCAGAAATGGCGCACCTGGCAGATGTCGGACCATAGCCCCCTGTGGATCGAGGTGCAGACGGACTTTGCGGACACCTACCTCAAGGCCCTGGCGGACAAGGGCTGAGGCGCGCGGCGCGGCGCGATGGCGGGCGGATTCACCCCTGCCCGCGCGCCGGCAGGACCAGCCCGCCGACCAGCAAGAACACCAGGTACGCCAGGGCCCACCAGGCCACCGTGGTCAGGTGCCAGGCAAAGCGCAGCGTGCCGGCCGTGAAGGCCGTGCTGCCCAGCACCTTGGGCAGGCTGTCCTCGCGCCGCAGCAGACGGATGAGGATGTAGCGCTCGCCCAGGATGGAATGGGCCAGGCCGGTCAGCCAGATCAGGGCCGCAGCAACAGCGAGCATGGGTGGTACCTTAGAACCTGTTCAGGATCTTATAGGGCACGATGATAGTTACCACGTAGTTGCCAGCCAAGCGCGCCGGCGACACGCCAAACCCACATAATGCCGACGAAGAGATGCTGGCGCGCCCTGGGTGCACCGGCACGATAGCAGTAACCCGATGCAACAAGGAGGAAAAGACCTATGAACACACAACCCGTGATCCGTCTGCGGCACGCCTGGCTGCTGTGCGTGCCGCTGATGCTGGCCACCCAGGCCGCGCAGGCGCAGGAGCAGTTTGTGGACCTGCGCTCCAACGGCGGCTACACCTCGGCACGCCTGGCAGACGATGTGACCCAGGTGGACCTGGCCGAGCAGACCCAGGGCGCCTGCCGCTTCAACCGCACCTGGGGCTACGACCTCACCAACCGCGAGCTGTGGACCAATGGCGGCTGCGGCGGGCGCTTCAAGATCACGCGCACCTATGCCCAGGGCAATAACAACAACAGCTCCAACAACGCAGGCGCAGCCGTCGCGGCCGTGGCCGCCATTGCCGGCATTGCGCTGCTGGCCAACCACAACAAGCACGACGACGACCGCCGGCCCGACTACCCGGACTACGGCAATGGTGGCGGCGGCGGCCGGGGCGGCGAGATCCGCGTCAATGGCAACCTGTGCCTGGACGTGAGCAAGGGCAATTTCCGCCCTGGCAACGCGCTGCAGGTGTTTGCCTGCAACGGCACGGATTCGCAGCGCTTTCGCGTAGGCCGTGGTGGCGAAATCCGCGTGCGCGATTTTTGCCTGGACGTGGAGCGCGGCGACCCGCGCGACGGTGCCCGGGTGGTGCTGTGGTCGTGCTCGGGCGCCCCCAGCCAGAGCTGGACGACGCGCGGCGGGCAGATCGTTAGCCAGCTGTCCGGCAAGTGCCTGGATGTGGTGGACGGCCAGATTCGCCAAGGGCAGCCGGCCATGGTGTGGCAGTGCAACCGCAGCCCAAGTCAACGCTGGTGGTGGTAGGAGCGCCTTAAAAAACTCTTCTGGCGTTGTTGCTGTGTCTTGTCGTACTACTCGTACTGCCTGCGACACAGCGCCTAGCCAGAACCGCTTCGCTGAGTTTTTTCAGCCGCTCCAAAACGGCACATTCACGATCCCAGCAGAAACAGCCAAGAGGACTACCTCATGACAATATTGAACCGAGCCATCCCACTGCTCTGTGCAGCCTCCTGCAGCTTGCTGCTCGCGACGGCAGCCACCGCACAGACGGCCGCTGACGCACCTGCCGCCAAGCCTGCGGCAGCAGCAGCCCACCCGCACAAGAAGGGCCCCGGCCGCACACCTGGCGACCGCCTGCAGGCCATCTGCACCGCCGCCGACCTGGACCACGATGGCAATGTGTCGCTCGACGAGTTCCACCAGGACATCGTGCAGAGCTGGCACAGCCTGGGTCCCGATGCCAGCGGCCACGTCGTACTGCTCGAACTGGCCCAGGTGCCGCGCATGGGCAAGGGCCGCATCAAGCGCCTGGCCGCCGCCGACAAGGATGGCGACGGCAAGCTGTCGTTCAAGGAAGTGGTGGAGGCACGCATGGCCTATTTCGAGGCGGCCGATGCGGACAACAACGACCTGCTGTCGGTGCAGGAGTGCGTGGCGTTTGAGAAGAAGCGGCGCGCCAGCAAACCGTAAGCAGCGCACAACCCTTGCGATGACCAACGGGGCCTTATGGCCCCGTTGTCTTGTGGCAAACCCCGCGCTGCCCCGCCGCAAGTGAACGCAACGCGCTTTGCTTCACCCCCGCTCCGTCATCTCCACCAGCACCCGCAGTAGCCCAACCCCGAACAACAATGCGCAGGCCGCAAAGGCCATGTAAGCCCATGGCACAGGGCGCCGCAATCCCCATGCCCAAAGCATCCCGACAGCGAACGATGCCGCAACCAGGACTGCAGCACCCGCCCAGAGCGAGCCCATCCACATGCCGAGCAGGCCGCCCCAGACCATGCCGATCAGGCACAGGCCCAGCGCCGCAACAGGCGTGGAGATGAGCATCCCCTGAGGCTGCGCTTCGCCAATGGCCGCAGAAGCGGCAGGTGCAGCGCCTGCAGAGGCATCCCCTTCCCACAACATGCCGACGCCGCATGCAAAAAGCACCAACCAAAGACCCATCCCCCCGGTGAACCAGGGAACCAACTGGGCAAGCACCACGGCAGCCAGCAGACCAGCCGCCAGCGAAACCACCAGACGCCAGTGGCACAGGGCAGCAAAGGCAGCGAAGCAATTGACCAGGATGTCCATGAGTCGGTTCGTCCTCAAGGGGTGAGCGTGGGCTGCACGGCACCCCTTACCAGCGTCACCGCCTCCCCCTGGCTCCGCCAGAACCCCGCATCCCGCACCGGCGCGCCCCAGGCCTCCAGGTAGCGCAGCACGGCTTCGCGTTGCAGCCGGTCGCGCACGCGGCGGGCGGTGTAGGCATCCACCGACTCGAAGGGCAAGGGGTCGCCGTGCTGATAAAAATCCCAGCGCGGCGAGTCTTTCATCGCGCGCACGGCGCGCTGCATGCGGTTGCCGGTGTAGGTGACAAATTCGTTGATGGGCTCTGCGTCCGACGCAGCGCTGCTGCGCACTGCCGCACCGTCGTGCCCGAATCGCTTGCATGCGTACTCCAACACAAAATAGTCGCCCGAACTGACGTGAGGCATGACTGCCGTGAGCCCCGGGCTGCACGCAGGCGACCACAGCAGCAGCGGCAAGGCGCCAGGGGCTGCGGTGTAAGGCTGGTCTGGAAAAGCCAGCGCCACCCTTTCAGCGCGCGCAGCCACCAGGGGCGGCAGGCTGGCGAACTGGCCGATCAGCGCTTGCAGCGGGGCCCGGACCACGGACAGGTTGAAAAACGTGCGCTCAAGGACGTGGGACATAGTGCGTGCATGCGTGGCGCGGGCAGCAGGGCCGCGCGCACCATGGCACAGCCACGCCCCTTGCGAGAGGCGTGGCTGGCCTGGCGGGCGGTTCAACGTGCTGCGGTTTGCTTCCACCAATTGGGCATGGCCGCCAGCACTTCGCCGCCCGCCTTGAGGCTGTTGGCCAGCTCCAGCGCAGCGCTGCCGGGGGCCGTGGCGATCAGGTACCAGTTGCTGGTGGTGCCCAGCCGCTGGGTGACCGCCAGGCCCTTGGCCTGGGCCCACGCGCGCACCTGGGCGTCGCTCCAGTCGGTGTTGAACTTGACGACCACGCCGCCGGGCAGTGCCATCAGCCGGCCCGCGGGGGAGTTGCCCTCGCGGTACACGGGTGAGGTGTGCGTGCCGGCGCCCTTGGCCACGCTCTGGTTGGCGGGCTGCAGCTGCACCAGGGGTGCGGGGCTGGCGCCCTCGCCCACGCTGCGCGCCTGGGTATTGCTGCCCGCTTCGGGGATCGGGGTGATGACGGCGACCAGGCTGGTGTCGAGCGTGATGCTGCGCTGGGTGTCGCCGTCGAAGTAATGCGCCGTGGTGGCGGCCAGGGCGCCGCTGGCGATGGCACCGGCAGCGACGGCTACTGCGGCAAGGCGCAGAAGGGAGAGAGTGGGGAGCTTCATGGTGTGAGGCCTCAGCAGGTATTCAGTGAAATGGCGTGGTGTGCGGTGGAGCAGGCGGCGCGGCTACTCAGTAGCCATAGGCCTTGATGCTCCAGGCCGAGACGCTGCCGGTCTCGCCCGTGCGGCCGTCGCGCACGGACAGGGTCCAGTTGCCGTCGGCGGCCTCACCCATCAGGCGTGCGATGCCGAAGGTGAAGCCCCCTTCCAGCGCGGCGCCGCAGGTGACGGCGTTGGCCGCTGTGTCCTTGCACTCGCGCACCACCGATACCGTGCTGCGCGTGCCCGCGGGGCTGGTGAGCGTGATCTCCAGGTCGCCCACGTTGGTGTGGTTGGAGGTGATGGCCAGGTCCACGAATTCGAGCTTGCCGATGCCGCTGCCCTGCAGGGTGAGGCTGCTGGTGGTGGCAGCGCCGTTGTCGGCAATGGCCAGGGGGCTGCCCAGCGTGGCGGCCTGGGTGGCGGTTTTCTGTGCGGGCAGCAGGGCCCAGCCCGGGGCTGCGCGCACGGCGGCCAGCGCGTCGATGGCGCCGTAGCCGTACTCATGGTTCACGTGCAGGCCGCCGCCGTTGGTCACCCAGCCGGCGTTGGCCGGGTCGGTCTTGCGCGCGGTGCGGGCCAGGATGGCGCGCACATCGCGCCAGGTGAGCGCGGGGTTGGTCTCCAGCAGCAGCGCGGCCACGCCGGCCGCCTGTGGCGTGGCGGCCGAGGTGCCGTTCATGCAGCGCGTGTAGTTGGGGCTGCCGGTGATGTCCTGCGGCTTGTTGCCGTCGTTGTAGCCGCCTGCGCCCGACACGTCGGTGGTGGTGGTCGTCTGCGTGGAGCAGAACTCGCCGCCATAGGCCGTGACCAGCAGGTTGGAGCCGGGCTCGGAGTACGACGAGCGCTGGCCCTGGTCGTTGAGCGCGCCGATGGCCAGCACGCCCTGGAAGTTGGCCTGGCCGTCGTAGTCCGAGCGGTCCTCGGGCGCCCCGTTGCCTGCGGCCCAGGTATAGACGGCGCCCTTGCCGCCGCGCCCGGTGCTGATGCCGGTGCGGATGGCGTCGCGCCACAGCTCGTCGGCCGGGGCCAGCAGGCCGTTGCTGTCGGCCGCGCCGTAGCTGTTGGTGTAGATGTGGTTGCTGGCCAGGTCCTTGGTCACCGCGTCGGCACCGAAGGCGCCCGTGGTGGCGGCCAGCAGGTTGTAGCCCACCAAGCGGGCGTTGAAGGCCACGCCGGTCACGCCCAGGTTGTTGTCGCCAATGGCCGCCGCCAGGCCGCCGCAGCTGGTGCCGTGCGAGCTGGTGGATGACGATGGGTCGCCGTAGGCATTGGTGCGGTAGTCCCAGCTCTTGCCGGCCACCACGCGCAGGTCTTCGTGGAAGATGTCCAGGCCATCGTCGATCACCGCGATCTGCACGCCCGTGCCGGTGGCCAGTTGCCAGGCCTTGCCGATGTTGAGGTCCTCGCCCGCCAGCGCGGCCGGGCCGCCGGCGCCGCTCTGGCCGGTGTTCTTGAGATGCCACTGGCGGCTGAACAGCGGGTCGTTGGGCACCAGCGCCGGCAGCGGGCCACCCCCGCCCACGCTGACCAGCCCGCCCACCGTCACCACCACGTCATAGAACGACTGGCTGCCCACCGTCAGCGTGGCGATGGTGACCTGCCCATTGGCCGGATTGAAGCTGTCGTAGGTGCGGTTGGGCCCCGTGGCGCTGAACCCCAGCACGTTGCCCACGGTGATGACGACGTTGTCGTACTTGGTGTCCCCCACCACCAGGCTGCCGATGCGCACCTCGGTGGGGCGGTCGGGCGACCAGGTGGTGGCCGCGCCGGCCAGCCCGCAGGCGGCCAGCATGGCGGTGACAAGCGCCAGGCGCGCAGGCCTGCGGATGGTGGATCGTGGAAGACGCATGGAAGACACCCCTGTTGGTTTTGGATTTGACGGCACCCAAGCCTGGCACCGCCACACGATTATCGAAACCGCCCGGGGTTTGCGCCAGCGAAATATGGCGGCGCGGCCCGATACCGCGCTGCAGCACTCCCTTGTCTGCATCGCTCTCTGGCCGCCGTGCACGCAGCAGTCTCCCGGCGCACCTGCTCCGGCTGCGCTTCGGCGGCCCCCATCAACCATCCACTCATCACCCATCGATGACGTTGGCGCTGAGCCCCTGCACCCGCCGCAGGACGAAATAGACCCCGTAGGCAGCCATGCACAGGCAGCACGAGATGATCGCGTGCAGCCAGAACATTGCCTGGAAGCCACCCCATCCCGTGAAGTCCCGGGTCAGGCCCATTTCTCCCGCCATCCAATGGACGGAGGCCTGGGCCAGCGGAAACAGCACCAACCCGCCCAGCATCCACGCCAGCGGGTTCAGCGGACGAAAGCCAAACCAGATGCACAGAAATGCCATCCACTGCAGCAGCCACCCCATGGTCGCCAGCCCTTCGGGCTTGGGATACGGCGTTGCATACCACTGCACCGAACAGGCCACGCTCGCCGAAGCCAGGGCGGCCAGCAGCAGGCAGCGGGCGATCAGGCCCACGATGAATCCCACGGACATGTGCATGCGCATTCTCCCGGTCAAGATGGTGGCGCCCAGCGTAATGGCGGTGGCCTGCACCGTGAGGAAGGCACTGCAGAAGAAGCCTGTACGGCTACTCCACGGAGCACCTGGCGATACCTGCAGCGCTCCCCCCCGCAGGCATGCGTCAGCGCAAAAAGGCAAGCCGCTGCCAGGAGGCATTCAGCGAATGCCAGCTGCCAGCCGCCCTCCCAGCCCAACCAGGGCCACACCCGCAATCCGTATGGCCAGGCGCCGGGCGCCGGGAAACGCCTTCAGACGCACCGCCACCAGGTTGCCCACCAGCACCAGGGCGGCCTGGTAGGCAAGGCTCAGCACGGTGACGTGCAGCATCATCAGCGCCAGCGTGGTGCCGGAGGCACCGGGCTTGAGGAACAGCGGAAAGAACGCGACGAAGAACAGGATGACCTTGGGGTTGGTCAGGCTCACCATGAAGGCGCGGCGAAAATACACCCCTGCCGTCTGCGCGCGGGCGGGCTCTGCGCCCGCGCCGCCGGGCTGGCTGCGCAGCAGTTGCACGCCCAGCCAGCACAGGTAGGCGGCACCAAACCACTGCAGCCCCTGAAACGCCAGGGGCTGCGCCTGCAGCAGCGCGGCCAGGCCGGCCGCAGCCGCCAGCATGAACAGGCAATCCCCCGCGAGGGTGCCCAACACCGCAGCCATGCCCGCGCTGCGGCCGTCGCGTGCCGTGGCGTCGAGGATGGCGATGGTGCCAGCGCCTGGAACGGCCTGGAACACCAGGATGGCGGCGATGAAGCTGGCGTAATTCTGTATGTCGAACATGGTGCAAATAGGCATGGGTTGGAGATACACGATCATCTGCCGCCAGACCACCGGTGGTACAGTGGATTGCTACGGCCCATCGGGCCCGGACCACGCTTTTTTCTGGTGAAACATGGCTGTGACAAGAACCCAGGCACACGAGCTGGATGATGCTGCCTGGCGCCTGCTGGGCGCACTGCAGCGCGACGCGCGGGCACCGCTGAAGGTACTGGCCGAGGCGGCCGGCCTGTCCGTGGCCGCCACCGCAGAGCGGCTCAAGCGGTTGCTGGATGCGGGCATTGCGCAGGGCTTCACGGCGCAGTTGGATGCCGCCAAGGCGGGCTACCCAGTGCAGGCCACCATCGGGATCACCGTGGCCCAGCCCGCCAAGAAACCCCTGCTGGACCGATTGCGCGCGGCCCCCGAGGTGCTGGAGTGCCACCACGTGGCGGGCGCTGATTCGTACGTGATGACCGTGGTGGCCACCAGCCTGGCCGACCTGGAGCGCTTCATCGGCACCATCAACAAGTACGGCGAGACCCGCACCTCCATCGTGTTTTCCACCCCCATCGCGCGGCGCGGCCTGGTGCCGCCGGGCACGACCAGGCGCGCGCCGTAGAGGCAAGAAAACCGCCCGCGCCCGCGTGGTACCGTGCGCCTTCGATCCACCTTCACACTCAGGAAGAGACCCGGATGAACCAGCCCGCCCCACATGCACCCCAGGCCCCCGCAGCAGCGCCACTCGTGCTCTACGGCCATCCCTTCTCGTCGTACACGCAGAAGGTGCTGACCGCGCTGTACGAAAACGCCACGCCCTTCGAGTTTCGCGTGCTGGGGCCCGATGCGCCGCAGCATGCGGCCGCATGGCTGGCGAAGTGGCCGCTGCGGCAGTTTCCGCTGCTGGTGGATGGGGCGCGCGACGTGGTGGAGACCAGCATCATCATCGAGTACCTGCAGATCGCCCACCCCGGCCCGGTGCGCCTGATACCGAGCGACCCGGTGGAGGCGCTGGACGTGCGCTTCATGGACCGGTTTTTCGACCTGCACGTGATGAACGCCATGCAGCTGGCCGTGAACGGCGCGCTCACGGGCGACCCGGTCAAGCGCCAGGACGGCATGGCCCTGGCCGTGGAAAAGCTCGACCGCGCCTACGCCTGGCTCGACACCCGCCTGGCCGGCCGCACCTGGGCCACGGGCGAGCACTTCACGCTGGCCGACTGCGCGGCGGCGCCCTCGCTGTTCTATGCGGACTGGACGCACCCGATTGCCGAACAATACCCCGTGCTGCGTGCCTACCGCGCGCGGCTGCTGGCGCGGCCTTCGTTCGCGCGTGCGGTGGACGAGGCGCGGTACTTTCGGCCGTACTTTCCGCTGGGTGCGCCGGACCGGGATTGAGCTTGAGCGACCCCATGCAAGTCATCGACCACGAACCCGCCAGCTGGATCCTTGTGCAGCACGGGTCCTCGCTGCTGCTCGACGTGAACTGCAGCCACAGCTTTGTGTCGTACAGCTTCCTCCTGCAGCTGAACGAGGCCGAGACCGCGCTCTATGCCGAGCGGGGCCGGGACTGCCTGCACGAACTGGCGCACGCCATCCACCATTCGGCGCCCGGTGTCGCAGCGAGCCGGTCGCCCTACAAGGCACGCAATGTGGACCGGGAGTTCGGCATACAGGTGTTGGCCGCAATCCAGGCGCACCGGGCGGCGCAGGGCGCATGAAGCCAACCCGGACATCACGCATCGCAACCCTCATGGGCGCGGGCATGCTGCTGGTGCTTGCCAGCGGCTGCGCCATCCCGCCACCCGCAGTCACTGCAGCACCCGCCTCGCATGCGGCCTCCGTCGCCGCCCCCACCTTTCCCGCCGCCACGTGGCAGGCCTGGCCCGCACCCGGGGTTGGCAGCACCTGCCAGCGCGAGCTGCAGGCCGCGCGCGACTACGTGCACACGCTGGACACCACGGCCCTGATGGCTGTGCGGGATGGCCGCGTGCTGTTCAGCGAAGGCCCGGTGGAGCGGGTCAGCATCGTGTTCTCGGTGCGTAAAAGTATTCTCTCGATGATGTACGGCAAGTACGTGGCCAGCGGCGCCATTGACCTCGACCGCACGCTGGCCGATGTGGGCATGGACGACGCTGTGGGCGGCCTGCTGCCCATCGAACGCCAGGCCCGGCTGCGCGACCTGCTGGCCGCGCGCTCGGGTGTGTACCACGCGGCGGCCAATGGCGGCGACGATGCGGCTGCGGCCCCCGCGCGCGGATCGCAGGCGCCGGGCAGCTACTTTCTGTACAACAACTGGGACTTCAACGCCGCCGGCACCGCCTTCGAGCGCCTGACCGGGCGCAGCATCTACCAGGCCTTCGCCGACGACCTGGCCACGCCCCTGCAGCTTCAAGACTTTGCGCCTGTGCGCCATGCCCGCAGCGGCGATGCCCGCAAATCCGAGCACCTGGCCTACCCCTTCTACCTATCGACGCGGGACATGGCCCGGCTGGGCCTGCTGGCGCTGAACCAGGGCCAATGGCACGGCCAACCGCTGCTGCCGCCCGGCTGGGTGGCGCAGATGACGGCGCAGACCACGCCTGCCGCGCATATGCACCCGGCACGCACCGCCCGGCGCGGGTTTGGGTATGGCACCCTGTGGTGGCTGCTGGAGAAGGAGCCCGCAGGCTCACCGCTGCACGGCGCCTACATGGCCTGGGGCGTGCACGGCCAGTACATCCTGGTGGTGCCCGCACGGTCGATGGTGATCGCGCACAAGCGCGAGGTGCCGGTGGGCGGCCACTGGAATGTCAGCTGGGTGGGGCCCACGGAGTTTTTGCGCGTGGCGCGCATGCTGGTTACTGCGCGGTGCGGGTCTGACGACGCAGGCTGAACTGGCAGCCGCTCAGCGCCCCCGCCCCAGCCACAGCGCCACAGGCAATGCCAGCAACTGGGCCATGAAGCCCACCGGCGCCCAGTAGGTCTGCCAGCCCAGGATACGGATGTCGCGCAGGCCCAGGGACCGGGCCATGCCCGCCGGGGCATACACCAGAATCAACGCCGCAATGGCAATGCCGAACACCACCAGCAGGCTGGCAGCCCGCCAGGGACGCAGGCCCATGCGAGCACCGAAGCGGGCCTGCACGGCATACAGCACCAGCAGGCCCAGCACCAGCGCGGGCGCCACGAGCCACAGGCCGAGCACCATGAGTTCGGTGGGGTAGATGGTCATTGAACCAAGGATCTCACAACCGCCCCGACTCCACCCACAGCCGGTCAGCCCCTACCCGCCCATACCAGGCATCGAAGTCGCGCCGGTGGCCCTCCCACGGCTCGGCCAGCGGTGTGCGCGGGTCTTCGCTCAAGGCATAGGCCATGCCTTCCACCCACCACGTGGGCTTGAGCAGGCGAGGCAGAAGGCCCAGGCGCTGGCCCTGCAGGTGGTGGATGAGCTCATGGCGCACATAGTGCGGCGCCCAGGCGCGCGGGCCGATGACGGTGCCCCAGGTGCCTGCCGTAACGGCAGAGCGGACGCCCAGGCCGAAGGTGTCGGCACAGGCCCGCGTGGAGCAGAACACGAAGCGTGGCGAGCCCTCCACCGGCGCGATGTGGCTGGCGACAAAGGCCATGCCTTCAGCCAGCAGTTGGCGGGCTTCTGCTTCGCGCGCCGGGTCTTCCACGCACACCGTGGCGCCCTGTCTGCAGCCGATGCCGGCCAGGCCCGGTGCCAGCACGCGCACGGGTTTCACCAGCGCCCAGGCGGCCACGGGCACGACGACCAGCAGCAACAGCGCCAGGCGCGCGGCAGATCGGCGCAGCGCCTTTGTCATGCAGGGTGCGCCCACGGGCGGTGGGCAGCCTGGCGGCTAGAACGCATCCTTGTACATGTTGGTGGCCAGCTCCAGCGCCAGCGCCTTGCCGCCCACGGCGCTGAGTACGTTGGCCATGTCCTGCGATGGGTCGGCGTAGAACCAGTCGATGGTGAAGCGCAGGGTGCGGCCCAGTTGCTGGTCGCCCGCCACCATGGGGGGCAGGCCGATGGTACGGATCTGCATGTTCTCGCCGCCGCGCGACTGGTCGCGCACCCACCACGACAGAAACTCCGCAGCGCGCAGCCCGGCCTCGTTGCGCTGGATGCGAAACTCCAGCGACAGCAGCAGCTCGTTCTCCAGCGCGCCATTGGACCGGCGCAGCGCGGCGATGGGCAGGTCGGCATAGGGGCCCGGCAGGGACAGGTCGGACACCGCCACCTCAGGCAGGTAGGTGTTGTCCAGCTGCGCCTGGGTCACGCCGGGTATGGCGGTCAGGGCCGCGATCAGGCGCACCACCTCGGGGGGCGCATCCTGGTCCGGCTCGGCGGGCTCCCCAGAGTCGCCAAGCCCTGCGGGCTGCGTGGTGTCCGCGGATTCGGTGAGGTCCGCAGGCTGCGTGATTTCCAGTGGATCGTTGGGGTCGATGGGCTCGGTCATCGCAAAGTCTTCTGGGTGAGGAAAAAGTGCAGGGTGTAGTGATTGTCAGCGCGACGGGCGGCGGCATCAGCCTTCAGTGGCGGCCCACTCCTGCGCCCCGATGCCAAACGCATCGGCCGCAAAGGCCTGGGCCTCGCCAAGCGAGGCGAACCAATGGTCGGCGGCCAGCCGGCCGTCGAGCGACGTGCACACCAGCAGGCAGCCGCTGCCGCCGTCATCGGTGATCTCCAGGCGAAAATCCACGTCCGCCGAGCCCGGCGTGCCATCGTCCGCCAGGGACCAACTGCCATCGGGGTCGACGGCGATCAGGAGGGTGCGGCTGGGGATCAGGGCGTGGATGGGCATGGGTGAACGGGCGAAAGCGGGTGGTGGTTGGGACACGGGGCCAGCCCGCATTGTCTCTTGGCCGGCGGCCAGCAGATACGAAAAAGAGCCTGGCAGCACCCCTCATACGGATTTGCATTCAATCGTACAACTAGGCGGGAAGCCGCAGACAGTGCTGTAGCACGGCAAGGCGGACCAACGAAGTTAGACGGTTGAAGGCAAATCCGTATCATCCTTCGGCCTGTGCATCCCTGATGCCCCGCACGATGGCCTCCACATACGGATCGTGCAGCCCGCGCTCGCGCAGCGCCTGGTCCAGCGACAGCACGTAGTCGATGTTGGGCCCGAACACGCCCTTGGCCACCGCCACCAGGCGGGCCACGGTCTCGGCACAAGCGTCCTGTTCGTGCTGCGGGTGGTCGGGGTTGGCCACGAAGGTGATGGCGGTGACGCTGCGGCCATCCTCCAGCTGCACGGCCTGCCACTGCGGGTGGTAGCCGCCGCCGGTCATCTCGCGCGTCCACAGCATGCGCACCTCGTCGCGCGCATCGGCCTCGGGCAAGCGCAGGGCCACGCCCTGCACGGCACCACCGGGCATCAGCGACAGCACGCGGCCCGGCCGCTCGGGGCTGCCGCGCCCGGAGATGGAGCGCAGGCAGAAACTGCGGTGCCAGCCCGCCAGCGTGGCCGTGTGCTGATCTTCGAAGGGCATCAGCGGGTTCCAGATCAGCGAACCGTAGCCGAACACCCAGGTGGGCCCTTCGGGCCGGCTGTCCCAGGCGTGGGCAAAGGACTCTTCCACCCGCTCGTCGGACCACCCTGGGTGGGCAACCAGGTTCATGCGGCGGCGCAAGCTGCCGTTGCGGAGGTTCTCGCGGGTCAGGATGGTCATCTTCAGTCAGAAACGCCAAAGGTGGGGCAAGTTTGCCATGCGGCAGGACCCAACGGCCCACCCTATGCAAAAACCGGGCCCTGGAGACACACGGTTACTTCAATATGGGTCGATCCGGCCACAGCAGAGCAGCTTCCTACCAACGGATACGTTGATCCCGCTGCGCCAGGCGCCCTGCCCGCTGCGTGCACGGATAATCGCGAAGTCCGCAAGGCCAGCCAGCAAGCACTGCATCCCTGGCGCATCAGCCCCAGCCAGCTCATCCGCTCTCTACAAACACCCCACCAGCCCTCCATGCCCCAGGCCTTCCGCAACACCTTCCTCACCCTGCGCGACCTGATCCTGTCTGCCGGGCCGCTGGCCTTTCTGGCCGTGGGCCTGCTGGTGGCGGCCTACTGGTGGCTGGACCCCAACCCGCCCAAGAAGGTGACGCTGGCCACCGGCCCTGCGCAGAGCGCGTACGAAGAGTTCGGCAAGCGCTACCAGAAGGCGCTGGCGGCCGATGGCATCGAGGTGGTGCTCAAGCCCAGCGCGGGCTCGTCGCACAACCTGCAGCTGCTGCGCGATGGCGAGGCCGACCTGGCCTTTGTGCAGGGCGGCACGGCCGAGCTGCTACCCGACGACCCGGACAACCTGGCATCGCTGGGCAGCCTGTTCGTGGAGCCGATCTGGCTGTTCTACCGCGCCGAATCGGCCCTGCGCGTAAACGCTGCGGGCCGGCTGGACAGCCTGCGCCAGCTGCGCGGCCTGCGCGTGAACGTGGGGTCTGAAGGCAGCGGCGTGCCGCGACTGATGGAGCAACTGCTGGAGGCCAACCGCGTGGAGCCCAAGCAGGTGCGCCTGTCGCAGCTGGAGCAGACGCCCGCCACCGTGGCCTTTCTGGACGGCAAACTCGATGCCCTGGTGTTCGCCTCGGCCCCCGAATCGCTGATGGTACAGATGCTGCTGCAGACCCCCGGCGTGCACCTGATGGACTTTGCCCAGCACGAAGCCTACGCGCGGCGCTTTCCGTACCTGACGCCCGTGACCCTGCCGCGCGGCGTGGTGGACTTGGCCAGCAACATCCCGCCGCTGGACGCGCGCCTGGTGGCCACCACCACCTCGCTGCTGGCACGCGATGGCACCCACCCTGCCCTGCTCACGCTGTTCGCGCAGAACGCGCAAAAGCTGCACAGCGGCGCCAGCTGGTTCAACCGCGCCCGCGAGTTCCCCAGCACCCGCCACAGCGAACTGCCCATCGCCAAGGAAGGCGAGCGCGCCATCAACGAGCCCGTGCCCATGATGCAGCGCTATTTACCCTTCTGGATCGCCAACGTCATCGACCGCATGTGGCTTGTGATGGGTTTGCTGATCGCCGTGCTGCTGCCCCTGTCGCGCATCGTGCCGCCGCTGTACCAGTTCCGCGTGCGCTCACGCGTGTTCCGCTGGTACGGCCGCCTGCGCGAGATCGAGGACACCCTGGAGACCAACCCCGCCGGCCACCCCGAGATGCTCAAGGCCCTGGACGGGCTGGAGGCGCAGGTGGAGAAGATCAGCGTGCCGCTGTCGTATGCGGATGAGCTATATGCGCTGCGCAACCATATTCAGATGGTGCGCAGGAAATTGCTCAGGGTGCAGGCGGGGGGTGTGGCGGAGGAAGTGCCTGCGACACCACAACCTGCAGAGCAGGCGGGCTGACAGCAGATGCCCGGCCAATCAGCCATCGCCCCCATTTGGAGGGAGCGTTGCCGCTATCGGCCCCTTTCCACCTTCGAATAGATTTCTCCGGTGGTCTTGTTGATCACAGCGACCATGTCGAGCTTTCCGTAAAGCGCGAAGTAGTTGTCGGTTTCGTCGAACGGATCGCTGCGCGTGGGACTCGTGCGCTCCTGGTACGTCACTACCCACGGCGCGGCGAGCGATGCGACATACAGGCAGCCAATGTCCTTTTCCAGCGACCGGGCCATATCCCTCGGCATCTTCACGGACTGCCGGTAGTAGTAGAAGTCGTGCAGATAGCCCGAGAGCACGGAAGAGCTGGCACCCCGCGCCAAGGCCGACGAAGGCTCATTGCCAGGGATTCCCGAGAGCACCAGGGCATAGTTGTCACTGGTATTTCGCAAGACCTTGGTGATGGCGCCATAGGCATTGCTGGCCTCGTACGAATCGGTTTTTTCATTCGCCTTGCCCAGCGTCACCCGGCGCAGATTCAGAGCTTCGGGCTTGCTATGGGAGCCGTCGATATCGCTTTTCACGGGTGCGGCAAGCGCTTTGACTTCGTACGTCTCATAGGCAATGTTGTAGTCCAGAATGCAGCGGCCGATGATGGGAATCGCTCCGAGCCCTCCCATGCGAGCGGCCAGCGCAGCGTCGTAGGCGCTGCGTTCGTCCAGGCTGGAAAACTTGTCGGGCTTGCCAGGGACCGACACCAGTTGCTCCACCACCCAGTCGTAAACCTTCCTGGGTTCATTTTGAACATACTGAAGCACAGGGGTTGCCGGATCAAAAAACACCGGCAAAAAGGGTTTTGGCACGGCTGCGGGCGGCGCAACCGGGACTTCTGCGCGGGCATCATCCACCGGCGCTGGCGGCTCAGCTACTTTCTCCGCGGGCTTTGGCACGGCCTTCGCGGCTTTCCTGGCGGGTGGCGGACTCTGGGCAAAAGCGGAGACGGACAACAACGCAGACAGCAAAAGCAGCGCCGCATTGGATTGATGCGAGCGCTTGGGAGTATTGAATTTCATCGACTGTTTCAAAATCAGAATGTACTGGCGGCAGAGCCTCGAAAGCGCCTCCAGGAGATGCCATAGCGCATGGAGACGGCACGCTCCGCCCTCTTCTATCACCCCCTTCATCATATCGGCCGTGCGCACCGTTCATTGCCCCCGCGCAAGCAACTGTGCCTGTGTATGGGAAGAGGATGAGCGCGCGCTGTGGCCCCTGCCACGCATCGTGCCGCCACTTTACAAGTTCCACTTGCGCTCGCGCGAGTTCCGTTGGTACGGCCGCGTGCGCGAGATCGAGGGCACGCTGAAACCAATCCTGCGGGCCACCCAGAGATGCTCAACGACCTGCATGCGGCATGCTAAACCCACTTTCCTTTCGCCTTCGATAACTTCGGAAAGCCCAACTCTTTGGCTCGTTGAATAGTTGCATCAATCTCGGCGGGAAGAGCCAGTAGATCAACTATCACCCAGCCTATCTCCCTTGCCTCATGGACACAATACACGCGACCCTCATCATTATCCGGATTCAGATCTGAAGTCTCATCAGCGGGTTGCATTTCTTGCCCCCACCGGACGCCTAATCCAAACCGCACTACAGAGACCGCATCCTGGAAGTAGTACTTGGCCGATTCGTCAGAAGGTGGGTCGAATATGTTCAAGCCTGCGTATACCAACGGCTCAATGCCCGGCATCGTTTGAGACACGTCCGCGTATGTAATTCGATAGTAAGTTGCACCTATCTCAAGCGAATTGGCATCCATGTTTTCTTCCAATGTCATCGCATTAAAAGCCTATTGCGCCGCTCCGGCCAGTCCTCGAAACAATAGAGGTCAGGCCCCTGCATCCAAGCCGGCTGCGCAGTTGAATCGGCACGATGGCCGTAGGTGGGTCAGTTTTCGGCCGGACGCAACACCCTAGGCGTTACGAGAAGCCAGCCTTCGAGACTCCTTCAACAGCATTGACCCTGCCGGATCAAAGGGCGTGCCATCGGGCGTAGTTAGTTTGCCTCCATAGACCCTTACCAGTTTCTGTAGAAACGATTCAATGAACTCCAACGCCGCAGCTAAAGCCTCCATCTCATCTCCCCCAAATATCTCGGTAGTAAGCTCTGGGTCGTCGCATGTAAGGAAAAGACAGGCCGCATACTTCTCCATACCTTCTGTTCTGGCATTCGCGTACGGTGCCCCAACGGCCACGTGAATAGGCATCTGATATCCATCAGACCCAACGAATATCAGGTCGCGTTCCGTAGTGGCCAAGAATGAGATGGTCATGGTTTTGGTGCCGAAGGTGTGGGAGACGGCGGTCCTGGCCGAGAGTCACTAGGATGATTCGCGTTGCATCGCGCGATCCATAAAGCATGTGCCGCAATGCATCCCGCAAATGTTAATGGGTGTCGAGCACCCCGCAAACACGCTGTTCTTGTTGCATCTGCAGCTTTGTAGCATGCCTTTCACTCCTCTTTATAGCCGCAAAAATCCGTACTCGAAAAACCTTCGTCGCTGCCATCGGGCCCTGACGCGGAGAGGCCCAATGGAACCGTGAGCGACATAAGATTCCCCTCCACATACCCAAACCGATTGAACCCACCATCAAGCCCAATCGGATCGGCCTGCGTATACCGCCCCCGCTCCGCACTGTAGCTGCGGAAGTAGTTGTAGTGCCAAACCGTGGATCCGGCAGTTGACCACGCCAGTGTCACCCAGCGAGATCGCAGGCGCAAGCAAAGTGTCGGGCCTCCGGACACCCCGGTTGGGCGATTGACAGTGGCGCTATGCACCCGATCGCACCGCGCTCGCCGCGCCATGCCGCGTTGCTCTTCCTTGCGCACAACGGTGTGCCGCGTCCTCACGCCTTGCCTGGCACACCGATCACGGCACCCTCGGGAGCATTCAACTGCCGCATCCAGGGTCGCCCTCCTTGTCGTAGTACTGCCCCGGGTAGCGCAGGTTGAAGGTCACCTCGGGGATGGGGGTGGTGCCCGTAGTGGGGTTGGTGGTTTCGTTGGTGAAGCGCTTGGCGCCCAGGGTGGGTTGTGCGTCGCCAAACGCGCGGTAGCCAATTGCCAGACCATCTGGTCGTCTGGGGGCAAAAGGCAAGACCTGCCCCCTTCATCCGTTCTATTCAGATGGTGCGTGCGCAGGAAGTTGCTGAAGGTGCAGGAGGGGGATGCAGCCGGAGATGCCGCCACGGACACTGGCGGATCATGCTAAGACGTATCACCAACTAATTGAGCTGTGACGAATTTCCTGATTACCAAGAGATGAATAGCCAATACTGGAACTAATAGTAATCCATATGAAACAATACCTGCCGAGTCATTCAAATAGATTCGCAAGAGCACTGCCGCACCCCAAAGAATCGGCACACCAATCAGGGTTTCAAAAATAGCTATTTTCCTCAAATCCGTCTTTACCTCCGCCCTACAATTTGGGCATCTGTTCCGCGGACGGAAGTACAGTGCAATATATTCATGACCGCAGTTCGGGCAGCTCAGTCGATCAGCTGTTTTCATTTGCACACCCATGTACACACCCCACTTTTAGCGACCGCTGATGCGGCCGTTCCAAGAAGACCACCCCCAACAACAGCGTTGCACATCGCTACCGGAACCAAAAGCGATGTCAAGCAAACCATCTTGCATTGGCCAAAATTCACCTCCTCAGGACTTCTGTTGTCAGAAGGTGTTGGCGACAATCCCGCTGCGCACTCAGCGGTAGCGCAACTACCTGAAGGGGTTGTAGGCGTCCAGCCATCATTCCACCACTGTGGCCTGTTTGGACGTAACCCATCCGGATCTGTGAAAGACAACGCATTCCCCCCCACATACCCAAACCGATTGAACCCACCATCCAGCCCAATCGGATCCGCCTGCGTATACCTCCCCCGCTCCGCACTGTAGCTTCTGAAGTAGTTGTAGTGAAGCCCGCTTTCCTTGTCGTAGTACTGCCCCGGATAGCGCAGGTTGAATGTCACCTCGGGAATCGTGGTGGTGCCCGTGGTGGGGTTGGTGGTTTCGTTGGTGAAGCGCTTGGCGCCCAGGGTGGGTTGTTCGTCGCCGAAGGCGCTGTAGGCCCATTGCCAGGCCACCTGGCCGTCGGGCTGTGTCAATTTGCGCGGGGTGTTCAGGTGGTCGCTGTGTACGGCGTACGCCACGCCATTGACGATGGCGGCAATGGGCATGGGGCCGTTGGCCGTGGGCAGGTAGAGGTACTGGGTGGTGCCGGTGCTGTTGCTGCCGCCCATGCCGTATTCGCCCAGCAGGGTGCCGTCTTGGCCATAGACGTACGCGAAGCCGAGCTTTTGCGCGTCGCTGCTGCCAGGGCTCCACAGGCGGGTGAAGAATTCATACGCGGTCTGGATGAAGCCTTTGTCTTGTTCCTTTTCCGCTTCTTCCTGGTCTTCGGGGTCGGCCAGCAGGTTGTTGAGGTTCTTGCCGCTGGTGGTGCCACCTGATCCCGATCCGCTGGCGAACAGTGGTTCGGTCTTGAACACGCGCTGGCCCAGGGCGTTGTGGGCGTACTGGGTGCTGGGGGCGTCTGCTCCCGTGCCGGTGGTGACTTTTTCCAGGCGTTCCTGGCTGTCGTACTGGAAGGTGCGCAGGCCATCGGTCAGCAGGTCGCCGGCGGTGTTGTAGCCGTAAGTGACGGTGGTGTTGGCGGTGCTGGCACCCGTTTGCGTCTGGCTGAAGCCGGTCTGGCGGTTGGCGGGGAGGGTGTAGGTGCGGTTGGTGGTGGTGCCTGCGCGCTGTTGGCTGCTGGTGGTGCGGTTGCCGTTGGCGTCGTAGGCGTAGGTGACGGTGTTGGCGGGGGTGCCGCTGGCTACTGTCTTGGTGAAGCCGGTGATGCGGCCTGCGGGGCTGTAGGTCACCGTCCAGGTGGCTGGGGCCTGAGTCACGGTGCTGGCCTGCGCATCGGTGCTGGCCGGTTGCATCAGGCCCTGGGTAAGGCTGGTGATGCGGCCTGCGGCGTCGTAGGTGTAGCTGCTGAACTCGGTGGCGGTGAGCTGGCCTGCCGTGTTGTAGCTGCGGGTGGCGGGGATGGCTGCCGATGCGCCGGGCAGGTTCCAGCTCCAGCCGGTGGGCTGGCCCAGGGGGCTCCAGGTGATGCCGCTGACGATGGGCTGGCCGGCCCAGGTCAGGCTGGTGAGTTGGCCGGTGGCGTCGTAGACGTTTTGCAGGACTTGGCCACCGGGGTAAGTGGTGCTGGTCAGCAGGCCTGTGGTGGCGTGGTAGCTGTAGGCCAGGGTGCGGGTGTCGTTGTTGATGAGCTTCTGGGTCTGACTCACCACCCGGCCGTGCAGGTCGCGCTGGTAGGTGGTCAGGCCGCTGGCGTCTTCGATCTCGCTGAGGTAGCCCTTACTGGCCGGGGTGAGGTCGTAGCGCAAGGTGGTGGTGCCACCGGTGTGCGTGATCGACGTGGGGCGGCCCAGCAGGTCTCGGGTGATGGTCGTGGCCTGGCCCAGGGCGTTGGTGATGCTGCTGGGCAGGCCCAGGGCGTCGTACTGGGCGGTTTCGCTGCCGCTGTCCGGGCTGGTCTCGGAGGTGGCGTTGCCCAGGGCGTCGCGGGTGTAGGCGGTGGTGACGCTCTTCGGGTCCGTGACGCTGGTAACGGTATCTAGGGCGTTGTAGGTCAGACTGGCGGTGGCGTTCTCGGCATCGGTGATGGTCTTGATGCGGCGCAGTGGGTCCAGGCCTAGACGGGTGGACTCGCTCAAGCCATTGGTGCTTTTAATCAGGTCGCGATTGTTGTTGTAGTCGTAGCTAACGCTCTGACCACCGGATGAGACACTGACAACGCGATTCAAGCTAGCTATAGCGCGGACCAGTTGCCAAACAAGTTGGCCCAAGCCGTCGCGTACTTCTTCGGTGGTTCGGTTGCCCATGTTGTCGAGCACGTAGGTACCTGTATTGCCTCGGTTGTCGCTCCACCCGGTCATGCGTTGGGCTGCGTCATAGATGTAGGTGATGGTGTGACCGTGCGGAAGCGTGGCGGTCGCTATCTGGCCGCTGGGGCGGTAGGTGAGCGTGGTAACGCGACCTCCGCGGTTGCTGGTTAGCATGCGGCCGCGGGCGTCGTAGGTGTAGATGGTCACCAAGCCGTTGGCGGCCGTATGGGTCAGCACCCGGCCTGTGCTGTCGTGGGTGTAGGCCTGCACATGGCCCAGGGCATTGGTGCTTTGGGTAAGGTTGCCCGCTGCGTCGTAAACATAACTGGTAGCTGCCCCATTGGGCGCCGTTTCAGTGGCAACCAAGCCCGCCGAGTTGTACGTCCAGGCGGTGGTGCGCGCCACTCCCCCCGGTCCAGCGTCCGTGATGGTCTGCGAAAGCGGATTGCCTTGGCTGTCGTAGGTGTAGCTGGTGGTGCGACCAGCCTCCGCGACCGCCAACGGCAAGCGCCACTGGCTATGCCATGTTGTATTGGTGGTACGGCTTTCCGGCTGGTTCACTGCCTCGGTCTTGGTCAGAGGAAGACGACGCGATGCGTCCCATGTGTAAGATGTCAAGAAGCCCTGAAAATCGGTTTCCGAATCAATCAGACCATAAGAGTTTTGCACCCGGCTGGCGGCATCGTTTGAACCGCCACTCGAAGCTTCGCTGCCCGATACGATGGCCAGAACGCCGTTGCTTCTCCTATAAGAGTAGTAGCGAGACCTTCCCAGCGGATCCGTGATAGTGGTGTAGCCATTGGGATAAGACGAATAGTTAACCTCATAGGTCAAGACATTTCCCGCACGCTCCGTTTTAACAGCAGCACCATTGGTGTTGTAGGTAAAAGTTGCCAAGCGCGTACCATTTTCATCAACGATGCCGGTGATTGCCTGTGGAAGCGCAGCATTTTCATAGACGTACGACTTTGAGGTATCATCTGCAAAGCGCACTATTCTTAGACGTTTCTCACTGTCATATTCATAGCTGGCCTTTATTGCCCCACCCAAACTGACGCTCGCCAATTGATTTATTCCATTGTAGGCAAACTGCAAAGTACGACCAAACTGATTGGTGACTGCCTGCAAGCGGCCATTGGCATAGTAGCTGTACTGGTACGTCCAGCCGTTTCGTTGATGAAGGCTGAGCAGCTTTCCCGTGGAATCGAATATCCGCACGGTATCATCGGAAGCAGATTTGTGGGTCCAACCTTGCGAGGTGGAAACCAGGGTATCTGCAGTATTTTGCGAAATCCAGCTACTACCTGAGGGAACAAACCAACTTTCAGAACCGTCGCCTAAAAATACCGCCAGCCTTTCAGCGGAGGCCGGGACGGTATCCGACACAGCAACTGCAGGCTCATGCCTGAGGAACTCTGCGTATGCATGCGACCAACCACCGCCCATGGCGCCAAAGTTGGAACTTCGTCGATGCAGATAGCTTCGAGAAAATGTGAGCGAATGCGTCGATGCATCGACATAGTCATTTTCGTGCAGGTATTTCTCGCCCGTGCTCAGGAGGATGGGATTTGGAGAACTGAACCCGGGGTTACCCAAGCCTGGATTGGGACACGAGGGAGGGCCACCTCCCGCCCCTCCAGGGCCATCGGGCGGATCTTTTTCTGGCGGAGGATTGAGACTTATCAGCTTGCACTGTCCACCCACCTCCGTATATCCATAGTCACAAGTGCAGACGCCTCCAGCGTAGATTCCACTATTGTCGGGGCATTTGCGAATGATACTGGTTATTATGTAAGTTTCCAGAGTATATCCTGAGGTTTTATGAATGAGATCACCCCAGCACTCAAGAAAATTCTCATTAGCATCAACCAATCTCTTAACTACGAAAAAATGATTATCATCCGGGTTACTCGCCCTCCAAGCGGAATAGGCAGCGCAATAACCTCCCTTTGTATAGAAATTTTTCCCCAAAGCCTCTGTATAAGCAGATCCCTTATAATAAACCACAGGCTCCAAGGCTGCGATACTGCTACCAGCCGAGAAAAAAATCAACGAAAGCAGCAATAGCTTCAGAAAATAATTGACCAACCTATTGGTCAATCCAAACTTCTCACTCAGGTTCGAAAAATCCACAGCCCCGTCCTTCCTATCAAAAGGCATTAAAACGATCCCCTGAATCCAAGGCGATGAACTTACGAACATAAAAACTCCCTCCCATATTTTTTAATATCTGCGATATGACACCGCGACGAGACAACCATGCAAACTCAACTTAGCAGAACAATGTAACCATCAAAGTGCGTCGAGACTATCTCCCAAATGGGTGGTAAAACGCTTATTTGTAATTTAATGTGTAGGCACCCACTGCTACCACATGGCTTGCCCATGTTGGAACCACCGACGATTGTGCTTGCGGCACGATGGTCACTGCCCCGCCCACCTCATGCAGAATGCCGCGATCTGCCCAAAGAGAAGGAAGGAGCCGCCATGGAACGCGCCATCGAACTCGCAGGCTTCTTTGCCGCACACGGCATATGGTGCGTGGCCGAGGGCGAGCCCCTAACCCCGATGCTGGCCCAGGAGTCGGCTGCCTATGGGCGCAACATGCTGCGCTTTGCTGCGGACCAGTTGGAGGACGGCGTTGCACAGGCCCAGGAGTACCTGGACCAGAACCCAGGCCAGGCGGAGCGCGCAGCCTTGGTCTATGACGGTTTCATCACCCTTCCAACAGGCCGCACGGATGCGTTGATCGTTCTCGTGCGGTCGTACGCTAGGCCGCCCACCACGCTCACCATGGCGGTGCCCTACCGCCACGCGCAATCACCCAGTGGCTTTGCCCTGCACCGGCCCAAGTTCTTGGGTTGGCAGGGGCCGGGCACTGCAGATTACAAGGCGCTGGGCGATGCGTTCTTTCGTGGGGTCGAATCGCATGAGGCGGCGGCGCCGGTATGGGCGCAGCACAACGATGATTCGATCTGAGGCGGCACGGTGCCGCGCGTTGGACGCTACACCCGGTGGGGCGGGTGCCGCTGGATGATGAACTCCCGCGCCTGCGCAGGCCTGGCGAGTTCGGTCCACTGCAGGTGGCCATACGCCGTGTCTTTGCGCAGCCCCGCGAACTTGACCCGATTCCGAGCAAAGGTGGAGTACGACCACCACAGCACCGAGTCGCGCGAGAAGAACGCCAGGCGCAGCGATTCGCGGTTGCCGTGGGCCAGTTGGGTGCGCAGCAGGCCCCGGCTCACGGTGCGCCACAGCACTCGCGAGAACACGGTGGCGCGCCCGTAGTTGAGCCACACGATGTGCGTGGCGCGCCCCCACAGCACGTCGCGCACGGCGGTGTAGTTGCCATCTGCGACCCAGCACTCGCCCTCGGTCGCGCTGCGCACGCGGGCCTCGAATTGTTCGTGAGGCACGGCTGTCCACTCGGGGCCCCAGTAGAGGGCATCGAGTTCGATGTGCGGGCAGCCGGTGGCCTGCACAAGGGCCGCGGCAAAGGTGGACTTGCCGGCACCGCTGGTGCCGACGATGACGTAACGCATGCTGTGTGGGTTCGCTGGATTCAATGACCCGATGGTGCCATGGGGGTCAATCGGCAGCGACAGATACCAGGCGCCCGGCCACCACCTCCTGCACCACCGCCTGCAGGTGCTCAACCGCAGGGCTGTTGGCAACGCCCACGCTATCGCGGTGCAATGACACGCCCACGGACGGCAGCGCAGGCAGGCCGAGCGGCTTGCCCACGGCGGCCAGGCCGGCAGGAATCTGTGCCGTGGCCCGGGGTGCCACGCCCAGGCCGGCCTGGCAGGCGGCCCAGATGGCCGAGACGCTGGCGCTGGTGAGCACGGTGTGCCAGGGCCGGCCCCTGCGCTCCAGCGCGGCGATGGCGGCCTGGCGAAAGCTGCAGGGCTGCTCCAGCAGCAGCAGGGGCACGGATTCGCCGGGTGGCAGTGGCAGGCCGGGCTGCGCGATCCACTGCGTGGGCAGGCGTGCAATCGTCTGCCCGCCCGTCTGCCCACCAGCCTGCGCGCCGGAGGGCTCGCCAAAGGCCAGCACCAGGTCCACCTCGCCGGCCTGCAGCTGGGCCAGCAGCGCGCTGCTGCGGTCCACGCGGATGTCGATGCGCACTGCGGGGTGGGTGCGCGAAAAGCGGGCCAGCGTGGCGGGCAGCCAGCCGTCGGCAAAGTCCTGCGGCATGCCGAAGCGCACGCTGCCTTGCATGCAAGCGCCCCGCAGCGAGAGCACGGCTTCGTCGTTGAGCGCGATGAGCCGCCGCGCATGGCCCACCAGCAACTCGCCCGCCTCGGTCAGCGCCTGCTGGCGGCCCTGTTTGCGAAACAGGGGCGTGCCCACGCGCTCTTCCAGCGCCTTGATCTGCAGGCTCACCGCGCCGGGCGTGCGATGCAGGCGCTGGGCGGCCTTGCCAAAGCCGCCCAGCTCGACGGCGGTGACCAGGGTTTGCAGGGAGGGCAGGTCGAGCAGCATAGGTTAGCAATTTTAACTATTCATACAAAAACAATTCGATTGTTTAAAGCAATGGCAGTTTCTACAGTGCATGCACCTCAACCCTGCTCCACCTCTGAAGGACACCTGACATGCTTGCGATGCAATATGGATTTGACCTGCCCGATGACTTCGACATGGCCGCCCTGCGCCGCCGCATACCGGAGATCGGCAGCCGCTTCGACGCCCTGCCCGGCCTGCACCTGAAGGCCTTTTTGCTGGCCGACCGCACGGCCACGGCGCCCAACCGCTACACGCCCTTCTACCTGTGGGACGACCCAGCGGGCGCGGCCGGCTTCGTCACCTCGCCCGACTTTGCGGCCGTGCAGGCGAAGTACGGGCACCCGGTGGTTCGCAGCTGGAGCCCTATTGCCCACCTGCAAGGGCCGGCCGCCGGCCAGGTGCCGGGCTTTGCCACGCAGCATTTTGCAGACCTGCCGGCCACCACGGACCTGGTGCAGCGCGCGGCCGACGAACGCGCTGCAGCCACGGCGCTGGCGGGTACGCCGGGTGTGCACAGCGTGTTCACGGGGCTGGATGCGCAGGGCTGGCAGGTGAACCGCACGGTGCTGTGGCATCGGCAGCCACCGCAAGGCACCGAGGGGCGGGTGTTCGAGCTGCTGTACCTGTCGGCGCCTGCCGGGGTGCGCAGCAGCGGCACGTTGGCAAAGGCTTGATGCAAGGTAACTTCGTCAGGCCTTGCTCAGCCATGCGCGCGCTAAGAAAACGCCTGGGCGTTCAGGAATCAGGCAAGCCGCACTGCCGATTGGCACTGCGGCAGATTTTTTTGGCCCGGGCGCATGCACCGGCTGCGTGCCTGCTTGCACCAGCAGGCAGCAGCGCCATGCCCGCGCCGCCCTTTGGCGTCTGGCCGTGAGGGCTGCATTGGCCCAGCCCCTGCGGCCAACACTTTCGGCCCGGGGCGGGGCTTTACTGCGCAATCGGGCCTGATCTGGACACGGCCAAGGGGGCAACTTCCAGGTCAACCTGGCGATGCACTGGTGTGGTGCAAGGGTGTATCACGAATTTTTTTCGTGATGCAGGCCGAATTTATATCGTTTGGCCGATGGGTAGGTGCGCGACTTTAATCAAGTTCCGTTCAATTTCCTGTCACAAATTCATGTCTTCCGTCGGTTTTCGTATCAACGAGCGGCCCGCCGCCCGCATCAGCGCCGAGGCGCTTGCGCAGTTCGCCACCGTGGGCTCCGCGCAGATCAGTGACTGCATGGGCCGCCTGTACGGCGTGGTGGGCCTGGCGCCGCGCCATGCCGCCAGCGCCCTGCGCATGGTGGGCCTGGCGGTGACCGTGAAGGCCCGCCCGGGCGATAACCTGATGATCCACAAAGCGATTGCGCTGGCGCAGCCGGGCGACGTGATCGTGGTGGATGGCGCAGGCGAGGCCACCAATGCGCTGGTGGGCGAGCTGATGGCCATGGATGCCGAGGGGCGCGGCGTGGCCGGCTTCGTGATCGACGGCGCGATCCGTGATGCGGATGTGTTCGCGCAGGGTGCCTTCCCCTGCTTTGCGCGCGCCATCTCGCACAGGGGCCCGTACAAGGACGGCCCGGGCGAGATCAACGTGCCGGTGAGCATTGGCGGCCAGGTCATTCAGGCCGGCGACTTGGTGGTGGGCGATGCCGATGGGGTGATCGCCATCCCGGCTGACATTGCAGAAGCCATCCTGGCCCTGGCCCTGAAGAAGGAAGCGGACGAGGCCGGCATCAAGGAGCGCATCCGCGCCGGCACCTACACCAAGCCGTGGGTGGACAAGACGATTGCCGCCAAGACCGCGGGGGGTGCATGATGACCACGACCGCGACCCTGGCCACCAGCCCCAGCATCGTTTCCGAGCGCATCCAGCGCATCAAGCTCTCGCCCAGCGTGGCGGTGCGCACCATCATTGCCCAGCTGCGCGAGCAGGGTCGCCGCATCATCGACCTGACCATTGGCGAGCCCGATTTCTCCACGCCCGAGCACATCTGCGCGGCCGCCACGGCGGCCATGGCGCGGGGCGAGACCAAGTACCCCGCATCGCAGGGCACGCCAGCCCTGCGCAAGGCGGTGGCGGCGCGCATGCAGGCCGACTGGGGGGTGAGCTACCCGGTGGGCCAGATCATCGTGAGCACCGGCGCCAAGCAGGTGATCTACAACGCGCTGGCCGCCACGCTCAACGAGGGCGATGAAGTCATCATCCCCGCGCCGTTCTGGGTGTCGTACCCCGACATGGTGGTGGTCAACGGCGGCACGCCGGTGATTGCCAATGCCACGCCCGAGCAGGGCTACAAGCTCACGCCCGAGGCGCTGGAGCGCGCCATCACGCCGCGCACCAAGTGGCTGATGATGAACTCGCCCAGCAACCCCACGGGCGCGCTGTACACCCGCGAGGACCTGGAAGGCCTGTGCGCCGTGCTGCTGCGCCACCCCCACGTGTGGCTGATGACGGATGATATCTACGCCCGCCTGAACTTCACCGGCAGCCCTACCGTGCACCCCATCCAGGTGGCGCCCGCGCTGGCCGCGCGCACGCTGCTGGTCAACGGTGTCTCCAAGGCCTATGCCATGACGGGCTGGCGCATCGGCTTCGGGGCCGGCCCCGAGCCGCTGATCCAGGCCATGGCGGTGCTGCAGTCGCAAAGCACCTCGGGCGCATCGTCCATCAGCCAGGCTGCGGCGCTGGAGGCACTGACCGGCCCGCAGGACTGTGTGCAGCAGTTTGCCGCCACCTTCCGCGAGCGGCGCGACGTGGCGGTGAGGCTGATGTCGGGCATCGACGGCCTGAAGGTGGTGGTGCCCGAGGGCGCGTTCTACGTGTTCCCTGACTGCAATGGCCTGATGGGCAAGACCACGCCCACGGGCGAGGTGCTGCGCACCGATACCGACCTGACCAACTACCTGCTGCGCGAAGCCGGCGTAGCACTCATCGATGGCACGGCGTATGGTGCCCCCGGCACCTTCCGCCTGTCGTTCGCGGCGTCCATGGACGCCATAGCGCAAGGCTGCGAAGGCATCCGTGCCGCCTGCGCAAAACTGATTTAACCCGCCCCGCCCTTTGACAACCTCTAGGATTCAGCCATGAAGCAAATCAAATTCCTGATCGGTGCATGCCTTGCCCTGCCGGCCCTGACCGCCAGCCTCGCCGCCCATGCGGACCAGTTGGCCGACATCAAGCAAAAAGGCGAACTCGTCTGCGGCACGCTGGGCACCTCGCAGCCCTTCAGCTTTCAGGACGGTGCCACGCGCGAGCTGGTGGGCTATGACGTGGACGTGTGCAAGCTGGTCGCGGCCAAGCTGGGCGTGAAGGTGCAGTTCAAGCTGCTGTCGGTGGCGGCGCGCGTGCCCGAGCTGAACGAGTCGCGCGTGGACATTTTGGCCGCCAACCTGGGCTACTCGCCCGAGCGCGCCGAGCAGATCGCCTTCTCGCACGCCTACTTCCAGAGCCCGCAAAAGCTGCTGACGCGCGCCGAGTCCAAGTTCACCAAGATCGAAGACCTGACGGGCAAGCGCATCAGCGCCACCAAGGGTTCGAGCTCGGAGCGCGAGATCAAGGCGCGCCTGCCGGGCTCGCAGGTGCTGGGCTTTGCGGACAGCTCGGCCGCCTACCTGGCGCTGCAGCAAAAGAAGGTGGACGGGCAGTTCGCTTCTGAGCTGGTGCTGGCCCGCCTGGTGCTGCAAAGCCCACCCACCTCGCCCGTGGTGATCATGGACAAGGCCGTGTTCGACGAACCCTGGGGCCTGGGCATGCGCAAGAGCGAGACGGGCTTCATCGCCGCCGTGAACAAGGTGCTGGAAGAGGCCGAGAAGTCCGGCGAAGCGGCTGCCATCTTCGACAAGTGGATGGGCGCCGCCAGCCCCTACAAGCTCAAGCGCAGCTTCACCGTTGCGCCCATTCCGCGTTGATCCGTTCTTGTTGCTGATCGGCAAGCCGCCGTCCGCCGGCGGCTTGCCCGAGAGAAAAATGGCCCCATGAAATTCCTAGACTCCGCCCAGCTGCTGCAACTGGCTTCCGGCATGGTCACCACGCTGCAGCTGTTCGCGGTGGCCTGGGTGCTGGCCTTCACCATTGCGCTCACGCTCACGGTAGTGCGTACGGCCAACGTCCGGGCCACCACCTTCATCGTGGACGCGTATGTGGAATACCACCGCAACGTGCCCCTGCTGGTGCAGGTGCTGTTCTGGTACTTCGGCATGCCCGAGCTGCTGCCCGACGGGGTGCGCGCCTGGCTGTACCAGCACAACGCGGAAATGTCGCTCGCGGCCATCGCCCTGGGCCTGGGCTCGGCCGCCTACATCGCCGAGGACATCCGCAGCGGGCTGCGCGCCATCCCCACCACGCAGTTCGAAGCGGCGCGCGCCCTGGGCTGCAGCTACCTGCAGTGCATGCGCCTGGTGATCGTGCCGCAGGCGCTGCGCATCGCCATACCGCCGCTGGTGGGCCGCGCCCTCCTGCTCTTCAAGAACACCAGCGTGGCCATGGCCATCGGCGTGGTGGAGCTGACCTACCAGACCCGTGAAATCGAAAACGAAACCTACCGCACCTTCGCCACGTTCGGCGCGGCGACGATCATGTATTTGATCGGCTCCTTCCTGCTGATGTACGTCGGCTCGCGCATCCAGGCGCACTACAGCCTTGCGCGCAAGGAGGGCCGCCGTGCTTGACATCATTCGCGAATACTGGCCCCTGCTGCTGGTAGGCCAGTACCCCCACGGCCCGCTGGGCGGCCTGGCGATGACGCTCATCGTGGCCGGCCTGGGCCTGCTGCTGTCGCTGCCGCTGGCGCTGATGATCGCCATCGCCCGCGTCAGCCCCTACCGCTGGGTTGCGCGCTGCGCTGCCGCGCTGGTGCATGTGGTGCGCGGCATGCCGCTGCTCATGCTGATCTTCTGGGCCTATTTCGTGGTGCCCAAGGTCACGGGCCATGCGGTGAGCGGCTTCACCACGCTGGTGTGCGCCCTGGTGATCTACGAGAGCGCCTACCTGTCGGAGGTGATTCGCTCCGGCATCGAGGCCATCCCCAGGGGGCAGATCGAGGCCTCGCGCTCGCTGGGCGTGGGCTACTGGCGCACCATGTTCAAGGTGGTGCTGCCGCAGGCGCTGTTCAACGTGCTGCCCAGCATGACGAGCCAGTTCGTCTCCACCGTCAAGGAGACCTCGCTGGGCTACGTGATCAGTGTCAACGAGCTGACCTTTGCCGCCAACCAGGTGAACAACCTGGTGCTGACCAAGCCGCTGCAGGTGTTCGGCGTGCTGGCCATCATCTACTTCATCGTCTGCTTCACCCTGAGCCGCGGCGTGAGCCTGCTGGACGCCCGGGTGCGCCGCACCCGCGCCATGCGCTAAATCCCTTTCTGATCGATCGCCATGATCCAACTCGAACAAGTCAACAAGTGGTTCGGTGAGAACCACGTCCTCAAGAACGTGGACCTGCGCATCGCCGCCGGCGAGGTCGTCGTGGTCTGCGGGCCCTCGGGCTCGGGCAAGTCCACGCTGATCCGCACCATCAACCGGCTCGAACCCATCGAGAAAGGCCGCATCACCGTGAACGGCCAGGACGTGTACGCCAAGGGCCTGAACATCAACACGCTGCGCGCCGGCATCGGCTTCGTGTTCCAGAGCTTCAACCTGTTTCCGCACATGAGCGTGCTGGACAACGTGATGTTTGCGCCCCAGAACATTCGAAAGACCCCGCGCGACACGGCCATGGCCGATGCCAAGGTGCTGCTCGAACGCGTGGGCCTGTCGCACAAGCTCGATGCCTATCCGGGCAACCTCTCGGGCGGGCAGCAGCAGCGCGTGGCCATTGCCCGTGCGCTGGCCCTGAAGCCGCCGGTGATGCTGTTCGACGAGCCCACCAGCGCGCTCGACCCCGAGATGGTAGGCGAGGTGCTGCAGGTGATGAAGTCGCTGGCGAAGGACGGCATGACCATGGTCTGCGTGACACACGAGATGGGCTTTGCCCGCGAGGTGAGCGACCGCGTGGTGTTCATGGACGCGGGCGAGATCCTGGAGAGCGATACGCCGGCCAATTTCTTCAGCGCGCCCAAGCATCCGCGCGCACAGCGCTTCTTGTCAGACATCCTCCCGAGCCACGGCTGACCAGCCCCTGGGTCCTGTCCGGGAGGGGTATGCTTTCCGGGATGTACACCCTCAAGCAGATGGAGGCGTTCTACTGGAGCGCGCAACTCGGTAGCTTCAGCGCGTCGTCCCGCAAGCTGCACACCACGCAGTCGGCCATTGCCAAGCGCGTGGCCGAGCTGGAGGCCTTCAGCGGCATGCCGCTGCTGGACCGCAAGACCAAGCAATTGGTGCTCACCCCGCGCGGGCGCCAGATGATGGAGCTGGCGCAGGAGACGCTGGAGCTGAGCAGCCGCGTGGTGCAGCAGATCGCTTCGGCCCAGAGCTTCGAGGGCGTGGTGCGCCTGGGCGTGACCGAGCTGGTGGGCCTGACCTGGCTGGCGCCGCTGATCGACCAGGTCAGCCGCAGCTACCCGCAACTCACGCTGATGCCCGAGATCGACGGCGGCGTGACGCTGTACCGCAAGCTGGCCGAGGACACGCTGGACATGGCCATCATGCCCGGCCCGTTCTGGAGCTATGAATACGACTGCGTGCCCCTGGGCTCCATCCGCAACGAGTGGATGGCCAGCCCGGCGCTGGGGTTCGACCCCTCGGTGACGCTGGCGCCGCGCGACCTGGTGGCCCACCCGGTGATCACCCAGCCCACCAACTCGGCCCTGTCGCACCTGTACGACGCCTGGTTCACCGAGCAGGGCCTGGCCGTGAACCGCGTGCTCACCTGCAACAACATGGTGGTGGTGGCGCGCCTGACCATGCTGGGCCTGGGCATCAGCTACCTGCCCCCGGCCCTGTTCTCGCCCATGGTGGAGCGCGGCGAGCTGGTGCAGCTGCGCGTGAGCCCCGACCTGCCGCGCGTGCACTACTACGCGGTGTTCAGGAAGAACGTGGTGAGCCCCACCGTGGCCAAGGTGATCGAGATCGCCCAGGCGGTGTGCGATTTCGACGCGCAGGAGCAGCAGGGCAGCCAGTGGGTGGCCACCATGCCGTCGGCCACGCCGAAAGCACCTGCGCCTGGCAAGGCCAATGCGGCGCTGGCCCGGGCATTGGCGCGGGCCAAGGGCGGTAGAAAGGACGGGTGATCCCCGTCACGAACGCCTCGCGGCAGCCTACAGGCAAGGCCCGCTGCATGGTGTATCTTCAGCGGTCCGCGCCTTGAGCCTACCGCGACCTGCGGAGGCCTTGCCAGGGCGAGCCAATCTTGAAGCACCATTGATCGACAACGCCCTTTCGCCCTCTCTGCCAGCCAACCAAATGGACAGCAGCAACGCCAGCGCCCCCGCACTGCTCTCGGTGGTGTGCCCGATGTACAACGAAGAGGCCGCGCTGGACCTGTTTTTTGCGCAGCTGCTGCCGGTGCTGGCGCAGACCGGCCTGGCCTTCGAGATCGTCTGCGTGAACGACGGCAGCCGCGATGGCACGCTCGCCCGCCTGCAGGCGCTGGGCGCCACGGTGCCGGGCCTCAGGGTGGTCGACCTGTCGCGCAATTTCGGCAAGGAGGCGGCGCTGACCTGCGGCATCGACCATGCGCTGGGTGCGGCGGTGGTGCCGATCGATGCGGACCTGCAGGACCCGCCCGAACTCATTCTGGAGATGGTGCGGCTGTGGCAGCAGGGCTTTGACGTGGTGCTGGCCCAGCGCACCGACCGCAGCGCGGACCATTTGCTCAAGCGCAAGACCTCGGAGTGGTTCTACCGGCTGCACAACCGCATTTCCGACTCGCAGATACCGCCGAATGTGGGCGATTTCCGGCTGATGGACCGCCAGGTGGTGGATGCGCTCAAGCGCCTGCCCGAGCGGCGCCGGTTCATGAAGGGGCTGTTTGCCTGGGTGGGTTTTCGCCAGGCGACGATTCCCTACACCCGGCCAGCCCGCGCGGCTGGGGACACCAAATTCTCTGGCTGGGGCCTGTGGAACCTGGCGGTGGAGGGGGTGACCTCGTTCTCGACCGTGCCGCTGCGCATCTGGACCTACCTGGGCCTGGCCGTCGCGCTGCTGGCGTTCGGCTATGGCCTGGTCATCGTGGGCCAGGTTCTGCTGTTCGGGCGCGACGCGCCGGGCTATGCGTCGCTGATCACGGTGGTGCTGTTTCTGGGCGGGCTGCAGCTCATCGGGCTGGGCGTGCTGGGGGAGTACCTGGGCCGGGTGTACATGGAGTCCAAGGGGCGCCCTATCTACCTGGTGCGTGAGCCTGCCGAACCACCGCAACATACGCCACCCGCGCAACCGGCCGTGCCACACCAATCACCCAATCACCATGCGCCCTGAACTGCTTGCCCAGATGGCCGCAGTGCAGCAGACCCACTGGTGGTTTGCAGCACGGCGCGACATCCTTTCTTCCGTCATCGACGGCCTGGACCTGCCGGCCGCCCAACCCCGCGTGCTGGAGATCGGCTGCGGCCCAGGCGGCAACCTGGCCATGCTGGCGCGACACGGCAGTCTGAGCGCCATGGAATACGCGCCCGAGGCGCGTGCCGCAGCGGCCAGCCTGGGGCTGTGCCCCGTGGAGGCCGGCGGCTTGCCCGAGCCCGTGCCGTTTGCCGATGGCAGCTTCGACCTGGTCTGCCTACTCGACGTGCTGGAGCACGTGGAGCACGACGACGCTGCGCTGGCCCGCGTGGCCCGGCTGCTCAAGCCTGGGGGGCGGCTGCTGCTCACCGTGCCTGCGTACCAGTGGCTGTGGTCGGACCACGACGTGGACCACCACCACCACCGGCGCTACACCGCCAGCCGGCTGCGCTCCAAGGCCACAAAGGCCGGCCTGGTGGTGCACCGCGCGGGCTACTTCAATACCGTGCTGTTCCCGCTGATCGCGCTGGCCCGTCTGGTGGGCAAGCTGACGGGGCGCACCGGCGGCGATGCCGACACTGCCCTGCCCGCACCCTGGCTCAACGCCACCTTGCGCACCCTGTTCGGGGCTGAGCGCCCGCTGGTGGCGCGCATGGGGTTGCCGTTCGGCACGTCGGTGATCGCGGTAATGGGTCGTTCCTCTTGACCAGCATGCGTCGCTCTGCCCTCGGCTTTGCCTTGGTGGGGGTGCTGTCCACGCTCACGCATGTGTGCGTGGCAACCGTGCTGATTGAGTGGCTGGGCGCGCGAGCGCCGCTGGCCAATGGTGTGGCCTTCGTGGTGGCCACGCTGCTGTCCTATGTGGCCAACACCCGCTGGAGCTTTGGCGCGCGCCTGGGCATGGCTACAGCCGGGCGCTTTGCGCTGGTGGCCGGGACGGCGGGCCTGATGAGCATGGGTATTGCCTGGCTGGTGGAGCGCGTTGGCGGGCACTATGCGCTGGGCATTGCGCTGGTGGTGGTTTTCGTGCCCGCTTTCAGCTTCGTCGGCCATCGGAGCTTCACGTACCGATGAGTACCTCGCTGACCCCGCCCCGACCGGCGTGGCGCACGGGCCTCCTTGCCGCGGCCCTGCTCTGCGCCCTGGTGCTGGTGCTGCATGGCAGCGCCCTGCAAGCCGGCTGGCGCTGGGATGATGGCACGCACCTCTTCAATGTGACGCAGTACACCCCCTGGTCGGTGTTCCTGGACCCCGAGGTGACGCGCGCGGTGTCGGGCAACCAACTGGCACCGTGGAACCTGTTCATCTACCAGCTCAACACGTCCCTCTTCGGCCTGCGGCCGCAGCTCTTTTACCTGCATCACCTGCTGTCGCTGGCGGCCGCCGCGCTCGCGCTGTACCTGCTGCTGCGCCAGTGGCTCAGCCCCTGGAGGGCGCTGCTGCCCGCCACCCTGCTGCTCCTGGGTGCCCCGGCCTTCCACATGGCGCAGCAGTTGATGGTGGGGCACTACATCGACGGCCTGACGTTCGCCTGCCTGGCGCTGTGGGCCTACGTCCGCGCGGTACGCCTGGGCCAATGGCGCTGGGCGCTGCTGGCAGCAGTGTTCTACCTGCTGTCCACGCTGTGCAAGGAGGTCTATGTCCCCTGGATCGCGCTGACACTGTTCGTGCCGCTGCCCGCGGGTTCGCCACCCGGATGGCTGGCGCGCTGGCGCTATGCCCTGCCCACTGTGGCGGTGGCCTTGGGGTATGCGATGGTGCGCATCCAGGTGTTCGAAGGCGCGGGCGGTTACCACAGCAGTGCGTTGACGGGCTGGCACGACCTGCCCGGGGTGCTCACCACCGTGGCCCGCATGCTCACCGAGGGGCTGCTGGGTGCCGGAGCGCCGGGCCTCGTCGCTACTGCCCTGTGCCTGGTCTGCGCGGTGGCCAGCCTGGCGGCACAGCCGGCACAGGCGCGCCTGCGGGCTGCGCTGGGCATGGCAGCGGCGGCCACGGTGGTGGTGTTTCCGCTGCTGTTCGTGGCGCGCCCCGGTTTTGAATGGATGCTGCACGCGCGCATCCTCTGGGTTCCCTGGGTGTCCCTGTGCGTGCTGTGGTGCCTGCCCTGGCCCAGGCACCTGGCACGCTGGCACGTGGCGGCATTGCTTGTATTCAGCGCGGCGGCTGCGCACCAGGCCTGGGTGCAGCGCCAGCATGACCGCCCGATCGAGGCGATGTTCGATGCGCACTACGGCTTCGTCCTTCAGCCTCCGGCAGGCCAGGCGCTGCTGCCCGCCGAGTTCAACTCGCCCGGCTATCTGACTGCAGTGACCATGGGCGCCCATGTGGCGCGCCAGCGGCTCGCGCCCGCCACGGCGCACCCGGCGCCGGCGTTGGTGCGCCAGGAGCCCGCAGACGCTGCCGAGCGGACCCGCATCCTCGTCTGGCAGGAGGGCTGCCGCTGCCTCATGCCCTTGGGCGACCTGCCACCCGCGCAGCAGCAGGCGGCGCTGCAATCGCAGCTGGGCAACCAGGCCTTCGCCATTCCACTGCGGCGGCCCTTGCCCTACATCGCCAATGCGCAGGGCGGCGCAATCGACACCATCACCGTGGTCGGCCAGCAGGTGCGCCTGACGGGCTGGACCCCCACCATCGGGCCAGGCCGCAAACTGTTCATCACGGGCTTCGACGAGGTGCCCCTGGTGGAAATCGCCAGCGTGCAGCGGCCCGACGTGGCCAGGTTCTTGCAGCGCACTGACGTGCTGGGAGCAGGCTTCCAGGCCACGCTGACCTTCGCGAGCGCACAGGCTGCGCAGGCCGCCAGCACCGAGCTGTGCGCCGTAGCCCCTGGCCATTTGCCCGGGCAGCAGCACCAATTCCTGCTGCTGCCGATAGCCGGCAGCAAACAGTGCCAGGGTGTGCTCATGCCCGCGGCAACCCGGCACAGGTGACGGTATGGTGAGTCCGACAAAACCAGCATGGCGGGCAGAACTGGCAGCACTGGGCGTGCTTTGCCTGCTGACCTTCGCGCTGCACGGCAGCGCCCTGCAGGGCTACTGGCGCTGGGACGATGGCCTGCACCTGTTCAACGTGAGCATGTACAGCCCGTGGTCGTTGTTCTTCGACCCGCAGGTGACACGGGTAGCATCCGGCAACCAGGTGGCGCCGTGGAACCTGTTCATGTACCAGGTCAACTACGCCCTTTTCGGCCTGAACCCCTTGCCCTTCTACCTGCACCACCTGCTGTCGCTGGCCTGCGCAGCGGGCGGGCTGTATCTGCTGCTGCGCCACTGGCTGGGGCGCTGGCAGGCGCTGCTGCCCCCGGCTCTGCTGCTGATTGGTGCCCCATCGGTGCACATGGCCCAGCAGCTGATGGTGGGGCACTACCTGGACGGCCTGCTGTTCGCCTGCCTGGGCCTGTGGGCCTATGTGCATGCCGTGCAGCGGGCGCAATGGCGCTGGGCCTTCCTGGCAGCGGGGTTCTACCTGCTGTCCACGCTGTGCAAGGAGGTGTATGTCCCCTGGGTGGCGTTGACCCTGCTGCTGCCTCTGCCTGCTGGCTCGCAGTCTGCAGCTGCAGGCTCGCCTGGGGCGGTGGGCTCGCCCTGGGACATGGCGCGCTGGCGCTTCGCGTTGCCTACACTGGCAGTGGCGCTGGCGTATGCGGTGGTCCGCATCAGCGTTTTTTCAGGCATGGGGGGATACCATGGGAGTGCGCTGGGCGACTGGCGGGCCCTGCCGGTCTTCATTGGCAACCTGGCCCATATGCTGGCCCAGGGCCTGCTTGGAAGCGGTGCGCTGGGCATGGCTGCAATCCTGGCGTGCCTCGTGTGCCTGGTGGCGGGGGTTGCCGCACAATCCACGCCGCACCGCCGATGGATGCTGGTGGGCTTGGGCGCCGCTGCCGTGGTGATGGTCTTTCCGTTGCTTTTTGTGGTGCACCCGGGTGTGGATCTGATCGGGTATACGCGTTATCTCTGGGTGCCCTGGGTTGCCCTGTGCGTTCTCTGGAGCCTGAAGTGGCCCGCCCGCATTGCGCGCTGGCGCGCAGCCGCCCTGCTCGTTTTCGTGGCGGCGGTGGTGCAGCAGTCCATGGCCCAGCGCGAGCATGACCGCCCCGCCAACGCGGTGTTCGAGGCCCACTATGCATTCGCCCTGAATCCGCCGCCAGGCCAGATCCTGGTGCCTTACGAGTTCTTCTCGCCCATTTCCACAGTCACCCAGATCATGTACGCGCACGCAGCGCAGCAGCGCCTGGAGCCCGGCCGACTCCATCCCGAGCCAGCGCTGCTGCGCAAGGCGCCCGCCGATGCAGCCGAGCGCGCGCGCATCCGAACGTGGAATGACAAGTGCCTGTGCCTGGTGCCATTGGACAGCCTGCCGCCCGAGCAGCAGGAGGCCGTCATCCAATCCCAGCTGGCCAATGTCGGTCACGCTTTTTCCATGGACAAACCGCCCCCGCGCGTGGCGCATGGCTACGGCGGCTCCATCGACGCCATCACCGTCGAAGGCCGCCAGTTGCACATATCCGGATGGACCCCGACCCTTGGAGCCGGCCGAAAAATGGTGATGGCTGTGCCCACCCCGGGTGCCCAGGTCAGCCTGGACGCATTGGTCAGCACAGAACGGCCCGACGTCGCGCAGTCCTTTCAGCGCCAAGACATGCTGCTGTCGGGGTTCGAGGCCATCCTGGGCTTTTCGGACGAACGCATGGCCCAGGCGGCCAGCAGGATGCGTTGTGCCATCGTCCTGGGCCACCTGCCGGGACAGGAGCACCAGTTCCTGCTGCTGCCCGTGAAGGGCAAGCAGGGCTGCAGCGATGCATTGATACCCGACGCGACCAGAGCGGAGGGGGGATGACCGCTGACGGCAAAGAGTTTGGGCGGCCAGGCCATCCGTGCCACCAAGCTGCCTGCGCCAACCCGGCGCATGCAACAGGATGAAAATGCCGAACCAGACCAGAACACACCAAACCACATGGAAGCGCGATCTGGCAATGCTGGGTGCCTTGTGCCTGCTGACCTTCGCGCTGCACGGCAGCGCCCTGCAGGGCTACTGGCGCTGGGACGATGGCCTGCACCTGTTCAACGTGAGCATGTACAGCCCGTGGTCGTTGTTCTTCGACCCCCAGGTGACGCGCGTGGCATCCGGCAACCAGGTGGCGCCGTGGAACCTGTTCATGTACCAGGTCAACTACGCCCTTTTCGGCCTGAACCCTTTCCCCTTCTACCTGCACCACCTGCTGTCGCTGGCCTGCGCAGCGGGCGGGCTGTATCTGCTGCTGCGCCACTGGCTAGGGCGCTGGCAGGCGCTGACGCCTGCCGCCCTGCTGCTGATTGGCGCCCCATCCGTGCACATGGCCCAGCAGTTGATGGTGGGGCACTATCTGGACGGCCTGCTGTTCGCCTGCCTGGGCCTGTGGGCCTATGTGCATGCCGTGCAGCGGGCGCAATGGCGCTGGGCCGTCCTGGCAGCGGGGTTCTACCTGCTGTCCACGCTGTGCAAGGAGGTGTATGTCCCCTGGGTGGCGTTGACCCTGCTGCTGCCTCTGCCTGCTGGCTCGCCTTCGGGCATGGCGCGCTGGCGCTTCGCGTTGCCCACGCTGGCCGTGGCCCTGGCATATGCCGTGCTGCGCATCAGCGTGTTTTCCGGCATGGGCGGGTACCACGGCATCGCACTGAGCAGCTGGCAAGACCTGCCGGTCTTCGCCAGCAAACTGGTCCATTGGCTCGTCCAGGGCCTGATGGGCAGCGGGGTGCTGGGCGCCACTGCGGTCCTGTTGTGCCTGGTGTGCCTGGTGGCCGGACTTGCGGCACAGCCGGAGCGGGGCCGCCTGGCGATGCTGGCGGGGCTGGGTGCGGTCGCACTGGTAGTGGTCTTCCCGCTGGTGTTCGTGGTGCACCCCGGTGTTGACCCGGAGGGCCATACGCGCTATCTGTGGGCGCCCTGGGTCGCCCTGTGCGTTCTGTGGAGCCTGAGGTGGCCTGCCTCGCTGGCGCGCTGGCACACCGCGGCCTTGCTGGTCTTCGCCACGGCAGTGGGGCTGCAGTCCCTGTCACAGCGCGAGCACGACCGTGCCGCCAACGCCATGTTCGATACCCACTACGCCTTCGCGCGGACCCCCCCGCCCGATCAGGTGCTGGTGCCTTACGAGCTCGCCTCCGCGACCTCCACCGTCATCCAGATGATGTATGCACATGCGGCGTTCAAGCGCCTGGAGCCCGGCAGGCCCCATGCAGAGCCGGCGCTGGTGCGCTGGGAACCCGCCAATGCAGCCGAGCGCGCAAGTATCCGGGTGTGGGAAGAAGACTGCCTGTGCCTGGTGCGGCTGGACAGCCGCCCACCCGGGGAGCAAGAGTCCATTCTGCACAACCACCTGGCCAACTCCACCACGGCACTGCCCATGCACGGTCCGCTCCCGCGCATGGCGCACGGCTACGGCGGATCGATCGATTCGATCACCATCAAGGGCACCCAATTGCATGTGAAAGGCTGGACACCGACCCTGGGGCCCGGCCGCAAGATGGCCTTGGGGGTCTCAGCCCCAGATATCCGGGTACGCCTGGATTCGCTGGTCAGCACCGAGCGTCCCGACGTGGCGCAGGCCTTCAAGCGGCCAGACATGCTGATGTCAGGCTTCGAGGCCACCCTGGGTTTTGCGGACGAAAAGATGGCCCGCACGGCCAGCGAGATGCGCTGCGCCATCGTGCTTGGCCATTTGCCAGGCCAGCAGCACCAGTACCTGGTGCTGCCCGTGAAGGGAAAGCAGGGCTGCGACGATGCGCTGATACCCGAGGCGACCAGGACTGAAAGCGACAGCGGCTGAGGCAGTGCTTCGGCGGTAAAAAATCCGCACCCGCCGTCCGAGACAGCCCCGCCTACCGCCCCTTGGCAGGTGGCTTGCCGCCCAGCGGTGCCTGCCTGCTGCTGGGTGCGCTGCCGAGCTTGCCGCGCGAGGTTTCCAGCGGTGCGGGCAGGCTGCCCCGGGTGGTGGCGATGCCGCCGGCCCGCGTGGCGGTGGCTGCTGCGGCCGGGGGCCGGGCCTTGGGGGCGGGCACCACGCGCAGGGCGCCTTCGTCGGCCAGTTTGTCGCGCATGCGGCGCGTCATGGACTGGGTGCTGTTGTCCGGCGCGGTGAAGAGGAACAGCGTGCCATGCGGGCTGGACCAGGTGAGCTGGGTGTGCACGGCGCGGCCGTTGCTGATGAGCTCCACCCAGGCGCCCACCACGAATTCGGCGTAGGGCTCGGCCTTGGTGGGCGCGGCAGCGGCCGGCTCGGGCGGGGCGATGTCCACCAGGGCCTGGGCGCTGTCGTCGTAGCCGGCAACCGCCGCCACGGAGTCGTTGGGGTCGCGCGAGTCCTGAACCGAGTCCTCGGGGTCGAGGGTGATCTTGGCGAAGGCTGCGCGCTCGAAGGCGTCCTGGTGCAGGCCCACCAGGCGCTCCAGGAAGGCGCTGGTCTTGGCCGCCGGGTGGTCGATGGTCTGCAGGCCCTCGCGCAGCTTGACGAGCAGGCCGGGAATGGCTTCGGACAGGCGGTCGGGCTCGGCGCGGGTCAACTCGGGCTGGGCGCTCCACAGCAGCAGGGGCACCAGGGCCAGGTAGCCGCCGGGGTCGTCCTCGCCGCCAGCGGCCTGCGCGACCTGCGCCAGGGCCACCACCTCGGCCCAGGGGCCGGCGGCAAAGTCGAGCACGTCGGCGGGCACGCGCTCCAGGTCGGGCAGTTTGCGGATGTCGGCGGCGATCTTGCCGGCCAGCATCTCGCGCTGCTCGGCCTGCAGCGCAGCTTTGTCCTTCTCGGCCTGGCGGGCCTTGGCCTTTTGCACCTGCGAGTTCCAGGCGGCCTGCAGGGCCTTGAGCACGGTCTCGAACGGGGTGGCGTCCTTGATCTCGATGCCGGCCAGGTAGCCCACGGATTCGTTGAGCAGGCGGATGAAGCGGGCAAAGCCGGGGGCCTTCTCGTCCGGGAAGGCCAGGCTGCGCTGGGTCATCTCGTCGAGCAGCACGCGCGCGGGGTGCGCAGGCTCCGTGAAGAAGGTCTGGTCGCGGCGCACCAGGTGCTTGAGCGCGGGCTCCAGGTTCTGCACCGCGCGCTGCACCGAGGGCAGCAGCCGCGAATCGCGTGCGATGTTCTCCATCATGCGGCCCACCACCTCGGCGGCCATGGCCGGCGGGTCCTGCGGGGCCACCACGGGCACGGTGTAGATCTGCTGGTACGGCATGCCCGGCACCGTGTACAGGTGCTGGGGTGCCGTGCCCGGCGTGGTGGGTGCCCAGCCGCCCTGGGGAACCTGGTGCATCACCTGGGGCACGGCCTGCGGCACGCCGGCCAGGCGGCCCACCAGGCGTTCGAGCTGGGCCATGTCTTCCATGGCCTCGGCCACCGCGTTGCCGGGGTGGTAGGCACCGCCCAAGCCTGAATGCATGCTGGCCGCACCGCTGGCAGCACCACCGCCGCCGCCGGCCCACGCCGACTGCATGGCAGCGGGTTGCGAGGGCACGCCACCACCCATGCCGCCGTAGCCGCGGGGGTCGAACGGGTCGCCGCCGGCCAGCATCTGGCGCAGGATGCCCACGGTGAGCAGCGCCTCTTCGGCAGCCGCCGCCTGGGGGGACATCATGGGCGCGGGCATCTGGGCCTCGCCGCTCCAATTGTTGTTCGGGTCGCCACTCCAGTTGTTGTGTTGGCCGCCGCCCATGCCGCGGCCATAGCCCGTGTTGCCATAGCCGGCGTTGCCGTAGCCACTGGGGCCGCCCATGGGGCCGCCATAGCCCGTGCCCGCGTAGCCGCCGCCATAGCCGGTATTGCCACCGCCACCACCCTGCATGCTGCCCCCCGTGCGCGGGCCGGCGCCGGGTGCGCCCAGCACGGCGTAGCCCACGGGCTCCACGCCGTTGTCGCGCAGGGTTTTGACCATGGTCTTGTATTCGTCGACCAGGAGCTTGCCCAGCAGGTCGCGCATGTGCTGCATCCAAAGCCCGCGCACCTCGGCGTTCACGCCGGTCTCGCCCACCACCTGCTGCAGGGCGCGGATGTAGCTTTCGGGCCGCAGGGGGTTGCGCTCGGGCTGCACGCTGCGCAGGCCCTGGGCCGAACTGACCAGGGTGTTGAGCTCGGCCAGTATCGCCTCGGTGGCGTGCGAGGCCAGTTGCTGGGCGCGGGCCAGCTCCACCTGGCTTTGCATCTCGCTCTCGTCCATGAGCGAAAGCTCGCCAAAATCCAGGGGCGAAGCGTCTGCGGAGCGGGATTTGCCCGCCGCGGCGGGCGGGCCTTCGGCAAAGATCTCCAGCAGGGCCATGGAGTAGCCCTTGACCAGGGCGGCCTCATGCTGGCCCAGCAGGCGCAGGCTGTCACTGGCCAGGTTGCGCTGCTGGATGTTGCGCACCGTGCTCTCTTCGGCCGTCAGCGCACTGCGGGTGACCGCAATGAGCTTGTCCATGAGCGCCTCGCCCCCACGCACTGCGTTGACGACACAGGCACGGAAAACGGTTTTCGAAGAAGGCGCAGCCTGGGACATGGTGGGATGGGGATGGGAAAAAGGTTTCCAGCTGCAATGCTACTTGACCTGAGGGCCATCTGCACAATTCCCTGCCAGTCGGCTGCGGCACGGCATCGGGCGGTCGGCCAGGTTCACTTGGGTGCCGATAGCCGGGCTATTGGCACCCACAACACCCCGGCCGCCGGTCCGAACCGCCGCTGCCGTGCGCAAGGTCACGTACAGTGGCCCCGGCGCCTTACTTCAGCGCCTTGAAGCGCATGCGCTTGGGCTTGGCACCCTCTTCGCCCAGACGCCTCTTCTTGTCGGCTTCGTACTCCTGGTAATTGCCGTCGAAGAAGGTCCACTGGCTGTCGCCCTCGCAGGCCAGGATGTGGGTGGCGATGCGGTCCAGGAACCAGCGGTCATGGCTGATGACCATGATGGAGCCGGCGAACTCGAGCAGCGCGTCTTCCAGCGCACGCAGGGTTTCCACGTCCAGATCGTTCGAGGGTTCATCGAGCATCAGCACGTTGCCGCCTGCGATCAGGGTCTTGGCCAGGTGCAGGCGCCCGCGTTCACCGCCCGACAGCATGCCAACCTTCTTTTGCTGGTCGCCGCCGTTGAAGTTGAAGCGCCCGCAGTAGGCGCGGCTGGCCATCTGGAACTTGCCCACGTTCAGGATGTCGAGGCCGCCCGAGACATCTTCCCACACGGTCTTGTCGTCCGAGAGGTCGTCGCGGGTCTGGTCCACGAAGGCCATCTTCACGGTGGAGCCGATCTTGACCGTACCGCTGTCGGGTGCCTGCTTGCCCGCGATCATGCGGAACAGCGTGGATTTACCGGCGCCGTTGGGGCCGATGATGCCGACGATGGCACCGGCGGGCACCTTGAAGCTCAGGTTGTCGATGAGCACGCGGTCGCCGAAGGACTTGGTGACGTTCTCGAACTCGATCACCTCATGGCCCAGCCGGTCGGCCACGGGGATGAAGATTTCGTTGGTTTCGTTGCGTTTTTGGTACTCGAAGTCAGACAGTTCCTCGAAGCGGGCCAGGCGGGCCTTGCTCTTGGCCTGGCGGGCCTTGGGGTTCTGGCGCGACCATTCCAGTTCCTTCTTCAGGGCCTTGGCGCGGGATTCCTCGCCCTTTTGCTCCTGCTCCAGCCGGGCCTGCTTCTGGGTCAGCCAGTCGCTGTAGTTGCCCTTGTAGGGGATGCCGGAGCCCCGGTCCAGTTCCAGAATCCACTCGGCCGCGTTGTCCAGGAAGTAGCGGTCATGGGTGATGGCCACCACGGTGCCCGAGTAGCGCTGCAAAAACTGCTCCAGCCAGTCCACGGATTCGGCGTCCAAGTGGTTGGTGGGTTCATCAAGCAGCAGCATGTCGGGCTTGGACAGCAGCAGGCGGCACAGGGCCACGCGGCGCTTTTCACCGCCGGACAGCATGCCCACCTTGGCATCCCACGGGGGCAGGCGCAGGGCGTCGGCGGCGATTTCAAGCTGGTGCTCGGAATCGGTGCCGGCGGTGGCGATGATGGCTTCGAGCTCGGCCTGCTCGGCGGCCAGGGCGTCGAAATCGGCGTCTTCTTCACCGTAGGCGGTGTACACCTCTTCCAGGCGGGCCTTGGCGGTCATCACCCGGCCCATGGCGGCTTCCACGCTTTCGCGCACCGTCTGGTCGGGGTCAAGCTGGGGTTCCTGGGGCAGGTAGCCAATGTTCAGGCCGGCCATGGGGATGGCTTCGCCCTCGATTTCCTTGTCCACGCCGGCCATGATCTTGAGCAGGGTGGACTTGCCCGAGCCGTTGGTGCCCAGCACGCCGATCTTGGCACCCGGGAAGAAGCTCAGGGAGATGTCTTTGAGGATCTGGCGCTTGGGCGGCACGATCTTGCCGACGCGGTTCATGGAAAATACGTATTGGGCCATTTGCTTGTCTTAAAACTTGCGGAAATTGGGCAGAAGAATTCTGCTTTCAAAACACCCATTATCGGGCCATGCGACAATACGCACCGTGACGGGCTCCAGTTGCCCGCCACATCAGCACACCGCTGGGGACGAAGGAGGCATTCCAACCTCTGGGCTCCCACCCTTGAACCTCGTCGGCTTGAGACTGGCTCGGCAACCCCCCGGTTGTACGACAGGCCGATACCCAGCGCCCCGGATGGGCGCATTCAACGACATGACATTTGACGAACTGAACCTGGCTCCTGCCATCCTGAAGGCCGTGCACGAAACGGGCTATGAGACCCCCACGCCCATTCAGGCCCAGGCCATTCCCGCCGTTCTCGCAGGCCACGACCTGCTGGCCGGCGCGCAGACTGGCACCGGCAAGACCGCCGCGTTCACCCTGCCCCTGCTGCACCGCTTGTCGCAAAGCGCTGCCCCCAAGAACAAGTTCGGCGGCAAGGGCATCCGCGCCCTGGTGCTGACCCCCACCCGTGAGCTCGCCGCCCAGGTGGAAGAGTCCGTACGCGAATACGGCAAATACCTCGATATCAACTCCACCGTCGTCTTTGGCGGCGTGGGCATGAACCCGCAGATCGACCGCATCAAGCGCGGCGTGGACATCCTGGTGGCCACCCCCGGCCGCCTGCTGGACCTGCAGCAACAGGGCTTCCTGGACCTGTCGACCGTGCAGGTGCTGGTGCTCGACGAAGCCGACCGCATGCTGGACATGGGCTTCATCCACGACGTGAAGAAGGTGCTGGCCCTGGTGCCCCGCGAAAAGCAGAGCCTGCTGTTCTCGGCCACCTTCAGCGACGAAATCCGCGACCTGGCCAACACCCTGCTCAAGAACCCCCAAAGCATCCAGGTCACGCCGAGCAACACCACGGTGCAGCGCATCACCCAGGTGATCCACCCCGTGGGCCGCGGCAAGAAAAAGCAGGTGCTGCTGCACATCATCCAGCAGCACAACTGGAGCCAGGTGCTGGTGTTCACCCGCACCAAGTTCGGCGCCAACAACGTGGCCGAGTTCCTGACCAAGAACGGCGTGAACGCCATGGCCCTGCACGGCAACAAGAGCCAGAGCGCCCGCACGCAGGCGCTGGCCGGCTTCAAGAGCGGTGACATCCGCGCCCTGGTGGCCACCGACATCGCAGCCCGCGGCATCGACATCGACGAGCTGCCGCACGTCGTGAACTACGAAATCCCGAACGTCTCGGAAGACTACGTCCACCGCATTGGCCGCACCGGCCGCGCCGGCAACAGCGGCGAAGCCGTGAGCCTGGTCTGCATGGACGAAGAAGGCTTCATGATGGACATCGAGCGCTTCACCAAGCAGCAGATCCCCGTCCAGATCATCGAAGGCTTCGGCCCCGACGCCGGCGAGAAGGCAGAGCCCATCGCCATGGGGCGCCAGACCATCTGGGGCGGCGCAGGCAAGCCCCCGAGCCGTGACGTGATGCAGGCCGCCGCCAAGGCCGCCCGCAGCGAAATGATGGAACGCATCCGCACCAACAAGGCCGGCCAGGGTGCTGGCGGCGGTGGTGGTGGTGGCGACCGTGGCCCCCGCCCTGCCGGCGGTGGCAATGGTGGTGGTGGCGGCGGCCGAGGCGGCCGTGCCGGTGGCGGCGCAGCAGCTGGCGGCGGCGGTGGCGGCAATGGCCCGCGCGGCGGCGCCCGTGCCGGTGGTGGCGGCGGTGGCCAGGGCGGCGGCGCACGCGCCGGTGGCCAGGCACCTGCACGCGGCCGTTCCGGCGGCGGCGGTGGTGGTGGTAATTCCGGTGGCGGCGGCTACGAAGGTGGTGGTGGCGGCAACCGCTACGACGACCAGCCACCACGCCCCAACGCCCACCTGGGCACACAAATGGGCCACGCCAATCCCAACCACCGCAGCTCCGGCCATGCCGGTGGCGGTGCCGGTGGCCAGCCCGACCCGATGCGCACCAGCGTAGACAGCATGGGCGGCGGCCGCCGTGGCGGTGGCTATCGTGGTGGCAACTCTGGAGGTGGCGGCTATGGCGGAGGCGGCACGGGTGGTTCTGGTGGCCGGGGCAACGGGTCTCGTGGGCCGGGCGGTTCTCGCGGCTCTTTTGGCCGCTGATCCGTCGGCAGCCAAAAGCACTACACCAAGCAACGCAAGCGCAGCGCCCGGCAACGGCGCGCTGCCACCCGAGGTGCATGCCCTGCATGCCCTCGGCCGGCGCACGCCGGACATGTCACACCCACGGCTGCACCTGCATGCCGTGGATTTTGCCGTTCTGGGCGCCAAGCCCGTGGTCCCGGCCCTGCCGCATGTCGATGACGTCTACATCACACTGGGCACCACCATCAAGGCCGCAGGCAGCCAGGATGCGTTTCGCGCCGTAGACCTGGATGCCGTGATCGCCACGGCGCGCACGGCCCTCGCGGCCGGTGCCACCCGCTGCGGCGTGGTCACCGCCATGGGCGCCGATGCCCACTCCAAAATCTTCTACAACCGCGTCAAGGGCGAGGTCGAGCAGGTACTCAAGAGCCTGGGCTTTGCCACGCTGGTGATCGCGCGCCCTTCCCTGCTGCTGGGCGAACGCGAGGCCCTGGGCCAGGCGCCGCGCGCAGCCGAATCCTTGTCCATCAAGGCCTTCAAGCTGCTGGACCCGCTGATCCCCGCCAACTACCGCGCCCGCCCGGGCGCGGATGTGACGCGGGCGCTGGTGCGGGCTGTGCAGGCGGGGCAGACCGAGGGGGTGCCGCAAGTGCAGGTGTTGATGGGGCAGGCGCTGAATTGACACCGTCGCTTTAACGAATCGGCTTTTGGTAGCTACGATTGATAGCCACCATCTGAAGGGAGCCCTCCATGGACACCGCACGCCTTTTCCAGTCAGGCCGCAGCCAGGCCGTCCGGCTGCCCAAGGAATACCGCTTTTCCGGCACCGAGGTTGTCGTCAAGCACTTTGGCAACGGCGTGCTGCTGCCGGTGGAAGCTCCTTGGCAAACGCTGGAGCAAGGGCTGGCGGCATTCGAGCCAGGCTTTGTGCTGGAGCGCCAGCAGCCTGACGACCAGATGCGCGCAGAGATCACCCCATGATCCTGCTGGACACCAACATCTGCATCTACATCATCAATTCCAGGCCGCCTGCGGTGCTGGAGCGCTTTCGCCAATACCGGCTCGGCGACATCGGGATGTGCAGCGTGGTGGCGGCAGAACTGGCGTATGGCGTCGCCAAGAGCGGCTCGGCACGCAACCGCCAGGCGCTGGAGATGTTCCTGGCCCCACTCACCATTTTGCCGTTCGACGACGCGGCCCTGTGGGCCTATGGCGACCTGCGCGCCGACCTGGAGCGCCGTGGCACGCCCATTGGCTCGCTCGACACCATGATCGCGGCCCATGCCCTGAGCCAACAGGCTCTGCTGGTCACCAACAACAGCCGCGAATTTGCCAAGGTGCCCGGCCTGCAGTTGGACAACTGAGTTCCCGCAGCCTGAGAGCACAACCGCTGCTGCACTGCGGCAGCCCCCCCGCCCTACTTCTTGCCAGCCAGCGATGCACGCACCGCATCCGTCTTGGCCACCACCGTGTCCGCACACGCCGCGATGCGCTCCACATCGCAGGTGGCCAACTGCCGGTCGATGAGGGTGTCCTTGCCGGTAGAAACCCAGCTCGCTGAATAGACGATGGAGCCGGCGTCCTGCGCCGACATGGTGGCGATGCGCACGGTGAGCTGCGCCTTGGACGCTGGCTCCTTGTAGCGCATGGAGCCGCTCTTGCGGATGCCCTCGGTCACCAGGGCACCCAGTCGAGCGGCCTGCGGGCCATCGGCCTCGGCCACGACGGCGACGTCGCGCACTGCAGCAGTTTGCGCATGGGCCTGCGGCAGCGAGCCGGCCATGGCGGCGGTGATGGCAATTGCGATAGCGGCCGCGCTGGCGTTCCTCTTGATCATTGTGTTCCCTCCCTTTAAGTCAGGAAGGATATGCCGCGCTGCTCACTTCACCCCCGGCGCAGGCCCAGCATTTCTTGAAAGTCTTCGTAACAGACAGCGCAGACCCAACGATAGTGGTCCGACGTGGTATAGCCCTCGCGCAGCGCACCGGGGGTATCCAGCGAGAACTCGGCCGAGCAGAACTCGCAGTGGTCGTGCTCCCATTCAGGACGGTACGGCTGGTAGGCCTTGCGTTCGAGCACGGCACCTTGGAGGTATTTTTCCTGCCCTTGCAGGCGCCAGTCGGTCATGTGTCAGCTGCCTTGTGAAAATGCGCCAGCGCACCTCAGGGCGGCACCATGCAGCGATCCCGGCACGACCCTTGCGCGATTTCTCGCCCTAACCGAAGACCAGGTTCCCCGCGTCCAGCGACGGCGGGCGCGAAAGGTCCTCGTTGATGCCCATGGTCTGGCTGGCGCGCTCCACGGCCTGCCACAGGGGCGCGGGCATCTGCAGTATCTCTTCCGGCGAGGCAGAGCGCGCAATCCAGGCGCTGATTTCAAAGTGCTGCTCATGGGTGAGCAGCTCGAGGTGCAGCATCTCGTCGATGGTTTTCATCTTTTGTTCGGTCGGGTCGGTGGCTTTTCATACCGGGCACTCGTACGCGAGCGGCCGGAAACATGTTCTTGGGAACATGCTGCCACAAACACCGATGTCAAGGTGCGCAGGGGTAATGGGCCTGGCTTGCGCTGACTTGATCTTGCCCCCGAAGCAGACGATGGCAGCTTGCGCCCCGGGCACCGTATCACCCATTTGCGTACTGCCCGAGCGCGGGGAATCTCGCCAAAATGGCGCGCACATCCACTCAGGCCATTGCGCCAGCGCGTCCCGTCCATGCTGCTGATGATCCCCGCCATCCTGCTGATCGCCCTGCTCGCAGCCATTGCCTTGGGTGGGCCGCGCGGCATGGCGCCGTTGGCCAGCGTCAACAGCCCGCCCTGCGTGCCCCATCGCCTGAACTTCACCATCCTGCCAAAAAAATGAAATTGTCCGAACCGCGAATTGCCAGCCTGGGGTTTGCCTTCAGCGCCATCCTTCCCCTTGGCGTCTGGTTCGCCCTTTTGTCACCGGATGCCTCCTCAGGCATGTCCTTCCTGCAAAGCGCAGGCGCGTTCCTGACCCGCGTAGTCACCGATGCAGAGGTGTCGCCGACGCTCAGGGTGCACTACATCCTGCTGGCGATGCTGCCTGCCCTGCTCCTGCTGCAGTCCGTCCTGACATGGCGCCAGGCGACCTTGGCGGGTCCATGCCGGTTTTGGTGCATCTATCTGGGATGGGTCGCCACGGTCATGGCGATTGCGATTCTTCACTGGCCTTCTGCCATCGCCTCGGCACTCGCCACGTACCACGCGGGCAAGCGCTCTGTGGCCTGACCAGGCTTTGGAAGCGGCCCGACACGATTTTTCACGAGCAACGCACACCCTCCATCGCCATGCCATTCGACTTTCTGGCCGGCAACGGCCCCCAGATCCGCAACCCGGCCCACCATGTCGGCAGCATCGACCACCACGAGCTGCCAGCGATCCTGCGCCTGCTCGCGCACGCCGATTCGTTCTTCCTGCACCGGATCTTCGGCCTCTACGAGGACCAGACGTTTTCGACGCAGGAGGTCGAGCAGGCGCTCTCGCACCTGGTGCCGTTGCTGGCCCACCCCCTGGAGAGCGATGACCGCACGCTGCTGCACAAGCTCATCGCAGTGCTGGCGTATGCCCAGGTCACGCAGCAATCGCTGCATGGCGTGGCGGACTGATACGGATTTGCCTTCAACTGTCTAACGTCGTTGGTCCGCCCTGCCGTGCCACAGCACTGTCTGCGGCCTCCCGCCTAGTTATACGGTTGAAGGCAAATCCGTATGGGCGCCTGTTCAAGGAAGGTGTGAAGGAGGCAGCGCCCTGCCCTGCTGAGCTCAAGCGCGGGGTGCTGCCTGCGCCTGCAATGACACGGCCTGTGCACAACCTGGACGTGACGGGAATCACCGTTAATTACCCAGGGCCGCGCCACAATGGCTCACCTTTGATTTTCTGATGCATCCCTGCCGGGGTGCCCATTGCGCCATTTTCAATTTCTGATCGCACCCGGCGAGGATATCCCTCGCACTGAATTTTTCGCAGGCTGCTTTTTCTTCCATTTTCATGGAGGTGGGGGTTTTTATTGCCATTCACATGGTATGGACCTTCAGATCCGCATTGCGCGATTTTATCGAAGCAGAAAAATACAAATCCACAAGAGCAGGGAGATATTCAATGCAGCTTAGCCCTTTGGCAGTGGCGTCAACGCCAACAGCAGCCTCTGGCGCCCTGTCGGTGCGCCCGGTGCGCCGTGCCATGCCCGCCACAACCAACCGAGGCCCGTTGACGCGCCCGGTCTGCATCGGATTATTCGTCCTCGCATTCGCCCTTGCACTGGTAATGGCGCGGTTGATTCCCGCCTTCCAGTCGCCGGACGAGATAATGCACCTGCACCGGGCCGACATGATCGCCAACGGCCAATTGCTCCTGGAGAAACCCGCGCCCGATGCCCGGGGCCATACCGGGGGTTATACCGACCTGCACCTGATCCGCTTTGCCACCTGGATGGCGACGATCACCGGTAACCGCAAGACCGATGTTTCTCCCGCCTGGCTGATGGACGAGGCCTCGCGCCACGGCTGGGCGCACGACCGGCATTTCGTCGATGCCGTCGGCACGGCCTATTACCTGCCGCTGATTTACCTGCCGCATGCCGCCGGCCTGGCCATCTCGCGCCAGATGGACTGGTCGATGCGGGCCAGCTACGAGTTCACGCGGGGGGTGGTGACGCTCTCGGTGCTGGCGCTGCTGGCCTGGGCCTGGCAGCTGCTGCCGCCCAACCTGCTGGTGCGGGCCCTGGTGCTGATGCCCATGTCGGCCTTCCAGATCCTGTCGCCCACCATCGACGGCCTGTGCATTGCCATGACGCTGGTGCTCGGGGGCCTGGCCATCGCGCAGTACCAGGCCCAGAGCCAAGGCAGCACCACCACGCCGACCTGCCGATGGCGGTTTGCCGCCATCGTGGGCTTCACCTTCGTGCTGGTCACCTCACGCACCAACCTGCTGCCCTTGCTGGCCCTGCCGCTGTTGCTGCTGTGCCAGCGCTTTTCGGGCACCCGGCTGGCGGCCTTCATGCTGCTGTGCGCCGCCAGCCTGGGCTGGACGCTGTTCGTGCTGCTGACCACCATGGATGCGCGCATCGAGCGCACGCACACCACGCTGCAGATCGTGCAGATCTACCTGGAGGATCCGCTGTACTTCATGGGGCTGGTCGGCAGCACGCTGGCCGACAAGGACAAGGGGTACATGCTCATCTACTCTTTCGTCGGGGTGCTGGGCTGGCTCGACACCTTGATCCCCAAGCCGGCGATGCGGGGGATCTGGGCCGTGCTGGCGGCCCTGGCGCTGCTGGCCACTGTCTACGCGGGGCGCGAAGAGCGGCAGTACACGCCGCTGCGGGCGGTTCTGACGGCCTGCGCCGTCAGCAGCACGCTGCTGGCCTTCTTTGCGATTGCGGTCACCTGGAACGACTACCCCGTGCCCGTCATCTCGGGCGTGCAGGGGCGCTATTTCATCATGCCGGCCCTGTTGTTGGCGCTGGCGCTCGGGCCGTTGGAAAAGGAGCGCACGCCCCTGCAGCAGGCCACCGAGTTCGGGGTGACCGGCGCAATGGCCGGGTACTTTCTGCTGGTGCTGGCGGTCACGCTGCATGGCCGCTACCAACTGGCGGCGTTCTGAACCGGCTTTGCCGTGGCCTGGACGCGCACAAATAACTCGGTCGCCGCCTGCAGCCGTCCTCCGCTACCGGAGAGGTCGCAGACTTCTCCTTTTGAAAAACTTGCACACTTCGCTGAACCACAGCACCGTGCTGCCCATCGCGCCGCAGACCAGCCACTGGTCAGGCGACAACGGCGCGGTGCCAAAGGCCAGGTTCAAGACCTGCAGGTGCACCACGCCCACCTGCAGCAGAGCGGACAGCGCAACCGCGCCCCACAGCCAGGGGTTGGTGGCCAGGTTGGCGAACGCGCTGGTGGTCTCGGAGCGGGAGTTGAAGCAGTTGAACAGGTGGGCGAAGACCAGCACGGTGAAGCCTGCGGTGCGGGCGTTGGCCAGGTCGCGGTCGCCCTCGATCAGGCCGCCGGGCAGGTACATGTCCATGGTGAGCAGGGTGGCCACGGCCACCACGATGCCGATCTGAACCACGCCCCACCACATGGCGGCCTCGATCACCCGCTCGCCCGGGTGGCGGGGCTTGCGCGCCATGGCGTCGTCGCTGGTGGGGTCCATGCCCGTCGCCAGTGCGGGCCAGGAGTCGGTGATCAGGTTCAGCCACAGAATCTGCGTGGCCAGCAGCGGCAGCACCAGCGCGCCGCCGGGCGCGGTCAGGCCGATGACACCAGCCCCCACCACGCCCAGGAACACGGTCAGCACCTCGCCCATGTTGGACGACAGCAGGTAGCGCAGAAACTTGCGGATGTTGTCGAAGATGCCGCGCCCCTCGCGCACCGCTTCGATGATGGTGGCGAAGTTGTCGTCGGCCAGCACCATGCGGGCCGCGCCCTTGGCCACCTCGGTGCCGGTCACGCCCATGGCCACGCCGATGTCGGCGGCCTTGAGCGCGGGGGCATCGTTCACGCCGTCCCCGGTCATCGCGACGATGTGGCCGTCGGCCTGCAGGGCGGCCACGATGCGCAGCTTGTGCGCGGGCGCCACGCGGGCGAAGACCGAGGTGCGGCGCACCGCCTGGGCGAAGGCCGCTCCATCCAGCACATCGAGCTCGGCCCCGGTGAGCGCCGTGGCGCCGGGCGGCACCAGCCCCAGGTCGGCCGCGATGCGTGCCGCTGTGCGCGGGTGGTCGCCGGTGATCATGATGACCCGTATGCCGGCCCGCCGTGCCTCGCGGATCGCCACCGCCGCCTCTTCGCGCGGGGGGTCGATGATGCCCGCCGTGCCTACGAAGATGAGGCCGCGCTCCAGCGCATCCACCTCTTGCAGATCCTCGTGCGCGGCCAGGGGGCGGTAAGCCACGGCCAGCGTGCGCAGGGCGTCGCCCGAGAGTGCGTCCACATCGGCCAGGATCTTCGCACGCAAGGTGGCGTCGAGCGCGACCACGCCCATCCCCACCCGGGCATGGGTGCACAGGCCCAGCAGCACATCGGGCGCGCCCTTGCAGATTAGCACCCGCTCGCCGCCGTGCTCCAGGTCCCGCTCGATGGTGGACATGCGCTTGCGCTCGGAGGTGAAGGGGTGCTCCGCAATGCGCTCGAACCGCTGCTTGCGCCGCGCGGTGACGCCCAGTTTGTGCTCGGCCACCAGGAAAGCGGCCTCGGTGGGGTCGCCGTGGACTTGCCACGCGCCGTTGTCGGCCTGCTGCAGCGATGCGTTGCCCGCCAGGCTGCCGCCGCTGAGCAGCACCACCTGTTCGGCGTGCAGCGGGCCCGGCTGCAAGGGCGTGCCGGCCCACTGCACCTGGCCTTCGGGCGCGTAGCCCACGCCCGTGACGTCCGTGGTGCCCGAGGCGGTCACGACGCGCACCACCGTCATCTCCGAGCGCGTGAGCGTGCCGGTCTTGTCGGTGCAGATGACCGAGGTGGCGCCCAGCGTCTCCACCGACGACAGGTTCTTGATGATGGCGTGGTGCCTGGCCATGCGCTGCACCCCCAAGGCCAGCACCACTGACAGGATGGCCGGCAGCCCTTCGGGCACGGCCGCCACGGCCAGGGCCACGCCCAGCAGCAGCACGCCGACAACCTCGGCCATGCTGTCGGGCCGGGAGATGAGCAAGATGGTGCACACCACCACGGCGGCGATGGCCAGCACGGCCACGCCCAGCATGCGCCCGATGTGGACGATTTCCTTTTCCAGCGGCGTGGGCTGCTCCACCGTGGCGGCCAGCATGCCGGCAATCGCGCCCATCTGCGTGGCCATGCCGGTGGCGACGACCAGTGCGGTGCCGCTGCCCTGGGCGACGAAGGTGCCCTTGAACACCATGTTCAGCTGGTCGCCCAGTGCGGCGGGGCCTGGCAGGGGCGCGGGGTCCTTGAGCACGGCCTCGCTCTCGCCGGTGAGCGAGCTCTCCTGCATGCGCAGGGCGGCTGCGCGCACCAGGCGGGCATCGGCTGGCGTGGCATCGCCCTCGGCCAGAACCAGCAGGTCGCCCTTGACCAACTGCGCGCTCGGCACCCGCTGCACCCGGCCGCCGCGCACCACCGACGCGGTGGGCGCGCTCATGCGCGCCAGCGCGGCCACGGCGTCGTGCGCCTTAGCTTCCTGCACATGGCCCAGCACCCCGTTGAGCAGGACGATGGCCGCGACGACGATGGCGTCCACAGGCCAGCCGTGCAGGCCCTCGAACACCCATGCCAGCAGCGACACCACTATCGCGCCCAGCAACAGGTAGATGAGGGGGTCCTGAAACTGCGACAACAGGCGGCGCCAAGCGGCCGTGCGGGGGGTGGCCTGGAGTTCGTTGGGACCGTCCTGGGCCAGTCTGCGCGCGGCTTCGTGTGCCGGCAGGCCGCTGACCAGGTCGGTACCCAGCAGGCGCGCCAGGTCCTCGGCACCTTGCGTTGATGGGTCTTTCGGTCCTTGCGGCTGTGCCATGCGGGCTACGCCTCGATGATCACTTTGAGCGCCTTGGTCTCTGCGGCCCGGCCGAAGGTGTCGTAGGCCTGCAGGATGTCCGCGAGCTGGAAGCGGTGGGTGATGAGCTGTTTGGCGTCGATGCGCCGGGACTGCACGGTCTTGAGTAGCATGGGCATTGACACGGTATCGACCAGGCGCGTGGTGATGGTGATGTTGTGCGACCACAGCCGCTCCAGGTGCAGGTCGGCCTTGACGCCGTGCACGCCCACGTTGGCGATGGTGCCGCCCGCTGCCACGATGTCCTCGCACATCGTGAAGGTGGCCGGGATGCCGACCGCCTCGATGGCCGTGTCCACACCACGCCCGCCGGTGAGCGCCATCACCTGCTGGGCGGCGGTGCCATCGGCGCTGTTGACCGTGGCCGTGGCGCCAAAGCGCTTGCCCACGGCCAGGCGGTTGTCGTCCAGGTCGACCATGATGATTTCTGACGGCGAGTACAGCTGCGCCGTGAGCAGCGCTGCCAGACCGATGGGGCCGGCGCCGACGATGGCCACCGTGGAGCCGGGCTGCACCTTGCCGTTGAGCACGCCGCACTCGAAGCCGGTGGGCAGGATGTCGCTGAGCATGACCAGCGCCTCTTCGTCCGCGCCGTCGGGGATGGGATACAGGCTGGTGTCGGCATGCGGTATGCGCACGAACTCGGCCTGGGTGCCGTCGATGCGGTTGCCCAGCACCCAGCCACCGGTGCTGCAGTGCGAGTACATGCCCTTGCGGCAGTTCTCGCAGCGCCCGCAGGCGCTGATGCAGGAGATGAGCACCCTGTCGCCGGGCTTGAAGGTGGTGACGCCGGGGCCCACCGAGTCGATCACGCCCACGCCTTCGTGGCCCAGGGTGGTGCCGGGCTGGCAGGTGGGCACGTCGCCCTTGAGGATGTGCAGGTCGGTGCCGCAGATTGTGGTGCGGGTGATGCGCACGACGGCGTCGGTGGCGTCCTGGATGGTGGGCTTGGCGCGTTCGTCCAGACTTTTCTGGCCGGGGCCGTGGTACACGAGGGCGAGCATGGTGAGGGGTCCTTTGGGTGGTCGGGTGCCAATCCACTGTGTGCGCCATCCCGGTAGCTGTCAGTGCGCTGGCGCACGAATCTCGCTGGGAGTTGCTTTATTCGGCCGGCGCTTGATCCTGGTCAAGCCTGCCGCACATGGCCATTGCGCAGGCCATTGCAACCAAAGCCCGCTAGGATGGGCTCTTTGCAGACACCGCCTGGGCAAGCGCCCTCCTCCCACCCTCCACCTGCTGCCCCCATGCGCCCCACCCCTGCCGACACGCCACCGCCCCTGGACACGCTGATGGTGGCCACCTGCAATGTGCTCAACCTGGCCAACCCCGGGCGCATGTTCTACCCCAACCAGGACGCCTATACCGAGGCCGAGTACGAACGCAAGGTGGAGTGGCTGGGCAACCGGTTTCGCACGCTCAACGCCGACGTGCTGGCCGTGCAGGAGGTGTGGGACGAGGCGGCGCTGAAGGCGGCCATCGCGCACAGCGGGCTGCGCTATGACTTCGTGGCGGTGCCCGGTGCCGAGAACGACGCCACGCGCCATGGAGCCCAGGGCACGCCGCGCGTGGGCATTGCCACGCGGCTCAAGGTGGAGGCGGTGCAATCGTTCGCGAACTTTCCGCCGGCCTTTCAGGTCGATGTGCCGGGCCTGGGCCCGCACACGCGCTTTGAGCGCCCGCCCCTGGTGGCCACGCTGCGCATGAAGCATGGGCAGCGGGTGAACGTGCTCACGGCGCACCTCAAGTCCAAGCGCCCCAAGTTTCTGCAAGATGCGCAAGGCCACGCGCTGGAGGACAAGGACGACCGCAAGGTGGGCGCCCTGGCCTCGCTGCGCTCGCTGGTGATGCGCGGCGCCGAGGCCATGGCCCTGCGCTGCCTGGTGATCGACCTGCTGCAGCGCACCAGCGTGCCGCTGGTGGTGATGGGCGATTTCAACGACACGCCCGACAGCGTGACCACGCAGCTGATCTGCGCCACCACCGAAATCGCCTACGACCGCTCGGCCCGCGACGTGGCGCTGTTCAACGCCTACGATCTGCAGGGCGAGATGGCGCTGAAGAAGGACGTGGCCTTTTCCCACATCCACCAGGGCTCACCCTCGGTGCTGGACCAGATCCTGGTGAGCGAGGAGTTCCTTGCGCGCGGGCGCAACAGCCTGGGCGACGTGCGCCGGGTGGACTATTTCAACGACCACCTGCACGAGGGCCGCGACCGCACCCGCTCGGACCATGGGTTCGTGCGTGCGCTGCTGCGGCTGCAGATGGAACCGCAGCGTGCGCAGCCTGCCCCCGCAGCCCCGCCGATGGCCTGAAAGCACACCCGCCGCCAGCGGCGCGGCATCACCCATTTGCCTGCGCACGCCGGTGCATACCGGTGCTACATTCCTCCGAGAAAAAATCGAGGACAAGACAGATGCGTTGGAAAACCATCGCCATCGCGTGCCTGGGCCTTGCGGCCCTGTCCGCAGGCGCACAGGTACACCGCTGCAAACAGCCGGACGGAAAGATGGTCTACAGCGACCAGCCATGCACCCGCAGCCAGACGGGCGGGGTGATACTGCCCGACCCCAGCGTGCGCGAAGTGGCCTGGGAGCAGGCGCGCAACAGGGCGCAAGGGGCAGGTAGCGCCAACTCCGTGCCGTGCCGCAAGGCCAGGGAAGAAATGGCCCTGCTCGTGGGCCTGCGCACCGTGTCGCCGGAGGAAAAGCGCATACGGGTGCAGGGGCAGGAGACGCGGGTGGCCGCCGCCTGCGGTGCCGAGCCACCGGGCGCCAACCCGCCGCCAGTGGCCGGCAAGGCACCTGCCGCTTCCGGGCCCGTGGCCTTCGTCTACTGCGAGGCCGGCCTCTGCCACGACAACAAGGGGGGTATCCATATGAAAAGCGGCCCGGATTTCGTGGATGCAGCCACCGGCAAGACCTGCTCGCGCGTAGGAGCCCAGACGATCTGCCCTTGAACGGTCAGGCACGCTGCCAAATCCCTCATCCACCCTGGGAATTGCGCCCTGGCGCGCCGCGCTGCGGCACACCTTGCAACACGGCGTGCCGGCTGACACATGTGGTAACGAGGCGCCCAGTAAGATGCCGGGCCAGGCCCCGGATTGAGCAAGGGGCGACGAGACCTCTATATGACCATGCCCAGAGCCCACATCTCCCCACCACCCCAGCAGCACACTGACGCCCAGACCAGCCGGGGGCCTGGCCGCACGGCGGCAGCCGCCCTGGTGGCCCTGCTGCTGGCGGCCTGCAGCAGCACGCCGCTGCCGCCCTGGAATGCGCCGGGTGCCACAGCGCCGCGCCCCAATGCCCCCGCCCCGGTGCCCCGCGCGCAGCCAGGCAGGGTGGTGCCCGCCCCCCTGGGCGCCCAGCAGCAGGCGCCCGCGCCGCAGCCCGGCGCCACAGGCGTCATCACCGCACCGCTGCCGCCCACCGCACCGGTGGTGGGCCGCAACGAGCCCCTGGCCACCCCGCCCTATGGGCCCGCCGTGATGGCACGCTTCCCGGACCCCACGGTGCGCTACAGCACGCCGGGCCTGGCGCCCGGCCGCCGCGCCTACACCACCAATGCCGAGGTGGAGCAGTGGCTGCAGTCGGTGGCCTCGGGCACGGCAGGCGGCCCCTCGCGCGCCAGCGTGCTGCGCCTGGGCACCTCGCAGCGCGGCGAGCCTCTGGTGGGCCTGCTGCTCACCCGCGCCCCCGGTGACGACCCGGCCAGCCTGGATGCCGGCAAGCGCCCGACCGTGGTGCTGATCGGCCAGCAGCACGGCAACGAGCCCGCCGGCGCCGAGGCCCTGCTGGTCATTGCCAGCGAGCTGGGCCAGGGCCTGCTGGAGCCGCTGCTCGAACGCATGAACGTGATCGTGGTGCCGCGCGCCAACCCCGACGGCGCGCAGGCCGACACCCGCGCCACGGCCAACGGCATCGACATGAACCGCGATCACCTGCTGCTCATGACGCCCGAGGCCCAGGCCATCGCGCGCCTGGTGCGCGACTACCGCCCCATCCTGGTGGTGGACGCGCACGAGTACACCGTGGCCGGCCGCTACCTGCAGAAGTTCAACGCCGTGCAGCGCTACGACGCCCTGCTGCAGTACACCACCACGGCCAACTACCCCGAGTTTCTGACCAAGGCCTCGCAGGAGTGGTACCACCAGCCCATGCAGGCCGCGCTCAAGGCGCAGAACCTCTCCAGCGAGTGGTACTACACCAATGCCACGGGCGCGGACGACCGCACCCTGTCGATGGGCGGCACGCAGCCCGATACGGGCCGCAACGTGCATGGCCTGAAGAACACGGTGAGTTTGCTCATCGAGACGCGCGGTGTGGGCATCGGCCCGCTGCACATGCAGCGCCGCGTGCACACCCAGGTCACGGCCATCGCCAGCGCGCTGCGCTCCACCGCCGAGCGCGCCGCCAACCTGGAGCAGGTGCGCGGCTTCGTGGTGCGCGACATCTCGGCCAAGGCCTGCCGCGACAACGTGGTGGTCGAGGCCGGCCCCACGCCCACGCAGCGCGAAGTGGTCTTCATCGACCCCGAGACCGGCATGGACCGCCCGGTGCGCGTGGACTGGAATTCGTCGCTGAACCTGCGCACCCTCAAATCCCGCGCCCGCCCCTGCGGCTACTGGGTATCGAACCAGGCCGCCCCGGTGGTGGAGCGCCTGAAGCTGCTGGGCCTGCAGGTGCTGCGCATCGCCGAAAACGGATCGCTGCTGGGCGAAACCTACCGCGAGACCGCGCGCGAAACCTCGGAGCGCCGTGACGTGCTGGGCACCATCAGCGACAGCGCCGACATCATCCGCGTGCAGGTCGCCCCCGTGCGCGCTGCCATCGACGTGCCCGCCGGCAGCTACTACGTGCCCCTGAACCAGCCCCTGGCCCACCTGGCCGTGGCCGCGCTGGAGCCGGATACGCAGAACAGCTACTTCGCCAACCGCCTGGTGGAAGACCTGTCGCAGACGGCGCGCGTGATGTCCACGCCGTCGCTGGTGTTTGAAGAGACGGATTGAGTGGTCTGGCCATAAAAGGCAACCTGCCCTGCTCCCAAGCCAACTGCCTGAACCCACGCATGAAATACTCACCAGGCAGAGACGCCAGCGGCAAACCCCTGATCACCGGCCGGGAAGCAGCCATTGGCCTGTGGCTGATGGCTGCGGCCACAGGTCTGCTGCTGTGGACGAATCCCATCGTGCCGCCTTATACCGGCAGGGCCGCGTGGCTGTTCTCAGCATTTGCGCAGATGTTCGGGCTTTCGGGCCCGGCCATCGCCATGTGGTCGTTCGTGGCCTTGCTGCTCGCCCTGGGCGTGATGGGATGGGTCGGCGCTGGCAAGCAGCCGCGCTGACCCAGGGAAGCGCCCTGACTTCCTTCAGGGATTGGTAACTCCACCCCTGCTTCGCCCTGGCGGCGCCAGACGCCACCACCGGCCGCGACCTGCGGCCCCACACCAGCCTGATCGGGATCGCCATGGTTTTGCGGATGCCGAAATTTCCCAGGGCGGCCAGGCTTTGGCCGGTGCTGGCCCTGGCGTTGTACGGCGTGGTGCAGCCCGCGCTCACCCCGCTGCGCCAGGAACCTGCGCGGTACGCGGCCATGAAGAAGCCGGACTATCCCCCTGAGGCACTGCTCGCGGGCATAGAGGGCAAGACCGTTCTCAAGGTGCTCATCAGCGCATCAGGCGCAGCCAGCAGGGTGGAGGTGCACCAGAGTTCGGGGCATCCGTCGCTGGATGCCGCAGCCCTGCAATCGGTTCAGCAGTTCCAGTTCATTCCGGCCAAGACGGACGGGGTCGCACATGCCTCCTGGGCCCGGATTCCCATCGGCTTCAGCATCGAGAGCCGCATGGCTCTGTTGTGCCCATCGACATGGCTGCCGTGGTGCCGGGCAGAGGGAGCCGCGCCCACCCGGTAGCCGTGGGGCTGGCAGGCGCAGGATCGATGTGCTCAGGAGCGTGCGCGGCAGAAGGAGCATCGGCTGCAACGCCCCGATAAACCGGTCTCGCCGGGTGTCACCTCTGGCGCCCAGGGGCCCACCCTGGGCTTGTCGGTTCTACCCAGCGACCCTCGGTTTTCGGGCGTTTCGCTTCGATGCCTTCTGCCGCACACGCTCCTGCGCTGCTTGAATCCGCTCATCGCAGGCAGAATCGGGCCATCCGCACAAAGACGTTTCTCACCCGAATGAGCACGCAAGACCACCCACCCCCGCTGTACCACGGCAGTTGCCTGTGCGGCGCCATCCATTACGAGGCGCATGCCGAGATCAAGGCTGCCTCGCACTGCCACTGCAGCATGTGCCAGAAGGCGCATGGCGCGGCCTTCGGGTCCTATGGCAGTGTGCCGGTGGGCAGCTTTGCCTTCACACGCGGCGCAGAGCTGCTCAAGCGCCGCGAGTCATCGCCGGGCGTCACGCGCACGTTCTGCCCGGAATGCGGCTCGCCGCTGACCTGGCACAGCGAGCATGGAGATGCGGCGGCGTGGATGTCGTTCTCACTGGGTACGCTGGATACACCGTTCGTGCCGGCGAAAGCGCTGCGCAGCATCCATGCGGGTTCGGTGCCTGCGTGGTATGCGGCCGGCGAAGCGCGCAAAGACTGAGCGGCAAACATCCCATGGACTTTCAAATCAGGCGCGCGACCGCCAACGACGCACCAGAAGTGGCCTTGCTGACCCGCGCCGCCTATGCCAAGTGGGTGCCGGTGATCGGACGGGAGCCCCTGCCGATGAAGGCGGACTACGAGACGGCTGTCAGGGAACATCGGGTCGATTTGCTGCACGTCGATGGCGTGTTCGCCGGCCTGGTCGAGATGATCCCGGAGCCACAGTGGCTGCTGATCGAGAACCCAGTCCACTGAAACCGAGAAATCGGCTGTGCGTGAGGGTCTGGCAGGGCCGCAATCTAGGCGGCGGGCGCAGCCGGGTTGCACACCCGGCGAGCACGGCAACGACGAGTGTGGCCCTGCCAGGCCCTCACCCTTCGGGCCGGGGCGGCAGCGGGCGCATCGCGGCGTTGCGGGCTTTGCCAAGGCGGCCAGCCTTGGCTGCAGCCCGCGCCTTGCGCTGCACCCGCTGCCACCCCGGCGCACAGCCGATTTCTCGGTTTCAGTGGACTAGCGGTCGCACCCGCATTCCAGGGCCGTGGGTGTGCACGCATCCTTCTCGCGCATGCCGAACAGACAGCAAAGGCGCTGCAGCTCGCTGGACTCAGGCTCTTCACCAACAAGCAGTTTGCATCGAACGTCGACCTGTACCTGCACCACGGTTTCGATGTGGACCGCGAGGAGCCCTTCATGGGCGGGTTCACTGTCTACATGAGCAAGCCGTTGGCGCCCGACAACGGTCCGCCTGTCGCCCTGGATTGATTCCCCTCCCGCTGCCATGGCACCATCGCGCCACCGCTGGCCGTGGCTGACCCCAGTGCAACGGGACGCGGTAACCAAAAATCAAATCCAACAAGGGGAATACCAATGAGGAATCAAGGCGCCATGGCCCTTTGCGGCCGGCTTGATCGCGGGATGCGGTGCAAGAGCGGATGGCAAGCCCGTCCCTGCCTGCCACGGCGGGGGAACATGCAGGGGATTGCCCTCCATGGCTAACACCTACAACGGCATAGGCACCTCGTATCTTGGCAAGTGCAAGTTCGAGCAGGACGACTCGTTCGTCACCACCAAGTGGTTTCTGATCGGTTTTCCCATCTTCCCGATGGGCAGTGCGCGGCTGCGTGAACTGGGCAGCGAAGGCATTCCGTTTTTCAAGCGCACCACGAACTACGAGTTCATCGAGGACGTGCCGCTGGACGTGATGCAGGTGCTGCGCATCTACGTGTACTCGGTGTTCATCGTCGCCTGGTTCGGCCACTGGGCCATGGGCAACCAGCCGCCGCTGGTGCGCTTCATCATGATCACGCTGGGGATTCTGCTGCCGTTTGCGATGCGGTTCCTGTCCAAGCGCATGGCGCAGTAAAAACCGGTTCGCGGTTTCAGAAGGCAGCGCGGATTTTCAGGGCCGAGGACGCCTGCGAGGTGCTTCTGGCGCAGGGGCGGATGGCCTTGCAGCTGCAGTGGCCAGCGCGTCCCCGGTCGGGCCCTCCTCCCCCATCAGCTCCTGCGCCACCTGCGCGACCAGCGCACGCAGCCAGCGGTGCGCCGGGTCGTCGCGGTAGCGCACGTGCCAGCCCACGTGCAGCGGAAAGGTGCCCAGGTCCACAGGCGCCAGCAGCACCTTGAGCCGCGCATCGTGCGCCAGCCGGTGGCAGATCAGCCGCGGCAGCGTGGTGCAGTAGTCGGTCATAGCCACCATCTCCGGAATGGCCAGGAAGTGCGTGACCGAGACGGCCACATCGCGCTGCAGGCCCTGGCGCTCGAGCGCCTGGAACAGGCCTGCGCGCAGCCGGCCCGGCGGCAGCACGTTGACGTGGCGCAGCTGCTCGTAGAGCTTCTTCGTCAGCTTGTTGCCGACGACCTGCGGATGGTCGGCCCGCACCACGCAGGCCAGGCCGTCGTCGCCCAGGTGCTGCACGACCAAGCTGTCTGGCGCGTCCACGATGCGGCCCAGCACCACTGCCGTGGTGCCGGAGACCACCCCGGTCTCGGCCAGGTCGGTGCCGAACGGTACCAGGCGCAGGCGGATGCCGGGAGCCTGCGCGCGCAGCCGCGCGACGATGGCCGGCATCAGCGCGAACTCCATGTAGCTGTTGGCGGCGATGGTCACGAGCTGGTCGGCACTGGCCGGATCGAACGCCTGCTGCCCCAGCACGATGCCATCGAGCACCGCCAGGGCCTGCGCGATCTGCGGCGCCAGGGCCAAGGCCCGTGCGGTGGGCTGCATGCCGTAGCGCTCGCGGATGAACAGCGGGTCCTGCAGCAGCGTGCGCAGGCGCGTGAGCGCGTTGGACAGCGCGGGCTGCGTGGTGCCCAGGCGCTCGGCGGCGCGGGTCACGCTGCGCTCTTCCATCAGGGTCAGAAAGACGGGCAGGAGGTTGAGGTCGTAGCGCATCAGATATCTTTTACTGGAATATCTGGAATCCAGCAAATAAATTGGATGAATTTGTCAGCGGCGCGCATCCTTCGTCCTGTGCAAGCCTTTGCCCATCCACTTTTGCCATCGAAAGAAACCACCATGACCACCACCGAAACCCTGTTTACCCCCACCCGCCTGGGCGCCATTGATGTGAAGAACCGCATCGCCATGGCCCCGCTGACGCGCTCGCGCGTCGGCATGGACGGCGTGCCCCCGGCCCTGGCAGCGCGCTACCACGCCGAGCATGCATCCGCCGGCCTGCTGATCGCCGAGAGCTATACGGAATTCACGGCCATGCAGGCTGCCTGAGCCCCCTACCATCACCCATCCGCAGGAGAACACCATGACAGCAACCCTCAAAGACCTTCTTCCCGGCCCGCTGGGCTTTGGCACCGCCCCGCTGGGCAACATGTTCCGCGCCATCCCCGAGGCCGAGGCGCGCGCCACGGTAGACGCTTCCTGGAACGACGGCATCCGCTACTTCGACAACGCCCCCTTCTACGGCGCGGGCCTCGCCGAGATCCGCATGGGCGAGGCCCTGGCGGACCGGCCGCGCAACGAGTACGTCATCAGCACCAAGGTCGGCCGCCTGGTGCTGGACGAGGTGGAGGACGTGGCCGCGCGCGACCTGGGCGAGAAGGGCGATGTGTTCCGGCACGGCCGCCCCAACCGCATCGTCAATGACTACTCGGAGGACGCCACGCTGCGCTCCATCGAAGACAGCCTCAAACGCCTGAAGACCGACCACATCGACATCGCCTGGGTGCACGACGTGGCGCAGGATTTCTACGGCGACGAATGGCTGGGCGTGTTCGAGACCGCGCGCAAGGGCGCCTTCAAGGCGCTGGACCGCTTGCGCGACGAGGGCGTCATCAAGGCCTGGGGCCTGGGCGTGAACCGGGTCGAGCCCATCGAGCTGCTGCTGGACCTGCAGGGCCCGCGCCCGGACGGCTTTTTGCTGGCGGGCCGCTACACGCTGCTGGACCACAGCCGTGCGCTGCAGCGCGTGATGCCCAAGGTGGCCGAGCAGGGCCTGTCCATCGTCGTCGGTGGCCCCTACAGCTCGGGCGCGCTGGTCGGCGGGCCCAATTTTGAGTACGCCCCGGCCACGCCCGCCATCCTGGCCAAGGTGGCTGCCATCAAGGCGATTGCGGACCGGCATGGCGTGTCGATGAAGGCCGCGGGCCTGCAGTTCGCGCTGGCGCACCCGGCCGTGGCAGCGGTGATCCCGGGTGCCAGCCGGCCTGAACGCCTTGCGGAGGACCGCGCCGCGCTGCAGCTGGCCGTGCCGGCGGATTTCTGGCGTGAGCTGCGGGCTGCGGGGCTGGTGCATCCCGAGGCGCCGCTGCCACTCATCGGCTGAGGTGGCAACAGCAGGTACCTCAGGGGGCCATGACGATCTCTTGCTGTTGGCCCCGCGAACCGAGACTGCCTTCATCAGAGATCCCCCTTGGGGGCTGTCTCCGGCCCGCCAGAGGCTACAAGGTGCCCAACGGATTCAAGCAAGCCGCAGACGCCTTCAGAACGACAAGCACCACATGGTCTTGCCGGGCCCTCCCCTGCAACCTTCCCCCAAGGCTGCTACGCTGCCGCTTCCTTCAACCACCACCGATGAAGCGCCCCATGATCGACCTGCATTACTGGCCCACGCCCAATGGCTGGAAAATCTCCATCATGCTGGAGGAATGCGGCCTGCCCTACCGCACCCTGCCGGTGAACATCGGCCAGGGCGAGCAGTTCAAGCCCGACTTTCTGGCCATCAGCCCCAACAACCGCATGCCGGCCATCGTGGACCACGCGCCGCCGGGCGGCGGCGCGCCGGTGTCGGTGTTCGAAAGCGGCGCCATCCTGATGTACCTGGCCGAGAAGACCGGCCAATTCTGGTCCACCGAGCTGCGCCAGCGCTACGCGCAGATGCAGTGGCTGATGTGGCAGATGGGGGGCCTGGGGCCCATGTCGGGGCAGAACGGGCACTTCAAGATCTACGCGCCCGAGAAGGTGCCCTATGCCATCGACCGCTACGGCAAGGAAGTGAACCGCCTGTACGGCGTGCTCGACGGCCAGCTCGCGCGCACGGGTGCCTATGTGGCGGGTGACGACTATTCGATTGCCGACATGGCCAGCCTGCCCTGGATCCGCTCGCATGTGGCGTACGAGATCCCGCTCGAAAACTTTCCGCACCTCAAGCGCTGGCACGACACGTTGATGGAGCGCCCCGCCGTGCAGCGCGGCCTGGACCTGGCCAAGGACCTGCGCAAGCCGATGACGGACGAGCAGAAGAAGGTATTGTTCGGGCAGACGGCACAGAGCATTCGCGACAGCGCCAAGCAGGCGGCGAATTGACCAACCATGGTGCGGCCCCCTGCAGATCCTGCCTGCCTTGGCCGTGGTGGCCCGGCAACTGTCGGTAGTTACTCAAAGCTCAAAGGACTGCCGGTACTCGGGCACGGTGCAGTCCCAGCCGTAGGTTTCCTCGATGGCCAAGCGCATCGCATCCGCTGCCACCGGCTCTCCGTGGGTCACAAAGACGCGGCGCGGTGAATGCTGCACGCCGAGCCAGTCGAGCAGTTGACGGCGGTCCGCGTGCGCAGAAAATTGCGCCAGGTTGGTGACTTCCGCCCGCACCTTCACGTACGCGCCGTGGATCTTGATGGCATCTGCACCGTCCACCAGGGCCTGGCCCCGGGTCCCCGCGGCCTGAAAGCCCGCAAACAGGATCGCGTTCTTGCGGTCTGGCGCATAGGCTTTGAGGTGGTGCAGCACCCTGCCGCCAGTGGCCATGCCGCTGGCGGAGACGATGACCGAGGGATAGCTCAGGCTGTTGAGCCGGCGTGACTCCTCCACGGTGTTGACGATGGTGGTTTGCACGCTCATCGCCTCGCACTCGATCGCCCCCAACCGATGTTCGTCCGCGTGGTTCTTGTAAAGGCCGGTGACGTCCGCAGCCATCGGGCTGTTGAGGTAGACCGGAAGGTCCGGAATGCGCCGCGCTGACTTGAGCAACTGGATGGCATGGATCAAGGTCTGCGCCCGACCCACTGCAAATGCGGGTGCGACCACGATGCCGCCCCGGGCCGCCGTGCGGTTGATGACCGAGGCGAGCTCGACGAGTCCATCCTCTTGAGGATGCTGGCGGTTGCCGTAGGTGGACTCGACCACCACGTAGTCTGCCTTTTCGACGGTTTGCGGCGGCCGCATGAGGAGGTCATCGCTTCGCCCCACATCACCCGAAAACAGCAGGCTACCACCGTCCCAGGCAATGCGCGCACTGGCGGCCCCGAGGATGTGCCCCGCACGCTGCAGCCGCCATGACCAGCCGCTCCAGGGCGAGCATTCGTGCCCGAAGGGGATCTCCTCGAACGCCTCGAGTGCCACGCGGGCATCCTCCTGGGTGTAGAGCGGCAGCGAAGGCTTGTGCCTGGAATGGCCATGGCGGTTGGCGTACTCTGCGTCCTCTTCCTGCAGCCATCCCGAGTCGGGCAGCAGCAATTGGCACAGCTCGCGCGTGGCCGCTGTGCAATACACCTTTCCGCGAAATCCTGATTTCACCAACCGCGGCACATAGCCACTGTGGTCCAGGTGCGCATGGGTGAGCAAGACGGCATCGATGCTGGCAGCATCCACCGGCAACGGATCCCAGTTGTGCAGCCTCAACTGCTTGAGCCCCTGGAAAAGGCCGCAGTCGACCAACAGCCGGCGCCCATGGTGGGTCAGCAGGTATTTCGAACCGGTGACGGTGCCTGTTCCGCCCAGAAAGTCGATGCGCATGCCTGTCTCCGATCTACGTGGTGGTCCGTGGCTTTGGACGACGCATGCCCAAGCCCTGCCGTGCACACACGTTAGGCCCATTGGCCCTGAACACCATTGACCTGGGTCAATGGAAGACGGGCCCTGGATTGGGCCAGTCCACTGAAACCGAGGAATCGGCTGTGCGTGAGGGTCTGGCAAGGCCGCAATCTAGGCGGCGGGCGCAGCCGGATTGCACACCCGGCGAGCACGGCAACGACGAGTGCGGCCCTGCCAGGCCCTCACCCTTCGGGCCGGGGCGGCAGCGGGCGCATCGCGGCGTTGCGGGCTTTGCCAAGGCGGCCAGCCTTGGCCGCAGCCCGCGCCTTGCGCTGCATCCCCCTGCCTCCCCGGCGCACAGCCGATTCCTCGGTTTCAGTGGACTATTGATTGATCTGCCTCAATGGGGACAGGGCCAGGACGCGCACCATGGGCCATGACCATCAAGGAGCTGCCATGTCATTTCTTCAAAGCAATGTCGGGGTATTGGACCGGGCCGTAAGGCTGGCTGCGGGGGTGCTGCTGATCAGCCTGGCCGCCATGGGAACCATTGGCCCCTGGGGCTACATCGGTTTCGTGCTGCTTCTCACAGGTGTCATGGGAACCTGCCCGATCTACTCCCTGATCGACTTCAGCACCTTCAAGCGCCAAAAGCCTTGACCTGCACACTGCTCCATCTTTGTGGAGGGGCCACTCGATGACGCCCCGTCTATGGATCATTGGCGCACTGGGCCTGGTGTGCGCGGCGGCAGCAATATGGTTGGCGGTGCGTATGTTCGTGGCGTGGATCACCTTCGATTGACCAGGCGCCACGCCCAACCGCACAGGCCGATGTCGCCGTGACGAAACGGGGCAGCGGCCACCTGCCCCAGCCCCTTTCATTCTTGTTGACAGGAGTTCCAGATGGCGCACCCACTGCCCAAATTCATTGTGCTCACCTTGGTCACGGCCAGCCTCACCGCCTTCGCAGCGCAAGCAGGCGATCCCTCAGCCCGGCCACCAGCACCCCAGGCCAACCCATCGGCAGACAGTGTGGCCGCAAGGGCAGCCCACGACGCAGAGATCGCGGCCCGACAGGCCACAGCGGCAGCCAAAGCCGCCGCAGACAAGAGCAGGATGGCCGCAGGCAAGGTTTCCAGGGCGCTGGCGCAAGGCATACAGCGGGCAGCGCGCAAGGCCGCCGAAGCAACGGTCCGGTTCGAAGAAAAAGCCGCCGCGTCGGCAGACAAGGCCGTCGACCAGAGCAAAGAGGCTGCAATCCTCGCCCGCGCCGAGGCACGCAAAGCATCTGAACTGGCAAGTGAGGCGCTGCAAAAGGCTGACGACGCGGCCAAGCGGTCCTTGCAGGCGAGCAGGCAAGACACGCAGCAGGCAGCCCTTGCCACCCGCGAGGCGCTTGAACAGGCCGAACTTGCCATGCAGAAGGCGGCCAAAGCGGCGGCAGAAGCTTCATCGAAAGCCGCCAGGGCCTTGCGGCAGAGCGTCCACCGCAAGCGCGGGGAAAAGTGACGGCGCCTTGTGCCGCAAAGGCTGCGTACTTCAGCCGCTGCTGAACGCCCAGTCCGGCTTTTTACAGGGGACAGTGGGAACGGCGGGAGCTGGCCACCCAGATCGGCTCAATTGCACACCCCCAAGCTGCCGCCAATCGGCATCTGCCTCGCTCAGTTGCCCTGAGGTGGCCCGAGGGATGTGCACGACCGGTTGAATCCTTCGCCCCGAGCTGAATTTCAGCCTTGCCGCGAAGCAGAAAACCGACGGCAGCTTTCCGCCATCTGCAGACAACGCCAAGGATACGCCTGGACCAGGACTGACAGGCCTGCGTCAATCGACGCGGCGTTGCCGCGGTGGCCGTTGCCCCTGCCGGATCAAATCTGCAAGGACCTTCACCTTGGGTTGTGGCGAATCCCTGCGCCAGATGAGCAAGGTCTTCACCGTTCGGAAGTCGCCCTTGAGCTTGTGCTCCGAAAGCCTGGCGCGTTCGGTGTAAGTGTCCAGCACTGCCGTCGGAATGAGCGCGACGCCCATGCCCGCCACACAACATCCAAGGATGGCGTGGTAAGACCCAAGCTCAATGATTCGACTCGGTGCCATGTTGTCTCGTGCACACCAGGCCTCCAGTCGCTGGCGATGCGGACAGTCCGGTTCAAAGACCAGCAACGTGCCTTTTCGAATGTCATGGGCAGAGCGGATCGGCGGATGCCCGGCCGGTCCGATGACGACCAGTTGCTCCGTGTACGCCACCAGGCTGTCCAGCTGCGGGTCGGACACGGGTTCTGCCACCAGCGCCGCGTCCAACTCGCCAGACAGCACGCGCGCCGTCAGCGGGCGCGGCGCGCCCGTGCGAAGTTCAATGGAAAGATCCGGGTAGCTATCGTGAATCTTTCCGATCAGCGACGGAAGGCGAATGGCGGCGGTGCTCTCCATCGCACCCAGATGAAGCACGCCACGCGGCACCTGCTCGTGCATTGCACCGCGCGCCTCCTCGGCCAAGGCGAGCAAGCGATTGGCGTATTCGAGCAACACCTTTCCTTGCGGCGACAACTGAAACTGCCGATTTTCCCGGTCAAAGAGTGTGACGCCGAGATTGCTTTCGAGATTCTTGATGCGCGTCGTGACATTGGACGGGACGCGATGCAGCAAAGCCGCCGCCCGTGTGATGCCACCAGCCGTAGCCACAGCCTTGAAAACGCGCAGATCGGGCAAGTCCATATTCTCAATTCAAGAATGAAATGATTTTAATTATTCATTTTACGAGACGAACGATGCTTTCTAGACTGCAATCACTTTGTCTTTGAAGTGCACACTTTGCGTTGAAAGAGGATCCATGATCGTCACCGTTTTCAGATCCAGATTGAACGCCCAATTCCAGGGCGAATACCAGAAATCCGCAGCGCGGATGAGCGAGTTGGTCCGAGGCATTGCCGGCTACGTTTCGCACAAGGGCTTCACGGCCGACGACGGCGAACGGGTAACGATCGTGGAGTTTGAGTCCGAAGAAGGTCTAAAGGCCTGGGCGGCCCACCCAGAGCACGTTGGGGCCAAGAAGATGGGGCGACAGGTGTTCTTTTCGGAGTACCGCGTGCAGGTTTGCAACGTGGTCCGGGATTCGGCCAACCGCAAATCGGCAGCGGTCCGCCCTGATGCTTGAGCCTAGCCAAAGCACCTGTGCGGATGGGTTGGTTCGTGTGGCGGAGCAACGCCGCGATAGTCCGCATCGCGTTTCGTGGTGCAACGCAGTCTGGCGATTGATGGAGCACTTGTGGAAGGCCCAGTGCACGCGGGCTGAGCGCGGGGAGAGGTCCGTTCCGTACTACTGAATGCGCAGGTCTGGCAGGCCCACTCGGTACGGCGCCTTTGCTGCGGCCTTGTCCTTGTACCCGTCTGTATCTGCCCATGGCTCTGATGGATGCGGATCTTGGCCACGCGCCGCTGTTCGCAGCGCGGGTCGAAGGCATCGACGCAGTGGTCATGGCTGACTGTGTCAGCCGCTACCTGCTTGCGGCTTGATGCCCATCAAGGGATCGGCAGTTTGAACAGTGAATCACCCCCGCACGGTCCACCACGCCGTCAGCGATGCGAGGGCCAGGCTGCACGCCAGCGCCCCAGCGATGCGTGCGGCGAACCATTTGCCACCCGCTACGGCGGCCACCACGCAACGGGTCAACGTGTTGGCACCGATGGCCACCAGCACGCCTGCGATCCAGTGATCGGCAGATACACGGCCGGCGGCATGCAGCGCGGCCAGCGCGGCGATGGAGGCGTGGGGATCGAGCAGCGCTGCCAACGCCACGCCGATGTTGCCTGCCGTGTCGCCCAGATGGCGCTGGGCGTTTCCCACCAGCAAGGTCACACCCGCAAGTACCAGCGCGACCAGAATGGCCTCGCGGGGGCGCAGGGCGGAGCCCTTGCTGTCCGGCAGCGCCTCGGGTGGGGCGGCTGCATGGCGGGCAAGAACTGCGCCGCACGCAGCCGCCCCCACCGCCCCAGCAAGTGCACTGGGCAGCAGTGCCCACGCGGCACTTGGTGAGAGCGCCGCCGACAGCATCAAGGCCTGCAGCCAGGTGGCAGACGCCGAGACAGCGCCGCTCCCCGCCAGGACCGACAGCTGCTGCGGCTGGGCACGGGCCCGGCTGCCCAGCGATGCAATGCACGCCGTGCTGGAGACAAAGCCCGAAACGAGGCCTGCCAGCAGCGGCCCGCCGCGGGGGCCCAGCCTGCGCAGCGCGACCTGGCCGCCCGCCTGCATCGCCAGGATCAGCAGCACCATCGCGGCCAGCGGGCGCGGATTGATGCCACCCAGCATGTCCATTGGACGCGATGGAACCAGCGGCAAAAGGATCAGCGCCAGGGCGATCAGCAGTAAGCCATCATGCAGCTCCTGCTCGCTGAGCAACTCGGTCGCGAACCGGTGGAGATGGCTGCGCGCGGCCAGCAGCGCAGCCAGGCCGGCACCACAGGCTGCTCCCAGCGGCGGTGAAATGGCCGACTGCACCCCGATCAGGTAGGTGACGAACAGGGCCATCTCGGTGGTCAGCCCCGGGTCTTTCGAGCGGCTTTTGAAATAGGCAATCGTCGCCAGCAGGGCCACCAGCAGCGCGCCCACCGCCACCAGGCCCGGCACTGGCAGGCTTTGCGCCAACGCCCCGCAGACGGCGGCAACGGCAAAGCTGCGCACACCGGCCACTTCCCGGTCGTCGCCTAGCCCCTTGCGCCGTTCGCGCTCGGTGCCGATAAGAAGACCGACACCCAGCGCCACGGCCAGGCCGAGGGCCGGGAGCATGGTTGCCTGGCTGCTGGCGGTCGAATCCATCAGACACCTTTCTGGAAGGCCTGCGACGCGCAACAGCACACATCCTTCAAGGCCAGAGGCCGCGCGTGCAGGACATCGATCATCTTCGCGAGCCACGCACCGGGGGGACTTGATGCGGATCAAGAAACAACGCATCGCCGCTGCGCTACTCCCCTGCCCCGGTTACTCACAGCAGCGCGGCAGGAAAAATCCAGCTGTATCCGCCAAGGATGACCAAGGTCAATGGATGTGCGCCCTGGTCCATCCATGATGGAACTCCCACCCCAAGGAGGATCCCATGTTCAAGCGCATTCTCGTTCCCGTCGATGGAAGCCAGACCTCCAACAAGGCACTCGTCACCGCGCTCGGGCTGGCGCGGGAATGTGGTGCCGTGGTGCGCCTCGTGCATGCCATCGACGACCTGGCACTGATTTCCGGCTACGACTACAGCGTCGATCTCCTCTCGGTTGCACGCAACCAGGCACACGGCCTTTTGGCCGATGCGATGGCGATTGCCCGCTCTTCTGGGGTGGAGTCAGACTCCGTGCTGGCGGAGATTCCTGGCGTGCGGCTCGGTGAAACGGTGGCCATTCAGGCCTGCGAATGGAAGGCAGACCTGATCGTGGTGGGAACCCACGGGCGCAAGGGCTTGGGACGGGTGTTGCTGGGGAGCGGCGCGGAACAGGTCATTCGCACCGCCCCCGTTCCCGTGCTCGTGGTGCGCGGCGACGAATAGAGCGCTCGCGTCGAACGGTTGCATCCCTGGGCACAGGAATGCTGGCCAACGTGAAGCCGGCCAGCCATGCAGGTGCCAAGCCCCCAACCCGACAACAAGGAACGAACGACCATGACCGTCCACTCCCTCCCCCTCCCGTCAGTGCCGTCCTCGGCAACTCCCTTGCGCGGGTTCTGGGACGCTGTGCAGCAGCATCAGTCTGCAGCCATAGCCGACTGCGCCACGTCACTGTGCCGCGGCCTTGACGGCATGTGGAAGGCACAGGCACACACCGTCCAGGCAGTGGCGCAACGGCATGCAGCAATTGCCGAAAAGCTCAAAGGCCCATGCACCCCGTGCGATCTCGTTGCACTGCAAACCGAGTGGCTTCAGTTCGGGATGGAAAGTGCTGTCCGGTAATGGCAACAGATGGGAATGCTTGCGCTCGACATGCAAACATCGGTACTGGGGTTTCGCAACCAGTATGCGTACCCCGATTTCTTGCTGGAAGCGGCATCCGCCTTTGATCGTGCGACCGGGCGTGGCATTGCATCCACGCACTCCTGAGAGCGCATTTGTCCCAGTCCGCAACCGGATGATCGGCGGCGCAGCCAAGGTACGCCCGTCACGGAGACAAGCGCCCGCAGACCTGACAGCTGGCATCCTCCTACAGGTACATGCCCTGATTCACCATCTGCAGAATGGTGGCGTTACTGCCGCTCATCGTGCCCACCATATACACGGCCCATTGCTCGCCAGCACCTGCAAGAACGTCTTCCACGTAGTAGATGGACCCATTGGCGTTGTTGCCGGTACTGCCGCTCGCAAACGAGAAGACAACCGCCTTACCGTCGTTGGCGATGATGACTTCGCCGGCGGCTCCCGTGCTGGCCGTCTTGATGTTGGTGGTGGACAGGCTTGAGCTTCCGTAGCGCACGCCGATGTTCTTGTTGGCAGTAAGGTCCAGGCGCACAGCATCGGCTGTTGCGTCCACCGCAGCGTTCAGTAGCGCGCCCGGTGCGCCGAGAAACCCCGAGAAATCGAACTTGCCGGTGCTGAGCACGCCGTTCAGGGTGTCATTGCCGTTGGCGGAAGCCGTTGCCTCGAAGACATAGGTGGCGGTGCCAGTGATGGAGGTGGTGATGGTGTCGTTGCCGCCGCCGCCGCGGAAGGTGTCGTTGACCCGGCCGCCCGACAGGGTGTCCCCGCCCGAGCCGCCGGTGATGGCGTTGGTGCCCTGGAACACGCCGCTTACCGTCATAGCTCGCGTAACGCCCGAGAGGTTGATCGTCGCCGTGGAGCCGGTGGCCTGGTCGTACACCAGGTCAATCTGGCTGATGGAGCCGAGGTTGGCGTCGGACTGGAAGGTCAAAGCAAAGTTTCGGGCAGCGCCCGCATTCACGTCGCTGCGCAGGGCCTCGACATTGGTGATGCGCGCGAGCGACTGCGTGCTGCCGACGCTGAACGAGCCACCGACCGTGATGGCATCGGTGCTGCCACCGCCATCGATGCTGTCGACCACTGCAGTGCCGGAGATAAACGAGGCCGCGTTGGCATAAAAGATGAAGTCGGCGCCGCTGCCGCCGACGATGGTGTCCACGCCCGAACCGCCGACGAAGTTGTTCCCGCTCGCGCCCACACCCTTGAGCGTGAGGTCCCGGGTGACGCCGGTCATGTCGAAGTTTGCCGAGGAGCCAAACTTGGTGTCGCCCGAAAGATCAATGGTGGTCACGTCACCCAGGTTGAAGTCGCTGTTGACGACGATGCTGTGCGCGAAGTTTGTCGCGGACTGGCTTCGTGCCTTGATCTGCTCCACGCTGGTCATGTGCGTCAGGTCGGACGAAGTTGTCAGGACGATAGCGGCGGGGCCGATCTCTGCAGTGTCGATGCCGTTGCCGCCATTGACCAGGTCGAGCAGCGCGTTTGCCGACAGAAACTCCGCCATCGAACCGTACAGGAATGTGTCATTGCCATCCTCGCCATTGAGGGTATCAACGCCGGCCCCACCTGTGATGATGTCCGCACCGTCACCGGCATTGACGGTGTCGCCGCCGCTGCCCAGCGTGATGGTATTGGCCGCCGTCCCGCCCGTCACCGTAAGTTTTCCCGTGGCGCTGCTGGCCGAGAGATTGCCGTCCGCCAGCGTGACGGTTGCCGCGAAGCTGCCGTCCAGCGCCAGCGACTGCCCGGCGGTGAGGGCCTGTGCATTGATCGACTGCGCGGCACCCAGTGTGACCGAATTGTTCCCTGCGGCCAGGGTGAAGTTCTCCACTGCTGCATTCAGAACCTGGCCACCGTTGAGCGCCGAGGTGAGGATGATCCTGTCGTTGTTGCCCGTGGCCGTGATAGTGCCGAAGCCAGTGTACTGGTTTGCACGCATCGAGATGTCGCCGCTGACCGTCAGGTTCTCGACCGAGCTCGTCGTGGCGCCCGCGATGTTGGCGCCATTGGTCGCCTCCAGCACGTCTGCACCGTGGCTCAACTGGTAGTTGCCGGTGACCGTGGTGCCACCCACGCTCACCGTCGTAGCGTTGCCCGCCACGCCGTTGACGCTGGTGGAGGCCAGTACGAAGACGTTGTTCGAGGCGCCCCCCGACACGGTGTAGGTTTCCACCCCTGCGCGCGCCGTGACGGTGCCGCCCGTGGTGATGGTGATGAAGTCCGCGCCCCCAGTCGCTGAAATGTTGGTCAGCCCCAAGCTCTGGGCCTGCGTCATGATGATGCCGCCGGTCAGCGTGAGGTTTTCCGCCGTGGTGGCAGCGCCGCCGTTGACGCCGGAGATGTTTGCACCCGAGGCGACGATCACATCGTTGGCGTTGCCCAGCGTCCAGGTGCCGCTGACGATGTGGCTGCCAATATCCACCGTCGTGGCGTTGCCCGCTGCGCCGATGATCTGTGTCGCACCCGCAAGCACCGTCAGCGTGTTGGAGCCGCCCCCGGAAAGCTTGTAGGTTTCAATGCCGGCCTTTGCGGTGACGGCCCCGCCCGTGGTGATGGTCACATCGTCCGAACCGCCGGTGGCACTGACAGTGGTAAACGCCTGGTGCTGTGCCTGCGACATGCTGATCGCACCGTTGATGGTGAGGTCCTTGGCCGTGGTGGCGCCGCCGCTGTTCACGCCCGAAAGGTTCACGCCGTTGCCCGCGCTGATCGCGCCGGAGAAGCCGTTGAGGACGTAGTTGCCGGTGACTGCCAGGCCGGGGGCGATGACCAGTGTCGCATCACCCGAACCGCCAATCACGTTGGTGGTCCCAAGCGTGATGAGGATGGTGTTCGGGGCGCTGGAGTTTGCCACCCTGTAGGTTTCCACATCGGCGCGGGCGGTGACGGTGCCGGTGCCGCTGATGGTCACGCTGTTCGAAGAACCAGGCGCTGCGATGCTGGCCAACGCCTCGTGCTGCGCCTGCGACATGAAGATGCTGCCAGTCAGCGCAAGCTTGTCCGCCGTGGTGGCGGCACCGCCGTTGACGAATTGGATGTTGGCGCCGTCGGTGGCGACCAGCGTGTCGTCGCTGGCGTGGCCAAGTGTCCAGGTGCCGGTGGGCGTGGCGCCGGCAATGTCCAGCGTGGTCCCGGTGCCGGCAGGGCTGCTGACGTTCTGCCCTGCGGCGCCCAGAGTCACGCTGTTGGCAAAATTGCCCAGCGCGAAGGATTCAACGCTGGCAGCCAGCGTGCCGCTGGCCTGGGTGGTCAGGGTCACCACCTGGGTGCCCGTGGTGCCATCGGCCAACGCGGCCTGCGCCGCCGTCATGGTGTAGTTGCCGCCGGCCAGCACGATGCTGTCGATGCCGGCGACCGTGGTGGCCGAGATGTCGCCCGGCGTGGTGGCGCTGGCGATCACGCTGTCCGCGCCGTGGGCCTTGAGCGTGGCGGCCACGCCACCGCCCAGGGCGGCCAGCGTGTCGCGCACGGTGGTGGTGCCCGCATCGGTCAGCGTGCCCGCGGCCCCGCCGGTGCCGATGCGGCCGATGGCCGCCTGGGCGGCCGTGAGGGTGTAGTTCTGTCCGCTGGTGAGGGCAAAGCCGCCGACGCCGGTGCCGGTGAACGCAGTAAGGTCTTCGCCACCCGCATTGGCCACCACCAGGGCGGTGCCCGCGCCGGAGAACGCCTTGTTGCCCGCCAGCGCACTGCCGATGGCGAGGGTCGTGCCCGCGGGCACGATGATGCCGGCCAGCGGGCCGACCAGCGTGGCGGTGCCCACGCTGCCGCCGCTGCTGGTGAAGGTGAAGGTGCCGCCCGCCTCGGTCACGTCGATCTGCGTGCCCGCAGTGGTAAACGAGGCGATGTCGCCCACGCCCTTGGTCACGGCGAACACCGGTGGTGGCCCGCCACCGCCTGCATCGGGCACCAACGGCTGGTCGAGCACCAGCTTGGCCGCGGCCACCGAGGCCGGGTCCTGCGTCACGTTCTCCAGCACCTTGGCCAGGGCCGCGAAGTCGGTTTCCGTGCGGCCCGCGATCTGGGTGTGGTAGTAGGCCACCTCGGCCTTGTTCTCCAGCAGCGCGCGTGCTGCGGCGTACTGCGCCGGCACGGTGGGCGATGCGAGGGCCTGCACGGCGGCGAGCATGATCTGCTGCGGCGGTGTACCCGTGTTGAAGAGGTCCGCCGCCAGACGGTGCAGCCCTGCATCGGCCGCCAGGCCCATGCCGGCCAGGAACTGGGTGGCGAAGGCGTCGCCCGCCATGCCGGCTGGGTAGCGCGCCTGGAACTGCGGCAGCCCCGCCAGCGCCGAGGCCAGATCGGGCAGGCTGTGGCCCACGTCTTCGTAGGTTTTGACCAACAGCGGCATGAAGGCACTGCCGGGGGAAATGCCCAGCATGCTGACGACGAGTTTGATGAGCAGCTTCTGCTCTTGCGTACTGACCGCCATGGGGCTTCTCCTGCAGGCTTGTGGTTGTATGGGCCGCGGAGATGCGGAACAGTGGTCTCGATCATAGTAGCGCCGTGCCCCCCGGATGCCACCAGAACAGGTAACAATGGCAGGCTTTACACCCGATCATTACCGTTCGGCCCTGCAGTGGCTGCAAACTGGCAAGCCCATTTCTGGAATGGCGCCATGCACTGCGAATGGATCCCATTCATCACCCGCCTTCTACGATGCGCCCTCTGCGGTACTCCATCAACGTCACCCTGGACGGGTGCTGCGACCACCGCGCCATGCCTGCGGACGAGGAGCTGCACCGCCACGCGGTCGAAAACCTCGAACGGGCCGATGCCCTGCTCTTCGGGCGGGTCATCTACCAGATGATGGAGGCCGCCTTCCGGCCTGCGGCATCAACCGAACCACGGCCTGGCTGGACGGACCCGTTTGCCCGGACCATCGACGCGGCCAAGAAGTACGTCGTGTCGAGCACCCTGGCACAGGTTGAATGGAACGCGCAGTTGCTGCACGGGGACCTGGGCACGGCCGTTGAGCAGCTCAAGCAGCAGCCGGGCAAGGGGCTGTTCACGGGGGGCGTGCAGCTGCCGATGGCGCTGGCGCAGCTGGGGCTGATCGACGAGTATGAGTTCGTGGTGCACCCCCGGCTGGTGGGCCATGGGCCGACCCTGTTCGCGGGGCTGTCGAAGTACGTGGACCTGGAGCTGGTGGATCGGGTGGAGTTTGGCTCGGGGGCCGTGGCGATGCGGTATGTGCCGCGCAGGTAGGAGCGTGCGCGGCGGAAGACATCGAAGCGAAACGCCCGAAAACCGGGGATCGCTGGCTATTACCGACAAACCCAGGTGGGCCCCTGGGCGCCAGAGGTAAACCCCGGCGAGATCGGTTTATCGGGCGTTGCAGCCGATGCTCCTTCTGCCGCGCACGCTCCTGGGCGTGGGAACGGCGCCCCACGCACTCCCCCAGGGTCGGTTCATCGCTCAGTCAGTCAGCGATGTGCACGCCCTGCACCTGGCTGCCCAGTTTGAAGTACAGCACGCCATCGGCGCCCAGCGTCCAGGGCGCCGTCTGCCTCGCGGCACCGCCTTCGGGCAGCACCCACTGCGGCACCAGGCGCCATTGGGTGCCGCCAAGCGTCAGCGTCATCGATCCATCGCTGGCCGATGGCTGCACCGCCAGCATTGCGCCCGGCAGGGCAGCTCCCAGGATCGCGCTGGCCTGCGTTGGGCTCAGCAGCGCCGGCAGCAGCCACTGCCGCGCGCTCTGCCCTGTCTGCAGGTAGATGCGGCCTTGTTCATCCACGCCGATCTGCGGGGTGCCGGTGGCCGCGCCTGCGCCCATCCAGTCGGGCCGCAGCACGTAGGTGTGGCCGCCGGTGCGCAGTTGCAGCACGCCCTCTGCGCCGAGCCTGGTCTTCGCATCGGGCAGCAATGCCGTGATGGCTTGGGCCAGGCCGGCCAGGTCGGCCACGGCGGGCGCAAACTGCACCACCACCCCGCCGCGCACCCAGCGCAGCAGGCCCAGCGGGGTAAAGGCGACGCCATCGGGTAGGCGCGCATCGATGGTGATGGGCTGCACGGGCAGCAGTTGGATGATCTGTGTGCCATCGCGCACCAGCACCACGCCCGAGGGGGTGGTCTCCAGGCCCACGGCAAGGTTCGCGCCCGAGAGGCGGGTGACTGCACCACTGAGGCGCGCATACGCCGTGCCGTCCACGGTGACGCTGGCCGGCAGGTTGGCAAACGCCATGGCATCGCCCACCTGCTGTGCATCGCCCTTGAGCGAGCCGAGCGCAATGGACACCAGCTTGCCCTGTGCGTCCACCTGCAGGCGCTCGCCCGCCAGCAGGCCCTGGCTGCCCAGCTGCGGCAGGCTGCCTTGCGAAGGCACCAGCGAACCGCTGACCACGGCCACCGTCAATGGCTGCGCCTCGATGCGCGTGCCTGCAGCCCCCGAACTGAGCAGCACCTCGCCCGCCAGCGCCATGGGCTGGCCTGCCGAGCTGGAGGTCATGCTTGCCCAGCCCTGCAGCACCACCAGCACCAGTACGCTCTGGCCGTTGACCTGGGCCACCTGCAACTGGGTGCCGGGCAGCGCCGTCACCGTGAGCGGCTGGCCGTTGACCGTAACCTGCAGCGTGACCGGCGTGGTGCCCGTGCCGGGCAGAACGATGGTGCCGCCCACCGCCCCTGGGCCCACGATGATCGGCAGGCTGGGGTCGGTGATGGTGGTGACGCCCGTGCTGTTGACGCTGACCATGGTGGGTGCGCCACCGCCGGCGGGCGAGGCCGTCGTGACCGGGGCGCTGGCGGCCGATGCCACGCTGTCGCCCGCGCCATTGGTCGCCTTGACCGTGAAGGTGTAGGCCGTGCCACTGGCAAGCCCCGTCACTGTGCAGGTGGTGGGCAGCGGGCTGCCGGTGGTGACCGTGCAGGTCTTGGTGGGGTTGGCCACTGCGGTCACCGTGTAAGCGGTGATGGCGCTGCCACCATTGCTGGCGGGGGCCGTCCACGCCACGGTTGCCTGGGCAGTGCCGGCCGTGGCGGTCACTGCGGTGGGGGCGTCGGGGACGTCAACCACCAGCATGAGGCGCGAGCGGGTGGGTGCCGCCGCGAAGTAGGCGGCATCGGCGCCCGTGCCGCCGGCTTGGAGTGCCAGCACGCCGCACAGGTACCCGGTCTTGCCGGGCAGCACGGTCAGCGTGGTGCCGGTAACGGTGCAGACGTCGGGTGTGAAAGTGCCGAATGAAACGGCCAGGCCGCTGCTGGCAGTGGCCGACAGGGTGGCCGAGGTGCCCGAGGCAGGCGAGCCTGCTGCCAAAGGATAGTCGATGGCCTGCGCTGCGGCGATGCGCGTTGGCAGGTTGCGGTTGGCCGTGCCCCCGTTGCCCAGTTGGCCAAGAAAGTTGCCCCCCCAGCACTGCACGGCCCCGGAGGTGGTCAGCGTGCAGGTGTGATCGCTCCCTACCGCAACAGACGCCACCCCGCTGGCCAGGCCCGTGACGGTTTGGGGCGTGGTTTTGTTGGTGGTGCTGCCATCGCCGTTGTTCCCCCAGCACTGCACGGCCCCGGCCGTGGTCAGCGCGCAGGTGTGCGCGCTCCCTGCCGCAATGGCCGCCATCCCGCTGGTCAAGCCCGTGACGGGGTGGGGTGTAGTTTTGCCGGTGAAGCTGCCATCGCCCAGTTGGCCAACGGCGTTGCTCCCCCAGCACTGCACGGCCCCGGCCGTGGTCAGCGCGCAGGTGTGGGAGCCCGCTGCCGCAATGGCCGCCACTCCGCTGGCCAGGCCCGTGACGGGCTGGGGCGCGCTCTGGTTGGTGGTGCTGCCATCGCCCAGTTGGCGACTACTGTTCCAGCCCCAGCACTGCACGGCCCCGGCAGTGGTCAGCGCGCAGGTGTGGTAATCCCCTGCCGCAATAGACGCCACCCCGCTGGCCAGGCCCGAGACGGGCTGGGGCGTGGTTTTGCTGGTGGTGCTGCCATCGCCCAGTTGGCCGAAAACGTTATGGCCCCAGCACTGCACGGCCCCGGCCGTGGTCAGCGCGCAGGTGTGAAACTGCCCTGCTGCAATGGTAGCCACCCCGCTGGCCAGGCCTGTAACCGGCTGGGGCGTGCTCCTGTTGGTGGCGCTGCCATCGCCCAACTGGCCGAGGTTGTTTTGGCCCCAGCAGTGCACAGCCCCGGCCGTGGTCACGGCGCAGGTGTGGGCAACTCCTGCCGCAATGGCCGCCACTCCGCTGGCCAGGCCCGTGACGGGCTGGGGCGTGCTCTTGTTGGTGGTGCTGCCATCTCCCAGTTGGCCCTCGCTGTTGCTCCCCCAGCACTGCACGGCCCCGGCCGTGGTCAGCGCGCAGGTGTAGAACTGCCCTGCCGCAATGGCCGCCACCCCGCTGGCCAGGATCGTGACGGGTTGGGGCGTATTCTTGTCGGTGGTGCCGCCATTGCCCAGCTCACCGTCACCGTTGTAGCCCCAGCACTGCAGGGCCCCGGCCGTGGTCAGCGCGCAGTTGTGGTAGCCCCCTGCCGCAATGGCCGCCACGCCGCTGGCCAGGCCCGAGACGGGCTGGGGCGTGCGCTTGTTGGTATTGCTGCCATCGCCCAGTTGGCTATCGACGTTGCTGCCCCAGCACTGCACGGCGCCGGCCGTGGTCAGCGCGCAGGTGTGGTCATCCCCGGGCGCGATGGCCGCCACTCCGCTGGCCAGGCCCGTGACGGGCTGGGGCGTGTTTTGGTTGGTGGTGCCGCCATCGCCCAGCTGGCCGAAAGCGTTCTTGCCCCAGCACTGCATGGCGCCGGCCGTGGTCAGCGCGCAGGTGTGGCTGTACCCCGCCGCAATGGCTGCCACCCCGCTGGCCAGGCCCGTGATGGGCTGGGGCGTGCTCTTGTTGGTGGTGCTGCCGTCGCCCAGTTGGCCTTCAGCGTTGTAGCCCCAGCACTGCACGGCCCCGGCCGCGGTCAGCGCGCAGGTGTGTTTGGCACCCGCCGAAATGGCCACCACCCCGCTGGCCAGGCCGGTGACGGGCTGGGGCGTGGTTCTGTCGGTGGTGCCGCCATCGCCCACTTGGCCGTTGAGGTTCAAGCCCCAGCACCGCACGGCCCCGGCCGTGGTCAGCGCGCAGGTGTGGTTGGCTCCCACCGCAATGGCCGCCACCCCGCTGGCCAGGCCGATGACGGGCTGGGGCGTGGTCTTGGCGCTGCCGATGCTGCCATCGCCCAGTTGGCCATATGAGTTGATACCCCAGCACTGCACGCCCCCGGCCGTGGACAGCGCGCAGGTGTGCTCGCCTCCCGCCGCAACGGCCGCCACCCCGCTGGCCAGGCCGGTAACGGGCTGGGGCGTGATCTTGTTGTTGCCTAAGCTGCCATCGCCCAGTTGGCCTACATTGTTGTAGCCCCAGCACTGCACGGCCCCGGCCGTGGTCAGCGCGCACGTGTGAAGATACCCCCCCGTCATTTGCTGCACAGGCTGGCCCAGCACCGATGCCGGCACGGGGCTTTGGGCCCGCGCGGGCGTGGCGCCGGACAGCAGCAGCCAGGCCATCACCAGCCACAGCAGCAGGGCCCACGGGGTGGCGGCGCGCCGCCAGGCCAGGGCTCCCCCCGTGTCAGGGGTGCTTGAGAAGGGGGTCGGGCGGGTTGGCATGGGGGCAGCTTTCGTGACGGAAACGCCGGCGCAGGCTGCGCACAGGCGATGACGCCGGAATCTATCGGTTTGCGGCCGGCCTGTATGTCCCTAGAACTAGCTACAAGCGAAGCGGCGCAGCCCCTTGCGCAGGCGCCTGCACCCCAGTACACCGGGCCAGGCAGCGCAGAAAGGGAGTGCCGCCTGGGGCAGCAGGGGCCGCAGGGCCGGCTACGGCGCAGGCGGTTGGCCGGGCGCCTGCAGCGGCAGCCACAGCACGCAGCGCGTGCCGGCCGCCGTGCTGGCCCAGGACACGCTGGCGCCGATGGCGTCGGCCCGGCGCAGCTGGTTCTTCAGGCCGCGCCCGCGCGCCTGCAGCGCGGCGTCGACATCGAAGCCGTGGCCGTCGTCCAGCACGCGCACCTCGATGCCGCCGGCGCTTTCCTCGCACTCGACGCGGATGCAGGAGGCCTGCGCGTGTTTGACCACATTGGCAAAGCATTCCTGCAGGATGCGCAGCAGGTTCAGCGCGCTGCCGGCATCAAGCCACGCCAGGGGCGGCACGTCCTGCACCTCCCAGCGCAGCTCCATGCCCATGCCCTCCAGGCGCGGCGCAAGCCGAAAGCGCAGGGTGGCCAGCAGCAGCAGCAAGTCCGCGTCCACGGGCTCCATGGAGTCGATGGCCAGCTTCAGGTCGTCCATGCACTCGGCCAGCACCTGGGCCAGCTCTTCGCTGCCGGCCTTGCCGTGGCGCACCAGGTGCAGCGCGCTGGTGAGCGAGGAGCCCAGGCCGTCGTGCATGTCCTGCATCAGGCGCTGGCGCTCTTGCGCCAGGGTGGCCCGGTGCTCGGTCTCGCGCAGGCGCTCGTAGCTCAGGGCCAGCTCGCCTTCGCGCTCGCGCAGGCGGTGCTCCAGATTGGCGTTCACGCGCTCCATGCCGTCCAGCGCCGCCAGGTAGCGGCGCAGCATGATGTACGAGAAGATGAAGAACACGCCGATGTTGCTGTAGGGCCCCAGGTAGATGCCTTCCACGCTGACCAGCAGGTTGCTCTGCAGCAGCCAGTCGTAGCCGCCGGACATCAGGCTGATGAGCCCCCAGCCGCCGAGCAGGCCGGCCTCTTTGGAGCCGACGCGCCAGGCATCGCGGCAGGCGACGCCCAGCAGCGTGGTGCCCAGCACAAGCAGCAGTGCGTACAGCAGCGGCGAAATGATCGCCGCATTGGGCGGCGCCGGCAGCAGTGGCAGCGTCAGCATGCTCACCAGCGCCGTGACCACGCAGGCCGTGATGGTGAGCCGGCGGTGGTGCACCCCATGCAGGTAGCTCAAAAACAGGTACGAGATCAGCACCTGCCAGAACAGCGCGCTCACGGTGAGCCCGCTGAACCATGCATCGCTGATCGGCAGCCGCTGGCGGCTCACGAAGTAGTGCAGCGTCCTCACAAATGCCACCACGGACGTGGCGAAGAACAGCAGGTACAGCGGCTCGTGCCGCCGCAGCAGCCACACGCCCAGCGCGAAGATGCCCGCCGCCACGAAGGCGGCGCTGCTCATGGCCGGAAAGTCGGACTGCAGCCAGTGGCGCGCCTGGTAGCGCCAGCCGATGGCCGCACTGGGCCCAACCCAGGCGCTGGAGATGGCAGCACCGGTGTGCCGCAGGCGCTGGCCGCGGATCTGCACCTCGCGCACGGCGGGCGCGCCGGCCGTGCCCTGCAGGGGAATCCACAAGGGCAGGTTCACCGCGTTCCACAAAAATTTTGCGTCCGTCTGGTAGAGCAGCCGCCCATCGGCGTACACGGCGATCTGGCCGTCCGACTTCCAGCGCGGCAGGTACAGGTACAGGGGGCCGGCCTCAGGCGCGAGCGCGGGCACCGCCAGGCGGTACCAGACCTCGGTGGTCAACGGCTGGCCCTGCTGCTGCTGAGGCACCTTGACCTGCGGCGACTGGGCAAACGGCAGCGCCACTGCCTCCCACCCGCCGCGCGGCATGTCGTCCCCTTGCAGCACGTACGGCGGGGGTGTAAAGCCCACGCTGGGGCGCTCCAGCCGCTGCGCCTGCACGATGTGCGCCGCACCCTGGTCGACAGGCGATGGCCCGGGGTCAGCCGCCTGCAGCGCGCCGCTGCACAGCAGGCACCATGCCAGCACGAAGGCGCGCGCCAGAGCGGTCTTCAGATCAGACCCCGGGCACGAGCCTCGTAGATCGCCTCGGCCTTGGAGCGCACCTTGAGCTTGGCGTACGTGCGCCGCACGAAGGTGAGCACGGTGTGGTGCGATACATCCAGCGCCCGCGCAATCTCTTCTGCCGTGAAACCCTTGGTGATGTACTGCAGCACCTCGCGCTCGCGGGCGGACAGCATGGCGGGGGCATCGGCTTGCGCGGCCGCCTCTGGCGCCGGCACGCCGGCCTGCTTGAAGCGCATCAGCACCTGCCTGGCGATCAACGGGCTGATCGGGCTGCCGCCCGCGTGCAGGCTGCGGATCTCGCCCACGATGCGCTCGGGCATGCTGTCCTTGAGCAGGTAGCCGCTGGCTCCCGCCTCGATGGACTGCAGCACATGCGCCTCGTCGCCAAAGGCCGTGCTCACCATCACCGCGCAGCCGGGCCACCGCCGCGCAGCCGTCGCGATGGCTTCGATGCCCGAGCCATCGGGCAGGCCCAGGTCCACCAACAGCACATCGGCAGCAGGGCCGCCACCGTTCAGTGAGCGCAGCGCCTGCGCCAGCGTGTCGGCCACCCACAGCAGTTGCATGTCATCCGTCTGGCGGATCGCCGAGGCCACGGCCGCCTGGAAACGCGGGTCGTCCTCCACGAGAGCGATCTGGATGCTTGCGGGCTTGTCGATGGCAATGGCTTCTGGCATGGAAAGGGGGCTGGACCTGTCGGTATGTCTGTCTGTCTGCCTATCTGTCGGGGCGTGAAGGCCCGTGGAGTGTCCCACAGCACCGGCTTGCGCGCTGTCCCCAGTTCTAGTGACAAACAAGGCGGGCCAGGCGTGTTGCCCCGCCACCCCCTGCCCCTGAAACCGTGCGTCTCACACTGGACAACTTGTCCAGTGCAGCGGGCCAGGCATGCCTATGATCCGGGGGCAATCCCGTAACACCACGCCCCCACACCACACGCATGGCAACCCGTCAATCCAAGTGGACCGACCAGATCCATTCCCCCATCAGCGTACTGAACCATGCCCAGGGCCTGCACCTGGAGCGCTTTACCAGCGACGACCTCGATGAGATAGCAGGCTGCGACGACGTGGTGGAGCTGTCGCTGCGCAGCAGCAAGATGGCCGAGCCTGTGGACCTGGCCCGCCTGGCCCACATCACCAGCCTGCGCAAGCTGAGCCTGGACAGGCTGAAGTTCACCAACCTTGCGGCACTGCGGGTGTTGCCCCATCTGCAGCCCGGTCCACTGAAACCGAGAAATCGGCTGTGCGCCGGGGTGGCCGCGGGATGCAGCGCAAGGCGCGGGCTGCGGCCAAGGCTGGCCGCCTTGGCAAAGCCCGCAACGCCGCGATGCACCTGCTGCCACCCCGGCCCGCAGGGTGAGGGTCTGGCAGGGCCGCACTCGTCGTTGCCGTGCTCGCCGGGTGTGCAACCCGGCTGCGCCCGGCGCCTAGATTGCGGCCCTGCCAGACCCTCACGCACAGCCGATTTCTCGGTTTCAGTGGACCAGTCATCGAGAACTGCATGTTCTCGGACTTCGATGCGCTCAACGGATTCAAGGCGCTCAAATACCTGTTCTTGTGGCACAACAAGCTGGCGGCGTTTCCGGCGGGGCTGGACCTGCCGCAGCTCGCCAGCCTGTACCCTGTCGGACAACCGCATCCCGGACCTGGGCTTTGCGCGCAGCTACCCTACCCTTGCCAACCTGCATGCCGACAACAACCAGATCACCGACCTGTCGCCGCTGGCCACATGCCCCGGCCTGACCGAGCTGCACGTGAACGACAACCCGGTGGCCAGCCTGGCGCCGCCGGCGGGCATGCGGTTCTCACGGTTCTACGCCGATGCGCGGCACAACGAGGAAAAGGGGGCCCTGCAACTGCTGCTGCCCGAGCTGCCGCACGTGCAAGACGCCGAGCAGGTCGAGAGATGGCGCGTGGCCGACCTGATGCGCGCGCACGACTGGGCCCAGCTCTACGCCATCACCGATCTGGCGCTGCTGGGCGAGGCGTTCGCGAGCCTGGTGCACGGGCACTACGACGAAGACACGCTGCGCGGCGTGCTGGTCCACCCGGCGCCAGGCGCCTTCGACGCCATGGTTGCCCAGGGGCTCAGCCCGCACTACGCCACCGAGGCCGAGCTGATGGTGAACGTGCTGAGCGGCTATGGCGAGCGGCTGATTCCCGTGCTGACCCAATGCTTTCACACGGCGCTGGCGCGGCCCTGGGACCGGGGCAATGACTTCAGCGCCGGCAAGATGAAGCTGGAGCACGCGATGGTCATGCGCATTCTGGTCAAGGTCGCAAGCCCCGCCCATACCAACCTGTTCCTCGCCTACTTCAACGAGCGCGAGAGGTTCTCCGAGATGCATTTGTACTACTACAAAAAGCTGCTCGACGTGGTGGGCAAGACCCAGGCGCCGCAGCTGGTGGAGCCGCTCATCGACCTGCTGCGCCTGGACAAGCACATCATCGGCGGCGATGCCGCCTTCATGAAGAAGATCTTCAAGGCCATAGCCCAGCTGGGCGGCAAGGCCGATGCGGCTGTGCTGGCCAGCCGGTTCAACGCCGCAGCCGAAGCCCGACCGGATGTGCAGCAGGCTTACGAAGCTACGCTGGCGCGCTTGGAGAAGAAGAAAGCCTGAGGCGTTCGGCTCGGCAATTGCCGAGCGCGTTGGTAAACGCACGAACGCTCCTCTGAGCAACCAGCCCTGTTGAAACTATGCCGCCGCCCATCAACGAACCCCGCTGATGGACCTGCCCACCCTTCCACCCACCCGCCTACTTACCGCACATGAATGAAGACTTGAGCCAGGCGCTTGCCGAACAACTGCGGGCTGCCACGAACGATGTAGATGTATTCCTGGCGCTGGAGGCACTTTCCTGCACGGCCCCCGCAGTGGCCTGCGAGGCCATCGCGGCGTTCATCAGGTCGGCGCCGGCACGCCACTTGCCCCTGGCCCACAAAGCACTGCTGGTACTGGCCGACCGCGCACCCGCCATGCTGGTAGAGGCCACACTGGACGAGCATGCAGCCGTGGCCGATGCGGCCAGGCAGGCACTGCTGAGCCGGCCGTCCAATGGTGCCCTGCCCTTGTACCTGCGCATGGCCAAATCCAAGAGCGTTGACGAGGCCGGCGCAGGGCTGATGTTCCTGGGGCGAATTTCTTCGCCAGAGGTGCGCGCGCCCTTGCTCAAGGCACTGGGCCACCGCAGCGCCAGTGTGCGTGCGTATGCAGCGGACTCCATCCGCCGCCACGCTGACGACCGCTGGATCGCAGAGCTGCTCGAAGCCATCGGCAAGATGCGCCGTGAAGAGACCGACAAGAAGAAGGACTTTGGCGATGTCATCGTCACGCTGTGCAGCACGGTGGTCGATAAATCCACCAAGGCCAACCTTGACCTGCTGATCCAGGGGCTGGGCGACGCCGACGCCCGGGTGCGCAAGACCTGCATCAGCGCCCTGGGGCGCCTGGGCGACCAAGCCGCCGTGGTGCCGCTGATCGACACGTTTGAACACCCGCGCCGCGGCATGCCGCTGGAGCTGCGGATGGAACTGGTCAAGGTGCTGGGCCAGTTGGGCGACGCCCGTGCCATTGCGCCGCTGCTGCGGGCCGGGGTGGCCCTTGCCGCACCGGCACTGGGCCCGCTGAACGCGCAGGAGGCCGTGCCCGAGCTGATGGCCGCGCTGGAGCAGGCCAGGACACCGCGCGATGCCGGCGAACTGGCCGAGGTGCTGGCCCAGCTGGACGGGCCCGGCGAGCAGCAGTGGCCGCGCGCAGGGTTGCATTCGGCTTCGCTGCAGGTTCGCCGCGCTGCCGCGTTGCAACTAGTGCACACGGCTCCCGAAGAAGCAGCGCAGCACCTGCGCGGAATGCTGGCCCAACTGCCCAGCGGCGATGCCGTCAGCGTGGCGAAGGCGCTGGCCGCGCTGGGCCATGCGGAGGGTTTTGAGGGCTTTGCGCAGGCACTGGCAGACGACCCTCTCCACTGGAACGCCAGCGCCGTTGCCTGCGCCTGCGAAGGCCTGCGTGGGCCTCAGGTGCAGGCCTTGCTGCTGGGCTTGCTGCCCGGCATCCGCAACGAATACGTCCACACTGTCTGCAAGGCACTGATCGCACAGGGCGCCCAGGCACTGCCCGCGCTGATCAGCGAGGCGCAGGCGGCCAGCAACGACGTGCAGCACCGCTACGTGCTGGCGCTTTCCGAGTTCCGCGACCCCCAGGGAGCCAGGTTGCTGGCACCCTTACTGGTGCGCAGCAACCCACTGCGCGACGGCGCCATGCTGTCCCTGGCTACCACGCCCAGCCCTGAGGCCAGCGCCGCACTGTCCGCAGCACTGCAGCAGGCCGAAACGCCTGCCGATGCGCAGCTGATCCTGGAGACCCTGGCCAGCGCAGCCACGCGCGAGGCCATACCCGATCTGCTGCGAGGACTGCAGGCCAATGCCGCCACCGACGAGATACTCGATGCCCTGGGCCGCCTGGCCGATCCAGCCGCAGTGCCTGCGCTGGTGGAGCAACTGGCCAGCCCCGACGCACGCCGCCGCCACGGCGCCGCCACCGCGCTGGCGCAGATCGCAGACCCTGCGGCAGGCCAGCCACTGTACGAGCTGCTGCTGCAGGAAACCCACCTGGAGGTGGCCCAGGCCGCCCTGACCGCCTGGCTGGCCCTGGGCACGACGGGCGACGATGATGGCAGCAGTGCGCACAACGGTCTGGGTGTACCGGGCACGCGGGCGTTCGTGCTGGCCAGTGTGGCGCGGCTGGGCGAGAAAAAACTCTGACGCACGCAGCTCCCAACAACCCATCAACCACGAAAAATGCTGTTCAATTTTTGGGGCATCGCGGCAGTGGACACCACACCGGCGGGCCTGGAGTTCGTGAGCGAAGAGTCACGCGTCATGCTGACCGAAGGGAACAGCACCCCCTTGCTCAAACCGCCTGTCGACGAGTACCTGAAGTTCAGCATCGGCGGCAACCGGGTCGTGGGCAGCTTCCGCAAGGAAGGGGACCACAACCGCATCACCCACGCCCAGGGTGAATGGTTGTCCCCGCACAGCTTCCTGGGCGGCCAGCTCTCGTATGCATTCTTCAATGAGGAGCAGGACGACGGGCAAGACCTGTATGTGGCGCGCCGCTGGGATGGCGAGCTGATCTTTCAGATGCCGTATTACTACGCCGAGCGCTACCTCGCCCCGACCGCCATCGCCCTGGGCAACCAACAGCAATGGGCCGTGTACGACCTGGCGGGAACGAAATTGGAGGAGATCACCGGCGTCGACCGATCCGAGCGGCGCTGGCGGCCCCGCTTCACCGATGATCTGTTTTTCTTTCGCACCACCGAGGAGCCGATCTACCAGGTTTACGACGTGGCGCAGCGCGCATTCGCAGGCTCCATCAGCGTGGTGGATGGGCTGGTAGGGGTGCTCGCGCTGCCGAGCGGTGGCACGCTGCTGGTGGACGCCGAAGGGGTGAAGCTGCTGGGCGCAAGTGCAGGCAGTGCATTGCGGACGGTGCACCGCTTCGATCAGCCGCTGGACGCCGATGGCAACGACTTTCTCGGCTGGCATGATGGCACGCGCGCCTGCATGGCTTTCACCGGGTGGCTGCAGCCGCAGGTGCTGCTGGCCATCCCGCTGAGCGGCGTGGGGCACGCAGGGCCAGTGCCAGTGCAGGCCGAGGAGCTGCGCTGGGACACACCATGGGAGATCACCAACCAATGCGGCCTGGTGGATGGCCTCAATTACCTCACACTGCGACGCAAGGACCTGCTCGCCGAAAGCGCCCTGCTGATGTGGCGCCCCGACGAGCCGCTGACCCACGCGCTGCTGGAGCCCCACCTGAGCCCCGTGGTGCGCGTGACCCAGCCCCCTTCCGCCAAGAAGGGCAAGCACGGCTACCGCATAGAGATCGAAGACGCCTCTTCGACCAACCGCGCAGTGCGCTCGGCCGCATTCGAGCTGGGCCGCTTGCTGAGCGAATCGTGCAGCGGCCCCTACAACACGGCACAGGTGATACAAGACCGCCAATTCGACGGGCAGTTTTACATCGACATCACCTGCGCCGCTGAACCCGATGAACTGGAGCGGGGGTACCTGGCAGACTACATCCAATACTTCAGGCACTGGGGCGGCCTGTCGCCTGCGGGCAGCAGGGCCGCTCTTAAGGACCCGGTCATCACCTGGAACATCGGCGTGCCGTGAGCATTTGCTTTGAGGCAGGTATTACGGCCACGAGCCATCAGCCCGGCAGCCCCTTGTGCGGAGCGTTAAAGTCAGACGCTTATGCCCTTGCCCGATTCGACAACCGCTTTGCGCACCTTCACGAGTGCCCAGGCCGAAACCGCTGATCCCAACCCCAATGCCGCGCAGCCCGAAGGGGTGAAGCCAGGCAGCGATCACAGCCACAGGCTGCTGCTGGGACTGAGCCTGATCCTCATTGCCTGCAACCTGCGGCCGGTGTTTGGCAGCCTGTCTGTGGTGTTGCCCGAAATCATGCGCGACACCGGCCTGTCGGCCGTCGGTGCCAGCATGCTGACCACCTTGCCCATCGTGTGCCTCGGGCTGTTTTCTGCACCCACGCCCGCCCTGGCACGCCGGTTCGGGCCAGAGCGGGTGCTGCTGCTGGCCCTGCTGCTCATCACCGTGGGCACCCTGCTGCGCGCTGCGGGCACGCTGGGGCCGCTGTTTGCGTCGTCGGTGCTGGCAGGGGCCGGCATCGCCATGGGCAATGTGCTGCTGCCGGGTCTGGTCAAGCGCAGCTTTGCCAGCCACACCGCCCTGATGACCGGCCTGTACACGCTGGCGATCTGCGCAGGCGCCGCATCGGCCACAGCCTTGACCGTGCCGCTGATGGTGGGTGCATTCGATGGGCACTGGGCCTGGGCCCTGGCGTTCTGGGCGCTGCCCGCCGTGCTGGTGCTGCTGCTCTGGGCGCCGCAGGCATGGCACACCCGTGCCCAGCCCCTCGACGGGGCGGCTGGGGGCGGCGCACTCTGGCGCGATCGCCTGGCCTGGCAAGTGACTGCCTTCATGGGGCTGCAATCGGCCCTGGCCTTCATCGTGATGGGCTGGCTGTCGCCGCTGTTGCGAGAGCGCGGCATCGGCAGTGCGGACGCAGGCTACATCGTGGCGGTGTCGATACTGACCCAACTGGTCACCTGCCTGCTGGTGCCCTCGTTCGCCGCACGCTGCCGCGACCAGCGCGCGCTGGCCGTCGGCATGAGTGCGTTGATCCTGGTCGCCTTTCTGGGCTTGATGGTCGGCCCGCTGGGTGGCCGCTGGCTCTGGGCCGTGCTGCTCGGGTGCGGCCAGGGCGGTGCCTTTGCGCTGGCCCTGAGCCTGATCGTGATGCGCAGCGGCAATGCCCAGGTCACGGCCCAGCTGTCGGCCATGGCACAAGGCTGGGGCTACCTGCTGGCAGCCGGCGGCCCCCTGCTGGTGGGTGTGCTGCGCGAATGGACCGGCGGCTATGCGGCCAATACCTGGCTGGTGGGGGCGCTTGCAGTGGCGATGGCATGGAGCGGTTGGGGGGCCGGGCGGCGCATGGTGGTTCAGGCGAAAAAGTGACGGCCACCAGATGCTCTCGGCGCTCCACCGGGCAGCGCAGGCGGTTTGCGTCGGCGGTGGGTGGCGTCAGCCCTTGGCTCCTTGCGCCATGGCGATGGCAGGCTGGCGGGCCAGTTCGATGAAGGCGCGCACGTAGTCGATGGCGGTGTCTGCCTCGCGTGCCCCCAGAAAAATTTGCTTGGCGATGCCGCGCACGCCCAGCCGCACCGGCACCACGTCCATCCGGGCCGCGTACTCCTCGACCAGCCAACGCGGCAGGGCTGCCACGCCGCGGCCGCTGGCCACCATCTGCAGCATGATGTCGGTGGTTTCGATGGCCTTGTGGCGCTTGGGCGTGACACCGGCCGGCAACAGGAACTGGTTGTAGATGTCCAGCCGCTCCACGTCCACGGGGTAGCTGATCAGCACCTCCTGGGTCAGCTGCTGGGGCTTTACATAGGCCGCCGAAGCCAGCGCGTGGCCTTTGGCCACGACCAGCACCTGCTCGTAGTCGAACACGGGCTCGAACTTCAGCCCTGGCTTGAACAGCGGGTCGGGCGTGACCAAGAGGTCGATCTCGTAGCCGAAGAGCGCGCCGATGCCGCCGAACTGGAATTTCTGCTTGACGTCCACATCCACGTCTGGCCACGCCGCCAGATAGGGTGACACCACCTTGAGCAGCCACTGGTAGCACGGGTGGCATTCCATGCCGATGCGCAGTGCACCGCGCTCGCCCTGCGCGAACTGGCCCAGGCGCTCTTCGGCCAGGTCCAGTTGCGGCAGCACGCGGTTGGCCACGGCCAGCAGGTACTGGCCGGCCTGCGTCAGGCGCAGGCTTCGGCCTTCGCGCAGCCAGATGTCGGTGCCCAGCTGCTGCTCCAGCTTCTTCATGCTGTGGCTCAGGGCCGATTGGGTCAGGTTCAGCACGCCCGCAGCGGCTGTGAGCGATCCTTGTCTTTCGACCTGCTGAACGATGCTGAGGTGGATGCGCTCAAGCATTTACATGAATCTCGCTCATGGATTGTTGAAATAAAACCATTTTACTTCATTGGTGTGCGCCAATATCATCCGCCCACATCGTTCGTTTGCCTGCTTGGCGGCAACGCGCAGAACCATCCTGATGAAAGCACAAATGACACGTCCCTTGCGTCTCGTCGCAGTCTCCGGCGGGCTGCAACGCCCCTCCAGGTCGGCAGCCCTGGCAGAGCACCTGCTGGAGCTGATTGCCGACGAACTGCCGTGCGAGCAGCACCTGGTCGAACTGGGCCAGCTCGCACCGCGGCTTGCCGGAGCGGTCTGGCGTGCGAACCTGCCCGACACGGTGGAGCGCGAGCTTGCAGCGGTCGAGCAAGCCGACGTGCTGGTGGTGGCAACCCCGGTCTTTCGCGGCGCGTACACGGGGCTGTTCAAGCACTTCTTCGACTTCATTGATCAGGACGCCTTGACCGACAAGCCCGTGTTGCTGGCGGCCACCGGTGGCAGCGAGCGCCATGCCCTGGTGATCGACCACCAGTTGCGGCCGCTGTTCAGCTTCTTTCAGGCGCGCACCTTGCCGCTGGGTGTCTACGCGACCGACGCGGATTTCGCCGACTACCGCCTGCAGAACAAGGCCGTCATCGAGCGGGCCAGGCTGGCCGTGCAACGGGCACTGCCGCTGGTCGAACTGGCGCGCCACGCCAGGCCCGCTGTGGCCGAGGAAGTGCTTGCGGCCTGACGCAGGAATCGTCTTTTCTCTCAAAAAACAGATCATCGCCATGAACACAGACCCCAGCTTTCACCTCAAGAGCATCTTCTTCGATGAGAACTACCACCCATCGGAGAGCACGCGCATCACCACCAACTTCGCCAACCTGGCCCGTGGAATGAGCCGGCGGCAGAACCTGCGCAACACGCTGAGGATGATCGACAACCGCTTCAACGACCTGGCGCATTGGGACAATCCGGCGGGAGACCGCTATGGGGTCGAACTCGAGATCATCTCCGTCGAGATGGACATGGGCGCCCAGGGCAGCACGGGTGCATTTCCGTTGATCGAGATACTGAAGACCTGCATCCTCGACAAGAAGACGAACAGGCGCATCGATGGCATCGTGGGGAACAATTTCTCATCCTACGTGCGCGACTACGACTTCAGCGTATTGCTGCCGGGGTACAACGCCGATCGGGCAGAGTTCAGCACGCCCGACGATTTTGGCGACCTGCATGGAAAGCTGTTCAAGCAATTCGTCAGCTCAAGCACCTACCAAGAGCGCTTCAACAAGCCGCCTGTGATCTGCATCAGCGCCTCGACCAGCAAGACCTACGAGCGGACCGGCAACCAGCACCCTGTGCTGGGTGTGGAGTACCAACAGAGTGAACCGTCCCCGACCGACCGGTACTTCGCAAAAATGGGGTTGCAGGTCCGCTTTTTCATGCCCGCCAATGGCGTTGCGCCATTGGCCTTCTACTTCTACGGCGACCTGCTGGGCGACTACACCAACCTTGAGCTGATCGGCACCATCAGCACCATGGAGACCTTCCAGAAGATCTATCGCCCCGAAATCTACAACGCCAATTGCGCCGCAGGGAAACTGTATCAGCCGAGCCTGAAGAACCAGGACTACTCGTTGACGCAGATTGTCTATGACCGGGAAGAGCGCAGCCAGCTGGCGGTGCAGCAGGGGCAGTTTGCGCAGGAGCACTTCATCAAGCCCTACAAGAACGTCCTTGAACAATGGGTTGCCGATGTCGCGCTCTGACCCGCCCGACAAGCGCTTTTGCGGCGGCATCTCGCCTGCCGCCATGCCCCTACAACACACCATCCGTGGCTGTTCGCGTAAAACGACCCCGAAGTGATTAAGCTTGCCACCCCATCTCTGCTTTAAAGGAATCCTCAGATGTTTGAAACCTCCATCGCCGGCAGCCTGCCCAAGCCCGCCTGGCTGGCTGAAACCAACAAGCTCTGGCCTCAGTGGATGGCCGAAGGCGATGCGCTTCGCCAGGCCAAGGCCGATGCGACCTTGCTGTGGATCAAGGCCCAGGAAGACGCCGGCCTGGACATCGTGGGCGACGGTGAGCAATCACGACAGCACTTCGTGCACGGCTTTCTCGAGCAGGTCGAGGGCATCGACTTCGAGCACAAGGTGAAGATGGGCATCCGCGACAACCGCTATGACGCGATGGTGCCGCAGGTGGTTTCGGCCCTGCGCCTGAAGGGCCGCGTGCATGCGTTCGAGGCACAACTGGCGCGCGCGCACACCAAGAAGAAGCTGAAGTTCACCCTGCCCGGCCCGATGACCATCGTCGACACCGTGGCGGACCGCTTCTACGGCGACAAGGTCAAGATGGCCTTTGCCTTCGCCGAGCTGCTCAACCAGGAGGCCCTGGCGCTGCAGGCCGACGGCGTGGACATCATCCAGTTCGACGAGCCCGCCTTCAATGTCTACATGAAGGACGCCGCCGACTGGGGCGTGCAGGCGCTCGAGCGCGCGGCGCAGGGCCTGACCTGTACCACCGCGGTGCACATCTGCTACGGCTACGGCATCAAGGCCAATACGGACTGGAAGAGCACTCTGGGCGACGAATGGCGCCAGTATGAGACGGTGTTCCCCGCGCTGGCCAGGAGCAGCATCGACCAGGTGAGCCTGGAATGCATCCACTCGCATGTGCCGCCCGACCTGATGAAGCTGCTGGCCGGCAAGGACGTGATGGTCGGCGTGATCGATGTGGCCAGCGACGTGATCGAGACACCCGAGGAAGTGGCCGACACCATCGGCCGGGCGCTGGAGTTCGTGCCCAAGGAGCGGCTGTTCCCTTGCACCAATTGCGGCCTGGCCCCCATGGCCCGGGACGTGGCCTGGCGCAAGCTGCAAGCGCTGGCCGAAGGCACCAGGCTGGCAAGGGAACGCTTCGCCACGGCGTGATTGACGCCTCCGCACGGCCGTGCGTTGCGCCCCGCGTTTAGGCGACCGCCCTGCGGCATGGCAAGCGGCGCAAGCCGCCGTGCGCCGCCAGGGGCCGGCGCCGGTGTGGGACATCTGCGTGCGCGGCGAACCACGCCCAGGCCAGCCCATGCCAGGGCGGGGCCTGATCGGTTGCGTTCGGCTGTGCTGCTGCGGTGGCGCTCTTGGTACCGCCTGCTTGGGCGGTGCGTTCATGGATTCGATGTGATGAACACTTGCTTCGATGGGAACTGGAGCGCGTGCCATCCGGGCATCTTGGGCGCCCTTGGTTGACATCATCTCGGCCAGGGTGGCCAGTTCGGACTGCGCGCAGTCCACTGCTGCGATGACAGGGATCGGCCGAAGCTGTGTGAAAACGCGCGTTGCGCCCTCGGTTTGACGATCCGCTCAGAAATGGACTGCTCAGATCGCCCTACGACGCACGATCTCGATACGAGCAAGGGGTGAAGTACCCCTGCAAGTCGCCTAACGACGTTTCCCACAGCCACGGGCCGAGGCCCTTCAGCGCACAGCCAACCTCCGTTAAAAGCAGCTCCAGCACCCGGCTCGCGGACCTTCCACTGCTGCATCGGTGCAAGCCAATACCAGGCTGAAGTTCCTTACGCGCGTCGGCTGGCGAACAGGTCGGCTGGCGTTCTACCGGCCACGTTGGTGGCGCTGTCGTCGGCGCCGTGCTGGCGCAGCAACTCGATCACCTTGGGGTTCTCATCCAGCGCAAACCAGAGCGGGCCGTCTTCGGACACCCAGGTCTGGCCGCTGCAGTAGTGCAGGGCCGTGTTGCCGTAGGCATCCACCGCGTGCACGTCGGCCCCGGCGGCGATCAGGTACTGCACCACCGCCAGGTCGTCCGCCAGCGCGGCGGCCATGAGGGGAGTGGCCATGCGGCCCACGGTGCCCTGCATGTCCTGGATGCGGCTGGCCGCGCGGGCGTTCACGTCGCAGCCCAGGTCTTGCACCAGGTAGCGCACCATGGCCAGCTTGGTCGGCATGGCGCTGTAGGCCACGCAGGCGTGCAGCAGCAGGCCAGGGCCCATCAGGTGGGCGTAGCCCTGGGCGAGCTTGCGCACCATGTTCACCGACAGGCTCTGCACCGCGCCCTGCAGTGCACCCGCGTTGACGGTTGCGCCGTGGGCAAGCAGCTGGTCCACAAAATCCACGCTGCCCGACTCGGCGGCCAAGCCCAACGCATCGGTGCCGTCCCGGTTGCGCGCGGCCATGTCCGGCTGGCGCTGCAGCACGGTCTGCAGGTTGTGCGCCTGCACCGCCAGCTCTGCTGCGGCGTCGGCTTTTGCTTCGCGGCCTTCATCGCTGTCGTCTTCCATCTGCGCATCGGCGTGCTGCGAAATGGCCCAGCGGTAGCTTTCGCACGCCGCCAGCAAAGGCGTTTTGCCGTTGTAGTTGTCGCGAAAGTCCACGCTGCCTTCGCGGGCGATGAGAGCGTCGAGTTCAGCCAAGCCAATCATGCGGTGCCTCATCTCGCGGATGAAGTCGTCGGCCTCTTGGCTGACCTCCTGGTGTTCGTCGTCATCCTCCACATCGATGCCCGCTTCATGAAACGCGACCTTGGTGCCGTGGGCCATGGAGCCCGGAGTCTCTTCGTGCGCCAGATCTTCGATGAAATCCCAGTAGTAGGCCGAGAGGTCCACCGATTCGCCGCCCTCGAAGGGCACGAGCAGCAGGTCGCCACCATCCACATCGCATTGCATGCCCAGCAGTTCGAACGCCCGCGCCAGGTAGCGGGTGCGGGCGAACTCCTCGGGGTTCTTCAGATAGTCTGCAATCACCATGTGTTTTGGACACCCGCGCTGCAGGTTCTGCAAGGCGGCGGCCTGATCGGCCTGGCGGATACGGAAGGTGCCGGGTTGAATGAACGAAGAAGCGTCTTGCATGAAGTCTGTGGGTCTGTCTGTTGTCTTGATGGGTGTGGTGCCCACGGTGCATGGTCGGCCAAGGTGGGATGCCTTCGAGCGGCTAACAAAACTCAGTGAAGCGGTTCTGGCTAGGCGCTGCGTCGCAGGCAGTACGAGCAGTACGACAAGACGCTGCAACGACGCCAGAAGAGTTTTGTTAGCCGCTCTTAGCGCGATGATAGATGGTGCCTCTCGTGCCGCACTGGACGAATTGTCCAGTGGCGCATGCCCATGGGCCCCATGCGGTCTGGGCAGCAGCGCGACCGGAGGCCGTGATGCCCGGGTGCGGCCAGGGCGGTGGCTTTGCACTGGCCCTGAGCCTGATCGTGATGCGCAGCGGCAATGCGCAGGTCACGGCCCAATTGTCGGCCACGGCCAGAGTTCAGCTATTCATTCATTTATCGCCGCGCCGAGTGCGCCAATGCCGTTGGCTCCACGGTTGGGCCGCAATCTTGCCAGCAGTGGCTCCATTGCTTTGGCGACAGACAGCAAATGCCAGTCCTCAAAGCGGCGGCCGACCAACTGAAGGCCGACGGGCAATCCTTGTGCGGTCTGAGATGCGGGTATGGAGACCACGGGGCCCTCTGTGACACTGAACAATGTCGTGTAGGACTGCGTGACGTTGTAGTACGGCACAGCCTTGCCATCCACTGACAGCGGCTCATCGTACACATTGAAAATTCCGAATGTCCGGCTGTGCTTGTGGTGCGCAAAAGCGGGCACCGGCGAGACTGGGACGATCCATGCGTCATAGCCAATGAGGAATCGCTCCATTGCATTGGTTTGCTGCGCCTGCTCTGTCAGCGCTCGCATGTAGCTTTCAACGGAGATCGGGTCGAGGATCCTGCGCTGGTGGGGGATATCTTTTACCGATTTTCCTGCAAACAGGCGCCCGATGCGGCGTGCAAGGTTCGAGCGCTCATAGCCGCCTTGCATCCCTACAAGTGCCCCCCAGGTTTCCCAGGTGCGTTGGTACGAAAAGCCTTGGGGTTCGGCCTTTTCGACAATTGCGCCTGCTGCGCGCAGCGCGTCCACCACCTGTTCAATGGCCTTCTTGACGTCCACACCGACAGGCATTCCCCCCAACTCGACCGCATAGGCAATCTTCAGACCTGTCAACGCTACCGGTTGGGCGGATCGAGGATGCAGCGGAGCGACCGTTGCGTCTTCGGGCGAGGTTCGCGCCAACACCGACAAGGCCAGTTCGAGATCCTCGACACTATTGGCCAAAGGCCCCAACACAGCCATGGTCCTGATGCCGTCCACCTCGTCGGGCTTGGGTGGGATATGGCCAAGCATCGACACAACACCAAGGGTTGGCCGCAAGCCCCAGACACCGGTGTAAGCGGCGGGAAGGCGGATCGAGCCCGCCAAGTCGGAGCCGAAGGAAAGAGGCGACATGTGCGAGGCGACCGCGGCAGCGCACCCACCGCTGCTACCGCCTGTGGTCAGTTTCACATTCCAGGGGTTGTTGGTGGTTCCAAACAGGGTGTTGGTCGTCTGCATATCCATCGCCAGCGTTGCGGCATTGGTTTTGGCCAGGACAATGGCCCCCGCCTGGCGCAAAAGAGCCACCGCAACGGCGTCATTTTCGGGAACGTAGTTGGCCAGATCAGATGAGCCGGCAGTCGTGCGCAGCCCGCGTGTTGCATAGGTATCCTTCACCGTCACGGGAACTCCATGCAACGGGCCCCAGATCTCACCGCGCCCCAACGCCTGGTCCGCAGCCTGTGCACGTTCCATTGCGGCGTTCAGATCCAGCACGACGATAGCGTTGAAATCTTCGTTGTAACGCGCGATCTGGCTGACAAACGCCCGCACCACCTGAACAGAACTGAGCTCCCGTGCCTGGATCTTGCGTGCCAAGTCAGACGCCGTCAGTGTCACGATCTGTGTGTCCTGCTCAGAAACAGGCCAACTGTCGCTGGAGGGTATTGCGCGATGGGGTCCGGGCATTGAATTGCCCGATGCATTGGGTGTCAGTGCTGCTGTCAGGACGGAAGATCCCGGCAAGGTGTGTTTGAGAGTGTTCACGAAGGAGGTTCATCAGTGCTTGATGGCTCAATCATCAAGATCTAGAATCAATGCGTCTATTGCATATTTCAGATGAACCCATTCAGAATATGAAACTGTCAGGACTGGACCTGGATCTGCTGATTGCACTGGATGCGCTTTTGGACACCGGTTCTGTAAGCGCAGCCGCAGGACGGCTCCATCGGTCCCAACCAGCGGTGAGCAGGATGTTGGGGCGGCTGCGGGAATGCTTTGATGACCCGCTGTTTGTTCCCCATGGGCGAGGACTGGCGCCCACCCCGCGTGCCATCGCGTTGCGTGGGCCGTTGAAATTGAGTTTGAGCGAAGTTCAGCAGTTGTTCAACCCACCGCGTGCGTTCGATCCGTTGCGGGACAAGGCGCATTTCCGCATTGTGAGTTCGGACTACGCAGCGGTCGCGCTGATGGGCTCCATCGTCAGTTGGCTGCACGACCATGCACCCCATGTGCATATTTCTCTGCTCCCTGTTACGGGCAATCCCGAGAACCTGCTTGCCAGTGGCGAGGCCGAAATCATGTTCGGTCCACAAGAGTTCTGTCCTGGGTGGTGTGCGAGTACCCCTTTTATCGAGGACTCCTGGATGTGCGTGCGGCGAAAAGGCGAACCGCTGCCGACCACTTTGAAGGAGTACCTGCAAATGGCGCATGTGGCAGTTCACATCGAACGCGCCTTTGGCAATCAGGTGGATGAAGCATTGCGCAAGCGGGGACGGGCAACGCGCCGGGTACAAGTCACGGTGCCCGATTTTGCGGCAGCTGTTTTTATCACCGCCAACAGCCCGCTGCTGGCCACGTTGCCCAGCCCGGTGGCGCGCGCTGCCTCGAACCTGCTGTCAATGGAGTTGGGTGAAGTGCCACTGCGCGTGCGCGGATCGTCCGTGTCCATGATCTGGCCACGCCGTCTCGAACGCGATCCGCCTCATGTATGGCTGCGCCAAGCTGTCCTTGACAGTGCAGGCTTGTCTTTCCGGGGCTGAGCGCGTCGCTGTTGCATTGACCGGGTGACGCAACTTGTCTGGGTCAGGGCCAGCAATGGGTTTCAGCGCTTTCATTCTCTGTGCCAACGGTCACGCTGAAAACACGCGTAAGACGCTCGATGTTCCGACGTGCTCAAAGATCGACGTCTGGCGGCCCACAGCGCATGATCTCGGTGCGGGCAATGGTTGAGGTATCCCCTCAAGAGGGGGTGAACTATCGAACGACAGCTCCTGGCCGAAACCTGCCATCCATCACTGGATCGCGCAACAGCACCAGAACAGCCCCTCACCCCGACCCATGCAAGCGCGCCGGCGTCGTCGCCGTCCCATGCCGCGCCATGTCGTTCGCACGGTCGATCACATGCCGCACCATGGCCTGGGCCAGGGCTTCTTCGGCGAGGAAGACGGTGCTGCCGTTCTCTTCCTCCAGCAAGCGCGCCTCTTGCTCGCTGTGGCTGCGGATGACGGTTTCGATCATGGGGTTGAGCAGCTTGGCGGTGGCGATCATCTGGCGCACCTTCAAGGTGTCGGGCGTGGCGATGACCAGCATGGCGGCGCGGGCGATGTGGGCCTGGATGAGCACGGCGGGCTCCACCGCGTCGCCGAACACAGCGGCGATGCCCTTGGCGCGCAGGGCTTCGACCAGCTCGCGGTTTTGCTCGGCGACCACGAAGGGCACGTCGTTGGCGGCCAATGCGGCGGCCAGGCGGCGGCCGACCTTGCCGTAGCCCACCAGCACCACCTGGTGCGCGAGGAACTTGGCGTGCGTGGTCATGGGCAGCTCGGCCAGGGGGTCGTCGCGCTCTTCGAGCCGGCGCGCCAGGGCCGAGCGCGTGCGCAGCCAGCCCTGCAGCGGTGCGATGGCGTGGAACAGCATGGGGTTGAGCGCCATGGAGATCAGCGCGCCGGCCAGCACCAGGCTCGTGCCCTCGGCCGGCAGCAGGCCCAGCGACGCGCCCAGGCCCACCAGGATGAACGAGAACTCCCCTATCTGCGCCAGGCTGGCCGAGACGGTGAGCGCGGTGTTGAGCGGGTAGCGGAACGACAGCACCAGGGCTGCGGCCGCGAGGGTCTTGCCGACCATGATGATGGCCACCACGGCCAGCACCTGCAGGGGGCGGTCCCACAGCACGGCGGGGTTGAAGAGCATGCCCACGGAGACGAAGAACAGCACGGCAAAGGCGTCGCGCAGGGGCAAGGATTCCTGCGCGGCGCGGTGGCTGAACTCCGACTCGCGCATCACCATGCCCGCGAAGAAGGCCCCCAGCGCGAACGACACGCCGAACAGCGCGGCCGAGCCGAAGGCGATGCCCACGGCCGCGGCCACCACGCACAGCGTGAACAGCTCGCGCGAGCCGGTGCGGGCCACTTGCCACAGCACCCAGGGAAACACGCGGCGCCCCACCACCAGCATCAGCACCACGAAGCCGCCCACCTGCAGCAGGGTGAGCCCCAGGGTCTTGGCCAGGTCCGAGGCATCTGCACTGGCCCCGTTGCCGCCCAGCACGCCGGCCAGCGGCGGCAGCAGCACGAGCACCAGCACCATGACCAGGTCTTCGACCACCAGCCAGCCGACCGCGATGCGGCCGGTGTACGTCTCGAGGATGCCCAGGGTTTCGAGCGCGCGCAGCAGCACCACTGTGCTGGCCACCGATAGCGACAGGCCGAACACCAGCGCCCCGCCCAGGCCCCAGCCCCACCAGTAAGCCAGGCCCATGCCCATGAGCGTGGCCACCATGATCTGCACCACGGCCCCCGGCACGGCGATCTTGCGCACCGCCAGCAGGTCACCGAGAGAAAAGTGCAGCCCCACGCCGAACATCAGCAGCATCACGCCGATCTCGGCCAGTTGGCTGGCCATGGCCGCATCGGCCACGAAGCCCGGCGTGAACGGCCCGATCACCACCCCGGCCAGCAGGTAGCCCACCAGCGCCGGCAGGCGCAGCCGCGTGGCGACAAACCCCAGCGCCAGCGCCAGCCCGAGCGCGGCTGCGATGGTGTGGATGAGGTTGACGCTGTGGGGCATGGTGGTGAAAGGCGGTGGAAAAAACTGGGCGGGTGCTTGCCTGGAACACGCAGGCAAATAGCGTGCCTTAGTTCACACAAGCGGTCAGCAATCTTATAACCGCAAGCACGCGCGGTGCAAAAATCAAGGGCAATGCTGCGCCCTGAAATTCACCCCATGCTCCCACTGACCACCACCCCCCTGCCCTGCCCCGCCGGGCATGGCGCTAGGAGCGTGCGCGGCAGAAGGCATCGAAGCGAAACGTCCGAAAACCGAGGATCGTTGGGTAGTACCGACAAGCCCAGGGTGGACCCCTGGGCGCCAGAGGTGATACCCGGCGAGACCGGTTTATCGGGCGTTGCAGCCGATGCTCCTTCTGCCGCGCACGCTCCTAGCCCCCTCTCCCGCCACCCTCATGGATTCCTGGCCATGGCCGGTCTCGCGCTGGCGCTGGTGCTGGCATCGCCCGCACCGTCCTGGGCCCAGCAGGCGGCGGCACCGGCAGCCAAGGCTGCGCCCAAGCTCACCCAGAGCTACCATGATCGCGTGGAGGAACTGCAGGACCAGGTGAACGAGGGCAAGCTCGCTGAAATCCGCGCTCGCATCGTCCCCACCACCGAGCGCAAGGTCTTCGACGTGGGCGATGTGAACGACTCGCAGACCTGGTGGCAGTACGAGGACGACACCACCTTCGTCCACATCGAGAACGGCACCGGCCGCACGATCACGGGCCTGGTGCTGGACTTCTGGGTCGACAGCTGCTCCCAAAAGGCGAAGCCCCCCAATACCGTGCATGTTCTGCTCAGAAAGCCCCTGCGCAAGAACGCCCAGGCAGTGGTGGTGGTACCGCCGAGCAAGCTGCTGCACACCAAGAACGAGGTGAGCTGCCTGAGTGTGCGGGGCGGATGGTAGCGCGGCGGATCGGTTAGGGCTTGCGCCCCCAACGGGCTTCGTAGTCGCGCTCCATCTTTTCGCAGGCGCCCGCAACGAACCGCGCCGTCGACGCGTCCAGGGATTTGCGGCCCTGCTCGCTCCAACACAGTTTGATGGCGTCTTGCGCCCGCCAGCGCGCATCGCGGTCCGGGTTGTTCGGCATCAGGGCCCCGATCAGCATGAGGCCCCCGATGGCGATCACCGGGGCGAGCAGGACCCAGCCCCACCAGGGCAACAGCCGCTTCTTGCGGGGCTTGGCGGCTGTCGGCTCTTCTGCAGCCGCCGCAGCGGATGGCGGCGTGCTGCCCGCCACCTTGGCCCGCATATAGGCCGCCTTGGCGCGCTGCTCGTCGCCTTCGGTTTCGGCAAAGCACTTGGCCCACAGCGCCGGATCCCGGTCTGCGGGAGACTCCGCCTCTTTCATGGCCGCAGCCCAGCTGTCTTCCGATCCTTGCATGCACCCTCCTTCAATCAATCATTCAATGCTCTTGCGGATTGGGCAGAGCAGCCCGGCCTGCCGTTTGGCCGATCCAGAGTGCCCGAACGGGTATCATTCGGTACCTGCACAGCTTGGATTCGCGGATCGCCCCGCGGACGCCATCAAAATAGTAGCGCCAAACGCAAGGTTGGCGCTGTCTGCCCGTAGCTCAACTGGATAGAGCAATAGCCTTCTAAGCTATAGGTCGGGGGTTCGAGTCCCTCCGGGCAGGCCACATTCCTCATACGCCCATACTGGCGCCGCGCGCGCAGCCGTCAGCCCGGCAACGCCACCAGGCGCCAGTCGCCTTCGTCCTGCCATGCGACGTCCGCATCGACCTGCAGGGAACATGGCGGCAAGCCCCCGGGCCCCAGCACGCACACCGACAACAGCACTGCATGGCCGCCCCCCGTGGCGCCGTGCCATGCGCTGGCATGCGCCAGAACTTGGCCCTGGCTGGGCAGGCCCGCAGGCTGGCACTCGATGCGCCGGATCGCCGCGAAATCCACGCCTGTCCCCGTGCATTTGAAATAGGCCTCCTTGAGGCTCCAGATCTGCAGGAAGTGGCGCTGGCGTGCAGGGCCATCGTCCAGCGCCTGCAGCTGCGCCAACTCCCCTGGCGTGCAGGCCATGCCGGCCAGGGCGAGCACATCGCGCCGGCTGGCGTGCAGGTCTTTCACCTCCAGGTCGATACCCACCGGGTGCGGGGCCGCCGCGCAGGCAAGCCAGGCGCCGCTGTGCGACAGGGACAAGTGGGTGGCGGCTGCTGCTTCATCGCCATGGTGCTGCGCGTTCAGGTGCGGCGCCCTGCCCTCGGGCGCGTCCAGCCGCCAGTGGTCGGGGGTGGTGCCGCGGGCCATGGCCAGCTGGTGGCGCAGGGCGTAACGGCAGGCGATGAACTCCTGGCGCCGGGCCGGGTGTTGCATGCCGGCCAGCCGGGCCGTTTCACTCTCCGTCAGCCACTCCGGTGCGTTTTGCTGCTGCGCGCGGGCCGCCAAAGGGGCCTGTGCGGCGAGCAGCAGTTGCAGCGCCGGGGTGGTAGTCGTCACTGCCCGAAACGGACGTAGGTGCCCTTGAAGGTCACGCCCGTGAGCATGCTGCCCGCGTGGCATTCGTAGTTGACCGGGTCCTTGTAGACCTTGCCCTTGAAGGTGCTGTGCAGGTCCACCACGGCGTTGGCGCCGCGCTTCTTGGCGAATTCTTCGAGCGAGATCAGCGTGGACAGGGCCACCCAGTGGCAGGCCTCTTCCTTGGTCCGGCCGCCGGAGGATGTCTTGCGGTTGGCGGTTTCTTCACCGATGGCGGTGCCGCCCTCGGGCGTGGGCGCACCCGACAGGTAGAACTTGACGCTGCCGTCGAGCTTCTTGAGCTCCAGGCCCAGTTGCACGGCCTCTTCCAGGGGCAGCAGCAGTACCTTTTCTGCGTGGGCGGCCATGCTTGCGCCAGCCAGTAGGGCCAGTGCAAGGATCGTTTTCTTGATGGTCATGCTTTGCTTCCCTCTTTTCGATCTCTTTGTTTTGATGGATGGATGGATGGCCGGGGCGCGCGCGGGCCCGGGCGGCAAGGCCACCCGGCGGGTGGCTTCACACCTTGGCGAATGTGCCCTTAAGCGTCACGCCGATCACGACCGCGCCGGCATGGCACTGGTAGCTGACCGGGTCCTTGACGGTGGCGCGCTTGTAGTAGCTGTGCAGGTCCACCACCGCGTTGGCGCCCTTTTGTTTGGCCGATTCCTGGAAAGCGATCAGCGCCGACAGCGCCGCCCACTTGCAGCCATAGGCATCGTCCTTGCCCACGCCGTTGGTCTTCTTGTTGGCGATGTCTTCGCCCAGGCGGGCGCTGACCCGGGGCGTTTTGGCGCCCGAGAGGTAGAACTTGACGCTGCCGTCAAGCTTGCCCTGCTCCACGCCCATGCGCACCACCTCGTCCAGGGGCAGTGTCAGAACGGTATTGCGGGCGTGCACCGCGCCCAGGGCCGACAGCGCGGCCAGTGCCACGATCCATTGCTTCATGCGGATTCTCCTGTGGTGCCTCTCCGCGTGGGAGGGGCGGTTTCAAATGGTTGGCTTACCCCGGCGCTGCGCGTCGGGATTCAGGCACCGCCGCTGATGCGCTGCATGAGGTTGCGGATCCAGCGGTTGTAGTTGGGGTGGATCAGGCGACCATTCCCCCCCTCGGCGTAGTTGAGGTTGTAGCTGTTCAGGTAGTCGATCTTGTAGCCGGTGTGGTCGTAGCGCACCACGATGGCGGCCATGTGCTTGCCGTTCTTGTCGTACTGCAGCTCCAGCGTGCCCGGGGTTTCGCGTGCCACGGCCCAGCCCAGCGACTGGCCAGCCAGGATGATGCGTTCGCGCACCTGCGCCTCGCTGGGCACGTAGGCGCTCGAGAAGACGACCCGCGGTGCATCGACGAGTGCTTCGGCGCGCGCATGGGCCGCGCCGCTGTGCAAGGCCAGTGCCAGCACGGCACCGATGGCCAGGGCGCTGCCCCGGGCGAAGGATTTCTCGATTCCCATTGCTTACTCCCTCCAACGTTTGAATATCAAGGATGTGTTGATGCCGCCGAACGCAAAATTGTTGCTCATCACCACGTCGGTATCGAGCTGTCGCGCCTGGCCCATGATGAAGTCCACCGCGCCACAGCGCGGGTCGGGCTCGGTGAGGTTGGCGTTCTGTGCGAACCAGCCCTCGCGCATCATCTCCAGTGTCATCCAGGCCTCCAGCGCGCCGCAGGCGCCCAGGGTGTGGCCCATGTAGCCCTTGAGGGTGCTCACGGGCACCGCGCCACCAAACACCGCGTGCGTGGCGGTGGTTTCGGCGATGTCGCCCTGGTCCGTGGCCGTGCCGTGGGCGTTGATGTAGCCGATGGCCTCGGGCGCCAGGCCGGCATCGGCCAATGCCATGCGCATGGCCTGGGCCATGGTGACCGGGTTGGGGTGGGTGACGTGGGTGCCGTCGGAATTGGTGGCAAAGCCGACGATCTCGCCCAGGATCTGTGCGCCGCGCGCCTGGGCATGTTCGAGCTCTTCGAGCACGAAGGTGCAGGCGCCCTCGCCCAGCACCAATCCGTCGCGGTGGGCGTCGAAGGGCCGGGGCGTAAGCTCGGGCGTGCCGTTCTTGGTGCTGGTGGCGAACAGGGTGTCGAACACCGCCGCCTGGGTGGCGTCGAGCTCTTCGGCGCCACCGGCCAGCATGGCCAGTTGCTTGCCGCTCTGGATGGCCTCGTAGGCATAGCCCAGGCCCTGGCTGCCCGAGGTGCAGGCGCTGGAGGTGGTGATGACGCGGCCCGTGGCGCCGAAGAACACGCCCATGTTCACCGGGGCGGTGTGCGACATCATCTTGATGTAGGTGTTGGCGTTGATGCCCTCGGTGCTCTTCTCGGCCATCATGCGGCCGAAGTCGCCGATGGCGGCCGGCGTGCCGGCCGAGGAGCCGTAGGAGACGCCCATGTGCCCGCTCTTGACGAAGGGGTCGCCCAGCAGGCCGGCGTTCTCCAGCGCGATCTCGGTGGCACGGGTGGCCATGAGCGCCACGCGGCCCATGCTGCGCATGGTCTTGCGGTTGTAGTGCGCGGGCAGCTCGAAGGGCGCCACGGTGCAGCCCAGCTGGGTGCTCAGGCCCTCGTAGCCTTCCCACTCGTGCATCACGCGGATCACGTTGCGGCCACTGAGCAACTGGGTGCGCACCGTGGCCCAGTCGTTGCCCAGCGGGCTCAGGGCGCCGATGCCGGTGACGACCACGCGCTTCTTGCCTGTTGTTGTTGAAGTGCTCATCCGACCATCCCTCCATTGACCGAGATCACCTGGCGCGTGATGTACGAGGCCTCGGGGCCCAGCAGGAAGGCGACCACGCCGGCCACCTCGTCCACCGTGCCCATGCGGCGCATGGGAATCATCGCCAGCGCGTGCTCCAGCACCTCTTCGCTGACCATTTCGGTGTCGATCAGGCCCGGGGCCACACAGTTGACAGTGATGTCGCGCTTGGCCAGCTCGATGGCCAGCGACTTGGTGGCGGCGATCACGCCAGCCTTGGCCGCGCTGTAGTTGGCCTGGCCCCGGTTGCCCATGAGCGCCGAAACCGATGCCAGCGTGACGATGCGCCCGGGCTTGCGCCGGCGCACCATGGGCATCACCAGCGGATGCAGCACGTTGTAGAAGGCGTCGAGGTTGGTGTGCACCACGCGGTCCCACTCCTCGCCGGTCATGGCGGGGAAGGCGTTGTCCATGGCGATGCCGGCATTGCAGACCACGCCGTAGTAGGCACCATGGGCTTCGATGTCTGCCTCCAGCGCGGCGGCGCAGGCGTCGCGGTCGGCCACGTCGAACTGCAGCACACGCGCACTGCGGCCCAGGGCCTGTATCTCGGCCACGGCGCTGTGTGCCTGGTCCATGCCGCTCCTGCAGTGCACCACGATGTCATGGCCGCCACGCGCCAGGCGCAGCGCGATGGCGCGGCCTATGCCCCGGCTGGAGCCCGTCACCAACACGGTGGTGGCAGCAGTGGGCGCTGGTGGTGTGGTTGTCTTCGTCAACTCGTTCATTCTCGGTATCGATGGCCTGTTGTCTGTGTGGAGGTGGGCTTGCCTTGGGCCTGGCGGGCCCGGTCACTGGCCCGTGGCGGGCGATGGTGGAATATAGGCGTTCCCGTCGACCGGCTCAAAGACGGAAATGCGCGCGGTTGCCAACTCTTTCGCACCATCGGCTTCGATCCGGCAGTCGAACATGCTCAGGCCGTTGTCGCCCAGCAGCTCGCAGCGCACGCTGACGGTGAGGCGGGTACCGGGCGAAAAAAAGGGCTGCGCGGTCTCGTACCGGCGCGAGCCGAGCAGAAAACCGATCTGTACCGCCCTGCCCTTTTGCAGCGCACGCCAGCCGGCCCAGGCCGCCACCGTCTGCGCCATGTACTCGATGCCCACCCACGAGGGCATGCCGGCGTCGTGCATGAAAAGCCCGTCGCGCGGCACCGTGACCTCGGCAACGGCGCTCTCTTCGTCGGCGGCCAGCAGGCGGTCCAGCAGCAGCATGGCGCTGCGGTGGGGCACGTAGTTCTCTATGGGTAGAAGTTCACTGCTCATCGGCTTGTCGTCACTCTATCAAGCGGCCTCGAACAGCAAGGTGCTGTTGCTGCCGCCAAAGGCAAAGGAGTTGCTCATCACCACGCGCGCCGTGCGCCCCAGCTGCATGCCGGGCGCCACGGCGGCCAGGGCCGGCATGGTGGGGTCGGCCACGCCATCCCACCAGTGCACGGGCAATACGCCCTGCGGATTGTGCTGCAGCACATGCCAGGCCACGGCGGCCTCCAGCGCGCCGGCGGCGGCCAGGGAATGGCCGGTGAGCGGCTTGGTGGAGCTTACCGCGACATCCAGGCCCAGAACGGCCTGCACCGCCCGGCTCTCCATGGCGTCGTTGTGCAGCGTGGCCGTGCCGTGCAGGTTGACATAGTCCACGGCGGCCGGCGGCATGCCGGCGCGCGCCAGCGCCTGCTGCATGGCCGCCACGGCGCCCTGGCCCGTGGGGTCGGGGGCGGACATGTGGTGCGCGTCCTGCGATTCGCCCCAGCCGGCCAGGCGCACGGGGCCCGCCTCGCGGCTCAGCACGAAGAAGGCGGCCGCCTCGCCCAGGTTGATGCCCCGGCGGTTGGCCGACAGGGGGTTGCAGCGCTCGGCGGACACGGCCTCCAGCGCGCTGAACCCGCCCACGGTGAAGCGGCCCAGCGCGTCGACGCCGCCAGCCACCACCGCATCGGCCATGCCCGACTGCAGCAACCGCGCGGCCGAGGCCAGGGCCTTGGCGCCCGAGGAGCAGGCGGTGGAGATGGTGTGCGCGGGCCCGCGGATGCCCAGGTGCTGGGCCAGGAAAGTGGCCACGTTGCCCATCTCCTGCACGGGGTACTCGAAGCCGGGGGGAAAGCACCCTTCGCGCGCCAGGTGGCGGGCAGCCGCCTCGCCCTCTTCGATGCCCGCCGTGCTGGTGCCCACCACCAGGGCCACGCGCGTGGGGCCACAGCGGGCAATGGCCTGCGCCACCGGGCCCTGCAGCGCCTGCACGGCGCCCCAGGCCAGTGCGTTGTTGCGCGAGCGCTGGTGCGGCGGCGCAAAGTCGAGTGCGGGCAGCACAGCGCCCTCGGGCAGGCAGCCCAGCGGCAGGGTGCGGCCGGGGGAATAGCGGTCGGTTCGCTGCAGGGTCTGCGGATCGGTGGCGGTGAAGAGGTTGGCACGCATCGCTTGCGCGCTGAGGCCCAGCGCGCTGTACGCCGACGCGGCGTTCAAATAGACATGCGGGCGGGTGATCACGAAGGCTCCTGCGCCGGGGCGCACAGTTGGGAGCCCCCGGGCGATTCGACGCGCAAGGTGAAGGGCCCGCCAGGGTAGATGATCTCGACGGCCGAATTGCCGATGAACTGCACACGCACCTGCTCGCGGCCGTCGCGCAGCAGGCGGCGCCCGGTGGCAGATGCCTCCACGCTCCAGGGCGGCTGCACGGCGCGCTGCACGGCGCGCGCGGGCCAGAAGGCCAGTTGCAGGTCGCTGAGCACCTGCTCGGGCGCGAGCTGCGCGGGCCAGTGGCGCGAGAGCTGCTTGTCCCACTGCCAGCCGTCCCACACCAGGGTGCCCATGCCCTGCCCCATCACGAAGAAGGCCAGGCGCACAGCCTCGGCATCCACCTCGAGCAGGGCTTCGAGCTGCTGCGCGGGCCGGCCGGGCACTTCCACGGTGAGGCGCTGCTGCACGGCGACCTCGCAGCGCAGGGCCGCGGGCGCCAGGGCCAGCAGGGGGCTGCGCATGGCATCGGGGGCGCCCGGCGATGCACAGCCTGCGAGCAGCAGGGCACACACTGCGGCGGCCAGACCCCCAGGAATTCGCACGGGGTTCATGCAGGCACAGCCCCCTGGCCTGGCGCCTGCCGCTGCTGCCGGCACACCTCGCCCAGCACCTGCAGGCGGCGCTGCGGCTCGGCGACATAGGGGTTTTTCGCGTCCCAGGCGTAGCCGGCCAGGATGGAGGCGATCATGCGGCGGATCTCGGGGCTGTGCCGGTCGTGGAAGATCACGTCCTGAAAGCCCCCGTCGTACCAGCCCTGCACGAAGGCGCGGAAGGTGTTCACCCCCGCCTGCAGCGGCACGGCGTAGTCCTGCTGCCAATCCACGGCCTCGCCGCGCCAGGCACGCGCGATGCAGCGCGCGGCCAGGCTGGCCGAGGTGACGGCGATGGTCACGCCGCTGGAGAACACCGGGTCGAGGAACTCTCCCGCATTGCCCAGGAGCGCAAAGCCCTTGCCCCACAGCGCGGTGACGTTGGCCGCATAGCCGGTGATGGAGCGGCCCGGCGTGTCCCACACGGCGTTGCGCAGCACGTGGGCCAGGCTCGGGGTCTCGGCGATGATGGCGCGCAGGCGCTCGACCTCGCTGCCCTCATACCGCGCCAGGAACTCGGGCGTGGCCACCACGCCCTGCGAGCAGCGGCCGCCGGAAAAGGGAATGGTCCAGAACCACACCTCGTGGTGCACCGGGTGCACGGTGATCAGGATCTTGCTGCGGTCCATGTCGCCATGGGCGATGCCGTCCTGTATGTGGGTAAACAGCGCCCCGCGCACCGGGAAGTCGGACGGGCGCTCCAGCTGCAGCATGCGCGGCAGGATGCGCGCGAAGCCGCTGGCGTCGAGCAGGAAGCGCGCCTGCACGGTGTATTCCTCGCCCTCGGGCGAGGTGACCGACACCTCGGGCCGCTCGCCCGACACGTCCACGGCGGTCACCGTGTGGCGGTAGCGCACCTCGGCGCCGGCCTTTGCCGCGGCATCGGCCAGCACCTTGTCGAAGTCGCCGCGCTGCACCTGGTAGGTGGTGCCCCAGCCGGGCGAGAACTTGTCGCGAAAGTCGAAGTCGGTGCGCAGCCCGCCCTTGGCGAAGGCCGCGCCGTTCTTGTACTGGAAGCCTGCCTCCACCACGTCCTGCAGCATGCCGGCCTCTTCGATGTAGGCCATGCTCTGCGGCAGCAGGCTCTCGCCGATCGAAAAGCGCGGAAAGGTCTCCTTCTCCAGGACCAGCACCTGGCGGCCCTGCTTGCGCAGCAGGCCGGCGGCCACGGCGCCCGAGGGGCCCGCGCCCACGATCAGCACCTCGGTCTGTTCCATCCGACGTTGTTGCATCAAAGTTCCTTGTTGTCCGTGGCGCCGCGAAACAGCGGCGCCAGCACCAGCACCAGCGGCAGGCCGAGCATGAGTGTGAGGCCAAAGGCCTTGAGTGCCGGCGTGGCCGACAGCCCCAGCAGCCCGAACGACAGCCAGGTGCTGCCGGCGCCAATGACCACCGCCAGCCAGGCATGGGGGTCGTCCTCATGCTCCTGCAGGAAGATACCGTAGTCGATACCCACGCCCAGCAGCAGCATCAGCGCCAGCACGTTGAACAGCTGCCAGGGTGCGCCAAAGGCGGTGAGCACGCACACCACCACCAGGCTGGCCAGCACGGTGGGCATCCAGGCGCGCCAGGCCTTGCGGCCAAAGCGCAGCCACAGGGCGGCCAGCACCAGCACATGGCCCAGCAGCAGCAGCTCGGTCATGGAGATGCGGTAGCGCTGCAGCAGGCCCGATATCTCGGCGGGCTTGTCGACCCAGGCCACGCCTTCCAGGCCCTCGGCAGCCCCGGCCAGCGCGGGCAGCGATGCGAGGTCCCGCACGCCGCGCAGCATCAGCAGGCTGCGGTAGCTGCCGTCGCGCTCGCCCAGCCACAGCGGCCGCGCGGCGGCCGAGATGGGTTGCGCCAGCCAGGCCTGCACGGTGATGGGCGCGGGCGGCGGCGTGGCGGGCCGGGCAAAGCTTTCACCGAGCTCGGCGTTCACGCCCTTGAACACGGCCTCCTGCGCGCGGGCCACCAGCTGGGCATCACTGTCCTGGCGCCGGGCCGAAGGCACCCAGTCGGATACACCGCTGTAGCCCACCAGCAGCTGGCGCGCCACCAGCGCGTCGAGCCGGTCCTTGAGGTCCTCCTCGCGCTGCAGCACCTGCTCGGGCGTGCTGCCCTGCACCAGGTAGAACTGCGCGGGGCTGGGCAGGCCCAGGGCCTCGCCCACCTGGCGCTGCTGTGCCACGAGCGGGGTGGATGCGTTCTGCAGCTGGCGCACGTCGTCCTGCGCGCGCAGGCCGCCCAGCAGCCACAAGAGCAGCGCCATGGCCACGCACACCAGGGCCGAGCCGGGCAGCGCATGGCGCCAGCGCGGCCAGGCCATCAGCGTCTGGCCGATGCGCTGGGCCACGGGGCTGTGCGGCATGGTGCCCCGGTCAAGCCAGGGGAACCAGCAGACCACGGTGAGCATGGCGGCCGTGAGCCCCACCACCGAGAACACCGCCATCTGCCGCAGGCCCGGGAAGGCCGCTGCGCCCAGCGCCAGGTAGGCGATGGCGCTGGTGCCCAGGGCCAGCCACAGCGCTGGCATCAGCCCGCGCATCTGCCCATGCGGGCTGCGCCCGGGTGCGCCCTGGCGGCTGGCGAAGTAGTGGATGCCATAGTCTTCCGCCACGCCCACCAGGCTGGCGCCGAACACCAGGGTCAAGAGGTGCACCTGCCCGAAGAACAGCGCCGTGACCGACAGGGCCACCGCGCAGCCCACCAGCAGCGACACGCCCACCAGCGCCACCGGCCGCAGCGAGCGGAACGCCAGCCAGGCCAGCAGCAGCACGCCGGCCAGCGAGCCCCAGCCGATGGTGTTGATCTCCCAGTTGGCCTGCACTGCGGCGGCCTCGGCGTGCAGGGGCACGCCGGCCGTGACCATGCGGGCGCCGGGCCACTTCGCGCGCACCTGGGCCAGTGCAGTCTGCAAGGCGCCATCGAGCAGGGGTTCGCCGGAGAGGCGAAAGGCCGAGCCCTCCAGCGTGAACTGCAGCACGGCCCATTGCTGGCCGTCGGCCGCCACCCACAGCTCGCCATCGCGCGGGCGGGCCTGGCTTTGCGCGCCGCGCGCGGCCCACCACTGCGTCCACAGGCCCAGGGGGTCGCTCACCCAGTCGGACAGGCGGGCCTGCACGGCGGGCTGGTACAGGTCCTGCAGCGCCTTTTGCACCAGCGCGGCGTCGGGCGTGCCGGCCAGCATGGCGCGCTGCGCGGGGGTGAGCAAACGCTCGCGCCAGGGCTGGTAGAAGCCGAGCGCGGCCTCCATGGAGGTCTTTTGCGCGATGGGGTCCTCGCGCAGGCGCGCACCGGCCCCGGTGGCCAGGGACTGGCGGAACACCTGCACGGCGGAGCGTGCATCGCCCCACTCGCCCGCGCCCAGCAGCACCACCACCTGGCGCGACATCTGGCCCACCAGTTGCTCGGTGGCCAGGGCGACGTCGGGTGCCTGCTCGTTCACAGGCAGCAAGGCCATCACGTCGGTGTCGATGCCGTCGTGCGTCCAGAACTGCCACTGGTGCACGCCCACGGCGACGATCACCAGCAGCCAGGCCAGCGCGGCCGTGCGCCAGAGCCAGCCGGGCGGTGCGTCCGCCGCCGGGGTGTGCGCCGTCATTCGAACTGCGCCGCGTCCTGCGGGCGCAGCGCGTTCTCGGCCACGGGCGCGACGATGCGGATCACGCTGGCATCGCCGCGCGCCTCCTGCAGTTTGACCTCCTGCACGAACTGGTTGCCCTGCAGCTCCACCGAGGCCAGCCACTGGGCCAGCGTGGGGTCGCGCGGCACTAGGTGCAGCGACCAGCCCTTGGCCGCCACCTGCCCCGTCACCTCGAAGTGCTGGGCCAGCTCTGCCAGGTTGGCCGACATGACGGCGAACAGCATGGCGTTGACGGTGCGCAGCACGGGCTCGTCCTGCGCGCGCATCTGCGTGGTGAGCTTGCCGTCGCTGCCGCGCGACTGCAGGCTGTCGGGCCGCACCACCAGGGTGGACTCGAAGGGCTTGAGCACATGCCAGACGATGCCCTTGCCGCGCGCCACGACGAAGTCGCCACTGGAGCGCAGCGACTGCTTGAAGCCCTTGACGGTCTTGAGCTGCTCGAAGCCGCCGCGCACCACGGGCGCGTCGTGCACGCGCTGGCGCACCTGGGCGAGCAGCTCCTGCGCGGCAGGTTCTGCCGCATGGGCCGGCACGAGCACCAGACTGCACAAAGCCAGGGCAAGGCTGCGTGTCCACTTCGCGAACCTCATGGCGCCACCCCCAGCCGTTCCCACAGCACCGGCGGGCAGACGAAGCACATGGCACGGGTCTGCATGTCCACCGCCACCTGGATGGTGTGGGCGCTGTTGACCTTCTGGCCCGTGGCGGCGTCGCTGATCAGGTAGTCGATGCGCAGGCGGTTCTCCCACTCGGTGATGGTGGCGCGCACCTTGAGCACCTGGCCGAAGGTGGCCGGGCGCACGTATTTGAGGCGCATGTCCACCACGGGCCAGCCGTAGCCCGATTCGCGCATGCGCGGGTAGTCGTAGTCGAATTTGGCGAGCAGCGCGCTGCGCGCCAGTTCGAGAAAACGCACGTAGTGGCCGTGGTAGACGATCTCCATCACGTCGATGTCGTAGAACGCGGGGGTGATCTCGATCTCATGGCTGAGCCGCTCGCGTGAGGCCAGCTCTTTCTCAGTGGACATGCGGCAGCCTCCGGGCGGGCGTGAAAAATGGGGTCATGCAGGCAATCATGCAGCGGGGACCGGGCGCGCGGGGGCGGCCTGATCCCAGAAGGGGAAAAAATTGAACCAGTCGTAGGGCGCCTTGCGCAGCATGCGTTCGAGCTGCTGGGCGAACAGGCCCGCATACTCGGCCAACGCCTGCTCGCGCCGGGCTCGCGGCAGCAGCACGCGCTCGGCCAGCGGCACGAATTCGACCGCGTAGCCTGCGCCATCGTGCACGCAGCCCATGAAATACAGCGGGCATTCGAGCACCGAGGCCAGCACGTAGGGCCCGCAGGGGAAAGGCGCCTGGTGCCCGAGGAAGGTGGTATGCGTGACGCGGCCCTCGCGCACGGGCACGCGGTCGCCGGCAATGGCAATGAGCTCGCCGCGGGCCACGCGCTCGCCGAGCATCATGGCCGTGGCGGCGTTGAACTCGGTCACCTGCAGCAGCTGCACGCCGCTGTCGGGCGCCAGGCGCTGCAGCACGCGGTTGAAGCGCTCCGCATGGGCCGTGTGCACCAGAATGCTCAGGCGCATGCCCGCGTGCCGCTCGGCAATGGCCCGGCACAGCTCGATGCAGCCCATGTGCGCGGTGACCACCACGGCGCCCCGGCCCTGCTGCTGGAGCAGCGCACTGAACTGCTCGCGCCCGGTGAAGGCCACGCGGTCGAAGCGGTAGCGCCCGGTGAGGGCCAGCAGCTTGTCGAGAATCACCTGCGCAAACATGCGAAAGTGCCGCTGGCTCTGGCGCCAGCCCGGCACGGCAGGCCACAGGCCGTGGGCCGCCTGCATGCGCTGCAGGTACTGCAGCGACGAGCGACGCGCCACCGGGCTGGCCAGCCAGTAGTAGGCGACGATGGGGTACAGGCACAGCAGAAACGGCCAGCGCCCGAGGAACCGGTGCACCTGGTACAGCAGCCACATGCCGGCGACGAAGGTGTTCTCGCCCATCTGCGCCCAGTGCGGCGCTTCGGCCGCTGCGGCAGCAGTTTTGGCGTCGGGCGCCGGTGCCGTCATGCCGCGTGCCCGGTACGGCGCCGCCCCACGAGCTTGCGCGCCAGCAGCAGGGGGCTGCGCAGCAGCATGCCGCCGAACAGCCGCGTGTGCATGCCCGAGATGAGCACGTTGTCGCGCCACACGCGAAAGTGCGAGAGCCCGTCCTGCGGATAGGTCACGGCCGTGCGCTGGGTGACGAAGGGCACGCCCTTCCAGTGCATGCGTACGAGGATCTCGGTGTCGAACTCCATGTGCTTGCCGATGCGCGCGCCGTCCATCACGCCGATGGCCTCGCGCAGCGGGTAGACGCGAAAGCCGCACATCGAATCCTCGATGTCCAGCGACAAGGTGTTGATCCACACCCACACATGCGTGGCATAGCGACCGTACAGGCGCGCCTTGGGCACGCTGGCATCGTAGCGCGGCGCACCGCAGACCATGGTGCCGGGCTGTGCGCGGGCCAGCGCGATGAAGGCGGGGATGTCGGCCACGGCGTGCTGGCCGTCGGCATCGATCTGCAGGGCGTGGCTGTGGCCTGCCGCCAGCGCATGGCGCATGCCGGTCATCACGGCGCCGCCCTTGCCCTGGTTCTGCGGCAGGCGCAGCAAGGTGAGCTGTGCGCCGTGCTGCACGGCCAGCGCGTCGAGCACGGCGGCGCAGCCGGGCTCGGAGCCGTCGTCGACCAGAATGCAGTGCAGGCCCGCACCGAGCACGCCCTGCACCATGCGGGCGATGGTGGTGGGGTGGTTGTAGACGGGGATGATGGCGACGGGGTTGAATGCGGCGTGCGTCATGCAGCACCTCCCTGCACCAGGCGGCCACTGGCGTGCGGGCCTCGGTGGGACGTGAGCGAGAACTGCAGCTGGCCCTTGTCGGGCACCCATTGCAGCTGCACCTGCACGCTGGTGCCGGGCAGGATAGGCTGCTGGAACTTGACCACCTCGGCGCGCATGAAGGCCGCCGGGATGCCGAAGGCCTGTGTGCCCAGGGTCACCACCCAGTGCAGCTGCGCCACGCCGGGCACGATGGGCGCGCCGGGGAAATGCCCGTCGAGCACGCGCAGCCCGGGGTCGACCTGCAGCGTGGCCGTGGCCCGCAGGTCGCCGCGCTCCGTCCACAGCGGCTGCGGCATGAGCGGGCGAAACAGCGCCAGCAGGTCGTGCTGCGTGGTCTTGCCCTGCGCGTTCTGCGGCATGCGCAGCACGTAGCGCCAGCTGCGCGGCAGGGCCACGCGGTCCACGCAAGGCTCCAGCATCGCGCGCAGTGCGGCACCCAGGCCGCGGCGCCCTCGCTGCTGCAGCGCCTGCCAGCCGGCGTCGCTGAGCGCCAGCACCATGCCCACGCGGTCGGCGGCGGGCGGCGCTTCGAGCACCACGGCCCGGGCCGCGGCCACCCAGTCGCTGGCCAGCAGCGTGGTTTCCATGGCGGTCAGCGAGATGCGCTTTTCGGCGATTTTCACGATGCGGTCGGCCCGGCCCTGCAGCACGAAGCCGGCGCCGCCATCCTGCGGCAGCGCCCGGTCGGCGGTCTCCCACCAGGCATCGGCATCGGGCAGGTGGCCCGAGCGCACCGAGAGGCAGCCGCTGTCGGCCAGGCGCACCTGCACACCCGGCAGGGGCTGCCAGGCATCGCCCTGCTCTGCCCTGCGCCGCCAGGCGATGCCACCGGTCTCGGAGCTGCCGAAGACTTCGGTGGGCGAATGGCCGAGCAGCGCCAGGCAGTGCGCTGAGGCCTCGGGCGGCAGGGGGCCGCCCGATGAAAAAACGCCGCGCAGGCCCTGGGATGCCACCGCCCAGTCGAGCGCATCCGGCAGGCGGCTGAGCATGGCGGGGCTGGAGATCAAGAGCTTGGGGCCGGGCTGCGAGAGCTGGGCCACCAGTTCTTCGGGGTAGCGCAGAAACCCGGTGCCCAGGTGCCGGCCAGCCGCCAGCGGCCACAGCACGCGGAACAGCAGACCGTAGATGTGCTGGTGCGACACGGTGGCCAGCGTGCGCAGGCCCGGCACATCCGCCATGGGGCCGAACACGGCCTGCAGCGCATGCACCTCGGCATCGAGCTGCGATAAATACTTGACGATTCGCTCGGGCACGCCCGTGGAGCCCGAAGTGAACAGCACCACCTGCGCCGCGCGCAGCGACAGGGGCTGCAACACCACGGCCGGGGCAGCGGCTGCATCGGGCTGCAAGGCACCGGGCAGCAGGCCCGCGCAGGCCTGCACCTGGGGCAGCAGGTGCGCCAGGGTGTGCGGCTGCAGGTCGCTGGCCAGCACCGGGGTCTTGCCCGCGTGCCAGGCGCCCCAGAGGGCTGCGGCAAAGGCCAGCGGGTCGTCGAAATACAGGCCCACCTCGGTGCCCTGCACCTTTTGGAAGGCGGCGCACCAGGCCTGCACGGACAGCACCCAGTCGGCGTGCTGCACCGTACGACCGCCGATAGCCGCCACCGCATGCGCGGCGGCACGTGCCTGCGGCAAGGCCACTTCAGACAGCGCTGTAAATGCGTTCACTTTGCTCGATTCCTGGATTCTTGGAGTTGTTGGACAGGGACGGGAAATTCAAACTCAGGCCAGCGCGCCACGGCGCTTGACCCACTGGCGCACACACCACTCGGTGCCCATCAGGCAGCCCATCAGCACATAGGCGATGAGCCCGTTGTACAGCGCCCAGGTGGCATCGCTGCTGAAGGCGGCGGTGTAGGCCGCCGCCGCGCCGTTGGCCACAAAGAACACGCACCACACGGCCGTCACCTTGCGGGTGTAGCGTACCCCGGCTGCGGGCAGGTCGGGCTCGGTCAGCCGGGCCAGGCGCTCGACCACCGTGGGCGGGTGGCGCAGGCTGACCAGAAACACCACCAGCAGCACGGCGTTGACCAGCACCGGGTAGAGCTTGACGGCCAGCGCATCGCCCTGCCACCAGGCGGCCAGCGCCAGCACCGCCGCGCCCGAGGCCACGGCCCACCAGAAGCGCTGGCGCGTGACCAGGGCGCGCAGCACGGCCAGCGCCACGAGCAGCACGGCCAGCCACTGCGGCGCCACGTGGCCCATGGCCAGGTACACGCCCAGCGGGTACAGCACCGTCAGCACCACCAGCACGGCGGTCACGATCTTGTGCATGGCGGGCAGGTTGCCGAACCGTCTCAGGAAGCGGGGGCGGCGTCGTTCACCAGATGGTGCAGCGCGTCGACCACGTCCTGCACGGTGCGCACGGACTTGAAGGCGTCGGCGTTCAGGCGCTTGCCCACCCAGGGCTTGAGCTGCACGATCAGGTCCACGGCGTCAATGCTGTCGATGTCCAGGTCGTCGTACAGGCGGGCCTCGGGGGTGATGCGGGCGGCGTCGATTTCAAACGTCTCGCGCAGGATGGCGGCGATGCGTTCGTAGATGGCTTCTTTGTTCATGTTGGATTTTTCCGTGAAGGCCGCCCGGTTCAGTGCGTGCGGCTGGCGGCCACGAAGGCGGCCAGCGCCTGCACACTGCCAAAGTGCTTGCGCGTCTGCTCCGAGTCGGCCGACATGCTCAGGCCATAGCGCTTTTGCAGGGCCAGGCCGAGCTCCAGCGCGTCGATCGAATCCAGGCCCAGGCCTTCGACGAACAGCGGCGCTGCCGCGTCGATGTCCTCGGGCGCGATATCTTCGAGCGCCAGGCTGGAGATGATGATTTCTTTGATTTCTTGCTCAAGTTGAAGCACGGGCAGGTCCCCTGAATAGTTGTACGGACAGGTGCTCGGTCACATGGCGCGCAGCCAGCGTTTCGCTGGCGGCCGAGTCACAGAATTCTTGCACCGCGATGTCGGGCTGCACCTCGATGGTGAAGTGCGGCTTGCGCACGGGCACCTTCCACCACGGCGTGCCCTTGGTCAGCATGGGCAGGCTGCTGTGGATGTGCACGGGCGTGATGTCGATGCGCCCGCGCACCGCCACATGGGCGGCGCCGCGCTGCAGCCGGTTGGCGCCCTGCAGCGGCGTGCGCGTGCCTTCGGGAAAGATGATGAGGTTGTTGCCGTCCTTGAGCGAACGCACGCAGTCCTCCAGCAGCCCCGCACCATCGCCATTGGTGATGAAGCCCGCCGCCCGGATGGGGCCGCGCGTGAAGGGGTTGCTCGCCAGCGCCGCCTTGACGATGCAGTCCGCATGGCGCACGAAGGAGATCAGGAACACCACGTCGATCAGCGAGGGGTGGTTGGCCAGGATCAACAGGCCCCGGCGATTCAGGCGCTCGGCGCCATGCACCTCGTAGGAGATCACGCCCACCCAGTTCATCAGCCCCACGAAGCCGCGAAAGCAGTAATGGATGATGGTCTGCGACAGCTGCTGCTGGCGCGCGGCACCGCGCACGAAGAGCATGGCCACGGGGCACACCACGATACCCAGCACGATGCCGCCCAGGCCGAACACGGAAAAGCAGAACCCCGTGGCCACGATGCGCCAGGCGCGGTTGATCACTTCAAGCATGCACGCGCTCCCACATCCATCGGCCCGAGGCATGGCCACGCACCAGGCTTTGCCGCTCGCCCTGCAACAGGAAATGCAGCGCATCGAGCCCGTGCGGCAAGGCGCCCGCCTGGCCCTCGCGCTGCGGCGCATCGTCGTCGAGCGCCTGCAGCACGAAACCTGCTTCGCCCGCCTGCAGGGGCGCCAGCAAGGCGGCCCAGGCGTATTCGGCTGCGGGCTCGTCGTGGAAGGCCGCGTAGTCGGGCGGCAACACCTCGTCGTAGCAGACCAGCAGCACCTCGGCCGCACCCTGAGGTGCATCGCTGAGCAGGCCCAGGGCTTCGACCACACCGGCCTCGGGCGCGCAGTGCGAGGAGGCAACGCAGACCGCGTTGGCGCGCATGCCGCGCAAAATGGAATGCTGGGCCCCTACGGCGTTGTGCACCGACAGGCCGAAGGCGGTGGGCGACAGGGGTTCATCCAAGGCCTGGGTGCGCAGCAGCGCCAGCGCCTTGTCGGCATCGCCATAGCGCGAGGCCCAGACCACGGGGATGTCGGCGCCGTCTGCGGGCGGCAGCACGGTGTCGGCTACGGCAACGGCCATCTTCGCCAAGTGGCCCAGGCGGCGGCGCGACATGGCGGGCACGTGGGGCAGCTCGACCGCCGTATCCCCCACGGGGCACACCGGGGCCTTGGCCCATTGCAGCCATTGCTCCTGACTTTGCAGGCCCGGTGCTATCGCAGCCCACGCCCGAACGGCGAACGCAGCGCGCACGGCCCTCTCCTGATTTCATTGGTTAGCGTGTGCACGGCGCACACGGTTCAATTATCTCAGAAAGGCCCTTTGGGGCGACAGTTTTACCGTTACAAAAGAGCACAAATACCCACCCCTGTGCGGGTTGCGCGTGCTGGCGCAACGGTTTAGGGGTTAGTACCCACCCGTTCGGGTGGGGTCCGCTTCGTTGCATACAGGCGACAGGGCGCCACCCCCACCCCTACCCTGCCCCCACTGCGTCCTACTCCTCGAACCCGAACCCCACCGCCGACACCCCGGTCGCGCTGGCCCGGGCCACCAGGTACTGGCCCGGCCCGACCACGATGGCCGTGCGCTCGAGCACGCCCGAGGGCGGCAGGTACACGTCGTATTCGATCCACTCCGCATCGGTGGGTGTGGCCGCGGCGGCCAGCGCCACCCGGGCCAGCACGGCCCAGGTGTTGCGGTTGACCAGCGACAGCGTGAGCGTGCCGGTCAGCGTGGCCGGCTGGTAGAGGGTGGTGGCCGTGGCCGCAGCCAGATCCAGTGCAAAAAGACGTCCGTTGGCCATGTCGATCAAGCTCCTGAAAGAAAGAAAACCTTGCTGCGCGACTGCACCGGCGCCCACTGGTGCACGCCGGCAACCACGAACAGCGCCAGCGGCCGGGCCTGCACCGGCGACACGGGCAGGCCGATGGCCCCGCCCGCCTGGGCGCTGACCCAGGCCTGCACCCAGTTCGTACTGGCCAGGGCCTGGCTGTTGTCGCCCGGCGGCACAGGCGTGGCGGCGGTGACGGTGCCGGTCACCGTGACGTTGCCGGTGACGGACTGGTCCCCCGTGAGGGCGTTGCCGCCGGCCAGGTTGGCCTTGGTGGCCAGGCCGGTGGCGAGCTGGCCGGTCTGCCCGGCCACGCCGTCGAAGCCCAGCTCGACGCGCTGGAACTCGTCCTTGAGGACCTGCTCGTCCACGCGCTGGCCGGGCAGCGGGTTGAAGACGCGGTGGTAGAAGGTGTTGGCCATGGGTGTGGTTCCATTGGTTGGCTATCGGTCCAGGCGCCGCGGCGTGTACACCACCGATACGCTCTGCAGCGTGTGCGGCAGCTCGTCGCGCGCGGTGCTCACGATGTTCAGGCTGAGGTCGGTGCCCACGCCGTCCAGCCGCACCTTGGAGAGCACGTTGGCCGGCACGCTGTAGTAGCTTTGGCCGTAGTTGCTCACGCTGTAATAGGCGCCGCCGGCGTTCTGCAGCACGTTGACCACGTCGGTCAGGCCCACCTCGGGCTTTCCCAGGCTGTACTCGCCCTGCACCAGCAGGCGGCAGGCGCTGCGGTTCTTGCTCTCCAGATCCACGCGGCGAAAGCGTTTTTTCTCCATCGGGCTCTTGGTGTGGTTGAAGGCCAGGCGCAGGTAGGCCTGGATCTGCGCGCCGTCGAAGCTGCGGCCCCGGTCGGCCTCGTAGACAAAGCCGTCGTCGCTGCCGAAGAAGTTGCGCGGCTCGCCGCCGACCACCGCATCGCAGGTGCAGCGCACCGTGCGGCCATAGTCGATGGGCATGAAGGCCAGCGCGCTGCCGCCGTCGGCCGTGGGGATGGGCGTGACGCTCAGGCTCTCACCCGTGGCGAAGAACAGGCGCATGCGCTTGTCGGCCCGGTTGACCACCGAGGCCGTGACCTGCCGCGCCTTGAGCAACCGCTGGATGCGCGAGGACAGCGGCAGCCGCTCGAAGTTGCCGAAGGCCTGCGTGGCGCTGACCACGGCCACGCCCAGGGTGTCGAACACCAGCACACGGCCCAGGTTCTGCACGCTGCCGCGCTGGGCGCCCACGTCGTCGGCAAAGTTCACGAAGCGCCAGTCGGCACTGCTGCTGCCGTACAGCACCCAGGTGCGCTCGGCGGCAAACACCATCAGCGCGCCGCCCTCTGCGTCTGACGGCAGCACCTGGAAGCCCGTGACCACGTCGCCGGCCGCGATCTCGGCGGCGCCCACCACGGCGGACCAGCGGCAGGGGTCGCCCACGGCACTGTGCTGCACCGAGCCCTCGAAGCTGAAGAACAGGTGGTTCTTGTGCGCCACGCAGTGCACGGGCTTGTCCACCGCCATGCCGGTGGCCAGGGGCACCAGCACCTCGCCGTCGAACTCGAAGCCCCGGTTCACGCCATCGGCGCCGTAGATGCGCTGCTGCCCGGCCCGGCCGTTGAAGTTGTAGACCACGGCGTCGAGCCGGCCGCCGGGCAACTGGGTGATGGCCGTCTCGGCGCCGCTGGCGGTGGCGGCCACGCCGGCCGTGAAGGCGCCTGCGGTGAACGGCCCGCCCGAGGGCGCCGTGACGATGAAGCGCCCCTTGGCCGTGCCGGCCGCCCAGGTGCCCGACTCCACCACCACGCGCTTGACCATCGCGGACACGGTCCCCTTGGTGATGTTGGCGCCCACGGCCGGCTCTGCCCCGCTGCCGCCGGTGAAGGCCAGCTCGTGGTGATGGAACACCGGCATCCAGCCGGTGGCCGAGCTTTTGTAGATGCTGCAGGCCGTGGCGGCCACGTTGTCGCGCCAGGCGTAGACCGTGCCATTCAATACGGCAATGCCCCGCAGCGGCCCCGACCCCGGCACGGCGCCAATGGCCGCGCGGTAGTGGTCGGCGGCCAGCGCCGCAAAGGCGTTGTCGTCAAAACCGTCGATGTCCGAGGCATCGCCATCGAACACGCCCACAGCGCTGCCCGCCACCGTGAGCGGCTCGCCCACGGCGAATGCGCCCGTGAGCTTGGTCACCACCATCTGCGCCGCATTGCGCAGCGCCAGCACCAGGGCCGTGGCCCCCGAGGTGGCACCCGCCACCGTCTGCCCCACGGCTAGGCCCGTGAAGGCGGTGGCGGCGCGCAGGCACTTGAAGGCCGCATCGCTGGGCCGGGGCCGGCCGTCAAAGCGTTCGTAGCCGCCGATGCGCTCATAGCCCTCCAGAGCCGAGCTTTCGTAGTTGATCGCGCCCGTGACCATGCCGGGGCGCAGGGTGAGCTGCGCCGACTCGGCATCGAGCCCGCCCGCGAGCGGGAAGTACTGGGTCTTGAGCGCAGGCATGCGCATCTCGCCGGTCATGCCAAGGGCCTCGCACCGAAGCCGGGCCTGGGCAGCTGCGACTGCGCCAGCGCCGAAAACCCCATGCTGTAGTTCTGCTCGGCGCGCTGGTAGACCTCGCTGGCCGCGTCGAAGCCGCCGTACTCGCGCAGCGCGCGCCAGCCGATCAGGTTGTGAAAGCGCGCCGGCAGGGCCGGCTCGTCGGCGTCGAGCACCATGTCCACCACATCCTTCACATAGGCCGCGCGCACCATGTGCGCCGCGTCGGGCGTGGGCCCCACCAGCAGCTCGCCGCCGGGCGCCATGCTCCAGCACTGCAGCGCGCCCGGCGCATGCACACCCACCAGAAAGCGCTGGCGGAACGCCTCGTAGTCGAGCCAGGCCAGCGCATGCTCGCTCACCTGCCCGTCGGCCACGCGCCAGGCGCTGGGGCGGTAGCCGTCGGCCGCAGGCTTCCAGGCGGCGAAGTCGGCCAGGGCGAAGCCGGGGGCCGCAGCCTCGGGCACCATCAGCAGGGCACCGGCCGCCACCTGGCCCAGCGCCTCGCCGCGGCGAAACAACCAGGACTCGTGCGCCAGCGCGATGTCGCGCCAGGCCCAGTTCACCCACTCGAACACGCGGGCATCGTCGCCGCTGGCCGTAGTGGCCGAGGCCGGCGGGCCGCCCGACAAGCCGCTCTCGCGCTTGACGGCCCGGGCCAGTTGCAGGAAGTTCATGGTGCGCGCCCTCCCCGCTCAGCTTTTGCGTTGCAGGGGGAAGCGGGGCTTGTCCACCCAGCGCATCCTGTCGATGTTCTCGGGCTCTTCGGGGTCGGCCTCGCGCACCGTGTAGGCCAGGCCTTCGATGTGGTCGGCCATCTCCACCGGCACGCGCACCCAGCGCTCGCGCTGGATCTGGATCTGGTAGTTGTTGAGCCCGAAGAACGGCTGTTGCGGTTCGTGCAGCTCGCCCTTGAAGAGTTTGATCTCGCAGGTCTGGCCCGAGAAGCCGTGCTGCTGCACGGCCACGTCGATGTCGGTGTCGGTGCCGGCGGTGGGTTCGGCCAATGCGGCGGCCTTGGGTTGTGCTTTTGCCATGGGGGTGCTCCTTCAAAGGATGGGGCCGGCGGCTTGCCGGCCCCTGGGTTGCGATGTGAAGCGAAGGTCAGGCGGACACGCCGTGCTCGATGCGCGTCATCCAGGCGTCGTTCAGGATCGCCGCGGCCGACCACATCTTGAAAGCCACATGCCCGCGCTGGCCCATGGGGTCGCTGTCGCTGGGCTTGGGGTTGACCACGATGGGCGTGAGGCCCGAGCCCGATGCCGACAGGTTCACCGTGGCATAGGCCTCCTTGCCGACGATGACCGACTGGTACACGTCCACCGCGGTGCCACCCAGCATGCCGTTCAGTGTCGCGTTGCCGGCGTTGACCAGCGGCGCGTACAGCGTGGACGAGACGAAGCGGATGTTCTCGAACGAGCCGATCTCGTTCTCGCACAGCGGCTTGAAGGTGCCGTAGTTCTGGATGCGCGTGTAGCCGGCCGGGAAGAACGCGGGGTTCTGCAGGTCCATCTCCACGTTGGGGTGCACGAAGCAGACGTAGCACGGCGGGATGGGCAGCGTGCCCACGCCGTCGGTGGCGTTGAGCACGGTGGTCAGCGCCCGCGCATCCTGCGCCTTGAGCTGGCGGATGGCGCGGCGCGCCACGTTGGCCGTCATGGTCGTGTTCACCGTGTTGCGCGCCACGCCGTTGGCGTACAGCACCTGCGTGCCGGCCTTGATGGTGTTGTACAGGATCAGCTCCTGCGTCTGGCCCGCCGTCTCGCCCAGCGAGGCGCTCAGTTCGCTGAGCACCGGGTCTTCGTGCGTGTCGGCAATCACGTCGGTGATCTGCACGCGCTGGCCGTACTGCTCCAGGTTGGCCGACACGTCGGTGCTGGTGATGTTGCCCTGCACGGGCGTCACGCCCTCGGTCAGCGGCGTGGTGGTGGGCGCCAGGCGGCCATAGCGGCGCCACTTGACGACCTTGGTCTTGCCCTTGGGCACGGCAGTCACCACGGCAAATTTGGCCATGTTCAGGGAGGGCTGGGCACGCTCCAGCATCTTGTCCACCGCATAGGCGGCGGTACGGGGGGTGATGTCACCGTAAACGGTCATATCGATTGCTCCTCATCGGGAAAATTGGGTACGGGTGTCCAGGCGCTGCGGGTGGCCGCAGCGCCTGTCATGGAGCGCATGGGGGCGTCAGCCCGCGCGCGTCAGGCGCTGGCGCCGAAAGAAGTCCAGCGACGCCTCGAAGTCGTCCTCAGGGGGCAGCCCGCCCTTGGCGCCGCTGGCGCGCGAAGGCAGGCCCGCCGCCGACTGCAGCCGCGCGGCATTGGCGCTGGCGCGCTGGGCGGCCGGCTGCTGGGGGTAGTGGGCAATGGGCGCACGGCCCGCGCGGCGCAGGTGCGCGTCGTAGGCGTCCATCACCGCGATGGCCTCGCCCGGGTCCTGCCCCTGGTAGAAGGCCGCCTGAATGGGCTGTGGCTGGGTGTGGATCCAGGCGCTGAAGTCCGTGCTGCGCACCACCTCCACGGCATTCGGGTAAGTGGATTGGAAGGTCTGCATCGCGGCCTCGTAGGCGGCGCTGCGTTGCTCCTGCGCGCGTTGCTCCTGCTCGGCGCGCAGGCCGTGCAGCGGCTCGACCATGCGGGCGGCGGTCTGCTCGGCCACCGTCGCGGCCTGCGCATCCACGGCCTGCAGGGCCTGCTGCACGGCGCCCACCAGCCCATGCAGCTCGGGGAACTGCTGCACCTTCTGGGACAGCTCGGCCAGCCGGGCAGCGGCGGCGGATCCATCCGCGGTAGCGCCCGGCGCGGCCTTGCCGCTGCCCTTGAGCTGGGCGTTCTCCTGCAGCAGGCGGTCGCGCTCGGCCCGCGCCTGGTTCAGGTAGCGGTTGAGCTGGCCCACGCGGCCCATCTCGCTGCGCGCCTTGTGCAGCTCCTCCTGCGTGCGGCGCAGCAGCTCGGCGGGGTCGGGGTTGCCGGCCCTTTCGGTGTGCTGCGCGGCGCTGGATGCAGGTGCGCGCGCACGGGCCTGCGCGGCATCGGTGCCCGTGGCTTCGGCGCCCATCGCCGTTGCTGCGGGCAAGTCCCCATCGGGGCCTGCCGGCATGGCGGAGGTGGGCACCTGTGCATCACCACCCGTTTCCACACGCTCCTGGCGCAGCGCATCCAGCGCCTGTGCCATCTGGTCCTCGGCATCCATTGCGCTGGCGGCGCCCTCGTCGGATTCGAGGCTGGCGGCGGAGGTGGAGTGGTTGCTGTTGCTGCTGCTGTCGGTGGCGTTCATGGTGCGGTCTATCCTTCTTCGGCATGGCCCGCGCGGGCCAGAGGCAGTGGTGGTTGCTGACACCGGGCACATCGCCCGTGAAAGCAATGTCCGCGAAGAGGCGACCGCGCTGAAGGGGTGGCATATATGCCGCCGTTTCAAACGGCCCGCCAAGTCGAGAGGAGTGATGAGGGTGGTGGTTTTTCACGGCACGCCAAGCGAAAAAAAAGCCCGCACTCGGCGGGCTTGATTTATCGGATTCCCATCAGATGTCGGGAAAATTCTGGCTGACGAAAGACTCCACAAAGGCGAGCGCATCGGGCTGCAGCCGGTCGATCTGGCATACCTCCTGGTAGCTCCTCCAGAACATCTGCACCCGATCGGTCACGCCCGGTGGAAAATCCATCTGCCTGGCCACGATCTCCTGCCACGACCCCTGATCGCGGTACACTGCGGCCAGTCGCGGCTGCATGGCAACCAACGCAGCGTTCTGTGCCTCTCCCAACTGGCCGATCACGTCCAGAAAATAGCTGTCCAGCAGCCTCAGAAAGGGCTTGCCTGCGTAGCGATCCATCTCAATCCTCCTTGGGTTTATCGGGGTTCAGCTCTGTCGTGAGCGGAGCCTTGTTTTTACTATCTTTCCGGCAAAGCCTGGCCATTGACTGGCCCTTCTCCACGGTTTTTCGGCTTTTTCTTTTTGTTGGCTGGCGCGCCCGCAGGGATTGCCCATTCCGAATAGCCACCCCGAGCTCCATCGTCGGGGTGAAGAGCTCGCCAAAATGGCGAGCCAGGGGTGTGTTGCTCCTGAGGGACCAAGCGCATCACACCGGCCTCGCCATGAGCAGCCGACCTGGAGGCATGCTCCCACACCCAACCCGCAGGAGTTTTGCGCCCCCCCGTCGATGACACTGCACCCATCACACCCGGGATCAGCCGCTCCATCATCTGTGCAAACTCAGGATCGAGAACAAAGGCGCCATCAAGGGCCGCATTGGCGCGATTGAAATGCACCGCCCGGCTTCTTCCAAAGTCCTCCAGCTTCAACTTCATCTCGAAAGCTACCGTGTAGGCGTGGGAAGCCCAGGGCAATCCGTCAGCCCCCATCTTGGGCCACAACGCCTTGCGAGAATCGGCTTGCGCCTCACCGCTTTCAATCGATGGGCCTGTTCTATCGCCCACATCCGGCATCGCGAGATCTTCCGATCCAGCATACCCACCAGCCATGCCGGACTGCATGGATTCCGCCACCTGCGCGCCAAGGGGCGCAGCCCTTTCCGCAAAGGCGGGTAATGGGACGTCTTGTTCCTGAGCCAGCACTTTCTTTGCACGCGACGCGCTGCGTGGTGCCACATGCAGCTGGTTGCCAGGCATCTCGAGAAGATCGCCTTCGGGGATTCCAGCCTTTCTCAGCCGTGCCAATGCCGACTGCCCGTTGCTCACCACCGACAGGGTCCCTTCGCTGAGCAACTTCATGCGCGTTGGCAACGCTGGTGCAGCACCGTCGGCGCCGCCCAACGGATCGAAGGAGCGTTCGGCCGGCTCAGACACCTCTTGCCTGCTGGCAAGAAGCTTCCCAGGCAACAACGACAAAACCTCCTGCGCTCGCCTCGCGCTGCCTGGCTCCACCATCACCCCGCCTGGACTTGCAAAGATATCCGAGAGCGCTATTCCCGCCTGCTGAAGTGCTTCACCTACGAGGACGGGGTCCCCCCGCACGGCCAAGGTACCGCTGTCCAGCACCTCCATCCGGGATATGGCGGCCATTGCAGACGGCGAGTCTTGCGCGCCCCGCTCCCGTTGCACCGAATCCGCCTGCACAGGCGTGGACTTCATGGCGCTCGCTGTCGCGGCCTGCGGCGCCTCGAAGGGCAGATCGTCGGTACGTGGCCAGCCTGCCTCACGACCTTGTGCTTCATTGGGACCACCGTGCCGACTGCGGCCATGGCCACCCAACTCCTTCGGTCCTGCCGAACTCTCACGCTCGGGGGCAGGCAGGTGCGGCGATGGCTGATACGGCGTCTCGGGCGGAATATCACCTCCGGGAACATCGTCTTCAGAAACGGACGCCACAGCATCGACACTCCCGGGGCGCCTTCGCCCCCTGGCGCCCGACGCAATGCCGAACAGTGCGCCTGCAGCAGCTTCGTCGAGGTACTGAGCCACCTGGCCCTGGCCATACGGATCACGGCCGGCCCCCCACTCCTCGGGCACACGCTGCACAGCCTCGGTGCCGCCCTGCACTGCCATCTGGGCGCCCATGGACTTGCCCAGGCGTTCCAGTGCATTGCCCTTGAAGGTCTTGGCGGTCAAGGCATCCAGGCCGATCCTGTCCGCGAGCGTGTCGATGGCCGTAGAGACCGTGGCACCGGTCAGCATCACAGGCAGGTCGATGGGGTTGCCGGTCCTGTGGGCCTCTTCGGCCGCGTCGCCATAGACGGAACCAAAGGTCTGAACGGTGTTGTTCAGCGCAATGCCGACCGCCTCGCCCAGCGCCTTTCTGCCCAAGGTGTTGGCGATCAGGCCACCCATGCCGGCCGAGAGAACGGTGGTTGCATGTCCGTTTTCATTGGGCGATGCAGCACTGGCGCCAAAGCCTGGCCCGGGCGGGGCACCAGCGTCCGGCTACCCAAGCAACAGGCGAGCCCTGTCCGCACTGCCAGGCGACACCAGCACGCGATCAACTATCTGGATCAGTTCAGCCGTACCGATACCTGCCCGTTGCAGGCGCGAAATGGTGGCTGCCGGATTGTCGCCAGCTACCGCCCGCAAGCCCCTGTCCAACAATGTGATGCGCAATGCTGCGGGGCGGCCTGGAGCGCTCAGGCTTGTGCAGCATCGGTGCGTTCGGCTGCGGCGCCCACACCCGCCCACACCCGCCCCGACTATCGCCGCAGCAATTCTGCAACCAGGGCGAGCAAGGTCACTGCCGCGAACAACGCATAGACCGCCACGACGGCTTTGGCCCAGCGATCCCCGGCCTTGGAGCGGCTCCAGATCACTGTGATCGAGTAAGGGATTTTTCTGGCGGCACAGTAGAGCGCTGGCGCCAGAAGCCCTGTGGCCAAAAGCAGCAGATAGGCAATGGGCAGCAATGGATGAATGCCGTAGAAGAACTGGAAGAGTATCTGCAAGAAAACGCTCACTCAATGTCGATGGGAAAAACCGAAGAGGCATCCAGGCGGGCGCTCGGTCGCTGAACAGCGGCAAGGCAGCTGTTTGCACGAACCCTCAAGCGCCGTCACACCGTCGCCTCTTCACCACAGCACCCCAATCAGCGCAAACGCCCCGCCCAGCACGAACATGGTCTGGAACAGCATGCTGCGCAGCTTTTCATCGGCGCTTTCGCCGGACCACGACTCCACGCCCGTGAGCTGGATCACCGAGCCCCAGGTGGCGAAGATCGCACCCAGGGCGGCCAGGACCTTGCCCATGTCGTCCGGAAAGACCAGCTCCAGCGGCCGGCCCAGACCCGAGTACATGATGACCAGCAGCATGAACACGCCCACGATGGCCAGGCCCGAACGCCAGAACTGGGAGCGCGTGCGCAGCAGGCGCGCGAGCGATGCCTGGCGCATGGCCTCCAGCTCGGTGCCGGTGCTCCATGCCCCCGCGTTGTAGCGCGCCAGCTGGTCTGCGGGCTGGATGATGATGGCCAGGTCATGCGCCGCCGCCATGTTGGCGAAGCGCTGGCGGCTGAACAGAAACGCCCACAACGTCGGAAAGGTACTGAGACGCTTGGGCACCACGGGGGGCACCGGGGACGGCATGCTAGGTTTCCGCCCTCTTTCGCGCTGGCAGCAGCATCCCATGCACGGCGCCCTGCGAGGGTGCGGTGCAACGGTGCGTGAAGTGGGAAATGCGATCTACTGCCATCCCTGGATCATAGGGGCAGGTGGCACAGGTGCAATAAAACAATGGCCGGCTCGGCGCACCCGCCCGAGTTCACTTCGCCAGCAGCCTGCCCTTGAGGTTCTGGAATTCCAGCTCGGTGATCGTGCCATCGGCCCGGAGCTTGCCCAGCTTCTGCAGCTCATCGGCCACCGAAACCGGCCCTGCAGCGGCAGGCGCTTGCGCGGCTGGCGGTGCCAGCACGGGTGCCGCAACCGGCATCACCGCCGCCGCCGGAGCACTCACCTTGCGGTACTTCGCGGCCTCCACGCTGGCCTTGGCCACCAGGTCGTTCACCGTTTGCGAGTCGAACTCCACAAGGGTGGGGTTGGCGCCCAGGCCCGACAGCTGTATGCGCAGGGGCTGCGTGCGGGCCCGGTCCACGGTGGCGGGCGTGAGGTCGATGAAAATTTCTTCCGCGTAGGAGCAGCCGTTGCGGCACGACACCACCCGTGCGCCCAGGCGGCCGAGCTTGAGGCTTTCGCCCGCATCCGTCTGCGCCACCGAGAGCGCCTTCCAAGAGCTTGCGCGGTAGATCTCGTAGTAGTGCACGTAAAAGTCGACGTCGCCCGTGGCCTTGCTCACCAGGGCCGACAGTGTCCAGCGCCGCACGTCCATCGCACCGGCTTCGCGGCTGACGGGCTGCGCCTCCAGCTTGGCGAAGCGGTAGAAATCGCCAGTACCCGGCTGGAGGGCTCCGCGCTTCTTGGCCGCCGCGTCCTTCACACTGCCGCCGAGCGGCGGTGCAGGCGTATCGGAAAACACGCCCCGGTTCATGGCCTCCATGTTCGTGGCCTGCTGGGCAAAGGCCGCAGCGGCGCTCAGCGCCATGGCGGCCACGGCCAGATTTTTTGCAAGTCCCTGCATGCGTCTCCCTCTCGACTTTGTTGTGTGGGCCCGGCTCTCACCAGGCAGCCGCATGATCATAGAACCTGCCTACAGCAACGCCACAGATGCGGCGGCGGATGACACAGGAACCAAAAGGACAAAGGCCGCGCCCGCGCAGGGCCGATGCAGAGGCAACCCCGCCTTGCCCGGCATCACACCCCGGCGCCCACGCCTGGCGCCATTTCCACCGAGTAGAACACCCGGCGCAGCTCCGCATCGTCCGATTGCACGCTGGCCTGCACCTGCTCGGCAAAGTGCGCCAGAAAGCGCTGTGCAGCGAGCGACGGGGTTTCGTTGCTGCGGCGGATGATGCCCACGGTGCGCGGAGCGAACTGCTCGCGCAGCTGCAGCGCCACCATGCTGCCGCGCAGCGACGCGGTCTCGGCCAGCGGCCAGGGGCAGAAGGTGAGCATGTCGGTCTTTTGCACCAGGGTCAGCATCAGCGAGGCCGACTGGGCCAGGTGGATGTGGTGGCGCGGCACTGCGGCGCCGTGCTGGGTGAAGAGCTGGTCCATCAATTCTCTTTCACCGCCGGGGCCGAAGTTGAGCACCCAGTCATCGCCCAGCAATTCGTGGATGGACGATGCGCCCGCACGCGGGTGGCCGGCGCGGGCCATCACGGTGGCCTCGTAGGTGAAGAGCGGCGTGGACTGCAGGCCCAGCATCTCGTCGGACGCGGCGATGCGGCCGATCATCAGGTCCAGGCTGCCCTCGCGCAGCTTGGGGTAGGCCAGGGCCGAGAAGCCGTCGAACAGCTCCAGCTGCACATGCGGCATCTCGGCGCGAAATGGCGGCAGCACGCGCGCCAGCAGGGTCTGGGCCACCCAGGGCGTGATACCGATGGACAGGCGCTGCGGCGCGCCCACGTCGCGGTGGCGGGCCAGGTCCTGTTCGGCCTGGTGCATTTGCTCCAGGATGCGCTGGGCGTGCTGCACCAGGTCGCGCCCGGCGGGGGTGAGGCCAATGCCGCCGCTGTGCCGGGTGAACAACGCCAGCTGGCAATCTGCCTCCAGCTCGCGCATGCCCTGGGTGACGGCCGCCTGCGTAACGCCCAGCGCACGCGCCGCCGCGCGGATGCTGCCATGCGCGGCCACCGCGGCGATGTAGCGCATCTGGTGCAATTTCATGGTGGCCATTATGGGTGCCCGCAGGCCCCGGCCGCCCTTGCAGCCCTGCCACAGCACAACCCTGTGACAACAGCAAGACAAGCACCGCCATACGGTGCATGGCAGCCCCTGTCTGCCGCCGGGAGGGTGGGGTTTCTAGACTTTGCCTGCATACCGCACACCACTCCAAGAACCGCCATGAACCAGGTCACCGAACGAGACAACGAACAACAACAGCAACCGCACCAGCTCGCCCATGCGCACGGCAGCGCCTGCGCCGCCGACCCAGTGCTGCCCGGCATCCGCGCCATCGAGGCAGAGATGGTGGCGCTGCGCCATCACATCCATGCGCATCCCGAGTTGGCATTCGAAGAATTCGCCACAGGCGACCTGGTGGCAGCGCGCCTGGCCGAGTGGGGCTATACCGTGCACCGGGGCCTGGGTGGCACCGGCGTGGTGGGCACGCTGCGCCTGGGCAGCAGCCCGCGTGTGCTGGGCCTGCGCGCCGACATGGACGCCCTGCCCATCCACGAGGAAACCGGCCTGCCCTACGCCAGCACCCACCAGGGCAAGATGCACGCCTGCGGGCACGATGGGCACACCGCCATCCTGCTGGCCGCGGCGCGCCACCTGGCAAAGGAGCGCAGCTTCGACGGCACGCTGCACCTGATCTTCCAACCTGCCGAAGAGGGTCTGGGCGGGGGCCGCAAGATGATCGAGGACGGCCTGTTCGAGCAATTCCCCTGTGACGCCATCTTCGCCCTGCACAACATGCCCGGCCACCCGGTGGGCACCTTCGGCTTCATGGGCGGGCCGTTCATGGCCTCGTCGGACTCGGTCACCATCACGGTCAAGGGCCGGGGCGGCCACGGCTCCGCCCCGCACCTGGCGGCCGACCCGGTGGTGGCGGCAGCGCACATCGTGCTGGCGCTGCAGACCATCGTCTCGCGCAATGTGGACCCGCGCGAGATGGCCGTCATCTCCGTGGGCGCCATCCACGGCGGCGATGCGCCCAACGTGATCCCCGGCAGCGTGCTCATGCGCCTGACGGTGCGCGCCTACCGCCCCGAAATCCGCGCCATGCTGCGCGAGCGCATCACCGCACTGGTACAGGCCCAGGCCGCCACGCTGGGCGTGCAAGCCGAGGTGGACTACCACTGGCGCTACCCGGCCCTGGTGAACGATGTGGCCAGCACCGACTTTGCACGCCAGGTCGCGCTTGACTGGCTGGGTGAGGAAGGCTTGATGCCCAACCTGCAGCCCCTGACCGGCAGCGAAGATTTCTCCTTCATGCTGGAGCAATGCCCCGGCAGCTACCTCATCGTGGGCAACGGCGTGGGTGATACGCATGGCAGCGGCGGCTGTATGGTGCACAACCCCGGCTACGACTTCAACGACGCATGCCTGCCGCTGGCATCGACCTACTGGGTCAAGCTGACCGAGCGCTTTCTGGCAGCGCCGGCCTGATCCCTGCTTGCCCCGCCCCCTTACCCTGTTCGCAACCCTTCACCTCCACGGCCCCCGACCATGCACATGCCCATCTCCCGTCTGTTGACCCCCTTCCTCGCCGTGCGGCCCACGCGCCGGGGCGCCCTCGGGCTTGCCGTGGCTGTGGCGGCATGGGCCTGCCATGCGCCCGCCGCCCTGGCCCAGGGCGCGCCAGCCTGGCCCACCAAGCCGGTGAAGATCGTCATTGGCTACCCACCAGGCGGCTCGGTGGACCAGGCCGCGCGCATCATCGGCGACGCGCTGGGCCCCAGGCTCGGCGCCACGCTGGTCATGGACAACCAGGGCGGCGCTGCCGGCGCCATTGCCGCGCAGCGCGTGGTCAGCAGCCCGGCCGACGGCTACACCCTGCTGGTCGGCTCCAGCAACGAGATGGCCGCCACCGGCCTGGTGAACCCGGCGCAGAAGTACGACCCGCTCAAGGACCTGGCGCCCATCGGTCTCATTGCCACCGCCCCGGTGCTGCTGGTGGCAGGCCCCAAGACGGGTGTGAAGACCCTGGCCGAGTTCATCGACCTGGCCAAGCGCAACCCCGGCAAGTTCAGCTACGGCAGCTCGGGCGTGGGCTCCACGCTGCACTTCGCGGGCGAGCTCATCAAGCAGCGCGCCGGCATCTTCATGGCGCACATCCCCTACCGCGGCACCGCCTCGCTCACCAGCGACCTGGCCGGCGGCACGCTGGACTTTGCGATGCTCTCGCCCACCGCCGCCCTGCCCTTCATCCAGAGCGGGCGCCTGGTGCCCCTGGCCATCACCAGCGCCGCGCGCAGCCCGGCCCTGCCCAATGTGCCAGCGCTGGCCGAGCACCCGCTGCTCAAGGGCTACGATCTGGTCGGCTGGTTCGCCATGGCAGCGCCGCGCAACCTGCCGCCCGCCCTGGCCCAGCAGCTCACCCAGGGCCTCAAGGCCACCCTGCAGGACCCGGTCGTGCGCCGCCGCCTCGAAGACGCCGGCATGGTGCTGCCCACGCCCCAATCCGACCTGGCCACGCTGATGCGTGACGACATGGCGCAATACGCCAAGCTGGTGGACTTTGCCAAGATGAAAGACTGACCGCCTCGTCAGGGCGTGCGATCATGCGGCAGACCTATTTGTTCTTCCAACGACCTGCCCATGACGACCACCCCCGCCACCCCTGAACAATGCGCGGCCCTGCGCACCGCGCTGCTGGCGCTGCACCGCCACCTGATCGAGCTGGAGCGGCGCGACTATGAGAAAGTCCACGGCCGCCAGTCTGCCGGCGAGTTCCTGCAGGTCATGGCGTACGCCGAGTCCATGCGCTGGCTGGAGCCCCTGAGCCGCCTGATCGTGATGCTCGACGAGGCCATGGAGCCCGATAATGCCGACGCCGCCGAGGCGCCCCACGTCGTGGCGCGCAGCGTGCGCGAGATGCTCAAGCTGGAGCATTCGGCCGAGGCGGATTTTTCAGGGCATTACCAGCGGCACTTTCACACCTCGCCGGAGCTGGCGATGGCGCATGCGGCGGTGATCAGGGCGCTGGGGTAGGACTGCACCTGGGCTCGCAGGGGCGCTTGCTGCGGTGCAGCTCAGCCAGCCTCATCGGGTTGAACGAGATTGATCAGGTTGCCACAGGTGTCCTCCAGCAGCACCATCGTGATCGGCCCCGCGCGCATCGGCTCGCCACGAAACTGCACGCCATTGGCCTTGAGCCGCGCGTAGTCGCCCGCCAGGTCCTTGGTGATGAAGGCCGTGGCCGGAATGCCCGCCTCGAACAGCGCGCGCTGGTACGCAGCCGAGGGTGGGAAGGCCATGGGCTCGAGCACCAGTTCTACACCCTCGACCCCATCGGGCGAGTTGACGGTGAGCCAGCGAAAGCTGCCCATGGGGATGTCCTTGTCCTTCACGAAGCCCAGCTGGGTCGTATAGAACTTCAGGGCCTTTTCCTGGTCGTCCACGAGGACGCTGGCGAGTTTGATCTGCATGGTGGTCAGCTCCTCAAAGCGGTTTGCGCGCTACTGCATTGAGCAGGGTTTCCTCGCGATCCTTGGGCACGCCAAAGCCCATCCATTCCAGGGCGCCCAGGTCTTTGCGGCTCCACCACAGGTAGGGCATGCTGATGTGCTCGGGCTTCACCTCGAAGCCGGCTTCGCCCAGCATCGCCAAAAACTCTGGCGCGCTGCGCTGCACATGCATGGGGTGGCGAAACAGCAGCCGGATGGCCAGGCTGTGGATGTACGCGCGGGTGCTCTCGGCCAGCAGCAGGTGGCCGCCCGGCTTGAGCACACGAAAGATCTCGGCCAGCGCGGCCTGCTGGTCCACGATGTGGTGCAGGGTCTGGTGGCACAGCACCAGGTCCACCGATGCGTCGGGCAGCGGGATGTGCTCGGCATGCGCGTGGTGCAGCGTGACAGGGGGGCTGACCGTCTGGCGCATCGCTGCGCTGCGCTCGGCAAAATCCGGCTCGGGATCGAGGGCATGGATCTGGCTGGGGCGAAAGCGCTCCGCCAGCTCCGGAATGGAGTGGCCCAGGCCGGTACCGATGTCCAGCACGGCACCGCCCTTGGGCAGGTCGGGTGCCAGGCGCTGCAGGTCGTTGAGGGCGCGCTGCAGCACATGCACGCGCCAGGTCGCGGTGGACAGGAACCACAGGCCGAAGCGGGTCTCGGGGACGAAGGCGGGTGACGCTGTAGCGGCCGGGGGGGACGAAAGAGAGGGCATGGATGGGCTTTGGCTGGGGGCCTGTTCGGACGGCTTTTTCTTCAATAGATGATAGGTCAAGAGAAGGCCCGGCCCCCTATCCCCTGGTTCATGGAACGGTAACAGGCATCGGCCCCTGGGCCGCAACCCCCCATTGCACCACAATCATTTGAATTCAAATGATTGTGGTAAAATCGTTTCCCATGAAAGAAGCCCTGCCCGACCCACGCCACCGCATCGGTATCCGCCTTGTGGGCCTGGCACGCCGCTGGCGCCAGGCGCTGGATGCTCGACTGTCTGCCAGCGGCTTGAGCGATGCCACCTGGGCGCCGCTGATGCACCTGCACGAGCTGGGCAGCGACAACGATGTATCGCAGAGCGCGCTGGCCGCGGCCGTGGGGCTTGATGGCTCCAGCCTGGTGCGGCTGCTCGACATCCTGGTGGAGCGCGGGCTGATCGAGCGCCGCCCCCACCCCGAGGACCGCCGCGTGAAGCTGGTGCACCTGACGCCCGCCGGCCGGCGCACCGTGGCCGCCCTGCGCAAGCAACTACAGGCCATTGAATCGGAGCTGCTGGCCGACATTGGCGAGCAGGACGCGCTGGCGATGCTGCGCGCCTTCGAGCGCATCGAGGCGCGCATCGCCGCACAGGCATGACCACCATGCAGCACACCGCCATGCCCTCTTCATCCGCCAGCCCCGCCAGCTCGCACCTGGCCAGCCTGCTTCGCCTGCTGGCACCCGCGCGCCTGCGAGAGAGCTGCGCCATCGCCCCCCTGCCCTCGCTGCGCAATGCCGCCGTGGTGGGCCTGCAGGCCGGGCTGGCGGTGCTGATCGCAGCGGCGGCCACACACCTGTCGCCATGGGCGCACCTGGTGGGCTATGCGGCGCTGGGCGCGCTGGCGGCGCTGCTAGGGCGCTTTGCACCCGTGGGCCAGCGCATGCCCGCCGTACTTCTGGCGGGCGCGCTGCTCGTCGGCGCGGTCGCGCTGATGTCCCTGTTGGGCTTGGCCGGTGCAACGCCGGCTGCCCTGCTGCTGTGCCTGGGGCTGCTGGCCGGCGCAGTCTCTTGGCTGGCCGGCCGCTGGCGCCTGGGCCCGCCGGGCGCGGTGATTTTCGTCTTTGCGGGCTGCGCAGCCATGGTGCCGGTGGATGGCGGGCTGGCCGCCGGCGCCCGCCTGCTCTTCACCCTGGCCGGTGTCGCCACGGCCCTTGCCGTCTGCCGCGCCACCGACCGGTTGCGCTCCGCGCCCTCTGCGCCGCCTGCCGCACCCGCGCTGCAGGCACCGTGGTTGGCCTTTGCCCGTATCGCCCTGTGTACTGCCAGCGCGGGCCTGCTGGCCCTCGCCGCCGGCTGGCAGCACCCCGCCTGGGCCGCCATCGGCGCCATGGCCGTGCTGCAGGGCGGCCCCCTGCATGCCGCCATGCACCGCGCGGTGCAACGCACCATCGGCACCCTGGCCGGCGCGGCCCTGGCCTGGATGATCCTGGCGCAGCACCCATCGTTCTGGCCGCTGCTGCTGGCCGTGATCGTGCTGCAACTGGCCACCGAGGTGGTGATCGGTGCCAACTACGCCCTGGGCCAGGTTTTCGTGACGCCCATGGCCCTGCTCATGACCTCGCTGGCAGCGCCTGCGGCGAGCAGCGGTATGCCACTGGCGCGCGTGCTCGACACCGTGCTCGGCGCGCTGGTGGGCATGGCGTTTGCGGTGGTGTTCTCGACGCTGGAGGACAGGGTGCACCTGGCGCAGCACCATAAGCGAGCGCAGAGCGCCTAGGCGCCTGCACACCGAGCCCTTGCGCTTTCCTAGGAGGCGTTGGACGGTTATGCGGTCTAAGTTGCGTTAGGCTCGTCCAATGAATCCACCAACAATCGCATGCGCTCAGTCCATACGCGACGGCGGAATTGACGCCATGGCTGCTTTAAACGACGCATTGAGTCGCGCAGTGGTCGGGCTTGAAAGTCATGAGCAAAATGATTTAAAACGCGTATCTGCTCGAGTAATGGCTGAAGAGGTCACAGAAATCATCAACCCCGTTATTGCGGCATACCCAGAGCTTTCGCCGGATGATGAAACTTGGGCCTCTATTGCAAAAACAAGAGCGGCGGAGCGTTCAAGTGGCGCGCAGCCTCAACCGTGAAACGCAACACACCAATGCAAAAGTCGTCCAACACTACAGTCAAGCGGACCGCTATTGAGCTAGCGCTTGATGGTGCCCTGCGCGCTGCGCGCTTCGGCGGCCGCTTACTTCCAGGTTAGGCCTCATGAGCGAACCACCTGTTCTTATCGACGGTGTCCAAGTCTTGCGGTTCTGCAACTTTTCCCCTGACACGCGTCCGACAGGCCGGCGCACTATCTTCGCTGGGGACGAAAAAATCGACCTTGCAAAGGTTCGTGCATTGGTCGTAGGCGAGAACCTGTCGAACGGCGACTTGGTGCTGCTGCACTGCACCTCCGACTGGAGGGCGCTAGCTTGCTTCGGATTCGAGAACGTCGACGCCGCCGAGGAAAGCGCGTCAGCCGCGTACATCGGTGCCCCCTTCCCCTGGAAACAATATCGAACACTCACCCAAACCGAGATGGCCGAGGTCGAGAGTACACGTGCTGTATTGAAGGCGTGGTCCGCCGACTACGAGCGCAAGAGGCTCAAAGACGACAATGACTAACCCTTCTCTCAAGCGGAGCGCCAACGCTGAACGTCCGCTATCACTTGCAGCAACCGGCGGCTCTTGGCCGATGGCGGTCTTCTCGTCCAGGGCTGCACAAGAGCGGGCGAGATGCAGTTCCCAAACCTAGCCAGCCGACCACCCTGCCGAGTCAGTCTATCGGGCATCCACCTACCAACTTCGCGTAGAGGACCTCTTTCTCACCATCAACCGGCACACAGGTTCCCAGCTTGAACATGTATTGAAGCCTCCTGGCTGAACAGCTTTGTCCACGGTCTAAGATCAACTCGTTTTGAACCGCAGCACTGTAGTACTTGACTGCCCTCTTGCAGCTCGTGCTTGACGTTTCATAGGCCGGTCGGGCATCTGCCAGCACCCGCCCCGCATAGTCAGACTGGTACCGCGCAAGCCTCTCTGGCGGCACCGGGCCACTCGCATCCAGATCGACCAGTTCTTGAAGGTACTTCTTCCCCAGCTCCGGGTACCTGGCCAAAGCGCGGCAATGGTAGCCACGGGGCAAGTTTCCGCATCCCGTATGCCTCGCGCCGATGTTTGCAATCCACACATCGTAGAGATAAGCCGTTGCAAACTGCTGCCGCGCAATCCAGTCATCGTTCTCCGCCCGCTTCACCAAATCCTCCATCACCTGCGCTGCAGGAGGCTGGTCGGGGTCGGGCAACTCCATGACCAACCAGTTCATGTGCCAAGAGGGAACTGGCCAGGCGAGAGGGCTCCATGAGCTCATGCAAAGCAATGCGCACACAGCCAGGCTGCGTCTGATTCTGGCCTTGCTGGGCAAAGACATCAGAAGACTCCGGTCAGTCACACCACACCCCCTGTATACAGCACCGCCAGCCGGTCCACCGCCGCCTGCACGAAGTCCTCCGGCAGATCCTGGATGATCCGCGACGCGGGTGTGAACACGTCCTCGCCATGGCGCTCTTCGATCGCCTCCAGCACGGCCATGCGCGCATCGCGGTCCAGCGGATAGTCATCGCCGAAATGGGCCAGGGTCGATTCCAGCGCAGCCAGGGTGATGGGCATGCCCAGGCTGCGCAAGCCACCACGTGCCAGCAGGGCCATGTCGCCCGCGCTGTTCCAGTAGAACTGGTTGAGCGTGCCGTTCATGGTCTCGGCTTCCAGCCACCACAGGGCAATGGCCTCTTGCTCCTCGCGCAGCAGGATGTCGAAGCCCTGGTCGCAGCGCGCTTCGAGTCGCTTCCAGGTGGGACTACTGGTCACGCTCATGGGGCGCACTCCCTACCGGCGAGCATCATGGCCTGGCCTTGCCCGGCGCGACGATGAACCGTGCGACCGCATCCACCACCCCTGGCGCCAGCGGCTGGCCCGGGTTGGCATAGGTCGCCATATTCGCCGCAGGGTCGTCCGTCACCACGGCCTTGAGCACATGGTTGGTATCGGGCAGCAGCACCAGTTGGGCAGCGGGCTTGGCCTGGGCCAGCAGGCGCGCGTCCTGCACACCCACCTGCAGATCGCGCTCGCCCTGCAGCACCAGCACGGGCTTTTCGGTGGCGGCGATGAGCCTGGCCGGGTCTTGCGCAAAGGCGCTGATCAAAAAGCCCTGCACTGACTCGTTGAACAAGGGCTGCAGCGCCGGGTGCAGGCTGGCCGGGTCCACACGGCCGCCGCCCTCCAGCTTGGTGATCGCAGCCAGCGCCTGGTCCAGGATGGGCGCGTTGGCCGGGTTGGCGCGCAGCTGGTCGCGCAGCACCTGGCCCAGGGGCCGGCCGGGAGTGGCCACGAGCAACAGGCCGCAGATGTCCCTGGCTTCGCTGCCCTGCACGGCCGATAGCGCTACGAGGCCGCCCTCGCTGTGGCCCAGCACCCACACGCAGGGCACACCGGTGGTGCGGCGGATGGCGCCCACCCAGCTGTGCACGTCGGCCGCATAGTCGGGGATGGTGACGGCATTGGCATCGGCCACCGCCTTGGCACTGCCGAACATGCCGCGCTTGTCGATGCGCACCGTGGCAATGCCCCGGGACGCGAGGTCCCGCGCCAGCAGTTTGTAGGTGGCGGCATTCACGCCCATGGGGTTGTTGCCGTCGCGGTCCGTGGGGCCCGAGCCGGGCACGATCAACACCACGGGCGCGCCCGGCTTCGCAGGCGACAGCAGCGTGCCCTTGAGCGGCCCCAGCGGACCCCGGGCTTCGATGGGCTTATCCCGCGGATCGGGGGCGGGCTGCGCTGCTGCGGCCAGCGATGCGGCCACAGCCGCCAGGGCCAGGAGGAGTACTTTCATGTGGCCAAGTATTGCCGATGTGCAGCCATCGGCCGTTACAAGTGGTGGCCTCGTGGGTGCACCGGCAGGGCTACCGTCAAACCCGCGGGCTACCCCCTCAAGCCCCGGCCTTGCCCCCATCCACGCCTTTGACATCGCCATCGCCGCCGTGCGGAACCGCGCCGCGGGCCGCACCACCAGATGTAGACCTACCGCAGGCGCCCGCGTCGACACCGACCCACCCGAACGGGTGATCACGTGTCTTTCGTCTGTCCACAAGGCGCCAAAGCTGCTAGAACACGCGCCATGAACCGAACCCGCCCTTTACCCCAGCGCATCACCCCCTGGCTTCTGGCACTGACGGCCTGGTTGCTGCTCGCCGCGACACCGGCACCCGCCACGGCCACCACCGTCAGCGCTGGCTATGACACCTCGTGCTCGGTGTCCGATACCGGGGCCGCGCAATGCTGGGGGGCCATGGCGCTGGCAAAGACCAGCACGGCCGGCATTGCCGACGTTCGCGTGGGCAAGGGCTTCGGTTGCGCCCTGCTCAAGACCGGCACCGTCAGTTGCTGGGGCACGATGGGTGGCCTCTCGCTGGGCGCAGCGTCTGCGGACACGCTGGGTACACCGATCACCGGCATCTCGGATGCAATACAGCTGGTGGCAGGGGCCAGCCATGCCTGCGCACTCAGCCGTTTCCGCGAGGTGTACTGCTGGGGTGACGGCAGCCAGGGCCAGTTGGGCGAGCCGCTGCGCGCGACACCCACGGCCGAGGCGACCAAGGTGCCAGGCTTCTCGGGTACATGGCGCATTGCAGCCGGCAATGGCAGCACCTGCGCAGCGCTGACCATTCGCACCGTGGTCTGCGTGGGCGCCGGCAGCCTGTTGGAAGGGGCGCAGTCCGATCCAGGCAAGGCCCGCACGGTGCCAGGCATCCGCAATGCATACGACGTATCGATCTTCGATGGCCATGCCTGCGTGCTGCTGGGCAATGACAAGGTCGCCTGCTGGGGCAACAACCAGCATGGAGAATTGGGCGCGCCCGCCAGTAGCGGCGTGGCCACCAGTCCTGTCGACGTGGAGGGCCTCTTGGGCCCCGTCAAGGCCCTCACGGCGGGCCACCGCTTCACCTGTGCGCTGCTGGCCAACGCCACACTCCAGTGCTGGGGCAACAACGCCAACGCCCAGTTGGGCACGGGCCTTCCCTACGCAGATAGCCAAGCGCCCACCCAGGTCGTGGGCATCACCGAGGCCGCCGAGGTCAGTGCAGGACAGGGGTATGCGTGCACCGCCCTGTACGGCGGGTACGTCAACTGCTGGGGGAAGCCAGAGCCCCTCCAGGCGATGGGCCATGGACTGTGCGATACGCACATTGCCACGTATCCCGGCTTCGACTATGTCGCATCCCGCGACAACCTTCCGGTGTGCCATGCCAGGCTCACCGGTGCGATCACCCCCTATTCCGTGCAGGGCCTCGGGCCCGCCCACGACATCGGCCTGGTGCTCGACTGGGCCGAAAAGACCTTGCCCTCGCTGTTTCCCGCGCGGTCGCATTCTCTGGCCGACCCACTGCAGGACTTCTACACCGAGAACTACCCAGGCGGCCACACCCTGGCTGTCACGGGCCATGGCACGCCCCGCCTGTTCTACCAAGGGCCGGAAAGCGGCGGCAGCGTGGTGGAGCTGGGAACCCTGGCCCACTGGGCGCAACTGGCCGCCCGGCCCGCCCTGGCACTGCAGGCCACCGTGTGGATCGACTACATGCCAGGCCCTCCCAGCCCCGGCTGCAACAACCTGTTTGCCGCCTACGCGGTGCGCGCCGGAACCACCGGTTTTCCCGCCGGTTTCAGGGCTACGTCGGTGCGGCTGGAAAAGCCCGGCCTGGTGGTCGATGTGCCCGTGCGGGACCGGTATCTTTACGCACGTTTGACGACTGCCGCCGACTGGCTCTCCAACCGCGGCCGGTTGCCCGGCGCACCCATCCCGCCCGGAATGATGGAAGAGCCGGTTTACAGCGGCGTCGCCCAAGGCTGCCCCCCGGCCGGACTGACGCCCGGCGACGACGTGGATGTAGTGCTCTTCTACACCACGGACCAGGGGAGCGGGTCGCTGCGCGTCAAGGCCAAGGGACCGATTCTGGCGACTTCCTGAACCTGAGGGCCTGCGCTGGTCGCCAGCGAAATCTCTTTGGCCAAACCCGCTTTCCCACCCATGAAGTCCTTGCCATGAACGCCCACCGATTTTTACTACAGCGGCAGCGCATTGAAGTCTGGCTTCTCGCCCTGGCCGCCGGGCTATTGCTGCTGCTGGCCGCGGCGCCATCCCCCGCCCGGGCAACCACGCTCAGCACCGGGTACGACACCTCGTGCTCCGTCTCCAACGACTGGGTGGCGCAGTGCTGGGGTGCGGTGCCGCTGGCCCAGACCGGCACCGCGGGCATTGCCGACCTGCGCGCAGGCAAGGGCTTCAATTGCGCGCTGCGCAAGGACGAGACCGTGAGCTGCTGGGGCGACATGGGCAGCCTGTCGTTCGGCCCCGCAACGGGCGACACGCCGGGCCAGGCCATTGCGGGCGTGCGGCAGGCCACCCAGTTGGCCGTGGGCGCCACCCACGCCTGCGCGCTCAGCCGGGGGGTGGTGTACTGCTGGGGCGATGCCAGCCGGGGCCAGCGCGGTGCTCCGGTGAGCCCTACACCCTCGGCCCAGGCCACCTACGTGGAGGGCCTGTACCAGGTGGTGCGCGTGGCCGCCGGCAACGGCAGCACCTGCGGGGTCAAGGTTGATGGCACCGTGTGGTGCTACGGCAGCGGTAGCCAGCTCACCGCACCGGGCGGCATGGCCCCCGCGCCCGGCACGGGCACCATGGTGCCGGGCATCAGCGACGCGGTGGACGTATCGCTCTTCGACGGCCACGGCTGCGTGCTGCGCAAGACGGGGGCTGTGGCCTGCTGGGGCAGCAATGCCAAAGGGGAGTTGGGCACGACGCCTAGCACCACGCCGGTGACCGCTCCATTGGACGTACCGGACCTCGGCGGCGCAGCCAAGGCCGTTGCCGTGGGACCGGGCTATACCTGCGCCGTGCTCGCCGACGGAACGGTGAAGTGCTGGGGTGGCAATCCCAACATGCAGTTGGGCGTAGGCTACCACCGGGACTCCGCCACGCCAGAAACAGGCAAGGTGCTGGGCATCGCCGATGCCACCACCATCAGCGCAGGCGCAACGCATGCCTGCGCGGTGCTCGATGCTGGCTACGTCAACTGCTGGGGCACCGGCGTCGGCCGTGGCGATGGCCTTTGCGATACCGTGGGAGCCTACTACCCAGGCGTGCAGTACAGCTACCCCAGCTCCAACCTCGCGGCCTGCTTCAGTGGGGCATCCGCCACGCCCTATGCCGTGCGGGGGCTTGGCCCGTTGGCCGATGCGAACCAGGTGATGGACTGGGCAGAGGCCAGCCTGCCACAAACCTTTCCACCCCAGTTCCAGATCCCCTCTTTGCCTGACCGCATCCCCAACTACCTGGTCCGCGCCTACCCCGGCAACACCTACCTCGCCGTCAACGGCCACGGCACGCCGCACCTGATGTACCTGGGCCCCGACAGCGGCGGCCAGCTGCGCGACCTGGGCCGTCTGGCCCAGTGGGCGCGGCAGGCGCGCGCCTCGCAGCCCGTTACGCCGCCCATCAACACCACGCTGCAACTGCTGCGGACACTGGTCACCGTGGACTTCTTTCCCGGGGCTCACCGCACCGGTTGCGACAACCTGTACGTCTGGTACCAGTTGAGCGCCACCGCTGGCAACGCCCTGCCCGCGGGGTTCACGCCGACCTCGGTACGGCTGCTCAAGGGCGACACCTATGTCGATATACCGAACGTCCGCGAGGACAGCAGATCCCCTGTGTCACCTGACACCTACCTGGGCACGGCCGGGGGCTGCCCCGCCACGTTGATCCGTGGCGACGACGACGTGGAGGTCGTGCTGTACTTCACCATCGGCGGCGAGGCGGGGCAGGTGCGGGCCAAGGTGAAAGTGATGGAAACGTCCTGAGGGCCAGCCCCCACGGCGCCATGCCGAATCAGGCCCGCAGGCCTGGCGGGCGCTGATCCGTCAAAAATCGTACTTGATGCGCGCGGTCAACATATTGCCGCGCTGCCCGTAGGTCTTGCCGTAGAGGTAGGCAGCCTGCCAGCCGAACTCGTGGTCGCCGAACTTGAAGCTGCCGAACAACGCCGGGCCTGCACGGTGCGACTGCTCGCGCCGCGGCGCCCAATCGTCCCACCGACCCACCTCGCCGAAGCCCTGCGCGCCCCAGTGCAGGTCTGGCATCCAGCGGTGGCGCACCTGCCACTGGTACTTGAGCTGCGTCGGCTTGCGCGAGAAGCCGCCGTAGCCCTTTTCGAAGAACACATTGAAGTTCAGTTGCGTGCGGCCGATGTCGGTCTGGAAGGCCGGGCCGAACTCCAGCGTGTGCCCATCGCCCAGGTGCTTCGGTGCCGATACCAGCGTGTGGATCGCCAGGTCGAACGGGTATTCGCCCTGGGTCAGCAGCACGTCGTTCTGCCAGTTCCAGCTCGACAGCGTGGTGGGCGTGTCCGACGCGGTGATCCAGCTGGCAATCACCTCGGTGTACCAGCGGGCGTTGACGTTCCAGCCCAGCCCCACCTCGGGCCACTTGGTCAGCGCCGAGCCCCGCGAGGCCACGGTCCAGTAGCGGAAATCAATGGTCATTTCACCGGGATCACTGTACGCGGTGACCACGTAGTAGCCCGGGTCCGCCAACGCGGCCCCGCCGGCCAGGGTGGCAGGGATGCACAACACGCGGAGTATCGAGCGCAACAACCGGGGCCTTTCCGGCACGCCGGCACATGGACAGCGCGCCCATGCGAATGGATGAACAACCCATTGTGCGGGGCCCTGGCAGCGCGGTCGAGCGCTGTTACGAGTGTTGTGCCGAGGCGTTGCAAATGCGGGAAAGGCGCGAGGTTCCAGGGCTAGCTGACCACCTACTCGCCGATCCCGGCGAGCAGCAGCCCGGGCAGGCGCTGATGGATCAGCGTGGCCCAGCCCTCGATCATGTCCACGAAGGCAGTACCCCGATAGGTACCCAGCGACTCCAGCCCGGCCGGCGTCAGCGCCGTGAGAGCATAGCCCACTGTCACATCGCAAGCGGAGTCGCCTACCGGCGTGCAGGCGATCTCCACTGTGCCGGTGCGCAGGGCCGGCGTGGTGCGCACGTACTGCGCTCGCCGCTCAGCAGTGTCGAAGCGGCTCACCAACCAGATGGTGAACTCATCGGCCTCGCCGGTGGTGAAGACCAGACCCTCGCGGGTATGGCCATCGAGGGAGTTCAGGTAGCGTGGCGCCCAGCCGGGCACCCAATGCGATTCACCCTCTGGTGTGAAGAACATCAGCGCTGAATCGGCTGGCGCAGCGATGCGAATGGTATGACTGCTGTGGACGGATCCAAGGGCTGCAGCAGCCGTGAATGGTGATTGGGACATGTGCGAAGAACTCCATGAAAGTCGATACGTTTGAAACGAAGCTCCATGGGCATCGGCATGCGCGGGTTCACGCTCCCCTTTTGTCGCGAAGGCGGTGGCTCGAAGACGCGTCGATCTGCATGCCGTAGATCGTACGCAGTTGGGCAATCAGCGCCAGCGTGTCTTTGGAGAAAGGCTGCTTGCCTTCCAGCGCGTGCAGCAGCACGCCTTCGAGAAGTTCGCCGAGCGTCATGTCCTTGTGCTCGGCCAGGGCCTTGAGCACCTTGACGAGTTGCTTCTCCAGCCGCACCCCGGTCTGTATGCGCTCGACGGGGATGGTGGGTGTGCTGTCTTCGGGATTTGGGGGCATGGTGAACGCAGTGCATCGGATTTACCAAGGTACCAGTGTACCAAATAAGGCACATACTGCACTTCAGCCGACATCTAGGGAGGCTGGTCACCCGCAATGGTCCAATAGGCTTGTTCCGGTTCAACCACGGCTGGTGAATGCCAATGACCCCCTGCCCGCCGAATCTTGACCTGCACAAACTCGACGGAGTTGAGCGGGCGCCACCCGCCCGTGCACGCCCTACCGTCCACCAGCGCATTCATCGCCAGAGGGTACTTCTGCAACGCGGCCATCTGCGCCACATGGAGTGGCGCCAGGTTGGCACCGCCACCGGACGTGGGATTGGCAAGGCAGATCGTGCGCACCGGACCTATCGTGCATGCACCTGCTCCACATACAACCCCAGCCACGACAACCTCCCAGACACTTCAACCGTGCCACCGGCCGGCGGCATGGCACCTTCCAGGCGCCGATGCAGGCAGATCCTGAAGGAAGTTGCACCCTGGAGTTCGAATGTCGCAGTGTGGTTGCACCCCCGTCGTGCGTGACGCTGCTCGACGGACGTCACCTGGACCTCCACGCGGGCAGGCGAGCCAAAGGTCCACCCCAGCAGCGCGGCCCAGCCCCAGGGTGCTGTCGCCACCATGCAGGCACTGAGAACCACCCACGCAGGGTACGCAACCAGCCAACGCCCGGCCCAGCTGCGTGCACGGGGTTCCTGCGCCTGGGCAATCCGCGCCGCAATGAACCAGATGGCCGCAAACACCGGCAGCAAGCCAAGAAAAAGCAGCCACGCCAGCGGGCCGTAGGCGACCTCGCCAAACCATATGAATTGATGCGCCAGGGACAGCCCGAGGACCGTGCCGATCACTGTGTAGGCAACGACCAGCAGCACCGGAACCCGGTATTTGCGCGCGAGCGTCCAGCGCCTGGGCTCTTTGGCCGGCGCATCGAAGTTCCATGGCCTGCGATTCCTTTGCGCCGCCTCCCGCGCCTTCATGTCGCGCACCTGGGCTTCGCCAATCGCCAGCAACCGCGCCTCGATGTGGGCTGTTTCCTGTTCGTCCGGATTCACCCCTCGCCCGGGCCTTGCGCGCTCCAGGCCAGGCGGATCGGCGGCATCGCCCTTAGCACCATGGGGCGCATCGCCGATCTGGGTCTTCGGTGGTTTCAGGGCCGTGGCACGCTCACTTGGCATGGATTTCTCGCACATACAGCCCCAACCCCGAAACGCGCCCATACACCGCCACCGTGTCCCCGGCACCCGGCGCCTTCGCGGCCAGGCGCTCCTCCACGCAGATGCGCGCAACCGTTCCACGGAACTCCAGGCGGGCGTGCTGGCCGCAGGGCACATAGTTGCGCAGCGGTTCGATCGAGAGCACACGGGCTTCCACGCGCGCAGGCGTGCCGGCCATCCAGCCCAGGTAGGCAAGCCATCCCCAGGGCGCAGCGGCCACCGCTACCGCGCACAGCAGGGCCAGGAGGGGGTACGCGATCACCGTGCGAAAAAATACCCCAGGGAGTGGGTCTGCCAGCTGGGGCATCACCCGTTCGAGCCGGCACAACACCACGACGAAGACCGGCACCAGCACACCCACCATCCACGGCATGGCAGCGCGCAGGGCGGTGTTGCCGAAGAACAGGAATCCCCCACCCATGGCCCATTCGAAATAGAGGCCGCCCAACACGAAGACGAACGCCGCCACGGCAGGCACCGCGAACCTGCAGGGCAGCAGGATTCTGGCGCGTTCCTGTTCTCGCTGCAGTCGGGCCAGCCGCAGGTGCCGTGCCCGCAGCGACTGGATGGCACCCATGCCTTTGCGCACTTCGCCCAACACCCGCGCTTCACGCCGGTTCTGCGCAGCCGCCAGCTCCTCGGGGGTCTGCCTTCGCCTTGGCCCACTGGGCTCACTTCGCATGCACCGCCCCCACATGCAACCCCCAGCGCGAGACCAGCCCGGCCACCACCACGGTATCGCCCGCGCGCGGCATCACGCCCGTCACGGCGGTGTTCATGCACACCCTGCCCGTGCTGCCGCGAAACTCCAGGCGGGCGTACTGGTTGCAGCTGCTCGAGATGCGCGGTGCCTCCACCGACACCACGAGCGCATCCACGCGCGCAGGCTTGCCCACCAGTTCGCCCAGGTAGGCGGCCCAGCCCCATGGGGCGGCACCCAGCGCTGCGGCGGTCAGCAAGGCGGCGATTGGGTATACGACCATCTGCCGCACGAACCAGGTGGGCATCTGCTGCACCCACCAGGGCGCCAGCACCTCCGTACGGCACAGTGCCCAGTACCACAGCGGGGCCGCGGCCAGCACCAGCCAGGGGGTGGCGGCGCGCAGGGTGGCGTGACCGGAGACGAGGAAATGGTCGCCCTGTGCCATCTCGAAGAGGGCACCGCCAAAGACGAAGACGAGCAGGGCCACGAAGACCACGGCCAGCCCGTAGGGCACGAACAGGTGTGCGGCAGGCTGGTTGCGCAGCAGTTGCTCGCGCCGCTGCTGGGCCTGCCGCATCCGTGCGCGGCGCTCCTGGTCTTTTTGCTTTTGCACCTGGCCCTGCACACGCGACTGGGCACGCTGCTGGGCGGCGGCCAGCTCTTCGCGGCTGCGGCGGCGCTGTGGGGGTGCATCGGTTGCACGGGCGGTGCTGCCGGGTGTGGCAGCGCCCGTTGCGTAGGCGGCTGGCAGCGCAGGGGCCAGGCCTTCGGGGTGGCGGTGGTCTCTCATGGTGTCATTTTTTATGGCTCGAAACTCCCTCGCAGCCATCGTAAGCGCAGCCCTTGAATCGGCAAATTTCGCGTTTGCCATGCAGGTTGTGGGTGCTTTGGGCCGCCCTCAAGACAAGGGAGCAAGCGCATGCAGCCCATGTGCCCAGGCACCGCACAACAGAGCCTGCAGCATTCCTGTTTGTCACGTACCATGGCACGCCCTGCCGCAACTGTTTTTGACCGAAAAGGAGCTGGACCACCATGTGCGATTCGAATGACGACCTCCACAAGTACACCCGCCGCGACTTCACCGCGTGGGCTGCGTCGGCCGGTTTGCTCACCGCCTTGCCTGCGGTGGCCAACGCTGCAGCGGTGGCCGAGCGTGAGGTGACCATCACCACGCCAGACGGAAGCTGCGATGCCTACTTCGTCGCGCCGACCTCGGGCCCGGCCCCTGGTGTGCTGGTGTGGCCCGACATCTTCGGCCTGCGCCCGGCTTTCAGGCAGATGGGCAAGCGCCTGGCAGAGTCGGGCTACAGCGTGCTTGTCGTCAACCCTTTTTACCGGCAGAAGAAGGCGCCTACCGCAGCACAGGGCGGCCAGACGCCGATTGCCGAAGTGATGCCGCTGATGCAGGCCCTGACGCCCGCCATGCACTTGAGCGACGGCAAGACCTTCGTGACGTGGCTCGACGCCCAGGCCGAGGTGGACAAGGCGCGCAAGATCGGCACCACCGGCTACTGCATGGGCGGGCCGATTGCGGTGCGCACGGCCATGGTGGCTTCGGGCCGCGTCGGTGCGGTGGCCAGCTTCCATGGCGCCGCCATGGTGACGCCAGCGGCTGACAGCCCCCATCGGCTGGTGGCACAGACCAAGGCGCAGTACCTCATTGCGATTGCCGAGAACGACGATACCAAGGACCCCGAGGCCAAGGCCAGCCTGCGCACCGCGTTCGACAGCGCCAAGCTGCAGGCCGAGGTGGAGGTCTACCCCGCCGCCCACGGCTGGTGCCCGTCCGACTCGCGGGTCTACGACGCCGCCCAGGCAGACCGCGCCTGGGCGCGCCTGCTCGCCAACTTCGGCAAGGCACTGGCCTGATACCGGGCTGGACGCATGCATCCCGGGCGCTGCAGCGTCCGGGCATGCATGTGCCGGGCTGCCGCACGCCCCTTGGCTCTCTCACTCCCGCCCGCGAAACGACCGGAACAGCATCCACACGCTCACCGCCATGCCCACCATGGGGATGGCCGCTACCACCGCCACTGCGGCGCGCGCGGCAGGCGGCCAATCGAAGTCGCGCCCCGTGCGCCAGGCGCCGAAGGCGGCGATCAGGCCCATCACGGCCATGCCCGTGCGAAAGCTCGCACCCTCCTTGAAGAACAGGATCAGCAGCACCACGTTGGCCGCGCCAATGAGCAGGGCCAGGTGGCCCAGGTGCAGGGAAAAGGTGGTGCGCTGGTAGCTGCGGTCGCGCTCCGGCATGCGGTCGTCGTCATCCTCGCCATCGTCCTGCGCCAGTTGGCCGCGTGATCGGCCTGGTGCCGGGCTTTGAGGGGATGCGGCAGCGGCCGGTGGGGTTGGCGCGCCGCCCGTGCGGCCCCAGTCCGTGCCGGACAGCCCGGCCGCTGCGGCAGCGCCGACACCAGCCACCACAGCGGCGCCCGCTGCACCCCTCGGGGGGGCGCCGATGCCGCCCGCGCCTGCCTGCAGCCCTTTCTCGCGCAGCACGGCGCGCAGGCGGCCCGGCTCGCGCAGGGCGGCCACCAGCGCGCGCACGGGGCCCTGCTCATGGGGCGCAATCTTCAGATCGTCCACCCGCATGGTGGTGCCGCGCGTGTTGGCCAGCATGAACAGCGCCTTGGCGACCTGCTTGTCCCTGGGGCCGCCAGTGCCGTTCTCGATGGCAACCCCCAGGTTGTAGGTACCGTCGGCATGGCCGGCCTCGGCCGCCTGGGCATACCAGTCGCGGGCCTGGGCCAGGTTCACCAGGCCGCCGTCGCGGCCGTGCTCGTCCAGCGTGCCCATGTAGAACGCCGCATGCGGGTTGCCCTCGCGGGCGAACCAGCCCACCAGGTCACGCAGCACCGATCCGGTCCACACCACCGGGGCCGTGGCGGGCGCCGAAGGTGCCATGGGCGCCAGGCTCAGGCCGCCGGGGGATTCGGCCTCTTCCTTCGCCTGCCGCAGCTTTTGCTCCTGCTGCCACTGGTCCCTGGCTGCAGCGTTCCATTTGGCGGCCTCGGCCATGTCCACCGGGCCGCCCCAGCCCCGCTCGTGCATCAGTGCCAGCAGGCGCTTGGCGGGCTCATGGTCCCAGTCCACGGCGCGCTGGCACCAATAGCGGGCGTTCTCGTAGCTGGGCTCCTCCCAGCCGATCACCGACTCCAGCGCGGTGTAGAAGGCCGCCAGCTCGTGGCCCATCGATGCCGCAGCCTTCATGCCATCCGCGGCCTCGATGCGCTTTCGGGTGTACAGCAGCATCTGCTCGTTGTGCACATAGGCATCGTCCACCGCCTTGCGCTCGCCATCCACGATCGTGAGCAGCATGGCGCCAGATGCGGACTTGAGGCGCGCCATCAAGGTCTGTATGCGCCCTTTGGCCTCGACGGGAAAGCGCTCGTAGAAGGCCTGCGCGTCCTGCCGGGTCGGCGCATCGTGCGCGCCCAGCAGCTGCAGCGCGGCCGCCAGGTCAAAGTGCCGGCGCTGGCCCATGGTGCCAAAGCGCAGCGCGCGGCCCATGGCGTACAGGGCGTGCAGGTTGCCGCGCGCGGCGTGGGCGCGGTACTCGGCCCAGGCCGTGGCGTCGTCGCCGGCCTTGCGGGCCTGCTCGGCGCGCTTGAGCTGCAGGTCCGGCTCCTCGGGCACATCGCCATTGCCCAGGTAGTGCACGCCGCTTTGCGGGTCGTACAGGTTCAGGCCCAGCCGGGTGGCCTGCGCCCAGGCAAACTCGAAGGCATCGTCCCAGTGTTCGGTACGGGTGTTGATGCCAAAGCCGAGCGTGGCGTCTTCGGTGACGCCGTCTTCGCTGCCGTCCAGCCACACGTCCATCGCTTCGGGGTAGCGCTCCTGCAGCGCCCGGCCCCACACCAGAAATCGGGGGTTCTGTCCCGGCGGCGGGGTGGCGAACACGCGCTCGAACTGCGCGTCGGCATCCGCCTTGGTCGTGGGCCACGGCCAATCGGCAGGTTTTTCCCAGAGTTGCAGCGTGTAACTCATCCTCGGTGCCCTCCCCAGGCTCAGCGGTGTTTGTCGCGGATTTTAGGGCGAGACCGCAAGGTCTTGTGGAGTGCTGAAAGGCCAGCCGTCGCGGGCCGGCAACGCCACCGGGCGCAGCGCCGGCCCCCTGCAAAGGCCTGTTTTGCCGCATTTCGTTACATCGACCCTGTGATCGCGGCCACATGTGCTGCGGGCCCTGCGTTCCTAGAATGGCCGAAAACACATTGAGAGGTTGAGGACCATGGACGTCAGACACACCCCGATGCTTGCATCGCGGCTGGTGCGCAAGGCACTGGCCATCGCAGCGCTGCTCCTGCCCGCTGCCTTCACACCATCGACCTCCACGGCCACCACGATCAGCGTGGGCCACAGCCACGGTTGCTCGGTGTCCGACACCCACCAGCCCACCTGCTGGGGCAGCCTGCCCATACAGGACCAGGCGCCTGACACGGTGCTCGACGTACGGGCCGGGCGCGATTTCAGCTGCGCCCTGATGGCGGGCCGCACCGTGCGCTGCTGGGGCAACAACGATTTCTCGCAGCTGGGCGTCAACTCCCCATCCTCCGCCGGCCCGAGCGTAGGAGGCCTGTGGCGCATCACGCAGCTGGCCGTAGGCGCAACGCATGCCTGCGCCCTGCTCGACACCCAGGCCTACTGCTGGGGTGACGGCAGCCGAGGGCAATTGGGTGCCGGCGGTGCTGCCAGCTCGGCGGCGCCCATCGCGGTGGAAGGGTTGTCCAAGGCCGTGCACCTCGCGGCGGGCCAGGGCGCCACGTGCGTGGTGCAGTGGGACGCCAAGGTCGCCTGCGTCGGCCTGGGCAGCGAGCTCTCCGGCGGCCTCGATGAGCCCCGCGTGGCACGCACCGTGCCCGGTATCACCGATGCACGCGAGGTTGCACTCTTCGACGGCCATGCCTGCGTGCTGCGCGCCGGGGGCAAGGTGTCGTGCTGGGGGCAAAACAGCCATGGCCAGTTGGGCATACCGGCCGGTGGCGACATCCAACGCAGCCCGGTCGAGGTGACGAACCTGGGCGCTGCGGCCAAGGCCGTCACCGTGGGCAACGGCTTCAGCTGCGCCCTGCTGGTCAACGGCACTGTGAAGTGCTGGGGCAACAACGCCAACGGCCAGCTGGGCACGGCCCTGGGGGGTGCCGCCACCGGGCTGGTCACCGGCATCACCACCGCCACCGCCCTCAGCGCCGGGCAGACAGCGGCCTGCGTGGCCTTGCAGGGTGGCTACGTGCAGTGCTGGGGCCAGGGCGCGGGTTGGGGCAACGGCATCTGCGGCACACTGGGCGGCACCTACCCGGAGCACCCCGCTTCGTGGGGGCCCATCGTCGACATCGCCATCTGCCGTCCGCCTGGCTCGTTCGCGCCCCTGGCCATCAAGGCCCTGGGCGTGGCCAGCGACGCAGGCCAGGTGCTGGACTGGGCTGAGAAAGCCATGCCCGGCACCTTCCAGGCCCAGGCGTCCAGTGATCCCGATCCAGGCAATACCCAGTTCTACCTGCGCCAGTACCCGGGCGGGCACACGCTGGGCGTCAACGCCCACGGCACACCGCACCTGCTGTACCTGGGGCCCATCAGCGAGGGCCGGCTGCTCGACTTGGGCCCGCTCGACCGGTGGCTGAGCGAGGCGCGCCAGGAAGAAGGCACCAAGAGCGGCATGCAGTTGCAGGCCGCGCCCTACCTCAACCTCATGCCTGGTGTCGCCTTCATAGACAGGATCCCCAGCCCGTGCAGCTACTTCCTGGTGCCCTTTGCCATTCGCGGCGGCGCGAACGGCCTACCCAAAGGGCTGGTCGCCACCAGCGTGCGGGTGCAGAACACCAGCGGCACGAGCATGGAGTTCCCCATCCGTGGCCTGGGCCAGTATGCGAGCGAGCGCCTCATCACCGAGACGGACTGGGTCACGCAGCGCTTCCTCCAACCGGGCCAGGCGATGCCGGCCGGTATGAAGCTGGAGACGGTGCTGAGCGACATCGCCGAAGGCTGCCCCGTGGCCGTGCGCCCGGACGACGAGGTGGGTGTGACGGTTCTCTACTCCCTGGGCGGCCGCAAGGGGCAACTGCGCACGCGGGCCAAGGTGGGGGCGGCGTACTGAGTTGCACGCCCCTGCGCACAGCGCTCTGCAGCATCAACGTCCACCATCCCGACATCTTTGCCCCGGCGCGTTTGCGCTTTCCCGCCTTCAAGGACCATGACCATGCACAGCACAACCAGCGCGCCGCGGCTTCTCCAGAAAATGGTGCTCCTAACCGCAGCGCTGCTGCTGTCCGCGGCCTTTGCGCCAACGGTGGCCATGGCCACCACTGTGAGCATGGGCACCAGCCACGGCTGCTCGGCGGCGGACACCCACAAAATCACCTGCTGGGGCAGCCTGGCCGCCCCTGACTTCGGCCCCTATTCGATCAAGGATGTGAAGGTGGGGCGTGACTTCAGCTGCGCCCTGCTGACCAATGCATCGGTCAAGTGCTGGGGGAGCAACGATCTACAGCAACTGGGCGGGCCACCCGTGCCCGAGACCGTCGCGCGCTACTACAACGCCGACGCCATTGCCGTGGGCGCAACGCATGCGTGCTTTCGCTTTGTCACGCGCATCTCGTGCTGGGGCGATGGAAGCCAGGGGCAACTCGGCAGGCACGTGCAGACCCAGATAGGCACGGAAACAGCGGTGGATGGCCTGTCGGACGTGCGGCACGTAGCGGCTGGTCATGGCAGCACCTGCGTGGCCCGGCTGGACGGCAAGGTGGTCTGCGTGGGCGCCGGCAGCGGGCTTGCGGGGGCTGCTGACGACCCGCGCCAGCCGCGCACCGTGCCGGGCATCAGCGATGCGCTGGAGGTATCGCTTTTCGATGGCCACGCCTGCGTGCTGCGATGGGGCGGCAAGGTTTCCTGCTGGGGCAACAACCGCTATGGAGAACTGGGCGTGCCGGCAGGCAGCGGCCCGCTGACCACGCCGGTCGAGGTGACAGGCCTTGCCGCCGCCGCCAAGGCCGTGGCGGTGGGCAACGGCTATACCTGCGCCTTGCTGGTGAACGGCACCGTGTCCTGCTGGGGCAACAATGCCAATGGGCAGTTGGGCACGGGCCTCGCCGGAGGCACTGCCGGCCAGGTCACGGGCATCACGGACGCCACGGCCATCAGCGCGGGCAGAACAGCCGCCTGCGCCGTGCTCGAAGGCGGGTACGTGCAGTGCTGGGGCGAAGGCGCCGGCTGGAACAGCGCCCCCTGCCGCATGACCACCAGCTTCTACCCCGGCGTGCCCGCCACCTACAACCCACCCCCCGATCTGGCCATCTGCCTGCCCCAGGGCTCTGCAGCGCCCATGGCGGTGCAGGGGCTGGGCCCTGTGCACGACGCGGCGCTGGTGCTGGACTGGGCAGAAAAGACGATGCCGCAGACCTTTGCGCCGCAGGCAGCCCAGGTGCCCGCGCACATCGACGGCCCCTACTACCTGCGCGAGTACCCCGGCGGCCACAAGCTCGCCGTCAACGGCCACGGAACTCCGCACCTGATGTACCTGGGGCCGGAAAGCGGCGGGCGGCTGCTTGACCTGGGGCCGCTGAGCCAATGGGTGTTCCAGGCGAGCCGGGACGCGGGCATCGCCAGCGGCATGCAGCTACAGGCTGGCCCCTACGTCGACCTGATGCCCGGTTCGGGCCCCTGCTGGGAGATGATCGTCCCCCATGCCATCCGGGGCGGAGCACAAGGCCTGCCCGATGGACTGGTCACCACCGCCGTGCGCATCGAGAGCGGGGGGCAGTCCATGGAGTTTCCGATCCGAGAGCGGCACCGCTTCACCGTGCTGACCACGGCGACAAACTGGCTCTCACAGCAGAGCTTGCAACCAGGCCAGCCGGTTCCCCCAGGGATGAAGCAGGAGCCCATCTACTACGGCGCAGCAGAGGGATGCCCCACCATCGGCACCTCGGGCGAGGTGGATGTCATTGTCTTCTACACCCTCGGGCAGAAAAAGGGCCTGCTGCGCGCCAAGGCGAAAGTCGGCTCTGCCGCGTAGACTGCATCACACCACCGACACCGACGCAGCAGCCCCCTGCGCCGCCGTACCCAGCACCGGCGGCATGGTCACAATCGACCGCAAATCCGGCACCGCCCGCCGCAGCGCCGCCAGATCCGGCCGGGGCCGGCGCAGCTCGGGCTTGGCCGCAAACGCCCGCTCCAGCGCCAGCGATGCCCCCAGCACCTGGTGGTCCTGCCTAAAACCACCCACGATCTGCAGGCCAAACGGCATGCCCGCATGGTCCACGCCGCAGGGCAGCGACAGCGCCGGGTGCGTCATCAGCGTGACCACATAGGTCAGGCTCAGCCAGCGGTAGTAGGTCGCCTGCTGCTCGCCGTTGATGACATCGGCATACAGCTGTGTCCACGCGAAAGGCGACACGGGTGTGGTGGGCGACAGGACCAGGTCGTAATCGGCAAACGTGCGCTGCGTGGCCTGGATGATGCGCGTCTGCTCGGCCTGGGCCCAGGCGCTGTCGAGCAGGCTCATGCGCTTGCCCATCTCGTAGTTGGCGCGGGTGTTGGGGCCCAGGCTGTCGGGGTCGCGGTCGTAGGCGGCCTGCATGCCGGCGACGAAGGCCTCGGCGCGCAGCACGTCGAAGCAGCGGTGGGTGTCGCCCAGGTCGAATTGTACCTCGTCGCAGCTGCGGAACAGGTGCCTCATGGCCGCAATCTTGGTGCGGAAGGTGGCGCGTATGCCCTCATCCACCGCGCAGGTGCCGAAGTCTTCGGTGTAGGCCACGCGCAAGCGGCCCAGGTCCACCTCGGGCGGGGTGAGGAAGCTCAGCGCATCGAGCGGGTAGCTCAGCGGGTCGCCCGCCTGCATGCCGGCCGATGCGGCCAGTTGCAGGCAGGCGTCTTCCACCGTGCGGCCCATGGGGCCGACCACCGAGATGGGGGTCCACCCCAGCGGCTTGCGCACGCTGGGCACCACGCCGGGCGATGGCCGAAAACCCACCACCCCGCACTTGGCTGCGGGGATGCGCAGAGAGCCCCCGGTATCGGACCCCGTGCACACCGGCAGCAGGTCACACGCCAGCGCGGCCGCCGAGCCGCCCGAGGAGCCCCCGGCATTGAGGTTGGGGTTGAACGGGTTGCCCGTGGCGCCCCACACCGTGTTGCGCGAATTGGCGCCCGCGCCAAGCTCGGGCACATTGGTCTTGCCCGCCACGATGGCACCGGCCCGGCGCAGGCGCGCCACGAGCTCGATGTCCTGCGTGGGCACATGGTCGCGGTAGATGGCCGAGCCCCAGGTGGTGAGCAGGCCCTCGGTGGGCTCCAGGTCCTTCACGCCCAGCGGCAGGCCGTGCAGCAGGCCCAGGGGCGCAGTGCCATCCACCACGGCCTGCTCGGCCGCGCGTGCCTCGGTGCGGGCGCGGTCGAAGCAGGTGGCGGTGACGGCGTTCACGAAGGGGTTGATGCGCTCGATGCGGTCGATGCAGGCCTCGAGCAGCTCCACGGGCGAGATCTCCTTGCGCCCGATGAGCCGGCGCAGCGCCACGGCGGATTGCTCCACCAGCGCGTCGCCGGGGCGGCTGGTGGTGTCGGGGCGGTCGGATGGGGTGGCGGTGGAAGAAGCGATGTCTGGCATGTTGTCTCGGCAATGTTGTTCAGGGCACCGTGCGCTGCGCGCACAGCGCGGGGATCAGTCGGCAGTGATGTTGGAACGGGCTGCCACGGCGCGCATGGCGGGCAATTCGCGCTGGATCAATTCGCTGGCCGCAGCGCCGCTGCTGAACGCCGGCTCCATGCCCTGGGCAGTCAGCTTGGCCTTGGTCTCGGGGTCGGCCACGGTGGTGGCCAGGGCCTTCTCCAGCTTGGCGCGCACCTCGGGCGGCAGGCCCCTGGGGGCGGCCACCACCAGCCAGGTGTCCAGGTTGATGTCGGGGTAGCCGGCCTCGGCCAGCGTGGGCACGTTGGGCAGCAGCGGCGAGCGCTTGGCGGTGGTGACGGCAATGGCCTTGATCTTGCCGGTCTTGAGCTGCGGGATGGCGGCGCTCACCGTGTCCACGGTGAAGGGCACCTGCCCGCCCATCAGGTCCGTCATGGCCGGGGCGCTGCCCTTGTAGGGGATGTGCGCCATCTTCAGCCCCGTGGCCTGCAAGATGGTCTCGCCCGCGAAGTGCGCCGTGGTGCCGCTGCCGAACGATCCGTACGAATACTTGCCCGGCGCTGCCTTCACGTAGTCGACGAACTGCTTGACGCTTTGCACCGGCACCTCCTGGTTGGCCAGCAATATCAGCCCCGTGCGGCCCGAGATGCCGATGGGCTCGAAGCCCTTGACCGGGTCGTACGGCAGGTTGCTGCGGATGGCCGGGTTCACCGTGAAGGTGGTGCCCGAGCTCATGAGCAGCGTGTACCCGTCCGCCGGCGCCTTGCTCACGTAGCTGGCGCCGATGATGGTGCCCGCGCCCGCGCGGTTCTCGATCACGATGGGCTGGCCCAGCGCCTGGCCCATGCGCAGCGCGATCACCCGGCCCAGCACATCGGTGGCGCCACCCGGCGGGAAGGGGATCACCAGCGTGATGGGCTTGGTGGGGAATGTGGTTTCGGCCGCCTTCGCGGGGGCACTGAACGCAGCCAGCGCGGCCACGCTGGCCAGGCCGGCGAACAGCATGGCGTGCAGGCGGTGGGCGCGCGCAGGGTTGGATCGGAGAGCAGACAGCGGCATCGGTGTTTTCATGAACAGCATTCCTGAAAGAGAGGTCGGTTGGTCGTCAGCGTCACATCCACGCCATGCAGCCATGGTAGGAGGCGGTATTGAATGCAACAAGCGCAATGTTTAGAATTGTCGATTGCCGAAAAAGCAATTGAACCAGATGCCCCCTGAGTCGCTTCGCGCCTTCCCCCTCAGGGGGACGCCCCCAGTGCGGCGGGGCGGCCCTTGCACGGGGGCACTGGCTCTGGCCGCGCCAGTTGCATGGGCTGCGGGCAACGCATAGCGCGATAGATAACTGAACCGACAGGAAACCCCATGGCCAGCCACATCCTGCAAGAGACCGCCGTCCGCTACTTCCTCGAAGTGGTGCGCGCCGGCTCCGTGAAAGACGCCGCCCTGCGCCTGAACGTGGCCCCCTCGGCCGTAAGCCGGCAGGTGGCGCGCCTGGAGCGCGAGATGGACACCCTGCTCTTCGAGCGCCAGGCGCGCGGCATGGTGCCCAATGCGGCAGGCGAGCTGCTGGCCGCGCACGCCAAGCGCGTGCAGCAAGACAACGAGCGTGTGCTCAGCGACATATCCGCCCTGCGCGGCCTGCGCAAGGGCTTTGTGCGCGTGGCCAGCGCGGCCGGCTTTGCCTACGACCTGCTGCCCACGCTGATCGCGCGCTTTGGCGAAACGTATGAGGGCATTCGCTTCCACCTGGAGATGTGCGCCCAGGGCGACGTGCCGGGCCGCATTCGCGACGGCGAGGCCGACATCGGCATCACCCTGAGCGGCCTGCCCGAGCCCGGCATCAAGCTCGAGCTGCGCCACCCCTGCCCGGTGCTGGCCGTCATGTCGCGCCGCCACCCGCTGGCCGCGCAGCGCCAGCTATCGCTCAGCCAGGTGGTGGCCTACCCGCTGGCCCTGCCCACGCCGGTCAGCTCCATCCGCCAGTTGCTGGACACCAGCTGCAGCCGCCAGGGCCTGCAGTACGCCACCGCCATCACCAGCAACCACGCCGACTCGCTGGTGAGCTACGCCGCCACCGCGCTCGAATCCATCGCCTTCTACGGCGAACTCTCGGTGCGCACCCGCCTGCAGTCGCTGGAGCTGGTGGCCATTGCCCTGCGCGACCGCGAGATGAACGAGCGCTACCTGGAGGTGCAGACCCTGGCCGGCCGCGCCCTCCCCGCCGCAGGCAAGGCCTTCGTGCAGTTCCTCACCGAGCACATCAGGGCCGGGTAGCGGCGGGCGGGCGGGCGGGTGGGTGGGGGTTGGCCCCCCGCCCTGCTGCATATATGCCGGCACTCCCCAGCGGCTGATCCGCGCGCCAGAGTGGTCTCGTACCACCAACCTCCGCGCGGAGCCCTTTCCATGAACCTGTACGAACTGGCCTCGCAAGACGAGGCCTGGGGCGCTTTCACCCTCGATGACAGCACCACGCCCTGGTCCGCCTGGCCTGCGGACCCGCCCGCCTCCATGCCGCCCGGCCCAGTACCTCTTGACGCAGCCCTGGAGGCTGCCGCCCGCGAATACGGGGTGGACGCCGACGTGCTGCGCGCGCTGGGCCCTGGCGGCTCGGTCGATTCCATTTTCGACACCGCAGCCTCGCTGCGCTCGCGCCTGGAGGCCTTCGATGGCGACTACGCCCAGGCCCTGGCCTCCTACCGCCGGGAAGAAGAGGGCAACGCTGGCGATGCCTTGGCGGCACCGGCCGCTGCACCCCTCTCGCCCCCAACGCAGGCCGATGCGCAGGTGCCCGCCCCGGGGCCAGCACCGGCCCCCTCGGCACGGCCCCGGCCCGCGCGGCCCCAGGCAAGCACGCCCGTGCCGGGGGCGCCGCAACCGCAAGCCGCAAGGCCAGACCAGCCCCCTGCCCCGCCAGACGGCAGGCTGGGCGCCGCCGACGACCCGCGCAGCCTGCTGTACCGCCAGGCCCCGGCGACGCAGAAGCCTTTCGTGGATGAGGTGAAGAGCCAGCTGGCGTCGGGTGCGAAGACCCTGGCCTGGATGCTGCCGGGCATCGGCGCCGCCGCACGATGGGTGGCCACCCAGCCCGAGGCCACCGCCGGCAAGGCCACGCCAGCCAGCGTTGGCAGCGTGCTGGAACGCGCCGCACCGCCTGCGGACTTGCCCAGCGCCAGCTTCGCCCCGGTGCGGCCCGAGGTGCGCCAGGCCTTTGGCAACGCATGGAACGCAGCCAACCCTGAAGACCGCCAGCGCATGCAGTCCATGCCAGGATGGCAGGGCCAACTCGCACGTGAGAGGGCCGCGCAGTTCGCGCGGGCAGACGAAGGCGCCCTGTCGCGCTCGCCCACCGCAACCCTGCTCGATACCCGCGCCGAAGGCCGCACCAAGGCACTGATCGCCAAGGGCGAGCACCCCGACTTCGCGCGGCGCGCGGCCAGTGAAGGCGCAGCCGCAGGCGTCGCACCGGGGCAAGAGATCAAGGCCCTTGGCGGCACGGTGCAGCCTTCCACCTACGACTTCGACACCAAGAACCTGTTCGACCCCGACCGCCCCGCCAACCTGCTCAACAACGCAGTGGTGCGCGGCGTCGCCAAAGGCGGGCTGGGCCTGGGCAAGGGTGTGGTGGGCTTGAGCCAGGCCATCGAAGACCTGACCGGCGCAGACGATGCAACCCGGCAACGCACCGCAGACCGCGCCACCTCATTGCGCGGCATGGAGCAGGCCATTGGCGAGCGCGGCACGCACCTGCAGTGCAACTTCGAAGGTGCCGTCAGTTCCATCACCCAGCAGTTGCCCATGCTGGTCGCGGGCAGCTTCGTACCGTCGCAGTTGCTCAGCATGGGCGGCATAGCGGTGCAATCGTTCGGGCAGGAGTACAGCGACGGCAAGTCGCGCGGGCTCGACCCGCAGCAGGCGGCCGGGCGCGCAGGCGCATTCGCCGCCTTCGAGGTGATCGGCGAGAAGTTCGGCTTCAAGGGCAACATGGGGGCCATCCGCAAGGCCACCGCCGGCATGCACGGGGATGCGCTGGCGGGCTTTCTGGCCAACCTGGTCAAAAAGGAAATCCCCGGCGAGGTGCTCACCACCACCGGCCAGTTCGCCGTGGACAAATGGGCCCCCTCCGGCATGGCGCTGAACCCGAACGCCACGCTGGGCGACTACGTCCAACAGCTGGGCGACACCATCACCCAGACCGTGATGCAGGGCGCAATGATGAGCGGGGGACGGCGCGTGCTGGGAGGTGGTGTGACGCAGCCCGCACCGCGCGTACAGGACCAATCCACCGCACCGCACGCACCCCAGGCCGGTGAAGGGACCTATGAGGGAGGCACCGGCAACACCACCGCCCCCACTCCAGCGCCCTCATCAGGCTCCACGGCACCAGCAACGGGCTACCACGGCGAGCCCGTGCCCAACACCACCCAATGGTCGGACGTAGCCGCCGCCGACAAGAAAGCCCGAGCCGAAGCCGAGATACTGCGCCAGGCCGAGGCCCTGCCGGCACAGGATGCTGCAACCGGCGCGGCGACCACACCAAGCCCTGCCGCCCCATCGGCCACGCCCACGATGCCCATGCCGGCATCGACGGACGGCAACAGCAGCGGCACACAGCAAGGCGCCAACGCCTTGCCGCACGGACAGGTCAACAGCGACGCAGATCAGGCAGAGACAGCCACCCAGGCAAGCGCCGCCGATCCCGCAACCAATGCACCCGGCACCCCAGCTCCGGCCCCAACGCCTTCCGCTGCGAACGCTGAAGCCGATGCCAGCGCCGCAGCCACAGACATAGCGCCAGCCACTACCCAGCACGGCTCGGCCCACCACACGGCAACGGCACAGGTCCAGCCCCCGGCCTCCGCCCCCATAGACGCACAGGTCCAGGCCCTTGACTCCGGCATGCTCGTCATCGGCGGCGATCAGGCCACCATCCTGGCGCACCTGCAAGCAGGCGGCGTGCGCGGTGCCGAGCCATTCGCGGGCGTGACCGTGGTGCCCGTCGACCAGGCGGCACTGGCGCAACGGGTGCTCAGCCGCCCACTCGCCGTCACGGCTGGCCCGCAGGTGGGGAGCGGGTCTCAGCGCGCATCGGCAACGGCCACCCTGCCACAGGCCAGAGCCGCCTCGCGGTTCGCGCCCGCAGACCCTCGAGGTGGAGCGCCAACGGCTGGCAGCTCCAAGGAGGGCTCCAGCGATGTGGGCGCCGGCGCCTCACGCACAGAGCATGGCTCACCGGCGAATGGGGGAGCATTTCAGCCTGCGCCAGTCATGCAGATGCAGCGCGACGGCACGCTGATGGTCAAAGGCGACCCCGCACAGTTGCAGGAGCGCCTGCGACAAGGCGGCGTGGACCGCGTGCTGCGGCGCAAAGGCGGCGTGGTTGTCGGGCTCGATCAGGTGGACAAGGCGCGGCAGTTGCTGGGCGGCCTGCAGCCCGCGCAACCTCACAATCCTGCACCCAGCCAAGGCAAGCTCGTTGCAGAGAGCTACCGCAGCGGCTACAGTAGTGTCAATGGACGCGTTCAAGAACCAACCCAGCCCGACGATGGACTCGGACCCACTCAAGGCGACGCCCGAGCGGCCGGCGATGGTGCTTTGCGGCGGGGTGGTGGAGCACCCTTACCGCATCGGACCGCCTCTCTCGTGGGAGTCGGATTTGCCGGGCGAATGGAGCCAGCCGACGACCAAGGGAGCAGCCAGGGGATTCTGCGGCGGGATGGAAGAACATCCCTACCACGTAGGACCGCCGCTCTCGTGGGACTTGGAATCGCCGAGCGAATCGAACGCTCCGGCAGCCAATCCCTCCTTGGCGAGCAAGTAGACAGCCCGCAACGCCTGGCCGAGCTGGCCCAGGTGTATCGCGATCCCCGGTTCGAGACGTTCCGGGTTTTCTTTGTCAAGGACGGCGTGGTGGTGCATGCCACCGGCGTTAGTTCCCGCATGCCTGGCACAGCGCCCATGGCTCCTGCTGGCGTCAGCGAGCAAGAGTATGTGAACCAGATGCGCGACATCAAGCAGAAGACTGGGGCGGACTCTTACTACCTGCTGCACAACCATCCGTCGGGCAATCCCACGCCCAGCCCTGAGGACGTTGGACTCACACGCATGCTGGGGGCGCATGTCCCGGGTCTCGTGGCTCACGTTGTCATCAACAGCAACAAATACGCCGTGATCGACGCTGCGAACCAAGGCAGAGAACCTGCCGACATGGTGCGCTACCAAGACTTCGGCGAGGACAGGCTGCTCAAGGCCAGCAAGCCCATGGCGGTATTGGGCGAAAAGATGGCTGGGCCAGACGACCTTGCCATCGTGGGCAAGTCCATGCAGCGGCCAGGCTGGATCACGCTCATCGGCACCGGCGCGGATGGCAAGGTGCGCGCGATCTCCGAGGCCCCAGCCAGCATCCTCACGCGCAACTATCCCTACCTCGCGGCCACCGTGCGCCGCTTCATGCGCCAGTCAGGCTCGGGCAGCGTTTTCGCGGTAGGCGACGCGGGCGACATAGGGTCCAAGCCTGTGCGCGATGCACTGGCCGCCGGCATCCTGCATGACGCGCTGCCCGATGCAGGGCGCACACTGCACCAGCAGGGCGTGCATACGGGCGGCACAGGCTTCTCGCTGACCCGGGGGCGCCGGGTCGCCGAGGGCGAACCTGGGTCGAGCGCCCCAAGCGCCGTGAGCATGCACACGCAGCGCGACGGCACGCTGATGGTCAAGGGCGACCCCGTACAGCTGCAGGAGCACCTGCGCCAAGGCGGCGTGGAGCGCGTGCTGCGGCGCGAGGGCGGCGTGGTTGTCGGGCTCGACCAAGTGGGCAAGGCGCGGCAGTTGCTGCAGCAGCCGCCGCCACGCACCTCGGCCTCGGCGGACCACTCTCTGCCCTCCCCCCTGTCGGGCCAGCAGTTCAGCCGCAACGCATCAGCAAGCAAAGCCGAAGATGGACCTTCGCCTGCCAGCCGCTACAGCACCCGTTCAACGCTCCCCAAGGCGGAGCTTTCGCTTGAACGCATCGACCAGGTGATCCAGGAGACTCTTGCGGGGGTTGCTGGTGCGCCACCAGTCAAGGCCGTGGGCAGCCCCGGAGATATCGAACTCGTCGTGCCTGCGGAAGTAATGGCATCGGGCATTACCCTCGGGAGTGGGGATATCTATGTGTTCCAGTCGGGCGTGGGCTCGGACCTGGACGTGCGGCTGGTCGTTTTCCATGAACTGCTCCATCGGGGTGTGCGCTTTCTGGTGCCACGCGCGCAGTACGTGCAGACCATGCTGGACCTGGCGGCAAGCGACACGCGGGTTCAGCAGTATGCCAATGAGTGGAAGCGCACTGGCATCGTGCCGCAACAGCGTGAGCAACTGGCGCGCCTTGGATACACAGGCAGTGAACTGCAAGGGCAGTTGGAGGCGATGGCCATTGAGGAAGGCTTGGCACGGATATCCGAGGAGCTGAATGTCGATTTGAGCATGGGAACGCGCTGGAAGCCATCGCGCATCCGAGCACTGGCGCAATGGTTGGCCACCGTGGCTGACAAGGCAGGCATGGCCAAGCTGGCGCGGGCCATAAGAGCCATGACCTACAACGAGGCCGAGCGCTTTGTGATGCGGGCAATCGAGCATGCGGGGCGCAAGGATGGCGATGCCCAAGGCAACAGCCAAGCCCGGTTCAACACCACATCCGCACACCAGTCGCAGGGATCGGGTGCAGCCGGTGCAGGTACGTTGCAGTTCTCTCGAACTGCAGCGACCAAAACTGCCTACGAGGCCCGAATCGATGCATTGTTTGCGGGAGCGCCAGCAAACAGAATCGGCGTCACTGTTCTGGACTCGTCTGACATGCTGGGTTTGCTTGGATACGCGGCAACACCACTGTACTTGCAGGAAAGCAAAGTCTTGCAAGGACAGTTCAAGCATCCCCACATGACTGCTGCTGAGTGGATGAAGGTACCGCAATGGCTGGAAAGCCCAGCTGCGGTTTTTGATTCGGATACCGTTGCAGGAAGGCTGGTGGTGGTCGCCCCAGAGACAGTGCAAGGTTCGCATGTACTCATGGTCGTAGAGCCTGACGCGGAAATCGGCTCCGCGGCGCTGCGACTGCATTTACTGGTCAACGCATACGACAAGGACGACGGGCCGCCGCCCTATGGCCGCTGGTTGAGGGACGGACTGGCGCGGTATGTCGACCAAAAAAAGTTCCCGACCATCTTGGCGCAGGCTGGGCTCCGATTGCCCAGTACGGCGGTCCAAAACAAGCCGGGAACGCGACGGATTTTATCGGAAAAGCACTTGGCTGGCTACCGCCGCGCACAAGGCGAAGGCCCTGGCGCGCGTCCAGGCGCCCACACCAGCCAGGGCCTGCCCTCCCAGCCCGCCACCGTGCAGTCCGTAAAGGCTGCCGTGGCCAAGCTCACGAACAGCATGGGCCTGCTGGCAGAGGGTCGTGGCCGCGTGGTGGTGGCCACCTCAGCAGATATCCAGGCGCACTGGGAGCCTCTGGTCGGCGAAGTCGATCTGGGGTCGCCGGTTTCGGGCTTGGCACAAGGTTTCTACGACCCCAACAGCAAGACCGTCTTCCTCATCGCCGATCACATCGAAGCCGGCCAGGAGATGGCCGTGGCCGCGCATGAGCTGGTGCACAAGCATGGCAAGGCGGTGCTGGGAGAACAAGGATGGAAGCAACTGCACGAGGTGATCGGCAGTTGGGCGAACAGGCCCAAAGGGAGCCTGGAGCGCCGGGTCTACGACGAAGCCATGGCACGCGTGCAAGCTTCGCGTCCAGACAGTGCAGAGCCGGGCACCTACAGCAGCGAAGAACTGTTTCCCTACGCCGTGCAGGTGGCGATGGAGCTGGGCGTGCAACCTACGGCGCTCATGCCAGCCAACTCGGTGCAGGGCTGGTTGGCGCGGGTGCGGGCATCGCTGCAGGCCTTGCTGGGCAAGCTGACCGGGAATCCGCAGGCTTTCGATGGGCAGGACCTGGTGGATTTGGCGTTTGGCATTGCGCAGCGGGAACGCTCCACACGCGACGATACTTCTGGTGCCGCAACTGACCTTGTGCATGGAACGGCCCAACGCACTGCCTTGTTGTTCAGCCGAACCCGTGTGCCGAAGGTGCGCGAAGCATCAACCTTCAGCGAAGCACGCGAGGCGGTTAAGCAATTTCAGGGCAAAGAGCTAACCAACGAGTCCACTGGCCTCAAGGCAGTGGTATCGCGCAATTCACTCGACAAGATGCTCAGCGGCAAGGCGGTGGCCAAGTCCGAGACACCCGCTACGCATGCCATGGCCGTAGCCAATGCGGACAGCTTGTTTGAGCATGCAATCCTGGGTTGGAGCAAGCAGGACCGAAGTGACGACGTGAACATTCGGGCAGTTCACCGCTTCTTCGCACACATGCAGGTGAATGGACGCTCAAAGCTGGTCAAGCTGACCGTTAAGGAAACGGGGCAAGAAGGACGGGCCAACACACTGTACACAGTGGAGGCGGTGGAACTCAACGAGCATGTGCCCAGCGCCCAGTGGTTGGAAGCTGCAGCCCGCGAGGACGGGCTGGAATTGAACACAAAAGATCCCCAGCGGGGGGAGTGGGTTGGCGAGATAGCCGATCCACGAAAGACCGACCCTAGAACAACCCTCTATGGGGTGCAGCTCCCGGCTCGCGCCGTGAACCACTCCGCTGGGGACCTGTTCAGTTTAGCCCAGGAGATAGAGCGGCGCAATGCGCGTGGGGACGCTGCCGGTGATGCGACGCCTCGGTTCAGCACACGCAGCAATGACCAGGGCCCAGGCCTATCGCTTGAACAGGTGCAGCAACTTGTGCAGCAGGCTTTGTCGGGCCTCCGGAACCCGCCACCAGTCGATGTCGTGCTGCGGGCCGCTGACCTGGGGATAGTCGCGCCGGAAGGTGCAATGGGTGTATGGACGGGGAATCGGCTTGCCATCGTCGTCGAGAATCATCGGCAGGTCATACAGGTTCGAGAGACGGTTTTTCATGAGCTGTTCCATGCGGGGCTGCGCAACATCTTGCCCCGGCGTGATTATGTGCAGGCCATGCTCGATCTGGCAAAGCGCGACGCCAGAGTGCACCAGTACGCGATGGACTGGAAGAAGGACGCTCCTGAAGCGGCGATGCAGCTACAAGCCCTGCGCGATGCCGGGTTCGCCGGCAGCGAGCTGACAGCGCAGTACGAAGCCCTGGCCATCGAGGAAGGCCTGGCCGTGGTGGCCGAGGAACTGCGCGGGCGCATGCAGGCAGGCTTGCGTCTCGGAGAGCAGGTGCGAGTGCTTGCGGGTTGGCTGGCCAGCGTTGCCGACCGCATGGGCATGAACCGCCTGGCAGATGCCATCCGGGCGATGACCTACAGCGAGGCCGAGCGCTTTGTGATCCGCGCCATCGACCACGCGGGAGCGGCAAGCGGCGAGATGGAGAACTCTGGCCGGGCACGGTTCAGCACCCGCCGCGCACAAGCTCCGCAAGCCGGTGCTGCAACTTTTTTCGCGCAGCCAACCGACTCAGTGCAGATGCAAATCCAGCGCGACGGCACGCTGATGGTCCGAGGCGATCCCACACAGCTGCAGGAGCGCCTGCGCCAAGGCGGCGTGGACCGCGTGCTGCGGCGCAAAGGCGGCGTGGTCGTCGGGCTTGACCAGGTACACAAGGCGCGGCAGTTGCTGCGGCAGCCGCCAAGCGCCCCAGCCTGGGCAGGCCCCTCCCTGCCCTCCCGCCCCTCCCTGTCGGGCCAGCAGTTCAGCCGCAGCGCACCGCCTTCGCCTGACCGCACCTCGCGGTCCAGAGGCTTGCCCGCCAAGCCCGCCACCGAGCAGTCCGTGCGCGCCGCAGTGACCAGGCTCACCAACAGCATGGGCCTGCTCGCCGAGGGTCGCGGCCGCTTGGTGGTTGCCACCTCAGAGGACATCAAGGCGCATTGGGAGCCCCTGATCGGCGAAGTCGACATGGGCTCGCAAGACACCGGTCTGGCCCAGGGGTTCTTCGACCCCAACACCGACACCGTCTTCATCATCGCCGACCACATCGAAGCCGGCCAGGAGATGGCAGTGGCCGCGCACGAACTGGTGCACAAGCATGGCAAGGCAGTGCTGGGCGAAGCGAGGTGGAGGCAACTGCACGAAGTGATCGGCAGTTGGGCGAACAGGCCTGAGGGGAGCCTGGAGCGGCGGGTCTACGACGAGGCCGCAGCGCGCGTGCAGGGTTCGCGGCCGGCCGGAGCGGATGAGACCAGCTACAGCAGAGAAGAACTCTTCCCCTATGCCGTGCAGGTTGCGATGGAGCTGGGCGAGCAGCCTACGGCGCTGATGCCGGCCAACTCGGTGCAGGGTTGGCTGGCGCGGGTGCGGGCATCGCTGCAGACCGTGCTCGGCAAGCTGACCGGGAATCCGCAGGCTTTTGATGGGCAGGACCTGGTGGATTTGGCGTTTGGCATTGCGCAGCGGGAGCGCGCTACGGCAGTCAAAAGGAAAGGAAAATCATTCAAAAAATATCGAGGCATACAAAAATTGAGACGGTGAGCATGCCCAAACGACCAGGATCACAACTCCTTGCTCGACCTTCCCGGCGCACCTTAATAGAACTCCATAAATTTGGAATGAATGCAAAACAACGCAGAGATTTTCTTCAAGGTGAACAGGTAATTTTCGAAGACCCATCCACTGAAAAATCAGTGATATACGTTTTCAAATTAGATAGAGGAATCTTTAGAGCAGGCATTTGGGATTTGATCAGCGATGAGAGTGGCGCTATAATGAATTTTTCAAACCAAGCACGATCACTAGGTCAGACTCTTGGAGTTAGCCATCTGGAACTGTTTGGAGCAGATATTAGGAATACTCGTCTCGCAAGGCTATTGGCTAAGCGTGGTTTTTCAGAAGGGGAATCCGTCTTCATTAGAGGCTATGGATTCAGCAAGCATGTGCCAACATTGCGCAAAATGGAGCGTTTGAAAAATGAATAATTCCACATCCGAAAAAATGAGGCCTTACATAGAGATGAAAAATTCTGGCGCAAGCAGCCATGAGGTATTCGCGAGACTAAAAGTTGATGGTTGGACAACCTCCGACTGCATGCTAATTGTGGCTGGCATATTTGAGATGGAATTGGGGGATGTCCGAGAAATTTGGCATGACTTCTACAGGCGGCACAAAACAGTAAAAACTTAATCCTTGCAAATCTTGATTTCGCATGGCTGAACGTCGAGCGCCCTCAGCCCCCTGAAGGTTCCTACGAAGCGACCCGCCGGCAACGCAGGGTCATAAGGTGCGCACGGCACCGGCAACTCAAGCATGCCTCATGCCGGTGCCGTCACCGGTCCCTACGTCGTCAGCAACGGGCTACCAAGACGAGTCCGCGCTCAATGTCACCCAATAGTTTGACGTAGGTAGCTACCGCCAGGGAAAGCCGAGACTCTCCCGACACAGACAGCACTAGGCCATCAGGACCTGCCGCTCCATCGGCCACCCCCGCGACGCCCTTGCCGGCATCGACTGACGGCAACCGCAGCGGCACCCAACAAGGCGCCAACGCCTTGCCGCAAGGACAGGTCAACAGCGATGCGAGCCAGGCGGAGAGAGTCCCCCAGGCACCCGGCACCCCAGCTCCGGCCCCAACAGCGTCCACGCTGAATGCCGAAGTGGATGCCAGCGCTGCAGAAGCAGCACCCACAACTACCCAGTACGGCACAGCCCGCCATACCGCAGCGGCACAAGTCCAGCCCCAGTCCCCCGCCCCCATGGACGCCCAGGTCCAGGCCCTCGACTCCGGCATGCTCGTGATCGGCGGCGACCAGGCCACCATCCTCGCGTACCTGCAGGCAGGCGGCGTGCGCGGTGCCGAACCTTTTGCGGGCGTGACGCTGGTGCCCGTGGACCAGGCGGCACTGGCGCAACGGGTGCTCAGCCGCCCACTCGCGGCACCGGCTGGCACGCAGGCGGATCGTGGGTCTCAGCCCGCATCGGCAACGGCCACCTTGCCAGGGACCAGAACTGCCGCACAGCTTGCGCCCGCTACTGCCCGAACGCCAACGGCTGGCGACTTCACAGCGGGCCTCAGCGCGGTGGGCGCCGATGCACCTCGCACAGGTCATGGATCGCAGGCGAATGCTGGAGCGCTTCAGCCCGTGCCAGTCATGGAGATGCAGCGCGATGGCACGCTGATGGTCAAAGGCGACCCTGCACAGTTGCAGGAGCGCCTGCGCCAAGGCGGGGTAGACCGCGTGCTGCGGCGTAAGGGCGGCGTACTCGTCGGGCTCGACCAAGTAGACAAGGCACGGCAGTTGCTGGGTGCACCCCAACCCCACCCTGCGCAGATAAGCGAAGGCGCAGACACTGCAGGATCGCCACCCATCAATGCCCTCCACGCCAGTTCGGTCGCCTTCGAATCGCCCTCAGCCACCTCAGTTGCATCATCAAGTGACGATGCTCAACGCGAATCCAGAATTCAGGAACAGGCGCGCATACTGCAAGGAGCACCTGCGGCTGTGCTCAAAGGCAACGAAGCGCCTCACGGGTATCCGCTCCTGCGCGACTGGGCGGTGAGACTGTTCCAAGGCTTCGGCAACAAAGCCACGAACAGAGAAATTGGTCAGGTGGTGCTGGACGAACGGTCGGTGCGCGACTCAATGGCACACCGCATGAATCCTTACAAGGCGGTGGCGTTCGCCGCAGCAAGACAGGTGGTGGAGCATGGTGCTCTCGTACTGAGCGCACAGCACAGTCGCGACACCACGGGCCACTTCATCAGCGCGCCGGTGAGCATTGCAGGGGTGGAGAACATAGTCACCGTGCTGGTTCGTACAACGCCGAACAGCCAGCGCATGTACCTGCACAGTGCAATCACAAAAGAAAGCCTCCTGAAGTCCGGTAATTCCGGGGCCGACACCGTGGACGGTGTGGAGCGATCCAGCAAGGCAACTTCAGGAGACGTGGCCAGTGTACTTCGCAGGTTGTTGACGGTCAACGTAGAGGTGCCAGTTGCCAGCATCTCCAAGCCTTCACCCCGCAATGCCACATCCAAATTCAGTACGCACAGCGGTAACCACGCACCAGGGCTATCTCTTGAACAGGTGCAGGAGCTTGTGCAGCAGGCCTTGTCGGGGCTCCGCAACCCGCCACCAGTCGACGTCGTGGGGCGGAGCGAAGAGGCTTGGGTCGGGGCGCCGGAGGGTGTAATGGGCGCGGCGCTGCCAGAAGAGGGCCGGATCGTGATCGTCGCTTCGGCTCACCAGAACGCCGACGCGGTGGCCGAGACGCTTTTCCATGAAATGTTCCATTTGGGAGTGCGCAATGTATTGCCGAGCCGCGATTATGTGCAGTCCATGCTGGACTTGGCAAAGCGCGACAGACGGGTGCAGCAATACGCGATTGAATGAAAGGCGAAAGCGCCGGATGCTCCGCATCAACTGCGCGTGTTGCGTGAGAGGGGCTTCACCGGAACTGAGCTGACAGCCCAATACGAGGCCCTTGCCATCGAAGAGGGTTTGGCCGTAGTGGCCGAAGAGCTTCGTGCCCAGAAGCTGGCGGGCACCCGTCTGGGCATGCGCATCCGAACGCTGGCCAACTGGCTGGCCAGCGTGGCGGACCGCATGGGCATGGGGCGGCTGGCCGCTTCGATCCGAGCGATGAGCTACAACGAGGCCGAGCGCTTCGTGATGCGCGCCATCGACCAGGCGGGGGCAGTTGGCGCGGAAGCTTCGCACACCGGGCAGACACGGTTCAGCACCCGCAGCGCGCAAGATCCATCGGCCGGCCTTCAAACTGATGACAAGAATGATGGCACGCAGATCCACTCCATGCGCATGCAGATGCAGCGCGACGGCACGCTGATGGTCAAAGGAGACCCCGCACAGTTGCAGGAGCGCCTGCGACAAGGCGGCGTGGACCGCGTGCTGCGGCGCAAAGGCGGCGTGGTTGTCGGGCTCGATCAAGTGGGCAAGGCGCGGCAGTTGCTGGGCGGCCTGCAGCCTGCGCAACCTCACAATCCTGCACCAAGCCAAGGCGACTTCGTTGCAGAGAGCTACCGCAGCGGCTACAGTGATGCCAATGGACGCGCTCAAGAACCTACACAGCCTGACGATGGCCGAGGACCAACAACTGGTCGATCCAGTGCTTCCACCGCTGACAGCTTGCGGGGGGCGGGTGATGCCATACCGCCTCGAACCGCCACTCTCGTGGGACTTGGAATCGCCAAGCGAATTGAGCGTACCGGCAGTCAATCTCTCGTCGGGCAGCAAGTAGACAGCCCCGCGCGCCTGGCCGAACTGGCCCAGGTGTATCGCGACCCCCGGTTCGAGACGTTCCGGGTCTTTTTCATGAAGGATGGCCAGGTGGTGCATGCCACTGGCGTCAGCGCGCGGCTGCCGGGCGAGACGCCCATGGTGCCGGCCGGGATGACCCATCCTGAGTACTATCAAGAGTTCCGAGACAACATGCAGCGCACTGGGGCTGATGGTTACTATGTGCTGCACAACCATCCATCTGGCAACCCCACGCCCAGCGGGCCGGACCTGGAACTGACCAAGACCCTCGCCGCGCATGTGCCGGGCCTGCTGGCCCACGTTGTCATCAACAGCAACAAGTACGCCGTGATCGACGCTGCGAACCAGGGCAGTGAACCTGCCAACATGGTGCGCTACCAAGACTTCGGCGAGGACAGGCTGCTCAAGGCCAGCAAGCCCATGGCGGTATTGGGCGAGAGGATCGCAGGATCGGACGACTTGGCCATCGTAGGCAAGTCCATGCAGCGGCCAGGCTGGATCACGCTCATCGGCACCGGCGCAGATGGCAAGGTGCGCGCGATCTCCGAGGCCCCAGCCAGCATCCTCACGCGCAATTATCCCTACCTGGCGGCCACCGTGCGCCGCTTCATGCGCCAGTCAGGCTCGGGCAGCGTTTTCGCGGTAGGCGACGCGGGCGACATAGGGTCCAAGCCTGTGCGCGATGCACTGGCCGCGGGCATCCTTCGTGATGCGCTGCCCGATGCCGGGCGCACGCTGCACCAGCAGGGCGTACATACGGGCGGCAAAGGCTTCTCGCTGACCCAAGGGCGCCGGGTTGCCGAAGGCGGTCCAGCACCGACCTCCCCAAGCGCAGCGAGCATGGAGACGCAGCTCGACGGCACGCTGATGGTCCGAGGCGATCCCACACAGTTGCAGGAGCGCCTGCGCCAAGGCGGCGTGGACCGCGTGCTGCGGCGCAAGGGCGGCGTGCTCGTCGGGCTTGACCAAGTGGGCAAAGCGCGGCAGTTCCTGCTGCAGCAGCCGCCAAGCGCCCCAGCCTGGGCAGGCCCCTCCCGGCCCTCCCTATCGGGCCAGCAATTCAGCCGCAGCCCACCAGATCAAGCTTCACAGGCCAGGGGCCTGCCCTCCAAGCCCGCCACCGTGCAGTACGTGCGCGCTGCCGTGGCCAAGCTCACCATCAGCATGGGCCTGCTGGCCAACGGCCTCGGCCGTGTGGTCGTGGCCACCTCAGCCGACATCCAGGCGCACTGGGAGCCCCTGGTCGGCGAGGTGGACATGGGCTCGCAAGACACAGGTCTGGCTCAGGGGTTCTTCGACCCCAACACCGACACCGTCTTCCTGATCGCCGACCACATAGAAGCCGGCCAGGAGATGGCTGTGGCCGCGCACGAGCTGGTGCACAAGCATGGCAAGGCGGTGCTGGGCAAAGCGAGGTGGAGGCAACTGCACGAGGTGATTGGCAGCTGGGCGAACAGGCCCGAGGGGAGCCTGGAGCGGCGGGTCCACGACGAGGCCGCAGCGCGCGTGCAGGCTTCGCGGCCGGCCGGAGCAGATGAGACCAGCTACAGCAGCGAAGAGCTCTTCCCCTATGCCGTGCAGGTGGCGATGGAGTTGGGCGTGCAGCCTACGGCGCTGATGCCGAACAACTCGGTGCAGGGCTGGCTGGCGCGGGTGCGCGCATCGCTGAAGGACGTGCTCGGCAAGTTGACAGGCAATCCACAGGCTTTTGATGGGCAGGATTTGGTGGACTTGGCGTTTGGCATTGCGGAGTTGGAGCGCTCAGCCTCGGCCCTGCCGCAGAACGGTCTTGAGCGGCCCAATGGCAGCGCACCTTCCGCCCCCTCTCTTCCCATCCAGATGAGCCGCGATACAGGCAACGACGGTGCGGGGACGGCGAAGGAGAAAGGCCCGCTGGGTTCGGAGGGCCATCCGCGTCCGGTTCCGCTCACAGACTTCAAGGTTAACTACGGACAACGACCCAAGTAACGCCATTACGATGCTCGTGGACGGAGAGCTTGTTGTTTTTTCCGGCATCGAAATAAAGGATGGCGATCCCATCCTATTTATTGGAAAAAATGGAAAAAAGAAATCAGGAGAGCACATAGTAATCGACGCCCATGGAGTGACAGAGGCGATGCTGAAGGCAGTGATTTCTTATCACATTGAAACGAAGGGCGCCCCTCCGGTTGGATTTCCGGGGAATTTGACTGATGATAATCGCAAAAATTTCCGAAAAGAGTTCGACAAACATCGCGCAAGAGATCACAATGGCACAATGGATGATTGGGCGCAGTCCGCAATAAGGGACATATCGTTCGGTAAAGCCATGCAGAAACTGGGGTATGGGGTTTTTGAAATAGAGTTGCTGGGTTTTGTCAATGTCGGTGATTTTAAGAATGTGCCCAAAGAAATAAATGTTATTGCAAGGCGGTATTGATTTTTAAAGGAGTTACCATGACGGGGTTGGATGAAGAAGGTTTGGAGATGCTGAAGTCTTATCTTGGGAGAGACGTTTCCCAGGAGGTAGGGAGCTGTCGTGATTACATGGATGTGTACAATCTGCATATCGAGGATTTGCGCGAGCTTGTTCGAAAAAGAGCTGATGTGTATGCAGCGATGTACGTAATGCATCTTCTTGGGAAGGGGGGGCTTCGGAATGCAAAATTATTTATATGTGATGTTGTTAAAGAGAATGAAAATATTGATGATTGGTTGAGAGATAGTTACCAGGAAGGGTGAGATAATTTTCTGCGAAAGCTATAAGGATGGTCTGCAAAACCCAATTCGCCAGACCGGCACAGCCTGATGTCGAGCGCAAGGTCACTTGATGCCTACGTAATCCGCTTTTTGGGACCGGTTTGACACCGTTTGCAGGCCTGTTTCAGCCCTTGTGGCGCCACTTCGAAACGGCGAGTTCAAACACGGTCGCGGCACGCTGGCTGGAATTGCTGAACAAAGAGATCGACTCGGAAGTGATCGCCCTCTGCAACGGATCTTCTACAGCCGCGACAGACGATCCAGTGACGTAGCAGGCTGCCCCGACCCCATAGACGCACAGGCCCAGGCCTTGGACTCCGGCATGCTCGTCGTCGGCGGCGATCAGGCCACCATCCTGGCGCACCTGCAGGCAGGCGGCGTGCGCGGTGCCGAGCCGTTTGCGGGCGTGACGCTGGTGCCCGTGGACCAGGCGGTACTGGCGCAACAGGTGCTCAGCCGCCCACTCGCTGCACCGGCTGACCCGCAGGCAGGCCGTGGGTCTCAGCGCGCATCGGCAATGGTCACCTTGCCAGGGACCAGAGCTGCCGCACAGCTTGCGCCCGCTACTGCTCGAAAACCAACGGCTGGCGACTTCACAGCGGGCCTCAGCGCGGTGGGCGCCGATGCACCTCGCACAGGTCATGGATCGCAGGCGAATGCTGGAGCGTTTCAGCCCGTGCCAGTCATGGAGATGCAGCGCGATGGCACGCTGATGGTCCGAGGTGACCCCACACAGTTGCAGGAGCGCCTGCGCCAAGGCGGCGTGGACCGCGTGCTGCGGCGCGAGGGAGGCGTGGTCGTCGGGCTCGACCAGGTACACAAGGCGCGGCAGCTACTGCAGCAGTCACCACACGCCCAAGCCTCGGCCGGCCCCGCCGCCACGGGCCAACAGTTCAGCCGCAGCGCACCCCCTTCGCCAGACCGCCCCTCACGGGCCATGGGTCTGCCCTCCCAGCCCGCCACCGTGCAGTCCGTGCGCGCTGCCGTGGCCAAGCTCACCAACAGCATGGGCCTGCTCGCAGAGGGTCGTGGCCGCGTGGTGGTGGCCACCTCGGCCGACATCCAGGCGCACCGGGAGCCAATGGTCGGCGAGGTGGACATGGGCTCGCCGGACACCAGCTTGGCCCAGGGGTTCTTCGACCCCAACACCGACACCGTCTTCCTGATCGCCGACCACATCGAAGCCGGCCAGGAGATGGCTGTGGCCGCGCACGAGCTGGTGCACAAGCATGGCAAGGCGGTGCTGGGCAAAGCGAGGTGGAGGCAACTGCACGAGGTGATTGGCAGCTGGGCGATCAGGCCCGAGGGGAGCCTGGAGCGGCGGGTCCACGACGAGGCCATGGCGCGCGTGCAGGCTTCGCAGCCGGCCCGAGCGGATGAGACCAGCTACAGCAGCGAAGAGCTCTTCCCCTATGCCGTGCAGGTGGCGATGGAGTTGGGCGTGCAGCCTACCGCACTGATGCCGAACAACTCGGTGCAGGGCTGGCTGGCGCGGGTGCGCGCATCGCTGAAGGACGTGCTCGGCAAGCTGACGGGCAATCCGCAGGCTTTTGATGGGCAGGACCTGGTGGATTTGGCGTTTGGCATTGCGCAGTTGGAGCGCTCAGCCTCGGCCCCGCCGCAGAACGGTCTTGAGCGGGCCAATGGCAGCGCACCTTCCGCCCCATACTTTCCCATCCAGATGAGCCGCGGGGCGGGAGTGGACAACGCAGGTGCAGCACCGGAGAAAGGTCCGCTGGGAACAGAGACAAATCCTCGGCCAATCCCGTTCAAAGAAGAAGACCTCAAGGTCCGGATGTCAAAAGACAACCCCTATGAAGACGACATTGCTTTGCTCGTGGAGGGCGAGTATGTTAGTTTTGCAAACATAGAAGATACGAAATATGGCCCTCGCCTAAATATTAGCAAAACGGCACAAATGGAATCAAAAGAGTATATCAAGATTGATGATCACGGAGTGACAGAAGCGATGTTGAGAAAAATAATCCTTTACTACACACAAGAAAGAGGGGGACCTCCAACTGGATTGCCAGGAAATCTAGCCGGAAGCAATCTTGAAAATTTCCGAAAGGAATTCGACAGACATCGAAAAATCAATCACAATGGCACGAAGGATGATTGGGCACAGGCAGCAATAAGAGACATATCATTCGGAAAATCCAGGGAAAAACTGGGGTATGGAATCTTTGAAATTGAATTATCGGACTCTATTGATATCGACGACCTGAAAAATCTACCCAAAAATGTAAATATTATTTCAAGGCCCAGCTGATTTTCAAGAAAACATCATGACCAATACGAATACCATAGAGATTCTGGGGGCGGCCCTTGGAAGAGATATATCCCAAGAAGGGGGTAGCTGCAGCGATTACCTTGATCTATACAATCATCATATTGACGAAGTACGAAAAATCATGCCCATGGGCAGTGTTTACACCAACAAATTCATACTATTCCTTCTCGGCTGGAATGGCGACCTTGGAAACACGATGTCTTTTATGGAGTATGTAGTCAAAGGAGGGGAAGATATAAATTTGTGGCTGAAGGAGTCTTATAAATCCGAATGGAGAAAGAGCCCTCCTGCATCCTGAAATATGGTACGCCGGCGTCAGCGGAATGACCCGGCGGTCTCAAATTTAAAGAGCAACGCCGCGAGCCCATCCAAATTTGTTCGATTGGTAGTTGTAATGGGTTAAGGTCGGCGAGCCACTTACCGTCCTGAACAAACCCACTTCCCGCAAGCGCACCTGCAACAGCGCCCCAGGCCCGGCCACCGCCCCCATAGACGCACAGGTCCAGGCCCTGGACTCCGGCATGCTCGTCGTCGGCGGCGACCAGGCCACCATCCTGGCGCACCTGCAGGCCGGCGGCGTGCGCGGTGCCGAGCCATTCGCGGGCGTGACCCTGGTCCCCGTGGACCAGGCGGCACTGACACAACGGGTCTTGCTTCGCCCATCGCGCGCTCTGGCGCCATCAGGCCAGTCGGCAGGTCATGCATCGGTGTCTGCAAATAGCGACGGGACTACTGCGCGAAGGCCCGTGCGCGACACATCTGGTGAACGAGGATCCGGGCCCCATACTGGGGATCGCCAGGGGCATTCCCGCTACACTTTCCGTGATGACGACGTCCCCACCCGCCCTGCCCCATCCGTTGACCGGCATGACACGGATTCCGCCTCACCAGAACCGGTCGCTCCTGTCAGTGCGCGAGTCGGAGACACGCATGGATTACTACGATCCGGGCGGGCCGTTGATCTGGGAGTCGGACGAACAGGACGCGGTGGACGGGGCGACTTTGGCCCTGACAGAACTGCCGCAGATACCTCAAGTCACGGCAGTGGCCGCTTTTACCTCCACGAGCCCGCCCAGCCCGACGATGGATACTCTGCGGGCACCGCACAACCAGCCAGAGCAACTGCTGGCGGAGCGCGCCGTGGAGGGGCGGGCCAAGGAGGGCCCGCGGCACCCCGGGCCACTCTTGTGGGACTTGGAATCGCCGAGCGCGTCGAGCTTGCCGGCAGCCAGGCCCTTGTCGGTGAACGGGTAGATTCGCCAGAGCAGCTTTGCCTGCCGGCCGTTCAACGGCTGCGGCCCATGGCGTACCGCTTACCCGCCCTCCTCAACCCCCCGCACGCCGCCACACCAGCCCCAGCGCCTTGAATTTCTGCCAGGCTGTGGCGCGTTCGTCCGAGAGCACGTCGAGAAAGTCCGACAGGCGCTTGGACTTGACCATGGTGTAGATGGTCAGCGCGGTGGTCAGCACGAACACGAGGGCGAAGATGCCCAGCTTGCGGCCCAAAGACGCGTCGGCCTCGGCCAGCAGGTTCATGCCCAGGAAGCCCGTGGTCACGGTGCCGATCAGGCCGAAGATGGTGACGACCGTGAGCCGCACAACGGTGTTGGCCTGGCGGCGCAGGCTGTCGGCGTCCAGGTACTGGTTCATCTCGCCGATGCGCTCCTTGACCTCGGTGTACAGCGGGTCGAGCCCGAGGTGGTTGGCACACATGCGGAACAGGGCGCGCACCTGGGCCTGTTCGGACACTTCGTGGAACCAGTAGCGGTGCGTGAAGCGCAGAAAACCGGCAAAGCTGTCGCGGATGGTGCGCTTGAAGCGGCGCACGCTGGCGGCGTCGGCAATGTCCAGGTCTTTCAGGGCCTCGGCCAGCCGGTCCGAGAACATCAGCAGCGCCGCCTTCTGGAAGTGCGCGATCAAAAACAGCAGGAAGTGCTGGTGCCGGAACTGCGCCAGCACGCCCCGGTCGCGGCAGACGTAGAACGGGCTGCCGGCATTGCCCAGCACCAGCAGCGAGTGGCCGCTGCAAAGATAGCGCGTGTTGGGGGCGGCACCGCTGCTGCTCCAGAAGCGGTCGTAGCAGAACCGCTTTTCAAAGTCGGCCAGGTGCTCTTCGGAATAAGGCAGGCAGGTGTCGTCGTCGCTGGGCGGGGCCGCCCCCGTGACCAGGCCGAAGCGGATGAAGTCGCTGCGGCTGAGCGCGCGCGGGTCGTCCAGCGCCAGAAAGGCCAGCTGCGGCATGCGGTAGTACTCGATCTGGCGGTAGCGCAGGGACCCGCTGCGTTCGGAATGGTCGCTCACCAGCGGCTCCAGCAGCCAGGCCCAGTGGGCCGAGATGCGCGGGGCGCGGTGGCTGCTGACGTGTGCCATGAAGAGGTCGCGCTGGTTGGCGTCGGACGCGGCCAGCACCTGCCCGGCGGCGTCAAGCCACTCGGCGCTGTACAGGCAGTGCTGGGCATGGCCCTCTGCATCCCAGCCGGCGGGGTAGCCACGGCCGAAGCGGTACAGCAGCTCCTGCGCTTGGGCCAGCGCCAGGTCGCGGACGCTGACCTCGACATTGAGCAGCACCAGGTCCAGGTCGAGAAAAAAGTACAGGTCCACATGCACGATGTCGAGCGTGATCGGCGCATCGCCGGGGCGCAGCACCGCCCGCACGGCGCTGACGTCGCTGCGCCGGAACACCCGCATCGGCGAGCCGGTGGCGCGGGCGCCTTCCCGGCTGCGCCCTTCGCCATACAGGAAGCGCTGCACATAGGGCAAAAAGGTCACGAACTCGTTGTAGTGGCGTTCGTGAAAACGGCTGCTGTCGCCCGTGAATTCGTCCACCACCTCGCGCCAGGGCGAGGCCTCCTCGCCCATGTCCGCCAGCAGTTGCCAGGGCTTGGCGTGCTGGCCCTCGGAGCCCCGCACCGGCATCAGGCGCAGGGGCCACAGCAGGACCTGGCGAAACTCCCGCACGCAGGCGGGGTGGGACTCAGCGGACATGGGTGGCCTTTCGTGGGGAGCCCGGCAAAGTCGATGCTACCCAAAACTGCGGGGGATGGGTTGCTCGCGCAGCCGTCGAGTGCCCCGTTCAGCGGGTGAACGAAGGCAGATCGTCATCAGGCCGCGACGCGGCCACTCTCGGCCAGCCGTTTGAGCGATGCCAGGGTGATAGGAAGCCCGGTGCGCAACGGGTTGCCGACGATGGGGCCGAGCACAAAAGACAGTGCACCGGAAAAAATCACTCGGTGGACGACTTCGGTGCCTGCCGCCGTGGGGTGGAGCTCGTGCTCGAACAGCATGCGAAAGAGGGGAATCCGGGACTCGACGGTGAACGATTGGTTGGGCACCACGGAGATGAAATCCATGGGGACCGCCATCCCCTTGGGCGGCGTGATCCGGCCCTTGCTCCCGGTCTGGAAGGGGCCGTCAATCGATGAGTCCTTGGTATCCGGGTCCCAGGTTTTCCAGTTGCCTACATCCGCGTAGATGGCGAATATCTTCTCGGGCGGCACGGAGACGGTGACTCGGCTTTCCACTTGCATGCGGGGACTCCTGTAGGGCTTACCGATGATTCAACGAAGCCCCAGACTCTAACGGCTCTGGCAGGTGTGCCGCGCACAGAGTCGCACAGAGGCACACGAAGGCGCGCCAGGGCGAATGGCGGCGACCCTGGGTTCCGGTGCCAGGGATCAAGCACGCCGCCCCCGCCCGGCCGCCTTGGCGCGGTAGAGCGAGGCGTCTGCACGCTCCATGAGGCCGCGCCAGCCGTCGTCGCCCGCAAAGGCCACGCCGACGCTGGCGCCGATGTGCACCCTGCGCCCGCCCAGGTCAAAGGGCTGGCCGGCGGCGGCCACCAGCTTGTCGGCCACCTGCTCGGCTGCTGCCTGGCCGGGCATGCCGCCCAGCACCACCACGAACTCGTCGCCGCCCACGCGCGCCACCAGGTCCAGGGGCCGCACCAGGGCGATGAAGCGCGCGGCCACCGCCTGCAGCAGTTGGTCGCCCACCGGGTGGCCCCAGGTGTCGTTGACGGGCTTGAAGCGGTCCAGGTCCACGTACAGCATGGCCACGCCGTGTGCTTCGGCCAGGGGGATGCGCTGCAGGTGCGCCTGCAGGCCCTGCCGGTTCACCAGGCCGGTGAGCGCATCGCGCTCGCTCAGGCCGATGAGGCGCGACTCGCGCTGGCGGTGGATGGTCACGTCGTCCAGCACGGCGATGAAGCCATCGGGCTGGCCGCTCTCGGACTGGCGGGGCACCAGGCTGATGGCCATGTTCCTCGGGCGCCCGCGCAGCTGCAGCACCAGCTCGAAGGCGGTGGGCTCGCCGGCCAGCGCCTTGTCGATGAAGCCCATGCTGTCGCGCAGCTCGGCCAGCGGCACCACCTCGCCGATGCGCCGGCCCACGATCTCTGCGCGCGTGGGGCCCACGAGCTTTTCGAACGCGGAGTTGACGAACTCGTAGCGGCCTTCGCGGTCCACCACGGCAATCACGTCGGGAATGGCCTCGGCAATCGAACTCAGGGTGCGCTGCTGGCGAAACAGGTCGGCACGCGAGCGCTGCTGCGCCGAGATGTCGCGCATCACGGCCGTGTAGCGCACCACCCGGCCATCGGCGTCGCGGTGGGACAGCACCGAATGGTCCACCGCAATCGGCTGGCCGGCCACCAGCACCGTGCTTTCGCCCATCCACACCCCGGTCTTGATCACCGACGGCATGACCTCATCGCGGTAGCGCCGGGTGGTTTCGGGCGTGTTGAAGTCGGTGAAGCGGTGCTGCGTGACGTCGTAGCCCGCGCCATAGCCCTGGGCCTGGCGCGCAGCCGGGTTCATGTAGGTCACGCGCCCTTCAGCGTCGGCCTGCACCACGAAGTCGGGCGTGGCCTCCAGGATCTGGCTGAGCATGTGCAGCGACTCCTCGGCCCGCTTGCGGTCGGTGATGTCCTGCAGCGCACCCACCACGCGCACCGGGGCTCCCAGCTCATCGTATTCGGTGTTGCCGATGGCGCGCGCCCAGACGCGCGTGCCGTCGGGCCGGCGCAGCGGGGCTTCGATCTCCCACTTCTCGCCGGTGGCGATGCCTTTTTCAAAGGCGGCGATGAGCCGCTCCTGCGCGCCGTCCTCGTAGAAGCCGACCACGCCGGGCAGCGTGGGCACGAAGGCATCGTCCACGCCATGGATGCCTCGCACCATGGGCGACCAGTGGACCTCGTTGGTGTGCAGGTCCACCGTCCAGGGGCCCACCAGCGCCAGCTCGCCCATGCGCTGCAGCAGGGCCTGGTTGGCCTGCAGCTGGCGCTCGGCGGTGTGGCGGTGGCTGGCTTCGCGGATGAACCCGGTGGCGCCGATGCCCCCATTCATGCGCAGCGGGGCGATGGACAGCTCCACGGGCAGGCGGTGTCCGTCCTTGTGCAGCGCCTGCAGCTCGAAGCGGCGGCGCAGCATGGGGCCCTCGCCCGTGCGCTGCAGCCGGGCCATGCCATAGAGGTGGGCGCTGCGCAGCTCGGGCGGGATGATGAGCTCGTGCATCGGGCGCCCCATGGCTTCGTCGTGGCTCCAGCCCAGCGTCGCCTGCGCCTGGTGGTTCCACTCGGTGATGAAGCCGCCGGGGTCGATGCTGATGAAGGCGTCCTGCGTGCTGACCAGCATGCTTTGCAGTGCCTCGTCGCTTGCCGACCGGGTCGGCAAGGTGTGCGTACTGCCTGGCAGGCCCGGGGCCAGGGAGCCTGGCGCCCGCGCATGCGGGTCGCTGCCCAGCGGCTCGCGCAGGTCCCAGCGGGGGCGCTGGCTGGCAAAGGCGCTGCGCGTGCTGCGGATCGCGCCCGGGTCGTCGAGCGTGCCCACCGCCACCTCGACCACGTCGGGCCGGCCCTCCTCCAGCCGGAACAGCTGGCTGCCGCACTGCGGGCACAGCAGGCGCACCGCGTGCTCGGACGATTGCCAGGTGTGCAGGGCGCCGTAGGTGCGCAAGGTGGCACGCTCGCCCTCCAGCCACGCCATGCCGGCCCCGCCAGACGCCCGGCGGCAGCTCTCGCAGTAGCACACGGCGGCCTCCAGCTCCAGGGCATGCACCGCGTACTCGACGCGGCGGCAAGCGCATCGGCCTCTCATCACCACCGGAGCTGTTCTCATATGCGCCCTCCAACCCCGGCGTGCATCCCGGGTTCTGTTCTTGTGCTTTGCCATGCAGGCAGCAGCGGCGGTCCACCGCAGGGCTGCCCTCGCTCCCTGCCCAAACCCTAACCGGTCTTGCCCCCGGGCCCTGTAGGACAGCGCCCACGTGCACCCTGCAGCGCCCTCGTCTCCCGCGCCACCAGTGTGCAGTTGGATTGCCAATCCGGCAATCCAGTCGTCGAAAAATGGCGCCCCAGCCGGGCTCGGCATGCGTTGGGGGCCGGCACAATCGGTGCCTTCAGCCCGACCGTTCGGCCCTGCCCATCCCTGTCCGCCGCCGCAATAATCACCCCCATGGAAACCCTTGTTCTCGGCGCCGGCATCGTCGGCGTCAGCACCGCCCTGGCGCTGCAGCAGCGCGGCCACGCCGTGACCCTCGTCGACCGCCAGGCGCCTGGCCGCGAGACCTCGTACGGCAATGCCGGCATCATCCAGCGCGAGGCCGTGCAGCCCTACGCCTTTCCGCGCAGCATCGCCACGCTGGCGCGTGTGGCCACCGGTTTGAGCAACGACGCCCACTACCACTGGGGGGCCCTGCTGCGCCTGGCACCGCAGTTGTTCAGCTACTGGGCCGCATCGGCCCCTGCGCGCTACGCGCCCATCGCGCAGGCCTACAGCCGCCTGATCGAGCACTGCACCACCGAGCACCGCGGCTGGATCGAGCAGGCCGGCGCCAGCGACCTGGTGCACAAGGATGGCTGGCTGCAGCTGTACCGCAGCGGCCCGGCGTTCGACGCTGCGGCAAAGCAGGCCACCGCCGTCGCCGCATCGCACCACCTGACCTGCCAGGTGCTCGGCACGGCCGCCCTGGCCGCCGCGCAGCCGGTGCTGCAGATGCCGCTGGCCGGCGCCGTGCACTGGCAAGATCCCTGGACCGTGCGCGACCCCGGCGAGCTGGTGGCGCGCTACGCGCGGCTGTTTGTGCAGCGCGGCGGGCAACTGGCCACCGGTGACGCGCTGACGTTGCGCCAGCAAGGCAGCGGCTGGGCCGTGCAGGTGGACTCTGGCAGCATCTGCGCGCAGCACGCCGTCATTGCCCTGGGCCCCTGGGCCGGCGCGCTCACCACGCGCCTGGGCTACCGCCTGCCCCTGTTCAGCAAGCGCGGCTACCACCGGCACTTTGCCGGCGGGCCCACGCTGACCATGCCCGCGCTGGACATCGAACGCGGCGTGATGCTGGCCCCCATGGCGCGCGGCCTGCGCCTGACCACCGGGGCCGAGTTCGCCCTGCTGGATGCACCCGCCACCCCCGTGCAGCTGCGCCGCGCGGAGATCTCCACGCGCGAACTGCTGCCCCTGGGCGAGCCCGTGGAGGCCACGCCCTGGCTGGGCGCCCGCCCCTGCACCGCCGACATGAAACCCGTGCTCGGCCCCGCGCCGCGCCATGCGGGCCTGTGGTTCAACTTCGGCCACGCGCACCAGGGCTTCACCCTGGGGCCCGTCACCGGCCGCCTGGTGGCCGAGCTGATCAGCGGCGAGGCGCCGTTCGTGGACCCGGCGCCGTATTTGGCGCAGCGGTTTTTGTAACAGCGCAGTCCGCGCACGGGGCGCGGTCCCGCCCCTCGCCCCGCGCTGCAGGGCGTTTGGCGGTAAACCCTGCTGGCATCACCCATATTGGCGATTGTGGTGATCGCTCCATTGCTTTGAAATCAAGAAACCAATGGATACAAGTGTGTCCATGTGGACACATGCGCTTTGTGCGCGTTTTCCTTGTCACCCTCTGCCGGCCACCACAACCCCAAGAATCCCACGCCGGCTCAACTTCGATCCATCACCGACATGCGCCTTACCTGCACGCTCAAGAAAATTGCCGCCGCCACCGCCATCGTCGCCAGCCTGGGTGCCGCCAGCCCCGCATGGGCCGACATCACCGCATCGGCCACGGCCAGCGGCCCATCGAGCGCTTACACCCTGGTTGCCCGCGTCACGCCCGAAGCCCAGTACGTGGGCCGCGGCAAGCTGTATTTCGTAATGCTGCACGGCTCGCAGATCTACGCGCTGTCGGAGACACGTGGCTTCGTCCCTTACACGGGTGGCGAACCGCCGGAATACCGCACCATCTCCCAGGCCACCGAGACCATCACCGTGCAGGGCTGGAACACCACGGCCCAGGCCGGTGCCTCGATCTTCGTGGGCTTTGGCACCGACGTGATGGACATGGTCAACAACGGCAGGTTCAAGCTGGTGGCAACGCTGCCGGCGGCGCCTGCGCCGGCGCCGACGCCCACACCGACCCCAACGCCCCCGGTGACCACCAACCCCTATGCGGTGCACAACGGCACCTATATGTGCTACGACGACTATGGCCGCTCGGGCACCGTCACCGCCACGTTCACCGCCAGCAACACGGTGATCGACACCACCCGGCTGACGACGATTCCGGTGTACTCGTACAACCTTTCGCTGAGCACCATCGTCAGCCAGCCCGGTTACAGGACCTACAGCAGCACGAGCCTGCCGCTCAAGCTGGTCATGCTCAATCCGTCCGGGGGGCCTTACAGCTTGGCGATCGGCTACCAATCGAACGCCTACAGCAGCCAGATTGTTTACGTCTGCACCAAACGCTGAGACGGCGCGGCAAACGCAAGCAAGAGTGCCCTGCGGCAATCACCGCCGCGAGAACACGCTGGCAGCCTCGGTGCTTCTTTTGCAAGCGAGCCGGGCCATCCAGCACATCCCGTCACAGATTACACATTCACCGCCGCCCCATCCACCGCCCAGCGGCACTCCGCCATCCAAGTGGGCAACGCGGGGTCGCGCACCACGGGCGCCAGGGCGCGCAGTGCGGTGTTCATCTGGCTGTCGAACCAGTGCAGCTTCTGTTCGGCGAACTGGATGGACGACAGCGCCTGCAGTACCAGCTTGCCCCCATCCACCACCGGCAGTGGCAGCGCCGCGTTGAACGCCATGTCCAGCGACGGGTGCTCGCGCACCAGCTCCTGCAGAAAAGCGCAGGCCCCATCGATGGCCTGCGCATGCCGCGCGTGGAAGGCCGGGCTCATCTCTTCGGTGCCCAGGAACTTGGCAACGCCGGCGAGCGACTCGAACGGGGTGGGCAGGCGGGTAGGGGTGGGGGTTGTTGAGGGCATGGTGGCGGTCGGCTGGGCTGAGGAATGGCAACGGCAACAGCGCGCAGGCGGTGTGGGCACGTATCCAACGTAACAGTATGCGCCCACCGCGTGCCCCGCGGCCCAGACGGGGCGCAAAATGCACTGCGCGCGCCTGCTGCTGCAGCAGCGGCAGCGCGTCCGTATCCACGTAAACCGCATTCAACGCCACCGCGTTGAATGCGCTGTAACCGGACATCGCCATGCCCACCACCGAGCCCCCAAGTACCCTGAGTAACTTGCGCAACCTCCTCGCAGGCGCCGCACTGGCACTGGGCTTGGTCGCCGCGCCCGCCTTCGGCCAGATCACCACGGTGGCCACCACCATCAGCGGCACCACGCAGGCCCTGAATTTCGCCGTCAGCGTCAACACCGAGGCCCGGTTCCTGGGCCAGGGCAAGCTGTACTTCGTGCTGCTGCACAACGGGCAGTTCTACCTGCTGTCCGAGGCGCGTGGCTTCGTGCCCTACACGGGCGGCGAGATCCCCGAGTACCGCACCATCCGCCAGGCGACCGAGACCATCGCCGTCAGCAACTGGAACACCCGCGCACAGCTGGGTGGCGCCATCTTCGTGGGCTATGGCACCGACTTCTGGGAGATGCTGGCCAGCGGCCGCTACCGCCAGGTGGCCACCCTGGCGGAGTACCCTATCCCGCCCGTGGCGGGCGATCCCTATGCGGCCTACAGCGGCGCCTACCTGTGCTCCAGCAACACGGGCGCCACCTACAACGCCACCGCCACCTTCACAGCCGCCCAGGCGGTGGTGGACACATCCCGCATGCCCGCCATTGCGGTGCCCAGCATCAGCGTGCCTTTCGACGGCCTGGGCAGCAGCGGCGACCGCATCTACGCCAACCGCGACTTCCCGCTGTACCTGGTGTCGCTGGATACGACGGCAGCCGCCCGCTACCCACTCGCGCTCGCCTACCAGGCCAACGACTTCAGCGCCTCGCACATCTTCGTCTGCGCAAGGCGCTGATAGCGCCCTTCTCCCTTCTCTCAAGGCATCTCGCGCGCGGCTGAGCCCCACCGGGGGCGAAGCGCCTGCAGTGCGCCGTCCAGCGCCTCCCCGATACCGCCCGTCGGCGCGCAGCGCCATGTCGTGACATTTGGTTTCACGCCACAGTGCGCGCCCCACCCCGGTGATAGATTCGCCGGTCGCTCGGGCCACGCGCCGGGCGCTCTCCCGATCCACCGCCAACAGATACACACACCATGGCCGTTACCGTCTCCGACCTGCAGAACATGCGTTTTTCCGGCAACCCGCAGGCCGATGCCTTGCTGGGGGGCACTCCGGTGTGGAACTTCTGGCCCGACGGCCGCAAGGTGATCTACTACACCTTTGACGCAGGCGCTGGCAGCGAGGCGGCCAAGACGGGTAGCCCGGTCACCGCCTTCAACGCCGCGCAAAAGCAGTCCGCAAAGCAGATCCTGGCATATGCATCCAGCGTCACCGGCATCACCTTCGCCGAGGTGGCCACTTCCGCGCAGGCCGACCTGCACTTTGCCGCCACCAACCTGCAAGGCCCCTCCACTGCAGGCCTGGCATCGTCGGGCTACAGCTACGGCTACACCGTCCCAGGCCAGGTGTTGACCTCGCTGAACATCGAGGCCGTGGTGTACCTGGACAATGTGGAGCACGCCGGCATCAACAACAACCCCACGGCCGGCGGCTCGGGCTACGAGGTGCTGCTGCACGAAGTGGGGCATGCGCTGGGCCTGTCGCACCCCTTCGACTCCTCGCACCCCCTGCCCTCGGCGCAGGACAACACCAACAACACCGTCATGTCGTACACGCATGCCGGTCCGAACAAGACCACCTTCCAGAGCTACGACCTGCTGGCGCTCGACTGGCTGTATGGCCGCGACGGCCTGGGCGGCACCTACGGGTTCAACTCGACCAAGGGCCCGACGCTGACCTTCGATGCAGCGCCCGCCCCGGCACCTTCCCCCGCCCCGGCACCGGCACCCACACCCGCTCCAACGCCGAGCCCAACACCCGCCCCTGCGCCCACAACACCGACAACGCCCACGGCCCCAACCACCCCCACCAAGCCCACGCCCGCACCAACACCTACGCCCACCAATCCCAACCTGCCCACGGGCAACCAGGGCACGGGCGATGCCGACCTGTTCAACAGCAAGCCCGCCACCGAGACCTTCAACGGCGGTGCGGGCGTGGATACGCTGGTGGCCCACGGCAACCGTGGGCAGTACACGCTGCAGCCGCTGTCGGGTGGCAACTGGCTGCTCAACGACAAGGGCACCGGCCTCGACGGCATCGACACCCTGCAGCAGATCGAGCGCGTGCGCTTTGCAGACCACTCCGTGGCGCTGGACCTGAACGGCGCTGCCGGCACCGCCGCGCGCCTCATCAGCACCTTGCTGGGCTCCGACGCGCTGAAGAACAAGGGCCTGGTGGGCGCCGTGATCAAGGCCGTGGACGAATCGGGTGCCACGCCCCAGCAACTGGCAGAACTGGCCCTGGCCGCCGTGGCCGGCCCCTCCGCTACGCCCCAGCAGGTGGTGGCCCTGCTGTACGCCAACCTGTTCGGCACTGCGGCCGATGCCGCCACCGTGCAGAACCTGGCAGGCCTGCTCCAATCGGGCAGCTACACCGGCGCATCGCTGACCTGGGCCGTGGCCAGCTCGGACCTCACGGCCAGCAAGATCAATCTGGTGGGGCTGAGCCAGGTGGGGCTGGAATACATCTGAACCGAACGGATGCGCAGGGACGGCCTGCGCATCCACGGCCTTGGCGCAGCCCTACCTTTGGGGGATACCGCCCGCCAGAAATTTGCGTTTGAATCACGTTCGATGCTCCTTGGCAAGCCATTTTTTGCCAAGGGCAGCCATGTTCGCCCCCGGCGACTGCAGGCCCCGGAGAACAACTCCCCGCTGGTGCCAAGGTCCCGGGCGCACAACACCTGGCCAACCCAGTGACTGGGGCATTCCCAACGTGATTACCGCACTCTTCGAATTCACCCGCTCCGGCGTCTGCAGGTTTGCGCCCAGCGTATCCGCCTCCACAGACGCCCAGGCCGTGCTGCTCAACTGGACACTGATGGCCAATGACCGCGCATTCCGCACGGTGCTCGACCTGCCCGACCGCCTGGTGGCCGAGCTCAGCTGGAACGAGCGGCACGACACCGCCCAACGGCACGACCTCGACTCCTGGGCCCGCCGCCTGGACATCACCGTGTCCAACGCCCTGCGCATGTCGCACAGCGACTGGCAGACCGCACGCCCCCTGGCGGCGTAAGGCGCCCCGCCCGCCCCGCCACTGGTCAGCCCACCGGGCCTGCCGGCACCTGGCAGGGCCTGATCGCACCGCCCCTGGACACTCCGCCGTTGCAGTGAACAAAGCGGCCAGCCGAGCTACTCCGGATAGGGAACCTCTCAATACCCCGACTTCCCGCCAGCAGCTGAACAAACATCACTTTCGGCGCGGATGCGACTTGATCCAGCCGTGCTTTCGCGTGCTGCGTGGGCAGTTTTTGCAGCTCTGCATACAACTCGTTGGCAACCGAAGCGCACTGCTGCGCAGCCGATAGGCGCCAGCCTCCAAAGCGGGGCAGGGCAATCCAAGCGCCCCGGGCTGCCGGCAACCATCTTGGGCTTGCAGCGCGCGAATGAAGGGCTGGATCAGGCCATCTGCGTCTGCAGAGAGCGCGACTGTTCAGCTGTTGGCTGGAAGCTGAGGGTATTGAAAGATGCCCCCATGGCTCGGCAAAAGCGTACCTACCAACTGAAGCTACAGCAAAGGCACTTCGTAGAATCGGGAGTTCAACTTGGGCTGCACTGCATTCCATAGCATCAGCTTGTTGGACCCCCAATAGTCATCGCCTTGCCCTCCCAGTATCGCTGCAAGCTTGCCATTTTTTTGCCAGCTCAAGCACAGAGCAACCTCGCACGGCCGATTCTCCAGTCGAGGATTAATCGGATTTTCCTTGATGATGGACATGCCAATCAATTGATCACCGACAAAATCGCGCCATTTCGCTTGCGAAAAGACCGGATCCGATGCTTCAATTGGAAAAAGCACACCCTCCTTTTCGCTCATCGGCGTGGCGCCAAGCCGCCTATTTCTGTCACTGTCAAGCCAAACAATCGCACTATTAAGGCTGTCATCCTCCCCAACCCCGAGGATTCCGGCTCCTTCGAACGTGAGACCCAGCGGCCCTTCAGTCCCTTCAAAAACACGCGAAGGCGACTCTTCCATTTCGGCTCCCGCCTCTTCCTTGGGAAATATGCTGTATCTCGTGAATGAAATCAGCTTGCGCCCCAAGAAAGTTCGGAGAAGAGGAATAGATTGAGATGGCGTCGGTTGATCTTTATATTGGTCAATCATTAAAATCCCTATTTTCCTTCGGCCAATTTTACCAAATAATCGATCATCTTTATGTTTTTTCGATAACCCACACCACCCACCGCAAGCCTTAATGGGTCAGATATCACAATACCACCATCTTTTCCCACAAGAAACTGCAGATCGGATATATGCAACTTGGCCCCTTCAATTTTTCCTCTGATGAGTATCAAATCAGAAATACTTCGCTTATTCAACAAACTTAGATCGCCGACAACCGTCGCATGGCCATCCACCATTCTGACCGCATCTTTGGTCCCCGCCTCAAATCGATCGTACACAAGCGCAGGGCGATCACCTACCATGATCGGCCCCCTGGCGTTAACGACGGGAAGGCCCATCTCCTTTAGTTGGCCAAGCAGTTTCAACTCGCTTTCCAATTCACTGATGCGGCCTGAGTGCAAGACGCCAACGGCGTACTTTTCGCCAAAGGCGAATACATCCTTGGTGCCCCCTTCGCCCAGCTTGGGCCCCAGGTCCGAAAGGCCCAGGTTGGAGAAATCATCAGCTGCAGCTCCAGGTCCCGCACCATCGAACTCCTTCATGCCATTGCTGGTTGGCGCAGTTTCAGTCCCTGCCGGATCGCCTGCCAGATTGTTGTCTGCAAGTGCGTGTATTGTGAAGTCATCTGTGGGCAAGAAATGCCCAAAAAAAAGGGGGGAATTGCTTAAAAAATGAGCTAATCCGAAGCGCTCAAGCCGCCTGCGCCTGTGACTGGCTGAAAGCAGCGGTTTTTAGAGGCTCCCAACTGAAATTACAGCAAAGGTACTTCATAGAATCGGGAGTTCAACTTGGGCTGCACTGCATTCCATAGCATCAGCTTGCATTCCCAATAGTCATCCCCGTGCCCGCCGAGGATTGCCGCAAATTTGCCATTTTTTTGCCAATTCAAGCACAAAGCAATCTCACACGGCCGATTATACAGCCGAGGATTTATCGGATTTTCCTTTATTATTGACATCCCAATCAATCGATCCCCTATAAATTCACTCCATTGCGTTCGTGAAAAAACAGGATCTGAAGCTTCGATCGGAAAAAATACGCTTACACTCTCGTCCATCGGACTGAAATCGGGCTGTCCATCCTTGTCCCTGTCAAGCCAGACGATTGCGCTATTCAGGCTATCGTCCTCTCCAACCCCAAGAGTTCCGGCTCCTTCAAAATTGAGACCCACAGGCCCTTCTGTCCCTTCAAAAACAAGTGAAACAGGTTTCTCTATTTCGGCGGCCGCTTCCTCTTTGGAAAACAAACTGTATCTTGTAAATGAAACAAGCTCTTTCCCCAAAAAACTGCGAAGCAGTGAAACCGACTGAAGAGGGGTCATTGAAGCGGGAAACTCTTTGTTAGTCATTTTTTCTTTCCTGCACGAGCCAAGTTTATCAAAAATTCAATCATTTGGAGATTTTTTCTGTAGCCAGGCCCAACTTTTACCCCCAAAGGATCAGATATTACCAAACCACCATCACGCCTAACAAGAAATTGTAGATCTTCTATGTGCAATCTCGCATCCACAATCTTCTTTTTAATAAAAGTCAAATCCGATATGCTTTTTTTATTTAAATAATCCAACTCTCCAACGACTATTGGTTGATTGCGCACCATTCTGACCGCATCTTTGGTCCCCGCCTCAAATCGATCGTACACAAGCGCAGGGCGATCACCTACCATGATCGGCCCCCTGGCGTTAACGACGGGAAGGCCCATCTCCTTTAGTTGGCCAAGCAGTTTCAACTCGCTTTCCAATTCACTGATGCGGCCTGAGTGCAAGACGCCAACGGCGTACTTTTCGCCATAGGCGAATACATCCTTGGTGCCCCCTTCGCCCAACTTGGACCCCAGGTCCGAAAGGCCGAGGTTGGAGAAATCATCAGCTGCAGCTCCAGGTCCCGCACCATCGAACTCCTTCACGCCATTGTTGGCTGTCGCAGTTTCAGTCCCTGCCGGATCGCCTGCCAGATTGTTGTCTGCAAGTATTTCTTGAGCAAGTGCCGCTTCGTTGGCCCAGACCGTGACCTCCTTTTTTCGCACCTTCACATTGGTAACTCCACCGTTGCGAAGAACCGCGAGGATTTTCTTGGGATCGCCCTTGATCTTGAGCGCACCCGTTTCGAGCTTGGTTGCCACCATCGGCGCGGGCCGTGCAGTGGTTGATCGCGCATCCTGCACTGGCACAACCTGGTCCTCGTGATCAGTCGTTTGCGCCGTTGGGAGTGGTGCTGGTGCTGCCAATGCCTGCTTCGCCCGCTCGACACTGCCGGCCGTCACCACAACCTTCCCCGGCCCATCCATCATTGCGCCTTTGGGGATGCCCGCGCCCTCAAGCCACTGGCGCACCGCCTGGGTATCTCCCTCCACGTCGAGCATGCCGCCCTCGCGCATCGTCATCTGCACCGGTGGTGGCGGCTGCCTTACCGCATCGGCAGCAGCGCCAGGCTGCGGCTGCGCCAGCACCTGCTGGGCCCGTGCGGCCTGCTCGGGTGCTACCCATACGCTGTCGGTCCACATCCACACCTGATCTACCCCGGCAGCGCGCAGTCGCTTGTCCAATTGCCAAGGGTCTCCTTCCACGCTCAGCGTGCCTTTGTCGGACAGGTGCATTGCGCCAACAGGCGCTTCCACCGCAGCATCAGCAGTCGACTCGGGCGCGGAAGTGCCTTGGGGGAGTGCCACATGCGAGTACGGCACGATCTCCTGCTGTGCATCTGCAACTTCAGCACTGGTCTGATGCGCGATCGTCCCAGCCTCGCCCCCGGGCACAGCGGGTGCCGCCAATTCGTCCATATGGCCGCTTGGCAAGGGCTGCGCATTCCTTTCCATGGATGAAGAGTCCACCGCCTGCGGCACGGCCGAGGCGACCGGGGTCACCGGCTGGCCTTGCACCAGGGACCGGAGCAAGTCGTCTCCATACCCACTGCCGCGCTCTGCAGCGCCCGCCGAGTTATCCAGCACGGGGTTGTAGGCATCGGGTGGGCCTTGCTGCGCGTGGCCCACCGGGCTATCCGGGCCGGGGCGAAGGGGTGCAGCCTGCACCCGGGTTCCTTTGGAACCGCTCGGTACTGTGCCAAGGACGCCCCCGACAAGTGCGCTGCGGCCGGCGTCATCGAGCAGGCCCTTGTCCTTGCCCGACACATGGATGTCGACAGCGTTGCTGCCGATGGTGTTGGCCGACTCCTGGATGGCCCCGGTCAGGCCCTTCGTGGTGATCTCTGAGCCGGTCGCCAGAAGGCGCCTGCCGGCATCGGCCAGCACCTGGGTGCGCACCGGTGGCGGGATCTTGAGCACCATGTCCTTGATCGCTTGCCCCGCAGGCAGCGGCAGCTTCTCGCTGGCGGCCGCCAGCCCTCCCTTGAGCGCGGCGGCCGCCGCACTGTCACCCTCTGCGTAGGCGGATCCAGCCGCGCTGGCCGCCATGGGCGCCGACAGGCTGGACTGCGCGCCAGGCACCATCATGGCCGCGAGAGCCTGCGCTGCAGGCAGGGAGTTGCCTGCCAGTTGGACCGTCATCCAGCGGCCGAACTCGCCGTTGTCCCAGGCTTGCGCCGGGCCTTGGCGCGACAGGGTGGAGGCGTAGCCTTCGCTCATCTGGCGCAAGTCATCCACCAAGGGCATGTTGGGTACACGGCCGAATACGGGAGAGCCGCCGCCATCGACCAGGACCTTGTTGACACCCTCGGTGACCAACCCAGTCGCCACCGACGGGACATTGAGCGTCCCCGCCAGCGAACTCGCCGCGCCCTGCTTGAGGGCGGCCTTGACGGGGTTGGCTTCGGCATAGGCCTGCACCCTGTTCAAGGGCGTAGGCGCCCGCATCTGTGGCGAATTGGCGATGCGCTGGCGCTGCTCGACGGCTTCTGCATAGTCGCGGCGGGAGAGTCTTTCGGCCTCGGCCAGGTCCATGCCTCTCGCAGCGCCGACCACATCGGGGCCCTCCAGCACGCTCTTCCACTCCGGGCGCGGACCGTTGGACGCCTCGATGGCCGGCCTCATCCAGGGCATCACTGCTGCGGCAGCACCTTTCACCAGGCCGTAGGCCTGGTCTGCAGCGTCCGACAGGATCGACGCCTGCCTGGGCGCATCCGTCCTGCGCGGGTCATCCACCTTGCGGCCATCCTGTGCGCGCGCGGCCGGCTCCATATCCACCATTGAAGTCGCCTGCCTACCATCGCCAGGCCCCAGCGCCACCAGCTCGAACGCAGACCAATCAATGCCTGCATTGGAAACCTCTGGCTCCTCCACCAGTTCGAAGCGGGACCAATCCATCACTGCGCTTTCGCCAGGGGCTCGGGCCGGCCATTGCGCACGATGTACCGCTGGCCGCTGGCGTCGCGGACCACCGTTCCGTCCTGCGGCGCGGACGACAGCGGCCGGCGCGCACCAGCGCTGGTGCTGGCGCCCACCCGCGAGCCAGTGCCGGCCTCTCCGATTTGGACCGGGGCCGTGGGGCGCAAAGCCGGCTCAGGCCTTGGACGCTCACTCGGGCGCTCGGGCTGCACGGCGCTGCTGCGCTGGAAGGCCGCAGCAGCATCGAGGGCAGAGCCGCCGCCCTGCTCCACGGCCACGGCACTGGCCTCCCCCCGGTCGTTCAGCCCGAACTGCCGCTCTCCCCGCGCATGCACGTCGAGCTTGCCCGGGTCCAGGAACAGCGTGTACAGCCGCTGCAATGCCTGCGCGCCCTTCTCGCGGTCGTAGGCGGCGCGCTCCAGCGTGGTGGTGGGCGGCGCAGCGTCCATGCTGCCGGCCCGGTCGTAGCGGGCAAAGTCGCCGGCCGTGGGGGCCACGGCGTTCATCACGGGCATGCCAAAGCCCACGTCGGCCAGGCGCAGGCCGGCGTCTTCATGGACGGCACGCACGCGGTTGACCAGGTCCTGCCGTTGCTCGGGCGTCCGGGCGCGGGCGGCTTCCTCCATCAGGTTGAAGCCCTTGCCGCTGCCAGCACCACCAGCGGACCCGACCCGCGTCTGCTCCTGCTGCCACTGCCGGTCGGCCGTGCGTTGCTGTTGCAGCTCCAGCGCGGCCTGCTGCTTGTCCTGCAGCAGCGCGCGCTGTGCCTGCAGTTTCTCATCGTCGACCGCCATGGCCGACATGCCGCCGCCCACGCCCTGCAGCGTGCCGCCCAACAGGTTGGCGAAGAAGCTCATTGCATACCCCCTTGCAATGGCTGTGGTTGCTGCTGCGCCATCTGCGCGAGGTTCAGGCCCTGCGGTCCGGGTGCGGGCCCGGGCGCCGGCAGCGGCTGGCCACCGGGTGGAGCACCGGGCGCAGGCATCAGCCCATCCTCGGCGTCCATGCGCATGTACTCGGCGATGGACTCCTGCATCACCTGCTGCAGGAAGGGTTCGAGCTGCTCGTCCGGCACCATGCCCGCGTCGTTGGCCAGGGCGGCCACGTCCTTGACGAACTGCACGCCCACGTGCAGCAGCACGGCCGGGTCCACGGGCTGGCCGGCCTTTTCGGACTGCGTGGCCAGGAAGCGCAGGGTCTGCGTGCCGAACTTCACCGCTGCGCCGGCAGGGTCGATGTCCATTGCGCCCTTCCATTCCACCGCAGACTCGCCCAGCAACTGGCGAGCGCGGCCCAGCAGCATGTCGAACTGGGCCTGCTGCTCTGCGCTGGCAGGGGTCTTGCCGCCGGTCGTGCCTGTGGTGGGCGAGTGCGCGGGCGCACCCTGTGCCATTTCGTTGAGGTTCATGGTGGTCCTTTACTGCACGATGCGGGTGGTGGGGGTGTAGCTGTAGCGCTGCTTCTGCCATGCCAGCTTTTTTTCCTCGGCCTTGGCGTTGGCCGCGCCGCTGATGCCAGCGCCCACGCCCTTGATCACTTCGCCCGCGGCCTTGTCGTTGCTGAGCAGCTTGTCGAAGAAGCTGCCCGGCTTGGTGGCTGCCGTGTTCACGGCCGGCGTCTTCGGCGCCTCAACGCCTTTGGTGATGTCGCCTGCCTTGAGCTGCTGGCCCGACGAAGCCTTCATCCCGGAGGCGTTCTGCGCAGCTGCCGTCTGGCTGGCAGCACCGCTCTGAAAGGAGGAACTCGCTCCCTGGGATCGATTGGCAAGCTCATCGGCCGCCGACGACGTCGCATTGAAAGCAGGCTTGGCATCCACCTGCATGGGCGCCTCAGGATTGAGGAGATTGACCCCCACCCCGTCAGAAACGAGCCCGCCTCCTGCCGCTTTGTTCGCCAGATTGAAGGCGTTGTCGGCGGCATCCATGCCGTTCGTGGCCCAGAGGGAGGATGCATCCGTCGCGCTGCCCAGGGCACCCGCCGTGTCCGCCAGGTCAAAGGCCCCTATTGCCGAATTGACCCCGAAGGCATTGGTGCCGTCCAGCATCGCTTTCGTGCTCAATGCGCCTCCGGCCTCGGTCAGCCCCGCTGCCTCCCCGCCGCCACCACCGAACCCACCATTGACAGCCCCGTACACCGCCCCTGCGACGTTGGCGATCATCACCAGATCCTCCCCGAACACCTTGGCGGCGGCCTGGTTGATCTTGTTGTTGATTCCGGACACCTGGAAAGCCACCGACGCAATGGCGGTCACCGCAGTGGCGGAGATACCAACGGCGGTGCCAATGGCGGCCGCAGCGCCCGTGTAGCTCAAGAGAATGGGGACGATGATGGCCATGGATCAGCTCTCCAGTGCGGACACGTAGGCTGTGCCCATGACGCCAAAGCCGCGGCGGGCCATGACCTTGTTGAAACGTGCCGGATCGGCGATGCCGGCGTAGTCGTGCACCACGAACTGCACAGCCCGCATGCGCGTGGCCCAGTCCTGCAGCGCTGCCAGCAGGCGCAGGCCCGAGCCGTCCTCGGCGTACCAGAGCAGTTCGTAGGCGGTCTGCCGGCGGTTGAAAAGGCCGGGCTGCACGATGCCCGCGATCAGGCCGCGCAGCGCGCCGCCCTCTTCGCTGACGAACACCGCGCCGGCCAGGTTGTGGATGACCCCCAGAAAGGAAGCCTGCACCTGGGCCATTTCGATAGGCTGGTCTGCCATGCGGCTGGCGGCGTGCTCGCGCAAGGCCAGCGCCACCAGGCCGGGCAGGTCGTCGCGGGTGGCGCGGCGGATGATGGCGGTAGTCATGGGCTTGCCGCGTTACCGTCATTGCCACTAGGCCCACTAGGCCCACTAGGCCCACTGGCTCCACTGGATCCACCTGGTGCGCCACCAGTGCCATTTCCACCTGTGTCGGCGTCTGCATACGGGTTAGACGGCCTGGAAGCATCAGCAGACGTGTTCGCCCTCGCCTCCGTCTTGATGATCCAGCTGTCCGGGTTGTAGCCCAGCCGGTTGGACAAGGCGGTCAATTGCGGGTTGTAGGTCGCAGCCAGGTCAGAGATGGCGCGGTCTGCCTTTTCCGGGGAAAGGTCGGCGGTGTTGATCTGGAAGATCTTGGCGGCGTAGTCGGATCGCAGGTTGTTCAGCGTCGCGCGGTCATTCGCGTCGGTCTGGTTTTGCTGGTTGCGGTCGTCGTGGTTGAGCTGCATCTGCAGCCGCGCCATGCTGGTGTCGGGCTGGATCGCCGCCGCGCGCGAGGCCGCATCCAGCTGCGCAATGGACATCTGGGTCTGCGCCGCAAACTGGTCGCGCGCCGACTGGTAGCCGTTCTGCACCGCGTCGCGCTCCAGCGTCAGCTGCTGCTGGCGGTCCAGCATCCGGTACTCGCGGTCGAACTGCTGCTGCGCCGCCCATTCGTTGGCCTGCACGTTGAAGTCGGCCATGGTGGCGTCGCGCACAAAGGCATTGTTGTCGCGCGCAAAGGTGTTGGCCTGGCCGGCGTTGAACTCGCCTGCGCGGGCATAGGTGCTGGCGTCCTGCTGGGCAATCGGCATGGCCGCGTCGTACAGGGCCGAGTCGGCCGCCGTCAACGCCATCGAGCTGTTGAGCAGGCCGCGCGTGTTGGCCGTCTGCAGCGCGCGGGCGCGGGCCTGCTGCATCAGCGGGCTGTCGTCCGCAATGATCTGCTGCAACTGGCTGCGCACCGTCTCGTTGGGCGCCACGTCCCAGCGCGTCATGCCCTGCAGCTGCGACAGGTTGATGCCGGTGGTGGGCGGCTTCTTGGCGTCTTTGGTCCAGCCCTTCTGGGCGTCGTAGGTGTAGTCGTAATAGGGCTTCTCCAGCCCACCTGCGGTGCCATAGCCGCCGATGGCCGAGTCCTCGGCCGACCAGCCGTAGAGTTGCCCGAACTGCTTTTGCGTGAGGCCCAGGCCCTGGGCCTGTGCGGCGACTTCCTGGCTGGTCTTGCCCACCGACCACTGCTTGCCGGTGTTGATCTCGTCGGCCGTGAGGTCGCGCCCGCCCTCCCAGCCGGTGGGGGCGGCGGCGGGTGCCGGCGATGGCGCATACGAGGGTGCCGGGGCTGGCGACGGCGCTGCGCCCCAGGCCTGGCTGGCCAGGTTGAACTGCGCGTCGGTGACGCCCAGCGATTTGCCGATGCGTGCCAGGTCCTCGTCCGACGCGCCGTTGGCCCGCTCGGTCGCATAGGCTGCGTTGACGTGATCCTGCGTGTACTCTGCCATGGTCAATATCCTTTGCTGCGGTCGGTGGTGCCGCGCTGCTGCGCCTGCAGGGCAATGCGGCCTGGCAGGGCCAGCAGGGCCTGCAGCTCCTGGATGGCGGCCTGTGCGGCGCGGATCTCGGCGTCGGTGGAACGCACCGTGGTGCACACGGTGATCAGCTCGGCGATACGCTCCGCTACATAGGTCTGCACACCTCGCCACACGGCGGTGGCGGGGTTGATCTGCTCCATCCAGCTCATACCCCCCTCCCCGTCTGGGCGGCGAACTGCATTTCGGCGTTCAACATCTGCGCCTTGCTGTCGCGGTCGGCCTGGCGGTCGGCCAGCACGGCGCGGGTCTTTTTCACCTCAAAGGCCTGGCGCCGCTGGGCCTCGGTCTGGCCTGTGCGCTCGCGCGCCGCGGCGGTGGCCGCGTCCAGCGCCATGCGCTGCTGGGCCAGCTCGCGCTGGGCCATGGCCTCGTCGCGGCGCAGCTGCAGGCGGGCCTTCTCCAGCTCGCCATCCATCGCGGCCTGCTCGCGCTGCTGGGCCACCCGCTCGGCGTCGGGGCCGCTCTTGCCGGGGGGCTTCTGCGCCTCGGCCTGCTGCATGCGGGCGATCTCCTGCTCGGTGGGCAGCACGCGGTCGGGGTCGAGCTTGAAGGCGCGCGCAAACTCGCGCATCAGCCGCATCTGGTTGCTGGGCGGCAGGCCCATGGCCTGCGCCGTCTGCATGAAGGCCTGCAGCCGCTGCGCCTGGCCTTCCAGCTCCACCAGCGCGGCAATGCCCAGCGCACGCACGCGGCTGTCGCCCTTGATCTCGGCCTTCTCGCTGTACTGCATGTTCCAGTCGAAAAAGCGCGTGATCAGCGGCGTCACGATGTCGTCGTCCCAGTTGCGCACCGCGCGGCGCACCCACAGGTTGGCGGCGTTGTAGGCAATGCTGGCGCCCGTGGCGCTCTGCATGTAGCTCGGCGCCTCGGTGCCCTGCAAAAAGGCGGGCAGCGTGCCCACCTCTTCGATCAGCTGCTTGCTCATGCCGAAGATGGCCTGCAGCTCCTGCAAGCGCGCATCGATGGCGATGAACTGAATGCCCTGGCGCGCGTCCGAGCCCGGGCGCTTGTTGCGCCAGAACTTGCCCGGCGCCATGCGCCACGAGCCATCCACCGGCTCGATGGCCTGGTCGTCCACCACCACCTGGGGCAGCACGCACAGGCCCATGTTGTCGTGCATGGCGCGAAACGCGCTGTTGGCGCTCTCCTGGTTGTCGCGCACCTCGTACGGCATGCCAAAGCCGAAAATGCTGGCCTCGTCCATCTGCCAGGTGAACACGCTGTAGGGGTGCTCGTTGCTATCGAGCGGGTTCAGCGCCGCTTTCAGCACCTCACCCTGGCTGCCGAACCACACCACGCCGGTGTAGGTCTTGAGCGGGTCATCTTCCACCGCGCAGCCGCAGTCGATCAGGTCCTGCGCGGTGATGGGGCCGTGGTACTCCCACACCTCATAGCGCCGGTCCTTGGCGCCGCTGGCGCCGCTGATGGCGCGCAGCCGCTCGCGGTAGTTGTTGGTGGGCGTGGTCGGCTCGGCGCCCAGCATGCGGCGCAGTGCATCGGCGTCCACGTCGGGCATGTCCTGCAGGTCGGCCGCCTCCTGGCGCGTGAGGTAGTGGCGCTCGAACACGAACTCCGCTTCGCGGATGTGCGTGCTGCTCATGTCGGGGAAAAAGTTCCACAGGTCCACCCGCGCCGCCTGCGGCAGCGGCTTGCGCGCAAGGCTCATCACATACGCCCCATCGCCCTGGCGCGCCCAGCGCTTTGTGGTGCGAAACATCGGCACCGGCCCCTTGAGCACGCCCGTGCCGTACAGCACCGCATCGTGGATCACATCGCGCGCATGGCGCGGGTAGCTGCACTCGGCCAGTTGGTCGTCGATCTCGCGCTGCATCGCGTCGCAGCGCTTGGCCGCCTCGTCCACCATCTGGCCAATCGCCTGCTGTATGCCACCGGCCGTCAGCATCGGCCCCTCGGGCGACTGCATGGGCGTATCGGGGGGCAGCTGCCCGGCCAGGTCCAGGGCCTCGTCCAGGTCGGGCACGGGCGTGGGCTCGATCACGTAGTTGCGCTCTTCGCTGGGGAACAGCATGTCAAAGAGCCGCGCCTCCACCAGCCCGCACAGCCGGCGTGTCAGCGGCACAAAGACCCGGCTGCCGTACTCTCCCTCATCACCGAACATGCCCGGGTCGTACTGCCCGTTGAACTGGCGCACGTCCTTGTACCAGCGCTCCTCGATCACCTGGCGCTGCTGCACCTGCTCCTGCGCCAGGGTGAGCAGCCGCCGGCCCAGGGCGCCCACGCGCACGGCGCGGGCCTCGGCCTCGCGGCGCTGTTGCGCGGCGAACTCCTCGTCATCGATGCGCTGCTGCGCGGCATCGGCCTCGCTCGCCTCGGCCAGCAGGGCCAGCACTTCGTCGGCGCCCATGGCGCCGCTGGCGACCAGGGCGGCAATGTCATCGGCGGCCTGGCTCGTCAGGCCATCGGCCACGGCAAAAGAGGGATGGGAAAACGGTGGATTGCGCATGCACCGCAGTGTTGCGGGGCGGTAGCGCGCGAACAACGCGCGGCATATATGCAGGTTTGCGCGCAAGCCCCGCGCCTGGCGCCATGGGCATGCAAGGCGATACAGTATGCGCAGGCGCCGACCGATTGCCCTGTTCTTCTTACTGCCCGCACTTCATCCCAATGACCACTGGCTCTCCCCGCTACCATTTCATCACCGGCCTGCCCCGCTCGGGCTCCACGCTGTTGTCGGCCCTGCTGCTGCAGAACCCGCGCTTTCATGCCGGCATGAGCAGCCCCGTGGGCGGTCTGTTTCGCGGCATGCTCAACCAGCTGGGCGCGGGCAGCGAGTTCGGCCCGGTGGTCACCCGCGCGCAGCGCCACCGCCTGGCGCGCGGCCTGTTCGACAGCTACTACGCGGACCAGGCGGGCGAGAAGGAGGTCATCTTCGACACCAACCGCATGTGGAGCGCGCAGATGCCCGCCCTCATGGAGATGTTCCCAGGCGCCAAGCTGATCGCCTGCGTGCGCAACGTGGCCTGGGTCATGGACAGCATCGAGCGGCGCTACCGCGCCAACCCCTTCGAGATCACCCGCCTGTTCAACGACGACACCGAGCGCAACACCGTCTACAGCCGCGTGGACACCCTGGCCCAGCGCAACCGCATGGTCGGCTACCCCTGGACTGCGCTCAAAGAGGCGTTCTACGGCGAGCATGCCGCCTCGCTGCTGCTGGTGGACTACGACCTGCTGGCCCAGGCCCCGCACAAGGTGCTGCCGCTGATCTACCAGTTTTTGCAGGAGCCGGCCTTCGAGCACAACTTCGAGAAAGTTCAGTACGACGCCCCCGACTTCGACGAGGCCCTGGGCCTGCACGGCCTGCACAAGGTGCGCCCCACCGTGGGCCTGGAGCGGCGCGAGACCATTCTGCCGCCCGACCTGTTCGAGCAGTACGGCAAGCTGTCGTTCTGGCACGACCAGGCGAACAGCCGCGCCAGCGTGATCACGGCCAAGGCAACGTAGCAGGCAGTGCAGCCACCTGGCTGCGCGGATCGGCGGCGTTCAATGGCATTGCCAGCCTGCGGCGCAGCGCTGTCATACAGCTATCGCCAACGCTGCGCATGGCCAACACCGCCTTGGCCTCTGCTCTGCGGCCTGCGGCGGCAGCGGGCCGCACTGAATGGAATCAAGATGTTACGAGGGCTGCCACATGGCAGCTTTTTTGTTGACCCTCACATTCCTTTCACTTACTTTCAACCGTCGCCTCAATAAGGGGATTTTCGGCTGCAAGCCTTGTCATGGAATGAACGCAACAGACGCCTCGACCCTGCACGCATCAAGCGGCCCACGCCGCCATGCGGGTTGCCACGCGCCCGCACCGCTTGCGTTCGGCCCGTGTTGAACAGGGGCCGGTCTGTGTGTGCAACTCCCCACTGCCATGCAGCCAGCCACCCCTTCATTGACCCGCAGCCCCAGTGGTTGGCGCCTGGCTCCACTTACCACGGCGACCGCTCTCGTTCACTCGTGCCGCCAGCAGTGCGTGCCAGTCAACCCACGCAACAGACCTGCTGCGAACACACCGATTTAACCGGATCAGCACCATGACCAACACGTCCCACACCACCGACACGGCCACGCACCAAATCGTCTTCATCGACAGCCGGGTGCCCGACCTCCAGTCCATCATCGCGGCCGCACAGCCGGGTGTGAAGGTGGTGGTGCTCAGTGCGAGCGAAAGCGGTGTGTCCCAGATGGCCAAGGCGTTGGAAGGCGAGCACGGCCTGACATCCATCAGTGTCGTCTCGCATGGCGACAAGGGCGTTCTGTTACTGGGCAATGGGCCTTTGTTCACAGGCAACATCGAACAGCACCAGACCGAGTTGCAGGCAATCGGCGCAGCACTGGGGCCCGATGGTGACCTCCAGCTGTACGGCTGCGATGTGGGAGCGGGTGAGGTAGGCGCGCAATTCATGCAAGCCCTGTCTGACGCCACCGGGGCGGACGTAGCTGCGTCCAATGATTCGACTGGCGGCTCCGGCAAGGCAGGAGACTGGGATCTGGAGGTGTCCACAGGCCAGGTCGAAGCGCCCGTAGCACTGAATGTGCAGGCACTGGCAGGCTATGAATACAGCCTGCATACGGCCAGCGTCAGCACTGTGGCGCAGCTCAAGGCTGCAATCACCACCGGCAACACCGACGGCTCCAATGACGTCATCACGCTCACGGGCAATATCACCTTCGCCAGTGCGGCCGACACCATCGCCATCAACGTGACAGACGGTAAAACGATGTCCATCGTCGGCGGCGGGTTCACATTGAGCGGCAACAACGTTGCGCAGGTGTTGAACACGACAACGAGCGGGGCAGGCAGCGAAATATCGATTGACAACCTGACCATTACCAATGGCTTTGTGACCGGCGCCGGTGGCGACCGCGCAGCAGGTGCGGGGGGCGCAGGTGGTGACTCGCTCGGGGCAGGCATCTCCAATGCAGGCACCCTGACCATTACCAACAGCACCATTACCGGCAACAAAGCAGCAGGTGGCGGCGGTGCTGGTGGCAACCTCTTCAACGGCAGCGGAGCAGGCGCCGGTGGTGGTGGCGGCGGCTACGGGACCACATTTGGGGGTGCCAGCGGGAATAACTTTGGCGGAAACATCCAAGCGGGACCGAGCGCTGGCATCGGTGGACACGGGGGCGGCTACGTCAAAGGTGGCGACTTCCTGGGAGGCCGCGGCGGATCGACAGTGGGCGGACTAGGTGCAAACTATGGCGGCTATTCATTTGGCGGCACAGGGGGTTCCGCCAATGCAGGTGGCACGCTGAAGATAGGCGGCGGTGGGGGTGGAGCTGGGTACGATGCCGCCGGCGGGCGTGGTGGCAACGCTGTTGGCGGTGTTTTCAACAGCGGAACGATCACTTTTTTAACCACGTCCATCACCAACAACATTGGTGCTGGCGGTGGTGGCGGTGGTGGCAGCACTGCCGGGCACGGTACCGCCAACGGTGGTGCCGGTGGCAACGGTGTTGGTGGTATCTGGTCCACCGGGACCTTGCAAATGGATGCCGCGTCATCAAGTTCGCTGGCGACAAACAACAAAGGCGGCGGTGGGGCGGGTGGTATTGCAGGTGGTGGCTCCGATGGCGTAGTAGGGGCGACTGCAAATACAAATCTGGGCACGATAACGCCCATTCCGCCGACCATCACCAGTGCTGCTTACGATGCCAGCGCCGGCACCCTGATGGTTACCGGCGCCAGCATGACCACCGGCGACACCATCGATGTGACCAAGCTCAGCCTCACCGGCCAAGGAGGCACCTACGCCCTGACAAGCACCAACGTCACGGCCACCAGCGCCACGGCGTTCTCCGTCACCTTGAACGCCGCAGACAAGCTGGCCGTCAATGGCGTGCTGAACAACAATGGCACAGCCTCGGTTGGTGCCACCACCTTCAACCTGGCCGGCGCGGCCAATTGGGATACCACTGCGTCCGCCCCGGCCGACCTCACCGGAAACGCCGTGACTGTCTCCAACGTCACCGCCCCCACCATCACCAGCGCCACCTACGATGGCACCACCCACGTCTTCACCGTCACCGGCACGGGCCTGGTCAAGACCCTAGGAGCCACCAACGACGTCACGGTGTCCACCCTGACCATCACCGGCGAAGGGGGTGCCACCCGCACCCTGTCCACCACGGGCAATGTGGAGGTCACCTCGGCCACCAGCTTCACCTTCACCCTGGCCGGCGCCGACATTGCGGCAGTGGACTCCCTGCTCAACAAGAACGGAACGTCTTCTGCAGGTGCCACCACCTACAACCTGGCGGCTGCCGACGATTGGAACAGCGTGGTCACAGGTGGCAATATCGCGGATGCGACGAACGCCATCACGGTCTCCAACGCTGCGCCGAGCATCCTCTCGTCTACCTACGATGCGGCCACCGGCATCCTCTCGGTCTCGGCCCTGAACATCGTCGGTGGAGACACCATTGATGTGACCAAGCTGTCCCTCACAGGCCAGGCAGGCAGCTACACCCTGACCACGGCCAACGTCACGGCCAGCAGCTCCACGGCGTTCTCGGTCACCCTGAATGCCGCAGACAAGCTGGCCATCAACGGCATCCTGAACACCAACGGCACTACGGCGGTGGACACCACCACCTTCAACTTGGCCGCTGCGGCCAACTGGGATGCGACCACCACGTCGAGTGCCGACCTCACGGGCAATGGCGTCACGGTCAGCAACGTCGCAGCCCCCACCATCACGTCTGCCACTTACGACGGCACGACCCATGTCTTCACTGTCACCGGCACGGGCCTGGTCAAGACGATTGGCGCCACCAACGATGTCACGATCAACAAGCTAACGATCATCGGAGAGGGTGGCGCCACGCGCACCCTGTCCACCACCGGCAATGTGGAAGTCACATCTGCCACCAGCTTCACCTTCACCGTGGCGGGTGCCGATATCGCGGCGGTCGATGCCCTGCTCAACAAGAACGGTACTTCTTCGGCAGGTGCCACCGCCTACAACCTGGCGGCGGCCGACGACTGGAACAGTGTCATCACCGGTGGCAGCATTGCCGACCTCACGGGTAATAGCATCACGGTCTCCAACGCAGCGCCCAGCATTGCCAGTGCCACCTACGACGCTGCCACCGGCATCCTCACCGTCTCGGCCCTGAACATCGTCGGCGGCGACACCATCGACGTCTCCAAGCTGTCCCTCACCGGCCAGGGCGGCAGCTACACGCTGACTACCGCCAACGTCACGGCCAGCAGCGCCACCGCTTTCTCGGTCACGCTCAATGCCGCAGACAAGCTGGCCATCAACGGCATCCTGAACAAGACCGGCACCTCGGCGGTGGATACCACCACCTTCAACCTGGCCGCTGCCGCCAACTGGGACCAGACCACCACGTCCAGTGCCGATCTCACCGGCAATGCGGTCACGGTATCGAATGTCGCTGCCCCCACCATCACCAGTGCCACCTACGACGGCACGACCCATGTCTTCACTGTCACCGGCACCAACCTGGTCAAGACCATCGGTGCCACCAACGACGTCACGGTGTCCACCCTGACCATCACCGGCGAAGGGGGTGCCACCCGCACCCTGTCCACCACGGGCAATGTGGAGGTCACCTCGGCCACCAGCTTCACCTTCACCCTGGCCGGCGCCGACATTGCGGCAGTGGACTCCCTGCTCAACAAGAACGGAACGTCTTCTGCAGGTGCCACCACCTACAACCTGGCGGCTGCCGACGATTGGAACAGCGTGGTCACAGGTGGCAATATCGCGGATGCGACGAACGCCATCACGGTCTCCAACGCTGCGCCGAGCATCCTCTCGTCTACCTACGATGCGGCCACCGGCATCCTCTCGGTCTCGGCCCTGAACATCGTCGGTGGAGACACCATTGATGTGACCAAGCTGTCCCTCACAGGCCAGGCAGGCAGCTACACCCTGACCACGGCCAACGTCACGGCCAGCAGCTCCACGGCGTTCTCGGTCACCCTGAATGCCGCAGACAAGCTGGCCATCAACGGCATCCTGAACACCAACGGCACTACGGCGGTGGACACCACCACCTTCAACTTGGCCGCTGCGGCCAACTGGGATGCGACCACCACGTCGAGTGCCGACCTCACGGGCAATGGCGTCACGGTCAGCAACGTCGCAGCCCCCACCATCACGTCTGCCACTTACGACGGCACGACCCATGTCTTCACTGTCACCGGCACGGGCCTGGTCAAGACGATTGGCGCCACCAACGATGTCACGATCAACAAGCTAACGATCATCGGAGAGGGTGGCGCCACGCGCACCCTGTCCACCACCGGCAATGTGGAAGTCACATCTGCCACCAGCTTCACCTTCACCGTGGCGGGTGCCGATATCGCGGCGGTCGATGCCCTGCTCAACAAGAACGGTACTTCTTCGGCAGGTGCCACCGCCTACAACCTGGCGGCGGCCGACGACTGGAACAGTGTCATCACCGGTGGCAGCATTGCCGACCTCACGGGTAATAGCATCACGGTCTCCAACGCAGCGCCCAGCATTGCCAGTGCCACCTACGACGCTGCCACCGGCATCCTCACCGTCTCGGCCCTGAACATCGTCGGTGGCGACACCATCGATGTGTCCAAACTGTCCCTCACCGGCCAGACCGGCAGCTACACCCTGACCACGGCCAACGTCACGGCCAGCAGCTCCACGGCCTTTGCGGTCACGCTGAACGCCGCCGACAAGCTGGCCATCAATGGCATCCTGAACACCAACGGCACCTCTGCGGTGGACACCACGGTGTTCAACCTGGCCGCTGCCGCCAGCTGGGATGCGACCACCACGTCCAGCGCCGATCTCACGGGCAACAGTGTCATCGTCTCCAACGTAGCCGCCCCCACCGTCACCTCGGCCACCTACGACGGCACCACCAATACCCTGGTGGTCACCGGCACCGGCCTGGTCAAGACCATCGGCGCCCCCAACGACGTCACCGTCAACAAGCTCACCATCACCGGCGAAGGCGGTGCCACCTACACCCTGTCCACCTCCGGCAATGTGGAGGTCACATCGGCCACCAGCTTCACCGTCACCCTCGCCGGTGCGGACATCGCCGGCGTCGCCTCGCTGCTCAACAAGAACGGTACTTCTTCGGCCAGCAGCGCCACCACCTACAACATCGCTGCTGCCGATGACTGGAACAGCGTCATCACCGGCGGCAACATCGCCGACCTCACGGGCAACGGCATCACCGTTGCCAACGCCGCCCCGAGCATCCTCTCGTCCGCCTACGATGCCGCCACCGGCATCCTCTCGGTATCGGCCGTGAACATCGTCGGTGGCGACACCATCGATGTGAGCAAGCTGTCGGTCGTCGGCCAGGGCGGGGGCTCCTACACCCTGACCAGTGGCAACGTCGCCGCTGCCAGCGCCACGGCGTTCTCGGTCACGCTCAATGCCGCAGACAAGCTGGCCGTGGGCGGCCTGCTGAACAAGGCCGGCACCACGGCCGCAGACGCCACCACCTTCAACCTGGCCGCCGCCGCCAGCTGGGATGCGACGACCACCTCGGGTGCAGACCTGACGGGCAACGCGGTGACCGTGTCGAATGTCTCGGCACCCACCATCACCTCGGCCACCTACGACGTCACCACCCACATCCTCACGGTCACCGGCACCAACCTGGTCCAGACCCTGGGGGCGACGAACGACGTCACCGTCGCGGCCCTGACCATCACCGGCGAAGGCGGTGTGGCCCGCACCCTGTCCACCACCGGCAATGTGGAGGTGCTCTCGGCCACCAGCTTTGCCGTGACCCTGGCCGGCGCCGACGTCGCTGCCGTCGAGGCGCTGTTCAACAAGAACGGCACCACCTCCACCAGCGGCACCACCTACAACCTGGCTGCGGCCGACGACTGGAACAGCGTGGTCACCGGCGGCGACATTGCCGATCTCACCGGCAATGCCATCACGGTCTCGAACGTGCCCGTGCCCACCATCACCAGCGCCACCTACAACGTGGCCACGGGGGCACTGGTGGTCACCGGCACGGGCTTGGGCTCCAAGGCGGGACCTGCCAATGACATCGTTGCGAGCAAGTTCACCCTGACCGGCGAGGGCAACGCCACCTACACGCTGACCACCACCGCCAATGTGGACATCACCAGCGCCACGTCGTTCACGCTGATCCTGAGCCCGGTCGACCAGGCAGCCGTGCGCGCCATCGCCAACAAGAACGGCACCAGTTCTACCAGCGGCACCACCTACAACCTGGCTGCGGCCGAGGACTGGGCTGCCGGGGCGGATGCCGCCGTGGTGCTGGCCGACCTCACGGGCAATGGCATCACCGTGGCCAGCGTGGCCGTGCCCACCGTCACCAGCGCCACCTACAACGTGGGCACCGGGGTGCTGGTGGTCACCGGCACCGGGCTGCTGGGCCGGGCGGGCGCTGCCAACGACATCGTCGCCAACAAGCTGACCTTCACCGGCCAGGCCGGGGGCACCTACACGCTGACCGATACCCCGGACGCCGACATCGCCAGCTCCACCAGCTTCACCCTGACGCTGAGCGCCACCGACAAGACCGCCGTGAACCTGCTGCTCAACAAGGAGGGCACCGCCTCCAACGGCGGCACCACCTACAACATTGCCCTGGCAGAAGACTGGAACGCCGGGGCCGACGCGGCCGTGGTGATCGCCGATCTCACGGGCAATGCGGTCACCGCCAGCGGCTTCCCCTCGGACGGTGGCGGCACCCCACCCGCCGGCACCCCCATCGACGGCGTGCCTGTCATCACCGAACCGGGCCCCGGCGGCTCCACCATCATCACCATCCCGGTGGTGCTGCCCACCCGGCCCGATACCCCTGGCACACCCTCTCCGCTGGCCGACATCCCCTTGGTCACCTCGCCCAGCGGCACCCCCATCGTCTCGGTCAGCGTGCCCACCGGGGTGGGGCTGCAGGCCGAGGGCCTGACCACCACGACCATGGGCTCCGCCGCCCTGGCAGAACTGGGGTTCCGCATCGAGCGGGTCACCGGCAACAACCCCGAGCTGACCAACGCCGGCCAGGTGTTCTATGCCACCCTCAATCCCAATGAACCGCTGTCGGTGCAGATCCTCAAACCCACCATCGGTGCCGGCTACGACGGCACCCAGCCCCTGGTGATCAATGGCAGCAACAACCCCGCCGACGGCAAGCAGGCCGTGATCCTGGATGCCCGCTCCCTGCCTTCGGGCACGGTGATCCAGGTGGACAACATCGAGTTCATCGCCGTGGTGGGCAATGTGCGCCTGATCGGCGGCGCCGGCCAGAACGCGGCCAGCGGCGACAGCGGTGCCCAATGGATCGTGCTGGGCCCCGATGACGACATCATCCACGGCGGTGGCGGCAACGATGTGGTCGGCAGCGAGGCCGGCGATGACCAGGTCTTTGGCGATGCCGGGGACGACATCGTGTTTGGCGGCGCGGGCAATGACCTGCTCTCGGGCGGCACCGGCAGTGACCGCCTGAATGGGGGCACGGGCTTTGACGTGGCGATCCAGGAGGGCACACGCGCCGACTACACCGTGACTCTCGAAGGCGCAGGCATCAAGCTGACCCATACCGCCAGTGGCGTCTCCGACTGGCTGGTGGATGTGGAGCAGGTGCGCTTTGCGACGGGCCCAAGCCTGACGGTGGCGCACAGCGCCGCCGAAGAAGCGGGTGCCTACCTGTTCCAGAAGTGGCTGGGGCGCGATCTGAACCAGGGCGAGGGGGCCATCATCCAGAGCCTGACGGGCAAGACGGCGCTGGAAGTGGCCACGCTGTTCGCCCAGGTCTTCCCCGAGCAGAGTGCGGGCAAGACGCCTGCCCAACTGCTGGAAGGCATGGGTGCAGCGGGAGCCGTGCGCGTGGATGCCGTGCGCGATATCACTGTGACCGGCGATGCAGGCAACAACACGATCAGCCCGACGCTGGGCCTGGCGCGGTATGTGGATGGAGGGGCGGGCATCGACACCGTGGTCATCCCGGCCACCCTCTCACAGACCTATGTGCAGTCCCAGAACAATGGCAGCTTCACCCTGCAGCGCCTGACCGATGGGGCGATGCTGGATGTGACGCGGGTGGAGCGGGTCACGTTCAATGACACTAGGCTGGCCTTGGACCTGAACGGCCATGCGGGCGAAGCGGCCAAGCTGCTGGGTGCCCTGGGCGGGCCGGCTTTGCTCACCAACAAGGGCGTGGTGGGCGAGGTGATCCGCCTGCTGGATGCCGGGGCCAGCAGCCAGACCATTGCGGGGCTGGGGCTGCAGTTGCTGGGAGCGAGCACGCCCACGCAGATTGCGCAGACGCTGTGGACGAATGTGGTGGGCCGGGCGGGTACGGACAGCGAACTCAAGCTGCTGACCGACATCATGGCTGGGGGGGTATCAGCCTCCGAGCTGACGGTGATGGCGGCGAATCTGGAGCTGAACGCGGTGCGGATTGATCTGGTGGGGCTGGCGGCCAAGGGGATCGAGTTCGCCTGATGGCGACGGGGACGCCAAAGCGCCCCAAACAATAAACACATCGCCCTGCCGCTTGCTTTCTGGTAGAAAGAATGGTCGCGGCCGATCACATCCTGGGCTTCTCCAGCCCATGCCGCTGTGCCGCACGCCCCCAAGCCGGACGCCCGCGCAGGTATCCGGTCCCCCATGGAGCTCTGATGCCGCAGGCATGCGGTCTCCTGGCCGCCAGAACGAGGATGCAATCAGCATGGCCTACCCTATCGACCTCACCCATCCCACAAGCGCTCACGGCCCCGTGCAGGTGGTCTTCATCTTCAACGACCTGCACGATGGGGCTGCGCTGGCGACCTCGGCCCCGCAGGGCGCCGAGGTCGTGGTGCTCGACGGCATGTGCGACGGCCTGGCGCAGATGGCCGCGCACCTGCAGGGGCGCAGTGGCATCGGCGCCCTGCATGTGCTCAGCCACGGCAGCCATGGCCGGCTGCACTGGGGCACCACGGTGCTGGATGCCGCCAGCGCCGCCGGGCATGCCGACCTGCTGCGCGCCATGGGAAGCGCGCTTGCCGACGATGGCGACGTGCTGCTCTACGGTTGCCACTCCGGCGCGGGCCGGCAAGGGGCCGCATTGCTGCGCACGCTGTCCGACCTGTTCGGGGCCAACGTGGCGGCATCCACCACGCTCACCGGATCGCCGCAGCTGGGCGGCGACTGGGTGCTCGGGCGGCAGCACGGCACCGTGCAAACCCCCGCGCTGGTGGGCCCTGCCTCCTATGCCGCAGTGCTGGCCGTGCCCGCCGACGAAAATTACGACTCCAATGGCGTCACCAACTTCTCCACGGCCAGCTTCACGCTGGATGGGATCAAGTACACGATCACGGGCACCGGCAGCTACACCAACCGGGTTTCCAACGACAGCACCCTGTCGGCGCTCGGCAACGACGCGGGCGACTACTTTCTGCGCTTCGACCGGACCAACGTCTCGGGCATTTCCAGCATCAAGGTCGAGGCTGCCGACGGCAGCGCCTTCCGGCTCAATGGCCTGAGTTTCGGTGCAGCGGCAGATGGCAACATCACCGTCACCCCCGACGTTGGATCGGCCCTGACCTACGCCAGCAGCGGCGCGACCATCCTGCAGCAGAACATCAATACCTCGGCCAACACCAGCTTCCAGAACATCACCGGTTTCACCTTCGCGGGAACGAACCTCTCCCTGGCCCTTGATGACCTGGATTTCGAGGCAGCAGTCGTATCGCTCGCCGCCATCACCGGCGCCACCTACAACGCATCGACCGGGATTCTGTCCGTCACAGGCACCAACCTCGCCAGCGGCGGCAATGTCGATGTCGGCAAGCTCGCCCTCGCCGGCCAGGGCGGCGCCAGCTACACGCTGACCAGCAGCAACGTCAACGCCAGCAGCGCCACCGCCTTTTCGGTCACCCTCAACGCGGTGGACATGCTCAACGTCAACGGCCTGCTCAACAGCAACGGCGTCGCGGCGGTGGACGCCAGCGTCTTCAACCTGGCGGCAGCGGCGGGCTGGCAGTCGGCGGCCGCCGCCGATGCCACCGGCAACGCCGTCGCCGTCTCCGGCGTGGCCGCCCCCACCATCACCAGCGCCACCTACAACACCAGCTCCCATGTCCTCACCGTCACGGGCACCAACCTGGTCAAGGCCGACGGGGCCACCAACGACGTCACGGTCAACAAGCTGACACTCACCGGCGAAGGCGGCGCCACCCGCATGCTGACCACCTCGGCCAACGTCGAGGTCACGTCGGCCACCAGCTTTGCCGTAACCCTCTCGGGCGCCGACATCGCCGCGGTGGAGGCGCTGCTCAACAAGGTCGGAAGCAGCTCCACGGGCGGCACCGTCTACAACCTGGCCGCAGCCGATGACTGGAACAGCGTGGTCACGGGCGGCAACATCGCCGACCTCACGGGCAATGCCGTCACGGTATCCATCCCGGGGCCGGCGCCCACCATCACCAGCGCCACCTACAACGCCACCAGCGGCGCCCTGGTGGTCACCGGCACCGGCTTCACCGCCCTGGCGGGGGCCGCCAACGACATCGTCGCCAACAAGTTCACCTTCACCGGCGAGGGCGACGCACAGTACACGCTGACCACCACCGCCAACGTGGAGATCACCAGCGCCACCGCCTTCACCCTGACGCTCAGCACGGCCGACCGTGCGGCCTTGAACCTGCTGGTCAACAAGAACGGCACCGGCTCCACCAGTGGCACCACCTACAACCTGGCCGCCGGCGAGGACTGGGCCGCCGGGGCGGATGCCGCATCGGTGGTGGCCGACCTCACGGGCAATGCCATCACCGTGAGCAACGTCGCCGTACCCACAGTCACCAGCGCCACCTACGACGTGGGCACCGGGGTGCTGGTGGTCACGGGCACCAACCTGCTGGGCAAGGCCGGCACCGCCAACGACATCGTGGCCAACAAGCTCACCTTCACCGGCAAGGGCGGCGGCACCTATGTGCTGACCGACACCCCCAACGTGGACACCACCAGCGCCACCACCTTCAGCCTCACGCTGAGCGCCTCCGACAAGGCCTTCGTGAACCAGTTGCTGGACAAGACCGGCACCAGCGCCACCGACAAGACCACCTACAACATCGCCTTTGCCGAAGACTGGAACGCCGGTGCCGATGCGACCGTGGTGATCGCCGACCTCACCGGCAACGCGATCACGGTCGGGGGCACGCCGCCTGCATCGAACACCGTGGATGGAACGCCGGTCATCATCACCACGGCGCCTGACGGCACCACCACCACCACGGTACCCGTGGTCGCCAGCAACCGGCCCGAAACGGCCGGCTCGGGCAGCCCGCTGGCCGACATCCCCATCGTCAAGGCCGCCGACGGCCACGCACTGGTGTCCGTCAGCATCCCCGTGGGCATGGGCGTCACGGCCGTGGGGCAGTCCGTCGGCACCACAGGCTCTGCCGCACAGGCCGAGCTCCTCAAGCGCATCGATTCTGCGGCGGGCAGCAACTCCGACCTGACCCCCCAGGCGCAGGACTTCCTGGGGACCCTGGGCTCCAGCGAATCGCTGGTGGTGCAGACCATCAAACCCATCACCGGCGCAGGCTTCAACCCCAATGTGCCCCTGGTGATCAACGGCGGCGCCGCAGCCGGTGACGGCAAGCAGGCCATCATCATCGACGCCAGCGCCCTGCCCGCGGGCACCGTGATCCATGTGGACAACGTGGAGTTCGTGGCCATCGTCGGTGCCGTGCGCACCATCGGCGGTGCCGGCCCGAACATGGCCGTCGGCGACAGTGCCGCCCAGTGGATCGTGCTCGGCCCGGGCAACGACACCCTCCACGGCGGCGCCGGCAACGACACCGTGGGCAGCGAGGCCGGTGACGACCAGGTCTACGGCGATGCGGGCGACGACATCGTCTTCGGCGGTGCGGGCAACGACCTGCTCTCGGGCGGCACGGGCAGCGACAAACTCAATGGCGGCACGGGCTTCGATGTGGCCGTGCAGGAAGGCTCGCGCGCAGATTACACGGTGGTGCTCGAAGCCAATGGCATCAAGCTGACCCATACCGCCTCGGGCGTCTCCGACTGGCTGGTCGATGTGGAGCAGGTGCGCTTTGCGACGGGCCCAAGCCTCACCGTGGCGCACAGTGCCGCCGAGGAGGCTGCCGCCTTCCTGTTCCAGAAGTGGCTGGGGCGCGATCTCACGCAGGGCGAGGGGGCCATCATCCAACCCTTCACCAGCACGTCGGCGCTGGAGGTGGCCACCTTGTTTGCCCAGTTCTTCCCGCAGCAAAGCGCGGGCAAGACGCCAGCGCAGTTGCTGGAGGGAATGAACGCCGCAGGCGCCGTGCGCGTGGATGCCATCCGCGAGGTCACCGTCACGGGCAATGCGGGCAACAACACCATCAGCCCCACATTGGGCCTGGCCCGGTATGTGGATGGCGGTGCAGGCACCGACACGGTGGTGATCCCTGCCACACTGGGCCAGACCCATGTGCAGGCCAATGGCAATGGCAACTACACGCTGCAGCGCCTGACCGATGGGGCCATGCTCGATGTGACGCAGGTCGAACGCGTCACTTTCAGCGACACCAAGCTGGCGCTGGACCTCGCCGGCAACGCCGGCCAGGCAGCCAAGCTGCTCGGTGCCCTGGGCGGCCCAGCACTGCTGACCAACAAGGGCGTGGTGGGCGAGGTGATCCGCCTGCTGGACGCTGGCGCCACCAGCCAGACCATCGCAGGCATCGGCCTGCAGGCCTTGGGCGTGCAAACGCCCAACCAAGTCGCGCAGCTCTTGTGGACCAACGTGGTGGGCCGCGCGGGCACGCAGGCCGAGCTCAAGCTGATCACCGACCTGATGGCCAGCGGGGTTTCGTTCAATGAGGTAGTGGTGATGGCGGCCAACCTGGATGCTACGGCCGTGCGCATCGACCTGGTGGGCCTCACGAGCAAGGGGCTTGAATTCGCCTGAGGGCGAAGGGACCTGACTCTCGGATTCAGTGGACCAATGCATGCCAAACATGCTTTGCCAAACTGGTCGCCCCGGCGTTAGCATGCAGCAACCCTGGCATGCGCCTCGGCCCACCCACCGGGAACCGCCATGCCACCCAGCCCACCGCAATCCCCCATCACCGGCCGCCAGCGCGTGGTGCAGGTCTGCCTCTTCCTCGTCGCCGCCATCTCCATCTTCGGCGGCACGCTGCAGATGTTCCTCGGCCAGCCCGACACCACACCCCGGCTGGACAACGTGCACCGCTTCATGGCGGGCGTGTACCTGTCGATGGGCTTCATCTCCGCATGGACCGCCGTCACCATCCGCCAGCAGGGCACGCTGGTCTACCTGATCGCTCTGGGCGTGGCGATGGCCGCCGTGGGGCGCCTGGTCTCGATGAGCCAGGTGGGCCTGCCCGAGCCGGCTGCTGCCTGGATCGGCTACCTGGTGCCCGAGCTGGTCGTGCCCATCATCCTGGCCCTGGCACACCGCAACCCCAGGCCGTCGGCCTGAAGAGCCGGCCGCCCGCGCACCTGCTGTCCGTGCAATTGGGCAAGGCCTTTTTCGACCTGCAGCTTCGCTTCGCACACCGCGTGGCGACATTGGCGGGCATGCCCTTGGCCCAGGCCCTTCTCGACTACACCAACCTGTATGTGCGCTGGGGCATGGGGCGTGAATTCGATGCCACGCACCCGGTATGGCAGGCCTACCTCTGTGGCCTGGCCTCGTCCTGCACAGCCAACCAGAATTGGACCTGGCATTTCTACCAAGGCCGCCGGGCGCACGACATTCCCGCTCCTGCGGCCGCCAGCGTGGGCTGCTTTGCGTACGTCCTGGCGGGCCCCGGCCATATCCGGCTGCACTTCCACAACTCCGACGCATCGGGGCAGTCACCCCTGGCGGCCTCCCGCCGCGAGCACCGCGCGCAAGAACTCGCTGCCCTCTTCGACCTGGTCCAGCGCAACGAGCCGCCAGGGGTTCGCGTGCTGGGCACCTCATGGCTCTACCAGATCGAGGCCTATCGCCGCCTCTTCCCCGCAGGCTACTTGGCCACCGCCGTGCCCGTGCAGCGCTTTCGCAATATGCCGCTGTGGGGCCAGTTCCTGGACCGGCATGGCGCGCTCAAGCCCGAGATCGCCGAACCCTTCGTGCGACGCGTGGAACGCGCCGCCGACCTGCAGGGCCTCACCGCCTGCTTCGCCCTGCAACCGCTCGCGCTGGATGCACCGGTAGCGGTGTTCCTGGGCGGGCGTGGCATCGCGGCTGGCACACTGCAGGGCCATTCCAACCCTGCCTGAAATCAACCCATGGTGTTCTTCGCCCATACCCGCCAGGGATATGAAAACTACCTCTCTCTCGGCCTGACCGCCACAGCACCGCTGTGGGTGACCGCGAACGTGCTTGCCGAGGACGAGTTGCACGGCCCCGAACTCACTGTGGCCAACGTCAGCATCTTCAGCTACACCATCGACCCCGGCGACACAGATGCCATGGCGGGTGCCGTGCTCACCATCGCAGAGCACCACCCCGGCCACACCATCTGGGCCGAAGGCATGGCTGTCTTCGACTGACACCGGGGGGCAAGGGCACGGAACCTATGCACGCAGGCTCATATGCCGCCGCCTGCACTCCCGTGACGCGGATCACTTTCGCGCGCATTTGCAAGACGCATCCTCTGGATTACAGACAGCGGCCGATGTAACATGTAGTTTCATATCACCAGCCCCGGTACGGTCGGCAAATTCTTCACCCCAATGGCCACCCGCGTGACTACGCTGCACACCCATTACGACAACCTGAAGGTGGCGCGCGATGCGTCGCCGGCGGCGATCGATGCTGCCTACCAGGCCATGGTGCGCAGGTTTGGCCCCGGGCACAACGCAGGCGACCCCCAGGCCGCGCGCAAGATGGCCATCATCGACACCTCGTACGCCGTGCTCTCCAACCCCCACCAGCGCGCGCTGCACGACCTGTGGGTGGACCAGAACGACGAAGTGGATACAGCGCCCCCCTCCATCCAGCCCCTGTGGATGCACAGCGAGACGCCGCGCTACAGCCACGCCACGGCGCATGGGCTGCAATCGGGCAGCAGCATCAACGGGGGCAGCAACCGCCATCGCCGCCGCCGCAACCGGGCGCATGCGCCCGCCACCAGCGCCCTGGCGCAGCACCTGCAGCGCAACTGGAGCCTGTACGCCCTGGGCGCCGTGGTGGCCTGCCTGGCCTTGGTCACCCTGGTACCCCGGCCCTTTCTGGGCGATGACAACGACATCGGCGCCGCAGCATCCGGGCCGCTGCGCGGGTTCGCGGTGCCCGTGTTCTTTGTGCCGCGCTACAACCGCCCCGCCACCGACCCCAATGGCCAGCCCTGGCCCGCCAGTGCCGGCTACCTCGCCAGCTACCCGCAGCTGAACACCGATGGGGCGGCACGCCTGACCGTGGACAACAGCCACAACGATTGCGACATGTTCGTCAAACTGGTGTCGCTGGACGGCATGCAGCCCCAGGCCGTGCGCCACCTGTACGTGCCCGCCTTCCGCCGCTTCGCCGTGGAGCAGCTCAGCGCCGGCCGCTACGAAGTGCGCTACCGCAACCTGGCCACCGGCGCCCTCGCCCGCTCAAGTGCCGTGGCCGTGCAGGAAGCCGGCGCACCAACGGATCAGCAGGGCAACGCGAGCAGCGACACCGGCCCCACCGTGGCGCTGCACAAGCAGCCCCAGGGCAACCCGCGTGCGCTGCAGCTGGCAGAGGCGGATTTCTTCTGAGGGGCGGGGCAAACTGACGCTGCGGGGGCGCGCATGCCGCCGCAGGCGCCCTCATCTGGACGCATTGCGCTGCCTGGCGCGGCGCGAAAACATGTTGAGCAGCTCGACCAGCGCCGAGAACGCCATGGCCGCGTAGATATAGCCCTTGGGGATGGCAGCGCCAAAGCCCTCTGCGATCAGCGTGGTGCCGATCAGCAGCAGAAAGCCCAGCGCCAGCATCACGATGGTCGGGTTGGCCTGGATGAAATTGGCCAGCGGCGTGGCGGCGAACAGCATCACCCCGACAGTGACTAGGATCGCCACCACCATGATGGGAATGTGCTCCGTCATGCCCACGGCGGTGATGATGCTGTCGATAGAGAACACCAGGTCCAGCAGCAGGATCTGCCCGATGGCGGCCGGCACCGTCAGCCCCACGCTCTGGGGCGTGAACACATCCGGCCCGGGGTCCGGGTCCACACTGTGGTGGATCTCCTTGGTCGCCTTCCACACCAGGAAGAGCCCGCCCGCGATGAGGATCATGTCGCGCCAGGAGAACCCCTTGCCGAAGACGGTGAACACCGTTGCGGTCAGCCCAACGATGAACGCGATGGTCCCCAGCAAGGCCAGCCGCATCACCAATGCAGCGCCGATTCCTATGTTGCGCGCCCGGGCACGGTCCTTCTCCGGCAGCTTGTTGGTGAGGATCGAGATGAAGATCAGGTTGTCGATGCCCAGCACCACCTCCATCGCAATCAGGGTGAGCAAGGCAATCCAGGCGGCAGGATCGGAAACGAGCGTTTGCAGGTAATTCATGGCGAGTTCGGCATTGGGCGGGGTCTCTCCATCATCCATGAACTCCGATGAAAACGCACCATGCTTGGCGAGAGCGTTTACGCCGTGGCTTTCGTCCTTTTAGGCTGGCCCGGCCGACCAGGCGCTTCGGGCCATGGGCCCGTCCGACCTTCTTCGTCAGCGATGGCCTACGTGGCACAGGCGCCAGCACAGCGACAGTGCACTGTCTCTCATCCAAGGAGGTTCACCATGAAGACCAACGTCATTGCAGCAGTCATTGCATCGGGCCTCCTGGCCTGCTCCGGCGCCCACGCCCTCACCGCCGACCAGCACAAGGCCGCCAAGGCAAAGATCGAAGCCGACTACAAATCCCAGAAGGTCCAGTGCGACACCCTCAAGGCCAACGCCAAGGATGTCTGCGAAGAAGAAGCCGAGGCGAAGGAGAAGATCGCCAAGGCCGAGCTGGAGCAGCAGTACAAGCCCAGCCCCGCCCATGCACGCAAGGTGGCCGAAGCCAAGGCCGAAGGCGCGCACGATGTCGCCAAGGAAAAGTGCGACGACCAGACGGGTGATGCCAAGAACGCCTGCGAGAAGCAGGCCAAGGCCGACTACGACAAGGCCAAGGCGGACATCAAGGCCACCAAGTTCTGAACCTGAGGGAAGGCATGCGGCGGGGTCACAATCCCTAGGTGACCACCCGCCGCAAACCACCAGCCACCGCCGCCCGCGTGCACCTGCTGCCCGTGCAGGCCATGCACCAACCCGCATTCCTTGCCGCCGTGCGCGCCAGCCGGGCACTGCACCGCCCGTGGACATCACCGCCCGCCACAACCGAGCAGTTCACTGCCTACGTGGCACGCATGCAGACGCCCGGCAACTGCGGCCTGCTGGTCGTGCGGCAAGGCGCCGGCTCGCTGGAGCTGGCGGGCGTGGTCAACATCACCAACATGGTGATGGGACCGTTCTGCAGCGGCTACCTCGGCTACTACGCCTTTGCGGGTTACGAGCGCCAGGGCCTGATGCGCGAAGGGCTCACCCTGGCCGTTCGGCATGCCTTTCGCACGCTCAAGCTGCACCGGCTGGAGGCCAACATCCAGCCTGGCAACGCCGCCTCGCTGGCACTGGTGCGGTCCTGCGGGTTCACGCAAGAAGGCTACTCGCCAAAGTACCTCAAGATCGGCGGCCGCTGGCGCGACCACGAGCGCTGGGCCATCGTGGCCAGGTAGGCCGGCGTGCAAGGCCCCAGTCCGCCTGCGGTCAATGGGGTAAAGGACTACGATGGCCGCCCCTGCCGACCGTGCGCTCAGCTTGCGCCGCCAATGGAGCAACCCATGTTCAGTACCCTCGCCGATATCGTCATCGGTTTCTTCGAGTTCGTGGTGGATGTCCTGCTGTTCCGGGGCCAGCGCCGCGCGCAGGGCCACCGGGAGCGCAGCGCCATGGAAGACACAATCGAAGTCGCGCGCTTCGATTTCGTCACGCTGTTTTTCATCGCGCTGGTCAGTGCCGGCCTGATGTTCGTCCTGACGTTCGCATTCGGTGTTCCGGCGGGCTGGAGCATAGGGATAGGCCTCACCGTCGGCGCGATCTGGGGGGTCTGGCGGTACCACCGGTTGGTGCGCGAGCCATGATGGGCACGCGCCACTGGTCGCCTCCCGGGGCCCACCGGTCTGCCGGGTCTTACGCTATCGGCGCGATAGGCAAGGCCGCTTGCAAGCTTTGTGCACCGCGCGGATAATCCACCCATTATGAAAATCCTCACCAACGTGATCAAGGCATCGTTCGCCACCTAGTTGCGCCCCTCGATCGCGTGTCGGAGGGCTGTGCGCCTTCCGGACCCAACAACCCCGGCAGGCTTCGTCCCTCCCGGGGTTTTTTGTTTTCAGACTACTCACTCACTTCTCAACCCATGCGTACCTACGACAAGTTGATCGCCACGATTCCCGACCGCCGGAGCATGAGCCCCGTGCGCCCGGGCTCCGGCGACAGCACCAGCAATTCCCATCGACGCTAGCCCCCAGGCGAATCCTTTTTTGTGATGCCTGGGCTGGCGCAATGCCAACCAGGCGGCAACTGCTCGCAGAGCCGAGTGCAGCCGCAAGAAAGACCGAAAGATTCGCCATGACCAAGAATTCACGCACCCCCAACAGCAACGCGCAACTGCGCAACCTCGGTGTCATCGCCCACGTCGACGCGGGCAAGACCACGACCACCGAACGCATCCTGTTCTACACCGGCGAAAGCCACCGCATCGGCGAAGTGCACAACGGCACGGCGCACATGGACTTCGACCCGCAGGAGCAAAAGCGCGGCATCACCATCAACAGCGCGGCCGTCACCGTGCACTGGAAGGGCACGCAGCTCAACCTGATCGACACACCCGGCCACATCGACTTCAACATCGAGGTGAACCGCTCGCTGCGCGTGCTTGATGGTGCGGTCGTCGTGTTCGACGGCGTGGCCGGCGTGGAGCCGCAGACCGAGACCAACTGGCGCCTGGCCGACAAGTACCGCGTGCCGCGCATCGCCTTCATCAACAAGCTCGACCGCGTGGGTGCCGACTTCCAGCGCGTGGTGGCCATGATGGAAGAACGCCTGGGCGTGCGCGTGGTGCCGCTGCAGATCCCCATCGGCGCGGAAGGCGACTTCCGTGGCGTGGTGGACCTGCTGAGCCTGCGCGCCCGCATCTGGGACCAGGACGACGCGAGTGCGCCCTACCGCGAAGCCGACGTGCCCGCCGACCTGCTTGAGCAAGCCGTGCGCAGCCGCGCCCGCCTGGTCGAAGCGGCAGTGGAGCAGGACGAAGCCTCCCTGCAGGCCTACGTGAACGGCGAAGAGATCGCCGGCGACGTGCTGCGCGCCGCCATCCGCAAGGGTGTGCTGGCCGGCGCCTTCGTGCCCGCGCTCGCCGGCTCGGCCTTCAAGAACCGCGGCGTGGAGCCCTTGCTCGACGCCGTGGTGGACTACCTGCCCTCGCCGGACGACATCGTGCGCGAAGGCAGCGAGAAGCCGGCTTCTGCCGCCGACCCGTTCGCTGCCCTGGCGTTCAAGGTCGTCACCGACGACCATGGCGCCAAGGTGTTCGTGCGCGTGTACAGCGGCCGGCTGGGCCGGGGCGACGTGGTGCTCAACACCAGCACGGGCAAGACCGAGCGCGTTTCGCGCCTGTACGAAGTGCATGCCGACAAGCACATCGAGCGCGACGAGCTGGTGGCCGGTGACATCGCCGCCGTCGTGGGCCTCAAGGACACGCTGACCGGGCACACCCTGAGCGACCCGGGCCACCCCGTGGTGCTGGAGCAGATTAGCGTGCCCGAGCCGGTGATCCACGTGGCCATCGAGCCCAAGGCGAGCGCGGACCAGCAAGGCCTGTCCAAGGCCCTGCAGTCCCTGCTGCGCGAGGACCCGAGCCTGCGGCTGCAGCACGACGCCGAATCCGGCCAGACCATTCTGTCCGGCATGGGCGAGCTGCAGCTCGAAGTCTCGATCGAGAAGCTGCGCGCACGCCACGGCGTCAACGTGTCGGTCGGCCGCCCCCAGGTGGCTTATCGCGAAACCATTTCGAAGAGTGTGGAGGTACACCATGTGCACAAGAAGCAAACGGGCGGCCCCGGCCAGTTCGCCGAGGTGAGGCTGCTGCTCGCCCCCCTGCCCCGGGGCGAAGGCATCCAGTTCGAGAACCGCATCGTCGGCGGCGCCGTGCCGCGCGAGTTCATCCCCGCAGTGGAGGCCGGCATCCGCCGCGCCGCCCTCACGGGTGTGGTCGCGGGCTTCCCCGCCGTGGACTTTGTGGCCACGCTGGTGGATGGCAGCTTCCATGAGCGCGACTCGTCCACGCTGGCCTTCGAGCTGGCGGCCATGGCCGCCTTCCGCGAGGCGTTCGCCAAGGCCGCGCCCCAGGTGCTCGAACCCGTGATGGCCGTCGAGGTCATCACCCCGGCCGACTACCTGGGCGATGCCATCGGCGACCTGAACCGCCGCCGCGGCGTGGTGCGCGGCCAGGGCCAACGCGGCAACGCCGCCACGGTCGAGGCCGAGGTACCGCTGAAGGAGATGTTCGGCTACATCGGCAGTTTGCGTGCGCTGTCTTCGGGGCGTGCGCAGTACTCGATGCAGCTGGACCACTACGGGGTGGTGCCTGCGGGGGCGATGGCTGCGCTGGTTCAGTGAAGTGAACTGAGCCGGGCTTGATTGCCTGGCAGCGCAAAGACGGGAGGGGCGTGGACGGGAGTCTGCGCCCCTTTTCTTTCTTGCGAAGAGCATGCATGGCCGCATTCCGCCAGAAGATCACATGGTCCTCACAGACTTCATGCTCAGCTCACACAGCGCGTCAACACTTGCGCGCAATTCTGAAACTCGTGAAGGTTGGCAATGGGTATCGTCATCATGGCTGTTGGCTTCGGCTTGTTCTGTCTGGCGCTTTTGGGAGTGGCGGTCTTCTTCACGGCAAAGGGGATCGCATACGCCCTCGGGTCAGTGGCCTACCTGCTGTTTCAACGCCGACCTCCGGCTGCAGCACTGCGTCTTGGGTCAGCCGCTTGCGCCCTCTGCCTGTTGATTCTGCTGCCCATGCGAGGGTGCGACTATCTGCAGGTGCAGATGTACCGCAAGGCGATCCCACCGCAGTTCGAACTGCTTGACACCCTCTACCACGATGAGATCTCTGGTTTTCGCGAGGGCTGCGGTGTGGCCATCTTCCGTCTTTCCGACGAGAGCATTGCGAGGATTCACCGCGGAGGGTTGACCTACCTGGAATCGGCTCGCCTGGGTCGGGTCGGCACGCCCTACTACCAGTACCAGCCGTGGACAGCCACCCCGGCTGCGAAGAAAGAGGACCTCTTTCGCGGTGCCCACTGCGTGAAAAATGCGCCCGCTTTGCTGCAGCAGGCACAGCGACTCGTTGACAAGGAAGGCGCCTTCTTCACCACCGGCCCCGAGCACGATCTGGTGCTCGTTCCTTCTATGGGATTGATCATCTTCTCGCACAACGGCTGAGTTGCAGGCCCATGAAGGCGACGCGACCCCAGAGGAACTGTCGAAACTGAAAAGCCAAAAAGAGTGCGTGACTGCTGCTGCGTTGGAGCGGCGCGGGGCCGATTTTCCTTGCCGTGCAACGGGGCGGATGATATTTTGGTCAGAATGACCAGATTCAACGAGCCCGATGGCCCACCTTCCGCCAGGCGCCCGGCCCCGCCTCCGGGGCACTGGCTGCTTCAGGATGCGAAAGCACGCTTCAGCGAGCTGGTGCGACGCGTGCGCAGCGAGGGTCCCCAGCATGTGACCATCCATGGGCGGGATGAAGTCGTCGTCATTGCGGTGGAGGACTTTCGGCGCCTGCAGGGTGCGCGGACCGGCCAGGCATTGGTCGATGCCCTTCAGGCCTCGCCCCACCAGAACATCGAGCTTGCGCTGGCACCACCCGTGGCCGCACCCGTTCGGGACGTGGAGCTGTGAAGGGCTTCCTGCTCGACACGAACATCCTGCCCGAGTTGCGGCGTCCCCGCCCGGAACCCCGGGTGGTCGCCTTCGTCAGCGCCCAAGCGCTTGAAAGCCTTTTCGTCAGCTCCGTCACCTTCGCCGAAATCCGTTTCGGCATCGAGCGGATCGACGACCTTCACAAGCGTTCGGTCCTGACGGATTGGCTGAACCTCGAACTGCGTCCGATGTTCGAGAACCGGTTGCTGCCGGTCAGCGAGGATGCCATGCTTCGATGGAGACTCCTGGTCGAGGAAAATCGCAAAGCGGGCCACACCTTTCCGCAGCCGGACCCCATCATTGCAGCCACCGCCTTGCACCATGGCCTGTCCGTCGTGACCCGGGATACCGGCGGGTATGACAAGACAGGCGTTTCACTGGGCAATCCTTGGGTGAATTGAAGGTGAATTCGCAATAGCAAAGTACCCTATCTGATGGTGCAAAACGAGCGCAGAACCACCAGCTCACGCCGGCACTGCCTTCATGCCATCAATTCCAGTGATTGATTGCACTCGCAGCATTTCTACAAACTGCGCTCCCGCCAACAGCAGCGCAATCGTCTCATTGTGGCCGCCATTGCGCTGGCTTCCGTGTTGCGTTTCCGCGCCACCGCTTGTCGCGGCGCTGGCAGCGCCCCTACCATGGCACTCCCATGCCAACAGACACCGGCGCCACCCCGACGCCCACCCTCCCCCGCCGCTTCCTGCGCTTCCTCGGCCCCCTGCTCGCCACCAACCTGCTCCAGGCGCTCGGCGGCACGGTGATCGTCATCTGCCTGGGGCAATTGCTGGGCGCACGCGCCCTGGCCGCTGCGGTCAGCTTCTTTCCGCTGTTCATGTGCTGCATCGCGTTCGTGATCGGGCTGGGCGCGGGCTCGTCGGTGCTGGTGGGCCAGGCCTGGGGCGCGCGCGACCCGGACAAGGTGCGGCGCGTCGCTGGCGCCGTGCTGGTCGGCGGCTTGGCCCTGGGCTGCGTGGTGGCGGTGCTGGGCGCTGCGGTCATTGGCGAGCTGCTGCGCCTGCTGGGCACGGCCGACGATGTGCTGCCGGAGGCCACGGCGTATGCGCGCATCCTGTTCCTGGCGATGCCGGTGCTGTTCGTGCACCAATTGGCCGCTGCCCTGCTGCGCGGCCTGGGCGACACGACCACGCCGCTGCGCGTGCTGGTGCTGGCCTCGGGCCTGTGGATGCTGCTCACGCCGGCCTTCATCCTGGGCTGGCTGGGGCTGCCGCAGCTGGGCACGGCCAGTGCCGGCTGGGCCAGTTTGATAGGCAACGGCGTGGCGGTGGCCTGGTTGGCTTGGCACCTGCATCGCAAGGACCACCTGCTGGCCCTCAGACACCTGCGGCCGCACCTGCGCTGGGATGCGCCCTTGTTGCGCACCGTGGCGCGGCTGGGCGTGCCCACCGGGCTGTTCTTCATCACCAGCTCGCTGGCCGATGTGCTCTTGCTCCGCCTGATCAACAGCTACGGGTGGCAGGCCACGGCGGCGTGGGGCACGGTGAACCAAGTGATGGCCTATGTGCAGATGCCCGCCATGTCGATTGCGATAGCGGCCTCGGTGTTTGCGGCGCAGGCGATTGGTGCCAACAACCCCGACGAGGTGCGCCGCGTCACGCGGGTGGGGCTGTGGATGAACCTGGGCCTGACCGGCGGCCTGGCCTGCGTCGTGGCGGCCGCTGCGCCACTGGCGACCCGCTTGTTCACCAGCGACCCGACCGTGGTGGGCCTGGCCGCCACGGTGCTGCGCATCACCGTATGGGGCAGCCTCGCCTTCGGCATGGCCAGCGTGTTCACCGGCGTCATGCGCTCGGCGGGCACGGTGCGCGTGCCCACCACGATCTCGCTGTCGTGCCTGGCCTTTTTGCTGGTGCCACTGGCCTATGCCCTGCAGCAGGTGCTGGGCCTGCAGGGCATATGGGCCAGCTACCCGCTGACCTACCTGTGCGCGCTGGTGCTGCAGGCGACGTACTTCTATGCCGTGTGGCGCAAGCGGCCGATCACGCGGCTGGTGTAGCGGGGCCGGCGGGTCTGCTTGACCTCAAGTGCGGTTGATGTTTTAAAAACACGGGCAATGCAACTACCAAGGCCCCTGCACCATGCACATCCAACCCCTCGAAGCCCTGCTCCAGCGCGGGGTGGACAACGCCGTGCTCAGGTTCACGCTAGGATCGCACTACCTGAAGATGAACGACGCTGGCACAGCCGTCGCCCACCTTCAGCGGTGCCTGCAATGGTCTCCAGACTACTCCGCCGCGTGGAAGCTGCTGGGCAAGGCCCAAGCGCTCAACGCCAACCCTGCGGCCGCACAGGACGCCTGGACCCAGGGCATGGCCGTGGCCGAACGCAAGGGTGATCACCAGGCCAGCAAGGAGATGCAGGTGTTTCTGCGCCGCCTGCAGCGCACAGACCAGACCTCAGAGGCTGGGAGTTTTTTGACCGTGCCCGAAAGGCACGCCACAACGCCCTGGATCTAGGCGCAAAGCGCAGCCATAGCTCGGGCTATGGTGAGCATTTGCAACGACGAGCCGGGGTGTTTTGGCGTGCAAGGCGGGCATGGACGAAAGACTCTCAGCCTCTTAGAGCGGCTAACAAAACTCAGCGAAGCGGTTCTGGCTAGGCGCTGCGTCGCAGGCAGTACGAGCAGTACGACAAGACGCTGCAACGACGCCAGAAGAGTTTTGTTAGCCGCTCTTAGCCCCTCCACATCCTGAATGTCACGTACAGGATGTACGCCAGGAACAGCACTATCCAAGCCAGAAAGAACATGTTGCTCCAGTACTGGCCCGCCTGTTCTGCCAGGGTGTAGACCTGCCCTCTGCAGCCCTTTCCCACGCATTCGATCTCGCCCTTGGCCAGCGCACGCAGCAGGCCGAAGGACAGAAAGCCGGTGATGGCAGCGCACACCACGAAACCCACCGGCCCCAGGGGCGGCTTGGTGACTTCGTCGTTCTCGTCGCGATAGCCTTTGGCGAGCTGTTTCTGCCCGTAGCGGTACACGGCATACCCGAGAAGAAGCATCAGCGTGTAGTAAATGATGTCGATCATGTCATCAAGCCGTGGTGTCGATGAGGTGGATAAGCAGGCAGGCGGACGGATAAGACGTCGGCAACGATGGTATCCGAGCGCGGTTGGGGGGCGCTTGAGCCCCTGCAGACACAGGGCCATCCGCGATCCGTGTGATGATGGCAACCGAACTAGAACGGACACACTTCCATGGCAACCCCTCCCGACAATATCAGCATGGCCCTGTTTTGCGACTTTGAAAACGTCGCCCTGGGCGTGCGCGATGCGCAGTACGACAAATTCGACATCAAGCCCATCCTGGAGCGCCTGCTGCTCAAGGGCTCCATCGTGGTCAAGAAGGCCTATTGCGACTGGGAGCGCTACAAGGGCTTCAAGGCCACCATGCACGAGGCCAATTTCGAGCTGATCGAGATCCCCCACGTTCGCCAGTCGGGCAAGAACTCGGCCGACATCCGCCTGGTGGTGGACGCGCTGGACCTGTGCTACACCAAGTCGCACGTCAACACCTTCGTCATCATCAGCGGCGATTCGGACTTCTCGCCCCTGGTCTCCAAGCTGCGCGAGAACAACAAGCAGGTCATCGGCGTGGGCGTCAAGCAGTCCACCTCGGACCTGTTGATCGCCAACTGCGACGAGTTCATCTTCTACGACGACCTGGTGCGCGAAAAGCAGCGCGCCCTGGCCCGGCGCCAGAGCCCCGGCTCGCCGCCCGCCCCGCGCCGCACGCCCGAGGAAGAGCGCAGCCGCAAGGAATCGCAGGACGTGCGCCGCGCCCAGGGCGTGGAACTGGCGGTGGAGACCTTCGAGGCCCTGACCTCCGAGCGCGGCGACAGCGGCAAGATCTGGGCCTCGGTGCTCAAGGAAGCCATCAAGCGCCGCAAGCCCGATTTCAGCGAAAGCTACTACGGCTTTCGCACCTTCGGCAACCTGCTCGAAGAGGCGCAGGCGCGCGGGCTGCTGGAGTTTGGCCGCGACGAACGGTCTGGCGCGTATGTGTTCCGCGGCCTGGGCACCGCAGGTGGCGATGCGCCCGAGTCTGCCGGCCGCAGCGATGCAGCCCCCGCCGAACGCCAGGGCAACAACGCGGGCAACCAGCGCCATGACTTCCACGCCGTGGCAGCGCTGCCAGATGCCTCTGGCGGCGGCAGCGGTGAAGGCGGTGGCGGGCGCGGCGGCCGCTCGCGCGGGCGCCGTGGAGACGGCTCCGCGCGATCCGGGGCGACGCAGCAGCATGCCGATGCGCGGCAAGACCTGCAGCAGCCACAGCATGCAGACGTCCGCACAGACCACCAGGGCGCCGATGAGCGCGACGACGCGCCAGCCGAGCGCCCGGCCCGCACCAGCTACTTCACCCAGCCAGCGCCCGCCCCCGTGCCGGTGCCAGAGCCTGCTGAAGCACAACCGCCCTACCGCGACGAGCCGGCAGACGATGCCGAAGCCGCCGACGAGCGTGCCGAGGCAGCAGCCGCTGCGATGGTAGACGCGCTGGACGACGCTGCGGACAGCGTTGGCGCAGCAGCTTCGGCCACCGCGCGCGCCCCCCGCAGCCGCCGTGCGGCCACGGCACCTGCACCGCGCAAGGGCGCAAGCAGCAGCGGCGGGCGCAAGCCAGCCGCAGCGCAGGCCGACGCACCTTCCGCCGAGCCCGCACCGGCAAGGGCCAAGAAGGCGGCAACTGCCGCCCCTGCAGCCGCACCCGCCAAGGCAGCGGCCGCACCCCGTGCGCGCAAGCCACGCGGTGAAGGCAAGTCGGCCAAAGCGGCGGAATAGTCCCCTTTGCGTACCCTTGCGGCCGAGCGACTACCGCCGCTGGCCGCAAGGGCCCCATGTGCCTGCAGCGGTTGTTGCTGTCGAGGAAAGGGAACCCATCCACCCCTTCTGGGAATCGCAAGCACGCTTATGGAGGCCGCCATTCGCATGGCGCAAGGCCACCGCCGTTGCGGCCAGCCCAGGCACCACCCATTTGGCCCGACACGCATAGGTGACCTGGCCACCGCAGACGGGGCACTGGGCCGAAGTGCGCTTGGGGATTGGAAAGCCGACGCCTCTTGAACACCAAGGGCATTTTATTTCAGCGGCGTACCTGGTTCGGGTGGGGTCATTAGAGGGGAAGAGGCGTCGAGAGCGGCCGCTACGAGCACTCGATAAAAGTCTAGCTTACGCTCGGCTCCATGGGGCTGTCGGCACCGCCATGCCCATGGCCAGAGGACTTCATACCCACCTCACACAAGCCCGCAATACTCGATCCAAGGCCCGACAGCGGCCTCTTCAGGATCGACAGACAGGGGCGCGGCGGCGGGCCGGCCCAGGCATGAGAGCAACACCCCTTGAACCCTGCAATACCTCCTGCTGCTGCAGCCGGCAGCAACACCCATAGTGCACTGTGCCTGACGCGCGGCATCGCGCTCGCCTGGGTTCTCGTCCATGCAGCCACGCCGGTGTTCCAGGCGCTGGGCTGGACGGCGCTGAACAAGGATGTGCGGCCCGATGACCCGCTCGCCTCATGGCTTGCGTTCGCGTTGGCCTTGCTGGGGGCATTGGCCCTGCCCGCGCCCCTGCTACTGCACGCCCTGGTGTTGCGGCGGGCGGCACCGGCGCTGCGCTGGCGCCAGATCGTGCTGGCCATGCCGCTCGTGTGGATGGCGAGCATGGCGGCTGAGGCCGCGGCGAGTGTTGCATACCGGATGACGATTGTGGTCATGCGCAGCGTCTTCCCGCTCGCCGAATTCCGTTCGGATGAGTTCGTCGGCCTGCCATGGAGGCTGTTCATTGGGCCCGCTGGCGCCCTTTTCGCCATTGGCGTGCTGGTGCTGGCCTGGCTCTTCGCCCGCGTCACCCATGTGCGGCGGTGGGTGCCGCTGGTCGCGATGATCGGCGCCACCATGGTCGTTGCGCTCTTGTGGGGGCTGTGGGCGCTGGCCGGGGTGAATGTCGATCTGCTGGCCAGCGCCATGAACGGCTGGACATCGGGCAGACGCGCCTCGGCACTGGTCGCCCAGACTCTGGCGCACGCCATCTGGGCCGCCGTCGCGCTGCTGATCTTTGCGCAGGCCGTGCGCGTAACGCATGGCGCGTTGCTGCAGACATCGCAGCAGCGCCTCGGGCTGGGCGCAGCGGCGCTGGTCGGCGCACTGCTGGTGCCAGGTATCGTGGCCGCGCTGGCGCCCGGTGGCGGTGGCGGCGAGTGGCTCAAGCTGGCCGCGCAGCGCGCGCTCTCACCCGCTCCGGCCCAGGACAGCTCCGAAGGCGAGCCACTGCTTAAATACGCATTCAGCGCACCCGTGCGGGTGCGCGAGATTCCGCGCAAAGCGTCGGTGTCACCCGATGGCCGCTGGATCATCGCGGTGGCGAGCGATCACCAGGTCATCATTGTCGACGCGGCAACCGGCAAGCTGGTGCACCGGCTCCCCGATGTCCTGCGCATGCACGAGTCGCCCGATTGGGCCTGGAGCCCGGACGCGCGGTGGCTGGCGCTGCGCACGCGCGGTGACACGGTGGTGGTGGACAAGAGGGTACGGCACCAGGTTCGCCTGCGGCTGTATGCAGTGCCGGGCTTTGCACCGGCCGGCGAGTACCGCCACACGGGAACCCATTGCCTCGCCGAATCGCATACCGAGAACGCCGTGTTGTTCGGGCGGGATGGCGCGGCCGTGTGGCTGGCCTGCGAACCGATATTCCAGCCCACGGCGGCCGACCTCCTCGCGCTCCGGCTCGATGTGCCGCTGTTGCAAGTGCAGGCAGAACGCCGCTACGGCGACCTGGCACCGTGGCGATTGCGCGGGCTCAAGGAGGTGGGTGAATCGGTGTGGTCATGGCACACCGACCACCGACCTCCGTACGCGCGCTTTCGAGACTTGGGCAGGGATCGCGTGCCCGTCGCCCTGCAGCCCCCTCCCGATGAACCATTCCCCCGGCCGAAATGGACCTTGCAGGAGTTTTCGTTCGACGAAAGCCGGGGAGTCGCCCGGTTCAACGCCTGGAGCGAGCGCCGCCAAGGCCAGCTGGCGTATGACATGCGCACGGGCGCGATGGTGTCGCAGACCGAAGCCCCGGACGGCGCGGCCTACAGCCTGGCATCCGCCGCCAACGGATTGCTCATAGAGCGCCGCGCCCACCAGGCATCGCGCGCAGGCGAACTCATCGCCGTCGACGCGGCCAGCGGCCTTGTGCGCCAGCGCATCCGCACTGCGGCGCAGTACCCCCTGTCGTTCAGTGCCGACGGCCGACTGCTGGTGACCCAGGCAGATGGCGAGTTGCGCGTGTACCGTATCCAGAGGGCTGCAGCTCCCTCGAGCAACGCGGAGTAAGTCTTCGCGATGGGGCGTGCCCTGGTTCGGGATGGAGTGGGGTGGAAAAGTGCCTACGCAGCGCAGCCTTCGCTCGTGAGAGTGCCTTGCAACTCGGCCTTGTGCCGCGCTCGCAGCTCCACTTCAAACTGAATGATCTTGGCCGGGGGCGTGCTGCGGCACGTCACCATCAAGACCCTCCTGGGGTTGACGCGCACCACCTCGTCCACTGCAGGCGTTGCAAGCGCTGACTTGACGCTGCCGACCTGGTACGCATCGGGCCGGATGTGCACCTCCAGTGGCCGGGTCATGGCCGAGCACCCGGCCAGTGCGAACAACGCGAGCAAGCCCGAAAAACCAACAAATCCCATGCGCTTCTCCCATTCAGGTTGTACTTGTCCTGCGCCGACCAGTACCGAAGACGCTTTCACGTTATAGACACATCGAGCGCATGGCCTGTCACAAAACGTACTGACAGGCTGAGACGCCGCACCCATGGCGGCACTTCAAGACGGCGAGGCGGCATGGCAGCCGTCGGCAAAGCCTGAAAGACCCGCAAGCCCACGTAGACTGCGGGGCAAACCGATTACAGCCCATGCCCACCGATACCTCCTACCGCCCCCACCTGCACCGCACCGGCCTGGCCCTGCTCATCGTGGGCGGCATCGACATCGCCGCCTGGCTCGTCTGCCTGGCACTCGACGTGCCCTATGTGTCGAGCTTCAACATCTTCTCCGTGGCGGGCGGCATCTTCCTGTTGCGCGGCAGCCTGCGCGCGGCGTCCATCGTGCGGCGCATGGCCATCTCCATGCTGGCGCTTCTGGCCGCCGTGGTGCTGGTGTCGCCGCTGCTGCAGCCGCCGGGCCTCACGCTCGCCATGGTCAAGACCCATGCTGCACTGGCCCTGCTCGGCGGTGTGCTGCTGGTGTTCACCGTGGCGCTGATGGCGTGGCTGGCGCGCGAGCTGGGCGCCCCCACGGTGCGTGCCGCCATTGCCGCCGCCGGCCTCAAGGTGCGCAGCACGCGCTGGCCCATTGCCATGGGCGCGGGCATCGCCGTGCTGCTGGCCGGTGCCAGCATGGCCCTGCAGCACACCGATGCGGCGGCGCGTGCCATCGCCCAGGCGCGCGCCGCCCATGGCGATGGCTACCGCTACCACCTGAGCCTGATCCAGGCGAAGGAGACCGCTGCAGGGCGCGAGATCACGGGCACCGTGTCGGCGTGGAACGGCGATGGGGTCAAGACCGTGCCGTTCCGCTGGGTGCAATGAGGCAATGGCTGACAAACTTGTGCGCTGTCGTCCGGTTATCCTCGTAACTGCATGTCAGCCGACCCGATAAAACCCCTCCCCCATCGACCTTCTGCATTCCATGGTGGCGGTGGCCGAATGGGCGCCCGCATCCGCGCATTCGACTGGGCTGCCACGCCACTGGGGCCCATCGCGCAGTGGCCGGCTTCGCTGCGCATCGCTGTGGACATGATGCTCGGCTCCGACTTCGCCTCGTGCCTGTTCTGGGGGCCAGACCTGGTCGCGATCTACAACGACGGCTACCAGGCCATCCTGGGCGGTAAGGGCGAAGCGCTGGGCCAGCCCCTGCGCGTGACCTGGGCCGAGGCGTGGGAGGGGCTCCAACCCATTGCAGAGAAGGCCCTGGCGGGCGAGTCCACCTTCATCGAAGACTTCCCGCTTCGCATCGACCGCAGCGGAACGCTGGAGGATGCCTACTTCACCTTCTGCTACAGCCCCTGGTTCGACGAGCACGGCGCCATCGTCGCCATGCTCGACACGGTGGTCGAGACCACCGACAAGGTGCTCGCCGAACGCAAGGCGCGGTCTGAGCGCGCGCGCCAGCAGCGCCTGCTGCAGCAGATGCCCGGCTTCGTGGGCGTGCTCACCGGGCCTGAACATACCTTCGAGTACGTGAACGATGCCTACGTGAAGATCTCGGGCCCGCGCGACTTCATCGGCCGCACCGTGCGCGAAGTGTTCCCCGATCTGGCAGGCCAGGGCTACTACGAAATGCTGGACCGGGTGTACGCCACCGGCGAGCCCATGCAAGCCTCGGCCATGCCCATCCAGTTGCAGGGCGAGGCCCACGAGCGCCATATCGACATCCTCTACGAAGCCATGCGCGACGACGCCGGCGCCATCCACGGCATCTTCGTCGGCGGCTACGACGTGACCGAGCGCGTGCAGGCCCAGGTCGCCGCGCAGGCCAGCGAGGCGCGGTTGCGCGCGCTCAACGCCGACCTGGAGCGCCAGGTGATCGAGCGCACCCTATCTCGCGGCCGCGCCTGGGCCGTGAGCCCCGAGCTGCTGTGCGTGATCAACGCCAGCGGGCACTTCGAGGCCGCCAACCCCGCCTGGGAACGCACGCTGGGCTGGACGGAAGACGAGATGCAGCGCATGGGCTTTCGCGAGCTGGTGCACCCCGACGACCTGGCCGCCAGCGAGCGCGCCTGGGTGGATGCCAGCGAGCGCGGCCTGCCCGTGCTGCGCTTTGAAAACCGCTACCGCATGAAGGCCGGCGGCTGGCGCTGGCTGTCCTGGGTGGCGGTGCCTGAAGAGGGCCTGGTCTACTGCATCACCCGCGACGTGCAGGACGAAAAGGACCACGCCGCCGCACTGGCCGAGCGCACGGCCGAGCGCGACGTGCTGGCCACCATCGTGCAGACCACCGACGCCTTCATCCAGGTGCTGGACCGGGACTACCGGTTTTTGGCCATCAACCAGGCCAATGCGGACGAGTACGAGCGCGTGTACGGCGTGCGCCCCGCTCCCGGCGATAGCCTGACCGCGCTGCTGAACGGCACGGGTGCCGACGTGCAGGCCGCGCTGGCGCTGTGGCAGCGTGCCATGGCCGGCGAGTCCTTCACCATCCAGGGCCAGTTCGGCAACCCGGCGATTGCCCAGCGCCAGTATGAGCTCAAGTTCGAAGTGCTGCGCGCCGCCGACGGCACGCAGATCGGGGCATTTGCCACCGGTGTGGACATCACCGACCGGCTGCGCCAGCAGGCCGCGTTCGACGAGGCGCAAGAGGCCCTGCGTCAGGCGCAGAAGATGGAGGCCGTGGGCCAGCTCACCGGCGGCATTGCGCACGACTTCAACAACCTGCTGGCCGCCATGAGCGGCAGCCTGCAGGTCATGAAGATCCAGATGGCCAAGGGCAAGCGCGAGGGGTTGGAGCGCTACATCGAGATGTGCGAGCGCTCGGTGCGCAGCGCCGCCAGCCTCACCCAGCGCCTCCTGGCCTTCTCGCGCCGCCAGACGCTGGACCCGCGCCCCGTGGACGTGAACCGCCTGGTCGCCAGCATGCAGGACCTGATCGCCCGCACCGTGGGCCCCACGGTGGACCTGCAGGTGGCCGCCGCCCCCGACCTGTGGGCCACCCGCATCGACCCCTCGCAGCTGGAGAACGCGCTGCTCAACCTGTGCATCAACGCGCGCGACGCGATGATGCCCCAGGGCGGGCGCCTCGTCATCACCACCGCCAACCGGGTGCTGGACGAGCGCAGCGCCCGCGAGCACGAACTGGCCCCCGGCGAATACCTGGTGCTGAGCGTGGCCGACACCGGCTCCGGCATGCCACCGGGTCTCATCAAGCGCATCTTCGACCCCTTCTTCACCACCAAGCCCCTGGGCCAGGGCACCGGCCTGGGGCTGTCGATGGTGTATGGCTTCGTGCGCCAGTCGGGCGGGCAGGTGCGCGTGCAATCGGCCCCGGGCCAGGGCACCACCATGCACCTGTACCTGCCGCGCCACCAGGGCCATGCGCAGGAGGAAGCCGCAGCGGCCCACCACGACCTGGCGCCAGGTGCAGGCGAGACGGTGCTGGTGATCGAGGACGAGCACACCATCCGCGAGCTGGTCAGCGAGGTGCTGGCCGAGGCCGGCTACCGCGTGCTGCTGGCCGACAGCGGCCCCACCGGCCTGCACCTGCTGCAGGGCCCCGAACGCATCGACCTGCTGCTCACCGACGTGGGCCTGCCCGGCGGCCTCAACGGCCGCCAGGTGGCCGACGCCGGCCGCACCGTGCGCCGAGGGCTCAAGGTGCTGTTCATCACCGGCTACGCCGAGAACGCCGCCGTGGGCAACGGCCTCATGGACGAAGGCATGGCCATTCTCACCAAGCCCTTTGAGATACCGCACCTGGTGAACAAGGTGCGGCAGATGCTGGATGGGGTGAGGTAGGCGCCGCTTCCCGCCTGCTAGACTGGCCCGCCGGCCTGAGATGCCCCATGCTTGGCGCGTCCGATGGCCCAATGCGCGCAGGCATTCATGCTGAAGAATCGAAGAAATTCCAGGGACACCCCTGTGCGTGTAACGAAGACTGCACCATGCGATTGAAATCTGTCACCTTCAACAACTTCCGGTGCTTTGAGTCCCTCACACTGGACCTGCATCCGCGCCTCACGGTGATCGTGGGTGAGAACGGGGCGGGCAAGACGGCCATTCTGGATGGGATAGCCAGCGGATTGACCCCGGTTCTCACGCACTTGTCTTCGGCAGACCAGCGGTTGACCGGGCGTGGAATCAAGGATTCGGATTTTCGCCTCCAGTCATTCTCCCGACCGCGTGGCAGGGAGCAGTGGACCACTGCCGACTATGCCCAGATCATGCTCACCACCAATAGCAATCTGCGCTGGGACTACTGGCGTCCGTCCAGCGGAAGCAAGGGCAAGAAGCCTGCTGACACATGGGGCGAAACGACTCTCAAAGAGTATCTGGACGAAATTACCGCCAGCTACAAATCTGCAAAACCGGCTTTCACACCCGTGTTTGCATACTACGGAGCCAGTCGCGGCCACATTGAAGTGCCGGAGCGCCTACGCTCTGCCAAACATAACTATGGGCACCCGACTGCAGCGTTGGTGGACTGCTTCAATCCCCGCAGCGACTTTCGGGAAATGCTGGCTTGGTTCGATCAGGAGGAATCATCCGAACTGCGCGCAAACAAGGGCGTCTCAGACGAGAACTACATACCTCTCGAGTCGCTGGAAGCGGTACGCGCCACGGTAATTGAGCTTTTGAGCGGCGCCTTTCGCAACCCACGATTCAATGCGGGGCACAAATTTATTCTGGAACGTGTCAGCGACGGTGCCGAACTGCAGGTCAACCAGTTGAGCCAGGGTTATCAAAGCATGTTGGCAATGGCCATGGATTTCGCGCGCCGCCTGGCCATTGCGAACCCCCATTTGGAATTGCGGGATGACTTTGCGCATCAGCAACTTCTAATGCATGTGACATCAGTGTTGGAAGGACCAGATCCAGCCAGTTACAGCCCATTTCAGCACACCCTTACAATGAGCGCCCCGCTCATCATGCTGGTGGACGAAATTGATCTACACCTGCACCCTTCATGGCAGCAGCGGGTACTGAATGACCTGATGCGCGCGTTCCCGCTGACGCAATTCATCGTCACCACCCACAGTCCCCAGGTGCTGACCAGCGTCGATGCCTCCTGCATTCGAAAGCTGGTTTCGGTCATAGATGAGCAAACCGGCAAGAGCCGCGTGAGCATCGAGCCCGTCACGCACCAGACCCGGGGCGTAGCCAGTGCTGATGCACTGGCCTCCATCATGGGAGTCAACCCGATTCCCGACGTTCCCGAAGCCAAGACCCTTTCTGCATACCACGCGTTGATCCAGCAGAACCTGCACGACTCAGAAGACGGAAGGCGCATGCGCGCCGAGCTGGATATGCATTTCTCCTCTGACCATCCCGTGATGCTTGATTGCGACCGCATGATCCGCTTGCAGGCCTTCAAGCAAAGGCTTCCTGCGATGCGCAGCACAGACGAGGGAAACACCTGATGCACCGGTTGCACCGTGACCCGCAGGCCCCAGCTTGCCTGAAGCACTACCGCCATGGTCGCGACAAATGGTGCATGCAAAGCCCAAACCCTGTCGAGCGCGCCGACATCTGGACTCAGCTTGATACCATGCAAGCCACCCGGTGTGCTTATTGCGAAGCCGCCCTGAAAGAGGACGCCCGCCACATCGAACACTTCCGCCAGCGCGACCGATACCCCCAAGGCACTTTCGAATGGTCGAATCTCTTCGGTTCATGCAACCGTGACGACACCTGCGGCAGGCACAAGGACCAATGTGGCCTTTATCAGCACGGCGACTTGATCAAACCCGACACCGAAGACCCCGATGATTTCCTGGTGTTTGACCCGCAGGGCGGCGTTCATCCGAAAGCAGGTTTATCGCAACAGTCGCAGCACAGAGCAGAAGAGACTATTCGAATCTTGAATCTTCAAAGTGGGGGCCTACCGCATATGCGGAGAGGCGCTGCATGCGGCTACCAACAGTATCTGGAAGCGTGGGCGGAGTTGGCCCTTGAGTTCCCCGAAAATGAATGGCTCCCAATTGTCAAAGAGGAGCTTGAATTGGCTCTCGCAGATACCCGGCACCTGCCCTTTGCCACCGCTATTAGACACACGCTGATGCGTATCGCCTGACAGAGAACTGCACTACCGACCCGTCCCTGCCCTTCGCGTTCATTGAGCAGCCACATACTCGCGCAGCACCCCATGCGTATCGCACTGCTCGTCCAGGTCGCTGATGGCCTGCGCTGCCTGCTCGGCGGGGTAGATCAGGCGCACCACCAGAAACTCCTCGCCACTGTCGTCCAGCACCTCGTGGCGGCGCCCGGCACCCAGAGCCTGCCAGACGAGCACGACGCTCATCGCGTCCGTGGTCGCGCTGATCATGGTGCTGTGCGATTCGCGCCCGTCGCGCGTGAATCGGAAAACGGCTGACGACATTGGCATACAGGCAGGGGGTTGGGGGCAGGCCCAGGTCTTCCTCTGAGCCATGCCCAGGTGGGCACCATGGTAGCAACACCGGGCTGGCCGGGTGTCCAACAAAGCCTGCGCGAGAAGTAAGCCATTGTGTACTGCCCGCGCCCCCAAAAAAGGGCCCGCTCGGCGGCGGGCCCAACTCGCGATGGTCACGAGGGAGAGAGACGCCGCAAACCTCGCGGCGTAGCCATCGTAAAAGTGCCGCCCCACGCCCCAATGTAGGACTGCAGGCCAATGCGTGGAGGCCCGCTCCGGGCTAGCGTCCGCTCACTTGGCTTACAAATCGGCGCCCCACTCGTCCGCTGGATACAACCCGTGCATCTACTTACCGGGCATGGGATTTTTCTGACCGGCGCATAGGACAAGACCTACAAAACCGCGCCATCGCGGCGCCCAAGAATGGAGTCACACACGGTCGGCACCGTTGATGGATGAATTGATTGATCGATTCATTGATTGGATTTGAAGAAAGAGGGGCGCGCGGCCTGGCCTGCGTACCGCACGCGCCGCCGCCCGCCCCGCCCAAGGAGCAAGACAATGGGATACCGAGACAGTGACGACAGTGGCTTTTCGCGCCACGGAATGAACCACCGCGACAACGACCACCACGATCCGCAGCAACGCTCGCACCGCGCGGGTTTTGACCACCCCGACCTGGCCCGCGACGAAGACCTGCGCACCAGCCATTCCATCCCTGGGGACGGCCGCACGGGCCGGTATGAGCCCTACGGCGGCCGCCGCGAAGGCCAGGGCTACCAGGGTGCACGCAGTTGGGAAGGCCGCAGCGAGGTCGGATTTGACCGTGATCGCTACCAGGGCCAGGGCGGTGACTACCGCAGCAACCGCGACAGCGGCTATGGCTACGGCGCGCGCAGCCCCGATATCGGTGGCTACAACCCGTACGAAGCAGAGCAACGCTTTCGCCAGCAGCAACAGTACGGTAGCGGCGGCAACTATGGTGGCAGCTACGGCCAGGATGACCGTGCCCGCCTGAACCGCCCCGACGCCTGGTCCCGCGATGGCTATGGCGGCCCTGAGCGTGACCAGGGCGACGTCTACGCCAGCCAGCGGGGCCGCAGCTATGGCCATGGCTACGATGGCCGGCCAGATGCCCGCCAGGAAGGCTACGGTGGCAACTACGACCGCCAGCAGCAGGGCAACCCCCTGTACCGCAGCAGCCAGCGCGAGCACCATGACCCCGACTACTCTGCCTGGCGCCAGGAGCAACTGCGCCTGCTCGACGAGGACTACGACTCGTGGCGCAACGAGCGCTACCAGAAGTTCTCAGACGAGTTCAACACCTGGCGCACCTCGCGCAGCCGCAACGAGGGCCTGCTCGGGTCCAACCAGTCGGGCCAGGTGGTGCAGAACCCGTCGGCCAAGAGCCAGCAAGGCAGCAGCACCACCAACCCGGGTACCACCGCAGGGGTAGCCCAGGGCAAGACCAAGGAGTGATGGGGCGCGGTAATGCAGGGCGGCGCGGGGCGGCCCTGCCCCGCCGTGCCAACCAAGGCGCGCCGCGCCCGGAACCCTCCGTCAAGCGCACAGCCAGGTGCCACGTGTGTCTGCGGCGTTGCCTTCATTGTCGACAGCGCCGTGGGCAGGCCCGCGTGCCTTGCGCGCCCTTCCATCTGGCGCCTGCGACAGGGCAATGCCTTGCCAGCGGGCCGTTGGCTGGCGTGCAACAAGCCATCCGAAAAGCCCAGCCACAGAAGCCCAGCCCCTACCTGTCTTGCCGCCGTCCGGCGGCACCACGCGGACCCGTCCTACAGCACCCGACCCGCTCCAGCGTGACCATGGCCGTCGAGTTCCCCACTCGGCCAGCGCTAAACCCACGCACACGAAAGCCCCCACCATGCTGTTCCACTTCCCCTCGTTGCTGCAGCAATTGCTCGGGGCTACCCACCCCAGCCCCATGGGGCCGGTGGACCCCGTGCCCGATCCCCTGCCCGGCAACCCCTTGCCACCCGAGCCCGTGGGTCCGCACCCCACGCCAGCACCGATGTAGGTGCGGTGGCACAGGTGGTGGCAATTGTTTGATTGATCAAACGCGGGGTCTGTGGCTACGATGGCCCGATGACCCGGAGCACCTCCCCATGCGATTAGTGCTTGCCTACCCCGAGGATGCAGACAGCACAGAGAAGGCTGCCATGGCAGAGCGCGCCGCGCTCGAAGTCTGCCTGACCGCTGGCGTGCACCCCTACATGGCCTGGCATGACTATTCCCTGGTCCACTCCGGGCTGAACCTGCCCTCCTCGGCCTTCGCCACGGCAGAGATCGCAGGCGCCTTTGTCTGGATCGAAGCCATCGCCGCCGCGCAGGAGTTTCTGAACCCGCCCCGCGGCGCCAAGGTCGAGATCGACGTGCTCTTCGAGCCCGGCGACGAAATGCCCCCTGTGCAGTTTGAACCCGGCCGCGCCGTGCTGCGCGACTACCTGTACCTGCAGATGTGTCTGGCGCCCCGGCCGGCGATCAACGCGCTGGCGGACCCGGATGACCCGCCGACCGGGCCCGCGCCGCTCAGTTCGTGGCCGGAGCTGAGTCTGGAGAACGGGTAGCAGCGGGGGCAGCGGGGTTGTACCGCTGCTGGCTTGCGGTGCGTGGTGCTGCGGCTTGGTTTCTGTGGTCGCTTCTGTTCTATTGCCGAGGGCGGGGGCCGGGGTGTGCGCCCGGCGGCGCACCTACCTTCTTTTGCGTCGCCAAAAGAAGGTAGGCCAAGAAAAGGCGACCCCGCTGCCCGTGTCCCCCTCGCACTGCGTACGAGGGGGCAGCCTGCGATGCTCGGTCCTGGGGTGACGCCGAAGAACTCCCTGCGCTGCCTCTGCGAGGCAGCTCCGGTCAAACAGCTTCGGCGAGCCAGACTACGATGCGCGTGTCCTTCGGCACGCGCTCACCCCAGGCCCTGCGCTTCTCGGCACGGTCAGAAGGGGGTGGGAGCGGGCTCCATACGGGCCATTGCTTCGCTCGGCCCCAACTGCCTCGCTGCGCTTGGCCTGGGCAGGGCGATCGCGCCCAGCATGTCGGCAGCGCGCATCGCGCGCGTCCCCGACCCCAGGCGCAGCTGCGCAGCAGCAGCCGTCTTTGACCCCGCTCCCCACCCCTGCTGGCTGCGCCGAGAAGCGCAGGGCCTGGGGTGGGTGCGTGTGCCGAAGGACACACGCACTTCGTGATCTGGCTTGCCGCAGCTGTTTGAGCGGAGTTCGAAGAACGCAGCGAGTTCTGCGGCACCACCCCAGGCCCGAGCATCGCAGGTTGCCCCCGTTCGCCCGACAGGGCGAACGGGGGACGCAGACTGGGGGTCGCCTTCTCTTTGGTGACTTTCTCTTGGCGACGCAAGAGAAAGTTACTGCGCCGCCGGGCGCATACCCCGGCCTCCGCCCTCGGCAAAAGAACAGAAGCAACCACAGACACCAAAGCACGCAGCAACACCAAGACCTGCCGCAACAACGAAACGAAGACCACCGCACATCGGCTAACATCCCACCCGCGGTGCAAGCCGCCCCCGGGCCCGCGGGAAGGGTAGAACCCACTTGCACGGAGGACACCAGCGCCACGCTGCTGCCTTCCCCCACACGCCTGTCCACCGCCTTTTGTGCAGCCGGATCTGCGGGCCATCGGCACATGATGCACGGAGGTTTTCTTCATGACGACGACGCCCTACAAGCGCCTTCCCGCACGGCCAGACATCGGCCACCTCAAGAAACAGGCCAAGAATCTCCTGGCCTTGTACCGCGGCAACGACGCTGCCGCCTTGCAGCGCATTCGCACCGCCCTGCCCGCCGCTGCAGGCAAGAGCGACACCACCCTCGCCGCCCAGGGCCTGCGCCTGCACGATGCGCAGTCGTGCATCGCGCGCGAGTACGGCTTTGCCGCCTGGGCCGACCTGCAGGGCTTTGTCGTCGCGCGCCGGGCCCAGGCCGATGACCCGGGCAAGGCCCTGCTCCACTGGCTGGGCCTGGTGTACGCGGGCGATATCTCAGGCGGAATGAACCGCGCGCGGCCCGCCGTGGCCCTGCGCCTGCTCGAAGACCACCCCGCCCTGCTCGGCAACAGCGACCCCTGGCTGGCCTGCGCCACCGGCGACGAAGCCGTGCTGCGCCAGGCCACCGCGCAGGACCCCGGCTGGGTGCACCGCGCAGGCGGGCCGCTGCAGTTGCCGCCGCTGGTGGCGGTCACACACTCCGGCCTGTTGCAGCTGCCCAGCCACCGCGAGCGGCTGATCGCCTGCGCACGGCATCTGCTGGCGGCCGGTGCATCGCCCGACCAGTCGGTGGGCAACCGCTGGCCCCCAGCCTCGCTGCAGGCACCTGCAGAAACCGAGCGCCTCTCGGCCCTGTACGGCACTGCCGGCCGCAACCTCGACCCCGAGATGACGAAGCTGCTGCTCGGTGCCGGCGCCCACCCCGATGACAACGAATCGCTCTACCACGCGCTCGACAACCCCGAGTGCACCCGGCTGCTGCTCGAAGCCGGCGCGCGCATCACCGGCACCAACGCCATGTACCGCGTGCTCGACCTCGACGACCTGGCCACCCTGCAACTGCTGCTGGCGCACGGCGGCGATGCCAACGAAGCACCGCAGGGCCCGCCCTCGTCGGACTGGGGTTCGCCGCTGCTGTGGGCCATTCGCCGGCGCCGCTCGCCCGCGCACATCGCGGCCCTGCTGGCCGCAGGCGCCAGGCCCGATGCGCGCATGCAGGACGGCACGCCCGCCCACACCATGGCCCTGCGCTACGGTCTGACCGAGGTGGCACAGCTGCTGCAGAACGCCACGGCGGGAACCAGCGGCCATGCGCCGCCCGACACGGACGAGGCCTTCATCGCCGCCTGCGCACGCGGCGACGAAGCGGCGGCCCGCGCCCTGCAGGCCGCACACCCTGGCACCATCGGCAGGCTCGGCCCTGCCCAGCTGCGGCTGCTGCCCGAGCTGGCGGCCCAGGGCTGCGGCGATGCGGTGCGCACCATGGTCACCCTGGGCTGGCCCATCGAGGTGCGCGGTGGCGACTGGGATGCCTCGGCCCTGAACCAGGCCGTGTTCCGGGGCGATGCGGCGCTCGCCCGCTTCCTGCTGGCGCATGGCGCCGATTGGCAGGCCCTGCACGGCTTTGGCGACAACGCCAGCGGCACGCTGTCATGGGCCTCGCTCAACGAGCCCGTGCCCGGTGGCGACTGGGTCGGCTGCGCCCAGGCCCTGGTGGCCCACGGCATGCCCGGCGCGCGGCCCGACCCCGAAGGCACGGACGACGGTGCCGTGCTGCTGAGCGGGCGGCGCAGCAGGTTCTCGGAAGACGTGGCGGACTACCTGCTGGGCCAGCCCGCCAGCGCGCAGGCTTAGCGACCGGTTGCGAGACAGGCTGGCACGGTGTGGGTGGCAGTGGCACCCGCGCAGCGCCGGCCCACCAGTTGTCAGCAGCTGTTCACCCTGTGTCAGGTTGCGACGCGCCCTTGCGTGCGGGCCTTGGGCGCGTTACCTGCGCTTGCATGCAGCCTGCGGGCCGCGCGGCGTGGACGGCCCCGTCCTACCGGGGGCGCGCCTGTGTCCCTACCGCGCCGCACGCCCGCCGGTTTCAACATGGGAGGCATGGTGGCACCACGGCCACCGCCATCCTTCAAGGAGCTCCCCATGTCCACCACCCCAGTCTCCCGTTCGCACCGCAGCCTTGCGGCCCCGCTGATCGCAGTGTCCGTGCTCGCGCTCACCGTATCGCAGCATGCCTACAGCCAGGGCGGCTTCGGCAGCGCAAGCCCGGCCACGCCGGCCATCTCGACCATTGGCAACCCCAGCACCGCGACCCCGAGCACGGCCACCCCCGGCAGTACCTTGGGCAACACCACCTCTACGCCGAGCAGCAACAGCAGCATCGGCAACACCCCCGTTCCTGGAAATATTCCGAGCAGCATCCCAAGCAGCGGCAACATCGGCAACGCCACCACCAGCCCCTCCAGCATCCCCGGCAGCGTGCCCAGCAGCACCGCCACGCCCACGGCTGCCACCGGCAACCCGAGCAGCACAACCACCACCACACCCAGCAGCAACAGCAGCATCGGCAACGCCAGCATTTCGGGCAACATCCCCAGTGGCATTCCGAGCAGCAGCATAGGTACACCGGGTACGGGCAGCACGGGCACGACAGCAGCCACGACAGGCAATCCGGCAGGGAGCCCGGGCACCACCGGTAACGGCACGCCATCGGGCGGCACCAGCCCTGGCTCGAGCGCAAGCACCGGCACTGGTGCAGGCAGCGCCACTGGCACAGGCACCGGTATCGCCCCGGGTACCAGCGCTGGGGTCGGGGTCAGCGGCGCAGGCGCGGGCAGCGTGGCAGGTGCGCCATCTGGCACGGGCTCGGGTGGCAGCACCAGCGCGGGCGCACCTGGCAGTGCGGCCGGCACCGCACCCGGTGCGGCCCCAGGCGCTGCAGCGGGTTCTGCGACAGGGAGTAGCGCAGGTGCCGCGAGCAGCGGGGCAGCCGGTACGAGCGGCAGCGCGGGGGTGGGTGCCGGTGCAACTGGAGCTGGCGGCGTGGGCGCGGGGCCAGGTGCCGGTACGGGGGCCGGCCCCGGCGCGGGCGTGGGCGCCGGAGCCGGTTCAGCAGGCGCAGGCGCTGGCAGCGCAGGATCCGGCGGTGCTGGTGCTGGTGCCGGTGCTGGTGCTGGTGCTGGTGCCGGTGCCGGTGCCGGTGCTGGTGCTGGTGCTCGTTGATCGTTGATCGTTGATCGTTGATCGACAGCATCACGCTTGCACGAAGGGATTGAGCGGGCCAGTCCACGCACCAGGCCCCTACCCATGCATGCATGCCCGCGCGCAGAATTCCACGCCCTGCGCCGCGCCCCCCGCATCAAAAGACCGAAGGCCCCATGCCGTCAGTGAGCAGCTCCTGCGCGCGCCTGCCCAGCGACCAGTGGTTTGCAGCCACTGAGGCTGGGGCCGCAGGTGCAGGCACAAAAAACGCATTCAACCCGCATTTGTCATCTATTTAGAGGACATACAAACACAGCACAAATCCCTAGCATTTGGTGGGTGCTGGGTGTGGCGCTGCCCATGGTGGTAGCCATGAAGCCATTCACAGCCCGTGCGGAACTGCAGTCGCTCAACCGTGCCGGTTGCGACCGGATCTGCCTTGTGGGCTGCCTGGCTGGCCTCAGCCGGGCTGCCGCCTTTTCCTTCAATCAACCACCGAATCGAAGGTCTCACCGTGAACTCCACTACCGTCTCATCCGCACTGGCCAACCCACTGGCATCCTTCAACAACCTGCACAAAAACGGCGACCGCGAATGCCTGCAGGGCCCCTCGCACTACGACGCTTTGAGTGAGAGCCACCTTCAGGGCATTGCCCAGTACGAGGACCTGTACCTGCTCACCCAGAACCGCTCCGGCCATGACAGCGGAAAACTCTATGTGTTCCGCGCCTCGCCACCCCAGCAATGCATCTTCACCACCCATCTTGACGTCAGCCTGTCGACTGCTGCACTGGGAGGCAATGGCCAGGCATTCAACCATCCGGGGGGCGTTCAACTGGCGGGCAAGTACCTGTTTGTGCCGGTGCAGACCGAGGACTACAACAACACCCGCATACAGGTGTACAACGTGGAAGGCCTGACCAGCGACAACCCCTCGATCACGCTGGTCAACAACAGCCTGATCCCCGACTGCGACGACCGCAAGATCGAATCCATCGGCGTCGCATTCGACGAAGCCAATGGCACCTACGTGATCGTCGGCCTCCAGGGCAGCGACCTGTACTTCTACCGCACTGCGGGCAGCGATCTTTCGGTGCCGGTCTCGGGCGGCTACGCGTTCACCTGCAAGGTACCCGAGCACAATGACGCGGGCCCGCAGACCATCAACCTGCTCTACGGTGGGGACGGTCAGCTGTACCTGGTCAACTTCGCGGTGCGGGAGAAGGCGGTAGTCCTCTTCACCGACTACGCCTACCTCTACCAGGTCACTTGGTCCGAGGGCCTCGGAGATCCGGCCTCTGCCAGGCACTTCATCACGCATGGATCGAGCACACCGGGAGTGAACCAGCCGCACTTCCGCTGGGGCTCTGGCATCCATGTCGATGAAACGGGCATCAACCTGCTGGTGACGCAGAGGGTCATGCAGGAGAAGTGCTACATCAACCGCTTCGAGCAAAAGACGGATGGGTCCGACGCCGATGGCGAGCCCGAGGGCACCGAAGCAGTCGAGTAAGATCGCCGCCCTTCTCCGGGATCCAGTCGCCCGGAAAATGCCCGGGGGCGAATTCCAGTTCGAGGTGAGGGCGGCGTGCGGCAGTAGTTCGGGCGCGATACCTGACGCGGTTGTCGCGACCGACTCGCACCGTTGCAGGGGTTGGCGCCGGCTCACCTGGCACGGTTGCGCGCGATGCGACCCATACCCTCAGCAGCGGGCCCGCCGGGCCTGCAGCCAGTCGACAACAATGCGATGGTACGTCTCACGCCACTGGGCGCTCGACAGTTCATGGTCCGCGCCCAGCAGCATGTGCCGCACCACTGAGCGCGCGTTGCCGAAGGCCCAGGCATAGCTTTCGGCCACCGGGCCCGGCACCACCTGGTCGTGTTCGGACTGCACCAGCAGCACATCGCCCTTGAAGGCGGCGCAGGCGGCCAGCGCGCGGTTGCCCTCGGGCGTGTGCACGGTGTGGCGGTAGGCGTTCACCTTGCGCCTGTCCAGGTCCTCCTTGGGCAGCATCCAGTCCGCATCGGGATAGATCGCGGGTGACCGCAGCACCAGCCAGTCGAACGGGTACATCCCCGCCAACAGTGCCGCCATGTACCCGCCGTAGCTGAACCCCAGCACGCCCACGGCGTCAGGCCGCTCCTGGGCGTGCAGCAATTGGTAGTCGCGCAGCGTCTGGCGCAGGGTGTCCTCGCGGTTCACACGGGCGCGCTCGGCCGCAGGCCAGCTGGCATCAGGCAGATTGCCGCGTCGGCAGTGCCAGCCCTGGGCAGACAGGTCCTGGTCGAGCAGGTCGAACTGGGCGTGGCCATGGTCGTCCCAGCCCGGCAGTACCAGCAAGGCAGGGCGCTGGATGCCATCGGGCCGCAACAGCGGCGCGCCAGGCCGCGCGCTGCCATGCGCAAGGGACAAGGAATCTGCGTGCAAGAAGGCCATGTGCCCATGGTGTCCGCGCCTGCGTGCTGCCGGGTGTCAGCGGTGCGGCAGTCAACCCGTAAGACACGCCTGCAACGCGCTGCCCAGGCGACGTAGCGACCGGCATCGCCGCACCGCGCCTGCGCTGACAGCGGGTGGCGCATGCCACCCACGGCGCAGGCCCCAAACCAGCGCAGAATGGCCCGATGAATGTCATACGTCCACTGCGCTTCGCAGCGCATGCGCTCGCCCTCCTCATGGCCGGCGCCCTGCTGTCCCCTGCGCTGCACGCGGCCGAGCAACTGGCGGTGGGCTCCAAGCGCTTCACCGAAAGCTACATCCTCGGCGAGGTCATCACCCAGGCAGCGCGCCAGGGCGGCGCCACTGCAGAGCACCGCCAGGGCCTGGGCAACACCGCGGTGGTGGTCGAGGCGCTCAAGACCGGCTCCATCGATGTCTACCCCGAGTACCTGGGCACCGTGGAGCGCGAGATCCTCAAGCTCCCCACCGGGTCGTCCAGGGAGGCCATCGACCAGAAGTTGCGCGAAATGGGCCTGGCCCTGGGTGTTCCGCTGGGCTTTGCCAACGGCTATGCCCTGGCCGCCAGCGCCGAGGTGGCGCGCAAGCACGGCCTCAAAACCCTGGGCGACCTTCGCAATGCGCCCGACCTGCGCATCGCCATCTCGCAAGAGTTCCTGGGCCGCGAAGACGGCTGGCCCGGCCTGGCCAGGCGCTACCAATTGCCTCAGCGCCCCACGTCCATCGACCACGGCCTGTCGTACCAGGCGCTGGCCTCGCAGCGCATCGACCTGACCGACATCTACACCACCGACGCGCGCATCGCCGACCTGGGCCTGGTGACGCTGCAGGACAACGCCAACTACTTCCCCCGCTACGACGCGGTGCTGCTCTACCGCGCCGATCTGCCCACGCGCGCGCCGCAGGCCTGGCGCCAGATCGCCGCGCTCGAAGGCCGCATCGACGTCACGCGCATGATCACCATGAACGCACAGGCCGAGCTGCACGGGCAGGCGTTCCCGGCCATTGCGGCCGACTTCCTGGCCGGCAAGGCCACGCCGGCCGCTGCACCCGCAAGTGCGGCCACTGCGGCCGCGCCACAGGCCCGCCCGTCACTGTCCAGCGCCATCTTCGGCGGCAACTTCTGGCGCCTCACGCGCGACCACCTGTGGCTGGTGGCCGTGTCCGTCGGCATCGCCGTGCTCATCGGCATACCGCTGGGCACGCTGGCCGCCGCGCGGGCGTGGCTGGGCCAGGGCATCCTGGGTTTTGTCGGCCTGCTGCAGACCGTGCCCTCGCTGGCCTTGCTGGCCGCGCTGATCCCGCTGCTGGGCCGCATAGGCACCGTGCCGGCGATCGTGGCGCTGAGCCTGTATGCCCTGCTGCCCATCGTGCGCAACACCGCCGTGGGGTTGATGCAGGTGCCCAAGGGCACCCAGCAGGCCGCCGTGGCGCTGGGCATGACGCCCGCGCAAAGCTGGCGCCTGGTGCTGCTGCCGCTGGCCTTGCCCGTCATCATTGCAGGCGTGAAGACCGCCACCGTGATGACCGTGGGCACGGCCACCATCGCCGCCTTCATCGGCGCGGGCGGCTATGGCGAGCGCATTGCGCAGGGGCTGGCGCTCAACGACGGCACCACCTTGCTGGCGGGTGCGATTCCCTCGGCCGGGCTGGCGGTGCTGATCCAGGTGGTGTTCGAGGTGGTCGAGCGCATGTTCCGGCAACCAGGTGCGGCAGCCAGTTGATTCAGCACAAGTAAAAACGCCTTGCGCGTGAAATGCGTCACACCGCGCCGCTCGCGCGCTTGCAAGCCGGTGCTTCAATGGCGGCTTCGCCACCGCACAGCCTGCATTGACTGCATTGCCCCCCGCATGACCACCTACACCAGCCACTGGCTCCAGGCCGCGGCCAGCAACAAGGCTCCGCTGCTGATCAAGATCACGCTGATACCGCACGGCTATGACGGCCATGCCTACTGGAAGCGCCAGGAGGCGCGCGCCTCCGACCGCGAGTTCAAGATGGTGGAGGACCTGCGCCTCGATCCCGATGGCGGCCCCCAGGCCGTGCTGCAGCGCCTGGTGGACCTGCGCCAGGCCCTTGCCCAGCAAGGGTGGCAGGAGATCGTCGTGCACGACAGCCTGACCCTCTTCCCCAAGGACCTGCTGGACCACCGCACCAAGACCGATGACGAGTGCCTGATGGACCTGGCGGCGCTGCACACCGAGTGCAGTGACCACGAGAGCGCCCTGGCCGCCCTGCACCGCTGCCGCCACAGCGAACAGGCCTGGTACTGGCACACGGCGGCCCGGCGCGCCCATGCCAACCGGGCGCGCGCCCACCCCGGCCCGCAGGCGGACGGCGACTGGGCGGCAGCCGTTGAGCACGCCATGGTCATCATCCACCAATCTGCAGACGCTAACGCCGCCCAGCCAGACGCCATGTACAGCTTTGGCGACAGTTACCGGCACCCTGCATCGCAACTGGCCGCAGCCGCGCAGACCGTGGCGGAGTACCTGCTGTGCATTGCCGGCGACCCGGAGCAGGCGATGCAGGCCCTGGCCATCGCCGATGCCACGAACCATGGCACCGATCAACTGCAGCATCTGAAGGTGACAGCGCTGCTGCAGCTCAAGCGCAGCACCGAGGCGTACGAAACCCACCTGAAGTGGCGCCTGCAGATGCCCGAGGTGCTCGAATCCGCTGGCTACCGGGCCTTCGTCGAGCAACAGCAGACCCAGGCGCGCAGCGCCGAAAGCCAGCGCGTGAGCCAGCTGCGCTTTGAAACCGCCCCGGGCAGCCCCGCCTCCGAAGGCGATCTCGAACAATTGCTGCGGCGCTTTCCCCAGCCACCGCACGCCTACCTGCAATGGATCACCCAGGCAGAGCGGCACCAGCTCACCGTGGTCGATGGCGACAGCAGCGAAACCTACGAGCTGTTCAGCATCTCCGCCGCGCTGGACAAGCACGAAGAGCTGCTGGGCTGGCTCAGCCTGCACGACGAAAGCTCGCCCGAGCTGGCAGAGGAGATCCGCAGCGCCATCGCCGACAGCGGCATCGACCCGCAGCACATGCTGCCCATCGTGGGCGCCGAGAACGCCTCGGACTGCTTTGTGCTGCGCATGGACGGCCCCGGCGCGGGCGGCATCTACTTCTGGGCGCACGACGAGTGCACCGTGTTCAGCCCCATCGTGGACAGCGCCGACCAGCTGTTCCCGTGGCTGCAGGCACAGGCCAGGGCGGGCGCGACCTTCGTGCTCTGAAGGCAGGACATGGCGGCGCCTGGGCAGCCGGGTGCGCCGGCAGGCCCGGTCGGCCCGGTCGGCCCATAGCATTCCCGCGCGCTGAAGGGCTCACCACACACCCGCTGCGTCCAGCAGCACAATGCGGTTGCGGCCCGCGTCCTTGGCCTGGTAAAGCGCCTTGTCCGCCATGGCGATCATGTCTTGCGGGTTCAGCGGCTCGTCCCCCCGCGTGGCCGCGATGCCGATGCTGATGCTCACCACCGCACCGGTGGAGCATTCGCGGTGGGCAATCGACAGGCCCGCCACAGCCGCATGCGCCGCAGCGGCAATGTGCATGGCGCCGACCGAATCGGTCTCGGGCAGCACCAGGGCGAACTCTTCGCCGCCATACCGTGCGGCCAGATCCGAGGGGCGCTTGCCATGGGCCATCAGCACCCGGGCAATGGCCTTGAGGCATTCATCGCCCATCTGGTGCCCATAGGCATCGTTGTAGGCCTTGAAGTGGTCCACGTCCAGCAGCACCAGCGCCAGCGGCCGCCGGTGGCGCTGGGCCAGGGCCAGGTGTTCCGCCAGGTGCATGTCGAACGCCCGGCGGTTGGCCAGAGCTCGGTCAGGCCGTCCTGCATGGACGAGCGCCACAGCGTCTCGTTGGCACTTTGCAGTGCGGCGGTCAGCGCCCGCAGCCGGGCGTAGTGCCGCGCGTTCTCGCCGAGCAGCACGATCAGCAGCACACCCGCAGACACCAGGCCATAGATGCGCCCCAGGTACCAGCCCAGGTCGTAGCGCCCGGCGTTCAGCACGGCCGCCAGGGCCAGGTCCAGCAGCCAGACGCACAAGGCCACCATCAGCCAGATGTCCAGCAGCGAATGGGGCCGGCTCCACAAAAGCACCACCAGCGCCCCGAAGCTCAGCACCCAGATGCCGATGAGAAAGGCCTTGCCGACCGACGTGGTGCGGTTGTCGTCCAGAAACACCGGCAGCCATTCATGCCCCGCGGTGGCGAATGCCGTGAACGCCGCCACCAGCGCCAGCACCAGGGCAGCGGTGGCGGCAACCGCACGCAACGCCCGGCCGCCGCTCGGGCGCGCCGGGCGGCGTGCCTCGCGCCGCCTGACAAGCACATACGCCACCAGCCCCAGCGGAAAGCCCGCGTGCCACAGCATGTACATGGCCGATGAGGTCTGGGGCCCCGACCCCAGCAGGCCCGTGGGCGCGAACAGCCCCGGGAAGATGAGCGCATAGGCCGCCGTGGCCGTGGCGGTGAACAGGTACACCCCGCCCAGCACCAGCAGCCCCGCAGACTTCAGGGCCCGGTAGTGGCCCAACAGCAGCACCGCCGTGACCAGATCAAAGATCACCAGCGCGGTGACGTAGATCGGAATGAAGGCCGCAAATGCTGCGAGCGGCACCTTGGCGTACGGCAGGGCCATTGCGCCAAGTGCCAGCGAAACAACGACCACGGTGCCGGCGACCACCTTCTCACGGGTGCCCGCCGGTTCGCCGGCCAGCGGGGCCGTGGACAGCCCGGGGGACGCAGTGGGGTGCATGGGGAACCTTCTGCGTGATGTCCCGAGAATTTTAGTCTTTTGTTACAAAAATACCATTTGCTTACATAGCATTCCAATGATCGCCTGGGGCATGTAGTCCTGCAATTTCATGCTTAGTGAATTCGGGATCCTTGAATATGCTGTATTTATTAATAAGCGCGTTCTTGAATAGGCCCTAGCCCGCCGGATCGAAGCGGCATGCGAGCGCTGCCTTGCAATCAACCTGAGGGAGAACTGCCATGGACAAGATGACGATTGCCACCCGGCTCGCGGTGGCATTTGCAGCGATGGTGCTGATGCTCATTGCACTGGGTGCCACCAGCCTGGTCCGGTCCGCCGACCAACGCTCCGAACTGAGCGACGTCATCGGCACCCGCGTGCCGATCACCAACGCGCTGGGCGTGCTGGCGAACAGCGTGAACACCCAGGCAATCCAGTACCGCAACCTGGTGATCTTCAGCTCAGAACCCATCACCAGATCGGCCCTCGAACAGATCACCTCCGAGCGGGCCACCACGGCAGATCAATACAAGCTGCTGGGCACGCTGATTTCCTCGCCCAAAGGGGAAGAGCTGTTGGCCAGCATGCTCAAGGCGCGCGCCGAGTTCTACACACGCGGCGATGAGTTTCTGGGCCTGGTGCAAAAGGGTCAGAAGGACGAGGCGACGAAACTGCTGGAAGAAAGGCTGCGCCCCATCCAGCTTGACTACCAGAAGACGCTGCGCGACCAGGTGGAGTTCCAGGCGCAACTCACCGACGAAGCCGGCAAGGAGGCCGAGGAAGCCGCGGCGGCCCTGCAGCGCGACGTGATGATTGCCAGCGCGCTGGCTATCGCGCTGGCGATCTTCCTGGCCATCACCATCATCCGCTCCATCACCCGCCCCCTGGCCCAGGCGGTGCAGGCTGCCGACCGCGTCGCCGCCGGCGACCTCAGTGGCGACATCGTCGTGCAATCCCGCGATGAAACCGGCCACCTGCTCAGTGCCCTGCAGCGCATGCAGCAAAGCCTGGCGAATACCGTGACCACGGTGCGCGGCAACGCCGAAAGCGTGGCCTCGGCCAGCGCCCAGATTGCCTCGGGCAACAACGACCTGTCGGCGCGCACCGAGCAGCAGGCCTCGGCACTGGAAGAGACGGCCGCCTCGATGGAAGAGCTTGGCTCCACCGTGCGCCAGAACGCAGACAACGCACGCCAGGCCAACCAGCTGGCGCTGAGCGCCTCCACCGTGGCCGTGCAAGGCGGCGACGTGGTGGCCGAAGTGGTAGAGACCATGAAAGGCATCAACGCCAGCAGCAGCAAGATCGCCGACATCATCAGCGTCATCGACGGCATCGCCTTCCAGACCAACATCCTGGCCCTGAATGCAGCGGTGGAAGCCGCCCGGGCGGGCGAACAAGGCCGGGGCTTTGCCGTGGTGGCCAGCGAAGTGCGCAGCCTGGCCGGGCGCAGCGCCGAAGCGGCCAAGGAAATCAAGAGCCTGATCACCGCCAGCGTCGAACGCGTGGAGCAAGGCACGCAACTGGTGGACAAGGCCGGGGCCACCATGACCGAAGTGGTGGCAGCCATCCGGCGCGTGACGGACATCATGGGCGAGATCAGCGCCGCCAGCAGCGAGCAAAGCGCAGGGGTGGGCCAAGTGGGAGAAGCAGTCACCCAGATGGACCAGGCCACCCAGCAGAACGCAGCGCTGGTGGAGGAGATGGCCGCAGCGGCGAGCAGCCTGAACAGCCAGGCGGGCGAGCTGGTGAATGCGGTGGCGGTGTTCAGGCTGGCGGGCGATGGCAGCGGAGGCGGCAACTACCGCAGCGCGGGACCCGCACCGGCCCCAGCGGTGCGCAAGCCGATAGCCATGGCGGCACCGGCTGCACGCGCGGCGGTCACGTCCAGGCCAGCGGCCAAGGCACCTGCGGCCAGCCGGCTGGCGGCGCCCAAGGCCGCAGCGGCGGCAGGCCCTGCAGCGGCAGCGGCACCCAAGGCGCCGGCGAAGGCGGCCGGGGGTGGGGATGACGAATGGGAGAGCTTTTAGAGAAGCGAAGAGCTGCCCCTGCTGCGCGGCCCTGGCGAATACCGAGCGCCCTCCCCCGGATCGCGCCATTGGCTGACACGCCGCTGCTGCATGGCCCATACCATGGTCTTTTCACAAAGGGACCACCATGGCAAAAGGCATGCGGCGCGCAGCGCGCGAGCGGGTACAGCTGAATCTGGCGCTGCAGGGAGGCGGCGCGCAGGGCGCATTCACCTGGGGCGTGCTCGACCGCCTGCTCGAAGAAGAGGACATCGACATCGGTAGCATCAGCGGCAGCAGTGCCGGCGCGCTGAACGGCGCGGCTTTGGCCACCGGCATGGCGCGCAGCGGCCGCGCAGGTGCGAAGGAGCACCTTGCAATGCTTTGGGAGCAGGTGGCGCAGGCCGGCTCGTTGATGACTCTTCTGCTGCTGCCCCTGCGCAAGCCTGGCATGGGCCTATGGGACGACGCCCTGCCCGTCCTCTCCCCGTACCAGGCCAACCCCATGGGCATGGCGCCGCTGCGCTACATTCTGAACACCGTGGTGGATGAAGATCTGCTGCGCAAGGCCGACACTGCGCCGAAACTCTTTGTCAACGCCCTGCACGTGCAAAGTGGCAGCGGCCGCGTGTTCGGCCCGGCGGAAATGAGCATCGACGCCGTACTTGCCTCCGCCTGCGCGCCGCTGTCCTACCAGGCGGTGCAGATCGACGGCGAATCCTACTGGGATGGGAGCTACGCGGCCAACCCGTCGCTGTGGCCGCTGTACGAGGATGCGCTGGACACGGACATCCTGCTGGTGGAGCTGACCCCTCTGCACCGGGCCGAGACGCCCTTGTTTGCCAAGAACATCCTCAACCGCATCAACGAGGTGGCGTCGGTCAATGGCCTGGTGTCGGAGCTCAGGGCCCTGGAAATCATCAATCGCAACGTGCCGGGCGCCGACATCCGCATGCATGTGCTGAGCCTGCCCGATCAGCCTGCAGGGCTGCTCGCCACCGAGCCTTCGATCAAACGCACCGTGGGGCGTGTGCTGTTCGAGATGCTGCGCCGGGACGGGCGCAGGGCATGCGATGCCTGGCTGTCCGAGCACGGCGCGCACCTGGGCCGGCATGCGACGGCGGACATCACCGCGCGCTATCTGAGGCCCCACACGCAGCAGCGGGACATGGCTTTGTCCTGAGACCCTGGCCGGTCGGCTAAGTGCTGCCCGGCGGAACCTGTGGCGCGGCAAATGCGCGGCTGAGATAGCGCGAGCCCTTCAGCCCGAAGCGCCAGGGCACGTCCACCGCTTTGGAAATGCCGATGCGCGGGCCCGCCACGATCTGGTCCGCACCCTCCTGCGCTGCCAGGGCATCCGCCTGCAACAGCGCAAAAGGCGGCATGTGCAGCGGCACGCCGTTCATCCCCGCATCGATGCCCAGCGCCTGCGCCAGGCGCCCCGGGCCGGCGCACAGCAAGCGCACGTCCTGCAAGCCACGGCGCTCGCGCATGGTGCCGATGCCGTGCGTGGGCTCCAGCGCGCGCAGCAGCACGCCCGCGCCGTGCCCTGCCTCGCGGCACACGGTGTTCAGACACCAGTGCAGCCCGTACGAGCGGTACACGTAGGCATGGCCGGGCGGGCCGAACATGGCCGCATTGCGCACCGTGGGCCCGCCAAAGGTGTGCGATGCCGGGTCTGCCTGGTCGTAGGCCTCGGTCTCCACGATGCGCCCGCCCACGCCGTCCACCAGCAGTGTGACGCCGATCAACCTGCGCGCCACCTCGTGTGCAGGGGCGGCAAAGTCGATGTCGGCCACCACCAGCGGGCGGCGTGGCGACAGGTCCGTCAGGCTACGCGCCACGGCATCTACAGGCCTTACGCCTGCACGGCCTCTTCGATGGCCGCTGCCTGGCCGAGCTTGCCCAGCTTGTCATCGGTGGCCTTCTCTTCGGCCAGCGATGCCTGCAGCAATGGCAATGCCGGCGTGTAGCCCAGCTTGGTGGCCAGGGCGATCAGGGTGGTGTAGCTGGCGATCTCGTAGTGCTCCACCTTCTGCGCCGCACCGATCAGGGCCACGTCGAGCACGGGCCCCTTGTCGATTTCGTCGATCAGGTCCTTGCCTTCTTCCACCAGGCCCTCCATGGCCGCACACTTGATGCGCTTGAGCTTGAGGTTCAGGATCTCCACGATCTCGTCGATGCGCTCCACCTGGCCCCGGGTCTCTTCAAGGTGATCGAGAAACGCCTGGGCCAGTTGCCCGTCAGCCGCTGCGCGCGCCATCCGGGGAAGGGAGCGGGTCATCTGCTTCTCGGCACTGTAGGTGTCCGAAAGCTCGTGCAGGAAGAGGTCTTCGACAGTTTTTACGGCCATGAAAATGCTCCTTGGGTTGAAAAGGGGCTATGGTGATTGCGGATCATTTCGCTGCTCGTAAGACAACAGCTTGTGGAAGTGCGAGCCTGCCTGGCGCCGCCGCGCTTGCAATCGCCCTATCCTCGTTCCATTGCCGACCTCCAGTTTTGCCAGCCCTCGCGCGCCATCGCATCGCATGGTGGCCGGCCACCGATTCACGGGAGACCCATGCCTTCATTCAACGCCGGTCACGCGCAGGTCTTCCAGCCCGGGCGGCTTACCCTCGGCTTCATGACGCCCTTCGGCCACGCCGCTGGCGCCATGGCCGATATCCAGGAGACCCCCCGCCTGGCCGCGCTGGCCGACGAACTCGGCTTCGCGGCCCTATGGGCGCGCGATGTGCCGCTGATGATTCCCCAGGGCAGCGACAACACCGCGAGTGCGCTCGACGACCCCTTTCTGTGGCTGGCAGCGCTCGCCTCTTCCACGCGCCGCATCGCCATCGGCGCAGCGGCCATCGTGTTGCCGCTGCGCCACCCGCTGCATGTGGCCAAGGCAGCGCTTTCTCTGGACCGCATCAGCAACGGCCGCTTCATCCTGGGGCTGGGCTCGGGCGACCGGCCCGAGGAATTCGCATCCTTCGGCGAAAACGTGGAAGCGCGTGGCGATGCCTTTCGCGACCGGTGGCCACTGGTACGCGCAGCGCTGTCGCCCGAGCCGCAGGAGCGACAGGCTTTGTTGACGGCAACAGGCGGCTACGACCTCATGCAGCCGCCAGCAGCGCGCATCCCCATGGTGGTGGTCGGCTCGGCCCGGCAGTCGCTGCAATGGACTGCCGCCCATGCCGATGGTTGGGCCAGCTACCACCGAGAGGAGGCAAGGCAGCAAGGCCGTATTCATTTGTGGCAGCAGGCGCTGGACCAGAAGGCGGCGGGTGAGCGCAAGCCCTTCGTGCAATCCGTACAGCTCGACCTGCTGGCCGATCCGGCAGCCGGCGCCGTGCCGCTGGAGCTGGGGCTGCGCACGGGGCGCAATGAACTCATCGCCTACCTGCAGCGCCTGCAGGCCATGGGCGTGGGGCATGTGCTGTTCAACCTGGCACAAGGCAGCGGCCGCACACCGGCCGAGGTGCTGCGCGAGATCGGGGAGCAGGTTATGCCCAGCCTGTGACGGCGCGCATGCGCGCGCCCGGGAGCGCCATGGAACCATGGCACCATCGCCTCCACCGCCACCACAACTGCCCCTGGAGTGCCCCGATGCTGATCAACTGCGTAGCCTATGAAAACGGCGCCAAACTGGCTGATATCCCTGTCGCCGATATCAGCGAGTACATCGTGCGGCCCGGCTGCTTCGTATGGGTGGCGCTGGCCGACGCCACGCCCGAAGAGCTCAACGAAATGCGCGAGGAGTTCGGCCTGCACGAGCTGGCGGTGGAAGACGCCCACCACGGCCACCAGCGGCCCAAGGTCGAGGAGTACGGCCCGTCCCTGTTCGTGGTGATGCACCTGCTGGAGCCCGAGCCCGAGCGGCCTGGCCATTTCAGCGCGGGCGAGGTCGATGTCTTCGTGGGCCCCAACTACGTGCTCTCGGTGCGCAACCGCAGCAAGCAGGGGTTCCTCGGCGTGCGCGACCGCTGCGAGCACGAGCCCGACCTGCTTCGCCATGGTTCGGGCTTCGTGCTGTATGCGCTGATGGACGCTGTGGTGGACCGGTACTTCCCCATCATCGATGCCCTGGAAGTCGAACTCGAAAGAATCGAACACCAGATCTTCACAAAAAAAGCGGCTCGCGACAACATCGAACAGCTCTACCACCTCAAGCAGCGCGTGATGCTGCTCAAGCATGCTGTCTCGCCCTTGCTGGAAGGCGCCAGCAAGCTGCATGGCGGCCGGGTGCCGCAGATCTGCATGGGGTCGCAGGAGTATTTTCGCGACGTGGTGGACCACCTGGTGCGAATCAACGGTCTGATTGAGGGTATGCGCGACACCATCGGCACGGCGATTCAGGTGAACCTCTCGATGGTGACCATCGAAGACAACGAGATCACCAAGCGCCTGGCCTCATGGGCCGGCATCTTCGCCATCTGCACCGCCTTTGTCGGCGTGTGGGGCATGAATTTCGAGCACATGCCCGAGCTGAAATGGCGCTACGGCTACCCGGCCGCGCTGCTGCTCATCGTGAGCGTGTGCTCTTATGTGTACTACCGCTTCCGAAAGGCCGGATGGCTGTGACTCTTGAACTGCGAAACGCATCGCACCAGGCCTCGCTGGCTACGGCCTTCGGCTGCCAACATGTTGTTGCGCTCGGATGCTCGACCGGCGCAGCACAATCCGGCATGCTTGACCCTGCCGGTTCATGCCTTCAAGCCCCTGGACCGGCTGCGCGAACAGCAAAAAACAGAATCTTCGGGAGCCCTTCATCCATGCCACCGGCACACACTACCCTTCACGCGCCGCGGGTGCCCGTCAGCACCGAACCACTGGTGGCCCTGGTGGGCGGCATGCAGCAGCTGTCGGTAGATGTGTTTGCGCTGTAGGGCCCGCGCATGAACGAATACATCATGCTGATGCACCAGGACGCGCCCGACACCCAGGCCGCCGATGACCCCGAGCGCTTGGGCCAGTACCTCGCCCGGCTGCGCAGCACCGGGCAGTTCGATGGCGGCAGCGCCATCGGGCCCGGCGAGCGAGTGCGCAAGGGCCAGCCCGGCCAGGCCGCCACTGGCGGCCCCAGCGGCTTCATCCGCGTGCGCGCCGACAGCCTGCAGGCGGCCAAGGAGCAGTTTCTCGCCGGCAACCCCGTGTACGAAGCGGGCGGCACGGTGGAAGTGCGCGAGCTGCCGCGCAGTTGAGACGGCGCCATTCACCATGGGCTGCAAGAGTTCATAGCCTCACTGGGCGGCCCAGAGGGCAACGAGGCACTATGGCGCCATCGCAGGTGCCGTCATGCCACGCCCACCGGCAGCTGGCCTTGCGCGAGCAGTTCGCGGGTGCGCTGGAGCGTCGAAAGCAGCGCGCTGCAGTAGCCCTTTTCGCCGTCCATCCAGGCCTGCTCCGCCTGCTCTTCGGGGCCACCGGGCTGCTTGCCGCGCAGGCCGAGGTAGCCGTAAAAGCGCAGCTGCAGCTGCCCGTGTTCGTCCTCGAACAGCTCGTTGACGATGGCGCCTTCGCGCGGGCCGCTGGCCTGGAAGAAGGTGACCTTGCTCAAGGGCTCGAAGGCGATGATCTCACGCACATCCTGACCCGCGATGGTGGCCTCGCGCACGATGTGGGTGCCGCTGTCTTGCACCACCTCGCAGTGGGTGCATAGATTGGGTGGCAGAAACAGCCGTGCGTCGCGGGCCTTGAGGACTAGTCCCGCCCAGGCCTGGGCGCGGGTGAGCGGCACTTCGCCCTGTGGGTTGACGAGGACTGTGGCGGTGGAATAGATCATGGCGTTTCCTTTCGGTGTTGCTTGTTGAGAGATTCAGTGCGCGGCGCTCAGGCCGCGTTGGCGATGGCGTGCACAAAGTCGCGGTACGAATGCAGCGGGCGGCCCAGCAGCTGCACCAGGCGCTCTACGTCGCCGGCCTCGGGCACCATGCCGTCGGTCAAGAAGCGCTCGGCCATCAGGCGCATGTCGTAGGCCATCCAGTGCGGCATGGCGTTGCGCAGGTTGGTCTCGAAGCCGGCAGTGTCGTCACCGCCGTAGGCGACAGGGCGGCCCAGCGCGGCGGACCAGAGGGCGGCCACCGCCTCGCCGGTCAGCGTGTCGGGGCCCACCAGGTTGATGCGCGCCAGCGGCAGCGGCTCGCTCGCACGCTCGCGGCGCAGCAGCTCGATGGCGGCGACCTCGGCGATGTCGCGCACGTCCACCATGGCCAGGCCCTTGCTGCCGATGGGCATGGGGTAGACACCGTAGTTGCGCACCACGTCCTTGATGCTGTGGTCGTTGTCCATGAAGTAGGCCGGCCGCAGGATGGTGGCGCCAAAGCCCATTTGCTCCAGCATGCGCTCCACCCCGAACTTGCCCGCAAAGTGCGGCACGTTGAGGTAGCGGTCGCTGTGGATCACCGACAGGTAGACCACGCGCTCGATGCCCGCCTCGCGTGCCAGGTTCAGCGCCAGCAATGCCTGCGTGAACTCGTCGGGCACCACTGCATTGAGCAGAAACAGCGTGGAGACGCCCTCGAAAGCGCGCCGCAGCGCGTCCACGTCGAGCAGGTCGCCCTGCACCGTTTGCACGCCCGCCGGAAGGTTCGCCCGGGCGGGGTCGCGAACCAGGGCGCGCACATCGGCGCCGCGGTTCACGAGTTGGTTGACGACCTGGCGGCCTACGTTGCCCGTGGCGCCGGTGATGAGGATGGTCATGGAAATGCTCCGTTGCGTGTTGAAGGAGCCCTGATCTTCTTTGTTCCGCCTGATGTCCGATAGACGGTATATTTAGACTCTTCGTCTCACTGGTGGAACACATGGACCTGCTGGCATTGGCCGACTTCACGCTGGTGGCCCGGCACGGCGGCTTTGGCCGCGCGGCGCGCGAATCGGGCCGGCCCAAGGCCACCCTGTCGCGCCGCGTGGCCGACCTGGAAAGCGGCCTGAACCTGCGCCTGTTCGAGCGCGGGCCGCGCGCGCTCAAGCTCACCGAAGAGGGGCGCGCGCTGTACGAGAAGACCTCGGTGCTGCTCGCCCAGCTCGACGAGAGCACCACCGCCATCGCCAGCGGCGGCGGCGCCCCGCGCGGGCGGCTGCGGGTGAGCGCGCCCCTGCTCTTTTCGCAGGCCGCCATGGGCAAGCTGGCCGCCCGCTTTGCCCTGCAGCACCGCGAGGTGCGCCTGGAGGTCACGACCGAAGACCGGCCGGTGGACATGGTGGAAGAAGGTTACGACCTGGTGATCCGCGTCAACCCCGACCCGGACGAACGCCTGGTCGGGCGCATCTTCATGCGCGACCGCATCGTGGTCGTTGCCAGCCCCGAGCTCGGCCGGCCATCGGGCGCCACCCCTGTCCCGGCCGTGCTGCGTGGGGGCGCAGGCGCGGACGCCGCCGCCCCTGCCACCACCTGGGACCTGACCGACGCCAAGGGCAAACCAAAGCGTCTGGCGGTGCAACCCGTGCTGCACCTGTCCTCTCTGTTCATGGTGCGCGATGCCGTGCGCGCCCAGGTGGGTGCCGCACGCCTGCCCCTGTCTCTGGTGCTGCACGACCTGGCGGACGGAACCCTGGTGCAGTGGGGCGATGTACCAGGCCCGGAGATCGCGCTGTGGGCGCTCTACCCCTCGCGCCGCCTGCTGAGCCCGCGCGTATCGGCCTTTCTGGACCTGTTGAAAGAGGCGTTTCCGCAAGGCACGCCGCAGGAGCTGGCGGCGTACATCGCGTGAGGTGGCAGGGCGGCTTGCAAAAACCAGCGTGCCAGCGGGTGCAGGCTATGCCGCGTGCGCACGCAGCCAGGCGACCATATCGGCAGTCACCTCGTCGCGATTTGTCTCATTGAGGATTTCGTGGCGCGCTGCGGGGTACAACTTGACGGTCACGTCCGCTATCCCCGCATCACGGTAGCGCTGCCCCAGCAGCTCAATGAGTGCACCGCCACCGGCCAGCGGATCGGCGTCGCCAGAGGCAATCAGGAGGGGCAGGTCACTGCGGATGCCCGCCAGCAGCGCCGGGTCCGCCAGCCGGGACGCGGGGGCGAAGAGCGACGGGATCACATCGCCCGGCACCTCCCACCCGCACCAGGGGTCGGCCACATAGGCATCAACCTCCGCCTCGTCCCGCGAAAGCCATTCGTATCCCGTACGGTGTTCGAAGGCTGCATTGAATGCCTCCAGCCCCGCCGGCGCATCGGCAGGGGCATTGGCCATTGCAGCGGCAAGCGCGTCGAGCGCGGTGGAGCCGGAGAGAATGACACCGGCCCATGTCGATGCGTGGTCCAGGATCGCCGCTTGCGCTGCAAACGAACCCATCGAATGGGCCAACAGAAACACCGGAAGGCCGACATGCTGCGCACGCAGTGCCGATCCATACTGGGCCACATCGGCAATCAGCCCGCTGAACCCGGCGCTGCCGAAATCGCCCAGCCGAGCACCGCCGGTACGCCCGTGTCCACGATGATCGACCGCGTGGACCACAAACCCCGCGGCATTGAGCTGCCTGGCAAAACGGTCATAGCGTTCACCATGCTCGGCAAGTCCGTGGGCAATCTGCACCACACCGGTGGGGCGTCCAGCGATGTCGGCCCAGGTGTAGGTCGCGACCTTGGTGCCGTCTGCGTTGGAGAGAAATGAAGAGGTCGAAGTGCTCATCCTTTCATTCTGACACGCCGGTGTTTTGGGGTGCAAGGCGGGCATTGGAATCGCCCCAGAACCAGGCCGTTCCGCCTGCCTTTGCCGCGGTGTCGGACGTCAGCAGCTGCGAAAAACCGCTGCCGATCTGCACTGGCGAGGTCTCGTAGAACACCTTGTTCTTCAAGAGCGCGTGGCCCCGCATCCACAGGCTGCCGTCGGCCTTGAGGGCCACCATGTAGCGGCTGCCCACGGCGACCTGGGTGAAGCCGGCGCCGATGTTGACCGGCTTGTCCGTGTTGACCGAGGTGCCGTTGCCCAGTTGCCCAGGTCCACAGCGGCTGACGCGTGTCCATCCCCCATTCTTCGCAGGGCGCCACGCGCTCGACGGGTGTACACCCGAGCGAACGATGGGCCCGACGGCCGGCGATGCACAATGGCCGCCATAGGCAATCGTCGCCATCCGCCTCCGGGGCTGGCGGCCACAACACCAGGAGGTCAGGCTTGAAACCCATGCACTATTTTTCCCTTGCGGGTGTGCTCGTCCCGCTCGTGCTCTATGTGACTGGGCACGCTGAGGCCGCAGGTGTCGTCATCGTGCTGGCCCTCGTGATCGAGGTGGTTGTCTCTGCCATCACGGGCAAAAAGGGCAATGCGACCGAGCGCTGAACGTGGGCGTCGGGCCCGCAGCGGCCGTTGAAAATGCAGATCCCCCAAGGAGCCAATTTGGACAGTTCGATTTTGGAGCGTTTGCTGGCCCCCCCGTTGCTGGGGGAGCACATGGCCCGGCACCAGGATCCCAGCGGTGCATCGCTGCTCAGCGCCGTGCCCAGCGCCATCGGTGCGTCAGGCTATCTTTCCGATCTGACCGGAGTGACGCTGGCATGGAGCCACCCCACAGGCGCTCCGACACGGGCCGTGTTGAAGGTGTCGCACCTCGGGTTTGGGCAGCCGGAGCTGCCGTTCTACGAGACCATCGCCAGGCACTTGAACAGCCCGGTCATTCCCCGGTTCTACGCCGGGGGCGTGGATGAACCCACGGGCCGCACCTGGCTGCTGATGGAGGACCTGTCGGAGTCGCACCAGCAGCCCAGCGACGAGCCCTTGCCGCCCACGTTCGAACGCTGCACCCTCATTGTCGAAGCGCTGGCGCGGTTCCATGCCATTGGCTGGACCGGTGGCGATCAGGGCACCGTGCCTGGCATGGGCCCCACGCTCTGGAGCCGGCTTCAGGCATCGGAATGGCTGCCAGGCGCCTGCGAGCGCCTGTTTGCGCAGGCCGGCGATGCGCTGGATGAGCGCACGCGGGATACCTACGCGCAGTTCCTGCCCGGGCTGCCAGCGCTCATCGAGCGGGCCAACCAATTCCAGCACAAGACCCTGGTCCACGGCGATGCCCACGTCTGGAACTGGATGGTTCCCCGCGACAGCGCAGCAGGGGTCGCGAAGCTCATCGACTGGGATGGCTGGCATGTGGGCACCGGTGTCTGGGACCTGGCCTACATGATGGCCCTGCAGTGGGACCGCGCCGTGCGCCAGCGCTTTGAAATGCCGCTGCTGGACCGCTACCACGCAATGCTCACCGCCCACGGGGTGGCGGGCTATTCGCGTGAGGCGTTTCAGCAGGACTATCGCCTGGCGGTGCTGCTGCACCTGCGCACACCAATGGCGAGGTTTGCGCGGGGCATGTCGGCCTTCGTCTGGTGGCCCCAGCTCACCCGGGTGGCGCATGCGGTGGAAGATTTGGGCTGCCTGGATTTGCTGGAGTGAGTGACTGAATGACTGAATCAATCGGCGGGCCCAATGGCGAAGGGCGTTGCTGAGTTGGGGTTGAAGCAGCCACTGCTGCAGTGGCAACTACAGGCCGGGAGCCGCTGTCGGCGTTTGGGAAAGCAGCCACTCTACGGTATCAGCCGATCACAATCGGTTTGCCTGCAAATGCCAGCTGCACGTCTCCGGGCATCAAACTCTTGATGCGATAGTGCTGGCGCTGGGCGGTCTCAAGCTCCAAGCGCAACACTCCCCTGACTTGTGGAGAAGCGCTGTATGACAAGCGAATACGAGTACTTGAGTGCAGAAGAGCACGGAGCCATCATGGCCAGGAAGCAGCAAGACTGCAGCACGAGGCAGACTTCCGCACGCATACACAAACCCATCTGCCACCAACCCAACGGCTCCACCACCGTGCCATCCCCGCGCGTGATCGCAGCGACATCCCGTGGGTAGAGAATCCCCGGCCAGCGCCCTACCCTCCCGCCCCAGCACCCAGGCGCGCAGGCGCCGACCAATCAAATGATCACTCACCGAACCACCGGCGCATCAGGCAACTCGTTGGCGTAAGCGGTGCCTGTGCCCAGCCTGGGGAAATGCGCCGCCTGCCTGGCCGACACCGCGTCCACCGCCTGCGCCAGGCCTTCTTCGTAGCGGCCTTCGCGCAGGTGCACCGCCAGTTGGGACACCAGCGCCTGCCATTCGCCCGGCGCCACGCTGCGGGCCAGGCCACGGTCGGCGACGATCTCGATGGCGTGCTCGGGCACCAGCAGGTAGATCAGCACGCCGTTGTTGTGTTCGGTGTCCCATACGCGCAGCTTGCTGAACAGCATGAGGGCGCGTTCGCGGGCCGTGGCGTCGCGGTGCAGGTAGCTCCAGGGCAGCGCGCCTTCGGCGCAGATGCGGATCTGCCCGGTGTGCAGCTGCTCGCTGGCCGCCACGCGCGCCGACAGCCGGGCCAGAGCCTCATCGGGCAGGGCTCGGCGCACATCGCCCTCCTGCCAGCGGTGCGCGGCCAGGCGCCGCAGCGCGCGCAAGGACCGGGACAAGGACAGATCCACGGCCATGCTCACCACCCCCCGGAGGCACCGCCCCCGCCGAAGTTGCCACCGCCGCCCGAGCTGAAGCCGCCGCCCGATCCACCGCGCGAGCCGCCACCTCCGAAGCCGCCACCGCCAAGACCTCCAAGGCCTCCAAGCCCACCGCCCCAGGGGCCGCCAGAGCCGCCCTGGCGCATGGTGGTGCGCCGGCCTGCGCCGGCCAGCAGCGTGAACAGCAGACCCGCCACACCGGCCAGCCCCGCCAGCATCGCGCTGGACGTGAGCACAAAGGCGCCCACGCCCGCCGCACCTCCCGTGACGACCGAGCCGAATGCGCTGCCGAACATCGAGCGCGCAATCGGCCCTCCGACCAGCACGCCCATCACCAGCATGATGGCGGCCTCGCCCCAGCCAAACCCTGAACCGAGGCCTTTGCCTGGCGCCTGCTGCGACGGTGAAGCGGACGGTTCGGGCAGCGGCTCGCGCGCAATGAGTGCGCCCAGTTGCGTGGCCGCAGCCTGCAGCCCGCCGGCAAAGTCACCGGCGCGAAAGCGCGGCTGCAGGGTGCCGTCGATGATGCGCGCAGCCGCGATGTCGGGGATGGCGCCTTCGAGCGCCTTGGCCACTTCGATGCGCATCTTGCGGTCGTCCTTGGCGACCAGCACCAGCACGCCGTCGCCCACATCGCGGCGCCCTATCTTCCACTGGTTGGCCACGCGGTTGGCGTAGGCGGCAATGTCCTCGGGCGCGGTGGTGGGCACCATCAGCAACACCACCTGGCTGCCCTGGCCGGTCTCTAGCGCGGCCAGTTGCGCTTCGAGGGCCTGGTGCTGCGCGGGGCTGAGCGTGCCTGTGCCATCCACCACATGACCGGTGAGGGCCGGCACGGGCTGTACTGGCGACTGGGCCCCGGCGCAGAGCGCCCCCAGCAGCGTGGCGGCGACGGCAAGGCGACGCCAGAAGGGCTTGGCGTGCGGCATGGGCCCGCAGCTCACGGCTTCTTGGGGGTGGTGGAGAAGTCCACCGTGGGCGGGGTCGAGATCTGGGCCTCGTTGGGCACGGCCATCGGCGGCTTGGGGGCGTAGCTGAACACCTTGGCCGTGATGTTGGTGGGAAAGCTGCGCGCCAGGGTGTTGTACTGCTGCACGGTGTCGATGTAGCGGTTGCGCGCCACGGCGATGCGGTTCTCGGTGCCCTCCAGCGTCACACGCAGGTCGCGAAAGCCCTGGTTCGCCTGCAAGGTAGGGTAGCGCTCGGACACCGCGATCAAGCGCGACAGCGCACTCGACAGCTCGCCCTGCGCCGCCTGGAACTTGCGCATGGCCTCGGGGTCGTTGAGGGTCTCGGGTGTCACCTGTATCGCGGTGGCCTGGGCGCGCGCCTGCACCACGCGGGTCAGCGTCTCCTGCTCGAAATTGGCCTCGCCCTTCACGCTGGCCACGATGTTGGGCACCAGCTCTGCGCGGCGCTGGTACTGGTTGAGTACCTCGCTCCACGCGGCCTTGGACTGTTCGTCCAGGCGCTGAAAATCGTTGTAGCCGCAGCCCGTGAGTGCGAGGGCGGCAGCAAAGGCGAGGAGGATGGCGGTGAGGCGTTGGATCATGTTCGTAGGCCGTGGGCAAGACAGCGCCCGGCGGCGAATCGAACATAGGCCATTCTCACGCGGCGACGTGTAGGAGCGGGGCTATTCCGAGCCCTGCGGCAGCCAACGTCGGCACGGGCTCCGCCCGCCACTGAGGCGTGAGAAACTCCTCAAGTACCTGCCTCAAGCCGTGGCCGCACCGCGCGGCAAGGCGCGCAGCGCGTCGCAGACCTCGCGCGCCCAATCCTTGTCCCAGTGCGAAAGCGCCTTGTCGTACTGTGCGTAGAAGTGTTGGAACGCGCTGTCCCCTTCCACCCAGGCCAGGGCCAGGGGCAGCCTGCTGGGCAGCAGCTCGCCGGGCCCCTCGTCGGGGCGGGTGGCAGCGCGCAGTACGTCGCCGGCTGTGGTGCATGCATCCAGCATGGGCAAAATCTCGTCACCGAGGTATTCGAACAGCGCTGGAACCAGCCGGTCCACGTACTCGGCATTGCGCAGGGTGCCGCCCATGCTCATCCACTCCGCCCCCCGCCCATGGTCGACCATGAATGCGGCGATGCCGCGGTACTCGCGGCCCCGCACCTGCATCCGCTGGATGCCGCCGCTGGCCTCGAGCACGGCTGCGGGCAGGTCCGGCACGATGGCTGCGATCACCTCGAACGACAAGCGTTCTTCGAAGGTCGAGAAGTTGATGGCGATGGTCTGCTTGCCGACCAGCACCACGCGCTCGGCCACCAGCGGGATTTCAGAGCGAAAAGGCTCGCCGCGATGGAAACTGAATCCCAGTGCCTCCAGGCGTGGCCGCCACGCGGCCTCGCACCGCGCCATCACCGCGTCGCGGTCTTCCACGCCCAGGCGTGGCGGTGGGATGGCACCATCGCCCCGATCGAAGCGCGAGAGGCCCTCGAAGGTCAGCACATGGCCAAACGGCAGGTACAGCCGCGCCGCCTGGTCGTCGTAGACACTGAACCCGAGCCCGGTAGCGCTTTGCACCACCACCTCCTGGTAATTCTCGGGGCCATCAAACTCCAGGCCGTAACTGCGCTCCTGATGCTCGGGATCGATGGGAAACTCGATCCACTCCCTGGGCGTGCCCTGCGCCACCATGCGCGCCTCGATCTCGTCGCGCAACTGCTGCCACTTTGCAGACCGGGGCGAAGCCCGGTCACCAAGGTACTGGTGCAACTTCTCCGCCGCCGCCAGGCTGGTGGGTTGGGGGTGCTCCCAGATATGGACCACATAGCTCATCGAGGCTCTCCGTGCAGTAGCGATGGTTCGGCATTATCTGCGGTCGCAGTGTGCGCGGGTTGCGCGTGAAGTCTCCATCACCGCCTGAAGTCATCCCACGCCGGCACCAGCGAAACAACGGCCAGCAGCACCGCGACCGGGATCGTGAAGCCGTAGCCGAACGCCTTGAACCCGAAGGCACCCGATATGCCGCCCAGCAGAAATGCCAGGAACAGCCCGCCCAGCACCTTCATGCGGTCGCGGTCGGCACGCACCGGGTTTGCGGCGCTGCGGTCGGCGTTCCAGTACAGCAGCTTGCCCAGCTCGATGCCCAGGTCGGTCACGATGCCGGTCATGTGCGTGGTGCGGATCACGGCGCCCGACAGCTTGGTCACCACCGCGTTCTGCAGGCCCATGATGAAGCACAGCAGCACCACCGTGAAGGGCAGCAGCAGCCCCTCGAACGACGCCAGGCGGGCCCCGAGCAGGCCGAAGCAGAGGATGAGCACCGACTCCAGCAACAAGGGAAGGGCGTACTCGCTCGCCATCGCCTTGCGCCGGGCAAAGTTGACCAGAATGGCGCAGCACATCGCACCGAGCAGAAACGACAGCACGGCCACGATGCCATCCACCACCAGCCCGAGCTGGCCCAGCGCCAGGTTGTCGGCCACCGCCGACACCATTCCGGTGACGTGCGAGGTGTACTGCTGCACCGCCAGAAAGCCCCCGGCATTGATGGCCCCGGCCACAAAGGCCAGGAACCAGCCCAGCTGGCGGTTGGACGCAGCCGTGCGGTGGCTGCCCACCAGAAATCGGGCGTAGTTGGTCGGCATCAGCTCCTGTCCTTTTGCGGAAAACCATGCTTGGCGGTATTCGATTGGAACACCTCCGGGGCAGGAGCAATCGGGCGGGCTGGCTGGCACTGAATCACTCAGGCATTCAGCGCCTGCGGGGCCTCAGGGGGCGGGCCCCCTGCCCTGCTGGCGGGCAACAATCTCTTCCTCGACATCCGGCAGCCGGTCCTTGCCGAAGAAGAGCGCATCGCCGAACAGAAAGCTGGGCGACCCAAAGGCGCCGGCATCGCAGGCGCGCTGGGTGTTGGCCATCAGTTGCGCCTTGACGGCCGGGTCTTGCGAGGCGGCCAGCAGGGCCGCCACGTCCAGGTGCGCGGCGCCGAGCACCTGTGCAATCTCGGCGTCGTCGGCCATGTTGCGCCCGTGCTCCCACATCGCCGCATACACCGCCTCCACGTAGGCGGGCAGCACGCCCAGCTGCTGCGCCGCGCACGCGCCGCGCATGATCTTCAGGGTGTTCACCGGGAAGTGCGGGTTGTGCCGATACGCCTGCAGCCCATGCCGCGCCCTGAACCGCTCCATCTCCAGCCGGTCGTAGGCCAGCTTGTGGGGAATGTGGGCGAACGCCTCTGCGGGGGAGCGGTTGTTGGTGAGCTTGAAAAGCCCGCCCAGCAGCACGGGGACGTACACGAACCGCGTGCCGGTGCGCTGCTCGATGGCGGGCAGCACCTTGTGGCACAGGTAGGCATTGGGGCTGCCAAAATCGAAAAGGAACTCGGGTTGGACAGCCACCATCACCACTTCTCCCCAAACGGACGCAGGTCCATCTCATGGGTCCAGGCATCGCGCGGCTGCAGGTGCAGGTCCCAGTAGGTCTGGGCGATGGACTCGGGCCGCATGAGCTGGTCGGGCTCGAAGGTATCGGTGCCATCGCGCTCCTTGCGCCGGGCGCGCACCCACTCGGTGTCCACGCCGGCATCGATCACGAGGTGGGCCACGTGGATGTTGGCAGGCCCCAGTTCACGCGCAGCGCTTTGCGCCACCGCGCGCAGGCCAAACTTCGCGGCGGCGAACGCGGCATACCCCGGCCCGCCGCGCAAGCCGGCGGTGGCACCGGTCAGCAAGATGCACCCCTCCTTGCGCGGGAGCATGAGGCGCGCCGCCTCGCGCGTGCTCAGAAAGCCTGCGTAGCAGGCCATCTCCCACACCTTGCGGAACACCCGCTCGGTGGTGTCGACCAGCGGGTAGTTCACGTTCGCGCCCACGTTGAAGACGCACACCGCCAGCGGCGCAATCTGTTCGGCCTCGGCCAGGAAGGCGGTGACGTCTTCTTCCTTGCGGGCATCCAGCGACCTGCCGATGCACTGGCCTCCCTGGGCCGCAATCTCCTCCACCAGCGGCGCCAGCTTGTCGCCATTGCGCCGGCCGGCCACCACGGTGTAGCCGCCGGCGGCAAAGCGGCGCACGATGGCCGCGCCGATGTAGTCGCCCGCGCCGATCACGGCGACCGTCTTGTTCCTCGCGACGACGGCTTGGGGTTCATTGCCCATGGCATACCTCCTTGGCGGATGGGTGTTGGCGCAGCTTGGTTGCAGCGGTGGTGGCCGGGATCGCGGCGCGCGCATGGCACGTGCAGGCCAGGGGATCGGAATCTGTGATGTGCATCGGGTCTCCTTGTCCGTTTATTTTTTGAACTCACAAAAATAGTACGTTTGAAAACTGAACCCGTCAACCGTAGAATGCCCGACATGAAGTGGACAGAACTGGAGGCCGAGCCCTGCTCGGTGGCGCGAACCGTCTCGGTGATCGGCGACCGCTGGACGCTGCTCGTGCTGCGCGAGTGCTTTCTCGGGGTGAAGCGCTTCGAGGAGTTTCAGGAGCGGCTGGCCATATCACGGCCCATGCTGGTGGACCGGCTGCACAAGCTGGTCGAGGCCAAGGTCCTGAAAAAAGTGGCCTACCAGCAAACGCCCGCGCGCTACGACTACCGCCTCACGCCCAAGGGCCTGGACCTTCACCCGGTGCTGATGGCCATCGTGCACTGGGGCGACATCCACATGGCGGGCAAGGAAGGGCGCCCCCTGCTGCATCGGCACACGGGGTGCGGGCACCTGTTCGATCCGGTGACCGTATGCTCGGAGTGCAGGGCCGCGCTGTCTGCGCGCGAGGTCACGGTAGAGGCCGGGCCCGGCGCGCAGGACACGGGCCACACGCAGCGCTGACAAGAGCAAATGCCTGCTTCGCTGGCACTGGCTTCGCTGGCGCGGGGGCGTGCGGCACACAGGGATGCAGAAAGCGCGCGCGGTCAGTGCTGCGTATCAGTGAGAACGATGGGAACTGGACACCCCAATCGGCATCGACGGACACAAGCAAGTTGCTGCGGATGAGTATCGACTTTGCGTCGCGATCTGTGCGGTCGATTTCTGAATGGGCTGTCAAGCCGAGGGCCTAACGCGCGTTTTCACACAGCCTCAGCCCACAACCGACTTGGGGTCTCGCCTTAGGCGGCCGCTCCCGGGACCTGAACCACGACCGGCACTACTGCGGCTGCCTCGATTTGCTGGGAGATCTGCACGTAAAGATCCTGCTCGACCGTTGGTGCCTCGATCGAAATCAACAAGCTATAGCGGGCCGAGCGGTTGAATCGTTGGTGAGAGGGGCGGTTGCGCCACCAGCCCATCGCAGGGAACACGGCAAGTTGACCGCGGTTGGCCAAATTGACTGCGGTACCCGTCCAGCTGTCAGACAGCAAGGATCCGCGCGCACGCAGCTTCTCGCCGACAGTCCAGCCTGCGTCCCCGCTGGCTGTGGTGTCTGGCAAACCCTCCACGGCTGCTGTGGCCTGTGCGTTAATGCGCTGCCTGAACGCTGTTTCGCTTTCGAGCGGACGGCGCACCGCAAAGCGCAACGCGTGCGACTGGTAGGCATATTTGTCGATGCCACCGCGTTCGCCTGGATTGGGCTCGATGAAATATGACAGGGTCACACGCAAGGTGACCTGCGTGTTGCCCAACGCCATCAGCATGTCGGCTGGCCACGGGAGATCATGCAGATGCATCTCTCGGGTCTTCACTCCTTTGCTGGTTTTGACGTACGGCTGAAGATCGTCCTGCACGATCATCGTCAGTGAGTTGCTTGCGCTGTACAACGCCCGATCCAGGCTGGGTACGCCGTAGCCGCAGTGGCGCAAAAGGTTTCGCAAAGTGTGCCTGGTCCGCACTCCACCGGGCGTGTAGGTGTCGAGCATGGGCGGGGTCCATCGCGCTGAATGCACCATCAAACCGCGCACAGTTTCCGGCCAGAAGCCCGGATAGGCCGCAGCGATCCGGGCGCACATGCCGGCCGCCAATGCCGTCGCAGCACTGGTGGCCCAGCTCAACGTGAACAGGCGTTCATGAGGCTGATGCCCTGTCGTCAGCAGCGACAGACTGCCCATAGAGCAGGCAAAACCCGTCGGTTCGATTGCTGTGTTGCCGCCTTCCATCACGATGTCGGGCTTGAGCGGCCAGTCGTTCTGCCAGGTCGCAGATGTCGTGGTGTAGGGACTCAGGTTGCCCGGAGCAGCGACAGCCGCATACTGCTGTGCGTTGTCTTCCGTGATCGTGCTGAGTTCGGTGCAGGCACCGACTGTTAATGCGTTCCAGGCCTGTCCCGGGTCGTGTATCGAATTGGTCGCCAGACTGTCGGGATGGGCTGCCCAGGCATTGCTATCGATAGTGTTGCCCGCGCTCAGTACGAAAAGCCGCGGTGATGCACCCCGCGCGTCGTAGTCGCATGCCAGGCGGTCCACTTCGGCCGACCAAGACGATGGCCGGCCGCGGTCCAGGGCGTCGGTAGACGAAACGGCCATCGCAAAAACCCGCCGGCGATCGACGTCCGTGATCTCGACGCGTGCCACGGCTTCTGCCGTGATAGCGCCATAAGACTCACCCTCATTGTCGCCAGGCCAGCGCAGGATCTTCACCGACTCCAGACGATGGGGGACCGGCAGTAGGGCATTGTCCGCAAGCGCATGGGTGAGGTCCCCCATGAGGGCGAGACCCGCCAATTCGGTGCCATGGCCGTTGGCGTCGTCCGTACCCCAGTCCGGCTCTATCGAATGGCGGTCGACGTTGGCCACAAAGGGCGTCAACAGCGGGTGGCCATGGTTGACACCGGTGTCGAGCAACGTGACGTAGGCATTGCCGGTGGGCTGGGGCAGCAGGCGGGCCTGAAGATCGTCTTGCCACTGGACCTGTTCATCCAAAGGGAGGCCGTCGAAGAACGCAGCAGTGGTCTTCGCCCGGCGCAGCTCGGCAATCATGTTGAGTACCAGTGGCGACTGCAGCAACTGCGCTTTGCTGCTGTGGATCTGGGCAACAATCCGCTCAGGAAAGTGCAGCACCCGTTCGCTGACCTGCAGCCCGGCCTGCAGCACAACGGTCTGAAAGTCCTCGACGGTCCGCTGAATATTCCGGCCCAGCGGCAGCCATGTCTCCCACCAGATCGCTTGCGCATCGTCTGTGGGCAGTGCCTCAGGTGCATCGGTCCAGAGGGATTCAAAAGTCGCCACACGCAGGGTTTTGATGGCGTCGATCAGGTTTTGGTGATCCAGCGGATCTCCGTTCTTATCGGTCTTGTATCCAACGTACTTGGTGATCAGCTTTTCGAAATACGTGAGCTTGCCTTCGGGCACGAAAACGGTGGCCAGAATCTGGTCATCGCGCTTTCGCACGTTCATCAACTCGATGCCCTGATTGTCCCTTGCGAGGCTGGCGGCTGCGAGTTCAATCCCTTCCTCGCTTTCGAATTCGACCTGAATACCGATAGCGCTCTGCACGTTGGCGTCATGCAGCTGTGCTGCACGCTGCTGTTGAACGATGGCCACTGCTGCCAGTTGGGCGCGCAGGTGATCACCATGCTGTTGGCGCACTTTGGCAGGTGTCCCCGGCTCAGGGTCCCGCGCTTGGGGCTTGGCGGTATAGCTTTGTGCAGTACTTGTGTTCTGCGGGAGCAGGTGCTGGCGATGCTGCGGATGTTGAGTCGCCATACCTCGAATGCGTGCTCGGGCCTGGGTTTATGCGCGGGAAGCCGGAGAACGGCGCCGAACCGCTTGGCGCTGCTGCAGTAACAGCTTCACGGAATCGAGAGGGATGCTGTCCTGGTCGTGCATGACGGCCTCCTTGACCGCATCGCCGACGGCGCGTGTGATTTCAGCGTGGCTCAGTCCCTCGGCCTCGGTCGCCAGGCTTGTGATGGATTTGGGGGACTTGAGGAAGCTGCCCAACCGCATGCGCAGCAGTGCCCGGACCTCGTCGGCAGAGGGGAAGTGGTACTCGACGAGATCGTCAAAGCGCCTGAAAAGGGCTTCGTCCAGAATGTCTACATGGTTGGTTGCTGCAACGATGACGCTGCTGGACTCGTCCTGCTCGATCATCAGCAGGAAGCTATTGAGGATACGGCGGATTTCTCCGACGTCGTTGGCCAGTCCCCGCTGGCTGCCAATGGCATCGAACTCATCAAAGAAGTAGACGCCCCTGGTCGTCGCTGCAGCATCGAATACCTGCCGCAGCTTGGCAGCCGATTCGCCCATGAACTTGGTGATGAGCGCGTCGAGCCGGACAACAAACAATGGAATTCCGAGTTCACCCGCCAGAGCGGCCGCCGTCATTGTCTTGCCCGTGCCGGATGGCCCCACCAGCAGCAACTTGCGCCGTGGCTGCAGCCCATGGCTGCGTAGCTTGCTAAGGTGCCGTTGTTCCTTGAGTACCTGCTTGAGGCCATCCAGAACGGTCGGCGCAAGCACCATGTCCGACAAGCGCATGGCTGGGTAAGACACGCTCAGCAGCGACGACAGCTCGCCTTTGGGGCGCGCCAGGGGAATGGCCGCTTCACCGCCGGCAGCGTTGCGCCGTCCTTTCGCTGCGTCGATCAGCTCGCGCAGCTCCTCGGCTAGCTTGCCGTGGCCATGCTTGGCCTCGTGGGCCGCCATTTGCATCGCTACGCTGTAGAAATGGCGCTCGTCTCCCTCCGCATAGGAGCGGAAGAGAGCTTTGAGTTGATCACCATTTGCCATTTGCTCAACATTATCAGGCTTGGCGCCCACGACATTGGTAAACCCGACATGTGGGGGCTTTGTCGTGCATGTGACGTGGCTTTTAAGTCGGCGGCTGATTTTTGTCAGAACTCCCAGGCGTGGTGGTGGTCCCTGCTCGCGGCGTCTGGCCCAGTGTCCACAGTGCCGAACTTCATGTCCAAGTCTTGCGAAAGACGCAAGTGCGTGGTGACCCCTTTGGGTTACGCTGGCACCCGCCCCACCACACGGGGCGCCATGAGGAGCGCAAGCAGGTGAACCGCATCGACCAGGAGACCGCAGAACGCCTGGGCTTCCCCAAGCAACACTACATGGCCATCGAACGCGAACGGCGCTGGCTGTGCAGCGAGGTGCCGCGCGAGCGCATTCACCGCACGGAGGCGATCACCGACCTCTATGTGACCGGCGCGCGGCTGCGGTTGCGGGAGGCGCGCCCGGTCGGCGGTGGTGCCCCCATGCTGCGGCTTACGCGCAAGGGGGACGTGGACATCCACACCCGGCTGATCACCTCCATCTATCTGCCCGAGGAAGAATTTGCCGTGCTCGCCACCTCCCTGCCGGGGCGCCGCATCAGAAAGCTGCGGCACCGGCTCGCGCCGGTGGACGGCGTGTTCGTGGTCGTCGACGAGTTCCTGGGCGAACTCGCGGGGCTGCTGCTGGCCGAGGCCGAGTTCGACACCCCAGAACAGCTGGTCGCGTTCCCGGGGCCGGACTTCGCCACCTGCGAGGTGACCGACGACCCGCGCTTCACCGGGGGCTACCTCGTGAACAACGGCATCCCTGCGTAGCCGCAGGCACCACACCGACACGCGCCCGTTGCGCCCGCGCCTGTTTCGCATCGCGCACATGGCGCAGCCGCCGTGACCGCCGCAGGGCACCGCAGGGGCGGCCCCGAAAAAAGTCGCCCGAAGATCTTTCCCACCGCGGCCGCCGCACGGGCCTGCCCCACCCATCGCCCGGCCTCGCCCAAATGGGTGTGCGCACCTTCTTTGTGACACCCGGCACCGACGAATCACCGCTCTTCGACAAAAATCGGTGCAGTCCCACCCTTGCGTGCGGACCCCACTGCACCGCCGCACTGCTGCGCGCGCTGTACAGGCGGGCTGTCTTTTTTATCATTTGAGCCGAGAGGGTTTCGACCATGCCAGTGACGACTACCACCACCCCGCCCCAATTGCCCAGCCCTTCGCGCGCCCCTCGGCAGCGGCAACAGCACCCCCTCAGTGGCCGCGCACCTGCGGCCCGCCTGGCGCTGGCGGCACTGCCGCTGTTGCTGTTGGTGGCATGCGGTGGCGGTGGCGGTGATGGCGATGCGCAGCCGGTGACCCCGCCGCCCGTCACGCCGCCCATCACCGGCTACACCGTGGGAGGTACCGTCGCAGGCCTGGGCGAGGGGGGCAACCTGGTACTGCAGGTGCAGGGCGCAGACGACCTGACCGTTGCCGCCAACGGCAGCTTCGTGATGGGGCGCCGCTTCGAGAGGTTCAGCATTGCAGTCGTCACCATTGCCTCGCACCCCGAGGGCCAGCGCTGCAGCGTGGCGCAGCCAAGGCAGGTGGTGAACGAGGCCAACATGACCGACGTGTCCGTGAGCTGCGCGAGCCTGCCCGCTGGCACCCGCAACCTGAGCGGCGTGGTCACGGGCTTGGTGCCGCGCAGCCCGTTGGTGCTGCAGAACAACCAGGGCGACAACCTGACCGTCAAGGCCGATGGGCGCTTTTTCTTCAACACGCCGGTCGCCAGCGGCGCCGCCTACGCGGTGCAGGTGCAGACGCAGCCGGCCGGCCAGACCTGCAGCGTGGCCAACGCCAGCGGCACGGTGGGCGCCAGCAGCGACGTGCGCTCTGTGCAGGTCACCTGCACCGGCCTGCCCCAGGCCGCGCCCGAGGGCGCCTGGGCTTCCGAGTATTGCTCCTCGGGCTTCGACGTCAGCACGCGCGAGTATCTGAACATTGTGCGTGAAGGAGATTTGCGTGCCATCGCTACCCAGGGCTCGGTCACCAGGTGGGGCCTGTTCTGCAGCCCCGGCAGCGAGGCGTTGACCGGCCGGCCGGCGGTAAGCGTCGCGTTCGACCGCCAGGAAACCCGCGGCGCTCTCACCGCCTTCTGGGGCACGCAGACCAGCAGCACGGGCACCAAACGTGTGGTGTGGGCGCGCAAGGGCCCGTACCTGTGCCTGCTGCCGCGCAAGACGTTCAACCAGCCCGACCCCGTCAAGGACTACCCGACCATCGCCAGTGTGGAGCAGGACACGGACGAGTCCATCCAGGCGAAGGTTTGCTATTTGAAGTCGCCCAACTGAGGCGCCTGGGATAAGGCACGGCGGGGGCCAGCCCGGCGTGCGCTGGCCGGCTGCCGGCCGGCGCACTCTGCCCGGCAGGTGCCCGCCGGCGGACGCTGTGGCTGCACCTGCGCTTTCCACAGAGCTGCTTGCGCTTCGCTCCCCACCGGTCCACAGCGATCATGGCCACAGCCTGCTACAGCCGGACGTTCGCACACCTCGTTGGCTCGAAGAAGCCACTTCCTTAAAGCAGGAATTCTTCACGTATTGAAGAGCACTCCAATTGGTACAACACGACAACAACATCGACGTCCTGCGGGCCTGCGCCATCCTTTCGGTCGCCCTGCACCACTTCTCGATTTACTCCGGCATTCCGGTGCCGCTGTTCGGTCGGCACGGCGGTGGTATTGGCGTGCAGCTGTTCTTCCTGATCTCGGGCTACCTCATCATCCAGAGCGCCGAGCGCAACAGCCTGGGCGACTATGCCAAAGCACGGTTCTTTCGCATCTTCCCGGTGTACTGGGTCGCCCTGGGGGGCATCGTGCTCATCGAGATGGCGTTGGTGCCGGAGTTCCGCCAGTTGATGCTCAACGAATACCCTCATTTCCTATTGAACCTGCTGAACCTGCAGCAGCTGTCCGTAATGAGCAGCCTGTTTTTGGATCGTGTGCATGTAGGCTGGACACTCACGGTAGAGCTTTTTTGGTATGGCATCGTGGGCATCTTGGCTGTGGTGGCACACCGACTGCGCTGGCGGCATTTCTGGCTCGGTGTGCTGGCCCTCTCCACGCTGCTGTCCATCGGCTGGATCAAGGCGGCCAACGCCGGAGCGCTGGATTTCCTGTACCTTGGCCAAGCACGTAGCGTGGGCGTGGAGTTCTCACCTGCGCTGCAGCTCGCGCTGATCAAGTCCAACATCGTGGGCTATCTGTACTTCTTCGTGCTGGGCACGGTGATCTACCGGTACGAGCGGGTGCTCCGGCGCATCCCCAGCGGCATCCTGTGGCCTGCAACGCTGCTGCTTATCGTGCTGTGGTCACCGTGGCAGGGGTTCGTTGGCTTTGCGCCGCAACCACTCGCCGCAGTGGGCTTGGCCGGCGTGTTCATCCTATTTCTCAAGCTGCCGCCTGTTCAGGACGCGCTGGTGCGCTACATCGGCAAGATCTCCTACTCGCTGTACCTGGTCCACGCAAAGGTAATGGTTGTGGTCTATGTCAATCTGCAGTGGACCGGTGCAGATGCCCACCTCGCCGTCATTGTTGCCACCCTGCTGCTGAGCATCGGGCTGTATTACACCGTGGAGCAACCCATGATCGAGTTTGGCAAACGCTTTCGGAGCACGGTCACCACTCGCGTGCCCGCCGGCACCTTGGCCTAAGAGCAGCAAGCAAAACTCAGCGAAGCGGTTCTGGCCAGGCGCTGCGTCGCAGGCAGTACGAGCAGTACGACAAGACGCTGCAAAGACGCTGCAATGACGCTGCAATGACGCTGCAATGACGCCAGAAGAGTTTTGTGAGCCGATCTGTTCCACAAGCGGCCATATGATCGTCCGGGATGCGACAGTCGATTAATCATGCTCCATGGCGTGCTCCTATCGAAGGTGCTACGGCGCCGTCCCGTGTTGACGGACGTCGCCACGACAGGGTGCCATGAATCTCGAAAGAGCAAAATCGGCCAGGTACTGCCGGTGGCGAACAGCGGCTCCCCCGCCTTTCAGCGGACCGCAGCGCGAGCCCGACGACCGTTGCGACCAGCGGCTGGTCCCGGAAATCCGCGGATGGCGCCTCAGAGGCTGGGAATTTTTTGGCCGTCTCCGAGGGGCGCGCCAAGACGCCTCGGATCTAGGAGCGTGCGCGGCAGAAGGAGCATCGGCTGCAACGCCCGACAAACCGGTCTCGCCGGGTATTACTTCCGGCGCCCAGGGGGCCACCCTGGGCTTGTCGGTACTACCCAGCGATCCTCGGTTTTCGGACGTTTCGCTTCGACGCCTTATGCCGCGCACGCTCCTAGGCGCAAAGCACAGCCATAGCTCGGGCTAAGAGCGGCTAACAAAACTCTTCTGACGTCGTTGCTGCGTCTTGTCGTACTACTCGTACTGCCTGCGACGCACCGCCTAGCCAGAACCGCTTCGCTGAGTTTTGTTAGCCGCTCTAAGGCGAGCATTTGCTTTCGACGAGCCGGGGTTTTTTGGCGTGCAAGGCGGGCCTGGACGAAAGATTCTCAGCCTCTCAGTCCTTGAGACTCACGCCCAAGGCATCCAGCTTCTTTGCGTATGCGTCCCGGCGTTTTGCTGCCTTTGCAGCTGCGTCAACGGCTGCTTGGATGGCCTTTGGCCCCTTTTTTGCAGCGGCTTTGATCAATCCGGACTTGTGAGCAGCATCTGCCTGCGCCCGTTTGAAAGTGGCGATGATTTCGAAATTGGCAACAGATTGATTCACAGGTGCCCTTAAAGCTTGACGTCAGTGCGAAGCAACGCTGTTCTCAATTCGCGGGTAGCTGGTTTTGAAATATCGATGCCTTGAACTGCCAGGTCGAACGGTGAGCCAGGTTTGATACTGGTCGGGAGTATTTTTTTTACGGGATTCGTACCGGGGTGCTTGCCACCTGCAGCACACATGCGAACGGAAAACCCGAATTCTTCGAGCACCCCTTTTGCATATAACTCCGCCAAATGCTGAAACGAAACGAATGTTGAGCACTTCACTTCTTTATCCCCAAGCTTACGGACGCTACGTACGATCTCGAATTTACCCAGAGAATCCCGTTGAGTATTCGTAAAGGGATGCAAAAAAAGCGTCTCACGAGGTCCTCCATTTTTAGACGCCAGCGTGTGCTCGACGGCGATATCAGTTAACAGCACGTTTTTTTCCTCGTGATTCCATAAGCCACAGTTATAAGAGCCCAATTATCCTCCATCACGCCCCAAAGTCCCGCTCGCGATTTTCAAACTGGGCTTCAGCGGAGCGATGCCCCTTGAGATGCGAAGTGTTCGACATTGGCCGTGTTTGCCTTGCGGGACGGGGCTTTAACCGAACAACTGCAAATGGCCGATCCACATGGCAAGGTGATAGACCGATCTGGGCCCAAAGCCGTCCTTCTCGATCCGGGCATCACACCTTCTTCTTTTCCCAACGCGCCAGCGCCGCCTCAAACGCTTGCAGCACATCCGGTCGATCTTCGGCGGCGGCATCGAACCGGCTGGCCAGCACAGCGGCGTCGGCCTTGCTGCCCAGTTGGCCGATGGCCTTGAAGATCCTTTTCATGAAGACGGCGTCGCCACCGACGATGTGCCGCACCGCTTTTGGCCGACAACGAAAGTCTAGCTGCTCACGCCCATGCCCTCGATCACCCAAGAAGGCGACTGAGCGAAGCGGAAAAGTGCCCATCGTCAGCGAACTGGAGATGTCCACAAGCGCCGATATGGGTGTCCGATTCACCCCGGCCCCGCCGTACCACTGAATTCGATCCGACTGCCCGGAAGTTACCGAAATACGCAGCGCACGGGTTCCACCCGTGTTCAGGTACCGGTACCCCCCTCCATGCGCACCTTCAAAGCCGCCAGGCCCCGGCCCGCCCGTTGCCGCATGACCCGCCTGGCCAGCGGGAGCAGCAGGCAGCGGACGGCAAGGCTGCGGCTTCGGCTGAACATGCGCCAGGTGAGTTCGCAGGACTGCGGCGCCGTGGCATGCAGCGAGATCTCCATGCGCGGCAGCAGCGGCAGCAACCGCCCCTCGGTGGCAAAGAACCCGGGGGCCCGGGCTTCGCGCACCTGCAGAGTGACCTGCCGGCGCCCCCTGAGCGGCACGACCACGGTTTCAAGGTACTCCTTGCCCGGCTGCCCGTGGGCAAGCGCGCCGAGCGATTCGATCGCGATGACGCCCGGGAACCACTCGCCAAACTGCTCCATGTTCGATATGTAGCCAAACACCGCCTGCACAGGCCGATGGATGGAGACCGTCTTTTCGACCAGCAAATGCATGGTGTGCCCTCTTCAAAAAAGCCATGCTAATCTGTAGAGCAAGGTCTACAGTCAAGGGAAATTCGATGCGCATATCGGAGCTGGAAAGCCGCACCGGCCTGGGCCGCCACGCGCTGCGCTTTTATGAACGCGAGGGGCTGCTCGTCGGCGTGCAACGCGGCCAGAACAACTACCGCGACTACCCCGAGTCGGCCGCCAGGGACGCGGCCCTGCTGCAGCAACTGCAGTCGCTGGGCTTCTCACTGCAGGAGATTCGCCAGGTGCTCGATGCCATGCGCGCCAAAAGCATCGACTGCGCCAAGGGCGCCCGCCTGATGGCCGACAAGCGCACGGCGATCGAGGCCCAGATCGCCAACCTGCGCAAGGTGAGCAAGGTGCTGCTGCGCGAACAGCAGCGCCTGCAAGACCGTGCCGCGCGGTACGGGCTGCCAAAGCACTAGCGTGGCTCACAAAACGCCTCTGGCGTTGTCGTTTCAGCGGGTCGAGCCAGCCCGTGCCCCACTCAATCCTGCAGGTCCACCCCCAGGGCTTTGAGCTTCTGCGCGTACGAATCCCGGCGCTTCGCGGCCTTGGCTGCGGTGTCTGCAGCCGCTTGAATAGCGCCAGGCCCTTTCTTCGCAGCCGCCTGGATGAGCCCGAACTTGCGCGCAGCATCTGCCTGCGCCCTTTTGAAACAGGCAATGAGTTCGGCATGGGGATGGGTTGGGCTCACAGGGACCTCATTGTCTAAAGCACCATTCTCCTCGCTCCGAGGGATGCCAGGGGCGCGCGCGGCACGAGGGGCATGGGCTCCAACGCCCGCCTGAGCGACCCGCGCTCGCAAATCCATAGCAGCCCCGCCAGCACAGTCACTATTTGGCCCGGCCGCACCAATCTTCTGCCCGCGCGCCGCAGAAATACTGTAAATTCATACAGTATTTTGAAGATTGACCATGGATGTTCTGGACGCCACCTACACCGTCGCCCTGTGCGACTACCCCGGCCTTGCGCAGGCCGAACGCACTGCTGCAGAGGTGCGCTTTGCCGTGGCCCTGGAGCACCAGTTCGGCAGCCCCGACGACATTGCCGCCACCATGCACACCATCGACGCCCTGGAGCGCGTGGAGCCCGAGGATGTGTCGGCCCACGACCTGGTGGCCCTGCAGCGCTGGGTGCGGGCACTCTCTGTGGCGCGCCTGGCGGGCTACCGGGGGCTGGGCGTGCGCGATGGCAGCCGGTTTGAGGTGCGGTTGGGGTAGCGGCGGCGGCATGGCGGTGGTGCTGACCAACGCCTGCCTGGTGTAACGGCACCTTACATGCAGGCACTTGCCAAACCGGCCAACGCGCTTACCCTGGAGGGAGTAGACACTCTGGCGCATTGCTGCGCGCACCCTGACACCGCATGGACCTGATCTTTCTGCGAAGGCTGACCCTGGAATGCATGCCCCTGCGGCTTGTTGAACGATCCGACATCGAGGCCTACAAAGCCCTCGCGCAGGCGAATCTGGTCGAGGGCAAGGTGGTCGCATGTGCCAGCCCCGAGCCGCATGTCGTCGTCGACTCGGTCACGCCGTATGGCCGGATATTCCTGGCGCAAAGACAGCGCCGCACAGGGTAGCCAGCAGCCTGCGCCGGCCCCGCACTTCCCCCACCTCCGGCTGCCTGTACACCCCATGTGGCTGCAGTGTTTGCAACGAACTGCAACGCACGCATGGTGCAACGGACCACTGGCTCACTGTGCCACACGCTGCCGCAGGGCAAGCTGCAAGCCCGGCGTGGCACGGTTCATGTCCCGCAGAAACGATGCCACGAGGTTGTGAACGCTCTGGGCGTCGAGCTGGCTGTCCAGCCAGATCTCCAGCCCCTGCTCGCCGTGCTCGGCGGCGGTGAGTGACATGCCCATGCGCGGCACGGATTGAAGAAACTGCCCCAGCGCATCGCTCAGGCGGGTGTATGCCTGCAGCAGTTCGCCGGGGCCCGGCGGCCTCTCGCCCGGGGACGAGGCATCGGGCGCGTCGATGGGTGCAATGTGAAAGCGGTAGATCATCGGTCAACTTGAAACGGTGCAACCAGTTTCTTGGCAGCGCCGAGGGGCCTCTGTAGGAAAACCCCCTGGCCAACCGTTCATGAACACCGCTGTTACCCGCGTCCACCCTGTGCGCGCTACAACCGCAGCGCAGGGGGGCCCTGTAGGACCCGCCCTTCCTTGGTCTGCCGAAGTGGGCTGACTTTCGTTTCGACACCGCCCATTCAAAATTGGATACGTCTGCGCAACGGGCCGCTCCTTACCGCGACTGGCCTTGTCCCACAGGGATGCATGCGCTGCACGGGCCCCACCCCCAGCGGGGGCGGGCCACAGAAAGGATCCATTTGACAAGCACCCTCAGCACCCCTATCGCAACCGCACCCGCCACGCAAGGCATCGCACGCACCGGCATTGCCGGGCTCGACGACGTGCTGGCCGGCGGCCTGCCCACGCGGCACCTCTACCTGGTCGAAGGCAGCCCGGGCACCGGCAAGACCACGCTGGCGCTGCAGTTCCTGATCGAGGGGCGCGAGAAGGGCGAGCGGGGGCTGTACGTCACCCTTTCCGAAACCTCGGAAGAGCTGGAGCAGGTCGCCCAGTCCCACGGCTGGTCGCTCGACGGCATCAAGGTCTTCGACCTGGTGAGTGACGAAGGGCTGAGCGAAGACGCCGAGCAGACCATATTGCACCCCTCCGAGTTCGAGCTGGGCGAGACCACCCGCGAGGTGATGAAGCTGGTGGGTGAGCTCAAGCCCCAGCGCGTGGCATTCGACAGCCTGTCCGAGCTGCGCCTGCTGGCCCAGAGCCCCCTGCGCTACCGGCGCCAGATACTCGCTCTGAAGCGCTTTTTTGCGCAGATGGGCTGCACCGTGCTCATGCTCGACGACAAGACCTCGGGCGAAGGCGACCAGCAACTGCACAGCATTGCGCATGGCGTGGTGCATTTGAACCAGAACGCCAACACCTACGGGCCCGACAAGCGCCAGCTGCGCGTGGTCAAGCTGCGCGGGGTCAAATTCCGCAGCGGCGACCACGATTTCGATCTGGACCGCGGGGGCCTGGTGGTCTTTCCGCGCCTTTCGGCGGGCGAGCATGGCGGCAGCTTCGACGACGCGCCCATCCCCACCGGCACGGCGGCCTTCGATGAAATGCTGGGCGGCGGCCTGTCGCCCGGCAGCAACCTGCTGCTGGCCGGCCCGGCCGGCGTGGGCAAGACCACCACCGCCACCAGCTGCGCGGTGGCCGCCATGCGGCGCGGCGACAAGGTGGCCTTCTACCTCTTCGACGAAGGCCTCAACTCGCTGCGCCAGCGCTCGCTGGCCCTGGGGCTCGACATCGACCCCTTCATCGCATCGGGCCAGCTGCTGATCCGCTCTTTCGACCCGGCCGAGGTATCACCAGGCCAGTTCGCCCAGGCCGTGCGCAATGCGGTCGAAGTCGACGGGGTGAAGATGGTGGTGCTCGACAGCCTCAACTCCTACATGCAGGCCATGCCCGGCGGGCAGTACCTGCTGCTGCAGATGCACGAGCTGCTGTCGTACCTGAACCTCAAGGGCGTGGTCACGCTCATCATCCTGTCGCTGCACGGCACCGTGGGCGAGATGCGCTCCGACATCGACCTGAGCTACCTGAGCGATGCCATGGTGCAGTACCGCTTCTTTGAGGCGCGCGGCGAGGTGCTCAAGGCCATCTCGGTCATCAAGAGCCGCACCACGGCGCACCAGACCACCATCCGCGAGTTCCGCCTGGGCGCCAACGGGGTCGAGATCGGCAAGCCCCTGTCCGACTTCCACGGCATCCTGGTCGGCGCTGCGCAGTACACGGGCCGCCAGCCCCTGCTGGGCGACAGCGACAACGCGCATTCGCGCGCATGACCGGGCACCGCATGGAGAGCCGTGTCCTCATTCTGGCGCCCCACGGGCGCGACGCCAAGGTCATCGCATCGGTGGTGTGCGGCGATGGTGTGCAATGCGTGGTCTGCCCCGACGCGGCCGCGCTGTTGGCCGAGCTGGAGGTCGCAGCCGCCGCCGCCATTCTCACCGAGGAAGTGCTGGCGGGCGGCCTGGGTGAATCGCTGCGCCAGTACCTGGCGCGCCAGCCCGCGTGGTCGGATTTTCCGTTTGTCGTGCTGGCCACTCGCCAGGCCAGCCGCCGGTCACTGCGCGCCACCGCCTCACTGCACGAGCTCGGTAACCTGGTCATTCTGGAGCGCCCGGTCAACCCCGAGACGCTGGTGAGCGCGGTGCGCTCGGCACTGCGGGCGCGCAATCGGCAGTACGCCACGCGGCGGCACCTGTCCGACCTGGAGACCGCGAAACAGACGGTGGAGCGGCTCAACGCCGGGCTCGAAAGCCGCATCGCCGCGCGCACCAGCGACCTGGCGAACGCCAACGACCGGCTGATGCGCGAGATCGCCGACCGCGAGCGCATGCAGTCCAAGGTGGTGCAGGGCCAGAAGCTCGAGGCCATTGGCCGGCTCACCGGCGGCATTGCGCACGACTTCAACAACCTGCTGCACGCGGTCAGCCTGAACCTGCAGTTCATCATGCGCCTGGCCACCGAAAAGCGCCTGGCCGACTACGCGCGCCGCGCCAAGGACTCGGTGGACCGCGGCGCACGCCTCACCGCCCAGCTGCTGTCGTTTGCGCGCGCGCAAAGCCTGCTGCCCAGGCTGCACGACGTGAACGCCATGGTGCTCAACCTGCGCGAGCTGATCGAGGTGTCTGTGGGCTCCAAGGTGCAGGTCCGCATCGACATCTGCGACGGCCAAGCGTGGGCCCTGCTCGACGGCGCCCAGTTGGAGATGGCCCTGCTGAACATGGCCGTCAACTCACGCGATGCCATGCCAGACGGTGGCACCCTGACCATCCGCACCGCCCTGCCCTGCGCGGCAGATGGCAGCCGCCAGGTGCACATCAGCGTGCAGGACACCGGCTGCGGCATACCCGAGGCCCTGCAGGCCAAGGTGTTCGACCCCTTCTTCACCACCAAGGGCGACGGCGAAGGCACGGGCCTGGGGCTCAGCCAGGTCTACGGCTTTGCCAACCAGTCCGGCGGCAGCGTGGAGATGCACAGCACCGAGGGCGAGGGCACCACCCTCACGCTGCGCTTCGCACAGGCCCACGACGCCTCGGGCGACGGCGACGGCAGCAGCGCAGCCGCCGACCGCAACGGCACTGGGCATGCCAAGGCCCGCACCGAAGTGCTGGTGGTGGAAGACGACGACGCCGTGAGGCAGGGCATCGCCGAAGGGTTGCGACTGCTCAGCTACAGCGTGCGCGAAGCCAGCGACGGCGAGAGCGGCCTGCGCGAGCTGCGCCGGCGCATGCCCGACCTGCTGATGGCCGACTACCTCATGCCCGGCATGAACGGCGCCGAGTTCATCACCGCCGCACGGCAGATCTACCCCGGCATCCCGGTGCTGATGGCCACGGGCTACGCCGACATGGCCGAGGTCGAAAAACTCGTGGGCGTGCAATCGGTGCTCAAGAAGCCTTTCGACCTGGAGACGCTGAACGCGGCTGTGGGCAACGAGCTGGCGCGCGCGCGGGCGCAGGGCTGAGCGCCGGGCCGTTTTTATAGGAAACTTCTGACATGCATGGCCTGAAATCCAGGGCATCATGCGCGTTGTCCTGCGCACGGCCGCAGGCCGTTCTACCTTTGTTCATGACGTCAAACCCAGGCCTGCCGCCCACCGCTGACCCTGATCTTTTCTCCTGCCACACAGAGCCCATCCGTGTGCCTGGGGCCATTCAGCCCCAAGGCCGCTTGCTGGTGCTCGATGCGTCCACGCGGCAACTGCTTGCCTCCAGCGACAATTGGCCCGACGGCAGCCTGCAGGCGGCACTGGCCCACCTGACAAGCAGCGCGCTGCCAGCCAATCCCCCTGGGGCGGTGCCAGTGTCCCTGGGGGTGTGGGCAGCGCAGGCCGGCGAGCGGTGGGACGTATCAGCCCACTGCACGGACCGGCACCTGCTGGCCGAGTTCGAGCCCGCCGCGCCTGCCGATGGCAACGGGGCCCCCATCTACTCGCTCACCCGCATCTTTCTGCCGCGCCTGCAGGCCGCAAGCTCCATCGAGCAGCTGGCCCAGCTGGCCGCCACCGAAATGAAGCGCCTGACAGGCTTCGGGCGGTGCATGGTCTACCGCTTCGACGACGCGGGCCACGGCCAGGTGCTGGCCGAGGACGTGGACCCGGGCTACGACAGCTATGCCGGCCACCACTTTCCGGCGGACGACATTCCCCTGCAGGCGCGTGCACTGTACGTGCTCAACCAGTTTCGCCTGATTGCCGACGCCAACTACACGCCGGTGCCGCTGCGCATCCACGGCGCAGCACTGCAGCCCTCGGACATCGACCTGTCCCAGGCGCAGCTGCGCAGCGTATCGCCAGTCCACCTGGAGTACATGCGCAACATGGGCACGCTGTCGTCCATGTCGGTGTCCATCGTCATCGAAGGCAGGCTGTGGGGGCTGGTGTCCTGCCATGGCCATGCGCCGCGCCACGTCGGCGTGGCCACGCGGCTGGCCTGCGAGCACCTGGGCCAATTGCTGGCCCTGCAGATCCAGTCCAAGGAGGCGACCGGCCAGGTGGCAGAGCAACTGGCCTTGCGCCAGCTCACGCTGGAGATCGTCTCGCACCTGTCCGACAGCGATGGCACGCTGAGCCTGCTGGCACAGGTACCTGCCATGCTGCGGTTTGCCCGCGCCAGCGGCGTGGCGGTGGTGCGCGACGACGAGGTCTGGAGCGTGGGCGAGGTGCCACCGCAGCAGGCGGTCATGGACCTGGCCAACTGGATCGAGGGGCTGGGCGCAGAGGTGTTCCACAGCCACCAGCTGGCGCAGGACCATGCGCCGGCACAGGGCTTCAAGGACGTGGCGGCCGGGGTGCTGGCCGTGTCCATCTCCCAGGTGCACCGCCACGTGATCCTGTGGTTTCGGCCCGAGATCGTCAAAACCGTCACCTGGGCGGGCAACCCGCGCAAGAACCAGGTGGCCGCAGACGGCCGCATCCACCCCCGGCGCAGCTTCGACAGCTGGCAGGAAAGCATCCGCGGCGCCTGCCTGCCCTGGTCGGCTGCGGAAGTTGCCGTGGCAGGCGAGCTGCGCCAGGCCCTCATCGGCATCGTGCTGCGCCGCGCAGAAGAGTTCGAGGAAGTGGCCCACGAGCTGACGCGGGTGAACAAGGAGCTCGAAGCCTTCTCGTACACCGTGTCGCACGACCTGCGCGCGCCCATGCGCCACATTGCGGGCTATGTGGACCTGGTGGTCGACCTGGAGAAAAAGGCGCTGTCCGAACGGGCCCTGCGCTACCTGGGCAACGTCAAGGACGCGGCCGCCTACGCGGGCCAGTTGGTCGATGCGCTGCTGGATTTTTCGCGCATGGGACGGGCCGCGCTCAAGCAGCGCCCCGTCGACATGCAGGTGCTGCTGCAGGAGCTGGTGCGCGAGCTGTCGCGCCAGGAGCCCGGGCGCAATGTGCAATGGGCGCTGGAGCCCAGCTACCCCGAACTCTTTGGCGACCCGCTGCTGCTGCAGGTGGCCACGCGCAACTTTCTGAGCAACGCGCTCAAATACTCGCGTGGCCGCGACCCCGCGCGCATCAGCGTGCGCGCGCTGCGCAGGCCCGAGGGCGACGGCATCGAGGTCGAGGACAACGGCGTGGGCTTCAACATGGAGTACGCCAACAAGCTGTTCGGCGTGTTCCAGCGCCTGCACCAGGCCGACGAGTTCGAGGGCACGGGCATCGGCCTGGCCATCGTCAAGCGCATTGTCGAGCGCCACGGCGGCACCGTCTGGGGTTCAGGCACGCCGGACCAGGGCGCCCGCTTTGGCTTTATATTGCCGCGCGTGGCGCCCGCCGCGGCGGCAGACGCCCCCTCTCCATCCAGGAACAACCCCTCCCCCAGGAGCCTTTGATGCTAAAGCCCATTTTGCTGGTCGAAGACGACAAGCGTGATCTGGAACTCACCCTCATTGCGCTGGAGCGCAGCCAGTTGGCCAACGAGGTCGTGATCATGCGCGACGGCGCGCAGGCCCTGGACTACCTGCGGCGCGAAGGCGACTTTGCCGGGCGCGATGCGGGCAACCCGGCCGTGGTCCTGCTGGACCTCAAGCTGCCCAAGGTCAATGGGCTGGAGGTGCTGCAGGCCGTGCGCGCCGACCCGGCGCTGCGCAGCCTTCCGGTGGTGATGCTGACCTCGTCCCAGGAAGAAAACGACGTCGTCAAGAGCTATGAGCTGGGCGTCAACGCCTACGTCGTCAAGCCGGTGGCTTTCGACCGCTTCGTCTCTGCCATCGGCGACCTGGGCGTGTTCTGGGCCGTGCTCAACGAGCCGCCACCAGGCTCCTCCAAAGCCAGCCGCCGTGGCGAGCCCCTGTAGCCAGCTGCCTGCCATGGACTCGACGACGCACCTGCGCGTGCTGGTACTGGAAGACTCCCGCTTCGACGCAGAACTGCTCGCCGAAGCGCTCAAGAGCGCGCTGCCCGCCGCGGACGTCACCCTCGTGAGCGATGGCCCGAGCTTCACCCAGGCGCTGGGGCAAACGCGCTTCGACGTGGTCCTGTCCGACTTCGAGCTGCCCGGCTTTTCAGGTGGTGCGGCCCTGGAGCTGGTGCGCAGGCACGCCCCCGACGTACCCTTCATCTTTGTCTCCGGCGTGATCGGCGAAGACAACGCGGTCGAGCTGCTCAAGCGCGGCGCCACCGACTACGTGAGCAAGAACCGGCTGGAACGCCTGCCCTTCGTGCTGGACCGCGCACTCAAGGAAGCGGCCAGCCGGCGCACCCTGGGCGTGGCAGAGCGCCGCCTGCAGCAGGCAGACGCAGCCATCGTGCAAGCGCAAGAGCGGCAGTTGGCCCTGGTGCAGCTGAGCGACCGCATCCGCGACATGGACGACGTGGTCGAAATCGGCTATGCCGCGGCGCAAACCCTGGCGCACCACTTCAACGTGGACCGCGCAGGCTATGGGGTGGTGGACAAGACCGCCGAGACCATCACCATCGAACGCGACTGGAACGCGCCCGGCGTGCAGACCCTTGCGGGGGTGCTGCAGTTTCGCGACTACGGCTCCTACATCGACGACCTGGCGCGCGGTATCACCGTGGCTTTCGCCGACGCCCGCGAAGACCCGCGCACCCAGGGCAACGCGCACGCGCTGGAGGCCATATCGGCCCGTGCCGTGCTCAACATGCCGCTGCGCGAGCAGGGCAATTTTGTCGGGCTGCTGTACCTCAACCACAGCCAGCCCCGTGTGTGGACCGATGACGAGGTGGACTTCGTGCGCGAGGTCGGCGACCGCCTGCGCTCCGTGCTGGGCCGGCGCGAGGCGCAGATCGCGCTGCAGGCGTTTGCCGCCTCGCTGGAGCGCCAGGTCGAAGAGCGCGCCGCAGAGCTGGAGGCGGCCAAGGAGCAGCTGCGCCAAAGCCAGAAGCTCGAAGCCGTTGGCCAGCTCACCGGCGGTCTGGCGCACGACTTCAACAACCTGCTGGGCTCCATCACCGGCGCGCTGGAGCTGCTGCGCCGGCGTGGCGGCGCCAACCTCACCCCCGACATGGAGCGCTACATCGGCATGGCGCAGGGTGCGGCCAAGCGCGCCGCATCGCTCACCCACCGCCTGCTGGCCTTCTCGCGCCGCCAGACGCTGGAGCCCAAGACCCTGGCGCTCGACCAGCTCGTGCACGGCATGGAGGAGCTGCTGCGCCGCACGGTCGGCCCCGAGATCCATGTCGAGGTCATCGCTGCGCCCGGCCTGTGGAACGTGCATGTGGATGCCGGCCAGCTCGAAAGTGCCTTGCTCAATTTGTGCATCAACGCGCGCGATGCCATGCCCGAGGGCGGGCGCATGGTCATCGAAACCGGCAACCGCACCCTGGATGCGCGCGCGGCCCAGGCCGCAGACCTCACGCCCGGCAGCTATGTGTCCCTGTGCGTGCGCGACAACGGCACCGGCATGCCGCCCGAGGTGGCGGCCAGGGCCTTCGACCCCTTCTTCACCACCAAGCCGCTGGGCATGGGCACGGGCCTGGGTCTGTCGATGGTGTATGGTTTTGCCAAGCAATCCGGCGGGCGCGTCAGCATCGAGTCGACGGTGGGTGTGGGCACTGCGGTGTGCATCGATCTGCCGCGCAGCGAGCGCATGCCAGAGCAGGCGCCGCCCGAGCAACGCCCGGCCGCACCGCCGCGTGCCGACCAGGGCCAGACCGTGCTGGTGGTGGACGACGAAGCGTCACTGCGCATGCTGATCGTGGAGGTCATGCAGGACCTGGGCTACGCCACGCTGGAGGCCGGCGACGGCACCGAAGCCATGCACTGGCTGCGCTCGGACCGCCCCATCGACCTGCTCATCACCGATGTGGGCCTGCCCGGCGGCATGAACGGCCGCCAGGTGGCCGACGCCGCGCGCAGCCAGCGCCCCGGGCTCAAGGTGCTGTTCGTGACCGGCTACGCACAGTCCGCACTGGACGCCAGCCATCTGGAGCCCGGCATGCACGTCATGACCAAGCCTTTCGGGATGGACGCCCTCGCGCGGCGTGCCAAAGAGGTCATCGAAGCGCGGTAGGCGTGGCCCGCGTCTGCACACGCAGGGCCAATTCCATGCCGCGCGGTTAACCTGCCGGCACCCACGGCCGGCAAGCACACGCGCGTTCTACCTTAGCGCGGGGTGTAGCACTGCCCGCCAGCAATCGCCGCGCTCACGGCAGTGTCCAGGCTGGCAGCGTTGGGGAAGGCCGATGGCACGGCGGTGTCTTCCAGCAGGCACAGGTTGTTGGCCTTGCGCACCAGCACCACGGGGGTGAAGACCGCAGGGTTCAACAGCCCACCCGGGAAGGTCTGGCGCTTGCCCCAGAAGGCCGCCAGGCCTGCGCCGGCCTCGGTGCGTTCCGGCTGGAACCAGAAGGTACGGCTCAAGGCACCCGTGGCGGCGACACCTACGCCATCGCATTGCGCGTTGCCGTAGGTCACCGTGCCCACACCGACCGTGACCTGGCCGCTGGTCGCGTTGGTCGACAGGTTCCACAGATCGCGCACGCCGCTGCTGCCACTGGCCGGTGGCTGGCACCGGTCCTGCTCCCACGCGCCGTCCGACAGGATGGCCAGCGGCACGCAGCGCACCGCCACCGTGTTCACCGCGGCGCCGGCCACGGTGCCGGAGCCATTGCGCACCACGCAGCCCGAACCCTGGGGTGCCGTCTTGACGGCGACCGAATACTTCGCGCCATCGGCCAGCGGCTTGGTGAAGGTGAAGCTGCCATCGGCCGCCACGGCCAGGTCCTCACCGCTGCCGCTGCTCAGCACCACGGGCTTGCCGCTGGGCACGCCGCTCACCGTGCCGCCCAGGGCGTAGGGCGTAGCGATGGGGTCGTCACCACCCCCGCCGCCGCAGGCGGCGAGGCCCATGAGCGTGGCAGAGGCCATGAGGGCCTTGAGCGCCTTCAGTGGCATAACTCGTTGTGTCCAGTACATGCGATCTTCTCCTTGTTGTATGGTTCGCAGTTGTCGAGGATGGTCAGGCAGCACACGGTGATCGCGGACTGCCTGCCCGGAATTATTCTCGCCGTGGACCATCCGGTTGCGCTGCTTTTTTTGCACGCCGAACGTGACGCCTGTCACCCGATTGGATGCCAGGCGTTGCGGGATGGGCGCTACCGCGCTGGAGGCTTGAAAGGCTCTTTTCGCCGACCTTGCAGCGAAAAGAAAAGGCCTTGCGTCGCAGGCAGAACGACAGGACGCAGCCAGAACGCCAGAAGAGTTTTTTCAGACGCCCTCAGCGCGTCAGCACGACGATCTTGCCCTGCGCCTCGTTGGCTTGCATCACGCGGTGGGCCTCAGCGATCTGGTCGATGCTGAACACGCGCCCAATCGATACCGGCAGCGTACCGGCGGCAACGCCATCAAAAAGCTTTTGCAGTGGCATGCCCATGAAGTCCGAGACGTCGCCGGAATACGTGGTCAGGGATACGCCGGTGGGAATGGCATCCATGGGCGCAAAGTCGGCCAACGACCATTGGTCGCCCACCATGCCCGCCATGCACACGGTGCCCGGCTCGCGGGTTGCGCGCAGGGAGTCTTTCAATGTGCTGGTGCCCACCAGTTCGAGCACCTTGTCGGCGCCGCCCGGCCACAGGGCCTGAACCTTGTTGGCGATGGCGCCATCGTCCGCGATGAAATGCTGCGCCCCGGCCGCTTCGACCAGGGCCCTGGACTGGGCCTGCCGTGATGTGGATGCCACCTGTGCACCATGGGCGCGTGCGATGGCAGCCGCTGCCAGGCCCACCGACGTCGTGCCGCCCCGAATCAGCAGCCGGTCTCCCTCGCGCAGCCGCAGGCCGCGGAGCAGCGCACCCCAGGCGGTCTGCAGCATCTCCGGCAGCGCGCCCAGCGTGTCCCATGGCAGCGGCGACGTGAACGCCCGCACCTGGCCCGCGGGCACCACGGTGTACTGCGCATAGCCCCCGTCGAATGCCCGGCCCATGCCACCCATGACGGTGGCCACCATCTGCCCCTGCGCAAACTCGCCCCCAGGTGCCTGCGCCACGGTGCCAACGGCCTCGATGCCCAGCACGCGGGGGAACGCGACCCCAGGCGAGTGCCCCTGCCGGGTAAACAGCTCCGAGCGGTTCAGCCCGAAAGCTTCTACGCGCACCAGCACCTGGCCTGGGCCCGCGTGCGGGATGGGGCGCTGCTCCACCCGCAGCACCTCTGGCCCGCCCGGCGCGTGCATGACCACCGCCTTCATCATCCCTGTCGCCATGGCTGCTCCTTCAACGTCCGGCTTTCACCGCTGCATTCAACCGGCAGTGCCTTGCGCAGGCGCGCCGAACAGTTTGCCTGCGCCCGCCCAGTCCGCAGGCTTCACGTCTTCAAAAATCACATAGATGTAGTTCGGGTCGGTGGCCGTGTTGCGCACGATGCTCTGCGTGATCTCCGCTGCCACCTTCTGCTTTTGCGCGTGGTCCTTGCCTTCAAACCAGCTCACTCGTACGACGGGCATGTGCCACTCCTTCACATCGATTCAATGCAAAACCTCAAGGCCAAGAGCGGCGCTTCAGACTGCTGACCCAATGCTAAAGTAGAACCACTTTGCCATTGTCACCCCGTTCTACCCTCAGAGTAGAACCCAAATCTACTATGCAAGACCTCGACCCTCTGGCCGGCATCACGGTCTTCGTCACCACCGCCCACAGCGACAACTTCACGCAGGCCGCCGATCGCCTGGGCCTCACCAAATCTGCGGTGGGCAAGTCCATTGCCCGGCTGGAGGACCGCCTGGGCGCCAAGCTGTTCCACCGCACCACCCGGCTGACACGCCTCACCGCCGATGGCGAGGCCTATCTTGCGGCCTGCACTTCGGCCATGCAAGAGATCACCGCCGCGCAGGCAACGCTGTCATCGGGCAACCCGGTGCTCAAGGGCCGGGTGCACATCGACATGCCGGTCGCCTTCGGGCGCCGCGTGGTGCTGCCGGCCCTGGTGCAGATCGCCCGCCCCCACCCCGGCCTGCAGCTGAGCCTGACCTTCACCGACGCCACCAGCGACCTGCTGGCAGACGACGTGGACATCGCCATCCGCTTTGGCGCACTGAAGGACACGGGCCACCTGGTCGCACGCCGGCTGGCCACCCAACCGCGTGTGATCTGCGCCTCGCCAGGCTACCTGCGCGAGCATGGCGAGCCCACCCACCTTGCCGAGATTGCCGGGCACCGCTGCGTCGTCGGCGCCCTGCGCGGGCCGCCCATGGTCTGGTTCGTCAGAGACCAGGGGGTAGAAAAGCGCATCACCCCCCCGGCCACCCACCAGATCAGCGACGGCGAGGCCATGGTCGATGCCGCCCTGCAAGGGCTGGGGCTGGCCCAGTTGCCCATATCGATGGTGCGCGACCAGGTGGGTGACGGCCGCCTGCGCCTGGTGCTGCACCAGTACGCCGGCAGCCAGATCGACATCCACGCCATCTGGCCCCAACGCGCCCACCTCAGCCCCCGCGTGCGCTACATCGTCGACGGGCTGGTGGCCTGCGCTGCGCAAGGGCGATTCAATTGATTCGTGTGCATGGGAACCAGCAACGCAAGCATCTGCAAAGCCGCCCCACGTTCAATGCTTCAGTACCACGACGGGGGTGTTTGGCCCCCCGGACCGAAGCCTGCGCTCAGTCTGGCTTGAAGCCTGAGGCCTTCACCGGCTGTTCCCAGCGTTTGAGCTGCTCGGCTTGCAGCTTCTTGAGCCCCGCTGAATCCAGGTAATCGGGCATCAGCCCCAGCGCGGCAATCTTGTCCCGCGCATCCTGAGCGCGAAGCGCCTCGGCCACGGCCCGTTCGATGCGCTGCACGACTGCCGGCTGCATCCCCGCAGGGCCGTACAGAGCGAAGTACCCATCCGCAGTCATGTTGATCCCCGCTTCCTTCAAGGTGGGCACGTCGGGCAAGGCGCTGGAGCGCTCTTGACCAGTCACCGCGACAATCCGCACCCTGCCCGCCTTGTGGTGCTCCAGGGTTTCAGAAGCTGTGTCCACCATCATGGGCAGCAGCCCGGCTACCAGGTCTTGCGCCGCGGGTGCGCCCCCTTTGTAGGGTATGTGCGTGAGATTGACGCCAGTGGTCTGCGAAAGCAGCACGCCCGTGAAGTGGCCCAGTGTGCCGGCGCCCGACGTGGCAAAGTTCGCCTTGTCGGGGTTCGCTTTCATCCAGGCCAACACATGTTTGATATCGCGTTGGGGACCTGCAGGGCCAATGGTGAGCGCAAAGTCGAAGCTCGCGGCACGCGCGATGGGCGTGAAGTCCTTCACGGCATCGTACGGCAGATTGGGATAAAGCCAGGGAGCCACCACCAGCGTGCCACTGGTGGCCATGACCAGTGTCTGCCCATCCGGCGGCAATCGCTTGAGCTCCGCCATGGACACCCGTCCCGATGCGCCCGGCTTGTTCTCGACGACGACGTTTTGCCCCAGCAAAGAGCGCAGCTTGTCGGCAAGAATTCTCGTCAGTTGGTCGGATGAGCCACCGGGCGCAAACCCGACAATGAGCTTCAGTGTGCGGTCTTGCCCAGATGCTGGCAAACCCAGAGAGAGCGCCGAGGCTGCGGCTGCTGCGGAAAAGATTCGTCGCTTCATTGTGGGTGTCTCCTGGCTTGTTGCGCTGTTGCAGTTGAGGGGAAAGGAATTTCAGTGCGTTAAGGAGACGCCATGGCGTCGTCGATCAGGACAGATTTTTCAGCAAGGGTGATGCGCCTTGGCCGCTCACGCTAAAAGCCAACGGCCTGTCCGTCCCGACGCGAGTCGGATGCCGCGATGTACCCATGCTCTGCCTTGTAGATCAGCTGGGCCGATCCGAAGTCCAGGCTTTGGCGCTGCGCGACGGTGACCTCGTGTCCACGGGCGCGCAGCGAGTCCGGCACATCGCCAGGCACATGCGATTCCAGCGTGACCGTGGGGCCCGGCTCCACGCGAAACCGCGGAGCATCGCTCATCGCTTGCGGGTTCTGTCCAAAGCTGGCGAGCCGCGTCACCATCTGCACATGCCCTTGTGCCTGCATCGAGCCGCCCATGACGCCCATGGCCATCACGGGTGCGCCATCGCGCGTAATGAAACCCGGGATGATGGTGTGCAGTGGCCGCTTGCCTGGAGCGACGATATTCGGATGGCCCGCGACCAGGCTGAAGTCTTCGCCGCGGTTGTGCAGACTGATGCCGGTGCCTGGAACGACCACGCCGGAGCCAAAGCCGTGGTAATTCGACTGGATGTAAGAGACCATGGTGCCTGCCGCATCCGCTGACGCGAGATAGACCGTGCCGCCGGTCTTTGGCATGCCGGGGCCTGGATTGGCCGCGCGCTTCATGTCGATGAGCTTCGCACGCTCTGCCAGATACGCAGCGTCGAGCAAGTGCGCAGCAGATACGGGCGACATGGCAGGGGCATCGGCAACGTACTTGCTGAGGTCGGCGAAGGCCAGCTTCATCGCCTCCAGGCCAACGTGGTAGTAGTCGGCACTGTCTACCCCCATCCCTGCCAGGTCGAAGTGGTCCAGCATTCCCAAAGCCATCAGTGCCGCGATCCCTTGGCCATTAGGCGGAATCTCGTGCAGCGTATAGCCGCGAAACGACTGCGCAATGGGCTCGACCCATTCGGCCCGGTGCGCCGCAAGATCGGTTGCGCGCAGCGCACCGCCGCACTGCCTGGCAAATGCTTCGATCTTCTCGGCAAGTTCGCCCCGGTAGAAGCTCTCGCCGCCGCTCTCGGCAATCTGCTCCAGCGTCCTGGCTTGTGCCGGAAAGCGCCAAAGCTCACCGGCGCGCGGAGCACGCCCTTCCCATGTGAACGCGTCGCGAAAGCCCGGTTGGTCGATATACCGTGGAACCTGGTTGGCCCACTGCCTCGCAATTTGCGGCGACACCATGAAGCCTTCCTGCGCATACCGAATGGCCGGTTCGAACAGGCGCGCAAAGGGCAGCTTGCCAAAGCGATCCGACAGCGCCTTCCAACCCGCAACCTGGCCCGGCACAGTCACCGAACCCCAGCCCTTCTCCGGCATCTTGTCATGCCCGTCAAAATACTGCGGCGTCCAGAGCGAGGGCGCGCCTCCGCTGGAGTTCAAACCATGCAACCTGCCTTCATGCCACACCAGCACGAACATGTCGCCGCCAATCCCGTTCATGACGGGTTCGACCACCGTCAGCGCAATAGCGCAGGCAAGCGCGCTATCGATGGCGTTGCCCCCCTGGTACAGCATACTCAGGCCGGCCTGCGCCCCCAAAGGCTGGCTGGCGCTCACGGCATTGGCCGCGAGCAGTGGCATCTTTTGCGAGGTATAGGGGAACGACCAGTCAAGGGGCTGCATGCCCCAAAGTATATTCGTGTATCCAATCAAAGTGAATGGCCATCATGCTCACACCCTTTTCCAGCCCCGCAACGGCCGAGGAAGAAGCCTATCGCTTCCTTCTCAACGGAATCCGCATGGGCCAGTTCAAGGCGGGCGACCGCTTGGTGCCCGAGGAGATTGCATCGCAACTGGGGATGAGCCGAATGCCGGTGCGCGAAGCGTTCCGGCGCCTTGCGACGCAAGAACTGCTGACCATCCGCCCCAACCGCGGTGCGGTGGTGCGCGGCCTGAACCACCAGGAGGCGATCGAGGTGTTCGAAATGCGTGCGGTGCTCGAAGGTCTGGCAGCAACCGCCGCGCTGGACCGGATCGGCCCTGCAGACATCGATGAACTGGAGCGACGGCTGGACGCCATGGACCGGTGCGCAGAAGATCTTTCCGCGTGGGTCACCGAGCACCGTGACTTCCATTTGTACCTGTGCGGCCTGAGCGCCCGCCCGCGGCTGGTGGCGCAGATTGCGGCGCTGCACGTGTGCATCGAACCCCATATGCGGTTGTGGCTGCAGTCAACCTACAAGCCCAGGCCGAGCCGCGAGGAGCACGGCTTCATCATCGACGCGCTGCGCCGCAAGCGCCCGGAATTGATCGAAGCAGTGGTCCGCGAGCACGTCAGCAGCACGCTGGTAACGCTCGCCAAGCTCATGCGCACATAACCAGCATTTGGCGATGAATTGGATACAGTCTTACGCTTTCTCGCCTTGGCTGTAAGCAGGCGCGGACGCGCAATGCCGCTCGGACTTCCCTGCAGTCAAGATAGGAACCGAAGGGCTGAATGCGCGGGGCGTGCGCCCTCCCAAGCGCGGGTGCATGCCGCGGCGTGCACCGGACATGATCTATCACCAAACCAGACTAGGCTGATCCAAGTCACCGCACCTCGTTATCGCAAGCGGCTGCCCATGTCATATTCACCGAAAGCTGCGGCAGGCGGCTAGACCTCGGCTATCTATGGGTGACAGCGCCACTGGACAATCCGTCCAGTGCGCCTGCGAGGGCGCGTCTTATGATCCGTGAAGCTCGCCACCAGTGCACTGTGGGTGATGCCGGAAAAACTGCGCAAAAGCCGTTCCCGCATGCGGGGTCAGGCACCGCGCCAAGGCAATCCGCACCTTTGCCCACCCCATCACGTACATCCCAGCCCCAACACTATGTCCAAGCTCAAATCCAAGTGGACCGACTGGCTCCACTCCCGCGCCAACGTACTCAACCACTCCAGGGGCCTGCGCCTGGAGCGCTTCACCAGTGAGGACCTGGACCAGATTGCCGACTGCGACGATGTGCTCGAACTGAAGCTGGACCGCAGCAAGATGAAAGAGCCCTTGGACCTGGCGCGCATCGCCCACATCACCAGCCTGTGCAAGCTGGAGCTGGAGGGGCTGAAATTCACGAACCTGGAGGCGCTGCGGGCGCTGCCCCGCCTGCAGACGCTGATCATCGACAATTGCAAGTTCTCCAACTTCGATGCGCTCAACGGCTTCAAGGTGTTGAGCCACCTGTTTCTGTACGATAACAAGCTGGCGGCTTTTCCTGCGGGGCTGGACCTGCCGCAACTCGAGGCGCTGTTTCTGTCGGGCAACGGCATCGCGGACCTGGGCTTTGTGCAGAGCTACCCCGGCCTGGCCTCGCTGCAGCTGAGCCGCAACCAGATCACCGATCTGTCCCCGTTGGCCGCATGCCCGGCCGTGGTGGACCTGGACGTGCAGGACAATCCCATCACCAGCCTGGCGCCGCTGGCAGGCAGAAAGTTCACCCGCTTCTATGCCGACCCACAGCACCGCGAGGAACAGATCGCCCTGCGGCTGAAGCAGGATGAATGGCCCAGGGGGGAGCCCATCGCAGAGGACGACAAGGCGCCGCGCCGCGTGGCCGACCTGATGGCGAAAAATGATTGGCCAGCGCTCTACGCGATCACCGACCTGGCGCTGCTGGGCCAAGCCTTCGCCAGTCTGGTGGACCGGCGTTGCGACGCAGCGACCCTGCGCGGCGCACTGGCGCACCCGGCGCAGGGCGCCTTCCACGCCATGGTCGCCAAGGGGCTGCGCCCGGACGATGATGTGTCGGACCTGGTGGTGCACGTGCTCTGTGGGTACGGCGAACGCACCATCGCGCCGATGACCGAGTGCTTCTACACGGCGCTGGCTCGGCCCACCTACCAGGACGAGTTCTACGTCGGCAAGATGAAGAACGAGCACGAGATCATCATGTGCGTCCTGTCGGGTATCGCCAGCCCGGCCTGCACCGACCTGTTTCTTGCCTTCTTCAACGAGCGCGAAGGCTTCTCCGAGAACCACCTGTACCTCTACAAAAACCTGCTCGACATGGTGGGAAAGACCAAGTCTGCGCAGTTGGTGGAGCCCATCATGGACCTGCTGCGCTTTGAGGGGCGCATCATCGGCGGCGACGCGGCCTTCATGAAGAAGATCTTCAAGGCCATCGGCCAACTGGGCACTAAGGCCGACGCAGCGGTTCTAGCCAGCCGATTCGACGCCGCCGCCGATGACCGGCCTGACGTGGTGCAAGCGTACGAAGCAACGCTTGAGCGCTTGGGGCGGAAAAAGATCTGAACCGTCGGTCTCGAAAAACGCTGGGGTAGCACTTTGCGCGCTATGCAGCGGCTACCAGCCGAAATGCAGGATACGTGAGGTAGGTGCTGCAGCTGGTTCAGCGTACAACAGGCTCTAAGGCCCTTCAGCCAATCGATTCAACCTGGCGGTACTGCTGATACGCCCGGCCAAAGCGATTGGCCAGGAAGTCCGGGAGGGCCACTTGCTCCTGGCGAATGAACCCGCGCTGGGGCAGCTTCTGTTCCCGAAACAGGTCCAGGGCCGCACAGATCCCCGCAGCGGTTGTGATCTGGATGGCGGACAACGGGTACGCACCATCACGCTCGGCGAAGATCTTGCGCGCGAATACCTCCTGCACGAGCGAGCCGTTCTTGGTGCCTGAGACGGTGACGAACACCAGCACCACGTCCTGCATGGTGGCGGGCATGCTGCGCCGAAGAACGGTCTTGAGCGTGTCCTGGTCGCTCTTGAGTTGCAGCTCGTCCAGCAGAAATTGCATCAACGCGCGATGCCCTGGGTAGCGCACCGTCTTGTAGTCGAGGTTGCGCAGCTTTCCGTCCCACGTCTCGCACAAGGTTCCCAGGCCACCAGACGTGTTGAAGGCTTCGTACTCCACCCCGTCCAGCGAAAAGTGCTCCAGCCCCTCCAGCGGCAGGGCCGAGATCACCCGACCATCGTGTATGGCCTCGCACGGATGGCAGTACTCATTGATCAGGCCATCCACGCTCCACGTCAGGTTGTACTTGAGCGCATTCGTGGGAAAAGCCGGCAGCGCGCCCACGCGCATCTTCACGTCGTGCAGGGCCTCAAAGCCGCTGGCAAGGTGGTGCGCCACTATCCCGATGAAGCCCGGGGCAAGGCCGCACTGCGGCATGAACGCAGTCTCGGCGTCCTGTGCGAGGCGCTTGATTTCCTGGGTTGCCGCCACGTCCTCCGTCAGATCGAAGTAGTGGCAACGGGCGCGCAAGGCCGCCTGGGCAGCAGAAATTGCCAGGTGGTACGGGAGCGCATTGACCACTGCGGTGTGCCCGTCCAGGGCATTTGCGAGTTCTTCGGCACTTGATGTGTCGATGCACGTTGTTCGGATGCCCTTTTGGGCCAACCGATCCAATGCTGCCTGGTCGCGGTCGAAGACCGTCAACGCAAAGTCGCCACTGGCGTGCAGCAGTTGGGCAATGGTCTGGCCGATGTGGCCTGCGCCGAGCAGAGCTACTTTCATGCAAATTTCCTTCAGAACGGTACTGGGGTATGGAGACCCACCCAGTGTTCCGAAACCCCATGACGAAAAAAAGCATGAGTTCGACGAAATGGCACCAATTTTCGCCGCAATGGCAGACAATGCTGCCGAATCGTCACCTTGTCATACCTTTTGGCTTTTGTCCCTCACCATGAACGCGCCGACCAACCTTCCCGAAACACTGCTGCGCGACAAGTTCGATCGGGAGCTGATTGCGCTGCTGCAGGCCAACGCGCGTGAGAGCACCGCCAACCTGGCCCGCAGGCTCGGCGTGGCCAGGACAACCGTGGTGGCACGCCTTGCAAAACTCGAGGCCAACGGCCTCATCGGCGGTTACTCCGTGCGCCTGGGAGGCGAAGCAGTCGCACGGGGCGTGCAGGCATTCGTGGGGATCGTGGTGCAGCCCAAGGCCGGCAGGGAAGTCATCAGGGAGCTGACGAAGTTTCCCGAGTTGCTGCAGCTCGCGTCGGTCAGCGGCGAGTTTGACTACATGGCCACCCTTCGGGCAGACAACACGGCGCGGCTTGACGTGCTGCTGGATCAAATTGGGGAGATCGAGGGAGTCACCAGGACAAACACCTCGGTCATTCTCGCCCTTCGCATCGACAGAGGTGGCTAGGGCCATGCCTGGAGCGAGGCTCGCCGGTGGTGGAGATTGGCATGGGGCCAGCGCCCTTCCGCAGGGGATTTGAACGCGCATGCGCATGGCCAAAGCCGGGTGGCGCAGACAATCGCAGCATGTCGCCGAACTTCAAAATTCTCTACCTGTTCGTCTCCCCCCACGGCTGGCTGACCGAAGTCAAACGGCTCGGCATGGCCGCTGATGCACCGAAGGATCAGGTTTACCAGTGGGCGTGGATCAGCACGGCCAAGGTCATACCGCTGCGCTTTGTCAGCATGGCAGCCACCGGGCCCCGCCAGCAGCGCGAGTTTGAAGAGGCCAGCCTGTGGTTCGACGCCAGGCGGGGCGCGCTGGCCTGGCATGGCGGCGCTACGGTGGCGCTTGACGTTCAGGCCGACAAGGCATTGCCGTCGCTGCAAGAGCAGCTGCTGCAAGCGCATTTCAGCATGGCTTGACTGCCCGCGCTGGCGCTTGATACGGATTTGCATGCAATCGGATAACTAGGCGGGGGGCCGCAGACAGTGCTTCAGCACGGCAAGGCGACTCAACGACGTTATACGGTTGAAGGCAAATTCGTATGATGCGATTCGGTGATCTGGGTGCCGTTGCACGGACTCGTCATGCCCAAGGCCGACGGGCTGATCGAAAGCGCCTTGGGCCGGTTCGTGAAGATGTCGCCGCTGTTGGCGCCCCGGGCAGATGGAGCGAGGCGCCGCGCAAGGGCTGATTGCACAACACCGCTTCGCCGCCTGCGTATTCCAGGCCATCTGAACAGCAAGACCAGCGGTAATGCCCAAATGCAGCCCGCGTCGTTGGCCTGTGTTGGCCCGCCTAAGGCGTCAGGACCCCCGCCACATCGGGCCCAGCCGACTTGGACAACCGAATCCTCACACGCTGAAGGCCTCGTGGCGCGATGCCGAAGCTCGCCGCAAAGCTGCGACTCAGATGAGCGCTGTCAGAAAAACCCGACGCATATGCAGCCTCGGTCAGAGTGGCTCCCTCGGCGAGACACCGAAGGGCTTTTTGAAGCCTGAGCCATCGTACATAGGGTCGAAAAGGCAAACCATGCACCTGCGTGAACCAGTGCAGAAAGCGCCCCTCCGACAATCCAAGGACTTGCGCAGCATCGCACGCGCGCAGTGGTTGGTCCAGCTTTGCGCTGAGCCATTCAGCCAGTGCTTGTTCGCGAGTTCCTGCCAAAGGTGGATCGTTGGAATCGTCTGCTTTTGCGTGAATCCATTGCTGCAGGCGAGTTTCCAGCTGCTGCACCTGGACGGGATCCAACTCGCAAACGTTTCCGCCTGAAATCGCACGCCAGCCACGCGCAATCGGCATCGCTGGATCGAGGAACAGCAGCCGAACCGGTTCGGCGGATTGCATGCAGTGAGACGCACCGGCGTCCACCACATGGCCCATGCCTCGCACCTTGTAGTCTCCAGCACTCAACTCAAAAGCAGTGGACGGCGACCAGGCGATCTGAATCAGATGATGGCTGTGCGGCCTGTTTTGCTGAACAGGCCCCAAGTACGTACCCCACCCACGGCCGAGGCACAGCAAGGGCACGCCGGCCTGCTCTGGGACCTTGACGTTGTCGCCAGCATCAGCGAATCCTTCGTGGGGGCGAACGCCCATGCCCTGGGGATCATGGGCGGCGGTAGCCGGTTTGTTCAAGACTTGGGCGGGTTGCACTGATCCAATCCTTCCTCATGACTGACATTCATCATGCCCCCGCAGTGCCCAGGTTCAGGTCAGCACGGCTGGCCTATCGGCATGAAATCGCGATGATGAAATCCGCCTTGCTGGCCTGCGATGAAAAGGCTGCTTTGCGGCATGTGGTTCGCGCCCACATCCTGGGCCAACGTTACCTCATCCCCCATGTAACCAGCCATGCCTGGATGATGCGCATGGCATGGACGCGGGGTGACAAGTTCGAATTATTGGGCCAACTGCGTCGGCTTCTGTTTGCCCTCCCGGCATGGCTCGTGGGCTGGGTTCCTGTCGGCAATCCTGGGCTGGCCAGCGTGAGCCCGCTTCGTCCCGTCCCGATGTCGCAAGACCTGGCGGTTTACTTCGTGAACGACAGCATATGGCGACATGTTCTTCTAAGGCTCGGGCTGCTGGCCCTCGCCGCGCTGATGGCGTTCGCATCCACGCTTTTAAGCATCAATGCTTGAAGAAATACAGATTGATAGCTGAGGTAACTATGGATCGCAGAACCCTTATGACTACACTGATCGCCGCAGGCGCGGCTTCTGCCGCCCCCTGGGCAAGCGCTCAGCCCAAGGACAAAGAAAATCGCCCTCGCCTGCAGCGTTTGAGGCCAGGAGCCAAGCAACGACTGATCCGCGAAAAAGATGATCCGCCATTGCTTTGGGCTTGGAGCATGAACGCCGTGCTGAACGAAAGAAATGGCGTTAGCAACGATATTTATGCAGGCCGAGAAAAATCACCTCGACTCTATGAGGAATCTAGGGACGTGCTGCGGGAATGGTGGGGTGTCCATAACCGCGAAGACGCCCTGAAAGCCATTGATAACCTGAACAACATGAGGATGGGGCAGGCCAATTTTGAGAAAAACTGGGTTCCGATGCTTGATAAATCCGAGGCCGAAGTGCGCAGCTTGCTGGACGATGAACTTTGGGTGTTTGGCCGCATGGTGCTGGATAACCGTGAGTTCTTGCGAGTGCATGGTGTCAAAGGCTGGGATTTGACCCGTGCCCAAGGCGTAATCTCCTTTGCCTGGTTGGCAGACTGGATCACGTTGCCGGAGGCCCGCGAGCTGGCTCTCACTGCTGCCCAGCGTGCGCAGCAAGAATTCAATGGCTGGAGCAGCCTGGGCTTGAGTTACCTGCTGGGATTTGCCGCCTGGAAACCAGAGGTGCAAGCCATCCGGGAACGGCAGAGCAGCGTGCAAAACCTTGTCCACAGTCCCGACAGCGTTTGGTCGCGCCGCCCATGGCGAACACCCCTGGCCGGCCTTGCCGGTCGAGCGGATTTTGAGGTTGCATGAACCGATCATTCGGCTCTGTCATCCGGACGTGGAATTTCTTGAGTTAAAGGATAACGCATGTTGCGTGTATTGGCTGGTGGGCTATTTTTGTTAATCTTGACAGTCGCTGCTGTCAAGTATTCTGATGGGGAAAAGAAGTTATTTGAACCGGCTGCAGGAACGATTTGGACAGAAGCGACGACCGGGATGCAATTTGTGTGGGTGCCAAGCGGGTGCTTCAACATGGGATCTGACAAGAGCAGGGATGATCAAAAGCCAGTTCATGAAGTTTGCTTGAAAGGCTTCTATCTCGGTAAATATGAAGTTACGCAAGCTGAGTATGAAAAGATAGTTGGCAAGAATCCATGCGCTGTGAAGTGCAATACTTATTTGGGGCCTGATCGAGCGGTAGTCAACCTTTATCGCGAAGATGCCGAACTTTTGGCTGAAAAATTTGCAGTACTCACTGCGAATCGATTCAGGCTACCGAGTGAATCTGAGTGGGAGTATGCCTGTTTGGCAGGTGGCAGGCACAAGGAGTATTGCGGCGATGGCGATTTCATGGAGTTGGCATGGATGGGGGGTTACACCTACGGTCCACAGCCTGTTGGCCGCAAAAAACCCAACGCCTGGGGACTGTTCGACATGATGGGCAATGCCAATGAGTACGTTCAGGATTGCTGGCATGGGAACTACGTCGGCGCACCAAACGATGGGAGTGCCTGGATTGACGGCGGCTACTGCCATGCCCGGATGTTCAGGGGGGGCGCAACTCGGTCGCACGATAGTACCAAGGCCACCTTTCGCATGTCCATCGAGAAGGACATGGACGCTCCCAATTTCATGGACAAAGGTGTTCGACTGGTCAAGATACCTTGAGCCAATGTCCACGCTAGTCAATTATCCATTTGCTTTTTTATGACGAACCATGCGCTCCACACGCGATCAATCCATCGGTTTTATTTGCGAGCATCGCTCATAATCCTTGTGATTGGTCTCGCAGCCTGCAAGCCAGCCAGACCAAAACAGCCGAAGCTGCCGGAAGTGACAAATAGTATTGGAATTACTATGATCTCTTTGCCCAGTGGCACGTTCATGATGGGTGATGATGCGGAGTCGGCCAAGAAAACAGGACGGCCTGCAATACCGACACATGCAGTTGATGTGCCCTCCTTTCAGATGGGCAAGACGGAAGTCACTGTCTTTCAATACAAAAAATTTCTTTCATCAATTGGACGGGAAGGCGAAAAGAAGCTAAATGACACTGGTTTTCTAAAACATAACAGTGTTAGTGATGATGCTCCGGTACGGTATATTGATGGCCAGGAGATAGACGATTTTATCGAATGGCTAAATCGTGTTGATGGGCCGGGGTATCGCTTACCTACAGAGTCCGAGTGGGAATACGCCTGCCGGGCGGGCAATAGCACGGATATGTATTGCGGTGGAAATGATATTGATCCGATAGGCTGGCACAGGGAGAACAGCGGACAGAAGATCCACCCCGTTGCGAAGAAAAGGCCCAACGCTTTCGGGCTCTACGACATGTCAGGCAATGCAGAAGAATGGACGGCGGACTGCTGGCAACAAACGTATGAGGGTGCGCCAACTGATGGCAGCGCACGGGAGAAGGGTCCAAACGATCGAGCACAGGGGAGAGGGCTCAACAGGTGCAAATTCATCGTTGTACGCGGCGGTTCGGTCGAGCAGTGGCGTAACCGCGCAACAGCAACATACCGCGACTCCAGATTCCCTAGGGCTTGGCATCCTGAAACAGGATTTCGCCTCGCGCGAACGAACTGATCGGTTGAGCATTGGGGGCATGTACAGGGGCGCCTGGGATCAAGACTGGCCCTTTGCGCGCCCTGGGCGAGCAAGACCCTGCCGGAAGGTGATGGCGAGGCTCTCGGGTGGTCCTGCATCACCTGGCTGCGTATCGCCACAGGCTACTCCAGGTACCCGTCCGCGACGCGCAAGCTGAAAAATCAGCCCATGCAAGGGAAGATCAAGGATGCTGGAGGTCGTCGCCTCGGATGGCTTGCAGTCTCCATGTCATTGTGTCAATGTCAGGGTTCGAGCGGCCATTGGAATTCTTGAAAATTTATGACCGATCCCAAAAAAATAGCCAGCCTGGAAAAAATCTATCAAGCAATGGATTCCGCTGAAATTGAATATCGGCTGGCACATGGTGAGCTGAGTCCAATAGCCCGCGAAGTTGCAAAGTCGGAGCTGCAGCGAAGGAGTGCTGCTTATGCCAGCGGTGTTGATTCCGAGGCGGCTAAGATTCCGAATACTTCAGACTCAGGTGTATTATTCCAACTTTCGCTTGCTGCTTTGATTATTTTTCTTGGCTATGCATTCCTGCGGATTGTAATGGGATGGTCAAACGGCGTTTTCGTTGCTATCTTCGTTGTATTTGTTTTACCCTGCATCGCTGCAATGTTTGGAAAGTCCTTTCCGAGATTTGGTGGTTTAATTGGTGCAGCCATTATTTTTTATGGAGCATACTTCTATTTTTCCACCGAAATTAAAGGAGATCACCTAGAACGCGGGCTGACTCATGTTTTTTTGGCGGTGTACACCATGGGATACGTCATACTAGGTTCTTTTTTCTTGATGGGCGCATTTTTCAAAGGTACTGATGATGAGCTTGACGATAAATTGAATGAATACGTTGACGATATGACTGAAGCTGTTCGGAGATTGCATTAGGATTATGCAGTCCAAGAGAGTGATTTTATCAGACTAAATATTTAGCATATGGCTAGCATTAAACGATTTTTCTTTGTCGCATTCCTGATAATTAGTTTTATTGCGTTCATGCTAGCCAATTTTATTTTCATTGCCACGCCTAGTAACTTAAACGAACTCAAAGTTGTTACTGGACGTATTAAGCACGCATATTACCACCCGGGCAACCCTAGCACTGGCAACCCACTTCGTGGTGCGTACAGATCGGGCAGCCCGCCGCAAATATCTTTGACGGTTTTTGGTTCTGACATTACCTTCAAATTAGTTTATGAGCAGGACCGACTTGATAAAATAAATAACGCACCCAAGGATTCAATTGTCAAAGTGACCTATCAAGGTGCCGGCTTGCAAGGCAGTGTCTGGGGGTTAGAACTCAACGGAGTTGTAATTGAAAAACCAGAAGATCACTTGAAGCAAGACAGAAACCTTTATCAAGGACTGTATTACGTAGCAGGGTTATTTATTGCCATAGCAATCTTGCTATCAAAACTTACAAAATCACAACCACAAAATAGATCTGAGCACAATCATTCTAGATCAGCTGGTGTCCACAAGAAATTGATGGTTGAAAATGATCCGCAACCGTTTAAGGGTGTGTTGCACATCATAGGGCTTGTTGCTGGCGGATTGTGGGGAGCCATGTTCGTGCGCTGGTATTACCTCTATGTCGTACCAAAGACAGATTTGGGCGCTGGTGGTACGCTGTTTATGCTGATCACAATATTTCCTCTTATATTGGGTATAACGCTGGGCTATTTTTTCGTGATGGTTGGAGCCCGTCCACTTCCTTCTGTCGCACGGGTTATGGCTGTCTTTACGCCGTTCTTAATTGCATTTTTTGGCTTTGTGCTGCCAATGCAAATCAGCTCTGCAAAATCAGAACAGTATCAAAAAAACGCCTTGGCCATCCGTTCGTCTGCTGAAAATCATAATGCAGTTGCTGGAGGCGCACAACAATTCACGCCTAAGGAACTGGGGGAAATTTTTGCTTTGAAGATGCAAACTCCTCACGCCGCACCAGGTGTCATCCCGTCCATGCTCAGCGTGAGTCCAAGTGGTTCGGGTTTTCTCATTGGAAACCGATCAAATAAACCGATTAAGGTCCAAATCTCCCGTGTGCTGCCTGTAGCCGGTACCTGGGAGCATTGCGACATTGGATTTGAGGACACACCGGCACCCGCAATCTCATGGAGATATAGGGGAGAGATTCTACCCGGACATGGAAAAATTTATAACTTCGAGACTTGCGCAGAACGGTTTAAAAATGCAAGCATCGAATACGTTGTATTTGATAGCACGGATCAAGTTATTTTTAGATCTGAATCATCCTTTTACCGCCGATATCCATAGTTGCAAATTAAGGCTTGGCCTGACGCGCGAAGCCAGTCTCAGAATCGTCCCAAGGGCAATAAAGGCTTGCTAGGCTTGATTGAAAAATACGATTGAGTTTGAGGCGGCTGCGTCAGTTGCTCCATCCCATCAAGCGCTTCGGATCACGGACAAAGGGGGATCCATGCGGATACTTTGCTGCGGGCGTGCATGAATTCGGGGAGAGGTCTCAAACGATGCGAATTCCTCGCCGTGCGTGGTGGTCGGGTGGACTGGAGAGCGGGCTCTGCCAGCGTCCACAGTCGCGACTTCAAAGCAGCGCAAATCAGACATGCCGAAACAGGATTTCGCCTCGCGAAGACGAACTGATTGGCCAGGCACCGGGTGCTTGGGGCAAGGGCACCCAGGTGGATCCCTGGCCTGCTCCCGGATGGTCTGCACCACCGGGCTGCGTATCGCCACAAGGTACTTCGGGTACCTGCCCTCGACGCGCAAGGAGAAAAATCACGCAGTGCAAGGGGCGATCGAGGATGCTTGGGTTCGTCGCACCAGAAGCGTTCATGATCCCTGTCGTTGTGTCCCTGTCGGGGCTTGAGCGGCCATTGAAATTCTTAAAATAATCATGACTGACCCCAAAAAAATAGCCAGCCTGCAGAAACTGTACAAGGCAATGGATTCCGCAGAGATTGAACACCGACTGGCGCATGGCGAGCTCAGCTCGATAGCCCGCGAAGTCGCAAAATCCGAATTGCTGCAGAGAAGTTCTTCAGATGCCAGAATGGTTGATGGCGACTCGGGTGAGAGTGAACGAACTTCTCTTTCGAGGGCTATTTTTCAAATGACGCTGGCCGCCATTATTCTCCTGATGATTTTTGCATTTCTTCATTATGTACTAGGTTTCTCGAAAGCATTTTTCGCCTTTATGGCAATTGTCGTTGTGATACCCTGCTGTGGAGCCATGTTTGGAAAGGCATTTCCGGTGCCCGGTGTCGTGATTGGTTCAGCCATTCTGTGTTATGCGGCATATTTCTATTTCTCCGCTCCCGATATGAAGGGAACAAGTTTGGAGCGCGGGCTTAATCATGCATTTTTAATCGCCTACACCATTGGTTTTATCATGGCAGGTTGTTCTTTTATCATGGGCGCTTTCTACAAAGGGACTGATGAAGAGCTGCAGAAAAATTTGAATAAATACATTGAAGATATTGGCAAAGCCGGAACGAAATTGTGAAAATACATTTTAACTGAAGATGGTGAAATTGGTGCAAATCAAGATAATCTCAATCCTTGGCGGATTTTTCGTGGCTTTGGCCGCTTCGGCAAACACGCCTCTTCGCCTTACAGACGCAGATGTGCAGGCATGGGAGGCGAGAAAGGATGTCGCTGAATCGATTCAGTGCAACAGCCTCTTGGGGGACGCGATTTCGCTTGAACGCCGCTTTGAAGCGATGGGCATGATCAAGGTGCAGGACGGTCTATTTCTGCCAGTGGGCAACAAATACAGGCCCACTTTGTTTGGAGACTATCTGGTGGCAGCGCAAGTCGGCCGCTCAGCTGGACATCGGAATGCCACGGTGGCTACCGTCTACCTGCAGAACCAGACCAGCAAGCTTTTCGCCGAAATGCTGGAGATGTCCAAGATTGACGAGGCGGCGAAGACCAAGGAGCCCTCCTATATCAAAAGGACTGGCTTGAAAACCACCTTGCGCGTTGGCTCGGCCTCCGAGCTTTCCGTGGGGAATGCCACGCTCAAGTACCAGTCGTCCATATCATGCCAAGTGCAATAAGGGCGTGCTTGGCCAGGATTGAAAAAGACGAATGAGTTTGAGGTGGGCACGTCAGTTGCTCCATCCCATCAAGCGCTTCCGAGCCGCCCGTGCTACCAGGCCATCTCTCCCTTGGCCACCTTGGCGCCAATGTCCAGCGCGATCGGCAGGCCCGCGTCCGGGTACTGCTTCTTGAATGCCGCCGACAGTGCCTGCGAATCCTTGGCCTCAGGGATGGCCGCGATGAAGTCCTTGAGGTACCGGCGGGTGAAGTCGATGGAGCGGCCGTCCAGCGCGTCGCCCACCTTCATGTGACCCGGCACGACCAGTGCGGGCTTCAGGGCCTGCATCTCGTCCAGTTGCGCCAGCCAAGCCAGGCGCTGGGCCGGTGTCTGCGTGTTGGCGGTCCACACATGCAGGTTGGACCACAGCGCCACATTGCCCGTGATGGCCCGGGCCGAGGGAATCCAGACATAGGGGCGGTTGGCAAGCTCGCCCGTGGTGCCCCGGATTTCCACGCTGTGCCCGTCCACGCTCAGCACCGTGGTGGGCAGCACCTGCGGCACCACTGGCCGCTTGGGTGCGTTGGCGCCCAGGCGTGGGCCCCAGACTTTCATCTTTTCCTGCAGGTGCTCGCTGATTTCCTGGGCCACGGCCGGGGTGGCCACCACCTGCGCATCGGGGAAAAGGGCCTGCAGTGCTTCTGCCCCAAAGTAATAGTCGGGGTCGGCGTCGCTGATGAGGATGGTCTTGAGCGCTTTGCCGCTGTCGAGCACTGCGGCGGCAATGCGCAGGGCATCGGCCCGCGTGAAGCCCGAGCCGATCACCATGGCTTGCTTGTCGCCGGTGACCAGAGTGGCGTTGACCCCGAAGCTGGTCTCCGGTGCAGTGACCACGCTGATTTTGAGCGGCTCGGCCGCCTGCGCTAAGAAGGTGATGCTGGCCAGGGCGATGGCGCTGATGGTACTGAGGTGTTTCATGCAAGGTTCTCGTTCAATGGTTGGATGGTGGGGTTGGCTGCTTCGTCAACCCGGGATGGGTACTTCGGCACCGAAGGGATGTGCCGATTCAGACGGCGACCACGATGGGAAACCGCGCCTGCATCCCATCGGCGCCGGGCGCAAACGGCACGGTGACGGCGCTGCGCTCGGCCTCTGACAGACCGCGCCACACCTGGTCGCGCGCATTGCCCGCATCGCCGGCCACATACAGCTGCGTGGTCAGCAGCTCGCGCTGGCCCAGCCGCACCTTGAAGTGCACGTGCGAGGTGCGCCCCGCATAGGGCACGGGGCGGATGGTGCGAAAGCGGTAGCTGCCGTCCTGCGCCACCGCCACGCGGCCAAAGCCCTGGAAGGCGGCGTCCGCCCTGCCCCAGTCGCCCGGGTGGTGGTAGTGGCCATCGGCATCGCTCTGCCAGATCTCGACCTGCGCGCCGCGCACGGGCCTGCCTGCCATGTCGGTCACCGTGCCCTGCAGCCAGGCCGGCTGGCCGCCGCCGTAGCTGAGCCGGCCATTGCGCAGCAGGTCGTGGTCGGCGTCGGCAGGCAGGCGCAGGGGGTAGAAGGGCCCTTCGGTCTGCGATGGCGTGGCGATGCGCGCGGCAGCGGGTTGCGCGCGGGCGCCCAGCCACAGCGCCGGGGCGGCCACCAGGGCGGCCGTGAACGCGCGCCGATGCAGTGCACTGGCGTTCACCCTCACGCCCCCGGCCGTCATGCCCACCCCTGCAGCACCACCTTGCCGCGCGCCGTGCCCGATTCGATCAGCGCATGCGCCTTCTTCAGGTTCTCGGCGTTGATGCTGCCAAAGCGCTCGGCCAGTGTGGTTCGCACCAGGCCGGCATCGACCAGCGCGGCCACTTCGTTGAGCAGGTGGTGCTGGTGGACCATGTCGGCCGTCTGGAACATCGAACGCGTGGCCATCATCTCCCAGTGGATGGAGACGGACTTGCGCTTGAAGGGCATCACGTCGAGCGCCCTGGGGTCGTCGATCAGGCCGAACTTTCCCTGGGGCGCAATGGCTTCGACGATCTGCGGCAGGTGCGTTTCGGTCTGGTTCAGGCTGACGATGGTGTCCACCGTCGGGAAGCCTATGGCCTTGAGTTCCTGCGCCAGCGGCTTGCTGTGGTCGATGACGTGGTGGGCGCCCAGCTCCTTCACCCAGGCCTGGGTTTCGGGGCGCGATGCGGTGCCGATCACCGTGAGGCTGGTGAGCCGCGAGGCCAGCTGCGTCATGATGGAACCGACCCCGCCCGATGCGCCGATGATCAGCAGCGTCTTGCCCTCGGGCTTCTTGCCAGGGGCGATGCCCAGACGGTCGAACAGCATTTCCCACGCGGTGATGGCCGTGAGGGGCAATGCGGCGGCCTGGGCAAAGTCGAGCGTCTTGGGCGCATGGCCCACGATGCGCTCGTCCACCAGGTGCAGCTCGGCATTGGTGCCGTGCCGGGCGAAGGAGCCGGCGTACCACACGCGGTCGCCGGGCTTGAACAGCGTGACCTCGGGGCCCACGGCCTTCACGATGCCGCTGGCGTCCCAGCCCAGCACCTTCCAGCGCTGGCCTTCGGCGGGGGCCGCGCTCTTGCGGATCTTGGTGTCCACGGGGTTCACGGAGATGGCTTGCACCTCCACCAACAAATCGCGGCCGGTGGCCACGGGGTCGGGCAAGGTGATGTCGACCAGCGCATCGGCATGGGTGATGGGCTGGGGGGTGGTGTATCCGACGGCTTTCATGGGGATGGCTCTTTCAACAAGGGGGATCAGTAGCGAAGATGAATGGCGGTGCCTCTGGGCCCGCTCTTACTTGCGGCACAGCCGTTCGTAGTACGACTGGATTTCCATCGCAATCCAGTCCTTCAAATCCCAGTCGGGGTGCTGCGCTTCCAGGATGGGCGTGAGCTCCTTCTGGATGGTGGCCAGGTCATTGCCTGCGGCGCAGCGGCGCGCCACTTCCTCGCGGGCCACGTCCATGTGGCGTGCCGACGCATCGAGGTCGGCGGCCGTGCCGATGCGGCCGTGCCCGGGGATCACGATCTTGGGGTTGGTGGCGGCCACCTTGCGAAAGATCTCGCGCCAGTTGAGCGGGTCGACGTCGGTGTCCGCCAGGTCCGGGAACCACGGCATGATGGGGAACGATTTGGTCTCCAGCAGGTCGCCCAGAATCACCACGCCCTGCTCGGGCACCGAGATCACCTGGTCGCCCAGCGTGTGCGCCGGCTGGTAGTAGTTGAGCTTGACCACGCGCCCGCCCAGGTCGATCTCGGCCTCGGTGTCGTACACCACATCGGGCATCACGAAGCGCACGTCCTTCATGGCCTGCGCCACGTCCAGCTTGTCCGAGAAGAGTTCGCGGAACGCGGGCCCTTTCTTGAGCAGCTCGTCGCGCTGCGCGCGGTTGTAGATGATGGTGGCCTGGCCCTTGAAAGCCTGCGCGCCAAAGCCGTGCTCCGGGTGGAAGTGCGTCATGGTGAGGTACAGCTTCTTGTTGCCCGCCAGCTTTCTGGCGGTCTGCAGCACCAGTTGCGCGCTCTTGGTGCCCAGGCCCGTGTCCACCACCAGCGCCGCGTCGCGGCCCACGATGATGGTCACGTTGGGCACCAGAAAGACCTGCTGGCGGTCTTCGATCACGTGCACGCCGGGGCTCACCTCGGTGATGTTGGCCAGGTTCACCACCTTCTGCGCCGACACATCCTTGCCGGCGGCGAATGCAGGCACGCTGCCCAGCGCACAGGCCATCACGGCGGCGGCGCTCAGCGCGGCGGACTGGCGCAGCACGGTCTTGCGGGCGACCGGTGCAGGCCTTGGTGCTGGGTTCGCCATGGCAGCGTGCGGCTGGCGGGAGTGGGGGTTTCGCAGGGCATTCATGGTGGTCTTCGGTTCAGGGAGTGAAGGGGTGTGTTGAGAAGCGATGGGTGAATTTTCAAGAACCAGCCATAATCTGTCCAACAGATAACCGATATAAATGATTATTTGATTTATGGATTTTCATGGCATCGACCTGAACCTGCTGGCCGCTTTCGACGCGCTGGCGAGCGAGCGCAACGTGACCCGCGCCGCCGTGCGCGTGGGGGTGAGCCAACCCGCGATGAGCGCCGCCCTGTCGCGCCTGCGCACGCTGTTCAACGACCCGCTGTTCCTGCGCAGCGCGCAGGGCCTGGTGCCCACGCCCAAGGCGCGCGAACTGGCCGGGCCGGTATCGCAGGCGCTGCAGCAGATCAAGGCCGCACTGCTGCCCAAGGAGCAGTTCGAGCCTGCCACCAGCGCCATGACCTTCACCCTGGGCCTGTCGGAATACCCGGCCTTCGTGCTGCTGCCCCTGCTCTCGCGGGCGCTGGAGCAACTGGGCCCCGGGCTGTCGCTATCGGTGCACGCCATCGGCAGCCGCGACAGCGCGGTAGACCTGCTCGATGCCGGCACCATCGACGCGGCCATCGGCGTGCCGCCCACCCAGGCCGAGAACCGCATCCTCACCCGCTCCGTCATGCGCGACGAGTTCATCACCATCGTGCGCCGCGGCCACCCGGCGGTGAAGGACGGGATGAACATGCAGGTCTTTCTGGCGCTGCGCCATGTGCTGGTGTCGCCCGAGGGCGACCGCCACGGTCTGGTCGACCAGGCACTGGCCTACCTGGGCCAGCGCCGCACGCTGGGCCTGGCGCTGCCGCAGATGTTTGCCGCCCCCAGCATGGTGGCGCAGACCGACATGGTGGCCACGGTGATGGGCCGCGTGGCGCGCCATTCGCCGCACTGGCGCAAGCTGGCGTCGTTCACGCCTCCCGTCACGCTGCCGGTGATTGGCTACGACCTCATGTGGCACCGGCGCAATGACGCGCACCCGGCGCAGCAGTGGCTCAGGGACCAGGTGGCGGCGCTGGCAGCGGCGCTGTAGCCGGGGCGGTCATTGCACGGCGCCAGCGGGCGCGAGCAGCCGATTTATAGCGGGCCAAGGGTGTCATCAGGCCCTGGTGCAGCCGGTCCCCTTCGCGCCAGCGCTCGCTATCGCCACACACGCAAGTGAAGCATCGCCTTGATGGCCGCCGCAAGCACCAGCGCACAGAGAACCGCCTTCGACGCTGACTCCATGACCCCCTCGACCAGCATGCCGTGGACCACACTGCCAGTGACGATCACCACTGCAAGGGCCACGTGGGCGATGCGCCAGGTTCGAGGGGCCAGCCCCAATCGCCTGCGGAGTGTGGCCATCAGCGTGGCCGCGAAAATTGCCCACATGGCGATCACGCCCCAAAGGGAGAACGGCGTCGGCGATGCGAAAACCAGGGCGTCGATCGTGTCCGGCGGACTTGTCACCCACAGGCCCACGACATGAACCACCAGCGTGACGAGCAAGGCGACTCCAACCCGGAAATGCGCTCGGCGCCCTAGATAGCCCTTGAGCCCCGGCAAGAATCCGCCAACCAGCAGCGGCAGAACGAGCACGAGGCTCAGTGAAGCAATTCCGGCGAAGCAAGCCAGGATGTAGATGGGGCCACGCCATTCGAGCAGCGGGCTGGCCGCAGCAGCTGCCAAGGGCACGCAAACGGCAGCCACGAGGCCGGCCCAGATCAGGATCCCCTTTGTGAGTTTCATTTTCTTGCTACCAATCCAGTCAGGCCGGCTCAAGAACGAAATGCGCCTCCAGCGTCTTGTCCTTTGCGCTGCGCATCACCGGCCGAAGAAACACCGTCTTGAACTCGCCGCTGTCATAGGCAAGGTGCCCGTGCGCCTGGCCAAAGAGAGGGATGATTTGCGGCATCTCAAGACGGAATTTTCCGTCTTTGTCGGTGAGCGTTGCGCCATGGCTCTGCGGCTCGTGCTCCTGCCCTTCGGTCGTGTGCGCCCATATTTGAATGCGTTGCCCGGCAAGCGGCGCCCCATCGCCCGCGCGGCGCACGGTGCCACTCATCCAGAAGCCTCCCTTTCCAATCCTCTCCACAATCGGCGCACCCTTGCGGTAGTTGTTGGAGCCGCCCGACATCGAACGGGTGGGCGCGAGGCCCTGCGCGCTGGCGGGCAGCAACAATGCAGAAACGCCGGTTGCCAGGACGGCCCCGCCAACGGCGATGAGTTTGCGGCGGCTGAGTGCGATGGTGCTCATGGAAACTCTTGAAGTGAATTGACGTGTCATCCAGATGCACATCACCAGGGCAGCGCCTTGCCCAGGTGCGTGAAACTTCCCGAAGGGCCAGAGTCGTCGAGCAAGGCCATTGCCACGCTGGTCTTTGCGCCAGCTTCGGCATCGATTTCACCGTTGCCACCGTTCATGTCGGTCATCACATAGCCCGGGTGCACGGCGTTCACCTTGAGCGGGGTTCCCCTCAGTTCGTGAGCCAGATGCACGGTCCATGCGTTGACAACGCTCTTGGAGGCGTTGTAGGCCGGCAGTTTGAAATCGTAGATGGGCGAAGCAGGGTCTGTGTGCAGGCCGAACGAAGCGAGCTGGCTGGAGAGATTGACGATGCGACCCGCGGCTGCCGCCTTGAGAAGCGGCAAGAAGGCCTGGGTCACCTCCACCAGGGCGAACACATTGGTGTCGAAGGTCTCGCGCCACACCTGCAGCGACTGCTCGGAAGGCTTGCAGTCCATTGCGTCGAGCAGCACGCCCGCGTTGTTCACCAGGATGTCCAGGCGGCCGTAGGTGTTTTGCACATGCGCGGCGGCAGCCGCGATGCTCGCTGGGACGGTGACATCCAGCGCCAGGGGCTCAACGCTCAGGCCTTCGGACTGAAGGGCCTGCGCAGCCTTGGCCGCAGTGGCAATGCTGCGGCCGGCAAGCAGCACGTGGACACCGGCCTGGGCGAGCTGGCGGGTGGTGGCAAGTCCAATGCCGCGGGTAGCGCCGGTGACGAGGGCGATTTTGGGCTGGTTGGTCATGGTGATGTCCGGTCAAGGTGGGAGAACAAATCGAGAGCCCGGCTCATTTGCGGCGTGTGTAGCTGTAGCTGATGCCCCGCCACTTCACCGGCGCAGATCCAGCCAGCGTGAAGTACTGGTCCTTCACTTCGTGGTCCGCATCCTGGCGTGTGATCACCTGCTCCATGCGCCAAAATTGGCCGATGGCGATGTCCCCAATGATGTTGGGCGAGGCAAAGGGCAGAAAGCTCATGAAAATGCGCTGTTCAGGATCGGGGTCGATGCTGTAGGCCACCATCATTCCGTCCGGCACGCGGCCGTCCATGGACATGTATTGCCAGCGTCCTTCCTGCTTGTTGAAGGTCAGGAAGTCGGCGCGGGTAAAGGGCGCACCGGGTGCGCCGGGCACCGTGCGCAACACCTCTTCCAGCATCGGCCCGATCATGCGGCGCTCGGCCACCAGGCCCGTCTGCACAGTGGGCGTGGCGCCGGGCTTTTCCCAATTGGTGATGGTCACGTCCCAGGTTCCGGCGCGCTGAACAAGGGCCTTGGCTTCGGGGCCGAATTCGTTGAGCTTGTCCATCACGGACTGTGCATCGGCGGCGTTTGCCGGCACTGCGAAAAGGGTGGACGACAGCGCCAGCACGGCGGCGATGGCGGGGAGTACGCGGTGGGGTTTCAATGGCATCTTTGTTCCTTGGGTCGGCGTCGACATCGACACCGATGGAACAAAGTGTATTGACCGATGGATGAATGATAATCACCAGATAGAGCATCGATCTCACAACCAGGAGTGGTGAATGGACCGCCTTGCCAGCATGGCTACCTTTGTCAAGGTCGTCGACCTGGGCTCTTTCGCAGCCGCGGCGATGGAGCTGAAAATGTCGCCGCAGATGGTCGCCAAACACGTCGCCTATCTCGAAGCGCGCCTGGCCACGCGCCTGCTCAACCGCACCACCCGGCGCCAGAGCCTGACCGAGATCGGCAAGACCTACTACGAGCGTTGCAAGGTGGTGCTGGCAGAGGTGGACTGGGCGGACGCCGCAGGCGACAACGCGACCGGCAAGCCGCGCGGGCGCTTGCGTGTCAACGCCCCGCTTTCGTTCGGTACCCACACCCTGGTGCCGCTGGTCGCGCGCTACCTGCGCCAGCATCCGGAGGTCGAAATCGAATTGGTGCTCAGCGACCGCTATGTCGACCTGATCGAGGAAGGCTTCGAGGCTGTCTTTCGCATCGGGCGGCTGGCCGATTCGTCGCTGACTGCGCGTGCGCTGCGCCCCTTTCGCTCGCTGGCATGCGCATCGCCTGCGTACCTGCAACAACACGGTACCCCGCGCGACCCGGCAGACCTGCTTGCGCACGTATGCCTGGGCTATGTCGGCACGCGGCCCGGGTCGACCGACTGGCGGTTCATGCGAGACGGGCGCACATTCGACGTACCGGTGCGCGGCCCGCTGCAGGTGAACAACGCCGCCGCCTTGCTCTCCGGTGCGCTGGAGGGTTTTGGCATCGCCTTCATCGCCGAAGATCTGGCGCGGGCTTCCATTGCCACGGGCGCGCTCGTGCGCGTCTTGCCCGACTTCGAGACCCCGTCGCGCCCGATGCACCTGCTGTTCCATGCCGACAGGCGGCTGACCAGCAAACTTCGCAGCTTCGTGGATGCGGTCACGCGGGAAATCGGACTCGATGATCCCCCGAATTCAAAATGAGCGCGGTGCGGTGACCCGTCCCCGCAGCCTCATGCCCGGTGCGCGATGCCAGCGCCCGCAGCGCGCTCGATCTGCGCTTGCAGCGGCGCCAGGAACCCATCCATCGTCTGCTCCTGCAGATCGACGGCCTTGGCACCGCCGCCCGCCACCACGGTCACGTCCTCGATGCCGATGACGCCGAGGATGAGCCGCAGATACTGCGTGGCGATGTCGCGATCGCGGATGGGCGATCCCTCGGTGTACACGCCGCCCGAGGCCATCAGCAGGGTCGCCTTCTTGCCTTTGACCAGGCCCTGGCCGTCCAGGCCGAGCGTCGCGCCCTTGCGCACGATATGGTCCACCCAGGCCTTGAGCGACGCGGGAACGTTGTAGTTGTAGACCGGGGTCGAGATGGCGATGTGCCCGGCCGCGAGCACCTCGGCGACCATCTCGTCCGACAGCCGCAGTTCGTCCCGCATGGCCTGCGATTGGTTCGCGGGCGGCGTGAAGTAGGCGTGCAGCCAGGGCGCCGTGACGAACGGGGGCGCGCCATCGGCATCGGCCAGGTCGCGGTGCACGACATGGCCAGCCGGATGGGCGGTGCGCCAGGCCGCAAGAAAGCGCTGGGTCATCTGGCGCGAGACGGACTGGGCGCCGCGCGGGCTGGTCTCTACAACGAGGAGTTGGGTCATGGAGGTTTCTTTCCTTCTGTCTTTCGGGGTGGCTGGTGGGCCCGGTGGGTGCGCCGGGCGGGGCCGCCAATGGCGTCGTGAAGGGACTTTAGGCACCACGTTGCTTCTGCGGAAGCGATGAAAATGTGATACTTTTCATCTACTTTAGAGATGGATATGGGAGATGGACCGATGATTGGAAGCCTCACCCTCGACCAGTTGCGCGTGCTGGTGGCCATTGCCGACACCGGCAGTTTTTCGGCCGCCGGGCGCAGGCTCAGGCGTGTGCAGTCAGCGGTGAGCCAAGCGGTGGCCAACCTGGAGCAGCTGCAGGGCGTCGCGCTGTTCGACCGCCAGGGCCATCGCCCCCAATTGACCGAGGTGGGCCGTGTGCTGGTGGACCAGGCGCGGCTCGTGCTGGCCAGTGCTTCGCGCTTCGAGGCGGTGGCGGCCAGCACGCGGGCGGGGGTGGAGCCGCAATTGGCCATCGCCATCGACCCGCTGGTGCCCACCGCCCCGCTGATCGACAGCCTGCGTGCGCTGAGCCAGGCCTTTCCCGATCTGCCGGTGCACTTTTCGACCGAAGGGCTGGGCGGGTCGCTGCGGCGGCTGCGCAGCGACTCGGCGGCCATGGCGCTGTGCCTGCTGCTGCCGGGCGTACCCGAGGACATTGCCGCCTACCCGTTGCTGCGCACCCCCCTGCGCGCGGTGGCCGCGCCGGGCCATCCGCTGGCCGCGCTGGCCGCGCTGGGCCGCCCGGCCACGCAGGGCGACCTGGCGCCGCACGTCCAACTGGTGCTGTCGGACCCGGCCGATCCGGGCGGCCCCAACTACGGCGTGGCGGGCACCCGGCTATGGCGTTTTGCCGATCTGGGCCGCCGCATGGACTTCTTGCTGGCGGGATTCGGCTGGTGCCGCATGCCCGAGCACCTGGTGGCAACGGCCATCGCGTCAGGGGCACTCATCGCCATCGAGATCCACGACGACCCCACTCCACCCGAAGGGCTGACCATCTACGCGGCCCACCGGCGTGACCGCGCGCTCGGCGTGGCCGGGCGATGGCTGCTCGACGACCTGCGTCGCAGACTGGTCCACTGAAACCAACGCCACCACCACCATCGGCGCGCCTGGCACCGCGCAGCATCTCCTATACTGCCGGCCGCTTGCAGGGCGGCGCCTCGCCCCGAAGCATTCCGCAACATCCCGCACCGTGCAACGCAGCCCGCACACGCTGCCCCGCGCCGCATTGCCATGAACACACCCGACGCCCACTATTTTGAAATGAACCGCATCGGCTGGGACCGCCGCGCCCGCGTTCACTTCGAATCCAGGTTCTACGACGTGGAGGGCTTCATGGCGGGCGCCACCTCGCTGCGGGACATCGAGCTGGGCCAGTTGCAGGAGGTGGCTGGCAAGCGGCTGCTGCACCTGCAATGCCACTTCGGGCTGGACACCTTGTCGTGGGCCCGCAAGGGCGCCGTGTGCACCGGGGTGGACATCTCGCCGGTGGCCATCGGCAAGGCCCGGGAGCTGGCAGCCCGCACCGGCCTGGGCGCTGATTTCGTGTGCTCGGACGTCTACGGCTTTGGCGCTGGCGGCGCGCAGGCGTTCGACATCGTGTTCACCTCGTACGGGGCCCTGTGCTGGCTCCCCGACCTGGCCCGCTGGGCGCAGGTGGTGGCCTCGCACCTGGCGGTGGGGGGCCTGTTCTACATGGTTGAGTTCCACCCCCTGCGCGACCTGCTGGCGGGGCAGCCGTACTTTGGCAGTGCGGCGCCAGACATCGAAGAAGAAGCCACCTACACCGACAACGGGGCAGGCGCCGTAGCCCAACTGGCCACGTGGTCGCACCCGCTTTCAAGCGTCATCAACGCCTTGGTGGGCGCGGGCATTCGGATAGAGCGCGTGGACGAGTTTGCCTACAGCCCGTACGACTGTTTTGAAGGCATGGTGGAGCGAGAGCCGGGCAGGTTCTACATGGACCACCAGGGCCATGATGTCCCCATGGTGTACAGCATCACCGGCCGCAGGCTCGCCTGATACGGCAGTGGCCGAGCCGTACCCGCAGACGTGGCGGGCAGGGCCACCGCGCGCGCCCTACCTCGGTAGGGTTACGCCAGGCGGCAGGCGCATTCCTGGTGCCGGGGACCAATGGCCCGTTCACCTTCGCCGCGCCGATTGCCAAGGCAGGGATGCGACTGAAACAAATGGCTTCCCCTGGCTGAATTCGTAACGCTTTGTTTGGCTGACAGGGTGTGGTGATGCGAATCACCGCTTTTCGCAAGGCGCCGCAATACCATGGCGCTTGAGAGGCACCCCTGCTGATCGTAAAAAAACATTCGCCAGATTTCAGGGAGGGGAGGCTGTCACCGTGGCGTGTCCATCGTTCGTTGCGCACCGACTTTCTGAAGAGGCCAATGTGGGCTTCGGCAGGTTTCACCAATACTTCCAAAGATGGGTCTTCTGATGAGTTTCTATTCGAATTTTGCGAGCCATCGCCTGCGGTCCGCCGTGTCCCGTCAGCTGGCGCCTCTGGCCTTCAAAATCTGGCTGTTGTTCGCCCTGGTGGCTGGCATGGGCAGCGTGCACGCCGCCACGGTGGTGCACATGGCCACGGGCGCTCAAAACTCTGCAGCGGTGCTCAGCGACGGATCGCTGTGGACCTGGGGCGACAACCAGAGCGGGCAGTTGGGCAATGGCTCCATGGTGAGTGCGGACAAGCCCGTGCAGATCGGCAGCGGTTTCGCCCAGGTGGCCGTGGGCGCCATTGGCAAGTACATGGTGGCCCTCAAGACCGATGGCACCTTGTGGATGTGGGGCTCGGTGCAGCTGAGAAGCCAGACCCTGAACGAAACCCGGCCAGTGCAGGTCGGCAGCGGCTTTGCGCAGTTGATGACCTCGGACACCGCCAGCAAAACAGACGGCTCCGTCTGGTACTGGGGCCATGTGAAAAGCCTCTTCAAAGCGAGTGCCGGTGGCGACATGCTGGACCGGCTGCCACCCGCCTACCTGCAGATGGTCAATAACCGCAACAACGTGTTGTTCGTGCTGGGCGGCGGCGCCATACAGTTTGATTTTGTGCCCTTGGGAGAATGGGACTTGAACAACTGGGTCATCTGGAAGTACGGCTACGGCAGCGCCGGCCCGGTGGACCGTGGTTTTGTGCAGGTGGCCTTGGGCAACTACTCAGCCGCGGGCCTGAAGGATGACGGAACCCTCTGGCAATGGCGCTCTAGCGATGCACCCGTGCTGGTGGGCGGCGGCTATCGCCAAGTCGCCAAAGGTTTCTTCCACACGCTGGCGCTGAAGGCTGATGGCACGGCCTGGGCCTGGGGCACCAGCAACTACCAGGGCGAGTTGGGCAATGCCACCCTCACGGAGAGCGCAAGCCCGCAGCCCCTTGGAGGCGGGTATGCACAGGTAGCGGCATCCGCCCAGCACTCCCTGGCACTCACCACCGACGGCACGCTCCTGGCCTGGGGCAACAACAACGCAGGACAACTGGGTGTGGGGCCGGTGGGACAATCGCAACTGTCGCCGCTGCCCGTGGTGTTCGAAGGCGCGGGTGCACCGGGGCTGGGCACCATGGTGGCCACAGGGACCCTGACCCGCCTGACGATCTCCGCGCACGTACAGATAAAACCCGAGCACCTCGCCAGTGGTGCCAAGGGGCATCCCTACCTCATAGCGATCACGCCCGACGGCACCATGTACACCTACTCGGTGCCCAATTTCGACCGCCTCAATCCCGCCAACCCACTGGCCTGGGCCGACCGCCTGCAAAACACGTCCTCCGTCTTGTTCGTGAACCAGGACCTGACCCACTTGTCTGGCACCGCCTTTTTCATCGGCTATGGACTGGGTGCGACCACCGCCGAGAGCCTGGGTGAAATGCTGAATAGCTATCGCTACAAGCGGGTCTACGACATTCAATAGCCGGTACATTCCAAGGCAACGCCCGCCCGTACAGGTGGGCGATGGATGTCATCGGGGCATTCTCGAATTGCCCCGTGCGCGATCCTCACCCGCGCGCACGGGCCTAGCGATTACACGCCACCACACGCCCCTGATGGTCAGCATGTGTGCGAGCCGCTGCCGCGGCAGGCCCACAATGAGGGCATCGAACTGGGCCTGTGTGAGTGCGGTTGCTGCAGCGGCGCCCCATCGCTGGGCCAGGCAAAGCGTCGCTGGTTCAGGCGGTGCGTTGCGCACCACACGCCAAAGCCATCGTGCACCACCAGCTTCATCCGCGTGCCGCGCATTGGCAAAAAGGTAGGCGTGGTGGGCTTGCGCGGCGCCGAAGACTTGCACCACGCTGGCGATCAGGCGGTCGGCGCCGGCACGCATGTCCACGGGATCTACTGCGAGCCACAAACTGCCCCTGGGCGAAGCGCCGCTCCAGTTGCTCCAGCGGCATCTGCTGGTACAGCGCAACCAGTGAAAGCCGTTTCTTTTCGCTGAGGTCATTCACCATCGTGGCGGCCAAACGATAGGGTGGGTGGGCTGTGCTGGTGCCATGCGCCACCGCGAAGGCCTGTTCAGCCCGGGCCCAGCAGTTCCAGCGTGCGGGCGTCCTTCACGCCATCGAAATACCGCTGCAGCACGGCCTGGAACACGCTGTCGGTTGCAGACACCTCGCCAAACAGCGTCATGCTGGAGCACAGCTTCAGGTCGTCGGGGGTGCCCAGCACGTCGCGGGCAGATGCCGTTGGCAGCGCGAGCAGCAACTGGCAGCACTCGCGCAGACGGTTGCCCAGCACGGGGTGGTCCAGATACGCCTGGGCCTCGGCGCGGGACTGTATGGCGTAGCGCACCGCCATGTCACTGTGCCCCAGGCCCTTGAGCTGGGGAAACACGAACCACATCCAGTGTGTGCGCTTCTTGCCCGCCTTGAGCTCGGCGAGCACGCGCGCCCACACGGGCTCCTGTGCGCCCAGGAATCGGTCCAGAACGGGTGGTAAAGGCATGCCGCCATTGTATGGGCGCTATCGCGGCAAGCCCACTGCCGCCCGCGCCCTTGCACTGACCGCTTGCCGACACGCTCTTGACCCAGCCTCCTACAGAACGCAGCTGCATCGCCGCCGATGCTATGCGCACACCTACCAACCTGGAGAACACTGATGCGCAAGATGATCCTGATGGCCATTGCCGGATTCCTGTGGAAGAAATACAAGGCCCACAATGCCACCAACGCGCCCAACGCAACCGGCAGGGGGCCGGCAACGGCCGCCACCACCACGCCCTCGGCACGGCCCTGAGCACCGCGCGATAAGCAGGCGGCCGCGCCGGCCTGCGCACCCAGCACACCATTGAGGCGGTGCTGGGTGATTGCGCGCCCGGCAAACCTACGGGGCCTGGCGACATGGCGCGGGCATTGCCGGCACCAGGCGCAGTGGCAGGCGTTGATGCCGACCACGTGCACCATTGGCAGATGGGCGTTGGGGCGCGGCGCACTGCAGGTGACGCCCGTCACGCCCTGCTGCTGTTGGGGGGTTACCTGGCGTAGTGGTGGCAACCATAATTTGCCATTTTTGCCATGACCAACTCCACACCATCAACCCCTTCGCCCGCAGCGCCAACGCGCTGCATCCCCCTCGCCTGCCTGGCCTTGGCGGCATCGCTGGCGGCCTGCGGTGGGGGTGGCGGCGATGAAGCCCCCGGCCCCTCGCCGGCAGACCGCTTCACCATCGGCGGCACGGTCAGCGGGCTGGTCGCACCCAGCGCGGGCAGCAGCACCCATGCCCCCAGGCTCGTGCTGCAGAACAACGAGGGCGACGACCTCACGGTCACAGCCAGTGGCCGCTTCGCCTTTGCCACGCCGCTCGCGGCAGGCAGCGCCTACGCGGTGCGGGTGCAGTCGCAGCCCGCCGGCCAGACCTGCAGCGTGGCCCAGGGCAGCGGTGCCGTGCCCGGCGCCGCAGTGGAGTCGGTGCAGGTGGCCTGCGCCCCCGCCGTGTGGGGCCTGCCCGAGGGCCTGTGGGTGCGCGAAGCCTGCGGCCCCACCGGCGCCACTGCCGGCCAAAGCGGGCGCAGCCTGTTTCGCCTGACGCGCCAGGACGAGACCCACGTCACCGTCACGCAGGGAACCATGGTCTACGACAACGCCCAATGCACGGGCACCGGCAAAGTGTTGACCGAAAGGGACTACGCGCGCTTCGAGGTGGACCGCAAGGAAACCCGGGGCGCGATCACGGCCTGGTGGGGCAATTGGGACTACACCGTGAGCAGCGACCGCCCCACCCGTGCCGTGTTTTCGCGCTCGGGCCCCTACATGTGCTGGGACGTGGACCATTTCTGGGCCCAGTTCCCCACAATGGACCAGGTGGAAAGCGCTGTGGCCAGCGCGATCCCGTCACGCCAGTGCTACCTGCAGGCGGAGTGACCGGACAGCTTGCAGACCTGCCCCCATGCGCGACGCAGCCATCGAACAAGCCATCCTGGCCCTGCTGGCTGAGCGCGCGCCGGGCAAGACCATCTGCCCTTCCGAAGTGGCGCGCGCACTGGCCGGGGATGCCCAAGCGCAATGGCGCCCCATGATGCCCGCCGTGCGCAACGCTGCGGACCGGCTGGCCGGCGAAGGCCGCCTGCAGGTCCTGCAGCGCGGCCAAGCGGTGGCCTCGGCGGTGCAGGCGGTGGGGCCGATCCGCCTGGCCAGGCCCGCCCCGCCCAGCACCACGTGACCCGCCAGGCTACGGCCTGAGGGCATCGCCCGGGTCAGGGCATTCGGGAGCCCGGCGGGGCTGTCAGCGCCTGGATGAACGCAGCCAGACCCATGCACTCGGGGCTGCGGCTTTCATCCTAAAGGCACTGCACTCGCACACCCGCTTGCGAGAAGTGGACGTTGAATGCGTTGCCGGTGATCTCCAGATCACCGTGGTGCCCGGCCATGACGCTGCTGGCAAAACCCAGGTACCGGTCGCGGTCGTGCGCGGTGGGCATGTCGCTGTCGATCAGGTCGTACAGCCATGAAGGCATTGGTGCGTATCTCCCATCGGTGAACAGGTCCAATGGCGCAGCGGCCCCCTCCCCCTTGATCGTAAGCGCGACCCATTGCGCACGCTACCATTACCGGCACACAACATAGGGGGGGTCAAGCACCGCCACGCTCAAGGTGCAGACCTGGGTGGGCCGCAACCACATCGTCCTGGATGCCTGGGAGAACTATGTGCGTGGAGAACCCAAAGAGGTGTGCCCGGGCAAGTGACCGCCCCCGCCCGGCACCGCCCCTCGCGCGGTGAAGCCAGTCGGGACGTCGGTGCAAGCAGGTGGTTCAGCGCTTTGGCGGCAGCGGCAGATCCTTCAGCAGCCCGGCAATCAGCACATCCGCCCGGGCCTGCGCCTCGCGGTTCATCCACACCGAGAACGTCGCCATGGCCGCCTTGTTGGCGGCTCTTTCTTGCCAGTACCTGCCCAAGGGGAAGGACCTGAGCATCTACAGCCAGCAGCAGCTCGATGCGATAGCCGATGAGATCAACGAGCGCCCAAGAAAATGGCTGGGGGTACGATCACCCTTGGCGGTGTACCGAGAGTTGCTGATCAACAACCCGCAGCACTTCACCCTTGTTCATTGAAATCCAGGGTGTTGCGCATCGCTTTTGATCCGCATCACATGAAATGGGACTGCAAGTGCATTATTTTCTCAGCCAGGCACAACTGCCTGAGACAGCAGCCTGTCGCAAGCAGGTATTTGCAAACCTTGAAACCCGGTAACCACCACGTGATGGCCTCCACCGCATCCCTGTCAACCAAGCTGGTACGCATCGGCGCGGGGTTGCTGCTCGTCGCGCTCGCTTCCATCGGTCTCACGCTATGGGTGACCTGGCAGCTCGAAGGTGGAGCCGCAGCGGTGAACGAGGCCGGACGAATGCGCATGCAAACCTGGCGGATCACTAGCGTTGCGCAATCCGATCGTGCGCCGACCGAGGTGGCTGCGCTGGTGCAGCAGTTCGACCAGAGCTTGGAGTTGCTGCGCCGGGGCGACGCTGGCCGGCCGCTCTTCGTGCCCTGGGACGAAACGGTTGCCACCAAATTTGCCACAGTGGAGGCGCTATGGCAGAGCCAGCGCCCGCTGTGGTCACAAGGGTCGCCGCCCGATCCGACACAAGCCCTGGCCGCGGCCGACGCCTTCGTCGATGCCATCGACGCACTGGTGCTCGCCATCGAGCACCAGCTATCGGGTTTGACTGCCATCCTTAACCTGTTCCAGTTCCTCATGATGGCGCTGGCACTCCTCGGCGCGGTGGTGATGCTCTACACAGGCTACATGTACGTCATCAACCCGCTGGCCCACCTGCGCGAGAGCTTGCGCCGGCTGGAATCGGGCGACTTCAAGGCGCGCGTAGAGGTCGACACACTCGACGAGTTCGGCCAGGTGGCAGGGGGTTTCAACCGCATGGCCTCCACGCTGCAGACGATGTACGCTGGCCTAGAGAGCCAGGTAGAGGCCAAGACGCGCCACATCGAAGCGCAGCGCGCGCGGCTGGAGACGCTGTATGAGGTCAGCGCCTTCATGGCCCAGGCTGGCAGCATCGAAGAACTTTCTCGCGGCTTTTCCCAGCGCGTTCGCGCAGTGGTGAAGGCGGACGCAGTGGCGGTGCGCTGGAGCGACGAAGCCAGCCAGCGCTATCTGATGCTGGCCACCGACTGCTTTCCGCAGGACATGGTGGAAGCCGAGCGCAGTCTGCTGGCGGGGGCGTGTGCTTGCGGCAACCTGCAGCCCGATGCCCGCACCCGGGTGATCCCCATCCGCAGCCACGACGAGTTGGAGGTACGGCACTGCGTGCGCGCCGGTTTCGAGACGCTGGTGAGCGTGCCGGTGCGCCTGCAGCAGCGCCTCATCGGCGAGATCAACCTGTTCTACCGGTCGCAGACCAACCTGAGCGCAGGCGAGTCCGAGCTGTTGGATGCCCTGGCAAGCCACCTTGCCAATGCGCTGGAGAGCCTGCGCGCGGCCGCGCTGGAACGCGAGGCCGCGGTGGGCGAGGAGCGGGCATTGATTGCTCGCGAGCTGCATGACTCCATCGCGCAGTCGCTGGCCTTTCTCAAGATCCAGGTGCAGCTGCTGCGCACTGCGGCAACCAAAGGCCAAGACGCGCGAGTGATGAGCACGCTGGACGAACTCGACGAAGGTCTGCGTGAGAGCATCAACGACGTGCGAGAACTGCTGGTGCACTTTCGCACCCGCACCAACACCGACGACATCGAACGCGCCCTGCAGGAGACGCTGCAGAAGTTTCAGCACCAGACGGGCTTGCCAGCCAAGTTGCACGTCGAAGGCCACGGCCTTCCTCTGCCTGCCGATGTGCAGGTGCAGGTGCTGCACGTGTTGCAGGAGTCGCTCTCCAACGTGCGCAAGCACGCGGGGGCGCGCCACATTCAGCTTGATGTGATCAAGGGCGCGCGCTGGCGCTTTCGTGTGCGCGACGACGGTGCGGGATTCGACGTGCTGGACACGCCCGGTGATTCCCACGTGGGCCTGAAGATCATGCGCGAGCGCGCCGCGCTCATTGGCGCGCGGGTCGACGTAAGCTCCGAGCCCGGCAATGGCACCACCGTGACCCTGACGCTGCCACCCCACCCTGTGGCGGCCAGCCCTGTTGCAGCAATCACCAACGAACACCCCCTTCCATGAACGTCACACCCACCCACCCGATACAGTTACTCGTGGTGGACGACCACTCCCTGTTCCGTCGCGGGCTCATGGCCCTGCTTTCGCAGGACACACGCTTCGAGGTGACTTGCGAAGCGGGTGACGTAGGCGAGGCACTGCGCTGCGTTGCGCGCCAGCGACCTGACGTGATCCTGCTCGACAACCACCTCCCTGGCGTGTTGGGCGTGGACGCCATCCCCGCGCTGCGCGAGGCCGCGCCTGGCAGCCGCGTGCTCATGCTCACTGTGAGCGAAAACGAGGCCGACCTGGTGGCCGCGCTCAAAGCCGGCGCCGACGGGTATTTGCTGAAGACGGTGGAGTCGCACCACCTGTGTGAGGCCATTGTCAAGGTGATGGACGGTGAATCGGTGGTGAGCCCGGAGATGACGACCAAGCTGGTATCGGCCTTGCGCTCCCAGCCCGCCGCCGACGGCCCTGGCACTTCTATCGTTGCACCCGTGACTAGCTCGGATGCCGAGCTCGCCTCGCTGTCGGTGCGAGAACTCGAGATCCTGCACCTGATCGCGCGCGGCGACAGCAACAAACACATCGCCCGTCAGCTCGACATTGCCGAGACCACGGTAAAGATACACGTGCAGCACATCCTGCGAAAACTCCACCTCACCTCGCGTGTGCAGGCGGCGGTATTCGCCGCCCGACACGCTTCATAGCAGGCCCGCCAATTGCCCTTCTCGAGTGCTGGAGTGCCGCCCAGCTCGCTCGCGGTGGATGTCGGCAGCGCGTAGGGCAACAACGCTCTCGCGCATTGATCCAGGTCAACCGGCGGCCACAAACCGGTTGAGGTAGTTCTTCTGGACGCCCTGAGTCCTCCCACCATCGTTCTTCAGAGCCGCCCTGACCACCCGGGTGACGGATAGCCACCAGCGTGCCCATCGCCGACAGTCTTGCCATGCCCCGCATGGAGAAAGACAACATGGCCTCTGAATTGAACAACGACAAAAAAGCTTGGTCGGTGCTGATCGTCAGCACCGTGGCGTTCACCGTGTGCTTCATGGTCTGGATGATGTTCGGCGTCATAGGCATCCCGATCAAGAAGGCGCTCGACCTCAATTCCACCCAGTTCGGCCTGCTCATGGCCACACCGGTGCTCACTGGCTCGCTGGTGCGAGTGCCCCTGGGCATCTGGACCGACCGCTTTGGTGGCCGCATCGTGATGGCCCTGCTCATGGCCATCACCGTGCCGGCGATCTGGCTCATGAGCTACGCCACCGCCTACTGGCACTTCCTCACCATCGGCCTGTTCGTGGGTCTCGCGGGCGGCGCGTTCTCGGTCGGCACGCCCTATGTGGCGCGCTGGTTCCCCAAGCACCGCCAGGGCATGGCCATGGGCGTGTACGGCGCGGGCAACTCGGGCGCCGCGGTCAACAAGTTCGTAGCCCCGGTGCTGCTGGTCGCCTTCGGCTGGACCATGGTGCCGCAGGTGTACGCGGCCATCATGCTGGGCACGGTGGTGCTGTTCTGGCTGTTCACCCACAGCAACCCCGACCACCTGGTGCCAAGCAACGTGTCCTTCATGGATCAGCTCAAGGCGCTGAAAGACCCCAAGGTGCTCAAGTACTGCCAGTATTACAGCATCGTCTTCGGCGGCTACGTGGCGCTCTCGCTGTGGATGGTGCAGTACTACGTGGGCGAGTTCGGTCTGGACATCCGAGTGGCCGCGCTGCTGGCGGCCTGCTTCTCGCTGCCCGGTGGCGTGTTGCGCGCGGTGGGCGGCGTGATGTCGGACAAGTTCGGCGCGCACAAGGTCACCTGGTGGGTGCTGTGGATGAGCTGGGTCTGCCTGTTCCTGCTGTCGTACCCGCAGACCGATTTCACCGTGGCAACGGTGGATGGCCCCAAGACCTTCCACATCGGCCTCAACGTGTACCTCTTTACCGCACTGATGTTCATCCTGGGCATCGCCTGGGCCTTTGGCAAGGCCAGCGTCTTCAAGTACATCAGCGACGACTACCCGAAGAACATCGGCGCCATCAGCGGCATCGTGGGACTGGCCGGTGGCCTGGGAGGCTTCGTGCTGCCCATCCTTTTCGGCGTGTTGATGGACCTCACCGGCATCCGATCAAGCGCATTCATGTTGATGTACGGCGTAGTGTGGGTCTCGCTCATCTGGATGTACTGGACCGAGGTGCGCAAGACCGAAGTCATGGGCGCCAACGCCAAACCCTATTCCCTTCAGAACTGACGCTCCGCGTTGCTTGCCACTCTCATGAACAACACATCCAAAGTCGAACCTGACATCGTCGATTGGCGCCCGGAAGACCAGACCTTCTGGAACGCCACCGGCAAGCGCATCGCCTACCGCAACCTCTGGATTTCCGTGCCGGCCCTGCTGTGCGGCTTCGCCGTCTGGGGCATGTGGGGAATCATCACGGTACAGATGCTCAACCTGGGCTTTCCCTTCACCCAGGCCGAGCTGTTCACGCTTACCGCCATCTCCGGCATCTCGGGCGCCACCATGCGCATCCCGGCGTCCTTCCTGGTGCGGCTGGCCGGTGGGCGCAACACCATCTTCCTCACCACGGCGATGCTGCTGGCACCGGCCATCGGCACCGGCTTTGCGCTGCAGCACCCCGAGTGGCCGCTGTGGTCATTCCAACTGCTGGCGCTGTGGTCCGGCGTGGGTGGCGGCAACTTCGCCTCCAGCATGTCCAACATCAGCACCTTCTTTCCCAAGCGGCTGCAGGGTACGGCCCTGGGCCTGAACGCCGGCCTGGGCAACTTCGGCGTGACCACGATGCAGATCGTCATCCCGCTGGTGATGACGCTGCCCTTGCTGGGCGCCTTCGGTGGTGAGTCGATGACGCTGGTGAAGGACAGCGGCTGGATCTTCGGCAAGATCGCCGCCGGCACGCCCACCTGGATCCAGAACGCTGGCTTCGCCTGGGTGATCTCGCTCGTGCCACTGTCGATCCTGGCGTGGTTCGGCATGGACAACCTGAAGTCCGTGTCGCCCGACGCCGGTCACCCCATCGCCGCGTTCGCCAAAGTCACCTACCTCTACACCCTCGCCTTCATCCCGGCCATCTTCATGCTCTGGCTGTATCTGCCGGCCCCCACCGGGCTGGGCATCCTGAACATGTGGATCGCCATCCCGCTGGACATCATCCTCGCGCTGCTCATGATGCGCGTGGCCGCCTTCGGTGCCATGAAGGAGAACGTGGCAAAGCAGTTCGCCATCTTCCGCAACAAGCACACCTGGTCGCTCACCGCGCTCTACATCGTCACTTTCGGCTCCTTCATCGGTTTCTCGATGGTGCTGCCGTTGGCCATCACGGTGATCTTCGGCTTCCAGCACGTGGCGGACGCCGCCGGTCTGATGACGCACACGCTGAAAAATCCGAACGCACCCTCGGCCTTGACCTATGCCTGGATCGGTCCTTTCGTCGGTGCCGCGGTGCGGCCCATCGGTGGCTGGATCTCCGACAAGGTCGGCGGCTCCATCGTCACGCAGGTCATCTCGGCGGTGATGGTGCTCGCTTCCGCCGCGGTGGGCTACGTGATGATGCAGGCCTACACCTCGGCCACACCCGAGCAGTACTTCCCCGCCTTCATCGGCCTGTTCATCGTGCTGTTCTTTGCCAGCGGCATCGGCAACGGCTCGACCTTCCGCACCATCGGCGTCATTTTCGACCGCCAGCAGGCCGGCCCCGTGCTGGGCTGGACCTCGGCCGTGGCCGCCTACGGCGCCTTCATCGCCCCGGTGGTTATCGGCGCGCAGATCAAGGCCGGAACCCCGCAGTTCGCCATGTACGGCTTCGCCATTTTTTATGCCGTCTGCCTGGTCTTGAACTGGTGGTTCTACCTGCGCAAGGGCGCAGAGATCAAGAACCCCTGACCCCGCGCACCTCAGATGCCACGCCCCCATTTCCGGAGACATTCATGAGCCATTTTCTCGACCGCCTTTCCTACTTCTCGCTGCCGCGCGAAAACTTCTCGGGCAACCACGGCCATACCACCGGCGAAGACCGGACCTGGGAAGACGCCTACCGCAACCGCTGGGCGCACGACAAGATCGTGCGCAGCACCCACGGCGTGAACTGCACCGGCTCGTGCTCGTGGAAGATATACGTCAAGGGCGGCATCGTCACCTGGGAAACCCAGCAGACCGACTACCCGCGCACACGCTGGGACATGCCCAACCACGAGCCCCGCGGCTGCGCGCGCGGGGCGTCCTACAGCTGGTACCTCTACAGCGCCAACCGCGTGAAATACCCCATGGTGCGCGGGCGCCTGCTGGAGCGCTGGCGTGCCGCGCTCAGCGTTGCCAAGACCCCGGTGGACGCCTGGGCCACCATCGTCGAGAACCCCGAAGCCCGTCGCGACTACCAGCAGGTGCGTGGCATGGGCGGCTTCGTGCGCAGCACCTGGGACGAAGTCAACCAGCTGATCGCCGCAGCCAACGTCTACACCATCAAGCAGCACGGACCCGATCGCATCATTGGCTTCAGCCCCATCCCGGCCATGAGCATGGTGAGCTACGCCGCCGGCTCGCGTTACCTCTCGCTCATCGGCGGCGTGTGCATGAGCTTCTACGACTGGTACTGCGACCTGCCGCCGGCCAGCCCGCAGGTCTGGGGCGAGCAGACCGACGTGCCCGAATCGGCCGACTGGTACAACAGCTCGTTCATCATCGCCTGGGGGTCCAACGTACCGCAGACGCGCACACCCGATGCCCACTTCTTCACCGAGGTGCGCTACAAGGGCGCCAAGACGGTGGCAGTGACACCCGACTACTCCGAGGTGGCCAAGCTCTCCGACCTCTGGCTGCACCCCAAGCAGGGTACAGATGCAGCACTCGCCATGGCCATGGGCCACGTGGTGCTGAAGAACTTCTATTTTCCCGATGACGGCAAGCCACGCAGCAGCTACTTCGACGACTACGCGCGCCGCTACACCGACCTACCACTGCTCGTGATGCTCAAGGAACACGTGTTGGCAGACGGCACCAATACCCTTGTGCCCGACCGCTACCTGCGTGCCAGCGATTTCAACGGCCAGCTCGGCCAGCAGAACAACCCGGAGTGGAAAACCGTCGCCTTCGATACCGATGGCAAGGCCGTGTTGCCCAACGGCTCGATCGGTTTCCGCTGGGGCGAAGCCGGCCGCAGCGACGAGGGCAAGTGGAATCTGCAGGCCAAGGAAGCGCGCAGCGACACAGATGTGAAGCTCAAGCTCTCGGTGATCGAAGACGGCGAGCAGGGCACCCAGGTGGTGAACGTGGCCTTCCCCTACTTCGGTGGCGAGGCCTCCCCGCACTTCACCGCGAACGCGCAGAACGGCAGCATCAACCACGCACGCGTGCCGGCGGTGCGCCTGCGCCTGGGCAAGGCCGGCGAAGAGCGCCACGCCATGGTGGCCACCGTGTTCGACCTGCAAGTCGCGCAGTACGGCATCGACCGTGGTCTGGGCAGTGGCGCCAAGAACTTCGATGACAACGCCGCCTACACGCCGGCCTGGCAGGAAAGCATCACCGGCGTGCCGCGCGACCAGGTGATCACCGTCGCGCAGCAATTTGCGGACAACGCCGACAAGACGCACGGCAAGTCGATGGTGATCATCGGCGCGGCCATGAACCACTGGTACCACGCCGACATGAACTACCGCGGCGTGATCAACCTGCTGATGATGTGCGGCTGCATCGGCCAAAGCGGGGGCGGCTGGGCGCACTACGTGGGCCAGGAAAAGCTGCGCCCGCAGACCGGCTGGTTGCCCTTGGCCTTTGCCACCGACTGGGCACGCCCGCCGCGCCAGATGAACAGCACCAGCTTCTTCTATGCGCACACCGACCAGTGGCGCTACGAGAAGCTTGGCATGGAGGAGATCGTGAGCCCGCTGGCCGACAAGGCCGCGTTCAGTGGCAGCATGATCGACTTCAACGTCCGCGCCGAGCGCATGGGCTGGTTGCCCAGTGCCCCTCAGCTCAAGACCAACCCGCTGCAGGTGGTGAAAGACGCCACCGCCGCCGGGCTTGATGCCAAGGACTATGTGGTGCGAGCGCTGAAAGACGGCACACTGGCCATGAGCTGCGAAGATCCGGACGCGCCGCAGAACTGGCCGCGCAACATGTTCGTGTGGCGCAGCAATCTGTTGGGCTCCAGCGGCAAGGGCCACGAGTATTTCTGCAAGCACCTGCTGGGCACCGAGAACGGTGTGCAGGGAAAAGACCTGGGCAAGGACGAAGCGAAGCCCCAAGAGGTGGTGTGGCACGAACACGCACCGAAAGGCAAGCTGGACCTGCTGGTCACGCTCGACTTCCGCATGAGCACCACCTGCATGTACTCCGACGTGGTGCTGCCCACCGCCAGCTGGTATGAGAAGAACGACCTCAACACCAGCGACATGCACCCCTTCATCCACCCGCTCTCGGCGGCGGTTGACCCGGTGTGGCAAAGCCGCAGCGACTGGGAGATCTACAAGGGCTTTGCGAAAGCCTTCAGCGAAGTCTGCGTGGGCCACCTGGGTGTGGAAAAAGAAGTGGTGCTGACACCCATCATGCACGACACCCCCGGCGAACTCGCGCAGCCGTTTGAGGTGAAGGAATGGCGCAAGGGCCACTGTGAACTCATCCCCGGCAAGACCGCGCCGCAGATCACCGTGGTCGAGCGCGACTACCCCAACACCTTCAAACGCTTCACGGCGCTGGGCCCCTTGCTCGACAAGCTGGGCAATGGCGGCAAGGGCATCGGCTGGAAAACCGGCACCGAGGTGGAACAGCTCGGCCAGCTCAACGGCACCACAATGGACGAAGGCGTGACCAAGGGCATGCCGAAGATCGTGACCGACATCGACGCCTGCGAAGTCATCCTGCAGCTTGCCCCCGAGACCAACGGCCACGTGGCGGTGAAGGCCTGGGAAGCGCTTGGCAAACAGACCGGCATCGACCACACCCACCTGGCGATCCACCGCGAGGACGAGAAGATCCGCTTTCGCGACATCCAGGCGCAGCCGCGCAAGATCATCAGCAGCCCCACCTGGAGCGGCATCGAGAGCGAGACGGTGAGCTACAACGCCGGCTACACCAATGTGCACGAACTCATTCCATGGCGCACCCTCACCGGCCGCCAGCAGTTCTACCAGGACCACCCCTGGATGATTGCCTTTGGTGAAGGCCTGGGCAGCTACCGCCCGCCGGTGGACATGAAGGCGACCTCCAGCATTCACAACATCAAGTCCAACGGCAACGCGGAGATCGTGCTGAACTTCATCACGCCGCACCAGAAGTGGGGCATCCACTCGACCTACAGCGACAACCTGATGATGCTCACCCTCAACCGGGGCGGCACCGTGGTCTGGCTCAGCGAAGACGACGCCAAGAGTGCCGGCATCGAGGACAACGACTGGGTCGAGCTGTTCAACATCAACGGCGCGGTGGCCGCGCGTGCGGTGGTGAGCCAGCGTGTGAACCCGGGCATGGTGATGATGTACCACTCGCAGGAAAAAATCATCAACACCCCGGGCTCGGAGATCACCGGCGTGCGCGGCGGCATCCACAACTCCGTCACGCGCATCGTGCTCAAGCCGACCCACATGATCGGCGGCTACGCGCAGCTCAGCTACGGCTTCAACTACTACGGAACGATCGGCACCAACCGCGACGAGTTCGTCGTGGTTCGGAAGATGGACAAGGTGGACTGGCTCGACACACCGGCCGACGACCATCTCATCCGCGCGTATCAGTCAGAAGGAGAGAATCCATGAACCCCCACGCTCACGTTCGTTCGCTGCCCCCGATGGGGACGCATGCCTGCCTTGAGGCAGCTCTGCTGGAGGCATCATGAAGATCCGCGCCCAAATCGGCATGGTGCTCAACCTGGACAAGTGCATCGGTTGCCACACCTGTTCGGTCACTTGCAAGAACGTCTGGACCAACCGCCCCGGGGTGGAATACGCCTGGTTCAACAACGTCGAGACCAAGCCCGGCATCGGCTACCCGAAAGAGTGGGAGAACCAGGAGAAGTGGCAGGGCGGCTGGACGCGCCGCGCCGACGGCTCCATCGTGCCCAAGCAGGGGGGCAAATGGCAACTGCTGATGAAGATCTTCGCCAACCCCCACATGCCGGAGATCGACGACTACTACGAACCGTTCACTTTCGACTACGACCACCTGCAGTCGGCCCCCGAGATGAAGAACACGCCGACCGCCCGCCCGCGCAGCCTTATCACGGGCAAGCGGATGGAGAAGATCGAGTGGGGCCCGAACTGGGAAGAAATCCTGGGCGGCGAGTTTGCCAAACGCAGCAAGGATGCCAATTTCAACGGCTTCGAAGCCGCGCAGAAGGCCATGGTGGGTGAGTTCGAGAACACCTTCATGATGTACCTGCCGCGCCTGTGCGAGCACTGCCTGAACCCGGCCTGCGTGGCTTCGTGCCCGTCGGGATCGATCTACAAGCGCGAGGAAGACGGCATCGTGCTGATCGACCAGGACAAGTGCCGCGGCTGGCGCATGTGCGTGAGCGGCTGCCCCTACAAGAAGATCTACTACAACTGGAAGAGCGGCAAGGCCGAGAAGTGCATCTTCTGCTACCCGCGCATCGAGGCCGGCCAGCCCACCGTGTGCAGCGAGACCTGCGTGGGCCGCATCCGCTACCTGGGCGTGCTGCTGTACGACGCGGACCGCATCCAGGAGGCGGCGAGCGTGCCCAACGAGATGGACCTCTACAAGGCGCAGATCGACCTGTTCCTGGACCCGCACGACCCGGTGGTGATTGCGCAGGCGCGCGCCGATGGCATCCCCGAGAACTGGCTGGAGGCCGCGCGCCACAGCCCGGTCTACAAGATGGCCGTGGACTGGAAGGTGGCGCTGCCACTGCACCCCGAGTACCGCACGCTTCCCATGGTCTGGTACGTACCACCACTTTCGCCCATCACCGCCGCGGCCAACGCTGGTCACCTGGGCGGTAACGGCGAGATTCCGGACGTGAGCCAACTGCGCATCCCGGTGAAGTACCTCGCCAACCTGCTGACCGCCGGTGACACCGTGCCGGTGGTGCGCGCGCTTGAACGCATGCTGGCCATGCGCAGCTACCAGCGTGCCAAACACGTGGACGGCGTCATCAACCAGGACGTGCTCGATCAGGTGCAGCTCAGCGTGCGCGAGGTCGAGGACATGTACCAGACCATGGCGATTGCCAACTACGAGGACCGCTTCGTGATTCCCACCACCCACCGCGAATACGCCGAGAACACCTTCAACATCAAGGGCGGCTGCGGCTTCACGTTTGGCAACGGCTGCTCGGAAGGGCAGACCGAAACCAGCCTGTTTGGTAGCGAGAAAAAACGAACGATTCCAATCAAGGCAGGGGTCTGACATGGGCCTGTTCTCCACCACTCCCAAGCCCGCCGTGCACACACTGCGTGTTCTCGCCCATCTGCTGCGTTACCCCACCGCGGAGCTGCGCGAGCACGCCGGTGAACTGCGCGCCGCGTTGCGCGCCGAAGCCGCTTTGCCTGCCACACGCCTGGCCGAACTGGATGCGCTGCTGGTACACCTGAGTCAGCAACCTGCGCTCGACGTCGAGGCCGCTTACGTCGAGCTTTTCGACCGCGGTCGCAGCACTGCGCTGCACCTGTTCGAACACGTGCTCGGCGATTCACGCGACAGGGGCCCGGCGATGATCGACCTGATCCAGACCTACGAGAAGGCAGGCCTCTTCTTCGGCCCAGCCGAGCTGCCCGACCACCTGAGCGTGTTGCTCGAATTCGCCTCCACCCAGCCCGCTGCGGTGGCGCGCGAGTTCCTCGGCGAAAGCGCGCACATCGTGCGCGTGATCTTCAGCGCGCTGCTCAAGCGCCAGAGCCCGTACGCCAGCGTGCTGGCCGCAGTGCTTGAGATAGCTGGCGAGAAAGCCGAGGCCGTGCCAGTTGCGGCCGACCCCGGTATTGACGAGAGCTGGGCCGAACCTGCGGTGTTCGGAGGCTGCTCCACCGAAGGTCAGGCCCGACCCGGCCAGCCGCAACCCATCCGCATCGTGAAAGCGGCCACCAGCCGTCATACCCCCCCACCACCAGGAGCACAGGCATGACCTCACTGCACCACTTCCTCTTTGGCGTCTATCCCTACATCTGTCTGGCTGTGTTCTTCATGGGCAGCCTGGCCAGGTTTGACCGCGACCAGTACACCTGGAAAAGCGATTCTTCGCAGCTGCTGCGCAAGGGCCAGCTGCGCTGGGGCAGCAACCTGTTCCACGTCGGCATCCTGTTTCTGTTCTTCGGCCACGCCGTGGGCTTGCTCACGCCGCATTTTTTCTACGAAGGCTTCATGGATGCCGCGTTCAAGCAGCGCATGGCCATCTACGCGGGCGGTACCGCCGGTGCGATCTGCTTCGTGGGCTTGTCGATGCTGCTGCACCGGCGCATCTTCGACCCGCGCATCCGCCTGACCAGCCACCGCACCGACATCGCCATTCTGGTGATTCTTTGGGTGCAACTCACGCTGGGCCTGATCACACTGCCGTACTCCTATTCGCACGCCGATGGCAGCGCCATGCTGGTGCTGGCGGAGTGGGCGCAGCGCATCGTCACCTTCCGCCCCGACGCGTCCGCGCTGGTCAACATGGACTGGCCCTACAAGGTACACCTGGTGCTGGGCATGACGATCTTCCTGCTGTTCCCGTTTTCGCGCCTGGTGCATGTGTGGAGCGGCTTCGCGAGCGTTGCCTACCTGGTGCGGCCTTACCAGGTGGTGCGCAGCCGCCGCCTGGGCGTGCCGGTCAACCCGACCAACCCGGCCCATCCTTCCAAGCCCCGCTGATCCAACCTACCCCCGGGAGCACCCATGAGCCAAGACCTTTCCACATCTTCGGGCTGCGGCAGCAGCGCCTGCGCCTGCAAAGGCCCTGAGGTCGCTGCGGCCCCGGTCGAGATCGCCAGCATCAACGGCATCCACCTGCACCACGCCGGTGAGGTGCTGGGCGAGCAGACCCTGCGCGAACGCGCCTGCACCGAGCTGCTACGCCAGCAGGCGGTTAGCGCCGGCCTGCTGCCGCGATTCACGGGTTTGAACGCGCCCGAGCCGGATGACGACATGCGCCGCGCAATCGAGGCCCTGCTCGAAGCCGAGGTGCATTCGCCCGAGCCGGGCCTTGAGGAATGCCGGCGCCACTACGAGGCTCACAAGCCGCGTTTTGTGGTGGGCCAGGCACTGCATGTGCGGCATATCCTGTTTGCGGTCACGCCGGGTGTGCCGGTGAACGCGCTGGCCCAGCGCGCCGAAGCCGCGCTGCTGGAACTATCGCGCCAGGGGGTGTCGATCAATCGTTTTGCGCAGCTTGCGACCGAGCTCTCCAACTGCCCGTCGAGCGCCCAGGGCGGCGACCTCGGCTGGATCACTCCGCAGGAATGCGCGCCTGAACTGGCCAAGGCGCTGTTCCTGCAGAACGACGCCATCCAGGCCCTGGGCCTGCACCCGCGCCTGGTGCACAGCCGCTTCGGCCTGCACATCGTCGAGGTGCTCGAACGCGAGGCGGGGCGCCTGCCCGAGTTCGCCGAGCTGCAGGCGCAAATCGGAGCGCGGCTGGCCCTTCAGTCGCAGGCCACGGCGCTGCGCCAGTATATGCAGCTGCTGGTGGGTCAAGCAGACGTTGAAGGCGTGGAATTGGAAGGGGCGGACACCCCTCTTGTTCAATGAGCGAGGCCGCCGCAAGCGCATCAGCAGACGAGCTGCTGTTGCGCCTTCGGCATTTCCGCTCCGACTATTTTCCGCGCAATCAGCAGCGCTTTCAGGACCTGGTAGCCGAAGGCCAGCACCCCAAGACGCTGTTTATCGGCTGCTCGGACTCGCGACTTGTACCCTACTTGCTCACCGGGGCTGGCCCGGGTGAACTCTTCATAGTGCGCAACGTGGGCGCGCTGGTTCCACCCCACGACCAGTCGCACGGACTCCATGGAACGATGGCCGCGATCGAGTTCGCCGTGCTCAGCCTGCACGTGGAGCGTATCGTGATCTGCGGCCACAGCCACTGTGGCGCGATCCGCACCGCCTACGAGGGAGCGCCCGACGAGGCGGTGGCCCTCACCGCGTGGCTCAAGCTGGTCGACGAGGCACTGCTGCCAGTGCAGCCGTGCGCAGAATCGATGCGCCGCACCGAGCAACGCGCGGTGGTGCTGCAGCTCGAACGCCTCATGGGCTACCCCATGGTGCGGCGCGAGGTCGAGGCCGGCCGGCTCACCCTGCACGGCTGGCACTACGTGATCGAAGACGGCGAGGTGCATGTATTTGACGCGCAGGAAGGTGATTTCGTCGCAGCCTCGGTAGCAACCAACAGCGGCACCGGGCCCTACCAACCCTATGTGGAATACGATGGACAAGTCATCAGTTTTTGAGACCGCCGAAGCTCATGGGGCGTGCGAATGAACACGGCACTGCGCATTCGACCGTCGCTTGCTGTGTTCTCGGCGGATACGACGGAGCGCGAGTGCTCACGCGCCACCGCCGACCTGATTCACGCGCGCCAGACCCTACAAACCCTCACTGTCAGAACCTGGATACACGATGACCATTCAAAATTTTGACGACCTGTTGAGCGCGGCACGCATGCAACCTCTACCGCAGCGGCTGCTGTTCGTGTTCGCAGGTGTCGAGCTGCCTGACGACGCCACGCCGGCCCAGCGGCTCGAATTCGAGCGGGGTGAAGGCGGCGCGCTGGTGCCTCAGATATGCGTGGACAAGGGGCTGGACGAGCTCCAATCTTTCGACCAACTGGTGCACGAAGCCGAGGCCTTTGGCAAACCCTGGGGCATGGTGTTCGCTGCCGCGCTTGCAGGCAAGCAGGGCCGCGAGCCTGGCAGCGCCGAGGCCGAGCAGCCGCTGCACGACATGGTGGAGGCGATCCGCCAGGGTAGGTTGGGCGCGTTCATTCCCTTTGACCCCCAAGGCCATGCCGTGGTCTTGAACTGAGATGGGCCGCTCAATGCCGTCGTCCGTTATCAGCCTGCCAGCTAACCTGCGATGGGTTCTGGCGGCCGCAGCAATATGTGCAGGTGCGCGGTTGGAACGAGGGCGTAGCCAGCGCCGTGCGTGACGTGATGCAGCCCTTCGGTCAGGGCCATGCCGCTGCACCGCGAGGACGCGAAATACCATGTATTCCTGACGTCCCCTGTCAATTTGAAACCGAATTGGTAGTCCTTCAGGGACTGAAGTTGAAGCACGCAGAGGGCTCAGCGGATCTCGCAGCACTCCGGCCTCTTTCACTGAAATCTAGTAACCCACGTCAAACTTGAGCCCGCCCTGCTTGCGCAGCCGCCGCAGCCAATAGGCGGCAGCCAGCAAAAGTGCCAACCCAATGACCACGTTGCGCTGCGTTGAACCGGGCGGACCATCGTAGCGTGCAGTAATCGTGTGTTCGCCAGCAGCCAATCGAACCTGCATTCGGCCATCCGGCAACAACTGCTCTTCGATGGTCATTGCGGCCAACGCCAAACCATTCACATGCACTGACCAGCCTGGCAGGTAGATTTGCTGGATCACCACCACACCCGGACTCGCGCCTGCGAAGCGGTAGTTGAGCGTGTGCGGCGAATGCCCGGGCTCTGGGTGTCCCTGCCAATGCGGTGAGTCACTGGTCATCCAATTCAATGTGGACCGGTTTGAAAATAGGTCGATTCCTAAACGTTCAGTCAAGGCCGCCCGATGTCGCGCCAGTTGTGCTTCGCAAGTTTGACTGATAGGCGTATATCGAGCCGTTTCGGGCGGATTTTTGGCGAATCTTGCCGGCAACCATTCCCCAACATCCAGCGTCGCCAACAACTTGTTGGGTTGGGCCAGGCCGGGATAGGTCTTGATGCAGTCGAGTTGCTCACCGGCAACGGGCTCTCCGAACCAGTGCATTGCGCGAAAGTCATGGAGTTTCCATGCCGACCAGGCCAGCGCCAGCAGCCCGAGCGTCAAGCCCAGGCGCCGCAGGGCCCAGTGGCGATTGCTGCCTTGCCAATAGCCAAGCGTGCAAACCACCTGTAGCGCGGGCGCAAACACCGCCAGCCGCCAGGGAAACTGCATCAACGAAAAAGGGTAAAGATGCCAGAACCAGCGGCCGGTCGGCAGCATGGCCAGAAAAAGCACCAGGTAGACCAGGCCTGCGGCGCGGATGAAAGGGTGTTCGCGACCCTGCCAGGCACCCAACAATGCCAACGCCACAAAGGGTGCGGCCAGAAATGCCTGGTCGTTATTGAACAGGAGGCCAGACAGAGAGGCGACGTTGCGCCAGGGCTCAAAACCGCCGATCGCAGCGACATGGGCATTGACCAGAGGCTTGAGTTGCGCCACCGTGAGCCAGTATGGCGAGGCCAGTGCCAGTGCCAGCAACAGGGCACCTGCCAGTTCAAAGACGCTGCGCAGTCTGACCGCCAGCGGTGCCTGGTGCCCGGTACCGGCCAGCGTCAGCATACCCAGCAGAGCGACGACCAATGGCAAAAACAGTACTGCCATCGGGTGGCTATAAAAGCTTGCCGCAAGGACCAGTGTCAGTCCGCTCCAGCACAGCGCCCGTCCCCTCATACCCATTGTTGAGCGCGGCTCTGGCGCCAGCAGGCACCAACTCCAGTGCAGCACCCACGGCAACAGTTGAATAACCATCCATTCACTCAAATCACCGCGCTCATACAGGTTGATGTGAACATAGGGCGCCGCCTGAAACAACAACACGAGGGCCAGAGCGGAGAGGCGGTCCACAAAAGTCCGTGCAAGTCGGTATGCACCGAGCCCGCCAATGAGGCACAGCGTGCCCAGTGTCAGCAATTGACGCCATAGCAAGTCGTCAGTCAGTACGGCCAGCCAGCTGTTGAGGAAGAAATAACCGGGTTGATAAAAGACGAACTCGGGATAGCCGTATCCGGCATTGAAATCGGGTAGCCAGCGCGGATACCAAATGCCGGCGGCCATCGCCTCCTGAAAGTGGCTCGACAACACGGCGTAGCGGAAGTGCTCGGTAACGCCTGGCAGGACCGGGTTCAACAGGTTTGACCAAAGCGGCAGCAAGGACAGTGCGGGCAGTGCCGCCCAAACGCCAAGCGTCAGCCAGATCCAACGCCTTGCAGGGGTGGCGCCAAACGCGCGGGCAACCGTTTGCTTGGCGCCCGCGCCAAGCGTCTGGAACAAGAGCATGCCTGCCATCACCCGCTGCGTTGCGTGGTGAGATTTCATCGACTCCGCCCCACGTGGGAGCCCTGCATTGCGTTCAGCTTCATTCATCGGACTTGATCAAGTGGCTGAGAATTTTAGGGCTTGGCTGCAGTCTTTTGGCTTGCGAGAGCGGCGCAGCCGCGACGCACGCCCCGCTGTGAACAGCTGCGGGATCGCGCGTGCGCTTGTTGCGGGAGCGTGGGCGCGGGGTCAGCGGGGCATGTAGCAGGTGCCCGCGGCAATGGCCGCCGTGACGGCATTGGCCGTGCTGGCCGCATTGGGGTAGGCCGAGGGGGTGGCCGTGTCCTCAAGCAGGCACAGGTGGTTGCCCCTGCGCACGAGCACCACCGGCATGGTGGGGAAGGTCATGCCGTCGCGCACGCCCCAGTAGGCTGAAATGTCGGTGGTGAACTCTTGGCGCGACTGGGTCACCGTGAACCCGCCCACCAGCGGGCCCGTCATGGTGGTGCCCACGCCGGTGCACTGCGCATTGCAGTAGCTCACCCCGCCCGCGCCCACATTCACAAAGACGGGCCTGCTCTGCGAGATGCGCCAGCCGTTCTTCAGGCCGATGCCACCCGGCACTGCGTTGCACTGGTCCTGCTCCCAGAAGCCGGTCACGGAGCCCGCAATGGCGCAGCTCACCTGGACCGTGTCCACCGCCGCGGCAGCGACCACGCCCGTGCCATTGCGCACCACGCAGCCCGTCCCATCGGGTTTGGACTTGACCGTGACGGCATATGCCGCGCCAGCGGCCAGCGGCGTAGCAAAGGTGAAGCCGCCGTCCGCGCTGAGGGGCAGATCCTCGCCGCCCATGGTCAGCACCACGGTCACCCCGGCCGGAATGCCGCCGATGGTGCCGCCCAGTGTGTTGCGGTCGCCTGGCAGCTGCACGCATCCACCAGTACCCCGCGCTCTGGCAGGCCGACCTGGACCGCTACCTGGCGCAGGTGCTGCCGCCCGCGACACCCGTGCCCTTCACGCCCCGCTCGCAATGAGTCCATGCCACCCAAACTGCCAGTTGAGCCAGTTGAGCCAGATGGGCCATCACCGGGGTCCGGCAGCCTGGTCGTGGACGCAGCCCCTGCCCCGCCTCAAGCACCGGTGCGTTGAGCCCCCGTCTCTTTGCTGAAGGCAAGCAGGAGCGCGGCCAGGCGGGCCGGTTGTTCCTGCTGGATCCAGTGACCGGCTCCGTCGATCAGTTCGATGCCGCTCATTCTGGTCGTCGCCTTGGCTTTCATCACTTCAAGGGCGCCCGGCGAAACGTAATTCGCCCAATCGCTTTTCCCGCCGATGAAGAGCGAAGGGACATCGATGGTCCGGCCCGAGAAGAGGCGCAGTTCGGCATTCAGGGCTGGGTCGGTGAAGACGCGGTACAGCTGAAGTGCGCCTTGAAAGCCCGTGCGTGCGTACTCGGCCGTGTACACCGCCAATTCGGGCTCGGTGAGCCATTGGCACGCCGCAACCTCGGCAGCCGTTGGATGGAATGGCGCCACGGTCTGGGACATGGACTTGTACAAGTCCATGACGTAATAGGTTGGCAATTGCGCCAGTTCTGCGGGCGTTGGCGCCTTCAGGGGATGTGGCTTGTTGCCCGGCCAGTCGCCGCTCTTGAGGTAGAAAAATGCCCGCAAGAAGGCATGCAATCCCTGAGGCGGGTGCCACAGGTCGGCGTTGGCCTCCCGCCCGCTCAGGTACTGCTGATAGTGCTTGCGCGGCGGGTTCAGCGCCGCCAGTGCGGCTGCCAGCCTTTGGGGGGCCAGGTTCGGTGGGGCCGGCGCTGCCTCGCTGTCTGCCGTGTTGAACGGGAATGCGGGCGTACCGGGGAAGGGTGCGCTCATCAGCACCACCGAGGGGAAAACATCGGGGCGGGCCAAGGCGCAATAGGCGGCCACGGGCGAGCCGAAGTCGTGCCCGACGAGCATGGCCGTGCGCCGGTACCCCAAGGCCGAGACCAGCGCGAGAGCGTCGCGCGTCAAGTTCAAGAAGCCGAAGGGCTCCAGCGGGCTGTCGTACGCAGCAAGCCACCCGGTGGTGCGGCCAAAACCCCGCTGGTCGGGCGCGACGACGTGGTAGCCCGCATCGGCCAGCAGCGGCATCAGGTGCCGCCAGCCGTAGGCAAGGTCCGGGAATCCGTGCAAGAGCAGCGCCAGCGGGCGCCCGGGACTCTCGTGGCCGGCCTCCAGCACATGGACATCGAGGCCGTTGACCCCCTGGATCATGCGTGAGCGGACCCCTTGCGGGAGCGGTCCCTGCAACGTTGTGGATGCAGTCATGGCGGTTGCTCCTGAAGGGCTTGCGTGGGCAAAACGGAATGAAGACGCGGCCAGGCCGGCCGCGCCGATCGCCAGGACGGCGCGGCGCGATACCGAGGGTAACGAGGGCCTGGACTCAGATGGGTAGCTCATGGGGGACCTCTTCGCCACGGTGTCGGGACAGGGACGTCACCGAAATTGAACTATGGCGATCACCATACTATGGCAATCGCCATAGACACGTCAAGCCGATGCTGGTAACTTATCGCCATGCCCCGCAAGACCGACGCCCGCCCCCTCGCCATTGCCACGGCCGCGCGCCTGTTCCGCATTCAGGGCTACACCGCGACCGGGCTGAGCCAGATCCTCCAAGAAAGCGGTGCCCCCAAAGGATCGTTCTACTTTCACTTCCCACGCGGCAAGGCACAGTTGGCGGAAGAAGCCATCGACCAATACGTCACAGCGCGCATGGCCGTGTTGCAGGGCATCTCGGCAAACACAGCGGGCGATGCCGAGCGTTTCGTGCGGCAGGTGCTCGGCGCGTTCGCGGCTGAAATGGTGGCATCCGATTTCCAGTACGGATGCCTTATGCAGAACCTGGCGAACGAATTGCCCGCGCTCGACGCCGACCTGACCCAACGCGTGGCGCGCGGGTTCCAGGATTCGACGGAGCTGATTGCGGCTCACTTCAGGGGCTGCGGTTACAGCCCCGCGCGCGCGACCTCTGCCGCAGCGGCGCTGGTGGCCGCCGTCGAAGGCGCGCGCACTGTCGCGCGCCTGGAACGTTCGCCGGCTGTTTTTGAGGCGCTGGCGGATGTCAGTCTCAAAGGGTGGGCCGCCCCCGAGGGGTGATCCGGGTCCAGTGGTCCCGATCAGGCATCGAACGCCGAAGTGCAAGCTGTGCCCTGCGGGACGACTGCGGGGTCCAGACTTGCCTTGCGATGCTCGTGGGAGCGAACGGCAGGTTTGCGGCGCCCCATCCGCACCGGCGAGGGGGCGCTCGGGGCCCGGAGCAGCCGTTCGCTCTTGCGCCCTGCAGTTATTCGATAGTCTCCAACGCAGTTGCTCAACGGCGCTCCAGTCCTTGAAAGGGCTCATTCCATGCTGGGCCCTCGCCTGCAGCCGTAGCGGATCTCGATGCGGCCAAAGCCCCAGCACAACGACAAGAAAAGGACAGGACCCCGATGCCCACCAGCCCGCCCGCGCACGTGACCTTCCGGCCCTTTGCGGGCCCTGCCGACTACGCGGCCATGGTCGCGTGCGCCAACGCGAGTTTCGCGGCCGACGAAACCGGCTTCTTTCGCACGGAGCACGAGGTCGCGCGCGACTACGCCGCCTTCACAAGCTGCGTGCCCGAGCGCGATGTGTGGATCGCCCAGGCCGGCAGCGAGATCGCGGGGTACGTGCGCTCATGGCCGTGGGCGCAGGCCGACGGACTGCAGCTGTACTCGCAGTTCGCCGTGGTGGCGCCCCAGTGGCGCCGGCAGGGCATTGGCACGGCACTGCACGCCTGGCTGGAGCAACGCCAGCGCACCCAGGCTGCCACCGAACACCCCGGCGCACCGCGCCACGCCCACCATGCCTACATCACCCACGGCGAGACAGCGCGTGCGGCCCTGCTCGAAAAGTCCGGCTACACGCCCGAGCGCTACTTCTTCGCCATGGTGCGCCCCACGCTCGACAACGTGGCGGTCTTCCCCCTGCCCCAGGGACTGGAGCTGCGGCCCGTGCAGCCCGAGCACTACCGCGCCATCTGGGACGCGCATGGGCGGGCCTTCCAAAGCCATTGGGGCTATTGCCCGCCCGATGAGGCGGACTACCTGCGGTGGCTGACGAGCCCGGTATTCCAGCCCCACCTGTGGCAGGTGGCGTGGGACGTGCAGACCCACCAGGTCGCGGGGCAGGTACGCAGCTACGTCGACGCTGCATGGAACCGCAACAACGGCCGCCAGCGCGGCTGGACCGAGTTCATCAGCGTGGGCGAGCCCTGGCGCCGCCGTGGCCTGGCGCGTGCCCTCATCGCCCACAGCCTGCGCGCCCAGGCCGCCGCCGGCATGGCCGAATCGGGACTGGCCGTGGACAGCCAGAACCAGAGCGGCGCGACGCGCGTGTACGAAGACTGCGGCTTTGCGGTGGATCGGCGCAACTGCGTGTACCGCAAGCCGCTGGTGCTGGGAGCAGACCGAGGCGCAGGGGGCTGACCCTGGAGCAAGAGCTACGATGGCAGCCATCGACAACACAATTCGGGGGGGTTGGCTTGGAAATAGTGTTCGAGTTGCTGGTCATGATGACCGGGCGCTTCGTCATCTGCATTGCGACCCTTGGCTGCTGCAAATGCGAGCCCCCTTTCAGCGTCGACCACCGCACCCGCAGCGCAGCCGGCTCCCTGTGGTACAGCCATGCAGGCCGCTGCGTCGTCACACAGACAGGCCAGTCGCTGGCCGGGTTTCTGTTCTACGTTGCGCTCGTGCTAGCGGTGGTGTTGGTGGCGCAGTCCGTGGGGTGAGGTACCGCACGGAGCTGCCCCACTGCGGCACAGCCGTCCTGGCAAACAGCCCCGCGCGCCCTTCCACCCCGCTGACTACTTCTGCGGTATCGCAATCGGCCCGCCACCGCCGGGCTTCTTGCCGCCGCCCACGGGGCTTTCGCCAAACGCCACCTTTTCGCTGCTCGATGAGTTCATCACGGCGATGGTGAAGGGCTTGAGCGGCATGAAGTCGAAATCCTTCTCCATCACCAGGTAGCGCGGGATGTTCTGGCCGCCCAGCAGGCCGCTGCTGCCCATCTGCACCTGGCGAAAGCGCCGGCTGGCCGGGTTGGCGGCCTGCAGGCGCCTGAGCTCGCGCGCGGGCAGACCCGTGCGCGGCTGCACGAAATCGCGCTTGGCCGTGAAGCGCACCCAGACGGAGCCGCCGGTGGGGATGGCGGTGGAGTTGGCGCTGACCGACTCCAGCACGCTGCCCAGCGGGCTGCGGGGCGTAGGCGGGCCGATGATGTTCAGCCGCAGCTCCAGCTGGAACGAGGTCTCGCTGCCCTGGTTCTTCACCAGCACCTCGATATCGCGTTTGGAGCCCGCAACCCCCCGGAAATCCATGAACTTCAGGTTTGAGAAGGGGCTGGCGTCGCCCTCCTGCCACTGTGGCGCCATGGTGGGTGCCTGGGCACTTTCCCAGACGAAGCTGTTGTCGTCTTCGTTGGACTCGGGCACGGCGAAGTACGGATCGGCCTTGAACCGAAAGCCCCGCTTCACCCCGAAATCCGCCTTGCTGATGTCCTTGGGCAACTGCATCGAGAAGCCCTTGGCGCAAGCAACCAGGCCCGGATAGGCGCCCAGGCCATCGACCTCATAGGCGGTGAACGGCGTCGAACCCGATGCCGATGCTGCCGTGGGCCCCGGAAACACCTGGAACGACACCTTGAACGGCCCCGCCGCTGCCGTCGGGTTTTGCGGATCGAAGGCGCGCAGCGCGGGGTCATGCTTGGTGTCGACGTTGGCATTCACCACCGTGACATGGGCAAACCAGGGCTGCTCGGGGTCGTAGCACGGCATGCCGGGCGTGGCCTCTTCCAGGCCATCAAAAAAGATCCGCAGGTTGGATAGCGCCATGGAACTCCCTCGTCATCGGTGGTGGTTGGAGGGACGCATGTTTGCACACGCAGCCGCCTGCGGCAAGCCTGGCGCGGCGCGTAGATTGCGAGGGCCATGCGCGCTCGGCGCCCAGAGCGACCGACAAAAAAACTCTTCTGGGTTTGCTGCTGTGCCCTCTCGTGTAAGGCCCACCCCCTGCCGCTGAGCGGGCGGCGCCTGTGTCAGAAAACATGCCAGGGCCGACACGGTGGCCTGTGCCCCGCCGTAAGAAGCCTGCCCGAGCCTCGCGGCGGCCAGCGTGCGCGCGTGCCTGCCCTCAGACCTGAAGCCTGCTCACCAGTGCCTATGCATTCAGAGGCAATGGCGCCGGGGATGCTACCTTGTAGCAGTCCTTGCCGGCGCGCTTGGCCTCGTACAGGGCTTCATCGGCCAGGCGCATGAGCAGTTGCGGCTCGGTGCCATGGTCTGGCGCATAGGCCACGCCGATGCTGGCGCGGATGCGGGCTTCGCCCCCGGCCAGCACAATGGGCTGCCTGAGCCGCTCCAGCACCCGGTTCAGCACGGTCTCCACCTGGCCCCGGTCTTGCACGTTGGTGAGCGCAATGGCGAATTCATCGCCCCCCAGGCGCGTCACGGTGTCCTGGCTGCGCACACAGGCCAGCAGGCGCCTGGCGGTCTCCACCAGCACCTGGTCGCCCGCGGCGTGCCCCAGCGCGTCGTTCACAGCCTTGAAGCCATCGAGGTCGATGTAGCACACGGCCACCAGGCTCGATGCCACGCCCAGTTGCTCGAGCGCCGTGCGCAGGCGCTCGGCAAATTGCGTGCGATTGGCCAGGCCGGTGAGTGCGTCGTGCAGGGCCAGTTGCGCCAACTGGTCCTCCCGCCCCTTCATGGCGGTGATGTCGACAAACATCCACAGCGATTCGTCGCCCGAGACGGGCGTGCCGCTCAGATCGATCCAGACGGGGCTGCCGTCCTTGCGCCGCATCTTGAGCTGGGTGCGGAACCGGCGGTTGTCGCGAAGGTGCTCGTAGCCTTGCGCCCCGACCCGTTCGTAAGACTCGTCGTCCAGATAGAGCAGGCGCGAAGGCTCCCCATCCAGTTCCTCGGGACCGTACCCAAAGATCGCCTTGAACGCCTTGTTCGACCAGACCGTGGTGCGGCTCTTGGTGCGCACCATGCCAATCAGCTCGTTGTCCAGCATCAGCTGCTGTTGCTGGAGCAGACCGGCGATGCGCCGTTCGGCCAGCACGTGGCGCTGGCGCTGGACATACAGGCCGAAAGATGCCCCCACCATGGACACGCCGGCCAGCAGCAGCAGCGCTGCGACGATCTGCACATCGCGCCGCCAGGGCGCCAGGAAGTCACTGGGGGCCAAACCCGCCAGAACCGTCAGTTCGAACCCGGGAACCCGGTGGTAGGCGGTCACCCGCTCGATGCCGTCGAGCGCCGTGGGCGTGCGGTACCAGCCTTGTGCAGGGTTGCGCTGGAGGGCGTCCCTGAGTTCGCTGGACACGCTGGCGGAGCCGAGGTTCCTGTCGCCGATGGGCTCGTCGGGCACGAAGCGCGCAATCAGCCGCAGGTCCTTCGAGCGCAGCGAAATGGCGCCCGACTTGCCCAGCTTCAACCGGCTGAAGCTGCGCGCGAAATGCTCACTGGACAGGTTGGCGTACGCCACGCCGCCAAAACTTCCATCCCGGTTCTCGATGCGCCTTGCAAGAACGATTCCCCACTTCTTGGTGATCCGGCCCAGAAGGGGCTCGGAAACGCTCAGACCATCGGTGAGGCGTGCGGCTTCGAAATAGCCACGGTCGGCAATGCCCACTGGCGCAGCGCCCTGGGCAAGCCCTGCGCGCACCATGCCGTCAGGTCCGGCAATGCGAATGGCGTCCACCTCGGGCAGAAGCTTTTCCTGGTGGCGCAGCACCTTCTCGATGGCCAGGGGCCCGGCTTCATCGGCCAACCCGGCCCGGTAAGCGGACGTAGCGCTGGACAGCGCGTTGTCGACCAGCCTGAGTTCACCGGCGATCTCCGCAGCCAGGCCTGCGGCCATGTTTTGCGCAACCTCGGCGGCCCGGGCCTCATCGGCATGCAGGCTGGTCTTGAGCCCGACCCACCCCGCCACGAGCAGCAGCCCGATGATGGCAAGGTTGCCACACACCAGGTGAATCGCAAAACGCCGGAGCCTGGCGTCAGAAAGGTCGATGGAATGCGGCAAGGAAATTCAGCAAGGGGGAAGGTGCGGCCATCCCATTATCGACGCAGCGCCACGCGGCAGCTTCTCCAGGGACCAATGGGGCTGCTGGCGCTGCGCCGCGAGCGGTTCCTTGTTGCGAGCGAACCACGCTCGCCCCTTGCCGGGCCGGGGCCATGCAAAAGCAGCCTAGCCCAACCAGCCCTTGATGCGCGACGACAGCGCCGCAGTGCTGATGCCGTAGCGCTCATGCAAGGTCGGCAGGGCACCCGCATCGAGGAAGGCGTCTGGCAAGCCCGCAAGGCGAAATCGCGCTGGCTGCACGCTGTTCTGCAACAGACTGCTGGCCACCGCTTCGCCCAGGCCACCGACCACCGAGTGGTTCTCGGCCACTACCACCAGGCGTGGCTTGCGCTGCACTTCGGCCAGGATGGTCTCTTCGTCAAGGGGCTTGATGGTGGGGCAGTGCAGCACGGCCACCCCCACGTTGTCTGCCTTGAGCGCCTGCGCCACTTCCAGGGCCCGCATGGTCATGAAGCCGCTGGAGATGATGAGCACCTCGTCGCCATCCACCAGGCGCTTGGCCTTGCCCATCTCGAAGCGGTAGTCGTACTCGTCCAGCACCAGCGGTACGTTGCCGCGCAGCAGGCGCATGTAGACCGGGCCATCGTGCGCGGCCATCTGGGGCACAGCCTGTTCGATGTCGAGTGCGTCGCAGGGGTCAATGATGGTCAGCCCGGGGATGCCCCGCATCATGGCCAGGTCTTCGGTGGCCTGGTGGCTGGGGCCATAGCCCGTGGTCAGCCCCGGCAGCGCGCAGCACATCTTCACGTTCAGGCTTTCCTCGGCGATGACCTGGTGGATGAAGTCATACGCCCGGCGCGTGCCGAACACCGCGTAGGTGGTGGCAAACGGAATCAGCCCTTCCTTGGCCATGCCGCCCGCGGCGCCCATGAGCAACTGCTCGGCCATGCCCATCTGGTAAAAGCGCTCGGGATAGGCCTGGGCAAACAGGTGCAGGTCGGTGTACTTGGCCAGATCGGCGGTCATTCCCACGATCTCGGGGCGGCTGGCGGCCAGCTCGACGAGGGCCTTGCCAAAGGGTGCAGCCTTGGTGCGCTGGCCCTCGCTCGCGATGGACGCGATCATGGCAGAGGTGGTCAGGCGCGGTTTCTTGTCGGCAACGGCGTTCATGCGGCGGCTCCTTCGGGGGCGGTCTGGTCGAGGATGGCGAGGGCCTGCTGCCACTCGGGCGGGTCCACGCGGATGAAGTGGTTCTTGTCGCGCGTTTCGAGAAACGGCACCCCCTTGCCCATCAGCGTGTCGAACAGGATCACGCGGGGCCTGGGTTCCGCCAGGCTGCGCGCGGCGTCGAAAGCGGTGAGCACGGCGGGCAGGTCATTGCCATCAACACGCTGCACATGCCAGCCAAAGGCTGCCCATTTGTCGGCCAGCGGCTCAAAGCCGAGAACCTTGCCGCTCGGGCCGTCTGCCTGCTGGTTGTTGATGTCCACCAGGCAGATCAGGTTGTCCAGCTGGTGGTGCGCAGCCGACATGGCGGCTTCCCAGGTCGAGCCTTCGTCCAGCTCTCCATCGCTCATGGAGTTGTAGACAAATGCCGGGTTGTTCTTGTGTTTCAGGCCCAAGGCCATGCCCACGCCAATCACCAGGCCCTGGCCCAGCGAGCCACCCGAGATCTCCATGCCCGGCGTGTAAGTGGCCATGCCGCTCATGGGCAGGCGGCTGTCGTCGCTGCCGTAGGTCTCCAATTCCTCGTGGGGAATCACGCCGGCTTCGATCAACGCAGCGTAGTGCGCAATGGCGTAGTGGCCGTGCGAAAGCAGAAAGCGGTCGCGGCCTTCCCATTCGGGGTTGTGGGGCTGCAGGTGGAGCGCGTGGCCGTAGGCCACGGCGAGCACGTCGGCCCAACCCAGCGCCTGACCGATATAGCCCTGGCCCTGGACCTCACCCATGCGAACGGCGTAGCGGCGGATGCGATGGGCGCACCCGGCCAGCGCCAGCAGTCTGTCTGCGGCGAAAGTCATGGAAATCTCCTGTGTGAAAGCGAAAGAAAAGCGGTCAGCGAAGGATCGACGCCGGCACGTAAGACACCAGTGCGAGCACCAGGAAGGCCACCAGGTAGAACGGCCCCAGCTCGCGCACCGTCTGGCCCACCTTGACGTTGGCAAGTGCGCTGGTGATGAACAGTGTGGTGCCCACCGGGGGGGTGTAGAGCCCAATGGCCAGGTTCACCACCATCATGATCCCCAGTTGCACCGGGTCCATGCCAATGCTCTGGGCCAACGGCAGGAACACGGGGGTCAACAGCAACACAGCGGCAGGCAGGTCGATGAACATGCCGATGAACAGCATCAGCAGGTTCATGATCAGGATCACGAGCCAGCCTTGGCTCACGTTCTGCTGGATCCAGCCGGCAACACCACTGGGCATCTGGTCGTAGGTCAGCAACCAGCCGATGGCGGCAGAGGCCATGATGACCAAAAGAACCACCCCTGTTGCCAAGCCTGCAGACACCACGGCATCGTTCAGGCGCTTGAACGACAGGTCGCGGTAGACCACGACCGAAACAACGGCCGCGTAGAGCGTGGACAGCACGGCCACCTCGGTCGGCGTGGCGATGCCAAAGCGCAGGAACAGCACGATCAGCACCGGCAGCAGCAGCGCGGGCGAGGCATACAGCAGGTGTGTGCGGAACACACTCCAGTCGATGGGCGTGAGGTCGCGCGGGAAATTGCGCCTACGGCCAACGAACCAGCACATGAACATGAAGCCACCGCACATCAGCATGCCCGGCAGGATGCCAGCGACGAACAGCGCCGCGATGGAGGCGTTCGCCGTCAGTGCGAACAGGATCATCGGGATCGAGGGAGGGATCAGGATGTCGATGGTCGCGGCAGCGGCCAGCGTGGCGGCCGAGAAGGCAGGCGGATATCCCAGGCGCTTGTGCCAGGGGATCAGCAGCGAGCCGATGGCCGAGGCGTCGGCCACCGCCGAACCCGACACACCGCCGAACAGGGTGGACGAGAGCACGCCCACCTGCGCGGGCCCGCCGTGAAAGCGGCCGATCAGCGTGCTCAGCACCCCCACCAGGGCAGTCCCCAGGCGCCCGCCCATCATGAGCGAGCCGGTGAGCATGAAGAAGGGAATCGCGATCAGCGGAAAGCTCTGCACCTGCGCCACCATCTGCTGCACCAGCAGGTCCAGCGGTATGCGGTCGGAAGTGGCCGCCGCGGCCATGGCCGCTACCAGCAGCGCGTGGGCGATGGGCACGGCCAGCACGGCGGCCCCCAAAAAGACAAAGAGAATGAGTGCGCTCATGGTGTTCCTTCGTGTGCGCCGCGCATTACCAATGCGCCTGGCGCACGGCGGGTGCTTCGCCAGAGGCCGCTTGCACCGGCGAGGTGGTCCAGGCGTTCCAGGCCGACTTCAGCGCCAGCAGGCCCAGCATCGCCAGCCCGGCCATGACGCAGCCATAGGTCAGCGAGCCGGGCACCTGCAGGATGGGCGACTTCTCGTCGTGCACGATCTCCAGCATCTGGTAGGTGGCCCGGGCGAGCGTGGCGTAGAGCACGGCGACCACCAGCCAGGTGCCGATGGCCGTCCAGCGGCGCAGGGCGGGCGAAACCGCGTCCATCAGGAAACTGGTGGTGATGTGGGCCCCATGCGCCGCCGCCAGTACCACGCCTGACATGACCAGCCAGGGGAACAGCAGCTCGGGCATTTCGTTGGCCCACTGCAAACTGCTGCCGGTGGCATAGCGCAGCACGGTATTGACCACCAGGATGGCGAAAATGACCGCCGTGCTGATCCACAGCAACAGGCGGCACACGCCCACGACGGCCCATTCGATGAAGTTCATCGGGAGACTCCTTTGGCCGCGCGGGCGTCGCCCACACAGCAGCTTTGGGAAATGCCTGGCACAGCGCCAGAACGATCAATCAACGCGCAGCGGCGATGACCTTCTTGAGGTAGGGGCCGATCGGCGTGGCAAGCCATTTGGCATCCACCGCTGCGGTGGCTTTGGCAAAAGCCGCCTTGTCCACCGTGGTCACCTGCACACCCTTGGCCTTGAGTTCGTCGAGCAGCTTGTCGTCCGAGTCCTGCGACATCTTGCGCTGCAGCGCGGTGGCTTCGGCCGCAGCCTCGGTCACCGCCTTGCGGTCGGCTTCGGAAAGGCGGTCCCAGGTGCGCTTGCTCATGACGAAAGGCGTCATCTGGAACATGTGGCTGGTCAGCGCCAGGTGCTTTTGCACTTCGTACAGTTTGCTGGCATGGATGTTGACCAGAGGGTTTTCCTGGCCGTCGACCACGCCCTGCTGCAGCGCCACGTACAGCTCTGCGAACTTGATCTGCTGGGCTTCTGCGCCAAGCGCCTGCATGATGTCCACCAGCACCGCATCGGGCGGGGTGCGCATCTTCAGGCCCTTCATGTCCTCCACCTTCGTGATCGGACGCTTGCTGTTGGTCATGTGGCGGATGCCGTTGTCCCAGTAACCCAGCACCACCATGCCCTTCTCGGCCGACCTCTGCGCCAGCTCCTGGCCCAACGGGCCGTCCAGCAGCTTGAAGGCCTGAGCCGGTGTGGAGAACATGAAAGGCATGCCGAAGGCTGCGTACTCGGGCACGGCAACCGACACGGCGCCCTGGGAGTTGGCCGACATGTCCAGCGCACCCGTGCGCACGGCAGTCACCATGGCGGCATCGTCGCCCAGTTGGGCCGATGGCGCCACCTGCACCTCGATGCGGCCAGCAGTCCTGGCCTTGACGGTTTCGGCGAACTTCACGGCGGCCTCATGGCGCGGGTTTCCGGGCGCGGCGCCGTGCCCCAGAGTGAGCTTCAAGGGCTGCGCCTGCGCGAGACCGGGCAGTGCGGCAGCCAGCGCCGCTGCCGCGAACAATGTGCGAGTGAAGGTTTTGCGTTGCATGGTTTTTGTCTCCTGTTCAGTTGATTTTTTGTTGCGTTCAATGGATCAGCATGCCGCCGTTCACGTCCAGTGTGATGCCGGTGCAGTACGCCGAGAGTGGGCTTGCCAGAAACACGCAGGCGCCGGCGACGTCTTCGGCGCGGCCCAGGCGCGCCAGCGGAATGGTCTCGGCGATTTCGGCCTTCTTTGCTTCGGTGAGCTTGCCTTTGATGATGTCCGTGCCGATGAGACCCGGGGCGATGCAGTTGACACGGATGTTCTGTGGACCGAACTCGCGGGCCATGGCCCTGGCCAGCCCCAGCACGCCCGCCTTGGCAGCCGAATAGTGCGGCCCGCCCAGAATGCCGCCGCCGCGCTGCGCGGATACCGAAGAGATGCAGATGACGGAGCCGCTCTTTTGCGCGCACATGGAGGGCAGGACGGCCTGGGACATGTGGAGCGTTCCGCGCAGGCTCACATCCAGAATGCGGTCGTAATCGGGCCCGGTGATCTCCAGCGTCTTGATGGGCTGGGTGATGCCTGCGTTGTTGACCAGCGCGTCGATGCGGCCGAAATGTGCCTTTACCCTGGCTGTGGCCGCATCACATGAGGCCTTGTCCGTCACGTCGGCCACCAAGCCAATATGGCCTTCGCCGAGCCGGGCGGCGGCACCCGCAGGGTCTGCGCCTTCGAGGTCGAGGATCGCGACCTTGGCCCCTTGCGCCGCCATCAGGCGGGCGGTGGCGAAGCCGAGGCCATTGGCGCCGGCTCCACCGGTAATGATGACGATCTGGTCCTTGAGCAGCATGTGTCTTGTCTCCTTGGGTTTGAACTATCAGGAGACGTTGGCCGACCCCGTTGGGGGTGGCCTGCGCGGCTTTGTCTCCTGTTCTGGGAGCCGATTCTCAAAGCCGCCGAAGATGATGACAAGCGATTAATCATCAGCGTAAGATGACAATCCTTCACCCAACGTCAGGGTTCACCCCATGCCCACCTTGCCGCCGATTGCCAACCTGCAGGCCTTTGAAGCCGTCGCACGCCGGCGCAGCTTTGCGCTGGCTGCAGCCGAACTGCATCTGACGGCTTCGGCCATCAGCCACCAGATTTCCAGGCTGGAAGCGCAGCTGGACGTTCGGCTTTTCGAACGCAGCGCCCACGGCGTGCGCCTGAGCCCTGCGGGAGAGCACTACCTGCTGCATGTGGGGGCGGCGCTGAACGCCATCGCCACCGCCACGGATGACTTGCGCCATGGCATCCGCAACAGCCTGTATGTGCACTCGGCACCGAGCATCGCCAGCCTGTGGCTCATGCCGCGCCTGCAGCATTTTGCCCAGGCCTACCCGGAGATATCACTGAACCTTTCGGCCGCCCATACACCCAGCGATTTCGCGCTGGGCCAGGCCGATATCGACATACGCTACGGCGTACCGCAATGGGGCGATCTGGTGGTGGAGCCGCTGTTCGAGGAGTCCATCGTGCCCCTGGCCAGCCCGGCTTTCATCAAGGAGCACAGACTGCGGCGGGCGGAGCAGTTGCTGGACCTGCCCCTGATCCAGAGCAATGTCAGCATCGTGCAGTGGTCCGACTGGTTCGGCCGCTTCACGAAGCTGCGAGCGCCCGACAGGTTTTCCCTGCGTTTTGATCGGGCCCAGATGTCACTGGACGCTGCCACGCAAGGTCTCGGCGTCGCACTGGAGAGCGCAATCAACGCTGGCGGACACCTCGCCGATGGCCGGCTCAAGGCGCCATTCGGCATGGACCAGGCCGTGCGGGTGAAAGCCCACTTCGCCGTGTACCCGGAACGCCATGCGAAACGCCCGGCAGTGGAGGCGTTTCTGTCCTGGCTGCACGGTGAGGCAGCGAAGACCTGATCCTCGAACCGGGCCGCGCTGATGCGGCCGCTCGCCGCTACCCCCCCGCCTTGCCGATGGCGGCATGCAGCATCTGCGGCGTGCAGGGTTTGGGCAGCACATCAAAGCCCAGTTGCGAGATGCGCGCCAGTTGCTCGGCGTACCCGGTCATCAGCAGCACCCGCTGCGCAGGCCACTTCTCGCGGATGTGCCTGGCCAGGCCTTCGCCGTTGAGCTCGCCGGGCATCATCACATCGGTCAGCACCAGGTCGGGCCGCTGGCCTTCATCGAGCAGGTAGATGGCCTTGTCGGCTCGGTCCACCCGGGTGACGGTGCAGCCCAGCGACTGCAGCAGGGGCACCAGCGACTCGGCCACCTCGTCGTTGTCTTCCACCACCAGCAGGCGCATGCCCAGGGGCTTGAACGTGGTGTCTGCGGCGGGCTCGTCCCCGGGTGCCCTGGGGGCCGTGCTGGGCAGGTACAGGCTGACCGTGGTGCCCTTGCCCAGCTCGCTGGCGATTTGCGCATAGCCGCCCACCCCCTGGCAAAAGCCATACACCTGGCTCAGGCCCAGGCCCGTGCCCTCGCCCACCGGCTTGGTGGTGAAGAAGGGTTCAAACACCTTGTCCAGATCGTCCTGCGCAATGCCACTGCCCGTGTCGGACACTTCGATGACGACCATCTCGGTGTCGTTGTCCTGCGCCCCGCCCCGCTGGCGCCCGGCATTGCGCACGTGGATGGACAGGGCACCGCCCGTGGGCATCGCGTCGCGCGCATTGATGCCCAGGTTGAGCAGCGCCAGCTCCAGCTCGCTCATGTCCAGAAACACGGGCGCGGTCGAAGGGTCCACCTGCACATCCAGCTGCACGCGGCTGCCCATTACCGGGACCAGCAGATCCTGGATGGCCGGGAGCTTGTGCTGCAGCTGCACGTACTCGGCCACCAGGGGCTGGCGCCGTGAGAAGGCCAGCAACTGGCGGGTGAGGTTGGTGGCCGACTTCACGGCCCGGGCAATGGATTCGATCTGCCGCAGGCCCGACTCTGGCGCCGTGCGCTTGAGCAGGTGCAGGTTGTTGCTGATCACCATCAGCGCGTTGTTGAAGTCGTGCGCCACGCCACCGGTCAGCCGGCCCAGCGCCTCGAGCTTTTGCGCCTGGCGCAGCGCCTCTTCGGCACGCTGGCGGCTTTCGGTTTCGCGCTCCAGGTCCTGCAGTGTGTTGTGCGCAGCAAGGGCGCTTTGCAGCGCCGTCCTCGCCGTGACGACCAGCGCGGCCACCGGCAGCGCCCCCATGGCGAACAGCAGCGCAAGCTGTTGGAACAGCTCGCGCAGCGGCACATTCAGGCGCATCGCCGTGGCCACGTACAAGGGGTATGCGCCGACCTTGCGAAAGGCAATGACCCGCTCCTTGCGATCGACCGTCGAGATGCCTTGCAAGCGCCCCACCTCATCGCCGGCAGTCAGCCGCTGCATCACCGGCGAATCGGGCTGCAGCGTGACGGGCGTTGCGGCGCTGTGGGGCCAGCGCGTATAGACGGCGCCATCGTCGCGAAAAAGGGTGACCGCCAGGTTGGGCTCGTCAGCCACCAGGTCGCCATAGAAATCGTGGAAGTAGGACGTGAGCAAGGCCACGTTGATGACCCCGCCAAACTTGCCGGCGTCATCCTCGAAGGGGACACTGACATTCAGCACCCGCTCGTTGGACGTGCGGGTCACGATGGGCCTGGACAGATGGGGCCCCGTGCGGCCCTGCAGGTGGTGCTGAAAATACTCGCCGTCGGACAGATCGACCCGAGGGAATGGAAACAGGCGGCTGCTGGCTATCGGCCGGCCTTGCGCATCCAGGATGAGGATGGACTGGATCTGGGGCTGGTCCACGCTGCGCTTGCGCAGCTCTTCGTGCAGGAAGGCCTCGATGCTGTGCAAATCCTGCGGGTTCTTGCCGTTGACCAGGGAGAAGGCCTTTTCAGCGACCGCCTCGGACGTGGCCATCACCTTGGAGGCATGCTCGTGCGCAACGCGAAGGGACCGGGACACCCGGGCGTCGGTTTCGTCCGTGGCCCGCAGAAACCCGACGACCCCGAAGATGGCATAGATCACCAGGGGCACCGCCACGCTCAGCACCGCCATCCGGCGAAGCCAGCGCACCGATTCAGCTGCCTCTTTCGAGCCCTTGTCGCTGGCTCTTCTCATTGTCCACATAGGTTGTTCCTGGGGATCGGGTCCATGAAATTCACCACCGGTGGATGCGCCCGGCGCCAACGCAACCCGCAATGGGCCGCAGCAAGAGAAGCATTGGTCGAGCAGATCCCTGTTGCTTGGTGCCCTTGTTCTGCGCCGATCTGCGACCAATCGGTATGAATAATAACTTCAAGGTCACAATACCGCTGCCCGCATGGCGCAAGGCTATGGGCCGCCAGAAGGTCTTTCTGTGCCCTCAACGCTGCGCCACAGCCTGGCGAGTTCTGCAGCCGTCTGCGGCTTACCGTACAGGTAGCCCTGCAGCTCGTTCACGCCCAGGCCCTGCAGCAGGTCGGCCTGCATGGGCGTCTCCACCCCCTCGGCCACCACGCGCTTGTCCAGCGCCTTGGCCAGGGCCACGATGGCGGTGGCAATGGCCAGCGCGGGGCGCTCGACGCCAAAGGCAAACACAAAGCTCTTGTCGATCTTGAGCGTATCGAACGGCAGGCGGTTGAGGTAGCGCATGGCCGAGTAGCCCACGCCGAAGTCGTCCAGCGCAATCGCCACGCCGTGGGCGCGCAGCGCCGCCAGGCGCGTGACGGCGGCATCCACGTCCTGGATCAGCGCGCCTTCGGTGATCTCCAGCTCCAGCTCGCCGGGGCGGATGCCGAACTCCTGCAGCAGCGCGTGCAGCGCTGCGGGAAACGCCGGGTCGGCCAGTTGCACGGGCGAGAGGTTGACCGACAGATGCCGCACGGGCACCAGCGGGTCGGCACGCCACAGCGCAAACTGCTGTAGCGCCTGGCGCAGCACCCACAGGCCCAGCTCGATGATGAAGCCGGACTCTTCGGCCAGCGCAATGAAGGTGTCGGGCGAGACCAGCCCCTTGTCGGGGTGGCGCCAGCGCAGCAGTGCCTCGACCGAGGCGACCTGGCGGCCCTGTGCGCGCACGCGCGGCTGGAACACCACGAACATCTGCTGCCCGGCCAGCGCGTGGCGCAGGTCGTGGCGCAGCGCCAGCCGCCCGGCCTGCTCTGCGGCCAGCGCGGGCTCGAACTCCACCAGCACATTGCGGCCCGCGCCCTTGGCGGTGTACATGGCCAGGTCGGCGTGCTTGAGCAGTTCGTCCTGCGAGGCGCCATGCGCGGGGTAGTGCGCCATGCCCAGGCTGGCCGCCAGGGGCAGCAGGCGCGGGGGCACGCTGTACGGCACGCGCACGGCCTGCATGACCGATTCGATGTCGGCGCGCAACGCCGCCTGTGCGTCTGCGGGCAGCACGAAGACGAACTCGTCGCCCCCCGGGCGGGCCATGGCCAGTGCGCGAGGGCCTATGCAGTTGCGCAGGCGGGCCGCCACCTCGCGCAGCACGCAGTCCCCCACGTCGTGCCCATAGGCATCGTTGATTTCCTTGAAGCCGTCGAGGTCCATGTACACCACAGCAAAGGGCGTTGCGGCTTGCGCCTGCACCAGTTGGTCAACGGCCTCGACCAGCCCGAAGCGGTTGAGCAGGCCCGTCAGGCTGTCGCGCGTGGCGCGTTCACGCAGTTGCTGCTCGTGCTGCTCGGCGTGCAGGGCCACGGCGAGCCGCTGGCCCAGTGCGGCCAGCTCGCGCCCGGCGCGCCCCTCGGGTGCCGGCAGGCGCGCCAGGCGCAGCCACACCCGCCGGGTGCCGGTGTGCGCAACGGGCAGGTCGTGCCAGGGCCCTTCACCCCCCGCCGGGTCGGCCCCCTCCCCTGCCTGCGGCAGGCCCGCGTCGCGCGGCGCACCTGTCTCGCGCTGCGCCAGCGTTCCATCGGCCGCCAGGGACAGCACCAGCGGCCGGGGCGCGCCGGCTGGCCACTGCACCACGCCCACCGGCGCACCACCCGCCTGAGCGTTCAGGTGCGCGAGCATCAGGCGCACCACCTCGGCAAACGGGCGCTGCCCGATGATGGCCTGGTCCATCTGCGCGAGTACGCGCACCAGCGCAAGGTCGCGCCCCACCTCTTCGGTCATGGCATTGAAGGAGTCGGCCAGGTCGGTGAATTCATTGCGCCTGCCGGCGATCTGCACCCGGCGCGTGAAATCGCCCCCCAGCACGGCGCGCGTGCCCGAGGTGAGCGCATCCAGCGGGCGGGTCAGCCTGCGCAGCACCACCGAGCTGCTCACCAGTGCGAGCAAAAATGCAATGGCGGCCACGTTGCCCACCAAGGCCGCCACGCCAATGGGCAGGTAGCGCCGCACGTCCGGCTGCAGGGTGGTGGTGATGGTCCAGGCCGGCGCATCGAAATAGGGCGTGAAGAAGATCTCGCGCTGCGTGCGCACCTCGTTGGCGGCCTGCCCATCTACCCCCTGGCAGAAGGGTGCAGACAACTGCGGGCCCGAAAAGCAGATGCGATGCGTGCCCGACTGCGCGTTCTCCCACAGGTAGTCGGCGGTGAACCGGCCGCGCACCACGGCGCCTGCAAAGGGCACGATCAATTCCACGGTGGGCGCCACCCCGGGCTGTGGGGCGCCTACCACGCGCAAGGTGCTGCGGCCCTGCGGCATCGGCGCAAGCTCCGACGGGAAAAGCCGGTCCACACTGGCAAAGACGCTCTCGAGCCGCTGGTCCAGCGGCACGGGCCCGGGGCCCTGGCCGGAGGGCAGCCCGTGCACATGCAGCAGGCTTTCTGCGGCGCGCAGCCGGTCGATGAGGTTGATGCCCACGGCCTTGGCCAGCTCGCCACTGAGCTGCGCTGCAGACTGCTGCACGACGTACTCCGTGAGCTGGTAGGCCAGCAGCGACAGGGCCCCCACCGGCACCGCCACCAGCACGAAGAACGTGGCCAGCAGCTGGCGCCCGACACGGCTGTGCAGGATGGCATGGGCCGGACTCAGGCGCATTCAATAATCCTCGGCGACGCCGATGAAGCTCCCGTTGTTGGCGCGGATGATGTCATCGCGGCTGGCCTTGGCGGTCAACGGCGTCTGGCTCGCGCCATCAGGCCCCATGCTGTACAGGTCATAGTCGCTGTTGAGCGGGTGCAGCGACTTGTCCTTGCGCTTTTGGCCGACAGTGGCGCCGTCCATCGACAGGTAGCGATAGGGGTTGCCCCAGGGGTCCAGCCGGGTAAAGGGCAGATCGGCCAGGCTTGCCGGGAACACGTGCTTGAAGTTGACGTACCGGTCCAGCATGGCGCTGATTTCCAGAATGTCTTTTTTGGCAGCGGCGACCTTGGCGCGTTCGATGTACGCCTTGTAGCTGGGCATGGCCACTGCCGAAAGCAGCCCGATCAGCGTGACCGTGATCAGCAGCTCCAGCAGCGTCACCCCCAGCGCATGCAGGGCCCTTCGATGGGTGCTGACCAGCCTCATGACCCGGCACCTGCGCAAAATGCCGTGCCCGGCACGGGAAACAGGGCCGCAACGCAGCCAGTGCGCGGCACGCCCGGGCGCGCCAGGACGCAAGCTTCGCTAACATTTTGTTTCATGGCGCATGATATTCCACACCATGTTATCGACTACGTAGGACGTATTCGACGAACGCCTACCCAGGCACGAACAGCAGTTGCCCACCCTGTGCCGGTCGGTAGGCAAACCGCCCCGTCTGCACCACCTTGCCGCCCACCCGGGCGGCCCAGGTGTAGTCACCTACACGCGTGCCGGCATTGCCGAAGTCGCTGGGGTAGTGCACGGTGCCGGCCCGCTCGCCGCCGCCCTGGGGCTGGGCCGTGGCGGTGGTCGTCTGGCCGCCGGGCATGGTGACGGTGAACTCCACCGGCGCCTGCCGCGCCGCCATCTTGTCGCTCACGCTAAGGCCGATGGCGGGGCGCGCGCTGTACAGCACGGTGGTCTGGGCCAGGGCCGGGGTACCGGCGGCGAGCAGCAGCGCTGCAGTGAGCACGCCAGAGCGAAGGTGGGGGTGAATGGTCTTCATGGAATGCTCCTTCGTTGAGGGTTGCGTGCGGGCCGGCAGGCTGCGCGATCAATCGCCACACGCCACCGTGCGCAGATGGGGCACCGTGGCCGGCTCCCAAGGCGCGCGGCCTATCACCGTGCCACCACCCCAGCCGTACTCGAAGCGCTCGCCACCGGCCACCGCGCCAAAGGCGCTGATGCGCCCCTTGCCCACGTCGAAGCCCCAGGCCTGCTGCAGGCGGTCAATGCCCAGCCGCGTGCCCGGCGCCAGCGTGCGCACCAGCCGTGTGCCGTGAAAATCGTCGTTGGCGGCATTGCGCGGATGCGGCGACAGCACCAGCGTCTTGCCCTTGGCATCGCCGCCCACCGCATACAGCCCGGCCTCCTGCACCAGCACCACCTGCGCCGGCACGCGCAGCGGCAGGCAGCCGCTGGCGGCCAGGTCCGTATGGCCCTGGCAGGCGGTCAGCAGCGCCAGGCATGGCAGCACCGCCATGAGTTGGGCAACCGCCCGCCTTGCGGGCACCACAGGGGCTAGGAGCGTGCGCGGCAGAAGGCATCGAAGCGAAACGTCCGAAAACCCAGGATCGCTGGGTAGTACCGACAAGCCCAGGGTGGCCCCCTGGGCGCCGGAGGTGATACCCGGCGAGACCGGTTTGTCGGGCGTTGCAGCCGATGCTCCTTCTGCCGCGCACGTTCCTAGAGCGGCAGCAGGGTCAACAGCGCCATCTTGGTCGTGGTGGTCTTTCGCCATCAGCGCAATATGCCGCAGCCCAAGGCGGCTTCGGGTAGGACAAGGGCGCCTCGGGGCGGCGCCGGCCTCTCAAGAGCGCAGGCCCATACCCAGGTGCTGCCGACCCCCTGGCTGCCGTGAAGGACGTCTACGCGCTGGCCAGCCACCTGCAGCGGTGCCCGATGGTCCAGCGATGGGGTGGGCAGGCGCTATGCGGGTTCGTTCCAATGCATGGGCAGACCCCGGCCGCGCGTGGCAGTCTGGGTGCCTGGGCATGTTCACCATCCCGGTCAGGGCGCGCCAAAACGCCGTGAATCCAGGCGCAAAGCACAGACATGGCTGGGCCATGGCAAGCACGCATTTGCACCGACGGGCCGGGGTGTTTTAGCGTGCAAGGCGGGCATGGCGAAAGATTCTCAGCCCGCCCCCCGTGATTCCTGCACCAGCCACGCCGTAGGGGATTGGCCCAGACGTTGCGTGAAGGCACGCGCGAGCGCGCTGGCATTGGCATAGCCGACCTCGGGCGCGACCTGCTTGACCGACATGCCCTGGCGCAGCAGCGAGCGCGCCAGCCCGATACGCCAGGTACCCAGGTATTCAGCGGGCGGTGTGCCCAGCGTGGCGCCGAACCGGGCGGCAAAACGCGCGCGCGACATGCCGGCCAGCAGCGCCATCGTGTCCAGCGTCCAGGGGCGTTCAGGTTCGGCGTGCAAGGCATTGAGCACGCGCGCCAATCGCACATCGGCCAGCCCGGCGAGCACGCCGACGTCGACCAGGCGCTGCGCCATCGCATGCCGCAGCAGTTGGATCACCAGCACCTCGACCAGCCGGTCCACCACCGCCAGGTGTCCGCAGCGCTGCGCCTGCGCCTCGACGACCAGCGACTGCTGCACCAGCACCAGCGCTGCCCCGCCCGCCTGCAGTTGCGCCAGCGGCACATGCAGCACATCCGGCAGGCCGCGCAGCAGCGGGTTTTCATCGCTCGGACCGAAATCGATGGCCGCGCTGACGAGTTCAGGCACAGCACCCCGCGCCGGCACCAGTTGGTGCCCCAGCGGGCGCGGCAGCAGCAGCACGCTGGGCTCGCTCACCACCAGGCGCGCGCCTGCGGCCGTTGCCATCTCCATCTGGCCCTCGCAAAGCAGGTGCAGATGGCTGCCACGCTGGCTTGCGCTCAGGTCCAGCACGCCCGGCAATGCCCCACGGTGCACCACGCGCGCGTGCAGCTGAAAGCGGGCCAGCAGGGTCGAGAGGCGATCAGACATGAGACGAATGGTATCTTATCGGAGACGTATTGATTCCATACGTCTCACTTTGGCTGCTACAGTGACCATGTGATTTGAAATGCCAAGGACCTCACTGTGCTGATGCCACGCCAACCCGTACCCGCCCTGTCCGTGCCCACGCTGGCCCACGGCGACTTCACACTCGCAGCAGACGCACCACAGAATTTCACCCTGGTCGTCTTCTACCGGGGTCTGCACTGCCCGATATGCCTGCGCTACCTGCTGGAGCTGAGCCGTCTGCTGCCAGAGTTTGAACAGCGCGGGGTGAAGGTGGTGGCGGTGTCCAGCGACACCGCCGAGCGCGCACAGGCCATGGCGGACAAGCTGCGCGCGCCCGGCCTGCGCGTAGGCCACAGCCTGCCGCTGGCGGTGGCCCGTGCCTGGGGGCTGTACATCAGCGCCTCGCGCGGCATGACGTCCCTTGGCGTGCAGGAGCCGGCGCTGTTCTCCGAACCCGGCGTGTTCCTGGTGCGCCCGGACGGCACGCTGTACTACGGTGCCGTGCAGACCATGCCGTTTGCGCGGCCACACTTTGATGAGCTGCGCGATGCGCTGGACTTCGCGCTGGCGAAAAACTACCCTGCCCGTGGCGAGTACACCGCAGCCTCCTGACGCCCCCCAACAAGCAAGCAAACAAGCAAGCAAGGCCCTCCCATGCAATACGACGCAGTAGCCTTCGACACGGGCGGCACGGTGCTGGACTGGCACGGATCGCTGGTCGATGAACTGGCCCGGGTGCCTGCCTGGCAGGGGCTGGCCTTTGACCGCCACGCATTCGCCAATGCATGGCGGCGCAGCACCATGCAGGGCATTGTTGGCCAGGTGCAGCCGGCGTTCCACATGGACGACGTGCACCTGCTGGCGCTGGACGAGGCCGTGCTGGCCTTCGGGCTCCCGGCACTGGATGCGCCAGGCCGCACGCACCTGTGGCGCGCCTGGCACCGCCTGCGCGCCTGGCCCGACTTTGCGCCGGCGCTGGCGTCGCTGCGTGCGCGCGTGCCGGTGGTCTCGTTCACGATGCTGCCGACGGCCCTGGTCATCGACGTGTCACGTCGCAACGGCTTCACCTGGGACGCCATCGTCTCGTGCGAGATGATCGGCGTCTACAAGCCGCACCGCGAAGCCTACGCCACGGCAGCGCGCTGGCTGAACCTGGCCCCCGAGCGCATCCTGATGGTGGCCTGCCACAACTTCGACCTCAACGCGGCGCATGCGGCAGGCCTGCGCACTGCCTTCGTCGCCCGCCCCGATGAGTGGGGCCCGGCGGGCCCGCCCGACCCCCACCCCAACATGGCCTACGACCACACCGTCGATGGCTTCGCTGCCCTGTGCGAGCAGGTTCTTTCCACCCCCTGAGACACATCCCCATGATCAAGCTCTACTACCACCCATCACCGAACCCCGCCAAGGTCGCCCTGTTCCTGGAGGAGGCAGCCCTGCCCTACGAGATGGTGCCGGTGGACACCCGCCGTGGCGAGCAGCACACGCCGGCGTTTCTTGCCATCAATCCCAATGGCAAGACACCCGCACTGGTCGATGGCGACGCGGTCGTCTTCGACAGCAACGCCATTTTGCTGTACCTGGCGGAGAAGACCGGCCTCTTCCTGCCCGAGAACACGCCAGCGGCGCGCGCTGCGATGCACTCGTGGCTGATGTTCGTGGCCACCGGCATCGGGCCCTATTCGGGGCAGTCGGTGCACTTCAGGCACGTGGCACCCGAGCCCAAGACCTATGCGCTCAACCGCTACGACTTCGAGGCATGGCGGCACTGGACGCTCATCAACGAGCGCCTGGCCACCCGCACCTGGATGCTGGGCGAGGAGTACACGCTGGTCGACATGGCCGTCTGGGGCTGGGCCCGCGCCGTGCCCTATGTGCTGGGCACCGACCCGTGGGACAAGCTGCCCCATGTCAAGCGCCTGCTCGACACCGTGAACGCCCGGCCCGCTGCCCAGCGCGCCGAAGCGCTGAAAACCCGGCATGCCTTCAAGACCGAACTCGACGATGAAGCGCGGCGCGCCATGTTTCCGCAGAACGCCCGCCTGTCCGCAGCACCGGGTGCCTGACATGCTGGACCTGCACTACTGGACCACACCGAACGGCCACAAGGTAACCATGTTTCTGGAGGAGGCCGCACTGCCCTACCGCATCGTGCCGGTCCACATCGGCCGTGGCGAGCAGTTTGCGCCCGAGTTCCTGCGCATCGCACCGAACAACCGCATTCCGGCCATCGTCGACCATGCACCGGCCGACGGCGGGGCACCACTGTCGCTGTTCGAATCGGGCGCCATCCTGCAGTACCTGGCAGACAAGACGCAACGCTTCATCCCGCAGGACCTGCGCGGGCGCAACCTGGTGCTGCAATGGCTGTATTGGCAGATGGGGGGCCTGGGGCCCATGGCCGGGCAGAACCACCATTTCGTGCAATATGCGCCCGAGCCGTTGCCCTATGCCATCGAGCGCTACGTGAAGGAGACCTCGCGCCTGTACGGCGTGCTGAACAAGCACCTGGGTGACGGGCGCACCTTCATCGCAGGCGACGGTTATTCCATTGCCGACATGGCGTGCTACCCGTGGATCGTGCCCCACGAACGCCAGCGCCAGGTGCTGTCGGATTTTCCGCACCTGCAAACATGGTTCGAGCGCGTACGCGAGCGGCCGGCCACAGTGCGCGCCTACCAGAAGGCCAACGAGGTCAACACGGCCCCGGTGGTCGACGCGGCATCGCGCGGCCTGCTGTTCGGACAGGACGCGGGCGTGGTGCGATAGACCAACGCAAAGCCCATTCAACGCTCGCGGCGGACGGCAACAACGCCCGGGATGTCATCGGCGGTATCACACCCTGCCGACCGATGCAGCCCGGGTAGTACAACAGCGCCTCGGTGGGAGCGGCAGCAAGGCGCACGCTTGCTATCGAGCAGGACACGGGCCGCAATGAGCGGGTTCTTCCGCGCCACCCGAGATACACCCACACCCACCTATGCGCCCAGCCGGCCGATCCGCTCCCCGGCCTGCGCCACATGCGCCGACAGCGCATCCATGCATGCAGCAAAGCCCTCGCTGAAACCGCCCTTTGCGCCGACCTTGCGGCCCAGGCCCGCGAGTCGGCCCACGAAATCCTGCGCCAGCGCCAGGGCCTGTCGCCAAGTGCGCGGCGGCACCTGCGGGCCGATGACCAGCGCCAGCGGGCGCACCGGCACCTCGCCCGCCGCCGTGGGCGCAAAGGCCATGGGCGTCATGTCATAGGCCGGCGCCAGCTGGTACGGCCGGCCGTGCTCGGCCATGAACGACAGGTTGCCGCTGTGCATGTCGGTGTTGCCGATCAGAGTGCCAAAGGCCCACAGCAGGCTGGCGGCGTCCACCGCCTCGGGCTGCACCACGCCTTCGCGCGCCAGGGCCGCCACCATCTCGGGCCAGCGCCCGCTGTTGCCGACGAACTCCGCATCCAGGGAGGTCAGCGAGTGCAGCACGCGCCGGCCCAGCGCGCCCACCCGGTCAAAACGCTCCACCTCCAGAAACCGCTGCCCGCCATGGTCGATGACCTGCGTGCGCGCCGCCGCGATGCCATGGTCCCGCAGCACCTGCAGCGCCACATGCTCGGCCAGCAACAGGTCGCGCCAGCGCTCGCTCACCGGGCTTTGCACCGCAGCGCTGAACTTGACGATCACGTGGGCAGGCTCAGCCATCGCCGCAGCGCTCCCCCGGCCGCTGCCCCCGCACTGCGCGTAGGCCGTGAACTTGGGCTGCTCCCCCCCAGCAGACGATCCCGCCTGTTCACCGCGCGCTGCGGCCAGCGCCAGCGCCGCATAGGCCCGCGCCTTGCCGGCCAGCGCAATCGGCATCGGCACGCCCGCGTTCACGAACGCCTGCTGCGCCGCATCGCCCACCAGCAGGTTGCCGGGCAGATCCCCCCCCTCACGCAGCAGCGCGCGCATCACGTGCGAGTCGTTCCAGTCGGCCAGCCGCTCTGGCAGCCCCAGCGCGGGCCCATGCCACTGGTTGTAGGCCCGCCCCAGGTACCCCTGCGGCCGCATGTCGAAAAGCCACCACGGCAGGCCATCCGTGTGCCCTTGCACGGCACCATCGGCCTGCGCCATCACGAAGCCTTCGGGATACACCGGCACCAGGGTGCCCAGCCCCTGCAACCGGCCTTCGGCAGTCACCCCGTAGATCGGCGCCACCAGGTCCGCCCGCGAGGCATCGCGCAGCGCATACTGAATAGATCGTGAAGCACCCAGACGCAGCACATCCGGCCCCAGCGCCTGCAGCGCCCGGGACACTGTGGGTTGGCTTGTTCCCAGGGTATCCGCCAATGCCCGCGCGGTTTTCAGCCCGCTGCGCAGCAGGTCATGAATCTGGTCGGCGTGGCGGCGGGTGGAGGTCGGCATGCAGGTATCTTAGTCCGGGTGAATAGATTTATGAATAGATAAATGAATAGAAACCGAGAGATTTCCAGGGCAAGAGGGTTGCCCCCTTGGCGGCATGGCGCCATGCCTGCGCACGCATTGCACAATGTGCCCCTGCCCCGCCCTGGCAAGGGCGAACTCCACAGAACGAAGGCCAAGGTCAAACCCGCCAGATTGAGCCCCGTCAAGCAAACGTTGACCTTCGTCAAGGCGCACTTGCGGTGGCATCCGGACAATCGTCTGCATTGTCCAGCGGAGTCTTCCACCATGCGCCTGAACCTGCCAACCACCGGACAGGAATATGCTGTCCCCAAGGGCCAGACCCTTGTCTCCACCACCGACACGCAGGGGCGCATCACGCATTGCAACGCGGCCTTCGTGGCTGTCAGCGGCTACACGCGCGATGAGCTCGTGGGCCAGCCGCACAACATGATCCGCCACCCCGACATGCCCGAGGAGGCGTTTCGCGACATGTGGGCCACCATCGCCTCGGGCCGGCCCTGGTCAGCCCCGGTGAAGAACCGGCGCAAGGACGGCGACCACTACTGGGTGATGGCCAACGCCACGCCGCTGCTGCAGGACGGCCGACCCGTGGGCTACATGTCGGTGCGCACCGAGGCCACGCGCGCGCAGATCGCTGCGGCCGAGCAGCTGTACGCCACCATGCGCGCAGAAAAGCAGGCCGGGCGGCGCGTGCACGGGCTGCGCTCGGGCCGCGTGGTGCGGCACACGCTGGTGGGGCGCGTGGCGCACGGGCTGGCAACGCTGGGCCTCGCGGCCCGGCTGGGGCTGTTGCTGCTGGCGCTGCTGGCGGCCTCGCTGGCCACCGGCATGCTGCTGCCCGGTGCCGCCGGCGGGGCACTGCAGCTGGCGCTGTTCGGCGCGGCCTGGTGGTACCTGGCGCGGCTGCTGGTGGGGCCCATCGCGGCGCTGACCCTGGCGGCCAACCGGGTCGCGGCCGGCGACCTGACGGCCACCGTGCGCCGGGGCCGCAACGATGAACTGGGTGATCTGGAGCAGGCGCTGGGCCAGCTGTCGTTCAATCTGTGCGCCATCGTGCGCGATGCCCGCGACGAAAGCGAATCCATGCGCCTGGGCGCGCAGGAGATCGCGCAGGGCAACCTGGACCTGTCGGCACGCACCGAGTCGCAGGCCGCCAGCCTGGAGCAGACGGCGGCGTCGATGGAGCAGATCACCGGCACCGTGCGCCAGAGCGCCGACGCGGCCCGCCAGGCTACGGCCCTGGCAGGCCAGGCCAACGCGGCCGCCACCCGCAGCCGCGAGGCGGTGGACAGTGTGGGCCAGACCATGCGCGACATCCAGGGCGACTCCGACCGCATCGGCGAGATCACGCAGGTGATCGACTCCATCGCCTTCCAGACCAACATCCTGGCGCTCAATGCCGCCGTGGAGGCCGCCCGCGCCGGCGAACAGGGCCGGGGCTTTGCCGTGGTGGCCAGCGAGGTGCGCAGCCTGGCCGGCCGCAGCGCCGAAGCCGCCCGGGAGATCAAGCAGTTGATCGACCAGTCGGCCCACCGCGTGGAGCAAGGCCAACAGCGCACCCAGGCGGCCCAGGCCACCATGGTCGAGGTGGTCGAGGGCGTGCGCCGCGTGAGCGCCGTCGTCGGCGAGATCAGCCACGCCAGCCAGGAGCAACTGGCCGGCATCTCCGAGGTCAACACCGCCGTGGGCCAGCTGGACACCATCACCCAGGAAAACGCGGCCCTGGTGGAGCAGGTGGCGGCTGCGGCGCAGGGGCTGACGCGCACTGCGGGGGCGGTGGCGGATTCGGTGCAGGTGTTTCGGCTGGAGGCGAGGGTGGTGCCGTCGGCAACGCGGGCTGCGGTGCCGGGTCAGCGCAGCGCCAGACCGGTGGTGCAGCCGCGTGGCAGGGGGTTGCGGGTGGTGTGATGCCGCTCGGCAGTGGCGGATGTGGTGATGTTCATTTTTTCGTGGTGTTCATGTGGCGTGAACATTGATGCGCGGCGAACAGGCGGCAACCCCGGGGATCGCGACAACCTGTCTGGTTGCTCGATGCAGTGTGCGTGTTGTTGCTTCTGTTCTTTTGCTGAGGTCGGAGGCCGGGATGTGCGCCCGGCGGCGCAGTAACTTTCTCTTGGCCGCCAAGAGAAAGTCACCAAAGAGAAGGCGGCCCCCAGTCTGCGGCCCCCGTTCGCCCTATCGGGCGAACGGGGGCAACCTGCGATGCTCGGGCCTGGGGTGGTGCCGATGAACTCGCTGCGTTCTTCGAACTCCGCTCAGACAGCATCGGCAAGCTAGAGCACGAAGTGCGTGTGTCCTTCGGCACACGCACCCACCCCAGCCCCTGCGCTTCTCGGCGCAGCCAGCAGGGGTGGGGAGCGGGTACCGCACGGCTGCTGCTTCGCAGCTGCGCCGGGTGTCGGTTACGCGCTGCGCGCTGCCGACGTGTTCGGTGAGCGCTCTGGCGAGCCGAGCGCAGCGAAGGACCACAGGCCGAGCGAAGCAATGGCCCGAGTGGAGCCCGCTCCCACCCCCTTCTGACCGTGCCGAGAAGCGCAGGGCCTGGGGTGAGCGCGTGCCGAAGGACACGCGCATCGTCATCTGGCTCGCCGAAGCTGTTTGACCGGAGCTGCCTCGCAGAGGCAGCGCAGGGAGTTCTTCGGCGTCACCCCAGGACCGAGCATCGCAGGCTGCCCCACTCGCCCATCGGGCGAGGGGGACACGGGCAGCGAGGTCGCCTTTTCTTTGCCTACTTTCTTTTGGAGGATGTAGAAGAAATAAATTATAATAGCGCCGCATTGACCAAGCAGGAGCAGCGCAATGGCAAAGACAGGCCGACCACCCGTAATCCCCCCTGGCGAGTACACCACCTTGCGCGAGGTGGTCCGAGACAATCCGCAGGCGACGCTGCCCGAGTTGGCGCTGGCCTGGGCCGATCACATGGGCCGCAGCGCCCCCAGCACGGTGACTCTGCGCGCAGCACTGAAGGCTGCCGGCCTGCAGCGAGCGCGGCCCAAGTCGCAGCTGTCCCGCTCGCAGCCTGGTCAGCCTGGCACGCGCTACGGCTACACCGCCCGGCATCGGCCCGCCAGTCAATCCGGCAACGCCATTGCCGGTGCCCTGACCGATGCCGAATGGGCGCTGGCGCAGGACCTGTTCGAGCCCCAACCGGGCTCGCGTGGCAGACCGGCCACCTACTCGCGGCGTAGCGTTGTCGATGCCTGCTGCTATGTGCTGCGCACCGGCTCGTCCTGGCGCAACCTGCCGGTGCAGATCTATCCGCCCTGGCAGTCCGTGCAGAAGGCCTTCGTCAACTGGGCCCGCCAAGGCAAGTTCGAAGCGCTGCACGAGCGTCTGCGCCAGCAATGGCGCCAACGCCTGGAGCGCGCTGCGCAGCCCAGCGAGGCCATCATCGACTCGCAGTCCAACCGGGGCAGCCCTCAGGGTGGAACCTTGGGCTTCGATGCAGGCAAGAAGGTGCAGGGGCGCAAGCGCCATCTGGTCGTGGACACACTGGGCCTGCTGCTTGCGGTGGTGATCACCAGTGCAGCCGTGCAGGACCGCGACGCGGCCGCGCAAGCGGTAGCACAGGCGTGCAAGCGCACGGATGGCTCGTTCAAGACGTTGTGGGCCGACAGCGCGTACGCCGGGCAATGCGCCCAGCAGATCGAGAAGGCGCACCACGTACAGGTGCGCATCGTGCGCCACAGTGCCCGCCACCGCTGGGACGATGCCCAGCAGCCGCTGTGGAGCGACGAGCAGCCCGCCCCCATCGCCAAGAAGCGCTGGGTGGTGGAGCGCACCCATGCATGGCTGGAGCGCAACCGCAGGCTTGTGATGCACCACGACCGCAAGCCGTTCTATGCGGCTGCGTGGGTGTGGCTTGCGCAGGCTCGGATGCTGTTGGGTCGGTTGAAATAGATTTCTTCTACACCCTCTTGGCGAGGCAAAAGAAGGTAGGTGCGCCGCCGGGCGCACATCCCGGCCTCCGCCCTTGAAACAGACACGCCATCGCCAGAGCATCAGTCCGCTGAAATTCCATCAGCTGCAGCCTGCGCAAAAGACCCCCACCCACCACAGCAGCACGGGTCCAGTCCGAGCAGGCGGCGTACGCTCAACCATCAATACCCCCCTCTCCTCCCCCCATACCCACCAGCACTCCCGGCCAACGTCGACCCCCGCGGCTCCACCACCGCAAACCGCAGCATCATCACCCCATACCGGGTCGCGCTCTGCAGGTCGTCACGCACCTTCACGATCAGCCCATCCTTGCGGTGGTACAGCCGCCACTCGTCCAGCCAGTCGCCGCAAGTGCTGAACACCTTGAAGCGCCCCGTCTGCATGCGCGTAAGCAAATCGCTGATGCCGGCCTCCAGGCCGTTGCTGCCGTCCTCGAACGTGGCGCGCTCGGGCAGCAGGTTCACGCCCAGGGTGCGGTACTGGCCGGCCAGTTGTTCGCCACTGCCCTTGTCGTGCTGCAGGCCGTCATGCGGCCAGGCCACGGGCATCCAGCGGCCGCGCGCGGCGATCAGCGGGGCCTGCATGGCCACACTGGTCTCTCGCACGCGAAAGGTGTCGTACACGTAGACGGTATCGGTGTCGCGGTCCCACGCCAGCCAGGCGGCTGCGGCCGGGTGGTCCCACCCGAAGTCCAGGCCCACGATGCGCGGCCAGTGCGCGGGCAGCGCAAACGGTGCAACCACAATGGACTCCTCGGCCACCGGGAACACCTTGCCGCTGCCCAGCACGGGCACGCCGTTCATGCGCGCCTCGCGCTCGTGCAGGGGGAAGCTCTCGGCTAGCTCCTGCTTGGTCTTCTCGTCAAGGTGGGGCACGTCGTTCCAGCCGGCCTGGATGATGGCTTTGCTCATGGGGGATCCTGGTTGGCAGGCTGCTGCCCGCAGGCGTGTGAGGTGATCTGCAGCAGGGCGAGCAGTGCACCACTGCACCGACCTACTGTGCAGGGGTGTAATCCATCGGCCGCAGATGGCTTGGCAGGTACAGCGGATGGCCGGGTGTGCCGTCGGCAGTCAGCCGAAGGATCTGGAGCCGGCTTTTCTCGCCCAGCAGCTTGACGACCGCCTGGGCCCTTGGCCGCAAAGGCTTTGGGGGCAGGCCATAGGCCAGAACGACGGCTTCGGCCCTGCCAACCATCGTCAGCAAGGCGGCATCGTTGCCTGGGCCCACCGGGTCCTTGGGCTCGACCAGGAGTTTGCTGTCGGCGACGGGGTAGGCATGCACGTTCCCCACCAGCTGTCCGCCGTAGCCCAAGGCCCTTGCGAACTTTCCCGTCTTGATCAGCGTTGGATCGGCGTGCGCGATGCTCGCGACAGAGGGGTTCATCATGAGGAACATGACCAGAGGCAGGTCGGCATTCCAGACCTCCTCCAACGCATAGCGGTACATCCCGCATTCAGAAAACTCTGCGTCAATCTCGGAGCCTGCCGGCCAGGCAGGCTTTCTCCTGCCACCTGGATCGTCAGCGCCAGGAGACTGCTGCATTGGCTGGTAGACCACCTTCATGCCAACGATGGTGTCACATATCCCGATCCAGACCATGTCGGATGGCGATCACGCCCCCACCACCACCCCCTTCGTCAAAAAATCGAGCACCACCTCCGTCGCCCCCTCCAGCGGCGTGAACGTGATCGCAATCAAGCCCTGCGTCGTCGCAGTCCGCGTCAAACACTCGTTGTACACCGCCACCGGCGGCTCCTCGTCCAGCCACACCCAGTGCCGCGCCGTGCCCTCGAAGGCCTTGCGGCCCTGGTCGTAGGACTTGAAGCCGATGACCGATTCACCGCCGCTCTGGTGGCGCACGCACAGGTAGTCGAGTGCGCCGTTGGCGCCGGCGCGGGGGCGGGCCTTGGCGATGTCGTCGGCGGGGACCATGCCGGTGCCGGGCTGGCCCGGCGGGCCGTAGAGTTCGAGCTGCACGATGTCGCGCGTGGTCTCCAGCGACTTGCCGGCGGCCCAGGCCTGGATGGGGCCACCGAAGCGCCGGCCCTCCCACCACGCGGGGTAGCGGCCGGTGAGGTGCAGGGCGGTTTCGTATGCGCCGCCGATGGTCTTGCCCACGCGGTTGCCGGCCATGAAGCAGCGCTCGCGGTGCGTGGCGCCGGCCTTGAAGAAGGCCAGGTGCCGCGCATACAGCGCGCGGCGCAGGGGGCCTTCGTCCTGAAAGAAGTGGCGCATGCGCCAGCCGGCGAGCTTGTCGCGCAGCAGGGCTTCGATGGCTTCGATCTCTTCGATGGAGGCGTGGGCCAGCACATCGGGCAGGCCTGTCATGTCAGTTATCCATGGCGCTGCGCGCCACCCGCTGAGCATGAAACCGACGCGGCCCAAACCAGTGCCCCCATGCAAGGGCCGCCCCGCCGCACCGGGGGCGTCCCCCTCCCGACTCGCGCAGCGAGGAGAGAGAGGGGGAAGGCGCGAAGCGACTCAGGGGGTGTTTCATTTCATGCACCACCGTGCGACTTTCCCTTGATCGATTTCACCAGCTCCAGCGCCGCCAGCATGCCCTCGGCCCGGTCGGCGGGCATCTGGGCCAGGGCCTTGCGCAAGGGGTCGGGCGCGTCGTCGGCCTTCTTGGCGAACATGCCCAGGTGCGTGCCCAGCAGGTCCAGGGCCTTGAGCTTTTCGGGCGACTTGAACTTCTTGCCCAGCTCCAGCTGGCCGCCGGGGCCGATCTCCACCACCTCGATGGAAGCAATGGCCGCAGCGGTGGCGCCGTCGAGGTCCTGCACGCGCTTGAGGCTGCCGTCATCGTTGAAGAGCTTGCGGATGTCGAAGAAGGCGATGCCCGCGAGTTCGCGCACCACCATGTCCTGGGTGACACTGTCGCCCGGTGTGGGGCCGGGTGCCACGCCCAGGCCGGGTGGGCGGCCTGCCGCCTGCGGGTCAGACACAGCGCTCGCCACCGCCCTCAGCCGCGGAGCGCGGCCGGGCCGCGCGGCCTGCGGGGTTGCTGCTGGGGCGGCGGCCTTGCCAGTCTGGCCATCGGCCGCCATCAGCGTGAACTGCAGTTGCTGATCGGCGGGGTCGATGGGGTAAATGGGGTAAATGGGGTCGACACGCATCATGGCACCAGGGGTTTGGGCAACTTCGCCGGTCATGCCGCCCTCGCCCCGCGCACCAGGCGCTCCATCGCAGCAATCACGCGCAGGCGGTCTGCGTCGTGCAGGCATTCGCCGCGCAGCCAGTCGGCCGGAAAGAGCACGTTCACCGCGCCCAGCGCCGCATAGGGCACGTGCTCGCGCGCGGCCTTGATGAGGGCCGTGGCGCTGCCCAGCGGGTGCAGGTCGCCACGCAGGTAGACCAGGCCCGATGCGGACACACCGGCGTGCAGGGGCGCGCTGCCCGGGGCCTGCAGCTCGATGAGGTGCAGGTCTTCTTCGCTGTGCTCACTGTCGTCCATGGGGTCTCCTTGCAATTCATCCGCCGGTCATGGCCAGTGCTCGGCGTGCATCCATCTCCGAGATGCACACATCGCCCCCCACGCGCCGCAGCAGGATGCTGTAGCGCTGCACCTGGCGCCGCCCGCGCGCGCTCGATGCGGGCCCGGGGGCGGACTGCACGGTGCCGGCCTCGCGCAGCTTGGCCAGGCAGCTGCTGATCTCGGGGTGGGAGGTCTTGGGCAGGTCCAGCGCGGCGCCGATCTCGCCCAGCGTGAGCGGCTGGCCGGCCTGGCTGTGCAATAGCTTTTCCACGCGCGACTTCAGGCCGCCGGCACGGATGCTGGTGATGGTGCGCGTGGGCATGGTCAGGGCCATGGCACCTGCGGCGCTGTGCGGGTGGGCACAAAGGTGTAACTGCGTGTGTGCTTGCATGGGCAGAACTCAAGGGTTGAAGAAGCTTGCCGAGGTGGCCACGACGGCAGCACGGCAACGGCGCTGCGGCCCCGCAGGCCGCGCTGGTGCTGGGCTCTGGGTTGATGGCATGCCGCAGCGCGGGGAGAAGAAGCGCCCCGCAAGCGGGGCTCTGGCAGGGCTTTGCGTGCTTGGCACAAATACGACAGGGCAGCGGCGCACAGGGCTTCGCCCGTTACGATCAGCCGCCAAAAATCACATAACAAGGGATCGTTCATGAAGGCACCAACCCAGCTCAAAGCCATTTGCGCCGCCATTGCGGCCACCACCCTGTCGATGTCCGCCTCGGCGGCGATCGACATCGACCTCACCCAGTCCGGCTACCAGACCGATGCGGTCGACACGTTCACCGTCAAGCGCCTCAAAGTGCCCGGCGCGGGCGAGTGGGATGTCACCTTCAAATGGGACCCGCAGTCCCTGCACTTCGTGCCCCAGGCCGTGGCCGCCAGCACGGCAGCGCAGCTGCAGATCTCGGGCCCGACCACGGTGAACGAGGCCGGCACCATCACTCTGTCTGCCGCCGTGCGCAATGCCGACGGCAGCTTGAGCCCCACCGTGGCCGTGTGGAGCGTGGTGCCCGCCTCGGCAGGCACCATCACGCCGCAGGGCGTGTTCCTGGCCGCCAGCCAGACGGCCGACGTGAACGCCGTGTTCACCGCCAGCGTGCTGCTGCAGGGGAAGACCATCACCAGCACCTACACGGTGAAGGTGGCCAACGTGTCGGCCGCATCGCGCACCTGCGCCGGCGCGCTGGCGAACAACGCCAACGGCATGCTGCTGGCCGACTTCGGTGTGAACCCCGAGACGCAGAAGGTCACCATGCTGCTCACGGCCGCATCGGGCAACCCGGGCTTTCTGAGCGGCAGCTTCTTCTTCGTGCAGGGCACCACCTCGGTGGCCGTGTCGCAGTACACCTACGACGCCGGCACCGCCCTCTTCACGCCCCAGGGCGGCTGGTCGGGCGTCGGCACCATCGCCTCGCCCACGCAGAAGCAGGCCGTGTTCTCGGCCTTCCCGTCGAGCATCAACCTGGCGCAGCCGTTCCAGATCCGCTACGCCGGCATCGCTGGCGCGCCAGGCACCATCGCCTGCAACTGAGTCGAGAACGGCGCATTGCGCAGCGGCGCCTGAAGCCGGAGCGGCCAGGCCAAGGCCGCCGCGCAAGGGCCGCCCCGCCGCACTGCCGGCGTCCCCCTTTCAGGGGGAAGGCGCGAAGCGACTCAGGGGGTCGTCATTCCTGACCAGGCGTCGCGGAGGGCTCGCGCATCAGCCGCGTGGCCATCTGCCTGGCGCGCCAGGCTTTGATAGCTTCGGCTGCAGTCAGCGAATAGCTCACCGACGGCAGTGGCGTACTCAGCGACGGCGGCGGGGGCAGCGCCATGGGCAATGCGGCGGGCGGCGTCGGCGGCTTGCTCGCGCAGGCCGTCAGACAGAGCGCGAGCGCGGGCAGCATCGCGCTGCAAAGCGGCTTCACGGGTGCGTGCAACATTGAGGGCTCCTTGGTACTTGATGGAGGTAGCGCGCTCTGCCGCCCATGCGGCTTGGCTGGCGCGTGCACGCTCGGTGGCATGGGTGGCCTGCAGGCTGGTGATCTGGCCACCCAGGCGCCAGTCCTGCACCTGCCAGGCAGCGGCGGCGGCCAAGGCCGCGCCGAGCACGGCCGCAGCGGTGTGGGTGATGAGCAGCGGCGCCACTACCGCCCCCCTTCCACATAGGCCACAGGCACATTGCCGAAGAAGCGCCAGAACGACAGCACGGGCACACCGTCGCGGCGAATCACGATGCCCAGGTCGGCCATGTCCGCCAGCGACAACTCGCCGCGCAGCAGCGGCACGGGCTCGTTCGCGATGGTGTGGCAGCGGTTGAAGCACTGCTCCGCAGGCACCCAGCCAGCCACGCTGCTGTAGCCCAGCGTGGTCGCACCCGATGTGGCCGTGTAGGTCACCGGCTGAGGCGTGGGCGGCATGGTCAGCAGCACCATGCCCAGGACGATATCCACCATCGCAGTCATGGCCGTGCCTCCAGCCCCTGCAGGCACGCTGCCGTCTCCGCCGCACGCCGATTGGCCAGGCCATGCACAAAGCGCATCTCGGGCTTGCCATCGGGCAACATGCGGCCGGAGCGCACATAGCTCCACACCGGCTTGCCACTGTCGGACACGCCCAGCCGCCGGCAGCCCAGCGCCCAGTCGCCCGCGTTCCACGCCAGCATGGCCTGGCTTGCGCAGGTGTTGCCCACGCCGTTGTTCCAGGCATGGCTGGTGGCCATGTCGAACACGCTCTGTGGTGGCAGCCGCGTGAAGCACTGGGCCAGGCGCAGCTGCAGCACCTCGATGGCGGCGCCCTCTTCCTGCGCGCAGCGCGCCGGCGTCCAGCGCTGGCCCACGATCACCGGCGTGCTGGTCACATGCCGCGTGATGCCCTTGCACACCGTGGGCAACCCGCCAGCCAGTTTGTCCGCATAGACCAGGCCAGGGTCGCGCGGATCGGGCTCCCACTGGCCCAGGAAGGTGAGCACGCCGGCACTGGCCAGGGCGAGGGAGCCGACCAAGTGGGGGAAGTAGCGCAGGCTGCGGTCGGTGAAGGCAGAGCTGGAGGCACTCATTCGTCCACCCCCTGCTCGGCCAGGTCGGTGTCCGGCGTGTCCATGCCCCGGCGCAGCCGCGCCATGCGCAGCTCGTGCTCGCGCGCATGGCGCCGGTTCGCCTCGCGCTTGTAGTACCAGGTGATCGCGAGGCCCGCCACGGCCACGATGGCGCCCACCAGCCCCAGGAACTCGTTGGAGGTGATCCAGCCAAAGCTGGTGAGCCCCGCGCCGGCCGCAATGGTCTTGCTGCCGGTGGCGCCCAGGGCGTCGATGGTTTCGTTTCTCATGGGTGCTGCTCCTTGCAGTCGCCGCCCAGGCCCTCGCCGCCTGGTGGGCGAGAGGCGGGCGAAAAAAAAGCCGCTGGTGCGGCTTGGTCGTCGTGGCGCAGGTGGCGCTGCTCGTGCCCACGGATGAATGCGTGGTGGCGATGGCCTGGCCCCTGCCCACAAGACAGCGGGACCCTCACGGGCATGTTCAGCCGCCCAAAGGCCTTGCCGTCACCGTGCGCCCGGCAACTGCGCACCGACAGCGTTTCACCCCTATCGCTCAGCGTCCCATCCCACGGTGAAATCAGCGCATTGCGCAACTGGTCCATCACGATGAGAACCTGCGTGCCATGGTCGCACAGGGGCCACAAGGTCATGGCGCCTCACTTTCCGCAGGGCTCACCAGACCCAGTTGGGCTCGCACGGTGGCGACGAATGCAGACCAGGCCTGCATGGCCGCAGCCAGTTCATCGGCGTCCAATGCCGAACGCACCTGCTCCTTGCGCAGCAGGCGCTGCGCGCGGATCAGCTCCTGCGTAGCACGCCATTGCGCAGCCTGGGTCAGGATATCGTCGGCAGCCTGGGCGGCAGGCCAGCCCTTGGCGGTAGCCCAGCTTTGCACCATGCCGGGCACGGGCTGGAGGGCATAGCTGCTGTCGGCGAAAGCACTTGCCTGACGCTCAGCAGCCTCGTACTCTGGCTGGCGATTGCCGAGCATGACAGCGTAGATGTGATCTACGGCCACGTCGATCGAGGAAACGGCGCGTGCCTGCGCCACAGACAGAGGAATAGACAAGGGCTCTAGCACCGATGCAGGCGTGACGTAGCTTTCGCCATCCCACAGATCTCCAACGAGGGAGGCTTGGGCCAGTACCCAGCTCTGGGCCTCGGCAAACTCGCCTGTTGCATCGACATGATTGACAACGCGCCCGTCCACAACAACGGAATATCGATTGATCATCAGATTGCTCCCCAGACGGTCACACTGCCCGCAAAGCCAGCACCTCCAGGCCCACCGTTGAAGCACGATCCACCGCCATAGCCGCGCCCCGCGCCCCCGCCTCCGCCGCCCCCCCCTCCACCACCGCGGCAGGTTGCCGAACTGCCTGCCACACCCGAAATACCTGCGACATAGGCGACCCCAGCCCCCGCACCGCCGGCTCCTCCCGCCCCGCTGGATCCCGTACGAGATACCGCCGCTTGCGATGCTCCACCTAAACCACCGTTTGTGTTGCTGCCTCCGCTTTGCCCGCCCCCACCGCCACCGCCTCCACCTGCCGGTGACCGAAGGTAGTCAATGCTTGGACCACTTGCCTGACCATTTCCACCAGGGGTATAGGGAAAGTTAGCCGCCTGTCCACCCGTTCCTCCTGTGGCGGTAGTAGGGGCCGCCAACAGCGCGGTGTAACCACCTCCAGTGATTCCGGACACACCGCCGACTCCACCAGGACCGCCCGAGCTGGCTCCACCAGCCCCGCCAGACCCCACAGTGACGGTTTCTGTCGTGCCAAGCGTTTCATAGAAGCCCAGCCACGTGCGGACAAGTCCGCCAGCACCGCCAGCGCCGCCAGGCCCACCGCCAGCTGCGTAAGACTCCGCAGCCTCATGGGTAAAGTTCCCGGCGGCACCACCGGCACCGCCATTTCCACCATCAATGGTGATGCCTTCGAATTGGCGATAGCCAGGTGACTTCGTCCATGTGCCGGATACCAGAAACTCTCTCTTGTATGCCTTGAGGACAACAGTGCGCAGCGAGCTTCCATCGCCCATGACCAGGCGGATCTCGCCCGGATACAGCATGTATCCAGCTAGACCATCGATAAGCTCCGAGCCACTCGGATCGAGCGTGATGTCCCCGGATCCAGAATTCCCCAAGTAGCACCACCACCCATTTCCCAAGGTAGTGCAAGGTTCGAAGGACTGACTCCACGTACCCGAGGTATCTATGAACTTTCCTTTGTCTGAATGGCTCAATGCCGCATTGCCGATTCGAATTTCTCGCTCAACGTTGGCCGGCCCAGAAAAAGCCACTGCGCCAATGCTGACAATCCAGGAGGCCTGGCTGCCAGTGCCGTTATAGAAAGTCACCCTGACTTGCAGCGCACCGGTACTGCTTTCATAGCTTTCGATGGTTCCCACCATTTGAAGGGTGGGCATCGCCGAATACGCGATGACCAATGATTGGCCAGGGACCAATGCCTTTCCAGGCTGAATGGTCAAATTCTGTAGCCCTGTTGCAAAAGTCAGCGACGTAGTGCTTGTCGCGCTGGTACCTGGCGAAGTCAAAGCGGTGATCGCCGCAGAGCTGGCAACGTTAGCCTGGGCAGTTGCAATTCCCGCCTGAGTGACCACATTGGCCGCTGCGGCAACAGCCTCATCCGCATTGCCTTTCACATTGGCCGCCACCGCCGCCACCTCAGTAGCCAGCGTCTGCTGCGCCACACTCCAAGGATAGGCGCGCACATTGAAACTGCTGCGGTCATTCGGATCCGGTGGGCTGGGCAACGCAGTAATGGTGGGAGGATTGGTTGGCATCAGATGAGCCCTTTCACGTTGATGTTGATGGAGGCATGCCCGAAGCTGTCGTAGCCCACGGGCGAGGAGGAAGCAATGCCGAAGACGTTCAGGCCCTCGTAGCCCTTGGCGGGCGTGGCGAAGAAAGCCACAGGGCGATCAAGCACGCGCTGCAGGGTCTTGAGCGCGGCGTCTGCATGCTCGCGCGGCATGACCACACTGGCGCGCAGGTTCGTCGCGCTGTGGCGCTTGACGATGCTGGTGGTGCCGTCGTCATTGGTCTTGATGTAGCTGTAGGTCACCGGCTCGGCCGATGCGCCGTACTGGGTGCCGCCCCACTGGGCCTCGTCGCTGATGAGTGGGATGTAGTCGCCCACCACGATCATCCCCACACCCACCGGCTGCCCCGTCGCTGCCGTGATGGTCAGCGTGAGCTCGGCCGCGGGGCGGATCGGGATGCCGGTGAACACCAGCTTGCCCACCGGCCGCGCGGTGGTGAAGAGGTACTCGTACCAGCCCAGCGGATCGTCCACCAGAAAGCCCGAGCGCGCGTAGATCACCGCGCCGCCCGGTGCATCGCGCACCGCCACGCTGTACTGCCCGCCCGTGAGGCCGTACAGCGCGAGGCTGTTGAAATAGCCCGGCTTGAGCACATAGGTCAAGCTGCCCGTGGCCAGCGCCTGCGTGCTGGTGTAGATGTCGAACGGCGCCATGCGGTCCGTGGGGCCGATGTCCACCCAACGAGTGGCATCGTTCTCGGGCGTGGGAGTCGCTGCGCTGGTGTGCACGGCTGCGCACTTGTACTTGCGGTGCGTTGCCGTGCGGATGCGGATGTCGCCCACCGCGTAGGCCACGCCAGAGGCCCACGCCGTCTCGCCCGTGGAGGGCTCGGCAATGGTGGTGCCGACACCGACCATGGTGTCCGTGATGGTGATGTTGTCGATGATGTTCATGTTTAAACGTTCTCCACGAGCATGGGGGCCTCGGGCCGCCCGTTGACGGCATCGGCAGTGCGCGATGCGGAGCGCTGCAGTGCATCGTTCTGCCTCCGCACTTCGACCAGTTCGGCACGCACGCCTTCCATGGCGCTCAGCATGTCGTTGCTGTTGTTCCAGCCGCGGCCGGCAGTAAACGGGTTGTAGGCAGCGGGAATCACCGCCTCGCCTTGCTGCAGCAGGGCAAAGCCGGTGCGGGGCACACTGCGCGTACCACGGTGGAAGATTGGCCAGTCCATCTGCTTGGCGATATCCTCGAAGCTGCCGGGCGTGGCACCCAGGATGGCCTCGGCCTGCGCCAGCGAAAACCCGCTGCCGGCAATCACGTCGTAGATGTCCTTGGCCGTTGCGCCCTGGTCGAGTGCAATGGCCGCCACCTCGCGGATGGCGGCCCCCTCGAAGTACACGCCCGATGAGTTCAGTCCCGTGCCGGTCTGGTAGTTGTAGTACGCACCGTCCTTGCCCAACGCGCCTTGCGCCGCGACATTGGACCGAATCCGCGACTCCTGGTTGTAGGCCCCGATCAGCGCAACCAGCGTTTCCGACAAGGTCCCAACGCTGGTATCGATGCCACGCATCGCGCTGATCATTTCGCGGCCCTGCTCCAAGTCCTTGTCCAGCTTTTCGGCTTGGCGTTCCGCTTCGGTGAGTTGGTCGCCGCTTATGTCCTGCAGCCCCTTGAGTTCATTCGCCACCACAAGGCGCTCGTAGTCGGCCTCGGATTGGCTGGCATAGGTCGTGGCGGCGAAATCCTTGCCCACGGCCTCAATGGCCTCGGACAGCAGTTTGCCGTCTGGAAGCTTGCCCGTGGTTTGCGCCGCCACCAGGGACGCGCTGATGAAGTCGCGCCCCTGCAGGCCCTCGGACTGCACCGCCGCTTCCACTTCGCCGAGCAGCGACTGGGCTGCCGCCTTGGTCGCATCAAACACACCGCGCGCAGCATCGATGACACCTTGCAGCCTTTCACGCTCTTTGTTCGTCGCTTCCTCGAAGCGTGCAAAAGCTGCATCGGTATTGCTGCTGGCTGTGTTGACCATCTGCACTGCAGAGTCGCGCTGCCGCGTCAGCGCATCGAGCTGGGCCTGTGCTGCGTCCTTGATGCCCTGGATGTAAGCGCGAGTGGCGACATTGGCGTCGTAAAGCGTCTCGATCTCTTTACGGCGCACCTCGTCTAGGCCAGCAAATTGGGCCATGTACTGGCTCTTCTCCAGGGCCTTGGCGCCCTTCTCATCGCCCTGAGCACGCAATAATTCCACCGCTAGGCTGTCACGATCGCTGGTGAGCGATTCCACGGCGTTCTGATAGCTCTGGGTTAGTTCATCCACAACATTGGACAGATCCTGAACCACGGGCGTTTGTGCTTCAAACGAACCAAAAACCGGATCAAGCATCAGGGCCAGATCAATGGCGTCTTTGTACAGCGCGGGGTTATCTGTTGCCGAGTTGACATACTCGCGAAACTCCATGCGAGTGCCATTTTTTATTTTGTCGTACGTCAATCCCTGAATGCCCAATCCCTCAGCCCGACGCACGGCGCTGCGAATAATCGAATCCTTGCGTTCCTCGTCGGTGTAGTACGCATTCAAAAATGCATTGGTACTGTTGGTAAACGTTTCCAACCCGCCAAATGCCTCAATAAAGTCATCGGCAAAGTCGGCAAGGGCTAAGCTACCTTGGTGAATGCCAAACCCCAGCGCGTCGCTCGCCTCGTTGAGCGTGTTGAAGCTCGTCGCCAAGCGCGTCAATGTATCGAAGGCAGTCTCGCCCGCTTTAGCATATTCACTCGGCTCGTAGCGCTTGCGCGTGACCTGCTCGACCTCTACGTTGTAGAGAGCATCGGACGAATCCGTCAGTTGGCTCAGCTGCGTACTCTTGATGACGTCCACCGTCTCGGTGATCCACTGCCCGAGGACCTCCTTCGCCATGCTCGCACCGGCCTTGCCAAATGCGACAGTGATCTTCTCCTGAATCTTCGCGTCGTCAAGCCCTTGAAAGTTCAGATCTTGCTGGCCCAGGTCGAAAGTGAAGTCCGCGATCTTGTCACCCGCCAGCCCAAGGTCGTTAGCCATACCGACAAGATTCTTGCGAAACTCGTTGTAGCCCTTCTGGATGCCATCGGACTGAGCCTGCACCAAGCCGATCATCCGCTCCATGTCCTCGTCGTAGGTTCCGTAGTTGAGGATGCTGGATGCAGCTAGCGTGCGATCGTAAGCTTGGCCGTTGTAAGTGGCAGAGACGCCACTTACAGCACCCTCAGCCTTGAAGCGAGCGATGGCCTCCTGGTCACGTCGCTTGAGTTCCTTGTATCGCGCAATAGGGTCGGTGGTCTCAAAATCCGCCCCATAGAACAGAGTACCCCCGGTACGTTCTTCCTCCCAAGGTGTAAGCGTGGCTCCGCCAAGCGTCCCTTTCAGACCTGAGCCGACAATGTTCTTGCTGCGGAAAAACCCCATCGCGTTCGCAAGCACTGCCATGATGGCGGCATACCCCATGAACCCCATGCCCGCAGTTCCCGCGCCCCCCAACGTGTTGCCGAGCTGTGAATTGACACCAAACGATGCAGTGCCGTCGAGTGCGGCCTTGCTTGCAATCGGACCAGCCATGTTTGCTGTTGTGACGGCGCTACCTCCCAGCCACCCCGAAATTGCATTGCCAACGGACCCCATCACCCCCTGGCCGGTATAGGTCTGATAGCCAATCTGACCGACTGTCATCAGGTTACCCAACAGGCCTCCACCGGCCGAGCCACCACCCACGGTTGCCAGCGGGCCGTTGCTGCCCCCCATAACGCCGGACACCAATGTGCTGAGCGCTCCCGAAATCGGGCTCACCATAGCGCTGATGGTCGGCTTAAGCACCAGGTTCTTGAACTGTTCCTTCAGCGCGTCGCCAAGGTTTTTACCGAAGTCCTTGCCAGAATCCAGGCTCTTCATGAACACATCGGTCAGACTCTTGTTGATGCTGTCCGCTGTAGCTTTCCATTGCTCCTGGGCCTTCTTGGCCGCTTCTTCCGATTTTTCCTGCGCCTTCTTGGCTGCTTCCTCTGACTGCGCTACGGCCTTCTTGCCCGCTTCTTCCGACTTCTCGCGAGAAACCTTAGCACTTATGGCCGTCAAAAGCTCTTGACGCCTGTCGATTTCTTGCTGAAGGGTGTCCCAGCCTCCAGTACCCGGATTTCGTTGGGACTGTTGCTCCTTCAGACGCTCTATAGCGACAATCTCGATCGCTTCGGCCAGGCTCACATTGAGCGAGCGTGATTTTTCCAGCACCTTCTCTTCTGAATTCAGCCCTGCAATTCGCTCTTGAATAGATTGAATCGACTTGGCAGCCGCCTGCTCGTCAGCTTGGACGGCTGCAGCGATTTCTTCATATTCCTTGTTCCGCCGATCTGCAACCAGTTGCCTCACTTTGAGTAAAGTGTCGAGATCCGCATTGGACTCCTGCGATGGTTTACGTGGCTGGGTGGCGGGCGCATTTTTTCCCTGATTGGATTGGCGCAGCCTTTGCTCTAGTACGCCTCTTTCAAACCGCGCATCTTCCGCCCGGTTATCAATTCCGGCCGAAGACTCAACAGCGATCCTCGCTTTCAAGTCGGATATCTGTTTGTCGCGACCTGCCATGGTTTCGCGAATACGATCTGCTCCCGAGGTCCGACCAGCGTCCAACGCTCTCTGCAGAGCTGCTTCAGACCGCTTATTGGCGTCTTGAAGAATTGCAATCTGCCCGTCAAGCCCTTCCAAAGTGTCAGATCGCTGCCTGATCAGAGCAATCGTCCCGCCTACTACTGCACCCACACCCAAAAGAGCAAGAACAGCGGGATGCAAGGCCAATGTGGCACCAAGACCGGTGACTGCAACGCCGATCGCGGCAATCGCTCGTGGAACACTGGTAAGTGCGGAAACTGCCACTGCGCCAGTCAAAGCCCCCATTACTGTGTTCACAACCACGGTGTTTTCTTTGAAGGCTGCCCCCATCGCTCCAACAGCCCCTGCAACAGAGCTAATTGCGCTCGCAAGCGCAGCTGAAGCACCCGACGTCTTGTCAAACGATCCCACAGCTGCAGTACCAGCACTGGTTAGCTGGTTGAACGCCTGTTCGACAGTCAGAGCCGTTGTCGCCGCCTCTTTCGCAAGCGCGCCACTCTGGCTTTGCAGAGCTGTCACCACCTGGTCGGCAGATATTTTTCCTGCGGCGGCCATCTCTCGAAGTTTTGCAATAGGCACATCCAGCCCATCCGCCAATGCCTGTGCGAGGCGAGGCGATTGGTCCATCATGCCCTTGAGTTGCTCGCCACTAACAACCCCAGCACCCATGGCTTCGCTCAGCTTCTCCAGCGCGACCTTCAGGTTTTGAGCACTGCCCCCACCGACGACCATTGCACTGGCAACACTATCCGTTACGGCCAAAAGGCGCTGCTGCGCGATGCCCGCCTGCTGGCCAGCAATGGAAATGTTTGCATAGGCCTTGCCAAGCTCGCCGACACCGATTCGTGAGCGATTCGCCGTCCCCAGCAGAGCCTCGTAAGCGCTCTGCGCAGCGGCGCTGCTTCCTGTCGCCTGCATCAGGCTAGTATTAAGACTGGTGACTGCGTCCGCAGCTCTTACATAAGTGTCGACATTCACAGCGCCGACAATGTCGTTTAGCTTCTTGCTCTCAAAAATAGACATCGCATTCTCCGATGAGCCCGCAAATGGAACGGGCAGAAAACCACACAAGGTGGCTAGCCAAGCTGGCTTTCAACATTCGGCCCGGTGGCCCACAAAATCCGCCAGGGATAGGTCATGAAGGTCGCAAAGGACTACTTGCCATTCATCTCTTCCAACGCCGCCCGTTCAATCACCTGCACATCCACAAAGATCGCATCGCGCTCGTCATCGGTCTTGTCGCGGTGCAGCCGATCGAGGGTCGCAAACACCGCCGGGTAGTCCAGCCCCGTCGCCCCGCCCATGCCCACCCGCCACTGGGTGCTCACGCTGCAAAACAGCAGGCAGGCGTCCACGTGCTCGGGCCAGACTTCCACGGTCTGTTCGGGGAAGTCGCTGGGCCGCATGCCCCACACGGCCAGCTCGGATTCATCGGGCGGCTTTTGGTAGGGCGCGCGCCCGATGTCCTTCAGTTTCCCAGGCGCAAGCCTTCGCGGGTTTCGTTGTAGGCCTTGAACACAGCCTCGGCGGCGCCGGGGTAGCTGTCGCACATGTCGACCAGGGCGTCCACGCCCAGGGGTTCGTCCAGGTCCCAGCCGGTGACGATCTGCACGATCAGCTCGGCGCTGTGCCGGGCGCGCAGGCTGGCGATGTCGCTTTCCTTCACGGGCTTGATCAGCGCGGTGATGGCGGCTTCCTTGGCGTCGGCGTCCGACGCCTCCACCGCATCGGTGGCCGCAGCGGCCGCCGTCTTCTTGCCGGCGGGCTTCTTGGCGGCGGCGGGCTTGTCCTTCTGCTCGGCGGCATGCGCCTTCTCGGCCTCCTGGCGCGCGGCGTCGAACAGGGTCTGCACGGTCTTGCCGATGGCTTCGGCGTGCTGCTCGCGCATCTTGGCCCACACGGTGGAGGCCAAGTGGCGGGCTTCAAAATTCACTTCGTCGAGCCCGTGCGGGGTGGGCACTTCCACCTTGAGTGCGAAGGACTTGGGGGTGGACTTGCCGATAACGAGTTTGGCCATGGTGATTTTCTTTCGAGGGAGAAACAGTCAACAAAACGAAGAGCCCGTGTCCAGCCCTGCCGCCCCCTCGAAGGAGCGAACAGGGCCGGGTCGGTGCAGGGGGTCCTGCCTGCAGGACCAGAGGTGACTGCAGGCACAGAGAACAGCGCCTTACGGCGCCTGGCGCGCTCAGTAGCGCGTGGGGCGGCCTTGCAGCGAGATCGTGGCGCGCACCTGCATCACGCTGCCCTTGGTCAGCGTGGGCGTTTCGTTGAACGACACGAAGCCGTTGTAGAGCAGCACGGCGCCGTTGGGCAGGGTGACCTTCAGCGCGCGGATGGCGCGGGCTTCGCCGGCGGCCTTGAGGGCCTGGTAGCCGGGCAGCGATGGGTCGTCGCCGATGCCGATCTGGATCGACTGGGCGCTGGTCACCGTGGGCAGCTGGCGTTCGTAGTCTTCTTCCAGAAAGGAGAAGTTGGCGAACTGCTGGTCACCGCCGCTGGTGGTGAACTCCAGGATCTGCGGGATCTGCGTCCAGGCCGTGATCTCGCGCAGGCTGCCCACGCCGGTACCGGCCGCGAAGCGGTTGGTGTCCGTCGTGTCGATGCCGGTCACGTCCAGCGCGTTGGTGGCCACGTTGGCGGCCTTGAACACGCGGTCGCTGATCTTCTGCCAGCCCGACTTGAGCTCGTAGAAAGCGCCGTTGAGCAGGCCGTGCGCGGCCGAGGTGATGACGCCGGGGTTGGCGTTGGTAACGGCGGTCACGGTCTTGACCGAGCCGTAGGTGGTTGCAATGGCGATGGTTGCGCCGTCGGGCAGAGATACAGCCATGGAATGGGCCTTTCAGTGGAGAAAATGAAGTGACAAACAAACAAACAAAAAAGCCGCATCAAACAGGTGCGGCGCAAGGTCTGCGTGGCGTGGGGCAGGCGTGTCCCCGGAAGATCCAGAAGAGCGGCCTGCCGCGGGGCAGAGTGAACGGTGGGTCAGGATTGCTGCGGCGGCTGCTGCTTGTGCAGCCACTGCTCCCAAGCGGTGATCGCACCCTTGGCCAGGCGGATCAGGGTTTCATGCAGTGCTTTGGTGGCAGGGTTCATGGAGACCTCGGCGAATGGATGTTGGCGCACGCCGCAACGCGCGCGCAGCGCGGGTGCGCCATGCACGTTGGACAGTGGAAAAAGAGGGAGAACGAAACCAGGGCCGCTGCCAACAAAGCAGGGCCGCAAAAGCAAAAATCCCGCAGGGCAAACCATGCGGGATTGACAAAATTCAAGACGACACACCACCCCAACTAACTACCGCAGTCGCTACAGGCGAGGAGCCAGGCTGTGGCTGCGGGCAATCAACAGAGGGGCGACGGGCGAGAGGGTAAGCACCCTCTGCAATCGTCTGGTGCAATTCTAACCGCGATGCATGGCGTTGTGCAAGCGTTTTTTCATCGACTGGTTTCTGCGGCTCACGCAATCGTCCAGCATGTTGAGCATGCGGCGGCCTTCCTGGCCCATGGGTTCGCGTGCCTTGCGGCTGCCGCCGCAGGCCTTGCACACACGGCCCAGCATGGGCGTGCCGGGCACCAGCGCTCTGCCGCGGCCCAGGCAGGTGCGGCAGGTCGGGTCGAGCCAATAGCACACGCTGGTGCGCGCCAGCGTGCGCGCATCGGCCAGGCCCTTGGCAGCGGCCCAGCGCTCCACTGCTTCAAGCACCTGAGCCAGCGAACGCAGGCGCGAGAGCAACTGCACGGCATCGGCATCGGGGTGGCTGCGGCGCTGGTGCGCTGTGCTGTCTTGCGTGAAGCGTGGCGCTGCCACGCTGTCCCACTCGCCGCGCAGGCGCATCAGCGCGCCGCCCAGCATGCCGGGCGACCAGCCGGCGGCAATCAGCACGTCGGCATCGCCGCGGCGATCGGGGTCCACCTTGAGGTTGGAGGACGATGTGCCCGCACGGGTGTAGGCCTCTTCCACGGTGCGGTGGTGGTTGTTGGTGTGGTCGGTCATCAGCATGCTCGTCCTGGATGGTTGTTGTGGGTGTTGATGCCATCAATGGCATCACTGCGCGAGCCAGGTGGCAACACGCCGCAGCGCGCGGCGTTGTCCCGCAGGGCCCCGAGGCGCCGGTATTCCGCCAGCACCACGGCATGGCCCGCAGCGGCGCCGGCCGCGCCGAACACGGCGGCCAGCTCGCCCTGGTAGGCATCGGTGTGGGCGCCCCCCTTCACCGAGCGCCAGAACTGCGGGCCCTGCGCCAGCGCACGCACCTTGCAGCCATGGCAGTGGGCGCGGAACAGGGGGCTGTGTGCACGCGCCTGCGCGGCCTGGCACGCGGGGCATGGCGGCCCTGCCCCATCGCTTTGCAGCAACGCGCAGACCGCAGCGCTCGTGCCCAGGCGCGTGGCAGCCAACAGCGCGGCGCTCATGCCCAGCCCTCCTCGACCATGGCGATGAGCCGCTGCAGGGTGGCGCGGTCCATGCCCGGCAGAATGACCTGCAGCACCGCATCGAGCGCCGCCGCGTAGAAGCGCTCGAAGGTCTGCTGGTCCATGGCCTCGTAGCGGATCGACTGGACGATGGGCACCGCCTTGCCGGTGCGCGGGTCGATGGCATCGTCGCAGTAGCCAGCCGCCAGTTTGACGGCCACCAGCGCCTTCTCGCGCGTGTCGTAGATCTCGCTGTTCTCGGCCACCACCTGCAGCAGCGCGAACAGGCGCCGGTGCTGCGGGCCGTTGCGCGGGCGGCTCCACTCCATGCGCAGGCAGGTGCCGGGTTTCATCACTTCGAGCTTGCGCGCAAAGCGGGCCCAGGCGTCCTGGTCGGCCGGCGTGCTGCCGCGCAGGCCGTCAGGGGATTTGATGAGCATGGCTTTCATGGGTGGTACGTCCTTTCTGCGGTGGTGTTCAATGGTTGGTTGGCGGCGCCCTGGTGGTAGGAGGGCCGGCGCACCACGGGCGCGGCACGCAATGCGCCGGGCCGTGGTTGCGCCGGGGCTCTGCCGGTAGGTGCTGCTGCGCGCTGCATGGGCTGCGGCGCTGCCGAAGTCATGTGCGTTGCGGCACGCGGCGCTGCAGAAGACATATGGGTTGCGGCGCGCGGCGCTGCCGCAAGGGCCTGCAGCGTGTGAAAGCGCACTGCCGTCTTGCCCACCGCGCTGCCGCCTTCGTAGACCAGGCGTGCGCGCTCCGCATTGCCAATGAATGCGATGCGCGGCGGGGGCAGGCCGACCTTGGCGTACTCGCTGTCGGGGCTGCGGTCGCCGCCCAGGCAGCGCGGGTAGTCGAAGCTGCCGCGCCCGGTGTAGGCGCGGTGGCTTTCGCAAAAGCGGTGCTGCAGGTAGCTCAGCTCCTTGAGGTCGGTGCGGCACACCTTGGGCCAGCCACCCAGGTCCAGCACGGTGGCGTGGATGGCAGGGTCGTCGAACACCACGTCGGTGTAGGCGCCCACGCTGCCCATGGCCTCCAGCGTCTTGCCCCAGGCCAGCGCGGCGCGGTCGGCCGCCGTGCCGGCGAGGATGCGCACCACATCGGCCACGCGCGGCGCAAAACGGCCGTGCTCGGCATCCGTCGCGTGGCGCTGCATGGCCTGGCGGATCTGCGACAGCTCGAACGACTGGCACGCGCCCCACCACAGGTCCAGCACAAAGCGGCTGGCGTCCTGCCGGTAGTAGGCGAGCACGTCGGTGACCAGTTGCGCAAACGGGGCGCGTTCAGAGGGCTGCATGCGGTTGCTCCTGTCCATGGGTGGTGGGGTGGTGAGGTTTCTGCGGGTGATTGGCGGCCTCGGGCACCTCGGCCGCCCAGGCATCGGCCACGCTGCGGTTGCGCTGCTCCAGCGCCTCCTGCCGGTTGGCCGGCGCAACCAGGCCCGGCGTGTGGGTGCCTGCGGTGGGGCCAGCTCCACGCTGCCCTGCGGCGCGCATGCAGATGGCCTTGAGGTACTGGGCCGGGTCGGCCGGGCGGGCCACGCAGGTGGCGCGCACTGCGTCGATCACGATGTCGTTGCCGTAGTCCTTGCACAGCCGGCCCACAAAGCTGCCGCACTGCGCCTTGGGCATGCCGGCCTGCTGCAGCAGCGACTTGCCCACGGACCACAGCTCGTCGCGCGTCAGGCCGTCTGCCGGCCCTTGGGGTGGCAGGGCAGCACCGGCATCGCCGCTGCGGCTGGCGGGCGCCACGCCCACGGCGGCGCCCTGCCCCCGGGCCGCTGCGGCGCCGCCCGTTGCGCCAGCAACGGTGCTGCCTTCTCCAAAAAGATCCGTTCCTTCTCTTTCTCCTTCTCTGTCTCGCTCTCCGCTCCGTTCCTTTCGGTTCCCTTTAAGGCCGGTTTCCGGTGGATTTCCGGCGGACGGAGGAAGGATTTCCGGCGGAAAGCCGTCGCCCTGTTGTGGCCCATGGCCCCCACCTGCCGGCGCAATTCCCTGCGGGGAGGCCCCCGCTTTCCACACGGCCTGCGTGGGCACGTCCAGTGGCGGCTTGCCCTCCTTGGCGCGCTTGGCGTTCTCCTTGCGCAGGCGGTCGCAGAATTTTTCGTACGCGTACTTCTCCTTGGCGGCAAAGGCCGCAATGGCCTTCTCTGCCACCACCGGGTGGTACAGGCGCCCATCGGCGCACTTCACAAAGCCGTGCAGCGCGGCGGCGCGCACCTTCTTCCATTCCTTGAGCACGCGGCCATAGCCGGCCAGGTTGGCCAGCTCCACGTCATCGTCGGGCAGCGAAGCGGCGGGCACCTGGTGCCAGGCCGCGCACCACAGCAAAATGCCCGCGCGAAACGCCTCGCCCTCGGCAGCGGCCGCGAACTTCGAGTCGCGCAGCCGCCGCACATCGAGCTCCATGTACGCAAAATCGCTCAGGTCGCACGCGGGCAAGGTCAGCGGTGCGGGCAGGCCTGCGCTGCCCTTGGCATTGCTGCTGTTGCTCACGCGCCCTCCTGCCCCGTGCCTGCGGCATAGGCTTCGTTGAACTGCGCCCACAACGCGGTGCCCGGCTCGTGGTGGTTGGCTTCGGCCAGAGGAATGTGCTGCGCGGCCGCCGATTGCGCGGCAGCACGCAGTACGTCGGAAGTCAGGCGCTGAAAGAACCTGTTCAAGATCTTTTTGAAGCCGCGCAAGTCCCTTTTCGGGATGGGATGCAAGGCGCGGGGTGCAGCCAATAGCCTGGCTATTGGCAAGCGCCGCAACGCCGCAGACCGCCCGAAAAGGCACTTGCCCTTCGGGTTGGAGTGAAATCGGGCGATTGCACGCCCCGGCTGCTTGCATGGGCATGAGCCCATGCGGCGCACCCGAAGCATCCACTCATCCCGATTGCACTCCAACGCGGCTGCAAAAAGATCTTGAACAGGTTCTAAGGTGTTGCCAGCCGCCATCACTGCCTCCAGTCGCGCGCAATGCGGCGGCTCTTGTCCAGGCTGGCCTGCGACTGGGCCCGGCTTTCAATGCAGATGGAGCCCAGCACCCGCGGGGCCAGGCCCACCGTGCGCAAGCCTCGGCGGTTGAACAGCAGCACCGAGCCAGCAGGCACTTCGGGCCGGCGTGCAAAGGCGTTGCGCGCAGCATCGGTACCCCGTGGGCGCACCGACTCGAAGGCGTTGGGGCCCGCGTGGATGGGGGATGGTGGTGATCGCATGGCTCGTCAAACTCCTCACAAGGCGTGCGGGCGCCCACGCTCCCGAGGGAGCGCACTGGCCCATTGAAGAAAAGCGCCCGGCGCCAAAAGCAGCGCCGGGCAAAGTCCATGGCGCATGCTGCGTCAGCGCCATGGAAGGAGAAATCAAGGGATCGAAATGGCGCTGGCCATCCGCCCCGTCAATCAATCCATCAATCAATCCACCCCTGGATCGGGGTCCGCCGGGGCTGCTGCCCCCCGGGATCGCGGCAACATGCCCGCAAAGTCCACCGCCCCTTGCGTCAGCACATGCAACTCGTGCATGCGGCTTCGGGGCACCGCCCGGCGCCAATGCGTGATGGCGCTCGGCGTCAAGCCAAAGTGCTCTGCCACCGCCTTGTTGCGACCAGGTTCGGCATCCAGCCAGTCCGTGAATCTCATGGCCTGCAGTTTAGTTTTAACTAAACAAATAGTCAAGCACAAGCTAAAACAACTTGCCAAAAATTTAGCTACAGCTAAACTGCGCAACCATGAGCAACGACAGCACCCGCCGCGCGGAATTCACCGCCTACTTCGAAAAGCACTTCGGCACCGACCGCCAGCGCTTCATGGACCAGTTCGGCGTGAGCAAGGGCCGCATGACGCAGTACCTGGACGAGGAAGAGGCCTTCGGCGAGCGCGCCGCCCTGAACCTCGAAAAGCGCGCAAACCTTGCGCTGGGCACCATGTTCCCCTCGCTGCTGCGCGCCGGCAGCGAGGCCGCCCGCATCCTCGCGCCCGAAGGCGTGCCCGTGGTGGGCACCGCGCAGCTGGGCGACGACGGTTATTTCTGCGAGCTGCAGTACCCCGTGGGCCACGGCGACGGCCGCATCAACTGGCCCACGCGCGACCCCAATGCGTACGCCCTGCGCTGCAAGGGCGAGAGCATGAAGCCGCGCATCCGCCACGGCGAGTTCGTCGTCATCGAGCCCAGCCATGGCTTCATGCCCGGCGATGAGGTGCTGGTGCGCGAGCGCAGCGGCAAGGTCATGGTCAAGCAGCTGGCCTATGTGCGCGATGGGATGGTGCACCTCGATTCGGTGAACGAGGCGCATCCGCGCATCAGCATTCCGGAGGATGAGGTGGAGGTGATCCAGTATGTGGCGGGGATAGCGAAGTCGGCGTTGTGGAGCAATGATTGAGCGCCCTTTGATGACCTCCACATACACCTGCATCGGCTTCGACATCCGCGTCTGGCCCTGCGATGGAATCCCCAGCGTAGGGCTGTCGGGCTGGAGCCAGCACGATGCGATGCATGCCGCCATCGCCACAGAATTGGGGCTGCAGGAGAACCTGTACCAGCTCCTGCATATCGAGGATCAAAAAACGCTGGAATCGGTGGCACATGCCATCCGGGCCAACGGCGCGTGCAACCTGATCGCCATCCAGGTCCCCGAACCCGTGGCCGCGTGGCAGCACCAACGCTTCGGGCACCCGCTGGGCAACCCCGCACTGTCGCTCGCAGGCTTTCACTGCATGGGCGTCGACGTAGCGGACATCAATGGGTTCTTCTCCATACTGTCCTTCGAGCCCATTTCGAAGTACAGGCAATCAACCGACCTGATCGATGAAGGCCATCTGGATGAAATTTTCCAGACGGTTCAACTGGCAGGGTTTGCCGACCCAGAACACGCGCCCTACTGCGCAGTGAAGATTTCTGCGTTGAAAGTCTGATACCTGCAACCGCCGCACCCAGTGGAGGTGATGCAGTATTGGCTGATGGTTGATGCATGCTGCTGCTGAAGGCAGAGGCCGGGATGTGCGCCCGGCGGCGCAGTAACTTTCTCTTGCGTCGCCAAGAGAAAGTCACCAAAGAGAAGGCGACCCCGCTGCCCGTGTCCCCCTCGCACTGCGTACGAGGGGGCAGCCTGCGATGCTCGCTCCTGGGGTGCGCCGAAGAACTCCCTGCGCTGCCTCTGCGAGGCAGCTCCGGTCAAACAGCTTCGGCGAGCCAGACAACGATGCGCGTGTCCTTCGGCACGCGCTCACCCCAGGCCCTGCGCTTCTTGGCACGGTCAGAAGGGGGTGGGAGCGGGCTCCACTCGGGCCATTGCTTCGCTCGGCCCGGTGCGCCGTCGCTGCGCTTGGCCTGGGCGGGGCGATCGCGCTCAGCGCGTCGGCAGCGCGCACAGCGCGCGTCACCGACACCAGGCGCCGCTGCGCAGCAGCAGCCGTGTGGTACCCGCTCCCCACCCCTGCTGGCTGCGCCGAGAAGCGCAGGAGCTGGGGTGGGCGTGTGTGCCGAAGGACACACACGCTTCGTCATCTGGCTTGCCGATGCTGTCTGAGCGGAGTTCGAAGAACGCAGCGAGTTCATCGGCACCACCCCAGCTCCGAGCATCGCAGGCTGCCCCCGTTCGCCCACCAGGGCGAACGGGGGACGCAGACTGGGGGTCGCCTTTTCTTTGCCTACTTTCTTTTGGCGAAGCAAAAGAAAGTAGGTGCGCCGCCGGGCGCACACCCCGGCCTCCACCCTCGGCAAAAGAACAGAAGCAACCACAGACACCAGGCAGCAGCAGCAGCAGCCAGCAACACAGCACAATGTGTGACCCGAGCAGCACCAGCCGCCAAACGCATTCTCTCTCCATGACCACGCCAAGCCCCACCCCCATCCGCCTCACCCAGTTCTCCCACGGCGGCGGCTGCGGCTGCAAGATCGCCCCCGGCGTCCTCTCCGAAATCCTGAGAAACAGCAGCGGCGCAGGCCTCGCCAACCTGCTCCCCAAAGAACTGCTGGTAGGCATAGAAACCGCCGACGACGCCGCCGTCTACCAGCTCAACGACGAGCAGGCCCTCATCGCCACCACCGACTTCTTCATGCCCATCGTCGACGACCCGTTCGACTTCGGGCGCATCGCGGCCACCAATGCCATCAGCGATGTGTATGCCATGGGCGGGCGCCCCATCATGGCGCTGGCCATCGTGGCCATGCCGGTCAACCAGCTGCCGGTGGAGGTCATCGGCCGCGTGCTTGCAGGCGGCCAGGCCGTGTGCCGCGCGGCGGGCATACCTATTGCCGGCGGGCACACCATCGACTCGGTCGAGCCCATCTACGGCCTGGTCGTGATGGGCCTGGTGCACCCCTCGCGCGTTCGCCGCAACCGCGATGCGCGCGCTGGCGACGTGCTGGTGCTGGGCAAGCCGCTGGGCGTGGGCGTGCTCTCCGCCGCGCTGAAGAAAGGCCTGCTCGACGACGCCGGCTACGCCCGCCTGGTGGAGACCACCACGCGCCTGAATACCCCCGGTATCGCACTGGCCGAACTCGACGGCGTGCACGCCCTCACCGACGTCACCGGCTTCGGCATCGCCGGCCACACGCTGGAGATGGCGCGCGGCGCCGGCCTGCGCGCCGTGCTCGACTGGCACTGCCTGCCGCTGCTCGATGGCGTGGCCGACTGGGCTGCGCAGGGCATCGTCACCGGCGCATCACGCCGCAACTGGGAGGGCTATGGCGCCGAGGTCACGCTGGCCGATGGCCTGCCCCCCACCGCCCAGGCGTTGCTCACCGACCCGCAGACCAGCGGCGGCCTGCTGGTCAGCTGCGCGCCGCAGGCGGTCGATGCCGTGCTGCGCACCTTCCGCGATCAGGGCTTTGCCGATGCCGCCGTGGTGGGGCGCATGCAGGAGGGCGACGCAACAGGCAGCCCCGCCGGCCTCACGGTGGCGCCATGAAAGAGCCCACGCGCGTGCACGACCGGCACGCCTTCGACACCCTGATCGACGCGCGCAGCCCGGCCGAATACGCCATCGACCACATCCCCGGCGCCATCAACCTGCCCGTGCTCGACAACGAAGAGCGGCGCATCGTCGGCACCCTGTACAAGCAGGTCGGCGCCTTCGAGGCGCGGCGGGTGGGCGGCGCCATGGTGGCCGCCAACCTGGCGCGCCACCTGCAGGGCCCCCTGGCCGACCGCCCCCCGGGCTGGAAGCCCCTGGTCTACTGCTGGCGCGGCGGCCTGCGCAGCGGCTCCATGACCACCTGGCTGCGCATGGTCGGCTGGGACGCCCAGCAACTGGCCGGCGGCTACAAGGCCTGGCGCCGCCACGTCATCGACACCATCGAGCAGCGCGCCCCCGCCCTGCCCCTGGTGGTGCTGTGCGGCGCCACCGGCACCGCCAAGACCCGGCTGCTGCACGCCCTGGCCGCCCAGGGCCATCAGGTGCTGGACCTGGAGGCCCTGGCCCGGCACAAGGGCTCGCTGCTTGGCGCCCTGCCCGACGTGGCCCAGCCCTCGCAAACCGCCTTCGAAACCGCCATCGCCAGCGTGCTCGAACACCTGGACCCGGCCCGCCCCCTGTACATCGAAGGCGAAGGCCGCCGCATCGGCCGCCTCACACTGCCCACGCCGCTGGCCGAGCGCATGCGCGCCAGCCCCTGCATCGAGTTGCGCGCCAGCACCGCCGCGCGCGTGGAATACCTGCTGCGCGACTACGACTACCTGGGCGACCGCCCCCAGTGGCTGGCCGACCAGTTGGCCCCCCTGAAACCCCTGCACGGCAACGAGACCATAGCCGCCTGGCAGGCCATGGCCATCGCGCGCCAGCTGCCCCAGCTGTTCGAGGCCCTGGCCACCCGGCACTACGACCCCTCGTACGCGCGCTCGCACCGCTCGTACTTCCGCGCGTGGGAGCAGCGGCAGGTGGTGGAGGCGGCGGATCTGTCGCCGCCCGGTATCGAGGCGCTGGCGCACAGCATTGCAGGCTTGCGCAACGACGAAGGCCGCGGCGCAGAAGAACAGGCAGGGCAAGCACCGCAAGGGGCCCAGAGAGCGCCAGCGTCCCCCTGAACTACGCCGCCGAGCGCAGCCCCGCCAGCCGCGTGAACGCCTGCACCTGCCACCCGAACTCATCACCAAAGGCGGACCGGTCCATCACCGCCGCGCCGCCATAGGCATACACCGAGGCATAGGCCGCGTAGCTGGCAGCATCCAGCGCACGCCCGGCCAGCGCATGCGCCACCGCATTCGTCGCCGACACGGCCGCATGCGCCGTGCCGTCGATCGACTTCGATCCCGGGTGGCTTCTAGCGACCCGCTCCACCTCGCCGCAGGCTGCCTGCAGCCCGGCAACGTCCAGCGCGCCCGCCACATAGGCCCCCAGGCGGTCCAGCGCCGCCACCGCGCGCGCATCCTCCAGCAGATGCCGCACCCGTTCCACACAGGCCAAGCCGAAGGCATAGCGCAGTTGCGCATTGGATTCATGCGCCAGGTCCAGGGACCGGGCCAGTGCGGTGAGCTCTTCGTTCATGGCGGTGTTCCGTTTTTCCACGCGAGGCGGCCAAGGCGCCATCATCCACAGTGCCAACCGAATCGCCAAGCAGGCACCCCAACTGCCTCGCCGCGCTGGGCCCGGGCACAGCGATAGCGCCCCACCTGTCGGCAGCGCGCACAGCGCGCGTAACCGCCCCCCGGCGCAGCTGCGAAGCAGCAGCCGTGCGGTACCCGCTCCCCACCCCTGCTGGCTGCGCCGAGAAGCGCAGGGCCTGGGGTGGGTGCGTGTGCCGAAGGACACACGCACTTCGTCCTCTAGCTTGCCGCAGCTGTTTGAACGGAGTTCACCCGAAGGGAGAACGCAGTGAGTTCTGCGGCACCACCCCAGGACCGAGCATCGCAGGTTGCCCCCGTTCGCCCGACAGGGCGAAAGGGGGACGCAGACTGGGGGCCGCCTTCTCTTTGGTGACTTTCTCTTGGCGGCCCAAGAGAAAGTTACTGCGCCGCCGGGCGCACATCCCGGCCTCCGCCCCTAAACACAGGCACGCAGCAACCACGGGAGCCAATCTCAACAACCAGGTCGCCGCCGCTTTGCAGCAGTCTTGGACTTGTATACCGAAGAAGGGCGTGCAAGCAAAAGAACGTTGGCATATCTCACCACACGCCACACCGCCCTCAACCCCGCCGACCACGCCCGCTCCGCCTTCGCCGTACACGCCAACCACTCCTTCAACGCCCCCGCCGCTGGCCGCAACTCCACACCCCGCCGGTGCACCAGGTAGTACCCCTTGGCAATCGGCAGCCGCAGTGTCGGATGCGTCGGCGGCTTCTTCGGCGCCTGGCTGGGCGGGCTCACGGTGGTAACCACCGGGGCGTACACCTGGATGTGGTGGGCCGACGCGGCACTGGCCCTGGCGGCGGCGCTGGTGAATCTGCCGACCAAGGAGGCGCGGGTGGTGCGGCAGGGGGCGATGGCCTGACAGGTTCCGATTGCCGCGTACTGCACCCGCCTACCGCCTGCGCAGCGGCACAAACCCCACCTGCAGGCTGAACACCGCAGCCACCTTGTTCAGGGTCTCCACCGTCGGGTTGCCATGGTCCCGTTCGATCTGGCGCAGTGCCTGCACGCTGATGCCGCGGTGGGCGGCAAATTCCTCCTGCGTGAGCCGGCTGATCCTGCGCATCCGGGCGACGGCATCGCCCAGGCTGATTTCGCCGCTGGCCACCATGCGGTACAGTTCCTCGCGCCGCGCCGCAGCTGTCTCGGGGTCGACAGGACGTTTCAGGCGCGCATCAGCCATGGCGGTGTGCCTCTCCCCGGCTCGCCAGTGCCCACAGCTGCTGCGCCTGCCGGTCGATGCTTTTGCGGCACTGCTCGATGACCTCGCCATCCACCCCCGCATCCATCGCCAGTTGCGGCAACCTCTCCACCACAGGTGCAAACGCCACCAGCGCTGCGGCAATGCGCTCTCGCTCCGCATCGTCCACAGGCAGATCATCGACCACCGCCTGCCAATCGGGCAGGCGCTGGCCGGCAGCAGATTGCCAGTGGCAGCTTCGCGCCACCAGCTCCGGGTCCAGGAACATGGGCGAAAAATCGAACACCGGTGTCAACTGCACCAGCCCGTCGGCCGTGCGCTGCACCGCCGTGTTGCGCGCATGGTTGTCGGGGTTGCGCATGGCCAGGTTGAGCACGTCGCGGCGCAAAAACTCCAGCGTTTCGCGCTCAGGGTCGTCCACCACGCTGCGGATGGCCACCACAAGATCCTGCTGGCGCACCGGCAGCCCGAAACCGCGCAGGCCGCACAGGCTGGCCGCGCTCTCCTGGTGAAGGCGGTGCAGCAGCCTGTGCCGCACCACGCGGTCGAACCGGCGCACCAGCAGCATGTGGCCGACCATCTGCGGCGGCTCGTTCGTGCGTATCCCGCAGGCATGCGCCAGGCGCAGGTACGACGCCTCGTTGCGGTGTACCGCCAGGTCATCCAGCGTGCGCCCGCGCGGCAGCTTGGCAAGCCAATGCTCACGGGCCTGCGAATCGGGCAAGGCCATGTCCGCAAACCAACGCCCCTGCGCATCCGTGGCCAGCAAAAACTTGGGTGCCACGCCCTGCACGCCCGTGGTGCCAGATGCCAGCATGGAGTGCAGTGCCAGATGCTCCACAAACGCCTCGCTCCGGGCAGACATGTCGGCCAGCTCGAAGCCCTGCGCCATGGACGCCTGCGCCGGGCCGGCCTTGCGGGCCTCTTCCTCGTAAAACGTGACCGCTGAGGCAATGCGCAATGCCCCGATGGGGCTGAACGCGCCCCGCAGCAGCAGCGCTGCCTCCAGCCCATCCGCATCGGCCAGGCCGAGCGTGTCCAGCAAAAATCGCCGGCCCCGGCCCTGGGGCACCATGTCGTAGAGGAACGCAGGCAGCCTCAGATCACGCTGCGGCCCCAGCGGTCCCTCCAGCAGCGGCGCAGGCGCAATGCCGACCGGCAACTTCAGTGACACCGGCAACTGCATTGGGCCGAACACATAGTCATCACGGTAGGTGAAGTCACCATGTCCATGGTCCACCACCCGCAGGTCGCCAGCGGCATGCCATTGGCCGGCATGGTGGATTTCGACGGTGGTGAATTGGGGATAGGCCATATGGCCCATCATGATAGGCAAATTGCTCGGCCAATGGCTTGATTATGGCTATTGGAATAGCTATAAATTGAAATTTTTTGGCACCGGACCCTGAACAGCCCTACACCCCCAACTTCTGGAGCAACCCCACCGCCCGGTACGGCACCTCCTTGACCCCCTCCAGCAAAAACACCGTGGACCGGGAATGCTGCGTGCGCAGCGGGATCAGCGGCGCATAGGCGTCCGAGCCGTACCAGGCGCGCGCCTGCTCCATGGAGGGGAAGGCGATCACCACGCAGTCGCCGCCGAACTTGCCCTCCTTCAACTCCGGGCGCGTGCCGTGCACTAGAAACTCCCCGCCAAACGGCGCCAGCGTGGCGTCGATGCGCTGCAGGTAGGTAACGATGTCGGGGCCGAACTGCAGGTCTTCGAGCAGGCCGATGGCGTAGGCGGACATGGTGGATCTCCATCAAAGGGTGGGGTGGATGAACCGTGCGCCGCGGGCACCATGCCCCGGCAGTCAGGTGCCACTGTAGAAAAGGCCGTGTTGCGCGTCGATTACGTCCGAGGTCATGTTTTGCACGACAGCGCATCTGCGCCCCCGGCTTTTGCACCATCCCGCGTTACAGTCAAGTGGTAGAGGGGACACCCCCTGCCCCGCCGCCCCACAAGACCATCCAGGAGCCATGACGATGACTGCCGCCCAGCCAGAGCCAACAGCACAGACCACCCCCACCACCCACCACCAGGCCGCCACCGCCTGCCTGAGCGCCTGGCTCGCTGCCCTGGCGGCGGACATCCAGCACGAGAGCAACCGACCCAACCCCGACACCGCCAAGATGGAGCGCCTGGTAGCCGACCGCAGCAAGCTGTTCCAGGAGCGCACTGCGCTGGAGGCCAACGAAAAAGGCGCCATTGCCCGCATCGTCGCGGACTACGCTGCCGCGCTGCAGTCCCGCAAGCTGAAGGTCTGACCGAGGCGCCGAGACCGCCCCGGCCATGAAAGCATCCCGCACCCTTGCACGGCTCCCGGGAACCGAGCCCGCCATCGCCGCGCTGGAAGATGCCGCAGTCTCGGTGGCGGTGCCCACGCACAACGCCCAGGCCATCGCCATGCTGCGCGCCATGCCCGACGGATTGCGCACCTGCCTGCTGGCCGAGTTGCGCCGAGGCAACCGGCTGGTGGCGGTGGACCAGCCCGACTGGCCGCAGCCAGGCAGCATCTTCGTGTCGCTGGCAGACGTGTTCCACCCCAGTACACGCAGCCTTTCACCCGATGTTCACTGGCGCGACGTCAACGATCCGCGCTGGTGGCGGGAAGAACTGACCCAGGTGGACGCGGGCGTGGAGCACATGGTGGTGTGTTGAGCGCAGGCCCGCACCAACCAACGCAGCCCCTGCTCCCCTGCGGCGATGAGCATGATGATCACAAGACCCCCCATTGCGCCGCTGCGCCCCTTCGTGCGCCTGCTGTGGGCCGGCTTCACACCGGCGCCGCCATCGGTCTGCCCCGTGCGCGAACACGTACTGCCCACGGGCCACATGCACCTGGCGCTGCGCTGGGGCGGGCCGCCGCTGCACCTGTTCCGTGACCCCCAGGACACTGCGGGCTACTTTCCCGGCGATGCCGTGGTCGGCGGCGCCAGGTTCGGCCACTACGCCAAGGAGGCCGGCGCGCCTGGCTGGTCGGTGGGCGTGCAACTTGCGCCCGGCGCAGCGGGCGCGCTGCTGGGCACCAGCGCGCAGGACCTGGCCGAGCGCCACACGCCACTGGCCGACGTGTGCGGCGCCAGCGCCACCGACTTGCAGCACAGGCTGCAGGAGCAGCACGGGCCAGAGGCCTGCCTGCGCGTGCTGGAGTGCTGGCTGCTCGCGCGCCTCAGCAACAGCGTGCGCGGTCTGCACCCGACCGTGGCGGCCGCGCTGGCCAGCCTGCACGGCGGCGCGCAGGTGCAACAGGCCGTGGCCGCCAGCGGCCTGAGCCACCGCCACTTGATTGCTCACTTCCGCGAGGCCACGGGTCTGGCGCCCAAGCAGCATGCGCGCGTGCTGCGGCTGCAGACGGCACTGGCCGGGCTGGCGACCCCGGGCCTGCAGCCCGCCGGCATCGCGGCCGACGCCGGCTTTGCCGACCAGGCGCATTTCACCCGCGAGTTCCGCGACCTCACCGGCGTCACGCCCACAGACTGGCTGCGCGCCGCACCGGCACAGCGCAACCATGTGCGCGTGGGCTGATGCGTATTTCGGTCGCTGCTAGACAGTGGGGGCGAGTTGACCTGGACAGCGGAAACGGCGGGAATGGCGGGAATTGGACGAAGAGATCGGCGCTCGTGTGCATTCCCAGGTCGCTGACCATGAGCATCTGTTCGGCTCGTCCAGGAGCCTGTCGGACTTGGAGCGTCGAAAGCGAAAATCGGCCACAGCGAGGACAGTTTTTGCCGGATTTGCAGCCCCATAGCCTGGCTATGGGCAAAAAAGCGGTGAAAAATGGACCGCTTCGGTCGATTTGTAGCCGACGATTTCCAAGTCCGACAGGCTCCCAATCGCCTTCTTGGGTGATACGGGGCACTGGCGCAACCAGCTAGACTTCCGCTATCGGCCCGAGCGGACACTCGTCACCTCACCCCAGCAATTAATTTTTTGCATCACCATGAAAACACCAAATCAAGATAAGGATCGCCTCTGGCAGGGGTTTCAGGAGAAATCTGGATTGGCGACGCCAAGCCGTAGTTTTGTGGCAGTCATAGTGGTGATTGCCGCCATTCTTATCGCCCCGGTTGTAGCGGCTATCTTTCAGTAGTCCGGCTCCTATCGGCCAAAAGCTGTCGTTCGTGGTAACGTCAAACCCATCAGTTAGCAAGAATTGGTGAAGTGCACAAACATTGAACTGAAATCACCTCAAACATAATTATGACAGCTGTCAGGACAATAGACAAAATAATTCAGTCTGGGATTCTGAATCGGGACCTTTCAGAAATACCGAAAAATGGCGCTGATTTCACTCAGCTAGCTGAATTGGACAATGGTCTGCCGCGTGCCATCTCGAAAATGCACAAGCAAATCCTAGTTGCATGGGATGGGTTGAATTTGGAGATAATTAGAATTTATGGGGCTGGGTTGAGTGTGGCTAGCGTGAAGCGTCTCATTGAATCTCAACGTTACGCAGTTACCGAAGATATGATTGTCTTTGCAGATGATCCGGCTGGATTCATTTTCATGGAAGGCGGCGATGGAAGCGTTTATTCTCTCGACTCAAAAACCTCGAATTTTGAGCTCATAGCGTTTAATCTAGAAGAATTTTTCGCAGATAAGGTCTTTGGTAAAGATGCCGAGGAATTTATGGGTGACTACTGGTTTGGGCGACTAAAAGATTTCAATTTAGTCTGAGATGGTGTACCCACGATGGAGGGTCCGTCGAGTCGTCAGTTGTCGGGTGGGCGTGAGGTGATTTTCGGCAGTTCAGGTCAACATGGCTTGGTTTGGCACGAACATCGACAGCAACGGCGTGAAGATAAAATCATCCCTGCAGCTGGTTTATGAGGCCTCTACGCGACGGGCTTGGGCGCAAGTCTCGGCTACGATGGCTGGTATCGGCCGAGGCTGTGTGAAAACGTCGATGGCTGACTTTTGTGGGGGTACTTCAACCATTGCTCGCATCGAGATCGTGCGTTGTAGGCCGTTCTAAGCAGTCGATTTCTGAGGGGATCGTCAGACCGAGGGACCAATGCGCGTTTTCACACAGCCTCGGCCATGAGCTGACATGTCGAAGCACAAAAAAATTTAGCAGATTAGAAAATATTCACTTGGTAAAAGTATGGATTGGATAGCGATATTGGTTATCTGTGGAATTGCTGCGTTGGCCGGGGCGCTGCTCTATCTTCCTTTTTTTATCTGGTTCAGAATACGTGCAAAGAAATCCAGAGCTGCTGTAGCCAGCTCAGTAAGGTATACAGCCGCTGGATGGTTATTTATCATCCTCATGCTGGCAGCACTACTTGGTGGTTTTGCAGTTGGGCAGCTCGCTCCAACATCCTGGTTTGGGGCTCAGGTCACAACCGTGCTAGGTGGGTTCGGCTACTTTTTTTTGGTCTGGATATCGTTCTCTGCTATCGAATGGGGCTTTCGCAGGCTCGGCATTCCATTCGTAAGTCCATTGCCTTTAACTCACAGCGAAATGTGTAGCCAAAAGGCAGATTCGCGCCACTGAAAATTGCGTTGTGGAAAGACCGCTTTGGGCAAGAGCGAAGGGCAGCTTTGGGCCCATAGCCGCCGGACGCTGGTACCGGGAAGCGGTCACTCACCGTGCGCGAATTGAACGACTGGTTCTGGGATGAGGCGAGAGTCGGCAATGCGCCCTGCGCAGTCCCTCCGCAACAGGAGAAGTCGACAGTTGTCCAAGCCGCCGAACAGCCATGTTTTGAAGACGTGCGCCATCCACGAAAAAGCACTGCGCCACCGAAGCGACGCAACGCTGCAAAAACCATAGCAGCTGGCGCCTGCCACATGGACGCCAAAGGCCCGAATGGGGAATTGCCAAGAAGGTGTGCAGTGATTGATTCGATTTTGCCTCAAAGCAACTCCCAGCTTTGCGAAACCCTCTGACCAGTCTTGCTCTACAAGCCTATCGGGAACCCTTCAAACGTGCGCACCACTACCCATTTCGCATTCCCGGATTTCTAAGAGCCTGTTCAACGTCTTTTTGAAGCCGCGCAAGTGCCTTTTCGGGATGGGATGCTAGGCGCGGTGCGCAGCCGATAGCCCGTGCTATCGGCAAGCGCCGCAACGCCGCAGACCGCCCGAAAAGGCACTTGCCCGAAGGGTTGGGGCGAAATCGGGCGATTGGACGCCCCGGCTGCTTGCATGGGCATGAGCCCATGCTGCGCATCCGAAGCATCTACTCATCCCGATTGCGCCCCAACGCGGCTGCAAAAAGACTTTGAACAGGCTCTTATGGCCAGCGATATGCAGCTAGCGCTGTGCTGTGCTGTGCTGTGCATCGTCGGACAAAAAATTGAAATTGAACAGCGCAAAGCACCGTGGGCTACTACCGAAGGATAGACTCGGCCACCAATTTGGCGAGGTTGTCAATCAAAACCAAATGATTTCCCAGGTTGGATTTTTCCAAGACTATTGGGCTATTCAAAACCCACGTTTCCTTGCCATCGCTCACGCGCAAGAGTGAACCATTTTGGAGTGTCACGAAGTCAGATCGAAAAGTCATTGGCGCAGCGTTTCTGAATTCACCGAGGTCCAGGATGAGCACGTAATCGGCCGCAGCGCTCTTGCCCGCTTCCAGGGCGTCTGATTTAACGATGCTCGCAGAGTGATTGAGTTTTGCATTCGCTTCGAAGGGTGTCGCCTTGAATGTAGACAGGGTACTGAGTTCGCGGTGCACTGCCACTTGAAGATTTTTACCACTTCCTGCTCCTTGCGCATGGGCTTTCCCCCCTTGTACAACGTCGCGTGAAGGCATGATCAAGATTTTGGATCCGTTTGCGATGGGCTCAGACTTGGTAGTCGACATCGATGCACAACCAGAGAGTACGACCAAGCATCCAATAACTGCTAGTGCGCGGCCGAGAAAGGAAGTATTTTTTTTCATGAGTATTGAAGTTTGTGCTGTTAGTTTTGACTTGGGTTTTGGAGCGAAGAATGAATACGCATCGTCGATGCCGACCTCCACCTCTTGCGGCAGAGTTCATCAATGTACGTGATTTGGCTTGGTCCATTGGGGCAGATCAGTGTCTGCTCCTGACGAGATTCCTTCTAACGTCTGAACGGCTGCTCCTGGCCGATACCCAAAGTCTAGCCCACGCCCGCAAATGTTCTTCAGCAAGGTTCGGCCGGCCATTTGCGCCTCTGCTCACGGTGCCGGCTTCTTTCTGTGTCCACGGTGCCGAAGTACGCAGCCAAGAACCCGGTCCAGGGTCAATTTCCTTCAAGACATCCCTGCCCGCCTTGCCTACAGTGGTGCTGAACTTGCAACCAAAGGAGATGCACGACATGGTCCACGAACTCTTTCCCTACCTGCACGTCGCCGATGGCGCGGCGGCGATCCGCTTCTACGAAGAAGCCTTTGGCGCGCGCGAGCTGTTCCGCCTGACCGAGCCCCCCACCGGCCGGCTGGGCCATGCGGAACTGGACTTCGGCGGCAGCACGCTGATGGTCAGCGACGAGTACCCCGAGTGCGGCATCCATGGCCCCAAGGCCGGCGCGCCCACCAGCGTGTCGCTGCACATCCACGTGGACGATGCGGACGCGGTGATCGCCCGAGCCCTTGCCCTCGGCGCCACGCTGGATCGGCCCGCGCAGGACGCGTTCTACGGCGAGCGCTCGGGCGTCGTGCGCGACCCCTTCGGCCACCGCTGGAATATCGGCCATTCGATCGAGAAAGTGACGCCCGAGGAGATGCAGCGCCGCTACAACGCGTTGATGAACGGCGGCTGATGCCCCACGGGCATGCCGGGTGCAGCACAGGCATGCGGCGGGGATGGGCGCAGGTACGGGTTTCGATAGGGCATGAAAAAGCCCCAGGTGGCAATAGCCTCCTGGGGCCCTGGCGGGGCGCCCATTTCACGGCGTCAAAAAAACCATCAACGCGAGCCGCCACTGCCGCCAGGGGCCCCCGCAGCGCCAGGGCCGGCGCCGCCGGTGCCACCCGAGCTGCCAGTGCCGCCGGCGGTGCCGGTGCCCGAGTTGCCGGTGCCCGAGTTGCCGGTGCCGCTACCGCTCGAAGAGGGCGCCGTGCCGCTCATCCCGGTCGAGCTGCCGGGGCTGCTGGAATTGGTGGTCGAGCCACCCATGGCGCCCGAATTGGTGCCACTCGCCTGCGGGCTGCTCATCTGCGATGACGAAGACTTGGAGCCGCTGGATTTCATGGTGTCGCAGGCGGTGAGCCCCAGCGCGGCCACTGCGATCAAGGGCACGGCCACCAGGTGGCGCAGGGACGGGAGGGTGCGTGGTGTGGATGGGTTCGACATGGAATTGTCTCCGGTGAATAACGGTCAAATTGCCGTCACTCATACTACGTAGTCACAAAAATACCCAGCAGTAGGACTGCGTGCCGTTGGCGCGTCCCATTTGCGCCGCACCAGGTTTTTTCTCACCGGATGTTGGCCTGCGCCAAGCGGCCTACAAAGAGCCACCGCATGTCACCTCGCGGGGCCGAATCCGAACAGCGAGCGCTTGGCGGGCAGGGGTGCAGGGGCGGCATCCGATGAAGCCTGGCGAGCATGCCGCCTGGGCAGCCCATGCGGGCCAGGGGCTTGCACGGCGGCGCTGCGCGGGCCGATGTCCAGGTCGTCAATCAATGCCTGCAGTGCCAGCAGCCCGTCGGCCATGGCCTGCCGGTAAGTGGCGGCGGGCGCGGGCGCGCGCTGGATCTCTGCCCAGCCGTTGCCGCTGCCGCGCTCGGTCAGCACCCAGTGAAACCGGCTTGGCACAGCCTCTTGCACGTGCACTGCGATGGGGCGAAGCGTGGTGGCGGGCATAGGGCTCCAGCATAGGTGAATGCGGCACACGCGGCAGTTGCCCGAATGCCTACCCACTGCGTGAGCGCCCGCCTACAGCTCGCACCAGCGCAGCGCGCCAGACTTCTGCCACCCGGGGTTCCCGTGGGGGAGTAGCCATCATGGCCAAAGCAGCAGCATCCAAGGCAGCAGCCGCAACAGCGTCTTCAGGCGGCAGCCGTACCCTGTGGAAGGGCGCCATCACTTTCGGCCTGGTGCACATCCCCGTGGGCCTGCACACGGCAGCCACCGCTGAGGGCGTTGATTTCGACTGGCTGGACAAGCGCACCATGGACCCCGTGGGCTACAAGCGCGTGAACAAGCGCACGGGCAAGGAGATCGACCGCGACCACATCGTCAAGGGCGTGGCGTATGGCGAAGGCAAGTACGTGGTCATCAGCCCCGAGGAGATCGAGGCAGTCTTCCCCAAGACCACGCAGACCATCGCCATCGAGCGCTTCATCGATGCCGCCGAGATGCCCTTCATCTTCCTTGAGCGGCCCTACTTCGTCGCCCCGACAGACAAGAGCGACAAGGTCTACGCACTGCTGCGCGAAACCCTCATCGCCACCGGCAAGATCGGGCTGGCGCGCGTCGTCATCGCCACCAAGCAGCACCTGGCGGCGCTGGTGCCCTCGGGCCCGGCCCTGGTGCTCAACCTGCTGCGCTGGGGCGACGAAGTCAAGACGCTCGACTCGCTCAAGCTGCCGCCTGCTGGCAAGAAGAGCGTGAGCGCGGCCGAGCTCAAGATGGCCACGCAGCTGGTCCAGGAAATGTCGGGCCCCTGGAACCCCGGCGACTTCAAGGACGAGTTTCGCCGGCAGGTGATGAAGCTGGTGGAGAAAAAAGCCAAGGCAGGCAAGGCCCAGACCGTGCTCGAACCCGAAGAGGAAGCACCGCAGGCCAGCGGCGATGTGATCGACCTGACCGCCCTGCTCAAGCGCAGCCTGGGCCACAAGGGCCGCGCAGATGCGAAGTCGGCCCCCAAGACCAAGGCCCCCGCCAAAAAGACCACCGCCAAAGCCGCGCCAGCCAGGAAGACCGGCACGACCACTCCACACCGCAAGGCCGCGTGAAAAGAGAGGACCGGTGAGCACGGCAACCGACGCCATGCCCGCACCGTGATGCCATGCGGGTCGCCACCTGGAACGTCAACAACATCCACAAGCGGCTGCCCCAGCTCGTGGACTGGCTTCAGCGCACGCAGCCCGACGTGGTGGCGCTGCAGGAGCTCAAGTGCACCACCGCCCAGTTCCCCACCGATGCTCTGCAGGCCGCAGGCTACGGCGCGGTATCAGTGGGCCAGCGCACCTGGAACGGCGTGGCCCTACTGGCACGCGGCGCCGAGCCCTTGCCGGTGGCCACCACGCTGCCCGGTGACCCAGCAGACAAAGAAGCCCGCTACGTCGAGGCCGCTATAGAGGGCGTGCTGTTTGCTTGTCTGTACCTGCCCAACGGCAACCCCTGGCCCGGCCCCAAGTTCGAGTACAAGATGCGCTGGTTCTCGCGCCTGCAGCAGCGCGCTGCAGAACTCTGGGCCACAGGCCACCCGGTGGTGCTGCTGGGCGACTGGAACGTGGTGCCCACCGACGCCGATATCTACAAGCCCGACACCTGGCGCGACAACGCCCTGCTGCAACCCGGGCCCCGGCAGGCCTGGGCACAGCTGCAGGCCCAGGGCTGGACCGATGCCCTGGCCCAGGCACACCCCCAGAGGCCACCATTCACCTTCTGGGACTACCGGCGCAAACGCTGGGAACGCGATGCCGGGCTGCGCATCGACCACATCCTGGTCGGCCAGCGGCTGAAGGTACTGGCCGCCGGCGTGGACCGTGCGGAGCGCGGCCACGACAACCCCAGCGACCATGCGCCCGTGTGGGCCGAACTGGCGCAGGCCCGCAAGCGGGCGAGCATGAAGAGCAACCCTGGCGGCTGAACCAGACCGTCAGTCGCGCTGCACGCCCCGCGCCAGCAGGTCCCGCGCTTCCTGCCTGGTGTCGTCGAAGGCGTTCGTGCTGTCGATGGCGACGTTCAGGTACTTGCGCACCGTCTCGCTTTCCTTGTCGCTGACCATGTAGAGCTTGGCCAGATGCAGCGCGGCCTCGCCGTCTCCGCAGTCCAGCGCACGCTCGAACCAGTGCCTGGCATTCACCAGGTCGCCCACGCAGCGGTAGGTGATGGCGATGTTCAGAAACGCCAGCTCGCTGCCCGCCGCAATGGCCTTCTGGTCCCATTCGATGGACTGGTGCAAGTCGATCCGCACCCCCTCGCCCGCGCCATACATCACCGCCACCATGGCCATGCAGTCCACATCACCCGCCTGCGCCCCCGCCAGAAAGCCCGTAAAAGCCTTGTTCAGGTGCCCCCGGTCATAGGCCGCGGTGGCGTCTTCGTAGGGGTTGTGCTCTGCATCGGACATTGCCTTGCCTTCCTGTGAAGTGAAGAAAAAGAAACCGGAGAATCCAGGCCCGTGGCCGGCGCGGTGGCCCCGGCAATCCAGCCATCATGCCCGGCTTTCATGGCACCCCGGCAAGCACGCCGGCTGGTTCACCGCGCACGCCCCTGGCACTGCCTTGGGCCACCACGAAAAACACCAGCAGCAAAATGCTTGCCGAGCCGCCCAGCAGCACCGCCCCGATGGGCGCAGGCGCCGCGGCAAACGCCGGCAACAGCAACGCAACCAGAAGCAGCGGATTGGCCAGCACCGCCCAGCGCGGCCACTGCGTGCGCCCGCGCAGCACCAGCACGGCCAGGATCACCGAGCCCACGGCCCCAGGCACGGCCAGGCCCAGCAGCGACACCCGCATGTAGGCCTGCACGGCGTCTGCCTGCGCCTGGCATGCCGCGGGAGCCCCGCCGGCCGCGCCATCCACGCACGAACGGATGAGCAGCTCGAACACTGCCCACACGGAATGGATGGCCGCCAGTCCCACCGCAAACAGCAGGAACAGGCCGAACATGGCGCGCGCCGCCCACCCTGCCGGCACCTTCACCCCCTGGCACACCTGCCAGAAGCCCGCCACCAGCAAGGCCCCCGCCACGGGCCCGAGCAGGCCGCCGGCCCAGATGCGTTCCACCGGCGCCGAGCGGACCAGTTCCAGCATCCCGGCGCGGAAATCAGCGGCGGCCCCCCAGTGGCCCAGCAGCAGCATGTCGCCCGCAAACAGCAGCAGCGCACCCAGAATGCCCATGCCGACGGCCGGCCGCCTGCGTGGGGGCTGGACCGGATCGTTGGGGTGCTTGCTCATGCGGTAACGCCTTCCTTGGTGCGACGGTGTTTGTCGTGAAGCGATGAATTTCCGGACAGCGGATCGGCGCCACTGTAAGCGGCATTTGGGTGAAGCCCCCCAAAACCGCACGCCAACGCGCTGCAGGCCCGCCCAGTCATAGCAAAATAGCGCCACAAAAATTCCACCAATACACAATCGGGGTGAGAGGGATGGCAGAACGCATCGACAGGCACCGCCCGCACGCCGCGGCCGCGGTGCGGCAGGCCGGTTGCACGCGCGGGCATGCGCCTGCACACGCACCTGCCGGCACCGCTGCAGCCCCCTCCCAGCACCGCCCGGCCACACCATGCCCTTGACCACCGCCACCCTGCTTTGCCTGGTCGTTGCCATCCACGATGGCGACTCTTTTCGCGCCCGCTGCGCCGATGTGACCCGCAATGAAGAGACCTTTGTCGCCATCCGCGCCATCGATGCGCCCGAGATGCGCCAGCCTTATGGCGAGCTGTCGCACAAGAGCCTGGTCAACCTGTGCCTGATACCGCAGAAGGTCAAGCTCAGCAACATCACCGTCGACGTTTTTGGCCGCACCGTGGCCGACGTGGAATGCCAGGGCAAGGACGCCGCTGCCGAGCAGCTGCGCGCCGGCATGGCCTGGTACGACCCCAAGGTGGGCCTGGGGTATGAGGCGCTGGCCGATCTGCAGCTGCGCGCCCAGGCGGCCGGGCGCGGCCTGTGGGCGCAGACCGGCCCGCTGCCACCGTGGGACTGGCGCGAAACGCGCAAGAAAAAGCCCACGGGCCCCGTGGCAAGCCCTCTCAGGTACCCCTGACACCAGTGTCCTGTCCCGCAAATTGATGCCAATAAAACCGCGTCTTTCACACCGGGGCAGCGTTGCAAGTCCTCGCGATAGCTACGGCTATCGCGCCCGCGTGGGTCAATCCAGCATCGGCCCCGCCGCACCGGCCAGCGCCAGGTTGCAATCGCTGGGTTGGCGGCCCGCGCCCGCCATGCACCCGCTGACCAGCGCATGCACCAGCGCATGGCTGGCGCGGGTGGGCCCGAACAGGGTGCGGTAGATGATGGGGGCGACCACGCCGTCCATGATGGCGTCCACTGCCGGCACGGCCTCGCCGCGCGCGGTGCCGCGCGCCAGCACGATCTCGATCTGGCTGGCGGTGTAGGCCGCGCATTGGCAGGGCACGGGCATCTCGCCCTGGCTGCGCCCGGCCAGCACATCGCGCAGCATGGCCTGCCCGACCTCGGAGCCCATTTCTTCAAAGAACTGCTCGGCCCAGGCCTGCAGGTCACCCTCCACGCTGCCGGTGTCCGCAGGCTCGGTGTCGGCGCGAAACCGGTCCAGCGCCACGTCGGCCAGCAGCTCGGCCAGGTCGCCCCAGCGGCGGTAGATGGTGGACGGCGTGACGCCCGCATGCGCGGCAATCAGCGGCACGGTGAGCTGCGCGCGGCCGATCTGCTCGGTGAGCTCGTGGGTGGCGCGGTGCACGGCGGCCTGCACGCGGGCGCTGCGTCCCCCGGGGCGGGGGGCTGGTCTGGGGTTCATGGCCACCATGCTAAAGCAAAACCATTGCTTTAGTGGTTTAATACGCAAAAGCAAATTCTTTGCTTTTGCCTCGTACTGGAGTTTCCATGGCCACGAACCTCAGCGCCGCTGCTGCCACCGCAGCAGCCATCGCCCCGCCCTCCGCGCCCACACGGCGGCTCAGCCATGCCATGGCCCTGTGGCTGCTGGCCTCCATCCTGGTGGGGTTTCTGGCAGCGTCGAGCGCGCCTTCACCGCTGTATGCGCTGTACCGCGACAGCTGGGGCTTCTCGGCGCTGACGCTGACGCTGGTCTTTGCCAGCTATGCGTTTGCACTGCTGGGCGCGGCGCTGGTGTTCGGCACCTTCTCGGACCACCGGGGGCGGCGCGAGGTGGTGCTGCTGGCGCTGGTATTGGAGATCGTCTCCACCGTGCTCTTCTGGCAGGCCGATTCGGTGGCCTGGCTGTTTGCCGCGCGCATCGTGCAGGGCCTGGCCACGGGCATCGCCACCAGCGTGCTCAGCGCAGCGCTGATCGACCTGCACACCGAGCGCGGCGCCCTGGTCAACAGCGTGGCGCCCATGCTGGGCATGGCCGTCGGGGCGCTGGGCACCAGTGCGCTGGTGCAGTTTGCACCCACGCACACAGCGCTGGTGTTCGAGCTGCTGCTCGCGCTGTTCGTGCTGCAGGCGCTGGCCGCCGTCTTTTTGCCTGAAACGGTGGTGCGCCGCCCAGGCGCCTGGCGCTCGCTGCGCCCGCGCATCGCCATACCGGCCAGCTCGCGCAGCACGCTGGTGCGCATCCTGCCGCTGAACACGGCGCTGTGGGCACTGGGCGGTTTCTACCTCTCGCTCGGGCCCACGCTGGCGCGGGTGATCACGGGCAGCCACGCGCCGGTGGTGGGCGGCGCCCTCATCTGCGCCCTGGTGCTGACAAGTGCCGTGGCCATCGCCTTCGTGCGCACGCAGCCGCCGCGCCAGGTGCTGCTGCTGGGCACCAGTGCGCTGGTGCTGGGCCTGGTGATCACGCTGGCGGGCGTGGCCCTGCATTCCAACGTGGCCTTCTTCGGGGGCACGGTGGTGGCGGGCGTGGGTTTTGGCTCGGGCTTCAACGGCTCGCTGCGCAGCCTGGTAGGCACCGCCACGCCGGCAGAGCGCGGGGGGCTGATGTCGGGCTTTTTCGTGCTCAGCTACTTCGCATTCAGCGTGCCGGCCATCGTGGCCGGGCTGGCTGCGGGCACCTTCGGGCTGCATGCCACGGCGCTGGGCTTTGGGCTGGCAGTGCTGGCACTGGGGCTCACGGCGCTGGGGCTGATGCTGCGGCGGACGGCGCCGTGAGCGGGGCCCGTCGCCCATCGCCCAACGGCAATGCAGGTCAGGAGTAGATGGCCAGGCTCAGCGACAGCGCTGCGACGATGGCAATGGCCTGGATTCCAAAGACGATTCCCAAGATAGGCATGTGGTCCTCCGTGAAGAAGGCATCAGCTTAGAACGCACTGCAACAGTTGCATGCAGTCTTTTGCAAAATGGGCGGGTCGGACAATTCCTACAGGCAGCACCCCGGCCTGCACAGGGAGCCACCCTCTCATGGTTGAAATGCCCTTCTCTTTTGCACACGCTTCAACGGGGCGCCGTCCTACAAAAATCGCGAGTCGGCATCTTTAGTATTGCTCCTGTCGATACCGCATCGACACCCACCCCTCCCTTGCTGAACAGCAAGTTCACAGCCCGCCCACCGCGGGCTGTTTTTTTTGGATGGCAGTCGGTCTGGCCCTGCACGTCGCTTCGGCAGTGGCCGATGCCCGGCGTCGAAGCCGTCTGACATCCAAGGGGCACGGTCTGCGCGCCAATGGAGCTACCACACCACCCCCAGAGGAGGTAGTCACCATGTCCCGTACCCACAGAACCCAGCCCGAAAAAATCCGCCCCCGCGATGTCAAGCGCCGCCGCCAGTGGGAGGCCATGCAGCGTCCTGCGCGCGAGGTGCTGCTGTATCCGGAGCCGGATGCGCCGCAGTGGAAGCCATTGGGGTGAGGGTGCGGGCTGGGTCTTTGACCCAGCCGGTTTGATGGCGCGTTCTACGTGTCGGTGTTGATGGTTGATGCTTGCTTTTGCTGAGGGCGGAGGCCGGGGTGTGCGCCCGGCGGCGCAGTAACTTTCTCTTGGCCGCCAAGAGAAAGTCACCAAAGAGAAGGCGGCCCCCAGTCTGCGTCCCCCATTCGCCCTGTCGGGCGAATGGGGGCAACCTGCGATGCTCGGTCCTGGGATGGTGCCGCAGAACTCGCTACGTTCTTCGAACTTCGCTCAAACAGCTGCGGCAAGCCAGAGGACGAAGTGCGTGTGTCCTGCGGCACACGCACCCACCCCAGGCCCTGCGCTTCTCGGCGCAGCCAGCAGGGGTGGGGAGCGGGGTCCACACGGCTGCTGCTTCGCAGCGGCGCCGGGTGTCGGTTACGCGCGCTATGCGCGCTGCCGACAGGCTGGGCGCGACCGCCCTGGCGAGCCGAGCGCAGCGAAGGACCACAGGCCGAGCGAAGCAATGGCCCGAGTGGAGCCCGTTCCCACCCCCTTCTGACCGTGCCGAGAAGCGCAGGGCCTGGGGTGAGCGCGTGCCGAAGGACACGCGCATCGTCATCTGGCTCGCCGAAGCTGTTTGACCGGAGCTGCCTCGCAGAGGCAGCGCAGGGAGTTCTTCGGCGTCACCCCAGGCCCGAGCATCGCAGGCTGCCCCCTCGCCCATCGGGCGAGGGGGACACGGGCAGCGGGGTCGTCTTTTCTTGGCCTACCTTCTTTTGACGAAGCAAAAGAAGGTAGGTGCGCCGCCGGGCGCACACCCCGGCCTCCGCCCTTCATCACAGCATGCATCAACCATCGCCCCTGCCTACACCCCCACACGAATGCGAGAATCCACCAGCCCAACCCAAGCCCCCCGCCCCCGGCAAACCCCACACCCCCATGCACTCCCCCACCCTGCCCCCGCCCACCAACAACCTGCTGCGCGCCCTGGCCCTGCTCCTGGCCGCCGCCCTGGCCTGGCTGGCCCTGCCCGCCCAGGCCGCACCACCCAAGGCCTACAGCAAAAACGGTGTCAGCTTCCAGCACCCCGCCACCTGGAAGGTGATGACCGACGAGATCGAGAAAGACGGCGCCGGCATGCGCAGCATCGACCTCGAAGGCCCCGGCGACGCGATCATCAGCCTGATGTTCATCCCCTTCCTGTCGGGCCAGAACATCGAGACCCTGGCCACGCGCGCCGCTGAGCACCGCGCGCAGATGGACAAGGGCGCTGCGGCCAAGGAGGGCCCGGACAAGATCACCCCCACGGGCCTGGCCTCCAGCGCCATCACCCGGCGCGTGGGCGGCAAGGAAATCAAGGGCGTGCTGCAGCGCTTCGGCTACACCTCCGGGGGTGAAACCGTGCAGCTCGAAGCGCGCTTTTTCTCCATGGACTTCGGCGATGCCAGCAGCGCCAACTTCATGACCCAGTCGATGGCCGAAGATACCAGGCAGGTGGACGCCGCCCTGGGCCTGGTGATGGACACGCTGCGCTACCGCGCCAAGCGGTAGGGGCATGTAGTAACAAGCCCCCACCCTTCCTGACTGCCCCCTTCTCCCCCACCCATGCACCGCACCATGTCCCTCTTCGCGACCCCGCTCCCGACCATCCGCGCAGCCACACGCCGCAGCGTCACCACCGCAGCCCTGGGCCTCATGATGCTGCTGGCCGGCCTCGCCCAGCCCGCCCTGGCCGCGCCCAACACCACCTACAGCAAGGACGGCGTGAGCTTCGAGCACCCCGCCGGCTGGAAGGTGACCGAGGACTCGGTCGCCCAGGACGAAACCCGCCTGCGCAGCATCGACCTCGAAGGGCCCGACGAGGCCGTCGTCACCTTCATGTTCAGCCCCTTCCTGAAGGACCAGAACATCGAGGCCTTCGCAGCCAACACGGCGAAGAACCGCGCCGAATCCGCAAAAAATGCCAGCGCAGTCGCGCAGCAACTGCGCTTTGGCCCCGTGGCCTCGGCCCCCCTCACCCGCAAAGTGGCAGGCCAGGACAGCAAGGGCGTCTCGCAGCGCTTCGAGATCAGCCTGCAGGGACTGAAGCTGCCGCACGAGGCGCGCTTCTTCAAGGCCAACCTGGGCGAGACCACCGCCATCATCATGACCCAGGTGGCCGACGAATCCGCCAAGGCCACCGAGCCCGGCTTTGCGCTGGCGCTCGATACGCTGCGCTACCGCAGCACTGGCAAGCGCTGACTGTTGACTGCGGCGCGGCCGCCCGTCACAGTGGGCGCGGCTACACGAGCGTGAATCCATTCTCGGCCGCCCATTCGCGCAAGGCCTGCTCCGTGGCAGCGGCCTCGAAGTCGTACCAGGCCTGCAGCAGGCCATGGTCTTCCAGCAGGCCCTTGAACCGGCCATAGGCACCAGCCCGCTCAAAACAGCGGTACACCCGTTCGGCCAGTTGCGGCGCCTGCTCCTCGGCGAAGCGCCAGGCCAGGCGCCGTCCCAGCCCCAGTTCAAGCGTGTCCGGCACGGCAAGGTACAGCGACCCATCCTCCAGGTCGTCGGGCACCGGATCGTCCTCGTCCTCCCAGTCGCCGCCGACCCACCAGATCCTTCCGGTCTTGCGGTCGACATAGGCGGCGTTCTCGAACGGCCCCGTGGCACTGGTCCACTGGAAGGCGTCGATGAGTTCAGAGAGCTGCACCAGGGTGGTCATGGCAATCTCCAGGGTGGCCACACGTCAGGCGACGGTCAGGCCCTGCCGTGGAATACGAACGCCCGACAAAGGTCCGCTGCAGCGCGTGGAGCTGAGCCTGGGCCAGGTCAAAGCGCACTTCGAGCAAGGCCGTCATTGTCCATCTCCTGGGCGGCCTGCGCATCCATCTGCACCCTCACATGGTCGCGGTGCAGGTCGAACGACAGGATATGGCCGTACCAGGACCATCCCTGGCCGCAGTACTCGATACAGGGCTGGTCCATGCCCAGCTCGACGTCCTGTTCGTCGTATTCGTCCTGGTGCTGCAGCATCAGGTAGACATCCTCGCCCTCGGTGGACGGCGCCCCGAGCGTGACGATGAGCAGCCCATCGTCCTCCACGGCAGCAAAAGCATCTGCGGCAAAGCCTGCGGGCATGAACACCCTCCCACTGTTCAGCCGGACACCCCGGCAGCCACAAGGACCCCAGGTACCAGGTTTTGCAGGCGCCCACTATCCGCCACCGCCGAGCCCAGGCAGGCCAGCGCTGGGGCTTTCTGCGGCCTGCGCACGGATAGTCGCGAAATCCCTAAACGCCAGTTTAAGTTTATCTTGACAAAGTTTAGACAAAGCTAAACAATAGACCCATGGCAGCCCCTGCGGGCTGCCGCCTTCTCCTCTCCCTCCGATCCCATGCCATCCGGTCACAGGCCAGATGGCATGGCCCCTCTGCCAGGAGCACCGCACCATGCAAACCGCCTTGTACCCTGCTACCGCCGCCGCACCGTATCGCCCACCTTTCGCCGCCCCGCCGACCACCGGCATGGACAAGGGCACGGACAGGGACAGGGCCCTGTTCTGCCGCAGCGCCAACGACCCGGTGCGCGACGCGGTCCACCACCACGAAGCGCGCGCCGCAGCGTCCGATGCGCAGTACGCCGCCGAAGACGCCTCCCACCGCGAAACCCTGGCCTTTGCGCGTGGCGGCGACTACGCGCGCCTGCTGTCTGCGATGGACTACCGCGACAACGACACCCGCGCCATGCACGCCCTCGTCAATTGCGCCCAGCAGGGCCATGCACTCGCGCGCGAGGCCATCGAGGTGCTGGCCCGCACCTGGGCCGAAACGCATACCGAGGCCGTGTGATGGAAGGGCCGAAAATGCAGGGCCCCAGGCGCGTCGTCACGCCTGCCAACGCCGTTTTGGTGCTCGGCGCCCTGACCATCGGGTCCACGCTGCTGTGGGCGATGCACGAGGACGCACAGCACACAGTGCGGCGCGAGCGCCTGGAGCAGCAGGCCGCAGCGCAGGAGCAGTTGCCACGGCAGCCCAGCACGGAGCAGCGCCGGCACATGGCCGCGCAATTCGTGTGCGGGCATGGGGTGGCTTACGAGTGGGTGAATGCGAACACGGTGGAGTGCCATCGCGAGCCTGGACCGAATTTGGCGCTGGGGCGATGAGCCCCCTGCCCTGCCCCTGGCTGTGGTCATTCCCATGCCCGGCTGAGGGCGCCAACCACGTCAGCCGTCGGGCCCCCTGGCCCGGATGCGCACGAAGCGCACGCGCTTGGAACTCTGCGGCAGCAGGTACCACCGGATGAGGAGGACGCTCGTGGCAAAACAGGCGTTGGTGCTGGCCCTGTCCATCATCTGCTGCTCCACTTCATCGAGCTCTTCCCGCGACGGCCACAGGTGCACGAACCGCACCTCGATCTCGCCCGGCCGCTCGACGACATCACGGATATCCAGGTAGGTGCACTGGACACCGTAGCCGCGCGAGACGCCGATCACCATGTGGCGGCTGAAATCCACCATGGGCCGGCCGTCGCGCGGGCGCCTGTCGTTGCGCGGGTCGGTGCTGCGCCCCTGGCTCCACGCCTGCTCCCACTGGGCCTCGGTGCGCGCCACGTACTCGGCGTGGGGCCATACCTTTTCGCCGTGGAACTCCATCGGCAGGCGCACGGCCTCCAGGGGACCTTCGTGCACCGGGTGCACGCCGCGCCCGGGCAAGGCACCGCAGCCTGCCAGCAGGCCGCATCCAACCGCCAGAGCGGCCAGCGCTACCAGCCGCCGGGTGGGCTTGGTGGGTGGCGGCGCTTCTTGCCCGTTGTCGTACTTGGCCATCGGTTGATCAAAGCACGCGGGCGCGCACCGAACAAGCCAGAAATTGCCCGCTGACGTAACCCGAACGGGTGCTTTTCCTACGAGGCCGGGCCGCGTCGTTCGCGACCATTCACCACCAGCCCCCGAGATGCGTACCCCCTCCCCCCATGAAGGAGCCGCCATGCCACGCCGCCAGACAATCGCCCTCGCTGATCCCCACCCCATCATCGCCACGCAGGAGAGCGGCTTGGCCGAATGGATGCAATCGCTTGATTGCTCGGAAGCCGACCTCCTGGAAGCCATGTCCGCCGTCGGCAACTCGGCGCAGGCCGTGCGCAACTACCTGTACGGCGGCAAGGGTCCGTGGCAATGGCTGGCAGCCGCCGCCTGACGCCAGCCGCCGCTTCCGCTCCCTGCGCTGCCCGGCGGGCCTGCTGGCATGGCCATCGGCCAGAATCGGCCCATGGCACAGCAACGCAAGGAGAACGCCCAGTGGCATACGAGCACCAATCGACTTCGGCAGACGGACGGTTCGCGCTCCAGGTCGACCCTTGGGAGGCGCGCAACTCCCACTGGGTGTTGACCCCGCAGGTGCGCGACCTGAACAGCGACCGGGTGCTCTTCAAACCTGTGGCCTCTTCCTGGTCCGCAGATGGCTCCACTTGGACAGGCAGCCAAGTGCGCATCGCCCTGCGCAAGTACCCGGGAGACCAACCACGCCCAAGCCTGGCGGCCTGGGTGGATTGCGAACGTGAAGTGGCCTGGATCGAAGGCAGCGAGACGCGCTTGGCGCTGGACCAGTTGGAGGCAGAACTGGAGCGCTCGTTGCTGGCCGGCAAGCCCGAACGCTAGTGTCCCGAGTTGGAAGTTCGTTGACGAGAGAATTCTGCCGAAATCGCTGCCAGGTTAGGCGCAAAGCACAGCCATGCTGGGAGCATGGCGAGCATTTGCAACGACGCATGGCGGGGATTGTCGGTAGATTTATTCAACGAATTTCTAACTCGGGACACTAGGCCTTCACATGCCGCCGGGGGTGAATGCGCGCCGCGAAAATGGCGTACACGGCGAGGCCGATCGCCATCCACGCACCCCAGCGCGGCGCCCCCAGGCCCAGCAGCGCATACGCCACGCACAAGCCGACGACACCGCCCTGGATCACGTAGGCCAGGATCTGGCCCAGGTCGGGCCCATCCGTCCTGCGGCCCCAGAAGTAGGCAAAGATGATGGGCAGGGGCATGAGGATCAGCACTGCCAGCCCCGCGCCCTGGCAGTCTCCCCGGCACCGGTCACCAGCATGGGCCACGGCGCCCAGGGCATTCCAGACGATGAAGGCGAGGGTCAGGGCAGAGCGGCGCACGGGCATGTTTCCAGCAGATGGTGTGATCGGGTGCCCGCAGCTTGCGTCATTCACAAAGGTCGGCGTACCGTGGTTGGCGGGCTGGCAAGGATCTGGCACGCAGACTGACACCGGTATTTTCAGCCAGGCAGGCCAGCCCCAGTGGCGGGTGCAAGGCCGTGGAAACCGGCTTTTTTGCCTGAATCAGCGGGGAACTATCCGGCGGCGCAGGTGGCCATGCAAGCGCGCGGCCGGGGCAAAATGGCCAGCCCACCAGGAGAACCCCAATGAAAGTCCAAGGCCAATGCCACTGCGGCGCGATTGCGTACGAAGCCGAGGTTCAGCCGGGCAGCATGACCATCTGCCACTGCACGGACTGCCAGATCCACTCGGGCTCGGCCTTCCGCGCCAACATTTCCGCGCCTGCGGCCAGCTTTCGGCTGCTGCAGGGCACGCCCCGCACCTATGTGAAGACGGCAGACAGCGGCGCCCGGCGGCTGCTGGCCTTCTGCGAACACTGCGGCACGCCCCTGTATGCCTGCGCGGAGCAAGCGCCGACGGCCTATTCGCTGCGCACCGGGGTACTCAAACAGCGGGACGAGCTGGGCACGCCCCAGCGGCAGATATGGACGCAGCGGCGGCGCGCGTGGGTGGCGTTCTCGGAAGAGGTGGAAAGCTTTCCGGGGCAGCCAAGCTAGGGCACCGCCGGCCCCACCCCGCCCCCCAACACCCGGTACACCACCGCCAGCGCATTGAGCTGCGCCAGCCGGTTCTCCTCTACCGCCAGCTCCGCGGTGCGGCGCCGCTGCTGCGCGTCCAGCCAGGTGCGCAGGCCCGTGGAGCCGGCGCGGTAGCGCACCTCGTACAGGCGCTCGGCCTCGCGGGCGGCGGTCAGTTGCAGGGCCAGCTGCTCGCCCTGGCGCAGCAGCTGGGTGCGGGCCGAGAGGGCGTTCTCCACGTCGGCGAAGGCGGTGTACAAGGCCTGGCGGAAGTTGGTGACCGCCTCCTCGTACTGTGCAGTGGCCAGTTGGCCCGAAAGCTTCATCTCCTGTGCGCGCAAAAAGGGCAGGCTCAGGCCCGCGCCCAGGCTGGCCACGGGGTTGGAGAGCAGGCGCAGCAGCGAGGTGCTCGACGTGCCCAGCTCGCCCGTGAGGCTGAGCGCGGGGTAGTAGCTGGCGCGGGTGGCGTCGCCGCTGGCCAGCACGTTGCGCAGGCGGGACTCGGCGGCGCGCAGGTCGGGGCGGCGGGCCAGCAGCTCGGCGGGGGCGCCTGCGGCCACGGCGGGCAAGGCGGCTTCGGGCAGGCGCTGGGGCTCGGCGGGCAGCACCTCGGCCAGGGTGGTGGCGCCGGGGGGCGCGTTCATCAGCACGGCGATGGCGTTGCGCGTTTCCACGCGCTGCTGCTCCAGCTGGGCCAGGGCGGCGCGCTGGCTGGCCACCGTCTGCTCGGCCTCGCGCAGCTCCAGCGCCGACACCGCGCCCGCGTCGTACTGCGCGCGCACCAGTTCCTGCGTGCGCAGGGCATAGGCCAGGCTGTCGCCGCCGCTGCCCACGCGCTGGTTCAGGTAGGCCAGTTGCCAGTACAGCCCTGCGGCCGTGCCGGCCAGGGCCTGGGCGGCGGCCTCGCGGTCCTCGGCGCTGGCGCGGGCGGCCCACTCGGCCGCGTCGCGCGTGCTGGCCACGCGGCCCCACAGGTCCACCTCGTAGCTGGCCGACAGCGATGCGCCGCTGCTGCGCGCCGTGGCGTTGCTGCCGCCTTCGAGCCGGCGCGATGCACTGCTGGACAGGCGCCCCGCCACCGTGGGGGCCAGCGCCGTGGCGGCAATGCCGGCCTGCAGCTGCGCCTGGCGTACGCGCAGCGCGGCGGCGGCCAGGTCGTTGTTGCGGGCCAGGGCGGATTCGACCACCTGGCTCAGCGCGGGGTCGCCGAACTGGCGCCACCACTGGTCGGGCAGTTGGGCAGTGGCTGACGCCGAAGGCTGTTGCTGCTGCCAGGCGGCAGGCACGGTGGCACCCGGCGCCTGGTAGGCCGTGCGCGTGCCGGCGCAGCCAGCCAGCAGCAGGGCCAGCGCCAGGGGAACCAGGGCGAAGGAGTAGTTTTTGATGGTCGTCACGTGCAGTCGGTCCTTCATGTTCATCAGTCGCGTGCAAGCGCATCGATGGGGTTGAGGCGCGCCGCGCTGCGCGCCGGCAAGAAGCCGAAGACCACGCCGATCAGCGTGGAACAGGCGAACGCCCACACCATGGAGCTCACCGAGAACGCCAGCGGCACAACCGGCGCCACGCTGGTGATCAACGCGCCCAGGCCCAGCGCGATGGCGATGCCCAGGCCACCGCCCAGCAGGCACACCAGCACCGCCTCGATGAGGAACTGCTGCTGGATGTCGCCCTGGCGCGCGCCCACGGCCATGCGCACGCCGATCTCGCGGGTGCGCTCGGTCACCGACACGAGCATGATGTTCATCACCCCGATGCCGCCCACCATGAGCGAGATGACGGCGATGGACGCGACCAGCAGGGTCAGCGTCTGCGTGGTGGTCTCGATGGTCTGGCGGATGCTGTCGGTGTTCAGCACATAGAAGTCCTCGCGGCCGTGGCGTGTCTTGAGCAGCTGGTTGATGCCCTGCTCCGCCGCGGCCATGGGGGCGGTGTCGGCCACGCGCACGGTGATGCTGCGCAGGTAGTTCTGCCCCACGATGCGGCCCATGGCCGTGGTGTAGGGCACCCACACATTCAGCGCCTCGCTGTTGCCGAAGGCGTTGTCGCTCTTGGCGGCCACGCCGATCACGCGCACCGGCACGCTGCCCAGCAGCACCACCTCGCCCACCGGATTGGGCAGGTTGGGGAACAGCTTGGCGCGGGTGTTGTCGTCGATCACCGCGACCTGCTGGCGCTCCTGCACGGCGCTGGCGTCGAACACCGTGCCCTGCGCCAGCTTCACCGCCTTCACGCGAAAGTACTGCTCGCCCACGCCGTTGACCGTGCCGGTCAGCTCCACATTGCGCCAGCGCAGCCGCGCCGCGGCGTTGAGGTTGGGCGTGACGCTGTCCACATACGGCTGGGCGGCCAGGGCGTCGGCATCGGCCGGCACCAGGGTGCGCACGGCGGCAGAGCGCACGTCGCCGAAGCCCGAGCCCGAGAACACCTCGATGGTGTTGGTGCCGATGGCGCTGATGTCGGCCAACACCTTCTTTTGCGTGCCCGCGCCCATCGCCACCACCGACACCACCGAGGCGATGCCGATGACGATGCCCAGCATGGTCAGGAAGGTGCGCAGCCGGTGCGCGTTCATGGCCAAGAGCGCCATGTGGAAGGCCTCGCGAAAGCGGTCGCCAAAGGCCGACAGCCGCGCAACAAGCCCCGTGGGAGCGCGGCTGGAGGGCCGGCCGGCGCCGGTGCCGGGCGTAGGCGCACCCTCGCGCCGCGTGTCGCCCACGATGGCACCGTCGCGGATTTCGATCACGCGCTGCGCGTGCGCAGCCACGCCCATGTCGTGCGTGACAATGATGATGGTGTGGCCCTCGGCGTGCAGCTCTTCGAGGATCTTCATCACCTCGGCGCCGGAGTGCGTGTCCAGCGCGCCGGTGGGCTCATCGGCCAGGATCACGCGGCCGCCGTTCATCAGCGCGCGGGCGATGGACACGCGCTGCTGCTGCCCACCCGAGAGCTTGCCCGGTGTGTGGTGCATGCGGTCGGCCATGCCCAGGCGCGCCAGCAGCGCCGCCGAGCGATCATGCCGCTGCGCGCGTGTGCGGCCCGCGTACACGGCCGGCACCTCCACATTGCCCTGTGCCGTGAGGTCCGACAGCAGGTGGTAGCGCTGAAAGATGAAGCCGAAGTGCTCGCGCCGCAGCTCGGCCAGCTCGTCGGGCGCCAGTTGCCCGGTCTCGCGCCCGTCCACGCGGTAGCTGCCGCGCGTGGGCGTGTCCAGGCAGCCCAAAATGTTCATCAGCGTGGACTTGCCTGAGCCCGACTGCCCGACGATGGCCACCATCTCGCCGGCGTGGATGGTCAGGTTCACGTCCTTGAGCACGGCCAACACCTGATCGCCGGCCGGGAACTCGCGCGTCACGCCGCGCAGGTCGAGCAGGGGCTGCGGTGCTGCTGTTGCTGTTGTTTCTGCCACCGCGCAGGTGTCGTGTGCCTTGCCTTGCATGGCCTGCATGGCCCCGCTCACTGCCGTGGCGGGCCGCCGCGCATGCGGCCCGGGTTGGTGGCCGATGGGGCGCTGGCGCCATCGCCCAGCACCACCTTTTCGCCAGCGGCCAGGCCCTCGGTGACCTGGGCGTTGACGTTGTTGTTCAGGCCGATCTTCACCTGCCTCGGCGCGGCGTTGCCCTCGGCGTCGACCACGCGCACGGTGGTGGTGCCATCGGCGTTGCGCGCACCCAGCGCGGCCGACGGGATGGTGACCACGCCCATGGCCTCGGCCCGCACGATGTAGACCTGCGCCGTCATGGAGATGCGCAGCTTGCCGTCGGGGTTGGGCGCGTCGAACAGCCCGTTGTAGTAGATGGCGGTGGCCGTGGCGTTGCTGGTGGCAGCGGCGCTGGACTGGGACGACTCGTTGGCGATGGAATCGGGCGCGGGCTCCACCGCGCGCAGCGTGGCCTGGTAGCGCTGGTCAGGCTCGCCCAGGATGGTGAAGTACACCTTCTGCCCGGGCTTGACGCGGGTCACGTCGGCCTCGGAGATCTGGGCCTTGACGGTCATGGTGTCCACCTTGGCCAGCTTGATGATGGTGGGCGCGGCCTGGTTGGCGTTCACGGTCTGCCCCTCCTGCGCGACCAAGGCCACCACCTGGCCGTCGATGGGCGCGACGATGCGCGTGTAGCCCAGGTTCACCTTGGCCGTGTCGGCGGCAATGGCCGCCTGCTGCATCTGCGCCTTCAGGGCGTCGATATCGGCCAGCGTGGTGCGCCAGGTGGCCTCGGCCGCCTCCAGGTCGGCCTGGGGGCCGGCATCGGCCGCGCGCAGCTGCTGCTGGCGCTTGTAGGCCAGCTCCACCTGCGACAGCGAGGCCTGGCGCGCACGCAGGTTGGCCTGCGCCGTGGCCAGCGCCGCCTCGGAATTGCGCACCGTGTTCTGCTGCGTCAGGGAGTCGATCTCGGCGACCAACTGGCCGGCCTTCACGTTGTCGCCCAGCGCCACCTTCAGCGACTTGATCTGCCCCGACACCTGCGCGCCCACGCTCACCTGCTTGAAGGCCTGCAAGGTGCCGCTGGCCAGCACCGTGTCTTCCAGGTCGCCGGTGGCGGCTGTGGCGGTGATGAAGCTGTTGGCCGGCTTGGCAGGGAAGAACTGCCACTTCACAACAGCGCCGGCAGCGGCCAGCGCCAGCACGGCGAGGCCGATGCGCAAGGGTGTTTTCTTGGAAATGGGCATGGGAGAAAGTTGGAGGCTGTTCGGAAAAATGAGGGGTGACAGGGAAGCCGGTCAGCCGTTGATCGGCTGGCCAGGCGCCTGTTCAGCGGGTTGTCTGCGCACTCACCTCGGTGTGCGCCTGGCTGCTGCGGCGGGGGCTTTTTCTTTTGCCTTGGGGGCCGCTGCCTTGCGTGGCACCGGTGCCGGTGGTTTCTTGCGGGATGGCGGCGCGGCGGCATCGCCGAACGGCCTTGCCGCCACCGGGTCGCAGAACGGCAGGTTGCTCACCGCGCGGATGGCCCGCGCCATCTGCGCGACCACCTGCTCCGTGGTGAAGGCCTGGCCATCGCACACCGCGGCGCGGCTGATGGCCTCGTCCACCGTGCGCACGGCGCCCATCACCGCGGCAGCGCACAGGCGCACCTCGAAATCATGGTGCGAACGGCCCAGCCGGTCGCCGATGAGGGCCGCCATCTCCCCTTCGCCATCGTGGTACGAATGCAGCCAGATGGAGCGCAGGTCGGGCTCATCAGGCAGCGCGGCAATCAGCCGCACCACCAGCACCATGTCCGCAATCTCCTCGGGCGTGTGCCGGTCCAGCGCGAACTGGTCGGCCAGGTGGAGTTCCAGTGCCAGGTGGCGCGGCCAGCAGCGCAGCTCGCGCGCAAAGCGTTGCCAGGTCTGCGCGAACAGGGGCTCGACACAGCTCTCCTTGTTGCGAAAGTAGCGCCACACCGTGCGCTCCGAGATACCGGCCGCTGCAGCAATGTCGCCGCCGCTGGTGGCAGCCACGCCCTGGCCGGCGAACAGCCGGGCGGCTGTGCGGGCGACCATCATGCGGGATGCTTCGGATCTGGAGAATGTCATTTACCGCCATTCTATTGGCAGTAAATGACAGCTCGGCCAGCAAGACCTTTCATGGCACGGGGTTGTGGGGTGCGCGGGGACATGGCGACCGGGCGGGGCGGCACCCCATGGCCGTCGTCAGTCCGCCCCGGGCTTGTCCAGCAGTGTCCTGTCGATGGCCACCATCTTCCACGACAGCAGGCCATAGCGGTGAAAGACGAAGCCCACCTCGCGCCCCTCGGAGCTCACGTGCACGGTCGAGTAGTCGCGGTAGTCCACATGAAAGCGCGGCCTGGTGCTGCCGTTGGTGCGCTCAGCGCCACCACCGCGCGTGGATGATGGCGGTGCGGCCACCGGCGCCCCACCCGCAGGACTGCCGTGCAGCAGCCTTACCACGCCCGATGGGGAGACCATGGCGTCGAAGGCCTGCGTGAGCATGCTCTTCACGAAGGTCTGCGCCAGGTTGGCGAAGGGGTTGTCGGCCGGCACACCGCGGGTCTTCATCTCGGCGTCCATGCGCGCGGTCAGCAGCTCCTTGACCGAGTCGCGCAGCAGCACGAAGTCCACGTACTCGGACACCCTGGCCGCGTCCTGGTCGCGCACGGCGTTGGACAGGGAGTGCAGGGCCCAGTAGGGGGAGGCGTAGAGGGCAGCGCCGGCTGCCACGGCGATGGCCGCTGCGACGGCCAGGACTTTTTTCTTGCTGCTGCTTGTCGCGTTCGTCGTTGCGGTCATGTTGGTTGGTCCCTCGGTTTCGTTGTTGGTTGGCCCCTGGTTTCAACGCGCGGTGGGGTATGGGGGTTTACGTGTTCTGCGGCTTGCTTTCAGGACTAGGCACGTTCGTTGTTCGTGCCGGCTGCATGCCTGCATGGAGGGCGGAGGCCGGGGTGTGCGCCCGGCGGCGCACCTACCTTCTTTTGCTTCGTCAAAAGAAGGTAGGCCAAGAAAAGACGACCCCGCTGCCCGTGTCCCCCTCGCCGGTGGCGAGGGGGCAACCTGCGATGCTCGGGCCTGGGGTGCACCGCGGAACTCGCTGCGTTCGCCCTGCGGGCGAACTCCGCTCGAACAACCGCGGTGAGTCAGTTCACGATGCGCGTGTCCTGCGGCACGCGCTCACCCCAGGCCCTGCGCTTCTCGGCACGGTCAGAAGGGGGTGGGAACGGGCTCCACGCGGGCCATTGCTTCGCTCGGCCTGGGCAGGGCCTTCATGCCCAACTGTCGGCAGCGCACAGCGCGACCCGACCCCAGGCGCAGCTGCGAAGCAGCAGCCGTGTGGCACCCGCTCCCCACCCCTGCTGACTGCGCCGAGAAGCGCAGGATCTGGGGTGGGCGTGTGTGCCGAAGGACACACACGCTTCGTGCTCTAGCTTGCCGATGCTGTCTGAGCGGAGTTCGAAGAACGCAGCGAGTTCATCGGCACCACCCCAGATCCGAGCATCGCAGGTTGCCCCCGTTCGCCCGACAGGGCTAACGGGGGACGCAGACTGGGGGTCGCCTTCTCTTTGGTGACTTTCTCTTGGCGACTCAAGAGAAAGTTACTGCGCCGCCGGGCGCACACCCCGGCCCCCGCCTTTCAACCAACCACCAAGGCCACCCAAACACACGCCCCCAAGACTGCACCAACATGCCAGTGCATGTCGCCTGACGAACGTACCTCCACCCAAAATCACAGCCCCCCACAAACCCACGTGGTAACGTCGCCCCGCGTCCAAAAGCGACGAACAGAACAGAACAGAGCAAAACGACAAGCAGGAACGACCATGGCGACCTACCTCATCATTGGATTGCTCATCGTCTTCGTGCTGATTCCCATGGTGCTGGTCCCCGTCATGGCCATCCGGGACGCCAGGCGCGCAGCCAAAACACCCCGCCTCCAACCGGCTGGCAGCACCAAGAGCACCAAGCCACCCGAAGAACAACCGCCCCACCCGCTCGCCTGGCTGGGGTACCTGCTCCTTGCAGTCATGTTCGCGGGCCTCGGTGCCTGGCACCTCGCGCACCCCGATGAGGTGATGTCGGGCGGCAAATGGCTGAGCGCGATTCTGGGCCTGACCTACCTCGCGTTGGGCAAGTACGGCCCCGGCCTGGCCTGCATGCTCGCAGCCGCCGGGTTTCTGGTGGCCTGCATCCGGCGACTTCGCGGCGATGCATGAATGATGGCGCTCTGCGCGCGCGATGGCCAGCAACCGCTGGCCGTTCGGCAGGCACCGGCTACGGGCTGCCCGGTATCCCGAAGCCCTGCGTTGCCTGCACCGCCCCATCATCGAACTGCAGCACCCGCTCCGGCCAGCGCAAAGCCGCCAGCTTGAAGTCATGCCCCACCACCTTGCCCGCCTTGCGCTCGGCCCAGCGCCCACCGGCCGAAAAATCCACGCAGAACACGTTGCCACGCTGGCCATGCCAGGCCAGCGGGTGGGTGTCGGCAAACAGGTCCGCATCGCCCTTGCCCACCACGCTGCGGTCTATGGGGCGCAGGCGGCGCCAGTAGTGGCCCACCACCACGGGCACGTCGTCGGTGTAGGCGTCCCACCAGGCCTGGCGCTCGGTAAACCGCCAGCGCCCGCCCGCGAAGAAGGGCGAGCGCCCCGTGCTCTCCACGCCCGAGGTCAGCACCTTGAGCGGGTTGAGCATCTGCTTGTTGGCCTCGTTCTCGGCATGCGCGTGCAGAAACGGCGGCTGGTGCAGGTTGTTCTCCAGCCCGTGCAGCCAGTGCTCCATCTCCTGCGCCATGCGCTGCTCCAGCGCGGTCTCGCGCGCCTGGCGGCTGGCGGCATGCTCCCAGTGGTCGTACTCGCTGCGCACCGACCCCAGGGGCAGCAGGCGCGCCGCATCGATCTGCACCTCCTGCCAGGCGGCATGCACCACGCGCAGGTCCTCGCGCTCCAGCCCGACAGGCAGCACCGACAGAAACTCCACGATGGAGTGGCGCTGCGCGGGCGTGGGCCGTGCCGAGGGGGCGTACTTGTCGTGGTCGCGCACCATGCGCGCATCGAAGAACCAGCCCGACCCATCCTTGGCATCCTCGCGCAGCAGGTTGATCTCGTGGTTGCCCAGCACCGCCACCGCGCGGCCCGCCTGCACCAGGCGCTGCGCCAGCGCCAGCACGGCCGGGCTGTCCGGGCCCCGGTCGCAGAAGTCGCCCACGAAGACCAGCGTGCGCCCATCGGCATGCCGGCCCTCGCCGTCGTAGCCCAGGTGGCCGAGCAACTGCACCAGCGCCTGGTACTCGCCGTGGATGTCGCCCACGATGTCGAGCGGGCCGGGGGGCAGGGGTTGGATCAGGCTCATGAAAAAGGAACAGACAACAAAAGAAAACCACAATGATGGCGATGGCGGCGAAAGGACCTATCCGTCTGCCACCCAGGCAGCGCCCGGCAGACCACTTTAGCAGTTGCCCGCCCGGGCCCCGGCAGCAGGCCGGCATCCATACGGGCTGCCACGGCCCGCTGCAACGCCTTGCAGCGCGCCACCACGCTTGACAACTTGTCAAGCCACGCCTGGGGGCCGCTGATTAAAATTCCTGGGCGCTCTGCCAAAGAGCCCAACGCACACCACCTCTCAAACGGCCCCCACCCAGCAGATGCGGGGCGCCTCTTCTCAGGCAACACACAGGCTGACAGACAGCGCACCCAGTTCATGGCGCAGGACTTCATTCAAATCTACCCCCCGGACGCCGCACTTTGCACCGAAGCGCGCCAGCAGCTGTACACCGACCTGCTTGAAAACGTGGAGCTAGGCGAGTTCAAGAAAAAAACCTTCGCCCCTGCGCTCAAGCGCCTGTGCCTCGAAGGGCAGATCGAATCGCGCGACGAGCGCATAGGAGCGCTGCGCGACCCCGCCGGGCGCATCAACCCGCTGGGTACCTACGTCCACGCCTACCTGTGCCTGGCCTCGCCCGTGGTCAGCGAGGAGGCCTTCGCCGCCATCCTCCGGCACTACCGGCCACAGTCGCTCACCGATATGGCCATCGAGCTGGTGCGCTATTTCGACGGCACCCGGCTGCGGCACCCCGGCCCGCAGGTATTCCTGCGCATGCGGTGCCTGGTGCGCACGCTGGCGCAGGTGATCCCTGCCACCTCGTTCCAGTACCTGTGCGGCGACATGTTCTCCCGCTTTCTCTCGCGCGCCTGCCACGACGAGAGCCTGGACAACTGCATGGTGAGCGACTGCTGGGAGGGCGTGGACCAGTTCGCCGGCATGGGGCGGGACATGGAAAGCATTCACACCCTGGCCACCGACCTGTTCAGTGGCAAGGTCCGACAACCCGCCATCTACCAGGACAGCCACGTCGTGCTCTTTTGCACCCGCTACTTCCAGCGCCAGCTGGGGCCCCACCTGCTGGCGCTGCTGGACGCCGTCTACCAGGCCATCCTGGCGGGCCAGCGCCTGCGGCTGGAGCAAGGTGTGCTCGTCGTGAAGCACATACCACGGCGCGAAGAATGGGATGACGGCGCAGACGAAGCGGCGGGCGATGACAGCGCAGGCCCCGGCAATTCCGATTCAGCACAGGCGCCAGCGCTGGCAGACGCATCATCCGGCCCCATCGGCACCGGCTTCTTTTGCCTGGCCCGCAGCGCCACACCCGCGCATTCGCGCGCCGTGGAGAACACCCTTCGGGGCACCGTGGCCCAGCCTGAAAGCACCGCCCCTCATATCCTGGCGCTCGCGCCCTTCGCCGGGCCCGAAGCCCTGCAACGAGTGGACGCCACCACCTTGCTGCTGGGCTGGGAGGCAGAGTTCGCCCCCGAGGCCGGGCGCGACGCGGCAGCCGCCTGCACCGCCGCCGGCTGCCAGGTGCTGGCCCCGGCACTGTGGCTGGAATCCGGTGAGGTGCTGCATCTGCATGGCCTGGGGCCTGGCGAGCCGTGGCGCTTCTCCCGGGCCCACGGCGCCAACAGTGCGAACAGTGCCACTGACAAGGAGGACGACGACGCAGAAGTGCGCGAGCTGCCAGACCTTCTTGCCGTGCTGCTGGCAAGGGCGGATGGCGAATCCCCCGGCCAGCAAGGCGCCCCGCCGCGGTAGACATCCCCCTCGGCATGGAGGCCAGCAGGTGAACACAGGGATAATCTCCGCCCATGCCCCTGGACCACTGGATCGAACAAACGCTGTTTCTGGCCTACCGCTGGGCCGACTACGCCCTGCTGAACCTCATGGACGACCCCGCCCTGCTGGCGCTGGTGTTCTGCTGAGGGCGGGGCCCAGCCACCGCGGGCCAGCGCCAGCCGGCATTTCCAAGCGAAGTCACTCCCACTGCAGGTAGACCCAGGCGCACAGGGCCAGGCCCAAGCCCCACAGCAGCCATGCGCGGGTGACGAAGTACGGGTAGAACATCAGCACCGCCCCGCTCCAGGCCAGCACCGGCCGCGTTTGCCGGCGCCCGCGGCGCCACACGATCCAGCCGATGAGGCTGAAGACGAGCGAGCCGATGAGATAGGCCGGGCTGGGCATCTGCAGGCCCAGGCCCTCAAGGAGCGCAAGTTCGTTCATGGCGTGACCACCCCGCCAGCCACCATGGCCAGCCCGTGAAGATGGGAGTAGCGCCAGGCCGATAAGTTGCGCCCGCAATGCCCTGACTTGCGATGTCGCTCCCAAAGTGACCGAGACCAGGCGCCGATCGGGCAGAGCTGCGGCAAGTCTAGCAGTGGCAGCTTTGCTCCTGCTGGCCTTTGGCACCAGCGCCGCGGCTTACCCCTGCAGCCCCTGCACCCAACTGCGCGGCGCCTGCCCCACCACCTGCGTGAACGCGCGTGAGAACGATGAGGCGCTGGCATAGCCCAGTTGGTCGGCCGCGGCCTTCACCGGGGTGCCGCCGCGCAGCAGGGTTTGCGCAATGGCCATGCGCCACTGGGCCAGGTAGTCTGCGGGCGGCTGGCCCACGTGGGTGCGAAAGGCGGCGGCGAACGCGCTGCGCGACATGCCGGCCTGCGCGGCCATGGTGTCCAGCGTCCAGTCGGCCTCGGGGCGCTCGTGCAGGGCCACCAGGGTGCGGGCCAGGCGCGGCTCGGCCAGGCCGGTGAGCAGGCCCGCGGGCAGCTCGGTCTCGCCCGTGTGGTCCAGCAGCCAGCGCAAAAGCTGGATCACCAGCACCTCGAACAGGCGGTCGGCCAGCAGGCGCTGGCCGCAGCGCAGGCGCTCGGTCTCGGCGAACAGCAGCGCCAGCGTGTGCTCGAGCCCATCCACCTCGCGCAGCGGCAGCACCAGCAGCGGCGGCAGCGCGCGCACCAGCGGGTGGCTGTCGCCGCCGTCGAAGTCGAGCGTGGCGCAGACGAAATCGGCCCCGTCCACCGGCGCGTTGTGGAAGTCGTGCGCCAGCGGGCGTGGGTAGAACAGCAGCGTGGGCTCGGTCACCTGCAGCCGGCGCTTGACGCCGCGCGCACGGTGCGTGACCTCCATCTCACCGCTGCGCAGCACGTGCAGAAAACCCCGCCCCGGCTGCGCCGCGAAGTGCGTGACGCCGCACAGCGGCCCGGCATGGAACAGGTGGGCGCGAAGGCGAAAGCGCTCGAGCAAGGCAGACAGCCGGTCGACGGGTTGCGGCAGCGGGACATTCATGGCGGAGCGGTCCATTCAGGACGAAAAGGCATGTTTTATGGACTCATCGCACCATATTTTACTGCGTTGCGATGGAAACTTCATTCCACGGTGTTGCAGCTGCACCTCCCTTCTCTCCCTTTTTTCTCACCACCTCAACCCTGACACAGGAGCCATCACCATGAACCGCATCCCCCTGATCGACCGCGCATCCGCCCCCGCCAGCGTCGCCGGCACGCTCGACGCCATCCACGGCGCCTTTGGTGCCACGCCCAACATGTTCCGCACGGTGGCCCAGTCGCCCGCGGCGCTCAACGCCCTGTGGGGCTTCTTCGGCGCGCTGGGCAATGGAGGCAGCATCGACGCGCAGCTCGGCGAGAAGATCGCCGTGGCGGTCGCCAACCGCAACGACTGCCACTACTGCCTGGCCGCCCACACCGCCCTGGGCCGCAAGGCCGGCGCCAGCGCCGCCGAGATGGGCGCCGCGCAGACCGGCCAGTCCGACGACCCGCGCACCGCCGCCGCCCTGGCCTTTGCCCTGAAGCTCGTGGAAGCCCGCGGCCAGGTGTCCGAGGCCGATGTGCAGGCCCTGCGCAGCGCCGGCTTCAGCGACGGCCAGGTGGTGGAAATCGTGGCCCATGTGGCGCTCAACCTGTTCACCAACTACGTGAACGTGGCGTTTGCGGTGCCGGTGGATTTCCCATCCGTCGCGCTGCGCCGATAAGGAGACCGCCATGGACCTCCACGCAACCGGTTTGGCCCCCGAACTGGATATCGCGCAATGGATCAACACCGATGCACCGGTCACGCTGCAAAGCCTGCGCGGCAAAGTCATCGCCGTGCATGCTTTCCAGATGCTCTGCCCCGGCTGCGTGGCCCATGGCCTGCCCCAGGCCGCAGCCCTGCACGCGACCTTCGACGAGCGCGATGTCGCGGTGCTGGGGCTGCACTCGGTGTTCGAGCACCATGCGGTGATGACGCCCCAGGCGCTCAAGGCTTTCGTGCACGAGTACCGTCTGGACTTCCCCATCGGCATTGACATGCCGGGCACCAGTGGAGCCATCCCGCGCACCATGCAAACCTATGGCCTGCGCGGCACGCCCAGCTTGCTGCTGATCGACCGGATGGGCCGGCTGCGGCTGAACCACTTCGGGCGCATCGACGATATGCGCGTGGGGGCGTTGGTGGCGCAGCTGGTGGCCGAGCCAGGTGCCGAGGCTCGGGCTGGGGCGGCTTCACCCAGCGCCGCGCCTGTCGGAGGTTCTCGTCCAGGAGACGCGGTCTGCCATGCCGATGGCTGTGCGGTGGCTGGTTGAGCATTCCTTTCATGTGGCGGCGATGGATTGGCGCAGGTGTGCGGCATTTGAATGCTTGATGCTTGAGCTTGCTGTCGCCGCTCGTGGTCGATGGGGGCTGGTGTTTTTGTGTCGAGGGCGGGGGCCGGGATGTGCGCCCGGCGGCGCAGTAACTTTCTCTTGAGTCGTCAAGAGAAAGTCACCAAAGAGAAGACGACCCCCAGTCTGCGTCCCCCATTCGCCCTGTCGGGCGAACGGGGACAACCTGCGATGCTCGGATCTGGGGTGGGCGTCGCTGAACTCGCTGCGTTCTTCGAACTCCGCTCAGACAGCAGCGACGAGCCAGATCACGAAGTGCGTGTGTCCTTCGGCACATGCACCCACCCCAGCTCCTGCGCTTCTCGGCGCAGCCAGCAGGGGTGGGGAGCGGGGACAAAGACGGCTGCTGCTTCGCAGCTGCGCCGGGTGTCGGTTACGCGCTGCGCGCTGCCGACACGTTGGGCGCGATCACTCTGCCCAGGCCGAGCGCAGCGATGGCGCCTCGGGCCGAGCGAAGCAATGGCCCGAGTGGAGCCCGTTCCCACCCCCTTCTGACCGTGCCGAGAAGCGCAGGGCCTGGGGTGAGCGCGTGCCGAAGGACACGCGCATCGTGAACTGACTCACCGCGGTTGTTCGAGCGGAGTTTGGCCGAAGGCCGAACGCAGCGAGTTCCGCGGTGCACCCCAGGCCCGAGCATCGCAGGCTGCCCCCTCGTACGCAGTGCGAGGGGGACACGGGCAGCGGGGTCGCCTTTCTTTTGGGCACTTTTCTTTGATGGTGTATAAGAAATCTATTGCAACCGCCCCAACAGCATCCGAGCCTGCGCAAGCCACACCCACGCAGCCGCATAGAACGGCTTGCGGTCGTGGTGCATCACCAGCCTGCGGTTGCGCTCCAGCCATGCATGGGTGCGCTCCACCACCCAGCGCTTCTTGGCGATGGGGGCAGGCTGCTCGTCGCTCCACAGCGGCTGCTGGGCATCGTCCCAGCGGTGGCGGGCACTGTGGCGCACGATGCGCACCTGTACGTGGTGCGCCTTCTCGATCTGATGGGCGCATTGCCCGGCGTACGCGCTGTCGGCCCACAACGTCTTGAACGAGCCATCCGTGCGCTTGCACGCCTGTGCTACCGCTTGCGCGGCCGCGTCGCGGTCCTGCACGGCTGCACTGGTGATCACAACCGCAAGCAGCAGGCCCAGTGTGTCCACGACCAGATGGCGCTTGCGCCCCTGCACCTTCTTGCCTGCATCGAAGCCCAAGGTTCCACCCTGAGGGCTGCCCCGGTTGGACTGCGAGTCGATGATGGCCTCGCTGGGCTGCGCAGCGCGCTCCAGGCGTTGGCGCCATTGCTGGCGCAGACGCTCGTGCAGCGCTTCGAACTTGCCTTGGCGGGCCCAGTTGACGAAGGCCTTCTGCACGGACTGCCAGGGCGGATAGATCTGCACCGGCAGGTTGCGCCAGGACGAGCCGGTGCGCAGCACATAGCAGCAGGCATCGACAACGCTACGCCGCGAGTAGGTGGCCGGTCTGCCACGCGAGCCCGGTTGGGGCTCGAACAGGTCCTGCGCCAGCGCCCATTCGGCATCGGTCAGGGCACCGGCAATGGCGTTGCCGGATTGACTGGCGGGCCGATGCTGGGCGGTGTAGCCGTAGCGCGTGCCAGGCTGACCAGGCTGCGAGCGGGACAGCTGCGACTTGGGCCGCGCTCGCTGCAGGCCGGCAGCCTTCAGTGCCGCACGCAGAGTCACCGTGCTGGGGGCGCTGCGGCCCATGTGATCGGCCCAGGCCAGCGCCAACTCGGGCAGCGTCGCCTGCGGATTGTCTCGGACCACCTCGCGCAAGGTGGCGTACTCGCCAGGGGGGATCACGGGTGGTCGGCCTGTCTTTGCCATTGCGCTGCTCCTGCTTGGTCAATGCGGCGCTATTATAATTTATTTCTTCTACACCCTCTTTGGCGACGCAAAGAACAAGTGCCTCGGCCGCCGGGCCGAGACCCGGCCTCCGCCCTTGATACAAGCACGTCGTCACAGCGCCATCAGCCATCGAACGCCCCTCGGTCTCCGCCCATCGTCAACGAGGCGCGTAACGCTTCCGTGTCCTCCAGCAGACCCAGTTGATTGACCTTGCGCACCAGTACCACGGCTGCAAGGACCGCGGGGTTCAACAGGCTCCCTGGGAAGGTCCGGCCCTTGCCCCAAAAGGCCGCCAAGCCTGCGCCGGCCTCCGTGCGCTCGTGCTGGAATAAGATCATCCTGGCGGCGACGTCCTACGCGCACGGGCACGCCAGCACGTAGACTGCCTGCACCCCACGCCCCGCCAATGAATACCCCCCCTCCCCGCCGAGCCCCCAACCGCGACCTCACCCAGGGCCCCATCGCCCGCACGCTGATCGCCTTTGCGCTGCCGGTGCTGGGCGCCAACGTGCTGCAGTCGCTCAACGGCTCGGTCAACGCGATCTGGATCGGCAACCTGCTGGGCGAAGAGGCGCTGACGGCCACCTCCAACGCCAACCTGGTGCTCTTTTTGCTGCTGGGCGCGGTGTTCGGCGTGTCCATGGCAGCCACCATCCTCATCGGGCAGGCCTACGGCGCGCGCGACATCGAGCGCGCCAAGTGCGTGGTGGGTACGGGCGCCACCTTCTTCCTGGCCGTATCGGCGCTGATAGCGGCCGCCGGCTGGGTGTGGACGCCCGAGATCCTGGGCCTGCTCAAGACGCCCGAGGCCGCCCTGCCCTCGGCCGTGGCCTACCTGCGCGTGATCTTCGTGGCGGTGCCGATCATGAATTCGTTTGCCTTCGCCATGGCCGTGCTGCGCGGCTCGGGCGATTCGCGCACGCCGTTTTATTTCATGGCCTTGTCGGTCGCCATCGACGTGGCCTTGAACCCGCTCTTGATCCGCGGCGCCGGGCCGCTGCCGGCCCTGGGCATCGCCGGCTCGGCCCTGGCCACGCTGCTGGCGCAGGGCATCAGCTTTGCCGGCCTGCTGGTGCTGCTGGCGCGGCGCCGCCACCCGCTGCTGCCGGGGCGGCATGAGCTCTCGCACTTTCGCCCCAGGCCGCAGCTGTTGCGCACCATCGTGGTCAAGGGCGTGCCGATGGGGCTGCAGATGATCGTCATCTCGTCCGCCGCGCTGGTGATGATGGGCCTGGTCAACGGCTACGGCGTGCAGACGGCGGCGGCCTATGGCGTGGCCGCGCAGCTGTGGACCTATGTGCAGATGCCGGCCCTGGCCACGGGCGCGGCCGTCTCGTCCATGGCCGCACAGAACGTGGGCGCCGGCCGCTGGGACCGCGTGGAGCAGATCGCGCGCGCAGGCGTGCTGTTCAACCTGCTGCTCACCGGCGCGCTGGTGCTGCTGCTGTATGGGGCCGACCGCTATGCGCTGGGCCTGTTCCTGCCCGGTGACAGCGGCGCCATCGGCGTGGCGGTGCACATCAACAACGTGGCCAGCTGGTCGTTCGTGCTGTTCGGGGTGACCATCGTGATCTTCGGCGTGGTGCGCGCCACGGGTGCGGTGCTGCCGCCGCTCATCATCCTGTTCATCTCCATGCTGCTGGTGCGCGTGCCCTTTGCCTGGGGCCTGCAGGATGCGTGGGGCGCCGAGGCGGTGTGGTGGAGCTTTCCGCTGGGCTCGGTCACCTCGGTGGTGCTGGCGGGGCTGTACTACCGCTATGGCGGCTGGCGCAGAAACTCGCTGGCGGCCCGGCCCCTGAAGGAAGAAGACCCGCCCGCCACCGGCACCGCAGCCGATACCGGTGTGGCCATGCCGGCGATGGACCGGGAGGCGAATTACGACGGCGCGGCCGCTACTGCAGGCACCAAACCTTAAAGCCCTGCTTCGGGCCCGACCCCTGGGCCGGGGGCGCTTTTGCGCCCGCCTTCGGAAGTGCATGGGCCATGCGATTCATGCGGTGGGTGACCCTGCGAATTGAAGGGAATAGCCCCCTTGATAGCGCCCCCTCTCCTCGCAACCTCGGGTACGCTGCGCCGCTTCAACGCCCCGACGTTGCTTTAGCAATGAGCAGAGGCCCCCCACCAAGAATGGCAGTTCATGCCCAGGGTGGGGCCGGCCAGGGGCGGCCAGCGTTTGCCGAGCGTAATTTTTGGAGTGTTTCAATGAGGTCCCTGTTTCTGGTATTTTTGGCGGCGTTCAGCACGTTTGCACAGGCTGCAAACTTTCTGTCGATTCACCAGCTCCCGCACAAAACGCCACTCCCCCCCGCAGCCGGCAGCTTCACCTACACCTTTGACACCAAAGTCGGGTTCAAGGAGCAGTACGCCCCGACCGGCGTGACGGGCTGCGCGATCGGTTTCGGCACCGGCGGCTGCGCCTTCCCGGGCGGAGGCTCCCTGCCGCTGACCGAATTCACCGGCGCCCAACTGCAACACCACAAGGAGTTCAAGATCTTCGTCCCCGCAGGCACGCGCTCGCTCCTGCTCTCGGGGTATGCCCCCCTCGCCACCCAATCGGCCTTTGTGCTGAGGTACGGCAAGGAACCTGCCCGTCTGGCCCCCCTGAGCGATGCGGAATACCAGGCCGCCAGGACCGGCCAGCACGTCGAAGCCTTGTTCTCTCGCCTGGTCAAGGAAGATGACGAGCAGTTCGTCGTGCACGATGGCAGCGGCAGCCTGCGCTTCATGGGCGGCCAGCTCGATGCCAATGGCGGCAGCACCGACCAGGGCCAGTGGCTCTATGTGCGCCAGCTGAGCGGCGCCCCACTCATGACCTACCAGGGCGCCATCGACGTCGACATGCCCAAGTACGCCGCCGGCTATGCTGCGATCACCTGGAACACCCGCAGCGCTCCAGATCCCATCGACCCCGTCAGCGGTGACGGCCCTGCCGCCCCGCCGCCGGTGGCAACGACCACAGCGACAACCACCACAACGCCCACCGCAACCCGGGCCCCCACAGCCATCATGTCCGCTGCCGGCTTGCCCGTGCTGCTGGGCCACTACGATGCAGCGGCCTGCAGTGCGAGCCCGCAGGCGGATGGCGGCGCGAACTCCTGCCAGGCGGCTGTTCTTCAGGCGGGCAACTAACTGGCCCGGGCCAAGAACCTGTTTGCGATTTCGCAGGGGATCGTCACCGGCCTAAGGCGCTGCAGAAGGGCTGGTTTCGCTGTTCTCTGGCGCCGCTTGTCCCGCGGCAGGCTTTGCGGGCACATGCCGGCGGATGAGCGCATGCGCCTCTGGCTGCAAGGCGGCCTTCGGCAGAAGCACGCACTGCCCCGGCTCGATGAACAGGTAGTGCATGGTGCTGCTCTCCTCCCGTGCCATGAACGCCGACCATTCCCACTGCATGCACCCTCCCTTGACCTGCTGCAGCACGCCGACCTCCGACAACACCACGCTCTGGGGAGAAAGAAACCAGCCACCATCGGCAATCGCACGCTGTGCCAGCAAAGGCGCACAAGCTGCCGCGAGCACAAAGGCCAGCACGGCGCCGAAGGCGCCACAGGCAATGTAACGCGGCGCCAACGAGGGCGAGTCGAACACCTTGAACATGCTGAACAGCACGGTGGCAATCACCAGCCACACCAGCAGCCTGGCAGCCATCAGACGCAGGCCCCCGAGCTTGCGCCCCCCTCGGATTGGCCTCTTTCCAAGGGCAGCGACGCGCTGCTGCAACGCGGCAAAATCGGCGCGGGTCAGGGTGAAGGGTACAGGTGCCATGGGAATTCAACGAAAGGGCGATGCTGCAGAAATGTAGCGTGCCCCAGCCCATCCAAAAGCCCCACGTTAGTGCCAGGCGATCCGACACGCGATGGGGGCAGCGCTGGAAAAATTGGACAGCCCGCCAGGCGGGCTCCAGTGTCTCGGCGATGCGCGACGCCGGCAGACCCGCTGCGGGGACTGTTGCCTTTGACAAGTACCTGCGCAGCGCGATGGACGAGGGGTATCCGGTACCCAGACCCACCCTCTGCTTGCGCTTGCCATCGCGCTCCTCCCCCACCACACCGGGCCTGGTGCCATCCATCACATGGCCTCGGCATTGGTTTGAGGGCATTCCAGGTAGCTGCCCATGCCCGCATGGGTCAGAACGCCCTGGCCAATTCCAGGCCGCTGAACTTCTGCGACGACACCGCCTTGGCCACCGGCGCTGCACAGAGAAACATGGGGCGCACTCCCAGGATCGACTCGGACCAGACTGCGGGCGAAAAAATGGCCCGTTCATCCGGCGGCTTCTCGATGCTCTCGCACAGTGGTCCGACCGTGGTCTCCCGCCACCTTGCGCACAGAACACAGCGCTCGCCATGGGTCACCATGCCCGCCGTCGGCTCGTCCACGCTTGCACGAGCGGTTGGCAACACGACGAAGTAGCCCTGTGGCGCATCCAGGGGAAGAAACACAAGACCGCTGATGCCGGCAGCCCCGAGCCCATCGATGAGCCGCTGGTCGCACAGCTTGAAGTCGTCGCAAGTGGAGACCACACTTCTGCCCGACCTGAACGTCATCTGCGGCACCCCGGCCTGCGCCAGGGCACGAAGCTCATCGACTTTTCCACACCGCGGACAAACGAACGGCTTGTACTGCGGGCGCACCACGCGCCTGCCGCGAGGGTCGTCCTCGGAGAACAGGTAGCAGCTCAACTGAGGATCTCTGGCGATGAGTTCGTAATAGACCATTTGCGATTGTCTTCACAGAGAACATACGGGGATTGTGCGGCGACCCCATCGGATTGCTGCATCGATCAACATGGCTGTAGGCGCCAGGCGCCAGCAGCAGAGCGCCCTGCCGGAATGGAGGGAAGCTGTGGATTGCCTCACGTGGATGGAGGAGCCTCTTGAGCCCACTTGCTTCCTTCGAGCCGATGGCTTGCACCATCCGCGATGACGAACCGGGCCAGGCAGGATTTGCAGCGATAGACGCTGAAAGCTTCCTCTGCATGCAGACGGCCGTAGCGAAGGAACTGCGACCTTCGGCTGTGACAGACAGGGCAGCGCTTGAACTGGAAGCCAGACCAGAAAGTGATCGCGATGGTGGCACAGAAGCCCAGCGCGAGCAGCGCGGCTGCAGCCAGTGTCCAGAGGAGCCATTGCATGGAAAGCATCGCAAGCCACTGCGCACTAGTGTCCTGAGTTGGAAGTTCGTTGAAGAAAGAAATCTGCTGAAATCGCTGCCAGGCTAGGCGCAAAGCGCAGACATGCCGGGCGCATGACGAGCATTTGCAACGACGCATGGCGGGGATTGTCGGTAGATTTATTCAACGAATTTCCAACTCGGGACACTAGGTGCGGCGTACCTGGACATCAACGGCCCCGGCCCTGGCGCGGGCGATCGCTTCTCGTCTGGCTTCGCCCAGCATGCGCCGGATCGCCTTGGCTGCTTCGGCTGCCGGCCGTGCGACCTGGCCATGGCCGTCCTCGGCCAGGCGACTGGCCAGGGCTTCGTATGCAGGACAGGCGTGGCGCTTGAGGAACAGGGCCACGTACTCGCGGATGTAGAAATCGGTGTCCGAGGCGAGCGCCTGCAGCACAGGCAGGTTGTCAGGATTGAGCTGGGGCAGCAGCAGCTCCACCGTGGCGGCTGCGTCGGCGTACGCCTCCTGGTCCGCGCGGGGCGCCATTGCGCCCAGCAGGCGCGCCACGACTTCGGCCTGCCGCGCCGAAGGCGCAATGGTGGCCGGCGCCAGGTCTTCGATGTGCGTGCCGCCTGCCAATGCCGCCCGCAGGGCCGATGCAAAGGCGGCAAGGCTCGGGTAGCGCAGTGACTGCCCGTCAACGCGATTGAACTGCAGCACCATGCCGGCCGCAGGGCCGCGCAGCACGTAGCAGTGCGGCATGGAGTTGTTGGCGTCGTCCAACGCGACCAGGCCCAGGGCTTCGCCCCACGCCGTGCCGCGCACGGCCCGCGAGTATTCACGGCAGGCGTCGCGGCCCAGCACCGCAATGCCCAGCGGTTTGGACTGCAGGCTGGCCGCCTGGTCCAAAAACGCCAACAGCTCCGCTGGCGCATCGGCCAGTGGATCTTCCAGGTTTGTTGGTTTCATTGAATTTTTCTCCTCCGGTTCCCAATCTACCCGAGCCCGGCTGCATCGCCAAGGTGATGCCTGCGCAAGACTGGCGGGCAGCATCGCCGTCCAACAGATTGCTGCACCCGGGGCCGCCCTTCGCCTCGCGCCGGAACGGGCTGCCGGATGATCGGGGCGGGTCGGCCCTAGACCACGCACTGCTCCAACTGCGGCGACTCGCCCAGGAACCTGGTGCCACGCAAGTCACATTGGTCAAAGACACAGCCATCGAAAATGCAGTTCTCGAAAGTGCTGGCACGGAACTCCTGCCGCCGAAAGCGGGCGCCCGAGAAGTCGCACCGGGTGAAGAAAGCGCGGCGCCCGCCCCACTCCTTGAGAGAGGCCGTCGCGATGAAACTTGCATCACGGAAACTGCACGATTCAAAACGCGCGTCATCCACATTCAGGCGGAGCGTTGCGCCGTCAAACGTGCAGGAACGAAAGACCGTCTTCGCCGCCCGCACATGGCTCAGCTTTGACCGATCAAAGTGGACCTGGTCAAAAACGGCCTCGGACATCGAACCCTCGATCTGGGAGCACGACAGATCGACCTCGGACACATGGGTGCGGAACAGGTTGAATACCGGCAAGCCAGCGATGGGCTTGTCCGTCTCGATGGCCATGCCTCTCAGGTCCAGGGGACCTCGCAGTTCTCCAGAGACAAGCAGTTTCGCGATGGCTTCGGCAGCGCTGTTGGCAAAATCCGGGTCGCCCCGGCGTTGGCGGAGTTTGGCGGCTTGCATGGGCGAGACCTGGAGTGTGGATTCGGTGGACACCAAAAGTGGTGCGAGGCACATTGTGAGGCCGATTGCGGGCTCTTGCGGCAGTGCCTGGCGACAGGCTGAAACGCCATAATCCTGGCTCCATTGCCAAAGCCCCTGCACTCTCTCTCATGAAATCCTCTTTGACGCTGGAGCAGCGTGTGCTCATGCTCGCGCGTGCCGCAGACCTGGATCTGGTGGAAGGGGCGCGCCTGTTCTCCAAGGCCGAGAAACCCGCGGCCAGGGCCCTGGCGCAACTGCTGCGCGACTTCAACTACCTGGCCTCGGTGGAATTCGACGCGGCATGCGCCGGAAAGAGCGAGGCTTCAGGCATGCGTACGCGCGACGGATGTCGTCAGCCGAAGCGAAAGCAAGGCAGCTACAGGAGTTCCATGCTGCCGTGGAAAACATCCGCGACTCGGACCGTGTTCTCGCCCTGCTCCCGAATTCGGCAGAGGCCACGGTGCGGTCCATCCGGCACGTCCTGTCTCTTGTCGCGGGCCAGGGGGGCACTCCACAGCGGACCTGAGGCCGGCGCTCAGCTCCCCAGCCTGCAGGCCTTGACCGCCGCCGCATGCTCGGCCCGGCTCTCTGCGGGAGTCATGTCCACCACCGGCAGATCGAGCCTGTCGTGTCTGCCGGTAAACAGGGCCACCGTGGTCCCGCGAAAAATCCAGCGCCGGTCCTGCCAGGCAAAGTTCACGGTCTCGACGATGCGCGTGCCGAACTCGGCCTCCTCGGCCTGGGCCTGCGCGTCCGCGGGTGGGTCCTTGAGCACCAGGGCGTAGCGCAGCATCACCCGGCCCAGGTAGGGCCGTACGGGGTGCGAGGTCATCACCAGCTCGTGCGACATGCCCGCCAGCGCGTAGGTGGCGGGCGCATCGTCGCCCTTGAGCAGCATCACCCGTTGCAGCGGCCGCAAGGGCTGTGTGTAGATGAACCGACAGCGCGCCACGATGCGCTCGAACCCGGCGCTCACCACGGGGTCGATCCTTGGCCGAATCGGCTCGGCCGGCACACCCCCATCGGCAGCGTGCGCGCCGCCGGTCACCATGGCCAGGGCTAGCAACAGCGCGGCATGGCGGGACACCACATCACCCCTCAATGCCGACAAAGCCGGCATCGGGGTAGCGCGCCCCGGCCACCTTGGCAGGGTCGAACAGGGCATCCAGCTCGGCGACTTCAGGGGAGTCGAGGCGTACTTCGGCCGCATGGGCATTGCTCTCCAGCCACTGGATGCGCCGCGTGCCCGGTATGGGCAGCACATGCGGGTGCTTGGCCAGCAGCCAGGCCAGCGCCACCTGCGAGCTGGACCGCCCGCGTGCGGCGGCAAACGCATCGAGCGCCTGCACCAGTTGCCGGTTGGCGGCCTCGGCATCGCCCACGAAGCGCGGGTTGTGCTTGCGAAAATCATTGTCGGCCAGCGCCGTCACGTCCACCGTGCCGGTGAGAAAGGCGCGCCCCAACGGGCTGTACGCGACGAAGGCCGTGCCCAGCTCAGCGCAAAGGTCCAGCATGCCATCCTCCGGCCCCCGGCTCCACAGCGAATACTCGCTCTGCAGCGCCGCGATGGGGTGCACGGCATGGGCGCGGCGCAGGCTGTCGGCTGACACCTCGGACAGGCCGATGGCACCCACCTTGCCAGCCGCCACCAGCCCGCCCATGGCACCCACCACGTCTTCGATGGGCACCTCGGGGTTGCGCCGGTGGCAGTAGTAGAGGTCGATGCGTTCAACCCCCAAGCGCTTCAGTGACTCCTCGCACGCCTCGCGGAGGTAGGCCGGCGAGTTGTCGATGCGCCGCTCGTACTGCCCGGCCTGGCGCACGATGCCGAACTTGGTGGCCACCACCATGCGCTCGCGCGCAGCCGGCCCGGCAGCGGCGATAAAGCGGCCCAGCAACGATTCGTTGTGGCCCAGGCCGTAAGTGTCGGCCGTGTCGAAATGGGTCACGCCGATGTCGAGCGCACGCGCCAGGGTGCGCAGCGAGCTGTCGTCATCGCTCGCCCCATAGAACTCACTCATGCCCATGCAGCCCAGGCCGATGGCGGAGGTCAGGGGCCCGTGGGCTCCCAGGTGGCGTTGCTGCATCGACAATCTCCTGGTGTGCTGAGGCACAGGCCCCTGCGGCATGCGCATGGTAGCGGGGTCATGCGCGCCCCTTCAGCTGAACCCGACCACCTGGTGGGGAATGTAAGGCGATTCCAGTTGCTCGATTTCCTCGGCGGTGAGCTCGATGGCCAACGCCGCCAGCGCATCGTCGAGGTGCCCAGGCCTGGACACGCCGACGATGGGCGCCGTCACCCCGGGCTTGGCGAGCACCCAGGCCAGCGCGACCTGGGCCCGCGGCACGCCGCGCGCCGCTGCCACGCGGGCCACGGCCTCAACCACCTGGCGGTCGGCATCGGCCGTGCGCGCGAACAGGCCCTTGCCGAACTGGTCGCTCTCCATGCGCTCGCTGCTCTCGTTCCAGTCGCGCGTCAGGCGCCCGCGTGCCAAGGGGCTCCAGGGGATGACGGCGATGCCCTGGTCGGCGCACAGCGGCAGCATCTCGCGCTCTTCTTCGCGGTACAGCAGGTTCAGGTAATTCTGCATGGACACGAACTGCGTCCACCCGTTGGACTTGGAAGCGTGCAACATGCTCGAGAACTGCCAGGCGAACATGGACGACGCGCCGATGTAGCGCACCTTGCCCGCCTTCACCACGTCGTGCAGCGCCTGCAGCGTCTCCTCGATGGGCACACCGTAGTCGAAGCGGTGGATCTGGTACAGGTCCACATAGTCCGTGTCCAGCCGTTTGAGCGACGCATCGATCTCGTGCAGGATGGCCTTGCGGCTGAGGCCCGCGCCGTTGGGGCCAGGCCGCATGCGGCCGTGGACCTTGGTGGCGATCACGATCTCCTCGCGCCGCGCAAACTCCTTGAGCGCCCGGCCCAGGATCTCCTCGCCCGTGCCGTCCGAATAGACGTTGGCCGTGTCGAAGAAGTTGATACCCGCCTCCACGGCCTGGCGGATCAGGGGGCGGCTTTGGTCCTCGTCCAGCGTCCAGGGGTGGTTGCCCCGGTCGGGCGCACCATAGGTCATGCCGCCCAGGCACAGCCGTGACACCTCCAGGCCCGTGCGGCCCAGCTTGCGATACTGCATGCGGTACTCCAGAAAGTCGTCCAGAACATCGAACGGAAGGCGGCAAGGTTACGCCCATCCTTGCAGGCCGGAGAACCGTCACAGAAAAGCCCCTCAAGACCGGGGCTGCAGCGCTCGACCAGGAGCGGCGCACACCTCACCAATCCACCACCAGCCGCGGCGTGAGCGAGCGCGAGCAGCACGGCAGAAACTGGTCGTTGGCCTGCTGCTCCTCGGGCGAGAGGTACAGGTCGCGGTGGTCGGGCCGGCCGGCCGTCACGCGCAGCAGGCAGGTGCCGCACACACCCTGCTCGCACGAGGTGGGCACGGCCACGCCGGCATCGGCCAGCGCCTCGGCCGCCGTGCGGCCGGCGGGCACGGGCACCACGCGGCCGGAGCGGACCAGCACCAGCTCGAAGGCGGAATCGCCGTCGTGGTGCACTGCCTCGGCAGCAAACCGCTCCACATGAACCCGCTCGCCGGCCCAGCCCTGGGCAGCCGCCGACTCTTGCACCGCCTGCACGAAGCGCGCGGGCCCGCAGGCATACACATGGGTCCCGGCCGGCGCACCGGCCACCAGGGCGGCAATGCCCATGCGCGTGCCTGCGCGGTCACCGCTGCAGTACAGCGTGGTGTGCGGCGCCAGGCCCGCCTCGTCGATATCTGCCAGCAGCGCTGCGCGCTCGCGCGCCTGCACCGCGTAGTGCAAGGCGAAGCTGGCCCCCTCGTGCGCCAGCGCATGCGCCATGCTCAAGAGCGGCGTGATGCCGATGCCCCCGGCCAGCAGCAGGTGGTGGCTGGCCCCCTCGGCCAGCGCGAACAGGTTGCGCGGGCGGCCGATGCGCAGCATGTCCCCCTCGGCCACGGCATCGTGCAGCGTGCTCGATCCGCCGCGCGAGGCGGGCTCGCGCAGCACGCACAGCCGGTAGCGCGAGCGCTCGTGCGGCGGGCTACAGATCGAATACGGCCGCACGGTGGCGCCGGGCAGGTGCACGTCCACATGCGCCCCGGCGCAAAAGGGCGGCAGCGCCTGCCCCTCGGGGTGCACCAGCTCGAAGCTGGCGATGCCCTGCGCCTCCTGCCGCTTGCGGGCGACCCGCACGGTAAAAGTCTCGTCGCTGGCAATGCTCATGCTTCTTCGAGATAGTTGCCTGCATCGAACACCACGGGCGGCGCATCGGGGTCAAAACTCACACCGGCAGGGTCTTCACCGCGCTGCACCTTGTCCACCTGCTGCTGCAGCAGCCGGCGCAGCATGACGATGCCGCGGTCCGTCGTAGCCAGGTGCTCTTCGGAGTGGTGGGCGATGGCGCCCTGGCTCACCATGGCCTCGTAGTCACCGGGCATGGCACGGTGTTCGGCCTCGGTCAGCTCCTCCCACAGCTTGCCATTCATGCGCGAGCGCATGCGCGCCAGCTCGCCCACCTCCTGCACGCGGCCCACCACGTAGATGCGAAAGTGGTGGTCGTCGATGGGCAGTATCCAGCCCAGCGATTCCACACGCCCATAGCGCCCCAGCCGGGGGCTCGGTATCACCCGCAGCGTGGGCAGCCCGGCCTGGCTGATGCGCCGGAACACCTTGCCGTCGGGCATGGCGCGGATGGACGTGGTGCGCACGCCCAGGGGCACGGTGTCCCAGGTCACCTGGGGCATTTGCGCCATCTGCTCGACGAACTGCGTGCCGCTGAAGGTGGAGTGCAACACGACGACGTGGAACGGGTCCACCAGGTTCTCGTAATGCTGCAGCCAATTGCAGGGCACGATGGCCGGCCCGCCGCCGCCGATGCTGGCGTCGTTGGCCTCCAGCAGCTCGCCTTCGTCCAGCCGCTCCAGCGCCTCGTAGCGCGGCAGCACGGGCTTCTTGTCAGCAGGGCCCAGGTAGGCCCAGACCAGGCCGTACTGCTCCTGCACAGGGTACCAGGGCTGGCGCACCTTGCCGCGTGCGCGGCCCAGCTCGGGCTCGCAGGGTTGCTCCACGCAGTGGCCCTGCACGTCGAACAGCCAGCCGTGGTAGCAGCAGCGTATGCCGCGCTCTTCCACCTTGCCGTAATACAGCGAGGTGCCGCGGTGCGCGCAGTGCGGGTACACCAGGCCGGGCCGGCCGCCCTTGTCGCGAAACAGGATCAGGTCCTCCCCGAGCACGCGCACCTTGCTCGGCGTGTCGGTGGCATCGGCCGCCAGGCCGATGGGGTGCCAGTAGCGGCGCAGCAGCTCGCCCATGGGCGTGCCCGCGCCCACCTGCGCCAGGGTCGTGTTGGAGCTGGTCGCGGGCAGGCCGTAGGCAGTGCCGGTGTCGACAGCTATGGGGATCACCCTGGGTGCGGTGCTGGGGTTCATGGTTCGGTCTTTCGGGAAATCCATCGAGGGATAGCGGTCCATCAATCAGCGGTCACGCCGGCGGCCTTGATCAGCTCGGCCACGCGCGGGTAGTCGGCTGCATAGCTGGCCTTGAACTGCGCGGCGGTGTTGCCCAGCGGCTCGAAGCCGAAGCTCGCCAGCTTGTCGCGCACGTCGGGCATCTTGGTGATCTCGCGCAGCGCGTCGTTCCACTTGCCCAGCACGGCGGGCGGCGTCTTGGCGGGGGCGTACACCCCGATCCAACTGTCCAGATCGAAGCCGGCGAAGCCCTGCTCGGCAAAGGTCTTCACATCCGGCAGCGACGACACGCGCCCGCTGGCCGCGATGCCCAGCACCTTCATGCGCCCGCCCTGCACCTGGGCGCGCGCCGTGGCCGGGTTGGCCCAGGCAAAGTCCAGCTGGCCGCCGAACAGGTCGTTGTGCGCCGCCGACTCGGACTTGTAGGGCACGTGGATCAGCGCCAGCCCGGTCTGGCGCTTGAGCAGTTCGGCCATCAGGTGCGCGGCCGAGCCATTGCCCCAGGTGCCGTAGGTGAGGTTCTTCTGCTGCTTGCCGAAGGCCACGAACTCCTTGACGTTGCTGTACGGCGCATCGGCCCGTGCCACCAGCATGGGCCCGCCCAGCGCCAGCTGCGAGATGGGCTCGAAGTCTTTCACCGGGTCGTACGGCAGTTTGGGCTGCAGGATCGCGTTGTTGATGTGCGTGAGCGGCAGGGTCAGCATCACCGTGTGCCCGTCGGGCGCGGCCTTGGCCACCGCATCGGCGGCAATGATGCCGCTGGCCCCCGGCTTGGCATCCACGATCACGCTCTGGCCCCAGCGCTGCTGCAGCTTGTCGGCATACACGCGGGCAATGGCATCGATGGGGCCGCCCGCCGTGCCGAAGGGCACGATGCGGATCACCCGCGCAGGGAAGGCGGCCGCAGCGGCCTGCTGCGCCCATGCAGCCGCTCCGGGCAGTGTCAGGGCCGCGCCCATGGCCGCCACCATGGTTCTTCTGCGCACGCGCAGTCCATCCGGGCTGTTGCCAGCATTCTTCTTCATGTCTTGTCTCCGTTGTTTTCGTTGGGTGCCGGTACGATAGGAGACAACCCGATATGGATCAATTCAAACGTTTGGATAGCTGATATGGCCCAGTCTGATATCCGGGGCCTGGACCTGCCCATGCTGCGCACCTTCGATGCGCTGCTGCGCGAGGGCAGCGTGTCGCGCGCGGCTGCGCGGCTGTTCCTGAGCCAGCCGGCGGTGAGCGCATCGCTCAAGCGCTTGCGCGAGGTCTTCGACGACCCGCTGTTCACGCGCACCGGCCACGGCATCGTGCCCACGCCGCGCGCACTGGCCCTGGCGCCACGCGTGGAGGCGGTGCTCAACGAGATGCACAAGCTGATGAACCTGGAGCAGGCGTTCGACCCCGCCACCTCCGACCGCATCCTGCGCATCACCGGCAGCGACCACACCTGCCGCGTGATGCTGCCGCTGCTGTGCACCGAGCTCTCGCAGCGCGGCTCGCGCATGCGCCTGTCGTGGGAGCTGGCCGACTACGGCCGCCTCACCGAGCGCCTGCGCAAGGGCGATGTGGACGTGGGCCTGCACCCGCGGCTGTCGCCGGCCACCGGTGTCGAATCCACGCTGCTGTACGAAGACAGCTACGTGGTCGTGGCGCGCCACGGCCACCCTGCCCTGGCCTCGTCGCCCATGCCGCTCGATGCCTTCTGCACCACACCGCACCTGGTGCTGGGCCAGACCCGCTCGGTGCTGGACGACACAGTCGAGCAGGCCCTCTCGCGCAAGGGCCGCGAGCGGCACGTGCAGGCCGCCGTGGCCACCTTCAGCCAGATGGTGGACCTGATGTGCGCCAGCGAGCTGATCGCCGTGTTCCCGCGCCGCGTGGCCCAGCACTACGCCAGCCAGCTCGGCAGCGCACCCCTTCCCGTGGAGCTGCCCGACTACCGCCTGTACGTGTGCTGGGCCGAGCGCTCCAACGCCGACCCGGCCGTGCTCTGGCTCAAGGACGAGATCCTGCGGCACGCCTGCGCATTGGCGGAGTGACGCACTTCCAAAGCCTCACGCCTCGGATCAGCCGCCGGGCTCAGAGTTTTGTTAGCCGCTCAGCGCTGCGTAGCGCTGCGCCGCACCATGGCCATGATGGTCTGCTGCAATTCATCGCGCGCCTGCACGTCGGTGATGTCGCCGCCCACTGCCGCGTCCGACAGCGCATCGGCCGCGCCCAGCATGGCCCACATCCCGGCGCGCGCCAGGCCCTGCTCGACGGCAAACGGCGCCAGGATGGCCTGGCACTTGGCGATGAACACCTCCTGGTACTGGCGCTTGACGGCGGCCATCTCGGGCGAGCCCTGCAGCGCCGCCAGCACCTGGGGTATCTCGCTGCCCTGCGTGAGCACGCACTGCACATAGGCCGCGGCGATGGCTCCGGCCTTGTCCCTCAGGCTGGGGCGCGCGGCGGCGATGGCAGCGTCCATGACCGCCGTCTGGCGCCCGTCAAAGTCCCGGTACAGCGCGGCCAGCAGCCCTTCGCGCGTGCCGAAATGGTCGTACACCACGGGCTTGGTGACACCGGCCTCTTCGGCCAGGCGCCCGAGCGTGAGGGCGTCGGCGCCCTCGGTGCGCAGCAGCGTCCACGCCACATCGAGCAACTGCCGCGCGCGCTCGCTCCGCGCCATGCGGCGGCGGGGTGCGTGCTCTGGCGGCGGCACAGCGATGGGTTTGCGGGGCATGCGGACGAGATGAGGGGAAAAGGGGAATGCTCAGGACGAGGGTGGAAACAGGCGGCTGCCCAGCTCCCGCGCTGCCGCCAGATGCGCTGCCGCCATGTCCTGCTGCGACGACTGTAGCAGCAGCCTGGAGCTGGCCACCGGCGCGCCGCAGTAGCCAAAAATGCCATGGTCGATCTGCGTCTTCATGGCTTCGGAATAGCCATGCCGTTCATAGGTGCCCATGTCGGCGCCGCCAATGCCCAGCAAGTGCACCTGCAGGTGCCCTAGCTTCTTCGCCAGCTTGCCGTCCGCCCCCTCTTCATAGGCATACCCCTGGGTGAACACCCGGTCGATCCAGCCCTTGAGCAGGGCCGGAAACGACCACCAGTACACCGGGTACACCAGCACCAGCGCATCGGCCCGCGCAAGCCGAGCATGCTCGGCCGCCACGTCGGCCGGGGGTGGCGCCTGCTTCAGGTGCAGGGCCACGTCGGCCTCGCAGAAACGGGGATCGAACCCCTCTGCGGCCAGGTCGGCGAGCTCGGCCGTGTGTGTGCCTGGCGCAGTTGCGGACCGAACGCCATGGCATACCTGCTCGGCCACAGCGTGGGTGAGGGAGCCCGGGTCGGGGTGCGAGACGACGATGAGTGCGTGCATGGCGAAAGCCCTGTAGGTTGCTATATACCCATGGTAACTTACCAATGGTACATAACGCACTGGAAGCGGCTTCGCCACACCATCGCCAAGGGTCGCGCAGAGGTGATCAGCCGCAGCTCCCCAATCGTCCGCGACAGCGATCCCTGGCCTTGTGTAACCAACGTGTCCGTTCGCCACAAACGCCGCCCAAACGGGTATCAGAGCCCGCACCGCTGCTACATTGCGGCGAGGAGATCCCCCCACCCATGCGCAGCAAGCCCGCAGTCACTTCAGCCGCCATCGCCAGCCCCAACGCCCCCGCCGCCTACCTGCTGCGGCAACCCGCCTTGCAGATCGCCTGCCTCATGGTCTTCGCCCTCGCCCACCCGGCCATCTTTGCCGACCGGCAGCCCGTGCTGGCCTGGGTGTCGGCCTGGGCCATCCCCATGGCGTTTGCGCTGTCCGCCTGCGCGCTGCATGGGGCCCTGCGGCAGGGGCGCTCGCCCGCCGCCTGGCCCGGGCGCTTTGCCGCCGTGGCCTGGGTGATGATGGTGCTGTCGATGGCCGGGCCGTGGATGGAGCAATGGGGCCAGCGCCTGCAGGGTGCGTAGCCATCCATTGAGGCCGCCCCACTGCCATAAAATCGGCCCGAGCCGCCCCGTCGGGCGGCACAGACATGCACCGATGACGAGTTCCAAACAAACCATTGTGGACCGCGAGTTGTTCACCCAGGCCCTGCGCCACATGGGCGAAGAAGACCTGCTCTACCTCAACCGCATGGTGATCGAACGCCTGAACCTGCTGGCCCAGGCCAAGAGCACGGTAGCGCTGGCCCAGTTCACCGAAGGCGACCGGGTGCAGTTCACCGCCACCGATGGCAGCGTCAAGCAGGGCATCGTGCAGCGCCTGAACAAGAAGACAGCCAGCGTGCGCACCGACGAAGGCCAGGGCTGGAAGGTTTCGCCGGGGTTGCTGCGCAAGGTGGGTGCGGGGTAGGCGCAGATGTCGCGCTCGAAGCGGCCTGCCTGGCGCTGCGGCTTCAGTGGACTAGATGGGCATGGTGGGCGCGGAGCCAGCTTTCGACGCGGGACAGCAGCTGTGCGGCCTGGTCGATGCAGGCCTGCAGCGTGGCGGTCGAAACGGGGTCCCCCTCATAGTCGCTCACATTGCGCTGCCTGCGCAGCGCGTCGAGCACGATGATGTCTGTCTGCGCCAGGCCTATCGTCAGGCCCAGGCTCTGGATGGCCGTCTGGTGGTGACCTGGTTGACTGGTCGATGTGCGGTAGCCGTTGGCCCACAAACCCAGCATCGCGCACTGCATGATGCATTTGTAGGCCGCATCGAAGCGGTTGTCGGGGCTGACCTGCGCAATGCCCGCATCGGCCAGGTTGCGCCGCGCTGCCTGCAGCAGCTTGGCAATGCCCGCCGCATCAGGCTGGTGGGCCTGCAAGCGCCCTATCGCCAGCAAGTTCTGCAAGCCCATCGGCCCCTCCCTTCACAAACAGCTTTGGCTTGGCCAGTATGTCACGCGCAAACGCATCACCATCGCGCACGCGCTGCGCAAACTCTTCGGGGGTGTACAGCACCGAGTTCACTTCGCGGCCCAGCGCTGCATGCAGCGGATACACCGCCTGCGCTAGCGCAACGAAACCCACGTGGCCAAGTACCAGCAGGTCCACATCGCTGCCTGGCGAGGGCGTGCCACGCGCCACCGAGCCGAACACCAGCGCTAACTGGATTTGTGCGTCCAGCGGCGCCAGCACCTCGCGCACGGCAGGCACCACGCCATGCGTCTTGCGAAACAGTGCCGCCAAGTCGTCAAACAGCGGATGGGCCCTATTCGCCTGGTAGCGCACCTGGTTGCCCTGCTCACTGCGCAGCAACAGGCCGGCATGGGCCAGCTTGTCCACCTCGCGCGCCAACGTGCCCGCATGGCTGCCGGTCAGGCGCGCCAGCTCCCGCAGGTGCCAGGCCGACTGCGGTTGCAGCAACAGCACTGCCAGCACGCGCTGGCGCGTGCCAGGGAACAGCAGGTCCATCAAGGAAGAATTGTTGCTCATTGAGCGACGATTGTTGCCCATAAGGCGACACTCGGCAAGACCTGGAGGGCCCGTGGTTCTGCTGGCGAATAGCGAATAGCGAACAGCCGGTTCCATTGGCGCTACCGCGCAGCACGGCATAAGGACAGATCATGCAGCCGTATTCAGACTGCCTGTAGTCGACCCCGCAGAAGACCGGCGAGGGGCCCGGCGAGTCACGGTAGCGCTTGGGGGCCCTTGAAGCGACAGCGGGCTTTTTTGGAGGGGTCGGCAAGACCCATCAGCGTACCTGCTGCGCTCGACAGGCATGCGCCATTGCATGCAACCTGCAGCACCTGGCCTTGGTGGGCTTGGTGGGCAGCCGCCTACAAGCCAATCTTCGCCTCATTGAAGCACTGCACCTCGCCGCGCTCATGCTGGCGGCCCACGGCGCTGGCCATGTCCTGCGGCAGCTCGCAGCCTGCGCCCTGCCCCAGCTTCTGGCAGTGCTCGGCCTGCGTGGCCCTGGAGCCCGAGCCGACGGCGCCCAGGCAGCGCGCGTAGTTGACAGTGCGGTCCACCTCGCGGGCGTAGACCTCGGTGCGCTGGTGGGCTTCCAGGGCCTGCTTGTCGGCCTGCTCGCCGGGGAGGACCACGGCGTGGCGGTAGAGCGCACCGCCCCCGGCCGCCAACAACAGGCAGCCCAGCGCCAGTGCCGTGCCGATGATCATCCGGTTCACGTCCATCACCCCCTGGGGAGGTTCACCCCCCCTTGTGCAATGAACTCTAGCACCCGGCCCGCACCAGCGCCATGACCCGAAAAGGTGGCTGCAGGGGCCTGCAAAAGACAAAACCCGCCAGCGCTTCACAGCACTGGCGGGTTTGTTTTTTTATCTGGGGTGGCTGATGGGGCTCGAACCCACGACAACAGGAATCACAATCCTGGACTCTACCAACTGAGCTACAGCCACCGTTTGAGATTCAAATTATAACCCGGGTTTTTACCCTCCGGGCCCAATTTTCAATTTTCTGTCTGGCTGATGGTGAACTCGGAGGGGCGGGTCACCTTGATCTCGGTCTTGAAGCGCTCCTTGAGCATCTCGTAATAGGCCACGCCCTCGGCGGAGCTCCACCACTGCATGAGCTGCATGCGCTCTTGCTGGGCGCGCTGGGATTCGGGCTTGTCGCGGGGGACGATGCGGTTGACCTTGATCACCGCGTAGCCCTGGCCGGCGCCCAGGTCGACGCTGGTCCAGGCGGGCAGCTTGTCGGCGTTGGCGCGCAGGGCGGCGTCGATCAGGGGGCGCGGGTAGTTCATGGGCGTGTCGCGGGCGATCACGGCGGGGGCCGTGAGGCCGCTGGCGGTGTCGGGCTTGGCGGTGTATTCGGCCAGCTTGGCCTCGCCTTCCTTGCGCGCCAGCTCGGCAGCCTTTTCGGCCACATACAGGGTGCGCACCTTGTCGCGCACCTTGTCCAGCGGCAGGGTTTCGGCCGGGGTGTACGAGACGATGCGGCCAGACGCCATCTGGCTCGGGCCCACTTCGACGGCTTCGGTGTTGCGCTTGTTCTGCACCGAATCCGAGGAGAACAGGGCTTCGAGGAACTTAGCGTTGGCAAACGCGCCGGTAGCGCCGGGCACGGGGGTGCGGGTCACGCCGTTGGCGGTCTGCACCTTGAGCTTGAGCTTCTCGGCCACGGGGGCCAGGCTGTCGGCCTGCTCGTACACGCCGTTGGCAAAGGCCTCGGCCACTTCGGCGTACTTGCGCTGGGCCTGCTGGGCCTTGAGTTCCTTCTCCATGGAGGGGCGCAGTTCTTCGAAGGTGGGCTGGCGCGGCGTCTTGATGTCGGTGACCTGGATGATGTGGTAGCCGAAGTCGGACTCCACCACGTCGCTGATGTCACCCTTCTTCAGGGCAAAGGCGGCGTCTTCAAACGGCTTGACCATGGCTTCGCGGGCGAAGAAGTTCAGGTCGCCACCCAGCGCGGCAGAGCCGGTGTCTTCCGACGACTTCTTGGCCACGTCAGCAAACGTGGCGGGCGCCTTGCGCACCTGGGCCAGCAGCTCGGTGGCGCGGGCCTTGGCCTTTTCGCGGTCGGCGGCGGACATGTCCTTCCCTGCCTTGATCAGGATGTGGCTCGCACGGCGCTCTTCCTTGCCGGCCAGGCGGGCCACGTTTTCCTTGTAGTAGGTGCGCAGGTCGTCTTCGTTGAGCGTGATGCCGTCGCGCACGGAGTCGAGCGTGAGCAGCAGGTACTCGACGTTGGCCGATTCGAGCTGCTTGAACTGGTTGGGGTGGGCCTTGTAATAGGTTTCCAGGTCGGCATCGGTGGGGGTGACCTTGGCGGCGAAGTCGGCGGCGTTGAAGCGGGCGACCTGGATCTCGCGGCGCTGGTACAGCGCATCGAGCGCCTGGCCGGTCTGCGCGTCGGTCACAAAGGCCGAGCCGACCACGCCACCCAGGATCTGGTTGACCGAGAGATCGTTGCGCACGCGCGCCTCAAAGCCGGCGGGCGTGAGGCCCTGGCTGGCGACGAGGGTGCGGTAGCCTTCGGTGTCCATGGTACCGTCGGGGCGCTTGAGCGCGGCGATCTGGGGGATCTCGGCCAGGCTGCGGGCCAGGCGGGCGTCGCTGGTCACCATGTGCATCTTCTGCGCGGCGGCGGCCAGCACGCGCTCGCGCACCATGCGCTCCAGCGTGGCGTAGCGGGCTGCGGGCGAGTCGAGCATCTTCGCGTCCATGGTGGGCTGCTGCGCACGGATGCGGTCGCTCTCCGCGCGGTGGGCATTTTCCCAGTCGGACTGGGTGATCTTGTTGCCATCAACGCGGGCGACCACTTCGCTCTTTTCAGAGAAGTACTTGCTGTCGATGCCCACCAACACGAAGGAGGGAATGACCAGCAAGAACAACAAGATCATGACGATCTTGGAGTGCTTGCGGATGGATTCAAACATGATCAAACTTTCAGTGACAAAAAAACAAAAGGCGAACTTGCGTTCGCCTTTTGGTCCGGTGGGGGTGGTGGGTCCTGACGGTCTCGAACCGCCGACCTACTCCGTGTAAAGGAGCCGCTCTACCAACTGAGCTAAGGACCCCACCTAAACGGGTCTTCAGTTCAAGGCGTCTTTCAAAGCCTTGCCTGGACGAAACTTCGGCACTTTAGCAGCTTTGATCTTGATCGTATCGCCCGTACGGGGATTACGGCCGGTGCGGGCAGCGCGCTTGCCCACGGCAAAGGTGCCAAAACCGACGAGCGAAACGGTACCACCCTTTTTCAGGGTCTTCTTGACGGCCTCGATCGTGGATTCCAGGGCACGCGCTGCAGCGGCCTTGGAGATGTCGGCGTTGTTAGCGATGTGCTCGATCAGTTCGGTTTTGTTCACAAGAAGCCTCTCGGGAAAAGCGTTGATGAATGAAGTGTGTCTTGGGGTATCTGGTCTTCACACGTCAGAAGGCTCAACCGAGTGAGGCTGGATGTCTGCAGACGGGGGAATGACTGGCGTACACAGCAGGGGCTGCTGCATCAGATTAAAGCCATCGACTTTCAAGGTGTCAATACAACACGCCGTATTGCAACAGCGTTGGGCTGAATTCTAGTCGTATTTCACGCCCTGGCCGGGCTTGCGGCGCGCTTTTGTCTCAAACGCGCCGTATGCGCGCGATTCCCGATTGACAGCCTTGCCAGGCCTGCGCTTGCAGGCTTTGGGTGCCCCAACACGGGGCACAAAAAGAGCATAGCAGCCATGCCGATGCGCGATTTCAGAGCAAGCTTATACACAAAGAATTGATCGGCCCACAAAACTCAGCGCAGCGGTTCTGGCTAGGCGCTGCGTCGCAGGCAGTACCAGCGGTACGACAAGACGCAGCAACGACGCCAGAAGAGTTTTTTGGGTCGATCTACTTCACACGGGCGCGAATTTCGGGCAACGCCTTCTGCAGGTAGTACACCATGGACCATACCGTGAGCACAGCAGAGGCCCAGATCAGCCAGGTGCCCCACACGCCCGTATCGATCACGCCGAGGATGCGTCCGTCGTACAGCAAAAAGGGGATGGCCACCATCTGCACCGTCGTCTTGACCTTGCCGATCATGTGCACGGCCACGCTCTTGCTGGCCCCGATCTGCGCCATCCATTCGCGCAGGGCCGAGATGGCGATCTCGCGCCCGATGATGATCAGCGCCACGAACACGTCGGCGCGCTGCAGGTGCACCAGCACCAGCAGCGACGCGCACACCAGGAACTTGTCGGCCACCGGGTCGAGGAAGGCGCCGAAGGACGAGGTCTGGTTGAGCTTGCGCGCCAGGTAGCCGTCGAGCCAGTCGGTGGCGGCGAACACCACGAACATCACCGTGGCGATGAGGTTGCGCATGCCGGGGTCTATCGGCGCATAGAACACCCCCACGATCAAAGGTATCGCGACGATGCGCGTCCACGTCATCAGGGTGGGGATAGTCCAGAACATGGCCGCGATTGTGCACGACCTTGGATAGCCCCCACGGTCGCGCACTGCGTGTCGCTCCCTGCCCCAAGGATGGAGCCCCCACGCTCCCCACTTCGTGTGGTCGCTGCCCCCCAAGGGGGCTGGCCTTGCTTGGGGCGGCCCGGCGCTGCGGCCGCCCGCCCTCTGAGCACTCATGTTGGGTGCTCAGAGGTCAACGCCGCAGCCACGGGCCCAGCGCCGCTGAGCGCACCACCCTTGCAGGCTTCAGCGCAGCGCCTTGTAGATTTCCTCGGCCAGGTCGCGCGATATGCCATCCACCGTGATCAGATCCTCCACGCTGGCGCTGGCCACGCCGCGCACGCCGCCAAAGCGCTGCAGCAGGCGGGCGCGCTTCTTGGGGCCCACGCCGGGGATCTCTTCGAGCTGGCCGCCGCCCACGCGCACCTTGGCGCGCGCGGCGCGCATGCCGGTGATGGCAAAGCGGTGGGCCTCGTCGCGGATCTGGGCCACCAGCATCAGTGCAGCCGAGTCCTTGCCCAGGTAGACCTTCTCTCGGCCATCGGCAAACACCAGCTCCTCCAGCCCCACCTTGCGGCCCTCGCCCTTTTCCACGCCGACGATGCGCGTCAGGTCCAGCCCCAGGGCGGTGAACACCTCGCGCGCCACGCCCACCTGGCCCTTGCCGCCGTCGATCAGTACCAGGTCGGGCAGGCGCGCCACGCCCTTGGGCTTGACCGCCCCCTCGGCGTTGGCGGTATCCGGCGGCGGCGCGGCGGCAAAGTCGATGCCACCGGCCTCGCGTGCGGCCTCCACCACCTTGCTGTAGCGGCGCGTGAGCACCTGGCGCATGGCGGCATAGTCGTCGCCGCCGGTGATGCCCTCGATCTTGTAGCGGCGGTACTCGCTGCTCTGCATCTTGTGGTGGTGGAACACCACGCACGAGGCCTGCGTCGATTCGCCCGCCGTGTGCGAGATGTCGAAGCACTCGATGGTGAGCTGGTCCAGGTCCTCGGGCGGCAGGTCCAGCGCCTCCACCAGGGCGCGGGTGCGCGCCTGCTGCGAGCCCTCTTCGGCCAGCAGGCGGGCCAGTTGCAGGTCGGCATTTTTTTGCGCCATGTCCAGCCAGGCGCGGCGCTGCTCGCGCGGCTGGTGGATGGCATTCACACGCACGCCGGTCTGCTCCGACAGGGCCTCCATCAGCGCCTTGTCCACCGGCTCGCTGCACACCAGCACCGGCGGCACGGGCACGCCGATGTAGTGCTGGGCGATGAAGGCTTCAAGCACCAGCGCCTCGACGCGGCGCTTGCGCGCTGGGGAGGCAGGGGCAGTATCGGCGCCGCCCTCCCCTTCGGCTAGCGCTGGCACTGCGGCATCCTCTTCCTCTTCATGGATGGCCGCGGCGTCTTCCACATGCACCGGAAAGTACGGCCGGTCGCCCAGGTGGCGCCCGCCGCGCACCATGGCCAGGTTCACGCAGGCACGGCCGCCCTGCACGCGCACGGCCAGGATGTCCACGTCCTTGTCGTCCGTGGTCTCGATGGACTGCTGGTGCAGCACGCGCGACAGTGCCTGCATCTGGTTGCGCACGTCGGCCGCCTGCTCGAACTCCAGCTTGTCCGAGTGCGCCATCATGCGCACCTCCATGGCCTTGAGCACCTCCTGCGTCTCGCCGCGCAGCAGCGCCTCGGCGTGCTGCACGTCGGCCGCATAGGCCTCGGGCGAGACCAGGTCCACGCACGGCCCCGAGCAGCGCTTGATCTGGAACAACAGGCAGGGCCGCGTACGGTTGGCGAACACCGTGTCCTCGCAGGTGCGCAGGCGAAACACCTTCTGCAGCAGCTGAATCGACTCCTTCACCGCCCAGGCGCTCGGGTACGGCCCGAAGTAGCGGTGCTTCTTGTCCACCGACCCCCGGTAATAGGCCATGCGCGGAAACACCTGCGAGGGCGAGCCCTGCCCCACTGGTGCGCCCGGTGCGCCGGTGATCTTGAGGTAGGGGTAGCTCTTGTCGTCGCGAAACAGGATGTTGAACTTGGGGTTCTGCGTCTTGATCAGGTTGTTTTCAAGCAGCAGCGCCTCGGCCTCGGAGCGCACCACCGTGGTCTCCATGCGCGCGATCTTGCTCACCATGTGGCCAATGCGCGTGCCGCCATGGTTCTTGGTGAAATAGCTCGACACCCGGCGCTTGAGGTGCCGCGCCTTGCCCACGTAGAGCAGCGCGCCCTGCGCGTCAAAATAGCGGTACACGCCCGGCAGGGGCGGCAGCGCGGCCACCTGGGCCAGCAGTTCTTCGGAATGCACTTCTTCTTCGGACATGGGGGCTATTGTCGCGGCAACGCAGGCAGGGCTTACCGACCACGCGGCCCGGCATCCGATGGGCAGGGGCCGGGCAGGTGAGGGGCAGGCGCCAGCGTGTGGGCGCAGTTACGGGTGCGGTATTCTCAAGCCAACTGGCACTCTATCCCCGGATTCTTCATGATCATTCAACCCCGCATACGCGGCTTCATCTGCGTCACGGCGCACCCCCTGGGCTGCGCGGCCAACGTTCGCCAGCAGATCGACTACGTCAAGGCGCGCGGCCCCCTCGGCGGTGCAGGCGGGGCACCCAAGCGGGTGCTGGTGATCGGCGCATCCACCGGCTACGGCCTGGCCGCCCGCATCACCGCTGCCTTTGCGGGCGGCGCGGGCACGCTCGGCGTCTTCTTCGAACGCCCCGGCACGCCGGACAAGCCAGGCTCCGCCGGCTGGTACAACACCGCCGCCTTCCACCAGCAAGCGGCAGCCGAGGGCCTGTACGCGGCCAGCATCAACGGCGACGGCTTCTCCGACGAAGTCAAGCAGCAGACCATCGAGACCATCCGGCGCGACTGGGGCCAGGTCGATCTGGTGGTCTATAGCCTTGCCGCGCCCAGGCGCAAGCACCCCGGCACCGGTGAAGTCTTCAACTCGACGCTCAAGCCCATCGGCCAGGCCATCCAGGTGCGCAGCCTCGACACCGACAGCGCCGTGATCAAGGAGACCGCCCTGCAGCCTGCGACACAGAAGGAAATCGACGACACCGTGGCGGTGATGGGCGGTGAGGACTGGCAGATGTGGATCGACGCCCTGCAGGCCGCCGGCGTGCTGGCCGACGGCGCCAAGACGACCGCCTTCACCTACCTGGGCGAGCAGATCACCCGCGACATCTACTGGAACGGCTCCATCGGCGCCGCCAAGAAAGACCTGGACCGCCGGGTCATCGGCATCCGCAGCCAACTGGCCGCCCACGGTGGCGATGCGCGCGTATCGGTGCTCAAGGCCGTGGTCACCCAGGCCAGCTCCGCCATCCCCATGATGCCGCTGTACCTGTCGCTGCTGTTCAAGGTCATGAAGGCGCAGGGCACCCACGAAGGCTGCATCGAACAGGTCGACGGGCTTTTTCGCGACAGCCTGTATGGCGCGGCGCCCCACCTGGACGAAGAGGGCCGCCTCAGGGCTGACGAAAAGGAGCTGGAAGAAAAAGTCCAGGCCCCCGTCGGCCAGGCCTGGCACCAGGTGACTACGGAGAACCTGCGCGAGACCACGGATTTCGCAGGCTACCAATCGGAATTCCTGCGCCTGTTCGGTTTCGGGGTCGAAGGCGTCGACTACGGGGCCGATGTGGCGACCGATGTGCAGATACCCGGCGTCGTGAGCGTCTGAACGAAGTCTGGCGCCTGCCAGTCTGCAGGCTTTGCGCCTATGGACTGGATCAGGGAGCCTGCGGGCCGGTGCCCCATATCACCACACCGCATAGACACATGCGGTTTTCGCGCTTGGCGGCCCTGCGGGGAATGCTACCTTGGCGGTGACGTGTCACGCCACGTTTCACCCCTGCCCACCAGCCACGCCATGACCTACACCCCCACCTACCTGCAGGCCCGCTACGGCGCCCAGGCCGCCACCTGGCCCGTGCCCCGCCACCCCGTGGTCGAGCACATCCTGTCGCACCGCTCGGTGCGCAACTTTCTGCCCGACGCCCTGCCGCCCGACACGGTGCAGACCCGAGTCCACTGAAGCGGGGAAATCAGCTGTGCGTGAGGGTCTGGCAGGGCCGCAATCTAGGCGCCAGGCGCAGCCGGGTTGGATACCCAGCGAGCACGGCAACGACAAGTGCGGCCCTGCCATACCCTCACCCTTCGGGCCGGGTGGCAGCGGGCGCATCACGGCGTTGCGGACTTTGCCAAGGCGTGCACTTTGCAAGCGCGGGCAACGCCGCAGACGGCTCCCAGGCCAGGCAACGCGATCCCTGAAAACAGGGTTAACAGGCCCTGGCGACCTGGTGCTGCAGCGCCTGGCCAATGCCGATGCGCTCAAGGGCCGGCACCGGCTGGTGGAGGCGCTCAAGGGCGCGGGGTTTGCGCTGCGGTGAACGGGCCCTGAACAATCACTTGCATTTGCGCGCCACACAAGCGGTGTAAATTCCCTCCCATCAAAAAAGAGAGGGAATCGAATCATGAGGAAACTCACCACGCGCTGGGCAGCCGCGGTTGCCCTGGCTTTGCCATTGTTCATTGCACCCGCCGGCCCAGCCCATGCCGGCGATGCCGAGGAGCGCAGCGAAATCGCCGTGCTGTTCATCAAGAATTATTCGTCGGGCGAGTACGCGAAGCTGGACGCTTGGTACACCAAGGCGCTGCGCGAGGACGCCCGCATGCCCTCCGGCGTCTACCGCGCCAACCGCATGGTGCGCTCCATCGCCAGCGGATTCGGCGGGGCTTCACCCCCGCCCCCGTGCGCCAAGGAGCCTTGCCCGCGCGTGAACGACGCCTTCTGGGTCGAGCACCAGCAACGGGCCCAGGCCTGGCTGAAGCAGAACCCCCAGTCCACCCTGGCCGCGATGACCCTGGCCAGCGCCTACAGCAAGCAGGCCTGGGCGCACCGCGGCGGCGGCTACGCCAACACCGTGCGTGACGAGGACATGAAAAAATTCCAGGAGCTCAACCAGCAGGCCTTGCGCACCTTGTTCGCGAGTGCCGAATACGGCCGCAAGGACCCCAACTGGTGGTCCGAGTTGCTGACCTACGCGCAGTACGGCCAGGCCAGCCGCCAGGACTATGCCAAGCTGGCCCAGGACGCGATCGCTGCCTTCCCCCGCAACCACGACGTCTACTTCACCATCTCGCAAAGCCTGCTGCCGCAATGGGGCGGCAGCTACAAGGCGATTGCCGACCTGGCGGCGCAGGCGGTGGAGAACACCAAGGCCGAACAAGGCCAGACTTTCTACGCCCGCATCTACTGGAACGTGTACTACGGCCTGAACCACCAGGGCGCCGCGGTCTTCGCCCGCCCCGACGTGGACTGGCCGCGCATCCGCGCAGGCTTCGAGGACTTGGTCAAGCGCTACCCCGACAACTACAACCTCAACTCGTACGCCCGCATGGCCTGCGTGGCCGCCCAGGACAAGAAGACCACGGCCGAGGTGCTGCAGCGCATCGCCCAGGACGTGGTGCCCGACGCCTGGGAAGGCCGCAACGAGTACGTGCGCTGCAAGAGCTGGTCGCAGGGCAACGCCTCGTGATGCGGCGCCCATCGCTGGCGGTAGCCACCGCCTTGCTCCTGTATCTCGGCATGGCCGGCACGGGACTGGCCCAGCCGACCTTTCGCGACTACATGGGCGCCTACCAACTGCTTGAACGACAGGCGTTCTCCCAGGTGGAGAGCCTGTACGCCGCAGCGTCGGAGCAGCCCGCCACCAACTCCAGCCGCAATGGTGCCGAGTCCTTCTTCAGCGCCCTGCGGGCGCGCAGCGGCGGCGTGGGCGGCAACACGCCCGAAGCCACAGCCGCCTGGGACGTGGCCAGGCAGTGGGTGCAGGCATCGCCCACCAGCGTGCCGGCTGCCATCTTCCTGGGCCGGCTGGCGGTGCGCGATGCCCCCGCCAACCGCGACTGGGCTGCGCAGGAACGCCAGACATCAGAGGCCATCCAGGCGCTGGACAAGGTGAAGGAGCAAGGCCGCAAGGACCCGATGTGGAACGCCACCTACATCGCCCTCAAGACCATGGGCGGCGCCACTCCAGCGCAGACGGTGGCCCTGGTCAAGGCCCACCTGCCCGCCATGTCGGAGCCAGGGGAAATGTTCTTCGAGGAAGTGGTGACCGCGCTCGACCTCAAGAGCACCGACGCCCTGCCCCAGTTGCGGGAGCTGGCGGACATGGCCGTGCAGCGCACGGCCAAGACCCGGGGCAAGGGCATGCACGCGGTCATCTACCTGTCGGCCTTCTTCCACGCGCCGGCCCTGCGGCTGGCACCCTTCAAGCCCGGGGTGACCGACTGGAACACCATGGACACAGCACTCACTGACCTGGTCAGCCACCGCCCCAGCAGCACCGACCTGGTCCAGCACGCCGCCATGGCCTGCGTGGCCCAGGACAGGAAGCGCACCACCGAGCTCATGGGCCGGGCCCCTGGCACCAACGGCCCGGAGGCCGCCTTCTGGCGGGCCTGGGGCGGCGAGCCCTTCTACGAGCGGTGCAAGGCCTGGGCGTTCGGGCGGCAGGTGCCGGCCTGAATGGCGCCGGCAGCCCGCTCAGGCTGCCTTTGCACCCGCACCAACCGGAGACTCACCCGGCACTCGCCTTCGCACTCGCGCAACCGGAGCCGCCGCCAGCCGGTGCAGCACTTCCCGCAACGCCAGCGCCGCAACCCCCAAGGCCCGGTCCGTGCGCCAGGCCAGGTAGGTCTGCATCTGCGCCACGCCCTGCGGGCCCAGGGCCGTGGCGGGCAGGGGCAGCAGGTGCCCTTCGGCCAGCTCGCGCTCCACCGCCCATTGCGGCAGGCGGCCCCAGCCCACGCCGGCCAGGATCAGGGCGCGCTTGGCGTCCTGCGTGCCCACGCGCAGGGTCTGGGGTGAGAGGACGCCAAAGTCGCGCCCTTCGGACAGGTCGCTCGGGTCCTCCAGCACGATCTGCAGGTGGTCGGCCAGGTCCGCGCCCGCCAGGGTCTTGGTGCGGCGCTGGGCCAAGGGGTGTGCCCGGGCCGCCACCGCCACGATGGGCACCGCCTGCAATGCCTCGGTCTCGATGCGCGGGTTGCGGAAATCCTCGCCCGCCATGATGGCCAGGTCGCAGGCCTCGTCGCGCAGCGCCTGCAGCGTGCCGCCCAGCGGCGCGGTGGCCAGGCGCAGCCGCACCGAGGGCAGTGTTGCGCGCAGCTCGCCTAGCGCGGCAGCCGCCAGGGGCAGCGGGTAGAGCGTGTCCACCATCAGCGCCAGCTCGGTCTCCACGCCTTCGCCCAGGCCGCGGGCTCGCGCGCGCAGAAAGTCCACCTTGAGCAGCACGGCGCGCGCGTCCTCCAGCAGGGCGGCGCCCGCCGCCGTGAGCGTGGGCCGATGCCCACTGCGGTCGAACACCGCCACGCCCAGCTGGTTCTCCAGGTTGGCGATGGCATGGCTCACGGCCGACTGGGCGCGCAGCAGGCGCGCGGCCCCGGCGCGAAAGCTGCCGGCCTCGGCCACAGTGACGAACATGCGGATCTGATCGAGGGTGAGGGCGTCGAGCATGAAGGGCCTTGTTGATCTGTTTCATAGATCAAGATGGCCTGAATTTTATGGCTTCCGTAGATCAATCCATGTGCCGATACTTGGACTCATCCCGATCACAGAAAGACGTTGGCGCCACCATGACCCAGGCTCTCGTTCCCTCCTATCCCTCCTGCGGTCACACCACACCCACGTCCCAAGGCATGCGCAGCCCGGGTAGCGGCACCGAGGCGCTCGGGTTTGCGCAGGGGGTGGCGTGATGCACGCAAACGAAATTGCACGACCACTACCCGCCCCGCCACCCACCGACTGGCGCGCCGTGGCCGTGGTGGTGGCCGCCGGCGTGGCCTCGTCCTTCCACCTGGGCAAGGTGGCCATTGCGGCACCGCAGCTGCAGTCCGGCCTGGGGCTCAGCCTGGCCATGCTGGGCGCCCTGGGCGGCACCTTCGCCGTGCTTGGCGCGCTGGGTGGCGTGGCTGCGGGCTCTGTCATCGCCCGTGCGGGAGACCGCCGCATGCTGGCCCTGGGCCTGGTGGCCACGGTGCTTGGCGCGCTGCTCGCCGTACTGTCCGGCAGCTATGCGGCGCTGCTCGCCTCGCGCGGGGTGGAGGGGCTGGGCTTTGTGCTCATCACCGTGGGCGGGCCCACCGTGCTGGCGCGGCTGGTGCAGGCCGCCGACCGCAGCCGCGCCATGGCGCTGTGGAGCTGCTTCATGCCCACCGGCATCGCCCTGGCCATGCTCACCGGGCCGTGGTTTGGAGGCTGGCGCAGCCTGTGGGTTGCCGCAGCGCTGGCCTCGGGCCTCATTGCAGTGCTGGTGCTGTGGGCGGTTCCCCGCGCCCCCGGCGCGCATGCCACGGCCGCATCGCCGCCCGCGCGCATCGCCGAGGTATGGCGCGGCCCCGCACTGGCGCTGGCCACCACCTTTCTGCTCTACAGCCTGATGTTCTTCGCGCTCTTCAGCTTTCTGCCCGTGCTGCTGCAGCAGCGCATGCAGGTGGGCCCCGGCGCGGTGGGCCTGCTCGCGGCCCTGGCCAGCGCCGCCAACATCGCGGGCAACCTGGCCGCAGGCGCGCTGCTGCCCCGGGTGGGCCGCACCGTGCTGGGCACGGCCGCCGCCGCCGCGATGGCGCTTTGCGCCCTGGGCATCTTCGTGCCGGTGTTGCCCCCGTGGGCCGCCTTTGCGCTGTGCCTGGTGTTCTCGGCCATGGGCGGCCTGGTGCCGTCCAGCCTGCTGTCGTCGGTGCCGCAGGTCACAGCGACCCCCGCCCACGCCGCGCTGGCCGTGGGCCTGCTCATGCAGGGCAGCAACCTGGGCCAGGCGCTCGGGCCGCTGCTGGTCGGCAATGCGGTGGACCGCCATGGCTGGCCGGCAGCCGCGGTGTGCGTGGTGGTGGCGGCGCTGGCGATGGGGGGGGCGGTGCGCTGGCGGGCTGGTGCTGGGGGCTCTTGAACAGCCAGCCCGTACCATAGCGCCCACTGCTCAGCCCAAACCTGCCGTGAACGGCAGGTACCGTCAAATCATCCAGGTCTACACACTCAACATGGGTCCCGTTCATCGCTCTGTTGCCGCGCTCCGATTCATCGGGGACGATCTTGATCCTGATGAGATAACAGCGTTACTGCGTTCCCTACCGACACAAGCCTACCGCATGGGCGAGCAAATCATGGGTAGCAACGGCAGGATTCGCGTTGCCAGAACCGGTAGCTGGCGGCTGAATGCCACCGAGAGCAAGCCGCAAGACTTGAATGCCCAAATCGCTGAACTCCTTGATCAGCTCACCTCGGACCTGCATATCTGGGCCCATCTCAACAGCAGATACCAACTCGATCTGTTCTGCGGAATTTTCTTGAACAGTTCAAACGAAGGGCTGAGCCTGTCTCCTCAATCGCTGCGTGCGTTAGGGGAGCGGGGCATAGAACTCGACCTGGACATTTACCGTGCAGACGACTGAGTCCGACCCCGACGTTCGTGCGCGACAGCCCCCTCAGCCCGTCCCTTCCAGGATCGCAAGCACCCGCTGCGCCACGTGCGCGAACTCTACCGGCCGGTCCTTGAGCCAGGCATGCAAGTGGTGGGCCGCGCCATCGAGCAGCAGCACCTCCACGCTCCGGGCCTTGCGGGCACGCCGGATGTATTGGTCCTCCACCTGCCGTGGGATCACCGCATCCTCGGCGCCCAGCACCAGCAGCAAGCGCCCCTCGAAGCGTTCGAGCGCATCGAATGCGGGTGAAGCAGCAAAGTCGCTCGTCGCGCGGATCACCTGCTGGAACGCCGGCCCGAAGGGCACTTCCAGTGCCGCAGCTTCGTAGGCGGCCGGGCAGTAAAGCACCAGTGCAGGTGGTGCCAGCGCCTCGATCAGCGAACATGCGATATGGCCGCCCATGCTCGACGCGATCAGCGACACGGGCCGGGGCATCTGGAGGAAGTCCACCACCGCCAGGGCTTGCTGCGCCCGGTCGAGCAGGCCCGACGCGGCCATGCTGCTCGTGCTCTCGCCCTGGCCTGCAAAGTCGAACGCAACGCTGGCGTGGCTGCGCTCAGCCAGAAAGTCCAGCAAGGGCTGGTACCCCAGGCGCGACGAGGCGCCGCCGCCATGCAGGGCCAGGGTGCGTGGCGTGCTGTGGGATGGGCTGTGGGTGGTGGTTCCGTGCAGTTGCACGCCGCGAAAGGGAACCTGGAAATGAGAACGCACCATGGCTGCTTTCAGGTAGAGCCGGATGATGGCACGCCCCAGCCGCTACAGTGGACCAGCCGACCGAACCCAGCCAATCTGGAGCCCACACGATGATCGCCCGCCGTGCTATCGCATCCGACATGGACGCCGTGCTCGCCCTGTACCGCGAGCTGCGGCCGCACGACCCGCCGCTGGCCCCAGGCCGGGCCCTGGAGCTGTGGAACAACGTCCACGACAGCCCCCAATCCTTCATTGTGGTGTGCGAGCACGAAGGCCAGGTAGGCGCGACCTGCATGCTGGCCCTGGTGGCCAACCTCGCCAGCGCAGGCCGCCCCATCGGCTTCATCGAGCATGTGGTCACCGCATCGGCCTTTCGGCGTCTGGGTCTGGCCGAGGCATGTCTCCAGTTCGCCGTCCATGAAGCCTGGCGCCTTGGCTGCTGCAAGGTGGTGTTGCTCTCGGGTTCCCAGCGGCCGCAAGCCCACCGCCTCTACGAAAAACTGGGCTTCAACGGGGATACGGAGCGGGGCTTCGTGATCAAGCGGCCGATGGAGTGAGCGTCTCGCACTCCGCCCGCACACCCAGCGGCAGCACACACAGCCTGACGCCATCGAGCGTCAACACCAGGCCCAGCTGCCCGCCCACCTGCACGATGCCGCAGCTGGTCGTGGCGGCGGTGGCCGCATACGCCGAAGCCGGGCCGCCCGATGCCGACAGGGCCCGCACCACCGCACGCACCGGCGGCTGGCCCAGCATGGCCCACAGCGCCTGCGGGTCGCGCAGCTGCAGCGCCTGCAGATAGACGCGAAATGCGGCCTCTTCACGCTCGCCCGGTTCAGACGGTGCAAGGGGCTCGGCAGTGCCACCCCCATCGGCTTGCCGCAACCGCAGCAGCGCCCGCCGCAGTTGCTGGCGGCTGCCGGCCTCGGTCTTGCCGCCGGCCTGGGCCAATTCAGCATGGCTGGCTTCGAACACCTCGTACAGCAGCACTGCGGCCCCATCGGCTGGCGCCAAACGGGCCGCGAGCATGCGAAGGGCGTGCGTGGCCTGCTGCGCCAGCAACGCCTCGGACTCGGCCGAGGGCGACGACGCCCGCTCCGTGCCGCCATCGCGGCCGGCCACTTCGGCCAGCCACTGCTGCATCCACTGCCGGCGCCGCAGCCGGTCGATGGCCAGGTTGCGCACCACCGTGTGCAGCCAGGCCTGCGCGGCACCAAGCCCGCGCATGGTGGCGGCATCGGCCTCCAGCACGCGCACATAGGCATCCTGCACGGCATCCTCGGCCTCGGCCGGGCCCAGCAGGCGCGCGGCGGCACGCACCAGGCTGCGGCGGTAGGATGGGTCTGTCAGGGGCAGGTGGTGGCGGTCATCAAGCATCCACAAATCTTGCCATAGCACCGCGCACTCTGCTGGCGCGGCCACACGGGCCATGTCACGAAACCGCAGGCTCGTTCGTCAAGGCAGTTCATCTCAACCGAAAGACCCATTCCATGTACTACGCCGCAGACGACACCCCTCCCCCACCCTCCAGCGCCACCGAGCCGCGCACCTCCTACCTGGAGGAAAAGGCCTTCAAGGCGCGCACCCTGCTGATCTTCGGCACCGTGACCGACGTGACCGCGGCCGACGTCACGCGCCGCCTCATCGCCCTGGATGCCGAGGGCCCCGAGCCCATCGACATCATCGTCAGCTCGCCCGGCGGCCACCTCGAATCGGGCGACGCCATCCACGACATCGTGCGCTTCATCGCCGCGCCGGTGAACATGATCGGCACCGGCTGGGTGGGCAGCGCTGCCACCCACCTGTACCTCGCGGCCCCGCGCGAGCGGCGCTACTGCCTGCCCAACACGCGCTTTCTGATCCACCAGCCCAGCGGCGGCGCCGGCGGCCAGGCCACCGACATCGCCGTGCAGGCCCGCGAAATCGTCAAGGCCCGCGAGCGCATCGCCCGCACCATCGCCCGCGAAACCGGCAAACCCATCGAGGTGGTGCTGGCCGACATCGAGCGCGACCACTGGCTATCGGCCGAAGAGGCCGTGGAGTACGGGCTGGTGTCGCGGGTCATCGAGCGCAAGACCGAGCTGCGCGGGGCCTGAAGCCAGCGCTGGCCTCAATGGGCGCACGCGGCGAGCGACCGGAGAGCGCCCTGCGGCCCGACTGCACGCAGTGACGCAAGCTCCTGCGGCGTATTCGGCCCCAACTGCCTTGCTGCGCCTGAAGCCTGCTTACATCGCCCAATCTGCACAACCTGTATGCTCCGCAGATTCATCCACCCACCCATCCGGCCCCCGCATGTCAACAGCGCTTATCGTGATCTTCGTGATCGTTGCCGCCCTGGCAGCCTGCGGCGCACTCAGCTGGAAGCTGTACGAAATCAACGAAGGCACGGCCTTCAACAGAGTCCGCTACGAGCAGCATGTGGGGCAGTTGCGGGTGGCGCTTCAGGCGTCGGAGGCCAAGCTTGCGCTGATCCGCGAAGCGTTCGAATCCCCCACGGGCGTCGCCGCCCGGGTCGGCGCCCAGCAAGAGCTGGCGACGGCCATCCGCACCTACGCGCCCCACCTGCCCACCAGGTACCGGCACACCCTGAGCTCCCTGCAGGCGAACGAGAAGTTCTTTCTCAGCCTGCACAAGGCGGTGCCCGATTTATTTTCTGACGCGATCAAGACGCGGCTCGACAAGCACAAGCCCATCCGCGACGACTTTTTCGAGATCGACAAAACTGATCTGATCGCTGAGGCCGGGGTGCTGCTGCTGCGGGCCAGGGATGTCCTCAGCGCCGCAGACGCGCCCCCCAGCCTGGACCTGGGGGCCAAGCACATCGTCGCCGCGATATCGCAAGGCCTGCAGATCGGCACCAAGCGCAGCCCCAAGCTGGCAGAAATCGTGGACGCCTGGAACGTGCAGATGGAGCCCGACGCGGCGTAGCGACCATCGGCGTCGCAGATGCGGTGATCGATGCCAAGGCTGCAGTGCGGTTGCGCGCCCTTTCGCAGACCGCAGCAGCCAGATAGGTGCAGCCCGCTTCTACTGGGCATGGAGAAAGCAAAAGTCCAACGTGTGCAAGCCGATGACGGAGCCCACCGATGCCGCCGGGTCCACATGAAACTCCGGCTTGCTGCCCCACCCTGCCAACACCTCCACCACACATGCCCCCTGCACCAGGCCAGACAGCCGGTTGTGCGTGGATGAAAACTGCAGGAATTTCGACACCCGGATGCCCTCCACCAGATCCGCGAGGGTGCAATGCTCGTCCACCGAGTAAACGGCTTGCAGCGGCCCCGCCTGGTCGTCGGCAGAGCAGCAGGCCTGCCGGGTGACCTGGATATCCATGGTTGTGGATTTCTCGGCGCCGGGGCCCCTATGCATGGGGAACTTCATTGCAGAAAAGCGCAATCTTGTTCCCCACCGGGTCCCGGACATACGCGACAAAGAAATTCTTGCTGTAGGCAGCACGAAACCCGGGCGGGCCCTCATCGGTGCCACCGGCGGCAACCGCCGCCGCGTGCACCTGCCGAACCAAGTCGTGCGAGCCGGTGCGAAACGCCGCCATCGAACCATTGCCCACGGTCGCCGGCTTTCCGTCGAAAGGCGGCTTCACGTAGACGACGCAGGGGCTGCCGGATTGGCTAGCATGCTCGGGTAGCGAGAACGCCAGGCCCTCGCTATCGACCTGCTTGCGGTAACCCAGCGGCCCCAGCAACGCAGAGTAGAAGCGGTCGGATGCATGCATATCGTTCGCACCCAGGGTGATATAGCTCAGCATGGCGGCGGGGCCCCCCAAAGATCGGACACCCAGCATAAACGAAGGCTAGAGCCACCTGGGGCACCACCCCACCAACGCGCGCAGCAGCCCAGAGCACGGCAACGGCTGTTGCCACCTCCCCCATTTGGGTGCCTGCCAAGACCGCCCCCCGCTTCTACAATCGTTAACAAAGAAGAGAGGAAGTAGGGAGAGGGCCCGCAAGGGCCCAGTGGCTTGCCGGTTTGTCCCCGGGTTTGCCTGGCGTGTTTCACCCACCAGTGGGATGCGGCAAGGCAGGCCCGGGGCGCATTTCCACCCCGGTCAAGGCCGCTGAGAAGCGCTGCCGGCAATGAACATGGGGTTGCTCGGCAAGGGCGCTCTTGACGGGCATGCCATGCGTCACACTGGCGCCATTCGCCAAGGCGTTGCCGCTCCTTGCGTCACTCATGACTGCGGGGTCGACCAGCCACCCCCCAGCGCCTTGTACAAGGTGACGCCATTGCTCAACCGTGCCAGGCGCGTGCCGATCAGAGCCTGGCGCGCGCTGTACCAGGTGCGCTGCGCGTCCAGCACGTCCAGGTAGCTGTCCACCCCCCGGTCAAAGCGGGCCTGCGACATCTGCAGCACCTCGCCACTGGCTTGCACCAACGCAGTTTGCGCGTGCAGTTGATCGCCGACGGCGCTGCGTTGCGCCAGCGCGTCCGCCACCTCGCGAAACGCGGTCTGGATGGCCTTCTCGTACTGCGCCACCGCGATGTCGCGCGCAGCCACGGCGCTGTCCAGATTGGCCTGGTTGGCCCCGCCGTCAAAAATGGGCAGGCTGATCTGCGGGACGAAGCTCCAGCTGCCCGAGCCCGCCTTGAACAGGCCCGACAGGTCTGCACTGCCGCTGCCGGCCGTGGCCGTCAGGCTGATGCGTGGATAGAACGCCGCCCGCGCAGCGCCGATGTTGGCGGTGGCGGCCTTGAGCTGGTGCTCCGATTGCAGCAGGTCGGGCCGGCGCAGCAACAGGTCCGACGGCACGCCCGCTGGCAACTCGGGCAAGGCATTCAGTGTGTCGCCCAGAGCGTCGGGCTCCAGCGCCTGAGGCACCTGCGCGCCCAGCAGCAGCGCCAGGGCGTTGCGGTCTTGCGCCACCTGGCCGGTATAGCGGGCCACGTCCACGCGGGCGCTCTCCACACTGGTCTGCAGCTGGCGCAGCGTCAGGGCAGACGCCGCGCCCAGTTCAAAGCGCGTCTGCGTCAGCCGGTACGACTCGCCCTGGCTGCGCAAGGTCTCGCGGGCCAGGGCCAGCCGCTCCAGGTCGGCGGCCCAGGTCAGGTAGGCGGTGGTCACCTCGCCCACCAGGCTGATCTGGGTGGCGTGGCGCGCCTGCTCAGTGGCCAGAAACTGCTGCAGCGCCTGATCACTCAGGTTGCGCACGCGGCCAAACAGGTCCAGTTCATAGGCGCTCACCCCCAGATTGGCGCTGTACTGGTGGCTGGTGACCGCCGCGCCGGTGCCCGACAGGCCGGGCGGCGTGCGCGCCGCAGTGCCGCTGCCCGCAGCGTTGATGCTGGGCAGCATCTGCGCGTCCTGCACACGGTACTGCGCGCGGGCCTGCTCGATGTTGAGGATGGCCACGCGCAGATCGCGGTTGTTGGCCAGTGCCAGCTCGATCAGGCGGCGCAGTTTGGCATCTGCAAAAAAATCGCCCCAGGCCAGGCTGGCCATGGCCGGTACATCAGCCGGGCCATCGGCCGACGCGGCGGGGTACACCGCCGGCACCACGGCAGCGGGCCGCTCGTAATGCGGTGCCAGGTTGGCGCAACCGCTCAGCAGCAGCGCTGCAGCCACAAGGGTCAGGGTCAGGGAACGAGGCATGTCAGTGGCCCTCCGACAAAACAGGTGCACCAGCGTGCGGAGCATCCGAGGGGGCCTGGTTTTTGCGCCCGACAAGCCGTTGCACGACCACGAAGAAAAGCGGCACGAAGAAGATGGCCAGCACCGTGCCAGACACCATGCCCCCCACCACGGCAGTACCCAGCGCGTTCTGCGCACCGGCGCCCGCGCCCTTGCTCAGCATGAGGGGCAGCACCCCCAGGATGAACGCCAGCGAGGTCATCAGGATGGGTCGCAACCGCATGCGCGCGGCGGTGATGGCCGACTCGACCAGCGGCATGCCCTTGGCATACAACTCCTTGGCGAACTCGACGATCAGGATCGCGTTCTTGGACGCCAGTCCCACCGTGGTCAGCAGGCCGACCTGAAAGTACACGTCGTTCATCTTCCAGGTCAGCACTGCGGCGACCAGGGTGCCCAGCACCCCGAGCGGCACCACCAGCAGCACCGAAAACGGAATCGACCAGCTCTCGTACAGCGCCGCAAGGCACAGGAACACGACCAGGATGGACACCGCATACAGCAGCGCGGCCTTGCCACCGGCCTCCCGCTCCTGGCGCGACACGCCGGTCCACTCAAAGCCGATGCCAGCGGGCAAATCGGCCGCATGGCGCTCCACCAGGTCCAGTGCCTGACCGCTGGACATGGCGCCGGGCATCGCCATGCCCATGATTTCCACCGATGGCACGCCGTTGTAACGCTCCAGCCGGGGCGAGCCACTGATCCAGCCCGAGGTCGAGAACGCGCTGAACGGAACCATCGTGCCGCTGCTGTTGCGCACGTACCATTTGTCGATGTCCGAAGGCGACATGCGATGGGCTGCATCGGCCTGCAGAAAGACCTTTTTCACACGGCCCTTGTCGATGAAGTCATTGACGTAGCTGCTGCCCCAGGCGGCGGAGAAGGTGTTGTTGATGTCGCCCATCGACAGCCCCAGCGCGCCCGCCTTGTGCTCATCGATCTCCAGGCGGAACTCGGGTGCGTCCTCCATGCCGTTGGGCCGCACGGCCACCAGGCCGGGCTCTTTCATCAAGGCCCCCAAGAGCTGGTTGCGCGCCTGCATGAGTGCCGCGTGGCCCAGGTTGCCCCGGTCCTGCAGCATCAGATCGAAACCGCTGGCATTGCCCAGCTCGGACACAGCAGGGGGCGCAAATGCAAAGACCGAGGCATTGCGGATCTGCGACAGTGCGCCCATGGCCTTGTTGGCCACGGCCTGTGCCTTCAGGCCAGGCGCCGTGCGCTCATCCCAGGCCTTGAGCTTGATGAACGCGAAGCCCGTGTTCTGCCCGCTGCCCGCAAAGCTGAAGCCAGCCACCGTGAAGATGGCGTCCTTTTGCTCTTCCAGAAAATGATGCTGCACCTGCTCAAGCACCTTCTGCGTGTTCTTCTGCGTGGCGCCGGGTGGCAATTGCACGATGGCGAACAAGGTACCCTGGTCTTCGTCGGGCAAGAATCCGGCCGGGATCTTGGTGAACACAAAGCCCACGGCCACCACCACGATGGCGTAGCCCACCATCCAGCGCCCGCCGCGTTTGAGCATGCGCTGCACCACGCCCTGATAGCCTCGGTTGCTGCGGTCGAACGCGCGGTTGAAGGCGCCAAAGAACCCCTTGTCCGTCAGCGCATGGCCCTTGGGAACCGGCTTGAGCAGGGTGGCGCACAGGGCCGGCGTGAGCACCATGGCGACCAGCACCGACAGCGTCATTGCCGAGACGATGGTGACGGTGAACTGGCGGTAGATGACGCCCGTGGAACCACCGAAAAACGCCATGGGCACGAACACGGCGGCCAGCACCAGCGCCACGCCCACCAGGGCGCCCGTGATCTGCCCCATGGATTTGCGGGTCGCCTCCAGCGGCGAGAGCCCCTCTTCGCCCATCACCCGCTCGACGTTCTCGACCACCACGATGGCATCGTCCACCAGCAAGCCGATGGCCAGCACCATCGCCAGCATGGTCAGGGTGTTGAGCGAATAGCCAAACGCAGCCAGCACGCCAAACGTGCCCAGCAGCACCACCGGCACGGCGATGGTGGGGATGAGCGTGGCGCGCCAGTTCTGCAGGAACAGGTACATCACCACGAATACCAGCACCACGGCCTCCACCAGCGTCTTGATCACTTCCTGGATGGAGATGCGCACGAACGGGGTGGTGTCATACGGCTTGATGACCTTGACACCGGGGGGGAAGAACCTGGACAGCTCTTCCAGCTTGGCATCCACCGCCTTGACGGTGTTCAGTGCGTTGGCGCCCGTGGCCAGCTTGATGGCCAGGCCGGCGGCGGGCTTGCCGTTGAAGTGGGCCACCGTGGCGTAGTTCTCACTGCCCAGCTCGATCCGTGCCACGTCGCTCAGCCGCACGGCTGCGCCGTTGGCCTGCGTGCGCAGCAAGATGGCGGCGAACTCATCGGCCGTCTTCAGGCGCGTTTGCGCGGTGATGGTGGCATTGAGCTCCTGATTGGCCGCCGATGGCAGGCCTCCCAGTTGGCCGGCAGATACCTGCGCGTTCTGGGTCTGTATGGCGGCCTTCACATCCAGCGGTGTCAGGTTGAAGCTGTTGAGCTTGCTGGGGTCCAGCCAGATGCGCATGGCGTACTGCGAGCCAAACAGCGTGGTGTCACCCACGCCCTCCACGCGGCTGATGGGGTCCTGCACGTTGGCGGCCACATAGTCCGACAGGTCGGAGCCATTGAGCTTGCCATCCTCCGAGACGAAGGCAAGCACGTTCAGGAAATTGTTCGCCGACTTGGTGACCTGCACGCCCTGCTGCTGCACCTCTTGCGGCAGCAGCGGCGTGGCCAGGGCCAGCTTGTTCTGCACCTGCACCTGGGCGGTGTCCGGGTTGGTGCCATTCTCGAAGGTCAGGGTGATGGTCACGTTGCCCGACGACTCGCTGTTCGACGCGATGTAGGACAGCCGGTCCAGCCCCTTCATCTTCTGCTCGATGACCTGGGTGACGGTGTCTTCCAGCGTCTTGGACGATGCACCAGGGTAGGACGCCGATATGGCGATGGCAGGGGGCGCGATGGTGGGGTACTGGGCGATGGGCAGCGTGAGCACTGCCATCACGCCCGCCAGCATCGTGATGATGGCGAGCACCCATGCAAAGATGGGGCGGTCTATGAAAAAACGGGCCATGGTGGTCTCTGTTGGCGGTGCTCAATGGGCCGCGGCGGTGGCAGCGGTAGCGCCGGGGGCGGCAGCAGCGGTGCTGGTGGTCGCCACCTTCTGGGTGGCAGCCGACTTGTGCGATGGGGCAGGCGCGTAGGGCTGCGGCTGCACCGGCTGGCCGGCGCGCACCTTTTGCTGGCCCTCGACCACGACCACGTCGCCTGCCTTGAGCCCGTCGCGCACCAGCCACTGCTCGCCCACCGCGCGGTCGGTGACCAAGGCACGCTGCTCCAGCTTGCCATCGCTGCCCAGCACGAAGGCATAGGGCTGGCCCGTGGCATCGCGGCCCACAGCCGGTTGCGGCACCAGCAAGGCCTGCTCCAGCACGCCCTCTTCCAGCACGGCGCGCGCATACATGCCGGGCAGCAGCTCGGCACGCGGGTTGGGGAACTCGGCGCGCAAGGTCACCGCCCCGGTGGCCTGGTCCACCGTCACGTCGGAAAACTGCAGCGTTCCGGCCTGCGCATAGACACTGCCGTCCTCCAGCACCAGCCGTACCTTGGCCGTCCCGCTCTTGAGAGTGCCCGCATCCATGGACCGCCTGAGCGCCAGCAGTGCGGTCGTGGACTGGGTCACATCCACATAGATCGGGTTCAGCTGCTGCACCGTGGCCAGGGCGTTGGCCTGGTTCGCCGTCACCAGCGCACCCGGCGTCACCGCCGAGCGCCCGATGCGCCCACTGATGGGCGACGTGATGCGGGTGTAGTCCAGGTTGATGCGCTGCGTTTGCAACGCCGACTTGGCGGAGCTGACCTCCGCCTCGGCCTGCAGCAGCGCAGCAGCAGCATCGTCCGCATCCTGCTGGCTCACCGCCTTGATGGCAGCCAACTCCTTGAACCGCCCCGCCTTGAGCCGCACCGTGACCAGATTGGCTTCGGACTTGGACAGCGTGGCCTGGGCGCTGTCCACATTGGCGCGGTACACCGCAGGATCGATCTGGTACAGCACATCGCCCGCCTTCACGTCGCTGCCCTCCTTGAAGCGGCGCTGCAGCACCAGCCCCGTGATCTGGGGCCGCACCTCGGCAATCAGGGCGGGGGCGACACGGCCCGGCAACTCGGTCGTCAGCGGCAGGCGCTGGGGCTGCACGGTGACCACGCTGACCTGGGGGACGCCCTGGCCCCCCGCGGCAGGGGGCTGGGGTGCTTCGCCACAGGCCGCCAGCGCCAGGGCTGAAACGGCAGCCATCCAGGCCACGGGTCGTTGAATAGCGGTATGCATGCGCATGGAAAGAGCTCCTGGGCCCAGGCATCTCGCAATGCCAGGCAGACACAAAAAGGTCAAAAATGAAGGTTTTAACTGTACCGAACGGTACGGTATTGTTAATTATCGAATTGACACAGCCCGCCTGTCAAGCAAAAATGGACCCATCGGTACACTTAAGGAGACAACATGAAGGTCCGGACGGAAGCGCGCCGCGAGGCGATCCTGGAGGTCGCCTCGGAGGTTTTTCTGGAACTTGGCTTCGAACGCGCCTCCATCGCCGAGATCGTTCGCCGCATCGGGGGCTCCAAATCCACCATCTACGGCTACTACCCGTCCAAGGAGGCCCTTTTTCAGGCGGTTACCCTGGCAGCGGGCGAGCGGCACATCCGCACCGCCTTCGATGAACTGGCGGCCCACGACATTCGCAGCGGCATCCATGGGGTGCTGGGCAGCTTCTGCAACAAGCTGGTGCAGTTTCTGTGCAGCCCGCAAATGCTGGCCACCCACCGCATGGTGCTGGCCGAGGCGGGGCACTCGAACATGGGCGAGCTGTTCTACGAGGCGGGGCCCCAACGGGGCGCTTGCGAACTGGCGGAGTTCTTGCGCGCTGCCATGGACAACGGCCACCTGCGCACGGAGGACCCACATGTGGCGGCGCTGCAGCTGTTCGCGCTGCTCAACGCAGAAACCCAGCTGCGCTGGTACTACCGCAACCCGCCACCCCTGACGGAGCAGGCGATGCAAGGTGTGGCCGAGCGTGCGCTGGCCACCTTTGCCAGGGCGTATGCGCCGCCATCGGCAACAAAGCACTGCAACGATGATGCTCAGAGATAGCAAAATTCAGCGGCGACCAGGGTCACACTGCACACCCGGCCCCTCAGCACGGTGACCCTGCAAACAGACGAAAATATCCTCCGTTTATTGACAAGGATTCCCGATGACAGGTGTGGTGCTGGGTAAACCCAACTTCGAGGCGATGACCACCGCCGAATTCAAGAGCTTGCTGAACGCGCTGATCAGCGCAGGCTACGTGTCCCTCGACACCCTGCGCCCCGAGATCGACGCCTTCTTCCAAAGCGACCTGGCCAACACCCCGCGCACGCCGCAAGAAGATGCCCAGGTGGACCCCGACATCGTCGGCGACCATTTCTACGACCTGTTCCAGACCATCACCTTCGGCTCGGCAGACGAGGTCGTTGCGCACTACCAGACCTACCAGAACCGCTCCCTGCCCTTCACGGACAAGCTCTACGACTGGTCCACCATCGAGGGCGACTACGGCTACAGGCTCGCCCTGCCCGCCGGCCACCCCGTGCGTACGCTGATGGAGCTGGTCATCGACGCGGCCCGCGAAGGCAATGCGCTGCTCAAATGGGACAACGCGCCCGTGCCCGAGGTGTCGTTCATGTGCCTGTGCCAGTTCGGCATCTTCATCAACCTGCGGCCCTGTCCGCCGCGCATGGCAGAGCTCATTGTCAGGCAGCCCCGCTATGCGCAGGTACGCGACCTGCTGGCGGGGGTGTTCGGCGTGGCGCCGCAGATCTATGCGCAGGATGAGCAGTGAGCTGCCGGCAGTGAACCGCGCATTGCGGTGATGGGGCCGCGCGAAGCCGATGGGCCAGTTACCAGTGCCTTGCCCTACCGGACATCCTTGACCTTGTTGGAGCACACCCGCTTGTGGACGCGGTCAAAGATCCCCTGCAACATGGCCTCCCCCGGCGTTGCCCCTGGGCCCGCATGGGGGTCGAACATCGAGTCCAGGGTGTCCTCGACCAAAAAGCGCCTGAACCCCATGGACCTGCCCGCTCGGTCCTTGCCGTTGATCTCGCCACACAGCGTGATTTTGGAATCGCCATGCTCCGACAGGAACAAACCGCGAAACCGCACGCTCTTGGGATCGGGCAGGGCGTCTGCTGCCGCCTGCTTGGCCTCGCTCACGACAAGGTAGTCGTTGTATGTCCGCGCGGCAGCCGTGGCAGATGCCATGGCCGCCGCGACGAGGATGGTGCACTGTAGTGGGGTCGTTGGCATGGGATGAATTTTGCATTCGATGCGGGACCTGCGCCGTGAAGTACCAGAGGCGCACGGTCACGGCACCCGCACCCCATCCCGTATCTGCGCCACCACCCCGTTTTGCAGCCGCACCACCGACATGAAGTTGCCTGCGCCGCGGTGGTAGGTCCACTCGTCCACGTACTCGCATGTCTCCGTCACATACTGGCGCGGCGCCTCGCGTGGGTGCAGGGGTACGGTCCACACCACGCGCGGGACGCGGATGCATACGGTGTCGGTGGCAAACGGCTGGCCGCACTTCATGACCAGGCTGGCGCGCGAATCGCCCACGCCCACCAGCAGGCCGCCGCAGCCCAGGCTCTGGGCACTGGCTTCTTTCATCGGAGACAGGGTGCAGGCGATGGCGATGGCCGCCAGGGGCAGTGATCGGCGGATGCAGTGGACCATGGCATGGCCGAGAGAGTGGGCGTGGGTCAGCGGCATGGTCATTTGGATGCGAAACAGATGCGGAAGTTTGACGCTGAAAGACACCCCCCATGACAAAGGCCCGCACGCGGCGGGCCCTTCTGGCGCTTGCAGCCTGCCTGCTCAACGGGTGAGCCTGCAGACGCGTTGACCAAGCCGTCTTACTCGGCTTCGATCTTCGAAGTCTTCACCACCGTCGCCCAGTTCGCCAGCTCCACCTTGGCCTTGTCGCCCAGCTGCTGCGGCGTCTGGTAGTCGGCCGTGGCGCCCTGCTCCTGGGCCTTTTGCTTGAAGGCGGGGCTCTGCACCACGGTGCGGATGTCGGCGGCGAGCTTGTCGATCACGGGCTTGGGCACGGCGGCCGGGGCGAACACGGCGAACCAGGAGGTGGCGTCCACCTTGGGGTAGCCGGCCTCGGCGGTGGTGGGTGCATCGGGCAGGCTGGGCAGGCGCTCCTTGCCGGTCACGGCCAGCACGCGCAGCTTGCCGGCGGCGATGTGGGGCATGAAGGGCGGCGCGGTGCCGAAGGTCAGGTCCACCTGGCCGCCCAGCAGGTCCTGCAGCGCGGGGCCGGTGCCCTTGTAGGGCACGTGCACCATCTTCACGCCGCCCTGCTGCTCCAGCATGGCGCCGGTCACATGCTGCAAGGATCCATTGCCCGACGAGGCGTAGTTGAGCTTGCCGGGGTTGGCCTTGGCGTAGGCAATGAGCTCGGCCAGGGTCTTCACCGGCAGGTCGTTGCGCACCACGATGATCTGCGGGGCCGAGATCACGTTGGCCACGGGCTGGAAGTCGCTCTGCTCCCACTGCTTTTGCTTGGTGAGGTGGGGCGAGATGACGTGGTAGCCCGAGTACTGCATGAGCAACGTGTAGCCATCGGGCTCGGCGCGCTTGACGGCGCTGGCCGCAATGGCGCCGTTGCCGCCGCCCTTGTTGTCGGCAATGACCGACTGGCCCAGCACCGGGCCCAGCGCCTGCGCCAGCATGCGGGCCGACAGGTCGGTGGTGCCGCCCGCGGCCGTAGGCACGACCAGCGTGACGGGCTTGGCGGGATAGGTGCTACCGCCCTGGGCCCAGGCGCTGCCGCCAAGGCTTGCGGCCAGCGCGGCCACGGCCAGAAGGGTGAATTGTTTGCGGGTGGTTGTCATGAGGGATGTGTCTCCGTTATCTCAGTTGTTTCAGTTGCCAATGAATCTCGAAGGGGGTGCTGCTCGGGCGTCAGTCGACCTTTGCGCCCGTGTCCTGCACCACCTTGTGCCAGCGCGCCAGGTCGTCCTTGACCAAGGTGCCAAGCTGCGCCGATGTGCCCTTGAACGGCTCGCAGCCCACGTTGGCCAGTTTGTCGATCACGTCCTTGTGGTCCAGGGCCTTGGCCACCTCGGCCTGCAGCAAGGCCACCACGGCGGGCGGGGTGCCAGCGGGCGCGAACATGCCGTACCAGGGCGTTTGCCCAAAGCCCTTGAGCGTCTCGCCCATGGTGGGCGCATCGGGCAGCGCGGCCACGCGCTTTTCATTGACGACACCCAGCACCTTGAGCTTGCCGGCCTTGATGAAGGCGATGGACGACGGCAGGCTCTGCACCGACAGCGGCACCTGCCCGCCCACCACGTCGGTGGCTGCGGCGGCAGAGCCCTTGTAGGGAATGTGCTGCAACTCGATGCCAGCGGCCTTTTGCAGCATCTCGCCGATCAGGTGGTTGAGGGTGCCGTTGCCGGCCGAGGCGATCGAATACTTGCCCGGGCTGGCCTTGGCCACGGCAATCAGCTCGGCCATGTTCTTGGCCGGAAACGACGGGTGCGCCACCAGCACATAGCCCGCAGTGGCCAGCGGCGCCACGGGCTCGAAGTCCTTGACCGGGTCGAACCCGGTGCTCTTGTACAGCCAGGGGTTGATGACCTGGGCGCTGTCGGCCGTCACCAGCAGGGTGTAGCCGTCGGCCTTGGTCTTGGCGGTGTAGGCCGTGCCCACGTTGCCGCCCGCGCCGGGGCGGTTCTCCACCACCACGGGCTGGCCCAGTTGCTCGCTGAGCTTTTGCGCCAGCACGCGTGCAATGGCGTCGTTGGCACCGCCCGCGGCCTGGGGCACGACCACGGTGATGGGCTTGCCGGGGAACTTGGCGGCATCCTGCGCGGCGGCCGTGAACGCCATGGTGCACAGCACTGCGGCAAACACCAGCCTGCGCGGCAGGCTGAAATGGGCTCTCGAATCGCTCATGGTCTTGTCTCCTGTCTATTGTTTTCTTTGAATGAATAAACCAGAACAGCGCTGAAAAAAGCGGTGCGCTATGCGGCGCGCCCTCCCCCCAGCAGCTCTTTCTCCCGCGCCAGGGCCCGCTCCCTGATCGCCTCGAAGTCCCCCGGCACCGGGTGCAGCGCCAGGCGCGGCCCGGCCTTGGCGATCTGGCTGGGGATGTCGTGGCCGATCAGCGCGGGCAGGCGCTGCGCGGCGGCCAGCAGGCGCGGCAAATCCACGCCGGTGGCGTAGCCCATGCAGTCGAGCGCGTGCACGATCTCCTCGCTGCACACGTTGCCGCTGGCGCCGGGCGCGTAGGGGCAGCCGCCCAGGCCGCCCAGTGAGGCGTCGAAGCGGTCGGCCCCGGCGCTGATGCCCGCCAGCACATTGGCCAGGCCCATGCCGCGCGTGTTGTGAAAGTGCAAAGTGAACTCCACACCCGGCCAGCGCGCGCGCGCCGCCGCGGTGATGGCCGCCACCTGCGTGGGGTAGGCCATGCCCGTGGTGTCGCACAGCGTGACGCCGCCCACGCCCAGGTCGACGAAGCGCTGCACCCAGCCGAACACGGCGCCTGGCGCGACCTCGCCCTCCATCGGGCAGCCGAACACGCACGACAGCGACACGTTGACCGCCACGCGCGCCGCCTGCGCCGTGGCCACCACCTGCGCCAGCGCGGCGAACGAATGCTCCTGCGTCATGCGCAGGTTGGCGATGTTGTGCGTGGCGCTGGCCGACATCACCAGGTTGAGCTCGTCGGCCCGCGATTCGATGGCCCGCTCTGCCCCGCGCACATTGGGCACCAGGGCGGTGTAAACGGTGCCGGGGCGGCGCGTGATCTCGCGCATCACCACCTCGGCATCCTTGAGCGCGGGGATGGCCGTGGGCGAGGTGAACGAGGTCACCTCGATCTTGGACAGGCCCGCTTCGGACAGCGCATTGGCCAGCGCGATCTTGTCCTCCGTGGGCACAAAGGTGGCCTCCATCTGCAAGCCGTCGCGCAGGCCCACCTCCTGCATGTGGATGCGCTTGCCCGCGCCAGCCCATACGCCACCTACTTGCGTTGCGTTAGTCATTGGATCACCCCCTTGCTGCGCAGCAGCGCGATCTGCTCGGCCGTCAGGCCCGCCTCGGCCAGCACGGCATCGGTGTCGTCGCCCAGGTGCGGCGCGCTGCTGCGAATGGACCCCGGCGTGGCCGACAGCTTGGGCACGATACCGGGCACCTGCACGCTGTAGCCGTCGCGCGTCTCCTGCGTGAGCAGCATGTCGCGGGCGCGGTAGTGCGGGTCTTCGGCAATGTCGCGCGCGGTGTAGACCTTGCCGGCCGGCACGCGGGCGGTGCCAAGGGCGTCGAGCACCTGCTGCACGGTGAGCGGTGCGCTCCAGGCGCCGATGGCGGCGTCGATCTCGTCCACGCGCGCGACGCGGCCGGCGTTGTCGGCCAGGTCGGGCGCGGCGCCCAGGTCGGGCCGGCCGATGGCCTGCATCAGCCGCTTGAAGATGCTGTCGCCATTGCCCGCCACCAGCACCCAGCCATCGGTGCAGGGGTAGGCGTTGGACGGCGCGATGCCCGGCAGTGCACTGCCCGCCGCCTCGCGCACCGCGCCAAAGGCGCTGTACTCGGGGATCAGGCTTTCCATCACGTTGAACACCGCCTCGTGCAGCGCCACGTCGATCACCTGGCCCTGGCCGCCGTTGACCTTGCGGTGGTACAGCGCCGTGAGCACGCCAATGGCGCCGTGCAGCGCCGCCAGCGTGTCGCCAATCGACACCCCCACCCGCACCGGCACCCGGCCCGGCTCGCCCGTCAGGTGGCGCAGGCCGCCCATGGCCTCGCCAATGGCGCCAAAGCCCGGCAGGTCGCGGTAGGGCCCGGTCTGCCCGTAGCCCGAGATGCGCAGCATCACCAGCCCGGGGTTGATGCGGTGCAGCTCTTCGGGCGACATGCCCCAGCCCTCCAGCGTGCCGGGGCGAAAGTTCTCGATCAGCACGTCGGCCTCGGCGATCAGTTGGCGGGCGATGTCCTGGCCCTCCTTTTGCCGCAGGTCCAGCGCCACGGAGCGCTTGTTGCGCGACTGCACCTGCCACCAGACGGAGGTGCCCTCCTTGATCAGGCGCCAGTTGCGCAGCGGGTCGCCCGATTCTGGCGCTTCGATCTTGATGACCTCGGCGCCAAAGTCGCCCAGCGTCTTGCCGCAGAAGGGGCCGGCGATCAGCTGGCCCATCTCGATCACGCGCACGCCCTGCAGGGCGGCGGCGGTGGGGGTTGGTGTGGCACCCATCGTGTTCTTGTCTCCAATGTCGCAGCCTGCGGGATGAGGTCTGCTGTGTTGCCCCGCATGATGCGCAAAGAAGCCCTGCGGGCAAAACGCTCTTATGACAGCCCACCATCGCAATCCGGCATGGCAGGTAATATCAAACCCATGAAGCTCGACCCCGTCTCCCTGCGCCTGTTCGTTGCCGTGATGGAAGAAAGCACCATTGCCGCCGCCGCCGCGCGCGAGCACCTGGCCGCGTCGGCCGTGAGCCGGCGCCTGGCCGACCTGGAGGATGCCCTGCACGTCACCCTGTTCACCCGCAGCAACAAGGGCACCGAGCCCACGGCTGCGGCCTATGCCCTGCTGAACCTGGCACGCGGCGTGCTCAACGACCTGGACGGCATCGCCACGCAGATGCGCGACTACGGCGCCGGCCTGCGGGGCCACGTGCGCGTGGTGGCCAACATCTCGGCCATCAGCCAGTTCTTGCCGGCGCAGCTGCAAAGCTTCATGGCCCTGCACCCGCAGGTGGATGTGCGGCTGCAGGAGCAGATCAGCACCGCCATCGCCCAATCGGTGGCCGAGAACGCGGCCGACATCGGCATCCTCAACCACGGCCACTATGGCGACCGCGTGGTGCAACTGCCCTACCGCACCGACGAGCTGGCCCTGGTGGTGCCGCGCGACCATGCCCTGGCGCGACGCAAATCCGTGCGCCTGGTGGATGCCCTGCCCTACGACTTCGTGGGCGCGCACCCGGGCAGCGCCATCAACAACCAGCTCACCAAGGCCGCTGCCGAAACCGGGCTGCCGCTGCGCCTGCGCATGCAGGTCACCAGCTACGACGCACTGTGCCTCATGGTCGCCGCCGGCCTGGGCGTAGGCGTCATGCCGCGTGGCAGCGCCGCCCTGTACAAGGGCAGCCAGCCCATCCGCGTGGTCACCTTGAACGAGCCCTGGGCCCACCGCCAGCTGGTGCTGTGCGTGCGCTCGGAAGAGTCGCTGTCGAGCGTGGCGCGCCTGCTGGTGGACCACCTGCGTGCCCCTGCCCAAGGGCCTGCCGCATGACGGCCCCGGCCCTGCCCCCGCTGCAGTGGGATGTGTTCTGCCAGGTCATCGACAACTATGGCGACATCGGCGTGTGCTGGCGCCTGGCCAGCCAGTTGGCCGCGCGCGGCCAGCGCGTGCGCCTGTGGGTGGACGATGCCTCGGCCCTGGGGTGGATGGCGCCGGCCGGGCACCCAGGGGTCGAGCTGCGCCCCTGGGGCGGCGCGGTGCCCGCCGCGCACGAGGCCGCGCCCGATGTGCTGGTCGAGGCCTTTGGCTGCGAAATCCCCGAACCCTTCCTGGCCTGGGCTGTGGGGCGGGCCCAAGACCGGCAACCCGTGTGGATCAACCTCGAATACCTCTCGGCCGAGGCCTATGTGGAGCGCAACCACCGCCTGCCCTCGCTCATCATGTCCGGCCCCGCCCGGGGCTGGACGCGCTGGTTCTTCTACCCCGGCTTCACCCCCGCCACGGGCGGCCTGCTGCGCGAGCCGGGCCTGCTGGACCAGCGCCCACCCGGCTTTGCCGCCGCCTGGCGCGCGGGCCAGGCTGCGGCCACCATCACGCCACAGCGCTGGATGTCGCTGTTCTGCTACGAGCCCGCCGCCCTGCCCGCCCTGCTGGCCCAGGCCATGCAGCCCGGTGCCGTACCCACCCGCCTGCTGGTCACGCCTGGCCGTGCCACCCAGGCGGTGCGGTCCGCATTGGCCACCTTGCCGGCAGAGCATGGCCCGCTGCAACTGCAGTTTCTGGCCCCCACCGACCAGCCGGGTTTCGACGACCTGCTCAGGGCCAGCGACTTCAACGCCGTGCGCGGCGAGGACTCGCTGGTGCGCGCCCTGTGGGCCGGCCGCGCCCTGGTGTGGCACATCTACCCGCAGGACGATGGCGCCCACCACGCCAAGCTGGCGGCGTTTCTCGACTGGCTGCAGGCCCCGGCCTCGCTGCGCGGCTTTCACGCCGCGTGGAACGGCATCCCCGGCCACGGCCCGCTGATCATTCCGGATGATGAAACCCTGGCCGAGTGGACCGCCTGCGTGCGTGCGGCGCGCGCACGGCTCATGCAACAAACCGACCTGGTGGGCCAGTTGGTAGGATTTATCGCGGAAAAAAGGTAAAATCCGAGGCTTTGCGCAAATCGAGGCGCGGTACCAAAGTGCCCGCACACCGCGCAATCCCGCCGCGGAACATGCGCCGGCCAGTTGCACAGCCCCCAGGGGCGTGTGGCCAGCGCGTTGAGCGGCCCCCAACCCAAGCAACCAAACTGCTATGAAAATCGCTCAAGAAATCCGCGCCGGCAACGTCATCATGCACGGCAAGGACCCCATGGTCGTCCTCAAGACCGAATACGCCCGTGGCGGCCGCGGTGCAGCCACCGTGCGCATGAAGCTCAAGAGCCTGATCGGCAACTTCGGCACCGAAAACGTGTTCAAGGCCGACGACAAGATCGACAACGTGATCCTGGACAAGAAGGACTGCACGTACTCCTACTTCGCCGACCCCATGTACGTCTGCATGGACACCGACTACAACCAGTACGAAGTCGAAGCCGAAAACATGGGCGACGCACTTAACTACCTCGAAGACGGCATGGCCCTCGAAGTGGTGTTCTACGACGGCAAGGCCATCTCGGTCGAACTGCCCACCAGCGTCGAGCGCGAAATCACCTGGACGGAACCTGCCGTCAAGGGCGACACCTCCGGCAAGGTCCTGAAGCCCGCCAAGATCGCCACCGGCTTCGAAGTGCCCGTGCCCCTGTTCGTCTCGCAAGGCGACAAGATCGAAATCGACACCCGCACCGGCGAATACCGCAAGCGCGTTTAAGGTTCTGCAGGCCCACCTGCAAGACCTCCGAAAAAGGCTTCCTCCGGGAAGCCTTTTTTGTTGGTGCCCCCTGCACGGCGCGGGCCTTGCGGCCCGATCCACCGCCGGCCCAGCGATTTCTTGCGAGCGTCACAGGCCTCGCGCACAATCATTGCCATGGACCCCACCGCCGACCTCGCCACCGACCTCACCGCACTCCTCCCCCGCTGGCGCATCGATGGGGTCGACATGCTGCCGCCCGGCGATCCTGCGCAGGTCCAGGCGCTGTTTGCCCAACTGGGCCAGCCCGCCACCGCCGAAGTGCTCACCCTGTACACCACCCTGGGCGGCATGGTCACCATGGACGGCGAGTTCTGGCGCCTGTGGTCGCTCGACGAAGTCAGCCGCGCCAACCAGGGCCCGCCCTCCGAATGGGGCGTTCAGTTCGCAGACTTTCTGACCCATAGCCAGGTGTTTCGCCTGCGCACGGCGGCGGATGGCCGCTCGGAAGTCTTCGCCGGCCCCTTGAGCGCAGACAGCCCACCCGTGCGGGTAGCGGCCTCGCTCAACGAGTTCTTTGCGCTGTACCGCGGCGACCCGGACCAGGTGCTGCAGCCGCGCTGAATCGGCGTCAGGCGCGACGGAGCTGTCGCATCGGGGTAACTACCAGCACGGGCATCCAACGACGAGTATTCGTTTGTAAATGACTTGCTTTCTGGTAAAACCGGTTTCACAGTGTGCGACCGCAGCAGGGGTGCCCCACCTGACGATGGGCAGGGCCCCTCTACATGCACGCACCCGTCGCCCGCTGTGACCCGCCCATGTTCCGGGATGCCGCGCACCACGCGGCAGTGCCGTTGCAGGTCTTGTCAGGCCTGTGCGCCACTTGCCCCCGTCAATCCAGAACACATGGCGACCGCCCCGCTCCGGCGGGCAGCAGGTCTGCCACATCCATGAGGAAACGCCCATGACCAGCCCGAACGCCACCGACAACTACCTGCCACCGGGCACACGCGACTCTGTTGAGCTGGTCTTCGTGTTCGATGACCTGCACGACTGGCAGATGCTGGCGGCCGCCGCGCCCGAAGGTGCCGAGGTGGTGATGATCGATGGCTGGAGCGATGGGCTGGCGCAGATGGCCGCGCACCTGCAGGGGCGAAGCGGCATCGGCGCGCTGCATGTGCTGTCCCATGGCAGCCACGGCCGCCTTCACTGGGGAACCACCGTGCTGGATGCGGGCAATGCGCCTGGCCATGCCGACATGCTGCGTTCCATCGGCACCACTCTGGCAGAAGATGGTGACGTACTGCTCTATGGGTGTCACTCAGGGGCAGGCGCTGCGGGCGCTGCACTACTGCGCACCCTGTCAGACTTTTTCGGTGCCAGCGTTGCCGCATCGACCAACCTCACAGGTGCGGCAGCCTTGGGCGGCGACTGGTTGCTGGGGCGCCAGCACGGTGCGATACATACCCCCGCCATGGAGGGGCCGGCATCCTACGGCGGCTTGCTGGCAGCGCCGGTCAGCGAAACCTTCGACGGGGTCGCCGTCAATGGCGGTACCGGCCAAAGCCAGGGCACGACCGGGGTGGCACGCCCGATCAATGGCTGGACATTCACCCTATTGAACAGCGCCGGAACCCAGGATGCCGGGGGCTATGTCGACGTGACGCAACTGAGCACCGACACGTCCATGGCCGACGGGGGCAGCGACCACGCGGCATACATGAACGGCACCTATGTCGCTGCTTCCAGCGGTACCCAGGCTGCGGGGGTGCTCAAGGCGACCACGGGCGAGGAGTTTTCCTTTGTCTCCATCACCGTGGAAAACGGCGGGGGTGCCAACACCTACCGACTCGTCGGCTACCTGAACGGCAGTGCCGTCTCGGGCGCCACGCAGAACTTCACGGCACCGGCATTCGGCAGCAACACCACCGTTTCGGTATCGGGCTCCCAGTGGCAGTACGTGGACGAAGTGCGAATCGTGCAGCAGAACGGCGCTGCCGATATCTCGATCTACATCGACGACATCGTGGTGGCGGCTGCAGTGCCACCCGCCACCATCACCAGCGCCACCTACGATGCCTCCAACGGCGTTCTGTCGGTCACAGCCGCCGGCATGACCAACGGGGACACCATCGACGTTACCAAGCTCAGCCTCACCGGCCAGGGTGGCGCAAGCTACACCCTGACCACCGCCAACACCACGGCCACCAGCGCCACGGCGTTTTCGGTGACGTTGAACTCCGCAGACAAGCTGGCCATCAATGGCGTGCTGAACAACAACGGCACCTCGGCCGCCGGCGGCACCACTTTCAATCTGGCTGGCGCTGCCAACTGGGACACCACGGCGTCCGCCCCCGCCGACCTCACCGGCAACGGCGTCACGGTCAGCAACGTCACCGCCCCCACCATCACCTCGGCCAGCTACGACGCTGCCACCGGAATACTGACCGTCACCGGTACCGGTCTGGTCAAGGTCGTTGGCGCGACCAATGACATCACCGTGAACAAGCTGCGCATCGTCGGCGAGGGCGGCACGGGCCGCACCCTGGTGATATCGAGCAATGTCGAAGTGACGGATGCCACCAGCTTTGCGGTGCAGCTGTCCGGCAACGACCGGATCGTTGTTGACAGCCTGCTCAACAAGAATGGCGCCACATCCTCCAGCGGCTCGACCTACAACGTCGTCGCCTTCGATGACTGGAACAGCACGATCACGAACGGCGACATCTCCGACGCCACCAACCCGCTGACTGTCTCGAATGTGCCTGTACCGACGATTACGTCGGCCACGTACGACGCCTCCACAGGGACTCTCAGTTTTGTGGGTACCGGCCTGGTGCAGCTGACGGGCGTCAACAACGACATCATCGCCAACAAGTTCACCCTGACCGGCGAGGGCGGTGCCACCTACACCCTGACCGACACGGCCAATGTCGATATCGCCACCACATCGAACACGGCGTTCACGCTGACCCTGAGCGCTACCGACAAATCCGGCATCAACCAGATCATCAACAAGAACGGCAGCAGTTCCACCGGCGGCACCACGTACAACGTGGCCGCAGCAGAGGACTGGGCTGCCGGGGCTGATGCCGCCGTGGTGGTTGCAGACCTCACGGGCAATGGCGTCACTGCCACCGTCGCGGCCCCCACCGTGACCTCGGCCACCTACGATGCCAGCACCGGCACCCTGGTGGTCACAGGCACCGGCTTCACGCACCGCAGTGGCGCCACCAACGACATCATTGCCAACAAGTTCACCCTCACCGGCCAGGGCGGCGGCACTTACACGCTGACCGATACCTCCAACGTGGAGATCACCTCGGACACGGGGTTCACGCTCACCCTGTCCGCTACCGACAAAAACGGCCTGCGCACGCTGGTCACCGCCAACGGCACACAATCCGCAGGCGGCACCACCTACAACTTGGCTGCGGCAGACGATTGGGCCAATGGTGCCGATGCTGCACTGAATATCGCCGACACCACAGGCAACGGCATCACGGTCTCCAACGTGGTCTCGCCCACCCTCACCTCGGCCACCTACGATGCCGCCACCGGCATCCTGTCCGTCACCGGCACCGGCATGGTGACCGGTGATGCCATCGATGTATCCAAGCTGTCCCTCACCGGCCAGGCTGGCAGCTACACGCTGACCAGCACCAACGTCACCACCACCAGCGCCACGGCGTTCTCCGTCACCCTGAATGCCGCAGACAAGCTGGCCCTCAACGGCGTACTGAACAACAACGGCACAAGCGCAGTCGATACCACCACCTTCAACCTGGCCGGGGCCACGGGCTGGAATTCCACTGTCGGCGCTGCGGCCGACCTCACGGGCAACGGTGTCACCGTCTCCAACGTGGCCGCCCCCACCGTCACCTCGGCTACCTACGACGGCACCACCAACACCCTGGTGGTCACCGGCACCGGCCTGGTCAAGACCATCGGCGCCACCAACGACGTCACGGTGTCCACCCTGACCATCACCGGCGAGGGCGGTGCCACCCGCACCCTGTCCACCACGGGCAATGTGGAAGTGACTTCGGCCACCAGCTTCACCGTCACCCTCACGGGCGCAGACATCGCCGGCGTCGCCTCGTTGCTCAACAAGAACGGTATTTCTTCGGCCAGCAGCGCCACCACCTACAACATCGCGGCGGCCGATGACTGGAACAGCGTGGTCACGGGCGGCAACATCGCCGACCTCACCGGCAACGGCATCACCGTTGCCAACGCCGCCCCAAGCATCCTTTCTTCCACCTACGATGCCGCCACCGGCATCCTCTCGGTATCGGCCGTGAACATCGTCACCGGCGACACCATCGACGTCTCCAAGCTGTCGGTCGTCGGCCAGGGCGGGGGCTCCTACACCCTGACCAGTGGCAACGTCGCCGCTGCCAGCGCCACGGCGTTCTCGGTCACCCTGAACGCCGCAGACAAGCTGGCCGTGGGCGGCCTGCTGAACAAGGCCGGCACCACGGCCGCAGACGCCACCACCTTCAACCTGGCCGCCGCCGCCAGCTGGGATGCGACGACCACCTCGGGTGCAGACCTGACGGGCAACGCGGTGACCGTGTCGAATGTCTCGGCACCCACCATCACCTCGGCCACCTACGACGTCACCACCCACGTCCTCACCGTGACCGGCACGGGTCTGGTCCAGACCCTGGGGGCAACGAACGACGTCACGGTGTCCAACCTGACCATCACTGGCGAAGGTGGTACCACCCGCTCGCTGAGCACCACGGGCAACGTCGAAGTGATCTCGGGCACCAGCTTTGCCGTGACCCTGGCCGGCGCAGACCAGGTGGCTGTGGAGGCCCTGTTCAACAAGAACGGCACCACGTCCACCAGCGGCACCACCTACAACCTGGCTGCGGCCGACGACTGGAACAGCGTGGTCACCGGCGGCGACATTGCCGATGCCACTTCGCCCATCACGGTGAGCAACGTGGCTGTCCCGACCATCACCAGCTCCGTCTACAACGCCAACACCGGCGTGCTGACGGTCACCGGTACCGGGCTCACAGCTGCGTCCGGCGCGGTCAATGACATCGTGGCCAACAAGCTGAGCCTGCAGGGCGAAGGCGGTGCCAGCTACACGCTGACCACCACCAGCAATGTGGAGATCACCAGCGGCACCAGTTTCACGCTGACCCTGAGCGCGGCCGACCGCCTGGGTGCCAACCTGATCATGAACAAGAACGGCACCAGCTCCACCAGTGTCAATACGTACAACCTGATCGCCGCAGAGGACTGGGCCGCCGGGGCAGACGCCGCCGTGGTGGTGGCCGACCTGACGGGCAATGGTGTCACGGTGACCAATGTGGTGGCCCCCACCGTCACCAGCGCCACCTACAACGTGGCCACCGGCGTGCTGGTGGTCACGGGCAACAACTTCCTCTCGCTGACCGGGGCGAACAATGACATCACGGCCAACCGCATTCGCTTTCTGGGCCAGGGGGCGTTCAACTACACGCTGACCGATACGTCCAATGTGGACATCACGTCCAACACCAGCTTCACCATGACCATGAGCGCCAACGACAAGGCCCAGTTGGCGTTGCGGCTGAACAAGGATGGCACGAGCTCCACCGACACCACCACCTACAACATCGGCATGCTGGAGGACTGGAACACGGGTGCGGCCGTGGCGGTGGTGATTGCGGACCTGTTTGGCAATTCGGTCACGGTCTCTGGCAACAACGTGGCGCCCGCCGTGAGTGGGGTCGTGGCGGGGCAAGCCGTCAACGACAACGCGACGGTTTCTCCGTTCGCGGGCATCGTCATCAGCGACCCGGATGTGGGTGCTTCGGAGACGGTGATCATCACGCTGGACACTGCGGCCAAGGGGGCGTTCACTGCGGCCTCGCTCACGGCCTCGGGCTTCTCCACCGCCGATGGCGGGCTCACGTACACCCATGCGGCAGGCACCCCCGCCGACATCCAGGCCGCGCTTCGCGCCCTGGTGTTCAAACCGGCAGTGGGTCGTGTGGCTCCGGGGGCGACCGAGACCACCACGTTCACGATCAGCGTCAATGACGGCATTGCGTCGGCGGTGCTGAACAACACCACCACGGTGGTCAGCACGGCCATTGCAGTCGATTCTGGCGGCGGCACCCCACCGGCCACCACCATCGACGGCGTGCCCGTCACCACCGAGTCGGGCCCTGCAGGCTCCACCATCATCACCGTGCCGGTGGTGCTGCCCACCCGGCCCGATACCGCAGGCACACCCACTCCGCTGGCCGACATCCCTATCGTCAAGGCAGCCGATGGCCATTCCATCGTCTCCGTCAGCGTGCCCACCGGGGTGGGGCTGTCGGCTGAAGGCCTCTCCGGCACGTCCACAGGGGCTGCGGCCCTGGCAGAACTGGGGTTCCGCATCGAGCGCGTGACCGGCAACAACCCCGAGCTGACCAACGCCGGCCAGGTGTTCTATGCCACCCTGGGGCCCAATGAACCGCTGTCGGTGCAGATCTTGAAGCCTACGGCAGGGGTGGGCTTCAATCCCAGCGTGCCGCTCGTCATCAACGGCAGCGCCAACCCTGCCGATGGCAAGCAGGCGGTGATCATCGACGCGCGCGGCCTGCCTGCAGGTTCGGTGATCCAGGTGGACAACATCGAGTTCATCGCCGTGGTGGGCAATGTGCGCGTCATCGGCGGCGCGGGCCAGAACATGGCCAGCGGCGACAGCGGTGCCCAGTGGATCGTGCTCGGCCCCGATGACGACATCGTCCATGGCGGCGGCGGCAACGATGTGGTGGGCAGCGAGGGCGGCGATGACCAGGTCTTTGGCGATGCCGGCGACGACATCGTGTTTGGCGGCGCAGGCAATGACCTGCTCTCCGGTGGCACGGGCAGTGACCGCCTGAATGGGGGCACGGGCTTTGACGTGGCGATCCAGGAAGGCACACGCGCCGACTACACCGTCGTGCTGGAAGGCGCAGGCATCAAGCTCACGCACACCGCCACCGGTGTCTCCGATTGGCTGGTGGATGTGGAGCAGGTGCGCTTTGCAACGGGCCCGAGCCTCACGGTGGCGCACAGCGCCGCCGAAGAAGCAGGCGCCTATCTGTTCCAGAAGTGGATTGGCCGCGATCTGAACCAGGGCGAGGGGGCCATCATCCAGAGCCTGACGGGCAAGACGGCGCTGGAAGTGGCGACGCTGTTCGCCCAGGTCTTCCCCGAGCAGAGTGCGGGCAAGACGCCTGCCCAATTGCTGGAAGGCATGGGTGCAGCGGGAGCCGTGCGCGTGGATGCCGTGCGGGATGTGACCGTGACCGGTGATGCAGGCAACAACACCATCACGCCGACGCTGGGCCTGGCCCGGTATGTGGATGGGGGTGCAGGCATCGACACAGTCGTCATCCCGGCAACCCTCTCACAGACCTATGTGCAATCCCAGAACAATGGCAGCTTCACCTTGCAACGCCTGACGGATGGGGCGATGCTGGATGTGACGCGGGTGGAGCGGGTCACGTTCAATGACACCAGGCTGGCCTTGGACCTGAACGGCCATGCGGGCGAAGCGGCCAAGCTGCTGGGTGCCCTGGGCGGGCCGGCTTTGCTGGCCAACAAGGGCGTGGTGGGCGAGGTGATCCGGCTGCTGGATGCCGGGGCCAGCAGCCAGACCATCGCGGGGCTGGGGCTGCAGCTCTTGGGAGCGAGCACGCCTACGCAGATTGCGCAGACGCTGTGGACGAATGTGGTGGGCCGGGCGGGCACCGACAGCGAACTCAAGCTGCTGACCGACATCATGGCTGGGGGGGTATCAGCCTCCGAGCTGACGGTGATGGCGGCGAATCTGGAGATGAACGCGGTGCGGATTGATCTGGTGGGGCTGACGGCCAAGGGGATTGAGTTCGCTTGAAGCCAGCCTGGCTTGCATCAAAGGCAGGGCCCTGCCCTGCCCCAGCCCCCCCGGGCTGGCCGGCCCGCAAAGGCCGGCAAATACCCTTACAGCGAAGTTGCAATATGATACAAATCGTGGGCACTGCAGCGATGGCGCTGCAGGTGCTGGGGGCGCAGCTTCTAGGGCCATGATGGCCCGCTCGAGACCCGCGCGACCTCAATCGAATGCATTGCCACCATGAAGTGCTTCCCTATGAAAGTGGCAAACGCGCATGAGCACCGACTGGATTCCCTGTGAACTGACCACTGCCGGCCAGCGCAGCCTTGTTCGATGGATCCACCCCGGCGCCAAGCCGCTGTTCACAGAACCCTTCTTTCGCCAGACCATCGACGCGCTGGTCCAGGCAAACGCCGTGCAGAAGCTCACGCCCCTGGAGGCGCTGGCAGAGGTGGCGCCGGCCAAGGCACCGGCGGGCTTCATCTTCCACGTGTCGCGCTGCGGGTCCACCCTGGTGAGCCGCAGCCTGGCCGGCATACCCCGCCACCGCGTGGTATCGGAGCCTGCGCCCGTGAACCAGTGGCTGCTGGCCCACGGCTTGGACCCACAGGCAAAGTGGCCGCAGCTCAAGGGGCTGATACACGCCCTGTGCGGCACGGCTGTCGGTGTGGACTGCTTCATCAAATTCACCAGTTGGAACCTGCTGCACCTGCCGCAGTTGCTGGCGCTCTTTCCCGCCACCCCCTGGGTCTTCGTCTACCGGGACCCGGTCGACGTGCTGCAATCCCTGGTGGCGCGGCCGCCGCGCTGGGCGGCCCTCCCGCAACTGGCCCCTGCCCTGGGCGGCCACCAGGCCGATGGCCCTCAAGCGCTGGCGCAGGTTCTGCAGCGCCTGTTTGCCGCCCCGCTGCCGCATTGGAGTGGGCGGGCTCTGGCGATCAACTATGCCCAGCTGCCGGCCGCCATGGCCGACATTGCCGAGCACTTCGGCCTCAGGCTGGACGCAGCGGAGCAGGCACGCATGGTGCACGTGGCGCAATACGATGCCAAGCAGGCCGGTGAAGTCCCCTTTCGCCCGCGTGAGCGCGCCCCTGTGTCGGAGGCCATGGGCAGCGCCATGGCGCCACTGAACCAGCTGTGGGATCAATGGGAGGCGATGCGCACCCCATCGGAGGCACTGCATGCCCACTGAAGCCACCGCAATCCGCGCGCCGCTGTCACCCGATGCGCGCGACCAGCGCCTGCTGGAGCTGATCGGGGCGGGCAAAATCGCCGCGCCAGACAACGAACTGCTGGCAGACATCCACCGGCGCCGGGGCGACATGGCCGCTGCGGCGGCGGAGTACCGGCGCCTGCATGCCCGAAAGGCCGGAGCGCCTCGCATCGACCTGCTGAACGCCATTTTCAATGGTGGCAATGCGCCAGCACGCCTGCCGCAATCCGATTTTGCGCCTGCCCCCTTCGTGCAGTTCGATGGCTTCTTCGGCCATGCGCTGAACCAGCACCTGCTCGACTACGCGATCTCGCGCCAGGACATCTTCAGGCCGACGGAGCTGCAGGCGGCAGACCAGTACGAAAAGCAGCGCAGCACGCTGGTCACCTACGACGTGGGCTCCCCGGGCGAGGCGATGCGCGCCGCGGTCAGCGAGCGTCTGCCCCTGCTGTGCGAGCGGCTGGGCATGCCGGTGTTCGACATCGATTTCATCCAGCTCAAGATCGCGGCGTATGCGGCCGGCGACTTCTTCAAGGCCCACCAGGACAACGGACTCAGCCATACGGGTCGGCGGATCAGTTTCGTCTACTACTTTCACCGCGAGCCCAAGCCCTACCGCGGTGGCGACCTGCTGCTGTACGACAGCCGCTTCGACCCGCGCGCCTATGTGCGCACCCTGTTCACACGCATCGTTCCGCACAACGACAGCATCGTGTTCTTCCCCAGCGAGTATTTCCACGAGGTGCTGCCCGTGGAAACCGCCCCGCAAGACTTCAGCGCCAGCCGTTTCACCATGGCCGGCCATATCGGTTGACAGTGCCACGCCACCGCTTCATCTGCTGCCCCTGCAAGCCATCGGCACCGCTCACGGTGCCATCGCTGCAGCCATCCCTTTTTCTGACCACAAGGCACCGCCATGTCCACAACCCCCGCCACCCGTGAAGTCATCGCCATCGATGCCGGTATCGCCGACTGGGAGACGCTGGTTGCCAGCCTGGACCCCGCCATGCCGATCATCCTGCTGCCCGCAGGCGGCAACGGCCTGGAAGCCCTGGCACTGGCGCTGGCCGACTACGGCACGCTGGACGCGCTGCACCTGGTCACCCACGGCTCCGAAGGCCAGCTGCACCTGGGCGAGTTGCGCCTGAACACCGCCAACCTGGGTGAGCAGGCCGGCGCGCTCGCGCAGATCGCCAGCCACCTGGCACCGGGTTCCGACGTGCTGCTGTACGGCTGCTCGGTGGCCCAGGGCGAAGATGGGCAGGCATTCGTCAACAGCCTGTCCAGCGCGCTGCATGGCGCCGATGTCGCAGCGTCCACTGATCGCACTGGCGCGTTGGCGCTGGGCGGCGACTGGGACCTGGAGTATTGGGCGGGGCAGATCGAGACGATGCTGCCGTTCGATGCGCAGGACATCGTAGAGTACAGGGCGGCGTTTGCGGGGGATGACACCGGCCTACCCACGGTGTCTTCGATCAACCGCGTCTCCACCGCGATCACCAACGCTACCAGCGTCAATTTCACCGTCAAGTTCTCTGAAAGCGTCAGCGGGGTCGATACTTCAGACTTCTCCCTGACCAAAAGCAATACTGCCAACGGCACTATCTCCAGCGTGACGGGGAGCGGAGACACCTACACCGTGACGGTGAACAGCATCTCCGGTGATGGCACTGTGCGCCTGGACCTCAAGAGTTCAGGGACCGGCATCCAAAACACGGCCGGCAACGCCATCCCCGGCGGCTACACCGCAGGCCAGCTGTACACCATCGACAACACGGGGCCCGCAGTCGGGTCGGTCAATTCCAGCGCCGCCAACGTCACTTACAAGGCGGGCGACACCGTCGGCATTCGGGTCATCTTCAGCGAAACAGTGATCGTCACGGGTACCCCGCAACTGACGCTGGAAACCGGCGCCACCGACCAGGTGGTGAACTACGCAAGCGGCAGCAGCACCAACACCCTGACGTTCAAATACACCGTGCAGGCCGGCGACACCACGGCAGACCTGGACTACCTGGGAATCACGGCATTGGCGTTGAATGGCGGCACCATCAAGGATACGGCAGGCAACGCCAGCACCCTTACGCTGGCGGCGCCCGGCGCGGCCAACTCGCTCGGCAACAACAAAGCCATCGTGATCGACGGCGTGTCCCCCCAGGTCACCAGCGTCAACTCCAGCGCCGCCAACGGCACCTACAAGGAGGGCGACACCGTCAGCCTGCAGGTCAATTTCAGCGAAACCGTCACCGTCACGGGCACGCCCCAACTGACGCTCGAGACCGGCACCACCGACCGTGCAGTGAACTACACCAGTGGCAGCGGCACCAGTGAACTGACCTTCACGTACACCGTGCAGGCCGGCGACACCGCGGCAGACCTGGACTACCTGGGAATCACCGCATTGGCGTTGAATGGCGGCACCATCAAGGATATGGCAGGCAACGCCAGCACGCTTACGCTGGCGGCGCCCGGTGCGGCCAACTCGCTGGGCAACAACAAAGCCATCGTGATAGATACCACCGCGCCCACGGTCGCATCGGTCAATTCCAGCGCCGCCAACGGCACCTACAAGGTTGGCAACACCGTCAGCCTGCAGGTCAACTTCAGCGAGGCCGTCACCGTCACGGGCACGCCCCAGCTGACACTGGAAACCGGCACCACCGACCGTGCAGTGAACTACACCAGTGGCAGCGGCACCAGCGCCCTGACCTTCACCTACACCGTGCAGGCGGGCGACACCACGGCAGACCTGGACTACCTGGGCACCGCGGCGCTGGCACTGAATGGCGGCACCATCAAGGATGCGGCGGGCAATGCCAGCACGCTGACGCTGGCGGCACCGGGTGCGGCCAACTCGCTGGGCAACAACAAGGCCCTGGCCATCGACGGTGTGGTGCCGGTGCTGTCCTCCAGCACGCCGCTGGACAATGCTGCCGGCGTCAGCACCACCGCCAACCTCATGCTGACCTTCTCCGAAAACGTGGTGGCAGGAGAAGGCCTGGTGCTGCTCAAGAACGGCGCCGGCACGCTGATCGAGCAGTTCGATGTCACATCCGGCGAGGGCAGCCTGAACGGCAGCCTGAGCATCACCGGCGCTGCGGTCACCATCGATCCCCATGCCGACCTGGCCTACGGCACCGCCTACTACCTGCAGGTGGAGAGCCTGGCCTTCAAGGACGGCGCAGGCAACGCCTTTGCCGGCATCTCCGACGCCGAAGGCCTGAACTTCACCACGGTGGCCGCTCCAGCCCCCGCGCCCGCCCCGGACCCGGCGCCACCTGCGCCGTCACCGGCACCGACCGTGGTGGACGGGACTCCCGTACAGACCAGCACCGTGCAGAACGCGGATGGCTCGACCACGACCACGCAGAGCATTGCACCGGTCAGCAGCGGCCGGCCCGACAATGCAGGCACGCCCAACCCGCAGCTGGCCGACATACCGCTGGCCACCAGCAATGGTGAGACCCTGCTGCAGATAGGCTTGCCCACGGGGGTGGGCGCCACATCGCAAGGCTCCGAGCCGGCCACCAGCCCTGCGGCGCTGCGCCTGCAGCTCGTCACCGCCGCCGGGGCCGCTGGAGCGGGTGGGCAAGTGGACGCTATCGACAACTACCTGGCCACCGTGCCCAATGCGGGCCAGGTCGTCGTGCGCACCATCACCCTGGCAACCACCCCAGGCATCGCACCGGGCCAGCCCATCGCCATTACCGGTGCCGACGGCACGGGCGAAGGCAGCACCACGCACCCCGACCGCCAGGAAGCCCTGGTGATCGACGCGCGAGGCCTGCCGCCGGGCTCCGTGATCCAGCTGGACAAGGTGGAGTTCGCTCTCATCATCGGAGCCGTCAGGGTCATCGGCGGCGCCGGCCAGAACATCGCCAGCGGCGATGGATCGGCCCAGTGGATCGTGCTGGGCCCGGACGACGACATAATCCATGGCGGCGGCGGCAACGATGTGGTGGGCAGCGAAGGTGGCGACGATCAGGTCTTCGGCGATGCCGGGGACGACATCGTGTTTGGCGGCGCGGGCAATGACCTGCTCTCGGGCGGCACCGGCAGTGACCGCCTGAATGGGGGCACGGGCTTTGACGTGGCGATCCAGGAGGGCACACGCGCCGACTACACCGTGACTCTCGAAGGCGCAGGCATCAAGCTCACGCACACCGCCACCGGTGTCTCCGATTGGCTGGTGGATGTCGAGCAGGTGCGCTTTGCAACGGGCCCGAGCCTGACGGTGGCGCACAGCGCCGCCGAAGAAGCGGGTGCCTACCTGTTCCAGAAGTGGATTGGCCGCGATCTGAACCAGGGCGAGGGGGCCATCATCCAGAGCCTGACGGGCAAGACGGCGCTGGAAGTGGCCACGCTGTTCGCCCAAGTGTTCCCCGAGCAGAGTGCGGGCAAGACGCCGGCGCAGTTGCTGGAAGGCATGGGTGCAGCGGGAGCCGTGCGCGTGGATGCCGTGCGGGATGTGACCGTGACCGGTGATGCAGGCAACAACACCATCACGCCGACGCTGGGCCTGGCCCGGTATGTGGATGGGGGTGCAGGCATCGACACCGTGGTCATCCCGGCAACCCTCTCACAGACCTATGTGCAATCGCAGAACAATGGCAGCTTCACCCTGCAGCGCCTGACGGATGGGGCGATGCTGGATGTGACGCGGGTGGAGCGGGTCACGTTCAATGACACCAAGCTGGCCTTGGACCTGAACGGCCATGCGGGCGAAGCGGCCAAGCTGCTGGGTGCCCTGGGCGGGCCGGCTTTGCTGGCCAACAAGGGCGTGGTGGGCGAGGTGATCCGGCTGCTGGATGCCGGGGCCAGCAGCCAGACCATTGCCGGGCTGGGGCTGCAGTTGCTGGGAGCGAGCACGCCCACGCAGATTGCGCAGACGCTGTGGACCAATGTGGTGGGCCGGGCGGGCACCGACAGCGAACTCAAGCTGCTGACCGACATCATGGCTGGGGGGGTGTCGGCCCCCGATCTGGTGGTGATGGCGGGCAACCTGGAGGCCACGGCCGTGCGCATCGACCTGGTGGGCCTCACGGCCAAGGGGATTGAGTTCGCCTGAGTGTCAGATGGTTCCCGCCAGGGTGAGCCACTGTCGCACCTGGCCCGGGTGCGGGCTGCATTGCCCGCGTCCGAACCAGGGGCCCCAGCCGTGCAGGATCTTGCGCGAGAACCAGCCGCCCTCGGTGCTGTAGACCTTGATCGACGCGGCCAGGGTGCCTGTCTTGCCGTCCAGGTAGTCCACCTGCTGGATGCTGATGGGAATCAGCCGGCCCGGCACCGTATCGCGCTGCTGGAACACCTCGAGCAGGTCGCGCGGGTGCGCGACCTTGAAGTGCACCTTGATCGCGTTCTCCGGCCGGCACAGCGCCTCGAACTGCCGGGCCCCGGCGATCTCATCGGCCATGGGGGCCACCAACAGCAGGGGCGTGGCCACGAACCACAGCGCCGCCCGCCATCCAGTGGCCACGGGGATGCGCCTGACCAGCTTGAACACCAATGCCGACGCGACCGCCCCCCAGAACAGGACGACCAGCAAAAACAAAATGGCGGACATGGGGGCAGCAAGGGGAGGAAGGGCTGAACGAATCTACCACCAGCCCCCAGGGCTTCACCGCCCTTCTGTCACCCCACCCGGCCCGGCCGGCAGTGCCGGCTCATATGTCCATCGCCGGTCGGTGCTCCTCGGGTGGCACAAACTTCCACTGCCCCACCAGCAGCGAGAACACGAAGGCCCCCACCGCAAACAGGCCCAGCACGGCCAGCGCCATGCCCCACTCGCCGCCCAGGGCCCCAAAGGCGCTGGCGCGCACGGCCTTGATGGACCAGGTGAAGGGCAGCCAGGGGCTGATGTCGCGGTAGAAGGCGCTGGTCAGCTCCACCGGCAGCACGCCGCCGGCGGACGACAGCTGCAGCACCATGAGGATCAGGGCGATGGCCTTGCCCACGTCGCCAAAGGCGCGCACCAGGGCCAGTATGACGAGCATGAAGGTCAGCGACGTGACCGCCATGGAAAGCGCCAGGCCCAGGGTGTTGACGGCTTGTATGCCCAGCATGAACCAGACCATGAGCAGCACGCAGGCGGTCTGCACCAGGTTGACGCTCCACAGCACCCCGAGCTTGCCCAGCAGCAGCGACACGCGCGAGTAGCCCGCCGCCTCTTCGGGCAGGCGGCGCAGGTGGAAGATGAAGGCCGTCATCACCGCGCCCAGCCACAGCGCGATGGGAATGAAGTTGGGCGCCAGGCCCATGCCGTTGTTCTTGACCGGCGCATCGATCTCGATCTGCGGCTGGACCGAGATCGCCAGGCCGCTGGCCGTGCCCTCCATCCCCGGGCCGACGGTGGGCAGGGCGGCCTCCAGCGTGTCGAGCCCCAGCACCAGTTGCGAAGATCCATCCTTCACCTTCAGCAGGCCTGTGCGCAGCTCGCTGGCGGCGCCCGCCAGCGCCTTGCTGCCGTCCACCAACTGGTCCACCTTGGCATCGGCCGGCACCTTGGCTGCCAGCGTGGATGCGCCGGCCGAATAGGCGGCAAAGCCGTCCGCCATCTGGGCCACGCCTTGCGACAGGGCCTGCGCGCCCTCGGCCAGTTTGGCCTCGCCCTGGCCGGCCTGCTGCAGGCCGCCACGCAATTGGGTGGCGCCATCGGCCAACTGCCCGGCGGCGCCCGAGACCTTGTCGCCCACGAAGAGGATGGATTTCGACTCATCGCGCAACTGCCCTGCCCCATCGGCCAGGCGCTGCGCACCATCTTCCAGCTGCGGCAGGGCCTGCTTGAACTCGCCATGCCCGCTGGCCAGTTGCGCGGCGCCGGTCTTGAGGGTCTGCAGGTCGGCAGGCTCGGGCTTTTTCGCATCGAGCGTGCGGGCCCCCGCTCCCAGTTGCTTCATGCCATCGCCCAGCTGTGCCACACCGGTGGAGAGATCCGTTGCGCCCTTGGCCAACTGGGCCGAGCCGCCCTCGGCCTTGCCCGTGCCACTGTGCAGCGCCGCCGCCCCCTCACGCAAGCGGGCCACGCCCTCGTGCAGGCGCTGCAGGCTGTCGGCCGCCGAAGAGCTGGCGCCCAGCACCACCTCCCAGCGCTTTTCGTTGAGCGACTCGTTGACCTGGTGGCCCAGCTCTTCGGCAAAACGCTTGGCAAAGCCGGCACCCGCGTAGTTGTTGCCCTCGGACGCAAACACCACCAGCTTGCCCGCCCCCGGCGAGCCAGCCGCCATGGCCCCGGCACTGAAGTCGGCAGGGATGACCAGCGCAAACAAACTCTTGCCCTGGCGCACGGCGCGCCGCGCAGCATCGGGGTCGCCCTCTTCGTAGAAGCCGAACTGCTGCTTGTCCTTCAAGGTCTGCGCCAGGTCCATGCCCAGGTTCACCGCCTGGCCGTTGGCCATGGCACCCCGGTCTAGGTTGACGATGGCGGCCGGCAGGTTGCCGGTGTGGCTGGCAGGGTCCCACACCGATTCGAGGTAGATGAAGGCATAGAACGCCGGTATCACCACCACGCCCAGCAGCGACCAGCGCAGCTTGGGAAAGCGGCGAAACAACCGCGCCTCGAGCATCGAGACGCGCAATGCGTTGCTGAACAGGCGCATGGGCGGCGGGGCGGCTTTTGTCGTGTTGTTGTGTTTTGCACGGCAAGGCGAAACAGGCCCTTGCGGCGTTGCGCTGCAGGCGTCTGGAGTACCTTGCCGTTATGCCCCGGAGTGTGCCTTGAAGTGCGCGGTTTCGCAGATGCTGCGCCCTCGGCGCTACAGTGCAAATGTGTAAAGATTTATGTAGCGAGCGGCAGTGTGGCCAGGCAATTGAACAGGGCTTCGCAGCTGCGCACCAGCTTAGGGCGCTGCTATCTGGCAACCCGTGGCCGCCCCGAAAACGGGAAGGGAACCACCCCACATGCTTCAACCGCCCGCGATGGGCCGCAGGCACCTACTTGGCGGATGAAGCGCCAAGGGCTCCAGGCGCACCCGCAGAGCCAGCGGCCCGGATTCTTTCCAGCTGCCTCGCAAACCACTGGGCGCTGGGCTGCACGGTGCCGTTGCACCGGACCTGGTAGGCCTGGCCCGAGGCGCTGCTCGACGAGGCGGCCAGCTCGATGAATTTTTCTGCGCTGGGCAGCGTGCTTCGCTTTTCGATGTATTCCAGCTTGCGCAGCAGATGGGTCTTGGCCTCCGTGGCTGCGTGCCATGAACCATTGCGCTGGAACTCGCAGTTGGAAGCCTGCAGCGCGGCCAACAAGGCATCGATCTCGCCGCGCACCGGCGCGGCCGCAGGCGCTGCAAGCGAGATGGCTGCAGCCAGGCAGAACCAAAGACCGATCAAAGTACGTAGCATAGGTATCGCGATTTTTTAGAGGAGTGCGGCCCCGGCTCAATCAATGGCTCGCTCCAGGAATTCGCGCGGAACGCAGAAGGAGTGGCCGCTGTAGCGAGCTTGCTCTTCCAGATCGACCGTGCCTCCAAAGCCCAGCCAGAAATACCCGTAGGCGTCGATGTCTGTCACCTCGGTGATCTGGCCGACGAAGGCCCGCAGCTCCGTTTGCTCGTCCTGCGGGAGGTCGTGCACCAGCCAGTCCGGCAGGCCCAGCAACCGCACCCGGTCACCTGCCTGGATTTCAGCCACGGACATCCGCATCGCTCCCGGCCACGCTTGCGTTTTCAGCCCGGCTCGCCGGGTGGACGCAGGCAGGCGCGGGGGCCATCCATGGGTTCAGATCGGCTGCGCGATCAAATCGTGCCCGCGCACGCCCACGATGCGGGCGCGCGTGAACTCGCCCACCTTCATGGTCTTGCTGATCTTCTCGGGCGGCAGCAGCTGCACCGTGCCGTCGATCTCGGGCGCGTCGGCATACGTGCGGCCCACGCCACCCTTGCGGCCCAGGCCCGGGGCGGAGTCGACCAGCACCTGCATGGTGGCGCCCACGCGGCGCTGCAGGCGGGCGATGGAGACTTCTTCGGCCACGGCCATGAAGCGGGCGCGGCGTTCTTCGCGCACTTCCATGGGCAGCATGCCGGGCAGCTCGTTAGCGGCGGCGCCATTCACGTCGCTGTAGGCAAAGCAGCCGGCACGGTCGATCTGCGCCTCGCGCACGAAGTCCAGCAGATGGGCAAACTCTTCTTCCGTCTCGCCGGGGAAGCCGGCGATGAAGGTGCTGCGGATGACGATCTCGGGGCAGGCCTCGCGCCAGCGCTGGATGCGCTCCAGGTTGCGCTCACCGCTGGCGGGGCGCTTCATGCGCTTCAAGACGTCAGGGTGGCTGTGCTGCAGGGGCACGTCCAGATAAGGCAGCACGCGGCCCGTGGCCATGAGAGGAATCACCTCGTCCACGCTCGGGTAGGGGTACACGTAGTGCAGGCGCACCCAGGCACCGTAGGGCTCGGCGATCTCGCCCAGGGCCTGCACCAATTCGAGCATGCGCGTCTTCACGGGCTTGCCGTCCCAGAAGCCGGTGCGGTACTTCACATCCACACCGTAGGCCGACGTGTCCTGGCTGATCACCAGCAGTTCCTTCACGCCACCTGCGAACAAGGCCTTGGCCTCGCTCAGCACGTCGCCGATGGGCCGCGACACCAGGTCGCCGCGCATCGAAGGGATGATGCAGAAGGTGCAACGGTGGTTGCAGCCCTCACTGATCTTGAGGTAGGCGTAGTGCTTGGGCGTGAGCTTGATGCCCGCCACGCCGAAGTTGCCCGGCACCAGGTCGATGAAGGGGTCGTGCGGCTTGGGCAGGTTCAGGTGAACGGCGTCCATCACCTCCTGCGTGGCATGCGGGCCGGTCACGGCCAGCACGCTGGGGTGCATCTGGCGCACCATGTTGCCGCCGTCCGCGCCTTCGCGCGCGCCCAGGCAGCCGGTAACGATGACCCGGCCGTTCTCGGCCAGCGCCTCGCCGATCGTGTCCAGGCTTTCCTTGACGGCATCGTCGATGAAGCCGCAGGTGTTGACGATGACCAGGTCAGCCCCGTGGAAGGTCTTGGAGGTTTCGTAACCCTCGGCGCTCAGCTGCGTCAGGATCAGTTCGGAATCGGTCAGCGCCTTGGGGCAACCCAGGCTGACAAATCCGACTTTGGGTGTTTTCGTGGGGGACAGTACTTCGCTCATATCCCCGTATTGTCCCAGTTCCGGGGGCAAAGGGGTATGGAGGGGGCTCTCCAGGGGCTGTTAAACACCGTTCCACAGGGGCCAGGGGCCGCCAGCTTGACCAAAAGCCCAGCACCGCTACCCACTCACCTCCACCCGCACGGCATGCCCTCGCTCGATGTAGCAGGTGAAATGGCGCCGCGCCGCTACACCCTGCAGGCACTCGAAAGACAGGTCCCAGGGCTTGAGTTCGTCACCATCGGCCGGGATGGACAGGGCCACCCACGCAAAAGCCTCGCGCCAGTCGGCTGGAAAGGGCTTGCGCAGCCACTGTTCGCACTCGCCGACCAGCAGGTCCTCCCCTTTGTGGAAGGCCAGGTCGGGGGCCTGGGTGTAGCGCTCGAAAAACGCCACCTGCGCGGGCACAGGCTCGGCCGCGCCTGGGGCCTTGATCGCAAGGGTGAGGGGGTGGCCAGCCAGCTGGGTCTCGCCTTCCCAGTAGGCACCGTGTTTGGCACGGATGAGCAGCAGGTCGCCGAAGACGGGGTGTGCGAGCCTGCGGTCCCCGCCCCCAAAAAGGCGTTGCAAAAAGCCCATGGCGACCTCCGCTTTGTTCGTATCAGCGCTTCAGGCCAAACGCCCCCAGCATCTGCTCCGTCTGCTTTTGCATCTGCTCCTGCATCTGCGTGAGCATGGACTGGGACTGCTCGACGTAGTTGCCCATCATGCCCTTGAGCATGGGCGACTGCAGGTTCATGAACTGGGCCCACATCTCGGGCGTGACGCTCTGGCTTTGCTCGGCCAGCTGGGCCTGCACGTCGGTGAAGGCCTGGACGTTCTTCTCGAGGTAGGCGCCCATGAAGCCCTGCATGGCATGGCCGTAGAAGCGGATGATGTTGGCCAGCACCGCCTCGGTGAACATGGGGGCGCCGCCGGCCTCTTCTTCCAGGATGATCTGCAGCAGAATGCTGCGCGTGAGGTCCTCGCCCGTCTTGGCGTCGCGCACCACCACGGTGTGGTGGGCCATCACCAACTCGCGCACTTCGGACAGCGTGATGTAGGTGGAGGTGTCGGTGTCGTACAGGCGGCGATTGGGGTACTTCTTGATCACGCGCGGTGCAGACTTGCTGGTGGCAGATGCGGCTGCGGTGGCTCCAGCGGGGGCGCTGCTCTTCTTGTCGGGCACTACGGACTCCTCGGGCGCACAGGCCCATCATGGGTGGTATCTGTCAATCTATTGCAGTGCAACAGATTCTAGGCAGTGCCGGCCCCTGGCCCGGCAAAGGAATACCCTGATTCGCCAGAGTCGCGCAGTTGACAGCACGGTCCCGTCAAAGAATGGCGCTCCGAACCCCAAAAATGAAAAAGGGGCGCGCACTGTGTGCCGCCCCTTGCGTACCGCGCTTGGAGGCGCGGATCAATGGTAAACGTAGGTCGCGCTGTAAGGCACGGCCAGGCCCGACACACGCAGCGTCATTTTGATGGAGCCCGTGCCCGAGATGACATCGAAAGTGCAGACATTGAGCGTCCAGTTGTTGGCCAGCGCGTTTTGCTGGCTCTGGGTGATGGGCAGGCGCAGCGACGCATCGCTGCAAAACTCCTGCTGGCTCAACGGCCGGGTCACATTGACCAGCGTGATGGGGTTCTGCGCCGTGCTCACGGCCGTCACGCGCACGTCCAGCAGGTGGCCTGTGGAGCCAGTGCCGGTGAAGGGCGGGTTCGTCACCACGCCGCCATAGCTGACCAGGCTGAAAGAAGGATTGCCCAGGCTCACCTGGGTGAACAGGTCCTTGCCGATGGTCAACTGGGGCAGGTGCAGCAAATTGCCGGTGCTCAGGAACTGGATGTCTTCTCCCACCACGGCAGGGTCATTGGCCTTGAGCAGGCCCACATCCAACAGCTTGATCACCACACTGAAGTACCTGGCGTTGTCGATCTGCAGCGTGGGCAGGCTCAGCGTGCCGGTGGCGCCATCGAACACCGCCGGGTCTGCTGCCTGGGCCCCTGCCATGGCGCTCACGAGAAACGCCGCAACCGCGAGGTTTTTTGGGTTCGGTTTCACGTCTGATCTCTCCTGGGCCCTTGTCAGGCCTGTAACCGTTAACGTACATCGTAACCAACTGAGTCAGGCAACAATCTGTGGTGCCCGACGGGAGGCGTAGCGCATGCACCACACCTCAATGGGTGTATTGTCCGCCGGAGTGGGGCTGCTTGCTGGTGATCAAGGACACATCCCCGTGCAGAACGCGCCTCATTTTTCAGCACCAATGGCCACCATTCACCTCACAGAGGATGACAATAGGCGCCATCCCGACGTATAAGGCGCTTAACCATTGCCAATAACACCGCAACGGGGCGCCCAGCCCGCCGCAGGTATAGGCATTGGCTGGCATACGCGGCCCGGGGACAGAAGTACGGTGGTTGCCAGACCACCACTATCCAAGGAGCTCGCCATGCCCGCACCCGCACCCCAGCCCATGCCTCCCATCGACACACCACCGCTGGAGCAGCCACCCCAGCCGGCCTGGACGCCCGCGCCGCCCCAGGGCGATCCGCCACCCGGCCCTGCCGAGTCGCCCGTGCAGGACCCGCCACCGCATTTTTGAGCGGTGGTACAGAGGCGAAGGGGCCGTTGCTGCACGCAGGTGGCAGCCGCCGAAGGCGGTTGCGCGGGCCGCTGGGCGTCTCACAGCCGGGCGCGCCTGCCCAAGGCCCGCCCCGCCCGGCGTACCGCAGGCTCGCGCTGAATCAGAGGTAGTTACCGGTTGGGCTGCGGCACCGCTGCGTAGTTGGACGCAATGGCCTGTACCACGGCACCGATCAGCACGGCATCCCCCGCTTGGGTGGGCAGCACGTCCTTGACAATCTGCACGGCGTACTGAAGCTGCTCCTTGGCCAGCGCCGCAGCCATGGCATTGCCACGTTTTTCATTGGGCGCAGCATCGCGGATTGGCAGGGACATGGGGAGCTTTCTCAAGAGAGGAAAGCACAGAGTATGGACCTCGCCCGATAGCCCTTGCCCCCGCTCGCCGGGCCATGCACAGCGCGCCTGGCGCAGGAGCAGCGCCTGCAACCGCCCCTTGGTGCTGGAATCGCGTGCGTTTTGCGCCGCAGGCTGTTGGGGCGTGTCATCATTCATTTCGCCCCCGCGCCACCGGTGCTGCCCAGACAGCCAGTGCGCGCGGCTCCACTTTTGCGACAGGGATGGATGAAAGGCAAGGCCCGGCAGGTGTTTTCCCCGCGAACCGGCGCTCCACGGTCTGCCAAAGACCGCTCATCGCTGCGGCTCGAGCCGTGGCGGGTGTTCCTGTTCGTGTTTGCATTGGCCGGGGTGGCCATCGTCCTGCAGCTGCTGAACGCGCGCCACACGATCCGCGAGGCGGAGGAGGCGCGGCTGCAGGACCTGAGCCGCTATGTGTCGGAGAACCTCACGCGCCAGCTCAAGGGCCTGAACGAGGCGCTGACCCGCATCAGCCGCGACTACCGTGCCACGGCGCTCACCGCGTCCAGCGCCGATGCATCCCGGCAGCTGCACCTGCTCACCGACGTGATCCAGGCCGTGCGTGGGCTGGCGGTGCATGACGCCAATGGCACGGCCGTCGCGTCGGACCGCGCAGCCGACGTGGGCCGGGATTTTTTCGCGGCAGAGTTCTTCCGCGGCGTGCACGGCCGGCCCGACCCGCGCGTGCTCTACCTCTCGCGCCCCTCGGCATCGGACGACGAGGGCGTGGCGCTGTACCTGTCGCGGGCCATCTTCGATGCCGAGGGCCATTTCTCGGGCGTGGTCAGCGCCACGCTGGACGATGAGTTCTTCGCCTTCATCATCCGCTCCGCGCTGTTCGCGCCGGACATGCGGGCCACGCTGGCGCATGCCGATGGCGAGGTCTTCGTCACCGTGCCCAGCATGGGCACCGAGCGCATGGCCAACCTGGCAAGGCCGGGCTCCGCGTTTGAAGCCCATGTCAAAAGCCAGCGACAGACGACCGTGTTCGAAGGCCTGGTGCCCGCCACGGGCCGCGAGCGGCTGGTGGTGCTGGCCAGCGTGAAGCCGGTGGGCCTGGGGCTGGACAACACCGTGGTGCTGGCCGTGAGCCGCGAGCGCTCGGAGGTCTACGCCCCCTGGTACGCCCAGGTGCGCATGTACGCCATGCTGTACGCCGCCCTGCTGGCAGCGGCCACCGGCCTGCGCCTGATCGAGCGCCGGCGCCTGCGCCGGCTGCTGGCGCACGAAGAAGCCTCGCAGGCCGCGCTGCAGCTGACGGCGGCCCGCCTGGAGCGCGCGCTCGACGGCGCCCAGCTGGGCCTGTGGGAGCTGCAGGTGGACTCGCGCCAGTTGCGCATCGATGCACGGGGCGCGCGCATGCTGGGCTATGGCGACGCCGAGGTGGTGCGCCCCATCGAGGAGTGGACGGCCACCTTGCACCCGGCCGACCAGGCCGCCAACGCCGCCGCCTTCTCCGAGCACCTCAGGGGCGCCAGCCCGGCCTACGAGAATGAGTTCCGCGTGCGGCTGCAAGACCGGTTCGTGTGGCTCTTCAGCCGCGGCAAGGTGACCGAGCGCGCCGAGAGCGGCGCGCCCCTGCGCATCATCGGCACGTTCATGGACATCACACCGCGCAAGACCAGCGAGGCCGCGCTGGCAGACGCCGTGCTGCTGCAGAAGAAGTCCGGCGAAATCGCCCGCATCGGTGGCTGGACGCGGGACCTGACCACCGGCCAGTCGCAATGGACCGACGAGGTCTACCGCATCCACGACCTGGATCCGGGCGGCGCGCCGGACCTGCCGCGCACCCTCGACTTCTACACCGAGGCGTCGCGCCCCCTGATTGCCTCTGCGGTAGAAAAATGCGTGCAGGACGGCACGCCCTGGGACCTGGAGCTGCAGATCGTCTCGGCCAAGGGCCGCATGCTGTGGGTACGCACGCAGGGCGAGGCCATCTGGCAGGACGGCGCCATCGTGCGGATCACCGGCGCCTTCCAGGACATCACGGCCCGCAAGCAGGCCGCGCTGGAGCTGGAGCGGCTGAACGCCACGCTGTCCGAGCTGTCCTACCAGGACGCGCTCACCGGCCTGGGCAACCGCCGCCTGTTCGACGACACCCTGCAGGCCGAGTGGGCGCGCCACGCACGCCAGGGCGCGGCGCTGTCGCTGCTGATGGTGGACGTGGACTACTTCAAGCGCTTCAACGACCGGCACGGCCACCAGGTGGGCGACGAGTGCCTCAAGCGCGTGGCGGGCGTGCTGCGCGAGGCCCTGTGGCGATCACACGAGCGCGCCATGCGCTATGGCGGCGAGGAGTTCGCCATCCTGCTGCCCGAAACCACGCGCGAAGGCGCCCGCCTGGTGGCCCAGCGGGTGCTGGACGCGGTGGCCTCCGCGCGCATCGCGCACGGCGCCTCTCCCCTGGGGGCCTGGGTCACGCTGAGCATCGGCGTGGCGTGCATTGCGCCATCGATGGAGGCCAAGCCCGCCTCCCTCACCCGGCGGGCGGACATGGCGCTCTACCAGGCCAAGGCACAGGGGCGTGCGGGGCTGGTCGTGGAAGACATGCCCCCTTGAAGGAGCGCAGGCCCTTACCTGCCGGCGCCGCCATCGAGCAAGGCGCGCACCCTGCGCGCCATGTCATCCACCTCGAAGGGCTTGGTGAGGATCTCCCTGCCGGGCGAGGCAAAGGGCTGCGAGGCTGACACCTTCTCGGCATAGCCCGTCATGAACAGGATTTTCAGGTCCGGCCGCTCGGCGCTGGCCGCCTCGGCCACCTGGCGGCCGTTGAGCCCCGGTAGGCCGACGTCGGTGATGAGCAGGTCGATGCGGCGCTGCGGCACCCGCAGTTGGTGCAGCCCCGAGGGGCCGTCGTGCGCCTCCAGCACCTGGTAGCCCAGGTCGCGCAGCACCTCGGCCACCAGCTCGCGCACCAGGGTTTCGTCCTCCACCACCAGGATCACCTCGCCCTTGCCCGCCGCGGTGGCGCTGGGTGCGGGCAGTGCGTGCGCGGGGCCGTCCTCGGCGTTGAAGTGGGCCGGCAGGTAGATCCTGACGGTGGTGCCCTGCCCATACTCGCTGAAGATGCGGGCGTGGCCTTCGGACTGGCGGGTGAAACCATAGATCATCGACAACCCCAGGCCCGAGCCCTCGCCCACCGCCTTGGTGGTGAAGAACGGCTCGAAGGCATGGGCCAGGGTCTCTGCTGTCATGCCCGTGCCCGTGTCGGTCACGGCAATGCACACATACGGGCCGGGCTGCACGCCGTGCAGGGCTGCGGCGTAGGCCGCATCGAGCTCGGCGTTGTGCGTTTCAATGGTCAGCCGGCCGCCACCCGGCATGGCGTCGCGGGCGTTGATGGCCAGGTTGAGGATGGCGCTTTCCAACTGGTTCTCGTCGCACAGCGTGGTCCACAGGTCGGGCGCCAGCTGCAGCGACAGCTCCACCTTCTCGCCGATGGTCTGGCGCAGCAGGTCCTGCATGGACAGCACCAGCGGATTGGTGCGCACGGCCTTGGGGCTGAGCGGTTGGCGCCGCGAGAAGGCCAGCAGCCGGTGCGTAAGCCCCGCCGCGCGCGAGGTGGACGCCAAGGCCCGGGTGACGTAGGTATCGAGGTCGGCCGCCGTGCTGTGCACCCCTTGCCCCAGCCGCTTGCGCAGCACCTGCAGGTTGCCCATGATGCCCTGCAGCAGGTTGTTGAAGTCGTGCGCGATGCCGCCCGTGAGCTGGCCCACCGCCTCCATCTTCTGCGCCTGGCGCAGCGCCTCTTCGTGCAGGCGCAGCTGCTGGCTGCGCTCGGCCACCTGGGATTCGAGCGTGGCGTTCAGCGTCTGCAGCGCCACCTCGGCCTTGCGGCGCTCTTCGATCTCGCGCTGGGCGGCCTCGAACAGGCGGGCGTTGTCGATGGCAATGGCCGCCTCGGCCGCCAGCAGGGCCACCGAGCGCTCCGAGCGCTCGGTGAACACGCCCGGCTGCGCGTGGCCGAAGAACAGGCCGCCGATCACATGGCGGGCCCGGTCGATCACCGGCACCGCCAGGTAGCTGGTCACCGCCAGGTGGCCCTGGGGCATGCCGTGCCAGGGCGCGCTCTGGCCGTAGCGCGGGTCCTGGGTGATGTCGTCCGAGCGCACGATGCCCTCGCCCGCAAACGTGGGGCCGAAAAGGGCCGTGTTGCGCGGCATGGGAAAGCCCTCGAACGCGGCGCGCGGCGCGCCCGACAGGGTGTACAGCGTGTAGCTCTCGCCCGCAGCGTCCACCAGGTTGTAGAAGAACGCGCCGAACTGCGCGCCGGTCACTTCCACGCCCGCGTCGGTGACGGCCTGCACCACCAGGGCCAGGTCGTTCTCGCGCGCCAGCGTGGCGGCGGCGCGGTTGAGGATTTCCAGCGTGCGCTTTTCCTCACGCAGCGCGTCTTCGGACACCTTCCACTGCGTGCGGTCGCGCAGCACCTTCACAAAGGCCACGGGCGCTGCGGCGGGGTCGGTCACCGGGGTGAGCTCGCCCACCGCCCAGAAACGCGAGCCATCGGCGCGCATGCGCCATCCCTCGTGGCCGCCACGGCCTTTGGACTGGGCGTCGGCCATTTCCTCGGTCACGCGCGCCTGGGGGTTCGTCTCTTCGGGAAAGATGCGCAGCAGGGTCTGGCCCAGCATCTCTTGCTCGGACCAGCCCAGCAGCCGCACGGCGCCAGGGTTCCAGCTGAGCACGGCGCCCCGGCTGTCCAGCGCGATGATGGCCGTGTCGGTGGCGCTGTTGATGACGGTCGACAACGCGGCTGCGCTCAGTGGCATGGGGTGCGGTTTCTTATATTGGCATATTCGCCCGCGACCTCACGCCCAGCAAATATCGGGTGCGCTCGCGGGACAGGAATCGCCACTTTAAATTCTTGGCCGGGTTTGAACCACCCGGGTGTTCATGGATGTCTACACGGAACGGGGCCGGCCTTGCGGGCGCACACGGTCAGGCTTGGGGGTCGGGCAAGCCCATGCAGTGGTCGAAGAACGCATCCAGTTCCGTAGATTTGTCGAACACGGCATCGGCCCCCTGGGCCAGGCAGCGGCGGCGCATGTCGGGCGTGGCGTAGTTGGACAGCACAAACACATGCTGGCCGGGATTGCGCTGGCGCACGGCCTGCAGCACCTCCAGGCCCGAGCCGGCGGCCAGAAACAGGTCCACCACCATCAGGTGCCATTGCCCGCGCCAGCGCTCCACCGCCTGCCGGGCACCCGAGGCAGTGGTGGCAATGGCAACAACGCGGGCATTGGCCAACTCCTCCAATGCCGGAACCAGGGTCTCACTGATGGTTTTGTTGTCTTCGACGAGAATGGTGATGAAAGGCATCGTGGAACGTGCCGGTTACACCGGTTATTGGGAAGCTGCCTACAATCTAAGCGCGTACATGGCCACAGCCTGTAGGCCGTTACCCCGCATGCACACGATTGTGTGATTTTTCCCCCATTGAGCCGAGCCCCCACCATGCCCAGCGAGTCGAAACCGTCCCAGGCATCCGAGATCGCAGATGTCCTGAACCAGAACATCGAAGCGGCCGAGCAGATCAAGGCCACGGCCAGCGAGCTCAACGTGGTGCACGCCGTGCTGTCCACGCAAATCCCCACCGAAGCGCTGGAGGGCGACCTGCAGGCCGCTGTGGAGCGCACCGACGAGCTGGAGCAGCAGCTCAGCGAGACGGCCGAAGCGCTCGAAAAATCCAACGATCTGCTGCGCGAGATCGACGCCAAGCAAAGCGCCGCGGCCACGAAAAAATAGCAGCCCGCCTGCCTCCCTCTGTCCGAAGGGGGCCGGTGCGGCGGCATCGTCCTACAGCGGCCAGGCCACTGCGTCAGCACACTGGGCTTTTTGCAGCGGAGGCCCCATGGCCACACCACCCCCATCGCCCGACGGCAAGCCCCGCAAGGACCCCGACCGCCCCACCCCGGCCTTTACCGAGACCGATGCCCAAGCCGGCAAACGCAAGCCTGCAGACACGGCGCCCGAGCGCGGGGACATCACGCCATCGGCTCCTGCACACCATCCGCCCGAGTCGGACGTGGACCCGGAGACTCCGGCAAGCATCAATTCCCCATGACGGAGATGGGTCGGCACAACTCGGTGCAGGCCAGCGCAACCTACAGTCAGAGGGGGCTCACAGCGGCGTCAACGCCTCTGGCAGGCACGACTCCTCATGCCCCACCAGGCGGATCCACATGCCGCTTTTGCGGATGATGACGTAATCGACGGTGACGACGCGGCCTTTGTAGAGAAATCGGGAACCGGGCTTGTACAGAACCATGGGAGCAAAAAGAAGGCGGGTGGCAGGCAGCAAGCGCCTGCAAGAAACAGGCCTTCGATGGTGCCTGCGCATGCGCCATGGGGTTGTGAAAACCGCGAAAGACCTGCCGCTCTACTGGGCTGCTACTTGACTGACGCGCGGGGGTACGCGCCATCCCGTCGCGCTGCCGCGCGACAACCCAGACCAGTGCCTCTCAGTGCTCGCCCACCACGGCGTGTTGGATAGACGCGTCCACGCTCGGTGCGGACTGCACGGAAACGAACTGCGTGGCAGCCGGCAACTGGCTGGCGAGAGCTGCCTTGATCTCTGGCGCGGCCATCTTGAAAGCCACCACGCACGACACCACCAGCACCGCAATGACCGCAGAGATGCCAAACACCCGCGAATCACCCGCACTGTCGGCGCCCTGCAGCATGCCGTAATTGCCCGATGTGTTGCTGATGGTTTTCATGTGGTTGCTCCTGGCTGTGTGTTGCAGTGAAGTTAACGGCCAGCGGGCGCCTGGGCTGTCGGACAAATACCATTCCTGGGTGTCGAAAACCCGCAGTAGCCGTCGTGCCCCGCGAGCCCCCTTGGCGCCATGAAAAAAGCCGCCTGGCAAGGCGGCTTCTGGGGCCCATGCAGTGCTGGCCTACATCCGGTTCCACGGCCACTCGCCGCACTTGGCCTGCGACACCGTCACATTCGCCAGGCGACGCATGGCGGTGTCGTCGTAGATGTAGCTCAAGCGCACACCGGCCTGCAGGTCGGGCGACACATGCGGGTCGCGGCACAGCGTGCCCAGCAGCTCGCGCTCCACCACGGCCTCGAAATCCGGCCGCACCCCGGCCGGGCTGACCAGGAACTTCACCGTCACATGCCGCCCCGCGTGCGTGGCCGAGGTGGTCAGGATGCGCTCGTCGCGCCGCTCGCGTGCGTCCGCGTTGTACTCCTCGGCAAGGCGCTTGGCCCGCGCCTCGGCGGTCAGGCGTGCGCCCTTTTCGGACGGCGCCTTGCCCATGAGGTAGTTTTCATCGCACACCCGCAGCGCGATGTGGATGCCCGTGGGCGTGGGCTTTTCGGTGGCGTTCTCCACGCAGCGGTCGTACTGCGCGCGCGCCTTGGGCCCCAGGTCCTCGCGCGAGCGCTGTGGGTAGTCCTGCGCCATGGCGGCAGATGCACAAAGCAGCATGGCGCCGAGCGCCGCGCCGCGTGCCAGTGGTGGCATGGTCTTCATGGTCGATTTCCCCCAGTTTCTTGTAGGTTCATGCATGGGTGCCGTCACTCCAGCGAGCATGCAGTGTGCTCGCCAGCCGCACCCGCGGCAAGCTGCGTTGCGCTCGGTAACCAGTGCAATGTCGGGGCCCCGCCCCGTAGCGCTGTAGAGGCAGCGTCAGCCTGCGGCAAACGCCACCACCGCCACCAGCAGCATTACCGCAGCGGCTGCCAGCCACATCACTCGCGGGCTGTACTGGCCGAACTCCAGTTCTGCATCGTCTGCCAAGCCGGCATCGGCGAAGGACATCTGGCGCTGGAATGGTTTGCTGGTGCTCATGGTGCTCTCCCGGTGGTACATGTGTGCAAAGGTAGCTGGCAAGCCCAGCCGTCCGTGTCAGACAAGTTCCCATCCTCGCAGCAGATGGGGCCGGTGGCGTTTTTGAAAATGGCTGCGGTGTGCAAAACTGCACGGAGAGCAGGCCCAAAACCGGGAGGAACGCTGCCCGGCCCTGTGGCGGCCCGCTGGAGCGAGGCAAAGGGGTCCTTGTCCCACGTCCCCACAGCGGCATGCCTTGCAGGCGCATTGCCACCACTGCGCCACCGTGGTGGATGACCTACTCCACCTTTGTTGACCGGAAGCAGGCCCTGGCCACCTGGGCCATGGCCCTGGAAGCATTCCACCAGGAAATGCACCGCGTGCTGCGCGGCGGCCAGCGCGATCGCGTCCGGTCCGTGGCGCTCAAGCGGGCGCTTGATGCGGCCCGCGCCGAGGTGGATGGGTTGGCCCCTTGAACGAGACGGGGCGGTAAGCACGGCGGTGCTTTCACCCGCGGACACCCTCCACTAAGAGCGGAACAAAACTCAGCGAAGCGGTTCTGGCTAGGAGCGTGCGCGGCAGAAGGCATCGAAGCGAAACGTCCGAAAACCGAGGATCGCTGGGTAGTACCGACAAGCCCAGGGTGGCACCCTGGGCGCCGGAGGTGATACCCGGCGAGACCGGTTTGTCGGGCGTTGCAGCCGATGCTCCTTCTGCCGCGCACGCTCCTAGGCGCTGCGCCGCAGGCAGTACGTTAGTACGACAAGGCGCAGCAACGACGCCAGAAGAGTTTTGTTAGCCGCTCTAAGGCCGCGTCAGCTTCCATTCGCGGTGCATTTCCTGCATGAGCAGCCGCGCCAGAAAGTCCGCGTTGTCCTGCACCTTGGCGCTTTTTGGCGCAATGCCCATGGTCAGGCAGGTGACGGTGAGGGTGCCGTCCTTCACCTGCCAGGTGCCCGTGTGCCCTTCGATTTCGAGTTGCCCGCTGTCTTCGGGCGCCGCATCAGCGTTGGGGGCCATGGGGCTTTAGCGCCGCGCCTTGCACAACGACTCCCACAGCGACGCCGCCGCCGTCGGCTGCGCGCCGCACTCGAAGGCCAGCTTCAAAAATTCTTCAGCAGACACTGAAATCTCCTGCGGCAGCGCCCGCACCACCTGCATGGCGCCGGGCTTGAGCCGCTCGATCTCCCAGCTGGAGAGCCGGCCATCCGACAGGGCCGCCTGCCTGAAGGCCGCAACGATGTCGGCCGGCAGGTTCGGCCCGAAGACGTAGTATTCGAGCCGGGGCAGAAAGCTGGCCTCCAGGTGCGCCCCATTGGCAGGGGCGCCATTGGCCTCGTACCAGGCCTCGCGCGAGCGCCCCTGCCCCCCAGGGTAGCGGTCCGGCACCGTGTAGTAGCGCATGCGCTCCACAGGAATGCCACCGCGCGCCAGCAGCGACTGGTACAGCGCTGCCATGGGCTCAAGCGACCGTACCGTGGCGTCGTCATGCCTGCGGCTGAAGTCGATCTGGCCCAGCCATGCGTGTTCCTGATCGGTAAGGTCAATGTCCGGGGTGCGTGTCATGTACCCCATTCTGCCCTCAGGCACGGCCCAGGCACCAAGATAAAAGTTTGGCTTGTCGGAATCCCGATACTCGAAAACCATGGCGAATCTGCTACGCCCTGCCCGGTATGCTGGGGCGCCGGGTCCCCAGCGCCACCAGCGGCACGGCCATGGCGTACACCGCCACCACCAGCAGCCATATGGCGCCGGGCCAGTCCGACCGCACGGCATAGTAGAACGCCGAGAAGCCCAGCGGCGCGATGATGGACGCCAGGCTGACGGCCGAAGCCAGCATGCCCTGGAACTGCCCCTGCAGGTCGGCACCCACCTGGCGGCTGGCCAGCGCCTGCAGCGCCGGCGTGCCGATGCTGCCCAGCGCAAAGACCGGCATGGCTACGAACACCATCCAGCCCTGGCGTATGAAGGCCATCGCCACCAGGGCCAGGCAGGCGCAGGCAATGCCCGCCAGCACAGCGCCCCTCTCACCCAGCCAGCGGCTGGCCGGCCCGGGAGCCAACGCCTGCACCAGGGTCTGGCACACGCCGAAGGCGCCCAGCGACAGTCCGATCCACAGGCCATTCCACTGGAACGCGTCGGCACCCCACAGCGCCCAGCAGATGCCATAGGCCTCGCCGGTCGCGCTGAGGATGAAGAAGGTCAGTACGATGGGCCGCAGGCGCTTTTCAGAAAGCACCCATGCCAGGGGCCGCAGCGGGTTCAGCGCCGCCAGGCCGATGCCCTCGCCGCTGCCCTTGCGCGATTCGGGCAACGATGTGCATGCGAGCACGAAGTTGGCCCCCGTGAGCACCGCCGCTGCGATGAAGGGCAAGCGCACCCAGTGGTCGCCGAGCACGCCGCCCAGCACCGGCCCGATGATGAAGCCCGCGCCGAACATGGCGTTGAAGAGCCCGAAGCGCCGCGCGCGCTGCGCCTCGGGCGTGACATCGGTGATGTAGGCCGTCGCCACCGACATGTTGGCGCTTGTCAGCCCCGCGATGGCGCGCCCCAGCAGCAACAGCCACAGGCTGGGCGCGCACGCCAGCAGCAGGTAGTTGAAGCTGGCGCCGGCCAGGGACAGCAGCAGCACGGGCCGCCGGCCCAGCCGGTCGCTCAGCGCGCCCAGCACCGGCGCGAACACCAGTTGCATGGTTGCATACAGTGCGGCCATGATCCCGATGAACGGCGCGACATTGCCGGCGCCAGTGACTTCGCCGACCAGCGCCGGAAGGATGGGAAACACGAGGCCGATGCCCATGGCATCGAGCGCAACGCAAAGGTAGATGACGATAAGGGGTCGGTTCATGCAGGGGCGCTCCAGTCCGTGCAGGCATGGCTGCGCCAAGGGCGCAGCTGCTCGCAGCAGGGTCCGACGGGTGTCGGGGGAAACGCTGGCCGGGGTCACCCCGTGCGGGGGTGGCGGCGTGTGCGCGGCCAATTGCGGTTTCGGTGTCCAGATGGACGGGCGAATGCAACAAACGGCCGTTTCTCGCGGTGTTCGAGTGCGCAGTATCGCACGCCCGCGCTGCTACCTCGACGCCCCGCCCCCCCTATCTCACCGTGAGCACGATCTTTCCGCGAATGTGCCCGCGCGCCGCCCGCTCGTGTGCGCTGCGCGCATCGGCCAGCGCAAAGGTGCTGTCGATGGCCACGCGCACCGTGCCCGCGCCGAGCAAGCCCGCCAGTTGCACGAGCTGGGCGCCGCTGGACCTCACCTGCGTTGCCGACACCGTGAAGCCCCGCTGCGCGGCCTCGTCGGCGCCGGTGTAGCCCAGGGGGAACACGGGGTACAGAACGCCACCCGGCTTGAGCGTCTGCAGAAACCGGCCGGTGGTGGGACCGCCCAGGGTGTCGAGCACCAGGTCCACCCCGCGAGCCACCTCTTCGGGCGCGCCCTGGGTGTAGTCGATGAATTCGTCGGCGCCCAGGCCCCGCAAAAAGGCCTCGTGCGCACCGGAGGCCACGGCGATCACGTGCGCGCCCTTGACCTTCGCCACTTGCACCGCAAAGTGCCCCACGCCGCCGGCCGCGCCGTTGATGAGCACCGTCTTGCCCTCGACGGGCACCGGCCGGTGCATCTGCGGCTGCAAGGGGTTCGGGTGGTCGTGGCCCAGCTCGATGAGGAACTGCCACGCCGTGAGCAAGGCCATGGGTGCAGCAGCTGCCTGCACGTGGCTGATGCCGGCTGGCTTGTGTGCCAGGTCCGATGCGGGTGCGGTCACGTATTCGGCATAGGCCGCGCTGTCGCCATAGCTGGGAAAGCGCACCATGCCGAACACCTCGTCGCCCACGGCCAGGCCTTGCACGCCCGGCGCCACGGCCTCGACCACGCCCGAGACGTCCGATCCCGGGATGGCGGGCATCGCGATCGGCGGTTGCCACGCGGGCGGCAGCATGCGGTAGCCCTCGCGCAGGTACCAGTCGGGCGGGTTGATGCCCACTGCGTGCACGCGCACCAGCACCTCGCCGAGCTTGAGCGCAGGCACCGGCGCATCCTCGTAGCGCAGCACCTCGGGGCCGCCGAAGGCGTGCAGGCGGATGGCTTTCATCATCGTCGTCGTGGTTGTCGTAGCGGTCGTCATCGTGATCTCCTGGGATTCGTCAAAACCGCAGTGTCGATCTTCACCGTCTGTTTGATAATCCCTCCACAACTCACTTGTTTCATGCCATGACGGAATCAATCAGCCTGGAGCGCCTGACCGGCATCGTCGCGTTTGCCCGCGCGGCGTCGCACGGCAGCTTCACCGCCGCAGCGCAGTCGCTGTCGGTGTCACCATCGGCGGTGAGCAAGACCATCCAGCGGCTGGAGCAGCAGTTGGGCCTGCGCCTGTTCACGCGCACCACCCGATCCCTGGTGCTCACGCCAGAGGGCCGCGAGCTGCACGAGCGCGCCCTGCACCTGCTGCGCGCGGCCGAGGATGTGGTGCAGTCCGCCGTCGCCGTGCGGGCCGAGCCGTCCGGCACCATCAAGGTGGCGGCGCCGCTGCCCATCGGCACGCGCCTGCTCGCGCCCGCCCTGCCGGAGTTTCGCCGCCGCTACCCCAAGGTGCAGGTGGACCTGCGGCTGGGCGACCGCTTCGTGAACCTGGTCGAGGAAGGCATCGACGTGGCTATCCGCATCGGTGATCTGCCCGACTCCAACCTGCTATCGCGCGGCCTCACCTCGGCCAAAGTCAGCGCCTTCGCCTCGCCCGCCTACCTGGCAGCGCGGGGCACGCCCCAACGGCCCGAGGACCTCCAACACCACGATTGCGTGAACTTTCGCTACCAGGCATCGGGCCAGCTGATGCGCTGGGTGTTCAAGGCCGGCAGCCGCACGGTGGAGTTCACGCCCGATGCAGCCATCGTGGTGGACGTGAGCGACGCGGTGGTGGAGGTCATCGCCTCCGGTGGCGGCATCGGCATGTCGGCATCGTTCATCGCCGCGCCGTATGTCGAGCGCGGCCTGCTGGTGCCGGTGCTGACCGAATTTGCGGCCCACATGCCGACCATCACCGCCGTCTGGCCCGAAAGCCGGCGCGCGAGTCCGAGCGTCAAGGCGTTCATAGCGTTTCTGGAGGAGCTGTTTCCGTCGCCCGCGCCATGGGATGCGGTGATTGCGAATGCAGCCTTGAGGCCAAAGCACATCCCGCCGACCACAGGTACGAAAAAATGACCGTTTGGCCGGTCTCGTACGGCATCGCATACTGCGGCTTCAACTGCAGTCACCCAAATGGGCTAGATCACCCCCGGGCCTACTCTGACACTATGGACCATGGTCCCCTCCCCCTCCCTGCCGCGAAACACCGCCCTTGCCACCTGGGCCAGGGCTCTGGAGGAATGGCAGGAAGAGGCCACCCGGCTGGCCCAGGGGGGTGCGCCCGACAGCCACCGCGCCGCCGCACTGAAAATGTCGCTGGACACCGCACGCTACCGCCTGGGCCTGGTGTCCGCATAGCAGCCTGGTGCGGTGACTGCAGGCAAGCCCCGCACCTGTTGCCTGTTCGGCCGTTGCCGGACAGTGGGGCGACATGCGTTGGACAACGGGAACGGCGTTAGTTAACTGGACACACAGATCGGCTCTCGCCGACATTCCCAGGTCGCTGGCAGTACCTGCTCCGCTTCGCTGAGTCGCCTTCTTGGGTGATACAGGGCACAGGCGCGAGCGGCTAGACTGCCGCTATCGGCCAGAAGCTGCCGTTGGCGGTTTGAGAAAGCGGTCGCTCAATGTTTGCGTTCACCGGCGGCAGCAGGCCCGGAGTTCGCATAACGAGTCAAGCGCCTTACGATTCGCTCCAAAATGATCTGTCACGAGCGAGGGCTGCAAACAACCAAACAACGCTCCCGGTGTCGGCGAAAAGTATCAGCAAGCTGGTGGCAGCTACCGACAGCTTTCCCCATGCGACTAAAACTGCAATCGCTGCAAGGATTGAACCGACCAGGGGAATCCCAGAAGCATGCTTGTAGCCTTTCATTGATTTGCCATGGAGCTTGGCGTGCAGCGCAGGTCGTAAAAACGAAAGGTGAAGATTGATTGCCATTGCCATCGATGCCAGGGCAATCAGGATCCAAGCTGTTGCAGACTCTCGACTGTCACTAGGGGCAATCAAAGCAGAGCACGCCGACCCAATAGAAAGCGCCAACGGTGATGCTATCAATGCAGCAACGGCTAAATTTTTGACGACAAGCATGACATGCATAGAGCTAGTTTTTCGACCAATTACAGTTGAATTACCAATATAGCCTGCGCAATGAGCGGGCCCGTAAGTGAAGGGCCGGACTCAACGACTGGCAGCTTTGCCGCCGCTATGCGATGGACTGTTCAAGGCCCGTGGCGCCGCTGCTACGATGGCTGCCATCGGCCAAAACCAGACATTCGAGCATGGCCTCTTTTGATGCCTCCCTTCGATCAAAGCCGTGAACAAACTTGTACTACCGCGGATCTCGGAACGCATACGAGGGTTCACGCTTCCGGCTGACGGAGCTATGTATGTTTTCGACTACGACGAGGTGTTCGAGGTCAACCTAAGCCGTCTCACCGTAGAGGTCCTCGTTCTTACTCCAGATGCCTTCGAGGCTGAGCACCCTCGATACTTTGGCGTTTCGGCTACCCCTCCCTTGCTTCATGTCGATGAAACCTCGGTCTCGTATTCGTTCGACCCGCGCGCCGATGCGCAATCGGTGCTTGTGCAATCAGCAGACAGCAGTCACAAGATTTCGTTTCGCACGATGTCAGGTGACTGGTTCGTGGCTACTCTGTCGGTCGATGGCCGCTACCTCATTGTCGCGGAACCGTATCTTTTGGAGGTGTATTCTCTGGTGGTTCCCGTAGTCAACTTGCGGTGAACATAGCTGACTGCGTTCAGCCAGGAGCAGCCGGTCACCGCAAATGAAAGCGGACGCTCAACGTTTGACATGAGGGGCGACAAAAGGCGCTAGCCTTTGGGCGTCCCCTCTATGGAAGGGTTAGCCATACAGCGGCGACCAGGAAGACGCTTCCCGTCGGTAAAGCGTGTTCGTAAGAGGATGATCGACTTCGTTGTTGCCGCGCTGGCAAACCTGATTTAGCTCGTTGATTGCCTCTGCGGATAGCGAATCTCCGAACGCCAGAATGTCTCTGGCCGGAAAGGCGACTACGTGACCGTTCGGTGCGAGGTGCGAGTACCACTCTGACCAAAAATCCTCTAGTAGTACAAGGCTTGCTTCAAAGTTGCCACCCATCAGGACGGCGTAGATATTTCCGTATTGCCGTACTTCGACCCGCTCTTCCGCGAGTGCAGCAAGATTTTGAACCGCAATGGCATGCAGTTCTTCCATGCTCATGCCTGCTTCTGTCAGATGTCGATACTGAACATATGCGAACGAATCGCCTTCGTCGACCAAGTACGCTGCCAGCAACCGATGCCCCAGCGCCCGAATGACCGGGCTTTCAGACTCTGGTAGCTCCATGACAGGGTTTCCAGACAGAGGTTCTTCAACCTTTAGATATGCGACGGCTCTATGGCAGAAGGCTCTAGATTCTTGCGACATGTGGAGGATGGCTAACGTGCGAGCTCAGCGGGCGGCGAAGCCGTCCGCTGCAGTGACAGTTTGGGCCACACGGATGGCAATGACCACGCATGTTGCAGTAGACCCATTGAAGGTGGCCTTCAACTCTTGCTTGACATGGTCAATCTCAACTTGAGCGTCCAGCACGAAGTGCTGCACGGCCTCTTGAGCGGGGATGAGACAGCCCCAGTTTGAAGATGCTCCGCTTGATTCACGCAGTTCGATTTCGGGCCAGTCGCCATGGTGGCCGGGCCAGAAATGAATGACGGTTCCGCTAGTGGTGTCTGTTGGCAGCGATCCCCTATCGACCTTCTCCCACCAGTCAGCCGAGCCGACGAGTCCATGAGTCTGCTTCAGCCCATGGGGACCGTCCCCTAGCGAGGCAGCCTGCATGCTCGCCAAGCCGGGATCGCTTCGCAAAGAGTAGACGGTTTTCATGGGGCCCAACGTGATGTATCCCGCAAAACCTGCGGGACAAACTGGACCGTGCGGGATACTCTGGACATTGGTTTCTTCTGGAAGTGGCTTGCAGCATGGGTTTGGAGGCGATTGCCTGTTTAGGCAAACAGATATAAAAATCCCGCGAAACCCGGCAGGCGTCAACGAGGCGAACTATAGCTCGCTACCAATCAGGGCCCACGCACTCAGCCAGCAGGTTTTGAACTGTTAGGCAGCGGGTATCGAATGAACGGCAGCTATGAGGGTGTGTTGCTCAACGTCGGGTCAGGGTCCGCTGCAGCCGCTGCTAACATGACGGCAACCGGCCGAGGCTGTGTGGAAACGCTCAACGAGCATGCGGGCCAGCCCCATCCCGTCGCACTGAGCCGCATTTTCCACCAGTGCTGTTGCAGCGCCGGTTTTGGCGCACCTGGGGCCTTTTGACGCCTTCCTGAAGCCTTTCTCGGCCTGTAAAAAGCCAACAAAGGCCTCACGCCTTCGCCATCCGCATCGCCTGCATCATCTGCGCGATACCCATCACGCCCATCACCCGCTTGAGGTTGTAGGCCAGCACATGCAGGCTCATCTCGGTGCCCACGTGCTTGAGGGTCTTCATCAGGAAGTGCGTCGAGCCCATCCAGTGCTTGAGCGTGCCGAAGACATGCTCCACGGTGGACCTGCGCAATGTCATTGCCTCGGGGTTGCTGTCCAGCCGTTGCTGAACGCGCTCCAGCACTTCTTCGTGTTCCCATCGGCGAATGCGCCGATTGCTGCTGGTCGTGCACTGTGCTTTGAGCGGGCACTTTGGGGCAGGCGCTTGACCAATACAGGTGCAGGTGCAGCCCCTTCTCTGTCGTTGTACATCGATGGATCGCACGCTCGCCTGCAGGGCACTGGTACTCGTCATCCTTGGCGATGTAGATGAAGTCGCCTTTGTCGAAGCGCCCCTCGGCTTTCGCGTTGGATGTCATCGGCTTGGGCACGAAGGTCGTGATGCCAGCGTCTTCGCAGGCCTTGAGCTGCGGGCCACTGAAGTAGCCTCGGTCGGCGAAGGCTTTCAGGTTCTCACCTCCCATGGCCTGCTCGGCGGCACAGGCCATGTTGTGCAGCTGTGCCCGGTCATTGCCCACGTTCGTGACCTCGTGCGCAACGATCAGGTGGTGCCTGGCATCGACAGCGGTCTGCACGTTGTAGCCTACCAGGCCCGATCCCTTGGCCTGGGTGGCCATCGAACGTGCATCAGGATCGGTGAGGGAGACCTGGCCGTCGGGCAGGCTCTTCAACTGCTCCTTGAGGCCGTCGAGTTGCCGCATCTGCTCGCGCAGCTTCTTCAGCTTCTCCTGCAGCCGTTCTGTCTTGGCTTCGACCTCAGCGGGCTGCGTGCGGTCTGCGGTCTCCAGCGCGTCCAGGTAACGCTGGATGCTCTGCTCGATCTGCTGCTGGCGGGCCTCGATCTTGCCTGGCGTGAAGTTGCGGTCGCGGCTGTTCACGGCCTTGAACTTGCGGCCGTCGATGGCCACTATGGCCTGTGAGAAGAGGTTCAATTGCCGGCACATGGTGATGAAGCGCTTGCAGACGTTGCGGATGCCAGCGCCGTTGCCTCGACGGAAGTCCGCGATGGTCTTGAAGTCCGGCGCAAGGCGCCCGGTCAGCCACATCAGCTCGACATTGCGCTGGGCTTCACGCTCCAGGCGGCGGCTCGACTGGATGCGGTTCAAGTACCCGTAGATGTAGAGCTTGAGCAGTACGGCCGGGTGGTACGCAGGCCGGCCAGTGACTGCCGGATTGATCCCATCGAAACCGAGTGCACGAAGATCCAGCTCTTCGACAAACACATCGACAACGCGCACCGGGTTGTCCTGTGCGATGTAGTCGTCCAGGCACTCCGGTAGCATGGTGACCTGTTGTCGGTCTTCGCCTTCGATGAATCGCTTCATGGGGCACCTCGCTCGAATCGGGTGCCTTTATTTTAGTTTTGGGCAGCGGTTTAGGGTTGGGTTTTCACACAGCCTCGGCCCAAAGCCGACGTTCAATAGAATCTCAAAGTGGAAATAACAACGGCACTCCGAGCCTCTGAGTTAGGCCTCGCGGCCAACCAAATCCCATGCCCTGGCCCCCAGAATACCAACGCGCTTCCGTCGATTTCGAGAAATTCATGCTGGCTGCCCGCGATCACGCTGGCCTCGCGACAACGAACATGGCGTGGAACATGGTAGAAGGCGTTCTCCATGCCTTCCGTCGTAGGCTTACTCTTGAGCAAGCTCATCGCTTTGCGGATCAGTTGCCACCTGCGGTACGAGGCCTCTTCATCGAAGGCTGGAGACCTGGCAATCAAGTTTGCACCGTCGGCACTCGGACCGAGATGCTGGACGAAGTCCGATCACTGCGAAGCGAACACAACTTCTCCCCGGACAACGCCATTGAATCCGTTGGCTTCGCACTATTCGCCGTGCTCCCTTCGGATGCCTTCGCTCGTGCGTTGGACGCTCTGCCGCTCGAACTGCGCGAGCTTTGGAGCGGAGTTGGTACGTCCGCTTGGAATCTGCCGGCTTCGTCGCGCGAGGCCTAACCATCTGCTCGACCGGACAGCTTGCGGCATTCTGGCTTTGGGCTCATTCCATTCTCGCCCAAACTCGGCCCACCACAAACTGCCGGTTAGCTCAAACGTTGGGCGTCCGCTTTAAGCCGCCCCACTGGCCGCTCTTGGCCGTTATACGTCGCTGGCGTCGAGGAGATACACCTTTGAGCCGACGGGCAGGCTCTCTTTCTTCACCGAGCGGGGAACGGAAAAGGGTGCGTGATTCATGGGCCGTCCGCGGTTGATCATCTCAAAACCCTGGATGCTTGTTCGAGTCTCCTCGCCAGCGGGCGCAATGATGAGAAGTTGCGCGCCAAGCTTCACATTCTGTCCAAGCTCATACGGCACGCCTGGCACCAGCACGCAACCTCGACCGCCAATATCAAAAACGTCTTCGATCTCGAATAGAAGCTGCATATAGGTGTTGCCAGTCAGTCTGTTGGATAGCACAGCTGAACTTCCGCTTCTGGCCGAGGCTGTGTGAAAACGCGCGTGGGGCCCTCGGTTTGGCGATCCGCTCAGAAATGGACCGCTCAGATCGCCCTACAACGCAAGATCTCGATACGAGCAATGGTTGCAGTACCCCTGAAAGAGTCGTTTATCGACGTTTTCACACAGCCTCGGCCGATCACGGAAATCTAGTCCACCGCCCCAACGGTTCCTCAGCGTTGGTTTAGCCGGCCATCTACTGCCATCCGCTCGCGGTGCCGAACTCGGTGTCAACGGCGCCGAACCGGATGTCCAGGAAAGCCGAAATACGCACCTGTCCCTCACCCCATTTCAGACAGGCTCTGCCCCCAGCGCCTCTGACAAAAACTCCGCCGTCGCCCGCACCCGGGCCGTGCGCTGCAGGTCGGGGTGCATCACCAGCCAGACCTCATGGTCGCTGGCGCGCCTGCGCTCGGGCCAGATGCGCACCAGCCCCTCCCGTTCACCCAGATGCACCGGCATCTCGCCCAGGCCGATGCCGGCGGCCACCGCCTTGCGCACCAGCAGGCCGGAGTTGACCGCCATGGCGATGCGGGCCTGGCGCGCCGGCACCTGGGCCGCCGTGGGGAACGGCCGCTGCTCCAGGGTGGGGCCGTAGGCCACCAGGTGGTGGCCGCGCAGTTCGTCGTCAGGCACGGGCATGCCAAAGCGCTCCAGATATGCCGCGCTGGCAAACAGCCCCACCGGCCACGAGGCCACGCGGCGCACCACCAGGTCGGGTGCATCGGGGCGCACGTTGCGAAAAGCAATGTCGGCCTGCCGACGGCTCAGGCTGAGCACCTGGGGGGACACCTCCAGGTCCACGCGGATGCCGGGCCAGCGCTGCTGCAGCCGCTCGATGGCGGGCAGCAAAAATTCGATGGCGATGGAATCCGAGCTGGTCACCCGCACCAGGCCGGCGTGGCTTTCGTCCTGCCCCTCGATGCGGGTGCGCAGGTCCGTCGCCGCCGCCTCCATGCGCCGGGCCGCGCCCAGCGCCGCCTCGCCCGCTGCGGTGAGCAGGTAGCCGCCCTTGGCGCGCAGGAACAGCGTGGCGCCCAGTTCGGCCTCCAGCGCCTGCAGGCGCCGGCCCACCGTGGCCTGGTCCACGCCCAGGCTGCGCGCGGCGGCACGCAGCGAGGGCGCGCGGGTCAAGGCGAGAAAGATGCGCGTGTCGTCCCAGTTCATGCGATGCAATTTTGCATCACCGGACCGCAAAAACGCTGCATTTGACAGGTGCGTTTGCGCCCTAAGCTGTAGGCCATCACTGAACAAGACCAAAGGAAACCCACCATGCAAGCCATCGTCTTCGACGAGTTCGGCGGCCCCGAAGTCCTCGTGGCCCGCGAAGTTGACCGCCCCGAGGTGCGCCCGCACGACCTGCTGGTACGCAACGCCGCCATCGGCGTGAACCGCGCCGACCTCTCGCACCGCAAGGGCGCCTACGGCCGCGCCTACTTCGGCGACTCGGACCTGATGGGCCTGGAGGTTGCTGGCACCGTGGCCGAGGTGGGCCCCGAGGTGCATGGCTTTGCCGTGGGCGACCGCGTGATGGGCATCGTGGGCGGCGGCGCGTATGCGGAGTATTCGCGCATCGACCACCGCATGGCCATGCACGTGCCGCAGAACCTGTCTCTGCAGCAGGCCGGCGCCGTGGCCGAGGTCTTCGTCACCGCGCACGAGGCCATGTTCCACCTGGCGCGGCTGCAGGCCGGCGAGTCGGTGCTCATCCACGCAGCCGCAGGCGGCGTGGGCTCGGCAGCCGTGCAGCTGGCCCATGCCGCCGGGGCGCGCGTGTTCGCCACCGCCAGCGCCGACAAGCGCGATGCCGTTCGGGGCTTTGGTGCCGATGTGTTCATCGACTACCGCAGCGAGGACTTCCAGGCCGTGGTGGCCGACAAGACCGAAGGCAAGGGCGTGGACGTCGTGATCGACTTCATCGGCGGCCCCTACCTGGAACGCAACGTGCGCTCGCTGGCCGTGGGTGGGCGCATGACGGTGGTGGGCCTGCTGGGCGGCGCAACCGAAGGCGCGCAACTGCCCATCGACGTGCTGCTCTACCGCCACCTGCAGATCTACGGCACCGTGATGAAGTCGCGCCCGCCCGAGGTCAAGCAGGCCATGACGCAGCGCTTCGCGCAGCGCTGGATGGGCGCGCTGGCGGATGGCACGCTGCGCCCGGTGATCGACAGCACCTACCCGTTGGCCGATGCGGCGGCAGCGCACCGGCGCATGGAGACGGGGGCGAGCGTGGGCAAGATCCTGCTGCTGCCAGAGAGCGCCGCCGCGCAGTGAGCGGGTGGCACCACCCCGCGCCTCTGGCGCGGGACCTTAGACTGTGCGGATGGTAAGAATCCAGACCTGCCTCACCCTCGCCCTCCTGGCCGGCGCAGCCCAGGCCATCGCCTGCACGCCCCCCACGAGCTTTACGCCCTGGCCCGAGCAGGTGGCCCAGGCCTACGCCCAGTCGCAGGCGGTCTACATCGCCCAGGCGGTGCGCAGGCAGGCCGGCCCCCAGAAGGACGGCTACGAGACCGTGCGCGTGTTCCTCAAGCCGATTCGGTTCTTCAAGGGCGGCCGCGCCAATGCCCTGGCCTACATCGAGAAAGCAGGCCACACCTGCGACCAGCGGCCGGTTCCCACGGAGCGCGGCAAGGTGCTCGTGTTCGCCTCGGCCCGGGGGGACCTTCTGCGCGTCATACCGGAGCAGGACAAGGACAGCCTGGAGAACATGCCACCGCCCTACGCATCGGCGCTGCACCAGGTGCAGAGGCTGAGCCGGGCAGGAGCCAACTGAGGCAGTCAGCGCATCACCAACCCACCATCGACAAACAGCACCTGCCCGGTCATGAACCCGCTCCAGTCCGAGGCCAGGAAGAGCACGGGCCCGGCGATATCTTCGGGCCGGGCGATGCGCCGCAGCGGCGTGGCCGCCATCAACGATTCGCGAAACGACTCCTTCGTCGATTCACTGGCCTGCGTGGGGTAGACGAGCCCGGGCGCCACGCAGTTCACGCGGATGCCCAGGGGCCCCAGCTCGGTGGCCAGGTTGCGGCTGAAGGCCACCAGCGAGGCCTTGGCCGTGGTGTAGTCGTGGTAGGCCACGACAGGGTGCTCCACCAGGTTGCTCACGATATTCACGATGGCGCCCTGCGCCCGCTGGCGCATCTGCGGCAGCACTGCCCGGCACACGTTGAAGGCACCGCCCACCGCACCGTCGAACTGTGTCTGGTAGTCGCTCCACTCCAGGTCGTCGAACAGCGTGCGGCGCTGCGGGTCGAAGGCGTAGGGCCGAAAGGCGTTGTTCACCACGATGTCGATGGGGCCGAGCTCGCGCACCACCGCGTCGACCATGGCCTGCACCGCTGGCGCCGACCCCACATCGGCCTTGGCGGCCCAGGCATCGCCACCGGCGGCCCGGCAGGCTGCGACAACCTCGGCCGCAGCCGCATCGTTGGACAGGTGGTTGATGGCCACCGTCGCCCCCTCCTGCGCGAACGCCTTGGCTATCGCGGCACCGATGCCGCGGCTGGCCCCGGTCACCAGCACCACCTTGCCCTGGAACTTCATGGCCTGATCCACTTATGCCCCCGGCAACAGGCTGGTGTCGACCACGTCCGTCACCTTGATCTGGCGCTGCACCAGGCCCAGCGCGCGGTAGGCATCGGCGGCCTTTTGCAGGGAGTCGACGTTGAAGGTGCCCAGCTTCACGGCAGCAGAGGGGATCGACGATATGTTGCGCAGGCGGATCACCTCCAGGTTGATGTCGCGCTGGGTGCCATCAATGGCGTACTTGACGGCCAGGGTCGCGGCCTCCTCGGGGTTGGCGATCATCCACGCCGCGCTGTCGCGGTAGCCCTTGAGAAAGGCACGCAGCAGCTCCTTCTTTTGCGGCAGGGTCTCATCGCGCACCACGAACAGGTCGCTCGACACATTCAGGTAGTCGCGCACCTGCATCACATTGACCTCGCCGATGCCCTTGCGCTGCCCCACCACCAGGCCGGTGTCGGTGGCGGCCGTGGCGTCGACCTGGCCCTGCAGCAGCGGTGCGAAGTTGAGCAGGCCGGTCACGACGATGGTCACGTCCGACTCCTTGAGCCCCGCCTGGTGCAGCATCACCAGCAGGTTCTGGCGCGTGCCGCTGGCCAGGCTGTACACGCCGATCTTCTTGCCCTTCAAGTCCGCCGGCTTGTGGATGTTGGCGGATTTCAGCGACACCACGTTGAACACGTTCTGCGGATAGATGTCGTAGATGGCGGTGAGCTTTTCACCCTTGTCCAGCGCCGTGAAGAAAGAGCCAGGGTCGGTGAACGCCACATCGGCCTGGCCGCTGAGCATGTTGCGAATGGCATCGCCCCCGCCGGCGCCGGGCGCGTAGCCCAGCTCGACGCCCTGGGCCTTGAAGAAGCCCTTGTCGGACTCGACCAGCAGGTTGGTGATTTCGCTGATGGGCTTGCTCCAGCCGCCGACGGTGATCTTGCCCTTGGACTGCGCCATGGCCAGGCCGGCGAACGGCAAGGCGGCCAGGCCCGCAGAGGCGCCGAGCACGGTGCGGCGGGAGATGGGCAGGGAGTATGCGGAGGTGTTCATGGCAATCAAGGGTTGTCGAGGTAAGGGGTCAGAAGCCGGCGCTCCAGCAGCAGCGTGGCCTGGTAGAGCACCAGCCCGATGAGGGCGATGAGGACAAGTGCGGCGAACATCAGGGCGGTGTCCATCATTCCCTGCGAGGCGATGACCACGGCGCCCAGACCCTGGCTGGCGCCAATGAATTCGCCGACGACGGCGCCCACCAGCGCCAGCACCACGGCCATGCGCAGGCCGGCCAAAATGGAGGGCAGCCCCACCGGCAGCTTGAGCCGCAGCAGCGTCTGCCAGCGCGTGGCGCCCAGCATGCGAAACAGTTGCAGCCGCTGCGGGTCCACATGCTTGAGGCCTGTCAGCGTGTTCTCCATCAGCGGAAAAAAGCAGATCAGCCCCGTGATCAGCGCCGTGGGTGCGATGCCAAAGCCGAACCACAGCACGAACAAGGGCGCCAACGCCAGCTTGGGCACCACCTGGCTGACCACCACGTAGGGCCTGAAAACGCGTTCGAGCAGGGTCGATTCGGCCAGGGCCATGCCCATCAGCAGACCGGCCACACCGCCCCCCACCAGCCCCAGCACAAGCGCCCACACCGTGGCCCGGATGTGAGGCCAGAAGTAGCCGGTGGCCACGCCATTCCACAGCGCCGCGGCCACCGAGGACGGCGCGGGCAGCACCAGCGCCGACAGCCCGGAGCGGCGCACAGCCAACTCCCACGCCGCCAGCAGCACCAGCAACAGCGCAGCGGAGAGGAGCCGGGCTTGCAACGCCGTCAGCTTCATGCGGCGACCCCGTCCATGCTTCTTCGCACCCACCCGCACAAGCGGTTGAACGGCGCCTCGTCGCGCATGGCCTGCAGGTGCGGGCCGGGCAGGTCGATGCGGATGTCGTCCACGATGCGGCCGGCATGCATCACGGCGATGCGGTCGCCCAGGTACACCGCCTCGTTGATGTCGTGCGTGACGAACAGCACCGTGGTGCCGCGCTGGCGGCAGGTGTGCAGCAGGTCGTCCTGCAGCTCGGCGCGGGTGATGGCGTCGAGTGCGGCAAAGGGCTCGTCGAGCAGCAGCAGCGCGGGCTCCAGCACCAGCGCGCGCGCCAGTGCCACGCGGCTTTGCTGCCCGCCAGACAAATGCCGCGGGTAGTGCTGCGCATGCACGGCCAGGCCCAACTGGCCCAACAGCGCCTTGGCGCGCTCGACATCGCCCGCCCCTGGGCGGCGCTGCAGCGACACGGGCAGCAGCACGTTGTCGATGGCGCTTTTCCAGTCGAGCAAGGTCGGCGCCTGGAACATGAAGCCCAGCTGCGGCCCGGGTGCCAGCAGCTCCTGGCCCTGCAGCAGCACGCGGCCCGACTGCGGACGCAGCAGGCCCGCGGCCAGTTGCAGCAGCGTGGTCTTGCCACAGCCGCTGCGGCCCACCAGGCAGTGGATCTCACCGGCCTGCATGTGCCATTCGATGCCATCCACCACGGGCGGCCGGCCGGGGTAGGTGAAGACCACCTGTTCCATCACGAGAAAGCCCATGGCCGGCCCGCCTTCAGTCCGCATAGGGCGCAAGCGGTTCGGCCGCCAACTCGGCGGACTGCTCGATCTCGGTCATGCGCACCAGGTCGAGCAGGTTGAAACGGCCATCGTGGTGCCAGCCCGCCTCGGGCGCGCTCATCGAGCCAATGGCACTGATGCGCGTGACCCCCACCGCGCCCAGCAGCCCGGCCAGGCGGAACAGCTCGGCCGGCGCAGCGGCGATGCCGGCGGTCTGCAGAAAGCGGCTGTGCGGCGCCACCAGGGGCACCACATCGTCCAGCGCATCCACGCCCACCACCTGGATGGTGCGCTGCATCGCGGTGGGGGCCAGAGGCTGCAGCGTGTCGCTGTAGGCCACGCTCCAGGCGGCAGAAGAGGCACCGATCAGTTGGTCTGCGGGCCCTTCGGCGCTGGCAGACAGCGCCTGCCACTCCACGCCCTGCTGCCATCTGGCCACGGCGGCTAAATCCTCCACCTCCAGCGGTCGGCGCGGAAAGCGCTGGTGCAGGTTGGCCAGCTCGCCGGCCAGGTAGCCGGCAAAGGCGCGTGGCGACACCGCCCCGCCCCGCTGCACATAGAAGACATGCGGCGAATAGCAGCCCTGCTGGTCGTAGCGCATCACGTCCCACGCGGCCAGCCGCGCGATGGCGGGCGCTTTCAGCGTATCGAGCGCCGTGGCGCTGATCACGCCAAAGCCCAGCTTGTGCCCATGGGGCAAAAACCGCGTGGTCACCGGCAGGCGCCGCCGAATCGCGTCCAGCGCTTCGTTGCCGCCATAGGCCAGCACCGCGTCGGCCTGGGCATAGAGGGCCGAGGCGCCATCATCCCCCGCGCCGCGCCACCAGACGACGGCAAAGCAATCGGCGATGGGCGGATGCACCTCGGCCAGCAGGCGCGCGAACCAGCCGGCGAACAGGGGCTCGGCACTGGGCAGCTTGCCGATGTTGCCGGCCTTGACCAGCAGGCCGCAGACCATGCTCCACAGCGCCAGCGCGGGCACGTTGCCGGCCCAGTTGTGCACCAGCAGGTCGGGGCCGAAGGCGCGCACCGCGCCGCCCTTGGGCGTGGGCTGAAAACCGTCGAGCACCTTGGGGTTGGCAAAGTCTTCTGCCACAAAGCGGTGCAGCTGCGCTGCGCGAAAGGTCTTGAAGAAGCCCGTCAGGCCCAGGCGCACCATGTCGCGGTCATAGCCGCTGACCACCGGCAGATACGCCTCGGCCTGCTGGCGGTAGGGGTCGCTGCGGTCCAGCAGGCGGGCGATGGCCTGGTCGATGACGGCAATGATTTCCGACACCGCCATGGTCTTGAGGTGCCGGGCGCTGGCCTGACGCACGCGCGCTGCGAGCGCATCCATCTGCGCGGCCGACAGCACCGGCACCTCGACTTCGAGCGCCTGGTCGCCCTGCGCAAACGGCAGCACCTGCCAGTCGACCTCGGCAGCATGCAGCCCCGGCAGGTAGCCTGCCTGGATGCGGTGGGGCACCTTGGTCATGCCGCAGTGGCCCGCACGAACTCCTCGACTGCCAGCGAGCAACCCTTGGCCTCCACGCCCTCGGCACGCCCCAGCAGCAGAAATCCACCCTCGGCGTACAGGCCCACGTCTTCCGTGAGGATGGTGGTGACCGAATTGAAGTTGGCCAGGTCGCAGTGCACCAGAATGCCGCTCTCGCCCGCAGGCACCGTGCGCCCCGTGACCGGGTCGACCAGGCGCGAGCGTATCCAGTGCGGCCCCGACTTGACCGACGGCACCGATGCATTGCCATCGTCATAGAACTGGGTGCTCAGCTCCGTCATGCCATACATGTTGATGCACTGCGTGCGCGGCACGCCGAGCGCCTGCGACAGCTCGTCATAGAAGGCATCGAGCGGCAACTCGCGCGACTGGCCCTTGTAGCCGCCGGTGTCCAGGATGCGGCTGCCGGGCGGCAGCTTGAAGGTGCGGCCCTGCTGGCGCAGCGCATCGATCACATGCACGAAGCTGAAGCTCGCGCCCAGCAGCGCATAGGGCTCGCCGCTGCGCTCGGCAGCGGCCAGCGCCGCCCAGAGCCCATCGAGGTCCATGCCCTGCGGCGTGACGAAGGTATGGCTGGCACCATTGCTGCCGAAAGCCGACTTGGCCAGGTCCAGGTAGTGCGCCAGCGACGAGTTGGGCATCGCCACCTCGTCGGGGAACAGAATGCCCATGGGCATGCGCTCTGTGCCGCGCATGAAGCGCTGCGCGAAGTTGCGGGTCATCGACAGGTCGTACACATCGAGCAGCGGGTGAAAGTGCTGCCCGCGCGTGCTGCCGCCGCGGGTGGTGCCGCTGGTCATGAAGATGCGGTCGGTATCGGCCGGTGCCTCGCAGCGCAGCGGCAGGGCCTTGAAGGCATCGATGGGCACGGCAGGGATGTCCGCCCACGATTTGACGCTGCGCACGTTGACACCGCGCAGCCGGCAAAAACTCTGGAACGGCTGGTTGGCGGCAAACTGGTGCGCGAACAGGCGCAGCGCCATCTCGTCGAACTGCTCGTCCGTGCAACCATCCATCGCGATGAATTCGAGCAGGTCTGCCACCAGCGGAGTGACCTTGTGCATGAGCGAGCGTCCTTGTGTTGTCTTTGACAGGATGCTCCGAGGTCACCCGGCACATCGACGGCACTGCGCAGCAAAATGCGCCCGCATCGGGAGGGGTGAAAGCTCTTCTTCCGCCGGAATTACCCGGTTCAAGTTCTCGGGTGTGGATCTCAGCACTTGCGTGCACCCCGGAGCGATGGAGCGGATTTTAACCCGCGGCCGCAAAGCACCGGTGTCGACCACCTTCTTCAGGACATCGCCTTGACTCAGAGCTTCATGCAGTCATCGACATACGACATGAACCCCATCTCGGTGCTGGGCCTGAGCTCCACCCTGGGCTTTGCACCGGGATCGCCGGTCGGGCTGGCGGGATGCCCGGCGTTGGCTGCGGCGACGGAAGACCCTCTCCCTGGCTTTTCCCGCCATATGCGACCTTGGAGTGCTCCGCGGCTGCCGGGTGGGCGACCTCTGCAGCGCCCCGAGTGCTGGAGGATTGTTGCGCCAAGCATGAAAAAATAAAGCATGCTTTATAAACTATGTCCGTCAATCTTGACAAGCATTCTTGTAAGCTTGCTTGATGACCTACGCCGAACGCTTCCAACTCGCCCTTGATCAATCCAAGCTCTCGCGCCCCCAGTTGGCACGCGAATTGGGGGTTTCTGCCCAGGCCATCGGCGAAGTCTTGAAGGGCGCTACACGGTCGCTCAGCGCCGAGAACAATTCGAAGGCCGCGCGCATTCTTGGTGTCAGTTCAGACTGGCTGGCCACCGGTCAGGGCCAGATGAACATGTCCAACGTGGCCGCCGCCCCGTCCCTGGGGACATCCCGCCTCATCCCCGTCGTGGGGCACGTCAAGGGCGGCACGGATGGCTTTTTGGAGGAAATGCAATACCCCGTGGGGCATGGAGAGGGCTTTGTCCAGTACTGGACCAAAGACCCGAAGGCCTACGCATTGCGGGTCAAGGGCGAATCAATGCACCCACGCTACCGGGCGCGCGAGTTCATCGTGGTCACGCCCTCCATCGAGGCGCAGCCAGGCAACGACGTGGTGGTAAAGCTCAAGGACGGCCGCAAGCTGCTCAAGCAGCTCAACCGCATCCACGACGACGAAATTCAACTGGTCAGCATCAACGATGGGTACGAGCCCGCAACCATCCAGCGCGACGAGATCGAGGACATCCATCGGGTCGGTGGCGGTGTGCCGCCAGATGCCCTCATCGAAAGCTGACCGATTCATCAAGAATACTTGACTACAAAAAGCAAGCATGCTTTAATTCACTCCAATGCCAACACGGTAGTGGAGTGAAAAAATGCCAACATCGATTTCCTGTACCGAGACCGCTCGCCCGACCCGCCCCGCCCTGACGGCGGACGTCGAGGTGGCGAAATTCACGGTTGGATCCACCAACTGTTCGGGCAGCAGGTCCGTCCACACCTGTTGGACCGAAGTCCCTAACGCCGAACAGGCGGACGCCATAGCCCGGCACCCCATCAGCGTCCATTTCGACAACGCGCATGCGGTGCCAAGCAGCGCCTGCGCGCGGCGCGGCCACGAGATGGTCCGCGTCGGCGCCAACGGCTTCGTGGTCTTCCACCGCACCCCTACCCTGTTCCTGCTGGCCAAGGCCAGCGCCCCGGTCGCCCATGCATGCGGCCTGGCCCCAGGGCGCGGCGGCACGCATCCGTTCGGCCACCGCGCCGACCTGGGCAAACACAGCATCCGCGTGCAGCAGCCCCATGGTTGACTTCGTGAAGCGGTGCCCCATGGTCGGCCGCACCACCCCTGGCGGTGGTCACCGCGTGCGCCAGGCGCCTGAAAACACCAGCCAGGCGGGCGCGCAGAGCGAAGGCATCGCGCGCCAGAAGCCCTGGGTTCTGTTGTTCGCCGTGCAGCGGCGGACCTGACCCACCACCACACCAACCGCCGCAAGCAGCGGCGCAGGAACCATCTTGAACGATGGGGATGTGGCTCGCGCGTCTCATGCAGAACGCGAAGGCCATGTGCGTGCAATGCATCCCGGGAGGCCCCGCGCGCCCTCCCAATCAACCGAAGGAAACTCCATGCCCATCATCGCTAACAAGCTCGCCTTCTACACCGACTCGATTGGACACTACCCTCCCATCCCTGCCGTCAACCTTGCAGCCAACGTCTGCGCCAAGCTGCCCGCCGTTACCTACGACGCCCAGCAGCTAGGTAGCCAGAGCATGGGCTACGCCTACAACGGCCAGTTCAACGACGGCGCGCCCAACTGGCTGGGCGGGCTCACCATGTCCCAGCACACGGACATGATCCAGGCAGACACCATCGTGCTTCATCTGGGCGGTGGCGACGTGGACCCGTTCATCCAGGGTACCAACCCCGATATCTCCCAATCCCCCGTGGCGTACCTGATGACCGTGTACGGCTGGCACGCTGCGGCCGCGGGCCGAAAGATCGCCGTGGTGCAGGCCCCTCTCGTCGTCGTGACTGACTATCCCAAATGGAATGATGGCCCTGATGAGCAGGCGGCAGCCCTCGCCTACCGAGACTCGGTCGGCCGCCTGCAACAGGTCCGGGAATCCGTCGTGGCGCAGATCAATGCCCACTACCCCGGTGCAGCCCAACTCATCTACTACCACGGGCCAAACGCCATTGACCCGGTCACGATGGTCCCTGGCGACACGCTCGACGGCCTGCACCCCACAGAAACCAAGCACTTTTTGATTGCGCGCAGCATCGCCAGGGCGCTGGGCGCATGGCGCGGTTGGTCCGTCCTGCCGTAAGGTGTAGCCAGGGCCAGCCTGCGCACGGTGCACGCCCACCAACTGGCCCGGGCTACCTCCGATAGCGCTCACGCGGCGTACTTGCGAGCCCGGAGCAGCACAGACCGTGGCCGACCTCTCGGGGTCGGTCACGGGCCAGCGGCCTGGATTGCATCGGGCCGCGCAACTTCAGCGGCATGCTGGTCGCGTACCGCATGCCGGCCATCTGCCACACCTTGAAGCGCCCCCCGCGTGGAGTTGGTTCCGATGGATTTCTTCCTGGGGTGAGATGCCTGTCCCTGCCGGGTGCAACCCGGGTTCGCGACAGATCAGATCTTGTCGCAGGACTCACTGTAGCTGGCGAGCCAATTTCGACTGAAACCGAGGAGCATGCGAGCTGAGGATCCAGGGGCATCAGGGCCACCCGCGGGTACGAACACTGCGGCTGCGTAAAAATCGCCTTCTTGGTAATCGTATCGCGAGGCTCCAGCAGGAGTGTCTGGGCGATCAGCGCGACCGGGAGGGAGCGTGAAGAGAGGTGTCTTGGGCCCCGCAATCCACCATCTGGCCCCAAAGCTCAAACCAGACCGATCTTTCGCCCCGCTCACATCAATCGCGGCCCCAGTCGGCATGACGTCGATCTTGGCACTCCAGTCCGGGCCCTTTATGTCTTGACCATAAGACAAATAGGTGTTGGCGTAGGTAGCTCGGCAGTTGTAAATGCCGCTGTAGGCCAATGACAAAGGGTCGGTCGATGGGGCGGCTACGGTGAGGACTTCGCGGATCTGCCCGCTGTCCACCATTTCTGCAAACGAGCGTCCCCAGCCTAGATAGACCTTGGCCCCGATCAGGCCACGCGCGTCCAGGTTGCGCACCGCGACAAGCTGCGGATCGGCCACCACGGCTTGGTAGGCCGGCGCGTCGCAAAACCCTGGGCATTGAAAAAGGACAAAGCCCGCCTCGCCATGAAAGTACAACTGGCTGTTGTGCAAAACGGCGAGCCACAGCTTGTAGCCCTCTGCACCGGTCGGCACGCCGCGCACGTTCACCGCCACGCGGCTGCTTTGCAGGTCGCCCTCCATGGCGGCAACCGCCGTCACCTGGGCCATGGCAGTGCAGGTGCCGAAGGTCGTCAGCGCTGCCAACGCGATATGGGAAAGCCGATAGGTCATTGTCCAGATCCTTTTCAGAAAATACCGTGCCTGCACCATTACCAGCATCAATCATCTGCACAGGATGAAAAAAAATAGTAATGCCACAAAACGCGAAGGGCGTAACGGGTTGCGTGTCTAGCAGTGATTGTTCTAAATTGTGCAGGGTGGCGCTGTGCGCAGCGTCACACATCCGGCGCATTGCCCAGCGCCTTTGTTTCGAAGTGTGAGGTGGTGAACATCAGACTCGCCCATATGGGTGATTGCACACACGCGTTACGACGCCAGTCGCCATATTATTCAAGCCGATGCGGAATAATCCCCGCGAGGGCGCGGCAAAATCTGCGTCAGTAATCAAACCGTGGAGACCGGCAACCCACGACGCCATCTGTGCTGGACACAACATCCATGACCTCGCCTTTTCCACTCCCCCCGGATGTCACCGCATGGCTCGAACGCTGGGCCCTGCTGCCCGATGGCAAACTGTTGACGACCCGGTCCAGCTGGGTGCTGCCCGTACGGCACGGCCATCTGCCCGCCATGCTGAAAGTCGCCCGCATCCCTGACGAACAGGCTGGCTACCGCCTGCTTGCGTGGTGGGAGGGCCAAGGTGCCGCCCAGGTCTTCGCATCCGCCGAAGGGGTTCTGCTGATGGAGCGGGCGGCAGGGAGCCAAAATCTCGCGCAGATGGCGTGGTCTGGCAAAGACGACGACGCCTGCCGCATTCTTTGCGCAACGGCTGCCCGGCTGCATGCTCCGCGAAGCAAACCCCTACCCGAACTGCATCCGCTGGCCATCTGGTTCCAGCCACTCATTGGGCCATCACACACGCATGCGGCACTGGTCGCTGCCTCGGACATCGCGCGCCAACTGCTGGCTGACCCGCGCGAGGCGGTGCCGCTGCACGGCGATCTGCACCACGAGAACGTGCTTGACTTTGGCACACGCGGGTGGCTGGCCATCGACCCGCACGGCCTTGTGGGAGAACGCGCGTTCGACTATGCCAACATCTTCACCAACCCCGATCTGAGCGACCCTGCCCGGCCCCTGGCCACGCTGCCGGGCCGCCTGGAGAGCCGGCTGGACACCGTTCTTTCCGCCACGGGCCTGGAGCCCGAGCGCCTTGTTCGCTGGATCGTCGCCTGGACGGGACTGTCCGCAGCTTGGTTCATGGGCGATGGCGACAACCAGAGGGCGGCCATCGATCTCGCCATCAACGCCAAGGCCCTTGGTTTGCTCTGAAACCGTGGTGTGGCACACGCAATAGCGACGACCTTGTTCAGGAGATTGTTTTCGGATCTTGTCGATTTCCGGTGATCTGCTTCGTCGTGAAGAATGGAGCAATCAACCCCCCAAAGGATTCCGCCATGAAATACCTCGGCCTCGCCTACTTCACCCCCGAGAAATTCGCCGCCATGGCGCCCGCCGACGTGCAGGCCCTGGTGAGCCAGTGCCCCGCCCTGGACGAGAAGATGCGTGCCACCGGCAAGGTGCTGGTGTCCGCGTCGCTGGGCGACACCGAGCACTGGGTCAGCCTGCGCCCACGCGGCGGCAAGGCGCAGATCAGCGACGGGCCATTTACCGAGTCCAAGGAGATGGTGGGCGGGCTCTTCATCATCGAGGCGGACAGCCGCGAAGAGGCAGTGCGTCTGGCGGCGATGCATCCGGCGGCCACCTTGGGCGAGGCCGGCGGCTGGGGCGTCGAGCTGATTCCCATGGATTTCTTCCTGGCAGCCACCTGAGCCTGCCCCCCGGGGTGGGCCGGCGCATGCCGGGCACCCCACCCAGCGCCCGCATGCCGGGCACGGCCCCAGGGCCCCGCCTTGGTGCGAGGGGCTGCGAGATAACACCCCATCCGCCGCGTCTTTGCCTATGATGTCTGGACAACCGCTCCAGAGGGCGCCATGAACATCGACACGACGTCTTTGATTCAGGACATGGGAATCAATGCCGGGCTGCTGTCGTTTCTGGCGGCGCTGTACAGCATCGTCATCAGCGGCCAGCGCCACCCCGACCCGGCCGTGGTGCACAAGCGGCGCAGATGGCTGCCCTGGGTCACGGGGCTCATGTTCGGCGTCACCGGCATCCTGACCATGCTCGTGCCCCTGCGCTTGGCCGAGGGCGTGATCGTCGACACCCGGCTGGTGATGACCGGGCTTGCCGGGGCCTACCTGTCGCCCTTGAGCGCCTTGCTGTGCGCGGCGGTGCTGGGCGCCTACCGGCTCAGCCTGGGCGGCATCGGCAGTGGCCCCGCCATGGTCGGCATTGCGCTGACCACCGCCATCGGCTGGCTCTGGCAGCGCCACCGGCCGTTCTTCTCCACCCTGCGCCTTGGCAGCACCTTGTCCGATGGGCTCTGGCTGGTGGGGCTTGGCTTCAGCCTTGCCGCAGGCGGCATGCTGGCCATACAGACCTTGCCGCCAGACATCGCACGGGCGGTCACCGCGCGGTCGTGGCTGGCCGTGCTGGTGGTCTACCCCATCGGCACCGTTCTGCTGGGTTTTCTGCTGGACAACACGCAGAAGCTGAGCCAGCGAGAAGATGCCCTGGCCCAGACGGCCGAGACCTTGAAGACCCTGCTCGCCGAAGCGCGCCAGGCCGCCAGCGTGTTCGTCAACAGCAAGGACACCATCGCCATCGTGCAGCCAGACGGCACCGTGCTGGATGTCAACCCGGCGTACAGCCATGTGCTTGGCTATTCGCGCGAAGAGCTGATCGGCAAATCATCTGCCGTTCTGCGCATCGACGAGGACGGGCAGGCCGCATTTTTGCGCCGGGTGGCGCACGCCATTGAGCGCGGGGGCCGATGGCACGGCGAGCTGATCCGGCGCCGCAAAAATGGCGAAGACTTTGTCTCGGAAGTCACCATCGAAGGCATCCGGGACCCCGATGGTGTGGTGCGCAAGTGGGTCTCCATCGGCAAGGACGTGACCGAGCAACGGCACTTGGAGCAGGTGCTGCAGCAGTTTGGCAACTACGACGCCCTCACAGGCCTCTCAAGCCGGCGCCTGTTCACCAAAGAGCTCAATGCCAGCTTGCAGCATGGCGCGCAGACCCACAGCGTGCTGGCCCTGTGCCTGCTGGACATCGACCAGTTCAAGGACCTCAACGACCAGTGGGGCCAGCCCGTGGCGGACCGGTTTCTTCGGGTGTTTGCCCAGCGCCTGCGAAAAGAGGCGGGTGCCGACAACCTCATCGGGCGCACTGGGGGCGATGAATTCGCCGTCGTGCTGAAAAATTGCCCGCACGCCGATGCCGCACTGCAGCAGCTGGAAAGCCTGCGCCTGGCACTTGCGCAGACCGCAACGCTCGATGGCATCGCCCTGCGCCTGACCTGCAGCGCAGGGGTCACCTTCTACCCCGACGACATGGCCGACGCCGACGGCCTGCTGCGCCACGCGGACCTGGCCCTGTACGCCGCCAAGGAGCAGGGCAAAGACCGCATCGTGGTGTTCGACGTTCAGCAAGGCCAGAGGGTGCAAGCGCGCAGGCACACCGCCAAGCTGGTCGAAGACGCATTGCTGCAAGGCGAGATGGAGCTGTTCTTTCAGCCCAAGGTCCGCATCTCCGACGGCCAGGTCATCGGTGCAGAGTGCCTGATCCGGTGGCACCACCCCGAACGGGGGCTGTTGGCGCCGGGCGCTTTCCTGGAAGACATCGTGGGCACCCCGGTGGCCAACAAGCTGGACTATTGGGTGCTGGACGCCGCCTTCCAGGCCGGGCACACCCTGGCATCCCAGGGCAACCCGCTGCCGCTGAGCATCAACATCACCGTATCCACCCTCATCGACAGCCGCTTTCAGCTGCAAGCCGCCCAACTGCTCAGGCAATACCCCGCCCTGCCCTCGCAGTTTCTGGAGGTCGAACTGCTGGAAACCGAAACCTTCAACGACCTGTCTGCCGTGGCCTATGTCATGCAGGGCCTGAGCGAGCTGGGCATCCGGTGCTCCATCGATGATTTCGGCACCGGCTACTCCTCGCTCACCTACCTGCAGCGCCTGCCCGCCCACACCGTGAAGATCGACCAGTCTTTCGTGCGGGACATGCTGGACAACGAGCGCGACCGCACCCTGGTGCGCGGCATCGTCAGCCTCGCCCACGCCTTCAACCGGAGCGTGATCGCCGAAGGCGTGGAAACCCTGGCGCACGCCCAGGCCCTGCGCGACCTGGGGTGCGATGGCCTGCAGGGCTATGGCATTGCCAGGCCCATGCCGCTGCAGGATCTGATGGGCTGGATCCGCGCGTGGGACCCGCCGCCTGAGGTGGGTGGGCTTGGCCGCCAAGCGCGTTGATGGGCATCCCGAATGAAGCGGGTGGCCCCCTCAGGCCGCCACCAACTTGATCAGCGTGATCTCCGACGGCGCCCCCAGCCGCATCGGCGGCCCCCAATAGCCGGTGCCGCGGCTCACATAGACCCACATCGTCTGCAGCCGGTGCAGCCCTGCCACGAAGGGGTTCTGCAGCGGCACGAACAGATTCCACGGCCAGAACTGCCCGCCATGCGTGTGGCCCGACAACTGCAGCAAGAACCCCGCTTGCGCAGCGGCCGGTGCACTGCGCGGCTGGTGCGCCAGCAGCACGCGGGTCAGGGCCTCGGGCGGCGCGCCCACCAGTGCGCGTTGCGGATCGCTGGCATGGCTGGCATCGAAGTGCCCGGCCGTGAAGTCGGTCACGCCGCCCAGCACCAACGCATCGCCATCGCCCTGCCCCGCAGCCTGCCGCAGCACCGCATGCTCGTTGAGCAGCACGCGCAGGCCCAGCCGGCGCAGCTCCGCAACCCATGGGAGCGCGCCGGCGTAGTACTCGTGGTTGCCCGTCACCACAAAGCTGCCGTGGCGCGCCTGCAGGTCGGCCAGCGGCGCAATGTGCTCGCGCAGCTCGGCCACGCTGCCGTCCACCAGGTCACCCGTGATGGCGATGGCATCGGCCTTGAGTTCATTCACGCGGCTCACGATGCGCGCGATGTAGCCGCGCCGGATGGTGGGCCCCACATGCAGGTCGCTGAGCTGCACGATGGTGAAGCCATGCAACGCCGCAGGCAGCCCGGCCAACGGCACATCCACGCGCCGCACCCCAGCCGTGCGGCGCGCGTTCCAGAACCCGAGCAGGGATGCCAGCGTGGCCACGACCACCACCGCTGCCGCACTGTCGGCCCGTGCCGAACCGCCCTCCTGCAGCCACCCGCCGGCCCATGCCCCGGCCAGCACCAGGTCCCGCAGCAGCGTCAGCAAAAACAGCGACGAGAACCAGCCCATGGCCAGCAGGCCCAGCCAGGTCCACACGGGGTGCGCGGCGCCACGGCGGCCGGACCGGTGCTGGAAGGGCATCGGCAAGGCGATGGCCGAGACCAGCAACGCCACCGCCAGCGCAGGCCCGGCACCCGGCCATGCAGACAGCGCCCCCACCAGGCGCAGGCCGATGTACAGGTGCAGAAGGGTTGTCAGAATGGTCAGCGGGCGCAGCGGCATTGCGGGCAAGGGTGGCGCGGCGCGGCCGCAGAAGTGGGTAGATGCGGGCATACCACGGGATATCCAGCCCTGTGGCGATGGAGGTGCGTTTGCTGCGATCAATGTTCGATGAGTGCAAGTGCAGCAGGCAATGACCGCCCTGGTTCCTTGCAAGGGCAAGCCGCAAACGTGGAGCGCATTGCCCTGGCTGCCGAGGCCGACTCAGGCCAAGCGCTAGTCTCAGAGGATCGCAAGGGAGAGCGAGTAACTTTCAGCTCTTGAAATGCCCGGGCAACGCCACGATCCGCTGGCGGGACAGAAGCCACCAAACGGTATTGATGGCCGGGATTGCCCCCGCCATGGCGGCAAATCCTGCAGCCGATTGCCAAGGCGCAGCCTTTGCCAATTCCCACGCTGCCAAGCCCAGCGCACCGACCAGCACGAGTACGTTGGCCGCTCCGGCCAGAGCGAGTAGCCGACCGGGACCGCCGCCAAGCGCCGCAGCGCAAAGCGCCAGCACAAAAGCCACAGCAGCCAGCTGGCTCAACAGCATCGCTGGGCTATGCCATGGGCTCCGTAGCAGTGTGATGGCCCCTAAGCAAAGGAAGAATCCTAAAAGATTGATGAGAAAGAGCACAACGCAAGTCGCTGGGCTCGGCTTAGCGATTTGCAGGGATGACAGCATGGCGCAATTGTGCAGGAGCGAAGAAACAGGCCGAAGCGGAAGGGTGCTGACAGTGCGCCAGCGTCCGACTCAGGGCGCAGTGTCTGGCGCGCTCGGGTCCAACGGCTCGTTGGGACGAGCGGGCTGCTCCGTGCTGGGCGGCAGGTCGCCAGGCGGCCGGGGCAGGTTGTCTGGCACTTGATGCAGCAGGTGGTCTTTGGGGTCTGTGGCCATGGTGCGCTCCTTGGGCAAAGGAACCATTGGGCGGCCTGGGGAGCGCACGGGGCGTAGGAGGTGGTCGTGAAAAAGTCCGCACTGGACGGGCTTCGTCTGGGAAGGCCTTTCGGTCAGGCGACCAATGCACCCGGGTCATTCGAGCGCTGGAGGCGGTGGCCGTTTGAGCGCATGCGGAAGGCATGGATCAGCATCCTGGCAGGATGCTGTGGTTGCATCCAGAACACTGTAATTGGGGTCTCCGTTGCGCCACTCCGCTCACTCACTCCGGGGTGCTCGGATCGCCATCATCGCCTGGAGCCTCCAGCGCCTGCCGCTCAAGTTCCTCGTCCGAAAGCTCTGGCTCACCCTGTCCGGCGTTCCACTCCTCAATAAACTCCTCAGTCGGTTCCTGGCCTTCGACAAGAATCTGTTCGATGGTCTGTCGGGGCGCAGCTGCTGGCGCGCTCGCATTCACATCAACGCTCCCTGCAGCGTCGGGTACCTCGGCCGAACGGCTCATCTTTCCCTCAAGGTAAGAGGCGAAATCTCCGTCCTTTGGCATATCTGGGCTCGTCATAGTGGTTCTCTCTGAAATAACTCTGGCTGCTTGCTGCACCCCTGGCATGGTGGCGATGCGCCGGTGCCGATGGCTACTCCTGGGGCCTGTGCGTGCAATGGTCTTGAGGTATCGCCAAACCAATTTTCGCTGACCAACCCGACGTACCTCATGATCATCTCGGCGCGGTGATGGGATGTTTTTGCAAAGCTTAGCAGCGTCATCAGGCGATCTGCGGCCTGCGCGGGGCCGCTTCCAGGTCCTTGTCCAGCAGGCAGTCGATAAAAGCGCTGAGAAGGGCTGGTCGATGTTGCCTGTTCGGGTAGTACAGGAACAGCCCCGGGCGCGAGATCGACCAGTCCGCCAGGACCTGGACCAAGCGGCCCTGGGCCAGGTGCTCACCCACGCCGTCTCGCTCGAAGTGGTAGGCAATGCCGAGGCCATTGAGCGCAGCAGCAACGCCAATGTCGGCATGGTTGGTGACGACGGGGCCGTCCACCGCTACATCGAGCCGTTGCCCCTTTTTCTCGAACTCCCACTGATAGTGCCTGCCGTCCATCTGCAGCCGCCAGTTGATGCAGGCGTGGCCATGCAAATCGGCGGGGGTCTTGGGCGTGCCCCGGGCCGCAAGGTAGCCCGGGGACGCCACGGCAACCATGTCCAGGTCGGGTGTGAGGCGCACGGCAATCATGTCCTTCTCAACCCGCCCACCCACGCGGATGCCCGCGTCGAAGCGGCCCACAACGATATCGGCCAGCGCGTCGTCGACCACGATGTCGAGCACCACATCAGGGTACGCCTGATGAAAGCGTGAGAGCCTGGGCGCAATGATGGTTCTCGCGGCAATCCCCAGCGTGTTGATGCGCAGCGTGCCCGTGGTCTGTCCTGCGGCTTCACTGGCTTCGGCCACTGCAGCATCCATTTCGCGGAACAGCGGGGCGATGCGCCCATAGAGCTGCTCGCCACTGGCCGACGGCGCAACGCTGCGTGTGGTGCGATTGAGAAGGCGCGTGCCAATCCGGGCTTCGAGCTGCCGAATGGTCTGGCTGAGCGCAGAAGGCGACAGGCCCAGATGCTCTGCCGCCCGGGCAAAGCTCTTGCGTTCGACCACGGCAGCGAAGGCTTTCAGCTCAGCGAATTCGAAACCGCGCATTATGTATTCCTTTCTACACAGCCCATGCGGATTCTAGGATATTCCCTAAATTGACCCCGGCGCGCATCCTCAGGTCTTCATCAACCCCATGGAGCCATCGACATGAACGCCTTGACCCTTCCCGAACCCATCGCCGCGTACTTTGCGGCCGAACACAACCCCGAGGCGCTGGCGCGTTGCTTCACTGCACAAGCCGTCATGAAGGACGATGGCCACACGTACACGGGTGTCGATGACATCAAGGCTTTCATGGCCGAGGCATCTGCCAAGTACAGCGCTACAACCGTGCCGTTCGCGTTGGAGCGTGAGGACGGTTTTCAGATCGTTAAGGCCAAGGTGACAGGCAACTTTCCAGGCAGCCCTATCGACCTGTCCTACCGCTTTCGCCTTGAACGCGGGCTGATCGCATCGCTGGAGATCAAGGCATGAGCTTCGACCTCCAACTTCAAGGCAAGCGTGCCGTGGTCACAGGCGGCACCAAGGGTTTGGGCGCGGCCCTCGTCCAGAGCCTGCAGGATGCGGGCGTGCAGGTGATGACCACTGCGCGCTCCGCTCCCGACAAGCCGCTGGAGGGTGTGGCGTATGTCCAGACCGACTTGACCACTGCGCAAGGTGTGGCACAGCTTGCGCGGGCAGTCACCGAACGCTGGGGCGGCGTGGACATCGTGATCAATTCCCTCGGCGGCTCCAACGCGCCAGCGGGTGGCTTCGCAGCCCTCGATGATGCAATGTGGTTCAGTGAGCTGAACCTGAACCTCATGTCCGCGGTTCGCCTTGACCGGGCACTGCTGCCCGCCATGCTGGCACAGGGCGCAGGCGTCATCCTGCACGTGACCTCGATCCAGCACGTGCTTCCGCTGCCGGAGTCGACCACCGCCTACGCCGCGGCCAAGGGGGCCCTTTCGACCTACAGCAAATCCTTGTCGAAAGAGGTCACACCCAAGGGTGTTCGGGTTCTGCGCGTCTCGCCAGGCTGGATCGAGACCGAGGCTTCGGTGGTATTCGCCGAGCGAATGGCAGCCCAGGCGGGCACCGACTACGAGGGCGGCAAGAAGATGGTGATGGACTGGCTCGGCGGAATCCCCGTCGGGCGGCCCGCCAGGCCGCAGGAGGTTGCGGACCTGATCACCTTCCTGGTGTCGCCGCGCGCGGCATCGGTGGCGGGTTCAGAGCATGTGATCGATGGCGGGACGGTTCCTACGGTTTAGTTTGGAACCCTCGACTTGGTTGGCCGGCAAGTCTTTTCGAAAGGGGGCGCCAGTCGAGATTGATTGGGACTTTCTTGCCCAACAACAGCGGAGGTCGACGCAGATCGGTCGGAAGTACGCTGGTCCACTGAAACCGAGAAATCGGCTGTGCGTGAAGGCCTGTCAGGGCCGCTTCCTAGCCATGCAATGATAGCTGCACCAGCGCCCGTCCAGTCAGGGCGCAGTGTCTCGCGCGCTCGGGTCCAACGGCTCGTTCGGCCGGGCTGGCTGCTCCGTGCTGGGCGGCAGGTCGCCCGGCGGCCCGGGCAGGTTGTAGGGCACTTGGTGCAGGGGGTGGTCTTTGGGGTCGGTGGCCATGGTGAGCTCCTGTTGCGCAAGATGCCTTCTTGTTGTGAAAGCATCGCAGTACATTTGGTCGATGCGAACACTTGCCTACCTCCTCCTACTACCATTCGCTCTGTACGGCTGCGGCGGCGGTGACGCCACCGAAGACCATACCATCGGCCCCTTTGTGGGCCGGTGGGAGCTGGTAGGCGGACTGTATCCACCTTGCACCATCGAGATCAGCCCAGCTTCCGATCTGCCAAACACCGGCGTGTTCATCGGCTTTTGCCGGTACAACGATACACGGAACAACCCGGTCGAGGTCTCGGGCCAGATCGACAGTTCCGGCAAGCTGACCCCCTCAAAAAACCCGGGTAGCCGCTCCCTACAAGGCAGGCTCAAGGACGGAAGCGGATCCGGTTTTTGGGACGAGGGATTCATTGTTTTTCCATGGACCGCCACGAAGCTGTAGTTCCCGGGAAGATCCCGTCGACCAACGAGCGCGCATGGGCGGCCTAACGGATGGCGGCGCTCATGCTGATGGTGTCGAGGGTGCCCCGCTCTTCCCATCCGTTCATGACGTGGGCCCGATAGTGCCCAGGTTCTACCTTCACAATGTGCAGAGATAGAAGCATGGCTAGGGAAAGTCAGGCGCCGCGCTACCGACTTGCCAAGCACGCACCGCCAACCAGTAGCGATGTCGCGTCTTCCCGTGCTTGTGGATCTTGAGGTGGTACTTGATCCGCACTGGCCCGCAGCGCTGGCTGTCCACTTCCACGACCATGACGGGGTCGACCGCACCCCCAGGACTGGGCAGGCTGATATTGCCCGCTGCTACCTCATCGCCGAGCACTAGGGCAAGGCAGCCCTTATCAGGTTCGGTCCACATCAGAACGGTACGTCCGAGGGCGCGATTTCCACGGGCCCAATCCCGTCATAGATCAGCGCGCCCGAAGCAATGACCCGCACCTTGGATCGGCCGCCCAAGTGCTCCGCCTGATAGGCCTCGGCCAAGAACACCAGCGGCGATTCGTCAGGCGGGCCACCATACCAGGTGGGCGTACGCAGGACGGCAGGCGGTTCAAACAGATTGGACATGAGGCGTCTCAAAACGGGGCGGTTGATTGGACGAGATGCACCGGGCCCGGCCCCAAATACACAGTGCATCTCGTGGAGATTTCTCGAACACGCCAGATGAATTCCCCGGCCTCGATTTCGTAGCTGTCCACTGGCAGCGGCAGCGCTTGCTCAAGCGGCCACCAAGTCCGCCCGCGCGGCTTGGCGCGGGGCAAGGGCGGCATGCGCAGTACAGCCGGCAAGGGCTCACACATAGAGGGGGGCATAGGGGTCGTCATCAAGGTGGTCTGCTTCGGGGCTGAAACCGGTGGCGCTGGAAAGGCACACCTTGTCGAGAAAGGGCAGCGCGTCCGCCGGATCTTGCGCAGCCAGCCACGACTGCTTCCAGAGGCTAGGCCTTGCCTTCGTGTTGGTGCGACCGCCCTCCTCTGTACCCACGATATGAAGAACGCCATCCACCCGCGCAAAGCGCGCCCGGAACAATGGCAGCATCAGCGCTCTGCCGTTTGGCCTGTCGAGAAGATGCGCCTCCCAGCGCGGGCCATAGTCATCGGCAGGAGTGCGCTTGTAAAGCAGCCAGCCATGCACGGCTTGGCGTAGCGCCGGATCGGAGCCTGCAATGCGGTGACCGCCGGATCTCATCCTGAAAACATACAAAAACACTGTACGAATTTACAGTGTTTTGCCAGGTTAGGAGTAGTATTCGCACCTTAGGTTGTCTCCTACTGGCGCGCCGCGAGCAGGGGCCTACGATGGGCGCTCCCCTTTCAGGAGTGCGGAATTCCCCGCAGTTCCTGTCAACCATCTGGAGCCGAGATGTGCAACAGGTATGTGTCTGCAGAGGAGCTCGATATCGAGCGCGAGTGGAACATTGGCGCCCGCAACCAGCCCAAGCTGTTCGACAAGGTGCTGTTCCCGCGCGGCCAGGGAGCATTCATCCGCCGAGCGCGCGACGATGCCGGGTATTCGCGCGAGCTGGTGGTTGGCCAGTGGGGCCTGATCCCCTGGTTCGCCAAGGAGCCCAAGCTTAAGTACCCGACCAACAACGCACGCAGCGAGGAAGTGGCGGACAAGGCCAGCTACAAGCTGCCATGGGCACGCGGGCAGCGCTGCATCATCCCCGCCGCCAACTTCGATGAACCCAACTGGGAGAGCGGCAAGAACGTGTGGTGGCGCTTCGCTCGCTCAGACGGCCACACCTGGGGCTTGGCAGGCCTGTGGAACACCTGGACGGACAAGGGCACGGGCGAGGTGCACGAGAGCTACACCATGCTCACCCTGAACGCCGACGCGCACCCGCTGATGTCCCGCATGCACAAACCCGACCCCAAGGTGGGCCCGACCGAGCAGGACAAGCGCAGCGTGATCCCCATCGAGGCCGGCGACGTGGATGCGTGGCTGGCCGGAACGATGGAGCAGGCACAGGGCCTGCTGCGGTTGGCGCCCGTGGAAGTATTCGCGGCCGGACCCGCCGAGCAGTGAGCCCGCCATGGCCGAACAGATCCTCGCAATCGATGACCCCGCGGGCCTGCTGCTTGAGGACGTGCGCATGCGCGCCATCGCGGCTGCCGAAGCGGTTCTTGAACACTACGGCGTGACGGTTGAGGAATGCGCCGCCATTGGCACCAAGCCATTCAAGGAAGTCGCTCCAGGTGGTGTCCATAACTTCTTCGCTGGCGTGGGGAAGGCCGCCATCACATGGCTGGAGGCATGCGCCGTAGTGCAGGACCTTGGCGGCCCGGGTGTGCGGCTTATCATCGTGGATAGGCAGGCGCCGCTGCCTCACTAGCGGACAAGGGGCAAGAAAAAGCCCGCACGAGGCGGGCTTTTGGACAGCACGTATTTGTCAGTGGCCGATGCTGGGCAGTTCGGCATCCCCTGGCCCCCGTTTTTTGCGTGGGAGGGATGTCGTTACGACCCAAGGGATAGGATTACCATAGACGTAAGTCACCCCGTTGGTGCAGCCACCTTTAATAAATCCGTCAGATCGATACGCTGTGAGGCAAACCCCAGCATCGACGGTCGATACATAAATGTTGCCTGATGCGCCATCGAAAGTGCCGAAGAACGGTGAGTTCAATGAACCAGAACAGCCGATTTCTTTGCCGTAAACATCATTTGCGGGATTCAGGTATATCTGCTTGATATTGCAATAGCCGGGGTACGAAATGTAGAGTGGACCCACATCGGCCTGGGCAGCTCCTGCGGCGCAAAGGGCGACGGCCAGGGTCGCGATTTTCTTCAGCATGGTTTCCTCCTCCTACGCAGTCGGGGCGCTGCGCATCGCCAAATTTCGGTGCGGCCTCAATTGCGGCGCCGCGGGCACCACTTACGACGGCGCGAATCATGGGCCTTCGGTACCAATGGTACACGGTGGTGTATCAATTTGTTTGCACATCTATGGGCGATAGACAGACCAGGAGCGCCGCGCGCAGCAGCTGCACCGCGTTTGCCTCGCGCCGGTCGACATCAGACAGGGCTCCACGCAGCAGCACCCATGGCGAGCTGCCGGGCAGAAGCAGCTCGGTGGGCATGGCGGGCCGATAGAACGCCTAGATCCTGTTCCGAACGCACGGCCGAGTTGGCTGGAAGAACCCGCCACAACAGCGAGCGCACTGAGCTGGAAGCAGCGCCGAAAACAAAAAAGCCACCCGAAGGTGGCTGTTTGCTTTTTCCAAGACGGCTTGTTTGCAGTCTTCTTCAAGATCCCGTCAATCTCTGAAGCTGGTCTCTTCAGAAGGAATCTTGGTAGGCGCGATTGGACTCGAACCAACGACCCCCACCATGTCAAGGTGGTGCTCTAACCAGCTGAGCTACGCGCCTGTGTTGTTCTGTTCAAGACCACGATTATAGCCACAAAAAATCCCCGTCTGGCAAAGTTGCAGCAAAAGATTCAAAAGTGCGCTGCGGCCCGATGCAGCGCCCTGCTCTGCAGGGCACATATGGCGCACTCCTGCATCAAGCCTCGATCGTGCAGTTTGCCCGCTTCAGCGCCGCGTCGATCCACGCATTGTCCTGCGTGCCGTCCGCGATCTCGGCCACCATCACGGCCTCGATCTTCTGCTTTTGGTGGGCGGCGGCAAGCAGTTGCTCGGCCTGGTCATAGGGCACGCACAGCAAACCGTCGTCGTCGCCGATGACCAGGTCGCCGGGCTCGATGACCATGCCGTCGATGGCTATGGGCACGTTGATCTCGCCGGGGCCGTCCTTGTAGGGGCCGCGGTGGGTGACGCCGGCCGCGAACACGGGGAAGCTGTCCCTGCGGATCACCGTGCTGTCGCGGATGGCGCCGTTGATCACGATGCCGGCAAAGCCCTTGAGTTTGGCCTCGCCCACCATGATCTCGCCGATGAGCGCGTTGGTGAGGTCGCCGCCCGCGTCCACCACGATCACGTCGCCGGGTTGCGCGAGCTTCAATGCCTTGTGGATCAGCAAATTGTCGCCCGGGCGGGTGCGGATGGTGAGGGCCGGGCCGGCCATGGCGGTGCCGTCGTGCATGGGGCGCAGGCGCGGGCCGCCGGCCGTCATGCGCGACATGCAGTCGCTGACGTTGGCCACGGGCACCTCCAAAAATTGCCGGGCCAGCTCCAGGCTCACAGCGCGTTTGCGTTTCAGGATTTGGCAGCCGATCATGGTGCAGTTCTCACTAGGATGGTGGGTAGGGAAGCGGTTAGAGCGGATAACAAAACTCAGCGAAGCGGTTCTGGCTAGGCGTTGCGTCGCAGGCAGTACGAGTAGTACGACAAGACGCAGCAACGACGCCAGAAGAGTTTTGTTAGCCGCTTCTAGTCGAGCGTGGTGCCCGAGCTCTTGACGATGGGGGCCAGGCGGGCGCGGTCGCTGGCATACAGCTTGGCCATGTCGTCCGGCGTGCCGGTGATGAGCTCGGCGCCGGAGTCCACGATCTTCTTGGTGGTGTCGGGCGCGTTCACCACCTTGTTGATGGCGTCGTTGAGCTGCTTGACGATGGCGTCGGGGGTGCTGGCCGGGGCCATCACGCCCCACACGCTGGCCAGCTCCACGCCCTTCACGCCGGATTCGGTGTAGGTGGGCACGTCGGGCAGCAGCTTGGAGCGGCGCGCCGTGGTCACGGCGATGGCGCGCACCTTGCCGGCCTGGATCTGCGACATCAGCGTGGGGATGGAGCCCATGTACATGTCGATGCGCCCGCCCAGCAGGTCGGGCATGGCCTGCGCCATGCCGCGAAACGGCACGTGGGTGAACTTGACGTTCGAGCTCTTTTGCCAGGCCTCGCTGATCAGGTGCGAGATGGTGCCGGTGCCGGGCGAGGCGAAGGTCAGGCGCCCGGGGTCCTTCTTGGCGGCCTGGATGATGTCGTCGAGGTTCTTGTACGGCGAGTCGGCATTCACCACCAGCACGGCCGGGCCCACTGCCACCAGGGCCACGGCGCGCAGGTCCTTGTCGGGGTTGTAGGTGAGCTTGGAGTACAGCAGCGGGTTGAGCACCGCGTTGTCGGTCTGCGCCATCACCAGCGTCAGGCCATCACCGGGCGCCTTGGCGACCTGGTCGAGCGCCAGGTTGCCGCCGGCACCGGGCTTGTTCTCCACCACGATGGCCCAGCCATAGGCATCGGTGAGCTTGGTGCTGACCAGCCGGGTGAGGTTGTCGGTGCCCCCGCCCGCAGGAAAGGGCACGAGGATCTTGATGGGCCGCTGCGGGTAGTTGCCCTGGGCATGGGCCGGGGCGATGGTTGCCGTGGCAGCCGCCAGGGCCAGCAGGCCGCCGAGGGCCAGGGTGCGTCGGGTCAAGGTCGTCATCATTGCAGGTGTCTCCTATGGGTTTGTATTCGGATAGCGCGGTGGTCGATCAAGAACGGCTGGCGAGCACGTGGCTACCCAGCCAGGCAATGGCTTCGTCGGTGGACGCGCCGGTAAAGGCCTGCGCCGCATGCGCCTGGGCCGTGGCAGCGAACAGCGCTTCGACGGCGGGCGAGACGATGGGCGCCAGGCCGTGCCGGGCCATCTGCTGCTGCGCCTCGGCCACCTCGTTGCGCCGGCGCGCCGAGTGCGGAATGTGCGTGCGCACCATGGACTCCATCAGCGTGCGCAGCGGTGTCTCGTCGATGTCCTGCAGCACGGCATAGAGCTGCTCGCGCAGGCCCATCTGTTGCGCGGTCACCAGGCATTCCACGGCCAGTGCCTCGGTGCCCTTGGTGTAGATGCTGCGCAGCAGCTTGAGCGAGGCGGCATCGCCCGGCTGCTCGCCCACCACGCGGACGGAGCCACCGAAGGGCAAGAACAATTCCTGTACAAAACCGGCCTTGCCGCCGGCCACCAGCAGCGGCGTCTTCTTGCCGCCCAGGTTGACGGCGCCGGTGATGGCCACGTCCACGAAGTGCACCGCCCTGCCCTGTGCGCCATGTGCGCCGTGCTGGGCCAGCTCGCCACATTCGCGCATTTCGCCGGGGTCGGCCGTGGTCATGTCCACATACACCGCGCCATCCTGCAGATGGGGCAGGCAGGCCTCGAACAGGCTGCGCGCCACGGTGCCGAACACGGCACTCACCACCACGTCGGCCCCGGCCAGCCAGGCACCGGGCGCGGTGTGCACCTGCCCACCGGCGGCCTGCACGGCAGCGGCCACCGCAGCGTTGGGCTGCAGGTCGCACAGGCCCACCAGGCTGTGCCCCTGCTCCACAAAGGCCTGCATGTAGCAGGCGCCGACCATTCCACCACCGAGGATTGCGAATTTCATGAAAGTACAAATTTAAAACATTGATGGCAGTCTATCGGCCTGGCAGCGCAGTGAATTACAGGGATTTCCCGTAGCAAGGCGATTATTTGTACTTGTTTTGTATTTTTTGCTTACCACTCTAGAGGGCAGCGCGAACCACGGCCGTCACCTAGAATCAGCGCACCATCCCCACCCACCTGGTGCAAACACAGTGCAAAACGTGAAAGACAAGGCGTACGAGGTTCTGCGGCAGCGGCTCATTGGCGGCCACTACAGCCCGGGCGAGCAGCTCAAGGAGGAGCCCATTGCCCGCGACCTGGGGCTGAGCCGCACGCCGGTGCGCAATGCGCTGCACCGCCTGGTGGAAGACGGCCTGGCCACCGACGGCGCGGGCCAGGGCATCCGCGTGTCGGAGTGGAGCGACTGGGATGTGGAAGAAACCTTCCAGCTGCGCATGCTGCTGGAGCCATACGCCTCCTTCCTTGCGGCCACGCGCGGTGGCGAGGGGCTGGCCGACGAGCTGGAAGCCAGCAACCAGCGCATGGAGGCCGGCATTGCCGCCGGCCACGATGGCATTGCCGAGGTGCAGTCCGCCAACCGGGATTTTCACCACGCGCTGATCGAGGCATCGGGCTCACCGCGCCTCAAAGCCATGCTGGCGACCATGATCGACATGCCGATCATCAAGCGCTCGTTCCACATCTACACGCCCGAGGAGCTGGTGCAAAGCCTGCACCACCACCGCGACCTGGTGATCGCGGTGCGCGCCAAGGATGGGGAGCTGGCGCGCCAGGTGATGCAGTTGCACCTGCGCATGTCGTACCACCGGTTCATGGCGCACCGGGGCGAGTACAAGCGCGGCCCCGCGGCATAGAGCTGCTCAAAAACTCTTCTGGCGTCGTTGCTGCGTCTTGTCGTACTAGCGTACTGCCTGCGACGCAGCGCCTAGCCAGAACCGCTGCGCTGAGTTTTGTGAGCAGCTCTTGAGGGCTGTTACCGGCGCCGCGCCGACCGCACCCCCTGCACCCCCGCCACGATCCCCAGCACCTTGTTCAAGCGCCCTGAATCGGCCACCTCCACGGTGAAGGTCATCCACGCCGTGCCCTTGACCGACTGGGTCTGCACGCCGATGACGTTGGTCTTCTCGCGCGCAAACACCTCGGAAATGTCGCGCAGCAGGCCCTGGCGGTCGGCGGCTTCCACGGCCACGTCCACGGGGTAGACGGCGGGCTTGTCGGTGGCCCTGGCCTTGGGCAGGCCCCAGTCCACGTCGATCACGCGCTCGCCGTTCTTGGCGGCCATTTCGCGGAAGTTGCTGCAGTCGGCGCGGTGCACGCTCACGCCCTTGCCACGCGTGACAAAGCCGCGTATGTCGTCCGGCGGCGCGGGCTTGCAGCACTTGGCCAGCTGGGTCATGAGCGAGTCGATGCCCACCACGAGCACACCGCCCTTGGGGCTGGATGATTCATTGCCACGCGGCTTTTTCAGCAGCAGGTAGTCGTCGTCGTTCTGCGGGGGCTCGGCCGGGCGCAGCACGGTCTCGATGTTGCGCAGCGAGAACTCGTCCTTGCCCACCACTTCGAACAAGGCCTCGGCCGATTTGAAGCCCAGCTGCACGGCCAGGTCGTCGAGCTTCACGGCCGTCTTGCCCTCGCGCTGCAGCAGGCGCTCCACGGCCTCGCGGCCACGGGCCACGGTTTCGTGCGTGGCCTGGGCGTTGAACCAGGCGCGCACCTTGGCCTTGGCGCGGTTGCTGGTGAGGTAGCCGAGTTCGGCGTTGAGCCAGTCGCGCGAGGGGCGGCCCTCCTTCACGGTGACGATCTCCACCGTCTGGCCGTTCTGCAGCGCGGTGTTCAGCGGCACCATCACGCCGTCGACCTTGGCACCGCGGCAGCGGTGGCCCAGGCTGGTGTGCACGGTGTAGGCAAAGTCCACCGGGGTGGCGCCCTGGGGCAGATCGACCACGGCGGCCTCGGGGGTCAGCACGTAGATGCGGTCCTCGAACAGGCCGTTGCTCTTTTGCGCATGGCCGGCCAGGTCGCGCTCCCACGCCAGCAGTTGGCGCAGCACGGCGATCTTGGCGTCGTATTCGCCCGTGGCGGCCACGCCCGCATAGCCCTTGGTGCCCGCCTCCTTGTAGGCCCAGTGCGCGGCCACGCCGTGCTCGGCATGCTCGTGCATGGCCTGGGTGCGGATCTGGATCTCGATGGGCTTGCCGTTGAGGTCGTCGCGCACGATGGTGTGCAGCGACTGGTAGCCGTTGGCCTTGGGCTTGGCGATGTAGTCGTCGAACTCTTCGACGATGGGCGCAAAGCGCTGGTGCACCCAGCTCAGCGCGGCGTAGCAATCCTTCACCGTGGGCACCACCACGCGCAGCGCGCGGATGTCATACACCTGGTCGAAGTTGAGCGACTTGCCGCGCATCTTTTTCACGATGCTGTAGATGTGCTTGGGCCGGCCCTGCACGCTGGCGCTGATGCTGCGCGCGCGCAGGTCCGATTCGAGCCGCGCGCGCAGCTGCTCCATGTAGACCTCGCGTTCGCCGCGCTTTTCGTCGAGCAAGCGCGCCACGTCCTTGTAGGTGTCGGGCTCCAGAAAGCGAAAGGACAAATCCTCCAGCTCCCACTTCACCTGCCAGATGCCCAGGCGGTTGGCCAGCTGCGCAAACACCTGCAGCGACTCGCGCGCCAGGCTGGGCGACATGGGCAGCTTGGTGGCCGCGTGAAAGCGCAGCGTCTGCAGCCGCGAGGCCAGGCGCAGCATGACCACGCGCAGGTCGCGCGAGAAGGCCAGCAGCATCTTGCGCACGTTCTCGGTCTGCAGGGCCGGGTCGTCCAGTGCCTGTGCGCCGCGCGCCTGCTGCTGCACGCGCACGAGCTTGGTGGTCTCGACCGCCAGGGCGGCAAAGTTGGCGCCAAAGGCTTTGGTGATGACTTCCTCGGGCTTGTTGAGGTGTACGCACGAGTACACCAGGTAGCTGGCGGCCTGCATGGCCTCAGAGCCGCCGATGGTCTTCAGGATGGCGGCCACGGCGTCGGCGTGGGCCAGGGTGTTCTCGCCAGAATCGAGTGCTTCGCTGGCGATCAGCGGCTCGGCAAAGGCGCGGGCGCGCACCAAAGCATTGAGCTGTTCGGGCAGCGTGTGGGCGGTGGCCGCGATCAGCTGGGGCACGGCCTCGGCCGTGTTCAGCGGCGGGCCGGGGGGCGGGGCAAGCGTCTTCATGCGGTGGCGGTGCCCTCTCCTGCCAGCAAGAAGCCCGCCACGGCGGCCACCTGGTCGGCCGCGACCAGGGTGGGCGCATGGCCCACGCCCGCAAACTCCACCAGCTGTGCGCGCGGGCCGCGCTCGGCCATGGCCTGCGCGGTCTCATGCGAGAGCAGGTCCGAATCCGCGCCGCGCAGCAGCAGCGTGCGCGCCGTGATCTGGTCGTACAGCTGCCACAAGAATGCCTCGCCCGCAGCGGCGGCCTCTTGCGTCATGGCCCGAAACGGCACGGCGATGGCGGGGTCGTAGTGCAAGGTAAGCCCGCCCTCGGGCAGGCTGCGCACCATGGCGCGCGACAGCTCCAGCCACTGGGCCGGCGTGTGCGGGCCAAAGCTGGTGGACACGGCCCAGGTGGCATCGGCCGCCTGCTGCAGCGATTCGAACCGGGCGGCAAACCCGAGGTACTGGCCGATGCGCTGGATCGCCAGCCACTGGATCACCGGGCCCACATCGTTGAGCACCAGGCGGCGCACCGGCACGGGCAGCGGCAGCCCCGGCTGGCCGATGACGCCCATGCCGATCAGCCCGCCCATGCTGGTGCCCACCCAGTCGAGCGTGGTGATGGGCGCCTGCTGGTGCAATTGCGCCAGCAGGGCCAGCATGTCGGCGCCGTACTGGGGTATCTGGTAGCCCATGGGGTCGGCCAGCCAGTCACTCTGGCCGCGGCCCACCACGTCGGGGCAGATGACGCGTGCGTGCTGGCTCAACTCGCGCGCCAGCACGTCGAAATCGCGCCCCTGGCGCGACAGGCCGTGCACGCAAACGATGACGTGCGGGTGGGCCGGGTTGCCCGTGGCATTCCACTCCCAATACGCCATGCGGTGCTGCGGGCCGGTGACGGGCCGGGCGGCAGCAGGGTCTTGGCCGGCGGGCACCGCTGTGGCCCCGGGGCCGGGGCACAGTACGTAGTTCAGCGTAGGTTCTATCATGGGTGCGAAATCCGGTAGCGGCACTTGATAATGCCTGCGTTCAATCGGCGCCCGCCAGGAGCCCTGGCAAGGCGTTGCCTTCATCGTAATTCATATTCATCTTCACCTTTCATTCGGAGTGACTCACATGCTCAAAGGCAAAACGGCCCTCGTCACTGGCTCCACCAGCGGCATCGGCCTCGGTATTGCAAAAGCCCTCGCCAGCCAGGGCGCCAATATCGTCCTGAACGGTTTCGGTGATGTGGACACCCCCCGCGCCGAAGTGCTGGCCGCCGGCAAGGCAGCCGGCGCCCAGGTGGCCTACCACGGCGCCGACATGGGCCGCGTGGCCGACATCGAAGACATGATGAAGTACGCCGCCAGCCAGTTCGACCGCGTGGACATCCTGGTCAACAACGCCGGCATCCAGCACGTGGCCAACGTGGAAGACTTCCCCGTCGAGAAGTGGGACGCCATCATCGCCATCAACCTCAGCAGCGCCTTCCACGCATCGCGCCTGGCCCTGCCCGCCATGAAGGCCGCCAACTGGGGCCGCATCATCAACCTGGCGTCCGTCCACGGCCTGGTCGGCTCGGCGCAAAAATCCGCCTATGTGGCCGCCAAGCACGGCATCGTCGGCCTCACCAAGGTGACCGCGCTGGAGAACGCCACCACCGGCGTCACCTGCAACGCGATCTGCCCCGGCTGGGTGCTGACCCCCCTGGTGCAAAAACAGGTGGACGCCAAGGCCGCCGAACACGGCCTGTCGAACGAAGACGCCAAGAAGCTGCTGCTGGGCGAAAAAGAGCCCTCGATGCAGTTCACCACGCCTGAAGAGCTGGGCGAACTGGCCGTGTTCTTCTGCTCTGCCGCCGCCAACAATGTGCGTGGCGTGGCGTGGAACATGGATGGGGGTTGGGCGGCGCAGTAAGGGGGTCTGCCCTACCCTCGGCACCGCCCCGCCCCCGGCACATAGAGCTGTGTACACCGCCAGGGCGCGGCAAAGCATGCAGGAGACCGTCTCGTTCGACTGCTTGCCGAGAGCTCAGACGAGCAGCAGTGTGAAGTGCGGTGGCTGCTGTTGCTCCCACTCCAGTGTGCCGCCCAGGTACTTCTATCGCGGCTGCCGGGTTAGCGTTGAACGATGCACTCCGTTACTTGGCGTCATGTCTTGGACGGTGCCGCAGCCACAAGGCCACTGCGCGGACTGGACACACTGTCCACCGACGCTCCACGCGCCCTGTCTATCATCGTCCATGGACCGCCCCACCCCTTCCATGGACCGATGACCGTGACGACTGCCAAAGAAGACAGCCCCTCCCCCAGCGCCTGGATGCGCAGCGCACGCAAGACCTGCTCCGTGCGTTGCAAGAGCTATCGCACGCCCATGGCCTGGGCATCGACACTGCCGCCCTGGCTGCAGCCCGGCAGCCGCTGGCGCCGCAAGACGACCAGTACCCTGAGGCCTGCCTGCACCTGCAGGCCTTGTTCCCCCGGGGCGCCGCGGCCCACACGCAAGAATGGCCCGGCTACCAACGCGGCTGCGCATCAGGCACAGCAACTCGGAAGTGAAGATGCGGCTGCCCCTGCCCGCGCCATTCGACGCCTGGTGGGCACAGGCCAAACAGAACGCTGCCGCCCGGTAACCTGGAATCGCGCTGGTTACGGAGGCGGGCGCGGGCACATGCCTTGCCCGCCCTGGTTGCCATCCACCCACCCTCCAGCTTTTTTGCACCCCACCAGGCCCGTACGCCCATGATGGAACTCCCGCTCCAATTCGACTGCCTCTTTGATGACCCGACACAGGCCAGCGCCTTTGCCGCCCTGCTGAACGACAGGCCCCAGGAGCTGATGGAGCACCTGCACCGCCACTGCCCCGAGGCCGAAGACGACGAGTGGACCTATGTGGAAAGCGGCCCGGCCGACGCGCATGGCCTGCGGGTCATGGGCGACCTGGTCCTGCACGCCTATGAGCACAGGGTGTGGCGCACGATGGGCGCAGGCCTGGCCGCGCTGGGCGCCCGCCGGGCCAAGCTTATGCGCAAGACCCTGGAATCCGCGCACCCCACAGGCATCGTGCACCTGGTGGATGGCACAGCCGTGACGCCCTGCATGCACGCGCTGGCCGGGCGGCGTGGCGAGCCCCTGGTGGCAGCCCTGTGGGACGACGACGTGGCGCGATTGCAGGCCCTGCTGTCCTCAGGTGCGGCCACACCTGGCGAGGCACTTTGCCTGGCCGCGTTGCGGGGTGCACCCCACGCGCTGGCCGCATTGCTGGCCCTGCACGGCCCCCTGGTGAACCAGCCGGACGCCGGCGGCAACACCCCGCTGGTGAACGCGCTGCTGGGCGGGCAAGTGGACGCGATGCGGCAGTTGCTGGCGGCCGGCGCGGACGTGAATGCCACCGTGCACCGGACACCCGCGCTGCAGGAACTTGCGGCGATGGAAGATGCGATCCAAGAGCCCGGGGACCTCTGGTCCCAACGGGCGCTCTACCGCTACGTGGTGGAGCACGCCCTGGTGGCCGAGGGCTACTCGGCCACTGAATGGGCGCTGGCGCAGGGCCAACCCGAGGCTGCCCACCTGCTGCTGGACCATGCCCCGGCGCTGTGCTGGGCCGAGGGAGAGGACGAGGCATCCACCCTGGGCACCTGCATCGATGGCGGCACACCGGAGTTGCTGCAGAGGCTGCTGCTACGGGCGGTGGCAGAGGGCCGCACCGAGCCGGCGCACGAGAACTGGCTGGACCACGCGGTATACCTGCGGCGCTTCGCGATGATCGACCTGCTGCTGGCCCATGGCTGCGACATCGACCGCCCCAATGAGGCCGGCGAAACGCCGCTGCACACGGCCGCTATGACGCACTTCGCCCTGCAGTCGAACCAGGGTATCGAGTTCCTGCTCTCGCGCGGAGCGCAGGTGGACAGCGTGGATTCCGAAGGCAAGACGCCGCTCATGTGCGCCATGCGTTACATCTACGAGTGGAACAGCGCACGCATGCAAGGCCTGCACTGGCTGCTGCTCGCTGGCGCCAGCACCAAGGCCCGGGACCACGAAGGGCATTCGGTGGCCTGGCACGCACAGGAGGAGGGCATACCGCTCAAGGAAGTGCTGGCCCTGTCCAAGCAGATGCGGGCGCAGGAGCGTGCCGCGCAGCGAGGGGAAGGCTGACCGAGAAGCCGTTGCGCAGGGCCCGCAAGAACCGCCGAGCCTCGCGCAGCCCGCCTGCCCTACACAATCAAACCACCACTTCGGGCAGCTGCGTGCAGTGCTCGAAGAAGGCCTGCAGCTCGGTCACCTTGTCGAACACCGCATCCGCCCCCAGGGCAAGGCAGCGTTCGCGCATCTCGGGTGTGGCGTAGTTGGAAAGCACCAGCACATGCTGGTCCGAAGAGCGCGGCCCCACGGCCTGCAGCACGTCGAGGCCCGAGCCCTGGCCCAGGTGCAGGTCGACCACCAGCAGGTGCCACTTGCCGCGCCAGCGCGCCAGCGCCTGCCCGGCGCCCGTCGAGGTTTTTGCAATGGCGACCACCTGCGCGTTGGCAGTTTCTTCCAGCGCCGGGACCAGGGTGTCGCAAATGGGTTTGTTGTCTTCTACAAGAATGGTGACGAGAGGCATCTTCAATGGGGGATGCAGCGCCTGGCAGAGGCGCTGAACATACATCAGGTTGGGGTAGCAGGTGCCGCCATCGCCCTGTGGCGGGTGCGGCAGGGCCGAGTCAGGAGCGCAAGCGCTGCCGGGCCGTGGGGCTTACCAAGAGCGGCTAACAAAACTCAGCGAAGCGGTTCTGGCTAGGCGCTGCGTCGCAGGCAGTACGGTAGTACGACAAGACGCAGCAACGACGCCAGAAGAGTTTTGTTAGCCGCTCTAAGCGGAGGTCAGGCCCGCAGAGGAAAGGTCAGCGGAGCCTCCATCGCAATCTCTTCGACGCGCACGTCCATCAGCGTGATTTCGAGCGGGCCGTAGTACGACAGGAACGCGACATCTGCCGCATCCCTGCCGTAGGCTACCACGATGCGCCCGCCCCTTGCATGGGCCTGGGTTCCGTCGAACGCATACCACCGGTCCCCCACAAAGGCCTCGAACCAGGCGTGCATGTCCATGGGGTCGAGCGCGTGCAGGTAGCCCACCACATACCGCGCCGGGATGTCCAGGGCCCGGCACAGGCCGATGGCGACGTGCGAGAAATCCCGGCACACGCCGGCGCCATCGTTCAAAGTGTCCAGCGCATCGGTGGTGCCGCTGCTGACGTTGTAGCGGTACTCCAGGTTGTGGTGCACCCAGCTGCGGATGGCCTCGACCTGGCCATAGCCCGGTGAGGCATCGCCCACGATCTCGCGCGCCTTGTCCTGCATCTTGTCGGACGGGCAGTAGCGGCTTTGCAGCAGGTACTTGAGCGCCTCGAAGGGCAGCGCTTCCACCGGCACGGCGGCGGCGCTGGCGTCCACCGCGATGTCGGTGTCGGTGATCATGATCATGTCGACCTCGATGCGCATCTGCCCCTGCGGAATCTTGAGCCGCTGGCACAGGTTGCCATGGTCGTCCACGTACTCCGTCATCGGCACGACGGGCGTCAGCTCGTAGCGCTCCTGCACCATCCACTGCGCATCGCCGCTTCTTGGGCGAAGCACCGCCACCACGGCGCAGTCCGCGTCGGCGGACAGTGTCATGTGGCAGGTGGCGTGCAGCTTGACGAAGGTTTTGTTCATCCAGGGAGTCTAGGGGCTGTCACCGGGTGCGACGGCCGACAATGCCCCTAAAAAGCGCTCGATCCGGCACCGCGTCGCATGGCGGATCCCTTACACCGCCAGCGCCACCGGAGCGGGCCGCCGTGCCGCGCGCACGAACTCCGGCAAAAAGGTGCGCCGCGCCCCGTTCGGAAACTCCACCGTCACCGAATGCGCATTGGCCTCGACCACCTGGCCGGCGCCATAGCGCCTGGCGCGCACGGCGTCGCCGCCGGTGAAGGCCGGCCGGGCGCTCGCCGGCTGCGGGCGCACCTCGATGGGCTGCTCGGGCGTGGCCACGGCCGGCACCAGGCGCGACAGCTCGGCGATGCGCAGGCAGTTGTCGCAGCGGCCACAGCCATCGGCAGCAGCACAGTGGTCGCCCAGCGCCGACAGCACCCCCTGCCAGCGGCAGCGGCCGCTCTGCGAATAGGCCACCATCGCCTCCAGCGTGGTGCTGTCCTGCTCGCGCCGGTTGCGGTAGCTGGCCAGCAGGGGCTCCAGGGCCGCGTCATCCAGCTCGCGGGCCAGGGTTAAGCGGCCGGCCCGGTCGCGCCGCACCACCTTGTGGCTGCGCAGCAGGCTCAGCGCAACCCTTACCTTGGCACTGGGGCGCGACACGGCGTCGACGATGGCGTCGCCCGTCCAGCCGCCTTCAGGCGCGGTGTGCAGCAGCGCGGCGTGCACGGCCTGCACATCGTCCAGCGTGGGGTAGCGGCCCGAGGCGAAGAACTGCTGCAGCGCCCGGTCCTGCCGCACGTAGAGCAGCGTGCACTGCGAGTCATTGCCGTCGCGCCCGGCGCGGCCCGCCTCCTGGTAGTAGGCGTCCACGCTGGCGGGCATCTGGTAGTGCAGCACGAAGCGGATGTCCGGCTTGTCGATGCCCAGGCCGAAGGCGTTGGTGGCCACCATCACGCGCACCCGGCCGTCCATGAAGTCGTCCTGCGCCTGCGCGCGCTGCGCAGCAGGCAGGCGCCCGTGGTACAGGCCCACGCTTTCGCCGGCTGCGGCCAGCTTGGCATGCAGCTCTTGCGCATTCTTGACCGTGGCGGTGTAGACGATGGCCGGGCCCTGGCTGGCCGCCACCAGTTGCAGCGCACGCGGCAACCGGTCGGCAGCGCGGCCCAGTTGCTCCACCGCCAGCTGCAGGTTGGGCCGGTAGGCGCCGGTCTGCACCACGTTGGCGGCGGCAATGCCGAACTGGGCCACGATCTCCTTCATCACCGCCGGCTTGGCCGTGGCCGTGAGCGCCAGCACCGTGGGCCGCCCCAGCGCGCGCACGGCCGGCGCGATCTCCAGAAAGGCGGGCCGAAAGTCGTGGCCCCACTGGGCGATGCAGTGCGCCTCGTCCACCACCAGCAGGCTCACCGTGTGCCGTGCCAGCGCCGCGGTCAGCGCCGGGTCGGCCATCTGCTCGGGCGTGGTCAGCACGATGCGCGCACTGCCACTCTCGATGGCCTGGCGGGCCGCAGCCAGCTCGTCGCTGCCGATGGCGCTGTTGACCTGCACCACCGCCACGCCGAGTTCGCGCAGGGCATCGCACTGGTCCTTCATCAGCGCGACCAGGGGCGACACCACCACGGTGGTGCCCGGCAGCAGCAGGGCCGGCAACTGGTAGCACAGCGATTTGCCCGCGCCGGTGGGCATCACGGCCAGGGTGCTGGCGCCCTGCAGCACGCGCTGCACCACGTCCAGCTGGCCGGGCCGCAGGCGCTTAAGGCCAAACACCTTGCGCAGGGTTTTCTGGATGGCTTCGGGGCTGGCGATGGGGGTGGACGCTGGGGCCGAGGGGGTGCGTGCGGTCTTGCGGCGGGTGGTGGTGGCGGTGTTCATTTCGGGCCCGTGTCGGGTGGCGGCGGTGCTGTGTTGGATGAGGCTGATTGTGGGAAGGCACGAACTGCGCCCCGCGCCGGAATGCTGCGCACGAGCGTGTAAGACAGCAGGCGCTGTTCGGGCGCTGCGGATGCGGCGGATGCGGCGGGTTGGTGGTTGGTGGTTGGTGGTTGGTGCTGCATGCCTTTGCAGAGGGCGGAGGCCGGGGTGTGCGCCCGGCGGCGCAGTAACTTTCTCTTGAGTCGCCAAGAGAAAGTCACCAAAGAGAAGGCGACCCCCAGTCTGCGTCCCCCGTACGCCCTGTCGGGCGAACGGGGGCAACCTGCGATGCTCGGTCCTGGGGTGGTGCCGCAGAACTCGCTGCGTTCTGCGAACTCCGCTCAAACAGCTGCGGCAAGCCAGATCACGAAGTGCGTGTGTCCTGCGGCACACGCACCCACCCCAGGCCCTGCGCTTCTCGGCGCAGCCAGCAGGGGTGGGGAGCGGGGTCCAAACGGCTGCTGCTGCGCAGCTGCGCCTGGGGTCGGTTACGCGCTACGCGCTGCCGACAAAACTGGCGCGATCGCCCTGGCGAGCCGAGCGCAGCGAAGGACCACAGGCCGAGCGAAGCAATGGCCCGTGTGGGGCCCGTTCCCACCCCCTTCTGACCGTGCCGAGAAGCGCAGGGCCTGGGGTGAGCGCGTGCCGAAGGACACGCGCATCGTTGTCTAGCTTGCCGCAGCTGTTTGAGCGTAGTTCGAAGAACGCAGCGAGTTCTGCGGCACACCCCAGGACCGAGCATCGCAGGCTGCCCCACTCGCCCATCGGGCGAGTGGGGACACGGGCAGCGGGGTCGCCTTCTCTTTGGTGACTTTCTCTTGGCGACGCAAGAGAAAGTTACTGCGCCGCCGGGCGCACACCCCGGCCTCCGCCCTAAAAAAGGCATGCAGCAACCATCACCCAAAACCCAACACCAGCACGCGATGCAGATCAATCATGGTACGTCGCGCAACGAAGAATCTCTTCCACCTTCGTTGACATGATCCACAACTGCAGGGGTCAATCAAAACCCCAGCAACACGCCAACGCCAACTCACCGAAAATACCCCCTGGCGCTGTCCGCAGCAGCCGACGAACGACGACAAAAGCCCCCCCCTGACCATGACCCTCACCCACTGGCTCCTTTTCTGCGGCGTCTCCCTCCTGATGTGCTTCACCCCCGGCCCCGCCGTGCTGCTGGCCGTGTCCAACTCGATGGACGTCGGCCCCAAACGCACGGCCTTCAGCTCGGTGGGCAGCTCGGCCGGCATCTACGTGGTCTCGGGCCTGGCGATGATCGGCATGGGCGCCATCCTCAGCATGTCGGCCAACGCCTTTCTCGTGATGAAGGTGGTGGGCGCCATGTACCTGATCTGGCTGGGCGTCAAGCGCTGGCGCAGCAACGACGCGCTGATCAGCAGCGATGCCGGCCAGGCACCCACGGACCGGCGCGAGCGCAAGAACTGGCAGTTGGTGGCGCAGGGCATGGGCGTGTCGCTGACCAACCCCAAAGCCATTTTGTTCTTCTCGGCCCTGTTTCCGCAGTTCATCGTGCCGGGCCAGCCGCTGTTCACGCAGTACCTGCTGCTGACCACCACCTTCGCCGTCTGCGCGCTGATCTCGCACGCCTTCTACGTGGCGCTGATCTCGCTGGTCAAGCGCCATGTGGTGGCGCGCGCCAAGCTGTTCAACCGCGTGGTGGGCGGCACCTTCATCGCGCTGGGGCTGGGCCTGCTGAACACGCGGCACAAGCTGGGCTGAGGCCCGGCCTGCGTTGCCTACGCGCCCGCCAGCGCCACCGCATCTGCCCCCGCCGGCAGGCGCATCGGGGCCACCTCATCCGTCACCGCGCGCCACACCGCCTCGGCCACATCCTGCGCATGGGTAACCGGCGTGGCCGTGTCGCGCACGGCGGCGAACACACGGTCGCGAAAATCGGCATAGGCCTCGGGCACGCTCCCCTCCATGCGCGGGCGGGCGTTGTCGCCAAAACTGGTACTGGGCGCGCGGCCGGGCAGCACCAGGCGGGCGCGTACGTTGAAGGGCGCCAGCTCCAGCGCCAGCGATTCGGTGAAGGCATTCACCGCCGCCTTGCTGCCGGTGTAGACGGACAGCAGGGGCAACGGCAGCAGCGTGACGCTGGAGGTGACATTGACCACCACGCCCGCACGCCGCTCGCGCATCTGCGGCAGCACGGCCTGGGTCATGGCGATGGTGCCGAGCACGTTGGTCTCGAAGACTTCACGGGCATGGGCCATGGCGATGCCTTCGAGCGGCGCGAGCAGGCCGATGCCGGCGTTGTTGACCAGGGCGTCGATGGGCCCGGCCTCGGCAAGGCAACGGCGGATGCTGTCGGCATCGGCCACGTCGAGCGGCAGCACGCGCAGGCGGTCCGACGGTGGCAGCAGGCCCTCGCGCGGGGTGCGCATGGTGGCGATGACGCGCCAGCCCTGGGCCAGGAAAAAGCGCGCAATCTCCAGGCCGAAGCCGGACGAGCAGCCGGTGATGAGGACGGTGGAAGGGGTGGTGGTGGACATGGGTCAGGGACTCCGTTGGGTTGACGATGCCTGGATGGTAGAAACGCCCACCTGGATTGACTACACTCACCAGTCCATCATTTTGTCGAAAGAGTCCAGCCCCATGAGCACCCCCGCCGTCGATCCCCTGGCGGAAGTCGTTTCGTTGCTGCGGCCCGCCGCGCCGTTCTCCAAGCTGGTGGTGGCATCGGCCCCCTGGGCCGTGCGGCGCAGCGAGACGGGGCGGCCGTTCTACTTCGTGGTGCTCGAAGGCAGTTGCCAACTGACCATCGACAGCCCCGCGCGCAGCGACACCATCACCCTGCACCAGGGCGACTTCGCACTGATACCCGCCGCGCGCAGCTTTGCCACCAGCAGCCTGGACCGCGACCCACCGCGCGAGGGCGAGTCCGTCACCACCCCCATCGCCCCCATGCCGGGCGGCGCCCGCGTGGGCGACCCCGATGGCGCGGTGGATGTGCGCATGCTGGTGGGCCACTGCGTGTTCGAGTCGCCCGACGCAGCCTTGCTGGTACCGCTGCTGCCGCAGTGGCTGCATGTGCGCGGCGAGCGGCGCCTGGCCACCCTGGTGGAGCTGGTGGGCGACGAGTCGCGCAGCGACCGGCCCGCGCGCGAGATCGTGATGGCGCGGCTGCTCGAAGTGCTGCTGATCGAGGCGCTGCGCTCGTCGGCCCGCACCATGGCCGCGCCCGGGCTGGTGCGCGGCCTGGCCGACCCGAAGCTGGCCATGGCCCTGCGCCGCATGCACGAGCGCCCCGCACAGCCCTGGACCATGGGCCAGCTGGCGCAAGAGGCCGCCATGTCGCGCAGCGCCTTCTTCGGGCGCTTTCACCGCGCGGTGGGCATCGCCCCCATGGAATACCTGCTGGCCTGGCGCATGGCGCTGGCCCGGCAGATGCTGCGCCACGGCACGCTGGCGATGGCCGAGATTGCCGAGCACGTGGGCTACAGCTCGGTCAGCACCTTTGGCGTGGCGTTCACGCGGCATGTGGGCATGCCGCCGGGGCGGTATGCGAAGGACGCCGCAGGCACCACCCCATAACGCGCACTGGTAGCGCGCACTTGGTAGCGGGCACCACGGCCCGCACGTGCATGCTCGCATTCCCTGAGGTGCGGGCGCAAGGCGGCTCCTACAATGGCATCGCCCGCCAATCGGCCCGGTGGCCCCTCACCTCGCCGGCATGGCCGCAACCCCCGCCGCAGGGAGGAAAACCGCCATGTCCGCCGCCCTCTTCGCCGCCATGTTCTTCACGGTGGCCCTGCTCGTCACCACCGCCTACTTCATCATGGGGTCCCTCCCGCTGCTGGTGCTCAAGCACGACACGCCGCTGGATGCACGCTTTGTGCGCGGCTTCTTCAACCTGTACTACCGGGCGGCGCTGGTGACGGCCACAGCCACCGCAATCAGCTTTGCCGCCGCAGGCCGCCCGGGCATTGCAGCCGGGGCAGCGGCCCTGGCAGGGCTGTCCCTCGTGCTGCGCCGCCAGGTCATCCCCAAGATGGATGCGCTGGGCGCGCAGATCCAGTCGTCAACCGACTACACCAGTGCCATCCCCGGCTTTCGCAAGACGCATGTCACGGCCATCGCGATCAATCTGGCGCAGTTGGTGGTGATCGTGTGGACGCTGATCGCGTTCAGCAAGTAAGAGCGGATAACAAAACTCAGCGCAGCGGTTCTGGCTAGGCGCTGCGCCGCAGGCAGTACGTTAGTACGACAAGGCGCAGCAGCGACGCCAGAAGAGTTTTGTTAGCCGCTCTAAGTAAGTAACGCAGCGTTTTCAGCGCGCGTGCGCCAGGCCTTCGTCCCAGGCCTGTGACATGTCCCGCCACAGCGACTTCGGCACCCGCGGGTCACCCCTGGCCTCTTGCAGGGTGGTGCGCATGGCATCGGCAATGCGTGCAAGCACCAGGGCGGGTTGGGCCACGCCGCATACCTTGCGGCCAAACTCCAGCAACTCTTCAGTGGTCGGGTAGGTCTTGGTGCGGTGCCTGCCGGCAAACAGCTTGAGCGCCAGCGTCCTGTCTTCCAGCTCAGGCCCGCCCGCGTACTGGGTGTAGCGGTAGATGGAGGTCGTCACCACATCGAACATGGGCGCCAGCCAGGCCTCGGTGGCTGAGCGGTACAACAACCCGAAGTTCTTCAGGTGCGCATCGCCGTTGCGCACCATCACCGAAAACGCCACCTGCTCGTAGAACCGGTGCAGGTTGTCGCTGTGCAGCTGCAACTGCCGCAGTAGCTCGGCAACGCGCTGGTAGCTGCCCTGGTATTTGCGGTCAGACAGCACGTCGCGCACGCGCAGACCCGCCAGCGCCGCAATGTCCTCGAAGCCCAGCCGCTCCACCTGCCCATCGCCCTGCACCACCAGATCGAAGCGGTCGAGCACCAGCATCTGGCCATCGTCGGACAAGGCAAACGATGGCACGCCGATGCCGGCCTGCCTGGCGGCGCTCAGGCACAGAAACTCGTTGGCTGCCAGGCCCGGGTAGGCAGGGCTGGCGGCCTTCACGATGAGCGAAGGAATGGGCACCGTCGGGCGGTCGGGCACCATGATCTTGGGCTGCATGCCGGCAATGCCAGCGCCCGTGCTCAGGTAGGCCGCCACCAGTTCGTCGAAAACCGCAGGTGTGTACCGCGTGCCCAGCAACGCGCTCTTGCTCAATGTACGGGGCATGGGCGCTGCGGCCTGCCCCGGCAGGCCAAAGCCCAGCCGGCCGATACCATTGCGCCCCACCAATGCCAGCATGTGCATGGGCGTCATCGGCTGCTTGGGGAACAGCTCGCGGATACGCATGAACAGGTCGCCTTCGGGCAGGTTCTGGTCCATGACAGGGAACAGGTCGCCGTCCTGCCAGGTCAGTTGCCCTGCGGGTGGCATCAGCAGGGCCACGGCCGGCTGACCCGGGTCCGGTGTGAGATAGCGAAACTCATACGTGGAGGCCTTGAGCAACTGGCCCGCGTTGAGCCGGCCACCAATCGAGACATCCAGCAGGCGAATCTTTTCAGGGAGCATCGCCATCGTCGTCCATGAAACGGCGCGATACCTCGTGCGCCGAAGGCATGCCCGCGCTTTCGATACGCATCGCCAGGCCCAGGGCTCCCAGCACGGCCAGAAGGGAAGACACAGTGGTGTCCTCGCCCGCCTCCAGCCGGTAGACCACCTCGCGCACCTTGCCCGCCTTGTCGGCCAGTGCAGACTTGCTCATGCCCAAGGCCTCCCGGCGCTCGCGCAATTGCGCACCCAGTTCATCCGGCAGCCTTATTTTGTCAGTCATAGCTTGCATATTACGCAAAAAATACATCACTTGCCAGTCATAACTTGCAATGCTAGGATTTCTGCATTGGCGCAAGCCGGCATTGCGAAAGGTTCCCATGGCCCTCGACACGACGCAGCCCCTTGGGCGCAATCGCTGATGGCAGCCGTCATCGTCGACCCCACCAAGGTGCATGAATTCGCCGACGCGCAGGCCTTCTACGCCTGGCTCGGCCGCCACCACGAGCAGGAAACCGAGGTCTGGATCAAGATCCACAAGCTCGCCTCGGGCCTGCCCTCCATCACACCCAAGGAAGCCATCGACGTGGTGCTGTGCTGGGGCTGGATCGACGCGATCCGCAAGGGGCTGGACGACACCAGCTACCTGCAGCGCTACACCCCGCGCGGCAGGAAGAGCGTGTGGAGCCAGATCAACGTCGACAACGTCGCGCGCCTGATCAAGGAAAAGCGCATGACGCCACACGGCCTGGCGCATGTCGATGCCGCCAAGGCCGATGGCCGGTGGGACCGGGCCTATGGCAGCGGCAAGGGCCTGAAGATCCCCGACGACCTGCAGGCCGGCATCGATGCCGACCCCAAGGCGCGCGAGATGCTGGCCACGCTGACCGAGCAGAACCGCTTTGCGCTGGCGTTTCGGGTGCACAACCTCAAGACCGAGGCGGGGCGCAAGAAGAAGATCGAGGCCTTCGTCGCCATGCTGGCGCGCGGGGAGACGATCTATCCGCAGCGCGCCAAAAAGCAGGCAACAGACCCAGCCTGAGGCCGGGGCAGCCCCTGGGGGCCTGCACACAGATGGCGCCCCCCCGCACGCAGAGCGTCTGTGGAGACAGCGGCGGCATAGCCCGTCCCGAGGCGCTCGCAGAAGATGCGCCAGCCGTCCATGGGGCGCCAACCTTCCACGAGCAGGTTGGCCGCCACGCCTGCAGCGCAGGTCAGCAGGCTGCCCACCAGGCCGGCAACCACGGTGCGCAGACCGGAAAATCGAACCTGGGGCATGCCGGCACGCAGCAGCTGCAACTACAACGAGCCGACCGCCTCGCCAGCATCCTCAGCGTCCGTCCGGGTGTCGCTCCCCACCGCCATGGTGCGGGTGCCTGCCAGAAACCTCTCCGCGTCCAGCGCAGCCATGCATCCGGTTGCCGACGATGTGATGGCCTGGCGGTACACCTTGTCCGCCACGTCACCGGCGGCAAAGACGCCCGGGACACTGGTTTGTGTCGCCCATCCAGAAGTCCCCCCGTTCACTTCGAGGTAGCCGTCCTGCATGGCCAGATGGCCCGCAAACACCTCCGTATTGGGATGGTGGCCAATGGCGATGAAGACCCCATGCACGCAGACATCCCGTTGCGCTCCCGTCCGGGCATCGGCAATGCGCAGGCCCGTCACGCCATGCTGGTCGCCAAGCACCTCGTCGACCACGGCATTCCACGCCATCTCGACCTTGCCCTGGGCCACCAGTTCCGAAAGCGTGTCTTGCAGCACCTTCTCCCCCCTCAGCACGCCACGCCTGTGCACGAGGGTCACCTTGCGCGCGATCTTCGACAGGTAGATCGCCTCCTGGACTGCCGTGTTCCCACCGCCCACCACCGCAACCTCCTTGTCCTTGTAGAAGAATCCATCGCAGGTTGCGCACGCAGAAACGCCCCTCCCGCGGAAGGCATCTTCACTGGGCAGCCCCAGGTACCTGGCCGTCGCACCGGTGGCGATGATCAACGCGTCGCACGAGTAATTGCCTTCTTCTCCACGGAGCACAAAAGGCCGCTCCTGCAGTTCCACGCCCACGATGCGGTCCTGCGCAAACCGGACGTCAAACCTCTCGCAGTGCCGCTTCATCCTCGCCATCAAGTCCGGGCCCTGCAAGCCGTGGGGGTCGCCAGGCCAGTTGTCCACTTCCGTCGTGGTCATCAATTGACCGCCCTCCTCGGATCCATTGACGACCAGCGGCGAAAGATTGGCCCGGGCCGCATACAGCGCAGCGGTGTAGCCCGCCGGCCCCGAGCCGAGCACGATAAGAGAGTGGTGTTTCATTGATCAGTCCATGATGATGGAGGTGCCCTGGTCTGCGGCAATCGGGCCCGCCGGTGCGCACCATGCCGACGACAACCTCCGGTGAATTCGACGGGGTCGGATGCGCGGTCCAATGCCCACGGCATTGCGCGCACCCCGACCCATTGCACTGAAGGGCGCACGATTCGTGCGCCCGCCACTGGCCGGTCGGTCAGTCGGCCGGCCGTGGACGAGAACCCTCACATGGGTGTCACTGCGCAGCCTTGCCGACGGCACGGCGGATCATCTCGTACTGGACTTTGCCGGTGAGTTGATCCACCTTGCGCGAGTCGCTGTAGAGCTGCAGGGTCGGGAGGCTGCGGACCCCGTAGGTGTCCAGAACCTCCTTGTGGGTTTCCGCGTCGATCTTGACGACACGCACGCCAGGAAACTCGCCCACCAGCCGGTCCAGCATCGGTGCAACCACGCGGCAGGGTGCGCACCATGCTGCCCAGAAGTCGACAAGGACGAGTCCATTGCCCTGCAGTTGCGACTTCAAGCCCTGGGGGTCGGCCGCGATGATTCGATCGTTTGCCATGAAGTACCCCTTCCCGCTCAGGCCGCGATGGCCGTGGACGCACGGATGTCCGCACCGGGGTACACCATCCCCTTCGCATACCGGCTGTCATCACTGGAGTCGATCTGCATGGTGATGTTGAACTTGTTGCCCCAGTTGAAGATGCCGCAGGCGAAGACCAGTTCGATGATCTCCTCTTCGGAGTACACGCCGCGCATGCGCTCGAAGAAGCCATCGGGGATGTAGTTGGGGTCGCCCGCGATGTACTCCGCCAGCTGCACTGCCAGCGCCTCATTCAGCGGAAGGCGCTCGAAGTCCACTTCGCCAAACAGTGGCGCCTCCTTGTCGGCGATGGCTTCGCGGGTGGCTTCGCAGCGCACCGCCTTGCAGTAGGTGCAGTCATTCATTTCCCCCGTCTTGAGCCGCATCATCTCCAGCACATGCGGTGGGATCCGGCCTCCGCCGAAGAATGCCTCGAACACGGGAACGATGGTCTTGAGCAGGCTGGGAACCCGGCCGATGGTGCCGAACATGGACGTGTCCTGCCACCATCCGTTGCGGGCGCCGGCGAGCAGCTCGTTGACGTCGTTGTCGGCGGATTGGCCAGGCTTGATTGCTTTGAAGCGACCCATGATGTATCTCCTGAAGTGTGGTGGTTGAAGTCATTGCGAGTTTGGAAACGCGCATTTCCAAATTTACAGACTGGGGCTTTTTGGCGCAATCGGGTACTAACCCTTATCCGCGTGAATGGTGCTGAAAACAGGGCGAATTTCCGCTTACCGCTGGCACTACAATTCGCAGGGAATCGTGAACGATCGTTCCCGATAGGTGGATTTCAGGCAAGCCTCACCGGCTGGCCGGAGAAGGATGCATGGCCAGACCAAGAGAATTCGACCAAGACGAAGCGGTTCGCAAAGCGAGCAAGGCTTTCTGGACCCTGGGCTACCAGGCCACGTCGGTGCGCGACCTGGAGGAGGCGACAGGCCTGGCCGCGGGCAGCATCTACAAGGCGTTCGGCAGCAAGCGGGAGCTGTTCCTGCTCTGCCTTGAGCAATACATGAAAGAGGAGTCCTACCTCGCGCTGCTGCTCAAGCTTTTCGACAAGCCTCTCGACGAGGCGCTCAGGCGCATCTTTGACACCATCATCGACAGCTCGTCGCAAGGCAGCCGCCGCCCTGCAGGATGCCTGGCAACCAATCTCGTTGCCGAGTTGCTGAACGTGGAGCCAGAGCTTGGATCCGAAGCCACGGCCGGCTTGAACGAGATGCACAAGGCGCTGCGGGTCCGGATCAAGTGGGCGCTGGAAAACGGCGACCTGTCTCCAGGCCAGGACGTCTCCGCCCTGGCGTCGTACTTCATGGTCGTGATACAGGGCATGCTGGTGATGTCCACATCCACCAAGGACGTTCAAGCCATGCAGTCGGCCAGGGATGTCGCGCTCAAGGCGCTGCATTGAACCCTGAGCCGGGCCCACGGCAGCGGCCTGCTGCCGAACGCGCCGACGCCACGAGGAATCACGCCGCCTCCCGCGCCCTCCCCCTTGCGGCCTGCGTGTCGCGCACCGGCGGCAGGCCGAACAGGCGCCCGTACTCGCGTGTGAACTGCGGCACGCTCTCGTAGCCCACGGCAAACGCCGCGCTGCTGGCGCTGGCGCCCTCGGACAGCATGAGCCGGCGCGCCTCGATCAGGCGCAGCTGCTTTTGGAACTGCAGGGGCGACAGCGAGGTGACGGCCCTGAAGTGCTGGTGGAAGGACGAGGGGCTCATGTCCGCCAGCGCGGCCAGGCTTTCCACCGGCAAGGGCTGCGCGAAATCGGTGCGCAGCACGGCCACGGCGCGGGCCACGCGCTGGGCGTGGCTGCCGGGCCAGCCCAGGCGGCGGATGGCGGCGCCGTGGCGGCCGGCCAGCAGCCAGTAGTGCAGCTCGCGCACCAGCGGGGCGTGCAGCAGGGGCACGGCCTCCGGCCGCTCCAGCAGGCGCATGAGGCGCAGGGCCACGTCGGCCACTTCGTCGTCGGTGGGGTCCACGCGCACCGGGGCGTGGTCGCCCAGGGGCGCTGCGCCCATCTGCGCCGATAGGTCGGCAATCACCGGCAGGCTCAGCTCCAGCGCGATCGACAGGTAAGGCGCGGCCGCGCTGGCGCGGGTGATCTGGCTCACCGTGGGCACGTCCGCGGTGATCAGCAGCGATTCGCCCACCGTGAACTCGAAGGTCTGCGGCCCCATGGTCACCTGCTTGCTGCCCTGCAGCACCAGGCAGATGAGCGGGTGCGAGATGGCATGCAACAGCCCGCTGGGCTCGGTGGCGCGCACCAGGGTCATGCCCGGGATGGGGGTGGGCAGCACACCGGGCTGGCGCGCATGGGCATCGGCGTAGCGGCTCACGGCCTGGAACAGCAAGGAGGGGGTCGTCGTCATGCCGGCTAGCGTAACGGTTTGTAGGAGCTTTGGCACTGGTTTTGGAGAATCAGGCAAGAATTGAAGGGGTTTCGGCAACACCGGCAGGGGCTCACGCCAGACACTGGATTCCGTCACACACAGGAGCCACCCCATGACATCCAGCACCACCGCAACCCCTACCATCACCCTCGTCACCGGCGCCAGCCGGGGCCTGGGCCGCAACACCGCGCTGAGCATCGCCCGCACCGGCGGCGACGTGGTCGTCACCTACCACAGCAAGGCCGACGAAGCCCAGGCCGTGGTTGCCGAAATCACCGCCCTGGGCCGCAAGGCCGTGGCCATGCAGCTGGACACGGGCGACGTTGCCAGCTTCACAGGCTTCACCGAGCGCCTGCGCGCCACGCTGCAGGCCACCTGGCAGCGCAGCACCATCGACCACCTGGTCAACAACGCCGGCCACGGCGACTACGCCGCGTTTGCCGAGACGACCGAAGCCCAGTTCGACCGCCTGGTCAACGTGCATTTCAAGGGGGTTTTCTTCCTCACGCAGGCGCTGCTGCCGCTGATCGCCGATGGCGGGCGCATCGTGAACTTCTCCACCGGGCTCACGCGCCTGTCCCTGCCGGGCTATGCCGCCTATGCAGCGGCCAAGGGCGCCGTGGAGGTGCTCACGCGCTACCTGGCCAAGGAGCTGGGCGCGCGCGGTATCGCGGTGAACACGGTGGCGCCGGGCGCCATCGAAACCGACTTTGGCGGCGGCGTGGTGCGCGACAACCCCGCGCTGAACCAGCAGCTCGCCCAGATGACGGCCCTGGGCCGCGTGGGCGTGCCCGACGACATCGGGCCGATGGTGGCCAGCCTGCTCGATGCCAGCAACCGCTGGGTCACCGCGCAGCGCATCGAAGTCTCCGGCGGCCAGGCCCTGTAAAGCGGGCCTGCCTTCAACCGGATAGCGTCGTTGGAGAGCCTTGCCGTGCCACGGCACTGTCTGCGGCTCTCCGCCTAGCTCTCCGGCTGAACGCAGACCCGCGAGAGTCCTGGAACTTCCATTTCAAGGGAGCTTGGCTTCAGCGCATTTGCACCGAGCCGGAGACGGTGACCACCACCTGCGCCTTGCCAGCCTCGACCGGCACGGCCGAATCGGATAAGGACGAGGCCTTGGCCTCCATGGCCATCATGCGCGGGCGCGGGCCGGGGGACATCTCGTTGCTGTTCACCGCCACTTCGCGCAGGCTGTAGTTGGCAAAGCCGAAGCCCTTGGCCAGCTCGGCCGCGCGCGACTTGAACTGCTCGATGGCCTGGGTCTGGGCCTCGCCCTCGACCTTGGCGCGGGCCTCGCGCGACAGGGCAAACGCCACCTGGCTGATGGCCATGGTCTGCACCTTGCCGGCCGTGGTGGTGATGCGCGAGAAGTCACGCCCCTCCAGCACCAGCTCGGCGCGGCCCTGCCAGCCGTTGATCTTGCCGTCCTTGGCATAGCGCGGGTACAGGCCGAAGGGGCCCGTGCGCACATCGAGCTGGCCCGGCTGGGCATTGCGCTTGGCCTCGGCCAGGGCGGCATCGAGGGCCTGCTTGAGCTGGGCCTGCACGGCGCTGGCGTCAGCGCCCTCCTTGCTCGTGGCAAGGGTGACCACCAGCAGGTCCTGCTGTGCCTCCACGGTGCCCGTGGCCGACAGCTGCACCACATTGCGAAGCTCCTGCGGCGCCGTGGCCTGGGCCATGGCGGTACCGGCGCAGGCCAGCAAGGCGGCGGTGGTGATCAGGCGGATGGCGATTCTTTTCATGGGTAAACCTTCGTCGATGAAAGGGGCGCGGCCAGCAACCGGGCCACGCAGGCCGCCACCATAACCGCTGTGGCAACACCCCCGGTGAACAGGGGGTGGCAACTGTGCGAAGCTCCGCAAAACTTGTAACAGTTGGTCAAAGATGACCCCAAAAACCGAACTTTGGCGTTCCAAGTAGTCAGAATCGGCTCTGTTACAAATTGGACTTGGGATCAACATGGCCACAACAACCAACCGCACCGACAAGATTCTCGTCGTGGACGACGACGCGCGCATCCGCGACTTGCTGCGCCGCTACCTCACGCAGGAAGGCTTCGAGGTGATGGTCGCCGAAGACGGCAAGGCCCTCAACCGCCTGCTGCTGCGCGAAACCGTGGACCTCATCGTGCTCGACCTGATGATGCCCGGCGAAGACGGCCTGTCCATCTGCCGGCGCCTGCGCGCCGCCAACGACCGCACGCCCATCATCATGCTCACCGCCAAGGGCGAGGACGTGGACCGCATCGTGGGCCTTGAAGTGGGCGCCGACGACTACCTGGGCAAGCCCTTCAACCCCCGTGAACTGCTGGCCCGCGTGCACGCCGTGCTGCGCCGCCGCCCCGCGCAAGAGGCGCCCGGCGCCCCCTCGGGCGACAACGAGGTGGTCAACTTCGGCCCCTTCACGTTCGACCTGGGCACCCGTGCCCTGCAGCGCAGCGGCGAAGAGCTGCCCCTGACCACCGGCGAGTTCGCCATGCTCAAGGCCCTGGTGCGCCACCCGCGCCAGCCCCTGTCGCGCGAAAAACTGGCGCTGCTGGCCCGTGGCCGCGAGTTCGAGCCCTTTGACCGCAGCCTGGACGTGCAGGTCTCGCGCCTGCGCAAGCTGGTCGAGGTGGACGCCGCCGCGCCGCGCTACATCCAGACCGTGTGGGGCGTGGGCTACGTGTTCGTGCCGGATGGCACGAGCTGATAATCGAGGGATATGTCCATTTCCGGCGCCAAGGGGCGGTCTGCACCGCGCCCTTCCCCCTCCGTGACCGCGCCGACCGATGCCACCAGCCCGGCCCCGCTCGAAGCCGTGCGCCTGGCGCGCGAGCAAAAGGCGCGCGTCGGGCTCAACCTCTTCTGGCGCACCTTCTTCCTGCTGGCCCTGCTGCTGGTGGGCAGCATCCTGGCGTGGCTGCAAACGCTGCGCGCGCTCGAGTTCGAGCCCCGCACCCTGCACACCGCGCAGCAGATCGCCTCGCTGGTGAACCTGAGCCGCGCCGCGCTCGTGCACTCGGACGCGATCGCGCGCGTCTCGCTCATCAAGACCATGGCCGACCAGGAGGGTGTACGCATCCTCCCGCGCGAACCCAAGGACCAATTCGCCCTGCTCGACAGCACGGCATTGGGCAACCGCCTGACGGATGAGCTCACCCAGCGCCTGGGGCCCGACACCATCGTGGCCCAGAGCGTCAACGGCGAGCCCGGCCTGTGGGTCGGCTTCAACATCAACGGCGACCCCAACTGGCTGCTGATGGACCGCTCGCGCTTCAGCCCTGCGGGCGGGCGCACCTGGCTCATCTGGCTCATCACCGCAGGCGCGCTGTCGCTGGCGGGTGCGGCGGCCATTGCCCGGCTGATCAACCGGCCGCTCAAGCAACTGTCGTACGCCGCCAACCGCGTGCGCGACGGCGACTTTGCCGCCAGCCACCTCGATGAGGAGGTGGTCACCAGCGAGATCCGCGAGGTGAACATCGGTTTCAACCGCATGGCGCAAAAGCTTGCCAAACTGGAGCAAGACCGCGCGGTGATGCTGGCCGGCATCTCGCACGACCTGCGCACGCCGCTGGCGCGCCTCAGGCTCGAAACCGAGATGAGCGTGAACGACGACGTGGCGCGCGAGCACATGGTGGCCGACATCGTGCAGCTCGATGCCACCATCGACAAGTTCCTTGACTACGCGCGGCCCGACCACGTGACCCTCACGCCCGTCAACCTGCATGCCGTGGTCTCGTCGTGCGTGTACGCCGTGCAGGACCACCGCGAGCTGCAGATCGCCATGACCATCCCCGAGGACCTGAACGTGCTGGCCGACGAGGTGGAGCTGGCCCGCGTCATCTCCAACCTGCTGGAGAACGCGCGCCGCTACGGCAAGGGCGACGACACCGGCGTGGCCAACGTCGACATCGTCGCCAAGGGCCGCGAGAACTGGGTGCTGGTCAAGATCCGCGACCACGGCCTGGGCGTGCCGCCCGAGCAGCTGTCCAACCTCACCAAGCCCTTCTTCCGCGGCGACTCGGCCCGCACCGCCGCTGCCGGCGCGGGGCTGGGCCTGTCCATCGTGGACAAGACGGTGCAGCGCATGGGCGGCATCTTCGCGCTGGCCAACAGCAGCACCGGCGGCCTGGTGGCCCACATCCAGCTGCAGCGCGCCAGCGAGCTGCCTGATGGCGTGGACCCCAAGCAGAGGCTGCAGCGGCCGTCCGTCAAGCGGCACCTGCCGCGCCGGCGGGCGGAGGACAAGGTGTAGAACACCTGTTCCCGCCACGGAAAAGAGGACCGCGCCTGCCTGGCCCGTTCCTCTTTTTTTGCGCCGCACTGGCAACGCGACAAGCCATGCATCGGATACTCTTGGCACCAGGCCTTCATAGGCGCAGCAAGGTGGTCTGCTCTGCTGCACAGCCGATTTCTCGGTTGCGGTGGACTGGGCGCAACGAATGGACCCAAAGGGCTCGTTGAAGGCTTTCAAGCCCATTGACCAGCGCCCCGCGAACCTTGTGATGCGGGTGTGCCTTCGTGCCAATTTGGGGAAGCGGTCGCGGATCAGAATATTAATCACGCTTGACGTTACTACCGCGTCGCGTTATTATTTCTCATGCCAATCCTATCCTTCAAGTGCGGCGAGACACAAGACCTGTTCCATCAACAGCGCGTTCCTCGCTGGGTGAACATCGAAGGCCCTGCACTGCGCAAGCTGCGCATGCTCCACGCCGCCGCTCAATTGCTCGACCTGCGGGTTCCGCCGGGCAACCGACTTGAAGCTCTGGTTGGCAACCGCCAGGGCCAGCACAGCATCCGCATCAACGATCAGTGGCGAATCTGCTTCGTGTGGACCCCAGAAGGACCAAAGGACGTCGAGATCGTCGATTACCACTGACGCGAAAGCGCCATCGTCATAGCAAGGAGTGCGAATATGACCAAGCCTCTCACCCTCCCCACCCCGGGCGAGATCCTCGCCACGGAGTTCTTGGAGCCCATGGGAATCACCCAGTACCGTCTGGCCCAGGCCATCCACGTGCCGCAGACGCGTATCGCAGCCATCGTCAAGGAGGGCCGGTCGATCACTGCAGACACTGCCCTGCGTCTGGCGCGCTTCTTCGGGACGACGGTGGAGTTCTGGCTCAATCTTCAGAGCCAGTACGATGCCGACACAGCGCGGGCAGCCATCGCTGCGGACCTGGAGACCATCGAGCCGTTTGCAGCGGCTTGAGCACGCCACCGCGGCTCAAATCCTCCCGGCCAGGGTGTTCCTCGCGTCCGTCATCCGCATTGCGGCAGTGCCTTGCGACACGCCGGCGGATTGACTTTGCCTGTTGCCCGGTTGGCAAGAGGCCCGCGCCATCCTGGCCCGGCCCTCTTTTTCTTGCTGCGCCAAGGCTCGTCAGGCCGCCTCGCGCAGCGACGCCCGCAAGATCTTGCCCACCGGCGACTTGGGCAACTGCTCGCGAAAAATGATCTGCCGTGGCACCTTGTATGCCGTGAGCTGGGTGCGGCAGTGGCGCTCCACTTCCTCGGCCGTCAGCGCCGGGTTGCGCGGCACGACGAAGGCGCGCACGGCCTCGCCAGTGCCGGCATCCGGCACACCGATGACGGCGGCCTCGGCGATGTCGGGGTGGGCCGCGAGCACATCTTCCACCTCGTTGGGGTAGACGTTGAAGCCGGACACCAGAATCATGTCCTTCTTGCGGTCCACGATGCGGATGAAACCGCCCTCCTCCAGCTGCGCAATGTCGCCCGTGTGCAGCCAGCCATCGAGCAGCGCGCTGGCGCTGTCCTCGGGTGCATGCAGATAGCCGCCCACGACCTGCGGGCCTTGCACCAGCAGCTCGCCGCGCTCGCCCTGGGGCAGGTCGCGCCCCTGGTCATCGACCACGCGCACCCGGCAGCCCGGCATGGGCACGCCCACGGTGCCCAGGCGCGGCGTGGCCGAGGGCGGGTTGCACGAGACGATGCACGAGGTCTCGGTCATGCCATAGCCCTCCAGGATGGGGCAGACCACTGCCTGCCAGGCCTGTGCAGTCGACGTGCGCAGCGCCGTGCCGCCCGAGAAGGCATAGCGCAGCCTGGGCGGCGCGGCCTGGAACCAGGGCTCGGCCAGCAGGCCGGCAAACAGCGTGTCCACCCCGGCGGTCCACTGCACCTCGAACTGCTCGAAGGTGTTTTGCAGGTTGCTCAGCGGGCGCGGGCTGGGCACCAGCAGGTTGCGCGCGCCGACCTGAAAGAACACCAGAAAATTCACCATGAAGGCGAACACGTGGTACATCGGCAGAACGGTGAGCATGGTCTCGCCGCGCTTCGGCCCATCGTAGGCGTCGAGAAAATCGCGCGTGATGCGCAAGGTGGCCACGATGTTGCCGTGCGTGATCACCGCGCCCTTGCTGCGCCCGGTGGTGCCGCCCGTGTACTGGTACAGCGCCACGGGGTGGCTGCGCCGGTCGATGGGTGCCAGTGCCTGCCCGCGCACCAGCGCGTCGGCCATGCGCGGCAGCGGCGTTGCGGCCGGATCGGCAGGCCCCGCCATCTTGGCGCGGATGGCCGATGCCACGGGTTCGTCAAAAAAGTCCCACAGGCTGGCGGTGAGCACCGGCACGCCCAGCGCCTGGGCCACGGGCCCCGCCACCGGCAGGAACATGTCGCACACCAGCAGCAGCTTCGCACCGCTGTCTTCGAGCTGCAGGCGCAGCTCGCGCTCGGTGTACAGCGGGTTCACGTTGGTCACGATGAGACCCGCCTTCCAGGCGCCGAACACGGCAATCGGATAGTGCAGGCAGTTGGGCATCTGCAGCGCCAGCACCTGGCCCGCCTGCAGCCCCTGCTCGCGCACCAGCCAGGCGGCAAAGGCGTCGGACAGGGCATCGACCTCACTGAAGCTGCGCACCACGTTGGCCCCCGTGGGCAGCACGAAAGTGAATGCCGGCTGGTCCCCATGGTCGGCAGCGGCCTGCGCGGCCAGCTGCGCGGCATTGGCGGGCAGCGCCGCCAGGTCGAGCTGGTAGTTGCGCAGGGCCTCGGGGTAGGAGCTCTCCCAGGGCATGGATGGCGGCGGCGCGGTGGTGGCGGTCATGGGCGTTGTCTCCTGTTTTTTCTCTTTTTTATGAACGCGTCAGGCCTTGGCCTTGAAAGCCGGCAGCTTGTCCCCCAGCCGCGCCCCCATCTCGGCACCCAGCGCCTGCAGGCCGCTCAAGGGGCGCACCATGACTTCGAACTCGGTGATCTGCCCGGCTTCATTGAAGCGCACCAGATCGATACCCTTGAGCTGCTTTTCGCCCACGCGGGCGCTGAACTCCAGCACGATGTTGAGGCCGTCGTCGGTAGCCAGCTGGCGGTGGTAAGTGAAGTCCTCGAACACCTGGATCACGGTGGACAGGGCCAGCATCAGCGCCGGGGCCGAGGTGTAGGCCGTGTTCGCCATGGGCGAGCGGAACACCGCGTCGGGGTGCACGATGGACAGCAGGTTCGACAGGTCGCGGCTGGCCACCATGTGGTGCCAGGTGTCGAGCGAGCGGGCGACGGCGGGGTGGATGTTCTTTGGGGCTTCGGTCATGGATGTCTCCTGGGGTGAGGTTGTTGGATCAGATGGTGGCGGCAAGCGTCGTGCCCTGCAGGATGGCGCGCTTGGCATCGAGCTCGGCGGCCACGTCGGCGCCGCCGATGAGGTGCGTGCTCTGGCCCGCGGCCAGCAGCGCGTCGTACAGCGCGCGCAGCGGCTCCTGGCCGGCGCAGACCACGATGTGGTCCACGTCCAGCACGCGCGGCTGGCCGTCGATGCGGATGTGCAGGCCGGCGTCGTCCACGCGCTCGTAGGCCACGCCCGAGCTCATGCCCACGTTGCGCGCCTTCAGCGAGGTGCGGTGGATCCAGCCCGTGGTCTTGCCCAGCTGGTCGCCCACCTTGCTCGCCTTGCGCTGCAGCAGATGCACCTGGCGCGCGGGCGCCTCCACCTGCGCGGCGCGCAGGCCGCCGGCCTGGGCATAGCCGGTGTCGATGCCCCATTCATCGTTGAACTTGGCGGGCGCCAGCGCCCCGCTCTCGCCTTCGTGCGTGAGGTACTCGCCCACGTCGAAGCCGATGCCGCCCGCGCCGATCACCGCCACGCGCTGGCCCACGGGCTTCTTGTCGCGCAGCACATCGAGGTAGCTCAGCACCTTGGGGTGGGTGATGCCTTCGATGTCCGGCGTGCGCGGCTGGATGCCCGTGGCCACCACCACCTCGTCATAGCCCTGGCCCGCCAGCTCCTGCGCGGCCACGCGGGTGGATAGGCGCACCTCCACGCCATGCAGCTCCAGCTGGCGACGGTAGTAGCGCAGGGTCTCGTAGAACTCTTCCTTGCCCGGCACCTGCTTGGCGATATTGAGCTGGCCGCCGATCTCGCTGCCCGCGTCGAACAGCACCACCGCATGGCCACGCTGCGCAGCAGTGACGGCAAAGCTCAGCCCCGCGGGGCCGGCGCCGACCACGGCGATGCGCTTCTTGGCAACGGCGGGGGCAATGACCAGCTCCGTCTCGTGGCAGGCACGGGGGTTGACCAGGCAGCTGGTGATCTTGCCGCCAAAGGTGTGGTCCAGGCAGGCCTGGTTGCAGGCGATGCAGGTGTTGATCTCGTCGGCCCGGCCCTGGCGTGCCTTGCGCACGAAGTCGGCATCCGCCAGCAGCGGCCGCGCCATCGAGACCATGTCCGCACACCCCTCTGCCAGCAGGCGTTCGGCCACCTCGGGCGTGTTGATGCGGTTGGAGGTGATCAGCGGTATGCCCACCTGCCCCATCACCTGCTTCGTCACCCACGCATAGGCCGCGCGCGGCACCTTGGTGGCTATGGTGGGGATGCGCGCCTCGTGCCAGCCAATGCCGGTGTTCAGGATGGTGGCGCCCGCCGCCTCGATGGCCTGGGCCAATTGAATCACCTCGGCCAGCGTGGAGCCACCCTCCACCAGGTCGAGCATGGACAGGCGGTAGATGATGATGAAGTTGGGCCCCACCCGCTCGCGCGTGCGCCGCACGATCTCGACGGGAAAGCGCATGCGGTTGGCATAGCTGCCGCCCCATGCGTCGTCGCGCTGGTTGCTGCGCGCGGCGATGAACTCGTTGATCAGGTAGCCCTCGGAGCCCATGACCTCCACGCCGTCATACCCCGCATGGTGGGCCAGCGCGGCGCAGCGCGCAAAGTCTTCAATGGTCTGCTCCACCTCGTCGGCCGTGAGCGCATGCGGCACATGGGGGTTGATGGGTGCGCGCAGCGCGCTCGGGGCCACCAGGTCGCGGTGGTAGGCATAGCGGCCGAAGTGCAGGATCTGCATCGCGATCTTGCCGCCCTCGGCATGCACGGCCGCAGTCACCTTGCGATGTTGCTCTGCTTCATGCTCGTTGACCAGCATGGCCCCGCCCTGCATGGGCCGGCCACGCTCGTTGGGTGCAATGCCACCGGTCACTATCAGCCCCACCTCCCCGCGCGCACGCTCGGCGTAGAAGGCGGCCATGCGCTCGAAGCCGTTGGCCACCTCTTCGAGCCCCACGTGCATGGAGCCCATGAGCACGCGGTTCTTGAGCGTGGTGAAGCCCAGGTCCAGCGGGGCGTGCAGGTGGGGATAGGGGGAAGCCATGGACGGCTCCCGGGTCGGTGCGAGGACGGCGTTCATCGTGGGTCTCCTTTTGTTTATGCAACCAGTTGCACAAATATAGCCTTGGCGCACTGTTTATGCAACTGGTTGCAGAAACAAAGAGAGCCCTCCGCGATTCAGGCAAGATCGGGGATTCCGAATTCCTGGCCGCCTCCTTCCGCCCGATGTCCCTGCCCCATGCCCTCCTCACCGCCCTGGTCGAGCACCCCTGCTCAGGCTCGGAACTCGCCGAGCGCTTCGACAAGTCCATCGGCTACTTCTGGCACGCCACGCACCAGCAGATCTACCGCGAGCTGGCGCGGCTCGAAGAGGCGCTGTGGATCGAGGCCCTGCCGGCCGAGACCGGCCGCGGCCGCAAGCGCCAGTTCCGCCTGCTGCCCGCAGGCCGCAAGGAGCTGCGCCGCTGGATCGCCGAACAGCACGACCCCACGCCCCTGCGCGACGAACTCATGGTGCGCCTGCGCGCCGAAGCCGCCATCGGCCCCACCGGGCTGGACAAGGAAATCGCCCGCCTCATGGCCCTGCACCAGGAGAAGCTGGCCGTCTACCAGCGCATCGAGCAGCGCGACTTTGTGGGCAAGGAACTGAGCCGCGAGCGCCGCCTGCAGCACCTGGTGCTCAAGGCCGGCATCCTGCAGGAGGAGCTGTCGCTGGCGATATCGAAGGAGGCGCTGGAGATACTGGGCGGGGCTCCGGCACCGAAGTCCTGACGTCGTTTGGAGCAGTCCTTCAGGGCTGCCAAAGACTGCGCGAAGTACAGGCCAGAGATCTGCATTAGGTGTTAACCCTTGCGCTGCCAAATATCTGCATCCGCCTGGAAGTCCCGGCCGTATAAGAGGGCGAGCTATTGCGCTCACGGTCGAACACCCACGAGGAGATCTCCATGCGAATCAGGAAACTCAGTCTGTTGGCGCTTGCGGCGCTTGCCGCCTGCACTGCCGGCGTCAGCCTGGCATCCAGCCACCGAGAGGCGCCCTTCATCACGACCCAGCCCAAGGTCGATGGTGCGGACTTTTACCTCTTCAACAGCTACGAGGCGGGGCGTGGCGGCTTCGTCACCATGATCGCCAACTACCTGCCGCTGCAGGACCCCTATGGCGGGCCCAACTACTTCAGCCTGGACCCGAATGCGCTGTACGAGATCCACATCGACAACAACGGCGATGCGGCAGAAGACATCACCCTGCAGTTCCGCTTCAAGAACACGCTGAACAACGGCGGGGCCGGCATCACCCTGGACATCGGCCCGGATGGCGCCCGCAAGAAGGTGGCCATACCGCTGCGCAATGCGGGCGGGATCACGGGCGCTGCGGCAGACCCGGTGTCGTACCGCGAAGAGTACGAGATGTTCATCGTGCGTGGCGACCGGCGCACCGGCAAGCGCGAGCAGATCACCATGGCTGGTGGGGGCACCACCTTCACCAAGCCCATCGACTACATCGGCGAGAAGTCGCTGGGCAACGCCGCCGCCTACGACGCCTATGCCGGCAAGTATGTGTACGGCATCAACGTGCCCGGCTGCGCCACGCCGGGCAAGGTGTTCGTGGGCCAGCGGCAGGACCCCTTCCCGGTATCCCTGGGCACCATCTTCGACCTCGTGAACGCCCCAGCCGCCGTGATCACCAGCGAATCGAATGCGGCGGCCTTCGGCGCAGGCCAGATCGCCAACAAGAACGTGACCTCGCTCGCCGTCGAGATGCCCACCGGCTGCCTGACCGCTGCATCGGGCGAGAAGGTCATTGGCGGCTGGACCACGGCCAGCCTGCGCCAGGCGCGTGTGCTCAACGGCAAGCCCGACTCCGGCCTGCAGGCCAGCGAAAAGGCCGGCGGCGCCTGGACCCAGGTGTCGCGCCTGGGCATGCCCCTGGTCAATGAAGTCGTCATCGGCCTCAAGGACAAGGACAAATTCAATGCTTCCAAGCCCAAGGACGATGCCGCCAACTTCGCGGACTATGTGACCCACCCCACGCTGCCGGCCCTGATCCAGGTGCTGTTCGGCGCGCAGGCGCCCACCAACTTCCCGCGCACGGACCTGATGACGGCCTTCCTCACGGGCCTGCCCACCGTCAACCGCCCGGGCAACATCACGGCACTGGGTACCGGGGGGCCGCTGGCGGAAATGCTGCGCCTGAACACCGGCATTGCTGCCACGCCGGCCAGCGCGCAGAACTCGCTGGGCGTGGTGGCGGGCGACGCCGCCGGCTTCCCCAACGGGCGCCGCCTGGGTGATGACGTGGTCGACGTCTCGCTGCGCGTGGCCATGGGTGCGCTGTGCACCTTGACCGGTGCGAGCGATGCGCTCAAGGTGGGTTGCAAGCCTGCCGATGCGCCTGCCGGCGCGGTCGAGTTCGTGGACGGTGCACGCACCAAGGCGACCGACTACAAGACCGCCTTCCCCTACGTGAACACGCCGCTGCCTGGCGCCAAGAACTTCTGATGCGAAGGATGCACACCATGCCCAACATCACGATGCAAAAGGCCGCCCTGGTGGCGGTGGGAGCGATGGCGCTGACCGCCTGCGGCGGTGGCGGCGGCAGCGACAACGCCGGGCCCGACGGCGGCGGCGGAGCGGTGAATGCCTTTGCCTACACCCAGCCGATTGCGGCCAGCGTGCAGGACACGGCGGAACCCGTGGCTGTGGAACAGCTGGTGCTGTCCACCAGCGATACCGACGAGCCAGACACCCGTCTGTGACCTCGCCAGGGGCGGTGACCGCATGCCTGCGTGCGGCCGCCGCCTGTTGCCTGCGTGCGGCCGCCGCCTGTTGCCTGCGCGGGCCTGCGGCCTGTTTCTCGCCGCTTGCTCGCTGCCGCCCATCCCTTCAACCCTGCGGATTCCTATGACACACCCTGCCCGCCTTCTCTGGGGGATAGGCCTTGCCCTGTGCTGCCTGGGCGCGGCCGCCGCCGCCGTGCAGGAGCTGCGCCCCGCTTCGGACACCGAGGTGATCGAGGTGCTGCCCGAGCGGGTCAGCCTTGCACCGGCCACGCCGCAGGCCGCAGCGACTGCCGCGCGCCGCTGGATCACGCTGGCCCGCGAGACCGCTGACCCCCGCTACCTGGGCCGCGCCCAGGCCGTGCTGGCCCTGTGGTGGGGCAAGCCCGATGCGCCCGCCGAACTGGCGGTGCTGCAGGCCACAGTGGAGCAAAGCCGCCATGAATTCGACGCCGCGCGCGCGACATTGAAGCGCGCACTGCAGGCCGACCCTGCACAGGTGCAGGGCTGGCTGACCCTGGCCACGCTGGAGCGGGTGGCCGCCCGCTATGCCGAATCCGAGACCGCCTGCCGCAACGTGGCGCGCCATGGGGCTGCGCTGCACGCCACGGCCTGCCTGCTCGAAAGCCGCTCGCTGCAGGGCCAGAGCGACGCGGCACGCAGCGGCTTCACCGCACTCATAGGGCAGGCAGCGGACCCGGCAAACCGTGCCTGGCTGCTGTCGCTGCTGGCCGAGAGCGAGGAACGCGCCGGTCGCGACGACGCAGCCGATGCCGCCTACCGCAGCAGCCTGGCTGCGGCGCCCGACGGCTACACCGCCCTGGCCCATGCCGACCTGCTGCTGCGCCTGGGCCGCCCGGCCGCCGCCGTGGATGTGCTCAAGGCCCAGCCCGCCAGCGACGCCGTGCTGCTGCGCCGCGCCCAGGCCCTGCGGCTCATGGGCAAGACGGTGCAGTCGCAGGCACTGGCCACCGAACTGCAGGCCCGGTTCGCGGCTCTTGCGGCGCGCGGCGAGGCGCTCGATGCCCATGCCCGCGAGCGCTCGCTGCTGGCGCTGTGGCTGCAGGGCCAACCCCGGGAGGCCTGGCAGGCCGCACAGGCCAACCTGGCGTTGCAGAAGGAGCCCCTGGACTGGTGGCTGGCGCTGCAGACCTCCGAGCAGTCCGGTGACGCCGCCGCCCACCGCACGGTGGTGCAGAGCTTTCAGCGCACGGGCCTGCAGGACGCGCGCCTGGCGCGCTGGCAATCGCGGGGAGACAAGTGATGCTGCCGTCGCTTTTTCAACGAACGGCCAGCGCGCTGCGGTGGCTGGCAATGGCCGGGACCCTGGCCGCCGCCTGCGCCGCAGCGCCCAGCGCCTGGGCGCACAAGGCCAGCGACGCCTACCTGCGGGTGGCCGGCGCCGGTGAGGCCGACCCCGCCCGCGCCGACGCCGTGGCGCTGCAGCTCTCGCTGGCGCTCAAGGATGTGGATGCTGCGCTGGACCTGCTCGATGCCGACGGCGACCGCCAGCTCACCTGGGGCGAGATCCAGCAGGCCACGCCCGCAGTGGCCGCCTGGGTGGGCCAGGGCATCCGCTGGCAGTGCGGCAACGCCGTGCTGGCCCCGGCCTGGCGCTTCGAGGCGCTGGAGCAGCGCACCGACGGGCGCTACATCCGCATGGCGGCGGCACTCGACTGCGCAGCCACGCAAGCGCTGGCGCTGGACTACCGCCTGATGCAGGGCATCGACCCCACGCACCGCCTGCTGGTCAGCGGGCAACTGGGCGGCCAGCCGCTGGCCGCCGTGCTGGCGCCCGATGGCCGCTCGCGCACCGACCTGCGTGCGGTGGGCGGCAGCACCGCCGCACCCGAGGCGGCAACGGCCCGCAGCGGCCCGGCCACGCTGGCGCACTTTGTCTCGGAGGGGGTGCACCACATCCTGGAAGGCTATGACCACCTGGCCTTTCTGCTGGCCCTGCTGCTGCCGATCACGCTGCTGCGCCGCCAGGGGGCGGCGCAGGCCCTGCCGGCGGCCGGGCCGTGGGGTGGCGTCAAGGCGCTGCTGCTCACCGTGACCAGCTTCACCGTGGGCCATTCGGTCACGCTGGTGCTGGCGGGCCTGGGCTGGGTCACCGTCTCGGGCAACTGGGTCGAGCCGGCGATTGCCATCAGCATCGGTATCTCGGCATTGCTCAACCTGTTCCCGGTGAAGGGGCTGCGCAGCGACTTGCTGGCGCTGTGCTTTGGCCTGGTGCACGGGCTGGGGTTCTCGGGCGCGCTGGTGGAGGCCGGCGTTTCGGGCGGCCTGCTGGTCTGGGCACTGGCGGGGTTCAACCTGGGGGTGGAGGCCGGCCAGCTCATGGTGGTTGCCGTGTGGTGCGCCGTCTCCCTGCTGCTGGCCCGCTGGGCGGGCTACCGCACCGTGGTGGTCAAGGGCGGCTCGGTGGCACTGATCGTGCTGTCGCTGTACTGGACTGTGCAGCGCGTAGCGTTCTCTGGCTGATACGGATTTGCCTTCAACCGTATAACGTCGTTGAGTCGCCTTGCCGTGCGCTGAAGCACTGTCTGCGGCTCCCCGCCTAGTTATCCGATTGAATGCAAATCCGCATGAGGGTGGGCCGGGAGCCTGCGCGGCAGGATTCCTGGACAATGAAAAGGCAGACATGAAGAATAAAGAGTTCTCTCGCACCACAGCGCCTCGCCCCCTGGCGCTCGGCATTCTGGTGGCAGGCATGGCCACCACGGCGGCCTGGGCCCAACAGGCCACGCACCTGCCCGAGGTCGATGTGCGGGGCCCCAGGGACGTGAGCATCGGCCTGGCCGACAGCGCCAGCGAGGGTGCGGTGGAGCGCGAGTCGTTCCAGGCGCGCCCCAAGCTGCGGCCGGGCGACATCGTCGAGGCCGTGCCAGGGGTCGTGGCCACCCAGCACTCGGGCGATGGCAAGGCCAACCAGTATTTTCTGCGCGGCTTCAACCTGGACCATGGAACCGACTTCTCGGTCACTGTGGACGGCATGCCGGTCAACATGCCGACGCACGGCCACGGCCAGGGCTTTGCCGACCTGAACTTTTTGATCCCCGACCTGGTCTCGGGCGTGCGTTACCGCAAGGGCCCCTACTTCGCCGACAGCGGCGACTTCTCCACGGCAGGCAGCGCGTCGCTGGACTACGTGAGCGCACTCGATGCCCCATTCGCAGAGGTGACCCTGGGCCCCCACAATCTGCGCCGCCTGCTGGCGGCCGGCTCGCGCACCCGTGACGACCAGACCTGGCTGGGCGCCATCGAGCTCGAAGGCAACGACGGCCCCTGGGACGTGCCCGAGCGCCTGCGCAAGATCAACGCCGTGGTGCGCTATGCGCAGGGCTCGCCCAACCGCGGCTTCAGCGTGACGGGCATGGCCTACCGCAACCGCTGGAACGCCACCGACCAGATTCCCGAGCGCCTGATCGACAGCGGCGAGCTGCCGCGCTTCGGCTCGCTCAACCCAACCGACGGCGGCAGCACCCGGCGTTTGAGCCTGTCAGGCAAATGGTTCGACAAGGGACCCGAGGGCCAGACCCAGATCAGCGCCTATGCCATCGACTACCGGTTCGACCTGCTCTCCGACTTCACCTACTTCCTGCGCGACCCGGTCAACGGTGACCAGTTCGAGCAGTCGGACCGGCGCCGCGTGTTCGGCGCCCAGGCCTCGCACAGCCTGCCCAACCGGATCGGCGGCCTGGACGGTGTGCTCAGCGTGGGCGCACAGTGGCGCGGCGACCGCATCGCCGAGGTGGGCCTGTACAACACGGCAGCCCGCCAGCGCCTGTCCACCGTGCGCAACGACCAGGTGTCGCAGGACATGCTGTCGGTGCACGCGCAGCAGTTCGTGAGCTTCACCGAGCGCCTGCGCGGCTACGCGGGCTTGCGCGGCGACCTGCTGCGCTACGACGTGCAGGGCCGCGAGGCCGTCTACGGCGCAGCCAACAGCGGCAGCGGCCACGATGCGCTGGTGAGTCCCAAGGCCGGGCTGGCCTGGGCCATCACCCCCGTGCATGAGCTGTACCTGAACACGGGCGTGGGCTCGCACAGCAACGACGTGCGCGGCGCCACCATCCAGACCGACCCGCAAAGCGGCCTGCCCGCAGACCGTGTGCCCGCGCTGGTCAAGGGCCTGGGCAGCGAGATCGGCTGGCGCTACCAGCCTGGCGACGACCTGACCATCACCACGGCGCTGTGGCAGCTCAAGCTCGATTCCGAGCTGGTGTATGTGGGCGACGCCGGCAGCACCGAGCCGGGCCGCGCCAGCTACCGGCGCGGCATAGAGACCACGGTGCGCTGGAAGCCCCACGCCCGCTGGCGCCTGGAAGCCGATGCCGCCTTGTCGCGCGCGCGCTTTCGCGGCGCTGCACCCGAGGGCGAAGGCAACTACGTGGACAACGCGGTGGAGCGCGTGCTGGCCCTGGGCGCGGTCTACACCCAGGGCCCGCTGACCGCCTCGCTGCGCCTGCGCTACCTGGGCCCGCGCGCGCTGGACACACTCAACTCCGTGCGCTCGCGTGCCAACACGGTGCTCAATGCCGGCGTGCGCTATGCGGTAAGCAAGCAGCTCACGCTGGGCCTGGACGTGTTCAACCTGGCTGGCAAGAAGGGCAACGACATCGAGTACCTCTACGCATCGTGCACGGCCGGCGAAGCGGCGCGCGGCGACTGCACGGGCGGCGGCATCGAGGGCCGCCACGTGCACCCCATGGAGCCACGCAGCGCGCGGCTCAGTGCGCGCTGGGCGTTCTAAAAGGGGCCCGCTTCAGCCTGTTGGCCAATGCCCCATACAACAGGCGGATTGTTGCTGGGTTTCTGATGGTGATGCTGCTGAGCACCGCGCTGGCCTGGGCATGGCGTAGAGCACCTGCATGCCGATGCGATAATCACGGCATGCACGCACTGCGCTCCTCGTCACTGCTGGCCTGCCTGATTCTGGCGTGGTTTGTATTGACCATGGGCGCAGCAATCGCATCGCCCATCGTCCATCCGCAAGCCATGGAGCTGGTGTGCACCACAGGCACCAGCGTGAAGCTGGTCGCAGTGACCGGCGATGCCGACGCCGTCCAGCAGGGGCACCATGCCCTGGACTGCGTGATGTGCCTGGGTGCCAGCGCACCGCCTGCGCAGCAGCAAGCCGCCGCATTGCACGACAGCCCCCTGGCACATGTCCTCAAGCCCGCCGTCGCAGCCACCCTGGCCGCCATCGTCGGAGCGCCCTTGCCCGCACGCGGGCCTCCCTCGCGTATTTGAAACCCGCCCATCAACGCGGTTGACGGCTGGCTGCAGCCACCGCACCCGGTGCATTGCACCGCGTCGCCCCTGCACCGCCGCCAGAGACCAGCCCTGCCCTTGAGCACTTTGCGTAGAGCTTTTGCGGGTTGCCGAAAGGCGCCTGCACAGGGCAGTGAACGTGCGCTGGCCCATTTCCGGGGCAAGCCCGCGTGCGCGCCCCGTGCCCGGACGCCTGTGTCACGGCGCCAGCCCGCACCCCTTTGTCCGTCGCGCGACCAAAGCGCCAGGCCTGCGCGGAAAACTTGCTTCAGGTCCTGCATTCCGCGTGAATTTCAACCTCAGGAGATTTCAACCGTGACTCCCATCGTACGTTCCATTCTTGCCGCCGCATCCATGGCGATCCTCGCCAGCACGGCCAACGCCCAGGTCACCGTCAAGGACGCATGGGTCCGCGCCACCGTGCCCCAGCAACAGGCCACGGGCGCTTTCATGCAGCTCAGTGCCGCCAAGGACAGCAAACTCGTCTCGGCCAGTTCGCCACTCACACCCGTGGTGGAAGTCCACGAGATGGCCATGCAGGACAACGTCATGCGCATGCGCCAGATCCCGGCCGTCGAGTTGCCCGCAGGCAAGGCCGTGGACCTCAAGCCCGGCGGCTACCACGTGATGCTGTTGGACCTCAAGCAGCAGGTCAAGGAAGGCGACACCGTACCGATCACCCTCGTGTTCGAAGGCAAGGACGGCAAGCGCGAATCCATGGAGATCAAGGCCCCCGTGCGCGCTCTCAATGCCGCAGCCAAGCCTGCAGCCCACGGCGATCACAAGCACTGACCACGCCACGCTTTGCACAAGGGCGCTTCGTCGCCCGACCCTTTTTGCCTGCCAACCCAAGGTGTTTCAGTCCATAGCCAGCACGTCCAAGGCACCTCAATGGTGCTGGCGCAACCCATGGGCCCTTCGCCTGGCAGGCGTTTTTATCTACCCAAATGCCCTTGAATGGCATCTGATCGCTCCATGTCACGCTCTCTGCTTTTCTCCTATTCACTGATCGCCCTGGCGTGCGCCAACCAGGCGCACGCACAGACCGCCAACGCAGAGCAGGACTCAACCCTGACGCTGGGTACCGTCGATATCAAAGCGAGCGCCACGGGCCCGATGCCCGCGCGCAGCGTCTTCAGCTCCGTGGACATCCTGGGCGCAAGCCTGGTCCAGGACCAGCATGTCGACTACAGCTGGGAATTGTTCTCGCGGGCTCCCGGCGTGCAGGTCACCCAGTTCAAGCAAGGCACGGACGCAGGCCGGTTCTCGTTTCGCGGCTTCAATGGCGAAGGGCGGATCAACGCAGTCAAGCTGTTGATCGACGGAATCCCCAGCAATGACAACGCAGGAGGCATGCCCTTCCTGGACGCAGTCTTCCCGCTGGACATCGAGGCGGTCGAGATCGTCCGTGGGACCAATGACCCGCGCCATGGCCTGAACAACATCGCGGGCAATGCCAATGTACTGACGCGCAGTGGCGGCAACGGGGGCCGGGCCTCGCTGACACTCGGCAGCTTCGGCACCAAGGAAGTGCAGATCGCCAAAGGCATCGAGAGCGGGAACTGGAGCCAGAACTACATGCTTGCCTACCGCGATTCGGACGGCTACCGCGAGCATGCCGATGCCAAAAAACTCGCACTGTCCGGCAAATGGTTCTACACCAGCGACGACAGCCGCTGGCGCGCAGGGCTGACCGCGCGCTACTACCGCAACAAGGCCCTGGAGTCGGGCTACCTCACCTATGAGCAGGCGATGAATGCGCCGCGCAGCTCACCCGCGTATGCATCGGCTGACCGGGGGGAGCGGGAGACCGGGCAACTGGGCTTGCACCTGGACGGCGAGCTCAGCGACACCTTGTCCTGGTCGAGCAAGGTCTACGCCAACCAGTACGAGAACCAGCGCTGGGTGCGCTTTTCTGCCGCAGGCGTGCAACAGGAGCGCTACAACGACGAGCAGCAACGCGGCGCCCTCACGACACTGACCTGGCGGCCCAAGGTCGACTGGGCCCACGAGTTCACGCTGGAGGGCGGCCTCGACGCACAGTGGCAGGACAACGTCGGGCAACGGTACCGCACCACCGAGCGCGTACGCACGTCCCAGTTTCGCGATTGGGACTTTGACCTGAACACCCAGGGCGCCTACCTGCAGGCCGTTATCCGGCCGGTGCCACAACTCAAGATCGTCCCGGCAATCCGCGTAGACCATGTGGACGGCAATTTCGCGGACCGGCTTGCAGGCACTATGGCTGCGACGCATGACTATGGCCTCATCAAGCAGCCCAAGATCAGCGTGGCCTACGCGTTGAACTCGCAGGCCAGCGTGTACGGCAACTGGGGGCGCACCTTCCAGATCGGCTCTGGTATCGACGCCTATCGCACACAGGCGCGCAACCTCAAGCCCTCGATCAATGACGGCTGGGAAGCCGGGGTCAAGTTCAGTCCTGCCCCCTGGCTTGATGGGCGTGTGGCGTACTGGGAGCAACGCGCCTCGGGTGAAGTCGCCCGCGTGTTGGGCGTTGACGGCCTGCCCGATGCCGGGGGCCTGGGCAACGTGGGCAAAACGCTGCGCAAGGGCTACGACATCCAGCTCAATGCGCGCCCGGCCGCCGGCACCACGGCGTGGGTGGCCTACTCCCACCAAGTCGCCCGCATCACCGCCCCGGACCCCAGTGCGCCCGCCACCCAGGGCAAGGAGATCGAGAACGTGCCGCATTACCTTGTGTCGGCCGGCGTGGATTACCAGGCCAGCGAACAGCTCAAGCTTTCCGGCTGGGTGAATGCGCAGGGCGACTACTACCTGGAGCGCACGAATGCCCTGGGGCGCATCGGCAAATATGCGCTGCTGAACCTGGGCGCCACCTATCGCGTTTCGCCCTCGATGGATGTCAACCTGCAGGTGAAGAACATCACCAACCGCAAATACGTCTACGCCTGGTACGACAGCGGCTCGTCAGGGTACTCGCCGGGCGATGGCCGGGCGTTCTACGCCAGCCTGGGCGTGAAATTCTGATGGCCGCCGCAGCCCCTGCGGGCGCCCCGGTATCGCGAAGCGCTGCCGCCAGCAGTTGGTACCGCGCAGTGTGGCGCTGGCATTTCTACGCCGGACTGCTGGTGCTGCCTTTTCTGATTTGGCTGGCGGTGACCGGGGGGCTGTTCGTCTTCAAGGCAGAGATCGATGGCTACTTCCACCATGGGTTGAAGTACGTCGACCCGACACCGGCTCACCCTGCGCCCGCCAGCGCGCTGGTGGCTACGGCACTCGCATCCCATCCCGGTACGCTGCGCAAGTACACGCAGGCCGCGTCGGTTCAAGAGGCGGCGGAGGTGGGCATCACAACGCCCGGGGGTGAACAGCTCTCGGTGTTCGTCAACCCCTACAGCCGCCAGGTGCTGGGCACGCTGCCGGAAGGGGGCAGCGTGGCGTGGACCATCCGCAAGCTGCACAGCCTGAAGTATTTCGGCCCCATCGCACGGGGCGCCATCGAGATCGCAGCGGGCTGGTCCATCCTGCTGGTGCTGACAGGCCTGTATCTTTGGTGGCCGCGCTCGGTCAAGCACTCTGCGCTGGCCGTGCGGGGCAGGCCTGCTCAGCGCGTTTTCTGGCGCGACCTGCACGCGATGACCGGCGTATTCGTTGGGGTCGCAGTGGTCTTCCTGGCAATCACGGGCATGCCGTGGTCGGTGCTCTGGGGTGCCAAAGTCAACCAGTGGGCCAATGGGCACAACTTCGGCTATCCGGCCGGTGTACGGGTGCAGGTCCCCATGTCGGAAATACGTCTCAAGGAGGGTGCAGCGACGCCATGGTCCTTGGAGCACGCAAGGGTACCCCTGTCTTCCGCACCCGGGCATGAGGAACACGCAGGGCAAGACTCTCACCCACCCGCTGACGATCCGCGCCCCATTCCTGGCCCAGATGCAATGCACCCTGCGCTGGGTCTGGATGCCGCCGTCGGCCGGTTCCAGCAGTTGGGCATGGCGGCCGGATACACCGTGAACCCGCCCCGAGGTGCGACCGGCGTGTACACGGCATCTGCCTACCCGCACGATCTGTCGCTGCAGCGCGTGGTCCACATCGACCAGTACAGCGGCAAGGTCCTTCTGGACATGCGTTACAGCGATTACGGCCCATTGGCCCGGTGGCTGGAGTGGGGTATCAACGTCCACCTGGGCCAGGAGTTCGGGGTGCCCAACCAGGCCGTTCTGCTGATCGCTTGCGCAGGCATCGTGCTGCTGTGCATCAGCGCAGGCGTGATGTGGTGGAAGCGGCGCCCCACGGGTGGCCTCGGCGTTCCGCCGCTGCCCTCGGACCGCCGCACGCTGGGCGGCATCGCTGCGCTGCTGGCTATCGGTGGTGCGTTATTTCCTCTGGTGGGGGCATCGCTGCTGGTGATGCTCACGCTGGATTTCTTCTTTCGGGATAACTTCAAATGAATGCAACCATCAAGGCACTGACCTGGTCCGTCGCGGCGGCCACCTCCCACATGGCTCTCGCACAAGGCCAGGCCCAACCTGGCAGCACCTTGCCCCCGGTGGTGGTGCGCGAATCCGCACTCCCTGAAATCCTGCGTGCGGGCAACCTCGCAACGGGGTCGGCCGCCTCGACCATGGACACGCCGTTCTCGGCGTCCAGCCTGCCGGTTGATGTGCTGCGCGCACAGGGCGGAACCACCTTGCAGGAAGCCCTGCGCAACATCCCCGGTGTGCAGGCCGATTCGGGGTTCAACGGCTCACACACCCAGTTCTTCACCCTGCGCGGCGCCATCATGGACAGCGGCACGGGCTCAAGCCGCATCCTGCGCGATGGGGTGCGGCTGTCCAACTACCCGTTTGCGTCCGCCTTCGTCGAATCCATCGATGTGCTGCGCGGCCCGGGCGCTGCGCTCGGAGTGCGCAGCGAACCTGGCGGCACGGTGAACCTCGTGACCAAGCCGCCCCGCCTGGCCAACTTCGGGTCGGCCGCCGCCAGCATCGGCACTTCGGGCGCTCTGGAGTTGTCGGCCGATATCAATCGCGTGCTGTCGCAAGAGCAGGAGCTGGCGGCCCGTCTGGTGCTGACCAAATCAGACAGCAGTGAATGGCGGCATGTGCCCGACAAGCTCGAAGGCTTGAAGCTGGGCATTGCCAAGAGCGACGGCAACCGCTACCACCTGCGGGCAGGCGCCGAGGTCATCAACCAACGCTACCAGCCCGACTACGGCATACCGTCCCTGGGCGACCGGCCTGTGAACGTGCCGCGCGACCGCCAGTTCGGTGAGCCGGGCATGGACTCGACCACCAACACGCGCATCGTCGATCTGCACGGCGATGTGGCCCTGTCCGCCGATACCCGGCTCAACGTGGATCTCACGCACTTGTGGGCAGATTCCACGTCGGTCAAGAGCTTCCTGAACGGCAACCCGCTCGCGGTCACGCCAGCTACGCCGTCTGGAACCTTTGCGCGCGGCGCTGCCGTGGAGCCCGGCACGGACCGCCGGATCGACTCGGCCGCAGTCTCTTTGACGAGCCGGCAAGCGACGGGCGCGGCCAAGCACCAGCTGTTCTTCGGCCTGGACTATTACCGCGAAACGCTCGACCAGCCATCGCTCCTGGTTCCCGCCTCCGCAAGCCCGTCCATCAACGTGTTCAACCCGGTTTTCGGGCAGGTCAACATACCGGCATGGAATAGTCTGGCAGCCGGCGGGCTGACGACACAGAGCCTCCGAAGCGTGGCGGCGTCCGTGCAGGACACGATCAACCTGGGGGCCTGGACCTTCGTGGCCGGGCTGCGCTACACCAGACAAGAGTTTCTCTATGGCGCGGCAGGCACGCGGGCCGTCGAAGAATCCGCGCTCTCGCCCAAGTTGGGCATCTTGCGCAGGCTGTCCGACAGCGACAGCCTCTATGCCAACTGGGCCAAGGGCATGGCGCCCAACCAGGTGTCGTCATCGACCAACCAGTCGCTGCCATCGCGGCGCTCACGGCAACTGGAAGTCGGATGGAAATCACTGTGGCAGGGCGGCCGGCTGACGTCTGACCTGGCCTTGTTCCAGCTGGACCAGAGCCACATGATCTCCGCCGACCAGAGCACACCGCTCAACAACTTCGACTTCACAGTCGATGGCACCGGGCGGTCACGGGGCCTGGAAGCATCCCTGACAGGCGAGGTCAGCCAACGCATGACGGTGCGGGCCGCCTACGCATACACGCGCGCGCAGGTGCTGTCCAACTCCCTGCTGGCCGGCAAGACAGCGCCCAACGTCGCGCCACATGCCCTGAGCCTGTGGGGCGAGTACCAATGGGACATTGCCTCGGATGCCAAGTGGGTGACCGGCGCCGGTGTCTACGTGCAGAGTGCGCGCTACGCCGACCGCGCCAATACGGTCACCTTGCCGGGCTATGCGCGGTTGGACCTCACCCAGACCTGGAAGAAGCCGCTGGGTGGCGGTCAATCGGTGGAAGTGCAACTGGCCGTGCGCAACCTCACCGACAAGGCCTACTACGTCTCCAGCCACCTGCATGTGGCGCGGTGGGTGACGCCCGCACAGGGGCGCAATGTGCAGTTGTCGACCTTGTACCGGTTCTGAGCATCCTTGCGCAGCCGGTGCCGCAAGCACCGGCTGCGGGGAAATCGACCGAGTGCGCGGCATGCCCCCCGCAATGGACTGTGACAGTCCCCAGGATGCTCAATCCCCCGCCCGCGGCAGCACCACGGTGATCCGCGTCGTGTTGGACTCGTCCGATACATCGAGTTCGATGCTGCCGTGCTGGGCCTGCACCAGCAGCCGCGCCGAGTAGGTGCCCAGGCCCGTGCCATCGGCCTTGCCCGAGGTCACGAACTTGTCGAAGAAACGGCTGCGGATGCCCGCCGGCACGGCGCCTGTGTTGCTGATGGCGATGCGCAAGGGGTCCTGGTCCTGCAGCTGCACGGACACCCGGGAGTCGGCCGGTGCGGCTTCGCAGGCGTTCTTCAGCAGGTTCTGGAAGACCGAGTAGCACAGGGTCGCATCCGCCAGCGCCAGGGGTGGCTCTGCCCCCACGGCCACGTCCGTGTCCACCGCGATGGACAGCCCCTTCTCGGCAAAGGTCACGCGGTTCATCTCGGCAATGCGGCGCAGCAGCTCGCCGATGCGCACGGGCTGCGCATGCAGCACGAAGCGGCCCGATTCGATCTTGTACAGCTCGGACGACAGGTTGATCATGTTGAGCACCTGCATCACGCTCTCTTCCATCAGGCGCAGCTGCTCGACCTGGCGGCGCCCGACCGAGTCGTCCTCTATCAGCGCCTGCACCAGGCCCAGCGCCCCAGCCAGAGGCGCCTTGATGTCGTGCCGGGTGATGCGCTCGACATCCTCGCGCAGCTGGGCGGTCTCGACCATGCTGTCGAAATCGGCCTGCAGGTCCTTGCGCAGCTGCACGTAGCGCATGAAATTGCGCACGCGCGGCTTGAGCGTTTCGGGATCGATGGGCTTGGTGATGAAGTCCACCGCCCCCAGGTCGAGCCCCCGGATGCGCGCATCGGCCGATGCCATGGCTGTGACGAAGATGATGGGAATGGTCTCGGACGTGGGGTGCTCACGCATCAGCCGGGCCACCTCGAAGCCATCCATTCCGGGCATCATGATGTCCAGCAGCACGAGGTCGGGAGGGTCGTTGGAGGTCAGCACCTCCATCGCCTTGGCGCCGGTCTGCGCCAGCCGCACCCGGTACTCACCCTTGAACAGCTGCGACAGCAGCAGCAGGTTGTCGGGCGTGTCGTCCACGATCAGTATCGTCGGGCGGGGTGCTTCCTGCGGCTCGGCCGATGGCGCACCGGCAGAGCCGTCTGCAGGCACGGCCTGCGCGGGCAGTTCCTCCCCCGCGAAGTTGCCAGGGCCGCGCGGCTTCCACTGCAAGGCCTTCTCCAGGCGCTGCGCCAGCTGTTTGGGCGAGTAGGGCTTGAGCAGCATGGAGGTGACCCCGAGCGCGATGGCCTCCTCCACCCGCTTGCGCTCCGCCTCGGCGGTGATCAGCACGAAGGGGATGGCAAACAGCTTTTCGTCCGCACGCATGGCCTGCAGCAGCTCCACGCCCGTCATCACGGGCATGTTCCAGTCCGACAGCACCACGTCGAAGTGCTGGCCCTTGAGCAGGCGCAGGGCCTCGGCCCCGTTGCGCGCGGACTCGATGCGCTCCACCCCCATCTGCCGCAGCTGGTTGATGGTGACCTTGCGCATGGCCTCGAAATCGTCCACCACCAGGCAGCGCGCGCCCTGGCCGATGGTCGACGCATTGGAAACCGTGAAATGGCTCATGGTGCCTGCACCTCCTCAACGTGCCGGGCAGGGCCGGCAGCAGCCCCTGCGGCGTCTTCACCCACAAAACGCTGAATGCCCACGGCCACGATGGGCTCCATGTCCATCAGCAACAGACGGTGCTCCTGGCTGAACGCCTCGGTCAAGGCCAGCTCGATGATGGCCGAGACGCGCCCCGCATGCCTGATGGGCAGCAGGTAGATCGCGGCGGGACTGCAATGCCCCAGGCCCGACTGGATGCGCAGGTAGTCCGCCCCCGGCGCGTCGATGAGCACGGGCTCGCCCGTGGCGGCACAGCGCTCGACCATGCCGGCCGTCGTCGGCCATTGCGACAGGGTCTGCTCCGCCGTCGGCCCCGCTCCCGCATAGTGGGCCAGCGCCCGCACGCCGAGGTCTTCGTCCACCAGCACCATCAGCGCCTGCCCCATGGGCAGTTGCCGCGCCAGTTCCCGCAGCACGATGCGCGCAAAGGCCGCCAGCGTGTCCACCTGCTGCAGCGCCAGCAGCAGGTCCGACACGGCGCGCCGCCGGTTGGCATCGCGGGTCAACTGGTCGTGGCTCTGCTGCAGGGCCTTGAGCGTCAGCTGGTGCCGGCCCGCCTCGCGCCGCAGCCGCGTGGCCCAGAAAAGCATCGCCAGCAGCACACCGGCCAGGGCAGCGCCCCCGGGGATGCCCCAGGTCACCCACCGCTCGTGCCACTTTCCGCTGCGGTCGAAAGACGCGGAGAACAGCTGGTACTCCATCAACGACACACCGTACTTGCGGCGCCAAGACTGATCGAGCGGCGACCCCACCCGCCGGCTGTCGTCGAAATAACGCTGCAGCGCCCGCTCCAGGTCGGGTGCGGCGAAGGCGATGCCCCAGCCCGCCGCGGTGGCGTCGCCCACCGGAAACAGCATGTCCAGGTTGTCGAGGTCGTTGCGCACCCAGTGGAATGCCGATTCGGCCGCGATCACGGTGAAATCGGCACGGCGCTGCGCCACGGCCTGCATGGACTTGGCGGTGGGGGCGGTCTCAATGGCGACGGGCGCGCTTTCCCCCAGGCCGGCGTTGAATCCCTGTAGCCAGGCTTCGTAGGCCGTCCCGGCCTGGACCGATGCCTTGCGCCCGCCAAGATCGGCCTCGCTGCGCAGAACGGAGCGCATCTCCGGCCGCGCGACGACGACATTGCGCGTCGCGAAGTACGGCACCAGGGTCATCTTGGTCTTGCGCCAGTCGGTGATGTGCAGATCGTTGGGGTACAGGTCGCACTTGCCGGTGGCCAGCGGCGCGGCTTCGTAGCGCTCGCCCTGCACAGTCACGCCCTGCGCGTTGTGGAACTGCTGGTCCCATTGCGCAAGCGTCACCGTGCGGGCCTCAACCCCCAGATAGCGGGCAAAGTCTTCGCCATTCGCCCGGTAGTAGTCGGCGCTGGATCCCGCCACGCAGATGCGCAGCTCGCGGCTGCGCTCGATCTCCTCCAGCGTGCGGCCGAAGGCGCTGCCCGCTGCCAGCGTGAGAACCAGTAACCAGGCGATGGATCGCAGCATGCGCGGGGCCTTCGGCGGCGTTCAGCCAGGGTGCGCGGGGGCCAGGGCCCCCAGCGCCTCCAGGGCACGGTCGAAATCGATGCGCTCGATGGCCCGGTTCACGGCAGACAGGGCATCGGCAAGCGGGTCGCCGTCCGCCGCCAGCCGTGACACCAGGGCCTCCAGCACGTCGCCCGCGTCGGCGTCGCTGTCCCCCAGCAGCTTGCGCAGGCGCACCAGCAAGGCTTCGGCCTCGGCAGAGCGCGCCACGGCCGGGGCAGGTGCCGGCACGGCCTGTGCGGTGCTGGCCCCGCTGTCCAGGCCGGACGCCTGCAGCGCCTCGATCAGCGGGCGCAGCAGCACCCCCAGCTCGGCCAGCAGCTCCCCGGCCACCGGCGCACGCGCCTCGTGGGCGCCTTCGGCCTCCAGCGCCCCCGCGGCCGATGCGAGCGGCCTGGCACCGATGGTGCCCGCAGCGCCCTTGAGGGTGTGGGCCAGCCGCGTGGCCAGCGGCCAGTCGCCCTGCTGCACGGCGTCGGCCATGGCCTGCTCGAAGCCCGTGTATTCTTCGAGGAACATGCCCAGCAGGCGGCGGTACAGGCGCCGGTCGTTCTGAACGATGCCGAGCCCGACGGCCTGGTCCACGCCGGGCAATTGCGGCAGGTCTGGATCGGCCGCTTTGGCGGTCGGGCGCAGAGGACTGCCCTGCACCAGGGCAGGCGCGGCAGGCTTGATCCAGCGCGCCATGCAGGCAAACATTTCCTCCACCCGCAGGGGCTTGGGGATGTGGTCCACCATGCCGGCCTCGATCACCTTCTCCCGGTCACCGGCCATGGCGTTGGCCGTCATGGCGATGATGGGCAGGTCGGCGAACTGCGGCAGCGAGCGCAGGTGGCGGGTGGCCGTGTAGCCGTCCATCACCGGCATCTGGCAGTCCATCAGCACGCCATCGAACTTGGGGTCCGCAGCGAGCAGGTCTAGCGCCTCCTGGCCGTTGTTGGCCAGCACCACCTCCATGCCGGCCTGGCGCAGCAGCTCCATGGCAAGCTCCTGGTTCAGCGCGTTGTCTTCGACCAGCAGCACGCGCGCGCCCTTGAGCTGCTGCAGGTGCTCGGTCTGCCCCTGGGCCCGGGTCGTCACCCGGTCGGACACCAGGCGCCCGCGGCCCAGCGCCTCGCCCACGGCCTCGAGCAGGGTCGAGGCCGTGACCGGCTTGGTGAGCACCGCGTTCACCCGCGCGCCCCGGCTGTGCACCGCGTTCATGGCCTCTTCGCGGCCGAAGGCGGTCACCATGATCACCGCCGGGGCCGCGCCCCCCTTGAGCGCCTGCATCCGGCGCACGGTCTCGGCGCCGTCCATGCGCGGCATCTTCCAGTCCATCAGCACCAGGTCGTAGGCGAGCGAGCGGCTGTCGGCGCCCTCCACCATGCGCAGCCCTTCCTCGCCATCGCGGGCCATGTCCACCTCCAGGCCGAAACGGCGCGCCATGGTCGACAGGATCTCCCGGGCTGCGGCGTTGTCATCCACCACCAGGACTCTCAGGCCCAGCAGTTCATTGGCATCGAACATGCGCCGGGGCATGGGCTGCGCCTGCAGGCCAAAGTGCACATGGAAGTGGAAGGTCGAGCCCTGCCCCTCGGTGCTCTCCACCCAGATGCGGCCTTTCATCAACTCCACCAGGGTCTTGGAGATCGCCAGGCCAAGGCCCGTGCCCCCATAGCGGCGGGTAGTGGAGCTGTCGGCCTGGCTGAACGACTGGAACAACCGGGCGCACTGCTCGGGCGTCATGCCGATGCCCGAGTCCTTGACCCAGAAGTGCAGCTCGACGTCACCACCTGGCTCGCCCTGCTGGCCGGCCAGCTCGATCCCCAGCACAATCTCCCCCTGCTCCGCGAACTTCACGGCATTGCTGCCCAGGTTGGCCAGGATCTGGCCCAGGCGCAGCGGATCGCCGACCAGCGCGGTGGGCACGTCGTCCGCGGTGCTGAACAGCAGCTCCAGGCCCTTGTCCTCGGCCTTCATGCCGATCAGGTTGGCCACGTGGTCCAGCACATCCTCCAGGCGGAAGTCGACCTGCTCCATGGACATCTTGCCGGCTTCGATCTTGGAGAAGTCGAGGATGTCGTTGATGATGCCCAGCAGGCTTTCGGCCGCCCGGTTGACCTTCTCGATGTAGTTGCGCTGCTTGTTGTCCAGCGCCGTCTGCAGGGCCAGGTGCGACATGCCGATGATGGCGTTCATCGGCGTGCGGATCTCGTGGCTCATGTTGGCCAGGAACTCGCTCTTGGCCCGGGTTGCGTCCTCCGCCATCTCCTTGGCGCGCCGGATGTCCTCTTCCGACTTCTTGCGGTCCGTCACGTCGAAGGCAATGCTGCACAGGCCCGAGATCTCGTCGCCCTGGCGCATCGGCACCTTGGTGACCTGGAAGTGGCGCTCTTCGCCATCCTCGCCCGCCACCTCCTCGGTGACCATGAGCTGCCCCGCCTCCAGGGCCTGCATGTCCAGCGCATGGTAGGACTGACCGCGCCCGGACGGGTCCACCTCGATGGCCGAGTGCCCCAGCACCCGTGCCCGCGCCAGGCCGGTCGCACGCTCCCAGTCGGAGTTCACGTAGGTGTAGGCGCCCTGCACATCCTTGACGTAGATGGCGGAGTTGATGTTTTCCAGCACGGCCTCCATGAACTGGCGGCTGCGCTGCACTTCCTGCTGGGCCTCCTTGCGCCCGGTCACGTCCAGCAGCATCCACACCGTGCCCTTGCCCAGGTCGCCCGGGTCGATGGCCGCGCCGCTGAGCTGGCACCAGAAGCGCGTGCCATCGGCACGCACCAGTTCCTCCTCGCGGTGGTGCTTTTCGCCGCGGGACAATTGCTCGTAGATTTCGCTGATGACCAGGTCGAAGGTTTCGTCGGACGCATACCAGGCACGCGGGGACTGGCCCAGCTGCCCGGTGCCGAACAGGGCGTCGAGCTGGCTGTTTCCGCGCACGACCACGCGGTCCCTGATGAAGGCGATGCCCAGCGTGGTGGCCTCGAACATGGCGGTCTGCTCGGCATTGGCCAGGCGCATGGCCTCCTGGGACTTCTTGTGCTCGGTGATGTCGGTGGCGATGCCGCAGATGCCATAGATCTCCCCGGCCTCGTTGACCAGCGGTGTCTTGGTGGTCATGAACGAGCGCTGCTCCGAGCCATCGGCCGTGGGGATGATCTCCTCGTAGGTGATGGCCTCGCCCCCGTTCAGCACCCGATTCTCCACCGCGACGATCTTGTCCGCCATCTCCTTGGGCCACAGGTCGTACGCGCTTTTCCCCAGGACCTCCTGCTCACTGACACCCACGTATTTCGCGTAGGTGGCGTTCAGCAACTGGTAGCGGCCTTCGCGGTCCTTGAGGGTGATGATGGAGCCGATGCCGTCCACCAGGGTGCGGATCTGGCGCTGGCTGTTGCGCACTTCCTGCTCCACCCGGTTGCGATCGGTCACGTCGCGCACGGAGGCGCATACGCAGACGCCATGGCCACCAATGGCCGGCAGGCGCGACAGGCCGACCTCCACCGGAAACTCGCTGCCATCCTTGCGCACGCCTTTCAGGCTGGAATTGTTGCCCCCCATGTTGCGCGGCAGCCCGACCGCCAGGAAGCCCTCGCGCAGGCCCGGGTGCCTTCCGCGGATGGCGGACGGCACCAGTATTTCCATGGGCTGGCCCACCAGCTCGTGCTCGGCATAGCCGAACAGGTCGAGCATGCGCGGGTTGACCATGATCACCGTGCCGTGCTCGTCCGTGACCATCAGGCCATCGGGTGCGGATTCGATGATGCCGTGGTACCAGGCCTCGGTGGCGGCGATGGAATCCTTTTGCTCGGCCAGCTCATGGGCCTGCCGCTCCAGCGTCTGCGCCTGCGCCTGCGTCTCCTCCAGCAGCCGGTGGGTGGCCACGTTGCGCTCCAGGATCTCCAGGTTGGCGGCCAGCGCGGGCATCAGTGCGTCGAGCAGGGCCTGCTGCGCGGGCGAGAAGGCCTCGAAGCTGGCGATCTCCAGAACGCCCAGCAACTCGTCGCCGCGCTGGATCGGCAGCACGCAGATGCACCGGGGCGCAGCATCGCCCAGGGCCGAGCCGATGCGTACGTAGTCGGCAGGGGGCTGCCTGAGCGTGATGGCGTTGCGCTCCATCGCGCACTGGCCCACCAGGCCCTGGCCCAGCTGGATGTACTGCTCCAGCGACTTGCGTTCGCGGTGGGCAAAGCCGGTCAGCAAGCGCAGGCGGCGCTGGTTCTTCTCGTAGATATAGAGAACCCCGTGCCCTATGTCCAGCAGCGGTGCGGAGAGTGCGAAAAAGCGCTGCGCCAGCTCCACGAAGGACCGGGTCGACTGCAATTCGGCCGAGACGGACGCCGTGTGCGTCTTCACCCACCGCTCTACCTCCAGCTCGCGGGCCCCCTGCTGCAGCACGGCCACGGCGCGCGCCAGTGCGCCCAGGTCGCTGCGGTGCGTGGTATGGGGCACCTCCTGCAGCAGGTCACCGTCGGCAATGCGCTCCACCGCCGTGCGCAGCTCGAAGGCCGGCACGCGGATGGACCGAGCGATCAACCATGCAAAGAGCACGCTGAACAGCGCCCCCCCGGCAAGCAGCACGCCGCCGTTCAGCCGCGTCTGCTGTGCCTGCTCCTGCACCGACCTGAGCGTGGAGCGGGCTCCATCCTCTTTGGTCGCAGCCACGGCTTCCATCGACTGCGCCACGGTGTCGCCCACCACCCCGAACTCGCGGCTGGCGGCCCGCCTTCGCGCCTCCTCCAGTTGCCCTTGGTTGGCAAGCTCCAGCAACTGCTCGATGCTCTTGCGGTACACCGCATAGTTCTGCTCGAAGGTCAGCAGGTTGCGCGTGTTGTCTTCGCGGATGATGCGCCCGCGCAGCTCGCCAAGCTCGCGCAAGATGTCCCGGTGCGATTGGTCCAGCTTCTCCAGGGCCTGCGCCCGGTCGGCCGCCTCCGTGGTGAGCAGGGCGTTGCGCAGGTAGCGGCCCATGCTGGCATAGTGGAACTGGATCGCGCGGGCGTTGGAGATGCCCTGCAGGTCCTTTTCGTACATGGCCTGGATGTCGTTATTGACGCGGGCCACCGTCTGCATGCCCAGCACGCTGAGCACGGCGGTCATGACGAGGATGACGAAGAAGGCAAATGCCAGCTTCGCGGTCAGCGAAGACCGGTGGTAGTGCTGCACAAGCGCATTCATGAAACGCATTCCTCTCTGCACCAGCGCGGAGTCTGGCCCGGCGACCGGCCGCCGGTGGCTGTCATGGATGGAGCACGGACCAGGCCATGCTCAGGGCGTGGGTGGGCTGGCCGGCGTCGTCGCCAGCTCCAGGTGCCGGGCCTTCTCGGCCATGTCCGCATCGCTGTCGGCAAACTTCTGCGCAATGCGCTGGAACTCGTCGAGCATGCCGAGGAAGGCGTCCAGGATGTCCGGGTCGAAATGCGAACCCCGGCCCTCGCGCATGATGTCCACCGCCTTTGCGTGCGGCATGCCTTCCTTGTAGACACGGCGGCTGATCAGTGCGTCGTAAACGTCGGCCACGGCCATGATGCGCGCCGACAGCGGAATCGCCTCGCCCGCCAGGCCCTGCGGATAGCCGCTGCCGTCCCACTTCTCCTGGTGGCCGTAGGCGATCTCCTTGGCGTACTGCAAAAACTCCACCGGCATGCCCAGCTGGTCCTCGGCGTGCTGTATCGCGTCACGGCCCAGGGTCGTGTGCGTCTTCATCACCTCGAACTCGTGCGGCTCGAAGCGCCCGGGCTTGAGCAGAATCCGGTCCGGGATGCCTACCTTGCCGATGTCGTGCAGGGGCGCAGACTTGTACAGCATGTCGATCACGTGGTCGCTCAGCGCCGCGCTGAAGCGGGGGTGGTCTTTCAGCGCCGTGGCCAGTGCCCGCACGTAGTGCTGCGTGCGGCGGATGTGGTTGCCGGTCTCGTTGTCGCGGGTTTCGGCCAGGGAGGCCATGGCCAGGATGGTCACGTCCTGGATGGCAGCCAGTTCGCGCGTGCGTTTTTGCACCTCGGTCTGCAGGAACTGGTTCTGGTCGCGCAGGAAGTCGGCGCCCGCCTTGGCCTGCAACTGCGTGGCCACGCGCGCCAGCACGATGGGCGGGTTGATGGGCTTGGTGATGAAATCGGCCGCGCCCAGCGCCAGCCCCACTTTCTCGTCCTCCGTCCCCGTCATGGCGGTCAGGAAGATGATGGGAATGTCGCGCGTGGCGGGCGCCTTCTTGAGCTGGCGGCACACCTCGTGGCCCGACATGCCGGGCATCATCACGTCCAGCAGGATCAGGTCGGGCGGGGGCGTGCTGCGCGCAATCTGCAAGGCCTTTTCGCCCGAGCCTGCCAGCTTCACGCGGTACTGGTCCTTGAGCAGGCCGGACAGTACCCACAGATTATCGGAAGAATCATCGACGGCAAGTATCAGTGGGCGCAACGCTTCTCCCAATGGTTCTGGCATCACCCGCTCCCTTTATTTATAGGCACTCCACTGACACTACTATCTCCTACCCTTGCCGGTTTGACAAGCATCGCTTGTCCATCCGCGCGGTATGCGTTGTACCAAGGTGCACACCGGCGGGCCACCATGTTCCGTACGCCTTAGGCCGTATTCAGCAGCACGCGTCCATTCCCCATACTCCGCAATACGGACACACCGGCACATGGGTGCAACGCCAGCCACTCCAGCGCATCCGCACCAGCCACGATCTTCCACATGCTCATCGCCCAGCTTTCAGACCCCCATGTGCGCGAAGCCGGCGTGCTCTACCAGGGCGTGGTGGACTCCAACCGCCTGTTCGCTGATGCCCTGGCCCACCTGCATGCGCTGGACCGCCGGCCCGACCTGATCGTGCTGACCGGCGACCTGGTGGACCATGGCCGGCCTGCGGAGTACCAGGAAGTGCGGCGTCTGCTGGCCGCGACCACCATCCCCTGGCTGGCAATGGCCGGCAACCACGACGAGCGCGAGGCCTTCCGAGCGGCCTTCCACGACCAGGCGTACCTGGCCCGCGCAGGGGCGCTGCATTTCTGCGTGGACGACTACCCCGTGCGCATCATCGCGGTGGACTCGTGCGTCCCCGGGCGGCACCATGGCCGGGTGGACGCGGCGGCACTGGCATGGCTCGACGCCACCCTGTCGGAAGCACGCGACAAGCCCACCTTGCTCATGCTGCACCACCCGCCCTTCATGAGCGGCATCCCTTACATGGATACCTATCGCTGCATGGACGCCGACGGCCTTGAAGCGGTGGTGCGCGCCCATCCGCAGGTGGAGCGCGTGCTGTGCGGCCATGTGCACCGCAGCATGCTGCGGCGCTGGGCCGGCACGGTGGTGTGCACCGCGCCCAGCACCACCACCGAGATCTGCCTGCAGCTGCGCCCGGATGCGGCACCTGCCTCGGTCGTCGGCCCGGCGGGCTGCCTGCTGCACCTGTGGGACCCGGTGCGCGGCATGGTCAGCCACCTGAGCCACATCGGGCGCTTCGAGGGGCCCTACCCGTTTGCGTAGCCCGCTGGGCGCGCCAGGCCTCCAGCCTGCGAACGAAGCAAACGGCTGCAGGCACTGAAGCCGAAGCCCTTCGGAGCACAGGGCATGCACCGGCGGCCTTGTCGCCCGGAGAGCGCGCCATGCCCTGGGCAAAGCACTGCCGGCTCCCCCACACCCCACCTTCGGCCATGCAGGGAGCTCTGCAGGAGCCTATCCGCCTGATGGACACTTATCCAAAAATTTGACACAGATCAAATCATCCATAAAATGGACACAAATCTCACCACGCGAACAATCTATTCCAACCCACCGACCCCACGGAGACGACTGTGAACAAGGAAATGTCTGAAACGCTCACCCGCGTAGCCCCCGGCACGCGCATGGGTAACCTGATGCGCCGCTACTGGGTGCCCGCGCTGGCGTGCGCCGAAATACCCGAGCCCGATGGCCCGCAGGTGCGCGTGCAGCTGCTGGGCGAAAAGCTGCTCGCCTTTCGCAACACCGACGGCCAGGCCTGCCTGATCGGCGAGTTCTGCTCGCACCGGGGCGTGTCGCTCTACTTCGGGCGCAACGAAGAGAACGGCATCCGCTGCGCGTACCACGGCGTCAAGTTCGACGGCAAGGGCCAGTGCGTGGACGTGCCCTCCTCGCCCCAGGCCTGCTCGCGCATGCACATCAAGGGCTACCCCTGTGTGGAGCGTGGCGGCATCGTCTGGGCCTACATGGGCCCGGCGGACCTGCAGCCCGCGCCGCCCGAGCTGGAGTGGTGCACCCTGCCGCCCGAGCATGTGTTCGTCTCCAAGCGCCTGCAGTACAGCAACTGGCTGCAGGCCATGGAAGGCGGCATCGACACGGCCCACGTCTCGTACGTGCACCGCTTCGAGGTGGACACCGACCCCATGCACCAGGGCGTGAAGGCGCTCGACTACATCAAGGCCGATGGCAACGTGAAGTTCGAGATCGAGCAGACCCCCTTCGGGCTGAGCCTGTTCGGGCGGCGCAACGGCGAGGCCGATTCGTACTACTGGCGCATCACGCAGTACCTCTTCCCCTGGTTCACGCTGATCGCGCCGTTCGGCGAGCACGCGCTGGGCGGCCATGTGTGGGTGCCCATCGACGACCACAGCTGCTGGGCCTGGAGCATCAACTGGCAGCCTGCCCACCCGCTCACCGCCGAGGAGCGCACTGCGATGGAGGAAGGCAAGGGCATCCACGTCGAGTACGAGGCGCCGGGCAGCTTCGTCCCCAAGGCCAACCGCGACAACGACTACGGCATGGACCGCGTGGCCCAGCGCGAGGACCGCTCCTACAGCGGCATCTTCGGATTCTCGGCGCAGGACTACTCGCTGCAGGAGAGCATGGGTTCCATCCAGGACCACGAGGCCGAGAAGCTGCTGCCCACCGACAAGGCCATCGTCATGGCCCGGCGCATGCTGCACGAGGCGGCCCTCGGCCTGGAGCAGGGCCAGACGCCCCCAGCCCTGGATGCCCGCGAACAACACGTGCGCCCTGCCGGCGTGCTGCTGCCCAAGGACCAGGACCCCGTGGCCTGGGCTCGCGAGGAACTGGCCGACGCCACGAAGAAGCCGGTCTTCAGCCTCTGACCCAAGCGCCCCAGCGGGGCGCCCGCACGATAGACAACAACGGAGACAGCGATGCAAAACCCCATGAAACTCGCCGCCACCCTGGCGCTACTGGCCTGCGCGGCCCCTTCTGCCTGGGCCCAGGCCGCCGCAGCCACCGACTGGCGCCCGACCAAGCCGGTGCGCATCGTCGTGCCCATCACCGGCAGCACCAACGACGTGCTGGCGCGCATGATTGCGCCCAAGCTGCAGGAGGCGATGGGCCAGCCCTTCTTCGTCGAGAACAAGCCGGGCGCGGGCGGCAACATCGGCGCCGCCGAAGTGAGCCGTGCGGCCCCGGACGGCCACACCCTGCTGATCGGCTACAACGGGCCGCTGGCCATCAACGCCACGCTGTTCGACAAGATGCCCTATGACCCGCAGAAGGACCTGGCGCCCATCACACTGGCCGTGAAGTCGCCGCAGTATCTGGTGGTGAACCCGGACACCGGCATCACCGACGTGCGGGACTTCATCGCCAAGGCCAAGGCCGACCCGAAGAAGTACGCCTACGGCTCGGTCGCCATGGGCAGCGCCTCGCACCTGACCATGGAGATGATGAAGTCGGCCGCTGGCTTCCAGATGACGCACGTGCCCTACCGCGGCGCAGGCCCGGCCATCACGGACCTTATCGCGGGCAATATCCAGGCCGGCTTCTTCGTGCCGGGCAATGTGCAGGGTTTCGTCAAGGAGGGGCGCCTGAAGCTGCTGGCTTCCACCGGTCCCAAGCGCTTTCCGAGCACGCCGGACGTCCCCACGCTGGCCGAGTCGGGCCTGAAGGATTTCGAGGCCACGTCGTGGATCGGCCTGCTCGCGCCGGCAAACACGCCGCCGGCCATCGTCAACAGCTACCACCAGGCGATGGTGCGCATACTGAACTCGCCCGACATCACCAAGCGCCTGCAGGAGATGGAGTTCGAGGTCGTCGCCAGCACGCCCAAACAGTTCAGCGACTGGATCGCCACCGAGATCACGCGCTGGGGCAAGGTCATCAAAGCCACTGGCGCGAAAGCAGACTAAGACGATGCGCAACGAACTCCGACTCGCAGGGCGCACCGCCCTGATCACTGGTGCGGGCGCGGGCATCGGCGCCGCAGCCGCCCATCTCTTTTGCCGCGAAGGCGCCGCCGTGCTGCTGGTGGACGCCAACGGCGAGGCGCTCGAACGCACACGAACGGCCATCGAAGAGGCCCTGCCCGGCGCACGCCTGGCCTGCGCCACGGCCGACGTGGCCGACGAGGCAGCCGCCCTGGCCGCCGTGCAGCAGTGCGCCACGCTGTGGGGTGGTCTCGACATCCTGGTGAACAACGCGGCCATGCGCAACTACAGCGCCGCTGCGGACGCCACTGCCGCCGAATGGCATGCCATGGTGGGCGTGAACCTGGTGGGCATGTCGAACTACTGCCGCGCGGCCCTGCCGGCGTTGCGCAAGGCGGGCATAGGCAGCATCGTCAACGTGTCATCCTGCTACGCCGTTACGGGCCGCAAGGGCATGGCGCTGTACGACGCGACCAAGGCCGCCCAGCTGGCGTACACGCGCAGCCTGGCCTTCGAGGAAGCCCCGCACGGCGTGCGCGCCAACGCGGTGTGCCCCGGCTCCACGCTGACCGACTTCCACGTCGGCCGCGCGCAGGGGGCGGGCAAGAGCGTCGAGCAGCTCAAGGTGGAGCGCAAGGACACCTCGCTGATCGGCCGCTGGGCATCGCCCGAAGAGATCGCCTGGCCCATCCTCTGGCTCGCATCCGGCGAAGCCTCGTTCATCACCGGCACCACGCTGATGGTGGACGGTGGCCTGCACATCATGTGAGAGCGCCATGTCCTCCAGCTCCCTTCAGGCATTCGTTCAGCAGCTGCGGTACGAGGCGGCGGGCACCGTCAGCGTGGAGCTGCGCCCGCTGGCGCCGGCCACGGCCTTCGCGCAGGCGGTCGAAGCCGGTGCCCACATCGACCTGCACCTGGCCGATGGCCTCACGCGCAGCTACTCGCTGACCAACCCCGGCGAAAGCCACCGCTACGTGGTGGCCGTGGCGCTGGACAAGGCCAGCCGCGGGGGCTCGCGCTTCGTGCACGAATCTCTGCGCGTGGGCCGACAGATCGCCATCGGCGGGCCGCGCAACCACTTCGCGCTCGACGAAGCCGCGCCCTACAGCGTGCTAGTGGCCGGCGGGATCGGCATCACGCCCATCTACGCCATGCAGCAGCGGCTGGCAGCGCTCGGGCGCCCGGCCCACCTCATCTACTGCGCGGGCAGCCGCCAGAGCGCGGCCTTCGTGGCCGAGATCGAGTCGCTCGCCGCCGCCTCCCAAGGCCGGCTCACGGTGGACTGGCATTTCAAGGACGAGCGCGGCACGCGCGCCGACCTGCCCCACCTGCTGGCCGGCCACCCCGCTGGCACGCACTTCTACTGCTGCGGCCCCCTGCCCCTGCTGGATGCCTATGAGCAGGCCTGCGAACAGCTGGGCCTGGCCCATGTGCACCTGGAGCGCTTTGCCGCCGCGCCGCTGGCCGCGCCCCAGACGCCCCAGGACGGCTATGCCGTGGAGCTGCGCAAGTCCGGCAAGACCGTGCACGTGGCGCCCGGCATCGCGCTGCTGGACGCACTGATCGACGCCGGCATGAACCCCGAGTACAGCTGCCGCGAGGGGGTGTGCGGCGCCTGCGAGGTCAAGGTCATCTCGGGCGATGTGGACCACCGCGACCTGATCCTGAGCAAACAGGAGCAGGCGGCCAATCGGTCGATGATGGTCTGCGTCTCGGGCTGCAAGTCGGGAGTCCTCGTGCTCGACTGCTGAACACCGCCACCCATGCAAACGCCGGCCGTTGCGCAATGCAACGGCCGGCGTTCCTTGTTGGCAAGCGTCAATCCAGCAGTTCTGGCTGCTCGGCAATCACCTTGTCCATCAGCGGCTGCATGGCGAACCAACCCGCGCGGTGCGAGCCGACCTGGCGCGCCGTGGCGGCGGCCGTGGCCGCGTCGATCTCCACGGGCGAACCCACCGCGCAGGCCAGCAGGTACTGCTCGAAGGCGCGCTCCATGCGCAAAAACCAGAAGACCGCCTCGTCCACCGAATGGCCCACGGTGAAGTGCGCGTGGCTGCGGCAGATCACGGCCTTGCCCTGGCCCAGGCTCTGGGCGATGAGGTCGCCTTCGGACAGCTCGCTGGCAATGCCGCCATAGGCCTGCATGACGGCATGGTCGCCGTAGAACGCGCAGGCCTCCTGCGTGATGGGCGGCAGCGGCCGGCCCAGCGAGGCAAAGGCCGTACCGTAGCGCGAATGCGAGTGCGCTGCCGCCACCACATCGGGCCGCGCGCAGTGGATGCGCGAGTGGATGGAGAACGCCGCCGCATTCACCGGGTGCTTGCCCTGCACGATACGCCCGTCGTGGTCGATGAGCACCAGGTCGGACACCTTGATGCGGCTGAAGTGCAGGCCCAGGGGGTTGACCCAGAAGTGGTCCGTGAGGATCGGGTCGCGCGCACTGATGTGGCCCGCGATGCCCGCGTCGAAGCCATGCATCGCGAAGATGCGAAAGCCTGCGGCCAGGCGCCGCTTGAGGTGCAGCCGCTCGTCCTCCTGGCTGGTGAAGACGGGCGGGGTGGGCCAGTTCAGGCCTGTGCCGGTGACCTGCAGCAGCACCTCGGGGGTGGATGGTTGGGTGGTGGCGGGCATCGCTTGGCCTTTCAATCGGCCTTCACGCCGCTGCGCCGGGCGGCCTCTTTCCAGCGCACGATCTCGCCGTCGATCTGCTCGGAGAACTGCGCCGGGCTGCTGGAAGCAACGGGCGTCACCCCCAGGGCCTCCAGCCGCTGCCTGGCCTCCGGCGTGGCCGCGATGCGCTCCACCTCCGCATGCAGGCGCTTGACGATCTCGGGCGGCGTGTTGGCCGGCGCGAACAGGCCGCTCCAGAGCGTGATGGTGGCGTCGATGCCCAGTTCCTTCATCGTCGGCACGTCGGGGTACTGCTTCATGCGCTCGGCGGAGGTCACCGCCAGGGGCTTGGCCTTGCCGCTGTTGATGCCCGTGGCCGCCGGGCCTGCGTCGATGATGGTCATGGACACCGTCTTGGACATCACCGCCGTCACCGACTCCATGCTGCCCTTGTAGCCGATGTGCGAGAACTTCGCCCCCGTGGCCTCGTTGAACAGCTCGGTGATCAGCTGGAACGACGCCGCGCTGGCCCCGTAGTTGGAGCGCTCGGGGTTGCGGATCGAGGCCTCCACCAGTTCCTTGACGTTGCGCGCCGGGTCGTCCTTGTTGGCGATCAGCACCAGGGGGAAGGTGCCGGTCAGCGAGATGGGCGCGAAGTCCGTGGGCTTGTAGGGCAGCTTCGCATACAGCGCGTGGTTGAACACCATGGGGCCGCTGGCGCCCATGAGCAGGGTGTAGCCATCGGGCTTGGCGCGCGCCACGGCCTGGGCACCGATGATGGAGGCGACCCCGGCGCGGTTCTCCACGATGACCGTCTGCTTGAGCACAGGCTGCAGCTTTTCGGCCAGGAAGCGCGCGATCACGTCGTTGGCGCCCCCGGGCGCATAGCCCACGATGATGGTGATGGGCTTGTCGGGCCACTGCGCCGCGGTGGCGCCCATGGAGGCGCCCATGGAAGTGGCCAGGCAGGTGAGTGCCAGGAGGGTCTGGGTGGCTCGGCCGAGCCCGGTGGTTGCGTGCGTCATGTGTCTCCTTTTTATGCTTGTTTGGGGAATGTCCGGTGGAGTCCCACCTATCGTGGCATGCGGCCTGCCATCAGGCCACTTCCACGTCGATGACGCTGGGGCCCTGGCGCTGCAGGGCCTGTGCAAGCGCTGGCTCGACCTGCTCCCAGCGGTCCACCTTCTCGCCAAAGCAGCCCTGCGACGTGGCCAGGCCGCTGAAATCGATGCCGGGGATGTCGATGCCGACCAGTTTTTCACTCGGCGCGAAGCCGAGCACGCCGGCAAAGCGCTTGAGCGCCGCATAGCGGCGGTTGTTGAGCACCACGAAGACCACGTTGGCGCCCTGCTGGGCAGCCGTCCACAGGCTCTGGATGCTGTACATGCTGGAGCCGTCGCCAATCACGCAGATGACACGCCGGTCGCGCCGCGCCATGGCGATGCCCACGGCCGCCGGCATGCCGTAGCCCAGCCCGCCGCTGGCCATGGTGTAGAAGGTGCCGGGCTCGGTGATGGGCAGGTACTGGTGCATCACCACGCGGGCCGTCGGCGCCTCCTCGACGATGATGTCGCGCGCATCACGCAGCCGCGACAGGGTCTGCAGCACGTAGGCCACGCTGGTGGGGCTGGTGCCCTCGGCCAGCGCGGGCCGGGGCCGGCGCGGCACGTCGGCCGCGAGCCGCTCGCCCAGGCCCTGCAGCAGAGCCTGCAGCCCCAGTCGCACGCTGCCCTGCACCGCAATGCCCTGGGGCACGGAGGCGGCGGCCTCGGCGTCGTCGGTCAGCACCGCCAGCATGGCGCCCTCGGGCAGGTGCGAGCCTTCGGCATCGCGCTCCACATGGTAGGTAAACGCAGGCCCGCCCACCACCAGAACCAGGTCATGGCCGTGCAGTTGCTCACGGATGGCCGCCGCCGAGGCGGGCAGGAAGCCCTGGAAGTGGGGATGTGTCTCGGGGAAGGAGGCGCGCGAGGACATGGGCGCCGCGAAGACGGCAGCCTGGCAAGCCTCTGCCAGCTGCACTGCTTCGGGCCAGGCCGACTCCCGATCAATGGCCGCGCCCACCACCAGGGCGACGCGCCGGCTTCTGCCGATCAGCGTGCGCAGCCGCTGGATCTGCGCCGGGTCGGGCGCCACCACCTGGCTGACTTGCGCCGCCATCAGCGGCTGGCAGCCCCTGTCCCAGTCGTCGGAGGGCACCGACACCAGCACGGGGCCGCGTGGCTGCTGCATGGCGATGTGGTAGGCCTTGCGGATGGCTGCGGGCACGTCCTCCGCACGCGCGGGTTCGATGCTCCACTTCACGTAGGGCTGGGGCAGCTCGGCCGCGCGGCGCGAGTTCAGATACGGGTCGAAGGGCTGGATCGAGCGCGACTGCTGGCCCGCGATGATGACCAGCGGCGTCTGGTTCTTGAAGGCAGTGTAGATGTTGCCCATGGCGTTGCCCACGCCGGCAGCCGAGTGCAGGTTCACGAACGCGGCGTTGCCGCTGGCCTGCGCGTATCCGTCGGCCATGCCGACCACCGAGGCCTCCTGCAGGCCCAGCACGTACTCGAAATCGTCGGGAAAGTTGCGCACCATCGGCAGCTCGGTGGAGCCGGGGTTGCCGAAGATCTTCGTGCAGCCCACCTCGCGCATCAGCTGGTAGAAGGTGTCGCGCACGGTGGGCAGGGCCAGTCCCTGCAGGGCCTCGGTCGTAATTGGGGATGAATTCATCGGGTCGCTTTCTGCTGCGGGGTCACGCAATGTGGCTCTGGTAGACATGCTTGGTCACCAGGAAGTCGTTCATGCCCTCCACGCCATGCAGCCGGCCGTAGCCGCTGTCGCGCTCGCCGCCGGTCTCGATCTCGGCAAAGAGCTTGTTGTGCGCGTTGATCCAGACGCTGCCCGAGCGCAGCCGGCTGGCGACGCGCCGGGCCTTGCCCGCGTCGCCCGTCCAGACGCTGGCCGCCAGGCCATAGCGCGTGGCGTTGGCGCGCATGACGGCATCGTCCTCGTCCTTGAAGCGCTCGATCACCATCACCGGGCCGAACAATTCGTTCTGCACCAGCGGGCTGGCCAGGTCGTCCACGGCGATCAGGCTGGGGGCGATGAAAGCGCCTCGGGCCAGCGCACCGCCCGGCACCTCACCGTGCACCAGCACCTTGCCCGAGGCGCCTGGCGCGCCCTCCACCAGCGCGCGGATGCGCTCGCGGTTGGCCACGTCGATCAACGGCCCCATGCCGGATGCGGGGTCCATGCCTGGGCCGGGCTGCACGCGGCGCATGGCCTCGGAGAGTTCGGCCGCAAAGCGGTCGTAGACCGATTCGTGCACCATCACCCGGGCCAGCGCCGTGCACTGCTGACCCGACAGGATCAGCCCGCCCGCCAGCATGCCGCGCAGGGTGGCGGCGATGTCGCAGTCGCCAAAGACCAAGCCAGCGGCCTTGCCACCCAGCTCCAGCGACAGGCGCGTGAGATTACCCGCCGTGGCCCGTGCGATGGCCTTGCCCACGGCGGTGGAGCCGGTGAAGCTGATCACACCCACGTCGGGCGACTCGCACAGCGCGCGCGCCACCTCGGCGCCGGACTCGGTGACGGTGTTGACCACGCCGGCCGGCACGCGCGGGTCGCACAGCACCGTCTCCAGCACCAGGTTGCTCACCAGCGCGGTCTGGTGCGCGGGCTTGACGACCACGGTGCAGCCGGCCGCCAGCGCGGGGCCCAGCGAGCGCACGAGCAAGGTCACCGGTGCGTTCCAGGGCACGATGATCACCGCCACGCCGGCCGCCTCGCGGTGCAGCGTGCTGAAGCAGCCCGGCTCGATCTCGACCACCCGCCCGAACAGGTTGCGCGCCAGGCCGGCGTAGTAGCGCAGCTCGGAAATGGCAGCGCCCACCTCGCCCAGGGCCTCGCGCAGCAGCTTGCCGTTCTGGGCCACCAGCAGGTGGGCCACCTGCTCGCGGCGCTCTTCGAGCCGGCTGGCGGCAGACAGCAGCACCTCGGAGCGCAGCCGGGCATCGTGCTTCCAGGCCGTGGCATGGAATGCGCGATCGGCGGCGGCGATGGCGGCCTGCGCGTCTGCGGCCGTGCCCTCCACGAACTCCCCGGCCGGCTCGCCCGTGGCGGGGTTCAGCGTGGTGCCGATGGCTCCGCGTGCGGGCACCCAGGCCCCGTCGATGTAATGCTGCGCCACCTTCGTCATGAGTCGTGTCTCCTGGTTGTCGTTCAGTTGCGCAGTATTGGCGGCAAGCCATCAACAATCCAATGAATAAAATGACTTAGCTATACAAAACAGGACATACCTCATGGACTGGACACAACGCATCCGCCTGCGCCACCTGCAGCTGCTGGTCAGCCTGGCCGAGACACAGAATGTGAGCCGCTCGGCCGAGCTGCTGCACATGACGCAGCCCGCGCTGTCCAAATGGCTCAAGGACCTGGAGGCCGACATCGGCGTGGTGCTGTTCGAGCGGCACGCGCGGGGCCTTCGGCCCACGCACTACTGCGAGGCACTGATCGAGCACGCCCGGCGCATCGGCGTCGACCTGGACCGGGCGCGTGACGAAATGGCGCTGCTGGTGGCCGGCAGCACCGGCTACGTGGCCATCGGCGGATCGGGGGCGACGATTGCCAGCACCGTGCCGGCGGCGGTGCTGGCCCTGCTGCAGGCCATGCCGCGCGCCCGCGTGGACATCTTCGAAGGCACGATGGACCGGCTGATGGAAATGCTGGGCCGGCGCGAGCTCGACATTGCCGTGGGCCGCTACCAGCCGCAGTACCTGACGGCGCAGGTCGAATCGGAAGAGCTCTATGACGAGCCTCTGCACTTCGTGGCGCGCAAGGGCCACCCGCTGCACCGCCTCAAGTCCATGGACTGGGACGACCTGTACCGCTACCGCTGGGTGGTGTTCAGCCCCGACACGCCGGTGCGCACCCTGCTCAACGAAGAGCTGCGCCTGGCCAACCGCAGCCTGCCGGCCGATGCGCTGCAGTCGAACTCGGTGTTCGCCAGCTTCTCGATGCTGACCGCCAGCGACATGGTGACCATCGCCTCAGAGCGCTCCATCGCACAGTACGAGCGCATGGGGGCGCTGAAAAGGCTGCCCATCCGCTTCAGCGCAGCCCCGCCGGTGATGATGTACTGGCGCCGCGACACCTCGCGCAGCGCCGCCATGGACATGGCCCTGCAGTGCCTGCGTGAACTCGAAGCTTCTTGAGGAAAATCGCCCCGGAATCGAGTCCGTCAGATGGACAATTCACGCTACAGTAGCACCATGAAAATACCCACTGCGTCGACAGCCGATGCCACTGCCGACACCGACAAATCCGAGGGCGGCGTGCGTGCCGTGCAGCGCGCGCTGGACATTCTGTTGGCCTTCAAGCCCGGCGACGATGGCCTGCTGGTGGCCGAGCTGCTCAAGCGCGTGGACCTGAGCCGCCCCACCCTGTACCGCCTGCTCGACACGCTGGACGCCAAGGGCTTTCTCAGCTCGCAGGGCGAGCCCCAGCGCTTTCGCCTGGGCCCTGCCGTGGCGCAACTGGCGCATGCCTGGTCGGCCGGCACCAGCTACGAGACCGTGGCCCAGCCCATGATGCGCCGGCTGTGGGAGACCACGCGCGAGACCGTGTCGCTGCACGTGCAAGAGGGCGTGGACCGCGTCTGCGTGGCCGAGCTGCCCAGCACCCAGCCGCTGAGCTTTCGCCGCGGCGTGGGCTACCGCGAGAAGCTGGTGCGCGGCGCCAGCGGCCGCTCCATCCTGGCCTGGCTGAATGTCGACGCACGCGACCTGCCGGCGTATGGCGCGACCAGCGCGGCAGATGCGAAGCGGGTCACCGGTCAGCTCCAGCAAGTGCGCAGCGACGGCCATGCCACCAGCCGCGACGAACTGATCCAGGGCGCGGTCGCCATCGCCGCCCCTTTCTTCGAGAGCAGCGGCCGTGTGGTCGGTTCGCTCGGCCTGTTCGGCCCGAGCGCCCGGCTCAGCGAAGCGCTGGTGAAAGACTATGCCGCGCTGGTGCAGGAGGAAGCGCGGGCGCTGTCGGCGGCGCTGGGGTTTGCGGGGCACGGTACACGATAGCCCCGTGGATCATTCCTCGAACAGTTCGGAATGCGTACCCGTCCGCACGAAGATGATGGCGTTGCCGTCCACTTGGTAGATCAGCAGGAAGTCCCCGCCGATATGGCACTCGCGGTGGTCTGCCCAGTTGCCTTTGAGCGGATGGTCCAGCCACTCCGCGCCCAAAGGAGCGTCGTTGGCCACCAGCAATAGCATGGCCTCTTTCAGGCGCGCAAGGTCGTATCGGCCGGATCGGGAAAGACGTTCCCAGTCCTTGAGAAAAGCCTTGGTGTAGTCGCACGCCCTGGGTGGGGACGCCCGCTTACTGCTGGCGGGCTTTTTCGAGGTCATCGATCAGGGCGCTGGCGGAATCGAAACGCGCGGCACGGCTCTTGGCCATTGCGCGGGCCTCTTCCATGGCCGCCCGGGTCTCGCCGTTGGGCACCTTGAGTTCCAGCGGAAAGGCCTGGTCATTGACCACGCGTTTGAGCAGAATGCGCACGGCATCCGACACCGACAACCCCATGGCTGCCAGTGCCTCGCCGGCTTGCGCCTTGATGTCGTCGTCCACGCGGACGTGGAGCATGCTGGAACGGGCCATGGTGTGATCCTTTGGCCCAATTTTGTATCTCTTTTGAGATACAGTCAAGAGCCCCCTCACCGCACCATGCACGGTGCCTTGTTGTTGAACTTCCACCCCGGGATCAGGTACTGCATGGCGATGGCGTCGTCGCGGGCGCCCAGGCCATGCTCCAGGTACAGGCGGTGGGCACGCTCCACTTCGTCCATGTCCAGCTCCACGCCCAGGCCGGGCTTCTTGGGCAGCGCTATGAACCCGTCCTTGATCTGGAACGGCTCCTTGGTCAGGCGCTCGCCGTCCTGCCAGATCCAGTGCGTGTCGATCGCCGTGACGCGGCCGGGGGCGGCGGCGCCCACGTGGGTGAACATGGCCAGCGAGACGTCGAAGTGGTTGTTCGAATGCGAGCCCCAGGTCAGGCCGAAGGCCTGGCACATCTGGGCCACGCGCACCGATCCGGCCATGGTCCAGAAGTGCGGGTCGGCCAGGGGGATGTCCACCGACTGCAGGGCCAGGCTGTGCGCCATTTCGCGCCAGTCGGTGGCGACCATGTTGGTGGCGGTGGGCAGGCCCGTGGCGCGGCGGAACTCGGCCATCACCTCGCGGCCAGAGAACACGCCTTCGGCGCCGCAGGGGTCTTCGGCATAGGCCATCACGCCGTGCAGGTCGCGCGTGATGCGGATGGCGTCCTTCAGCAGCCAGCCGCCGTTGGGGTCGAGCGTCACGCGTGCTTCGGGAAAGCGTTCGTGCAGCGCACGGATGGCCTCGACCTCTTCTTCGCCGCGCAGCACGCCGCCCTTGAGCTTGAAGTCGGCAAAGCCGTAGCGCTCGTACGCCGCCTCGGCCAGGCGCACGATGCCATCAGCGGTCATGGCCTTCTCGTTGCGCAGGCGAAACCAGTCGTTGTCGGCACCGGGCTCGGTGCGGTAGGCCAGGTCGGTCCTGGCGCGGTCGCCCACGTAGAACAGGTAGCCCAGCATCTGGACCGCATCGCGCTGCACGCCGTCGCCCAGCAACGCGGCCACGGGCACGTTCAGGTGCTGGCCCAGCAGGTCCAGAAAGGCCGACTCCACCGCCGTCACGGCGTGGATGGTGATGCGCAGATCGAAGGTCTGCAGGCCGCGCCCGCCCGCATCGCGGTCGGCAAACTGGGCGCGCATGGCGTTGAGCACGGCATTGTGGTGGCCGATGGGCCGGCCCACGATCAGCGGGCGGGCGTCCTCGATGGTCTGGCGGATCTTCTCGCCGCCGGGCACCTCGCCCACCCCGGTATTGCCCGCGCTGTCGCGCAGGATGATCAGGTTGCGCGTGAAGAAGGGGCCGTGCGCGCCGCTCAGGTTCATGAGCATGCTGTCGTGGCCCGCCACGGGCACCACGCGCAGTTCGGTGACGACGGGGGTGCTGGTGGCAGAGGGGATGGAGGAGGTCATGGTGGTCAAAAGACAGTAAGGAGGCGCGCAGGGGCGCCCCCTGGGTTGCTCAATCTGCAGTGATCTTGCGGGTTTCTATGACGGTCTTCCAGCGTGCGAATTCGCGCGCCTGGTAGGCGGTGAAGGCTTCGGGCGTGCTGGCCACGATCTCCAGGCCCTGGTCGAGCATGCGCTTCTTCACCGCAGGGTCGTTCATGGCGGCGATGGCGGCGTCCGAGAGCTTTTTCTTCACGGCGGCGGGCAGGCCCTTGGGCGCGGCCATGCCCTGCCACGAATAGACCTCAGCACCGGCCACGCCGGCCTCGGCCAGGGTGGGCACGTCGGGCAGCACGGGGCTGCGCTTGTCACCGGTGACGGCAATGGCATGCAGCTTGCCGGCGCGGATGTGCGCGAGCACCGCGTTCACGTTCTGGAACGAGAACTCCACCTGCCCGCCCAGCAGGTCGTTGATGGCCGGGGCACCGCCCTTGTAGGGGATGTGCAGGCCTTCGGTGCCGCTTTGCTGCCAGAAGACTTCGGCCGAGAGATGGTCCGACGAGCCGTTGCCCGAGCTGGCAAAGCTCACCTTGCCGGGGTTGGCCTTGAGCTGGGCGATCACCTCCTTGACGGTGCGGGCCTTCTGGTTGGGTGCGGCCACCAGCACGTTGGGCGCCTGCACGGGCACGGTGATGTAGTCGAAATCCTTGAGCGCGTCGTACGGCACGCTCTTGAGCAGGTGCGGCGCCACGACGAAGGCGCCCAGGGACGACACCAGCAGCGTGTAACCATCGGGCGCGGCGCGCTTGACCGCACCGGCACCCAGCGTGCCCGTGGCACCGGGGCGGTTGTCCACCACGAAGCTCTGGCCCAGCTTCTCGCCCATTTGCAGGGCCATGGCGCGGGCCACCATGTCGGTGGAGCCACCGGCCGGGAACGGCACGACGATGGTCACGGGCTTCTCGGGCCAGGGGGTGGTCTGTGCCGTTGCGGCAAAAGCCAGGGTGCAGGCGCTGGCAAGCAGCAGCAGTTTTTTGACGAGCATGGTGGATGTCTCCGGAGGTGGTGGTGTTGTCGTTGCGGTAGCCCTCTGCGGGGCCTTGGGGGTTTGCGTGGGGCGGAGGCTGCGCATAGAGCGGATAACAAAACTCAGCGAAGCGGTTCTGGCTAGGCGCTGCGTCGTAGGCAGTACGAGTAGTACGACAAGACGCGGCAACGACGCCAGAAGAGTTTTGTTAGCCGCTCTTACTGCGGGCCGAGCTTGTCGATCAGCGCTTTCAGTTGCTCCATTTCGGCAGGCTTCAAGTCCGTCAGCGGCGCACGCACAGGCCCTGCATCGTGGCCCACCAGCTTGGCGCCCGCCTTGATGATGCTCACCCCATAGCCTTCCACCTTGTTGCGGATGTCCAGGTAGGGCATGAAGAAGTCCTTGAGCAGCCTGTGCTGCGTGGCCATTTCGTCGGCCGCCACGGCCTTGTAGAAGTCCATCGCCGTCTTGGGGATGAAGTTGAACACCGCCGACGAGTACACCGGCGTGCCCAGCGCCTTGTACGCTGCTGCATACACCTCGGCCGTGGGCAGGCCGCCCAGGTAGGAGAAGCGGTCACCCATCTTCATGAAGATCGAGGACATGGTCTCGATGTTGCCCACGCCGTCCTTGAAGCCGATCAGGTTCGGGCAGCGCTCGGCCAGGATGGCCAGCGAATTGGCCGTGAGCTTGGTGCGGTCGCGGTTGTAGACGATGACGCCGAACTTCACGCTGTTGCAGACCGCAGCCACATGCTCGATCAAACCCTCCTGGCCGGCTTCGGTCAGGTAGTGGGGCAACAGCAGGATGCCGTGGGCACCCAGGCGCTCGGCCTCCTGGGCGTGGGCGATGGCGGTGCGGGTGGGGCCGCCGGCACCGGCAATGATCGGCACCTTGCCGCGGCAGGTGTCCACAGCGGTCTTGACGACCTGACCGTATTCGGCACCCGACAGCGAGAAATACTCACCTGTGCCGCCGGCGGCGAACAGGGCGGTGGCGCCATAGGGGGCCAGCCATTCGAGGCGCGCGGCATAGCCCCTGGGGTTGAAGTCGCCCTGGGCATCGAAGTCCGTGACGGGGAACGAGAGCAGGCCGGAGCCCATGATGGATTTGAGTTCTTGCGGGTTCATGGTGGTAGCGGGGCTGGTGGGTGTCAGGGCGTTTCAACAGGTCGTACAAGTGGCTCGCAGCGCCCTGTTTCGCGGGATTCAGGCAAGGCCAAGCGAGCTTGCAGACCGGCTTGGGCAGAGTGGAAGCCGAGCAGAATCTCGCTTCAAATCACGCCAAAAGGCTGCAACGTATGAATGTTAACGTTAACATTTGCGCAAACTATAGGGAAAACCCTTTGTTATGCGATAACCTCTCTATTTTTTGTGGATTGGCATCCAAGCGATGCCTGCCTGCCCGCCAAGGAACCCAAAGGCAAGCCGCAGCGAAGCGCCGCCCGCGCGGGTGCCCCCCTGCCGTGCCCGCCTACGGCACCGCAGGCGCAGCCGCAAACACCTCGATGGCCTCCAGCGCCGACACCGAGCGGCCGGCCTTGCCATCGCCCGCCACCACCAGCCGTGCCATGCCGCGCGCCATGGGCTGGTCGTCCAGGCGGTAGGCGATCAGCACGCGCTGGTTGCCCAGCTCGGGGCTCATCTCGGCCAGCGATACCAGGGCCTGGTAGCCATCCGCCCCGGTGGCCACCAGGTACATGCCCTGCACGTTGGCACCGCTGGCGCTGTCGGCCTCGATACCGGCCACGGCGCTCAGCAGCGCCCACAGGTCCACGCCGGTGTAGCGGCGCCCGCCCACCACCTGCGTGACCGCCGGCAGCGCGCGCAGGGCCGCTTCATCAAGGCGCAGGGTGTTCTTCACCGCGCCCAGCACCTGCACGGCCTGCGACTGCGCCGCACCGCTGCCCGCGCCCACCGAGCCGGACGAGCGCACCTCCAGCCGCGTGAGGCCGGCCACGTAGCGACTGCCCTGCACATCGCCCGGCGCGGTGATGCGCAGCGATGGCGCTGTCCCTGCGGCATCGGCATCGCCTGCCCCAGCCTCTGCATAGGCCACGATGCTGGCCTTGTTGCCAAAATCCGGGTGCAGCTCGCCCACCGAGAACACGGCGCTATAGCCCTCGGCCCCGCTGGCGAGGACATAACGGCGCAACGCCGCCGCGCGCTGCCCATGGAGGTCCGTGGCCGCATCCGACTGCAGCGCGCAGGCCTGCAGCAGCGGCCACAGCGCCGCGCCGGTATAGCTGCGCGCCTGCGGGCCGGTGTCGTCCCTGAAGCTCACCTGCTGCTGCACCACGCCCTGCAGGCGCAGGTCCACGACCGACTCGGCGGCCACCGCATCCACGGCGCACACGACCTGCACGCGGGGCGGGTCGCCGGCCTGGGTGGCGCAACCCTGGACCAGCCACACCACCGCAGCGCAGAGCGCGGCCTTCAGGGTCGTCGGCTGGATGCGCAGGCTGGGCATGAGGGGCTCCCGTTCATATATTCTGGTGATAAGCCCATTCTGGCACCGCCTGCGCAGCAGAAGGTGCCAGTAGCACCTGTTTACGCAATACGGTACCCACCGGGTTGGTAGACTTCTTGCATGCAGACAGGGTTGTGGCCCCGAGCGGGGAACTGCACCCAGCGCGATGCAGTCGCAATGCAACACCTTGCCGCCCGGCCTGCACGCCGCCCCCGTTTTGCCAACGCCCCAGAGCCCTGCCGCTTCGCACACTGCCTGCCCCGCATGAACCATGAGCCCAATTTCTTCGACAACCTGCGCGAGGAGCTGAAGGACGGCCGGCGCTGGCTGGACCGCTCCATCGTGCTCGCCTACGCCTGTGCCGCAGGCCTGTGCGTGGTGGCCTTCACCCTGCTGGCCGACGCGGCGTTCGAGCTGTTCCAGCACATCTACCAATGGCAGGGTGGCTGGGCCGTGCTGCTGTGGATGCCGGCCGTCACGGCGGCGGTGGTGTGGGCCACGCGGCGCTGGGCGCCAGGGGCTGCGGGATCGGGCATACCGCAGGTCATCACCGCACTGGATCCGGCGCTGGAGACAGGCAAGCGCGGGCGCTTCGTCTCGCTGTGGCTTTCGTTCGCCAAGATCTTGCTGGCCAGTGCGGGCTTCCTCGCGGGGCTGTCCATCGGGCGCGAAGGCCCCTCGGTGCAGGTGGCGGCCGGTGTCATGCACCACGCGCGCCGCTGGTTCGACCCGCGCTCGGGCATCACCGCGCATGCGCTGCTGGTGGCGGGCGGCGCAGCGGGCATTGCGGCGGCGTTCAACGCACCGCTGGCCGGCGTGGTGTTCGCCATCGAAGAGCTGTCGCGCAAGATGGAGTCGCGCAGCAGCGGCGTGATCATCACGGCCATCGTGCTGGCCGGGCTGATGGGGGTATCGGCGTTCGGCAACCTGAGCTACTTCGGCCGCATCCAGGTGCCCCGCCTGGACTGGGACGCCCTGCTGCCCGGCCTGTGCGTGGCGCTGGCCTGCGGCGTGCTGGGCGGCCTGTTCGCCAAGCTGCTGGCCGCCTCGCTCACCGGCACCTCCGAGCGCATGTGCCGGCTGCGCGCGCGCTTTCCGATCCGCTTCGCGGCGGTCGGCGCGCTGGTGGTGGCGGTGATCGGCCTGGCCACCGGCGGCGCGACCTTCGGCGCGGGCTCCGAAGCGGTCAAGCACATGCTGGCCGGCGAGGCCGACATGCCGGCGTTCTACGTCACGCTCAAGTTCGTCGCCACCTGGCTGTCGGCCTGGCTGGGCGTGCCGGGTGGCATATTCGCCCCATCGCTGTCCATCGGCGCGGGCGTGGGCCACAACGTGTCGCTGCTGCTGGGCGGCGACATAGCGCCCGCCCTCATCGCCATGGGCATGGCGGCCTTCCTCGCAGCCGTCACACAGGCGCCGCTCACGGCCTTCATCATCGTCATGGAGATGGTCGACGGCCACGCCATGGTGCTCAGCCTGATGGCGGCGGCCATGCTCGCCAGCCTGGTTTCCCGCATGCTGGCGCGGCCGCTGTACGAAACGCTGTCCCTGGCCATGCTGCAGTCCATGGTGCCACCGCCTGCGCCTGCGCCTGCGCCATCGCCGCCCCCTTCGCCCGTGCCTGCGCCTGCGCCCAGGGCCGTCTCACCTCCCGCACCGCCGCCGTGACCTCGGCCCGCAGCGGCCCCTGAGAAGAGTCTCCACGCTGCGCAACAGCATGCATGCGCGCATGGCCGCGACCATGGCAGATGTCGCACACAGGCTTTGCCCTATTGGAGCCGAGCAGGATCGCCGCCACAATCCAGGCGCTCTCCTTCGATGCCATGGACGCCATGACCGCAGACCCCCTCGACCTCTTCCTCGTCCAATCGCCCTGGGTGTCCGCCCTCACCGCCGAGGAGGCCGCGCGCGTGCGCAAGGCCATCACGGTGCGCAGCTACCCCGCGGGCGGCGCGGTGTTTGCGCGCGGCACGCCCACGGCGCACTGGGCGGGGGTGATGGAGGGCATGCTCAAGCTGGACAACATCACCGCCGAAGGCCGCACCAGCACCTTTGCGGGCGTGCCCTCGGGCGCCTGGTTCGGCGAGGGCTCGGTGCTCAAGGACGAGCCCCGGCCCTATGCGGTGACGGCGCTGACCGACAGCGTGGTGGCATTGCTGCCGCGCAGCGAGTTCCTGCGGCTGCTGCACGAGAGCCATCCGTTTGCGCTGTGGCTCATCGGGCAGCTCAACGCGCGCCTGGCCCACTACGTCGCGCAGGTGCAGACCGACCGGCTGGGCGACACCACGGCGCAGGTGGCCTACAGCCTGTCGGGGCTGTTCAACGATGCACTGTTCCCCAACACCGCGCGGCGCATCACGCTGTCGCAGGAAGAGCTGGGGCGCCTGTCGGGCGTGTCGCGCCAGGTGGCCAACCGGGCGCTGCAGGAGCTGCAGGACCGGGGCGCGATCCGCCTGGGCTATGGCTCCATCGAGGTGATCGACCTGAAGGTACTCCAGGCCATCGCACAGGAAGGCTGAACGCTCAGCCTGCGGGCTCGGTCTGAACCTGCGCCAGCCGCGTGATCGCCTCGCGGCTGCCCGCGATCTCGCGCAGGCGGAACTTCTGGATCTTGCCGGTGGCCGTCTTGGGCAGCGCCTCGAACACGACCTGGCGCGGGCACTTGAAGCGCGCCAGATGGCTGCGGCAAAACTCGATGAGCTCCTCGGCGCTCACGCTGCCCACGGCATCGGGCTTGAGCTCCACGAAGGCGCAGGGCACCTCGCCCCAGCGCTCGTCGGGCTGGGCCACCACGGCGGCCAGCAGCACGGCGGGGTGGCGGTGCAGCACGTCCTCGACCTCCACCGAGGAGATGTTCTCGCCGCCCGAGATGATCACGTCCTTGGAGCGGTCGGTGATCTGCACATAGCCGTCGGGGTGCAGCACCGCGATGTCGCCGGTGTGGAACCAGCCGCCTGCAAAGGCCTTGGCCGTGGCGCCGGGGTTCTTGAGGTAGCCCTTCATCACCGTGTTGCCGCGCAGCATGATCTCGCCGGCCGTCACGCCATCGGCCGGCACGGGCTGCAGCGTGTCGGGGTCGAGCACGCGCAGGTGCTCCAGCGCGGCGGCGCGCACGCCCTGGCGCGCCTGCAGCTGGGCGCGCCCGGCCTCGGGCAAGGCGGCCCAGCCCGGCTGGCGCACGCAGCTCACGGGTGTGCCCGAGACTTCGGTAATGCCGTACACATGGTCCACGTCGAAGCCCATGGCGGCAATGGTCTGCAGAATGGCGGCGGGCGGCGGCGAACCCGCGGTGAGCACGCGCACCGCGCGCGGCAGCGCGATGCGCTCGTGTGCCGGTGCATTCGCCAGCATGGCCAGCACCGTGGGTGCAGCGCAGAAGTGGTCCACCCCGTGCTCGGCAATGGCTTCGAATATCGCCTTGGCCGTGACCTTGCGCAAGCACACGTGCGTGCCCGCCGCCGCCGTGATGGCCCAGGTGAAGCACCAACCGTTGGCGTGGAACATGGGCAGCGTCCACAGGTAGACGGGGCTGCGCGGCATGGCCCAGTCCGTCAGCTGCAGCATGCTCATCAGGTAGGCGCCCCGGTGGCTGGGCACCACGCCCTTGGGGTCGCCGGTGGTGCCCGAGGTGTAGTTGAGCGCGATGGGGTCCCACTCATCCTCGGGCCACAGGCCTTCGAAGGCCGGGTCGCCCTCGGCCAGCAGGGCTTCGTAGTCGATTGCACCGAAGGCCGGCTGCGCGGGCAGGCCCGCATCGTGGATGGCGACCACCAGCGGCGGCTGGGCCAGGCCAGCGACGGCCTTTGCGGCCAGCGCCGCGAACTCGCTGTCCACCAACAGGATGCGCGCCTCGCCGTGTTGCAGGATGAAGGCGATGCCCTCGGCATCGAGCCGGCAGTTGATGGCATTGATGACCGCACCGCACAGCGGGATGCCCAGGTGCGCCTCCAGCATGGCCGGCGTGTTGGGCGCGAGGATGGCCACGGTGTCGCCGCGCTGCACACCCCGCTGTACGAGCGCGCTTGCCAGGCGGTAGGCGCGCTCGCGTGTCTGTGCCCAGGTCTGCGTGCGGCCCGCGTGCACCACGGCAATGCCATCGGGATGCACCTGCGCGCTGCGGTCCAGAAAGCCCAGCGGCGTGAGCGGCAGGTGGTTGGCGGGGGTGCGCTCAAGGCCATGCTGGTAGGGGCTGCGGCGGGGGGTGTGGCTCATGCTTGTCTCCATTTTTTGGTGCGGTCATGCGTGGTAGGTGGTGAACGACTCGACACTCTCGCGCTCCGTCACCAACGTGTTCTCGATGCCCGCCGGATCGGCGTGGCCCAGGCTCATGCCGCAGACCACCATCTCGGTATAGGGGATGCCGAGCTCGGCGGCAATCACCCGGTGGAACTTCGTGAACGCCACCTGCGGGCAGGTGTCGAGCCCGCGCGCGCGGGCCGCCACCATCACGCTCTGCAAGAACATGCCGTAGTCCATCAGGCTGCCGGCCTGCATCACCCGGTTCACCGTGAAGATCAGCCCCACGGGCGCATCGAAGAAACGGTAGTTGCGGCCGTGCTGGGCGTGCATGCGCGCCTTGTCGCCTTTGGAGATGCCCAGCAGGCCATACAGGTCCCAGCCCACCTTGCGGCGCCGGTCCACATAGGGCGAGACCCATTCGAGCGGGTAGTAGTGGTAGGGCTCGGTGAGGGCTGCCGCCGCATCCCCATCGTTGTCCACGGCGGCGATGGCGGCGCTCAGCCGTTCCTTGGCGGCGCCCGTGAGCACATGCACGCGCCAGGGCTGGGTGTTCATGCCCGAGGCGGCATGGCGCGCCACGTCCAGGATGGCATGCACCTCACCCGGCCCCACCGGTGTGGGCAGAAAGGCGCGGATGCTGCGCCGCGAGACGATGGCCCAGTCCACTGCCTGGCGCAGCGGCTGGGCAGCGATGGGGGCCGCGTGGGGCGACCGATCAGGGTGCGCGATGGGAGGGTCGAGTGCGGCCGTGGGCAGGGGTGAACAGGTCATGCCGGCATGCTAGGCATGGCCGCCGTTCGTGACTGTCGATGCAATGACATTCCGGGAAATCCCGGCCCCCGGCTCAGGGAAGAAAAAGCACCAGCCCGAACACGGCAAACAGCGTGAGGTGCATCAGCCCCTGGATCGGCGAGGTGCGCTGCCCATTGAAGCTGAGCATGGAGAGCGCGACCGTCAGCACCAGCAGCACCACCTCCGTGCCCGACAGGCCCATGGCCATGCGCTGGCCCGTGGCCACGCCGATGAGCAGCACGGCCGGCACCGTCAGGCCCACGGTGGAGACAAAGGCGCCCAGGCACAGGTTGATGGCGCGCTGCATCTCGTTGCCCATGGCGGCGCGCACGGCGGTGATGGATTCGGGCGTGAAGACGATGATGGCGATGAGCACCCCGCCCACGGCGGCAGGCGCCCCGGCGGCGGCGATGCCGTAGTCCGTCACGATGGCCAGGTAGTGCGCCAGCAGCACGATGGGCAGGACCAGCGCCAGCAGCACGGCCGAGCGCACGGCCATGGCCCGCCGCCCTGCCGGGCCAGGCATCGCTGCGGTCTGGCCGCCCCTGGTCCGTTGCACCGATGCCGGCACCGCCATGCTGCCGGCCGGTGGCTGGATGAAGTAGCGCCGGTGGCTGCGCATCTGCAGCCACAGGAAGGCGGCGTACAGGCAGGCCGTGAGGGCCGCCATGCCCAGCGCCTGGGGGGTGGAAAACGCCCCCGCCCCGCCCAGGTGGTTGGGCAGCACCAGCGCCGTGCCGGTGAGCAGCGCGATCATGCCCAGGTAGGCTGTGGCGCCCTGGGCGTTGTACTCCTGGTCGCCGTGGCGGGCCGACCCGGCCACCAGGCAGATGCCGATCACCAGGTTCATGATGATCATCATCACCGCGAAGATGGAGTCGCGGCCGATGGCCGATGAATCGCCCGGGCCGAGCAGCACCGACGCGATCAGGATCACCTCGATGGAGACGATGGACAGCGTGAGCACCAGCGTGCCATAGGGCTCCCCGAGCTGCTGCGCGAGGTGGTCGGCCTCGTGCACCACCCCGAAGGATGCCGCGAGGATGGTGGCGAACAGCAGCCCGAACGCGCCGGCCGCGACACCCGGGCCCAGCGGGGCCGCCAGCCAGGTGCTGCCAAAGGCGATGAAGAGCCCGGCCACCAGCCACGCGCCAGCCAGCAGGGCCCAGGTGGTGGGCGCCACCAAGCGCGGCTGGCCAAGGTGAGCGGGATGCGCTGCGGCGCTGCGGGGGGTGGTGCGGAGGTTCGGCTTGGGCATGTCGTCCCTGGGTAGGAAAACAAGGGCCGTCCCCTGGTGAAAGTCCACGGCCGAAGTCGTCCACGGCCTGGCTGGCGCAAGGCGCGCAAGCCAGGCAATGGTAGCACCGTGCCGCAGCCCGGACGCCCTGCACGCACGATGAACCTGCGGCAGCCACGATAATGGGGAGAGGCGCGGTCTGTGCAGGCGCCCGCTCCCGCCGGCGTCCCGCTACCACCGGGGGCCCGCGAATCACCCGCACACCGGAGACCCCATGCGCCCTGGCTGGAACCCCGTTCGCAGAAACCGGAACATCGGCACCCCAGCCCAGGGCCATGGGGAGGACAACCGGCTGACGATTCCCGAATCCCGGCACGACCGGAGTTTCTTCCACGAGTGCCTGGGCGCCTGGGCCGCGCACCGCTGTGCGGCCGACAGGTTCGCCGCGATGCAGCAGGCGGGCGCAGTTCCGTTCGCCCCCCAGCCGGACCCCGCCATGCGCCAGGCCCATGGCCTGAACGACCCGTGGTTCGCAGCCCCTTGATGCCACGGCCCCTTTTTTCAACGGAGAACGCATGCCCCTGCCCCCCGACATACTGACCGAGATCGACGCATTCGTGCGCGGCGGGTTCGAAGACCGCGAGCGCACCATCGAGATCCTGACCGAGGAGATGTACGAGCCCGGCGAGCTCGATGCGGCCGAGGTGGAGCAGGCCGTCGACGATGCCATGCGGGCGCACAACCAGGCGAAGAAAGGCTGGCCCACCACGACCGATTGCGACCGGCTGGATGCCGCCTTCGATGCCCTGGCCCGGCAGGGGCTGGTGGCCCTGCAGAACGCGGGCTACACGCAAAGCGATGGCTATGGGGATGTAACCGAGGCCTGGCACAACGCGCCGGACCGGGCCGACATCGTGGGCTACTGCTTCTACCATGGGCAGGACCTGGCGCGCGCGGTGCAGGGCGGCGGCCTGTTCCTCGCTTTCGGTCCCATGGATGCCGACTCCGAAGAGACCGAAGGCCCGCGCATCGGCGCCCTCATCGCCAGCGAACTGCAGCGCGCCGGACTGCCGGTGCAGTGGAACGGCACGTTCAACCAGCGCATCTGCATTCCGGGCATCGACTGGAAGCGCCGCTGACCCCTGCGTACCGACAGACCATGCTCTGGCTCGACCACCTGTCGATCATCGCGCCCTCGCTCGACGAGGGCGTGGGCCACGTGCGCGAATGCCTGGGCATCGACATGCCCTTTGGCCGCAAGCACCCCGACATGGGCACCCACAACCACCTGCTGCGGCTGGGCGACGATGTGTACCTGGAGGTCATCGCCATCGACCCCGATGCACCGCCCCCAGCGCATGCCCGCTGGTTCGGGCTGGACGACAGGGATGCCGTGCAGACCGCCTGGGATGCCGGCCTGCGCCTGCGCGGCTGGGTTGCGCGCACGCAGCACATGGATGCGGTGCTGGCGCAGCACGGGCACCTGCTGGGCCGCAAGACACAGCTCTCCGCCGGGGCCGCACCGCCCTACTTCTTTGCGATCCCTGCGGGCGGCGCGCTGCCGCTCGCAGGCGTGGCGCCTTCGGTGATCGACCGGGGTCAGCGCCCACCGCCGATAGCGTCGATGCCGGACCTGGGGGCGCGGCTCGCCCGCTTCACCATCGAGCACCCCGAGCCTGACATGGTGCTGGCCCTGTATGCCAGACTGGGTATCGAGAATGCACCCCATGTGGAAAAAGGCGACCGCTTGCGCTACCGCGCCGAGATACGCACGCCCACAGGCATCAAGGCGCTGTACTGACCCCTGCCCTGGGTGCTGCTCACGCCGCCTTGCGGTGGCGGTGCGCTACGATGCCACGCCGGGGCGGGCAGGTTGCCCACCCCGCAAGGCCCTTCCATCACCTCCCCTGGTCCCTGCGCCGGGTACAACGGAGCTGTTCTTCTGACACGACGCCTGGATTCCTACAGCCTGCGGCTTTTTATCGCCGTGGCCCGCACCGGCTCCATTGCACGGGCGGCCGAGCAGGAGCACATCGCGCCGTCCGCGCTGAGCCGCCGGCTGGCCGACCTGGAGCATGCCTTCGGGACGGCGCTGGTGGTGCGCTCGCCGCGCGGCGTGGCGCTGACCGATGCCGGGCACATTGTTTTCGAGCGGGGTGTCCGTCTCGACGACGAACTGCAGGGGCTGCTGCGCGAGGTGCAGTTGCACAGCGATGAAGTGCGGGGCACGGTGCGCCTGTACGCCAACATGTCGGCCGTGGTCGGCTTCTTGCCCGAGCGGCTCAAACACCTGAAGGCAAAGTACCCAGGCATGGACATTTCGCTGCACGAAGCGGATACGCGGGACGTCATCCGCGCGTGCCTGGACGACAGGGCGGATGTCGGCGTGGGCGTTGCCGGCACGGTTGCGCCAGGGCTCGATTCTTGGCATTTTGCGAATGACCCCTTGCAGGTGGTGGTTCCCACGGGACACGAGTTGGGTGACCTGAAGTCGGTCGAGTTTGCCAAGGTGCTGGAGTTTCCGCTGATCGGAGTGCACCAGGGCGGCGCCCTGGACCAGACCCTGCATGAGCGCGCGCAGGCGGTGCAGATGCGGTTTGCGCCCGAGGTGTCGGTCAGCAGCTTCGACGCCGTGGGCCGTATGGTCGAGGCAGGCATGGGGATTGCCGTGATCCCGCAGAGCGCTGCTTCGGCCTATGCGGGCAATGCGCGCTTCACGCGGCTGCCGCTGGCGGATGCATGGGCGGACCGGGAGCTGCGGCTCTACGCCCTGAGGCGCACACCCCAACTGCGCTCGGTCCAGGCGCTCATCGATTGCCTTTGCGGGTAATCCCGGACGTCGAGTTCCGCGCTGTCCCCCGTGCCGTCTTGGCACTTCCCAGAGGGCGCGTGGATTCCGATGATCGGGCATGTCCATCCAGTCGCCCCACGCCCTGCGCTTTGCCCCAAGCATCCTGTACCTGAGCCAATCGCCAGAGCTGGTGAGCAGGGCCTTGGCAGGCCAACGCGTCGCGCTGCCCGAAGCCCTGCCGCTGCGCGACGATGTCTCCACCGACGAAATCACACCGATCGCGATCCTCACCCACTTCGATGAGCAGTTGGGGCGCTACCCCTACACCGGCTTCAAGGCCGGTGGCCAGGCGCCCGTCGGGGTGGACGCCCTGCGCACCAGCGGCATACAGGTGGTGGTGGCAGGCAAGCGCTACGGCAAGGGCTCCTCGCGTGAGCACAGCCCGGCGGCCGAAAAGCTCGCGGGCGTGCGCCTGGTCATCGCCGAGAGCTTCGAGCGCATCTACCGGCAGAACGCCGACAACATCGGGCTCATCACCTCCACCGACTTCGGGCTGATTGCGCGGATCGAGGCCGGCGAGGAAATCACCTGGCGCGAGCTGCTGACCGGACGGGATACCCTGGATGCCGCCGTGCTCGCAGGCGGTGGCCTGCTGCGCTTTGGTCAGGCGCACCTGGGCCAGGTGTCCGAGCCGCTGCCGCCAAGGCAGCCCCAGGCTGGGGGGCGCACACTGTTCGAGAAGATCGTCGCGCGGCACGCACTGGCCACCGGGGTCACGCCGGCCAACCCGGGCCGGGGCGATGGCGCCTTCGTGCGTGCAGACTGGCGCTTCATCCACGAGTACTACACCGGCATGGCGGCCCACATGCTGCATGCCACCTTCGGCAGGCCATTGGTGCTCAAGGACCCCGGTTCGGTCATCGTGTTCGAGGACCACACCTCCTATGTGCAGGAGAGCCCTGCGCACGTGCGCGGCGGCCTGGTCCCCAACGTCCATCGCATGGTGCAGGCACAGCGCGAGTTTGCGCAGGCTTACGCACTGCGCACCCACCGCACCCTGACCGAGCAGGAAGCCCGCGACGACGACGGCGGCAACGTGGCCGGCATTTCGCACGCGATGATGGCCGAGCACTATGCCCTGCCCGGGCAACTGGTGGTCGGCACCGACTCGCACACCCCGCACAGCGGTGCGCTGGGCTGCGTGGCCTTCGGGGTCGGCACCACCGACATGGCCAACGCCTTCGCCACGGGTGCGGTGCGGCTGACGCTGCCCGAGACCCTGCGCATCGTTCTGGACGGCGCACTGCCCCCGGGCGTGACGGCCAAGGACGTGGTGCTGCACCTGCTGGCGCAGCCCGGCATCCGCGGCGGTGCTGGCGTGGGCAAGGTGTTCGAGTTCACCGGGCCGGCCATCGCTGGCCTGGGCACGGACGAGCGCGCGACCTTCACCAACATGACAGCGGAGCTGGGTGGATTCACCGGCATCGTGGCGCCCGACGAGGAGACGGTGCGCTTTCTGCGCGAGCGTCGGGGCGTGGATTTTGTGGTCGAAGACTGGATGTGCAGTGACCCCGACGCCACCTATGCCGACACCATCCGCATCGATTGCGCGAGTGTGCCGGCGATGGTCGCCTCCCCGGGCGACCCTGGCAACGGCCTGCCCCTGTCCGCCCTGGCCCACCAAGTACGCATCGATATCGCCTACGGCGGCTCGTGCACCGCAGGAAAGCGCGAAGACTTCGACCACTACCACAAGGTGCTGCGCTGGGCCGCAGACCGCAACCTCAGGGTGGCACCCGGTGTCGAGCTGTTCCTGCAGTTCGGAACCACCGCCGTGCGAGACCACTGCATCGCGGCAGGCTACCTCGACGCCTTCGAGCGGGTCGGCGCGCGCATCCTGCAGCCCTCGTGCGGCGCCTGCGGCAACTGCGGGCCTGGAGGATCGAGCCGGGCGGACCAGGTCACGGTGAGCGCCATCAACCGCAACTTTCCGGGCCGTGGCGGCCCGGGCAACGTGTGGCTCGCCAGCCCGCCGACCGTGGCCGCCAGCGCGATTGCCGGAGAGCTGATGTCATTCGACGAACTGCAACAACGATTTCCCACTTGAAAAGAAAATGAAGGAGACACCACCATGAAATCCCCACCCACCAGGCGCAGCGCCTTATCGCGGCTCGGCCTTTGCCTGGCGCTGGCCTCGGCATCACCGTGGACCATGGCCCAGCCGGCCATAGGCGACAAGCCGATCCGCATGGTCGTGCCGCTGGCCGCCGGCTCTACGGTCGACGCGGTTGCGCGCGCGCTCGGGCCCAGCTTCGGGCGCAGCACCGGGCATCCGGTGGTCGTTGAAAACATCGTGGGCGCCGGCGGTATCCCGGGTACCTCGCAAATCGTCAAGGCGCCCAAGGACGGGCTGACGCTGGGCATGATCTCGTCCAACCACGTCATCAACCCCGGCATCTACAAGACCATCCCGTACGACAGCCTCAAGGACATCACATCCATCGCCGTCCTCGTCACGGTGCCCCTGGTGCTGGCGGTCAATGCCAGGCTGCCGGTGAAGAACGTCCAGGAGCTGCTGGCCTATGCCAAGGCCCACCCCGGCACATTGAACTACGGCTCTGCCGGCAACGGCAGCACCCTGCACCTGGCCGGCGAGCTGATGATCGCCGAGACCGGCATCGACATGAAGCACGTGCCTTACCGCGGCACGGCCCCGCTCATCACCGACCTGGTGGGCGGCCAGGTGCAGCTGGGCTTCGTCTCGGTCTCGCAGGTCGCGCCCCAGATCAAGGCAGGCACGCTGCGCGCATTGGCCGTGTCCACACCCCTGCGGTCATCGGCCCTGCCGGAGGTGCCCACCATGGCGGAAGCGGGTGTGCCGAAGTACAGCTTTGACGCCTGGATCGCCCTGGTTGGGCCCGCCGGGCTGGGCAAGGCGGTGGTGGACAGCTACGCCAGCGCCATCAAGGCCGCAATTGCATCGCCCGAAGCACAGGCCGCCATCCTGGGCCAGGGCCTGATGGTCATGGACAAGGGCCCGGGCGAAGCGCCTGCCTTCTTCCAGTCGGAGCTGGCCAAGCACCAGAAGCTGGTCAAACAATCCGGAGCCACGCTGGACTGATGCCCATGGCGACCATCCACACGGCCGACCTGTGCGATGAACTGGGCCCGGCTGCGCGGGTATGCCTGGCGCCATGGCGCAGCCATGGCGGCCGCCACGCAGTGTCAGGCCACGTGCAGACCCTGCGCACCTTCGAGGACGCCGCCCTGATCCGCCACACCTTGGGCACACCGGGCAAGGCTCGCGTGCTGGTCATCGACGCGGGCGGCTCGCTCAAGGCCGCCGTGCTCGGTGATCGCATGGCGCGCATCGGGATGGACAACGGGTGGGCGGGCGTGCTCGTCTACGGAGCCATCCGTGACGTCGCCATCCTGCAGGGCCTCGACTTCGGCGTGTTTGCCCTCGGCAGCGTTCCAGCGCGTGGAGGGAAGGCTGGGACCGGCGAAGTCGGGGTCGACCTGACCATCGGGAGCGCCTCGATCCGGCCGGGTGATTTCATCGCCATGGACCACGATGGGGTGGTGGTGACAGCGGGGATATCCACCACCAGGCACCCAGCGGGTTGAAGGCACTGCGCTGACCGATGCCTGGGGTGGCCTGCCATCTGCAGGCACTCCTAAAGCATGAGACCGGCCATCCATTGGTACAGCGGAATTCCCACCAGCAGATTGAAAGGGAACGTGACGCCCAGCGACAGCCCGATGTAGACGGCTGGGCGGGCCTCCGGGACCGCATGCCTAAGCACGGCGGGCACGGCGATGTAGGAAGCGCTGGCCGCCAGCACTGCGAGCAGGGTGGCGTCCTCGACACCCACCCCTGCCATCCGTGCAAATGCCAGCGCCAGAGCCGCATGCACCACCGGGCCCAGCACCGCGTAGGCAAACAGAGAGGGCGCCAGCGAGCGCAAGCCCGCCATCTGGCGCGCAGTCAGCAGGCCCATGTCCAGCAGAAAAAAGGCCAGCAAGCCTTTGAACAGGTCGCCGGTGAAAGGCTGCATCGCCTTCGCCCCCGCGGGGCCCGATACCAGGCCCACGAGCAGGGCGCCCACCAGCAGCACCGTGCCGCCGTCCGTGAGGGCTTCGCGCAGCACGCCCGCCATGCGCGGCGGTGCATTGCCGATGGCCATTGCCGCAGCGCCTGAGCCCCCAGCCGCCATGCGCTGGGTGCGGGCCCACTGCGCACCCACCAATGCCAGCACGATGGCCGGCGACTCCATCAAGGCCATGGCTGCAGCCATGTACCCGCCGCCGGGGTTGCCCTGGGATTCCAGGATGTGCGCGGCAGTCACAAAGGTCACCGCGCTCACGCTGCCGTAGGTTGCCGCCACGCTGATGGCGTCCAGTGGAGGCAGTGCGCGCTTGAGAAACTGCCAGTCCAGCAAAGGGATGAGGATGGCCAACAGCACAGCGCACCCAAGGGCCGCCACGACAGCCGATGTCACACCGGTCTGGCCCAGCGCGAAGCCGCCCTTCAGGCCCAGGGCCATCAACAGGTACAGCGATAGAAATCGGGACAGGGGTGGCGGCACTTCCAGGTTGGAGCGCAGCAGCCCGGCGGCAACGCCGAGCACGAAAAACAGGATGGCGGGGTCCAGAAGAATGTTCATGGCTGCGAATGGTAGGGACAAGCTCCAATCGAGGAAAATCAATAGTATCGATACAGACCATAGACAAAACCCTATGCATGCCACCTTTCGACAACTGCGCCTTCTGATGGCCTTGGCCGACACCGGGTCCATCACCGGCGCGGCCCGCGCATGCCATGTGACCCAACCCACCGTGTCCATGCAGATCAAGGAGCTGGCCGATGCCGTGGGCATGCCATTGCATGAACAGATTGGCCGCGCCCTGTACCTGACACCTGCCGGCGAGGCTGTCGCGGAAAGCGCGCGCGCCATGGTGGCGGAGTGGGAGGCGCTGGAGCAGCGCATCGCAGGCCTCAAAGGTCTGCGGCAGGGGCGTTTGCGGGTTGCGCTGGCCAGCACGGCCAAGTACTTCATTCCGCGCATGCTGGGCCCCTTTTGCGCCAGGCACCCTGAGGTGGACATCGAGCTGCAGGTCCTGAACCGCGATGGCGTGGTGCAGCGCATGCGCGCCAACCAGGACGATCTCTACATCCTGTCCCTGCCTCCAGACGACCTTCCGCATGAGCGGCTGGCATTGCTGGACAACCCGCTGGTGCCGATCGCCGCGCTGGGCCATCCCTTGGCAGGCGCCGCCCGCGTGCGTGCCGCGCGGCTGCAGCAAGAGCCCTTCATCCTGCGCGAGCGGGGTTCAGGCACGCGACTGGCCGGCGATGCGCATTTCGCGCGCCTGGGGCTGCACCCTCGCGTGCGGCTGGAGCTCGGCAGCAACGAAGCCGTCAAGCAAGCGGTGGCGGCAGGCATGGGGCTGGGCCTGGTGTCCCGGCACGCCCTGGCCGGCCAGCCTTCGGCGGAAGGGCTTGCCGTGCTGAAGGCGAACCGCTTCCCGGTGCCCTCTTCCTGGTCGGTGCTCTGGCTCCAAGGCAAACGGCTGTCGCCGGTGGCCAGCGCATTTCTGGAACACCTGCAGGAGCTGGCAACCCAGTGGGAGGTGCATTCCTGAAGGGCCCTGCAACGCACGAGGCGATACCCGGCATCACCCGGCACATGCTGACGGCTGGTGGCGGCACGCACATCGCCAACTGCCTGGTGGGCGGCCAGGTGAACAGTGGCATGCTGGTGCTCTCCACCGCCATGCCTTTTCTAATGGACGGCAAGATCCGGGCGCTGTGGATCTCGGACACCGTGCGCGTTCCGCAGTTGCCGCACATCAAGCGCATCGGCATGGCCATGCCCCTTTGGCAGAGACTCTTCATGAAGGCCGGTCCGCCTGCCGCCAGGGTGACTGCGGTCGACAAGGCTTTGCAGGAGTCGCTAGCGAAGCCCGAGCTGCGCCAAAAGCTGCATGACGCGGGCAGCTCCGTGGCACCGATGCACGGCCCCGAGTTCAAGGCCTTCATCAAGCCTCATGCTGCGCTGTACCGCGACATCGTGACCAGCTCTAAGATCACGATGGAGTGACGACCGCGGAGCGGCGCGGCTGGGGACCGCTTTGCAGCGGTTGCGGTCATCCGCCCTTCGTCGTCGAGCGCGCAATATCGGCCAAAAGCTGCCGCCCAGTCAAAGACGCCGCTTGAGGAAAAGCGGTCATTTCTGTAGCGCATCTGGTAGGTGCAACAACCCGACTAGTCGCGTTGGCCAGGTGCCAGATTCGCACGGATCCACGACGACACGTCGGTCACCGGAATGGCGTTGCGTTGATTGAATGTCCCGGTCTTGTCCCATGCCACACCGCGTCCTTGGGCAAATGCCGCGCGGTATTTCCGCATCATGTTCTGCGGGTCGCGCGCCAGTTCGTCCAGCAGATATTGCTCGGGCCATTCCGACTTGCTGAAGGGACGGCCCAGGGCTGCTTGCAGCTTGTCCGCTACTTCGCTGTATGTCACGGTGTCGCCAGCCAGAAAAACGATGTCGTTGCGGAAGCGCGGTTGGGCGAACACGACAGCGGCCGTCAGCGCTCCGATATCTTCCGGCGTCGTCAGCGTCACCGCGGTGTCGCGGCTACCCAGGGCGTGTACTGCACTGTTTTTCAGATCCACGACGCCGAATTCCGACTCGAACAAGTAGCTCATGAACATGCCGGTGGAGATGATCACCCACTCCGTTTGGTGCTGACTGCGCAGCAACTCACGCACGTCCAGTTGCGCGTCGAAAATGTCCTGCGGGCTGCCTCGACCAATCACGTCGAAATCCACCCCGAACTGCCAGGGGAAGTACCTTGGAATGCGTGCTTGCAATGCGGCTCGCGCAAGCTTCATCGGCGTATTGATCCCGGCGGCATAACCCGCGCAGCCGATCACCGTGTCATAGCGCGCGAACACTACGGCAAGCTCGTCAATGGAGCTTTTCACCAGATCGCCCACGACGATCTCGATACCGAGGTTGCGAATCTCTGCAACATCTCGCTGCTTGCCTGGTTCGGTGGATTCGACGGCGCTGGCGCGCAGCAGCACACTGATCTTCGCCCCAGTGACGTCCTTCGCGCGGCGTGCCAAGTTGCTCAGCACTGGAAAACCAAGTTCGCCAGCACCGAGAACGAGAATATTTTGCGACGTAGCGTTAGGATCTGATAGGTTCATCTGTTAGCCCATTTGAGAGAAAGTTGGGCCAGTCTAGCCACGCATCGTCGGCAATGTAAGAAGGCACACGCGTGATACCGGGAGCAAAACCACAGTGAATCGAGACGAAATTCTTCAGTACGCGCAGACCGTGTGTGACGGCTTGCGGGACGATGACGACGGGGTGCGGCGGGAGGTGCTCGCGCATGCCGGGAGCCGTTGGTCGCTCGGTATCGTCCACACCCTTGGCGTGTATGGCAGGCTCCGCCACGCTGAGATTGGCAGACGTATGCACGGGGTGACCCAGCGCATGTTGACGCTGACCTTGCGGCAGTTGGAGCGCGATGGGCTGGTGCTCCGTCACGACTTCGAAGAGGTGCCTCCCAAGGTCGAGTATGAACTTTCAGAAACCGGCATGGAGTTGCTGGTTCGGATGGTTCCGCTTTGGACATGGATCGTCGAAAATGCGGACCGCTTCCGGGAAGCTCGGCAGAACTTCGACAGCCAACACCGCGAAGCCAACTCTTAGTCACCAAACCGCAACCACCTGGAAGGTGCATTCGACGGCGCTAGCGGATGTCGCGTCCGTCAACCAAACGGGTGCGGCATGCACAATACGGTCGGTGTTGAAAAGCGAAGCCGCTATCCGCGCATTTCCACTGAACGTCGGCATCCAGCCTAAAACGGCCTTTGACTTTCATTTGCCTCATGGTAGTGCCACTTGCCAGAGCGGGAGGCGCAGAATGAATCAGCGAAGCCGCCCAGGGGATCACCAACCAGTTCCCTGCGCCCCAAGCCCGCGCACTGCACAATCCCTGCATGCCACCGCAGCCTTCCTCTCCCCCAACCCACCCACCATCACGTACACAACCCCTCTGGCTGATGCTGCTGGTCCTGCTATCGGGCTTCGCGCTCAGCCAGGCGTACCGCACCACCGCCTCCATCGTGGCCCAGGGGCTGCAGGCGGACTTCGGCCTGGGGGCCTCGTCGCTGGGGGCGTTTGCCGGGCTGTTCGGCCTGTCGTTCGGCGTGGCGCAGCTGCTCATGGGGATTGCACTGGACCGCTACGGCCTGCGCCGCACGGTGCTCGCGGCCGCGCCGTTGGGGATCGCCGGGGCCGCCTTGTCGGCGCTGGCGCCCAGCCATGGCTGGCTGATGGCCGGGCAGGTGCTGATCGGGGTCGGCTACTCACCGGCGTTCGTGGCGTGCACCCTGTTCATTGCGCGGTACTTTTCGGTCGAGCGGTTTGCGTTCTACTCGGGCGTGAGCATGGGCGTCGGCAGCCTGGGCCTGATATTCACCGGCACACCGCTGGCCTGGGTGGTGCAGCATTGGGGATGGCGCACGGGGTTCGGCCTGCTCGCCGTGCTGAGCGCGCTGTCGTGGGTGCTGATCTTCGTGCTGGTGCATGAGCCCGTAGCCCCTGACGCACCGCCCACCCCCCAGGAAAGCTGGGGCCGGTCGCTGGCGCGCTTTGCCGAGCTGCTCACCGTTCCCCATACCTGGGGCATCGTGGTGCTGGGCATGTCGTGCTATGCCGCGTTCCTCACGCTGCGCGGCCTGTGGTTGGGGCCTTTGCTGACCGACCGGTTTGGCTTCTCGCTGCTGGACAGCGGCAATGTGGCGCTGGTGCTTTCGTTGATTGCGGTCTTCACCCCGGCCGCGTTCGGGCGCATGGACCCGGGCGTGCACCGGCGCCGCGCCTGGATTGGCAACGCCTCGCTGCTGATGGCCAGCCTGTTCGCGGTGCTTGCCTTCCTGCACCACGGTGCTGCCACCGTGGTGCTCATTTTTCTCATGGGGCTGTTGTCCGGCTATGGCGTGCTGCAATACAGCGACGCACGCGCATCCTATCCGCCCGAGATGACCGGGCGCGCGCTGTCTCTGTACACCATGTCCATGTTCCTGGGCGTGGCCCTGATGCAATCGGTGACCGGCGTGGTGGCCGCCTGGGCCGGGCGATGGGGCGTCGAGCCTTACCAGACGGTGTGCCTGGCCATTGCGGCCTGGTTGGCGCTGGCCTCGCTGGCGTTCCGGCTGCTGCCGATGTCTCCTCTGATCCAGCGCCCATGAACCCCTCCAAGATGGCGGCGGTTCAGCCCCGCACCACGCCCGCCAGCTTTTTCACCAGCGGCTCCATGGCCTCCACCGGCACCTGCGCATAGCCCAGCAAAAAGCCGCGCCAGGGCTGCGCGCGCAGGCCCACCGCATGCAGGCTGAGCGCCGGCGCCATGATGCCGTGCTGCGCCATGAGGCGCGCGCTCAGCGCCACGTCGTCGGCCGCGCCATCGTGCAGGCGCAGGGCCAGGTGCATGCCGGCCGTGCCGCCGTGTACGCTGGCCACATCACCCAGCTGCTGCGCCAGCGCGGCCACCAGCGCATCGCGGCGCTGGCGGTACAGGCGGCGCATGCGCCGCAGGTGCAGGGCGAACTGGCCGCTCACGATGAACTCGGCCAGCGCGCGTTGCTCAGCGGTGCGCCCGCGCGGTGCGGCCCGGTCCAGCAGCAGGGCCAGCGCGGGCGCCAGGGCCGTGGGCACCACCATGAAGCCAATGCGCAGGCCCGGAAAAAATGTCTTGCTGAAGGTGCCCAGGTAGACCACGGGTGCGTCGGGCGCCAGGCCCTGCATGCAGGCCAGGGGCGGGCCGTCGTGGCGGAACTCGCTGTCGTAGTCGTCCTCGATCACCAGCGCGCCGGCCTGGCGTGCACCGTCGATCAGCGCCAGGCGCCGCGCCAGGCTCATCACGCTGCCCACCGGGTACTGGTGCGAGGGGGTGGTGTAAATGAGCCGTGGGCGCTGGCGAAGCCAGTCGGCGGCCGAAGGCGCCATGCCTTCGCCATCGACCACGATGCCCACGGCCTTGAGCTGCGCCGCGCGGAAGGCCGCCACCGCGCCCTGGTAACCGGGGTTTTCCATCCACACCTTGTCGCCGGCATCGGCGAATGCCCGCGAGACGAGGTCCAGGCTGCCCTGGGTGCCGTCGGTGATGAACACCTGGGCCGCATCCACCAGAGCGCCGCGTGCCACGCGAAGGTGGCCGGCAATGGCCTCGCGCAGCGCGGGCTCGCCCGCCGGGTCGGCATAGTTGAGCTCTGAGGGCTTGAGCGAGGCCCAGGCCTTGTCCAGCGTGCGCCGCCAGCGCAGCACCGGAAATTCACCCAGCGCCGGCACCCCCGGTGCAAACGCGGCCGAGGTTTCGGAGCCCGGCAACACCGGCATGTTCTGCGCGCGCCGCGACAGGCTGGCACGCGGTGCGGGCGCGTCCGGCCGGGGCTCGGCAGCCGCCAGCCGCCCGGCCAGGGGCGCCACCACGCTGCCGCGCCGGCTGGCGGCAATGAAGCCCTCGCTCGCCAATTGCTCGTAGGCGTAGAGCACGCTGTTGCGCGCCACGCCCAGCTCCGCAGCCAGCGTGCGGCTGGCGGGCAGGCGCGTGCCGCTGGCCAGGGTGCCCGCGCGTATGCCCTGGCGCAGGCACTCGTGCAGCTGGCGCTGCTGCGGCCAGCGGGCGTGCACTGGTTGCGCCTGGAAGGCGGTGAACAGCAGCTGGAATTCCATGGTGTTTCTGTGGCCCTAAAAAATAGTGGTGTCTTGGGTCTTATTCTGGCACCACGAGGGCCTTAAATTCCGCTCCCTTGTTGACCTACTCCCGATCGGAAAAACGCCCCGTGAATGACACCCCTGCCATCGCCCTGCCCCCCACCGACCGCACCCGCGTGCGCCGCGTGGCCGAAAACGCCACCTACGACCGCGCCACGCTGCACGCCATCATCGACGCGGCCTACCTGTGCCACGTGGCGTTTGCCGACGACAAGGGCACGCACTGCATCCCCACGGCCTGCTGGCGTGAGGGCGAGCACCTGTACATCCATGGCTCCAACGGCGGGCGCCTGATCAAGTGGCTGGGCAAGGGCCTACAGGCCTGCGTCACCATCACCCACCTCGACGGCCTGGTGCTCGCACGCTCGGCCTTCAACCATTCGATGAACTACCGCTCGGCCATGGTGTATGGCTGCTTCGAGCCCGTGGCCGACAAGCACGCGTCGCTGGCCGCGCTGATGGACCACCTGGCCTTGGGCCGCCAGGCAGAGATACGGCCCGGCAACGACAAGGAGTTCGCGGCCACCACGGTGATGCGCATCGCGCTGGATGAAGCTGCCTGCAAGGTGCGCAGCGGCCCGCCGGTGGACGATGCAGAGGATATGCAGCACCCGGTGTGGACCGGTGTGCTGCCCCTTGTGCAGGTGCGCGGCGTGCCCGTGGAGGACCCTTTGAACACCATGGGCGTGCCAAGCTATGTGCAGGCGTGGGCCCCGCGCCCGGCATAGCAAGCGCCCTTGCAGGCACCACCATGCTCCAGCTGAGCCCCGGCACCCTCCTTCGGTAGGGTGTCCCGCTGCGCTGCGCTCTTACACAATCCGTATTTTTCACCTCTTGCGGCCATGGGCGGCACATGCAGGAAGACTGCACAAGGAGAAGATCGGATGGCATTCACAAAACGCCCCCGCACGCTGAAAGCCTGCATCGCGGCAACCGCACTGCTCGCCCTGGCCGCCTGCGGCGGGGGCAGCTCAGAGGGCACTGGTGGCACTGGCGATGGCGGCGATGGCAGCACTGCGGCAGTGCGCATCGTCGGCGCGGTCGAGAAGCCGGGCGCCTATGGCGAGCACGAGCTGGTTGCCGCCTTCGGCAAATGGGCTTTCACCCACACAGGCAACTATGCCGATGGCTCCAAGCATGATCTGCGGGGCCCGCCGCTGATCTCCCTGCTGCGCAACGCGGGTGGCACGGGTTCGGTGGACGACACTTTCGTGATCGCCACCGGCAGCAGCGGCCGACGCGTGGCATATGCCATGCCCGAACTTCTTTTCGACTCCAGCGGCAGGTACATTTTTGTGGATGTCCATGAATGGGTGGATGGCACGACCTGGATTCCCATCGCGGGTGCCGAGGGTCCTTTTCGCCTGACCGGGTCTGACAAGAGCTTCCAGCGGGACGTACCCAACCTCCGACAACTGGAGGTGCGCACCTTCCGGTCGGCAGCGGTGGCCGTTGGCGGCGGCGTGTCCAGCGCCTTGACCGTGTCGGGTGCCGTGAACAAGCCGGCGAGGTTCGACCTCGCTGCGCTGCAGGCGCTGCCTGCATCGACGGTCGTGTTCGACAGCGACACCTACACAGGGGTCAGCCTGTGGACGCTGCTCCACGGCACTGCGGGACTGAAGACAGACCCTGCGCTGCGCGACCCCACCGTGGCCATGGTGGCCGTGGTCACCGGCAGCAGCGGCCACAAGGAACTGATCACGCTGGGTGAAATCGACCCTGCCCATGACAAGCTGAACGTCCTGGTCGCGTATGCCGTCAATGGACGCCCCCTGGGCGCCGATGGCATGGCAAGGCTGGTGGTTCCCGAGCGGTATTTCGTCACCCGCGGCGTCATGAACCTCGTCGACATCGAGGTGCAGACGCCCCCACCCTGACACGCGCTGCCGCTCGATCCCAACCAGGCCATGCGGCGCAAGCCGTCCGTCAGCCGGCCTTGTAGATCAGCGCGGCCGCCCGCGCCTCCATGGCCAACCCCTGGCCCACCGGCCCCAGGCGCTCGGCGGTCTTGGCCTTCACGTTGACCTGGTCGGGCTCCACCCCAAGGGCTTTGGCGATGCACTCGCGCATGCCGGGGATGTGGGCAGCCAGGCGCGGCGCCTGGGCCACCACGGTGCTGTCCACGTTGCCGATGGTGTAGCCCGCAGCCCGCACGCGGCGCGCGGCTTCGGCCAGCAACACGGCCGAGTCGGCACCGCGGAACTGGGCATCGGTGTCCGGAAAGTGCCGGCCGATATCGCCCAGGCCCGCCGCGCCGAGGATGGCGTCGGTGATGGCGTGCAGCAGCACGTCGGCGTCGGAATGGCCGAGCAGGCCCATGGTGTGGGGGATGGTCACGCCGCCGATCACCAGTGGTCGCCCTGGCACCAAGGCGTGCGTATCCCAACCTTCGCCAATTCTAAAATTCATGTATTCCTTCTTGCGCCTGCAAGAGCCGCATTCTCAATTTTCACGCGCCCACACGGAGCGCGACTCCGGTCCATCAGCAGAGTATCCCGCCCACGGGATGCGGCTCAGAAAATCGTCTTGCGCCCCGTCTCGGTGGCGCCCTGCCCGCGCTCGCCGCCAAAGCGGGCCAGCGTGGTGCCGTAGCCGCGCTGGGCCAGCACGGCCTCGGCCAGCGCGAAGTCGTCGGGGTAGGTCACCTTGAAGTTCTGTGCGCCGCCGGGCACCAGGCGCGGGTGCAGGCCCATGGCCTCCATGGCGCTGGCCTCGTCGGTCACGTTGGTGCCCACTTTGGCCAGCGCATCCAGCAGCGGGCCGATGCGGAACATCTGCGGCGTCTGCGCCAGCCATTTGTTGCTGCGGTCCACGGTGGATGCCACGCGCACGCCACCGGGGCCGTCGATGGAGGTCTTGAGCGTATCGGCCAGCTGGTGGGCCAACAGGCCGCCCACGCTGTCCTGCGCGCACACATCGATGAGGCGGTCGATCTGCTCGGCCGTGACCAGGCAGCGCGCCGCATCGTGCACCAGCACCCAGTCATCGCGCTGGGCGCCGCGCTCCTGCAAGGCCTTGATCCCGCCCTGCACCGTGGCCGCGCGCGTGGGGCCGCCGCATTCCACCACGAAGTACGAGGGGTGGTCGTGCGCGTCCAGATACCTGTCGCCCGGGGCCACGGCCACCAGCGTGCCCGCCAGGCGCCCCACCCCCGCAAATGCGGCCAGGGTGTGCATGACCATGGGGTGGCCCGCCACCAGGTGGTACTGCTTGGGCAACGGCGGCGGCGCGGGTGCCAGGGGCTCGCCCGCTGCCCCGGCCAGCGCGCCGAACGCCGAGATGGTGGAGCCCGCCGGTGCAGCCGGGGGCGCCGCCACCGCGCGCGAACCCGTGCCCGCACAGGGCACGAGCGCCCAGAAACGCCCCTGCACAGACGTGGGGGCATGCGAAGCGGTGAGCGAGGGTTGCAGCAGCGGGTCGATGGTCATGAGGGGGCCATTTTAGAAGGCTTGGCCCACCCCACCGCCAGTATTCAAGGCCTTTCATGCAGGAACCAGGTACCGCAGTCCACCAGCCCCAGCGCATGGTGGCGCAACGCGATGCCGGGCATCATCAGGGTGCAGGGCGCGGCCAGGTCATGCTCGCGGGCCAGCGCCAGGGCGCTGTCGAAGTCCTGCGGTGGCTGGCGCACCGTGAATTCGAGCATGGTGCCGTAGTGCGCCCACAGCTCGGCGCCATGCTGCTCGCGCCAGCGGCGCAGCAGCGCGATGAAGCCGTCGGCGCGGCCGCGCTCCATGCCGTACCAGTGCAGGTAGGCCAGCGCTTCTTCGCCGTGGGGCGTGGGCAGCAGCACCAGCCAGGCGTTGTCAGGGTCGAAACGCTCCTGCCGGCCGCGCTCGGGGTCGCTGGCACCCTGGGCCTCTTCAAGGGCCGCGAGCCAGCGCTCGAAGCGCAGGCGGTCGCCCGCGCATTCGGCCCAGGCGGCGTCGAAGCCGACGCTGGCCTCCTCGGCCACGCCGGCCGCAGCGAGCTCACCGCGCCAGACGTCCAGTTGGTCCCCTTCGTCCAGGGGGTAGAAGCTTTCTGCCAGCTCGGCCAGCACCTCGTCGGCGCCGATGCCGTGCGCAGTGGCGATGAAGGACCGGGGCGACACGTCGTCGCGCGCGGCGCCCTGCTCGTAGGGAAAGCGCATGAACAGGTCATCGGCCAGCGCCTCGGGCCCGGGTGCCTCGGCGGCGCCGGACCACAGGGTGGTGACCACGGGCCAGCGTCCACTGCCCTGCTCCACCAGCGCCCGCGCCGCCTGCCACATGGCCTGGCGTTCGTCCACCGGCACCTGGGCCGCCCAGGCGATCTCGCCACTGGCCGCACCGCCATGGCCGGGCACCGGCAGGGCCAACCAGTCCAGCGCCGCCAGGGGCGTGCCCTGCAGCCGGGCGAACCAGGCTTCGCGCGACTCCGTGGGAGTGTCGGCCACCACCGCTGGTGGCTCAGGCGCAGGCACCGGTGTAGATGCAGCGCGCGTGGCCAGGGCCGCCCGCCATGTGGCCACCGCCTGTGCATCCACGCCCAGCGCCTGCTCCAGGCGGCCAGCGCGCAGCAGGTTGCCGGCGGCAGGCACCACGGCCAGATCGAGCAGCCGTGTGGCAGCGGCCGGTGCATCGTGGGCCAGCCAGGCGGCGGCCACCTCGGTGGCATCGCCGTCGCGGCCCTCGGCGGCCAGCAACAGCCAGCTGGCCTGCCAGATGTTGTGCACCAGGTAGCCACCGGCAAAGCCCGTGGCGCGCAGGTAGCCGGCCATGGCGCGCGCAATCGCCAGGGTGTCCGTGGCCTCGGCCGCAGGCGCGACGTCGATGTGGCCGGCCGACTGCAGTTGTGCCAGCATGGCGGCCACCTCGTCTTCGGGCAGGCCCAGCGCGGCCAGGTCGTCGGCGGTGGGCACGCCAGCGAGCAAGGCGTTCGACACGCCGAAGTGCTGTGCAATGCGGGCCTTGAGCACCAGCTCCGCATCCATGCAAAAGGCGCCATAGGCCAGGTGCGGTCGCGGGTCGCCTGCCGCGCCCTGGCGCTGCACCAGGGTGGCGAGGAAGGCGGGCGACCAGTCTTCGCCCGCAGGTGCCAGCTGCAGGCGGCCCGGCAGGGCCAGAGACTGCAGCAGCTGCCCGGCCTGCTGCCCGGCCCAATCGGCCATTTGGGCGGTGTCCATCGCCTCCTGCTCGCCCACCGCGGGGCACCCCTTGCCAGCCAGCAGGGCCACCAGGGGCAGCAGCTTCTGCCCCTGCATCACCAGCGCGCCATGCGCCGGCAGATGCCATGCGCCCTCGCGCTGCAGCAGCAAGCCCAGCGCGGCCAGTGCCTCGGGCGCATAGCCGGCCACGGCGGCCAGCCGGGCGTTGGCGAGCAGTTCGTCCAGAGCGCTGTCAAGGCGCTGGTCGTTCAAATGTCGAGTGGTCAGCGGGATCAAGGCGATTCCTCCTTTTGGCGCGCGAGTGTAGGCACACAGGGCTGCAGGCGTGGGCATGGCCCGACGAATGGGGGGAAATGGACGACGGTCAGCGCGGGCCATGCGGCGCCTGGGCACTTGTCACAGCCTGTACGCCCCAGCAAAGATGCGTTCCACCACCTAAAATGGTCTGTTGCCCCCCATCCAGCCCGTGCGCGTCTCGCGCCCCTGGGGATGCGGTGGGCCCAGACGACCCCTACCGTCCGCATGGAACTCCCCAAACTCTCCCCCGGTAAACGTTTCACCCTGCCCCGCCCCGTGGGCAGCGCCGATTCCCTGCTGCTGGCCCGCCTGGCCGAACGTGACAAGGCAGGGGGCCGCACCACCGCCATCGTCACGGCCGACGCCACCGATGCGCAGCGCCTCATCGAAGAGATGGCGTTCTTTGCGCCCACGCTGCGCTGCGCGCTGTTCCCGGACTGGGAGACACTGCCCTACGACACCTTCTCGCCGCACCAGGACCTGATCAGCGAACGGCTGGCCACGCTGTGGCGCATCAGCCAGGGTGAGGCAGACGTGGTGCTGGTACCGGCCACCACGGCGCTGTACCGCCTGGCGCCGCCCTCCTTCCTGGCGGGCTACACCTTCCACTTCCAGGTCAAGCAAAAGCTCGACGAGGCCAAGTTCAAGGCCCAGCTCACGCTGGCCGGCTACAGCCATGTATCCCAAGTGGTGAGCCCGGGCGAATACGCGGTGCGCGGCGGGCTGATCGACCTGTTCCCCATGGGCTCGCTGGTACCTTACCGGGTGGACCTGTTCGACAACGAGATCGACAGCATCCGCACCTTCGACCCCGACAGCCAGCGCAGCCTGTACCCCGTGCCCGAGGTGCGCCTGCTGCCCGGCCGCGAGTTCCCGATGGACGACGACGCACGCGCCAAGTTCCGCAGCCGCTGGCGCGAGATGATCGAGGGCGACCCGACCAAGAGCCGCATCTACAAGGACATGGGCAACGGCGTGGCCACGGCCGGCATCGAGTACTACCTGCCGCTGTTCTTCGACGACACGGCTACCGTGTTCGACTACCTGGGCAGCGAGGCCACGGTGGTGCTGCACGGCGACCTGGAGCCGGCTTTCCAGCGCTTCTGGCAGGACACGAAGGACCGCTTTCGCCTGGTGCAGGGCGACCCGGAGCGCCCGGCGCTGCCGCCCGATGCGCTGTTCCTCTCGGTGGACCAGTTCTACACCCGCGCCAACCTGCATGCGCAGCTGTCCATCCGCCCCGGGGTGGAGGATATTGCCGACAACCCGCACTTCCAGAAGCTCGGCGACCTGTCGGTGGTGCGCGGGGCCGAGGACCCGCTGGCCCGCCTGCACGCCCACATCCGCAACACTCAGCACCGCGTGCTGCTGCTGGCCGAGAGCGCGGGCCGGCGCGAGAGCCTGCTCGACTTTCTGCGCGCCAGCGGGGTCAGCCCGCCGGCCTTTGACTCGCTGGCCGAGTTCCAGGGCACGCCCGACGAAAAGGTGGGCATTGCCACCGCTGGCCTCACCGTGGGCTTCAGCTGGATCGAGGACGGCATCGACTTCGTGACCGAGACGGAGCTGTTTGCCGCCGGCCCCACCACGCGCCGGCGCAAGAAGCAGGAGCAGGTGAGCGATGTCGAGGCGCTGATCAAGGACCTGGCCGAACTCAACGTGGGCGACCCTGTGGTGCACAGCGCCCACGGCATCGGCCGCTACCGCGGCCTGGTCAACATGGACGTGGGCAACAAGAACGCCGACGGCACGCCCGCCATGCAGGAGTTCTTGCACCTCGAATACGCCGACAAGGCCGTGCTCTACGTGCCCGTGAGCCAGCTGCAGCTGATCAGCCGCTACACCGGCGTGAGCGCCGACGAGGCGCCGCTGCACAAGCTGGGCAGCGGCCAGTGGGAAAAGGCCAAGCGCAAGGCCGCCGAGCAGGTGCGCGACAGCGCGGCCGAGCTGCTCAACATCTACGCCCGCCGTGCTGCGCGCGAGGGCCATGCCTTCCGCTACAGCCCGCAGGATTACGAGACCTTTGCCAACGACTTCGGCTTTGAAGAAACTGCCGACCAGAACGCCGCCATCCACGCGGTGATCCAGGACATGATCAGCCCGCGCCCCATGGACCGCCTGGTCTGCGGCGACGTGGGCTTCGGCAAGACCGAGGTGGCCCTGCGCGCCGCCTTCGTGGCCGTCACGGGCGGCAAGCAGGTGGCCTTTCTCGCGCCCACCACGCTGCTGGCCGAGCAGCACTACCAGACGCTGATGGACCGCTTCGGCAAGTGGCCGGTGAAGGTGGCCGAGGTCTCGCGCTTTCGCTCGGGCAAGGAGATCACCGCCGCCATCAAGGGCATCGGTGACGGCACGGTGGACATCGTGGTCGGCACGCACAAGCTGCTCAGTGAATCGACGAAATTCCACAACCTGGGCCTGCTCATCATCGACGAGGAGCACCGCTTTGGCGTGCGCCACAAGGAGCAGATGAAGGCCCTGCGCGCCGAGGTGGACGTGCTCACCCTCACGGCCACGCCCATCCCGCGCACGCTGGGCATGGCGCTCGAAGGCCTGCGCGACCTGTCGGTCATCGCCACAGCACCGCAGCGGCGCCTGGCGATCAAGACCTTCGTGCGCAACGAGGGCACGGGCGTGATCCGCGAGGCGGTGCTGCGCGAATTGAAGCGCGGCGGGCAGGTGTACTTTCTGCACAACGAGGTGGAGACCATCGAGAACCGCCGCCAGAAGCTCGAAGAAATCTTGCCCGAGGCGCGCATCGCCGTGGCCCACGGCCAGATGCCCGAGCGTGAGCTCGAGCGCGTGATGCGCGACTTCGTGGCCCAGCGCTACAACATCCTGCTGTGCTCGACCATCATCGAGACCGGCATCGACGTGCCCACGGCCAACACCATCATCATGAGCCGCGCCGACAAGTTCGGCCTGGCGCAGCTGCACCAGCTGCGCGGCCGCGTGGGCCGCAGCCACCACCAAGCGTATGCCTACCTCATGGTGCCCGACACCGAGGGCCTGACCAAGAACGCCGCCCAGCGCCTGGATGCCATTCAGCAGATGGAAGAGCTGGGCAGCGGCTTCTACCTGGCCATGCACGACCTGGAGATCCGCGGCGCCGGCGAGGTGCTGGGCGAGAACCAGAGCGGCAACATGCTGGAGGTGGGCTTTCAGCTGTACAACGAGATGCTCAACGAGGCCGTCAAGGCGCTCAAGGCCGGCAAGGAGCCGGACCTGCTCAGCCCCCTGTCGGTCACGACCGACATCAACCTGCACGCCCCCGCCCTGCTGCCCGACGACTACTGCGGCGACGTGCACCTGCGCCTGTCGTTCTATAAGAAGCTGGCCACCGCCAAGAACCCCGACCAGATCGACGGCCTGCTCGAAGAGATCGTGGACCGCTTCGGCAAGCTGCCGCCGCAGGCCCAGACCCTCATCGATGTGCACCGCCTGCGCGTGCTGAGCCAGCCCTACGGCGTGGTGAAGGTCGATGCCGCCCCGGGCGTCATCCACATCACCTTCAAGCCCCAGCCGCCCATCGACCCGATGCGCATCATCGAGCTGATCCAGAAGAACAAGCACATCAAGCTGGCGGGCAACGAGAAGCTGCGCATCGAGCGCGAGCTCAAGGACCCCAAGGACCGCGCGCAGATGGTGCGGGACATACTGCGATCGCTGGGGCAGCCGCAGCCTGTCGCTGCCTGAGAGCGACGAACACAGCTCTTCTGGCGTTGTTGCTGCGTCTTGTCGTACTGACCGTACTGCCTGCGACGCAGCGCCTAGCCAGAACCGCTTCGCTGAGCTGTGTGCGCCGCTCCTGTCGGAAGGCCCGGATACGCATGGGGCTGCGCTCGACATCTTCCCTGGCATCTGGCATGGTGCGTGCATGCACTTTCAGTGACATGACCACCGCCCCCGCACTGCAACCCACCCTGTCGCCCAAGCTCCCCCAGCTGGCGGCCCAGGGCTTTGCGCTGCGCCACAGCCGCCAGGCGCACTACGAGTTCGACTGGCATGTGCACGATTGCGCCATGCTGCTATGGCCGCGCAAGGGGGCGCTGCAAAGCGCTTGGCAGAGTGAAGGCGCCCCTGGCCATGCCGGTTTCGCGCAGATGCGCCTGGCACGCAGCCAGGCCATCCTGCTGCCCGTGGCCACCGCCCACCGCACCCAGTCCGCCACGCAGCAGCAGGAGCATGGCGAGCTGTACCTGGCGCCCGAGATCGCGCGCGCCTGCGGCACCGGGCGGGGCGCCATCCGGCTCGACGCGGCGGCGCTGTCCATGCTCGATGCGCTGCTGGCCCCGGCGCTCGATGCGCGCGCGGCCGAGCCCCTGGTGCTGGCCGTGGTGCGCCAGATCGCCCGGGCGCGCCCGCTCGACGTGGCCCGGCCGCGCTCGCCTGCAAGGCAGATGCTGGCGCGCTTTGCCCAGGCGCTGGATTGGGACGAGCCCCTGCCCGGCATCGACGCCATCGCCTGCGAGCTGGGCACCTCCACCCGCCAGTTGCAGCGCGCTTGCCAGGACGAATTCGGCCAGAGCCCCGTGGCCCTGCGCCGGCAGATGCTGGCCGCGCATGCGCGCCGCCTGCTGGCCACCGGCCTGCCGCTGGCGCAGGTGAGCGGGCAACTGGGGTTTGCGACCAGCGGGCACTTGACGCGGCTGCTGAAGTCGGTGGCACACTGACCCTGCTGCGGCACCACCTGTCGCAATTGGGATCACGGCCTGTCGCATCCTGGTTTTCCAGATCGGGGCGCTGTTCCTAGCATGGGATCTCCTTCGTGATGGAGTTCCCCATGCCCGCCTTGCCCCCCGTTTCCCATCCCCGCAGACGCGCCCTGCTGGCCCTGGCCCTTGCCGGCATCTGCGCACCCTTGCTCGCGCAGACGACTGCATGGCCCACCAAGCCCATCACCCTGGTCGTGCCCTTCCCGGCCGGCGGCGGCACCGACCTGGTGGTGCGCGCGCTGCAGCCCCGGCTGCAAAAGGAGCTGGGCCAGCCCCTGGTCATCGACAACCGCGCAGGCGCCGGCGGCACCCTGGGCTCCGCGCTGGTGGCCCGCGCCACGCCCGACGGCTACACCGCGGGCGTGGCCACCACCAGCACCCACGCGGTCAGCGTGAGCGTGTACCCCAAGCTGCCGTTCGACCCGGCCAAGGATTTCGCGTATGCCGGCTTCATCGGTACATCGCCCTACGTGCTGGCCACCACGGGCGCCCTGGGCAAGCCCGACACCAAGGCCCTGCTGGCCGCGCTCAAGGCCAAACCCGAGGGCTTCAGCTTCGCGTCGGTGGGCGCGGGCACGGTGTCGCACCTGCTGGGCGAGCAGTTCAAGGGCGTCGCCAAGGTGACGCTGGTGCACATCCCCTATCGCGGCGCGGCACCGGCCTACACCGACCTGATCTCGGGCCAGGTGCAGCTGATGTTCGACAACCCGGCCGGGCTGGTGCCCTACATCCGCGCGGGCCGCATCCACGCCGTGGCCACCACGGCGCCCAATGCGCTGCTGGCTGGCGTGCCCACCTTCCAGCAGCAGGGCATGGCCGGGTTCGACCAGTCGCTGTGGTACGGCATCGTCTTCCCCGCGCAGACACCCAAGGCCGTGGTGGAGCGCTTCAACCAGGCACTCAACAGCGTGTTGTCCGACCGCGCCGTGGCCGCCGAGCTGGCCGCGCTGGGCGTGAACGCCGCACCGGGCACGCCCGATGCGCTGCAGGCGGCCGTGGTGCGCGACACGGCCTACTGGGGCCGCATCGCCAAAGCCGTAGGAGCGCGCGTTGATTGAGCACACCCTCCCCTTTCCCGCCTCGCTGCCGGCACCCGGCCAGGTCGTCCTGATCCGCGTGTTCGTCAACGGCCCGGGCGGCGGCAACCCCGTGCCGCTGGTGGCCGATGCGCGCGGCATGGATGCCGCGCAGATGCAGGACATCGCGCGCACCCACGGGCACGAGTCGGCCTTCGTGCTGCCGGCCGATGTACCCGGTGCCGATTGGCGCCTGCGATTTTTCGTGCCGCACCATGAGATGGAGATGTGCGGCCACGCCACCGTGGGCAGCCTGTGGGCGCTGCGCCGCTGGGGCGTGTGGACCACGCCCACGGCCTGCGTGCAGACCCTGAGCGGCCTGGTGGACGTGGAGTGGGACGCGGCACGCCAGCGCGTGTGGATCTCGCAGCCCGCCGTGCGCCAGGAGCTGCTGGAGCCCGATGCGGCTGCGCTCGTGGCGCGCACCCTGCGCCTGCCTGCCCCCCTCCCCACCACCAACGCCGCCACCAGCCGCGTGAAGACCCTGGTGCCCCTGCCCGATGCGGCCACGCTGAACGGCCTCGTGCCGGACTTCGCTGCCATGGAATCCACCTGCGACGCTATCGCCTCCACCGGCCTGTACCCCTATGCACTGGCCACCGGCGAGCAGGTGGCGGCAGAACCCACCGTGTTCGCCCGCCAGTTCCCGCGCAAATCCGGCTACCCGGAAGATGCAGCCACCGGCATTGCGGCGGCAGCGCTCTGGGGGCACCTGGCAGCCACCGGCACCATTGCCGTGGGCAGCGCGGCATCGCCCGTGGTGTGCACCGTGCGCCAGGGCGACGCCATGGGCAGCCCCTCGGCCATCGCGGTGCGGCCGCGGTTTGATGCGCAGGGTGCGGTCGCCGGCTGCTGGCTCAGCGGCGAGGTGATGGAGGGCGCGGCATGAACGACGACACCATGCACACCACGCCCGAAGAACGCCTGGCCGCCGCCGGCCTGGTGCTGCCACCCGCCCCCCAGCCGCGCGGCAGCTACGCGCCCTGCCATGTGCACGAGGTGGCGGGCCAGTGCTGGGTGGCGGTGAGCGGCCAGACCAGCCGCATCGCCGGCCAGGCCCTGGCCGGCATTTGCGAATCGGATGCCGACCTGCAGCCCGCGCGCCATGCAGCCACCGTGGCGATGCTCAACGCCCTGGCCGCATTGCGCACCGCCTGCGGCGGCGAGCTGGCCCGCGTGCAGCACGTGGTGCGCCTGCGCGGCTTCGTGCGCTCGGCACCCGGCTTTGGCGCACACCCTCGGGTGCTCGACGCCGCATCGGACGTGCTGGCCATCGCCTTCCCGCAGCATGCGCTGCCTGCGCGCAGCGCACTGGGCGCGGCCAGCCTGCCCGACGGGGTGTGGGTGGAGTTGGAGATCGATGCACTGTTTACACCACCGCCACAAGGCTGAAAGGGCCTTCCCGTCCAATGCACTGTCGATCTGCTGCAGCACAGGCGTCAAGCCGGCTGCTCAGCAAGGGGGGTGCCTTCGATCAACGCTCCCAGGCACGCTCGATGGTGGCCTCGAACTCCTGGATCGGGGCGGGTCGACCATACAGGTAGCCCTGGTAACAGGTGCAGCCGTAGCGCGCCAGCAGGTTGCGCTGCTCCAGTGTTTCCACGCCTTCGGCGATCACCTGCAGGCCTAGCCCCTGGCCCAGCGCAACGACGGCACGCACGATGGAGGCATCGTTGGCATTCGTGGCGAGCTCGCACACGAAAGACTGGTCGATCTTGAGCTGGTCCAGCGGCATGCGCTTGAGGTAGCCCAGCGACGAAAATCCGGTGCCAAAGTCGTCCAGAGAGAAGCTGATGCCCAGGGCTTTGAGCGCCTGCATCTTGTCCACCATTTCGTCCACATCCTTGGCCAGCACGCTCTCGGTCAGCTCCAGCTTCAGGCGCTGCGGATTGGCCCCGGTGGCATTCAGCACGCTGCGCACTCCCTGCAGGTAACCGGGGTCGCTGAACTCGCGGGCGCTCACATTCACGGCCAGCACGAGGTGGCTGCGCACAGGGTGCGCAGCCCATTCGCACAACGTGCGGCAGGCCGTCTCCAGCACCCATCGGCCCAAGGGCAGGATGAGGCCCGTCTCCTCAGCCAGTGGTATGAAGCGGGCCGGTGAAACCATGCCATGCACCGGATGCTTCCAACGCACCAGCAGCTCGGCGCCCTGCAGATTCGAGGACAGGTGAACCTGCGGCTGGTAGAAGGCAACGAGCTGGCCCGGGATTGCATTCTTGAGATCCTGCTCAAACTGCACCCGCTCGTGCAGGGCATCGCGCATGCTCTGGTCAAACATCGCCACCTGGCCCTTGCCGCGTTTCTTGGCCTCCAGCATGGCCAGCTCGGCACCCTGCAGCACCTCATTCGCGGTGGTGGCATCGTCGCCAACCACGGCCACTCCGATGGAGGAGTGCCCCGTGCAGGCACCGTCCTCCAGCGCGAATGGCGTGGCCAACAGCTCCAGCACGGTGGCCGCCATGGCGGCGGCGCGCTCCTGTGCTAGACCCGGACTGCGGCCCAGGTCCTGCAGAAGTACCAGGAACTCGTCCCCTCCGATGCGCGCCAGAACGGCGCCCTCATCCTCCAGCTGCCGCAGGCGGGCTGCCACGGCAACAAGCAACTGGTCACCCGCTTCGTGCCCACGGGTGTTGTTGAGTACGGTGAAATTGTCAAGGTTGGCCAGCAGCAATGCGCCGAAGGAACGGCGTGCGCGTGCTTGCTCAATGGCCTGCTGCAATTGGGCCAACAGCTCGCTGCGGTTGAACAGGCCCGTGAGCCGGTCATGATGGGCCAGTTGGTCCATGGCCGCGCCCAGCACCAGCGTCTCGTCCACAGCCCTCTTGCGCGGCTGCTCAGGGCTTTGGGCCGCATCGCGCGCGTGGCTTCTGGCCGCGTCGGCCAGTTCCACGATGGGCCGCACCACGCGCCCCGCCACCAGCCAGGACAGCAGCGCAAAAAGCGCGGCCAGCACAGTGGTGGCTGCCAGCATGAGCTTTCGCATGTGGTGGATGGGCGCATGGGCACTGTCGATGCTTTCGCGCACCACCACCGTCCAGCCCAGCCCATCGGCAGGTACGGCAGCGACCACCTTCTGCGTCGCCACCAGGTAGGCTGCGTCGGACTGCACCGCCTGCAGGGAGGCGCCTGGCAGCTTTGTGTGGCGATTGAAGCTCAGGAGCCATTCCCCCTTGCGGTTGGCGATCAGCACTTCGACCGTGTTCTTCTTGCGGCGCTTGGCGACGGTGTCCGAGACCACTTGGCGCACCCAGTCCCAGTGCAGGTGACCGGCAAGCACGCCCTGGGCGATGCCCCGCTTGTCCAGCAGCGGTGCCGCCACATCGAGAAAGCGCAGCGGCTCGCCGTCCGGCCGCGGCGCGAGGTACCGAGCCAAGAGCACGGCATCGTGCGGATCGCCAACGAAGCCGCCGCGCAACCCGGCCGCAAACCAGGGCCGCAATGACACATCCACGCCTTGCAGCTGCCCACCGGATGCAGCAATCACCTGCCCCCGCGCATCGGCCAATCCGATCCAGGCGTAGGTCGACTCCCGGCCCTGAAGTTCGTCCATGGACTTGCGGATCGACTGCAGATCGATGGCGTTGCGGCCGGCGATCATGTCCGCCATCAGCTCCACCTCGCGCTGGCGGTTGTTGATGTCCTCGTTGAGCTCGTGGGCGATCTCGTCGGCCACGGCATCCAGGTTATCGCGGGCAGATCCGCGCAGGCCCGCCTCCAGATGCCACTCCATGAACATCGTCAGCGCCAGGCCCAGCACGATGCCCGAAACTCCCATCACCGCAGAAAAGCGGGCCCGCACACTACGGAACGGTGAAATCCGGTTCAGCAACCTGTTGATCATGGAGCCCCTCCATGCGCTCCATTCTGGGGGGCAATGCCTGGATTGATAAGCGTTTTGTTACGCGGCGAGGGATTTACCCGTCCGGACTTGATGCAGGTCAAGGAGACGGACCACGGAAGCCCGCGGCTGCTCTTGCATCGCTGGCGCCGGCCTTCGCGGGCAATGAAGTCGCCCTGCGAAGCCGTCGCCTCCCACTGGCCTGTAACCCCATGCGCTGGGCGCCGGTGGGCAGGAGGCGAATCCCATCGTCTTCGCGCGACAGCGATGCGCCCAGTCATGTGCACGAGGTGAGGGCCTTTGCTGGGTGGCGGTGAGCGCCAGACCAGCCGCATCGACGGCCAGCCCCTGAACGCATCTGCGAAACCGGATGACCACCTTCAGCCCGCGCGCCATGCGGCCACATGGCCATGCTGAACATCCTGGCCGCGCTGCGCATGGCCTGCAGTGGCGGATGTGCTGGCCATGGCCTTCCCGCACCTTGCGCTGCCCGCGCGCAGTGCGCTCGGCGTGGCCAGCCTGCCCGATGGGGTGTGGGTGGCGTTGGAAGTGGACGCGGTGGTCGACCCGGCTGCCTGACGGTCAGGCCCGGCGCGCCTGTGCGACCAGCCTTTGCGCGTCGCGCGCAGGTGGCGCGCCGAACTGGCGCGCGTACTCGCGGCTGAACTGGGTAGCGCTCTCGTAGCCCACGGCAAACGCGGCGCCGGCCACGCTGGCGCCCTGGGCCACCAGCAGCATGCGCGCCTGCAGCAGGCGCAGGCGCTTCTGGTACTGCACGGGGCTCTGATCCGTCACCGCCTTGAAGTGGCGGTGAAACGCCGACACGCTCATCGCCGCCACCTGGGCCAGCAACTCCACGCGCAGCGGCTGCGCGAACTCGCGCCGTATGTGGGCAATGGCCTGACCCACGCGCGCCATGGCCGAGTCCGGCGTGGCGATGGCGCGCAGCATGCCGCCGTGCGGGCCCTGCAGCACGCGGTAGAGAATCTCGCGCTCGCACCCCGGGGCCAGGGCCGCGATGTCGGCGGGCTTGTCCATCAGGCGCAGCATGCGCACCCAGGCGTCCATCAGCTCGGGCGTGGTGGCCGCCACCGAAAAGCCCGGCTCCCAAGCACCGGGGCCGGGCGCATCGGCGCCACCTCTGGGCAGGTCTGCCAGCAGCGCAGCCACTACCGCCGGCTCCAGCGTCAGGCTGACCGCCAGGTAGGGCGCGCCATCGGCCGCCGCACGCACCTGGCCCACGGCAGGCAAGTCGATGGACATCACGAAGTACGTGGCCGGGTCATAGGCCAGGGTGTGCCCGCCGATGGTCATGGTCTTGCTGCCCTGCAAGATCAGGTTGACCATGGGGTCGTACACCGCGGCCAGCTGGTGCTCCGGGATGGCGCCCTGCACCATCGCCACGCGGGGGATTCCGGTGTCCGTGCGCCGGTTCTCGGCGCGCGAGGCCAGGTGCCTCAGTTCTTCGAGCGGGCTTGGTTGCATGGACTCCGATCAGACCGCAAAGCCGGGCTCGGCACAAGTGGAAAGCAGGATTGGGCAGAAATTCGGCAGGAGCAGGCACGCCGAAAAAGGAGGCATTGCCTACGCTCTACCTATCGATTCACAACCCCTCAAGGACCTGAAAAATGAACACCATCCTCATCACCGGCGGCAGCCGCGGCATCGGCGCCAGCACCGCCATCGAATGCGCACGGCGCGGCATGGGCGTGATACTCACCTACCACCGCAACCCCGAAGCCGCGCAGACCGTGGTGCAGCGCATTGCCCAGGCGGGCGGCAAGGCCGTGGCCCTGCCGCTGGACGTGGGCGACGCCGACAGCTTCGACGACTTCCGCAGCGCGGTGCAAACCAGCCTGCACGCTACTTGGGGCCAGCGCACCCTGGCGGGCCTGGTCAACAACGCCGGCTACGGCCTGTTCAACCCGCTGGAGAGCGTGACCCCGGCGCAGTTCGACGGGTTGATGAACGTGCACCTCAAGGGCCCGTTCTTCCTCACCCAGGCCCTGCTGCCGCTGCTGCAAACGGGCGCCGGCATCGTCAACCTGACCAGCGCCACCACGCGCGTCGCCACGCCCGGTGTGGCACCGTACGCAGCCTTCAAGGGCGGGCTGGAGGTGCTCACGCGCTACATGGCCAAGGAGTTCGGCGAGCGGCGCATCCGCGCCAATGCGGTGTCGCCCGGCGCGATCCGCACCGAACTGGGTGGCGGCCTGCCGCCCGACTTTGAGGCCCTACTCGCAGGCCAGACCGCCCTGGGCCGCGTGGGCGAGCCCGAAGACGTGGCGCGTGTGATCGCCAGCCTGCTGGGTGAGGACGGCGGCTGGGTCAATGGCCAGAGCATCGAAGTGGCTGGCGGGTATATGGTGTGACCCAGCGCAACAAGGAACAAGCCCCATGCTGGACCACGTATTCCTCACGATGAGCGACATCGATCGCTCCATCGCCTTCTACACCGCGGCCCTCAAGCCGCTGGGCATCACCACGCGGCACGACTTCGACGGCAAGGACGGCCCGCCAGGCCACCCGGACCTGAAAGGCTTTGGCGCCAACGGCCGCATGTTCCTGTGGCTCAAGGCCGGCCCGGCCGACGGGCGCGCCACGCACGTGGGCTTTGTCGCCAGCAGCACCGCCGAAGTGGATGCCGCCTACGCCGCCGCCATGGCCGCTGGCGCCACCGACCACGGAGCCCCCGGCGTGCGCCTGCACTACGACCCGCGCTACTACGCCGCCAATGTGCTGGACCCCGATGGCTACAGCCTGGAGTTCGTCTACAAGAGCTGGCAGCACGTGCCAGCATGAACTAGTGCGCTGACCTGGCGGTGTGCACAGCCCTGCGCGTCGCCCACCAGAACAGCAGCGCCAGCAGGCTGACCGCCGCGCCCAGCAGGCACACGCCCTGCCAGCCGGCAGCGGCATAGGTCGCAGTGGTGCTGATCGCGCCCAGCCCGCTGCCGACCGCGTAGAACAGCATGTACAGGCCCACCAGCCGGCTCTGCGCTTCGGGCCGGGTGCGAAAGATCAGGCCCTGGTTGGTGACGTGCAGGGCCTGGCCACCCAGGTCCAGCAACACGATGCCGATCACCAGTGCCCACAGGGACTGCTCCATCAGCGACAGCGGCCACCACGACAGCAGCAGCACCACCAGGGCCGCCGCACTGGTGCGCTGCGCGTAGCCCAGGTCTGCCCACCGCCCGGCACGTGCAGCAGCCAGCGCCCCCACCGCGCCTGCCAGGCCGAAGGCCCCGATGGCGGTGTGCGAAAAGCCATAGGGCGGCGCGCTCAACGGCAACACCAGTGCACTCCAGAAGATGTTGAACGCTGCGAACATCAGCAGCGCCAGCATGCCGCGTACCTGCAGCACCTGCTCCTGCCGCAGCAGCGCCAGCATGGAGCCGACCAGGCGCAGGTAGCCCATCGCATTCGGCGTTGCAGGCAGGTGCGGCAGGCGCCGCCACAGCACGGGTGCCATCACCAGCATCAACCCGGCGGCGCAGTAGTACACGCCACGCCAGCCGGCCAGATCGCTTACACCGCCCGCAAACACTCGGGCCAGCAGCAGGCCGATGAACACCCCGCCCTGCGCCGCCCCGACGACCCCGCCCTGCTCATGCGGCGCGGCGGCGCTGGCGGCGTAGGCAATCAGCCCCTGCGTCATCGCCGTGCCCAGCAGCCCGACGCCCAGCATGCCAGCCAGCAGCACAGGGGCCGAAGGCGCCACGGCCACCAGAGCGAGCGCCGCCACCAGTGCCAGCAACTGCACGGCCATCAGGCGCTGGCGCTCCACCAAGTCACCCAGCGGCACCAGCAGCAGCAAGGCCAGCGCGCAGCCGACCTGGGTGGCTGCGATGACGCCGCCGACCGCCGCATGGCCAATGCCGAAATCCCGCGCCAGCGCATCCAGCAAGGGCTGGGCGTAGTACACGTTCGCCACGCTCAGGCCGGCAGCCATGGCGAACAGCAGCACCAGGCTGCGCGGCATGCCTGCCGGCCGACTGGGTACTTGGGGGCAGCAAGGCAGTGGGGTTGAAATGGAAGATGCCTTCATGGTTCGTAGCAAGCCCAATCTGGTTTCAAAACAAAACTGATTGAATGCTAGGTCATCTAGTTTTAAAATGCAACCAGCAGCCATGACCACCCAGGAGATCCCATGCCGCGCCGCAACCCCACCCACGGTGAACCCTGCCCCGTAGCGCGCGCCGTCGATAGCGTTGGGGACCGCTGGTCGCTGCTCATCGTGCGCGACGCCTTTGACGGCATGCGCCGCTTCAGCGATTTCCAGCGCAGCATGGGCGTGGCCCGCAACATCCTGTCCGACCGGCTGCGCAAACTGGTGGAGGCCGGCATCCTGGCAACGCAGCCGGCATCCGACGGCTCGGCCTACCAGGAGTACGTGCTGACGGCCCGGGGCGAAAGCCTGTTTCCGGTGGTGGTGGCGCTGCGGCAGTGGGGCGAACAGCATCTGTTCCAAAGCGGCGAGCACCATTCGGTGCTGATCGACAAGCGCACGGGCAAGCCGCTACCGTACATGGCGCCCCGCAGCAAGGAAGGCAGCGCCGTGGCGCCGCAGGCCACCGAGGTGCGAAAAGTGCCGCAATGAACGGGGCACGCCTGCCGCAGCGGATGGGCCCGCGGGCAGGCACTGGTACAGGACTTGCATGGCTGGCCTGTTTGCGGCATACCACCGATGCCGGCCCAGTCCATGTACCGTCCGAAGGAGTCCCCATGCAACGCCGAAGCCTGATGTCCACCCTCGCCTGCGCCCTGCTCGCGCCAGCCGCCGCCACCACCGCCTTCGCCCAAGGCGCCGTCTACCCCGACCGCCCCATCAAGGTCATCGTGGCCCTGCCCGCCGGCGGCAGCGCCGACATGATTGCCCGCGTGGTCACGCAGAAGATGGCGGCCGAGCTCGGCCAGCCCTTCGTGGTCGACAACAAGGCCGGTGCGTCGGGGCAGATCGGCACGCCGCTGGTATCGCGCGCCGCGCCCGATGGCTACACGCTGATGGTCTCGCCCGCCTCGTTCCTCACCACCAACAAGAGCATCTTCAAGACCCTGCCCTACGACCCCGAGGCCGACTTCGTGCCGATCACACGCTTCGTCAACCAGCCCATGGTGCTGGTGGTCAAGGACAAGCAGAAATTCCCCACCGTGGCCGCCGTGCTGGCCGCCGCCAAGGCCGCGCCGGGCAAGCTGACCTACGCCTCCTCAGGCGACGGCAGCCCGCAGCACCTGGCGGGGCTGATGTTCACCACCCGCACCAAGACCGAGCTGCTGCACGTGCCCTACAAGGGCGGCGCCCCAGCCATCAACGACGCCCTGGCCGGCACTGTCGACATGCTGTTCGCCGTGCTGCCCGAGGCCCTGCCGCACATCCAGTCCGGCAAGCTGCATGCCCTCGGCCTGATGGCTGCGCAGCGCACGGCCACCCTGCCGCAGACCCCCACCATGGCGGAAGCTGGCGCGCCCGAGATGAACCTCTCGGCCTGGGTCGGCCTGCTCGCCCCCGCCAAGACGCCCCAGCCCATCATCGACCGGCTGCAGCGCGCCGCGCACGCCGCGCTGGCCGATGCCGACATCAAGGCCAAGCTGGCCGCCAGCGGGATGGAAGTGGCACCCGGCACCAGCCAGCAGCTCAAGGACGCGATCACGCAGGAGATCAAGGTCCATGCGGAGCTGGTGAAGGCTGCGGGGCTGGTGCCGCAGTAGCGCCATCCCCGCCCAGGGCTGGCATTGCTGCTTCCTGAGGGTGGCCCCTGCCGGTATCCCGAATCAGGGTTTCACGCTGGCTTCAGCTCCCGCTCCACGGCGAAGCACAAGCACCACCACGGCGATCGAAGCCACATAGGTGCCACCCAGAAAGACGAGCGCGCCAAGGCTCTGGGGGCCCTTCCCCAGACCCTGGGCAATGCTCGAAAAATCCCACAGGGCGTGCAAAGCCATCGCCACCCACAGGTTGCCCGTGAGCCGGCGCACGAGGTACAGCCCCGTGCCCGCGCAAAAGGCCAGAACGACCTGCACCAGGGCCGCCGCGCCCAGGCCGAAGAAGGCGTTGGTGGCGTGCAGCAGGCCAAACAGCGCGCTCGACCAGAACCACACCCACGCCTCGGACCGCAGCGAGTGGCGCAGGCCCACCAGCAGAATGCCGCGGTGGACCATTTCTTCGCAGAACCCCACCAGCAGCATGGCGGCGGCCAGCACCAGCACGTGTTCCATGCCGATTGCCGCCCAGGCCGTGCTGTACAGGTTCATGCCGATGAACCCGAGCATGGGCACCAGCACTGCGGCCAGGTACAGGGGCTGGCGCAGCGGAGATTCGCGGGTCGCCTGAGGCCACCACCCTGCCAGCCCATTGAAGGCGCACAGCACGATGGCCGCAATGCCCAGTGGCACGATGACGCCCCGCAGCAGGTTCGCCTGCGAACCCAGCGCGGCGTAGTCGATGTCCAGGTAAGTCCATGCAGCAAATACCCAGCCCATGTAGGTCAGGTATACGCCCAGACCGATCCACCAACGGGGTTGAATGCGCATGCTCTCTCCTGCAGCCAGGCGGTCAAAAAATCGCAACCAACACTGCAGCGACGAGCACCCAGGCGCATGCCCACACCAACAGCCCAAGACCCATTCCCAGCGCAGCCAGGCGCCCAACGCCCAACTTGGCCCTGAACCACGCGGCCTGAATGCCTACCATCCATACGAATGCCATCGCGCACGCAACCCCTCCCGCCATGCCAAAGCCCCGCCCAGGCATTTGCGTCGCGATGAGGCCCAGCGAAACGACCAGCGCGAACGGCGATGTCAGGTAACACTGTGCGAAGAAGGGCGGCCGCAACGTCGTGCGGGATGCTGCCTGCCTTCGCCTTCGCAACAGCAGCACCGCGGCCGTCAGCGGGACAAGGCTGAAAAGCAGGCTGCGAAAAAGAAGCAGGTTCTGCGGCGAGTCCAGGAGTTCCTTGGCCAGAGGCGGAGCGTCCGACGCCTGTGCAACGTGCAAAGCCATCGCCACCCCGTTGGTAAGCAGCAGTGTGATCAACAGCAGCAAGGGCGGGCTCACCGCGTCATCGTAGGCCAGGGGCTTGTCCGAGGCCTCTTCCTGCTCGGCGTACTCCATGGCCTGCAGGGGCTTGAAGACAATCCGCAGCAGCGTTCGGGGGTAGAAGAACAGCAGCGCGATCGCCTCGAAGACAAACTCCTCCAGGCTGCGCATCAACTTCATCAGATCCATAAACTCCTCCGAAAGCGCGCCACGCGCGCCGTGGATCAACACATGGGGGCATCCGACTGGACAGTTTGTCCAGCGATCCAGCGCGAACCCTGCCTAAGATCCGCAGCACACCAGCCATGTTGCATGATCAAAAAAACAAGGGAGAACGACTTGGGATATTTTGACGGCTTTGATGCGAGCCACTGGAAAACGACCGACAAGGCGTGGATGGCAGAACGCACTCTCCAATGGCAGGAGATAGAGCCGCTGCTGTACCTGCTGGACAAGAACAAGAAGGCCAGGGCCATCATCAAGAGGTACTTTCTCAAGGGCACGCTGCCTGAATGGGAGAAGCTGCACGACTGGAACCGGAGTTCCACGACACGGCATCTGGACCTGATGCTCTTTCTGTACCTGCACCCCTGCAAGGATGAAGCGGTGCTGCGCCCCTTGCGCGACATGTTCATGGACAACCCCCATGCGTTGCCAGCCGACCGGTTGATGGGTTTCACCGAACTGTGCTTGCACATAGGCCTCGTTCTGCCCGCTACGGGCGGCACCCACATGTTCCAGCAATCCGAACTGGAAAGGGAGATACCGCAATCGATGGTGCACCTTGCCCAGGCGCGGGAACCTTACGCGGACTGCAAGGTGATCGTTGCGCACACGGACGACAGCAACGAGCGCCTGTTCAATCTGATGTGGCCCGAGGACGCTACCCAGCGCCACGTGCGCTTGCCCGTGACACGCAACACCTATTCCTTCAAAGCGCCCCGCTACCCGGTGGATTTTGAGGAGTTTCCTCTGCTGCCCCTACCTCTCGATCTGGACCAATTGTGGACCATGAGCAAATGGCTGGCGTCGCCAAAAGCCCTGGCGCCCGGCGCCCGCGACATGCTGTTCCAGTACGAGCGGCCGCTGGAGGTCTGGTACCACTTCTGCGCACGGGAGGAAGTTTCTAGCAAAGCGGCATGGCGGGAACTGCTGCTGATCGCGGTGTACCGCATCTTCCATTTCGACCAGCAAGCGGAAGGCGAAGACAGCCCCCGCACGCGCTTCGTGGCGCGTATCAAGGCGATCTTCGAACAACGCGAATTCTCGCCATCGTTCCAGGCACTGCTGGCAGTCGTCAGGAACGGCGAAGCAGTGGTCGAAGACCCTTGGTCGAACGATGCGAAAGTGGTCTCGCCCGAACTCTATACCGGCATCCGCCACAGCAGCTGAGAAGCCAAGGGCTACAGACCAAAGGCGACAAGGCAGTGCTGTAGCACGGCAAGGCGGACCAACGAAGTTAGACGGTTGAAGACAAATCCGTAGGAGGGCTTCAATGCCCCCCGAACCGCCCCACCTGCGCGAGCCCGCCCGCCAGGCTCCACAGGGTGATGCACCACCCGTCGCAGCCCTCGCTGACCACCAGCCCTGGCAGTTGGGTGGCTTGGTCGATATCGGCAAAGCTGACGGGCTTGCCGGGTACCTCGCCAAGGTACGACACGCCACTGCCGTTTTTCGTGAACACATGGTGCCTGCGCGCATGGTAGAACGCGGCGCGATCCTCCACCACCCGCCCGGGCACGATGATGGCCACAGTTGGGCTGCCAGGCTGGCTCACCACCGATGCCGTGGCGAGCTTCAATTGCCGCTGCACCGCGCCAAACCGCTTGGTATCTGAGCCCAGCAGCGCCGCAATGGCCTCCACCTCCGGTGCAGAGATACGGCGCGTGGCCCACCGGGTGGCGCGCACTGGTGCCATGGAAAAAAGCCCGAACTGCCGTGTGTCCGACTTGGGCACTTCGCCCTGCACCGAGGCTTCTGCCGAATCCCATTGCTCCTGCCCCGAAGCGTTCTTGGGCACTTCCATCTTGCACTGGTACTTCACGCCGGTCTGGGTGGAAAAGACACCACGGCCCGCATCGCAGTGGCGCGCCAGCGCCCGGACATGGGCGGGATCATCGAACTGCACCACCACCGATCCATCATCGGGCGACAGCCACGCGAAGAAAAGGCCGGGGCGCGCGCTGTGGCTTTCCTTGGCCTCACCGGCAACCGATGGCGCGACGGCGGCCAGGCCAAGAATGAGCGCCGTGATTCCCCGCTGAAGCAGCCGCATGGTGTTTTCCCCCGCAATGGATCTCGCAAAGCCAGCAGGATAAGCGCAATGCTGCGGCCACGGTTTACTTCTGCGATGCTGGCACATCGGCACCGGCCGATTCCCCCGTTTTGCAACCCACTTTGCATGAACCTCATCACCCTCTCCGAGCTCACCCCCGACAGCGTCGATGCGATCTGGCGCCTGGCCCGTCAGCCCGACAAGGCGCTGCGGGGCCAGGTCGCCTGGTCCTTCGAAGGCAACGGCATCCGCACGCGCACGACCTTCATCCAGGCCTTTCGCGACCTGGGCCTGGCGTTTACCGAGCTGCCCAACCTGCTCAAGAACACAGAGCGCGCGTGCGACCTGGCGGGCTACCTTGATCCGTTCTACGACCTGTATGTGGTGCGCGAATCCAACCATCAGCGGCTGGCCGAGTTCGCGGCGGCGTCGCGCCGGCCCGTGATCAACGCCATGTCGGGCGCGGGGCATCCCTGCGAGGTATTGACCGATGCGTACTACATCGACAGCACGCTCATGCCCATCAGGGACGCCCGCATCTGCCTGTGGGGCCCGACGACGAATGTGCTGCGGTCCTGGCACCAACTGGCCCAGGTGCTGGGGTTGCCGTCGCTGCACCATGTGTGCGACGCGCGCATGCACGACGCCACGCTGCCCGGCGTGCGCTTTGCACCGGAGCCAACAGGGCCCATGGACATCGTCATCACCGACGGCTGGCCAAGCGACGCCGAGGCCCCAGGCAGGCCGCTCACGCTGGCCGATCTGGAACGCATGGGCCACCCCGTGCTGCTGCCGACGCCGCCGTTTTCCATCGGGCGCGAGCTGGCGTTCGACCCCCTGCTCTACCCGCGCTTTGCAGGCTACGGGCAAAAGCAGTTGCTGCTGCCGGTGCAGAAAGCGATCATCCGGCACCTGCTCGGCGCCTGAGGGCCGCTGCCTACTTCCCCGGAGCGGCGGCGATGACGCGCGCCGCAAGCTCCGCAAACTGCCCCAGGTCCACCGCATTGCGCTTGAACCAAAGCCGGCTGTTGTCGACCCGGTGCACGAGCACGATGTCCCGCGCCCGGTCGATCAGCATGAACTGGCCGCCGCTCCCGTCCGCCAGCACCAGCTGGTTGCCAGGAAGGCGCCACGACGGAAATGCCACGAACGGCAGCCACCACATGTAGCCATAGCCGCTGCCGCCCGAGACGGCGCTGTACGAGGTCGTGCTCTCGCGCAGCCAGGCGGACGGCACCATCTGGCGCCCTTGCCACTGGCCGTCGCGGCTCACCAGCAGGCCGATGCGCGCCAGGTCGCGCGCAGACAGGAACATCAGGTAGGCGGGGTGCTCCGAGCTGCGCTCGTACTCGAACTTCGTGTCCTGCGGGTAGCGGAAGTCCTCAAACTGCAAAGGTTCCGCCAGCTCGGTCTTGAGTGCCTCGAAAACATCCTTGCCGGTGCGGCGCTGGAAGATGGTGGCCAGCGTGTTGAAGTCCCAGTTGTTGTAGTACCAGAAGGTGCCGGGCGCATGGCTGCCGCGCTCCGGCCGCCTCTTCTTCGCCGCAGGCGTTTCGTAGGCCGACTCGTGGTAGACCCCGGAGCGCGACTGCAGCAGTTGCCGCACGGTGGCGGTCTGCTCCACGTCGGACAGCCCGCCCTTGTCCGTGATACCCAGGGACGCCAGGCTCTGGTCCAGGTCGATGGCGCCCGGGCTGACGTGCATGCCGTACAGCACACTGAGCACGCTCTTGCGCACCGACGCGAGGTTCATCGGCCGGCGGATGTCGCCATAGGCATGCACCAGCACGCCGCGGTGCACCACGAGGTAGGCATCCGAGCGCAGCGCGTCGGCATAGCTGTCGGCCAGTTGGAGCTTGTCTGCCGACCACCCGCTCGGCTGCCCGCTGGTGGCCGGCGTGGCCCAGGCCGCACCAGGGAAGACGCCTTGCGCCCCGGCCGGCTGCGATGCCACCGCCGCGGCCGCAACCGGGGTGTCGGCAAGAACGGGTGCCCCGCCCATGGCGATGGCGGCCAGGGCAGCGATGGCAGTGGTGCGCAGTCTGTTCAGCATGGCAATGGATCGGTTGCCGCTCCTCGCCGCTGCGGGGGCCAGCGCGGCAGAAGTTCGGTGGTGGGTTTCGGCCCATTCTGCCGCAGCTGCCAGCATGGGCGTTACGCCGGCGCAGACGCGCCGCCATCGGCGAGAATCGGAAGCTCCGTTGCCAGCCCTCTCGCCCTCTCCCCTTCCGTTTTCCGATTGGTTCCAAGACCCGTGCGTCCATCCAAATGAAGGGTTTCATCCTCACGCGCAACTGGCGGGACACACCTGCGGGCACCGAAATCGAATACTGGCTGGCGACGGACGAAGGGCCGCTGAAGGTGCTGCTGACCGGCCAGACCTCGGTGGCCTTTGTCGAGGCGCGGCACAAGGGCACGGTGGATGCCCAGCTCATGGCCCTGCCGGACGTGGAGTTGCGTGCGCTGGACCTCAAGAGCTTTCAGCAGGAGCCCGTGTTCGGGGTCTATGCCAAGCACTTTCGCCAGCTGGGGCGCCTGGCGAGGTCGCTGCAGCAGTTGGGCATATCGCTGCTCGAAGCCGATGTGCGCCCGCACGAGCGCTACCTGATGGAGCGCTTCATCACCGCCGGCGTGCTGGTGGAGGGCGGGCGCACTGAGAACGGCGCCCGCGTGGACTGCAGGCTGGCGCCTGCGCCCGACTACCGGCCGGCGCTGAAAGTCGTGTCGCTGGACATCGAGACCAGCCAGCACCAGGCGCTGTACTCCATTGCGCTCGACGGCATGGCCGAGCGCGTGGTGTACATGCTCGGCGAGCCCCCGAATGAGCGTCCTTCCGAGCCTGCGGAGCCCGCAGCCTTTGCGCTTGTCTACTGCCCCACCCGCAAGGCCATGATCGACCACCTCAACGACTGGGTGGCCCGCAACGACCCGGACGTGCTCATCGGCTGGAACGTGATCCAGTTCGACCTGCACGTGCTGCAAAAGACCGCCGATGAATGCGCCACGCCGCTGCTGATGGGCCGCGAGCGCCGGCCCATCGCCTGGCGCACGCACCCGGGCAAGCAGGGCTACCTCTTCGCGCCCATGCCCGGCCGCGTGGTCATCGACGGCATCGAGGCGCTGCGCGCTGCGGTGTGGAGCTTTTCTTCGTTCAGCCTCGAGAACGTCTCGCAGCAACTGCTGGGCGAGGGCAAGGAGATCGGCGACGAGTACGACAAGATGGCCGAGATCGAGCGGCGCTACCAGCACGACAAGCCCGCGCTGGCCACTTACAACATCCGCGACTGCGAGCTGGTGCTGCGCATCTTCGAGAAAACGCGGCTGCTGCAGTTTGCGATGGAGCGCGCCCACACCACCGGCCTGCAGATGGACCACTTCGGTGGTTCCATCGCCGCGTTCAGCCACCACTACCTGCCGCGCATGCACCGCCTGGGCTATGTGGCGCCCAATGTGGGCGAGATAGAGGGCCAATCGTCGCCCGGCGGCTACGTGATGGACTCGAAGCCCGGCTTCTACGACTCTGTGGTGGTGCTCGACTACAAGAGCCTGTACCCCTCGATCATCCGCACCTTCCTGGTCGACCCGGTGGGGTACGTGGAAGGCATGCACGCCAGCGATGCGGCACCGCTCATCCAGGGCCCGCTGGGCACGCGCTTCTCGCGCGACAGGCACTGCCTGCCAGAGATCGTCACCACCCTCTGGCGCGCGCGCGACGAGGCCAAGCGCGCGAAGAACGAGCCCCTGTCCCAGGCGCTCAAGCTGGTGATGAACTCCTTTGCCGGGGTGCTGGGGGCGTCGGAATGCCGCTTCTTCAACCCGCAGGTGATTTCAGCGATCACCCTGCGCGGCCATGAGATGGTGAAGCTCACCCGCGAGTTCGTCGAGAAGCGCGGGTACCAGGCGATCTACGGCGATACCGACTCGATCTTCATCTGGCTTGGGCGCACCCACACCAACGCAGAGGCGCATGCCGTGGCGGCGGACCTGGTCAGGGACATCAACGCCTGGTGGACACGCAGGCTGCGCGATGAACAGAACCTCGACAATCACCTCGAAATCGAGTTCGACACGCACTACAAGAAGTTCTTCATGCCCACCATCCGCGGCTCGGACGTGGGCAGCAAGAAGCGCTACGCCGGCCTGAGCGTAGACACCCAGGGCAAGGAGGAGATGGTCTATCGCGGCCTGGAGATGGCCCGCAGCGACTGGACGCCCCTGGCCCGGCAGTTCCAGGAAGGCCTGCTCTCGCGCGTGTTCCAGGGCGCACCCTACCGCGAGTTCGTGGCCGACTACGCACAGGCCACGCTGGCGGGCGAGAAGGACGACCTGCTCGTCTACCGCAAGCGCCTGCGCCACCGCCTGGATGCTTACGTGGCCAACGTGCCCCCGCAGGTGCGCGCGGCGCGCATGGCCGACGAGTACAACTCCCGCATGAACCGCCCCCAGCAGTACCAAAGCGGCGGCTGGATCCGCTACGTCATGACCCGCAACGGGCCGGAACCGCTGGAAGCGCGCCATTCGCCCATCGACTACGGGCACTACCTCACCAAGCAACTGCAGCCGATTGCCGATGCCATTTTGCAGCCGCTGGGGGAGAGTTTTGCCACCTTGACATCGGCCCAGCAGGACCTTTTCTAGACATGTTCAACCGCCAGCCGCTGGCGCCAGTTGCGAACGCCTCCCCCAGTTGCGCATTTCGGTCACTGCAGGACAGTCTGTGCGAATTCGATTGGTCGGCGTGAACTGGACACACAGACCGGCCCTCGTGGAAATTCCCAGGTCGCAGACGACGAGCATCTGGTCAGCTTCGCTGAGTCGTCTTCTTGGGTGATACAGGGCATGGGTGCGAACAGCTAGACTTCCGATATCGGCAAGAAGCGGACTTTCGTCCCGCACCTCCACAGCCTGCCGAAAGGCTTCAGGTCAAGAACTCGAAGGAATTTTTCGATGGTCATAGTGAGACAGCATGGCGAGGCCGGGCAGCTGCTCGACATTTCCTCCCTCCTTGCTGACGTCGACTGCTTTTTTCGCACCGACCAGTGGCAGATTTCTGTCGAGAGTTGTTTGGGGTCGAATGCGTTGAGCGTTGAGGAGGCTTCGTTTTCCGGCCTCAGCCTTTCAGATTCCGAGTTTCGTTCTCTCTATCGCGGCATCTATCAGACCATCGACGGGCGGTTTTGCGGATTCGGAGAAGGACAGCGCTTGTTCGAACTTCTGGTGGTGGATTCTTCGTATTGGGAGGTCACTGGCACGCCGGCATTTGAAGCGCACATCCTCGCAACATACGGGGCCTGGGTTCAACCCCAGTGAGCCGGAAAAGGCTCGAAGCACGCCAGGCCCTACGGCTACAGTTGGCCATAAGCGACCACCCGAATCCTATGCGCAAGCTCAATCTTTCGCTCCCTCGCATTGACTGCGACTTCAACGCCTATGCCTTGAGCAACGAGTTGGATGACAACTGTTACTACTCGTTCAGGGCAGACATTGGCAGACTCGCATCTTTGGTTGGCGAAGTGGTCGTCCTATTTGACTATGACGCCCCTAGCGAAATCACCGCTTGCGAGGCGGTTATCGAACGCCATGAGCAAGGTTGGCGCGGAGACCCGGAGCGCTCAATTTGGTTCTGTGGATGGAGGGCGAGGCCAATTGATGGAACTTGGTTCAGCGGCGCTATCCCCTGGGACAACGAGTGACCGTTTTGGCAGAACCGGCCACGCGTCTAAAACGTCTGCTTCCGCCACGCCTGACATCCGCTTAGGGCCCGTGGCTGCCGCGTGTACGATGGCTGCCATCGGCCAGAGTGTTGGCACCGATGTAGAAGTAAGCCACTTTTGACTCATGTGCCGACGACTCCGTGAGCCACGCGAGTGGCTCTTTACCCACACGCCTGTTGGGTGTGGGGGCGAAACAAGTGGCGCAGTCGAAGGTCGGCGCGGTGGCTCACTCCGGTTTCGGCGGCAGCAAGCTTGACCGTCGGCATCCGTCTGGTCCAGCCCAAGGCGCGACCAATCAGCCTTCGCGGAAGGCGGTTGCCTCAACCCGGTGTCTGCCCCGACTTGGTAGACGCCGCGGGCTTGACCAGCCGCGCGATCTCACCACCGCACGCGCTGAAATTGCTGGCGTATTCCTCGGGGTTGTCGAACATCACCTGGGCTTGCATCAGGCGGTCGAGTTCCTGTTTCGCGTAGACCAGGATGCCCGCGCTGTTGCCGCCCGATGCCCAGGGATAGTCCAGCTCGCGGAACTGGCGCGCGATGTCGCGGTGAATGCGCACATGCGTCTGCTCGTGTTTCATCACGTGCGCATAGGCACAGCTGCCCGGCGGGATCTCGCTGGCCACGCGCAGCACCGGTTTGATGTAATCCAGCCGCACGACGACGCCCTGGCAACTGGTCTGCGGCATCACCGCCAGCTTGGTCTCGACAACGACGTGCCCGAGTTGCGTACCGCTGCGGCCGGCGCCCGCGCCGATCTTCGTCAGTTCGGCGGCCGGTTTGGCGTTGTCCACTTCCGGGTCGGCGAACCAAGCCGCACTGAAACGCACCGCCTTGCCGCAGGGAGGCAGGTTGGCGGACTGCGCCTGGAAGCAGGCGCTGACCAGCAGCAGAGCGAGGAGGCTTTTCATCGTAACCTTCTGGTTATCGGCAATACGCGCTCGTCCTGAAGCGGTGGCCGCAAGACGGCTAGTCTGACAGCGGCGGACGATCATGCCCGGCGCCGGCTGGTCGCCGGTTGGCGTTTTTTCAGCCTCCGATCGCATTGCCTGAAATCGTATTCGACCTGATTTGGCATCGACGCAATGACTCGCATCCCGCCCAGCTTTGGTTCAGAGGTCTAATCGCAGACTGCTCGGCATCGTTGTGACCAGATACCCTGAAGCTCGCGGATAGAGGAGCCGCGCTGTCGCCCAAACGCGATGCGCGACGCTGTAAACCGGATGGCAAATGGAGCGAAGCCTAAGGCGCTTGACTCGTCATGCGAACTCAGGGCCTGCTGCCGCCAGTGAATGCAAACATTCGGCGAGTGCTTTCTCAAACCGCCAGCGGCAGCTCTTGCCCGGTAGCGGAAGTCTAGCCCAGCGCTTCAACATGCGCCCGACAACGATGTTGGCTCATCCGCCGACAAATGTCTGGTGTACGTGTTGTCGAATTCGATGCCAACAGTGCCGAACCGATGTCCAAGAGCTCCGCACGACGCACTATTGTCAGACGGCCAGCCACCCCGCCCACGGCAGCGGCAATGCAGTCGACCCACAGCAACTGGTTCTTCACCGCCCAACTCACCCCGGCATCCAGGCAGGCTTGAACGCCGCATGGAATCCAAACGGCACCACCTGCGGCAAATGCAGCGTGGCCAGGCACTGCATGCTGGCCGGGTCGATCACGCCGATCACCGTGCCTTCATCGCCCTCGGCCAGCGTGGGTACCAGCAGCACGCCATCGTCCTCGGCGGTAGAGCCGGGGCGCTCCACGAACAGGGGCTCCAGCTGCACGGCATGCTCGCGCTGCCAGGTGCCGGCGATGCGGCCGCCGTCGAGGTCGAGCTTCACCGTGCGGTCGAACATGGGGGCCTTGCCATCGGGGTCGAAGCCCGCAAACCAGGCGTGGCGCGACTGCTTCTTGCCCCAGTAGGCGCCGTGCACGGCGGGCAGCTCCACGCTGGCGCCTTCGACGAGCGGCCGGGGCTGCGCATCGCTGCGGCCCGGCTCCAGCCGGTAGCGCTGCACGCGGTGCTGCACGCCCACCGGCTGGCCGGCACGCAGCCGGTCCAGGCGCAGCGCGCTGAAGATCTCGGGGCCGTCGGTGGTGCACAGGTCGAGCACCAGGGTGGCGGGCGTGCGCCCGTCCTGGCTGGGCTCGTCCCACGCCTGCACGGCATGAAAACTGGCCATGGCCGGCACGGCCCAGCTGCGCACGCTGCCATCGGTGAGCGAGACGGCGTCGATGCGCGAGCCCGTGGCCGCGTCCCACTTGAAGTTGTCGATGAAGCCCTTGCCCGCCAGCGCCAGTTTGATGGCATTGACCCGCATGGCCGGCTGCCACACCAGGGCGTGCGTAGGTGTCATGGCAAAGGCATGCAGGTAGCCCGCCTGCCGCACGGACCAGCGTGCAATGACTTCGCGCCGCCGGCCGCCCGCCACGATCTTGAACAGCTTGTAGGTGCACTTGGGGCCCATCTCCACGCCCACGTTCCAGTAGGTGCCCTGCGCGTCCGTGATGCCATGGGCCGACATCACGTGGATCACCTCGTCATCGTCGTACACGATGCGCCCAGTGGTGGCCAGCGTGTCGGGGTCGAAGCTGGTGAGCAGCGGCGTTTCGGTCTGCGCCACCCACTGCGAGCCAATGCGCGCCATCACCACCGCCCCGTTGTCCGTCACGATCGGGTGGCGCAGGTTGCGCAGGCGCGAGAACAGGCCCGCCGGGTCGGCCGTGCCAAAGGCACTGCGCGCCGGCTTGCGCGCCGCCAGGCTCTCGCGAAGGTCATCGGTCTGCAGGTAGCGGCTGCGGTAGGTGGCGCTGGCGCCCCCCACATCGCCCGGCGCCAGCCGCACCCGGTGCAGCATGGCCAGGCCATCGAACCAGTGCTCGTAGCTGCCATGGGGCAAGTCCCACAGCGCCGGGCCATTGAGCAGCAGGCTGCCGCCAATGAGCCATGGGGGGATCTGGCCACGGATTTCGACTGGGGTGTCGGGGAGCTCGCGGGCGGTGGATTTGAGGCCGCGAAGGCGGCCCACCAGGGTGGATGGCGTTGGTGCTCCGGACTTGGCGGCGAGGGTCATAGGCTTCTGGTTGAACTGGTTTTTTTAGGCGTATCGGTACGCATGTGCGCCCATCATGGGTCAAACCGGGCAAAGGCGGCAGGAGATATTTACCCGAACTGGTTTGGCGCGAGCCGGACTTGGGCTCCCAGCAGGGGCTCCACCAAAGCGCCCCACAGATCACCGAACGCAAGGAAGTTGTGGCCATCCTGCCCTGCATTCATTGCCAGCGCGTGAAAGCTCCCCTGCCCTCCAGCAGCCACGAACGCGTCGAAATTCTTGCGGCTGTGTTCCAGGCTATAAAACGGGTCATGGTCCGCGTACAGCCAGAGCGTGGGCCCCGCGAAGCCAGCGCCCCTCGTGGCAAGCCCGCCATTGATCTCATCGGCCGTGGTCTGCTCATCCACCCAGCCACCGACGAAATTGAGGATGCCCTTGAACAGCCCGGGCCGGGCTCCCGCAGCAGCCAGCGCCAAAAAACCGCCACGAGAGTGCCCACCGATCAGCAGGCGACCACGGTCCACATCGGACCGCTCCAGCAGGTGCGCCACGGCGCACTCCACGTCGTACAGGGCATGCTCGAAGCCTGCCAAAGCGCATTCGGGCCGATTGGAGTATCCCGACCCATCGGTATCCAGGCCCTCGGCATACACACCGCCTGATTTGCCGCGCCCCCGGCGTTGGGGAAACACGACCATCCACCCACGGTCATTGAAGAACCTGGCCAGGGCCGGGCTGGTCACGGTGGTGGTGAACGTGGCAGCGTCATTGCCCATGCCGGTAGAGCCGTGGTTGAAGAGCAGCGTGGGGAAAGGCCCGGTGCCCAAGGGCTTGTAGGTCACCATCTCCAGGCGTATGGGTCGCCCTTCCTGGTCCAGCGCTCCTGTGGGTAGGTACTCGCTCACCCGGTTCCCACCAGCATCCTGCTGCGTGACCACCCCGGCCATGCGGCCTGCTGCATCGCGCCAGAGAAGCTCCACCACATCCGGGTTCCGCATCCTGAAGCGGACGATTGCGCCATCCGGCAGGTTTGCCTGGAGCTCGTCTTCATGCCAGGCGGCCCCAATCCGTTCGCTCTGCAACCCCCGGCGCGCCGAGGCGCGTACACATACGACGATTGCCCCGTTCAAGGACACCTTCTCGACGATCAGCCTCACGTCGCTTGTGCGCCCCTGGTCAGCCCATCCCGACCAGACACCGCACCATGCGGTGATGGAGGCCGGCAGGCCGGGCGGGGGCGATTCGATGCACACGTCCGGCGGCACGATGGCAGGCACCGTGCTCTCGGATGGCTCCGGTTCGAGCGAGGCCATGTAGGCCGGCCATGCCGTCGCCACGCGTTCGTGGTTGGGGTTGGAAGTAGTTACAGAGAGGGTCATGAAAAAGCCAGGACGCTACTCAGCCCGCCCCCGCACCTGCCCCCTGAACCCCCAGTTGTTCTCCAACCCCACATTCACCGCCTTCCCGCCGTCCTCGAACTTCAGCGTGACCACGGTGACCTCGCCATCCGCCACCGAGCGCGAGATGAGCTGAAAGGTCTGCGCATCGAGCCAGTGGCCCTTTATGGCGATGACGGCGTTGGGCCCCTGCGGCGCGGTGCGGTACTTGCCGTCCAGCCCCAGCGGGCCAGCCACCGGCTCGCGCGGCAGATCGGGGCGGCTGCTGTCGAAGGTGACTTCGTAGCGCGGGTTGGCGGGCGTGAGGTCGAGCAGCAGGCGCTGGATGCCCATGCCATTGCGCTCCAGCAGCCAGGCCTTGCGCGAGATGGTGGCGGCCAGTTCGGGCGTGGTGATGGGGGTGGCGCTGGGCTTTTCGACCCCGGCGTCGCGGATGCGGGCGGCCAGTTGGTCCTGCGCGGTGGCGTCGGCAGGCAGGGGCTCGCGCGAGCGCGCGGCTGCGGTGATGTGGTCGATGAACGCGGGCAGCGGGTAGTTGCGCCGGCCCGTGACGGCCACGACCACGTCGAGGTCGGGCAGCACCACGATGAGCTGGCGGTTGAAGCCGGCTGTGAAGTAGGCGCGCTTGGACGGGATGCTCCACCAGCCGTTGGCGTATTTGAAGGCAGGTGCAGCACTGCCAAAGCCCATGTCCACTACGGGATTGAAGACCTGCTCCACCCAGGCGGCGGGCAGCAGCTGGCGGCCGTTCCACTGGCCCCGACGCAGGTACAGGTAGCCGATGCGCGCCATGTCGCGCGGGTGCAGGTACAGGCCCCAGCCGCCGACCTCCAGGCCCTGCGGGTCCTTCTTCCAGCGCACGTCGGTGATGCCCAGGGGGCCGAACAGGCGCTTTTGCGCATAGGCCAGGGTGCTGCCGCCGGTCTTTTGCGCCACGATGGCCGAGAGCAGGTGGGTGTTGCCGCTGTTGTAGTTGAAGCCCGCGCCGGGCGCCTGGGCCATGGGGCGGTCGAGCACAAAGCCCTGCCAGTCGAGGGCGCGGCCCAGCTGCAGCATGGTCTCGGGCACGGCGTCGCTGAGCGGTTCGATCCAGTTCAGGCCCGAGGTCATGTCGAGCAAATGGCCCAGGGTCATGGCCTTCTTGGCTGCGTCGGCGTTGGCGACCTTGCGATCGGCAAAGAAGTCGAGCACGGGCGCGTCGCGCGATGCGATCAGCCCATCCTGGATGGCCATGCCGGTGAGCGTGGCGACCACGCCCTTGGTGGTGGAGTTGACGGCGTGCTTGAGCCCCTCGCGGTAGGGTGCGTAGAAGGCCTCGGCCACCAGGCTGCCGTGGCGGGTGACAAGCAGGCTGTCCATGCCCTGCGCGGCGCCGAAGTCGATGAGCTTGACCAGGGCGGCGGAATCCATGCCCTGGGCCTCGGGCGTGCTTTCGGCCCAGTCGTCGGCGGGCCAGAGGGTGGTGCCTGGGGTGGCGGTCGATGCAGCCGATGCGGCGGGCGCCGCTGCGTCCTGCGCGACTGCGGCGAAGGGAGCAGCTGCGGTGGCCAGCAGCGCGGCCGTGGCCTGCCTGCGGTTGATCGCTGCGGCGGCTGATTGAACCGTCGCCTTGTCGTGCCTGTGCATTGCCATTGCCAGTTCCCTCGGTGTTTGTTGTGCAGGAATCATATGCGTCTTGCGGTACGGGCTAGGCCCTCCTTTTGGGGGAGCGTGGCCGCTTCTCCACAGCGAGTGGGGGTGGTGGCACCAGGCCTTCGCAGGCTGCGCGCAGCCACACCAGCACGGTGTGGAAGACACACCCATCGTCCACGGCCGCGCGCGGCGCCATGAGCTGGTAGCAGCTGCCATCGGCCACAAAACCGCGCGGCGCGCACAGCACGCCGCTGGCCAGGTCGTCGGCCACCAGGGCCAGCGGGCCGATGGCCACGCCGGCACCGGCCACGGCGGCCTGCAGGCTTTGGTAGAAATGCTCGAAGCGGATGGCGCGCGTGGGCTGCAGGGGCGTGTGGGCCAGCGCGGCCCAGCTGTCCCACGCGCCCGGCCGCGTGGCGGTGTGCAGCAGCACGCCCTGCAGGGCAGCGCCTTGCGACCCGAGGTTGGCGGCCACATCGGGGCGGCACACAGGGCCGATGTGCTCGTGCACAAAGGGCTCGGCCACCACACCATCGGCCAGCGCAAAGTCGTTGCGGCGAATGGCCAGGTCGATGCCGTCGCGCTCGAAGTGCACCACGCCCCCGGCCGACACCAGGCGCAGCTCGCGCTGCTCGCCGATGGCGGCCTGCAGTTGCGCCAGCCGCGGTATGAGCCAGCGGATCAGCAAGGTGGGCTCGCACGACAGCACCAGCGGCCGGCCCGGCCCCGCCGTGCGGCGCGCACGGGCCAGGGCCGCGCGCAGGCGGTCCAGCGCGCCAGCCACATCCTCGGCCAGCACCTGGGCGGTGGGCGTAGGCACTACTGAGCGGCTGCTGCGCTGGAACAGGTCAAAGCCAAGCTCGCCCTCCAGCTCGCGCACGGCGCGGCTCACGGCGCCGTCGGTCAGGTGCAGCTCGCGCGCAGCACGCGACACGCTGCCGTGGCGCACCGTGGCCTCGAAGGCGCGCAGGGCGGACAGCGGGGGCAGGCGGGTGTCTGGAGACATGGTTCCAATGATTGAGTTTGGCTCAATCATGCATGAGATCAAATCGGTTTTCTCGTAGCGCTTCACCAGGCACAGTGTCGGCATTGCATTGATCGAACCTCAACAATCCCGATGACAGCAGCGACAACGACTCACCCCCTGCCCCTGGCCATCACCATGGGCGACCCGGCGGGCATAGGCCCCGAGATCATTGCCAAGTGGGCGATGGGGGCGCTGGCGGGCAACCGCCACGTGCAGCCCTTTATCGTGCTGGGCGACATGGGCGCGCTGCAGCGCGCGGCAGCCATGGTGGGCGCACCGCTGCAGTTGCGTGCCGTGGGCGATGACCTGCATGGCGTGCACGAGGCCCTGCAACAAGGGGCCCTGCCCGTGTTGCAGGCCTGCACACCGCTGCCAGCCGATTTGCCCATGGGCCGGGTGGACGCACGTGCCGGCGCCGCAGCGCACGCCTGCGTGCAGCGCGCCATCGACCTGGCGCTGGCAGGCCGGGTGGCCGGCATTGTGACCACGCCGCTGCACAAGGAGGCGCTGCGCGCCGCGGGTGTGCGGCACCCGGGCCACACCGAGATGCTGGCCGAGCGGGCAGGCACCACCGACTTCGCGATGATGCTGGCCAACGGCGAGCTGCGGGTGCTGCTGGTGTCCATCCACCTCTCGCTGCGCGATGCCATCGCCGCCGTCACGCCCGAGAACGAGCTGCGCGCCATCCGCCTGGCGCACCGTGCCTGCCGCGCCTATGGCATTGCGCAGCCGCGCGTGGCGGTGGCGGGGCTCAACCCGCATGCGGGCGAGGGCGGGCTGTTCGGCCATGAAGACCGCGAGGTCATCGCCCCGGCCATTGCGGCTGCGCGTGCCGAGGGCATGGACGCCACGGGCCCCTGGCCGGGGGACACGGTGTTCATGCGTGCGCGCCAGGGTGCGTTCGACATCGTGGTGGCGCAGTACCACGACCAGGGCCTGATCCCCGTGAAGTACCTGGGCGTGGACCAGGGCGTGAACATCACCGTGGGCCTGCCCTTCGTGCGCACCTCGGTGGACCACGGCACGGCCTTCGACATCGCGGGCACGGGCCGGGCCGATGCAGCCAGCCTGGGGCATGCGGTGCAGCAGGCGCAAGCCATGGCGGCGCATTCCGTCCCCACCACCGCCACGGCCCTGCCGGAGTTCATCTTCATGCTCACCCGGCACGACAAAACCATAGACGACGCGCTGGAGCAGTTGCCCGCAGTGCTGGCCGCCGGGGTGCGGCACATCGGCTTCAAGGACATCGGCCTGCCCTGGGCCGCGCTGCAGCGCCTGGCCGATGCCATCCGCGCGGGCGGCGCCGTGAGCTACCTGGAGGTGGTGAGCCAGGACGAGGCGAGTGAGCTCGCATCGGCCCGCGCCGCCATGGCGCTGGGGGTGGACGTGCTGATGGGCGGCACCCGGCCCGAGGCGGTGCTGCCGTTGCTGCGCAGCACCCCCATCCGCTACTACCCGTTTGCCGGCCAGGTGGTGGGCCACCCCAGCGTGCTGCAGGGCACGGTGGAAGACGTGGTGGCCAGCGCGCGCCGCATTGCCGCCCTGGAGGGCGTGCATGGGCTGGACCTGCTGGCCTACCGCTTTGCGGGCGATGCAGCCGACGTGCCCGCGCTCATAGCCGCCGTGTGCGCTGCGGTGGGCAAGCCGGTGGTGGTGGCCGGGTCCATCGACCGGGCCGAGCGTATCGCAGCCGTGGCGGCAGGCCGGGCGGCAGGCTTTACCGTGGGCACGGCAGCGCTCGACGGCACCTTTGAAGCCACAGGCTTGGGACCGCATGGGCTGGCAGGGCAGCTGCGCGCCATCCAGACCGGGCTGCACGATGCAGCGGTGCAGGCCTGAGGCAGGCCGCCCGGGCACACATGGCGAAATCAAGGCAGCTCGCGATACAATAAGAAAATACTATTTTAAAAATTGAATTTACTTCAATTTAAACAATAGTAATTTCTAAAAAATCTGCATTAGAAAGGCACGACCCCATGACCCTCAACTGGAAGACCGCCGCCGCCGGTGCCTTGCTCGCCTTGGGCGTCCTGCATATCGTGATGGGCTTGGTAAGGTTCAAACAGCCGTTCCTGGCGGCACTGTCCGACGGACTGCTGGACGCATTCAAGACCGACGACAGCCGTCGCCTCGCGTTGTGGTTCACCCTGCTCGGGCCGGTGCTCATGCTGTGTGGCCACCTCGCGCTGCGGGCCGCCGCCAGCGGGGATGTGCACACCCTGGGACTGATGGGCGTGTACCTGCTGGTTGCCGCGTTGGTGGGTATCGTGGCCTTCCCGGCATCGCCCCTGTGGGCGTTGCTCGTGGTCGCAGGGGTGTTGTTCGCGACGGGGCAACGCTGGCTTGCGTGATCGCCATGCCGTGGCGATTTCCCGCAGAAGGGGAGGCTGGGCTGTAGCGGTGCTTCGGTGGGTTTCAAGCAGCGCCGCGCCGCTCGACACCGGCCAACAGGCCACCCAAAGCGAGCTTGATGGCATCGAGTTCGCCCGCGCCGATCAACCCCGCCCACTGCCCCTCGATGCGGCTACCAGCCGCCATGGCCAGCGGCCGGATCTGCTGCCCCCGCGCGGTGAGGAACACCAGGCGCGAGCGCTTGTCGGTGGGGCTGGGCCGGCGCTCCACATAGCCGAGCTTTTCCAGCTCGTCCACCGTCTGCGCCATGGACTGCTTGCGCACGTGCGCGCGCAGCGTGAGTTCGCTCACCGGCATGCCCTCCGGCGGGACAAAGGTGAACACACTGGCATGCGCCGCGCGCACGTCGCCAAAGCCGGCCTCGGCCAGGGCCTCGTCCACCGCGCCCGCGAACTGCTGGTGCAGCAGGCGCAGCAGCACGCCCAGCGAGCCGGGGGTGGCGACGGTGGCAGTTGCGGAGGGTGTCGATGGGTTCATGGCAATATTTGACAGGTGCCTGTCTATTTCAATAAACTAGACAGGTACCTTACCACTTTTACAGAAATTCCCCATGCCCACGGTTTTCGTTCTCGATTCGCAGATGCACTACGAAGACACCGGCGCCCCTGCGGGGAGTGCTGGCCCGACCTGGGTCTTCCTGCACGGCAACCCCGCCTCGTCGCACCTGTGGCGCAAGGTGCTGCCACGAACGCAGGCGCTGGGCCGCTGCCTGGCGCCCGACCTGATCGGCATGGGGCAATCGGGCAAGCCGGAGATTGCGTACAGCTACGACGATCATGCGCGCTACCTCGCGGCGTGGTTCGACGCGCTGGACCTACAGGAAGTCGTGCTCGTGGGCATCGACTGGGGCGCGTCGCTCGCCTTCGACTGGGCGCGCAGGCATGCACACCGGGTGCGCGGCATCGCCTTCATGGAGACCATCGTGAAGCCCATGTCCTGGGCGGACTTCCCTGCAGCGGCGCGGCCGCGCTTCGAGGCGTTTCGCACGCCGGGCCTGGGGGAGCAGTTGGTCATGGAGCAGAACCAGTTTCTCGCCGGGTCGCTCACGGCCACGGTGCTCACCCCCCTCACTGCGGCCGACCGCGCGGTATACGAGGCGCCCTACGCCACGCCCGCGAGCCGGCGCCCGCTGCTGGCCTGGCCGCGTGCCATGCCGCTCGAAGGCGCGCCCGCCAACGTGGTGACGCGGGTGCAGGCCTACGGTGCGTGGCTGGCCAGCTCGGCCGATGTGCCAAAGCTGCTGCTCACCTTCACCGGGTCGCCCACGCTGATGATCGGCCCGGCCATGGAGGCCTGGTGCCGTGAGCACATCGCCAGCCTCACGGTGCAGGCCTGCGGCGACGCCGGCCACCTGGCGCCCGAAGACCAGCCCGGGCGCATTGCCGATGCGCTGATGGCCTGGGCGGGCACCGCCCTGCTGCCTACTGCTTCTGGATCCCCGCCTGCTGGATCACATCGCCCCAGCGCTTGATCTCGCGCGCAAAGAAGTCGGCCTGCGCCTGGGGCGTGCCGCCGCTGGCCTGCACACCGAGTTGCAGCAGCCGGGCCTTGACCTCGGGCGTGTTGAGCGCGGCATTGGTCTCCTTGTTCAGCCGCGCGATCACGTCGGGCGGCGTGCCGGCCGGGGCGGCAAAGGCGTTCCACGAGGCCACGTTGAACCCCGGAGCGCCGCTCTCGGCCACGGTGGGGATGTTGGGCAGCGCGGGCGAGCGCTTCTCGCCCATCACGGCCAGGGCATGGAGCGTGTTGCCCGAGATCTGCGCCAGCACCGGCGCCAGAATCTCCACGCCCGCATCCACCTGCTCGCCCAGCAGCGCGCTGACCACGGCCGAGGTGCTGTTGAACGGCACGATGGCCACGTCGATGCTCAGGCTGCGCTTGAACAGCTCGGCCGCCAGGTGCTGGGTGCTGCCGATGTTGATGGTGCCGATGTTGAGCTTGCCGGGGTTGGCCTTGGCATAGGCCAGCAGCGCAGCGATGTCCTTGAAGCGCGACTTGCCACCCGTGACCAGGGCGATGTCGAAGGTGCCCAGCATGGACACCGGGGTGAAGCTCTTGACCGGGTCGAACGGCAGGCTCTTGAACAGGCCCGCACTCACCGCGTTGCCGTTGGACATGAGCAGCAGCGTGCGGCCATCGGGCGCCGCCTTGGCCACGGCGTCGGCCGCAACGATGCCGCCCGCGCCGGGCTTGTTGTCCACCACGATGCTCTGGCCCGTGGCCTCGGTCATCTTCTGCGCCACGGTGCGCGCCGTGAGGTCGGCCACGCCACCGGGGCCGAAGGGCACGACCAGGCGGATGGGGCGCTTGTCGGCAGGTTGCGCGGCCACGCCCGTGCCTGCCATGGCCGCGGCCAGCAGCAGAAAGGCCCGGCGCTCAGGGATCAAAGGAAAAGTCATGCATTGCACTATGACAAAAACAGGATTGTCCTACCACCCGGCCCCTGCACTGGGAGCTATGCCCTGTCGGCATGGGCGCCCGGATTCCTCAGGCCGCCACGGGACACCTGCGCGGGCGATACCATTGGGGCTTCCGATCCCCGCATTCGCCCCTTTCCCCATGAAAAACGCCACCGAATTCGCCCCCGGCCTTGTTGTCCAGGGCATAGACGCCCCGCTGTCCCTGTCGAGCTACAAGCTGATTGCCTTCGACATGGACTCCACCCTGATCAACATCGAGTGCGTGGACGAGATCGCCGACGCCGCCGGCCGCAAGGCCGAGGTGGCCGCCATCACCGAGGCGGCCATGCAGGGCATCATCACCGACTACAAGGAAAGCCTGCGCCAGCGCGTGGCCCTGCTCAAGGGCGTGACCGTGGCGCACATGGAGCAGGTGTTCAGCGAGCGCCTGCGCTTCAACCCGGGCGCCAAGGAACTGGTCAGCGCGGCCAAGGCCGCAGGCCTGACCACCTTGCTGGTCTCGGGCGGCTTCACCTTCTTTGCCGACCGTGTGAAGGCGGGCCTGGGGATCGACTTCGCGCGCTCCAACATGCTCGAAGTGCAGGATGGCCTGCTCACTGGCCGCATGCTGGACCAGGCCTGGGGCGACATCTGCGACGGTGCCGAAAAGCGCCGCACGCTGCTCGAAGTGGCCTCGCTCATGGGCATCGACCCATCGCAGGCGATTGCCGTGGGCGACGGCGCCAACGACCTGCCCATGATGGGCGCGGCCGGCCTCTCGGTGGCCTACCATGCCAAGCCCGCCGTGCGCGCGCAGGCCAAGGTGGCCATCAACGAAGGTGGCCTCGACCGCCTCTTGGAAGTCTTGCGCTGATCGCCACTCAAAAAGCTCTTCTGGCGTCGTTGTTCCGTCTTGCTGTACTCACCGGAACGCCTAGCCAGAACCGCTGCGCTGAGCTTTGTGAGCGGCTCGACAGTGATCGAACCATCAACCAAAAGACATTGATGCAGCCCACCACCGGTATTCGCGCCCTGCCCTTTCGTGCCTGGCAATCGCTGCGCCGGGGCTGGCGCCAGCACCTGGGCACTTTGCTGCTGGCCGTGCTGGTGGTGGCGGGCGTGGATGCCTGGCGCACGCGCGACCTGCCGAGCGGGCCGGCGCCCGATGCTGCCATCACCCTGGCCGATGGCAGCGCCACCACGCTGGACCAATGGCGCGCACAGCACCCCGGCCGCGCCGTGGCCCTGCATTTCTGGGCCGACTGGTGCCCGGTGTGCAAGATCGAAGAGCCCTCCGTTGCGGCCCTCTCGGCCGACTGGCCGGTGCTGGGCATTGCCATGCAGTCCGGCCCCGCCGCGCGCGTGGCCCAGGTGCAGCGCCAGCGCGGCATGCCCTGGCCTACTGCGGTCGACCCGCAGGCAGAACTGTCACGCGCCTGGGGTGTGCGCGTGGTACCGGCGCTGGTGGTGGTGGATGCGCAGGGCCAGGTGCGCTTTGCCACGACGGGCTACACGCCCGGCTGGGGCATGCGCTGGCGGCTGTGGTGGGCGCAGGTGCTGCCGCGCTGGAGCGCCTTGGCGGGCTGAACGCTGCAGAACAGGCGCGCAGCGGTTCAGGTAGGACGCTGCTCGGCCACGCGTTTCATCGCCTCGTCCATGGCCACCGTCAGCGCCAGCGCCGACTCCTTGTTCGCCGTGGCATCGGGCGGCAGCACGATGGGCGGCCCGAAGGTGATGCGGATGCGCGGGCGGGTGAAGAAGTGGCTGGCGCGGATCTCGCCCGGCCCGTCGAAGTGCGCGGGCACGATCTGGCCCTTGGCGCGCAGCGCAATGGTGGCCGCGCCGCGCTTGGCCTCGGGGTTCTCGGCATTGCGCGTGCCCCCCGGGAAGATCAGCACCAACTGGCCCGCCTGCACCAGCGAGACCACCTGGCGGATGGTGGCGGTCGAGGGGCTGCCCCGGTCCACCGGGAAGCCGCCGCCCGAGCTGACGAACCAGGCACCCAGCTTTGTCTCGAATAGCTCCTTCTTGGCCATCTGGTGCAGCTTGCGCGGCAAGGCGGCATAGCCCACCCACAGCGGGTCCGACCAGCCCACGTGGTTGCACACCACGATCTTGCCACCCGGCCCGTCCAGGTGCTCAGCCCCCGTCACCGTGACCCGGGCCACCCGGGACATGAGAACCCGCAGGATGCGAACGAAGAGGTTGGGCTTTTGCAAGGCGGGGGATGCAGCAGCGGAATCCGAAGAAGGTGTGGCGGTGGTCATTGACAGGAGTGGCGGTCGGGAAGGCGCATGGGCGGCGGCTGGTTGGGGGCTGCCTGCCATGGGAATGATAAGCCCGTGTGACAGCCCAACCTGGGGGAATCCCTTAAGGACCCTCTGCATAAACCTCGCGGATCGGTGGTAGCGCGGATCGGGATGGGCCGCAAGGCATCTTCTTGCAGCCAATAGCAGGGCTATTGGCAAGAGAAGCAACGCAGCGGACCGCCCGAGGCCGCGCTGCCAACGGCCGCAGGGATTTGTGCAGAGGGTCCTTTCACTACCCGTGCCAACTGCAACGCGATGTGCATTGGCTACCCGCATGGAAGGGGCGGAACTCATGCCGAGAGCGACTGACCGAAGGTGTCTTGGCTGCGGCTCTGGCGCAGCAGGTACCCCCACCGGCGCGCCAGGGCATCAGGCTGCAGCGCCCAGCAGTTCCTCGGCACATGCAATGCTGCCATGCTCCAGCGCACCCGCACCCGCACCCGCACCTGCACCCCACGCCCGCAGCCGCGCCGCATAGCGCGCCGCCTCCCCCGCCAGTTCCGCTGCGCCCATCTTCCCCGCCCGGTACACCAGAAAGGGCTCGGCCCAGGGCAGGCCGCAGCGGTGGGCCGTGGCGTGCAGGGGGTGTAGCAGGTCGGCCAGCGGGAACAGGTTCTGGCCCGTGGGCGTGTACGCCTCGGGCACATTGCCTGCCGTGGCAGCCACCAGCAGGGGCGTGCCTTCCAGATGGCGCCCTTCGCTCGCGTAGGCCATGTAGTACATGCGGGTCAGCACCGCGTCCTGCCAGGCCTTGAGCAGGGGCGGGGTCGCATACCACTGCACGGGGAACTGCAGCACCACGCGGCGGGCGCTGAGCAGGCGGCGCACTTCGGCATCCACGTCGATGGCGCTGCCCTCGGGGTACAGGGCCGCCATGTCCACCACCTCCACACCAGGCAGTGCGGCGGCGGCATTGGCCAGCGCGCGGTTGGTGGCGGACTGGGCAAAGCGCGGGTGGAACAGCAGCACCAGGGTGTCGATGCTGCGGACGGGGGCAGTGGTGGTGGTGATGGTGGTATCGGTCATCAATGGCTCCTGTGGGTGGGTAGATGCCCCAAGGATGCGATCCGGACGACAATTAATCCAACGGATAATTCGTATATCAACTCATTGATTTCATGAATTTACGAGGCATAGACCTGAACCTGCTGGTGGTGCTGCAAGCCCTGCTGGACGAGGCCCATGTGACGCGCGCGGCCGAGCGGCTGGGCCTGTCGCAGCCGGCCATGTCGAACGCGCTGGAGCGCTGCCGCCACCTGTTCGGCGACCCGCTGCTCGAACGTGCCAAGGGCGGCATGCGCCTCACGCCCAAGGCCGAGGCCCTGCGCGAACCCCTGTCGCGCCTGCTGGCCGATGCCGCGCGCGTGATCGACCCGCACCCCCAGGTGGACCTGGCCACGCTGCGCCAGACGGTGCGCATCGTCATGGCCGACTACCCGGCCGTGATGGTGGTGGGCCCGCTGCACGCACGGCTGGCGGCGAGTGCGCCGGGCATCAACCTGGTGGTGGAGCCCTGGCACGGTGCGGCCGATGCGCTGGACGCCATGGCGCGCGGGCGGCTGGATTTGGCGGTGTCGGTCTTCCCGGCGGTGGAGGCGTCCTTCCACCGCGAGGAACTGCTGCACGAGCAGTACGCCGTGTGCATGCGCGCCGGGCACCCGGCGGCGAAGGACTTCAACCTGGAGCGCTGGCTGCAGTACCCGCACGTGCTGGTCTCGGGCCGGGGCGAGACGCGCGGCGCGCTGGACCAGGCGCTGCTGGCGCTGCAGCGCACGCGCCGCGTGGGCGTGGTGGTGCCGAGCTTTCTGCTGGTGCCACCGCTGCTGGCCAGCTCGGACCTGATCGCCATGGTGCCGCGACGCTGCCTGCGGCCGGTTGCCGGCGGCGTTGGTGTTGGTGGCGACAGCAGCAGCCCGTTTGGCGGCCTGGCGGTGTTCGAGCCGCCGATTGCGGTTGAGGGCTTTGCGCTGCACTTGGCCTGGCATGCGCGGCGGCAGCAGGATGCGGGGGTGCGGTTTGTGGCGAGGGTGGTGAGGGAGTTGTTGCGGGGGTGAGATATGACGGTTGATGTAAATCGTTGCGCGTGCTTCCGCTCCGCACGCAGGGCCGGTACGATGGGGCCCGCCACGACCGATCCTTTCATCGCCCCGCCGCATGGACACGCCGCACACGCCCCTCTACACAGTGGCCTACCTGGGCGTGGATGCATCGGCCCAGGCCTTCATCGACGGCGTTCGGCGCCAGCACGATCCGCAGGTGGACCTGGTGGCGCCGCATTTCACGCTGGTGTTCGGCTGCTCGGCCGTACCTGAAGCGGCCTACCTGGCGCATGTGGCGGCCATCTCAAGGCATGCGCAGCCCATCCGCTTCCATTGCCGCCACGCCATGCTGCACGCGGGCGGGCCCGATGCCGGCGCCTACGTGTTCCTGGTGCCCGACGAGGGCAACAGCGCCATCGCGCGGCTGCACGACAGGCTCTACACCGGCGTCCTGGCCCCGCACTTGCTGTTGGAGATTCCCTATATTCCACACATCACGATCGCGTCCACAAGCGACATCGCGGCGGCGAAGGCCCTGTGCGACGGGCTCAACCAAGCAGGCGTCGACATCGCTGGCCAGTTGCAGTCCCTGACCGTGGGCGCAGTGAGGGACGGCCGCTTGCAGGCCATTGCACAGCACCCGCTGGGCGGACTTTAAGGCGTTGAATTTTCCTCACGCAACCGCCGCCACAGCGTCGAGCGGCTGATGCCCAGGATGGCGCAGGCCTGGCCCTGGTCGCCCTGCACCGACTGCAGCACCTCGCGCACGCGCTGGCGCTCCGCAGCCACGCGTGCGCCCTTGAGCAGGCGTTCGCGCACGGGCACGGGGCGCTCCTGCGTGCATTCCGCAAACACTTCGAGCAACCGGGCGCGGTCCATCCGTCCACCCGGGGCCAGGTAGCCGTGGCAGGCGAGCAGGCGTTCCACCAGGTTCTCCAGCTCGCGCACGTTGCCGGGCCAGCCGTAGCCTGCAGCCAGCTCCAGCAGGGCGGCCAACCAGGCCGATGCCTGCGCTGCGGGCACGCCCGCTGCGGCGGCGCGGCGCGCCATCAGGCTGCTGGCCAGGGGGGCGATGTCGGCGCCGCGCCCGCGCAGGGGCGGCGTCTCGATGCGCAGCACCGCCAGGCGGTAGTACAGGTCACGCCGGAACAGGCCGCGCTCGACCTGCGCGGCCAGGTCGGCATGGGTGGCGGCGATCACGCGCAGGTCCACCGGCACGGCGGCGGTGGCGCCCAGGCGCAGCACCTCGCGCTCCTGCAGCACGCGCAGGAGCCGCGTCTGCAGCGCCAGCGGCATGTCGCCGATCTCGTCGAGGAACAAGGTGCCCGTGTGGGCCGCCTCGATCAGCCCGGTCTTGCCGCCGCGCCGAGCGCCGGTGAAGGAGCCTTCCTCGTAGCCGAACAGCTCGCTTTCGAGCAGGCTTTCACCCAGCGCGGCGCAGTTCACGGCCAGAAAGGGCTGGCTCGCGCGCCGGCTGGCGGTGTGGATGCCCTGGGCCACCAGTTCCTTGCCGGTGCCGCTTTCGCCGGTGATGAGCACCGTGGCATCGCTGGCCGCGCACTGCTGCGCCAGCTCGCGCACGCGCCGCGCCGCCGTGCTGGTGCCGGTAAAGGCCTCGATTCGGTAGCGCGCCGGCGCGCCGCGCTGGCGCTGGTTGGCGCGCAGGTGGCGGTCGGCGCGCTGGATGACGGCCGGGTCGCGGCACACCAAGAGCGCGCCGGTGATCTCGCCGTTTTCGACGATGGGCGCACGCCGCACGACCAGGGTGCGCATGCCGATCTGCAGCACCTCCTCGGCCGGGGCATCGCGCATCAGCAGCGTGGCGCCCAGGTCCAGCACGGGCTCCACCTCGCTCAGCACGCGGCCGACCAGTTGTGCGACGGAGGTGCCCAGCAGCTCGGCCATGGCAGGGTTCAAGGCCTCGATGCGCTGGCGCAGGTCCACGGCGACCACGCCGTCCTGCAGCTGGCCGAGGATGGTGCCCAGCCGTTCGTGGCGCGAGCGCTCCGCACGGCTGTGGCGTGCCAGGTGCACAGCGTCCTGCAGCGCCTGGCGCACGGCGTCGTCCGAGTACATCAGCACGCTGGCAATGCCGGCCTGCTCGGCCAGATCGGCCACCAGCCCGGGGGCGACCACGGCCTCCACCCCGGCCGCGCGCAGGGCCTCTATGCAGGCCGGCCCGTCCTCGGGGTTGCGGTAGCTGAACTGCGCGATGCCCATGCCGAACAGCGCATCGAGCTGTGCCAGGTGCTCCGACGGCCCATCGAACGACACCAGGCCGACCCTGGGCGACAGGGCGCGCGCCGCCGCCAGCGCGCGCATGAGGTCGGAGCCCCGCACTTCCACCATTGCCACCGGGATGTCCAGGTGCTGGCGCAGCCATTCGCCGCTGGCCCCTGCCGCCACCACTGCGTCGACGGGGCTTTGCGCATGCAGGGCCCGCACGGCCACCACGGCGTCGTCGAAGGCATGCGCCACCAGTTCGATCTGCGCCTGCGCAGCCACCTCCGGCACCAGCCGCGCCAGCACCCGGCCCAGCCGGTGGCGGGCCACGGCGACGATGCGCAGCGGGCGGACTGCTGCGGGCCCATGGGGCAAGCTGACGGGGCGGGAAAGATTCATTTCAATCAATTTCACTGATCCATTATTGAAACACAAATGAAATCCACAGCAATGCCAAGGCACCCTGCACAGGAGAAAAATCCTTTCAAATCAATGACTTGAATTGCAACAAGGCAGCATCGGCCCGTTGGCACAGCGATTGCACAGACCCTGTTGCCATCGTTGCACCCCGTACCGCCATAAAACCAGGAGACACACTTGATGCACTTTCCCCGCCTTTCCTCCATGGCCTGCACGGCCGCCGCTGCGGCCACCGCAGTCGCCTGCATGCTCCCCCTGGCCGCAAAGGCCCAGGCCTGGCCTGCCAAGACCATCCGCTTTGTGGTTCCGTTCTCGTCCGGTGGTGCCAACGACCTGCTGGCACGCGCGGCGGCAGAGGGCGCAGCCAAGGTGCTGGAGCAGTCCGTCATCATCGAAAACCGCCCCGGCGCGGGCGGCTCGCTCGGCGCCGAGCTGGTGGCCAGGAGCGCGCCCGATGGCTACACCTTCTTGATCAGCGCGGCCGGCGTCATCTCCAACAGCATGATCAAGAAGTCCCTGCCCTTCAAGGACGAGGACCTGGTGCCCGTGGTCATGATCGGGCTGGCGCCTTCGGTGGTGGTGGTGCCCAAGTCGGCACCGTACGACAACCTGCGCGACTTCGTCGAGGCGTCGAAGAAGGGCGCGGGCTTCAACTTCGCCACCGCCGGCACCGGCAGCACGCCCCACTTCGTGGCCGAGATGCTCAACGTGAAGTACGGCGCCAGGCTGCAGCCCATACCCTACAAGAGCGGCTCGGAGAGCACCACGGCCGTGCTGGGCGGGCAGGTGGAAGGCACCTCCGAGGCCAGCATCATCGCGCTGCCGCACATCCGCGGCGACGGCAAGTTCAAGGCGCTGGCCACCACCTGGACGCAGCGCATCTCGGCCTACCCGCAGCTGTCCACCGCCGTCGAGCAGGGCTTTCCCGAGCTGCAGATCGCCCACTGGGCCGGCCTGCATGCGCCGCGCGGCACGCCCGCCGACATCCTGGACAAGCTCGCCGCCGCCGTGGACAAGGCCATGCGCGAGCCCGCCACCGTGGCCAAGCTCAAGGGCATGGGCATCGAGCCCATCGGCGGCACGCGGGTGGAGTTCGTGAAGTTCGTCGACGCCGAGCGCAAGCGCCTGGGCGAGATCGTCAAGGCGGCGCAGATGCAGGAAAAGTGAGCGCGCAGCCTCCACACCTACCACCGATCCACTGCCCGTCTGCTTTTCCGTTATTTCCAGGCCACCCATGAATACCAAACAACAACTGCGCGCCCTGGTGCAGGCACGCCGCGGCGCCATCGTGCCGGGCGCCTTCAACGCCCTCTCGGCCCGGGTCATCGAGGACCTGGGTTTCGAGGCCATCTACATCACAGGCGCCGGCGTCACCAACATGTGGTTCGGCCTGCCGGACCAGGGCTTCGTGGGCCTGGCCGAGATGGCCGACCACACGGCGCGCATCCGCGACGCCGTGGGCCTGCCGCTGATCGTCGATGCCGACACCGGCTTTGGCAACGCGCTCAACGTGCGCCACACCGTGCGCACGCTGGAGCGCGCGGGCGCCGACTGCATCCAGTTCGAGGACCAGGTCGCGCCCAAGCGCTGCGGCCACTTCGCGGGCAAGGACGTGATCTCCACCGAAGAGGCCGTCAACAAGATCAAGGCAGCTGCCGATGCGCGGCAGGACGCCGACCTGCTGATCCTGGCGCGCACCGACGCCTGTGCGGTGCACGGCTTCGAGGCGGCGGTGGAGCGCGCGCAGCGCTTTGCCGAGGCAGGCGCCGACATCCTGTTCGTCGAAGCGGTGACCACCGCCGATGAAATCCGTGCGCTGCCGCAGCGCCTGGACCGCCCGCAGCTCATGAACATGGTGGTGGGCGGCAAGACGCCCATCTTCGGCGCTGAGGAGCTGGGCGGCATGGGCTATGGCCTCGTGCTCTATGCCAACGCAGCCCTGCAAGGCGCCGTGGCGGGCATGCAAAAGGCCCTCGGGGTGCTGCGCGACGACCGGCGCCTCGAAGAAGACCCCGCGCTGGTCGCCCCGTTCGCCGAGCGCCAGCGCCTGGTCGGCAAGCCGGCCTGGGACGCGCTGGAACGCCGCTATACCTGAGAGGCTGAAAATCTTTCGTCCATGCCCGCCTTGCACGCCAAAACACCCCGGCTCTTCGTTGCAAATGCTCGCCATAGCCCGAGCTATGGCTGTGCTTTGCGCCTAGATCCGAGGCGTTTTGGCGCGCACTTCGGACACGGCCAAAAAATTCCCAGCCTCTGAGCATCCCGGGCCCGGATGGCGCCTGGTTGAGACAGATCAAAGAGACCACCGGCACCATGGTCAAAATAAAGATTCATTTCAAATACCACTTAAAATAAACATATTGAATGAATCTTTAAAGGACCGCCATGAACGCCCGTGACCCTGCCTCCTTTGCCCACGCCCCTGCTGGCGCGCCCTTTGACCTGCATGCGCAGCAGCCAATCGGTCAGATAGCCGTGCAGCTGCCGGGCGCCACGGCGGTGTTCCGGCGCCTGAAGCTCGATTTCTGCTGCGGCGGCCAGGTGAGCCTGGCGCAGGCGGCGGCCGACAGGGGGCTGGATGCCGAGGCGGTGCTGGCTGAACTGGCGCAGCTGCAGCGCGGCGATGTCCTGCCCCAGGCGGGCGCCAGTGCGAATGCGCTCATCGACCTGATCATCGCGCGCTACCACGAGGTGCACCGCGCACAGCTGCCCGAGCTGGTGCGCATGGCGCGGCGCGTGGAGGCCGTGCACCGCAGCCACCCGGCCGTGCCCACGGGCCTGGCCGATGCGCTAGAGGCCATGCACGTGGAACTGCTGGAGCACATGGGCAAAGAGGAAGCCGTGCTGTTCCCGCTGCTGCGCGCGGGCGGCAACCCGTTCGTGAGCACGCCCATCGGCGTGATGCGCGCCGAGCACACGGACCACGGTGCCGCGCTGGAGCGCCTGAACGCGCTGACCAATGACACATCCCCGCCCGAGGATGCCTGCACCACCTGGCGCGCGCTGTACGCCGGCATCGCGCAGCTGGCCGACGACCTGATCGCCCACATCCACCTGGAGAACAACGTGCTGTTCCCGCCGTTCGAGGCCCAGGCCGGCGCCGCCCATGGCCTGGAGGCGGGCGCGTCGGACTGCGCCAGCCCGCGCTGCGGCTGCCATTGAACGGGGGTACCGCCATGACCGAGCCAGGCTTTCTGGAACCCGATGCCGAGAGCATGACCGTGCTGGTACACAGCTTCTATGCCGACGTGCGCGCCCACCCCTTGCTGGGCCCCGTGTTCGAGGCCGCGCTGCACGGCCGCTGGGACGCGCACCTGGCGCGGCTGGTGGACTTCTGGTGCACGGTGGCGCTGGGCGCGCGCAGCTTCAAGGGTGATGTGTTCGGCAAGCACATGGAGCTGACCGGCATCACGCCCGCGCATTTCGCGGCCTGGGTGGGGCTGTGGCAAGAGCACACGGGCCGCCTGTTCGCGCCCGCGTTCGCGCAGGAGTTGCAGGTGGCTGCGCATGGCATTGCGCGCAATCTGTTCCGGGGGTATTTCGGAGCGGCGCCGGCGTTTGTGGACGCGCACGACAGGGATGCGGCGCCACACCCGTGACGGCTGTGGCGGTGGCCTACTCTTCTTGAGGCTGCACTGTCTGCAGGCCACGCTTGACCGCAGCCAGGGTCTTCTCTGGCACCAGCGCATCCGGCGAACCCAGCTGGGCGGCCAGCAGCTCCCTGCGCAGCGCCAGCTCGGCCAGGGCCGAGGTCGCGCGGGCCACCGACGCCTTCATGGCGGCTTCGGCCTCGTCGCTCTGGCCAAAGACCGCCTCCATGTGCGCCAGCAGCGCCGGCCTGTCGCTGTCTTTGGCGGCCTTCAGGTCGGTCACGGCCTGGGCGCCTTCGCGGTCCAGCGTGTCTGCGTGCAGCGCCTTGCGGCGGGCGTCGAGCAGGCTTTTCACGAGGCTCTGCGCCGCCCTCAGGTACGCCAGCGATGCGACCGCCAACTGGGGCCTGGCCGAGGTGTCGATGCGCTGGACTGCGGCGATGGCGCCATCCAGGGCCAGGGCGGCATCGTCCGCCTTGTTGAACAGCCCCGGCTCGGCCACCCCTTGAAAGTCTGCCAGCAGCTCGGCCCCGGCGCCGGCACGGCTGCTGGCGCCCTGGACCAGCGCGCTGACCGCTTCGACCGGCTTTTCGGACGCCAACGCCCCGCCCCAGGCGCCAGCCAGCGCCCATGCCATCGTCAGCGCCACCACGTTCTTACCCATGACCTCTCCCTTGTTGGAGAGGCGATCGTAGCGGACGCAAGCGCCTGCGGCAGGCGTGGCTTACTTTTCCTTGGGCGTGAAGAACAGCGCCACGCCGATGGCGATCAGCGCCAGCGGCCACCAGGTCACCAGCAATTCCTTGAGGCTGATGCTGATGAGCCCCAGGTTGGTGAGCAGAAAGAACACCCCCAGCACGACCAGAACGATGGCAGCGACGTTGCCCTTCATGTGCACTTCCTCCAAGATGGTTGCGGGCCGATGCAGACGGCCTCTGGCACGGATTATGGGGGTTGGCCTATCCCATGCGCCCAGCCGATGCCTGCGCGCGCAGCACCGCCAGGTGCGCGCCCAGCACGCAGCAGGCCGGCGTGACCACGATGCCCGCGAGGTTGAACCACAGCGGCAGCTCGCTCCAGAAGGCGAAACCCACCAGCGTGCTCAGCACGCCCACCGCCAGGCCGTTGAAATACGGGTAAACGACTGCAATGCGCGCCGCGACATGGCCGCCCAGCACGCTGACCAGCGCACCGAGCACCATGCTCCAGACCAGGTAGCCGTCGTCGTCGGCCAGATCGGCCAGGGCCTGGATGATCTGCTCTTCGCTCTGCCCCTCCATGGCCAGCAGCAGGCCCTGCAGGGATACCAGCACCACACCGGCAAGGATGGACAGTGCCAGCAGGAGCGAGGTGCCCACGATGAGGGCCTTGGGGTTGATTCGGTTCACCGTAGACGCTTTCAAGGTTGTTGGCCCGCGTAATGTACTGCGCGCAGGCGCCGCAGGGTACTGCGCGCAGGCGCTGCAGGCTGGCAAGCACACAACGTGCCCGGAAAGGGCATCGAAGTGGCTAGTATCGGCAGCACCGGGATCCGATGCGGCTCCCCTGTTCCACCTGGAGGAAGGCATCCGATGCAAGCAATGGCAAGAATCATCTGTGCACCGTGGCGGTGGGTTGCGGGCATCGCCCTGCTGCTGGCAGCGCAGGCAATCGCCGCCCCGGACGTGGCCCCGGTACCCGGCGCCGAGTGGGAGCGCATCGCCTCGCCTGAGGCGGTGGGCTGGTCCACCCCGAAGCTGGCGTTGGCGCGCGAGCACTCGAAGGGCCTCGACACGGCGGCAGTCATGTTGGTGGTCAATGGCAAGGTGCTCGACGAATGGGGCCGCACGCAGGACCGCTACCATATCCACTCGATTCGCAAGAGCATCCTGAGCGGGCTGATCGGCATCGCGGTGGGCGAGGGCAAGATGCGGCTCGACGCCACCCTGGGCGAGCTGGGCATCGACGACAACGCGCCAGCACTGACCGAGGCCGAAAAACGCGCCACCGTGGGCGACCTGCTCAAGGCCCGATCCGGTGTCTACCACCCCGCCCTGTACGAGAGCCCCGCCATGGCGGCCGCCCGGCCGGCGCGTGGCAGCCATGCGCCGGGCAGCTTCTGGTACTACAACAACTGGGACTTCAATGCGCTCAACACCATCTACGAAGCGCAGGCCAAAACGGGCTTCTACACCGCCTTCGTAGAGCGCCTTGCCAAACCTCTGCAGATGCAGGACTGGCGTGCGCAAGACGGTGAGTATTTCAGAGGAAATGATTCGATTCACGCCGCCTACCCCATGCACATGTCGGCCCGCGATCTGGCGCGCTTCGGGCTCCTGTACCTGCGCGGCGGGCAATGGGGCGGCAAGCAGCTGATTCCGGCTGCATGGATCCAGCAAAGCCTGCAGTCCTACTCCGATAGAGGAGTGGACGGGGGCTATGGCTACATGTGGTGGGTGGAGGTGGACGGGCGCCACCTGCCGTCCGTCCGCGTGCCCGCGGGCACCTTTTCGGCGCAGGGCGTTGGCGTGCACCTGGTGGTCGTGGTACCGGCGTACGACCTGGTGGTGGTGCACCGGGTGGACACCGACAACCCCAGGAACCAGGTGAACGATGAACAGTTCGGGCGGCTTCTGAAGATGATTCTCGACGCACGGCTGGCGCCAAAACCCTGACCGCTGGCTCTGCCAGAATCGCCCCGCCACCGCAGCCAACCCATGCTCCAGTTCGCCCACACCTACCGCTATGCCGAGCCCTCGTCCATGGACGTGGGGGCCGGCGCCGCACCGCACCTACGCCTGGCCACCTCGTCGCCCGCCGAAGTGCCCCACCCGCATTTCTTCGAGGGCCGGCTGCACCAGCCCCAACTGGCCGCGCAGCTGCTGAGCGCCGTGCACCTGCTCGTGGGGTCGCGCTTCTTCACGCCGGCCAACAGCGTGGCCAAGGCGGTGGCGCTGGCCGACCCGGTGGTCACGGCCGGCAGCGGCATGCTGCGGCTCGAAGGCTTTTCGGCCTGCTGCAGCACCTACATCCGGGTGGACATGGAGCCCGGCGCCTACGCGGGCGACATCGTCGGCAAGGGCACGACCAACATCGACTTCAACGCGCCGATGCGCGCCGCGCTGGCGCAGGTGCGCGATGCCGATGGCCTGGCCCTGTCGGTAGGAGCCGCGGCCTTCACGCTGCACACCGCCGGCGCGCAGGTGGTCGAGAAAAAGGTGGAGCTGCCCCTGCGCTGGCTGCGCAGCATGGTGGCCGTGCAGAGCTACCAGGCGGCCATGCGCAAGGTGTTCGAGGTGGGGGCCATTCCCGCCCTGCGCTTTGTGCGCGGCCTGCCCAGGGCATCGACCAGCAAGACCCCGCTGTGGGTGGTGGCCGGGCCGCAGGGCCTGCGCACCACGGCGCAGAACGATGGCAGCGGCGTGAGGTTTACCGACAGCAGCCGGCTGCGCGTGCTCGAGACCCTGCTGCCCAAGGCGCGCACGCTCACCCTGTTTGCCGACGCGCAGCAGCAGGCCAGCGCCTGGTGCCTGGACTTCGGCACCATGCGCCTGACGCTGGTACTCAGCGCCGAGGTGTGGCGCGGCTTCTCGGGCGAGGGCCAGGCCCTGCAGGCGCTGGTGCTGGCCGATGAAGGCCGCCCCGCCAGCGCCGTGCGCGCCCGGCTGCACTGGCAGGACACGCTGCGCAGCGATGAGCTCGCGGCCGCGCTGCAGTGGCCCGTGGCCGATGTGGACCGCGCACTGCAGCTCCTGGGCGCATCGGGCCTGGTGGGCTATGACCTGGTGCACGGTGCCTACTTCCACCGCGTGCTGCCCATGGACCTGGCCCAGCTCGACGACATGAACCCGCGCCTGGCCGATGCCCGCGCGCTGCTGCAGGCCGGCGCCGTGCGCCTCTTGTCCACCGCCCCGCTCGATGCCGAAGTGCAGAGCGCCGACGTCAGCTACCGCGTGCGCGAGGTGGATGGGCTGGTGCGCTGCACCTGCCCCTGGTTCGCCAAGCACCAGGGAGAGCGCGGGCCATGCAAGCATGTGCTCGCCGCCTGTGCAGCAGCCGCCGCTTTGCATTGAACTGAACGGACCTGAATCCCCCATGCCATCCACCGACGCCACCCGCCGCTACGACACACCGCTCGAAAAGGGCCTTCTCGCTGGCGACATCCCCGCCGTGATGGACCTGCTGGCCGCCATGGGCCCGGCAGAGCGAGCCGCCGCCCGGCCCGCCGTGGCGCACCTGAACCACATGCGCTGGGGCCTGCTGCGGCCCGACCAGCGCAACCCGCTGAACCTGCGCGAGCCCTTTGACAAGGCCAGGGCCAACCGGCTGTTCCGCGCCATCGACCTGGCCCGTTTCCTGTGCGAGCCGGACAATCCGCTGTGCGACTACTGGATGCACATCGGCATAAAGGACATTCCCGCCTTCAAGGCGCAGTTCCGGCCCCCGCTGTCCGCCGTACCGCTCCACAAGCAGTTGTACGGCGACCACGACTGGCACTACGCGTACGTCATCCACCGCGCCATCGTGGCCGGCCTGGTGGAGCGGCCCGAGACCGACGAATACATCGACGCGCTGTTCTACGGCGACCTGCGCGACGAATCCAATGTGGTGCTCAAGCATGTGGATGCCGATCCCGGTGTAGCGCCCAGCCTGCTGAAACTGTTCGAGCGCGAAGGCACCTCCGACGGCAGCTTTGCCGCGCGCGAGAAGTACTGCCACGACCCCGAGCTTTATTGGAGCCATGCCTTCCTCACCCTGTGCGAGCGCGGCGTGTACACCCGCGCGCAACTGCTGGACAAGACCCTGGGCGCGCTGGCCTGCGACTGGCCGCAGTTCAAGTCGGGCTGGTTCTCGCGCTTCCACGAGCAACTGCGCCCTGCCGTGGACGAGATGGCCGTGCAGGCTGACCGCTACCTGGCGCTGTGCCACAGCCGCATTGCGCCCACGGCGGGCATGGCGCTGCAGGCGGTGGCCGCCCTGTACAAGGCAGGCCGCGTGGAGGGTGAAGCCGTGTGCGAAGCCGCCGCGCCCGTGGCATCGGCCACCGCCAAGGCCCAGGTGCTGGCGGCGCTGGAGCTGCTGGGCCAGGTGGCGAAGAACGAACCCGCCCTGGCCCACCGCGCCAGCGGTGTGGCCGTGCAGGCCCTGGCGCATACGGCGGCGGACGTGCAGAAGAAAACCATCGCCTTTCTCACCACCTGGGGCCTGGACGAAGGCGGCCAGGAACTGGCGCGCAGCTACCTGCCATTTGTCTCGGCCGTGAACCGGCCAGCCCTGGCCCAACTGGTGGGAGAGGCCGCGGCGCCGTGGCCTGCCGAGACAGCGTCTGCCGCCATCGGGGCGACCGTGGCAGCACCACCGCGCCCCATCTCACCCCTGGACGCGAGCCGCGCCCTGCCCCCGATGGAGCACATTCCCGACCTGATCGAGCGCATGGCCTATGCCCTGGAGAACCCCGCCGACATCGATGAGTGGGAGCGTGTGGCAGGAGCCCTGGTGCGGCTGGCACCCATCGCGGCAGCGGACCGACCTGCATTCCTCGCACTGCAAAAGCGCGCCAAAAAACTGGAGTGGACCACCAAGCCGCTCGGCTTCGCGCTCACCCGAGTCATGGCCGCCGCATTGGATGGCGAGGACACCGCAGAGAGCGCGATGGCGATGCCTGGCGAGGCGCACATCTTTGTCGAACACTTCATCGTACCGCGCACGCGGGGCCTGATCGCTCAAGCGCTTGCGTGTCAAGGCCTCACGCCCCTGTCCACCCCCACACACCTGGGCGGCTTCATCGACCCGCGCGAACTGCTGGCGCGCATCCAGGCGCACCAGCAGGCCGGGGCGCAAGCACCCATTCCCGAACAGGTGCAGGCGCTGATGCGCCTGGTGCCCGAGCAGAGGGACGCGGATGCGGCCCATGCCGCGCTGACCGAGGCACATGGCATCAAGGAACCAGACCCGCTGGTGCAGGCCCTGCGCTACGCGCTGGGCGATGTCGGCATCAAGGTACCCCAGGATGCAGCGACACGCCCCCTGTTCCTGGCCTCGGCGCGCATCCGCTCGCCGCATGCGGACGACCCGGCCACGCTGGCCGCGTATGGCGACCTGGGCCCTGACGGCCCGCGCCACGCGCAACTGGACTGGCAAGTGCAAACAGAGACCACCGAGCACGACCACACCTTCGACGACTTCCACATCACGCACGAACCCGCGCTGCAAGCGCAGGCACACAGCCAACCCCACCACGTCGCCCTGGCCCTGTGCGCCATGCACCTGACAGACCGCCCACGCTGGGCGGAACAGGAGGCGCACATCCATTTTGCAGCCAGTCTGCTGCCTTCGGGCCTGGAGCCCCTGCTCGCCGAAGCCACACGCACCATCGCCAGCAACCTGGACTGGTGGGAGGCCCAGTGGCAAAACCGCGCCTACCTGGACCTGCTGCTGGAGCCCACCACGCCCTTCACCCCTATGGCCCGGCTGCTGTTGGCCGTGGCCCTGGCCGGCAAGGAGCCCGGGCAGACGGCGCTGGCGGTGGACGCGCTGGTGTTGGGCGTGCAGGACGGCCGGCTGGACATCACCAGCCTGGGCGAGACGCTGGCCCGCCTGTGGGCCACGCCCCTGGTCAAGGGCCCGCGCTATGCCAAGAGCCTCACTGCCGCAGCCCAGGCCCATGCGGCCATGCCAGCGGCGGTGTTTGCACTGCTCTGCGCCATGGTGCAGGCCCCAGCAAGCGGCGAACGCAAGGACCTGGCGCCACTGCTCGAACTGCTGCTGGAACTGCGACTGGGGCACCAGCTGCCATTGCCTGCGGGCACCCGGGCCGCGCTGGCAGCGATGAAGCTGGGCGGCAAGGGCAAGACGGCTCAACAGCAATTGCTGGGCACCTGAATCGGCTTCAGCGGTAGCGCAGGCCCGCGCTGGCCGCAAACCCCTTGGGGTCGAACCGGCTCCAGGCCGTGCCCCAGGGGAAGGTCACATCGCCGTTGCCGAAGTGGCGGCCCATTTGCTTGCCCAATGCCTGGCGCACAAAGGCGATCTCGTTGTCGATGGCCTTCTGGGTGGGCCAGCCGTCCTCCTCCTGGGCGCCGGGCAGGCCCACGCCGATGAGCACCATGTTCAGCAGCCCTTCGTGAAAGCCCAGCGACAGCCAGCACGGCTTGCCGCCCAGGTCGAAGCCGTGGAACGACAGCCAGGCGTAGCCGTTGCCATGCTCGTGCGAGCCGCCGAAGAACTCGGCAAGCAAGGCCTGCACATCCTGCCTGCGCAGGCCCTTGCCCACCACACGCCCCGAGGGCTGCAGCGTCAGGCTGCCATCGGCGGGGTGGATCTCCAGGCGCTCGCGCTGCGGCATGCGCTCACCGGCCGCGCCGCGCCACCAGCCAGCCCCCGAACCAGCAGCCCGCCACGGTGAAGAACGCATTGGCCAGGTCGAACCACCAGTCCCAGCCCGAGCCCGTGCCGATGGCCAGGCCAATGGATATGGCGGTGAGCAGGCCCGCCACCACCAGGTTGTTGGCATAAGGATGCGCCGGTGCCAGCCGCGCCGTGACATAGCCGCCAGGTATGCACATTGCCCCGCCCACGAGGAGCAGCGCCAGCGTGCCCAGGTTGCCGTCCAGGAACTCGGTGACCGCCTGCGCCATCTGCGCATCGCCGCCGCCCTGGGCCTGGAACCACCACGAGGCCAGGTACCACAGCCCATAGGCAATGGCTGGCAACAGCACCAGCATCAACACGACGCCGGCAAGAATGGCCTTGAAACTGAATCGGTGCACGAACGACATCCTTTGCCACGTTGAAGTGGCCCGATGGTACGCGCAGCCAAAGTCCGTTGGCAGGCTGCAGGCATTCAGCCCGGCGCAGATCCCCCCGCCTGCTGCAAGGCCTGGCGGCGCTGGGCGAAGCGTACCGCCCATTCCGAGACGGGCATGAAGCTCGGATCGGTGCGCACCACGCGCTCGGTCTGGGCCCAGATGGCCTCGTCGTCCTGGTCCAGGTCCAGCGGGTCGCCGTGGGGCTGGCTCACATACCAGGGGGTGTCCAGGTACACCTCCACGGTGTTGTCTTCGGGGTCCATGCAGTAGATCGAGATCGCGTTGCCGTGGTTCAGGCCGCGCATCTTGGTCGCGCCCAGTGCCAGGGCACGGCGGCGCGCCTCGCGCAGGTGGTCGATGGTCTTGACCTTGAAGGACAGCTGCATCACCGTGCTGGGCGATTCGGCCCCGCGCCCGCCGGCCAGCACCAGTTGGTGGTGCTGGTCGTCGCGCCCGCTCAGGAACACGATCTCGAAGCGGAAGGTGACGCCCTCGCCCCGGTCGGTCTCCTGCATGTCGAACACGCCGGTGTAAAAGCGCTTCATCACCTCCAGGTCGCGGCAGAAGATGCCGCAGTGCGAGAGGTTGGCGCTGTAGGGTGGGTTCATGGTGGCGGCCTCCATAGGGTCAGGGGATCAGGACGAGCTTGCCCAGCGTGCCACCGTTGTCCAGCAGCTCGTGCGCCTGGCGGGCCTGGGCCAACGGCAGGCGCATGGCGCGCGGTGCGCGCACCTGGCCGCTGGCCATCAGCGCAATGGCCTGCTCCATCAGGCCGCGGCGCTGCGCGATGTCGGCATCCACCGCGTGGATGGAGAAGGTGCGGATGGCCAGGCTTTTGGCCAGCAGCTTGCGCAGCTCGTCAAACACGTCGTCGGACGGCGGGCCCGCGAGGATGTTGTACGACACCGCCATGCCCGAGGGCGCCAGCGAGCGCAGGCAGGCGATGAAGAGCGCCGCGCCCACATGGTCGAAGGCCAGGTCCACGCCCCGCCCGCCAGTGAGCTCCATTACGCGCTGCGGCAGGGCTTGCACGTCATTGCCATCGACGAGGTCGGTGACCCCGTTCTCCAGCGCGAAGGCGCGCTTTTCCGGGCTGGATGCCGTGCCGATCACGCGCAGCCCCCGCGAGCGCGCCACTTGCGCCAGCGCCGTGGCCACGCCGCCGGCCGCGCCAGGCACCAGGATGGCATGCGCCGGCAGGTTGCCGTTGCTCGCCAGCAGCGCCAGCGCGAGCTGGAAGTTGCCCAGGCTCACCGCGTCGTCGAAGCCAATGCTGGCCGGCAGCACGAAGGGCACGGCCTGGTCCACGCAGATGGCCTGCACATAGCAGCCACCGCGCTGGGGCAGCTCACGCGCGCTGACCAGTACGCGCTCGCCCACGGCCAGGCGCACCACGCCCGGGCCCACGGCGTCCACCACACCGGCCAGCTCATTGCCGGGCACGGCGGGCAGCGGGGGCATCCATTTGTAGGTGCCGTTGCGGATCAGCACGTCCGGCCCGCCCGCGCCGATGGCGTGGGCGCGCACGCGCACTTCGCCGGGGCCCGGCCGGGGTTCGGGCAGGTCCACGAGCGACAGCACCTCGGGGCCGCCGGTGACCTGCAGCTGCACGGCCTTCATCGTCATGGTGGTGTGTGCCGCCATGCTCAGCGCTGCCCGTCGTGCACGGAGACCTGCTCGCGCGTGAGCCCGCCCAGGCGCGAGTGGACGCGCCCGCCATCGGCCATCACCAGCGCGAACAAAATCTCGTTGGGGCGCGGTGCATCCTGTATGCCCACCTCGGTGCTGTTGAAGTGGCTGCGCACATAGGCCGCGTGGATGTAGTGCAGCGGCACCATCAGCCGGTAGCCCGTGGCCGCCACGGCCTTGGCCGCCGGCACGATGGCCTTGGGCTCGCCCAGCACCTGGCGCATGGCCCAGCCGCCCGCCTCGTGCCAGACCGCGCCATGCTCCAGCTCGCCGTTCACGCCGACGATGGCGGCCTTGCTGTAGGCCTGCACGTTCTCCTTGCCCAGGGTGTCCACCAGTTCCTGCGCCAGCAGGGTGCCCAGGCTGCGCAGCTCGGCCATGAAGGGCAGCAGGTCCGGCTCGTAGCGGCCGGCGTAGGGGTTGTGGATCACTGCGCAGGCCGACGCCACGCGCAGCGGCTGCTGCGCTGGCGGGCCGCCTTCGTGGTAGATCGTTTCAATGGTGAGGCTGCGTTTGCGGATGGCGATCAGAGTCATGCGAAAAGTCTTTCAGTCAATTGCGTCGTTCATTGTTTTGGTATCTTGGCATCGGCCACCACCTGCTGCCACTTTTCGAGCTCGTGGCTGACCATGGCCTTCATCTCTTCGGGCGTGCTGCCGCGTGCCTCGCCGCCCATGTCCTCCAGCCGCTGGCGCACGGCGGGCGCCTGCAGCGCGCGCAAGGCCTCGGCGTTCAGGCGCTCCACCACGGCCCGGGGCGTGCCGGCCGGTGCCATCAGGCCGGCCCACGAGCGCACGTCGTAGCCAGCCACGCCCTGCTCGGCCACGGTGGGCACGTTGGGCAGGCCCGGCCAGCGCTGCGGGCCCGTGGTGGCAATGGCGCGCAGCTTGCCGGCCTGGATGTTGGCCATCACCGCCGTGGGCGGCGCGATGATGAAGGGCACATCCCCCGCCAGCAAGGCGGTGAGCGACGCCGCATCACCCCGGTAGGGCACATGCAGCAGGTTCACGCGTGCAATTTTGGCCAGCAGCTCGCCGGCCAGGTGGTGGGTGGAACCCACCCCTGCCGTGCCATAAGCCACCGTGCCGGGCGCGGCCTGTGCGCTGGCGATGACCTCGCGCAGCCCCTGCACCTTGGAGTTGGTGTTGACCACCACCAGAAAGGGGAAGTAGGTGACGGTGGAGACCATCTCGAAATCGGCCACCGACTTGTAGGGCAGCGTGTTGTACAGCGCCCCCGCCACTGCGTGCCCACCGGTGGCCAGCAGCAGCGTGTAGCCGTCAGGCCTGGCGCGCGCCACGGTGGTGGCGGCAATGGTGCCGCCCGCGCCGGACTGCGCCTCCACCACCACGGGCTGGCCCAGCGCACGGGCCATCTCCATGCCCACCGCGCGGGCGATGGCATCGGCATTGCCGCCGGGCGCAAAGCCCTGGTAGAGCTTGATGGCCCGCTCCGGGTAGGCCTGGGCCAGGGCCGGCAATGCCGGCCAGGCAAGGGCAGCCGCGCTGCAGGCGGCCAGCAGGTGTCTTCTGTTCATGGTGCTTGTCTCCATGGGCGGCGGCCGTCTTGGGGCCTGGTGCTCTACCCGTTGGTGGTGGATGGATGGGATCTGGTGAGTGGCAACGCTCAGGCCTGCGCAACCACCGGGTTGCGCAGCAGGCCGATGGCCTCGATCTCCACCTCCACCACGTCACCGGGCTTCATGAACTGCGGGGGCTTCTTGCTCCAGCCCACACCGGCCGGCGTGCCGGTGATGATCACGTCGCCGGGCACCAGCGTGAAGATGGTGGAGGCGTAGGCGATGAGGCGCGGGATGGAGAAGATCATGTGGCCCGTGTGGCTGGACTGCACCACGGCGCCGTTCAGCCGCGTCTCCAGCTTGAGCTCGCGCCCAGGGGCAATCTCGTCGGCCGTCACCATCCAGGGGCCAAAGGCGCCGGTGGACTCGAAGTTCTTGCCCGATGCGATCTGCTTGGCATGGAACTGCCATTCGCGCACGCTGGCATCGTTGTAGCAGCTGTAGCCTGCAATGTGCGCCCAGGAATCGGCCTCGCTGATATCGCGCCCCTCCTTGCCGATGATGACGGCCAGCTCGCCCTCCCAGTCCAGCGACTCCGACACGTGCGGGCGCACGATGGGACCCTGGTGCGGCGTCTGCGAGCGCCAGACGCGCAAAAAGATCGGCGGCTGCTCGGACAGCTCGCGGTGCATGCCGGCGGCCAGCACCTCCTGGTGGTGGTCCATGTAGTTGCGCACCGCGCAGACGATCTTCTCGGGGCGGGGGATCACGGGCAGGTACACCACGTCGGCCAGCTTCGCATCGGCACCCAGCCCGGCCACCAGCGCATCGCGGCGCGCGAAGTCGGGGCTGGCGATGAAGTCGGCCAGCGTGGCGTGGCCTGTGCGCACCGCCAGTTCTGCCACGCCATCGGCGACGACAACGCCCCAGGTTTCACGGCCGGAGATCGAGTAGGACATCAGTTTCATGGGTTTCCTTCAAAGGGATGGGAGAGTTGAAAGGGATGGCGGCCTGAAGGGAATTCTTCAAGCCGCACGACTTGGTGCATGAAGTTATTTTTATGCATAAAACATAATAAATGCATAGTGGTTTACACCAAGCACAAAAATGGAGTGGCGCAAAAGAGCCTGCAAGCGGGCGGCGGCTCAAGTGATCAAGGGAGGGGGAATTTGCTGGAGAGCTTGCACCCGACCCCGCGTGCGCCAGGCAGGCAGGGACAGCCCCGCAGCGGCGTTCCGCCTGGGCTGCGTGGGTGCGGATGCGCTGGGGCTGCGCGAAGAAAAAGGCTGAAAGGGATGCACGGGGCCGCGACGGCCGCCGGGCTGTAGGCGGTGCGTGCAGCCCGCTACCGGTCAGTTGGGTGCAGGGACAGCCAGGGGCCCTTTAGAGCGGATAACAAAACTCAGCGAAGCGGTTCTGGCTAGGCGCTGCGTCGCAGGCAGTACGGGTAGTACGACAAGACGCGGCAACGACGCCAGAAGAGTTTTGTTAGCCGCTCTCAGCCCAGCTGCTGCTCGACCTGGGCCAGCACGGTCATCACATTGCGCTGGGTGCTCAGAATGTGCTCTTCCAGCAGCGCGCAGGCCGTGTCCGTATCTCGGCGCAGGGTGGCATCCATGAGCTTGCGGTGCTCGTTGGACTTGTGCTTGAAGCTCTTGCGAAAACGGGCCGAATAGCGCCGGTAGCGCTCTGCCTGGTCGAACAGGCTGGCACTCATCGCGCGCAGTCGCTCCGACGGGCTGGCGGAAATCAGCGCCATGTGAAAGGCGGTGTGCAGGTCGGTCCAGCCCTCGTCCAGGATGGCGGGGCCATTGCCCAGGCGGCCCTCTACCTTTTCAAGCCGGTGGAAGGCGCCCACCACAGAGGCCTCCCACGCATCGTCGCCATGGGCGATCGATTCGCGCAACGCCTGCACATCCAGCATCACGCGCATGCGGGTGATGTCGGCCAGGTCTTCTGCCGAAATGGCCGCCACGCGAAAACCGCGCCGCTCGTCGGAACGGATCAGCCCCTCCTGGGCCAGGCGGCTCAAGGCTTCGCGCAGGGGGCTGCTGGAGAAACCGTAGGCCGTCTGCAGCTCGTCGAGCTTGAGCTTGGCACCGGCGGCGTAGGTACCGCTGAGCACATCGTGGCGCAGTTGTGCAAACGCCTGGTCAACCAGGGGCGGTGTGCGCGTAGGCGTTTCTTTTTTGTACATGTTTTGCATTTTATGCATAAACTCAAGCCATTGAAAGAAGGAGCAAACCCCAGTGACCACTGACCCGAACGCCGCCCCCATCCGCCTCGTTGCCATATCGGGCAGCATCCGCCGCGCATCGCACTGCACGGCCGTGCTGCGCAGCCTCACCCCGCTGCTGCCGCCCACGGCCACGCTGGAGCTGTTCCCCCTGGACGACGTGCCCATGTACAACGCCGACCTTGATGGCGACAGCCCGCCCGCTGCCGTGGCGCAGCTCAAGGGCGCCATTGCGGGCGCGGACGGCCTGGTGATCTGCTCGCCCGAGTACAACTACGGCATTCCCGGCGTGCTCAAGAACGCCATCGACTGGGCATCGCGCCCGGGCTTCGCCTCGCCGCTCAAGGGCAAGCCGGTGCTGGTCATGACCGCATCGCCCGGCACAGCCGGCGGCGTGCGCGCCCAGGCCCAGATCCGCGACGCCCTGGCCGCCACGCTGGCCCGGCCCCTGGTGCGCCAGCACATCGCCATTGCAGGCGTGGCCAGCCGCATCCAGGACGGCCGCCTGGTGGATGAACCCACGCTGGGCTTCATCCAGGCCGGACTGGTGGAGCTGCTTGGCGAGATCCGCTGGCTGGCCCAACGACCCACATGACATCCGAAACCCACCGCCCCGGCAACACCGAATCCCTGCTGCTGAACCTGGAGGCCCGGCGCTGCGATGCCATGCAACGCGGCGACTTTGCGCGGCTGCGCGAGATCCTGCACCCCGGCCTCACCCACGTGCATGCCAAGGGGCAGACGGACGACTACGACAGCTATTTCCGCTCCGGCGGCACGCATGTCGAGTACCAGCAGATCGACCGGTCCGAGCTCAAGGTACAGGTGCTGGGCACCAGCGCCGTGATGACCGGCAGGCAACTGCTGGTGGCGGTGCGCAAGGACGGCACCGGCACCGTGCGCATCGACTCGCGCGTGCTGCAGGTGTGGACGCAGGAGGATGGCGGCGCCTGGCGGCAGATCGCTTTCCAGACCACGCCCCTGGAGATGAGCATCACCTGATCCGGCCACGGCCGGCCAGGCGAGCCATGGCGCTCCTGCCTGTCGCAGCGGGCGGGGCTACTCGAACTTCACGTTGTGCTGGCGCACCGTGGCGCCAAAGGCGTCGTACTGCGTGCGGAAGAACTCGGCGAACTTCGCGGGGCCCATGCCGTAGCCCTCGAAGCCCTGCTGCACCAGCTGCGCATGCACCTCGGGCCGCTTCAGGGTGTTCTGCAGCTCTCTGGACAGCTTGTCGGTGATGGCCTGCGGCAGCCCCGGCGGCCCGAAGAAGCCGGCCCAGGGCGTGATGGTGAGCTTGCCCAGCCCCAGCTCTGCGCCCGTGGGCACATCGGGCAGCAAGGCGCTGCGCTGCGGCAGCAGCGTGGCCAGCGCGCGGATGCGCCCCTCCTTCACGAAGCCCGGCGCCAGGGTGCCGGTGGTGAACATCATGTGGATCTGCCCGCCCAGCAGGTCGGTCATGGCCTGCATGTCGCCCTTGTAGCGCGCGTTGACCACCTTGCGCTGCTCGCCCAGCAGTTGCAGCATGGCCAGCTCCGAGGCGCTGTTGCTCGACGCCGAGTTGTATTCCCCCGGCTTGGCCGCCACCAGCGCCAGCAGCTCGTTCAGGTTCTTCACGGGCAGGCTGGCCGGCACCACCAGGAACATCGAGAACTGCCCGGCCGAGCTGATCGGCGTGAAGGCCTTGAACGGGTCATAGGGCGGCGTGGGCCGCAAGGTGGGGGCGGCCACCATGGCGGTGTTGGTGCCCATCAGCAGCGTGTAGCCGTCGGGCTTGGCGGACGATGTGGCCTGCGCCGCCAGCACGCCGTCGGCGCCAGGGCGGTTGTCCACGATCACCTGCTGGCCGAGCTGCTTCGAAAGCCCCTCGGCGATGATGCGCGTGAGCGCGTCGGCGCCGCCGCCGGGCGCAAAGCCCACGATGAGGCGCAGGGGCTTGTCCGGGTAGGTCTCTGCGCCCAGGGCCTGCACGGCCGGCAGTGCCGCGCCGGCCGCCAGGGTGATGAGGTGTCTGCGTTGCATGTGCCGGCCCCTTTTCAGAAGATGTGCCGCACGCCGAACTCCCAGCCCGACGAGCTGCGCCCGCCGGCCGGCGCCGCGCCACCGCTGACCACATAGCGCGCCTCGCCGTTGTTCGAGATCCGTGCATAGTTGCCATAGATTGCCGTGCGCTTGGAAAGGTTGTGCACATAGCCGGCACCGAGTTGGCGCGCATCGTCGCCGCTGCGCGCCAGGCCGCCGGCGGTGCGCAGGCCTGCGTCGCTGCGGTCGTCGAGGTAGGCGTAACTCAGCCGTATGCGGCCCACCTCGCCTGCCGGCATGTGGGCGCCGATCTCGGCCGTGTTCTTGCGCACCGAGCCGGCAGCGAGCTTGACCGTGACCCGGTTGTAGAGCGCGAAGAACTTCGCAAAGCCCGCATCCCAGGTACCGCCGATGTTGGCATGCGTGTAGTTGCCGATGGCGGCGGTGGTGCTGAAGTGCGAGCGCGTGACCGCTGCTGCGACATCGAACGGGCCCGAGGCAAAGCCCAGGCGGGCCCCTGCGAAGTTGCCGTCGTCGCTGTTCTCCGCAGTGGAGGCGTTCTCGCCGGTGCCGGCCATCGCCATACCGTACAAGCCGCCCAGCTTGCCCGGCAGCCAGTAGCTCACCGTGTTGCTGCCGGTGATGGCCGTGGGCAGGGGCCCGGTGCCCACCCCCGCGAAGGTGAGGTTGCCCGCCCGTGCCACGCCATTGGCATTGAAGGGGTCGAAATAGATGCTGTTGTAGTGCGTGGGAATGAAGTCGCGGCCCAGCCGGACTTCACCGAACTGCTCGTGCGACAGGCTCACGAAGGACATGCGGTCGAAGGTGAGCGGCCCCGCAGTGGTCGCGCCCGTGGTCTGGTTGTTGGTGTTGCTGGCCCGGCCGGTGCCGGAGTCGGGGTTCAGGCTGCCTTCGAGCCAGAAGCCCGCGCGCAGGCCGCCGCCCAGGTCCTCGGTGCCGCGAAAGCCGATGCGGCTGGTCGACAGCCCGCCGTTGGACAGCGCCCGGACCGAGCCATTGCCCCCTCCCTTGGTGTACTGGACGCCGAGGTCCGCCACACCGAACAAGGTGACGCTCGATTGCGCATGCGCCGCGCTGGAGGCCAATGCAATGGCCGAACAAATCCACAGTTGCTTCGTCTTCATGGTTTTTGTCTCCTGCTTCTTTCTTCTCTGGGTTGAACAACTCACTCGAAAATTGCGCCCAGGGCTGCGCCACCGGGGACGGACGGGGGTCCGCACCGGTCGGCGAAAGCCGGGGGGAAAAAGTTTAGGTGCGCACGAGCACCGCACCCTTGGACAGCGGGCTCACGTTGCGCCGGTACTGCTGCAGCCAGCCGGTGTCGAACGCCGGCGCGGGAGCCTGCCAGTCGGCGCGGCGCGCCTGCAGTTCGGCATTGCTGAGCGCGATGTCCAGGCGGCGCGCATCCAGGTCGATGGTGATCACGTCGCCATCGCGCACCAACCCGAGGGGCCCGCCCAGCGCGGCCTCGGGCGATACCTCGGCCACCACCAGGCCCTTGCAGACCAGGCCCGAGAGGTGCCCGTCGGTCAGGATGGCGACCTGGTCGCCCAGGCCCGCACCGTCGACCGCGAAGACCACGCGCGATGCGCCGCCGCCCATGGCCGGGCCGCCGCAGGCACCGGCGCCGCGCATCACCACCACCTGCCCGGGCACGATGGAGCCGTTTTTGAGCGCCGCGATGGCCGCGTCCGATGTCCAGAAGCACACGGCCGGGCCGGTGAAGCTGCGCACCTTGCGCTCGACGATGCCGGTCTTGATCAGGCCCGACTCGGGCGCCAGGTTGCCGCGCAGCAGCACGATGGCCGGCAGCGGCGCCACCGGGCGGTCGATGGGGCGGATCACCTCGGCATCCGCCACCTGGGCATCCTGCAGGTTGTCGGCCACAGTGCCGCCCGTCACGGTGAGGGCGCCCGTGTCGAGCAGGGGCGCCAGCTGCTTCATGAGTGCGCGGCAACCGCCTGCGGCCTCGAAGGCCTCGATGGAATGGTGGCCGATGGGCCGCACGCCGGCCAGCACCGGCGTCGTCGGGCCCAGGCTTTCGAACAGGCCGTACACGTCGACGCCGCACTCCCCTTCGGTCGCCACGGCCTGCAGGTGCTTGGCCGTGTTGAGCGAGCCGCCGACGGACAGCACTGCCCGCACCGCGTTGGCAAAGGCGCCGGGCGAGAGGATGTCGCGCGGCTTCAGGTCATCAAGCACCATCTGCACGATGCGTGCGCCGGCCGCGCGCACGTCGTCCATCATCTTGGTGCTCAGCGCGGCCACCGGCGCACTGCCGGGCAGGGCCATGCCCAGCGCCTCGCAGACGATGTGCATCGAGTTGGCCGTGCCCAGGCCCGAGCACACGCCCGGCCCGCGGATCGCCTCGCGGCTCATGCCCACGAGTTCTTCCACCGGCAGGTTGCCGGTGACCGCGTGCATCGCGCCGATGAACACCTCCTCGATGTCCATGTGCCGGCCGCGGTACTCGCCGCTGGGCTGGTAGCCGCAGGGCACGAGCAAGGTGGGGATGTTCAGGCGCGCCGCCGCCATGAGCTGGCCCGGCACGGTCTTGTCGCACGAGGTGAGGCAGACCATGCCGTCGAGCTGCGCGCCTTCGACCGCGACCTCGATGTCATTGGTCACCAGGTCGCGCGCACCGAGCATGTAGGCGCCACGTGCGCCCGCGCCGGTGATGAAGTCGCTGGGCGCGGCCGTGCGGATCTCGAAAGGCACTCCGCCCGCCGCACGGATCGCGGTCTTGATCTCTGCCGCCACCTTGTCCAGGTGGCTGAAGCATGCGGCCAGCTCCGAGGAGCTGTTGACGATGGCGATCTTGGGCTTCTCGCAATCCTCTTCGGGGATGCCGAGCGCGCGCCAGTGCGCGTTGCGCACCGACCAGAGGTAGGAGCCGCGCGGGAAGTTGCTGCGCAGGGGGCGGGTCATGGGCGGTCTCCGGAGTTGTTTTTCTTGGTGATCTCGATCACGCCGCGGTCGGCGTCCACGCGCACCCAGTCGCCGGTGGCGATGCAGGCCAGCGGGTCGCGCTCGAAGTCGGTCATCGATGGCGCGTGCGTGACCACGGCGCCCAGCGCCATCTTGGTGGTCATCTCGTTGAACAGAAAGGCAGCGGGCGCCACGTTCATGAGCCGCGTCATGTGGAACATGGCCGACCAGCCCGACGAGCCCTTGGCCCCCGGAAACACCAGCACCTTGCCCGCGAAGCTCTGGCCGCGCAGTTCGTGCCGGGTCTCGATGACGGTGCCGGTGCGCGGATCGATGCCGCCCCAGCCCGAGATGCGGTCGCGCGTGACCAGCGCTTCGCCTTCGGCCACGCCGCCCACCACCTTGCGGCCACGGATGACAATGGTTGTTTCGGTGACGACTGCATCGCTCATGCCTGGCCTCCGTTCCAGCGGCCGGTGCAGGCTGCGTCGATGCATTCGGCCGTGCTGCCGAACCAGGCCTGCACGCCCAGGATGGCGGGCAGGTAGTGCGCCTGCTTGGCCGAGTCGAGAGCCACGGTCTTCGTGCCCTTGGGCACGGCGCGGCTCATGGCCGAGCAGCTGTCGGTCATGAGGATGCCGCCCGCGTCCTCGATGATCTTGGTGTAGCCATTGCGGTCGGCCAGCGACTTGATGGCGCGCGGCGTGAAGATCCACAGCTCGCAATCGGGGTGAATCCTGCGGCCCTCGATGAGCTGCGCGGCCTCCCAGATCTGCTCGATGGTGTAGTGCGGGCAGCCCAGCATGACGTACTGAACCTCGGCGTCCTTGCCGGTGGCGTTGATCTTTTCGTAGGTGGCGCGGCGCTCGGCCTCGCCGTAGCGCAGCACCTGCACCGGCTTGCGGCCGCCCAGGGCCTGCTCCAGGGTCAGCGCCTCGGGCGTGACGCCGACGATGTGGTACATCTCCACGCCGCCCGAGGACGATGCCGCCGCGCCGAAGTGCTTGAGCCGCGGCAGGTTGGGCACGCGGCCGATGCCGCCCTTGCGGTGCACCACGGGCACACGCTCCTGCACGTGCTCGCCCATGTAGTAGCCGAGCAGGCCCCAGTCCTGCACCGATTCCACCTCGACGTCGAGCTCCACCACGTGCGTGGCAAGGCGGTTTTCGTCCAGGTGGTAGCCCCAGTAGGGGATGCGGCCGGTGAGCATGGCCGCGCCGGTGCTCTCGCGGCCCTCGGTGTTGGTGCGCGCGCCCAGCACCGAGTTGCAGTACACCACCGCCGACGATTCCATCCACGCGCAATGCTCCCCGCGCGTCGGGATGTTGCCCACTTGGTAGGGCGTGCAGGTGTTCATGATCTGCGCGCCCAGGCCCGCCGCGTGACGCTCGCTCTGGTGGTAGAAGTTCACGATCGCCTCGCTCACGCCCATGCGCTCGGGCTGGCCGGGGTCGAAGCCCAGTTGCAGGTGGCTGGTGAAGACCTTGAACTTGGGGATCTTCACCGTCTCCTGGCTGTCCAGGCTGAACTCGGAGAACACCGCGTCCATGCCGCCGCCCTTGGCGAGCGCGAAGTCGCGCTGGAAGGGTGTGGTCGAGGTGATGCTGGCACAGACGTTGTGCGTCTCCACCAGGCGCTCGGCCCCCAGGGCCTCGCCGTAGCGCACCAGCAGGTCCATCGCCTTCTGCAGGGCCGGCCCGTCGCGGCCGTCCATCATGGCTTGTTCTTCATCGCTCAGGTACATGGCCCGTGTCTCCGTTCTTTTGTTGTCGTGGGGTGCCGGGCTATCCCGGCAAAGGGGTGGGCACATGGCCCCCGATGTCGCGCGCTATGGTCAGCGCGATGTCGTGCAGGCGCGGTGCCAGTTCGTTGCGCAGGCGCTCTTCGGTGAAGACGAAGCCCGCGCCGCCGCCGTTGAGCGCCATCACCTCGCCGTCGGGCCCGATGAGGGGCACCGACACCGAATTGATCTCGCGGTGGAATTCGCCCAGCGACAGGCAGTAGCCCAGGCGCCGGGCTTCGCCGATGGCGCGGTTCATGCCGGGCGCAATGCTGTCCCACTCGGGCCCGCGCAGCAGGCGCATCGAGTCGACCAGCTGGTTGCGCTGTGCCTCGGGCAGGGCCGACAGGTAGGCCCGGCCCAGGGCCGAGTTGGCCAGCGGCGCGCGCGAACCCACATCGAGCCGCGCCGAAAGCATCGACGAGCGCGGCCGGCAGGCCTCGATCAGCACCATCTCCATGCCGTCGCGTATCGCCAGGTAGACCGATGCACCCACTTCCTCCGCCATCGCCTGCATGCTCGGGCGTGCCGCGGCGCGCACATCCAGGCTGCCCAGGAAGACGCGCGACAGCGACACCACGCCTGGCCCGAGCATGAAGCGGTCGGGCGCCTGCGCGGCCTTGAGCATGCCCAGCGAGAGCAGTGTGGCGACCAGCCGGTTGATGGTGGGCCGCGGGATACCGGTCATGCGCGCGATGTCGGCATGGCCGAGCACCGGGCGCTCTTCGCTGAAGCAGCGCAGCACCGAAATGCCGCGCTCCAGCGCGCTCACGGTGTCGGAACGGTCACCGCGCGCATCGGCGGATTCGGCGGCGGACAGGGAGGCGTCGTTTTTGTCAGTGGACATGGAAGAACCCTTTGCAAGACTCTGCAATGTAGAGGCTGGCGAAAGGAGGTCGGGCGGGCGCATGGCAAAACATTCAGGCGTCGGCGGCTTCGGCGGCGGCTGGCGCCTGCGCGCCCTGCCCGGCTCCGGGGCGCAGGTACACGCCCTGCGCCAGCAGCGCGGACTGCAGCGCCCCCACGTCGACGGCGCGCGGCGCGATGCCGCCCTGCGATGCCAGGGCCGCCGCCACGCCCGCCGCCTGGCCGGTGATCCAGCACTGCGGTATCTCGCGCATGAAGCCGTGCGAATTGCGGTCGCACGAAATGTGGCGCCCGCAGGCCAGCAGGCCGTCAAGCTGCTGCGGCACCAGCGCGCCGTAGGGGATGGAGATGTTCGGGAACTTGGGCGACACCGCCGGCGTCACGCCGATTTCGTCGGGCAGCGCCACGCCATCGGGCCATTGGCTGCGCAGCACCGCGCCCACACCGGTCAGGCGCCGCGCATGGCGCACGCCGATCTGCGGCGCGCTGAGCATCAGGAAGGCATCCTCAAAGCCAGGTGCATGGGCACGGAAGTAGTCGAGGTGCGCCGCCATCGCGCGGTGCGAGCGCACTTCCACGGCGGTAAGGTCGTCCACGTCCAGGGCCGAGTAACCCGACTGGCGCGGCCCCATGAACAGCGCCACATCGTTGCGCCAGGAGACGAAGGGCCGCTCGAACAGGCCGAGCTGCTCGCGCCCGCGCGCCATGAAGCCGGAGAAGGCCTCGGGCTGGCCGGCCTTGAACTCGATCCAGCGGTTCATGTCCACCCCGCCGAACAGCCACGAGGTGTTCATGCAGTGGTGCACGTCGGCCTCTTCGATGTCGTTCACGAAGGCTGCGCCGGCACGGGCGAACAGGTCGCCGTCGCCGGTGGCGTCCACCACCACGTCGGCCATGATGGCCATGCGGCCTTCCTTGCTCTCGAACACCACGCCCTTGACGGCGCCGTCCTGCACGATGGGGATGGCGGCCCACGAGTGGTAGATGAGCTTGACCTTGCGCTCCAGCACGATCTCCTGGCTCAGCAGCTTGAGCCGCTCGGGGTCGATGGTGGGCGACCAGGTGACCACGCCATGGTAGGCGGCGGTGCGCTGCGACCAGTGCGCGGCCTTGGCCGCATCCTGCGAGCCCCAGTCCTCGCGCACCGGGCCGGCAATGGCATCAGCCGGCAGCCGGTCGAACAGCTCTTCGGCGAAGCCGCGGATCACGAGCTTGCCCTCCCAGTCGGTCATGCGGTCGATCCAGATCACCAGGCCGCCGGTCGACAGGCCACCCAGGTGGTTGTAGCGCTCGAGCAGCGCGACGTCGGCCCCGGCGCGTGCTGCCGCTGCAGCAGCCGCCGTGCCCGAAGGCCCGCCGCCGACCACCAGCACGCCGCAGCGGTGGTAGACCGGAATGTTCTTGCCGGGCTCGGCCCAGTTGCCATGGTCAGGCCGCTTGGTGCGGCTGTCGCGGTCGAAGATGTCGGAGGACAGGATGCGCTCGTCGGTGCGGACGACTGTTTTCATGGATCAATGCCTTGGATGGTCTGTTTCGTTGAATTATGATTTCATCTTCCATTTTGTCAAACATAAAACGCTCTAATTCGGGGTTTTCCCTGACTTATATAGACTTTTTATGATTTGAAAGATCAAAATATAAACAACACACCAAGGAGACAACGATGAAGCAACTTCACGGCACACGCCGTGCCTTCGGCCTGGCCGTCGGCGCTGCGGCCCTTCTGGGCCTTGCGCCGCAGGCCATGGGGCAGGACTTTCCGGCGCGCGGCAAACCCATCCGCATCGTCGTGGGCTTCACAGCCGGCGGCGGCACCGACGCGCAGGCGCGCATCGTGGCGCAGAAGCTGGGCGAGGTGCTGGGCACCAGCGTGATCGTCGACAACCGGCCCGGCGCCAGCACCATGCTGGCGGCCAGCGAGGTGGCGCGCGCCCCGGCCGACGGATACACGCTGATGTACGCGCCCTCGTCCACCATGGCGCAGAATCCGCACACCTTCGCCCAGGTTCCCTACGACCCGTTCAAGGACTTCACGGCCATCTCGATGGGCGGGCGCGGGCCGCTGGTGCTGTCGCTGAGCACCAGCGTGCCGGTGAACAACGTGAAGGAACTGGTCGCCTACGTGAAGGCCAACCCCGGAAAGGTCAGCTATGCCTCGTTTGGCGCGGGCACCTCGTCGCACATCTACGGCGAGGCCTTCGTGAAGAAGACCGGCATCGACGCGGTGCACATCCCCTATAAGGGCGGCTCCGACGCGGCCAAGGACCTCATCGGCGGGCGTGTGCAGTACATGTTCGACTCGGCCTCGTCGGCCATCATCACGGCGGGCACAGGCAAGGTGAAGATCCTGGCCGTGGCGGCCAGTGCGCGCATCCCCGCTCTGGCCGAGGTACCCACCTTTGCCGAGCAGGGCTATGCGGGGCTCGACCTGCCCAGTTGGCTGGGCTTTTACGGGCCGGCCCGCATGCCGCCAGCCGTGGTCGAGAAGCTCAACACCGCGCTCACGCAGGTGCTGGCCATGCCGCAGGTGCGCGACTTCTACCGCAACGGCGGCTACGAGGCCGGCGCCACCACGCCGCAGGAGTTTGCCAACATCACGCGCACCACCTACGACCAATGGGGCGCGATGGTGCAGCAAGTCGGCTTGGCCAAGCAATGAGCGGCATGCCATTCCATCTTCACCGCAGGCGCCTCGTCAACGGCTTGGCGCTCGGCACGCTCGGCATCGCATTGCCGCCGCTGGCCTCGCTGGCAGCCGAGCCCTTCCCCACCAAGGGCCGCACCATCCGCATCGTGCTGGGCCTGGCGGCGGGCGGCGCATCGGACGCGCAGGCGCGCTTTGTCGCCAACAAGCTGGGCGAGGTGCTGCAGACGCCGGTGATCGTGGAGAACCGGCCCGGCGCGAGCTTCATCCTGGCCACTGAGGAAGTGATCCGCGCCGCGCCCGACGGCTACACCATGATGTATGCGCCCTCCTCCGTGGTGGCGCAGAACCCGCAGACGCTGGCCAACGTGCGCTATGACCCGTTCAAGGACCTGACGCCAATCTCGCTGGGTGCGCGCGGGCCGCTGGTGCTGACCGTGCATGCCAGCGTACCGGCGCGCACCGTGCAGGAGCTGGTGGCCTACATCAAGGCCCACCCGGGAAAGACGGGCTACGCCTCCTTCGGAACTGGCACCTCGTCGCACATCTACGGCGAGGCCTTCGTGCGCCAGGCCGGGCTGGATGCGGTGCACGTGCCCTACAAGGGCGGCGCCGACGCAGCCAAGGACTTTCTCGCAGGGCGCGTGCAGTTCTACTTCGACGCGGCGCCCAACGCCATCCAGAACACCGCCACCGGCAAGGTCCGCATGCTGGCGGTGGCCGCGCCCAAACGCAGCCCCATGCTGCCCGACGTGCCCACCATGGGCGAGCAGGGCGTGAGCGGCATCGACATGCCGAGCTGGCTGGGCTTCTACGGGCCGGCCCATATGCCCGCGCCGGTGCTCGAGCGGCTCAACACCGCGCTGGCCCAGGTGCTGGCGATGCCGGTCACGCGCGACTTCTTCCGCCAGGGCGCCTACGAGGCCGAATCGTCGAGCCCCGCCGCGCTGGCAGAGCTCACGCGCGCGACCTACGACCAGTGGGGTGACATCATCCGCAGGCTGGGCCTCACGAAGCAGTAGCCGCAGGCGTGGGCGCAAGCGCGGGACCAGCGCCGTTCAGAGACCAGGGCGCCCGCCGGTCCATCAGGTGCTGCGGGCCCAGTTCGCAGCATGCGCTTACACCCAGCATGGCCAGGTTGCGGTCCAGCTCGGCGCGCAGCAGGCCGATGGCAGCGGCCACGCCGGCCTCGCCATCCACGGCGGCGGCGTAGTTGAACGGGCGGCCCACGAACACGGCCTGCGCGCCCAGTGCCAGGGCCTTGGCCACGTCGGTGCCGCGGCGAATGCCGCCGTCGAGCATCACCACCATGGCACTGCCGGCCTGCTCGGCAATGGCGGGCAGCACGCGCAGCGGGGCCACCGCACCATCGAGCTGGCGGCCACCATGGTTGCTGACGATGATGCCGTCCACCCCGTGCTGGCGCGCCAGCGCTGCATCGGCCGGGCTGAGGATGCCCTTGACCACCAGGGCGCCGCGCCACTGGCTGCGGATGCGGGCGATGTGGCTCCAGTCGAAGTGGTCGCGCCCGGAAAAGTCACGCTGCACGCGCGACGAGAGGATGGGCGCACCCCGCTCGGCGAACGAGTTCTCGAAATGCGGCATGCCATGGCGCGCCAGCGTGCGCAGCAAGGTGCCCGCCAGCCAGCGCGGGCGCACCAGCCCATCCCACGCCAGGCGCAGGCCGGGGCGCAGCGGGGTGGAAAAGCCCGCGCGCAGATTGTTCTCGCGGTTGCCCGCCACGGGGATGTCCACCGTGACCACCAGGGTCTGCACCCCGGCTGCGGCCACGCGCTGCAGCAGCGCATCGATGCGCTCGGGCTTGCCGGGCAGGTAGGCCTGGAACCAGGTGCCTGGCGCGGCCGCTATCACCTCCTCCAGCCGGATCAGCGAGCTGCCGCTTTGCACTGCCGGAATGCCCGCTGCTGCTGCAGCCCGCGCCAGCACCACATCGCCCCGGTAGGCCGACAGCGCCGCGATGCCCATGGGCGCGATGCCGAAGGGGCTGGCGTAGCGGGTGCCGAACAGCGTGACACCCTGCTCGCGCTGCGCCACGTTGCACAGCACGCGCGGCACCAGCGCCAGTTCGTCAAAGGCCTGCCGGTTGTCGGCCAGGGCGCGGTTGTCCTCGGCCGCGCCGGCGATGTAGCCAAAGATCGGGCGCGGCAGCACGCGGCGGGCTGCGGCCTCGAAATCACCGAGCGAGAGCAGGTCGCGCGTGCGCCCGCTGCGGCGCGTGCCGTCGAAGGCTTGCCAGGGGTTGATGGCGGGGGCGGCAGAAGTGGACATCGCTGGAGTTCCATGGAAATGAGGACTGAAAGACAGTGTCTAGCATTAGTATTCCGCAAGAAAGCGAATTTAGAAGAATCACTTTGTTCGCTAAATAGAAACAAAATCCATGACGCTCAAGCAACTCGAAGCCTTCTACTGGGCCGCCACCTGCAGCAGCTTTGCCCTGGCCGCAGAGCGCGTGCACCTGTCGGTTTCGTCCCTGTCCAAGCGCATCGCCGAACTGGAGGCATCGCTGGGACAGGTGCTGTTCGACCGCGCCGGCCACCGCGCCGCGCTGACCGAGGCCGGCACGCGCCTGGTGCCCCTGGCCGGCGCCCTGCTGCAGCAGGCCGACCTGGTGCACCAGGCCATGGGCGCCACCACCGGCCTGCGCGGCCCCTGCCGCCTGGGTGTGGGCGAACTCACCGCGATGACCTGGCTGCCGCACTTGGTGGCGGCCATCGCCAGCTCCCACCCCGACCTGGAGGTGAGCGTGCATGTGGATGTGGGCGCAGCCCTGGCCGAGCGGTTGGATAAGGGCGAGCTGGATGTGGCCGTGATCGCCGGGCCCGCGAGCCGCAGCGCCCTCACCTCCCTGCCCATCACGCAGGCAGCCTTCACCTGGTGTGCGCGGCCCGAGGTGGCAACCAGCGTGGTCGCCATGGATGCCGCTGCGCTACAGATACACCCGCTCGTGACGTTGCCGCCAGGCTCGGGCGTCACGCACCTCATCGACGAGTGGCTGCGCCAGGCCGGCGCGCAACCCGCCCGCCGCCTTCACTGCAACCACTGGGGCGCCATCGCTGGCCTGCTGGCGCACAGTGGCGGCATCGGCCTTCTGCCGCAGGGCTGGGCGCGGGCGCTGTTCGAGCGCGGGGTGTTGCAGGAACTGCCCAGCCCGGTGCCGCTGGGGCTGCTGGGCTACGCGCTGCACCACCGGCGCGATGACCTGCGGCCCCTGGTGGGGGCGCTGCGGGAGATGGCGGTGCGGGAGGCGGATTTTGCGGTGGTGGGGAGTGTTTTCTGAAGCACGATGCCAGCAGCGGCGGCAGCCATCTCCAGCGCACTTTCAGCGCTACGGCTGTGTCTGTACAGCGTGCACAACCATCTCGGCACCATCGAGGTCAATTGACTTTCGCCAGACGTGCTTCTTGTTGTCAACCGCAGTGAAATCGCCCCGATATGCTTTTTCGGCCAGTTGCTTCTTGAGCGCTGGGCCCAGATTCGGCACCGCATCAACCCAGGAAATGAATCCCCGAAAGTTGCTGTGGCTGCTCTGCGCGATGTGGGTCGCGCCCTTGAATGCAATGACGTAGGTATACAGAGGCATTGGCAAGCTGATTGAGTTGGAGGCAGTAAGGCTCTAGCGATCTTGTCACCCAACCCACGGCAGCGCAATCCTGCAACAGACCTCCGCTGCGACTTCAGGCAGAATCCCCGGCCCTCCACGCCACAGGCCCTGCCCCATGACCGCCCCGACGACCATCGACATCGCCCAGTCCACCCCCACGGGCAGCGGCCTCGCCCGCGCTGTGATGGCGCACTACGCCCTGGGCGACGTGGCCCACTGCGTGCTGATGCGGCGCGGCTTCAACCAGGTGTACGAGCTGCGCTTTGCCGATGGCCGGCAGGCCGTGGCGCGGCTGTGCGCCGACCGCCCGCGCGGCGCACCCAATACGGCCTACGAGACGGCGATGCTCTGGCACCTGAAGGCCGCAGGCGCCCCTGTCGCGGCACCCCTGGCCGCGCGCGATGGAGCAGCCAGCATAGCCCTGCCGCTGCCCGAGGGGCCGCGCCCGCTGGTGCTGTTCGAGCACCTCCCGGGCGAGTGGCCGGGCGAGTCGGTGCCGGACACCGAGGCCACGGGCCGGGGCCTGGCCTTGCTGCATGAACTGGCGCAGGGCTACGCGGGCCCGCCCAGCCTGTACCAGCTCGATCTGCCCGACCTGCTGCGCGCGCCGCTGCAGCAACTGTGTGCGGCACCCGCGATGGACGATGGCCTGCGCGCCGACTACAGCGCTCTGGCCGGGCGCCTGGACGCGCGCATCACCGCCCTGCGGCCCACGCTCACCCGCGTGGCATGCCATGGCGATTGCCACGGCGCCAACAACTTCATGAGCGATGGGCCGGATGGCACCCGCGTGGCCTCGTTCTTCGACTTCGACGACACCGGTCCTGGTCTGCTGGCCTATGAGCTGTGTGTTTATTTGTGGAACAACCTGCCGCGCAAGGTGGACGGTATGCTCGACGAGGCAGGGCTCACGCGCTGGCGCCACTACCTGGCAGGCTACCGCAGCGTGCGCCCGCTGGCCCAGGCAGACGTCGAAGCGATTGCCGCCTTTCTGGCCGTGCGGCAGTTCTGGATCATGGGCGAGACTGCGGGGCGGCAGGCCACCTGGGGTACGCAGACCATGCCGACGGCTCAGTTGCGCAGCGTGCTCAAGGTGATGGAGTATTGGGAGTCGTTCAAGACGCCGGTGTGAGCTGCAACGGTGCACGGGCTCGTCAATCGAGCTGTGCGCCCGCATCCGTCACCGCCTGCCATCGCTTCTTCATCTCGCTTGCGGGACGTTGTGACACGGTGGTGGTGGTTGTTGTTGTTGCTGCTTGCCTTGGTTGAGGGCGGAGGCCGGGGTGTGCGCCCGGCGGCGCAGTAACTTTCTCTTGCGTCGCCAAGAGAAAGTCACCAAAGAGAAGGCGACCCCGCTGCCCGTGTCCCCCTCGCCGGAGGCGAGGGGGCAGCCTGCGATGCTCGGGCCTGGGGTGTGCCGCAGAACTCGCTGCGTTCTTCGAACTCCGCTCAAACAGCTGCGGCAAGCCAGACAACGATGCGCGTGTCCTTCGGCACGCGCTCACCCCAGGCCCTGCGCTTCTCGGCACGGTCAGAAGGGGGTGGGAGCGGGCTCCACACGGGCCATTGCTTCGCTCGGCCTGGGCAGAGCGATCGCGCCAGTCTCGTCGGCAGCGCGCCTCGCGCGCGTCCCCGACCCCCAGGCGCAGCTGCGCAGCAGCAGCCGTCTTTGTCCCCGCTCCCCACCCCTGCTGGCTGCGCCGAGAAGCGCAGGAGCTGGGGTGGGCGTGTGTGCCGAAGGACACACACGCTTCGTCGTCTGGCTCGTCGCTGCTGTTTGAGCAGAGTTCACCCGCAGGGGGAACGGCGCGAGTTCAGCGACGCCCACCCCAGATCCGAGCATCGCAGGTTGCCCCCATCGCCCGACAGGGCGATGGGGGACGCAGACTGGGGGTCGCCTTCTCTTTGGTGACTTTCTCTTGGCGACGCAAGAGAAAGTTACTGCGCCGCCGGGCGCACACCCCGGCCCCCGCCCTCCACAAATGCACACAGCAACCAGCACCGAAAAGCCGTAAAACACCCAACGCATCCACAGGAACAAAAAAAGCCCGCACGAAGGCGGGCAACTTGCTTGCACAAGGGGGAGGAGCCGACCACAGCGGGTCGACCAATAAATCATAGCCCCGGCCCCAAAGAATGCATGTGATCTATTTCACACTTCACGCCTTTGTTGATTGATGAACAAACCATCCGCCATTGGTGAAAAAACAGCATCAATGACACCGCCGATCTGGCGCCCAATCGCACGCAGGCCCTCCAGACAAAGCCTGCGCAACAAGCGACCCCCATGACCACAACAACGCCCCCGGCCCCGCAACAGACAAACAACAACAGCAGCAACACCAAGGCCTGGGTGATCGACCTCGTGCTGCTGGCAGCGCTGTGGGGTGCGTCCTTCCTGTTCATGCGCATGGGCGCCGCCGAGTTCGGGGCGCTGCCCACCGCTGCGGCCCGGGTCAGCATCGGCGCCCTGTTCCTATTTCCCCTGATGATGCTGCGCGGCCAAGGGGCTGCGCTGGTGCAGCACTGGCGCGCCACCATGGGCATCGGTGTCTTCAACTCGGGCCTGCCGTTTGCGCTGTTCAGCTTTGCGCTGCTCACCATCAACAGCAGCCTGGCGGCGGTGCTCAATGCCACGGCCCCAATGTTCGGGGCCCTGGTGGCCTGGGTGTGGTTCCGCGAACGGCCGGACAATTGGCGGCTGGTGGGTCTGGCCATCGGCTTCACGGGCGTGGTCATGCTGGCCAGTGGCAATGCCGGGCTGCGCCATGGCGATGGCACGGGCAGCAACAACGCCGCGCTGTGGGCCATCGGCGCGTGCCTGCTGGCCTGCCTGTGCTACGGCATCGCCGCCAGCGCCACACGCCGCTACCTGACCGGCGTGCCACCCCTGGCCACGGCCACCGGCAGCCAGATCGGCGCATCGCTGCTGCTCGTCGTGCCGGCCATCGTGTACTGGCCCCAGCACATGCCCTCGCTGCGGGCCTGGCTGGCCATCCTGGCGCTGGGCGTGCTGTGCACGGGCGTGGCGTACTTCCTGTTCTTTCGCCTGATCGAGCGCGCGGGCCCTGCGCGCGCGCTCACGGTCACGTTTTTGCTGCCGGTGTTCGCCACCTTCTACGGGGTGGTCTTTCTCGATGAAAGCATCACGCAGTGGATGCTGGTCTGCGCGGGCGTCATCGTCTGCGGCGTGGGGCTGTCCACCGGGTTCATCGCGCCGAAAAAGCGCGCCGCCAGCGACAGCACCGCGAAGACCTGAGCGCGTTCCATCAACCTGCCTTCTTCTGCCGAAGATAGGCCTGCGGCGTCATGCCCAACTGCTTGTGGAACATGGCGATGAAGGCCGAGGGCGCGCTGTAGCCCAGCTCCAGCGCCACGTCCTTGACCGCACGGCCGGCCTCCAGCAGCGCGATGCCGCGCACCACCTTCAGGCGCTGGCGCCATTCGCCAAAGGGCATGTGCAGGTCACGCTCGCAGCGCCGCGCGAGGGTGCGCTCAGTGGTGTGCACCGTGGCCGCCCATTCGGCCAGCGAGCGGCCGTCCCAGGGGCTGGCCTGCAGCGCGTCGAGCACGCGGCCCAGCAAGGGGTCTTGCGAGGTGGGCAGGTAGCTGTCGTGGCTGGGCGCCACGCGCAACTCGTCCAGCAGCACCTCGAACAGGCGCTGGTCGGGGGCGCTGCGCGGCACGTCGATGCCGCGGCTGTGCAAGGTGTCCAGCACGGCTTGAATCAGCGGGCTGATGACCATGGTGCAGGGCTGGTGCGGCAATGCGGCGCACAGAGCCTCGTCCACATAGACGGTGGCGTAGCTGGCCTCATGGCGGTTGCTCGACACATGCTCCAGGTGCGGCGGTATCCACACGCCGTACTGCGGCGGTGCAAGGAACACCTGCCCGCCCATGCCCACCTCGATCACGCCCGACAGCGCATGGACGAACTGCCCCGCTGGATGGCTGTCGGCCGGGTCGGCACCACCGGGCTGCAGATGGACCACCTTGAACAGCAGAGGCGGCATCGCCGCCTGCGTGGAGGGCCTGCGGGCAGCCTTGGGCTTGTTCATCTTGTCTGGCTTCCTTGATCGCTTGTCCGAACAGGCGTATTTGATTGAATCGGGCCAATTTAGACTGATTCTGCCCGCACCAGCCCAGGAAACGAACACCATGCCCACCAACCACCCCGGCGAATTCAACGCACAGTCACCCGCCAGCGCCATGGCCGAGAAGTTTGCCCGCGACGGCGTGGTCTGCCTGCGCGGGGTGCTGCGCCCCGCCGAGGTCGAGCGGCTGCGCGAGGGCATCGACGCCAACCTGGCCGCACCCAGCCCGCGCGCCAAGGTGGCCAGCCGCGCCGACGATCCAGGCTTCTTCATCGAGGACTTCTGCAACTGGCAGGAGATACCTGCCTACTGGGACGTGATCTCGCAATCCGCCCTGCCCGAGATCGCGGCCAAGCTCACGGGCAGCTCACAGATCCGGCTGTACCACGACCACATGCTCACCAAAGAGTCGGGCACGCGCCAGCGCACACCCTGGCACCAGGACCAGCCCTACTACAACATCGAGGGCAGCCAGAACGTGAGCTTCTGGATCCCCGTCGACCCTGTCTCCCGCGCCTCCACGCTGGAGCTGGTGGCCGGCTCGCACCGCGGCCCCTGGCTCATGCCGCGCACCTTCATGACCAACGAGGCCAAGTGGTTCCCCGAAGGCGCCCTGGCCGACCTGCCCGACATCGAGGCCGACCGCGCGGCCTACGACATCCGCGGCTGGGCCGTGGAGCCCGGCGACGCGATTGCCTTCAACATGTTGACCCTGCACGCCTCGGCCGGCCTGGAACCCGGGCGCCGGCGCCGCGTGTTCTCGGTGCGCATGATCGGCGACGACATAACCCATGCGCCGCGGCGCTGGAAGACATCGCCTGATTTTCCGGGGCTGGTGGAGCAGTTGCCGCAGGGGGCGCCGATGGAGCATGCGCTGTTTCCGGTGCTGTGGCCGTTGACCTCATGAGCGCATTGCTACGCGGACATACGCCCCGCCGGTGAACAGCAGACGCGGGACACGATGCCCCCGTAGCCGACGACAGCGGTGAACGCCAGGCCCTTGCTCGGGCCGAAGCCCCCGTCAGGACGAGTGAAAAATCCCAGATCGATGCGGAAGCTGCCACAGCAGCGGCATCAAAGCACGGTACCTCCCGGACTGATCGACGGCGATGCCGGTCATCCAGTGTACGGTCCCGCAAATGCATGCCCATCAAAACTGCGCAGGGCAGCTGTGAGGAACTGACGGGCCTCGGAATTTCCACATCCAACAGTGGATAGAAGCCCCTGCGCACCGGCTCGAAAAAACCCGCCAGCGAACTGCCCGGCGCCACAGCCTCGTCCGGCCTTTGTGGGCAAAGCGACCAGCGGACCTGAACTTCATCCCCACTTAATGTGGGCGGCTTCCAATGCAGTTCGTGGGCAGTCGGTCCACACATCAACCCCCATGAAACCCCGAAGGCAACCCATGAAACTGCATATCACCGCTCTCGTTCTGGCCCTCAGCTGCGTATCCGCTTTCGCTGGCCCCACCTGCAATGCTCCCGAAAACAAATGGATGAAGGAAGCGGACTTCAAGGCCGGTCTGGAGAAGCAGGGCTACCAGATCAGGACCTTCAAGGTCAGCAAGGGCAAGTGCTACGAGATCTACGGCATGGACAAAGCCGGCAAGAAGGTCGAGATCTATTTTGATCCCGCAACGGGCGCTGAGATGGAGCGAAAGTAAACGACGGGCTACCGCGTCCTGACAGTCGATCCCCTCAAAGAAATGAGCTGACCATGACCGCTGCATCCGCACCCCATGCATCCACTGCCATCAAGGTCTGGGATCCGTTTGTTCGCCTGTTCCACTGGAGCCTGGTGGCTTGCGTCATTTTGAACCTGTTCATCCTGGAAGATGGCAAGACGGCCCATGAGTGGGTGGGCTACACCGCCAGCTCGCTGGTTGTGGCCCGCCTGATCTGGGGCTTCGTCGGTACCAAGCATGCCCGGTTCAGCGACTTTTTCCCCACGCCCAGCAGGCTCTCGCGGCATGTGAGCGCCCTGAAACGCGGGGAGCATCTGGCCTACCAGGGGCACAATCCCTTCGGAGCCCTGATGATGCTGGCACTGATGGCGCTGGTGCTGGCCCTGGGAGCGACAGGATGGATGCAGACCACTGATGCGTTCTTCGGCAAGGAATGGCTGATGGAACTCCATGAATGGCTTGCCAATGGATTGCTGATTTCAGCAGGCCTGCACGGCGCAGCGGCCATTGCGATGGGACGCATCGAGCGGGTCCACCTTGTGCGGGCCATGGTCACAGGCGTCAAGCAGCACTTTTGATGGAATACGACCGGTATGCGTTTGCTGCTTCTTGAAGATGATCGAACCCTGGGCGCAGGTTTGCGGGATTTTCTGCAACACGACGGCTACCTGGTCGACTGGTGCACGACCCTCGCGCAAGCCAAGGGCCTGATCAGCGAGCCCTATGACGCCTGGCTACTGGATTGGAACCTGCCCGATGGATCTGCACTGGAATGGCTGCGCGGCCTCCGAACCAGAGGTGCCAGAACACCTGCCCTGGTTCTGACAGCACGGGACTTGCTGAGTGACCGCATCCATGGGCTGGACAGTGGCGCGGACGATTTTCTCGTCAAACCGTTTGCCCCCGAAGAGCTGAGCGCCCGGTTGCGTGCACTGTCCCGCAGGATCACCGGAGGCACTCCGCGCAAGATATTTGGCCGGGTCGAAATCAGTCTTTCGAACAAGGATGCATGGCTCGACGGCCAACGGGTGGAGCTGACCGCCCGGGAATGGGCGGTCTTGGAAGCGCTGATTCTTCGCACCGGGCGCACCGTGTCCGCCACCGAACTGGAATCCCTGGTACTGGGTCTGGACAGTGAGCTGGCCAGCAATGCACTGCAGGTGCACATCTTCAAGCTGCGAAGCAAGCTGGGCAAGGAGATGATCCAAACGGTACGCGGAATGGGCTACATGATTCCCAACCCGGTCCAAACCAGCTGACGCGATGGACACTCGCACTTCAAGGCCGCCATCCATTCGGGCACGACTGGTCCAGTCCCTGCTCTGGACGTCCGTGGCGTTCGGACTCATGACCTCGGCCGTCGTGTGGCTCGTGATTGGCCATGAAATGGGCGAATTCATGGACCAGGAACTGCGGGAAGCGACAGAAATATTCCACCACGCACTGGTAAATCAACCGGACCATATTTATGGCAATCAGAGTGCCAAGAATCACTTCGCCTACGAGGAACATCTGGTCTGGCAGGTCGTGGACGCCACAACAGGCGAAGTCCGCAGCCGCTCCCACAAAGCGCCCGCGCAGGCTTTGCAGCGTGCGCCCCAGGACAGGGTTACTTGGACGGCAGATAGACAATGGCGCGCCTACACCTCGGACTTCAGAAACGCCTCAACACATTTTCTGGTGGTGGCACAAAGCAAAAAGGAACGGGACGAAGTGCGCGGCGAGGTGGTGCTCTACACGCTGATGGCGGCCCTGTCCATGAGCCTGCTGTCTGCACTGCTGATGAACTGGCGAATCAGCCAGGAGCTGCGTCCTCTCGGCACACTGAGCCGGGATGTGCAGCGCTACGACCCCCTCAGGCCCGAGACCACGCCCCGCTCTGAACCGAGGCAAGAGCTTATGCCAATAGAACAATCGATCAGTGAACTGGGACAGCGCCTGGCCCAGAGGATCATCAGCGAACGCGCATTCACCGCGCACGCGGCACATGCCTTGCGCACGCCCGTGGCAGGTATCGATGTGCAACTGGCCATGGCCATCAAAGAGGCGCCAGACAATGTTCGTCCGCGTCTTGTGAGTGCCCGGGATGCCACAAAGCGGCTCGGACGCGTCATGCAGGCATTGCTGATGATGTTCCGTAGCGGCATCGAGCCGCAGCGCCAGACGATCGACCTGAATCAACTGATCAAAGCACTGGCTTTTCACGATCTGGCGATATCTGTCCGCCCGGACACGGTGGTGGCTGCAGACCCGGACCTGCTGGCTGCTGCTCTGTTGAATCTGCTGGACAACGCCCACCGCTTCCATGCCAGCCAGGTGGCGATTACCGCTTCCACGCAAGGCAATGACTTCATTTTGACGGTGCAGGACGATGGCGATGGTTGTACGCCGGAGCACAGAGCCAGTCTGCAGGATTCGCTGCAACATCAGGCCTACGGCGAAGGCAGCGCCATGGGAGGCCTGGGCCTGGTGCTGGCGGATCTGGTCGCTCGCGCCCATGGTGGCAGAGCCATGTTGCCGGAGTGCGCTGCTGGCTTCTGCATTGAGCTTCGCTGGCCAGCCACGCAAGCTGGGCCTTGAAACCGACCTGCAGAAATGGTCCGCCAGTTGCGGCTTCCGTGTGCTGACTCTGCGCGGCAGACAGGCAGCCCAGCACACTACTTCACCCCTATAAGAAGAGATCCTTCATGAGACTTCCTGACTCTCCCCCAAAGCCATCTAACATCGCCAGTATGTGCATCGCCATTTCCGGCATTGCAGCGGCGTTTGCCGCGAATGCGGAAGCCCCCATGACAACGGACGATGCGGGAACCCTCTCCAAGGGCGCAATGAAACTGGAGAGCGTGATATCCAGGGACGACAAGACCACCGGGGTGGAACTGATCTTCGGCGCAGGCGTTGCCAAGGACCTGGAGATGGAAGTGGCTCTAAGCCGATCCAGGGATTCCCACACCAGCCCATCCACCAGATTCCATGGACGTGCTCTTGGGGTGAAGTGGGTTCCCGTTCAGAATGAAATGGGCTGGTCCCTCGGGGCGCGACTGGACATGGGCGGGACTCGCCTTCGGGAAGATGTGACGCCAGAGCACTCTACCGAGAGCGAGTTCGCGGTCACCGGACTGGCCAGCTACAGGATGGTGAACTTGCATGTGCTGCACCTCAATGCGGGCGGGAGGCGGATCAAGGCTCAAGGCTCCCACAGCACTGCAGCGACCTGGGCTGCCGGCTACGAGATTCCGCTGACGCAGAAGGCACAGCTTACGATGGAGGTGCATGGCGCGCACAATTCCCGCCCCGACAAAGCCATCGGTGTGCGTTACGAGATCACCGCAGGAGTGAAGGCCTCGGCCGCCTTCGGACACGGCGATGGCCGAACCTTCAGCCAGTTGGGGGTCGCCTGGGAATTCTGAAGGCAGCGAGGCGCGAGGTCTATCCACCCTGGTACGGACCGCGCCGACGCACCATATCTCACCGCCCCCTCAGCGGCCTCAGCAGATCCGACAACCCGTTGTGGTCGATCTCATACATCAGCGCCAGCAACTGCCCCAGCTCCCCTTTCGGGAATCCCTCGCGCGCAAACCAGCCGAGGTAGTTGGCAGGCAGGTCGGCGAGCAAGGTGCCCTTGTGCTTGCCATAGGGCATCTCGGTGGTGACCAGGCGCTGCAGCTTGTCGGCATCCATCGGGTGCTCCTTCAGCCGCCCGCGCGCTTGACCTTGTGGCCGAGCTTTTGCAGCGCGGCCATCACGCGGTCCACGTGGTCGCCCTGGATTTCGATGACTCCGTCCTTCACCGTGCCGCCGCTGCCGCAGGCGGCCTTGAGCTGCTTGCCCAGCTGGTCGAGCGCGGCGGCATCCACCGGCACGCCCTTGACCAGGGTAACGGCCTTGCCGCCGCGGCCCTTGGTCTCGCGCGATACGCGCACAATGCCGTCGCCGGCAGGCACTGCGGCCGCCTTGGCCAGCTCCTTGCACACGCACTGGGCGATGGGCTGGCGGCAGTCGGGGCACATGCGGCCGGTGTCGGTGGAATAGACCAGGCTGCCCAGGTCGGCCAGGGACTTCTTGGGGGCGGGGGCCATTACTTCGGCTCCCGCACGATGAGCGGGGTGTCGGCGGGGTTGGCGCCGATTTCCTTTTGCAGCATGTGGAAGTTGAGCAGCCGCGTGGCCATCACCGTCTCTGCCAGAAAGCACACCAGCGCCAGCAGGAACGAGGCCACCCCGGCGAGGAAGCCGGCGATAGCCAGGCGGTTGGCCTGGTAGTCGAAGGTTTCACCCAGGAACAGCAGGATGATGGTGATGCCGATGAGGAAGGCGCAGAAGGTCAGCAGCGCAATGCAGCCGTTGGCCAGGCGCCCGCGCAGGCGCAGGTCACCCAGCTCGGCATAGGCGCGCGCGGTGTACTCGGGGTCGTTGTTGGCGCGGGCGCGGTCTTCCACCACGCGGGCACGGTCGATGATGCGCGCCAGCCGCCCGGCCACGGCGCCGATCATTCCGGAGACGGCGGTGAGCAAGAACACGGGCGCCACCGCGAGCTGGATGCCGTGGGTGATGACGGAGGGATCGGTGGGGATGGCCATAAGCAATTATGAAGCACCCCCTGTGTCGCTTCGCGCCTTCACCCCTCTCTCGCATTGCTGCGCAATGCGGGAGGGGGACGCCCCCAGCGCGGCGGGGCGGCCCTTGCGCGGGGGCACTGGCTTGGGCCACGCCCGTTTCAACGGTCGTACGCTTGCGCCGCATGCATTGAAAGGCGAATGCAGGACAATCGGGGGATTCAGACAGCCCGCGCGCGGGCTGCGCCCACCCCATTTGTCTTTCTCTTTCGTGGCCGTGCCCCGTGCACAGGCCGCCTTGCCCATGCCCTTTGCTGCCCTCGGTCTCTCCCCTGCCCTCGCCCATGCCGCCCAGGCCGTGGGCTTCACGGTGCCCACGCCCATCCAGACCGAGGCGATCCCCGCCATCCTGAACGGGCAGGACCTGCTGGGCATTGCGCAGACCGGCTCGGGCAAGACGGCGGCGTTCGGGCTGCCGCTGCTGCAGGCGGTGCAGCTGGGCACCACCGGCCAGGCGTCACGCCACGCCACCGCCCTGGTGCTGGTACCCACGCGCGAGCTGGCGGCCCAGGTGGGCGAGGTGCTGCGCGACCTGGCAGGCCATTTGCAGCAGCCGCCCAAGGTGGCGGTGGTGTTCGGCGGCGTGTCCATCAACCCGCAGATGATGGGCCTGCGCGGCGGGGCCGACATCGTCGTGGCCACGCCGGGCCGGCTGCTCGACCTGGTGGAGCACAACGCCATCCAACTGGGCAAGGTGGCCCATCTGGTGCTGGACGAGGCCGACCGCCTGCTGGACCTGGGCTTTGCCGAGGAGCTGCAGCGCGTGCTGGCCCTGCTGCCGGCCAAGCGGCAGAACCTGTTCTTCTCGGCCACCTTCGCCGCCCCGGTGCAGGCGCTGGCCGATGGCCTGCTGCACCAGCCGCTGCGGGTGGAGATTGCGCCCACGCCAGACCACACCCCCGACATTGCGCAGCGCGCCATAGCGGTGGACGACAAGCGCCGCACGCAGCTGCTGCGCCACCTGCTCAAGGAGCACGGGTGGACGCGCGTGCTGGTCTTCGTGGCCACGCAGTACGCGGCCGAGCATGTGGCCGAAAAGCTGTACAAGGCCGGCATCTTCGCCAGCCCCTTCCACGGCGGCCTGAGCCAGGGCGCGCGCAAGCAGGTGCTGCAGGAGTTCAAGGACGAGCGCTGGCAGGTGGTGGTGACCACCGACCTGGCTGCGCGCGGCATCGACATTGCCCAATTGCCTGCGGTGGTGAACTACGACCTGCCGCGCTCGGCCGACGACTACGTGCACCGCATCGGCCGCACCGGCCGCGCGGGCGAGAGCGGCGTGGCCGTGACCTTCGTCACGCCCGACGCCACGGCGCACTTCCGCCTGATAGAAAAGCGCCAGGGGCTGGCGCTGCCGCTGGAGGTGATTGCCGGTTTCGAGCCCACCGAGGTGGCCCCGCCCCCTGCCCCGGCAGCCCCTGGGGAGCCCGGCACCGGCGGCATCAAGGGCCGCCGCCCGAGCAAGAAGGACAAGCTGCGCGCCGCAGCGGCAGAAGCCGAGGCCGAGGTGGCTGCCGAAGCCGCACGCCCTGTGGGCAAGAAGCCCCCCAAGCCGGAGTAAGGGCAGACCCGGCCGGTCAACAAAAAACCGGCGTGCCCCGTGAAAGGCAAGCCGGTGGGTCGGTGGGTCGGGCACAAGCCCGCATCCGCCAGGTTGTCAGTCTTCGCTGTCGTCGTCTTCGGCACCCATGCCGTCGTTGGCAGCATCCTCGTCACGCGCACCTGCAGGCCGCGCCGTGCGCTTGCCGGGCTTGGCCAGGATCTCGACGTAGAACTGCTTGCCGCCCTCGGCCACCACGCCGTTGATCAGGCCGGTGAGGGCCGACAGGTGCACCACCGTGGCGGCTTCCTTGGTGGCGCCGAACTGGCAATCGAAGTCCCAGAAGTCCGCGCCTTCGGGGATGTCACGGCGGCGTTCGCGCTTGATGTACTTGCGGATATCGTGCTTGACGGACTCCAGAACCCGGTCCGGATTCTTGCCTTCGACATGTAGTTGGAAAATTTTTCTCATGGGCGATGGTACCGCTTGCGGACCCAGGGCCGTACGAAGGGGTCATGAACCGGGGCTTGCAAGCCCCGGAAAACAGGCTCAGGGCCTGCGCGCAATCTCCAGGAAGGCGCGGTTGAGCCTGGCATCCGCCTCGGTCAGCTTCGTGCGGCGGCCGGCCAGCCAGGCGTCGTCTTTGGCCAGGGACTCGCGGGCGCTGGCGAGCATGCGGCGCACCTCGGCTGGCTGGGGGCCGCCCACGCCGACGCGGGTTTTGACCATGTTCTCGGGCGAGAGCGTCTTGCGGAAGCTGGCTTCGTCCAGCGGCAGGCGCAGGTCGGTCAGGCTGTACTTCTTGCCGGCCTCGGCATAGATGCGCACGGCCTCCTGGTAGGGAAACTCGCTGGGGCGCAGGTTCTTGCTGCGCGCGTACACCACCACCTCGGAGGCAAAGTGGTGCCCCACGCGAAACGGCACGCGGCTGGTGCGCTGCAGGGTTTCGGCCAGCTCCATGGAGGTGGTCCATTCCGACTCCAGTTCCTCGAGCGAGCGCACGGGGTCCACCTGCAGCGCATCGAGCACCTCCTTGAACTGCTGGACCATCTCCACGCCCAGCACAAAGGTCCGGGCGCCGCCCTGCGCGCTCCAGGCGTTCTTGTAGTCGATCATGCCGGGCGTGACATTGTGGGCACGAAGCGTGACGGCCTGGGCCGAGGCCACCACGTCCGAGGCCTTCAGGCGCGTGTTCTGGATGATGCCGGGGTTGGCCTTTTGCGGCATGGCACTGCTGGTGTAGGTCTTGCCGGCCGACAGCAGCAGCCAGGGGCGCGTCTGGTGGTACTGCACATGCACGTCCTGCATGAAGGCGCCCACGCGGATGGCGGTGGAGCTGGCGATGCCGACGGCCTCGATGGGAATGTCGTAGGTGCTGACCTGCCCGGCGTCGAGCGAGTTGACGATGAGCCCGTCGAACCCCAGCAGGTCGGCCAGCCGCTCGCGCTTGAGCGGCCAGCTGGAATTGGCCAGCACGGCAGTGCCCAGCGCGCTGCGGTTGATGCGGGCATAGGCCTCGCGGATGCGCGTGGCATCGCGCTCGAACGAGTCGGCAAACGCCAGCAGGTAGTGCGCGTAGCTCACGGGCATGGCCTGCACGCCGTTGGTGTAGGCGGGCACCAGTGTGTCCACGTTCTGGGCGGCCAGCTCCAGCAGGCGGGCGCGGGCACTGCTCAGGGCGCTGGCAAAGTCCAGCACCTCGGTGCGCAGCTGGGCAGCGTTCAGGGTGGAGTGGATGTCCTGGCGGCTGCGGCCCGAATGGATCAGCGTGGCGTCGGGGCCGGCGGCGTCGGTGATGATCTTTTCGACCTGCAGCACGTCGGTGGGCCGGCGGCCACCGGGCTGCGTGGCCTGGTCGATGGAATGGGCCACGCCCCGTGCGATGGGGCCCGCCAGCGGGGCGGGGATGATGCCTTCTTCCACGTTCATCACGGTCGATGCCATGTTGATGCGGCCAAACCAGTAGAAGACATCCTGCGCCTTGGCCTGCGCGCTGGTGGCGTCGCCGCTGAAGGTGCCCTGGATCTTGGCAACCTGGGCGCGGCATTCTTCGGTGGTGCGGCAGGCGGTGTCGAGCGTGTCCGCTGCGTGCGCAGCAGCGGTGGCGGCCAGCAAGGCGGCAACGCACAAGGCGATTTTGGTTTTATGGCGGTTCATGGGCATCTCAAAGAGGAAAAAGGAAACAGGCATGCGGCGTCCCCTGGTTGTCTCCAGGCGCTGGTGCAGGGGACTGGGCGCGGGTATGCGGGCCGGCAGGCGTGCGTACAGGCGCGTACAAACAGGTGCGTTGGGTGGGTGTGGTGTCTCCGTCAGATTCTTGTTCTGTAAGGCTCTTGCCCCCAGCATCCAAAAATTGAATGGATTGCTGGAGCGGCTCAGCCACCATTCTGGCCACACAGCCCTCTACGTCAAATTCAAAGGCGCTCTAAGATATTCAAACAATGAATACAACGCCGCCATGACACCCACCACCCCAGACCTGTTGTTTGCACGGCTGCTGGGCCGTGCGCGCCTGAAGCACCTGCAACTGGCCGTGCACATTGCCGAGTTGCAAAGCCTGCAGAAGGCAGCCTCGGCCATCGGCCTGAGCCAGCCTGCGGCCACGCACGCGCTGGCCGAGTTCGAGGCCCTGCTGGGCACCCCGCTGTTCGAGCGGCACGCGCGCGGCATGCGGCCCTCGCCCGCCGGGCTGGCCCTGCTGCCCCTGGTGCGCAACGCGCTCAAGCTGCTGCACGCCTGCGCGGAAACGGCAGCCTCCATGCAGCATGGCGCCACAGGGCTGGTGCGCATCGGCGCCATCCACGCGGCCGTGGCGGGGTGGCTGACGCAGGCGCTGCCGGTGTTCAGCCGCACCCACCCGGACGTGGCGGTGGAGGTGCATGAGGTGCCGGCAGACCAGCTGCTGCAGATGATCGAGGCCAACCGGGTGGACATCGTGCTGTGCCGCGAGCCCCAGCCCTTGCCCGAGGGCCACCTGTTCACCCCAGTGCGGGTCGACCACTACGTGGTGCTGTGCCGCAACGGCCACCCGCTGGCAGGGCAAGCCCATGTGTCCGACGACGACCTGCGCGCACACACCTGGCTGGTGCCGCCGCTCACCGGCATTGCGCCGGCGGAGTTCAACGCGCTGTGCGTGCGCCTGGGCGGTGCGCCGCGCACCTGCCAGGTCTCCAGCCGCTCGGCCCTGCTCACGCAGGCCATGCTGGACAGCGGCGACCTGCTGGCGCTCAGCCCCCACCACTTTGCCCGCCCGCTGCTCGAAGCACGGCTGCTGACCCACCTGGCCGTGCCGCACATGGCCATGCCTCCACTGGGCATGCTGCGCCGTGCAGCAGTGGCCGCCGATGCCCCGTCGGCCGTGGCCCGGCTGGCCGAGAGCCTGCTGGCCTGGCACGACATTGCGGCCCACTGACCAGCTGCCGACCAGCCTCTGACCAGCGGCCACAGCGGCCCTGCGATCCAAATCCCCACCAAGTTTCAGCTTTCCCCTTCCCCGGAAAACCCGTTCTGTACTATTGACCTCAATCAAAATTTACAACAGAGGAGGTGGACTATGTCGACAGCAGGATGGATTTTCTCCGGCGTGGCGGTGGTGTTGCTGGTATGGGCCGTGGTGGTCTACAACCGCCTGGTGCAGCTGCGCAACCGCATTGCCAATGCCTTCGCCCAGATCGACGTGCAGCTCAAGCGGCGCTACGACCTGATCCCCAACCTGATCGAGGTGGCCCGCGGCTACATGGCGCATGAGGCGTCCACGCTCGAAGCGGTGATCAAGGCGCGCGGCAATGCGCAGACCGCCGCCACCGCAGCCCGTGCAGCGCCGGCCAGTGCCAGCGCGCTGGGCGCCCTGGCCACGGCGGAGGGCGTGCTCGGCGGCAGCCTGGGCCGGCTGATGGCGCTGGCCGAGGCGTATCCCGACCTCAAGGCCGATGCCTCCATGAAGTCGCTGAGCGAGGAGCTCACCAGCACCGAGAACCGCCTGGGCTTCGCGCGCCAGGCCTACAACGACCAAGTGCTGGAGTTCAACGACAAGGCCCAGCAATTTCCTGACCTGATCGTGGCGCGCCTCTTGGGCTTCGTGAGTTCGCCCATGCTCGAATCGACACAGACCGCGGAGGAGCGCACTGCGCCAAAGGTTCAATTCTGAGTGGCAGGCATTGAGGCTCTGCCATGAAATTCTGGAACCATCAAGAAAACGCGCGCAGCGAAACGCGCCGCCTGCTGCTGGGCTTTGCCATTGCCGTGGCGCTGCTGGTGGCTGCCGTGCACGGGGCGCTGGTGGTGGCCTGGCTGCTGATGGCGGCCGTGCTGCCGGGCAACCTGCCCTACCCTGCCGGCTTTCTGGCCGTCAACGTGGGCGTGTCGCTCATGCTGGTGCTGGGCGGCTGGTGGGTGGAGACGTCGAACCTGCGCGCGGGCGGCGTGAAGCTGGCCACGCGCGCCGGTGCGCGCGAGCTGCGGCCCTCGATCTCGCATGCCGAGCAGCGCCTGGCCAACATCGTCGACGAGCTGTGCATTGCCGCCAACATGCGCCGCCCGCAGGTGATGGTGGTGCCGCGCGTCGATGCCATCAACGCCTTTGCCGCCGGCTGGGACGACAAGGATGCGGTGGTGGCCGTGACGCAGGGCGCGCTCGACTACCTCAACCGCGACGAGATGCAGGGCCTGGTCGCCCATGAGCTGAGCCACCTGCACGAGGGCGACACACGCCTGAAGATGCAGCTGGCCGGCATGGTCTACGGGCTGGAGCTGGTCTACAACTTTGGCGACACGCTGCGCGAGCGGCGCGGCCTGGCCTGGTGGTTCGGCTCGGCCATCATGCTGGCGGGGTTTGCTGGCTGGCTCACGGGGCGCATGCTCAAGGCCGCCGTCTCGCGCCAGCGCGAGTACCTGGCCGACGCCCGCGCCGTGCAGTGGACGCGCAGCAAGGACGGCCTGGGCGGCGTGCTGCGCAAGGTGATGGGCCAGCGCCGCGACACACCGGCGGGCTATGCCCAGGACCACCGCCACACGGGCCTGGCCCTGCCCTCGGTGCAGCACATGCTGCTGGTGGACGTGGAGGGCGGCGGCAGGCTGGAGCGCCGGCTCGACACCCACCCCACGCTCGAAGACCGCGTGCGGCGCGTGTACGGGCGGCCCATGCAGCCCATGGCCGCCTCCCCCGTGACTGTGGAGCCCGAGTCTGCGCGGCGCGGCAGCGCGGCCAGCGTGGTGCCGGGCACGCCCACCATTGCATCCCTGGTCGACCCGTTCGCACGGTTCACCTGAAGTGACTGGCAGGGCGCGCGCTGTGTCTCGACATGGTGGCCCGCCTGCACTCATCGATTATTTCGATACTCAGCACGCAGAACTATCGTTTTTCATGGAGGAAGAGTTTGCCTAAAGTTTGACGGTCATCAACCCGCAAGCAGACATTCCCCATGACCTCCACGATCCTCTCCACTACATCCCACCTCACCTCCCCCATCCCATTTCACCTGGCGTTCCCGGTGCGCGACATTGCCGAGGCCCGCGCCTTCTATGGCGAGCTGCTGGGCTGCCCCGAGGGGCGCAGCGCCGACGCCTGGGTGGACTTCAACTTCTTCGGTCACCAGATCGTGGCCCACCTGGCGCCCGACGAATGCGGGCATGGCAGCCACAGTGCGGTGGATGGCCACGCCGTGCCGGTGCGCCACTTTGGCGCCGTGGTGCCCATGGACCTGTGGCAGGCCATGGCGGACAAGCTCACGGCGCGTGGCACGGCCTTCGTCATCGAGCCCTATATCCGGTTCAAGGGCGAGCCGGGCGAGCAGGCCACCATGTTCTTCCTGGACCCCTCGGGCAACGCGGTGGAGATGAAGTCGTTCGCGGACCTCGGCTCGCTGTTCGCCAAGTAAGGGGCTGCCATGCAACTCCCACGCATTCACGCGCTGGCGTGCGCCGCCGCACTGTCGCTCACCCTGGGCAGCGCCTGGGCTCAGGTCGATACCCTCAAGGCAATCAGGGACAGCGGCAAACTTGTCATGGGCGTGCGCGATGCCTCGGGCGCCATGTCGTTCACCCTCGGGCCAGGCCAGTACACGGGCTTCCATGTGGAGGTCTGCAATCGCATCGTGCCCGACATCAAGGCCGCAGCCCGTCTGGACAAGCTGGAGGTGGTGTACCAGTTGGTGACCCCGCAGAACAGGATTTCGCTGGTGCGCAATGGCACCGTGCACCTGGAGTGCGGCACCACCACCAACAATGCCGCGCGCCAGCAGGAGGTGGCGTTTGCCCCCACGCTGTTCGTCGAAGGCGTGCGCATCGCCGTGAAGGCATCGTCCCCGGTGGCAGGCGTTGCCCAGTTGAGCGGCAAGACCGTGGCGGCCACGGCCGGCAGTACCGCCGTGCAGGCCGTGCGCAAGATGGGGCGCGAGGCCTCCGGCCAGATGACGGAGGTGCTGGGCAAGGACAACAGCGAGGGCTTTCTGCTGCTGGAGACGGGGCGTGCCGACGCCTTCGTGGCGGACGGCCAGATTCTGGCCACGCTGATCTCGCGCAGCAGGGAGCCCGCGCAGTACAAAATCCTGGAGCCGGTGCTGAGCGTGGAGCCCCTGGCCATCATGATCCCCAAGGACCCCGCCTTCAAGGCAGTGGTGGACCAGAGCGTGGCAGCGCTCGCCAAAAGCGGCGAGGTCGCGCGCCTTTACGACAAGTGGTTCATGCAGCCGATACCGCCCCAGGGCATCAGGGTGGGGCTGCCCGCCAATGCCCAGACCCGGGCCGCCTGGGTCAACCCCAGCGACAAGCCCATGGAAGACTACGGGCCGCGCTGACGCGAAGAAGAAGCCGCAGCAGGCGCTGGCGCCGCCACCTCGGCGGCCCGCCTCAGGCATTGCGCGAAGAGCGCCACGGCGGGCGGGCTGGCGCGCGGCCTGCGCTGCAGCAGACCGATCTCGCGGTAAAAGGTGTTCTCGCCCAGGGTCAGCACGCGCACGCCGGGCGGCAGCGGCAGGTGCGCCTGCACCAGCGGCACCAGCGCCACTCCCACGCCCAGCGCCACCAGGTGGATGAGCGCGGGTATCTCGTCCGCCTCCACCGCATCGCGCACGGCCAGGCCTTCGCGGCGCACAAAGCGCTCCACCATGCGCCCGCCGAACGACGTGCGCTCGTAGCGCAGAAACGGGTGCTCCTGCACCAGCGCACGCCAGTCGCGGCCCTTCAGGCCGGCCGGCACCAGCAGCACGAAGGCCTCGTGCGCCAGCGGCTGCCAAGTCAGCTCGGGCAGCATGCCGAAGGGCGGGCGGATGATGACGGCCGCATCGATCTTGCCCGCGTCGAGTTCGTCCATGAGGCCCATGGACACGCCCGGCGTGACGTGCACGCGCAGCTGCGGATGGGCTTGGCGCAGAATGGCCAGCGCCCGCGCCACCAGGGTCGGCTGCGCCGAGGCGATGGAACCGATGCGCAGCAGGCCTGCCGTTGAGGCCTCGCTGGGCAGGTCGGCCAGCCGGGCGTATAGCGCCTGGATCTCTTCAGCGCGCGCCAGCGTGGCCTGGCCTGCCGCGTTGAGCGTGGCCGAGCGCCCCGTGCGGTCGAACAGCGCAAAGCCCAGCGACTCCTCCAGCCGCTTGATCTGGCTGCTGACGGCGGACTGCGTGAGGCCGATGCGTTCGCCCGCAGCGGCAAACGTGCCATGGCGGCAGACGGCGATGAAGGTCTTGAGTTCGCTGAGCACGGCGGGGCATCATTCCGAAAATCGATACATGGCCTGCAGCATATATCGCGGCCGTCCATGCCAGGAGCTTGCGCGGGCGATCGCCAAGGCAATGCCCCTGCGGACCACACCGATGGTGGACACGCCTCAGGGCAACATCTCCCAACCGTCCCCCTGTGTAAAACACTTGGTGGCGTTTTGCGCGCGCGGTGCCACAATGGTGCACTACGTATTGTTACAAACGCATGCACCACGATCAGGAACTGTTGCAACTGCTGCCCGCAGCAGCACTGGTGGTGACGCCAGCCGGCGCCATCCTGCGGGCCAATGCGGCCGGTGTGGCCCTGCTGGAGGCTGACAGCGAGCAGGCCCTGCTGGGCCGTATGCTGGGGCACTTCGTACACCCCATGGACAAGGCGCGCTCCAACCAGCGCATTGAGCGTGTGAAGGAGCCCGACCACGCCGGGCGGCCCAACAAGTCCTCCGAGTTCCGCGTGCGCACCGACAAGGGCCAGCTGCGCATGGTGCTGGTGGCCAGCGTGGCGATTGAATGGCAAGGCGCGCCGGCCGTGTTGATGTGCGGCATGGACATGACGCACCAGAGCGAAATCCAGGACCAACTGCGCGAGAGCGAGCACAACTTCCGCCGCCTGTTCGACAACATGCAGGACGTGTACTACCGCACCGACGCGCAGGGCGTGGTGCAGCATGTGGGGCCTGGGGTGCGCCGGGTGCTGGGCTACGAGCCGCACGAGATCGAGGGCCGCACCGCCGAGTCGTATTACCCGCAGAGCAAGGACCGCGATGCCTTCAAGGTGGCCATCCAGGAAAAGGGCGAGGTGGCCGACTTTCCGGGGCAGATGGTGCGGCGCGATGGCGCGGTGATCGACATCTCCATCAGCAGCCACGCGCTGTACGACCACCTGGGCCAGTTCGCCGGGGTGGAGGGCATCTACCGCGACGTGACGCAGCGCAAGAACCTGGAGCGCGAGCTGCACCGACTGGCCACCACCGACATGCTGACCGGCATGGCCAACCGCCGCGCCTTTCTGGAAACGGCCGAGGCGGCCTTCCACGCCGCACGCGAGCATGGCACGCCGCTCACGCTGCTGATGCTGGACGTGGACCATTTCAAGTCCATCAACGACCGCTTCGGCCACCTCGAAGGCGACCGCGCCCTGGTGGCCTTTTCACGCGCGGTGATGGAAGGGCTCAGACCCGGCGACACGGTGGGCCGCCTGGGCGGCGAGGAGTTCGGCGTGCTGCTGCAGGGCACCACCCTGCCCCAGGGCCACGAGGTGGCCATGCGGCTGCTCGGCTGCGTGCGCACGCTGGAGCTGGCGGGTGCAGATGCGGCGGGCAGCCACCGCTACCGCATCACCGCCAGCATGGGCCTGGGCACCCTCAGGGGCAGCGACCGCAGCCTGCGCGACCTGCTGGACCGGGCCGACCAGGCCCTGTACCAGGCCAAGCGCGAGGGCCGCGACCGGATTGCCCTGGCCGATGCCGACCTGGACGGTCAGGGCTACTGACCTGGCCGGCACACTCCGCGAGGCGGATGCCGTGATCAGAAATCGAACACTGCCAGCCCCATGCCGTAGCGCCCTTGCAGCGTCGTGGCCATGGCACCCAGGCAGAACATGGCATACAGCAGAACAAACACCCGGTGGCTGGCTGGCCTGGGCGTGTGCGCCGGTGCCAGCCGCACGGGCCCCAGGGCCGCCGCCAGCAGCATGGAGGGGATGATGAAGTAGCGCCCCTGCAAGCCTTCGATGACGCGCACGGGGTAGTCGTTCCAGGTCACGGCGAGCGCAAAGAAGGCCAGCAGCGCGCTGCCCACCGCCGCAACCAGCAGCGTGGCGCGGATGCCAAGATCGGCCTTCTGGTAGCTTGTCGCCGCGACGGTCAGGCCGGCCGCCAGCAACAGGCCGCAGCCTATGGTGACCAGGGCCAGGTCCGCAATCGGCGCATCGGCCCAACCCAGGTTGCCCACGAAGGATGAAGCGATCAGGTGGCCCTGAAACGGGTCGGCGATGGTTCGCCCCACCAGGCGCAGGAAATCAAGCGGGTCGCGCAGGTAGGTGCCGATGATCTGCCCCGTGGAAAGCGCGCGCACCACGCGGTGGTCCTGGGTGTGGACCAAGCCGTACAGAGTCCACCCGCTACTGGCCGCGAACAGTGTGGCCGTGGCCGCGACGCGCTGCCACGACCAGTGCCTGAGCAGCAGCACCAGCGGCAGCAACACCATGGGAATGAGGTTGGTGCGCGAGGTGACCAGCAGGAAGATGGAGGCATAAAAAGCGAATGCCTGCCAGCGCGTGGCCTTGCCCTCCTGCCACTGCAGCAGAAACAGCGACAGCACCAGCAGTGCCAGCGCAAAGCACAGCCCATCGATGGTGGGCGAGATGATCTGGAACAGCGCCATGGGCATCAGCAGCAGGGCCTGCAGCAGCAGTGAGGGCGGCCCCGTCTGCCAGGCCCAGAAGACCACGCCCAGCACCAGCAGCGTGACCAGCATGCGTGTGAGCTGGTAACTGTGGCCCAGGGACAGGTCGAGCGCGCGCGAGAGCTTGAGGCCCAGCGCATGCGGCAGGTAGATGAAGGGGGCGTAGTACCCGGTGGCCGACGCATCGACGAAGACCTCATCGTCCAGCCAGTCGAACCGCTTGGCCTCGCTGGTAAGCCACGCGGGCGACAGGCTCCTGTCGCGGTGCGGCCCCACGATCTTCTGCATCCACTGCGAGAACAGGAAGAAATGGATGTCCACCCAACCACCGGTCTTGCCGCGCACGTCGGGCTCCAGGCCCTTGAGCAAGGGCTGGCCATGGGCCACCATGTCGGCGCGCAGCAGGTGCACGATCTCATCGGGCGACTGGAAGGCTGGAATCAATTGCATCATGCCGCAGGCAATCGCAAAACCCAGTGCCAACCAGGCCATTCGCATCTGCCGCAGACCAGCAAGGCCCCGCCCCCGCCAGAGGGATGTCAAACGAGGCCAGCCAGAAAGGTCAGGGCGCAAAAACAATGCAGACAGTCTTCAAGGAAACAATAGACAGCGACCATCCCAGCTGGCAAGACGATCTTATCCACCGGGGTTTTGACTGCGACGGCCACAAACGCGCAATTGCGTGTCAGGCGTGACCTACGTCACCAAAGAGGGAGGTTTCTGCAGGCTGCAGGGACGCGAAGCTTGAACGCCCCCCGCTCCCGGGTGCTGCGGGATCATGGCAGTCCAAGCCGGCCCTCGCAACATCGCTTGCATTTTGAATCAGTTGCCTCCCAATCCCCCACAATAGCCACCCCATGAGCCCCCCACACACCCAACGCGCCACGCCCGGCAAGGAAGAGATCGCACTGCTGCCCCCCTTCGAGCGCCTGGGGCCCGACCGCATCGCCCTGGTGACCACCGCCGCCCAGGCCGAGCAGGCCTGCGCCGAACTGGCCGCGAGCACCGTCTGGGGCTTCGACACCGAGTCCAAGCCCACCTTCGTGCAGGGCGAGGCCTCCGACGGGCCGCATGTGGTGCAGCTGTCCACCCTCGACAAGGCCTGGGTCTTTCAGTTGCACGACCACGGCTGCCGCGCCCTGGTGGCACAGCTGCTGGCCCGGCCCGGCACCACCAAGGCGGGCTTTGGCTTGGGCGACGACAAGAAGCGCATCGAGGCCAAGCTCGGTGTGGTGCCCGAGGGCGTGCTGGAGCTCAACCATGTGTTTCGCCAGCAGGGCTACCGCAAGGACATGGGCGTCAAGGGCGCGGTGGCCGTGCTGTTCAACCAGCGCTTCATGAAGTCCAAGAAGGCCGCCACCTCCAACTGGGCCAACCCCCACCTCACCGAATCGCAGCTGGTGTATGCCGCCAACGATGCCTATGCGGCAGCGCGCGTGTACCACGCGCTGGGGCTGCCAGCCGGCAAGTGAGGCAATCGCTCAGAGCACTGCTGCCAGCCGTGCGGCCTGGTCGATAGCCCGCTTGGCATCGAGCTCGCCCGCCTCCAGAGCACCGCCCACCACATGGGGCTTCCTGCCCAGGGCCAGCAGTTCATCGGCCAGCGTGCGCAGCGGCAGTTGGCCCGCGCACAGCACCACGGTGTCGCAGGGGATCCAGGTCGGGTCCTCGCGCTGCTCGCCGTGGGAGACGAGCAGGCCCTCGTCGGCAATGCGCTCGTAGTTCACGCCGCCCAACATCTGCACCTGCTTCATCTTCAGCGTGGTGCGGTGGATCCAGCCCGTGGTCTTGCCCAGGCCCTCGCCGAGCTTGCCCTTCTTGCGCTGCAGCAGCGTGACCTGGCGCGCCGGGGGCGTCACTTGCGGGCCCTGGGGCGCCAGGCCGCCGCGCGCCTCGGCCGGGTCGGTGATGCCCCATTCGGCCTGCCAGGCGGGCAGGTCCAGCGTGGTCGAATGGCCTTCGTGCACTAGGAACTCGGCCACGTCGAAGCCGATGCCGCCCGCGCCGATGACGGCCACGCGCTCGCCCACCGGCTTGCCGTGGCGCAGCACGTCGATGTAGCTCAGCACCTTGGGGTGCTCCTGCCCGGGGATCTTCGGGTCGCGCGGGCTCACGCCCGTGGCCACCACCACCTCGTCGTAGCCTGCAAGGTCTGCGGCCTGCACGCGGGTGGAAAGGTGCAGCACCACGCCGGTGTCCCGCACCCGCGTGGCCAGGTAGCGCAGCATTTCGTGGAACTCTTCCTTGCCCGGCACCTGCTTGGCCATGTTGAGCTGGCCGCCGATGGCGTCGGCCGCGTCGAACAGGTGCACCTCGTGCCCGCGCTCGGCCGCAACCGTGGCTGCCGTCAGGCCCGCCGGCCCGGCGCCGACCACGGCGATGCGCTTGGCCTTGTTGCCGGGCGCCAGGGGGCGATAGACCAAGAGAGTCTCCTGGCAGGCTCGCGGGTTCACCAGGCAGCTGCTGGTCTTGTTCTTGAACACATGGTCCAGGCAGGCCTGGTTGCAGGCGATGCAGGTGTTGATGCGGTCGGCCCGGCCGGCGATGGCCTTGTTCACGAAGGCCGGGTCGGCCAGCAGCGGCCGCGCCATGGAGACCATGTCGGCGCAGCCATCGGCCAACACCTGTTCGGCCACCTCGGGGGTATTGATGCGGTTGGAGGTGACGAGCGGCGTGGCAATGCCGGCCGCCGCGAACTCGGCCTTCATCTTCTGCGTGACCCAGGCGAATGCCGCGCGCGGCACGCTGGTGGCGATGGTCGGTATGCGCGCCTCGTGCCAGCCGATGCCGGTGTTGACGATGCTGGCCCCGCCCGTGGCCACGGCCTTGCCCAGGGTGACGATCTCGTCCCAGGCGCTGCCGCCGGGCACCAGGTCGATCATGGACAGGCGGTAGATGATGATGAAGTCCGGCCCCACGGCCTCGCGCATGCGCGCCAAAATTTCCACCGGCAGGCGCATGCGCTGGCTGTAGTCGCCGCCCCAGGCGTCGGTGCGCCGGTTGGTGGTGGCCGAGAGGAACTGGTTGATCAAATAGCCCTCGGAGCCCATCACCTCCACCCCGTCGTACCCGGCCTCGCGGGCGCGTTGGGCGCAGTTGACGAAGGCGCGTATCTGCCGCTCGACCCCGCTGGCCGACAGCGCGAACGGCGTGAACGGCGAAATCGGCGACTGCAGCCGCGAGGGCGCCACCGCCAGCGGGTGGTAGGCATAGCGGCCGGTGTGCAGGATCTGCAGCGCGATCTTGCCGCCCGCATCATGCACGGCCTCGGTCACCACTTTGTGGCGGCGCGCGGCACCCGCAGTGGACAGCGTGCCTGCGAACGGCTTGGTCCAGCCCGCGATGTTGGGCGCGAATCCCCCCGTCACGATCAGCCCCACCCCGCCTTCGGCCCGCTCGCGGAAATAGGCCGCCATGCGCGAAAGGTCGCGCGCGTCTTCGAGCCCCGTGTGCATGGAGCCCATGAGCACGCGGTTCTTGATCTGCGTGAACCCCAGGTCCAGCGGGGCGAGCAGGTGGGGGTACAGGGCGTGGCCGGGCGGCAGCTCGCTGGCGATGGATTGCATGGTGGGGCAGGCGCGTGGGGCGCAAAGAGGATGGAATGGCGTCCAGAACGCCGACAACAACGTCTAGAACTATTTTCTAGAACTTTATTCTAGAATGCACATCCATGGCAAGTCGCAGTTCCACCAAGACCACCACCGTCGTCCCACCCGCCGAGCCCATCGACCGCCGCCAGGAGATCCTGAGCGCGGCCCTGGCCTGCGCCGCTCAGGCGGGGGTCGATGCCGTCTCCATCGACGGCGTGCGCGCGCGCTGCGGCGCCAGCGTGGGCAGCATTTATCACCACTTCGGCAGCAGGGAGGGCATCGTTGCGGCGCTGTTCTTCGACATCTTCGCGGCGCAGTCGCGCAGCGTGCAGGCCCAGCTCGATGCCGCCGTGGGCGTGGAGGCAGGTGTGCAGGCCCTGGTCACCGGCTACCTCGACTGGGTGGTGGCGCAGCCCGTGCAAGCGCGCTTTCTGTTCCAGGCGCGCAGCCCGGTGGCCAGCGGCCCGCGCAGCACCGAACTGGCCGAGGCGGCGCGTGGGCGCAACCAGGCGCTGTTGGCGTGGTTCGAGCCGCACCGTCGGGGAGGCGCATTGCGCGACCTGCCGTGCGAGTTGATGCCCTCGCTGGTGATGGGGCCGGTGCAGAGCTATTGCCGGGCGTGGTTGTCGGAGCGGGCTGGCCAGGGGGGGCTGCCCTCGCCGGAGGTGTACCGCAGTGAGTTGGCGGCTGCGGCTTGGAGGGCGGTGCGGGCGTGACGGGCGTGATGGGTGCGGGCCCCAGTGCTGTTCTGTTTCTGTGGTTGCTGCATGCTTTTGCCGAGGGCGGAGGCCGGGGTGTGCGCCCGGCGGCGCACCCACCTTCTTTTGCGTCGCCAAGAGGGTGTAGAAGAAATCTATTGCAACCGCCCCAACAACATCCGGGCCTGCGCAAGCCACACCCACGCAGCCGCATAGAACGGCTTGCGGTCGTGGTGCATCACAAGCCTGCGGTTGCGCTCCAGCCATGCATGGGTGCGCTCCACCACCCAGCGCTTCTTGGCGATGGGGGCGGGCTGCTCGTCGCTCCACAGCGGCTGCTGGGCATCGTCCCAGCGGTGGCGGGCACTGTGGCGCACGATGCGCACCTGTACGTGGTGCGCCTTCTCGATCTGCTGGGCGCATTGCCCAGCGTACGCGCTGTCGGCCCACAACGTCTTGAACGAGCCATCCGTGCGCTTGCACGCCTGTGCTACCGCTTGCGCGGCCGCGTCGCGGTCCTGCACGGCTGCACTGGTGATCACAACCGCAAGCAGCAGGCCCAGTGTGTCCACGACCAGATGGCGCTTGCGCCCTTGCACCTTCTTGCCTGCATCGAAGCCCAAGGTACCACCCTGAGGGCTGCCCCGGTTGGACTGCGAGTCGATGATGGCCTCGCTGGGCTGCGCAGCGCGCTCCAGGCGTTGGCGCCATTGCTGGCGCAGACGCTCGTGCAGCGCTTCGAACTTGCCTTGGCGGGCCCAGTTGACGAAGGCCTTCTGCACGGACTGCCAGGGCGGATAGATCTGCACCGGCAGGTTGCGCCAGGACGAGCCGGTGCGCAGCACATAGCAGCAGGCATCGACAACGCTACGCCGCGAGTAGGTGGCCGGTCTGCCACGCGAGCCCGGTTGGGGCTCGAACAGGTCCTGCGCCAGCGCCCATTCGGCATCGGTCAGGGCACCGGCAATGGCGTTGCCGGATTGACTGGCGGGCCGATGCCGGGCGGTGTAGCCGTAGCGCGTGCCAGGCTGACCAGGCTGCGAGCGGGACAGCTGCGACTTGGGCCGCGCTCGCTGCAGGCCGGCAGCCTTCAGTGCTGCGCGCAGAGTCACCGTGCTAGGGGCGCTGCGGCCCATGTGATCGGCCCAGGCCAGCGCCAACTCGGGCAGCGTCGCCTGCGGATTGTCTCGGACCACCTCGCGCAAGGTGGCGTACTCGCCAGGGGGGATCACGGGTGGTCGGCCTGTCTTTGCCATTGCGCTGCTCCTGCTTGGTCAATGCAGCGCTATTATAATTTATTTCTTCTACACCCTCCAAAAGAAGGTGGGCCAAGAAAAGGCGACCCCCAGTCTGCGTCCCCCGTACGCCCTGTCGGGCGAACGGGGGCAGCCTGCGATGCTCGGAACTGGGGTGGGCGTCGCTGAACTCGCTGCGCTCTTCGAGCTCCGCTCAGACAGCAGCGACGAGCCAGATGACGAAGTGCATGTGTCCTTCGGCACATGCACCCACCCCAGCTCCTGCGCTTCTCGGCGCAGCCAGCAGGGGTGGGGAGCGGGGTCCGAACGGCTGCTGCTGCGCAGCTGCGCCTGGGGTCGGGTCGCGCTGCGCGCTGCCGACGGTTGGGCATGAAGGCCCTGCCCAGGCCGAGCGCAGCGAAGGCACACCGGGCCGAGCGAAGCAATGGCCCGTATGGAGCCCGTTCCCACCCCCTTCTGACCGTGCCGAGAAGCGCAGGGCCTGGGGTGAGCGCGTGCCGAAGGACACGCGCCTCGTCATCTGACTCGCCGAAGCTGTTTGACCGGAGCTGCCTCGCAGAGGCAGCGCAGGGAGTTCTTCGGCGTCACCCCAGGCCCGAGCATCGCAGGCTGCCCCCTCGTACGCAGTACGAGGGGGACACGGGCAGCGGGGTCGCCTTTCTTTTGGGCACTTTTCTTTGGCGAAGCAAAGAACAAGTGCCTCGGCCGCCGGGCCGAGACCCGGCCTCCGCCCTCAGCAAATAAACAGAACCCCAAACCAACCAACCAACCAACAAGCCACCACGCAGACCCCGGTCCTCAACGCAACTCAGATCAACACCACAGCAACCTCAGTAATGCGGCGGCAACTCATCCCGCAGATTGCGCGGAGCCCCGCCACCACCGCCATCCGGCGGCTGCTGGCGCAGCTGAATCACCTCCTGCGTGAGCCGGTCAATCAGCTCCTGCTGGCGAAAGATCGTCATGTTGAGTTGGTCCAGAAGATCCTCGGTGAAGCTGGCCTTGATCTCCAGGCTCTCCAGCCGCTCGATGATGCGCTGATGGTCAGCGCCCGGGCCCGAGGCCGACTCCATCAGAGGGCCTGACCCAGGCGCGCCACGCCTTCGCGGATCTTCTCCACATCGGCCGTCGCAAACGACAGGCGCAAGGTGGCGTGGTCGGGGTTGGCACAGTAGAACGGCGTGCCCGGCACGAAGGCCACACCCTTTTCGATCGCACGCTTGGCCAGCACGTTGCCGTCGGCCACCTTGCCGCCCGCACCCGTGAGGCGCGCCCACACGAACAGGCCGCCCTGGGGCTGCACGAATTCGATGGCGTCGCCCAGTTCCTTGCGCAGGGCATCGCCCATGGCCTGCGCGCGCTCTGCGTACACCTTGCGCACCTTGGCCAGGGTGGCAGGCATGCGGCCGGCCTTGAGGTACTGGGCAGCGGTGGCCTGGGCGAAGGTACTGGTGTGCGCATCGCTGAACTGTTTGCACATGGTGGCCTTGGCCAGCAGCTCAGCGGGGGCGATCATCCAGCCCACGCGCAGGCCGGGTGAGAGCACCTTGCTCATGGAGCCGCAGTGCGCCAGCAGCTCGCGGCTGCCCGGCACGCTGGCCGACAGGTTGAGCAGGCTCGGTGGCGGCGCTTCGCCGAAGTACAGGTCGCCGTAGGGGTCGTCCTCGACGATCAGGGTCTGGTGCTTGACGGCCATCTCCAGCACCTGTTTGCGCCGCTCCAGGCTCAGCATCACGCCGCTGGGGTTGCCGAAGGTGGGGATGAGGTAAACGAATTTCGGCTTGTGCTCGGCGATGAGCTTTTCCAGCTCGTCGGTCTTCACGCCGTTTTCGTCGATGGGGGCGCTGATGAGTTCGGCGCCGTACAGGCGAAAGCACTGGATGGTGGCCAGGAAGGTCGGGCCTTCCACGATGACCTTGTCGCCGGGGCTGATGAGGGTCTTGCCCAGCAGGTCCAGCGCCTGCTGGCTGCCGGTGGTGACGATGAGGTTCTCGGGGACGAGGTCCGTGGCGCCCTTGCTGGCCATGAAGGCGGCGAGCTGCTCGCGCAGGGGCTGGTAGCCTTCGGTGGCGCCGTACTGCAGCGCCGCACCGGGCTCGTCCGTCAGCGCCTGGTTGCTGGCGGCGCGGATGCCTTCCACGTCGAACATGGCGCTGTCGGGGAAACCACCGGCAAAGCTGATGATGCCGGGCTTGCCCAGGAGCTTGAAGAGCTCGCGGATGGCAGAGGTTTCTACATTGTTCAGGCGGTCGGCGAATTGCATGGAGTGGGATCCCGGTGACAGTGGCGAATCCCCCCATTGTCGCCAATTGGCGTGCAGGTTTCCTGCGGCTTGGCCGGCATGGCGGCAAATCCGGGCAGCCTCGGCAGGCCAACATGCCGCCACAACGACGCCGGCGCAGCGACCAAGACTTCGGTCCCCGATGTTCTTGCCGCGGTGAAATCACCGCCTTGGCCTTGAACGGTGGAGCGTGCCTTCGGGCCACTGATCCTGGCCTTGATGACATCAACGACCTGCGCGAAAAGGCGCCGAATTCGCCCCGAGGTCGAGAATCAAAGCCGTTTGCTCGACAGCCTCTGCTTTGATCAGGCCGGGCCGGTCAGGCGCGCTGGCCGCCGGAGGCGGTGATCCGCTCGCCGGTCACCCAGGCCGAATCATCGGAGGCCAGGAACAGCGCCACGCGGGCGATGTCTTGCGGCTTGCCCGGACGACCGAACGGGATCGTTGCGACAATGGCCTTGACCGTCTCCTCCGACCAGCCCAGCGCTGCGATGCCTTCGGTGATGGTGCCACCCGGCGCCAGGGTGTTGACGCGGATATTCTTCGGCGCGAGCTCCATCGCGGTCACGCGCGTGATGGCGTCGACCGCGCTCTTGCTCGCAGCGTAGATCACCGAGTTGGGCATGAAGCCGACACTGGCGATGGAGCTGATGTTGATGATGCTGCCGCCATTCGGCCCGAAGTACCTGGCCGCTTCTTGCGTCGCGGTGATGACGCCGAGCACGTTGGTGGTGAACTCCCGATGGAATTCCTGCTCCGTTGCGGTTTCGAGAGGGCCGAACGCGTAGACGCCAGCATTGTTCACGAGGATGTCGAGCGTGCCGAAGGCGCGCTTCGATTCTTCGAAAAGCCGCTTGATGTCAGCGGTCTTCGAGAAGTCGGCCTGGATGGCGACGGCCTTGCCGCCGGCACCCTTGATCTCGGCGACCAGTGCATCCGCTGCGTCCTTGCTGGTCGAGTAGTTCACGACGACCGAGGCGCCAGATTGGGCGAAAAGCCTGGCGATTCCGGCGCCGATGCCTTTGGAGGCACCGGTGACGATGGCGACCTTGCCGTTGAGAGTAGTCATGGATTTCTGTCCTTTGGGTTGACGGCGCCACCTTGGCGCCTGGACGAACTGTCGATGATCGAGGCACGCGTGAATAGGTGCGCAGGCAACTAAGACTTATTCGCCAGACGGATCGCTCACCCCACGAATCGGGACGAAGATCTCAGGACGCTGGGCAAGGAATCGCCCCCGGCCAAGCAAGCCAGGTCACCCCGCGTTTGCCTCCCTTTGACCTTCAGCGATGGGGCGCGTTCGGCCCCATTCAGGCACGCGTGCGCAACTCCCGGACGCCGCGGCCCAGCTTGCGCCGCAACAGGACGCGCAAGCTGACACCATCGGCGTAACCGATCTGCGCAGCGATCTGGTCGATGCTCTCGCTGCCCGTGCGCAACAGATGCACCGCACGTTCGACACGCAGGTCCTGGAAGTACGACAGCGGCGTCTTTCCCAGGACGCTGTGCAGGCGCCGGGACAACGTGCGTTTGCTGGCGCCAACTGCGATGGCCGCCTCGTCGAGTGAGAAACCCCGTGCCAGTTGCTGCCTGGCCCAGCCCTCGAAACGCTCGACGACGGGGTCTGCGTGGGACAGGTGGTCCGGGATGACGAACTCGGCTTGCGAGCCGCGCGCCTCGATCAGCAGGTAGCGCGCCGCCAGCGTCGCCAGCGCAGGGCTGCGACTGCGGACGATGCTCAGCGCAAGGTCGAGATGAGCGAGGGCTGCGCCGGCCGTGATGAATCCGGAGGACTTCACGAGCATGCTGGATTCGTCGAGCGCGACCTGCGCATAACGCTGCCGAAACATCGGCGCCAGCCACCACGACGTCGTGGCGCGGTGGCCATTGAGCAATGCGCTCTCGGCCAGTACAAATGTGCCGGTGCATGCCGCACCCGCCATAGCACCGGCGTTCGACCACCGCTGCAAGGCAAGGATGGCGTCGGCAACGTCTGCTTGCGCGAGGCGCGCCGCAAGCACGTCCGGCATCTTGGCGCCGAGCGCGGGCACGAGCACCACATCAGGCGCCATCACCTGGCTCACAGGCACGACCGGCACCGTGAGCCCCTGCGCGGTGCGCACGCGTCGCCGAACGCCCACCAGCGTCACTTCAACAGGCCCAGGCACCTGCACGAGCGACCCCGCCAACTGGTTGGCCGTGCCGAACGTGTCGGCAAGCGCCGCCAGGCCAAGGTCGAACACACCATCAAGAACGAGAATGTGGAGGCGCATGGCAATAATGATAATGATGTTGGCGTTCTTGCCACTCGCTGACTACAGCGATGACGGGGAAACTCACGGCTCGCAACCTCATTCACCTGTTCGACCAGAGGATCACCCCATGTCCAAATTTGCCCTGTTCGTCCGCCTCGAGGCCAAGCCAGGCCAGGAGGCAGCCGTTGCCGCTTTCCTTGCCGGCGCCCTGCCACTTGCCAACGCCGAGTTGCAGACCACCACCTGGTTCGCGTTGCGGTTCGGCCCCTCCACGTTTGGCGTCTTTGACACTTTTGCCGATGAGGAGGGCCGCCAGGCCCACCTGAGCGGCCCCATTGCCGCTGCGTTGATGGCCAACGCCGAGGCCCTGCTCAGCACGCCACCGAGCATCGAGAAGATCGACCTGCTGGCTGCGAAGCTGCCCGGCTGACAAGCGGGGCACCGCGCACGCTCCTACCGACGAAGTTCCGCGATCAGGTATTCGACCAGCGCGCGTGCCGAGGGCTTGGGCGGTCGTCCTGGCGTGAACATGCCGTGGACTTCGACATCGCCCATGCGCCAATCCGACAGCACCTGAATCAGCGAACCGTTGGCCAGTTCGGCACGACAGCCCCACAGGGCTGTCGTCACTACACCGATGCCTGCCACAGCGGCGGCGACCGCCGCTTCGTTGGCGGACACGTTCAGACGACTGTGGATGCGCACGGATACGCTCTGGCCCTCCCTCTCAAAGGACCACGTGCCGGCGCTCGTTCCTGCAGGCCCTACGATCACCGCATGCGCAGCCAAGTCTGCTGGTGCCTTGGGCGTGCCGTTTGCCTTCAGGTAGGTGGGCGATGCCGCAACGATCCGCTGCGTTCGGCCCATCAGGCGCGCGGTTGCGCTCGAGTCTGCCAACACGCCGAGGCGAAGTGCGACATCAACGCCTTCCTTGATGGTGTCTTGCCGTTGGTCGCTCATCAACAAGCTGACGTTCAGTGCAGGATGGCGCGCGAGAAATCCCGGAATCACAGGAACGATTTCGCGCACGCCAAAGCTCGAGGGCATGGCGACACGCAGCGACCCACGCAATTCCAGCGATCCCCGCGCCACATGGTCGGCCTCTTCAAGCGCCGCCAGGATCGTTTCCACACGTGCCAGATAGTCGCTGCCGACGTCGGTGAGCGTGACGGCCCGCGTCGTTCGGGTGACCAAAGCTCCGCCCACGTCCTTTTCCAGTGCCGCGATGATGCGTGAGACCGACGGCTGCGACAGGTCGAGCTCCCGCGCTGCGGCGGAGAAGCTTCCCGTGCGTGCAACGCGCACGAAAAGTCGAAGGGCCAGCAGTTTGTCGTTCATGCGAGGGTCCGGTGCTTGGCTTGACGATACCAGCTGTCGCGCTTCGCCGTTGAATCCGCCCCCTCACACTCTGTGCCGCGCCGCCCTCTCACACGAGCCGGGGCTCGGAGGGGCCGCACGCGCCGATGCCACGTGCACGCGCCAAAAGGAATCCAGCGGGCGTCTGTGGGCAAAATAGGTCCGGAGCCAACAGCGCATGCCGCATACCGCCAACCCAGACAACGGAGACACTGACCATGCCCCTCGAAATCCGCCAACTACCCAAAATGCGCCTGGCCTGCATGCGCCACACCGGCCCCTACGGCCCCGCCCTGGGCCAGCTATGGGAGCGCTTTGGCCAGTGGTGCGCCGAGCACCGCCTGAGCGAGCCACGCCCCAAGTTTTACGGCATCAGCCTGGACAACCCCGCCTGCACGCCGCCCGAGCAATGCCGTTACGACGCCTGCGTACAGGTGGGTGTGGGCCTGCGCACGGGGACGGATGCGCAGGTGCAGGATTTTCCGGGCGGCGACTATGCGTGCAAGCGCTTCGAAGGCACGAGCGCCGAGATCGGTGCGGCCTGGGCCAGCATGGGCGCCCCGGGGCAGATCCCCGAGGGCTGGGTGCTGGATGCGCGGCCGGCCATCGAGGTCTATGACGAGGACTTTGCGATGGACCCAGAGAACGGCGTCTTCGCATGCTGGCTGTATGTGGCAGTGAGGCGCGCAACCTGATCCACCCCTACCGCCTGTGGCTTCGGAACAGATCAGCCAGCGCGAACCCATCGATATGCCAGGACGCGCCAGCCATCACAGCGCAAGGCTTGCGCTTGCGTCCAGCGCCCAGATCCTGGCCAGCAGCGACTGGGACCGCGCCTGGCCGATGACAGGTTCTGCCAACTCCAGAAACTTGCCTTCCAGCTCGGCGTCCGTGAGGGCCTGCTCCGGGTCGCCTTTGCGGTTGGGCTGAAAGTGCGAGAGCTGGCGCCCATCCACGGTCTCGATGTCGATACGCGCAGCCCGCTGGCCAGGAAAGGCGGCATCGAGCACCGGATCCACCTCGACCGTCGTGCGCTCCATCAGCGCGCGTGTGGCCGGGTCGTCCAGGCGGTCCGGCTCGTAGGCTGCCAGGCGAACGCTGCCGTGCGACAGCGCAGTGGCCACCACGTAGCTCAGGCTGAAGCGTGCTTCGTTGGCTGTGGTCGGATGGGTGTAGCAGGCGATGTCCAGGGCGGGACGGTAGGTCGCCACCCGCACGCTCTTGATCTGGTCAGCCTGGAGCTGGTGACGCTGCCGGAGTTCCAGCGCGCCATCGATGGCTGCAAACGTGTGGCCGCACCCGATATGGTTCTTGAACGTCAGGCGGGTGATGTGAAAGTCCTGTCCCAGCGTTGCGCCGACCTGGGACCAATCGGGACCATTGCTCATGGCCTGGCCCAGACCGGTTTCCCCGTCCAGCACGTCGAGCGATCCGGTCAGGCCGCGCGAGGCCAGTTGAGCGGCAAGCAAGCCGGCCTCGGCCGCCCGCCCTGCATGCAGGGGCTTGGACATCGAGTCCATGCGGAAGGCCTGCTGAAGCCCTGCGGCAAAGGTAGCGGCAGTTGCCAGCGCATGGGCAAACGCAGGCCCATCCAGCCGCATGAGCCCGCCCACCGCAGCCGCGGCACCAAAGCTGCCGACGGTGCCGGTGCTGTGCCAGAACTGGTAGTGGGGCCGGCCCATCACCACGCCGATACGGGTAGACACCTCGTAGCCGAGCACCACCCCGCGCAGAAAATCGAGACCCGAGACGCCAAGGTCCTGCCCCGCAGCCAATGCGGCCGCAATGGTGGCGGCGCCTGGGTGGTACATCGCATCGCGAAAACTGTCGTCCACCTCGGCCGCATGCGCCGCAGCGCCGTTGATGAGTGCGGCGGTGCGCGCGGTGCTTGCACGCCCGCCCCCCAGAAAAGCGCGCCCCCGGTCGAGGTCGTCCACCAGGGTCTGCTCCAGGATCGCGACGGGCGGTGTGTTCAGCCCCGGGAACAGGGAGGCGTACCAATCGATCACGGCACGCTTGGCGTGGTGAATCACCTCGCCGGGCAGCGGTTGCCGCTGGAATTCGGTGGCGTACCGGGCAAAGATTTCTGTAGCGTGCATTTCAGGTTTCCAGACAGGGGGACAAATTCTCAAGCACTTCGTGCCCGCTTCGCAGCCATCAGGCCAGCACCACCACGCCGTCGGCCGCGCGAACGCCCTGGCCCTGGGGCAGCACGAACACCGGGTTGATCTCGGCTTCGAGCAGGCGCTCGCCGAGCTGGGCCGCCATCTGCGAGAAAGCCACGATGGCGGTGACCAGTGCATCGACGTCGGCCAGCGGCCGGCCACGGAAGCCATCCAGCAGCGGCCAGGTCTTGAGCTCCTGCGCCATGGCCAGCGCATCAGCGCGCGACAGCCAGCCGTTGGGTGGCAGCAGGCGCATGGTCGTGTCCTTGAACAGCTCGGCCGTGACACCCCCCATGCCCAGCAAGATGGCCGTACCCAGCGCGTCACGGTGCATGCCCAGGATCAGCTCGGTGCCGCCACCGACCATCTCCTGGACGAGGAAGCGCTTGGGCAGCACGCCGGCCTTGGTATCGACTTCCGACGCCATGGCGCCGAGGCGCGCACCGATGGTCTCGGCCGTCAGGTTCACCGCCACACCGCCCACGTCGCTCTTGTGCGTGATCTCGGCCGAGAGAATCTTCAGCACCACGCGGCCACCCAGTTCACGCGCTGCAGCTTCGGCCTCGGCGGGCGAGGCGACGATGCGTTCGCCCGCACAGGGCACGCCGAAGCGTGTGAACAGCTGCTTGGCCTGGTATTCGTCCAGGGCACCTGTGGGCAAACCGTCCACCGCCACCAGCGCGTCCGGCTCGCTGGCCTCGACCTGCGGCTGCAACTGCGCCACCTGGAACATGGCGCGCAGGGCCGCCGTGCAGCTCTCCGCAGCGGCGAATGCGGGTACGCCACGCTGCGTGAGCAGCGCACCCACTTCAGGTGCATGCGGGCTGACGTAGGCGATTACCGGCTTGTCGGAGTGGGGCAGGCAGTCCTCTATGGCACCGGCCAGCAACTCGGGCATGGCCAGGCTGGAGGAGCCCACGATGATCGTCAGCGCATCGTAGCTCGGGCTCTGCAGCAGCACGTTGATGGCACCCCGCAGCAGGTCGGGTTGGAGGCCCGCCAAGGTCACGTCGATGGGGTTGCGGTCCAGCACGGCATGGTCGCCGGTCTGCAGCGCGCGCAGGGCCTCGGCAGTGGCGGCGTCGGGCGCGGGTGTGTCGAAACCGGCCATGCCCAGATCGTCGGACACCAGCGTACCCGCGCCACCGGTGGATGTCAGGATGGCGACGCGCTTGCCATGCAGCTTGCGGCCGGAGGCCAGCGCAGCCGGAATGTCCAGCAGCTCGCTGAAGGTGTGCGCGCGGATCACGCCGACCTGCTTGAACAGCGCGTCGTACATGCGATCGGCGCCAGCCAGCGCGCCGGTGTGCGAGACGGCCGCCTTCGCGCCGGCTTCGGAGCGGCCGATCTTGAACGCCACCACCGGCTTGCCGGCGCGCGCCGCCTTGAGGCAGGCGCTGCGGAATTTGGCGGGGTCGCGCACGGTTTCCACATACAAGGCAATGACCTTGGTGGCCTCGTCATCGGCGAGGTGGTCGATGAAGTCGGCCAGCTCCAGGTCCACCTCGTTGCTGGTGGAGATCAATTTGGACAAGCCCACGCCACGCGCCGCAGCGCGCGAAAGCAGTGCACCCAGGATGCCACCGCTTTGCGACACGACGCCAATGCCGCCCACCGGGAAATGCTCCATCTCCAGCGCACCGGTGGCCGACAGCACAATGGAGTCGGTCAGGTTGACGAGGCCGATGGTGTTGGGGCCCAGAATGCGCATGTCGCCTGCGGCCTCGATCAGTTGCTGCTGCCGGCGGGCGCCCTCTTCGCCGGTTTCGGTGTAGCCGCTGGCCAGGACGATGGCCGCGGCAGTGCCCCGGGCTGCGAGGTCCCGCACGGCCAGGTGCGCCCGCTCCGCGCCCAGCAGGACGATACCGACGTCAGGCACCGCAGGCAGCGAAGCGATGTCCGGGTAGCAGACCAGGTCGCCGATCCGGTCCACCTTGGGGTTGACCGGGTAGATTTCGCCGGCAAAGCCGTGCTTGAGCAGATAGGACACGGGGCGGCCTGCGGTCTTGGCGGCATCGGCGGATGCGCCAATGATGGCCACGCTGCGGGGCTGGAGGAGGCGGGAAATGGCGTTCATGGGTGTTACTCCTTGCTGGCCGTTGCCGAAGCCTTTGCCAAAAAGGCCATCACCGCATCGCGGTGCTCGGTGCTCGTGTAGCAGATGCCTTGTGCCTGGCTGCCTTGTGCGAACACCTGCTGTGCCGACATCTCGAAGGTTTGGTCCAGGATCGCCTTGCCCAGCGCCAGTGCGGTGGCCGAGCCCTTGCTGAGCTCGGCTGCCCAGGCCTGCGCATCGACCACCAGCGTCTGCGCCGAGGTCTTTCGGTCCACGATGCCCATGGCCAGCGCCTCGTCCACATCGACCTTGCGGCCCGTGAAGATCAGCTCCTTGGCCTTGGGCAGCCCGACGCGGCGGGGCAGGAAGTACATGCCTCCGCCATCGGGAATGATGCCGCGGTGGATGTAGGACCAGGAGAAATTCGCCCATTCATTGGCGATGATGAAATCGCATGCCAGCGCCGTGTCGGCGCCCAGCCCGGATGCCGCACCGTTCACTGCGGCGATGGTGGGCTTGGGCATGGTGTGCAGCAGGGTCTGCGTGTGGTGCACGCGCTGCTGGCGGTGCCAGCCGTTGAAGGCGATTTCCCCGGTGGGGGCGTTCATGCGGCGCTCCATGCCGGAGATGTCACCGCCCGCACAGAATCCCTTGCCGTTGCCGGTGAGCACCAGCGCCCGTATCGATTTTTCGGCGCTGACATGCTCCAGCGCCGCGATGAACTCGGTGCGCATATCGTCGCTCATCGCATTGCGCTTGTCAGGGCGGTTCAGCGTGAGCGTGGCGATGCCATGGGTAACGTTGAGTTCAATGAGCTCTGTGGTCATTTTCTGCTTTCGAAAGGCTAGTCATTGGTGATCTTGTTGTCCTTGACTACCTTGCGCCAGCGGGCCTCTTCGCCCTTGGCGTAGGTGTCGAATTCCTGGGGTGAGCTGCCCTTGACGATGAGCCCTTCGGCTTCCATCTTCTTGCGGAAGGCATCGGTGAAGACCGCCTTCCTGGCTGCGGCGTTGAGCTTTTCGATCACATCGGGAGGTGTTCCTGCAGGGGCGAAAAGGCCGTACCAGCTGTCGGCCACGTACCCCGGAACGCCGCTCTCCGCGACGGTCGGCACCTTCAACAGGACATGTGAGTTGGAGCGTGCCGCCGTCGTCACCGCCAAGGCTCGCAGTTGCCCCTTGTCAACCATGGTTCCCACGGCTGCCGCTGTGGCAAACATCACATCCACCTGGCCGCCCAGCAAGTCGGTGAGGGCGGGTCCCGCTCCGCGATAGGGCACATGGATCAGGTTCGTTGCAGTGAGGTTCTTGAACAATTCACCGGCCAGATGGGCCGATGTGCCCGCCCCATGCGACGCAAAGGAAAGCTTGCCTGGGTCCGCCTTGGCGGCGGCGATGACGTCCTTCACGGATTTGTACGGACTGCTGGCCCGCACGACCAGCACATTGGGTGATACACCCACCAGCATCACGGGCGCGAAGTCCTTGTCGGGGTTGTACGGCAGCTTGGGCTGAATGCTGGGATTGACCACATGCGCGACGGTCGCCATCACCAGGGTGTAGCCGTCCGGCGCGCTCTTGGCAGCCGCATCGGTTCCGATGAGGGTTCCAGCACCCGGCTTGTTGTCGATGATCACCGGCTGGCCCAGCTCCTGGCCCATGACCACGGTCATGGAGCGGGCCACCAGGTCCGTACCGCCACCCGGCGCAAATGGCACGATGATGCGAACCGGTTTGTCGGGGAACGCCGCGTTGGCAGGAGCGGCGTGCAGGCCGCTCAAGACCGCTGCAGCCGTGATGACCGATGTGATGCGCAAACGCGCAGAACGCAGGGATTGGTGCATTTTTTGTCTCCATTAATAGGGATTTGACCCACGGCAAGTGGCCTCAAGGAGCGGCATCGTCGGCCGCCTCACTCACAGGGTTAGCGTAAGAGAACGCCTTCTCCAGTGCATCCCCTTCATTCCACTGGTTGGAAATGAAATGCATCCACAATAGTCACCATGACCACACCCGCCAGCAATGCCGCAAGACGCAAGAACCATGAAAAACCCACACTGAACCGGTCGCTGGAGCGCGGGGTGGAGCTCCTGCGGGCGTTCCGGCCAGGCGCTGATCTGCTGGGAAACGGCGAGCTGGCGGAGCGCACGGGGCTGTCGCGGGCCACCGTCAGCAGACTGGCGCAGACCCTGGTGCAATGCGGTCTGCTGGAGCATGACGGCGCGCGGCGCGCCTATCGGCTTGCGGCCCCGGTGCTGAGCTTTGCGCACGCCATGCGATCAGGCTCGCCGGTGCTGCAGATCGCGGCGCCATTGATGCGCACGGCAGCGGAGAAGCTGCGCGTCAACGTCGGGCTGGCGGTGGCGGACCGCGAGGAGATGGTGTACCTGGAGTCCATACGCTACAACAGGAAGGTATCGCTGCGAAGCGTGGTGGCGGGCCAGCGCGTGCCTATCGAACTCACATCCCTGGGGCGCGCGTATCTGTGCGCCCTCTCCGAAACGCAGCGACGGGAGCTGATGGTCAGGCTGGGTCAGCAGCGTCTGTCCGGCTGGAAGGCGTTGCGCGAAGAGATACTCGCGGCGGTGCAGCAGTTCGGCGAAAAGGGCTACTGCACCGCCTCCTGGCAACCCGAGGTGGTCGCCCTCGCGATCCCCATCGCCACGCCCAGCGGCTCCATCTACGTGCTCAACATGAGTGTCACCACCCAGCAAAGCGCGCTGGAGACGGAGGCCGAACTCAGCGCGCCCCTCAAAGCACTGGCCGGGAAGATAGAGGATGCCGTTCGGCAGCTGGAGTGAAGCTGAGGGCTTGAGCGCTCACACCAACCGGGCAACGGTCTTCATCAGGCCGCAGTGCGCTTTGCCCTAGCAAGCGATGTACAGACACTGCTGGACGGCAGCGGCATGGACGGTTGCGCCATGAAGGCGAAGTGCCCGGCCCCCGCCACCGTGCTGCTGGCCTGGGTCCTGGGCAGATGGGGCGGCCACATGGCCGCCAGGCTCTCGGCGGTCAGCACCACGGCCATGGGGGCCAGAGGGAACACGGCGCGGATGCGGCGGTCAGGCACTAAGACGCGCTGGGCATCGGTCGAGGGGCAATCCGGGCCTTGGTGTCCAGCCCGCTCCATCCCAGTCCGGCGCTTGGTGGTCGAGGCTCAGTGTTTGGAGGTGATGCTACCCCCTGGTGGCCAACAGGCAGCGGCAGGATAGCCAATATCCCGTATGACCATGTATCCCCGCCACGCTGGCGCGTCAGGCGAACTCAATCCCGTTGGCCGCCAGCCCCACCAGATCAATCCGCACCGCGTTCAGCTCCAGATTCGCCGCCATCACCGTCAGCTCGGAGGCTGATACCCCACCCGCCATGATGTCGGTCAGCAGCTTGAGTTCCCCATCCGTACCCGCACGGCCCACCACATTGGTCCACAGCGTCTGCGCAATCTGCGTAGGCGTGCTCGCTCCCAAGAGCTGCAGCCCCAGCCCCGCAATGGTCTGGCTGCTGGCCCCGGCATCCAGCAGCCGGATCACCTCGCCCACCACGCCCTTGTTGGTCAGCAAAGCCGGCCCGCCCAGGGCACCCAGCAGCTTGGCTGCTTCGCCCGCATGGCCGTTCAGGTCCAGCGCCAGCTTGGTGTCATTGAACGTGACCCGCTCCACCCGCGTCACATCCAGCATCGCCCCATCGGTCAGGCGCTGCAGGGTGAAGGTGCCATTGTTCTGGGATTGCACATAGGTCTGTGAGAGGGTGGCCGGGATGACCACGGTGTCGATGCCTGCACCGCCATCCACATACCGGGCCAGGCCCAAGGTCGGGGTGATGGTGTTGTTGCCTGCATCACCGGTCACGGTCACATCACGGACAGCATCCACGCGCACCGCTCCCGCTGCACCCATGCCTTCCAGCAGTTGGGCAGGCGTCTTGCCCGCACTCTGCTCGGGGAACACTTGGGCGAACAGCGTGGCCACTTCCAGCGCCGTCTTGCCCGTCAGGCCCTGGATGATGGCGCCTTCGCCCTGGTTCAGATCGCGGCCCAGCCACTTCTGGAACAGGTAGGCGCCTGCTTCTTCGGCGGCGCTGTGCGCCACCGTGAGGCTTGGGCCCGTTGCAAACCGCACCTGCTCCACATCCACCAGCCAGTCGGAGACACCGGTGGCGGTATGGGTCAGCTTGATACCGGCACCCTCCAGGGTGACGGTGTAGTCGGCGCGTGTGCCCTCCTGTATCGCCACGTCAAACCCCGTGCCCCCGTTCAGGCGGTCACTGCCCGTACCGCCCGAGAGCAGGTCATTGCCTGCGCCGCCAAACACGATGTCGTCCCCGGCATCGCCAAAGACCTGGTCATCGCCGGCCTCGCTGCCGACCACATCGTTGCCACCACCGCCATGGATGATGTCGTCATCGGGGCCGAGCACGATCCACTGGGCCGATCCATCCCCGCTGGCCATGTTCTGGCCGGCGCCACCGATGACGCGCACATTGCCCACGACCGCCACGAACTCGATGTTGTCCACCTGGATCACCGAACCTGCAGGCAGGCCGCGCGCGTCGATGATCACCGCCTGCTTGCCATCGGCAGGGTTGGCGCTGCCGTTGATGACGAGCGGCACGCTGGGGTTGAAGCCCACCCCTGCCGTAGGCTTCAAGATCTGCACCGACAGCGGCTCATTGGGCCCCAGGGTGGCATAGAACACCTGGCCGGCGTTGGTCAGCTCGGGGTTGTTGCCGGTGACCCGCTCGATGCGGAACCCCAGTTCGGCGAGGGCGGCGGAGCCCATGGTCGTGCCGGACAGGCCTTCAGCCGACAGCCCCACCCCGGTGGGCACGCTGACGGAGACGATGGAATGGCCATCGGCTGCCTTGACGATGGGGATGTCGGCCAGCGGGGTGGGTGTGCCTGCGGTATCGGGCCGGGTGGGCAGCACCACCGGCACGGTGATGATGGTGGAGCCTGCAGGGCCCGACTCGGTGGTGACGGGCACGCCGTCGATGGTGGTGGCCGGTGGGGTGCCGCCGCCTGAATCGACTGCAATGGCCGTGCTGACCACCGTGGTGGTGTTGTTCAGCACCGCCGACGCAATGCCGTCATTGACGCTGATCGTGAACGTGGTGGTCTCGGTCGCCCCCGGAGCCACACGACCCACTGCCGGTTTGAACACCAGGGCGCGAAGCGCTGCCTGGATGTCGGCGGGTGTGCCTGCCGCATGGGTGTACGTGAGCCCGCCATCGGCGGTGGAGAAGCCCGAGGCCGTGAGCGAGGCCGCAGTGAACGCGCCCTTGGCCGCAGTGTCCAGCGTGATGATCACCGTCTCCGAAGCACCCACATCCGGGTCGCTGATGACGATGCCCGCGAACGGCGAGACCGTTGCGTTGTCGTTGACGGCTTGCCCCGCCACGACCCCACTCACGGCGGGCGCCACGTTGTTGCCAGCGACCGTGACCGAATTGCCAAACAGGTCGGCAATCACCACCGCCACGGCCGCACCCGTGTTCCAGTCCTCCAGCATGCCGATGTTGTAGGTGGTGGTGTCGGTGGAGCTCGTGCCATCCTTGTTCAGCCGCAACGCCAACTGGGCCTTGTCGTTGGCGCTCATGGTCATGGTGAAGCTGGTGTTGGACGTGATGTCCACATTGGACGTATCGGTCAGCGTGTAGTTGAACGCCCCCTGGCCCAGAAAGCGAATGCGGTTGGCCGTGATGTCATTGTTCGCCCCGGTCAGCGAGAGGAAGTTGTTGCCCGTGACCACCAGCACGCCGGTGGCCACGTTGTAAGTGGCGCTGGTGACGGTGGGGGCCACCACATTGGTCACCGTGACACCATTGCCCGTCGGGTCGGCCACCACCACGGCGGCGTCTGCCCCGGCGGCCCAGTCCTCTGCGGCGATCAGGTTGTACGTATTGACACTGGTGGAGCTGGTGCCGTTCTTGTTCATGATCAGGTTGGCACCCAGGCGGTCGGCCGCGCTCAGGGTCAGCGTGAAGCTGGTGCCGCTGGTGATCTCCACATTGCCGGTGGTGGTCAGCGTGTAGCTGGCACCGCCTTCGCCCTGCAGGCTCAGCTTGTTGGCCACGATGTCATTGGCCGCGCCGGACGCAGCTGTGAGCCCGGTGCCGGTGACCGTCAGCACGCCGGTGTTGGCGTTGTAGACGGAGCTGGTGATGGTCGGGACAGCCACGTTGCTCACCGTGATGGGCGAAGTGGCATCGGCAATGTCGCCGCCGGTGACCGGGCTGTTCCAGTCGTCGGCCGCAGCCAGGTTGTAGGTAGTGCCGCTGGTGGACGTGGTGCCGTTCTTGTTGAACAGCGCCTCCACAGCCACCTGGTCTGCGCCGGCCAGGGTCACGGTGAAGCTGGTGGCCGACAGCGCTTCGACATTCCCCGTGGTGGACAAGGTGCGTGTGGTGCCTGCCTCGCCGGTGATGGTCAGGGCCGAGACCGTGACGTCATTGGATGCCCCGATGGTCCTGACCAGGTTGGTGCCGGTGACCGTGAGGAGATGGGTGGCGATGTCGTAGGCAGCGCTGGTGATGGTGGGAGCGACCACATTGGAGACCGTGACGGTGTTGCCCGAATTGTCGACACCACTGGCGCGCGTGGAGTCCCAGTTGGCGCCGGCCAGCAACTGGAAGGTGGTTGCGCTCACGGCGCTGGTGCCGTTCTGGTTCAGGAGGCCATTCATGACCAGCTTGTCCCCAGCATTGAGCGTGACGCTGAACTCGGTGGCACTGCTGGCCAGCACGTTGGGGCCGGACAGGGCTACATTGCCACCGCCCTCCCCGGTAAGGGACAGCCGGGTCAGATCGATGCTGTCGCCGGCCACGATGTTCACGGCCGAGACCGTGAGGATGCCGGTGGCGGCATCGTAAGTGGCGCCCACGATGCTGGGCGCCGCGTTGCTGACGGTGATTCCGTTGCTCGCATCCGCGATGTTGCCGCCCGTAACCACGCTGTTCCAGTCATCGGCGGCGGCGATGTTGTAGGTGGTGGCGCTGCTGGCCGAACTGGTCCCGTTCTTGGTGAGCAGCGAGGCGAAGCCGGCGACGTCCGCGCCCGTGAGGGTGACGGTGAAGCTGGTGGCCGAGGTCACCTCCACATTGCCGGAGGTGGACAGCGTGTAGGTGGCACCGCCTTCGCCGGTGATGGTGAGCTTGTTGACGGTGACATCGTTGGTGGCGCCGAGGGTCTTGACCAAGCCGGTGCCGGTGACCGTGAGGACGTGGGCGGCGCCGTCGTAAGTGGCGCTGGTGATGGTCGGGGCGGTGACGTTGGAGACGGTAACCGCATTGCTTGTCAGGTCGGACGGCGCAGACGCCGTAGCATTCCAGTTGGAAGCCGCCGCCAGGTTGAAGGTGGTCGCATCCACGGCCGTGGTGCCGTCCTTGTTCAGCAGGCCATTGACCGCGAGCTGGTCGGCAGCATTGAGCGTGAGCGAAAACGCCGTGGAACTGCTGGCAGTGGCGTTGCCACTGGTCAGGGTGTGGCTACCGCCGCCTTGGCCGCTGAGTGTGAGCTTCGATGCAATGATGCTGTCGCCAGCCACCAGATTGGTTCCGGTCACCGAAAGAACCCCGGTGCTGGCATCGTACTGGGCGCTGGTGATACGGGCGTCCCGCAGGTCATTCTGATAGGGGCCCGATACGGCATCGATAGATGCCCCGGCCGCACCGGCAGCGTTGCCCGAGCCGCTCACGCCTCCCCCCGAACCTCCGGCGCCTTTGTTGCCGTTTGCCATGCTGGCTTGCGTAGAGGCATCGATTCGCAACGTGCCACCACTGTTCCACACCGCACCGATGCCCGCGCCACCCGCGCCACCGTTGCCACGGCCGGCATAGCTGGCAGCTGCACCGCCACCGCCGCCGCCGCCGGCACCGATGTTGTTGCTGACCACGCTGCCTACTATCGACAGGGTGCCGGTGTTGTAGATGCCACCTGCAGCACTTCCCCCTGCCCCGCCGTCATAGATACCGCCACCGCCGCCGCCACCGCCGCCGATGGAAATACTCCCGTTGCTTGCCGTGGCGCCCGCGCCCCCCACGCTGTAAGCTTGGCCGACAAACTGGATGTTGGCCCCGCCTCCATTGCCGCCGGTCGACCCTCCGCCATACCCCCCGCGCTGACCGCCCGAGGTTCCTGCGCCATTGCCCCCATGTCCCGCAGTGGCAGGGGTGGGCGGTTCAGAGGTACGATCCGCGCCTCCGGCACCACCCAGACCGGATCCAAAGCCACCACCGCCACCACCACCGCCCGCCTTCGGAAAGGGCCCACCGGTACCGCCACCGCCGGACGCCTTGTTTTCGGTGATGGTGCTGTTGCGTATCAGCAGATCGCCCGCGTTGTAGATCCCGCCGCCCTGCGCATCGCTCCCTGGGCGCCCTAAGTTAGACAGGTTGCCAGCATTGCTGCCGCCATTGGCCGCTACCAGCCCGTTCTTGATGACCAGCCCTTCAAGCGTGACCGACGCTCCCGCCGACACATACACCACGCGACTGCCATGGTTGGCGTCGATGGTGACATCTGCCGTGCCGTTGTCGTCCAGATCGCCATCGATCGTGAGTCCCGTTCCCAGCACCAACTGCCCTGAGCTCAGGGAGATGTTCGTGACGGAGTTGGCAAAGGTGATGGTGTCGCCCTGCGTGGCGTTGGCAATGGCATTGCGAAGCGACCCGACCCCGGAGTCAGCACCGCTCGTGACGGTGAGGATCGCAAGGTCATGGAGGTATTCGCCAGAGGTCGCTGCAAGCGCTGCCGTGGATATCTGGCCCGTGCTGACTTCAAGCTCCCAGTCTCCATGCGAGCCTGTCCGATTGGCGCTCGCGGCAACATCGGCGCCAGTGAGCGCCGCCATCTCGGACACCAACCGGGCCCCAGCATCTGCGCGCCCCACATCACAGGCATAGATCAGCAAGTCCGCATCGGCCGTCATTGCCTGGCCCAAGGCAGCGAGCGCGTCTGCATGCATTGCGACGGTGCCCGAGTCCAGGAAGGTGTCGCCCAGCCACAGCTGTCCTTCGCTACCGTGCGCCAGCACATGCACCGCTCCCACGTCGCCACCCGCACCCATTGCGAGCGCCATCTGGTGCAGGCCATCTTCGCCAGCGCGGAGATAGACCACCTCAACGCCTGGCGCAAATTTCTTGAGCAAGGTACCTGCGTCCTGGACGCGACTGTCTACAAATACGATTTCCCGTACTGGGACACTTGCTTCGTGCGCGGTCGTTTGATCGACGTTCATCATGTCGTGATTGCCTGTGTTGAAGCTGTTTCAGCGGGTAGGGGCTTGCCCATGAGAGATGGACCGAACCGCGCAGTGGCCTGGGGCGAAGTGATCACCACGGCCCTGTCGATCCAGGCGCCGGCTATGTCCTGCCGCGCACCCACCCAGGTCGGGCGATGGGGCGGAGCGAAAATGCCATGGCAGGAGCGCCCCGGTATCCAGGCTCCGCAGCTCTTCGCACGGAGGGAGCGCAACGGGACTTGCTACCTCAAGATGCTATGGCGGACATTCAGGTCCCACTTGACTCGGCGTTCTCGCCGACTTGTCCAGGCGTTCCAGCCCCCGGGGGCGACATCGAAGCGGCGCACGCCACCGGGCAAAGCGGTTGAGGCGTCTTACTTGCGGTTGAAAAACGATCTCAGACTGCCAGGTAACGCACCCACTGGGCATACTCGGTGGACACCTGCGCGTGTGCTGCACTGGTGAGGCCGCCGTGCCGGGACAGGGCCCGGACGTCGCTGGGTCGCTGGCCAAACGCCGCCCGGAATGCACGGCTGAAATGGGCTTCGCTCGCGAAGCCCACGCGTGCAGCGATCTCCGCAATGCCCAGACGAAGATTGGCGGGGCTCAGCAGCAGGTGGAAGGCTCGCTGCAGTCGCCGGCTTTGAATGTAGCGGGATACGCCCTCGAAGGGCTCGAAAAGCCGGTACAGACTGCCGCGCGAGAGATCAAAGGCCTCGCAAAGGCTTTCGGCACTGAGCGGGCGGCCCAGGTGGTGACCGATGTACCGCTGTATGCATTCCAGCAGGGCTTGCGGCGACGCTTGCAGCGCGAAGCCCACCGATGTGCTGCCAGTCGATTTCTTCAACGCAGGCCCCAGGCATGCAGCGAGCATTTGCGAGGTGATGCTGGTGACGGTCGATGCGTCCTGGGCGCTCAGGGTGGGCAGGCGGTGCAGGAGCGAATCCATGTGGTCCGACAGCAGCCCACCCAGACCGGCTCCGGTTGGGAGCACCGTACCATGGAGTTGCCTGGCGGACGCCCCCAGGTACTCGTCCATGCGCTCGCGCGGCAGTACCAGCGTCATCACATCGGAGGCCTGGGCGTGGGTGTGCTGGCTGCGCTGCAGGTCGAAGACCACGATGTCTCCAGCCTGAACATGGATATCGGTCCTGCCATCGTCGAGCTGGCCCACAAAGCCACCGTTGCGATACCACTGTACGAGGTAGTGGTCCAGCCCGTCGCGCGCCATGCGGGCGCGAGAGCGGGAGAACTGCTGACCACTGAAATGCAGTTGTCCGACCAGAAGCTCGCCCAGGTGCGTGGCGGCCACCGAGGCACTAAAGTCCGTGGGGCGCAATCGCGAGTGCGGCACCACGTCGAACAGCACGGAGATGCTGTCCCGCCAGGCATCGAAGCGGTTGTCCTCGGGGAAGGCATCCGTGGAAAAGACGGTAGACGGAGGCGCGGTGGGCGGCAGCATGAAGTGGTGTAGGTGGTCTGGTGCTCCCTGGTTTATAACGCCTCGCAATGTAAGTCCTACTTGCAGGGCGTATTGGGCGTAGTGGGCGCTGTTGGCTGCTCTTGGAGCAGACTATCACCGCCACTGCTGCGCAAAGAACTCCGCCACCTGGTTCTCCAGCTGCGGCTGGTAGGCCACGCGATCAAAGCCCGGCGGGTTGGCAGCGGCATCGCCCGCATCAGACGGCAGCGGCATGGACGGTTGCGCCATGAAGGCAAAGTGCCCTGCCCCCGCTGCCGTGCTGGCCTGGGCCCTGGGCAGGTGGGCGACGACATGGCCGCCATGGTACTTGCCGACCAGCACCACATCGCGCTCGGCCACGATGACGCGCACCGGCACGGTGATGGCCGCCAGGCTCTCGGGGGTGAACACCACGGCCATGGGGGCCAGGGCGACCACGGCGCGGATGCGGCGGTCGGGCACCGAGACGCGCAGGGCGTCTGGCGCAACGCCCTTGCCGCTGGCGGTAGGAGTGGCAGCGCCTGCCGGGGACCCCTTGGCCAGCGAGCAGAAGCCCGGGTCGTCCTGCACGGTAGCGCAGTGCTTGGCCGCGCGCGCCGGCTCAGCCTCGGCCCCGGCCAGTGCCAGCACCGTATAGCCCCCGGCGGAATGCCCCACCGCGCCGATGCGCTCCGCCGGGATACGGCTGCCCCATTCGGGGCTGGCCAGCAGCGCGTCGAGCACCCGGCTGACCTGGCGCGGGCGCTCGCCGAAGTAGTGGCCGGAGGTGATCATGGAGCGGTCTTGCCAGTTGTCGCCGGGGTGGCGCAGGGCCGCGACCAGGTAGCCATCCCTGGCCAGCCGGGTGGCCAGGTTGTGGTGCCCCACCTCGGAGCCGCCCGTGCCGTGCGAAATCAGCACCAATCCCTTGAGCGGCGCCTGCCCCGCAGGAGCGCCCGGCGCCACCACGGGCTGCCAGGGGCCCATGGGCAGGGCGCGGGCGGTTGCGGCCGTGGGGTAGAACAATGCGACGCTGATGGGCGCATCCCCCGGGACGGTCAGCGTGCGGTAACCGGCTTGTTGCGCGCCGGCCTGGCCGGCGAGGCCCAGCAGGGCGGCGGCGGCAAGGGTCTGGAACAGTGTCTTCATCATGGTGTGCCTTCAAGGACCGCCACGGCGGCGGTTTGATGGCACTGTAGGCAGGCGGGTGGGCCCAGCAAACTGCGTTGCGATGAAATGCCGCAAGCCGTCGCCAAACACCACGTCCGGGGAGCGAGCGGCGACCGCCCTTCCCGCCCCCGTTGCGCAATCAGTCGCTGCGGATATCCGCCCTGGCCGCCACGGCCCGCATGGCCGGCAGCTCGCGCTCGATGCGGGCGCGCAGGCCGTCGCCGTTGGACCAGGAGGGCGTGAGGCCGATGTCCACCAGCTTCTTCTTGAACTCGGCCGACGCCATGGTGTCGGCCAGGGCCTTCTCCAGTTTGGCCTGCACGGGCGCGGGCAGGCCGGCGGGCCCGACGAAAGCGAACCACGAGCCCATGTCGAAGCCGGGGTAGCCGCTTTCTGCCACGGTGGGCACGTTGGGCAGCAGGGCCAGGCGCTGCGCGCCCAGGGCCACGATGGGCTTGATCTTGCCGGCCTTGATCAGCGGGGTGGATGCCACCACCGTATCGACCGCGAACTGCACCTGCCCGCCCATCAGCGCGGTGAGGTTGGGCGCGCTGCCGTTGAAGGGCACATGCAGCATCTTCGCGCCGGTGGTGGACTTGAGCACCTCGCCGCCGAAGTGCACCGACGAGCCGGTGCCGTAGGAGCCGTACGAGAACTTCTCGGGCGCGGCCCGGGTCTGGGCGATGACCTCCTTGAGCGTGCTGCCGGGCGTGTCGTTGTGGGCCACCAGCAGCAGGCCCATGTCGGCCACCAGGCCCAGTTGCGTGAAGCTGCGCACGGGGTCGTACGGCAGGTTGCTGCGGATGGCGGGGTTCAGCGTGAAGGTGGTGTTGGCGCCCAGCAGCAGGGTGTAGCCATCGGCCGGGGCCTTGGCCACGATGGAGGCCCCCACCACGGTGCCGGCCCCGGCCCGGTTCTCCACCACCATGGGCTGGCCCAGGCGCTCGCCCATCGAGGTGGCCAGCAGGCGCCCCAGGATGTCGGTGGCGCCGCCGGGTGCGAATGGCACGACGAGCTTGATGGGGCGATCAGGGTAGCCCTGCTGCGCCAACGCTACGGCGGGCACCGCCAGCACGGCTGCACCGGCCACAAGACACGACAGGAAACGGGAACGCGGCATCGGCATCGGGAACATCTCCAGGAGCAACAGGACGAAGGGATGGGGGGGCGAAGAACGACGGCAACCGATCAGCGCAGCAGCGGACTGTGCACACGCGAGTAACCACTGGCCAGGTCGTACGCATGGCCGATCTGCAGCACCGCCGCGTCGGACTGCGCGGGGCCCATGATCTGCAGACCGGCCGGCAGGCCCTCGGGACCAAAGCCTGCAGGTGCCGCCAGTGCGGGCAGGCCGGCCATGGTGGCGGGCACCACGATCTCCATCCAGCGGTGGTAGGTGTCCATGCGGCGCCCGGCCACTTCGTGCGGCCAGTCCAGGCTGGCATCGAAAGGGAACACCTGGGCCGCGGGCAGCACCAGGAAGTCGAAGCGCGTGAACAGTCCGCGCAGCACCTGGTACCAGGCCGTGCGCACGCGCGTTGCGTCATAGACCTGCATGGCAGTCAGCGCCAAGCCGCGCTGTATCTCCCACACGGCCTCGGGCTTGAGCTGGGCGCGCTTGGCACTGTCGTGGTACAGCGCCGCATTGGCACCCGCCACGCTGAAGCTGCGCAGGTCGAGCCAGGCATTCCACAACTGCGTGAGGTCGAAGTCGACCACGGCCTTCTCCACCGTGCAGCCCACGGTGCGGAAATGGCCCAGTGCCTTCTCGCAGGTGGTGTACAGGCCTGGGTCGGTGGGCAGGTAGCCGCCCAGGTCGCCCAGCCAGCCGATGCGCGTGCCCTTGAAGTCGCGCTCCAGCGGCTGGCCGAAGGCGGCCACGTCGTCGCTGCGGCGCGTGAGCGGCAGGCGCTCGTCAAAACCGGCCTGCACCGACAGCAGCAGCGCCAGGTCGGGGATGTTGCGCGCCATGGGCCCGGTCACGCTGAACTGCTGGAAGAACACTTCTTCCGACGGCCCGTGCGGCACCAGGCCGGGTGAGGTGCGCAGGCCATACACATTGTTGAACGCGGCCGGTGTGCGCAGCGAGCCCATCATGTCCGAACCGTCGGCCACGGGCAGCATGTGCAAGGCCACGGCCACCCCTGCCCCGCCGCTGCTGCCGCCGGCCGAGCGCGCCGGGTCGAAGGCGTTGCGCGTGGTGCCGTACACCGGGTTATAGGTGTGACCGCCCAGGCCGAACTCGGGCGAATTGGTGCGGCCGATGAAGAGCGCACCGCTGGCGCGCATGCGCTCGAACACCACGGCATCGGTGGTGGTGACCTGGCCGGCGAAGAGGGGGGAGCCGCGCGTGGTGACCATGCCGGCCGCGGGCGCGATGTCCTTGGGCGCCTGGGGCATGCCGTGCAGCGGGCCCAGGCTCTGGCCACGCGCCAGTTGCGCATCGCGCTCTGCCGCCAGGGCGTGCAGCGCACCGCGGTCGGCCATGGCCACCAGGGCGTTGACCACGGGGTTCAGGCGGTCCACCTGGGCCAGGTAGGCATCAAGCACCTCCACGCACGAGACCTCGCGGGCATGGATGGCGCGCGACAGGCCCGTGGCCGTATGGGCGACGATGCCGCTGGGGGCGATGCCCGTGGCGGGCAGGCTGGAGAAGTCGGGCATGGTGGCGGCTGCGTTCGAATAAGTCATTTCGAAGTCAGCATAGGCAGGCTGCTGCTTTTCTGCAATCGACGATTTCTGAGGTTACCCTTGCGTTTTACGCAAACCACCAGAGGCCACCCATGCTCTCCAGCCGCCTGCAGGACACGGCCCTGCGCTATTTTCTGGAGGTGGTGCGCAGCGGCTCGGTGAGCGAGGCGGCCACGCGGCTCAATGTGTCGCCCTCGGCCGTGAGCCGGCAGGTCGCAGCGCTCGAAGACCTGCTGGGCGTGCCGCTGTTCGACCGGCGCCCCCGCGGCATGGCACCCAGTGCGGCCGGCGAGATGCTGGCCGCCCATGCCCGGCGCGGCGCCCTGGAGGCCGACCGCGTGGTTGCCGACATCAAGGCGCTGCAGGGGCTGCACACCGGGCTGGTGCGGCTGTGCAGCTCGGCGGGCTTTGCCATCGAGTTTTTGCCGCGCGTGATGGCGCAGTTCCGCACGCAGTACCCGGGCATCCAGTTCCACGTGCGCGTGGCCAGCCCGGCGGCGGTGACCACGGCGGTGCTGCACGGCGACGCGGACATCGGCCTGACCTACAGCCGCGCGGCCGAGCGCGACATCAGCGTGCAGCACCGCGAGGCCTCACCGGTGATCGCCATCATGCGGCCCGACCATGCCCTGGCGCGCTTCAAATCGATCACCCTGGCACAGATGCACCCCCACCCCATCGCCCTGCCCGAGCGCGACAACACCGTGCGCCAGCTGTTCGACATCGGCTGCAGCCAGCGCGGCCTGGTGTTCGAACCGGTGCTGGTGTGCAACCACTTCGAGACGCTGACGCACTTCGTGCTGCACGGCGGCGGACTGTCGATATCGGGCGAGGTGACGGTGCGCGACCGCGTGCAGCGCGGCGAACTGCACGCCGCCCAGATCCGCGAGCCCGGCATGAGCGCCCGAGCGGTGGAGGTGCAGACGCTGGGCGGGCGCACCCTGCCGGCAGGGGTGCGCATGTTCCTCGAATTCCTGCGCGGGCAGCTGATCGACGGGCACCGGGCAGGCTAAGAGCGGCTAACAAAACTCAGCGAAGCGGTTCTGGCTAGGCGCTGCGTCGCAGGCAGTACGAGTAGTACGACAAGACGCAGCAACGACGTCAGAAGAGTTTTGTTAGCCGCTCTAAGCGTGCTGCACCATGCGGCTTGTGCTTGCCAACACCAGCCCCTCCGGCGCGCAGACCCCGCTGCCCTGCCCCCGGTGCAGCCGCTGCTCCACGCGGCCGAGCAGATGGCCCAGCAGGCGGCGGTACACAGCATCGCCGCCGATGGCGTCTTCCACCCCGGTATCCAGGTTGGGGTTGTCGTTGATCTCGATCACATGGGCGCCGCTGGCGTTGCACTTGAGGTCCACGCCGTAGAAGCCATCGCCCACCAGGCGCGCTGCGGCGGTGGCAGCGGCCAGCACATGGGGTGGCACCTCGGGCAGGGCCACGGCCAGGGTGCGGCCCTCGGTGTACTGTCCGTTGTCGCCGTGCTGCAATATCTGCCAGTGCCCGTCGCACATGAAGTATTTGGCGGCAAACAGCGGCTGGCCCGCGAGGATGCCGATGCGCCAGTCGAAGTCGGTGTACATGTACTCCTGCACCAGGATGACTTCCGATTCCTTGAGCATCTCGCGCGCGATCTCCTGCAGCTGCGCAAAGTGGTCGGCCTTCTTCACGCTGCGGCTGAACGAGCCATCGGGCACCTTGACCACCACCGGGTAGGCCAGCCCATGCTGAAAGTCGGCCAGCGTGCGGCGGCTGAGCATGTGCGTGCGCGGTGTGGCAATGCCGTGGCCGCGCAGCAGTTCGGCCAGATAGGCCTTGTTGGTGCAGCGCAGGATGGAGACCGGGTCGTCGATGACGGGCATGCCCTCGGCCACCGCCCGCTTGGCAAACTGGAAGGTGTGGTGGTTGACGGCCGTGGTCTCGCGAATGAACAGGGCGTCGAACTGCGCCAGGCGCGAAAAATCCTTCTTCTCGATCAGCTCGGCCGAAATGCCCATGCTGTCGCCGATGGTGATGAGCCTGGCGAGCGTGGCTGCGCTCGACGGCGGCAGCGGGTCGGCCGGGTCGTGAAGGATGGCCAGGTCCATGCGCGGCGCGGCCACGGCCGCCACCGGGCGCCAGCTGCGCCGCGTGAAGTGGCCCAGCGCCTCGGTGAAGACCTCGTCGCGGTGGGCGTCCACGCCACGCGGGTCCAGCGCCTGCAGGGCCGCCACATGCCAGCCCTGCGGAGCATCGCAGCGCTCGACCACGATCTCCAGCAGCGGGCAGGGAAACAGCTCGAAGCTCTTGCGTGCCAGGGCCGCGAATTCAGCATCCTCGGTGCGCCCGAAGAACACCTGCAGCGTGAGGGTGCTGACCGAACGCGGTATGCCGGGCAGCGGGCCGACCAGCCGGTCGAGCACCGCGATCGAAGCCGCCCGCGCCTTGCCGCGCGCCAGGCCCAGGATGGCCTCCACGCCCGGTGTCACCCGGTCGCCGCGGGCCTCGGCCAGCAGCGAGCAGTAGTAGCCGATGCCCAGGTAGCTGTAGCTGCGGCACAGGTTGGTGACCTTGCGCACCCGGCTGCGCGCCTGGGGCCCTTCGGCAATGAACTCCTCGGCGGTGACGATCTTCACGCCGGGGTCGCTCCAGCGGAAGTCGGAGCGCTTTTCGACCACGATCACATGTTCTGAGGACACGGGGAAACTTCTTTCTTGCTTGCAATGATGACGGCCGCCGTCTGGCGGCGGCGCCCGTAGCGGGCGATCTTCTTGAACTCGGCCAGGCTCACCGACATGCCGCCGTCGCTCTCGCCGGAGCGGGCCATGGGGTCGAGCACGCGGAACACTGCGCCATCGAAGCCGACGATCGCCACCCAGTGCGGCGACTTTTCGCGGTGCAGCCGCCAGAGGCTGATAAGCACGATGGGCACATGGCCCAGGCGCAACTGCTCGATCACCCCCTCGGCGGACACCGGCAGCGCGAAGATAGGCACGCCGCGCGCCAGCAGCTCGGCCTGGAAGTCGTCTTCCACGCGCTGGATGACGCGCTTCTTGTGCGGCTCGCGCACGCTGTCCATGAACAGCGAGGAGCCCGCTGCGGCATACACCGACACATCGAAGCCCCGGTGCAGCGCCGCACAGGCCAGCCCGAACGGACCGCAGCCGCCGTGGCCCGCTGCCATGAACACCGTGGTCGCCTCGCGCCACAGGCGGATCTCTGCGGCCTGGTCCATCACGGTGGCAGGGTCCAGAGCCGACATGGCGATCAGCAGCGCGCACGGGCCGCAGGTGAAGTCCAGCGTCTGCCCGTAGTGCCGCGCGCTGCGGAGCACCGGATGCGCGCCCTGGCCCTTGTCGTCGAACAGGTCCTTCTGGAAGCAGATGGCGTCGGCCCCATCCTCGTAGTAGGCGATCTTGCGGCCCGAAGGCACGAAGCCGAAGCGCCGGAACAGGCGGTGGGCGCCGGCATTGTCGGCCCAGCTCTCCAGCCGCAGCAGCGCACAGCCTGCGCGGCGCGCATGGGCCAGGGCCTCGGTGACCAAGGCGCTGGCCAGCCCACTGTTGCGCGCCTGCGGTGCGACGGCCAGCGAGTACAAGCGCGCGACGAAGGTGCCTCTGCGCAGCAGCACCACGCAGGCGCCGGGCACCGCTGCGCACTCGCTTGCGCCATCGCGGGCCACCAGCACCCGGGCCGACGGGCTGCGCAGCAGGCGCCGCCAGCTGGACAGGGAGATGCGGTCGCCGGTGAACGCAGCGCGCTCCAGGGCATCGAGTGCAGGCGCATCCCCCAGCGTGCCCAGACCAATGGGGCCGCTGGTGGGTGGTGCAGAAGGCAGCCCCCTCAATGCACCACGCATGGGGTGCCTGTGCTTGTGTTTGTGCTTGCGCCTGTCAGCCGCTCAATGCGGCCGAACTCGGCCTGTGGCATGCCGGCCGTGAGCAGGGCCATGCAGGTGGCCAGCTCGCTGCTGCGCAGGTGGATGTGGGCGCTGATGCCGTGGCGCGCGACGTCCATCCCGATGCGGTAGCAGGCCAGCCGGGGGCCCAGGATGTGGTGCAGGGTGCGCCGCACTGCGGGTACGTCGGCGCCGGACAACCGCAGGGGAAGGACCACGAGGTCATCCGGACTGTCTTGGGCAACAGCGCCGAGCGCCACGCGGTGGAGCGAAACCAGGGAAAGGCTGGGGTGCAGCATGCGGGGGCCTGCGCCAGGGAGCCAGGCGGCTTCCAAGCCGGCGGTAGGCAGTGGGTTAAACATGGCTTGCAGTCTAGGCAGCGCGGTATAAATTCGTTGTAAAGAAACGCGCTGCGGCCGTCAAATCGCCGTGAAGAATCCACTGCGGGACAATGCAGCACCCGACAAGAACAACGGCCCCTCCCCACCATGAAAACCGAGCAGATCGAACCCTTCTTCGCCGCCCTCAAGGCCGCCAACCCCATGCCCAACACGGAGCTGGAGTACACCACCCCGTTCGAGCTGCTGGCCGCCGTGCTGCTCTCGGCCCAGGCCACCGACGTGGGCGTGAACAAGGCCACGCGCAAGCTGTTTCCGGTGGCGGGCACGCCGCAGGCCATCCTGGACCTGGGGCTCGAAGGGCTGGAGGGCTACATCAAGACCATCGGCCTGTACCGCACCAAGGCGAAGAACCTGCTGGCCACCTGCCGCATCCTGGTGGAGCAGCACGGCAGCGTGGTGCCGCGCACGCGCGAGGAGCTCGAAGCCTTGCCCGGCGTGGGCCGCAAGACGGCCAACGTGGTCCTCAACGTCGCCTTCGGCCAGCCCACGATGGCGGTGGATACGCACATCTTCCGCGTGAGCAACCGCACGGGGCTGGCGCCGGGCAAGAACCCGTTGGCGGTGGAGTTGCAGTTGGTGAAGCGGGTGCCGGATGCGTATGCGGTGGATTCGCACCACTGGCTGATTTTGCTGGGGCGGTATGTGTGCGTGGCGCGCAAGCCGCGGTGTTGGGAGTGTGTGGTGGCGCAGTATTGCGACTTTGAGCCGAAGACAGCGGCGCCTTGAGTATCTTTGGCGGCGGTTGCTGCGTGTTTGATTTGAAGGGCGGAGGCCGGGATGTGCGCCCGGCGGCGCACCCACCTTCTTTTGCGTCGCCAAAAGAAGGTGGGCCAAGAAAAGGCGACCCCCAGTCTGCGTCCCCCATCGCCCGGTGGGCGATGGGGGCAACCTGCGATGCTCGGATCTGGGGTGGTGCCGATGAACTCGCTGCGTTCCCCCTGCGGGTGAACTCCGCTCAAACAGCATCGGCAAGCCAGATCACGAAGTGCGTGTGTCCTTCGGCACACGCACCCACCCCAGATCCTGCGCTTCTCGGCGCAGCCAGCAGGGGTGGGGAGCGGGGTCAGAGACGGCTGCTGCTTCGCAGCTGCGCCTGGGGTCGGGGACGCGCTGCGCGCTGCCGACGCCAAAGCGCAGCGAGGCGCAACGGGGCCGAGCGAAGCAAAGGCCCGTGTGGAGCCCGTTCCCACCCCCTTCTGACCGTGCCGAGAAGCGCAGGGCCTGGGGTGAGCGCGTGCCGAAGGACACGCGCATCGTGAACTGACTCACCGCGGTTGTCCGAGCGGAGTTCGCCCGAAGGGGGAACGCAGCGAGTTCCGCGGTGCACCCCAGGCCCGAGCATCGCAGGCTGCCCCCTCGTACGCAGTGCGAGGGGGACACGGGCAGCGGGGTCGCCTTTTCTTTGCCTACTTTCTTTTGGCGAAGCAAAAGAACAGTAGGTGCGCCGCCGGGCGCACACCCCGGCCTCCGCCCTCAACACAACCACAGAAGCAACCACCACCAAAAATCAAGGCCTCAACAAAGCAGCAAACTCCAAAGCCGCCCGACTCCTGGAAGCCCCCTTGCGCCACAAAATCCCCGCATGCCGCACCATCCCCGGCGAATGCAGATTGATCGAGTGCAGATCCGCCGCCTGCAAAGCAGCCCGCTCCGGCGCAATGCTCGCCAGATCCCCCCAACGGCAAACAGCCAGCAAGCCCTCCACCGACTCCATCTCCACCCGAACCAAAGGCACCACCCCGGCAGCCCGCAGGCTCTCATCAATCAGGCGCCGTGTAGTGAACGCGCGCGGCAACATGGCCAGCGGAACCCCAGCCAGGTCCTTCAGGGCCAGGGTACGCCGTCGCGCCAACGGGTGGTCCCGGTTCACCACCAGCTGCAACCGCTCCTCGAACAAAGGCTCGGTCTCGATCTCGACGCGCTCGGTGGGATAAAAGGCGATCCCCACGTCAAGCTGCCCCTCCACCAGCTGCTCCTCGATGGGCCCGGCTCGCAGGTCACGCACCACCACGTTCACGCCCGGGTACGCGCTGCTGAAGGCCGCCACCGCCGCCGGCACCAGCGTATGCAAGAAGGTCGGGATCACGCCCACGGTGAGTGAGCCCGACTTCAGCGCCCCCATGTCGGCCAGCGCCATGCGGCCGGCCTCAATCTCCTGCAGCGCGCGCGCGGCGTAGGTGCGAAAGGCCACGCCCGCCTGCGACAGCTTGAGCCCCCGGCCCAGCCGGTCGAACAGGGCCACACCCAGCTCCTGCTCCAGCTGGCGCAGGCCGTGCGACAGCGTGGACTGGGTGACGAACAGGCTCTGCGCCGACTGGGTCAGGTGCTCGGTGCGCGCGATGTCGAGGAAATAGCGGAGCTGGCGGATTTCCATGGTGGAACCCTCCCGAGGGAAACGGATATTCATCGATGATATCGAACGATGCATTGCAAATGAATCATTGGATTTGCAGGCGGGCAAAAACTAAGCTTCGCCTTGAACCCATGTTTCCCCAATCGACCGAAGGCCCGCCCCCATGAACAACCACCCCGGTGGTTTCACCATCGAGCGCATCGAAGCGCGCATCCTGGACATCCCCACCATCCGCCCGCACAAGCTCTCGTTCGGCTCCATCAGCCGCCAGAGCCCAGTCATCGTGCAGCTGTGGCTGGCCAATGGCGCCTGCGGCTTTGGCGAGGCGGCCACCATCGGCGGCCCTTCGTGGAACGAGGAGTCGCCCGAGAGCATCCACCACGCCATCACCCAGTACCTGGCCCCTGCCCTGCTGGGCCAGGGTGCGGGCGGCTTCGAGGCGGCGCTGGCGCGCATGGACAAGGCCTGCAAGGGCAATGCCTTTGCCAAGAGCGCCGTCGAAATGGCACTCATCGACACCGTGGCACGCACCCTGGGCTTGCCGGCCTGGCAACTGCTGGGCGGCAAGGTGCACGCAAGCCTGCCCCTGGCCTGGACCCTGGCCAGCGGCAACGTGGAGCGCGACCTGGAGGAAGCCCAGCTGCGCCTGGAGCAGCGCCGCCACCACATCTTCAAGATGAAGATCGGCGCCAACGCCCCGGCCGACGACGTGGCCCACGTGACCCGGATCGCACGCGGCCTCGCGGGCCGCGCCACGCTGACGGTGGACGTGAACCAGGCCTGGGACGGCAACACCGCGCGCCGCTACCTGCCGCAGCTGGTGGAAGCCGGCGTGACGCTCATCGAGCAGCCCGTGGCCCACTGGAACATCGAGGCCCTGAAGGGCCTGACCGCAGCGCTGGGTGACAGCGCCCTCATCATGGCCGACGAAACCGTGTGCACCCCGCAGGACGCGATGGCCCTGGCGCGCGGCCAAGCCTGCCACGTGTTCTCACTCAAGGTGGCCAAGCACGGCGGCCTGCTGCGCACGCGCAAGGTGGCGGCGATTGCCGAGGCGGCGGACATCGGCTGGTACGGCGGCACCATGCTGGAAACCTCGCTGGGCAGCGCCGCATCGGCCCACGTGTTCTCCACCCTCACGGGCCAGCACCATGGCTGCGAACTGTTCGGCCCGCAACTGCTGGTGGACGACATCGTGGAAACCCAGATGCCAATTGCCGACTTTGCCTTGCAACTGCCCGACGGCCCGGGCTTTGGAGTGCAAGTGTCGCTGGCGCAGCTCGACCGCTTCGACCGCGCCCGCGAAGGCAAGGCGCCCATCCACATCGACCTGGGCCGCCAGGCCGCCACCGTTTAAACAAACAAGCAAGCAAGGAGACCCCAACAATGCTGTTCCTCGTCCGCATGGATGTGCACATCCCCCACGACCTGCCCGCCGACCAGGCCAACGACATCAAGGCCCGCGAAAAGGCCTACTCGCAGGAGCTGCAGCGCGACGGCCGCTGGCCGCACATCTGGCGCGTGGTGGGCGAGTACGCCAACTACAGCGTCTTCGACGTGGCCTCCAACGACGAGCTGCACCAGTTGCTGCAGGGCCTGCCGCTGTTCCCGTTCATGAAGATCTCGGTGACGCCGCTGGCACGGCATCCCTCTGCGATCTGACAGCCGCTACAAAGACAAGACCCGGAGACAAGAAATGAAGATGATGATGAAACGACAACAGGTGCTCGGCCTGCTGGGCGCCGCAATGGCAATGGCTGCCTGGCCCGCCGCGCAGGCCCAGGCACCGGGCGCCAACTGGCCGAACAAGCCCATCCGCTGGGTCGTGCCCTTCCCGCCCGGTGGCGCCATGGACGCGATTGCCCGCACGCTGGGCGAGAAGGCCGGCCAGGCGCTGGGCCAGCCCTTCGTGATCGAGAACAAGGCCGGCGCGGGCGGCAACATCGGCGCCGAGTTCGTGGCCAGGCAGCCGGCCGACGGCTACACGCTGATGATCACGTCCATCGGCATGGCCACCAACAAGCCGCTGTACGGAAAGCTGTCGTACGACCCCATCAAGGACTTCGCCCCCGTGAGCCTGCTGGCCGTGGTGCCCAACGTGCTGGTGACCAATGCCACCCAGCCCGACGTGAAGACCGCCGCCGACGTGATCGCCGCCGCGCGCAAGGCGCCGGGCAAGCTCACCTATGGCTCGGCCGGCAACGGCACTTCCATCCACCTGGCGGGCGAGGTGTTCAACTCGCTGGCGCAGATCGACATGCTGCACATCCCCTACAAGGGCAGCGGCCCGGCCGTGGCCGACCTGCTGGGCGGGCAGATCAACTACATGTTCGACAGCATCACCTCGGCGCGGCCACACATCCAGTCGGGCAAGCTGCGCGCCCTGGGCGTGACCACGGCCAAGCGCTCGGCCACTCTGCCCAATGTGCCCACCCTGGCCGAAGCCGGCCTGCCGGGCTACGAGGTTTCGCCCTGGTTCGCGGTGTTCATGCCTGCGGGCACGCCCGCGCCCATCGTCAACAAGCTCAACGCTGCCCTGCGCGATGCGATGAAGCAGCCCGACGTGGTGGCCCGCTTCGAGACCATCGGCGCCGAGCCCGTGGGCTCCACGCCCGCCGAACTCGCCAAGCACCTGGCACGCGAGTCCGAGCGCTGGGCCCAGCTGATCGCGGAGCGCAACATCAAGCTCGATTGAGCAACACCCCGGCAATTCCTTCCCACGAACCACCCCACAGAGGAGACAAAAACATGGCAGAACTCACCCAGGCCCAGTTGCTCGAACTGGTCAACACGAAGAAGATCGCCCCTGGCAACCCGCGCGTGCGCCAGCTCACCGAGCGCATCGTCACCGACCTGTTCAAGACCATCGACGAGCTCGACGTGACCCCCGACGAATTCTGGGCTGCCACCGCCTGGCTCACGCGCCTGGGTGCCGCGGGCCAGACGGGCCTGATCACGGCCGGCCTGGGATTCGACCGCCTGCTCGACATCCGCGCCGACGAGGCGGACCAGAAGGCTGGACGCGAGGGCGGAACGCCCCGTGCGATCGAGGGCCCCTTATTCGTGGCGGGCGCCCCTACCTTCCAGGTGGAAGTGCGGGTCGACGAAGGCGAGCCCAAGGGCGAGATCTTCATCATGGAAGGCCAGGTGCTGGACCTCGATGGCCAGCCCGTGCCCCATGCGATGGTGGACGTGTGGCATGCCAACGAGAAAGGCGGCTACTCGCACTTCATGCCCGGCATGCAGCCGTACGAGCTGCGCCGGCGCATCGAGACCGATGCCAAGGGCTTCTACCGCTTTCGCAGCTATTTGCCACCGGGCTATGCGATCCCGCCCGTGGGGCCGGTGCATGAGCTGTTTGCCTTGCTGGGCCGCCATGGCCAGCGGCCCGCGCATATCCACTTTCTGGTGGCCGCCCCCGGCATGCGCACGCTGACCACGCAAGTCAATATTCCGGGTGACAGCTACATCGACGACGACTTCGCTTTTGCCACGCGCGATGGGCTGATCGTGGCGCTGGAGCGCAATGTGGCGCCGGCAGGTTACGAATCGCTGGGTATCACCGCGCCGTTCACGCGTTCGGTGTTCAACTTCGTGCTGCCCAGGGCCGCCAGCGAAGACGAGGCATTGCCGCTCACGCGCATGGAGCGGGTGGCTACGCCGGGCTGACGGAGGGCTGCGGAGCTATCCGCCCCGCGGCAAACCCAGCGCAGCCATCTCCCCCGACACCCCTTCCCACGCCACATCGAACGCCGGCACGCTGCGCTCCGGGGGTACGGCATTCGCCCGCAGGGCCCAATGGGCGCCCGCGACCACGCTGTCGATCACCGGCACCCCTACCTGGGACTGCACGGCCGCCGCCATACCGGCCAGGCCCGCGCCGCCCAGGATCACGGACTGCACGCCCATCTGGCGCACCACGTCGCGGCAGGCCTGGGCCAGCAGCGCACGCGCAGTCATGGGGTCGGCTGCCAGCTGGGCGCCGGTGGGCGCCACGGTGTGGATGCCGGCCAGCGAATGGGCATGGCCCAAGGCCTGGGCCAGGCGCTGCAGCATGGGGCCCCAGCGCTCGCCGCCGGTGACGATGGCATAGCGGCCGTGGCGCGCAGCTTCGATGAAGGAGGCCTCGGCCAGGCCGGTGACGGGCACGGGGCTGCTTTCGCGCAAGGCCATGAGGCCGGGGTCGCCGAAGCAGCCGATCAGCACAGCGCTGGGTGCCGAGGACTGGGTAGACAAGTCGAGCGCCCAGGCATCGAGCGCGGCATGCGCGGCCACGGCGTAGCTGGCCTCGCAGGCGATGTAGGGGGCGCCAAAGCGTGCGGTGGCCGTGCGCACCACCACATGCGATCCCGCAGCGGCCTGCACATGCTGCTGCAGCAGCGCGCTGACCTTGGGCGAAGTGTTCGGATTGATGACCAGCAGGTGGCGCATGCTGCTCAGCCCGCCATTCCCAGCAGGCTCATGAGATCCGGCGCCTCGCTCGCGGGCGGGGTGAACTCCAGCTGCGACTCGATGCGCGCCAAGTGGTCGAGCATGCGGCGCGCGGCCTCCTTGGCGTCGCGCAGGCGGATGGCGTCGATCAGCGCGCGGTGTTCGCGGCAACCGCAGGCGGTGGCCTCCTCGCGCTCGCGCGCATGGCTGGGGCTGTAGGTCATGAGGATCAGCGAGGTGCGCGACACCAGCTCGCGCAGGATGCGCCCCAGCGTCTGGTGCCCGGCAGCCTGCGCGATGTGCAGGTGGAAGTCGCCCGACAGGCGGATGGCGCGGCGCATGTCGCCGCTGGCGCGGGCGGCCTCTTCGTCGTCAATGCAGGCGCGCAGCGCGGCGATGTGCTCGTCGGTGGCGTTGGCGATGAACAGCTCCACCAGGCGCGGCTCCAGCAGGCGGCGGGCCTCGAAGACTTCGAGCGCCTCTTCGGGGGTGGGCTGGGCGATGGACGCGCCGCGGTTGGGCGTGAGCGTGACCACCTGCTCGTTGGCCAGGCGCACCAGCACCGGCCGCACGCGCGTGCGCGACACTCCGAAGGCCGCCGCCAGCTTGTCCTCCACCAGCTTGGTGCCCGGAGGCAGCCGGTGGTCGAGGATGGCCGAGACCATGCGCTCGTACATATCGTTGTCGCTGAGCAGGCCGCTCGTGGCTGCAGCACTGTCGGCAGGCAGGTCGGCCGGCTCGGAGGATTTGGCCGCAACAGCACGGCGCCGGGGCTTCGGGGCGGCGGTCATGATGGAATCGTCGGCACGGATGCGCATGGAAGTCTCATGGCGTGCGGCTCAGCCGGCCCGCCCTTTCTTGCGCTGGCCCAACGCCCACACCAGCGCCAGCGTGATGCCCATGACCACGAATGACACAACCGTGGTCAGCGTGCCCAGCGCGTAGATGGACGGCGTGGTCACCGTGCTGGTCAGGCCCTGCAGCTCCAGCGGCAGCGTGTTCACGTCGCCAATGGCCTGCGAGGTGCGAGCGATCTCGTCCCAGCTCAGGGTGAAGCCGAACATGCCGATGCCCACGACCGAGGGCGCGATCAGCGGCAGCACCACGTGGGCAAAGCCCTGCCAGGGGGTGGCACCCAGGTCGCGCGCCGCCTCTTCGTAGGCCGGGTTGAAGCGGTTGAACACCGCGAACATGATGAGCAGGCCAAACGGCAAGGTCCAGGTCAGGTGTGCGCCCAGGGCCGAGGTGAACAGACCCAGCGAGGTGCCGTAGCCCTCCAGCGTGCTCTCCATGCCCAGCCATTCGAGGGCGGCCTTGATGCCGTTGTCGATGAGCCGGAACTCCAGCCCGATGCCCAGCGAAACGATGATGGACGGCATGATCAGGCTGGCCACGACGATGAAGAACAGCGTGTTGCCACCCGCCAGCCGCTTGCGAAAGGCCAGGCCGGCCAGCACCGACAGCACCACCGTGCACAGCATCACCGCCACGCCCAGGCCCAGCGAGCGCCAGAGCGCCGCACCAATGTCCACCACGCCCAGCCCCTCGGCCAGCTTGTAGAACCAGTGCAACGAGACGCCGCGCATGGGGAAGGTGAGCCCGCCCTCGGGGCCCTGGAAGCTCAGGATGAAGATGACGAACATGGGCCCGTACATGAACAGCACGAACAGGCTGAACACGATGGCCAGCAGCCAGAAGCTGGCCGGGCGGGATTCGCGGATGCGGGCTTTCATGCGGGTGTCCTGTGGGGTTTGTCGGCAGCGTGTGGGATCACAGCTCTTTGCGGATGTCGACGAGCCTGGTCAGGCCCCAGATGATCATCAGCACCACCGCCAGCAGGATCACGGCGTTGGCTGCGGCCAGCGGAAACTGCAGGTACGAAGTCTGCACCTGGATGATCTTGCCGATGGAGGCGATCTGCTGGCCACCCATCACGCCGATGGTGACGAAGTCGCCCATGATGATGGTGATCACGAAGATCGAGCCGATGATGATGCCGGTGCGCGAGAGCGGGACGATCACGTTCCACAGCGTCTGCCAGCCACTGGCGCCGCTGTCGCTGGCCGCCTCGATGAGGCTGCGGTCGATGCGCATCATGCTGTTGAAGATGGGCACGATCATGAACATGGTGTACAGGTGCACGAAGGCCAGCACCACCGAGAAGTCCGAAAACAGCAGCCACTCGATGGGCTGATCGACCATGCCCATGCTGATCAGGCTCTGGTTCACCAGGCCGTTGCGCCCCAGCAGCGGAACCCACGAGATCATGCGGATCACGTTGGAGGTCCAGAACGGGATGGTGCACAGCACGAACAGCAGCGTCTGCATGCCCGACGAGCGCACATGGAAGGCCAGGAAATAGGCCACGGTGAAGCCGATCACCAGCGTGATCAGCCACACGAGAAAACTGAACTTGAGCGTGGAGTAATACGTCTTGAGCGTGACGCACAGGCCCTCTGACGTGTCGCCACAGCCCGCAAAGATCGAGATGTAGTTCTTGAACGTGAAGCCAGGCAAGAGCTCGTACTCGTTGAAATCCCAGAAGCTGACCATCACGATCAGCGCCAGCGGAATGAGGAAGAACAGCGCGAACACCAGCGTGAACGGCGCGGCCTGCCACCAGGCGGCAATGCCGCGCCCGGGGGCGGCGCTCGATGGCAGAGTCGGTGTGGTGGTGGTGCTCATGGTGTCTTGGAATAACCTGTGAAAGCCCTGCGCCGCGCGCAGGGCATGCCGCCCCCGCTCGGGGCAGCGGGGCACGCCCTGGCGGGCGTGACGGCCCCTCTTATGCAGCTACAAATTCATTCCATTTCTGGACCATGTAGTTGTTTTCGTCCATCAGTGCGTTCCAGCAGGCGATGCCGCCCATGCGCGACTCGTAGCTGCCGCCGTCGCGCACCGCGCCGGTCTTGGCCAGCACGTCACCATTGGGGCTCTTGATGTCCTGCGTGGCGGGCTTGCCTTCCATCCAGTAGGCCCACTCGTAGGCTTCCATCTTGGACTTGGCGGTCTCCAGCACGGCGCTGTAGTAGCCCTGGCGGTTCAGGTAGGCACCGGCCCAGCCATCGAGGAACCAGTTGATGAACTCGTAGGCGCCGTCGAGCTTGCGACCCGACAGCGTGGCCGGCAGGCCGAAGCCGGCGGCCCAGGCGCGGTAGCCTTCCTTCAGGGGCTGGAAGTTGCAGGCAATACCCTTGGTGCGCACGGCCGTGACGGCCGGGCTCCACATCGACTGGATCACCACCTCGCCCGACGCCATCAGGTTCACCGACTCGTTGAAGTCCTTCCACAGCGCGCGGAACTGGCCCTGCTTCTTGGCCTCGATCAGGGTCTTGATCGTGAGATCGATCTCCTTCTTGGTCATGTTGCCCTTGTCGGGGTACTTGTAGATACCCATGGCCTCGACCACCATGGCGGCGTCCATGATGCCGATGGAGGGGATGTTCAGGATCGCGGTCTTGCCCTTGAACTCGGGGTTGAGCAGCTCGGCCCAGGAGTTGATGGGGCGCTTGATCAGGTCGGGGCGAATGCCCAGCGTGTCAGCGTTGTACACGGTGGGGATCAGCGACATGAACTGCGTGGGCGCGGTCGCGAACTTCTTGGACTTCTCGCCTTCCAGGTAGATCACCTTCTTGGGCGCGGTGCCCTGGTCGCCCACGGCCTTGCCGGCCACCATGCCGTTGGTGAACAGCGTGGTGATCTTGTCGGCGTTCTTGATGCGCTTGGTGTCAATGCCCTTGAGGTTGCCCGTGGGCACGATCTTCTTGAGCGAGAAGTATTCGGTGTCGATCAGGTCGAAGCTGTTGGGCGCGGTCACGGCGCGCTTGGTCACGTCGTCGGTGGTCACGGCCACGTACTGGATCTCGATGCCGGTGTCGGCCTTGAACTTCTCGGCAATGGCCTTGTCCTGGTTCACCGCCGTGCCCAGGTAGCGCAGCACGATCTTTTCCTGCGAGTGAACGGCCGGGAACACGCCAGCGGCCAGGATGCCCGCCGTGCCCTTGAGCAGCGAGCGGCGCTGCACGCCGGTGGTGTCAGAGGCTACAGCGGGGGAATCGGCACGAGAGTCGTCGGACATGGGAGAGCTCCTTGGTTTGCAAAGTGGAGGGGTGGAAACAGACAGCGGACAACGAAAGAAAGAGGAAAACTCAGGCCGGCACGGCCTGGGCAGTGGCCGTCACCACGGGCGCGGACACAGGCACCGCCTGCGGGGAGAGGGGATGGGCCTGCTCGGGCGTCCAGTGCAACTGCACCGCCTGCCCCACCGCATAGGGCTGTGCGGCAAAAGCGGCTTCGGAGACCATCACCGAGTAGGCGGCCGTGGCATTCGCCGACAGGGCCACGCCCTGCTTTTGCAGGCCCAGCAGCACGTAGGTGCCCTGGTACTCCACATCGGTCACCACGGCCTGCATGTGCAGGGCGCCCCAGGGCAGCGGCGTGCCCTGCGGCAGCACCTGCAGGTGGTCGGTGCGCACGCCGACCTTGCCGCCCTCCGTATCGATCACGTTGTGGCCGCCCATGAAGCGCGCCACGAATTCGCTGGCAGGCCGGTTGTAGACCTCGTGCGGTGAGCCCACCTGCTCGATCACGCCGTGGTTCATCACCACCATGGTGTCGGCCAGGGCCATGGCCTCTTCCTGCGAGTGGGTCACATGGATGAAGGTCAGGCCCAGCTCCTTTTGCCAGCGGCGCAACTCGGCACGCATCTGGATGCGCAAGAAGGGGTCCAGCGCCGACAAGGGCTCATCGAGCAGCAGCACGCGCGGCTGGGTGATCAGGGCGCGGGCCAGCGCCACGCGCTGCTGCTGCCCGCCCGAGAGCTCGGCCGGCTTGCGCTCGGCCAGGTGGCCCATGGCCACGCGCTCCAGCAGATCCCGCGCCTTGGCCTGGCGCTCAGCCTTGGCCACGCCCTTCATCTTGAGGCTGAAGGCCACGTTGTCCAGCGCCGAAAGGTGCGGGAACAGCGCGAAGCTCTGGAACATCATGGCCGTGCCGCGCGCGGCGGCGGGCAGGTCGGTGATGTTGCGGTTTTCGAGCAATATGTCGCCGCTGGTCACCGATTCGTGCCCGGCGATCATGCGCAGCGTGGTGCTCTTGCCGCAGCCCGAAGGCCCCAGCAGGCAGCAGTAGCTGCCGCTGGCGATACGCAGGTCGATGGCGTCCACGGCGGGCTTGCCGCTGGCGTAGCGCTTGGTGAGCGCCACGATCTCGATGGCGGCCGGGGGCTGGGCAGGCGTGGTGTCTTGCATGCCAGGGTCTACGCAATCCACGTGCCAGCTTTTGCGCACAATGTTTCTGGCAATTTGTATACAAAATGCACCGACATCGTGCGCAACCACGCCTGCCAGGGGCTTGCGGCACCAAAAACGAACGTCGCGCTCCGGCCACATACGCCATTCGGCACCATCTGCGCACACTGGACAAAGGCCCATGCTGCCCGGTCGCTGGCTATACTGGCCAGTCGCAGAAACATTTCTTTACGAGGCGCCCCCCGTCCCACCGCAGTACTGCAGGATGACGAATCTCGACCCTCGCTCCATGATCGCCCTGGCGGGATTCATGTCCGCCCTGATGGCCATCGTGCTGGCCTGCATGCGGCGCTATTACCCGGCCCACATCCGGGGCATCGGCTCGTGGGCGGCGGCACCGGTGTTCTGGCTGGCATCCACCGCCCTCTTCAGCGCGCGCGGCCTGCTGCCCGACTGGATGAGTCTGGTGGGGGCCAACATGCTGCTGGTGCTGGGCACCATCACCTACTACATGGGTACCCGCGCCTTTCTGGGGCATGCGCACACCTGGCGCATCTGGGGCGGGGTGCTGGCCGTGTGCTTCGGGGTTTTCACCTGGCTGTCCTTCGGCTGGCCCAACTACAGCGTGCGGCTCTCCTTCTTCACGCTGGTGATGTCCTGCATCTACGGCGCCCAGTTGCGCTTTCTATTGCGCCACGGGGGCAGCAACTTCCCCGTGCGGCTGGTGGAGGTGGTGCTGGTGCTGCACCTCGCCGTGCTGCTGGTGCGGCTTGGCTCCATCTTCGCGGGGTTCGCGGGCGACAACCTCATGGAGCCATCGGTCTACCAGAACCTGTACATCGGCGCCTACGCGCTCACGGTGCTCATGCTCTCCATCGGCGCGCTGCTCATGGCCACCGACCGGCTGCGCACCGAACTCGAACACCTGGCCACACACGACTCGCTGACCCCGGCGCTCAACCGGCGCGCGCTGCTGCAGCGCTGTGAAGAAGAACTGGAGCGCGCGCGCCGCTACGGCGGCGGCCCCTCGCTGATGATGCTGGACCTGGACCATTTCAAGGCCGTGAACGACAGCTGCGGCCACCAGCATGGCGATGCGGTGCTGGTCCACTTCGTGCAGCGCACCCTGTCCGTGCTGCGCACGCCCGACCGCATGGGCCGCTATGGCGGCGAAGAGTTCATGGTGGTGCTGCCCGGCACCGATGCCGTCGCGGCGCTCAACGTGGCCCGGCGCATCCACGCCACGCTGGCCGTAGGCCACCCGCTCGATTGCCGGGTGAGCATCGGCCTGACGCAATGGAGCGGCCCCGGCGACACGCTGGACGCCATGCTCACGCGCGCCGACCAGGCGCTTTACCAAGCCAAGGCACAGGGGCGCAATCAGACTGCCGTCGGCTGATCCCCTGCGCGGGCCAGCAGGCGCGCCGCCAGCGCCAACACCGGCGCGTCGACCATGCGGCCGTCGAGCCGGAACACCGCCCCGCCATGCGCAGGCGCTTCGTCCAGCACGCGGCGCGCCCACGCGAGCGCGGCAGGGTCGGGCGCAAAGGCGGCCTGCACAGGCGCCACCTGCGCAGGGTGAATGCACAGCTTGCCGCCAAAGCCCATGCGCCGGCTGCGCGCCGTGTCCTCGGCCAGGCGCGCCAGGTCGTCGGTGGCCGTGGTCACACCATCCACCGGCGCGGCCAGCCCGGCGCGGCGCGAGGCGCGCACCAGCGCCAAGCGCACGGGCAGCAGCTCGGCCTCGTCGGCAGCGCATTCCAGCCCCAAGTCCACCTGGAAGTCGAGGTGGCCAAACGCCAGCCGCACCACCTGCGGCGCCTGGGCCAGTGCATCCAGCGCATCCAGCCCCGCATTCGATTCGACCAGCGGCACCAGCAGTCCTTGCGGGCCCAGCGCCTGGGCCACGGCGGCCAGCGCCACTGACGACTCGGCCTTGGCCAGCATGGCACCGGCCAGGCCCAGGGCCACGCAGGCGGCCACGGCCGCCACGTCGTCGCTGTGCCAGGGTGTGCCGACGGCATTGGTGCGCACCAGCAGGCGCGCGCGCTGCACTGGGTCCAGGGCCTTCACGGCGGCCAGCATGGCCGTGCGCGCGGCCGCCTTTTCATCGGGCGCCACCGCGTCTTCCAGGTCCACGACCACCGCACCTGCGCCGCTGGCCAGGGCCTTGGCGATGCGCTCGGGCCGGGTGGCGGGCACGAAGAGGAAGGCCGTCGCGCGGGCCATTGCCTGGTGGGTGGACGGCACTGCCATCAGATGGCCTTGCTGGCGCGCAGCGCCGCCAGGTGCCCCTCCCCACGCCCCAGCGAGCGCAGGATGGCCTCGGTGTGCTCACCCACGGCGGGTATCGGGTCCATGCGGTAGTCGAAGCTGCTGTGCGCGCCGGGCGGCAGCAAAGCGTCGAGCGGCCCTTCGGGCGTGTCCACCTGCTGCACGCGGCCGCGCGCCTGCAACTGCGGGTGCGCCCAGACTTCGGCCATGGTGTTCATGCGCGCGTTGGCAATGCGCGCCGCTTCCAGCCGCTCGATGACCTGCGCGGCCGTGAGCGTGCCGAACACGGCGAGGATCAGGGCCCGGAGTTCGGCCCGGTGCGCGTTGCGCCGGGCATTGCTGTCAAAGCGCGGGTCGGCGGCCAACTGCGGCTGCAGCAGCACATGTTCGCAGAACAGCTTCCACTCGCGCTCGTTCTGCAGGCCCAGCATCACTGTGCTGCCATCGCCGGCCGGGAAGGGGCCATAGGGGTAGATGGTGGCATGCGATGCGGCATTGCGCGGCGGCGGCGTGGCGCCACCGTAGGCGTAGTACATCGGAAAGCCCATCCACTCGGCCAGCGATTCGAGCATGGAGACATCGATGCGCGAGCCCTGCCCCGTCTTCTCGCGCTGCATCAGCGCGGCCAGCACACCCGTGTAGGCGTACATGCCCGCCGCGATGTCGGCGATGGAGTTGCCCGACTTGCAGGGCTCCTCGGGCGTTCCGGTCACCGACAGGTAGCCCGCCTCGCTCTGGATCAGCAGGTCATACGCCTTCTTGTCGCGGTAGGGGCCATCGCTTCCATAGCCCGAGATGTCGCAGACGATGAGGCGCGGGTTGTGCTTGCTCAGCGCCTCCCACGACAGGCCCATGCGCGCGGTGGCGCCGGGCGCCAGGTTCTGCACCAGCACGTCGGCGCTAGCCAGCAGCTCCCACAGCACGGCCAGGGCCTCGGGCTGCTTGAGGTCCAGCGTGAGGCTTTCCTTGGAGCGGTTGACCCAGACGAAGTGCGAGGCCATGCCCTCTGCCCTTGTGTCGTAGTCGCGCGCAAAGTCGCCGCCGCCGGGGCGCTCGACCTTGATCACACGAGCGCCCAGATCGGCCAGCTGGCGGGTGCAGAACGGGGCGGCGATCGCATGCTCGAGCGACACCACGGTGATGTGGTCCAGGGGGCGGGTCATTGGCTGGCTCCCGTGCTCAGTCGACTGTCGCGCCGGAGGTCTTGACCACCTTGGCCCACTTGGCCAGGTCCTCCTGCAACAGCGCGGCGAATTGCTCCGGCGTGGTCTTGGGCGCGATCTCCACGCCCTGCGCCTCCAGGCGCTCGCGCAGGTCCTTGGCGGCCATGCCCGTGGCCATGCCGTCCTGCAGCTTGGTCTGGATGTCAGCCGGCAGGCCCGCGGGCGCGAACAGTCCGATCCACAGCGTGCCGTTGTAGCCGGCCACCGTTTCAGCGATGGTGGGCACGTCGGGCAGCACGGGGGAGCGCGTCGCGCCGCTCACGGCCAGCGCGCGCAGCTTGCCGGCCTTGATGTGCGCCAGGGCCGACGGCATGCTGGCGAACACCATCGGCAACTGCCCGCCCAGCACGTCGTTGATGGCCGGGGCCACGCCCTTGTAGGGCACATGCTGCAGCTGGATGCCGGCCATGCTGTTGAGCATTTCACCGAGCAGGTGGTTGAGCGTGCCATTGCCGGCCGATGCGTACTGGTAGTGGCCCGGCTTGGCCTTGGCCAAAGCCACCAGCTCGGCCATGTTTCGCGCCGGGAAGTCGGGGTTCACCAGCAGCACGTTGGGCACAGCACCGATCAGGCCCACGGGCTTGAAGTCCTTGACCGGATCAAACCCCGGGTTCTTGAAGAGGGCCGGGTTGATGGCCTGGCTGCTGCTGATGGTCATGAGCAGGGTGTAGCCGTCCTTGGGCGCCTTGGCCACGAACTGCGTGCCGATGTTGCCACCCGCACCGGGCCGGTTCTCCACCACGGTGGCGCCGCCCAGCACCTCGCCCAGCTTCTGGCTCACCAGGCGGCCCACGATATCGTTGGTGCCGCCGGCGGCCTGCGGCACGACCATCACAATGGGGCGGCTGGGGTAGCTGGCCTGGGCCGCGGCCCACAGGGGTGCGGCCAGCAGGGCAGCAAGGGCGGTACGGCGCGCGATGGCGCGGGGGGCGGCGAACTTCATGCGGTTTGTCTCCTTGGCGTGTTCTCGGATGAGCACGGATGTTCGCCGCCCCGGCGCCTGCGCACAATCACGCATTTCAGAACCAAGCCTTCGTCAAAACCGAAAGCTCGGCGGGCCACGCAGTACCATGGCGCCATGCAATTCGACCTGACCGACCTGCGCCTATTCGTGCTCACAGCCGAGCAAGGCGCCCTCTCCCGCGCCGCAGCGGCGCGGCACCTGTCGCTGGCAGCGGCCAGTGCGCGCATCAAGGCGCTGGAGCAGCAGGCGGGCATGCCGCTGCTGTACCGCGAAGCGCGCGGCATGCGCCCCACGCCTGCGGGCGAGGCCTTCTTGCACCACGCACGCGGCGTGCTGCGCCAGACCGAGCAGTTGCGCGCCGACCTGCAGGAGTACAGCGGCGGCCTGCCCGGCCATGTGCGGGTGTTCGCCAACACCACGGCGGTGACGGACTTCATGCCCGAGATCCTGCCCGCCTTCCTCGCGGCCAATCCGCGCGTGAACGTGGAGCTTCAGGAAAAACCGAATGCCGAGATCCCGCGCGGTGTGCTCGACGGGCGCGCCGACATCGGCATCGTCGCCGGCCAGGTGGACACGCTGGGCCTCACCGCCATCCACTTCAGCACCGACCGGCTGGCGCTGGTGGTGCCGCGTGGCCACCGTTTTGCGCGGCGCCGGCGCATGGCTTTTTCCGAAACGCTGGACGAGCCCATGGTGGGCATGCACCCGGCCAGCACGCTGCAGACCTTCCTGGCCCAGGTGACCGAGCAACTGGGCCAGCCGCAGAAGCTGCGCGTGCAGCTATCGAGCTTCGACGCCATGTGCCGCATGATCGGTGCCGGCGTGGGCATCGGCATCGTGCCCGAGAGCGCCGCCCGGCGCTACCTCGCCCCCATGGGCCTGGTGCTGATCGACCTGGAAGACGCCTGGAGCGTGCGCGAGCGCTACATCCTGGTGCGCGAGGAGGCGCGCATGCCGGCGTATGCGCAGTCGCTGATCGACCTGCTGTGTGCGCACCACCAGAAGCCGCTGGCACCTGCGCCCAAGGTACGCAAGCGGCGCTCCTGACAACCGTTGTCGCGCGCGATGATGGACCACGGCGGCTTTCAGATCGCTTTCTGACCCTGGCACGCGCCAACCCTGAAAGCAGATTGACAGCTTCACGTCCCTAGCCTTCAGGGCAGACGGTGATATTGCCGCGACCTGGAGACAAGATGAAACCCAAAAACTGGACCCGACTCGGGACGACCGGCGCGTGCCTTTCTGCCGCCCTTTTGCTGGCCTGCGGCGGATCCGACCCCGACCTGCCCGAAAACATGCGCATGACCTGGTTCGGCATCACCAACTGGCACTACCAGATTGGCGATACCGGCATCCTGGTTGACGGCGAGACGATCTCGGACTTCACCGCCAACCCTACCGCCAACACCCCATCCGTGGCCAAGGCCCTGCAGGCCATCAAGATGCGCGGAGGCATCGACGCCATCCTCGTCGGCCACGAACATGGGGACCATGGCGTGCAGGTCCCCGAGTGGGCCCGGCAAACGGGCAAGCCGGTCTATGCCCCTGCAGCGGTCTGCAGTGCCATGGCCAAGGTGGGCCTGCCCGCCAGCCAGTGCACCACGCTCAAGGGCGGCGAGACAGTGCGCATGAACGACGCCGTCACCATCCGCGTGGTGCGCTGGGTGCACAGCGTCTCGGGCTGCACGGCCTTTGGCAACGGCACCAACGACCCGGAGACCTTCGGCTTCCTGGTCAGCGCGAAGACCCGCGCCCGCGCCGAGCCGCTGCAGCTGTTCGTGTCCGACAGCGGTGCCGGCGGCAAGGACCTGACCACCCCGCGCGTGGCCAATGGCGTGACCTACGGCTCGCCCTTGGACAACCTCAAGGCCGCCATGGCGGCTGCGGGCGCGACCAGCCTGGACCTGTGGCAGGGCGGGCCGGAGTCACGCGTGGTGACGCAGGCGCGCATCGTCGTGCCCGAGTTCAAGGTCAAGACATTCATGCCCCACCACCTCGGTGTGCGGGCCAACTCAGTGTCAGAGTTCAAGCTTGAGTACGGTCTGCACTTCCCCTACGATCCCAACGAGCAGCCCCTGCTGCGCGACTTCCTCGCGTCAGCCAAGGTGCCACAGGTGGTGCCGGTCAACTACTGGGATGCGTGGATCTTCGACGCGCAGGGGGTGAAGGTGACCGATAGCGCGAACCAGAAGGCCGTCTACGGCTTGCCCGCGACGGGACCTGGCCCCGGCCGACAGGGGGAGAATCCGCGCGCCGGCCAGCTCGAATGCGCGGGGGACTGAGCGGCCCCCGGCTCAGCTGCGGTTGTCCACCCCTGCGGATTCAAAACTGGCCATCTCGGCCAGCACCGCGCAGGCCGATTGCAGCAGCGGCCAGGCCAGCGCCGCGCCCGAGCCTTCGCCCAGGCGCAGGCCCAGATCCAGCAGGGGCTCGGCCTGCATCTGCGCCAGCATCAGGCTGTGGCCGCGCTCGCCCGAGCGGTGCGCAAAAACGCAGCGCTGCAGCACGGCCGGCTGCAGGCGGCTGGCCACCAGCACGGCGGCGCTGGTGATGAAGCCATCGACGACGATGACCCGGCGCTCGGCCGCGGCCTGCAGCACGATGCCCACCAGGGTGGCCACCTCGTAGCCGCCCAGGGCGGCCAGCGCATCCAGAGGATTGGTGGCCTCGGCATTCACGTCCATGGCCTGCTGCAGCACGGCGCGCTTGCGCGCTATGCCGGCGGCGTCCAGGCCCGTGCCTGCGCCCGTCACCTCGGTCAGGGGCAGGCCGGCCAGGCGCGCCAGCAGCAGCGAGGCCACCGAGGTGTTGGCAATGCCCATCTCGCCCAGCAGCAGCGCATTGCCTGGCAGGCCGCGCACCACCTCCATGCCATTGGCGATGGCCTGGCCGCACTGCTCAGCCGTCATGGCCGGGCCCGCCGACGCGTCGGCCGTGCCGGGCGCGACCTTGCGCACCAGCAGCCGCGGCGCACCCGGGGGCGTATCGCGCTCGGCAATCGGCTTGGCCACGCCGCAGTCCACCACCGTGAGGGCCAGGCCGTGCTGGCGTGCGAGCACGCTCACGGCCGCGCCGCCGGTCAGGAAGTTCTCCACCATCTGCCAGGTCACGTCGCTCGGAAAGGCCGACACGCCGCGCGCGGCGATGCCGTGGTCACCCGCGCAGACCAGCATCTGCGGCTGCACCAACTGGGGCGCCTCGGTGCCCAGCACCTGGCCGATGCGCAGCGCCAGCGCTTCGAGCCGGCCCAGCGAGCCCAGGGGCTTGGTCTTGAAGTCGAGGATGTGCTGCAGGCGCGCCGTGAGGGGGGCGTCGGTGATGTCGGCGATGGTGGGGATAGAGAGGGACATGGGTTCGTCAGACAAAGGAAAGTGAATTCAGGCCACAAGTGCGCTCAATACGCCGGGTTCGAAATGGGCATCCACCGTGCGGGCCAGGCCCTCCATCACGGCGTCGAGCGTGGGAACGGGGGCCGCGCCCTCGCGGCCAAACAAGGCCTGCAGCGCGGCGGGGTCTTCGAGCAGGCCGTGCAGGTACAGGCCGAGCACATTGCCCGCGCCGTTCTGCCAGGCCAGGCCAGGCACTACCTCGCGCGCCACGTCGCCACCGGCCGCCATGGCCGGGTGCTGTGCGGTCTGGCCGTGGTGGATCTCGTAGCCGCTGGCCTCGACGCCCGACAGTGCCGCCCAGGCACCCTGCAGCGTACCGAAGCGCGCGGTGGTGCGGCGCACGGTCTTGGCGGGCTCGAAGGTGGTGACCAGGGGCAGCAGGCCGAGACCTGGCGCGTTGCCGTCGATGCCAGCGGTGTCGATCAGTGCCTCGCCCAGCATCTGCAGGCCGCCGCACACGCCGAGCACACTGCCGCCCTGCCCCGCATGCGCAGCAATGGCCTCATCGAGCCCTTGCGCACGCAGCCAGGCCAGGTCGGCCGCAGTGGCCTTGGAGCCGGGCAGGATGACCCAGTCGGTAGCCTTCAGTCCTGCCAGCCCGGCGGGGCTGCGCACCCACACCAGGCGCACGCCGGGCACGTTCTTGAGCGGCTGGAATTCGTCGAGGTTGCTGATGCGGGGGTAGGCAATCACGGCCACCGTCGTGTGCACGGCCCCTCCCGCGGTGCTGCGGTCGTCGAACACGCCGTCTTCCTCGGGCAGGCCGTGGTGCCATTGCATGGGGATGGTGGCCACGGTGGGCACGCCGGTCAGCTCCTGCAGCATCTGCGGCGCGGGCGCGAGCAGCGTGGCATCGCCGCGAAAGCGGTTGAGCACGAAACCGTAGATCAGCGCGCGCTCGTCCTCGGGCAGCAGGGCCCAGGTGCCGTACAGGTGGGCAAAGGCGCCGCCCCGGTCGATGTCGGTCACCAGCAGGCAGCGTGCGCCGCCGTGGCGCGCCACGCGCATGTTGACCACATCGCTGGCGTGCAGGTTGATCTCGGCGGGCGAGCCTGCCCCTTCGATCACCACCACGTCGTTCTCGGCGCGCAGCGCGTCGAGCGCGGCGGCGATCTGTGGCCAAACGCGCTCGCTGCGGCCACGCCAGGGCAGCGCCGTGAGCTCGGCGCTCACCTGGCCCATCAGCACCACCTGGCTGTGGGTGTCGGCCTCGGGCTTGAGCAGCAGCGGGTTCATGCGCACGTCGGGCACGGTGCGCGCAGCAATCGCCTGGAAATACTGGGCACTGCCGATCTCACCATGGCCGTGGTCGCTGGCGACCACGCGCGCGTTGTTGCTCATGTTCTGCGCCTTGAAGGGCGCGACCTTGTAGCCCTGGTTGCAGTACCAGCGGCACAGCGCCGTGGCCAGCCAGCTCTTGCCGGCGCCGCTGGTGGTGCCAAGCACCATCACGCAGCGTGCCAGGCGGGGGAGGTTGGAAGCGCTCAAGGCAAAGGCCGCACCATGCGGTCCATGATGTGTTCGAGCGCCGCCGCCGCGTCGGTGCAGCGCCCGGTGTGCGCCGGCGAGGTCTGGATGATGGCACTGCGCCTGGCCGTGAGCCAGTGAAAGCGCTGGCGAAAAGGCAGCTGCGCAATCGGTCCGCAGCCCGCGTCGCCCGCGCAGATGGCGACGATGGCCGCCAAGTGGCGGCGCACGGTGTCGATGTCCACATGCGGGTCCATCGCCAGCAGGCGCTCCTCATCCAGGGCAATGGCGGCCTGCAGGAAGCCGCTCTTCTGGCACGAGAGGATCACGCCGGCGTTGATGAATTCCTCGCGCTCCACGCGCGGCACCACGCGCACGATGGCGTAGTCGTACACCTCAGCCGCGTGCATCGATGGCTCCTTTCAGCCAGGCCTCGCGCCCTTCCAGGCGGGCGCAGAAGTGGTCCACATAGGCCTGGCGGTGGCTGGCCGGTGCAGCCAGCGGGCCTTCTGTGTGCTCGGCACCGGCGATGGCCAGGAACTCGTCGGGCACATCAGCCAGGATGCCGGCAAGCACCTCGCGCGTGAGCAGCGCCGCCAGCTCGCCATCCACCTGGGCCAGCGCCGAGGCCTGGGGCAGCAGCACATGGTCGGCAATCGGCGGGAAAGGCTTGGCCGGCTGCGCCACCGCGCCGTTCCAGGCATGGTGGAAGGTGAGCGAGGCACCATGGTCGATGAGCCAGGGCTTCCTGTGCCACATGAGCAGGTTGGTGTTGCGCGCCGTGCGGTCCACATTGGCCACCAGGGCATCGAACCACACCAGGCGCGAGGCGAACTCGTCGCTGACCATGTCCACCGCGGGATCGAAGTTGAGCGCGCCCGACAGGTAGTCGAGGCCCACATTGAGGCCGCCGCTGGCGCGCACCAGGTCCTGGATCTCGGGGTCGGGCTCGGTCTGGGCCAGGCCCGTGTCGAGCCCGGCGAGCACGATCTCGGGGATGGGCAGGCCCAGCGCCTGGGCAATGCCGCCCGAGATCATCTCGGCCAGCAGGGCGCGCACGCCCTGCCCTGCGCCACGGAACTTGAGCACGTACAGCCCCAGGTCGTCGCCTTCGACCACGGCGGGCATGGAGCCGCCTTCACGCAGCGGCGTGACATAGCGGGTGACGGTGATGGTTCTCATCGGGGGGTGATCTCCTTGGGTTGTGCACCAGATCGTACGGCCATGGCGGCGGGCCATGCGGCGCGCAAGGCATCTTGCGCCCCCGGTGCCAGCACGCCCATGCGCACGGCGCCGGGCAGGCCGAACGAGGCGGCATCGCGCAGCTTGATGCCCGCCGCACGCAGGGCCGCCAGCGCATCGGATAGATCGGCACAGGCAGGCTGCGCGCAGAAATAGTTGGCCAGGCTGCCCGCATGCACGCCCCAGCCCAGGTCCATGCACAGGGTGAGCTGGCGCTGCTTCCAGTCGCGCAGGGTAGCAAGGCTGTGTACCAGCCAGCGCTGCACATCGGGCTGCACCCATGCCTGCAGCAGGGCCACGCCATGCGCGCCCACGGCCCATGAGGGGGCCAAGGCCAGCAGCGCCTGCACCTCGTCCTCGGCGCCCTCGGGCGCCACGGCATAGGCGGCGCGCACGCCCGTCAGGCCCAGGGCCTTGTTGGGGGTCCACAGCTGCCAGCAGGGCATGGGCGGCAGTGCGGGCGAGCCGGCCCAGGGGCCCATGCCATCGGCTTCCAGGCGCAGCGGGGCGTAGGCGCAGTCGAGCACGCGCAGCGTGGCGCCGCCGTCTGCCGGGGCATGCGCCCACTCGCGCAGGGCAGCGTCCTCCCGACCCAGCGGGCTCGATGGCTCGCAGGCCCATTGCAGCCCAGGTGCGGCGCCTGCCGAACGCACCAGCGCGAGCCCGCGCGCCTGCGCGGCCTGGGCATAGTCGCCGTAACTGTGCAACGGCAGGCCCACCTGCACGGCACCCTGCTGCACCGCCAGCGCCGTGACGCGGTGGATGAACTCGCTGGAGCTGGCCGCCAGCACGATGCGCTCGGCCGCTACGCCATGAAAGACGCCAAGCGCCTCCCGCAGCGCCGTGTAATGCGGGTCGGGGTAGCGCGTGGCATCGGCCTGCTGCACGGCCTGCAGGGCCTCGGGGCAAGGGCCGCAGGCATTGCTGTTGGTAGAGAAATCGTGCACCGGCGCCCCAAGCGCATCGGGGCCGCCATGGGGGTGCGGTGGCATGGCCTGCAAGCTCATGCACCTACCCATGCAGACACGATGGTGATCAGCAGGTGGGCGCCCACTGCCAACGGGATCAGCGACAGCGCCACCAGCGAGCCGAGCTTGGCCGCGCGCCGGGTATCGAGCGGACCGGGGTCGCGTGCACTGGCATTGAGCACATACACCCCGGGTTTGCCGAGCCGCACGCCCAGCGCCAGCGCCATGGCCGCCATGGGCCAGCCGCTGTTGGGCGACGGCGTGCGGCGCGCCTGGCGTGCCAGGGTGGCCGGCGGCAGGCCGCGCGCCAGCACGGCGAGCAGCAATGCGGTGATGCGTGCGGGCAGCCACGAGAGCACGTCGTCTGCGCGCGCAGCCCACTTGCCGGCCCACTGCCAGTAGCGCCCGCCGCGCATGCCGGGGTAGCCCCACATGGCATCGGCCGTATTGGCCAGGCGGTACAGCGCTGCGCCCGGCAGGCCCAGCAGCACGAACCAGAACAGCGGCGCCACGACCGAATCGTTGAGGTTCTCGGCCAGCGACTCGATGGCCGACTCGCGCACCTGCTCGGCCGTGAGTTCGCTCACGTCGCGGCTCACCAGGCGCGCCAGTTGCGCGCGTCCCTCGGGCAGCGAGCGGGCCAGGGCTGCCTCCACGGCCAGCACCTCGTCGTGCAGCATGCGCCAGGACAACATCGGCTTGAGCAACACCCCCAGCAGCGCTGCCGCGATCACGTCATGAAAGCGCAGCGCCAGCCACTGCAGGCCCCAAGCCGCGGCCATCACTACACCCGCAAGCACGCACCAGGCCAGCGCCATGCACCAGAAGGCCCTGAAATCGCGCGGCACGGGCGCCAGCGGCGCCCAGCGCTCGCCGCACCAGTGCAGGGCCTTGCCCATCCACACCACGGGGTGCGCGGCCACCGGCGGCTCGCCGCGCCACCAGTCGAGGGCCAGGGCCACGAAGGGCACCCAGATCAGCACGCGCAGGGCATCCCAATGCATGCCAGGCAGCAGCAGATCGATCAGACCGAGCATGGGCCCTCCGGCAGTGACAGAGCACTGGTGCGGGGAGCGTCAAGGCAATACATCATGGCGGCACGCATGGTACAGAGAGTCAGGCCGTGAAGGGCGGCAGCCGGGCCACGATGCCACTCTTGAGGCGCGCGGGCCGCTCGTTGCGGTTGAGCATGCCGTCGCTGGCGCGGGCGTGCATGGCGCCGCACTCCAGCACATGGCGCGCCGTTTCTTCGTCGGGCTGGAGGTCGCCGAACACGAAGGTGTGCTTGCCAGGGGCCTGGAAGGCGACCGAGCAGGCGCGCCCGCAACTGCTCAGGCAGGCCACGCCGCGCACGCGCACCTGGGCCCAGGCGCCGGTGTCGTCTTCGAGCTGGGCCACCTGCACGGCCTCAAACAGCAGCTCACCGTCGGCCGGCAACTCGCGCGAGGCGCCGGCCGGGCGGCAGGTGGTGCAGACGATCACGTCAGTGGGGAATGGCATCGGGGATGCGGTGTCGGACATCAGGAAAAGCTCGTGGTTCTAGGAGGAAAGGGGTTCGGGCAGGCGGTGCTCCGCCTGCCAGCGCTGGGCCCAGGCGGCACACCGCCCCACGGGCCGCAGCGGATCGTCGAAATCCACGACCACAACATGCGTGGCCGCAGCGGGCGCGGCGGGCTGTTCCAGCGTGCGGCCATCGGTCAGCAGCCACAGGCACGAGGGTGCGCCCGCGCCGCGCTGGCGCCGCGTGGTGCGCAGCAAGCGCTCGGCCTCGGCCAGGCCCGCCGCCAGGGGTGTGCCACCACCGCCGCCCAGCGGGCGCACGCGGGCCGTGCCGGCCGTGCGTGCGGGGCCGGGGGGGAGCAGCAGCTCCACGCCCTGGCCGCCGAAGCACAGCAGGGCCACGTCGTCGCCCGCGCGCGCGGCCTGCTCGATCAGGCGTGCCGCATAGCCCTTGGCCCAGGCCAGGCGCCCGCCCTGGCGCATGGAGCCCGAGGTGTCGAGGGCGATCAGGTGCAGGCAGGGCTGCACGGCGCTGGAGGGTCGGCGCCGCAAATGCGCGGCCTGCAGGCGCGCCGAGCCCTTGGCCACCAACGTGCGCAGCCAATCGATGCCCGCGCCCTCTGGGTCGGCAGGCCGGACCACGGCGTGCGGCGTGCGCAGCCAGGCATTGCGAGGGGCTTGCCACCGCCAGCCTGCACTTGTCTTGGTTGAACCAGGAGAGCGCGGGCCGGGGTGGCTCAGGCTTTTTTTGGCGGCCACGCTCCCGTGCTGCGCACGCGCGCCATGGGTTGGGGCTCGGGCGGCAGTGCGCCCCAGTCGCCCTCGGGTGCGCTCTGCGACGAGGCGGGGCCCTGCCCACTGGTAAGCGATGGTTTGGACGAGGAAGGCGGCGGTGGCTGCGTAGCGCCCGAAGGGGGAGCAGAACCTGCGGAATTTTCCGTTCGGCGGTGCGCCAGCGCCAGCTCGGCCACGGCATCCACATGCGCCAGACCCACACTGTCGGCCTGCTCCAGGGCAGCCAGCGCCCGTGCCGCACGCAGCATCACCAGGTCGGCGCGGATACCGTCCACCCCGGCGGCCAGGGCCAGATTCGCGGCATGCTGCACCACGGCGTCGGTCCACTGCAGGCTTGCCAGCGCGGCGCGGGCGCGCGCCACCGACGCCGCCAATTCGGCCTGCGCAGCGGCATGCCGCGCCACCACGGCCGCGGGGTCGGCATCGAAGGCCAGGCGGGCGCGCACGATGGCCTGGCGCTGGGCCGCATCGGCCGGGTTGTGCAGGGCCACCGACAGGCCGAAGCGGTCCAGCAGTTGGGGGCGCAGCTCGCCCTCCTCCGGGTTCATGGTGCCCACCAGCACGAAGCGCGCCGCATGCTGGTGCGACACGCCATCACGCTCCACCGTGTTCACGCCGCTGGCGGCCACGTCGAGCAGCGAATCCACCAGCGCATCAGGCAGCAGATTGACCTCGTCCACATAGAGCACGCCGCCATGTGCACGCGCCACCAGGCCGGGCGCCAGGCGCACCTGGCCGTCGCGCAGCACGTCTTCGATGTTCAGCGTGCCCACCAGTTGCTCCAGGCTGGCGGCCAGGGGCAGCGTGACGAAAGGCGCATCGGGCAGCAGCGCCGCCAGCGCGCGCGCCGAGGTGGACTTGGCCGTGCCGCGCGGGCCGCTGATGAGCACCCCGCCCATGCCGGGGTCGATGGCGGCCAGCAGCAGCGCGCGCTGCAGGGCCTCGTGGCCGACCAGGGCGGTGAAGGGGAACGCAGTGGCGGGCACAGGGGACAAAGAAAAAGCGGTCATGGCAAGGGTCCTTCGCCCTGGGTTTCGAGACGGTGTTCGAGTTCCAGCAGGTGCTGCTCGATGCGCTCGCGGTGCTCGCCGGGCTCGGCCCACAGGCCGCGCTGCATGGCTTCGAGCAAACGCTCGCCGATTCCGCGCAGGGCCAGCGGGTTGTGCTGCTGCAGAAAATCGCGCGTGGCGTCGTCGTGCAGGTAGGCGTCGGCCACCAGTGCGTACTGGTGATCGCCCACCACGCCGGTGGTCGCGTCGAAGGCGAACAGGTAGTCCACCGTGGCCGCCATCTCGAACGCGCCCTTGTAGCCGTGGCGCTTGACGCCATCGATCCACTTGGGGTTGACGGCCCGGGCACGCACCACGCGCGCCACCTCTTCACTGAGGGTGCGGATGCGCGGCACCCCGGGCGTGCTGAAGTCGCCGTGGTACAGCGCGGCCGGCGCGCCGGCCAGGTGCTGCACGGCCGCAGCCATGCCGCCCTGGAACTGGTAGTAGTCGTCCGAGTCGAGGATGTCGTGCTCGCGGTTGTCCTGGTTGTGCAGCACCGCGTCCACCGCCGCCAGGCGCTGCTCGAAAGCCGCGCGCGCCGCCTCGCCGTGCCCACCCTGGCCGTAGGCGAAGGCGCCCGCACGCAGGTAAGCCTGGGCCAGGTCGTCCGAGGTGATCCAGCGGCCGCTGGCCATCACCTCCTGCAGGCCGGCGCCGTAGCCGCCGGGACGCGGGCCGAACACGCGCCAAGTGGCACGGCGCTGTGCATCCTCAGTGGCCATGCCTTGCGCTTCGGCTTCAGCCGCCTCACGCCGCACGCGGGCGCGGATGGGGTTCACGTCGTCGGGCTCATCGTCTTCGGGGATGGCGGCCACGGCGCGCACTGCCGTGTCGAACAGGTCGATCACGCCCGGAAAGGCATCGCGGAAAAAGCCCGACACGCGCAGCGTCACGTCGATGCGCGGGCGGTTGCGTATCGCCATGGGCAGCACCTCGATGTCCACCACGCGGTGGCTGCCGGGCGCCCACTTGGGCCGCACGCCCAGCAGGGCGAAGGCCTGGCCGATGTCCTCGCCGCCCGTGCGCATGGTGCTGGTGCCCCAGACCGACAGGCCCACCGCGGTGGGAAAGCTGCCATGGTCCTGCAAATGGCGCTCCACCACGCGGTCCGCCGCCAGCGCGCCCATGCCGTAGGCGGTGGGTGTGGGCACGGCGCGCGTGTCCACCGAATAGAAGTTGCGGCCCGTGGGCAGCACGTCGGGCCGGCCGCGCGAAGGGGCACCGCTGGGGCCCGGCGGCACGAAGCGGCCGGCCAAGCCGCGCAGCAACTGGGCCATCTCGTTCGGGCCGCAGGCATCGAGCCGGGGCGCCAGCACCGTGCGCATGCGCGCCAGCACCTGCGCGCTGTGCGGCCACTGCACGGAGTCCATGGGCGGGCCTGCGATGCGGCCCGCGCCGTCCACCGCCAGGTGCTGCTCTACGCATTGCGCGGCGAGCTTTTCGAGCCGCTCGCGTGTGTGGCCCACATGGCGCCAGGGTTCATCGGCCAGGGCCTGCAACACCTCGGGCTGCGGGCCGGTCCAGGGCGCCGCCCACTCGGGGTTCAACGGGTCGAAGTCGCCCAAGCCCAGGTCGCGGGCCAGCGCCACGAGCAGGCTGCCCTGCCCTGGCGCCGAGCCGCCTGGAAAGCGCGCCAGCGCGACCAGCGTGTCGGTGCGCTGGCGCGCCTGCGGCGAGCGCCCCAGGATATGCAGGCCGTCGCGGATCTGCGACTCCTTGATCTCGCACAGGTAGGCGTCGAGCCGGCCGAGCAGGGCTTCGCGCTGCGCGTCGTCGGCCGGTGGCGCAAAGCCCAGTTCCTGGTGCAGCCGGTGCTGCAGCACCTGGTCGAGGATGCTCTGGCGCAGTAGCCTGGCGCGGCGCGGGTCGAGCGACAGGGCTTCGTAGTATTCGTCCATCGCCCGCTCAAGCTGCTGCAGCGGGCCGTAGGTTTCGGCGCGCGTGAGCGCGGGCATCAGGTGGTCGATGATGACGGCCTGCGTGCGCCGCTTGGCCTGGCTGCCCTCGCCCGGGTCGTTGACGATGAAGGGGTACAGGTGGGGCAGAGGGCCCAGGATGGCATCGGGCCAGCAGGCGGCGCCCAGCGCCACGCTCTTGCCCGGTAGCCATTCGAGATTGCCGTGCTTGCCCACGTGCACCACGGCATCCACCGCGAACACGCGGCGCAGCCAGAAGTAGAAAGCCAGGTAGCCGTGCGTGGGCACCAGGTCGGCATCGTGGTAGGTGGCCACCAGGTCCAGGTCGCGGCCACGCGCAGGCTGTATGCCCACGAAGACGTTGCCCAGGCGAATTCCCGGCACCATGAAGCGGCCGCTGCGCACGATGGGGTCTGCGCCGGGCGGGCCCCACAGGGCGTTCACCGCGTCCTGGCTGGCCTGCGGCAGGGCGCCGAAGTCGGCCAGGTAGTCGGCCATGGCCAGGCTCTGGCCCGCAGGGCGGTCGGCATTGGCATCGAGGTTGTTGGTCACGCCCTCCACCAGCTGCGCGATCAGCGCATCGCCGCCCTCGGGCAGCTCGCCCGTGGTGTAGCCGGCATCGCGCAGCGCCTGCAGGATGAGCACGGTGGAAGCCGGTGTATCCAGGCCCACGCCGTTGGCCAGGCGCGCATCGTCGTTGGGGTAGTTGGCCAGGATGAGCGCCACACGCTTGCCCACATGCGGCTTGCTGCGCAGCACGCACCAGCGGCGCGCCAGCTCGGCCACGAAGGCGATGCGCTCGGGTTCGGGCTGGTAGCGCACCACGTCGACCTCGGTGCGCTCGCAGCGCCAGGCCAGGCCCTTGAAGCTGATGGCGCGTGCGCCGATGCGCCCGTCGACCTCGGGCAGCACCACCTGCATGGCCAGGTCGCGCGGCGCCAGGCCATGCGGGTCGGCCTGCCACTGCTCTTGCGAGCAGCCGGCGGTGATGAGCTGCAGCACCGGTGCATCGCCGGCGAGGGCGACCGCTGACGCGTCCTCGTCGTCACGGCCGTCGATGGAGGCCACGGCAAAGCTCGTGGCGTTGAGCACCACGCCCACGCCCTGCTCTGCGGCCATGCACTGCAGCGCGGCCAGGCTCTCGGGGTTCTTGAGCGAATCGACGGCCACGGCCAGGGTGTTGAGCCCCGCCTGCGCCAGCGCTGCCTGCATGGCATCGAACACCGCCGTGTTGCCCGACTGCAGGTGGGCACGGTAGAACACCAGCATCGCCACCGGCGCACCCGGTACCCAGGGCGCAGCCGCAGCCGGTGTGTAGGCCATCACCGGCGGCAGCGGCCGGGGCGGAGGTGGACGCGGCCCCCTGCCGAAGGCCGCATGGCCGATCAGCGCGAAGAAGGCCAGCGCGTTGTCGCGCCCGCCCTCGCGCAGGCAGCGCCACAGTTGGTGGCAGTCCTCGGGGGAGGCGGTGCTGCGCATCAAGAGCTGGGGGTCTTCGACGTTGTCGCCCGAGAACAGCGCCAGCCACTGGCCGCGCTTGCCGGCCAGCGACATCGCCTGTTCGACCACATAGGCCCAGTCGCTCGGGCTGCCCAGGTGGTCGATGACGACCACGCGCGCATGGCGCAGCACGTCGTCCACGTACATGTCGGTGGAGGCCGGCTGGCGCAGCCACATCAGGTTGGCCAGGCGCACGCGGGGGAAATCATCCCCCAGGCTGGCTGCAGCGTCGGACAGCAGTGACAGCGTGGTGTCGGCCGCGCTCAGGATGACGATGTCGCCGGGCGTCTGCTCCACGCGCACCAGGCCCTGGCCCCCGTCCTCGACGTAGCCACCCGGTCGCGTGGAAAGCAGATGCATGCGGGCGGCCTCAGGCGGTGGTGGTGGCGGATTCGGCGAGTGCCGATTGCAGCTCGGCCTGCAGGGCGGCGGCATCCAGGTGGTCGCCGATCACCACCAGGCGCGTGGTGCGCAGGTCGCCCTCGCGCCAGGCGCGGTCGAAATGGCTGTCGAAGCGCTGGCCCACGCCCTGCACCACCAGGCGCATGGCCGCGCCCGGCAGGGCCACAAAGCCCTTGATGCGGTAGATCTCGTGGCGCTGGACCAGGGCGACCAGGGCCTCCAGCAGGCGACCGCGGTCGGCTACATCAAGCGTGACGTGCACCGACTCGAACTCGTCGTGGTCGTGGTCCTCTTCCTCGTCATGGTGGGTCTTGCGCGCGTCGATCACGTCCTCCACCGCATGGCCCAGGCCCAGCAGCACGCTGGGGTCGATGCGGCCATGCTGGGCGTGCACGAACTTCACGCCCGGCAGGGTCTCGCCACGCACGATGGCTTCCACACGCGCCAGGTCCTCGGCGGTCAGGCCATCGGTCTTGTGCAGCACCACCAGGTCGGCCGTCGCCAGTTGGTCCTCGAACAGCTCGTGCAGGGGCGATTCGTGGTCCAGGTTCTCGTCGGCGCGGCGCTGGGCGTCCACGGCCACCGGGTCGTCAGCGAACTGGCCGGCGGCCACGGCGGGCGCATCGACCACGGTGATCACCGAGTCCACCGTGAACACGTTGCGCAGCGCGGGCCACTGGAAGGCCTGCACCAGCGGCTTGGGCAGCGCCAGGCCCGAGGTCTCGATGACCAGGTGGTCGATCTGGTCACGGCGCGCGGCCAGCAGCTCCATCACGGGCGCGAACTCTTCCTGCACGGTGCAGCACAGGCAGCCGTTGGCCAGCTCGAACAGCTGGCCGTTCTCCACGCCGTTCTCGTCGCAGCCGATGCCGCAGCTGCGCAGCAGCTCGCCGTCGATGCCCAGTTCGCCGAACTCGTTGACGATGACGGCGATGCGCTTGCCTTGCGCGTTGGTCAGCAGGTGGCGCAGCAGTGTGGTCTTGCCGCTGCCCAGAAAGCCGGTGACGATGGTGGCGGGAATCTTGTGGACTTGCATGGAAGGAGTCTCCAGTCAGAAAATGGGGAAGTGAGGTGGTGCGAATTCAACGCAGAACTTGCGGTAATCCAAGAAGGCAATCGACCAGCATGTGCGCTGCCTCGCCCAGGCGCGGCCCGGGGCGCGAAAGCAGGTCCATGCGGTCGGCGTCGAGCTGGCAGACCTGGTGCTGGCGCAGCGCCTGCATGCCGGACCAGCCGGGCCGGTCGGCCACGTTGAAGAGGGTGGTCTCTGGGCCGATGACCAGGTCCGGCCCACGGCGCACCACCATTTCGGAGTTGACGCGCGGGAAGAGGCCCATGTCGCCGGGCACGATGTTCACCAGGCCCAGGCGCGCCACGGTCTCGCCGATGAAGCTGGCCGCGCTGGCGGCCGTGGGGCCCACACCCACCTCGACGTAGACACTGCGCCCGCGCAGGTGGGCCGGCACGCGGCGCGCCGCAGCGTCGAGCTCGCGCTCGATGCGCGCCACCAGCTCGGCCGCGCGTGCCGATTCGCCGAGCGACTGGCCCACGCTGATCAGCATGCGCTTGAGGTCGGCATGCGTGCGCGCATCGAACACCTGCACCGGCACGCCCAGGGCCGAGAGGCGGTCCCCCGCCCGACTGCGCGGGCCCAGCAGCACCATGTCGGGCCGAAGGGCCACGATGCGCTCGATCTGCGCGTCCTGCAGGCCGCCCACCTTGGGCAGCTTGGCCACGGTGCCGGGCCAGCTCGAATAGCGGTCGGTGCCCACCAGCTCGGCACAGTGGCCCAGGGCGCAGACGGCCTCGGTGAGCGAAGGGGACAGCGTGACGATGCGGTGCTGTTGTTGTGCCTGTGCCAGCGGCGCGGCGAGGCCGCCCAGCAGGCCGAGCACGGCCAGCGCGGGCACCGTGGGGTGCAGGCGCGTGCGGGCCAGCGGCAAAGACAAGGAGGGATTCATCAGTCCTCGATTCCCCGCTGAGCAGGCACGCCGGCCTTGAAGTGGTGCTTGATGAGCGTCATCTCGGTCACGGTGTCGGCCAGCTCGATCAGCTCGGCCGGCGCGTTGCGGCCGGTGAGCACCACGTGTACGTGCGGCGGGCGCTCGCGCAGGCAGGCCAGGATGGATTCGAGCGGGATCCAGCCGTAGCGCAGCGGGTACATGATTTCGTCTAGCACGACCATGAAGTGCTCGCCCGCGCGGACGGTGGCCTCGGCCTTGGCCCAGCCGTCCAGGGCCAGTTGCGCGGAGTGGTCCAGGTCGCGGCTCTTCCAGCTGAAGCCGTCGCCGAGGCCTTCAATGGGCATGCCCAGTTGTTCGAACAGGCGGTGCTCGCCGAAGCGGGCAGTCGGCACTTTCATGAACTGGTAGATCTTGACGGTCTTGCCTCGGCCGTGGGCTCGGATGGCCAGGCCGAAGGCGGCGGTGCTCTTGCCTTTGCCGGTGCCGGTGTGGACGAGGACCAGTCCTCGGCGTTCGCCTTGGGGTTTGGGGGTGTCGCGGAGGATGGGGGGGGATTCGATTTGCATGTGTGCCGTTTTTTGGTTGCTCATCGCCCTGGGGCAGTGGTTGCTCTTGTTGTTTTGCCGAGGGCGGAGGCCGGGGTGTGCGCCCGGCAGCGCAGTAACTTTCTCTTGCTTCGCCAAGAGAAAGTCACCAAAGAGAAGGCGACCCCCAGTCTGCGACCCCCGTTCGCCCTATCGGGCGAACGGGGGCAACCTGCGATGCTCGGATCTGGGGTGGGCGTCGATGAACTCGCTGCGTTCTTCGAACTCCGCTCAGACAGCATCGACGAGCTAGACCACGAAGTGCATGTGTCCTTCGGCACATGCACCCACCCCAGCTCCTGCGCTTCTCGGCGCAGCCAGCAGGGGTTGGGAGCGGGTACCGCACGGCTGCTGCTTGCGCAGCTGCGCCGGGTGTCGGTTACGCGCTGCGCGCTGCCGACGGTTGGGGCGCCGCCGCCCTGCCCAGGCCGAGCGCAGCGAGGCAGTTCGGGCCGAGCGAAGCAATGGCCCGAGTGGAGCCCGTTCCCACCCCCTTCTGACCGTGCCGAGAAGCGCAGGGCCTGGGGTGGGTGCGTGTGCCGCAGGACACACGCACTTCGTGAACTAGCTCGCCGCAGCTGTTTGAGCGAAGTTTGGCCGCAGGCCGAACGCAGCGAGTTCTGCGGCACCACCCCAGGCCCGAGCATCGCAGGTTGCCCCGTTCGCCCATCGGGCGAGCGGGGACACGGGCTGTGGGGTCGCCTTTTCTTTGGTGACTTTCTTTTGGCGACGCAAAAGAAAGTTACTGCGCCGCCGGGCGCACATCCCGGCTCCCGCGCCAGGCACAGACACTCCGTCACCAGAGCGACCAGCCCATCGAATGACCTGCAGCCGCCAGGCTGAGACCCGGCCTGCGCCCCTAGCAAAGAAACAGAACCAACCACAAGAAAACTCAAGCCGCCTGGTGCAACCGCCGCTCAACGAAAGAAGAACCTTCCAGCCGACGCAACGCCTTGGCAGCCGCCAACACGCCCAGATCCACCAAAGGCTCCAGCAACACCACCGTCATGTAAGCAGCCCCGAACGTCGCAATGCTCTCCAGATTCGCAGAGCCAACACCCGCACCGTAGATCGCCCAGAAAGCCACCCACATCACGATCCCCCCCTGGTACGCCACCGACAACTTGAACGTCTGCGCATACGTCATGTCCACATACGCCATGCTTTCCGGCACGATGCGCTTGGCAATCGCCGCCGTCGCGAACAACGGCACCAGCAAGGTGGTGACATTCATCCCGTACTGCGGCAGATCCTGCTGCGCAAAGAACACGCTCTGGATCAACAACCCGCCCGCCAAGCCGATGGCCGCCGGCGCAGCGCCGAACAGCAGCAGCAAGGTGGTGCCCAGGATCAGATGCACCTCGGACACCCCCACCGGGTGGTGCGGCAGCAACTCGAAGAACGCAAACACCAGCGCGATTGTGAAGACCGAGCGTGCCAGCAGGGCCACGGGGCCCTCTTTCTTCACCATGTCGAGCGCCAGCTTGCCGGCGTACAGCAGCGCCGTGGCGCCCGTGGCATAGCTCAGGAAGATCTTGGTGGTATCCACCAGCCCGGGTTCGATGTGCATGGCACGGCTCCTTGGTTAAAACAAATGAAAGAGAGAAAACAAAAAACAGCGATCAGCGCGGCAAGGCCACCCACTGCCCCAGCAGCGCGTGCACCGCGATGCGGTTGTCGAAAACGGCTTCCAGCGCGCGGTGGGTGACAGGCTCATCACAACCCCCCTGGTGGGTGATGCGGCCCTGGGCCATCACCACCAGATCGTCGGCCTGCAGGGCCAGCGACACCTCATGCAGCACGCTGACCACTGTGTTGCCGGCAGCGACCAGGGCACGCACGGTGTGCAGCCAGTCGGTCTGGTGCGGCGGGTCGAGGTTGGCCAGGGGTTCGTCCATCAGCAGCACCTGGGCCTGCACGGCCAAGGCGCGGGCCAGCAGAACGCGCTGGCGCTCGCCGCCTGAGAGCTGCGACAGGGGGCGGTCGCGCCAGTCCCAGGCCTGGGTCGTGCGCAGGGCCTGCTCCACGGCGGCATGGTCGGCGGGCGACGGCGGGGCCAGCCAGGGCTGGTGCGGCAGGCGGCCGAGCATGGCCACGTCGTAGCTCGTCAGATCGTCGGCCGAGCCCTCGTTCTGGCCCAGCCATGACAGCTGGCGGGCGCGCTCACGGGCCGGCACCTGGCTGAGCATGCGGCCGAGCAGTGCCACCTGGCCATCGACATGGCCGCGCGGCAACAGGCCGGCCAGCACCTTGAGCAAGGTGGACTTGCCCGCGCCGTTGGGCCCGACGATGCTCGTCCAGCGGCCCTCGGGCAGGTGCAGGTCGATGCCGTGCAGCACCTGGGCCCCGCCAACACGTGCGGTGATCTGGTGGGCGCTGAGTGCGATGCCCCTCACAGGCCGCCCCCGTGCGCGGTGCGCCGGTGCATCAGCCACAGCAGGTAGGTGCCGCCCAGCGCCGCGGTGAGCACGCCCACAGGCAGCTCCTGCGGCGCCAGCATCCAGCGCGCCAGGATGTCGGCAGCCAGCAGCAGCACCGCGCCCATCAGGCTCGACAAGAGGATGTGCCGCTCGTGCGTGACGCGCACCATGGAGCGCACCAGGTGTGGCGCGGCCAGGCCGACAAAAGCGATCAGCCCGGTCTGCGCCACGGCGGTGCCGGTGGCCAGCGCCATGGCGGCCACCAGGCCGGCACGCATGGGCCCGAGCGGCAGGCCCAGGCTGGCGGCGGTGGATTCGCCCAGCGTGAGGCCGTCGAGCGCGCGCGCCAGCACCCAGGCCAGCAGCGCGCACAGCGCCCAGGCTGCGCCCATCAGCGCGCAGGCGATCCAGCCGACAAAGGCCGTGCTGCCCAGGATGAAGGCCTGCATGGCCTGCAGGATGTCGGGCGAGGCCAGCTCCACCAGGTCGCGCAGGGCGCCCAGCACCACGCCCACGATGACGCCGGCCAGCAGCAGGCGCAGCGTGTGCTGCACACCCTTGGCCAGCACCAGCGTGAGCACCACGGCCCCGGCAGCACCGAGAAAGGCCATGCCGGTGATGCCGATACGCGCCATCCACTGCGCGGCCACGGGCGACACGCCGAACATGGCCATGGCCACCGCGCCGCCCAGGGCCGCGCCCGAGGCGCTGCCCAGCAGGTACGGATCGGCCAGCGGGTTGCGGAACAGGCCCTGCGCCACCGCGCCGGCCAGGCCCAGCAGCGCACCGGCGAGCCAGGCACCCAGGGTGCGCGGCAGGCGGATGTCCCACACGATCTGGCGAGCCACCGGGTCGTCGCCCATGTGCACCAGGCTCTCCAGCCCCGTGCTGCCCACCGCGATGCCCAGCACCAGCAGGACCAGGCTGGCCAGCAGCAGCCACAGCGCGCACCAGGCGGCGCGGCGCCGGCCCGCAGCCGAGGGGATCAGGAAGGTTTTTTCAGCAGCAGTCATCGCGCCTTTTCGGTCAGGCAGCGCGCCATGATGCGCGCGGCCTCGGCCATGCGCGGGCCGGGACGCACCACCACATCGGAGTCGCCGGGGCCGAACACGCAGATGCGGTCATCGCGGATGGCGCGCATGCTGGCCCAGCCGGGGTACGGCACCATGGCCTGCATGCTGCGGTTGCCGATCATGATCACGTCGGGGTTGGCGCGCACCACGTACTCGGGGTTCAACCGGGGGAAGGGGCCGAGCGATGCGGGCACCACGTTGCGCGCGCCCAGGCGGGTCAGTGTCTCGCCGATGAAGGAGGACTCACTGGCCGCATACGGCCCGCGGCTCACCTCGAAGTACACGCGCGTGCCACGCGCCTTGGGCGGCAGCGACTGGGCGGCCGCCTGCACGGCCGCGTCGATCACGCGCCACAGCCGGTCGGCGCCCTCGGCCTTCGGTACACCCAGCACCTGGCCCACCACGCCGAGCACACGGCGCACGTCGGCATGGGTCTTGGGCTCCAGCACCACGACCTTCAGGCCCAGGGCCTCCAGGCGCTCGCTGGCGCGCGAGCTCATGGCCAGCAGCACCACGTCGGGTTTGACGGCGACGATGGCCTCGATGCTCGGATCGATCCCGCCGCCCAGCTTGGGCAGCCTGTTCACCGACTCGGGCCAGTTGGAATAGCGGTCCACCCCCACCAGCCGGTGGCACTGGTCGAGCTCGCAGACGCTCTCGGTCAGCGAGGGCAGCAGCGTCACGATGCGCTGCGGCGGCTGGGGTAGCGACACCACGCGGCCGCGGTCGTCCGTCACCTGCACAGGCTGCGCCTGCGCCAGCCCCGCCATGAGCAGGCCCAGCACCACGATGATGGCAATCACCCAGAGGATGCGGCGCACGGGGGTCGGGGTCATCCGCGCGGCTCCTTCAAGGCCAATGGCAGCCCGGCGGCCATCAGGGTCACGCGCGGGCACACCTCGGCCACCTGCTGGTTGAGCGCGCCCAGCGCATCGACGAAGGCGCGCACCTCGCGCCCCAGGGGGATGACCCCCAGGCCGATTTCGTTGCCCACCAGAACAACGGGGCCAGGGGCTTGCTGCAATGCGGTGAAGAAGTGCTGGCGCTGGGCAGCCCAGTCGCTGTCCAGGGCGTCGCGGTCCTCACGGCCCATGGTCTCGGCGCCCGCCGGCATGGTCCAGTTGGTGAGCCACAGGGTCAGGCAGTCGACCACCACCAGCGTGTCGGCACTGCCGAGCTGGCGCAATGCGCCAGCCAGGTCGCGCGGTTCTTCCAGAGTGGCGAGGCCGGGCACGCGCTCTGCGCGGTCGCGCTGGTGGCGGGCGATGCGCTGGCGCATCTCCTCGTCCCAGGGCTGGGCCGTGGCGACCAGCACGGCACGGTGCGCGGGCGAGCAGGCCAGCCAGTCGCGCGCGATCAGCTCGGCGCGGCGCGACTTGCCGCTCTTCTGGCCGCCGAGGATGAATTCGGTGGTGATGGTGGATGGCTGGCTCATGCGGGCACGCCCTCCCCGCCCAGCAGGTGCGCCACCGCAGCGGGAGCGGATGCGAACCAGGCATGGAAGTAGCTCGCGTGAATGCTGCCCTGGCGGTACAGCGCCTCGCCGGCATCGGGCGCAGGCAGCGCCTGCGGGCGCGCCGTGCGGCCCACCACGGGCGCCGAGCTCTGCGCAGTGGAGTAATGGAAGGTATGGCCGCGCAGCGTGTGCCCCGCCACCGTGAGGTGCTGCGGGCCCAAGGCAGCTAGGCGCTTTTGCATGGCCACGCGGCCGGGCAGCAGGCCCCATAGCGGCTGCTGCGCGCCATCGGCCAAAGTGATCGATTCGAACAGGGCCATCATGCCCCCGCATTCTGCCCACACGGGCTTGGCCGCAGCCACATGGGCACGCAGGCTGGCCTGCATGGCGGTATTGGCTGCGATGGTGGCGGCATGCAGCTCGGGGTAGCCGCCGGGCAGCCATACGGCATCGCAGGCGGGCAGCGCGGCATCGTGCAGCGGCGAGAAGAACACCACCTGGGCGCCCATCTGCGCCAGGCACTGCAGGTTGGCCGCGTAGATGAAGCAGAAGGCCTCGTCGCGCCCCACGGCCACGGTGCGGCCGGCGAGCAGCGGTGCCACAGGCGTCGCTGCGGGTGGCGGAAAATCCACCGCCCAGCGCTGCAGATCGTCCAGGCCCATCTGCCCGAGCGGCGTGGCGGCCAGCGCGTCGGCCGCCGCATCCAGGCGCTGCATGGCATCGTGCAGCTCATGCGCCACCACCAGGCCCAGGTGGCGCTCGGGCAGCAGCGGTGCCGAGGCCTTGGTGGCGACGTCACCGGGCGCCACACGCATCAGCGCGCCCATCCAGTCATCCGCGTCCTGCAAGCCGTCGCGCAGCATCTGGGCATGGCGCTCTGACCCCACGCGGTTGGCCAGCACGCCGGCCCAGGGCAGGCCCGCGCGGTAGTGGCGCAGGCCAAAGGCCAGTGCACCGAAGGTGCCGGCCATGGCGGCGGCATCGATCACCGCGAGCACAGGTACGCCAAAGTGCTGCGCGAGGTCGGCCGCACTCGGCGTACCGTCAAAGAGGCCCATCACGCCTTCGATGAGGACCAGGTCACTCTCCGACGCTGCAGCATGCAGGCGCTGCGCGCAATCGGCCTCGCCGTTCATCCACAGGTCGAGCTGGTGCACCGGCGCACCGCTGGCGAGCTGGTGCCAATGCGGGTCGAGGAAATCGGGGCCGCACTTGAACACCCGCACCCGCCGGCCCTGGCGCGCATGCAGGCGCGCCAGGGCCGCGGTGACGGTGGTCTTGCCCTGGCCGGATGCCGGGGCGGCGATCAATATCGCCGGACAGCGTGCCGGGGTGACCATTCTTCTTGCTTCCCTTCCCTGCTCTCTCTCGTTGTCTTTGTGCTTAGAGCGGCGCCCACTTCACGCCCACATAGACCGTGCGGCCCGGGGTGGCGTAGGTGCGGGCCAGCTCGTAGGTCTTGTCGGCTGCGTTGTCAAGGCGCGCGGTCAGCGTGAAGTCGCGTGCGATGCGCGTGCTGGCATACAGGTTGAACAGGCTGTAGCCGCCCAGCACGAAGGTGTTGGCCACGGTGTCGAAACGGCGGCCCGAGGCCTGCACTTCGGCGCCCACGGTCCAGCCGGCCAGCTGCGTGTCGGCGCCCAGGGTGCCGTGGCGCTTGGCGCGGCGCGCCAGCATCTTGCCGGTATCGAGGTCGCGCGGGTTCTGCAGGTCCAGCGAGCCGCGCAGCTGCACGCTGCCCAGGCGGTAGGAGCCCGCGAAGGTCACGCCCTTGTATTCGGCGCGCGCCACGTTCGCATAGCAGCCCTGCGTGGAGGGGCAGCGCCCGGCGGGGCCGAAGACGATCAGGTCCTGCACGCGGTTGCGGTAGGCGGTTACCGAGAAACTGCTCGAAGCCTGCGCCCAGCGCAGGCCCAGCTCGGCATTGCGGCTGCTCTCGGGGTTCAGGCTGCCCGTGCCGTACTCGCTGAAGCGGTGGTACAGCGTGGGTGCGCGAAAGGCCGTGCCCACCGAGGCAGTGGCGCGCCACTGCGGGGCAAAGGTGTAGCCATAGGCCAGGCTGCCCGTGCCCTTGCCGCCGAACTCGCTGTCCGAGTCGTGGCGCACATTGGCCTGCAGCGTGTGGGCACCGGCGGTGTAGCCATAGCCCAGGGCCAGCGCATCCTGCGAGCGCTTGCGGTCGATGGGGGCATTGTCCAGGCGGTCCTCGCGGCGCTCCAGCGCGGCCGTCACCAGGTGCGGGCCCTGGCGCCATTCGTTCTGGAACAGGTAGCCGCGCAGCCGCGTCTCGGTCAGGTAGAAGGCGGGCGTGGTCTGGTACTCGTCGCGCGAGTCGGTGATCTGCACGCGCGTCTTGTACTGCGGGGTCCACTGCGCCTGCCAGTTCAGGCCCAGGGCGTGCAGCTGGTGTTGGTTGCGGTCGTCCTTGCCCAGGCCGCTGTCGTAGCCACTGTCCAGGTCGTTGGCGAGCAGCGTGGCTTCAAGCCGGTGCGTGGCGTTGACCTGCAGGCCCACGCGGGCGCTGACCGAGGTGGATTCATAGCCGTCGCGGTCGGGGTTCTGCGTGGCGATGGTACGGGCGTTGAAGCCCTTGCTCTCCTCGCGTGCGATGCCGAAGGCGTAGTCGATGGTGCCGCTGGCGCCGCTCACGCCGGCCTCGGCCTTGCGTGTGCCGTGGTTGCCAAAACCGATGCCCACGTAGGGCGCCACGCCCTGCTCGCCGCGCTTGGTGAAGATCTGCACCACGCCGCCCATGGCGTCGGAGCCATACACCGCGCCGGCCGGGCCGCGCAGCACTTCGATGCGGTCGATCTGCGCCAGCGGGATCGACTCCCACGCCGCGCCGCCGGTGGACTGCGAGTCCATGCGCACACCGTCGATGTAGACGGCCGTGAAGCGCGACTCCGCGCCGCGCAGGAACACGCCGGTGGTGGTGCCGGGCCCGCCGTTGCGCGAGATCTCGATGCCGGGCACACGCGCCAGCACGTCGGCCAGGCCCGTGGCGCCGCTGGTCTCGATGGTCTGGCGGTCGATCACGGTCACGTCGGCCACCAGGTCGGACAGGGGCTGCGGCGTGCGCGTGGCGGTCACCACAGTTTCGCTCAGCGAAGGCGCGCGCAGATTCTGCGCCAGCAGCACAGCGCCATTGGCACCGGCCTGCTGGGCCTGGGCGGCGCAGGCACCGAGCACAGCCAACGCCACCAGGGCGGGACGCAGGCACACGGGCTTGGCGATGGACGCAGCAAGGCACGCACGGGGGGTACGGATTTTCATGGGGCGAATCGTCAGCAAACAAACCCGTGCCGGCCTCCCGCCAGCGAAATGGGTGATACGGCTGCGCGCGCCCTGCAATCCAGGGCGCATGCAACCACCGTGTTGGCCGGTATCCGGGCTGGCGGAACACTCCCCAACGCCTTCCCAGGTGCTTGTTCAAGGCACCCAGTGGCATGTGGTTGGAGAGAGAAGCCCGAAGGCTTCGTCCGCTGACCGTTGCGGGGGCAGCGCAGGCTCGGCGCGCCATGCGTGGCGCCACCTCCCTGCTTCCCGTTGAACTGCAGCATGTGAACCACACCGCGAGCACCAACCCGGTGATTTTACGACCGTTTACAACCCGCCGTCCTACAATCGGTGGCTGTATGGCAACAACACCATCGACCACTGACCAGATCGCCGAGCGCGTGGAGCGCCTGCTGGTGCGCCACGCCGAACTGCAGCGCACCAACGCCCTGCTGTCCGAGCAGGTGGCCGCACTCACCCAGGAGCGCGACTCCCTCAAATCCCGCCTGAGCGCAGCGCGCTCGCGCGTGGACGCCCTGCTCGAGCGCCTGCCCCAGGCCCCTCCCGCGAAAGACGCCGCATGAAGCAAATCGAGGTGCAGATCCTGCAGCAAAGCTACCTGCTCAGTTGCCCCGAGGGGCACGAGAGCCGGCTGCTCGACGCCGTGGAGCGCGTGGACACCGCCATGACGCGCATCCGCGATGCCGGCAAGGTGCGTGCCCGTGAACGCATCGCGGTGCTGGCCGCACTGAACCTCGCCTTCGAGATCGCCGACCGCGAAGCCGCCGACCTCGCCGAGGCGGCCGACCACCCCCACCCCGTGCCCATGGCCACCCCCATGGCGATGGGCGACGACATGCCGGCGCCCCCGCCGCAGCGCAGCGCCAGCGGCGTGCAGGAATCGCTGCTGCCACCCGATGCGGACGAGGCCCTGCGCCTGCAAAGCCTGGTGCAGCGCCTGGACCAGGCCCTGGGCGAAGACGGTCGGCTGCTGTAGGGCCAGAAAGCGCCGCGCCGCACGCTATCAGCGGCACACATTCTGGAGATTTTCTTTACATCGCCTAACGGCTGCAAAGGGCATTTTCAGCGCCTACAATAAAGGTGTCTGCGGTGCCGCCGGGTCTTATATTTCCTTGAACCAATGCTCAACGAGCACGGGCTTGGTACATCGCCAGGGGAGCGTGATCATCTCGCGTCAGATGAACCCAACACCTGGCTGCCCTCGCCCACCTGAACCCCCGGTTCAGGATGAGGGTCCGGTAGCAATACCGCAGACACCTATTCCCGAAATGGCTGCCGGAGCGATCCGGCAGCCATTTTTTTCGGCCCTGCATTCACCTGCATCCTGCCAACAAACGGTTCCACCGCTCCAGGTCTTCCACCCCCATCCATGCAAGCCCGATTCACCATACGCCAGGCAGTCTGCTGCTGTGTGCTTGCCATGATCGCGTTGCCCGTGCTGCCCCAGACCGGTGCCGCCAAGTCAGTGCACCGAGCCACGCTGTACGACGCCGCCGTGTTCAATCACCGCGCAGCGGTGGAACGGCTCCTGGCCCGCGACCCAGCCAGCGTGAACCAGGGAGACGCCGCAGGCTTTACTCCGCTGCACGGCGTGGCCGGCGAAGAGCACACCGCCATGGCCCGCCTGCTGATCGCGCGCGGCGCCAACGTGAATGCGGCCAACCGCGAAGGCACCACGCCGCTTCATTTGGCCGCCTACCCGGAGATGGCGAAACTGCTGGTGCAAGCAGGCGCAAAAATCGAGGCCCGCGACCACGGCGGCAACACCCCATTGCATGCCGCCACCGAGCACCCGGAGATGCAGGACGTGATGGCGCAGCTGCTCAAGCTGGGCGCCAACCCGAATGCGGCCAACAAGGCCGGCGAAACACCGCTGGATGTGGCGCTCACGAGGCAGGAGCCCGCGAAGGTGGCGCTGCTGCGTCGCCATGGAGCGCGGCCGGGCAAGGCGAAGTAGCCAGACCGCCTGCAGCCGACAAGCCCGCGCTCTACAATTCCTGCCGCATTGCAGCACCTTCCCGCCCCCTCCATTTCCATCTGCCACCTCCCCATGCTCGACCCCCTCCTGATCGTTGAACTCGGCGTCCTCGGCCTGTGCACGGGCTTTCTCGCGGGGCTGCTGGGCATTGGCGGCGGCATGCTGATGGTGCCCTTCCTGACCTACATCCTGGGCGCACGCGAAGTCGCGCCGGACCTGGCAGTGAAGATGGCCATCGCCACCTCGATGGCCACCATCGTCTTCACCTCCATCTCCAGCGTGCGCGCGCACCACAAGCGCGGTGCGGTGCGCTGGGACATCGTCCAGCGCCTGGCGCCGGGCATCGTGATCGGCGGCTTCGCGGCCAGCCTGGGCATCTTCGCGCTGCTCAAGGGCTCGTCGCTGGCGATCTTCTTCGCGCTGTTCGTGAGCTTCTCGGCCAGCCAGATGCTGCTGGACAAGAAGCCCGCGCCCACGCGCCAGATGCCGGGCACCGGCGGGCAACTGGCCGCGGGTGGGGTGATCGGTTTCCTGTCGGGCCTGGTGGGTGCCGGCGGCGGCTTCGTGAGCGTGCCCTTCATGACCTGGTGCAACGTGGCCATCCACAATGCCGTGGCCACCAGCGCCGCACTGGGCTTTCCGATCGCGCTGGCCAACGTGGTGGGCTATGCCGTCAGCGGGCAGACGGTGCAGAACCTGCCGCCCGCCTCGCTGGGCTACATCTGGCTGCCCGGCCTGGCCGTGATCGCGGTGTGCAGCGTGCTCACCGCACCGCTGGGCGCCAAGGCTGCACACAACCTGCCGGTCAAGCAGCTCAAGCGCGTATTCGCCAGCCTGCTGTTCTGCCTGGCCGCGTACATGCTCTACAAAGGCCTCTCAAGTATCTGAGGGCCAGCGCCGATTGATGCCGTGCGGCCCGCAAAAACGCCTCCTTCGAGCCCTCTGCGGCGGCTTTGGTCCGCGCCTGGTCTACGCGGCAAGCTGCTCTGCAAACTGGTAGAGCGAGCGGATCCGCCCTGCCTCGTCCAGTACCAGCAGGTCCAGCCCGCGCGCTTCAATTGGGCCTCCCACGCGGGGCAGCATCTCCCAATGGAATTTGACAAGGTGGTTGTGGCTATCGGCATTGCCGCGGGAGCGAAAGATGAAGTCGCGCTGGTGCACCCACTCCATGTGGGCCCTGTCCACACGCGCGGCGATCTCGCCCAGGCCTCGGGCGGTGAAATTGCGGGTGATGTTCTCGGCCCCGGGTGCCCACAGCCGCTCCACGATCGCCCGCCGCCGTGGGGCATCGGGTTCGTGCCACATGGCCAGGTACTCGGCAATGAAACTGTCTAGTGGCTGCTGCATGAATCTCTCCCGGTGGCTTCCATGGAAATGACGACCTTGCCGAACGACTGGCCGCGCTCGAAGTGGCGGTACGCCTCTTGGGCTTGCGCGAATGGGAATACGCTGTCGATGACGGGCCGTATCTGGTGCTCCGTGAGGGCCCGGTTCATCGCCTCGAAGCTGTCGCGATTGCCGACGAACACGCGGCGGATGGTGGCCATGCTGGCGCCGTAGGCCTGCGAGGAGATCTCGATGTTCGCCTTGTGCACGCCGCGCGCGATCAACAGCATCACCTGGCCATGCAGGCCCACCGCACGAATGGACTGCTCAATGGTGTCAGCCCCGAAAGTCTCCACCACCAAGTCCACCCCCGCGCCGCCGGTGACCGCGCGCACCGCCTTGCCCCACTCGGGCTCATGGCAGTAGTTGATGACTGCATCCGCACCCAGTGCCTTGAGCCGATGGCCCTTCTCGTCGCTGGAAGTGGTGGCGAGCACCCGCGCACCCATGGCCTTGGCCAGCTGCAGCGCGAACAACGAGACGCCACCCGAGCCCAACACGAGCACCGTCTGCCCCGCCACAATGGGTACGGCGCCTGCGACACAGTTCCACGCCGTAACCCCGGCGCAAGGCAGCGTGGCGGCCTCTAGCCATGTCAAGTGAGCGGGCACGCGCACGGCCCACTCTTCATGCAGTACTGTGTACTCGGCAAGCATGCCGTCGAGCGTGCAACCCAGCTGGTCAAACACGTCGTAGCCGATGGGACCACTCTTCCAGCGCGCGAAATAATTGCCCGCCACGCGGTCGCCGATAGAAAAGCGTTTGACATGCCCGCCCACGGCTACCACCTCCCCCGCGCCGTCCGATAGCGGCACCACGCCGGACCTCGCGGCGATGGGGTACGTGCCCGCCTGGATGAACAAGTCGCGCTTGTTGAGTGATGCGGCCTTGACGCGCACAACAATGTCGCTGGGGCCTGGCGTGGGCACCTCGCGCTCCTGCGCCGAGATGCCGTTGGGGTGGAGGAAATAAGTTTGCATGGGGTGCATTCTTAGGCCCGCTACCTGGGCTGTCGATAACGTCGCAGGTTATTGCCGCCACGAAACGAAACGTTATTCTTGGAGCCATGAAGACTGCATCGCATTTTGGCCCGCAACTCAAATCATGGCGTGCCATGCGCGGGCAAAGCCAGATGGATCTGGCGTTGGCTGCGGGCGTCTCCACACGCCACGTGAGCTACCTGGAAACCGGCAAGGCCCGCCCCAGTCGCGAGATGGTGGCGGTGCTGACGAAAGCCATGGACCTGCCCCTGCGCGCGCGAAACCAGCTGCTGGCTGCTGCCGGCTTCGCGCCGCTCTATACCGAGACGCCAATGGACGGACTCACACTCGGACCCGTGCGCGACGCGCTGCAGTTCGTACTTCAGGCCATGGAGCCCAATCCCACCTTCATCGTCAATCGCTGTTACGACGTGGTCGACGCGAACGCAGCAGGAAGGTGGGTGCTGGCCACCTTCACCGCCGATGCCGGCAAGTGTGCAGCACCCGTCAACATGGCGCAGCTGGTCATGCGCCCCGAAGGCATGCGGGGCTTCATCCGGAACCTGGAGGAAGTGCAGCGCAAGGTACTGGGCCGCCTGCGTCGCGATTTGGGCAGCGCGCATGTGCGCGAGCAACGCGACGACGAACTGCTGATGGAGATCGATCCCGTACTCAAGGCTCTGGGCGAGCCGCGCCTGCCGGTCGAGACACTGCCACTGATCTCAGGATTGAACTTGAAACGAGACAGCATCGAACTCAATCTTTTCACCACCATTGCCACCATAGGCACGGCGCAAGACGTAACGTTGCAGGAGATGCGGATCGAGACATTGTTTCCAGCCGATGCAGCGACGCGGACCGTACTTGCCGAACGCCCGCCCCTGGCAAGCAGGCTTGCGGGCTGAGAAGGTCGATTGCTTGCACCACTGCTGGCAGATCGGCGCCCAGCTCTTTGCAACGACAAATGCCCCTGAGGGCTCAGTCCCCAGGCTCTGGCGCGGGCTTTGCTGTCACGGGCTGCGGCGCTGGCACACCGGGCGGTGCCACCGTTGGCCGGCCCAGCAGGCGCCGAAAGTCTTCGGCCGGCAGGCCGGGCGCGCACAGAAAACCCTGGTAGTGGTCGCAGTGCATCTGCTGCAGCACGGCGCGCTGCACCTCGGTCTCCACCCCTTCGGCCACCACCTCGATGCGCATCGCGCGGCCCATGCTGATGATGGCGCTGACGATGGCCCGGTCGCCATCGTCGTCGGGCAGGCCGCGCACGAAGGACTGGTCGATCTTGAGCTTGTGAATGGGCAGCTTCTTGAGGTACGCCAGGCTCGAATAGCCGGTGCCGAAGTCGTCGATGGCCAGGCTCACGCCCAGGCCCGCCAGTTCGTGCAGGCGCTGCTCCATTTCGGTGGCGTCCTGCAGCAAAATGGTTTCGGTCAGCTCCAGCTCCAGCAGTGTGGGCGGCAACTGGTGCACGGCCAGCAGGCGGGTGAGCCGGTCCACGAAATCGGGCTGGCGGAATTCGAGCGCCGAGACGTTGACCGACACCACGATGGGGTGGCCGCTGTGGATCCAGGCCGCCGCCTCGCGCACGGCCTGCTCCATGACCCAGGCGCCCAGCGTGACGATGTAACCGGATTCTTCAGCCAGCGGGATGAACATGCCGGGCGAGACGGAGCCGAACTCGGGGTCGGTCCAGCGGATCAGCGCCTCGGCGCCGGTGATGGCACCGGTCTCCATGCTCACCTGCGGCTGGTAGTGCACGGCCATGCGCTGCTCGCCCAGGGCCTGGCGCATGGCGTGCTCCAGCTTCATGCGCGAGAGCAGGTTGGCGTTCATCTGCGGCTGGTAGAAGCCGTAGCTGCCCCGGCCGCGTTCCTTGACCTGGTACATGGCCGTGTCGGCCTGCTTGATGAGCTCGTCCAGCGAGCTGCCGTCCTGCGGGTACAGCGCCATGCCGATGCTGCACTGGATCGAAAAACCCATGCTGTCGAGCGTGAAGGGGCGCAGCATCTCATCCAGGATGCGGCGCGCCACGCTCTCGGCCACCACGGCATCGCCGCCGTGCAGGTAGATCACGAACTCGTCGCCGCCCAGGCGGCACAGCATGTCGGTCTGGCGCAGGCAGGTCTGCAGGCGCTCGGCCACCAGCTGCAGCACGCGGTCGCCGAACGGGTGGCCCAGCGAGTCGTTGATGATCTTGAAGCGGTCGAGGTCCAGGAACAGAATGGCAAAGCCGGTGTCGCTCTGGCGCGCGCCCTGGATGGCGGTGTCCACGCGCTGCGACAGCAGCAGGCGGTTGGGCAGGCCGGTGAGCACGTCGCTGTAGGCCAGCTCCTCGATGCGCTTTTGCGCGGCGTGCTGCAAGGTGAGGTCGCGCATGAAGCCGATGCTCTGCACCAGCCGGTCCTCGTCGTCGCGCAGCGCCACCCAGGACAGCTGCACGGCGCAGTAGGCATCGTTTTCGCGGGGCAGCCACAGCTCGCCCTCCCAGAAGCCCTCGCGCGCCCAGCCGGCCTCGACCTGGGCCATGAAGTCGGCATCGGGCCCGCCACCGAACAGCGAGGCTGCGGCCGCGCCCTCGAAGGCGCGCGCGGTCTTGCCCACCAGGCGCTCGCAGCCGGGGTTCATGCGCATCAGCCGGTGGTGGCTGTCGGCGATGAAGATCGCGTCCATGCTCGACTCAAACACCCGTGCCGCCAGGCGCAGGCTGGCCTGCACCTCGTTCTGGCGCGTGATGTCGCGAAACGAATACACCCGCCCCACGGCGCGCCCCTGGCTGAACTGGGGCACCGAGCGGCGCTCCAGGCTCATGCCGTTGCGCAGCCCGAGGATGTCGATGCTCTCCTGCATGGGCTCGGCCACCACGGCGGCCAGGCGCTCGACATAGGTGGGCACGTCGGCCACCTGGTCGGCCATGTGGGCAAACAAGGCCTCGTCGTCGCGGCGCACCAGCAGCGGGGCCGGCACGTTCCACAGCTGGGCCAGCCGCTGGTTGAAGGCGCGCACCCGCCCATCGAGGCCGCACACGAGCATGCCGTCGGCGGCCGAATCGAGCGTGGCACGCAGCTCGGCCAACAGGGTTTCGAGCTCGCGCTCGGTGGCCTGCTGGTGGCTTCGGTCCACCATGGTGACGAGGAAGGCCGTGCCGCCTTCGAGCCGGGGCACGCGCGTCACGCGCCGCTCCACCGCCACCAGGATGCCGGTGGCGTGCAGCACGCTGGTGTGCGAATGGATGCCGTCGGCCACCACGGCGGCCGGCTGGCTCCAGAAGATCTGGTCCTGCGGCGTGGCCGCCAGCAGGGTGACCGGCGTGCCCAGCATGTCGGCGATGGTCAGGCCCGTCAGGTGCTCGGCCGCCTGGTTGGCGGCCAGGATGTACAGGGTCTTTTCATCGACGAGCCATACCGCCTCCAGCAAACCGTCGATCCATGCCTGCGGCAGCGGCCGGATCACGCTCCACCCTCGTCGGGGACGGGGGCCACGGCACGCTCGAAGAAGTAGCAGATGCGCTTGCGCGGCGACAGGTAGTCGAGCGCCTCGCGCGGCAGCTGGGCGGGCTTGAGGCTGCGGCGTATGCCGAGCTCGGGCACCGTCTCCAGGTCCAGGATGGGCGCCTCGTCCTTGGGCACGCGCGGGTCGTGCACGATGACCTTGGGGCGCAGCGGCCGCGAGGAGTTGACCGAGGCCACGATGGCGTAGCGGTCGTTGACCAGCTGCACGATGGAGCCCGGCGGGTACACCCCCATCATGCGGATGAAGGCCCCCAGCACCACGGCGTCGAAGCGCGCCTTGTGCTGGGCGAAGATGACGGACAGCGCTTCGTGCGGGGTCAGCCCGCCCATGCCGCTGCCGGGGCTGCACAGGCGGTCGTAGTGGTTCACCAGCGCCAGCACCTGGCCGGGGCGCGAGAGGTCTGCCGCCGTGAGCCGCATCGGAAAACCGCTGCCGTCCACCATTTCATGGTGCTGCGCAATGGCCAGCAGCACCGGCTTGCCCAGGCCCATACGGCCCGCCAGCGCCACGGATTCACGCACATGGCCCTCGTAGCGGGCGCGGTCGGGCGCGGGCATGTGGGCCTGTACGTTCTTGAATGCGTCGGGCAGGCGCATCTTGCCCACGTCATGGATCAGGGCGGCCACCCCCAGGTCCTGCAGGTCTTCGGCCTTCATGCCCAGGGCCTTGCCCAGCAGCAGGCTGACGACCAGCACGTTCACGGGGTGCAGCGCCCCGGGCTCGCCCACGCCTTCGGAGAGCAGGCGGATCACCGAATCGCCGTTGTTGAGCAGGTCGCTGACGCAGCCGGCCACCAGCACTTCACCCTCGGTACGCGCGCGCTCAGGGTGGTCCACGACCACCTTCTCCAGCGCCACGTAGCGGCGCGTGGCCTCGCCAAAGCGCTGGTTGCACTGGGCCAGGGCACGGTTCTGCGCCTCCAGCAGCCGGCGCCGGCGGGCGGCGGCCTCGTCCACAGCGGGGTCGGATGGCACAGCCAGCGGAGCGGGGGCCGTCGCCTCCCGCGCGGCGCCTGGAGCATCGGCGGGCGGCGCCTCCTGGGGGCTGCCCACCGGGGGCAGGGCCAGCTCGCGCAGGTCGGGATCGCTCTTCTTGGGGACGTAGCGCACCTCCGTCAGCCCCAGTTCGCGCAAGGTGGCGATCTGCTCGGCAGACGCCACCCGGAAACTGCTCACCGGAAACGGATGGTGCATCCAGCCCAGGTCGAGCTGGATGTACATGCCGATGCGCAGCTGGCTGATGTCGATGAGGATGGAAGAATTCACTTCGGGGCGTACGGGTGGAAGCACGGCGGCATCGCTGCCACCATTGGTTACACCATTATCACCAGTTCTGAAGGCCTGTCTTGTCCTGCAATGTCATAGGACATAGCCATGGCGATACTGTCCCGAATTCGGTGATGCAATGCACGACACCCCGGGGAAAACCCTGCACCGGAGCGTTGCGCCAAAGCCGCGTTTCGCTCCAGGCCGCCCCCCTGCAGACGCAGAGCCCTGGCAATGCACCGATCAGGCGGCCCTGCGATCCGTGCAACTGCGTAGGACGCGCAAAACAACAGCTGGCGGCCGACCGGCTGTCTCACCGGCACCACAGCGAAGGCTTGTAGACCAGGTCCATCCACAGCGCCCAGCCGGCCGCCGCGCACAGCAGCCCCCCGGCCACGCGCGTGCCCCAGTCTGCCCGGGCCTGGTTGATGCGGCTGCGCAGGCGCGACCACAGCCACGGCCCGCCCACCAGCCACAGGCCACTGCCCAGGGCGAACAGCGCCATGGTGGCGCCCCCCTGCACCGGCCCACCGCTGAGCGCCGCCACCAGCAGGGCCGAGTACAGCAGGCCGCAGGGCATCAGCGCCCAGAGCAGCCCGGCCGCACCCACGCCGCCCGCCCCCGCCGTGAGGGGCTGCACGCGCCGCCACACCGAGCGGCCCAGGCCTTCCACCCAGGCCGGCTGGCGCGCCTGCACCAGGAGCAAGAGGCCCCAGGCCATCATGGCCAGATGCAAAAAGGTCCAGGCCGGCTGCAGCGCAGCGGTGCGCTGGGTCAGCCAGGCCAGGCTATCCATGGCCAGGGCAGCAGCCGCGCCCAGGCCAGCGTAGCCGGCGACCCGCCCGCCATGGAAGGCCAGCAGCCGGCCCAGCGCAAGCGATGGTGCGGGTTCGGCCAGCCCCGCGCCCCCCTGCCCGGCCCAGCGAACGGGTTGTTCCCCACCCTGCCCCACCAGCGCCCCGCACGGCGCCGCGCACATGGCCAGGCAGTGCGGGCCACCGGCCAGGCCCATCAGCAGCGCGGTCCAGCCCAGGGTGGCCAGCATGGTCAGATGATCCGGGAGAATCTGGCGCGGTTGCGGTCGGCCTGCAGGTAGCGGTCGAACACCATGGCGATGCCGCGCACGAAGAACCAGCCCATGGCCGAGACGGTGATCCCCTCCTCCGTCACGCTCACCAGGCCCTGCGCCTGCAGGCCCGCGAGCTGCTCCAGTTCGGACGCAAAGGTGCGCCGGAAGTCGATGAGCCAGCCCGCCTCGATGGATTCGAACAGCAACTCGCCCTGGCACATCAGCGCCATGATCACGGCGCGGCGCACCAGGTCGTCGCGGTTCAGGGCCAGGCCGCGCACCACGGGCAGGCGGCCCTGGTCCAGCAGGTCGTAGTACTCATCCAGGGTCTTGGCGTTCTGGCTGTAGGTGGCGCCCACCCGGCCGATGGCCGAGACTCCGAGGGCGATCAGGTCGCAGTCGGGCTGGGTGCTGTAGCCCTGGAAGTTGCGGTGCAGCCGCCCCTGGCGCTTGGCCACGGCCAGCGCGTCGGTGGGCAGGGCGAAGTGGTCCATGCCCACGTACACATAGCCCGCGTCCATGAACTGCTGCAGCGAGCGCGAGAGCATGGCCACCTTGGAAGGCGCCGCCGGCAGCTCGGCCGGCACGATGCGCCGCTGAGGCTTGAAGCGCTCGGGCAGGTGGGCATAGGCATACAGCGCAATGCGGTCGGGCCGCAGCTGCTTGACCTGCTCCAGCGTGCGGTCGAAGGATTCAGGCGTCTGCCGCGGCAGGCCATAGATCAGGTCCACGTTGACCGAGTCAAACCCAAGGCTGCGCGCCGCCTCCACCAGCGCAAACACCTGCGCGGCCGGCTGCACGCGGTGCACGGCCTTTTGCACATCGGCATCAAAATCCTGCACGCCAAAGCTCAGGCGGTTGAACCCCAACTCGGCCAGCACCGCCAGGCGCTCGGGGGTCACGGTGCGCGGGTCCACCTCGATGGAGTATTCGCCGCCCGGCGCAAACGTGAAGCTGCGCCTGAGCACCGCCATCAGCTCGCGCAGCTTGTCGTCCGACAGAAAGGTGGGCGTGCCCCCGCCCAGGTGCAGCTGGCTCACCACCTGGCCCGTACCGCAGTGGGCCGTGTGCAGCTCCACCTCGCGCGCCAGGTAGCGCAGGTACACATCGCCCCGGTCGTGGTGCTTGGTGATGATCTTGTTGCAGGCGCAGTAGTAGCACAGCGACTCGCAGAACGGAATGTGAACATACAGCGACAGCGGCAACGCCTTGCCCGGCGTGCCCGCCTTGCGCTGGGCCAGGGCCAGCACATACTCGTCTTCGCCGAAAGCCTCGACGAAACGGTCAGCCGTGGGGTAAGAGGTGTAGCGGGGACCAGGCACGTCGAAGCGGCTCAGAAGTTCGGGCGTCACAGCGGTCATGGGGAGCGGTTCCTTGTTGGGTACTGACTGTGCCGCAGCCTTTGCCCACCGACCTTGACGCAGATCAAGTGATCACGGAGTCGCAGGGCCCACAATTTGATGCATGTCAGCCACCACCACGCTCCTCTCCCCGGATGCGATCCGTTCGCACCCCCAATCCGCTGCTGTGCCCATGAACCCGCTCACCATCAAAGTCGCCTGCTCCAACTGCAACCTGCGTGAGCTGTGCATGCCAGTGGGCCTGAACGAAGAGCAGCTCACGCGCATCGACGAGATCGTGGCCGTGCGGCGCAAGGTCAAGCGCGGGGGCACGCTGTTCCACAACGGCGAGGTGTTCACCTCGCTGTACGCCATCCGCACCGGCTTCTTCAAGACCTGCGTGGCCACCGAGGACGGGCGCGACCAGGTGACGGGCTTTCAGATGGCGGGCGAGATCATCGGCCTGGACGGCATCGTCAACGACCACCACACCTGCGACGCCGTGGCGCTCGAAGATGCCGAGGTCTGCGTGATGCCGTTCGACCGCATCGAGGAGCTCTCGCGCGAGGTCACGGCCCTGCAGCACCATGTGCACAAGATCATGAGCCGCGAGATCGTGCGCGAGCACGGCGTGATGCTGCTGCTGGGCAGCATGCGCGCCGAAGAGCGCCTGGCCGCCTTTCTGCTCAATCTGGTGCAGCGCCTGCACGCGCGCGGGTTCTCGCAGTCCGAACTGGTGCTGCGCATGACGCGCGAAGAAATCGGCAGCTACCTGGGCCTCAAGCTCGAAACCGTGAGCCGCACCTTCTCCAAGTTCGCCGAGGACGGCATTGTCGAGGTCAAGCAGCGCCATGTGCGCATTCTGGATACCGATGCGTTGAAACGCATCGTCAACTCGCAGACCTGTAGCTAAGAGACTTGCAGGCGGGCCAGCACCTCGGTCTTGCCGCTGCGGTCCGCGCGCAGGATCAGCGCCTCGCCCGAACTGGTGTTGGTGCTGGCCAGATCGGACAGCACGAACATATGGGTGAACCAGGCCTCGAAGCTTGCGCCCCGCGCCGACGCGGCCGCCAGCGCCTGGCGTAGCTCGCGCAGGTGGCCGGCACCGGTGGTCTCCGGCGCGCCGCGCGGCGAACCCAGCGCGGGCCAGACCTGGGGCGCGGCAAAGGCCAGCGTGGCACTGTCGATGCAGCGGCACCAGGGGCTCGAAAGCACCTTGGCCGGCTGCAGCTGGCGCTCCTTGAACCACACGCCGGTGCGCCGTGCCTGCTCCCGCCCTTCTTCGCTGAGGTTGCGCTGCGTGCCGCAATCGCCCAGGCGAAACCCCGGTGGGTCGAAGGTGCCAGGTGCCAGCGCATGGCGGAACGCGGCCACCACCCCGCCCTTGCGCAGCAGGGCCTCGGCCTCGGTGTCCTGGGCGGCCCAGGCCTGCAGCGTGGTCAACGCCAGCCCGGCGCCCAGCACGGTGCGCCGGCCAACGACCGCTTCAGGCTGCGGGCTGGAAGGCATAGCCATTGCCCGATGCCGCCATGCGCCCGAAAGCCGGGAACGGGAAGTGAAAGCCCCCCAGCATGGCATTGCTGGCGGTGATGCGCTGGAACACCTCGCGCCGCACCTTGCGCGCGGCCTCGGCATCCATGTCGAAGGTCACGGCCCAGTCGGGGTTGCGGGCGAACAGGGCCGGCACATTGGTCAGGTCGGCCACGTAAAAGAAGTTCTGGCCGGCGGACTTGAGCTCGAACAGGGTGTGGCCCGGCGTGTGCCCGTAGGCCGCCACGGACTGGATGCCCGGTGCCACTTCGGTGCCCGCGCCAAACTGCACCAGCGTGTCGGCCGGCATGGTGGCGAAGGTACGGCGCACGTTCTCGAAGGCGCCCTTCATGCCCGCGGGGGCAGCCGCCATGCGGGCATCGTCCATCCAGAAGGCATGCTCGGCGGCCGGCACCAGCACCTTGGCCTTGGGGAAGGTCAGCGCGCCCGCCTTGTTGCGAATGCCGTTGATGTGATCGCCGTGGTAGTGGCTGATGAGCACGGTGTCGATGTCATCGGCCTTCAGGCCTGCAGCGGCCAGGCTGTCGAGCAGCTTGCCGGTGGTGGGGCCGCCAAACTCGCCCAGGCCCGTGTCGATCAGGATTTTGCGCCCGCCTGCCACCACCAGGAAGGGGGTGTAGGGCACGTCGATGTAGTCCGTGGGCAGGCCCTGCGAGGTGAGCAGCGCACGCACTTCGGCCAACGGCGCGTTTTTCACGAACTCCTCGCCCAGCGGGCGGCGCGTGATGCCATCGACCAGCGCCACCACCTCCACATCGCCCACCTTCATGCGCCGAAAGCCGGGGTTGGGCAGGGTGGGCGTACCGAAGTTGGGCGCATTCTGCGCCCACACGGGCACGAACGAGCCCGCAGCGTAAAAAGCAGGGGCGGCAAGCCCAGCACCCAGGAAATGGCGGCGTGACAGCATGAAACTCTCCGGTATTGAGTTGAACTGATGAGTTTTCAACTGTAACGGGGAGTGGCACGATGGCACCAGACCCGGCGCAAATCAGTAGGCGCCATGGGGTCTTGGGATCTTGCCAGGGGCGTCAGTCCAGGGTAATGCGCTGCGCCTTGATCAGCTTGTGCCACCGCTCCGTCTCGGTACGGATCAGGTCCGCATACTGGGCCGGCGTGCTGGCCACGGGCTCGATGCCGAAGTCCACCAGCTTTTGCTTGACCGCAGGCTGGTTGATGGCCGCAGCCACCTGCTTTTGCAGTGCAGCCACCACATCCGCCGGTGTGCCTGCGGGCGCGACGATGCCCACCTGGGCGGACGCCTCGACGTTCTTGAAGCCCAGTTCGGCGAAGGTTGGCACATCGGGCAGCTGCGGCAGCCGCTTGGCACTGGCCACGGCCAGCGGGCGCACCTTGCCGGCCTTGATGAAGGCGCCACCGGCGGCCAGGTCAACCATCATGGCCGGGATCTGCCCGCCGGCCAGGTCCGTGAGCGCCGGCGCAGCGCCGCGGTAGGGGATGTGGGTCATGAACAGGCCGGCATCGACCTTGAGCAGCTCCATCGCCAGGTGGTGCGGGCTGCCTGCGCCGGCCGAGCCGAAGCTCATGGCGCCGGGCTTGGCCTTGGCCTTGGCGACGAAGTCCTTGGCGTCCTTGAAGTCGGCGCCCGGGTTGACCACCAGGATCATCGGGAACTTGCCCATCAGCGTCACGGGCAGCAGGTCCTTGCTGGGGTTGTAGGTCAGCTTGCTGTACAGCGCCGGGTTGAACACCATGGTGCCGTTGTCGGCCGACAGGATGGTGTAGCCGTCGGGCGCGGCGCGGCCCGTTTCCACGGCGGCGATGGCCGTGTTGCCACCGGGCTTATTGTCGATCAGCACCGGCTGGCCGACCTGGGCCGACAGCTGCTGGCCCACCGTGCGCGCGAGAAAATCGGAGCCGCCGCCCGCCGGGTACGGCACCAGCCAACGGATGGCCTTGGCCGGGTAGGTTTGCGCGCTGGCCGGGGCGGCCCAGGCCAGCAGGGCCGGCAGAGCGAGCATTCCAGCCAACAAGCGACGATTCTTCAACATGTCTGCACCTCAGGGGATTAATATCTGCGTGATGTTACTCCGCTATGCGTAATAGCTTGGGGCAGCGTTTACCCTAGGTTTTCGACCAAAACACCATGACCACATCCCCCTCCACGGCCCGGGTGGCCGACCGCCGGCAACGCGTCCAATCGGCCGAAATGGGGCTCAGCGTCCTCAAGGCGCTGACGCGCCTGGGCGGTGCGGCCAGCCTGACCGCCACGGCCGCCGAGGTGGACGAGAGCCCTGCCAAGGTGCATCGCTACCTGGCCAGCCTGTGCCAGCAGGGCTTTGTCGAGCAGTCTCCCGTCAACCAGCACTACTACCTGGCCCAGGAGTCGATTGCCATTGGCCTGGCGGCTTTGCGCCAGTGCGACCCCATCCGCCTGGGCGAGGCGTCCCTGCAGCGGCTGCGCCAGGCGCTGGAGGTCACCGCCTTCCTGGCGGTCATGGGCAACAAGGGGGCCACCGTGCTGCGCATGGAAGAGCCCACCCTGCCCGTCACGGTGAACATCCGCGCGGGCTCGGTGCTTTCCACGCTGTGGTCGGCCACGGGCCGGGTGTTTCTGGGTTTCTCCAGCGACCGGCTGGTGATCGACATGGCCGAGCAGGAGCTGGCCGATGCCTCGGCAGACAGGCGCTCGCAGCTTGATGGCACCCGCCCGGTCGAGCAGTTGCGCCAGCAGGTGCGGGCGCGGGGCTGGGCCGTCGCCCACGACTCGCTGCTCAAGGGCATCAGTGCGCTCGCGGCGCCGGTCTTCGACGCCACCGGCAATGTGTGCGCCTGCCTGACCACCCTGGGGGCCACGGGTGGCTTCGACCTGCGGCCCGATGGCGCCATCTGCCCCGCCTTGCTGCAGGAAGCGCGGCTCATCAGCCGCGCCATGGGCTACCAAGGCAACCCAGGGTAAACCCGAATCATTGTCACAACTTTGCGTAATACATTTACGCAAAAGGAGATTTACGATGACTGCCCCCGCCAACGCCTCCCGCTGCCCGGTCGACCATGCCGCGATGGCCGCCGCCCAGAAAAGCCCCACGGGCTGCCCCGTGAGCGCGCGTGCGGCGGCGTTCGACCCGTTCGCCGCCAGCTACCAGCAAAACCCGGCCGAGGTGGTGCGCTGGGCGCGCGAGGAGGAGCCTGTCTTCTACAGCCCCGAGTTGGGCTACTGGGTGGTGACGCGCTACGAGGACGTGAAGGCGGTGTTCCGCGACAACATCCTGTTCTCGCCCTCGGTCGCGCTCGAAAAGATCACGCCCGCCACCGAGGAGGTGCTGGCCATCCTCAAGAGCTATGGCTTCGCGATGAACCGCACCATGGTCAACGAGGACGAGCCGGACCACATGGCGCGCCGGCGCCTGCTGATGGACGCCTTCATGCCCGAGCGCCTGATGGACTACGAGCAGCCCATCCGCGAACTCGCGCGCAAGTACATGGACCGCTTTGTCGACAAGGGGCGTGCGGACCTGGTGGCCGACATGTTCTACGAGATTCCGCTGACCATCGCGCTGCACTTCCTCGGGGTGCCGGATGAAGGGGCAGAGCAGTTGCGCAACTTCGCGGTGGCGCACACCCTGAACACCTGGGGCCGGCCCACGGCGCAGGAGCAATTGGAGATCGCCCACAACGTGGGCCGCTTCTGGCAGACCGCTCAGGGCATCCTGGACACCATGATGGCCCAGCCCGATGGCCAAGGCTGGATGTACGACTCGATCCGCCAGCACCACGCGCACCCGGACATCGTGACCGAGTCGTACCTGCGCTCGATGATGATGGCCATCCTGGCCGCCGCGCACGAGACCACGTCGAACGCCACGGCCAACGCCTTCATGACCCTGCTGTCGCACCGCCATGCGTGGGAGGAGATCTGCGCGCAGCCCGCGCTGATCCCCAACGCGGTGGAGGAATGCCTGCGCGTGGCGGGCTCCATCATCGCCTGGCGGCGCATGGCCACACGCGACACCGAGGTCGGCGGCGTGAAGATCCCGCAGGGCGGCAAGCTGCTGCTGTTCCAGGCATCGGCCAATGCGGACGCCAGCCACTTCGAAGACCCCGACCGCGTGGACCTGCACCGCGAAAACGCCGTCGAGCACCTGACCTTCGGCTACGGCGCGCACCAGTGCATGGGCAAGAACATCGGGCGCATGCAGATGCGCATCTTCCTCGAAGAGTTCGTGCGCCGCCTGCCGCACATCGCGCTCGTCGAAGGGCAGCAGTTCGAGTTCCTCTCGAACACCTCGTTCCGCGGCCCGTCGGCGCTGTGGGTGCAGTGGGATCCGCTGCAGAACCCCGAGCGCCAGGCCGACAAGGCGCCTGCCGTCCTCGCCAGGTTCCAGATCGGCCCGCCGCCCAAGGACGGCATTGCCCGCGCGGTGGTGCTCAAGGACAAGATCGCCGAGGGCGAAGGCCTCTACCGCTTCGTGATCGCCGCGGCCGGTAGCACGCCCCTGCCGGCCTGGAGTGCGGGCTCGCACATCGACCTCATCGCCGGGGGCCACCGACGCAAGTACTCGCTGTGCGGATCTGGCGCCCACCCCGGCTGCTACGAGATCGTCGTGCAGCGTGAAGAAGGCGGCCGAGGTGGATCGCGGCACTTCTGCGACACCTTGCAGCCCGGTGACGAACTGCAGCTGGCCGGGCCGAAGAACCTGTTTCGCGTTGACGAAGCGGGCACTCACCACATCCTGCTGGCCGCAGGCATCGGCATCACGCCCATCCTCGCCATGGCCGACCGACTCAAGGCCCTGGGCCTGCCCTACGCGCTGCACTACGCGGGCCGCTCGCGCCAGAACATGGCGCTGCTGGGCCGGGTACTGAAGGACCATGCCGGCCACGCCACCCTGCACATCAAGACCGAGGGCCAGCGCATGGACCTGCCCGCGATGCTGCGGCATGTGGACGGCGCCACCCGCGTCTATGCCTGCGGGCCGGACCGGTTGATCGCCGAACTCGAAACCCTGGGCGAGCACTGGCCCGAGAGCGTGCTGCGCTTCGAGCACTTCAGCACCGACAACGCAGCGCTCGACCCGAGCAAGGAGCACGCCTTCGTCGCCGAGCTAAAGGACTCGGGCCTCACCATCGAGGTGCCCCGCCACCAGACCCTGCTGCAGGCGCTGCAGGCAGCGGGCGTCGATGTGCCCTGCGATTGCGGCGAGGGCCTGTGCGGCGCCTGCGAGGTGCAGGTGGCCAGCGGCGACATCGACCACCGCGACAAGGTGCTGACCAAGACCGAGCGCCAGGCCAACCAGCGCATGATGGCCTGTTGCTCACGCGCAGCGGGCGAGCGCGTCGTTCTTTTTCTGTGAGGGAAGGCTGGTCCCGTTGGGGGCACGCCTCCTCAATCCTGGGGATACCGCGCCCGGCCAGGCGCCGATAACCTGAAGGCTTCGAGTTTCGACCTTCAGGAGCGTCTTCATGAGCCACCCCTCGCCCCAGCCCCGCCGCCGGTTTCTGCAACGCACTGGCGCCCTGGCCGGCACCCTCACCGCCCCCGCCTGGCTGGCCGCCTGCGCGAGCACGGCATCCACGCCATCGGACCTCACCCAGCTGACCTCAACGCAGGCCATCGCGCAGATCAAGGGCGGCCAACTCAAGGCCGTGGACTATGTGGCCGCGCTGGTGGCGCGCGCCAAGGCGCTGCGGTCGCTTAACGCCCTCATCACACTCGACGAAGCCGGTGCCCTGGCCGCCGCGCGGCGCATCGACGCGGCGCGCGCCTCGGGTGCACCACTCGGCCCGCTGGCCGGCCTGGTGATCGTGGCCAAGGACAACATCAACACCGCCGACCTGCCCACAACCGGAGGCACGCCCGCGCTGAAGGGATTCAAGCCACCGCGCACGGCGCCCTCGCTGCAAAAGCTCATTGACGCGGGCGCCATCGTGCTGGGCAAGGCCAACTTGCACGAGTTGGCCTTCGGCATCACCAGCACCAATTTCTCGCCGTTCGCCGGCGCCGTGGGCAACCCCTACGACCCCACGCGCATCCCCGGGGGCTCGTCGGGCGGCACGGCCGCAGCCATTGCCGCGCGCATGGTGGCGGCCGGCTTGGGCACGGACACGGGCGGCTCCACCCGCGTACCTGCCGCCCTGTGCGGTATCGTGGGCCTGCGCCCTTCGGTGGGCAATGGCGGCGCCGAGCGGCGCTACCACGACCCATTGGCTGTGGTGCCCATCAGCCACACGCGCGACACCGTGGGCCCCATGGGCCGCACCGTGGCCGACGTGGCGCTGCTCGATGCGGTGATCACCGGCGAGGCCAGCCTGCCCGCCATGCCGCTGTCCCGCGTGCGCCTGGGCCTGCCGCGCCCGCTGTGGGCGGGGCTCGATGCCTCGCTGGCCACGGTGGTGAACGCCGCCCTGGCCCAACTGCGCGCGGCCGGCGCCACGCTGGTGGAGGTGGACATGGCGCAGTTGCTGCCACTCAACGAAAAGATGTCGTTCCAGATCGCGCTGCACGAGCCCGTGGCAGACCTGCCCGCCTACCTTGCGGCCAACAACGCCCCCGTGAAGACGGTGGCCGAGGTCGCGGCCAAGGTGGCCAGCCCCGACGTGCAGGGCGCCTTCGGTGCCATCACCGCCGATGCCTTTGGCGCCGCCTACCCCGAGGCCATGGCCGTGCACCGGCCGCAATTGCAGGCGCTGTATGCCAGCACCTTTGCGCAGGGCCAGTTCGATGCCCTTCTGTTCCCGACCACGCCACTGCCCGCCGTGCCCATGGACCGCGCCAAGGGCTCGTCCACCGTCAAGGTCAACGGCGGGGCGGATGCGGACACATTCGCCACCTTCATCCGCAACACCGACCCGGGCAGCAATGCCGGCATACCGGGCCTCTCGGTACCCGCGGGCCTGACCAGCGCGGGCCTGCCCGTGGGGCTGGAGCTCGACGGTCCGGTGGGCAGCGACCGCAGGCTGTTGGCCATTGGCCTGGAGATCGAGAAGGTGCTGGGCAGCGTGCCGGCGCCCAAGATCTAGGAGACCACCGCGTCTTCACCTGCCTGCTCTGCGACGGCCGTGACGAACAGCTCCCGCAGCCAGCGGTGCCCCGCATCTTCCTGCGCGCGGGCATGCCAGGCCATAGCCAGGTTGAAGGGCGGTATCTCGAACGGCGCGGGCAGTATCTCCAGGATCTGCGCGTAGCGGCGCAGCAGGTGGCTGGGCAGGGTGGCCACGCAGTCGGTGTGCGTGAGCACCAGGGCCACCTGGTTGTAGCTGGGCACGGTGACCACCACGCGCCGGCTGCGTGACAGGGCCGCGAGCAGGTCGTCGATCTGGCTGTGCGGGTGGCCCACCTGCGAGACCAGCACATGCGAGAGGCCGCAGTATTCGTCGAGCGTGGCGGCCACCTTGCCGCGCGGGTGGCCGATGCGCTGCGCCATCTCGAAGCGGTCGCCCATCAGAAAGCGTGACTTGAGCGGGCCCGGCACCTTGCCCACATCGCCCAGGTACAGGTCCACCTCGCCGCGCTCCATGCGCTCCACCAGCCCGGAGTCGGCCGCAGGCACGAAGCTCACGCGCAGGTCCGGGTTGCCGGTGCCCACGATGCGGCCGAGCGCCGCCAGGCCGAGGATGCTGAACACGCTGTCGTTCGCCGCGATGACGAAGGCGCGGCGCGCGGTGGCGGGGTCGAAGCTGTCGCCCAGCTCCACGGCACCGCGCAGCTGGTTGAGCGCCTCGCTGAGCCGAGGTTTCAACTCCAGCGCGCGGTGCGTGGGCACCATGCCGCGGCCGTTCTCGGCGGGCACCAGCAGCGGGTCTTCAAACAGGTCGCGCAGCTTGGCCAACTGGCCCGACAGGCTGGGCTGGCTGATGTTCAGGCGCCGCGCCGCGCGTGTGACGTTGAGCTCGTCGAGTAGCGCATCGAGCGAGATCAACAAGGGCAGATCGGAACGCCGGATATCCATGGTGCCTATACCTCCTATCGGCAATTCCGACTCACGCTGCAGTGCCTGCGCGCCCTATCGTTGCGCACCTTTCCACCGCACCGACTGTGAGTTTTCAGATGATCCAATTTTATTACCACCCCACCCCCAACCCGCGCAAGGTCGCGCTGCTGCTGGAGGAACTGGGCCTGCCCTACCAGATGGTGCCCGTCGATACCTCGAAGGGCGAGCAGCACAGCGCCGCCTACCGCGCCATCAACCCCAACGGCAAGGTGCCGGCGCTGGTCGATGGCGATGCCGTGGTGTTCGACAGCGCAGCCATTTTGCTGCACCTGGCCGAGAAGACCGGGCGCTTTCTCGGCGTGCCCGGTGCCGCAGGCCGCGCCGAGATGCTCTCGTGGCTGATGCTGGCCGCCACGGGCCTGGGCCCTTTCACCGGCCAGGCTGTGCATTTCACCCACTACGCCCCCGAACCCAAGGAGTATGCGCTGCACCGCTACCTGTTCGAGGCCAAGCGCCACTGGGCGCTTTTCGACGCACGGCTGGCCACACGCCGCTATGTGCTGGGTGATGAGCACTACAGCATCGTCGACATGTCGCTCTGGGGCTGGTGCGGCGGCCTGGCCTACCTGATAGGCGACGCGGCGTGGGCGAAGTTTCCGAACATCAAGCGCCATTTCGACGAACTCAATGCCCGGCCCGCCGCCATTGCGGCCATGGCCCTGGCCACCAGGCACGCCTTCAAGGCCGAGCTCGATGCCGATGCCAAGGCCCAGCTGTTCCAGCACGGCCGGGTGGCCTGAGGCCACCGCCATTCACCAGACGTCTGCACACTTCATCCATTCCAAGACATGACCACAACACGCCGCTCCCTGATCTCCCTGGCCGTAGCCGCATCGCTGCTCGGCCCCGCTCTGGCCATCGCCCAGGCCGCTGCGCCTGCCGCCCCGGCCAGCGCTCCCACCGCCACCCAACAGGCCGGCTTCTACCGCTTCAGCGTGGGCGGCGTACAGGTCGTCGCCCTGTCCGACGGTACGGTGCCGCAGGACCTGCACACCCTGCTCACCAACGCCACGCCCGCACAGACCGACCAGTTGCTGCAGCGCGGCTTCCTCGCCAACCCGGTGGAGGCCTCGATCAACGCCTACCTGGTCTATGCCGGTGACCGCCTGGCGCTGGTCGATGCCGGCGCCGGCGCCTTCTTCGGCCCGGGCGTGGGCGGCCAACTGGTTGCCAGCCTCAAGGCCGCGGGCGTGGAGCCCGCGCAAATCCAGGACTTGCTGCTTACCCACATCCACACCGACCACAGCGGCGGTCTGGTCGATGCGCAGGGCCAGCGCGTGTTCCCCAACGCCACCATCCACGTGGGCAAGCCAGACCTGGACTTCTTCCTCGCACCCGCCAACCAGCAGGGCGTGCGCGGCTACGACAAGGCCTATTTCGAGCAGGCCACCACGGCCCTGGCGCCCTACGTGAAGTCGGGCCAAGTGCGCCCCTTCACCGGCGCGGTGGAGTTGGTACCCGGCATCCGCTCACGGCCCACCCCGGGCCACACGCCCGGCCACGCCTTCTTCGTGCTGCAGGGCAAGGGCGGCGAGGCGCTGGAATTCATCGGCGACATCCTGCATGTGCAAGCGGTGCAGATGCCCCGGCCGGACGTGACCATCGTCTACGACGTGGTGCCCCACGATGCCAAGGCGCAGCGCAAGCAGCAGTTCGCGCGCCTGGCCAAGGAGCGGCGCATGGTGGCTGCGGCGCACATCCCCTACCCGGGCGTGGGGTACCTGCGGGATGAGGGCAAGGGCAAGTACGCATTCGTGCCGGTGGACTACCGGTACCGCGCCGCCGATTGAGCGAAGCGCCTGTTCGTGGCCCCTGTTGAGACCGTGAGCAGGCCCGTGGGCCGGCGCTATTCGCGCGCCAACCCCAGCAGCCACGCGCGAAAGGTCTGAAGCGCCGGCAAGCGCTCCGACTCCTCGGGGTAGACCAGGTAGTAGCCCTTGGCGTAGCGCCACACGCGGGGGGACAAGCGCTGCAGCCGGCCGGCCTGCACCATGTCCTGCGCCATGTAGGCTGGCAGCAGCACCACGCCCAGCCCCGCCACGGCGGCGTTGAGCGCCATGGACATGATCTCGAAGCGCGGACCATCGCGCCCCGGGCTGGTGCCGATCTGCTCGAATTCGAACCACTGCTCCCACCCATCGGGCAGAGTGTGGTGGTTGAGCAGCGCGGCGCGCGGTGTGCTTGCATCCACCCGCGCGCCATGGCGCTCTACCCATGCGGGCGCGGCGTAGGGCGACAGGTCCAGCGCAGCCACGAAGTCGCTGTGCAGGCCAGGGCGCTGGCCGTCGCCGAACTCCAGCGAGGCGTCGATGGCTCCGGTCTTGAAGTCCACCGGCCCCACGCGCGTGCTCAGGTTCAGCGTGATCTCGCCATGCGCGCGGGTGAAGGCAGGCAGGTGCGGAATCAGCCAGTACGCGCCCAGCGATGCGCCCACCGACAAGGCCAGCCCGCCGCCCCGCCCCTTGAAGGCCATCACGTTCACCGTGGCACGCTCCAGGCGCTGCAGCAACGGGGTGACTTCATCCAGGTAATAGCGGCCTGCGTCGGTGGGCACCAGCGCGTCGCGCCGGCGAGTGAACAGGCGCACGTCAAGCCGCTCTTCCAGCGCCTGGATCTGCCGGCTTACCGCGCCCTGGGTGAGGTGCAGTTCCTGCGCGGCAGCGGTGAACGAGCCCAGCCGCGCGCTGGCTTCCAGGCACAGCAGCGACATGGTCGAAGGGGCACGGTACATGCTTTACTCCATGAGGTATGCACATGATAGGTGTATCGAGCAGCCATGAAAAACCCCATTCACCACAAAGATGCATGAGCATTTTGCATGGTAGCCGCAGAAAACATGGTTTGTGCAAAACGGGGGCGGTTTCTAGCATTCCCACCGTGATCAGCCCTTCAACAACGAAAGGAATGCGCCCATGACCTCCCCCGCTTCGCGGCCCTCTCCCACTGTGTCGCCCGCTGCAGCCACCCGCCGCCGGTGGCTGCAATCGGCCACCGCCGCGTCCGCCGCCGCACTGCTTCCGCAGTGGGCGCAGGCCGCCGCCAGCTACCCAGACCGCCCCATCCGCCTGGTGCTGCCCTCGGCCGCTGGAGGCTCGCCCGACGCCATCGTGCGCATCCTCACCAACGAGCTGGCCAGGTCCATCGGCCAGCCCTTCGTGGTGGACAACAAGCCCGGCGCCAGCGGAGGCATCGGCATGGCGGACGTGTTCCGCGCCGCACCCGATGGCTACACCCTGGGCTACGGCAACGTGGGCACGCTGGCCATCAACCGCGCGCTGTATGCCAGGCTGCCCTACGACCCCGATGCCCTGGTGCCCATCGCCCTGCTGGGCTTCGTGCAGAACGCGCTGGTGGTGCGCAAGGATCTGCCGGCCAACAGCGTGAAGGAGCTGATCGCGCTGGCCCGCGTGAAGCCGGGCGACCTGAGCATGGCATCGGCCGGCAGCGGCACCACCGGCCACCTGAGCGGGGAGCTGTTCAAGTCCATGGCGGGTGTGTCCATGACGCACATCCCCTACCGGGGCAGCCCCCAGGCCATCCAGGACCTGATGGGCGGCGTGGTCGACGTGATGTTCGACAACCTGAGCTCGATCACCCCGCACATCCAGTCGGGCCGGGTGCGCGTGCTGGCCGTCACGGGCGCCGCGCGCAGCCCGCTGCTGCCGCAGACGCCCACCGTGGCCGAGGCCGGTGTCAAGGGCTACGAGACCGTGGCCTGGGGCGGCATCGTCGCGCCGCCGGGCCTGCCCAAGCCGCTGGTGGCACAGCTGAACAAGGCCATCAACGACTTGCTGCGCCTGCCCACCGTGCAGGAGAAATACGCCGCCATCGGCTTCGAAGTGACGCCCGGCCCGGCCGAGCGGCTGATGGAGCGCGCGAAGAAGGAATCGCCCATGTGGGCCGAGATGGTCAAGCGCTCCGGCGCGCAGGTGGGTTGACCGCATGCTGGACCTGATCATCGCTGGAGGCACGGTCGTCGACGGCAGCGGTGCACCCCGCTTGCGCGCTGACGTGGGTGTGGCCCAGGGCCGCATCACCGCCGTGGGCGACCTGCGCGGCCAGCCGGCCCGGGCCCACCATGACGCCACAGGCCGCATCGTCTGCCCCGGCTTCATCGACGTGCACACGCACGACGACCGGTTGCTGCTGGGCACGCCGCACGGCCCCCACCCCAAGCTCACCCAGGGCGTGACCACGGTGGTCACCGGCAACTGCGGCATCAGCCTGGCGCCACTGCTGAGCGCCACCACGCCCCCGGCCCCGCTGGACCTGCTGGGCGCCGACGACTGGCGCTACGCGCGCTTTGGGGACTACCTCGATGCGCTGCAGGCCGCCCGCCCCGCGCTCAATGCCGTGTGCCTGGTGGGCCACTCCACCCTGCGCGTGCGCCACGTGGCCGATCTGGAGCGCCCCGCTACGCCGTCAGAGGCGGCCCGCATGGCGGCCGACCTGGCAGACGCGCTGGATGCGGGGGCCAGTGGCCTGTCCACCGGGCTGTACTACCCGCCAGCGCGCGCGGCCACCGCCGAAGAAGTGATAGCCGTGGGAGCCCCTCTCACCGCAGCGCGCGGCATCCTCACCATGCACCTGCGCGATGAGGCCGACGCTATCGACGACGCGCTGCGCGAGGCCCTGCACATCGGCCGCGCCCTGGGCGTGGAGGCCGTGCTCTCGCACCACAAGCTCATCGGCCAGCGCAACCACGGCAGGTCGGTGCAGACCCTGGCCGCCGTGGACGCGGCCGCCGCGCACCAGCCGGTGTGCATGGACTGCTACCCCTACAACGCTTCATCCACCATGCTGCTGGCCGCGCGCGTGGGGCAGTCCAGCGAAGTATTGGTCACCTGGTCGCGCGGCGACCCCAGCGCCGCCGGCCGCTCGCTGTTCGCCCTGGCGCGCGAGCGCGGCTGCACGCCCGAGGCCCTGGTGGAGCAGTTGGCACCCGCTGGCGCGGTGTACTTCGCCATGCACGAGGACGATGTGCGCCGCATCCTGGCGCACCCGCTCACCATGGTCGGATCGGACGGACTGGCCCACGACGCCGTGCCCCACCCGCGCCTGTGGGGCACCTTCCCGCGCGTGCTGGGGCACTATGCGCGCGAGCAGCGCCTGTTCCCGCTGGAGACCGCCGTCTACAAGATGACCGGCCTGAGCGCACGCCGCTTCGGCCTGGCGGACCGGGGAATGATCGCACCTGGGTATGCAGCCGACATCGTGGTCTTCGACGAGGCCCACGTGGCCGACCGCGCGAGCTTCGAGCATCCCACCACCCCGAGCATTGGTATCGACGCAGTCTTCGTCAACGGCCACCTGGCCTGCGAGCAGGGGCGCACGGTGCATGCGCATGCGGGGCAGGTGCTGCGGCGGCAGCAAGGTCAGCCCGCTTTGCCTGCGCCACAGGGCCAGATGGGTTGAAGAATGCGAGCGAAGCCTTCGCTCCGCACTCGCGGTCCAGGGACAGCCTCAGTGGGACCGCCTCGCCCCCAGCAGCCTCTGCACCAACTCCGTCCGGTTATGCACCCCGAACCGCTCGAACAGTGCATCCACATGCGTGCGCACGGTCGAGTAGCCAATCCCCAGCTCCGCCGCGATCTTCTTGTCGGGCCAGCCCGCGCACAGCGCCTGGGCGATTTCGCGGGCGCGGCCGTTGAGGCCTTGCCAGGGGTCGGGTGATGCGGGTACAGGTGCGACCGGCGCTGTGTCCGCCGGCCGCGCGCCCAGCCGCCGCAGCGCGCCGGTGAACGCCGGCTGCACCAGCCGCAGCAGGTCCAGCGTGTCGCGGTCGAACGGCCCGCGCTGGCGGCTGCGCCAGATGCGCAGGTCACCGAGGTTGCGCCCGCCGTCCCAGGCAAAGAGGTTCACGCCGTGGTGCAGGCCGTCGCGGGCCAGGAAGTCGTTGAAGAACTCGGTCTTCATCAGTTCCTGCTGGGGCAGGATCTGCGTGACCAGGGTGGGCTCGCGGCGCTGGCGCAGTTGGTGGGTGATGGGGTCGCGGTACTGGTAGTACGCCTCGTACGCCTGCAGGTTGGCGTCGTCCATGTGGATGGAGGCGCGGTCGCCAAAGCGCTGGGCGCCGTCGTCCCAGGCGTACGAGGCGAAATGGTCGGCCTGCAGCAGGGCCAGCAGGTCGCTGCCCACGGCCAGGCGCAGCGGGGCGCTCGCCGGCAGTTCGGCAGCCTCCAGCCGGCCCATCAGGCGGGACAGCATTTCTACGCGGGCATGGCTCAGGTACATGGCGGGAGGGTGCGAGGCTTAGGCACAGCGATGGTGCTGGCCTGCCCGCTACTGTAGGGACATCACTGCCCGCATTCAAGAGCTGTGCCAGGCTCGCTTTCCCTTACACGATCTCGCTCTGGGTCTCGGTACCGGCCAGCAACCTGGCCATGCCCCCGCTGACGAAAACTGGCGCGGCAAAGGCCAGTGCCCCCGCGCAAGGGCCGCCCCGCCGCGCTGGGGGCGTCCCTCTCCCGACTCGCGCAGCGAGGCGAGAGAGGGGCTGAGGGCCGAGGCTCCAATCCTGCCTGCGCAGGCTTGGACGTGCCCGAAGAGCCACCGCCTCTGGCGGTGGCACCGAGGCGCGAAGCGACTCAGGGGGTGTCAATCCTATGCCGTGCGCAATCTGCAGGCCGCTCCGTCACCGGCACCGGGCAGCGGTTGACTTCGAACGGCGACATGGAAAGCAGCGTGGTGAGCGCGCTCGATGCCATCGTGACCAGCCAGAACACGAAGAAGGCGATGGTGTAGACGCCCTCGCGCGAAAGGGCCAAGGGCTGGCCGAACCAGTGCATGTCCTGTGGGTCCACGAAGGCAAAGACCAGCATCTCCAGCACGCCGGCCGTCAGAAAGGCGGGCCAGGCGATCCACATCAGTCGCTGCAATCTCATGGGCTTGTCTCCTTCATTTGGATTGTTCCAACTCGCTCAACGCGGCTTGTCCTGCTCGGGCGTGGCCGCATGGTTGCGCGCCTTCATGGCGGGGGCCAGGCTGCTGGGGTTGTCCTCCAGCGTCTTGTTGATCTCGATGCCTTGCTGGTAGTAGTCCTCCGCCACCACGGGGTCGGGGCGGGCGATGGCGATCCACAGCGTGGCGAAGCCCGCTACGACGACGATGGCCGGGCCGGAAATGACCAGCCAGACATGGCCGAACTTCCACCAGGGGGCGGACGGGACGGCCACGGGCGATGCGGCGACGGAGGGGGATGGCATGTGATTGCTCCTGAAAAAATGGGGTCGTTGGGCTGGAAGGCCCGGTCAGCGCGGCACCAGGAAGACTGACTTCTCGGTGACATGGCCCCCGCCACCCAGGGCCTCGATCTCGAACTGCACGGGATGCGATCCGGGCGGGGCCGAGCCATAGGGGATCTGCAGGCGCACGGCCACCCAGCGCGACTCGGCGGCGCCAATCTCGACTTCGGCCTCCGACGCCACCGTGAGCCCATCGATCCCGTGCGCGCCGATGCGGTAGCGCTGGCCGGCCTCGGTGGCGTTCATGATCTGCAGGCGGTAGATGTTCTCAAGCTGCCCACCCGCGACGATGCGCGAGAGCGCGGCACGGTCGCGCACCACGTCGACCTTGAAGGCGGTGCGCAGTGCCAGGCTGGCCGTGAGCCCCACGCACAGCGCGAGCAGGATGGCGCTGTAGATGAGCACGCGGGGCCGCAGCACGCGGCGCAGCATCTGCGCGCCGCTCCAGCGGGCCGCCACGGCGTTCTCGGTGGCATAGCGGATAAGGCCGCGCGGGTAGTGCACCTTGTCCATCACGGTGTTGCAGGCGTCCACGCACAGGCCGCAGCCGATGCACTCGTACTGCAGGCCGTTGCGGATGTCGATGCCCACGGGGCAGACCTGCACGCACAGCGTGCAGTCGATGCAGTCGCCCAGGCCCTTGGCCCTGTGGTCCACGGTCTTGCTGCGCGGGCCCCGGGGTTCGCCACGCGCCAGGTCGTAGCTGACGACCAGAGTGTCCTTGTCGAACATGGCGCTCTGAAAGCGTGCATACGGGCACATGTATTTGCACACCTGCTCGCGCATGTAGCCCGCATTGCCATAGGTGGCAAAGCCGTAGAACAAAACCCAGAAGATCTGCCAGCTGCCCTGCAGCGCCAGCAACTCGGCACCCAGTGCGCGGATGGGCACGAAATAGCCCACGAATGTGAAGCCCGTCCACAACGCCACGCTGATCCAGAGGAACTGCTTGACGGACTTCTTGCGGACCTTCTCCCAGGTCCAGCCACCAGCATCCAGGCGCAGGCGCGCGCTGCGCTCGCCCTCCACCTTGTGCTCGATCCACATGAACATCTCGGTGTACACCGTCTGCGGGCAGGCGAAGCCACACCACAGGCGCCCTGCCACTGTGGTGAACAGGAACAGCGACATCGCGCTGATGATAAGCAGACCGGTGAGGTAGATGAAATCCTGCGGGTACAGCACCAACCCGAACAGGTAGAAGCGCCGTGCGCCCAAGTCGAACAGCACCATCTGCCGCTCGCCCCACTGCAGCCAGGGCACCACATAGAACACCAGCTGCGTGAGGGCCACCATGGCCCAGCGCCAGCGGGCGAAGGTGCCGCTGATGGAGCGCGGGTAGATCTTCTTTTGCGCCTCGTACAGCGACACGACTTCGGCCGCTGCGTCGGTGCTGCCCCCTGGGGCGGCAGCGACCGGGGTGATGGGAATGACCTTGCGGGCAGGCCCGCTGGGTGGCTTCATGGCAGTTCTCTAATAGGGGGCCGATCGCAATGCCCTTGGGGGCATGCACCGGCCGGCGCGCTACGGCCCCGCCGTATGGCGGCGAAGCCTTTGCGCCAGGGTTCAGGTCACACGGTCATCGCGTTGCGGCTGCGGCACCGTTGTTGGAGAGGCTCCACACGTAGGAGGCCAGCACATTGATCTGCGCCTCGGTCAGCTTCTCGGCCTGGGCGGGCATCTGGTTGGTCTTGCCGTTGTTGATCATGGCGGTGATGGCGGCTTCGCCCCAGCCGTGCAGCCACACGTCGTCGGTGAGGTTGGGGGCGCCCAGGGCCTGGTTTCCCTTGCCGTCCATGCCGTGGCAGGCGGCGCAGGCGGCAAACTTGGACTTGCCCAGCGATGCGCGCAGCGAGTCGTGCGGGCTCTTGGAGAGGCTCAGCACGTAGTGCGAAAGGTTGCGCACGTCCTCGGGCGAGCCCACGGCGGCCGCCATGGGCGGCATCACGCCGATGCGGCCCTGCGCGATGGTCTCGCGGATCTTCTCGGGTGAGCCGCCGTGCAGCCAGTCGGCATCGGCCAGGTTGGGAAAGCCCTTGCTGCCGCGCGCGTCGGAGCCGTGGCACTGCGCGCAGTTGTTCATGAACAGGCGCTCGCCGATGGCGTGGGCCTGCGGGTCGCGCGCCATGTCCTCGGGCTTCATGTCAGCAAAGCGGGCGTACAGCGGCGCCAGCTCGGCCTTGGCCTTGTCCATCTCGGCCTGGTACTCGCCCAGCTGCGTCCAGCCGAGCTTGCCGGCAAACGTGCCCAGGCCCGGGTAGGCGGCCAGGTAGGCCAGGCCGAAGACGATGGTGATGACGAACAGCCATACCCACCAGCGCGGCAGGGGGTTGTTCATCTCGACCAGGTCTTCGTCCCAGACGTGGCCCGTGGTGTTGTCAGCGGTGGCCATGACCTTCTTGCGGCCGGCCATCCACAGCAGCAGGCCGCAGGCGACGATGCCGCCCAGGGTCACGGCGGTCACGAAGACCGACCAGAAATTGCTGGTGAAGTCACTCATGGGGTGCTCTCTTGTTCATGTGGTTGTCGTTGTTCTTGAGGCAGGCACGGTCACTCGTGCTCGAAGGGCACGCGGCCCGCTTCGTCGAAGCGGTCCTTGTTGCTGCCCAGGTAGGCCCAGACCCAGATGCCGACAAAGCAGGCCAGCGAGGCCAGCGTGGCGACGATGCGCATAGTCGTGATGTCCATTGCAATCTCCCAGAATGTGGTGTTACTTGGAGCGGGAAAAAACTCAGCGAAGCGGTTCTGGCCAGGCGCTGCGTCGCAGGCAGTACGGGTAGTACGACAAGACGCGGCAACGACGCCAGAAGAGTTTTTTTAGCCGCTCTTACTTGAGCGCGCGGCCCATGACCTGCAGGTAGGCCACCAGGGCGTCCATCTCGGTCTTGCCCTTGAGCTCGGCGGCCGCGTCGGCGATCTGCCCGTCGGTGTAGGGCACGCCCACGGTGCGCAGTGCCTTCATGCGGGGGGCTGCAACGGCAGTGTCGACGGGTGTCTTCTCCAGCCAGGGATAGGCGGGCATGTTCGACTCGGGCACCAGGTCGCGCGGGTTGGTCAGGTGGATGCGGTGCCACTCGTCACTGTACTTTCCGCCCACGCGGTGCAGGTCGGGGCCCGTGCGCTTGCTGCCCCACTGGAAGGGGTGGTCGTACACGAACTCGCCGGCCACCGAGTAGTGGCCGTAGCGCAGCGTCTCGGCGCGGAAGGGGCGGATCATCTGCGAGTGGCAGTTGTAGCAGCCCTCGCGGATGTAGATATCGCGCCCGATCAGTTGCGTGGCGGTATAGGGCTCCACGCCCTTGACGGCCTCGGTGGTGGACTTCTGGAAGAACAGCGGCACGATCTCTACCAGACCGCCGATGGCGATCACCAGCAGGATGAGCACGATCATCAAAAAGTTGTTGGTCTCCACCTTTTCGTGGCTGAAACCGGTGGGTGTCGCGGGGGTGTTGTTGTCAGACATGGATGAAAGCTCTCCGTACGTGCTGCTCAGGCGTGGGCAGCGTGCACTGCAGGGATGGCGACCTTGACCGAGCGGCCGGCGATGGCGGTGGCCCACACGTTCCAGGCCATGACCAGCATGCCGCCCAGGTACAGCAGGCCGCCGAGCACGCGCACCACATAGAAGGGGTAGGTGGCCTTGACGCCTTCGACGAAGGTGTAGGTGAGCGTGCCGTCGGGGTTGATGGCGCGCCACATCAGGCCCTGCATGACACCGGCGATCCACATCGCGGCGATGTACAGCACGATGCCCACGGTGGCCATCCAGAAGTGCAGCTCGATGGCCGGCACGGAATGCATCTTCTCGCGGCCGAACAGGCGGGGAATCAGGTAGTACAGCGAGCCCATGGAGATCAGGCCCACCCAGCCCAGGGCGCCCGAATGCACATGGCCCACGGTCCAGTCGGTGTAGTGGCTCAGGGCGTTGACGGTCTTGATGGACATCATCGGGCCCTCGAAGGTGGACATGCCGTAGAACGACAGCGACACGATCAGAAAGCGCAGGATGGGGTCGTCACGCAGCTTGTGCCAGGCGCCCGACAGGGTCATCACGCCGTTGATCATGCCGCCCCAGCTGGGCGCCAGCAGGATCAGCGAGAACACCATGCCCACCGATTGCGTCCAGTCGGGCAGCGCGGTGTAGTGCAGGTGGTGCGGGCCGGCCCACATATAGGTGAAGATCAGCGCCCAGAAGTGCACGATGGACAGGCGGTAGCTGTACACCGGGCGGCCGGCCTGCTTGGGGATGAAGTAGTACATCATCCCGAGGAAGCCGGCGGTCAGGAAGAAGCCCACCGCGTTGTGGCCGTACCACCACTGCACCATGGCGTCCTGCACACCGGCGTAGGCCGAGTAGCTCTTCATCCAGCCCGCAGGCACCGCGGCGCTGTTGACCAGGTGCAGGATGGCCACGGCCAGGATGAAGGCGCCGAAGAACCAGTTGGCCACGTAGATGTGGCGCACCTTGCGCATGCCTACGGTGCCGAAGAACACGATGGCGTAGGACACCCAGACCAGCGTGATCAGGATGTCGATGGGCCATTCGAGTTCGGCGTATTCCTTGCCCGAGGTGTAGCCCATGGGCAGGCTGATGGCCGCCGCCAGGATCACGAGCTGCCAGCCCCAGAAGGTAAAGGCCGCCAGCGGTGCGGCAAATAGCCGCACCTGGCAGGTGCGCTGCACCACGTAGTAGCTGGTGGCAAACAGCGCACAGCCGCCAAAGGCGAAGATGACGGCGTTGGTATGCAGTGGCCGCAGGCGCCCGTAGCTGAGCCACGGAATGCCGAAGTTGAGTTCAGGCCAGGCCAGCTGGGCGGCGATGATGACGCCCACCAACATACCCACCACCCCCCATACCACTGCCATGATAGAAAACTGCCGCACGACCGTGTCGTTGTAGTGCGCAGCAGCTGTGTTTTGCGTTGAATCCATCGGGCACCTCTTTGTGTTGCATTGAGTTTCTTGCAGCACAGCCCGGTGGGTATTGACGCATGTCAATCATTCCGGAGAATGCGCTCGCCCTCTTGCTCCACGCTCTCGAACTGCCCGCGGTACACGGCCCACCACAGGCCGGCCAGGATCAGCAGCACCAGCACCACGGACAGGGGGATCAGCAGGTACAGGATGTCCATCACACGGTCTCCAACGCGGCCCTGGGCAGGGCACAGGCAGCGTCTTGCCCAGGCCTCTCTTCACCCACCAGCCGGGCCAGGCGCGATGCGTTGAGCACCACCAGCAGCGAGCTCAATGCCATGCCCAGCCCGGCCAGCCACGCCGGCATATAGCCCAGCACCGCCAGCGGCACGCACAGCGCGTTGTAGGCGGCCGCCCAGCACAGGTTCTGGCGCACCACGCGCAGCGTCTTGCGCGCCAGCAGCACGGCCTGCAGCACCAGTTGCAGGCTGCCGCCCAGCACCACGAAGTCGGCGCGCGAGCGCGCCAGCGGCACGGCGCTGCCAAAGGCGAAGGACACATGGGCGCCGGCCAGCACCGGCCCGTCGTTGAGCCCGTCGCCCACCATGGCGACCTGGCGGCCCTGCGACTGCAGTGCCTGCAGCGCCGCGAGCTTGCCCCCTGGCGAACAATCACCCTGCGCGTGCGCGATGCCGGCCTGCGCAGCCACGCGCTGCACCGACGCCATGCGGTCGCCCGAGAGCATGTGCACGGCCACGCCTTCGCGCTGCAGCGCCTGTACCACGTCGCAGGCCTCGGGCCGCAGGCTTTCGGCCAGGGTGAAGCGGGCCAGCTCGACGGCGGCACCGCGCCCGTCTGTTTCCTCAGACAGCACCACCTGCAGGGCCGCGCTGTCGGCGCCCTGCCCTGCCCCCACGCCCGCATGGCGCGCAGAGCCCAGGCGCAGGCGGCGTGGGGCCAGCGCGCCGGTGGAGTCGATCACGCGGGCGGTAAGGCCCTGCCCCGCTTCTTCCACCACCTCCGTGGCGGCCCAGCGACCGGCGTCGCCATCCGCCGCCGCGCACAGGACGCGTGATGCGGGGTGCATGGACTGGCGCGCCAGGGCGGCGGCCAGCGCCAGGGCATCGTGCCGCGCCAGGCCGGTGATGGTGTGCACGCCCTGCAGTGCCATGCCGTCGCGCGTGAGCGTGCCGGTCTTGTCGAACACGAGGGTGTCCACCGCCGCCAGGGCTTCGAGCCCCTGCAGGTTGCGCACCAGCAGGCCATGGCGCGCCAGGGTGCCGGCAGCGGTGAGCATGGCCACCGGCGTGGCCAACGACAGCGCGCACGGGCAGGTGACGATGAGCACCGCCACCGCCACCATGAGCGCATGGCTGGGGCTGCTGGGCCACCAGTACGCAGCGGCCAGCACGGCGGCGAGCAGCACGGCGATGAGAAAGGGCCGCGCCACGCGGTCGGCCAGTTGCGCCAGGCGCGGCTTTTGCAGCGATGCGCTTTCCATCAGCGCCACGATCTGCGCAAAGCGCGTGGCGCTGCCCGTGCCCTCCACGCGCACCTGCACGGCTGCCTGCAGGTTGTAGCTGCCCGCCACCACAGCGCTGCCCTGCGGGCGCGCCACGGGCGTGGACTCGCCAGTGAGCAGGGCCTCGTCGGCCTGCGTGCTGCCGTCGGTGATGCGGCCATCGGCCGGAAAGGCCTCGCCCGGCAGCACGCGGATGACATCGCCCACGGCAAGGCGGCGCGTGGCCACGCGGGTGAATGCGCCGTCGGCGCCGCGCCTCTCCACACTGTCGGGCAGGCGGTTCATCACCGCCTCCAGCGCGCCGGCGGTGCTGTCGCGCAGGCGCAGCTCCAGCCAGCGGCCGGTGAGCAAGAAGAACACGAACATGGTCAGCGAGTCGAAGTACACCTCCTTGCCGAAGACGCCCGCCGGGTCGAAGGTGCCCGCCGTGCTCACGGCAAAGGTGATGGCCATGCCCAGAGCCACGGGCAGGTCCATGCCCACACGGCGCAGGCGCAGGTCGCGCAGCGCGCTGGCGAAGAAGGGGCCGCAGGCAAAGCACACCACCGGCAGCGTGATGACCCACGAGGCCCAGCGCAGCAGCGTCTCCATCTCCTGCGACAGATCGCCCGGCTGCGCCACGTAGGCGGGCCACGCGTACATCATCACCTGCATCATGCAAAAGCCCGCCACCAGCCAGCGCCACAGCGCGCGCCGGCTCTCTTGCTGGCGCTGGGTGCGTGCGAACGCATCCATCGCCGGCAGCGCCTGGTAGCCCGCACGGGCCACGGCGGCCATCCAGGTGGAGGGCAGCACCTGCGCGGGCTGCCACAGCACGCGCGCACGGTGCGTGGCGGCACTCACATCGGCCTGCAGCACGCCAGGCACGCTGCGCAGCGCGTCTTCGATGCTGAGGGCGCAGGCCGCGCAGTGCATGCCCGAGAGCACCACATGCGACTCCCAAGCGGGCGCGTCCCCAGGGGCGGACTCCACCGGCGCTCCGCGGCGGTCGCAGGGGCGGCCAAAGGAAGACCACTCCTGCGGATCGTCGAGCAGTGTGGCGTGCAGCTGCTGTGGCGAGGCCACCGGCGAGCTTGCATCTGCGGGGCTGGGGGTGGCATTTGACATGGCTCAAGCCTATCGCCGCAGCCCGGTTGGCTTGTTGACCTGGATCAAGGCGGGGAACATCATGGCCCTTACGCTTGCACTATCTACAAGCAAGGAGACCACCATGTACCAACGCATCCTGATCGCCACCGATGGCTCCACCCTGTCCGACAAGGCGGTGGACCATGGGCTTGGACTGGCCGAACTGACATCGGCCACCGTCATCGCTCTCAAGGTGGTGCCGCGCTACCCGCGCAGCTACTTCGAAGGCGGCATGCCTGTTGAGATGAGCGACGTGAAACGCATCGAGCAGCAGTGGAACGATGCCGCACAGGCCATGGTCGATGCCGTCAAGGCGCGCGGTGGCGCACGCGGCATCACGGTGAAGGCCGTGGTCCACAAATCCGACCTGGTGGCCGAGGCGATCATCGCGGCGGCCAGGAAGCACAAGGCGGATTTGATCGTGATGGCGTCGCATGGGCGCAAGGGGGTCAAGCGGTTGTTGATGGGGAGTGAGACGCAGCATGTGTTGACCCATTCGCACATTCCGGTGCTGGTGTTGAGGTAGCTCTTTGCGTCTTGTGCGGTGCTTGCGGCGCGTGGTGGTTGCATGCTTTGATTGAGGGCGGGAGCCGGGGTGTGCGCCCGGCGGCGCACCTACCTTCTTTTGCGTCGCCAAAAGAAGGTAGGCCAAGAAAAGGCGACCCCGCTGCCCGTGTCCCCCTCGCCGGTGGCGAGGGGGCAGCCTGCGATGCTCGAAGCTGGGGTGCGCCTCGGAACTCGCTGCGTTCTTCGAACTCCGCTCAAACATCTGCGGCGAGTCAGATGACGAAGCGCGTGTGTCCTGCGGCACACGCGCCACCCCAGCTCCTGCGCTTCTCGGCACGGTCAGAAGGGGGTGGGAGCGGGCTCCACACAGGCCATTGCTTCGCTCGGCCTGAACTGCCTTGCTGCGCTTCGGTCTGGGCATAGAGATCGTGCCAGTTTCGTCGGCAGCGCGCAGCGCGTAACCGACCCCAGGCGCAGCTGCGAAAGCAGCAGCCGTGCGGTACCCGCTCCCCACCCCTGCTGGCTGCGCCGAGAAGCGCAGGGTCTGGGGTGGGTGCGTGTGCCGCAGGACACACGCACTTCGTCATCTGGCTTGCCGATGCTGTTTGAGCGGAGTTCGAAGAACGCAGCGAGTTCATCGGCACCACCCCAGGACCGAGCATCGCAGGTTGCCCGCAGCGAAGCGGAGGGACGCAGACTGGGGGTCGCCTTCTCTTTGGTGACTTTCTCTTGGCGACGCAAGAGAAAGTTACTGCGCCGCCGGGCGCACACCCCGGCCTCCGCCCTCAACACAGGCAAGCAGCAACCACGACAAGAGAAGCAACAATCCACCCACGAAAGCTAGCGCCGCCCCCGCACAACCTTCACCGCCGGCCCCTTGATCAGCGGATCCTCCAACACCTTCAAAAGACACTCCCGCAACCACCGGTGCGCCGCATCCGCGCTGTACCGCGGATGCCACGCCATGCGCGTAGTGTCACTCTGCAACGGCAACGGCAACGCAAAGACTTCAAGCTTCAGTGACGGAGACATGCCCCGAGCCACCCGCTCAGGCACACAGGCCACCAAATCCGAACGCGAGGCCGCGATCAGCGCCGCAAAGGCACTGGGCACCTGCAGCGCCACCAGGCGCGCCAGGCCCAGAACAGCCAGCGCATCGTCCAGCGTACTGGGCTCGCCAGGCCGCAGTGTCACGCCCACATGGCGTACAGCGGCTAGGCGTGCGGGCGTGAGCGGCTTGGCCAGCAGCGGGTGGCCGGCGCGCGCAGCCCCCACCAGTGGCTGCTGCGACAGCTCCTGCCATTCCACCTCGGGGTCGCGACTGCGGAACACGCCCACGTCCAGGTCCACCCGTCCCTCGCGCAATGCGGCGGGATCGCTGTGGCTCTCGGCCAGAAACTGCAGGCTGGCCAACGGCATCTCCTGCGCGAGCGCCTGCGACAGCGCCGCGCCGTAGACCACGGCCATGCCCTCGGGCGCGCGCACCACAAAATGCCGTCGCACCTGCGCCAGGCCGCCCGGCCCCTCACCCGGCGACTGCAGCGCGCGTGCCTGGGCCAGCAGTTGGCGCACGGGCTCGGCCAGCGCCAGGGCGCGCGGCGTGGGCACCAGTTGGCGGCCCGCACGCACCAGGATGGCGTCGCCGAACACCTCGCGGATGCGGGCCAGCGCATGGCTCATGGCCGGGGTGCTCAGGTGCACGCGCTCGGCCGCAGCCGTCACGCTGCCAGTGGCCAGCAGCGCGTCGAGCGCGACCAGCAGGTTGAGGTCATACGTTTTCATGCGGTGCAACTGTATGTTCAGATCATTGCACTGTACAGAACCATGCAGCGCCGCGACACTGCCGGCCATGACGACATCCAACCCCATGCCTGCCACGCAACCACCTGAACTGGCCCAGCCCCGCTCCACAGCCTTGCCTCTGTTCGCGCTGATGCTCATGCTGGTGCTGGCCGCGCTGGACCAGACCATCCTCTCCACCGCCCTGCCCTCCATCGCCCGCGACATGCCGGGCAGCCTGCCGCCGGCATGGACCTTCTCGGCCTACCTGCTGGCCGCCACGGTGGTGATTGCGCTGTATGGCCGCCTGGCCGACGTGCATGGCCGCAAGCCCATGCTGCTGCTGGCCATCGGCCTTTTCCTCCTCGGCTCGCTGGCCTGCGCGGCCAGCCAGAGCATGCTGCAGCTGGTGCTGGCACGCGCGCTGCAGGGCGCGGGCGGCGGCGGGCTGATGACGCTGACCATGCTGACCGTGGCCGCGATGTTTCCGCTGGCAGAGCGCGGGCGCTACCAGTCCCTGCTGGGCGCGGTGTATGGCGTGGCCACCATGTTCGGGCCGCTCACGGGCGGCTGGCTGACCGAGCACCTCTCCTGGCGCTGGGCCTTCGGGCTGAACGTGCCGCTGGCGCTGGTCGCCTTCGGCATCCTGGCGACCACGCTGCGCGGCCAGGCCCGGGGTCCGCGCACGCCCATCGACCACCTGGGCGCGGTGCTGCTCACCGCTGCACTGTGCAGCGCCCTGCTGATGACGCAGCATGAACGCCTGCAGTTGCCCGACTGGCTGTCGGCCGCCGTGCTGGGCACCGTGTGCGCGCTGTGCACCGTGGCCTTCGTGCTGCGCCAGCGCCGGGCCGCGCACCCGCTGGTGCCGCTGTCGCTGTTCAGACGGCCGGTGTATGCGGCGGCGTCCGTGATCGGGATGGTCACCGGCGTGGCGCTGTATGCCGCCGTGGTCTTCATGCCCGCCTACCTGCAGACCGCCCTGCACCTGGCTCCCACCACGGCCGCCTGGCACCTGCTGCCGCTGATGGCAGGGGTGACGGCCGCAGCCATCGGCAGCGGCCGCCTGCTGCGCGCCCGCGTGCCGGCCCGTAATCTGGGCATGGGCGCCAGCGCGCTGGTGGTGCTGGGCTTCGTGCTGCTGGCCGCCGCCATGCAGTGGGCGCCCGCGCAGCCACTGGTACTGTCGGCCTGCCTGCTGCCGCTGGGCATGGGCATCGGCGTGCTGTTCCCCATCATCACCATGGTCTCGCAGCGCGCATCGCCCGTGCAGCTCATGGGCATTGCCACCGCCGTGCCGGTCATGCTGCGCAGCCTGGGTGGTGCCGTGGGCGTGGCGCTGCTGACCACGCTGTTCGCCGAGGTGCTGCACACGCTGGTGGCCGGGCACCCCGAGGCCATGGCCAGTGCCGGACCGCATGCGCTGCAGGCCGTGTGGGCCTGTGCCGCCGCAGTCGCCGTGCTGGGCGTGGTGGCCTGCCGCTGGTTGCCCGATGCGCCGATGGAACAGCAGGCGCAGCCAGTGGTGAACGCCGGCCCCGCCGGCATCCGCGCTACCGCCTGAGCCAGGATCAGAGCGAGCGCGTCAGCCCGCCATCGACCCGCAGGTTCTGGCCGGTGATGTAGGCCCCGCCCTCCGACGCCAGGAAGGCGATGGTGGCAGCGATTTCTGCGCTCTTGCCGTAGCGGCCGAGCGGCACGGTCTGGCGGCGTTCTTCCGTGGCAGGCAGGCTGTCGATCCAGCCGGGCAGCACATTGTTCATGCGGATGTTGTCCTTGGCGTAGCTGTCGGTAAACAGCTTGGTGAAGGCCGCCAGGCCTGCGCGGAACACCGCCGAGGTCGGGAACATCGCGCTCGGCTCGAACGCCCAGGCGGTGGAGATGTTGATGATGCTGCCCCCGCCCTGCTTTTGCATGTGGGGCACGACCAGGCGCGTCGGGCGGATCACGTTGAGCAGGTAGACGTCCATGCCCACGTGCCATTGCTCGTCCGTCAGCTCCAGCACCGGGGCGCGCGGGCCGTGGCCGGCGCTGTTGACCAGCACGTCGACGCGGCCCCAACGGGCCACCGCCTGGTCCACCAGCCGACACAGGTCCTCCACGGACTGGTTGGAGCCGGTCACGCCCAGGCCGCCCAGTTCGGCGGCCAGTGCCTCGCCCTTGCCCGACGAGGACAGGATGCCTACCTTGTAGCCATCGGCCGCCAGCTTGCGCGCCGCCGCCGCGCCCATGCCGCTGCCGCCGGCGGTGATGAGGGCCACTTTTTCTACTGCCATGCGTGATTCTCCTGTGCGTTATTTGGCAGATCCCTCACCACGGTGTCGCAATGAGATTTCTTCCGCCAAAGAATAGCATTCAGAACACGCTGCCCGGTGTAGCGGCAGCAGCATCTACCTGTAGATAAAGTACACCGGAGACAGGTGGAAGGTGCCGGATCGGATCGCTGAAAAAGCGACGTGGCGCACTGCGTGCACCGTGCGATGCCTCGAGCCGCATCAGCGCGGGTCTTGCGCGCCCAGCAGTGCAACAACCAGCACCCGGCCGTACCTCTTGAGTGCAAGCACCGACAGCACCAACGTGAGTTCCGGCACGCCGATCCAGGGTGCGACCATGCCCAGCAGAGACACAGGCAGCTGAACGAACCCGATGACGGCATACAACCGACGGATAGCCGCTGAGGAAAAACGTTGGCAGCGCATGTGGAGCATTTCCTGAATCCAATGCACCAGCTGCGGCGTGACCCGCGCGCCGGCTTCTGGAGCTGCACGTGCGCAGGTTCTTCGACCTGCCGGCGAGAACCCGGGCATGAAAAAAGGGCCCGCAGGCCCCTTCTCGATCGCGCACGGCAGCGGCGGCTGCGCCGCCAACACCCCTTCAGGCGAACAAGCCCCTGTGCTGATCGCGCAGCAGGTTTTTCTGCACCTTGCCCATGGTGTTGCGCGGCAGTTCGTCGGCCACGAAGCAGCGCTTGGGGATCTTGAAGTTGGCCAACTGCGACTTGAGATGCGCCACGATGGCCTCGCCGTCGAGCTTGGCACCGGGCTTGGCGATGACCACAGCCACGCCCACCTCGCCGAAGTCCGGGTGGGGCACGCCCACCAGGGCGCTTTCGGCCACGCCGGGCATGTCGTTGATGTAGCCCTCGATCTCGGCCGGGTAGACGTTGTAGCCGCCGCTGATGATCAGGTCCTTGCTGCGCCCGACGATGCTCACGTAGCCGCGCTCATCGACCTTGCCCACGTCGCCGGTCTTGAACCAGCCGTCGGACGTGAACTCCTCGGCCGTCTTCTCGGGCATGCGCCAGTAGCCCTTGAAGACGTTGGGGCCCTTGACCTGGATGGCGCCGATCTCGCCCAGGGGCAGCGCCTTGTTTGCGTCGTCCACCACGCGCAGGCCCACGCCGGGCAGCGGAAAGCCCACGGTGGCACCACGCCGCTCGGTCTGGTCCTGGTGGCGCTTGTCAGCAGCATAGGGGTTGGAGGTGAGCATGATGGTCTCGCTCATGCCGTAGCGCTCCAGGATGGTGTGGCCGGTGCGCTGCTGCCATTCGTTGAAGGTTTCGATCAAGAGCGGCGCCGAGCCCGCGACGAACAGGCGCATGGTCTTCGCGGTCTCTTTGGTGAGCCCCGGCTCGGCCAGCAGGCGCACGTAGAGCGTGGGCACACCCATGAAGACGGTGGCGCGCGGCATGGCGGCGAGCACGGCCTTGGGGTCGAATTTGCTGAACCAGATCATCTTGCTGCCGTTGATCAGCGCACCGTGCATGGCCACGAACAGGCCGTGCACGTGGAAGATGGGCAGCGCGTGGATCAGCACGTCACCAGGCTTCCAGCCCCAGTAGTCCTTGAGCACTTCGGCGTTGGACTGCAGGTTGCCGTGCGTGAGCATGGCGCCCTTGCTGCGGCCCGTGGTGCCGCTGGTGTACAGGATGGCGGCCAGGTCATCGGCCGAGCGCGGCACGGGCGTGTGCTCGTCACCATGGTGCGCGGCGCGATCCAGCAGGCTGCCCGTGCGGTCGTCGCCCAGGGTGAAGACATGCTGCGTGCCCTGGGTGAAGGCGATCTTGCTCACCCAGCCGAAGTTGCCGGGCGTGCAGACCACCACGGCAGGCTCGGCGTTGCCGATGAAATACTCGATCTCGGCGCTCTGGTAGGCGGTGTTGAGCGGCAGGAACACGTAGCCCGCGCGCAAGGTGGCAAGGTACAGCAGCAGCGCTTCGACCGATTTCTCGACCTGCACGGCCACGCGGCTGCCCTCGGGCAGCTTGAGCGACACCAGCAGGTTGGCGATGCGGGCGCTGGCGCGGTCGAGGTCGCTCCAGCTGTAGAGCAGCGGCCGGCCATCGGCGGTGGAGGTCTCCACAGCCGTGCTGGCCAGGTCGGCGGGGAAGGCGGCGCGCAGGGCGCTGAACAGGTTTTGCTGAGGGGTGGAACTCATGGTGCGGTCATCCGTATAGGCAACAAAGCGGCGGTTCAAAACACAGGGGGGCGTTTTTCGAGAAAGGCGGTGATGCCTTCGCGGTGCTCAGCGCTGTCCGCATAGGCATAGGGGTCTGTGGCGTGGTGGTGGCTGGAAGAAGCAGGGTGGTGCTGCGACGGGTCGATGGACAGCGGCGCTTTCAGCGCACGCAGGGTCTGCTTGTTCAAGCGTGCGGCCCCTGGCGCCAGCGCCGCAATGCGGCAGGCGCTGGCCAGGGCCTCGGCGCGGGCGTCTTCGGCACCGGCCACCACACGGCTCAAAAAGCCGCGCGCAAACATCTCGTCAGCGCCAAAGGTGGCGGCTTCCAGCAACATCTGGCGCGCGGTGACCTCGCCCACGGCACCGGCCACCAGCTGCGCCTCGCGCGGCGCCATGGGAAAGCCCAGGCGTGCGATGGGTGCGCCAAAGCGCGCGCCGGCATGGGCCACGCGCACATCGCAGCAGCTGGCAATCTCCACGCCCGCGCCCATGCAGGCGCCGGCGATGTGGGCGACGATGGGCACGTCGCAGTCGAGCATGGCCGAGAGCCCGCCCCAGACGTCGCCCTCGTGGAATTCCCGCAGCGCCGCCGCGTCGAAGCGAAAGCCCGGGTACTCCGAGATATCGCCCCCTGCGCAGAAGGCTGCACCCTCGCCTTCGATCAGCACGCAGCGCACATCGTGGCTGCGCTGGATGTCCTTGAACACGGCGCGCAGCTGCTGCCACATGGCGCGCGACATGGCGTTGAGCCGGCCGGTGTGGCGCAGCGTGACCTGCACTACGCCAGCATCGCCGGCCGCGCCGGGTGCGCGCGCCGCGACTACCTGCGCCGCTGTCATCGCTGCTGATACAACTGCCTGCATATTGCCTTTCCCTGCTCGCCGCTAATTGGGGGGCGTTCAGAAGGTGTGAATGGACCCGGCGTGTCCGAGCAGGCCGCCACAACGCGTGCGATCTAGGCGCAAAGCACAGCCATAGCGCGGGCTATGGCGAGCATTTGCAACGACGAGCGCGCGTGTTTTGGAGGCATGAGCGGGCATGGCGGGTTCGTTCACACCTTCTTAGTCGAGCTTGGCGCCCGAGGCCTTGACCACCGTGGCCCAGCGCTTGACTTCGCTGCTGACCATGGCGCCGAACTGCTGCGGGGTCAGGGTGCCGTAATCGGCACCGTTGCTGGCCCAGATGGTCTTGATCTCATCGGCCGTGCCGATGCGCTTGACCTCTTCCACGATGCGCGCCTGGATGTCGGCCGGCGTGCCCTTGGGTGCCCACAGGCCGTACCAGGTGGTCACGGTGTAGTCGGGCAAGCCCACCTCGGCGGCGCAGGGCACGTCGGGAAAGGCCGGGTTGCGCTTGCTGCCCGAGACCATCAGCGCCTTGATGCGGCCGCTCTTGATGTGCGTGGCCGAGGAGCCCAGGCCATCGAACATCATGTCCACATTGCCCGCGATCAGATCCTGCAGGGCCGGGCCCGCGCCGCGATAGGGGATGTGGGTGATGAAGGTGCCCGTTTGCTGCTTGAACAGCTCGCCCGCCAGGTGGTGCGAGGTGCCGGCACCGGCCGAGCCGTAGTTGAGCTTGGCGGGGTTGCGCTTGACGTGGTCGATGAACTGCTGGAAGTTGGCCACCGGTACGGCCTTGGGGTTGACCACGACCACCTGGGGCACGTTGGCCAGCAGGGCCAGGGGGATGAAGTCCTTCTCGATGTCGTAGTCGAGCTTGGGGTACATCGACGGGGCGATGGCGTGGTGCACGGCGCCCATGAACAGGGTGTAGCCGTCGGGCGCGCCCTTGGCCGCAAAACTCGCGCCCACGGTGCCGCCCGCGCCGCCCCGGTTGTCGATGACCAGGGTCTTGCCGACGGTCTTGGAGAACTGGGCGGACAGGGGCCGGGCGAAGGCATCGGTGCCCCCGCCTGCAGGGAACGGCACCACCAGGGTCACCGGCTTGCTTGGCCATGCGGACGCCTGGGCCCAACTGCTGCCACAGGCCAGTGCGGCGGCCGCAGCAGCGGCACCGCGCAGCACGTCGCGGCGCTGCAGGTCGTTGTCTTTCATCTTGTCTCCTGTCTTATAAAAATAGAAATGAAACTACCAACCAAACTTACCAACAAAAGGCGCATGGTAGCGCCGCCTCACGACACGGGTGTCACCCATGCACACCACGGCCCCAGGGGTTACGGGTTATCCCTCTGGACGTGGCACACAGGGGCGGCAACGCCGCGATTCAGCCCTTGCACAGGCTGTCGATATCTCCCGATGCGGGCACCTTGCCCTGTGCCAGCATGCTGCGGTGCTTGTCGATGCGCTTCAAGTCATACAGGTAGTTGACCATCAGCCCGTACGACTGCTTGAGCCCCTTGGTGGAGGGGTCGCCGCCCCAGTTCAGGCGCTCCACGCGCGCACCGTTGCCCAGGTGAAAGCGCGCCACCGGGTCCACGGGCTTGCCCTCGGCCAGCTCGCGCGCCAGGTAGTGGGCTGCGCATTCGAGCAGCATCTGCCGCACGGGCGAGCGGGCGTCCAGGTCCAGCGGCTTTTCGAGTGCGGTGAGCAGGTGCGCGGCCTGTGGCGGCTCGAAGCCCACGGCGCGGCCCAGCTCGGCGCGGCGCTTGTCGTCCAGCCGCTCCAGCATGGGTGCCGCATGCTTGGCCAGCCAGCCCCTGAAACCTGGGATGGGCGAGAGCGTGGCAAAGGTGCGCAGGCGCGGGAACTCTTCGGTCAGCGTCTCCACCACGTGCTTGATCAGCGAATCACCAAAACTCACGCCGCGCAGCCCCGTCTGGGTATTGCTGATGGAGTAGAAGATGGCCGTCGTGGCCTTGGCCAGGTCGGCCGGTGCGGCGGCCTCGTCCAGCAGCGGGGTGATGCTGCTGGAGATGCGGTCCACCAGCGCCACCTCCACGAAAATCAACGGCTCGTTGGGCAGGCGCGGGTGGAAGAATCCGTAGCAGCGGCGGTCGCTGTCGAGCCGGTTCTTCACGTCGGCCCAGCTGCGGATGTCGTGCACCGCCTCGTACTTGATGAGCTTTTCGATCAGCGAGGCAGGCGAGTCCCACGACAGCCGGCGCAGCTCCAGAAAGGCCACGTCAAACCAGGTCGAGAACAGGTGCTCCAGCTCCGCGTCGAGCGGCAGCAGGCGCTTGTCGGCCTTGAGCAAGGGCAGCAGCTCGGCACGCATGTCCAGCAAAAAGCGCATGCCTTCGGGCACCACCGCAAAGCGCTGCAGCAACCGTGTGCGCGGCGACACCAGGGCGCGGCGCAGGCTGATCTCGGCCTGGCCCTCCTCGGCCGTGCCCGCTGCGGCCTCGTAGCGCTGGCGGGCGGACTTGAAGCGCGTGGCATCGGGTGCGAACTGCTCGCACAGCAGCAGCCACATGTCGCGCCGCTCCTCGGGCGCGGCCTCGGCATACCACTGGGCCACGCCGTGGGCGCGGCGCCCGCCTTCGAGCTCGCTCACCTGCGGGGCCACCACCTCCTGCAGGTCCGCCAGCAGGCGGCGCAGGGCACGCGGCGACAAGGCCTCCTGCCCGCGGCGCAGCGTGGCCGCCAGGCGTTCGTTGGTGGAGCGCGGAACAGCCACCTTGGCCACCACGTCGGTCACGTTGGCCTTTTCGGCGGCCGCTCGCGCAAGCTTGTCGCCAGGGGCCTTGTCACCGGCGGGCTTGTCGCTGGCGGGTGCAGCGGAGCGCAGGCGCGAGACGCTGCGGGCAATCCATTCGGGGGCAGTGTTCATGTTCATGGTGTCAACCTCGATTGCTGGGTGCGGGCTACGTCGCGCAGGGCCTCGCGCTGGCGCAGCAGATGGGTGCGCATGGCCTCCTCGGCGGCATCGCAGTCCTGGGCCTTGAGGGCGGCAAACACCGCCAGGTGCTCTGCCAGGCTCTGCTGCAGGCGCCCGGGCGCGTGCAACTGCTGCAGCCGCGCCAGGCGCAGGATCTTGCGCAGATCGCCGATCACCTGGGCCAGCCAGCGGTTGTCCGCCAGCGTGATGAAGGCCTCGTGGATGGCGTGGTTGGCTGCGTAGTATTCGGGGATGCGCCCGGCTGCGGCATGCGCCTGCAGGCGTTGGTGCAGCACCTCCAGCGCAGCCACGTCGCCCGCACTGGCGCGGCGCGTGGCTTCGTGCGCGGCGCGGCCTTCGAGCAGCGCGATCACGGGGAATATCTCGTCCAGGTCCTTGGACGTGACCTCGGCCACAAAGCAGCCACGGCGCGGCTCATGGCGCAGCAGGCCCTCGGCCACCAGCACCTTGAGTGCCTCGCGCAGCGGCGTGCGCGAAATCTCCAGCCGCTCACACAGCGCCGCTTCGTCCAGAAAGCTGCCCGGCGCCAGCTTGCCGGCAAAGATCTCCTCGCGCAGACGCGAGGCGACTTCATCGTGCAGGGAATTGGATACCAGGCGCATGTGCGGGTGAACTCCGGGTGAATCAGCTGCCAGGCCCCACAAGGGCCCCGGCTTTTGCCGCCAACGTGCCATCAAATGACGGCAAACGCAGGCTTTGCTCTCACATGGGTGTAATTTCTCATAATTATGGAAAATGACAAGGGGGAAAGCGTGATTTTTGGTAAGCGAGGCCAAAAAACCAGCGGCTGCAGCGAGCGAGCAACACCCCAGGCTCTTTGATGGCGCTTCTGGGCGTCTCGCGCCTGCCTGCAACGACGGCGCCTCAAATCCACGCGCAGGACCAAACGCTGCTTCTACCTCTTCGCTGTAGCAAAGGCGCCGCCTCTCGCCATGCAGCATCGCAAGTGCGCCAAACTGCGGTGCTGCAGGCCCGGGGGCCTTCAATCAATCGGCAGGGATTCGCCGTGCCACCCAGTAAGTCGCATCCTGCGCCCCATACCGTTCCGCATGCGGCTCATTGCGGTACAGCGTAAACGTATCGCCGGGCACCAGGCGGCGCTCCTGGCCCTCGCAGGTGAGCCACATCTCGCCCTGCACGACGATGGCGCTCACGCCGAAGTCGTGGCGGTGCTCGGGCACCACCTGGCCTGGGGCCCATTCGCGCAACAGCACTTCGTCGAACCCGCCGGCAAGCGACTGGGCCTGGAATTGCTCGAAGCTCAAAGGTACGGCGGGCATGGCGGTCATCTGGCTTGTCTCCTGCAGGCATGCGGGACTGGCGGGGTTTTTTGCATCGGCGATGTGAGGGGCGTGTCTATGCGGGCATGGTCTGGCGCTGGCGCCTGACAGCAGCGCTTGCCGCTGCCGCTGCCTTGCCCTCCTCGCCCGCAGCAATCAGCGCCTTCACACGCGCCAGGTCGCGCGGCGTGGCGGGGGTGTAGATCACCATGCCCAGGTCGGGCCGGCCATCGACGGCAAAGGCCGAATACTCCAGGTCGATGGGGCCGGCCACGGGGTGCACCACGTGCTTGGGGTGCTCGCCATAGCTGCTCTGCACACCGTTGTCGCGCCAGAGCGCGCGGAACTCGGGGTCGATTTCGCACAACTCCTCCACCATGGGCTGCACGCGGGCGGCGGCGCCAGCACGCGCCACGTCGGCGCGGAAAGCGCCGACGATGAAGCGCGAATCACGCTCCCAGTTGGGCATCTTGCGGCGCAGCGCCGCACTGCCGAAAACCACGCGCAGGATATTGCGCTGCCCCACGGGCAGCGCGCCATAGTCGGTCAGCACCAGAGTGGAGGCATGGTTCCAGGCGACCACGTCCCAGGTGGAGGTCTTCACATAGGCGGCGCTGGTTTCGAGCGAATCGAGCACGCGCTGCAATCGGGGCGTCACGCCCTCGGGGTCCTGAAAGCGCACCTCGGGTGGGCGGCCCAGGGCGAGCAAAAAGACATACTCGCGCTCGGCTTCGGTGAGCATCAGCGCGCGGGCGATGCGCGCCAGCACATCGGCCGAAGGCGCACCGCCGCGCCCCTGCTCCAGCCAGGTGTACCAGGTGGCACTGACATGTGCGCGCTGGGCGACTTCTTCGCGGCGCAGGCCGGGCGTGCGCCGGCGCGCGAGCGAAAAACCGAGCGCCGCAGGGTCCAGCCGGTTACGGCGGTCGCGCAGGTAGTTGCCCAGCGGGTTGTCGTTGGTGTCGGGCATGGATGCAGTCCTGTTACTTCTTATACCTGTATAAGATCACTACTTTACCCGGATAAGCCCCGTGGCGACACTGCCCTCCTTTCACAGGAAGGACATCACCATGCGAGTATTCGTGACCGGCGCGACCGGTTTTGTGGGAACGGCCGTCGTCAACGAGCTGATCGACGCGGGCCACAGCGTGCTGGGCCTGGCCCGCTCGGACGAAGGGGCCGAGCGCCTGGCCGCCGTGGGCGCCGAGGTGCACCGCGGCTCCATCGACGACCTCCCCAGCCTGCGCCGAGGCGTCGCCCATGCCGATGGCGTGGTCCACACGGCGTTCAACCACGATTTTTCAACCTATGCGGCCAACTGCGAGGCGGACCGGCGGGTCATCGCGGCGCTGGGCGCCGAGCTTGCGGGCACCAACCGGCCCCTGCTCGTGACCACCGGCATGACGCTGCTGGGCAACAGGGGCGGCGTGGGCACCGAAGAGGATGCGCCCGTGCCCAGCAGCGCCGGTGTGCCGCGCAGCGCCTCGGAAGAGGCTGCAACGGCCCTCGCGCAGCAGGGCGTGCATGCCTGTGTGGTGCGGCTGCCGCAGGTGCACGACCCGTTCAAGCAGGGCCTGATCACCTACCTGATCGCGCTGGCCCGCGAGAAAGGGGTGTCGGCCTACCTGGGCGAAGGCGCCAACCGCTGGCCCGCCGTGCATGTGCTCGATGCCGCCTGCCTGTACCGGCTGGTGCTGGAACAGGGCCAGGCCGGCGCACGCTACCACGCGGTGGGCGAGGAAGGTGTGGCGCTCAAGGCGGTTGCCGAATCCATCGGCCGCGGCCTGAACCTGCCCGTGGTATCGGTGCCGGCCAGTGGTGCCGAGCAGCACTTTGGCTGGCTGGCCCGCTTTGCCGGTATGGACAGCCCGGCTTCCAGCGCGCTCACGCAGCAGCGCCTGGGCTGGCAGCCGGTGGAGACCACGCTGATCGCGGACCTCAACCGGGCGCAGTTCTGAGCCGGCAGACGCATCCGTGCGGCGGTCACCAGCGCCTTCAGGCAAGCCTCCTACAATGGGCCGAACAGGAGGAGTCCAACGCATGCTGCCCAAGCCAACGCCCCGCCCCACCACCGTTTCCATGCCACGCCGCACGGCCCTGTTGGCAGCAGCCGCCGCAACGGCGCTGGCCGCCTGCGGCGGTGGCGGCTCGTCCAGCGACGAGCCGCCTGCCGAACCCGTGGGTGAGGTCATCAACTCGTCGCTCAGGTCCGAAGCGACGGGCGGCTCGTACGCCATCCGCGTCTACCTGCCTCCGGCGTATGCCACGGGCACGGCCACACTGCCCACCATCTATGTGACCGAAGGCGATGCGCTGTACGGCAGCAGCGGCCTGGCCCCCACGCGCTTCGACACATTCAAGCAGGTGATGCAGCGCCGGGGCACACAGGCCATCCTGGTCGGCATCGGTGGCACGGCCCAACGCGGCACGGACTTCCTGCTGCCCGGCGCTGCTGTCTACCTGAATTTCATCACCAAGGAGCTGGCGCCCAGCATCGAGCGCCAGTACCGTGCCGACCCCAAGCGCCGCGCGCTCTCGGGTCTGTCGCACGGCGGCTACTTCGTGGTGGCAGCTCTGGTGATCGAGGGAATGGCCGGCGCGCTGAGCTTCTCGCACTACCTGTCCACCGAATCCAGCGTGGGCGGCCACGGTGATGCGAGGGCCTTCCTCGCCTACGAAAAGCAACTCGACGGCAAGCCCCTGCCCGCCACGCTGTTCCTGACGGGCGCCATCAACGGCAATACGGTACTCATCGTGAACCCCCTGTATACGCAGATGGCCGCGCAGAGCAACCCCGGGCTGACGCTGCTCAGGGCGGAGTACAACGCCAGCCACGTCGGTGCCGACGTACCGGCCTTCGAGGATGCACTCCAGCGCTTTTTCCCATGACCGTCGCATGAGCCCTGGCCCGGCGCTGCACATCGCGCTGGCAGACAGTCCGCATGCCTCGCTGACCGACCTGCTCTGCGAGCTGAACGCCTACTACGCCGATGCCGGCGTGGCCACGGCCCCGCGCGAGGCCGTGCACACACACCTACGCGACCACCTTCTCGCGCCCGGCTCGACTGTGCGTCTGGTAGTGGCCAGCGATGCGGCGGGCAAGGCAATGGGTTTTGCCGCCATCGTATTCCTGCATTCCATCGTGGACCCGAGCCCCGGGCACCGGCTGCAGTGCATGGTCAAGGAGTTGTTCGTCAGCGCCAATGCACGGGGCAAGGGCATTGGCCGGCTGCTCATGGCCTGGGTGGCGCGGCATGCGGCCCAGAAAGGCTGCGGCCGCATGGACTGGAACGTGAAGGCCGGCAACCACGCGGGCATCGCCTTCTACGAAAGTCTGGGCGCGGTACTGGTGGCCGACCGGCTGAGCTACAGGCTCACGCGCGAGGCGATGGACCGGCTGGCCTGCCCCTGAAAAGGTCGACTCAGGGCTTGGCGCCCGCCTGGCTCACCTGGCCGATCAGCCGGTGATAAAAGCGGATCGCGTCCGCATAGTTGGCGATCTCCAGGCGCTCGTTGGTGCCATGAAAGCGCTTGAGGTCCTCCGAGTTCGCGCGCACGGGCGAGAACTTGAAGATGTGGTCGCTGATGGCGCCGTAATGCTGCGAATCCGTGCCCGCCACCATCAGCCCCGGGGCCACCAGCACGTCGGGAAAGACCTCGCGGATGGTCTGGTTGAGCAGCCTGTACTGGGTGGAATCGGTGGGCGCGACCTTGGAGGCGTCCACCGCGCCGGGCAGCGGGCTCAGCTCGTACTGCGCCGTGGGCGCGCTGATCTTGCTGCGCATGTGCTCCATCACCTGCTCCTTGGTATCGCCGGGCATGATGCGGAAGTTGACCGTGGCCTCGGCGCGGCCGGGCACCACGTTGTCGCGGTTGCCGGCGTTCACGATGGTCAGGGCCGTGGTGGTGCGCAGCATGGCGTTGGTGCTGGCGGCCCCTTCGAACTGCTTTTGCACCACGGGGCGGAACAGCCACAGGTTGGACAGCACCACACGGTTCACGCCACCCATCTCGGGGGCCAATGTGTCGAACAGTTCGCCCGCCACGCCGCGGATGCCGCCGGGCATCTGCTCTTCGTCCAGGCGCTTGAGGGCGTCGCTCATCATGGCGATGGCGCTGCTGCCCTTGTGCGGCGGCATGGACGAGTGGCCGGGCGTGCCCGACATCTTCATCACCACCGACATGTAGCCCTTCTCGGCCACGCCGATGACGGCGGCCGGCTTGGCCAGGCCGGGCATCACGCCGTCCAGGATCAAGAGGCCCTCGTCGATCACAAAATCCAGGCGCACCTTACGCTCCTGCAGCAGCGCGGCGATCTTGGCGGCGCCGCGCAGGCCGCCCACTTCCTCGTCGGCACCGAAGGCCAGGTAGATGGTGCGCTGGGGCACAAAGCCGCTGGCCAGCAGCATCTCCACCGCCTCAAGCTGGCTCATGAGGTTGCCCTTGTCGTCCCAGGAGCCCCGGCCCCAGACGAAGCCGCCCTGGATGGCGCCCGAGTACGGCGGCTGCTCCCAGTCGCCCTCGGTGCCGGGCGCCACGGGCACCACGTCCTGGTGGGCCATCAGCATCACCGGGGCGGCATTGGCATCGCTGCCGGGCCAGGTGTAGAGCAGGCTCAGGTCGCCCACCACCTCGCGCTTGAGCTTGGCATGCACCAGCGGAAAGCGCTGCTGCAGCAAGGCGTGGAACTGCAGGAACTGGCCGGCGCTGAAGTTGGCATCGTCGCGCGAGGACTCGGTGCGCAGGCGCACGGCCTCGGCCAGACGGCCGGCCACGGCGGCATCGTCCACCGGCAGGCGGGCGATGGGCGCCACCTCCAGCTGGCGCGAGCCCTTGCGCGCTGTGTTGACGCCCAGGGCCACAGCCAGCAGCAACACCAGGGCCAGCAGCCCCAGCAGGAGTTTCTTGATCATGTGCGTCAGCGCTTTCTAGGATTCGGTGGGCAGGGCCAGAGGGTTGCCATGCTAAGCCGGTAACGAAATGTTAGTCCAATGCATAATTCAAGTCGTTTCGTTCGATTTTCTGCATGAGCACCACCATCGCCCAGTTGCGCCATTTCATTGCCCTGGCCGACAGCGGCAGCTTCACCCGCGCGGCGGACAGCACGCGGCGCTCTCAGGCAGCCTTCAGCCGCAGCATCGCCATGCTGGAGGCCCACCTGGGTGCGGCACTGGTCGAGCGCAGCGGCCACCGCAATGCGCTCACGCCCATCGGCCGCACCGTGCTGGAGCACGCCCGCCAGGTGGTGGCCCAGGCCGACGAGCTGCACCAGGTGGTGCGCCACCACGTCAGCGGCGAAGCGGGCTCCGTGCGCCTGGGGATGACCGCCACGCCCCACGCCCTGCTGGGCCGCCGCCTGCTGCACATGGCGGCCGGGCATGCAGGCCATATGCGCCTGCAACTGAGCGGCGGGCCCCAGGCGCAGCAGATACAGGCCCTGCGCGACCGCGCACTGGATGCGCTGGTGATGGACCAGCGCTCCCTCCCCGGTGCCCACGCCGACCTGGAAGTGCACACACTGGCCGAGTTGCCCACCGGTGTGCTGGTGCGGCCCGGCCACCCCTTGGCGCAACGGCACCCCGTGCGATTTGCCGACCTCACGGAATTTGCCGTGGCCTGCACCGGCATGAGCGCGGCCATGGGACGGCTGCTGGTGCAGCGCCTGGGCCTGCAAGCCCACCCCGACACACTCATCACCCTGGGCAGCGAATCGGTGGCCGACCTGCTGGACGTGGTCAGCCAAACGGATGCCGTCTACCTGGGCATCGTGGCCCCGGCAGCGCCCTTGCTGGCGCAAGGCCAGTTGGTGGCGCTGGACATACCGACACAGGGGCTGCAATCGCACATCGCCTGGGTGCAGCGCGTGGCGCGCGCGCCCAACCCGGTGCTGGACGGCATACGCGGGCAGGTGCAGGCCTGGCTGGGGGAGGCAGGTTCCATAGAGCAGGCGGCCGACCTGCCGGCATAATCGCCGCCCCATCCAGCCCGCCCCCTGCATCCATGGCCTATTCCTTCACCTTCGCTCCACCCTCCCCCGAAGACCTGCAGGCGGGAACCCTTGGAAAGCACCTGCGCGAATTCAACTACCGCACCGTGGGCGAATACCCGCAGGTGCAGCCTGTGCGGCTGGACGTGCGCGATCTCCACGGCCGGCTGGTGGCAGGCATTCGCTCCTATGTGTTCGTCTACTGGCTGCAGACCGATGTGCTGTGGGTGGCCGAGGACCAGCGCGGCCAGGGCCTGGGCGCACGCCTGCTGGGCATGGCCGAAGCCCAGGGCAAGGCACTGGGTGCAAAAAACGCCAAGCTCGAAACCTTCGAGTGGCAGGCACGGGCTTTTTACCTCAAGCAGGGCTACGCCGAGTACGCGCGCATCGACGACTATATCCAGGGCCAGTACCTGGCGCTGATGCGCAAGCCGCTGGCATGAGCCAAAGCGCTATCCCAACAGGGAAGACCTGAACACCGGGTGCTCCACCGGCAGCACCTGCTGCGCCAGCGGCACCGCGAGGGCCATGCCCCGGCCGCTGTTGGTCAGCAGCACGAAGCCATCGCCCGAGCCGGGCGAGAGCATGGCGAAGTTGCGAAAGCCCGGGTTGTTGCCCCACTGCCAGAGCATGGGGCCTGCAGGAGTTCGCTCGATGCCCCAGCCATAGCCCCACTCCAGCCCCAGCGCCTTGTCGGCCACCACGGGGGCGGACATGGCCAGCGCCAGCAACCGCTCATCGGCCACGACGGCGGCCAACAGGCGCGCATAGTCTCCCGCCGTGGTGTACAGCGAAGCGGCAGCCACGGGCACGCCCCAGCGCATGCCGCTGGCGGCGTCGCCATGGGCATGCACGGCCCGGCCTTCCAAGGCGGCGTTCCAGACCAGGCTGGAATCGCGCATGCCCAGGGGGGCAAACACCTCAGCGTCCATCCACTGCACGATGGGCCTGCCGGTGACGGCCTCCATCACGGTCTGCAGCAGCACATAGCCTTCGCCCGAATAGCGCCAGCGCTGGCCGGGCTCGAAGGCGGGGGCCAGCGTGCCGCCGGTCCAGTTGGGCAGGCCCGAGGTGTGGTTGAGCAAGGCGGCCACCGGGATGCGGGCCAGCGTGCTGGCGGGCACGGTGTCGCTGGCATCGCCGGGTTTGCGCCGCAGCACATGCTGGTAGTGCACATAGCCTTGCGGCAGGTAGCGCGAGACAGGCGCATGCAGGTCCAGTTGGCCCGCGAGGGCCAGGCGCAGCGCGCCATAGGCGACGACGGGCTTGGTCAGCGAGGCGGCCTGGAACACCGCGTCGGGTGCGGCACCACAGGTTCCTGCCACCACGGTTTCCTGCACGCGGCCCGCCTGCAGCGTGGCATGCGCCGCTGCGCACACGCCCAGGCTGGCAGCCACCCCGGCCACCGGCTGGTGTCGGTAGCGCGTGAGGTCCGTCGCGCACGATGCCAGCAGCGGTGACGCGGCAGCGCTGGCCAAAAGGAGCCGGCGGCGGGTGACGGTCATCGGCACCGCGCGGCAGGTCAGGACTTGGACGTGGTGAGCGCAGGCGTGCCGCCCTCGCGCTTGGCGGCCCACAGCCACATCAAAATGCCGGCCACGATCATGGGCACGCACAGCCACTGGCCCATGCTCATGCCCAGCGAGAGGATGCCCAGGTGCGCATCGGGCTCGCGGAAGTATTCGGCGATGAAGCGGAACGCCCCGTAGCCGATCAGGAAGACGGCGGCCACCTGGCCCTCACGGCGCTGGCGCCGGGCATACAGCCACAGCAGCACGAACAGCAGCAGCCCTTCCAGCAGAAACTGGTAGACCTGCGAGGGGTGGCGCGGCAGCATGGAGCCGCTTTGCGGGAACACCATGCCCCAGGGCAGGTCAGGGCTGGCAAAGCGGCCCCAGAGTTCGCCATTGATGAAGTTGCCGACGCGGCCCGCCGCCAGGCCCGTGGGCACGCAGGGCGCTACGAAGTCGGCCACCTGCAGCCAGGGGCGCTTGCGCGAGTGGGCAAACCACAGCATGGAGACGATCACGCCCAGCAGCCCGCCATGGAAGGCCATGCCGCCCTGCCACACGTAGAAGATCTCCAGCGGGTGGCTCAGGTAATAGCCGGGCTTGTAGAACAGGCAGTAGCCCACCCGCCCGCCGATCACCACGCCGGCCACGCCGAGAAAGAGGATGTCCTCCACGTCCTTGCGCGTCCACGCGCCCGGGCCGGTAATGGAGGCGAACGGCTGGTGCCGCAGCCGGGCGATGCCCAGCAGCATGAACAGCCCGAAGGCCGCCAGGTAGGTCAGGCCATACCAGTGGATGGCCAACGGGCCCACTTGCAGGGCGATGGGGTCGATTTGGGGGTAGGTCAGCATTTGGGCGGTATTGTGCCCGCGCGCTGTGGCAGTTGGCAGCCGGCAGCCCCGCGAGGTGTGGGGGCAGCGCCCAGGAGGCTGTGAGCGCACCGGGCGCACCCCCGATGAGAACGCTTCTGATCCCTGTACGCATGCAGAGCGCACAGAGGGGGACATTCCCCCCAAACGCCTTCGTCCGCGCGATACTCCTTGCCAAAATTCAAGGATAAAAACATGCAGGGAAACCCACAGGTCGTCGACTACTTCAAGGATCTGCTGCGCGGCGAACTGGCCGCGCGCGACCAGTATTTCGCGCATTCGCGGATCTATGAAGACCAGGGCTTCATCAAGCTCTACACCCGCCTCGACCACGAGATGCAGGAAGAAACCCAGCACGCCGACGCGCTGCTGCGCCGCATCCTCTTCCTGGGCGGCCGCCCCGACATGCGGCCCAAGGAGTTCACTCCCGGCGAGACCGTGCCCGAGATGCTGCGCAAGGACCTGGCCACCGAGTACGAAGTGCGCGCCGCCCTGCAAAACGGCATGGCGCTGTGTGAAAGCGTGGGCGACTACGTGAGCCGCGACCTGCTGCTGACCCAGCTGCGCGACACCGAGGAAGACCACGCCTACTGGCTCGAAAAGCAGATCGGCCTGATCGACAAGATCGGCCTGCAGAACTACCTGCAGTCACAAACCTCCGCCTGAGCGAGCCCCCCAAGGTACTCGCGCGCCTGTCGCCGGGCTCAGGCAGGGGGAACGCCCGTACATCCGGCCCCACCGGCCAGTCTGCTGTCCACTCAATGCAGGCGTGGGCCTTCTTCGTCGTAGTAGTGCCGCGCCTCGTCCCACTCAGGCGCGGGTGGTGCAAAAAGCAGATCCCGGTCACCGGCATCGTGCAGCCCAGGGGCGTCTGCCGGCTCCAGCATTCCCGCCATTTCCTGGGCAAAACTGCGCAGCGCAATGAACTCGCAGGAGATGCGTTGAAAGATGACCTCACTGACCCGGTAGGACCCCGGCCCAGAGTCCTCGGGGTCGTTGGAAATCTGCAGCGCCGTCACCCCGTCCATCAAGGCAATGGCATGCACCCCCAGCGATGCGAAGTGGGACACCAGCACCTTAATGTCGACGCACACAAACAACTGAAAAGCCCCCTGCATGAACAGCACGGCATTTTCAGCAGTCATTGACAGGGTGAACGGCTGCATCGGCACCCAGGCCATTTCGGGCGCCACCTGTATCGACATCATCGATTTCGATGCCATGCCCTTCAGCGCATGCAGGCAACCCGGATTGCCCTGGTAGTGGTCCGTGCGGATCGCCACGTAGCGCAGGCCCTCTTCCGGAAAGACCTGCGCGATGCCCGATTCCATGGCCTTCTGCACACAGGTGTTGAGGTGCACCGCATGCGCTGTCGCGGGGTGGATTTCCGGCGGCGGCGCATTGCGTGCGCCGTGAAATTCCGCCGGACCAGCGCCTGCCAGAAGATGCATGGTGCGCCGCAGCTCCTCGTCCAGGAGCTTTCCTGGGCGACCCCGTTGCACGAACGATTTCAGCTCCACGGGCTGCGGTTCACTGCCCGCCAGAACACAGATATCGCCTTGCCCCACCATGTTCGTCACATCGGCCAGGACAACGGGGATGCCCATGCCGGTGCCCAGCCTCAGGGCCCGGTACCGCCTGCGAAACGTTTCCTGCCGGGAGACGAGTCCCGCACGCTCCTTGGCCTGGGTTCTCTGGGCAAAATAGAAGTACCTGTGGCGTTGGGGCGGATGGTAGGTCGCCGCAATGCCATCGCCAAAGCAGCGGTACAAAAAGCGCAGATGCTCCAGCGCGTCACAGCGGTCCTGGATTTTCAGGACCAGCTCTTTCGTCTCGCGCGCTTTCTCTCCGATCAGCCGCTCTCTCACCAGGCGCTGCTTGAGGCGGAGCCTGGCGTCCTGAAGGCGGTCATGGCTCAGCTTCGACCGGGCGATGCGCCGGATGAGCAATTGCTGAAGTTCCAGGACGAGATTCACCCGCCCTGGGTCGCCCTGGATGGTGCCGAGCAGCCGCGCGGCCTTCAGGAGCCACTGCATCTCTCGGGGAAACCTCAAGGGGAAAGGCATTCGCAGTCTCCTCAAAGCGTGCGATGGACAAGTTCAAATCTGTTGAGGACCCTTGGCTTGGCGGCCCTTCCTGTCTGCAGGATAGCGCCCATGCGGCAGCGAACGCCAGCAAATTATCGCTTGTTGACAATGTGGCCCGGGCAGTGGTGGCTGGCGCCGCCTGACTGCGCTTTGTCCCGCCGGCGCACCTTGGCATTTGGCCAGATCTGTGGGCTCATTGTCATTGCGGCCAACCCCACGAACGCCGACACTGGGCGCATGCCCCACCCCACCCGCACCGTTGCCTGCCTGGTCTACCCCGGTGTGATGAGCCTGGACGTGGTCGGCCCGATGCAGGTCTTCGGCTCGGCCAATGCCGAGCGCACCGGCCATGGCCTGCCGCCAGCCTATGCGCTGCGCCTGCTGGCGGGCGCGCCGGGGCCCGTCACCACTTCGGCCGGTTTTGCGCTGGTGGCCGATGGCAGCTGGGCCGATACCGACCCCGCAGGCGTGGACACCGTGCTGGTAGCGGGTGGCGATGGCGTGGCCGACCAGTTGGGCCACACCGGCATGCTGCAGTGGCTGCGCCATGCCGAGCCCCAGGTGCGCCGCCTGGGCTCGGTCTGCTCGGGCGCCCTGCTGCTGGCCGAGGCCGGCCTGCTCGACGGCCTGCGCGTCACCACGCACTGGTGCCGCATGGACAGCATGCGCCAAAACTACCCCGCCGTGCAGGTGGACGAGGACTGCCTGCACACCTACGACGCGGCCCACCCCGTGTACAGCCACCTGTTCACCTCGGCCGGCGTCACGGCCGGCATCGACCTGGCCCTGGCGCTGGTGGAGGCAGACCTGGGCCGCCCCATGGCCCTGGCCGTGGCACGCCGGCTGGTGATGTTCATGCGCCGCCCGGGCGGGCAGGCGCAGTTCAGCGCGCTGCTGGCGCCCGAGACGCGGCATGCCCCCCGGCTGGCGGCCCTGCTTGAATGGATTCCCTCGCAACTGGGCGGCGACCTGTCGCTCGACGCCCTGGCCGGGCAGGCCTGCATGCCGCCGCGCACGCTCACCCGCGTGTTCCAGCGCGAACTGGGCACCACGCCCGGCCGCTATGTGGAGCGCGTGCGCGTGGAGGCCGCCTCCACCCTGCTCGCCCAGGCCCAGGCATCGGTGGCCACCGTGGCCCGGCTGTGCGGCTTCGAGCACCCCGAGAACCTGCGCCGCAGTTTTCACAAGCACCGCGCCGTGAGCCCGCAGGCCTATGCGCAGCGCTTTGGCGCCGGCGCACTTCTGGACTGACCACTTTTCCTCCGCGCCAGACACGGCGCACCACCGAAAGCCTCTATCCATGCTGCTGTTGCGCAATGCCTCCGTTCGCCTGCTGTTCGCCGGCCAGGCCCTGTATTGGGGCTGCTCCATCATCGGCATCACGCTGACCTCCATTGTCGGCGCGCGGCTGGCGCCCTGGCCGGCGCTGGCCACCTTGCCGCTGGCACTGCTGGTGCTGGGCAACCTGCTGTCGGTGCAGCCGCTGTCGCTGTTCATGCAGCGCCACGGCCGGCGCGCCGGGCTGCAGGCCGGCGCGCTGTGCGGTGTGGCGGGCGGCCTCATCAGCATGGCGGGGGTGCAGTGGGGCAGCTTTGCCGTCTTCTGCGCGGGCACGCTGGCCATCGGCGCCTACCAGGCATCCTCGGGCTACTACACCTATGCCGCGCTGGAGGCGGTGGATGCGCAGCAAAAAGGCCGGGCCGCCGCCTGTGTGGTGGCGGGCGGCCTGTGCGCGGCCGTTTTCGCCCCACCGCTGGCGCTGTGGTCGCGCAACCTGCTGGCCACGCCGCTGGCCGGCGCCTACCTGGCGATTGCCGTGCTGGCCGCGCTGGGCTGGGTGGTGATGGCGCAGCTGCGCGAGGGCGTGGCGCCCAAGCCAGCCGCGGGCGGCATGGCCGCCATGCGCGCCCTGCTCGCCCGCCCTGGCCTGCGCGCCGCAGTGGTGATGACGGCCATCGGCCATGGCCTGATGATCCTGGTGATGAACGCCACGCCGCTGGCGATGGAGGTCTGCGGCTTCTCGGCCGCATCCGCCGCGCAGGTGATCCAGTGGCATGTGATCGGCATGTTCGCGCCAGCGCTGTTCTCGGGCACGCTGGTCGACCGCTTCGGCAGCCGCCGCGTGGCCACCGTAGGCGCGCTGTGCCTCGCGGCCAGCGCGGTGGTGGCACTGTCGGGCATCTCCTTCATCGAGTTTTTGGCCAGCTCCTTCCTGCTGGGCACGGGCTGGAACCTGATGGTGATCTCGGGCACCACGCTGCTGGCCGAAAGCCATGCACCCGAGGAGCGCGGCCAGGCCCAGGCACTGATGCAACTGGCCAACGGCATCGTGGCGGCGATGATGTCCTTTGCCTCGGGCGCCCTGCTCACCGGCGTGGGCTGGACGGCCATCAACGCGGTCGCTGCCTTTGCTGGCCGTTGCGGCGGGGCTGCTGTTCGTGCGCGGGCGCGCTGCGGCAGTTGCTTAGCCAGCAGCCGAGCGCTCGCGCACGAAGTCGATGAAGCGAGCCAGCGCCGGGTTGTTCAGCGCAGCCGGCCAGACCAGGCTGGTCTCGCATACCGGAAGGGGACCGGGCACCGCTTTCACGGCCTTGGTCCGCGCCTTGCCCGGAGCAGGTCCGAACGCATCGGCCGCGCGGTAAACCACCCCCTCGCGGCGGAACTGGGTCACGCTCTCGGGCACCCAGGCCACGCCCAGGCCGCCCCACACCAGGTTGACGATGGTCTGCATCTGGATCGCCTCCTGCGCCACCACGGGTACGCGGCCAGCCGCGTGGTACAGCGCAAAGATGGCGTCGTGCAGCGAGGGCACGATGCGGCGCGGAAAGATCACCAGCGGCTCGGCCAGCACCTGCGCCAGGTCCAGGCGCGGCACACCGGCCAGCGGGTGGCTTGCGGGCAGCGCCAGCACCAGCGGTTCTTCGGCCACCGCCAGGCGCGCCAGCTCGGGCGGGGCCGCGCCGGGCGAATGCAGCACCAGCCCGCCATCGAGCTCGCCGCGCGCAAACAGCGCGCGCTGCACGTCGCCCGTGGCCTCCACCAGCTCCAGCGCCACCTGCGGGCACAGCACGCGAAAATCGCGCACCCATTCGGGCAGCCGCTCGAAGCCGATGGTGGAGACAAACGCCAGCCGCACCCGCCCCACCTCGCCCGCCGCTGCGGCGCGTGCCCGCACCGGCAGCGCCTGCGCGCGCTCCAGAAAGTCGCGCACATCGGGCAGCAGGGCCTCGCCCGCCGGCGTCAGCGCCACGCGCCGGCGCGTGCGGTCGAACAGCATCACGCCCAGCGAGCGCTCCATCTGCGCAATGGCCTGGGTCAGCGGCGGCTGCGTCATGTGCAGGCGGATCGCGGCCCGGCCAAAGTGCAGCTCCTCGGCCACGGCGACGAACTGGCGCCAGGCGCGCACGTCGATGAATGTCTCTTTCATATGTTTTATATATTAATGGAGCAGATGAAAGGGATTGGAAACGCAGCGCCAAACCTCGCATACTTGCACCCGAAAGCATGGGACACGTGGAACGCTGCGCTGTCCTCCCCACAACAACGACTTCCCCACCAGGAAACACGCCATGGCAGACAGCAAGACCATCCCGATCCAGCCCATCAACCACCGCAGCGCCAACATCACACAAGGCAAGTCGCGCGCGCCCAACCGCTCCATGTACTACGCCATGGGTTACGAGGAAGGCGACTTCGTCAAGCCCATGGTCGGCGTGGCCAACGGCCACAGCACCATCACCCCCTGCAACAGCGGCCTGCAGAAGCTGGCCGACGCGGCCATCGCCGGCATCGAGGAAGCCGGCGGCAACGCCCAGGTGTTCGGCACGCCCACCATCTCGGACGGCATGGCCATGGGCACCGAAGGCATGAAGTACAGCCTGGTCAGCCGCGAGGTGATCAGCGACTGCATCGAGACCTGCGTGGGCGGCCAGTGGATGGACGGCGTGCTGGTGGTCGGCGGCTGCGACAAGAACATGCCCGGCGGCCTGATGGGCATGCTGCGCGCCAACGTGCCCGCCATCTACGTGTACGGCGGCACCATCCTGCCGGGCCGCTACCAGGACAAGGACCTGAACATCGTGAGCGTGTTCGAGGCTGTGGGCGAAAACGCCGCCGGCAAGCTCAGCGACTTCGACCTGAAGGAAATCGAAAAGCGCGCCATCCCCGGCACCGGCTCGTGCGGCGGCATGTACACCGCCAACACCATGTCCAGCGCCTTCGAGGCCCTGGGCATCAGCCTGCCCTACTCGTCCACCATGGCCAACCCGCACGACGAGAAGATGAACTCGGCCAAGGAATCGGCCAAGGTGCTGATCGAGGCCATCAAGATGGACTTGAAGCCCCGCGACATCGTGACCAAGAAGGCCATCGAGAACGCCGTGGCCGTGATCATGGCCACCGGCGGCTCCACCAACGCCGTGCTGCACTTCCTGGCCATTGCCCACACGGCGGGCGTGGAATGGAGCATCGACGACTTCGAGCGCATCCGCAAGCAGACCCCCGTGCTGTGCGACTTGAAGCCCAGCGGCAAGTACCTGGCCGTGGACCTGCACCGCGCAGGCGGCATTCCGCAAGTGATGAAGGTGCTGCTCAACGCCGGCCTGCTGCACGGCGACTGCATCACCATCAGCGGCAAGACCATTGCCGAAGTGCTCAAGGACGTGCCCGATGCGCCCCGCGCCGACCAGGACGTGATCCGCGGCATCGACAAGCCCATGTACGCGCAGGGCCACCTGGCCATCCTGAAGGGCAACCTCAGCCCCGAAGGCGCCGTGGCCAAGATCACCGGCCTGAAGAACCCCGTCATCACCGGCCCGGCCCGCGTGTTCGACGACGAGCAATCCGCCCTCGAAGCCATCCTGGCCGGCAAGATCGTTGCCGGCGACGTGATGGTGCTGCGCTACCTGGGCCCCAAGGGCGGCCCCGGCATGCCCGAAATGCTGGCACCCACCGGCGCGCTGATCGGCGCCGGCCTGGGCGAAAGCGTGGGCCTGATCACCGACGGCCGCTTCTCCGGCGGCACCTGGGGCATGGTGGTCGGCCACGTGGCGCCTGAAGCGGCTGCAGGCGGCACGATTGCCTTCGTCAACGAAGGCGACAGCATCACCATCGACGCGCGCCAGCTGCTGCTGGAGCTGAACGTGAGCGAAGAAGAAATCGCCAAGCGCCGCGCCGCCTGGACGGCCCCCGCCCCGCGCTACACCCGCGGCGTGCAGGCCAAGTTCGCCTTCAACGCATCGAGCGCGAGCAAGGGCGCGGTGCTGGACGCGTATTGAGAAATGGCAACGGGATGGTGCAGGGCTTGAGGGGCAGATAGCCCCCCAGCCTCGCCCATCCGCACAATATGAACGCCTGCAGCTTCGCTGTGGGCGTTTTGCTTTTTACCGGCCCCTGATTCGGGCCGATTGAATGCAGCCCCGTATCAGATGGTGCTCTTGACCGCCTGCGGTCCCTGCGCCAGCTGCACGCGGTGCTTGCCTGAACGCTTGGCCTGCAGCATGGCGGCGTCGGCCTCTGCCAGCAGCTCCTGTGCGTCCAGCCGGCCCCGTGACAGCGCGACACCGATGCTCATGCCCACCTGCGCGGGTGCCTGTGAGCCCGGCAGTTGCACGGGCTGGCATGCGGCCTGCATCAGGCGATCGAGCACGGCGCGCCATTCGTCCCCGGCCACGGGCGTGAGCACCAGCACGAACTCATCGCCGCCGATGCGCGCCGCCGTGTCCGATGCACGGATGCTGCCCCGCACACGCCCGGCCAGCTCGACCAGGAGCTGGTCGCCTGCCTCGTGCCCCAATTGGTCGTTCACGGCCTTGAAGCCGTCCAGGTCGGCAAAGCAGACCGCGACCCCATGGCCGGCCCGCTGTGCCGCAGCCAGGGCCTGGCGCAAGCGGTCCAGCAGCAGCAGGCGGTTGGGCAACTGCGTGAGCGCGTCGTGGAAGGCCACGTGGGTGATCTGCTCATGCGCCCGCTTGGCCGCAGAGATGTCCACCGCCATCCAGAAGGTCTCGCGGTCCGACAGGCGCACGCCACTCAGGTCCACCCAGATGGCGTCGCCGCTCTTGTGCTGCAGGCGCACATCGGTGCGAAAGTTCTGGCCCCGGTCCAGCCGCAGCGCCGCGGCATTCTCCACGTTGCGGTGGTCCTGGCCATGGGCATACAGGTCCTGCACCTGGGCACCGTCGAGCTCGCCGGGCGCATGGCCCAGCATGCGTTCCATCGCGGCGTTCTTCCAGGTGATGGTGCGGTCGCGCAGCTTGACCATGCCCACGAGGTCGCTGTTGAGCATGGCAGACTGGTCGTGCAGCAGGGTCTGCACCTGCTGCAGCGCCTGGTGCTGCGCCGTCACGTCGATGGCCACGGTGCGGCTCATCAGGAAATTGCCCTGGGCATCGCGCACGGCCGTGGCGTTGATGCGCACGAAGCGGCGTTCAGCGCCCGGTGGTGCCAGCTCGACCTCGATCTCCGGGGCCTGCTCCTGCAGGGTCAGCACGATGAAGTGGTCATGGAATCGCAGGCGGCTCGCCCCCTGCAGCAGATCGCTGAAGCGGGTGTGGGACTCCACGGGCGTGCCGCCCAGCCACTGCTGCAGGGTGGCGTTGATGTGCACGACACAGCCCTCGGCATCGAGCGAGAAATACCCGCAGGGTGCGTGGTCGTACAGGTCGCGGATGCGCGCGCCGGATTCTTCCAGGCTTTGCAGCAGGCGCTGCCTGTCGGTGATGTCGCGGGCGGAGCCGAAGATCAGCAACTGCCCGTCGATGTCCACCGCATGCCAGTGCAGGTCGACGTCGATGACCTGGCCGTCCGCCCGCCGGTGCTGCACCTCCACGCGCTGGCGGTCACCGTCACGCACCTTGACCAGCCAGGCGCGGATGGCCGCCTCGTTCTGGTTGGCGTCCCAGCTGGAAACATGCCTGCCCTGCAGCCCCTCCCGGGAGGATCGGTGCATCTGCGCGAACGAATCGCTCATCTCGACCAGGTGCCCCTGGCGGTCGAGGATGTGGATGCCGTCACCGGCCACGCGCAGCAGGATCTGCGTGCGCCGGCTCTGCGCCTCCAGGGCGCGCAGGGTGCCCAGCTCGCGCAGTCCCAGGCGGTAGACCACGAAGGCGGCGGCGCAGCTCAGCAGCCACATGAGGCCGGCCAGCAGAGAGAGCATGCGCGCCTCCTGGGCCAGGGGCTGGAAGAAATGCTGGTTATTGAGCCCCGCAAAGACGATGAATGGCCAGCCCTGCACCTCCCGGTAGGCAACCGTCCGCTCGACCCCATCGGCCGCAGAGGTCGCCGTGTAGACACCCGAGGCCGGGTTGGTCGCCAGGGTCGCCCGCAGCTCATCGGAGACCTGGGTCGACCCAACCTCGACACGCACCTCGTTCCCAGGCGACATCCAGGCCACGAAACGCAGATCCCGTGTCCTGAGCGTGATGGCGTCGCGCTCACCCAGCTCGTAGCGGTGGAACAGCTGCGCAAAGTGGTCCACCCGGATGGTTGCGTACAGGACCCCTGCGAACTGGCCGTTCGCGGCCAGGGGGCGCGCGATGACGATCACCCAGTTGCCCGAGATCTGCGAAACCACGGGCCTGGAGACAATGGGATCACCCGAAGTGGCCTGCCGGGCCTGCTGGAAAAAGGCGCGGTGCGAGATGTCGGCCACCGGCGCCCCGGCCTCCAGGTTGCCCCACCGCACCGACCCCTTCTCATCCGCCAGGCGAAAGCCCTCGGCGCCCTCGAGCAGGCTGCGCCGCTCATCGAGCAGCCGCTGAATGCCTTCGTCCGCCGCACCGGAACCAAACCCGCTGCGCAAAAGGTCGTCCAGCGTCATCCTCAGCACCGCATCGATGAGCCCCAGTTCGGACCCCACGTTGGCCCCGGTGACGGCCACCAGGCTTTCCGCCGTGGTGCGGGCCCGTTCTTCGTGGTTCTGCCGCGACGAAGACAGCACCCACATGACCAGGCCGCACAGCAGTGCCGCGAACAAGGCATTGGACCCCATCAGCAACGTGCCCAGCCTGCGGCCAGGGCGCTCGGCGCGCAAGGACAGCGGTGCGGATTTCTCGGCCATGGGCAATGCTAGCCGAAGCCTTGGCGCAGGGCCACCGGGCCCGCCCCTGGCCCGGATGGATGCGTGGTGCCGTTGCACCAGTGTCCTCTGATGCAGGTCAACAGCGCTGTCGGCCATCGGTGGTCCACTCACAGGCAGCCTGCCCCCCTGCCCTCCAAGGGCTCCTGGGAACGCAGTTTCTTTTTACCGACGGAGAAATGACAAATGACGATCAAGATGAAAAATGCCACAGCCATGCTGCTGACCACCCTGCTCGCCGGCCCCGCGCTGGCAGCGACCTGCGACGTGGAGATCGAAGCCAACGACGCCATGCAGTTCAACAAGTCCAGCATCGCCGTTCCCGCCAGCTGCAAGCAGTTCACCGTGAAGCTCAAGCACGTGGGCAAGCTGCCCAAGACGGCCATGGGCCACAACTGGGTGCTGACCAAGGCCGCCGATGCCCAGGGCGTGGCTGCCGATGGCATGGCTGCCGGCGTGGACAAGGCCTATGTCAAGGCGGGGGATGCCCGCGTGATCGCGCACACCAAGGTCATTGGCGGCGGCGAAGCCGATGCGGTGGCCTTTGACGTGGCCAAACTCAAGGCGGGAGAGGCCTATGCCTGGTTCTGCTCCTTCCCCGGGCATTCGAGCCTGATGAAGGGCACGCTGGCGCTGGCCAAGTGACGGTGGCACATTAGGGCGGATGCCGCAGGCCGGGCATCCGGTGCGGCTTTCTGGCACGATCAGCGGGATACCCCGCACGCAACCCAGAGAAGGCCCGGATCCGCATGAGCATCGTCGTTTATTGGCAAGAAGCACCCGGAGTGGCCGCCATGCAGGCGTTTGGCGCCCACGAGCTGGCGCCCGCCCTGCAGTTCTGCGAGGCCCGGCGCAAGGCTGGCAAACGCCATGTGAGCCTCTCGACGGAGCTGGCCGAGAGCGTGGGCCGGCCTGGCGTGAACACGGTAGAGGCCCGGCTGCTGCCCGACGGCACGCCTTACGACTGGACCAAGACCCACCGGGGTGCCGGCCCGGACACGCCGGTGGGCGGAAACGGCGGCGTCTGATTAGTGCCCCTGCTGCCCCACCCTCCCTTGCTCGAACAGGTGCTGCGCACGGTCATGCGCCGCTACCGCTTGCCGGCCACACCTGCAGCCTGCGCGCAACGGATGGAGACAAGCCCTGCCACTGCGCTGGCCGTGGCCATAGACCAGGCGCGCAGCGCTGCGCAGCATGCGCAGGCGCCTGATGCTGCCACCCAGCGCCTGTTCATCGGCTCGCTGGCGCGCCTGATCGGGGATGCCATGCGCGCGGACAGCGGCGATGCCGCCTACCAGGCCATGGTGCTTGCGCACCACGCGCCCCCGGTGCGTGAGGCCATGGCACTGCAAGCCCATGCCGAGAAGGACGAGCGCGAGCTGCGCAGCATCATCAACGCAGTCGCGCATCCCGCCAAATTCCCGCAGTGCACCGCGGGCCCCCAACGCGAGGCGCTGGCGCAGCTGCATGCAGACCACGCCGCAGCGCAGTGGGATGCGCTTGCAGCCACCGCCCAGCGCTTGCTCGCCATGCCGCAGCTGGCTGGCGAGACGCGATTGCAGCGCGACTTGGCACGGCTGCTGAGCGGTGCAGCGCTTGCCCGCATGCAGCACGCCACGCTGCTCGCCGCCGACCCGCTGGTGCAGCAATACCACGCCCTGCGCGACCAGCATGGCCCCCGCTCGGGCAGCCCTGCCGCCGTCGCGAAAGGCCAGGCCGCGCAGCAGCGCGGCGCAGCGGTGGAGGCGTTGGCCGCGCAGGCGCTCGAAACGCTGGCGCAGCGGCTCAGTGCAGCCGAAGGTGCGGCCGGGGGAAGGACAGGCGCATGGCGCGTGGTGACGTCGATGCGGGTGCCGTCCACGCTACCGGGCAGCGCAGAGCGCGCCAAGAGCGAATGGGATGCCGTGCTGCTGCGGCAGGCGGCGGCGCCCGCCGGTGCGACAGAGCCTGCCTGGGATGTGCGCCTGCTGGTCGAAGCCAAGGCCTCCATCGACGCGGCCACCACGGATTTTCCGCGCCTGCTGCGCGGCCTGGGCCTGCTCGCCCAGGCGGACCGGGAGGCTGTATACACCTTCAGCACGCACCAGGGCCCGGTGCTGCTGCGCGGCGCTGCGCTGGGTGCCCTGGGCACGGGCGACGCCGAGCTGCTCGGCACCGTGCTGTACTGCTGTGATGCACTGGCCGAGGGCGCGCCGCACCTGCTGAGCGCCGCCAGCCGTATGCAACTGCTGTCTGCACCCGAGAGCCTGGCCTTTGCCGGTGCATGCGCCCAAGGCCGGCTGGCGGATGCGCGGGATCTCGAACCGGTCTGGCAGCGGCTACTGGAGTCCCCCCAGTGGGAGTCCGTGCTCCACCAGTACCCGGCGATGCGCCGTGTGCGGGAGTTGGTGGTGCATGTGGCGGACCTGTCCGCCGCCGTCGACCCCTGATACGGATTTGCCTTCAACCGTCTAACGTCGTTGGTTCGCCTTGCCGTGCTATAGCACTGTCTGCGGCTTCCCGCCTAGCTATACGATTGAATGCAAATCCGTAGGACGCAAACTGCATCAGGGCGCCTGGCGCGTGCCCACGAAGCGCTCCAGCTCATCGAGCAATTGCACCACCAGCACGTTGCGCGTTGCCGCATGCCAGACCCCGTAGGCTTCGGACTGCTTGCCCGAGTCTTCGAGCGGGCGGAACACGGCGCCCGGCAACGCGCAATGCCGCATGGCATCGGGCACCAGCGCCACCCCCATGCCTTGCGAGACCAGCGAGACCACGGCCAGCCAGTGCCGTACCTCCAGTCGCACTTCGGGGTAGAAGCCTGCATCGGCGCAGATCGACAGGATGCGCGCGTGGTAGTCGGGTGAGGCATTGCGGGAGAACAGCACGAAGGACTGGCCCTGCAGGCTGGCCACCGCCAGCCGGCGCTTTCTGGCCAGGGGATGGCCCGCAGGCAGGCATGCCACGAAGGGCTCGGACACCAGCAACCGGCAGTCGAGTTCGGCGGGCACGCGGTGCGTGTGGGCAAAGCCGATGTCCAGGCGGTCATGCAGCAACTCGGCCATCTGCTCGGCCGAATTGAGCTCGGTCAGCGTGACCCGCACGGCAGGGTGGGCCGCCTGGAAGCGCACCAGCGCCTGCGGCAGGCCACGGTAAAGCATGGAGCCGACAAAGCCGATGCGCAGCCGGCCCGCAGACCCCTGTGCCACCTGGCGCGCCTCGGTGGCAGCCTCCTGGGCCGCCTGCAAAAGGCTCAGCGCCGAGGCCTGCAGCGCCTGGCCCGCCGACGTGAGGCGCACCGCCTTGCTGCTGCGCTCGAACAGCTGCGCGCCCACCGACTCCTCCAGCTGGCGGATGGCCACGCTCAGCGGCGGCTGGGAGATGGCAAGGCGCCGGGCGGCCCGGCCGAAGTGCAGTTCCTCGGCCAGGACAACGAAGTACCGCAGGTGGCGCAGTTCCATGGCGAACCCTTCAACGATATTCAAATCGGAATGAACAAGACCTAATCAATATTAGACAAGAATTATTCACCGGCCAAGAATCGCGGCAAAGGAGACAACACGCCATGCCCACCGACTCTTCGCCATCCGACGAGGCCTGCAGCCATCCCGTGCCCGACCGCCATGGCGCCAGCCTCTACGACAGCGACACCGAGCTGCACCGGCTGCTCTCGCTCTACCTGCCGGCCGACCTGCTGGCGCATCTGCGCCCGCACTTCGAGCGGCTGGGGGCGCTGGCGGGCGGCGTGCTGGACGAGCTGGCCGGAACCGCCGACAGGAACCCGCCCACCCTCTCGCTGCGCACCCGCACGGGCATCGACGCGCAGAGGGTGCACAAGCACCCGGCCTATGTGCAGATGGAGCGGCTGGCGTTCAGCGAGTTCGGCCTGGCCGCAATGTCGCACCGCCAGGAAACGCTGGGCTGGAGGGGCAGCATGCCGCCCCTGGTCAAGTACGTGCTGACCTACCTCTTCGTGCAGGCCGAGTTCGGCCTGTGCTGCCCGGTGTCGATGACCGATTCGCTGGCGCGCACCCTGAAGAAGTTCGGCAGCCCCGAACTGGTCGCGCGCTTCATGCCGCGCCTGCAGAACCTGGACTTCGACAGCGTGGCCCAGGGTGCCATGTTCATGACGGAGCAAGCGGCTGGTTCGGACATTGCAGCGACGCAGACGCGCGCCTGGCTCGACGACCAGGGCCAATGGCGCCTCACCGGCGACAAGTGGTTCTGCTCCAACCCCGATGCCGACTTTGCGATGGTGCTGGCGCGCTGCGATGGCGGCACCCCGGGGTTGAAGGGCGTCTCGCTGTTCCTGCTGCCCCGGCTGCTCGATGGCGAGGCGCCCAACCACTACCGCATCCTGCGGCTCAAGGACAAGCTGGGCACGCGATCCATGGCCAGCGGCGAGATCCGGCTCGAAGGGGCCGTGGCCTACCTGGTGGGCGAGCAGGGCCGGGGCTTCGTGCAGATGGCCGACATGGTGAACAACTCGCGCCTGTCCAACGGCGTGCGCGCAGCGGGGCTGATGCGCCGCGCCGTGGCCGAGGCCGAGCACATCGCCCGCGAACGCCGGGCCTTTGGCAAGCGCCTGCAGGACATGCCCCTGATGCAGCGCCAGTTGCAAAAGCTGGTGCTGCCCGCCGAACAGGCCCGCAGCATGGTGTTCCAGACCGCCCAGGCGCTGGCCCGCTCCGACGCGGGCGAGGCGGCGGCCTACCCGCTGCTGCGCATCCTGACGCCGCTCATCAAGTTCCGCGCCTGCCGCGACGCACGCAAGGTGACCGGCGACGCCATGGAAGTGCGCGGCGGCTGCGGCTACATCGAGGAGTGGAGCGACCCCCGCCTGGTGCGTGACGCGCACCTGGGCTCGATATGGGAGGGCACCAGCAACATCGTGGCCCTGGACGTGGTCCGCGCGGTGAATCGCGAAGGCTCGCTGCCCGTGCTGCAGGCCCATTGCGAGGCGCTGCTGGACGACACGGCCATCGCGCCGGGCTTTGCCGCCGCACTGCGCAGTGCGCTCGCGCGCGCCGCATCGCTGGCCCTGCTGGCCGCTGCAGAGGGCGGCGACCCGCTCGCTCGCCAGGCCGCATCGGCGCTCTACCACGTCACCAGCGCCATCGCGATGGCCTGGGAGGGCGCGCGCGGCGGCTCCGCGCAGCGCATCGAGTGGGCGCAGCTGGTGCTGCTGCACCGCGTGCTGCCGCGCGACCCACTGGCCCCGGCACGCATACCGCTGGAATGGACCGGCGGTGCCACGAACGCCGTGCCGGCCTGAGCCCTTGCCCCCCACACAACAACCCGGAGACAAACCATGCGACTTCTCACCACCCTCGTGCTCGCCACTGCGGCCGCACTGCCGCTGATGCCACATGCGCATGCAGACACCTTTCCGGACCGCCCGGTCACACTGGTGATCCCCTTCCCGCCCGGTGGCCCCACCGATGCCATGGCGCGCACACTGGCGGCCGAGATGAAGGACCGGCTGGGCCAGCCCATGGTGGTGGAAAACCGTGCCGGAGCCGGTGGCAACATCGGTGCCGAGTACGTGGCGCGCTCAGCGCCCGATGGCCAGACCCTGCTGTTTGGCACCTCGGGCCCGCTGGCCATCAACGCCAGCCTGTACCGCAAGATCGGCTACGACCCGGTGAAGAGTTTCGCGCCGGTGATCCAGGTCGGCCATCTGCCGAACATCCTGGTGGTGAACCCCTCGGTGCCCGCCAAGACCGTGAAGGAGCTGATCACCTACGCCAAGGCCTCGCCCGGCAAGCTGAGCTATGCCTCCTCGGGCAACGGGGCCTCGTCGCACCTGGCGGGGGTGCTGTTCAACGCCTCGGCCGGCGTGGACCTGCAGCACATCCCCTACAAGGGCACGGGGCCGGCCTTGACCGACCTGCTCGGCGGGCAGGTGACCATGAGCTTCACCGATGTGCTGACCGCACTGCCCTACGTCAAGAGCGGCAAGCTGCGCGCCCTGGGCGTCACCACGGCAGAACGTTCGCAGGCATTGCCCGAGGTGCCCACCGTCGCCGAGCAAGGGGTGCCGGGCTATGACGTGAGCGTGTTCTTCGGCATCGTGGCGCCGGCGGGCACGCCGCCCGAGCGCATCGCCAAGCTCAACAAGGCTTTCGTCGACGTGCTGAACACCGCCAAGGTCAAGCAGCTGCTGGCCTCCCAGGGGCTGGAGCCCGCCCCCTCGCCCAAACCCGAGCAACTGGGCAAATTCATCGAAGCGCAGGTGGGCAAGTGGGCGGGCGTGGTCAAGCAGTCCGGCGCGCAACTCGACTGAGGCCCGCCATGAACACCTCCGATTCCCGCCCCCAAGGCGCGCTGGCCGGCATCCGCGTGCTGGACATCTCGCGCATCCTCGGCGGCCCCTACTGCGGCCAGATCCTGGGCGACCATGGCGCCGACGTGCTCAAGGTGGAACCCCCACAGGGCGACGACACCCGCACCTGGGGCCCGCCCTTCAAGGACGGGGTGGCCTCGTACTACCACGGGCTCAATCGCAACAAGCGCAGCATGCACCTGGACCTGGGCAGCACGCAGGGCCGCGAGGCTCTGCTGGCGCTGGTGGCCGAGGCCGATGTGCTGATCGAGAACTTCAAAACCGGCACGATGGAGCGCTGGGGCATGGGCTACGGGGAGCTGTCACGGCGCTTCCCGCGCCTGGTGTGGTGCCGCGTCACGGGTTTCGGGTCCGATGGCCCGCTCGGGGCCCTGCCCGGCTACGACGCTGCGGTGCAGGCCATGGCAGGCATCATGAGCATCAATGGCGAGGCCGAAGGAGGCCCGCTGCGCGTGGGCCTGCCCGTGGTGGACATGGTGACCGGCCTGAACGCCGTGATCGGTGTGCTGCTGGCCCTGCAGGAGCGCCAGCGCAGCGGCCGCGGGCAGTTCGTCGAGGCGGCGCTGTACGACAGCGGCCTCTCGCTGCTGCACCCGCACGCGGCCAACTGGTTCCTGGACGGCAATTCGCCCCGGCGCACGGGCAACGCGCACCCGAACATCTACCCCTACGACACGCTGGCCACCGGCACGCAGCCGCTGTTCATCGCCGTGGGCAACGACCGCCAGTTCGCCAGCCTGTGCCGCTGCATTGGCGTGCCGCAGCTGGCGAGCGACGCCCGCTATGCCAGGGCCGGCGACCGCTCGGTGAACCGCGTGGCCCTGAAGGCCGCGTTGGAGGAGGCGATGCAGGATTTCGACGGTGCCGCCCTGGTGGACACCCTGATGGCCGCCGGTGTGCCCGCCGCGCCGGTGCTGTCCGTCGATGCCGCGCTGTCGCATCCGCACACGGCGCACCGGGAGATGGTGGTGGATCTGCCTGGCGGCTACCGCGGCATCGGTGCGCCGGTGAAGCTCAGCCGCACACCGGCCACCTACCGCCATGCCCCGCTGACGCCAGGCACGAGCTTCGAGGGCTGATCGCCATCGGGATCCTCAGCGGATAGGGAAGGCGTACATCAGCCCGTTCTTGTTCCACTGGTTGTTCAGGCCGCGTTGCAGGCCCAGGGCCGACTTGGGGCCTACGTTGCGCTCGAAGATCTCACCGTAGTTGCCCGTGGTCTTGACGGCGCGGGCCAGCCAGTCACGGTCCAGGCCCAGCAGCTTGCCGGTGTCTTCGGTGGTGCCCAGCAGGCGCTGCACCACGGGGTCGGTGCTGCCGGTCTTGAGCCGGTCGACCGAGGACTGGGTCACGCCATATTCCTCGGCCTCGATCAGGCCGTAGACCACCCACTTGACGACGGCAAACCACTCGTCGTCGCCACGGCGCACCATGGGGCCCAGGGGCTCCTTGGAAATCAGCTCGGGCAGCACCACGTGCTCCGACAGGTCCTTGGCCTCCTTGTTGCGCACCGATGCGAGGCCGGAGGCGTCGGTGGTGTAGCCCACGCAGCGCCCCGCGAAGTAGGCGGCGGTGGCGGCCTCGACCTTTTCGAACACGGCAGGCTTGATGGCCAGGTTGTTGGCCTTCGAGTAATCGACGAGGTTCTTCTCGGTGGTGGTGCCCGATTGCACGCACACCGTCTGGCCCTTGAGCTGCTTCAAGCCCTTGATGCCGCTTTTCTTGAGCACCATCACGCCCTGGCCGTCGTAGTAGGTGACGGCCGTCTGGTGCAGGCCCATGGACGCATCGCGCGTCAATGAAAAAGTGGTGTTGCGCGAGAGCACGTCGATCTCGCCCGACTGCAGCGCCGTGAATCGCTGCTGGGTGCTGAGCGGCACGAACTTGACCTTCTCGCCATCGCCCAGCACCGCCGCCGCCACTGCGCGGCAGATGTCCACATCGAGGCCCGACCACTTGCCCCCCGCATCGGCCACCGAAAAGCCGGCCAGCGCCGTGTTGACGCCGCAGACCACCAGGCCCCGGGCCTTGATGCCGTCCAGCGTCTTGCCGGCATGCGCGGACAAGGGTGCGGCACATGTGGCAACGAGGAACAGGCTGGTGACTGCGGTGCGCAGGGGGGAATGGGTCATGAAAGGCTTGCTCCTTGAAAATACGGCCGCGATGCACCCTGCGCACCGCCCGCCGTTACCTTGTGGGTGCGAGATTCTGGACGATACGTGCCGTGCACCCGCATCGGGGTTTACGAGGATGGAGGCAACAGGCTACACGGATTGCACCGCTGCATCTGCAAGCAAACAGCTGCTTACAAAGACCGGGGCCGCATAGGCCCGCCTGGCGATCAGGCCAGCTTCTTCTGCAGAAACTGCGCCTGCCCCATCGCTGGGTCCAGCGCATACGGCGCGAAGCCTTCGCGCAGGTACAGCGCCATGGCGCTGGTGTTGCCGGAGAGCACTTCGAGCGTGAGCTTGCAGGCACCGCGCTCGCGCGCGATGGACTCCACCAGCGCCAGCATGCGCTGCGCGATGCGCTGGCCGCGCCAGCCCGGTGCCACCACCACATCGTGCACATTGACCAGGGGCTGGCAGGCAAAGGTGGAAAAGCCCTCGAAGCAGTTGACCAGACCCACGGGCACGGGCGGCGCGCCCTCTTGCTGTGCCCAGGCCAGCACGCTGAAGGCCTGTGGGCGCTGCCGCAGTGCGGCGGGCAGGCCGTGCAGCACATGCGCGGCCAGCGGCTGGCCACCACCGGCTGCGTCGCGGGCGTAGCCGTCGAGCAACTGCACCAGCGCCTGGGCGTCGCCGGGATCGGCGTAGTCCACGCGGCGAACTTCAATCTGTGCGGGAGTTATGGTCTCAACCTGCACGGGCTGCATCGGCCAGGCGCTGGGCGCAGTGGCTCGCCTGCTGGGCCTCGCGCGCCTCGACCATCACGCGCAGCAGGGGCTCGGTGCCGCTGGCGCGTATCAGCACGCGGCCCGTGGTGCCCAGCTCCTGCTTCACGGCCTCGGTCTCTCGGGCCAGCAGCTGGTTCGACTTCCAGTCCTGACCGGGAGCCAGGCGCACGTTGAGCAGCACCTGGGGGTACAGAGTCACGTCGCTGAGCAATTCGGGCAGCTTCCTGCCGCTGCGCACGCAGGCCTGCAGCACCTGCAGGGCGCTGACCAGGCCATCGCCCGTGGTGTGGCGGTCCAGCGCCAGCAGGTGGCCTGAGCCCTCGCCGCCCAGCGTCCAGCCGTGGCGCGCCAGCTCTTCGAGCACGTAGCGGTCGCCCACCTTGGCGCGCACGAATTGCACGCCGCGCTGCTGCAGCGCCACCTCCACGGCCATGTTGGTCATGAGGGTGCCGACCACGCCGGGCACCTCTTCGCCGCGGCCCAGGCGGTCGGCGGCCATGAGGTACAGCAGCTCGTCGCCGTTGTACAGGCGGCCCGTGGCATCCACCATCTGCAGGCGGTCGGCATCGCCGTCGAGCGCGATGCCGTAGTCGGCGCGGTTGGCGCGCACCGAGCGCACCAGCGCCTCGGGGTGCGTGGCCCCCACCTCGTGGTTGATGTTCAGGCCGTCGGGCGCGCAGCCGATGGACAGCACCTCGGCGCCCAGCTCGTGGAACACCTTGGGCGCCACCTGGTAGGCCGCGCCATGGGCGCCATCCACCACGATCTTCAAGCCCTTCAGAGTCAGGTCCTGCGGGAAGGTGCTCTTGCAGAACTCGATGTAGCGACCCGCCGCGTCGTCGAGACGGCGCGCCTTGCCCAGGCTGGCCGAATCGGCCCACACCGGGGCTTCAGACAGGGCCGCTTCCACGGCCAGTTCCCAGGCGTCGGGCAGTTTGGTGCCCTGGGCGCTGAAGAACTTGATGCCGTTGTCGGGAAACGCGTTGTGGCTGGCGCTGATCACCACGCCCAGGCTGGCGCGCTGCGCGCGCGTGAGGTAGGCCACGCCCGGTGTGGGCAGCGGGCCGAGCAGCACCACGTCCACCCCGGCCGAGTTGAAGCCCGACTCCAGCGCGCTTTCGAGCATGTAGCCCGAGATGCGCGTGTCCTTGCCGATGAGCACGGTGGGGCGTTCTTCGGTGCGGCGCAGCACGCGCCCCACGGCATGGGCCAGGCGCAGCACGAAGTCGGGGGTGATGGGGGCCTGGCCCACGGTACCGCGGATGCCGTCGGTGCCGAAATACTGGCGTGTCATGTGTGAAATCTCCTCGGGTTCTGTCGCTTTTTGGTTTTGCTTCGCACTTGCTCGTACCGGCCTCGTACCAGCCACAGCCCTCACGGCTGTCGCTGCTGCTCCATGGCCTGCCACACGGCCAGGGCGGTCACCGTCTCGGCCACGTCGTGCACGCGCACGATGCGCGCACCGTTCACCACCGCCAGCAGCGCCGCCGCCACACTGGGCAGCATGCGCTCGCCAGCCACGGCCAGCCCGGTCACCGCCCCCAGGGACGACTTGCGCGACCAGCCGGCCAACACTGCGTAGCCGGTGGCCGCCAGCTCCTGCTGGCGCGCCAGCAGCGCAAAGTTCTGCTCCACCGTCTTGCCAAAGCCAATGCCGGGGTCGAGTGCAATGCGCCCGGGGGCCACGCCCAGGGCCTGCAGACCGTCGGCCGCCTGCGCCAGGAACGACAGCACCTGGGCCACCACGTCGCCCGCCATGGGCGCCACCTGCATGGTCTGCGGATCGCGGTGCATGTGCATCAGGCAAACCCCGCACAGCGGGTGGCCGGCCACCACGGCCGCCGCGCCAGGTTGGCGCAACGCCCACACATCGTTGACGATGTCGGCCCCCAGGTCGAGCACGGCCTGCATCACCTCGGGCTTGTAGGTGTCGACAGACACCGGTACGCCCAGCGACACTGCGCCCTGCACCACCGGCACCACGCGGGCCAGCTCTTCGGCCAGCGGCACGGCGGGGCTGCCGGGGCGCGTGGATTCACCGCCGATGTCGAGGATGCGCGCACCATCGCGCACCAGTTGCTCGCAATGGCGCAGCGCAGCGGCCGTGCTGGCGTGCTGCCCGCCGTCCGAGAACGAATCGGGCGTGACATTGACGATGCCCATGACCTGCGGCCGGGCGAGATCAATGGCGAAGCGGGAGGTCTGCCAGAGCATGGAATGGGAGGTGGTCCACCGGGGACTGAACGGCGCCGCCAGGGACGCACAGGCAGGAGGACGGAAGGGAAGTGGATGCGGGAGAGAGACGAAGAAAGGGGTGCTGCCGGGCCCGGCCACGAAAAACGGGGCACTGGGCCCCGTTGCTGCGGTCGAACCGCTGGTTCGCCTGCCGTGCCTGGACTCTCTCTATCAGGCGGCCGATGGTGCTGCTGGCGCAGCCTCGGTGGCTACGGCAGGCGTGCCGCCGCCAGGGGTGTCACCACCCGACGAAGGAGTGCGCGGCGTCCAGTCCTTGGGAGGGCGTGGGGGCTTGCCAGCCATGATGTCGTCGAGCTGTTCCGTGTCGATGGTTTCCCATTCGAGCAGGGCTTTGGCCATGGCGTGCATCTTGTCGCTGTTCTCTTCGATCAGGCGGCGGGCCAGGTCGTACTGCTCATCGATGATGCGGCGCACCTCGCCATCGACCTTTTCCATGGTCTGCTCGCTCATGTTGGTGGTCTTGGTGACCGAGCGGCCCAGGAACACTTCGCCTTCATTCTCGGCATAGACCATCGGGCCCAAGGCTGCGGTCATGCCATAGCGGGTCACCATGTCACGCGCGATGTGCGTGGCACGCTCGAAGTCGTTGCTGGCGCCGGTGGTCATCTGGTTCATGAACACTTCTTCGGCAATGCGGCCACCGAACAGCATGCTGATCTGGTTGAGCATGTATTCACGGTCGTAGCTGTAGCGGTCCTGCGCGGGCAGGCTCATCGTCACGCCCAGGGCACGGCCACGGGGGATGATGGTGACCTTGTGCACCGGGTCGCACTTGGGCAGCAGCTTGCCGATCAGGGCGTGGCCGGACTCGTGGTAGGCCGTGTTGCGGCGCTCTTCCTCGGGCATGACCATGCTCTTGCGCTCGGGGCCCATGAGGATCTTGTCCTTGGCCTTCTCGAAGTCCTGCATCTCCACGGTGCGGGCGTTGCGGCGCGCAGCCATCAGGGCGGCTTCATTGCACAGGTTGGCCAGGTCGGCACCGCTCATGCCGGGCGTGCCACGGGCGATGATGTTCGGAGCCACGTCTTGGCCGATCGGGATCTTGCGCATGTGCACGTTCAGGATCTGTTCGCGGCCGCGGATGTCGGGCAGCGTCACATACACCTGGCGGTCGAACCGGCCGGGGCGCAGCAGGGCGGCGTCCAGGATGTCGGGGCGGTTGGTGGCAGCCACCACGATCACGCCCAGATTGGTTTCGAAGCCGTCCATCTCGACCAGCATCTGGTTCAGGGTCTGTTCGCGCTCGTCATTGCCACCACCGAGGCCGGCACCGCGCTGGCGGCCCACGGCGTCGATTTCATCGATGAAGATGATGCAGGGGGCGTTCTTCTTGGCGTTGTCGAACATGTCGCGCACACGGGCCGCACCCACGCCGACGAACATTTCCACGAAGTCGGAGCCCGAGATGCTGAAGAACGGCACCTTGGCTTCGCCCGCGATGGACTTGGCCAGCAGGGTCTTGCCGGTGCCGGGCGGGCCGACCAGCAGCAGGCCACGCGGAATGCGCCCGCCGAGCTTCTGGAACTTCTGCGGGTCTTTCAGGAAGTCCACGACTTCCTTGACCTCTTCCTTGGCCTCGTCACAACCGGCCACGTCCGCGAACGTGACCTGGTTGTTGTTTTCGTCGAGCATGCGCGCCTTGCTCTTGCCGAAGCTGAAGGCGCCGCCCTTGCCGCCGCCCTGCATCTGGCGCATGAAGTAGACCCATACGCCGATGAGCAGCAGCATGGGGCCCCAGCTGACCAGCAAGGTCATGAGCAGGGAGCCTTCTTCACGGGGCTTGACGTCGAACTTGACGTTGTGGCTGATCAGGTCGCCCACCAGGCCGCGGTCCAGCACCGATGCGTTCGTGCGGATCTTGCGGTCGTCGTTGGTCGTGGCAACGATCTCGCCGCCGCTCAACCCCTCGGGGATGGTGGCGCTCTTGATACGGTTGTTACGAACTTCTTCGAGGAATTCGGAGTACCCGATATGTCCTGCGCTGGCGCCGCCACGGGTGTCAAACTGCTTGAACACCGTGAACAGCACCATGGCAATGACCAGCCATACGGCAATTTTTGAAAACCACTGATTGTTCAAGCGGGGCTCCAGTTGCAAGGGAGAAAGGGCGACGGTCACAAAGCCGTCACGGCCTATATGTGGCCCATTTTAGGTCTTTCAAGCGCAGACACCATGGCTATTCCCCCTAGCGGCCATGGGCACCGCTCGGGATTTGCGGGGGTTTGTCACATATCGGCGGGGGTTTTGCCTCTCAGGCAGCCCCCTTTGGGAGATTTCGGCGCATCACGCCGATTTCTTGAGCCCCATGCCGACCAGGAAGGTTTCTGACGATTTATCGCGCGATGCCTTGGGCTTTACGGGTTTCACCACCTTGAAGGTCTGCTTGAACAGCGTGACCAGGTCGCTGTAGCCGCTGCCGTGAAACAGCTTGACCACCAGCGCCCCATCGGGCTTGAGGTGGGTGGTGGCGAATTCCACCGCCAGCTCGACCAGATGGGAAATGCGGGCGGCATCGGCCGATTCAATCCCCGAGAGGTTGGGCGCCATGTCCGAGACCACCACGTCCACCACCCGGCCGTCCAGTGCCGCCTCCAGTTGCGCCAGCACCGCCTCTTCGCGAAAATCCCCGTTCAGGAAAGTCACGCCCTCGACAGGCTCCATGGGCAGGATGTCCAGGGCGATGATGGTGCCGTTGAGTTGCCCCGTGGCCGCGCCGCCCGGCGACAGGCGCCGGCGCACGTACTGGCTCCAGGCACCGGGCGTGGAGCCCAGGTCCACCACCGTATTGCCGGGTTTGATGAGGTGCAGCTGCTCATCGATCTCCTTGAGCTTGTAGGCTGCACGGGCCCGAAAACCCTCTTTCTGGGCCAACTTGACGTAGGTGTCGTTGACGTGGTCATTGAGCCACGCCTTGTTGACCTTCTTGCTTTGGGTTTTAACTTTCATTGTGTTTTTCTTTCAGCCTCGATAATACGGCCCATGCCCCAAATTCAATTGACTCCCGCTGAGCGCCGGGAATACCGCGCCGATGCCCATCACCTCAACCCCGTGGTGCTCGTGGGCGGCGATGGCCTCACCCCCGCCGTGCAAAAGGAAATCGACGCCGCCCTGAACGCCCACGGGCTGATCAAGGTGCGCGTTTTCAACGACGACCGCGCCGCCCGCGAGCTGATGTACCAGCAGCTCACGGCCGACCTGAGCGCCGCGCCCATCCAGCACATCGGCAAGCTCCTCGTGCTGTGGCGCCCCCAGCCCGCCAAGGACAAGGAACGCACCATCGACGAAGACCGCATGCCCGGCCCGCGTGACGTGAAGGTGCTCAAGTACAGCAAGCGCGCCGGCCAGCGCCCCGAGGTCAAGCAGCTGCGCGTGCTGGGCAACCAGCGCCTGACGCCCGGCGGCCAGATCAAGCGGGCCAAGAAGCCCAAGCTCAAGTCCGTCAAGAAACGCCAGGCTGACTGATCCGCATGCAGGCCACGCCCGCTGGCGGCGCTGCGCCCCCCGGGGGCCAGCGCCACGTCATCTGCATGAAATGGGGCACGAAATACGGCCCCGAATACGTCAATCGCCTCTATGCCATGGTGCGCAGGCACCTGGCTGGCGATTTCAACTTCGTCTGCCTCACCGACAGCAATGCCGGTATCCGCAGCGAAGTGCAGTGCCTGCCCATCCCGCCGCTGGACCTGCCTGCCGGCATTCCCGAGCGCGGCTGGACCAAGCTCGTCACCTTCAGCGCCGACCTGCACGGCCTCAAGGGCACCGCGCTGTTCCTCGACGTGGATGTGGTCGTCACCGGCCCGCTCGATGATTTCTTCACCCAGCCGGGCGAATTCCTCATCATCCACGATTACAAGCGTCCCTGGCGCGTCACGGGCAATTCGTCGGTGTACCGCTTCGAGCTGGGCGCCCACCCGGACGTGCTCGACTATTTTCGCGGCCATTTCGCGCAGATCCGCGAGCAGTTCCGCAACGAGCAGGCCTACCTGTCGGACTTTCTGCACCGGCAGGGCAAGCTCGCCTACTGGCCTGCGGCCTGGTGCCCGAGCTTCAAATACCACGGCATCCCCGCCTGGCCCAGCAACTACTGGAAGGCGCCTTTCGTGCCGCAGGATGCGCGCATCGTGATCTTTCACGGCGAGTGCAACCCGCCCGATGCGCTGGCTGGCCGGCGCAACCGGCGTTTTCGCTACATCCGCCCCGCCACCTGGGTGGCCGAGCACTGGCACGAATAAGCGGGTTCAAAGACCGGGCTGCGCCGGCCCGGCCCCGTCTTCGGCGGGAGCGACCGCAACCTGCACGGTACGCCACAGCACCACCAGCGCGCACACCCACTGCAGCACGTACATGCCGGTGCCCACGGAATGCCACAGGCGCAGGTCCTGCCGCGCGACGATGCGCGGCGACACGCCAAACTGCACCAGCAGGGCGAGCAGCAGGCCACCGAGCACGAAGCCCAGGACGGCCTTGGCCCAGGGCTCCTGGAACTCCTCGTGCCGGCGCCGGGAGATGAGCAGCAGCAGCATGCAGCAAGCCACCGTGACCCAGGTCTGCGCCGCGAACAGCTTCGCCGCCATCTGCCCTGCCATCGCGGCCGAGGGCAAGTGGGCGAACAGCAGGGGCACCACCAGGAAACCCACGGTGGTCAGGCTGCCCCACCACAGGGCAGCGGCCAGTGCAGGAAGGCGCGCAGCGATCATGAAGCCAAAGAGGGCCTGCTGGCCTCAGACGTAGCTGACGGCCACCACCTCGTAGCGGCGAACACCGCCCGGTGCCTGCACTTCGGCGGTGTCGCCCTCTTCCTTGCCGATCAGCGCGCGCGCGATGGGGCTGGAGACGTTGATCAGGCCCTGCTTGAGGTCGGCCTCGTCCTCGCCCACGATCTGGTAGGTCACCGTGTCGCCGGACTCTTCGTCTTCAAGCTCCACCGTGGCGCCGAACACCACCTTGCCACCCGCATCCACGGCGGTCGGGTCGATGATCTGCGCAGCGGACAGCTTGCCCTCCACCTCCTGGATGCGGCCTTCGATGAAGCCCTGGCGGTCCTTGGCGGCTTCGTACTCGGCGTTTTCGCTCAGGTCACCCTGCGCGCGGGCGTCGGAAATGGCCGTGATCACCCAGGGGCGGTCCACGGTCTTCAAGCGGTGCAACTCTTCGCGCAGCTTCTCCGCGCCGCGCTTGGTGATGGGAATGGTGGTCATGTCCGTCGTCGTTCGGGTTGTCAAAAAAACGACACCGCCGGGCGCAGGCCGGGCGGTGTCTTGGACATGATTATGCCGCGTGTTGGGCGTGGGTCCAAGCACCCATCCACACTCGCAACAAGAGGTCCGCTTTTCAGTCCCGCCCGGCCCGCTCGATGCTGGCGGCAGCCAGCGCCGGGTCGGAAAAGCAGAGCTCGTGGCTGCCCTGGGACTCCACCAGGCGGAACAGGCCCAGCCGCTCCGACAGGCGTGGGTGCCAAGGCAGGCTGTGGGGCAAGGCCGCGTCCTGCTGGGCATTCAGGTAGCTCTTGCCGATCTCCAGCGCCGCCAGCGGCACGGGCAGGCGCGCCGGTTCGGTGAAGGTGCGGTAGGGGTGAGGGTTGAGCTGCGCATAGCTGCTGCGCGCCAAGGCCTCGTCGGCGTCGTTGATGAAAGCCTCGCGCCAGATCGGGTACGGCAGCATCACCGCATTGCCGTTGGCCGCCGCCACCTGGTCGAACAGTGCGCGGTAGTGGGGCGGCACCAGGTCGTTGAGGCACTCGCCGTCCAGCGGCACAAAGGCGTTCCAGTACACCAGCCGGCGAATGCGCCCGGGCAGCCTCGCCGCCATGTGGCTGATGACCATGCCGCCATAGCTGTGGCCCACCAGGCGCACGTCCGTGAGGTCCTGGCCTTCGATGAAGGCCGCGAGCGAGTCCACCGCATCGGCCAGGCCCGTGGCGGCCCGGTCGCAGCCCGGCCGGTTGCCGGCCAGGGTGGGGCAATGCACCGTGTGGCCGCGTGCGCGCAGGTGGTCGGCCGTGGCCTCCATCTCGGCGCCGGTGTGCCAGGCGCCATGGACCAGGACATAGAGTTCCGCCATCGTTGTCTCCTTCGGGGTAGTTGTGCCAGGCGGGGCGACATGCCCTGCCCTGGCGATACCTTACGAAGAAGACCGGGGCCTGGCTGGCCTGGTTGCGCCAGGGCGCTGTGCCGAAAGTGCCAGGCGCCCTTGCGGATGGGAATCCGGGCGGACAAGGCATGAAAAAAGCCCATACCACTGCGGTACGGGCTCTTTTCATGGGGCGAAGGATGATCGCTCAGGCGGCCAGCGTGCCGCCTCTGCCACGGGCATCGCCTGCGCCGGGCCAGGCGCACTCAGCGCGGCTTGCGCGGCGCGATGCCCATGGCTTCCTTGTTCTTGTTGATGCGGTCCTGCTTGCGCGCCGCCATCTTTTCCATGGCCTTGCGCTTGGTGTAGCCCGTTTTATCGGCCCACGCCCACCAGACGATGGTCAGGCCATAGACGCCCAGGATCCACATCCAATCCATATTGGCCACGGGTCCGATTTCAAAGTATTTGAGTGCCGTCAGGATAACGGCAATGATGAGCAGGTACATGGCAATCTCCAATCAATACGGGTGCGCAGGGGATTGGCGGCCGACGGGCCCCAGGTCAACCCAAGTCACTACAATTCCGTTAAAAGAACTGTAACCCAACCCACAGGAAAATCCCCACCATGAAGCGCACTCTGATCACATTGGCCCTCACGCTGTCGGTGGCAGGCCCCGCCATGGCCGATCTGGCGCTGGCCACGGCCAAGAGCTGCATGGCCTGCCATGCCATGGACAAGAAGGTGGTGGGCCCCTCCTACAAGGAAGTGGCGGCCAAGTACGCGGGCCAGAAGGACGCCGTGGACAAGCTGGCCGCCAAAATCATGAAGGGCGGCGGCGGTGTGTGGGGCCCCGTGCCCATGCCTGCCAACGCACAGGTGAATGAAGCCGACGCCAAGAAGCTGGCCGCCTGGGTGCTGACGGTAAAGTAAGCCGCCGGGCGCCAGGGCACCGCGCCCTCCCCTGCCAACAAAAGACAACAGCCGTGCCACTGTGCCAGTGGGGCGGCTGTTGTGCTTTGGGGGCCAGGATGATGGCCAGACCGTGTTACACGAGGTTCATGTCGGCCCCGCGCACGCGCATTTGCTGCTCCAGTTGCCCTACATAGGCGGCGGTGGTGTTGTCGGATTCCTGGGCCCGGGCGGCCAGGCGGGTTTCGAGGTGGTCCAGCCGGGCCAGCAGGGCGGTGTGCGTTTGCTGCTGCTGGGTTTCCAGAAAGGCGCGCAGCTCGGTGAAGCGCGAGGCCTCGGCCTTGTCGGCCAGCTCGCGCTGGGCCTGCAGTTCCTTGGTGTGGCGGCGCGTCTCCAGCAGCACCGAGCCCTGAAGCGAGAGCACATAGGCCACGCCGACGATGGCCAGCAAAGCCGTGAGGCCCAGCATGAGCAGGCCCAGCGGCGCCTCCAGTGTGGTCACGCCCAGGGACACGGGCACGGGTGCAGACAGCGCTGCCCAGTTGAGGGCCGCCAGCACGGCAATGGCCAGCATGGTCAGCAGCAGCACGATGGATCGTAATTGCATGGGGAAAGCTCCGTTCGTTCGTTGCACGCACCGCTCACCGGCCCTCATGGCCAGCGACGTGTTGAACGGGTTGTAACCCATGCGGGGCTGCAAACACAGACCTTGCAGCGGTTTGCCGAAGCTGTCCTACAGGGGCGGCTGCCTGGCCTCTGCGCGGCGGCCGGTGGCCGGGATAAAAAAGTTGCGAAGCGTCCCGAAACGAAAAAGAGAGGGAGGGAGGAAAAGCGCTCCGGAAGGGGCAGTCGGGACCCCGAGGGGACCGAAAGGCTTCGCAACGTTAAAAAGGTGCTTCGATCAGGCGCCGTGAATGATCGACGAGGACTCTGTGGCCACGTCACATCGCTGCGCGATATGAGTGTCCCCAAACCCCGCAAGCGCTGCGCGATGGCTCCGTTGCACGGCGCCATCTGGATCAGTTGGCCTGGGCCAACTGATCCAGAATTGCGGGGTTTTGTGGCCACGTCACCTCGCCTACGACGATATGAGTGTCCCCGAACCCTGCAAGCGCTGCGCGCGGGCGCCTTGCGGCGCCCTCCTGGATCAATTGGTCTGCGACAACTGATCCAGGATTGCCGGATTCTCCAGCGTGGAAGTATCTTGGGTGATGGCTTCCCCCTTGGCGATGCTGCGCAGCAGCCGGCGCATGATCTTGCCGCTGCGCGTCTTGGGCAGGTTGTCGCCGAAGCGGATGTCCTTGGGCTTGGCGATGGGGCCGATTTCCTTGGCGACCCAGGCGCGCAGCTCGTTGGCGATCTGCTTGGCCTCTTCGCCGGTAGGGCGCGAGCGCTTGAGCACGACGAAGGCGCAGATGGCCTCGCCGGTCACGTCGTCGGGGCGGCCCACCACGGCGGCTTCGGCCACCAGGTCGGTCTTGGAGACCAGGGCCGATTCGATCTCCATCGTACCCATGCGGTGGCCCGAGACGTTGAGCACGTCGTCGATGCGGCCGGTGATGCGAAAGTACGCCCGGTCGCTGCTGCGCACGGCGCCGTCCCCGGCCAGGTAGTAGCCCTTGAGCTCTTCGGGGAAGTAGGCCTTCTTGAAGCGCTCGGGGTCGTTCCAGATGGTGCGGATCATGCTCGGCCAGGGGCGCTTGATGACCAGGATGCCGCCCGTGCCGTTGGCGATGTCGTTGCCCACTTCATCGACGATGGCGGCAGTGATGCCGGGCAGCGGCAGCGTGCAGCTGCCGGGCACCAGCGGCGTGGCGCCGGGCAGCGGGGTGATGACGTGCCCACCGGTCTCGGTCTGCCAGAAGGTGTCCACGATGGGGCAGCGCTCGCCGCCCACGTTCTTGTGGTACCACATCCAGGCTTCGGGGTTGATGGGCTCGCCCACGCTGCCCAGAATGCGCAGGCTCGACAGGTCCGAGCGCGCAGGGTGCACGGCGGCATCGCCCTCGGCGGCCTTGATGAGCGAGCGGATCGCGGTGGGGGCCGTGTAGAAGATCGTGCACTTGTGCTTCTCGATCATCTGCCAGAAGCGGCCGGCATTGGGGAAGGTGGGGATGCCTTCGAAGATGATCTGCGTGGCGCCTGCGGCCAGCGGGCCGTAGGCCACGTAGGTGTGGCCGGTGATCCAGCCGATGTCGGCCGTGCACCAGAAGATGTCGTCAGGCCGCAGGTCGAAGGTCCAGTCCATCGTGAGCTTGGCCCACAGCAGGTAGCCGCCGGTGGAGTGCTGCACGCCCTTGGGCTTGCCGGTGGAGCCGCTGGTGTACAGGATGAACAGCGGGTGCTCTGCGCCCACGGCCACGGGCGGGCAGTCGGTGCTCTGGCCTTCGAGGGCTTCGGTGAAGGTCTTGTCGCGCCCGGCCACCATGTTGCATGCGGTGGGCGTGCGCTGGTAGACGAAGACGTTGCGGATGGTGTCGCAGCCGCCGGCGGCCAGGGCCTCGTCGATGATGGCCTTGAGCGGCAGCTCCTTGCCGCCGCGCATCTGGTAGTTGGCGGTGATCACGGCCACGGCACCGGCGTCGATGATGCGCTCCTGCACCGCCTTGGCGCTGAAGCCGCCGAACACCACGCTGTGCGTGGCGCCGATGCGCGCGCAGGCCTGCATGGCGATCACGCCCTCCACCGTCATGGGCATGTAGATCAGCACGCGGTCGCCCTTGCTGACGCCATGGGCCTTGAGCGCATTGGCGAACTGGCCCACGCGGGCCAGCAATTCCCTGTAGGTCACGCGGGTCACGGTGCCATCGTCGGCCTCGAAGATGATCGCGTCCTTGTTCTCGGTGGGCGTGCCGATGTGGCGATCCAGGCAGTTGGCGCTGGCATTGAGCTCGCCGTCATCGAACCACTTGTAGAACGGGGCGTTGGATTCGTCCAGCGTGCGGGTGAAGGGCTTGGTCCACTGCACGTTCTCGCGCGCCAGGCGCGCCCAGAAGCCTTCGAAGTCCTTGTCGGCCTCGGCGCACAGCGCGTCGTAGCCGGCCATGCCGGACACGCGGGCGGCCTTCACAATGGCATCTGATGGGGGGAACACGCGGTTTTCAACCAGCACGGACTCGATTGCCGATGTAGAGGTGGATGCTGCACTCATCTTGTTGTCTCCTGGGTCTGATGGAATTGGTTTGGCCGGTACTGTCCTGCGCGGCACTTACAAGCCACTGACTGGCACGAAGCTTACAGGTCCTGTCACAGGCCACTGCGGGAGACCCCCTAAAATCGCGCGTCTCCCCAACACCCCCACTTTATGTCCGCCCCCAAGCCGCCCCTGACTACCGCCCCCATGCGCCCCCTGCCCTCGCTGATCTTTGCCAGCCGCTGGCTGCAGCTGCCCCTGTACCTGGGCCTGATCCTGGCGCAGGCGGTGTATGTGTTCCATTTCTGGGTGGAGCTGGTGCACCTGATCGAGGCCGCCTTCGGCAACACGGCGGCACTCAAATCGCTGGTGTCCAGCATCGGCTACAAGAGCGATGTGGACGTGACGGCGCTCAACGAGACCATCATCATGCTGGTGGTGCTGGCGCTGATTGACGTGGTGATGATCTCCAACCTGCTGATCATGGTGATCGTGGGCGGGTATGAGACCTTCGTCTCGCGCCTGCACCTCGAAGACCACCCCGACCAGCCCGAATGGCTCAGCCACGTGAACGCCTCGGTGCTCAAGGTCAAGCTGGCCACCGCCATCATCGGCATCAGCTCCATCCACCTGCTCAAGACCTTCATCAACGCCGCCAACTACGACATCAAGGTGCTGATGTGGCAGACCATCATCCACGTGGTGTTCCTGCTGAGCGCGCTGGCCATTGCGGCGACGGACCGCCTGATGGCGCACAGCGCACCACCTGCCAAGCACTGACCATTCCTTCCCCAAAGCCCCGCCTGGGCCTGCCAGCCAGGTCCGGCGGGGCTTTTTCATGGGCCGCGCGCGCACAGCGCCCGCGTATACCACCGTCGGAAAAACCCGCAGTTCCGACATAAATGCACTGAATACTTATAATTCACCGGTGTTTTACAACCTGCAACGCAGGTAATCGTCCTTTTCACAGGGCGAATCCCCCAGTCGGGGCGGCTGAAACCTGTTGACGGACAGCCCCCGACGCCAAGGCCGGATCTCCGGCCCTGATGCATCGTTCAGCGTTCGGCCCCCTGCGGTGCCGCGCCGACTCTGAGGCCCTTGCGCACCACCTCGCGTGCCATTCGGGCCGATCCGGGCACCTGCCGTGCCCACCCCTTGCCTTTGTGCCCTGCGCCTGCGCGCCGGGTTGGCTGCCGCATCAGGGTTCCGCTTTTCCGGCCCTCCATCGAGCCTGGGCCACCTGTAGGTGGCCGGGCGTGTTGATCCACCCGCCATCCACCGAGGAAGGACCCACCCCATGGCCAAACAAATCACCATCGAGCATGTGTTCAAGGTTTTCGGCGACACACCGCAAACCGCGCTGGACCTCGCACGCCAGGGCCTGGACAAGAAGGACATCCTGGCGCAGACCGGCAATTCCATCGCCGTCTTCGACGCCAGCTTCACCATTGCGGCCGGCGAGATCTTCGTCGTCATGGGCCTGTCGGGCTCGGGCAAATCGACGCTGGTGCGCATGCTCAACCGCCTGATCGAACCCACGGCCGGCCGCATCCTGGTGGAGGGCGAGGACATCAACGCCCTGGGCGAGCGCCAGCTGCGCGCCCTGCGCCGCAAGGACATCAGCATGGTCTTCCAGTCCTTCGCCCTGATGCCGCACCTGACGGTGCTGGACAACGCCGCCTTCGGGCTCGAACTGGCCGGGGTGGGCCGTGCGGAGCGCCAGCAGCAGGCCGCCCTGGCGCTGGAGCAGGTGGGCCTGGCCGGCTGGGGCGCCAGCTACCCCGACGAGCTCTCGGGCGGCATGCAGCAGCGCGTGGGCTTGGCGCGGGCGCTGGCCAGCGACCCGTCCATCCTGCTCATGGACGAGGCTTTCTCCGCCCTGGACCCGATCATCCGCACCGAGATGCAAAGCGAGTTGCTGCGCCTGCAGCAGGTGCGCCGGCGCGCCATCGTCTTCATCTCGCACGACCTGGACGAGGCCATGCGCATCGGTGACCGCATCGCCATCATGAAAGACGGCGAAGTCGTGCAGGTGGGCACGCCCGACGAGATCCTGCGCAACCCGGCCAACGGCTATGTGCGCAGCTTCGTGCGCGGGGTGGACGCGGCCGCCGTGTTCAAGGCCGGCGACATCGCGCGCAAGCGCCTCACGGTGGTGCACGAGCACAGCGACCGGGGCGCCCGTGCGGCGCTGCAGCTGATCGAGGGGCACGATGACGACTTCGCCTACGTGCTCAACCCCAGCCGGCGCTACCTGGGCACTGTGTCGGCCGACTCCTTGCGCGCGGCCCTGCAAGGCCACACCGGGCCGCTCGGGCTACAGCATGCCTACATCAGTGGGGTGGAGCCCATCGCCGCCCAGGCGCCGGTGGCCGACCTGTTCGGCCAGGTGGCCCAGGCCCCCTGCGCGCTGCCCGTGGTGGACGCGGACGGGCGCTTTCGCGGCGCGATCAGCAAGACCACGCTGCTGCGCTTTCTGGACCGGGACACACCGCCCATTGCCGCCACACCAGCCACCCCATCCACAGACACCGCAGGGAGCCCCGCATGAACGACACGACCACGAACGCGCACCTGGCACTGGAAGCCCCCTGGACGGGCGATGCGGCCCACGCACCTGCGCCCGCCCTCACGGGCGCGGATGTGCAACCAGCGGCCTTCGTCGATCCCTGGCAGGCCTCCATGCAGGCCGGCGACGGCGGCGCGGCGTCCACCGACTGGCTCAACGCGTCACCACCGGCCGCAGACCTGGCGGGCACGGTCGACCCCACTGCAGCCAGCAGCCTGAACCCCGGCCAGTGGTTCGACGGCTCTCTTCCCGTAGAGGCCTGGATCAACCAGGGCCTTGGCTGGGCGGTAGAGCACTTTCGCCCCTTCTTTCAGAGCGTGCGCGCGCCCATCGACGGCACGCTCAGCGGGGTGGAAGGCCTGCTCACCAGCCTGCCCGCCCCGGCCATGGTCGTGCTGGCGGGCCTGCTGGCCTGGCAGTTCGCGGGCCGCGCCCTGGCAATCGGCACCGTGGTGTCGCTGGCGCTGGTGGCGCTGCTGGGCATCTGGCCCGAGGCCATGGTCACCTTGTCGCTGGTGCTCACCTCCCTGGCCTTCTGCGTGCTGATCGGCCTGCCCCTGGGCATCGTGCTGGCCAGCAGCGACCGCGCCCAGCGCCTCATGCGCCCGCTGCTTGATGCCATGCAGACCACGCCGGCCTTCGTCTACCTGGTGCCGGTGGTGATGCTGTTCGGCATTGGCAACGTGCCGGGCGTGGTGGTCACCATCGTCTTCGCGCTGCCGCCGCTGGTGCGCCTGACCAACCTGGGCCTGCGCCAGGTGCGGCCCGACCTGATCGAGGCCTCGCGCGCCTACGGCGCCTCGCCGCTACAGATGCTGGTGAAGGTGCAGCTGCCGCTGGCCATGCCGTCCATCATGGCCGGCATCAACCAGGCGCTGATGCTGTCGCTGTCCATGGTGGTCATCGCCTCGATGATCGCCGTGGGCGGCCTGGGGCAGATGGTTCTGCGCGGCATTGGCCGGCTGGACATGGGCCTGGCCACCGTGGGCGGCCTGGGCATCGTGCTGCTGGCCATCACGCTCGACCGCATCACCCAGTCCCTGGGCCGGCCGCGCCGCGGCGTGCGCCACTGGTGGCACACCGGCCCTGCGGGCCTGGTGCTGCGCACCACATCGCGCCTGGTGCAGCCACGCCGGGCCCCGCAAGGCTCGGGCGCCCTGCCCGCCCTGCGCTGATCCCCCACCCGACACGAGGAAACGAACCCATGGCATCCATGAACCACCGCATCGCCACCGTGCTTGCCGCCTTCGCCCTGGCGGGTGGCGTGCATGCACAGGCCCCCCTGCCCGGCAAGGGCATCGCCGTGCAGCCGCTGCAAAGCTCCATCGCCGAAGAGCGCTTCCAGACCCTGCTGGTGGGCCGCGCGCTCGAAAAGCTGGGCTACACCGTACAACCCATCAAGGAGGTCGAGTACCCCACCGCCCACTTGGCCATCGCCCAGGGCGACGCCACCTACATGGCCAACCACTGGGACCCGCTGCACGCCGACTTCTACCGCAATGCGGGTGGCGATGCCAAGCTCTCGCGCACCGGCAGCTATTCGCAGAACGCCGTGCAGGGCTACCTGATCGACCGCAAGACGGCCGAGCAGTACGGCATCACCCACATCGACCAGCTCAAGGATCCCAATCTCGCCAAGCTCTTCGACACCAATGGCGACGGCAAGGCCGACCTCACCGGCTGCACGCCCGGCTGGGGCTGCGAGGGCGTGATCGAGCACCAGCTCAAGGCCTACGGCCTCACCGGCACGGTGACCCATGTGCAGGGCAGCTACTCGGCGCTGATCGCCGACACCATCGCCCGGTTCAGGCAGGGCCAGCCCATCCTGTACTACACCTGGACGCCCTACTGGGTCAGCGGTGTGCTGCGCCCCGGCCAGGAAGTGGTGTGGCTGCAGGTGCCGCATTCGGCACTGCCGGGCGGGCAGGCCGGGGTGGACACAGAGCTGCCCAATGGCAAGAACTACGGTTTCATCCCCAACCACCAGCGCATCGTGGCCAACCGGCAGTTCACCGACCAGAACCCGGCGGCAGCCAAGCTGTTCGAGGTGATGCAGCTGCCCGTGGGCGACATCAACGCGCAGAACCTGGCCATGCGGGACGGGCAGAACCGGCCAGAGGACCTGGCCCGCCATGCGGACGGCTGGATCCGCGCGCACCAGGCCACCTTCGACGACTGGATCGCCCAGGCGCTGGCGGCATCCCGATAAATCGGCCGGAATGTCTCACTCTTTCGGGTGAGTGTGTGTGGTGCAGGCCACAAGCGGCTGCAGAGGGCTGCAGGCAGCGGGGCGCGCGCCGCATAATCCGGCCGCCTCCACCTTCGCCGGCCATCGACTTGTGGCCTGCCGCACCACCATGCAATGCCCGCGCTGCAACTGGCAGAACCACGCCTCCTACACCCAATGCTTCAGCTGCCAGGCGCCGCTGCCGGTGGCTGGCGCGCAGACAGGTGCAGCCCCTCTTTCCTCTTTCCCCACCGCCAACGCCCCTGCGCCGCCCCCCAAGCCCGCGCAAAAGCAGGCACACCAGGCTGAATTGGTCGAGGTGTTTCCCGGCACCCTGCCACGCCTGGGCGCCACACTGATCGACGGGTTCCTCATGCTGGTCCTGCCCATCGCGATGGTGCTGGCCTGGGTGTTCGCCCGCCCCGCCTTCGACGGGGCGCCCAACGCCGCCTACCCGGCCGCACTGGCGCTGGCCGTGCTGGGCCTGTTCTCGCCCGCGCTGATGGACGCCATGGGCCGGGGCTCGCCGGGCAAGCGCCTGCTGGGCATGCGCGTGGCCACGCGCACGGGTGAGCGCCCTGGCGTGGCGCGGTCGATGCTGCGGCATTTCCTCAAGTACACGCTGACCCTGGGGCTCACGCTGGCCGTGCCCTTTTTGCTGCACCGCGTGCTCACGGCCCTGTTCGGCGAGCGCGGCCTGCACGGCTCGATGACGGGCACCTTCGTCGTTTCCAGCCGCGCCAGCGACACCGCCATCCAGAAGGCCGTGGCCCTGGAGCGCGGGCCGGGCTGGTTCCTCAAGGCGATGGTGGTACTGGGAGCGCTGTCGGCCTTCAGCTTCGCGACCATGGTCGCCGTGGCCCTGTGGAACCAGGGCGACGAACCCGCCAACCCGCACCGCGAGCAGGTGCGCCAGCTCGACAAGGCCGCGCGCCCCGTGCTGCAGCTGGTGGAGAACCACTACCGCAACACCGGCAACTTCCCCGCCAACGCGGCGGCCATCGGCCTGGCCCAGGCCGGGCAGTTGCCGGCAGGCTTCAAGGCCCTGGCCATCGAGCCCGCCAATGGCGTGGTGCGCCTGACCATTGCCGACGGCGCGGGCAAGCCACTGGACGGCAAGCACCTGGTCTACCTGCCCACGATGAAGAAGCGCAAGGGCCAGAGCGACCTGGGCAAATGGCAGTGCGGCAGCGACGACATTGCGCGCGAGAACCTGTCCTTCGGCTGCCGGCACGCGGTGGCGGGCGCAGCGAAATAGCGCGAGCGACCCCGACTGGCTGCGGCGCCGTCCCACGCCGGTGTCGAGCGGGCTCCTACGGCCGTCCCCGACGGGCCGCGGTGTGATCGGGGCATGCCTTCGCCCGCCTCCTCCCCACGCAAGACCGCCTCCTCCCGCCCCCGCCTGCACGGCGGCCTGCGCTATGTCAGCACCGAGATGCCAGGCCTCACGCGCGTGAGGCGCGGCAAGGCCTTTCGCTACCGCAGCCCCGACGGGCAGTGGGTGGTGGACCCCGGCGAGGTGGCGCGCATCAACCAACTGGCGATCCCCCCGGCCTACACCAGCGTGTGGATCTGCCCGCTGCCAAATGGCCACCTGCAGGCCACGGGGCTGGACGCGCGCGGCCGGCTGCAGTACCGCTACCACCCCGACTGGCGGCTGCAGCGCGACGAGCACAAGTTCGACCGCATGCAGGCCTTTGGCCGCGCGCTGCCGCGCATCCGTGCGCGCGTGGCGCGAGACCTGAAGGAAGGCATGCGCGGCAAGTCTCTCTCGCGCACCCTGGTGCTGGCGACGCTGGTGCGCCTGCTGGACACCACCTACGTGCGCGTGGGCAATGAGGAGTACGCCAGCAGCAACAACTCCTTCGGCCTGACCACGCTGCGCACACGGCACGCCAAGCTGCACGGCAGCAAGCTCACACTGAGCTTCAGAGGCAAGAGCGGCGTGCCGCAGCAGGCCGCCCTGGACGACCCGCGCGTGGCCCGTGTGGTGCGCCGCTGCCAGCAACTGCCCGGGCAGGAGCTGTTCCAGTACGAAGGCGACGACGGCCAGCCCCGCGCGGTGGGCTCGGGCGACGTGAACGACTACCTGGCCGAGATCACCGGTGCCGACCAGGCCGGCGCCGACGCCATGCGCTTTACCGCCAAGGACTTCCGCACCTGGCACGGCACGGTGCAGGCGCTGGAACTCACGCGCCTGGCGTGCGCGGGCCCGGCGGGGCCACAGGCCTACAGCGCCAAGGACATCCTGGCCGAGGTGGCGCGCCAGCTGGGCAACACGCCCGCCGTGTGCAAGAAGTCGTACGTGCACCCGGCGGTGCTGGAGCTGGGCTCGCGCCTGGCGTCCGATGCGGGGCCGGGCATGCAGTCGGTGTGGGAGCGCATCGGCGGCGCGGCATCGCCCCGGGGGCTGAGCGCGGCGGAGCGGCGGCTGCTGGCCTTTCTGCACAGGCCGCGCGGCAAGGCGGCGGCAAAAGCCTGAGTCCGTGTCGCCAAGGTGCCGCGCCGGGCCTCGGTTGGGGTGGTGGGTGGCTAAAATTGCTGCGGCGCGGCATAAACAGCGGTCCCTCCTGCCGCCATCGGCACCTCCATCGACATCGCCCCCACGAGCAGCCCATCACCATGCTGGAATCCCTGAGCAACGGCGCGGACCGCAACGCGCAGCAGCGCCCCTTCCTGAGCCTGGAAGAGCGCGACGCCATCAACCGCGGCCGCTGGTTCGCGGCGCTCACGCCCTCGCTCAGGCACGACATCCTGCGCCTGGGCCGCGTCACGCGCTACGCGCACGGCAAGATGATCGTCGAGCAGGGCAAGCTGGCAACGGACTGGTTCACCTGCGCCAGTGGAGCCATCCGCTTTAGGCGCACCACGCCCTCGGGCAAGCAGGTCACCCTGGCCTATGTGGAGCCAGGCATCTGGGTCGGCGAGGCCGAGGTGCTGCACCAGGGCGCCAACACCTACGATGCCCACGCCCACGGCCCCACCACGGTGCTGAGCGTGGCCGAAGCGGTGTTCCGCCAGCTGCTGCGCGAGCACCCGCAGTTCGGAGAAGCCCTGCTCACCCTGCAGGCGCGGCGCATGCGCTACCTGTATTGGATGATGGAAGACATGGCCACCCTGCCCCTGCGCGCGCGGCTGGCCAAGCAGCTGTTGCACATGCTGCGCCGCTTCGGCGAGCGCGCCGCCGTGCCCGGCACACGCGGTGCCATCGGCCTGTCGCTGGTGCAGGACGAACTGGCGCAGTTGCTGGGCGGCTCGCGCCAGCGCATCAACATGGAGCTCAAGTGGATGGAGCGCGAGGGCATCATCGGCATCCACCAGCGCGACATCGTGGTGCACAACCTCGCGCAGCTCGAAGCGCTGGCGCAGCAGGAGTCGCTGGCGTCGGGCGAGCCAGTGGGCGGCGCGTGAGCGTCCAGCGCAGCGGGCGCCAGGATCGAGCGCCCCCTGCTGCCCCTGCTGCGCTCAGCGGCCGACCATGTTGCCCGGCACCACCCACTGGTCGAACTGCTCGCCCGTCACATGGCCCGAGGCCACAGCGGCTTCGCGCAGGCTGGTGCCTTCCTTGTGCGCCTTCTTGGCAATGAAAGCGGCCTTGTCGTAGCCGATGTGGGTGTTGAGCGCCGTCACCAGCATCAGCGAGCGGTCCACCAGCTCGGTGATGCGCTCGCGGTTGGGCTCGATGCCCACGGCGCACTGGTCGTTGAAGCTGACCATGCCGTCGGCCAAGAGGCGCACGCTCTGCAGAAAGTTGTGCGCCACCATCGGGCGGAACACGTTGAGCTCGAAGTTGCCCGAGGCGCCGCCGAAATTGATGGCCACGTCGTTGCCGAACACCTGTGCGGCCAGCATGGTCACGGCCTCGCTCTGCGTGGGGTTGACCTTGCCGGGCATGATGGACGAGCCGGGCTCGTTCTCGGGGATGCTGAGCTCGCCGATGCCGCTGCGCGGGCCGCTGGCCAGCCAGCGCACGTCGTTGGCGATCTTCATCATGCTGGCGGCCAGGGTCTTGAGGGCACCATGGGCATGCACCAGGCCATCCACCGAAGCCAGGGCCTCGAACTTGTTGGGCGCGGTGACGAAGGGCAGGCCCGTGAGGCGCGCGAGTTCGGCGGCCGACTGCTCGGCGTAGCCCTTGGGGGCGTTCAGGCCCGTGCCCACCGCCGTGCCGCCCAGGGCCAGCTCGTACAGGTGGGGCAGCGCGGCGCGCACGTGGCGCTCGCCATGGTCGAGCTGGGCCACGTAGCCCGAGAACTCCTGGCCCAGCGTGAGCGGGGTGGCGTCCTGCAGGTGGGTGCGGCCGATCTTGACGATGCCGTCGAAATCCCTGGCCTTCTTGTCCAGCGTGGCGCGCAGCTTGGCGATGGCGGGCAAGAGCTTGTGGGTAAGGGCTTCCACGGCGGCCACGTGCATGGCCGTGGGGAACACGTCGTTGCTCGACTGGCTGCGGTTCACGTCGTCGTTGGGGTGTACCAGGCGGCCTTCGCCGCGCTCGCCGCCCAGAATCTCGCTGGCGCGGTTGGCCAGCACCTCGTTGACGTTCATGTTGGTTTGGGTGCCCGAGCCCGTCTGCCACACCACCAGCGGGAACTCGCCAGGGTGCTTGCCTGCGATGACTTCATCGGCGGCGGCGACGATGGCGTCGGTCTTCTTGGCGTCCTGCAGGCCCAGGGCCTGGTTCACCACGGCCGAGGCGCGCTTGACCTGGGCCAGCGCCTTGATGATCTCGCGCGGCTGCTGCTCGCCCGAGATGTCGAAGTTCTGCAGCGAGCGCTGCGTCTGCGCGCCCCACAGCTTGTCGGCCGGCACCTCAATGGGGCCAAAGGTGTCGCGTTCGGTACGGGAGGTCATGGAAAACGGTACTCCAGGGTAAACAACGGTCAGCACGGCCCGCTGCGGCAGCGGCGGGCCGAAAAAAGGGCTGCCAGGGGGAACCCGGCGCGCTCGGGAGCATAAGGCAAAACCGAACAATTCTCATTTACCAACCCAGAGACATGACCCAGAGTCAGGGAAATCGGACCGCCGGATGGCACGCGCACCCTCATTGGATTGTGCCGCCACTCCCACCCCGTGGCACATGGCCTGAAAGCCCGCGCTGCCGTGAAAGCCTAGAGCCCACACCTCAACAATTTTCGCTACAAATTGGTACACTTTGCCCAGAAAGAACCTGTTCACGGTCTTTTTCGGTACCGTTCTGGGCGCACCAAGCCCCCATGGACCCCAGGCAGCGGCGCTGCAGATGCCACCAACCGGCAGCTGGAGCAGCACCGCCGCCCCTCCCCTTCTTGCGCTGGGCATGCATGCCCTGGTTGGCCCCTGGGGCCTGCAATCGGGCGTGGCTGCGGCCTGCGCGCGCCGCTGAGAATGACCGTGAACAGGCTCCGCCCCCCCCGCACAGGCAGGCCCTCTTGACGGCGCGCCGGTGCTGGCGCAACCTGCCTATCCACAACCGCCTTTTTCTCCTGCTCCATTCCATGAACACGTTCATGCCTTTCAGCTACAACCTGTTCGTGGTGGCAGCCTCCTTTGCCATTGCCATGCTGGCCTCCTACGTCACGCTGGACCTGGCGCGGCGGGTGCGCACGGCGCAGCGCAGCGTGGGCCTGGCCTGGTGGGCGGCGGGCTCCATCGTCATGGGCACGGGCATCTGGTCCATGCACTTCCTGGGCATGCAGGCGTTCAAGCTGCCCATCGAGATCGGTTTTTCCGGCGGGGCCACCCTGCTGTCCTGGCTGGCGGCCGTGGCGGCATCGGGCGTGGCGCTGGAGCTGGCCAGCCGCGAGAACTTCGGCAACACCCAGCTCGCACTGGGTGCCCTGGTGATGGGCGCCGGCATCAGCGGCATGCACTACATCGGCATGGCGGCCATGGACATGAACCCCGGCATCGTCTGGGACTACCGGGTCGTCGTCCTGTCGGTGCTGATCGCGGTGCTGGCCTCGGCCTCGGCGCTGCTCATCTTCAAGCTGCTGCGCCGCGTGCGGCCCAGCCAGCGCGTGGGCTACCAGTTGGCCGCCTCGTTCGTGATGGCAGTGGCCATCTGCGGCATGCACTACACCGGCATGGCAGCGGCCCGCTTTGCGGTGGGCGCCGTGTGCCTGAGCGCCGGCGAGCTCGGTGGCCCGGGCCTCACGGCGATGGTGCTCATCGCCACAGGCATGCTGCTGGTGAGCACGCTGTTCACCTCCATCCTGGACGCACGGCTGCAGAACACGGCGCAGCAGCTCACCCAGTCGCTGCAGGAGAGCAACACCCGCCTGCAGGCCGCCAACGACGAACTGCAGCAGCGCGCCTTTGCCGACGCCCTCACCGGCCTGCCCAATCGCCTGCTGTTCGAGGACCGCCTCATCCACGCCCTGCTGCGCCTGGACCGCACGAATCACCACCGCGTGGAAGACCGGCTGGCCGTGCTGTTCGTGGACCTCGACGGCTTCAAGCCCATCAACGACTCCTTCGGCCATGCGGCCGGCGACGTGATTCTGCGCAGCGCAGCGGACCGGCTGCGCCAGGAGGCGCGCGAGAGCGACACGGTGGCCCGCGTGGGCGGAGACGAGTTCCTGATCCTGCTGGAAGATGTGACCGACGTGGCCGCCTGCGTCAGCATGGCCAACCGCGTGCTCGAATCGCTGTCACGGCCCTTCGAGGTGTCTGGCAAGAAGGTGCAGATCGCCTGCTCCATCGGCATCGTGGTGCACCCCGACCATGGCGATCGCAACAAGCTGGTGGCCAACGCCGATGCGGCCATGTACGCCGCCAAGCGCGCAGGCGGTGGCTGCTACGCGCTGTTCGAGCCCCACATGGGCTCGGACGCATCGGAACAACTGGAGCTGCTGAACGACCTGCGCCAGGCGCTGGACCGGGGCGAGCTGGCCCTGCACTACCAGCCCAAGATCGACGGCACGCGCGGCCAGATCAGCGGCGTGGAAGCCCTGCTGCGCTGGAGCCACCCCAAGCACGGCATGGTGCCCCCCATGGTGTTCATCACCCTGGCCGAGCGCTTTGGCCTGATCGGACGCCTGGGCGCCTGGGTCATCAACGAGGCCTGCCGCCAGACGGCCGAATGGGCCCGCAGCGGCATGCGCATGCGCGTGGCCATCAACCTGTCGGTGCACCAGTTGCGCGAAAGCGGCCTGGCCGAGCGTATCGAGCATGCGCTGCAGTTCCACGGCCTGGATGCCTCGCAGCTGCTGTGCGAGATCACCGAGTCGGTGGCCATGGAGGACATCAAGGCCACGCAGCGCACCTTCGACGGGCTGGCACGCATTGGCGTGTTTTTGTCCATCGATGATTTCGGCACCGGCTACTCCAGCCTCAACTACCTGCGCCAACTGCCCGCGCAGCAGCTCAAGATCGACCGCAGCTTCGTCAACGACTTGGAAGACAGCGAGGACGCCCGCGCCGTGGTCAGCGCCGTGGTGAGCCTGGCGCACGCGCTGGGCCTGCGCGTGGTGGCCGAGGGCGTGGAAACCATCGGCCAGCGCGACATCCTGCTGGCCATGGACTGCGATGAACTGCAAGGCTTCTTCTTTGCACGCCCCATGCCGGCGGATTCGCTCCTGGCCTGGTCGCAGGGCGAAAAGCCGGACGGTGCCGTGGACTTCACGCCGTCCGTGATCGGAAGTTTGTAAGAGCGCGGCAGCTGACAAAAAGCCCAGCGCAGCGGTCCCCGTGACCATCGGTAGCAATCGTCGGCATGTTCTTACACCGCGCAGCGCAGGGCGCGCGCACCATGGCACCACAGTGGCCGCACCGCCATTGCCGTGCCGACTCCCGTTGACCGGTGCGCACCCAGCCAGATCGGAGACTTCCATGGCCAACAGCAGCCTGCTCGGCATCGACGCCGACAACCTCCCGCCCACCCACAGCGCCACCGGCAATGACAGCATGGGCCCCAGCGATGCGTCCGACTCGGGCAGCGACAGCGCTGGCGTCTACAGCGCCGACCCCGAGATGGACACCGACCGCTACGGCACCGGCGAGCGCGCCAGCGTGGAGCCCGGCCTGCACCGCGAAGCGCGCGACATCCTGCCCGACCACATGGAATCCCTCGCATCCGCAGACGACACGGACGGCGACCTGCCCGCAGAGCCCCTGGTGGACGTGGATGCCGACATGTACCCCGAAGAAGACAGCGAAGAGCCCGGTACCGAGGACGAGCCCGCCTGATCCCGCCCCGCCAGGAGGCTATGCCAGCAAGGCCTCGCGCACCGCGTCGAAGCTGCGCCGGTCAGGCGCGCAGACCAGCCCGCCCGTGGTGTGGGACGCCAGGTAGCCACTGCCATCGAAGTGGCCCGCATACCCGCCCGCCTCGCGGTGCAGCAGCCAGCCGGCGGCATGGTCCCAGGGCATGAGCCGGTTGTAGAACAGGGCGTGCACATGGCCAGCCGCCGCCAGCCGGTACTCGTGCGCCGCGCAGCGAAACCAGGTGCTCATGCCCAGGCGCGACAGCCGGGAGTTGACCTCTGTGCGCAGCGGCTCCGGCAAAAAGTTGGTGCCCACCACGCATTCCATCTCGCCCACCGGCACGGGCGGCGCCACCTGCAGCACCGTGCGCTCGCCGCCTGCCGATTCCATCCACGCGCCGCCGCCCTTGATGGCAAAGGCCGTATCCGCGCGCACGGGGTCGTGAATGGCCGCGGCGACCACCTCCCCCGCCACGGTCACGGCCGCCATCACGCCGAACAGCGGCAGCGCGGAGGCGAAGTTCTTTGTGCCGTCCAGCGGGTCGATGATGAAGGCCAGGTCGGCCGTAGCGATGGTGGCGAGCAGCGAAGGATCGCGCCCGGCGGATTCCTCGCCGATGTAGACCGCGCCGCTACCGTGCCGTGCGCGCAGGGCGGACAGGATGGCGGACTCGGCGGCTTCATCGGCATCCGTCACGATGTCGAAGGCCGAGGTCTTCTGCCGGCGGTCCACCGCGGACAGGCGCGCGAAGCGGGGCATGATTTCGGTGCGAGCGGCCTCGGCCAGCACGCGGCCCAGAAACGCGAGTTCGGTGGCGGGGAAGTTCATGTCCGGTAGTGTCACCGGGAACCGGCCGCCGCCACCAAGTGGCCCAACCCACTCAATCGCCCTTGAACCCTGATTTGCGGATGACCGGCAGCCAGCGCGCAGCCGCCCGCTCCGTGGCAGCGACCACTTGCGCCAGCTCGGACCCTGGCACCGTGTCGTAGCCCGCATGGAGCAGCTTGGTCCGGACTTCTTCGAGGGCCAGAACCTTGCGCAGCGCCTGGTTCCACTGGGCGATGGCGGCAGGCGGTGTGTCCGCACGCGCGTAGACCACGTAGCCCGAGGTGGCCACTAGGTCTGAAAACCCGGCTCCGCAAACGTGCGCACGTCGGGCTGGCTGGCGGCTCGGCGGCTGCCCGACACGGCCAGCACGCGGATCTTGCCTGCCCGGTGGAACTCCATGAAGGTCGTGGTCGCATCCATGCCCACAGGAATGTGCCCGGCCAGCCCGCGAGCAGTGCGATTCTTCCTTGAAGAGGCCGGGGAAAATGACTGTTTTCCGCTCATATCTGCATATTATTTGACTTTTGCCGCAAATACCTGGAGCGGCAAAATAACACCGCCCCAGGAGAAATAAAATGGCGATAACTCTAGACATCGTAGTAAAACGCAAAACCCGCAGAAAAGTTTTCTACACACTATTTGCGGGCGGCAAAGCAGAGGAATGGCGCATCCCATCAAATAGCACGTTCGACCACATGGCACTGGAAAGACATCCAACGTTACCGCATTGATATCAAGATTTTTTTGCTAACGACTTCCAAGTAGAAATACCAGCAAGGACAAATGAAGAGGGGGGGGTACGACTGGGTAACGGCCAACCCCCATCACGAAAGCCGCGAAGTTGCGGTCAAGAACCGCCAAATAGAGGAAAGCGGCGGAAAACATACCCCCGATGGCAAATTCAGACATCTTTATTTGGCAATGACCTGCTCAAGGACCACCACTGCGAGACCTACGGGAATGCTTCCTGGAGGAACACCTAGAAGAAAGACGCCCAAAACTCTGCCAACCTTGGCGGGTTGCAACCGTTTCGGCGGTACACAACTCTGGCCGATTGTCCCGCTCCACATAAAATTCGAGCATGGAGGTTCACACCATGCTCCCAACGAACACACTGCCGACTCAGCCGCCTACCCAAGACAAAGTTTCCGCTTGTTTGAAGGCTATCGGCAGCAGCAAGCATCACCCAGGGTGGTCCCTGGGCGGCCTGGCACTTCTCATGCTTCCCTTCACCATCCTGGCTCTCTGCATCGGCATTGCTGTGGCCCGCGAGCCGAGCATCATCCCGAGCGTCGTGAATGGAGTTCTCAGTGCAGGAGCTCGCGCACATGCGCCTCAAGGTCCCGTCGCGACTACCACTACGACGACTTCGGCGGTAAGTGCGTCCGCCACCAATCCCTGACCCTTCCTGAGGCTCTGGCGGTCTCAGGCTGCGACAAGAACGGCAATGATCTACAGCCAAGTCAGCGAGTGCCAAAGGACTACTACTGCCATGTCTCGCCGGGCACATCCTTACCCCTCGCCCTGGTTATCGAACGCGACACGGCCACCACATCCCCTACTGACTCACGCACATCGCCAGCACATCGCGCGGCGATTCGCAGATCTTCACCCACCAACAAGGACGCGAACATCTTCGTGCAAGAGTTCGTAGACGGGTTCCACGGCAACTTCCACATGGAGAAGGTCCAGAAGTTCGACGAAATGCTCGCTCAGTTTATTTTCTTCAGTGGCTTCGCTGAGACCGCCGAACGGGTCCTGCAAGGAGGCACGCTACAAGTTCACTGTAACGAAGGACAGATTGGCTAAATACCTCGCAGCTAGCGCTTAGTAATCGCGCATGGGTCCTCGGAGAGGTGCCCCCCGGGGTTTCCTTATTATTAAGGGCAAAAAAAACCGCCCGAATGCGGATTTTCTTAATTTCCCCTAGAACCCTGAGGGACTTGGAAATCGTCGGCTGCAAATCGGCAGTAGCAGTCCATTTTCACCGCCTTTTTGCCCCATAGCTGGCTATGGGGCTGCAAATCCGGCAAAAATTTCCTCGCTGGGGCCGATTTTCGCTTTAGACGCTCCAAGTCCGACAGGCTCCTAGCCCTTGTACTTTTTCGGCAATGGGTGGGTTCGGCAGCCGAAAGGACCGTCTGACCCCGAGCCGCGAATGCGGGTCTCGAAGAACTCGCGCTTTGAGCTTGCGCTCTGCAGGTTCTGGACCGTCGTGGCGTCAATCGAGCAATATTGGTAATAGGTGGACTTCAACTGGATGAGCATGTAGCGCTCTGCCTTGTCGTAGCAAATGCGCTTCACGTCGCTGCCCTCTTTCACATCCGAACAGGCAAACGCATCCAGGGAGACCGCACCGTTGTATTTGACTTGCACCGTTTCCGCTGACGCCGTTTGGCCCAGCAACAGAAGCGCTGAAAGAAGAATGAATTTCAAAATCTGCCCTCCGAATTGTTGGTGTGGCTGAGCATCCTACCCACCTTTGCATCTGACGCCTCGCGGTTTTTGTCGCGCCTGAGCTTGGCTTTTTCAAGGCACAGCATCTTTCTCTGTTGCTGCCGTTGGCGTGACATGCAGGTAGCTCATGGAGGATCGCATCGACGCATGCGTGTCCTCGCAGACCCGTGCAGGGCCGAGAACAGAGCGCCCATTCCCAACGCCAGCCCCCTGTCAGCACGCGGATGGGATAATTGTGCCCGGCGCCGCCTCAGGCAGCAGCCACAGCGTGCACAGACACGCACCCGTTCCGCCCACGACAGAAACACGATGACCACCACGATCAAGTACGACGATCTCGTCGAGTCCGTTGCTGCTGCGCTGCAGTACATCTCCTACTACCACCCCAGCGACTACATCGCCCACCTGGCGCGCGCCTACGAGCGCGAGCAGAGCGCCGCGGCCAAGGATGCCATCGCCCAGATCCTGACCAACAGCAAGATGAGCGCCACCGGCCAGCGCCCCATCTGCCAGGACACCGGCATCGTCAACGTGTTTTTGAAGGTCGGCATGGACGTGCGCTGGGAAGGCTTCCCCGGCGGTCTGGAAGACGCCATCAACGAAGGCGTGCGCCGTGGCTACAACCACCCCGACAACACCCTGCGCGCCAGCGTGGTGGCCGACCCCGAGTTCGACCGCAAGAACACCAAGGACAACACGCCTGCGGTGATCTTCGCGCAGATTGTGCCCGGCAGCAGCCTGGACATCACCGTCGCGGCCAAGGGCGGCGGCAGCGAGAACAAAAGCAAGATGATCATGCTCAACCCCGGCGACAGCGTCATCGACTGGGTGCTCAAGACCGTGCCCACCATGGGCGCCGGCTGGTGCCCGCCGGGCATGCTGGGGATCGGAATCGGCGGCACGGCCGAGAAGGCGGTGCTCTTGGCCAAGGAAAGCCTGATGGACGATCTCGACATGTACGAGCTGCAGGCCAAGTCCTCGCGCGGCGAGAAGCTCGACAAGGTCGAGGAGATGCGCCTGGAGCTGTACCACAGGGTCAACGCCCTGGGCATCGGCGCGCAGGGCCTGGGCGGCCTGACCACGGTGCTGGACGTGAAGATCAAGATGTACCCCACGCACGCGGCCAGCAAGCCCGTGGCGATGATCCCCAACTGCGCTGCCACGCGCCATGCGCACTTCGTGATGGATGGCTCGGGCCCGGTGTACATGACCCCGCCCTCGCTGGACCTGTGGCCCAACGTGAACTGGGCGCCCGACTACAACAAGAGCAAGAAGGTCAACCTCGATACCCTGACCAAGGAAGAAGTGGCCAGCTGGAAGCCCGGCGACACCCTGTTGCTCAATGGCAAGATGCTCACCGGCCGCGATGCCGCGCACAAGCGCATCAAGGACATGCTGGCCAAGGGCGAGAAGCTGCCCGTGGACTTCACCAACCGCGTGATCTACTACGTGGGCCCGGTGGACCCGGTGCGTGACGAGGCCGTGGGCCCCGCCGGCCCGACCACCGCCACGCGCATGGATGGCTTTACTGAGATGATGCTGGCCGAGACCGGCCTGATCGCCATGATCGGCAAGTCCGAGCGCGGCCCGGTGGCCATCGAGGCGATCAAGAAGCACCAGAGCGCCTACCTGATGGCCGTGGGCGGCGCTGCCTACCTGGTGAGCAAGGCCATCAAGACCGCCAAGGTGCTGGGCTTTGCGGACCTGGGCATGGAAGCCATCTACGAATTCGATGTGGTGGACATGCCGGTGACGGTGGCGGTGGATGCGGGGGGGACGAGTGCCCACATCACGGGGCCGGCGGAGTGGCAAAAGCGCATTGCCACCGGCGAGTTTCGCGGTATCGAGGTAGCAGCGGCCTGACCGGCTGACGGCGCCGGCTGAAGAGCCCGGCCAAGACCACGATCCCTCGGCAGTGCATCAGGCACGGCCGGGGGATTTTTCTTGGCAGGCAACAGGTTTTCATACCGGTGCCCGAGCGCAGCAGGCGTGGTGGAGTTACATTGCTCGGCACGCTTTTCTTTTCCACGGCCTGCCCCGTCCCTGCCCGCCATGACTTCCCCAAATTCCCAGCCCATCGGCGTCTTTGACAGCGGCGTGGGCGGCCTCAGCGTGCTGCGGGCCTTGCGCGCTGAGCTGCCGCACGAGCGCTTCGTCTACCTGGCCGACAGCGCGCATGCCCCCTATGGCGAGCGCGGCGATGCCTATGTGGGCGCACGCACACACGCCATCACGCGCCACCTGCTGGAGCAGCATGGCATCAAGGCACTGGTGGTGGCCTGCAACACGGCCACGGCGGCGGCCATCCACGAGGTGCGCAGCCGCTACCCGGCGCTGCCGCTGGTGGGGCTGGAGCCAGCCGTCAAGCCCGCCCTGGCCGTGACGCAGACCGGGCGCGTGGGCGTGATCGGCACGCGCGGCACCTTGACCAGCGCCAAGTTCGGCAAGCTGCTGGCCAGCCTGCAGGGCCAGGCAGAGTTCGTGGTGCAGCCCTGCGACGGCCTGGCCCATGCCATCGAACGCAGCGTGGACAAGCCGGTGCCCGCCAGCCCCCAGGGCACCGAGACCTGGGAACTGTGCGAACGCTATATCGACGCCATGGGCGCCTTCGGCACCGGCGCCGGTGCCATCGACACCCTGGTGCTGGGCTGCACGCACTACATCTTTGCCGAGCGCGACCTGCGCACGCTGGTGGGCCCCGAGGTGCGCTTCATCGAGACCGGCGAGCCCGTGGCGCGCCAGACACGGCGGCTGCTGGAAAGCGCCGGCCTGCTGGCAGCCGCCGCCTCCGGGGCGCCGCAGGCGCAGCTCTTCACCACCGGCGGCCTGCCCCAGTTGCAGGCGGCGGCACAGCGCTGGCTGAACCTGCCCGCCGACTGCTGCCAGACGGTGGCGATTGCATCTGACACCACCGAACACAGCGCAGCATAGGCGCGTTGGCTTTTTTTGGCGCTTTTTGACGACCGACCCGGCATGACCATCTTCCTGCGAGCACGACTGCTCATGACCCTTGTGCCGCTGCTCGCAGTGGCCGGCGCCGTGGCGCAGACGGCCCCTCCTGCCGCCCCCTCGCCACCGGCCCTGGCGCAGGCCGAACAGATCGCGGAGCTTGAAAAAGCCCAGCGCGCCATGATCCAGGACCTCAAGCGCCAGTTGGCGGAGATGCCGGAGACCGTGCGCAAGCAGCGGCTGCGCGCCCGCATCGCGGAGATCGAAGGCCGCGCCAACCTTCCCCGGGATTTGTACATATCACCCAGCGCGAAGATGAGCGCGCCCATGAAGACCTACTACGAGCGCATGAAGATGCGCATCGAAGACTGCGGCACACGCCATTTTCCGAGCCATGACGGGCGCAAGCTGTACGGCCAGGGCGTGGTGGGCGTCACCCTGGCCAACGACGGCTCGGTGATCCAGGCAGACGTGCTGCAGCCATCGCAGGACAAGGCACTGGACGAGCACATGCTCAAGCTGGTGCATGCCTCGGCCCCGTTCGGCACACCACCGGCCAGGCCCATGGCCAATGGTTCGCCGGTCTACCGCCGCCTGGTGGTGATCACCGGCTTCGACTTCAACCGCGAGAGTGACAAACCCGCGCCCGAGCCCGTGCCGGCCCAGGAGCGCTGCAAGTGGGGATGAACTGATACGGATTTGCCTTTAACCGTATAGCGTCGTTGGTTCGCCTTACCGTGCTACAGCACTGTCTGCGGCTCCCGCCTAGCTATACGATCAAATGCAAATCCGTATGAGCCCCGCCAGCGCTCGGCAACTCACCCCCTCGGTTTCGCCCACATCGTTACGCAGGCGCCCCACCCCACAGCCGCTCGCCCGAGTGCTCGACATGCGTGAGGTACAGGCGCAGATCGAACTCGTACTGGTGGTACTGCGGCTCCATGTGCTGGCACAGCTGGTAGAAGGCCTTGCCGTGGTCCTTCTCGCGCAGGTGCGCGAGTTCGTGCACGACGATCATGCGCAAGAATTCATCGGGCCCTTGCTTGAACATCGCGGCGATGCGGATTTCATGTTTGGTGGCGAGGCGATTGCCCTGCACCCGTGACACGGTGGTGTGCAGCCCCAGGGCATGCCGCACCACGTGGATCTTGTTGTCGAAGATAACTTTGTTGATGGTGCCCGCATTGCGCAGGTGGCGGCTTTTCAGCTCCTGCGCATAGTCGTACAGCGCCTTGTCGCTGCGCACGGCATGGGCCTCGGGGTACTTCTTGAGCAGTGCCACACCCAGCCGGCCCTGGGCGAGCAGGTCGCGGGCCTGCTGCTGCAAGGGGGCGGGGTAGGACTGCAGGTAGGGCAGCAGCGCCGGGGCGGTCGTCGTCATGCGTCACGCTCCCCACTTCCCTGAAGGGCCGTTGGGAGACTGATGCTGGGGAACCGAAGGATCAGTGCAGGTGGCGCGGACGGCGCCCGCCGCCACCATGGCCGCTGCCGCCCGAACCGCCGCCACCGGGGCCGCGCGGGGGCTTGCCGATCTCCAGCGAGTTCACCAGGGCATCGAAGCGCTGGCTGAACAGCTTGTCGATCTCGGCCACCACACCACCCAGCTCGGCGCCGTCGAAATGGCGTTCCATCATGTTCACCACATCCTGCACCAGCAGGTCGCGCTGCACCTGCATGATGGCGGCCGGCGTGGGGCCCACGAAGAGCATCAGGAAGTCGTCGCGCGACTCGGCGCCCTCTTCGCCGTCTTCGTCTTCATCGAAGTCGGCGTCGTAGAAGGTGACCTCGATGGCAGCGCCCAGCTCGGACAGCTCGTTGAGACTCATGCACATCTCATCCAGCGACTGGCGGAAGTCCTCATCGCCGCGCACGGTCCAGCACATCTGCAGCAAATGCTCCTGCGCGTCGAACTTGATGCCCGGCTCTTCTTCATAGGCACTGGCGGCGCCATCGGCCAGCGAACGCGCGCCAGCGTACTTCCACAAGGGCTTCAAGGCCTCCTGGATCTGGTCGAAGCTGGCATCGGCGCGCAGTTGGACCTGGCCGTGGACGTGGATTTCGAAGGGTGCGTTGTAACTTGACATGACTGGATCGTAATAGTGCCCGTAACCGGGGTCGGCAAGCCTCATGCCTGCTGGCTTGCCCTGGAAGGGGGGAAAGATGGAGCCTTGTCGGCGCTGGTGCAGCCTTTCAGCCCCACGATAGCGCTATTTTCTCATGGCGCCAAGGCCATTTGGATGGCGTGGCGCAGAAGCCATTGCACATAGCCCGGCGCAGGGGGCACACGCCACAAGCTGCACGCCATCAATGGGGCAGACCCATCCGATCGTAGTGTTGGCGCAAAGGCGCGACTACCGACAAAAGCGTGCAGCCAGACGGCGCAATTGACTACAAAGAAGATGCAACCGCGCAAATACTCTATCGCCTCCAGAAGTGCAACCAGGTGTTTCCATGAGAAAGTCCATTCCCTCGGGGTTCTTGCGAACCGTCTTTGGCAGCCGCATGATGCGGCGCCAGCTCCGCGCCTTGTACGGGAATCAAGCTGTCATCGAATTCACTCCCGAGGGCGTGATCCTGGCCGCAAACGACAATTTCCTGCACGCGATGGGCTATGCATTGAAAGACATTGCCGGCCAGCCCCACCGGATTTTTGTGGATCCCCAGGAAGCGCAATCCGCCGAGTATTCGGACTTCTGGAAGAAGCTCAAGCGGGGCGAGGCTTTCATTGGCCGCTGCCGGCGCCTGCGCGGTGATGGCCGCGACATTTGGCTGCAAGCCAACTACAGCCCCGTGGTGCGCGAGGACGGCACGGTCCTCAAGGTCGTGAAGTACGCGATGGACATCACCGCACAGGCACTGGGAGATGCCGAAGCACAAAGCCAGTTGATGGCAATCAACCGTGCACAGGCCGTCATCGAGTTCGGACTGGACGGGATAATCATGCGAGCCAACCGCAACTTTCTCGACGCCATGGGGTATCGGGACGAGCGCGAGATCGTAGGGCAGCACCATCGCATATTCGTGCCCCCAGAACAGCGCAATACGTCCGACTACCTGGCCTTCTGGCACCGCCTTGGTTCTGGCAATGTCCATTCAGGCCAATTCCAGCGGGTGGGCAAGAACGGGCAATCGGTATGGATCGAAGCGAGCTACAACCCGGTCATGGACAGCACGGGCCGGCCGTTCAAGGTCGTCAAGTACGCGACCGACATCACGGCGCGCTTCGAAGCCACCCATACCCTGCAGATCGCGTTCGAGCAGCTCAATGCACTGGTGTCCGAGAGCGCCAGCAAGGCCAATGAAGCGCACCAGCAAACCCAGAAAATGCTGCAGGTGGCCCACGCTGGAACCAGCGCCACCGCCGACGCAGTGGAGACGATGGGTGCCATACGCAGTGACTCGCAGCGCATTGCAGAGATCGTCGGCTTGATAGATGGCATTGCATTCCAGACCAACCTGCTGGCACTCAATGCGGCGGTGGAAGCCGCACGTGCCGGAGATCAGGGAAGAGGCTTCGCTGTGGTGGCCAACGAGGTCCGCGGCCTGGCCCAGAGAAGCGCTGGCGCTGCCCAGGAGATCAAGACCTTGATTGCGGCATCGTCCCAGCGGGTGCGCGATGGCGACGCCCATGTGCAGGCCACAGGCAGCATCATGGATGTCATTCAGGCATCGGCCACGCACGCCTCGAATGCCATGGGCGACATCGTGCAAGCAGCCCACGCCCAAAGCAAACGGATGGGGGCCGTGCACAAAGCGATGGGATTGCTGGAAACAGCTGTTTCTCGCCACTAATGCGGCTTTGCCTTCAAACGTATAAAGTCATTCGGTCGCCTTGCCGTGCGAAAGCACTGTCTGCGGCTCCCCGCCTGGCTATCCGATTGAATGCAAATCCGCATGAAAACTCGGAGCGCGAAGTGACCGAACGCCATCATCCACAAGACGCGAAAAGCAAGGGCTGGCCACATGGCGGCCAGCCCTTGCCTTCACCAAGCGCGGGTTGAAGCTCAGGTGACCGCTGGCTCTATAACCAACGGCTTGGCATTGGCGCCGCGCTGACGGAAGAAAGCCACCGTCTGCCATAAGATGAAAGCAGCGATGAGGCCCAGCAGCGTGCCGCTGATCGGGCGGCTCACGAACACATCGAAGCTGCCGCGCGACAGCAGCATGGAACGGCGGAAGTTCTCCTCCAGCATGGGGCCCAGGATGAAGCCCAGCATCAGCGGTGAAGGGTCCATCGCCAGCCGCATGAAGAGGTAGCCCAGGGCGCCGAAGGCCACGGTAATGAACACGTCGTCCAGGTTGTTGTTGATGCTGTAGGTGCCGATGCAGCAAAAGAACAGGATGGCCGGGAACAGCACGTTGTACGGGATCTTGAACACCGACAGCCAGTAGCGCACCAGCGGCACGTTCAGGATCAGCAAAAAGCAATTGCCAACCCACATGCTGGCCACCAGGCCCCAGAAGAGCTCGGGGTGGCCGGCGATCATGTTCGGGCCGGGCTGGATACCCTTGATGATGAAGGCGGCCATCATCAGTGCCATCACGGCGTTCTCGGGGATGCCGATGCTCATCAGCGGGATGAAGCTGGTGCGCGCGGCGGCCTCGTCGGCAGCGGCCTGGCCGGCCACGCCCTCGATGCAGCCGGTACCGATCTCGTGGCGGTACTTGCTGACCTTCTTGTCCAGCGCATAGGCCGCAAACTGTGCAATCACCGGCCCGCCGCCGGGCAGAATGCCCAGGATGGAGCCCACCACGCTGCCGCGCAGGGCGCTGGGGATGATGCGCTTGAACTCGGGCCAGGTGGGCATCAGCTTGATCTTGCCGTTGAACGGCGAGCGCTCTTCGCGCGCATCCAGGTTCTTGGTGATCTCGGCAATGCCGAAGCAGCCGAGCGCAATGCTCACGATGCCCACGCCGTCTGCCAGGAAGGGCATGTCGAAGGTGAAGCGCGCCAGGCCGCTGTTGACGTCGGTGCCGATCGAGCCCAGCAGCACGCCCACCATGCACATGGCCAAGCCATTGAGCAAGCTGCCGGTGGTGACGAAGCTCACGCACACGAAGCCGACCAGCATCAGCGCACAGTAGTCTGCAGGGCCAAACAGAAAGGCCACTTCGCCCAGGCTGGGGGCCAGGAATGCCAGCACCACAATGGCCACCGTGCCGCCGATGAAGCTGGAGACCCCCGCAGTGAACAGCGCCAGGCCCGTCTTGCCCTTCAAGGTCATCTGGTACCCGTCGATGCACGCCACGATGGAGCTGGCGTGCGGGATCTTCATGGTGATGGCGCTCACGCTGTCGCCGTACTGCGCTCCGTAGTAGATGCCGGCCAGCATGATCAGCGCGCCGGTCGTGTCGATGGAATAGGTCAGCGGCAGCAGCAGGCTGATGGTGGCCAGCGGGCCCAGGCCTGGCAACAGGCCCACCAGGGTGCCCACGGTGCAGCCCAGGGCGCAGAACATCAGGTTCTGCAGTGTCAGTGCGTGGCTGAAGCCGAACGCGAGGTTGTGTAGAACGTCCATGGCGACCTCAGTACAGCGGCAGGTTGACGCCCAGAAGCTTCTGGAACATGAAGGCGATGCCGACCAGCACCGCGGCGATCTTGAGGTTGCGCACCACCGAGTACGACGTGCCGGCAAACCCCGAGCAGAACACCAGGAAGACGATGCCCGCAATCATGTTCACGAAGTGCGACAGGGCCGCAAAGCCGCACAGGCTGCCCAGGATGATGGCGATGTTGCGCACCTGGAAATCAATCGGCACCGGCGCCACCAGGCGCGCGCGCACCACGGTGATGACCCCGATGGCGAACAGCATGCAGCTGACGATGAACGGGAACAGCCCCGGGCCGGCACGGCTGAGCTGGCCCAGCGAGTAACCCATCGACGGCAGGCCGAAGCCCAGCGCCAGGGCCATGAGGGCAAAGCCCCGGACCATATTGCGGTTGACCATGAAATTTGTCTCCATGAAGATTTTTGGGATACCCCAGATGGCCTGTCGATGCCGCACAGGGCTGGGGTATGCTGGTGAGGACTATCTCCATCGAACCTGATCGCAGGCTGATCCCGGCCATGCGTAATTCCACGTAGCCCCTCCTCCTATGCGCCTCCTCCTGGTGGAAGACGACCCCGTGCTGAGCCGCACCATGGCCCGGGGCCTCGAGAACGCGGGCCACCGCGTCGAGCTGGCCCACACCGTGGAAGACGCCCAGCACTGGTGGGCCGTGCAGGCCTTCGATGCCGTGCTGCTGGACCTGAACCTGCCCCATGCGGCGCACGCCCGCAGTGGCCTGGGCAGCGGGCTCACCGCCCTGCGCAGCGCCCGCGCGCGCGGTGACCGCACCCCCGTGCTGGTGCTCAGCGCACGCGACAGCACCGAGGAACGCATCGCCGGGCTGGACGCCGGGGCCGACGACTACCTGGGCAAGCCCTACGAACTGAAAGAGGTCGAGGCCCGCCTGCGCGCCCTGCTGCGGCGCGCCAGCGGCACGGCCGACTTGGTCTCCGTGGGCCGGCTGGCGCTGGACCGGCAGGCGCGCCGCGTGAGCGTGGCCGGGCAGCCGCTGGAGCTGCCTGCGCGCGAGTTCGATCTGCTGTGGGAGCTGATGACGCCCCCTGGCCGCGTGCTGAGCAAGGGCGACCTTTCCGCGCGCCTGTCGGATGCGGGCGAGGTGGTGGGCGACAACGCACTGGAGGCATCCTTCTCGCGCCTGCGGCGCAAGATTGCGGGCAGCGGCGCCGCCATACGCACCTTGCGCGGGCTGGGCTACGTGCTGGAGGACGATGCCACTGGCCCCGCATAGCCAGCGCCCGCCCGCGCTGCGCCAGCGCATCGGGCGCCGCGTGCTGCTGTCGTTGCTGCTGATCTGGGGGCTGGGCAGCGCCGTGGTGCTGGGCGTGGGCAACCACTTCGTGGCGCAGGCCTTTGACCGCGCCCTGCTGGACGACGCCCATGCGCTGGCGGCGCTGGTGCACGGCGGTGGCATCAAAGACCGCAGCGGCCAGGGCGCCGCAGCGCTGCGGCTGGACCTGACGCCCCGCGAGGTGGACCTGCTGCGTTTCGACCAGAGCGAGACGGTGTGGTTTGCGGTGTACGGGCCCGACGGCAGCTTCATCGCTGGCGACCATGGGCTGGCGGCAGGCACGGTGGCCCCAGGCAGCACCCATGCGTTTTCGCAGCTCGCGCGCGAGGGGCAGGAGCTGCGCCGCGTGACCTTGCTTACCCAGGGAACGCCCTCCTTCACGGTGGTCATGGCGCAGACCACGGCCGAGCGCACGCACCTGCTGCGCAGGCTGCTGGTCTATTCAGGCCTGGCCCAGCTGTGGCTGCTGGTGGTGCTGGGCTCCTGGCTGCTGCGCGGCATCGAACGCGACCTGCGGCCACTGACCGCCCTGCAGGATGCAGTGGACCAGCGCGACGCGGCCGACCTGCAGCCCTTGCCCCAGGCGCTGACGCAGCAGGCGGGCAGCAGCGATGTGCAACGCCTGGGCGTGGCCCTGGATGGCCTGCTGGCACGGGTACAGCACAGCCTGCACGCCCAGCGCGAGTTCGCCGGCAATGTGGCGCACGAGCTGCGCACACCGCTCGCAGGCATCCGCGCGCAGGCCTCCCACGCGCTGGCGCAGGACGACCCCGCCGTCTGGCGCAGCGAGCTCCAAGGCATCACCGAGGCCGAGCAGCGGGCCAGCCGCACGGTGGACCAGTTGCTGGCGCTGGCACGCGCGGCCGAAGGCGGCATTGCCCTGGCACTACAGACGATGGAGCTCAACACCCTGGTGCGCGATGTCTTGCTGCGCCTCCTGCCGCGCGCAGACTCCCTGGGCGTGGACCTGGGCGCAGAAGGCCTGGACCAGACCGTGCAGGTGCGCGCAGATGCCGCACTCATTGAGGGCATCCTGAACAACCTGCTGGACAACGCGCTGCGCTACGGGCACGGCAGCCCGCCGCGCATCACCGTGGCACTGCAGGTGCGCGGCGGGCATGCGGTGCTGAGCGTGGCCGACAACGGCCCTGGTGTGGACGCCGCGCTGGCCCGGCGCCTGCTGCAGCGCTGGGCGCAGGGCGATCAAGGCGTGCGCCTGGGCCAGGGTGCGGGGCTGGGCCTGTCCATCGTGGCGCGCTATGCGCAGCTGATGGGTGGAGGGCTGGAATTGGCGCCTGCGCAGGACGGCCCGGGTCTGGTCGCCAGCGTATGGCTGCCGACCGCCGGGGAGTGATACGGCTGAGGACAACGGGCCGTGGCGCCTGCGGAAATGATTCGAGAATTGCGGAAAAGACAGCTATGCAATTGATAGCTTCAAACCGTTATCTGGTGCCCCGAGCCGGGGTCGAACCGGCACGCCCCTTTTCAGGAAAGCGGCGGATTTTAAGTCCGCAGTGTCTACCAATTTCACCATCGGGGCGCCGGCTGACCACGGCGGCCGTGCAAGGCACGGACCTGTGTTGCAGCGTAGCGTGGGCCGTGCAGGTGTGCAATGCCCTGTCGCATCCGGTCACACAATGGCCGCATCGGAAGCGGCCATTGCACGACGCCAAGAAAAAAGGGAAGCCTAAGCTTCCCTTTTTGAATCTGGAGCGGGAAAAGAGTCTCGAACTCTCGACCTCAACCTTGGCAAGGTTGCGCTCTACCAACTGAGCTATTCCCGCATTTCACTGTGCTGCTGTCGTTACCGTCAGTCTGCATCAGCAAGACTCAAATTATAGCACCATTTTTTGGGCTTGCAAACCTCAGCGCCAAAAAATTTGCGTCTGCCTTGCGCGGCACAGGGCGAGCGCACTGCAGATCGACCTGGAGCCGCCCATGCTCCACCCGGAAAAAAGCCCGTATGGAGGCGGGCTTGAACTCGTGATGGTCACGAGGGGAGGAAGCCGCTGGTGCTGCGGCGGTTCCATGCTACTACGGAACCGGCGTGCAGTGTGCAGGATCGAGGGCCTCGGTCGTGCGGGAGATGCTCACTGGCCTGCTGCGCAGCGCGGCCGCGTCGAAGGTCCGCCATCAGAACACCGACAGCCCCGTCCTGGTGGTGAACAGTTCCAGCGCGTGCATGCCCAGCAGCGAGTTCCCGGTTGCATCCAGCGCAGGCGACCACACGCACAGGCTCAGGCGGTCAGGAACCACCGCCACGATGCCACCACCCACGCCGCTCTTGCAGGGCAGGCCGATGCGGAACGCGAATTCTCCGGCCGCGTCGTAGGTGCCGCAGGTCAGCATCAGCGAATTGATGCGGCGCGTCTGCCGCTCGGTCAGCAGTTGCTCGCCACTGAACGGGTGGCGGCCATCGCGGCACAGGTAGCCGGTGGCGCGCGCCAGCTGCAGGCAGCTCATGCCCACCGCGCAGTGGTGAAAGTAGGCATCCAGCACGGCTGCGACATCGTTGTCGATCTTGCCGAAGCTCTTCATGAAGTTGCCCAGCGCCATATTGCGAAAGCCGGTGGCAGCCTCTGAGGCGGCCACCTCCTCGTCAAAGTGCACCGGCTCGTTGCACAGACTGGACAGCAGCTCCAGCAGGGCGGCCTTGGCGTCGCCCTGGCTGACCAGGCGATCGGTGACGGCAATCGCGCCGGCATTGATGAAGGGGTTGCGCGGCGTCCCCTGCTCGGCCTCGAGCTGCACCAGAGAATTGAACGGGTTGCCCGAAGGTTCGCGGCCGATGCGGTCCCACAGGGCATCGCCCAAGGCCCCCATCCCCAGGGTCAGGGCAAAGAGCTTGGAGATGCTCTGGATCGAGAAACGTGTACCGCTGTCGCCGGCCTGCGCCTCCTGGCCATCGCAGGTGCGCAGCGCGATGCCGAACTGGGCCGCTGGCACCCGCGCCAACGCCGGGATGTAGTTGGCCACGTGGCCTTGTGCGCCCAGCAGAGGGCGCACTGTCTCGACGATTTCTTCAAGGATGGGCTGGAATTGCATGGCGTGATTGTCGATCAGCCATCCATCGGCCGCAGCAGCCCGACGGGCCTTTCACCTACAGCGCAGCGCGAACACCCCTGGGAAGATGGTCAGCTTGCATTTTCTAACGGTTTTTCCATGCGACAGAGTTACGCTTTCCGTCGTTCGGGCCGTGTTCAGAACTTTGTTCCAAACGGTTCGCACTGGAGAGGGCGCCATGCTCGCCTGGCCTGCCCACTGCCAGGCCCATTCTGCACCTTTGATCGGGATCGGAAGCTTTCGTGACAGCGTTCATGCCTTCGAGCTACAACCTCTTCCTGGTGGCGGTGTCGCTGGCCATGGCCATGTTCGCCTCCTACGTGAGCTTTGACATGGCCCGCAGGGTGCGCACCTCGCAACGCGGCATCGGCCTGGCCTGGTGGGCTGCGGGTTCGCTGGTCATGGGAACCGGCATCTGGTCCATGCATTTCGTGGGCATGCAGGCGCTGGAGCTGCCCATCCCCATCGACTACTCGCAGGGGCTGACCTTCGCGTCCTGGCTGGCGGCGGTTGCGGCATCCGGCATAGCACTGGAACTGGCCAGCCGAAAGCGGCTCGACAACCTGCGCATCCTGCTCGGCGCCATGGCGATGGGCGGCGGCATCACCGCCATGCACTACCTGGGCATGGCCGCCATGCGCATGTCGCCCGGCGTCACCTGGGACATGCCGCTGGTGGCGCTGTCGGTGCTGGTGTCCTTCCTCGCGTCCACGCTGGCACTGCTCATCTTCAAGTTGCTGCGCCGGGTGGAGCGGCCCCGGCGCATGGGCTACCAGTTGGCGGCGGCGTTCGTGTTCGCCATGGCGATCTGCGGCACGCACTACCTGGGCATGGCGGCCGCCAGCTTCGCGGCGGGCTCGGTCTGCCTGACGGCCGGCGAGCTCGGCGGGCCCGGCCTGCAGACGGCTGTGGCCATGATTGCGGGTGCACTGCTGGTGGTCACCTTGCTCACTTCCATCCTGGATTCCCGGCTGCAGCGCGCCGCGCGCGGCGCATCGCATTCCATGCACGAGAGCAACGCGCGCCTGCAGGCCGCCAACGAAGAGCTCCAGCAGCGCGCCTTTGCCGACCCGTTGACGGGGCTGCCCAACCGCCTGCTGTTCGAGGACCGCCTGGCCCAGGCCACCCGCCGGCTGGAGCGCAGCAACCACGACGGGGTGGTCGAACGCATGGCCGTGCTGTTCGTGGACCTGGACGGGTTCAAGCCCATCAACGACTCTTTCGGGCATGCGGTGGGCGATGTCGTGATCCGCAAGGCGGCATCGCGCCTGCGCGACGAGGCCCGTGACTGCGACACCGTGGCCCGCGTGGGTGGCGACGAGTTCCTGATCCTGCTCAACGACGTGGCCGACGAACAAGCCTGCATCTCCGTGGCCCAGAGGGTGCTGGCGTCGCTGTCGCAGCCCTTCGAGGCATCGGGGCGGCGCATCGAGATCTCCTGCTCCATCGGCATCGTGGTGCACCCGGGCCACAGCGAGAGCAACAAGATCGTGGCCAATGCCGACGCAGCGATGTACGCCGCCAAGCGCGCAGGCGGCAGCTGCTACGCATTGTTCGAGCCCCACATGGTGTCCGACGTGTCGGAGCAGCTGGCACTGCAGGGCGATCTGCGCCATGCGCTGGAGCGGGGACAACTGTCCCTGCACTACCAACCCAAGATCGACGGGCGGCGGGGCCAGATCAGCGGTGTCGAGGCCCTGCTGCGCTGGAACCACCCGCGCCACGGCATGGTCAGCCCGCTCGTGTTCATTCCTCTGGCGGAGCGGATAGGCCTCATCGGCCGTCTCGGCCAATGGGTCATCGACGAGGCCTGCCGCCAGACCGCCGAGTGGGCCCGCGACGGCCTGCGCATGCGCGTGGCGGTGAACCTGTCCGTGCACCAACTGCGCGACAAGGGCCTGGTCGAGCGCATCGGGCAGATCCTGCAAGACCATGGCCTGGACGCTTCGCAGTTGCTGTGCGAGATCACCGAGACGGTGGCGATGGAGGACATCAAGGCCGTGCAGCACACCTTCGAGGGGCTCGGCGATATCGGCGTGTACCTGTCCATCGACGACTTCGGCACCGGCTACTCCAGCCTGCGCTACCTGAGCCAGTTGCCCGCCCGGCAGCTCAAGATCGACCGCAGTTTCGTGGGAGACCTTGAACACAGCAACAACGCACGCGCCGTGGTGGCCGCCGTGGTGGGCCTGGCCCACGCCCTGGGCCTGCGCGTGGTGGCCGAGGGGGTGGAGACCGAGAGACAGCGCGACATTCTCCTGGCCATGGACTGCGACGAACTACAGGGCTTTCTGTTCGCGCGCCCCATGCCACCCGCCGCCCTGCTGGCATGGGCCCATGGGGCCAAGCCCGAGGGCGGTGCGGACTTCACGCCCTCGCTGGTGGGTGCGCTCGCGCCCCTGTGAACGCGGGCACGGGCCTGCCATGCGACCCCCCCCAACAAAGCGACCCCGTCCATCCAGCCCGGTGGGAGGATTGCCGTGAAGCGGCCATAACAAAAAAGCCCGCTATCGATGCGATAGCGGGCTTTCAATACTGGCTTCAAAAATTCTGGAGGCGCGAACCAGAGTCGAACTGGTCTAACCGGATTTGCAATCCGGGGCATAACCGATTTGCTATCGCGCCGCTAGCCTCAGATTCTAACCGAATTTGCAGGCACCGTTGCCAACGGCCGGCTACTGCAGCGCAAAATCTACCGCCGCCTTCGCGTGCAGGGCCGTGGTGTCCAGCAGTGGCAGCGGGCTGTGGCCTTGCTGCACCAGCAGCGATATCTCGGTGCAACCCAGCACGATGGCGTCGCAGCCCTGGGCCTGCAGTTGCGCAATGGCCTCCTGGTAGAAGAGGCGCGACGCATCGCGCACGATGCCCTGGCACAGCTCTTCGTAGATCACGCGGTGCACTTCGGCGCGGGTGGGCCCGTCAGGCGTGGCGACTTCAAGGCCGTAGTCCTGCACCAGCTTGTCCTTGAGAAATGCCTGCTCCATGGTGAAAGCCGTGGCCAGCAGGCCCAGCTTTCGCAAGCCCTGTGACCGCGCCGCCTCGCCCACGGGTGCCGCGATGTGCAGAAACGGCAGCGGTGTAGCGGCGGCAATGGTGCCGGCCAGCTTGTGCATGGTGTTCGTGCACAGCACGATGGCGTCGGCCCCTGCCGCGTGCAGGCGGCGCGCGCTGCCGGCCAGCAGGGCGCCGGCATCGTCCCAGCGGCCTTCGTGCTGGGCCTGGGCGATGGGGCCAAAATCCACGCTGTGGATGAGCAATTGCGCTGAGCGCAGCGGCCCCAGGCGCTTGCGCACCTCCTGGTTCATCAGGCGGTAGTACTCGGCTGTCGATTCCCAGCTCATGCCGCCGATCAGGCCTATGGTCTTCACATGGATCTCCTGGTTGAAAGCTGCCATCATCCCCAGCGTGCATTCCATCGTCTATCACGGAATTTCAGCCGCCCTGGGTCCTTCCGCCTTCACGGTGGAACTGCTCGCGCGCTCGCCCTACAGTGCGCGGGACGATGCGCAGCGGGCCTCCTTCGGCATTGCGCTGGAGCGCCAGCGCGGCGTGCACGCCATCGGCACCGACCGGCGCGAGGACTTCGACACCTGGGTGGGCACCATGTCTTTTACGCCGCCGGGCCTGGACGTGTTCTCTGAGTCCGCCACGGGCGGCGAGTACCTGGTGGTCCGCTGGGATGCATCCCGTGCGGATGCTGGGCAGCCCGCAACCCGCCCGCAGCGCACCGCACCCCCTGCCCTGCTGCAGCAGGCCCTGGCACTGCGCGGGCTGCTGGTGCAGCAGGCACCGCCCGGGCAGATGGATGCGCTGGTACAGGCTTTTCTGGCCGGGCTCGATGCCGTCCATGCGGCCCCGGCCAGGCCCCAGGCCCTGGCAGCGCTGCGACCGCTGTATGCGCGCGTGCTGGAGCGCATCGATGACGAGATCGGCCAACCCGATGAGGACCTCTCGCTCGCGGCGTTGAGCGCCCGGGTGCAGCACACGCCGCTGGCCTTTCTGCGCCACTTCAAGCAGCTGACCGGCATGACGCCGCACGCCTACGTGAACGAGCGCCGCCTGCAGCGCGTGCGCCACGCGCTCGAAGACCCGCGCAACGCGCTGGCAGATGCAGCAGCGTTGGCGGGCTATGCCAGCCAGTCGCACATGGGCACGGCGGTGCAGCGCGCGTTTCGCCTCACGCCTGTGGGCTACCGGGCGCAAGCCCAAGCGGGCAGCGGCGCACCGGGCTGACCGACGGCATGCGCACAGCCCGCGCAGCAGCGCGGGCCATAACTGCCCGTTAATCCGGAGTTGCCCTGCAGGCCATGCCGCCATGGCGACGCCGTGCCTAGACTTTGCCCACCGCAATGGCGGCACCCTCCCCCACCTGAAGGCACATCGATGAAACACCGCTTCCGTCTCCTTCGCACCCTGGCGCTTGCAAGCCTGATGGGCGCCGCCCTGTCCGCGTTTGGACAGGCCGATCCACGACCCGCGCCTGCATCCCCGGACCGCTATCCCACCCGCCCGATCCGCCTCTTCATTGGCCAGGCCCCCGGTGGCGCGGTGGACACCATTGCACGCCTGGCGGCCGAGAGGTTGGCCACCCGCCTGGGCCAGCCGGTGGTGGTGGACAACCGGCCCGGTGCAGGCGGCATGCTGGCCGCCGAGGCCATCGCGCGCGCCGCGCCCGATGGCTACAGCATCGGCCTGCTGGACGTGGGGCCGCTCGCGGTCAACCCGGTGCTCCAACCCAAGGTGTCCTACGACGTCACCAAGGACTTCCGGTACATCGGCACGGTCGCGAAGATCCCGCTGGTGATGGTCGCCAAGCCCGATCTGTCGTCGTCACGGCCTGCCGACCTGGTCGCCCATGCCAAAGCCAATCCGGCGAAGCTGACGTACGGGTCCGCAGGGGTCGGCAGCCCGCCGCACCTGGCCTTCGAAACCTTCAAGGCGCGGTCGGGTGTCTTCATCACCCACATCCCCTACCGGGGCGGCGCACCGGCGCTGGCAGACGTGGTGGCCGGCCATGTGGACCTGACGTTCATCGATACCAACCTGGCAAGCCAGTACCAAAAGAGCGGCAAGGTGAAAGCGATGGCCGTGGCCATGCTGGAGCGCAGCCCGCTGATGCCGGAGGTCCCGACCTTCAACGAATCCGGGCTGAAAGGCTTCGAGTTTGCCCCCTGGGTCGGCGTTGTGGGCCCGGCCGCCATGCCCGCAGAAGCGGCCACGCGCCTGGCCGCCGCGCTGGACACGGTGGTCGCAAGCCCTGAATTCATCTCCCGCTTGCAGTCGCTGGGGTTTGCTCCGTTTGCCAACAGCCCCGCCAGCTTCAGCGCACTGGTGCGCTCGGAGCTGCAGTCGTACCGCACGCTCATCAAGGAGCGCGGCATCACCCTGGAGAACTGACCCATGGAAAAGACACTCCACCTCGATCCGGTCGCAGGCAGCGGCGCGCGGGACACCAGCCCCCGGCAGGTCTTTCTCGATGCCTGCCATATCCTCGCGCACCAGGGCCATGCCGCCGGTCTGGCCGGCCAGGTGACCGTGCGCGACGGCGATTCCTCACGCTTGCTCACGCTGGCACTGGGCACGGGCCTGGAAGAGGCCGACGACGCGTCGATGCTGCTGGTCGACGAGCACCTCACCACCCTGCAGGGCACCGGCAAGGCCAACCCCGGGGTGCGCTTTCACAGCTGGATCTACCGCCACCACCCCGGGGTCCGCGCCATCATCCATACGCATCCGCAGGCGCTGTCGGCGCTGTCCATGCTGGGCATCGGCATGCCCGTTGCCCATATGGATGCGGCAATGTTCCATGACGACTGCGGGTTTCTGGCGCACTGGCCCGGCGTGCCCACCGGGGATGACGAAGGCGCGCTGATCTCCGGCGCCCTGGCGGGCAAGCGCTCGGCGTTTCTGGTCAACCATGGCATGGTCTGCACGGGGGCGACGCTGCAGGAGGCCGTCTACCTCAACGTGTTTGCCGAGCGCAATGCGCGCATGTGCCTGGACGCCCTGGCGATAGGCCCACTGCAGCCTGTGGAGCCTGCGGCCGCGAAGGAAGCCCATGACTTCCTCCTGCAGCCGGCCATCGTCAACGGCACCTTCGCCTACTGGGCGCGGCAGGCGGCGCGGGCCGCAAAGTCCTCGATCACCTGAAGCGTGGCGGCCAGCGCCTTGGGCGGCGTGGCCGCCAGCCGATGGATCGCAACCACCTGCCTGCCCAGGTCGGCATCGGCAATGCGCAACCGGGCCAGGCCGCGCGGAACCACGGCCAGGTCGGGCAGCGCGCTGGGCAGCAGCACCAGGCCCACGCCAGCAGCCGCCAGGTCCAGCGATACGCTGACCGAGCTGCATTCGGCCGCAATCACCAAGGGCCCCGGCAGTTCACGCTCGATGACGCGCCGCAAGGCATAGGGGCGGGGTGGCACGATCAGCGGGCGCCGGGCCAGTTCGGCGACGGTCAGCGAGGAAAGCCCCGAATCCCCACCAGCCTCACCGCCGCGCAAGCCATATGCGCTGACCTCCTCGTGGTACAGGCGCAGCACCTGCACCGCGTCGGTGTTCACCGCGAGGTCGTACACCAGGCCAATGTCCGCATGGCCACGCACGACCTGGTCCACGACATCGGGTGAGCTGGCGTTGTCCACCCGCACGACCAGCCCGGGGTGCATCCGCTTGAGCTCGGCCACCACCGGGGGCAGCAGATAGGCCGCCAGGGTGTTGACGCAGGCGATGCGCACGTAGCGCGCGGCATCCGCCGCAGAGCGTGCCGTGTCCAGGGCCACATCGAGCATCGCGAAATGCTCGGCCGCGCTGCCAGCCAGGCGCTGGCCCACCGGCGTCAGCGCCATGCCACGCCCGTGGCGCGTGAACAGAACGCACTCCAGAAACGCTTCCAGCGCACTGATCTGCTTGCTCACCGCGGGCTGGCTGAGCCCGAGCCTGTCCGCTGCCTTCTGCAGCGACCCGCCCTGCGCCACCAGCAGGAAGGTTCTGAGCAGCCGATCTTTGTCATGCATGGGCTATTCTATGCACCGCCCTGCTCTGCGCACGCTCCTCGGGGCACGCGCGCTGGCGCGCAACCCCAGCCGCCGAGCGATGCCCAAAGCCGCAACCACTAGCCACCACCCCATGAGGACAGCACCGCCATGCGGCAGCCATCCACCAACACGCCACCACCACCATCCCGCACGGGCATTGCCGCACGCATCGCCCACCAGTTGCTCTCGCCATGCGTGCTGGCGCTCAGCCTGGGCACCAGCATGAGCAGCCATGGCGCAGGCCCCGCCGCAGCGCCCGAGCGCCCGCCCGCAGGCGCCGACGTGGACGAAACCCGCACCGTGGCCCAGCGCACGCGCGCGCCGGCAGACTGCCTGTCGGTGGTGCTGGAGGGCGTCACGGTGCTGCTGGACCGCAGCGAGCTCAGCCGCCAGGCCCACGCCAAACCCACGCAGTGGAAGACCGAGGCCGAGCGCATGGCCCTGATCGAAGGGCGGCGCGCGGCGGCGCTGCTGCAGGCCGCCGCCCCCGCCCGGGGTGGAAGCCCGGCCTGCCACCAGGTCACACAAGCACTGGACGGCGACGACCAGTTCGTGGTGCTTGCCCACCTGGAGCGCGGCGCAGCGGCCGTGCTGCCCGCAGGCGCCACGCAGCCCGTGCCTTCCGTGGCCATCCGCTACCTGGGCCAGCGCTGCGGCCCGCTGTGCGGGCGCGGGAGCATCATGGTGTCCATCCCCGGGCAGCCGCGGCCTTTCATGGTCACGCACTGGTGGGCATCCTGAAGGCCTCCTTAAAAAAGCAGCTTGTGCTGGCCGTGGCGCTTGCCGCCGCGACCGGCGCGCCAATGCTCTGGTGGCTGCTGCACCAGCAGCACCTGCCCACAGAGGCCATCACCACCGCCCAGGCCTTTGTGCGCGATGTGGAGCGGCGCGACTATACGGCTGCATTCGGGCGCACGCTGGCGGGCCCCGCCACCGGCACGACGCCGGCCGAGCTGCAGGCCAACGCGCAACGCCAGCTGTGCCCGCCGGCCCGTGTGGAATACACCGCCCCGTTCCAATCGCATGGCAACCGGTTGCGCCGCTGGGCCGCAGGCCGCACGCTCGACGAGCCGCTGGTGCGCGTGGAATTCGCGGGCAGCCCATGCCTGTTCGGCATCACGCTGCGGCGCACCGCAAAGGGCCCATGGCGGGTGGTGGGTTTTGCCAGCCATGCTGGGTAAGAGCGCAGCTATGCTCGCCCACCAGCGGCCAGCCTGCGCTCATGGGCCCGGCGCACCGTCCATGAACGCCATACCGAGGAACCGTCTCCATGCTCCGTTTTCTGAAGATACTCGCCTGGTGCACTGCATTGCTTGCCGGCAGTGCCATGTCCCAACCCGCCGACCACTGCAGTGGCAAGGCAGCGCAGGCCAACGCATCCTGGCAACTGGTCCCGCGCCAGGGCATCAACTGCGGCACGTTGCGGGTCAACCTGGGCCAGAATCGTGAAGCGCTGCGCAAGGCGATGAGCGCAGCGGGCTTTGTGCCTCCCAAGCCCGGCCGCTACCCGGATGAGGACGACTTCCTCACCGCCGACAAATCCACCGTCATCCGCGTGCGCTACGACGGCAGCAAGGTGCAGGACATCGAATTCCTCGCCGGCTCATTGAAGTACCAAGGGGTGGACCTGCACCGCAACACCAGCTTCACCAAGCTCAAACGCCAGTTCAAGGCGATGAAGCTCAGTTTTCGACACACGAAATGGCTGGGAGACGGCCAGGACTGCCCCAAGCTCGCGATCAACATTGCCAGGCATGAAGACGTGGGCGGCGATGGCGACGGAATCGAGTGGGTGATTCTGAGCAGCACCTTCAAGTAGCGTGCTCCGCCATCCTGGCCAGCGAGCTTTTTCAAAGGTTTCCAGCCATGACTGCATGCGGGCGCTGGCAAGAGCGCCAACAGCGGGTGACTGACAGTGGACGCTGTGCCCACCCGGCGGCTGCAGGCGGGGAGATAGAGAAGCACAGATGGGAGCGAAAAACAAAAAAGGATCCCGAAGGATCCTTTTTGTTTGCCTGCTGCATGAGCAGCCTGCGATGTATGGAGCGGGAAAAGAGTCTCGAACTCTCGACCTCAACCTTGGCAAGGTTGCGCTCTACCAACTGAGCTATTCCCGCATTTTACCGAAGCCTTACATTGTACATCGTTTAGTACGTTGTGTGCTGCGATGGAGTGAATTGTAGCGCATTTTCTGGGGGTCTCTGAAAGTCCCTGGAAAAAATTTGCGATCGATTCATTCCATCGACTTGTCCTCTCAGTGCTTCAAACCATCCGCAGCGGGCGCAGCCTTGTCGGTCGATGGCGCAGGCGCCACGGCCACCTCTTCGTCCGTCAGGGGCACGGGCATGGTTTCAAGCGCTATCTCCAGCACCTTGTCGATCCAGCGCACGGGCACGATCTCCAGGCCGCTCTTGACGTTGTCCGGGATCTCGGCCAGGTCCTTCACGTTCTCTTCGGGGATCAGCACCGTCTTGATACCGCCGCGCAGGGCAGCCAGCAGCTTTTCCTTGAGGCCGCCGATGGCGGTGACTTCGCCGCGCAAGGTGATCTCGCCGGTCATGGCCACGTCGGCGCGCACGGGGATGCCCGTGAGCGCCGAGACGAAGGCCGTGGTCATGGCGGCGCCCGCGCTCGGGCCGTCCTTGGGGGTGGCGCCGTCGGGCACGTGGATGTGGATGTCGCGCTTCTCGAAGGCTTCGTCCTTGATTCCCAGGATGCGCGAGCGGCTGCGCACCACGGTGCGGGCCGCCTCCACGGATTCCTTCATCACGTCGCCCAGCGAGCCGGTGCGCGTGATCACGCCCTTGCCGGGCATGGCAGCGGCTTCGATGGTGAGCAGGTCGCCGCCCACCTCGGTCCACGCCAGGCCGACCACCTGGCCCACCTGGTTCTGCGCCTCGGCACGGCCGTAGGTGTACTTGCGTACGCCCAGGAAGTCGGGCAGGTTGTCGGCGGTGACGACGACTTGCGGCTCGTACTTCTTGAGCTGCAGGCCCTTGACCACCTTGCGGCAGATCTTGGACAGCTCGCGCTCCAGCGAGCGCACGCCAGCTTCGCGGGTGTAGTAGCGCACCATGTCGCGCACGGCGGGCTCGGTGATCTCGAGCTCCTCGTCCTTCACGCCATTGTTCTTGAGCTGCTTGGGCAGCAGGTACTTCATGGCGATGCTGGTCTTCTCGTCCTCGGTGTAACCCGACAGGCGGATCACTTCCATGCGGTCGAGCAGGGCCGGCGGGATGTTCATCGAGTTCGACGTGGCGACGAACATCACGTCGGAGAGGTCGAAGTCCACCTCGACGTAGTGGTCGCCGAAGGTGTGGTTCTGCTCGGGGTCCAGCACCTCCAGCAGCGCACTCGACGGGTCGCCGCGGAAGTCGGTACCGAGCTTGTCGATCTCGTCGAGCAGGAACAGCGGATTGCGCGTGCCCACCTTCGAGAGGCTCTGCAGCACCTTGCCCGGCAAAGCGCCGATGTAGGTGCGGCGGTGCCCGCGGATCTCGGCCTCGTCGCGCATGCCGCCCAGGGCCATGCGAACATACTTGCGCCCGGTGGCCTTGGCGATCGACTGGCCCAGCGAGGTCTTGCCCACGCCAGGAGGGCCCACCAGGCACAGGATGGGCGCCTTCACCTTGTCCACGCGCTGCTGCACTGCAAGGTACTCAAGGATGCGGTCCTTGACCTTGTCCAGGCCGAAGTGGTCTTCGTTGAGCACGCCCTCGGCATTCACCAGGTCGTGCTTGATCTTGGTCTTCTTGGCCCATGGCAGTGCCGTGAGCACGTCGATGTAGTTGCGCACCACGGTGGCCTCGGCCGACATGGGCGACATGAGCTTGAGCTTCTTGAACTCGGCATCGGCCTTCTTGCGCGCCTCGGCAGGCATCTTGGCGAGCTTGATCTTCTTTTCGATCTCCTCGATGTCCGCGCCCTCTTCGCCTTCGCCCAGTTCCTTCTGGATGGCCTTGACCTGCTCGTTGAGGTAGAAGTCGCGCTGGTTCTTCTCCATCTGGCGCTTTACGCGGCCACGGATCTTCTTGTCGACGTTGAGGATGTCGACCTCGCGGTCGAGCTGCTCGAACAGGTTTTCCAGGCGCGCCTTCACGTCCGACAGGTCGAGCACGATCTGCTTGTTCTCGAGCTTGAGCGGCAGGTGTGCGGCAATCGTGTCGGCCAGGCGACCCGGATCGTCGATGCTGGAGATGCTGGTCAGGATCTCGGGCGGGATCTTCTTGTTGAGCTTGACGTACTGGTCAAACTGCTGCATCACCGCGCGGCGCAGGGCCTCGATTTCGCTGGGCTTGGTGGCCTCGGCAGACTGCTCCACGGGCGTCACGGTGGCGTTGAAGTGCGTCTCGGCGTCTTCGATGGACGACACCAGTGCGCGCTGCTGGCCTTCGACCAGCACCTTCACGGTGCCGTCAGGCAGCTTGAGCATCTGCAGGATGGTGGAGACGCAGCCGACGTCGAACATGTCGGCCACCGAGGGCTCGTCCTTGGCTGCGGCCTTCTGGGCCACCAGCATGATGCGGCGGTCGGCCTCCATGGCCAGCTCCAGCGCCTTGATGCTCTTGGGGCGGCCCACGAAGAGCGGTATCACCATGTGGGGGAACACCACCACGTCGCGCAGGGGCAACAGCGGCAGGTCGATGGGGGTGGCTGGCAGGGGGGTATGTCCGGACATGGAAATCCTCAGTTAACTCTGTGGAATATGGTCCACATGTGGGGATTTTCAACCCCCGTGCCCAGCCGTGCTGGCACAAGGGTTGAATGGCGGCGTAGCCAGGCGCGGTGCATGCAAGAGGGGCTTGCATGGCACCGCGGGGACATGTCAGGCCTTCTTCGCTGCTTCTCGGTACACGAGGAGCGGCGGCTTGCTTTCGTCGATGGTGGATTCGTCCACCACGACCTTCTCGACATTGCTCTGGTTGGGCAGGTCGAACATGGTGCCGATCAGGGACTGCTCCAGGATCGAACGCAGGCCCCGGGCACCGGTCTTGCGCGCCAGCGCCTTGCGGGCGATGGCCTTGAGCGCGGCAGGACGGATCTCCAGGTCCACGCCTTCCATGGCCAGGAGCTTGCTGTACTGCTTGACCAGCGCGTTCTTGGGCGCGGTCAGGATCTCGACCAGCGCGTCTTCGCTGAGCTCGGCCAGGGCCGTCACCACGGGCATGCGGCCGACGAGTTCGGGGATGAGGCCGAACTTGATCAGGTCCTCGGGCTCGATCTCGGTGAACACCTCGGTCAGCGAACGCTGCTTCTTGCTCTTGACCGAAGCGCCAAAACCGATGCCCGACGCCTCGGTGCGGTTCTCGATGACCTTCTCCAGGCCCGCGAACGCACCGCCGCAGATGAACAAAATGTTGGTCGTGTCGATCTGCAAAAAGTCCTGGTTCGGGTGCTTGCGCCCGCCCTGGGGCGGCACGCTGGCCATGGTGCCTTCGATCAGCTTGAGCAGCGCCTGCTGCACGCCCTCGCCCGACACATCGCGGGTGATGGAGGGGTTGTCCGACTTGCGCGAGATCTTGTCGATCTCGTCGATGTAAACGATACCGCGCTGGGCCCGCTCGACCTCGTAGTTGCAGCTTTGCAGCAGCTTCTGGACGATGTTCTCCACGTCCTCGCCCACGTAGCCGGCTTCCGTCAGCGTGGTGGCATCGGCCATCACGAAGGGCACGTCCAGCATGCGCGCCAGCGTCTGGGCCAGCAGCGTCTTGCCCGAACCCGTGGGCCCTATCAAGAGGATGTTGCTCTTGGACAGCTCGATGTCGTCCTTGTGCGCCTTGTCCTTGTGGCGCAGGCGCTTGTAGTGGTTGTACACCGCGACAGCCAGCGTGCGCTTGGCCACGTCCTGGCCGATGACGTAGTTGTCCAGGTTGGACTTGATCTCCAGGGGCGTGGGCAGGTCGCTCTTGGCGTCCTTGGCCAGGTCGCCGGAGGGCAGCTCGTCACGGATGATTTCGTTGCACAGGTCAATGCACTCGTCGCAGATAAAGACGGACGGTCCGGCGATCAGCTTCTTCACTTCGTGCTGGCTTTTGCCGCAGAAAGAGCAGTAGAGGGTTTTCTCGCTGGAGGAGCCTTTTTTCTCGGCCATGGGGGCAATGCCTTGTTTCGGAAAGTTGTCGGGAGATGATAACCAAATAAAAAGCGGCGTTCTTTCCCGGGAAAACTGCCCTGCCTGCCCGCGGGCAATGCCCCTGTGGCTGCAGGAAGCCCCGAACTCAACCCCAGCGTTACGCCAGGGCAAATGCTCGGAACAGGTTCCCGGAAAAACGAACGCCGCTGACCGCTAGAACCTGTTTACGATCAATCAGGGGTGCCCTGCGAGACCGTAAACAGGTTCTTGCTCCGCCCGTATCAGGGGCGCTTGGCGATCACCTGGTCCACCAGGCCGTAGTCCTTGGCCTCGTCGGCCGTGAGGAAGTAATCGCGCTCGGTGTCGTGCTTGACCTTTTCCAGCGGCTGGCCCGTGCGCTCGGCCAGGATGCGGTTCATCTGGTCCTTGGTGCGCAGGATGTCGCGCGCATGGATCTCGATGTCGGTGGCCTGGCCGCGTGCGCCGCCCAGCACCTGGTGGATCATGACCTTGGAGTTGGGCAGCGAAAAACGCTTGCCCTTGGCGCCGGCCGCCAGCAGGAAGGCGCCCATGCTGGCCGCAAAGCCCACGCACATGGTCGACACATCAGGCTTGATGAACTGCATGGTGTCGTAGATGGCCATGCCGGCCGTCACGCTGCCACCCGGCGAGTTGATGTAGAACGAAATGTCCTTGTCGGGGTTCTCGCTCTCCAAAAAGAGCAGCTGCGCCACCACCAGGTTGGCGGTCTGGTCGTTGACCTCGCCCACCAGGAAGATGATGCGCTCCTTGAGCAGGCGCGAATAGATGTCGTAGGAGCGCTCGCCGCGTCCCGACTGCTCGATGACCATGGGGACCATGCCCAAGGCTTGTGTATCCAGTGAACTCATGTTTTCTCCAGTGCAAGCAGGTACTGTACCCAGAAATGAATTGGGGCTTGTGCATGAAAGCACAAGCCCCTGCGGCAAGCTATCGCCGGGCCATCCACACAAGGATGGCTGGCGAACACCGGCTTAGCCTTGCTGGCCCATGAGTTCGTCGAACGACACGGCCTTGTCAACAACCTTGGCCTTGCCCAGCACGAAGTCGGTCACGTTGTTCTCGATGACCACGGCTTCCACTTCGGCCAGGCGTTGGCGGTCGCCGAAGTACCAGCGCACCACGTCTTCAGGCTTCTCGTAGCTGGCAGCCAGCTCGTCGATGTGGGCCTTGAGCTGCTCGGGCTTGGCCTGCAGTTCGTTGGCACGCACCAGCTCGGCCACCACCAGGCCCAGGCGCACGCGGCGCTCGGCCTGGGGACGGAACACGTCTTCAGGGATCTCGGCCTTGTCGGCGTCCTTCAGGCCGCGTTGCTTGAGGTCAGCGCGGGCGCCTTCCAGCAGGCGGCCGATTTCGGCCTGCACGCTCGAATTGGGCAGGTCGAGTTCGGCCTTGGCCACCAGGGCGTCCATCACGGCTTGCTTGTTGCGGGCCAGCAGGCGGAACTTGACTTCGCGCTCCAGGTTCTTCTTGATGTCGGCGCGCAGGCCGTCCACCGAGCCGTCGGCGATGCCCAGCGACTTGGCCAGGGCGTCGTTCACTTCGGGCAGGTTGGCGGCTTCGATCTTCTTGACCGTGACCAGGAAGTCAGCCGTCTTGCCGGCCACGTCCTTGCCGTGGTAGTCGGCAGGGAAAGCCAGCGGGAAGGTCTTGCTTTCGCCGGTCTTCATGCCGCGCACGGCTTCTTCGAATTCCTTGAGCATCTGGCCTTCGCCGACCAGGAACTGGAAGTCCTCGGCCTTGCCGCCTTCGAACGGCTCGCCGTCGATCTTGCCTTCGAAGTCCACGGACACGCGGTCACCGTCTTCGGCAGGGGCGCCCTGGGCGCGCTGGGCGAAGGTGCGACGCTGCTTGCGCAGGATGTCGATGGTCTTGTCGATGGCCGAATCGGTCACATCGGCCGACAGCTTCTCGACTTCGGCGTCCGACAGGTCACCGATCTTGACTTCGGGGAACACTTCGAAGATGGCGTCGAAGGTCACCTGGCCTTCGGGGGCACCGTCTTTTTCGGTGATGCGGGGCTGGCCGGCCACGCGCAGCTTGGCTTCGTTGGCGGCCACGGCAAAGGCTTCACCGACCTTGTCGTTGAGCACTTCGTACTGCACGGAATAGCCGTAACGCTGGGCGACCACGTTCATGGGCACCTTGCCGGGACGGAAGCCGTCCATCTTCACGGTGCGCGCAAGGCGCTTCAGACGCGTGTCGACTTCGGTCTGGATCACGGTCAGGGGCACGCTCAGCGTGATCTTGCGCTCGAGCTTCTCAAGGGTTTCAACAGTAACGGACATGGCTATTCCTCTTATGGATGTGATCGTGCTGTCTGCAGCGCAGTGTTCCGCAAAGTCTCACATGGATGGTGCGCGGGGCGGGACTCGAACCCGCACAGTATTGCTACCGTCAGGACCTAAACCTGGTGCGTCTACCAATTTCGCCACCCGCGCGGTTCTACAACTAACAAACAAACAGGCGGCAAGCTATGCCCGCCGCCTGTGTGAAATCGGTCAACCTTAGATTTTAACCTGAGAAGCGGCGCACACCGATTTCCGCATGCACATTGCGTGCAAGGGTTCACCCTGCCCCGAGGCCACCCCTGCCAGCGGCAGGGGGATGGCCATCGGCGGGCACTCAGGCCAGGGCGGCGCGCTCGTCCTCGGGCCGCTTCACGCGGAACCAGGCCGCGTACATCGCCGGCAGGGCCAGCAAAGTCAGCACCGTGGCCACGATCAGCCCGCCCATGATGGCCACGGCCATCGGGCCCCAGAACACGCTGCGCGACAGCGGGATCATGGCCAGAACCGCAGCAGCGGCCGTGAGCACGATGGGGCGCAGCCGGCGCACGGCGGATTCGACGATGGCGTCCCACGCGGGGATGCCCTTGGCGCGGTCCTGCTCGATCTGGTCGATCAGGATCACCGAGTTGCGCTGGATCATGCCCATCAGCGCGATCACGCCCAGCAGCGCCACAAAGCCGAAGGGGCGGTTGAGCAGGATCAGCGCGCCTGCCACGCCGGCCAGTCCCAGCGGCCCGGTCAGGAACACCAGCATCGCGCGGCTGAAGCTGTGCAACTGCAGCATCAGCAGCGTGAAGGTGACGAACAGCATGATCGGGATGCCCGCCGCAATGGAGGCCGAACCCTTGGAGCTTTCCTCCACGGCGCCTGCCACCTCGATGCGGTAGCCGCCCTGCCCCGCCTCACGCCACTTGGCCTCGATGGCGCGCAGGCCCGGCAGCAGCTGCGCGGTGACGGTGGCGCCCTGCACGCCTTCGGTCACGTCGCCCTGCACCGTGATGGCGTAGTCGCGGTTCTCACGCCACATCACGCCCGGCTCCCAGGTGAACACGGGCTTGGCGATCTGCGTGAGCGGGATCGACTTGCCCGAGGCCGTGGGCAGGTAGGCGTTGGCGATGTCGGTGATGGCGTTGCGCTCATCGAGCGGCTGGCGCAGCATGATGTCGATTAGCTTGTCGCCCTCGCGGAACTGGCCCACCTGCGTGCCCGAGAGGATGGTCTTGCTGGCCTGGGCGATGGACTGGCTGGTCACGCCCAGGGCGCGCGCCTTGGCCTGGTCCACTTCCAGGCGCAGCACCTTCACGGACTCGTTCCAGTTGTCGTTCACGCCACGCATCTGGGGGTTCTCGCGCAGGGCGGCCTTGACCTCGTCGGCGCGCTCGCGCAGCACCAGCGGGTCCAGCCCGACCACGCGGAACTGCACCGGGTACGGCACGGGTGGCCCATTGGGCAGCAGCTTCACGCGGCCACGCACTTCAGGGAACTCCTGCGCCAGCAGGCCGGGCAGCTTGATGCGCAGGCTCTCGCGCACCTTCAGGTCCTGCGGCACCACGATGAACTGCGACACGTTGCTCTGCGGGAACACCTGGTCCAGCGGCAGGTAGAAGCGCGGCACGCCCGAGCCCACCCAGGTGCTCACGGTGTTCACGCCCGGCTCGGCCAGCAGGCGCGCTTCCACGCGCTTGGTGACCTCTTCGTTGCCCGCGAAGGACGTGCCTTCGGGGAACCACACGTCGACGATGATCTCGGGGCGGCTCGAATCGGGGAAGAACTGCTGCTGCACCTGGCCCATGCCGAAGATGCCCAGGGCAAACGTACCCACGGTGAGAGCGATGGTGATCCAGCGGTGGCGCACGCACCAGGTCACCAGGCGGCGAAAGAAGTTGTAGAACGGGCTGTCGAACACCTCGTGCCCGCCCGCCTCCACGCCGTGGTGCTCTTGCGCGTGGGCCACATGGGCCGGCACCTTGAGCAGCAGGGTGCCCAGGTAGGGCACGAAGTAGACCGACACGATCCAGCTCAGGACCAGCGCGAGCACCGTCACCGCGAAGATCGCGAAGGTGTACTCGCCCGTGGTCGACTTGGCGATGCCGATGGGCAGAAAGCCCACCGCCGTAATCAGCGTGCCCGTGAGCATGGGCATGGCCGTGAGCTCGTAGGCGAAGGTGGCGGCGCGCACCTTGTCGTAGCCCTCTTCGAGCTTGAGCACCATCATCTCCACGGCGATGATGGCGTCGTCCACCAGCAGGCCCAGGGCGATGATGAGCGAACCCAGCGAGATCTTGTGCAGCCCGATGTTCCAGTACCACATGCCCAGGAATGTCACGGCAAGCACCATGGGAATGGTGATGCCCACCACCAGGCCGGGGCGCGGGTCGATGTACCAGCGCTTCCACAGTGGCTGCTTGCCGGGGCGGCGGTGGAAACCCAGGGCGACGAAGCTCACGGCCAGCACGATGACCACGGCCTCGATCAGCACCTTCACGAATTCGTTGACCGAGGTGGCCACGGCCTTGGGCTGGTCCTGCACGTTCACCAGCTTCACGCCGGCGGGCAGCGCGGCGCCGATGCGGTCGGTGGCCACATGCAGCGCCTTGCCCAGGGCGATGATGTCGCCGCCCTTGGTCATGGAGACACCCAGGGCGATCACTTCCTTGCCCTGGTGGCGCACCTTCACGGCGGTGGGCTCCACGTAGCCACGCTTGATCTCGGCGATGTCGCCCAGGCGCAGCTGGGCGCCAGAGGGGCCGCGGATCGGCATGGCCGCGAGGTCTTCCACCGCATTGAACTGGCCGGCCACGCGCACCTGCACCTGGTCCAGCGGGGTCTGCACGGCGCCCGCGCCTTCCACGGCGTTCTGCTGGCCCAGTTGGGCCAGCACCTGGTTCATGTCCAGGCCCAGCTGCGACAGGCGCTTTTGCGAGATTTCGATGAAGAGCTTCTCGTCCTGCACGCCGAAGAGTTCGACCTTGGCCACGTCGGGCACGCGCAGCAGCTGCTGGCGTGCATCGTCGGCAAAGTTCTTGAGTTCGGCGTAGCTGAAGCCTTCGGATTCGAGCGCGTAGATCACGCCATACACGTCACCGAAGTCGTCGTTGAAGAACGGCCCCTGGATGCCCGTGGGCAGCGTGTAGCGCATGTCCCCGATCTTCTTGCGCACGGTGTACCAGACGTTGGCCACCTCACTGCCCTTGGACGAGTCCTTGATCTGGAAGATGATCTGCGACTCGCCGGGCTTGGAATAGCTGCGGATCTTGTCGGCGTAGGGCACCTCCTGCAGGGTGCGCTCGAGCTTGTCGGTGACCTGCTCGGCCACCTGCTGCGCCGTGGCGCCGGGCCAGTAGGTGCGCACCACCATGGCGCGGAAGGTGAAGGGCGGGTCTTCGTCCTGCCCCAGCTGGAAGTAGGCGGCAAAGCCCAGCAGCATCAGCACCACCATCAGGTAGCGCGTGAGCGCCGGGTGGTCGAGCGCCCATTTGGAGAGGTTGAACCCCTCTTTTGGTTGGATCTGGCTCATGGCGGGCCCTTACTTGGAAGCAGGGGCCGCAGCCACGGGCGTCGCCGCTGGCGCGGGGGGCGCTGCAGGCAGCGCCACATTGCCGGCAGCCGTCTGCGCCTTGGCCGCAGGGGCACCGCTCGACTTGGGCTGGTAGATCATGACCTTCTGCCCAGGCGAGAGCACGTGCACGCCCGTGGCCACCACCTGCATGCCGGGGGTCAGGCCTGCGGCCACCACGGCATCGTTGCCGTCGGCCGTGGCGATCTGCACCACCTGTGATTTGACGGTGCTGGTGGCCGGGTCGTACACCCACACGGCCGTGGACTGACCCTCCTGGCGCAGCGCGCTGGTGGGCAGCTTGATGGCCACCACGCCGGCATGGCCCAGCGCCTTGGGCTGGGCATACACCGTGGCGCCCAGCGCCGGTGCATCCTTGCCCTCGATGGCCACCTTGACCTGGAAGGTGCGCGTGGCCGCATCGGCACTGGCCGCCACCTCGCGCACCTTGCCCGCCAGCTCGGCACCGCCCGACCAGCCGCGCACGGCCACGTCGGAGCCCACAGCGATCTGGGCGACCTTGTCCTCAGGCACGGCAAACACCACGTCGCGCGGGCCGTCCTGGGCAATGCGCACCACCGGCGTACCGGCAGAGACGACCTGGCCCGGCTCGGCCTCAATGCCCGTGACCACGCCCGACACGTCGGCCACCAGGCGCGTGTAGGTGGCCTGGTTGCCCTGCGACGACAGTTGCGCACGCGCCTGGTCCAGCGTGGCCTGCGCGGCCTTCAAGGTCGCGTCGCGGCGCTCCAGCTCGGCGCCGCTGATGAAGTTCTGGTCCTTCAGGGTCTGGTAACGCTTGTAGTCGGCCGCCGCCAGGTCGCGCTGCGTGGTGGCCGAGGCCAGTTGCGCACGCGCCGAGTCGGCCGCCAGCTGGTAGTCGCGCGGGTCGAGCTGGGCGAGCACGTCGCCGGCCTTCACGCGCTGGCCGAGTTCGGCCTGGCGCTGCACGATCTTGCCCGCCACGCGAAAGCCCAGGCGCGATTCCACGCGGGCACGCACCTCACCGGCGTATTCCACCTGCGACTGCAATGCTCCCACGCCGACCGTCATCAGCTTGACGGAGCGCACCGGCTCCTCGGGCGGGGCGGGCCGCGAGCAGGCGGCCAGCACCAGGGCCGAGGCCGCCAGCAACAAAAACCTGGAGGGCCGGTGAATGGGCCGCGAAGCGGAGGGTGTGCGCATGGAAAATCCGGTGAATGAAAAGGGCAACACGAAGGTCGGCCAGCGCCACCCCCACGACCGCCAGGTCGTTCAGGGTTAACACTGACAAAACAAGTTACTGACTGACTGGTTAGTAATCTATGAGAACGTCTCCGCCTTGTCAAGCGACAATCCATGCCGTGAACCCCACCCCAAGCACCTCGCCCGCTGCCGCCCCATCCACCGCCCCCGCAGTGGCCCCGCCGGTCACGCATTACGAAAATTTCCCCGTCGCATCGCTGCTGTGCCCGCCGCACCTGCGCCCCGTCATCGCCGCCATCTACGCTTTCGCACGCACGGCCGACGACATCGCCGACGAGGGCGATGCCCCACCCGCCGAGCGCCTGGCCGATCTGGCCGCGTTCAACGCAGACCTCTCGGCCATCGCCGAGGGCCATGCCCCCTCGCCCCGCTGGGCCGATGTGTTCGTGCCGCTGCAGGCCGTGCTGGTCAGCCACCACCTGCCCGTGCCGCTGCTCGCCGACCTGCTCAGCGCCTTTGCCCAGGACGTGGAAAAAACCCGCGATGCCGACGGCTACGCCGACCGCACCGAGCTGGTCGATTACTGCCGCCGCTCGGCCAACCCCGTGGGCCGGCTGCTGCTGCACCTGTACGGCGTGGACGGGGAAGAGGCCCTGTCGCAGAGCGACGACATCTGCACCGCGCTGCAATTGGCCAATTTCTGGCAGGACCTGAGCGTGGACATCCCGCGCGGACGCCATTACCTGCCGCGCGAGGACTGCGCTGCCCACGGCGCCTGCCAGGCCGAGCTGCTGGAGCTGCGCAGCACGCCAGAGAACGCCCGCCTGATCCTGGACTGCGCCGCCTGGGCCCGCGCCAGCATGCTGCGCGGCGCGCCGCTGGTGCACCGCCTGCCCGGCCGCGCAGGCTGGGAGCTGCGTCTGGTGGTACAAGGCGGCCTGCGCATCCTGGACAAGGTGCAGGCCCTCAGGGGCGCCAGCATGCACACGCGCCCCAAGCTCAATCCCTGGGACTGGTGCGTGATGCTGGGGCGGGCGCTGGTGATGTAAGCGGTCAATGCCCGGCGGGCGGCTCAGGCCACCGCCAGCCAGTCGCAGAACGCCACCGACGCCGCATCCTGCGCGGCGCGTGGCGAGAGCATCCAGTAATACTTCTTGTCGCCCGAGAGCAGCTGCGGGAAAGGCATGGCCAGCAACCCGCTGGCCAGCGCCTCGCCCAGGAAACGCGGGTTGCCCAGCGCCACGCCCAGGCCCTGGATGGCGGCCTGCACGCTCAGGTGGGCATGGTCGAACACCAGGTCGCCGGCGGGCTGGATGTCCTGCGTGCCCGCCTCCTGCAGCCACTGCTGCCACACCAGCGGGGTCGAGCGGCTGTGCAGCAGCGTGTGCCGCGCCAGATCGCGTGGCGCCTGGATGGCCTTGGCGCCCGCCAGCAGCGCGGGGCTGCACACGGGGGTGAGCACATCGGGAAGAAACGCACCCGCACGGATGCCGCGCCAGGGTGTGCGCTGCTGCAGCAGCGCCAGTTCGCCATCGGCAAAGCAGCGGATCGAGACGTCATAGTCCGCCGGCTCGAAGTCCAGATGCCCCACCGTCGTGACGAGCTGCACATCCAGCCCCGGCATCTGCGCGCAGAACGCCGCCAGGCGCGGGATCAGCCACTGCGTGGCGAAGGTGGAGGTGGCATTCACCGCCAGCGTGTTGCGTCGCGTGGGCCGCTTGATGCCGGCGGTGGACCGGGCCATCAGGTCCAGCGCGCTGGTCAGCCCCGGCAGGTAGGCAGCGCCCGGCGGCGTGAGCGCCAGGCCCCGCCCCTCGCGCTGCACCAGGGCCACGCCCAGCCATTCCTCCAGCGCCTTGATTTGGTGGCTGACGGCGCTTTGCGTCACCGACAGTTCGTGCGCGGCCTGCGTCACGCTGAGCAGCCGGCCTGCCGCCTCGAAGGCGCGCAGCATGTTCAGCGGCGGCAGGCGGCGGGGCGAGCCCGGGACGGCGTGACCATTTTTGGCATGAGCTGGTTTCATGAGTTTGCGAATTATTGTCGATAGTCTTCCGTAGCGCCACTGCGTAGCATCGGCCCCATGCAAGGACACAACTGGTTAGATTTGCTCATCATGTGCCGGGCCTGCGACATGCCTGCGCAACGGCCCGCCCGGCCACCACCGGTGCAAAGCCCTCCCGCCAGCCCAGGGCATGGTCGCAGCGTCATCGCCCCGCCATCCAACGGCGCCACACTGGCTATCCCCCTGCCCACCATGACGGCTTCCAGCGCAAGCACAACCGCACCGATCTCTGCCACGGCCCCGGCACGCCCTTTGGCCGCCAGCCGGGCAGCGGCGCACGCCACGCGCGTGGCCTTCTTCATCAGCGGCTTTGCCATGGCGGCCTGGGCGCCGCTGGTGCCCTTCACCAAGGCACAGCTGTCCCTCCACGAGGCCACACTCGGCCTGCTGTTGCTGTGCATGGGCGCAGGCTCCATCGTCTCCATGCCGCTGGCCGGTGCGCTCAGCGCGCGCTGGGGCTGCCGGCGGGTGCTGGTGGCGTCCGCGCTGCTGGTCTGCGCCAGCCTGCCGCTGCTGGCCCTGGCGCCCACGGCGCCCTGGCTGGGCGTGGCGCTGTTCCTGTTCGGCGCGGGCATCGGCGGGCTGGGCTGCGCGGGCAACATCCAGGCCATCCTCGTCGAGCGGGCCAGTGGCCGGCCCATGATGTCGGGCTTTCACGGGCTGTTCAGCCTGGGCGGTGTGGCAGGGGCCGGCGGCATGATCGTGCTGCTGGGTGTGCTGGGTACCTCGCTGGGTCAGGCCACCGCCGCCGTGGCGGCCGTGGTGCTGGCACTGCTGGCGCTGGCGGCACCACATTTCCTGGCCGGCGGCGGCGCGCAGAGCGGCCCGGCCTTCGCCCGCCCCACGGGCGTGGTCTTGTTCATCGGCACGCTGTGCTTCATCCTCTTCCTGGCCGAGGGCGCCATGCTGGACTGGAGCGCCGTGTTCCTCACCCAGGTGCAGGGCATGCCCGCCGAGCGCGCGGGCCTGGGCTATGCCGCCTTCGCCACGGCCATGACGGTGGGCCGCCTCACCGGGGACCGCTGGGTCCGCCGCATAGGCCCGCAGCGCACGGTGCTCACAGGCGCCCTGCTGGCCGCTGCCGGCCTGGGGCTGGCCACGCTGGCGCCCACCTGGCCTCTGGCCCTGCCCGGTTTTGCGCTGGTGGGCCTGGGCTGCTCGAACATCGTGCCGGTGCTGTTTTCACTCGCTGGCAGGCAGCACGCCATGCCGGAGAGCCTGGCGGTTCCCGCGATTGCCACCATGGGTTATGCCGGCGTGCTCATGGGCCCGGCGCTGATCGGCTTCGTGGCGCACGGCACCAGCCTGGTGGCCGCCTTGCTGCTGCTGGCGGGTCTGCTGGGGGCCGTGGCCGCCAGCGCCCGCCGTCTGGGCACGCTGGACTGACGGAACGAACACAACGCGACCCGAATCACAACACCATGGCCATCGATTGCAGCACCGCCCCGCCCGCCGCCAGCCTGACCGCGACAGCACCGCGCGTGGTGGCCCGGTTGCGTGTGGGCGTGCGCCACGCGCCCACCTCGCTGTGCGTGCGCATCACCTGCCTGAACACCGCTGCAACACCCTCGCCCGCACAGGATCTGGAGCACAGCCTGGCCCAGGTGCTGGCCGCCGCCGACCGCCTGCTGCGCGAGGCCGGCAGCCACAGGCACCGCACCCTCTCGTGCGAGCTGTTCGTGCGCGAACCCGCCCGCATAGCGGACGCCAGGCGCATGGTGTGCGGCTGGATGGCCGGCGGCCTGGCCCGCCAGCAGGTGGCACCACCGGCGGTGCACGCCCATTCGCTGGCACGGCCACAGCCCCCCGCGGCCGGCGCGGCAGGCCAGGCGGCTGCGGCACCCCTGGTTGAAATTGCACTGGTGGTGGCGCACAGGGCAGACAGAGGCGCTGTGTAAGAAACATTCATGGGCGGCAAGCCAGGCCAGCGACGCCTTGTCAAGACGCACCGTTATGGCCTGAGACCATTGTGGCGCATCAATAGGTTGCTATCCAAGGCATAGCAATCGACGGCAGCCACCGGCCTTGCCCCCGTGCCCGGTCGAACCGCTCAGGGATAACGCGTGTGCTGCCACGGAGCCGTGCGGTTAGCCTCGCCCCCACTCCAGCGCCAAGAGTGCTGGCAGTGCGAAGACGCATGTTGTCTTGTTCATGATCGACCGGCCAGCGATGGCGCCACCCGCGCCATCGCTGTCTTCTCTGTGCATGGGCCGGCGGCATGCGGCCGTCGCTGTTGTTCACCGAACCCACCGGTATCCCATTGAAGGCACAGCACCCCATGTCCGTCAGCGTTTTCGACCTCTTCAAGATCGGCATCGGCCCCTCCAGCTCGCACACCGTGGGGCCCATGATCGCGGCGCGGCAGTTTGCCTGCCACCTGAAGGCCACGGTGGGCCTGGCGGCGGTGCACAGCGTGGTGGTGGAGCTGTTCGGCTCGCTCTCGGCCACCGGCGTAGGCCATGGCACCGACACCGCCGTGCTGCTGGGCCTGGCCGGGCATGAGCCCGACCGCATCGACCCCGACCAGATAGCCCCCACCATTGCCCAGATCCGCGCCAGCCGCAGCCTGGCCCTGCTGGGCGAGCACGCCGTGCCCTTCGTCGAAAAGGAGCACCTGCTGTTTCGCCGCCGCAGCCTGCCCTTGCACCCCAACGGCATGGCCTTCCACGCGCTGGATGCCAACGGCGTGAAGATCGCCGAGCGCGAGTACTACTCGGTGGGCGGCGGCTTCGTGACGGATGCGGCGGGCGAGCGCGTGCTGAACTCGGCAGCGGCATCGGGGCCCGGCGCCGCCGGGCACGGCAACGGCCTGCCCTACCCCTTCAGCACCGGGGCCGACTTGCTGGCCCAGTGCCAGGCCACCGGCATGGCGGTGGGTCAGATCATGGTAGCCAACGAACTGCACTGGCGCAGCGCCGCCGAGTTGCGCCGCCAGTTGCTGGCCATCTGGCACACCATGGCCCGTGCCGTGCAGCGCGGCTGTGCGGCCACCGGCACCCTGCCCGGCCCCATGCACGTGCGCCGCCGCGCGGCCGAGCTGCACAAGAGCCTGAACACCCAGTCCGAAGCCGCCCGGCGCGACCCCTTGTCGATGATGGACTGGGTGAACCTCTACGCCATGGCCGTCAACGAGGAAAACGCCGCCGGTGGCCGCGTGGTGACCGCGCCCACCAACGGCGCGGCCGGCGTGATCCCGGCCGTGCTGCAGTACTACGTGAACTTTCTGCCCGGCGCGGATGAGGACGGCATCGCCACCTTCCTCCTCACCGCCGGTGCCATCGGCATCATCTACAAGAAGAACGCGTCGCTGTCGGGCGCCGAGGTGGGCTGCCAGGGCGAGGTGGGCGTGGCCTGCTCCATGGCCGCCGGCGCCCTGGCCGCCGTGATGGGCGGCAGCCCCGAGCAGGTGGAAAACGCCGCCGAGATCGGCATGGAGCACAACCTCGGAATGACCTGCGACCCCGTGGGCGGGCTGGTGCAGATACCCTGCATCGAGCGCAACGCCATGGGCGCCATCAAGGCCATCAACGCCGCGCGCATGGCCTTGCGCGGCGACGGCCAGCACGTGGTCTCGCTCGACAAGGTGATCAAGACCATGATGCAGACCGGCGCGGACATGAAGGTCAAGTACAAGGAGACCTCGCGCGGCGGGCTGGCGGTGAACGTCGTCGAGTGCTGAAGCCCGGTAGCCGCCCCCTACTCCGGTAGGGTTCTCAGGGATCGGACGGGCCCACAGAATCGGGCTTTTTGCCATGACCTCACTGTTCTCTGCCACTTCACCCACCGCCTTTGCAACCTGCCTCTCGCTGATCGCCATCACCGCCGCACTGGCCGGCTGCGGAGGCGGGAGCGATGACGCCCCGCAGCTGGACGTGGCCCTGCTCGCGGGCGACTGGCAGCACCAGGGTTGCCATGTGGTCAGCAGCAACCTGAGCCAGCGCAGCGTTATGCGCATGGTGCGCCAGGAGACCACGCTGTTCACCCAAACCTATGGTGCGTTGACCTACACCAACGGCGACTGCACGGGCAGCGGCACGGTGGGGGACTTCTCGCCGGACACTGCCAACCAGCTTGCGGCACGCCGCACGGCGTCCACCGGCTCCCTGGCCATCTTCTGGGGGTACTGGACCCGTGATCCGGCCGACAGCCCTCCCTACGGCCGGTGGGTGCTCACGGGCGATTTCATGTGCCCTGCGTTCTACGGCACCTTGACCATTTTCCCCTCGCCGCCGCCCCCGGAGCCGCACACCTACTACGACCTGGAAATCGCCACACGCCAGACCGACGAGATGCTGCAGCGCAGGGCCTGCTTCACGCGCATGCCCGCGTGAAGGCGTCTTTCGTGCGCCACCAATGCACCGGGTCCAGATGAGCCCATACCCGTGCAGTGGGGAGGGCAAGGGAGCCCAACCCTTCCCGCCGAGCCCCCGGGCAGATGTGGCGGGCCCCTACTCCAGCCGGATCCCCCGGGCCGTGATGATGCCGCCCATGATCGCGGCCTCGTCCTTGACGCGGCTGACCAGGCCGTCCGGTGCCGTGCCCACGGCCTGCCAGCCCTGGTTGAGCAGCTTCTCGCGGGTTTCAGCGCTGCGCATGATGCGGGGGACCTCGGTATTCAGCCGGTCCTGCGCCGCCCTGGAGAGCCTGGACGGGCCCACCAGGGCGGTCCACACTTCCAGGTGGAAGTCGCGCACGCCCGCATCGGCCAGCGAAGGCACTTCGGGCGCCACGGTGCTGCGCCCACCCGCAAGACCGATGGCCCGGAGCTTGCCGGCCCGCACCTGCGGCATGGCGATGCCCGGGGGCACCAGCGCCATCTGGATCTCGCCCCCCAGCAAGCCGGTGATCACCTCGGGGTTGCCCTTGAACGGTACGTGCATGGGTGCCAGACCCTTGGACCTGGTCTTGAGCACCTCCATGCCCAGGTGCCCCACCGAGCCGTTGCCGACCGATCCGTAGTTCTACCGGTCCCCATTGCGTGCCGCTGCGGCGAAGAAGGCAGCCCCATCGGGCTCCTTCGCGGGCGCCACCAGCACCAGGGGTGCCGTGGCCAGCAGGGAGAGATAGCTGAAATCCTTCGCGGGGTCATAGGGGAGTTTCGGGTACAGCATCCTGGCCGAGGTCAGATTGCCATTGATGACGATGCCCAGCGTGTGGTCGTCCGTGGCCTTGGCCACCTGGTCCGCAGCGATGTTGCCCGACGCCCCGGCCTTGTTTTCGACGATGACGGCCTGCCCCAGCACCCTGGACAGCGGCTCGGCCAGGCTGCGCGCCACGATGTCCGGGCTCGACCCGCCCGGGAATCCGACGAGGATGCGCACCGTCTTTGTGGGCCAGGCAGAAGTCGCCTGGGCCTGCGCCAGAGGAGGTACAAGAGCGTTGCATGCAGCGGCCAGTGCCGCCATGTTCAGGCTGCGTCTTTTCATGGATTGTCTCCAGGGGGTTCTTGTTGGAATAGGGAGGGATGTCAGGCCGCGTCGCGGCCCAGGTAGGCGCCGTCGGCTTCCAGCCGCTGCTGCAGGGTCTTGACCGGCAGGTCGCGCGGACGGACGCCACCCCGGACTGCCAGCGCGGCGGCAGTACCCGCCGCCTGGCCCATCACGAAGCAAGCCCCCGATACGCGCGCAGCTGATTGGCCCATGTGGGTCATCGATGCACACCGGCCCGCGACCAGCAGGTTGTCGACCTGCAGCGGCAGCAGCATGCGGTAGGGCAGATGGTTGAAGCCGCGGCTGTTCGGGATGTCCTGCCACTTGAAGGCAATGTTGCCGGCGACGTGCTCCTCGATCATCCAGCCGTTGACGCCGATGCTGTCGTCAAAGCTCGCGCACTGCAGCACGTCTTCCTCGGTCAACTGGTACTCGCCCAGCACGCGGCGGGTTTCGCGCACGCCGACCTGCGGTGCGATCTCCAGCAGGTAGGCGTTCTGAAAGCCCGGCGCGCACTCGCGCAGGAACTGGAAGAAGTCGACGATCTGGCGCCGTCCCTGCACCTCCGCATCGCTGAGCTGCGCGGCATTCGTGCCGTCCACCGGGCTGCCATCGGCATTGGCCAGTTGGGTCACGTTGGCACGCCACTCCGCAGGGTTCTTCTGCGGGCGGATGATGGGCGTCTTGCGCGGGAACCTGCGCCCGCGCTTTTCGGCCTCGTCCATCAGTTGGCCGAAGTGGTTGTAGGCATCGCCCGCCTGCGCCGCATCCACGCCGTTGACCCGGAACATGGTCGAGGGGTACATCATGCCGTGCCCGTCGGTGCCTTTCTCGAAGGGCGCGTCGGCAAACGCCGCCAGGTCCCCATCGCCCGTGCAGTCGATGAAAACCCGGGCCAGCACGGCGTAGCGCCCGGACTTGGTTTCGATCAGTGCCGCACGGATCTCCTGCGGCCCGTTCATCAGCACCCCGACCAGGGTGGCGTGGAACAGCAGCTGCGCGCCGCTGGCGAGCACCAGATCGTCCGCAGCCACCTTGAACGCGGCGTTGTCATAGGCCTGGGCCGCGATCTTGTTGCCAAAGAGCACATGCGGCTCGTTGAGGCCTCCGAGGGCGCCGATGCGTGCCAGCAGGTCATCGGCAACGCCATGCACCACCCGCTCGATGGTGCCGTGCACATTGGCATGCAGGCCGCAGAAGTTCGTCACGCCTGCGGCCGTGCCCATGCCCCCCAGGAAGCCGTAGCTTTCGACCAGCAACGTGGACTGGCCGGTCCGCGCCGCAGCGGTGGCCGCTGCAATGCCCGCAGGCCCCCCTCCGAGCACAACGACATCGTATGCACCCCAGACGGGCGTGTTGCGGCTGGGTTCGGTCAGGGTGGCGGGCTGGGCGTCTTGCATGGGTCTGTCTTTCGTGGATTGCAGGGTTGCCCGAATGCTAGGTTGCAGGCACTATTGCGCCAATACCATGGCGTCAATACCTCCAAACGCAAATCCAAATAATGGACCTGAAACTGCTGACCGTTTTTGACGAGGTCTACAAGACACGCAGCGTGTCGCGTGCGGGGGAGAACCTGGGCATTGCGCAGTCCTCCATCAGCATCGCGCTGGCGCGGCTGCGGCGGCATTTTGGCGACCCGCTGTTCGTGCGCACGTCGGAGGGCATGCTGCCGACGCCCCACGCCACCTCGCTGGTGGAGCCGGTTCGCCAGGCACTGGAGCTGCTGCGCGGGATCACCCGGCAGCGGGCCGTCTTCGATCCGTCCAGGGCGCAGCGCACCTTTCGCATCTGCATGACCGACATCACCCACCTGGCACTGCTCCCGTCACTCATCAACCGCCTGGGAGACATCGCCCCCGGGATCAACGTGCAGATCACGCACATCTCGGGGCAGACGCCCAAGATGCTCGAGTCCGGCGAGGCCGACCTGGCGGTGGGTTTCATGCCACAACTGGAAGCCGGCTTCTACCAGCAGAAGCTTTTCGACCAGGACTTTGCCTGCGTGGTGCGCAGCCAGCACCCACGCATCCGCTCGCGCCTGTCGCCGGCGATGTTCAAGCGCGAGAGGCACGTGGTGGTCACCGGGGCGGGCACGGGCCAGAGCCTGGTGGAGGAAGAGCTCGAACGGCTCGGCATAGAACGCAACGTGGCCTTGCAACTGCCCAACTACCTGGGCATCGGCGCGTTGGTCGCCAACACGGACCTGGTGGTGACCGTGCCCCAGCGCCTGGCGGAAACCCTGGTGCGCATCGCCGACGTCAAGGCCCTGGCACCGCCGTTCGCGCTGCCGGTCTTTGCCATCAAGCAGCACTGGCACGACCGCTACCAGCAGGACCCGGCCAACCGGTGGCTGCGGTCCGTAATTTCCGATCTGTTTCTGGAGTAGCGGTGGGAAGCCGTGGCACCGGGAGACGATGGCACCCACCCAGTCCGGCCCCAGGCACACGTGCCAGGACAGGCCGGATAATCAACCAACCAAGGAAGCCCCATGTCCAACAGCCAGTTCGCCTTCATCCAACGCCAGTCCGTTCCCGACCGCGCCACGCTGCAGGCCTCGCTGGACCGGCTCGGGTTCGACCTCCAGCTGCACCCGGACTTCACGCGCTTCGATGACTCGGGCTTTCTACCCTTCACGCTCAATGGCACAGAAGGCCCGGGGTTCGAGATCCACTACAGCGAGGCGCAGGATGTGGTGGGGGACGACGAGAACTTCGCCGCCATTGCCGGTGGCCGCGACTACTGCATCACCATGACCTGGGGTGGCCGCATGAAGGACCTGGCCTGCGTGATGATGGTCAGCTGCGCACTGGCCCAGGACTTCGGCGCGGCGGTGTCGTACGAGGGGGAGGAACCCTCGCCACTGGAGGAGATGCTGCACACCGTGCAGGTGGCGCTCAAAGAGGCGGCAAAAGAGAAATAAGCGAACAAGCAGGCAGGCTGCCGCCCTCACTACGCGAACGGCCTCTTGGGCACCTGCCGGGCCAGCTCCGCAAAATGGCCCACGCTGCCCCAGGCGGTGCGCGAGCCCACCACATACAGCCGCGATTTCGCGCGCGAGGCCATGACGTTGAGGATATTGGGCACACCGCCAGCCCACTGCCGGGCGCCCTTTTCGCCCGCCATGGGGGCGCCCAGCACCGCGATCACGGCCTCGGCTTCCTTGCCCTGGAAGGTGTGGATGGTGCCCACGCGCTCGTCGAGCCATTTGCGCGCATCGACCCCGAAGAGTTCGAACAGCTGGGGCTCGGCGCGCAGCAGCAGGCGCATTTCCTGCGCCACCACGCGGAAGGGGCAGATCACGTAGATGTCGGGGTGCTGCACGCCGGCGCGGGCCAGCTTGCGCAGCATGCGCATGACCACCTGGCCTTCTTCGGCGCTCCACTTGGGGGCGCTGGCGGTGGAGCTGGTGTCGGGGTCGAACCACGCGGAGGGGCCCAGCACGTCAGCGACATCGCCCACGCTGTCAGGCCCCATGGCCGGCACCATGCGGTTGTCGTAGGCAATCGCGTTGGACACGCCGAACATGGGCTCCTGGAAGCGGCGGCGCACCAGCAGCGGCAGGCCCACCACGCGGGTGCCGTCGGGCGTGCTGAAGCGCGCCTGGATGGCGCTGGCGCTGTCGGCAAGGGTCTGCACGGATGCCTGGGGGGCGCACCACAGGCTGCGGTCCACGCGCTGCTGCAGGGCGATCTGGTTCACCAGGTTCTCGGGGATGGTGACCACGGGCGGTATCTGCAGCGTATCGCCCACGATGACGGCGCGCCGGGCGCGCATGAGCGCACCCACCGCCGCCTGGGGCGTGGCCTGCCCGGCTTCATCCACCAACAGCCAGCCGAACGATGCGGGAGCCAGGTCGCCCAGCATGCGGTGCACGGACGCGAAGGTGGTGGCCACCACGGGCACCACCAGGAACAGGCTGGACCACAGGTCGGGCAGCAACTGGCGCCGCGCCGCGTCCTGGAAGGTGCCGGACTGCAGGGCGGCCATCAGCACGCCCAGGTTGTGCTCCATCTTGTGGGCGGCCACGGTGACGAAGGCCTTGTGCACCTCCAGCGCGGCGATGAACAGTTTCTCGCGCTCCTTGTGGATCTGGTCGTTGAGCCAGGGCATGGCCAGGTTCCAGGCCTCATGGCCGCGGTCGAAGAAGGATTCGTCGACGAAACGGTCACCGATGCGGGCGTACGCCTCCTTGAGCATGGCACCCAGATTCTCTTCCTCGCGCTGCGCGGTTTCGAGCTGGGCGTTGACCATGCCCAGCTCTTCGGCAAACCCCTTTTGCCGCTGCGCTGCCGTTTCCAGCGTGGCCTGCACCTGGGCTTCGGCGCGCACGGCCTCGCGGTGGACGCCTTCGCGCGCAGACGCTTCGGACATCCAGCGCCGAAACGCCTCCGAGACGAACACCCGCGCCGAGACACCGGGGCGGGCCGCCTGCAGGGCCTGCAGCTCGCGCTCGGCCGCCACGACGGCGGCGCGGGCCTTGCTGGAGCCTTCGATGGCCAGGGCGTAAGCGGCTGCCGCCGTGCTCAGCGACTGGGCGGTGGCCTTGTGCCTGACGTGCAGCTGGCTGATGTCATCGTGCAGTCGGGTCAGCCGGGGGGCCAGTGTCCGCGCCTCTTCCAGCCGGGCAAGAATGGCCTCGACCGAATGCTTGAGTTCGATGAACGACTTGCGCGCCCGCTTCCACTGCTGCAGTGCCGCATCGCCGCTGAGCGGCCGCTCGGCCGCGACGATGCGGGGCGCCACCATGCGGGGCGCCTGGCCCTCTGCGGCGGGCTCCGGCCGCGACACGTCCAGCCCGCGCGCCGCCTTGAGGTAGGTGGCAAAGCCGAAGTCCTCGTGCAGCCAGAACCGCTGGCGGAAATCCCGGCGGTTGCGGCTGTTGCCGAGCGCGGCGGCCATCAGTCCCCACGGCTGGTCGGCGGGGTCGGCTGGGAAGTTCTTTTCCTCGCCATACAGCAAGGCCCTGGCGGTGGAGGAAAAGTACCGGGGGCCGGGCTCGATGCTGCGGCCGGCGGGCAGCTCACGGCTGACGTTTTCCACTGCCTTGTTGTTGCTCGATGCGACGAGCACCTCGAAGCCCTTGATCCGCGGGTCCAGCCCATGCAGGTGGAGAAACTCCCCATCGCCCACCTGGAACCGCTGGCCGGTCGGGATGAACGCCTTGTTCGGATCGTCGAACTCCACCAGCCGGGCTGCACGGCTCTCCACGCAATGGGCCACCAGGTCGCGCAGCAGGGTCATCTTGCCGGTGCCCGGGGGGCCGTTCACCGCCAGGATGCCCTGCCTGTCACCGGCAAATTCGCTGCGCGCAGCGTTCACGGCGGCCTGCTGCAGCGTCACCACCGGGTGGCTGCCCCGGCTGGGCCAGCGCGCTGGCGGAAAGCGCGCGGGGGCAATCAGCGCGGCAATGCCTGCGGTGTCCTTGAGCAAATCGACTGCTGGCGCGGGCTTCAGCACGGACAGGTAGCGCAGCAGGGTTTCGGGCGCGGTCCCGGCATCCACCATGGCGCGCGCCGTGGCCAGGTCGTCGAGGTAGAACGAGTTGATGGGCGGCAAATCCGGCGCGCCCTCCAGCTTGGGGTGGCGGTACAGCCGCGCCACGAAGCTCGGTGGCAGCACATGGTCGGCGCGCAGGCCCAAGGTGCTGCACAGCCAGGCATGGATGTCGTGGATCGCCTTCAGGTCCAGCGGCAGGGGCCGGCCTGCACCATCCACCCGCACGAGGCGCTGGTGCAGTTGCTCGCGCAGCAGCCGTTCGGCATCGGGCCAGCGTGCGAGCGTGCCGGCCTTGCCGCGCAGCACCGCAGGCACGCCCCACGCAAAGCTGGAGATGGAAACGGTGTCGGGGCCAGCGGGCAGGCCGTCCTGGTCCACGATGGCCATGGCGATCGGCGCCCGGTGCCTTTGAAAGGTGCGCGTCTCCTCGTCCTTGCCGAACGAGGCCAGCAGGTCGGTCATGCACATTTCCATGCTGACCTCGCCCAGCACCACCAGGTAGAACAGCCTGAACGGCGGCTTGTAGGACTGCTCGCCCCGCTGCCACGGCAAGGGTTCGCCATCGACCTTGGCGATGGCCGCACGGTCGCCGCCGACGAGCGTTGCCGGGTCGGTGTAGGCCAGTGGGGCCAGCACCTCCAGCGACAGCCAGGACGACAGGATGGCGTGGGCCGAGTCTTGCACGGCGTGCGCTGGGGCGGCGGGCGCCAACTCCAGTACAGCCAGGGCGGCCCCGGCCTCGGCATCGCCGGACCGCGCCGCGCCAGGGGTGGCTGCGGCCGCCGGGGTATCGGCGGCCCCCCCCGCCGGCCGGACCGATGCGCCAGGCAAGGAAAGGGAGAACGGTGCCCGGTCCACAGCGCCTGCCTGTCCGTCAGTCAGCGGGGCGCTGCCAGGCAGCGCAGCAGGGGCCGGCTGGCGAAAGGCAGCGCCTGCGCGGCGATGGGGCTTTTTGGCGGGAATGGCATTGGCAACCTCTTTCGTACCCTGTGTGGCTTCGTGCGGCGCTGGAAGATCGGCGAGGCCCTCCCCGGCGTCGGGGTGGTTGGCGTGGGGGGAGGACATGGCTATCAAAAAATGCGCGCAGCCAAGCATGTTACATGCGGTAGCCCGGCGCTCCCAGTGCTTTGCCGATGCAGTGGCTGGTTCAGGTGCCAGGCCGCCACAAAAACCCGGCGCGCAGAGGCATCCCGGCTAGAACCGACAAGCCCAGGGTGGCCCCCCTGAGCAGCAGGGGTTGCACCCGGCAAGACCGGTGGTCCGCAGCCAGGCGTTCTGCCGATGAACTACCCCGGAACGACCAATGCGTCGTGTCCGCTCATTGGTATCACAGCAATCAAGCGCAGCCAGCCCGCCATGTGGCGCAATGCCGACGCCTGGGCAGCGAGAAAGTGGCAAACCTGCCTGAGCCCCATCACAATCCGCGCACTGCTGGGCTGGCCCATGCAATGCCCACAAGGCATGTTTTGGGGTGCGCGTCTTCGGGCGCCTTTTTTCATCGGGCATCCACCCGACTCCTTTTTTCTCTTCCTTCCATGAAATCTGTTTCGATGCTGCGCCACGTGGCGCTGATGGCGGCCCTGTTGCTGGCCAATGCACCCGCCTGGGCCGAAGACACGCTGGCGCGCATTGCCAGCTCGGGCGAGCTGCGCCTGGGCCACCGCGAAAAGTCGCTGCCTTTTTCGTACAAGGACGCCGCGAGCGGCAAGGTGCAGGGCTACACCGTGGACATCTGCCTGCAGATCTATGAGGAGATCAAGAAGGAGTTGAAGCGCCCGGACCTGAAGCTCAAGTACTTGCTGGTGGACGGCAAGAACCGCATCAGCGACGTGAAGGACAACGTGGTGGATCTGGAGTGCGGCGGCACGGCCAACACGGCGGCGCGGCAAAAGGAGATTTCCTTCAGCCACCACATCTTCGTGGCATCGTCGGCCTTCCTGGTGCGCAAGAACTCGGGCATCAAGACGCTGGACGATCTGCAGAACAAGAAGATTGCCGTGCAGGGCAAGACCACCAACGAGAACCTGCTCAAGGCCAATGAGCGCACCTTCAACCGCAAGTTCAACTACGTGGCGGTGGACAGCACACTGGACGCCGTGAACGCGCTGGCCAAGGGCGAGGCCGACGCGGCCTTTGCCGACGATGCGGGCATCTGGATACCGCTGACGCGCCTGGGCAAGTCCATGGACGACTACCAGTTCCTGGACAAGCGCCTCTCGGTGGAGCCCTACAGCATCGGCCTGCGCCGCGAGGACCCCAAGTTCAAGGAACTGGTGGACCGCGTCACGCGCCGCATGATCCAGGGCGGCGAAATGCTGACGCTGTACAAGCGCTGGTTCAGCTCGGACCAGGGTACGCTGCCGATGAGCATCTTCATGAAGGAAGCGCTGCGCAGGCCCAGCGATATTGGCGTCGAACAGATCGCGTTTTGATTCAATCAAAATGACGGGAGGCTTGATCCGCGTCAAGCCCACTCTCACTTCCTGACATCTGGCCAAATTCAGGCGGGCGATGGACTCTGGTCGTTTTATAGTCGATAGTAATAATTTGTAGCTATTGCATGACGACGACAGATCCCCTTTTGACCACCGATGTGGACACGGGCGACAGCCCCCACTACCTGCGCGCGCTGACCGACATGGCCGACGAGCGCACGGTGGTGGCCGGCGCCGCCATCTACACCGACAACGGGATCAAGCTGGTGGAAAAGGGCGCGCGCATCGACAGCCGCCTGTACGACCGCCTGGTGCAGCACAAGCTGCGCGAGCCCATCGACAAGCACCTGACCATCGACAACCCCGTGACGGTGGATGCCCTGATTGCCACCGGCCAGGAGCTGTCGGCGCAGGATGTCCTGGTCAATCTGCTGGCCGAGGCCATCGGCTCCGCCGTGCGCCTGCTGGCGCCGCTGCGCACCCTGGCGCTGCCCGGGCCGGTTGCCTGCAAGCTCACGGTGATGCGCGACAAACGGCCCGAGCTGTACCAGCATGGCCTGCGGATGATGATGGTGGCGGTGTTCCTGGGCATCAAAACCGGCATGCCCGAGCGCGATTGCGCCACGCTCGCCGCTGCAGCCCTGCTGCACGACCTGGGCGTGCTGCACATGGACCCGGCCTGGAACGACCCCGATTTCAAGGCGGTGGGCGTGCAGCGCAAGCACCTGGTAGCGCACCCGATCACCGGCATGCTCATGGTGCGCGACGCCAACGCCTACCCCAAGGCGGCCGAGACGGCCGTGCTGGAGCACCACGAGCGCATGGACGGCAGCGGCTACCCGCGCGGCCTGGCGGGAGCAGACATCTCGCCCATGGGCCGCATCCTGCTGCTGGCCGAGGTGGTGGCCGGCTTCTACGAAAAATACGAGGACATGCCGGCGCAGCGCCTGTCGCTGGTGCTGCGGCTCAACCACCGCAAGTTCCCGGCCGCCCTGGTGGTGCACATATTGCCACTGCTGCAGGAGGAGGTGGCCCGCGAGTCGACCCTGATGCCACTGGGCGACGATGCGCCCCGCCAGGCCGAGCTGCTGGCAGATGCCTTCATCAAATGGGACGAGCTCAAGACCGCCCTGCCCCCGCCCGTGCTGAAGGCCATGGCCCCCAGCAGCGCGTTCGCGTTTGCCGACGCACGGCTGATGGCACTGCAGAAAGCCTTGGTGGAAGCCGGCTCGCACCCGCAGCACCAGGCGGACCTGATGGCCCAGTTGCAGGGCGATGCCATCGGCCTGGCCGAGGTGGCCCTGGTGGGCCGCGAGGCGCTGTTTCAGCTGCAGAGCGTGCTCAACGCCTGCCACCGCCGCTGGCCCGAACTGGACAAGCGCGCCACACCAGGCGATGCGGCCGTGGCCAACTGGTGTGATTGGGCGGTGGAGCGGCTGTAACTTCAGCTGCGACCGCATCTCCGTCAAAAAACATAGCTGCCCGTCCTTTGTGACAGACGGGCTACCGCCACTGCAACAACCCCCTCCGTGCCGGCACCCCGCCACGGCATGGGACAATCGGCCCCCATGACACCGCAGCAGTACGTACAACAAAAAGCCGTCGCTTCAGGAAGCAGCTTCTACTACGCCTTCCTGTTCCTGCCGGCGCCCCGGCGCGCGGCCATCACGGCGTTCTATGCGTTCTGCCGTGAAGTGGACGACGTGGTGGACGAAGTGAGCGACCCTGGCGTGGCCCGCACCAAGCTGGCCTGGTGGCAGGCCGAGGTGGCCAAGGCCTACGCCGGCCAGCCCACCCACCCCGTGATGCAGGCACTGATGCCGCTGGTGGCGGACTACGGCATCGAGCAGCGCCACCTGCAGGCCGTGATCGATGGCTGCCAGATGGACCTGGAGCAGACCCGCTACCTGGACTTTGCCGGCCTCACCCAGTACTGCCACCTGGTGGCGGGCATCGTGGGCGAGGTCACGGCACGCATCTTCGGCCAGACGGACGAGCGCACCACCCAGTACGCCCACACCCTGGGCCGCGCCTTCCAGCTGACCAACATCATCCGCGACGTGGGCGAGGACGCGATGATGGGGCGCATCTACCTGCCCGTGTCGGAGCTGCAGCAGTTCGACGTGAAGGCGCACGAGATCTTGAAGCGCCAGTATTCCGACCGCTTCACGGCGCTGATGAAGTTCCAGGCCGAGCGAGCGCACCGCACCTACGACGAAGCCCTCGCCCTGCTGCCCGACGCCGACCGCCGCGCACAGAAGCCAGGGCTGATGATGGCCAGCATCTACCGCACGCTGCTGCGCGAGATCGAGCGCGACAACTTCCAGGTGCTGCACCAGCGCATCCGCCTCACACCACTGCGCAAGTTCTGGCTGGCGTGGAAGGTGCAGGCGCTGGGGCGCATGTAGTCCATCGCCACGGGAAACCCGCCATGAACCGGTCTGCGCCTCCCTCGTTCAGCACGCGCCTGGTCGCTGCCGCCTTGCTGGCACTCGCCATGGGCGCCACCGCCCTGCCCCAGCCCGCACACGCCTTCTGGGGCCTGCTGGGCAAGGCCGCCAGCGGTGCCGGCAAGGCGGCTGGCGGTACGGCAGGCAAGGCCGCCGGGGCAGCAGGTGCAGCCGGGGCCGCTGGCGAGGCTGCCGGTACGGCCGGCAAGGCGGCGGCTGCCGGTGCAGGCGCCGCCACGCTGGCCGACGATGCCGCACGGGCGGGAGGCAAGGCAGCAGGCAATGCCGACGCTGCAGGTGGCGCTGCCCATGGGTTCAGCGCCGTCAATGCGGCGCTGCCGCCCGAAGTGGCCATGTACCTGGCCAAGCCCGCCGCCAGCCTGACGGGGACCGACACGGCGGCCATGATGAACCTGTACCAGCGCATGGTGGCGCAGGCGGGCAAGACCGGCGATTTCAGCGTGATCGAGCGCATGCCCCAGGTGCATGGCGCCAGGACACTGCCGCAGTCTGCCAACCCCGTGCCGGTCAAGGCCGGTGCCACGGCGCAACAGCCATCGCCGGTGGCTGCCGCGCCCTCGCCATCGGCGGCCGCCGAGATGAGCCTGGCCGGGCTGCGCCTGCTCGCGCATGCCGGGTCGGCCGGCCACCGCGCGGCCCAGAACGAGCTGCGTGATCGCTGCGCAGACCCGGCCGTGCTGCGCACCGCACCGGCCGATGTGCAGGCGCAGTGCAAGGCAGCGCTGGCGACCAGGCCTGCCGCCGCAGCCAAGCCCCGGCCTTCCGCTTCATGAAGATCGCCGTCGTCGGCGCGGGCTGGGCCGGCATGGCCGCGGCCATCGCACACGCGCAGGCCGGCCACGCCGTCACCGTGCTCGAGGCCGCACGCACCGTGGGTGGCCGCGCCCGCGCGGTACCGGCCACCCTGCCCGACGGCACGCCCGCCACGCTGGACAACGGCCAGCACATCCTCATCGGTGCCTACACCGAAAGCCTGCGCCTGATGCGCCTGGTAGGCGTGGATGCGGGTGCTGCCCTGCTGCGCCTGCCGCTCACGCTGCAGTTCCCCGACGGCACGGGCCTGGCCCTGCCCGACCTGGCCCCACCCCTGGACGCCTTGCTGGGCATCGCGCGTGCGCGCGGCTGGCGATGGCGCGACAGGCTGGCACTGCTGCGCGCGGCCAGCGGCTGGCAACTGGGTGGCTTTCGCTGCGCGCCACACACCTCGGTGGCGCAGCTGTGCGCCGGCCTGCCCCAGCGGCTGATCGCCGAGTTCATAGAACCGCTGTGCGTTTCGGCCCTCAACACCCCCGCCCACGAAGCCAGCGGCCAGGTGTTTCTGCGCGTGCTGCAGGACAGCCTGTTCAGCGGCCGCGGCGGATCGAACCTGCTGCTGCCGCGCGTGAACCTGGGCGCACTGTTCCCCGAAGCCGCAGCACACTGGCTGGCAGCGCAGCACGGCGGTGCGGTGCATGCCGGGCAGCGCGTGCAGGGCATCGCGCAGCAGGCCGATGGCCGCTGGGAAGTGCACGGCACGGACTTCGCCGGCCCCTACGACCACATCACGCTGGCCTGCCCGCCCTGGGAGGCCAGCCGCCTCATCGCCGGCGCCACGGGCCTGCCAGCGGCGCGCGATGCAGCGCGCCAGCAGTGGTGCGCTGCGGCCGATGCGCTGCGCTTCGAAGCCATCACCACCGTTTATGCGCATGGCGCAGGGGCGCGCCTGGCGCAGCCCATGCTGGCGCTGCGCAACACGGCAGAACACCCCGCGCAGTTCGTGTTCGACCGCGGGCAGCTCGACGGCCTGCACGGTGTGCTGGCCTTCGTGGTGAGCGCCAGCACCGGCGAGCGCGCGGTGGTCACCGAACAGGTGCTGCGCCAGGCCGCCGAGCAGTTGGGATTGCCATCGCTGCAGCCCCTGCAGACCGTGGTGGAAAAGCGCGCCACCTTTGCCTGCACGCCCGGCCTGGCACGCCCCGGCATGCAGGTGGCGCCGGGCCTGGTGGCCTGCGGCGACTATGTGGACGGACCCTACCCCGCCACGCTGGAAGGTGCGGTGCTGTGCGGCACGGCAGCTGCCGCACTGGCCCCGGCGCATTGATGACCACCTCGGGAAAACCCCGAGACGATATGCACCCTGCAGGCCCAGGATGGGCCCCGACTGACAGCATTCCGAAAGCCGCCTGGCGCCACCATCGGCGCAGGCCATTTTTCTTTCGAGCCGCTTTGCTTTTGACGGAGACAACCCCCATGCATGCATCCGACCACCACGATCCATCCTCCCTGGACGCACGGCGCCGCCAGTTCCTGGCCGCCACAGGCGCACTGGGCCTGTCCGGCCTGCTGCCCGGCATGGCCCAGGCGCAAGCCACGTGGCCCGCCAAGTCCATCCGCTTCGTGGTGCCCTTCGCCCCGGGCGGCAGCTCGGAGATCGTGGCCCGCTCCACAGCGGCCGAGCTCTCCAAGACCCTGGGCCAGAGCGTGTTCGTGGACAACAAGCCCGGCGCAGCGGGCAACATCGCCATGTCCGAAGTGGCGCGCGCCGAAGACCAACACACCCTGATTCTGGGCCACATCGGCACGCTGGCGGTGAACCCGTACATCTTCGACAAGCTGCCCTACGACCCGAACAAGGACTTCAAGCCCGTGAGCCTGCTGGCCAAGGTGCCCAGCCTGTACGTGGTGCACCCCGACGTGCCGGCCAAGAACCTGCGCGAGTTCATCGCCTACGTCAAATCCAAGCCCGGCAAGCTGAGCTATGGCTCGGCCGGCAACGGCAGCGCCGGCCACCTGGCGTTCGAATACCTCAAGATGACGGCCGACGTGTTCATGCTGCACGTGCCCTACCGCGGCACCGGCCCGATGCTGACCGACCTGCTCTCGGGCCGTGTGGATGCCTCGGCCGTGGGTGCGGCGGCCATCCTGCCGTTCATCAAGTCGGGCAAGGTGCGCTGCATCGCCACTGGCTCGGCCAAGCGCCTGCCGCAGCTGCCCGACGTGGGCACGGTGGCCGAGCAGGGCTTCCCCGGCTTCGAGATGACGCAGTGGTACGGCATGCTGGCCCCGGCCAACCTGGCGCCCGCCAACCTCGAGAAGCTGGCGGCCGAAACCGCCAAGGCCGTCAAATCGCAGGGCTCGCTGGATCGCCTGAACGCCGACGCGGCCGAAGCCATTGGCGATACGCCAGCGCAGTTCGCGCAGTTCATTGCGGCCGAGCAGGCGCGGTGGAAGAAGGTGCTCTTGCGCGCCAAGGTGAAGCCAGACTGAGAACCCCGCCGCACTGCCGGCGCACGGGTAGCATCCCACCACCATGCGCATCCTTCTGGCCGAAGACGAACACACCCTGGGCACCTGGCTGAGCCGGGCGCTGGAGCACGCGGGCATCCAGGTGGAATGGGTGACCGACGGCCGCCTGGCCGACCGCGCGCTGCAGCAGCGCGACCACGATGCCCTGGTGCTGGACCTGGGCCTGCCCGGCCTGGACGGCCACGCCGTGCTGCAGCGCCTGCGCGCGCGCGACCAGCGCCTGCCCGCGCTGATCCTGACCGCCCGCGACTCACTCGACGAGCGCGTGCGCTCGCTCAACGCCGGGGCCGACGACTTCCTGGCCAAGCCCTTCGAGCTGGCCGAGCTGGAGGCCCGCCTGCACGCCCTGGTGCGCCGCGCGCGCGGCACCGAGCACCCGCGCCTGGCCTGCGGGCCGCTGGTGTTCGATGGTGCGCGCAAGCAGTTCGTGCTGCATGGCGAGCCGCTGGCCTTGTCACCGCGGGAGCAGGCGGTGCTCAGGGTGCTGGTGCAGCGCAGTGGGGAGCCGTTTTCCAAGCAGCAGATTCTGGAGCGGGTGTTTTCGGATGATGAGGATGTGCATCCCGAAGCCGTCGAGGTGTTTGTGCATCGGTTGAGGAAGCGGTTGGATGGGAGTGGGGTGAGGATCACTACGCTGCGTGGGTTGGGGTATGCGTTGGAGCAGGAGTGATGGCTTCTGCTCATTGGCTATGGTTGCTGCATGCTTTGCTTGAGGGCGGAGGCCGGGTCTCGGCCCGGCGGCCGAGGTACTTGTTCTTTGCTTCGCCAAAGAAAAGTACCCAAAAGAAAGGCGACCCCGCTGCCCGTGTCCCCCTCGCCAGAGGCGAGGGGGCAGCCTGCGATGCTCGCGCCTGGGGTGTGCCGCAGAACTCGCTGCGTTCTTCGAACTCCGCTCAAACAGCTGCGGCAAGCCAGACAACGAGGCGCGTGTCCTTCGGCACGCGCTCACCCCAGGCCCTGCGCTTCTCGGCACGGTCAGAAGGGGGTGGGAGCGGGCTCCATACGGGCCATTGCTTCGCTCGGCCAGGTGTGCCGTCGCTGCGCTCGGCCTGGGCAGGGTCTTCATGCCCAACCGTCGGCAGCGCACAGCGCGAACCGACACCAGGCGCGGCTGCGAAGCAGCAGCCTTCTTTGACCCCGCTCCCCACCCCTTCTGGCTGCGCCGAGAAGCGCAGGGCCTGGGGTGGGTGCGTGTGCCGCAGGACACACGCACTTCGTCCTCTAGCTTGCCGCAGCTGTTTGAACGGAGTTCGCCCGAAGGGAGAACGCAGTGAGTTCTGCGGCACCACCCCAGGCCCGAGCATCGCAGGTTGCCCCCGTTCGCCCGACAGGGCGTACGGGGGACGCAGACTGGGGGTCGCCTTCTCTTTGGTGACTTTCTCTTGGCGACTCAAGAGAAAGTTACTGCGCCGCCGGGCGCACATCCCGGCTCCCGCCCTAAAAAGAAGCACAGAGCGACCACTCGCAGAGCCATCCTTCCATCCGTCAGCAGACAACTGAGATGGCTCAAACAACACCGTCCAGCACAGCCCCCAGCAGTCCCTGGGCCAGGCTGCGCCGCACCAGCCTCTGGCGCCTCCTGGCCCTCCTCCTACTCCCCGTTCTCACCCTCGTCACCTGCGTGGAACTGTGGATGACAAGGCACGACGCCCTCGAAGCCGCCAACGCCGCCTACGACCGCTCCCTGCTAGGCGCGCTCAAATCAATAGACGCCAACATCTCCACCGCCTCCGGCGGCCTGTCCGCCGAACTCCCCTACACCATGCTCGAATTCTTCGAGCTCACCGCCAGCGGCCACGTGTACTTCCGCGTCGCCTCGTCCGACGGCCTGGTGGAACTGGGCAACGCCGACCTGCCCCTGCCCCCCGGCACGCTGGAGCCCGGCGTGCCACGCTTCTACGACGCCACCTACTTCGGCGAATCCGTGCGCCTGGCGGCCTACCGGCGCATGGTGGATGCCACGGATGGCGCCATCCCAGCCACGGCAGACGGCCCGGGCAGCGTGCTCGTGCTGGTGGCCGAGAGCACGCAGTCGCGCCAGGAATTCACGCGCCGCTTCGTGCAGCGCGCGGCCCTGCGCGATGGCCTGGTACTGGCCCTCATGCTGCTGGGCGCCGCAGCCACGCTGGCGGTTGCGCTGCGCCCGCTGTCGCGCCTGGCGCGTGGCGTGCAGGAGCGCAGCCCCGACGACATGACCCCGATTGCCGACACCGACCTGCCCGCCGACATCCGCCCCCTGGTGGCGGCGGTGAACGAACAGATGGCGCGCACCCAGGCGCTGGTGGCGCAGCAGCGGCAGTTCCTCGACGATGCCTCGCACCAGTTGCGCACGCACCTGACCACGCTGCAGATGCAGATCGATTACGCGCGCCGCGAGCCCGACCCCGCGCAGGTGCAGGACGCGCTGGCCGCCATCGGCGGCGAGATCGCGCGCGCCACGCGCAGCACGCAGCAGCTGCTGGCCCTGGGCCGCAGCGACACAGCGGCAGTCGAGTTTGCGCCCTTCGACCTGGCCGCACTGCTGCGCACCGTGGCGCTGGAGCTGCTGCCCCAGGCGCGCGCCAAGCAGATCGACTTCGGCATCCACACGCCCACACCCGAGTTCACGGCCGTGGCCGACAGCGGGCTGCTGCGCGAGGCCCTCACCAACCTGGCCGCGAATGCCATCGCCTACACGCCCGCGCACGGCACCATCACCCTGTCGGCCGCAGGCGACGCGCTGGGCTGGAGCGTGAACGTGGAGGACAACGGCCCCGGCATGGCGCCCGAGGAGCGCGCTGCGCTGGGCCAGCGCTACCGGCGCGGGTCGCAGGCTGCGGCCGGGGGCTCGGGCCTGGGCCTGGCGATTGCGCGCTCCATCGCCGAGCGACACCGCGGCGCGCTGCGGCTGGAAGCACGGGTGGACAGCCCCGGCCTGCTGGCCATACTCTGGTGGCCCAAGCCATGAACAACACGCCCCACCACAACGCCCTCGCTGCACGCCGCCGGATGCTGCGCACACTGGCCACGCTGCTGGGTGGCGGCCTCGCAGCCTCTGCTGCATGCGCAGCACCACCGGCCGATGCCAGCACCGAGCCCGGCGAATGCGTGGCCCCCTCCAAGCCCGGTGGTGGCTTCGGGCTGACCTGCGGGCTGGCGGCCGATGCGATCCAGGCCGTGCGGCCGGGCCGCACACCGCTGCCGACGCGCTTCCTGCCGGGCGGCATCGGCGCCGTGGCCTTCGACCAGGTGGCCACGGGGCGCCTGGGCGGGCCGGGCACGCTGGTGGCCTTCTCCAGCGGTTCGCTGCTCAACATCGCGCAGGGCCGCTTCGGCCCACACCCCGTCAGCGCGCTGCGCTTCATCGCCACGCTGGGCACCGACTACGGTGTGATCGCCGTGCACCGCGATGCGCCCTACCAGGGCCTGGCGCAGGTGGTGGCGGCCTTGAAGCGCGACTCGGCCCGCGTGGTCTTCGGTGCTGGAGGCACCATCGGCAGCCAGGACTGGATCAAGGCCGCGCAGCTGGTGCGCGCTGCGGGGCAGGACCACAAGAAGATGCGCTTCGTCGCGTTCGAGGGCGGTGGCGAGGCGCTCAAGGCCCTGCGCGGCGGGCACCTCGACATCTTCACCGGCGACGCGGCCGAAGCCATGCAGGCCGCTGCCCAAGGCCTGCCGCTGCGCTTTCTGGCCGTGCTGGCATCCGAGCGACTGCAAGGCACCCTGGCCGGCCTGCCCACCGCACGCGAGCAGGGCGTGGACCTGGTCTGGCCCACCGTGCGCGGCCTGTACATGGCCGCCACCGCCCCCGAGGCCGCCGTGCGCGCCTGGACCAGCGCCTTCGAGGCCGCCATGGCCGCACCCGGCTACGCCGCGCTGTGCAGCCGCTTCGGCCTGTACCCCTTTGCCCTCACCGGCACAGCGCTCGACGGCTTCGTGCAGCGCAGCCTGCAGGACTACCGGCGCATGGCGCAGGACCTGGGGCTGCGCACCTGGCCGCGCTGATCCGTTGTTCCGTTGACAGGGCGGGCGGCGTCTTGTCGTACTGCCTGCGACGCCGCCTGGCCAGAACCGTTTCGCTGAATTTTTCCCCGCTCCTATTCGTCCTCCGCCTGACCGTCATCACGCAGCCGGCGATCCAGCTTGCCACGCAGCGACTCGGTGTCTTTCAGGAACTGGTCTACGGGCACGGTGGGGGCCACGCGCAGGCCTGGGGGGAACAGGCTGCTCATGTACAGCCGGTTCGACAGGCGCATGTTGTTCAGCCACTGCGCACCCAGCCACGACGGCAATCCCAATGCCACCAGCGCAGCCAGCGTCCAGGCCAAACCGACGCGGCGGCGCGGCAGCACTGTGGACAGGTGGGCATACAACGCCCCCGCCACCACCAGCGCCACCAGCACATTGGCAAACCGCGAAAAGGATTCCAACGAGAAAGTGAACGCCACAAAGTTCGCCACCAGGTGCACCGCATCCACCGCCAAAGCGGCAGTGCTGGCGATGCGCACATGGCGCCAGAACCGAAGCTGGCCGCCGAACACTTTGCTGGCCACCGCCCATGCGCCCGACCAGACGCCCAGGCTGGCCATCAGGCCAAGCACCATGCCAGGAACAGACTTCAGATACTGCGACGCGTCGCGGGCCTCCAGCCACGCGGACCCCAATGCCGCCGCCAGCACCAGCACCATGAGCGCTGCCGTGGTGGCCACCGTGCTCCACGGAAACTGGGGCAGCGCCTGTTCGTCGGCGATGGGTGCATCGGCCAGGCGCAAAGCCACATGGGTGTGGCCCAGGTCGATGGGCGTGCCGCCCGGCCAGTCGAAGCGCTCGCCCTGGGCGTAGTGCTTGCGCTGCAGGCGCGCGCCATTGCGGGTGTGCAGGACCTCCACCTGTATCGCGCACGAGGCATCTTCCAGGCGGTCGATGCGCAGGTGCGCGGGCGCGACGAACGGATCGTCCAGCACCAGGTCACAGTCCAGGCCCCTGCCCACCGTCACGGGCCAGCGGGTGATGGGGGCGCGTGCCAGCAGCGCGCCGTGGCGGTCAAAGGCTTCGATGAGGCCAAGGGTGGGCGTCATGGTGCGGCCTCCCAGCGAAACGCCTTGAGGTAGTGGCTGGCCAGCTTCATGCCGTTGTCAAAAGCGATGCCTTGCACATCCAGGCGGCCCAGGATGCCTTGCGTGGGCTGGTTGACCGAGGCTGTCAGCACGGTCATGTTGTACAGGCCGGGCAGCTTGCGGTAGGCCGACATGCAGACCACCGCCCGCAGCGGCAGGCTGCCGGAGTCCACAAAACGTTCGCTGCATTCAACGGCGGTCTGGTGGCGGTTGCCACGCGTCTGGAACCGCTCGTTGGCAAAGCTTTGCGAGAACACCCGGGCAAACCGCGCCGCGCTCAAGGTGGGGGCGTTATAGGCCTCATAGGCCAGGCGCACGGTGCCGGTGCTGTAGTCGCCGGCCACGACATCGCTGTCAGCCTGGCACTGCGTCCGCTCCAGGTTCAAGCCCGGAAAGTTGGGGTCGCGCCCCGATCCCCAGCACCGTGCCAGCGCGTCATCGGGCACCGGCACCCGGTAGTTGCCGTGGCGTTGCTCACGAAATGGCGCTTTCAGAAACCGCTCGGTCAGCACCTGCTGGTGCCCTGTCAGTTGCCTTGTCATCTCCGCGTACGCGGGCTGCGTGATGGGCACTGCTCCGGCCGCGCGCTGCACCAGCACCTGCGCAAACTCGGCGGGGATCAAGAAGCTGACCTGCTCGCCATCGAGCCGCTTGGCCACGTTGACGCCCAGCACCCGCCCCGAATCGTCCACCGAGGGGCCACCGCTCATGCCGGGGTTGAGCGTGCCGCCAAAGAAAATCCGCGGATAGAAGCTGCGCCGCACCAGCCCGTTGTAGGTGCCCTCCGTGACTGCAAAGCCGATATCCAGCGGGTTGCCCAGCGAGTAGATGCGCTCGCCCTGTGCCAAGGCCTCTGCGGCGGGCCGAAAGCTCAGCACCGGCGCCGCTGCGGTGCGGGCCTTGGCGCGCAGCACCGCCAGGTCGCGCTGCACGTCGAACGCCAGCAGCTCGACCTCGCCCTCCAGCCCCTCCATCGTGACGTACACGCCGCGGTAACGCTCGGGCTCCAGCGCCAGCTGGCTGGCCACATGGAAGTTGGTGACGATCAGGCCGTCCGCCGAGACAAAGAACCCCGAGCCGATCGACGCCTGGGTATCGGCATTGCGCAGCAGCGTGCGGATCTGCACCAGTTTGTCGCGCGACAGCTCATAAATGCGCCGGGCATCGCGAGACAGGGGTGCAGCGGGCACAGCTGCGGCACCGGCAGCCGCCGCCGCTGTCGCCGATACGGCCGATGCGGCCGCACTGCTATCCACCGGCTCGACACCCGCTGCAGCGGGCGGCATCGCTTTGGATGCCGGCGCCGCAGGCAATGCCGCGCCTGTGGCGCGAATGGCGGGCGCGCCGGCGGTCGCAGTCACGGCCGTGGGGGCAGTCGCAGGGTGGGGTGCATTCTGGGCGTGGGCCACAACAGCACAGGCCAGCACAAGAAGGGTTGCTGCGGCACGCCGCAGCGAGCAGGTCAAAAGGAAAGGCATCGTGGCATTCTATTGACGCTCTGCACCGCACCCACGCTGTACGGGCAGTTCAGGGTTGCGGCCCATCCAGGCGGACATCGCTGGGGCTTTTACCGACCTTACAAGGTGCTCCCCAGCGCGCCCAGCAACCTGGCGCTCACCTCGGCGGCATCGGGCGCGTCGAACTGCATGTTGTGCTGGTCCGTCATCGGGCCGTGGCCCGGCTCCATGCGTCCGTCAGCGTCGTAGCCCATGGCCTTGAACTTCCAGGTCCCACCCACCTTTTTGAGCGAGCCCACATGTGCGCCAGTGGCCGTGTGCACGGCCACCACGGCGGCGTTGAGGGGCAACAACTGCAAGGGGCCCGCCACGGGGCCGGGCGGCACGTGGAAGAAGGTGGGTTTGAAGGCAGGCGGCTGGGGTGGATTCAGGGGCATGGGGGTGTTTGTAACTCAAAGACCTGGGGCTGCACCTGGCCGCGATGATCGATGGCCTGTTGGTTGACAAAGCGCGCCGCTGCAATCACCCATTTGTGTGAACTACTGCGCACTTACCAAATAGTAAAAGTCTGCAACCGCGCGCCAAAGCGCCGATGCTTGTGGATACTGGCGTCTCCACAAAAACCGGCTCAACGACGAAGGGAGGCCAGGGCCCACAACAGGCCCCGGCTGGATCGCTCGTGATGTGCCCGACCACCATGACATCCTGGATCGCCACCCTGTGCCTGGCTGCGGCCTCGGCACTCACCGCCACGGCCGCCAGCGCAGCCACGTTCACCATTCCCGATGCAGGCGTGTCGTTCAACGCGCCCGAGGGCTTCACCCAGCTCAGCGCGGAAGAGATCGGCAGCAAATACCCGTCCAACCGCGCGCCCAACTTCGTGGTGGGCAACGCCCGGCGCACGACCACCATCGCCTTCGACCTCAAGCCCCAGGGCCTGCCCAAGGACAAGCTGCCCCAGGCCAAGGCCTCGTTCGAAACCCTGTTCGACCGCATCATCCCGGGCATCGAGTGGAAGGAAAAGAAACTCCTGGACATGCAGGGCCAGCAGTGGATCTACTTCGAGATGACCTCGCGCGCCATCGACACCGACATCTACAACATCATGATGGTCACCCCCCACCGGGGCAAGATGCTGGTCTTCAACTTCAACTCCACCAAGAGCGAGTTTCCGGCGGTAGAGAAAGAGCTGAGAAAGAGCCTGCAGACGATTGCGGTGGCGGGGGAATAGCCAACGCCCGATCCTGAAGGCGTGCCGAGCAGGCGGGCGTTTCTCCTACCCACGGCCACCAGACATCCCGGCATAGTCGATCCTCCATCGGTCCACGACTACCCAGGAGAGCGACCATGACGACGACGACCAATGCCGAAATCGGCTTGAAGCCAGCAGCGCAACTGGCGGAAAAAGCCAAGACCCCTTTCCCCGGTGCATCCGCCGAATACGAAGCCGCGCGCCAGGCCCTGCTGGCCGAGGAAATCGAATTTCGCCGCCGCATGACGCGCCTCGTCGCGCAGCGCCAGGCCCTGCCACCGGGCCCGGTGATCACCAAGGACTACCGCTTCAAGGACGAGCAGGGCTTCGATGCCAGCCTCATCGACCTGTTCGGCGACAAGGACACGCTGGTGACGTATTTCTGGATGTACGGCCCCCAGCGCCAGCGCCCCTGCCCCATGTGCACCAACTGGCTCGGTTCGGTCGAAGGCAACGCGGCCGACATCAAGCAGCGCGTGGCCCTCAAGATCCTGGGCCGCTCGCCCGTGGAACGCCAGTACGCCTTTGCCCAGGAGCGCGGCTGGCGCGACCTGAACTTCGTGCAGACCGTGGGGGACGACTATGCCAAGGACCTGGGCATCCTGATGGACGATGGCAGCGAGTACCCGGCGCTGGTTGTATTTCAACGCGACGGCGACCAGGTACGCCTGTTCTGGGCCAGCGAGATGACCCAGGAGATGGCCGACCCGGGCCAGGACCCGCGCGATGCGCCGGACATTGCGGCGCTATGGTCGGTGCTGGACTTGACGCCTGGGGGACGGCCTGCGGATTGGTACCCGAAGTTGAAATACTGAGCAGCTCCCACGGCAAAACTCAAGAATCGGGTTTGACCTTCTCAGGCCATGTAATGGTGAGTACCCACAGGCAGATTCCCCACACCGTAAGTGCCCGGCTCATTCGCGTCATCGAGTCGTAGAGACTGGTGAACGCAAGCGAGAAGGCCTCGGGGGAGCCGTTGCTTTGCTCAGCCTGCATGCCCGCGCCACGCATTAACGCATCGAAGCCTATGGTGCTGAGCAACAGAAATAGCAAGAACAACACCGTGGAGATCCATCGATACCAAACCAAGCTTTTGCGAACCAATGCCAGAACAACGAAGCCGATTGGTAGAAAAATAAAGACAAAATAGAACGTGCTGTGTTCCACGATTGAGACCCCTTTTCATGCGTGCGGAACAGTCACCGCATCCATGCAATTTAGGCGCTTGAACTAGCTGAAAAGGCATTGAACCGAGCACTATCGGGTTCGATCAACTCAATGACTTCCCTGGCTGCATCACGCTCGCCATGCATTAATTCTTTGTACAGAAGCCACATGCCCTCCCTGGCTCTGTGCCGGCAAGCATTGTCGATGCCTTCGTTGCCCAGTGCGATTTCACTCTCATGCGCCGAGCCCGCCAAGATCTGGAAGAGCAGTTCAAGCACGCCAAGTCTTACATGCCGCGGTTGGTCTTCCATCAGTGCCGCAACCAGAACAGACACCACCGGCTCGGCTGCCTGGTGAAGCTGTCCCTGGACAACCACGTGGTTCTCCAGCCTCCAATAGGCATTGGTCGCAAGCTCCGGGGTAGGAGCACTCAACAGATCCATCAATGCATGGGGCACCTGCTCTGCAGTACCCCCTGCCTGCCTCAGCGTGCTCCAGGGGATTCGGCGAATCTCCATTTCAGCCAGGCTGGAGGCGTTGAATGCGCCACGATCCGCCAGGTTCTGTAGAGCGTCATGCAAAGGTTGTGCGGCCTTCACGACCTTCGCCCATGCGGGGTGGTTCGACACCTGGGACTTGGCCTCTCCCAGTGACAGGTCGAATTCCTTTCGCACTGCCTTTATGGTTTCCACGATGGTGTGGCCTTCGGCGTGCATCCTGGCGATCAGGTCAGCTTGTTTCATGACCATCCCACGCCTCCAGCACTCAGTTCTGACCACTGTCAGCAGGACGGGGCGGCAAAACCGCCAGCATCCTGCGCTCGCGCCACGCCTGCTGCACAAAGGGGTCCGTCACCGCATAGGTGCCATGGCCCTTGCGCACGATGAGGTTGGCGTCGCGCAGTTCTTCCGACACGCGCTGCACCTGGTCGGCCGTGACCTCACGGCCCACGGTGGACGCATAGTCGGCCAGGGCGTCGGCAGTGAAGAGGCCGGTCGCGTCCCCCTCCACGCGCGCCACGCGGTCGAAGATCGCGCCGGCGAGCACACCCAGGTCTTCGAGCTTGCGCAGCTCCACATCGGCGGCCGCGCCCTTGAGGGTGGAGGCGATCACTGGCAGCAGGCGGTCGGCCTCGGTGGGGTCTTCGCGCTGCAGCTGGCGCAGGGCGCGGATCAGTTCTTCGGGCCGGCGGCCCAGCAGGTTGAAGGCTGCCGTGGCCACGGGCAGGCTGGGCAGCACGGGGGCGCCCTCCTCGGCAATGCCCTGCAGCACATAAGCCACGTAGTCGCCATCGAGCGTGGGGTATTCCACCGAGGTGGCACCGGCAAAGGCGTGCTTGCCCTGCAGCGTCATGCCCACCACCTGGGCGCGGTGCGAGCCCGTGCCGATGAAGAGGAAATGCCCGGGTGTATCAGGCCGTGGGTTGATCGCATCGCGTGCGGCCTTGATGGCCAGCAGCATCTGCGCGCCATCGTCGCCGGCCAGCGCCTGCTGCACTTCGTCGACGATCAGGACCAGGTCGGTGCGGGCCAGCTCGATCACCTCCGTGAGCGCCTGCGCCAGCGTGACCCCGCCCTTGGCCCCCACCTCGTTGAGCTGAAAGCCGAACTTGAAGCCCGCCGCCCCCACGTCCACCCCCTTGAGGCGCGCCAGGCGGCCCAGCACGCCCGAAGCCGGTGTCTGCAGGTCGGCCAGCGCACGCCGTATGGCCGCGTGCACCAGGGTGGCCGGGTCGGCCTTGGTGTCGGCCCACAGGTCGACATAGATCACGATGGCGCCTTTGGCCTCCAGCGCGGGGATCAGGTCCTGGCGCAGAAAGGTCGTCTTGCCGGTGCGCCGCAGGCCCGACAGGAACAGGCCCGAGCGCAGCCCCTGGTCGAGGAGGCCGGGCTCCAGCAACTGCTTGGCCATCTGTTCGGCCAGTGCGGGGCGGTGAAAAAGGTCCATTTAGTTTATTTTAGTCAAAACCAATAATTAGTACAAATCGCTAAAATCAACAAAATCGGCCGATTGCTTCTCCGCAGTGCGCCTCAGACCGCCGTGAGCACCCGCCACACGGTCAATTCTTCGCCCGCCACCGGCTCGGCCACGATGCCATTGGCTACCACGCCATCGTCGCTCTCGGCCTCGCAGGCCACCACCGCGATGGCGCCGTAGCGCTGGCCGGTGGGCACCACGCACCAGCCTTCGGGCAGGGCACGTTGCGTGCGCTGGTGGCTGGCCTGCCAATGGGTACTGGCCTGGGCTTCGAGGATGGCGGGTCCGGGCTCGGCCACTGGGTGCTGCATCACGGGCACTTCCACTTCCAGCAAGGTGCCGGCCGCCACGGGCGTGGTCTGCAAGCCATGGCCTTGCAGCCAGTCGGCCACGGCCTGGGGCATGGCGTAGGCCCAGGGGCGCTGCACAGTGGCCGTGGGCACGAAGTGGGCGTAGTGCGGCACCTGCACGCTGATGGGGGCGCCCGTCAGGGTGTAGGGCTCGCGCGTGAGCACTTCCACGGTGGCATCGGGCACGGCTTCGAGCGCGTAGCGGATGGCGACCTGCGCGGGCGGCTCGGCGCAGGCGGCAAGCAGGTCGACGATCTCCTTGCCGTTGGCGGCGGCGTAGACCAGGGCCTCGCGCAGCACGGCGTAGGTCACCTCCACGCGCTCCTGGTAGCTGATGTACGAGTACGCCTCCAGCAGCACGTCCAGCCGGTTGGTCAGGCCGCGGTAGTTGCAGCCGAAGCGCGGGTGGTGGGTGTAGGTGATCCAGCCCTGGCCCTGGCCGCCCTCGTCGCGCACGAAGTTGCCGTACCAGAAGGTGTCCAGGCCCTCGTTGCGCTTCACTGCGGCCTGCACGGCGGGCATCATGTGCTCGCGCATATAGGCCACGGGCTCGGCGCGGCCCGTGTGCTCGGTATGGGGGATGTCGTAGGTCAGCGCAAAACGGTGGATGGAGCCGTTGGTGGCATGGCAGTCCAGCGTGAGGTGCGGGTTCCAGGGCTGGCACACGCGCTGCTGCAGCAGGCGCATCTCGGGCGCTTGCTGGCGCATGTAGTCGCGGTTGAGGTTCACGCCCGCAGCGTTGGTGCGCGTGCCCACCAGGGCCGGGCCGTCCTGCCCGCGCAGGTGGGCGATGTCGAGCGGGCGGTGGTCGGCGCTCATGCGGTCATTGCCATCGGGGTTGAACAGCGGCACCACCACCAGGACGGTGCGCGTCAGCAGCTCGTCGCCATGGTCGCCGCGCAGCAGGTTGCGCACCAGCATGAGCACGCCCTCCTTGCCCTCCACCTCGCCGGCATGGATGCCGCAGATGATCAGCACCACGGGCAGGCCGCTGGCCTGCGCGGCCTCGGGCGTGTGGTGGCCCTGGGCCGACAGCACCAGCAGCGGCAGTTGCCGCCCTTCGGGCGAGGCACCGAAATCGCTGACGTGCAGGCGCGGATCGCCCAGCGCCGCCAGGCCCTGCACATAGGCCATCACGTCGGCGTGGGTGGATGTCTCGGTATAGGCGCTGGTTTCGGCGCGGGTGAGCAGTGGGGTGGTCGTGGATGAAGACATGGCCCGGATGTTAGAGCCAGTTGTGCCAAGCGCACCATCACCACTTTGTCGCAAACGGTCTCACCGCTCCAGCCACCACTGGATCAAGACCTTGGCGATGAAACCGATGAAGCCCACGCCCAGCCCCAGGAACAGCACGAAGGTGCCGAAGCGCCCCGCCTTGGACTCCCATGCCAGCTGACCGATGATGAACAGCATGTAGGCGATGAAGGCGCCTATGCCATAGGTGAGGAAGAAGCCCGAGATCTGCGCCTCGGTGAAGCCGAAGATCATGGCCGCTCCATCGTGTCGGCAGCATCGCGCTCCGGGAGGCCCGAGGCATCGACCAGGTCGCGGTAGGCATGCCAGCTCGCATGGCCCAGCATGGGCATCACCGCGATCAGCCCGAGCAACAGCGATGCCAGGCCCAGCAGGGTGAAGCCCAGGATCAGCGCCGCCCACAGGGCCATGGGCAAGGGGTTGGCCAGCACCGCCTGCCAACTGGTCAGCACGGCCTGGCGCAGCGTGGCACGGCGGTCGAGCAGCAGCGGCATGGCCACCACGCTGGAGGCGAAGATGGGCGCCGCCAGCAGACTGCCCAGCGCCAGCCACAGCGCGAACAGGCGGCTGTCGGGCGCGAGCACCACGTGGTGCATGAAATCCAGTGGAGTGAGGATGGGCACGGGCGCCAGCAGCGTGATCAGCGCCGCCGAGGTGATGACCCAGCCGGTGGCCGCCAGCGCCAGCAGCAGGCCGAACTGCACCAGGCACCAGTAGCCGTGGCCACCCCACCTGGCGGGGTGGCTGCGCTGCCAGTCAAGCCAGGTGCGGCGCACCAGGGCCAGGTTGGCGGGCTCGCCACGCTCCAGCGCCCGGCTCAGCGCATACAGGCTGGTGGCCAGCACCGGCGCCACCACCAGAAAGCCCGACAGCGCCCCGGCCAGCAGCCAGAAGCGGTGGTGCGCAACCGCCAGCAGAGCGCCACCGAACAGCGCCACCGCCAGGCCGTGTGCAAAGCTGAGCCAGCCGGTGCGCACCATGTCGCGCCAGGCCAGTGCCAGCCAGGCCAGCGGCTGCATCAGGCCGATGGTGCGCACGGGCGGCAGGTACGGACAGGACTTCGGGCGCATGGTGGTCCGAGTCTCGCCTGCAGCCGCAAGGCGCGTCTTGATCTGCGACAAGAAAACGCCGCCGCAGCGGCGCCAGCGTTCAGCGTGAGGGCTGGGCCACGGCCACCGGAATAGCCTTCAGCAGCTCACTGATGGCCGTGAGATTGCCCACCGTGGCATGCGGCGGCTCGCCATGCTGGTCGTGCGCCCAGGGGTGGTTCGGCGTGTTGAGCCAGATGGCCTGCATGCCGGCAGCAAGGGCCCCCTGCACGTCCAGCGCGGCATCGTCGCCCACGTGCAGCACCTCGTGCGGCTGCACCTGCACGGCGCTGGCGGCGGCGTGGAAGATGCGCGCATCGGGCTTGGCGATGCCGAAGGCGGTGGCGCTGATGCTGGCCTTGAAATAGTGGCCGATGCCGATGCGGTGCACGTCGGCGTTGCCATTGGACAAAGCCACCACCGGGTAGCGGGCAGCCAGAAAGGCCAGCGTGTCGTGCGCGTCGGCAAACAGCTCCACGCGCTGGCGCTCGGCAAAGAACAGGTCGAACGCGGGCTCGGCCAGGGTGGGCTCATCGCCCGCCTGGGTGAGCGCCAGGCGGATGGACTCGCGGCGCAGCGCGCTCAGGTCGTGCAGCAGGTCGGGCCGCAGCGTCACCATCTGGTTGCGGATGGCGCGCAGCGCCTGGGTGTCGGAAAACAGCGCGGCCGTGGCCGGTGCATGGTCGGTGAGCCACCGCAGCAGCACGGCCTCGGCCCGCTCGATGGTGGGCCAGATGGGCCACAGCGTGTCGTCCAGGTCGATGCTGATGGCGCGGATGCGGGAAATATCCAAGGAGAGAGCAGACATGGCAAACCACCCAAAAAATTCACGGCCCGGACGCCCGGGCAGCGGCCAGTGGGCCGCCGCGAAGGATAACGCAGCAGTCAGCAGACAGCGCTGCGCAGAACGCTAAGCCCTTACCGGTCGCCAGCCCCGCGCACCGCGGCCACGGACGACCCCCGCACTACCAACTGGCCGGGCAGCAGGCGCTCCCGCGCAGGCGCCTGCAAGCCCTGCATGCGTTCGATAAGGCACTGCGCGGCACACCGGCCGATGGCATGGGTGGGCTGGGCCACCGTGGTCAGACCCGGCCCGATCAGGGGCGCCCATTCGGGGTCGTCGAAGCCGGCAAAGCCGATATCGCGGCCAAAGGCCCAGCCCAGCCGCACCATGGCGGCCGCCACCCGCAAGGTGACCACGGAATTGCCCGCAACGACAGCGCCACGCGCCCTGCCCCCAGCTCTTTGCCGAAGCGCCCGCAGGGCGGCATCCAGCACCTCGTCCGACGCATCGACCAGCTCCAGCACCGCACCCTGCACACCAGCCCCGCGCGCGCTGACGCATTGCGAAAACGCGGCCGCCCGCTCCAGGCGCGAACTCACGCCCGCCAGGGGCTGGGTGACGTACAGCAGCTCGCTCCAGCCCCCATCGATCAGGTGCGTGCAGGCGGCGCGCATGGCGCCGGGGTTGTCCAGCGACACGAAGTCGGCCTCCAGGCCGGTATGCCGGCGGTCCACCAGCACGGCGGGTCGGCCATGCAAAGAGCTGAGCTCGGCATGGCCCTCGTCCTGCCCCTGGGTGTTGAGGATGAAGCCGTCCACCTGGTAGCTGGCCAATGCATCGATGGCGCTGCGCTCGCGCTGGCGGTCATTGCCCAGGTTGAACAGCATCACCAGGTAGCCGGCCTCCTGGCAGGCCTCCTCGGCCCCGCGCAGCACCGCCACCGAGAAGGGGTTGGTGATGTCGGCCACCACCAGACCGATCAGCCGCGAGCGCCCATGGCTCAGGGCCTGGGCCATGGGGCTGGGCACATAGCCGAGCTGGGCGATAGCGGCCTCGACCCGGGCGGCGATATCGGGGCTGAGCAGGCGCTCGCGGTGGTTGAAGAAACGCGACACGGTGGCCTTGGACACGCCGGCCGCAGCCGCCACGTCGGCAATGGTGGGCCGGTCACGGCCAGCCGTATCGACAGGGGCGTTGGCAGGCGCCTTGGCGGTGGGTGCGCGCGGCTTGGTGCTGTTCATGCGCCGATTGTCCCGTACACCGCGGTGGGCTTTTCGCCGGCCAGCGCCTGCAGCAGGTTCGTCGTCGCCAGCCGGGCCATCGCATGGCGCGTGCCATGCGTGGCCGACCCGATGTGCGGCAGCGGCGTCACGCGCGGGTGGGTGCGCAGCGGCGACTCCAGCGGCAGGGGCTCGGTGGCGAACACATCGAGCCCGGCCGCACGCAGCGTGCCCTGGTCCAGCGCCGCCAGCAGGTCGTCTTCGACCACCGTGGCGCCGCGCCCGCCGTTGATGAAGATGGCACCGGGCTTCATGGCCGCGAAGGCCCGGGCGTCCACCAGCCCGCGCGTGCTGTCCGACAGCGGCAGCAGGGCCACCACGATGTCCGCGCGCGCCAGCAGGCCATCGAGCGGCACATGCTCGGCCCGGCCCAGCAGCGCGGGCGCCTGCAGCGCCAGGTCCACCGGGCGGCGCGCGTGGTACAGCACCGGCATGCCAAAACCCAGTGCGGCCCGGCGCGCCACGGCCTGGCCGATGCGGCCAAAGCCCAGCAGGCCCAGTGTCTTGCCATGCACGTCGTGGCCGAACAGGTCTTCGCCGATGCTGCGGTCCCAGCGCCCCTCGCGCACCATCTGCGAAAGCTCCACCACCCGGCGGCAGGTGGCCATGAGCAACGCAAACACCGCATCGGCCACGGTCTCGTCGAGCACACCGGGCGTATGGCACAGCACGATGCCGCGCGATTGCAAGGCCTGCAGCGGGTAGTTGTCCACCCCCACCGAGATGCTGGAGATGGCCTGCAGCTGCGGCGCACGCGCCAGCAGCTCGGCGCTGATGGGAAAGCTGGCGCCGATGAGGCCATGGGCCTCGGCCAGTGCGGCGTCGAACGCAGCGCGCTGCGCCGGCTGGCGCGGGTCGGCCACGGTCACCTCGTGCACCGCCTGCAGGCGGGCCAACTGGTCCGGCGGCAGGGCGCGGTACACCAGCACGTTCTTGCGGCTCATAGGCCGGCCTGCTCCAGCTCCTGGCGCGTGGGCAGCCCTTCGGTATCGCCCAGCACCTGCACGGCCCGGGCGCCGATCCAGGCGCCGCGGCGCACCGCATCGGGCACGCTGCGGCCCTGCAGCAGCGCGCTGATGACGCCCACGGCAAAGCCGTCGCCCGCACCCACGGTGTCCACCACCTCGGCCACGGGGAAGCCGGCGACATGCCCTGTGCCCGCCACATCACTGTCGAAATAGGCGCCCTGCTCGCCAAGCTTGACGACCACCAGTTTGGCTCCGCGTGCTCGGTAAAAGCCCGCCACGCCCTCGGGCGTGGTCTCGCCCGTGAGAAACACGCCCTCCTCCATGCCCGGCAGCACCCAGTCGGCAAAGCGTGAGAGCTCGTTGATCTGGTGCCGCATCACCTCGGGCGATGACCACAGCGTGGGCCGCAGATTGGGGTCGAACGAGATCGTGCGGCCCGCGGCGCGCATCACCTGCAGCGTGCGCTGTGCCGCCTGCAGGCTGGTCTCCGAGATCGCCGCGAACACGCCCGTGGCATGCAGGTGGCGCGCACTGCGCAGCCAGGGTTCGTCCACGTCGGCCGGGCCCATCTGGCTCGCGGCCGAGCCCTTGCGGTGGTATTCGACCTTCGGGTCGCGGCCATCGGTCACGCGCTCCTTGAACTGGAAACCCGTGCGCTGCGTGGTATCACAGGTCACGTGCGAGCAATCGATGCCCTCGGCCTGCATGGTGCCCAGCAGCGAGCGGCCCATGGAATCGGTGCCCAGGCGGCTCGCCCAGCCAACCTTCAGGCCCAGGCGCGCCAGGCCGATGGCCACGTTGGTCTCGGCCCCTGCCGTGCGCTTGTGGAAGCCCGTGGCATGCTCCAGCGGCCCGGGTTCGTTGGCCACCAGCAGCAGCATGGCCTCGCCGAACAGCGCCACATCGAAAGCAGTTTCTGCACTCATGCCTGCCTCCGTGCATCGCGGATCACGGCCAGTTGCGCGCGCGTCACGGCCACCAGGTCGTCGCCGACCAGCGGGTACTCGATGGCGTGCGGCACATCCGCAGGCAGCGCCCGCAGGATGGCGCGCCAGGGCGCGATGGAATCGGCCAGCGGCACCGCCACCCATTTGCCGGGCAGGCGCTGCACGCCCTTGCAGTGCACGTAGCGCACGCGGTGGGCCAGGGCCTGTGCGGCCTGCAGCGGGCACTCGCCCTGCCAGTGCCAGTTGCCCATGTCGAAGGTCATGCCCAGGTCCAGCCCCGCGCGCTCCTGCGCCACGAAGAAGGCCTCCATGGCCGCCAGCGTGCCGGCCGTGGCGGTTTGGTCGTTCTCGATCACGAGTTCGGCCGGCGCCTGTGCGAGCAGGTCCTTGAGGCGCACCAGCGAGCCGTGCGAGCCCGTGCCAAAGCCGCCGATGGCCATCTTCAGGCGCGGCGCGCCCAGGGTGCGCGCGGCCGCCATGCCACGGGCCAGCGCGGCTTCGTCCAGCGCACCGTCCATCGCCCACAGCCCTTCGGGGCTGGAGTACACCGCTGCCTTGCCCGCCAGCGCTGGCAGCTCGGCCGCGGCGTCGCGCAGCATTTCGCCGCGCACCTCCACGCCGTCGGCGCCCGCCTCGCGGGCCAGTTCGGTACACCACAGCTGCCCGTGGCGCCCCACTTCGGCCGCGCCGAAGGAAGAGAGGGAAATAAGTACCTTCATTGGCTGCATTTCATGTTTCATGCCCGCGCGCCCAGAGGCGCTGCGGCGCAGTGCGTACACCCACCGCAGCTCAATGCGCGTGATGGGAAGAGAGTATCTGGCCCAGGAACTGGCGGGTCTTCTCGTGCCGGGGCTGGCCAAAGAACTCGGCCGGCGGCGCCTGCTCAAGAATCTTGCCGTCGGCCATGAAGATCACCCGGTCGGCCACGCTGCGGGCAAAGCCCATCTCGTGGGTCACGCACAGCATGGTCATGCCGTCCTCGGCCAGGCCGATCATGGTGTCGAGCACTTCCTTGACCATTTCGGGGTCCAGGGCCGAGGTGGGTTCGTCGAACAACATCACCTTGGGCGCCATGCACAGCGCCCGCGCAATGGCCACGCGCTGCTGCTGCCCACCCGACAGCTGGCTCGGGTGCTTGTGCGCCTGCTCGGGAATGCGCACGCGCGTGAGGTACTTCATCGCCACCTCCTCGGCCTCGGCCCGGCCCATGCCGCGCGAGCGCATCGGTGCCAGGGTGCAGTTCTCCAGAATGGTCAGGTGCGGAAACAGGTTGAACTGCTGGAACACCATGCCCACCTCGGCACGCACGGCATCCACGTTCTTGCCGCCGGCCGTCAGATCGATGCCGTCCACTTCGATGCGGCCCTTCTGCACCGCCTCCAGGCGGTTGATGCAGCGGATCAGGGTGGACTTTCCCGAACCCGACGGGCCGCAGATCACGATGCGCTCGCCGGCGCGCACCGACAGGTCGATGTCGGCCAGCACCTGAAAGGTATCGAACCATTTGTTGACCCCTTCCATGCGGATGATCGGCTGCGTGCCGGGGGTGCTCGTGACTGCGTCCGTCATGGGAATGGGTCTCCGGCGTACTGGTATTTGGAGCGGATAACAAAATTGAGCGAAGCGGTTCTGGCTAGGCGCTGCGTCGCAGGCAGTACGGGTAGTACGACAAGACGCGGCAACGACGCCAGAAGAGTTTTGTTGGCCGCTCTTACTGCAGCTTGGGCAGGTCGGTTTCGAGCCACTTGCGGTAGAGCTTGTTGAGCTCGCCATTGGCCGTGTTGCGCGCCACGAACTCGTCCATGGCCTTGTGCAGCTCGTCCTGGCCAGGCCGCATGGCAATGCCCATGGCCTGCTGCAGCAGGTTGAACTTGTTCTCGAAGGTGTTGGCGGGCACGCGCTTGGCGATCTGCGCCGCCACGGTGACCGAGCAGCCGATGGCGTCCACCTGGCCCGAGATCAGCGCCTGCATGGCCGATGCGTCGTCGTCGAAGCGGCGGATCTCGGTGCCCTCGGGTGCAGCCTTGGTGACCGCCACGTCCTGCGTGCTGGCGCGGGCCACGCCCACGCGCACGCCCTTGAGGTCGGCCGCGCTCTTGATGGTGCTGCCCGTCTTGCCGTACAGCACGATGGTTGCGGCCGCATAGGGCTGCGAGAACTGCACCTGCTTGGCGCGCTCGGGCGTGATGGCCAGCGAGGCCACCAGCACATCGACCTTGTTGGTCAGCAAGAAGGGAATGCGGTTGGGGCCGGTGACAGGGACGATGTTGACCTTGACGCCCAGGTCCTTGGCCAGCAGCTTGGCGACGTCGGCATCGTAGCCATCGGGTTGGTTCTGCGCGTTGGTCGTGCCATAGGGCGGAAAGTCCACCAGCATGCCGATGGTGATCTCGCCCTTCTTCTTGATGTCGGCCGTGCTCTGCGCGGACGCCAGCGGGGCGAAGGCGGTGAGCGCGGCGCCCAGGCCCAGGGCGGCCAGGGCAGCAGTGGTGGTGCGGCGATAGTGCGAAAAGGTCATCTCATGTCTCCTGTGTGGTTGGTATGGAATGCACGCTCGGGAAAAGAAGGATTCATCGCGCCAGCACCCGGGCGCGCTTGCGCTCCATGCGCGCGGCCAGCAGCGACAGCGGCCAGCAGATAACGAAGTACAGCGCCGCCACAGTGGTGAACACGTGCAAGGGCTGGAAGGTGGCGTTGTTGATGATCTGGCCCGCCCGCGTGATCTCGGTGAAACCGATGATGGCGGCCAGCGAGGTGCCCTTGATGATCTGCACCACATAGCCCACGGTCGGCGGCAGCGCGATCTTGAAGGCCTGGGGCAGCACCACGAAGCGCATGCGCGAGAGGTAGTTCAGGTTCAGCGCCTGCGCTGCCTCCCACTGCCCGCGCGGAATGGCCTCGATGCAGCCGCGCCAGATCTCGCCCAGGAAGGCCGCGCTGTTGAGCACCAGCGCAATGCCGGCGGCCAGCCAGGGGTTGATGTCCAGCCCCAGCACCGGGGCGCCGAAGAAGATCAAAAACAGCTGCAGCAGCAGCGGCGTGCCCTGGAACACCTGGATGAACAGGGTGGCGGCCCAGCGCGCGGCAGTGTTCTCGGACGTGCGCGCCAGCGCCACCACCAGGCCCAGCAGCGAGCCGCCCACGAAGGCCATGGCCGACAGCGCCAGCGTCCACTGGGCGGCCTGCACGATGAACCAGAACTCGGAAACTCCAAAGGTGCGCATGGCCGGTCCTCAGCGACGGTCGGGGTAGTTGAGCGTGCGCTGATAGATCAGCTTGAACAGCCCGGAGAACGACACGGCCAGCAGCAGATAGATGGCTGCCACGACGATGTAGATCTCGAAACTGCGAAAGGTCTGCGACTGCAGGTTGGCCGCCACCGAGGTCAGGTCGTCGGCCGAGATCACCGAGACCACGGCCGAACTGAGCATCAGCAGGATGAACTGGCTGGTGAGCGCCGGGTAGATGGCCTTGAGCGCCGGCTTGAGCACGACGAAGCGAAAGATCTCCCAGGGCTTGAGGTTCAGCGCCCGGCCAGCCTCGATCTGCCCCTTGGGGATGGACTCGATGCCCGCCCGCACGATCTCTGCCGCGTAGGCCCCCAGGTTCACCACCATCGCGGTCAATGCCGCCGTATAGGGCGACCAGCGCAGGCCGATGGACGGCAGGGCAAAGAAAAAGAAGAACAGCTGCACGATGAAGGGCGTGTTGCGGATCAGCTCGATATAGGCATTCACCACAAATCGCACCCAGGCAGGCCCGGATGTCTTGCCCCAGGCACAGGCGATGGCCACCACCAGCCCCAGCACCGTCGCGGTGAGCGACAGCTGCACAGTGATCCAGGTGCCCTTGAGCAGCAGGGGCCAGGCGGCAAAAACGGATTCGAACTGGAATTGGTAGTTCACGGCAAAAGCCTGTCAGGTGGCATGGCAGGAGTTTATGAAACCGGTTTCATTTGCGCATGAGGGGTTTCCCGGAGCCCCCTTCTCCCTCCAGGAGATGGCTGGTGAATGCCTGGGCCACAATGCCGCATGCGTTTTCAACCCGAACCCCCTTTCACCCACGGCCAGCCCGAACGAACCGCCATCCTGCTGTGCAACCTGGGCACGCCCGACGAGGCCACGGCGCCGGCCGTGCGCCGCTACCTGGCGCAGTTCCTGGCGGACCACCGCGTGGTGGAGATCCCCAAGCTGGCATGGCTGCCCATCCTGCACGGCATCATCCTGCGCACCCGCCCCGCCAAGTCGGCCGCCAAGTACGCCAGTGTGTGGACGCCCGAGGGCTCGCCCCTGGCGGTGTGGACAGCGAAGCAGGCCACGCTGCTGCGCGGCTGGCTGGGCGAGGCCGGCCACCAGGTGCTGGTGCGCCATGCCATGCGCTACGGCAACCCGTCCATCGCCAGCCAGCTCAATGCCCTCAAGGCCGAGGGCGCCACGCGCATCCTCATCCTGCCGCTGTACCCGCAGTATTCGGGCACCACCACGGCCAGCGTGTTCGACGCGGTGTACGCCTGGGCCGCGCGCACACGCCATGTGCCCGAGCTGCGCTTCGTGAACCGCTACCACGACCATCCCGGCTACATCGACGCGCTGGCCCGCAGCATCGAGGCGCACTGGAAGGTGAACGGCCAGCCCGACAAGCTGGTGATGAGCTTCCACGGCGTGCCCGAGCGCACCCTTACGCTGGGCGACCCCTACCACTGCGAGAGCCTGAAGACCGGCCGCATGCTGGCCGAGCGCCTGGGCCTGCGCCGCGAACGCTATGTGCTCACCTTCCAGTCGCGCTTTGGCAAGGCCAAGTGGCTGGAGCCCTACACCCAGCCCACCATCGAGGCCCTGGGCAAGGCCGGTACGCGCCGGGTGGACGTGGTCTGCCCCGGCTTCACCAGCGACTGCCTGGAGACCCTGGAAGAGATCAACATGGAGGTGCGCGAGGCCTTTTTGCATGCGGGTGGACAGGAGTTCCACTACATCCCCTGCCTGAACGACAGCAGCCACTGGATCACCGCCCTGAGCCGCGTGGCGCAGCAGCACCTGGCGGGCTGGCCCACGCAGGTGGAGGATGCCGCCACACAGGCCGATGCGCGCGAGCGCGCACTGGCGGGCGGCGCGCCCCAAGGCCCCACCCCAGCAGGTCGCTGACCGGTACGGTCCCCGCCCGCCCAATCTTCCCCACCTCCCCATTTCCCCCGCACCGCTCCCCTGAATTGTTTTCCATGCCCGCATCCGCCCGCGCCCTTTCTGCACACCAACTGCGGCTGACCGTCGACCCCACCACGCTCGGCTTTGCCAGCACGGCCGAGCTCACGGGCTTGCCCCTGCCCTGGATCGGCCAGGAGCGCGCCGAGGCCGCCGCCCGTTTTGGCCTGGCCATGCAGCAGCCCGACTACCACCTCTTCGTGCTGGGCGACGTGGGCAGCGGCCGTGCATCGCTGCTGCACCAGGCCATGCTGGCCGAGGCCGCGCGGCGCCCCGTGCCGCCCGACCTGTGCTACCTGCACGACTTCGATGCACCGGAGCGCCCGCGCGCACTGCGCCTGCCTGCGGGCCAGGGCCGCCTGCTGCGCCAGGCCCTGGCCGACATGGGCACGCGGCTGGAGGCCGAAGTGCCCCAGCACCTGGCAGGCCCCGCCTTCCTGGCCGATGCGGCGCGCATCGAGCAGCGCTGGCAGGTGCAGGAGCGCGAGGCGCTGGCCGCGCTCGACGCGTTTGCGCTCGCGCGCCAGTTGCGCCTGGTGCGCGACAATGGCCAGATGCTGGTCACCCCCCTGGGCCCGAGGGGCCAGCCCCTGTCCGACGCGGAGGCGCGCGTGCAGCCGCCCGAGCGCCGCGCCGCCATCGAACGCGACGAGGACGCGCTGCGCAGCGAGATCGAGCGCTTTGCCCAGGCCATGCGCCCGCTGGAGCGCGAGCGCGACGCCGCCCTGGACGCCCTGCGCCGCACGGTGATCACGCCGCTGGTGCAGCAGGCGCTGCAGCCCGCACGCGGCATCGCCGGCCAGCAGGTGCCGCACGCCGGGCGCCTTGCGCAGTGGCTGGACCAGGTAGAGCGCGCCTTGCTCGGCAGCATCGACCTGCTGGAACCCTACTACGGCGACAACGAGGCCGATGCCGAAGCCGACCGCCGCGACGACCTGGATGCGCTGCTCGCCCGCTGCCGCGTGAACCTGGCGGTGGACAACGGCGGGCGCACCGGCGCCCCCGTGATCGTCGAGGACAACCCGCAACTGCGCAGCCTGATGGGCAGCATCGACCACGGCGCCAATGCCGACGACGCCGACCCCGGGCAGGCCGACGTATCGGCCATCCACGCCGGCAGCCTGCTGCGCGCGCATGGCGGCTTCATCCTGCTGCACCTGCACGATCTGGCCGCCGAAGAGGGCCTGTGGCCACGCGTGCGCCGCTTTTTGCGCAGCCGCCGGCTGCAGATCACTGGCGAGGCGAGTGCCGACGGCCCAGGCCCCGGCGGTGGCGCAGGCTTGCAGCCCGAGCCGGTGGATGTGGACGTGAAAATCGTGCTCATCGGCTCGGTGGACGAGTTCTACGCCCTGCAGGACAGCGACCCCGAAGCCGCACGGCGCTTTCGCGTGAAGGTCGACTTTGCCGACCGTTTCATCGCCACCCCGGCATCGCACCGCGCCACCGCCATCTTCGTGGCGCACTGCTGCGCGCAGCGCGGCCTGCCGCACTTCGGCCCCGAGGCCGTGGCCCTGCTGATCGAGCAAAGCCACCGCGAGGCCGACGACCAGGGCCGCCAGAGCGCCCGCTTCGCCCAGGCCGAGGCGCTGGTGATCGAGAGCGCTGCCCAGTGCCGCATGCGCAGCCCTGCCGATGCCACGGCCCTGGTGCAGGCCGCCGACGTACAGGCAGCTCTCGCCGCCCAGCGCCTGCGCCACAACCAGACCGAGGAAGAACTGCACCAGACCCTGGTCGAGGGCGAGTGCCTCATCACCCTGCACGGTGCGGCCGTGGGCCAGGTCAACGCCCTGTCGCAGATCGACCTGGGCGACTACCGTTTCGGCTTTCCCGTGCGTATCACGGCGCGCAGCTTCGCCGGGCAGGAGGGGCTACTCAACATCGACCGCGAGGTCCACATGTCCGGCCCCATCCACGACAAGGGCGTGCTCATCCTGCACGGCTACCTCACGGCCCTGTTCAGCCATGTGGCGCCGCTCGCGCTCAATGCCTCCATCGTGTTCGAGCAGGAGTACAGCGGCGTGGAGGGTGACTCCGCCTCCTGCGCCGAGCTGTACGCGCTGCTGTCCAGCCTGTCGGGCCTGCCGCTGCGCCAGGGCATTGCGGTGACGGGTGCGCTGAACCAGCACGGCGAGGTGCTGCCCGTGGGCGGCATCAATGAAAAGATCGAAGGCTGGTTCCAGGCCTGCGCCGCGGCAGGGCTCGACGGCACCCAGGGCGTGCTCATCCCCGCGCGCAACCAGCGCCACCTGATGCTGTCGCGCCCCATCCTCGACGCAGTGGAGCGCGGCCTGTTCCACGTCGATACGGTGCAGCATGTGAGCGAGGGCATTGCCCTGCTGACGGGTGAGGCATCGGGCATGGCGCCAGGTGCCGTGCTGGCGGCCGATGCCGCCGGTGATGTGACCCAGACCGTGCTCAGCCGCGCTGAGCAGACTCTGCGCGCCTACCGGCGTGCGTGCCAGAGTGCGGGGCATACGCGGGTGGGGCGCGCGGGGCGCAGACCACGGCGCGACTGAAGCCAGACCCTGCCAGGTACACCCGTGTCCACCGTGTGACAAAGGGCCAATCGGAGTCACCAACGTGACGCTCCAGCCGCCTCCTGCAGTGTTTTCCCCGACCCATTGTGGTGCATGCGCGCTCGATACTGGCTGCGCCGCCGGTCCATTGCGCGCACCCTGCGTGCAGCGATGGAAGGGCGCAGCACTACAACAGGAGACACGCCGATGCACCCCTTCTCCACGCCCCTCGCGCCTGCCCTCACGCGCCGCCGGGTGCTGTCGTCAGCAGCGGCCACCGCTGTCGCCCTGCCCGGCTGGGCACTGGCACAGCAGACCGAGCCCTGGCGCATAGGCCAGACGGCCGCGCTCACGGGCCCGCTGGCCTTCCCGTTCGTGGAGATGAACAAGGGCATCGCAGCGGCCTTCCAGGAGGTCAACGAGCGCGGCGGCATCGACGGGCGGCGCCTGCAGTTCACCAGCACCGACGATGGCGGCGACCCGGCCAAGGCCGGAGCCAACGCGAAGAAGCTGTTGGAGGAGGACAAGGTCTTCGCCCTGCTGTCCTGCGGCGGCACCACCAGCGTGATGGGCGCGCTGCCCGTGGCCATGGCGGCCAAGGTGCCGGTGATCGCGCCGGCAACGGGGTCGGACGCGCTGCGGCCGTTCAACCCCCTGGTGTTCCATGCGCGCGCAAGCTATTCGCAGGAGCTCCACAAGATCGTGCAGCAACTGGGTTCCACGGGCTTCACCAAGTGTGCTGTGGCCTACATCGACAACCCCTTTGGCAAGGCCACGCTGGCGGCCTTCGATGCGGCGGCCAAGGCGCACAACAACAAGGACTGGAAGGCCTTTCTGTTGCCCGAGACCGAGGAAGGCGTGGCTCGCACGGTGGACGAGATCACGGCCTGGCAGCCCACGGCCTTGATCTCGCTGGCCGTGGGCGCAGTGGGCATACCGTTCTACAAGGCTCTGCGCCTGCGCGTGAAGGCGCCTGCGTTCTCGATCTCGTTCCTGGGTTCGCGCCCGCTGCTGGCGGCGCTGGGCGAGTCCGCGCGCGGCATCACCGTGGCCCAGGTGGCGCCCAACCCCGACAACGTGGCCAAGCCCATCGTCAAGGCCTACCGCGATGCGCTCAAGGCCAGCGCGGCCAGTGCCGAGCCGGGCTATTCGTCGCTGGAGGGCTACCTGAGCGCGCGCCTGATGATCGAGGCCCTGCGCCGCGCGGGCCGCACCGCATCGCGCGAAAAGCTCATCGAGGCCCTGCACACCATGCGCCCCTACGACATGGGCGGCTTCGAGTTGCGCTATGGCCCGCAGGACCACAACGGCACGGACTTCGTGGAGCTGTCTTACTTCAACGGCGAGCGGTTTCGGCGCTGAGTCACCCGGCTTTCGCGCTTGCCGTGAACACGGCCAGCTGGTCCGCAAATGCGCGCTGGTAGGCCGGCCGCGCCTCACCGCGGGCGATGTAGGCCAACAGACTGGGCTGTTCCTGCAGCAGTGGCGACGCATCGCCCAGGCGGCGCAGCACCGTCACCATCAGCAGGTCGCCGGCACTGAAGGTTTCACCGTCGAGCCAGTCGGCCTCGCCCAGCCTCTGCGCAAGCTCGGCCAGCCGGGTACGCGCGCGGTCTTCGAGCATGGGCTGGCGCTGCGCATACCAGGGCTTGTCGTGCTCAAGGATCCGCGCGGCGCCCCACTCGACGATGGGCGGCTCCAGCGTATTGAGCGCCGCGAACATCCACATGATGGCGCGCGAGCGCGCGTGGGCTTCGGCCGGCAGCAGGCCTGCATGGCTCTGCGCAATGTGCAGCACGATGGCGCCGGTCTCGAACAGCGCCAGGCCGTCTTGCTCATAGGTGGGTATCTGCCCGAACGGATGGAGCGCCCGGTGCGCGGGCGCCTTCATCGCTGCAAAGGACACGAGGCGCACACCGTAGGGTTGCCCCACTTCCTCCAGCGCCCAGCGCACGCGCATGTCGCGCGCCAGACCCCGGCCGCGGTCGGGCGAACGTTCGAAGGCGGTGATGGTGGGTTGCATCGGAGCGCTCCTGCAGAGGGACTGGGACCATTGTTCCACCCACGCGATGGCCCAGCCGTGTTGTCCACGTAGGACATCCGCTCGTGTTGCGCCGGGAACCGCTGGATTGGGTGTTGGCGTGGGTAGGATGGGGCATCGTTCAATCAGTTACACCCCATCACACCATGCCTGCGATCGGTCTCCCCTGGCCACCCAATCTCCAAATCGACGGATCGACCTACCTGGTCCGACCGCTGGCGCTGGCTGCGCCCTCGAATGTGCCGGAGCGGGTTTTCATCTTCGAGGAGGACGGCTCACCCGTGCTCACCGTGCGCCGTGCCTGGGCGAGCTACCCCGAAGCGCTCTACACCGCAGAACAGAAGCTCCGGGAGCATTTGGCGCCAACGCCGATCAATGTATTTGGCGGCTGATGGGCGCGCCCTGTGCGAAGACAGCGGGGAGGCACTGACCCTGCTGCCGTGCAGCGCCTTTCAGCGCTGCAATGCAAGGGCTAATCCTCTACCGATTCGCGCGTGATCCCGCGGGCCACACAGCACTGGTGCAGTTCGCTGGTGGCCAGCATGCCCTGCTGCAGCGGGTAGGTGACGCGGGCCACCAGGCACTCGTCGCCCGGCTCAGACAGTATTTCCCCCGACCGTCCTGCGCCCAGCGCCGTCCAGAACTGCAGTACCCCGATGGCATCCGTGTTGGCATGGGCGAATCTTCCATGGGCCACCTTGCGAGCGCGGGTGAATTTGAAGGTTTCGGATTGGGTACGCATCGGCTTTGCAGAACAGAGAAACAGCGAGGACAAAAAGCTTTCGCATGGTGTACTGCCTGTACCGAACTCTGTGTAGGCGAACACCGCAAATATCCCTTGCGGGGTGGCCTTACCAGGGCAATGGCTGCCCGCTGTATGCGTAGAAACCACCCGTGCATTCGGGCGTGAGCCCATCGATCACACGCAGCATGTCGGCCGCCGCGTCCGCCGCCGGCCGGCCGATCTCGGCGCCGCGAAACGGGGCCGACAGGTCCGAGTCCACGGTGCCCGGGTGCAGTGCCACCAGCACGGCCTGTGGGTTGCCGCGCTGCACTTCGATGGCCGCGGTCTTGAGGAACATGTTCAGCGCCGCTTTCGAGGCCCGGTAGCTGTACCAGCCGCCCAGGCGGTTGTCGCCAATGCTGCCCACCTTGGCCGACAACACCGCCAGCACGCTGCGGTCCTTGGCCAGCAGCGGCGCAAAGTGCGCCATGACCAGCGCCGGGCCCATGGCGTTGGTGCGCAAGCAGGCCTGCATCTGCGCATAGTTGAGCTGGCCCAGGCGCTTTTCGGGCATGCCCTCGGGGCCGTGCAGCACGCCGGTGGCGACGATGATGAGATGAAACGGGCCCTGCGGCGCCAGCGCTGCCGCCGCCTCGGACACCGTGGCTTCGTGCTCGAAATCGATGGGTGGCACCGTGCTTCTTCCCAGCCCGACCACCAGCGCACAGCGCGGGTCGGCCTGCAGGTGCTGCACGAAGGCACTGCCGATGCCGCCCGAGGCACCCAGGACGAGGGCGCGAAAGCCCTGCGGGAACGAACGAAGGTGGTCTGTCAGCATGTCAAAGGGAGGCCCATACCCCCATCATGCACCAGGGCCACGCCATCGTTCTCAGGGCCATTGCAGCCGGGTGGGTGCCCGGTACTGCGAGCGCGGCAGCGCGCTGGCCGCAGGCCCACCCGCCGTGCGCACCAGCGCAGCCTCTGCAGCCCCGGGCTCCTGCACACCATGCACGAAGAACCGTTCCACCAGCGCATAGTGCTCGGGCACATTCAGGGCCGGGGCATGGCCGCAACCGGGCACCTCGATCACGCGGGCCTGGCCGCGCGCGCCGGGGCCGCGGGTGAGCATCTCGATGGTGGTCTCGCGCAGCACCAGGTCGGAGTCTTCGCCGCGCAGGCACAGCACGGGGATGTCCAGCGCGTCGTAGTGGTCCCAGATCAGGTAGTCGTTGGCATGGTGGGTGAACTGCTGCACCATGGCCGGGTCGTAGTGTGGGGTCACCCGGCCGTCGGGCAGGCGGCGGGTGCTGGTCTCGGTCAGGCGGCGCCACTGCGCATCGCTGAGCCAGCCATAGGGCTGGTAGACCTGGCGGAAGAAGGCCTCGAGCTCGGCCACCGTATCGAACGCGGGCGGCTGGCCCGCATAGGCCTTGATGCGCCCGAGCGCATCGTCGGCCAGGCGCGGTGCGTTGTCGTTGAGCAGCAGGCTGCGGATGCGGCCCTTGAGCCCCGGCTCGAACAGGCCCGACGCGCACACCGTGCCGATGGCGCCGCCCATGGAGGTGCCCACCCAGTGCGCCTGTTCTATGCCCAGCGCATCGAACAGCCCAGCGGCGATGCGCGCATAAAAGCGCAGCTGGTATTCCTCTGCTGGCTCGCGCGCCCACTGGCTCAGGCCCCGGCCGATGGTGTCGGGGCAGATCACGCGAAAGCGTGGCGCCAGATGGGCGGCCAGCTCGTCCATGTCGCGGCCGGTGCGGGCCAGGCCGTGCCAGGCCACCACCACCGGGGCATCGGGCGCGCCCCATTCGGTGTAGTGGATTTCATAGCCGGCGCAGGTGGCATAGCGCGATAACGGAGTCATGGTGGACAACCTTGTGAGTCAGTGGATGGATTGCGGGTTGCCGGAGGGCGAGCTGCGGTGTTCAAGCGGCTCACAAAGCTCAGCGAAGCGGTCCTGGCCAGGCGTTGCGTCGCAGACAGTACTGAAAGTACGGCAAGACGCAACAACGACGCCAGGAGAGTTTTGTGAGTCGCGCTCATTTCATGAGGCGCCCGTTGGCGCCGATGACGGTGACCTCGACATACCGCGAGCCGATGCGGTTGGTGGGCGAGTAGCCCAGGCTGATGCCGCCCAGGTCGTAGTTCTGCAGCGATTCGAGCGCTTTGACCACCTTGGCGCGTGTGGGCGCGGGGCCGGCGCGGCGCAGCGCCTCGACCAGCACCTTGGCACCCAGGAACTGCTCAAAGCTGGTGTAGTTGACCTCGGCCTCGGGCGCATACTTCTTGAGCAGGGTCTGGTACTCGCGCACCACGGGCAGTTGTGGGCGAAACGGGTACGGCACCACCTGGCTGATGCCCAGGCCGTGCGCGTTCTTCAGGCCGGCGAGCTTCACGAGTTCGGTCGGGTCCACCACCGAGATGTTGTACAGCTGCGCACCGCCACCCTGCTCGCGGTAGCGCTGGATGAAGGCGGCCGCGGGCTTGTTGATGGCGATCATGATCACGGCATGCACGTCGGCGGCCTTGATGGCCTTGACGGCATCGTCCACCTTGTCGGTGTTGCGCTCGTAGCCGGCCGAGACGACGAGCTTCAGGTCGCGCCGCGCCAGCGCCGCCTCCACCCCCGCCAGGCCTGCCTTGCCGAAGCCATCGTCCTGGTACATCACTGCCACGCGGTTCATGCCCAGCGTGGTGAGCTGCTGCACCATGTGCTCGGCCTCATCGCCATAGCCAACGCGCACGTGGAAGATCCAGGGGTTGAACGGGCTGCGCAGCGACTCGCCGCCCGTATAGGGCGCCACCAGCGCGGCACCGCCCTGCTCCAGCACACCGTCGGTCAACAGCTGCGTGACGTTGGCCGTTCCGGCAAAGCCGTAGAGCGCCACCACTTCGGGCCGGGCCAGCATCTCGCGCGTCAGGCGCACGGTGTCGGGCACCTTGTAGCCGTCGTCCACCACCCACTGGCGGATGGTGACGCCATGCACGCCGCCCTGGGCGTTGATGGCGTCGAAGTAGATCTTGCCGCCCAGCACCATCTGCGTGCCCGTGCTGGCCAGCACGCCCGACAGCGGCGCCACCTGGCCGACCACCAGTTCGGCGCCGCGCAGCTGCGCCGCCGCCGGCAGCGCCAACAGCCCCATCACCCCCAGCATCGTGAGTACCGCGCCCATGCGGCGGCCCCATGTGATCCATGTGTTCATGTCCGTCCTTTGTGCCACCGGGTGCGGCAATGCGCCCGGCAGCTTTTTTGTTGTGGTGGGTCGTCGTTCTTATTCGGGGATGGCGATGGCTCCGGCCGTCACGGCGATGGCGTTGCCCGCGCTGGGCACCTCGGCAAGCGGCGGCACGTTGGCGGCGGTGATGGCCGGGGCGCTGCCTGGTGCGCCACCGCGCGGCACGGTGCGCACCACCTGGCTGGCCGGCAGCGCCTTGCCAGTGGCCAGATGGTCGTACACGGCGTCGAGCGCGCGGTTCAGGTACACATGCAGCGGCACATAGCGCGTGTCGTAGCCGGGCAGCACCGTGGGCAGGCCGATGAAACTGTCGAAGTGCTGGGCGTTGGCCACCTCCATGTAGCTGAGCTTGCTGGCCGCCCCTTCCACGCGCTTGTTGAGCGCGGTGTAGGGGCGCGAGGTGTGGCTCACGGGCAGCAGCGCATCGGCGCGGCCATGCACGATGATGGCCGGCTTGCCGCGCAGGTTGCCATTGCGGCGCGTTTCATCGACACCGGCCTGCAGCTTGCGCGCCGCGGCATCGCTGCCGGTGACCAGGTTGCGCAGGCACACGGCACCCTCCGTGTTCCAGTCGAAAGCGCCGCTGTCGGCCACCGACAGGAAGTCGCGCGCCGGGCCCTGCTTGGCGCGGTTGTTGATGAGCTGCACGCCGCCCGCCGGGGGCACGCCGTTGCCGGTGGCGAACATGCCGGCCAGCGCAGCCGGTGGCGCCAGCGGGGTGACCGCACCGGCCGCCGTGGCCCCCGCGTAGCTGAAGCCGCACAGGTGGTCCTGCACGCTGGCGCGCGAGAGCGAGTTGGCAAAGGTCACGGCCACGGCGGGCGCCACCTCGAAGGCTGCGAGTGAGGCATGCAGGTCATTCGACTCGGGCTCCCAGCCGTAGGCGCGCAGCTTCTGCAGCGATTCCTCGGCCTGGGCCGCCGTGGCGTCGGCCGTGAGCAGGCCGCGTGCGCGCAGGGCCGCGCAGCGACCCGGTGCGATGGGCAGGGCCGCACCGGCAAAGCCTGCGGCGAAGGCCGCCGCATACGGGCTGGTGCTGACCGAGGGCGCGAGCGAGGCGCAGGCCTGGTACAGGTTGGCCTGCGTGGTGTAGTCGATCAGCGGACGGCCCGTGACGGCAATGGCCGTGCCACCGCGCTGCACCGTGACGCCGGGGTTGGCCGGCAGCTCCACCGCAGGCTCGGACACCGCCACGCCGCTGATCAGGCCCTGGGTGTCCAGTTCTGCCGCAGCAATGGCCGCGCCGCCGCCATTGGAGATGCTGGAGGCGATGACGATGGTGTTGGCCGGTGTGATGGTGCGGATGCGCTGGCCCGTGCTGGCGAGCGCGCCGAAGCGCTCGTTGAGCACGTAGTAGCCGAACTCCACGGCCTGCAGCGTGGTCGTGCCCCAGTCCTTCTCGGCGTTCTGGCCCGAATGCGCGTGCTTGAAGGCAAAGCGGTTGGGCGTGGCGGTGTTGAAGGCTGCGAGCTGTGCGGGCGTCAGGTTGGCGTTGAAGGCGGCGCTCTTGCCGGCCGCAGCGGCCGTGGTGCGCGTGCCGTCGATCAGCGGCACCGTGTCGTTCTGCAGGTCGTGCGGAGCCGCGCCCGTGCCCTTGTCGGAATAGGCCACGGCGCAGCCGCGCTTGAGGCCCCACTCCCCCGTGGAGATGCCGCCGTAGACGCCGCGCGAGCCCGATGCGGTGGCCGTGATCATGCAGGGCCGTGCAGGGTTGAAGCTGTCGGGCACCTGCACCATCAGGGTTACGTTCTGGCGCCCGCTGCCGTCGTCGGCATAGGCGATGTATTCGGTGCCGGGCACCTTGCCCTCGCCGGTGGTCACGCGGCCCTGGGCATCGACGTTGGGACCATACAGCGTGCCGTAGCCGCCGGCGGCCGTCATGTCCAGCATGGCGCGGTAGTTGTTGTAGATGGCGGCGCGGCGCAGTTCGGCGCCCGTGGGCTTGAGCGCATCGGCGTAGGCGGGTGGCGTGGCGGACGCGAGGCCGCTGGCGCCCAGGCCGGCGGTGAGCAGGTCGTTGCTGCTGCCGTCGTAGCGGGCCTCGGTGATGGTGCCCAGGTAGGCGGGTCGCACGTTCGAGCCGCCACCTGAGCCACTGTCACCGCCCCCACCGCCACAGGCGGCAAGCACTGCGGCAGCCACCGCAGCCAAGGCCAGGGGCCTGGCTGCGCCCCCATGCTTCATCGTCGTCATGCTTTTCATGCGCTTGTCTCCTGGTCGTTTTGGTGACCTATGGTTTTATGGAACGCAGCACTTCACCCCTATCCGGTCGATCAACCGGCCTTCACGCTGCGCGCTGCTGCCGCGCGCAGGCGCCCCACCACACCGGTGGGGAAGTAATACACCGACAAGACAAAGAGCACGCCCAGCCACAGCAGCCAGCGGTCGGGCGAGAGCAGCGCCGACAGCCAGGGCAGGCCCGAGGCGGCCTCGCTTGCGAGGCGCAGCAGGTCCTGCAGATAGCTTTGCGCAATGAGGAAGAGCACGGCGCCGATGGCCGAGCCGTAGATGGTGCCCATGCCGCCGATGACGACGATGAGCAGGCAGTCCATCATGATTTCGAAGCTGAGCGATGTGTCCGGCCCGTTGTAGCGCAGCCAGAGCGCGAGCATGGCGCCCGCGCAGCAGGCGAACAGGGCCGACAGCACGCTGGACGTGGTGCGGTACACCACCACGCGGTAGCCGATGGCTTCGGCGCGGAACTCGTTCTCGCGGATCGCCTGCAGCACGCGGCCGAACGGCGAGTTGACGATGCGCAGCAACGCCAGCACCAGTACCACAGCAATCACAAACAGCAGGTAGTAGCACAGCAGGCGCCCATCGAGCGTGACACCCAGGAAGGGCTCGTCGAAGGGCTCGAAGCTCGGCGACAGGATTTCGGGCACCTTGAAGGTCAGGCCGTCCTCACCGCCGGTGATGTCCGACAGCTGCGAGGCCAGCGTCTGGAACGCTGCCGCCACGGCCAGCGTGATCATGGCGAAGAAGATGGCGCGCACGCGCAGCGAGAACAGCCCCACCGCGAGCGACAGCAGCAGCGAAAGCACCAACGCCCCACCCAGCCCCACGGCCAGCGCCGACCAGGTGGGCCCCATGCGCGTGGTGGCCACCGCAATGCCATAGGCCCCGATGCCGAAGAACATGGTGTGCGCAAAGCTCACGATGCCGGTGTAGCCCAGCAGCAGGTCGAAGCTGGCGACCAGCACCACGAAGATCAGCACCTTGGCCGCGACAGAGAGCGCCTTGACGCCAGGGAACAGGAAGGGCGCGAACGCCAGCCCGAGGAAGATGGCCACGAGGATCACCGCCAGCACCTTGCTGCGCGGGTAGTCGCCGGAGAGAAGTCGGTTCAGCATGTCTTTGGGCTCCTCTTCAGCGGTTCGCGACCGGATAGACGCCCTGGGGACGCCACAGCAGGATGGCCACCATCAACGCGATGTTGGAGAACAGCGCCACCTTGGGCACCAAAAAGCCGGTGTAGTTGGCCATGAGCCCCACCAGCAGCGCGCCGATGAGCGCACCGCCCGTGGACCCGAGGCCGCCGATGATGATCACGATGAAGATCAGCACGTTGACCTGGGCGCCCATCTGCGGCACCACGTTCTGCTGGTACAGGCCCCACATCACCCCGCCCAGGCCGGCCAGGGCCGAGCCCACGACGAACACGCCGATGAACAGGCGCCGGATGCGGTAACCCAGCGACTCGACCATCTCGCGGTCCTGTACGCCGGCACGGATGAGCAGGCCGACCTTGGTGCGCGACAGCGTCCAGGCCAGCACGGCAAAGACCAAGAGGCCCACGGCCACCGCCACCAGGCGGTATTTTTCGATGGCCGCATCGCCGATGAGCAGCGCGCCGCGCATGCCCTGGGGCAGCGGCAGCGGGATCTGCTGCGGGCCCCAGATGACCTTGATCAGCTCTTCGCCGATGATCATGCCGCCCATGGTGATGAGGATCTGCTTCAAATGCTGGCCATACACGGGCCGCACGATGAAACGCTCGAATGCCAGGCCCACGGCCCCCGCCACGGCCATGGCCACCAGCATGGCGGGCAGCACCGCCACCATGTTGCGCCACAGCTGGTCGGAGCCGGTCCAGTCGCCCATGGCACCCAGCACGCTGGTGGCCACGAAGGCACCGAGCGCGATGAACACGCCGTGGCCGAAGTTGAGCACGTCCATCAGGCCGAACACCAGCGTCAGGCCCGAGGCAATGATGAAGATGATCATGCCCATGGCCAGCCCCGCCACGGTGAGCGTTAGCCAGGTGCTGGGCGAGCCGATGAAGGGCAGCACCAGCAGCGCCAGCGCGGGCACCAGGGCCAGTGGCTTCCAGTCGAAGTCGCGCAGCATGGCCTTGCCAGCCGCGGTGGAAGTGGGTGTCGTTGTCGTCGCGGTGCTCATAGTGCCAACCCCAGCAGCGATCGCTGCAATGCCTCGTCTGCGGCCAGTGCGGCCATGCTGCCCGCATGCACCACCTGGCCGTTGTCCATCACGGCCACGGTGTCACCCAGCCGCTTGGCGAAATTGATGTTCTGCTCGACCAGCAGAATGGTCACGCCGCTCTTCTTGAGCTGGTCGAACGCCTCGATCATGTTGTTGATGATCGCGGGCGCCAGGCCCTTGCTGGGCTCGTCCACGATGAGCAGGTCGCGCGGCTCGACGATGGCGCGGCTCACGGCCACCATCTGCTTTTGCCCGCCCGAGAGCTTGCCCGCAGGGTGGTTCCAGAACTTCTCCACCGCAGGGAAGAGCTTGAAGATCCATTCGAGCCGGGCGCTGTCCATCTGCGCGGCGTTCTTGGCATTGCGCGCGGCCAGCAGCATGTTCTCCTTGACCGTGAGGTCGGCGAAGATGCCCATGTTCTCGGGCACATAGGCGATGTTCATGCCCGCGATCTGCGGGGTGTTCAGCGCCGTGATGTCGCGGCCACCGAAGTGGATGCTGCCCTGCGACGCATGCCACAGGCCCATGATGGTGCGCAGCGTGGTGGTCTTGCCGGCGCCGTTGCGGCCCAGCAGCATGGTGAGCTGCCCCTTGGGTACGGCCAGATCCACGCCGTGCAGGATGTGGTATGCCCCGATGTGGGTGTGCACGCCCTTGAGTTCGAGCAGGTTGTTGGTGGTGGTCATGCAGTGGCCTCCTTGGTGACGCCCAGGTAGGCTTCCTGCACCACGGGCGAGGCGATCACCTCGGCCGGTGCGCCGTCGGCCACCAGGGTGCCGTTGGTCAGCACGATGATGCGGTCGGCCAGCTCGCGCACCACGTCCATCTTGTGCTCCACCAGCAGGATGATCTTGGTCTTGTCCTTCTTGAGTTCGCGGATCAGGTTCAGGATCACGGGGGCCTCGTCATGGCTCATGCCAGCCGTGGGTTCATCGAACATGTAGACCTGCGGCTCCAGCGCCATCAGCAGCGCCACTTCGAGCTTGCGCTGGTCGCCGTGCGGCAGGCTGGCCACGGGGGTGTCCTGCCGGTCCAGCATGGCCACGGCCTGCAGGATGGCGCGGGCGCGGTCCGTCAGGTCGCGGTGGTCGCTCCAGATGCTCCACAGGTTCAGCCCCCGGCGGTGCTTGCCCTCTTGCGTAGCCTGCACGGCCAGGCGCACGTTCTCCAGCACGCTGAGGTTGGGGAACAGGTTGGTGAGCTGAAAGGCCCGCCCCAGGCCCGCATGCGTGCGCGCCGAGACCGACTGGCCCGTGAGGTCTTGCCCGCCCAGGGTCACGCTGCCCGCGCTGGCGCGCAGCTGCCCCGAGATGAGGTTGAAGTACGTGGTCTTGCCCGCACCGTTGGGGCCCACGATGGCGGTCAGCGTGCCAGGCTCGAAGGAGCAGGTCACGGCGTTGACCGCCACATGGCCGCCGAAGCGGATGGTCAAGTCCTTGGTGGACAAGGTGCTCATGGGAGGAAGGTCGCTTTCACAGGTCGTCGTCTTTCAGGGGTGCCGGGCGCCCTGCCCTTTGTGGTGCCAGGGCGCGCGGCGTTCAGCGCATTGTCAAGGGCAGGTGCCGATGACGTAGTAGTTGGGGCTGGTCTGTTTCAAGGTCTTGGTCACGAACACGTTCCACAGCCCCATCGCCTGGTTGGATCCCAGCGCAAAGGTGTAGCCGCCGGCCACGTACGCGCGGCCCGCCATGGTGTGGGCGTAGTTGCTGGCCGTGGTGCAGGTGGCGCCGCCGCCAGGCGCTGCCAGGGTGGTGCCGCTGGCTGCGGCCGATGTGGCGCCTTCGGCGCCATTGCCATCGGCGGCGCGCACCGTCCAGCTGTAGCTCGTGGATGCGGCCAGGCCGGTGTCGGTGTAGCTGGTGGCGTTCACCGGCAGGGCGTTGACCTTGTTGGCATTGCGGTACACGTTGTAGCTGGCAGCGCCCGAAACGGCGCCCCAACCCACCACCATGGAGCTGGCCGTGGCGCCCGAGGTGTTCACGCCCGTGGGGGCGGGCAGCGCGGGGTTCGTGGGCGGGTTGGTCGTGCCGCCGCCGCTTGAGACCTGGTCCACCATGGCCTTGATGGCCACCATCTGTGGGCCGGACTTCTTGGCGTAGTTGGCGTTGTCATAGCCCCACCAGTCAAAGCAGCTGTTGGTCGCCGCCAGGCTGGTCTGCGGGTAGAGCATCACGATGTTGTTGGTGTCGGCCCAGCGGTTGTAGCCGGTGTTGCGCACGTACTGCTGCTGCACGTCGCTCACGTTCTGCTTGCAGCCGTGCAGCACCACATGCAGCCGGCAGGTCGCCGTGCCGCCGGCCTGGCAGGCCTGCGGGATGTAGGCCCAGCCCGTGGTGGCCATGCCGTGATTGGTGATGAACTGGTTCTGGTTGAACTCGACGTAGTTGCCTGCCGGCAGCGTGGCGTTGTTGCGCGCGTTGAGCGTGCCGTACAGGTGCTGCAGCATGGCGCCGGCCAGGTCGAAGTTGCAGTCGCTGATGTAGGGCGCGCCCTTGGTCGAGCAGCCGTTGCCATAGTCGTCGGTGACCATCGCGTGCTCGGCCGCGATGTCCTTCTTGTAGACCACGTTGGCGGCCGGCACGAAGCTGTTGTAGTAGGTGCGCAGCGCGTCCATGGATCCGGTCTTGACCACGCTGTCGAGCGTGCCCGAGAACAGGTAGACCTTGGACGCCTGCAGATTGGCCACCGGGTCGATCAGGCCCTGGCTGGCCCAGGTGTTGGTGGTGTTCACCAGCGTGCTGGTGGGGATGCTGGCCGGGGTGACCATGCAGCGCCCGGTGGCGTTGACGATGGAGCCCTCGGCACAATAGAACGGCCCGCCCGCGACCACACCGGCACCCTTGGCAAAGGTGGCCGAGTAGGCCACGTGCAACTGCACGGCCATGAAGCCGCCAGCCGACAGGCCCGACACCGTGGTCTGCGTCTTGTCGATCTTGAGCTGCGGCAGGTTGACGGCAGCGGATGCGCTGCCGGCAGCGCACAGCGCGATGGCAGCACCTGCTGCGGCCGCCCGGATGAAGTTGAAAGCCATGTTGTCTTGTCTCCAAATAATTTTGAGAAAGTCTGACCCAGCCCCCGTGTAAATCCGGGGGTTCATGCATCAATTCACTGGAAAAAAAGGGGCGGCCGCCCCCGCGGGATGGATCCCCGCTGGGCTGAACGGACGTCAGCCAGCGGGGCCACGCAAACCGTTTATCGCTTGTTGCGAATCGGCACTTGCATCTCTTCAGGCTTGATCTCGCGCACCAGCTCGGGCACGCCCCAGGCAAAAGCCGGGTCCACCTTGATCTTGAAGTGGTACATGCTCTGCATGGCCTGGTGGTCTTCCTTGCGGAAGGTCATCTTGCCCTTGGGGGTCTCGAAGCTCATGCCTTCCATGGTCTTGATGAGCTTGTTGGTGTTGGTGTCGCCACCCGTGGCCTTGAGGGCCGTGACCAGCGCCATGGCCGAGCTGAAGCCACCGGCGGTGAAGAAGTCCGGCGGGGTCTTGAACTCCTTGTAGTGCGCGGCCACCAGGGCTTCGTTCACGGGATTCTTGGGGATGCCGAAGTAGTAGTAGGTCGCGCCTTCCATGCCGGGGAAGTTCTTGTAGGCGGCCATGGCCGGCAGAATGTTGCCGCCCGTGGCGATCTCGATGCCATAGCGCTTCAAGTCCATGTCGGCGATCTTGAACGGGTTGCCGGCGCCGGCCCAGATGATGAAGATGACCTTGCGGCCGGGCACGTCCTTGAGCTTGTCAATCAGGCGCTGGGCACCGGCGGTGAAGTCGGTGGTGGTGGTGGGCAGGTACTCTTCGTGGGCGAGCTTGGCGTTCTTGAGCGCGTCCTTGAAGGCCTTCACGCCATCGCGGCCGAAGGCATAGTCCTGTGCCAGCGTGGCCACGGTCACGCCGGCCTTGTCGATGGCCACGGCGTTGGAGATGGCGTCCTGGCTGCTGTTACGGCCGGTGCGAAAGATGTACTTGTTCCACTTGTCGCCGGTGATGGCGTCGGCCACGGCGGGCTCCACCAGCAGGATCTTCTTGTACTCCTCGGCCACGGGCAGCAGGGCCAGAGCGACGCCCGAGGACGTGGGGCCCACGGCGATGTCGGCCTTGTCGTCCGAGTAGGCCGAGGCCAGCAGGCTCTTGCCCAGGTCGGGCTTGCCCTGATCGTCCTTCTCGATCACGACGAGCTTCTTGCCGTTGACGGTCATGCTGCCGCCGGTGGCGTAGTTCAGGCCCATCAGCAGGCCGGTCTGGGTCTGCTTGCCATAGGCTTCGAGCGGGCCGGTCTTGCTGTAGATGTGGGCGATGCGGATCTCGCCGGACTGGGCGAACGCGGGTGCGGAAAGCGTGGCGGCTGCGGTAACGGCGGCGGTGGCGAGTGCGACCAGGGTGCGACGGTGCATGGCGATGTCTCCTTTGTAGTGATGCCTGAACATTGCACAGTTCATGCCAGCGCACAAGCTGTTGATTTGCAAGAAACTTTTGCTGACACCTGGACAGCAATGTCTGAATTTTATACAGTTGATTTGTCTGAATTTCAGGCATTTGCCTGAAATTCATTCAGGGTTTTCCAGACGTCCATAGAGTGTGGCGCGCGAGATTCCAAGCTGCCGCGCCGTGGCCAGCTTGTTGCCGCCATGGGCTTTCATGGCGGCGTGGATGGCGCGCTGCTCAAGCTCGGCCACCTGCTCGGCCAGGGGGCGCAGATAGCGCGATGCGTCCTCGGCCTCGGCCACCACCACGGTGGTGTCCTGCACCGGCGCGGCAGGCTCGACACCCGCCTCGCGCAGGATGCGCTCGAGCTGCGCGGCGTCGATGGACTGGCCTTCGCTGCGCATTACGGCCTGCTCGATCACGTTGCGCAGCTCGCGGATATTGCCGCGCCAGGGCTGGCCCGCCAACAGGGCCATGGCAGCGGGCAGCAGCTCGGGCGGCGGCGTGCCGTTGCGCAGCGCCAGGTCGTCACCCAGCGACTCCACCAGCGCCGGGATGTCGCTGCGCCGCGCGCGCAGGGGCGGCACGCGCACGGGCAGCACATGCAGGCGGTAGAACAGGTCTTCGCGAAAGCGCCCCTCGCGCACCAGCCCCGCCAGGTCGCGCGAGGTGGCTGCCAGAATGCGCACGTTGAACGGCACCAGCTTGTTGGAGCCCAGGGGCTCGATCTCGCCCTCCTGCAGCGCGCGCAAAAGCTTGGCCTGCAGGCTTTGAGGCATGTCGCCGATTTCATCGAGGAACAGCGTGCCGCCATCGGCCAGCTTGAACTTGCCATCGCGCCCCTTGGCCGATGCGCCGGTGTAGGCCCCGGGTGCCACGCCAAAGAACTCGGCCTCCAGCAGCGTGTCGGGCACGGCGGCGATGTTCACGCTCACAAAGGGGCCGCTGGCACGGCTGGATGCGGCGTGGATGGCATGGGCCAGCAGTTCCTTGCCCGTGCCCGTCTCGCCCAACAGCAGCACCGGGCTGCTGGACTGCGCGGCACGCCGCGCCTGGCGCTTGACCTCGGCGGCGGCGGGGCTCGACCCGATGAAGCTGGCAAAGGTGTACTTGGCGCGCCGCTCACCATCGCCCGCCACGGCCAGGGTGCGCCGGCGCTGGCTGGCCAGCTCGCGCCGCGCATCGTCGAGGTCGCGCTGCAGCAGCGCGAACTTGCTGATCAGCGGCTGCAGCGTGGTCTCGGGGTGGTCGAACAGCACGATGCCGATGGCACCGATGACGGCGCCCGCATCGTCGCGCAGCGGGATGCGGCTGACCACGAAGGTGCCGGCCTTGTTGGTCAGCAGGTCGATCAGCACCGGGTTGCCCGTCTCCAGCACGCGGCGCATGCCGGTGTTGGGGATCACCTCCTCCACCATGCGGCCCACAAACTGGTCCACCGACGAGAAACCCAGGTCGGGCAGGAAGCGCTGGTAGCCCTCGTTGACCCAGACGATGCGCCCGCTCAGGTCCACCAGGAACATGCCCTGGCTGACGCTGGAGAACAGGTGGAACATGGACCGCGCCGCGAGTTCGAGAATGCCCTGGGCATCCAGCGGCAGTGCGGGGGCGTCGTCGATGAGCAGGGGCATATGCGGATGGTAGCGCGGCGCCACCACCACACCATCGGCAGCCGCGCCCCTGCGCGCACGGTCATTCGGGCGTGGTAGCGGTCTCCACGGCCTGCACGCCACTCACCGCCCGCAGGCCGCGCGCCATGCGCAGCACCACCACGGGCTGTGCCTTGTCGACCGCACCGGCGCCCAGCGGCTGGTCCATCAGGATGCAGGGCTTGCCGGTGCGCCGGCAGTGGTCCTGCACGCGCCAGTATTCGTCGTGGCTGATGCAGCCCGTCTGGCAGATCACGAGGTCGGCCGCAGCCAGGCTGGAGTCCAGCGCCGGATTGTCGGTTCCGTCCACGGCCGCAGCCGGGGCCGGCGCAATGCCTTGCTCTTCAGGGGCCGCCGCCACCGCCTGCAGGCGCCAGCGCAGGCACTCGCGCGAGAGGCTGGCAATGCGCTCGGCCAGCGTTGCAATGTGCCGCGCCATGTCCCGGCGGCGCCTGAGCCCCGGCTGCGCGGCCTGCAGCTGCGCCAGGTCATCCTGCGCCAAGGCCAGCCGCGTATCGCGCACCACCACCGCCGCCCGCAGCCGCACCACCTCGGCCCGCAACTGCACCAATTCAACAGCCTGTTCGGCCAGGGCGGCACTGCAGCGCGTCTGCGCCTCACCCAGCTGGCGGCACAGCACCAGGAACTCCTCGGACAGGGAATGCATGCACCATCCTTCTTAATAAGAATGATTCGCATTTTATGGTATGATTCAGCCGTCTGAGCAAGCCACCTGGTGGGGGATACCGGGGTAGCAGACCCCGGTATCTGGCTTGCGAAGTTTGCTGGGCGGGCTAGGCCAAGGTGTACCCAGGACCATCCAGGTACGCCAAGGCCTGCCCGCCGCCCCTGCAAACCAGGGGCGTGCTGCTGCAGCGGCGTCTGCGCAATGCCCCGGATCAATGCACCACGCAGAGGTGCCCGGGACGTGGCTGTCATCCTTGACTGGACTCACGGCATCGCTGCGTCGAAAAAGCAAAAAGCATGTGCGTGCATGCCAGGCCCCTGACCGTATCGCCCGCGAATGGCCATGCTGCGATGGACAATGGGGCGCCCAGCGAACTGCTCCTCCTCTCCCGCTTCTGGGGGATACCGCAGCCCATCGTCTTGCGCTCCAATCCTGTCGACGCCTCGGTTCATGCAATGCCATGGACCGATCCGCACCCTGATTGCCCCCAGCCTCTGGCGACGGTGCTGGCATGCGGGATGCCACCCTCCTTCGACGAAGCAACTGTTACGCCCGAACCGTGATCACCGCCTTGTTTGAATTCACCCGTGCCAGCGCGCAGGGAGCCCCCACAGGCGTGACGGCATCCACCGACGCCCATGCCGTGCTCCTCAATTGGTCGATGGCACCCGAGCGTTCATTCCATCCGGTTCTGGACCTTCCCGACCTGTTGGTGGCCTCTCTCACCTGGGACGAGCGCAACGATGCCGCATCCAGAAACGACCTCGACTCGTGGTGCCACAGGTTGGGCATCTCGGTGTCCTCCGCACTGCGTATGGCACTCAATGACGAGCAAGATCCCGTGGACCTTCTGTCTCCCAATTAGGCGCTGAACAGAACACCATCAACAGGACCCAGGGGCAGACGGGCAGGCGAGACTCTGCTGCCGCCAGCGGGGCGCTGCTCCCCCCTTGGCACTTGCATGGGGTTCACGGGTTGCTGCGGTTGATGAAGTTGTCGGGGCCACGGTCGCCGAGCTTGGGCAACAGCCTGCTCGGAGCGTAGGGAAACTCGGGCGGCTTGCGGGCCACGATGAAAAGCCGGATGTCCTTGCCCCGGGTGCCGTGCCGTTCGGCGGCAACGATCTCCATGCCCTGCCGGGCGATGGCCGAGTGCAGCCCTGGCCCCTCGAAACTCAGCACGTGGGGCGCCTTGCCGATGGCGCGCATCAGCGGCAGCGCAAGCCAGGGGATGAGCGGGTTCATCTCGGCGATGCAGGGCGTCTTCGAGATCAACAGCCCGCCGGGCCGCAGGGCCTGCATCGCCAGCTGCAGCGTGTGATCGAGGTCTCCCACCAGGTGCAGCACGCTGAAGGCCAACACCACGTCGTAGTTGCCCTGCCCAAGCCCCGGCGCATCTGCGTCGGCCACCGCGAAGCTCAGCTGCGGCACCGGCTGGGCCGCCAGCTTGCCCTGGGCGATGGCGATCATGCCGGTCGAGACGTCGGTCGCCAGCAGGCGCCGGGTGAAGGGCGCCAGGCGCAGCGCGGTAGTCCCCGTGCCACAGCCGATCTCCAGCACATCCTGCTCGGCCGACAGCAGGGCCTGCACGCGCTGCAGCGTGGTCTCATAGCCTGGCATGTCGGCAATCGGATCGGCCGCGTACTTGGGGGCGATGCGGTCCCAGAAACGGGCCTTGCGGGCAGTCGACGCGTTCGCTTGCGGGGGTGGTAGTGCGCCGGCAGGCTCAGCGGTGGTGGTGATGGGCATAAAGTGCGGCAACGGTCTTGCAATGGACAGCACTGGATGCTATCCATGCACTTCACCCTGGGGAATTGCCGCAAATTGCAGTGAACATATACATTTATGCATGGATAAATTGGACTGGAACCAGCTCAAGGCGTTTCTGGAGACGGCTGAAACCGGCTCGCTGTCGGCCGCCGCCCGCAAGCTGGGCCTGACCCAGCCTACCCTGAGCCGCCAGGTCGCCGCCATCGAGCAACGCATGGGCGTGACCCTGTTCGAGCGCGTGGGCAAGGCCATGGCGCTGACCCCCACGGGGCTGGACCTGCTGGAGCACGCCCGTGCCATGGGCGCGGCGGCCCAGGCCCTGGGCGTGGCGGCCAGCGGGCGCTCGCAGGCGGTGGGCGGCGTGGTGTCGGTGTCGGCCAGCGATGCCGTGGCCTCGTACCTGCTGCCTCCGCTGGTGCGGCGCCTGCGCGAACAGGAGCCAGGCATCAGCATCGAGGTGATCCCGTCCAATGCATTCAGCGATCTGCTGCGCCGCGAGGCCGACATCGCCATCCGCCATGCCAAGCCCGAGCAGCCGGAGCTGATCGCCCGTCTGATCCGCGATGCATCGGCCTGCTTCTATGCGTCCGAAGACTGGGTCAGGACCCACGGCCACCCGCGCAGCGCCGAAGAGGCAGCCGCCCTGCCCTTCGTGGGCTCGGACCGCTCAGGCCAGTACCTGGGCTACCTGCGCCAGCACGGCTTGCCCCTGACCGAGGCCAACTTCAGCTGCTACGCCGACCACACGGTGGCCCACTGGGCACTGGTGCGCCAGGGCATGGGCATCGGTGCCATGATGGACGAGATCGCCCAGGCCACGCCGGGCATCGTGCGCGTGCTCGATGACGTGCCGCCCGTGATCTTCCCGATCTGGCTGGTCACCCACCGCGAGCTGCGCACGGCACGGCGCATTCGGGTGGTTTTCGAGGCGCTGGCGCAGGGGCTGCAAGAGGGATGCACGCCCTGAGCCGTTCCACGCCCTCGCACGCCGATGAAAAAAGGGCGGCACCGCAGAAACTGCCGTGCCGCCCCAACTACCCAAAACAGGTTAGCCCTCAGCCCGCAGCTGTGCCCCCCTCGGCCGCCGCCTTGCGCGCTGCCCAGCGGCGCGCCACGCGCGGCAGGATCAGCACGGCCAGCACGATGACCATCAGGGTCAGCGAGCCTGGGCGCTCCAGGAAGATGGTCCATTTGCCTTCGCCGATGGCGACCGCATTGCGCATCTGCGCTTCGGCCAGAGGGCCCAGGATCATGCCCACCACCACAGGGGCGGCCGGGAAGTCGAAACGGCGCATGACCACACCCAGCAGGCCGATGGCGTACAGCAGCACCAGGTCGAACGCACTCTGGCGCATACCGTACACGCCCAGCGTGGCAAACACCAGGATGCCTGCGTACAGGTACGACTTGGGGATCTTGAGCAGCTTGACCCACAGGCCCACCAGCGGCAGGTTCAGGATCAGCAGCATCACGTTACCGATGTACATCGACGCGATCAGCGCCCAGACCAGTGCACCGTTGCTGCTGAACAGCTGCGGGCCAGGCTGGATGCCGTAGTTCTGGAACGCGCCCAGCAGAATGGCCGTGGTGTTGGACGTGGGGATGCCCAGCGTCAGCAGCGGGATCAGCGTGGCCGTGATGGCCGCATTGTTCGCAGCCTCGGGGCCGGCCACGCCTTCGATGGCGCCGATGGTGCCAAACTCTTCCTTGTGCTTGCTCAGCTTCTTCTCGGCCGCATAGCTCAGGAAGGTCGGTATCTCGCTGCCGCCCGCCGGCACGGTGCCGAACGGGAAGCCGATGGCCGTGGCACGCAGCCAGGCCGGCCACGAGCGGCGCCACTCTTCCTTGGTCATGTGGGTGCTGGTCAGCGTGTTCTGCGTCTCGGCGGTCTTGCCCTCGTACATCACGTTGTACAAGGCCTCGCCCACGGCGAACAGGCCCACGGCGATCAGCACCACCTCGATGCCGTCCATCAGCTCGGGCACACCTGCGGTGTAGCGCGCCTGTGCGGTCAACTGGTCGATGCCGATCAGGCCCAGGGCCAGGCCGACGAACAGCGCCACCATGCCGCGCAGCGTGCTCTTGCCCAGCACCGCACTCACCGTGGTGAAGGCCAGCACCATGAGCATGAAGTACTCGGGTGGGCCCAGGCGCACGGCGTACTCGGCCACCACCGGCGCAAAGAAGGTCACCAGCACCGTGGCAATGGTGCCCGCCACAAACGAGCCGATGGCCGCCGTGGCCAGCGCCGCACCGGCGCGGCCGTTCTTGGCCATCTTGTTGCCCTCCATGGCCGTGACCATGGACCCGGCCTCACCGGGCGTGTTGAGCAGGATGGAGGTGGTCGAGCCACCGTACATGGCGCCGTAGTAGATGCCGGCAAAGAAGATCATCGACGCGGTGGCTTCCACCTTGACGGTGATGGGCAGCAGCATGGCCACAGCCACGGCCGGCCCAATGCCAGGCAGCACGCCCACGGCCGTGCCGATGATGCATCCGACGAAGGCCCACATCAGGTTGATGGGGGTGGCCGCAGTGGCGAAGCCCTGCAGCAGGAGGTTCCAGGTGTCCATGGTGAGCAGGCTTTACAGCCACCCCGTGTTCGTGAGGCCGGGCAGATTGATCGCCAGCAGTTGGGTAAACATCCAGAACACCGGCGCGGCCACGGCCACACCGATGAGCAGGTCCTTGATCCAGGCCTTGGGGCTCAGATCGAGCTTGTCTTCAGCGCTCTTGAAGCCGCGCACCGCCAGCACGAAGCACAGCGCACAGCTCAGGATGAAGCCCAGCGTGGTGATCAGCATGGCATTGAGCAGCAGGCCAGCGGAAACCCAGATGAAGCCCTTCCAGTGGGCGCTTTCGTCGCCCGAGCCTTCCTCCAGGTCGCGAAAGCCCCCGGTGCGCGCATGCACCACGCACAGCACGCCGCAAATCACCAGCACCACGGCCACGACCCAGGGAAAGAAGTTGGGGCCCACGCCGCCATAGCCCGCCTCGGAGCTGATGGAGGTGGCACCATAGGCCAGCAGACAGCCCAGCAGCAGCGTGCCGGCGCCGATAACGGTCTGAAGGACTGCCGAGCGAGAGGAATGTTGTGTCATGTTTTTATCCCGCAAAAAGGGCGGCGCGCCCAGCACTGTTGCCAGCACCACATGCGCGCCGCCCGGAGGGTGCGAAGAGGATGGAAGGAGCCCCGGGCGCCAGGCCCGGGCAAAACCTCAATCCCCGGTCAGATCATCCCGGACTTGGCCATCGTGGCGCGCAGGCTGGCGAACTCGGCGTCCACGAAGTTGGAGAAGTCGTCGCCGGCCAGCCATGCGGGCGTCCAGCCGTTCTTCTCCATCGCATCCTGCCAGGACTTGTGCTTGTAGGTCTTGGACAGCGCGTCCACCAGCTCCTTGCGCTGCTCGGCGGTGATGCCAGCCGCGCCGTAAACGCCGCGCCAGTTGCCGATTTCCACATTGATGCCCTGCTCCTTGAGCGTGGGCACGTTCACGCCCTTCAGGCGCGTCGCCGACGTCACGCCCACGGCGCGCATCTTGCCGGCGGTGATGTACTCAGCAAACTCGCTGTAGCCGCTTCCGCCCACAGTGACGTTGCCGCCCAGGATGGCGGCGGTGGCCTCACCGCCCCCACGGAAAGCCACGTAGTTGATCTTGGATGGATCCACACCCACTTCGCGGGCGATCATGGCAGCCGCGATGTGCTCGGTGGACCCACGCGAACCACCGCCCCACTTCACGCTGCCGGGGTCCTTCTTGAGCTGGTCGACCACATCCTTCATGGTCTTGAAGGGCGAGCTGGCGGGCAGCACGAACACGTTGTACTCGCTGCTCAGGCGCGCCAGCGGCGTCACCTTGTCCAGGCCCACCGGCGGCTTGCCGGTGATGATGCCGCCCAGCATCACCGCGCCCATGGTCATCAGGGCATTCGGGTCGCCCTTGCTGGCGTTGGCGAACTGCGCCAGGCCAATGGCACCGGCGGCGCCGCCCTTGTTGTCATAGTTGACCGAGCTGGCCACACCTGCGTCCTGCATGGCCTTGCCCAGGGCACGGCCTGTGGTGTCCCAGCCACCGCCGGGGTTGGCGGGGATCATCATCTTGATGGCTGCAGCGGCCTGGGCGGTCAGCGGCAAGGCGCCGGCTGCCGCCATGGCGGCCAGGGACTTGAGGAAGGTATCGCGACGCATTGTTGTCTCCTTGGATGATTGGCGAACCTGTCGATGATGCGCGCCCTGCCTGTCAAACGGCTGTCCACAAAGTAAGGGAAAACCCCCTGTGTCGCTTCGCGCCTTCCCCCTGAAGGGGGACGCACCCCGGTGCGGCGGGGCGGCCACAGGAGCACCCAAACCCCCTTGTAGAGTGATATGGTCCCGCGCATGAAACTGCTTCTTGTCGAAGACGACCCCACCATGCAGGCCACGCTGCACCGGGCCCTGAGCCGCCGCGGCATGGAGGTGACGCCCGTGGGCGATGGCCGCGTCGCTCTGGCGCAGTGGGCCGCGCAGCCGCCCGATGCGGTGGTGCTGGACCTGACCCTGCCCGGCCTGGACGGCCTGCAGGTGCTGCAGCAGGCGCGCACGCGCGGGCTGCGCACGCCGGTGATCATCCTCACGGCGCGCGGCACGGTGGGCGACCGCATCATGGGCCTCAATTCGGGTGCCGACGACTACCTGCCCAAGCCTTTCGACCTCGACGAGCTCGAGGCCCGCCTGCGCGCGCTGGTGCGACGCAGCGCCGACTCGGTGGCCAGCAATGCCCTGCCCCCCAGCGTGCAGCAGATCGGGGCCATCCGCTACGACACCAACAGCGGCGCCATCTACCTGGGCGGCGAGGTGATGGAGTTCACCCCGCGCGAGCTGGCGTTGATGCATGCGCTGCTGGCACAGCCCGGCCACGCGGTGACCAAGGAGCGGCTCTACGAGCTGGTGTTCCCGGGCCAGCTCGACGTGCAGTACGAGGCCATCGAAGTGGTGGTCTACCGGCTGCGCAAGAAGCTCACCGGCACAGGCCTGACGCTGATGACCCTGCGCGGCCTGGGCTACCTGCTGCGGACGGATGCATGAAGCAGCAGCACTCGGTTGCCCCCCGCACACCCCCCACGCTGCGGCCCCACTCGCTGCGTCGGCGCCTGCTGCTGGGCATCCTGGTGCCAGTGGCGGTGTTCATCACCTACAACACCTACAGCCTGTACCACCAGACCCTGGACTCGCTGCACACGGCCTACGACCGCACCCTGCTGGCATCGGCAAAGAGCATCAGCGAGCAGCTGGACGTGACGGGTTACGAGGAAGCCGCTCACCTGCGCGCCACGGTGCCCTACTCGGCGCTGGAGGCTTTCGAGGCCGACAACCAGAGCCGCATGTACTACCGCGTCTCCAGCCTGCAGGGCGAGCTGATCTCGGGCTTTGACGAGCTGCCGCCGTGGAGCGGCACCATCCCGGCACGCCCGCCGTATGCCGCGCTGGTGGACTTCTACGATGACACCTTCCGCGGCATGCCGGTGCGCGTGGCCGTGCTGCTGCAGCCGGTGGCCAGCTCCAAAGGGCGTGCCATGGCCGTGATCCAGGTGGCCGAGACGCTGGAGGTGCGCGAGACCCTGGCCCTGCAGATCCTGCGCAACACCCTGCTGCGCCAGGCATTCCTGATCGCCGTGATCGGCCTCACCGTGGTGGTGGTGGTGCAGCGCGCCACCCAACCCGTGCGCCAGCTCAGCCAGGAACTGCAGGCCCGCCAGGAGGGCGACCTGAGCCCCATCACCGCGCCTGCAGCGCCGCGCGAACTGCAGCCCCTGATCGAGGCCACCAACGAATTCCTGCAGCGCCTGCGCCACCTGCTGCGCCACCAGAAACGCTTCGTGCGCGATGCCTCGCACCAGTTGCGCACACCGCTGGCGGTGCTCAAGACGCAGGTGCAGTCGGCCCTGCGCGGTGACATGCCGGCCGAGCAGGCGCTGCACGAGATCCGCGACACCGTGGACCGCGCCACGCAGCTGGCCAACCAGATGCTGGCGCTGGCCAAGGTGGAGCAGTTGCGCCAGCAGAGCGCGCCACCCGTCACGCGCTTCGACGAGATCCTGCGCGGCGTGGCGCTCGACATCTCGCCCCTGATCGCCCAGCGCGACCTCGACTTCGGCATCCACACCGACGCCGCCCCCATAGAGGCGCACGAGTGGATGCTGCGCGAGCTGACCCGCAACCTGCTGCACAACGCCGTGCGCCACGCCCCGCCGGGCAGCGAGCTATCGGTGGAGCTGCGCACCGATGGGCGCCATGCAGCGCTGACGGTAAGCGACCAGGGCCCGGGCATCGACGATGAGCTGGCGCTGCGCCTGTTTCAGCCATTCTCGGCCGGCGACGTGCGCACCGGCAGCGGCCTGGGCCTGGCCATCTGCCAGGAGATCGTGCTCGCGCTCTCGGGCACCATCTCCTTGACCAACCGCACCCAGGCCGGCCGCGTGCTGGGGCTGGACGCGGTGGTAAGGCTACCCCTGGCCCACAACATGGGCATGCCGGACGCGGCACAATCACCCGCATGACCCCCACCGAGACGATGCGCCTGGACAAGTGGCTCTGGTGCGCCCGCTTTTACAAGACCCGCGGCCTGGCCACCGAAGAGATCGGCAAGGGCCGCGTCACCGTCAACGGCCAGGCCGCCAAGCCCGCGCGCGATGTGCGCCCCGGCGATACCGTGGCCCTGCGCCAGGGCCCCGTGGCCCGCACGGTGACCGTGCGCGCCCTGAGCGGCGCGCGCGGCCCCGCGCCCGTGGCCCAGCTGCTGTACGAGGAAACCGCCGAGAGCATCGCCGCGCGCGAGGCCGCGGCCGAACAGCGCCGTCTGGCCCCCGAACCCGCCGCCGCGCAGCAGGAAGGCCGCCCCACCAAGCGTGACCGGCGCAACATCGAGCGCGTGAGCGCGCCGGACTGGGGCAGCCGCTGGAGCGCGTCGATTGACGAGTGAGCCCCGAACGAAGGCCCCGCCTACAGATACTTGCTGCGGACCATTTCGATGGTCTGCGAACACAGCGAGGGGTCGCCGTCGGACAGGGAAGGCAGTTCCACGCAGGTGGACAGCGGCATGCGGAAGGGGTCGCTCCGGTTCTGGTCCACCGCGACCATGCTGCCGTCTTCCGTGCGCACATGGTAGCGCGTGCGAAACGATGGGGTGGGCGGCCGGTCCATCGCCGAGCCCGCCACCGCACCCAGCACGCCCGCGAGCACCTGCATGCCGGCCGAGTAGTTGTTGCCCGGGCGAAACGCCCGGTCGACATACGCGGCCTGGCCCAAGACACCGCCGAGCACCGCCCCGCCCGTGGTGCCGGGCGTGGACTCATCCACTGTCTGGGCGTCCGCAATCCAGCCGTACCGGCCCGCGTGCAGCAGCTCCACCCTCCACTTCGACGAAATGGCCAGGCGCTCATCGTCCGCCAGGCCTGCCCAGATGGCGGGCTTGATGCGGGCGATCCGCCGCATGGATTCTGGTACGGGCCCACGGTAGACGGGATCGAAGGGCTCGGCCGACACGGGAAGGGTGGGCGCATAGCTGAGCGCCCGCTCCGCCTGCCGCACGGATTGGTTGAGTGCCAGGATCTCGTAGCCCAGCAGGTCCGCGTCGGCGGCGGTGGGGTCGGCCGTCAGGCGGGCCCGCAGCAGGGCACGGCGGACGCTGACATCTTCCAGTTGCCTTTCCAGCACCTCCCATTGAATGGTGGGCGGCGCAGCCCAGGCCGCCGGGAACATCCCCAGCAGCGCCACGCACCCGCACAAGCCCACCCGCCCGAATCGCCGCATTTCTGCCTCGCTTTGCCCCACGCCAACCGCAGCGCGGTACTGCGCATCATACAAATCCTGCGCACTGCGGACGCTCAGTGTCGTGGCCCCTAGAATTGATCGTCCAGACAGCCCCGCCACCTTGCCGCCCATGCCCCACAACGTCCCTTGGCGCAGCGCCGTACCACTTGCCCTGGCAGTTGCCACGACCCTGGTGACCGCACAGCCGTCGGACCTGCTACTGGAGGCCTGCAACCGCCTGCCCGATGCAAAGAAGCGGTTGGCGTGCTTCAAGGAAGCCACCAGGAGGCCTGCGGATGCATTGACTACGGCCACGCCCACACCTTCGCCCGCATCCACGCCTGCCGCGGCACCCAACCCGGCGCCCGCACCCACCACAGCGCAGCTCCCGCCTCTGCCCCTGGCCGAAGCAGTGCGCCTGTGCACGCGGCTGATCACCGTGGCCCAGGGACGCGAGGCCGAGGCCACCGAAAGCGCCGAAGCCTCGTCGGCCAGCGAAATGTCCGTGACCTGGCCCGCGCTGTCCGGCAAGAAGCCGGTGTACTGCAACCTGGGTCGTGCAGATCACCGGATCACGTCCATCACCAGCAACGGCAAGGTGGCCAGTGGCGCCCTGCTCGACAGCATGCACGCGCGCACCACGCAGCGCGAGGAAATCCAGGCAGGCAACTACGCCCGGTTCCTCGCTGGTGCCACGAAGGCCCTCACCTCCCGGATGCAAGACCCCGACGCCGCCCAGTTCCGCAACCTGTTCGTCAGCGATGGCCCACTGCACATGCTGTGCGGCGAGATCGATGCACGCAATGCGTTCGGCGCGTACGAGGGGTTCCGGCGCTTCTACGCATCGGGCGATCCGGAATTCCACGCCATCGAAAGCCGCAAGACGACCCGGGTGTTCGAAGCCACCTGGGCATCGGTGTGCGCGCGCAAGATGGCGGATATTGCCGCGCTCTGAGCCGGCAACTACCCGGCAGCCAATACCAGCCCGATGCGCGTGACGCCCCCGGCCGAGCTGGCCACCGCGCACCCGCCATGCATGCGGGCAATCGCATCCGTGATCGCCAGGCCCAGGCCGTGGTTCTTCTGGCCATGGCTGCGCGCAGTGTCACCCCGAAAGAAACGGTCGAACAGCCGCTCCAGCACCTGGGGATGCACATCGGGGCCGGTGTTTTCCACCACCAATTGCACGGCCCCTGCAGGCTGCTGGGCAATGCGCACCCGCACCGCACTGCCCGGTGCGGCGTAGCGCGTGGCATTGCCGATCAGGTTGGACAGGGCGCGGTGCAGCAGCGGCACGTCGAAGTCGCCTGCGGCATCGCCCACGACCTGCAGGGTGAGCCCCGCATCCTGCAGCGCAGCCTCGTGGTAGTCGCCCACCTGCGCGGCCACGGCGGCCAGGCTGGCCACCGGCGCGCGGCGCGCACGGGCGCCCCGATCAGCTTGCGAGAGGAACAGCATGTCGCTCACGATGCTTGTGAGGCGGTGTAGCTCTTCGAGGTTGGACGACAGCACCTCGGCCACTTCGCCCCCGCCTTGCGGGCCACGGTCCCTGCCCTGCTTGCGCAGGGCCAGCTCGTTGCTGGCCAACAGAGTGGCCAGCGGCGTGCACAGCTCGTGGGCCACGTCGGCGTTGAAGCCCTCCATCTGTGCATAGGCCTTTTCCAGCCGGCCCAGGAGCGCGTTGAACTGCTCGACCAGCGGCTGCAGTTCGGCCGGTTGCCCTGCGCCGTCGAGCCGCTGGTGCAGCGTGGAGGCAGACAGCTGGCGCGTTTGCGCGGCCATCTGCCGCACAGGTGCCAGGCCCAGATGCACCAGCGTGAAGCCACCCAGCGAGACGACCACAGTGCCAGCCAGGGCCGCCAGCACCAGGGTGGCCGCCAGGCGGCCGAGCAGTAGATCGTCGGGCTGCACATCCATGCGCAGCTGCACCTGGAGCGTGGCTGCGGTCTGCGATGGCGCGGCGGCCGCACGGGCCACTTCGAAGCGCAGCTCGCGCCAGGCCGCAAGGGGCCTGGCATAGGGCGCCGGTGGGTACACCTGCTGCCCATCGGGCCCGGTGACCTGCAGGCGGAAGTTCTCATGCCCGGCGAGGAAGTCATCGAGCGCATGCCGGCCCTGGGGCATGGAGGCGGCATGCCCCTCTTCGCTGCCCAGCAGATGCCGCAGGATGCCTTCTTTCTGCCGCAGTGCATCGTCCTGCCGGGCTCCGAAACCTGCGGCCGTGACCAGGTAGACCACCAGGCAGACAGCGCCCAGCCCGGCAAAGCTCTGCACCGCCAGCCACCAAGACAGCCGGCTGCGCAGCGAGCCCGGCGACACCGGCGCCGGTGCGCCCTCCCTCATGGCGCGCGCTCCTCCAGCACATAGCCCATGCCGCGGATGGTGTGCAACAGGGGCGCAGGGAAGGGCACGTCCATCTTGCTGCGCAGCCTGCGCACCGCGACCTCGACCACGTTGGTCTCGCTGTCGAAATTCATGTCCCAGACCTGCGAGGCGATCTCGGTGCGCGACAGCACCTCGCCCTGGCGGCGCAGAAACAGCGTGAGCAGCAGGAACTCCTGCGCCGTCAAGGCCAGTGCCTGGCCAGCGCGCGAGGCCTTGCGGCGCAGCAGATCAAGCTCCAGGTCGGCCAGCCGCAGCAGTGCCGCAGACTCCCCCGCCGGCACGCCGGCCTGGCCACGCCGCACGATGGCCTCGATGCGGGCCACCAGCTCCGAGAACGCAAAGGGCTTGACCAGGTAGTCATCCGCCCCGGTCTGCAGGCCACGCACGCGGTCGTCCACCCCGACACGTGCGGTGAGCATGAGCACAGGGGTCTGGCGCGTCTTGCGCAGTGCGGCCAGCAGGCTCAGGCCGTCGATGCCGGGCAGCATCACGTCGAGCACCAGCGCGGCGTAGTCGCCCTGCAGCGCCAGGTGCAGGCCATCGACACCATCGTGCGCCACGTCGACCACGTGGCCCGCCTCGGTGAGCCCCTTGCGCAGGTACTGCGCGAGCTTGACCTCGTCCTCGATAAGCAGGATTTTCATGCCCGGATTGTCGAAGAACCGGGTCTGCACGCGGATTACAAATTCGTCATCTGCGCGTGGGGGTTTGGACGGTGGTGGCTTTCTACAGTGAGGTCCATTCACCCAACCAACCGAAAGGATACAGACCATGACCACCGCACGCAAAGCCCTCCTCCTGTCGCTGGCCGCCCTGACCATCGCGGCCCCCGTTCAAGCCTCGGCGGTGTACCACCCGGCCGGCGGAGAGATCGGCTACACCCGGCACCCCGACCACCAGCAGGCCAGCAACCGCCAGCGCAGCGAACTGCTCGGCGAGATCGAGGCCGCCCGCAAGGACGGCACCCTGGCCCTGCTTTCGCGCGGCATGGCACTGCCAACGCCAAAGACGGCCCCTGCCAAGACCCGGGAGCAGGTGCAGGATGAATACCTCGGCATGACCGACGCCGAGAAGCGGCGCCTGCAGGAGATGCATGGCGCGGGCGGTTGAGCCACCGCAGCGCGCGGTTGATGAGACGTCACGTCCCCGCAATGATGTGTGCCACGTGCGTGAAGATCTGGATACTGTAGGCTTGGCTGGGGTGCACGATGTCGCCGGTGACGCCGTCCCAGTCGCTGATGGTCACGCCGTTACGGACGTCCACATAGGGGTAGTCCTGGTAGGCACAAGTCTGGCGCAGCAGCTCGGCCACGGCGGCGATGCCGGACACCCTGGCCAGGTAGCCCGAATCCCAGAAGCTCGTGCCCAGGGGCTCGTAGGCATATGAAGAGGCCACGTTCACGTCGATCACGCCCACGAAGCCGAAGGCCTTGCCGGCCAGCTTGCAGATAGACGCCACGCGCTTCACGTTGGCGGGCAGGACTTCGGGGTCCGCACTGTCGTTGCCGCCCAGGTTGATCAGCACGGCCCCCGCATCGGTTGCCGCCAGCAGGTCGGCCAGGGCGATGCCGCCCGGTAGCCCGGCCAACGCACGCTCGGCAGGGTCATCCGAGAGCAGCAGCGCGAAGCTGGCGCCCGGCATGGAATGGTCGTAGCAGAAGTCATAGACCGCCTGGGCGGTGTTCAGTGTTTGGCGCGGCGGGACGGCCAGGCGCCCCGCGCCCTGAGCGCCGTAGAGGACCGAGTCTCCGATGAGCATGGCTTTGATCATTCAGGTTCCTGCAAAAACGCCGCGATGGGACAAGGGAGGCGTACAGGACCTGATTGAACTGCAAGGCGCGCAGAAAAGTTGTGAGAACCTGTTTTTTTGGGTGCCGGACTCCGGTGCCGGCCCGGCCGCAAAAGCCGGGCGAGCCGGTCAGTGCAGCCCACCGCAGGCGCTCGCCTGCCGGGCTCAATGCAACAGCAGTTGCGGTTGCCCGCTGCCGTCGATCTTGAAGACCGAGACCGACTTCACCAGGTCGTCGGCCTGCGTGCGCAGGCTGGATGCAGCGGCCGCCATCTCTTCCACCAGGGCCGCATTCTGCTGCGTGGCCTGGTCCATCAGCGTCACGGCCTCGCCCACCTGCGATACGCCCGAGCTTTGCTCCGAGCTGGCGGCACTGATCTCGCCCATGAGACGGGTCACGCTGCCAATGCTGGCCACCACCTCGCCCATGGTGGCGCCGGCCTTGTCCACCAGGGCCGTGCCATGCTCCACGCGGCCCACGCTCTCGGTGATGAGCTGCTTGATCTCCTTGGCCGCCTGGGCGCTGCGCTGGGCCAGGGTGCGCACCTCGCCAGCCACCACCGCAAAGCCACGGCCCTGATCACCCGCGCGTGCGGCCTCCACGGCGGCATTCAAGGCCAGGATGTTGGTCTGGAAGGCGATGCCATCGATCACGCTGATGATGTCGTTGATCTTGCGGCTCGAGTCGTTGATACCCTTCATGGTCTCGACCACCTGCGCCACCACCTCCCCGCCCTGCTGGGCGATGGTGGAGGCGGAATGGGCCAGCCGGTTGGCGTTGACCGCATTGTCCGCGTTCTGCTTGACGGTGGAGCCGAGCTGCTCCATCGAGGCGGCCGTCTGCTGCAGGGCGCTGGCCTGCTGCTCCGTGCGGGTCGACAGGTTCTGGTTGCCCTGGGCGATCTCCGAACTGGCGGTGGACACGCTCATCGACCCCTCGCGCACGCCGGCCACCAGGCCCGAGAGGCTCTGGCGCATGGCCTCCATGGCGGACACGAGCGCAGCGATCTCGTCGTTGCCACGGGTCACCATCGGGCGTGCCAGATTGCCGTTGGCAAACTCCTCGGTCGCAGCACTCGCCTCACCCAGCGGCCCAACGATGGAGCGCGTGGTCAGGTAGCCAATCACCACGGCAAAAATGACCACGGCGACACTCAGCACAATGAGCTGCATGCGCAGGGATTCGAACTGGCGCATCGATTGGTCGATGGCCCGCTGACTGACCTTGTCGCTTTCTGCCAGAAAGGCGTCGATGTTGCCGACCAGCCGGGTCAGCAGCGGCCGGCATTCGGCGTTGATCTTCTGGATGGCTGCATCCTTCTCGCCCGCGCTCGCCAGGCGCGTGATCTCCAGGGCAATAGGGCCGTAGGCCGCCTCCGTCTCCTTGACCTGGGCCAGCAGCTTTTGCAGCGGCACGGCCGCATCGGGCGGCGCGGCTTTCAGGGCCTCTTCCACGTTTTTGAGCCCCTTGCCCACGGCTTCATGGGCCGTGCCGATCAGCTTGAGTTCGGCGTCCGCATCGGGCTTGGAACTGGCGATCACCAGGTTGCGCGCCGACACGGCCCTGGCATTGGCGGCATCGAGAACACTGTTGCCCAGACCCTTGATAACGTCCAGGTGGTTGACCTGAACCTCCAGATTCTGCTGGGTGAGGGACTGCCCCCGTACACCCATGATCGCCACCAGGATGAGGGCGCATGCGAGAACGGCGTAGCCGATGGCAAGGCGCGTCTTGATGCTCAGGCTTTGCAGGAAATTCATCGCGAAGTTCTCCCTGTGTTGGGCGCGCATGCGCGCAATCCGCCGGCCGAGGCCGGTCTGAAGCGTGATTTGCCCTGCCCCTTCCCTGCCAGCCAACGGTCGTTGGCTGTCTGCACCGGTCATTTTTTATGGATTTTTGGCCCCACACTGACCTGGGGAAGATCCTTCAATGCCAATACCTTGCGCCTCCTGCGGCCGGCTGGCAAGCGTTTTCTTGCCACCCCGGCCTAAAACGCTGGGTGTTTTCACACCCTGCGCGATGCGCTGGAGGCAGAGATCCGGGGGTAGGCCACCGCCAGTGCGCCCACAAGCATCGCTGTTCCATTCGCGTAGACCCACATCTCCCCCTCGAACAGGAGCGCGGTGAACACCGTGATCCCGAAGACGATGGCCACAATGGTGAACAGCGCCATCGCCACCTGCCGGCGGTGCGAAGGCGCCATGGCCACGCCGGTCAGCACGAACACCGCCCCCAGCATGGCGCCGGAGCCGAGTTCGATGAGCAGCGTGCCGAGCACGCCATGGCCCATCTGCCAGGCGCTGATGACCTTGGTCAGGCGCTGCGCCAGGAAGGCGACCGCGAATGCGGCCGGCAGCAACAGGAGCCAGCGCATGAACTTGCTTTTCAACATTCCCTCTTTTCCCCCTGCGTGCGCCATCTGATCGCGGCCGGCCCCATCGATGGGCTCAAGAACCGGTCCAAAGCCACGGCGAAATGTACCAACTTGATTCGGGCGTGCGAGCGCTCTGCCCTCCCTCCCCCAAATCGGTGATGGCTGAAAACCTGCCCGCACCGCACAATGAATCGCCATCCACAAGGAGGAAACCATGCGTTGGATCGTGGTTGCCATCTGTTGTTGTCTTGTTCCGCCCATTGCCTTTGCAGCAATGGACCCGCCACGGGGCACCGTGGGCCTTGCCGGCGCGCTGAACCTGGCCTACCTGCTTGCATTGAGCAGCGGTGTGGGCTGGCTGGTTCAGCAGGTCGCGCAGACATCGGGGCGCTTCAGCCCCAAAACCGAAGCCGTCCTCAGCGCAGCGAGCGCCCTGATCGTGGGGCCGCTGCTCTGGTTTGCGCTGTTTCGGTAGGGAATTCATCCCTTGCGTCCGCGCCCTGCGGGTCGGCAACGAGGCCGATACCCATCAAACCACCTTGCCATTTCGGGCTAACGCTGGCCTGCTGAACGCCTTGGCGGGACGATGCATCGCCGAACAGATCCATCACCCAATCGGGTGAGTTAGACGAGGGAAGTATTCCTTGCTTCGCTGATACGACTGGTTACGATAGTCGCTTTTCATAGGGAATCGAAATGCAATCTTCCTGGTCAATCAAAGCAGCCTGCGCAGCCATCGCATCAACGCTGGCGCTGTCAGCATCGGCAATCGAAATCGACGTGTCCGGCTCGTCGTTTCAGAGCACCGGGAAGGACACCATTGTCATCAAGCGCTTGGCTGTACCTGGCGCCGGCAACTGGGATGTGACGTTCAAATGGGATCCGAACTCAGTTACGTTCGTGCCTCAGGCGGTTTCGCAAAGCACAACTGCCTCGCTCAAACTATCCGGTCCCACTACGGTAAATGAGTCGAGCTCCATCACCTTGGCGGCTGTCGTTCAAAATGCCGATGGAACAACCGTCGCCGCAAATCCTACATGGACCGTGGTGCCTGCGTCGGCCGGCTCGATATCATCTTCTGGCGTCTTCACCGCCTCCAGTGTTACGGCCGATGTCAACGCCGTTGCCACTGCCAGCTTCACGCATCAAGGGCAACCCCTGACGGCCACTTACTCTGTGAAGGTCGTGAACGTGGCCGCAGTTGGCCGCACTTGCAGTGGTGTTCTTGAAGCGCGTTCGAGCCAATCGCTTTCTGGGGATTTCACGGTTGAGCCAGACAACCGCAAAATCAACATGCGGGTAACTGCAACTGCAGGAAATCCGTACTTCTTCACCAGCTCACTGTTCTTCATCCAAGGCACGAACACGGTTGATGTTTCGTTGTACACCTTCGATGCCGATTCTGCGGTGCTGGTGCCTTCCGGTGGCTGGAGTGGTTCAGGACAACTGGTCTCGCCCGGTTCAAAGGAGGGCGTTATTGCAGCCGTTCCCACAATCATCAATTTGGCTCAACCTTTCGAGATCCGCTACACCGGCGCGAGCGGTGCGACAAGTCTGCGCTGCTAAGGGGCTGAAGTCGACTGGGGTGCAATCCAGCTGGCGGCTCCTTTCCGAACGGCCAGCCCTCGGGCGCGGCGTCGGTCTTGTAGCCCTGGGCGTCCACCACCGGACCAGCTGCAGGGGTCGCTGGGGCGGGCTTCCGCTTCCGGCCAGCACCGGGTCGGGCTCCACCACGAGGCATTTTTCAATCCTTTGATTCTTTGATTTCCCCTGGCTGGAATTCAAACAGGGGGTTTTTGGCGCGCGTGGGATACGACGGGGTTTCCTGGCTTTCCAGGTTTTGGAGTTTTCCCCCGCCTACCCCCTGGCGGTTTTCCCTGACCGTTTGCACCACTGAGGAGGGCTACACTCGTCGCCGGTGGCCGCAAGCCGCCCGGACCTCGCAAGGGGCTGAAGGTGAACGGGGCAAGCGCCCCTTACGGCTGTGCCGCGGACAAGCGCTTAACTCTGGAGCCGAACCCGCTGTTAAGCCATCCTAGGCAGGCAGCTAGTGCCCGGCAAGGCACGATAAAAATGCCGACTCTGTACAAGTTGGCGGGCCCGCTGACGCGAACCTGGAGTGATCCATGATCACGCTCAGTGTGCAGCATGGAAAGCTGAAGGTTGCTTTGACGTTCCCCGTCAACGCGATCTTGGCAATCCTCGGGATACTGCTTTAAAGGGAGGGCGGGGTTTCGGCTCCGCCCTACTTTTGACTCCATCCACGACTCGCCCTCAGTCCGGCCTCTCGCGCCGTCTTCTTCGCGTGGCAGCGGTCTGTCCCAGAGCACAGCAGTTGCAGGTTTGCTAGCGCCATGGCATCACCACCCTGCTCAAGGGGAACGATGTGATCCACGTCGTGGTCAGCTCTCACCAGCCCACATGCGGCACAGGTGAAGCAATCGCGCTCCTGCACTGCGGCCTTGCGGGCCATCCATGCGCTACCTCTCACCCGTTCGGATACTCCCGCCTTCGTGGCAAGAACTCGAACCGGGTTGGAGTTGATGGCGGTCAGCCTGGGCTTGATGGTCTGCAGGCGGCCCATGTTCTACCCCTCGGAAACGAAAAAGCCACCCGAAGGTGGCACTTTTGGTTTGCAAATAAACTCTATCCCAGCCTGGCAAGGAACTCATTGATAGCGCTTACCGCCCCTGGCGCAGCCGCCATCCCTTGCGTCCAGGCGGACACGCCATTCAGCAACCCACCAAGGGCGTACTTACTCGGCGATGGCTGTTCAGCCTCGTTCTCCAGCACTTCCAAGCTACGCAGTCGGGCCGCGCGCTCTTGTTCAGCAATCGTGGTATCGCTTTCGACCACGCTGCGAAGCTCCGATATCGCCTTCAACAAAGCCGCCAAGCTATCCCCTGACATGCCAACATGCTGGCTGCTGTGAACGGTGTTGCTGTTCCCGACAACAGCGGTTGCAACGGGGCCATGGAACACCGCTTGAGGCGCTGGCATCAGCGCTCGAAGTTTGCCTGGCACGTCCATCCTCAGCCGCGCGACGTAGCTTTCGGTGACGACCTTCACACGATCGTTGAAGCTGGATTCAAACTGAGTCTGGAATCCGTCTTGGATCGCGGGCACCGAACTAGTCGCAATGCCAAAGAGCTGCTTTGCAATTGCGTCGGCGACCGCACTGTACAGCTCCTGAATTTCTTGAATTCGAGAACCCGCTTCATCTCCCAAGTAGGAAACAGACAACTGCAGAACGTCCTCATAAAGGACTTTGGCGTGCATGTCAAAAACAGACTTACCAGCCTCGAAAACGGCCATAGTCGTGCGCGAGCCATGCAACACCCCGTGTGCCATGCTCTCAGCACGAACCCGCAATACCCTGTCTCGAAAGAGCGTGTCAGCAGAAGACACGTGAGCCACAAGGGCCGGGCCGACATCGGCAATTAGGTTTGTAGTGGCCATTTGGAATCCTCTATTTCCGACATGGTACGCCACCTATTTTCAGTCAATCTATCGCCATCGGACTTCCCCTGAGGGTGGCAACTGCCGTTCGCTTTCCAGCTCCAAAGCTTGCGGGGAGATTCCGCCTGCCGCCGACGCTGGCTGTCGGGATGCGGTCGATGAATGGTTGCGATGGGCCGATTCGAACGGCCGACATACGGGGTATGAACCCGTTGCTCTACCTGGCTGAGCTACATCGCGGAAATGGTTGCGGCGGGTGTGCCTCGAACCTAGGGGGTTCGGGCAGCCTGCCGATGTCTTTGGCACACTTCTAGCTCTTTGAAGGGAAAAGCATGGAGAAAGAAAAATATCAACGCCCCGCTTTGGGCTGGGTAGTGACGGCGCTTGGAATCGCAGGATCCGTGGCCTATCTGTTTTTTCTGAATTGGCTGGTGAACGGCAAGTGGGGAGCTTTGCGCGCCCCTGACGTAAAGCTTAATGAGCTTGGCGACTTTCTAGCCGGTGCGTTCGGCCCCTTGGCGATCTGGTGGCTTGTGCTCGGCTATTTTCAGCAGGGGCGCGAACTCAAAATCAATTCAGATGCCTTGTTGCTTCAGCTCCAAGAACTCGAAAACTCTGTGCAACAACAGGGCAGGCTAGTGGGCATCACACAAGATCAGTACACGCTAGACACGAAAGTTTTTGACGCTAACCAAGCCGCTGCGAAGCTTGCCGCAGACAACCGTACGCGGCAGGCACAACCAGTCTTCAAGTTCAAATCGGATGGATACGACCGCATGCCTGACAACAGAAAGCATATTCATAAACTACGGGTGACAAACATTGGGCATGCGTGCTCAGATTTGACCATCTACACCGACTCTCTTTTTATTCCTCACTCACCTGAAAACGTAGACCATTTGGATCGCACTCAGGGTTTCTCCATGCAGTTTGTTATCGACCACGATGAAGGTGAAACCAGCGAAATGACGTTTACTTTTGTCGATGGCGAACAAAACCTTGGATCGCAAAAGTTCACCGTTGACATGCAGTACACAGCGGTGAGAGTGCTTTCGCCGAAGCCCGACCTAACGGAGTATTAAAAAAGCCCGCGAGGCGTGAACCTGGCGGGCTTGAAATGTCTGGGCGTGCGATTCCTACGAAGGTTTGCCGGTCCCGGCTCCCCGCCGGGTGGTGCTTTCGTAGGGCCTGCAGGTCTGCTGATCTGCAACGGTAGACGCCGATATCGTTGGCGTCTGCGTTGACGGGCGCAATGCTATCACACCTTTCCCGCGGCAAAGTGCTTCAACAGCGGCACGCTCTTCAACGCCCGCCGTGCGCCAGCCCTCGCCCGATCCACATTGCGCTCGATGTGCTCGCTGATTGCCCGGCCATCCTCCCCATGCGGCACTGGGCGCCGGCCCGACCCGGGGCACACCTTGCAAGGCGTCTTGCTCTGCACGTTGGTGCCCGGCAGCACCTGCCACATGGTCCCGTTACAGGCGGTGCAGTTGCGGTCGGCCCACCAGCCCAGCACGTCCAGCAGCTTCACAGATGGGTCGGCCATCCCGCGCGCCACCACCCACGGCAAAAGCCCGGCATGCGGGTCCATCAGCGCGGGCAGGCTCTTCAGGCGCCCAAGGATGCGGCGGCGCTCGGTGGCCAAGAGCTCCTCGGCCGCGGCCCGTGCACCAGGCAGGTCCAGGGCCTGCACCTTGCGCCCCTTCTTGCCCATGGTCACCCGGGGTATGGTCTCGGCAAGGCGCTGGATGTCCTCGTGCGTCAGGCGCTTGGGCTTGGCGCAGCCGCCCCATTCAGTCATCAGCTGGTACACCATGCGGCCCACGGGGAACGGGGCCTTGCCGGCGGCAATGAGCAGGTCCACGTCGCCGCGGCGCTCCAGGCTCACGGTCAGGTCGCTGCTGCTCGCGGCGAGGGTCAGGCGCTCGTCAAAATCTGCTGTCGCGGTCATCTTCACCCCTTTGGTTTTCTGGAATTGCTCAGCGCCTGCATGCGCGCGTGTTCTGCCTTCACGGCGACATGGCCGGCGGCGATGTTCTCGGGGCCGAACACGTCGTGCAGCTCGCCCCGGTATGCGTCGGTGAGGGCCCGCTGGCGCAGGGAAGCCCAGAACTGCGGCCCGTTGGCCAGAGCGCGAACCTTGCAGCGCTGGCAGCGGGCGTGATACCCCCCCAATGGCGTTTGGTCTCGGCCTGGGTGCAGTCGGGGCACGTCATCGGCTGGCCTCCAGTTCCTTCAGCTTCTGGCGGTACTCGTCCCGGATGCCGCGCACCTCGTCGTGCGTCCATTTCCGAACCCGGTTGTCTGTCTCCAGCGCCAGCACGCGGGCTTCCCCGATCCTGGCCACAACTCCCTGACGGAACGCGCCATAGGTGGTGCCGCCTGGGCGGTTGCAGTTCTTTCGCTGGGCGAACACGTTGTCTTCGTTGAAGCGCAGGTGTCCGGCGGTGCTTCGGCTGCGGAAGTGCCCCGCATCCACCGACCCGCCCGGCTTCATGGGCTCGAAGGGCTGGCTACAGCAAATGCACGGCAGTCCAAGGTCCCGCGCGCGGATGTAGGCATTGAAAGCCTCTTGCGCCTCGGCGATCAGCTCGGGCAGGCGCTTGACGGCCTCCTTGCGGCGGCGGAACTCCGCGCGGCCTACCTTGGCCTCTGCCTTCGAGCTGGTTTGCAAGCACCCGAATACCCTACCCAACCCCACCGCCGGCATCGACAACATAAAGGTGCAGAAGGACCAGTCTGACCCCTTCGCGCCCGACGAGGTGGAGGAGATCCTGGCCACCATCGGCAAGCAGTGGGGAGAGGTGTTTCAGGACTATTTCGAATTCAGCATGTTCGCAGGCCTGCGCGCCAGCGACCAGATAGCGCTGATGTGGGAGGACGTGGACCTGCGCCTCGGTCGGGTGGTCGTTCGGCGGGCCAGGGTGATGGGGCAGAACAAGGAGCGCACAAAGACCCACGTCGAGCGCGAGGTGGAGTTGAACGGCCGTGCGCTGGCCGCGCTACACCGCCAACGGGCGCGCACCCAGGCCGTGGGCAAGCAGGTGTTCTACAACCCCGCCACCAGCCGCGCCTACGTGGATGAGCAAAAGCAGCTGCAGGTGTGGACCAGGAGCCTGCGGACCAGCCAAGTGCGCTACCGCCCGCCAAAGGAATGCCGCGACACCAGCGTCACCCTGGCCCTGATGGCGGGCGCCAATCCGGTTTGGGTGGCGAACCAGCACGGGTACTCGGTACAGGTGATGATGCGGGGCTATGCCAAGTGGATTCCCAGCGCTGACAAGGGATCCAATTTGGCGGCGGTGAACCAAGCAATAGGGCACACATCAGAAGCCCGAAAAAACATGATTTAGGACCTGAATAGGTTCAGCGTCGAAGGGCAGGAAGCCAGAAAACAGAAAACCCCCAAGCAGATCAACTACTTAGGGGTTTCGGTTTTGGCGGAAACGGATGATTTCGCTGGGCCTAGCACTTAGCCCGTTTCAACTCCTCAGGCGTCTTTGTAGCGCGATAGATAGCGCGTTTGATCACGGAATCGGACACGCCGTATTTGAGGGCTAAGCCCGCCTGGGTGATGCCCTTCGCTGCGTATTCAGCGACCACCAAAGCCTCATCTTCCTTAGACAGCCCCCTGATTCTGCCGGGCACCCTTCCCCGCTCCCTTGCGGCAATCTGGCCGGCAATGGACCTCTCTCGAATCATCGAGCGCTCAAGCTGGGCCACTGCGCCCAGGATCTGCACTACGAAAACGCCCATGCTGTTGGTGGTATCGAGCGGCTCGGTAACACTCTTGATGGTTGCGCCGACGCCCTCAAGCTGCCGCAGTATTTCGAGCAGATCAAAAAGGCTACGAGCAATCCGGTCGATCTTGTAGACCACCAACACGTCGCCCTTGCGCAGCGATGCCAAGCACTTCGCCAGCTCCTGTCGCCCACGCCGAGTCGATCCACTGGCCTTCTCCTGATAGACGACCGTGCACCCGGCCTTCCCCAAGGCATCCAGTTGCAAAGCTGTGTCTTGATCCTGTGTCGAAACTCTCGCGTACCCAACAAACGGCATTGGCCCTCCCTGGTGTTACAAAAGAACACGATATCTGTATATTTATACAGTTGTCATGCTTCGCATACATGCCGCCGCGAAAGGGGGCTGCTACCGGGAACGATTGGTTCTGTCGGGCTGAGGTTGAACAGAGGATTGAGGAACCACAGCAGGGCGCTGCTGTTGGATCGACTGCGCCGCAGCATTGCTACTGGCAACCTCTAGCCGGTGCGAGATCAGGGCCTCATAACCAAAAAACAGCATGATGCCGCCAAGGAAAATGCCCAGCGCGAGCTTCACCACATCAACAAGAAAAAACCAGGTGCTATCAGGCCGATAAATGATTCTGTGCATGCCCTTCCTCCTTTTGGCAAGCACGATAGCAGCAAAAACGAAGGCCCCGAGTAGCGGCCTTTTTCATTGCTACGCCAGGCGCGATCGCAGAAGAACACAGCTTGTGCAACTGCGTTGCATGTGATCGCTCGGCGCGCGCCGTCCATTGCCCGTGAGACGTTCGCGCCCACACCGTCCCCATGATTTCTTCGCCTCTTCGGCCTACGCTAAATCAGGACCGCGCTGCGCGCTTTGGGCTTCTCCGGGGGGTATTCATAAAGCTTCGCTTTACAAACCTTCCCCCACTCCGAACCCCAATCCTGATACCGCTAAAGGCACGGCGAAGAACTCAGGGGAACGGTGCAAGCAAGGCCAGCTTGCACGGGCAACAGACAACAGTTGTCCGGCTCGGAATCTAGGGGCCCGGTACACCTTCAGGAGAAGCACCATGATCGCAGCCAACTACCGCAAGTTTCCCGAAGCACTGGCACTGCAGATGCCTTTGCGGTTCGGCCGCGCGCTGGTGTGGGCCCTGTCGCGGCCGACGACGCGAATCCTTCGGGCGATCAGGGCAGAGCGCGGCGCGGCGTTCAAGGCTGCAGGGCGGATTGCCTACCCGGTGAAGCCAGCCACCCCGGCCTGGGTGCTGGAGTCCACCAGTCGCGCGCGCAAGCTGGCGAAGGCCGTGAAACAGGCATGCATGGCGATTGAGTTTGTGGTGTGGACGAAGCCCACAAACCCCTACGCGAAGCACGTCGCCCGGATGCGCGCAGCGCGTGCAGCTACAGCCCAATAAAGCGCAGGAGCTTGCGAACGACCGCGCGAACGACGGTGTTCATGACGACGCGCCAAATGGACCTCATTGGACGTTGCTGCGCCCGGTGGCGTAGGCGGGATTTTTGAGGCGCAGCGCTGCGGTTAGGTCGGCCTGGGTGATCTGGCCATCCTGGGGGCGCTGGAACTCGGGCATGGGGACTGTGGCGGGGGCAGGGCCCGAGGTGGTGGAGTGGCCGGCGCGATCCTTGCCGGCGTTCACCACGATTGGTTTGTCCGCAGACCATTGCGCCATTGCGGGGGCATCGCATGTGATGGCCTTGGGCTTGCCTTCCCATCGCAGGGTGCCAGCGCAATCGGTCAACGGTTGCCACACGTAGCCCATCTTGACCAAGTCGCGGCTGTCCATGGTGCTGACGCGCTGGGCAGCGTTGCTGACCGTGAAGGTGTAGACGTCTTCGCCGCGCATGGTGATCTTGCCAGTGAGGTGCAGAGTCTTGCCTGCATATGGCTCTGGGGTTGCATCAGGATCGGGCTCAGAAGCCTTTTTGGCGGGTGGTGGTGCCGTGGCATGGCTTCCGGCGTTTCCAGGGCTTGGCGGCGTTATTGCTGCGTTTGCGCTGGCGATCGGAGCGGGGATGCTGGTGGCTTTCGCCGCGGTTGGCTTTTTGGGCTTGTCAGCGGGCCACAGGTACCAGACGGCGGCAATGATGGTGACAGCCCACCATGCCCAGGTAAAGCGCCGGAATTTGACGATGAAAGGGGCGACGTCGGACGCGGCAGATTCGGCGACGCTGTTGCCCTGAGTGTGGCTTTTGTAGAGCGGGAAGAACTGCGGTTTGTAGGGGCGGCTTTCATCGCTGATGACGGCACCGCGATAGCCCGCGTGGACCTTGCGGATGTACTCATTTTTCTTGCCCAGGACGTCGGCTTTGCGAACCTTGATCAGCATAGCGATCAGCCGTGCAATGGGTTGGTTCATATCCCGAAAACTTTGGGTCATCAGCAGCACGTCGGCGTTGAAATGCCGGTGCAGCTTGAACCACTCCACGACCTGGGTGTCGGTGCCCATCTGCGGTATGGGCACATGGCATTCATCGATCACGAACAGCGGGCCCTGTCCGGTGTCTGGGTGCTTCCAGTCACTGACGTAGTCCCACACGTGGCCAAAGACCGAGACAGCGGGGCCGGGCTGCTCGGTGTGACCATCCTCAAAAAATGTGTACGCCTGGCCGTTGCCTTTTTCGTCGACGGCGGCGGCATCCCATTTACCGAGGATCGGGCGTGGCTTGGCGAGCACTTCGATCAGGTCCGCATAGGCAGGATCGATGGCAGCGAACATGGACACCTGCAGAGGCAAGTTCGTGATGACCTTCCGCCCTTTTTTGAGAGATTCGAGAACGTGGTACACGACGGCTTCATAGCTCTTTCCAGAGCCTGGAATTCCTTCCAATCCGTTGATCATGATCCGAGCCTCGTGAAGGGGATCAGCTGCAGGATCAGGCGAATGCCGATGGCCGTGATGATGATTGCCGAGACTTCGGCGACACCGATCAAACCGAGCACGTTGATGATCTCTGCAGGGAGGGTGCCCCAGGTGCCGGTATAGGTGCTGATGCCGCTGAGATCGAGAGCAGAGACAGCGGAAACGACGATGTCCATGATCTGCTCAAAGGGCCAGCACATGGCATCGCGGAGCAGGTCCCACAGGGCAACGAAGACGGCCTTTCCGAGTTCGCCGAACCACTGCGCCAGGGCAACGAATTTCGCCAAGATGGCGCTGATGAAATCGCCGAGCATGGTCAACCTCCAAAGATCAGTTGGCGGGCGAGCATGAGCGCGGAAATGATCATGATGGCCTTGGCAACGTCCCACAGCCAGCAGGGCGGCGCGACCTCATGCGTGCCCATATCGGCCCAGTCAGGACCAAAAGAGAGATTGATGGTCCACGTTGGACAGGTGCCCCCGGTAATGCCGGTGGGCATCATCTGACCGAGCACTGTGACAAGGCTTGTTTGCGTCAGCGCTGCGGTCTTGTCCTGCCAGATGCCTACGAGGCCCTGGGGATACTTGCGCACGTACAGCTCGGGGATGGCGGGCATGCTGGGGTCGGTGATGGTGCCCACGGGCTGGCACATGGCAGCGGTGGGGTTGCGCGCGCAAACATCGGGGGTGCTGGGGGTTGCGGTGCCCGGTACGGATGGATTGCCGGGCACGGACGGGTTGCCGGGCAGCGTTGGATTGGCAGGTGTCGTGGTGATGTTGTTTACCGTGGTGTAGGTCACACCGTAAGGGTTGGCAGCATCGTTAGCGGGCGTGATGGTGGTGACCGGCTGCGTGTATTGCTGGGGCGACGTGCCAGCGATTGGGCTTGCTGTTCCAGTGACGGTAAGCGGGCGACTGGTCTGAGTGGGCGCGGGGTTCGTAGCGCCAATGGGCAGCGGGTCGTTTGACGAAGGATTGATCGGGGGATTGAGAACCGGGACAGGGTCAACGGGAATAGGTTTTCCCATGGCCTCGAGCACTTTGGGATTGACTGGAATGGCGGCGAGATCCATCGCCAATTGCTCCCACTCGGTGGCGGTCGGCTTGACTTTGACGGGAGGGGGAACCTGAGGCAAAGACGAAGCAGCATGGCACATGGCAAAGCTCTGAAACATGCCTGCACCACCGCCACTGCCACCACCGGACGTAGGGCGGCACCAGTCGAAGAAAACACCGGTTGTATCGCCACCGCACCCACCTTGGGGGACGGCCCTGAAGAAGTAGCTAGGACAGTTGCCAGCGTACTCAGTAATCATCGGCTTATAGGTAGCAAACGTGTTGCCATCTGGAGCCACCAACGCGCCGACATCGATGCCGTTGTTTTCATTGGGGACGCCTTCGAAGCCTGCAGGCGGTACATAGCCATCAATCGGCTTTTTGATGATGGTGTCCGTTGTCGGGTCGTATTGGTAGCCCGTGGCCTTTCCCTCTGCGTGGGCGGCGTCGAGCCAATCTTTGGTAGCGGCAGCAGCAGCACCAAGCGCAAGACCACCGACGACGAGCGGGCCGATTGCAGCGGTTGCAGCGAGGGCGACAGCGGCACCGCCAGCGATGCGGGCACCTACGAGCATGGTGGCGCCGCCGAGGAATTCAAGCGACGCAGTAGTGAGGACATAGCCACCAACGACGGCGCCGCCGACGACACTTCGAACGCCGTTTACGACCTGGATTGCCTGACCTGCTGCAGGGGTGACAACTGCAGCGTTTGCATAGGCGTAATTGGCCCCCAGCAGCCCAACACCGACAGAGAAAAGCGCATTGCGCGCGATGGGTGGAACTCGCATTTATAGCCCCCTGAGTCCGAGCACAAAACAGACGGCGCTCAAGCCGCCAAGAAGAGCCACGATGGCCCACACAAGAGCGAGTTGAGCGCCGATGGCCATGGCCGCGCCTTAGATCTTGCGGATGATGCGCTTGCCCAGGTCAGGGCCCTTGAAGGCCAGTGCGATGCCCACGACGGCCAGGGCCAGCACCAGCACAGCGGCAGCGATGCCGGTGATGTTGATGCTGTTCAGGACGTCGAGCAGCGGGTCATCGCCGGGGGCAGCGTGGGCCGACATTGCGACCAGCGCCAGGGCGGGAACGGCGGCCAGCTTGGCGCCAAACTTGCGCACGGTCTTGAAGGTTGCTTGCATGAAATCTCTCCTTAGAGGTTGATGATTTTGGTGGCGGGAATCGACACCGCGAAGGCCTTGGAGCCTTGACGCTGGCGACTCAGATTTTTTTGATCAGGTCCTTTGCGAGGCCTACGCCCCAGCCGGATAAATACGAGCTCAGGACCAGGGCAGCGCCCATGCCTGCGACGAACAAAATGTGCTCGGGGGTGATGCCGAGGGCGGGCAGGTCGAGGACGAATTCGGGGGGCGTGTTGACCTCTGCAATGGTCATGAGCAAGTGAGTGCCGGACGGGCAGGCGTACTGATCGCCGGTCTTGGTGGCTTCGCCCATGACCCAAGGAAGCAGCGTGTAGCCGCTGGTTGAAATCGCGGCACCGGGACCACCAGACAAGGTAGCTTGCAGCGTGATGCACAAGGCCATTACTCAGCCCTCCCATTCATCGGCAGGGGAGCGCTCACCGCACTCGGGACATGTGATGTAGTCACTGTCGCTTTCCAGCAGCTCAGCAGGAGAAGCAGCGCCACAAGCAGGGCATTCATGTTCGGTGTCATTGCTCATGGCTCAGTGCAGTTCGTCAAGGTTGATCACCTGGGGGCGGTGGAAGGGCTCGGTGTGGTCTTCGACGAGCTGGGCGCAGCTTTCGAGGTCATCGACCACACCGGCTTCGCGAAGCAACATGACCCATTCCGGCTGTCCATCCTCAAAGGAGGGCGCCAGGAACTGGCCTGTTGTGCCGGACTGGATCACGTAGCGCATCAAGCGGCCTTGCGTTCCTGGGGCGCGGGCTTAATGGCCAGGAGCGTGACCTTGCTGCTGTTGTCGGCACCGGCAACGATGTCGAATTCGCAGTCACACAGGACACCGCCAACGGGCCACGAGTTTTTCAGGTGGGACCACTTGCCGAACTCGGTGGAGTCGCCGCACTTAAAGGGGCGCGTGACGACGCCGATGCTCTCGCCGTTGCTGGACTGGCCCAGGTCAACGGACAGGTGAAAGGTGGTGCTGTCATAGCCCCGGCCTTCCATCTCGCCTTTGGACGATTTGATGCCGTGCAGGACGGCTTTGTTTTGAAATTTCATGGTCTGGTTTCCTTTGCGGCCTTACGTGGGCTGAAGTCCGACACGGCCATAGCCGGAGCCCGTTGAGCGTTTGAATGCGCGTTGGTATGCGCTGCTGATTTCGCCTTCAGTGAACTTCTGCAAACGGCCTGGGGCCTTCTGGTGGCTAACCAGTTCGATGAAGTCATCCATGCCCAAAAACTGGAAGGCGAGGGCAAGCGATGGGGCCGCTGTGTCGCGCACCCACTGCACGTTTCGCTTGACTTCGGCGAGGATGGTTTCCACGGCAAGGCGTGGCTTTGTGGGCACTGGCTCGGGCACGAACTGGGCTTCGGCTTCACGCAGGATTGATGCGTGCCAGTCACTCGCGCCACCGAAGAAATCGGCAGGGCGGCGGAGCATGTCCGACGAAAGTTCGCGCAGCTTGTTGCCGTAGCGAAGCTCTATGCGAAGCCATTGGCTTTCATCCTTGGGGCCGAATAGCTGGATGCCTTTTTCGTAGGCGTTGGTTTGCTTCCCCGCTTCCTTCGAGCCGAAGTAGAAGGACCGCCCTTTGCCGCCGCGTGCGTTGCACCAGTCACCGACCTGATTGCAGCTTGGGCGGTTGCTGTGGTGGTCCATGAGCCCGGCTTTGTAGTCCTCTACCACTCGCTCCATTCCGCCCCGCATGCCATCGAAGAAATCAAGGGCTAGATCGATGCGGGTTACCTTCGCTTCGACGCGGTCCACGACGGCGGCGAGGCGGTCATTGAAGCCGTGCTTAGCGAAGGTGCAGGCAGTGCCGTACAGGTTGCAGTGAATGGTGCTGGCCTGGGCTTGCTGGCGTGGGCTTTCGCCGCTGGAGAGGAAGCCCACCCATCCGCATTCGACGTCGTTGCGAACGATGGACCAGCGGAAGCGGTAGAAGTCGTGGCCCTTGCGCAGTTCGGGGTAGACGCTGAAATCGGGGCCGAGGGCTTCGCATGCTTGCTCTGCCAGGGTCTTTGCCTGGGCGGAGGCGGCAAACTCACCATCGGGCATGTCGCGCAGGAGCTTTGCCAGCCGTGCATAGCGGTCCAAATGCTGGACGTCATCGCTCCACCGTGCGCCGTCGTGGAGGGGGAAAAGGTCATTGACCGTGGGCGTGGGGGCGTTGCGCAGGTTGACGGTGAACCGGACCCAATCGACGTGCACCGGCTGACGCGTTTGCATGCGTTCGGCCTTCAAGCGGAGCTTGACCTCGTTGCCATCGAGCACAAGGTCTGACTGCTTTGCTCGGGTCATGCTTGCACCACGTTTAGGGTCTCCCCGTGATTACCATCGGGGAGCATCGACAGCCGCGCTCCGCGCCCGGCCACTTCCCCGCAAGCGGGGCCCCTTCTGCCGGGCGCAGCGCGCTTTGCGTAGATCAACTCCAGGGTTGCAGCTTGGGCGGGCCATGTGAGCCATGCGCCTGACTGGCCGTCGATTACTGGAGGGGTGCACACCCCCTGCCCGACCGTGGCGGGAGCCGCCAAGCTATCGCCAGGGCGCTTTTGGGCAGAGGGCGTGCGAAAGCGCAGCGATAGGGACATGGCGGCTCCGGTATGTGAGAATTAGCAATCCGCAACCTGTTGCAAATTGCAATACCCTGGAGCCTAACGAAACATGTCGCAAATTGCAATACCCGCAGACATCTCTGAATTGATCGAAGCAGCCGCGAAGGCAGCAGGTAGCCAGATGAAGCTAGCCGCACTGCTAGACACGACAGCGCCGACGCTGATTCAGATGAAGCAAGGGAAAAGGCCCGCTAACTGGCGCGTTCGGGGGAAATTGCGCGCGGTGCTGGGTGAAGACCCCGCACAAGCCTTCATGGCCGCGATGGCAGAAGACCTATCCACGTCTGAAAACGCAGACGAAAAAAAAGCCGCCGAGAGTTTTAATCAACTCTTGGCGGCTCTTCCTGATGGTTGGCGGAAACGGAGGGATTCGAACCCTCGATGAGGCTCTACACCCCATACTCCCTTAGCAGGGGAGCACCTTCGGCCACTCGGTCACGTTTCCAATCCAGCTATTATGCCCCATTTTTGGGGCACTTCAGCCGAGATGGGGGCTGATGGATCAATCAGGCAACCGGCTGGTCCAGCTCGAAAGCCTTGTGCAGCGCGCGCACGGCCAGCTCGACGTACTTTTCGTCGATCACGACCGAGGTCTTGATTTCCGAGGTGGAGATCATCTGGATGTTGATGCCCTCTTCGCTCAGCACGCGGAACATCTTGCTGGCCACGCCGACGTGGCTGCGCATGCCGATGCCGACGATGCTGACCTTGCAGATCTTGGCGTCGCCCACGACTTCCTGCGCGCCCAGCTCGGGCACGACCTTTTCCTTGAGCAGCTCGACGGTGCGCGCATAGTCGCCGCGGTTCACGGTGAAGCTGAAGTCGGTCTTGCCGTCCTTGCTCAGGTTCTGGATGATCACGTCGACTTCGATGTTGGCATCGGCCACGGCGCCCAGGATCTGGTAGGCGATGCCTGGCTTGTCGGGCACGCCCAGCACGGAGATCTTGGCCTCGTCGCGGTTGAATGCGATGCCGGATACAACGGCTTGTTCCATTTTTTCGTCTTCCTCAAAAGTGATCAGCGTGCCGGACTTGGCTTCTTCGTTGATGTCGATGTCCCAGGGCGTGAAGCTCGACAGCACGCGCATGGGCACCTTGTACTTGCCTGCGAACTCCACCGAGCGGATCTGCAGGACCTTGCTGCCCAGGCTGGCCATCTCCAGCATCTCTTCGAAGCTGACGGTGTGCAGGCGGCGCGCTTCGGGCACGACGCGGGGGTCGGTGGTGTACACGCCGTCCACGTCGGTATAGATCAGGCATTCGGCGGCCTTCATCGCGGCGGCCACGGCCACGGCGGAAGTGTCAGAGCCCCCACGGCCGAGCGTGGTGATATTGCCGTCGTCGTCAATGCCCTGGAAACCCGTGACGATGACCACCTTGCCATTGGCCAGGTCGGCGCGCACGCGCTGGTCGTCGATGGACTCGATGCGCGCCTTGGTGTAGCTGCTGTCGGTGCGGATGGGCACCTGCCAGCCGGCATAGCTCACGGAGCCCATGCCTTCGGCCTGCAGCGCAATCGCCAGCAGCGCGGACGAGGCCTGCTCGCCGGTGGAGGCCAGCATGTCCAGCTCGCGGTTGTACGCCTCGGTGGCGCGCGCGGGCGCAAGCTCCTTGGCCAGGGCGAGCAAGCGATTGGTTTCGCCACTCATGGCGCTGGGCACGACCACCAGTTGGTGGCCTGCGCGGGCCCACTTGGCCACGCGCTTAGCGACGTTGCGGATGCGCTCGGGGGAGCCCATCGACGTGCCGCCGTATTTGTGAACGATCAATGCCATTGGATTTCTGGGGTGACGAAACACTTGCCACGGCGCCGGTTGGACACTGTTTTGGCGCGCCGCTGTTTTTCGTGCAGATGGGAAAGCAGGGACCGGCCCGTGGTTTCCTGCCGAAACCACGCTGGTTTCATCAGGACGACACGGATCAGTCCCCAGGGACCAAAACCTGGGGATTGTACCAATCGAGCCCGGTGCCCGAGCGCACAACGAAGCCAGATCCCACCTTGAGGTGGATGCGATGGCCCCGCGTGGTGCAGGCCAGCACCTGGCCGAGCAGCTCGGCCAGCTGCGCGGCGCTGGGCGTGGTGCGGTGCGCGCTGCGCAGCCAGTGGCGCAGCACATTGGCCTGGCGGGCACGGCCCAGGGCCTGCAGCGCGGCCAGTTGCGGCGGTACACCCACCACGGCCAGGTCGGCCTGGGCGACCTCGTCGAGCAGCGCACTGGCCTGCGCGGCATTGTCGGCAGACCGCGCAAACGTGTCGCGGAACGCGGGGAATGCGGCTTCGAGCACGGGCAGGATCTGCGCGCGGATCCGGTTGCGCGTGTAGTGCAGGTCGGCATTGGTGGGGTCTTCCACCCACATCTGCCCCTGTGCCAGCAGCCAGTCGCGCACGGCCTGGCCCGGCACGCGCAGCAGCGGGCGGTGCCAGGGCAGGCCCGCGCGATCCCACCGGGCGGGCATGGACGCCAGGCCCGCCACCCCGGCCCCGCGGGAGAGGGCCAGCAGCAGTGTCTCCACCTGGTCATCGGCATGCTGGGCCAGGGCCACGGCTGCGGTGCCCGCCATCGCCGGGGCTTGCAGCGCTGCATCCAGCGCCGCATAGCGGCCCTGGCGCGCGGCGTCCTCGGGGCTCTGGCCCGGCTGTGGCCGGGCGTCGATGCGCTGCACCGCCAGCGGCACGGCAAGGCGCGCGCACAGGTCCACACAATGGCGCTCGAAGCCGTCGGCGGCCGCCTGCAACCCATGGTGCACATGGATGGCCCGCACCTGCCCCGGCCAGCGCCGCGCGCAGGCCAGCAGCAAGGCCGTCGAATCCGCCCCGCCGCTCAGCCCCACGGCCAGGGGCAGCGCGGGCGCGAAGGCCGCCATGGCGGCGTCGAAGGATTGGGTCACGCCCTGCCCTCGCGCGGCGGGCCGGCAGTCTGCCAAGGACAAGGGGGCGTCGAGAACGAGCTACGAGGGCTACAGCACATGGGTGCCGATTATCGCGGCCACCCATGCAGTGCGGCCGGCGCGCTTCAGTCGTGCGGCCCTGCCAGCCGTGGCGCTGCGTGGCCGCCATCGTTGGACAGCCGGAAGGTGCCCACCACCTCCGACAGGCGCACCGACTGGTCCTTGAGGCTCTGTGCCGCCGCCGCGCTCTCCTCCACCAGGGCGGCGTTCTGCTGCGTCATCTGGTCCAGGTGCGAGACGGCCTGGCCCACCTCGTTGATGCTGGTGCTCTGCTCGTTGGTGGAGGCGGTGATCTCGGCCATGATGTCGGTCACGCGCTGCACCGAGTTGACGATGTCGGTCATGGTGGCGCCGGCATCGTGCACCAGCCGCGAGCCGGTGGCCACCTGCTCCACCGAGGCGCTGATGAGCTGCTTGATCTCCTTGGCCGCCTCGGCGCTGCGCTGCGCCAGGCTGCGCACCTCGCTGGCCACCACGGCAAAGCCCCGGCCCTGCTCACCTGCGCGGGCGGCCTCCACCGCGGCATTCAGGGCCAGGATATTGGTTTGGAAGGCTATGCCGTCGATGGTGCCGATGATGTCGCTGATCTTGCGCGATGCGGCGTTGATCTCGTCCATCGTGGTCACCACGTTGCCCACCACCGAGCCGCCATGCCGGGCCACGCTGGAGGCCTGGCCCACCAGCAGATTGGCCTGGCGCGCGGCCTCGGCGTTGTGGCGCACGGTTTCGGTCAGTTGCTGCATCGATGCCGAGGTTTCTTCCAGGCTGGACGCGGTGAGTTCGGTGCGCCCGCTCAGGTCGTGGTTGCCGGTGGCGATCTCCTCGGCCGCCACACGCACCGAGTTGCTGGCGTCGCGTATCTGCGCCAGCACGCCCGCGAGCTTGCCGGCAAAGCTGTTGAAGCTGGCGGCGATCTGCGCCAGCTCGTCCTCGCCCTGCGCGTCGATGCGGCGCGACAGGTCGCCGTCGCCCGCCCCGATCTCGTGCATGGCATCGCGCACCAGCGTCAGCTGGCGCAGCCGCCGCGACAGGATGCCCGCCAGCACCACCAGGGCCACCAGCAGCACCACAATGCCCGTGCCGATGGAGGTGCCCAGCATGGTGCGGATCGGCGCCATGGCCTCGCTCTCATCCTGCGCCACCACCAGCATCCAGGGTGTGCCAGCCACAGGCGCCACACTCAACAGCCGGCTGCGTCCGCCAATCTCCGAACGCAGCACGCCCTTGTCCTTGGCGACCTGCAGCAACTTCTCGGCGCTCAGATCCTTGGAAAGGTCCGTCACCGGCTTGAGCGTGAGCGCCACGTCGGGGTGGGCAATGATCTTGCCATCCGACGCAGCCAGGAATCCAAAGCTTTGCGGCGTGGGCCGGATCGAGGCGACATTGGCCACCACCGACTCCATGTAAACATCGCCTGCGGCCACGCCTTTCAGCGCCGCGCCGCTGCCCACGGGCGCGGCGAAGGTCACCACCAGCTTCTGGTCCGACGCGGAGATATACGGTGGCGTGACCACTGGCGCGCCAGCCTTGGCGGCCTGTTGATACCAGGGCCGCGCTGTGGGGTCGTAGTCGGGGGGCAGGCTGCGCGCTTCGGAGAACACGTATTTTTTATCCGCATAGCCGAAGTACGCGGTGCTGAACTGGCCTGCATCGCGCAGCATGGCCAGGGATTTGGCGGGCTCGGCCTCGGTGAAGGACTGCACCGACGCGACGATGATGCCGCTTTTGGCGCGCGCCCACTCGGCAATGGTTTCGGCGTGGCTCTGCGCGGTGGCCAGGCTCTCCTCGGCCAGCGAGGCCTGTGCCTGGGATCGCGCCGTGAGGTAGTTGGCCACCGTGAGGGCCAAGAGCCCCGCCACCAGGCAGGCAATGGAGACCAGGAGGATCTGGCCCTTGAGAGTCTTCAGGAACGACATGGTGCCCCTTCGATCCACCCACCACCCAGCAGGCGATCCACCATGCTACATCCGGTTACCGTTGGGGCGCCAGAGGGTTGGCGCCCGGGCCTTCCTGCCGGCACAAAAAACAACAACGGCCCGTGAAGGGCCGTTGGGGGGGATTGGCGGCAGAGGGCTCAGCGCTCTGACTTGGTGTCGCTGAAGCGGCCGTAGCTCTGCAGGCGCTCGTAGCGGCGGTCCAGCAGGTCCTTGGTCTTGAGGTCCGCCACCTGGCGGAAGGCGTCGCCCAGGGCGCGCTTCAAAAAAGCGGCCATCTGCTTGTGGTCGCGGTGGCCGCCGCCCACGGGCTCGCTCACGATCTTGTCTACCAGGCCCAGGGCCTTCAGGCGGTGGGCGGTGATGCCCAGGGCGTCGGCCGCTTCCTGGGCCTTTTCACTGGTCTTCCAGAGGATGGAGGCGCAGCCCTCGGGGCTGATCACGGAGTAGATGGCGTATTGCAGCATCACCACCTGGTCGGCCACGCTGATCGCCAGCGCGCCGCCGGAGCCGCCTTCGCCGATGATGGTGGTGATGATGGGCACTTCGAGCTGCGCCATCTCGAAGATGTTGCGGCCGATGGCTTCCGACTGGCCGCGCTCTTCGGCGTCAATGCCGGGGTAGGCACCAGGCGTGTCGACGAAGGTGAACACCGGCAGCTTGAACTTCTCGGCCGTCTTCATCAGGCGCAGGGCCTTGCGGTAGCCCTCGGGCTTGCTCATGCCGAAGTTGCGCATGGCGCGCTCCTTGGTGTCGCGCCCCTTCTGGTGGCCCAGCACCATGCAGGCGTGGCCGTTGAAGCGTGCCAGGCCGCCCACGATGGACAGGTCGTCCGCATAGTGGCGGTCACCGTGCAGCTCCACGAAGTCGGTGAAGATGTCGCGCACGTAGTCGAGCGTATAGGGGCGCTCGGGGTGGCGGGCGATCTTGGTGATCTGCCAGGGCGACAGCTCGGCGTAGATGTCCTTGGTGAGCTGCTGGCTCTTCTTGCTCAGCTGGTCGATCTCTTCCGAGATATCGACGGCGCTCTCGGTCTGCACGTAGCGCAGTTCTTCGATTTTGGTTTCGAGTTCGGCAATCGGCTGCTCGAAATCCAGAAAGGTCTTTTTCGCCAACGTTGTTCTCCTTGGGTCGCGCCGGGGGCGCGTGCCATGAATGAGGCACGCACTGTAACCGACGCGTTACGAGTTGGGTTTGACGCCTGTAAAGAAATGGGCCCTGGAGCGGGCCGTCAGTACGACACGACGGGCTGCGGATCCATGGATCGCCAAATATACCAAGTCGCCACGCTGGCCCATGGCTTCCAGGCCTCGGCGACTTCGCGGGCTTCGCTGCGGCTCACGGTTTCGCCCGAGAAGTAGTTGTGGCTGATGCCGCCGATCAACCCCACGTCGTCCAGGGGCAAGACATTGGGGCGCATCAGGTAGAAGATGAGGAACATCTCCGCCGTCCAGCGGCCAATGCCGCGGATGGCCACCAGCTCGGCAATGATGGCTTCGTCGTCCATCGAGGCCCAGTCCTTCACGTGCAGCTTGCCGCCGTCGAAGTGCAGCGCCAGATCGACCAGGTAGTCGACCTTGCGGGCCGACAGGCCGGCGGCGCGCATGTCGTCCACCTTGAGCTTGAGCACGCTGGCCGGCTTCATGCTGCGCGGCAGCTGGGCAAAGCGCTCCCACACGGTCTGCGCGGCCTTCACCGAGATCTGCTGGCCCACGATGGAGCGCGCCAGCGTGGTGAAGGCATCGCCCTGGGTCTGCAGCGCGGCGTCGCCGAACTGCGGGATCAGGCGCTTCATCACCCGGTCCTTCTTCATCAGGTGCTTGCAGGCCTCGGCCCAGTAGGAGGGCGTGGAAACGGCCACGGCCGGCGCGGCCGCAGCAATCGCGGTAGGTACCAACAGTTCCTCTTTAGCCATTTTTCTTGCCGCTGCCATGGGGGTTGTTCTTGTTCTCTTCGTTCATGCGTTGTTCTATCGGGGGCATGCGGGTCACTGGGCGGCTTCCCAGGTGGTGCCAGCGGCGGAATCCTTGAGCACGATGCCCTGGGCCAGCAGCGCCTGGCGGATGCAGTCGGCCTCGGCGAAATTCTTGGCGGCCTTGGCGGCGGCGCGGGCGGCGATCTGCTCGGCGATGGCGGCTTCGTGCAGCCCGGCACCGGCCTTCAGGAAGGCCTCTGGTTCGCCCTGCAGAATGCCCAGGCAAGCGCCCAGCGCCTTGAGCAGCCCGGCCAGCTCGGCCGAGCGGGTCTTGTTCACCTCGCCCGCCAGGTCGAACAGCACGGCCATGGCCTCGGGCGTGCCGAAGTCTTCGTCCATGGCCGCCTTGAAGCGCGCAGCGTGGGGCGCGGTCCAGTCGATGGCGGCCACAGGGGCTGGGGCCACCAGGCTGAGGGCGGTGTACAGGCGTTTGAGGGCCTGGCGCGCGTCGTCCAGGTGGGCGTCGCTGTAGTTCAGGGCGCTGCGGTAGTGGGCACGCACGATGAAAAAGCGCACCGTCTCGGCGTCGTACTTCGCCAGCACCTCGCGGATGGTGAAGAAGTTGCCGAGCGACTTGCTCATCTTCTCGTTGTCCACGCGCACAAAACCGTTGTGCACCCAGAACTTCGCCAGGGGCTTGCCATTGGCGCCTTCGCTCTGGGCGATCTCGTTCTCGTGGTGCGGGAACTGCAGGTCCATGCCGCCGCCGTGGATGTCGAAGGTCTCGCCCAGCGTGGCGCCGCACATGGCCGAGCACTCGATGTGCCAGCCGGGGCGGCCCGAGCCGAATGCGCTGTCCCACTTGGCCTCGGGCGGCTCTTCAGGCTTGGAGGCCTTCCACAATACGAAATCGAGCGGATCTTCCTTGCCGTCGGGCACGGCCACGCGCTCGCCGGCGCGCAGCTCGTCGATGGACTTGCCCGAGAGCTTGCCATAGCCGTCGAACTTGCGCACCGAGTAGTTCACGTCGCCATTGCTGGCGCGGTAGGCCAGGCCCTTGCCTTCCAGGGCGCCGATGAGCGAGAGCATCTGCGGCACGTATTCGGTGGCGCGCGGCTCGATCGAGGGCGGCTCGATGCCCAGGGCCGCGATGTCGGCGTGCATGGCGGCGATCATCTCGTCCGTGAGGGCACGGATGGTGATGCCGCGCTCCAGCGCCCGCCGGATGATCTTGTCGTCGATGTCGGTGATGTTGCGCACGTAGGTCACGCGCAGGTCGCTGGCTTTGAGCCAGCGCTGCACCACGTCGAACGCCATCATCATGCGGGCGTGACCGATGTGGCACAGGTCATAAATCGTCATGCCGCACACGTACATGCGCACGTGGCCAGATTCGAGCGGGGAAAAGTTCTCCAACTCACGCGAAAGCGTGTTGTAGATGCGCAAACTCATGGGATGTCAGTCAGGGGGAAACCGAAAGGGGGTGTGGGTGAAGCCCGTTCACCCGGCAGCAGCGGGAACAGGCCCCTCGGGGGGCGCGTTCATCAGCGAACGCCCATCGAAATCACCAGCGGCAACAGCGCACCGTCATGACCACCCCCTCAGCTACAATCCGCCGCAGTATAAGCCCCGCCAGGGTTCGACGCTGTCCATCACCTTCCATACCCTCATGAAGCAACCAGTCCGCCGCACCCTCCCCCGAATTTTGCGCCTGCTGGCCCTGACGGCATTGGTGGGCACCACCCTGGCACATGCGGCCGACGACTACGCCGACATCACGCAGTTGCTCAAGGCCGGCAAGGCGGGCGAAGCCCTGACCAAGGCCGACCAGCGCCTGGCCACCAGCCCGCGCGACCCGCAACTGCGCTTTTTGCGCGGCGTGGCCCAGTCCGACTCGGGCAAGCCCACCGAGGCCATCGCCACCTTCACCAAGCTGACCGAAGAGTACCCCGAGCTGCCCGAGCCCTACAACAACCTGGCCGTGCTCTACGCCAACCAGAACCAGTTGGACAAGGCCCGCACCGCGCTGGAGATGGCCATCCGCACCAACCCCAGCTACGCCACCGCGCACGAGAACCTGGGCGACATCTACGCCAAGCTGGCCAGCCAGGCCTACAACAAGGCACTGCAGCTCGACGCGACCAACGCCAACTCGGTCAAGCCCAAGCTGGCGCTGATCCGCGAGCTGTTCTCGGCCGACCCATCGGGCAAGGCCCGCCCTGCCGCTGCAGCCCCCTCACCTTCACCCTCACCCGCACCTGCCGTGGTCGCCACGCAGCGCCCTGCCCCGGCCCCGGCCCCGGCCCCAGCCGCTGCGCCCGCCGCACCGGCGCCTGCTCCAGTGGCACCTGCTCCAACACCCGCTCCTGCCCCGGCACCCGCTGCAGCGGCACCCGCCCCTGCCGCGGCAGCTGCTGCGCCCGCATCCACCCAGGAAGTCACCGCCGCCGTGCAGGCCTGGGCCGCCGCCTGGGCCGCCAAGGACATGAAGGCCTACCTGGGCGCCTACGACAAGGACTTCGACCCGCCAGGCCGCCAGACCCGCGCCGCCTGGGAGAAAGAGCGCGAATCGCGCATCGTGGGCAAATCCAAGATCACCGTACAGGTCTCCGACATCACCGTGAGCGTGAGCGGCAATAAGGCCACGGCGCGCTTTCGCCAGGCCTACAGCGCCGATGCGCTCAACGTGACCAGTCGCAAGACGCTGGACCTGGTGCAGAACGGCGGCCGCTGGGCCATCGTGCGGGAAGCCACCGGCGGCTGATGGTGGTGCACGACATGGCGACGGCGCCCACCCTGTGGGCTGGCGAACAGCTTCGAACCAGCCGCTGACCGACTGACGGACATGATGGTGGATTCGCCCCGCTGGGGCCGCCGCACGGCGGCCGTTGTGCTGTTGCTGGCTGCCGCTGCGCAGGCAGCGCCCGCCTTCGCCCAGAATCCGCAAAACCGCATGCGCGGTGCCGGCGCCGCCAAACCGGCCAAAGCCCCCGAGAACCTGCGTGACGGCCAGGCCGAGGCGCGGTTGATGGAGGTCTACCAGCTCACCGGCCAGGGCCGTGGCCGCGAGGCCCTGGCCCGCGCCGAAAGCCTGGCACGCGACTACCCCAACTTCCAGCTCGCGCAACTGGCGCTCGGTGACCTGCTCAACGCCCGCGTGCGCCCCGTGCGCAAGCTCGGCGACGTGCCCGAGGCCGATGCCGCGCGTGCCCCCGAAGCCGGCGGCATGCTCGACGAGCTGCGCACCGAGTCGCTGCAGCGCGTGCAGGCGCACAAGAACCGCCCGGGCGCCGACCGCATACCCGCACAGTTCCTGGAGCTGTCCAGCCGCTCGCGCCACGCGATCGCCATCGACGCATCGCGCTCGCGCCTGTACCTCTTCGAGAACACACCCAAGGGCCTGCAGCTGGTGGCCGACTACTACGCCTCGGTGGGCAAGCTGGGCATCGAGAAGCTGGTCGAGGGCGACCAGCGCACCCCCCTGGGCGTGTACTTCATCACCAGCCGCCTGGACCCGGTCACGCTCAAGGACTTCTACGGCGCCGGCGCCCTGCCCATCAACTACCCCAACCCGCTGGACCAGAGCCGGGGCAAGACCGGCAGCGGCATCTGGCTGCACGGCACACCGCCCGACCAGTTCGCGCGCGCCCCCCTGGCCACCGATGGCTGCGTGGTGCTGGCCAACCCCGACCTGGAGCGCATCCTGCGCCAGGTGGAGCCCCGCTCCACCCCCGTGGTGATTGCCCGCCAGCTGCAGTGGGTGGCCGCGCACAGCGTGCAGGCCGAGCGCAATGCCTTCGAGGCCGTGCTCAACGCCTGGCGCACCGCCAAGTCACAGGGCGACATGGCGCGGCTGACGGGCTTTTACGCCCCCGATTTCCAGAGCTACCGGCAAAAGCCCCTGTCGGAGTGGACCACGGTGCTGCAGGCCGAGTCGCGCGCCTTGAAGGGCCGTGAAATACAGCTCAAGGACAAGTCTTACCTGCGCTGGACAGACGCCACGGACACCATGGTGGTAACGTTCGGCGAAGTCGCCGAAGGCGCACGCACCGGCCCCGTCAAGCGCCAGTACTGGAAGCGCAAGGGCCAGCAATGGCAAATATTCTTTGAAGGAGTGATTGGATGATTTCCAAGAGAAACGCGGCCCTGTCGCTGGCCGGCATCGCACTGTCGGCCCTGGTCGGCCTGGCAACCCCCGCCCACGCGCAGGATGCGCCCAAGGTCAAGCTCACCACCTCCGTGGGCGACATCGTGCTGCAACTCGACCCCGCCAAGGCCCCCAAGACGGTGGAGAACTTTCTCGCCTACGTGAACGCCAAGCACTACGACGGCACCATCTTCCACCGCGTGATCAACAACTTCATGATCCAGGGCGGCGGTTTCACGCCCGACATGCAGCAAAAGTCCACCCGGCCGCCGATCCCGCTGGAGGCCAAGAACGGCCTCAAGAACGACACCTACACCGTGGCCATGGCACGCACCTCCAACCCGGAGTCGGCCACCGCCCAGTTCTTCATCAACGTGAAGAACAACGACAGCCTGAACGCCCCCAGCCCTGACGGCCATGGCTACGCCGTGTTCGGCAAGGTGATCAGCGGCGCCGACGTGGTCGACAAGATCAAGGCCGTGCCCACCGGGCGCGGCGACGTGCCCACCACCCCCATCGTCATCACGTCCGCCACGGTCGTGAAGTAATCCCCTTTTTTACCCATTCAGAAGGAAGCATTGCCATGAGCAACCCCCAAGTCGAACTGCACATCACCGGCTACGGTGTCATCACCCTCGAACTCGACGCTGAAAAGGCCCCCAAGTCGGCCGAGAACTTCCTGGCCTACGTGAACAAGGGCCACTACAACAACACCATCTTCCACCGCGTGATCCCCGGCTTCATGGTGCAAGGCGGCGGTTTCGAACCCGGCATGGCGCAAAAGCCCAGCGATGCCCCGATCCAGAACGAAGCCAACAACGGCCTGAAGAACGCCAACTACACCGTGGCCATGGCCCGCACGAGCGACCCGCACTCTGCCACTGCCCAGTTCTTCATCAACGTGGCCGACAACGGCTTTCTGAACCACACCGCCCCCTCGGCCCAGGGCTGGGGCTATGCCGTGTTCGGCAAGGTGGTCGGTGGTGCCGACGTGGTGGACAAGATCAAGGCCGTGAAGACGGGCCGCAAGGGTTTTCATGATGACGTGCCAAAAGACGACGTGATCATCGAAAAGGCCGTAGCTCTGTAATTGAGCGACAGCCGTCACCCCGTGACCACCACCGTGCCCCGGTTCGAGGAGCTGATCGCTCCCTCGCACTGGCGCACGGTCGATTTCATTTCGGACCTGCACCTACAGGCCAGCGAGCCCGCCACGGTGGCCGCGCTCCGGCACTACCTGCAGACCACTCCGGTCGACGCCCTGTTCATCCTGGGCGACCTGTTCGAGGTGTGGGTGGGCGACGATGCCATGGACGAGTCCGGCAGCTTCGAGGCCGAGGGCTGCGCTGCGCTGTCCGCCGCGTCACAGCGCCTGCCGCTGTACTTCATGCACGGCAACCGCGACTTCCTGGCCGGCCCGGCCTTTCTGCAGCGCACGGGCATGGTCGGCCTGGCGGACCCCACCGTGCTGGTCTTCGGCGAGCAGCGCATCGTGCTGAGCCACGGCGACCTGCTGTGCCTCGCCGACGTGGACTACCAGCGCTTTCGCGTGCAGGCGCGCAGCAGTGCCTGGCAGCAGGCCTTTCTGGCCCAGCCCCTGGCCACGCGCCGCGCCCAGGCGCGCGGCATCCGCCAGGAGAGCGAGGCCAAGAAGCAGTCGGGCACCATCTATGCCGATCTGGATGGCCCTGCCACCCTCGCCTGGCTGCAGGCGGCCGGCGCCAGCACCCTGGTCCACGGCCACACCCACCGCCCTGCGCAGCACACGCTTGCGCCAGGGCTCACCCGCGTGGTGCTCAGCGACTGGGACGCCGCCGCATTGCCCCCACGGCTGGAAACACTGCGTTTGTCGAACGCGGGCTTGGAACGCGTCACCCTCGGCCCAAAGTAAGAGGGGTCTTGATTCCATGCGCATGCTTTTGTTGGCATGCTCTGACACCATGCCCCCCATCCTGAACCGGCTCTGGCGCCGCGTGCGCACCACCGTAGCCCCCGTGCCCGACATCTCGGCCACGCTGTGGCTGCAGACACTGCAGCGCTACCCCTTCCTCGCCGCCTTGTCGCTGCACGACCAGTCCAAGCTGCGCGCGCTGAGCGCCCTTTTTCTGCACCACAAGCGCTTTCACGGCGCGCATGGCATGGAGGTGACCGACGCCATGGCCATCGACATCGCCGCGCAGGCCTGCCTGCCCCTGCTGCACTGGGGCGAGCCGGCCAAGGCCCTCGCGTGGTACGACGATTTCGTGGGCATCGTGCTGCACCCCGGCGAGGCCGTGGCCAAACGGCAGACCGTGGACGAGGCCGGCGTGGTGCACGAACACGAGCAGGTGCTGCTGGGCGAGGCCATGGACCGCGGCCCCATCATGCTCAGCTGGGAGCACGCCTCCAACGGTCGCGAAAACACCGAGCGCGGCACCAACGTGGTGGTGCATGAGTTCGTGCACAAGCTCGATATGCGCGGCAGCGGCGAGCCCAACGGCTGCCCTCCCCTGCCCGCAGGCTTCATGGGCGCCCGCACCGGCCGCGGGGCGTACGAGGCTTGGTGGAACGCCTGGGAGCCCGCTTACGCGGACTTTCGCGAGGCGGTGATCAAGGCCGAGCGCTTCGGCGCCGAGATGCCCTGGCTGGATGCCTACGGCGCCACCTCGCCCTCCGAATTCTTCGCCGTGGCCTGCGAGGCGTACTTCGTCAACCGCGCGCGCTTCGCTGTGGAGTTCTCTGGCCTGGTCCCGGTGCTGGATGCGTTTTTCAAAAGGCCCGTGGTGGCGCACTGACTCGCATCACGCCTGCCACACCCCGAACCCGGCCGAGCGCAGGTCGATGCCGACTTCGATCTCGCGGTCCACCGCGTCCTGGTAGCTCATGGGGTTGAAGCCCTCGTACAGATCGGGCAGCAGGCGCAGCCCGTACTGCTGCACGAAGCGGTTGGCCTGGATGCCCGCCTTGTGCTTGTCGAAGCGCACATCCGGGTCCAGCCCGGTCATGCCCACGTACACGCAGGGCTTGCCCTCGATGTAGTTCGGGTTGCACCTGCGGAACTTGCGTTCGCTGAGCACCGCCATGGAGAGTTCCACGACGTAGACGTTGTGATGGGGTTTGGGCATGGGTTGGGGGCGCCCGGGATCAAGCAACCTGGGCAGGGTACCCACTGTAAAACCAAATCGGCGCATTTGCAGCGACCGGGCCTGTGCGCCAACAGCGGCCCAGCCGTTGGCCGCGGCAAGCCTCTTGATGCTCCGCGAGCTCACTGGGCGGCCAGCACTTCGCGCATGACTTCGGCCTGCCAGTCAAAGTAGGGGTTGAAGGTCAGCCGTGCATGCACCTTGGCACTCTCGCGGTAGCCCCAGTCCGAATACCACACCGGCTCGCCCGCCATGCAGCGGGCCTGGTCGGCGGCGTCCTGCCCGTTCCAGCACATGCGCTGGGTGCCTTCGGTGCCGTAGAGCGGGTTGGCCGGCGAAAACAGCACACCCATGTGCGAGAACTGGCTGATGCGCTGCTCGGGCAGCTTGTCGGTGCGTACCAGCACACGCGTGCGCTGCCCGGAGCTTTCGCGCCCCGGCATGGCGGCATCACGACCCGCAGGCAGTTCGCCATACCAGATGAGGCGGCTGGCGGGGTGGGTGAAGCGGGTCTCGAAGGTGCCGAGCACATGCTCCACATCCACCACCGAGTCGTGCTGCGCCAGCACCAGCAGGGCCGGCCGGGCATAGGGCTGGCGCGCGATCTTCTCGCGCACGGCGGCAGCACTGCGGTAGTACTGCGCAAAGCCATTGGTGGGCACGTTGAGGTAGCGCAGGGGGGTCTGCTGGGGCTGCGCGGAGTCGGGCTGGCGCAGCCAGGTGCGTACGCGTGCCACCCAGGGCACGATCCAGTCCAGCGGCACGCCCGACTTGAGGGCCGGTGAAAAGAGCACCAGGCCCGCGACCTCGGGGTGGTCCAGCGCGTACTCCAGCGCCAGGTTGGCACCGGTGGAAAAGCCGCCCAGGTAGACCTCTGGAACCTCCTGCGCCAGCAGGGCCGCCTGCTCGGCCACCAGGCGGCGCCAGTCGTTCAGGTCCACGCCGATCAGGTCGGCCGGGCGCGTGCCGTGGCCGGGCAGCAGCGCCGTGCGCACCAGAAAGCCCTGGCCCGCCAGCGCCTGCCCGATGTCGGCAAACGACCAGGGCGAATCGCCCAGGCCGTGGAACAGCACCACGCCCTTGCGCGCGGGCTGCGCGGGCCGCCACTCCATGGGCGCGTTGCGCGCCAGTTCGCTGTCGTGCTCGTCACTCTGGAAGGCACGGTGCTGCGCCATCCAATCCTGCGTTTCGGTGCGGTACTGGGCAAAGCTGCCCTGGCCCAGCGGCACCATGGGCCCGCGCGGTGCAGCGCAGCCCGCGCACAGCATGGCGGCCACCAGCAACAGGCCCACGCGGCAGGGCCACCGCAGAGCGGCATGGCTTTTGTGAACGGGCTGCACCATCAGAGCCGGCACCGGTAGCCCGGGCGCGGGCCGGTGGTGCTGTAGCAGTCCCCCAGCGGGCTGTAGTGGATGCCGCTGCCCAGATGGGTGCTGCGCAGGCCCAGCTCGGGGTTGACGCCGGCATCGCCCTGGTGGGCCCGGAACTGGGGCAGTGCTTCGGAGGCTTTCACGCCGTCATGGTAGTCCACCAGGCCGAGCGGCAGGCATCCCATGCCCGTTGGTCGTCTGATTTTTGACAATTTATCCATTTTTGGATAAATTATCCAAATGGCAAAACGCACTCCCTCCTCTGCCCCGCACCGCACCCCCGAACAAAAGGCCCTGCTCTCCCAGATCGAGCAGGTGGCCCAGGGCCTCGCTGCCACCTTTGCGCCGTTCTGCGAAGTGGTGGTGCACGACCTGCTGGACCCGGGCCAGTCCATCCTGGCGATCCACAACAACCTCTCGGGCCGCTCGGTCGGTGAGCCGACGACCGAGCTGGGCCTGGCGCGCATCGCCGACCCCGACTACCCGCAGGTCATCGCCAACTACGCCAACCAGTTTTCCGATGGGCGCCAGGCCAAGAGCACCTCGGTGGGCATCAAGGATTCGTCGGGCGAGTACATCGCCGCGCTGTGCCTGAACGTGGACCTCACGCTGTTTCGCAGCCTGCAGAGCGTGGTGGGGCAGTTCACCGCCATCGACGGGGACACGGGGCTCACCGAGTCGCTCGACCCGGCGGGCGCCGATGCCATCCGCCTGCGCATCGACCAGTTCGCAGCGCGCCTGTCCACCGCGCCACGCGCACTCAAGGCAGCCGAGCGGCGCGCGCTGCTGCGCGAGCTCAGGGAGTCGGGCAGCCTGGAGGTGCGCCGCGCGATGGAGGTGGTGGCGCAGCACCTGGGCGTATCGCGTGCCACGGTGTACGGCGACGCACGTGGTGAGCTGACAGCATGAACAGCGCCACCACCGCACCGGCCCCCCGTGCGCGGGCGCAACTGCTGCTGCTCGACACGCACCAGGTCGGCGCCCTGCTGCAGCCGCAGGACGTGCTGCGCGCCGTGCACGAGGCCTTCACCCTGCACAGCCAGCGCGCGGGCCGGGTGTTCCCCGTGGTGCGCGAGGCATTACCCACGGGCGGGGTGTTCGGTATCAAGTCGGGCGACGTGCCCGCCCAAGGGCTGCTGGGCTTCAAGGCCGCAGGCTTCTGGCCCGCCAACCGCGCGCAGGGTGGCGAGCCGCACCAGGCCACCGTCATGCTGATCGACCCGGCCACGGGCCGCCCGCTGTGCCTGCTGGACGGCAATGCCATCACCACCGAGCGCACGGGCGCGGCCGGCGCGCTAGGGCTGCAGCACCTGGCGCGCGCGGACAGCGAACAGCTGTGCCTCTTTGGCACCGGCGTGCAGGCGCGCGTGCAACTGCGCTTTGCGCTGCAGGTGCTGCCCGCACTGCGGCGGGTGCGCTATGTGGCGCACGATGGGCGGCGCAACGAGGGCTTCGAGGCGGCTTTTGCCGACCGCTGCGACATCGCCCTGGCCACCGATGCGAATGAAGCTGTGGCCGCCAGCGATGTGGTCGTCACCGCCACGCCGGGCGGTGGCGCGCTGTTCGACGCAGCCGCCGTGCAGCCGGGCACCCACATCAACGCCGTGGGCACCGACACCCAAGGCAAGCGCGAGCTGCCCGTAGGCCTGCTGCAGCGCGCCCGCGTGTTCGTGGACGACGCCACACAGGCGCGCCAGATTGGCGAGGCGCAATGGGCACCGCCCGGCCTGCCCTGCGGCGAACTGGGCGATGTGCTCACCGGCCAGGTGCAGGTGGCGCGCGGCGCGCAGGACATCACCGTGTTCGACATGACGGGCCTGGCCCTGCAGGACCTGACCGTCGCTCGCATGCTGCACACCCAGGCGCTCGCGCAGGGCCTGGGCACTGAGATTGACTGGCCGTGGTGACACCGGCCCTGTCCTCTTCATTCCGTTCCCATCCCGCTTTCAACCACCATCCATCGTTGCCATGACCACTACCACCCCCATCGCCAACCGCCTTCCCACCTACGACGACGTCGTGGCCGCCGCCGGCCGCATCGCGGGCGTTGCGCACCGCACGCCGGTGCTCACCTCGCGCATCCTCGACGAAGAACTGGGCGCCCAGGTGTTCTTCAAGTGCGAGAACCTGCAGCGCATGGGCGCGTTCAAGTTCCGCGGTGCGTACAACGCGCTGGCCCGGTTCGACGCCACGCAGCGCAAGGCCGGGGTGATCGCGTTCTCGTCGGGCAACCACGCGCAGGGCATCGCCCTGGCCGCGCGCGAGCTGGGCATGCCGGCCACCATCGTCATGCCGCAGGACGCCCCCGCCGCCAAGATTGCGGCCACGCAGGGCTACGGCGCCAACGTGGTGTTCTACGACCGCTACACGCAGGACCGCGAGCAGATCACCCGCGACCTGGCCGAGCGCGATGGCCTGACCATGATCCCGCCGTACGACCATGCCGACGTGCTGGCCGGCCAGGGCACGGCGGCCAAGGAGTTGTTCGAAGAAGTGGGCGAGCTCGACGCCTTCTTCGTCTGCCTGGGCGGCGGCGGTTTGCTCTCGGGCTCGGCCCTGTCCACGCGCGCGCTGTCGCCCCGCTGCAAGCTCTACGGCGTGGAGCCCGAGGCGGGCAACGACGGGCAGCAGTCGTTTCGCAGCGGCTCCATCGTGCACATCGACACGCCCCAGACCATTGCCGATGGCGCGCAGACGCAGCACCTGGGGCAGATCACCTTCCCCATCATCCGCCGCGACGTGGACGACATCCTCACCGTGAGCGATGCGCAGCTGGTGGACGCCATGCGCTTCTTCGCCACGCGCATGAAGCTGGTGGTGGAGCCCACGGGCTGCCTGGGCTTTGCGGCGGCGCGTGCACGCGCCGCCGAGCTCAAGGGCAAGAAGGTGGGCGTGCTGATCAGCGGCGGCAACGTCGACATGGAGCGTTTCTGCAGCCTGCTCGCCGGCTGATCCCGCGAGCGAAAAGGAGCCCCCGCCATGCAAGAAGCAACAGCCAACCACCCCAGGACTCCCCTGGCGCAGATCGACACCCCCGCCGCGCTGATCGAGCTGCCACGCATGCAGCGCAACATCGCGCGCATGCAGCAGCGCATGAACGCGCTGGGTGTGCGCTTTCGCCCGCACGCCAAGACGGCCAAGTGCCCGGCCGTGACGGATGCGCAGATCGCCGCCGGCGCGCAGGGCATCACGGTCTCCACCCTCAAGGAGGCAGCGCAGTTTTTTGCCCACGGCATCACCGACATCCTCTACGCCGTGGGCACTGTGCCGCACAAGCTGCCCCAGGTGCTGGCGCTGCGCCGCCAGGGCTGCGACCTGAAGATCATCACCGACAACATCGCCGCCGCCCAGGCCATCGTGGACTTCGGCCGCGAGCACGGCGAGGTGTTCGAAGTGCTGATCGAAGTGGACACCGACGGCCACCGCTCGGGCATCCGCCCCGACGAGGCCGCACTGCTCGACGTGGGCCGCGCCCTGCACGCGGGCGGCATGCGCCTGGCCGGCGTCCTGACGCACGCGGGCGGCAGCTACGACCTGAACACCCCCGAGGCCCTCACGGCCCTGGCCGAGCAGGAGCGCGCTGGCTGCGTGCACGCCGCCGAGCGCCTGCGCGCGGCGGGACTGCCCTGCGCCGTGGTGAGCGTGGGCTCCACGCCCACGGCGCTGTCGGCGCGCGACCTCACGGGCGTGACCGAGGTGCGCGCGGGCGTGTATGTGTTGTTCGACCTGGTGATGCACAACGTGGGCGTGTGCAGCACCGACGACATCGCCCTGAGCGTGCTGACCACCGTGATCGGCCACCAGGTGGACAAGGGCTGGGCCATCGTCGACGCCGGCTGGATGGCCATGAGCCGCGACCGGGGTACGCAAAAGCAGTCGCACGACTATGGCTATGGGCAGGTGTGCGATGTGGATGGGACGGTGCTCGACGGCTATGTGCTCAGTGGTGCGAACCAGGAGCATGGGATTTTGTCGCTGGCCGGTGGATCCGGGTCGCCGGACGTGGGCGATATTGCGCGGCGGTTTCCGGTGGGGAGGCAGTTGCGGATCTTGCCGAACCATGCGTGTGCCACCGGGGCGCAGTATGGGGAGTATCGGGCGGTGGAGGGTGGGGTTGTGGTGGGGGATTGGGGTCGTTTTGGGGGGTGGTGATGTCGGTCTTTGATGAGACGTTGCTTCTGTTGTTGTGTTGAGGGCGGAGGCCGGGGTGTGCGCCCGGCGGCGCACCCACCTTCTTTTGCGTCGCCAAAAGAAGGTGGGCCAAGAAAAGGCGACCCCCAGTCTGCGTCCCCCGTTCGCCCTGTCGGGCGAACGGGGGCAACCTGCGATGCTCGGGCCTGGGGTGGTGCCGCAGAACTCGCTGCGTTCTTCGAACTCCGCTCAAACAGCTGCGGCAAGTCAGATCACGAAGCGTGTGTGTCCTTCGGCACACACGCCCACCCCAGCCCCTGCGCTTCTCGGCGCAGCCAGCAGGGGTGGGGAGCGGGGTCAAAGACGGCTGCTGCTGCGCAGCTGCGCCGGGTGTCGGTTACGCGCTGCGCGCTGCCGACGGGCGGCGCAGCCGCCCTGGCGAGCCGAGCGCAGCGAAGGACCACAGGCCGAGCGAAGCAATGGCCCGTATGGAGCCCGCTCCCACCCCCTTCTGACCGTGCCGAGAAGCGCAGGGCCTGGGGTGAGCGCGTGCCGCAGGACACGCGCATCGTTGTCTGGCTTGCCGCAGCTGTTTGAGCGGAGTTCGAAGAACGCAGCGAGTTCTGCGGCACACCCCAGGACCGAGCATCGCAGGCTGCCCCCTCGTACGCAGTGCGAGGGGGTCACGGGCAGCGGGGTCGCCTTTTCTTGGCCTACCTTCTTTTGGCGAAGCAAAAGAAGGTAGGTGCGCCGCCGGGCGCACACCCCGGCTCCCGCCCACAATCCAGGCACACAGTAGCTACAGGCGACCAGCCGACGCCTGCATTGGGGGTTTCAGGCAGGGCTGTGGCGCGTTAGCACCGCAACGACACCGAAGCACCCACACAAGGAACAGCGCTCAGGTCGACAGCGCCTGCTCCACTGCCACCTTCGCTTCTTCCAGGCTGCTGAAAAACCGCGTGGGCTGCGGCAGAGCCTTGGGCAGATGGGCCGGCGCCGGCCACAAGCGCTCATCCGTCCAGCCCGCTGTCCACCCACCAATGTCCTTGCGCTTGACGGAGCAGACGGCTTGCCCGCTGACCGTCGCTATCCAGGTGGTAGGTTGGTTGTGGTCCCAGGTGACGTGTGCCATGGCGCCCTCCAGCGGTTGCTGCAACACATTGTAAGAAGGCTTCTACCCCGCCGGCACTGGGGGTTCCCCGACTGCGCCCCACCGGCCGTTTGCCGATGGCTTGGGCAACTACAGCCTCTTCCCCAACATCACCACCTGACCCTTGCGATAGCCCAAGCCCTCATAAAACCCAAATGCCGGCGCGCTCTCCAGCGTCTGCAAATTCAAACTCACAACGCCCTCGCCTCGCAGCACGTCCTCGAACGCACGCATCAGCACCGAACCAGCCCCTTGCCGCTGCAGATGCCCCGCCACGCACATCTCCTTGATGTGAAACGTCCACCCATTCACCCACCGCTCCTTCCAGCCCAGCACCATCGCAACCGGCACCTCCTCGACCAGCAACGCCATTGCGCGCGCAGCCGGGAAGGCCATGAATGCCGCGAGCCGCTCCACCACAGCGGCATGCTCCCATCCATCGTTCCAGGGCGGCGCATTGAACACGCCCCGGTACAGGTCCGCACAGCAGGCGATGTTCTCGGCAGTCAGGGCCACCGTGGCAAAGGGCTGGGTCATGGGCAAAAAACGGCAAAACAAAACACAAGGGCGGCAAGCGTAGCGCACCACGCTTGCCGCCCTCAATGCGGTCACCCAAGGCAAGGCTTGCGCCTTGCATGCTCACCGGGCTGCAGCGGCCCCCAACGCAAACTTGGCAGCCCGCACCACGGCAGCGGCATCGACCCCGAAGAACGCCCGCAGCGCCGCCCGCGTATCGCTGCGCCCGAACCCATCGGTCCCCAGCGTCAAGTACTTTCGCCCCTCGGGCACGAAGGCGCGCACCGTCTCGGGCACGGCGCGCACATAGTCGGTTGCAGCAATCACCGGTCCGCTTGTGGCGGCCAGCTGTGCTGCAAGCCAGGGGGTACCCGGCTTATCTGTTTCTCCCGCGATGGCGCGCTGCTCGCACGCCACGCCATCGCGCGCCAATTCGCTCCAGCTGGTTACGCTGACCACGGTGGCTGCAATGCCTTCGGCGGCCAGTTGCTGCGCGGCCTTGACCACCTCGGTGAGGATGGCGCCTGAGCCCATCAGCGTCACGTGGCGTGCGTTGGCCGCAGGGCCTTCGGCACCGAAGCGCTTGAATACATAGCAGCCGCGCAGCACGCCCTCGGCCGCATCGGCGGGCAGGTCGGGCTGGGCGTAGTTCTCGTTCATCAGCGTGACGTAGTAGAAAACGTCGCGCTGCTCGGTCACCATCTCGCGCATGCCCGCGTCGACGATCACGGCCATCTCGCCCGCGTAGGCCGGGTCGTAGGCCTTGCAGTTGGGGATGGTGGCCGCCACCAGGTGGCTGCTGCCGTCCTGGTGCTGCAGGCCCTCGCCGCCCAAGGTGGTGCGGCCCGAGGTGGCACCCAGCAAGAAGCCGCGCGCGCGCTGGTCAGCCGCAGCCCAGATGGCATCGCCCACGCGCTGAAAGCCGAACATCGAGTAGTAGATGTAGAACGGCAGCATGGCCAGCCCGTGCACGCTGTAGCTGGTGGCCGCAGCCGTCCAGCTGGCGATGGCGCCGGCCTCGCTGATGCCCTCTTCGAGGATCTGGCCGTCGAGCGCCTCGCGGTAGCTCAGCACCGAGCCAATGTCCTCGGGCGCATAGCGCTGGCCTACGCTGCTGTAGATGCCGACCTGCTTGAACAAATTGGCCATGCCGAAGGTGCGCGCCTCGTCGGCCACGATGGGCACGATGCGCGGGCCCAGCGTGGCGTCCTTGAGCAAACTGCCCAGCATGCGCACGAAGGCCATGGTGGTGCTCATCTCCTTGCCATCGGCCTGCAGCGCGAAATGCGCGTAGCTGGCGATGGCAGGCACGGGCAGCGCCTCGCATGCCGTCTCGCGGCGCGGCAGGTAGCCACCCAGGTTCTGGCGATGGCTGCGCAGGTAGCGCATCTCGGGGCTGTCTTCGGTGGGCTTGAAGAAGGCGAGGCTCGTGGCCTGCGCATCGGACAGCGGCAGGTTGAAGCGGTTGCGAAACTCGATGAGGTCCGTCTCATCGAACTTCTTCTGGCTGTGCGTGGTCATCTTGCCCTGGCCGGCCGTGCCCATGCCATAGCCCTTCTTGGTGTGCGCCAGGATCACCGTGGGCTGGCCCTGGTGGCGCGCGGCGGCGGCATACGCGGCGTGGATCTTCACCAGGTCGTGCCCGCCGCGCTTCAAGCGATCGATCTGCTCGTCCGTCATGCCCTGGGCCAGGGCCGCGAGCTCGAGGTTCTGGCCGAAGAAGTTGTCGCGGTTGAAGCGGCCGTCCTTGGCCGCAAAGGTCTGCATCTGGCCGTCCACCGTGCCTTCAAGCGCGCGGGCCAGCGCGCCCGTCAGGTCGCGGGCGAACAAGCCGTCCCAATCGCTGCCCCAGACCAGCTTGACCACGTTCCAGCCCGCGCCGGCGAACAGGCGCTCCAGCTCGTCGATGATGCGGCCGTTGCCGCGCACCGGGCCGTCCAGCCGCTGCAGGTTGCAGTTGACCACCCAGACCAGGTTGTCGAGCCCCTCGCGCGCGGCCAAGGTCAGCGCGCTCATGCTCTCGGGCTCGTCCATCTCGCCATCGCCGAACACGCCCCAGACCTTGCGCGCCGAGCAGTCGAGCAAATTGCGGTGCGTGAGGTAGCGCATGAAGCGCGCGTGGTAGATGCTGCTGATGGGACCGATCCCCATCGACCCCGTGGGGAACTGCCAGAAGTCCGGCATCAGCCACGGGTGCGGGTAGCTCGACAGGCCCTGCGCCCCGGCGGCAGGGGCCGTGAGCTCCTGGCGGTAATGCATCAGGTCCTGCTCGGACAGGCGGCCTTCCATGAAGGCGCGCGCATACACGCCCGGCGCGCTGTGCGGCTGAAAGAACACCAGATCGCCCCGGTGCTGCCCCTCGCCCACGCCTTCGCGGGCCCGGAAGAAATGGTTGAACCCGCTCTCGAACAGATCCGCCGCGCTGGCGTAGCTGGCGATGTGCCCACCCAGCTCGCCATAGGCCTGGTTGGCACGCACCACCATGGCCAGCGCGTTCCAGCGCACGATGGAGGCCACGCGCTCTTCGATGGCCAGGTCGCCCGGGAAGACAGGCTGGTCCTGCACCGCCACGGTGTTCACATACGGCGTGTTCAGGTCGGGCTGCCAGCCCACCCGGCCTGCACGCGCCAGGCGCACCATTTCCTGCAGCATGAAGCGTGCGCGCTCGGGTCCCTCGGTCGCGACCAGGGCCAGGAAGGCATCGCGCCATTCGGCGGTCTCCTGCGGGTCGGTATCGGTGGCCAAGGGCTGCATCAGATGGTGGTGGGCGGTGGGGGCGTTCATGCAGCAACTGTAGTCACTACGGCGCCACATGGGATGCCGTTTTGGCCCGTGGATGGCTCCATCACAGCACTTCGTGCGGCAGAACGCCTAAACTCCGGCACATGAAGCTGGATACCCTGGATTTGCGCATTCTGGCCGAGCTGCAGGCGGACGGCTCCCTGTCCAACGTGGAGCTGGCGCGGCGCGTGCACCTGTCGCCCTCCCCCTGCCTGGCGCGTGTGAAGGCGCTGGAGGCGGCAGGCGTCATCAGCCGCTACGTGGCGCTGGCCAGCGCGGCCGCCCTGGGCCTGGGGCTCAACGTGTTCATCAGCATCAGCCTGAAGACGCAGAGCAAGGAAGCGCTGGGCGACTTCGAGCAGCGCATCGCCGAGCACGACGAGGTGATGGAGTGCTACCTCATGAGCGGCGACAGCGACTACCTGATCCGCGTGGCCGTGCCCGACATCGGGGCGCTGGAGCGCTTCATCCTGGAGCGGCTGGCGCCCATACCGGGCGTGGAAAAGATCCGCTCGAGCTTTGCACTCAAGCAGGTGCGCTACAAGACGGCGCTGCCGTTGCCGCTGCCATTGCCCAAGGCATAGCCCCCGCAGCCTCTATCATTGCGCCCGCGCCGTGCTCGGCGGGTGCCCGATGATGCGCTTGTACGCCCGGCTGAACGAGGCCTCGGACTCATACCCCAGGCGGTTGGCCGCCACGGCCACGCGCATGCCGTCGCGTGCAATCCAGCTGCGTGCCTGCGACATCTTGACCTTGGCCACGTAGCGCGCCGGGCTCTCGCCCATGGTGCGCGTGAACGATTCGGAAAAGCTCGAGCGCGAGGCGCCCATCAGGTCGGCCAGCAGCGGCACGCTCCAGTCGCGCTCGGGGTCGGCGTGGATGGCGGCGATCACCTTGCCGATGAGCGGGCAGCGCACGGCGGCGATCCAGCCCGTGGGGTTGTTGCAGCTGCATTCCACCCAGGCGCGGATGATGCTCGCGGCCAGCGCATCGGCCAGGCGCGCCAGGATGGCGCAGGCGCCCATGCGGTCCTGCTCCACCTCACGCTCCATGGCGTCGAGCAGCACCGGCACGGTGGTGTCGCGCCGCGCCAGGTCGCCGGCCATCATCACCTCGGGCATCATGGCCATCAGTGGGTGCAGCGGGTCGAGGTTGAAGCGCAGCGCGCCGCAGAACATCACGTCGGGCGCCTGCGGCGGGGGTGGTGCCACGGCGGCGCCCAGGTGCGCGTTGTTGGCATCGCGCCCGTCCACCAGGTAGATGTTCTCGGACACGGCCTTGCGCGCCAGCGAATCGATGTCCACCGGCGGCACGTCGGGCGAACTGGCCAGCACATGAAAGCTGCCATGCGGCAGCAGCACCGCGTCGCCCGGGTTCAGGCGCTGCCAGTCGGTCGCGGGCGTGCGCAGCCAGGCCCCGCCATGGCCCACGAAGTGAAAGCGCGCCGAGCGTTGCACAGGGAAGGCAATGGCCCACGGCGGGTGCAGCACGCAGCGGCCATACTCCACGCCGTCCAGACGCAGGCCGAGCAGGATCTGGGTCAGCAGGTCCGGCGGGTCGGCAAAAGGCTGCTGCGGCACCTGATTGAAGGGCTTGGATAAAAAGTCAAGCATTTCGGCTTTTATGGCATGGAAACGCCGCCATCTTATCCCTACCATGGCTTTCCATCCACCCGAAGGCCTTTCCCGTGTCCTCCTCTCCCTCCTGCTCCGCCTGCCTTGATGCGCCCACCGGTGCCGTCGCTGCCGAGGCCACGCCCACACCCCATTCCGCCCCCGAGCCCACCGAGGCACGCTGGGCCGCCGTGGCGTCCATGGCCCTGGGTGTCTTCGGCCTGGTCACGGCCGAGTTTTTGCCCGCCAGCCTGCTCACCGCCATGGCCAGCGACCTGCGCGTGAGCGATGGCGCCGCAGGCCAGGCCGTCACCGTGACGGCGCTGGTGGCCGCCGTGGCCGCGCCGTCGCTGCCGCTGCTCACGCGCCGCATCGACCGCCGGATTGTCATGATCGCCTTCACGCTGCTGCTGGTGCTGTCCAACGTGATGTCGGCCCTGGCCGGCAGCATGGCCACGCTGCTGGCGGCGCGGGTGCTGCTGGGCGTGGCGCTGGGGGGCTTCTGGTCCATGTCGGCGGCGCTGGCCATGCGGCTGGTGCCGGCATCGCTGTTCGCACGGGCCATGTCGTTCATCCTCACCGGGGTATCGGTGGCCACCGTGTGCGCGGCGCCCATCGGCGCCTGGATGGGCGATATGTGGGGCTGGCGCAGCGCCTTCATCGCGGCCGGCGGCATCAGCCTGATCACCCTGGCCGTGCAACTGGTGGCGCTGCCCGCCCTGCCCCCGCGCGACAACCCCAACCTCAAGGTGCTGGGTGAGCTGCTGCGCCGCCCACCGGTGCGCGTGGCGCTGCTGGCGGTGCTGCTGGTGATCTCGGGCCACTTCGCAGGCTTCACCTACATCCGCCCGCTGATGGAGCAGGTCACGCACCTGTCGGTGGCCACCATCACCGCCGTGCTGCTGGGCTACGGCGTGGGCGGCTTCTTCGGCAACTTCGTGGGCGGGTGGATCGCCGGGCGCAGCGAGCGCCAGGCCATCGTCGCCGGCGGCGCCGTCATCGCCGTGCTGGCCGCCACCTTGCTGGTGGCCGGCCAGTCGGCCGCCATCACGGCAATCGCCGTCACGCTGTGGGGCTTTGCCTTCGGCGCCTTCCCCGTGGGCTTTCAGACCTGGATCGTGCGTGCCGCGCCCGACCAGGCCGAGGGCGCGGGCGGGCTGCTGGTGGCGGCCTTCCAGATCGCCATCGCCAGCGGCGCCATCTTCGGCGGCCTGATGGTGGACCACGTGGGCGCCCTGGGTGGCCCGGCCTTTGCGCTGGCCGCGCTGACGCTGGGCACCTTGCTGACCCTGCGCCACGGCCCCCGGCCTGCGGTAGCAGCCTGATCCAGGGAGCAAGCCCCATGGCAACCGAAACCAACCGCCGCATCACGCTCGCCGCACGCCCGCAAGGGCTGCCCGAGCCAAAGCACTTCGGGCTTCAGACGCAACCCGTGCCCGAGCCCGCCGACGGCCAGGTGCTGCTGCGCACCTTGTATCTCTCCATAGATCCGTACATGCGCAACCTGATGGACCCCATCGGCCCCGGCTACGCGCCGCCCGTAGAGATCGGCGCGCCCATGGTCGGCGGCACCGTGAGCCGGGTCGTCACCTCACGCAACGCCCAGTTCCGCGAGGGCGATCTGGTGCTGGCCAATGCCGGCTGGCAGGACTACGCCCTGTCCGACGGCAGCGACCTGCTGGCGCTGGGCGGTGCGGCGCAGCCCTCGCAGTCGCTCGGCGGCATGGGCATGCCGGGCTTCACGGCCTACGTGGGCCTGCTCGATATCGGGCAACCGAAGCCCGGCGAGACGGTGGTGGTGGCCGCGGCCACCGGTGCCGTGGGCGCCATCGTGGGCCAGATCGCCAAACTCAAGGGCGCGCGCGTGGTGGGCATTGCCAGCGGCACCGACAAGTGCCGGCATGCGGTGGAAGAACTGGGCTTCGACGCCTGCCTGGACCGGCGCGAACCCGGCCTGGCCGAGCGGCTTGCAGCGGCGTGTTCGCAGGGCATCGACGTGTACTTCGAGAACGTGGGTGGCGAGGTGTTCGACGCCGTGCTGCCGCTCTTGAACCTGTATGCGCGCGTGCCGGTCTGCGGCTTCATTGCCCACTACAACGATGAAAGCAACGCCCCCAGTGGGCCCGACCGCCTGCCTCGTCTGACCGCCACGCTGCTGCAAAAGCGCGTGCGCATGCAGGGCTTCATCATCCTGGACCACTATGGCGAACGTTTCGACAGCTTCCGCCGCGAGATGGCTGCCTGGCTCGCCCAGGGCCAGGTGCAACTGCGCGAGGACATCGTGGACGGGCTGGAGAACGCCCCCGAGGCGCTGCGCCGGGTGCTGCAAGGGCGCAATTTCGGAAAGACCGTGGTCCGCGTGGCGGAGTAGTTCAACAGCAGGCGACCACTCACTGCACCTTGGCGGCTGCGGCCGGTTTGGCCGTGGCGGCCTGCGGCTTGGCCTGCGCGCCCTTGCCCGCAGCCTTGGGCACCACACCCGTCGCCACGCGCTTGCGAAACTCCGCCAGGCGCACCTTCAGGCGCTTTTCGTTCTCCGGCCCCATGCGCACCAGCATCTTCTGCCCGCTCGACAGCGCCTGCAGCTGCGGGTCCACAAACTCGTAGCGCACCCAGGGCCGGGTGGAGGTCACCTCGCCCTTCACCTCGGTCAGCTCCACCAGCAGCGGGCCGGTGGGCTCGGGCGTCTTGAGCAGGTGGTCGAGCACGGCCACCAGGCGGTCGTTGAAGTATTTGCCCGGGTAGCCCAGCTCCTCGTACGCCTGCTGGAACAGCGGGTACAGCCGCGCATACACCGCCACGGCCTGGTCGACGGGAATCGCCTCGGCAAAGGCCACAAAGGCGCTGTAGCGCCCGGCATTGCCATCCGCAATGGCCAGTTGGCCGTGGGTGCCGGGCACGCCTTCCACGCTGAAGCGGCGCGGCGCCAGCTGCACCGGCCACATGCGAGAAGGCGCCTGGGCACGCGGCAGGTTGTCCACCGTGGCCACCGCGCGGCGCACAAAGCCGTCAAGCTGCAAAAACGAGCCCACCGAGGGCTGGCCCAGCAGCTCGGTCAGCGCCTGGGCCACAGCGGCATCGGACTCGGCCAGTTCGGGCAGCTGCGCCGCGTCGGCGGGGGCCAGCGGGTCAATGAGGTTCTGCGGGCCCGTGGGCTCCGATGCAGCAGCCACGGGTGCCGATGCAGCGGCCTCGGGTGGCGCCGCGGCGGCAGGCAGCTCGGCCACCGCGTTGTTCCTGGCCTGCCATTGCCACCATGCGTAGCCGGCACCCACCAGGGCCACCACCAGCACGCCCGCCACCCAGCCAGCCGCCCCGCCCGTGCTGCGCGGCGGAGTCGGGTGGTGGTCGCTGCGCAGTTCGGAAAAATCGCGGTCGTGGTCGAGCACTGGATCGGGCATGCAGGGGTCCTTGCGTCATGGGCCGGGGTGCGGCCAACGCAGCGGCCCGGGTCATGGCCTGACCATTGGAAACCCTTTAGGTTCCAGCAAGACGTAACGCCCTGTTTTCGTCATGGGCACGCTGCGTGCAAGCAACAGCGCGCCCAGACGCGGGAGATTCCTACAAGGTCTGCAACCAGTCCACCGTAGCCGCCAGCTCGGCCGGGCGGATCTCGTGCATGCCCGGGAACTCGCGGTAGTTCAGGGTGACGGGCAGCTGCGCGAAATGCTCGCGGATGGCATGGGCCTGCGCCAGCGGGATCACGTTGTCCTGCGTGCCATGGCTCACCCACAGTTGCTTGCCCTGCAGCGCAGCGGCCGGCGCGGCGGCAGACAGCACCTGGGGCAACAGCCGGCTGTGCCACACCATGGCGGCCTGCAGCAGCGCCGGCTGGGTGAGCAGCAACGACAGCGACATGATGCCGCCCTGGCTGAACCCGCCCACCACCACGCGGCTGGCCGGTACGCCCAGTTGCGCGGCAGCGGCTTCGACCGCCTGCGCCACCAGGGCGCGGCTTTGCAGCTCCTGCGGCTCGTTGATGCTGCGCTCGCCATTGGGCGCCACCGAAAACTCGAACCAGGCATTGGCCCCCGGCCCCATGCGGAACGGCGCGCGCAGGCTCAGCACATGGAAGCGCCCCGGCACATGCGGCGCCAGGCTGAACAGGTCCTGCTCGTTGCTGCCCACGCCGTGCATCAGCACCAGCAGCCAGGGCTCGGTGGCGCCGGCGGCGGCGGGGCGGTGCAAGTAGGTCAGCGGCAGTTGAGGTGTAGTCATGAATCTTGATGTTGAAGGGGTGCAAGCAGAAGAGGTTTGTTCGTCGCTCAGTGTGCGGCAGGTTGCAAGGCAAACGCGTCCATCGACAACATGCTGTACATCACTTCGCGGCTCAGGTACTGCGCCTGCAGATCATCGCCCGCCGCACCCAGCGCGAAGAAGATGGGCAAAAAATGGTCCTCCGAGGGATGTGCCCGTGTCGCATGCGGCGCCAGGCTGCGGTAGTTGAGCAGCGCCTGCATGTCGCCCCGCACCAGCGCATCCTCGATCCAGCGGCTGAACTCCAGCACATAGGGCGCGGGCTCGCGCGCGCCGCCGAAGAACTCGGACAGGTTGTGCGTCATGCTGCCCGAACCCACCACCAGCACGCCCTGGCTGCGCAGCCCGCGCAGCGCCGCGCCCAGCGCATACACCTCGCCAGGGCCCGCGCCCACAGGCAGGGCCACCTGCACCACGGGCAGGTCGGCATCGGGGAAGAGGTGCATCAGCGGCACCCAGGCGCCATGGTCAAAGGGCCGCGCGGCATCGCCCTGCGCGGCCACGTCGGCAGCCTGCAACAGGCCCAATACCTCCTGCGCCAGCGCAGGCGAGCCCGGCGCCGGGTACTGCAACTGGTACAGCGCCTGCGGAAAACCGCCAAAGTCATGCCAGGTGGCCGGCTGCGGCCCCGTCATCACCTGCGGGCTGCGCGCCATCCAGTGCGGCGACATGATCACCACGCCGCGCAGCCCTGGGAACTGGGCCCGCAGCCCCTGCCCCCACTGCGTGAGCGCAGGGCCGGTGGTGCCGGCATCGATGGCGAACATTGGCGCGCCGTGCGATACGAACAGGGCGGGGACGGTGGCGGGCGAAGACAAGGGGGCTTGGGTGGTGGCGGACATGGTGGGGCTACTCTCTCTAGGGTCTGAGAGGTACTTTAGGACTTACGCAGGTCGAGACCAAGCCCCTGGGGACAAACGGATTGTTGCGTTTTTGAGGTCAATCGAGCCCTTGAAGCACACACATCAAGACACGCAGACCCACTCAGTCCTTCACCCGCCCCCGCAACGCCTTCGTCTCACTCCGCTGGCTCTTGCCCTCCAGCCGCCGCTGCTTGGACCCATACGTCGGCTTGGTCGCCCGCCGCACGCGCGGGGGCGCGGCCACGGTGTTGACCAGGGCGTTCAGCCGCTCGATGGCATCGCTGCGGTTCTGCTCCTGGCTGCGGTACTGCTGGGCCTTGATGACGACCACGCCGTCTTGCGTGATGCGCGAATCGCGCAGGGCCAGCAGGCGCTCCTTCACGCCTTCGGACAACGAAGACGCCGCGATGTCGAAGCGCAGGTGCACGGCGCTCGACACCTTGTTGACGTTCTGCCCGCCCGCGCCCTGGGCGCGCATGGCGGTGATCTCGACCTCGCGCTCGTCGACCTGCAACACGGCGACCTGGCCGTTGACGCGCGGGGCCTCCTGCGGCGGGCGCGGTGGGCGTGGTGCTGCCTCGGGCAAGGCGGTTGCTGCTGCAGGCGCAGGTGGCTTGGGGTCGAGCGGGGTGTCTGCCATGTCAGCCCCTTCTGCCCGCCGCGCCATCGGCCAGCGCTGCCAGCAGGGCCTGCAAGAAAACCTCGGGCCGCTCGAACTGCACCCAGTGCCCGGCATCGGCCACCAGGGCCATGCCACGAAAATCCGGCACGGCGGCGGCATACGCAGCCTCCAGCTCGGCCATGAAGCCCTGGTACAGCGCATCGGCTTCGCCGTAGATCACGTGCACCGGGCAGGTCACCTGCGGCAGCGAGCGGGCCAGGATGTCGGTGCGCGCCAGGCGGCGGCGCGTCATGCGGTCGCGCACCACATTGCCCACGTGCACTTCGAGCGCCAGGCCTTCGACCAGGGCCGCATCGCGCAGCATCAGCACAGCCAGGTTGTAGCGGTGCATGTCGAGTTGCTCAGCGGGCGGCAGGTGGCGCCAGCCCTTCAAGCGCACGGGCCGCTCGGCCACCACGCCCATGGCGGGGGCACCCACCACCACCAGTTGGCGCGCCAGTTCAGGGTGGGCCGCCAGCGTGAGCCCGGCGGTGAGCCCGCCGAACGAAAAGCCCACCAGGTCCACCGGCCGGGGGCCAAACAGCGCGCGCAGGCCCTCGGCCATGGGCTCGACCAGCGCATCGGCATCGCCGCCCGTGGGCGGAGTGGCCGAGTCGCCAAAGCCCGGCAGGTCGGGTATCCAGATCTGGCGGCCAGCGGCCACCAGGGGTTCGATGTTGCGCACCCAGTGCGTCCAGCTGCCGCTGCCGCCGTGCAGCAGCACCAGCGGCGGCACGTCGCCACGGGCCTCGCCCCAGGTGTGCCACACCATGTCGCCGCTGCCGCAGGGCGTGGTGTGGCGCTGGGCCAGGGCGCGCAGGCGGTCGATCTCGGGGGAAGGCAGGCGGGCGACCTCGCGCGCAGGGGCTGCGGGGTTGTGGTCCTCGTCGTCCCCGGCGGTCATCACATGCCCGCCAGGCCGTCGATGGCCAGCGCGTAGCCGCGCACGCCAAAGCCGCACATCACGGCCTTGGCCGCTGCGGCGATGTAGGAGTGGTGGCGGAAGGCCTCGCGCGCATGCACATTGCTGATGTGCAGCTCGATCAGCGTGATGGCCGTGCCCTTGGTGGCATCGTGCAGGGCCACGCTGGTGTGCGTGTAGGCGCCGGCGTTGAGCACCACGCCGGCCAGTTCGCCAGCGGCATGCAGGCGGCCGGCTTCGTGGATCCAGTCCACCAGCGCGCCTTCATGGTTGCTCTGGTGAAAGCGCAGCGCAAAACCGTGGCGCTCACAGGCCTCAACGCACATATGCTCCACATCGGCCAGGGTGTGCGCGCCGTACACGGCGGGTTCGCGCGTGCCCAGCAGGTTCAGGTTGGGGCCATTCAGGACAAAGACGGTTTTCTTCTGGGCAGACGACATGGTGCAGCAGCTCTCCGGGCGTTGGGATGGGCTTGCCGACCATATGCCAGGCAAGCCGTGGTGGAAGCGCCAAAAACTCTTCCTGCCAACGCGGGATTATGCGGTGCCCGCCACCGCCGCCCCAAGCACCCAGGCGTACCACACAGGGTGGCAGCGCCGGGTCCGGGCGAAGCCCTTTCAGGGCCTCGTCAAGCCGGGATCAGCGGTCCCAGCGACCACGACCGCCGTGGCCGTGGTGGTGATGGCCGTAGCCACCGCCGCGGTAGTAGTAGGCCGGGGGTGGGGGCGGCGCATAGTACACAGGCGCTGGGGGCGCATAGTAAACGGGGGGCGCAGCCTGGTACACCGGGCGCGGTGCGTAGTACACGGGCGCTGGGGCCGAGTACACGGGTGCGGAATACACCGGGTAGCCGTTGCCCACGCCCACCACCACACCTGGCGAACTCAGGCCTATCGACCAGTTGACATCGCTGCGGGCCTGGGCGGAGCCGGCGGCTGCAAAGAGCGCCAGGGCCACACCAGCGGCGGCGGCCATGGACTGGATAGAACGGGTTTTCGTCATGTAAATCTCCTGGTAGTGGAGGCGGCACCCTTGGTTGAGATTCGCCTCACTGGTACTCAACGCACCAGATGTCCGAAAGGATGGCACGAAACACCATCTTTATTGTTTCTTTACGTACACGTGAGTGCGCACTCCTGCGCAATAGTTCACACCAAAACGTTTCAGCGTAGGGGCCGGCAGGCTGTTGCAGGCGCCCACAGACCATTTTTGGGGGACCCGTGGAGTTACAAATCGGGCACAGAGGGCCCAGGCTGCAGCGTGCAGCCAGCCCCCTGGCGCCCCTGGCCGCGCTGCACCGCAGCAAGCGGCCCGGCCTGCCCATAAAATGGGCCCATGACCACGTCCACCCCAGCCAACACCACTGCCGCAGCCCCCGAAGCGGCCCCTGAGACCGCCAAGACGAGCAACTTCCTGCGCCAGATCATCGAGAGCGACCTGGACAAGGGCACCTATGCCAGCCGCCAATGGGGTGGCACGCCGGGCGATGCTGCCCACCACGCCAAGGGCCAGCCCGACCCGGCCAAGATCCGCACGCGCTTCCCGCCCGAACCCAATGGCTACCTGCACATCGGCCACGCCAAAAGCATTTGTATCAATTTCGGCCTGGCGCGCGACTACGGCGGCGTGTGCCACCTGCGCTTTGACGACACCAACCCTGAAAAAGAAGACACCGAATACGTCAACAGCATCATCGATGCCGTCAAATGGCTGGGCTTTGACTGGAACGGCAACCCCAACGCCGCGCCCTACCAGGCCAGCGACTATTTCGACTTCATGTACCGCGCGGCCGAATACCTGGTCGAGGCCGGCCACGCCTACGTGGACGAGCAGACCGTGGAGCAGATGCGCGCCAACCGCGGCGACTTCGGCAAACCGGGCGTCGACAGCCCCTTCCGCGCCCGCACGCCGGCCGAAAACCTGAAGCGCTTTCGCGAAATGCGCGATGGCGAGCACGAAGACGGGTCCATGGTGCTGCGCGCCAAGATCGACATGGCCAGCCCCAACATCAACATGCGCGACCCGGCGATCTACCGCATCCGCCGCGCAACGCACCACAACACCGGCGATACCTGGTGCATCTACCCGATGTACACCTATGCCCACCCCATAGAGGATGCGCTGGAGCAGATCACCCACAGCCTGTGCACGCTGGAATTCGAAGACCAGCGCCCGTTTTACGACTGGCTGCTGGAGCGCCTCACCGAAGGCGGCCTGCTGGGCAACCCGCCGCCGCGCCAGTACGAGTTCTCGCGCCTGAACCTCACCTACGTGATCACCAGCAAGCGCAAGCTCGCCCAGCTGGTGTACGACCATAAGGTGAGCGGCTGGGACGACCCGCGCATGCCCACCATCGTTGGCCTGCGCCGGCGCGGCTACACGCCCGAATCGCTGCAGGTGTTTGCCGATCGCATCGGCGTGACCAAGAGCGACAGCTGGATCGACTACAGCACCCTGGAAGGCTGCCTGCGCGAAGACCTGGAGCTCAAGGCCTTCCGCGGCATGGCCGTGCTCAACCCCGTCAAGCTGGTGCTCACCAACTGGGACGAGGTCATGGGCGCAGGCCACCTGGAGCCCTGCACCCTGCCCTCGCTGCCCCACCCGCCCGAAGGCGTGGAAAGCCCCGAGCGCCACTTCACCATCGGCAAAGAGGTGTGGATCGAGCGCGAAGATTTTGAAGAAGTGCCCCCCAAGGGCTACAAGCGCCTGTTCCCGGGCAACAAGGTGCGCCTGAAGGGCGGCTACGTCATCGAGTGCACCGGCTGCACCAAGGATGCCGACGGCAAGATCACCGAAGTGCTGGCCACCGTGGTGCCTGACACCAAGAGCGGCACCCCCGGCGCCGACACCGTCAAGGTCAAGGCCGCCATCACCTGGGTGGGCGTGGCCGACGGCGTGAATGCAGAAGTGCGCATGTACGACCGCCTGTTCCTCGAAGCCCAGCCCGACGCGGGCGGCAAGGACTTCATCGAAGGCCTGAACCCGAGCAGCCTGAAGACGGTGACGGCCATCGTGGAGCCTTCGCTGGCCAACGCGATGCCGGACGACAAGTTCCAGTTTGAACGCCACGGGTACTTTGTGGCCGACCGGCTGGACCATGAGCCGGGCAAGCCGGTGTTCAACCTGGCGGTGGGGTTGAAGGATTCGTGGGGCAAATAAACCCCACACACAGCACAAAGGCGCCCAGGGCGCCTTTGTGCTTTTGAGGCACCACGGTCTTGACGCCACAGAGGCACAATCCATCGGTGACCGACCACTCCAGCACCGAAGCAGGGCCTCGGGCCATCATCATTGCCGGGCCCAATGGCGCGGGCAAAACGACGTTCGCGCGCGAGTTCCTGCCGGTGGAGGCTCGATGCCCTGCATTTGTCAATGCGGACCTGATCGCGGCGGGCCTGTCGCCCTTTGCACCGGAGGCAGCCGCCCTCAAGGCGGGGCGCATCATGCTGGCGGAAATCGACGACCATGTGACCCACCGGCGCAGCTTTGCGCTGGAAACCACCCTCTCGGGCCGCATCTATGCCACCAAGATCCGACATTGGCGCAATCTGGGCTACCGGGTGATCCTCATTTTCCTTCAACTGCCCAGTGCGGACATGGCCATCGAGCGGGTGCGCTTGCGGGTGTCGCAGGGCGGGCACAACATCCCTGATGAGGTCGTTAGGCGGCGGTTTGATGCGGGGCCGTTCCATCTGACCCACACCTACCAGCCCATCGTCGATGCCTGGTTTCTGTACGAAAACCAGCACCGGCAGCCATTGCTGCTGGACCAAGGTCTCGCCCCAACCGATGACCTGGCCCAGGCTGCATTGGCGGCGATTGCCAGGGCAGGCCTGCGTGCAGCGGAAGACGCGCGCAAGGCAAACACCCATATGGTGATCACGGTGGAGGGCAAGGTGCAGCACGTCAGCCCAGTGGAGTACGTCCGCCTGCGCCAAGCCCTGCAAAAGGCCCCCGCGTGATGGCGGAGAGCCCACTGTCAGCCCTTCCCTACCCCACCCTTAGCGCTCAGCTGATGCCGGCCTGACCTCGCCAGCAGCACCATGGCCCCTTGTTCATGAAACAACGGAGGTCCCTATGCCTACGACAACCGCACCTCGCCAGACGCTCATCGATCTGGAAACCCGATTCTGGCAAGCCATGGTCGACGAGAACGTCGGTGCCGCCACCGAGCTGCTGGCCGAGCCCGCCATGATGGTCAGCAGCCACGGTGCGCTCCAATTCGACCGCGCCATGTACGGCAAGATGGCCAAGGAAGGCCCGATGGTGGTCACCGCCTTTGAGTTCAGCGACATGCAGGTGGTGTTCCCGACCGACGCGATGGGGATCCTGACCTACCGTGTGAAGCAGGGCGTGGCACCGCGCGGCGACAAGGCCCAAAGCACCGAGCAGGTGATGCACGACAGCTCGACCTGGATCCAGGTCGATGGCCAGTGGCAGTGCGTGATGCACACCGAGACGCCCGTGGACGATTCCATGAAGGTGCCCACCAAGCACTGATGGCGAAGTGACTGCGATGCAGATGCGTGCGCAGGGTTTTAAGATCGGCGGTCTTCCTTCATCCAACCGCAGGCGGACGTGTCCGCCCCGGATATTCTCTTTTCTCCCCATCCGCATGAACTTCGCCGCACGCCTCCAACAACTGCCTTCCGCCTCCCACCTCGCCGCCCTGCAACTGCTGGGCGCCAATGGCGAGGTGCTTGCCACCATCGAGAACAAGCCCGGCCAGACCGGCTCGCTGGTGGTGTATGCCGCGCTGGCTGCGCTGTATGGCGGCAGCATCACGCCGGCAGCGGCGCGCCTGGGGCTGGAGTGGTATGGCGAGCACGTGGCCGATGCCAAGGCCTTTCCGGGCAAGCACCCCAATATCGACCGCCTGCTGGGCTGGGCCGAAGGCAGCGAGAGCTACCGCGCCCAGCTGATTGCCCAGGCCTGATGGCACGGCACACCGGCCTCCAGCGAGCCCGGTGAATCAGCGGCTTGTTACTTCAGCCACTTGTCCGAGGCACCTTTCAGGATGCCCCGGCTGTCGATCTGGCCCCAGACGAAATTCATCACACGCGTGTAGTCCGCATCGTCCTTGGGCAGCATGAAGCCCAGGTAGCTCTTGGGTGTGAGCGGTGCGTCGATGAAGGCCGCGTGCAGGCGCGGGTCGGCCTTGCTGTAGACCAGGGCCTCGTACGTCTCGGTGATCATCACGTCGCCCTTGCCTTCAGCGATGAGCGCAGGGATCTCGGCGTTCTTGTCGTGCGTGCTGACCTGGGCGGTCTTGAGGTTCTGCAGCACGAAGGTTTCGTTGGTGCCGCCGGGGTTCTTGATCACGCGCACATTGGGCTTGTTCAGGTCGTCCACGGTGGTGTACTTGGCCTTGTCGGCCGAGCGCACCAGCGCCACCTTGCCGAAGGGCGCGTAGCCGGGCAGCATTTCGATCAAACGGATGCGCGCCACGTTGCGCGTGATGCCGCCCACGGCGATGTCGAACTGGTCGGACTGCAGGTCTGCCATCAGCTTGGGCCAGGAGGTCTGCACGTACTCGATCTTCACGCCCAGCTCCTTGGCCATGGCTTCGATCACGTCGATGTCGTGGCCCGACAGGCCGGCGTCGGTCTTGATGGCGAAGGGGCGATAGTCACCGGGCGTACCGACGCGCAGCACCTTGGTTTCCATGATCTTGTCCAGGCGCGGGCCGGCCTGGGCGGCCTGGCTCAGGGCAAGGGTGGCGACCACGGCGGTCACGGCCACGGCAAGTAGTTTCTTGGCGATCATTTCAAGGCACTCCGAAAGGGGAAGGGTGAGGGTACGGCTGTGTGCTACCGCCACCGTCTGCGCGGGCGGTTCGCAACAAAAGGATACAGCAGCAGGCACTGCATGCAGAGTTCGTGCCCGCCTGCCGGCCGGCACCGCGCGCGGTGCAAGTCCGTCAACGAGTCCGTCAGCGGCTGAGCTCGGGCATTGCCCCGTTCATGACCTCGGCCGCGCCCAGCACGTCCTCGCGCAGGCGCAGGGCGCGCGCTTGCGTGGCAGGCACGCCGCCAAAGCGGGTGGCGCAGTAGGTCTCAAGCGCGCGCTGCGTCCACTGGTGGGCCAGCGGTGCCAGGCCGGGTGCCGACGACCAGTGTTCGCGCACGGACTGGCCGGGCAGCGGCAGGTGGCGGCGGGCACGCAGGCACCAGGTCAGGGCACGTGCCGACACCTGCATCGACCGCGCAGGAAGCCAGCGCGACAGGCCCCATGCCACGGCCAGCGCCACGCGGGGACCCCAGCGGTAGCGATAGCGCCACAGCAGCCAGGCCGCCAGCGCCATGGCCAGCAGCGCCAGCGGGTTGCCTACCCCGGCTTCACCACCCGATGGCGGCGCGGCCTGCGGGTCACCCGGCTCCCCCGTGCCACCAGGGCCCCCGGGTGACGAGGCAGACGGCCCACTGCCGCGGAACCAGTTGCGCAGCGCCTGGGCAGCGTCCAGCGCGCCGTTGATGGCGCCGCGCTGCCACTGCGGCGCAAACGGGTCGCGGCCGGCATCGCGCATGCCGTCGAGCATGCGGTCCCACGGCGAAGGCGGCGGGCCAGGCCGGGGCCGCGACTGGCCAGAGCGCGCAGCGCCGCCCCAACCACCACCCTGGTTGCCCGCACTGCCGTTGCCCACGCTACCGCCCGGCCCCCCGGCGCGTTGCTCACCGCGGCCATCGGCCTGGTTGCCGAAAGGCGGCTCGTACAGGCCCGGCACGTCGCCACCGGGCAGAAAGCCAAAGCCCAGCACCGGTGGCCGCGGCACGAACAGGAACAGGCAGGCCGCAATCACGCACGAGACGGCGACAAAGCCCGTGGTCATGGACAACTGGGTCCAGCGCGAGAGGTCCACGCCTTCGGCATGCAGCCAGGCCAGCGCCAGTGCGCCGAACAGCCACGCAGGGCCCAGGTAGAACCACAGGCTCCAGTCGGCGGCGTAGTGCGTGGTGGTCAGAAAGCAGACGGTGAAGACCACCGTCATCGTGAAATACAGGTCGCGCCGCGTGCGCAACTGGGCGGCACGCGCGCCCATGACAACCATCAGCACCAGGCAGATCCAGCGGGCAAATGGGTACAGAAAGAAGCCGGGGAACAGCGCCAGCAAAACGCCGAACCAGGCCATGCCCCGCCACAGCCTGCGGCCCGCGCCCTCGCCACCCCGCCGGTTCAGCACACCCGCGCCGAAGCCCAGCACCGCCCATGCCAGCCACAGCACACAGAACACGCCAAAGGCCATGCGGCCACGGTCCACGTACGAGAACGCAAAGCCGGTAAACAGGTAGCACAGGCCAGCAAAAACGATGGTACCGCTGCTGCGCAGCGGTGGGGATGGCGGCTCCTGCAGGGGCACTTTGCGCGCCTTGCGGGCGGTGGCGGCGTGGGGTGACGGCTTTTTCATGGCGCCTCCTCCAGCACCGTGGCCACGCCGGCCTGCGCTGCCAACGCACGCAACTGCTCCGCGTTGGCCCGGTGCGTGAGGGCGCCTTTGGGCCCCAGGGCAATGCAGGCCACCACCGTGCACGGCAGGCGCGCGAGTTCAGCCAGCGCTGCCTGCAGATCTGCCACGGCCAAGTCACCCGGCACGACCAGGGCGATCTGCTCGCCCGTGCGGGCGTCGGCGGCCACGCGGGCACAGGCCTGGCGCAGTTGTTCGGGGCTGCTGGGCAGGGCAGAGGCCAGGGCCTGGCGCAGCAGCGCTGCATCCTGCACGGGGGGCCTGTCCTCGGCCTCGCCATCGGCCGCAGGGTAGTGCACCACCTTTGCGCCCTGGGCCAGCGCAGCGTCGCACACGCCGGCCGCCAGGCGGATGGCCTGCTCGCCCGCACTGCGCGGGTCGCCCAGGGCAGGCGCCCCGGGTGCATGCACCACCAGGCGCAGGGCCAGCGCGCCCATCTGCTGGAAATGCTGAATCACCAGTTCGCCCACGCGGGCCGATGCGCGCCAGCTGACCCGGCCCACTGATTCACCCTGCTGGTATTCACGCAGCAGGCCCAGCTCGAACGACTGGCCCGTGTGGCGCGTGGCCAGGGTGCCCGAGGCGTCGGGCGACACGCTCCACGGCAGTGGCCAGTGCACGGCCTGGGGGCGGGGCAACACGTGCACGGCAATGCCCGTGTGCTGCTGCGGCATGCTGCGCCGCGCCTGCAGCAGCCCCAGCGGAAAGCCGCTGGCCAGCCGCACCGCCACCAGCCGGTAGTGGCCCCGGCAAGCAAAGCGCGCCAGACGCCCAAGCACCGGGGCGGCGCCCTTGCGGATGACCGGCACGGTCTGGCGCAGCACCATGCGGTGGCCGGCCCATTCCCATTCGGTCTCCACGTCGACCATGAAGGCTGGCCAGCGCACGCTGCGCTCCACCACCAGGCCCAGGTCGCAGGCAGCACCCTCCTGCACCTCTGCCACGCCGTCGTTCTTCAAGCGAACGGACATGCCGCGCAGCGACAGCCAGGGCAGTACGAAGCCCAGCACCGTGAGGGTGGTGAGGAACAAAAACATGCCGTAGACCATGGGGTCGCGGCGGTTGAGCGCGGCCAGCAGCAGCGTGCCGCAGAACGCGATGAGCACGCGCGAGCGGGTGAGCAGGCGTTCCATGCCGGGGCTCAGACCGGCGTGCGCTGGAGCATCAGGATCGCCTGGACGATGTCGGTCGCATCCTTGGCCTGGGCGCCCTGCCCCTGCACGATGATGCGGTGTGCCAGCACCGGCGCGGCCACCTCGCGCACCACGGCCGGGTCCACGTAGCTGCGCCCGCGGATGCAGCTGAGCGCGCGCGCCATGCGCGCCAGGCCCAGCGTGCCGCGCGGGCTGGCGCCAAAGCGGATGTCGACGTGTTTGCGCGTGGCCCCCACGATGGCCGCAATGAACTGCGCCACCTCGGGGGTGATGGACACCTCGTGCGCCGCCGCCACCAGCCGCTCGAAATCGCCAGCCCCGCACACCGGCTGCAGCCGGCTGATGGGGTGCGCGTACTGCTGGCTCTGGATCAGCCCCGCCTCGGTCGCCGCATCAGGGTAGCCCAGCGACAGGCGGATCAAAAACCGGTCGAGCTGCGCCTCGGGCAGCGGGTAGGTGCCCGCCATGTCGATGGGGTTCTGCGTGGCCAGCACGGCGAACGGGGCCGGCAGCGGCAGGGTCTGCCCGTCCAGCGTGATCTGCCCCTCTTCCATGCATTCGAGCAGGGCCGACTGGGCGCGCGGGTTGGCGCGGTTGATCTCGTCGGCCAGCACGATGTTGGCGAACACCGGGCCGGGGCGCAGGGTGAACGAGCCATCCTTGGGGTTGTAGACCGGCCCGCCCACGATGTCGGATGGCATGAGGTCGGCCGTGAACTGGATGCGCTTGAACGACAGCCCCACCGACACCGCCAGCGCGCGCGCCAGCATGGTCTTGCCCAGGCCGGGCACGTCCTCGATCAGCAGGTGCCCGCCGGCCACGATGGCGGCGAGCGCCAGTTCCACCTGCTGGTGCTTGCCCTGCAGGATTTTTTCGACATTGTGGATGATGGCTTGCGCCGTGCGCGCGTGCGGCTGCTGTGCGGCGTCTGTGGCCGTTTGTGTGAGATCCAACGAACTTCCCCTCTTGTAGGTCGAAAATTCTAAGGGGCAGCCCCCAGAGGTCCAAGCCCCATATTGCGCAGGGGAATGCCTGCCCGCAGTCGACCCATCCAACCCCGTCACCGCACGCCGGGCCGAATGCGGTTACCCTGCCCGCATTCACCAACAGAGAACACACCATGACCAAAAAACTCAAAGTCACCATCGAAGTCGAAATGTCCGTCCCCGAGGACTGGTCGCTGGTCGAAACCTCCGAAGGCACGCCCGTGCTGAGCCTGCCGGATGGCCGCTTCATGGACATCGCCATCGAGCCCCTGTTCGCCACCGCCCCCGAAGAGCTGTGGAGCAGCCCCGAAGACGACGACGCACTGCACGAGGTGCTGGACATGGTGGACAGCGAAGCTGTGACCTACGAGTTCGTCACGCATTGATGCACTGCATGGCGCCGCGCGCCGCCTCCGCTCCATGGAGGTCGCGCTGCGGTGGCATGGCAATTTTGAGCGGCTAACAAAACTCAGCGAAGCGGTTCTGGCTAGGCGCTGCGTCGCAGGCAGTACGGGCAGTACGACAAGACGCAGCAACGACGCCAGAAGAGTTTTGTTAGCCGCTCAATACAGGCTGTAGTGGTAGTCGTAGCTGCGCAGCCAGAGCCGAGGGTTCCGGGGGCCGTCGAAGTGCAGCTGCAGCAGGTTGGCGCGCGGGTTGGCGGTGTCCACCACAAGCTCGTCGTCGGCCTCGGGCGAGTCCAGGTCCGATAGCGCAAAGCGCTGGAACACATGGGTCAGCGCGGCCTCGGTGGTCTTGGGGCGGTAGTCGTCATCAAGCAGCAACTCGGGCTTGGCGATGTGATCCTGGTGCAGCCAATACCACACGCCTTCATTGGGCGTGCTCGGCCGGGCACCGGGATTGCCCTTGTCACCCCAGGTGCTGGGCGGCTCGCCGGGCGTGGCGCCCACCGGGTCCCACGCCAATGCGCCCAGCCCATCCCCCACCTCGACGAACACGGCCAGGCTGCGGTCGTAGCGCGCGCGCACCGCAGGCGGGAGGATCTTGTCGAGCCCATCGGCACCGGTGCGCTTGTAGCCCCAATCGCCCAGCAGCAGATCGGTGACCTTGCCCATCTGGGCGGCCGGCAGGAAGTTGGAGTCACCGATCTGGATCTGCCAGTCGCCCAGCACCTTCACCAGCGGGGGCAGCGGCACGCCCATGGCTTTCTCCAGGTCCGCGAAGGCGGCCTTGGCAGGCTTCTTCTTGGCACCGCCGTCGCCGGGCTCGATGGAGATGCTGTCTTCCAGCTTCTTGGCCAGGCCACGGATGCGCTCGATCCAGGGCTTGCCCTGGTCGTACAGCGGGGCTGAAAAGGGCGCCATGTCGCGCACCTTCCAACTCTTGTCGAACGCTGAGGCCTTGCCGCCGATGGTGACAGTGCCCTTGAGCCGCACGCGCTTGAGGCCCGCAGGCAGCGCGAACACCAACGCGGGCGGCTTCTTGAGCCCCGGCTGCGTGGCCTTGTGGTCGAGTTGCGCAACCACCTTGCCATCGACGATCACGTCGGCCACCAGGCTGTCGCCCACTTCGATCCAGGGGTGGATGCCGGCCCTGCCTGCAGTGGCGCCATCCGCCGCCGCGACTGCCCCACCGGGAACACCCGCCACCAGCATCCAGAGCCAAGTCGATAGTCCCGCCAGAATGCTTCGCCGCTGCGCCATGAAAATCCCTCTTCCCTATTGTTTGACGGCGGGATTGTAGGAAAGCGTAACGCCCTGCACGCCTACAGCCACCCCGAGAAAGTAACCAGCTGTGAATGAAATGTCATGATCTGGGCGAAGATATCTACAACTGCGACTCCAGCAACGCCGCCAGCCGCTCGGCCAGCCGTTCCTTGAGCGGCCTCTCCAGCCACTCCTGGTATGTCACGCGCCGGGACTTTGCCAGGTCCTCCTCGAACACGCGCGTCTGCCGCTCGGCGAACGCCGTGTCGTAGACATTGAGGTTGGCCTCGTCGTTGAGGCGAAAGGAGCGGTTGTCGAAGTTGGTGGAACCGACCGACACCATGCGCTGGTCCACGATCATGACCTTGCAGTGGTACATGCTGGGCTGGTACTCGTAGATCTCGGCCCCGGCCTCCAGCAGCGGACCCCAGGTGGCACGCGAGGCGGCCTTGACGGTCTCGGTGTCGGTGTGCGGGCCGGGCGTGATGAGGCGCACGCGCACGCCGCGCTTCAAGGCATCGAGCATCAACTGCCGCGTGAGGTCGTCGGGCACGAAGTAGGCGACCGACAGGTCCAGGCTGCGCTCGGCTGCGGTGACGGCCATGTGGTACATGAGCTGCATGCTCTCGCTGCCGCTGGACGGCGAACTCGAGAACATCTGGGCGCGCTGCGTACCACTTGCAGCGATCGCCGGGAAGTACGCATCCCCGTGCACCACCTTGCCCGTGACCTTGAGCCAGTTGTCCAGAAACGTGGCCTGCATCTGCGCCACGGCTGGGCCGCGCACCTGGTAGTGCGAGTCGCGCCAGTGGTCAGGGTCCTGGCCATTGCCTGTCCACTCCGGCGCGATGCCGACGCCGCCGGTGAAACCCACCTGCCCGTCCACCACCAGCAGCTTGCGGTGGGTGCGGTTGTTCAGGCGCGCCAGGTTGTACCAGTGCGGCTTGTGGAATTTTTCGACCAGCACGCCGGCCTCCTTCATCTCGGCAAGGTAGCTCTCCTCCATCTTGGCGCTGCCCACCCAGTCGAGCAGCACATGCACCGCCACACCCGCGCGGGCGCGCTCGGCCAGCGCGTCGGCAAACTGCTTGCCGATGTCGCCGGACCAGTAGATGTAGGTCTCGAAGGTCACGCTCTTTTGCGCCGAGCGGATGGCCGCGAGCATGGGCGGAAAGATCTGGTCGCCGTTGATCAGCTCCTTGACCTCGTTGCCGGGGAGGATGCCCGGCCCCAGCAGGCTGCCCATGGCGCGCTCGAACTGCGGGCTGGCGCTGGTGTACAGGCGCGGTATCTGGTGCTGCACCTTTTTCTCGCCGGCCGTGAAGTTCAGGGCAAAGAGCACGAGCGCGGCCGTGGCCACGAAGGTAAGCAAGACGATGCGCAGGGTGCGACCTGTTTTTTTCATGGCGCGATTGTGGGTGGGGCCCTGGCGGGCCGATGTAGGCCGACTTCGTTTCAAAGGCCCGGCACAATGGCGGCCTGCTTCGCCGTCTACCCGCCATCGATTTGCCCAAGGTCCGAACTTCCGTGCCCCATTCCGTCCGCAACGCCATTCCCGCCGTGACCTCTTCCATGAACCGCCGCACCGCGTTGCTGGGTGCCGCCAGCGGCTTGCTGGCCCTGCATACGCCCGCGCTGCACGCCAAGGCACCGCCAGCCCCCACGGTGTGGCCGCAGCCGCTGCAGGTACCGGGCGGCGTGGCCCGCCTGTCGCTCGGCCCTGCGGCCAAGCGGCCGGTAGCACTTGCGGGTGACGTGCCGGTGCTGGTGCTGGGCGATGCCATCGAATGGACGGCCATCGTCGGCATACCGCTGGCCGCCACACCGGGCCCTGCGCACATCACCGTGCAGCCGGCCGGCGGCGGTGCGCCCCGGCAGGTGGCCTATACCGTGTCGCCCAAGAAGTACAAGGAGCAGCACCTCACCGTATCGCCGCGCACGGTGGACCTGTCGTCCGAGGACCAGGCACGCTACGAGCGCGAGCGCGACCACCAGGCCCTGGTGATGGCCACCTTCACCGAGCAGCCCGCAGGCGTGGCCCTGGATTCGCTGCGCATGCGCGTGCCGGTGCCGGGGCGCCGCTCCAGCTCGTTCGGGCTGCGCCGGGTGTTCAACGGCCAGGCGCGCAATCCGCACAGCGGGATGGACATCGCCGCGCCCACGGGCACGCCGATCCTCTCGCCCCTGCCAGCGCGCGTGATCGACACGGGTGAGTATTTCTTCAACGGCGGCACCGTGTGGCTGGACCATGGCCGGGGCCTGCTCTCCATGGTCTGCCACCTGAGCGCCGTCGACGTCAAAGTGGGCGACGTGCTGGCCGCCGGCCAGCGCCTGGGCGCCGTGGGCGCCACCGGCCGCGTGACCGGGCCGCACCTGCACTGGGGTGTGATGCTCAACCGCGCCATGGTGGACCCGGCCCTGTTCGTGCCGCAGGCGTGATGGCAAGCGACATGGCATTTCGCACAGGCCGCGCACTGGTATCTGCCGTCTTGGCACTGTGCTGCACAGGCTGCGCCGTGGTGGCTGTGGCCGATGCGGCGGTGAGCGTGGCGGCCACCACGGTGAAGGTGGGGGCCAAGGTGGTTGGGGCTACGGTGGATGTGGGGGCTGCTGGTGTGAAGGCGGTAACGGGCGGCAGCAGTGATTGACGCGCCGCCTTGCGTGCATCCTGCAGGCAGCGTTTGATTGCAGTGGCCTATGGCTGTGTGCATGACCTGCAGGTCAGGGCCGGCGCCAAGCGGTTCTGCGGTTGTGGTTGGATGGGTGGTGCATGCCTTGATGAAGGGCGGAGGCCGGGGTGTGCGCCCGGCGGCGCAGTAACTTTCTCTTGCGTCGTCAAGAGAAAGTCACCAAAGAGAAGACGACCCCCAGTCTGCGTCCCCCGTTCGCCCTGTCGGGCGAGCGGGGGCAACCTCCGATGCTCGGATCTGGGGTGGTGCCGCAGAACTCGCTGCGTTCTTCGAACTTCGCTCAAACAGCTGCGGCAAGTCAGTTCACGAAGCGTGTGTGTCCTGCGGCACACACGCCCACCCCAGCTCCTGCGCTTCTCGGCGCAGCCAGAAGGGGTGGGGAGCGGGGACAACAACGGCTGCTGCTGCGCAGCTGCGCCGGGTGTCGGTTACGCGCTGTGCGCTGCCGACGTGTTAGGCGCGATCGCCCTGGCGAGCCGAGCGCAGCGAAGGACCAAGGGGCCGAGCGAAGCAATGGCCCGTGTGGAGCCCGCTCCCACCCCCTTCTGACCGTGCCGAGAAGCGCAGGGCCTGGGGTGAGCGCGTGCCGAAGGACACGCGCATCGTTGTCTGGCTTGCCGCAGCTGTTTGAGCGGAGTTCGAAGAACGCAGCGAGTTCTGCGGCACACCCCAGGACCGAGCATCGCAGGCTGCCCCCTCGTACGCAGTGCGAGGGGGTCACGGGCAGCGGGGTCGCCTTTCTTTTGGGTACTTTTCTTTGAGGGTGTAGAAGAAATAAATTATAATAGCGCCGCATTGACCAAGCAGGAGCAGCGCAATGGCAAAGACAGGCCGACCACCCGTAATCCCCCCTGGCGAGTACACCACCTTGCGCGAGGTGGTCCGAGACAATCCGCAGGCGACGCTGCCCGAGTTGGCGCTGGCCTGGGCCGATCACATGGGCCGCAGCGCCCCTAGCACGGTGACTCTGCGCGCAGCACTGAAGGCTGCCGGCCTGCAGCGAGCGCGGCCCAAGTCGCAGCTGTCCCGCTCGCAGCCTGGTCAGCCTGGCACGCGCTACGGCTACACCGCCCGGCATCGGCCCGCCAGTCAATCCGGCAACGCCATTGCCGGTGCCCTGACCGATGCCGAATGGGCGCTGGCGCAGGACCTGTTCGAGCCCCAACCGGGCTCGCGTGGCAGACCGGCCACCTACTCGCGGCGTAGCGTTGTCGATGCCTGCTGCTATGTGCTGCGCACCGGCTCGTCCTGGCGCAACCTGCCGGTGCAGATCTATCCGCCCTGGCAGTCCGTGCAGAAGGCCTTCGTCAACTGGGCCCGCCAAGGCAAGTTCGAAGCGCTGCACGAGCGTCTGCGCCAGCAATGGCGCCAACGCCTGGAGCGCGCTGCGCAGCCCAGCGAGGCCATCATCGACTCGCAGTCCAACCGGGGCAGCCCTCAGGGTGGTACCTTGGGCTTCGATGCAGGCAAGAAGGTGCAAGGGCGCAAGCGCCATCTGGTCGTGGACACACTGGGCCTGCTGCTTGCGGTTGTGATCACCAGTGCAGCCGTGCAGGACCGCGACGCGGCCGCGCAAGCGGTAGCACAGGCGTGCAAGCGCACGGATGGCTCGTTCAAGACGTTGTGGGCCGACAGCGCGTACGCCGGGCAATGCGCCCAGCAGATCGAGAAGGCGCACCACGTACAGGTGCGCATCGTGCGCCACAGTGCCCGCCACCGCTGGGACGATGCCCAGCAGCCGCTGTGGAGCGACGAGCAGCCCGCCCCCATCGCCAAGAAGCGCTGGGTGGTGGAGCGCACCCATGCATGGCTGGAGCGCAACCGCAGGCTTGTGATGCACCACGACCGCAAGCCGTTCTATGCGGCTGCGTGGGTGTGGCTTGCGCAGGCCCGGATGTTGTTGGGGCGGTTGCAATAGATTTCTTCTACACCCTCTTTGGCGAAGCAAAGAACAAGTACCTCGGCCGCCGGGCCGAGACCCGGCTCCCGCCCGCAACATAGGCATGAGGTCTAACAGAAGCACCGCGCCGCCGGGCGCACACCCCGGCCTCCGCCCTTCATCAAGGCACACAGCCACCATCGACCACGAGCGACGACGGCAGAGACCCAGCCTCCGCCTTCAGCAAAAGAACAGCAGCAACCGCGCGCAGCGAAGCAGCTTCAGCGACACATCATTTCAAGAAATTCATGAACGCCGTAATGATCACCGCATTGAAGAAATCAATGAACAGCGAACCCACCAGCGGGATCACGAAGAACGCCTTGACCGACGGCCCGTTGACCGCCGTGAACGCCTGCATATTCGCCATGGCATTGGGTGTGGCGCCCATGCCGAAGCCGCAATGCCCGGCGGCGATGACGGCGGCATCGTAGTCCCGCCCCATCACGCGGAAGGTGACCCAGTAGCCGTAGGCGAACATCAGCGCCGTCTGCGCCAGCAGAATCACCAGCAGCGGCCCCGCCACCTCGGCCAGTTCCCACAGCTTCATCGACATCAGCGCCATGGCCAGGAAGAAGGCCAGCGACACATTGCCCACCACCTCGAACTGCCGCAGCGGCAGCTCGCTGTTGCGCCAATCGATGACGTTGCGCACCAGCGCCGCCACCAGCATGGGCCCCAGGTACGAGGGCAGCGTGACGCCCAGGTCCTTGAGCCAGTTCACCAGCAGCGTGCCGATGCCGATGGACACGGCAATCAGGATGCTGGCGTACATCACCGTATCGCCACCACTGCCCGTGTTGGCCGTGGCGGGCACCGGCATGGACTGCGCGGTGGCAGCGCTGGCGCCACGCGCGTGCAGGCCGTTGCGCCGCATGAGCAGCGTGCCCAGGGGGCCGCCAATCACGCAACCAGCCACCAGGCCATAGGTCGCGGCAGCAATCGCGGCCGGCAGGGCACCGGCTGCGCCGGCCTGCTCCAGCAGGGGGCCAAACGCGGCCGAGGTGCCATGCCCGCCCGTGAGCGAGATGGAGCCCGCCGCCACCCCGATGAGCGGATGCACGCCCAGCAGTGCTGCCAGGCCCGCGCCCAGGGTGTTCTGCAGCAGCACCAGCCCCACGGCCGCCGCCAGGAACAGGGCCACACCCACCCCGCCCTTCTTGAGCAGCTCGAAGCTGGCAGAAAAGCCGATGGTGGTGAAGAACACCAGCAGCAAGAAGGCGCGCATGTTGTCGTAGAACTCGAACGCGAAGCTGCCGCTCAGGTGGCCCGCCAGCGCGATGAGGGAGAACACCAGCCCGCCGATGATGGGCCCCGGTATGAAGTAGCGCGACAGCACGCCTACGTGCTTCTTGATGAAGTCGCCCAGGACCAGAAGCACGGCGGCAACGCCGATGGTCTGTGCAATGTCCAGCTGGATGGTGATCATGGTGGTGGTGTTGGCTGGTGCCAGGCAGCAAGGCCTGGCCGGAACGCAGCCACCGGGTGAATGGGGTGGCCATGGGGATGCAGCAGCACGCTGCGCGAGCCGGCGAGTGTATCGCCGCAGAAATGCCCCCTCCAGAGCATGCGCAGGCTGCGCGCAGCGGGCCCCTGGCTGCGGCTATGCTTGGCGGCCCACCCACCGCTGCACTCCCTGCGCCACCGCGCCGCCCCCATGCCACCCCGCCTGATACGCTTCAACAAACCCTATGGCGTGCTGAGCCAGTTCACGGCCGAGGGCAAATGGCAAGGGCTCAAGGACTACATCGACCAGCCGGGCGTGTACGTGGCTGGCCGGCTCGACGCCGACAGCGAAGGCCTGCTGCTGCTGACCAGCGATGGCCCGCTGCAGGCCCGCATCGCCGACCCGCGCTTCAAGATGGAAAAGACCTACTGGGTACAGGTGGAGGGCCTGCCCGGCGAGAGCGCACTGGCGCAACTGCGCAGCGGGGTGCAGCTCAACGACGGCCCCACCAGGCCCGCGCGCGCCCGCCTGCTGGACCCGCCACCTGCGGTATGGGAGCGCACGCCGCCTATCCGCGAGCGCAAGGCCATCCCCACCGCCTGGATCGAGCTGGCCATCCGCGAAGGCCGCAACCGCCAGGTGCGGCGCATGACGGCGGCCGTGGGCTTGCCCACGCTGCGGCTGGTGCGCGCGGCCATTGGCCCCTACACGCTCGATGGGCTGGCACCGGGGGCGTGGGCCGAGCAGGCCGTGCTGTAACGACCACGGCGCCCGGCCAGCCATGTCGTTTTTCCAAACACCCATCAAGGGTAAACTCGCATTATTCAAGTCCTATAGAGGACTATAGTTCTCTGCATGGAATCCCCCTCGCACCTGGCCCTGGTCGACAGCGCCCCCGGCATGCGCCGCTATGCCGCGCTGGCCAATGCCCTGCGCGTGCGCGTGGTGGCGGGCGAATGGCCGCCGGGCAGCGCCCTGCCGGCCGAAAGCCTGCTGGCCGCCGAGCACCAGGTGGCCCTGGGCACCATGCGCCGCGCGCTGGAGCTGCTGGTGGAGCAGGGGCTGATCGAGCGCATCCACGGCAAGGGCACCTTCGTGCGCCAGGGCATTGCGGGCGGGTCCATGCTGCGCTTCTTCCGCTTTGGCGGGGGCAGCAACGAGGTGCCGCAGTCGCGCATCCTCGTGCGCAAGAGCGTGACCGCAACGACCGCCGTGGCGCGCGGCCTGGGCATTGGCCCGGGTGAGCCCGTGCTGCACCTGCTGCGGCTGCGTCTGCTGGCCAGCCAGCCCTGCCTGATCGAAGAGATGTGGCTGCCGCTGGACCTGTTTGCACCGCTGGCCGACGACGACCTGGCTGGGTGGGACGACTTGCTCTACCCCATGTTCGCGCGCCGCTGTGGCGTGCACGTGCACCGCGCGGTGGACCAGATCGGTTTTGGCGCAATGACCGGCGCCCAGGCGGCCCAGTTGCGCCTACCTGCCGGCCACCCCTGCGTCGCTGTGGAGCGCAGCGCCTACGACCTGACAGGCCGCTGCGTCGAGTGGCGCACCACGCGCGGCGATGCCAACGCGTTCCACTACACCATCACGATCACCTGACCGCCCCCGGCCGCCTTCACCCCGGAACACTGGAGCACATCCGCCATGACCCATTCCAAGCACTCCACTTCGACCGCCACCCTCTCGCGCCGTGGCCTGCTGGTGCAGGCCGCAGGCGCCGCGCTGGCCGCGCCCTGGGTGGCCAGCGGCCACGCGGCCACGGTGGCAGGCGGTAGGCCGATCTCGCTGGTGGTGTCCTACCCCGCAGGCGGTGGCGCGGACCTGATCGCGCGCATCATCGCGCCGCGCCTGGCCGAAGCCCTGGGCCAGGGCGTGGTGGTGGAGAACAAGCCCGGCGCCAGCGGGCAACTGGCCGCCTCGCAGGTGGCGCGCGCCACGCCGGACGGCAGCGTGCTGCTGCTCGACGCCTCGTCGTTCGCGGTGAACCCCTCGCTGTTCCCCAAGCTGCCGTACGACAGTGCCAAGGCCTTCACGCCGCTGGCGGTGTTGGCCACCTTTCCCAACGTGCTGGTGTGCACGCCCGGCTTTTCGGCCAAATCGGTCAAGGACGTGATCCAGCTGGCCAAGGCCAAGCCGGGCGAGCTGACCTATGCCTCCTCGGGCAATGGCTCGGCGCAGCACCTGGCGGGCGCCATGTTCGAGGGGCGCGCGGGCGTGCAACTGCTGCATGTGCCCTACCGCGGCGGCGGCCCGGCCATGACCGACGTGATGGGCGGGCAGGTGCCGCTGTTCTTTGCCAACGTGGCCTCGTCGCTGGGCCATATCCAGGCCGGCAAGCTGCGCCCCCTGGCCGTGACCAGCATGGTGCGCGCCCGCTCGCTGCCCGAGGTGCCCACCATGGCCGAGGCCGGCGTGCCCGGCTACGAGGTGCTGGAGTGGAACCCGCTGCTGGCCCCCGCCGGCATGGCTGCCGACACCCGGGCCACGCTGGTGGCCGCCGTGCGCAAGGCCCTGGCCGACCCCGAGGTGCTGGGCCGCGTGCGCCAGTTGGGGGGCGATGTGTTCGCCGATGCCTCGCAGCAGACGGCCGGCAAGTTCATCGCTGCGCAGCAGGAGCAGTGGGCCAAAGTGGTGCGCGAGCGCAAGATCTCGGTGGGATAAGCACCCCGCCTGGGCGGCCGGCTGGGGCGCGCACGCTTCGTGCATGCGCCATCGGCACGCCGTAGCGTGTGACTGAAATGACTTTTTCCACCTCTCCCCCTTCCCCTCCCGCCCTGCCCCAGGGCTGGGACACCCACGTGCATGTGTTCGACAGCGCCGCACCTGCGCAGGCCGGCCACTACCAGCCTGTGCACCGGCCGCTGGCCGATATCGAGGCGCTGGCCGCAGCGCATGGCGTGGGCCACCTGGTGCTGGTGCAGCCCAGCGTGTACGGCACCGACAACCGCGTGCTGCTCGATGCGCTGGCCCAGTCCAGCGGCCGCCACCGCGGCGTGGTGGTGCTGGACGGCGCCGTGCCCGATGCCGAACTGGACCGCATGCATGCCCTGGGCGTGCGCGGCGTGCGCTTCAACCTCGTCTCGCCCGTGGGAAACGGCCCCGAGACCATGAAGGCCCTGGCCCCGCGCCTGGCCGAGCGGGGCTGGCATGTGCAGTGGTACGCCAACCCCGAAGACCTGGCCACCATCGTCCACCTGCACCAGGGCACGCCCGTGGCCTGCGTGCTCGACCACCTGGCCGGCCTGCACGGCCTGCTGCCCTCTGATGACCGTGCCTGGCAGGCCCTGGCCAAGCTGGCCGGGCAAGGCGCCTGGGTCAAGCTCTCGGGCTGGTACCGCCTGCAGGCCAGTGCGCCGTATGGCCTGCTGCACCCGGCGATTGCACGGGTGGCAGCCCACATGGGGGATCGCCTGTTCTGGGGCTCGGACTGGCCGCACACCTCGTTCGCGCCCGATGCGCTGCCGCGCTATGCCAGCGTATGGGAGCCGGTGGTGAATGCACTGGGCCATGAGGCCGCGCTGCGCATCCGCGATGCGGGAGACAAGCTTTACGCTTGAGCCGGGGGTGGCGATTCCACCAGTTGCTTGAGCCGCAGCAGCGCCCCATCCCACTCCCGGCCCATGGCCTCCAGCGACTGGCGCGCGGCCTCCAGTTGCGCGGGGTCGAGCTGCCACAGCCGCTCGCGCCCCGCCTTCACGCCGCGCACCACGCCGGCATCGGCCAGCACCTGCAGATGCTTGGTGACGGCCTGGCGCGTGATGGCGGTGTGGGCCGTGAGCTGGGCGATGGAGAACATGTCACCCGCGCACAGCAGGGCCACCAGGCGCAGCCGCGTCTCGTCGCCCAGCGCGAAGAACACGGGCGCCAGGCCGCCGGGGGGCGGCAGCGCCGGTACGGATGCTGGTGCGGGTGCCACGGCGGCCTCAGGCCCCGGGAGCCACATGGCGCTGAATGTTGAGCAGTTGCTCCTCCCAGCCGCCGGTGTTGGCATGCAGGGCCGCCAGGCGCCGCTCGGGCGGCACGCCGTCAAAGCCCGACTCCACCACCGTGAGCCGCGTGCCCGCGCCCTCGTCCTGCAAGGTGAAGCTGACTAGGGTGCGCGGCTCGGCCGAGTAATCGTGCTGCGCATCCACCGCATACGGGTGCCAGCGGTAGGCAAACCGGGTTTCGGGCTCGACGCTGTCCACCAGCGCATCGAACATGACATGCTCGTAGCCCGCGATGGTGATGTTGCCGCGCACATACCTGCCGGGCGCGAAGCGCTGGCCCTGCAGCGCCACGCCAAACCACTGGCCAAAGGTCTCGGCCGTGGTCAGCGCCTGCCACACCCGCGAGCGCGGGGCGGCGATGAAGATGCTGCGCTCAAGGCGGTCGGTGGACGGCGGGGAAGACGGGGGCGAAAGGGGTGTGTGGGAATCGGGCATATGCAACCTCCTGGGTGCATTATTGCGCCCTCTCACGCAACATGCAATATTTTGGTTGCACTTCATGAGCCGGGACCGTTCATCGCCGCTCCGAGCGCCCCACCCGCGACAGCCGGAAAAACATGACGCCAGATGCATATTTGCAAGCAAAATAAAATGCCAAGACAGTCATCAACAACAGAAATGAGGATGCCAAGTAGATATTCTGATGAAAAAATGCCAGGCGATTCCCCCCCCTGTCTCCGGCAACCGCTTCCAGCAGGAAATAAATTGACACCCCGACCAGCGCACGCCCGTAGCCCGTGGTCGAATCAGCAATCGATCCACCTTGCGGATAATACTCACCCGTTCTTGCGTGAATCTTATTGCGCAGACAGAGCAACGCCCCGACGGGCAAACCCGTCAAACCGAGAACAGCGCCACCCCATACCGATGCCTTTGGAAGCCCGCCTCCCCAAGGCGTTAAAACACCGCAAGCAGACAGAAAAAATCCAAGCACCAATCCAATAATTGCCAGCATCAAAAATGATAGTTTCAACACCATGAAATTCTTCACATCGACGCCCTTGTCATCAAAAAAAATACCACCGCTCCTACAAGCCCATCAGAAACCCCTCCTACCGCTTCACACTAGAATGATGGTGGTCCCCGTTTTAGCGGGTAGCCGGTAGCATTTCAGCGTCCAGCTCACTTTCCATATCATCCATCATGCTTACTAAACCAACAAAATCAGCAGGATCACCTTGCCCCCATGGCTTTCGTGGTGCCGCAATGGGCAAAAGCATAGATATCTCTCTTTGGCCATGCTGCCTTGTCTTGGGCCTGGGTGACGAAGCGGATGCGGGGCTCCGGCTGGCCTTACCCCATGCCGCCACCAGATGATATGCCTAGATCCTGGGCATTTTCAACGCGTGGTTTGTGCCAAACACGGTTTCGCAGGCTTCAGAAATTATCATATCTTCGCTGCAGAGGCTTTTTACTGGCAACAAAAATCAAAAGCTGAATACACATAAAAATCAATGAAGTAGACAAAACGTAAATGACATCGCCGTCCACCAAATAATCTTCGCTCAACGCATGCGCCGGATAAAAAACCCATAGCACCGGAACCACCGTCAGCACGAATAGTATTTTTTTCCAGCGCGACACACCGTTCATCTCCGCTCGCCACCCCATGATACCAACCCAAAAAATACCAACGGTCATGAAAATGGATATAAGCGTTGCAATGACATACAACGAAATTCGATAGGCCACGTACGAGCCTTCACCCCCATCGGGAATCGGAAAGGGGTAGAAAATATTGCAAATCCAGACCCCAACGCTTGGGGAAAACTTCACCACAACGGCAGCCAACGACATCAGCACCAAATTAGCCAGCCCAACAATCTCCACTGGCACCCCTGCTTCAAACAATCTCTTTGCGCTACTTTTCATCCCTCCCCCTCCACCACTCTCAATAATTTAATAACCCCGCCACCTCGCACTGAAATATTCAAGTCTCCTGGGGACTCAACTGATCGCTCTTTCCCCTGGTAAAAAGCCAGCTCGGGGCTCAAGCAGGCGCACCCAAGCACGACGGCCATGGGGCCTGGACTCCCTGAAGAACGCGGGCTTCTGGGTAGTCCCCCGCCCCACCTACTCGCTGGCCTGCGCCGCCTCGTCGATCACCAGGTAGCGTTTGACCAGGTCGAAAAAGCTTTCGTAGAAGGTGTCCGCCGTGATGGTCTCGCTGCCTACACGCACCAGCGATTCGCTGCTCGACGAGAACGGCAGCGACACCGAGCCGATGGCACCCACGCCCAGGCTGGCCGAGTTGTTGGTCTTGCGCAGCGCAAAACTGTCCTGGATGGCGGTGACGAAGCCCAGGCTGATCTTGCCCGTGGGCGACTCAGGCACGCAGACCACGCGGATCACCATCTGCATGTGCGTCTCGGTACCGGGCTGGAAGTTCTTCTTGCCCTCCACCAGCTCGGCCGAGCTGGTGTTGATGAGATAGCCCTGGCTGAGCAGCGCCCGGCGCGATGCCTCGCAGGTCTGCGCCGGCGTGGCATCGAACAGCCGCGAGTAGGTGGCCAGCGAGCCGAACTTCTCCTGGGGTGCCTGGGGCCCCGGTGTGCTACTGGGAAGGGCGCCGCAGCCCGCGAGCAGCATGGCAACGCCAGCCAGCAGTGCGCAAAGCGGTCGACAGGCGCGTGACGTGGCGCCGCAAGGCAACAGGGCAGAAGGGTTCGAGGGCATCGTCGGATTCAAAAGCGGCACTCCGAAAAGGCAGGCATTGGAGGGTGGCCGGGGCGCCGGCACTGCGGACAACGACAGACAAAGGCAACGGCGGGCAACTGTCGCTGTGAGGCGCCGTACCTGCGGTCGGTTCCCTGCATTCTAAAAATGAAAATCGTCTCCAGGATGGCATGCCCATCGGGGCCGACGGTCGAACTGCGCAGTTCTCGGCCGAAGCACCATCATGCCATGTTGCTCTCATTTCGATAGCCCGCAAGCCCATCTGCACGACATTGGTCTTGATTGTTACAAATAGCCGCGCAAGTCGCGGGCGCAGGCGCAATACCTTGCGCCGTTACACATCTGGACATACAAAAAACCATTTACTACAAATACACTAGCCGGCTATGGGCCAGCTGGCGCCCCTATGGGAGGGGGCCGCACCAAGATGCCCGAGGAGGGCCGCGCCTTCGCGCGCGGTGAAGGAAGAGCTACGTGAACCAAAAACCTGACCTTTCGTTTTCCCTGGAACCCATTGAAAAGGAATCCGCCGCCAAGACCGTCTTCACGGAGCGCACCTGCCCGCGCTGCAAGTACGCGCGGCAGGCCAGCGACACGGCACCCGATTGGCAGTGCCCGAGCTGCGAAGTGGCCTACGACAAGGTAGACCCGCCCAAGCCGCGCGAACCCGAGGCCGCCGCCCCTGCGCCAGCGCCCTATGTCGGCAAGGCCGCGCGGCAGCGCGCGGAGGCTGCAGCGGCTGCCGAGGCTGCGGCGGCCGCCAAGAAGAAGGAAAAAGCCAAGAAAAAGGCCCCGCGCGAGCTGCCCACGACCTGGATTGCCCTGGCGCTGGCCGTGGTGGTGGGCCTGGGCCTGGTGGGCTGGAAGTACCAAGCCGACAAGGTCCGTGCGCAGGAGCGCATTGCCAAGGCCGAAGCCGATGCCCGCGCCGCCGAAGTGGCGGCGCAGAAGGCGGCGCAGGACCACCAGGCGCGCCTGAAGGACCTGGAGAAGCAGGCCCGCCGCACCGATGGCCCCGAGGCCGTGCAAGAGCTGCAGGCACTGGCCGCCAAGGGTGACCTGCGGGCCATGCTGGTGCTGGGCATCACGCTGCGCGACGGCCGCGGCGTGCCCAAGGACCAGGCCCAGGCCATGCAGTGGCTCACCAAGGCCGCCAACGAAGGCTATTCGCTGGCCAGCGTCCAGCTGGGCTACATCTACGAGCGCGGCCTGGGCGAGACCCAGCAGGCCGAGCAGGCCGAGAACTGGTACCTGCGCGCCGCGCGCCAGGGCGACCCATCGGGCCTGTACAGCCTGGGCCTGCTCTACTCCACGGGCCTGGACAACGTGGGCCGCCGGCCCGTGGCGGCCCACATGCTGCTGGACCTGGCCCAGCGCGCGCACAAGGAGCAGCAGCAGGACGACTCGCTCACCCCGCCCAACCGCGGCGCCTTCTGGGCCGCCGGCACGCAGCGCCGCCTGGCGCCCACGATGAGCATCGTGGAGGTGGCCGAGGCCAAACGCCTGGCCGACGCCTGGAAACCTGGCCAGCCCTTCGGCTTCTGAAGCGCCGAAGCCTTCGATGGCTTTGGAGTGGTGCTTCTAAGAGCGGCTAACAAAACTCAGCGAAGCGGTTCTGGCTAGGCGCTGCGTCGCAGGCAGTACGAGCAGTACGACAAGACGCTGCAACGACGCCAGAAGAGTTTTGTTAGCCGCTCTAAAGCCGACCCACTGAGCGGCAGATTACCGGCAGATACAGCCGCCGGGGCGCGGCGCGGGTACAGTGCAGGGCTTTCGTGGGCATTGCGCCAGCCAGCGCCTCGCCTGCGGTGCCTGTTTCCCCCCGCCCCTCCCCTCTTTCCCCTCCTCAGTTCCCCATGTCCAACCTCATCGTGCACGGCGGTACGCCGCTGCGTGGCCGCATCACCCCGTCTGCCAACAAGAACGCCGTGCTGCCGGTGCTGTGCGCCACCCTGCTCACCCGCGAGCCGCTGCGTCTGCACGGCGTGCCCGACATCACCGACGTGCGCAAGATCCTCGACATCTTTCGCATGCTGGGCAGCAGCGTGCACCTGGACGAGACCACGGGCACGCTGAGCCTGCACCACCAGAACACCGTGTTCGACCCTGCGCAGCACCGCCTGCCCGAGGAGATGCGCTCGTCCATCATGCTGATACCGCCGCTCCTGACGCGCTTTGGCGTGGCGCGGCTCGAAGACAACGTCAAGGGCTGTACCCTGGGCGTGCGCGAGATCGACCCGCATGTGGAGGTGTTCCAGCGCTTTGGCGGCACGGTGGAGCGCGCCGAGGGCTCGCTGCTGGTGCGCAGCCAGGGGCCGCTCACGCCCACGGACCACTGGCTCGACTACGCCTCCGTCACCACCACCGAGAACTTCGTACTCTGCGCCGTGGCGGCCAACGGCACCTCGACGCTGACGAATGCAGCGTCGGAACCGCACGTGCAGGAGTTCTGCCGCTTCATGGTGATGCTGGGTGCGCGCATCGACGGCATCGGCACCTCGCGCATCACGGTGCAGGGTGGCGCGGCGCTGGGCGGTGGCGAGTTCCGCTTCGATGAAGATTTCCACGAGATCACCACCTTCCTGGCGCTGGGGGCCATCACCGGCGGCGATGTGATCGTGCGCAACAGCGCGCCGGGCAACTTTCCGCTGATCGACCGCACCTTTGCCAAGTTCGGCGTGGTCGTCACGCACGAGGACGGCTGGTCGCGCGCGCACTGCCCCGGCCCGCTCAAGGTGCAGACGCCGTTCACCAGCAACGTGCTGACCAAGGTCGAGGCCGCGCCCTGGCCCTACTTCCCGGTGGACCTGCTGCCCATCTTCATCGCCCTCGGGGTGCGCGCGCAGGGCAATTGCATGTTCTGGAACAAGGTGTACGACGGCGCCCTGGGCTGGACGGGCGAGCTCTCCAAGTTCGGCGCCCACGTGTTCTCATCGGACCCGCACCGGCTCATCACCTTCGGCGGCAACCCGCTCTCGCCGGCCCTGGTGGAGAGCCCCTACATCATCCGCGTGGCCATCGCCCTGTTCATGGTGGCGGCCAGCATCGAGGGGCGCTCGGAGATCCGCAACGCCGCGCCCATCCGCCGCGCCCACCCGCGCTTCGTCGAAAACCTGCGCAGCCTGGGCGTGAACGTGGAGTGGACCAGCGAGGAATGAGCGTCTGAGCGTCTTGACCAGCGCTCTACCGGCGCCGGAACCAGAGCACGACGCCCAGGAAGACCACGCCGGTCAGGATGGGCGACCACGACATCAGCAACTCCAGCCAGGTCGATTTGCGGATGCCCGACCAGACCTCGACCTGCACGCGGTCGATGCGCAGGTTGCGCGACGACTCGAAGTCCAGGGCCGGAGCGGCCATGCGGTCTTCCTTGAAGCTCACGCCCTTGGAGGCCCCCACCATGGACACCGGCTGGCCCGCGCGGGCGCCCTTGTGCACCAGCTCGGGCAAAAACGAGATGGGTGACGGGCCATCGAACTGCAGGCCGGTCTGCCAGCGCGAACCGGCGTCGCCGTCGGCCAGCGCCACGCCCGAGACCTTGACGACGATGGTGAAGGGATTCTTGCTGGTGGGCAGCGACAGCTCGTCGCCGCGCCATCGTTCGGTGTCGGCGTAGATGCCCTTGCCCTTGTCACCCGGCTTTTGCGCCTGCTTTTCCTGGAAGCGCTGGAACTTCGCCAGGGTCTCGGGCGACAGGTCGTAAATTTTCTCCAGCGTCTTGCCATAGGCGCCGGCTTCGTCCTTGGCCTGCGCGCAAGGCAGGGCCGCCGCCAGCATCAGAAAAGCGACGGCAGCCCATCGCCACACGCTGCCCGGATGGGTGGCGCAAATCACGGTACGCATCTGAAACTTCCCCTCTTGTGCTCTTGTCGTTCGTTGTACACGCCGCCGGCATGCGCCGCGCAGCACGGAGTGTAGGAGACAATGCGCGTCCTTTTCACTGCCCGCCAGACGCCTCCTGCCCCATGCCCCTGCCTGCCGCTGCCCTGCTCTGCCTCGTGGTCGCCATCAGCGACGGCGACACCCTCACCGCACGCTGCGGCCCGCCGGGGGCCTACCAGCAGGTGAAGGTGCGCGTGGCAGCCATCGATGCGCCCGAGCGCAAGCAGGCCTTTGGCCAGAAAGCACGGCAGAACCTGGCGCAGATGTGCTTCAAGCGCCAGGCGACACTGCAGCCCATCGAGGAGGACAGCTATGGCCGCACGGTGGCCAATGTGCGCTGCGGCGGCACCGACGTGGCCACCGCGCAGGTGACGGCAGGCCTGGCCTGGGTGTACACGCCGTATGCCGAGCGGCACCCGCACCTGGCGCCGCTGCAGCGCCAGGCGCGCGCCCAGGGCGAAGGGCTGTGGGCACAGAAGCGCCCGCTGGCGCCATGGGACTACCGGCACCGGCACCCCAGGCCCTATGGCAAAGGCCCGGGCAGTGGTCTGCATGGCATGGGCTGACCCCGCCACCGGCTGACAACCCGCACTGTTGCCGTGGCGGTCACCTCTATGGCGGTGCACTTGCGCGCACCATCTCCAGGCGCTCCGGCAGCCTGCGCGCAAAGCCGGTAGCATCGGCAGGCACCCGGTATAAACCCTGAGGCCAGCGGCATGCCGTTTTTCTCCCGCCCTGCCTTGCAGACCACCTGCCCTTTCTCGCCGTCCAGCACCGCATCCCGTGTCCCAAACCTCCCAGCCTTCCCCCACACCGGCCCCCAGCGTCTACCGCCATTCGGGCTTTCTGGCCTTTCTCACCGCCCGCCTGATCGCGGTGTTCGCCACCCAGGTGCAGGCCGTGGTGGTGGCCTGGCAGGTGTATGACCTGACGCGCGAGCCGCTGGCCCTGGCCTACGTCGGCCTGGCGCAGTTTCTGCCCATGCTGTGCCTGCTGTTGCCGGCGGGCGATCTGATTGACCGCTTCGACCGCCGGCGTATCCTGGCCATCAGCTGGGCCGTGGGCGCCGTCTGCAGTGCGCTGCTGTGGTGGCTGTCGGGGCATGGCGCCACGGGGGTCACCGGCATCTATGCGGTGCTGGTGCTGTTCGGCTGCGCACGCGCCTTTTCGGGGCCGGCCATGCAGAGCCTGTTGCCGCAGATCGTGCCGCGCGAGCAACTGGCCCAGGCCATCGCCGCCAACAGCATGCTGATGCGCGCGGCCAGCATCGGCGGGCCGCTGCTGGGCGGCATGCTGTATGCCGTGGGCGGCGGCGAGCTGACCTATGCGCTGTGCTTCGTGTGCTTTGCGCTCGGGGCAGCGCTGCTGGCGCGTGTGGCGGTGGCCTACGCCACCCCCGCCGCAGCGGCGCAGGGCACCATGTGGCAACGCTTTGGCGCGGGCATCGTGTTCATCCGCTCGCGGCCCATCATCCTGGGCACCATTTCGCTGGACCTGTTCGCCGTGCTGCTGGGCGGCGTGGTGGCCTTGCTGCCCATCTACGCGCACGAGGTGCTGCACGTAGGCCCTGCCGGCCTGGGCGCGCTGCGCAGTGCCATGGCCGTGGGCGAGGTGGGCGCCGGGCTGTACCTGAGCATGCGGCCCTTCAACCGCAAGGTGGGGCAGACCATGTTCATCGCCGTGGCCATCTTCGGCGCGGCCAACCTGGTGTTCGCACTGTCCACGCTGTTCTGGCTGTCGTTCGCCGCGCTGCTGGTGGCCGGCGCTGCGGACATGGTGAGCGTGTACATCCGCGGCGCACTGGTGCAGTTCTCCACGCCCGACGAAATGCGCGGGCGCGTGAACGCAGTGAACATGCTGTTCATCGGCTCGTCCAATGAGCTCGGGGAGTTCCGCGCCGGCACCAGCGCCGCTTGGCTGGGGGTGGTACCGGCCGCCGTGCTGGGCGGCATCTGCACGCTGGGCGTGGTGGGGGCGTGGACGCTGGGCTTCAAGCAGCTGCGCAAGGTGGACAAGTTCGAGGAAGCGGCCAAGTCCCGCTGAGCCGGCGCGCACAGCGCCCCTACAACTGCTCACAACCTGCGGCGCATTTGTGTCGCCCGCGTAAAACCCGCCGCAGGCCCTTGCCTTGGCCCTGCGGCAGGCGCAGCATGGTGCCCCAGCCCTGCTTCAACAGGGCCGATGGATGCCTGCACCATGCTCCTGCACGACCTTGCCCCGCCCTCGCCCATCAACCGCCGCCAATGGCTGGCGCTGGCGGCCCTTGGCGCCTCTGCCAACGCGGTGCCGGCCTGGGCCACATCCGCCGCCGCACCGGCGGACCTGCCCGGCGAGGTACTGCCCGCCCGCCTGATGGACCGCATCACCTGGGGCTGCACGGCCCAGGGCGCACGGGCGCTGGCTGGCATGGGTCGGGAGGCATGGCTGGCCGCCCAGTTGCGCGGCCCCGCCAATGCGCCGCTGCCAGCCCAAGCGCAGGCGCAGATCGATGCCATGGCCATCACCAAGACCCCGTTTGAAACCCTGGCCCTGCAGATGGAGGCGCGCCAGCGCGAGGCCCGCGCCCTGCCCACCGAGGACGAGCGCAAGGCCGGCCTGGAAGCCTGGCAGAAGGACATGCGCAACCTGCAGCGCGAGGCCAGCCAGCGCTTTGTGCTGCGCGCGCTGTACTCGCCCGCCCAGTTGCGCGAGAAGATGACCTGGTTCTGGATGAACCACTTCAGCGTGTTCGCCGGCAAGGCCGACCTGCGCGCCAGCGTGGGCGACTACGAGGAGCGCGCCGTGCGCCCGCATGCGCTGGGCCGTTTCCGCGACCTGCTGGGGGCCACCACGCGCCACCCGGCCATGCTGCGCTACCTGGACAACGCGCAGAACGCCGCCGGCCGCATCAACGAGAACTATGCGCGCGAGCTGATGGAGCTGCACACCCTGGGCGTGGGCGGCGGCTACAGCCAGCAGGATGTGCAGGAGCTGGCGCGCGTGCTCACGGGCGTGGGCATCAGCCTGCGCCCGCTGGAGGACGAGCCCCCACGCATGAAGCCGGCCTTGCGCAGCCACTACGTGCGCCAGGGCCTGTTCGAATTCAACCCCCAGCGCCACGACTGGGAGTCCAAGACCCTGCTGGGCGCACCCATCCGTGCAGAGGGCCTGGCCGAGCTGGACGAGGCCCTGGACCGCCTGGCCCGGCACAGCGCCACGGCCCGCTTCGTCACGCGCAAGATGGCCGTCTACCTGGTGGGCGATGCGCCCCCGCCCGAGCTGCTCGACACCCTGGCCCGCACCTTCGAGCGCACCGATGGCGACATCGCCGCCGTGCTGGCCGAGCTGTTCCAGTCGAGCGCCTTCCAGGCATCGCTGGGCCAGCGCTTTCGCGACCCGGTGCAGTACCTGCTGGCCGGTGCGCGCCTGGTGCATGGCGAGCAGCAGGTGCTGGCGAGCACCGATCCCCTGCTCAACTGGCTGCAGCGCCTGGCCGAGCCGCTGTATGGCCGCGCCACGCCGGACGGCTACCCGCTGGATACCGCGACCTGGTCGGGCTCGGGCCAGATGAGCACGCGCTTCGAGGCGGCGCGTGTGCTGGGTGCCGGAGCCCTGGCACCAACCGATGCGCAGGGCAAGCGCCCGCCGCTACCGGCGCTCTCGCAAACGCCCTATCTGCAGCAGATCGACGCCACCCTGGCACCCGCCACGCGCGCCGCCCTGGTGCAGGCGACGTCGCCGCGCGAATGGAACCTTTTGTTCCTTTCCTCACCCGAATTCATGCACGGCTGAAAGGACTCCCCATGCTGCGAAGACACTGCCTGCAGGCCCTGGGCGCTAGCGCACTGGGCTTGGCCACCGCATCGGCCCAGGTCGCAGCAGCCCCGCGCGCGGGCGATGCGCGCCTGCTGCTGGTGTTCCTGCGCGGCGGCTACGACTGCGCGAGCCTGCTGGTGCCCACCAGCAGCAGCTTTTATTACGAAAGCCGGCCCAACATTGCCATTGCCCGCCCGGGGGCAGAAGGCGGTGCGCTGGAGCTGACCAGCGACTGGGGCCTGCACCCGGTGCTGGCGCCTTCGCTGCTGCCGCTGTACCAGCGGCGCGAACTGGCCTTCGTGCCCTTTGCCGGCACGGACGACCTCTCGCGCAGCCATTTCGACACGCAGGACAGCATCGAGCTGGGCCAGCCCCTCTCTGGGCGGCGCGACTACGGATCGGGCTTCTTGAACCGGCTGGCGGCCGAGCTGGGAGCCAAGCGGGACAAGGCGTCTCCGATGGCCTTCACCAGCACCCTGCCCCTGGTGCTGCGCGGCGCGGTGGACGTGCCCAACACGGCGCTGGCCGCTGCAGCAGGAAAAGCCGGCGTGGACGAACGCCAGGCCGGGCTCATCGACATGATGTACCGCAGCACCGCGCTGGCCGGCCCGGTGGCCGAGGGCTTCGCCACCCAGGCCGAGGTGGTGCGCAGCATGCAGGGCGAGATGGACGCGGCCAGCCGAAACGCGCTGAGCACCAAGGGCTTGGAGGGCACGGCCCGGCGTATGGCGCGGCTCATGCAGACGCGCTACCACCTGGGCTTTGTCGACGTGGGCGGGTGGGACACGCATGTGGGCCAGGGCAATGCCACAGGTGCGCTGGCCAACCGCTTCGAGGAGCTGGGCCGGGGCCTGGCCGGCTTTGCCGACGAGATGGGCGCCACGGCCTGGAAGAACACTGTGGTGGTGGTGGTCAGCGAGTTCGGCCGCACCTTCCGCGAGAACGGTAACCGCGGCACCGACCACGGCCACGGCACCGTCTTCTGGGTGCTGGGCGGTGGCGTGGCGGGCGGGCGCATCGCGGGCGAGCAGCAGGCGCTGAGCGCCACCACGCTGTTCCAGAACCGCGACCACCCGGTGCTCAACGACTACCGCGCCGTGCTCGGCGGCCTGTTCGGCCGTTTGTACGGGTTGAATGCCACGGCCCTGGCCCGGGTGTTCCCGGGCGCACGCGCCAGCGATCTGCGGCTCGTGTGAGCCGCGAGCGCATCACGCGTTGAGGACCCCGCTCATCAGCTCGGGCAGGCGCTCGATCTTCATCTTGAAGCCGCAGGCCTGCGCATGGCCGCCCCCGCCCATGCTTTCGGCCAGGGCGATGCAGTCGAAGTTGCGCTGCGAGCGCAGCCCCGCCTTCACGCCCTTGGCACCGGCGCTCCACATCAGCGCAAAGGTGCCGGTTTGGGCTGAAAGGATGTCGCCCACCAGGCTATGGAACATGCCGGGCGCATTCACCATCAACCCCTCGATGCCGTTGAACACCAGGGGCTGGGCGCCTTCGGCGATGTCGGCGCAGAGCTTTCGGTACTTCTCGTCCATGGCCGAACCGCGCGCCATGAAACGCTCCAATTGCTCGGGCGTGAAGCTGGCAATCTCCTGCCAGCGCTCGAAGGTCTGCGTCTCCATGTCCAGCGCCGACAGGAAGGCCGCACTCTCGGGGAACTCCCACTTCCAAATATCGCGGTCTTCCACATACTGCAGCAGCGCCGGCACGGGCTGGTGCGGGTGGAAGAACTCCCAGGCCAGGCGCGCACCGGACTTGTCCATGTCGAAGTGCACCACGCCGCAGCGGCAGGCAAAGCCGGTGAGCTTTTCGGCCGCGCTCTTGTGGTGGTCGAGCATCACCAGCCGTGCCGCGCGCTCGTCGATGGCCGAGAGGATCTCGGCCGAGAACGAAAAGTCCAGGATGTAGACCGAGCGGCCATCGAGCGCGGGCAGGTCGTCCACCGACTGCACGTCGCCATGGTCCAGGCCCACGTATTCGGCCCTGTCGCCGTAGTACAGCCAGGCCGCGAGCGCGGCGCCAAAGCCGTCCGGGCAGTTGCGGCCGTGGTAGAGCACCAGGGGCGAGGGGTCGTTCAGATCGGGGGCAACCAGCAGTTGCAGGGGAAGAATCGATTTTTTCATCATTGCCGCCGATTGTCGCGCGCCTGCGTGACGGCGGGAACCAATACATTGCAGACGGGCTCGATAGGGTATGGTGTTTCGCATTCCATCCCCCTCGCTCTCCACCTTCTTTGGCCGGCCCATGTTCCAGACCCTCAAAGAACTGTTCGACAGTTTCACCGCCCCCTTTTCGCCTGAGGCCACCCCTGCCGAGCGCGCCCATTCCGTGCAGCTGGCGGCTGCCGTGCTGCTGGTGGAGGTGGTTCGCGCAGACGCCTCCATGGACTCAGCGGAGCGCGATGCCATGGTCCACGCCTTGCGCGAACGTTTCTCGCTCACCGACGACGAGATCCACCGCTTGCTGGAGCTGGCCGTGGACACCGCCAAAACCGCCTACGACTACCAGCGCTTCACCGGCAACCTCAATGACCACTTCACCCAGCCGCAGAAGATCGAACTCGTCGAGGCGATGTGGCAGGTGGCCTATGCCGATGCCCGCCTGGACGAGAACGAGATGCACGCCATCAGCAAGGTGGCCGGGCTGCTGCACGTGACGCACGGCGAGTACATCGCTGCCAAGATGCGCGCCAAGGAAGCGGCTGGCGTATGAGAGGCTGAGAATCTTTCATCCATGCCCGCTGTGCACGCCAAAACACCCCGGCTCGTCGTTGCAAATGCTCGCCATAGCCCTAGCTATGGCTGCGCTTTGCGCCTAGATCCAGTGCGTTTTGACGCGCCCCTCGGACACGGCCAAAAAATTCTCAGCCTCTGAACCGCTATACCGGCAGCCAGCGCCACCAGAAGGGCGTTTTCACTTCGCGCGCTCCACGCTCCTGCAGCAGCTGCACAAACTCCTTGCGGCCATGGCGCCTGGCCGCCTGCAGCGGCGTCATGTCGTCGAACTCCGAGCGCAACTCTGGGTCCGCGCCGTTGTCGAGCAGGTAGTGCGCGATGGCCCCGTGCCCGTGGATGAGTGCGGCCACCAACGGCGTGCACAGGATCTCGGGGTGCTGGTAGTTGGGGTTCACGCCCGCGCTGATGTGGTGGCGCACCAGCGCCAAGTCGCCTGCCACGGCGGCGGCATACATGTCTTTCCAATCGCCTGCGGACATGAAGGGGGTCTCCTTGGTTGCAGATCAGCGTGGCTTGCCGTACCTGGCTGAGTACTCGGCAGCCAGCTTGCGCGCAGCCACCTGCCCCTTGGCATCGAGGATGCTCAGCAGCTGCGCCCGGTTCTTGATGGCGTGGGGCTCGCCAGCACTGGCCGGCATGTCGATCCAGGCAAAGGCCTGCACATAGTCCTGCGGCACGCCATGGCCCTGGGCGAAGAGCAGGCCGTATTCGTTCTGCGCGGCCAGCGAGCCGGCCTCGGCCGCCTTGCGGTACCACAACGCGGCCTTCTCGTGGCTCTGGGGCACACCGGCGCCCTTGCGGTAGGACTGGCCCAGGTTGAACTGCGCCTGCACGTCGCCCTTCTCGGCGGCCAGCGTGGCGTAGTGCTCTGCACGCTGCATATCCTGCGGCACGCCATCGCCCTTGGAGTACATCAGGCCCAGGTTGGCCATGGAGGGCGTGTAGCCTGCCTGCGCCGCCTCGGTGAACAGCGCGACCGCCTTCTTCAGGTCCTTGCCCACGCCCTGGCCTGTGTAGTAGAGGCTGGCCAGCATGTGCTTGCCGGCAGCGTCGCCGGCATTCGCCGCCGCACTGAATTCCTTGAAGGCGGCGGCATAGTCGCCCTTGCCGTAGGCGGCGATGCCGTCGTTCACAGCGGCTTGGGCAAGGGCGGGCAATGACATGGCGGCTCCCAGGGTCAAGGCGGCAGCAATGGCGCGCAACATCATCATCGGCGTGGGCTCCTTCGGCAAACAGGGATCATGAATTGGCCGCATTCTGGCATGCCCGGCCGAAAGTGTCCGCTCGGCACAGGCTCTGGCCAGGTCGCCCCAAAAATCACCCGCCTTGTGCCATCTGGTGGATGGTCTGCGCCAGCCGATCCGGGCACGAGAAGTAGGCCGAGTGGCTCGCATCGAGCGAGGCCACACTGGCGCAGAGCGAGGCGGCCTGCATCTGCCGCTGCAGCGCAATCGTCACGGCCCGGTCCTGCGTGAGCTCGATGTAATGCCGGCGCACCCGGCCATAGCGCTCAGGGGTGAGCTTCAGCCGCGTGAGCGCGGGCAGCGCGGGCTCGGGCGTCAGCAGCGCGCTCGCCAGGGCCACATCGGCATCGGAGCAGTCGGCATACAGCGTCTCCCGGTAGGCCTCGGGTGCCAGGCTGTCGGTGAGCGTGGCCCGGTGGATGCGCAGGTGCGTGCGCACCAGCGAATCCCGGTCCTGGCGGAAAAAGTCGGCCACGCGCTCGCCGCTCTGGAGCATGTAGGCCGCCAGGTAGGCCACGCCTGCCACCTTGCCGGGCCGCACCATCTCGGCCACGGTGGAGGCGACGATGCCGCCCCGGCTGTGTGCGACGATGAAGACCGGGCCATCGAGCGCATCGACCAGCCGGCACACATGCCGCGCCATGTCGGCGAGCGTGGTGCGCCCGCGCGCCAGTCGCCAGTGGCGGCCGTGCGCAGGCAGGTCGGGCACGTGCACGACATGCCCTGCCGCTTGCAGGTGCGGCACGACCTTGTGCCAGCACCAGGCGCCATGCCAGCTGCCGTGAAGAAGAACAATATTCATGGTGTTCAAGGGCTTTTTGCAAGCCGGAAGTGGTGAAATCAGCCCGCACGATACGCAGCCACGCCCGGCACGGCTCGCCATTTGCGGACCTGCGAATGCCCCGCACCCTGCCCGATAGCGCCACCCCATCGCCCCACACCCTCACCATGACCCCGCTCCACATCCTCTGGCGCGACGAGCACCTCGTCGCCGTCTACAAGCCAGCCGGCTGGCTGGTGCACCGCACGGGGCTCGACGCGGGCGAGACGCGCTTTGTGATGCAGACCCTGCGCGACCAGTTGGGCCAGCATGTGTACCCGGTGCACCGGCTGGACAAGGGCACCTGCGGCGTGCTGGTGATGGCGCTGCACAGCGACGCGGCGCGCGCCCTGTCGCAGGCTTTCGAGCACCATGCCACGCACAAGCGCTACCTGGCCATGGTGCGCGGCTTTGCGCCGGCAGCGGTGGAGGTGGACCACGCCCTCAAACCCGACGACGCCCCGGCCGATGCGCCGGTGCAGGACGCGCACACGCGCTTTCGCACCCTGGCGCAACTGACCCTGCCCGAGGCCAGCGACCCGCGCTTTGCCAGCACCCGCGCTTCGCTGGTGGAGGCCGTGCCCACCACCGGCCGGCGCCACCAGATCCGCCGGCACCTCAAGCACCTGGCCCACCCCATCATCGGCGACGCCACGCACGGCAAGGGCCCGCTGAATCGCTGGTGGGCCGAGCGCCTGGGTCTGCAGCGGCTGTGGCTGCATGCCTGGCAGCTGCAGGTGCCGCACCCGGTGACGGGCGAAACACTGGTGTTCGACAGCGGGCTCAGGCTGGAGGCAGGCGATGGCGTGCAGCAGGCCGCCCCCACCGCCGACTGGCAGCGCCTGCTGGCAGAGCGCCCCTGGTGCATGGTCCCGTAACGCGGGCGACATGCAGCGGACGGCTGGCCCCGAATAATGGGTTTTCCCCAGAACAACGGAGACCGCACGCATGACCACCCCGACCACCGGCAACAACCGCGTCCTCGCCCACACGGGCTCACGCTACCCCATCATCCAGGCGCCCATGGGCTGGATCGCTCGCACGCAGTTGGCCTCTGCCGTGTCGCGCGCCGGCGGGCTGGGCATCATCGAGACCTCGTCGGGCGAAACCGCCAACTGCCAGGCCGAGATCACCAAGATGCGCGCCCTCGGCCTGCCCTTCGGCGTGAACCTGCCCATCCGCTTTCTGAAGGACGACGCCATGCTGCGCTTCGTCTGCGCCTCGGGCGTGCGCTTCGTCACCACCTCGGCCGGCAGCCCGGCCAAGTTCATCGCACCGCTCAAGGACGCAGGCATCACCGTCTACCACGCCGTGCCCACGCTGGAGGCCGCGCTCAAGTGCGTGGATGCGGGCATCGACGGCCTGGTGGTCGAGGGCGGCGAAGGTGGTGGCTTCAAGAACCCCGAGGAGGTCTCGACCCTGGTGCTGCTGCAGGCCATCCGCGCACGGGTCGATGTGCCGCTGGTCGCCGCCGGCGGCATCTGCGACGGGCGCGGCATGGCTGCGGCCTTTGCCCTGGGCGCCGAGGCGGTGCAGATGGGCACGCGCTTCGTGAGCTGCGCCGAAAGCCCGGTGCACGCCAACTACAAGAACGCCATCGTGGGCGCCAGCACCACCGGCACCTGGATGCTCAACACCCGCGCCAGCCCCTGCATCCGCGCGCTCAAGTCCGAGCGCACTGCGGCGATTCACGAAGCCGGGCTGATGCCGGCGGACAGCTTCGAGGGCATACAGCGCGTGTACTTTGGCGGCGACATGGAGGCTGCGCCTGCACTGGCGGGGCAGACGGCGGGGTTGATCGATTCCGTCAAGACGGCGCAGCAGATCATTGACGATACGGTGGCGGAGTTTTTTTCCATCACGGCGCGCATGGGTGCGATGGGCACGGCGCGTTCCTTCGGTTGATGGGTGGTGGGTGGTGGGTGGTGGGCCCACAATGGCCCGGCGAACCGCACTTTCAAAGGACCATTGCCATGCCCACCCTTTGCAGACACACCACCAAACGCCCGTACCGCCTGCCCCCAGGGGCCGGCCTGTTGCTGCTGACTGCAGCGCTGCTCACAGGCTGCGGCACACCCGCCGCCAACACCGAGACCAGCCCCGGGCCGGCCAGCGCCGAGCGGGCGCACCTGCCGCTGCTGCGCGGCTGGTTCGACGGCAAGGAGGTGCTGTACGTGACCACCGACGCATCCGACGCCGAGGTGGCGCGCGAGCACCTTGCCAACCACGTGCCCCAGCTCGCCCATGCGCTGGCCGACGTGCCCAGCGCTGCGGGCGGCAACCGGCGCCCTGGCGCCACGTCGCGCGTGTACGGCAGCACCAACTTCCGCCAGCCCAGTGTGTTCGCCTCGGCCCCGGAGCCCGTGGGCCATGCCAACCGCAGCGCGGCCTACAGCCCGCTGTGGCAGCTGGTCAAGGTCACTTGGCGCGACCCTGCGCAGGCGCGCGTGCTGCGGTCGGAGGAGGAGGTGCTGGATGCTGCCGACAAGGGTTTTGTGGTGCTGGAGGTGACGCGGGTGGTGCTGAACTGTCCTATTGTTCATCGGGGGGAGTTGGGGGTGTTGCCGGGGGTGACGGTGGATGGGCGTACACCGTGAGCGGATTGCACTGCTGAGCATGACCCCAACGGTGCATTGCTGTCTTTTTTGGCGGCGTGCTTTGGTTGAAGGCGGAGGCCGGGTCTCGGCCCGGCGGCCGAGGTACTTGTTCTTTGCTTCGCCAAAGAGGGTGTAGAATAAATAAATTATAATAGCGCCGCATTGACCAAGCAGGAGCAGCGCAATGGCAAAGACAGGCCGACCACCCGTAATCCCCCCTGGCGAGTACACCACCTTGCGCGAGGTGGTCCGAGACAATCCGCAGGCGACGCTGCCCGAGTTGGCGCTGGCCTGGGCCGATCACATGGGCCGCAGCGCCCCTAGCACGGTGACTCTGCGCGCAGCACTGAAGGCTGCCGGCCTGCAGCGAGCGCGGCCCAAGTCGCAGCTGTCCCGCTCGCAGCCTGGTCAGCCTGGCACGCGCTACGGCTACACCGCCCGGCATCGGCCCGCCAGTCAATCCGGCAACGCCATTGCCGGTGCCCTGACCGATGCCGAATGGGCGCTGGCGCAGGACCTGTTCGAGCCCCAACCGGGCTCGCGTGGCAGACCGGCCACCTACTCGCGGCGTAGCGTTGTCGATGCCTGCTGCTATGTGCTGCGCACCGGCTCGTCCTGGCGCAACCTGCCGGTGCAGATCTATCCGCCCTGGCAGTCCGTGCAGAAGGCCTTCGTCAACTGGGCCCGCCAAGGCAAGTTCGAAGCGCTGCACGAGCGTCTGCGCCAGCAATGGCGCCAACGCCTGGAGCGCGCTGCGCAGCCCAGCGAGGCCATCATCGACTCGCAGTCCAACCGGGGCAGCCCTCAGGGTGGTACCTTGGGCTTCGATGCAGGCAAGAAGGTGCAAGGGCGCAAGCGCCATCTGGTCGTGGACACACTGGGCCTGCTGCTTGCGGTTGTGATCACCAGTGCAGCCGTGCAGGACCGCGACGCGGCCGCGCAAGCGGTAGCACAGGCGTGCAAGCGCACGGATGGCTCGTTCAAGACGTTGTGGGCCGACAGCGCGTACGCCGGGCAATGCGCCCAGCAGATCGAGAAGGCGCACCACGTACAGGTGCGCATCGTGCGCCACAGTGCCCGCCACCGCTGGGACGATGCCCAGCAGCCGCTGTGGAGCGACGAGCAGCCCGCCCCCATCGCCAAGAAGCGCTGGGTGGTGGAGCGCACCCATGCATGGCTGGAGCGCAACCGCAGGCTTGTGATGCACCACGACCGCAAGCCGTTCTATGCGGCTGCGTGGGTGTGGCTTGCGCAGGCTCGGATGTTGTTGGGGCGGTTGAAATAGATTTCTTCTACACCCTCAAAGAAAAGTACCCAAAAGAAAGGCGACCCCGCTGCCCGTGTCCCCACTCGCCCGTTGGGCGAGTGGGGCAGCCTGCGATGCTCGGTCCTGGGGTGACGCCGAAGAACTCCCTGCGCTGCCTCTGCGAGGCAGCTCCGGTCAAACAGCTTCGGCGAGCCAGATGACGATGCGCGTGTCCTTCGGCACGCGCTCACCCCAGGCCCTGCGCTTCTCGGCACGGTCAGAAGGGGGTGGGAGCGGGCTCCATACGGGCCATTGCTTCGCTCGGCCTGTGGTCCTTCGCTGCGCTCGGCTCGCCAGGGCGGCTGCGCCGTCCGTCGGCAGCGCACAGCGCGAACCGACCCCAGGCGCAGCTGCGCAAGCAGCAGCCGAGTGGTACCCGCTCCCCACCCCTGCTGGCTGCGCCGAGAAGCGCAGGGCCTGGGGTGGGTGCGTGTGCCGAAGGACACACGCACTTCGTGATCTGGCTTGCCGCAGCTGTTTGAACGGAGTTCGCCCGAAGGGAGAACGCAGTGAGTTCTGCGGCACCACCCCAGGACCGAGCATCGCAGGTTGCCCCCATTCGCCCGGCAGGGCGAACGGGGGACGCAGACTGGGGGCCGCCTTCTCTTTGGTGACTTTCTCTTGGCGGCCAAGAGAAAGTTACTGCGCCGCCGGGCGCACACCCCGGCCTCCGCCCTCAACCAAGGCACGCAGCAACCATGAACGCACAACTCAGCGTCGGCCGCGTCCTACCCCCCAACTCGCATTCCACTGCTAGCGCCCCAAGCAACAAGCAAGCACATTGTCGCCAGTGCCCGCCGTGGGCACGGCACCCGGAGATGCCATGCGCGCCCCCATAACCACAACACACCACCACAACCCTCACCCACCAGGCCGCCACCATGGCTGACCCATCCCAAGCCTGGTGGCAACAGATCGCCACCACCATCGCCTCCGAATTCTCCGACGTCCCCGACGCCGGCGAAGCCACCCGCATCGTCGTGCGGCTCATGGTGGCCGGCATCCTCGGCGGCCTGCTCGGTTGGGAGCGCGAGCACGCAGGCAAGGCCGCCGGCATACGCACCCACATGCTGGTGGCCATGGGCGCCGCGCTGTTCGTGCTGGTGGCGCAGCAGGTCGGCATCGGCCCGGCGGACAACAGCCGCGTGATCCAGGGCATCGTCGCGGGGGTTGGCTTTCTCGGTGCCGGCACCATCCTCAAGGGCGATGGCGATGGGGAGTCCCAGGTGCGGGGCCTGACCACCGCCGCCGGCATCTGGCTGACGGCGGCCATCGGCGTGGCCGCGGGCCTGGGGCGCGAGATGACGGCGGTGCTGAGCACCGTGCTGGCCCTGGCCGTGCTCTGGGCCATCCCGATGCTGCACGACGCGACGCAGGGCCGCTCGCAGCGCGGTGGCAAAGAAAAGGACAAAGCGAAGGTCGATTGACCAGCCGGCAGGGCAAGCGTCTCGCGGCATGGGAATGCGGGCAGCCCACTGGCAGCAGGCCTGGGCTACACTTTTTGCAAAGCCCCGCACTGCGTTGGGGACCGGTCCATTGCCTACGATTGATTGCCGCCATGACGCCCTACCCGACCCCGGCTGCCCTTGCAGCCAGTGCCCTGCCAGGAGCCTCCGGTGGCTGAGCCCAGCGCCCAGGCCGCCACATCCAGCCAGACCTCCGCCACCGCGCCCCTCTCGGCCAACCTGCGCGGCATCATCGCCATGTGCCTGGCGGTGGGCTGCTTTTCGGTGATGGACGCACTGCTCAAGACCCTGTCGGGCAGCTACCCGGCCATGCAGGTCGCGTCCATGCGCGGCCTGGCGGCATTGCCCCTGGTGACGCTGTATGTGCTGTGGCGCGGCGAGGTGCGCGGCCTGCTCAAGGTGCGCTGGCCGCTGCACCTGCTGCGCGGCGCGATCAACATCACCATGCTGGCGCTGTTCGCCTTTGCGCTGCGCGAACTCGGCCTGGCCGAGGCCTACACGCTGTTCTTCATCGCCCCGCTGCTCATCACCGCGCTGTCCACCGTGGTGCTGGGCGAGAAGGTGCGCGTCGCGCACTGGGTGGCCATCGTGCTCGGCCTGGTGGGCGTGGTGGTGGCCCTGCGCCCGAGCCAGGAGGCCATGCTCTCCGTGGGCGCGCTGGCCGTGCTGGGCGCGGCCACGGGCTACGCCATCTCGGCCATCGCCGGGCGCCTGCTCACGCGCACCGATTCGAGCGCCAGCCTGGTGTTCTGGACCACGGCCATGCTGGCCCTGGGCGCCACGGCCCTGGCCGTGCCGCAGTGGAAGGCAGTGGATGCATCGCACTGGCCGCTGGTGGCGGCCATGGGGGTCTCGGGCTTCCTCGGCCAACTGGCGATCACCGAGGCCTTCCGCCACGGACAGGCCTCCGTCGTTGCGCCGTTCGAGTACACCGCCCTGGCCTGGGGCATGGGCCTGGACTGGGTGCTGTGGCAGGCCGTGCCTGGCGCTTACACCCTGATCGGTGGGGCCATCATCATCGGCAGCGGGCTGTACCTGGTGCGCACCGAGCGCAACACGCAGCAGGCGGTACTGCCACCTTGAGCCCTTGCCCGGCGGCCCCACGGCGCGTGGTCCGACAGTGCGAATGCGCGTGCAGCCTTGTAATGGACAAGTACCAATAGCGGCCCTGCCGCACGAGGATTTGCCATGACACAACAAGCACACACCCAGCACGCCACCATCCACGGCCATGTGACCTACACGCCCGGCGACGGTGCACCCATCAGCATTCCCGAAGGTCCGGTGGAACTGATCACCTCACCCGACAGCACCACGCTGAGCTGGTCGGTCGAGGACGACATCGCAGGCTCGGCCGCGATACCGAAGGACCAGTACAACCAGTACGTTCGCGAAGGCAAGATCCGCCTGACCAAGCATTGAGCTGATGCGGGCCCAGGCAAGCCCTGGACCTGCAGGGGCATCGGGAGGCCAGTGACGGCCATCCGTGATGCAGCTCAGGCCTGCAGGCCCGGCGGTACAAGGACCCCCTCCCGATTGTCCTGCCTGCCGGACAGTGTTTCCCAGCCATGCTGCCTTGTGCACCCCCAGGTGGGCACCTATATTCGATCCATCGCGCCGAGATTCCCCACTTCTCCTCGGGCCAAGGAACCGCATGACCTCCCCCACCTTCCCCACGTTCTTCGTCTCCCACGGCGGCGGCCCCTGGCCATGGGTTGATGGCATGAAGCAGCTGTTCGCCAAGACGGCACGCGAGTTCGCCCGGATGCCCGGCCTGCTGCCCGCAAAGCCCAAGGCCATACTCGTCATCACCGGCCACTGGGAGGCGCAGGAGTTCACCATCTCCACCGCCGAGCACCCGCCCATGGAGTACGACTACTCCGGTTTTCCGGAGCACACCTACCGCATCCAGTACAAGGCACCCGGATCGAAGGCGCTTGCGGGGCGCGTCGGCGAGTTGCTGACCGCCGCCGGCATCGGCTGGAAGGAAGACGCCCACCGCGGCTTCGACCACGGCACCTTCGTGCCCCTGAGCCTGATGTACCCCGAGGCCGATGTTCCGGTGGTCATGCTGTCGATGAAGTCCAGCTACGACCCTGCGGAGCACATCCGCCTCGGACAGGCCATTGCACCCTTGCGCGACGAGGGCGTGCTCATCATGGGCAGCGGCCTCACGTACCACAACATGCGCGGCTTTGGCCGGCCGCAGTCCACGCCGGTGGCCGAAGCCTTCGAGGGTTTCCTGAACGACGCCATCACCGCCCCCAGCGCGCAGCAGCGCAATGACATGCTGGTGCATTGGCAAGAGGCCCCAGGCGCACGCCTGGCGCATCCGCAGGAGGACCACCTGATCCCCCTGATGGTGGTGGCAGGCGCCGCGGGTGCTGACGTGGGCCACCGGGTCTTTGTCGACCATGTCATGGAGGTGGCCATGGCCTCCTACCAGTTCGGCTGACAGGCCTTTTTCAACGCCCTTGCACCTATGATGGGTGCCCCTCTGCAGATCCATTGCCCATGCACCGCGAAGAAGACATTCTCCAGTTCTGGTTCCAGGAACTCACGCCCCAGCAGCAATTCCAGAAAGACGAGGTGCTCGACCAGACCATTGCCACCCGCTTTGGCGCCACGCTGCAGGCTGCAAGGCAGTGCGAGTTGGCGCCCTGGCGCGCCACGCCCGAAGGGCGGCTGGCCGAGATCATCGTGCTCGACCAGTTTTCGCGCAACATCCACCGCGATACCGCTCAGGCGTTTGCGCAAGATGCGCAGGCGCTGACCCTGGCCCAGGAACTGGTGGCCAGCGGGCAACACCACGCACTGCCCGCCGCGCAGCGCGCTTTTGCCTACATGCCCTACATGCACAGCGAATCGCTGGTGATCCACCTGCACGCCATGGAGCTGTTCGACCAGCCAGGGCTGGAAAACAACCTGGCCTTCGAGATCAGGCACCGCGAGATCATCGAGCGCTTTGGCCGCTACCCGCACCGCAACCAGGTGCTGGGGCGGGTCTCGACGGCGGAGGAAACGGCATTCCTCGCGCAGCCGGGATCGTCTTTCTAAAGCGTGAGGGAAGCGCGGCCCACGCCGTCGAATTCCACCTCCACCGCCTCACCCCTGGCAGCAGGCAGCAACCCCACCCACGACCCGGTGGTCACCACCGTACCGGCCGCCACGGTCGCGCCGTTGCGCGTGGCGTGCTGCAGCCAGGTGGGCAGCAGCCACGCAGGGTCTGCCAGCGGGTGGGTGCCCGTGCGCAGCACCGGCTCGCGCTGGCCGATGCGCGCCACGCAGCGCTGCGCCGCCCAGTCGCGCGCGGCATAAGGCACCCACTCGCCCAGCACCAGCGCGCCGTGCGACTGCAGGTCGGCCAGGCGCAGAAGGGCCGGTGCGGCGCCACCCTCGGCCCAGCGCGAATCCACGATCTCGATGGACACGGCCATGGCGTCGACGAACATGCCTGCAGTATCGGGCGTGAGCGCTGCCGCCTGCGCGGGCGACACGGCCTGGCCCAGGCGCAGCGCGATCTCGGCCTCGATGCCGATGGTGTGGAACTGCATGTCGGCATACTGCGCCGGGCTGCTGCGCACGCCCGCTGGCGGCAGCGGTGCGTGCGTGAGTACCACCTGGCGGTTGGCCCCGCCTGACTTCCAGTGCCGCGCCGGCCCCGGCGGGAACCAGCCCATGGCATGCCCCACCGCTTCCTGCACGGCATAGGCCGCAGGCGCATCGGCAAACGCCCCGCCCCAGGGCAAGGCGCTGATGGTGTGCCCAGCCTGCCATGCGGCCACCAGGGCCTGGGTCAATCCGGTCGTCGGGTCTTGCTCAGCCATCGTTGTTCAACTTTCTACCTTGACGTTGCCTTCCTTCACCACCTTGCCCCACTTGGCGATTTCGGTGGCGATGAAGTCCTTGAACTTGTCGCGCGATCCACCGCCATCCTCGGCACCGTAGGTGTCCATGCGCTCCTGCACGTCGGGCATGGCCAGCACGGTGTTCACATCGCGGTTGATCTTGTCGGCGATGCCCGATGGTAGCTTGCCCGGCCCCGCCAGCCCGTACCAGGTGGTGGCCTCGAAGCCCTGGAAGCCCTGCTCCTGCATGGTTGGCACACCGGGGTGGCCCTTGGCGCGCTTGGTGCGCGTCTGCGCCACGGCGGCCACCTTGCCGCTCTTCACGTGCGGGGTGGCTGCGGTCATCGTCTCGAAGCAATACTGGATCTGGTTGCCCATGAGGTCGGCCAGCGCAGGTGCGCTGCCCTTGTAGGGCACGTGCAGCGCATCCACACCCGCCTGCAGCTTGAACATCTCCAGCGCCAGGTGCTGGGCCGAGCCGGGGCCGGCCGAACCAAAGCTCACCTTGCCGGGGTCGGCCTTGCACAGGGCCACGATCTCCTTCACGGTCAGGGCCTTCTGCCCCGGCCCCGCGATCAGCAGGTTGGGCGTGACGCCCACCATCACGATGGGCACGAAGTCGCGCTGCACGTCGTAGCGCAGCTTGGGCTGCAGGCTGGGCGCCAGCGCATGGCTGTTGATGTGCGCCATCAGCAGCGTGCTGCCGTCGCTGGGCTGCTGCGACACGTATTCGGCCGCCAGCACGCCCGAGACACCCGCCTTGTTTTCCACGATGACCGACTGCTTCCACATGGTCGACAGCTTGGTCGCCACCACGCGCGCCAGCGCGTCGGTGCCGCCGCCAGGCGGAAAGCCCACGATGATGCGCACCGGGCCGCTGGGCCACTCCTGCGCGAACAGGCGCGGCGCGCCAAGCGTGGCCACCGCCGCGCCTGCGGTCTGGATCAGGGAACGTCTTTTCATCATCGCTTGTCTCCTTCGTTGGCCCTTTTTTGTGCAGGCCGGGTTGAATGAACTCAGCACAGCCCCGGCAGCACGGCCGGTGGCATGAAACACGGGGTCTATCGATCAATCGAGGAATCCACCGCTGCGCCGCCAGGGGTCGCAAGCGGGTCAACACATGCCAGCGGCCAGCGCCTCCCGCAGGCGCCGGCCGTCAATCCATCCGCAGGAAGAAAACAAGGGGCCGGGCTCAGGCCGCCTTCTTCAACGCGGCAGGCGCCGCATGGCTGGCGAAGTAATCCATGCTCGCCTGTACGCCGCTGCCCGCCAGGGCGATGCCCGAGAGCTTCATGCCCATCTCCACGCCGGCCACCATGGCCACCAGCGTGAGGTCGTTGCTGTCGCCCAGGTGGCCCATGCGGAACATGCGGCCTTTGAGCTTGCCCAGGCCCGTGCCCAGCGAGAGGTCGAAGCGCTGATGGATCAGGCGGCGCAGGGCATCGGCGTCCACGCCCTCGGGCGTGATGACGCCCGTGAGCACGGGCGAATACACGGCCGGGTCGGCACACTGGATGGGCAGGCCCCAGGCGTTGACTGCGGCGCGCACGCCCGCACCCCAGCGCTGGTGGCGCGCGAAGACGTTGTCGAGCCCCTCGGCCAGCAGCATGTCCAGCGCTTCGGACAGGCCGTACAGCAGGTTGGTGTTGGGCGTGTAGGGCCAGTAGCCGTCCTTGTTCATCTCCACGATCTCGTCCCAGGCCCAGAAGGCGCGCGGCAGCGTGGCGGTCCTCGATGCTTCGAGCGCACGCGGCGACAGGGCGTTGAAGCTGATGCCCGGGGGCAGCATCAGGCCCTTTTGCGATCCGCTGATGGTCACGTCCACGCCCCACTCGTCGTGGCGGAAGTCGGCGCTGGCCAGGCCCGAGATACTGTCCACCATCAACAGGGCCGGGTGACCCGCCGCGTCGATGGCCTTGCGCACCGAGGCGATGTCCGATGTGACGCCGGTGGAGGTTTCGTTGTGCACCACGCACACGGCCTTGATCTTGCGCTCGGTGTCCTTGCGCAGGCGGGCCTCGATCAGGTCGGCCTGCACGCCGCGGCGCCAGCCGCCAGCCAGGGGCAGGTGCTCGTCCTTGCCCTCCCAGGTGAGGAACTCGGTGGAAATGCCCAGGCGCGTGGCCATCTTCTGCCACAGCGAGGCGAAGTGCCCGGTCTCGAACATCAGCACATGGTCGCCCGCACTCAGGGTGTTGCACAGGGCCGCCTCCCAGGCTCCGGTGCCCGATGCGGGGTAGATGGCCACCGGGTGGCGGGTCTGGAAAATCTTCTGGATGCCCGAGAGCACCTTGAGGCCCAGGCCCCCGAATTCGGGGCCCCGGTGGTCGATGGTGGGCAGGCTCATCGCCCGCAAAATGCGGTCTGGCACCGGGCTCGGGCCCGGGATCTGCAGGAAATGGCGGCCGGTGGGATGAAAGTCGAGTTGAAGCATGGAGCGTCCTTTCTGCCTTCAGTTTTGCATGCAAAAAACATGAACGCATGCGGGAATACCCTTTGTATCGGCCGTTGATACCCCCATTTTTTGCATGCAAAATTCAACCAAGAAAGCAATCCATGGCTGAAATCATTGAAATCTCCCGCCTCGCACTGCACGACCAGGTCGCTGCGCGGCTGCGCACCATGCTGGTGGAAGGTCATATCGCGCCCGGCGCCAAGCTCAATGAACGCGAGCTGAGCGAGCAACTGCGCGTATCGCGCACCCCGCTGCGCGAGGCCATCAAGCTGCTGGGCGCCGAGGGCCTGGTGGACCTGCTGCCCAACCGGGGCGCGGTGGCCGTCAAACTCACCGAGGCGGACGTGGTGAACACCTTCGAGGTGCTGGCCATGCTCGAAGGCATGTCGGGCGAGCTGGCCGCGCAGCGCATCGGCGATGAAGAGCTGGCCGAGCTGCGCGCCGTGCATTACGAAATGATGGCCTGTTTCGCGCGGCGCGACCTGTCGGGCTACTACCGCATCAACAACAACATCCACACCGCCATCAACGCGGCGGCGCGCAACCCGGTGCTCACGGCCACCTACCGCTCCATCAACGCCCGCGTGCAGTCGCTGCGCTTTCGCACCAACCAGAACGAAGCCAAGTGGAAGCTGGCCGTGGCCGAGCACGAACAGATGATCGAGGCCCTGGCCGCCCACGACGCCGATGCCATGCGCAAGGTGCTGGTGGTGCACGTGCTGCGCAAGCGCGACACCGTGCTGGAGCTGCTGCGCGCCGGCGAGATCTACCCCAAGCCCAAGCGAAAAGCCTCTACCTAGGACCCCCTCCCCATGCGCATCGAACCCGCCAGCACCCTGCAGCCAGCCGGTACCACCCTGCCCCCGAACGAGACCTGCGAGGCGCTGGCGCGGCGCCTGTCCGCCGAGACCGAGGGCGAGGTGCTGTTCGATGCCGGATCGCGCGGGCGTTATGCGACCGATGCTTCCATCTACCAGATCATGCCGGCCGGCGTGCTGGTGCCGCGCACCGAGCGCGACATCGCGGTGGCCATCGACATCGCGCGCGATCTCAAGGTGCCCGTGCTGGCGCGCGGCGGTGGCACCAGCCAGTGCGGCCAGACCACCGGTGCGGCGCTGGTGATCGACAACACCAAGCATTTCCGCAAGGTGCTGGAACTGGACGTGCAAGCCCGCACGGCCACGGTGGAGCCCGGCATCGTGCTCGACCACCTCAACGCACAGCTCAAGCCCCACGGCCTGTGGTACCCGGTGGACGTTTCCACCAGCGCCCAGGCCACGCTGGGCGGCATGGCGGGCAACAACTCCTGCGGCTCGCGCTCCATTGCCTACGGCAACATGGTCCACAACGTGCTGGGCGCAAGCGCCTGGCTGAGCGACGGCGAACTGGTCGATTTCGGCCCCCTGGCCACGCTGGGCCCGCGCGCCACGGCCATTGCCCAGCATGTGCACCAGCTCGCGCTGCAGCACCGCAGCGATATCGCCGAGCACTGGCCCAAGGTGCTGCGCCGCGTGGCGGGCTACAACCTCGACATCTTCGACAACCAGAGCGAGAAGCCCTACACCGCCGACGGCAGCGTGAACCTGGCGCACCTGCTCATCGGCGCCGAGGGCACGCTGGCCTACACGCGCAGCCTCACGCTCAAGCTCAGCGAGCTGCCGCGCGCCAAGGTGCTGGGCATCATCAACTTCCCCACCTTCCACGCGGCCATGGATTCGGCGCAGCACATCGTCAAGCTCGGCCCCACGGCGGTGGAGCTGGTGGACCGCACCATGATCGAGCTGGCGCTGGCCAACCCGGCCTTTCGCCCCACGGTGGAGACAGCGCTCATCGGCAAGCCCGCCGCCATCCTGCTGGTGGAATTTTCGGGCGCCGACAAGGCCGCCCTGCTGCCGCAGCTGCGCCAGCTGGTGGAGTTGATGGGCGACCTGGGCCTGCCCGGCAGCGTGGTGGAAATGCCCGACGAGGCCCCGCAGAAGAACCTGTGGGAGGTGCGCAAGGCGGGCCTGAACATCATGATGAGCCTCAAGGGCGACGGCAAGCCCGTGAGCTTTATCGAGGACTGCGCCGTGCCGCTCGAACACCTGGCCGAATACACCGATGGCCTGACCGAAGTGTTCGCCCGGCACGGCAGCCGCGGTACCTGGTACGCCCACGCCTCGGTGGGCACGCTGCACGTGCGCCCCATCCTCGACATGCGAACCGATGGAGCGGCCAAGATGCGCGCCATCGCCGAAGAGGCCAGCGCCCTGGTGCGCAAGTACAAGGGCGCCTTCAGCGGCGAGCACGGCGACGGCCTGTGCCGGGGCGAGTGGATCGAGTGGCAGTTCGGCCCCGCCATCAACGAGGCGTTTCGCGCCATCAAGAATCACCTGGATCCGATCGGCCTGTTCAATCCCGGCAAGATCATCGACCCGCCCAAGATGGACGACGGCGCGCTGTTCCGCTTTGCCCCGCCCACGGCGCCCAAGCCCTACCGGCGCATCCCGCTCACGCCCGTGCTCGACTGGTCGGCCTGGAACGTGCAGGCCGACCCTGTGACCGAGGTGACCACGGCCCCCGGCACCGGAGGCGACGTGACCGGCGGCTTTGCCAAGGCCGTGGAGATGTGCAACAACAACGGCCACTGCCGCAAGTTCGACGCCGGCACCATGTGCCCCAGCTACCGCGTGACGCGCGACGAGCAGCACCTGACCCGCGGGCGCGCCAACACCCTGCGCCTGGCCGTGTCGGGCCAGCTCGGTCCCGACGCCTTCACCAGCGAAGCCATGCACGACACCATGGACCTGTGCGTGGGCTGCAAGGGCTGCAAGCGCGACTGCCCCACGGGCGTGGACATGGCCAAGATGAAGGTCGAGTTCCTCGATCACTACAAGCGCCGCCACGGCCATACGCTCAAGGACCGCCTGGTGGCCCACCTGCCCGGCTACGCGCGCACCGCCAGCCACTTCGCCTGGCTGCTCAACCTGCGCAACACCGTGCCCGGCGCGGCCTGGCTGGGCGAAAAGCTGCTGGGCTTCTCGGCCAAACGCTCATTGCCCGCCTGGCGCAGCGACACCTTCTGGCGCAGCCACGACAAGGCACTGTTCAGCAGCCAGGCCGACACCATCGCCGCCGCCCAAGCCGGCCGCAAGGCCGCCGTGCTTTTCGTCGACACCTTCAACGGCACCTTCGAGGCCGAGAACGCCCTGGCCGCCGCACGCGTGCTGCATGCCGCGGGCTATGTGCTGCACACCGTGGAGAAAGCTGGCGGCCACCACTGCTGCGGCCGCACCTACCTGGCCACCGGCATGGTCGATGAAGCCAAGAAAAAGGCAGGCGCACTCATCGACGCCCTGCTGCCCCTGGCCCAGGCCGGCATCGCCATCGTGGGCCTGGAACCCTCGTGCCTGCTCACCCTGCGCGACGAAGCCCTGGTGATGGGCCTGGGCGAGAAGGCCGTGACCGTGTCCCGGCAGGCCCTGCTGTTCGAGGAGTTCCTGGCCCGCGAGGCCAAGACCGGCCGCTTTGCGCCATCCCTCAAGTCCGCAGGCAAACCCATCCTGCTGCACGGCCACTGCCACCAGAAGGCCTTCGGCGCCGTGCCCCCCATCCTGGAGGTGCTGCGCCTGATCCCCGAGGCCAAGCCTGAGCTGATCGAAAGCTCCTGCTGCGGCATGGCCGGCAGCTTTGGGTATGAAGCATCGCACTACGAGGTATCCATGCAGATGGCCGAGGCGGCGCTGCTGCCCGCGGTGCGCAAGAACCCCGATGCCATCGTGGTGGCGGACGGGACGAGTTGCCGGCACCAGATTGCGGACGGGGCGCAGCGGGAGGCGGTGCATGTGGCGCGGTTGCTGGATGGGCTGCGGGTGTGAAGTGGGTTCGCTGCGGGATGAATAGGGTGGCGCCCGGTATTTCAGTTCTGCCATGGACCAAAGTTCGCGCTTCATCATTGATGCGCGGGCGGAGAAGTCCATAGGTCAGGACTTCCTTGCCGGCTCTCTGAATTCCGAAAAGCAGGATTGAAGAAAGGCCATCGCTGCCAGTATCTTGGGAGCCCTGTGCCTGGTGCTCAAAATCACAGCATACACAGGGCTGCTACCCGGACGGATGAGCTTGCCCAAGACTGGACGGAGCCGCCCCTCTTCAACCAGAGCGTTGCCAACAACGTCATTGATTCGCGCGATTCCGGCTCCGCACAGAGCCAGAGAAATGACAGAGGCGCTGCTGTTCACACGCACATTCCCCTGTACTTCCAAGGTGACTGGAGCCCCGTCGCAATGAAACTCCCATCGATTGTGGGACCTGGTGGCCGCATTGGAGATAAGTCGGTGCTCTGACAAGTCGTCAATCGACTTCGGAGTGCCCCACTTGCGCAAGTAGGCTGGTGATGCATAGAGGGCACGGCCATGTGTACCCAGCGTTCTGGCAATTGCAGCCTGAGCAGGTTCAGCGCCCGCGCGAATGGCGATGTCTATCGACTCGTCCGCCATGTCCACCAAGCGATCTTCCACCTGCAGTTCCAGGGACAGCCCGGGATGGAGGTCGGCCAGCTTGTGCAAGCGGGGGATCACCACATACTCCGACAGCAACTGGCTCACGCTGATTCGCACCATGCCCGAAATGCTATTGCTGCGCCCGCCAATACCGTCCTGAAGCTGGCCAACTTCATCAAGGATTCTGCGGGCGTGCTCCAGAAAAACTTCCCCTTCTTCTGTCAAGGAAAGGCTGTGGGTAGTTCGATGGGCAAGCCGCAAACCGCAAGCGGCCTCAATGCGCGCAATTCTTCGCGAAACATGGCTGGGGGCAACATTGCGATCACGTGCAACCGTTGAGAACGACTGCGCGTTCGCCACTTGCAGAAACAAAGAAAAATCATCCAGGTTCAAATCATTCATGGTTGTGCATTTTCTGCACAAGCATTGATCTGCGCAAAGGATTTCCACAACACCGTGGACATCGCACAGTACGCCAGTGCGGATGTCCCGTGCACAGCGCAAGACCGAGCCACGCAGAGTCATGCACCCAGCAAATCATTCCTGGAGAAAAAATGCCACTCACACTCATCATCACCGAAGGCCTTCTTCCGAAAGACCGCCGACTTACGACGATGGCCCGGCTCTCTGAAGCTTTCTTGAAGCTGCACGGCTTGACCGGCAACAAATTCTTCACACCCAATGTGATTGGACACATTGCCGACGTTTCTGCCGACAGCACATTTGCGGGCTTGAAGCCCACACCTGTCGCCATCGTCGAGTGGCTGACGCCAGCCTTCGCTTTTGCGTCCAGAGAGATTCAGAAAGCCTATGTGGCCGAGGCCACGCAGATCATCTACGACGCCTGCGACGGCAAGCATCCGCGCGAAAAAATCTGGGTGAACCTGAAGTACGCCATCGACGGCATGTGGGGCATTGGTGGCAAGGCCTACACCAACGAAGAACTGGGCGCTGCGGCAGCCCAAGGCTGATAACGCTCCCGAGTGGCTGCCGATCCGCCGATGGGCAGCCAGTTCACGAATCCACACAAGCAGCACAGGGCAGAGCATGACCCACATCGCAGAGACTTCATTCAATGGCCGACCCACGCGCCTGCTACACACCATGCTTCGGGTTTCCGACCTGGAGCGTTCCGTGGACTTCTGTACCAGGCTGCTGGGAATGACACTGATGCGCAAGGAGCGCTACCCGCAGGGGCAATTCACTCTGGCCTTTCTCGGATACGGGGAGGAAAGCACAGCCGCGGTCATCGAGTTGACGCACAACTGGGGCGACCGGACTTATGCCATTGGGGATGCCTTCGGGCACATCGCAGTAGGATGCAGCAACGTTCATGCGACTTGCAGACTGCTTGAGCGCGCCGGCGCCACGGTCATCCGCCAACCCGGCCCCCTCTCTGAAATGTCGCCAGACCGGACAGACATCGAACACATCGCCTTCATCCAGGACCCGGACGGCTACCGGATTGAATTGGTCCAGCAGTAGCCCTGCAAACACCCCGGAGATCCTCCCGAGGCGGCATACCACCCGTCCGAATGGGTGCTCCCACCACCAGGCCATATCAGGTCATCCGACATGTGACCAAGCTGCATCGCAAGGCGATGGTTGGAGCGCTGAAAGTTGCGGCTGCAGATCGTTGCTCTCCATCGATCCCCGCCCCCTCGGCGTAGGCAGAGGGACGAGCCGAATCAGCCCCGCGTCATCTCACGGCGGACACTCCCGACAGGCCGGAACCCGTCGTACGGCGCCTGAGCACCGCAATCAGCACATGCGCTCCCACGGCCAGGGCCATCAGCGCCAGTGCACCCAGCCCCCAGATGACCCAGGCCAGTACCGAGACAGCCCCGGACAGTGCCGGCACGGTTTCCAGCGCCGCCTGCACGACGCCCCCCACGGAGGCAATCACGCCGCCGAACTCCTGCGCCAACTGGGGCGGTATCCAGACCTTGATCCACTCGGGCAGCAGGACTGCATCCATGGCGGCCGTACCACCGGCGAGGGCACCGGTGCTGCCGACCGCCCAGACCGTCACCGCGTGCGCGCCCCAGCAGGCCAGTGACCACAGGGCCAGCAGCATGAACGAGAGAAACCAGCTGATTGCGTAAAACATGGATCGTTGTCTTTCTGAAATATCAAGTGCCAAGTATGGGCATGGCGGAACGGAATAGACACCAGGCTCAGCCGAATCTAGTATTCGGTTTTTCCGAACCGGAGACCGCATGCTGAACTACCGCCACCTTTACTATTTCTGGATGGTTGCCAAGAAAGGTGGCTTTGCCCGCGCCGCCGACCGCCTGGAGATGGCAGTGCAGACCATCAGCGCGCAGGTGCGCGATCTGGAGAAGGCCCTGGGGCACCAGTTGCTCAAGCCATCCGGCCGCGGGGTGGCGCTGACCGAGGCGGGCCAGGCGGCGTATGCGCGGGCCGAAGAGATATTCCAGCTGGGGCAGAGCATTCCCGATGAGGTGCGCGAAGCGGCCAGCGCCAAGGTCGCGCGGCTCTCGGTGGGGCTGTCCGACGGCATCTCCAAGCTGGCAGCACATGCGCTGCTGGAGCCGGTGCTGGCCACCCCGCACCTGCGCCTGGTGTGCCACGAGGGGGAGTTCGACGAGCTGCTGTCCGAGCTGGCGCTGCACGAACTGGACGTGGTGCTGGCCGGGCAGGCTGCGCCGCGCAACCCGAACCAGCGCCTGTCCAGCGAACGGATCGCCCGCTCCACGCTGCAATGGTACGGGCCGGCCTCGCTGGTCCGAAAGACCGTGCGCGACCGGTTTCCACAGTCGCTGCAGGAGCTGCCGGTGCTGTTGCCCACCTTCCATTCGCCGCTGCGCTCCACGCTGGACCACTGGTTCCAGGACATCGGGGTGCAGCCCCGGGTGGTGGGCGAGTTTGAAGACAGCGCCCTGCTGGCGGTGTTCGCAGCCCGGGGGCTGGGGGTGTTTCCGGTCAGCCAGTTGGGTGCCCAGGACGTGGGGCTGGTGCGCGGGCTGCGCCTGCTGGGCGACTGCCCCGGCATCAGCGAGGAAGTGCATGCCATCTGGTCGCGCCGCGGGCAGCACCATCCGCTGGTGCGCCAGATGGTGGACGCTGCACGCGGCGCATAGCTGCGCCGCGATGGTGCACCGCCGGTGCGCCGCCTCAGCTGTGCGCAGGCAATTTGCCGATGCGCCATTGCGTCAGCGCAGCCCGCATGATCCATGCCTCCTCAGCCGCAACGTGGCGGTCCGCCATGGCAGCGGCGTCGGCAAAGTACAGCACCTTGTGCTGCAGGCCAGGGTCGGTCACTTCGGCCATGAGCGCGTCCAGGGTGGCCTGGTCGATGCTGCCGGTGAGCAGGCGGCGCTCGTGCGCGGCCATCAGCAGGTCCTCGCACAGGGTGTGCAGCACCTGGGCGAAGTCGCCGGGCGCCAGGCCGAGTTCGCGCTCGATGTCCTGGCCGTAAAGGGCCTCCAGCTCCTAGCGGCTGACGTTGCCGTCGGAGATCAGCAACAGGGCGACGATACGGGCTGCTGCTTCGGGGCTGTTGTGGGGGTAGCTGCGCATGATTTTTTCCTTCTCGGGGGCTTTGTATTCAGGACGGTGTGGCCATGCCACAAGGGTGGGTTCTGGGTGCAGGTGCGGGACGCATGCCCAGGGGCTCAGTCGCGGTAGCGGTAGCGGCGGCGCGGGTGTTCGCGCTGGGAGGAATGGACCCGGATGGGAACCAGCGCCGGTGCACGCAGCAGTGCGCTGCGCCCTTGCGACCACGGCCAGACCCACTGCAGCACCTTGGCACGCAGCGAGCTCAGCAGGGAATGGACAGACATCAATGGCTTCATGAAGCACCTTGCAGTGGTTGGAACAAGCTTGAATGTGCGGCCACCAGGTTGCTTCAAGAAGCAGGTTTTTCATGACACCTGCATCGGTTTTACCGAACCTGAATCAGAAAGATGCCTACGCCAACCACAGGCTTTACAGATACTGCCTGCAGAAAAAACCTGCTGTTACCGCCACACTGCGCGGGCTAAGGTGCGCACTCCAACCCAAGGAGAACGCTGATGCAGATACTTTTCAAGTCCCGCCATCCCGATGCTGCGTTGATGCGCGAGGCCGTCGAGCGCCGGGTGCGCTTTGCGCTTCGGCGCCTCAAAGCGCTGGTGCCGCGTGCCGATGTTCAACTGGCCGACGTGAACGGCCCCCGGGGCGGGTTGGACAAGCGCTGCCAGATCGAGTTGCGCACGGATGGCGCGGGATCGGTGGTGGTGTCGTCGGCAGCCAAGGACTGGCGCACTGCACTGGACGAAGCGCTGGCGCGCGCGGCCCGGCACGTGCTGCGCACCGTGCGCCGCGCCACACCAGCAGGAACCTGCCTGCGCTTGAGGCGTAGGGGGTAGGCCGCGCCTGCGCGGCGTCAGCCCCTCAGATCGGCCGCGTCAGGTACACCGCCTCGCGCCCCACGATGGGCTCGCGGGTGGGCATCATCACCGTGCAGTCGTCGCACTGCGCGCGGATCTCCACGGTGCCGTCGGTGGCGATGAGTTCGTTCTTGGCGAAGGTCTCGAAGCCTTCCAGTGGCCGGGTGAACGCGAAGTCGGGAGTGCGCACCATGCAGGTCTCCAGCAGCTCGAAGCGGCGCTGCGCGCCAGGGGCGGCGCGGTCGGCACGGGGTGCGGTCAGGCCGAAGTGGGCGATGAAATCCTGCGCCACCAGGGTGGCCAGGTCGGCCGCCGATTTCAAAAAGTGCTGGCCGCATTCGACCACCATGGCCACGCCGGCATCGCCCAGGGCCTGGCCGTGGCGGCCGTGCTGGATCAGCGGCGTGCCGGAGCCCAGGCCGTTGGGCATGACCATGTGCACGGGGGGCAGGCCGATGGCTAGGGCCGCCGCCGAGTTGCGCTCGTAGGCAGGGTAGACCCAGAAGGGCTGCACGTCCTGGCTGGTGGAGTGGATGTCGAGGATGTGGTCGGCCGCAGCCACCACGGGGCGCAGCTCGCGCGCGCGGCGCAGCTCGGGGCTGTCGTCGCTGCCGTCGAGCTCGGCGGCCGACCAGACGCGGTTGAGGTTGTGCACCAGCTGGCGGCTCTCGAACGGGCGCGACTCGTCGAACGACTCGTAGGCCGCCACGTTGGCGAAGCTGATGGTCAGCGTGCCGATGAGGGGGCGCACGCCGCTGTCGAGCAGGTGCGTGGCCGCGACCATGCCGCAGATTTCGTTGCCGTGGGTGAGCGCGTTGACCAGCACATGGGGGCCGGGCTTGCCCGATTCGAAGCGGTGCACATAGTCGATGCCGACATTGCCCTGGCGGTAGGCGGACAGGTCGCGGGGCAGCACTTCAAACAAGGGCGGGTTCTGACTCATGGTGGGAGGGTTTAATTAATAAGACAACACATCATTGTCGACCCAAAGTGCCGCGCGTTCACGCGGTGTACGATGCCCGCCGACTGTTCGTTGCCCTGAAAGCACCATGCCCAGCCTGCCCAGCCTGCGTTTTGTCCCCCTGGCCGATGTGGCCCACCTGCTCCCAGCCGACTCCTGGATCGCCAAGCGCCTGCGCGACGACCCCGAGGGGCTGGCCGATGAAACCGCCGCCTGGATCACTGGCGACATGCAGTGGCCCGAACTGCACCTGGACACGCCGCTCGTGGCCGATGGCGGCCTGCACCATTTGGCCCAGACCCAGCCGGACGCCGCCCCCCTGCCCCGCCGCGCGCCTTACCTGGTCCTCATCGAAGGCAACCTGCGCATCGACGGCGCACTCACCGCCAGCGACACCGATGGCACGGCGAACCTGGTGGTGCTGGGCAGCCTGCAGGTGCAGCATGCGGTGATCGGCGGGCAGCTGGTGTACGTGCAGGGCGCGCTCACGGTGGATGAACTGCTCTGGGGCCACTACAACCATGGCGACCTGCAGGTGAACGGCGGCCTTACCGCGCGCGTGGCGCTGTTCACCGACGAATACCACGTGCAGGTGGCCGGCGGCGAGCAGGTGGAGTTTCTGCTCGACGAGGCGTGCGGCGTGCCCAGCCTGGCGGAGTTTTCCGCCGAGGTGGCAGGCCTGGTGTTTGCGCCCGAGTTCTTCGACGGCATCGACGACGGTGCGGACGGCATCGGCGCCCTGCTGTCGCGCGACCGCGTGGTGGAGGCCGTGCGCGCCGGCGAGAGCCCCCTGCGTGCCAGCGCCGAGATCACCGCCGACATGCCGCTGGCCAGCGACCTTTTCGCCGACGAAGCCATCAGCGTGGCCAACATCCTGGCGGCGGTGAATTCGCCCATCGTCACGCACAAGGAGAAGAAGGCGCCCGGCTGGTTTGGCCAGACCGATTTTTCGCTGTGCCGCCGGCATGTGGATGCCGATGGCGACCAGCGCGACGACAACGTGTTCATCACCGTCTGGAAGACCTGGGACTTTTACCTCTCGGTGGAGCGCGAGCCCCAGCGCAAAGGCCTGCTGGCACGCCTGGCGGCTGCCGTGCTGCGCCGGCCCATCCCGTTCATCGAGGTGGCCACGCTGATCTACCGCGGCTACACCGAGGGCACGCCCGACGGCTGGAAGGTGCTGGACGATGAGGCGCCGGCCGAGGCACGCGAGGCCGCTACCCGGGCCTGGCGCGGCGTGCTCGACTATGTGCGCCTTGCGGTGGGCCAGTCGCGCGCCGGCTACCCGCTGTACCACCGGCTGCAGGCCGAGCTCACGCCCCGGCGCATCGAGCAGTTCACCAGCCTGCCCTATTTCACCGAGGAGTACAACGACTGGTGGGACAGCGACAAGAACGGCGAGTGGCATGGCGACGTGTGGGTGGGTGCGCGCCAGCCCTGCCTGCACGAGGGCGAGCCCTATGGCCGCGCGCTCAAGCTGAGCTGGGAGAACGGCGAACCCCGGCCCGGCGACGATTCGGACGATGCCTACGGCGCCTACCAGCTCGACATCGACGAGGCCCGCGCGGGCCCGCCGGTGGTGGAGTTCAAGTACACCCAGCGGCAAAGCGAGGCCCGCACCACACTGCCCCGCGGTGCGGTGGACCACATTGCCCGGCTGCTGCGCATCTACGCCCAGGTAGAGGCCCAAATACAGGGCGCGCACGAGCAGCAGCAGGCGCACCAGGCAGAACAGCGCCGTATCGAAACGGCCGTGCACCTGCTGGCCACGCCGCCCCTGGCCGACGACCTGCCGGATTCTGCCGTGTTCCCGGTCGAGCTGATGCTGCTGTCCGGGCAATGGCAGAGCGGCGGCGAAACCTATGTGGCCGCGATCCGCGCGCACCAGTTCGCGATGACCGCCCGCGAGCAGGAGCGCGACGACGGCGCGCAAGATGAAGATGAAGACGAGCCCACCGCCGACCTGCCGGAAGACCCGCGCAAGGCCAGTGCGCCCACGGTGCTGCAGCTCGCGCGCCTGGTGAACCGGCATGCCGACGAAGCGCTGGCCGCGCGCTTTCGCCAGCGCTTTGCCTTTGCCCCCGATGCCTATGTGCGCACGGCGGCCAAGGCGGGGCAGTTCATCGGCCCGGTCTATCTGCTGGCCGATGGCCGCATCCTCGCGCGCATCGGCCCCAGCTACAGTGAATCGGCGCACTGGGTGCAGATCGATGGCGCAGTGCCCACCTCGCTGCCAGCGCTCAAGGGCCTGGGGCGCTCGGCCGACGGCAGCTGCTTTGCGCAGAGCGACGGCATCCACATCACCACGCACCAGGGCTTTGGCGGCGCGCAGATTGCGCAGTTGCCGCTGCCACGGGGCAACGAGGGCATCCCCGAATCCATGGGGCTGGTAGCAGGATCATTGGGCCAGCGCTGCGACGAGATCATTCCTTTCAACGACGGCCAGCGCGTGCTGCTGCGCAACCCCACCGGGGTGTACCTGGTCAGCGCGGCCCACGGCGTGCAGCGCCTGCACCCGCAGGAGTTCGACGAGGGCGATGGCGACGCGGACGATGGCGGCCCCTACACCTGGCCCAAGAACCACCAGGATGCGGCCGACGGCGAGCCCCCGGGCAGCCTGCTGGCCATGGACATGCTGCACATGGCCCTGTCGCCCGATGAGCGCTTCATCGCCCTGGGCGACCAGGACAGCGCCCACATCCTGCTCAGCGCGCAGGACGGCCGGCCGCTGCGCACGCTCAGCACCCAGTCCTCGTACCCGCACCACGCGCGCTTCTCGCACGACGGCACGCGGCTGTGGTTCAACTCCTGCCACCTGTACAACGGCATCACCATCGCCACGCCCGTGGATGCGGCCGGCGACACCGAGGGCACGGTGGTCGACACCCAATGGCGCGTGTACGCCTCGGCCACGCTGCCCGGCATGGTGGTCATGGGCGACGCCAGCGGCTACGTGCATGCCATGGACGATGAGGGCAGCACGCTGTGGCGCCACCACGTGGGCAGCAGTATCAGCGCCATTGAGGCTTCGGGGGACGGCAGCACGCTGCTGGTGGGCAGCTACGGCGGCTACCTGGCCGTGCTGCAGCGCACGGAGACGGGGCTGGACCCCTACTCCATCAGCACCTCGCCCTATGCGGAGGTACGCCGCTGGATTTTCTGGAACAGCGAGGACGCACCGCTGCGCTGGTAAGCGGCGACGCTCCGCACGCACCGATCAGAAATGCGGACCGGGGCCTTCCCGGGCCAGCGCATCCTGGGCATTGCGCAGCGGGCAGACCTTGAGCGACAGGCAGCCGCAGCCGATGCAGCCGTCGAGCTGGTCGCGCAGCGACGTGAGCGTGCGGATGCGTTCGTCGAGGTCCTCGCGCCAGCGCTCCGAAAGCCGGCGCCAGTCGGCCACCGTCGGCGTGCGGCCAGCGGGCAGGGCCTGCAGCGCCTCGCCAATCGCTGCCAGCGGCACGCCCATGCGCTGGGCCACCTTGATCACCGCCACCCGGCGCAGCACCGAGCGCGGGTAGCGCCGCTGGTTGCCCGCGCTGCGCACACTGGCGATCAGGCCGCGCGTTTCATAAAAATGCAGGGCCGACACCGCCAGCCCGCTGCGGCGCGCCACCTCGCCCACCGAAAGATCGGCGGCCAGCTCTGCCATGGAATCGCCGTGTGCGTCGTCGTGCTGCTTCATGACCCTGCTCCGAAAAGTGCCCGTTGACCTCAACTTAACTTGAGGTTGAATACTAACAGCCTCTTCCACGATTTTCAGGACCACACCCATGTTGCAGATCGCTTCGCGCCTGACCCCGGCCAACGCCGCCACGCTCGCCCACATCAACCCCGAAGGCGTTTACGACCCGGCCCCCAATGGCTACACGCACGTGGTGGTGGCGCCTGCGGCGGGCCGCACCGTCTATGCCTCGGGCCAGGGCGGCGAGAACCTGGCGGGCGAGCTGTCGCCCGACTTTGCCGAGCAGCTTGCGCAGGCGCTGGCCAACATGCGCACGGTGCTCGAAGCGGCGGGCGCCAGCGTGCATGACGTGGTGCGGCTCACGCTGCTGGTGGTGGACCACACCGAAGCCCGCCTGGCCCTGTGGACCGAGGCCGCCCGCCGCGTGTGGGGCGATGCGCCCACACCCGGCTGCACGCTGATCCCTGTGCCGCGCCTTGCGCTGGACGGCATGCTGGTGGAAGTGGAGGCCACCGCCGTGGTCACAACCGCGCAGGCATGACAGCGCCACGCTGCCCGGCGCCTTGAAAAAGAGCCGCCTTCAGTCATGCCGAGCACCCCGGTTGTGGCGTACCATGCTGCGCAGCGGTCCCATCCGGAGACCCACACAGGAGGACCCATGGCCAAAGGTGAACAGCGCAGCAACAAGATGGCGAAAAAGCCCAAGAAGGACACGTCGATTCCCAAGGAATCCCACGGCTCTGACCGCCCCATGCCGCCCGTGACGGCCGTCGTGCCACGCGGCAAGGAAAAGAACAAGTAAGAAAGTCCGGCGCCCCCTTGCCGTACCGAAAGAAAGCCCCCGCTACCACAGGCAGCGGGGGCTTTCTTTTTTGAATTCAGACGAGGGGGCCCGGAGCCAGCCTGGCCAGCCAGTCTTCCTGCGGCTCGGGCCGGCCGAACAGATAACCCTGGTAGAAGATGCCGGGCGCACGCTGGCGCAAAAAGTCGGCCTGGGCCCGCGTCTCCACCCCTTCGGCCACCACGCGCAACCCGAAGTGGCTGGCCACCGACAGGATGCCCTCGACCAGCACCCCGTCGTCGGCGTTGGTGGGGGCCTCGTGCACGAAGCTGCGGTCGATCTTGATCTCGCGGATCGGCAGGCGCTTGAGGTAGGCCAGCGACGAGTAGCCCGTGCCGAAGTCGTCCAGCGAAAACTCCACCCCCAGCGCGCCCAGCTCGCGAATCTTGGCCACGGCATCGTCGAAATCGTCGATCACCAGGCCCTCGGTGACTTCCAGCGTGAGCAGGGACGGATCGGCCCCCGAGGCCGCCAGCAGCGAACGCAGCTGCGGTATGAAGCCGGCCTGGCGGAACTGGCGCGCACTGAGATTGACCGACAGGCGCAGGCCCCGCTCGCGCATGGCGGGCAAGGCCAGCAGCGCCAGCGAATGCGCGAGCACCCAGGTGCCAAGGTTCACGATCAGGTCCGACTCTTCAGCGATGGGGATGAAGGCGCCGGGCGCCAGCAGGCCATCGCGCGGGTGCTGCCAGCGCACCAGCACCTCGGCCCCCGTGAGCTGCCCCTGCGCATCCACCTGCGACTGCAGGAACAGCCGCAGCTCGTCGCCCGCAATCGCCTGGCGCAGCGTGCGCTCCACCAAAAAGCGCTGCTCCGCCGCCTCGCCCATGCCCTCCTCGAAGAAGGCCGAGCGCCCGCCCCCCGCCTGCTTGGCCCGGTGCAGCGCGGTGCCCGCGCGGCGCAGCGCCTCCTGGGGCGAGTCGGCCGGGCTCTGCGGGTACAGCGTGATGCCGATGCTCGCGCCGAGCTGCGCCTCGTCGGCATAGCCCTCCAGGCGCAACGGCTGCAGCAGCCGCGCCTGCACCTGCTCGGCAAAGGCCAGCGCGCGGCGGCTGGCCTGCGGCCCCTGGGTCGCCAGGTCGTGCAGCACGATGGCGAACTCGTCGCCGGCCACCCGTACCAGCAGGCCCTGCTCGGGCAGCAGTTCCGACAGGCGCAGCGCCACGGCGCACAACAGGCGGTCGCCCATCTCGCTGCCGCGCGCGTCGTTGAAGGTGGTGAAACGGTCCAGGTCCAGCAGCACCAGCGCGTGCAGGGCCCCCGGTGCGCCGGGCGCACGCCCCGTGCGCCACTGCAGGGTGGCCAGCCGGTCCACCAGCATCCGGCGGTTGGGCAGGCTGGTCAGCGCGTCGAAATGCGCCAGGCGGTGGATCTCCTCGGCCGCGCGCTTGCGCTCGGTGATGTCCTGCTTGAGCTCCACGTAGTGGCTGATGTGCCCGTCGGTCTGGCGAATGGGCGCCACCACCACGGCCTCGATGATCTCCGCGCCGTCCTTGCGCCGGTTGACCTGCTCGCCCGCCCAGTTCTCGCCACGCGCCAGCGTGTCGCGCAGGCCCAGGCGCTGGGCTGCGGCCATGCCGTTGCTCGACACCACGGCCGAGGGCTGGCCCAGCACCTCGTCGCGCGCATAGCCCGTGCGGGCCAGGAAGGCGGCGTTGACGTACTCGATGCGCCCGGTCAGGTCGGTGATGGCAATGCTCTCGGGGCTTTGCTCCACGGCGCGCAGCAGCTTTCGCAGCTCGGCCTCGCTGGCGGCCAGGCTCGACGCGGTGTGCTGCGCCTCCTGCACACGGCGCAGGTAGCTTCGCCGCGACAGCAGCGTGGCGGCGGCCGTCACGGCCAGCACGCCGGTGAGGTAGGCCAGGTAGGCCAGGCGGTTGCCATAGCGTGCGTCCGGCAGCAGGCCGCGCAGGTCGGCCCAGAGGAAGAACAGCAGCAGCACACCCGTGCAGCCGGTGAGCCACAGCGTGGCGCGTGCGCCCAGAATCCAGCCCGCAAACACGATCAGCACCGGAAAATTGAGCAGGTTGGGCCCGCGCAGGCCGCCATTGCTGGCCGCCACCAGTGCCACGACGCCCCAAACCCCCCAGACCAGCACCAGCGCCGCCTGGTGCCAACGCCCCATGCGGCCCAGCACCACGGCCAGGGCGCCCATGCCGCCCGCACCCAGGTTGAGCAGCACGTGCGTCCAGGACAGGGGGCTGTCCCGCAGCAGCAGCGCGGCGATCAGGGTCCCGGTGATCGCGACCACCCACGAGCCGGCCCGCACCAACTGCTGCGTGGTGGCGTCGTCTCGCTCAGAGGGCAGCAGGTGGGCAACAGCGCGCATGGTGTAAGCGGTGGCAACCGGTGGCAACCGGTGGTGACCATGGTAACGCGATACACCGCGCCTATCGAGTCCTCAATTGCCACCGGCCGGACAGCCAGTTCAGCCGCCCGTCACCCGAAGGGTTTATGAGCCGGCGTCGCCGCTGTCGTCGCCAGGTGCCGGCTCGCGCACGCCCGAGCCCTTGCCCTTGGACTTGGCGCGCGCGTCCTTCTTGGCCTGGCGCTTGGCGTCCTCGGCCAGGCCCACGGCGCGCCAGGCCTCGAACTCGTCAGGCGTCTCCAGCGTGATGCGCCCCAGGATGGCGGTGCGAAAGTCGGTCATCACGATCTCGGCCGTCTTTTGCAGGTTCACCCTGCCACCGCCCAGCATGGCGCCGCGCTTCCTGCCAATGGCTTCGAGCAGTTCCTCGTCGTGCATGGTGGCCATGGCGCCTTCAGGCAGGCCCAGCTTGTAGCGCGCCTCCAGCAGCGGCGCATAGTGCTGCTGCAGGCGGCGCAGCAGCTCCAGCGCCACCAGTTCCTCGTCGTAGGCATTGCGGCCCACGGCGCCGCTGGCGGCCAGGTTGTAGCCGCTTTCGGGCACGATGATGCGCGGCCACAGCATGCCAGGCGTGTCCCAGAGGTAGAAGTCGTCGGCCAGCGTGATGCGCTGCTCGATCTTGGTGATGCCGGCCTCGTCGCCGGTCTTGGCCTGGCGCTTGTTGGTCAGGGTGTTGATCAGCGTGGACTTGCCCACGTTGGGCACGCCGCAGATCAGCACCCGCATGGGCTTGGCCATGCCGCCCCGGTTGGGCGCCAGGCGGTGGCAGCCGTCGATCAGCTTGCGCGCGGGCGCGGCTTCGGAGGCATCGAGCGCCACGGCGCCCGTGCTGAGCTGGGCGTTGTACCAGTCGAGCCAGAGCGCCGTGCGCGCGGGGTCGGCCACGTCCTGCTTGTTGAGCACCTTGAGCGTGGGCTTGTGCCCCGTGAGCTCGACCAGCAGCGGATTGGCGCTGGAGCCGGGCAGGCGCGCGTCCAGCACCTCGATTACCACGTCGATGTCCTTGACACGTTCGGTGATGGCTTTCTTGGTCAGGTGCATGTGACCGGGGAACCACTGGATGGCCATGCGGGGGTACTTTCTTGGGGGAAACTAAGCGAAATCAGGGTGAGAAGGATAATCGCGGATTGCCCCGGGGCTTTCATTGGCCCCATGGGGACCCGCTTTCCGCTCTGTACCGCCATGCCCACCAACGACAACACCCCACGCAACTCCACCCAGGCCAAAAGCGACAAGGAGATGCTGTTCAAGGGCGTCACCTGCGCCCTCATCGGCCTGGTGATCCTGCTGGCGCCCTACGTGGCGCGCTCGGGCAGCGTGCGCGACCTGATGGCCCAGGCCACGCTGGTGGGCTGGTTCGCGCTGGTGCTGGGTGGCGGCTTCATCGTCAACTACCTGCTGCGCAGGGCCAAGCGCAAGCCGTGAGCGGCAGCACCGCCACCAGCAGCGCGCCCGCCCGAGCGACCGACGCCGCGTCGGCCCAGGCGATGTTCGCACAGTTGCAGCAGCAAGCCTTGGCGGCGGGCATCACCCTGCGCGCGCCGCCGCCCGAGCCTACGAGTTGCTGTGGGCGGGGGTGCAATGGCTGTGTGTGGGAGGGGTTTCTGGATGCGGCCGATTACTGGCGCGAGGAGGCGCTGCTGCAGTTGGTTTGAGGGCGGGTCTCTCGTCCCGGCGGCCCAAGTGTGGCTCGGAGGCTTGGTCTTCGTGGTTGACGCATGCCTTGATTGAGTGCGGGAGCCGGGGTGTGCGCCCGGCGGCGCACCCACCTTCTTTTGCGTCGCCAAAAGAAGGTGGGCCAAGAAAAGGCGACCCCCAGTCTGCGTCCCCCGTACGCCCTGTCGGGCGAACGGGGGCAGCCTGCGATGCTCGGAGCTGGGGTGGTGCCGCAGAACTCGCTGCGTTCTTCGAACTCCGCTCAAACAGCTGCGGCAAGCCAGATCACGAAGCGTGTGTGTCCTTCGGCACACACGCCCACCCCAGCTCCTGCGCTTCTCGGCGCAGCCAGCAGGGATGGGGAGCGGGGTCCACACGGCTGCTGCTTCGCAGCTGCGCCTGGGGTCGGGGACGCGCGCTGCGCGCTGCCGACGGTTGGGGCGCAGCCGCCCTGCCCAGGCCAAGCGCAGCGAGGCAGTTGGGGCCGAGCGAAGCAATGGCCCGTGTGGAGCCCGCTCCCACCCCCTTCTGACCGTGCCGAGAAGCGCAGGGCCTGGGGTGAGCGCGTGCCGCAGGACACGCGCATCGTTGTCTGGCTTGCCGCAGCTGTTTGAGCGGAGTTCGCAGAACGCAGCGAGTTCTGCGGCACACCCCAGGCCCGAGCATCGCAGGCTGCCCCCTTGCCCACCGGGCGAGGGGGACACGGGCAGCGGGGTCGCCTTTCTTTTGGGCACTTTTCTTTGAGGGTGTAGAAGAAATCTATTGCAACCGCCCCAACAACATCCGGGCCTGCGCAAGCCACACCCACGCAGCCGCATAGAACGGCTTGCGGTCGTGGTGCATCACAAGCCTGCGGTTGCGCTCCAGCCATGCATGGGTGCGCTCCACCACCCAGCGCTTCTTGGCGATGGGGGCAGGCTGCTCGTCGCTCCACAGCGGCTGCTGGGCATCGTCCCAGCGGTGGCGGGCACTGTGGCGCACGATGCGCACCTGTACGTGGTGCGCCTTCTCGATCTGATGGGCGCATTGCCCGGCGTACGCGCTGTCGGCCCACAACGTCTTGAACGAGCCATCCGTGCGCTTGCACGCCTGTGCTACCGCTTGCGCGGCCGCGTCGCGGTCCTGCACGGCTGCACTGGTGATCACCACCGCAAGCAGCAGGCCCAGTGTGTCCACGACCAGATGGCGCTTGCGCCCCTGCACCTTCTTGCCTGCATCGAAGCCCAAGGTTCCACCCTGAGGGCTGCCCCGGTTGGACTGCGAGTCGATGATGGCCTCGCTGGGCTGCGCAGCGCGCTCCAGGCGTTGGCGCCATTGCTGGCGCAGACGCTCGTGCAGCGCTTCGAACTTGCCTTGGCGGGCCCAGTTGACGAAGGCCTTCTGCACGGACTGCCAGGGCGGATAGATCTGCACCGGCAGGTTGCGCCAGGACGAGCCGGTGCGCAGCACATAGCAGCAGGCATCGACAACGCTACGCCGCGAGTAGGTGGCCGGTCTGCCACGCGAGCCCGGTTGGGGCTCGAACAGGTCCTGCGCCAGCGCCCATTCGGCATCGGTCAGGGCACCGGCAATGGCGTTGCCGGATTGACTGGCGGGCCGATGCCGGGCGGTGTAGCCGTAGCGCGTGCCAGGCTGACCAGGCTGCGAGCGGGACAGCTGCGACTTGGGCCGCGCTCGCTGCAGGCCGGCAGCCTTCAGTGCTGCGCGCAGAGTCACCGTGCTAGGGGCGCTGCGGCCCATGTGATCGGCCCAGGCCAGCGCCAACTCGGGCAGCGTCGCCTGCGGATTGTCTCGGACCACCTCGCGCAAGGTGGCGTACTCGCCAGGGGGGATCACGGGTGGTCGGCCTGTCTTTGCCATTGCGCTGCTCCTGCTTGGTCAATGCAGCGCTATTATAATTTATTTCTTCTACACCCTCTTTGGCGAAGCAAAGAACAAGTGCCTCGGCCGCCGGGCCGAGACCCGGCCTCCGCCTTCAACCACAGCACGCAGCAACCACGAAAGCCAAGCCGCAGACAACGCCCAGACCACCGGACCACTCAAAAGAGGCAACACAGAAGACACCCCGGCCGTACCCTAAGATGGCAGGCGCGGCTGAAAAAGTCGCCCGCCCCCTCCCACCCTGCCCCACCGCCTGGCCAATCTCCACCCTCCATGTCCCTGGACCATGCCAAGCTAGACCAGCTGCTGCAAAACCACCCGGCGTGGCGGCTGCTGCGGTCAGACCACGTGGCACTGGTGGCCAGCTTCCTGCACCGGGTCTTCATCACCCCCAATGTGCGCACCATCGCCCAGGCGGACCTGTGCGAAGCGCTCGAAGACGACCTCTACCTGCTGCGCGAACAGCTGGGGGAGCAGGCATTTCCCAGAACGGCAATGGAGTACCTGAACGACTGGGCCGGCGTGGACAAGGGATGGCTGCGCAAGTTCTACCGCGCGGGCTCGGATGCCCCGGTGTTCGACATGACGCCGGCCAGCGAGAAAGCCATTGCCTGGCTGGGCACGCTGACCGAACGCAGCTTCGTGGGCACGGAATCGCGGCTGCTCACCCTGTTCGAGCTGCTGCGCCAGATCAGTACCGGCACGCAGACCAATGTGAACGTGCGCCTGCTGGATCTGCAGCGCCAGCGCGATGCAATCGATGCGGAAATAGCCCGCGTGCTCTCCGGCAACCTGCCGGTGCTGGGCGACACGGCCGTCAAGGAGCGGTTTGCCCAGTTCACGCAGCTGTCACGCGAGCTGCTCGCGGACTTTCGCGAGGTGGAGCAGAACTTTCGCCTGCTGGACCGCACGGTGCGCGAGCGCATCACCCTGTGGCGGGGCTCGCGGGGCGCGTTGCTGGAGGACATTCTGGGCGAGCGCGACGCCATTGCCGACTCCGACCAGGGCCGCAGTTTCCGGGCCTTCTGGGATTTTCTGATGTCCAGCCAGCGCCAGCAGGAGCTGTCGGCGATGCTGGAGCAGGTCTTGCAGCTGGAGGCCGTGGCGGCCATGCAGCCCGACATGCGGGTGCGCCGTGTGCACCACGACTGGATGGAAGCCGGTGAGCACACCCAGCGCACCGTGGCCCTGCTTTCGCAGCAGCTGCGGCGCTTTCTGGACGACCAGTCCTGGCTGGAAAATCGCCGCATCATGGACCTGATGCGCAACATCGAAGGGCATGCGTTGCGGTTGCGCGATGCACCGCCGCAAGGCCCGGCGATGCACCTGGACACCCCGGGCATCGACATCGCCCTGCCTTTTGAACGCCCCTTGCATGCCCCCGGCGTCAAGACCCTGATCGCCAGCATCGCCCTGCAGGCCGGAGAGGCCGACATGGACGACGCCGCGCTGTATTCGCAGATCGTCATCGACAAGGCGAAGCTGGCCCAGCAGATCCGCCGCGCCCTGCAGCGGCAGGGACAGATCACCTTGGGCGACCTGTGCCAGGCCCACCCGCTGCAGCACGGCCTGGCCGAACTGATCGCCTACCTGCAGCTGGCCAGCAGCAGCTTCGCCTCTGCCGTGGACGAGACCAGCACCGAAACCATCACCTGGAGCGCCGCGCCTGGCCCTGCCTCTGGCGACCCGCCCAGACTCAAGCGCGCACGCCTGCCGCGGGTCATTTTTGTAAGATAAGCATGCAAGAAGACGCAGAAGATGCCCCGCCCGCACTGCCGACGCACGACCTCTCCACCCTGGTGATCCCGCTGCTCAAGGGGGTCATGTACCAGGAGGGCGACGCCAACTACTGGCATGCCCTGCTGGGGCTGCAGGCGCGGGTGCGCGACTACGTGGGTGTTCTGGGGTTGGCGTTGCACATCGACGAGGCCGAGGGCTTTGCCTACCTGCGGGCGCGCCCGGAGCCGGAAGAACCCACGGCCCCGGTGCCCCGCCTGGTGGCGCGCCGGCCGCTGACCTTCCAGGTCAGCCTCATGCTGGCGCTGCTGCGCAAGAAGCTGCTGGAGTTCGACGCCGTGGGAGGGGACACCCGGCTGGTTCTGTCCCGCGACGAGCTGGTGGAGATGGTGCGCGTGTTCCTGCCCCAGCACAGCAACGAAGCGCGCCTGATCGACCAGATCGACACGCACCTGAACAAGGTCGTCGAACTGGGCTTCCTGCGCCGCCACAAAAGCCCCGTCGGCGGCCAGAGCGCCGTGTACGAGGTGCGGCGCATCCTCAAGGCCTTCGTGGATGCGCAGTGGCTGGGTGAATTCGACGAGCGCCTGGCCGCCTACCAGGCGCAGCTGGCAAGTGCCCCCATGCAAGCGGCAGAGGCCTCCGATGAATGACCTGCACGCACAGCACAGCGCAGAGCAAGCCGGCGACGTGCCTCCAGGCGTTCGGCTGCAGCGGTTCGAGGTCTTCAACTGGGGCACCTTCGATGGCCACGTCTGGAGCCTGCACCCCGGCGGCAAGAACGCCTTGCTCACCGGAGACATCGGCTCCGGCAAATCGACGCTGGTGGACGCCATCACCACGCTGCTGGTCCCGGCGCAGCGCATCGCCTACAACAAGGCCGCTGGCGCACAGGGCAAAGAGCGGTCCCTGCGGTCCTACGTGCTGGGCCACTACAAGTCCGAGCGCAACGAGGCCAGCGGCAGCGCCAAGCCGGTCGCGCTGCGCGACACCGGCACGTATTCCGTCATCCTCGGGGTGTTCCACAACGCCGCCTATGGGCACACGGTGACACTGGCGCAGGTGTTCTGGATGAAGGAGCCGCACGGCCAGCCGGCGCGCTTTTTCGTGTGCGCCGAGAGCGCGCTGTCCATCACCAGCGATTTTTCCGACTTTGGCAGCGACATCGGTGCCCTGCGCAAGAAGCTGCGCGCCAGGGGCGCCACGCTGCACGAGAGCTTTCCGCCCTACAGCGCCTGGTTTCGCCGGCGCTTTGGCATCGACAACGAGCAGGCGCTGGAGCTTTTCCACCAGACGGTATCGATGAAGTCCGTGGGCAATCTGACGGGGTTCGTGCGCAGCCACATGCTGGAGCCATTCGACATGGCACCGCCCATTGCGGCACTGATCGGCCACTTCGATGACCTGAGCCGCGCCCATGCCGCCGTGCTCAAAGCGCACAAGCAGGAGGAACTGCTCACTCCCCTGGTGGAGGATTGCGGGCGCCACGATGCGCAGACCGCACACAGCGAGGGCCTGCGGGAATGCCGCGATGCACTCAAGCCCTGGTTTGCCCAGCACAAGCTGGTGCTGCTGGAAGAACGCATTGCCAACCTCGATGACGAGTGGGAGAGCCATGACGGGCGGGTTCAGCGCCTGCAAGGCCAGCGCTCGGCCAAGCAGGCCCTGGAGGGCGAGTTGCGCCGCAGCATGGCGGACAACGGCGGCGACCGGCTGGAGCAACTGGCGCAGGAGATTGCCGACAAAGAGGACCAGGCGCAACGGCGCAAGGCCAAGGCCGACAGCTACAACGAGCTGGCACGCGCCGCAGGCCTGCTGAGCATGGGCAGCGCCGCCGACTTTCTGGCACAGCGGCAAAGCCTGGCCGGCATGCAGCAACTGGCCCAGGACCGGGAAGCAGCCCTGCAGAACAGCCAGATCGAGGATGAAGTCGCCATGGCCGAAGGGCGACGCAACCACGGGCAACTGCTCGGCGAGATTGCCAGCCTGAAGGCCCGGCGCAACAACATTCCGGCCCACCACATCGCGTTGCGCCACCAGCTGTGCGAGGCCCTGGGCCTGCCAGCGCGGGCGCTGCCGTTCGCAGGCGAACTGCTGCAGGTGCACGAAACCGAGCGCGACTGGGAAGGCGCGGCAGAGCGGCTGCTCGGCGGCTTCGGCCTGTCGCTGCTGGTCTCGGACAGCCATTACGCTGCCGTGTCCGAATGGGTCGATGCCACCCACCTCAAGGGACGGCTGGTGTACTACCGCATCCGCGCCGGGCAACGCAGCGACATGCCCGCGCTGCACCGCGAGTCCGTGGTCCACAAGCTGCAGATCCACCCCGACACACCGTTCTACGACTGGCTGGAGCGCGAGCTGGCACACCGGTTCGACGTGGCCTGCTGCACCACGCCCGAACAGTTCCGCCGGGAAGCGCACGCCCTGACACGCACCGGGCAGATCAAGTCCCGGGGCGAACGCCATGAGAAGGACGACCGCCACCGCCTGGATGACCGCAGCCGCTACGTGCTGGGCTGGGAGAACACGGGCAAGGTCAGCGCGCTGCAGGCCCAGGCCCGGCAGCTCGAAAACCAGCTGGGCGACGTCGGCCAGCGCATTGCGCAGCGGCAGCTGGAGCAGCAGGCACTGAAGCTGCAGATGCGCAACCTCACGCAGCTGGATGTGTATGCCGATTTTCGCGATCTGGACTGGCAGCCGCTGGTGGCCGACATCGCCAGGCTGCAGCACGAGCAGCTGGCCCTGCGCGCGGCCTCCGACCTGCTGCGGCACCTGGGAGAGCAGCGCGATGCGGTGCTCCAAGAGCTGAAGAAGATCGAGGCCGACATGGACCACCAGCGCGATGCCCGCGCCAGGACCGAGCAGCGGCGCTCCGACGCCCAGGCACTGCGCAGCCAGACCCAGGCCTTGCTGGCGGAGCACCCGCTGTCCGGCGACGCGCACCTGCCGGCGCAGCTGGAGGCGCTGCGCGCACAGGCACAGCTTGACCAGCGCCTGACACTGGAGTCCTGCGACGCACGTGAGCGCGACCTGCGCGACTGGCTGCAAAAGAAGATCGATGCCGAGGATCTGCAGCTCAAGCGCCTGCGCGAACGCATCATCCGCGACATGTCGGCCTACAAGAACACCTACCCCCTCGAAACGCAGGAGGTGGACGCCAGCATCGAGGCCAGCCACGAGTACCGGACGATGCTGGACAACCTGCGTGCCGATGACCTGCCGCGCTTCGAGGCCACGTTCAAGAACTTGCTCAACGAGAACACCATCCATGAGGTGGCCATGTTCCTGTCGATGCTGGAGAGGGAGCGGGGAACAATTCTGGACCGCATCGGCCGCATCAACACATCGCTCACGCAGATCGACTACAACCCCGGCCGCACCATCCGCCTGGAGGCGCAGACGGCGCCGGACGTGGACATACGCGACTTTCGCAACGACCTGCGCGCCTGCACCGAAGGCGGCATCACGGGCTCGGACGATGCGCAGTATTCGGAGGCCAAGTTTCTGCAGGTGCAGCGCATCATCGAACGCCTGCGGGGGCGGGAGGGTACGGGCGAGGCAGACCGGCGCTGGGCCGCCAAGGTCACCGACGTGCGCAACTGGTTCGTCTTTGCCGCCAGCGAGCGCTGGCGCGAGGACGACAGCGAGCACGAGCACTACTCCGACTCTGGCGGCAAGTCCGGCGGGCAAAAGGAAAAGCTGGCCTACACCATCCTGGCGGCCAGCCTGGCCTACCAGTTCGGGCTGCAATGGGGCGCTGCGCGCTCGCCCCGGTTCCACTTCGTCATGATCGACGAGGCCTTCGGGCGGGGCTCGGACGAATCCGCGCAGTACGGCCTGCAGCTGTTCGCGCAGCTGCAACTGCAGCTGCTGGTGATCACCCCGCTGCAGAAAATCCACACCATCGAACCCTTCGTCTCCAGCGTGGGCTTCGTGCACAACGCGGATGGCCGGTCCTCGCAACTGCGCAACCTGTCCATCGAGGAATATCGGGCCTCCCGCCCGGAGGCGGGTGAATGAACTGGAGCCGCCCCGACGATCTGCTGGCGCAGCTCCAAAGGCTCTGGGACCGCGGCGACCTGCTGGCCAGCGCCGTGCCCGCCGCGCCGGACGCCTTGCAGCCCACCCCGCTTTTCCCGCGCCGCCTGGCGCTGCGCGGCCCCAGTTCGGGCGACATCACCGACCAGTTTGCCAGTGTGCGCGCGTGGGTGGCGCAAATCAGGGCGCTCCCCCATTGCCGCGTGGAGATGCGCAGCTTTCGCCACCGCCTTTTCGGCACCAACGAAGTTCCAGACCAGATCTGGGTGGACAGCCTGGACGACGCCATGGCCTGGCTGGGAAAGCGCCGCGACCTGGCGCATTTCAACGCCCTGGTGGAAACCACCCGGCAACAACAGCCCCTGTTGCTCCCATGGCTGGCGCAGCGCCCCCTGCAGGCGCTGGCGCTGACGCACGACTGGCAGCGCCTGCTGGACGTGGTGCAGTGGCTGCAGCAGCACCCCCGCCCCGGCGTCTATGCACGGCAGATCGATGTGGCGGGCGTGCACAGCAAGTTTGTCGAAGCCCGCCGCGCGGTGCTGGCCGACCTGCTGGATCTGGCGCTGCCCGAGGACGCCATCGACCGGGGTGCATCGGGGGCCGGCCTGTTCGAGGAGCGCTACGGCCTGCTGCGAAAACCCTTGCGCATTCGCCTGCGCCTGCTGGACCCCGCCCTGCTTGCAGGGCCATGGGGCCAGGACGTGACCCTGGACGCAGGGCCCTTCGCCCAGTTGCCCCTGGCGGGCGCGCGCGTGTTCATGACCGAGAACGAAACCAACTTCCTGGCCTTGCCTGCGCACCCGCGCAGCCTGGTGGTTTTTGGCGCCGGGTATGGTTTTGACGTGCTGCGGCAGGCGCAATGGCTGGCCCACTGCCCCCTGCACTACTGGGGCGACATCGATACCCACGGTTTCGCCATACTCGACCAGTTGCGCCACCAATGGCCCCATGCCCAGTCATTTCTCATGGACAAGGCCACCTTGCAGGCCCATGCGCCGCTGTGGGGCCAGGAAAACCAGCCCACCCGGCGCAACCTGCCACGCCTGACAGAGGCCGAAGCAGCCCTGTACGACGACTTGCGCGACAACCGGCTGCAAGCCAACCTGCGGCTGGAGCAGGAGCACGTGGGATTTGGATGGGTGCAGGCGGCGCTGCAGCGGCTGCAGGACTGATCCGCAGCCGCCGCTGGATCAGCTCAGCCCAACCCCTCGACCGCCATGTACTGTTCGAGCCAGGGCTCGAACGGCAGCGTATCCGCTGCCTCGATGGCCTTCTGCGCGGCGATGGACTCGTCGGCCAACGCCAGGTAGCGCGCCTGCTGCGCATCGCTCCAGGGCAGGGCCAGCAGCGTGTTCTGCGCCTTGGCCGATTGCTGGAAGGCAAAGCGCTCGAAATTGCTCTCGTGGTCCTGCACGATGCTGGCCAGCACGCGGGCCGAGGGCGTGCGGTCCGGCGCCTCCATCAGCGCCCGGGCGTCGCGCAGGGCATCGCTGTAGTCCGTGGTGCCGTGCGTGGCATCGAGCGCGGCGGCCAGCGGCTCGCACTCGGCCAGCACCTCGGCGCCCCAGGTGGTCAGCGGCACGGCCTGGCCGGCGCGGTGCAGCAGCAGGCCGGGCTCGCGGCCGCGCTCGGCCGTGAGGTGCTGGTTCTGCTGGAGCTCGGCAATCTCTTCGGGCGTGTCGGGCGGGCTGTCGGACAGCAGGCAGTGCAGCAAAAACACGTCCAGCAGGCGCATGGTCGACGCCGTGATGCCCACGGACACGAAGGGGTCCAGGTCCATCAGGCGCACTTCGACGTATTCCACGCCGCGCTCGCGCAGGGCATGCAGCGGGCGCTCGCCCGTGTGCACGGTGCGCTTGGGGCGGATGGTGCCGTAGAACTCGTTCTCGATCTGCAGCAGGCTGGTGCCCAGTTGGTTGTAGTCGCCGCCCGGGTTGCGCACGCCCACCGTCTCGTAGGCGGGGTAGGGCTTGGTCAGCGCCTCGTGCAGCGAGTTGGCGTAGCCTGCCAGGCCGTTGTAGCTCACGGCCAGCGTGGCCTGGGCGTCGCTCTGGTAGCCCAGGCGCCCCATGCGCAGCGAGGTGGCGTGCGGCAGGTACATGGCCTGGCCCTTGTCGCCCAGCGGCAGCAGCCGGTGGTCGCGCCCCTGCACGAAGCACGGGCACAGCGCGGGCGATGCACCAAACAGGTACAGCAGCACGAAGGCATGCCGGCGGAAATTGCGGATCAGCGCGAAGTAGTCATCGCTGCCCACGCCGGGCAACGACCAGTTGTAGTGGATGCCCGAAATGGCCTGCATGCGCCGGCCGTAGCGGTGGCCCAGGCCCATGCGGTAGACGCTCTTGGCCCGGCCCACGTTGGAGCTGCCGTAGCGGCCGATGGGAATCGTCTCGTCGGTGGGCAGGCCGCAGGGCATGCTCGACGCCCACAGCAGCTCGCCGCCCTGCGCCTGCAGCGCGCGGTGCACGAACTGGTGCACCTCGGCCAGCTCGTTAAGGCACTCGTCCACGCCCTTGCGCGCACCGGTGATCAGCTCCAGCTGCGATTCGCTGTAGTCGGTGGTGATCAAGGGGTGCGTGAGTGCCGAACCCAGCGCCGCCGGGTGCGGCGTGAGGGCCAGCCCCCCGCTGGGCAGCACGCGCAGTCCCTCTTTTTCGATGCCGCGGCGTATCCCTGCCAGGGCATCGGCGGGGTAGGCGGTCAGTCGTTCCTGCAAAGTTCTCATATCTTTATTACCGATCTCGTGTCGGCCCGGAACTTAGCACGGCGCACGATTGCGCGTGTGGACCTGGCTTAAACCCTGGCCGCCAAGGCCTTGCTCACCTCGTTGGTTCCCTGCGCTGCGCCGCTTTGTGGTACTTGCTCGCCAGCGCGCTCGGTCACTTCCGACAGGCGTGCGGCCAGTTGCTCAGGGGTGTCCGCGCCAATGCCTAGGTGAATACCCTGAGTCAGCGTGATGTGCGCAGCCTCGAAGGTGCCTGCGCCCGCGCACAGGATGGTGCGCGTGGGCGCGCTTTCATGGGCCAGCACCAGCATGGCGGGCACCACGGCCTCGGGTTTCAGGACGTCGAGCACCTCCTGCGGCATCAGGCCCTCGGTCATGCGCGTGGCGGCCGTGGGCGCCAGGGCGTTGACGTGGATGTGGTACTTGGCGCCCTCGATGGCCAGGGTCTGCATCAGCCCGACCTGCGCCAGCTTGGCGGCGCCGTAGTTGGACTGGCCGAAGTTGCCGTACAGGCCGGTGGAGGAGGTCGTCATCACGATGCGCCCGTACTGCTGGGCCACCATGTGCGGCCACACCGCCTTGCAGCAGTGGGCTGCGCCCATGAGGTGCACGTCCACCACCAGGCGAAAGTCGTCCATCTCCATCTTGCTGAACGACTTGTCGCGCAGGATGCCGGCGTTGTTCACCAAAATGTCGACCCGGCCCCAGGCGTCGATGGCCTGCTGCACCATGGCCTGCACAGCCGCATAGTCGGTGACCGAGGCACCGTTGGCAATCGCCTCGCCGCCGGCGGCGATGATCTCGTCGACCACGGCCTGCGCCGCGCCCACCGAGCCGCCCTTGCCATCCAGCGCCCCGCCCAGGTCATTGACCAGCACCTTGGCGCCGCGCGCCGCCAGTGCCAGCGCATGCTGGCGGCCCAGGCCGCCACCGGCGCCCGTGACGATGGCCACACGGCCCTTGAAATCGATACCCATGGTCAATGTTCTCCTGTGGTGGTTTTGAAAAGGCGGTTGGAACCGCAGCGACTTTAAGCCACATCGCGAACCCACGCGGTACCGCGCGCGACTGGCAGTGCACGGCACTCCCGGTGCAGGCAAAATCGCAGCTGGCGCCCCCGCAAACCGCACGGACGCCGGGCACTTGCGCCCCCCCTCTTTCCCTTATCGAAGGATTTCCCCATGAAAGCAACCTGGAACGGCGTGGTCATTGCCGAAAGCGACGACACCGTGGTGGTCGAAGGCAACCACTACTTCCCCGACGCATCGCTCAAGCGCGAGTACGTCACCTTCAGCAACCACAAGACCACCTGCGCGTGGAAGGGCCAGGCCAGCTACCTCTCGCTGCTGGTCAACGGCGAAATGAACACCGACGCCGCCTGGTTCTACGCCGATCCCAAGCCCGAGGCCGACGAGATCCGCGGCCGTGTCGCCTTCTGGAAGGGCGTGAAGATCGAGGCCTGACGCACGCGGCAGTTATCCCTGCCCGCACTGGACAATCATGTGGATAAGTTTTGGCAAGCCCTGTATGGCCATGCCAAGTGATTGATTCACAAGGGATATCACTGCACCGCCCGTTTTTTGGGCAGCCTGGCCTGGCGCCTGCCCAGGGTTATCCCTGATGGCACTGGACAATCGTGTGGATAACTAAGGACAAGCCGTGTATGGCCGATGCAAGTGCTTGATCTACAACGAAAACCCACCCGCCGCCCATTTTTTGGGCAGCGACCGGCAGGCCAAAACCTGCGGTTATCCCTGCCTGCGCTGGACAATCATGTGGATAAGTTTGGGCAAGCCGTGTATGGGCGATCCAAGCCATTGATTCACAACGAAAATGAATGCAGTGCTCATTTTTTAGGCAGAAGGTGCCCGGTTATCCCTGCCCGCACTGGACAATCATGGGGATAACTTTGGACAAGCCCTGTATGGCCGCGCCAAGTGCTTGATTTGCAAGGAATATCACTGCATTGATGAAAATTTGGGCACTCTGGCAAAGACCCTGCCAAGCCCACTTTGCTTTCAATTTGATAGCATCGCGCCCCGTACTTTGTCCACATCCATGACCTCTCCCGCCCTCCCCTGCAGTCCCGCTTCCGAACGCAACCAAGCGCCTATCCTGGCCTTGCTGCGCGGCCTGGTTCCCGACACCGGCACGGCGCTGGAGATCGCCAGCGGCACGGGCCAGCACGTGGCCTTCTTCGGCTCCGCCCTGCCCGGCTGGACCTGGCAGCCCACGGACCTGAAGGACGAGCTGTTCTTCGCCATCGCCGGCTGGGCCCTGCAGGCCGGCGCCACCAACGTGCGCCCCGCCGTGCGCCTGGACGTGCGCTCTGCCACCTGGCCCGATGGTGCGGCCCCCTTTGCCCAGCCCTTCGACCTGATTTATTGCGCCAATATGCTGCACATCGCCCCCTGGGCCTGCTGTGCGGGCCTCATGCAGGGTGCAGCGCGGCATCTGACGCCGGGCGGCCGGCTGGTCACCTACGGGCCCTACATCGAAGACGGCGTGCCCACCTCACCGGGCAACCAGGGCTTCGACGCCACCCTGCGTGCACAGAACCCCGACTGGGGCATCCGCAACCGCGCCGATGTGGAGCGCGAAGCCGCCGCCGCCGGCCTGCAACTGGCCGAGCGCCACGCCCTGCCCGCCAACAACCTCTTGCTGGTGTGGCAACGCACGCCCGCCAGCGCCTGACCTGCACGCACACCTGCATACGCCATGACGAACCCCGCCAGCCCCTTCTTCACCGCCCGCATCGAGCCCGATGGTGCCCAGTGCGATGCCTGGCCCGAGCAGCCCCTGCTCGTCTCCATCGAGCAGGGCGGCATCGATTGGCCCAGCTCCTGCCGCAACGGCACCTGCCGTACCTGCATCGGGCAGTTGGTGGAGGGGCGTGTGCGCTACGACATCGAATGGCCCGGCCTGTCGCCCGAGGAAAAGGCAGAAGGTTGCGTGCTGCCTTGCGTGGCCTACCCTGAGTCAGACGTGGTGATCCAGGGCAGCATGATCTGACCCGGCGCAAGACTTCCTGCATGCGCTCTGCTGCCGGGTGCATTAAAATCCATGCCTTGTGGGGCAATATGCCCCTTCGACGTGCGGCAGCGCCGCATCGCATGTTCTTTGGGCGGTTTCTTGGAGGTGTATGCCGTATGGCGACCTCCGGCCACGGGAACCTGCGCTGCGCACACTCGCCAGACGTCCCCACAGAAAGCCCAAGCCTTCCATGAACTCTCCCCTCACCCCCGTGCCGATCTCGCCCGTCGAGGACATCGTGGCCGAGATGCGCGCCGGCCGCATCGTCATCCTGGTGGATGAAGAAGACCGTGAAAACGAAGGCGACCTGGTGCTGGCCGCCGACCACGTGACGCCCGAGGCGATCAACTTCATGGCCCGCTTCGGCCGCGGCCTGATCTGCCTGACGCTGAGCCGCGAGCGCTGCGAGCGCCTGCGCCTGCCGCCCATGGTCACGCGCAATGGCACCAAGCACGCCACGGCGTTCACCGTCTCCATCGAAGCCGCCGAGGGCGTGACCACCGGCATCTCTGCCGCCGATCGCTCGCGCACCGTGCAGGCCGCCGTGGCGCCCAATGCACGCGCAGAAGACCTGGTGCAGCCCGGCCACATCTTCCCGCTGCAGGCGGTGGACGGCGGCGTGCTCATGCGCGCCGGCCACACCGAAGCCGGCTGCGACCTGGCCGTGATGGCCGGCTGCAGCCCTGCCTCGGTGATCTGCGAGATCATGAAGGACGACGGCACCATGGCCCGCCTGCCCGATCTGCAGCTCTTCGCGGCCGAGCACGGCCTGAAGATCGGCACCATCGCCGACCTGATCGAATACCGCAGCCGCAACGAGACGCTGGTTGAGAAGGTCGGCACGCGCACGCTGCAGACCGCCGCCGGCGAGTTCACCGTGCACGCCTTTCGCGACCAACCCAGCCAGGCCGTGCACCTGGCGCTGGTCAAGGGCCAGTGGGGCGCCGACGACGTGGTGCCCGTGCGCGTGCACGAGCCGCTGTCGGTGTTCGATGCGCTCGAAGTGAACCGCTCCATGCACTCCTGGGGCCTCGATTCGAGCCTGCAGTACCTGGCAGCCCAGGGCAAGGGCGTGGCCGTGCTGCTCAATTGCGGCGAGACGGCCGAGCAACTGCTCGAACAGTTCGAAGGCACGGCGCGCGCCGCCCAGGCGCCCGAGCGCGGCCGCATGGACCTGCGCACCTACGGTGTGGGCGCGCAGATCCTGCGCGAGTGCGGCGTGCACAAGATGCAACTCATGGGCCAGCCCCGCCGCATGCCCAGCATGGCCGGCTACGGCCTCGAAATCACCGGCTTCATCCCCAAAGAGTAAAAGAACAGGATCACCACTATGTTTGGCGCAGAAAAAGGAACAGCGGACAAGCTGGACGGCAAGAAGCTGCACATCGGCATCGTGCAGGCCCGCTTCAACGAGGGCATCACCAATGCCCTGGCAGCGGCATGCCGTGCTGAACTGCTGGCCCTGGGCGTGCAGGAAAAGCACATCACCCACGTGCTGGTGCCCGGCGCCCTCGAAGTGCCCGTGGCCCTGCAGGCCCTGTGCGAAGCCGACGAGTACGACGCGCTGATCGCCCTGGGCTGCATCATCCGCGGCGAGACCTACCACTTCGAACTGGTGGCCAATGAATCGGGCGCGGGCGTCACGCGCCTGTCGCTCGACTACCAGATCCCGATTGCCAACGCCATCATCACCACCGAAAACCTCGAGCAGGCGATTGCGCGCCAGACCGAGAAAGGCACGGACGCCGCCCGCGTCGCCGTGGAGATGGCCAACCTGCTGGAAGACCTGTCATGAGCGATAACAACCACAACAGCGACGACGCCACCACCGCCGGCAACAGCCACCCCTCGACCCGCCCGCCCAAGCAGGCGCGCACCGGCCTCAAGAGCACCGGCGTGCGCAAGGCCGCCTCCAAGTCCAACCGCAGCCGTGCACGCGAGTTCGCGCTGCAGGCGCTGTACCAGCACCTGGTGGGCGGCAATGCGCCCGAGGCCATCGACGCCTTCACGCGCGACCTGGCAGGCTTTCACAAGGCCGACTCGGTGCACTACGACGCGCTGCTGCACGGCTCCATCAAGCTGGCCGCCGAGATGGACGAACTGATCACCCCGTTGCTGGACCGCAAGATGGCCGAGATCTCGCCCATCGAGCATGCCGTGATGTGGATCGGCGTGTACGAGTTCCAGCACTGCCTGGATGTGCCATGGCGCGTGGTGCTCAACGAGTGCATCGAGCTGGCCAAGGAGTTTGGCGGCACTGACGGCCACAAGTACGTGAACGCCGTGCTCAACGGCCTGGCCCCGCGCCTGCGCGCGGCAGAAGTCGCGGCCGACAAGGCCTCGGGCGCCACCACGGCGCCTGCCGCAGCATCGGCACCTGAAGCCGCCGCAGCAGCCGACGACAGCGCAGAGGGCTGACAGCCCCCTGCCTGCTCCGGGCCGCCGCCATGGTGCGCAGCCCGCGGCCCCTCCCCCCCTTCTCCCCCGCGCCAGCCACCCCCTGCCCCGCCGGCAGGACCAGGACCCATGCCCATGAAGTTCTCCTCCCGCGCCGAGCGCATCGAACCGTTTTACGTGATGGAAGTGGCCAAGGCCGCGCAGGCCATGGCACGCGAAGTGGCCGGCACGCGCGAGCCGATGATCTTTTTGAACATCGGCGAGCCCGACTTCACCGCCCCGCCCCTGGTGCAGGAGGCCGCCGCCCGCGCCGTGCGCGACGGCGCCACCCAGTACACCAATGCACTGGGCCTGGAGCCCTTGCGCGAGCGCATCAGCGCCTGGTATGCGCAGCGCTTCGGCGTGAACGTGCCGGCCCGGCGCATCGTGGTCACGGCCGGCGCATCGGCCGCGCTGCAACTGGCCTGCCTGGCACTCATCGAGTCGGGCGACGAGATCCTCATGCCCGACCCGAGCTACCCCTGCAACCGCCACTTCGTGAGCGCCGCAGACGGCAAGGCCGTGCTCGTGCCCACCACCGCGGCCGAGCGCTACCAGCTCAGCGCCGAGAAGGTGCGCGCCGCCTGGACCGACAAGACCCGCGGCGTGCTGCTGGCCTCGCCATCGAACCCCACGGGCACGTCCATCGCGCCCGATGAGCTGCGCCGCATCCACGACGTGGTGCGCGGGCACGACGGCATCACGCTGATCGACGAGATCTATCTGGGCCTGTCGTACGAAGAAGAATTCGGCCACACGGCGCTGGCCATCGACGACCAGATCGTCAGCATCAACAGCTTCAGCAAGTACTTCAACATGACCGGCTGGCGCCTGGGCTGGATGGTGGTGCCCGAGGCCATGGTGCCCGTGGTCGAGCGCCTGGCGCAGAATCTGTTCATCTGCGCGAGCACGGTGTCGCAGCATGCGGCGCTGGCCTGCTTCGAGGCCGAGAGCATTGCAGAGTACGAGCGGCGGCGGGCGGAGTTCAAGGCGCGGCGCGATTTCTTCATTCCCGCCTTGCAGTCCATGGGGCTGTCGGTTCCTGTCATGCCCGATGGCGCGTTCTATGCCTGGGCGGATTGCTCCGAGGCTGCTTTGCGGCTGGGTGTGAATGGGAGTTGGGATTTTGCGTTTGAGGTGATGAAGCGGGCGCACGTGGCGGTGACGCCTGGGCGGGACTTCGGGACTGCGGAGACTGAGAGGTTTGTGCGGTTCTCTACTGCGAATTCGATGGCGCAGTTGGAGGAGTCTGTTGCTCGGTTGCGTAGTCTGCTCGGGTGACTTTAACGGTGGTTGCTTCTGCTTATTTGCTGAAGGCGGAGGCCGGGTCTCGGCCCGGCGGCCGAGGTACTTGTTCTTTGCTTCGCCAAAGAAAAGTACCCAAAAGAAAGGCGACCCCGCTGCCCGTGTCCCCATTCGCCCTGGCGGGCGACTGGGGCAGCCTGCGATGCTCGGGCCTGGGGTGTGCCGCAGAACTCGCTGCGTTCTTCGAACTCCGCTCAAACAGCTGCGGCAAGCCAGACAACGATGCGCGTGTCCTTCGGCACGCGCTCACCCCAGGCCCTGCGCTTCTCGGCACGGTCAGAAGGGGGTGGGAGCGGGCTCCACTCGGGCCATTGCTTCGCTCGGCCCCATTCCGCCATCGCTGCGCTTCGGCGTCGGCAGCGCGTAGCGCGTACCCGACACCCGGCGCAGCTGCGCAGCAGCAGCCGTCTTTGTCCCCGCTCCCCACCCCTGCTGGCTGCGCCGAGAAGCGCAGGGGCTGGGGTGGGTGCGTGTGCCGCAGGACACACGCACTTCGTGCTCTAGCTTGCCGATGCTGTTTGAGCGGAGTTCACCCGCAGGGGGAACGCAGCGAGTTCATCGGCACCACCCCAGGACCGAGCATCGCAGGTTGCCCCCGTTCGCCCGACAGGGCGAAAGGGGGACGCAGACTGGGGGTCGCCTTCTCTTTGGTGACTTTCTCTTGGCGACGCAAGAGAAAGTTACTGCGCCGCCGGGCGCACACCCCGGCCTCCGCCCTCAACCAAAGCACACAGCAACCACAACACAAGAGGCAAGCAAATGGCCTTTGAATTCCCAATCCGAATTTATTGGGAGGACACCGATGCAGGAGGCATAGTCTTCTACGCCAACTACCTCAAGTTCTTCGAACGCGCCCGCACCGAATGGCTCCGCTCCCTCGGCATCGGCCAACAAGCGCTCAGGGAACAAACCGGCGGCATGTTTGTCGTAACCCACAGCCAGGTACGTTACCTGCGACCTGCAAGGCTCGACGATGAACTCATTGTTACCGCCCAGCTGCAAGAGGCCGGCCGCGCATCGTTGACAATACTGCAGCAAGCGCTCCTGAAACCGGAGCAAGACATGACCGAAAACCCGCCCGCACTGCTCAGCGAAGGCACCATCCGCATCGGCTGGGTGGACGCCGCCACCCTGCGGCCCGCGAGAATACCGAGCACCCTTCTGGAACAACTCTCAACAACACCATGAATTCCCAAAACATGTCCATCCTCAGCCTGGTGCTGCAGGCCAGCTGGGTGGTGCAACTCGTCATGCTGCTGCTGCTGGTCGTCTCCGTCGCCAGCTGGGCCGCCATCTTTCGCAAGCTGTTCGCGCTCAAGCGCATCAAGTCGCTCAACGACGATTTCGAGCGCGACTTCTGGTCCGGCACCAGCCTGAACGACCTGTTCGCCAGCGCCGCCCAGAACGCCAAGAACGCCGGCCCCATGGAACGCATCTTCGCCAGCGGCATGCGCGAGTACCAGAAACTGCGCGAGCGCCGCATCACCGATGCCGGCACCCTGATGGACGGCGCGCGCCGCGCCATGCGCGCCAGCTTCCAGCGCGAAATGGACGTGGTCGAGTCCAGCCTGTCCTTCCTGGCCACCGTGGGCTCGGTGTCGCCCTATGTGGGCCTGTTCGGCACGGTGTGGGGCATCATGCACGCCTTCACCGGCTTCGCCGGCATGGAGCAGGTGACCCTGGCCACCGTGGCCCCCGGCATTGCCGAGGCGCTGGTGGCCACTGCCATCGGCCTGTTCGCCGCCATCCCGGCCGTCATCGCCTACAACCGCTTCGCCCGCGACATCGACCGCGTGGCCACGCACCAGGAGACCTTCATCGAAGAGTTCTCCAACATCCTGCAGCGCAACCTGGGCGCGCAGCAACCCGTCTCGGCATCGGGGCACTGACACCATGCCCGCCATGGCATCCCGCGGCCGAGGCCGCCGCACCATCAACGAGATCAACATGGTCCCGTTCATCGACGTGATGCTGGTGCTGCTCATCATCTTCATGGTGACGGCCCCCATGCTCACCCCCGGCATGGTCGACGTGCCCAGCGTGGGCAAGGGCAAGAACCTGCCCAAGGTGGTGGCGCAGGTCATCGTCAACAAGGACGGCTCGCTGCAGCTCAAGACCCCCGAGGCCACCCGCAGCATGAGCCAGCGCGAGATCGGCGAAGCCGCGCTGCGCTGGCAGAAAGACCAGACAAAAGAGACGGCTGTCATCATTACGGCCGACAAGGGCGTTGTATACGACAACGTGGTCAAGGCCATGTCCGAACTGCAGAAAGCCGGTGTGCAGCGCGTAGGTCTCTCCGTCAAACAGGGCGGCTGAAGCCGAAGTGCCCCGCCTTCCTTGATTGACTGAACCGAAGACGACGTACACGCTCTACTCCCTCCATGCACGCCCAAGACGACCGCGACCAATTTGCGCCCCCCGCACCCCCTGCCCGCCTGCGAGCCATCTCGCTGGCGGTGCTGGTGCACCTGGCGCTGATCGGCGCACTCACCTGGGGCGTCAACTGGAAGGCCAGCTCCGACCAGCCCGCCGTGCAGGCCGAACTGTGGGCCGCCGTGCCCCAACAGGCGGCGCCCCCTGAGGTCACGCCGCCGACACCCCCGACCCCGCCAACGCCCCCCGTGCCACCGCCGCCCGAGCCGCCCCGGCCCGCGCCAGTGCCCCCTCCTCCTCCCCCACCGCCACCGCGCGCCGTGGAGCCCGATACGCGCGAGGCCGACATCGCCATCGAGCGCGAGAAAAAGCGCCTGGAGCAGGAGAAAAAAGCCCGCGCCGAGAAGCTCGAACGCGAAAAGCGCGAGCGTGAGCGCAAGGAAGACGAGCGCGAAGAGCGCCTCGAAAAAGAAAAGAAGGAAAAGCTCGCCGAGCAGAAAAAGGCCGCCGAGCAGGAAAGGCAAAAGAAGCTGCTCGCCGAAGAAAAGCGCAAGGCCGAAGACGCCAAGGACGCGAAGGAAGCCAAGGAGGCCGCAGCGAAGAAACAGCGCGCCGAGGCCGAAGCCAAGCAGCTCGCCGCCCAGCGCGAAGCCAACCTGCGCCGCATGCAGGGGCTGGCGGGCTCCGAGGGCAACGAAAAATCCACGGGCACCGCGCAACGCGACGCAGGCCCCTCGGGCGGCTACGGCGGCCGCGTGGCCGCCAAGGTCAAGCCCAACATCGTCTACCCCGACGCGATCTCGGGCAACCCGCGCGCCGAGGTCGAAGTGCGCCTGGCGCCCGACGGCACCATCGTCGGCAAGCGCCTGGTGCAGTCCAGCGGCAACAAGGCCTGGGACGATGCCGTGCTGCGCGCCCTGGACAAGACCGAAACCCTGCCGCGCGACGTGGACGGGCGCGTGCCGCCCTCGCTGACCATCGGGTTCAGACCGCAGGATTGACAGGCCCCGACCTATCCCGGCCGCGTTCCAGCGCACTGGTGAGCAGGGTCGAAGTCAAGGTACTGGTCGACGCCCAAGGAGTTCCATTGGTATGCGGCCTCACAGGTTTGCGTTCTGTGCTGATGCAATTTTTACGCAAAATCACATCAAAATGGCGGTTCAAAGGAACCAGCATGCGAATGACCGTGACGATCGATGACGCCCTGTACGAGGAAGCGCTGCAGGTTGCAGAACCCGGGATGGACAAGGCCGAACTCATCCGGGAGGCGATGAAGACCTTTGTGCGCGTGCAAGCCGCCAAGCGGCTCGCGTCCATGGGCGGCACCTTGCCCGGCACTACCGAGATTGCCCGGCGCACGGAAAGCGCTGCCCAGTGACGCAGGTGCGGATCGGTGCATCGGTCCGAGGTCGATCACGTCCATCAGTGCGGTGCGCCTAGCTGCCAGCTCCTGCCATATAGCGACCGGTAGCTCCCACAGGCAGCCACCGAACCTTCCGACACCGGCCCGGCACCCCCTCACCACGGCAAGGTAAACGCCTTGCAGTTGGTGAACGACTTGATCGCCTCCTGCACCCCTTCCTTGTAGCCCAGGCCCGAATCCTTGATGCCGCCGAACGGGGTCAGCTCGATGCGGTAGCCGGGCACCTCCCAGAGGTTCACGGTGCCCACCTGCAGCTCCTTGGCAAAGCGGGTTATATCGTCCATGCGGTTGGTGCAGATGCCCGACGACAGGCCGAACGCCGTGCCGTTGGAGATGCGGATCGCCTCGTCGATGTCCTTGAAGGTGATGATGGGCGACACGGGGCCGAAGGTCTCCTCGCGCACCACGGTCATCTCCGGGCGCACCCGGTCCAGCACCGTGGGCGAGTACAGCGCGCCCTCGCGCACATTGCCCACCAGCAGGCGTGCGCCCTGGGCGATGGCCTCGTTCACCACCTTCTCGAAGTGGCGGGCTGCGGCTTCGTCTATCACCGTACCCATCTCGTTGGCCTTGTCCATGGGGTCGCCGTAGCGCCATGCCCAGGTCTTGGCCACCACGCGCTCGGTGAACTCGGCCGCCACCTTCTCGTGCACCAGCATGCGCTTGACCGCCGTGCAGCGCTGGCCCGAGTTCTTGTACGAGCCCTGCACCGCCAGATCGCTGGCCTTGTCCAGGTCGGCATCGTCCATCACGATCAGCGGATCGTTGCCACCGAGCTCCAGCACCATGCGCCGGTAGCCGGCCTTCGACGCAATGTACTTGCCGATGGCCACCCCGCCGGTGAAGGTGACCAGGTCGACATGGCGGTGGGTCAGCAGCTCGTCGGCAATCTCGCGCGGGTCGCCGGTCACCACCTGCAGCATCTCCACCGGCAGGCCGGCCTCGTACAGCAGGTCCGCAAAATAGTAGGCCGACAGGGGCACCTTCTCCGAGGGCTTGAGCACCATGCGGTTGTTCGTGGCCACGGCGGGCACCACCTTGTGCGCCACCTGGTTCATGGGGTGGTTGAAGGGCGTGATGGCGGTGATCACGCCCAGCAGCGGCTCGCGCGTGGTGATCACCTTGCGCTTCTTGCCGTGCGGCGTGAGGTCGCACGAGAACACCTGCCCATCGTCGCGCAAGGCTTCGTTGGCGCCGAAGTTCAGCACGTCGGCCACACGCCCGATCTCGTAGGTGCTGTCCTTCTTGCACAGGCCCGACTCGGCGGTGATGATGCTCGATGCCTCGTCGGTGCGCTCGCGCAGCAGCGCCGCCGCACGGTTCAGGATGGCCGAGCGCTCGTAGCGCGACAGCGTGGGCACATAGGCGTGGGCGATGTCCATCGCCCGGCGCACGTCCTCCACGCTGGCCATGGCCACCGTGCCCACACGCTCGCCGCTGTAGGGGTTGACGACGTCGATGCTGCGCTCCGTGCGCACCTTGACGCCACCGATGCGCAATGCCTCTGCGCGAAAATCCGCGCTTTCCATGATGCAACTCATGCTGCCTCCTTGAAGGGTACCGTGGTCGTTCCGATGAAGTTCTTGCCGCGTGCGCCGGTCAGCGCGTGCGCCACCATCTGCTGCGCCTGGTCGTCGCTCACGCCATAGTCGGCAAAGCGCGTCCTCACGCCCAATGTCTCGATGAAGCGCACCAGCCGGCCGGGCGCAGCATCCAGGCGGCCCAGCGCGCGCTCCAGCACCGCATCGCGCTCGGGGCTCTGGCCTATGGCGCGCTCCAGCACCATGGGCAGCGGAAAGCTGCAAGCAATGCCGTGCGGCAACCCATAGCGCAGCGTCATCTCGTAGGAGATGGAATGCGCCAACGCCGTGCGCGTGTTCGAGAACGCCATGCCGGCCTTCAGCGCCGCCAGCGCCATGCGCCCGCGCAGCGCCGCATCATCCAGGCGCTCCATCAGCTGCGGCAGCGCGTCCAGGATCTCGTGCACCGCCGCCACCGCAAAGGTGTCGGACACCGGGTTGGCATTCACGTTCCAGATCGACTCCAGCGCGTGCGACAGCGCATCCAGCCCGCTTTGCAGCGTGACCGAGGCGGGCAGCGACAGCATGAGCTCGGGGTCGATCAGCGCGATGCTGGGCCAGGTCTCGGGCAGGTGCAGCGAGTATTTCTTCTGCGCCCCGCGGTCCCATATGGTGGCCCAGGGCGTCACCTCACTGCCGGTGCCGGCCGTCGTCGGCACAGCGATCAGCGTCTTGGTCTGGGCCGGGGTAAAGCTGGCCCCGGACGCCAGCAGCGCCACCAGTTCGGCAAAGCGCCCGCTGGGCGTGGCCACCATCAAGGCCTTGGCGGTATCGATGGCACTGCCCCCGCCCACGGCGATGATCACCTCGGCCGCAGCACTGCCGCCGGACCAGAAGGCGTCGTACAGCGCCGCGAGCTCGGCCACGTCGGGGTTGGGCCGCACATCGTCGATCACGCCCACCAGTTGGTCGCCCAGCAAGGCCTCGATGCGTGCCACCAGGCCGAGCTGGCGGGCCTCGGGGAAGGTGACCAGCAGCGCGCGCCGGCCGGCCAGCAGCCCGGGCAGGGACGACAGTGCCCCGGCCCCGTAGACGCTGCGCACGGGGTTGAAGTATTCATGTGGCATGGAAAGAACCTCTAGACGGAAGAAAAGGCGTGGTTCAGCGCGAGGTCGAACACGTCGAAATTGCGCAGCCGCCGGCCGGGGGCAACACCCCTCAATGGCCGGTTGAACAAGAGCGGCACCTTCTGCTCGGAGATGCCGCCGTGCGAGCGCAGGGGCACGGTCAGCCCGCTCAGGTCGTGCCGCGCCGCGCTGGTGCCCAGCACCGTGAGGTGGTCCGACACCACCACCAGGTCGCCAATGCGGTCACCCGCCAGCTCGAAGCGGGCCGCCGCTTCCTCGCGTGTCAGCACCACCTCCACGCCCGGCAGGGCCAGCAGCGCACTGCGCACGCCCTCCAGCGTGGCGCCGGCATTCACGTAGATGGTCGCGAACGAGCCCAAGGCGCCGTGGTGTACCACGTAGGGGTCGGTGATGGGCAGGATCACCCGCGTGCTGCCCGCACCGAGCTGTGCATCCAGCTCCTGCTGCAGGTAGACCACGCGCGGCTTGCCGGCGGCATCGGTCTTGGGGCTCATGCCATGGTCGGCGGTGAGGCCGATGACCGCGCCGAGCGCATCGAGCTGCTGCAGGTAGCCGTCCATCATCGCGTAGAAGGCATTGGCCTCCGGCGTGCCGGGCGCGCACTTGTGCTGCACGTAGTCGGTGGTCGACAGGTACATCAGGTCCGGCCGGCGGGTCTCCATCAGGCGCACGCCGGCCGCAAAGACGAACTCGCTGAGGTCGGCGCTGTACACCGAGGGCACGGGCCTGCCCACCAGCTCCAGCACATTCTCGATGCCGCATTCGGCCAGCGTGGCCTTGTCGGCCTTCTCGGCCGAAAAGCAGATGCCCTTGAGGCCGTGGCCGAGCAGGGTGCGCAGCTTGTCCTTGGCCGTCACCGCCGCCACCAGCGCGCCGGCATCGGCAAAGGCGGCCAGCAGCGTCGGGGCGCGCAGGTACTCGGGGTCGTTCATCATGACCTCGCGGTCGGCGGCCACGTCGTAGAAGTAGTTGCCGCAGATGCCATGCACCGAGGGCGGCACGCCGGTCACGATGGACACGTTGTTCGGGTTGGTGAAGCTGGGCACCACGCAGTCCCCGATCAGCGAGCCGCCCTGGGCCTGCATGCGCGCCAGGTAGGGCGCGACGCCGGCCTGGATGGCCTGGGTCAGGTAGTCGGGCTCGCAGCCATCCACGCAGACCACCACCACCGGTGCGGCGGGCCGGGCGTACTGCCGGCCATTGGCCTGCACGAAGTCGATCACAGCGGCATTCATCATCGGGCTCCTTTTTGAATCCAGGCACGCAGCCGGGTCGATACATAGTCGGCCACCATCACCATGGCGATGATCACGGCGATGCAGGTGGCGGTGTCCTGGTACTGGAACAGCTTCATGCTGCCCACCAGTTCGAAGCCGATGCCGCCCGCGCCCACCATGCCGAGCACGGTGGCCTGGCGCAGGTTGGTCTCGAAGCGGTAGAGGACCACGGCGATCCATGCGGTCACCACCTGGGGCAGCACGGCAAAGACGATGGTCTGTATGGCACCGGCCCCGGTGGAGCGCAGCGCCTCGATGGGCCCCTGGTCGATCTCCTCGATGGACTCGGCGAAGAACTTGCCCAGCATGCCCGCACCATGCACCGCCAGGGCCAGCACGCCCGGAAACGGTCCCAGCCCCACGGCCGCCACGAAGATCAGCGCCAGGATGATCTCGTTGACCCCGCGGGTGAAGTTGAACAGCTGCCGCGTGAGCTGGTAGACCACCACGTTCGGCGTGAGGTTGCGCGCCGCAAAGAAGCACACCGGCACCGCCAGGATCACGGCCAGCAGGGTGCCCCACACGGCGATCTGCACGGTTTCGATCGCCGGGACGATCAGCTTGTCCAGAAACGCCCAGTTGGGTGGCAGCATGCGCCCCATGAAGTCGCCGATCCACGGCAGGCCCTTGCCCAGCTCGCCAAAGCTAACCTGTGCGCCGCGCGCCGCCCACCACAGCACACCGACGAACAGCGCGCCGATGCCGATGCGCGGCCACCAGCCCAGGCCACCGCTGGGCCGGGCTACCAAAAAGGTGTAAGAACCGATGTTCATGCTCCTGCCTCCTCAAGTTCCAGCTGGCGCAGCGCGGGTGCGGCTGTGGCCGCCACGCAAGGGGCGCTGCGGCTGCGCGCATCGCCCTCGTCCAGGCCGGGGTAGATTTTTCGCAGCACCTCGTCCGTCAGGCCCTCGGGCCCGCCGTCATAGACAATGCGCCCGCCCGACACGCCCACGATGCGTTCGCCGAACTCTCGTGCATAGTCGATCTGGTGCAGGTTGCACACCACGGTGATGCCCAGCTCGCGGCTGGCCTGCTTGAGGTAGTTGAGCACCGTGCGCGAGGTCTTGGGGTCCAGGCTGGCCACGGGCTCGTCGGCCAGGATCACCTTGGGCTGCTGCGCCAGCGCACGGGCAATGCCCACGCGCTGCTTTTGCCCGCCCGAGAGCGTGTCGGTGCGCAGCTCGGCCTTGTCCTGCAGCTCCACGCGGCGCAGGCATTCCAGCGCAATCGCCACGTCCTTGCGCGGAAACCACTGCAGCCACGACAGCACGGCAGGCATGGCACCCATGCGGCCCGTCAGCACGTTCTTCTGCACCGACAGGCGCGGCACCACGTTGTAGTGCTGGAAGATCATGGCCACCTGGCGGCGCAGCGCGCGCAGGCTCGCGCCGCCGGGCTGGGCCAGTTGCCCGTCGATGTGGACCTCGCCACTCGTGGGCTCGGCCAGGCGGTTGATGCAGCGCAGCAGCGTCGACTTGCCGGCCCCCGAGGGGCCCAGCACGACCAGGAACTCGCCGGGGGCCACGTCGAGGTCGATGCCCTTGAGCGCATCGAAGTCGCCATAGCGCTTGTTCAGGCCACGGATCTTGATCATTTCATGGCCCTCAGGTCGAGGTTCAGGACTTTGGCCGTTTCGCGGATGATGTCGTAGGCCTTGTCGTTCGTGGGATGAAAGCCGTTGAGCATGCCCTGGTCCGACCACGGAATGTCCTTCACATCCAGGAAGGCGGCCTGCACGCGCTTCTTGAGCGCGGGGTCCAGGTCCTTGCGCCACACCGTGGGTGATTCGGGGATCGGGTCCGACTTCCACACCACCACCAGATCCTCGCGCTTGGCCAGGCCCTTGGCGATGGCGGCGTCCAGGATGCGGTCGGCAATCGCCACGGCCTCGATCTTCTTGTTCTGCACCGCCACGGCGTTCGAGTCGTGCGAGCCCGAGAAGATCACCCGGCCGAAGTCCTTGTCAGTGTTGAAGCCCTCCTTCATCAGGCCGGCCTTGGGGAACAGGTGGCCCGAGGTGGAGGTTGGGTCCACGAAGGCGAAGGTCTTGCCCTTGAGGTCGGCCACCGTCTTGATCCCGCTGTCCTTGTGGGCCACGATGAGCGCGTGGTAGAAGGCCCGCCCGGCCTTATTGGTCTCGGCCACGGCAAAGGCCTCGATGGGCGCCACCGTGGTGCCCATCACGTACGAGAAGGGGCCGAGGTAGGCCACGTCGAGCCGCTTGGAGCGCAGGGCTTCGATCACGCCGTTGTAGTCGGCCGCCACGAAGGGCTTGACCGGCATGCCCAGCGACTTGGACAGCATGTCCATCATCGCCTGGCTGTTGGCGATCATGGCCCGCGAGTCCTCCGAGGGAATCAGCCCCACGTTCAAGACATTGGGCGTCTGGGCGGAGGCTCCCAGCCCCAGGAGCGGTGGAGCCAGCAGCATGGATGTGCTGGCCAGCAGGGATCGGCGCGTGAATTTCATCGTTGTCTCCTACGGGTTGGGTGTGAACCTCTTTTGCGCATGCCTCGCGGTGGCCAGACGCATGGCACTACTGTCGGCGCTGTGCCACTATCTTGCAAATTCAACTTTTTTCACCGTTGCATTCATTCAATCTATAGTTGGCCCGGGATAACACGGAGAAAAATGTCATGCGCCTGACACAGTTGCGATCCTTTCATGCCGTGGCCACGGAGGGCAGCTTCACGCGCGCGGCGCAGGCCCTGCACGTGAGCCAGCCCACGGTGACCACCCAGGTCAAGCAACTGGAGGAGCTGTACCAGGTGGAGCTGTTCCACCGCACCGGCCGGCGCATCCGCCCCACGGAGATCGGCGAGCGCCTGTTGCAGCTGTCGCGCCAGATCTTCGGGCTGGAGCACGAGGCCGTGCAGGTGCTGCGCGATGCCGGCGAGCTGCGCTCGGGCCACCTGCGCGTGGCCGCCGTGGGGCCCTCGCATGTCACGAAGATGCTGGCCGCCTTCAACCAGCGCTACCCGGACATCAACATCTCGGTGGGCACCGGCAACTCCGAAGACGTGCTGACCCGCCTGCTCGACTACTCGGCCGACGTGGGCGTGCTGGCGCAGGTGCTCAAGGACAAGCGCTTCGTCTCGGTGCCCTACAGCGAGCACCCCATCGTGATCTTCTGCAACGCCAACCACCGCTTTGCGCGCCGGCGCAGCATCCGCACGGCCGAGCTGCAGGGCGAAAAGCTGATCCTGCGCGAGCAGGGCTCCACCACGCGCAAGGCCATCGAGTCGGCCCTCAAGGCAGCAGGCGTGCAACCCACGGTGGTGATGGAGGTGGCGAGCCGCGAGATCATCCGCGAGGCCGTGCTGCAGGGCCTGGGCGTGGCGGCGGTGTCCGAGGTGGAATACGTGCCCGGCGCGGGCCTGCACGCGGTGCGCATCAGCGACGCGCAGATCAAGACCTATGCCCACGTGGTCTGCCTGGCCGAGCGCCGGGACATGCGCCTGATCCGGGCGTTCTTCGAGATCATCGGCCGCGAGTCCTAAAAACAGGTTCCGAAAAACAAAAAACCCGGTGGCCGCCAAGGCAGCCACCGGGTTCTTGCATCGCTTCTCAGCGGGGCCGCCCTCCCGTGGGCCCGCCCCTCGCTCTCTCTTATGTAACTACCTGAGAGCGGAGAACAAAACTCAGCGAACCGGTTCTGGCCAGGCGGTGCGTCGCAGGCAGTACGGGTAGTACGACAAGACGCAGCAACGACGCCAGAAGAGTTTTGTTAGCCGCTCTTATCGGTCGCGCCGCTCCATGCGGCGGTTCAGGTTCAGGGCGCCCAAAGTGCAAGCCACGCCCGACAGCAGGTACACCGTCACGGCCAGCAGGCCGAACTGGGCCGACAGGCCCAGGGCCACCAGCGGCGCAAAGGCGGCGCCGATGATCCAGGCCAGGTCGGCCGACAGGGCGGCGCCTGTGTAGCGGTACTTGGGCGAGAAATTGGCCGTCACCGTGCCCGAGGCCTGGCCGTACGACAGGCCCAGCAGCACAAAGCCCAGCAGCAGGAACATGGTGCTGCCCACTTCGCCGCTGTTCAGCAGCACCGGCGCCATGAAGCTGAACACCCCGATCAGCACCGCCATGCCGCCCAGCAGCTTGCGCCGGCCCAAGTGGTCAGAAAGCCAGCCCGAAACCATGATGGCCCCGGCCGCCAGGAAGGCGCCGACGATCTGCACGCCCAGGATCTGGGTGACGGGCTGGTCGGTGTACAGCGTGATCCACGACAGCGGGAACACGGTGACCAGGTGGAACAGCGCAAAGCTGGCCAGCGCCGCAAAGGCACCCAGCAGCACGTTGCCGCCCTCGTCGCGCATCACCTCGTGCACGGGCACGGGCTGCAGCTCACGGTCCTGCAGCAGCTCGGTGTACGACTGCCCCACCACCAGGCGCAGGCGGGCGAACAGGGCCACCACGTTCACGGCAAAGGCCACGAAGAACGGATAGCGCCAGCCCCAGGCCAGAAACTCCTGCACCGTGAGGTTGGCGTACAGATAGGCGAACAGGCCGGCCGCGAGCACAAAGCCCACGGGCGCGCCCAGCTGGCCGATCATGGCGTACCAGCCGCGGCGGTGCTTGGGCACCGACATCGCCAGCAGCGACGGCAGGCCGTCCCAAGAGCCGCCCAGCGCCAGGCCCTGGCCGATGCGCAGAATCAGCAGCGCCACGATCGCCGTGGTGCCCAGGTCCTTGTAGCCCGGCAAAAAGGCCATGCCCACCGTGCACACTCCCAAGAGAAAGAGCGCAATGGTCAGCTTGGTGCCCCGCCCCCAGCGCCGCTGGATGGCCATGGAGATGGCCGTACCGATGGGCCGCACCACAAAGGCCACGGCCAGCAGCGCAAAGGAGGCGAGCGTGCCATCCAGGCGCGACATGAAGGGGAACAGGAACGACGGGAACACCAGCACGCAGGCGATCCCGAAAACGAAGAAGTCGAAATACTCGGACGAGCGCCCGATGATCACGCCCACCGCGATTTCGCTGGGGGTGACGTCTTCATGGGTGTCCGCGCGGGAAAGAGAGTCTTGGCCTTCTTCAAAGCCATTCGCTGGGTAGATAGCAGAGGCGGGACTGCTCATGAACGGAATTCCTTGTTGTGTAACAGATACACCTACGTTTTACACCCTGGCCCTATTGAGGGCAAGTGCGCTTTCCCTGAAGCTCTTGCAGGACAAATGCCATAGTGTGCTCACGACGGGGTCAAGGCATGTTGTCAGTGGCACCGGAATGGGGCAAAAACTTGACCTTGGACAAAATGTCCAATGGACAAATTTACCTGCTCTATTACATTGAGCGGCAAATTGTCATTCGCGTTTACCCCTAAACGCCTTTGTTGGGCCCATCACATGTTCAAACTTCCCCAACTTCGCGGGCCGGCATGGCTTGCGTTGGCGGCCACAGCCACCAGCCTCGCCGGCTGCAGCAAGGCCGTCGTCCTCAACCCCGCAGGCGACGTCGCCTCGCAGCAAGGCCACATGGTCGTGCAGGCCACCTTGCTGATGCTGATCATCATCGTCCCGGTGATCGCGCTCACGCTGTGGTTCGCCTGGAAGTACCGCCAGTCCAACACCGCCAACACCGAAGCGGACTACGACCCCGACTGGCACCACTCCACCACGCTGGAGCTGGTGATCTGGACCGTGCCCCTCTTGATCATCATCGCCCTGGGCGCGCTGACCTGGATCGGCACCCACAAGCTCGACCCCTACCGCCCGCTGGACCGCATCTCGGCCACCAAGCCGCTCGAAGCCCAGGCCACCCCCCTGGTGGTGCAGGTGGTCGCCATGGACTGGAAATGGCTGTTCTTCTACCCCGAGCAGGGCATTGCCACCGTCAATGAGCTGGCCGCCCCGGTGGACCGCCCCATTCTGTTCAAGCTCACCGCCACGTCCACGATGAACTCGTTCTACGTGGCAGACCTCGCCGGCATGATCTACGCCATGCCCGGCATGCAGACCGAGCTGAACGCCGTGATCAACAAGCCGGGCGTCTACCCCGGCATCGCCTCGCACTACAGCGGCTCGGGCTTCTCGGGCATGACCTTCAAGTTCCACGGCCTGAGCCAGGGCGACTTCGAGCAGTGGGTGGCCAAGGCCAAGACCGAAGGCAAGGCGCTGGACAAGACCACCTACCTGAACCTCGTCAAGCCCAGCGAGCGCGACCCCGTGCAGCGCTTTGCCAGCGTGGAAGACGGCCTGTACGACAAGGTGCTCAACCGCTGCGTCGAAGAAGGCAAGATGTGCATGCACCACATGATGACCATCGACGAGCGCGGTGGCGAGGCCTACATGAAGGCCATGGGCCTGAACCTGCCCCAGGACGTGTGCACCGTCGACAACGCCGGCCAGATCGTGGCCGCCCTCGAAGCGCGCCACGCCACGGTCTACGACCGCACCCTTTCCCGCCAATGATCCGCGCCTAAGAGACTGACGAACATGTCCACCTCACCCGTTACCGCACCACCGCATTGGGCCCTGGGCCGAATCACCTGGGACTCCATTCCCATGGCGCACGAGCCCATCGTGCTGATCACCTTCATCGGCGTCGTGCTCGGTGGCCTGGCCGTGCTGGCCGGCATCACCAAGTTCCGCCTGTGGGGCACCCTGTGGCGCGACTGGATCTGCAGCATCGACCACAAGAAGATCGGCATCATGTACATGATCCTGGGCGTGGTCATGCTGCTGCGCGGCTTTGCCGACGCGCTCATGATGCGCCTGCAGCAGGCCATGGCCTTTGGCGACAACATGGGCTACCTGCCGCCGCACCACTACGACCAGATCTTCACCGCCCACGGCGTGATCATGATCTTCTTCGTGGCCATGCCGCTGGTCACGGGCCTCATGAACTACCTCGTGCCGCTGCAGATCGGAGCGCGCGACGTGTCCTTCCCGTTCCTCAACAACTTCAGCTTCTGGATGACGACCGCCGGTGCCATCCTGGTGATGGTGTCGCTGTTCCTGGGCGAGTTCTCCACCGCAGGCTGGCTGGCATTGTCGAACCTGGGGGCGCAGAACCCGGGGGTGGGGCTTGACTACTACATCTGGGCGCTGCAGATCGCCGGGGTGGGCACCACGCTCTCGGGCATCAACCTGATCGTCACCATCATCAAGATGCGCGCACCCGGCATGAACCTCATGCGCATGCCCATCTTCACGTGGACGGCCCTGTGCACCAACGCACTCATCGTCGCATCCTTCCCCGTGCTCACCGCAGCGCTGGTGCTGATGTCGCTGGACCGCTATGCCGGCACCAACTTCTTCACCAACGACCTGGGCGGCAACGCCATGCTGTACGTGAACCTGATCTGGATCTGGGGCCACCCTGAGGTCTACATCCTGATCCTGCCCTGCTTCGGCATCTTCTCCGAAGTGGTGGCCACGTTCTGCAAGAAGCGCCTGTTCGGCTACACCTCCATGGTGTACGCCACGGTGGTGATCACCATCCTGTCGTACCTGGTGTGGCTGCACCACTTCTTCACCATGGGCTCCGGCGCCAGCGTGAACACCTTCTTCGGCATCACCACGATGATCATCTCGATCCCCACGGGCGCGAAGATCTTCAACTGGCTGTTCACCATGTACAAGGGCCGCATCCGCTTCGAGCTGCCCATGATGTGGACCCTGGCCTTCATGGTCACCTTCGCCATCGGCGGCATGACCGGCGTGCTGCTGGCCGTGCCCCCGGCCGACTTCGTGCTGCACAACAGCCTGTTTTTGATCGCCCACTTCCACAACGTGATCATCGGCGGCGTGCTGTTCGGCCTGTTCGCCGGCATCAACTACTGGTACCCCAAGGCCTTTGGCTACAAGCTCGACCGCTTCTGGGGCCTGTGCTCGTTCTGGCTGTGGGTGGTGGGCTTCTACGTGGCCTTCATGCCGCTGTACATCCTGGGCCTGATGGGCGTCACCCGCCGTGCCAACCACTTCGAAGACCAATCGCTGCAGATCTGGTTCGTCATCGCCGCCATCGGCGCCGGCCTGATCGCCCTGGGCATCGCCTGCCTGCTGATCCAGATCGTGGTGAGCTACCTCAAGCGCGAACAGCTGCGCGACCACACCGGCGACCCATGGGACGCCCGCACGCTGGAGTGGGCCACTTCGTCGCCCCCGCCGGACTACAACTTCGCCTTCACCCCCAAGGTGTATGAGATCGATGCCTGGTGGGACATGAAGAAGCACGCCTATGCGCGCCCGCTCACCGGCTTTGCGCCCATCCACATGCCTGCCAACACGGGCGCGGGCGTGATCATCTCGGCGCTGTCGCTGGTGCTGGGCTTCGCCCTCATCTGGCACATGTGGCTGCTGGCCGGCCTGTCGTTTGCGGGCGTGGTGCTGGTGGCCATCGTCCACACGTTCAACTACAAGCGTGACTTCTACATCCCCGCCGCGCAAGTGACGGAGACCGAGAACCTGCGTACCCAACAACTGCGTGCCAGCCATGTCTGATATCACCTACAACCAAGCCGCCGCCGCCATCACGCAAGGCGGCCCCACGGCCGCCACGCTGGCGCGCCGCGAGTACCACCTGGCGCACGAGCCGCATCCCGAGAACGGCACCGCCCTCGGTTTCTGGCTCTACCTGATGAGCGACTGCCTCATCTTTGCCGCGCTGTTCGCCACCTACGGCGTGCTGGGCCGCAGCTACGCCGCCGGCCCCACCGGCGCGCAGCTGTTCGATCTGCCGCTGGTGGCGCTCAACACCGCCTTCCTGCTGCTGTCGTCCATCACCTTCGGCTTTGCCATGCTGCAAAAGCAGCAGAACAAGGTGGGCGGCACGCTCGCCTGGCTGGCCATCACCGGCCTGTTCGGCCTGTGCTTTCTGGGGCTGGAGCTGTATGAGTTCCACCACCTGATCCACCAGGGCGCGGGCCCGCAGCGCAGCGCCTTTCTGTCGGCCTTCTTCACGCTGGTCGGCACCCACGGCCTGCACGTCACCTTTGGCCTCGTCTGGCTGGTGGTGCTGATGGTGCAGATCAAGAAGCATGGCCTGATCCACGAGAACAAGCGCCGCCTGATGTGCCTGTCGATGTTCTGGCACTTTTTGGACGTCGTCTGGATCGGCGTCTTCACCTTCGTGTACCTGATGGGAGTGCTGTAAATGAGCGCCGCACAACACACCGCCAACGCCCACGACGGCCACGGCCATGACGATCACGGCCACGACGACCACCATGGCGACGTGGGCCCGCACAGCACCTTCTCGGGCTACATGGTCGGCTTCGTGCTGTCCATCATCCTCACCGCCATTCCGTTCTGGCTGGTCATGGCCAAGGTCATCGCCGACCGCAACACCGCCATCCTCGTGCTCGGCGGCTTCGCGGTGGTGCAGATCCTGGTGCACATGGTCTGCTTCCTGCACATGAACGGCAAGGTCGAAGGCGGCTGGACGCTGCTGTCCACCATCTTCACCGTGGTCTTCGTGGCCATTGCCATCAGCGGCACGCTCTGGGTCATGTTCCACATGAACGCCAACATGATGCCCGGCCACCCCACGCCCACCCCGCCCACCCAGAGCGAAGCCGGCGCGGCGGCAAGCCACCACACCCCCTGATGGGTGCAGCGCCCCGACGCCCCACGACGATGCGGGGCGGGGCGCACACCAACCCTTGCGAAGCGGCCGCCCACAGCGGCCGCAGCCGTTTTGGGGCCGTGCAATCGACTGAACAAAGGAATTCCCGATGTCCGCAACCAACGCCCGCCCAGCCTCCCGTCGCTGGCGCCGCGCCGTGCTGCTGGTGCTGGGCATCGCCCTCTTCCTGGGCTTCGTGGCCCTGGGCACCTGGCAGGTGCAGCGGCGGGTGTGGAAGCTCGACCTCATCGAGCGCGTGGACCAGCGCGTGCACGCTGCCCCCGTGGCCTTGCCCCCGGCCAGCGACTGGCCCGGCATCAACGCCGCGGGGCATGAATACCTGCCTGTCACCCTCACCGGCCACTGGCTGCCCGGCAAGACCGTGCTCACCCAGGCCGTCACCGCCCTGGGCTCGGGCTACTGGGTCATCAGCGCGCTGCAGCAGGCCGACGGCACCCAGGTGCTGGTCAACCGCGGCTTCATCCCGCAAGACCAGCGCGCAGAGTGGGCCAGCAAGTCGGACAGCGCCGCCCCCGCCACCGTGCAGGGCCTCATCCGCATCACCGAGCCCAAGGGCGGCTTCTTGCGCAGCAACGATCCCGCCGAGCAGCGCTGGTTCTCGCGCGACGTGGCGGCCATCGCCCAGGCGCTGCAGTTGCCCCGCGCCGCGCCCTTCTTCATCGACGCTGGCCTGCCCACGCGCGGCGTGACAAACCCGACCGCCGAGGCGGTGGAAGTGGCCGGCACCGCCGCCACCACGGCAGGCACCACCTGGCCGCGCGCGGGGCTCACCACCATCCGCTTTGCCAACAGCCATGCGGTGTACGCCCTCACCTGGTACGGCCTGGCGCTGATGGTGCTGGGCGCGGGCTGGTTCGTGGTGCGCTACGAGCGGCGCCGGGCCTCCCAAGCAGGGTACTAAACTCAAGCCATGCCCCTTCTACGCATCGCCAAGAGCGCCGAGTTCTTGCGCAACCCGCGCGCTGCCGATGCCGCCGCCGGCATCAAGAACCTGCAGCAGCTTATTCAGCTGCGCTGGATGGCCGTCATCGGCCAGGTCTTCACCATCGAGGTGGCGCACCACAGCCTGCGCCTGACCATCCCCCTGCACCAGATGCTGATGGTGGTGGGCTGCCTGGCCGTGTTCAACGTGGTCAGCCTGCTGCGCCTGCGCACGGGGGTGCAGGTGCGCAACGTGGAGCTGTTTCTGGCCCTGCTGGTGGACGTGGCCGTGCTCACCACCCAGCTGTATTTGAGCGGCGGCACCAGCAACCCCTTTGTCTTTTTGTACCTGCTGCAGATCGCGCTGGGCGCCATCTTGCTGCGCGGTGCCTATATCTGGAGCATGGTGGTCATCACCACCGTGTGCTTTTGCGTGCTGGCCACCCACCACCTGCCGCTGGAGCTGCCGCAGGACCTGCACCAGGGCCTGTCGAGCCTGTACGTCATTGGCCTCTTGGTGTGCTTCGTGCTCAACGCGATTTTGGTGGTGGTGTTCATCACCCGCATCAGCCTGAACCTGCGCGAGCGCGACGCCCGCCTGGCCGCCGCGCGCCGGCGCCGGGTGGAAGAAGAGCACATCGTGCGCATGGGCCTGCTCGCATCGGGCGCCGCGCACGAGCTGGGCACACCGCTGTCCACCCTGGCCGTGATTTTGGGCGACTGGCAGCACGACCAGGAGCTGATGGGCGACGAAGTGCTGCGCGAGGACATCGAAGAAATGCGCACCCAGGTGCAGCGCTGCAAGAGCATCGTCAGCGGCATCTTGCTGTCGGCCGGCGAGGCGCGCGGCGAAGAGTCGGCCCAGACCACCGTGCGCACCTTTGTTGACGCCCTGGCCGAAGAGTGGCGCACCACGCGGTCGATACCCGCGTTTTCGTACCGCAACGACTTTGGCGACGACACGCCCATGGTGTCGGACACCACGTTGAAGCAGATGGTTTTCAATGTGCTGGACAATGCACGCGACGCCTCGCCCCAGTGGGTGGAACTGCTCATCACCCGCGACGACAAGGCCGAAGTGCCCGCCCTGTGTATCACCGTCAACGACGCAGGCCCCGGCTTTGCACCCGGCATGCTGGACCACTTGGGCGAGCCCTACCAGTCCACCAAGCAGCGCCCCGGCAGCGGCCTGGGCCTGTACCTGGTGGTCAACGTGGCGCGCACCCTGGGCGGCAGCGTCACGGCCCGCAACCGCGCCCCCGAGGGCGGGGCCGAAGTGAGCATACGCCTGCCCCTGGCAGCAGTGGCGATGCCGCGCGGCCACCGGCCGGTGTGATGGCCACGGATTGGCGTGCGCTGGATGGATTGGCTGGATTGGCTGGATTGGCTAGACAACCAGACCAACAAGCAGCTTTTGTAGCCAGTCAAAGTTGAATTCGTACTAGTACAAAACCCGAGCCCAACCGCCATGGACGAAATCACCACCGCCAGCAGCAGCAACAGCCCCGCAGCAGACCCATCCTCCAAGGATGCCAAGGAAAAGCCCCAGCTGCTCATCGTCGAAGACGACGAGGCCTTTGCCCGCACCCTGGCCCGCTCGTTCGAGCGCCGCGGCTACCGCGTGCTCCAGGCCGCCAGCCTGCCCGAGGTGGAGGCATTGCTCACCCAGCACACCCCCGGCTACGCCGTGGTGGACTTGAAGCTCAAGGGCGACGCATCCGGTTTAGCCTGCGTGCAAAAGCTGCACGCCGCCAGCGAAGCCATGCTCATCGTCGTGCTCACCGGCTTCGCCAGCATCGCCACCGCCGTGGAGGCCGTGAAGCTGGGCGCCTGCCACTACCTGGCCAAGCCGTCGAACACCGACGACATCGAGGCCGCGTTTGGTTTGAAGGCGGGGGACACCGAGGTGGATGTGACCAACCGCTCCAGCTCGCTCAAGACGCTGGAGTGGGAGCGCATTCACGAGGTGCTGGCGGAGACGGGGTTCAATATCTCGGAGACTGCGCGGAGGCTGGGGATGCACCGGAGGACATTGGCGCGGAAGTTGGAGAAGCAGCAGGTGAGTTAATCACAGCAGCGCAGGGTGGTGAAATCGATAGACTCTGCCGCGCTCGTTTAACACGCGGAGGCGCTCAAGCGCATTTGAATCACTGAGACCCTTCTTTCGCAATGATGCATAAAGGAGGTAGAACTCTGTTTCGATGTCAGCAGCAAAAATCCCCGGATCATCGGAACCTAGGCAAACCATGATTTCTGGATCGCCCTCCTCGATATGGCCAGGGATACGCATCCAGCGCAACGAATGATGCTCGTCAATGTGGTGGTATTGGCTAATCCGGACATTGCTGGACGGTAGTGTTTCTATGAGCACGCCCCGTTTCGCCACTTGCTGCATCAGTGCTTGTTGTAGCCGAACATAACTTTCGCCATCTAAGAAGTCGGCCTCTTTGGAGATGAACTCGTTCGCTCGCTTCTGAACATCAGGATCGCTCAACCACTCCCAGAGTAGGTTGACGGCCTGCGGCTGTTCCTCACATGCAAAGCGGACGCTTTCAAACTCCTCACGCCAATGTTCGCTCAAAGGCTCTTGATGAGCATCCTCCGTATTGATCCGGTAGCGCATGAGGTCAAGCCGGCTCAAATCACGAAGCGCCATAGCGCGCTCCAGATCAGGTACGGTCACGGTCCGCCGAAAGATCCTATGTGCTACGTCCTCCAATTCACGCTGGAGGCGATGCACACATGCTTGCATTTCTGGAACGTCACGAAGCAATTGCCATGCAGCTAACACGCCAGTCATCCATTCGCCGCGAGGCAGCGTTAGTGATGCGGGCATGCGTCCAAGCCATAAGCGGGGATTGATTCCCATGGCGGTGCCGTGCCCAATTCGGTCGCCGCCCTGTAAGTCCAGAAACTCCAGTGCTTCCCACATGGTGGCAATACCAGAGAGCAGATGACGAAAATCTTCGCCAGCATGATATGTGCGTCGCGTCAGCCCAGCTCTATGGCATACACGGAACACCGGGGCGAACACATCTGGCGGTGCGTGTAGCTCATTGGCGGCCGCATCCACGCCCCGAACCCAGGTTTGCAGCTTGGGCCAACGCGCAAGAACTAAGAGCAGCACACCCGCAACCCTGCGCAATTGAACGTCTAGAGGATAGTGCCGGTACGGTCCAGCCTTCTCCTTTTCCTTTGGAGGCCAATCCTGCTTAATGAAATGAGCAACCAGTGTCAGCCGATGAATGCTGCGGTGCGTGCCAGTCCGCATGTCTAGACATCGATCAAGCTCATTTAGCAGGGCTGAGAGAGAGCGGGGAATCCTACTAGATTATCTACTCGCGGCACCAGCATCGCGTAAATAATTTAGATATCCTCCTAGAATGGCGTGAAAAATCCGACAGGCCTTCAAAGGGTCGCCCTTAGGCGCGAAACGCCCCTCCAGGTATCCGACTTTGCTCGTCGTAGAGCGAGACCCGTGCATCGCATGAAAGCGTGATCGGTAATCCTTTTCAGCAGGCTCGCGGAGTTCAGTCAGGGTGAACTTCTGAAACTGATCAAAGCCGTACTGAGCCTCGCTTTGGACTAGCAAACGGTAATACTCGTTTTGTAGAAGCAAATAGGCATGAAGCATCCGCGACAACTGAACGCTAGGGCGTTGTCGAAGTTGGGCAAGAAGTCCAGCCATCCAAGTAAGTTCATCCGTTACATCAGGCATATGGCGCCATGATGGAGTAGTCAGTCGTAGCCCGATAGACCACTCATCCTCGGCCAAGCCATCTAAACTTTGATAGCACTCGGGCAGTTGCGCACCTGGAACTACTGTGTCCTCAGCGGCCGCGACCAGCCAGGCGCGAAGTCGGCCCGCAACCCGCAGGTGCTGTTGAAATATCAGCGGCGTCAACTCTGGGTTCGCCTGCCGCACCAGTTCACGCACTCGATCTGAATTCGCGTTTCGGGTCCAAGCAGCGACAAAGTCCCGGGTTTCTGCCCGCTGGTCACGAATCGCGCGCAGCCAGCAAATCTCAGCATGTGTGCTCCCATTCAGATGCAGATGGGTCTCGTGCAAACCCTCGCGCTCCACGTAGTCGGCCAACGACGCTTCTTCGGACCGCAGCAAAGGCATGACTTGACGTCCCCACGGAGCTGTAGCCCCCTCTTGCCAATCATGCTCCGAGGATGATCTGGTTGGTCCATACCGCCCTGCACCAAAGACTACGTCTGCGAAAGCCTGAATTGGCGCAGATGAGAGTCGACTGACAACACCCTGCTGCCATGCGCCAAGATTCTTACCTTGAACGCGTACCTCGCCATGCCGCAACACCAAGTATTCGTCAATCAAGGCTTGAAGCGCGGTAAGGACAATGCAACTACGAGGTTTCTGCTGCGCCTTAAGGAATCGCCATGCTGAATCAAACACATGATCCGGGAAGCGCGCAGCCCATGGTTGGTAGGCGAGATAGGCCGGCTCCCGCAAATTGTCCCAGTCCAGTTGCTCTACAAATGGCGTCGTCCAAGACAGGCGCAAGACCCGATGGTCAGACAACAACAGCGTTGAGAGAAGCGAACTGATAGAGGCAGCCTGGGCACTCATGATTCGGTACCTGGGCCTGAATCGCTAACTCCTGCATTGGTCGAATTCGATCGACTTGTCCTCCTTCCGACCGTTGATGCCTCCCCCGGAATAGAGACTTTTTCTATTAGATTAAATACCCTGGCGGAACAGAGTAGGCCTTCTATTTCACCAATTAAGACGCCTTTTGGAAACATTGGCTTCAGCGCATTGGCATATCCTTTTTCCTTTTCTAGCAATCCAAGAAGTAGGGGACATGTCGCCATCATGGCAGTAAAAGGGAAATCTTGCCTTTGAGGCTTCACAGCGTTCATTTTATCTATGAAACTTTTTGCCGATTTTCGAGGATTATTTCTATCAATCCTCCATGCATCTACTGGACTGACAGAAGAACGTGGCATATGATGCTCCGCCTCTTCCACTAAAAATGCGTTGATAATGCAGAGCGAAAAAATCTCCATCAGCGTACCGAATTTAGCACTTTTTAATTCGTGAGCAGCGTTATGCAGGCTGAAATAAATTCTAGTCCAGACCTTGCCCAAAAAAATTGCAGATGGTAAGGTTGTTTCGGATAGATCATTTACATCGCCCAACCATTTCTTAACTTTACCCCAGAGCAATTCACGGCTTTTCTGAATATTTTCAGAATCATCGCTGTCGTTTTCGCTCTCATCCACCTCGACTTCCGTACTACCTTTGAGGGACCAACTGGGCGCTGAAACAGTTAGCATCGGATAGGCTCGGGCAAATACTGTGTGCGCCGTATCGTCATTTTGGTGGCTCCCAGAAATCAATTTCTCAGCAAGTCCAAGAATGGCAAAAATAGACCCATAGGTCCTCGAACTTGTGTCACTGACAACTTTAAGCATGCCCAGAGCAAACACAGGCAGAGGTTGATTTGGTGCGGCTATTTTTTTGATAACGGTGCTGGCAGCCAATTCCCCTGTTCGCCCCTTAGTACTACCTCGCAATCCGACTACTCCCGGAAGTACGACACTGCCTTTGTAGTTCTTGCTGTACGGCAGCGCGATAACTGCGGTGGCGCGCCGCGCCCAATCGAGGCTATCTTCTCCACGGCCAACGCCCATGTAAGAGGTGAACCGAGCATCTGGCTCCAATGATCGCGATGAGTCACCCGCAATTAGGTCAGGTTTCGCTAACGAATATAGGGATACACTGCCTGGCCCACGCAAGAGATATCGAAGCGCCGTCCCTGGCTTTTGGGCGCAGAAATTCGGCACTTCTCCTGCGAGGGCCGCAAAACAAGCTTTGATACTCTGATCCCCTGACATGGGCCGCAGATATGGTGCTGTGTCTAGGTCCCCTTCTTGTAGCGAGAGGTCGAAAACCGCTTGGGTCAAGGCAGGCAACTCCCCGGCGCCAATGGCGTCGGTGTCTATCGAGTGCTTGTAAAGACTGGTCAGTGCAAGCGCCTGCAGCGAGCGGCTGAGTTCACGGGTCAGCTCTGGGGACCAATTCAACGAGTCTAATTTTTTGGACTTCAAATTGCCGAGATGTGGTGCACACCGTTCCATGACCTGCAACACACTTCGCAGCGGCTGTTTGAGTAGAAACTCGGTATACAGGGCAATGTCGGATTGGGTCTTGACACGCAGGCCATGATTGACCAGAGCGCCCACCATCTCCTTCACACTAAACTGCGCGTCCCAAATTTGATGAGTAACTTGGCATTTGTCATGAGACATGACATTCCAAAGGGGTTGCAAGTGCATGCGTCGACGGATAGGGAAGAGCTTGAGCAGGTATTGCTCTTCCAAGTGGTCGATCATGCGAAGGTATTGGGCCGACCGATCCCCCTGCGCTGAACGCCGCTGAAGATCGAGGGCAGCCTCAGGCCTGCCGGCGACCGTCTTGCCGAAGCGCTGCCGCATGAGAAGCGAGTAGAGTTCCAAGTCACCAGTTACCAGCACCATCACGCGCGGAGTGTCCAAGTACTTCCGAATGCATTCCAGCAGAGGAACTGCGAGCGTAGAGTCCGTATCTGCGTCATCGAAGCCCAAAATGAGAGCCTTCACCCCAAGGATGCGGCAGGCCAAATCGAAAAGACGGTGCAACCCCTCTCTCAGCTTTATGCTGTCGCTCGCGCGCTCCAAACCCCAATCGAGGAATATCTCTGGATCCAGGTCGTTGAGGGGATGGAAGTCTTTGGCGAAGAGGCTCAAGCCGCCAGCGACTCCTCTGAACGCTTGGCGCCATTCATCTCGAACTAAGTCATCATCTAGGCGGCGATTTCCTTTGATTGCGGAATCTACATGCTTGCGAAGTGCCTGCAAGATGACAAGCAAGGGAATCTCGCCATCTTCAATCCGACTGGGATCAATCACATCGAAGAACACAATTCGGCCCTTGATTTCGTCGTCCGAATCTAGAGCTTGCTTGACCGAACTCAAGAAAGTCGACTTGCCCGCACCCCGGGAACCGTCAATGAACTGAGTCCAGCCACTGCCGAATGGGTACCTGTTGGGCCGCTCTGCGGTCGACGAAAGGCTGTCGAGGTGGCTTGTAATCTGCTGCCGAAGCGATTGATAGTGCCTAACCTGGACCAGCTGATTGGTGGGGAGTGCTTTAGTGCTGTCTCCTTGATCGAGATGAATTAGTACGTCAAGGCGACTCGTGTCTAGCGAAGGTTGGGTCAAGCTGGTATCTCCCTTTGTTTAATTTTTCTCTTTGCATTCGGACTATTCGAACAATTCATGTGCCGTCCTGCAAGTCGACTTTCCCTCAAAGTTAGCACAGCATGTACCGCAGGCATTCATGCCTGCAGCCCAGAGGCAAACTCGGGCTTACAGAAACGGACCTATCAGGCCCTACCGCGCCGGCACCCCACCCTGCCACTGCCCCCAGTTCCGCACGATGTGGTCCACCACCCGCGTGCCCACCAGCGCCACGTTTTCCACCGTCTCCGCAAAGCCCCCAGCTGTTTCGCCCGGCGCCGGGTCCAGGTGCTGCAGCGTGGTTTCCTTGGGGTTGCCCTGGTCAAAATTGACCGCCCCGCGCAGGCTCATCAGGCGGTCGGTGCCGTGGGTGCGCTTGACCACCAGGGCAATGGCGGCGGCCTCCATTTCGGTGATCACGTAGTCATCGGCCCCGTAGAGCTTGGCGATGTACTGGGCCTGCTTGGACATGCCGGGGCCGTGGAAAAACGTGTCGCCGGTCATGTGGGTGCCAGTGATGACGCTGGGGCCGCGGCGGGCGGCCTCGTCGGGGTAGCGCTGGCGATAGACGCGGGCGCCTTCTGAGTCCTTGAGCGGCACGTCGACGCTGAGGTTCATGGCCCAGTCGACCAGCAGGGGGTTCAGCTGAAAGCGGCGGTATTCCTCGTAGCCCTTGCGCGGCATGAAGGTGGGCTCGCCGGCCTTGTTTTCCTCAGGCGCCCAGCGGTGGCCCAGGTCATAGTCCACCAGCCAGGTGCCCCAGCTCACGTCGCCAATGGTGCCCCGCTGCGGCGGCGTGCCGGCCACGCCGGAGATCACGTAGTACGCCTGCGCAAAATCAAACTTCGGGTTCAGCAGAATGGCCTGCATGGACGACGACGAGTTGACCTTGCCCATGCCCAGCACGGCGCCGCACACGCCGTCGGCGTTGCAGTACACGGGGCCCAGTGCCCCCGGCACGGTGATGGGGGTGGCGTCTTTCCAATACCGCTCGTACCAGTGCTGGAACTCACCCGCACGGTCGCCGGTGTTCTTGCCGATTTCGAACATGGCGGCGACGAAGACCTTGACGCGGATGGGTGCGGTGCTGGTTGTTGCAGAGGGCGACGTCGCGCAGCCGGAAATGGACAGCGCAGCAAGGGCCAGCAACAGCCAGCGCGCAGGGTGGAAAGACGGGTTGAAGAGCATTGAAAACACCTTGGCGAGAGAAAGGAAAGCGGCTGTGTGCCATGCTGGCCAACACAAGCCAACGGCACCGCAAGAACTGCGCCATTTTGCGCCCCGAACTCGCCCGCCAACAATCAACCGATACCAGCGCACGGCAGGCTCATTTCACCAGCGGCCGCCAATCCAATCGAGTCTTGTCAACGCGCGTCAGTGGCTGCCCCAGCTCCGATGAGGTGCCGCACCGAAATTGGCGTCTGGCCTGGGTTGAAAGGCCGCGTTCGGGTCGATCAATGCACGCACTTCACCGTCGTTGAATCCGAAGGATAAAAGAACGTCGCCCGTGTGCTCGCCCACGAGAGGCGCTCTTGCGCGCCGGGTTGGACTCTGGTCATTGAAGTGAATTGAGGTTCTCGATCTCTCGGACGCCGGCAAAAGAGGCCCTTGCTGGAGGTCATCGTGATTTCATGATCTGATCCATGAAGGCGCGTCAAACAACTGCCTGCATCAATCCAGCTTGACCATCCGAAATCGTGTGTCCACCTACCGCCCCATTGCCTTTGAGCGCTCTGGCCGGATGAAATCGTCCACTCGCAGAGGGCTGCTTCTGCCTGATGGCTTCATCCAAGCGTCCTCGGCGGCATGGTGCAGGTGGGTGCCGTTGTCCAGAGCAAGCGGCAGTACGTTGGCAAGAGCGACGGCGGGCTCTTTAGGGCAACCGACCCGTGCGCGCTGGAATGAATGCTTTCGTTAGAAGATCCGCTGAATGATGAATCTAACGCGGTCTACCGTTTGTGGCGTTGGCAGGATCAGTTGCAATGAAATGACGTCTCCTACGACAAAGTCCTTCAGCATTTCGCCATCCAGTTGCGTGGTGGGATCGCCGCCGAGATTGCCGTTGCTGGCGAAGGTATATGGCACGCCATTGCGCGCTACATGGGTCTCCGTTCCAACGGGAATGCTCATTCTCATTCGAAATGAGTAGGCGATTCTGTAATGGCCGGCTGCCGTGATGGTGGTGTTCGTACCGTCACTGGTCATGCCGATCGAAGTGGGCGGAAAGACGATGGTGTTGGTCCCCGCGCTGACAACGAAAGGAGTTGACAATTGCAGGCTGGTGTAGGTTGCAGCGAATGCGCCTGTCGGCCCGGTGGGACCTGTCGGCCCTGTCGCCCCCGTGGGACCGGCAGGGCCTGTGGCACCCGTCGGCCCTGCAAGGCCCGCTGCTCCTGCGGGTCCAGCCGGCCCTGCAGGGCCCACGCCTCCCCCGCCTGACGAGCCAGATGCCCCGGCAGGGCCGGGAGGGCCTGCCGGGCCACGCGGGCCTGCAATGCTGCGTCCCACCGAGGTGTCTGCGATGTCTGTGACCGTGAACACGGAGGCGCTGCCGGCCTTGGGCATCAGGGTCAGGTCGTAATAGAGCAGCATGCCGTCTGCCCCGACGATGGCCAGGGCCGGCAATACCAGCCTGGAATTGGCAAAGCTGGCAGGCAGCCCGGGGGCGTCATTGACGGTCAGCGCCCGAAAATCCGCAATGGTCAATTCCGAACCGACCTGCAGTTTCTCGCCCGGTTTGCCACGGAAGGTGACATTGAACGCCCCGGCCCCCGGGATGTTGACGGTCGAGGCCGACAAAAGGCCGTCTGTGGTGGAGTAAATGGAATTTGCAGACGCCAGAGAAGCTGCAGCAGCCCCCATTGCAAATGCCAGGAGCGCAGCCCGGCCGATTTTTTGTAGCTTCATAAATTCCCCTGGATGTGCCGCGGCCAGATCGTCCACGGCGTGCGGGCGATGTTACGAAGGGTTGCCAAGAATGTCTGTCCTCTAACTAGATGACAAATGCCGAAAATGCACTGATCGTTTGGCCAGTGAAGCGCCCGACGCCTGGTGGCTCCCGATGCAAAGCATTCGTGATGGACGTTGGCGTTGGCGCCCTGCTGGATCAGCCATTGCCGTTGCGATGCCCCTCGACACTTACCCTGGAGGGCATGGTGCAGCGGGGTGCGCGCCAGGTCGTCAAGGTGCCGAGGCCGAGGCCGTGGCCACCGGCGGCCTGCGGTCGGCGGTCAGCGGGCGGTTCACCTCTTGCGTGCCGGCAACAGCGCCAGCGCGGTGGGCTCCCTGGTCTGCACGCTCCTTCAGGGCAAGCCCTAATGCACATGAATTAATTCAAGTGCATTATTCACTCCATGACGCCTGCCCTTGCCACGCCAGCAGACCCTTTGGCTATATCCCCCGCTGACCCCCAGGCCACCCGTACCCGCCTGATCGAAGAGGCCATGCAGCTCATGGCGCGCGAGGGGATGAACGCCGTGTCGCTGCGGCGCATCGTGATCGCGGCGGGGGCGCAGAACCCTTCTGCACTGCACTACCACTTTGGTGGGCGCGATGAGTTGATCGAAGCGATCACCAACTTCCTGCAGCAATGGCTGGAGCCGCGGGCCTGTGCTCGGCTGCAGGCGCTGGCCGACCAGCCGGGCTACACCGTGCGCGACGTGGTGGAAGCAGCCTTTGGCCCCGTGATCGCCATGTTGAGCGAGCCAGCGCTGGGGCGCGATGCGGTCAACTTCATCGGGCGGCTGGGGTGGGACTATGGCGAAAAGGGGCAGGAAATATCGGCCGCCCTGCACCGCCGCACGCTGGAGCTGACCTTGGCGCGGCTGCAAACACTGATGCCCGCCGTGGGGCGCGAGACGATCCAGTTTCGGCTGCTGCTGACCATGAACGCCGTGTACTACGGCATCTCGTACCGCAGCTACATGCGGCGCTCGCCCTTTGGCGCCATGGAACTTTCCATGCCCGGCAACGAAGCGCGAGAGCAAGAAGAATTCCTCGACTACCTGGAGGCCGGGCTACTGAAGTGACCACTTACCCGGCCTGAGCGAGCCCCCTTTCCCCACCCACGGCGCACTGCGCCGCAACGGATCAAACCCGCGTGTGTGCTGCCCCGGCAACGCACCTGCAGCGCCAGCTTGCGCCCATTTTTTACCCACCACTTCACCCAACCATCAAGGAGACAAGCATGCAAAAGAACAAAAGAGATATCGGCAACAACCACACCGGCGTGCCCCTGCGCCGCACTCTGCTGAGCCTGACCCTGGCCGCTGCGCTCACGGCCTGCGGCGGTGGCGGGCAGGCGCTGGTGGACGGTGGTGGCACCACGGGCGAGTTCACCATCAGCACGCACGAGCTGGCCAGCCGCGCCAAGGCGGCGCGCACGCCGGGCACGGCAGGCATCACGGTGGCAGCGGGCAGCAAGCTGGCCACGCAGTTCGGCGCGGCGGGGCCGGATTTGAACCGGGTGCGCTACACGCGCTACGGGCTGGCGGCCAACGCGGGCAAGCCGGTGGATGCGGTGCTGGTGGCCATGCCGGGCACTCTGGCGGCGTCGCACAGCTACCTCATCCTGGCCGAGAACCTGGTGCGCCGCATGTGGGCCGACCACCAGGCGGTGGTGGAGGTGTGGGGGGTGGACCGCCGGTCCGTGGCGCTGCAGGACATGGAGGGTCTGCAGATTGCCGAGCGCGAACGCGATGCGGCGCTGGGCCTGAATTATTTGTACGGCGGCGAGCTGGGGCTGCCGCTGCCGGCCCAACTGGCGCGGCGCGCGGTGTTCCACGAAAGCCGCGAGATCCCCTTCCTCGCGGACTGGACGCCGCAGGTGCATTCGCTGGACCTGGATGCGGTGGTAAGCGCAGCGCACACGGTGGCGCGCGATGGCAATGTGTTTTTGGGCGGGCATTCGGCCGGCACGGGCTTTGTGGCGCGCTATGCGGCCACGGACTTCAACCTCACGGGCACGGGGCCTGCGCAGCCGGGCTACGCCAAGCTCAAGGGGCTGGTGCTGTTCGAGGGCCCCGGCGGTGCGCTGGCAACGGCTGCAGCCACGGCGGCGCAGCTCGATGCGGTGGTGCGCGCGGCCGATGGCGGGCTGTATGCGGCGGTGGCCTCGGGTACGGAGCCGGGCTTTGTGTCGCGCCCTGGCCTCACACCGCGTGTGAGCGCATCGACCGAGATCGCAGGCATGCAGATGGCCTTTGAGGGCACCATCAACGGCACGCAGGCGTTGCTGCAGGCAGACCAGGGGGGGGTGGCGGGCAACAACGTGTACAACCGCGTGGCGGACTTCACCAAGCGCGACTTTGCCGTGACGGCGGGCGCGGCCATCGGCACTTTCATGGACGACGACAACCTGCAGCGCACGGTGTTCTATTCCGTATCGATGGGCGCCCTGGGCCCTGCGCGTGCCGATGGCCTGCGCACCTGGCTGGACAATACGGACCCGCTGCCGCCATCGGCCTTGCGCGACTTTGGCCCGCAGCCGGCCACGCTGGTGGCCAACCCGCCCGCCTGGGGCAAGGAGGTGGAGCCCACCAACCTCAAGCGCATGTCGCGCGCGCTGTTTGTGGGCAACACCACCTACAGCGACTGGTACTACCCCAGCTCGGGCCTGCTGCTCGCCAATGCCGAAGGCAGCGGCGGCGCCAACCTGGGGCTGGATACCAGCGCCCTGTCGCTGCCCACCAGCCAGGGCGGGCGCGGCCGGGCCGACATCGTGAACCAGACGCAGGCCAGGAAGATCGACATCCCCGTCATCGCGTTTGGCGGCACGAATGGGCTCACGCCCGTGGCCGGCATCTGGCGCGGCTTTGCCGAGGCGATTGCGCCCTGCGCCGCAGCCAGCTGCAAGGCCGGCATGGCGCGCACGCCCGCCGGCCAGCCCACACTGGTGGCCAACCGCCAGTACGGCGGGGTGGAAGGCGGCTTTGAGGTGCACATGAGCGAGGGCTACTCGCACGTGGACATCGTGACGGCCGACGACGATGCGACCAACAACGTGATCCGGCCGCTGGCCGCGTTCATGAAGCGCAACGCGAGCGCCGGGGGTGCCAAGTGATGCGCAGCAGTGGCCTTGCCGCCGCAGCGCTGCTGGCCCTGGGCGGCCTGGGCGCCACGGCCCAAGCGGCAGAGCCCGCCGCGCTGGACTGCCTGGGCCCGGTGCAGCACGAATCGCCCGCCCCCGGCTCGGCCGAGTGGAAGCAGCGCGATGCCGACAACATGGCCTGCGCACGCCAGCGCATCGACGATTTTGCGCAGCAGCCCGCCGCGCTGTTCACACCGGGCAAGACGCCCGCGCTCGACGCCTACCGCAACCCGGCCAGCCATGCCGACAAGCGCTTTCGGTACACGGAGGCGAGCACACCATCTTCAGCATCGGGCAAGCCGATCGCGGTGGAGATCTACCGGCCCTGCGCCGCAGGCACCTGCACGGGCATGCCGGCAGGGCTCAAGACCTTCGAGCCGCCCTACCCTGCGGTGGTGATCGTGCACGGGGGCTACAGCTCCAAACGGCTGCACCGCTCGGCCGCGCAGATGCTGGCCGAGGCGGGATACATGACGATTGCTTTGGAAACCACTGCCCCCATGGGCACGCACGGCCCCGATGCGCAGAGCGTGGTGGACTGGGTTTTGGCCACGCCATCCGCCCCGCTGGCTGGCGGTGCCTTCCCGCACGGGAAGGAGCTGGACGCGCGCATGGTGGGTATTGCGGGCCACTCGCAAGGCGGCAGCACGGCCAGCCTGATCGGCCAGGCGGACAAGCGCATCAGCGCCATCGTGGCATGGGACAACCTCACCGCGCTGAAGACCGGCTGGGTCGACAAGATCGGCATGGACCCACCGGCGGAGGTTGCCATCCGCACGCCGGCTCTGGGCATTGGGGCGGACTACTACTTCAAGGTGACGCCCACGGCGGAAGCACCCGAGCCCGCCAAGACCAACACCCAGGGCGGCCGGGGGCGCGGCGCCGAGCCCCACCCCAAGGACCTGGGCTACCAGGAGCTCAAGGGTGCCGGGGTGGACACCATGCTGGTGGTGCTGCGCGCGGGCACGCACCTGGACTTTTCGCTCTTCGGCGGGCCGGCCAGCCGCTATGGCGAGTCGGTGATCAACTACTACACACTGGCCTGGTTCGACCGCTACCTGAAGGGCGCGCACGACCCGGCGCTGGCAGCCGATGCGTTCCGGCGGCTCACGACGCCAACCTTCGACGACTCGGCCGACCGACACAACATCAGCCAGGGGCTGTACGACAAGGCGGCGGCAGGGGATTCGGTGCTGAAGGGCAACCGGCCCTACCTGGTGGGCGGCACACCGGTGCGCGACCGGCTGTCGTTCTACTTTGCATCGCGCTGTGCGATCACCAAGCCAGGCAGCGCGGTGCGGGTGGGGTCGGAGGACATGCGGGCGGCGGGGTGCCGGTGAGCATCGACCGTGCACCGCTGCTATTGGCCTGAACTGGCGCCTTGCCGCACCGCCTCCCTGCCAGCCAGCAGGTCCACAAACGCGCGCACCTTGGCAGGGCGAAACCGCGCTGCGGGGAACACCGCGTGGATGCCGCCCGAGGGCAGCTCCCACTGCGGCAGCACCTGGATGAGGCGGCCGGTGGCAAGGTGGTCTGCAATCGCATAGTCAGGCAGTACGGAGAGCCCTGCGCCCTGGCACACGGCTTCGCGCACGGCCAGGGTGGCATCGAGAAAGATGGATGCCTGCATGGTCACCGCCTGGCGTTCGGCCCCGTCGCGCGCGAAATCCCACCGCAGGTTGTCGCGCAAGGCGGTGTTGGCCACGAAGGGCAGCCCCGCCAGCTCGCCCGGCTGCGTGAGCGTTGCAACCTGCCGTGCCATGGCAGGCGGCGCCACCAGCAGTTGCCTGAATGCGCCGATCTTGCGGGCCTGCAGGCCTGTCTCGGCCAGCCAGCCGACGCGTATGGCCAGCTCGATGTTGCCGGTCATGAGGTTCAGCATCTGGTCGCTCATGATGGCGTCGACCTTGCAGGCGGGATAGCGCTGCATGAAGGCCACGATGGCCGGAACGACGATGCCCACGCCATAGTCGAACGGCGCGGTGAGCCGCAGCGTGCCCGATGGCTCTGCCGATGACTCGGCCAGTTCGCCAAAGGCGTCTTCGGCCTCGTGCAGGATGGATGCGCAGCGCAGGTAGAAGGCCTGCCCGGCCTCGGTGGGCTGCACCTTGCGCGTGGTGCGCACCAGCAGCGAGGTGCGAAACTCGCTCTCCAGCCGGGCCACCTGCTGGCTGACCACGGCCTTGGTGATGCCCAGCCGCTCGGCCGCGGCGGTGAAAGAACCCGTCTCCACCACCGCCACGAAGTAGGCCAGCCGCCGCAGGTTGCCCAGCCCGCCCAGGCTGTTGTCGGCCTTATTGTATGTTGTTAGCATACATTGTGTTTAGCATGTATGTATTTCAGAGTCAATCATTAGTGCCTACCATGGGCCCAGCGCATATCCACCGGGCCCGCCACGGCCTGAAAAAGGAACCGCGCCAAGCTGCAATCAGTGATCCACAATGCAACCGCCGCGGGCGTCGCGATGGTTGATTTTCAGGAGTGAAACGCCATGGCCGATACGACCCAATTGACGTGGAAACATTTCCCCGCTGGCGAGCACGGATTCTTCCGCGCGCCGGTGCTCATCTCTGGCGCGAGCGATGCCGTGCTGATCGACGGCGGCTTCACGCTGCCCGATGGCAAGGCGCTGGCCGAGGCCATCAAGGCCAGCGGCAAGAAGCTCACGACCATCTACATCAGCCAGAGCGATCCGGACTATTACTTCAGTCTGGGGCCCATCAAGGCGGCCTTCCCGGATGCCAGGGTGATCGCTGCGTCGGCCACCATTGCCGCCATCAAGGCCAATGTGGAAAAGAAGCTGGCCACCTGGGGCCCGCAGCTCAAGGACAACGGCCCGCAGGCGCTGGCAGACATCGTGATGCCAGAGGCCTTTGACGGGCCAAGCCTCAGCCTGGAAGGCAACGCCATCGACATCGCCAACGCCGACGGCCTGGCCAATCGCCGCTATATCTGGGTGCCGTCGCTCAACGCCGTCTTTGGCGGGGTGCTGGTGTTCTCTGGCGTGCATGTGTGGACGGCAGACACGCAGGGCGCCGATGCGCGCGCCGCGTGGATCAGCAACCTCGACGCCATGGCCGCACGCCAGCCGGCGGTGGTGGTGCCAGGGCACATGGCGGTCACTGCCGCGGCCGATGCATCGGCACTTGCCTACACCCGCGACTACCTGCTGGCCTTTGAGCAAGAGCTGGCCAAGGCGGCCGACAGCGCCGCCCTGATCGCCGCCATGACGCAGCGGTACCCGGACGCCGGCATGGGCGTGGCGCTGCAGATCGGTGCCAAGGTGGCCACCGGCGAAATGAAGTGGGGCTGAAGCCATGACGACACAACCTATCGACATCGTGCGCGCGCACTACGCCGCGTCGGCCCAGGGCAATGTGCAGGAGATGATGGCCAACGTGTCGCCCCAGGTGCGCTGGACCGAGATGGCCGGGTTTCCGTGCGCGGGCACCTGGGTGGGGCCGCAGGCGGTGGCCGAGAACGTGTTTGCCGTGCTGGGCCGGGACTGGATCGGCTACCGGTTCGAGCTGCAAACCCTGATCGATGCGGGCGACCAGGTCATCGGGGTGGGCACCTACCACGGCAGCTTTCGCGCCACGGGCAAGGCAATGCAGGCGCGGGTGGCCCATGTGTGGAAGGTGCAGAACGGCCAGATCGTGGCCTTCGAGCAATTCACCGACACGCTGCTGGTGCGCCAGGCAATGGGCAACGCGCCGTAAGAAACTTTGCCGGTCTGGCCAAGTCCACCACCTGCATGCGGCTGCCACGGCAGGCCCATGCAGGCACCACCATCGCAACCATTCACATCACCATGCACCATTCAAAACTGCTCGCCATCGCCGCGCTGGCCATCACCCTCGGGCTGCCGGCATTCGCCCAGACGCCCGTCAGCCCGACCACGGACCAGGCGGCGCAGCTCGCCAGCAGCGACCCCAAGATCGCTGCCAACAAGCGCCTGGTGTATGACTTCTGGCGTGAGGTCTTTGAGTCGGGCCAGGTGAGTTCGGTAGAGAAATACGTGGCCGAGGGCTACGTCCAGCACAACCCCAACGTGCCCAACGGCCGGGCCGCGCTGGTTGGCTTCATTTCAAGCCGGCATGCAAGCCCCAAGCCGGTGGAGGACCGGATCAAGGCTCCCCTGGTTTCGATCACGGCCGAGCGTGATCTGGTGACGCTCAACTTCGTGCGCGAGTACCCCGATCCGAAGGATGCATCGAAGAAGTACACGACCACCTGGTTCGACATGTTCCGCATCGAGAACGGGAAGATCGTGGAGCACTGGGATTCGGCCCTGCGTCAGTAAGGCCAAGCCGGCGCGTGGCATGTGCGGTGGGTGTTGCCCGCTGAGGTGATGGGTGCAGCAAACGCCTGTACGGCCCAGGTCAGTGACAATGGCACCCCTTTCTCCCGGACATGCCTGTGCACAATTCGCCCACCCCGCCAAAGCCGCCTGCGCGCAGCTGGGCCCACGCCCGGATCACGGCCACCGCCGAGCAGCGGCGCGTGCTGGATTCGACGGCGCCGGCCATCATCATCAGCGCGCTGGCGGGCACGGGCAAGACGACCACGCTGTGCATGAAGGCCTGCAACCTGCTGGCCAGCCTGCAGGGCCAGCGCGAGGCGGCGCCACCGCGCATCTTGGTGCTGGCGTACTCGCGCGCAGGGGTCACGGCGATACGTGACCGCATGCTGCAGCTGCACGGCGCCGTGCCGCGCAGCATGGAGGTGCTGACCATGGAGCAGCTGTGCGAGCAGGTGCTCAAGGAACAGGGCGACCCGGTGGAGAAGCTCGACGACCCGGTGCGGCGGCGCTTTCTCATATTGCAGGCGCAAGAGGCCTTGTGGCTGGAGCTGGAGCGCAACAGTGACAGTGGTGGCGGCAGCGATGGCATCGACGATGCCCTGCTGGGGCAGAACGTGGACATCGATGCCTTTCTGGCGTTCGAGGCGCTGGCCAAGAAGCGGCTGCTGGCGCGCGAGGTGGAAGACTCGGGCCTGGACCTGCGTGCTTTTTGCGAAGACCGCGACCTGGACTATGGCCTGTGCCGCCTGTACGGGCAGTACGAGCGCATGCGCGTGGGCATGAACCACGAGCCGCGCTTCTATGCCGAGGGTGACTGCACCTTCGAGCTGTGCCGCCAGCTGGGCGCACTGGACTGGGACCAGCCTTTTGAATGGCTGCAAGAGCGCTACAGCGCCGTGCTGTTCGACGAGCTGCACGACCTGGACGAGGGCGCGCTGATGGTGCTGCGCAAGCTGGTGCAGGGCAACAATGGCTTCTTCGTGGGCGCGGGGGATTTCAACCAGCACATCCACGAGGGCTCGTTCTCGGTGTTCGGCGGTGGCATGGAGCGCGTGCGCGAATGCCTGCCGGCCGACACGCAGGTGCTGAGCATCAACACCACGCGCCGCTTCGGTGCCGATATCTGCGCGGCGCTGAACCCGCTGTTCGGCGTGGAATTTGCGCCGGTGGCGGGCAGCTCGGACGCGTTTGCCCACCTCACCTACGACAGCGACGAGCACTGCGCCGCGCAGCTGGTGGAGCTGCATGGGCAGATCGTCAACGGCTGGGGCGCTCTGCAGGAGAGCAAGGGCGACAAGGGCGCACAGCACAACAGTTCGCTGAATGTGGTGCTGCGCAACCCGCAGGACAGCATCCTGCTCGAATGGGTGTTTGGCCACGAGGGCGTGCACTATGGCTGCCAGGGCATGAGCCCCTTCTACCTGCGCCGCGAGGTGGCGCTGGCGCTGGCGTTGATGTGGGCGCTGCAGGGCGATGATGGCCACGAGCGCTACCTGACCCCGGGCATCGTGGGCGCCGCCGTGGAGGGCCTGCTGCACTATGGCCGCCGCACGGCGCGCAGCGGCGCGGCCGACGTGGACCTGCTGGCCCAGGGCCAGTTCGACAACGCGGGCTGGACCGACCTGCCCGGCGCCGACGAGGGCAGCAAGCTGGCCGCCACGCTGCACAGCGGCGCCGCGCGCATGCGCCGCTACATCGCGCACGGCACGCTGAACCCGAATGCGCCCGAACTCAACGATGCCTGCGCCGAGATCATGGCCCTGCCCGCTGCGGCGCGGGCCGCCGTGCTGGCCGATGCCGGCACGTTCTGCCAGCACCCGCTGGTGCGGCGCATCTTTGCCGATGCGCCCATCAACGGCACGGAGCGCAGCGCCTGCCTGGCCAGCCTGCAAAGCCTGACCCACCTGGCGCATGGCCTGCCGGTGGCGGAGTTGCTGGGTCGCCTCACCTTGCTGGTGACGACGAGCATCGCCATGCACCAAAGCCAAGAGCCCATCAGCCTGCGCCTCTTGAGCGTGGACGCCTGCAAGGGGCGCGAGTTCACCTTCGTGGCCGTGCCCTTCGTGGAGCGCGGGCGCTTCCCAGGCCCCGCATCGCACCAGGAGGCCTACCGCGAGCGCAACATGCTCTACGTGGCCACCACGCGCGCGCGGGCGGCGCTGTGGGTGCTGGAAAGCGCGGCCAAGCCGGTATTTCCAGGGCCGGTTTAGGCCGAGCCGTCGCGGCCCATTCGCAGTGCGCCTTCGCCATCATGCGAGGCGAAGCCGTGCCACGCCAGCGCGTCCGCCACCATGTAGGTGCCCAGCGCCAGCAACCCCACCATCAGGCAGCGCCGAAACCACACCGCCGACAGGCGCTGGCGGATGCGGGTGCCCAGGGCCATGCCCAGTAGCGCGGGCAGCAGCATCCAGGCCGAGAGCACGAGGGCGGATGCCGGGTAGCTGGCGTTGAGCGCCAGGCCGCCCGCCAGCGCGATGGTGGACACGGTGAAGCAGATGCCCATGGCCTGCACCAGTGCGTCCCTTTGGAGGCCGAGTGCCTGGAGGTAAGGAACCGCAGGCACCACGAAGACGCCGGTGGCGGCAGTGACCCAGCCGGTGGCAAAGCCCACCAGGGGCGACAGCCAGCGCTCGGCCCGGGGCGGCACCGCCAGGCGCGCGCCCACCAGGCCCCAGCAACCATAGGCAATGAGCGCCACGCCCAACAGCGCGCGCGACCAGGCACCGGCCGGCGCCCCCAGCACCCAGGCCCCGAGCCAGGTGCCCGCGCAGATGCCCAGCTGCATGCCGCCCAGGCGGCGCAGCAGCGGCCCCAGTGCGGCCCAGGGGCGCAGTTGCCACAGGTTGGTGATCAGCGATGGCATGACCAGCAGCGCCGCAGCTTCGGCCGGTGCCATCAGCATCGCCAGCAGGGCCATCGACACGGTGGGCAGCCCCAGGCCGACGATGCCCTTGACACCGCCGGCCACCAGAAAGACGATGACCGCGCCCGCCAGCCAGGCCCAGGAGCCCCCACCGAACAGGCCGGCCGTCATGGCTGCCGCCCCGCCCGCAGGCCCTGGCATGTAGGACAATTTTGAAATTGTGCTGGATTCATCGCGGACATTCCCTCGGCGGCCCGCACGGTGCAGCAGGCCATGGCCGCCATTCTTGGCAAGGCGGGCGCGCCTGAAAATGCGGAATGCGGCGCACCCAGCCTCAGGCTGGGCCGAAGGCCGTTGTGGTACGTTGTGGCCCATGCGCTTTGACCTGACCGACCTGCGGCTGTTTCTGAACGTGCACGAGGCCGGCACCATCACCGGCGGTGCAGAGCGCAGCCACATGGCGCTGGCCTCGGCCAGCGAGCGCATACGCGGCATGGAAGACGCGCTGGGTGTGCCCCTGCTGCTGCGCGAGCAGCGCGGCGTGCAGCCCACGCCCGCGGGCCACACTCTGCTGCACCACGCACGGCTGGTGCTGCAGCAGATGGAGCAGCTGCGCGGCGACCTGGGCGAGTACGGCGCGGGCCTGGCGGGCCATGTGCGCGTGCTGTGCAACAGCTCGGCGCTCAGCGAATACCTGCCGCAGGCGATAGCGGGCTTTCTGGCGCGGCACCCGCGCATTTCGGTGGATGTGGACGAGCGCTCCAGCCAGGAGGTGGCCGATGCGGTGCGCGCGGGCCTGTGCGACATGGGGCTGGTGTCCGACGCGGTGGACCTGGAAGGCCTGGCCACGCAGGTGCTGCGGCCCGACCCGCTGGTGCTGGTGGTGCCGCAGGGGCACGAACTGGCCGCGCGCCGCAGCGTGGCGCTGGCCGAGGTGGCGCACCTGGACTTCATCGGCCTGGCCGAAGGCAGCGCGCTGCAGGCCCTGGTGGTGCGCCACGCCCAGCGCCAGGGCCAGCGGCTGCGCTACCGGGTGCGGCTGCGCCAGTTCGAGGCGGTGTGCCAACTGGTCGGCCTGGGGGTGGGCGTGGGCATACTGCCCCGCGCGGCGGCGATGCGCCACGCCCGCGCGCAGCGCGTGAAGGCCGTGCGCCTGACCGATGCCTGGGCCGACCGGCAATTGGTGCTGTGCCTGCGCAAGCTGGAAGATTTGCCACAGCATGCGCAGCAGTTGGTGCACCATTTGCTGCCCGTTGCCCAACTCTGAGAAGATGGGTGCCATGCTGCTGCAAAGCCCCCGTCTTGAGACCGCCCCACCCTCTTTCACACCCGCACCATGAGCTACGACCTTCGTGTTTGGGAACCCCCGGCCGGCCAGGCCCCGCCGACCTCGTACGAGGAAGCCCTGCGCAACTGGTTCGGGCTGGAGCTGCTGGAGCCCGGGCCCAACCCGAAGTTCGCGGCCTTGGCCGCGCAGATGGCAGCCTACAAGGACTGCGGCGAGGCGCCCTGGGACGGCGATCCGGTCAACGATGCGAAAAACTGCCGCAAGGCCGTGTGGACGTTTTCCCTGCCCGCCGAGAACCGCATGAAGCTGCTGGGCGCCGTGGTGAAGCGGGCCAACGCGCTGGGCCTGACGGTGTTGGACGACCAAGTGGGCCTGGCGCTGGTGGCGCCCAATCGCGTGCTGCCGCCGGAGCGCACCGACTTCTGGACACAGGCGATGCGGGTGCTGGAGAACGCGCCCCTGGACTCGGCCACGCCCACGCCCGCACCGGCCTCCACGCCCGCCGCCGCACCCGCGCGTGCGCCCCTGTCCATGGCGCTTGCGTCGGCGCGCGACGAGATGCGCTCGGTGCTCTCGTCGATGCTGCCCCAGCACGGATTCATATCACCCCGGCAGGCGATCGAGGTGCCGTACTACCACGCCCAGGCGGAGGCGACGTATTTTCGGCCCACCCCGGCGGGTGGGCAGGGCGTCACGCTGCTGACGTCGAACACTAACCACCTGCCGTGCCTGACCATCGACGTGAATGTGTTCAGTGAAGAAATCGCCAACATCCTCAGGGCCGTCTTTCCCGAGCATGACGAGATGTATTTCCGGCGCCAGCTGAATTTCTATGTCGGGATTTTTCAGGACACCTATGCCTATTTCCCCATCAAGGGTTCGGCAGACCTGCAGCGCATGGTGAAAGAGGTGCAAGACCCGGTGGGGCCCATTCTGGAGATGACCCGCACGCCGCAGGGCATGCACGCCATCATGTCGGGCACCACCGTTTTCCCGCTTCCTGGCAATCCTCTGGGCCACAAGACGCTGGCGGAGCACGCGCAGAAGAACTTCGGCTACGCCGCGCTGGTCAGCGCCTGGCTGTATGGCGGCGACCAGTTCCAGGAGGTGGCCCAACAGAAGCGAGCGAATGAAGAGCGCACGGCGCCCCCCGCCATGAAGAAAGAAATGGTGCAGCGGGTCGACCGGCTGCTGGCGTACCTGCGTGCGCAGGTGCAGCGCAAGGCATAGGAGCCACGCTCAGCGCGTTCGCTCCAAGAGCCACTGCTCCGCTTCAGCCTGTTTCTTGAAGCGCGCCCAGTCCAGCGCGGTCTTGCCATGGGGGTCCTTGCGCGCCAGGTCGATGCCCCGGGCCTCGAACCACTGCAGCGCCTCCACCCGGCCCCGCCCTGCGGCCAGCATGGTGGGGGTCTCCCCCCGGCTGGCCATTGCGGGTTCATCCAGCGGCTGGCCTTGCGCAGCCAGCCACTCCAGGCAAGCGATGCAGCCGCTTTGCGCGGCCATGTGCACGGGGCCCCAGTCCCAGCGGTTGCGGGCCGACAGGCCGGCCCCGGCCAGCACCAGGCGCTGGGCCGCCGCCAGGTTACCGCCGTAGAAGGCGCGCAGCAGCGCGGTGTCGCCCAGCTCGCTGTCCTTTTGCGTCTGGCGCAGGTCGGGCTTTGCGCCGGCGGCGAGCAGTGCCTCGATGTGCTCCAGCTGTCCCCGGTGCGCGGCCAGCATGAGCACGCTGGAGCCGTTGGGCGCCAGCAGGTTGGGGTTGGCACCGGCCGCCAGCGCGGCGCGCAGGGCGGTGGCGTCGCCGGCGTTCTGGGCGTCGAGCAGGCGGCCGTCTACGGCGGAGTACGACACGGCGGGCGCAGCCGACTCAGCCGCTGGCGTGCGGCGCGCCATGCCAGCCACCTTGGGCCCCACAACCCACCAGACCACCAGGGCCAGCACCAGCAGCGCGCCCCAGGCCGGGCGGGAATACTGAGCCCGCGCGGGCCGCTGCATGCCGGCGGCAAAGCGCCCGCGCCGGTGCGCCCAGGCCTGGGCCAGCGATTGGCCCAGGGCCGTGGCCGCCGCCTCGCCACCCAGGCCGGGGGTGAGCCGTACCAGCGTGTCCCCTGCCCCACGCGCATACACGGCGTGGTAGCGGTGCTCGCTGGCACCGCTGCCCGTGGCGTACAGCAGCTTGTGCGCCAGGGTGCGGCTGGCATCGCCGGGCACGGTGTCGGCACGCGACCAGAGCCAGGAGTGGCGGCGCGCGGTGATGCCGCCGTCCTGCACGGTCAGGCTCCAACGGCGGGTGGCGGCGTGCAGCGCAAAGGCGGCCAGGCCGATCCAGGCGCCCGCCGCGAAGAACCCGTGGGGCAGCACCAGGCCCTGCGCGCTCAGGCGGCCGTTGATCGCCGCCTCCAGCGCCAGGCAGGCCAGCACCAGGCCGGCGGCCCAGCGCCAGCCGCTCTGGCTGAATTCGTAGGTCCATGCCTCTCGGGTCTCCTGCAGCGTGACTGCCGGGGGCAAAGGCAGGGGGCCTTCGTTCGCGACCTCGGCTTCGCTCAGGGGCGCAATGGGCACCACTTGCTTCCAGGCGGCGCGCCGGTCGAAGCGGTCGGGCAGTTCATCGCCGCCACCCTCGAAGCCGCGCGGCGCGGCCTGCACGGGCAGGTCGTAGGTCAGCTCCACCGAGCCGTCCGGGCCGTGCAGCAGCTCCAGCCGCCAGTCCACGCGCTCGCCGGAGCGCTGGCTGCCGTGCGGGGGCGCATCGGCCGGCAGATCGAAGCGCGCGGCCAGCCGCAGCCCGCCATCGGCCGTGCGCTGCATGCGCGCCGCCTCGGTGAATGACTCCACGCAGCGCTCGGGCGAGCCCGAGCCCGATTCGTCCACCCGGTACTGGGCCAGGCGCAGCTGCGGGCGGTTCTCGCTCTGGTGGGCAGCGGCGCGCTCGGGCAGCAGCAGCGTCAGCTCCACCGGGTGGCCGGCGCGCGGTTGGGCCGGCAGCGCCGTGAGCGCCGCGCCCGCATAGCGCCAGGCCTTGCGCGTCTGGTGCAATGCCAAGCCGATCAGCACCAGCCCCACCATGGCGAAGATCGAAATGAAGGCCTTGGCGAACCAGGGCGCGCTGCCGCTGGTCCACAGCATGGCTGCCATGGGGAAGGCGATGCCGCACCAGAAGACGGTGAAGAACCAGGTGGCGCCCGCCGACTTGCTGGCAGCGCCCTTTTGCGGCGGCTCGGGCGCAGCGCCCAGCTCGGCCTCCGGCTTCCTGCCGCCCCCGCCCAGCAGGATGTGCACGAAGAACCAGCCCGCCACCAGCCCAACGCCGGTGAAGACCAGGGCAAAGGGTACGCGGAACATCTGCAGCGCCCAGCGGATGGAAGGGTCGATGAGGGCCTGCGAGGGCGCCTGCGGGTTGACCATGATGGTGATGGGCTGCCCACGGGACTGGGCGCTTTGCAGCAGACCGTGCCAGTGCTGGTGCCAGTCGCCGATGTTGTCGGCACCGGCCTCGGGGTCCAGCCCCACCCGGGTGCCCTCGTACTGCCGGCCCGCGAATTCGTAGCGGTAGCGGGCGTGCACCCGGTACGTGGTGCCATCGCTGGACGTGTGGCGCTTGAGCTCGGTGCCCAGCACCTGGGCCGCCACCGGATGCCAGCTGCGCACCTCCAGCGCCGCCCGGAGCGTCTGCGCCAGGGGCTGGAGCCCCGCGAAGTAGCCGCCCAAGCCAAAGGCCGCTGCGAAGAGCCCGCTAAACAGCAGCATTCCCAGGCGCTTGGCCAGGGTGTCTATGTTTTCGGGGTTGTTCTCTCTTGCCATGGATGTCCCTCCATTTCTTTTTTGTTGTTGTTATGCGATGAGGATGCGTCCCCATCATGACATTTGCATGACAGAAACAAGGCAACGGCATGTCTACAACATGACCCTCCTGTTGCCGCACACCTCGTACCCGCAGCCTCGACTATTTCCAAAACTGGAACAGTCAGTTCGCGACTGGGTGGTTTTTCTTTGATCACCTGCGGCGTACAGTTCAACCCATCGATGAGCCGAACCCGCAAGGCGACTCACCGAACCCGGTTCAGAGTGTTTTTGCTCCGGTTTTTTTGAGTCACTTTTTTCTTCCAAGGATTTCATCATGAACACGACCGCACGCTTCCTCTCCCTCGCCGCTGTTGCCGCTTTCGCTTCTTTCGGCGCTTACGCCGACGAAGCCGATGCTTCGCAATTCGCCACCAAGTTCGAAACCAACCGCACCCGCGCCGAAGTGGCCGCTGAAGCCGCTACCGTGGCACAGACCCGCAGCATCGAACCCGCTGGTTCGCGTGTCGTGACCTACCAATCCACCGCCGACCGCGCTGCCGTGCGTGCCCAGGCTGCCGATGCCGTGCGCACCGGCCAGATCTCTTCCGGCGAAATCGGCGCTCTGTAAGCCGCCCCGGATTGAACTGACCCCCTACCCCCAATCAAATCAAGAATCGAGATCACCATGAACAAGACCGCACGTTTCCTCTCCCTGGCCGCTGTTGCCGCTTTCGTTTCCTTCGGCGCACAGGCTGACGAAGCCGATGCTTCGCAGTTCGCCACCAAGTTCGAAACCCAACGCACCCGTGCCGAAGTAGCTGCTGAAGCCGCCACCGTGGCACAGACCCGCAGCACCGAACCCGCTGGTTCGCGTGTGGTGACCTACAAGTCGACGGCTGACCGTGCTGCTGTGCGTGCAGCAGCCGCAGAAGCTGTGCGCCTGGGCCAGATCCCTTCGGGCGAAATCAGCGCCATGTAAAGAATGCGGGCCTTCCCATGGTGGTGGTATCTCACGGTCGTGGGTGCCGCCACCATGTGGAAGTGTTTCCCCACTCCCCAAGCAAAACGGGCTCCCATCTGGGAGCCCGTTTTTCTTTGGGGACCATGTCCAGCCCAGCAAGGGGCTGGGCGATCCGCTGACCTATCAGGCGGCCACGCCGTCTGCCACGTCCTTGAACTCGGCGATCTGGTCGAAGTTCAGGTACTTGTAGATCTTGTCGCCGTTCTGGTTGAGCACACCCATGTCGGCCAGGTACTCTTCCTTGGAAGGAATGCGGCCCAGCTTGGAGCAGATGGCCGAGAGTTCGGCCGAGCCCAGGTAGACGTTGGTGTTCTTGCCCAGGCGGTTGGGGAAGTTGCGGGTGCTGGTGGACATCACGGTGGCGCCCTCCTTCACCTGCGCCTGGTTGCCCATGCACAGCGAGCAGCCGGGCATTTCCATGCGGGCGCCGGCCGCGCCGAACACGCCGTAGTGGCCTTCTTCGGTGAGCTGGTGCGCGTCCATCTTCGTGGGCGGTGCCATCCACAGCTTGACGGGGATGTCGCGCTTGCCTTCGAGCAGCTTGGAGGCTGCGCGGAAGTGGCCGATGTTGGTCATGCACGAGCCGATGAAGACTTCGTCGATCGCGGCGCCGGCCACATCCGACAGCGTCTTGGCGTCATCGGGGTCGTTGGGGCAGCAGACGATGGGTTCGGTGATCTCGGCCAGGTCGATCTCGATGATGGCGGCGTAGTCGGCGTTCTCATCGGGGGCCAGCAGCTGGGGGTTGGCCAGCCAGGCTTCCATGGCCTTGATGCGGCGGCCGATGGTGCGTGCGTCGGCGTAGCCCTGGGCGATCATGTTCTTGAGCAGCACGATGTTCGAGTTGATGTACTCGATCACAGGCTCCTTGTTCAGGCGCACGGTGCAGCCGGCGGCAGAGCGCTCGGCCGATGCGTCGGACAGCTCGAACGCCTGCTCGACCTTCATGTCCGGCAGGCCTTCGATTTCAAGGATGCGGCCCGAGAAGATGTTCTTCTTGCCCTGCTTGGCCACGGTGAGGTGGCCTTCCTTGATGGCGTACAGCGGAATCGCGTGCACCAGGTCGCGCAGCGTGACGCCGGGCTGCATCTTGCCCTTGAAGCGCACCAGCACCGATTCAGGCATATCCAGGGGCATCACGCCCGTGGCGGCAGCAAACGCCACCAGGCCGGAGCCGGCGGGGAAGCTGATGCCGATGGGGAAGCGCGTGTGCGAGTCGCCGCCGGTGCCCACGGTGTCGGGCAGCAGCATGCGGTTGAGCCAGCTGTGGATGATGCCGTCGCCGGGCTTGAGCGAGATGCCGCCGCGCGTGCTGATGAAGTCGGGCAGCTCGTGGTGCATCTTCACGTCCACGGGCTTGGGGTAGGCAGCCGTGTGGCAGAAGGACTGCATCACCAGGTCGGAGCTGAAGCCCAGGCAGGCCAGGTCCTTCAGTTCGTCGCGGGTCATGGGGCCGGTGGTGTCCTGCGAGCCGACCGAGGTCATGCGGGGTTCGCAGTACGTGCCGGGCACCACGCCCAGGCCTTCGGGCAGGCCGCAGGCGCGGCCGACCATCTTTTGCGCCAGCGTGAAGCCCTTGCCGGTGGCGGCAGGCACTTGCGGCAGGCGGAACAGCGTGGAAGGCGCCAGGCCCAGGGCCTCGCGGGCCTTGGCGGTGAGGCCACGGCCGATGATCAGCGGAATGCGGCCACCGGCGCGCACTTCGTCGAACAGCACGTCGCTCTTGACGGTGAACTCGGCGACGACCTGGCCGTCCTTCAGCGCCTTGCCGGCGTAGGGCAGCAGCTCGATCTCGTCGCCCATGTTCATCTGGCTCACATCGAGCTCGATGGGCAGTGCGCCCGCGTCTTCCATGGTGTTGTAGAAGATGGGAGCGATCTTGCTGCCCAGGCACACACCGCCGAAGCGCTTGTTGGGCACGAACGGGATGTCTTCACCCGTGAACCACAGCACGCTGTTGGTGGCCGACTTGCGGCTGGAGCCGGTGCCGACCACGTCGCCCACGTAGGCGACCAGGTTGCCCTTGGCGCGCAGGTCTTCCAGGAACTTGATGGGGCCGCGCTTGCCGTCTTCTTCGGGCGTGATGCCGTCGCGCTTGTTCTTGAGCATGGCCAGGGCATGCAGCGGGATGTCGGGGCGGCTCCAGGCGTCGGGCGCGGGCGACAGGTCGTCGGTGTTGGTTTCGCCGGTGACCTTGAGCACGGTGAGCTTGATGCTCTGGGGCACTTCGGGGCGGCTGGTGAACCACTCGGCGTCGGCCCAGCTTTGCAGCACGGACTTGGCGAAGGTGTTGCCCTTGTCGGCCTTTTCCTTGACGTCATGGAACTGGTCGAACATCAGCAGCGTCTTCTTGAGCGCTTCGGCGGCGACGGAGGCCACGGCCGCGTCGTCCAGCAGGTCGATCAGGGGAGTGAGGTTGTAGCCACCCAGCATGGTGCCCAAGAGCTGCGTGGCCTTTTCGCGGCCGATCAGCGTGCACACCTCGGTACCGTGGGCCACGGCGGCCAGGTAGCTGGCCTTGACCTTGGCGGCGTCGTCCACACCGGCAGGCACGCGGTGCGTGATCAGGTCCACCAGCGTGGCTTCTTCGCCTTGGGGTGGGTTCTTGAGCAGCTCGACCAGCTCGCCGGTCTGCTTGGCCGTCAGGGGCAGCGGTGGGATGCCCAGCGCGGCGCGCTCGGCCACATGGTCACGGTAGGCTTTCAACATCATTTTTCTCCGGTTGCGTTCTAAAGTGGGGTGGTGGCGCCGGGGCTGCAAGGGCCATGCGGCGCGGGGGTGCCGTGTCTCGTCGGGTTCTGGTTATTTGGTGGTGGCGGTGGCCGTGGCAGCAGGCGCGGGGTCGAACACGCTCTGGGGCGGGGCCTTCTTGGCGGCCTCGGCCACCAGGGTCTGCTCGGCGCTCATGCACTCGTCGGCCAGGCGCTGGCCGAGCTTCTGGTTCATCAGCATGGACTTGTTGGCGATCTGCAGCCACACGGCGCCGCCCTTGGCATCTTCCAGGCGCACGGCGCCGGTGCTGGTGACCACGGGGGTCATGTGGTACTTGAAGCCCTTGCCCTCGATAGTGAAGCGGCCGGGCGTGGCGGCGTCGGCCGTCACGTTGACGAACGCGCCCAGCTCGCAGGCGATGCGGCCGGTGTGCACGCGCATGGCGATGGCCTGTTCTTCAGGGCTCAGGGCGGCATCGGCGGCGATGAGGCCGGTGGCGACCTGGTTGGCCGCCGTGTTGAGCTGCTGGCGGCTGCTGGTGGGCTCGGCCTTGGCGGTCTTCTTGGCGGGGGCCTTGTCCTTGGCTTCAGCCGACTTGGCTGCGGGCTTTGCGGCCGGCTTGGCGGCGGCCTCTTTCTTGGGTGCGGCTTCCTTCTTGGCGGCGGGCGCGCTCTTCTTGGCGGGCTCGGCTGCGGCCTGCGCCAGGGCAAGGCCAGGGGCCACCAGCATCAGGGCGGAGGTGAGGATCAGTGATTTCATGGGGGAAGTCCTGGAAAAAAGGTTCAGGCGTCGTGGTGGGGAGCGGGGGAAGCAGCAAACCAGTGGGCCACTTCGGGCGGCAGCGCGCGCCCGGTCTGGTGGGCGCGTTCAAGCACCTGCCAGTAGTAGCGGTAGCTGGCGCGGTCGTGCAGGGTGCCATCGTGGCTGATGGGCGCCCAGTCGGCCTGCGCGGCAGCGGCAATGATGCGGGCGGACAGCTCGATCTCGTCCTGCCGGGGCGCAAACGCCTGCAGGATGGGGCGGATCTGGCCAGGGTGAATGCTCCACATGCGGGTGTAGCCCAGCTCCTGCGATGCGCGGGTAGCGGCGGCCTGCATGGCAGCGGTGTCATTGAATTCGGTCACCACGCAGTGCGACGGCACCTTGCCGTGGGCATGGCAGGCGGCGGCGATCTCGAGCTTGGCGCGCACCACCAGCGGGTGCTCGAACTGGCCGCGCGAGCCCATGGCCGACGAGGGGATGGCGCCGCCATGCGCAGAGACAAAATCCATGAGCCCGAAGCTGATGCTCTGCACGCGCGGGTGCGCAGCGATCTCGAAGGCGCGGTGCACGGCGGCGGGCGACTCGATCAGCACGTGCAGCGGCAGGTGGCCGGCCGATGCGGCGAGCAGCGCCTTTTCGGCGTGCAGCACGTCGTCCACCGACTCGACCTTGGGCACCATGATGTGCGACAGGCGGTGGCCGGCCTCGCCGGCAATGGTGGCGATGTCGTTGGCAAAGGCGGCGTGGTCCACGGTGTGCACGCGGGCGGCCACGCGGGCGCCTTCGGCGGTGTTAAGCGCCAGCGATGCGACCAGGGCGGCGTGCTCGCGCTCCTGGCCCACGGGGGCACCGTCTTCACAGTCCAGGGTGACGTCGAACACGCAATGGCCGAACTCGGCGGTCATCTCGGCCTGCAGTTGCAGGCTCTTTTTCATGCGCGCTTCCACACCGCTGTAGTGGTCGCACACCGGCAGGCGGCTGGCGCCGGCCTGGGCGCCCAGCAGCACGCTGGCGGGGTGGGCGGGAGAGGCAACAGTGCTCATGGTGCGGGGCGCTGTGCAACGATGAACATGCGCGGAAAGGACAGCAGGCGGTTGCCATCGCTGCGCAGGGGGTAGGCGTCGCTGATGCGGCCCTCGTACTCGGCCAGAAAGCTGGCGCGAAGCTCGTCGCCCAAAGGATCGAGGAACGGCCGCAGCCCGGTGCTGCGCAGCCAGTCGACAATGGCGCCGGCCGTGGGCATGACGTGCTGGTAGACGGTGTGCCACACGTCCACCAAAGCAGCCTCCTTGGCCAGCATGTCGTAGTAGCCGGCTATGGTGGCCAGCTCGGTGCGCACGGCATCGGCGTCACCGATGGGCTCGCGCCAGGGAGACTGCCCGGCGATCTCGCGCATCAGGCGGTGCGAGGGTTCCTGCCGGTTGTCGGGCATCTGGATGGCCAGCACGCCGCCGGGGGCGAGCAGGCTGAACAACCGGGGAACCAGGGTTTCGTGCCCCGCCACCCATTGCAGGGCAGCGTTGGCGTAAATCAGGTCGGGTGCCACGTCGGGCACCCAGGTGGCGATGTCGCCTTGTTCAAAGGCCGTGCCGGGCAGGCGCTCGCGCGCGCTGGCCAGCATGGCTTTGGAGGTGTCGATGCCGGTGACCTGCGCCTTTGGAAAGCGCTGCACCAGCAGCTCGGTGGAGTTGCCTGGCCCACAGCCCAGGTCCACCACATGGGCGGCACTGGAGAGGTCGGCCAGGGACACCCGCGCCAGCAGCTCCTGGGCCGGGCGCGTGCGCTCGTCCTCGAAGCGGCGGTAGAGCGCGGGGTTCCAGTCGAGCATGTACGACAGCCTGCCTGTGGATGATTACAGCAGGTGCTTGACGCCGTCTTGCTCGCCTTGCAGCTCGGCCAGGGTCTTGTCGATGCGCTCTTGCGAGAAGGCGTCGATCTCCAGGCCTTCAACCAGCTTGTACTCGCCGTTTTCGCAGGTGACGGGGAAGCCGAACATGGTGTCCTTGGGGATGCCGTACTGGCCGTCCGATGGGATGCCCATGGTGACCCACTTGCCGTTGGTGCCCAGGGCCCAGTCGCGCATGTGGTCGATGGCGGCGTTGGCAGCCGAGGCAGCCGACGACAGGCCGCGTGCTTCGATGATGGCCGCGCCGCGCTTCCCCACGGTGGGCAGGAAGGTGTTGGCGTTCCATTCCTGGTCGTTGATCATCTTGGCGACGCTTTCGCCGTTGATGGTGGCGAAACGGTAGTCGGCGTACATCGTGGGCGAGTGGTTGCCCCAGACGGTCAGCTTTTCGATGTCGGCCACGGCCTTGCCGGTCTTGGCAGCGATCTGGCTGGCAGCGCGGTTGTGGTCCAGGCGCAGCATGGCGGTGAAGTTCTTGCGTGGCAGGTCAGGTGCCGACTTCATGGCGATGTAGGCGTTGGTGTTGGCAGGGTTGCCGACAACCAGCACCTTCACGTTGCGCGAAGCCACGGCGTTCAGGGCCTTGCCCTGTGCCGTGAAGATGGCGCCGTTGACGGCCAGCAGCTCGGCACGTTCCATGCCGGGGCCACGTGGGCGCGAACCGACGAGCAGCGCGTAGTCGGCGTCCTTGAAGGCGGTCATCGGGTCGCCGTGGGCTTCCATGCCGACCAGCAGGGGGAATGCGCAGTCGTCCAGCTCCATCATCACGCCCTTGAGCGCCTTCTGGGGGCCTTCGACAGGGACTTCGAGCAGTTGCAGAATGACCGGCTGGTCCTTGCCCAGCATTTCGCCGGAGGCGATACGGAACAGCAGTGCGTAACCGATTTGACCAGCGGCGCCGGTGACGGCTACGCGAACGGGCTTCTTGCTCATGGTGAGAACTCCAGGGAAGTGAGGAAATCAGGGGGTGTGTGCAACGCAAGCACCAGCGCCTGTTACCAGCAGCCCGTGCCCCGCAAAACAGCCTTGGAGTGTACTGCCGATTCAATACCCCGGTCAATTTGTCTTATGTCTTATATAAGATATGATCAGGACACTGAAAAAGCAACCTGGGGAAGGTGTGCGCCTGCCCGTTCGCAGCGCACCACACGCCCCCAGACACAGCCCCATTTTTCGACTGCCATGTCCTCGCTACCGCTCAACGCCGACACCCCTGCGCAGCCAACGACTGGCGCGGGCTCTGCCACGCCGGCGTTCAGCCCGCTGTACCAGCAGATCAAGGGGCTCATCCTGCAGAGCCTGCAACAAGGCGAATGGAAGCCCGGCGAGGCCATCCCTAGCGAGATGGACCTGGCCGCGCGCTTTCGCGTGAGCCAGGGCACGGTGCGCAAGGCCATCGACGAGCTGGCCGCCGAAAACCTGGTGATGCGCCGCCAGGGCAAGGGCACCTTTGTGGCCACGCATGCCGAGCAGCATGTGCAGTACCGCTTTTTGAAGCTCATGCCCGACACCGGCGACGCCCGGGTGGAGGGCCGCGCCCAGCGCCAGGTGATCGACTGCAAGCGCGTGCGCGCCAGTGCCGACGTGGCACGCGCCCTGGCCCTGCGCAGCGCCGACCCGGTGATGCAGGCGCGGCGCGTGCTGTCGTTTGCGGGGGTGCCCACCATCCTCGAAGACATCTGGCTGCCGGGCCAGGCTTTCAAAGGGCTGACGGCCGACCAACTGGCCAGCTACGAAGGCCCTACTTACGCCATGTTCGAAATCGACTTCGGCGTGCGCATGGTGCGCGCCGAGGAGAAAATACGCGCCGTGCTGCCTGATGCCGAACAGGCTGCGGTGCTGATGGTGGCACCGGGCACGCCGTTGCTCAGCGTGGAGCGCATTGCGTACACCTACAACGACGTTCCCATGGAGTTACGGCGCGGGCTGTACCTCACGGACACCCACCACTACCGTAATGAACTGAGCTGACACTACCCTGGCAACCGAGCGGAAATGTCGGCATTAGGGGCGACTTGAAACCGTGTGTGTTGCGTTGCAATAGAATTTTGCGTTCTTTGCATGTCCAAATTACAAAGCAGTTACATCCACGAAAGCACAAAACATGACCGAACTCGCCAAAAAACGGCCTGAATTCCGCAACATCAATGCCTTCAAGGACCTGACCACCTACCGCATGACCCCTGCAGCGTGGGTGTCGATCCTGCACCGCGGCAGCGGGCTGATCATGTTCCTGTTGCTGCCTTTCATCATCTGGATGTTCGACACCTCGGTGTCGTCCGAAATCTCGTTCGCCAAGTTCACCGCGGCCTTCAGCATCGGCATCGGCTTCGTGCCCGGCTGGTTCATCAAGCTGGTGGCCCTGGCGCTGATCTGGTCGTACCTGCACCACTTCACCGCCGGCCTGCGCCACCTGTGGATGGACGTGAGCCACAGCGCCGTGAACAAGCAGTTCGGCAAGACCTCGTCCATCGTGGTCTTCGTGGTCAGCATCACGCTGGCCGTGGTGCTGGGCGCCAAGCTGTTCGGCCTGTACTGATCGATCGATAACCACCCCATAAAAAAAGCGGTGACCGCTGCCATTCCGCAGCAAACACCGCCGCACAAGAGGAAAGTACCCATGTCCGTCAATTACGGTTCCAAGCGCATCGTCGTCGGTGCCCACTACGGCCTGCGCGACTGGCTGAGCCAGCGCGTCACCGCCATCCTGATGGCGCTGTTCACCGTGGCCCTGCTGGCCCAGGTGATCTTCAACAAGGGCCCCATGGGCTACGACAAGTGGGCCGGCATCTTCTCGGCCCAGTGGATGAAGGTGCTGACCTTCACCGTGATCATTGCGTTGGCCTGGCACGTCTGGGTCGGGGTGCGCGAAGTCCTGATGGACTACGTCAAGCCCGTGGTTCTGCGCCTGGCACTGCAGGTTTTCACCATCGTCTGGCTCGTCGGCTGCGCCGGCTGGGGCATCCAGGTTCTGTGGCGTCTCTGATACCGATCCCCCGCGACTGAAGGCAAACAACAAATGAGCTACTCCAAAGCTAACATCACCAAGCGCAAGTTTGACGTCGTCATTGTCGGTGCCGGCGGCTCCGGCATGCGCGCCTCGCTGGAACTGTCCCGCGCCGGCCTGAACGTGGCCTGCCTGTCCAAGGTGTTCCCCACCCGCTCGCACACGGTTGCAGCGCAGGGCGGCGTGTCCGCATCGCTGGGCAACATGAGCGAAGACAACTGGCACTACCACTTCTACGACACCATCAAGGGCTCTGACTGGCTGGGCGACCAGGACGCCATCGAGTTCATGTGCCGCGAAGCACCCAACGTGGTGATCGAGCTCGAACACTTCGGCATGCCGTTCGACCGCAACCCCGATGGCACCATCTACCAGCGTCCCTTCGGCGGCCACACCGCCAACTACGGTGAAAAGCCCGTGCAGCGCGCCTGCGCCGCGGCCGACCGCACTGGCCACGCCATGCTGCACACGCTGTACCAGCAGAACGTGAAGTCCAAGACCAACTTCTTCGTGGAGTGGATGGCGCTGGACCTGATCCGCAACACCCAGGGCGACGTGGTCGGCGTGACCGCGCTGGAGCTGGAAACCGGCGACCTGTACGAGCTGCACGCCAAGGCCGTGCTGCTGGCCACCGGTGGCGCGGGCCGCATCTTCGCGGCATCGACCAACGCCTTCATCAACACCGGCGACGGCCTGGGCATGGCGGCGCGTGCCGGCATCCCGCTGCAGGACATGGAGTTCTGGCAGTTCCACCCCACCGGCGTGGCCGGCGCGGGCGTTCTGCTGACCGAAGGCTGCCGCGGCGAAGGCGCCATTCTGCTCAACAGCAATGGCGAACGCTTCATGGAGCGCTATGCGCCCACCTTGAAGGATCTGGCGCCGCGTGACTTCGTGTCGCGCTCGATGGACCAGGAAATCAAGGAAGGCCGTGGCTGTGGTCCGAACAAGGACTACATCCTGATGAAGCTGGACCACCTGGGCGCGGACACCATCCGCAAGCGCCTGCCATCGGTGGAAGAAATCGGCCACAACTTCGCCAACGTGGACATCACCAAGGAACCGATCCCTGTGGTGCCCACCATCCACTACCAGATGGGTGGCATCCCCACCAACATCAATGGCCAGGTCGTGGTGCACGACGGCCAGCAGAACAACGTGGTCAATGGCCTCTACGCCGTGGGCGAATGCTCGTGCGTGTCTGTGCACGGCGCCAACCGCCTGGGCACCAACTCGCTGCTCGACCTGCTGGTCTTCGGCAAGTCGGCCGGCAAGCACATCGTGGGCTACGTGAAGGGCTTTGGCGACAACCTGGCCGTGCCCGCTGACGGTGCAGAACGCACCCTGGCGCGCCTGAACCAGCTGCAGGAGTCCAACGAAGGCACCTACGCGCAAGATGTGGCCAACGACATCCGCTCGTCCATGCAACTGCATGCCGGCGTGTTCCGCACGCAGGTGAGCATGGATGAAGGCGTGGAAAAGATCAACGCCATCCGCGAACGCGTGGGCCAGGTGACGCTCAAGGACAAGTCCAAGGTCTGGAACACCGCCCGCATGGAAGCGCTGGAAGTCGACAACCTGATCGAAGTGGCCCAGGCCACGATGACCTCGGCCGCAGCCCGCCGCGAATGCCGTGGCGCGCACACGGTGTACGACTACGAGCACCCTGCCGACCACGCCGAGTTCCCGCTGGGCCGCAACGACAAGGAGTGGATGAAGCACACCCTGTGGCACAGCGCGAACAACAGCCTGACCTACAAGCCTGTGAACCTCAAGCCCCTGACGGTGGACAGCGTGCCTCCCAAGGTCCGTACGTTCTGAAGATCCAGCAGCCTCACGAAAGAACAACATGAAGCGCACCTTTCAAATCTACCGCTACGACCCGGACAAAGACGCCAAGCCCTACATGCAGACCATCGAGATCGAACTCGACGGCCATGAGCGCATGCTGCTGGACGCCCTGGTCAAGCTCAAGGAGCAGGACCCTAGCCTGTCGTTCCGCCGTTCGTGCCGCGAAGGCGTGTGCGGCTCGGACGCGATGAACATCAACGGCAAGAACGGCCTGGCGTGCCTGACGAACATGAACACCCTCAAGGGCACCATTGTTCTGAAGCCCCTGCCCGGCCTGCCAGTGATCCGCGACCTGATCGTGGACATGACGCAGTTCTTCAAGCAGTACAACTCGATCAAGCCCTACCTCATCACCGAGGACCTGGCCCCCGAGAAGGAACGCCTGCAGAGCCCCGAAGAGCGCGAAGAGCTCAACGGCCTGTACGAGTGCATTCTGTGCGCCAGCTGCTCCACGAGCTGCCCCAGCTTCTGGTGGAACCCCGACAAGTTCGTGGGCCCCGCCGGCCTGCTGCAGGCCTACCGCTTCATCGCCGACAGCCGCGACGAAGCCACGGCGGAGCGCCTGGACAACCTGGAAGACCCGTACCGCCTGTTCCGCTGCCACACCATCATGAACTGCGTGGACGTGTGCCCCAAGGGCCTGAACCCCACGATGGCCATCGGCAAGATCAAGGAACTGATGGTGCGCCGCACTGTCTGACCCTGTACAGAGCACCCTCGACACCATGTCCGAAGACACCTCGACCCCCGTCCTGCCGGAGCCCACTGACCTGCTGGACGACCGCGAGCGCGCCAAGCTGCACTGGCGCTCGCGCCGCGGCCTGCTGGAGAACGATCTCTACATCGAGAACTTCTTCGCGCTGCACGGGGCGAGCATCAACTGGCGCCAGGCCCAGGGCATGACCACGCTGATGGACCTGGCGGACAACGACCTTTTGGACCTGGTGCTCGCCCGCCGCGAGCCCGAAGGTCCCCTCGATACAGAAGAAGTGCGTGAAGTACTCGGCATGCTGCGGCTCAGTGGTGGCGCAGCGCGGCCCCGGGCCTGACCTGGAGACAGGGCCCCCTACCACCGGAATTCCGGCAAACCACCTACCCAAGGAAAGTAACAATGAAGCTAGCTGACAACAAAGCCACCCTGTCGTTCAGTAACGGCAGCCCCAGCGTGGACCTGCCGGTCTACCAGGGCAGCATTGGCCCGGATGTCATCGACATCCGCAAGCTGTACGCGCAAACGGGCATGTTCACCTATGACCCGGGCTTCCTGTCGACGGCAGCAACCCAGTCGGCCATCACGTACATTGATGGCGACAAGGGCGAACTGCTGTACCGCGGCTACCCCATTGAGCAGTTGGCCCAGAACTGCGACTTCCTGGAAACCTGCCACCTGCTGCTGTACGGTGACCTGCCCAACGAAGCGCAGAAGACCGACTTCACCAGCCGCGTGACCAACCACACCATGGTCAACGAGCAGATGCAGTTCTTCCTGCGTGGCTTTCGCCGTGACGCGCACCCCATGGCGGTGCTGACCGGCCTGGTGGGGGCCCTGTCGGCCTTCTACCATGACAGCACGGACATCAACAACCCGCAGCACCGCGAGATCGCTGCCATCCGCCTGATCGCCAAGATGCCCACCCTGGTGGCCATGGCGTACAAGTACGGTGTGGGCCAGCCCTACATGTACCCGCAGAACAACCTGAGCTACGCAGGCAACTTCCTGCGCATGATGTTCGGCACGCCCTGCGAAGAGTACAAGGTCAACCCCGTGCTGGAACGCGCGCTGGACCGCATCTTCATCCTGCACGCAGACCACGAGCAGAACGCATCGACCTCCACCGTGCGCCTGTGCGGCTCGTCGGGCACCAACCCGTTTGCAGCCATCGCCGCTGGCGTGGCCTGCCTCTGGGGCCCTGCCCACGGCGGCGCCAACGAAGCAGCCCTGAACATGCTGTACGACATCCAGGCCCAGGGCGGCGTGGAAAAGATCGGCGAGTTCATCAAGCAGGTCAAGGACAAGAACTCCGGCGTCAAGCTCATGGGCTTTGGCCACCGCGTGTACAAGAACTACGACCCTCGCGCCAAGCTCATGCAGGAAACCTGCAACGAAGTGCTGGCCGAACTGGGCCTGGAAAACGACCCCCTGTTCAAGCTGGCCAAGGAACTGGAAAAGATCGCCCTGGAAGACGACTACTTCGTGCAGCGCAAGCTCTACCCGAACGTGGACTTCTACTCCGGCATCGTGCAGCGCGCCATCGGCATCCCCGTGAATTTGTTCACCGGCATCTTCAGCCTGGCCCGTACCGTGGGCTGGATCGCCCAGCTGAACGAAATGATCGGCGACCCCGAGTACAAGATCGGCCGCCCACGCCAGCTGTTCACGGGCTCTGTGCGCCGTGATGTGCCTGCGCTGGACAAGCGCTGAGCCCTCTGAAGACTTCGGTCTTCGAGGGATACGAAAAGCCCGCTTCGGCGGGCTTTTTCATTGCGAAAGCCCTTGCGCCGCTGTAGGCCTCGCTCCGCCCCTAGCGCGACCTTCTTGGGCTTGTTCAACTTACTTGGCGTACGCGCTCCCATCGCAATGCTATGCCCTGAACACAAAATTTCTGACAGCCTACAGTCCGGTACCATAGGCCGCATATACAGCGTAGCCAGACTCTCCGGCTACCGGATCCCGCGTCAGAATCGCAACACTTCTCGCCAACCGACTGCTTGATCGCCCCTACTTCGTCGATTGCGTTCATACGCTGTCCTATGCCTTCACCCAAGCAAACCTACGATTCGCTTCCCGCATTGCCAAACCTTGGCATCAAGGAGGAACAGCTCGAGTACGGCTTCATCGGCAAGCTTCAAAGCTTGAAGTACGCGTACCGGCCGGACATCCGCGACCGAGCATCCCTGGAGCAAAACTTCCGCGAGAAATTCGAAGCACTGAATCGTGTCCATCTGTCTGATGGTGAGTTCGCCCGCCTGTTGGACGAGGTCGTCACCCCTGACGTCTACACCGCCGCCCGCACCATGCGCGAGCGCAGCGCTTTTACCCGTGACGATGGCACCCCACTGAACTACACACTGGTCAACATCAAAGACTGGTGCAAGAACAGCTTCGAGGTTGTTAACCAGCTGCGCATCAATACCGACTACAGCCACCACCGATACGACGTTCTTATCCTCATCAACGGTGTGCCGTGCGTGCAGATTGAGTTGAAGACCCTAGGCATCAGCCCGCGCCGGGCCATGGAGCAGATCGTTGAGTACAAGAACGATCCAGGCAACGGCTACAGCAGAACGTTGCTTTGCTTCCTGCAACTGTTTATCGTCAGCAACCGCACCGACACTTGGTACTTCGCAAACAACAACGCTCGGCACTTCGCCTTCAACGCCGACGAGCGCTTCCTGCCCATCTACCAGTTCGCCGACGAAACAAACAAGAAGATCACCCACCTTGACCACTTTGCGGAAACCTTCCTGGCTAAGTGCACGCTGGGCGAGGCTATCAGCCGTTACATGGTGCTAGTGGCGAGTGAACAAAAGCTGTTGATGATGCGTCCATACCAAGTGTATGCAGTTAAGGCCATCGTCGACTGCATCCACCAGAACTGTGGCAACGGCTACATCTGGCACACCACCGGCAGCGGCAAAACACTCACGTCCTTTAAGGCGTCCACGCTGCTGAAGGACAATCCCGACATCGAGAAATGCCTCTTTGTGGTGGACCGCAAAGACCTCGACCGCCAGACCCGCGAGGAATTCAACCGATTCCAGGAAGGCTGCGTCGAGGAGAACACCAACACCGGTGCACTGGTGCGCCGCCTGCTGTCAGACGACTATGCGGACAAAGTCATCGTCACCACCATCCAGAAGCTGGGCCTGGCACTGGACGAAGACAGCAAGCGAAACAAGCAACGCAAGAAGAACGACCTCAAGACCTACAAGGAACAGCTTGAACTGCTGAGCGACAAGCGCATCGTCTTCATCTTCGACGAATGCCACCGCTCGCAGTTTGGCGACAACCACGAAGCCATCAAGACCTTCTTCCCCAGGGCCCAACTCTTCGGCTTCACCGGCACGCCCATCTTCGAGAAGAACGCCACCGCCAAGCAGTTCGAGGGTGACGAAGGGCAGTTCAAGACCACAGAGGACCTGTTCCAGAAACAGCTCCACGCCTACACGATCACCCACGCGATTGAAGACGCCAACGTGCTGCGATTCCACGTGGATTACTACAAGCCCGAGGGAAAGAATCCTCCCAAACCCGGCGAAGCCCTGGCTAAAAAGGCCGTGATCGAAGCCATCCTGGCCAAGCACGACATCGCCACAGCCGGGCGCCGCTTCAACGCCGTACTGGCCACAGCCAGCATCAACGACGCTATCGACTACTACAGTCTATTCGATGAACTTCAGAACGCCAGGAAGGCCGCTGCCCCCGGCTTCCAGCCGCTGAACATCGCCTGTGTATTCTCGCCCCCAGCTGAAGGCAACGCGGATGTGAAGCAGTTGCAGCAAGACCTCCCGCAGGAAAAGGCCGATAACGAAGAAGAGCCCGACAAGAAGAAGGAGGCACTCAAAGCCATCCTGGCAGGTTACAACGCCCGCTACAGCAGCAACCACACGGTCAGCGAGTTCGACCTGTACTACCAGGATGTGCAAAAGCGCATTAAAGACCAGCAGTGGCCCAACGCCGACTACCCTGCGGTCAAGAAGATCGATATCACCATCGTGGTAGACATGTTGCTCACCGGCTTTGACAGCAAGTATCTGAACACGCTGTACGTAGACAAAAACCTCAGATACCACGGGCTGATTCAGGCCTTCTCGCGCACCAACCGTGTACTCAACGGCAGCAAGCCCTACGGCAACATCCTCGACTTTCGCCAGCAGCAAGACAGCGTGGACGCAGCCATCGCCCTCTTCTCCGGCGAAAAGTCTGACCCAACAGCCCGCGAGATCTGGTTGGTGGACAAGGCGCCGGTGGTCATCGAAAAGTTGGACACCGCCATGCAGAAGCTGGCCGACTTCATGCAGTCCCAAGGCCTGACCTGCGCACCCGAGGCTGTGCCCCAGCTCAAGGGCGACGATGCTCGCGCCGCCTTCATCAACGCCTTCAAGGAGGTGCAGCGCCTGAAAACCCAACTCGACCAGTACACCGACCTAACGCCTGACAACGCCGTCGCCATCGAAGCTATCTTGCCGCTCGAAGACCTGCAAGCCTTTCGCGGTGTGTACCTGGACACGGCCAAGCGCCTTAAAGAGCAGCCAGGCAAGGCCAGCACGGAGGGCAATGGCACAACCGCGGGCGAGTTGGACCAGCTCGACTTCGAGTTCGTGCTCTTCGCCTCAGCCGTGATTGACTACGACTACATCATGGCTCTGATGACGCGCTACTCACAGCAGGGGGCAGGCACCAAGCAGAAGATGACAAAGGACGAACTTGTCGGCCTCATCCAGGCAGACGCCAAGTTCATGGACGAGCGCGACGATATCGCCGCTTACATCAGCACCCTCAAGGCAGGTGAAGGCCTGAGCGAGGAGGCGATCCGCGAGGGCTATACCCGTTTCAAGAAGGAAAAAGACGGTGCGGAACTGGTAAATATCGCCGCGAAGCACGGCCTTGCTGCCAGTACCCTGCTGGCCTTTGTGAACGGCGTCCTTCAACGCCTGATCTTAGATGGTGATGCTCTGAGCGACCTCCTGGCGCCGCTCGATCTGGCCTGGAAGGCACGGGCGCAGGCCGAGACAGCGCTGATGAGCGATTTGATTCCGCTGATGAGGAAGCGAGTGCAAGGACGAGAGATTTCGGGATTGAGTGCGTATGATCAATAAGAAGAACGCGCCACTGGTGCCGATGCTGCGGTTTCCGGAATTTCGGACTGACAAGCCATGGGATGAGGAACTGATGAGCAAAGTTTATTGCTTTAAAGGCAATAACTCGTTCTCCCGCGACAAACTGAACTACGAGTACGGCACGATCAAGAACATCCACTACGGTGATATCCACTCGAAGTTCTCAACGCACTTTAATATCGCAAGAGAGGAAGTTCCCTATATCAATGAAGTCGACTTGCCTGAAGTCCTAAAGGCAGACAACTTCTGCATCGAGGGTGACGTGGTCTTCGCCGACGCCTCCGAGGACATTGATGACATCGGAAAGGCCATTGAGATCATCGGCCTCGACGGCGAGCAAGTCGTGTCAGGCCTGCACACAATCTTGGCACGTCAAACCAAGGCTAGTTTTGTTATTGGATTCGGCGGTCACCTCTTCAAATCCAAGCGAGTTCGTTCGCAGATTCAAAAGGAATCGCAGGGTGCCAAGGTGCTTGGGCTTGCGGCAAGTCGTCTCGCAAAGATCCAACTGCCTTTTCCTAGTTCAAAGGATGAGCAGCAGAAAATTGCCGACTGCCTAAGTTCGTTGGACGAGCTGATCGCCGCGCAAGCCCGCAAAGTAGATGCGCTCAAGGCCCATAAGAAAGGTCTGATGCAGCGGCTTTTCCCCCGGGAAGGCGAAACCCAACCGCGCCTTCGGTTTCCAGAGTTCCATAATGCCGAGGAATGGGCAGAAAGAAAAGCAGGCTCATTGTTCACCAATCGCACTGCAAAGGGTGAAAAAGGCCTTCCAATCTACTCGGTCACGATGCACGACGGAATGGTCAAGCGTGATTCATTGGAGAGGAAGGTCGACAATATCGAAGACGCTGCAGGTAACAAGAAAGCTCTCAGGAACGATATCTCTTACAACATGATGCGAATGTGGCAGGGTGCCATGGGGGTTGCACCGGAAGACTGTTTGGTAAGCCCCGCATATGTCGTGCTCGCGCCAAAGAAAGACGCTGTGCCGCACTTCTTTCAATACATGCTCAAACTCCCTGCGTCGCTGGAGCTACTGACATCGCATTCAAGGGGGCTGACCAAGGATCGTTTGCGGCTGTATTTCGACGACTTCGCCCGCATAACATTTCGGTGCCCGAGCGTAAAGGAGCAAAAACACATCGCAGACTTTTTGCATTCTCTTGATGCATGCATCGCCGCCCAATCGAAGGAGCTTGATGCTCTCCAGATTCACAAGAAAGGCCTTGTGCAGCAACTGTTCCCATCGGCGAAGGCAATTGAAGCATGAGCGACAAGCCGAAGATTCACCGCTTCACAGACATGCGCCGGCTGGTTACCCGGCTGAGGGATGACTTGAGCGGCGGAGGCCAGGATTTTGTGCTTCTCTACGCCTACAACGGCACCGGCAAGACCCGCCTGTCGATGGAATTCAAAGACGTGGGCAAGCGCAAGAACAAGAGCCGGCCCGACACGTTGTACTTCAACGCCTACACCGAAGATCTGTTCTCCTGGGACAACGACCTGGAGAAGAACAGCGAGCGGCGGCTGCATATCAATACTGACTCAACATTTTTCAAAGGCTTGAAGGAACTGGCCCTGGAAGAGCGCATTGGCCACTACCTTGCCCGCTACGCGGAGTTTCTGTTCGACATCGACTACGACAAATGGACGGTCAGCTTCCGCAAGGGCGAGGTCCGCCATATCAAGGTGTCGCGTGGCGAAGAGAACATCTTCATCTGGTGCGTGTTCATGGCCATTTGTGAGCGCGTGATCGACGGTGTCGAGTCGTATCAATGGGTGAAGTACCTCTACATCGACGACCCCATCACCTCTCTGGACGACAACAACGCGATTGCCGTGGCCAGCGATCTGGCCAAGCTGCTGCGCAAGGCCAAGGATCGGAAACAGCCAGCTCCCGCAATGGCCGATGACCCCGCCGGTATTGAAGAAGCACCGCGAATAGTCCCCGTCCCGATCAAGGCGGTGATCTCATCGCACCACGCCCTATTCTTCAATGTGGTGTGCAACGAATTGAAGAAGAGTACGCACAAGAAGTACTTTTTGCATCGCCCAGAGCGGGGCGATGCCTACACCCTGCGCACCACCAACGACACGCCCTTCTTTCATCATGTGGCAATGCTAGCTGAGGTGAAAGAGGCCTCAGACAGTGGCAGGCTCTACGCCTACCACTTCAACGTGCTGCGTGGCATTCTCGAAAAAACCGCCACGTTCTTCGGTAACGATGACTTCGGTGTCTGTGTCCATGGACTCGACGACGACGAGTTGTACGCCCGCGCGCTCAACCTGATGAGCCACGAAACTTACAGCGTTTATCAACCCGTCGAGCTTGTCGAAGACAACAAGCGACTGTTCAAGCAAATCCTGGACGCATTCCTGCAGCGATACCAGTTTGAATTGCCAGACATCTTTGCTCAGCCTGCGGCTGCCAAGGCGGCTGCGCCAGCGCCATGACCGAACTGATCCTTTACACCACCGAAGACGGCCGTAGCCAGATCAAGCTGCAAGCCAATGCGCTGGTGAACGCACTCAAGAACCGCTCCAAAAAATGACCGAAGAAAAACAGAAACAACTGGGCAAGACCCTATGGGCCATTGCCGACCAGTTGCGCGGGGCAATGGACGCGGACGACTTCCGCGACTACATGCTGTCGTTCTTGTTCCTGCGCTACCTGTCGGACAACTACGAGACGGCAGCCAAAAAGGAACTCGGCAGCGACTATCCCAAGATCAATGGTGAAGACCGCCGCGTGCCGCTGGCGCTCTGGTACACAAAGTACCCGGACGACATCTCCGCGTTCGAAAAGCAAATGCGCCGCAAGGTGCACTACGTGATTCGACCAGAGCACCTGTGGAGCAGCATAGCCAACATGGCCCGCACTCAGAACGGTGACTTGCTGGATACGCTGCAGAAAGGATTCAAGTACATAGAGACAGAGTCCTTTGAGAGCGTGTTTCAAGGCTTGTTCTCAGAGATTGACTTGGCCTCACCAAAGCTGGGCAAGTCTCTGCCCGAGCGCAATGTCAAGCTGTGCGCCATCATTCAAAAGATCGCAGAGGGCCTGACGGAGTTCTCTACCGACATTGATGCACTGGGGGATGCTTACGAATATCTGATCGGCCAGTTTGCTGCGGGCTCGGGCAAGAAGGCGGGCGAGTTCTACACGCCGCAGCAGATCTCCGACATCCTCTCCACCATCGTCACGCTAGACAGCCAGGAGCCGGCGATGGGCAAGAAGGAGCGCCTGGAAAGCGTGATGGACTTTGCTTGTGGCTCGGGCTCGCTGCTGCTAAACGTACGTAAGCGCATGGGGCCTCACGGCATCGGCAAGATCTACGGGCAAGAAAAGAACATCACCACCTATAACCTAGCGCGCATGAACATGCTGCTTCACGGAGTTAAGGACACCGAGTTCGAAATCTTCCACGGCGACACGCTGACAAATGACTGGGAGATGCTACGCGAGCTGAACCCGGCCAAGAAGCCGGCGTTCGACGCCATCGTGGCCAACCCGCCATTCAGTTACCGCTGGGAGAACAGCAACGCACTGGCTGACGACGTGCGCTTCAAGAACCACGGTCTTGCCCCCAAATCGGCGGCAGATTTTGCCTTCTTGCTACACGGCTTCCACTTCCTGAAAGACGAAGGGGTGATGGCCATCATCCTGCCGCACGGCGTGCTGTTCAGGGGCGGGGCGGAAGAGCGCATCCGCACCAAGCTGCTCAAGGACGGGCACGTCGATACGGTGATCGGACTGCCGTCCAACCTGTTCTATTCCACCGGTATTCCGGTGTGCATTCTGGTGCTGAAAAAGTGCAAAAAGCCGGATGATGTGTTGTTCATCAATGCGGCGGAGCACTTCGTAAAGGACAAGCGCCAGAACAAGCTGACAGAGGCGCACATTGCCAAAATCATCGACACTTACCAGTTCCGAAAGGAAGAACCGAGGTATGCCCGCCGGGTGGAGATGGAAGAGATTGAGACGAACGACTTCAATCTGAACATCTCACGGTACGTCAGCACGACCGTGGGTGAGGCGGAGACCGACCTAGATGTGGTGCATGCCGAGTTGGTCGGAGTAGAACGGGCCATTGCAGATTCAAAACAAAGGCACAACAGCTTCCTGAAAGAACTGGGCCTCCAGCCCTTGCCGTAAATCCTCTTGTGATTCCTTTGGTGCCAAAATGCTAACCGCAATGACCTTGAGGTCGGCAACACCACAGTTCGGGCTCCAAGGGGATACTGGTCCGGACACAACCAGCCGCTCTGGGGCCACGAGTTCACGTCATTGATAGGTCGAAAGCGTCGGTAGCAAGCCATTTCGGCTCACCGCCTCCCCGGCCCCCCAAACCTCTCCCGATACGCCTGCGGCGTAATCCCCAGATGCCGCACAAACAGCTGCCTCAGCGCCTGCTCCGACCCCATGCCAACGCGCGCGGCCACGGTCTTGAGGGGCAGTGATGCCTGCGGCTGAGCGGTGGATTCAAGCAACCGCCGCGCCCCCTCCAGCCGTGCCGCATCCACAAACGCCGAAGGCGTCTGCCCCGTCTCCTGCACGAACACCCGGCGAAAATGCCGCTCGCTCATGGCCGCACGGGCGGCCAACACGGCCAGAGGCATGGGTTCGGCCAGGTGGTCGAGCACCCAGGTCTGCACGGCCTGGATGTCGCGGTGGGCGGTGCCCTGGCTGGCCAGTTGCACACTGAACTGCGATTGGCCGCCGGGGCGCTTGAGGTACATGACCAAATCTCGCGCCACCTCCAAAGCGAGGGCGTGGCCAAAATCTTCTTCCACCAGGGCCAGGGCCAGATCGATGCCGGCGGTGACGCCGGCCGATGTCCACAGCGGGCCATCGCGCACGTAGATGGCGTCGGGGTCCACGTCGATGGCGGGGTAGCGCTGGCGCAGCAGGGCGGCCACGCTCCAGTGGGTGGCGGCGCGGCGGCCGTCGAGCAAGCCGGCGGCGGCGAGGAAGAAGCTGCCGGAGCACAGGGCGATCATGCGGTCCACGCGCGGGGCCACGCGGGCGGCCCAGGCGACGAGGTCTGGCGAGGCGGCCAGCACCTGCTCGATGTTGCGCGAGCCGACCAGCACCACGGTGCAGCCTGTGCCGCCGCCCTCCTGTTGTTCCAGCTCGGTCAGGGTGTGCGTGGCGGTCAGGGCCATCAGGGTGTCGGACTGCACGGCCCCGGCCTGGGCTGCGACCACGCGCACGGCGTAGCCGTCGGGCCGGCCGTGCTGGCGCAGGTGGACGTTGGCGTAATCGAACACGGACATGGGGCCCACGGCCTCCAGCGCCTTGAAGCCGGGGTAGACGACGAGGTCGATGCGGTGGGGCTGGCTGGCGGGGTGGTGGTGGTGATCCATTGAACTAATGGGTGGAAAGAAGGCGATGGACTATACGGGAGGCAATGTCCGCCAAGGGCATGTACCGTTGAATTCGGCCATACCCCCAAGGTCTGCGGCCATGGGTTTCTGTATGCGCCGCACATGGCCTACAGTCACGAAGTCAACGCACGCGATGCGGGCCGCAGAGCCCCCCTCGCCCTCCCCTTTTACCAATTCATTTCCCCAACACCATGACCATCAAATCCAAAGCCGCCGTGGCCTTCAAGGCCGGAGAACCCCTGCAGATCGTCGAGATCGACGTGGCGCCGCCCAAGAAGGGCGAGGTGCTGATCCGCATCACCGACACGGGCGTGTGCCACACGGATGCCTTCACCCTGAGCGGTGATGACCCCGAAGGCCTGTTCCCCGTGGTGCTGGGCCATGAGGGCGCGGGCATTGTGGTGGAGGTGGGCGAAGGCGTGACCAGCGTGAAGCCGGGCGACCACGTGATCCCGCTGTACACCGCAGAGTGCGGCGAGTGCCTGTTCTGCAAGAGCGGCAAGACCAACCTGTGCGTGGCGGTGCGCGCCACGCAGGGCAAGGGCGTGATGCCCGATGGCACGACGCGCTTTTCGTACAACGGCCAGCCGATCTACCACTACATGGGCTGCTCGACCTTCAGCGAGTACACGGTGGTGGCCGAGGTGTCGCTGGCCAAGATCAACCCCCAGGCCAACCCCGAGCAGGTGTGCCTGCTGGGCTGCGGAGTGACCACGGGCCTGGGCGCGGTGAAGAACACGGCCAAGGTGCAGGAGGGCGACACGGTGGCGGTGTTCGGCCTGGGCGGCATTGGCCTGGCGGTGATCCAGGGCGCCAAGCTGGCCAAGGCCGGGCGCATCATCGCCGTGGATACCAACCCTTCCAAGTTCGACCTGGCCCGCACCTTTGGCGCGACCGACTGCGTGAACCCCAAGGACCATGACAAGCCGATCCAGCAGGTGATTGTGGAGATGACGACCTGGGGCGTGGACCACAGCTTCGAGTGCATCGGCAACGTGAACGTGATGCGTGCGGCGCTGGAATGCGCGCACCGCGGCTGGGGCCAATCGGTGATCATCGGCGTGGCGGGCGCGGGGCAGGAGATCTCGACCCGCCCCTTCCAGCTGGTCACGGGCCGCAAGTGGATGGGCACGGCCTTTGGCGGCGTGAAGGGCCGCAGCGAGCTGCCCGGCATGGTGGAAGACGCCATGGCCGGCAAGATCCAGCTGGAGCCGTTTGTGACGCACACCATGGGGCTGAAGGACATCAACGAGGCGTTTGACCTGATGCACGAGGGCAAGTCGATCCGCTCCGTCGTCAAGTACGCCGCCTGAACGAATTTGCCTTCAACCGGCTAACGTCGTTGGGGAGCCTTGCCGTGCAAAAGCACTGTCTGCGGCTCCCCGCCTAGTTATCCGGCTGAATCCAAATCCGTTGGACACGGCACAAGCGTCGATCACGAAAACCGAACCATGTCGAACACATCCACACCTTTCGAACTGCTCAGCGAGCACGCCTGCTTTGGCGGCGTGCAGCGCTTCTATCAGCACGCATCCACCGAGATCGGGCTGCCGATGAAGTTCTCGGTCTTTCTGCCGCCAGCGGCGCAGCAAGGGCCCGTGCCGGCCCTGCTGTACCTGGCGGGGCTGACCTGCACCGAAGAGACCTTCATGGTCAAGGCCGGGGCCCAGCGGCTGGCGGCGGAGCTGGGGCTGGCGCTGATTGCGCCCGACACCAGCCCGCGCGGCGCCAATGTGCCTGGCGAGGCCGAGAGTTGGGACTTTGGCGTGGGTGCGGGCTTTTACCTCGACGCCACGGCCGAGCCCTGGGCGCGGCACTGGCGCATGGAGAGCTACCTGGTGAAGGAGCTGCTGCCGCAGGTGCTGGCGCAGTTGCCTGTGGATGGCGAGCGGCTGGGCATCTTCGGCCACTCGATGGGCGGGCATGGTGCGCTGACACTGGCGCTGCGCCACCCGGGGCGGTTCAAGAGTGTGTCGGCGTTTGCGCCCATATGCGCGCCCACGCAGTGCCCCTGGGGCGAGAAGGCCTTCACCGGCTACCTGGGTGCGGACCGCACGGGCTGGGGCGAGCACGATGCCACGGTGCTGATGCAGAACCACCCCATCGCGCCCTACCCGGCGGGCATCCTGATCGACCAGGGGCAGGCCGACAAGTTCTTGCCCACGCAGCTGCACCCGGAGCTGTTCGAGGCGGCGTGCCAGGCCATTGGCCAGCCGCTGGCGCTGCGCCGGCACGAGGGGTATGACCACGGGTACTACTTCATCCAGAGCTTCATGGCGGACCACCTGGCGCACCATGCGGGGCAGTTGGGCGTCCAACCCAGGGTGTGAAGTCCGGCTGGCGCCAACAAGCCAGCCCGGCCGACGCTAAGCAAACGCTAAGCCGGCATTAATGGCCACTTAAGCCTGGGGCGGGAGACTCCCGCCATGCACCAGACCCTGCCGCTGCTGAGGCCCCTTCCGCCCTCTTCCACCCCGCATGCCACCAGCCCCGACCCCACGGCACCGCCGCGGGAGGAACTGCACCCGGCCTGGGTGGTGCTGTTGATCAGCCTGTGGCTGGCCACCGTGTGCAACGTGCCGCTGTGGCGCGAGGTGGCCACGCTGCCCGGCCAGGGCAGCCTGCGCGGCTGGGGCTTTGCGCTGGCCTTTGGGGCCATCGTCACGGCGGGCAACGCCGGGCTGCTGGCCCTGCTGGCCTGGCGCTGGACGCTCAAGCCCGCCGCCGCCCTGCTGCTGGTGATGGCGGCCTTTGGCGCGTACTTCATGCTGTCCTTCGGCATTGCCATCGACGCAAGCATGCTCACCAACGTGCTGCAGACCGACGTGCACGAGGCCGGCGACCTGCTGAGCCTGCGCATGCTGCTCACGGTGGCTGCACTGGCCGCACCGCCGCTGCTGTGGCTGGCGCGCACGCCGGTGCGGCGGCTGTCGCCGATCAAGCAGGCGGGGCACAACGGCTTGCTGCTGGCGGGCTCCGTCGTGGTCATCGTGGCCAGCCTGCTGCTGGTGTTTCAGGACTTTTCGTCCACCATGCGCAATCACACCAAGCTGCGCTATCTGATCAACCCGCTCAACAGCGTGTACGCGCTGGGCAACGTGGCAACCCGGCCGCTGCGCATGGACAACCACACGCTGGTGCCTGTGGGCCGCGATGCCCACCTGGGTGCCAGCTACGCCGGCCAGGCCAAGCCGCCGCTGCTGGTGCTGGTGCTGGGTGAGACCGGGCGCAGCGGCAATTTCGGCATCAACGGCTATGCGCGTGACACCACGCCCCTGCTGTCGGCGCGCAGCAAGGAGCTGGTGAGTGCGGGCAATGCCTGGTCGTGCGGCACCAGTACGGCGGCATCGGTGCCGTGCATGTTCTCGCACCTGGGCAAGAGCGGCTACGAGGGGCGCTCGGCCAACTTCGAGAGCCTGATCGACGTGCTGCACCATGCCGGCCTGGCCGTGCTGTGGCTGGACAACCAATCGGGCTGCAAGGGCGTGTGCGACCGCCTGGGCGACACCAACACCGCCAACCTGAAAGACCCCGAGCTGTGCGCCCACAAGGGCGAGTGCCTGGACCGCATCATGCTGAAAGACCTGGACGCACGCATCGCCGCCCTGCCGGCCGAGCAGCGCCAGCGCGGCACGGTGGTGGTGATGCACCAGCTGGGCAGCCATGGGCCGGCGTACTACAAACGCTCTGCGCCCGATGCCAAGAAGTTCTTGCCCGAATGCGCCTCGACCTCGCTGCAGGAGTGTGACCGCCAGCAGGTGGTGAACGCCTATGACAACAGCGTGGTGGAGACGGACCGGTTTCTCGATGGCGTGTTGCAATGGCTGTCCACCCAGAACAGCTCCGCACAGACGGCGATGGTGTATGTAGCCGACCATGGCGAATCGCTGGGCGAGAACAACATTTACCTGCATGGCCTGCCCTATTCGATTGCGCCCGATGTGCAAAAGCACGTGCCCTGGATCACCTGGCTCTCGCCCGCCATGCAATCGCGCATCGGCGCCAGCACGGGTTGCCTGCAGAAGGACCTGCGCGAGCGGCGCATCACGCACGACCATTACTTCCACTCGGTGCTGGGCCTGATGGACGTGCAGACCGGTGCCTACCAGCCCGAGCAGGACATGTTCACGCCCTGCCGCGATGCCGGGGCCGCGCAGGCGCGGGCCGATGGGCCTGGTGGCGCCACACCGCCCCTGGCGGTGGTAGCCCCCACACGCAAATCCTGACAGCCCTCACCCCGGGACAACACGCTGGCGCGCCCGTTTGCAGGTGCCTCGTCAGGCTGCAACCGCTGGCACCGCCATGAGTACGTAGACCTTGCGCAGGGTTTCGTGCACATGCCATTCGCCCGTGGTGTGGGCCGGGAAGAAGACGGTGTCGCCCGCGTGGAATTCCTGCGGCGAGCCATCGGTGGGGGTGAAGGTGCACGACCCGGCCAGGATGTGCATGACTTCGGCATTGGGCAGGTGGCGTGCGAAGCGGCCGGGGGTGGATTCCCAGATGCCGGTGGCGTTGCCGCCGGCGCCCACGAGGTCTATGTCGATGCCGCTGAACTGGGCGGGGGGTTGGGTCAGGGGGCGGGCGGCGGGGCCCTGGCTCTCCAGACCTTGGAGGGTGGCGGTCTGGGGGAGGATGGTGATGTTCATGGAGGGTGCAGGGTTCTGAAAAGGGAAGCTGCAAGCAAGAGCTGGACCGGGGTTGCTGTGGTCCTTGCTTTGTTAGTGACTGCATGCCTTTGCAGAGGTCGGGAGCCGGGGTGTGCGCCCGGCGGCGCACCTACCTTCTTTTGGTTCGTCAAAAGAAGGTAGGCCAAGAAAAGACGACCCCGCTGCCCGTGTCCCCACCCGCCCGGTGGGCGAGTGGGGCAGCCTGCGATGCTCGAAGCTGGGGTGCGCCTCGGAACTCGCTGCGTTCTTCGAACTCCGCTCAAACATCTGCGGCGAGCCAGATGACGAAGCGCGTGTGTCCTTCGGCACACGCGCCACCCCAGCTTCTGCGCTTCTCGGCACGGTCAGAAGGGGGTGGGAAGGGGCTCCATACGGGCCATTGCTCCGCTCGGCCTGTGGTCCTTCGCTGCGCTCGGCTAGCCATGGCGGCTGCGCCGCCCGTCGGCAGCGCGCAGCGCGATCCGACACCCGGCGCAGCTGCGAAGCAGCAGCCGTCCGTGACCCCGCTCCCCACCCCTGCTGGCTGCGCCGAGAAGCGCAGGAGCTGGGGTGGGCGTGTGTGCCGAAGGACACACACGCTTCGTGATCTGGCTTGCCGCAGCTGTTTGAGCGGAGTTCGAAGAACGCAGCGAGTTCTGCGGCACCACCCCAGGTCCGAGCATCGCAGGTTGCCCCCGTTCGCCCGACAGGGCGAACGGGGGACGCAGACTGGGGGTCGCCTTCTCTTTGGTGACTTTCTCTTGGCGACGCAAGAGAAAGTTACTGCGCCGCCGGGCGCACACCCCGGCCTCCGCCCTTCATCAAGGCATGCAGCAACCACCAACAAAAACCCTTCACCAACAAAACAAAATGCTCAAAACAGACACCCCTGATTCTTCGCAAACCCGGCCCGGTACTGCGTCAAATCCAACTCCGTCCGCGCCCGGTTAAGCCCCAACTTGCGGCAAGTGGCCGCAAAGCGCTGTCGCAGCATATCGGCCCACAAGCCCGTCCCCTTCATCCGCGTGGCAAAGTCGCTGGTGTAGACCTTGCCCGCAGCGCGCTGCGCGGGGTCCAGGGCATGCAGGTCCTGCACCCGTGCCATCACCCGCGCCGCGCGCTGCGGGTAGTGCAGCTCCAGCCACTCGCGAAACAGGGGGTCCAGCTCCCACGGCAGGCGGAGCACCGTGTAGAAAGCGCTGGTGGCCCCGGCCTCGTGCGCGGCCTGCAGCACCTGCTCCATGTCTTCAGTGATGAAGGGGATCTGCGGCGCCACGCTGACGCCCACGGGGATGCCCGCCTCGGCCAGTGTGCGGATGGTGCGCAGGCGGCGGTGGGGCGCGGCGGCGCGCGGCTCCATGCGGCGCGCCAAGGCGGCGTCGAGGGTGGTGATGGTGACGTACACGGCGGTCAGGCGCTGCGCGGCCAGCGGGGCGAGCAGGTCGAGGTCGCGCTCCACCCCGGCGGACTTGGTGATCAGCGAGAACGGGTGGCGCATGTCGCGCATCACCTCGATCAGGCCGCGCGTGAGTTTCAGCTCGCGCTCCACGGGCTGGTAGCAGTCGGTGGCCGAGCCGATGTTGATGAGGCGCGGCACATGGCTGGCCCGGCCCAGCTCATCGCGCAGCAGTGCGGCGATGTTGTGCTTGGCGATGATCTGCGTTTCGAAATCAAGCCCCGGCGACAGGTTGAGATAACTGTGCGTGGGCCGCGCATAGCAGTACACGCAGCCATGCTCACAGCCCCGGTAGGGGTTGACCGAGAGCTCGAAGAAAATGTCCGGCGAGTCGTTCGCGCAGATGGCGCTCTTGGCCGTCTCGAGGTGCACGCGGGTGGCGAGCGGGGCGGGTTGTTCGTCGCCCTCTTCCACATACGCCTCCCAGCCATCGTCCACCACCTCGCGCGTGTCGCGCACGAAGCGGTGCGCCAGGGCCGTGGCCGCGCCCCGGCCGCGGATGGCCGCCAGGGGAATGCGAATCTCTTCGGGTGGCGGGGGGACGTCGGAGGTGTCGACGGAATAGCGCGTCATAACTGTACAAATATACAGTTATTTGGCATGCATGGGGGAAGTTTCGTGCTGCGTCAGGTCGCCTGGCGCGCCGCCCTGCGCCGCGGCCCCAGTTGCGCCACCAGGTAGTCCGCCAGGTGCTGCAGGGCACGGCCCAGGGGCTGCCCGCCGGCCACCAGGGCCAGTTCGCTGGGTGGCAGGGCCTCGAAGCCTGCCGCGCGGCCCAGGACGCGGTGCTCCTTGAGCAGGGCGGTGCGGGGCAGCACGCTGATGCCCAGGCCTGCGGCCACGGCGGCCTGGATACCCGTGAGGCTCTGGCTGCCGAAAGCCTGGCGCCATGGGCGGCCGGCCTTGTCCAGCGTTCTCACGGCGCGCAGCCGGTAGATGCAGCCTGCGGGGAACAGCACCAGGGGCACGGGGCCTGCATCTGGCGCAAAGCCGGCACCCGCAGCCCACACCAGGGATTCGGGCCAGGCGGCAATGCAGTCGCCACTGCCGGGCTCGCGCTTCATCAGCGCCAGATCGATCTCCCCGGCGCCCAGCCTGCGCTGCAGGTCGGTGCTCATGCCACTCACAGTTTCCAGGCGCAGCGCGGGGTGTTCGGCGCTGAAGCCCGCCAGGATGGCGGCCATGCGGCGCGCGTCGAAATCCTCCGGCACGCCCAGGCGCAATGCGGGCTGGCTACCGGTGGTGGCCAGCGCGTCTTCCGCCTCCTGGGCCATGGCCAGCAGGCGCCGTGCGTACTGGGCCAGCAACTCGCCCTGCTGCGTGGGCAGGGCCTGCTTGCCGCTGCGGTCGCGCTGCAGCAGAGGGTGGCCAACCCGCTCTTCGAGCTTGAAGATCTGCTGGCTGACGGTGGACTGCGTGCGGTGCACGCGCTCGGCGCCGCGGGTGAAGCTGCCCTCTTCAACGACGCACACCAGGGTTTTCAGGAGTTCCAGGTCCAACATGGTTCATATCCGAGATTCAACTGGGTTCTATTTGAACATTTAATTTCTCAATATCACCAGCCTTGCGCATGCTACGCACCTCCTTGAAACGATGCGGACTGAACCATGCCTTTGAAAAACACCCCCCGCCCTTTGTGGCTGACCTTCGACTGCTACGGTACCCTCATCCAGTGGGATGAAGGCCTGCAAGAGGCCGTGCGCGAGCTGCTGGCGCGCAAGGGCGCAGCGGGCACCCCGCCGGAAGAACTCATCGCGGTCTACGACCGGCACGAGCACGCGCTGGAGCAGACGCCGCCGCACCGCAGTTTTCGCGAGGTGTCGGGTGAAGGGCTGCAGCGCACCCTGGCGGAGCTGGGGCTGCCCGAATCGCCTGGCGATGCCGGGCTGCTCGCCGGGCGCATCGGGGCCATGCCGCCGTTTCCCGAGGTGGTGGGCGTGCTGCGCACGCTCAAGGCGGCCGGGCACCGCCTGGCCATCGTGTCCAACACCGACGACGACATCATTGCCGGCAACGTGGCGCAACTCGGCGGGCTGATCGACCGGGTGATCACCGCCCAGCAGGCCAGCGCCTACAAGCCCGACCGCCGGCTGTTCGATCATGCCCATGCGCAACTGGGCGTGCAGCCGGCCGAGGTGGTGCACATCTGCGCGAGCCCGCACCTGGACCACGCGGCAGCGCGCGAGATCGGCTTTCGCTGCATCTGGGTGGACCGGGGCTCCGGGCGGCGCCTGCTGCCCGACTACCAGCCCGATGCCACCGTGGGCGATCTGCGCGGGGTGGGGGACCTTTTTGCGACGCTGGGCTGGTAGCGTTTATCTACGCCCAGGCCCTTGCCCAGGCGTCGGCCATGGCGGGCGTGTGGTAGCAGGCAGCCTCGAAGCTCTTGGTGCATACGGCACGCTCGAGCAGCTGGATGTCTGCCTCGTGCTGGCGCGCCACATGCACATCTTCGAAGAAGAGCACCTTGTCGCAGCGCTGGTCCAGCACCAGCTCGGCGATCTGCGCATCGCCGCCCAGCGGGCCGCTGCGCAGGGGCTGCACCCACGGCAGGTCGCGCGGCCAGCCGCGGGACCAGGCCATCTCGTTGAGCCTGCCGCCCGTGGTGCCGGTGGCAAAGCGCTCCTGCGTCTGCGAGAGCAGATCGAAATGGCGAAAGGCGAAGTCCACCATGGCGGACTTCAAGGCGTCGTGGGCGATCAGTGCAACGGATTGCTTGTCGATGGAGGGCACCATCACCGGCGGGCGCTCGCGCAGCGAGACACCGGCCTGCAGCGCGGCCTCCACCGCCACCCATTCGACGGCAGCGGCCACGGTGAGCAGCAAGGGCTTGCCATGCGAGATGCACTGGCGCTTGAGGGCCTGCGCCTCGGGGTACAGGGACGAAGGATCGAGCGGGTCCAGCAGGTAGATGGCGCCGGCCAGTTCCTGCTCGGCGTGCACGCCGCCCGCAATGCGCGAGACCACGCGCATGACCCCGCCCTCGCGCCCGTAGGGCAAGCGGATGAGGTGTGGAAAGTGATCTGCCAGGGCATGCTGTTCGATGGCGTCGGCGCAGCCGCCGACGGCGGCGATGCCGAGCTGGAGTTCGGCCAGGGCCGGCCGCGACGTTGCGGCCCATTGGGCCAGGCCGCCGTCGGCGGTCGAGCGGTGCAGGCGGTGTGCGGCCAGGCCGAAGGTTCGTGGGGGAAGTGTTGTCGTCACCATGTACTCCGAATTCGCATGCCAGTCTAACGCCCGCCTTGTGGGCACTACTCCTTGAACAGCCCCTCGATCACCGCGCGCAGCCACTGGTTGCCCGGGTCGGCCTCGAAGCGCTTGCTCCAGTGCAGCGCCACGGTGAAGTCGCGCAGCGGCAGCGCGGGCTCGATGACGGTGTAGCCGCCCGCTGCCGCAAAGCCGCGGGCGATGTTGCGCGGCATGACCACGGCGAGATCCGTGCCGCGCACGATGGAGGGCAGCACCATGAAGTGTTCGGTGGTCAGGCGCAGGCGGTCTTCGAGCTGCAGCAGGGCCAGGATGCGCAGCGTGTCTGAGTGCGAGCGCACGGCCACGAATTCGAGCTGGCGCAGGTCGTCGAGCAGGGCCGCGCCGCTGCGCCGGCGTTTGGCAAAGGGGTGGCCTTCGCGCAGCAGCACGATGTAGCGGTCACCCAGCAACTGCACGCGCTGCGTGTCCTTCACGGCGGGCAAAAAGCCGAAGGCGAAGTCGATGCGGCCGCTGTCGAGCAGGGGCGCGATTTGCTCGCCCGGCACGGGCAGGGTTTCGAGCCGCACGCCGGGGGCCTGCTGGCGCAGGGCAAGCATGAGGTCGGGCAAAAAGCGGCCCTCGCCGATGTCGCTCATGTGGATGCGGAACACCTTGCGTGACTGCAGCGGGTCGAACAGCGCGGATTCGTTGAGCGCCTGCTCCAGCGTGCCCAGGGCGCTGCGCACGGCGTCGGCCAGGCGGTCGGCCTTGGGGGTGGGCTGCACGCCGCCGCCGGCGCGCACGAAGAGCGGGTCCTTGATCAGCAGGCGCAGCCGCGTGAGGGCCTGGCTGGCTGCGGGCTGGGTCAGATCCATGAGCTCGGCCGCGCGGCTCACGCTGCGCGTGCGGTAGACCGCATCGAACAGGCGCAGCAGGTTGAGGTCGATGTCCTTGATATGCATTGGGCTAATACTGCTTAGTCACTTCATTGTATTGATGGATGTGTGGCGGGGGCCGAAGATCAGACCTTTCCACCTGCATTCCCACGCCCATGCTCCAGGCCCTTGACTCCCGCCCTGTCGGCACCGCCACTGCCGCCACCACCGACCTGCGCCCTACCGTGCGCGAGGTGGTGCTCGACCTGCTGCGCGGCTTTCAGATCGACACCATCTTCGGCAACCCGGGCTCGACCGAGCTGCCGCTGTTCCTCGACTTCCCAAAGGACTTTCGCTACATCCTGGGCCTGCAGGAGGCGGTGGTGGTGGGCATGGCCGACGGCTATGCCCAGGCCACGCACAACGCGGCCTTCGTGAACCTGCACTCGGCGGCGGGCGTGGGCCATGCCATGGGCAATATCTTCACGGCGCACAAGAACCGCACGCCCATGGTGATCACGGCCGGGCAGCAGGCGCGCTCCATACTGCCGTTCGACCCGTTTCTGTTCTCGGGCCAGGCCACGGAGCTGCCCAAGCCCTATGTGAAGTGGAGCATCGAGCCCGCGCGCGCCGAGGACGTGCCGCTGGCCATTGCCCGCGCCTACTACATCGCCATGCAGCAGCCGCGCGGGCCGGTGCTGGTGTCCATCCCCGCGGACGATTGGGACAAGCCCTGCGAGCCGCTGGCGGCGCGCACCGTGAGCACCGAGACGCGGCCCGAGCCGCGCGTCCTGGGCGCCATCGGCGACGCGCTCGATGCAGCGCAGCGCCCGGTCTTCGTGGTCGGCGCGGCGGTGGACCGCGATGGCGCATGGGACGATGTGCTGGCGCTGGCCGAGCGGCACAACGCTGCGGTGTGGATCGCGCCGATGTCGGGGCGCTGCGGCTTTCCGCAGGACCACCGGCTGTTTGCCGGCGTGCTGCCGGCCATGCGCGAGAAGATCGTGGCGCTGCTGGGAGGGCACGACCTGGTGTTTGCACTCGGTGCCGCCGCCTTCACCTACCACGTGGAGGGCCACGGCCCGCATGTGCCGCCTGGTGCGCAGTTGGTGCAGCTGATCGAAGACCCCGGCACGGCGGCCTGGACGCCCGAGGGCACCTCGGCCGTGGGCGGCGTGCGCCTGGGCGTGCAGGACCTGCTGGCACGCCCTGCTCCACCCACACTGTCCTCGCGCACCGCGCCACCGCTGCGGGCAGCGCGCCCGCGTGCCGAACCCTCGGAGCTGATGAGCGTGCAGTACGTGATGCAGACGCTGGCCGAGGTGCGCGACGCGCATTCCATCGTGGTGGAAGAGGCGCCCAGCTCGCGCGCTGCCATGCATGCCTACCTGCCCATCCTGCACAGCGAAACCTTCTACACCATGTGCAGCGGTGGGCTGGGCTATGCCATGCCGGCCGCCGTGGGCGTGGCGCTGGCCAAGCCGGGCAGCAAGGTCATCGGCCTGCTGGGCGATGGCTCGGCGATGTACTCCATCCAGGCACTGTGGAGCGCGGCGCAGCTGCGCCTGCCCATCACCTTCATCATCCTGAAGAATCGGCGCTATGCGGCGCTGCAGGAGTTTGCGCCGACCTTCGGCTTTGGGCCGGACGACAAGCTCGAAGGCACGGAGCTGCCGGATCTCGACTTTCTGGCGCTGGCACGCGGCCAGGGCTGCGATGCCGTGCAGGTGAGCGACGCAGCGCAGCTGCACCAGGTGCTGCGCGATGCGCTGGCGCACCCCCGGGCCATGCTGGTGGAGGTGGATGTGGCCTGAACAAGCCCCCTTCCGTTATCGCTGCAAGCCAACCCTACAGACCCGGACGACCGGGCACCCCCGTTTCAGGAGACATGACCATGACGCACCAGAACGCATCCCAGCATCCCTTCCTTCGCCGACGCCTGGCTGGCGCCCTCGCCCTGGCGGCGCTTGCAGGCGCCGCCCTGCTGCCCGCGGGCGCACGGGCCCAGGCCTATCCCGCCAAGCCCATCAAGGTGGTGGTGAACTTCCCGGCGGGCGGTGCGGCCGACCAGATCGCGCGCGCCGTGACGGTGCCGCTGCAGGCGGCGCTGGGCCAGCCCGTGGTGGTGGAAAACCGGGGCGGCGCGGGCGGCAACATCGGCGGCGAGGCCGTGGCCAAGTCGCCGGCCGACGGCTACACACTGCTCATGAGCTCGGGCGGCATGGTCTCGGTGAACCCCCACATCTACCCCAAGATGCCGTTCGACCCGGTCAAGGACTTGGTGCCCGTGGCCGCCGCAGCGCGCGTGCTGGTGTTCCTGGAGGTGCGGCCCACGCTGCCAGTGAACACCATCCAGGAGTTTCTGGCCTACCTCAAGGCCAACCCGGGCAAGGTGAGCTTCGGCACGCCGGGCAACGGCAGTTCGCCCCACCTGGCGGCCGAGATGCTCAAGTCCCAGGCCAACGTGTTCGCGGTGCACGTGCCGTACCGCGGCGCGGCGCCTGCCATGCAGGACCTGCTGGGCGGGCAGGTGGATTTCATGTTCGACCCCGGCATCGGCCTGCAGCACGTGAAGGCCAACAAGCTGCGCCTGCTGGCCGTGGGCAGCGCCAAGCGCTCGCCACTGTTCCCCGATGTGCCCACGCTGGACGAGGTGGGGTTGAAGGGCTTCGACGCCGACACCCTGTTCGGCTTCTATGCGCCTGCGGGCACGCCCGCCGAGGTGGTGACCCGGCTGAACCGCGAGATCAATAAGATCCTGGCCACGGCCCCCGTGCAGGAGCGCATCGCCGCACTGGGCGGCGAACCCGCGCCCATGGCGCCCAAGGAGTTCCACGACCGGGCCATGAGCGACAGCAAGCGCTTCGGTGCCCTGATCAAGGCGCGCAACATCACCGGAGACTGATCTTGCGCGGTGGTGGTGCGGTGGTGGCGCGGCCACGCACCGCCCCGGCCAATGCCCGCACGGTGCAGTGCGAGATTGTCGGCAAACCGGGCCTGCCGGCCTATAGTCCCGCCCTTTGCAACCACACCCTGCGAGGTACCCCATGGCGCGCAAGCCCCAGATCATCCTGTCGTCCCTGGACGTCGACCGCATCGAAGCCCTGCTGGCCGCCATTCCGGCCAGCGTCTTCCCCGGCAAGGCCGATCTGCAGGCCGAGATCGACCGCGCCGACGTGGTGACGCCCGAGGACATCCCGCCGCATGTGGTGACGATGAACTCCACGGTGCAGTTCGCCATCGAGGAGACGGGCAAGGAGTTCTGCCTGACGCTGGTCTACCCGCGCGACATGGACGGCAGCGCGGACCGCCTGTCGATCTTCGCGCCCGTGGGCAGCGCCCTGCTGGGCCTGGCGGTGGGCGATGCGCTGGTGTGGCCCGGCCCCGGCGGCAAGCCGATGACGGTGCGGGTGAAGGCGATCCTGTACCAACCTGAAGCGGCGGGCGAACTGCACAGGTAGCCCCCACGCCAGGGGCCGTTGCGCACCCGCTGCAAATTGCAACAGGTGTTGCGTTGTCATGCCCTGCTGCGACAATCGGGGCCCATGACAGCGCCCCCGCACCCGCCCGACGAACCGAACGCCCCGGCAACGGCGCTGGCGGCTGCGCCCCCTGGGTTCGACCCAGACTCCACCACCGCCTTCCAGCAGCGCATGGAGCGGGCCCCCGAATGGTTCTGCTCCTTCCTGGCCGGCAACATCCGCGAGAAGAGCCGCCTGAAGCGCGAGATGGCAACCATGAAGGGATCGGTGGCCTGGCTGATGAAGCAGCGCCGCCAGGGCAACTGGACTGCCGAGGAGCGTGATCAACTGCGCGACGTGATGCGCTCGGCCTCGTCGGTCAGCCCCTACCTGTTCATCTGGGTGATTCCCGGCTCGATGCTGCTGCTGCCCTTCATGGCCTGGTTCCTGGACAAGCAGCGCAAGCGGCGTGAGGGACTGCCACCGGTTTGAGCCATGTATGTGGGCCTTCTCTGGCCCCTCCGGCTTCTTTAGACAAGCGAACCGGGCACAACAGCTGCCCCGGCCAGGGCAGCAGTGCAAGGACCGCCCAGCTCAAGCCCAGTGGCTGCTGATCGCCACCAGCATGCCCGCCCCCACCAGCCCGGCCTGCCAGCGCAATGCCATGGACCAGGTGGGCACGTGGCGCTCCACCCGCTGGTAGAGCTGCCGCCCCGCCATCAGCGACAGGGTGAAGGCCAGGGCCATGCCCAGTGCGTTGACCACGGGAGACTCGGGGAACAGGTGGCCCACGACCGCGTTAACCAGCAGGCACACGGCGAAGTGCACGAGGAAGACCGAGTACGACATCTGGCCCAGCCGGACCAGCGGCGCCACGCCCTGCCACTGGCGCAGCCGCGCCGAGCGCAAGGCCGCCACCAGCAACACGGAAGCCACCAGCGCCAGGGCGATGCGGCCGCGGTGTTCCATGGCCAGGGCGCTGCCGCCCAGCAGCACCATGAGCGCCAGCCAGCCCGTGGCGCGCGGGGACTTCACGGCCCAATAGGCCATCATGCCCAGCCCGTACGAGCCGAAGAAGTACCAGCCCCACATGTCGAGCGAACTGTCAAGATTGAACACCCACAGCGAGGTGGCCGTGAGCGCCACCAGCAGGCTTTTGCCGATCACGGGCCCGTTGCGGCGCGCCCAGTCACCGGGTAGCGCCCGAACGGCGGCCCAGACGAGCACGCTGAGCACGAACAGCTGGAAGTCGATGGCCACGTACCAGACGCCGGCCGAGAGGGCATCCTCGCCCACGATGTCCTGCAGCAGAAGCGCATTGGCCAGCAATTGCGCGAGCGTGGGCTCGTCGGGCACGGAGTGGTGGTCCATCCACGACCGCACCAGCGCCGACACCAGCACCGCCAGCAGCAGTGCCACCGCGTAAGGCACCACGAGCCGCACGAAGCGCTTGGTGATCACCGCCCCGGCACTGTCGAAGCGGGCCACGCCCTGCGGGGCCAGGCTGGCGGCCGCTAGGTAGCCACCCAGCACCAGGAACACCTGCACCGCCATGCGCCCATAGTCGTACAGCCAGGCCATCAGCCACGGCGCCAGCGGCGCGGCGATGTCGGACATCGGGCCGTAGAAGGCCAGGTGGTGGCAGACGATGGCGGCGCACGCCAGCCCCTTGACCATGTCGATCAGGGGAGTGCGGGAGGTGGCGGAAGGCATGGGTGGATGGAACGGTCGGCTGAATGACACTCCCGCCATTGCGGGCAAAACCTGCCTATTGTCGCCTGTTACAGAAATTTGCGCTGTCGCGCGTGCAATCGGCATGGCAGACGCTGCAAATGTCACTTCATTCTGAATTTTCAGTATTTACTGAAAATTCAATAAATCAAGCGCACAATTGGGCCCATGACCTATGTCAAACACCTCCCTCCTCTGAACCGCCAGTTCGTGGCCCACTTCGGTGAAATGGGCAGCCGCTGGGGCATCAACCGCACCGTGGGGCAGATGTATGCCCTGATCTTCCTGTCGCCGCGCCCGCTCAATGCGGACGAGATCGCCGAAACGCTGGAGTTCTCGCGCTCCAACGTCAGCATGGGGCTCAAGGAGCTGCAGGCCTGGCGCCTGGTGAAGCTGAGCCACCAGCCGGGCGACCGGCGTGAATACTTCGAGGCACCCAAGGATGTGTGGGAGATCTTCCGTGTGCTGGCCGAGGAACGCCGCCGCCGCGAGATCGAACCCACGCTGTCCATGCTGCGCATGGCGCTGCTCGAAGAACCCGGCTCCGAGGAGGAGCGCCATGCCCAGCAGCGCATGCGCGAGATGCACGAGCTGATTGACAGGCTGATGACCTGGTTCGACGATGTGCAGCGGCTGGCGCCCGAGACGGCGATGCAGTTGATGGGCATGGGCACGGCCGTCACCCGGGTGCTCGAATTCAAGGACCGCCTGACCGGCAAGGGCGGCAGCACGGGCAAGGACAAGGGGGTTTGACCATGGACGCTTTCACCCTGTCGCGCATCCAGTTCGCGGCGAACATCAGCTTTCACATCCTGTTTCCCACCATCACCATCGCGCTGTGCTGGTTCCTGGTGTTCTTTCGGCTACGCCACGGGGCCACGCGCGGCACGCCCGCCGCGCTGGGCTGGGAGCAGGCCTACTACTTCTGGACCAAGGTGTTCGCGCTGAGCTTTGCGCTGGGCGTGGTCTCGGGCATCACCATGAGTTTTCAGTTCGGCACCAACTGGCCGGGCTTCATGGAGCAGGTGGGCAATATCGCCGGGCCGCTGCTGGGTTATGAGGTGCTCACGGCCTTCTTTCTGGAGGCGTCGTTCCTGGGCATCATGCTGTTCGGCCGGGGCCGCGTGTCCGACCGAGTGCACCTGGCGGCCACGCTGATGGTGGCCTTTGGCACCACGCTCTCGGCCTTCTGGATCCTGAGCCTGAACTCATGGATGCAGACACCTGCGGGCTACGAGATCATCGATGGCAAGTTCCATGCGGTGGACTGGCTGGCCATCGTGTTCAACCCCTCCTTCCCCTACCGGCTGGGCCACAAGCTGCTGGCGTCGGCCCTCACGGCGGGCTTCCTGATCGCGGGGGTGAGTGCCTGGCAACTGCTCAAGGGCACGGCCACCGATGGCACACGCAAGGCACTGCGCACGGCCATCACGGCGGTGGCCATCGTGATCCCGCTGCAAATCTTCATGGGCGACCTGCATGGTCTGAACACGCTGGAACACCAGCCCGCCAAGATCGCCGCCATCGAAGGCATCTGGCACACCGAGAAGGGCGCTGCGCTCACGCTGTTCGGCCTGCCCAACGAGAAGGAAGGCCGCACGGACTACGCCATCCAGATCCCCAAGGCCGCCAGCCTGATCCTGGCGCACGACATCGATGCCGAGCTCAAGGGGCTCAACGATTTTCCAGGTGCGCACCCGCCCGTGGCGCCGGTGTTCTGGGGCTTTCGCGTGATGGTGGGCATGGGCATGCTGATGCTGGCCGTGGCCTGGTGGGGCGCGTTCATGCTGTGGCGCCGCCGCGGGCAGGACCTGAGCACCCTGCCCCGCCTGCTGCTGGGTACCCTGGTGGGCATGACGTTCTCGGGCTGGGTGGCCACGCTGGCCGGCTGGTACGTGACGGAGATCGGCCGCCAGCCCTTTCTGGTCTATGGCCTGTTCCGCACGGCGGACGCCGTGGCCCAGCACCCGCCCGGGATGGTGGCCGGCACGCTGGTGGCCTACCTCACTGTGTATGTGCTGCTGCTGGTGGCCTACATCGGCGTGATCAAGTACATGGCCGAGCACTCGACCATGCCCACCGCGGCCGTGGCGCCCCCAGCACCGCAAGCCATCTGAGGAGCAACACCATGGACATGACCTGGGCCACGGCCCTTCCGCTGATCTTCATGGCCGTCATGGGGCTGGCACTGCTGGCCTACGTGGTGCTGGACGGCTACGACCTGGGCGTGGGCATTCTGCTGCCCTTTGCCTCCGATGCCGAAAAGGACGTGATGGTCGCCAGCATCGGCCCCTTCTGGGACGCCAACGAGACCTGGCTGGTGCTGGGCGTGGGCGTGCTGCTGATCTGCTTTCCCAAGGCCCACGGCATGGTGCTGTCGGCCCTGTACCTGCCGGTGGCGGTGATGCTGGTGGGGCTGATCCTGCGCGGCGTGGCCTTCGACTTCCGCGTGAAGGCGCGCGACTCGCACAAGGCCACCTGGAACCGCCTGTTCGCAGCCGGCTCGCTGGTCACCACGCTGGCCCAGGGCTGGATGCTGGGCGCCTACATCACCGGCTTGCAGAACGACACCTGGGGCCTGCTGTTCTCGGCGGGCATCGCGCTCACGCTGCCGGCGGCCTACGCCATGCTGGGCGTGGGCTGGCTCATCATGAAGACCGAGGGTGACCTGCAGCACAAGGCCCTGGCCTGGGGCCGCAAGGTGCTGTGGCCCATGGGCGCGGCGCTGGCCGGCATCTCGCTGGCCACGCCGCTGGTGAGCCACACGGTGTTTGCCAAATGGTTCGTGCTGCCCGAGCTGTTTGCGCTGCTGCCCATACCGCTGGCCTGCGTGGGCGCGTTCTTCGCCATCCGCCATGTGCTGCACACGCCGCGCGTGGTGCAGGCCGGCTACGGCTGGATCGTGTTCGTGGCCACGGTGGTGGTGTTCGTGCTGGCCTTCTTTGGGCTGGCCTACAGCATCTACCCGTTCATCGTGATCGACCGCCTCACGGTGTGGGAGGCGGCCAGCGCCACTGAGTCGCTGGTGGTGATCGGGATCGGTGTGGCGATCACGCTGCCGGTGATCATCGTCTACACGGTCTTCATGTACCGGGTGTTCTGGGGCAAGGCGCGGGAGCTGACGTACGGGCTGTGAGCGCCGGTTCACGCCTCAATACCTGAGGCTGCCCTCGGCATCCACGATAGCCAGCTCCACATAGGTCGAGCCGTTGTGGTTCTTGGGCGAATATTTCACGTTGAAGCGCCCGAACGAGATTTCGCCGGCCTCTTCCATGGCGCGGGTGAAGGATTCGGTGCTCAGGTTGCGCCCGGCGCGGCGCAAGCCCTCGACCAGCAGGCGCGCATGCACGAAGCCCTCAAATTGCGAGGCCGAGGGTTGCGCGCCCGGCGACTTGGCGCGCAGCAGCGCCAGGTACTCGGCGACCACCGGCACGGTGGTGCTGCGCAGCGAGGGCATGATCTGCGCGAGGATGATGCCGCGCGCCTTCTCCTTGAGCTCGCGCTGGATCACGTCCATGCTGGCCACCGAAAAGCCGTAGTACGTGGGCCGCGCCGAGGTGGCTTGCACGCCCTTGATGTAGTAGGTGAAGGTGGTGCCCGCCGTGGCCACGATCACGGCCTGCGGCTGGGCCTTTTCGGTGGCCTGGCCGGCAGCGGCAAAATCGGGTTGCTTCGGATCGACCTTGATCTCGGCGACGAAGGGGAGCTTTTCCTGCGCGGAGGCCTTCTTGAGTTCGGCCAGCAAGGTCTTGCCCAGTCCGTCGTCCTGGTAGAACACGGCCACCCGGTCCATGCCCTGCTGGCGCAGTTGCGAGACGATCTTCTGCGCCTCGCTGGCATAGCCTGCGCGCACGTGGAACACATGGGGGTTGAAGTTCTCGCGGAACACCGAGGCACCGGTGACGGGCCCGAACAGCAGGGTGCGGTGCTCCTGGATCAGCGGCAGGATGGCGGCCGTCTGCGCGGTGCCGGTGCTGTTGTAGACCATGAAGACCTTGTCGGTCTCGAGCAGCTTGCGCGTGTTCTCCACCGCCTTTTGCGCGTCGAAGGCATCGTCGAGCGTGGTGTAGCGGATCATGCGGCCGTGCACGCCGCCCTGGGCATTGACGGCATCGAACAGCAGGCGCGAACCCTCGCCATACTGCGCGGTCTGGGGGCCGAGCGGGCCCGAGAGCACAGCCGAGGCGCCGAGCCGTATCTCGTCCGGCGTCACGCCCTCATTGCGGGCATGGCACAGCCCGGCCGCCCCCAGCGCGGCCAGCAACACAAGTATCCGAAGCATGTCGTCCCCCAGCTTGCCAATGATGATCGACCAGGCCCAGTGCCCTGCGGTCCATTTGGTTATTGATCATCATTATCTGCAGGCCCTGGTGCCGGGCCGTAGGGGTTAGCCCTGTCCTGGAGGCGGGCAGCCAGGGCTGGCTCTGGCTACGCACCTCGGGATCAGAGGGCCAGGCGAGCGCGGGCGGCCTGGTATTCGCTGCGCAGGCGAGCCACGAGCTCGGCGGTGCTGGTCACGGCGTCGATGGCGCCGATGCCCTGGCCGCAGCCCCAGATGTCCTTCCAGGCCTTCTTGGCGTCGCCGCCGAAGTTCATCTTGCTCGGGTCGGATTCGGGCAGGTTGTCCGGGTCCATGCCGGCGGCGCGGATCGAGGGCGCCAGGTAGTTGCCGTGCACGCCGGTGAAGAGGTTGCTGTAGACGATGTCGTCGGACGTGCCGGCCACGATGGCCTGCTTGTATTCGTCGCTGGCGCGCGCTTCGTGCGTGGCGATGAAGGCCGAACCGATGTAGCCGAAGTCGGCGCCCATGGCCTGTGCGGCCAGCACCGCATCGCCGCTGGCGATGGCGCCGCTGAGCGCGATGGGGCCGTCGAACCACTGGCGGATTTCCTGAATCAGGGCGAACGGGCTCTTCACGCCCGCATGGCCGCCGGCACCGGCGGCCACGGCGATCAGGCCGTCGGCGCCCTTCTCGATGGCCTTGTGCGCGAACTTGTTGTTGATGATGTCGTGCAGCACGATGCCGCCCCAGGCATGCACCGCCTGGTTCACGTCCTCGCGCGCGCCCAGGCTGGTGATGATGATCGGCACCTTGTACTTGGCGCAGACCTGCATGTCGTGCTCCAGCCGGTCATTGCTCTTGTGCACGATCTGGTTGATGGCGAAGGGCGCGGCCGGCCTGTCGGGGTTGGCCTTGTTGTAGGCCGCCAGCGTCTCGGTGATCTCGGCCAGCCATTCGTCGAGCAGCTCGGCGGGGCGCGCGTTGAGCGACGGCATGGAACCCACCACGCCGGCCTTGCACTGCTCGATCACGAGCTTGGGGTTGCTGATGATGAACAGCGGCGAGCCGATGACGGGCAGCGAGAGGTTCTGCAATGCGGGGGGCAGCTTGGACATGGCGGGTTCGTTCCAGGTTGAAGGATGGATGAATGGATCAGATTCTTGAGGGGCGCAGGCCCTCGCGCACAGCGCGCCGGCCCTGCTTGTCTCCCCCGTGCGCTCAGAAGGAATCGAGCGCCAGCTCCGTCACGCTGTCGGCGCCTTCGACGATGCTGTCGCGCAGGCCCGGCGCCTTGACCAGGATGTGCTCGGCGTAGAACTGCGCCGTGGTGATTTTTGCCTGCATGAAGGCGCTGTCCTGTCCCTTGTGCAACAGCGCCTGCGCCACCAGCAGGCTGCGCGCCAGTTGCCAGCCGGCCACCAAGTTGCCCGCCAGCATGAGGTAGGGCACGCTGCCGGCGAACACGGCGTTGGGCGAGGTCTTGGTGCCGCCGGCAACGAAGTCCACCACGTCAAGGAAGGCCTGGCGTGCGGCCGTGAGGCGGCGCGCCACGGCCTTGGCGGCAGGGGTGCCGTTGGCCAGCAGTTCGGCTTCGGTCTTCTCGATCTGTGCGGCAATGCCCTTGGCGGTCTGGCCGCCGTCGCGCGCGGTCTTGCGGCCCACGAGGTCATTGGCCTGGATGGCGGTGGTGCCTTCGTAGATGGTGAGGATCTTGGCGTCGCGGTAGTACTGGGCGGCGCCCGTTTCCTCGATGAAGCCCATGCCGCCATGCACCTGCACCCCGAGGCTGGTGACTTCCAGGCTCATCTCGGTGCTGTAACCCTTGACCAGCGGCACCATGAATTCGTAGAACGCGGCATTCTGCTTGCGCGCATCGGCATCGGGGTGGTGGTGCGCGGCGTCGTAGGCAGCGGCAGCCACGGTGGCCATGGCGCGGCAGCCCTCGGTGTAGGCGCGCATGGTCATGAGCATGCGGCGCACATCGGGGTGGTGGATGATGGGCGCGCTGGCGGCAATGGAGCCGTCCACGGGGCGGCTTTGCACACGGTCTTTCGCATAGCCCACGGCCTTCTGGTAGGCACGCTCGGCAATCGCGATGCCCTGCACGCCCACGGCGTAGCGTGCGGCGTTCATCATGATGAACATGTATTCGAGGCCCCGGTTCTCCTGGCCCACGAGGTAGCCCACGGCACCGCCATGGTCGCCGAACTGCAGCACGGCCGTGGGGCTGGCCTTTATACCGAGCTTGTGCTCGATGCTCACGCAGTGCGCGTCGTTGCGCGCGCCCAGGCTGCCGTCGGCGTTGACCATGAACTTGGGCACGACGAACAGGCTGATGCCCTTGACGCCCTCGGGCGCGCCCTGCACACGGGCCAGCACCAAGTGCACGATGTTGGCGGCCATGTCGTGCTCGCCATAGGTGATGAAGATCTTGGTGCCGAAGACCTTGTAGCTGCCGTCCGGCTGGGGTTCGGCACGCGTGCGCACCAGGGCCAGGTCGGAGCCGGCCTGGGGCTCGGTGAGGTTCATGGTGCCGGTCCACTCGCCGGTCACCAGCTTTTCAAGGTAGGTGGCCTTGAGCTCATCGCTGCCGGCCGTGAGCAGCGCCTCGATGGCGCCGTCGGTCAGCAGCGGGCACAGCGCGAAGCTCATGTTGGCGCTGTTGCACATCTCGATGCAGGCGGCGCCGATGGTCTTGGGCAGGCCCTGGCCACCAAAGTCGGCCGGGTGCTGCAGGCCCTGCCAGCCGCCCTCGCCATACTGGCGAAAGGCGTCCTTGAAGCCGGGGGTGGTGGTGACCACGCCGTCCTTCCAGCTCGACGGGTTCTTGTCACCCTCGAAGTTCAGCGGAGCCAGCACGCCCTCGTTGAACTTGGCGCACTCTTCGAGCACGGCCTGGGCGGTGTCGAGGCCCGCGTCTTCGAAGCCGGGAATCTGTGCGATCTGTTCAATGTTGGCCAGGTGCTCGATATCGAACAGCATGTCCTTGACGGGGGCGGTGTAACTCATGGATGTCTCCGGGAAAAATTCTCAAAAAAAAGGCACCGCGAACGATGCCTTTCAGTGCCTGGGCCACAGGGAACGCAGCCTCAGAACACGTGTTTACAAGGCCTTGACCAGCTCCGGCACAGCGGTAAACAGATCCGCCTCCAGCCCATAGTCCGCCACACTGAAGATCGGCGCCTCCGCATCCTTGTTGATCGCCACGATCACCTTGGAGTCCTTCATCCCGGCCAGATGCTGGATGGCCCCCGAGATACCCGCAGCGATGTACAGCTGCGGCGCCACGATCTTGCCGGTCTGGCCCACTTGCCAGTCGTTCGGTGCATAGCCGGCATCCACCGCAGCGCGGCTGGCGCCCAGGGCGGCGCCCAGCTTGTCGGCCAGCGGGGTCATCACTTCGTCGAACTTTTCCTTGCTGCCCAAAGCCCGGCCACCGGAGACGATGATCTTGGCGGCGGTCAGCTCGGGCCGGTCGCTCTTGGCGATCTCGCTGCCCACGAAGACGCTTTTGCCGGTATCCGCTGTTGCGGCGGAGGTTTCTGTGGCTGCGCTGCCGCCGCTGGCCGCTGCAGGGTCGAAGCCCGTGGTGCGCACGGTGATGACCTTGGTGGCGTCACTGCTCTGCACAGTGGCAATCGCGTTGCCCGCGTAGATGGGGCGCTCGAAGGTGTCGGGGGAGATCACCTTGGTGATGTCGCTGATCTGGGCCACATCGAGCTTGGCGGCCACGCGGGGCGCCACGTTCTTGCCGCTGGCGGTGGCGGGGAACAGGATGTGGCTGTAGTTGGCAGCAATGGCCAGGACTTGCGCGGCCACGTTCTCGGCCAGGCCGTGTTCCAGGCCGGGGGCATCCGCATGGATCACCTTGGCCACACCCGCGATTTGTGCGGCGGATTGGGCTGCAGCACCGGCATTGTGGCCGGCGATCAGCACATGCACGTCACCGCCGCAGGCAATGGCGGCGGTCACGGTGTTCAGGGTCGCACCCTTGACGGTGGCGTTGTCGTGTTCGGCAATAACGAGTACGGTCATTTGCTTGTTCTCCTTATTGTTCAGATGACTTTGGCTTCGTTCTTGAGCTTGTCGACAAGGGCGGCCACGTCGGCCACCTTGACGCCGGCGCCGCGCTTGGCGGGCTCGGTCACCTTGAGGATCTTGAGGCGGGGGGTGACATCCACACCCAGGTCTTCGGGCTTGACGGTATCGAGCTGCTTCTTCTTGGCCTTCATGATGTTGGGCAAGGTGACGTAGCGGGGCTCGTTCAGGCGCAGGTCGGTGGTGATGACTGCAGGCAGGGTGAGGGCCAGGGTTTCCAGGCCGCCGTCGACTTCGCGGGTCACGCTGACCTTGTCGGCGGCAAGTTCGACCTTGCTGGCGAAGGTGGCCTGGGGCAGGTCGGCCAGGGCCGCCAGCATCTGGCCTGTCTGGTTGGCATCGTCGTCGATGGCCTGCTTGCCCAGGATCACGAGGCCGGGCTGCTCTTTGTCGACCAGGGCTTTGAGGATCTTGGCCACGGCCAGGGGTTGCAGTTCGACGTCGGTCTCGACCAGGATGGCGCGGTCGGCGCCGATGGCCATGGCGGTGCGCAGAGTTTCCTGGCACTGGGCCACGCCGCAGGAGACGGCGATGACTTCGGTCACCAGGCCTTTTTCTTTCAGGCGCACGGCCTCTTCGACGGCGATTTCGTCAAAGGGGTTCATGCTCATCTTCACGTTGGCGATGTCCACACCCGTTTGGTCCGACTTGACTCGGACTTTGACGTTGTAGTCGACCACGCGCTTGACAGGGACCAAGACCTTCATTGCTGCGGCTCCTAGAGTTGGTTGAATTGACGTTTACGTAAACTAGAACATTCTATGCCGCAGTGCACCCCAAAGGGCGCGGGCCGGGACCACCGACCGCAGGGGCATAAAAAAGAACGATCGTGCTTTTTAGTGATTATAGGGCACTCGGCGAGCCGCCCGATGTCTCGCCGGAGGCACCGGTCACGGCAGCACCCGGAGACAGGCCGGCAGGGACGGCACCGTCCTTGAACTGCACCACGCGCTGCGGGTAAGGGATGTCGATGTTCGCGGCGCGCAGGCCATCGAGGATGGCGATGTTGATGGCCGAGCGCAGGTTGAGCGAGCCGGCCGAGGGATCGCTGATCCAGAAGTTGAGGCTGAATTCGAGCCCGTCTGGCGCGAAATTGATGAGAAAGGCCACAGGCTCGGGCTCCTTGAGCACGCGCGCCTGCGCTGCGGCGGCCGCGCACAGGATGGCCTGCACCTGGCCCACGTCGCTGTCGTAGCCGACGATGATGTTGGTGGTGACGTTGAACTTGCGGTCGGCGTCCGACAGGTTCTCCACGCGCTGGGTGATCAGCGTCTCGTTGGGCACGATGGACTCGCGCCCGTTGCCCGCACGGATCAACGTGTAGCGGGTCTTGATGTCGGTGATACGGCCCTCGAAGCCATCGACGCGCACGTTGTCGCCGATACGCAGAGAGCGCTCCAGCAGGATCACGAAGCCGCTCACGTAGTTGGAAGCGAGTTTTTGCAGGCCAAAGCCCAGGCCCACGCCCACTGCCCCGCCCAGCACCGACAGCGCCGTGAGGTCCACCCCGACGGCCGACAGCGCGAACAGCATGCCCACGAGCAGCAGCACGGCGCGCACGGCGTTGCCGGCGACCTTGCGCATGGACAGATCGGTGACGGCCGTAGCGAGCACCCTCCGCTCGAAGGTGGCTGAGATCCACAGCGCGGCCACCATCACCAGGCTGGCGGACAGCGCGCCCTCGATCAGCGTGGCGACACTGACGGTGGACTTGCCGAAGTTGAGCGTGATGCTGTCGAGCTCACTGCGCACGGCGGGCAGCAGGCCCACGATCCACAGCACGGCCGCGCCCCAGATGACCCAGGAGAACAGCCCTTCGAGCAGGCGCACCAGGGCCGATGCCGGGAAGGCGACGCGCAGCACGCGGGCGATGAAGCGGATCAGCGCGAGCGAGACCAGCATGGGGACTGCGATGCGCAGCACGAAGACCGGATGGTAGTGCTCCACCGCGAGGCGGCCTGCAAACGTCAGGACCAGGGCGATCAGGGGGAAGAGCAGGCCGTCGATGGTGTTGCGGCCGATCCAGACCGAATCGGGGGGTTGGTTGCGGCCTATCAGTCTGGCGGCGAACAGGGCGATGGCGATGGCGGCGGCCAGGACGCCGAGTTCCAGCCAGACGCTGGAGTGGTTGAAGTCTGTCAGTAGTTTGTCGAGGATTTCCATGCAGTTGGGTCCGTTCCACGCGGTGCTGGTGGTGACTGTTTGCTTGATCTAGAGGCGGAGGCCGGGTCTCGGCCCGGCGGCCGAGGTACTTGTTCTTTGCTTCGCCAAAGAAAAGTACCCAAAAGAAAGGCGACCCCGCTGCCCGCGTCCCCCTCGCCCGGGGGCGAGGGGGCAGCCTGCGATGCTCGGGCCTGGGGTGCACCGCGGAACTCGCTGCGTTCCCCCTGCGGGTGAACTCCGCTCAAACAACCGCGGTGAGTCAGACAACGATGCGCGTGTCCTTCGGCACGCGCTCACCCCAGGCCCTGCGCTTCTCGGCACGGTCAGAAGGGGGTGGGAGCGGGCTCCACACGGGCCATTGCTTCGCTCGGCCTGTGGTCCTTCGCTGCGCTCGGCTCGCCAGAGTGATCGCCCCACACGTCGGCAGCGCAAAGCGCGAACCGACACCAGGCGCAGCTGCGCAGCAGCAGCCGTCTTTGTCCCCGCTCCCCACCCCTGCTGGCTGCGCCGAGAAGCGCAGGAGCTGGGGTGGGCGTGTGTGCCGAAGGACACACACGCTTCGTGCTCTGGCTTGCCGCAGCTGTCTGAGCGGAGTTCGAAGAACGTAGCGAGTTCTGCGGCACCACCCCAGGTCCGAGCATCGCAGGCTGCCCCCTTTCGCCCGACAGGGCGAAAGGGGGACGCAGACTGGGGGTCGCCTTTTCTTGGCCCACCTTCTTTTGGCGACGCAAAAGAAGGTGGGTGCGCCGCCGGGCGCACATCCCGGCCTCCGCCCTCAGCAAAAGAAAAGAAGCAACCACCACCCATATCGCTAAAAAATCATCTCCAAGACGGAGCACGCTTCTCAACAAACGCCCGAGCCCCTTCTTGAGCAGCCCCATCCACCATGTTCACCGCCATCACCTGCCCAGCCAACTGGTAAGCCGCATCCACTCCCAGTTCCCGCTGCTGGTACACCAGCGCCTTGCCCATGGCCACAGCAACACGCGGCTTTTGCAGGATTGACGCCACGAACTTCTCCACCTCAGCATCGAGCCCATCCACAGACACAACCCGATTCACCAGCCCCTGCTCCAAGGCGGTGGCAGCATCAATGAAATCCCCAGTCAGCAGCATCTCCATCGCCCGCTTGGCAGGCACATTGCGCACCAGCGGCACACTGGGCGTAGCGCAGAACAGGCCGTAATTGATCCCGCTGGTCGCAAACGTCGCGCTGTCGGCCGCCACCGCCAGATCGCACTGCGCGACCAGCTGGCAGCCCGCCGCCGTAGCCATGCCCTGCACCCGCGCGATCACCGGCACAGGCAGCTTGTGGATGGCCAGCATCATGCGGCTGCACTGCGCAAACAGCTGCTGGTACCAGGCCAGGTCCGGGTGGGCCGCCATGTCCTTGAGGTTGTGGCCGGCGCAGAAGGCCTTGCCCTCGGCCGCCAGCACCACGACACGCGCAGTGTCGTCGCGCGCCACGGCATCGAGCGCCTGCTGCAGGGCGGTGAGCATCTCCGACCCCAGGGCATTGAAGCGCGCCGGGTCGTTGAGCGTGAGGGTCACCACGCCACGCGCATCGTGCACGACACGCAGGAGGGGATGTTGTTCGGATTCCGTCATGTCATTGCAGTCCCAAAATCACAGGTCGGCCAGCACGCGCAAGTGCGCTTCCACACTGCGGGCCAATGGCCCCATTACATAGCCGCCCTCCAGGCAGGACACGATGCGCCCCTTGGAATAGCGCTGCGCGATGTCCTTCACGCGCCGGGTGATCCAGGCATAGTCCGATTCGGTCAGGCCCAGTTGCCCCATGTCATCCTCGCGGTGGCCGTCGAAGCCAGCGCTCACGAAGACCATCTCGGGCTTGAAGGCCTCGAGCCGGGGGATCCACATCATCTCGATGATCTCGCGGATGTCCATGCCGCGGGTGTAGGCTGGCACCGGCACGTTGACCATGTTGGGCGCAGGATCGTGGTCGCCGCTGTAGGGGTAGAAGGGGTGCTGAAAAATGCTGACCATCAGCGCGCGCGGATCGTTGGCGAGGATGTCCTCGGTGCCGTTGCCGTGGTGCACGTCGAAATCGACCACCGCCACGCGCTGCAGGTTGTGGCGCTGCAATGCGTACTTGGCGGCCACGGCCACGTTGTTGAAGAAGCAGAAGCCCATGGCCTTGCTGCGCGTGGCATGGTGGCCTGGCGGGCGCACGGCGCAGAAGGCGTTCTCCATCTCGCCCGCCATCACCGCATCGGTGGCGGCCAGGGCGGCCCCGGCGGCGCGCAGCGAGGCGTTCCAGGTGTGGGCGTTGATGGAGGTATCAGGATCGAGCTGCGAGTAGCTCGGGCCGCCGGCCAGGATCTCCTCGTTGAGTCGGTCGGACAGGCCGCGCATGGCGGCCACGTGCAGGCGGTCGTGGGCCAGCTCGATGTCGGCCAGGGACGCCTCGGGCGCCTCGCGGCGGTCCAGCGCATCGCCCACGCCGGTGATCAGCAGCCGGTCTTCGATGGCATCGAGCCGCTCGGGGCATTCGGGGTGCCCGGGGCCCATTTCGTGCTTCCAGCAGTCGCGGTGGGTGAAATAGCCCGTCTTGCTCACAGTCAATCCCCGTGTCTCGTACTTTTAGGATAACGTCGCGCTATGACTATGAATGCCCAGCACAAAATCAAATCGCTTCTGGACCAGCTTAACACGGTGATCGTGGGCAAACAGGCCCAGGTACAGGACTGCGTGGCCTGCCTGCTGGCCGGCGGCCACCTGCTGATCGAGGATGTTCCGGGCGTGGGCAAGACCACCCTGGCCCACGCCCTGTCGCGCACCTTCGGGCTGCAGTTCTCGCGCGTGCAGTTCACGGCCGACCTGATGCCCAGCGACCTCACGGGCGTCTCGGTGTACGAGCGCGGCAAGGAAGCCTTTGTGTTCCACCCCGGCCCGGTGTTCGCGCAGGTGCTGCTGGCCGACGAAATCAACCGCGCCAGCCCCAAGACGCAGAGCGCCCTGCTCGAGGCCATGGAGGAAAAGCAGGTGTCGGTGGAAGGCGAGACGCGCGCCCTGCCCCATCCCTTCTTCGTGATCGCCACGCAGAACCCGCACGACCAGCTCGGCACCTTTGCACTGCCCGAGTCGCAGCTCGACCGCTTTCTGATGCGCATCTCCATCGGCTACCCCGACCGGGCGGCCGAGCGCGTGCTGCTGGCCGGTGCAGACCGGCGCGACATGGTGGACTCCATGCTGCCCCAGCTGTCGGATGAAGAACTGGCCGAGCTGCAGCGCCAGGTGCTGGCGGTGCACACGGCCGATCCGCTGCTCAACTACGTGCAGGACCTGATCGCGGCCACGCGCTCGGGCCGCTGGTTCCTGCAGGGGCTATCGCCGCGCGCCGGCATTGCCCTGGTGCGCGCGGCCAAGGCGCAGGCGCTGATCAGCGGGCGCGACTATGTGGCGCCCGATGACGTGCAGGCCGTGCTGCCCCAGACCATTGCCCACCGCCTGGTGCCCGTGGGCGATGCGGGCCGGGGTGCTGTGGAGCAGGTGCGCGCCATGGCCGAGTCCGTGCCCTTGCCGTGATGAAACACCCCCTGAGTCGCTTCGCGCCTTCACCCCTCTCTCGCATAGCTGCGCTATGCGGGAGGGGGACGCCCCCGGTGCGGCGGGGCGGCCCTTGCACGGGGGCACTGGCTTAGGCCGCGCCAGTTTCAATCCTTGTGGGTCATACCCCGCACAATGAAGAACTGAGATCCCCATGCCCACCACTGCCCAGCCACCCGCAGCGCACGCCGCTCCTGCCACGGCCCCCGGCCGGCTGCGCGCCGCCCTGGCAGCGCTCAACCCGCTCACGCCCGTGCGCAAGCGTTTCGAGAACTGGTGGATGGTGCGCCGGCCGCTGAGCGACACGCTCACGCTGACCCAGCGCAATGTCTACATCCTGCCCACGGGTGCAGGGTGGATGCTGGCGCTGACGCTGCTGATCCTGCTGGTGGCCTCCATCAACTACCAGCTCAACCTGGGCTATCTGCTGACCTTTCTGCTGGCGGGCAGCGCGGTGGTCGGCATGCACATCTGCCACGCCACGCTGCGCGGCATCACGCTGCACCTCAAGGCGCCCGAGCCGCACTTCATGGGGACCAGCGCCACCATCGAGGTCCAGGTGTCCAGCGAACGCAAGACGATGCGCTACGGCATCGGCCTGGCCGTGCATGGCGGCGGTGGTGAAGCGCACCACTGGGCCTGGACCGATGTGCCCGCACAGGGAAGCTCCACCGTGCACGTGGCCTTTGCCCCCCCGCGCCGGGGCCTGCACCGCGTGCCCACGCTCACGGCCGAAACTCGGTTTCCGCTGGGCACCTTCCGCGTATGGACCTACTGGCGCCCGGCCGCCCAGGTGCTGGTGTACCCGGCGCCCGAGCTGCCCCCCCCGCCGCTGCCACCCGGCGAGCCGCGGGGCGCGGGAACGGGCAGCGCGCCCTCGCAGGGCATCGGCGAGTTCGATGGCGTGCGCTCCTACCGGCGTGGCGACCCGCTCAAGCTGGTGGTCTGGAAGAAGGCGGCCAAGACGCTGGGCACCGGCACCGACGACCTGGTGAGCCGCGATTCGCAGCAGGCCCAGCGCCACGAGCTGTGGCTCGACCCGGCCCTGGCCGCCGTGCCTGACCCCGAGGCCCGCATCTCGCGCTTGGCCGCCTGGGTGCTGCAGGCCGACCGCCTGGGCCTGGACTATGGCCTGCGCCTGCCCGGCGTGGAGATAGCGCCCGACACGGGCACCGCCCACCGCCGCCGCTGCCTGGAAGCGCTGGCGCTGTGCTGAACTTCTGCCGGTGACCAGCCATCCAAACGCATTGCCCTTTGCCCCTTTTTCCCCGGAAGCCCGACGCTCCATGAGCCTGCGCCAGACCCTCGCCACCCTGCCACGCGACACGCGGGACACCCTGTTCCTGCTGTTCGCCACGGCCTGGGTGATCGCGCCCCAGGTGGCCAACCTGCCCGCCTGGGCCAGTGCCATGGCCTTCGGCATGCTGCTGTGGCGCGGCTGGATGGCCTGGAAGGGCCGGCCGCTGCCCGGGCGCTGGCTGCTCACGGTGCTGGTCATCGTGGCCGTGGGGGGCACGCTGCTCACGCACCGCACCATCCTCGGGCGCGATGCGGGCGTCACGCTCATGGTGATGATGCTGGCCTTCAAGACCCTGGAGCTGCGTGCGCGGCGGGACGCGATGGTGATCTTCTTCCTGGGCTTCTTCACGATGCTCAGCAACTTCTTCTTCTCGCAATCGCTGCTCACCGCGGCGGCCATGTTGATCGCCCTGCTGGGCCTGCTCACGGCGCTGGTCAACGCCCACATGCCGGTGGGGCGTCCGCCCCTGCTGCAGACCTTCCGCACGGCCGGCACCATGGCCCTGCTGGGCGCGCCCATCATGGTGGCGCTGTTCATGCTGTTTCCGCGCATGTCGCCGCTGTGGGGCATGCCCAGCGACAACCTCACCGGGCGCAGCGGCCTGTCGGGCACCATGAAGATCGGCGACATGGCCGAGATTGCGCTCGATGAACGGGTGGCGATCCGCCTGCGCTTCGAAGGTGCGCCCACCGATGTTCCGCAGCAGTCCATGCTGTATTTCCGCGGCCCCGTCATGTCCGCCTTCGACGGCAGGCAATGGGTGGCCGAGCCGTTCCGGGAAGACAGCGAGTGGGCCGCCCGTGTGGCGGTACGGGCCAATCTGCAGACCAGCGGCCCTGCCGTGCGCTACGAAGTGACGCTGGAACCCCAGCGCCAGCCCTGGCTGATGGTGCTGGAAGCCACGCCCGAGGCACCCCAGGTGCCCGGCATGCAGGCCTACATGACGCAGGACCTGCAATGGATGACCACGCGCCCCATCACCGACGTGCTGCGCTACCAGGCCGTGAGCTACCCCGAATTCCGCCACGGCCCTCAGGAGTCGGTACGCCAGTTGCGTGTGTACACCGAGCTGCCGCCCGGCTTCAACCCACGCACCCTGGCCCTGGCGGCTGAGATGCGTGCCGACCCCGCGCTGGCCGGGGCCAGCACCCAGGTGCTGGTCAATGCCGTGCTCCAGCGCCTGCGCACGGGCGGCTACAACTACTCGCTGGAGCCCGGCGTCTTCGGCGAGCACACGGCCGACGAGTTCTGGTTCGACCGCAAGGAAGGCTTTTGCGAGCACATTTCCTCGGCCTTCGTGATCCTGATGCGCGCGATGGACATACCCGCGCGCATCGTCACCGGTTACCAAGGTGGCGAGCGCAACCCGGTGGACGGCTACTGGACCGTGCGCAATGCCGACGCCCACGCCTGGGCCGAAGTCTGGATGGAAAGCCGTGGCTGGGTGCGCGTGGACCCCACGGGCGCAGTGTCGCCAGGCCGGGTGGGGCAGTTCCAGCGCCTCAGGGCGCCCGAGGGCGCATTTGCCAGCGCGATGGGAACCATTAGCCCCGGAATGGTGCAATCCTTGCGCGCCGTGTGGGAGGCCGTGAACAATAGCTGGAGCCAGTGGGTGCTGAACTACAGCCAGAGCAGCCAGTTCGACCTGCTCAAGGCCCTGGGCTTCGAATCCCCGAGCTGGCAGGACCTGACCACCGTGCTCGGCGCCCTCATCGTGATCGCCGCCAGCGGCGGCGGGCTGTGGACCCTGTGGGAACGCAGCCAGCATGACCCCTGGCTGCGCCTGCTGGCGCGCGTGCGCCAGCGCCTGGCCAAGGCGGGCCTGGTGCTGCCCGACACCTTGCCGCCCCGCTCCATGGCCCAGCAGGTGACTGCCCACTTCGGTGACAGCGCCAGCGGTCTGGCCGCCTGGCTGCTGCGGCTGGAGCAGGTACGCTATGCCCCCGAGCCTGCCCAGCAGTTTGGCGCCCTGCGCCGCGAATACAACACCCTGCCCTGGCCCCCCTCCGCACGGGGCCGATGACCCGAACGACATGCGCCTCCTGAAATCCGTTGCCATCGCCTGTGTGGCGGTGGCCTGTGCCCTGCCCGCCCTCGCCAGCCCCTCCAAGCCCACCAAGCAGGCTGCCGCCAAAAAAACCGCGGCGAATTCCACCGTGCAGGGCGGCGTGCCCTACGCCAACCGGCCCGATGCCATGGCCTTTGCCGACGACCTGGCCACCCGGCGTGGGCTGGACCGCGAATGGGTACGCCAGGCCATCGGCCAGGCACGCCTGCTGTCCCAGGTGCCGCGCCTCATGCTGCCCCCGCCCGTGGGCACGCCCAAGAACTGGCGCGTGTACCGCAGCCGCTTCATCGACCCGGTGCGCATCCGCGCGGGCGTGCGTTTCTGGCAGGAGCACCGCGAAGCACTGGAACGCGCCGAGGCCGAGTACGGCGTGCCGGTGGAGATCATCGTCGGCATCATCGGCGTGGAGACCATCTACGGCCAGCAGATGGGCAACTTTCGCGTGATGGACGCGCTGGCCACGCTGGCCTTCGACTTTCCCAATGCCCACCCGCGCGCCAAGGAGCGCCGCGAGTTCTTCCAGCGCGAGCTCGAACAGTTCCTGAGCCTCACCAACCGCAGCAACATCGACCCCTTCGAGCCGCGCGGCAGCTACGCGGGCGCCATGGGGCTGGGGCAGTTCATGCCGTCGAGCTGGGTGCGCTACGCCGTCGATTTCGACGGCGACGGCCGGATCGACCTGTTCAGGAGCCCTGTCGACGCCATAGGCTCGGTGGCCAACTACTTCAAGGGCCACAACTGGACCACCGGCATGCCCACGCACTATGCGGTGCAGTTCGACACGGCGCGGCTGCAGCTCGACACCCTGCTGGCCCCCGACATCCTGCCCACCTTCAGCGCCGCCAGCATGCAGGCCAAGGGCGTGGTGCTCGATGCCGCAGGGGCCCAGCACACAGGTCCCCTTGCGCTGGTGGAGCTGCAGAACGGCGGCGACACACCGACCTATGTGGCGGGCACGGAAAACTTCTACGCCATCACGCGCTACAACTGGTCGAGCTACTACGCGATGGCCGTGATCGAGTTGGGCCGCGAGGTGGCGGCGGCGCGGTAGGAAGGCCCTTACCATGGCGGCTTCGCCAACGGACCCCACCCGATGCACGCCATTGCCCCGCCGCCTCACCCCCGAACCGCACGCACGCCCCATCTGGCCGCGGCGCTGCTCATCACCCTGACCACCCTGGTGCCGCCTGCAGGCGGTGCGGGCACCGCCCATGCTGCGCCCCAGGCCACTATCCCGGTGGCCGCAGTGAGCGAAGCCACGCTGCACGCCCTCTTCGACGCCGAGCAGATGCCCGAACGCATGCGCCAGATCATGCAGGCCGTGGACCAGGCGCAGCTCGATGCCATCGAGGGCATTGCCGACCCGGCGGAGCGGGAGCGCAAGCTCAAGGCGTATGCCACGGCGCAGCCGGTGCTGCAGCAGCACTTCGCCTGGCACAAGCTGCGCCCCCTGGTCACCGAGGTGTACCAGACCCAGTACACCGAGGCCGAAGCGCAGGCCCTGCTGGCCTTCTATGGCACGGCGCCGGGCCAGCTGCACCTGAACAAGTTGCAGCCTGCCATGATCGAAGCCACCCTCGCACTTGCCAAATTCATGGACGAGCGGGTGGACGCCCTTTTCGAGTCCAGCGACGACCAGGGCCGCGCCAAGGGCCCCCGCCAGCGCAGGCCGGCGGCCTGGGTTGCCGCCGACGCCCACGATGCCCTGGCGGCCGACCTGACCCGGCTGCTGATGCAGGACGAGTTCAACGCGCGCATGCAGCGCCTGGAATCCGCCATGCGTGCGCAAACCGGGCTGGTGCAATCCGAAGCCCCCAGCAAGCAGCAGAAGCAGTGGTTTGCCAACATCTCGCAGCGCATGCGCGCAGAGATCCGCTTCGATACCGTGCTGCCCCTGATCGTGCAGGCCCTGCGTGCGCACCTGGCGCCCGAGGAACTGCGCGTGCTGCTGGGCAGCGAACGCAGCCTTGCACGCAAGGCGCAGCGCGCCAGGGCTTTGGCCGCCAGCGACGCCTTGAGCGCCCGCCTGCAGCAGACGATCCGCATCGAGATCTTCCCCGAACTGCTGGCGGCCATGGCGCGTGCCGAAACCACAGTGGCGCCCGCCAGCGGCGAAACCAGGAGGCCCTGAGGCCGCCGGCCCTGCCACTGCCACGCTCCAGCAGACCAGGAGGGCTGCACGCAAGGATGGCGCAAGGCAGGGGACTCAGAGGCTGAGAGTTTTTTGACCGTGCCCGAGGGGAGTTTTGGCGTGCCAGGCGGGCATGGACGAAAGATTCTCAGCCTCTCAGCTCACGGTCTTTGCATCGCGCAGCTGTGCGGCTGCTGGGCCTTGGCAGGTGCGATCTGGCGCACCACGCGAAAGCCGTAGCCCGAGCCTTCGACGTCGAACTTGACGCCGGGCGCGCCCTTCTTGTCCATCACGCCCACCACCAATGCCTGCTGGAACTGGTGGTCCGCCGCGCGCATGCTGCCGCCCTGGCCCGAGAGCTGCACGCTGGCCTTTTCCATCTGCCGCGCCACGGCCACTGGATCGGTGCTGCCCGCGCGTTCGATGGACTGCGCCAGCGCCTCCACCATGAGCTGCATGCGCATGTGCACGTAGTCGTCCTGGGGCTTGGGAAAGCGCTCGCGAAAGGACTGGTAGAAGGCCTCGCTGGGCGCGCCCGGCACGTTGGGCAGCCAGTCGGCCACGGCCACTACCTTGCCGATGCCGGCGTCGCCGATGGCGGCCGGCGCGCCCAGGGCATTGCCGTAGAAGGTGTAGAAGCTGCCCTCGTAGCCCACCTCGCGCGCGGCCTTCACCAGCAGCGTGAGGTCGTTGCCCCAGTTGCCGGTGACCACGGCCTGCGCGCCGCTGGTCTTGATCTTCACGGCGTAGGGTGCGAAGTCCTTCACGCGGCCTACGGCGTGCAGCTCTTCGCCCACCACGGCCACATCGAGCCGCTGGGCTGCGAGCTGCTTTTTCGCCTCGCGCAGCACGGCCTGGCCGAAGCTGTAGTCCTGGCCGATCAGGTAGACGCTTTTGAGGGCCTTATCGTCGCGCATCACCTCCATGAGCGCCGCCATGCGCATGTCGGCATGGGCATCGAAACGAAAGTGCCAGAAGCTGCATTTCTCGTTGGTGAGGATGGGGTCCACCGCCGAGTAGTTGAGGAAGATCACGCGCTTGTTCGGTTCGCGCTCGTTGTGCTTGTTGATGGCCTCGATCAGCACGGCCGCAGTGGCCGAGGAGTTGCCCTGCAGGATGACCTGCGCGCCGTCATCGATGGCCGCGCGCAGGGCCGACAGGGCTTCCTCGTTCTGGCCCTTGCTGTCATAGCGCTCCAGCGCCAGCAGGCGCGGGCCGCCGGCACTGGCCGGCAGTGCCACGCCGCCGCGCGCGTTGACGCGCTCCATGGCCCAGTAGATGTTGCGGTAGACGGCTTCGCCGGTGTTGGCAAAGGAGCCCGAGAGGCTTTCGATCAGCGCCATCTTCACGGGCTTGGCGAGTGCCGTTGCAGCAGCGGGTGCTGTGCCCTGCGCCCAGCTGCTGAAGGCGGGTGCCAGCGTGCAGGCCAGCGTGGCCGCAACGGCCAAAACGGAATGACGTAATGCCGCAGCGCCTGATTTCAAGCCCGCGAACCGCAATTTATTCATGCTCTTTTTCCCCTTGAAAACCCGCGCGGCCGTACACAAGTTCTGTCCATGCGGCGACCACGTCGAGAGCCGCGCAGTGTATAGGAGTCCTTTTCATGATCTTCGCCCCCGTCGCCCGCCGTTCCGCCTTCAACAACGCCCCCCGTTCCGCCGACCTCGCGCTGCAGCGCTTCTTGCTCGGCAGCTTTGCCAATGCAGCCCCTGCCCGCTCTGCCGGCGTGACCGTCACGCAGGACGACAAGGCCACCACCTTGCAGCTGGATGTGCCCGGTGTGACCCGTGAGCAACTGCAGATCGCCATCGAAGGCAATGTGGTGCGCCTTTCCAGCGTGGAAGGTGCCCCCCGCCAGGTGCAGCGCGCCTGGGAGCTGGCCACCGACATCGATGCCGCGGCCAGCAGCGCCAAGCTCGAAAACGGCGTGCTCACACTCACCCTGGTGCGTGTGGAACCCGTCAGCAAGGCCACCACGCTGAGCATCCAATAAGTACACGGCGCAGGGAGCGCGGCCTGAATGCCGCGCTCTGCCTGCCCGTGCCGGTTGTCCCCACGCGGCAAAGGCCTTCACGGCCACAGGGCTGCATCGCTCCTCTTCTTTCTCGCGCGCCGAACCGCAAGGGTTCATTCAGTTTCCGTAAGCGCGCATTCCCAACAGCAGCAGCACCGCCAGCCCCAAAAGGCACGACACCGCCTGCCAGAACAGCACCGGATTGCGCTCCACCAGGGGTGGCGCGCGCAGGCGCTGGAACTGCGCGCCGGGCGATTGCAGGTCGTACAGGAACTCGGACACCGCCTCCTGGCGTTTGGATACCTCGGGTTGCAGGGCTTTTTGCAGCACGCCATCGAGCCAGGCCGGCAGTTCGGGTCGCAGATGGCGCACGGGCACATAGCGCAATTGCCTGAGCTCTGCCGGTGAGCGCAGGCGCACCACCTGCAGGCCATAGGGCAACTGGCCGGTGAGCATCTGGTAGGTCAGCACCGCCAGCGAGAACAGGTCCGAGCGGGCATCGCCCTCGCCGCCCACGAAGTACTCGGGCGCGGTGTACTGCAGCGTGCCGGCAATGGCATCCGCGCGTGCAGCGCGCGTCCCCTCGGCAAGGCCTGCCACATGCACCGACCCAAAATCGATGAGCTTCACCGTGCCGCTGCGGTCGATCAGCAGGTTCTCGGGCCGGAGGTCCTGGTGCAGCATTTCGCGCGCATGGAAGGCCTGCAGGCCCTTGCCGATCTGGGCGACGAGGCTGCGCACGGCATCCAGGTCCGGCAAGGGGTGGTCGGTCATCCACTGGGCAAGGGTCTGCCCGTCCACGAACTCCATGGCCACATGGACATGCTGGCGTGGTCTCTCGCTGCCGGCCACCCGCAGCACGTGCGGGCTGTGGATGCGCCGCGCCACCCACTCCTCCAGCAGAAAGCGGTCCAGGTAGTCCTTCTCCGCAGCCAGGTCCACGGAAGGGGTCTTGATCACCACCTGCTCGCCCGTGGTGTCGTCCACGGCCAGGTGCACGTGGCTGCGCGAGCTCGCATGCAGTTCGCGCACGATGGTGTAGCCCTCGAAGCCCATGCGCGGCGAGAGCGGCGGCGGCAGGGACAGCCCCTCGCGCTGCGGCGGCAGGTGTGCCAATGCCCGGTCCTCGGGCAGCGCGTCGATGCGCAGCAACTGCACCGTCAGGTCGTCGGTGGCCCCGCGCGCCTGGGCAGCGGCGACCAGCACCCGCGCCGCCGCATCGAAGTCATCCGCGCACTGCGCAATGGCCGCGTGCACAGCGGTCGCATCCAGGTGCATGTACGCCCCATCGGTCGCCAGCAGGTAGACATCACCCACCTCGGCCGGCAGGCTGCGGTAGTCGATCTCCACGTTGGGCCCCATGCCCAGGGCCCGGCCGAGGAAGGATTCGACCGAGGACAGGTGCACGCGGTGGTCCTCGGTCAGTTGCTCCAGGGCCGTGGCGTGCACGCGGTAGATGCGCGCATCGCCGACGTGCAGCAGGTGCACCTCGCGGCCCTTGAGGATGAGGGCGCTGAAGGTGGTGACATAGCCCCGGTCCTTGTCGAAGCGCGCATGGCTGCGCAGGGTCTGCGCATGCAGCCAGGCATTGGTGGCGCCCAGCACGCGCTGGGCCGAGCGGCGCACCGACCAGGCCTCGGACGTGGCGTAGTAATCGTCGAGAAAGCCGCGCACCGCCGCCGCGCTGGCCTCCTGGCTCACGGCGCTGGAGCCTATGCCGTCGGCCAGCGCGAGCGCGATGCCCTTGGTGCCGCGCTGCGGTCCCACGGGCAGCATGGCACCGTGGAAGTCCTGGTTGACTCCCTTGTGCCCGGCCTCGGAATGCTGGCCGAGCGTGACGCGCAAGGCGTGCATGGCCAACGCTCAGGCAATCTTGCGCTTGGGCGCGGTCTTGTAGTGCGTGGAGTACAGCATGGCGCCCACAAAGGTCAGGCCGCCCACCAGGTTGCCGATCACGGTGGGGATTTCATTCCAGACCAGGTAGTCCATGACCGTGAAGTTGCCACCCAGCAGCAGGCCCGAGGGGAACAGGAACATGTTGACGATGCTGTGCTCGAAACCCATGTAGAAGAACAGGGCGATGGGGATCCACATGCCGATGGCCTTGCCCGACACCGAGGTGGACATCATGGCCGCCACCACGCCGGTGGACACCATCCAGTTGCACATCACGCCACGGATGAACAGGGTCAGCATGCCGGCGGCGCCGTGCGCGGAGTAACCCACTGTGCGGCCCTCGCCAATGTGGCCGATTTTTATGCCGACTGCGTTGGGCGCCTCGCTGAATCCGAAGGTGAAGATGATGGCCATGAACACCGCCACCATGAAGGCCCCTGCGAAGTTGCCGCAGAACACCAGCGTCCAGTTGCGAAAGACGCCACGCCAGGTGGCGCCAGGACGCTTGTCGAGCACGGCCAGCGGGGCCAGCGTGAACACACCGGTCAGCAGGTCATAGCCCAGCAGGTACAGCAGGATGAAGCAGCCTGGAAAGAGCATTGCGCCCAGCAGCGCGTTGCCGGTGTTCACCGTGACGGTGACGGCGAAGGCGGCGCCCAGTGCCAGCATGGCACCGGCCATGAAGGAGCGGATCAGCGTGTCGCGGGTGGACATCAGGAGCTTGGATTCACCGGAATCGACCATCTTGGTCACGAACTCGGCGGGGGCGAGGTAGGCCATTGCACTTCCTTTGGGACGGGGAGACTGGCATGCTTCCCCAAGGGGTCCACCCGGGGAAGCGCGCAAGAAGAAGAGGATGAGGGGAAAAAAGAAAACGGCGTCCGCTGCGCCCCCATGCAGATGGGGAACGCAATGGACGCCGTTATCCTCGGATGCGCGATTCCTGGGCCTGCGGGCAACCGCAGGCGGTGGATGGCAGGCCGCCGTTAGCCCGCCATCCAGGCTATTCCATGCAAGTTCCGTACCCTCATTGGGGCAATCCATGGCCGCCTTGTGTCCCGCATTCTGTGCACACCTGCCGCCGCGACCAGCGGATGGCATCAAGCCGGTGCAGTCAAGGCACCAGCATGGATCAAACGGGCTTGTCGCCCTTGCGGTCGGGGTGGGCGAACGCCAGGTCCGGCAGGGACAGCGTGGCCTCGGCCACGTCGAGCAGGCGGCGGTTCTGGTCCATCGAGGTCTTTTGCAGCACGCGGAAGGCGACTTCCTCGTTCATGCCCAGGCGGGCCATCAGCACGCCCTTGGCGCGCTCGATCACCTTGCGCTCGTTGAGCGTGCGGCGCGCCGCTTCAAGCTCGGCCTCCATGCTGGCCATGCGCGCCGACTGGGCCTGCAGCAGCTCCAGCAGCGATGCCGATTCACCGGCATGCGCGCTGGCGGCCTGCTCGGGCACGGCCTCGGGTGCGATGGCAATGTCGAAGAAGCGGTCCACCGCGTGCGTGCGCTGCGGCGGGTTGTCGCGCAGGCCGCGCAGCAGGCCCCTGGAATCCTGCAGGTCCTGCTGGGCTTCGAGGATGCGGGCCGCGCAATCTTCGCGCAGGCGCTGCACCAGCTCGACCTGCAGCTGCCACAGCGCGTTGATGCGTTCGGTGGACACGTCGAACCAGGCGTCGCTGAGGTTGCTGTCCAGCGCGGCGCCGGGGCGGGCCACGCACAGCGTGCGCCGCAGGCGTTCCAGTTGGGCCATGCCCGGGGCCAGTTGCTGCTGCTCCCAGCGCGTGCGCAGGGCCGGGTCGGCAAACTCGGAAAACACGCGCAGGCTGCGCTCCTGCGCATCGATCAGGTGCAGCACCCGCTGCTGGTGCGCATCGCTGCCCTGGCCGGACGCGAAGAGCAATGCGCCCATGGCCCGCTCCTGGCCTGCTTCTTCCTGCGCCTGCACCAGGTGCAACAGGGCCACGAGCTGGCGCGAGACGCTGGGCAAAGCGGCCGCGTCGGCCACGTGGAAGACCAGTTCGATCAGCCCGGCGATCAGGTGGCTGAACGCGGCAATCGAGTCGTGCGCCGCCATCGCCTGCTTGTCGATCTGGCTGCGCAGCGCGGGCAGCGAATCGAGCCCCAGCAGCGCCCACGCCATCAGCGACAAGGCCTTGGCCGTGGCGCCCTGGGCGGGCTCGACATGCTGGGCAAACTCCGCGCGCAGCTTGGCTTCGAGCAACACCACCTCCTGCACGATGCGGCCACGCAGGTCGGCAAAGCGCTGTGCCTTGGAGGCCAGGTACACGCCCGATGCACCGCGCTCGCGCTGCAGGCCCTCGATCAGCTGGCCGACCACGTCCACCAGCGCGGCCCGGCTGGCCAGGTGGTGCACCGCATCGATCTCAAGCTGGCGCGAGCGCAGCACGAGGCTGGAAACGGACAGGGGCGCTGCGGCCAGGTCGGGCATGCGGTATCTCCAGGGTTCAGGATACGCAGATGCTAACCCCGCCAGCATGCCCGCACGGCCAATCCTCAGGCCACTGCGACGCTGATGCGGCCGCCTTCGCTGCGCACGCCATGCGCCTGCACCGAATGCTCTGGCGCCTCCAGGCATTCGCCGGTGCGCAGGTCGAAATGGTTCTTGTACAGCGGCGAGGCGACCACGACGCGCTCGCCCAGGTTGCCGATGAGCCCGCGCGAGAGCACGCTGGCACCCGACTTGGGGTCCACGTTGTCGATGGCGAAGAACTGGTCGCTGCCGGTACGGAACACCGCCACATGGCGGTCGGCCACCAGCGCGCAGACGCCGGTGCTGGGCAGGATGTCGTCGACCGCGCAGATGTCGGTCCAGGCAAGGGAGTCGGTGCGGCTGTTCATGGGAAGTGCGCTCATGGTGTTCTCGTCCTTCTTCTTCAAGCGGCCTGGCGGATAGGGATGATCTTGGCGGGGCTGCGTTCGTCGGCGCGCGCCGGGCGGATCTGGCCGCGTTCCTCGACGAAGAGCACGTTCTCGTCGGCCTTGTCGCTGTTCACGAACGAGCGAAAGCGCTTGCGCGTCTCGGGGTCGGTCACGGCCGTCTTCCACTCGCACTGGTAGGTGTCCGCCACGTGCTGCATCTGGGCTTCGAGCTCGGCGCACAGCCCGAGGCTGTCCTTGATCAGCACGTCCGTGAGGTAGCCGAGGCCGCCTTCGAGGTTCTCGCGCCAGGTGCTGGTGCGCTGCAGCCGGTCGGCCGTGCGCACGTAGAACATCAGCACCCGGTCGATCATGCGCACCAGGTCTTCCTTGGACAGGTCGGACGCGAACAGCTCGGCGTGGCGCGGCTTCATGCCGCCGTTGCCGCAGATGTAGAGGTTCCAGCCCTTTTCGGTGGCGATGATGCCGATGTCCTTGCCCTGCGCCTCGGCGCATTCGCGCGTGCAGCCCGACACGCCGAACTTGATCTTGTGCGGCGAGCGCAGGCCCTTGTAGCGGTGCTCCAGCTCCACGGCCAGGCCCACGCTGTCGCCCACGCCATAGCGGCACCAGGTCGAACCCACGCAGCTCTTGACCGTGCGCAGCGATTTGCCGTAAGCATGGCCCGACTCGAAACCGGCGGCGATCAGCTCTTCCCAGATGGTGGGCAGTTGCTCCACGCGCGCGCCGAACAGGTCCACGCGCTGGCCGCCCGTGACCTTGGTGTACAGGCCGTACTTCTTGGCCACCTGGCCCACGGCGATCAGTCCGTCGGGCGTGACCTCGCCGCCGGGCATCCGCGGCACCACCGAGTAGGTGCCGTCTTTCTGGATGTTGCCCAGGTAGTAGTCGTTGCTGTCCTGCAGCCCGGCCAACTCCTTCTTGAGCACGAACTCGTTCCAGCACGAGGCGAACACGCTGGCCGCCACGGGCTTGCAGATATCGCAGCCCATGCCCTTGCCGTGCTTTGCCATCAGGTCCTCAAAGTTCTTGATGTTGCCCACGCGCACCAAGTGGTATATCTCCTGGCGCGAGTACGCGAAGTGCTCGCAGATGTGGTTGTTCACGGCCATGCCGCGGCGCGCCATCTCGGCCTTCATGACCTGGGTGACCAGGGGCACGCAGCCGCCGCAGGTGGCGCCGGCCTTGGTGCAGGCCTTCATCTCGGCGATGGTGCAGGCGCCATTGCCCACGGCTTCGCAGATGCCGCCCTTGGTGACGTTGTTGCACGAGCAGATCTGCGCCGTGTCGGGCAGCGCGTCCACGCCCAGGCCGGGCTTGGCCTTGCCGTCGCTGGACGGGAAGATCAGGAACTCGGGGTCCTCCGGCAGCGCGATGCCGTTCAGGGCCATCTGCAGCAGCGTGCCGTACTCGGTGGCGTCGCCGATCAGCACGGCGCCCAGCAACTGCTTGCCGTCTTCGCTGATGACGATCTTCTTGTAGATCTGGCGGCGCTCGTCCACGTACTGGCAGGTGCGGCTGTGCGGCGTTTTCGCATGCGCGTCGCCGATGCTGGCCACGTCCACGCCCATGAGCTTGAGCTTGGTGCTCATGTCCGCGCCGACGAAGGCGGCGTCGGCATCGCCTGCGATGTGGCGGGCGGCCACACGGGCCATGTCGTAGCCGGGCGCCACCAGGCCGAAGGTCTGCTCGTTCCACGACGCGCATTCGCCGATGGCATACACGTCGTGGTCGCTGGTGCGGCAGGCGCTGTCGATGGCCACGCCGCCGCGCGGGCCGACGGCCAGCAGGGACTGGCGCGCCAGGTCGTCGCGGGGGCGGATGCCGGCGGAGAAGACGATCATGTCGGTCTCCAGCCAGGTGCCGTCGGCGAACACCATGCGGTGGCGCGCGCGGGCGCCATCGGTGATCTCCTGGGTGTTGCGGCCGGTGTGCACCTGCACGCCCAGTTCCTCGATCTTGGCGCGCAGCACACGGCCACCGCCTTCGTCGACCTGCACGGCCATGAGCCGCGGGGCGAACTCGACCACGTGGGTTTCAAGACCCATGTCGCTCAAGGCCTTGGCGCATTCCAGGCCCAGCAAGCCACCGCCCACGACCACGCCGGTCTTCGACTTGGCGCCCGAGGCCTGCATGGCCTCCAGGTCTTCGATGGTGCGGTAGACGAAGCAGTGGTCGCGGTCGCGCCCCGGCACCTGGGGCACAAAGGGGTTGGAGCCCGTGGCCAGCACCAGCTTGTCGTAGGGCAGCACCTCGCCATCGGCCGTGGTCACGGTGCGGGTGCGGCGATCCACCGCTGCGGCCCGCGCGGCCAGGCGCAGCGTGAAACCGGTGCGCTCGAAAAAACCGGGCTCGACCAGGGAGAGCTCATCGGCCGAGGTGCCGCTGAAGAAGGCCGACAGATGCACGCGGTCGTAGGCGGCGCGCGGCTCCTCGCACAGCACGGTGACTTCGACGCCGGTGATGCCGGTCTCGGCCAGGCTTTCGAGGAACTTGTGGCCGACCATGCCGTGGCCAATGAGAACGATTTTCATCATGCTTGCGCATCCTGCAAGAACCCGGGGATCCGTATCGAGGGGTACAGGATGTGCCATGCCTTGCGGCACAACGCAACCTCCGCGGAACCACGGGCGTGGGTTGGAACTACCAAGCAGCCGGCTACGAAAGCCGCAGCTCGCTCGGGTGTTCCGCCATCATTAGCGGAGGGGTTGTTATCAGTGCGCGGGCAGCTTTACCGGCGTACAGCCTGTTCTCAGCAATAAGCGTGCCGGCTCTTTTTGCGGGTGCAACACTGCCGCAGCGCTAGGGCGGCGCCGCCGGGCGCCTCGCTGCAGTGCAGCATGTCACCAACTTGGGGCGAAAATGGAGCGACTACCCGCCCTGCCCCGGTGCCACGGCACCGGGGAGGCACATCACTCGTGGCGCAGGGCGTCTATGGGGTCCATGCGCGCAGCACGTCGTGCGGGGAAGTAGCCGAACACCACGCCGATGCCGGCCGAGAACACGAAGGACAGCAGGTTCACGCCCGGGTTGAACAGGTAGGGCACGCCCATCAGCACCGACAGCCCCAGCGAGGCCGCCGTGGCCAGCACGATGCCGATGAGCCCGCCCAGCGCCGCCAGCACCACGGCCTCGATCAGGAACTGCAGCAGCACCTCGCGCTCGAGCGCGCCGATGGCCAGGCGCAGCCCGATCTCGCGGGTGCGCTCGGTCACGCTGACCAGCATGATGTTCATGATGCCGATGCCGCCCACCAGCAGGCTCACGGCAGCCACCGCACCGAGCAGCGTGGTCAGTACCCTGGTGGTGCCCGAGAGCGCCTCGCCCAGCTGCTTGGTGTCGAGCACGTTGAAGTTGTCCTCGTCCGAGTCCGAGAGCTTGCGCAACTCACGCAGCAGCTGCGTCAGGCTGGCCTTCACGCGCTCGGGTTCGCTGCCGTCCTTCATCGACACCAAGAGGGTGTTCACGCGGGTGTTGCCCGTCACCCGGCGCTGCAAGGTGCGCAGGGGCACCAGCACGGTGTCGTCCTGGTCGTTGCCGAAGGCGCCCTGCCCCTTGGAGGCCAGCACGCCCACCACCTCGCACGAGAACGCCTTCACGCGCAGCTGCTCGCCCACCGCGTCGCGCGTGCCATACAGCTCACGCCGCACGGTCTCGCCGATCACGCAGACCGCAGCGCCGGCGCGCAACTCGTCGTCGGTGAATTCGCGGCCGATGCGCAGCGTCCAGTTGCCCGTCTGCAGCCAGGCATTGGTGCTGCCGATGATGCTGGTGGACCAGTTGCGCCCGCCCGCCACCACGGTGGCGGACGCACGCGACTCGGGCGCCACGGCCAGGATGCCGCCGATCTGCTGCGCAATGGCATCGGCATCGGTGTCCTTGAAAGCCGCCCCGCCCACGCCGCCGCCCGGCCCCATGCGCTGGCCGGGGCGCACCTGCAGCAGGTTGGTGCCCAGGCCCGAGATCTGGTTCTGGATGGACACCGTGGCGCCATTGCCCAGCGTGACCATGGTGATCACCGCGCTCACGCCGATCACGATGCCCAGGATGGTCAGGAACGAGCGCATGAGGTTGCGCCGTATGGAGCGCAGCGCCAGAAGAATGGTGCTCAGAAACATCAGCGCACCTCCACCAGCGGCTGCGCCACGCCGGGCTCGGCGGCCTCCCCCTGCCCGGCCTGCTCACGCAGCAGGCCGCGCGGGTGCGGGTTGGGGACATCACTGTCCACCACGCCATCGACGAAGCGCACGATGCGCCGCGCGTACTCGGCCATGTCGCTCTCGTGCGTGACCATGAGCACGGTGATGCCCTGGTCCGCGTTCAGGCGCCACAGCAGCTCCATGATCTCGTGGCTGCGCTGCGTATCCAGGTTGCCGGTGGGCTCGTCGGCCAGCAGCACGGCGGGCTCGGTGACGATGGCGCGCGCAATCGCCACGCGCTGCTGCTGCCCGCCCGACAGCTCGGCCGGCGTGTGGTGCTCCCAGCCCTTGAGGCCCACGGCGGCCAGCGCCTTGGCCGCCGCCGCATGGCGCGCCGCTGCGGGCTCGCCGCGGTACAGCAGGGGCAACTCCACGTTCTCCTGCGCCGAGGTACGCGCCAGCAGGTTGAAGCCCTGGAAGACGAAGCCGAAGAAGCGCCGGCGCAGGCGCGCGCGCTCGTCGCGCTGCAGCGCCTCCACGTGCACGCCCTTGAACAGGTAGTCGCCCGTGGTGGGCCGGTCCAGGCACCCGAGGGTGTTCATGGCCGTGGATTTGCCCGAACCGCTCGGCCCCATGATGGCCACGAAGTCGCCCTGGGCGATGTCCAGGTCCACGCCCTTGAGCGCCTGGAAGGCGAGCGCGCCTTCGCCGTACACCTTGGTCACCGAGCGCAGTCGTATCAGCGGCACGCCGCCATCCTGCAGCGCGCCCGTCATCGCGCGGCCCCGTTGCTGCGCTGGTCGGTGATCACCGCCATGCCGGCGGCGATGCCCTCGCCCGTCACCTCGGTCATGCGGCCGTCGCTGATGCCCGCGCGCACCTTCAGGGCCTGCGGCGTGCCGTCCTTGAGCACCCAGACCTGCTTCATCTTCGACGCAGCGTCCTCACCCGGCGCACCGTCGGCGCCAGGGCGGCGCCCGCCCTGGCCACCCGCACCACCCGGACGGGGCATGCGCGGCATGAGCTGCCCCATGATGCCCCCACCTTGCTGCGCCGCCGGGGGTTTGCCACCGGCAGCGCCCGACGCACCGGCCGCGCCCGCAGCCTGCGCCGGCGTGAAGCGCAGCGCCGTGTTGGGCACCAGCAGCACGTCCTTGCGCTCGGTGGAGGTGATGGTGGACGCCGCCGTCATGCCGGGGCGCAGGCTCATGTCGCTGTTGTCCACCTCCAGCCAGGTGACGTAGGTGACGACGTTGTCGGTCTTGGTGGAGCCGAAGGAGACGCGCGTGACCGCGGCCGGGTAGCGCCGCGAGGGGAAGGCGCTGACCGTGAAGCTGGCCTTCTGCCCCACCTGCAGCGAGCCTACGTCGGCCTCGTCCACGCTCACGTCCAGGCGCAGCCGCGTGAGGTCCTCGGCCACGGTGAACAGGGTCACGGCCTGCAGCGATGCGGCCACGGCGTTGCCCGGCTCCACCGTGCGGGTGAGCACCACGCCGTCGATGGGCGAACGGATGGAGGCCTTGGACAGGCTGGTCTCGTCGGTGGACAGGGCCGCACGCGCGTCGTCCACCGTGGCGCGGGCGCTGGCCTCGTCGGCGCGCGCACGGTCCAGCGTGGCGCGGCCGGTGTCCAACTCGGCGGCCGAGGGCACCTTGCCGCCCGACAGGCGCGCCACTTCCTCCAGGCGGCCCAGGCCCGCAAGCGCCTCCTTGGTGGTGGCCGCGGCCTGTGCCTGCCGCGCCTGCGCGGAGGCCAGCGAGGCGCGTGAGCGCAGCACCTGCGCGTCGAGCTTGGCGGTGTCGAGCTCCACCAGCACCTGGCCCTTCTTGACCTTCTCGTTCACGTCCACCATCACCTGGCGCACCGTGCCCGACAGCTCGCTGCCAATGGTCACCAGCCGCGTGGGCTGCAGCGTGCCGTTGGCCGACACGGAGAGCGTGAGGTCACCTGTCTTCACCTCTTCGGTCACGTAGACCGGCGCGGCACTGGCCTGCTTTTGCAGCTGCCAGGCGTAGATGCCGCCGCCTGCCAACGCCAGGGCTGCCACGCCCAGCCACAGCGAGGTGCGCCGGTACCAGCGGCGCGGCGGCTCGCCGCCCAGCAGGGCCTGCAGGTCGGCCGGGGCGCTGGCCCCGGGGGCGGCAGCACTGGGCTGCGATGGCTTGGTGTTGTCGGTCATGGCGATGGACTCGGAATAGACAAAAAGAGAGGGGCTGAACGGCCCGCGCACGGGCCGTGCGCGGGTTCAGTGGCCTTTGGCTGCCAGGTGTCCGTGCGCCGTGTGCGCGGGACCTCCAGGTGGCTGCGAAGAGAGAAGAAACTGCGTGCAGTGCGTGCGCTCGGCGGCTACTGCGGCTGCCAGCCGCCGCCGAGCGCCTTGTACAGGCGCACATGGTCGGCGGACAGGCTGGCCACCGTGGTGGCCACGCCCTCCTGCGTGGACAGCAGCGTGCGCTGGGTCTCCAGCACCGACTGGAAGTCGATCAGCCCGCTGCTGTAGCGCTGGCGCGCCAGCAGTTCGGCATTGCCGGCGGCATCGGCGGCAGAGCGCAGGCGCACCAGGCGCTCGCGGTTGCCGCGCAGGGACACCAGCGCGTCCTCCACATCCTTGAGTGCGGTGAGCACAGCCGCCTGGTAGGCGATGCGCGCCTGCTCCAGGCTGGCCTCCTGCGCCCGCACCTGGGCGCGCGCGGCACCGCCGTCGAGCAGCGGCACCGAAATGCTGCCCAGCAGCGACGCGGCCACAGCACTGCCGCCACTCAGGGCACCCAGCGTGAGGGCGCGCAGGCCTACCGAGCCGCTGATGCCGAAGTCGGGGTAGCGCGCCGCATCGGCCTGCGAGACTCGGGCCAGGGCGGCGGTGATGCGCTGCTCGGCGGCGCGCACGTCGGGCCGCTGGCGCAGGGTTTCGGCGGGGATGGCCATGGCCAGTTCATCGCCGGGCTGGGGCACGGCCACGCTGGCGGCCAGTTGCGCATCGAGCGCGGCCGGCGCCTGGCCCGTCAGCACGGCCAGGCTGTGGCGCGACTGGGCCAGGCTGGCTTCGAGCGCGGGGATCTGGGCGGCAGTCTGCTCCGACGCCGCACGCGCCTGCTCGGCTACGAGCGAGGTGGTCAGGCCCGCCTGCAGGCGCCACTGCGTGATCTGCAAGGTCTCGCTCTGGCTGGCCAGGTTGCTGCGCGCGATCACCAGGCGCTGCTGCAGGCCGCGCAGCTCGATGTAGTTCACGGCCACCTCGGCCGCCAGCGACACCTGCACGTCGGCCAGGCTGGCCTCGGCGGCGCGGGCATCCGCCTCGCTGGCGTTGACCCCGGCGCGCACGCGGCCAAACACGTCGGGCTCCCAGCTCGCATCGAAGCCCAGCTGGAAGTTGTTGCCCGCGCCGCTGTTGCCCGAGCGACTGCGCTGTGCCGAGGCCGAAGCGCCCACCTGGGGCGCCAGCCCGGCGGCCTGCACATCCACCTGGGCGCGCGCCTGCCGCAACGCGGCCTGGGCCGTGCGCACGCTGGTGTTGGCCGTGAGGGACTGCTCGACCAGCGCGGTCAGCTGCGGGTCACCCAGGCGCTGCCACCACTGGGCCAGCGAGGTGGCGGCGCTGCCGGGCGCAGCGGTGGTGCCTGCGGCCCATGCCGTGGGCACGGGGGTGTCTGGCAGAGCGGCGTCCCGCGGGGCCATGCCGGCGCAGCCGGACAGGGCTGCAGCCAGCGCCAGCAGGGCAAGCGGAATAACCCCGGCCAGAGGCCGCGACGGGGCCCGGCCGGCGGTTGCGGGGGAGAGGGAGGACAGAAGGTTCATGGATGCTCAGGGTGCGCTCTCGCTGTTGAAGCCATTGTGCAAAACCGATCCCTCGCAATGACTGCCAACGTGTGAATCCCAGGTAAAGAATCGACACAAACCGGCCGCGCATGCCTGCGCGCCCTGACCTTCCACCCCCTGTCAACCATCCCGTAGAAGCGTGCTTTTTGCACACAGCGGCGCACCCACAGTTTTTGTACATAGACAATCAATGCACTCATTTGACAAAAACCGGTGAAATCAAGAAACTGAATCACCTCAATGAACGACCTCTGAAGCCCATGCAGCGACTCACCGACTACACGCTTTACGCGGATGCCCAGGCCCATTTCTCGCCCGACCGGCTGTGGGAGCTTTTCGATGGCAATCGCGAGCGCTTCAACATCGCCCACGAGTGCGTGGACCGGCATGCGGCCACCGGCCGCGATGCCCTAGTGGTGGTGCATGCGGGCGGGGAGGACGAGGTCATCACGTACGCGGAGCTCGCGGCGGACTCCTCGGCGTTCGCCCATTACCTGGAGTCGAGGGGCATACAGGCCGGGGACCGCGTGGCCATCATGCTGGAGCCCTCGCGCGCCTTCTACACGGCCATGTTCGGGGTGATCAAGCGCGGCGCCATCGCAGTGCCGCTGTTCACGCTGTTCGGCCCCGACGGTGTGCGCCTGCGCGTCAACGACTGCAAGCCGGCCCTGCTCGTCACCAACGCACTCAAGGAAGAGGTCGCCCGCTCCATCGACGGCCTGCAGGTGCTGGTCTTCGATGCCGGCTTCGTCGAACGCCTGGCCGAATTCCCCACGGCGTACCAGGCCACCTCCCGGGCGGACGATCTGGCCGTGTTCCAGTACACCTCGGGCACGACACGGGAGCTGCCCGAGGCCGTCAGGCACACGCACAAGGCGCTCGTGACGCTGATGGTCGCGGCCCTCTATGGCACCGGCCTTCGGCCCGGGGACCGCTTCTTCTGCCCCTCGTCACCGGCCTGGGGCCATGGCCTGTGGCATGGCACGCTCGCCCCGCTGGCGCTGGGCCTCACGGTGGGGGCCTACAGCGGGCGCTTTCACCCCGAGCGGCTGCTGCAGGCCCTGTCGCAGCACCGCTTCACCAACATGTCGGCCGCCGCCACGCACTACCGCATGCTCAAGAACTGCGGCAAGGCGGACGAGTACGCCTTCCATTTCGAGAAGCTTTCATTCACTGGCGAGCCCATCGACGACGACACGGCGGACTACGTGCACCAGAAGTTCGGCCTGCCGGTGTGCAGCATGTACGGCACCACCGAGATCGGGGTCGTGCTGGCCAGCTACCCCGGCGCTGCGGACTTCCCGGTCAAGCGTGGCGCGCTGGGCAAGGCCGTGCCCGGCACCCGGGTCGAGGTGCACGACGCACAGGGCCAGGTGTGCCCCGTGGACGTGACCGGCCAGCTGATGGTGCTGCGCCGCGGTGAATGGGTGCCCACCAAGGACCTCGGCCGCATCGACAGCGACGGCTACTTCCACCACGGCGGGCGTGCGGACGACGTGATCATCTCGGCCGGCTGGACCATGAGCGCGGTGGAGATCGAGAACGTGATCCTCATGCACGGCGACGTGCTGGAGGCCGCCGCGATCGGTGTGCCCGACGCCGTGCGCGGCCAGGTGGTCAAGGCCTTCGTGGTCAGCGGGCGGCCGGCCAGCGAGGCCTTTGCCCAGGAAATCCAGGAACTCGTGAAGACCAAGCTGAGCCAGCACGAGTACCCGCGCCACGTCGAGTTCTCCCCCGAGCTACCCAAGACCCCCGCCGGCAAGGTGCACCGCAAGGTGCTGCGCGAGCGCGAGGCGGTAGCCGCGGCCACTGCCCTTGCCTCTGCGGCATCCCTTTCCACAGCCCATTGATTTTTTACCACCCCAAGGAGACAACCCATGAGCAGTTCCACCCCCCGCAGCTTTCCCAAGATCACGGAAAGCGGCCTTGACGACCTGCGCCAGCGCATCGGCGTGAAGATCGGCCAGATGGCCGAACCCTGGTGCTTCGAGGCCACGCGCGACAACATCCGCCACTATGCCCATGGCATCGGCGACGACAACCCGCTGTGGTGCGACCCCGAGTACGCGGCAAAGTCCCACTACGGCGGCATCGTGGCCCTGCCCAGCTTCCTGTTCTCCACCAGCCGCATCGTCTCGGGCTATGTTGGCGGGCTGCCTGGCGTGCATGCCATGTGGTCGGGTTCGGACTGGACCTGGCACAAGCCCCTGCACCGCAACGACGAGATCCGCACCGAGGCCTACCTCAAGGACCTGGTGGAGCACCAGACGCGCTTTGCCGGCCGCGCCGTGCAGCAGATCTACCACGTCGATTTCTTCAACCAGCAGGGCGACAAGGTGGCCGAGGCGGACAGCTGGTGCTTTCGCACCGAGCGCGACCATGCACGCGAGCAGGGCACCAAGTACAAGGAGGTGCGCGCACGCGAGCCGCGCCGCTACACCGACGAGGAACTGGCCGAGGCCTTCAAGCTCTACCGCAACGAAGAGATCCGCGGTGCCACGCCCCGCTACTGGGAGGACGTGAAGGAAGGCGAAGACCTGCCCGTGCTCTTCAAGGGCCCGATGACCGTGACCGGCTTCATCGCCTACGCCCAGGGCTGGGGCGGCCTGTACATCCGCGCCAACAAGCTCGCCTGGAAGCTCATCGACTCGCACCCCGGCGTGGGCATCAAGAACCGCTTCGGCATCCCTGACGTGCCAGAGCGCGTGCACTGGGAAGAGGACTTCGCCCTGGAAGTGGGCGCACCGGGCGCCTACGACTACGGCCCGGAGCGCACCTCCTGGCTCACCCACCAGCTGACCAACTGGATGGGCGATACCGGCTTTCTGCAAAAGGCGAGCTGCAAGATCCGCCGCCACAACCCCGAAGGCGACCTGCTGTTCATCAAGGGCAAGGTCAAGCGCAAGTACATCGAGAATGGCCAGCACCTGGTCGAGATCGAGCAGGAAGCGCACAACCAGGACGGCGAGCTCTCGGTGGTCGGAAGCGGCGTGGTGGCGCTGCCATCGCGGGGATGACACCCGATGCGCACGACCAGTAGCGGCGCACTGCGGGGGCTGAAGGTCATCGACCTGACGCGTGTGCTCGCCGGGCCGCTGTGCACCCAGGTCCTCGCGGACCAGGGGGCGGACGTGGTGAAGATCGAGCCGCCCGCGGGCGATGAGACACGCAGGCTCGGGCCACCCTTCGACAGCGCGGGCAGTGCGGCCTACTTTTCCGCACTCAACCGGGGCAAGCGGGCCATTAGCCTGGACCTGTCGATGCCGCAGGCGCAGGACGTGCTGCACCGGCTGCTCGGCGACGCCGACGTGCTGGTGGAGAACTTCCTGCCGGGCACCATGGAGCGCTGGGGCCTGGGCTACGAACAGGCCCTGGCCGACAGGTACCCGCGCCTGGTCTACTGCAACATCACGGGCTTCGGGGCGGACGGCCCGCTCGGCGGGCTGCCCGGGTACGACGCGGTGCTGCAGGCCCTGTGCGGGCTGATGAGCGTCAACGGCGACGAATCCTGCGGGGCCACCCGCATCGGGATTCCCGTGGTGGACCACCTGACCGGCTACGTGGCGCTCTCGGGCATCCTGATGGCGCTGTATGCGCGTGGCACGCAAGGGCGCGGCCAGCGCGTGGAGGCGGCGCTGTACGACACCGCGCTGAGCCTGCTGCTGCCGCACGCCTCGAACTGGCTGGCGTCGCAGAAGGACCCTGAGCTGCTGGGCAGCGCGCACCCCAACATCGCGCCCTACGACAAGTTCAGGGCCCGTGACGGGGAGCTGTTCATCGGGATCATGACCGACGTCCAGTTCCAGCGCTTTTGCAGCCACGTCGGCCTGCAGGGCCTGATCGCGGACGAGCGTTTCACCTCCAACGCACAGCGGCTGGTGCACCGGGACGCGCTCAAGCAAGCCATCGAGACGGCCATTGCGTCCATGGCCTGCGAGCCGCTGTGCGAGTCGCTGATGCGCGCTGGCGTGCCGGCCGGTGCGGTGAACTCGATCCCGCGGGCCTTGGCCCATGCGCACTGCGAGCACCGGCAGATGCTGGTGCAGCGGGACGGCTACACCGGCGTGCGCTCTCCCATGCGGCTGATGGGCACGCCGGGCGTGGCCGGGGCGAGCCCACCCCGATTTGCGCAGGACGCGGCTCAGATATTGGAAAGCCTGGGTTTCAGCCCAGAGGAGCGAGACCAACTGCAGGGCAGCGGCGCAGCCCCCGCAACACGGCGATAGCGTTTCGATCAAGAATACACAAGGAGACAACAATGCGACTGATTGCTGCAGTGATGGCGGCCGCCTGTGCCATGGCGAGCCCGGGTCCGGCGGGCGCACAGACCTATCCCGCCAAGCCGATCAAGATCATCGTGGCCTACCCCGCCGGGCAGGGCACGGACATCGCCACCCGGTACCTGGCCGAGCAGATGTCCAGGGACCTGGGGCAGGCCATCGTGATCGACAACCGGCCCGGCGCCGGGGGCAACCTGGGCACGGAGATCGCGGCCCAGGCCGCGCCCGACGGCTACACCCTGACCATGGGGACGAATGCAACCCATGCGCTCAACCAGTACCTGTATGCGCGGGTGCCCTTCGATGCGGAGCGGGACTTCGAGCCCATCGTCCTGGTGGGCACCTTTCCCATGGTCGTGGCCGTCAACAGCCAGTCGCCCTTCCACACCCCCAAGGAACTGGTGGACACCGCCGCCCGCAGCACGCGGTCTGCCGACATCGCCATGCCCAGCACCAGTGCCCGCCTGGTGGTTGAGCTGCTCAAGCAGCGCTCGGGGGCACCGGTGTTTGGCGTGCCCTACAAGGGCTCGGGCAATGCCATGACCGACGTGCTGGGCGGGCAGTTGCCGGTGATCGTGGACACCCCCACCAGCCTCAGGCCCCACCTGGCCTCGGGAAAGATCCGCGCCATTGCCGTCACGTCGAGCAAGCCCAGCAGCCTGGTGCCGGGCGTCAAGACCATGGACGAGCAGGGCTACGCCGGCTTCGAGGTGATCGCCTGGAACGCCTTGTACGCGCCCAGGAACACCCCTGCAACCGTGATCGCCACGCTCAACGCCGCCATGAACAAGGTGCTGCAGCGCCCCGAGGCACGGCACAAGCTGCTGGAGCTGGGCTTCGAGCCGGCGGGCGGCACCGCCGTCCAGCTCCGGGAGTTCGCCCTGTCCGAGCGCAAGAAGTGGCAGCCGGTTATCCAAGCGGCCGACATGAAGGTCGATTGAGCCCGACAGCCCGGCGCAGGCTCTCGTGCCAGGCGCCTGCAAAAGCTAGTCGGGCATGCTGCCCTCGGCGGGCAGCGGCACATACACCAGGCAGGTGCGCAGGACCTGCTCCTGCTCCGGGCCTTGAGCGCCGCGCGAGGTTCTCAGGGCCTGCACCTCCACCCTCGCGCGCTCGGCACCTGCGTCCAGCAGGCGGGCGCGAAAGGTGACGAAATCCCCCAGCGATGGGCATCGCTTCGACCTCGATGGCATCGAGCTGCACCAGCGCCACGTTGCGCCTGAAATGGCCGCCCGGCAGCACCGCGCCCGCCTGGTCGAGTTGCCCCAGCACCCAGCCGATGGGGATCTGCCCACCGATCCCCAGGTCTGCAGGCATGGGAATGGTGCGAAGAACCGTCTGGAGACCTTCGCCGGCAATGGGGGAGCTATCGAACGCCATGCGCTAGCTCCGCGCCACCAGCAGGTTGCCGATGGCCTGGGCTTCGCGCAGCATCATCGCGGCCAGTTCGGTGGTTTCGGTGGCATTGAGCTGGCTGGACATACCGGCCGCCACCAGGGTGTGCGTGAGGCTTCCGCCGGGCGAGCAGATGGGCACGGCGACCACGGTGAGGCCACTCATGAAATTGTCGCGGTCCAGGCTCCAGCCCTGCGCGCGGGCCAGCTCCACCTCGCGCTTCCAGGTGTCGAAGGCGGGCTTCTTGTCCCATTGCGTGGCATTGAACTTCTGGCGCAGCTGGGTCCAGTTCTCTCCGCTGTAGGCGGCGATCAGCCGGCCGGTGGCACTGGCCAGGTGGGAGAACTGGCTGCCCACGTCGGTGTGCAGGCGAAACGGCTGGTTCGAGCGCGACAGGGCCAGCACCACGACGGATTGCTTGGGTGTGATCTCCACGCCCATGGCGGTGACCCCCCGGGTGGAGGCGAGTCGGTCGAGCGCAGGCTGCACGAGCTGCGCGAAGCCGCTGCTCTCCAGCACGCTGCGGGCCAGGCTGATCATGCCGCTGCCCAGCAAGTAGCGCTTGGTGGCCGGGTCCACGCTGACCAGTTCCTCGCTGACCAGCACGCGCAGGATGTGCAGGCAGGTGCTGGGCACCAGGCCCAGCTCATCGGCGATGGCCTTGACACCCAGGCCCTGCTTGGCGTTTCCGAGGAAGCGAAGGATGGCAATGGACCGGCTGACGGCTGGCACGGGCCGCACGCGCACGGCGGGCTTTTGGGGGGTCGGCGGCGCCGGCTCGGACGTCGGTGTGCGCTTTGGAGGCATGACAAGGGACGAGGGCCAAATTTGCATGATAGTGCAGGGCTGCTGGGGCAAGCCCCTGGAACCCCGCGCCGGCCCCGGTGCCGGGAGGCCGGCCCTCATGCGAGGCGCTCCACGGGCAGCACTTTCACGATCGCCTGCGCGCGCAGGACCATCTGGCCGTCCACCGCGACACTGCCCTGCATGAAGAGCATCTGGTGGGTGCGGTGCGTGATCTGCGCCCGCGCCTGTGCAAACTGCCCCTGCCGCACGGCGGTCAGAAACTGCGAATCGAGCTGCAGCGTGACACACGGCACCCGGCCGCAGGCCTCCCACGCCACGGTGCTGATCGCATGGTCCACCAGGGTGAGCAGCGCGCCGCCATGCACCACCCCGGCAGGATTGAGGTGCGCCGGTGCCATCTGGAAGCCATAGGCCCATCCGTCCCCTTCTCGCCGGGTCCACAGCGGCCCTGCCGTGCCGGCGAAACCCGCCAAGGATCGCACCTTCCAACCACCCTCCTCCGGGGACGGGGGCGCTCCACCCGGTACTGCCTGCGCATCGGTCATGGCGATCACTCCATAGTTTGTACAAAACACCATTCAATTGTCTCCAGACAATTTTATGCCAAAGGTACAAGCAATGAAAGGCATTGCGCCATGCGCCATGCGACCCGCACTGTGGACGGCGCCTTGCGAAAAAGGTTTTGACGAAAGAAGACGAAGTGCCGGGGATGGGAGGCGCTGCGCGCGGGGTCCCGGGCCAGCAATGCAGCGCGGTACGAGAGAGCAGCCCGGCAAGGTCGCCGGCAAGGCCTGGGAAGGCCCGGGAAGGCCAGGCGCACCAACGGCGCACGGCGTTGCGCCGCGCACTCAGACCGAGTTCACGTGCTCAGTGCGTGTGCAGCGCGGGCGCTGACAGCGATGCCCGCCCGCGGTATTCGCTCGGGCTGTAGCCCGTGTGGGCCTTGAACACGCGGCTGAAGTGGCCGCTGTTGCGAAAGCCCCAGGAGATGGCGATGTCCGTCACCGAGCGGTGGGCGTGCGCCGGGTGGCGCAGCTCGCGCAGGCAGGCTTCGAGCCGGCGCTGCTGGATGGTGGCGGCCAGGGTGTCGCCATCGTCGGCCATGGCGTTGTACAGGTGGCGCCGGCTGCAGTTGAGCGCCTGGGCGATGCGGTCAATGGTGAGTTCGGGGTCGGCCAGGTGGCGGTCGATGTACTGGCCGATGCGGTCGCGCAGGGCCTCGCGCTGCGACACGGCACTGTGCTGGCCGTTGCGCTCGAGCAGCGACAGCTGCACCAGGTGCGTGATCACATCGGCCACGCCATCGGCTGCCGCGTCGGACATACTGGGCAGCTCGGTGAAGGCAGCGCGCATGGTGTCCCAGGCCAGGCGCGAGACACCGCTGGTACCCGAAAAGCGCTGCACCATGAGGTCGTCGAGCTTGAGCTTGCGCTCGGGCATCTGCTCCTTGGGGATCATCAGCACCATCTGGCGCACGGCCTCGGGGTTGCTCACCGCGTAGGCGCGGGTGGTGTCGTACACGCTCCACTCGCCGGGCGACAGCCACACCTGGCGGCCGTTCTGCTCGAAGCAGGCGCGCCCTTCGAGCTGAGCCACCACCTTGATGTAGGCCCGGTCGCTACCGCGGATCAGGCTGGGGGTGCGCACCACGCGGTGGCGGCTCACGTCGAGCTGGCACAGGTTGACATAGCCGGCCTGGCCCGAGGTGATGTGGCCGGCAAAGGCCTCGTCGCCGAAGGCATCCGACTCCAGCCCGCCAATGAGCCGCCACACCGCATCGCCCCACAGGTGCAGGCGGTCGCGCGGTGCCACGGTATCGGTGGATACCTCGGTCAGGGGGTGGGCCATGGTGTCTCCAGTGCAGCGGCTGGCGCCGCCGGTATGCCCGGATTATCCGGCGCAGGCCTATTCCCCGGCGCAGCACGGAAATCCGGGTAAACCCGCTGCGCCGTGCACGCTGGGACCAGCGTTTTGTGCACGCTCAGCGCAGCGCCCCAGAGCCCTCCTGCCTAGGATCGGTCAACGGCCCGCACCACGCGCGCCGCCCATTCCAGGAGACACAAAATGGTTCAACAATCCAAACGCCAATGGATCAAGGGCGTGGCCGCCACGGTGGGCGCCATGTCGGTCGCCCCGCACCTGCTGGCCCAGTCCGGCCCCGTGCGCGTGGGCTACGCCATCGCCCGCACAGGCCCCTGGGCGGCAGGCGCACAGGTCAGCCAGGAGCCCAACTACCTGCTGTGGGCCGAGCAGGTGAACGCCGCAGGCGGCCTGAGCATCAATGGCGCCAAGCGCCCCATCGAGCTCATCGGCTACGACGACCGCAGCGAGACCGAAACCTGCGTGCGCACCTTCGAAAAGCTCATGGGCAGCGACAAGGTGGACCTGATCCTGCCACCCTGGGGCTCGGGCGCCAACTTCGCCATCGCGCCGCTGGCCAACCGCTTCGGCTACCCGCTGCTGGCGCCCACGGCGCTGTCGCGCAAGCTGATCGACATGAACCTGCCCTACTTCTTCTCGCTGCTGCAGCAGCCCGACAAGATGATGGGTGCGCTGGTGGACATGCTGGTGGCCAACGGCGTGAAATCGGTGGCCATCGTCTACATGGACGACCTGTTCGGCCTGGAAAACTTCGCCGCGCTGAACAGCGCGCTCAAGAAGACCAGCATCCAGGTGGTGGAGCGCAAGAGCTACCCCCTGGGCGTGAAAGACCTGGCACCCGTGCTGCGCGGCATCAAGGACCTGAACCCCGACGCCTTCATCGGCATCACCTACCCGCCAGACACCATCCTGGCCAGCCGCCAGGCGCGCGAGGTGGGGCTGAATCCCAAGTTCTTCTACGCCTCGGTGGGCACGGCCTTCCAGTTGTACAAGAACGTGATGCAGGCCAACACCGAGGGCGTGATCGGCATGGGCTCGTGGAGCGTGAAGACCAGCCCCGAGGCCAAGGCCTATTTCGACGCGCATGTGAAGAAGTTCAACAAGGAGCCCGACCGCTGGGCTAGCGGCCATGCCTGGGCGGGCCTGCAGATCCTGCAGCAGGCCGTGGAAAAGGCGGGCCTGGACCGCAAGGCGCTGCGCGAGCACATCGCCAAGAACGAGTTCAAGACCATTCTGGGCGGCATCCGCTTTGCGGGCAGCGAGAACGCCTCCATCCCCGGCACGGTGAGCCAGTGGCAGGGCAGCGACTTCGAGGTGGTGTGGCCCAAGGACCGCGCCACGGCGCAGCTCAATACCGCGAAACCTGTTTGGAAATAACAAAGTGTCTCTGACTTCCTGGGCCGAACTGGTCGCCAGTGGCCTGATTACCGGCGGCATCTATGCGCTGGTGGCCATGGGCCTGAATCTGCAGTACGGGCTGATGCGCATCATGAACATCTCGCATGGCGAGTTCCTGATGCTCGGCGCCTTTCTGACATGGTGGGCGCACACCGCCTGGGGCTGGTCGCCGCTGGCGCTGATGCCGCTGGCCTTCATCGCGCTGTTCGTGCTGGGCGTGGCGGTGCATGCGCTGTGCTTCAAGCGCCTGGCGGCGCGCGCGCCGAACGTGGACGTGTTCGAGGCACGCAGCCTGATGGTGGGCTTTGGCCTGATGTTCCTGGTACAGAACACCGCCCTCCTCATCTGGGGCGGCGACCTGCGCGGCTATGAATACCTGGCCGACCCGGTGCAGATCGCGGGCATGCGCTTCACCGAGAACAAGCTGGTGCTGTTCGGCGTGGCGCTGGCGCTGTCGGCCGCGCTGATCGCGCTGCTCAAGCTCACCTTGCTGGGCAAGGCCGTGCGGGCGCTGATGCAGTCGCCCACGGGGGCGCAGCTGGTGGGCATCAACACCCGGCGACTGCACCCGATGATGTTCGGCATCGGCCTGGGCCTGTCGGGCGTGGCAGGAGCGCTGCTGTCGATGACCTACGAGATCTCGCCATCGATGGGCGAGCCCTACACCGTGACGGCGCTGATCGTAATCACGCTGGGCGGCTTCGGCAGCCTGGCAGGCAGCCTGGCCGGAGGCCTGCTGCTCGGTGTGGTCGAAGCCCTGGGCATGCATTTCAGCAGCCCGTCTCTCAAGATGCTGCTGAGCTATGCGGTGTTCATCGGTGTCCTCATCTGGCGGCCTAACGGGCTCTTTAGCAAAAAATGACGTTCCATTCCAACAAGCCCTGGCTCGCGCTCGCCGCGGGCACGGCCGTGGTCGGCACCCTGCCCTGGCTGGTGTCCGAGTTCATGGCCTCGGTGCTGCTCAGCTGCCTGATGTACATCGCGCTGGCCACCAGCTGGTCGCTGTTCTGCGGCGCCACACGCTACCTGTCGCTGGCGACGTCGGCCTTCTTCGGCATCGGGGCCTATGCCAGCGCCACGCTGCTGAATGTGCTGCCCTGGCCGCTGGTGATACTGGCCGGTGCGCTCATCGCGGCGGTGGTGGCCATCGTGATGGGTGCGGCCGTGCTGCACCTCAGGGGCACCTATTTCGCGGTGCTCACCTTCGGCATGACGGAGCTGATCCGCCACGCCGTGACCTTTGTCGAAAAGCAGGTCTCGGGCACGGTGGGCCGCGTGCTCACCGTGGTGCCCAGCAACGAGACGGTGTACCTCACGGTGCTGCTGATCGCGGCGGCGGCGATTGCCACGTCGATTGCGGTAAAGCGCAGCCGCTTTGGCCTGGCGCTCTCGGGCATTGGCGCGGACGAGCAGCGCGCACAGACCCTGGGCGTGGACACGCGGCTGGCCAAGATCGCGGGCTTCGGCATCACTGCGGCCTTTGCGGGCGCCGTGGGCGCGGCCATGGCGGTGCGCTGGACCTACATCGAGCCAGCCGCCGTGTTCAGCCCCTTCATCGGCTTCCAGACGGTGCTGATCGCGCTGATCGGCGGCGCGGCCAGTATCGGCGGCCCGGTGCTCGCGGCCATCGTCTTCAGCCTGCTGGCCGAGACGCTGCGCCTGCAGCTGCCCTATGGCTACATGATGGTGCTGGGCCTGCTGCTCATCCTGTGCGTGATGTACCTGCCCAACGGCCTGGCCACGCTGTGGCAGCGCAAGCGGGCGGCCACGCCTGCAGCGGAGGCCGGCCATGTCTGAGGCACTGTTGACCATCGACAGCGTGACCGTGCGCTTTGGCGGCCTGACCGCCGTGGACGGCGTGAGCGCCACGCTGCATGCGGGCGAGCTCATCGGCATCATCGGCCCCAACGGCGCGGGCAAGACCACCTTTTTCAACGCCATCTCGGGGGTGCAGCCACCGACATCGGGCACATTGCACTGCGGGGGCGACGACCTCACGGGCAAGGGGCCGCACCACTATGCGGCGCATGGCATCGCACGCACCTTCCAGACGCCACGCGTGTTTGCCGACATGACGGTGCGCGACAACGTGCGCTTCGGCATGCAGTTCGCGGGCCGCCACCGCCAGGGCCTCGTGGGCTTGCGCAATGAGGACGAGATCCTGGCCATGCTGGGCCTGTCGGCCCTGGCCGACAGGCCCGCCGCCGACGTGACGCCTTCGCAGCAGCGCCTGCTGGAGATCGGCATGGCACTGGGCACGCGCCCGCGCCTGCTGCTGCTCGACGAGGTGGCCGCCGGCCTGACCGAGGCCGAGGTGGACGCCATGGCCCAGCGCATCCGCCGCCTGCGCGACGACTGGGGCCTGACGGTGGTGTGGATCGAGCATGCGGTGACCACGCTGCTCAAGTACGTGGAGCGTGTGCTGGTGCTGCACCAGGGCCGCAAGATCGCTGACGGCACCCCCGCCGAGGTGGTGCGCAACCCGGAGGTGATCGAAGCCTATCTGGGCGATGAAATGGCCACACCGGCAACGCCTGAAGGAGCCACGGCATGAGCGGCGCATACCTCACGGTACAGGGCCTGACCACGGGATACAACGGCTTTCAGGTGCTGCAGGACCTGTCGCTGGAGGCCCAGCCCGGCATCACGGTGATCGTCGGCCCCAACGGCGCGGGCAAGACCACGCTGCTCAAGGCGCTGGCCGGCCTGCTGCCACGCCAGGGCACGGTGCTGCTCGACGGCCAGCCGGTGCCCGCGATGAATGCCACGGCCTGCGTGCAGCGCGGCCTGGCCCTGGTGGCCGAGGGCCGCCAGCTGTTCCCGCAGATGACGGTGACCGAGAACCTGGAACTCGGCGGCTGGCTGGTGCCTTCGCGCATGCGCGCCGTGCGCCTGGCCCAGGCCTTCGAGGACTTTCCACGCCTCAAGGAGCGCGCGCAGCAACTGGCCGGCACCATGAGCGGCGGCGAACAGCAGATGGTGGCCGTGGCCCGCGCCATGATGAGCGGCCCGCGCCTCTTGATGCTGGACGAGCCCTCGCTAGGCCTGGCACCGCGCATGGTCGACGAACTGCTGGCCATCGTGCAGCGCATCGCGGCGCAGGGCGTCACCGTGCTCATGGTGGAGCAGAACGTGCGCAAGGCGCTGCAGGTGGCGCAGCGCGGCTATGTGCTGGAGCGCGGGCGCATCGTGGCATCCGGCGAGGCATCCACCTTGTTGCAATCGGACGCGGTGCGCCAAGCCTATCTCGGCGTGGCCTGAATCTTTTCCACTCTTTCTTATCCGACTTTCTTTTCTTGTCGTTCAGGAGATATCCATGACTGCCATTTCCATGCTGATCAACGGCGAGCGCGTGCAGGCCGCCGGCGGCGCCACCTTCGAGCGCCGCAACCCACTCGACGGCTCCGTGGCCACCACCGCGCCCGCCGCCACCGTGGCCGATGCCAAGGCCGCCGCCGACGCCGCCGCCAAGGCCTTCCCCGCCTGGTCGGCCCTGGGCCCCAATGCGCGCCGTGCGCTGCTGCTCAAGGCCGCGCATGCGCTCGAAGCCAAGGGCGATGCCTTTGCCGCCGCCATGGCCACCGAGACCGGTGCCTCGGGCCTGTGGGCCGGCTTCAACGTGCACCTGGCCGCCGGCCTGCTGCAGGAGGCGGCGGCCCTGACCACGCAGATCGCGGGCGAGGTGATCCCGTCGGACGTGCCCGGCAGCCTGGCCATGGGCGTGCGCCAGGCCGCAGGCGTGGTGCTGGGCATCGCGCCGTGGAATGCACCCATCATCCTCGGCGTGCGCGCCATCGCCACGCCGCTGGCCTGCGGCAACACGGTGATCTTGAAGGGCTCGGAGCTGAGCCCCGCCACGCACGGCCTGATCATCGAAGCGCTGCAAGAGGCCGGCCTGCCCCCGGGCGTGGTGAACTTCGTGACCAATGCACCGGCCGACGCGGGTGCGGTCGTCGAGGCCATCGTGGCCCACCCGGCCGTGCGCCGCGTGAACTTCACCGGCTCCACCAAGGTCGGCCGCATCGTCGCGCAGACCTGCGCCAAGTACCTCAAGCCCACGGTGCTGGAGCTCGGCGGCAAGGCCCCTCTGGTGGTGCTGGACGATGCGGACGTGGACGCTGCGGTGGACGCCGCCGTGTTCGGCTCGTTCGCCAACTCCGGCCAGATCTGCATGTCCACCGAACGCATCGTGGTGGACGCCTCCATCGCCAACGACTTCGTGGCCCGCTTCGCGGCGCGCGCCCAGGCCCTGCCGCTGGGCGACCCGCGCAAGGGCCCGGTGGTGCTCGGCTCGGTAGTGGACATGGCCACCGTGCAGCGCTGCAACGCCCTGATCGACGACGCCCTTGCCAAGGGCGCCAAGCTGGTGTGCGGCGGCAAGAGCGAGAACACGCTGATGGCCGCCACCATCATCGACCATGTGACGCCCGAGATGGACATCTACCGCGAGGAGTCCTTCGGCCCGCTCAAGCCCATCGTGCGCGTGAACGGCGTAGAGGAAGCGATTGCCTGCGCCAACGACAACGAGTTCGGCCTGTCAGCCGCCGTCTTCGGCCGCGACATCGCTCGTGCCTGGAACGTGGCTGCGCGCATCGAATCGGGGATCTGCCATGTCAACGGGCCTACCGTGCACGACGAAGGGCAGATGCCGTTTGGCGGGGTGAAGAATTCGGGGTGGGGGCGGTTTGGAGGGATGGCGGGGGTGCGGGAGTTCACGGAGCTGCGCTGGATTACGGTGCAAACTACTGCGCGGCACTATCCGTTCTGAGCCTTCTTTGCATGGTTGCTGCGGTGACTGTGTGGAGGGCGGAGGCCGGGTCTCGGCCCGCCCCCCGTGCTGGGGCTCGTTGCCTGTGGTTGTGGTTACTGCGTGTCTGCGTGAAAGGCGGAGGCCGGGGTGTGCGCCCGGCGGCGCACCTACCTTCTTTTGCTTCGTCAAAAGAAGGTAGGCCAAGAAAAGACGACCCCGCTGCCCGTGTCCCCACTCGCCCGGTGGGCGAGTGGGGCAGCCTGCGATGCTCGGTCCTGGGGTGACGCCGAAGAACTCCCTGCGCTGCCTCTGCGAGGCAGCTCCGGTCAAACAGCTTCGGCGAGCCAGATGACGATGCGCGTGTCCTTCGGCACGCGCTCACCCCAGGCCCTGCGCTTCTCGGCACGGTCAGAAGGGGGTGGGAGCGGGCTCCACTCGGGCCATTGCTTCGCTCGGCCTGCGGTCCTTCGCTGCGCTCGGCTCGCCAGGGCGGCTGCGCCGCCCGTCGGCAGCGCGCAGCGCGCAACCGACACCCGGCGCAGCTGCGCAGCAGCAGCCGTGCGGTACCCGCTCCCCACCCCTGCTGGCTGCGCCGAGAAGCGCAGGGCCTGGGGTGGGTGCGTGTGCCGAAGGACACACGCACTTCGTGATCTGGCTTGCCGCAGCTGTTTGAGCGGAGTTCGCAGAACGCAGCGAGTTCTGCGGCACCACCCCAGGTCCGAGCATCGCAGGTTGCCCCCACTCGCCCGACAGGGCGAACGGGGGACGCAGACTGGGGGTCGTCTTCTCTTTGGTGACTTTCTCTTGACGACGCAAGAGAAAGTTACTGCGCCGCCGGGCGCACACCCCGGCCTCCGCCCTCCAACAACGAACAGAAGCAACTACAACCCACAGGAACAGCACCCAGCGCTATGTGGTGAGCCCAGCAGACCAACTACGCCACAGCCCAGGACGCATCCCCCAGCGTGGACACACCGCTGAGCTTGACCAGGCTGTCGTTCGCACCCAGTGCAGACACGTTGTCATTCACCAGAATGTAGGTATCGGAACCATAACGGAATGCAATGGCCTTGTTAGCACCAGCGGTGGTGGCAGCCAACGAGGCGGCGTCCAGCAGGGACGATGCATCGAAAATGCCAGCCAGTTGCAGGCCGGTGGGCACAGCCTTGGCGGTCGCCGCTGCGGCCGCCAACACCAGCCTGTCGGTCCCGCTCACGAAGTCGGTCACTACGATGGCAGACCCGCCAAGCCCGGCGGAGAAACTGGTGTCCAGATCCTTGGCGGCGGCACCCGCGAAGCCGGTGAGGTTCAGCGTATCGGCGCCGCCGCCCAGGGTGATCCTGTGGGCGTTGCCGGCACCCATGGTGATCGTGTCATTACCCTCGCCCGCCGCAACGATCACCTGGGCACCAGAAGCGTCGTTGATGACGAAGGTATCTGCCCCTCCGCCGCCGGTGATGGTCACCGGCCTGTGGGTGGCAAACGCCAGCGACAGCGCGCCGGTCAGCGCAGAGGCATCGATCACCGAGACCTGGGCGCCCACCACTGTAGTCTTCAAGGCCTGTTCGCCGGTGAGCACGATCTTTTCGGCCGCGTTGGCGGTGATCCTGGCGGTATTGGCGACTCCGGCCATCGAACTGAACCTCTGGCTCCTGACGTTCAGGTGCTCAACCGAGTCCACGACCACCTCATCATCGCCAGCAGCCCTGAATAGCACCAGATTCGCAGCGTCTGCGCCACCGCTGGTTCCCGCAAAAACCATCGTCAGTGCGCCACCACTGCCGGAATCGCGGATACCGACAGTGGTAGCAAGATCCACTCCACGAAACTCGGCCGGACCTGCCGCGGACTCTCGCCACAGCTCCGTGAGGCCAGTCGCACTGGACGCCATGAACGTCGAGTGAGCCCCGGCCTGAATGAACACCTTTTCGACACTCTGCAGTGTGGGTGCAACCGTCGCATTCGCGGCCAGCGTGGCCCTGAGCGTATCCACCCCTCCAGCGCCATCAATGGCGTCAGCGGTGGACAGCAGACCGGCAGTGGTAGCTAAAATGGTGTCCTGGTAGGCAGTTGTCTTGAACTTGGCCTGTGCAGCCGAAGGCGATACGGCGTCGTCACCGGCTGTCAGTAACAGAGTGACGCCAACGCCGGGGCCCCATCCATCAGTGATTGGTATTCCCGTGTTGTTCGGGTTGATGGAATAGGCATGGGATGCAGTGACTTCACTGTTCCACTGCACCGCCGCTGCTGCATAGACGGACAGATCACCGGTGGCGTTTTCAAGCCCCGAAAGGATCTGCCCCAGTTGCAGGGCAACAATGCCCACATTGGCCTTGCCGACAGACACAAGATAGTCCCGTAAGGCGGTCTGCAAGCCCGCATTGGGAAGCACGCCCAGGTTCATCAACAGCTTGGTGGACAGCGCATCCTCGGTCAGCGCAGTAAAGCCGGCGCCGAACCGCTGGGCAAAGGCCGTGATGCCGATGGGCTCGACCGCCGCCACCTGGTTGACATAGACAGCGTTCACGGGAGACTGGTCGTTGAACACCCTGTTCAGCATGGTGACGTCGGCATACGTGCCGGAAACTTGGACAGGCATCCATTCCTCCCTTGATGTTTTAGTGAACTCTGTGAGCCTAAGGTGCGCCCCGCCAGCAAGGTGTGGCGGCGGTCACAAAGAAACTTTTTGAAACCAAAGCTGCCTCAGCTCACACGGGTCAAGGCTGGAACTGCTAGAAAAGGCGGCAACCCAGACACAAAGGATCGCATTGCGCAGCCGAAGCCCTTTGGCACCCGATCAGGCCAAGGTCCATGAAGCATCGGCCAACGCGGCCACGCCTGTGAGCTTGACCAGGCTGTCATTGGCACCCAGCGCAGCGACGCCATCGTTCACCAGGATGTAAGTGTCGGCACCGTAGCGGAAAGCGATGACCTTGTTGGCACCTGCCGTGGCGGCTGCCAGGGCCGTTGCGTCCAGCAGCGAGGACGCCGCCGCAATGCTGGCCAATTGCGCAGAGGCAGGGGCTGCCTTGGCCGTCGAGTCAGAACCGAACAGACGGATCACATCGGCCCCGCTTTCGAAATCCGTCACGCGAATGAACGACCGGCCCAGCGCAGCGTCCGAACTGGTGTCCAGATCGCGGGCGGTGGCGCCCGCCAAACCCACGATCGTCAACGTGTCGCTTCCACGGCCCAGGGTGACCTCGTGGGCATTGGCGGCTCCGACGATGACGGTATCGTCACCAGCACCCGCGTCAATGGCCACTCTGCCACCGGAAGCCTCGTTGACGTTGATCCGGTCGCCCGCCGTGCCACCGATGATGCCCACCGGCGTGCTTCCAGTGGTGGTGAACGCCAGGTCCAGGGCCCCTGTCAGCCCGGTTGCATTGATGACCTCCACATGGGAGCCGATCACGGTGGTGGTCAGTGCCTGGTCACCCCAGATCCGTATTTCCTCGGCAGCATCGGCCGTGATCCTGGCGGTGTTGGTGGTGGTGGTTGCCACATTGCCGGCAGAGCTGTAGACCGACAGCAGCTCGATGCCCGGCACGATCACCTCGTCGAGTCCCGTCGCATCGGCCAGCACGATGTTGGCGGAGTCCAGGGTGCCGGAGGTGCCCGCGAACTTCACGGTGAGCGGTCCGCCGGACAGGGAGTTCTGCACGCCCACGGTGGTCTTCAGGCTGACGTCTGCAAACGTGGCCGGGCGCGTGGCCCCATCCCCCCACAACATCTTGATGTCAGTTGCATTGGCAGAACTGAACTTAGCGGATTCTCCTGCGGTGATGATGACCGTTTCAATGCCATACAGCTTGGGCGCCACGGATTCACCCCCACCCAGCGTGGCCATGAGCATGTCCCCGCGTCCGCCATCCCCCCCACCGTTGAGAATGTCCGGAGAGCCCAGCAGCCCAGGTGCAGGAGCCAGAAAAACGTCGTCATACAAGGTGCCGCTCAGGACATCCACGCCGTTGGTCACTGTCAGCGTGGTCCCTGTACCCACATTGAAGTAGGGATTTCCTATAGGTCCCATTCCGTTTGCGGGGTTGCTGGAATAGGCATGCGAAGCAGCCAGTTCGCTGTTCCATCGCGCCGCTGCGGCCGCATAGATGGCTTGGTCGCCTGTGGCGCCTTCCAGCCCCGAAAGGATGCTCCCCAACTGCACGGCGACAATGCCCACGTTGGTCTTGCCCACCACGACCAGGTAGTCCCTCAACGCGGACTGCAGGCCAGCATTTGGCAGCAGTCCAAGATTGGTCAGCAACACGGTGGACATCAGATCTTCCGACCGACCGCTGTACCCGCTGCCCCACTGCAATGCAAATCCATCTAGCCCATTCTCTTGCGCAGCAGCAAGCATGTTGTTGTAGGCGTCGTAGTTTGGCGACCAGTCGCTGAGCCCACGGTTCAGCGCCAGGACACCCGCCTGGTTGTTGGAAAGTTGCAAGGCCATCTCAAGCTCCAGCCCCCTTGAGGGGCAATAAAATCACGAGGTCTACCGCAGGCGCGCTCAGAGGAAAGGTCCGCTACGCCGACGCCAACGCAGCAGCAATGGTTGATGGGTTGGTCAGGCGACACCCCAGGAAGAATCCGCCAATGTGCTCAACCCGCTGAGCTTGATGAGGCTGTCATTGGCATTCAGTGCAGCCACGCCGTCGTTGACCAGGATGTAGGTGTCCGCACCGTAGCGAAAGGCAATGGCCTTGTTGGTGCCCGCCGTGGTGGCGGCCAGGGCCGTTGCGTCCAGCAGCGAGGCCGATGCTGCGATGCTGGCGAGGTCCGTGGCGCCGAGTACCGCCTTCGCCGTTACCTTGGCAGCATCCAACTGGATCGAGTCGATGCCGCTGGCAAAGCCGGTGACTTCGATGGCCGAAGCAGCCAGCGTGGTCGATGTGCCGAGGTTGATGTCCTTGGCCGCATCGCCTGCCAGGCCCGTGATTTTCAGTGTGTCAGCGCCGTCACCCAAGGTGATCTTGTGGGCGGCCTGCGCATTGACCGCCACGGCAACGCCGCTGGTGCCAGCGAGCGTCAGGCCCAGGGCCTTTGTCAGCGCCGTGGCATCGACCACGCCCACCCGAGCGCCAGCCACCGTGGTGGTCAGGGCCTGGTCGCCCCAGATGACAATTTTTTCAGCCTGGGCGGCGGTGATTCGGGCGCTGTTGACCGTGGTGCCCGCAATCGTACCGGCTGTGCTTCTCACGCTCAGGGTTTCGATGTTCGCCATGATGACTTCGTCCTTGCCCGTGGCATCGGCCAGCGCGAAGGTGGCCGCATCCACCGGGCCGTTGGCGTTCGCGAAGTTCACGGTCAAGGCGCCGCCCGCGACGGAGTTCTGGATCCCGACCGTGGTCCCAAGGGTCACGCCAGAGAACGCGGCGGAGGCACTTGCGCCATTGATCCACAGCTCGGCCAAGCCCGTGGTGCCAGCCGCGCTGAATTCAGCGCCCGCCCCTGCGGTGATGTAGACCTTCTCGATGTTGCTCAGCGTGGGGGCCACCGTGCTGCCCGCCGCCAGGGTGGCCCGCAGGGTGTCGGTACCGGCTGCGCCATCGACGGAATCGGCCGTCGAGAGAAAGCCTGCAGTGCTTGCGAGCAGGGTGTCGTTGTTGGACGTTGTCTTGAATTTGGCCTCGGTAGCCGCAGGCGATATCGAATCGTCACCGGAGGTCAAGGAAAGGGTGACGCTCAACGTGGCGGGGTCCGGCTCACCCGTCCCCACAGCGGGACCGGTATTGGCAGGGTTGCTGGAGACTTTGTAGGAATCCACCAGTTCCTTGTTCCATGCCATTGCAGCGGCATTGAATGCTGCCTGATCACCCGTGGCGCGCTCCAGCCCCGACAGGATCTGCCCGAGCTGCATGGCGACGATGCCCACGCTGGCCTTGCCCACGGACACCAGGTAGTCCCGCAAAGCAGTCTGCAGGCCGGCATTCGGCAACAAGCCCAGGTTGCCAAGCAGCTTGGTAGACAACTGGTCCTCGGTCAGGCTGGTAAAGCTGGCGCCAAAAGAGAGGGCAAAAGTGTTGATGCCCACCGACGTGGCCCTTGCCACCTGGTTGTTGTATACCGCGTGGGCAGGCGATTGGTCGTTGAAGACCCGGTTCAAGATCGTCGTGACGACATAGGGTTCATCGAGAAAGGTCTGTGCCATCAAGAGCTTCCAAAAAAATCAAACAGGTGAGCAGTACGGGGTGAAGCCCTGCGGTTCAGAATTCAGGCCAGCGCATGGCGGCACCGCGCGGCCAAGGTGCCTTGGGCGCGCCTTCACGCCGAGGTCCAGGAGGCATCGGCCATCGCCGCAACGCCGGTCAACTTGATGAGGCTGTCATTGGCGCCCAATGCGGCCACACTGTCGTTGACCAGGATGTAGGTGTCGGCGCCAAAGCGGAAGGCGATTGCCTTGTTGGCACCCGCAGTGGTAGCGGCCAGGGCTGTTGCGTCCAGCAGCGAAGCCGCTGAAGCAATGCTGGCTAGCTCCTTTGCGCCGGGTGCCGCCTTGGACGTCGCCACGTAGCTGCTCAGCCGGACCACGTCGGTGCCGCTCACGAATTCGGACACTTCGATGGTCGACGCGGCCAGTGCGGCGGAGGTGCCGAGATCGATGTCCTTGGCCGCAGGGCTCGCCAAGCCGGTGATGGCCAGCGTGTCGCCCCCTGCGCCCAAAGTGATCTTGCGGGCTGCAAGGGTGTTGATGGCGACGGCGACACCACTGGTTGTCGAGAGCTTCAGGTCGAGCCCCTGGATGAGGGCCGATGCGTCGATCACGGACACATTGGAACCCGTCACGGTCGCGGTCAGGGCGCCGTCGCCGCCGATGATGATCTTCTCCGCATCAGGGGCAGTGATCCTGGCATGGTTGGGCTGAAAAGAATTGCCGCCCGTGCTCGTCACTCTCAAGGTTTCAATGGCGGCAACGACGATTTCACTTTGGCCCCTGGAATTGGCAATGGCGATGTTGCCCGTGTCCGATGGTCCAGATGCGCCAGCAAATTTCACCGTCAGAGTGCTGCCGGTGGAGCTGTTTTGAACACCCACGGTTGTGGCCAGATCCACCTCGAAGAAAGTGGCGTCGCCGGAAGACGGTCCGAGCCAAACTTGCTGCAGCGAGGGGATTCCAGCAACGCCAAACTCTGCTCCCGCTCCCGCCGCAATGACAACCTTCTCGATATTGCGCAGCAAGGGCGCCAGGCTGGTGCCTGCGCCCAGAGTTGCCGTCAGGGTATCCATGCCCGCACCACCATCGATCGCATCGGACACCGAGAGCCAACCTGCGGTCGTCGCCAGGATGGTGTCGTTGAGATCCGTGGTCTTGAATTTGGCCTCGGGTGCCGTGGGCGATAGCAAATCGTCTCCGGATGTCAAAAACAAGGTGACACCAGTGCGCTCGTTGCCGGTGTCGGGGGCTGACATTCCCCAGTTTGGATCGAGAGAATAGGCGTATGAAGCCACCAGTTCCTTGTTCCACGCCACCGCAGCTGCATTGAACACGGCCAGGTCGCCGGTCGCATGTTCCAGCCCCGAGAGGATCTGCCCCAATTGAAGGGCTACTATGCCCACGTTGGCCTTGCCTACTGACACCAGGTACTCCCCCAAGGAGGCCTGCAGGCCCGGGTTGGGCAACAGCCCCAGGTTGCCCAGCAACAGGGTGGACAACTGGTCGTCCGTCGCGCCTGCATAGAGGGCGCCAAACTCCAGGGCAGTTGTGTTCACCCCCTTCTCAGCGGCAAGCGCCACTTGGTGGTTGAACGACCCATAGTTAGGCGATTTGTCAGTGAGCGCCCGGTTCAGGATCGTCATGACGACGTAGGGCTCATCGAAAAAATTCTGTGCCATCAAAAACTCCGACAGAGACCAATCAGGCCGAGGTCCAGGAGGCATTTGCCAGTGCCATCACACCGGTCAGCTTGACTAGGCTGTCGTTGGCGCCCAGCGCCGCCGTGGCGTCATTGACGAGGATGTAGGTGTCTGCACCAAAGCGAAAGGCGATGGCCTTGTTGGCACCTGCCGTGGTAGCGGCCAGGGCTGTTGCGTCCAGCAGTGACGCCGATGCAGCGATGCTGGCGAGGTCCGTTGTGCCGGGTACCGCCTTCGCCGTTCCCTTGGCAGCATCCAGCTGGATCGAGTCGATGCCGCTGGCAAAGCCGGCCACTTCGATGGCCGAAGCCGCCAGTGTGGCCGATGTGCTGAGATTGATGTCCTTGGCCTCGGCGCCCGCCAGGCCCATGATTTTCACGGTGTCGGCACCGGCACCCAGGTTAATCTTGTGCGCGGCCTGGGCGTTGAGCGACACGACAACGCCATTCGTGCCGGCGAGCGTCAGCCCCAGGGCCTTGGTCAGTGCGGTTGCATCGACCCCGGCCACCTGGGTGCCGGTCACCGTGGTGGTCAAGGCCTGGTCGCCGAGGATGACGATGCCTTGCGCCTGGGCCGCACTGATCTTGGCCTGGTTGGCCGTGGTTGCGGCCACCGTGCCGGCAGTGCTTCTCACAGTCAGGAACTCGATATTCGCCACGATGATCTCGTCATGGCCCGTGGCATCGGCCAGCACGATATGGGCGGAATCCGCCGGACCTGAAGCGCCGGTGAAGTTCACTGTCAAGGCACCGCCGGCCAGGGAGTTCTGGATGCCTACGACGGCGTCCAGTTGGACACCCGAGAACGTGGCCGGGCCCTCGGCAGCATCGATCCGGAGTTCCTGCAGGCCGGAGGCACTGCGGGCATCAAATGCGGCCCCCGATCCTGCGGTGATGAATATTTTCTCGATGTTGCGCAGCTGTGGAGCCACCGTGCTGCCAGCGGCCAGGGTCGCGATCATCGTGTCGACGCCCGCAGCGCCATCGATCACATCGGCGGTTGAAAGGAGCCCTGCGGTGCGCGCAAGGAAGGTGTCGTTGTTGGCAGTGCTCTTGAATTTGGCCTCAGCCGCTGCCGGCGATACCGCATCGTCGCCGGACGTCAGCACAATGGTGACGCCCGTGACAGGCATCTCAGGCTCCCCCCCGGTATAGCCGGTGTTGGCAGGATTGCTGGAGTAATGGTAGGAGTCCACCAGTTCCTTGTTCCAAGCTACCGCTGCCGCATTGAACACGGCCTGGTCGCCCGTGGCATGTTCCAGCCCAGAGAGGATCTTGCCCAATTGCAGGGCGACGATGCCGACATTGTCCTTGCCCACCACTTCGAGGTAGTCCCGCAAGGCAGTCTGCAGGCCTGCATTGGGCAGCACGCCCAGGTTGCCCAGAAGCTTGGTGGACAGGGCATCTTCTGTCATACCGGCAAGGGCCGCTCCGAACGACAACGCGAAAGCCTGAACACCGTTCGCAGCAACCCAGGCCAACTGGTTGTTGTACACCGTGTAGGAAGGCGATTGGTCATTGAACACCCGGTTCAGGATCGTCGTGACGACGTAGGGCTCATCGAGAAAATTCTGTGCCATCAAAAACTCCGTAAAAGACGATCAGGCCGAGGTCCACGAGGCATCGGCCAAGGCAGTCACGCCAGTCAGCTTGACCAGGCTGTCGTTCTCACCCAGCGCGGCGGCGCCATCGTTCACGAGGATGTAGGTATCTGCTCCATACCGGAAGGCAATGGCCTTGTTGGCGCCAGCCGTAGTGGCGGCCAGGGTTGCAGCGGCCAGCAGCGAGGAGGATGCGGCGATGCTGGCCAGCTCACCGCTGCCGGGTGCGGCCTTGGCCGCCGGGTTGGCGCTGCTCAGCTGGATCGCATCCGTACCGCTCACGAAGCCGGCCACTTCGATGGCCGAAGCGGCCAGCGTGGCCGCCGTGCTGATGTCCATGTTCTGGGCCGCCATGCCCGCCAGGCCGGCGATGGACACCGTATCGGCGCCGGCGCCCAGGGTGACTTTGTGTGCGGCCTGGGCGTTCAGGGCGATGGAAACACCCTGCGTACCTGCAAGCGCCAGGTCCAGTTTCGCACTGAAGATGGCCGATGCGTCGATCACGGACAGCTTGTTGCCCGTCACTGTGGTGGTCAGGGCCTGAACGCCGCTAATGACGATCTTCTCGGCCTGGGCAGCGGTGATGCGGGCATGGTTGACCGTGGTGGCAGCCACGGTGCCCGGCGCGCTCTGCACGACCAGGGTTTCGACACCTGCGACGATGATTTCGTCATCGCCAGCGGCGTCCGAGAACACCAGGTTGGCGGAGTCGGCGGGCCCGCCGGCACCGGCAAACTTCACGGTCAGGGCGCCCCCTGCGACGGAGTTCTGGATACCGACGGTGGTGGCCAAACCCACCCCGGAGAATGTGGCGGGACCTGCCGCTGCATCGACCCGCAAGTCCGCCAGGCCGGTCGCGCCGGCCGCGCTGAACTCGGCCCCCGAACCTGCGGTGATGAGCACCTTTTCGACGCTCTTGAGCGTGGGCGCCACCGCCGCACCTGCCACCAGAGTCGCCTTGAGGGTGTCGATGCCCAAACCTCCGTCGATGGCGTCGGCACTGGACAGCATGCCGCTGACGGGGGCCAGGATCGTGTCACCCCAGTTGCTGGTTTGCGCGGAAGATATGGCGTCATCACCCGCCGTCAGCGGCAAGGTCAGGCCAAAATCGCCGAGGGGGCCAGCGGGTGAAGGAACGGTGTTGGCGGGATTGGCTGAATACAGGAATGAAGCGTTCAACTCGGCATTCCACGCCACCGCCGCGGCCTTGTACACGGCCATGTCGCCCGTGGCGTTCTCAAGGCCCGACAGTATCTCGCCCAGTTGCACTGCCACGATGCCGACATTGGCTTTGCCCACTGACACCAGGTAGTCCTTCAACGCGGCTTGCAGGCCTGCATTGGGCAGCACCCCCAGGTTGCCCAGGATCTTGGTGGACAGCTCATCCTCTGTCAGACTGGCGAAGCTGGCGCCGAACTGCAGCGCAAACGCCTTCGTTCCAATCGAGGTGTGCTCCATTACCTGGTTGTTGTACGACGCGTTGGACGGAGACGAATCGAAGAAAGCGCGGTTCAGCATGTCTACGACTTCGTACAGAGGATACGTTCCGACGACTTTTGGCATCACCAACTCCACAACAATAAAGGTGCATTGAGCGTATCTGGGCTACCCGGCCAACCCATGTGCCAGCCGTCACAAGAAAACATTTTGAAACCCGCTGTACGCCTGCGCGCGCAGGACAGCGCGGAATTGCCTGCTAGCACCGTGCGCCCATCGGTGGGGCATACGATGGGGCGCGCCGTTGAACACTTGGCGCAGGATAGTGAGGTTGCAACTGACACGAGGAGAGATCTGGGCGGCCGAAGCTACCTCCAGCAGCGAGACCGCAAAACTCGCAATACAAAGTATTTCAGCCCACCGCCCACGATGCGTCGGCCAGCGCCGCCACGCCGGTCAACTTGACCAGGCTGTCGTTCTCACCCAGCGCGGTGGCGCCATCGTTCACGAGGATGTAGGTATCTGCTCCATACCGGAAGGCAATGGCCTTGTTGGCGCCTGCCGTGGTGGCGGCCAGTGTTGCAGCGGCCAGCAGCGAGGAGGATGCGGCGATGCTGGCCAGCTCGCTGCTGCCGGGTGCGGCCTTGGCCGCCGGGTTGGCGCTGCTCAGCTGGATCGCATCCGTACCGCTCACGAAGCCAACGACCTCGATGGCCGATGCTTCCAGCGAGGTGGCGGTACGGATGTCCAGGTCCCGTGCCGCAACGCCTGCCAGTCCGGCGATGAGCACCTTGTCGGCACCATCCCCCAGGGCAACGGTGTGTGCTGCCAGGGCATTGAGCGAAATGGAGACCCCTGAAGTACCGGCAAGCGCCAAGTCCAGGGCAGCCGTGAGCCCCGACGCGTCGATGACGGACAGCTTGGCGGCTACCACTGTGGTGGTCAGCGCCTGGCTGCCAGAGAGGGTGATCTTTTCCGCATGGGTAGCGGTGATCCGGGCCTGGTTCGTGGTGGTCTCCGCCACCAGACCCGCAGCGCTGTACACATTCAGGGTTTCGATGTCCGCAACGATGATTTCGTCGTGGCCCGCGGCGTCGGCAAACAGCAGGTTCGCCGAGTCGGTGGGGCCCGAAGCGCCGGCGAACTTCACGGTCAGGGTGCCCCCTGCGCCAGAGTTCTGGATGCCGACGGTGGTGGCCAGGTTCACGCCCGAGAACGTGGCGGGGCCTGCAGCGGCCTCAATCCGCAGGTCCATCAGGCCGTTCGCGCCCGAGGCGCTGAATTGCGCCCCCGCACCCGCCTTGATGAAGACGTTTTCGACGCTTGTCAGCGTGGGAGACACCACCGCTGCGGCATCCAGCGTCGCTCTCAGGGTGTCGATACCCGCAGCACCATCGATCACATCCGCCGTCGAAAGAAAGCCCGCGGTGCGCGCAAGGATGGTGTCGCTGAAGGCCGTGGTCTTGAATTTGGCTTCTGCGGCTGCAGGCGACATCGCATCATCGCCCGAGGTCAGCAAAACCGTCACACCTGGCAAGCTTGGGCCGATGGGGCCGATGGGCGAGGGCCAGATGTTGGCGGGGTTGGCAGAGTAGTTGTACGAGGCCGCCAGCTCGATGTTCCATGCAATGGCAGCCCCACTGTAGGCTGCCTGATCGCCCGTGGCATTCTCAAGGCCCGACAGGATCGTCCCCAGCTGCAGTGCGACGATGCCCACATTGGCCTTACCCACTTCAACCAAATAATTCTTGACTGCGGTTTGCAGGCCTGCATTCGGCAGCACGCCCAGATTGCCCAAGATCTTGGTGGAGAGTTCTTCCTCCGTCAGGTTGGCAAAGCTGGCACCGAACTGGAATGCAAAGGCTGCGTTGCTTTCAGGGGTCGTGCCAGCAGCGACCAGTTGGCTATTAAATGACGCGTTCGACGGAACTTGGTTGTTGAACGCACGGTTCAACATGAGGACAGGCTCGTAAAAAGGCCAGATGGTCTTGGGCATCGCGAACTCCGTGGCAACAAGGATGCGCGAAGCGTAGGTGCAGGCCTGAGCAACCGGTGTGTCAGCCGTCACAAACAAACATTTTGAAACCTGCGCGTGCCCACACGCCCAAAACTGGAGGAACGAGGAACTGCCCTCTCAGGCTACCGTCGGCGCAATCAAATCCAGCGGCCAGCGCGGCTTCACGTCAAAGGCGTACTCGGTGCTGGCCTGCTGCTGGCCGGCCTGCAGGCGCATGGCGGCCGCCATGGCGATCATGGCGCCGTTGTCGGTGCACAGGTGCAGCTCGGGGTAGTGCACGCGCACCTTGTTTTTGGCACAGGCTTCGTTGAGCTGGTTGCGCAGGTGGCGGTTGGCACCCACGCCGCCGGCCACGACCACGCGCTTCATGCCCGTCTGCTTCAAGGCAGCGAGGGTCTTCTTCACCAGCACCTCGACGATGGCTGCCTCGGTGCTCGCGGCCAGGTCGGCCTTGCGCGGTTCGAGCTCGTCGCCGAGCTTTTTCGCCTGCGTGAGCACGGCGGTCTTGAGGCCGGCGAACGAAAAGTCCAGGTTGCCACTGTGCAGCAACGGCCGTGGCAGCTTGAAGGCCGTGGCGTCGCCCTGCTCGGCCAGCTTCGACAGCGCGGGGCCGCCCGGGTAGCCCAGGCCCATGAGCTTGGCCGATTTGTCGAATGCTTCGCCAGCGGCGTCGTCGATGGTCTCGCCCAGCATTTCGTAGCGGCCCACGCCATCCACGCGCATGAGCTGCGTGTGGCCGCCGGACACCAGCAGCGCGACGAAGGGGAACTCGGGTGGATCGGCGCTCAAAAAGGGCGAGAGCAGATGCCCCTCCAGGTGGTGTACGCCCAGCACGGGTTTGCCCAGCGCGGCGCCCAGGGCACATGCCACACCCGCACCCACCAGCAGCGCACCGGCCAGGCCCGGGCCACGGGTGTAGGCCACCACGTCCACGTCGGCCAGGCTCTTGCCGGACTCGGCCAGCACCTGGCTGGCCAGCGGCAGCACGCGGCGGATGTGGTCGCGGCTGGCCAGCTCGGGCACCACGCCGCCATAGGCCTGGTGCATTTCGATCTGGCTGTGCAGCGCGTGGGAAAGCAGTGCGGGCACCTGGCCCTCCACGCGCGTTTCCACCAGGGCCACGCCGGTTTCATCGCAGGAAGACTCAATGCCCAATATCAACAACGTCATGGCCCCGAGTGTAGAGCGCCGGCCATGGTGGCAAGGCGCCACAATCGGACAACCCCACGCATTGCAAGCCTCACCCCCATGGCCGACGTCCTCCACTTCCATTCCCCCCAGGCAGCGCAGATGCTGCTCCTGGCCCAGCAGGTGCGGGCCTGGGAGCGCGTGGCACCTGCGGAGTACCAGGCCCTGCAGCAGCGCCAGCTGCACACGCTGATGCGCCATGCCCACCAGCACTCGCCCTTCTGGCGCGAGCGCCTGGAGGCGGCCGGGTGGCCCGCTGAGGCCTCACCCGGCGCAGTGCTGGCACGCCTGCCGCTGCTCACCCGCGCCGATCTGCAGACGCACTTTGCCCAGGCACGCGCGCGCTGGCCCGGCCTGGAGGAGGCGGGCATCGCCACATCGACCACCTCGGGCTCCACCGGCGAGCCCGTGCGTGTGGAAAAGGCCAGCGCCATGTATTCGCCCCTGTATGCCGCCATCTCCTGGATGGAGGCCCAATGGCACCAGCGCGATGCGGCGCGCAAGATTGCCGTGCTGGGCGCCGGCCTCACCGACGGCACGCGCGACAGCTGGGGCGACATGTACGCCGCACTGGGCCTGCGCGGCCCCTGCGTGGTGCGCAACATCACCCAGCATGGCATGGAGTCGCACCTGGACTGGCTGCTCGCGCACCGGCCCGACTACCTCAAGTGCAGCTCGATGGCTGCGGCAGAGCTGGCGCGGCTGGCGCTGGCGTGGGGCGTGCACTTGCCCATCCGGCAGGTGATCTCGCAATCCGAACGGGTCACGCCCGGCCAGCGGGCGCTGTGCCTGCAGGCCTTTGGCGCGAGGATCATCGACCGCTATTCGTGCGAGGAGACCGGCTGGATCGCGCTGCAGTGCCCGGTGCACGACCACCTGCACCTGCTGGGCGCAACGACCCTCATGGAGATCGTGGATGGAGAGGGCAAGCCCTGCCCCGTGGACGTACCAGGCCGCGTACTCGTGACCAGCCTGCACAGCTTTGCCATGCCCATCCTGCGCTACGAGCTGGGCGACATCGCCGAGTGGGGTGCGCCGTGCAGCTGCGGCATGGTGCTGCCCGTGATCGCGCGCATGGGGGGTCGCACCCGGCACCAGGTACAGACCGACAAGGGCCTGCTGCCCATGCCCTTTCTGGGCGACGAGCTGGGCCACATCGAGCCCATACGCGCCTTCCGCATGCGCCAGTACGCGGACGGCACGCTGCAGCTGCAGATCGAGGCGCCCCGCGCGCTCACGGCAGCCGAGCAGGCCGCCGTGCGTGCGGTGTTCGCCGCCAATGGCCTGGCCGACCTGCCCTTGCATGTAGAGCACCTGGCCCGCATCGACTGGCCGCCGGGGCGCAAGCGCGAGGAGTTCGAGCGCGTGGACCGCGCCTTCGAACCACCCCCCTCAACCCGTTGAAAGGCTTATTGCGGCCAGATCTTGCCCTTGCTCACGAACGCGCCCGTGCTGGTCTTGTAGCCGAAATGGACCTCGGCATTGACCGCGCGCATTTCCGCTTTCGTGAAGTCGAGCGATGGCGTAAACCGGAGCGTGGTGGCGTTCGCCACCTGGCTTGCGAAGGCAACGGCCTCCGCATCGGCCGGCACCTGGCTGGCCCAGGTGCCGTCGCCCTTGCGGAAGAACCACAGGTCGGACAGGAAGCTTTGGCCATTGGCGGGGATGCGTGCCGCCACCCAGGCGCTGATCTTGGGGTTGGCCGCCACATCCGCCGCCGTTTGCCCCAGGGTGATGCCCAGTTGCAGGGGCTGGCCTGCGGTGGACAGCACCGCCGTTGCAAGCGTTGCTACAGAGGCCGATGCAGTGGTCGTGGTTGCCGCAGTTGTCTGCTGGTCGGTGGTGCTGACGGTGCCCGTGGCGGGGCTGGGCGCATCCACCGGGTCGGGGTAGGCCGAGGTGGTCCAGACAATCGCCGCGTAACCAGCCGCGTACTTTGCCAAGTCCACGTCGATCGCGCCCTGGATGTCGTACAGCGGGGTGCCGCTCAGTTGGCGCACATACAGCCAGTTGCCCTGGCTGGTGCTGCCCTTGCTGGCATCGAGCTGCCCGCCCACGAAGCGCACCGTGCCACCGCCATCGTGCACCACCAGGTGGTCAGCGGCAGGCTCGTTGACCAGCCGCGAGAACGTGGTGTCGATCTGTTCGGTGCTCTTGACGGTCTGGTATTCCGCTGCGCCCAGGGCGGCTTCACGGACTGGCGCCGAGCCGTAGCGCAGGGCGAAGGCGGACTCGGTGGCCTGCGGCGCATAACCCGAGAACATGAACGAGCGGCTGCCCGCAGGGATGTAGATCTTGAATTCCTTGTACTGCAGCTGGTAGCCGGTGAACTCGGGCAACGCCAGCGATCCGCCGCCCGGGAAGGCACAGCCCCCGGTGGAGTAACCGATGGCGCAGCCCGTGACGCCTTCAGGCGCGTACTGCTGCTTGAAGCCGATCTTGGTATTGAAGGTGTAGTCGTAGGTGCCGGCGGCAGGGGGCAGCGCGATGCGCAGCGGCGACTGGTGAAGCGAAACGAAATTGGCAGCGTGTGCCAGAGACACCACCGCAGAAAGACACAAGACAACCAGAAACCGCATCGACACCACTCCAGACAAAACCAGACAGCCAGCAAAAAGCGCCCAGCGGGCGCGCACCCATTCAGTTATAAACAATAACCTTCAACCACTACGCCCTGTAGGACATGCCGCACACGAAGACGCGGCCCTGTCCCGCCATACGCACGTGGCGAGGCTCAGAGGGGCATTGCGCAGCGAAGTTCCTGTAAAGATTCGTACCGCAGGCAGTGCCCGGGCCGGGCAAGCGGCTCCCCCCGGTGGGTCAGCGCAGCGCCGCGCGCGAGTTCAGCAGTTGCTGCACCATGGCCACCACCGGGGTGGTCTGGGTGTCGTATTGCGACTCGGGGGCGAGCGGCGCCTCATAGGCACCATCCAGGCCGGTCAGGCCGGTGATCAGCCCCGCCCTGGCGCGCGCATACAGGCCCTTGGGGTCGCGCCGGGCGCACTCATCCACCGAAGTGCTCAGGTGGATCTCATGGAACTCACCGGGAGCAAACAGGGCGCGCACCCGCTGTCGGTCGGTCTCGAAGGGGGAAACAAAGGCGCACACCACGGTCATGCCGTTGTGGGCCATCAGCCGCGCCACCTCGCCTGCGCGCCGGATGTTCTCGGCCCGGTCGGCGGCAGACAGCCCCAGGTCGGAGCACAGGCCCTTGCGCAGCTCGTCGCCATCGAGCACGCAGGCCCGGCCGCCGGCCTGGTTGATGGCCTGGGCCAGCGCGGTGGCCAGGGTGGTCTTGCCTGCGGCGGGCAGGCCGGTGATCCAGTAGACGAGGGGGTTCAAACAGGGCTCCGGGCTGGGTAGGTCGGGAAATGATCCACCTCCTACTATGCCAGCCACGGCTCCGTCCAGCACCCAAAAAAGAGCAGGAGTCTCCCTGGCCTTCGTTCTTACCAGCGGTCCGAGCGCATGCGCAGTTCCCACCCGCCGCCGCGCAGCTCGTACACGCCCACGGCGCCGTAGCGCTGCTCGCCCTTGTCGTCCCAGGTCATGGTGCCGATCACCGGTGCGTAGCCGTTGATGCTGTGCATGGCCTTGGTGATGTCCTTGGGGGCGGCGGACTTGGCTTTCTGGATCGCGGCGGACAGCACGTAGGTGCTGTCGTAGCTGTAGTGGCCGCCATAGGCCGGTGCCTTCTTGAACTCGGCCACGTACTTTTCGAGGAAGGGCTTGCCGGTGGTGAACTCCTTGGCCTCCAGCACGGGCGAGGTGGCGTAGATCCCCTCCACGATGCCGGCGCCCTTGGCCATGTCGGTGGTCTTGATGGTGTCGCCGCCCAGGAGGCGCACCTTGGTGTGGTCGACCTTCTTGAGCGCCTCCAGCAGGGCAATGGCCTGGAAGTCATTCAGGGTGGAGACGATCACCTCGACCTTGGCCGCCTTGAGTTCGCCAGCAAGGGCGTCGAAGGCCGTGGTCTTGTCGTCGAAGGACTTGCGCACCACGACCTCCTTCTTCTCGGCCTTGAGCTGCTCGGCAGCGCCGTCGGCCAGGCCCTTGCCGTAGGGGGTGCCGTCGTCCAGCGCTGCATAGCGGCTGGCGCCCAGCTGCGTGGCGGCGAACGAGCCGATGGCGCGCGCCTGCAGGGTGTCGTTGGCCACCATGCGGAAGGTGGTGGGAAAGCCCAGCTGCGTGAACTTGGGGTTGGTGGAGATGGCGATCTGCGGGATGTCCTTGGCCGCGTAGATGGGCGCGGTCTCGATGCTCACGCCCGAATTCAGGTGGCCGATGACTGCCACCACGCCAGCGTCCACCAGTTGCTGCGCCACGATCTTGCCGGTGGCGGCATCGGCCTTGTCGTCCACGGACACCACCTCCAGCGTCACGCGCTTGCCGTCCACGGTGTAGCCGCCCTTGTTGAGCTCGGCCACGGCCAGGTTCACCCCGTTGAGCAAGTCCTGCCCCAGGGCGGCCAGGGGCCCGCTCAGGGGCTGTGCGACCCCGATCTTGATGGTGTCGGGCACTTTGCCGCAGCCCGCCAACAAGGCGGTGGCGGCCACGGCGGTGAGGGCCAGGCTGGCCGAAAATCGGCGCCGGTCGATGGGCTGGTTCATGCAGGAAACTCCATATCTGTATGTCAATGTGACCGGATGTATATGCGACGCCGCCAAGAGGCGCTATCGGGTATGCCCTCCCAATACACACTCTATTAGCAAGTTTCAGGCCCTGAAAGGGGTGCAGCCGCGCAAGCAAGGGTAGACACCCTCCGCGCACCAGCCCAGCGCACCAATTTGTGGCGTAAATCTTGCTATGCTGAAGGCATGAATGAGGCCTTGCGCATAGTGGTGGTTGCCCCCGATCTGGCGGTCGCCGACCCCGACGACGAGCATGCCCTGCTGCAGGCAGAGCGCTCGCGGGCGCTGCGCATCGGCCTGCTGGAAAACAACTTCAACCTGGTGGCCACGCTGCCGGCCGACGTGTTTTTGAGCGAACGCCTGGCGCAATTGCAGCCGGACCTCATCATCGTGGACGCCGAGAGCGAGGCGCGCGATGCGCTGGAGCATGTGGTGATGGCCACGCGCGACGAGCGCCGCCCCATCGTCATGTTCACCAATGACGAGGACACCTCGCACGTGAAGGCGGCCGTGGCCGCCGGCGTCTCGGCCTACATCGTGGCGGGCCTGGCGCCCCAGCGCATCCGCCCCATCCTGGATGTGGCAATGGCACGCTTTCAGCACGAGCAGGCATTACGCGCCGAACTGGCCGACGCCAAGACCGAGCTCAAGGACCGCAAGACCATCGACCGCGCCAAGGGCCTGCTGATGGAGCGCCAGGGCCTGAGCGAGCAGGCCGCCTATGAAAAGCTGCGCAAGACGGCCATGGACAAGGGCCTCAAGCTGGCCGACGTGGCCCAGCGCATGCTCGACGTGGCCGATCTGCTGGGCTGACCGCCTGCGGCGCATCCTGCGCCGACGCCCCGCCGCGCAGCACGCCACCTATTTTCGGAGCCGGAATGGTGCACCGCACAAGATGCGTGCAGCCTGCACCACTGCCACCGGCCTGCCATCTTGTGGTGCAAGCTTGCAAAGCCCCTCTACCGCATTCACTAGAATGCTATTGAATGAATAGCAGGTTGGTGCGCAGGAAAGCTGGCACAGGGCTTGCATGAACTGATCAAGACCAACGACGGTCTTCGATGAGAGGCTCCTACCCAATGGCGGGCAGGTACCTCTCGCCACCGGACACAGGCGTCCCACCCGCGCTCGGCGCTGCGTGACTTTCTTTGTGAAGTTGCAGCAGCCCGAGCGCCGGGGGGACGCCTTTTTTGTTTTTCACGCCACCAGGGGAGCCCCATGACCGATCTGCTCAAAACCAGCCTCAACCGCCGCACCGTGCTGCAGGCAGCCACCGTGGGCGCCGTGGGCGTGAGCCCAGCCCTGCGCGCTCTTGTTCACGCACAGGGCTCCGATGCGCCCGAGAAGAAGGAAGTGAAGATCGGCTTCATCCCGCTGACCGACTGCGCCAGCGTGGTGATGGCCTCGGTGCTGGGCTTCGACAAGAAGTACGGCGTGACCATCATCCCCACCAAGGAAGCCAGCTGGGCCGGCGTGCGCGACAAGCTGGTCAACGGTGAACTCGACTTCGCTCACGTGCTGTATGGCCTGGTCTACGGCGTGCACCTGGGCACGGCCGGCCCCAAGAAGGACATGGCCGTGCTGATGAGCCTGAACAACAACGGGCAGGCCATCTCGCTGTCCAAGGCGATTGCGGACAAGGGCGCCGTGGACGGCCCCTCCCTGGCCAAGCTCATGGAAAAGGAAAAGCGCGAGTACACCTTTGCAGGCACCTTCCCCACGGGCACGCACGCGATGTGGATGCACTATTGGCTGGCCGCCGCAGGCATCAACCCGCTGTCGGGCGCCAAGCTGATCACCGTGCCGCCACCGCAGATGGTGGCCAACATGCGCGTGGGCAACATGGACGGCTTCTGCGTGGGCGAACCCTGGAACCACCGCGCCATCATGGATGGCATTGGCATCACGGCGAACACCACACAGGACATCTGGAAGGACCACCCCGAGAAGGTGCTCGGTACCACCGCCGAGTTCGTGAAGAAGAACCCCAACACCACGCGCGCCGTGATGATGGCGATTCTGGAAGCCAGCCAGTGGATCGACGCCAGCCTGTCCAACAAGATGAAGATGGCCGAGACCGTGGCCCAGAAGGCCTACATCAACACCAGCGTGGACGCGATCAACCAGCGCATCCTGGGCCGCTACCAGAACGGCATGGGCAAGACCTGGGACGATCCCAACCACATGAAGTTCTTCAACGATGGTGCGGTGAACTTCCCCTACCTGTCCGACGGCATGTGGTTCCTCACCCAGCACAAGCGCTGGGGCCTGCTCAAGAGCCACCCGGACTACCTGGCCGTGGCCAAACAGATCAACCAGGTGGATCTGTACAAATCGGTGGCCAGCGCCATGAAGATCAATGTGCCCAAGGACGCCATGCGGACCAGCAAGCTCATGGACGGTGTCGTCTGGGACGGCAAGGACCCCGCCAAGTACGCCGACGGCTTCAAGATCAAGGCCTGAGGCCGCAGAGCCACCCAAACCGCCCCCCCATTGCCACCTGCACAGGAGATCCACCATGGTCAGTGCCGTCTTCCACTCCCCTCCCGCCGCTTTGCCGGCCGATACCCCCGCTGCGGCCCCTGCGCGCATTGCAGCCAGCCACAACGAGGCCCGCAAGGAAGCGGATGCCAGGCCCCTTCCTGCCCAGCGCGCGCCCCGCGACTGGGCGGCACTTTCACGCGCCTTCTGGATGGCCGTGCTGCCACCGCTGTGCGGCCTGGGCCTGCTGATCGGCGTGTGGGCCGTGGTATCTACCACCACCGGCAAGAGCATCCCCGGCCCGCTGGAAACCTGGGCGCAGGCCCTGGAGATCTTCAGCAACCCCTTCTACCGCAATGGCCCCAATGACCAGGGCGTGGGCTGGAACGTGCTGATGTCGCTGGAGCGCGTGGCGGTGGGCTTCGGCCTGGCGGCAATTGTCGGCATCCCCGCGGGCTTCGTGATCGGGCGCTTCAACTTCCTGTCGCGCATGTTCAACCCGCTGATCAGCCTGCTGCGCCCGGTGTCGCCGCTGGCCTGGCTGCCCATCGGCCTGCTGGTGTTCAAGGGCGCCAACCCCGCCGCCATCTGGACCATCTTCATCTGCTCCATCTGGCCCATGATCATCAACACCGCCGTGGGCGTGCAGCGCGTACCGCAGGACTACATGAACGTAGCCCGCGTGCTCAACCTCTCGGAGTGGAAGATCGCCACCAAGATCCTGTTCCCCGCCGTGCTGCCCTACATGCTGACCGGCGTGCGCCTGGCCGTGGGTACGGCCTGGCTGGTGATCGTGGCCGCCGAGATGCTGACCGGCGGCGTGGGCATCGGCTTCTGGGTGTGGGACGAGTGGAACAACCTGAACGTCAAGAACATCATCATCGCGATCTTCGTGATCGGCATCGTGGGGCTGGCGCTGGAGTTCGCGCTCATCAAGCTGGCCACCGCATTCACATTCGAAGAGGTGAAGGCATGACTACCGCTACCGCATCGCAATCGGCCAAGTTCATCCAGGTGCAAGGGGTCGAGCAGACCTTCAAGACCGCCAAGGGCCTGTTCCCCGCGCTCAAGGGGATCGACCTGACCATCGCCAAGGGCGAGTTCGTGGCGCTGATCGGCCACTCGGGCTGCGGCAAGTCCACGCTGCTGAACCTGATCGCCGGCCTGACCACGCCCACGGCCGGCGTCCTGCTGTGCGCCAACAAGGAGATCAAGGGCCCCGGCCCCGAGCGCGCCGTGGTGTTCCAGAACCATTCGCTGCTGCCCTGGCTGACCTGCTTCGACAACGTCTACCTGGCGGTGGAGCGCGTATTCAGCGGCCGCGAAAGCAAGGCCGAACTCAAGGCGCGCACCGATGCGGCGCTGGCCCTGGTGGGCCTCACGCACGCCGGCCAGAAGCGCCCCGGCGAGATCTCCGGCGGCATGAAGCAGCGCGTGGGCATCGCCCGCGCCTTGTCGATGGAACCCCAGGTGCTGCTGATGGACGAGCCCTTCGGCGCCCTGGATGCCCTGACCCGCGCCAAACTGCAGGACGAACTGCTGGAGATCGTGGCGCGCACGCAAAGCACCGTGGTGATGGTCACGCACGACGTGGACGAAGCCGTGCTGCTGTCCGACAAGATCGTGATGATGACCAATGGCCCGGCCGCCACCATCGGCGAGGTGCTGCAGGTCGACCTGGCCCGCCCGCGCAAGCGCGTGGAACTGGCCGAAGACCCGCAGTACGTGCACTACCGCAAGGCGGTGATCGATTTCCTCTACACGCGCCAGGGGCACGTCGAGAAAGCGGCTTGAAGGCCTTGCACCGGCTCGCCGGTGCGGCACCTGCGCAAAGGCGTTGGACCTGTGTGGCCAACGCCTTTTTTCATGCTCAGTGCGCGCCGGAGATGTACTGCTCCAGCTGCTCGATGATGAATTTCTGCTCGGAAATGATGTCCTTGACCAGGTCACCGATGGAGATCATGCCCACGAGCTTGCCGCCGTCCACCACGGGCAGGTGGCGCAGGCGTCCGGTGCTCATGATCTGCATGCACTGCTCGCTGGTCTGGTCGGGCCGCACGAAGCGCACGGCGCTGGTCATCACGTCGCGCGCCAGCGTGGCGGCAGAGGTGCGGCCCAGGAGCGCGATCTTTCGCGCGTAGTCACGCTCGGTGAAGATGCCCACGATGGCGTCCCCTTCGGTGACCACCAGGGCGCCGATGCCCTTGTCGGCCATGAGCTGCAGGGCAGAGAGCACGGAATCGGTGGGCCGGATGGTGTGCACGGTGGAGTCAGGCTTGGACTGAAGAATCTTGGCTACGACGGTCATGGAAACCTCCCTCTGAAAGACGTGGAACGGGGCACAGGCTCATTTCAGCCCATCTGCTCCACGAGCGCAAGCCGAAGCACTCCACGCCGATGTTTCTGCGCTGTTGCACTGCGCTGCGGTCGAAACAAACCGAAAAGAAACGAAACCGCGTCGAGACCCCCGGTACGGGTTAACCCGGCACGATACACCCATGTTCAACGCGCTGGCTCTCTCGGGAACAAGCAAGCTGAGCACCGCAGGAACTCTGTGGATTGTTTCTGATACCGGAACAGTTAGTTTGCGACTCAGTGGTTTTTCTCTGAACACCGCAGGCGTACAGTTCAACCCATCGATGAGCCGAACCCGCAAGGCGACTCACCGAACCCGGTTCAGCAGCTTCATTTGTTTCGCAGCCGTTCCGGTTTTTTTGAGACGCTTTTACCTTCAAGGACTTTCATCATGAACACGACCGCACGCTTCCTCTCCATCGCCGCTGTTGCCGCTTTCGCTTCTTTCGGTGCCCAGGCCGACGAGGCCGATGCTTCGCAATTCGCCACCAAGTTCGACACCAGCCGCACCCGCGCCGAAGTGGCCGCTGAAGCCGCTACCGTGGCACAGACCCGCAGCATCGAACCCGCTGGTTCGCGTGTGGTGACCTACAAGTCCACGGCCGACCGCGCTGCCGTGCGTGCCCAGGCTGCCGACGCTGTTCGCACCGGCCAGATCTCTGCTGGCGAAATCGGCGCACTGTAATTCGCATCCAGTTGGCGTATTGCCCCGTATTCCCCAGTACCTCGTCCCTATTTTTTGAATTTCACAGGAGTTTCACCATGAACACCACCGCACGTTTCCTCTCCATCGCCGCTGTTGCCGCTTTCGCTTCTTTCGGTGCCCAGGCTGACGAAGCCGACGCTTCGCAGTTCGCCACGAAGTTCGAGACCAGCCGCACCCGTGTCGAAGTGATGGCCGACGCCGCCACCGTGGCCAAGACCCGCAGCACCGAACCCGCTGGCTCGCGCGTGGTGTCTTACCAATCGACCGCCGACCGCGCTGCCGTGCAGGCCCAGGCTGCCGACGCCGTGCGCATGGGCAAGATCTCTTCGGGCGAACTCGGCTCGATGTAATCTGCCAGGCAGCGGGTCTGCCGACCGCACGGCAGCCTCCTGCAAAAAAGGCCGGGGCCCCGCAAGGGGCTCCGGCCTTTTGCCATCTGGGCGAATACGGCTTATTTGCGCGCCGCAGCCACCGCGCCCTGCACTTCCTTCCACAGGTCTTCACCCACGTTGGCCGCAATGCTGGCGTTCACGGCGCCGAGCCTTTCGCGCATGCGGCTGGCTTCGGCAGACGACAGTTCGTTGACCTGCATGCCCTTGCCCTTCAAGTCGGCCAGCGCCTTGTTGGCTTCGTCGCGGGTGTCCTGGCGCTCGAACTCGCGGCTCTTCTTGGCAGCATCGAGCAGCACCTTCTGCTCGGCCTTTGAGAGACCATCCCAGTATTTCTTGCTGACCAGCACGATCCAGGGGCTGTAGACGTGGTTGGTGACCGTGAGGTACTTCTGCACCTCGTAGAACTTGCTCGACAGGATGGTGTTGTAGGGGTTCTCCTGGCCGTCCACGGTGTTGGTCTCCAGGGCCGTGAACAGCTCCGAGAACGGCAGCGGCACGGCATTGGCGCCCAGGGTCTTGAAGCTGTCGAGGAACACGTTGTTCTGCATCACGCGCAGCTTGATGCCGTTCATGTCCTCGAGCTTGGTCACGGGGCGCTTGCTGTTGGTCAGGTTGCGAAAGCCGTTCTCCCAGTACACCAGGCCCACCAGGCCTTTTTCCTGCAGCTTGTCCATGACCTTCTGGCCCACGGGGCCGTCGAGCACGACGTCGGCCTCCTTGGCGTTGTTGAACAGGAAGGGCGTGTCCCAGATCGCCATTTCCTTGGTGATGCCCACCAGCGTGGCGGTGGAGCCGACCATCATCTCCTGCGCGCCGCCGACCAGCGCCTGCTGCATCTGCACGTCAGAGCCCAGGGCGGCGGCGCCGATGGCGCGCACCTTCATCTTGCCGCCCGAGGCTTTTTCGACCTCTTGCGCGAACAGCTTGGTGGCGCGGCCCTGGTTGGACACTTCGTTCAGGCCGTAGCCGAAACGGATGATGCGCGGCTTGAAATCCTGGGCAGCTGCCTGGAACGAGGCGGCGACAGCGGCGACCGACAGGGCGGCCAGCAGGGTACGGCGGAAAGTCTTCATGGTTGTCTCCATTGGCAAGGGAAAGAAAGGCAGGGAAAAAGAGGGGCGCGGCGCCATCAGCGCATCCAGTGCACGGGGGCCGTCACCAGCTGAGGGAAAACCACCAGCAGCGACAGGATCAGCACGTAGGTGAGCAGGAAGGGGTTGACGCCCTTGATGACGCTGTGCATCGAGATGCGGCCCACGCCGGCCACCACGTTGAGCACCGTGCCCACGGGCGGGGTGATCAGGCCGATGGCGCCGTTGAGCACGAACATCAGGCCGAAGTACACCGGGTCGATCCCCGCCTTGACGGCGATGGGAAGCATCACCGGAGCAAAGATCAGGATGGTGGGCGTGAGGTCCAGCGCCGTGCCGATGAGCACCAGCACGATCATCATCACGGCCATCAAGAGGCGCGGATTCTCCACCAGCGGGCCGAGCCAGCCGGTCAGCACCGTGGGCAGGTCGGCCAGGGTGATCATGTAGCTGGCCACCTGGGCGCCGGCGCACAGGAACATCACGATGGCCGTGGTCTTGGCGGCGCGCACCAGCACGCCGTAGATCTCGGGCACGCGCATCTCGCGGTGCACGAACAGGGCCACGGCCAGGGCATAGAAGGCAGCGACCACGGCAGCTTCGGTGGGCGTGAACACGCCCGACTTCATGCCACCGATGATGATCAGCGGCATGAGCATGGCCCAGAACGCCTTGACCGTGGCGCGCAGGCGCTCGCGCAGGGGCAGCGGCGCGCGGCTTGGCGGCAGGTCCATGCCGCGCAGCACCCAGCGCCACGCGAAGATCAGGCCCACCCCCATCATCAGCCCCGGCACGATGCCCGAGACGAACAGCGCCGAGATGGAGGTGTTGGTCGTCACGCCATAGATCACGAAGGGCATCGACGGCGGGATGATGGGCGCAATGATCCCACCCGAGGCGATCAGCCCGGCCGAGGTGTTCATCGGGTAGCCCTGCTGGCGCATCATGGGCAAGAGGATGGTGGCCAGCGCCGCCGTATCGGCAAGGGCCGAGCCGCTCATGCTGGCCATGAGCACGGCAGCGCCGATGGCCACGTAGCCCAGCCCGCCGCGGATGTGGCCGACCCAGGCCTGCGCCATCTCGATGATGCGCCGGCTGATGCCCCCGGAGTTCATCAGCTCGCCGGCCAGGATGAAGAAGGGCACGGCCAGCAGCGGAAAGCTGTCCACCCCGGCCACCAGGTTCTGGGCCAGCAACTGCGTGTCGAAGAAATCGAGCACCCAGGCCATGCCGGCACCGGTGAGCACCAGGGCCAGGCCCATGTTCATGCCCGTGCCCATGAACACCAGCATGCCCAGCGAAAAAACAATGAATGCCTGTGCTTCGGGACCCATGGCCGTCACTCCACTTCCGCGCCGTGACCGAGGTCCAGTGGCACGCGTTGAATCAATTCGATGAATGCCATCACCGCGATGGCCGCCGAGCACAGCAAGGCGGGCAGCGGCAGCAGCGCCGCCGAATAGCCCAGCACCACCGAGTGGCTGCCCAGGCCCACGACCACCTGCTGCCAGGCGCCCCAGGCCAGCATGGCGCAGGCGGCGATCACCAGCAGCCGGATGAGCGCGGTGAGCAGGCCGAAGGCCAGCGGCTTGCGGACCAGCAGCCCGGCCAGGCTGGTGAAGGCCATGTGCTCGCCCGCCGGGTAGGCGGCAGCAGCGCCGATGAATACCATCCAGACGAACAGCAGGCGCGACAACTCCTCGCTGGCGGCGATGCCGCTGCCAAAGCCATAGCGCAGCACCACGTTGACGAAGACCGCCACGGCCATCACGCCCAGGCAGCTGGCCATCAGCACCTGGGCCCCCTTTTCAAAGCGGCTCGGGGCCCGGTGGGCTGGCACGGGATCGGGGAGGGAGGTATCGGCGCTCATGGCGTGGGTTCCTTGACGGCAAGCCAGGCGGACACCTGGGCCTGCAATGCGGGGATGGAAAGCAAGGCATCCAGGCGCAGCACGCCGGGTTCGCCCACGGGCGACTGCAGCGTGGCGAACTGGCTGTCCACCAGGGTGGTGGAAAAGAAGTGGGTGTTCACCCGGGCGGCCACACGCTCGCCGGCATGGGCCCGGTCGATCTCCAGGAACGCGAAGCGCACGCCGGGACAGGCGGCGCGCAGGCGGTCGCGGTAGGCCTTCTTGAGGGCCGAACAGGTCAGCACGGCACCCTGCGGGTGGTTCTGCAGCAACTGGCCCAGCGTGGCCAGCCAGCCCTCGCGGTCGGCGTCGGTCAGGGCAATGCCCTGGCGCATCTTCTCGCGGCTGGCGGGGCTGTGGTGGTCGTCCCCTTCGATCAGGGGCAGGCCCTGGGCCTGGGCGACGGCAGCGCCCAGGCTGGACTTGCCGCAGCCGGCCACGCCCATGACCACGAGGAATACCGGTGACGGCGGACTGTTCATATTGGTAGCGCTATCCAACAAGCTTCAAAAAAACATCCCGGCGGGATGAGGGGAAAATTCGGGTTCCACAGGGGAAAATGCCACACTACGGCGCGTGCTGGCCTTGCTCTTGCCTTTGGACAGCGCTATCCTAAATCCATCAGGCCATAACCAAGCGAGGGAAAACCCTTGATCAGACCCGAACCCCGGCGGCGCTCGAGCGGCCGCGTCACGCTCAGCCAGGTGGCCGAGGCCGCCGGCGTGAGCCCCATCACCGCCTCGCGTGCGCTGCGCGGCGAGCGCGGCGTGGCCGACGAACTGGTGCAGCGCGTGAAGGCCGCGGCCGCCCAGATGGGCTACGTGCCCGACCCTGCCGCGCGCGCCCTGGCATCGCAGCGCAGCGTGCAGGTGCCGGTGCTGGTGCCGCTGCTGTCCAACGCACTGTTCGTGGACGTGCTCGACGCCGTGCACCGCACCCTGTTCCCGCACGGCTACCAGGCGCTGATCGGCGTGACCCACTACGACCCCGAGGAGGAGGAGCAACTGCTGCGCACCTACCTCGCGCACCGGCCGGCAGGCCTGCTGGTGACGGGCTTTGACCGCACCGAGTCCGCACGCCAGATGATTGCCGCCAGCGGCGTGCCCTGCGTGCACCTGATGGAGATGACCCCGGCGCCCGGCGTGTACTGCGTGGGCTTTTCACAGCAGGACGCGGGCCACCGCATCACCGCCCACCTGCTGGAGCGCGGCCGCCGCCGCGTGGCCTTCGTGGCGGCACAGCTGGACCCGCGCACCATGCAGCGCGCCGAGGGCTACCGCCGCTGCCTGAGGGACGCCGGCCTGCACGACCCGCGGCTGGAACTGCTGAGCGCGCAGCCCTCGTCCATCCGCCTGGGGGCCGAGCTGTTCGAGCAGATGCTGCGCACCCAGCCCGACGTGGACGCGATCTTCTTCAACAACGACGACCTGGCCCAGGGCGGCCTGCTGGCCGCGCAGCGCCTGGGCATCGCCGTGCCCGGCCAGGTGGCCGTGGCGGGTTTCAACGACCTGGCCGGCAGCGACCAGATGCTGCCCACGCTGACCACGGTGCGCACACCGCGCTCCTCGATCGGCGAGGCCAGCGCGCGCATGCTGCTGGCGCTGATGCGCGGCGAGCCCGTGGAGCACAACTCGGTGAACCTGGGGTTCGAGCTCACGGTGCGCGAAAGTACGTAAAGAGGCACCCCCTGAGTCGCTTCGCGCCTTCCCCCTCTCTCATATTGCTTCGCAATCTGGGAGGGGGACGCCCCCAGCGCGGCGGGGCGGCCCTTGCGCGGGGGCACTGGGCTCGGCCGCGCCAGTTTCAAAGGATTGTCACGCCGAGGTACGCGCCAGCACGTAAAGAGGCCCCCCCTGGCGCTGCGCGCCTTCACCCCCCCTCCCGACCCGCTGCGCGGGTCGGGAGGGGGACGCCCCCAACGCAAGCGCTGGTTACGCCGCCTTCGCGGCGGGGCGGCCCTTGCGCGGGGGCACTGGCCTTTGGCCGCGCCAGCTTCGGAGGGCTGGGCGAAGGTTGACGACTACGCGGATACCAGTGCGCGCTGTGACGACGTCGACTTCATGGCCTTGCGCAAGGCCACGGCGTCGTGGGCCTGCGTGGGCGCCGACGCATCCAGGCGGAACACCGCCACCGTCTCGGTCACCGATTGGGCCTGGCCCTGCAGCTCCATGGCCGAGGCGGCGTTCTCCTCCACCAATGCAGCGTTCTGCTGCGTGATGGTGTCCAGCTGGGCCACGGCGGCATTGACCTGTGAGATGCCGGTGAGCTGCTCGTTGGAGGCGTTGTGGATCTCGCCGATCAGCGTGTTCACGCGGCGCACCAGCTCCAGCGATTCGCCCATGGTCTTTTGCGCCGTGTCGGTCTTCTGGTGGCCCTCCTGCACCTTGGTGGCCGAGTCGTCGATGAGCTGGCGGATCTCCTTGGCGGCCGACAGCGTGCGGTGCGAGAGGCTGCGCACCTCGGACGCCACGACCGCGAAGCCCCGCCCCTGGTCGCCCGCACGCGCGGCCTCCACGGCGGCATTGAGCGCCAGGATGTTGGTCTGGAAGGCGATGCTGTCGATGAGCTGGGTGATCTCGCCGATGCGGCCCGAGGCGGTCTGGATCTGCTTCATGGTCTCTGCCACGCCATCGACCGCTTCCTTGCTGCGCTCGGCTACCGAGGTCGCCTGCGTGGCCAGCACCGTGGCCTGGCGCGCCGATTCGGCCGTGTGCTTGACGGTACCGGTGATCTCCTCCATCGACGCCGCCGTCTGTTGCAGGTTGCTGGCCTGCGTCTCGGTGCGGGACGACAGGTCCTGGTTGCCCTGCGCGATCTCGCGCGTGGAGACCTGCATGCGCTCGCTCTCCTGGCGAGCGTCGCGCACGATGGACAACAGGTTCACGTTGAGCTGCGACAGCGCCTTCTGCAGGCTGCCCACGGTGTCGTCGCGCGTGACCTCGATCTTCTGCGTGAGGTCACCCGCTGCCATGCGGTTGGCCCAGCCCAGCATCTGCGACAGCGGCGCCACCGTGGCCTGGTGCAGGTACCAGGCCATGGCGAGCGCCAGCGCCAACACGCCCACCCACGCCAGGCCCGAACCGAACGAGAAACTGTGCCCGCCTACCTCGGCAGCCCCCCAGGCCGCCAGCACCAGGACGAACAGGCACAGGCACATTTTGCCCATGGGGCCGAACTGAAGCCGTGCCGCCAGGGTGCCCCAGGCGGTGTTTTTGACCAGGCGCCCGTTGCGCAGCACATGCACCAGGCTGCCGCGCTCCTTCTCGGCACGCATGGTGGCGTAGAGCCGGTCGGCGGCCTGGATCTGATCGCGCGTGGCCTCGGTACGCACCGACATGTAGCCGGTAGGGTGCTCGCCCTGCATCAGCGGCGTGACGTTGGCCATAACCCAGTAGAAGCTACCGTCCTTGCGCCGGTTCTTCACCGCTGCCGACCACGGCTGGCCGTTGCCGATGGTCTCCCACATGTCGCGGAAGGCCTCCTCGGGCATCTCCGGGTGGCGGATCATGTTGTGGGGCTGGCCCAGGAGTTCTTCCTTCTCATAACCGCTGACCTCGATGAACATCGGATTGCAGTAGAGGATGCGGCCCTTGAGATCGGTCGTGGAGACCAGGGTTTCGCCTTTGGGAAAAACGTACTCTTGGGTACTGACCGGCAGATTCACGCGCATTGGATTCCCTCCACGGATGCCATCTCGTCCCCGCTGTCTGTGGCCATCCGACCCTGCAGCGGTAAAAACATCCTAGAAGCAATGCCCCCATCGCGCAAACAACATTTGCGCAAGGCAGGCATCCCCAGCCTGGTGCGGGGCATGGTGCACGCCGACACGCACCGCCTCCACTGCGCACCACGCCGGGTCACTGGTGCCAGGCAAACAATCAAAATCAATAGCAGTCGACTGACTGAGCACGGCACTTTGCCGGCAGTTTCGGCCCGTACCACCGAGCGCACCAACATTGGCACACGCCTTGCTTGGAATGCAGCACGGCCAAAGTTGGCCGTTTGTGTTGCCCGGTGCAAAGGCGCATCCGGCAGGCACAGGACGCAGGCGTCCCCATGGAGAGTCGTTGGCCACTGGCCAGCGTGCTCCGTGCGGACGCCTTTTTGTTTTTCTGTTTTCCTTTCCGTTGCAAGCCACGGCACAGAGCAGCGCTGCAGGCAGGTCCTACCGCCATGCAGGCAGACGCCCTTTCCACGCGAGACATCCATGCTTCAATTTCGGGACTTCTTCAAATCCGGCCACTCCCCCACGCTGTGGTCTGCGTTTCTCTACTTCGCCTTTTCGTGCGCGGTGTGGGTCATCAACGGTGCGATGGCACCCTTCATCACCGAGAGCCTGAAACTCACCCCCACGCAGATGGGGATCATGCTGTCCATCCCGATCTTCGCCGGCGCGCTGATGCGCTTTCCGCTGGGAATCCTGGCGCAGTACATCGGGCGCAAGAACGCCACGCTGGTGGAGATGGCCGGCATCTTCATCGCCATGGGCTACGGCTACCTGTTCGTCAACGACTACAACGACCTGCTGGCCATGGGCGTGCTGCTGGGCGTGGCGGGGGCGAGCTTCGGCGTGGCGCTGTCGCTGGGTTCGGGCTCGTTCCCGCCCCGCTACAAGGGCCTGGCCATGGGCATCGTGGGCGCGGGCAACGTGGGCACGGCCGTGTCCGCACTGCTGGCCCCCGTGCTGGCGCAGAAGTTCGGCTGGCAGTCGGTCTACGGCTTTGCCGCCGTGGGCGTGGCCATCCCCGCCCTCGTGATGGCCGTCTACGCCAAGGAGCCACCGGACCGGGCGCCCCACGCCTCGTTCCGCGAACACATCGCCTGCCTGTTCGAGAAGGACGGCTGGGCCTTCAGCCTGATCTACGCCGTGACGTTCGGTGGCTTCATCGGCCTCATCGCCTTCATGCCCACCTACTTCTACGACCAGTTCGGCGTGAGCAAGGTGCAGGCCGGCCAGTTGACCATGATGGCCGCCTTTCTGGGTGCGGCGCTGCGCGTGCTGGGCGGCTGGCTGTCGGACCTGTGGGGCGGGGTGAACACCCTCACGGGCGTGCTCGCCATCACCACGGTGAGCCTGGTGCTGTGCGGGCTGGCCGAGAACTCGCTGCCGGTCACGATGCTGCTGTTCCTGGTGTGCTTTGCTGCACTGGGCGCGGGCAACGGCGCACTGTTCCAGTTGGTGCCGCTGCGCTGGCCCCTGTCCACGGCCGTGGCCGGCTCCATGATCGGCGAGATCGGCGCCCTGGGTGGCGGCCTGATCCCCAACGCCATGGGCCTGTCGCGCCAGTACAGCGGCACCTACCTGTGGGGCTTCGTCTCCATCGCCGTGTGCGCCGCGGCCATGCTGGTGCTGCTGCGCGTGATGCAGATCCGCTGGACGCGCACGTGGGCAGAGAAGGGGGGCCGCGCGCGCAGCGCGTGACCGGCGCCAGCCGGTAAGCGCGTCAGCGCTTGCCCCATTTCCAGCGAAAGAGAGGGTGGCGCGCAGCGCCTGAGCTGGCGCGAGCCAGCCAACGCGCAGCGTTGCCCTCACGTCAGCTAGAAGGGAGGACGTGCGCCCAACCTCACCTCGGCAGAAACAACACCCAATACACCAGCAGCAGGTTCACCAGCACGCTCACCGCCAGCGCAATCTTCCAGATCGCCGTGGCGTCGCGCTGCATCAGCGGCGCCAGCGGTGCATGCGCGTGCAGGGGCCGCGAGGCGCCACGCTCCAGCGCCAGCAGCAGCTCCTCTGCCGTCTCGAAGCGCTGGGCGCGCTGGCGCGCCACGGCCTTCAAGGCGATCTGGTCCAGCCAGATGGGTACCTCGGGGTTGTGGCGGCTCGGGGCCACCGGGTCGCGGTGGTAGCGCCCGATCTGGTAGGGCACCACGTCGCCGTAGGGCAAGCGCCCATGGCTGAGCAACTGGTACAGCGTCACGCCCAGCGCAAACAGGTCGCTGCCGGCGTCGGGCATCTGCCCGGTCTCGCCATCAGCACTGCGGTCATAGCCAGGCCATTGCTCGGGGTTCATGTAGCTCGGCGTGCCGGCATGCAGCAGGCGCGTGGCCTCGGGCTCGCGGCCGCTGAGCGCCACCCCCAGGTCGAGCACGCGCAGCACGCCGTCGTCGCCCAGGTGCAGGTTGTCGGGCTTGATATCACGGTGCACCACACCCTGGCGGTGCAACAGGCCCAGCACGCGCACGGCCTGGGTGAGCACGCCAACGGTGCGCGCCACGCCAAAGGGCTGGCGCCGGCGCAGTTGCTGCCCCAGGGTCTCGCCCCGGTGCCAGTCATAGAGCAGGTAGAAAAAACTGCTGCTGGCGCCTGATGCGGCGGCAGGCCAGTCGTTCAGGCAGGCCAGATGGGCCGCCGCACTGCCCGACTGCATGCGCCTCGCCACCCAGGCCTCGTGCGCCAGCGTGGCGCGCTCTTCGCCATCGTGCGCGCGCTGGGGGTTCAAGGTCTTGAGCGCATACAGGCGCTGGCTGGCAGGGTCGCGCACCTGGTAGATGCGGTGGATGCCGCTGTCGGCCACCAGCGCGGTGACCACCAGGCCGTCGACCGCATCGCCCACCTTGAGCAGGGGCAGCACCGGCAGCTCCTGGGCGCGCCGCGATTCGTCCTGCAGGGTGGCTTCGAGCACGCCGCGCACCTGCACAGCCATGGCGGTCACATTGTCGCTGCTGCCCCGGCGCAGGGCTGTGCGCACCAGTTCCTCGCACAGCGTTTGCGGCGCCTGGCCCTGTCGCATCAGGCTGCGCAGCTCGCGCTCGGGCAGGCTGCCATGCACACCGTCGGACACCAGCAGGAACAGGTCGCCGCTCTGCAGCTCCCCCTGGCTGTAGTCCACCACCACATGGTCGTCGAGCCCCAGGGCGCGCGTGAGCTGGTGCGCCAGGTCGCGCTGCGCGATCACATGGTCGGCCGTGAGCTGCTGCAGCCGCCCGTCGCGCAGCAGGTAGGCGCGCGTATCGCCCACGTGCGCCACGGTGAAGGACTGGCCGCGCAGCACAAGGGCCGTGAGCGTGGTCAGCCCCACGGCGGGCTGGCGCCGCCGGTTCATGGCGGCCAGCCAGCCGTTGTGGGCGCTGAGGATGCGGTCCAGGGCCACCGTGGTGTCCCAGGTCTCGGGGGTGGCGAAGTAGTCGGACAGCAGCGTGCGCACCGTGGTCTGGGCCGCCTCGCGCCCATTGCCACCCGCACTCACGCCATCGGCCAGGGCGGCAATGGCGCCACGGGGCAGGTCGCGCCCGCGGCCCTCGACCAGGGCCGCAAAGTCCTCGTTGCCGTCCTTGCGCCCGGCCTGCGAGACACAGCCGAAATCCAGTTCAAAACTCATGCACCACAGGCAAGCATCTTTCATGCCCAAGCTGGTGCAAAGTGCGCCCGCCAACGCACCCCAGCAAGGCCATGCGCGATTTTCATCCCCATCATGGTGCAATGCAACATGGTGCGCGTGGCGCCACCCTGGGGTTGCGCTCACGGACCACCAGAAAAGACGGGGTGCCCCGGATCGGGGCGGCAGGTTGGCACACGCATTGCTTGTTCGAAGGCACGGCCCGCAAGGGCCACGCGGGTCCACGGTGCAATGGCGCACCCGGGCTGGCAAGGACGAAGGCGTCCCCACATGCGGTTTCGAGACATCGAAGCAGCATCGTGTGGGCGCCTTTTTTGTTTTGTGTTTCCGATGGGCGTGGGGGCTGCGATGAAAAAATCCAGGCTGGTGATGGTGGGCAATGGCATGGCCGGTGTGCGCACCCTGGAAGAGCTGCTCAAGATCGCCCCGGACCTCTACGACATCACGGTGTTCGGCGCCGAGCCGCACCCCAACTACAACCGCATCCTGCTGTCGCCCGTGCTCGCGGGCGAGCAGACGATCGACGAAATCATCCTCAACGACTGGTCCTGGTACGAAGAGAACCAGATCACGCTGCACACCGGCTTCACCGTGACCGAGGTGGACCGCGTGCGCCGCGTGGTGCACGCCACCAATGCGGCGGGCGAGGCCATCAGCGCCGAGTACGACCGCCTGATCCTGGCCACCGGTTCCAACCCCTTCATCCTGCCCATCCCGGGCAACGACCTCCCCGGCGTGCTCGCCTACCGCGACATCGCCGACACCGAGGCCATGATCGCTGCCGCCGCCGCCTACCGGCATGCCGTGGTCATCGGCGGCGGCCTGCTGGGGCTGGAGGTGGCCAACGGCCTCGTCAAGCGCGGCATGCAGGTGAGCGTTGTGCATGTGGGCAACACGCTCATGGAGCGCCAGCTCGACGGCGTGGCGGGCCGCATGCTGCAGCAATCGCTGCAGGAGCGCGGCATGCAGTTTTTGCTCAACGCCCAGACCGCGGAACTGGTGGGCGGCCCCGAGGGCCGCGTGACCGCCGTGAAGTTCAAGGACGGCAGCCAGGTACCCGCCGACCTGGTGGTGATGGCCGTGGGCATACGCCCCAACACGGCGCTGGCCGAGAAGATGCGCCTGCATGTGAACCGGGGCATCGTGGTCAGCGACACGCTGCAGACCATCACCGACGCACGCATCTACGCCGTGGGCGAGTGCGCCGCCCACCGGGGCATCGCCTACGGCCTGGTGGCGCCGCTGTTCGAGCAGGGCAAGGTGCTGGCCAACCACCTGGCGGAGCTGGGCATCGACCGCTACCAGGGCTCGCTCACCTCCACCAAGCTCAAGGTGACCGGCATCGACCTGTTCAGCGCCGGGGATTTCCAGGGCGGCGAAGGCACCGAGGAGATCGTCATGAGCGACCCCGTGACCGGCTCGTACAAGAAGCTGGTGATCAAGGACGACAAGCTCGTGGGCGCCTGCCTGTATGGCGACACGGTGGACGGCAGCTGGTACTTCGACCTGCTGCGCGAAGGCCGCACGGTGGACGAGATCCGCGACCAGTTGATGTTCGGACCAGCGGGCACGGACTGAGCATCTCCCCTTCACAACGAACAGGCCAACGAAGGTGATTGAACCCATGACCCACTCCACAACCACTATCACAGCACAGCATGCCCTGCAGCGCAGGGCACTCTTGAAGGCAGGAGCTGCCGCAGGCGCCGCCACCATGGCCGGTGCCCTGGGTCTGGGCCTGGCACTCGCCTCTCGGCCTGCGCATGCCCAGGTCGCCAACCTCAACGACGCCATCAACAAGGCCGGTCGCCAGCGCATGCTCAGCCAGCGCATGGGCAAGGCCTGGCTGGCCCTGGCCCACAAGGTGCAGGAGCCTGCGGCGCGCCAGGTGCTGGAGCAGTCCGTTGCACTGTTCGAGCGCCAGCTCGCCGAGCTCAAGTCCTACGCCCCCAACCCCACCATCCGCAACACCTACGGCCAGCTCGATGCGGCCTGGGTTTCTCACAAGGCCACGCTGCTGACCGGCACGCCCGCACTGGCCGGCGCCACCGCGATGCTGCAAGCCGATGCCAAGGTGCTGGCCCTGGCGCACCAGGGCACGGTGCAGTACGAGTCGGCCTCGGGCAAGCCGGTGGGCCACCTGGTCAACGTGGCCGGCCGCCAGCGCATGCTGAGCCAGCGCATGGCCAAGTTCTACCTGGCTGCGCAGTTGCCGGTGGATGCGGCTGTGGCTGCGGCAGAGATTGCCAAGGCGCGCACGGAGTTCGTTGCGGCGACCGAGGTGCTGCGCAAGGCGCCTGAGGCCAACGACCGGATTCGGCAGGAGTTGCTGCTGGCGGATGGGCAGTGGGTTTTCTTTGATGCGGCCTTGCAGCGGATGCAGGCGGGTGGGGTGGCGGGGAGTACGGCGCGGCAGGTGTCGGAGGTGTTTGTGGCGAGTGAGAATTTGTTGTCGAGCATGGATCGGGTGACGGGGCTTTATGCTGCTCTGGCTGGGTGATATCGTGGTCTGTGGTGGCTCCTCTTTTTGTGTTGAGGGCGAAAGCTGGGATTCGGAGCGCCTGGGCTACTGCATGCCTTTGCAGAGGCCGGGAGCCGGGTCTCGGCCCGGCGGCCGAGGTACTTGTTCTTTGCTTCGCCAAAGAAAAGTACCCAAAAGAAAGGCGGCCCCGCTGCCCGTGTCCCCTGCGCTGCGCTCCGGGGCAACCTGCGATGCTCGTGCCTGGGGTGTGCCGCAGAACTCGCTGCGTTCTGCGAACTCCGCTCAAACAGCTGCGGCAAGCCAGACAACGATGCGCGTGTCCTTCGGCACGCGCTCACCCCAGGCCCTGCGCTTCTCGGCACGGTCAGAAGGGGGTGGGAGCGGGCTCCACACGGGCCATTGCTTCGCTCGGCCTGGTGGTCCTTCGCTGCGCTCGGCTCGCCAGGGCGATCGCGCCAGTTTCGTCGGCAGCGCGCAGCGCGTAACCGACCCCAGGCGCAGCTGCGCAGCAGCAGCCGTATTTGTCCCCGTTCCCCACCCCTGCTGGCTGCGCCGAGAAGCGCAGGAGCTGGGGTGGGTGCGTGTGCCGAAGGACACACGCACTTCGTCCTCTGGCTTGCCGCAGCTGTTTGAGCGGAGTTCGAAGAACGCAGCGAGTTCTGCGGCACCACCCCAGATCCGAGCATCGCAGGTTGCCCCCGTTCGCCCGACAGGGCGAACGGGGGACGCAGACTGGGGGTCGCCTTTTCTTTGGTGACTTTCTTTTGGCGAAGCAAAAGAAAGTTACTGCGCCGCCGGGCGCACACCCCGGCCCCCGCCCCAACAACAAGCACGCCGCAACCACGACAAGAACATGACAGAAACCAAATCCACCTGCCCCTACTGCGGCGTAGGCTGCGGCGTGATCATCGAATCCGAAGGCCCGCAGATCACCGGCGTGCGCGGCGACCCCACCCACCCCGCCAACTTCGGCCGCCTGTGCACCAAGGGTTCCACGTTGCACCTCACCGCAGCCAGCCCCGTCACCCTGCAAACCCGCCTGCTGCACCCCCTGCACCGCACCCAGCGCGGCCAACAAGCACTGCCCATCACCTGGGATGCCGCGCTGGACATGGCGAGCCAAAAATTCGCCGACACCATCGCACAGCACGGCCCCGATGCCGTCGGCTTCTACGTCAGCGGCCAGTTGCTCACCGAGGACTACTACGTCTTCAACAAGCTCGCCAAGGGCCTCATCGGCACCAACAACATCGACACCAACTCGCGCCTGTGCATGAGCAGCGCCGTGGCCGGCTACAAGGCCACGCTGGGGGCGGATGCGCCGCCCGCCTGCTACGACGATGTGAAACATGCGCAGTGCCTGTTCTTCGTGGGCAGCAACGCGGCCTGGGCGCACCCCATCCTGTTCCGCCGCATCGAGGACGCGCGCGCGGCCAATCCGGGCATGAAGGTCATCGTGGCCGACCCGCGCCGCACAGATACCGCCGGCATGGCCGACCTGTTCCTGCCGATACAGCCGGGCAGCGATGTGATGCTGTTCAACGGCATGCTGCACCTCATGCTGCGCGAGGGCTGGGTGGATGCTGCCTACATCGGCGCGCACACCACGGGCTTCGAGGCGCTCCAGGCGCTGGTGGCCGATTGCACGCCCGAGCGCGTGAGCGCGGTGTGCGGCATTCCCGAGGCCGACCTGGCCACGGCCGCGCAGTGGTTCGCCACCTCCAAGGCCACCCTCAGCCTGTACTGCCAGGGCCTGAACCAGAGCACCAGCGGCACGGCCAAGAATGCCGCGCTGATCAATCTGCACCTGGCCACGGCGCAGATCGGCAAGCCGGGCGCGGGCCCGTTCTCGCTGACCGGGCAGCCCAATGCGATGGGCGGGCGTGAGGTGGGCGGCCTGGCCAACCTGCTGAGCGCGCACCGCGACCTGGCCAAACCCGCGCACCGCGCCGAGGTGGCGGCGATGTGGGGCGTGGCCGATGTGCCTTCGCGCCCCGGCAAGACGGCCGTGGAGATGTTCCAGGCTGCTGCCGACGGAGAGATCCGCGCGCTGTGGATCGCTTGCACCAACCCCGCCCAGAGCATGCCCGACCAGGCCACCGTGCGCCGTGCGCTGGAGCGCGCCGAGTTCGTCGTGGTGCAGGAGGCCTTTGCCACCACCGCCACCGCGCAGTACGCCGACCTGCTGCTGCCCGCCACCACCTGGGGCGAGAAGACCGGCACCGTGACCAACAGCGAACGCCGCATCTCGCGCGTGCGCACTGCGGTGCCGGCACCCGGCCAGACGCGCCACGACTGGGCCATCGCGGTGCATTTCGCGCACCAGCTGGAGGCGCGGCTGCGCCCCAGCGCACCCAGCCTGTTCCCCTACACCACCAGCGACGCCGATGCCGGGGCCGAGGCGGTGTGGAACGAACACCGCGAAACCACGCGCGGCCGCGACCTGGACATCACCGGCCTCTCCTGGCCCCTGCTCGAAGCGCAAGGCCCGCAGCAGTGGCCGCTGCCCGAGGGTGCTGCCAGCGGCAAGGTGCGCCTGTACGAAGACGGCATCTACCCCACGCCCGACGGCCGTGCGCGCTTTGCAGCCCATGCCTGGCAGCCCGTGGCCGAGCCGCGCGAGTCACGCTACCCCTTCGGCCTGACCACCGGCCGCCTGCGCGACCAGTGGCACGGCATGAGCCGCACCGGCACGCTGGGCCGGCTGTTCGGCCATGTGGCCGAGCCCTCGGTGCAGATGCACCCGGACGACATGGCGCAGCGCAAGCTGCACAGCGGCGACCTGGTGCATGTCACCAGCAAGCGCGGCTCCATCGTGGTGCCGGTGCTGGCCGATGCCAACCTGGGCCTGTCGCAGGCCTTCATGGCCATGCATTGGGGCAGCGAGTACCTCAGCGGCCAGTCGTCCACCGGCGAGCGGCTGTCGGGCGTGAACGCACTGACCACCTCCGCCTACTGCCCCACCTCCAAGCAGCCCGAGCTCAAGCACGCGGCCGTGAAGATCCTCAAGGCCGAGATGCCGTGGACCCTGCTGGCCATGGCCTGGCTGCCGGGCGACAAGGCCCTGGCCGCACGTGAATCGCTGTCGGCCTTGATGGATGCCTTCCCGTTTGCCAGCTGCGTTCCCTTCAGCAACAACACCCCGCTGTCGGAACCAGGCCGCGAGCGCACCGGCGTACTGCTGCGCGCCGCAGGCCACGAGGCGCCACCCGACGCCCTGATCGAGCGCATCGAGGCCCTGCTGGGCCTGGCCACCGCAGACACCCTGCGCTATGCCGACAGGAAACGCGGCCAGCGCCGCGCCGCGCGCCTGGCCCGGCGGGACGACGGCAGCAGCACGCTCGAAGCCATCGTGCTGGCCGGCGACACCAGCGCCCAGGGCTGGATCAAGACCCTGCTGCAGGAAGAACTGCCCGCGCAGAGCTACGGCCGCCTGCTGCTCGTGCCCAGTGCCAAGGCCCCGGTGGCGGTGCAGTCGCGCGGCAAGACGGTGTGCACCTGCTTCAACGTGACCGACGTGGCCATCACCGGCCAACTGGCGCACTGCCACGGCACCGACGACGAGCGCCTGGCCCAGCTGCAGGGCACGCTGCGCTGCGGCACCAACTGCGGCTCCTGCCTGCCCGAGCTCAAGCGCATGGTGCGCGCCACCGGGCCGCTCGCCAAAGCGGCCATCGCAATCGCCGCCATATAACCAAAAGTTCGCTGGGTTGCGAGAAAATACCCAGCCCCACTTCAAAGAGCCATTCACCCACCATGGGCATCAGCCAGTACATCAAGGAAATCGGCCGCGGCCCGCGCGGGGCCAAGCCGCTCACGCGCGAGCAGGCCACGGACCTGTTCGGCCAGGTGCTGGACGGCACGGTGACCGACCTGGAGATCGGCGCCTTCTGCCTGGCCATGCGCATCAAGGGCGAGACGGCCGAGGAGATGTGCGGATTTCTGGACGCCACGCATGCCCGCATGGCCCTGCTGCCCGCCAGCGACCGCCCGCTGGTGGTGCTGCCCAGCTACAACGGTGCACGCAAGCTGCCCGTGCTCACCCCGCTGCTGGCCCTGCTGCTGGCGCGCGAGGGCCTGCCCGTGCTGCTGCACGGCATGCGCACCGAGGCGCGGCGCATCCTTGCCTCCGACGTGCTCGAAGCACTCCACGTGCCGACACTCACCGCACCGCGCAAGGTGGCCGATGGCGCGGTGGCCCACATCGCCACCGGCCTGCTGCACCCGGGGCTGGCCCGCCTGCTGGCCGTGCGCCAGACCGTGGGCCTGCGCAATGCGGGGCACAGCGCCGTCAAGCTCATGAACCCCTGCGCCGGTGCGGCCGTGGTGGTCACGAGCTACACGCACCCCGAATACTTCGAGATGCTGCAAAACACCTTCAGCGCCATGGGCATGAACGCCCTGCTCTCGCGCGGGCTCGAGGGCGAAGTGGCGGCCGACCCGCGCCGCACACCCCGTTACGACGCCTTCGTGGCCGGGGTGCACCATGTGCTGCAGGAGCAGGAGCCCGGCACCGCGAGCGAGGTGCCCGGCCTGCCCACCGAGATCGACGTGGCCACCACGGCCGACTACACGCGCCGCGTGCTCGCGGGCGAATTGCCGACACCAGCCGCCCTGACGCGGCAGGTGGAACATATCTTGCACATCACCGGTCAAACAGCCACCGCCGCAATGCCGGAGACACAGCCATGAACCGCCCCACGAATCCATCCGCCCCCGCGTCCCAGCACGACCGCCCGCACCTGGGCACCGGCGGCTCCTGCACCCTGGTGGGTGCCGGCCCCGGTGATCCAGAGCTGCTCACGATCAAGGCGCTCAAGGCCATCCAGGCGGCCACCGTACTGCTGGTGGACGACCTGGTCAGCGATGCCATCGTGGCCTATGCCTCGCCCACCGCGCGCATCGTGCATGTGGGCAAGCGCGGCGGCTGCAAGAGCACGCCGCAGGCCTTCATCGAAAAGCTGATGCTCATGGCCGTGAACGAGGGTGAGAACGTGGTGCGCCTGAAAGGTGGCGACCCGTTCATCTTCGGCCGCGGCGGCGAGGAGGTGGAGCACCTGCGCGCCGCGGGCGTGCCGGTCACGGTGGTCAACGGCATCACCGCCGGCCTGGCGGGGCTGACCTCGCTGGGCGCGCCCCTCACGCACCGGGAGCACGCGCACGGCGTGGTCTTCGTCACGGGCCATGCCAAGCCCGGCGACGCCGGCACCGACTGGCGCCAACTGGCCGCCACCGCACGCGACGCCAAGCTGACGCTGGTGATCTACATGGGCGTGAGCGGTGCCGCCACCATCGAGCAGGAGCTGCTCACAGGCCTGCCCGCCGCCACGCCCGTGGCCATCATCCAGCATGCCAGCCTGCCGCAGCAGCGCCACGCCGTGACCACACTGGGCGAGCTGCATGCCACCATTGCCCGCGAGGGACTGGCCAGCCCCTCGGTGATCGTGGTGGGCGACGTGGTGCAGGGCATTGCCGCAGCGGCCGTGCCGCAGCCGGCGAACAAGCTGCGCTTCGCCTGATCGCGCCGCACCTTTTCGCCCGCCCCTTTCACCCGCTCAGCAGGCCCTGCGATCCCATCGCCGGGCCTGTTTTTTTGCCTGCGCGCAGGCAGTGGTGTGCACGCTCCAGGGGCAGGTCCACAGGCATGCATTGGCCCGGGTATTGCTAGTTGTGTACCGACAACCCGATGGCACACCACACAGGATCACACCATGGCAGCCTACCCCCTCTCCGCCCGCAGCAGCCACGGCAATCTGCCCGCCCCCACCACCCCAGCGCCGCGCGATGGCGAGATGTCGCTGGTCAACCTCGCCGCGCGCCAGCGCATGCTGTCGCAGCGCATGGTGCTGCAGACCGTGCTGGCCACGCGCGGCAGTGATCTGCACCTGAAGGCGGCCCGCAGCTCGCTGGCGCTGTTCAGCGAAAGCCACGCCAGGCTGGTGGACACGCCGCGCCACCTCGATGCGGCCATGGGCGAGCGCATCCGCACGACCTACCAGGGCCCTGTCGGTGTGGGCCCCACCATCGACGCCTTCATGCAGCAGGTGGAGCGCACGCTGGAGCTGGCCGAGCGGCAAAGCCCGCGCGTGGAAGAAGCCCTGGCGCGCCTGGTGGAGATCACCGACGGCGCGCTGGATGCGCTGAACACGGCCACCACCGCCTTCGACCAGTTGGGCAAGGCCAGGTCCGAGACGCTGATGAAGGAGCTGGCGGGCATCGTGGCGTCCATCCAGACCGTGGCGCGCGAGGCCAAGGTGGTGAGCTTCAACGCCCAGGTGATGGCCGCGCGCGCGGGCCAGCATGGCCGTGAATTCGCGGTGGTGGCCAACGTGCTCTCGGGCATCACCAACGAGATCGACGGGCTCTCGCTGCAGGCCGTGTCGCTGGCGGGGCGCAACCGCTGAACGCGGCGCCGCAGCCCTGCCAGTCCACGGTCAGGCGGCCAGGGGCGCGGGCACGGGTGCCGAGCGGGCCTGCTCGAAGCGTGCGGCCAGTTCCTTGCGCAAGGTCTTGCGCATCACCGCGGCATCCCAGCGGCGGCGCTCCTCGGCAGTGGAAGGCGACAGCGGGGGCACCGGCACGGGCTTGCGCGCCTCGTCCACCGCCACCATGGTGAAAAAGCAGCTGTTCACATGCCGCACCACCTGCGAGCGGATGTCCTCGGCCACCACCTTGATGCCGATCTCCATCGACGAGGAGCCGGTGTAGTTGACGCTGGCCAGAAAGGTCACGAGCTCGCCCACGTGGATGGGCTGCAGGAACATCACCTGGTCCACGCTGAGCGTGACCACGTAGCAGGCCGAGTAGCGGCTGGCGCAGGAGTAGGCCACCTGGTCGAGCAGCTTGAGGACAGCGCCGCCATGGACGTTGCCGGAAAAGTTGGCCATGTCCGGGGACATGAGCACGGTCATGCTCAACTGGTGCGAGGGGATGTTCATGGACCGTGATTTTACGGTTACAACCTGCGCCGCGAGCGCCCGCTACACTCGCGGCACATAAAGCCAACACGAGCCACGGACGACGATCCACGATCCGTGCACAGAGGGGAAGACCATGCTGGAAATCGACAAACTCAATGAATTTACCGAAAGCCACGGTGCGCTGCGGCGCGGTCGCGGACTGGTGTCGGGGGTGATTGCACTCACGTTGGCCATCCTGTGCTTCCTGGGCGTGCTGGCCTTCCACTTCCCCGAGTACCTGACCACGCCCCAGTTGCGCAAGAGCTACGACGTGACGGTGATCCGCTACATCATGCTGGCCGCCATGGCCATCGCGGGCGGCATCTCGCTGGTCAATATTTTGTTCAACCGCTCGCGCTGGCTGGCCACGTTCGCGTTTGCCACCGTGGCGCTGGCGGCCATCCTGGGCGGCCACAAGGTGGAGGTGAACCCGAACTTCCCCGACAACACGCCCTACATCGGCCTGGACTGGTTCATCCTGGACCTCTTGGGCAGCTCGCTGATCTTCATCTTCATCGAAAAGCTGTTCGCGCTGCGCAAGGACCAGCCCATCTTCCGCGCCGAGTGGCAGACCGACTTCCACCACTTCATCGTGAACCACATGGTGGTGGGCTTCGTGCTGCTGGCCACCAACCTGGTCGTGCACAAGTTCTTCGGCTGGGCCGCCAGCGACGGCATCCGCGGCTGGGTGCAGGGCCTGAACTTCTGGGTGGCGCTGTTCCTCATCGTGCTGGTGGCCGACCTGGTGCAGTACTGGACCCACCGCGCCTACCATGAGGTGCCCGTGCTGTGGCGCCTGCACGCCGTGCACCACAGCGTCAAAAGCATGGACTGGATGGCCGGCTCGCGCCAGCACATCCTGGAGCTGTTGATCACACGCACGCTGGTGCTGGCCCCGATCTACGTGTTCGGTTTTTCCAAGGAAGTGATCGACGCCTACATCGTCGTGGTGGGCTTCCAGGCCGTGTTCAACCACGCCAACGTGAGCGTGCGCCTGGGGCCGCTGCGCTACGTGCTGGTCACGCCCAACTTCCACCACTGGCACCACAGCCAGGACCAGGAGGCCCTGGACAAGAACTATGCGGCCCACTTCGCCTTCCTCGACCACCTGTTCGGCACCGCCGTGAAGAGCACCAAGCTGTGGCCCGAGCACTACGGCGTGCTGGGTGACTACGTGCCCAACGGCTTTGTGAAGCAGTTCAAGTTTCCGTTCACCTGGAAGGGCTGAGCGAGCCGCGCAAACGCCCTCTGGCGTTACAAATGAGGCGCAAACGCAACGCGTCTGCCTTGGAAACTCCAGTTTTCAGCCGCCACAATCAAGAATGATTGTCATTTAAAAGTTACAATTGGAGCCATAAACCAGCCACGCCGTGCGCCCTTTTGTTGTTGCAGCGCTGCCAGCCAGTTGCCTGCTTTCAAACTCGAGGAGTGCTCCATGTCCGTTTTCCACAGGCAGCCTGTCTGCCGCCTGCATCCGTTGGCGCTGGCCACCATCGCCACGGTCCTGGCCGCTGCCGCCCATGCGCAGGACGCCGCCCCTGCGGCCTCCCCCGACCAGGTCACGGCCCCGAAAGCGCTGAACAGCGTCACCGTGTCAGGCTCGCGCGAGAGCGCATCCACCCGCCTGCAGCTGACTGCACGCGAAACGCCCCAATCGACCACCACGGTGACCCGCGAGCAGATCGAGCGCCAGTCGCTGACCAGCATCGATTCGGTGCTGCGCAACGTGAACGGCATCGCCGTGAGCTTCTACGACACGCAGCGCCCGCTGTACTACGCGCGCGGTTTCCAGGTCACCGACTTCCAGATCGACGGCCTGCCCTCGTACAGCAGCAGCACCAACCAGGAGTTCGATACCGCGCTGTACGAGCGCATCGAGGTCGTGCGCGGCGCCAACGGCATCCTGACCGGCGTGGGCGTGCCCTCGGCCACGATCAACATGATCCGCAAGCGCCCGCAGCGCGAGTTCGCGGCCTCGGTCGCGCTCACCGCGGGCTCCTGGAACCTGTACCGTGGCGAACTCGACATCAACGCCCCGCTGAACAGCGACGGCAGCGTGCGCAGCCGCCTGGTGGTCGCCCCGCAGAAAAAGGACAGCTTCCGCGACCGCTACTCCGAGGACAAGACTGCCCTGCTCGCCGCCGTCGAAGCCGACCTGGGCCGATCCACCGTGGTGGCCCTGGGCTACCAGCGGCAGTCCAACGACCCCAAGGCGCCGATCTGGGGCACCATTCCGCGCTTTGCCATCGATGGCTCGCCCATCGACCTGCCCACGTCCGTGAGCTTCTCGCCGCCCTGGACGCGCTGGGAGCGCACCTCGGGCACGTTGTACGCGACGCTGGAGCACCAGATCAACGATGACTGGAACCTCAAGGCGGCGCTGAACCACACCGAGGGCGATACCTTCAGCCTGCGCACCTACGGCTATGGCAGGACCACCTCGCTGGCACCCTTCATCAACCCCGCCACGGGCGCCGGCACCACGCTGTACGCCGCCGTGGGCGGCGGCAGCGAAAAGCAGGACACGGTGGATGCCTACCTGTCGGGCAAGTTCGAGCTCGGCGGCCGCAAGCACGACCTGATGGTGGGCATGAGCTCCACGCGCATCGCCACGCGCACAGATGGCTACAGCTCGGTGGCCAGCTGGAGCTACGTGGTCCCCAACATCTACACCTGGGACGGCAGTGCGCCCGCGCCCGTGTACTCCAAGACCGGCGCCTGGCGCACGCAGATCACGCAGCAGACGGGGTTGTTCGCCTCGGCGCGCTGGCGCGTGGCCGACCCGCTGTCGCTGCTCACCGGCGTGCGCCTGACCGACTGGCACCGCCATAGCGACAGCTACGGTACCACCGGCACCTATGCCGGCAAGAGCGCCATCCAGGACGAGAACCGCAAGCTCACCCCCTACATCGGCGCGGTGTACGACATCACGCCCACGCTGTCGGCCTACGCCAGCTACACGCGCATCTTCAACCCGCAGAACTACAAGGACCGCAACAACAACCCGCTCTCGCCCGTGATCGGCAGCAATGCCGAGGCCGGCCTCAAGGCCGAGCTGCTGGATCGCCGCATCCAGGCGCACTTCGCGGTGTTCCAGACCAAGCAGGACAACTACGGTGTGCGCGATGGCGCCATCACCACGCCGCTGCCCGATGGCACGCTGCCCTATGTGGCGGTCAACGGCACCAAGTCGACCGGCTTCGAGCTGGAGTTCGCGGGCATGGTTACCAGGCAATGGCGCGTGAGCGCAGGCCTGACGCGCGCCAGGGTCACGCGCGCCCCCACGGACCTGATCTACGCCAACCTGCCCGACTACCTGCTGCAGCTGGGCACGGACTACCAGCTGTCGGGTGCGCTCGCCCCCCTGTCGGTGGGCGGCAACCTGGTGTGGCAAAGCTCGGTTGAAGGCTTCAACATCCCGCACCCCACCGGTACGGTGACGGTCAAGCAGTCGCCCACGGCAGTCCTGGGCCTGCGTGCCTCGTGGCAGTTCAACCCCAAGCTCAGCGCCACCCTGGCCGTCAACAATGTGACGAACAAGAAGTACTGGGCCAACCTGGACTATGGCAACTACAGCGACCCGCGCAACGTCAGCCTGACGATGCGCGCTGCATTTTGATTCGGTACATCCCCCTGAGGCGCTGCGCGCCTTCACCCCTTCTCTCGAATGGCTGCGCCACTCGGGAAGGGGGACACCTCCAGCGCGGCGGGGCGGCCCTTGCGCGGCGGTCCTGGCTTTTAGGCAGCGCGCTCTCAACGGGCCGCGGGAAACTGAGCCATACCGCCGCAAGATGCGGCAGTCCAGACCGACTGCGGCATCCCGTTGCTTGATGGCTGCACTGCGATGAACCCACCTTCCGCCCACCCCGCCGGCCGCTGGTATGCCAGCCACCATGCGTGGCTGGTGGTCTGGCTGCAGCGCAAGATGGGGTGCCCGCACGGTGCCGCCGATCTGGCGCAGGACACCTTCGTGCGCGTGCTCGCCGCGCGGGAGATCGAGCAGGTGGTCGAGCCCCGCGCCTTTCTGACCACGCTGGCCAAGCGGGTGCTGTTCAGCCACTGGCGCCGGCGCGAGCTGGAGCAGGCCTACCTGCAAGCGCTGGCCGAGTCGCCGCAGGCCACGGCACCGTCGCCGGAAGATCTGGCCGTGCTGCACGAGGCGCTGCAGGCCATCGACCAGCGCCTGAACGGCCTGCCTGCCAAGGTCAAACAGGCCTTTTTGCTGCACCGGCTCGATGGGCTGACGCATGTGCAGATCGCCTGCGAGATGGGGATCTCGGTGGCCAGTGTGGAGCGCTACATGAAGCAGGCCTACCTGCACTGCTGCAGGCAGGATACCGGCGTGGGCCAGCCATGAGCAGCGGCCCTTGCGGGTTGGCGCAAGATGCACTGGCCACCGCCGTGGACTGGCAGGTTCGGCTGACCTCCGGCAGCGCCAGCGCAGGCGAGCACGCAGATTTTGCGCGCTGGCTGTCGGCCGATGCGCGCCACCAGGCCGCATGGCAGCGTGTGCAGGGCGTGCTCGCAGAGCCCGTGGGGCAGATCCACCACATCGACCAGCGCCACCCAGGCCAGTTGCCGGCCGTGCGCCGCAGCCTGACCGCAGCGGCAGCGCCGGTCTCGCGCCAGCGCAGGGGCATTGTGGGCGGATCGGCCCTGATGCTGCTCGCCAGCGTGGGCGCCGGGACCCTCGCCCACCGCAGCCAGCCGCTGGGCGGGCTGCTGGCCGACCTGCACACCGGTACCGGCGAGACACGCCACACCCTGCTGCCCGATGGCAGCGGGCTGGACCTGAACGCCCGCAGCGCAGCCGATGTGCACTTTGACCACGGGCGCCGTCTGGTACGGCTACGCGCAGGCGAGTTGCTGGTGCAGGTGGCCCGCGATGCCCTGGCCGATCGGTCATCGGGCCTGCCTGCGCGCCCCTTCGTCGTTCAGACCCGGCATGGCACCGCCCAGGCCATGGGCACCCGCTACCTCGTGCGCCAGGAAGCGGATCGCAGCCTGGTGGTGGTGCTGGAGCACAGCGTGGCCCTGCAGACCGGCGATGGCGCACAGCGCATCCTGCGCGAAGGCCAGGCTGCCTGGATGGATGGCCAGCGCATCGAGATGGCGGAGCAGCCCATGGCACACCAGGCCAGCTGGACCGAAGGCGTGCTGGATGTGCGCGACGAACCGCTGGGCGATGTGGTCGCCGCACTGGGCGCCTGGCGCAAGGGGTTGGTACGCATCAGCCCGGCGGCCGCCCAGCTCAGGGTCTTCGGCGTTTTCCGCCTGAACGACACCGGGCAGGCGCTGCAGGCCCTGGTGGACACCCAGCCGATCACCGTCACCCGCTACGGCCCGCTGCTGAGCCTGATTGACCTGGCTGCCACCTGAAAAAGCGGCTCACCGACTTTTTTTGTTGTTGCGTGAGGGGTTTGGCGCGGCTCGCTGGACAAGGAGGGAAGCACCCTCTTTCCACCTTCAGCACAGGAACCGATTTCATGCCCAGCCCCTCCTTTAGCCCCCGCCTGCTCGTGGCGGCCTTGACCGCCGCCTTCTGCGGCGCCAGCTTTGCGCAAACCCTTCACGCCCCCGGCGACACGCTGGTGGCCCAGGCCGGTGCCGTACAGAACTGGAACCTGCCTGCCGGCCCCCTGGACGACACCCTGGCCCGCATGGCCCGCCAGGGCGCAAAGATCCTCACCGCCGACCCCGCGTTGCTGCGCGGCAAGACCGCCCCCGCCGTGCGCGGCAGCTTTGCGGTGGAAGAAGCGGTGCAGCGTGCGCTCGCAGGCTCGGGCCTGGCGCTGGTGCGCCTGGGCAACGACACGCTGACCGTGCGCCCTGCGGCCCCCACGCCCACTGCAGCCCCCGCTGCAGCACCAGTCGCCGCCTCTGGCACGGCGGAGCGCAGCCTGGCGGCCGTGACGGTCGAAGGCTCGCGCGACCCGAACCAGCTGTACCAGCCCTTCGCGGGCGGCCAGGTCGCCAAGGGCGCACGCCTGGGGGCCCTGGGCAACACCGCCCTGCTCGATGCGCCCTTCGCCATCAGCGGCTACACCGAGCAGGCCGCGCGCGACGCGCAGGCCCGGCGGCTGATCGACGTGCTGGCCGCGGACCCGGCCGTGCGCACCACCAACTCCGAGAGCAATGCCGTGGACGTTTTCTTCCTGCGCGGCCTGCCCATGCTGAGCCAGGACATCTCGTTCAACGAGACCTTTGCGGTGGTGGACACGCGGCGCATCGCGGTGGAGCAGTTCGAGCGCATCGAAGTGCTCAAGGGCCCGAGCGCGCTGCTCAACGGCATCGGCCCGAACAGCACCACCACGGGCGGCACCATCAACCTCGTGCCCAAGCGCGGCACCGATGTGCCGCTGACCCGGCTGACCCTGTCCGCCTCATCCCACGGCCAGGCCGGCGCACACCTGGACGCAGGGCGCCGCTTCGGCGCTGACAACCAGTGGGGCGTGCGCGTCAACGCCGCCACGCGCGGCGGCGGCTCCACCGGCGTGCCGAATGAAAAGGTGGGCATCGACCACCTGTCGGCCGCGCTGGATTTCGCGGGCGAGAAGCTGCGCGCCAGCCTGGACGTGGCACAGAACCAGCGCCAGTTCGACGGGTTTCCCCAGTTCCACCGCTTCAACGAAGGCTTTGCCCTGCCCGCCCCGCCATCGACGGCGCAGGCCATCAGCCAGCCCTGGGACCGCAGCGACACCAAGAGCTCTTCGGTGGTCTCGCGGGTGGAGTACGACATCACGCCAGACTCCACCGTGTTCGGCGTGCTCGGCGGCGTGGACTACGAGGAATCGAACGTCAACGCGGGCAGCACCCGCATTACCACGGCCAGCGGCAACTTCACCGCCCAGCCCAGCATCTTCCAGACCAACTCGGCCCTGCGCTCAGGTGAGCTGGGCTGGCGCGTGCGCTTTGCCACCGGCCCGGTCAAGCACCGGGTGGTAGTCGGCTATTCGCGCTTCACGGGAGACGGCGCGAGCCTGAGCCAGACCATGGGCAGTGCATTCACCAGCAACCTGTACAACCCGGTCTTCATCGCCCAGCCCGCGTTGCCCACCGGCGGCCGCCTGGCGCGCTTTCAGGACACCGCCTCCGACAGCCTGGCCGTGGTGGACTCCATGCACTTGCTGGACGACCGCCTGCACCTGATCGCCGGCGTGCGCTACCAGAAGCTGGACATCGGCGAATTCGCGGGCGGCGTGGAGCAGCGCCGCTACGAGCAGACGGCCACCGCCCCGTCGCTGGCCGCCAGCTACAAGCTGGCGCCGACCTTCTCGGTGTATGCCAACTATGCCGAAGGCCTGTCGCAAGGGCCCGTGGCGGGCGGCAGCACCGCCAATGCGGGCAAGGTGTTCCCCCCGTTCAAAGGCAAGCAGATCGAGGCCGGCGTTAAGTACGACGGCGGCTCCTTCGGTGCCAGCGCGGCGCTGTTCCAGATCCGGCAGCCGGTGTCCTTCGTCAACGGGGCGAACTTCCTCGTGGTCGACGGCGAGCAGCGCAACCGCGGCCTGGAGCTGTCGCTCTACGGCGAGGTGGCCAAGAACCTGCGCCTGAACGCCGGCCTGGCCCTGTCCGACGCCGTGCAGTCGAAAACCCTGAATGGCGCCAACGACGGCAAGAAGGCCATCGGCATCCCCGACCACACGCTGGTGGTGCAGGGCGAGTGGGATATCGCCGCCCTGCCGGGCCTCACCGCGACCGGCCGCCTCACCAAGGTGTCGAGCCAGGTCGCCAGCGCCAACAACGCGCAGAGCATCCCGGGCTTTGACAGCTACGACCTGGGCCTGCGCTACAGCACCCGCCTTGCCGGGCGTCCCACGGTGTTTCGCCTGACCGTGGAAAACGTGGCGGACTCCTCCCATTGGCTCGCAGTGCGTACCGGCTTCCTGACGCGCAGCACGCCCAGAACTGCGCTGTTCTCGGTCAGCACGGAGTTCTGAAGCACCTGCGCGCCCTGGCGTCTTTTTGCACGGCCAAGCTTGCAAGCCCGCTTGCGACAGAGGTCCGAACAGGTGTTCCAGGAGCGCGCCACTGTCGCTCAGGCGCAGGACTACGGGGCGCCAAGCTGTTCTTCCAGCGTTTTCAATTGCTTGCGCAGCTCCTCGCTGCGGGCCTCGCACGCGGCTTTGCCCTGGCCGGCTGCGGCCGCCCGCTCCTGCGCGAACTGGGTGCCCGATGCCAGGGTGCTGCGCAGCGGACCCGCGCTGGCTGAGGCCTCCAGGGGTTGCGCTCCACATTCCTTCTGGTTGCGCTCCAGGGCCATGCGTGCCTGGGGAACGCCCTGGTTCTGCAGGTGGTTCTTGCGCTGCCAGGTGGGACCGAACGCCCCCTCCCTGGAGGTGGAGGGCGGGGACGGGATCGGCGTGGCACCCTCCAGGGCGGGGCGCACCTCGATCTTCTCGCCCTGGCCCGGGCAGGATGCGTCCTGGAAGGACACCTTGCCATCGGCATCCGTGCACTTGTTGATGGCCCAGGCCGGGGCCAGAAAGCCCAGCGCCAGGGTGCAGGCGGCGTAGCGGATCATGGTCATGGGGGCAGTCCTTGCGGGATGGATGGCACATGTTAGTCCACTGAAACCGGGAAATCGGCTGTGCGTGAGGGTCTGGCAGGGCCGCAATCTAGGCGCCGGGCGCAGCCGGGTTGCACACCCGGCGAGCACGGCAACGACGAGTGCGGCCCTGTCAGACCCTCACCCTTCGGGCCGGGGTGGCAGCGGGCGCATCGCGGCGTTGCGGGATTTGCCAAGGCGGCCAGCCTTGGCCGCAGCCCGCGCCTTGCGCTGCACCCGCTGCCACCCCGGCGCACAGCCGATTTCCCGGTTTCAGTGGACTCGCCCCCCTACAATCCGCGGCATCCATGACCATCCCTTTCTTTGACGCCATCATCATCGGCGCCGGCGCAGCCGGCCTGTTCTGCGCGGGCCAGGCGGGCCAGCGCGGTCTCAAGGTGCTGCTCATCGACCACGCCGAGAAGGTGGCCGAGAAGATCCGCATCTCGGGCGGCGGGCGCTGCAACTTCACCAACCGCGACCTGGACCCGGCTGCGCCGCACAAGCACTTCGTGGGGCAGAACCCGCAGTTCTGCCGCTCGGCACTGTCGCGCTACACGCCACAGGACTTCATTGCGCTGGTGCAAAAGCACGGCATTCCCCACCACGAAAAGCACAAGGGCCAGCTGTTTGCCGACCGCTCGGCCGAGGACATCATCGCCATGCTGCTGGCCGAATGCGCCGCAGGCGGCGTCACGCACTGGCAGCCCTGCGGTGTGAAGAAGATCGATTTCCAGACCGGCACCGACGGCCAGGGCGGCAGCTACCTGGTGGATACCGACCGGGGCCCGGTGCAGGCGCGCAGCCTGGTGGTGGCCACTGGCGGGCTGTCCATCCCCAAGATCGGCGCCACCGATTTCGGCTACCGGCTGGCGCGGCAGTTCAACGTTCCGCTCATCGAACAACGCCCAGGCCTGGTGCCCATGACCTTCGACGGGGACGCCTGGGCGCCCTATGCGCAGCTCTCGGGCCTGGCGCTGCCGGTGCAGATCAGCACCGGCGCCAAGAAGGCGCGCATGGTGTTCGACGAAGACCTGCTGTTCACGCACCGGGGCCTGTCGGGCCCGGCGGTGCTGCAGATATCGAGCTACTGGCAGGAGGGCACGCCCCTGGCCATCAACCTCGCGCCCACGGTGGACCTGCCCGCTGCACTGGCGCAGGCCAAGCTGCGCTCGCGCAAGCTCATCGCCAATGAGCTGGCCACCTTGGTGCCGAGCCGCCTGGCCGATGCCTGGGCCCAGCGCGAGGCGGACTGGCAGCGCCCCGTCGCCGAAGCCTCGGACAAGGCACTGGCGCGCCTGGCAGAACAACTGGCGCGCTGGGAACTCACCCCCACCGGCACCGAGGGCTACAAGAAGGCCGAAGTGACGCTGGGCGGCGTGGACACACGCGTGCTCTCGCAGCAGACCATGGAATGCAAGACCCAGCCCGGCCTGTACTTCATCGGCGAGGTGGTGGACGTGACCGGCTGGCTGGGTGGCTACAACTTCCAGTGGGCCTGGGCCAGCGCCCATGCCTGTGCAGGGGCGCTCCCCGCCAGCACAGCTCAGTGATCGACCATCGCATTCCACCGCGCATGGCCTAGCCAGTTGCGCAGTGCGATGGCACCGCCAGGCGTGATCTCCAGCGCCCGGCTGTCGGCACGGCGCAGCAGCCAGCCCTGGCCCAGGCAATGGCTGCAGATCACGGCGCCCAGGCGGCCGGCCACATGCATGCGCCGCTCGCTCCAGTCCAGGCAGGGGCGGCAGTGCGGGCGCTTGCCGCTGCCCGCCGCGCCCTGGCTGGCCTCTCCATCCAGGCCCAGGCGCTGCAACACCGGTGCGGCCTGCGCCGTGACATGGCCGCCCGCATCGCCGTCGAAGGCCATGGCCCCCTCGTCCAGCAGGTGCTCGGTGATGGCCACGCCCAGGCGGCCGGCAATGTGGTCGTAGCAGGTGCGCGCGGTGCGCAGGGCCGCATCGCGCGGGCCGACCACCACCGGCCGGGGGGCGGCGGGTGCGGGTTGCTGCACGGCCAGCTGCATCAGGCCTTCGAGCACGCGCGCCACGTCGGCCGAGGCAAGGCGGTGGTAGCGGTGGCGACCCTGGCGCTCCAGGCGCAGCAGCCCGGCCTCGACAAGCAAGGCAAGGTGGCGGCTCGCCGTCTGGGCGGTGATGTGGCCGGCATCGGCCAGCTCGCGCGCCGTGAGCGCGCGCCCATCCATCAGCGCCACCAGCATGGCCGTGCGCGCGGGCTCGCCGACGAGCGCGGCGATGTGGGCGATCTGGTTGGTGTTCATGCCAACAGTGTGCACCGCGCGAGGGCTGGAACACTTCGCACGCCGACGAAGTGAGCCTGCCCCCGTGAATGGCTCAGGGAATGCTGACCAGTTCGCCAAAGCGCGAATCACCCAGCGCGGGGCGGCTGGCGTGCTGCAGCACCCACTCCTGCAATTGCGCCACGGGCAGCGGCCGGGTGAAGTGAAAGCCCTGCAGCTCCTCGCAGTCGAGCGCATCCAGCACCTGGGCGGTGGCCAGGTCCTCCACCCCTTCGGCGACGATCTTCAGGCCCAGCGTGTGCCCCAGCGCGATGATGGCGCGGGTGATGGCCATGTCGGCCGGGTTGGTGAGCATGTCGTGGATGAAGGACTTGTCCACCTTGAGCCGGTCGATGTCGAAGCGCTTGAGGTAGGCCAGGCTCGAATAGCCGGTGCCGAAGTCGTCGATGGACAGCTGCACGCCCAGCGCCTTGAGCGCTGCCAGTTGCCGCTCGGCCGAGTTGGCATGGTCCATGAGCTGCGACTCGGTGATCTCCAGCTCCAGCCGGTGGGCCGGCATGCCGCTCTTGGCCAGCAGCGCCTCGATGTCGGGCACGAGTTGCGGATCGGCCAGCTGTGCCGCCGACAGGTTGACCGAGACCGATACCTGGGACAGCGGATGCGGCGCCCGGCCCAGCGGGCCCTCGTACTCCAGCGACTGCCAGGCCAGCCACTGCGCGCTGGCCTGCTGCAGCACCCAGGCGCCGATGGGGCGGATCATGCCGGTCTCTTCTGCGATGGGGATGAACTCGCTGGGCGGCACCATGCCCAGCACCGGGTTGTTCCAGCGCAGCAGCGCCTCCACACCCTGCAGGCGCCCTCCCCGGGCGCTCAGCCGCGGCTGGTAGTGCAGGCTGAACTCGCCGCGCCCCAGGGCCCGGCGCAGGTGCTGCTCCATGGACTGGCGGGCCAGCGCGCGCTGGTCGGTCTCGGCCGAGTAGAACAGGGCCATGTCGCGGCCGGTGGTCTTGGCCTCGTACATGGCGGCATCGGCCCGGCGCATCAGCTCGTCGATGTCGCCGCCGTCCTCGGGGTAGACGGCGATGCCCACGCTGCAGCTCACATTGAGCTCATGACCCTCCACGGGGTGCGGCTGGCGGATCAGCGGGATCAGCCGGTTCTCGACCAGTTGCTGCACGTCCTCGGGCCCTGCCACGTCGCGCATGATGACCACAAACTCGTCACCACCCAGCCGGCTCACGGTGTCGCGGCTGCGCACGGCCTGCGTGAGGCGCTGCGCCACCGAGCGCAGCAGGCCATCGCCGATGTGGTGGCCCAGCGTGTCGTTGATGGCCTTGAAGCGGTCCAGGTCGATGAACAGCACGGCCACGCGCTCGTTGCAGGCCTGGGCGTGCGCCAGCGCCAGCTGCAGGCGCTGCACGCACAGCGAGCGGTTGGGCAGCTCGGTAAGCACGTCGTGGTGGGCCAGGAACTGGATGCGCTCCTCGTTGAGCTTGCGGTCGGTGATGTCGATGGCGATGCCGATGTGGTTGACCACCGCGCCCGCCTTGCCCTCGCGCACGGCCGAGACCATGAGCCAGGCCGGGTAGGTCTCGCCCGAGCGGCGGCGAAAGCGCACCTCGCCCTGCCAGGACTCCTTGTCCTGCATGGCGCGCGCGATCTGGGCCGACAGCGGCTCCTGCCCTGCGGTGTCCTCCTGCAGGAACCCCAGGCCCTCGCCGATGACCTCGTAGAAGTCGTAGTGCGTGCTGCGGCAGAAGGCCTTGTTCACGCTGATGATCTGCTGGTCGGCGTTCATGATGATGATGCCCTCGGACGAGGCCTCGAACACCTTGGCCCACAGCTCCAGGCGCTGCTCCATGACCTTGAGCACATTGATCGGCGTGAAGGCCGTGAGCACCGCGTCGCGCCCCTGGAACACCAGGCGCCGCGCCGACAGCACGGCCCAGGAGGGCTCGGGCCCGCCCTTCCAGCGCACCTCGAACTCGTCCACCGAGCCCTGGTCGGCCAGGCGCTGGAAGAAGCGCGCGCGCACGCCCGGCTCCAGCCCTGCCACCCAGGGGTCCACGGTGCGGCCATTGAGCCACTGCCCGGCCGGCGCGTTGGAGTGCAGCACCTCGTGCTCGGGGATGGAGGTCACCATCAGCGGGATGGGGAAGGCCTCCACCAGCTCGCGCTGGGCCTCGGCCGCACGGGCGCTGGCGGCCAGCTCCTGCTGCAGCAGGCGCTCGCGGTCGAGCTGGGCCAGCATGCCGTTGAAGGCGGTGACCAGGCGGCCGATCTCGTCGCTGCTGCTCCAGTGGGCGCGCAGCGTGTGGTCGCCGCTCTTTCTCACCTCGTCGGCCACGCGGGCCAGTTGCTGCAGTGGCTTGGCGATCTGGCGCGCCACCAGCGTCACCAAAGACAGGATGCAGCCCAGCAGCACCAGTGCCGTGCCCAGGTGCAGCCACATGCGCGAGTACAGGCTGTCCACCCGCTGGTGCAGCAGGCGATCAAGGTCGTTGATGCCCGAACCCCAGGCGGCCTGCAAGGCGCCCAGCACCTTGGCCTCTTGCTCGGTCAGCTGCGCCATGGTCAGGCGCGATTCGCCGCTGGCGATGGCCTGCAGGTGCGACTGGAATTCGAGCAGCGTGGCGTTGAGCGCCTCGCGGTCGTGCACCAGCGCGGTTCTCAGTTCGGGCGTGCCGGCGATGAAGGCCTGGTTGTAGTCCGACTCGATGCCCAGGGTGACGGCCTCCAGCCGGCCCACCAGCGTGAGCAGCTCGGACGACCATTGCGGCCCGCGTGCGGTGCGCGGGGAGTTCAAAAAGCTCACCGTGTCGTGGACCGCCTGCAGCAGCTCGGGAAAGCGCAACACCGACAGCGACATCTCGTAGTAGCTGTCCAGGTCCGGGTCCAGGATCAGGTTGGACTGGTTGCCCACGGTGGTGAGCAGCTCGCGCCCATCGCGCAGCAACTGGCTGCGCAGGCGCGTGAGGGCCTGCGGGTCGGCCTGCGCGGCGGCATCGGTGCCCAGGCGTTCCAGTGCATCCTTGAAGCGCTGGCCGGCCTCCTGGGTGTGCAAGGCCTCGTCGTGCTCGGCGCGCACCGTGTCCAGGCGCGCCAGCGTGTCGGCCACCGACAAGGCTGGCTGGCCGGGCTGCAAGAAGCGGCCGAGCAGGCCGTCGCGCACCACGGTCGCGTAGCTGGTGCCGACGATCTCCTTGCGCGTGAAGTCGATGGCCTGGTTCTTCTCGTGGATCAGGATGCTGGAGACGTAGATCACCGCCGTGAGGTCCAGCAGATAGATGAGCATGAGCTTGCGGCCCACACTGAGCCGGCCTAGCCAACCTGATACGCGGTGCATGATTGCCATGGGTGCCCAGTTTCCCGTTCCTGCAAGATGCGCCCGGCGGTTCGGTGCCGGACGATGAGATCGTGCTCCAGCGCGCCCAAGCCAGGCGCAATGGAAACACTCTGTAAGTACACATGCAATTTCCGCGCCACACGCACCACCTTGGGGCGCACGGAACGCACTTGCACATTTCCCGCATCCGACTGCTATAATGCTCGGCTTCGCTGGCATGCCCCGTCGGCCAAATACTAGTTACAGACGGGGGCAACCGCCACGCATGGTCTTGAGGCTCGATCTCCCCAAGACCCTCTGCGCGGCAAAAAAATTTGGAACACATTAGCTAATGACTACGATTCGCGTAAAAGAAAACGAACCCTTTGACGTTGCACTGCGCCGCTTCAAGCGCACCATTGAAAAGCTCGGCCTGCTGACCGACCTGCGCGCCCGCGAGTTCTACGAAAAGCCAACGGCCGAGCGCAAGCGCAAGAAGGCTGCCGCCGTGAAGCGCCACTACAAGCGCGTGCGCAGCATGCAGCTGCCCAAGAAGCTGTACTGATCGCTGGCCCTCACAGGCCGCATCAACCCGCGCTCGGGACGCCAGGCGCGGGTTTTTTGCTTTTTGCGCTCCCTTTTTTTGCAGATTCAACGACAAGACCTCAGGAGAAATGCCATGTCCCTCAAGGACCAGATCACCGAAGACATGAAGACCGCCATGCGCGCCAAGGACAGTGAGCGCCTGGGCACCATCCGCCTGCTGCTGGCGGCGCTGAAGCAAAAGGAAGTTGACGAGCGCATCGAGCTCGACGATGTGGCCGTCATCGCCATCGTGGACAAGCTGATCAAGCAGCGCAAGGACTCCATCGCCGCGTTCGAGCAGGCTGCGCGCCAGGACCTGGCCGACAAGGAAAAGTCCGAGCTGGTGGTGCTGCAGGCCTACCTGCCCGCGCGTATGTCGGCAGAGGAGACCCTGGCCGCCGTCAAGGCCATCGTGGCCGAACTCGGCGCCTCGGGCCCTGGTGACATGGGCAAGGTGATGGGCGCGGTCAAGACCCGCCTGGCTGGCAAGGCCGACATGGGCCAGGTCTCCGCCGCAGTGAAGACCGCGCTGGCAGGCGGCTGAGCCCCTGCATCCTCAGTCCACCCCGGACCACTCCCTTTTGAAGTGGTCCTGCAGAAACTCCACGCACACGCGCACCTTGGCCGACAGGTGCAGCCGCGTGGGGTAGACGGCCCAGACGTTGGCGTCCTGGCGCCATTCGGGCAGCACCTGCACCAGGTGCCCGGCCTTCAGGTGGGGCTGCACGTCCCACAGCGAGCGCAGCGCAATGCCGCGCCCGTCCACGGCCCACTGCACCACCATCTCGCCGTTGTTGGCCGACAGCGGGCCACGCACCTTGACCATGTCCTCCACAGCGCCGCTGCGCAGGCGCCACACGCCAAAGGGATGGTCGCGCTCCTTGATCACCAGGCAGTCGTGGCTGGACAGCTCCGAGAGCGTGCGCGGGGTGCCGTGGCGTGCCAGGTAGGCCGGGGCAGCGCACAGCACGCGGTGGTTGTCGGCCAGGCGCCGCGCGATCAGGTGCGGGGCGATCTCGTCGCCCACGCGCACATCGAGGTCAAAACCCTCGCCTGCCACGTCCACCAGCCGGTCGAACACCTCCAGCCGCACCTGCAGGCCCGGGTGCCGCTCCACCAGGCGCGACAGTGCCGGCGCCACGATGCGCCGGCCAAAGCCGAAGCTGCTGCTCACGCGCAGCAGGCCGCGCGGCTCGCGGCGCGTGACGGCCACCTCCTGCAGCAGTTGGTCCACGTCATCGAGGATGCGCTGCGCCCAGTGGAACACGCGCTCGCCCTCCTCCGTGACAGCCACGCGCCGCGTGGTGCGGTGCAAGAGCTTTACGGCCAGGTCTTCTTCCAGCAGGCGGATGCGCTTGCTCACGTAGGCAGGCGAGGCACCCAGTTCGGTGGCGGCGTCGGCAAAACTCGATTTGCGCACGACCACGGTGAAGACGCGCAGGTCCTCGGTCGATGGGCTTTTATGCACGATGTGTGAAGAATGGATGCACAGGCGGCCGATTGTATTTTGTGCAGCCCTGTCCAACAATGCAGGCCACGCACCCTCCACCCTCCAAGGAAGACATCTGATGAGCAGCAACAGCACCCAGTACACGATCGCCGTGATCCCCGGCGACGGCATCGGCAAGGAAGTCATGCCCGAAGGCCTGCGCGCCGTGAAGGCCGCGGCCGAGCGCTTCGGCATCGCCCTCACCTGCCGCACCATCGACTGGGCCAGCTGCGACTACTACGCCGAGCACGGGAAGATGATGCCCGACGACTGGAAGGCGCAGCTCGCGGATGTGGACGCGATCTTCTTCGGCGCCGTGGGCTGGCCCGCCACCGTGCCCGACCATGTCTCGCTGTGGGGTTCGCTGCTCAAGTTCCGCCGCGAGTTCGACCAGTACATCAACCTGCGCCCCGTGCGCCTGTTCGAGGGCGTGCCCTGCCCGCTGGCGGGCAGGAAGCCCGGCGACATCGACTACTTCGTGGTGCGCGAGAACACCGAGGGCGAGTACACCTCGCTCGGCGGCATCATGTACGAGGGCACGGACCGCGAGATCGTCATCCAGGAGTCGGTCTATTCGCGCAAGGGCACCGACCGCCTGCTGCGCTTCGCCTTCGACCTCGCCCAGAGCCGCCCGCGCAAGCACGTGACGCTGGCCACCAAGAGCAACGGCATCGCCATCAGCATGCCCTGGTGGGACAAGCGTGCCGACGAGGTGGCCAAGGACTACCCCGAGATCACGCTGGACAAGCAGCACATCGACATCCTGACTGCGCGCTTCGTGCTGCAGCCCGGCCGCTTTGACGTAGTGGCCGCCACCAACCTGTTCGGCGACATCCTCTCGGACCTGGGCCCCGCGACCACCGGCACCATCGGCCTGGCCCCTTCGGCCAACCTGAACCCCGAGCGCACGTTCCCCTCGCTGTTCGAGCCCGTGCATGGCTCGGCGCCCGACATCTACGGCAAGAACATCGCCAACCCCATCGCCATGATCTGGTCGGGCGCGCTGATGCTGGACTTTTTGACCAACGGCCAGGGCGCCGGGCGCGCGGCGCACGATGCCATCGTGGCGGCCATCGAGGCCGCCTTGAAGGAAGGCCCGCTCACTCCCGACCTGGGCGGCAAGGCCAGCACCACGGAGCTGGGCCAGGCCATCGCGGCGCGCATCGCGGCCGCCTGAAGCGTGTGCGGGGCTTCAGCCCCGCTTCCACCATAGATGGCCGAACTGGTTGATGAGCATGCCGCAGAGCACCGCGCCGGTGCCCGCCCACTGCGCGGGCGCCGGCTGCTCGCCCAGCACCAGCATGGCGGCCAGCAGGCCCACCACCGGGATCAGCAGCGAGAACGGCGACACGCGCCCGGCCGGGTGGCGCTGCAGCAGCCGCGTCCAGAGGCTGTAGGCCAGCAAGGTGGCCAGCAGCGCCAGGTAAAGCACGGCGAACAGTGCGCGGCCGTTCAGGCCCCCGAGCTGCGCGGCCACCGAGGCCGGCCCGTCGAGCCACAGCGCCAGCGCGAAGAACGGCACGATGGGCACGGTGCTGCTCCAGACGATGAACGGGAACGGCGCGTAGTCGCCACCCACGCGCGCCGCGAAGCGCACCACCAGGTTCGAGGTGGCCCACATGAAGGCCGCGCCCAGCGTGAGCACGAAGCCCGCCAGGCTCATCTGCAGCGCACCCTCGCCATGGGCGCTGGCGATCACCAGCAGACCCCCGAACGCCACCGCCAGGCCCAGCCACTGCGCTGGCCGCGCACGCTCGTGCAGCAGCGTGACCGCGAGGATCAGCGTGAAGAAGGCCTGGGTCTGCATGACCACCGAGGCCATGCCCGCCGTCATGCCCAGGCGCAGGCCCAGGAACAACAGGCCGAACTGCCCCAGGCCCTGCGCCAGGCCATAGGCCACGATGAAGCGCCAGGGCAGCGCCGGCCGGCGCACGAAGAGCAAAAAGGGCAGCGAGGCCGCGATGAAGCGCAGCGTGCCCAGCAGCATGGGGCTGAGCGTCTGCAGGCCCATTTTCATGACCACGAAGTTCGAGCCCCAGATGACGATGACGACCAGTGCGCAGGCCAGGTCACCCTGCGACAGCGCGCGGGCCGGTACTGCCCCCAATGCTGCGGTGTTCATGCGCGGCTGCCTGCCAGCGCACCGGCCACGGCCACGGGCCGCCCCTGCTGCTGGCGCGCCGCCACGAAGGCATCGAAGGCATGTGCACTGGTCTTGCGCGGCACGTAGCCCAGTTGCTCCTTGAGCGCGGTGTTGAGCAGCACCGGCCGATAGCGCAGAAAGTCGAGCTGCTCGGGGCCATAGCGGCCCACGCCCAGGCGCGAACCCACGAACAGCGCCGACTGCAGCAGCCAGGCCGGCAGGTCGAGCGTGCGCTTGCCCAGGCGCGCCGCGATCTGGTGGATGGTCAGCGCCCCGTCGCCCGCCAGGTTGTAGCAGCCCGGGGGCGCACCATCGAGCGCATGCAGCAGCGCGCCGGTCACGTCCTCGTCCCAGATGAAGACGAAAGGGCTGTCGCTGCCGCGGATGGCCAACAGGCGGGGCTTTTCGAACAGCGCGGTGATCTGGTTGTCCACGCGCTCACCCAGGATGGTGCCGATGCGCAGCACCGTCTGCGCCAGCCCTGGATGCCTCTGGCGCCATGCGGCCAGCATCTCTTCGACCAGGCGCTTGTGGTGCGCATAGGCAAAGCTTTCGTTGCCGCGCAGCGGGTGCGACTCGGTGAGCCAGGGCGCGTTATCGGCGTGGTAGCCATAGGCCGCGCCGCTGGAGGACACGAGCACATGCCGCACGCCCTGGGCCGCGCAGGCTTCGAGCACGTTGCGTGTGCCGTTCACGTCCACGTCGTATTCGAATGCCCGGTTCGAGCCGCGGCCCGGCGTGACGATGGAGGCCAGGTGCACCACGGTGTCGATGGCATGGCGCTGCAGCGTGGCGGCCAGGGCCGGGTCGCGCACGTCCTGGGCCTGGTAGGTGACGCCCGGCTGGCGGCGCTCGGGCGGCACCTCGCGCACGTCCAGGGCCACCACGCTGCCGGTGTCCGGCCGCCGGGCCAGCGCCGCCACCACGCCCCGGCCCAGGAAGCCATCAGCCCCGGTGACGAGGACATTGCGGGCGCGCGGGGCCGGCGCGCTCATGCGCCCTCCCCTTGCAAGGCCGCAGGCGCGCCCACGGGGTCCTTGCGGCCCCACCAGCTGGCCAGCGCCAGGCCGGCGATGATGTCCCAGAAGCCCCAGACACCCGCCACCACGGCCATGCCGCCCAGGCCACCGAAGAAGCTGAAGATCACCACCAGGCCCAGGCCCGCATTGCGGATGCCGACCTCGATGGCGACGGCGCGCCGGTCATAGTCCTGCAGGCCCGTGAACCGAGCGCACAGGTAGCCGGTGCCGAAGGCCAGCGCATCGTGCAGGGCCACGGCCAGCAGCACCATGCCCACATAGTCGAGGAAGAAGCGCCAGTTGCCGGCGATGGCGCCCAGAATGAAGCCGATGAGCGCCAGGAAGCTGATGATGCGCACGGGCTTCTTCACGCGCAGCGTGAGGCGCGGCAGTTGGTGCGCGCACAAGAGGCCGAGCACGAAGGGCACGCCGATGATGGCGACGATGTGGCCCACCATCTCCAGCGGGTCGAGCGCGATCGTTTTCAGCAGCGGCGCGGCCGTGGGGTGCATTCCGCCCCAGAACGCGAAGTTCAGTGGCATGACCACGATGGCGATGGCGTTGGAAATCGCCGTCATGGACACCGACAGCGCGACGTTGCCGCGTGCGCGGTGCGTAAGGATATTGGACACGTTGCCCGGCGGGCAGCAGGCCACCAGGATCATGCCCAGCGCGATGCTCGGCCCCACGCCGAGCAGCAGCGTGAGCACATAGGTCACGGCCGGCAGCACGATGAACTGCGCGGCAATGCCCACGGCCATGGCCCAGGGCATCTTGGCCACGCGACGGAAGTCGTCCGCCCGCGTGTCGAGCGCGATGCCGAACATCAAAAAGGCCAGCACCGCATTGAGCAGCATCAGCGACGCGGGGTTGAAGTTCAGGCGGATCTCGTCGACGGGCAGCATGGTATTTGTCTCCTCTGTGGGCTCGGCGGCCCTTTTCTTGTGGTGCGGTCAGCCCAGGGCGGCAGAGGCGTTGCGCACGGCGGCGCGGTAGGTGTCCTTGTGCACGTAGTACGCCATGCGTTCGAGCTGCAGGTACTTGAAGCCGCCCGACAGGTCTGGCGGCGGGCCCTGCACGGCGGCCTCGAAGGCGCGGGCGGCGGGCGTGTCGGCATCGAGCGCCTTGAAGTAGCGCGCCACCAGCTCGGCCTGCTCGTAGCGGCCCTGCCAGCCGATGCCGCTGGCCTCGATCATGCCCAGCACGGCCAGGCGGCGCCGACCGGGTGCGAAGATGTTCAGGTGCAGGCGCGGCGCCATGCCCTGCCAGTTGAGCAACTCGCGCGCGATGAAGGGGTAGTGCAGCGTGTAGCCGGTGGCGGCGAGCACCATGTCGTAGTCCTGCTGGGTTCCGTCCTTGAAGTGCACCGTGGCGCCATCGAAGCGCGCGATGTCGGCCTTGACGTGGATGTCGCCATGGCCCAGGTGGTGCAGGATCAGCGAATTCACGATGGGATGCGACTCGTACATCTTGTAGGTGGGCTTGGGGAAGCCGAAGCGTGTGGGGTCGCCCGTGAACCACTGCAGCACCGTGCTGTCCACCTTCTGCTTGAGCCAGGGCGGCAGCGGGCGCTTGCCGCCCAGCGTGTCGGCGGGCTTGCCGAACACGTACTTGGGCACGAAGTAATAGCCGCGCCGCACCGAGATGTCCACGCTGTGCGCGTAGTGCACGGCGTCCACCGCGATGTCGCAGCCCGAGTTGCCCGCGCCCACGATGAGCACGCGCTTGCCCTTGAACTGCTCGGCATGCTTGTAGGCCGAGGTGTGCAGCAGCTCGCCGCTGAAATGGCCTTCGAAGCGCGGCATGCTGGGCTCGGCCAGCGTGCCGTTGGCGATCACCACGCCCTTGTACTCCGCCGCTTCGGTGCCCCCGTCCGCCGTGGCGATGGTCACGCGCCACAGCGTGTCCTCCCTGTCGCTGACCGGCTCCACCTTGAGCACGCGCACGCCGAAACGAAAGTGCCGGCGCAGGTCGAAATGCTCGGCAAAGTCGCTGAAGTAGCGGCACAGCTCGCGGTGGCTGGGGTAGTCGGCCACGCTGTCGGCCATGGGGAATTCGCTGAACTCGGTGGTGCGCTTGCTCGAGATCAGGTGCGCCGAGGCATACACCGTGGAGCGCGGGTTGGCGATGTTCCACAGCCCGCCCACGTCGGTATACGCCTCGAAGCCCTGGAACGGGATGCCGAGCTTTTGCAGATTGCGCGCACCGGCCAGGCCTGAAGGGCCGGCACCGATGAGTGCAATCGAGCCGCGCGTGGCAGGGGTGGTGGTGTCTACGCAGGCCTGCAGGTCGGCAGATGCGTTGCGAAGGTCGTCTTGCATGAGGGGCTTGGCTCGCAGGTGAAATTCAGCGGGGTTCGGCAGGCGCGCCATCGCTGGCGCCGGGCAGCCCGGGGATGGCGGTGGCCCCCGCCTCGCCCACGCGCGGCTTGCGCGGCTGGCCGCGCAGCAGGCGGTCGTAGGTGGCGGCGGGCAGGCAGGCCAGCAGGCGCGAGAGCCAGCCGATGTGCCGTGGCAGCACGATGTGCTCGCGCCCGCGCGCCACGCCGGCCAGCAGTGCGCGCGCGGCGGCATCGGGCTCCATCAGGCCGGGCATGGCAAAGCGGTTGCCGGCGGTGAGTGCCGTGCGCAGGTAGCCCGGGCTCACCGTGTGCACGGACAGCCGCGTGCCCCGGCACTCGGCGCGCAGGCTTTCGAGGTAGCGGATCAGCCCGCCCTTGCTCGCGCAATAGGCGCCATTGCCGGGCATGCCGCGCCAGCCCGCGATGCTGGCCACGCCGACCAGGGCGCAGCGCGGCCCCTGTACGGCATGCACGCGCAGTGCCTGCACAAAGGGCTGGAAGGTGGTGGCAGGGCCGAGCAGGTTGATTTCCAACATGCGGCGCATCACGGCCAGGTCACCGGTCTCTGCGGTGTCGAAGCCGCCCGCCACACCCGCGTTGGCGATCACCAGGTCGGGCAGGCCGGCACGCGCCATCCAGTCGGCGGCCACCTGCGCCATGGCGGCGGCATCGGCCACGTCGGGCGTGTACACCGCACAGCGCTCGGGCGCGGTGGCGGCCAGCGTTTCGAGCACCGGGCGCTGCAGGCCCACCAGCGCCACCTGTGTGCCCTGGGCCAGCAACTCACGCACCAGGGCCTGGCCCAGGCCGCCACAGGCACCTGTGACGACGGCATTGCGAAAGGGACGGGGGCTCACAGGCATGGGAGGAAGGGGTTGTTTACAGAACGCAGGCGGATGTCTACGATGCGCCCCACTGTAGGCCAGGCCTTACAAATCCCGAAATATTTTCCTATTTCGTCTCGAAATCAGAGATTCATGACAGAAAACACTGCTGCATCGCCCGGCCTGCGCCTGTTCGACCTGCTGGAGCTGCTGGTGCGCGAGGCCCGCCCGCTCACACTGGCCGAGGCCGTTGCTGCCAGCGGCTGGCCCAAGCCCAGCGTGCACCGGCTGCTGGTGCAGCTGGAGGCCGGCGGCCTGCTGGCGCGCGAACCCGATGGCCGGCGCTACGCCCCCGCGCCGCGCCTGCTGCGCCTGGCCGAGGCCACGCTGGCTGGCAGCACGCAGCAGGGCGTGCGCCACGCCGTGCTGCGCCAGCTGGTGGCCGAGGTGGGCGAGAGCTGCAACTTCACCGCCCTGTCGGGTGTGGAGGTGGTGTACCTGGACCGCATCGAGTCGGCCTTTCCGCTGCAGATGAACCTGCGGCCCGGCACGCGCGTGCCGGTGCATTGCTCGGCCAGCGGCAAGCTGTTGCTGGCGCACATGGCCGCGGGCCAGCGCAACCAACTGCTGGAGGGCCTCACGCTCACGCGCCACACTGCGACCACGCTGACCACACGCGCCGCGCTCGATGCCGAGTTCAAGCGCATCCGCAAGGAGGACTACGCGGTGGATGCCGAGGAGTTCGTCGAAGGCCTGGTCTGCGTGGCCGTGCCGGTGCGCGGAGCCGATGGCAAGAGCATCCGCTGCGCCGTGGCGCTGCAGGCCCCGGTGGCGCGCATGTCGCTGGCGCAGGCGCTGGAGAAGTTGCCAAGGCTGCAGACTGCTGCTGCGGTGCTCGCGCGCACCTGGAGCTGAGGGGTCAGGGCCTGGCGCGCGGCTTCTTGCGGCTGCCGGCCACCTGGCGGATACAGTCGATCAATTGCTCCGTCACGGGCGTGGGCTTCTGGCCGCGCAGGGTGATCAGGCCCACGGGCGGCAGGTCGATGGGCACGGCCAGCGGCAGCACCGCCAGCATGCCCTGCGCCGCAAAATGCTGCGCCACCGAGCGCGCCATGAAGGCCACCGCGCCGCGCTGGTGGACGAAGCTCAGCTGCGTGAGGAAGGAGGCTGACTCCACGATGTCGGCCGGCGGGTGCAGGTCGTGCGCAAAGAACATCTGGTCGAGCTTGACGCGCAGCGAGGCCCAGGGCGGCGGCATCACGCAGGGCAGCGCGGCCAGGTCGGTCCAATGTGGTTTGCGCTTGCGCGCCAGCACATGGCCAGGCTGCACGACCACGGCCATGGGCTCGGCATACAGCGCTTCGGTTTCGAGGTCGGGCGAGGCGTAGCCCGGCTCCAGCCGGCCCACGAACAGGTCGAGCTCACCGAGCCGCAGCTTGGGTAGCAATCGTGTGAGGTCGCCCTCCTCGATCAGCACGCTGGTGTGGATGGAGCGCGCCTTGAGCCGCTCCACGGCCTGTGCCAGCAGCACCGGCGTGGCCACCACCATGGCGCCCACACTGGTGCGGCCGCTGGCACCGCTGGCCTCGGCGGCGATCTCGGCGCGTGTGCGGTCGTAGCCCGCCAGCACCGAGCGCGCAAAACGCACCACACTCAGGCCTGCGGCCGTGGGCTCGGTGCCGCGCGTGGAGCGGTCGAACAGCGGCAGGCCGAACATGCGCTCGATCTCGGCCAGCGTCTTGGAGACAGCAGGCTGCGTGACCGACAGGAACTCGGCCGCACGGCCCAGGTGGCGGAACTGGTCCAGCGCCACCAGCATCTGCAGGTGGCGCAGCTTGAGGTTGGAGCGCAAGACGCGGTCGATGCGGGTCATGGGGTTTCTCCTGATTCATGTCTTGCAGGCTATGAAGAGAGTCCATAGTTTCATTGGATTGTTATGCATCGCCTGAGAACAATCGCGGCTCCCGATCAAAAAAATGGAGACAGACATGAACGACACCCCACGCCAGGACCGGCGGCAGCTCATCCTTGGCGCCCTCGGGGCCACTGCGCTCGCAGCCACGCATGGCAAGCTGTTCGCGCAGGCCTACCCCGAACGCCCCATCACCTTCATCTGCCCCTGGCCCGCAGGCGGCACGGCCGACCAGTCGATGCGCACCCTGTGCACCGTCGCCGGCCGCATCCTGGGCCAGGCCATCGCGGTGGAGAACCGCGCCGGCGCCTCGGGCATGATCGGCTCCAAGGCCCTGGCCGCGGCCAAGGCCGACGGCTACACCATCGGCCAGATCCCAATCTCCGTCACGCGCTTTGCGCAGTTGGGCACCTTGCAGGCCGACCCGCGCAAGGATTTCACCTACCTGGCACGCACCTCGGGCCAGACCTTCGGCATCGCCGTGCCGGCGGACTCGCGCTTCAAGACCCTGAAGGACTTCGTCGACCATGCCAAGGCCAACCCTGGCAAGGTGACCTACGCCCACGCCGGCGTGGGCGGCGCCACGCATGTGGGCATGGAGGAGTTCGCGGCAGTGGCCGGCATTCAGCTCAACCACGTGCCCTACAAGGGTGGCGCCGAGGCCCTGCAGGGCGTGTTGGGCGGCCATGTGGATGCGCTGGCCGATTCGAGCTCCTGGGCGCCGCATGTGGAGGCCGGCAAGCTGCGCCTTTTGGCCACCTGGGGCGAACAGCGCACCGCGCGCTTCAAGGACACGCCCACCCTGCGCGAGCTCGGGTACGACGTGGTGGTGGATGCCCCCAACGGTATCGGCGCGCCCAAGGGCCTGGACCCGGCCGTGGCCGCCAAGCTGCGCGACGCCTTCCGCCAGGCCGTAGCCAGCCCCGAGTTCAAGGCGGTGGCCGACAAGCTCGATGCGCCGCTGTTGTACCTGGACGGCCCCGACTACGAAAAGTACGTGAACACGGTCTACCTGAAAGAGACCGTGCTCATCGACAGGCTCAAATTGCGCGAACTGATGCGCAGCTGAGTCCCTGCATCCCCAGAAGCAAAAGGTCCCGATGACTACCCCTGCGGCCCCCACCGCCCTGTCCAGCCCCCTGCTGCACCTGCATCCCAACGACAACGTGCTGGTGGCCAAGACGGCCCTGGCGCTGGGCCAGGCCATCCCCGAACTCGGTGTGCGCACGCGCGCCCAGGTGCCCGCCGGCCACAAGATCGCAGCACGCCGCATTGCCGAGGGCGAGCAGGTGCGCAAGTACGACACCGTGATCGGCGTGGCCACGCGGGACCTGGAGCCCGGCGACTACGTGCACAGCCACAACCTGCAGATCGTGGACTACTACCGCGACCCGGCCTTCGGCGCCGACGTGCGGCCCGTGGACTATGTGCCCGAGGCCGGGCGCGCTACCTTCCAGGGCTTCGTGCGGGCCGACGGCAGCGTGGGCACGCGCAACTTCATCGGCATCCTGTCGTCGGTGAACTGCTCGGCCACGGTCATCAAGCGCATTGCTGCGCACTTCACGCCCGAGCGGATGGCGGCGTTTCCCCACATCGACGGCGTGGCCGCCTTCGCCCAGACCAGCGGCTGCGGCATGTCCTCGCCCAGCGAGCACTTCGACGTGCTGCGCCGCACGCTGGCGGGCTATGCGCGCCACCCCAACCTGGCGGGCGTGCTCATCGTGGGCCTGGGCTGCGAGCGCAACCAGGTGGATGCGCTGGTGGATTCGCAGGGCCTGAAGGCCGGCCGACTCATGCGCACGCTGGTGATGCAGGAGGTGGGCGGCACGCGCGCCACCATCGAAGCCGGCATCGCCGCGATCGAGGCCATGCTGCCGGAGGCCAACGCCGCACGGCGCCAGGCGGTGAGCGCCAGCCACCTCAAGATCGGGCTGGAGTGCGGCGGGTCGGACGGCTTCTCGGGCATCACGGCCAACCCCGCGCTGGGTGCGGCCATGGACATCCTGGTGCGCCACGGAGGCACGGCCATCCTGTCGGAGACGCCCGAGATCCACGGCGTGGAATTCATGCTCACGCGACGTGCGGTGAGCCCCGAGGTGGGCCAGAAGCTTCTGGACCGACTGGCCTGGTGGGAGCGTTATGCCGCCGGCCAGAACGCCCAGTTCAATGGCGTGGTGGGCCATGGCAACCAGGCCGGTGGCCTGGCCAACATCTTCGAAAAATCGCTGGGCTCGGCCATGAAGGGCGGCACCACACCGCTCCAGGCGGTGTACGAATACGCAGAGCCCATCACCCAGAGCGGCTTCGTCTTCATGGACTCGCCCGGCTACGACCCCGTGGCCTGCACCGGGCAGATCGCCAGCGGCGCACAGCTGATCTGCTTTACCACCGGGCGCGGCTCCATGTTCGGCAGCAAGCCGGCGCCCACCATCAAGCTGGCGAGCAACACGCCCATGTTCACGCGGCTCGAAGAGGACATGGACATCAACTGCGGCGTGGTGATCGATGAGGGCATCTCTGTGCCCGAGATGGGGCGGCAGATCTTCGAGCAGATCCTGCGCCACGCCAGCGGCGAAGCCACCAAGAGCGAGGCCCTGGGCCTGGGCGACCATGAGTTTGTGCCCTGGCATCTCGGAATAGTCAGTTGAACACACCCCCACCGAACCTCACACTCCCATGCCCCTGACACTCACCCGCGCTGACCTGCTGCGCAGCGCCAACTTCATCGCCGGCCAGTGGACGCCCGGCCCCGGCGCCCTGCTGGCCGTGACCGACCCGGCCACCGGCGCCACCATCACCCAGGTGCCCGACAGCGGCGCAGCCGAAGCCCTCGCCGCGCTCAATGCCGCGCATGCCGCCTTCCCGGCCTGGAAGAAGCTGCCCGCCAGGCAGCGCGCCCAGACCATAAAGCGCTGGAACGATCTGGTGCTGGCCCACCAGGACGACCTGGGCAGGCTCATCTCGCGCGAGCAGGGCAAGCCCCTGGCCGAGGGCAAGGGCGAGGTGGCCTATGCGGCCAGCTACATCGAATGGTTTGCAGAGGAGGCCACGCGCATGAACGGCGAAGTGATCCCCGCGCCGGTGCCGGGCCGGCGCATGTTTGCGCTGAAGGAACCTGTGGGCGTGGTGGCGGCCATCACGCCCTGGAACTTTCCGGCGGCGATGATCGCGCGCAAGATCGCCCCGGCCCTGGCTGCCGGCTGCACGGTGGTCTGCAAGCCGGCCGAGGACACACCGCTGACCTCGCTGGCCCTGGTGCTGCTGGCCCACGAGGCGGGTGTGCCCGCTGGCGTGCTCAACATCGTCACCGCTTCACGCGAGAAGACGCCCGAGGTGGTGGACCTGTGGCTCGATGACGCCCGCGTGCGCAAGATCACCTTCACCGGATCGACGCCCGTGGGCAAGCACCTGGCGCGGCGCAGCGCCGACACGCTCAAGAAGCTGTCGCTGGAGTTGGGCGGCAACGCGCCCTTCATCGTCTTCGAGGATGCCGATGTGGATGCGGCCGTGGACGGATTCATGGCCGCCAAGTTCCGAAACGGCGGCCAGACCTGTGTCTGCCCGAACCGGGTGTTCGTGCACGACCGCGTCCACGACGAATTCGCCAGCAAGCTCAGCGCCCGCGTGGCCGCGCTCAAGGTGGGTCCTGCCAGCGACCTGGCCTCGCAGATCGGCCCCATGATCAATGACCGGGCCGTGGAAAAGATAGCGCGCCACGTGCAGGACGCAGTGGCGCGGGGGGCGAAAGTGCTGACCGGTGGCCAGCGCCTGCCCGGGCTGGGCCCCACCTACTACGCGCCCACGGTGCTGGTGGGCGCCGATGCCTCCATGGCCTGCTCCTGCGAGGAAACCTTCGGCCCCGTGGCACCGCTCACGCGCTTCGCCACCGAGGCCGAGGTGATCGCCGCAGCCAACGACACACCCTTTGGCCTGGCGGCGTATTTCTACAGCAACGACGTGCGGCGCATCTGGCGCGTGGCGGACGCGCTGGAGACCGGCATCGTGGGCATCAACGAAGGCGTGATCGCGGCCGAGGCGGCTCCGTTTGGTGGTGTCAAGGAGTCGGGTTACGGGCGCGAGGGATCGACCCACGGCCTGGACGACTACCTGCACACCAAGTACCTCTGCCAGGGACAACTCGACTGAAAGACCCCACCCATGCCCGCCCACAACCCCTTCAAGACCGCCCTTGCCCAGCGCCGCCCCCAGGTCGGCCTGTGGCTCTCCATGGCCGACCCCTACCTCGCCGAAGCGGCCGCCACCTGTGGCTACGACTGGCTGCTGGTCGACGGCGAGCACGCCCCCAACGACGTGCGCAGCACCCTGGCGGCGCTGCAGTCGGTGGCGCCCCACAGCGCCCAACCCGTGGTGCGCGTGGTCGAGGGCAGCACGGCCCTCATCAAGCAGATGCTGGACATCGGTGCCCGCACCCTGCTCGTGCCCATGGTGGATACGGCCGAGCAGGCGCGCGCCATCGTCTCGGCCACGCGCTACCCGCCCCTGGGAATCCGCGGTGTGGGCAGCGCCGTGGGGCGTGCCTCCGAGTGGAGTGCGCGCAGCGACTACCTGAACGTGGCCGATGACGAGGTCTGCCTGCTGGTGCAGGCCGAGACGGTGGCGGCCCTGAACAACCTCGCGGCCATCTGCGCGGTGGACGGCGTGCATGGCGTGTTCATCGGCCCAGCCGACCTGGCGGCATCCATGGGCCACCGCGGCAACCCTGGCCACCCGGAGGTGCAGGCGGCCATCGAGGGGGCGATGAGGACCATCATCGCCAGTGGCAAGGCGGCGGGGACGCTCACTTCGGACCCGGTGTTGGCGCAGCGCTATCTGGATCTGGGATGCACCTTTGTCGCCGTGGGCGTGGATGTGCTGATGTTTGTGAATACGGCGCGCAAGTTGCGGGGGCAGTTTGGGGGGCGGGGCGCGGTTGCCGATGTGCCTGACAAGGCGAGCGCGGCCTATTGACCTCATGGGACGATGGCGGCTTCCTGCCCGTGTTGAGGGCGGAGGCCGGGTCTCGGCCCGGCGGCCGAGGTACTTGTTCTTTGCTTCGCCAAAGAAAAGTACCCAAAAGAAAGGCGACCCCGCTGCCCGTGTCCCCCTCGCACTGCGTACGAGGGGGCAGCCTGCGATGCTCGGTCCTGGGGTGTGCCGCAGAACTCGCTGCGTTCTTCGAACTCTGCTCAAACAGCTGCGGCGAGCCAGACAACGATGCGCGTGTCCTTCGGCACGCGCTCACCCCAGGCCCTGCGCTTCTCGGCACGGTCAGAAGGGGGTGGGAACGGGCTCCACTCGGGCCATTGCTTCGCTCGGCCTGTGGTCCTTCGCTGCGCTCGGCTAGCCAGAGCGAGCGCGCCCAACCTGTCGGCAGCGCGCATCGCGCACGTCACCGACCCAAGGCGCAGCTGCGAAGCAGCAGCCGTCTTTGTCCCCGCTCCCCACCCCTGCTGGCTGCGCCGAGAAGCGCAGGGCCTGGGGTGGGTGCGTGTGCCGAAGGACACACGCACTTCGTGCTCTAGCTTGCCGATGCTGTTTGAGCGGAGTTCGAAGAACGCAGCGAGTTCATCGGCACCACCCCAGGCCCGAGCATCGCAGGTTGCCCCCGTTCGCCCGACAGGGCGAACGGGGGACGCAGACTGGGGGTCGCCTTTTCTTGGCCCACCTTCTTTTGGCGACGCAAAAGAAGGTGGGTGCGCCGCCGGGCGCACACCCCGGCCTCAGCCTTTAAAACAGGCATGCAGCAACCACAGCACACGATCCGTGAAATCCGTCGCAGCGCACGCCATGTCTCGACAACACACGCCAGCAACCGCTGCCACAAAGGCACCCCAAGCCGTGAACAATTTCACCACCCCGCCCCCCCAGTGCAGCGCAGGGCCCTGGCTTCAATCGGACTGCGTGGAATGATCGCGCCCAGGTTCCAGAAACCACCGCCACCAACCCACCACGCTAATCCCCATGAAGCGCCGCCTCATCCTCGGAGCCACCGGCTCCCGTGGCCGCCACGTGCTCGAACAGGCGATCACCGCCGGCCACCAAGTCTGCGTGCTCGTACGCAACCCGGCCAAGCTACCCACCGAGACACGTGCACTGGTCACCTTGCACCAGGCCGACCTCGGCCAGATCGCCACGGAGGACCTGGCGGCAATCGTCCGGGGACACGATGCACTCATCAACTGCGCCAGCATGGTCACCGAGGGTCAGGCCTTCGTGGACCTGGTGGCGCGCATCGTCGAAGCGTCGAATCGCTGCCCGCCTCCGAGCGGCCTATCTGCTGGTTTTTTGGGGGCGCTGCGGCGCTGGACATCGGCCAGACGGGCCGCAAGGGTGCCACCCTGCCCAAGGTGCGCGACACCTACTGGCCGCACCTGAAAAACTACGAACGCATCTGCGCGTCGCCCCTGGACTGGCGCATGCTGTGCCCCGGCCCCATGGTGGAGAAGGCCGCGCTCGGCATGGCCCGGATGCGGGTGGCCACGGAGCAGTTGCCGGTGCGCATTGCGGGCTTCGCCAACGCGCTGCCTGCCCCACTGCTCCTGCTGCTGTTCGCCTCCAAGGTGCCCGAGATAATCATCACATATGCCGACGCCGTAGCCCTGATGCTGGCCCACCTGGAGCCTGCCGGCACCCTGTCGCGCAACCGCGTGGGGATGGCGCTGCCAGTGGGCATGAGGGGCAGGAAGGACACCTGGGCGGCGCAGTCCCGCGCCACGGCCTGATGGCTCAGCTGCCCGCCACCTTCATCTTGTTCACGAGAATCGAACCCACGGTCTTGGCACCGTAGTTGTAGGTGTCCGCACCCACGGCCTCGATGCCCTGCAGCATGTCCTTCAAGTTGCCGGCGATGGTGATCTCATGCACCGGGTAGGCGATGCGGCCATTCTCGACCCAGAAGCCGCTGGCGCCGCGCGAATAATCGCCCGTCACGTAGTTCACGCCCTGGCCCATGAGTTCGATCACGAACAGGCCGGTGCCCAGCTTTTGCAGCATGGCGTCGAGGTCGTCGCCGGGCTGGGTCAGGCGTGAAGTCATGGTCAGGTTGTGCGAGCCGCCGGCGTTGCCGGTGGTCTTCATGCCCAGCTTGCGTGCCGAGTAAGTGGACAGGAAATAGCCTTCCAGGCGCCCGCCCTTGACGACCTGGCGCGGCGCCACGCGCACGCCTTCATCGTCGAACGGCGAACTGCCCTTGCCGCGCAGCACGAAGGGGTCTTCGCGCACGTCGATGTGCTTGGGCAGCACGCGCTTGCCCAGCGAGTCGAGCAAAAAGCTGCTCTTGCGGTACAGCGCGCCACCGCTCACGGCCTGCACCAGGCCGCCCAGCAGGCCGGCGGCCAGGGTGGACTCGAACAGCACGGGGCACTGCGTGGTGGGAATCTTGCGGCTGCCCAGGCGCGACAGCGCGCGCTCGGCGGCATAGCGGCCCACGGCCTGTGGCGAGGCCAGCTCGGCCGCATCGCGCATGGAGCTGTACCAGGCGTCGCGCTGCATCTCGGCATTGCGGCCGGGCAGCGAGGCAATCGGCGCCACCGAGAAGCTGTGGCGCGACGACGCATAGCCACCGCGAAAGCCGCGCGTGTGGGCGCTGAAGAAGTGGCTCTGCTGGGCCGACACGCCTGCGCCTTCGCTGTTGGTGATGCGACGGCTGGCCTTCAGGGCGGCGGCCTCGCATTCCATGGCCATCTTCGCGGCCTGCTCGCTGTCGATGGACCAGGGGTGGAACAGGTCCAGGTCGCGGTGCGTGTCGATGGGCGCGATGTCGTCGGCATCGGGCAGGCCGGCCATGGGGTCTTCGGCCGTGAAGCGGGCGATGTCGTAGGCGGCCTGCGCCGTCTGCTCGATGGCCTTGCTGGAAAAATCGGAGGTGCTGGCATTGCCCCGGCGGTTGCCGATGTAGACGGTGATGCCCAGCGACTTGTCGCGGTTGCGCTCCACCGTTTCGAGCTCGCCCTTGCGCACGCTGACCGACAGGCCGCAGCCCTCGGAGGCCTCGGCGCCGGCGTCGGTGGCGCCGAGCTTTTTGGCATGCGCGAGGGCGCGGTCCACCAGTTCTTCGAAGAACGGACGGCTGTAGCTGAAGCCGTTGTCGGGGGTGCCGGATGCGGTGGCGGCCGGGGCGCTGGAGGCGCGCGGCGTGCGGATGGAGGGTTTATTCATAGCGGCAGCTATGATACTTGCCGCTGTGGCGCGCGCTGCGCCACCTCCCCATTTGCCCCCACCCATGTCACGCAAACCCAAAAAAGGCTACTTTGTGAAGGGCCAGTTCGTTGCCGAAGGCAGCGAAATGGACATTCAGCTCAAAGCCGAACTCAAAGGCACGCCCGATGCCAGCCGAACCGATCTCAAGCGCGAAAGCGATGCCCTGCAGGACCTGGGCAAGGAGCTTCTGACCCTGCGCGCCGACCTGTTCGAGAAGGTGGGCCTGCCCGAGAAGCTGGTGGATGCGCTGGCCGAGGCCAAGCGCATCACCAATTTCGAAGGCAAGCGCCGCCAGATGCAGTACGTGGGCAAGATCATGCGCAAGCTCGACCCCGAGCTGGTACAGGCTGCGCGCCAGGCGCTCGAAGAGCAGCACAAGGGCTCGGCCGACGTGAAACTCACGCTGCACCTGGCCGAGCAGTGGCGCGACCGCCTCATCGCCGACGACGAGGCCCTGGCCCCGTGGATGGCCGAGCACCCCGACACCGACACGCAGCAATTGCGCGCCCTGATCCGCCAGGCGCGCAAGGATGCGCCGCCCGCCGACAAGGCCGCAGTGTCGCAGGGCCTGGCGCCGCGCAAGGGCCGCGCTTACCGCGACCTGTTCCGGCTGGTGCGCGAGCACATGGGCGACGTGCCTGAGAACGACGAAGACGGCGACGAGGACGGGGACCATGCCTGAAGCTGCGCACGGCGCCGTCCACGACCCTGTCCGGGTAGGCATTGTCTCCATCAGCGACCGCGCCAGCAGCGGCGTCTATGAAGACAAGGGCCTGCCGGCGCTGCAGGACTGGCTCACCCGCGCGCTGCACAACCCCATCACCTTCGACGCGCGCCTGATCCCCGACGAGCAGGCGGGCATCAGCGCCGCGCTGATTGCTTTGGTGGACGCGGGCTGCAGCCTGGTGCTGACCACCGGCGGCACGGGCCCCGCGCTGCGCGACGTGACGCCCGAGGCCACGCTGGCCGTGGCGCACAAGGAAATGCCGGGCTTTGGCGAGCAGATGCGCCAGATCAGCCTGAAGTTCGTGCCCACGGCCATCCTCTCGCGCCAGGTGGCGGTGGTGCGCGGGCAGAGCCTGATCATCAACCTGCCCGGCCAGCCCAAGGCGATTGCCGAGACGCTGGAAGGCCTGCGCGCGGCCGATGGCAGCCAGATCGTGCCCGGCATCTTCGCAGCAGTGCCCTATTGCATCGACCTGATCGGCGGGCCCTACCTTGAAACCCGCGACGAGGTCTGCAAGGCCTTTCGGCCCAAGAGCGCGGTGCGCAGCCGCTGAATGCAGGCCTGGCGAGGTGCGCCGGGCTTGCATTTTGTAACCAGTGATGCGGCTCGTGACCCACATGGGTGCGCCGGGTCACACGAAAGTGCGTTGTGCAGCCCCTAGACTGGTCGCTACATTCACTTTCACCGACACATGATGAAGAAAAGACTTCTTCTGCAGCTCACCCTGGTTGGCCTGCTCGCTGCCTGCGGCGGTGGCGGCGGCAGCAGCGATGGGCCCACGCCAACGCCCCAGCGCCTGGTGGGCGAGATCTTCGGCACGCCCGAACAGGTGGCTACCTCGGACCTGGTGACCAATGCCGGCTACGGCGGCTATGGCGGCGCACTGGAGACCTCACGTGCGATACAGAAGGCCGGCAAGACCAACATGCTGGACTTTCTGTTCCTGTTCAACATCTCCGACAAAGGCGCCGCCCGCCTGGTGAGCGACGCCCCCGCCGTGCTGGAGGCCTACATCGCGAAGAACGCCGACCTGCTGCAGCCCGGCGTCTACGTGTACCTGCTGGATGAGATGTACCTCAAGGCGTCGCTGGTGGAGGACGACCCGGCGGAATACCAGGCGCAGCTCGACGACCTCAAGCGTGCCGCCGCGCTGGTGCGCCAGCGCCTGCCGCAGGTGAAGCTGGGGCTGTCGTTCAGCCCGCACGCCACCTTTGGCCACCCCAAGGTGATGCCTTTCATAGCGCCGGCCATCGCGCAGGTGGACTGGGTGGGCACGACCACCTACTGGCTGGGCGACAAGACCACCACCAGCGCGCTGCACGACTGGTCGCGCGCCCTGCCGGGCCTCGCACGGGCCGCCCAGCCCAAGGTGGAAACCTGGTACATCGCCCAGGCCTTCCGCGAGCCCGCGTGGGACAAGCAGGTTTTCCGCGAGTTCATGCAGACCGAGCTGCAGATCTCGGACAGCTATGACGCGATCATCTTCTTTGGCTGGCAGGAGACCTCGGAACTGTCCAGGCAGACTGCCGGGCGCTACTTCGAGGCCGAGACACGGGCTGTCTACAGCCGGTTCCTCAAGAAATGACCTGCCGGGTGGGAGAGAACCCTGGAAAGGGTTCTACTTGCCCACCAGTTCGTTGAGCTTGCCCGCCTCGAACTGCTCGGTAGTGGCCGCATCGCAGGGCACACAGTCCCGGGTGGCGGGGGCCGCCGTCGAGAGTTTCTCGATGGCCTGCCACAGCAGCATGATCTGGTGCTCCTGCGAGGAGGCGTTGTCGATCAGGCCGCGCATGGCCTGCGACAGCGGGTCGTCCTCCTGCGTGATGCCGTAGGCCGTGAACTTGCGCGGCTGTGGCTCGGTCACGTCGGCGCTCTGGCCGGCCTTGGAGGGGATGATGCGCGCCGGGATGCCCACGGCCGTGGCCCCTGCGGGCACGGGCTTGATGACGACGGCGTTGCTGCCGATCTTGGCGCCATCGCCGACCTCGAAGCCACCGAGCACCTTGGCACCCGCACTCACCACCACATCCTTGCCCAGAGTGGGGTGGCGCTTGGCGCCCTTGTAGAGCGAGGTTCCGCCCAAGGTCACACCCTGGTAGATGGTGCAGCCGTCGCCGATCTCGGCGGTCTCGCCGACCACCACGCCCATGGCGTGGTCGAAGAACACGCGCTCGCCGATCTTGGCGCCCGGATGGATCTCGATGCCCGTGAGCCAGCGCGCAATGTGCGAAATGAAGCGCCCCAGCCACTTGAAGCCATGGCCCCAGCACCAGTGCGCGGGCCGGTGCAGCCAGATGGCGTGCAGACCGGGGTAGCAGGTGATCACCTCCCAGGTGCTGCGCGCAGCGGGGTCGCGGTCGAGGATGCACTGAATGTCGGAACGCAGGCGTGCAAACATGGCTATGGTTGTTTTTGGAATATGGAAATGCAGTCTAGCGCTTTGCCTGCGCCGTCTCGATCATGGCTTTTGCAACACCACGCAGGATGTGGATTTCCTCGGACCCCAGTTGCGCGCGGTTGAAAAGCTGGTTCAGGCGCGGCATGAGCTTCTTGGGCGCATCGGGGTCCAGGAAGCCGATGTCCACCAGGGCGCGCTCCCAGTGCGCGAGCATGCCGGCCACCTGGGCCGCATCGGCCAGCTCACGTGCCGGGACGGCATCGGCCAGCTCACGCTCCTGCGCGGCATCGGCCACCTCGCGGTCCGGCGCGGGCGCAACAGCAGCCGGCGCGCCAAAGCCACCCAGGGCCATGCGCCATTCGTAGGCGATCACCTGGATGGCCGCGCCCAGGTTGAGCGAGCCGAAGCCGGGATTGGTGGGAATCGACAGCGCCACATGGCAGCGGTACACGTCCTCGTTGGCCATGCCGAAGCGCTCGGAGCCGAACAGGAAGGCCACACCCGACTCCACAGCGGCGTCTGCCGCCCTAGGGGCGACCAACTGCGCAAAATGCTCGCGCGGCGAGCGGGTCGGCGGCCCGAAGTCCCTGGGCGTCATGGCCGTGGCGCACAGGTGGCTCATGCCGTCGAGCGCCTCGTCCAGCGTGGCGACGATGCGCGCGTTCTGCAGCACGTCGAGGGCGCCGCTGGCGCGCTGGATGGTTTCTTCACGCCGCAGCACGTTGGCCCAGCGTGGCTCGACCAGCACGAGGTCGTCGAACCCCATCGTCTTCAGGGCCCGCGCGGCGGCACCGACGTTGCCGGCATGGCTGGTGTTGATCAGGACGAAACGGGTTTTCATGGGGTCGAAAGGGCTCTGTGCGGACCTGGATAGGCCCTTGCATTGGGACGGAAACGGCAAAACAGGTAAAATCCAGCCCCTATTGTCGCCGCCCGCATCGCCTGGCTGCGTTCCACGCTCCTCTTTCGCAAGGCGCGCCCCCTGCCGGCGCCCTGCCAGAAACCACAATTTATGTCGTCCAACCTGCACCCCATGCTCAACGTGGCCATCAAGGCCGCACGCGCCGCCGGCGCCATCATCAACCGCGCGGCCCTTGACGTGGAGGCCGTGCGCATTTCGCAAAAGCAGGTGAACGACTTTGTGACCGAGGTGGACCACGCGGCCGAGAAGATCATCATCGAAACCCTGCTGACGGCCTACCCCGGCCACGGCATCCTGGCCGAAGAGTCGGGTTCGGAATACGGCGCCAAGGATTCGGAATTCGTCTGGATCATCGACCCGCTGGACGGCACCACCAACTTCATCCACGGCTTTCCCGTGTACTGCGTGAGCATCGCCTTGTCCGTCAAGGGCAAGATCGAGCAGGCCGTCATCTACGACCCCTCGCGCAACGACCTGTTCACCGCAACCAAGGGCCGTGGCGCGTACATGAACGACCGCCGCATCCGCGTGAGCAAGCGCACCCAGCTCAAGGAATGCCTGATCTCCACGGGCTTCCCCTTCCGCCCGGGCGACAACTTCAAGAGCTACATGAACATGATGGCCGACGTGATGCAGCGCACGGCCGGCCTGCGCCGCCCCGGCTCCGCAGCACTCGACCTGGCGTACGTGGCCGCCGGCTTCACCGATGGCTTCTTCGAAACCGGCCTGTCCATCTGGGACATCGCCGCCGGCTCGCTGCTGGTGACCGAGGCCGGCGGCCTGGTGGGCAACTTCACGGGCGAGGCCGAGTTCCTGGAGCAGCGCGAATGCCTGGCCGGCACCCCCCGCATCTACGGCCAGTTGGTGCCCATCCTGGGCAAGTACAGCAAGTTCGCCAGTGCCGGCGACAAGGCTGCCGTGCGCCAGGCGGCCGATGCCGGTGAGCCGGATGCGGCCCCAGCGGCGGACGCCGCTCCCGACGCACAAGACGGCGCAGCCAAGGACGAGAGCGCCCCGCTCTGATAGCCTGCAGGGTGGTCCATCGCCACCCTCCCCCACCCCATCAACCCGGGTCGGGGTACTTCTGCGCGATGACGCGAAAATCCTCGGCGATGTCCACGAACGCATCCACCATGTCGGGGTCGAAATGCGTCCCCCGGCCACGCACGATGGTGCTGCAGGCCTGGTCGTGCGAGAACGCAGGCTTGTAGACGCGCTTGCTGATCAGCGCGTCGTACACGTCGGCCACCGCCATGAGCCGGGCCGACACGGGGATGGCGTCGCCCGCCAACCCCTCGGGGTAGCCCGAGCCGTCCCACTTTTCCTGGTGGCTGTAGGCGATTTCCTTGGACACGCTGAGGAACGCCACGCGCATGCCCAGGCGCTTCTCGGCGTCCTCGATGGCGGCACGGCCCAGCGTGGTGTGGGTCTTCATGACTTCGAACTCTTCCACCGTGAGCTTGCCGGGCTTGAGCAGGATGCTGTCCGGGATACCGATCTTGCCGATGTCGTGCAGCGGCGCCGACTTGTACAACAGGTCGATCATGCGGTCATTGAGCGCGTGCTCGAAACGCGGGTGGTGGCGCAGCCGTTCGGCCAGCGCCTTCACGTACAGCTGGGTACGGCGGATGTGGTTGCCGGTCTCGTTGTCGCGGGTCTCGGCCAGCGAGGTCATGGCCATGATGGTCACGTCCTGGATGGCCTGTACCTCCAGCGTGCGCAGGGCCACCTCGCGCTCCAGGTAGGAGCTCTTGTCACGCAGGAAGTCGGCCGTGGCCTTGAGCGCCAGGTGCGTGTTCACGCGCGCCAGCAAAATGGGCGGGCTGATGGGCTTGGTGATGTAGTCCACCGCGCCCAGGGCCAGGCCCATGCGCTCGTCATCCGGGTCGGAGCGGGCGGTAAGGAAGATCACCGGGATGTCGCGCGTAGCGGGCGAGGCCTTCAAGCGCCGGCAGACCTCGTAGCCGTCCACCTCGGGCATCATGATGTCCAGCAGGATGAGGTCGGGCTTGGTGTCCGACTGGGCGATCTTGAGTGCCTTTTCCCCATGGTTAGCCACCTTCACCAGGTAGTGCTCGCGCAGCAGGCTGCCCATCAGCGTGAGATTGTCGGGCGTATCGTCCACCACCAGTACTGTGGCGATCGGCTTGTCCACAAGGGTCGGCTGGTGCGAAGCGAAGGGCGCGTTGTCCATGGGCTTTCCTGCGAATTGGGACCGTTCAGGGGGCTATGGCGGAATCAGGGGGTGGCGGCTCGGGCACCACAGAGGCGATGGTATCCAGCGCCTGTTCGAAATCAAAGTTCCGAATGTGCACATCCACCGCCTTGAACACCGGGTCCAGGAATCCCTCCAACACCATTGCATTGTGTTGCAAAAACTCGGCGGCTGCCGGGTCGTCCTGTAACAGCAGCGTGCGCAGCTGGTGCAGCAGTTCGGCCGGCGGCATGGTCGGCACCAGGCCGGCTGCATCGGCCAGTGCCGGCGCGCCTGCGGCCCACCGCTTGAGCGCATCGATCAGGGGCAGGAGCACCCCACCCAGCGCCGCGAGCAGGGGTGCGGTGGCCTCTGGTGGCGGCGGGCCCTTGCGCAGCAGGTCTTCGAGCTGGTAGGCGCGGTCTGCCACGGGCTGCGCACCTATGTTGGCGGCCACCGAGCGCAGCGTGTGCGCCAGGCGCTCGGCAAGACCCAGGTCCCCGTTGGCGAGCGCAACCTCCATCTCCGGCACGGCGCCAGCCTGCCCCTCGACAAACCGGCGCAGCATGTCGCCATAAAGGGCGGGTTTGCCCAGGGCACGCTGCAGCCCCAGCGCCGTATCCAGCCCGGCCACCAGGGGCCAGTCCACAGGCTGTGGGGGCCTGGGTGGCATGGCGCCAGCGTGGTGCGGCTGCGGGGGCAGGCCCTGGGGCACGCCCAGCCCGGGGCGCGGCTGTATCCAGCGCGCCAGGGCCTTCCATAGGGCCGCAGGGTCGATGGGCTTGGCCACGTGGTCGTTCATGCCGGCATCAAAGCAGCGCTGGCGGTCGGCGTCCATGGCATTGGCCGTCATGGCCACGATGGGCAGGCGCGCAAAGCGCGGGTCCGCGCGCAGGTGGCGCGTGGCGGTCTCCCCATCCATCACCGGCATCTGCATGTCCATCAGCACCAGGTCGTAACTGTCCTCGTGCAGCCGGTGGATGGCCACCTGCCCGTTGCCCGCCACGTCCACGTCGAAACCCGCGTCGCGCAGCAGTTCCACGGCCACCATCTGGTTGAGTTCGTTGTCCTCCACCAGCAGCACCCGCGCGCCGCGGATGGCCAGGGGCAGCTCCTCGGACACGGGCGGTGGCACGTACTGGCGCTGCAGCGCCGGCAGGGCATGCTCCAGGGGCTGCATCAGCGTCTCCAGCAGCAGCGAGGCATTCACGGGCTTGATCAGCACCGTCTCGATGCCCTGCGCGCGCGCAGCGCGCATCACGTCCTCGCGCCCGTAGGCCGTGACCATCAGCATCTGCGGCACCTGGGGCATGCCCAGACTGCGGATGTGGCCCGCCAGCTCGACACCGTCCATGCCCGGCATGTGCCAGTCGAGCAGCAGCAGGCCGAAGAAGCGGTTCTTCGCCATGGACTCGCGCAGGATATCGAGCGCCTGCAAGCCGGAGTAGGCCTGCTCCACCTCGAAGCCCATGGCCTGCAGCATGTCCGACAGCACGGTGGCCGCCGTGTGGTTGTCGTCCACCACCAGCACCCGGCGGCCCACCAGGTCCGGCGGCGGCAACAGCACCCGGGCCGGGGCACCACGCTCCAGCGGCAGGCTGACCCAGAAGGTCGAGCCCTGGCCGAACTCGCTGATCACCCCGACTTCGCCGCCCATCAGCTCGGCCAGGCTCTTGCAGATGGCCAGGCCCAGGCCGGTGCCGCCATAGCGGCGCGTGGTCGAGGTATCGGCCTGCTGGAAACTGGCGAACAGCCGCCCCATCTGCTCGGGCGTGAGGCCGATGCCCGTGTCGCGCACCTCGAAGCGCAGGCTCACCCGCGTTTCGCTCTCTTCGAGCAGCCGCACGGCAATGCTGATCTCACCCTGGTCGGTGAACTTGATGGCGTTGTTGGCAAAGTTGATCAGGATCTGTCCCAGGCGCAGCGAATCGCCCAGCAGGTTGGGCGGCACGTTGGCGGCGACATCGCAGACCAGCTCCAGCCCCTTGGCGCCGGCCTTGTAGCCCACCACGTCGGTCACGCTCTCAAGCATGCGGTCCAGCACGAAGGGCTGCTTTTCGACCGTGAGCTTGCCCGCCTCGATCTTGGAGAAATCCAGGATGTCGTTGATCACGCCCAAAAGGTGCTGCCCGGCCTGCTGGATCTTGCTCACGTAGTCGTGCTGGCGCGCGTTCAGCCCCGACTTGAGCGCCAGGTGCGACATGCCGATGATGGCGTTCATCGGCGTGCGGATCTCGTGGCTCATGTTGGCCAGGAAATTGGACTTGAGCGCGGTGGACTCCTCGGCCAGCTCCTTGGCGCGGCGCAGGTCCTCTTCGGCGCGCTGGCGGTCGGTGATGTCCACGAAAGTGCCGATGGCGCCGCCGGGCGAGCCGTCGGCCCGTGCGAAGGCGTGCAGCCAGAACAGGGTGTGGTGCACCTGCCCGTCGGCGTACGACAGGTCCACCTCCTTGTGCACCGAATGCAGGCCATTCATCGCCTGCAGGTTGTCGCCCTGGAAGCGCATGCGCTGCTCGGGCGGCAGGAAATCGAGGTCGAGCACGGTCTTGCCCACCAACTGGTCTCGGCGCACGCCGAAGGCCTGCTCGTAGGCGCGGTTGAAGCCGATGTAGCGCCCGTCGGCCCCCTTGTAGAACAGGGGCACCGGAATCGCGTCGATCAGCGCCTGCTGGAAGCCCAGTTGCTCCTCCACCTGCTCCTCCAGCTGCTTCTGGTCGTGGATGTCCACGCTCACGCCCACCACGCGCACCGCACGGCCCGCGCCGTCGCGCAGGATGCGCGCGGCCATCAGGAACCAGCGCACCTCGCCGTCCGGGCGCACGATGCGCCAGGAATTGCGCAGGTCGGTATCGACCCCATCCAGGCTGGCCCTGAAATTCGCACTCGCTTCCTCGCGGTCATCCGGGTGCAGGCGGTCAAGCCAGTAGCCAAGGCCCGCAGGCTGCGTGCCCGCAGGCAGGCCTAGCATGGACACGAGCTTGTCGGACCAGACCACCGTATCGGCCACCAGATCGATGTCGAACACGCCCACCTTGCCGGCTTCCTGGGCGATCTCCAGCCGCTCATTGGCCTGCTGGATGGCGATCTCGCCCTTGCGGGCCTCGGTCACGTCCTCGATGACCCAGATGGAGGCAGAGCGGTAGCCCTCCATGTTGATGCTGCGCCCGGCCAGTCGGGCCTCGAAGCTGCTGCCATCCAGCCGGCGCAGCGTGGCACGCTCGCGCAAGGCCTGGCCCGAGGCGAGCCGTTGCGCGATGAGGGCCGCAAAGCTGTCCGATTGCACCTTGTCGCCGAACAGCGCCGTCACCTCGCCGCCCAGCAACTGCGAGGCCGTGCCCCGCATGAGCTCCACGAAGGCCGGGTTGAACTGGCGGAACTGCCCTTCGCAGACCAGCAGGATGGGTGGCGCATTGTCGAAGATGGCGGTCTGCTGCTCCAGCAGCTCGTTGAGCAGGCGCTCGCGCCGCTCCAGCTCGGACTGCGCGCGCATGCGCTCCGAGACATCCTCGTGCAGCCCGACGATGGCAATGCGCTTGCCGCGCCCGTCAAACACGGGCGACAGCGTGGCCTCGTCGTGGTAGATGCTGGCGTCGCGGCGCCGGTTCACAAAGGTGCCGCGCCAGGACCGCCCCGACAGCAGGGTGGCCCACATGTCCTTGTAGGTCTGCGGCGGCGTCTGGTCGGTGGAAACGATGGACGGCTTCTTGCCGCGCACCTCGTCCAGGGCATAGCCGGTGTTGCGCTCGTACTGGGGGTTCACCCAGTCGATGCGGCCCTCGCCATCGGTGATGACCACGGCCACGGGGCTGCTCTCCAGCGCCGCGCCGAGCACCCGGAAACGCTCCAGCGCGGCCGCCATGCGTGCGCGGCTGCGCAGCAGGTCCAGCAGCAGCAGCCCCAGCAAGGCCAGCAACACAAAGGCTGCTGCCCCCACCTGCCAGCGCAGCAGGGCGGGGACCAGGGCGCTCACATCGTCGAGCACCACCAGTTGCCACTGGCCTCCAGGGTCGTTCCATTCGATGCCCCGGCTCGTCACCGCATAGGTCACGCCATTGAGCAGCACCTCGCCGGCATCGGGCGCAAACGGCAGCGCGGAGGCCACGCCGTTCTCGAAGTGGCGCCCGAACTGGCGCGACGCACGGATCGCATCGATGCGGGCCTGCGTGAGCGGCGGCGCCACGGCAAACTGCCATTCGGGCCGGGTGGACGAGAACGCCACGCCCTGCGGGGACATGAGCAGCGCGGGGATGCCGGTGCTTGCCACCAGCGCATCGACCACCTCAAAGCCCACCTTGAACATCACCACGCCGATGATGGAGCTGGAGGGAGAGTCCGTCTCGTACAGGGGCGCCGCGTAGTACAGGCCGCGCTCCTGGCTGTTCACGCCAATGGCTGCATAGACGCTGATGGCCCCCTTCATGGCCTGCCGAAAATAGGGGCGAAACGCCAGGTTGGAGCCGGTCGCCTTCTCGCCTGCCGTCTCGTGCGCAACCACGGTGCCATCGGCCGACATCACATACACACCGCTGATCAGAAAGCGCCCGCGCGCCACCGCCAGCCGCGCCAGCGATCCCGGGTCATCCGGCGGTGTGTAGCCGCGCGCCATGTCCTTGAGCTGGGGCTCGCTCAGGCCCATGAGCGAGACGGCGCCGATCAGGCCGCCCCCGGTGGTCTGCGTGATCAGCGCATCGGCCGCCTGCTGCACGATGCGCGTGCGCTCCACCGCCCGCTCCTGGCCGCGCCAGTACACCACTGCCTGCACGACCAGCCAGGCCCCCAGCAGCGACAGCACCACCACCAGTGCCATGCCCCGCGTCCAGGCGGGATCGCGTTCGAGCACGCGATCCAGAAATCTGCCCTCTTTGTCGTTCCTCTTCACCTGTGCCATGCACAGCCCCCGGTGGGCGCAAGGCCCGTCCACGGATCACCTGCGTCAGCGCGTCGGGTCCAGCATTGCATCGATTTCCTCCACCGGCACAGGCCTGCCAAACAGATAGCCCTGGAACCCCTCGCAACCATGCAGCCTGAGGAACCCCAGTTGCCCCGTCGTCTCCACCCCCTCGGCCACCACCTGCAAGTCCAGGCTCTTGGCCAGCGCCAGTATGGTGCGCACGATGGCCGCGTCGTTGGGGTCGCTCAGCACATCGCGCACAAAGCTCTGGTCGATCTTGATCTGGTCCAGCGGCAGCCGCTTGAGGTAGCTCAATGAGGAGTAGCCGGTGCCGAAGTCGTCCAGCGCGAACCCGACCCCTTCGCTCTTGAGCTGTTCCATGCGCACGATGGTGTCTTCGATGTCCCCCAGCAGCAGGCTTTCGGTGAGTTCGAGCTTGAGCAGCCGGGGGTTGGCCTGGCAGTCCTTCAGGGTACCGAGGACTTCGGCGACGAAGCCCGGTTGCCGGAACTGGCGGGCGCTGACGTTCACGGAGATGCTCAGGTGGGCGGTGGTGGGCGATTGGCTCCAGCGGTGCAGTTGCCTGCAGGCGGTCTCCAGCACGTATTGGCCCAGGGGGAGGATGAGTCCGGTCTGCTCTGCCAGGGGGATGAAGTCGCCGGGGCTGATCATGCCGCGCTGGGGGTGGCGCCAGCGCACCAGGGCTTCGGCTCCGACCAGGCGGGCCTGGTGGTCGACGACGGGCTGGTAGTGCACGAGCAGTTCGTTGCGGGCCAGGCCCTGGCGCAGGTCGGCTTCCAGGTTGGAGCGGGCGTTGACGGCGGCCTGCATGTCGGGGTCGAAGAAGCGCTGGGTGTTGCGCCCTGCGGCCTTGGCCTGGTACATGGCCAGGTCCGCCCTTTTGAGGAGTTCGTCCACCGACAGGCGTTCGTCGCCAAACAGGGTGATGCCGATGCTGGGGGTGCTGTAGTGCTGCTGGCCGCCCAGGGCGAAGGGCTGGTTCAGGCTGGCCAGGAGTTTTTCGGCGACGGTTTCGGCCTGGGCGGCGGCTTCGGCCAGTTCGGGGTTCAGGTTGTCCAGCATGACGACGAATTCGTCACCGCCGAAGCGCGCCACGGTGTCGGCTTCGCGCACGCTGCCCACCAGGCGGGTGGCGACCTGGGACAGGAGCTGGTCGCCCATGTCGTGGCCCAGGGTGTCGTTCAAGTCCTTGAAGTTATCGAGGTCGATGAACAGCAGGGCGCCGAGGTTCTTGCTGCGCTGGCAGGCGGCCAGGGAGCGTTGCAGGCGGTCCAGCAGCAGGCGCCGGTTGGGCAGGCCGGTGAGGGCGTCGTAGAACGCCAGGCGCTCGATCTCCTGCTCTGCGCGCTTGCGGTCGGTGATGTCCATGGTGAAGCCATGGGAGATCACCGAACCATCGGCCTCGCGGTGCGGGATGGCGTTCGTCATGTGCCAGCGGATGCTGCCGTCGGGCATGCGGACCCGGTACTCGCACTGCCAGGGCACGAGCTTGCGCACCGACTGCAGGGCCGAGCGCTGCAGGGCCTGCAGGTCCTCGGCCAGCACCCAGTTGGAGAGCACGCCATGGTCGGCTGTCACCTCGTGTGGCTCCACCCCCATGAAGTCGCGCACCGCATCGCTGATGTACTGCACGCTGGTGACGCCATCCAGGTGCAGACGGTACTGGTAGATGAAGCCCGGGATGCGGCTGGCAATGCGCTGGATGAACAGCAGTTGCTCGCGCAGTTGCTCGGCGGCACGGCGCTCGTCGGTCACGTCCTGCACCACGCCCATGTCCACCCGCATGCCGTCCTTGGCAATGAGCCGTCGCACGCGCGAGCGCATCCAGCGGACCTCGCCATCGGGGCGCTTCCAGCGGTACTCGACATCGGCACCGGTGCCGCGCTCGCGCGCGGTCTCGAACACATGGCGGTCTTCGGCCAGGATGCCGCTGACGGCACGCTCGGGGCTCACCCATTCCTGCCGCTCCACGCCCGCAATGTCGCACAGGCCGGGGGACCACAGCAGCACCGTCTCGCCCGGGTCCTCGATGCGCCGCCAGTGCCCGGTCTGGGCCAGGCTTTCCATGGTGTTGAACACATCGGTCTGCTCGCGCAGCTCACGCCGCACATCCTGCAGCGCGTGCTCGGAAGCCGCCAGCGCAGCGCGCAGGCTCTCGGCCTCGCTCGCATCGCGCACCGTGACGACGATGGAGCCGTTGTCGAGCCGGCGCGCCGACACGTCCCAGGCCACCAGCAGCCGCCCCGGCTCGCGCGCCACCTGGCGGCATTCCAGCAGCATGCCGGTGCGCGCCACGGTCTGCAGTTGGTCCACCAGGTTGGTGCTGGCCAGCAGGTCGAAGACATCGACCGCATCGGCGCCGCTGGCGCGCACGCCCCCCATGCCCGGCATGCGCCGTGCGGCGGCATTGGCCGCGCGCAGCAGCAGCCTTCCATCCTGCGGACGGAATTCCATCAGCGCCACGGGCACGGCATCGAGCAGGGCTTGCAGGCGCGCCTGCGCCGAAGACTCCACGAAGTCTTCACTGGCACCCGCAAACAGATCGGTCAGGAGTTCGGCAGAAATCACAGTCGCTCTGAAACCTCTCACAAACGGTGGGCCGCACATGGTCATGGCGGCGGCAGCCACCAATGTACACCGCAAAGTATGTCAAAACGTAACAACCACAGGTCGCATATTTTGTCAGGGTAATACCCGGTGGCGCCCGGACACATGTTCCCACGTTCTGTCGCCGGGGCACGCTTATTTCTGTGCAGGTCGCGCGCGCAATCACCGGCACCGGGCAGCGGCGGCACCGCCACCGGCGCTCTGCCACCCCCTTTCGCGCCGTGCCTGCGCCACTTCGTCGCACGCCAGTGGCAGTAGGGCTAGGCCATTCCTACAGTGCGGGCAGTGGAGGCACGGTGTCTCCATCCACCCTGGAGAACTGCACATGACGATGGCTTCACCCCCTTTGACCGCCCTCAACCTTCTACCCGCTGCGCGCGCCCTGGCACTGGCCGGCGCATGCCTGGCGCTGGGCAACGCATACGCGCTGGACCTGACCGTGGAGGTGAACAACACCAAGGCGGACAAGGGGCCGGTGCTGGCTGCGGTCTACGGCTCCGCCGACGGCTGGCTGAAGTTCAGCAAGGCGGTGCAGAGCGGCATGGCCCCGGCGTCGGGCGCCAAGACCGTGCTGGTGCTGCGCGACCTGCCCGCCGGCAGCTATGCGCTGTCGCTGTACCAGGACGAGAACGGCAACGGCAAGCTCGATACCAACCTGGTCGGCATGCCCCAGGAGCGCACCGGCTTCAGCCGAGACGCCCAGGGCAACATGGGCCCGCCTCGCTTCCAGGACGCAGCCATCGAGCTGCAGCAGGACACCACCATCACCATCCAGCTGCGGTGAACGGCACACCAGGAGCACGCACCATGGACCGACGCCTCTTTTGCCAGTCACTGGCCCTGGGAACCGCTGGCAGCGCGCTGGGCGCCCTGCCCTTTTCTGCCGCACACGCTGCTGGCGGGCCCGAGTCCGGCGCCACGCTGAGCGCCTTCAACGAGCGGCGCAGCGGCGCGCCCTGGACCCTGGGCTTCGAGGGCCTGCAGGCCGACCTCGCGCCCCAGCCCATGCAGCTGCGCGGCAAGCTGCCCAAGGACCTGCGCGGCACCCTGCTGCGCAACGGCCCTGCGCAACACAGCCTGGGCGATGTGCGCTACCAGCACTGGTTCGACGGCGACGGGATGATCCAGCAATACCGCTTCAGCGACCAGGGCGTGCGGCACCAGGCGCGCTTTTTGCGCACGCAGAAGTTTCTGGCGGAGAATGCGGCCGGCCGGCGCCTGTACCACAGCTTCGGCACCCAGGTGGCCGGGGGCAGCCCCATGGTGTCGGCCGATGCGGGCAACGTGGCCAACACCAGCGTGGTGCACCACGCGGGCGAAACCCTCGCCCTGTGGGAGGGCGGCTCGGCCACGCGGTTCGATGCCGACACCCTGGAAACCGGGGCCCTCAAGACCTGGACGCCGGAACACGCGGGCATGCCCTTCTCGGCGCACCCCAAGATCGGTGCCGACGGCACGCTGTGGAATTTTGGCGTGAGCAGTGCCCATGGCCTGCTCTCGATCTACCAGGTATCGGCCCAGGGGCAGGTGCGCACCGCCACGCTCCAGGTGCCGGACATGGCCATGGTGCACGACTTCGCGGTGACCGAGCAGCACCTGGTGTTCCTGCTGCCCCCGCTCGTCTTCGACCTGGACAGGGCCCACGCCGGCAGCACCTTCCTGGACAGCCATGTCTGGAAGCCACAGCTGGGCATGCGGGCGCTGGTGCTGCACAAGGACCGGCTCGACCAGCCGCAATGGATGGAGTTGCCCACCGGCTTCCTGTTCCACACCGGCAACGCCTGGGAGGACGGCAAGGGAGTCATCCACCTGGACTACATCCGTTCGGACGACGACTCGGCCATCAACCGGGGGTTTCGTGGGCTGATGCGCGGCGACTTCCAGGGCGAACCATCGCTTGCCGTGGCCCTGGTCGAACTCGACACGCGCACCGGCCGCGCGCGCCAGACGCTGCAGGCGCACCACGCCGAGTTCCCGCGCATCGATCCGCGCTTCGTCGGCCGCCGGCACAGAGAGCTTTTCATGGCCGAGCGGGTCGCCGTGTCGAATCGCCCAGGCTTCGACTGCGTCGCGCGGCTGAATGTAGACACCGGCAAGGTGGACCGCTACCGCTACGGCACCGACGTGATGGTCGAGGAGCATGTGTTCATCCCCGCGAGCACGGCCGGCGCCAGGGAGGGCGATGGCTGGCTGGTGGGCACGGCGCTGGACCTGCTCCGCCGTCGCACGCTGCTCTCGGTGTTCGACGCCCGCCGGCTGGCGCAGGGCCCGCTGGCCCAGGGCAGCATGGACCGGGCGGTGCCCCTGGGGTTTCACGGCACCTTCATCCCGGCCTGATGGAGGGCCTGCCCGGCACCGCCATCTTGGCGGGCCGGTCTGCGCGATAGACTCGGAGCCCCCCGGAGAACCCGGGGCGCACCCCGTCTTGGATTCAGATGACAAACACCGATCTCTCCGCGCACACCCCGATGATGCAGCAGTACTTCTCGTTGAAGGCTGCGCACCCGGACACGCTCGTCTTCTACCGCATGGGCGACTTCTACGAGCTGTTCTATGCCGACGCGGAAAAGGCCGCCCGCCTGCTGGACATCACGCTGACCCAGCGCGGCCAGTCCGGGGGCCAGCCCGTCATCATGGCCGGCGTGCCCTTCCATGCGCTGGAGAACTACCTGGGCCGGCTGATCAAGATGGGCGAGTCGGTCGCCATCTGCGAGCAGGTGGGCGACGTGGCCACCGCCAAGGGGCCGGTGGAGCGCAAGGTGGTGCGCGTGGTCACCCCCGGCACGCTGACCGATACCGAGCTGCTCTCGGACAAGGCCGAGTCCATGCTGCTGGCACTGCACCAGGGCCCGCGCGGGCGCGCCGGCCTGGCCTGGCTGAGCGTGACCCAGGGCCGGGTGTACCTGGCCGAATGCGCGCAGGACGAGGTGGGCGCCTGGCTGGCGCGCGTGACGCCCAGCGAGGTGATCTACAGCGCCGGCGTGACCGAGCGCTTTGAGCAGCAGCTGCAGGTGCTGCGCCAGGGCGGCGCCTTCACCTGCCCGATGGGCCCCCGGCCGGACTGGCAGTTCGACGCCACGCTGGGCGAGCGCAAGCTGCTTGAGCACCTGGGCGCGGCCAGCCTGCAGGCCTGGGGCGCGCAGGAACTGACCCAGGCCCACGCCGCCGCCGCAGGCCTGCTGGCCTATGCCGAGCACACCCAGGGCCGCACCCTGACCCACGTGCACAGCGTGCAGGTGCAGCGCGGCGACGACCTGATTGACCTGCCGGCGAGCACGCGCCGCAACCTGGAGATCACGCGCACGCTGCGCGGTGAGGATGCGCCCACCCTGTTCTCTCTGCTCGACACCTGCATGACCGGCATGGGCAGCCGCCTGCTCAAGACCTGGCTGCTGGAGCCTCCACGCGACCGCACGGCCGCGCGACAGCGCCTGGCCGCCACCACCGCACTGCGTGGCGCGGGTGGGGCCGGTGGCGGCGCCGGCCCCTGGGCCACGCTGCGCGGCGAACTCAAGGGCGTGAGCGACGTGGAGCGCATCACCGCGCGCATCGCCCTGCGCCAGGTGCGCCCGCGGGAGCTGGTGGGCCTGTGCAAGACCCTGCACAAGGCAGCCCTGCTGGCGCGTGCCGGCCAGGCGGCCGAGCCCTACCTGGCGGAGATCTTCGAGCAGTTGCACCCGCCGCTGGACTGCCCCGAACTGCTGCAGCGCGCCATCACCGAAGAACCCGCCGCCCTGGTGCGCGACGGGGGGGTGATGGCCACGGGCTTCGACAGCGAGCTCGACGAGCTGCGCGCCATCCAGACCAACTGCGACGACTTTTTGCTCGACCTGGAGACGCGCGAGAAGGCCCGCACCGGCATCACCAACCTGCGCGTGCAGTTCAACAAGGTACACGGCTTCTACATCGAGGTGACCAGCAGCAACCTGGACAAGGTGCCCGATGACTACCGCCGCCGCCAGACGCTGAAGAACGCCGAGCGTTTCATCACGCCCGAGCTCAAGACCTTCGAGGACAAGGCGCTGTCGGCCAACGAGCGTGCGCTGGCGCGCGAGAAATGGCTCTACGAGCAGGTGCTGGACCAGTTGCAGCCCCACGTGCCCGCCCTCACCCGCCTCGCCCAGGCGCTGGCCGCGCTCGACGTGCTGTGCGCGCTGGCCGAGCGCTCGCTCACGCTGAACTGGTGCGCCCCGCAGTTCGTGGCCGAGCCCTGCATCGAGATCGAGGACGGCCGCCACCCGGTGGTGGAGGCGCGGCTCGCCGAGGTCTCGGCCGGCAGCTTCATTGCCAACCACACGCGGCTGAACGCGAACACGCGCATGCAGGTCATCACCGGCCCCAACATGGGCGGCAAGTCGACCTACATGCGCCAGGTGGCGCTCATCGTGCTGCTGGCCAGCATGGGCAGCTATGTGCCGGCCAGCGCCTGCCGCCTGGGGCCCATCGATGCCATCCACACCCGCATCGGCGCGGCGGACGACCTGGCCAACGCGCAGTCGACCTTCATGCTGGAGATGACCGAGGCCGCGCAGATCCTGCATGCCGCCACGCCGCACAGCCTGGTGCTGATGGACGAGATCGGCCGCGGCACCAGCACCTTCGACGGCCTGGCCCTGGCCAGCGGCATCGCCACGCACCTGCATGACAAGACGCGCGCCTTCACACTGTTCGCCACGCACTATTTCGAGCTGACCGAGCTGCCCGCCAAGGCGCGGCATGCGGTGAACATGCACGTGAGCGCGGCCGAGGCGGGGGCCGACATCGTCTTTTTGCACGAGATCCAGCCCGGCCCCGCGAGCCGCAGCTACGGCATCCAGGTGGCCAAGCTCGCGGGCGTGCCCGGTGCGGTGCTGAACCACGCGCGCCACGCGCTGGCTGCGCTCGAAGAGCGCGCGGGCGAGGATGAACTGCAGGTGGACCTGTTCGCCGTGCCGGCCATGCCCGAGAGCGCGGGCGCAAGCCCGGTCGAGGCGCTGCTGGCCAGCATCCACCCCGACGCGCTGAGCCCGCGCGAGGCGCTCGACGCGCTCTACCAGCTCAAGAAGCTGGTGGGATAGCCGACATGATTCCCACAAGAGGACCGGGCTTTCAGAGCGCTTGACGCCGCCGACCGCTCAACAAACTGGCGCTGCGGTGGCCAGGGCCGCCGCGCAAGGGCCGCCCCGCCGCGCTGGGGGCGTCCCCCTGTAGGGGGAAGACGCGAAGCGGCTCAGGGGGTCATTCCAGTTTCAGGCCGATGTCCTTGATCAGTTGGCCCCAGCGCGCACGCTCCACCTTGGCGTAGGCGTTCATCTGCTCGGGGGTGCCGGGCACGGCCTCCACGCCCAGGGTCTGGAAGCGGGCCTTCACCGGGGTGGAGTTCAGGGCCTGCTGCAGGGCGGCGTTCAGGCGCTGCACCTCGGCTGCGGGCATGGAGGCGTTGACCGACAGGCCCTGCCAGGCAAACGCCTCGAAGTCCTGGAGGCCCTGCTCCATCAGCGTGGGCACCTCCGGCAGGGTGGCCATGCGTTTGGCGCTGGCCACCGCGATGGCGCGCAGGTTGCCGCCCGTGATGTTGGGCATGCCGCCCGCAGACTCGACGAACATGCAGGGCACCTGGCCGCCCATGATGTCCTGGATGGCGGGCGTGACACCCCGGTAGGGCACATGCGTCATCTTCAGGCCCGTGCGCTGGCGCAGCAGCTCCATGGCCAGGTGGTGCGGCGTGCCGGCGCCGGGCGATGCGAAGTTGACGCCTTCGGGCTGCGCCTTGGCCCAGGCGACGAACTCCTGGAAGTTGCGCACCGGCAGCTTGGGCGAGACCACCAGGATCAGCGGAAAACGCACCAGCATGCCCACGGAGGCGAGGTCCTTGTCCACGTTGTAGCTGAGCTTGCTGTACAGCCAGGGGTTGGTGGCCAGTACCGCGTAATCGCCCGTGAGCAACAGGTTGCCGGGGGTGGACGAGCGCGCCACGTAGTCTGCCGCGATGTTGTGCGCGGCGCCGGGCTTGTTGACCACCACGATGGTCTGGCCGAGCGTCTTGCCCATCTGGTCGGCCACGGTGCGCGCGACGATATCGGTGCCGCCCCCGGGGGACATGCCCACCACCCATTCGAGCGGGCGGCGCTCCTGGGCGCCGGTGCCCGGGGACATGCTGGACATGGCCAGGGCGGCAGCGGTGCACAGTGCGGTGCGGCGGGTCGGGTGGGTGCTTGGCATGGGTTGTCTCCTCACAAGGTGATGGTTTGAAAAAGCGCAGGGACCGTGACATTCATTTTTTAATTAACTAGCTAAATCACTAACTTAAGACCGCAGCACGGGCGCAAGGCGTGCCGCGCTCAGTACGGGCTGGCCGCGGCGGGCTGCGCCTGCGGCGCCGGGCGGTTGCCGAAATGGCCGGCCAGCTCGGTGGCGGCGCGCACCAGCAGCGTGGCGTCCACCCCCACGGCAACGAACAGCGCCCCGGCATCGAGGTAGGTCTGGGCCAGCGCCCGGTCCGCCATCAGGATGCCTGCGGCCTTGCCGGCGCGGCGCACGGTGGCAATGCCATCCAGGATGGCGCGCTGCACCTCGGGGTGCCCAGGCTGGCCGCGATGGCCCATGGATGCGGACAGGTCGGCCGGTCCGAAGAACACGCCGTCCACCCCATCGGTTGCGGCGATGGCCTGCAGGTTCTGCAAGGCCAGCGGTGTCTCGGCCTGCACCAGCAGGCACATCTGGCCGTTGGCACGGTTCAGGTAGTCCTCCACCTGGTTCCAGCGCGAGGCACGGGCCAGCGCCGCGCCCATGCCGCGGATGCCCTCGGGCGCATAGCGCATGGCGCGCACCATCAGCGCGGCCTGCTCGGGCGTATCGACCATGGGGATGAGCAGGGTCTGCGCGCCCACGTCCAGGTACTGCTTGACCAGGGCCACCTCGCCCTGCACCGGGCGCACCACGGGCTGCACGGGGTACGGGGCCACGGCGCGCAGTTGGTCGAGCACGCTGCGCACGTCGTTGGGTGCGTGCTCGCCGTCAAGCAGCAGCCAGTCGAAGCCGCAGCCGGCCAGGGCCTCGGCGGCATTGGCGTCGGCCAGGCCGACCCACAGGCCGATCTGCGGCCGGCCCGCGCGCAGTGCGTTGCGGAAATGGTTCTCGGGGATCTGCTGCATGGTGTGCCCCTCACACGAATCGGAACGATACCGAACCCAAAGGCCCGTAGTCCCCATGGAAGTTGTCGCCCTGCACCGCGGCCACGGGCCGCGTGAAGGAGCCGGCCAGCACCACGTCGCCCGCGTTGAGCTGCTCGCCGTGCGGCGCGATCTTGTTGGCCAGCCAGGCCACGCCGGTGGCCGGGTGGTTGAGCACGGCGGCTGCCAGGCCCGTCTCTTCGATCACGCCGTTCTTGTGCAGCAGGGCGCCGACCCAGCGCAGGTCCACGTCCAGGGGTTTCACGGGCCGGCCGCCGAGCACGATGCCGGCGTTGGCCGCAAAGTCGGAGATGGTGTCAAACACCTTGCGCATGGCCCGGGTGTCGCGGTCGAACTGCTCGATGCGCGCGTCGATGATCTCGATGGCCGGCACCACGTAGTCGGTGGCCGAGAGCACGTCGAACAGCGTGACGCCCGGCCCCTTCAGGGGCCTGCCCAGGATGAAGGCCAGCTCCACCTCCACGCGCGGGGCGATGAAACGCTCGAACGGGATGTCGCCGCCCGCGTCGAAGAACATGTCGTCCATCAGCGGCGCGTAGTCGGGCTCGGTGATCTGGCTGGCCTGCTGCATGGCGCGTGAGGTCAGGCCGATCTTGCGGCCCTTGATGGTGCGACCGTCGGCCTGCTCCAGCTTCACCCACTCGCGCTGGATGGCATAGCCGTCCTCGATGGTCATGCCCGGGTGCTGGGTGGAGAAATGGCGCAGTTGCGTGCGCTGCTTGCGCGCCTGGTAGAGCTGTTGCGCCAGGGCGGCGATGGTGTCGTTGGTGAGCATGGAGGGTCAGCCCTGTGCAGGCTTGTTGAACAGGGGATGAAGAGAGCTGTGCCTGGCGTCGAAGACTTCGAGCCCTTCGTCGATCTGCAGGGTGATGCCGATGGGGCGCGAGGCCAGCAGCGGCGCGAAATGGTCATGGGCCACGGCCGACAGCGCCTGGCCCACCGCCTGGTGCGTGGTGGCGCTGCGGCCCCGGCCCATGCGCAGGTGGAGGTAGACAAAGCCGTAGCCCGGCGAGGGACCACCGGCAGGTGCGGCATCGCCGTCATCGGCCACCGCATGGTGCGCGGCCGGGTAGGCCAGCACGCGGATGCCGCCGGTGGGGAAGACGGGCTTGCCCGCCTCGTCCATCTGCTGGCGCATGGCGCCTGCCAGGGCACGGCACAGCGCGGTCATGTCGCTGCCGCCCTGCGCGACGGGCCGGTCCAGGTCAGGGGTGTAGAGGATCACCAGGTGGGGCATGGCGCGCTCCTCACAGCCGGCTGGCCGATGGCTGCTGGCCCGATGCCTGGGGCCCTGGCACCGCCGCACCCGTCTGCGGCGTGACCGGGAACACGGCATTGATCTGCCCCGTGCCCGAAGCGCCGAAGTACGGCGTGAGCACCTCGGCGCGGCCCGCGTAGTCCGACCAGCCGAGGGCACCGATCAGCATGGCCGTGTCGTGCATGAAGCCCTCGCCATGGCCCTTGGCCGCGTATTCGGGCAGCATGGCGCAGAAGGTGACCCAGTCGCCCGCCTCCCACATCTGGACCACGCGGTGGTCCAGCGTCTCCAGAAACGGGCTCCAGATCTTCGTGGCGAACTCGGGCGCCGTGCCGTTCTGCGCGAAGCGGTGGCTCAGGCTGCCGCTGGCCAGGATGGCCACGGTGCCCTCGTACTGCTCCTCGATGGCCTGGCGCATGGCCCAGCCCAGGCGCGCGCTGTCGTTGAGGTAATGCACCTGGCACAGGGCCGAGACCGAGACCACCTTGAAGTGCTGGTCCGCATTCATGTAGCGCATGGGCACCAGGGTGCCGTACTCGGGCGCCAGCGTGGTCGCGGGGTGGGCCAGCGTCTCCACGCCCTGCGCGCAGCAGGCCTGGGCCAGCAGGTGGCCCAGCTCGGGGTTGCCCGGGAAGGCGTACGGGAGGTTGCTGATGAAGTGCGGCAGCTCGTTGCTGGTGTACACGCCCTCGAAGCGCGGTGCGCAGTTGATGTGGTAATTGGCGTTCACCAGCCAGTGCGTGTCGAACACGACGATGGTGTCCACTCCCAGCTCGCGGCAGCGCCGGCCGATCTCCACATGGCCGTCGATGGCCGCTTGGCGAAAACCCTTGCGCGGGCCATCGAGCTCGCTCAGGTACATGGACGGCACGTGTGTGATCTTGGCCGCCAGTGCGAGTTTGCCCATGCTCAGACTCCCCAGTGTGGAATGTGGTGGTTGCCCAGCGAGACAGCGACGTTCTTGGGCTCCAGGAACACCTCGTAGCTCCAGGTGCCGCCCTCGCGCCCCGTGCCGCTGCCCTTGGTGCCACCAAAGGGCTGGCGCAGGTCACGCACGTTCTGGCTGTTGACGAAGCACATGCCGGCCTCGATGCCTGCGGCCACGCGGTGGGCGCGGCCGATGTTCTCGGTCCACACGTAGCTCGACAGGCCGTACTGCGTGTCATTGGCCAGGCGGATGGCCTCGGCCTCGTCCGCAAACGGGATCAGGCAGGCCACGGGGCCGAAGATCTCCTCCTGCGCGATCTTCATGCGGTTGTCCACGTCGGCGAACACGGTGGGCTGCACGAAGTTGCCCTTCTTCAAATGGGCCGGCAGGTCCGGCGCCTCCAGCCCGCCGCACAGCAGGGTGGCGCCTTCCTTGGGGCCCAGCTCGATGTAGCTGCGCACCTTGGCCAGGTGGGCCGGGCTGATCATGGGGCCGATGGTGGTCTTCTCGTCGAGCGGATCGCCCACCACGATGCGGCGGGCACGCGCCGCGAACTTCTCGGCGAAGTCGGCGTAGATCGACTTCTGCACCAGGATGCGCGAGCCCGCAGTGCAGCGCTCGCCGTTGTTCGAGAAGATCATGAAGATGGCGGCATCGAGCGCACGGTCCAGGTCCGCATCATCGAAGATGACGAAGGGGCTCTTGCCACCCAGCTCCATGCTGAACTTCTTGAGGCCGGCCGCCTGCACGATGCGGTTGCCCGTGGCGGTGGAGCCGGTGAACGAGATGGCGCGCACATCGGGGTGGACGCACAGCGGCTCGCCGGCCTCCTTGCCAAAGCCATGCACCACGTTGAGCACGCCGGCCGGGATGCCGGCTTCGAGCGCCAGCTCGCCCAGGCGTGCAGCGGTGAGCGGCGACAGCTCGCTCATCTTGAGCACCGCCGTGTTGCCGAAGGCCAGCGCTGGCGCCACCTTCCAGGTCGAGGTCATGAAGGGCACGTTCCACGGCGAGATCAGCGCGCACACGCCCACGGGGTGGAACAGCGTGTAATTCAGGTGTGTGGGCGTGGGGTAGGTGTGGCCGTCCACGCGGGTGCACATCTCTGCAAAGTAGTAGAAGTTGTCGGCGGCGCGCGGGATCAGCGCCTTGCCGGTTTGGGCGATGACCTGGCCGGTGTCGCGGGTCTCGGTGTTCGCGATCTGCGGTACCTCGGCAGCGATCAGGTCGCCGAGCTTGCGGACCAGCTTGGCGCGCTCGGGCGCGGGCAGGCCGGCCCAGGCGGGGAAGGCGTCTTTGGCGGCGGCCACGGCGGCGTTCACCTCGGCCGCGCCGCCGCTGGCCACCTCCGCCAGCACCTCCTGGGTGGCGGGGTTGACGGTCTCGAAGTAATCGCGGCCCGGCACGGCCTTGCCGGCGATCAGGTGTTCTATGCGCATGGGATCAGTCTCCAGAATGTCAGTTGCAGGGCTCAGAGCCCGAAAGCCTCATCGCCCACGATGGTGTTCACCAAACGACCGATACCGTCGATCTCGGTCACCACCTCGTCGCCCACGTTGACGTTGACCACGCCCTCGGGCGTGCCCGTGAGGATCACGTCGCCCGCGCGCAGGGTCATGAAGCTGCTGAGGTAAGCGATCAGTTCGGGGATGTCGTTGACCATGTTGCCGGTGTGCCCCTGCTGGGTCACTTTGCCGTTGACCAGGGTGCGCAGAGTCAGGGCATGCGGATCGGGCACGTCCGCCGCATCCACGAACCAGGGGCCCAGCACGGTGCAGGTGTCGCGGTTCTTCACGCGCAGGTTGGGGCGGTACCAGTTCTCAAGGTAGTCGCGGATGGCGTAGTCGTTGCACACGGTGTAGCCGGCCACATGCTGCAAGGCGTCGGCCCGCTGTACGTTGCGCGCCGTCTTGCCGATCACCACGGCCAGCTCGCACTCGTAGTGCATGAAGGCCACGCCTGCCGGGCGGCGCGTCTGGCCGCGGTGGCCGATCAGCGTGCCCGCGCCCTTGAGGAAGACCAGGGGCTCGTCCTTGGCGGTGACGGTCAGCTCGCCCGACAGCTCCTTGAGGTGGTCGGCATAGTTCAGGCCCAGCGCGATGATGGTGCCCACCTCGAAGGGTGGCAGCCAGACCACGGCGTCTTCTGCCACCACCCGGCCATCGGCCAGGCGGATCTTTTCTCCGTGGGGCATGGCCTCATGGATGGCGCCTGCGTAGGCAACCCTGGCCTTCTTCATGGAAGAGCTCCTTCGGCAACGAAATGGTTGTCGAGCTGGCCCAGGCCGTCAATCTCGATACGGGTTCGCTGCCTGGCCCGCACGCGCGGCGCCCCGGCCGACGCGCCCAGCAGCAGCACGTCGCCGGGCGAGAGGGTCATGAAGGCGCTGACCTCGGCCAGCAGCCGCGCCACAGGGCGAATGCGCTCGCCCGTGGTGGCCTGGTGCACCAGTGCACCGTCGACGTGGACCCGCACCGCGAGCGCATCGGGGTCGTCGATCTCGCTGCGCGGCACCACGCGGGGGCCGATGGGGCAAAAGCCGTCACGCGCCTTGAAGCGGACCGAGGGGCGGTAGAACGAATCGTGCGGCACACTGATGTCGCCCACGATGGTGTAGCCGGCCACATGCTGCATCGCCTGCCCCTCGGGCACGCCGCAGGCGGTGTGGCCGATCACGATGCCCAGGCAGGCACCGACCTCCAGCTCCGGCGCATCCGCCGGGACCTCGATGGCATTGCCATGCCCGGCCAGCGTGTTGCGCGGCTTGATGTACAGGACCGGTGCGAGCGGTGCTGCGTTGTAGGGCGGCTTGCTGGCGGCTGCCTCCATTGCAGCCAGGGCGGGTGCGTGGTTGAGCAGCACGCCATAGACCGCGCCGGACAGGCGAAAGGGCGCGACGTCGAACTCCATCCGGCACGGAGCGGCGTAAGGGGTCTGGTACATTGCTAACATGTGAGTAGTTTATTTACTAACATGCTAGTAAGTCAATCGCCCACCTGTTCCTTTTTCTCCGGGTTTGTACTGAGGGTTGCTGCAACTGCGGTGGCCCGCCCCACCGCTTTCAAGGATGATTCCGCCCAATGTCCATGGATTCCCCATCTGCGCAACTGGTCCATCGCAACCTGCCGCTCTTGTTCCTGCAGGCGCGCGAGAGCGTCTTTGCGCGCTTTCGGCCCATTCTTCACACGGTCGGACTGACCGAGCAGCAGTGGCGCGTGGTGCGCGCCCTGCTCGACCACGGGCCGCTGGAGCCGCGCCAGATCGGCGACATCTGCCGCCTGTCCAGCCCGAGCCTGGCCGGCATCCTGGCACGCATGGCGGACCTGGGCCTGGTGCTGCGCGAGCGGCTGGAGCATGACCAGCGCCGGGTGATGGTGTCGGTCACCCCGCAGGGCAAGGCATTGGCGGCGCAGCTCGCGCCCACCATCGAGGCGACCTACCGCGCGCTGGAGGAAGAGATGGGCGTGGAATTCATCGCGCAGCTGTACGCCACGCTCGATGCGGTGATCGCGCGGCTCGGCGAAGCGCCTGCGGGCGACGAGGGCTGAAGATCGCGCGCTATCGCTGGCAGTACGGATGCCGCCCCACCCCGAGGCGGCACCCGTGGGGGGATCAAAGATCCTGTGCCAGAGGCGCCAGCTGGCCCAGCATGAAGTTGATGAACGGCGGCACGCAGCCGATGTGGCTGGAGGGCACGGCGGTGCAGTCAGTCAGGGTCACGAGGTCGCCGGCGCCCTGGGCGCGCATGGCCTGCAGCGTGGTGACCGAGCTGCCATAGGGCACGGTGATGTCGTCGCGGCCGTGGTACAGGCGCACGGGCACCTGCGGCTTCCAGTCGTGCACGCTGCTCACGCGCGCCACGGCCTGCACGTCGTCGGCCAGGAAGTTGTCGATGAACTGGTTGTCGAAGGTCACGTCGGCCTCATCGGGCAGCAGGGCTTTCAGCAGGGCGCGGCGCACCTCGCGCTGCACGCTGCCGCCCAGGTAGCGCAGGAAGCCGGGGTTGATCAGCGCGCCGAGCACAGGCTCGCGATCGCGCACCACGTTCACCAAGCCATCGAGCGTGGCCTGCACGTTGTAGGGCCCAGCCCCCACCACCACCATGCGCAGGGCCTGGCGCTCGGGCGCCGTGCCGGCCTGCAAGGTGCGGTGGGCCGCCATGGTGGCGTAGCCGCCTTCGGAGTAGCCGGTGAGGAACAGCTGGCCGTTGTCGGCCGCATTGCCCTGGCTGCGCCAGGTGCGCGCTGCCGTCAGCATGTCCAGCGTGGCCGCCGCCGTGGGGCCCGAGAGCAGGTAAGGATGCGCCACGCCCTTGGAAACGCCGTAGCCCACATAGTCCGGCGCCACGACGATGTAGCCCAGGGAAGCCATCACCACCGCGACCTCGGAACCCACCGCGTTGTTGCTGGGGGCTTCGGCGCTCGTGAAGATGGTGCCGTGCTGGTAGCCCAGCACCGGGCTTTTGGCGCCCAGCGCCTTGACGGGCACACTGACCAGGCCCGATGCGCGCACCTCCCGCCCCTGGGCGTCGGAGGTCAGGTACTCCAGCCGGTAGGAGGTGACGGAGTAGCGCGGCACGATGCCCTGCACCTTGGAGGCGTCCTTGGCGAGCGCCTCGGTGATCTGGGCCGGGGTGATGGTGTTCAGCAGCGCAGCCGATTTGAGGTCGCCTGCCGCAGCGATCGGCGGCGGCACCGTGGCGTCACCATCGCTTTTGTTGTCACCGCCACCGCAGGCGGTCAGCGCAATGGCCGCAGCCACCAGAATGCAGCGCGGCACGAGCGCAGGCCTTGCAAGGGTAGGAAATTGGAACAAGGTACCGCCTTCAGGTATGAGTTGTGAACGATGGTAAGCATGGCGGCGCGAATTCACGTCAGCCAACACGCCGTGGGGATGTCAGATTTTGTGTCCTGTGGGCAATGGCGTCGCCTGGGGAAAGTGCTTCGCGGCGGATTGGCCATAAAATCGGGGGTTGCCACTGCGCCGCCTGGCACTTTAGCTATTGTTTTTGAAACGCCCCGGCAGCGCCGATGCCCAGGCTGGTGCACACTGCAGGGCCTAAGAGCCTAGCCAAGCCCCTCGCTCCGTCGATTGGCGCCCCACAATGCTTCCTTTTTGCCGACCTAAGCCTCCATGACGTATTGCGTCGCCATCAAACTCAATGCCGGGCTGGTTTTCCTGTCCGATTCCCGCACCAATGCGGGCCTGGACCAGATCAGCTCGTTTCGCAAGATGATGCTGTACGAGAAGGCGGGCGACCGCTTCATGGTGCTGCTGTCCGCGGGCAACCTGTCCATCTCGCAATCGGTGCGTGAAATCCTGCAGACCGAGCAGATCATCGACCGCGACGAGGAAGAACCCATCACCATCTGGAACGCCAAGAGCATGTTCGACGCCGCGCGCGTGCTGGGTGCCGCCGTGCGCCATGTGCACGAGCGCGATGGCGCAGCGCTCAAGCGCTCGGGTGTGGACTTCAACGTGTCCATGGTCTTCGGCGGCCAGATCAAGGGCGAGGGCATGCGCCTGTTCCAGGTGTACTCGGCCGGCAACTTCATCGAGGCCACGTCCGAGACGCCCTACTTCCAGGTCGGCGAGTCCAAATACGGCAAGCCCGTGCTGGACCGCGTGCTCACACCCGAAACCCCGCTGGACGAGGCCGCCAAATGCGCCCTGGTGTCCATGGACAGCACGCTCAAGTCCAACCTCTCGGTGGGCCTGCCGCTCGATCTGGTGGTGTACGAGGTGGACCGCTTCGCCACCGACAAGATCATCTGCATCGACGAGCACAACCCCTATTTCCGCATGCTGCACGACAACTGGGGGCAGAAGCTGCGTGAGGTGTTCGACAGCATCGAGGACCCGGCCTGGGGCGGTGGCGACACGACCGTGCCCATCATGGTGAACCCGTCGCGCAGCAAGGCGCTCAAGAAGATCACCAACCACTTGGACAAGCTCATCTGAGAAGGTGAGAACGAATCCGCCATACCCGCTCATGCTGCGAAAAAACGCCCGCTCGTCGTTGCAAATGCGCGCCATAGCCCGAGCTATGGCTGTGCTTTGCGCCTAGATCGAACGCGTTTTCGCAACCTGCTCGGGCACGTCGGATCCATTCCCACCTTCTGCGTGCCGGGCGCGCCTGCCGCCGTGCCCCCCTCCCGTTCCCCCCTCTATGCTCCCTATCGTCTTCTCGCACGCCAACAGTTTCCCTGCGGGCACCTACCGCCTTCTCTTCAAGCTCCTGCGCCAGCGCGGCTTCGACATCAGCGCGGTGGAGCGGTACGGACATGAGTCCGAGTACCCGGTCTCCAACAACTGGCCGCACCTGGTGCAGCACCTGGCGGATTTTGCGGGCCAGCAGGTGGAGCGCCTGGGGGAGCCGGTCTTTTTGGTGGGGCATTCGCTGGGCGGTTTTCTGAGCGTGATGGCGGCGGCGCGCCACCCGCACCTGGTGCGCGGCGTGCTGCTGATCGACTCGCCGCTGATCGGCGGCTGGCGCGCCAATGCGCTGGACGTGGCCAAGCGCACCCAGGTGGTGGGCTCCATCTCGCCCGGCAAGGTCAGCCGCCAGCGGCGCTTTTCCTGGGCCAGCAGCGACGAAGCGCTGGAGCACTTTCGCCGCAAGAAGGCCTTTGCGCGCTGGCACCCCGAGGTACTGCAGGACTACATCACCCACGGCCTGGCCGACCAGGACGGCAAGCGCGTGCTGGGTTTCGACCGCGCGGTGGAGACCGCCATCTACAACACCCTGCCCCACAACCTGGGCCGCTTGCTGAGCCGGCACCCGCTGCAGTGCCCCGCCGCCTTCATCGGCGGGCGCGATTCCGAAGAAATGAAGCAGGTGGGCATGGCCATGACGCTGCGCGTGACCGAAGGCCGCACCATGATGCTCGACGGCAGCCACCTCTTTCCCATGGAACAACCCCTGGCCACAGCCGCCGCCATCGAGGCCTCGCTGCTGAATCTGGCCGCCGTGGTCGCACACGGCTAAGCCGCTGTACCGGCCTCCTGCACAGCCGGGAGCCGGGACTTTTTGCACATGGAGCGTCCCCTGAATGGGGTGCGTTCCTAATCCTTCCGGTCTATTCACGGGTGCGCGCAATTGACGCCACAATGGTGAACCGAAAAATAGAGGGGGAAAAGCGCGCTGTTGGCGGATTCTCAGGACAAAAAAGCGGGGGATCTGTCGCAACAATCCCCTACACTGGGGTTTTGTAACAGCGTGTACACGTTTCATGCCTGCTTCCAATTCACTGACCGTCCGTCTGCCAGTGCTGATCTTCGCGCTGGTATCCGGCTACCTGATCTACACCTCAATAGGGCCCGGTAAAGGCGTCACCCTGGCCATCGCCATCGCCTCGGTGCTGATGTTCGCCGCCACCTGGGCCAGTGCCGCCCGTTTGCTGGGCGCTGCGGCCGCGCTGCACTTTCTGGTGATTTCCGTCTCCCTGGGCTGGTTTGCCGAGCAGATGGGCAGCACCCATGGCTGGTTCTTCGGCAGCTACACCTACACCGACGTGCTGGGCCTGCGCTTCGTAGGCGTGCCTGTGGTCATCCCGATGATGTGGTTCGCGCTGACCTATGCGGGCTATGTGATCAGCAACCTCATCGTCTGGCAGGCACCGGTGGACGGCGCGCCCGGGGTGGGCAATGCGCTGTTCCTGTCATTCCTGGCGGCCATGATCGTCACGGCCTTCGATCTGGGTGCCGACCCCTACCTGGTGTACGTGCTCAAGGCCTGGATCATGACCAAGACCGACGGCGCCTGGTTCGGCGAGACCGTGCAGGGCTTCTTCGGCTGGGTCTTCGTGAGCTTCTGCATTCTGTGCGCCTTCCGCTTTTCCACGCGCAAGATGCCGCTCAAGGCGGGCTCGGTCAACTTCCTGCCGCGCCACGCCACCGTGCCGCTGGGCATCTACAGCGCCGGCATCGTGTTCCAGGTCTTCCTGGGCCACCCGGTAGAGATCAAATCCATCGCTCCGTTTGCCATGGGCATACCGCTGCTGTGCGCCCTGGGCGGCCTGCAGCGCTGGCGCAACCAGTTGAAAGCCGCACGATGAACGACCACAGCACGCCCGCCATCTCGGATGCGGCCCTGGCCTCCATGCAGCGGCATGCGGACCCGCTGGCCGATGGCACCATCGACGACATCCTGGGCCCCTGGCCACCGGGCATCCCCGACAAAAATGCAACCCAGTGGGTACGTATCAGCGCCGTCAACGAATTGTTTGTCACCTGGACCACCAACGCCAGCATTGACGGCTGGCAGGCCCCCGCAGGCACGAACGAGGCGATAGCCGCCGCCCTGCAGGGTTACCTCGCCGCCGGCCAGGCGCTGCCCGACTGGGCGGACAAGGAGAAGATCAAGCGCGCAGAGAAGCTGTTCTTCGACCACGGCGCGCTGTCGTGCATCCTGCTGTTCTGCGCCAGCCTGCCCGAGTGCTATGTGATTCCCGATCTCTCCAGCGTGCTGCACACCGCCGGCCAGCTGGAACAGCACACCGAGTACCGCATCCGCTCCACCGCCGCCATGATCTTCCCGGTGATGATGCATGGCGGCCTGACCAGCGACGACGGCGCAGGCGTGGCGCAGATCCTCAAGGTGCGGCTTATCCACGCCACCATCCGCAACCTGATCATGCGCGGCGCACCACAGACGGCCGTGAAGGACCTGCTGGCGCAGGTGAACATCGTCGGCGCAGGCACGCTTGGCCAACTGCCGGGCCTGCCGACCAAGCCCACGATGTACCAGGCGCTGTTCGCGCGCGGCTGGGACCTGGCCCACGACGGCCTGCCCTGCAACCAGGAAGAGCTGGCCTACACGCTGCTCACCTTCGGCTATGTGTTCCTGCGCAGCATGCGCCGACTGGGCATCGGCCTGCCGCCACGCGACGAGGAGGCCTACCTGCACGCCTGGAACGTGGTCGGCCACATCCTGGGCATCGAGCGCGGGCTGATGGTCGAGACCATGGACCAGGGCAAGGAGCTGATGGCCCGCATGCAGGCCCGCGGCCGCGCCGAGCCGGTGACGCCCGATCCCCGCCCAGGCCTGGGCCAGGCGCTCATGGCCACCATGGCCAACTCCATCCCCTGGGACATCGCCAAGCCCTTTCCGCAGCTGATGACCCGCTTTCTGTGCGGGCGCGCCACGGCGGGCGACCTGGGGCTCACGCAGAGCGTTCCCTGGTCGTCGGCATTGCTGTTCTGGGGCGTGCTGCTGGTGGCCCGGGTCATCGACTGGGTGCTGCGCCTGGTGTTGCCGCGCTTTTCCATCGTGCGCACGCTCACGCGCATACTGGGCTACCACTTCATGAGCCGCGTGCTGATGAGCCAGACCCGGCCGTTGCAATTGCCCAGCGAGCTGCTCAACCAGGTGGACGGTGTGGTGCACAACTGGAGCGACGACCCCAATGCGCCCAAGTGGATCAACCGCATCGAGGACCGTTTCACCAAGCGCGGCAGCTGGAGCGTGAACCTCTCCAACACCGCCGAGGACGCGGCATAGTGAACCGCTGCGGCCCCACCATGCCAGCCTCCCGGCAACCGCGTCCACACGGGTGGCGGGCCGCTGGCGCGCGGTGGTGCCGCCTGGTGCTGGCATGGCTGGCCTTGCTGCTGCTGGCCCCGCTTGCGTTGAGCGCCCAGGCTGCGGCCCCTGCACTGGTGTTGCAGGAGGGCATCCCCAGCAGCGACCTGTGGCCGCACATGGCCCTGCTCTCAGACCCCACCCGGCAGCTCACGGCGCAGGAGGTGCTGGCGCGCCTGCCGGAGTTCGAAGCGCCCCGGGGGGCCGCCGGCACGCTGGGCGTGCGCCAGGATGCGGTGTGGCTGCATGTTCCCCTGGCGGTGGCGCAGGCACCGGGCCATCCCTGGATCGTGAACATCGACTACCCCGTGCTGAACGAGGTGGACTTCTACCTGACGCAGGGCGGTGCGGTGGTGCAGAAGGCCTTGCTGGGCAACCTGCGCCCCTTCTCCGAACGGCCGCTGCGCGGGCGCACGCACTCGATGATGCTGGACCTGCAGCCGGGCCAGCCGTATGGGCTGCTGGTGCGGGTCCGCACCGGTGGCGCCATGATCCTGCCCATGTCCATCAGCAAGGCGCCGGTGCTGCTGCCGCTGGCCCTGCGCGAGCAGATGTTGCAGGGCCTGCTGGCCGGCCTGGCCCTGTGCCTGATGGTCTACAGCCTGACCCAGTGGGCCAGCCAGCGCGAGAAGCTGTTCCTTTTCTACGCCCTGCTGGTCATCGGCAGCGCAGGCTTTTCGCTCCAGTTCTTCGGCATCGGCAGCCAGTTCCTGTGGAGCGACAACCAATGGATGGAGGTCCACGCCGCCAGCGCTGCGGGGCTTTTAGCCCTGGGGGCCTCTTTCCTGTTCATGGGCTACGCCCTGGCGGGGGACAATCCGCAAAGCCGTTTCCTGCGGATCATGCAGGGGGGCGGCGCACTGTGCGGCCTGGTGGGCATCGCTTTCCTCGCCGACCTGATCGACACCCGGCAGGCCACGGCCTTCCTGAGCATCTTCGGCCCGCTACCCTCGCTCATCAGCCTGCCGCTGGCCCTGAAGAGGGTGCGCCAGGGAGACACCGTGAGCGCCACGCTGCTGGCCGCCTGGATCGCCTACTTCGTTGCGGCGGCTGTGATGGTGGGCCTAGTTCAAGGCTGGGCCCGACTGTCGTTCTGGACCCTGCACTCCTTCCAGATCGGGGCCACAGTGGACATGCTGCTCTTTCTGCGTGTGCTGGCACTGCGCTCGGAGGCCCTGCGCCAAGCCACCGACGATGCGTTGCGCGAGCGCGATGCCATGCGCGCCCTGGCTTACACCGACGCGCTCACCGGTCTGCCCAATCGGCGCGGCCTGCAACTGGCCTTGAACTCGGCCATCTCCCTGTGCGCCCCCAACCGGCTGGTGGCGGTGTATCTGCTGGACCTCGATGGCTTCAAGCCCATCAACGACATGCACGGCCATGATGTCGGCGACGATCTGCTGGTGGCCGTGGGCCACCGGCTGCAGGACCATGTGAGGCGCAAGACGGACGTTGTCGCGCGCCTGGGCGGCGACGAATTCATCATCATGGCGGCTGACTTGGTCCGCCCCGAGCAGGCCGAGGACCTGGGCAACGCACTGCTGCACTCCTTCCGGGAACCTTTCGTGATGAGCCACCTGCAGATGCACGTGGGCCTGACCATCGGCTATGCCCTGGCCCCCATCGACGCCGCCGAGCCCCGGGAGCTGATCCGCCTGGCCGACGCCGCCATGTACAAGGGCAAGCAAAGCGGCAAGCACTGCCTCGTCCGCAACGAAGCCAGCGTAGCGCTGCCGGCCTGACCCCATGCGCCAGCCAAGCCCCGCCCCCCTGCTCGGCACGCGTTGTGCACGCATCCCGCCTTCCGAAGGCATACTGGGCAACCACCGCCTACCAAACGGCCCTACAGGCCTGCCGCCACCGAGCTTGCGCCCTGCCCCCTGACCACCATGTCCAGCGCCTCGTCCCTTTGCATTGCCGATGCCTGGCACCGGCTGCCAGCGCCACCCCAATGGTGGAAGGCAGACCCTGGGCAACTGACCACCACTGCGAACCATCAATGAGTGTGCTGCACTGGTTCATGCGTTCGATGGCCCGCCGCGCTGCGATGGCCTGCGTGGCCGCGCTGTGTCTGCTCATGCTCCCGACACTGCCCGTGCACGCGGCCACCCCGCTCGTACTCGGCCCCGGCACCCAGAGCCTGGACGCCTGGAAGGTGATCACAGTGCAAGCCGATGCCTCGCGTGAGCTCACGGTCCACGACATGCTGGGGAGGATCGACCGGTTCGATGAGCCGGCCCGCCGCGGCGGCGCGCTGGGCCTGCGACAGGAGGCCATGTGGCTGCATTTCCCCATGGTCACGCCCGCCACCTTCTCTAACCAGTGGATCGTCAACATCGATTACAGCTCCCTGCTGGAGGTGGACTTTTACCTGGCCCGGGACGGCGAAGTGCTACAGCACTCCTTGCAGGGCTACCAACGCGCGCCTGGCAAGGAAGCCGGCGCCAGCCGGACTCCGGCCATGGCACTCGACTTGCAGCCGGGGCAGCGCTACGACGTCCTGATCCGCGTGCGCACCCTGGGGCCCATGACTCTTCCCATCACGGTCAGCGAAATGCCCCACAGGCTGAAATTGGCACTGCGCGAGCAGATGCTGCAAGGCCTGCTCAACGGGCTCGCCTTCTGGCTGCTGCTGTACAGCCTGCTGCAGTGGGTAGGGCAGCGTGACCGCCTGTTCGCCTACTACGCGCTGGTGGTTTTCGGCAGCGCGACGTTCTCCCTGCAGTTCTTCGGCATCGGCGTGCAGTTCCTGTGGCCTGGCAATGCCTGGATGGAGGGGCACTCGGCCATCATCGCGGGGTTGCTGGCGCTGGCGGGCTCTTTCCTCTTCCTGGGCCATGCGCTGGCGAGCGACGCACCGCAAGGCCGGTATGCGCGCACCATGCAGGGCTGCGCCGTGATCACAACCCTTGTGTGCCTGGCCTTCCTCCTCGACCTGCTGAGTGTGCGGGCGGCGAACGTCTATATGACCCTGTTCGGCCTGCTGCCCACGGTGCTGAGCATTCCTGCTGCACTGCGCCAGACGCGCCGCGGCGACCCTGTGGGCGGTACGCTGCTAGTGGCCTGGACCGTGTATGCCGTCGGTGCCGGCACTATCGGTGCGCTGAGCCAAGGCCTGGTGCCCGCAAACTTCTGGACCCTGCATGCCTTCCAGTTCGGTGCCACGGTGGACATGCTGCTCTTCCTGCGCGTGCTGGGGCTGCGCTCGGAGGCATTGCGCAAGGCCACGCTCGAGGCGCTGCGCGAGCGCGATGCCATGCGCTCGCTGGCCCACACCGATCCGCTCACGGGCCTGCCCAACCGCCGTGGCATGCAGATCGCGCTGAAATCGGCGCTGGAGCAGTGCACACCCCAGCGCATGGTGGCGGTGTTCCTGCTGGACCTGGACGGCTTCAAGCCCGTCAACGACACGCATGGCCATGATGTGGGCGACGACCTGCTGGTGGCGGTAGGCCAGCGGCTGCAGAACAACATGCGGCGCCAGACTGACATGGTGGCGCGCCCCGGTGGCGATGAATTCATCATCCTGGCCACCGAGCTCACCCGGCCCGAGCAGGCGCGGGAGATCGGCGAAGGCCTGCTGCAGGCCTTCAGGGAGCCGTTCACGCTGCGCAACCTGCGCGTGGGCGTGGGCCTGACCATCGGCTACGTGCTGGCCCCCTTCGACGGCAAGGACGTGCGCGAGCTCATCAACAAGGCCGACGCCGCCATGTACAAGGGCAAGCAGACCGGCAAGCACTGCCTGCTGCGCGGTGATGGCCCCATGGCACTCGCATCCTGACCATGCAAGCCGTCGTACGCCACCCCACCGCCTGCCAACTGCCTGCATTGCGCAGGTTCTGGCTGATGGCGGCCTGGCTGCTGCTGGGCCTGCTGGCGGGCGCCGGCAAGGCCCATTCGGCAGAGCCCCTGGTGCTGCACGACAGCAAGGCATCCGTGGAACTGTGGTCCGCAGTCACCATGCTCTCCGACCCCACGCTCAGGCTGGGACTGGAAGAAGTGCTGGCGCGTGCGGGTGATTTCGTGGTGCCCCCATCCAAGGGCGCCACGCTGGGCGTGCGCTCGGACGCCATCTGGCTGCGCGCCCCGCTGCTGGTGCACCTCACCTCCGACGGGCGCTGGACACTGGACGTCAACCACCCGGACCTCAACCGCATCGACGTCTACGTGCTCAGCGCCGGCCATGTGACGAAGCACGTCGTGCTGGGCAGCCTGCAGCCGTATTCGGAGCGCCCCCTGCAAAGCCGCTCGCATGCGGTGGCGCTCGAATTTCTGCCCGGCCATCAGTACGAACTGCTGATGCGCGTGGAAACACGGGCGGCCATGATCCTGCCGATCACGCTCAACAAATCGTCGGCCATGCTCGCCACGGCGGTGGACGAGCAGATGCTGCAGGGCGTGCTCACGGGCCTGGCGCTGTGCCTGCTGATCTACAGCCTGGCCCAGTGGACCAGCCTGCGCGAGCCGCTGTTCATCTTCTACGCGCTGCTGATCACCGGCAGCCTGATGTTCTCGCTGCACCTGTTCGGCATCGGCCGGCAGTACCTGTGGAGCAACAGCCTGTGGTTCACCGAGCATGCGGCCGGGCTGTCGGCCCTGCTGGCGACCTGTGGCTCCTTCCTGTTCATCAGCCAGGCACTGGCCGGGGACCGGCCCAATAGCCGCTTCCTGCGCGCCATGCGCTGCGGCGCCGCGCTGTGCGTGCTGCTGGGCCTGGCCTACAGCCTGGACGTGCTGAGCACGCGCGCCATCGCCGCCATCGTGAGCATCCTGGGCCTGGTGCCCGCGCTCATGGGCATCCCGGGCGCGGTGCGCAAGGCCATCGCAGGCGACGGGGTGGGCACCAGCCTGCTGGCGGCCTGGCTGATCTATTTCGTGACCACGGCCGTCATGATCGGCGTCATCAACGGCTGGGTGCCGGTCAATTTCTGGACGCTGCACTCCTTCCAGTTCGGCGCCACCATCGACATGCTGCTGTTCATGCGCGTGCTGGGCCTGCGCACGCACGCCCTGCAGTTGGAGGCCCTGCATGCCAACCGCGAGCGCGATGCCATGCACTCGCTGGCCCACACCGACCCGCTCACCGGCCTGCCCAACCGCCGGGGGCTGAACATGGCCCTGGCCGCCGCCCTGCCCCGCTGCAGCAAGAGCGACTTGCTGGCCGTCTACATGATGGACCTCGATGGCTTCAAGCCCGTGAACGACCAGCATGGCCACGATATCGGCGACGAACTGCTGGTGGCCGTCACCCGCCGACTGCAGGGCCATGTGCGGCAAAGCGACGTGGTGGCGCGCCTGGGCGGCGACGAATTCGTGGTGATGGCCGGCCACATGTCCAGCACCCAGCAGGCACACGAACTGGGGCTCAAGCTGCTCGACGCCTTTCGCCTGCCCTTCTCGCTCGGGAGCATCCAGGTCCACGTGGGCCTGACCGTCGGCTATGCCATCGCCCCCGACGACAGCAGCGACGCCGCAGGCCTGCTCAAGCTCGCGGACGCGGCCATGTACAGCGGCAAGCAGAGCGGCAAGTTCTGCCTGCGGCGCAACACCGGCGACCTGGCCCTTTCATCCGCATAGGCGGCCGCACGGGGACAGGTGCTACCTGGGGAATCCATTGCTGGTCAAACGGTGTGGGTTCCGTTACACAGGAGTCCTCGCAACTTCCCAACGGATCCTGTGCCATGGCCCATCGCAAAAGTCCCGCCCGCATTGCCAAAGCTGCGCGTGTCGCGCAATTCCATGCCCTTGCCGCCTCGGCAGCCGATGCGGCGGGGGTCACCGGCGAGACCTCCGAAACCGCGATCGCACTGGAATCGCTGGCCCATCTGGAGCACATGCTCGTGGGCCGAGTGGTGCTGCCATCGAGCCCCAGCTACGACAAGGACCGCCAGGAGTCCAACCCCGCCTTCCAGTCGTTTCCCCAGATCATCGTCTACTGCGCGGTCGAGAACGACGTGCTCGAATGCCTGGCCGTGGCGCGCAGGTACAAGGTGCCGGTGGCCGTGCGCTGCGGCGGGCACAGCACGGCCGGTTACTCGGTCAACAATGGCATGGTGATCGACCTGAGCGATATCCAGGGCGTGGTGCTGGACCCGCCGAACCAGCGCGTGTACGTGCGGCCAGGCACCGACTTCGACCACTTCAACGGGGCCATGAACCACACCGGCTGGCACGTGCCCACCGGCGCCTGCGGCAGCGTGTGCGTGGGCGGCTTCGTGCAGGGTGGGGGCTACGGCTACACCTCGCGGCGCTACGGCATCCAGAGCGACCTGGTGGAGTCGCTGCGCGTGGCGCTGGCCGACGGCAGCATCGTGACGGCCAGCGAAAGTGAAAACCCGCTGCTGTACTGGTCCATGCGCGGAGGCACGGGCGGCAACTTCGGCGTGCTGCTGCAGGTCACCTACAGCATGGTTCCGCTGGACACGGTGTGGGCCTGGTCCATCGGCTGGGACATGTCCCAGGCCGCCAGCGTGCTGACCATGATGCAGCAGCGCTACATGCAAAGCGGCGCACCCGATGCGCTCGGCTACATGATGAACCTGGGCTACTACGGCGGCAAACCGGTGGCCATGGTGCAGGGCATGTTCTGCGGCACGCGCGAGGCCGGTCTGCAGGCGATTGCCCCGCTCATGGCCATCCCCAGCGCGCAGCTGCTGGTGGACAAGACCGGCACCTACCCGGACATGAACGTCTGGCTCGAAGACCACCCCTATTCGCTGCCCGACAACCTGCCCGATGGCATTGCCGAAAGCAAGGCTTCGGGCTACATCAGCCGCCCGCTCACGCCGGCGGACTGGCAGTCCATCATCGACTACTTCCTGACCTCGCCCAACCAGTGGTCGCTGGCCTACCTGGAGCCCTATGGCGGCGCCATCAACCGCTACCCCATCGAGGCCAGCGCCTTCATCCACCGCCGCGTGGATGCTGACCTGGTGGTGGACGTGTTCTGGCGCAACCCCGCGGAGCGTGCGCAGACGGAGGCCTGGCTGGCCGGCTTCATGAAGCTGGTGCAGCCCTTCCTGAACGGGCATGTGTACCAGAACTACCCCGATGCCAGCCTGCAGGATTTCGAAGACGCCTATTTCGGCCCGGCCTACCCCACCTTGCAGCAGGCCAAGAAGCAGTACGACCCGACCAACTTCTTCAAATACCAGCAGAGCATTCGCCTGCCCGCTGAATAACGCCCGGGATGCCCTTACAGCGGGCATCTGCCCCCTGCAAGGGCGGGCTCATCACGTTTGCTGCAATGCGCGCTCAGCGTAGTGCAGCCGCCCCTTGCCGGCGCGCTTGGCCGCATACATGGCCTGGTCGGCGCGGTTCATGAGGGCATCGGTCTCGCCTTCGAGCGGGGGATGCATCGCTACGCCGATGCTGGCGCCGACGTACAGCGCGCGCTCTTCTACCCACATGGGTTCATGCAGCGCGTGGATGATGCGCTGGCCGATGGCGTCGGTCACGTCGCGCGTGACCTCGCGGTCCAGCATGACCAGGAACTCGTCGCCCCCCAGGCGGGCGATGGTGTCGCCCGCCCGCACCGTGGAGGAAAGCCGCTGGGCGACGGTGCGCAACACCTCGTCCCCTGCATGGTGGCCTTCCGTGTCGTTGACGCGCTTGAAACCATCGAGATCGATGAACAGCAGTGCCACCGAACCCGCGTTCTGGCGCACCTGGGCCAGCGACTGTTCGAGACGGCTGTGGAACGCTGCGCGGTTGTACAACCCGGTCAGTGAATCGTGGTTGGCCTGGTAGTGCTGCTGGCGTGCAATCTGGATCTTGGCCGAGACATCCTGTACCAGGGCCATGATGGAGGTCACGCGGCCTTCGGCATCGGTCAGCGCGGAGTTGAACCACTCACAGTGCACTTCGGAACCATCGTGGCGGACGAAGGAGGTTTCGGCGCGGTTCTGTGCCTCCTGGCCCTGTTGCAGCCGCTGCAGGGCCAGGTGCAGGCCTTCGTCGGACGTGTGGCCCAGCAGTTGCGTGAGCGACTGCCCCTCCAGGTGCGCGACCGGCAGCCAGCCCATCAGTTGCACCGCCCGCTGCGAGCAGTGCAGCAGGCGCAGGTCCTGGTCCATCTCCAGCACCGCCAGGGGGCTGTTCTCCATGTGCGACGACAGCCGCTGGTTGGCCGCACGCAGGGCATTCATGGTGACCTGCAGTTCATGCACGTCGAGCGCCGTGGTGATGAAGCCATCGATGACGCCGTTGCGGGCTGGCCAGGGCGTCAGGCAGATGGTGCGCCATTCGTCGAACCCGTAGGGGGTGCGCAGCAGGCGCTGGTACTGCACGCGTTCGCCGCCGAGCACGCGCTCTACAAAAGGCATGAAGCGGGCGCAGTCATGTTCGCCATACAGGTCGACCAGGGTCTTGCCCACGAGGCGCTCGGGCGTGCTGCCGAACCAGCGCGCATATTCCTCGTTCACATAGATCATCTGCAGGCTGCGGTCCACGGCGGCGAGGGTGGCGCCCGCGCTGCGCGTGATCAGATCGAGCAACTCCTCCTGGGACCAGTCCGTATGCCTGGTGAGTGGGGGCAGAATCTCTGGCTCGTCTGGCGTCATGTGGAGAAAGTCCCGGGGGCAAGGATCGTCTACTGGCAGGCCGAAAACAAGGGTCGCGCTGGCAGGTAGCGCAACCATAAGTTACAGCTTATCACTTTCGCAGCCCGCCCATGGCTGCGACATACCCTCAAGTCCGCTACTCGGCCCAGCGCACCCACCCCCCCCAGGCCGTGATCAACACCACCATGCCGAAGACGATGCGGTAGTAGGCAAACGGCACGAAGCTGTGGCTACTGATGTAGCGCAGCAGCCAGCGCACGCACAGCCAGGCGCTGAAGAACGAGAACACCAACCCGACGGCGAACATCGGGATGTCGGCTGCAGACAGCAGCGCACGCTCCTTGTACAGGCTGTACACACCGGCGCCGATCAGCGTGGGCATGGCCAGGAAGAACGAGAAATCGGTGGCCGCCTTGCGCGACAGCCCGAGCAGCATGCCACCGATGATGGTGGCGCCGCTGCGGCTGGTGCCCGGCACCATGGCCAGGCACTGCACCAGGCCCACCTTGAGGGCATCGAGCGGGCCCATGTCGTCCACCTCGTGGATGCGGGTGGCCCCCGGCGGGCGCTTTTCGGCCCAGAGGATGACGAAGCCCCCCAGGATGAAGGTGCTGGCCACCACCACCGGGATGAACAGGTGCGCCTTGATGGCCTTGCCCAGCAGCAGGCCCAGCACCACCGCCGGTAAAAAGCCGATGAGCACGTTGAGCACCAGGCGCTGCGCGCTGCGCTCGCGCGGCAGCGCCACCAGGGTGGAACGGATCTTCTGCCAGTAGACCAGGATGACCGCGAAGATGGCGCCGGTCTGGATGGCGATGTCGAAGACCTTGGCCTTGGCATCGTCGAAGCCAAGCAGGGAGCCTGCCAGGATCAGGTGGCCGGTGGAGGAGATGGGGAGAAATTCGGTCAGGCCTTCGACCACGCCCATCAGGGCGGCCTTGGCCAGCAAAACGAGGTCCACGCGTGCGTCCTTTTGGCCCACAGGGCCGGCAAAGCTGCCGATTATCCCTGCCGACCGTCCCCGGCCGGCGCCAAAACACCTGCACTTTGCTCCGGTCCGCGGCATTTCGCTCCCTCACCCGTGCATTTCATCGCAGGCCGGTGGTCGCCGCGCAAGGGGATCGGCACAGTACGCCCATCGCTCAAACCTGACCCCAGGAGCCCACCATGCAGATCACCCCCGTCATCGCCATCCACATGGCCGCCGCGCTGGCCGCCCTGGCCGTGTGGGCCCGTCGCACCCGTACCCAGCGCCCGCGCCTGCACCGCGCAGCCGGCTATGCCTGGGTCACGCTGATGGCGGCGGTCGCCCTGTCGGCCGTGTTCATCAGCGGCGACAAGGGCCCGCGCCTGGGCGGCTTCGGCCTGATCCACCTGCTGATCCCCATCACCCTGGGCCTGATCGCCCTGTCGTTCCACTTCCTCGTGCGCGGCAACGTGACGGCGCACCGCCGGATCATGCAGGGCACCTACATCGGCTCGGGCCTCGTGGCCGGTGCTTTCACCCTGCTGCCCAACCGCCTGCTCGGCCAGTGGCTCTGGAGCCAGGTCGGCCTCGCCTGAACGCCCCTCCCTCCCATCGATACGAAATTTTTCCCCATCACAGGAGCATCTCACCATGATCATCGACCTTCTCATCCACCATCCCGAAGCGCTTGGCACCGTGCTGCAGAAGACCCCCACCTGGGTCTGGGGCCTGCTCGCCGGGCTCCTCGCCCTGGGCGGCAGCCAGCTCGTGGCCCGCACCGCCAGCCTGACCCGCGTGGCCGTGATGCCCGTGGCCATGACCCTGTTCTCGGTCTACGGACTGGTGTCGGCCTTCGGCAGCTCCGGCCAGGTGCTGGGCGCCCTGGCCGCCTGGATGGCTGCTGCCGCCGTCGTGGCCACCCTCACCCTGGCGCTGTGGCCCACCCCTCCGACCGGCACCCGCTACCTGGCCGCCTCGCGCAGCTTTCACATCCCCGGCAGCCCGCTGCCCCTGCTGCTGATCCTGGGCATCTTTTTGACCAAGTACCTGGTCGGCATCGAAATGGCCATGCAGCCCGCTCTGGCGCACGACGCCACCTTCGACCTGGAGATCGCCGCACTCTACGGCGTGTTCAACGGCCTGTTCATCGCCCGTTCGGCCCGCCTGTGGTGCTTGGCCAGGGCGCCCCGGGCGGTGACCACCGCATCCGACCACGCTGCTGCCTGATTCTCACCTCAGCCCCCTTCCAAGGAGATCCCCCATGTCCCGTCGCTACCCCTTGTCCAACGACCCCATCGAAAACCTGGCCCGCAGACGCGCCGGCGCCAAGTTCGGCTGGTTCATCCATGCCACCGTGTATGTGCTGGTCAACCTGCTGCTGGTATCGCTGTCGCTGTCCAGCGGACGGCACTGGGCGGTGTTCCCCCTCGCCGGCTGGGGCATCGGCCTGCTGGTGCACGGCATGGCGGTGTTCGTCCTGGCCGGTGGTTCGAACTGGCACGAACGCATGGTGCAATCCGAGCGCGATCGCATCGTCCAGAACAACAACCGTCCCTGAAAATCGGGCCCAGGAGACACACCATGCACCAATACACCCGCCTGGCATGGGCAGGCCTGCTCACCCTGACCGCCAGCCTGGCCCAGGCAGGGGTCGGCCTCAAGGAGATCACCGGACTGCAGGGCGATGGCCCGGTCACCGTGTACTACCCCAGCAGTGCCGCCGACCAGCCCCTGCAGCGCGGCCCGTTCCACCTGCAGCTCGCCTGGCAGGGCGCGCCAGTCGCAGGCAATGGCCGGCTGGTCGTGGTCTCGCACGGCTCGGGGGGCAACCCCTGGGTCTATTCAGACCTCGCGCGCTCGCTGGTGGCCGCAGGCTTTGTGGTGGCCATGCCCGAACATGCGGGTGACAACGCCAAGGACCCGTCCAAGCCCGGGCCCGACAGCTGGAAGAAGCGCCCCGCCGAGGTTTCGCGCGCCATCGACGCCATAGCGAAGGACCTAGCACTGGCGCCCCTGCTCTCGCTCGACAAGGTGGGCATGTACGGCATGTCCGCCGGCGGCCACACGGCGCTGAGCCTGGCAGGCGGGCGCTGGTCCCCGGCCCGGTACAGGCAGCACTGCGAGGCGAACATCGCCGACGACTTTGCCACCTGCGTGGGCCTGCTCACCGAGCTCAAGGGCAATTTCCTCGACGGGGTGAAGAAGACCGTGGCGCTGGGCGTGATCCGCCAGCGCTATGAAGACGCTACCTGGTACACACACGACGAGCCGCGCATCGCCGCCATCGTGGCCGGCGTGCCGCTCGCGGCAGACTTCGACATGGCATCGCTGGCCAGGCCCCGGGTACCGCTGGCGCTGATCACTGCGGGCAAGGACCTGTGGCTGGTGCCGCGCTTTCACAGCGACCGGGTGACCGAGGCCTGCGCCGGGCACTGCACCGTGCTGGCCGCCCTGCCCGACGCCGGCCACGGCGCCCTGCTCTCGCCCCAGCCTGCGCTTGCCCAAATGTCCGACCTCGCCGTGCGCCTGCTGGGCGACCCGCCCGGCTTCGACCGTGGCCAGATGCGCGCGGTGGACACGAAGATCGTGCGCTACTTCGAGCAGCACCTGCAGGTGCCAGCGCCCGTGCAAGCCAAGGCCCCGTAGCGTGCCACGCTGCAGCCTAGAATCACCCCATCCATGACCGCACCCCTGACCCCCGAAGCCATCGAGAAACTCGCGCGCAAACGCGCAGGCGCCAAGCTCGGCTGGTACATGCATGCCGTCCTGTACGTGGTGGTCAACCTGATCGTGTTCTCCATGTCGCGCTACGGCTTCGGCAACCGCCCCTGGTCGGTGTACCCGCTGCTGGGCTGGGGGCTGGGCCTGGCGCTGCACGGTGTCTCGGTGTTCATTCTGGGCACCGGCAGCGGCCTGCGCGAGCGCATGGTGCAGAAAGAGCGCGAGCGCCTGCTGCGCCAGCGCGACGGCCGCTGAGATGGCGTGAACGATTCCGCCATGAAGATCGACTGGCTCGACAAGCTGCAGCGCCTGCTGCAGACCCTGGCCTTCTGCCTGGCGGTCTCCGGTATCCAGTATGCCTTCCGGCCCGACAAGCCCTACTACATACCGGCCACCTACTCGCTGGCCATCGGTACGCTGACCTGGGCGCTGGTCGACTTCGGCCGCCACCTGTTCGCCTCCAGCGAGGAGTACGGCTGGCCCAAGGGCATTGCCGGCTTTGCACTGCCCCTGGTGGGTATCGTGCTTGGCTACCTGGGCGGCACCCTGCTGGCGGACTGGTGGTGCGGCGTCTCCTCCTGGGACAGTGCGGGGCGCGCGCAGTTGCGCATCTCCATCGGCATCACCGTGGTGGCGGGGACCGTCATCTGCTACTACTTCTACGTGAACGGCAAGAGCGCCTGGATGCAGGCGCGCATGACCGAGGTGCACAGCCAGGCCACCGAGGCCCAGCTCAAGCTGCTGGAGACACAGCTCGAACCCCACATGCTGTTCAACACCCTGGCCAACCTGCGCATGCTGATCGGCACCGACCCGGTGCGCGCACAGGACATGCTGGACCGCATGATTGCCTATCTGCGCGCCACGCTGAGCGCATCGCGCAGCACCCAGCACCCGCTGGCCGACGAGTTCCAGCGCCTGGCCGACTACCTGGAGCTCATGGCCGTGCGCATGGGCCCGCGCCTGGCCTACACGCTGGACCTGCCCGAGGCCCTGCGCGAGGTGCCCGTGCCCCCGCTGCTGCTGCAGCCGCTGGTGGAAAACGCCATCCGCCACGGGCTGGAGCCCGAAGTGGAAGGCGGCCATATCACGGTGCAGGCGCGCACACAAGCCGGCCCCAAGGGCAGGATGCTGCTGGTGCTGCAGGTGAGCGATACCGGTGCCGGGCTGAACTCTGCGCCCCCCATCGCGCCTACGGCACCAGGCACCAGTTTCGGACTGACCCAGGTGCGCGAGCGCCTGGCCACGCTGCATGGCGAGGCCGGGAAGTTCGAACTGGCCGCCCATGCGCCCCGGGGTACCAGCGCCACCATCACCTTTCCCTTGACTACGAGCCCGGCATGAACACCCCACCCGTGCGCGCCCTGATCGCCGAAGATGAACCCCTGCTGGCCATGGCCCTGCAGCAGGAGCTGGCCCGCGCCTGGCCCGCGCTGCAGATCGCCGCCACCGTGGGCGATGGCCTCTCGGCCGTGCGCCAGGCGCTGGTGCTGCAGCCCGAGGTGCTGTTCTTCGACATCCGCATGCCGGGCCAGAGCGGGCTGGACGCGGCCGTGGAGCTGGCCGATGCCTGGCCGGCGGACATGCCCTTTCCGGCCCTGGTGTTCGTGACGGCCTACGACCAGTACGCCGTGCAGGCCTTCGAGGCCCAGGCGATGGACTATCTGCTCAAGCCCGTGCAGGCGGCGCGCCTGCAAAAGACGGTGCAGAAGCTGCAGCAGGCCCTTGCCGCCAAGGCGCCCGCCACCACCGCGCTCGAAACCACCATGGCCCAATTGCGCCACCTGCTGGCCGCGCCCGGGATAGCCTCCGCCGCACCTGCCCCTGCGGCAGGGAACCCCACAACACCCCTCACGCTGATCCAGGCCAGCAGCGGCAGCCAGATCCACATGGTGCCGGTGGCCGAGGTGCTGTACTTCGAGGCCGCCGACAAGTACGTGCGCGTGCTCACGGCCGAGCGCGAGTTCCTGATCCGCACGCCGCTCAAGGAGCTTACGGAGCAACTGGACACCCAGGTGTTCTGGCAAATCCACCGCAGCACCCTGGTGCGCGCCAGCGCCATCACCACGGTGACGCGCGACGAGGCCGGCAAGCTGCACCTGGCCCTCTCGGGCCGGCCCGAGAGGCTGGCCGTGAGCCGGCTGTACGCGCACCTGTTCAAGGCCATGTAAAGTCCGCACCAGACAGCGCTCATGCGAGGTCTGGTAAAATCAGGGCCGGGTGTACACGCCACAAGGGCGTGACAGGTTCATGCGTCGGTCGGGCCGCCACGCGGCTTCACTGCGACTGGAAACCCATGCAACCCCACGCCATCCACTGGATTGCGGCGGCCCTCTTCGGCATTGCCCTGATCCACACCTTTGCCGCGCGCCTGTTCGAGCGGCTGTCCCACCGCTACCCCCGCCATGCCGGCCTGCTCCACCTGCTGGGCGAGGTGGAGGTGGTCTTCGGCTTCTGGGCCATTGTGCTCGTGGTCGCCATGGCCCTGATCTCGGGCGGTACCGAAGCACTCGCCTATGCCGAGTCGCGCAACTACACCGAGCCCCTGTTCGTCTTCGTGGTCATGGTGATCGCGGCTTCGAGCCCCGTGCTGCGCACCGTGATCGCAGCGATCGACGCCATGGCACGGCGCATGCCCCTGCCCACGCCGCTGGCCACCGCCTGGCTGGGGCTGGCGGCCGTGCCGCTGCTGGGTTCGCTGATCACCGAGCCGGCGGCCATGACCATTGCCGCCCTGATGCTGGCGCCGCAGATCTTTCGCCCGGCCGTGCCCGAGCGCGTGAAGTACTTCGCGCTGGGCGTGCTCTTCGTCAACGTGTCCATCGGCGGCACGCTCACCTCGTACGCCGCACCACCGGTGCTGATGGTGGCTGCCACCTGGCAGTGGGACAGCGCCTTCATGCTGGCCACCTTCGGCTGGAAGGCCGCCATCGCCGTGCTGGTCAACGCCACTGTCTGCGCCGCCCTGCTACGCCGGCACCTGCTGCCGGCCCCGGACGCCACCGCGAGCCGCGTGCCAGCGGTCCCCATGGCCGTGGTGGCCGTGCACCTGGCCCTGCTGGCCGGGGTGGTGCTGTTCGCCCACCACCCCGTCGTGTTCCTGGCGCTGTTCCTGATGTTCCTGGGCTACACCCAGGCCTACGACAAGCACCAGAGCCCGCTCATCATCAAGGAAGCCCTGCTCGTGGGCTTCTTTCTCGCCGGGCTGGTGGTGCTGGGCGGCATGCAGCAGTGGTGGCTGCAGCCCATCGTCTCGGGCCTGCAGCCCCTGGCCCTGTTTGCGGGCGCACTGGGGCTCACGGCCATCACCGACAACGCGGCCCTGACCTACCTGGGATCGCTGATCGAAGGCATGTCCGACCCGGCCAAATACATGCTGGTGGCGGGTGCCGTGGCAGGCGGTGGCCTCACCGTGATTGCCAATGCCCCCAATCCGGCCGGCGTGGCCCTGCTCAAGGGCGGGTTCGAGGACGGGAGCATCGGCGCGGGCGGGCTGCTGGTGGGGGCGCTGCTGCCAACCGCCGTTGCGGCGGCAGCCTTCCTGCTTCTTTAGGGCAGTTGATCAGTCGGCCTTGAGCTGCATGGAGGGACGCGCCTGCACGCGGGTGAGCCATGCCTGCACGTGCGTGTGCGCTGCCACCGGTGCACCGACGTAGACGCTGTAGCCGAGGACGGAGCCCACGATCAGGTCCACCAGCGAATAGTCGGCGCCCAGCATCCAGGGCTGTGCGGCCAGGCGGGCATCGAGCAGGGCGAGCAACTGGTCCAGGCCGCTGCGCGCTGCAGCCGCATGCACCTCGCTGCGCAATGCCTCATCGCCCTGCGTGGCCACATGCAGGCGCACCAGCAGGGTGCCGTAGGTCACATAGGCCCAGGTGGCCCAGGACAGGGCCTGCATGCGCTCGGGTGTGCCCTCCTTCGGCCACAGGCCGCGCTCCACACCGTACTGCCCGGCCAGCCAGAAATGGATGGCCAGGGTCTCGAACATGGGGTTGCCGTCCACCACCATGGTGGGCACCTTGCCATTGGGGTTGAGGGCCAGGAACTCGGGGCGGCGCTGGTCGCCGGCCTTCAGGTCCAGCGTGACGCGCTCATGGGGAATGCCCAGTTCGACCAGTGCGCTGGCGATGGGGGTGGCGCTGGACATGGGGTGCCAGTGGAGGACGATGGACATGGGAGACTCCTTGAAGTGGTTGGTTGACGGGGTCAATCCGTTTCGGCACTGCGCCGGGAACGTGGATGCAATGTAGGATGCATTGCGGACAGATTCCGCCCTCGATTCGACGTACATTCATTTCCATGCTGTCCTCGTCTTCCCGCCTGCTGCGCGTGCTCTCCCTGCTGCAGACCCGCAGCCACTGGGCCGGTGCCGAACTGGCCGAGCGCCTGGAAATCCACCCGCGCACGCTGCGCCGCGACATCGACCGGCTGCGCGAACTGGGCTACCCCATCCACGCCAGCAGCGGCGTGGCAGGTGGCTATGCCTTCCGTGCCGGCCAGGCGCTGCCGCCGCTGCTGCTGGACGACGAGGAGGCCCTGGCCGTGGCGATTGCTCTGCGCCTGGCCACGGCCGGCACCGTGGGCGGGGTGGAGGAAAGCTCGCTGCGCGCCATGGTCAAGCTCGAACAGGTCATGCCCGCGCGCCTGCGCAAGCGCATCGATGCGCTGCGCTCGGCCATCCTGCCCACCGAGCATGTGGGCCCGACCGTGCACGCTGCAGCGCTCTCTGTGCTGGCCACGGCCTGCCGCGACCAGCTGCGCGTGGACTTCGCCTACCTGGACGCCAAGGGCCAGGCCAGCCAGCGCAGCGTGGAGCCGCAGGGCCTGGTGCACAGCGGCCAGCGCTGGTACCTGGTGGCCTGGGACCCGGCGCGCAGCGACTGGCGCACCTTCCGCATCGACCGCATGGCCGGCGATGCGGTGGCCGGGGGTCACTTCGCCCCCCGCGCCGGCCCGGACGGGGGAGATTTGCGCGCCTACGTCTCGCGCTCTGTAGCGCTGACGCAGTACCCGCAGCAGGCGCGCATCATCCTGCACCAGCCGCACGCCACCATGGCACGGCGCATACCGCCTTCCGCCGGCGTGCTGGAGGCGCTGGACGACGCGCGCTGCGTGCTGGCCTGCGGCGCCCACCAGCAAAGCACGCTGGTGCACTGGCTGCTGGCGCTGGATGTGGAGTTTGAGGTGCTGGAGCCAGAGAGCCTGCGCGATCTGCTGCAGGCCGCCACCGAGCGCGTGGCGCGCGGCCTGGCGCGCGGGTCTGGCAATATGGCGCCTTCGACATGAGTACCGCCGACCCCATGCCGCACCTACCCTACCCCGGCCTGTTCCAGATGCTGGGCCGCGCGCTCAGGCCCACGGATGCGGTGGACCCGCATGCCGTCACCAAGGCGCAGCAGGCCCTGGGCCTCACCGCACCGCGCGCCCTGCGCGAGTTCTACCTGCTGGCCGGCAACGCGCGCGACTTCACCACGGTGTACGACCAGTTCCTGCCGCCGGCCGACTGGAGCGTGCAGGACGGCAAGCTCGTCTTCCTCGAAGAGAACCAGGACGTGGTGCGCTACGGCGTGGACTGCGACCCTGCGGCGGGCGACGATCCACCGGTGTGGATCACCACCACGGGCGATGCCACCGAGTGGTACCGCGTGTGCGAGAGTTGCTCGGAATTCATCGCCACCATGCTGGTCTGGCAGTGCACGTTCGGCGAGGCGCTGCCGCATGCCGCCTCGGGGCTGGCCGGGCCCGGCACCGAGCACGCGCTGCAGGGCCGGTGGCACCATGTGGGCACCGTCAACGAAATGCGCGCCTACGTCCAGCCAGGGCATGCGGCCTGCCTGGTGGAGTGGAGCGATGGCATGCGGGTCTTCGTGGCTGCGCTGAGCGACGACACGCTATGGGCGCTGCAGGATGCGCTGGGTGTGGTGCTGGAAGCCGACGACTGAGCGCGCCGCCCCCGTAAGTTGAACGCCGCGCGACTTTATCCCAACAGGCTTTCAAGCACCTTGTCCAGCAGGTCGTCCACCCCGCTGGCCGGCACGGCCCCCGGCAACTCCACGCCACCGTACAGCACGAAAACCGGCTTACCCCACTTGAGGCCCATGGCCATCTCGGACAGGGTGCCCATGTTGCTGCCGATGGCCACCAGGCAGACTCCGGCGCGCGCGATGATGGCATTGCGCATCTCCCCCATGCCGGTGGGCACCGCCACGCTCAGCCACTCGTTGGCCTGGGAGTCATCGTCTTCGGGCAGGATGCCCACGGCAATTCCCCCGGCTTCGGTCGCCCCGCGCGATGCGGCGGCCATGACACCACCGCGCCCGCCGCAGATCACTGCCATGCCCGCGCCTGCCAGCGCATGCGCCACGGCGTAGGCGGCTGCGCACTCGGCCTCGCCGGCATCGCCGGGCCCGATCACGGCCACCGGCTGGCGGTGGCGCCCCGGCCCCTTCTGCTTCAGGGCCAGGTGCTGCAGCGCCTGCACCACCGGCGCCGGCCAGGTTTCAATGGCCTGCATTGCGTTCGCGCCTTCGCGTAAAGACATCACCCACTCCCATCACCACCACACACACGACCATCAGCACCAGCGACAAGGCCGCTGCCACCGCGAAATCCGACCCACCATCGCTGACCTGTGCCAGCAGCATCAGCGGCAGGATGTTGAGCTGCGTGCCCACCAGCGCCAGCGCCGTGCCATAGGTGCCCATGGCGATTGCGGCCACCATGCAGGCATTGGACAGCACCGAGGGCAGCACCTCGGGCACCACCGTGTCCCAGAAAGCCCGCGCGCGTGATGCACCCAGCGTGCGCGCGGCCTGTGCCGGGCGCAGGTCGAGGTTGGCGAACACCGGGTACAGCGACAGCGCCACGCGCGGGATCAGGTAGTAGGCATAGGCCACGCCCAGGCCCGAGACGCTGTAGATCCAGCTGCCGATGACGGCCGGATCGCCGCCCAGCCCCGCCAGCAACTGCGTGACGAAGCCCGCGCGCCCGAAGGCCAGGATGAAGCCGTAGGCAATCACCAGCCCCGAGAAGGCCAGCGGCAGGCCCAGCAGGGTCATCATCCACTGGCGCCGCGGCGGGCTCTGGCGTGCCAGCTCGATGGCGATGCAGGCGCCCACCAGCGCCGACACCGCGCCCGCCGCCAGCCCCAGCGCCAGCGTGTTGCGCAGCGCACCGAGGAACAGCGGGTTGCCGAACAGGCGCGCGAAGGCGCTGCCGCCATCACCAAACGCCTCGGGCAGCAAGGCCGCCAGCGGCACCGCGAAAAAGAGCGCCATGAAGGCCCATGCGGGCCAGGCACCGAAGCGTCGCATGCCAGCGAGCCTACTTGTTGCCCAGCGCGGCCTGGGCCCACAGGCGGTCCACCTCGGCCTTGCGCTCGGAGGCCTTGACCACGTCGAGCGGGCGGATCTGCGGCGCGGCCGGCATCTTCGCGGCCACGTCGGCGGACAGCGGCGTGCCCGGCACGGCAGGGCGCACGAAGCCCTGCGCGAACAGCGTCTGCCCGGCCTCGCTCATGATGAAGTTGAGCCAGAGCTTGCCGGCATTCGGGTTGGGGCCGTTCTTCACCAGGCTGATGGCATAGGGCGCGGCCACGCTGGCCTCCTTGGGGATCACCACCTCGACCGCATCGCCCATGCCGTCCACATGCTTGGCCTTGAGGCCGTCGTTCTCGTAGCTGATCCAGACCGGGATCTCGCCCTTGAGGAACTTGGCATAGGGCGTGGTGCCCTCCACGCGCAGCACATTGCCGGCGGCATGCAGCTTGCCCAGGTAGTCGGTGCCGGGCTGCACGTTGTCCACGCCGCCGCCGTTGGCATAGGCCGCGGCGAAGGTCAGCACCTGGCCGATGCCGGTGGAGCGCGGGTCCAGGTAGACCACGGTGTTCTTGAACTCGGGCTTGAGCAGGTCGGCCCAGCCGGTGGGCACGTTCTTCACCAGCTTCTTGTTCACCAGGAAGGCGATGTTGAGCGTGTGGATGGTGAACCAGCGGCCCTCGGCCTCGCGGAACACGGGGGGCAGCTTGTCGAAGTTGACGGGCTTGAAGGGGGCGACCACGTCCTTCTTGGCCGCGTCCACAGCCGATGCCGCGAAGTAGTAAGCGGTGTCGGCCTGCGGGCGGCGGCGGGTCTTTTCCAGCGCCACCACGGTGGCGGCGGAGCCGATGTCGTTGTAGGTCAGCTCGATCTCGGGGTAGCGCTTCTTGAAGTCGCGGAACAGCGACTTCCAGTTGGCCCACTCGGGCCCCGTGTCGAACGAGACGCACAGTCCTTCCTTTTGCGCCTCGGCGTACAAGGCCTTCTCGCCCGCATAGAGCTCGGGCCCGTCAAAGGCAAAGGCGGTGCGTGCGGCAAGCGTTGCGAATGACAGTACAGGCAATGCGCCGGCGGCCTGGATCAGTTGTCTGCGTTGCATGGTGGCTCCTCGGTGGGATGGGTTGGGTGAGGGAAGAAACTCAGTCGTCAAGAAGGCGGATGTGCTCAGGCGCGATGGCGATGGCTTGAACCGCCGGTACCGGCGACTCGGCCAGGAAAGGCTTGGCCGCGCCGGGCACCTCGAAGTCGTAGCGCGTGAGCGCGCCCAGGTAGCGCTGGGCACCCGTGCGCCCGGCCAGGCGGTTCACGCTGCCCTGCGGCGGGTCGGGCTGGATATGCTCGGGGCGCACCAGCACATGCACCTGGGCGCCTGCAGCGCGGGTGCCCGTGTCGGCCGCCAGTTCGGCAAACCCCAGGTCGAGCCGCCCGGGCGATGCCACTTTGGCAGGCAGGATGGTCGAGAGGCCAACGAACTCGGCCACCGCGCGGCTGGCGGGCTGCTCGTAGATCTGGCGCGGGGTGGCAATCTGCAGCAGGCGGCCGTCTTTCAGCATGGCCACGCGGTCGGCCATGACCAGCGCCTCTTCCTGGTCGTGCGTGACCAGCAGCGTGGTGGCGCCAAAGCGCTGCTGGATGGCGCGGATCTCGTCGCGCAGGTGGCCGCGCACGCTGGCATCGAGCGCCGACAGCGGCTCGTCCAGCAGCAGGGCCAGCGGGTCGATGGCCAGCGCCCGCGCCAATGCCACCCGCTGCTGCTGCCCGCCCGAGAGCTGGGCAACGCTGCGCTGCGCGTAGCTGCCCAGGCCCACGATGTCGAGCAGTTCCTGCGCGCGCCGGTGGCGCTCGGCCACGCCCACCTTGCGCAGCTTGAGGCCGTAGGCCACGTTGTCGAGCACCGACAGGTGCGGGAACAGGGCATAGCTCTGGAACACCATGCCCATGCGGCGCTCGTGCACCGGTGTGCGCGACATGTCCTTGCCATCGAAGGCGATGTGGCCCGTGTGGCCGGTGGTGAGCCCCGACACCAGCTGGAGCAGCGTGGATTTGCCCGAGCCGCTGGGCCCGATCACCGCCACCAGTTCGCCGGTGCGCACATCCAGGGAGACCTCGTGCAGGCCGTGCGTGCTGCCGGGATAGTGGTAGCTGACGTTGTCGAGGACGAGGCTCATGGGCGGGCTTTGACGAGGGAGGAGGACAGCAGGGCCGATGCACCCGCCAGCACCAGCAGGATCACCGTGGCGGCACAGGCAAAGCCCGTGGCGCCATAGAACGCCTGCAGCAGCACGACGGGGTAGGTGCGGTTCTGAAAGCTGGTGAGCAGGTTGGACACGCCGAACTCGCCGACCGAGATGGCGGCCACCATCACCAGGCCGCTGAGCAGGCTCTGGCGCAGGCTGGGCAGCACGATGCCGGTGAACTGCTGCCAGCCCGAGGCCCCCAGCGTGGCCGCTGCCTGTTCGAGCCGGCCAAGGTCCAGGTGGCGCAGATCGGTCAGCAGCGTGTTGGTGAGGTAGGGCAGCGTGAGAATGGCGTGCGCCGCGATGAGCAGCGGCATGGAGCCGAGCCAGGGCGCAAGATCGGTGTTGAACACCACCATGTAGCCAAAGGCCAGGGTGATGGCCGGCACGGCCACCGGCATGGCGCTCACGATGCGCGCCGCCATACCGCCGCTGCGGCGCGCGCCGTGGTACAGGGCATAGGCCAGGGGCAGCGCCAGCACGGTGTTGATGGCGCAGGCGGCCATGGCCACCACCAGGCTGCTCACGAAGGCCTTGCGGAACGAGGTGTCCTGCCAAAGGTCGAGGTACCACTGGCCCGTGGTGCCCGTGGGCAGCAGCGTGTTGGTCCAGTTGCCGCCCACGCTGCCGAGCATGAGCAGCGCGATGGGCAGCAGCAGGTACAGGCCGTAGATGAGGGAAATGCCGCGGACCACGTTGTTGTCTCCAATGTCAGAATCACCGGCATACTTTCCGGATGCGCTACTGTCCGCCACAAGGCATGCCGCAGCACTGGCCAAATTCTAGAGAGAGACCGCCCCATGATGGGTGAAACCTGGATGAGGACAGCTGAGCGATTGGAAAACGTTTTTCACACAGCTTTCACCAAACCCGGATATGAAACGCGACTGCCCGACCATCCAGGAACTGCTGGCCTTCGACGCCGTGGCCCGGCACCAGAGCATCACCCTGGCCTCGGGCGCACTGTGCATCACGGCCAGCGCCGTGAGCAAGCAGGTGGCAGGGCTGGAGGCCTTTCTGGGCCGCCAACTGCTGCAGAAGAACGGCCGCGGGGTGGAGCTCACACCGCAAGGCCGCGTGTACTGGCAGAAGATCTCGGGCGGCCTGCGCGCCATTGAGGCGGCCACCTTCGAGGCCCGCTCGGGCGATGCAGGTGCAGGCCTGCTCACGCTGGCCAGCGTGCCCACCTTCCTCACCAAGTGGCTGATCCCGCGCCTGCCGGACTTCAGCCAGAAGAGCCGCCACGTGATGCTCAGCTTCAGCCGCCACCTGGAGCCCAGCGACGGCATACCGGCCGGTGTGGACGCCGCCATCCGCTACGGCCCCGACGGCTGGCCGGGCGTGGTGTCCGAATACATCGCGGGACGCGAGTTCGTGCTCATCGTGGCGCGCAGCCTGGTCGAGGGGCGCCACCGCATCGCCCAGCCGGCCGACATCCTGGGCCACACCCTGCTGCACCACGAGGGCGCGCCCACGGCCTGGCGCCAGTGGGCCGCGCAGCATGGCGTGCCCGAGGTGCAGACCCTCGCGGGCCCGCGCTTCGCCCAGTATTCGGCGCTGATCCAGGCCGCACTCAACGGCCTGGGCATCGGGCTGGTGCCGGCCCTGCTGGTGCAAAAGGAGTTTGCCGAGGGCTCGCTGCTCGCCCCCTGCGGCAGCGCCATTCGCGTGGACCAGGGCCACTACCTGTGCTACCGGCCCGACCGGCTGGACCTGCCGGCGTTTGCGGCGTTTCGCGAATGGCTGCTGGCCGAAGGCGCGCAGTCGCGTGGCGGGGCTGCAGAATGAGCCCGGCCCACCCGTCCGGCCCGTTTGCCGCCGGACACCCATCGCACAACAGGAAGACGTCGCATGCCCGCCACCACTGACCTGCATCACCAGATCCGGCAATTTTTCGATGACTTCGTGGTGGCCTTCGCCACGTTCGACGGTTTCCTCGTGGCCCAGCGCTATGCCGAGCCCTGCATCTCACTGGATGCCCAGGGGGCGCTGCGGTCCTTCCACAGCGGGCAGGAGATTGCCGGCTACTTCCAGTCCGTACTCACCACGTACCATGGAGAAGGCTGCCGGTCGTGCCGGTACCGCGATCTGGAGGTGGTGTCCATGGGTGCACTCAGCGTGCTGGCGACCGTCTCCTGGGAACTCTTGCGCTCCGATGGCAGCGTGGTCAGTGGCTGGCGCGAGTCCTACAACCTGCTGCACAGCGACCAGGGCTGGAGGGTGTTCGCGTCCACGGACCATGCGGGTTGACCTGACCGCAGGCGGCCCCCTCAACGCGCCAGCGGCTCCCAGTTGCCCGCCACGTTCTTGAGCAGCATGTTCACAGCTGCCAGGCGGCGGTTCTTCACGTCGATCAGGCTGCGCTGCGACGAGAGCACACTGGCCTGGGCCGTGATCACGTTGAGGAAGCCCACGGTGCCCGCGCGGTACTGGTTGTTCACCACATCGAGGGCGCGCTGGGCGGCGGCCAGGGCCTCGGTCTGCAGCTGCTGCTCCTGCGCCAGGGCGGTGGCAGCCGTGAGGTTGTCCTCCACCTCCTGCAGCGCCGTCAGCACCGTCTGGCGGTAACTCGCAGCGGCCTGGTCGTTGCTGGCGCGGGCCGATTCCACGGCGGCAGTGCGTGCCCCGCCATCGAACAGCGAGACGGCCAGCGCCGGGCCCAGCGACCAGAACAGGTTGGGCGCACTCAGCAGGTTGGACAGCTCCGAACCCCGGTAGCCGGCCGAGCCCGAGAGCGTGAGCGCCGGGAAGAAGGCCGCGCGCGCCACGCCGATCTGCGCGTTGGCGGCGGCCACGCGGCGCTCGGCGGCGGCGATGTCGGGGCGGCGCTCCAGCAGTTGCGACGGCAGTTGCGCGGGCACGGGCGGCGGGGCTGGCAGCTCGGCCGTGGCCGGCAGGCTGAAGGCGGCGGGCGCCTGGCCCACCAGCGCGGCGAGCGCATGTTCGAGCTGGCTGCGGCTGGTCTCGGATTCGAGCAACTGCACCTGGGTGTTCTTGTACTGCGCCTCGGCCTGGGCCACGTCGGCCAGCGATGCCACGCCCGCCGCCTGGCGGTTGCGCGTGAGCTCCCAGCTGCGGTCATAGGCATCGAGCGTTTCGCGCAGCAGCCGGGCCTGGGCCTCGGCGGCGCGCAGCGAGAAATAGGTCTGGGCCACCGTGGCCTGCACCGACAGGCGCATGGCGGCAAGGTCGTCGGCGCTGGCCTGGGCGCTGGCGCGGGCCGCGTCCACCGTGCCCGCAATGCGGCCCCACAGGTCCAGCTCCCAGCTGGCGTTCAGGCCCAGTGAATGGCTGGTGCCCACGCGCGCATTGCTGCTGCCGTCGGCCTGCAGCGTGCTGCCGCTGCGCGAGCGCGAACTGCTGGCACTGGCGCCCAGGCTGGGCAACAGGCTGGCGCTGCTGCTGGCCACCGCGGCCTGTGCGGCACGCAGGCGGGCCACGCTCTGCGCAATGTTCTGGTTGCCGGCGGCGGCCTGCTGCTGCAGGGTGTCGAGCGTGGCATCGCCATACAGAGACCACCATACGGTCGGCACGGCCTGGTCGCCGCCGGGCTGAGCCGGTTGCCACAGGCCCTGGGCGGCGGCGCTGCCTTCCTTGTAGGCCGGCGGGATGTCCATGGCCGGGCGCTCGTAGGCCTGCTGGCTGGCGCAGGCACCGAGCAGGGCCAGCACGGCCAGCGAGAGCGCCAGCCGTGCAGGGAACGGGGAAGAAGGGGTCGAAAGCATCAATCGTTTCCTTGAAGCGCCACGGCGGGGACCGGCGCTGGGCGCTGTCTGCGCCAGTGGCGCGCCGTGCGCAGCACGCGTGCGCGCAGGCGGTCCAGCGCCACGTAGACCACGGGCGTGGTGTAGAGCGTGAGCACCTGGCTGAACAGCAGCCCGCCCACGATGGCGATGCCCAGGGGCTGGCGCAGCTCGGCGCCATCGGCCCGGCCCAGGGCCAGGGGTAGCGCGCCAAAAATGGCTGCCATGGTGGTCATGAGGATGGGGCGCAGGCGCAGGTTGCAGGCGCGGTAGATGGCCTGGGCGGCGCTCACGTGGCCGCCGCGCTGGCGCACCAGCGCGAAGTCGATCATCATGATCGCGTTCTTCTTGACGATGCCGATGAGCAGGATCACCCCGATCAGCGCGATCAGCGAGAACTCGGTCTTGAACAGCATCAGCGCCAGCAGCGCACCCACGCCGGCCGATGGCAGGGTGGAGAGGATGGTGAGCGGGTGCACCAGGTTCTCGTACAGGATGCCCAGCACCAGGTAGATGGTGATGATGGCCGCCAGGATCAGCAGCGGCTGCCCGGCCAGCGCGTCCTGGAAGGCCCCGGCCGTGCCGCCGAAGATGCCGCGTATGCCCACGGGCACGCCCAACTCGGACACCGCGTTGTGCACCGCGTCGGTGGCCTGCGACAGCGAAATGCCCGGCGCCAGGCTGAAGCTCACCGTGCTGGCCGGCGTGCCCCGGTCGTGGCTGACCGACAGCGGCGTATTGGTCTGCGTGATGCGCGCAAAGGCCGTGAGCGGAATCTGCTGGCCCAGGTTGTTCACGAAGAAGAAGCTGCGCAGCGTCTCGGGGTCCTGCAGGTACTGGGGCGCGGCCTCCATCACCACGCGGTACTGGTTGAGCGGGTTGTAGATCACGCCCACCTGGCGCTGGCCGAAGGCGTCGTTGAGCGTGGCGTCGATGGTGGCCACCGACAGGCCCATGCGCGTGGCGGCGTCGCGGTCGATCACCAGCGTGGTCTGCAGGCCGTAGTCCTGCACGTCGCTGTTCACGTCCTCCAGCTCGGGCAGTTGCGACAGGGCCTGGCGGATGCGCGGCTCCCAGGTGCGCAGCTCGGCGATGTCGTCGGCCTGCAGCGTGTAGTCGAACGAGGCGCTGCTCTGCCGCCCGCCGATGCGGATGTCGCGCTGGGGGGTCATGAACAGGCGCGCGCCGGGCTCGTTCTTGAGCTGCTCGCGCAGCCGCGCGATCACTGCGTCCGAGCTCTCCTGCCCCGGCCCGCGCTTGAGCGACATGAACATCTGCGCCGCATTGCGCTGCCAGCCGCCCGTGAAGCCGGTGACATGCTCCACCGCCGGGTCGGCCTGCACGATGGCGAGGAAGCGCTGCAGCCGCTGCTCCATGGCCTGGAACGAGGTGGACTGGTCGGCCCGGATGAAGCCCGAGATGCGGCCCGTGTCCTGCTCGGGCATGAAGCCCTTGTCGATGGCGGTGTACAGGTAGACATTGCTGGCCACCACGCCCAGCAGCACCAGCAGCACCACGGGCTGGTGGCGCAGGCACCAGGCCAGGCTGCGGCGGTAGGCGCGCAGGCCGCGCTCCTGCAGCCGGTCGACCCAGCGCGAAAAGCGCGCCCAGCGGGACTGGCTGGGCGCCCTGGGCGCACGGTGCTGCTTGAGCAGCACCGCGCACATCATGGGCGTGGTGGTCAGCGAGACCACCAGCGACACCAGGATGGCCGCCGACATGACGATGGCGAACTCGCGAAAGAACCGGCCCACGATGCCGCCCATGAACAAAATGGGCACGAACACCGCGATCAGCGAGATGCTCATGGACACCACAGTGAAGCCGATTTCGCGCGCCCCGTCGAGCGAAGCCTGCAGTGCCGTCTTGCCGCGCTCCATGTGGCGCATGATGTTCTCGAGCACCACGATGGCATCGTCCACCACGAAGCCGGTGGCCACGGTGAGCGCCATCAGCGACAGGTTGTCGAGCGTGTAGCCCGCCAGGTACATGATGCCGAAGGTGCCCGCCAGCGACACCGGCACCGCCACGCTGGGGATGAGCGTGGCGCGCGCATTGCGCAGGAACAGAAACACCACCATGATCACCAGCGCCACGGCGATCAGCAGGGCGCGCTCCACCTCCTTGACCGAGGCGCGCAGCGTGGGCGTGCGGTCGGAGACGATCTCGATGTCGATGGCCGCCGGAATGGACGCCTTGAGCGCCGGCAGCAGCGCGCGCACGCGCTCCACGGCTTCGAGAATGTTGGCGCCGGGCTGCTTGTACACCTGCAGCAGGATGGCCGGCTTGCCATTGGCAACGCCGAAGTTGCGCACGTCCTGCACCGAGTCGGTGACCTGGGCCACGTCGGCCAGGCGGATGGCGTTGCCGTTCTTCCAGCGCAGCACCAGGGGGGCGTAGTCGGCTGCCACGCGGGCCTGGTCGTTGGCGGTCACCTGCCAATAGTGGTCCTCGCGCTCGACCGAGCCGAGCGGGCGATTGGCATTGGTGCTGGTAATGGCCGCACGCACCTGCTCCAGCGAGACGCCGTTGGCCGCCAGGCGCAGCGGGTCGAGCTGCACGCGCACGGCGGGCAATGCGCCGCCGCTGATGGAGGCCTGGCCCACGCCCTCGACCTGCGAGAGCTTTTGCGCCATGACGGTGGAGGCCGCGTCGTACATCTGCCCGCGCGTGAGCGAGCTGGACGTGAGCGCGAGGATCATGATGGGCGAATCGGCCGGGTTCACCTTGCGGTAGGTGGGGTTGCTGGGCATGCCCGTGGGCAGCAGCGTGCGCGATGCATTGATGGCCGCCTGCACGTCGCGCGCGGCGCTGTCCACCGTGCGGCTCAGGTCGAACTGCAGCGTGATGGAGGTGCTGCCCAGCGTGGAGCGCGAGGTGATTTCATTGACGCCCGCGATGGCCCCCAGGGCCCGCTCCAGCGGCGTGGCCACCGTGGCGGCAATGGTGTCGGGGCTGGCCCCGGGCAGGCTGGCCGAGACCGAGATGGTGGGGTAATCGACCTGCGGCAGCGGTGCCACGGGCAGCAGGAAGTACGACACCGCCCCCGCCAGCGCCAGGCCGATGGTGAGCAGCATGGTGGCGATGGGGCGGTGGATGAAAGGGGTGGACAGGCTCACGGCATGCCCCCACCCACCGCAGCAGTTTCAGACCTGCGCATGGCTCTCCCCCTGCGCTGCGGCCGCCTTGGCCGCGCGCCGTGCGCGCCAGCGCTCGGCCGCGTTCTCGAAGGTCAGGTAGATCACCGGCGTGGTGAACAGCGTGAGCAGTTGGCTCACGATGAGGCCGCCCACCATGGTCACGCCCAGCGGATGCCGCAGCTCGCTGCCCACACCCGTGCCCAGCATAAGCGGCAGGGCACCCAGCAGGGCCGCCAGCGTGGTCATCAGGATCGGGCGAAAGCGCAGCAGGCAGGCCTGGTAGATGGCCTCGCGCGCGCCCATGCCCTGCTCGCGCTGGGCCTCCAGCGCGAAGTCGATCATCATGATCGCGTTCTTCTTGACGATGCCGATCAACAGCACAATGCCGATGATGGCGATGATGTCCACATCGAGCCCCGTCACCAGCAGGGCCAGCAGCGCGCCCACGCCGGCCGACGGCAGGGTGGAGAGGATGGTGATCGGGTGGATGGTGCTTTCGTAAAGCACGCCGAGCACGATGTACATGGTGACCACCGCCGCCAGGATGAGCAACAGCGTGTTCGACAGCGAAGCCTGAAAGGCCAGCGCAGCGCCCTGGAAGCTGGTCTCCACCGACAGCGGCAGCAGCCCCGCTTCCTTGGCGGCGGCCTGCTCGGCCTGGATGGCCTTGACCGCATCGCCCAGCGCCACGCCGGGCGCGGTGTTGAACGAGATGGTGGCTGCGGGCAACTGGCCCACGTGGTTCACGCCCAGGGCCATGGGCCGCTCCTCGATGCGCGCCACGGTGGACAGCGCCACCGGCTTGCCCGCCGTGGAGGTGACGTAGATATTGGCCAGCGCCTCGGGGCCCACCTTGAACTGCGGCGCCACCTCGAGCACCACGCGGTACTGGTTGGACTGCGTGAAGATGGTGGAGATGAGGCGTTGGCCGAAGGCGTTGTACAGCGCCGTGTCGATGCCCGACACCGTGACCCCCAGGCGGCTGGCCTGGGCCCGGTCGATCTGCACGAAGGCCTGCAGGCCCTGGCTCTGCAGGTCGCTGGCCACGTCGGCCAGCTGCGGCAGGCCGCGCATGCGGCGCACCAGGTCGGCGGTGCTGGCCTGCAACTGCGCCGAATCGGGCGAGGAGACCAGGAGTTGGTACTGCGTGCGCGCCACGCGGTCCTCGATGGTCAGGTCCTGCACCGGCTGGGCATACAGGCGGATGCCGGGCAGGTCGGCCGTGTCGTCAGCCAGGCGGCGCACCACCGTGGACGCCTTGTCGCGCTCGCCATGGGGCTTCAGGTCGATCAGCAGGCGGCCGGTGTTGAGCGTGGTGTTGGCGCCGTCGACCCCGATGAAGGACGAGACGCTCTTGACGGCCGGGTCGCGCAGGATGCGCTCGGCCAGCTGCTGCTGGCGCTCGGCCATGGCGGCGAACGAGATGGATTGGTCGGCCTCGGTCGTGGCCTGCAGCGTGCCCGTGTCCTGCACCGGGAAGAAGCCCTTGGGCACCACCATGTACAGCAGCACCGTGAGCGCCAGCGTGGCGATGAACACGATCCAGGTGAGCCCCTGGTGGCCCAGCACCCAGTTCAGCGCGCGGCCATAGTGCGCGATGGTGCGGTCGAAGAAGCGGCCCGTGGCCTGGTACAGGCGGCCATGGCTTTCCTCGGGCGTGTGGCGCAACAGGCGCGCGCACAGCATGGGCGTGAGCGTGAGCGAGACCACGGCCGAGATCAAAATGGCCACGGCCATGGTGATGGCGAACTCGTGGAACAGCCGGCCCACCACGTCGCCCATGAAGAGCAGCGGGATCAGCACCGCAATCAGCGAGATGGTCAGCGAGATGATGGTGAAGCCGATCTGCTTGGCGCCCTTGAGCGCGGCCTGCAGCGGGGGCTCGCCCTCCTCCACGTAGCGCGCGATGTTCTCGATCATCACGATGGCGTCGTCCACCACGAAGCCGGTGGAGATGGTCAGCGCCATCAAGGTGAGGTTGTTGATCGAGAACCCCGCCATGTACATGACACCGAAGGTGCCCACCAGCGACAGCGGCACCGCCACGCTGGGTATGAGCGTGGCCGAGGCGCTGCGCAAAAACACGAAGATCACCGCCACCACCAGGCCGATGGCCAGGGCCAGCTCGACCTGCATGTCCTTGACCGAGGAGCGGATGGTGACCGTGCGGTCGGTCAGGATCTGCACGTCCAGCGAGGCCGGCAGCGTGCTCTGCAACTGGGGCAGCAAGGCCTTGATGCGGTCCACCGTCTCGATCACATTGGCGCCGGGCTGGCGCCGGATGTTGAGGATCACACCAGCGCGCGCGCCCGTGTCGGGCGTGCCGGCCCAGGCTGCCAGCCGGGTGTTCTCGGCATCGTCCACCGTGGCGGCCACGTCGCTCAGGCGCACGGGTACGCCATTGCGCAATGCGATCACCAGGTTCTGGTACTCCTGGGCGGACTGCAACTGGTCATTGGCGTCGATGGTCGAAGCGCGTGCCGGGCCGTCGAAGCCGCCCTTGGCCTGCTTGACGTTGGACGAGGCGATCATGCTGCGCACGTCTTCGAGCGTCATGCCCACCGCCGCCAGCGCCACCGGATTGACCTGGATGCGCACAGCCGGACGGCGCCCGCCCGCGATGGCCACGAGGCCCACGCCCTTGACCTGCGAGAGCTTGGGCGCCAGGCGGTTCTCCACCAGGTCATTGACGCGGATCACCGGCAGCGAGGGCGAGGTGATGGCCAGCGTGAGAATGGGGGCGTCCGCCGGGTTCACCTTGCTGTAGATGGGCGGCATGGGCAGGTCGTTCGGCAGCAGGTTGCTGCCGGCGTTGATGGCCGCCTGCACCTGCTGCTCGGCCACGTCCATGGCCATGTCCAGCGCAAAGCGTAGGTTGATGACCGAGGCCCCGCCCGAGCTGGTGGAGGACATCTGCGCGAGGCCCGGCATCTGGCCGAACTGGCGCTCCAGCGGCGCGGTGACGTTGGAGGTCATCACGTCGGGGCTCGCGCCCGGGTACAGCGTGGTGACCTGGATGGTGGGGTAGTCCACCTCGGGCAGGGCCGAGATGGGCAGCAGCCGGTAGGCCAGCAGGCCTGCGATCAGCAGCGCCACCATCAGCAGCGAGGTGGCGATGGGGCGCAGGATGAAGATGCGCGAAAGGTTCATGGGGACGGTGCCCGCTTCAGGGTGATCGGGGCCGCGTCAGCGCGACGCCGCTGCGCCAGGGGCCGCAATGCCGGCCGCCTGCATCTTGCTGCGGATGAAGGCACGCCGCTCGTCGGGCGCCATGGCCTGCAGCTTCTGGCGCTCCTCGGGGCTCATCTTTTCAAGCAGGGCCCGCACCTCGGGCGACATGCCAGGGCGGCGCTCGCCATCGGGGGCACCGCCTTCCGCACGCGGGCTGCCTTCGCCGCGGGGACCGCCTTCGGCCCCGGCGCCAGTGCCGACCCGGGGCATTTCGCGTGGTGCACCCTCGGTGGCCCCGCGCGAACCCTCGGCGCCGCGGCCACCAGCCGCAGTCGAAGGCCCGGCAGCAGCAGATGCACCGGCAGCTGGCGCTGCGGCCTCGCTACCCACCGTGCCGCTGGCCGCGCCTGCAGGCCCGGCGGCACCGGGCTGGTTGCGCTTGCTGCGCAAGAAGGCGCGGCGCTCCTCCTGCGTCATCTTGGCGAGCTTGTCGCGCTCTTCCTGGGTCAGGTTGCGCATCATGGCCGCGCGGCGGGCGCCGCCATCCTGCGCGGCCTCGTCGGCGCGTGCGGCGGCGCCCGAATCGATCACGGCCACCTTGGCGCCTTCGCGCAGGCGGTCGATGCCGTCGACCACCACCTGGTCGCCGTCCTTGAGTTCCCCTTCGACCGCCACGCGGTCGCCATCGGCCACGCCCACGCGGATGCGCCGCTGCGTCACCGTGCCATCGGGCTGCACCAGGTAGACGTAGTTGTTCTGGATGGCCGTGCCGGGCACGGTCAGCGCGTTTTCCAGCAGGTTGACCTGCAGGCGCACGTTCACGAACTGGTTGGGGAACAGCGTGCCGTCGTCGTTGGCAAAGCTGGCCTTGACCTTGATGGTGCCGGTGGTCGCGTCGATGGCGTTGTCCAGTGCGCCCAGGCGGCCACGCGCCAGGCGGCGCTTCTGTTCGCGGTCCCACAGCTCCACGGGCAGCTCGGCGCCTTGGGACAGGCGCTGGTTGATCTGCGCCAGGTGCGCCTCGGGCACGGAGAACACCGCGTCGATGGGGCGCACCAGGTTGATGGTGACGATGCCGTTGGCGTCCGAGGGGCCGACCACGTTGCCCCGGTCGGCCTGGCGCAAGCCCAGGCGCCCGGCGATGGGCGCGGTGATGCGGGTGTAGCTCAGCTGCAGCTTGGCGGCGTCCACCTGGGCCTGGTCAGCCGCCACGGTGCCTTCGAGCTGTCGCACCTGCGCAGCCTGGGTGTCCACCTGCTGGCTGGCGATGGAGTCCTTGGCCAGCAGGTCCTGGTAGCGCTTGAGGTCGAGCTGCGCGTTCTTGAGCAGGGCCTGGTCGCGTGCGAGATTGCCCTGCACCTGCCCCAGCGAGGCCTGGTAACTGCGGGGGTCGATCTCGGCGAGCAACTGGCCGGCCTTGACCTCTTCGCCCTCCTTGAAGCGCAGGCTGGTCAGCTCGCCGCTGACCTTGGCGCGCACGACAGCCGTGGCGCGTGCGCTCATGGTGCCGATGGCGTTGACCTGCACCCGCACGTCCTGGCGCCGCACCACGCCCACCGAGACGGGCTGGGTTTGCCCGCCCGCGCTGAAACGTGCCGCCCCCCGGCCCCCGGGACCGCCCGGGCCGCCGCGCCCCACAGGCGCATCGGCCTGGGCCGGCGCCGCCTGGCGCTGCTTCCACCACAGCCCGCCACCCACGGCAGCGGCGACGAGCACCAGCAGCACGACCCACCACAGGGCGCGCCCCTGTTGGCGCAAGAGGGACCGCGGAGACACAGGCAGGGAACGGAGGGACGGCATGGTGGACGCAACAGGTGGAATCGTGGCTATGGTAGCCATGCGCCGAGACACTCCGGCGCGCAGGCAAAGGGATTTACCCTGCCTTTACCCTCGCTTTACGGCGTTATCAAGGCCGAAACGCAATTCAGTTGCCCATGGCGCTGCGCGCCACCCGCATCGCATGAAACTGGCGCTGCCCAAGCCAGTGCCCCCGTGCAAGGGCCGCCCCGCCGCACCGGGGGCGTCCCCCTCCCGACTCGCGCAGCGAGACGAGAGAGGGGGAAGGCGCGAAGCGACTCAGGGGGTGTTTCATTTCAGCGGTTGGTGGCCAGCAACAGGCCGCCCGCCCCCATGAAGAAGCCACCCGTGGCCTTGTTCAGGCGCACCACCCCGCGCGAAGTGCGGATGAAGCGGCGGATCTGCCGCCCGCCGGCCGCATAGACCGCCGTGGCGACGAACTCGGCCGCCAGGTACACGCTGCCCAATATGAGGAACTGGCGCGCCGCCGGCTGCGCCGGGTCGATGAACTGCGGAAAGATGGCCGCGAACAGGATGATGGCCTTGGGGTTGGTGATGCCCAGCAGGAACTCTTGCGTGATCAGCGACCACAGGCGCACCGGCGCCGCGCTCGCAGCCACCTCGGCCCCGTCCACGACCTCCAGGCCATTGAACTCGCGGCTGCGCCAGGCGCGCCAGCCCAGCCAGAACAGGTAGCAGGCCCCCACCCACTTCACGGCGGTGAAGGCGGCTTCCGACGCCAGCAGCATGGCCCCCAGGCCCACGGCCGATACGGTGAGAAAAATCGCAAACGCCGCCGCGCGCCCGATGGTGCCCACCAGGGCCGCGCCCACACCGGCACGGATGCCGTTGTTGAGGCCGCAGAAATTGTTGGGGCCGGGCGTCAGGGCGATGGCCACGGCGACGGGGGCGAAAAGAAGGGCGTCCATGGGAATTTCCGGTGAAAACGGCCGCAATGGCGGCACAGACCCCAGTTTAGGGCTTGGGAAACGATCCTGTTCGGCCAGGGTTACCGGTCAGGCAGCGCGATGGTGGCCTGCCAAGGCACACCCACCAGGGCATCGTAGTGGGCCACCACCACGGCACGGTCCGCCTGGGTCGCCACGGCGGCCAGCGCCTGCTGCAGGTACTGCACCGAGGGCTTGTCGAGCCCCGCCACGGGCTCGTCGATCAGCGTCAATGCCGCGCCCGAGGCCAGGGCCCCGGCCGTCCACACCTTGCGCCGCGTGCCGGTGGACAGCATCAGGAAGCGCTTGTGCAGATGCTCCTGGAGTTCGAAGCCGTCGATATGCAGGGCCAGCGCCGCCGCGTCGAACTGCGGGTAGCGGGCGGGCAGCGCCGCCAGCCAGTCCTGCGCCACCTGTTCGCTCAGCGCGTCCGAGCGCGGGTCGCCCTGGAACACCTGGGCGCGGTAGGCGGCAGGTGAGGCGTGCAAAGGCACGCCCTTGAGCACCAGTTGGCCGGCGCCAGGGACAAGCTCGCCCGCCAACAGTCGCAGCAGGCTGGTTTTTCCGCTGCTGTCGGCGCCGAGCACGAGCGTGGTGCCGGCCGGCAATCGGGCGTCCAGGCCCTGGAACAACGGGCATTCGGGATAGGCAAAGCACAGGCCGTTGATGTGCAGGATGGCATCGGTGCTGGCAGCAGGCATGGAACGGAAAACCTTGGAGAAGCGAGGCCCGCCATTCTAGGAAATGCAGCCCCCTGCTGCGCGACAATGCACGGCCCACCCTGCCCCCACCTCACGCCATGCCCCTGCGCTACCTGGATTTTGACTACAGCGAAGACTTCGAGGGCACCGGCACGTTCGATGCGATGGCTGCGGTAGCCCCGGCGCAGGTGGCGGCCCTGCATGCCGAAGTGGCACAGGTGCTGGCCTGGGCACATGCGCAGTTCCCTGGCATGAACGGCCCGACCGACGAGGGCGGTGAATGGGACTACGACCTCTCTGCCGTGCAGGAGGTGGCCACGCCCCTGGATCTGGCATTCGACGACGCCAGCAGCACCATTGCGGTGCAGGCGGGCACGCCCGGCCCGGCGCGCACCACCCTCACCTTGTCGATCAGCGGCAGCAGCATGTTCTGCAGCGCCCTGCGCGAGGCCTTCGGGCTCGACTGAGCCCGCACGGTCTTCCGGGGCTCGCTGTGTAAAGACGCAGCTGTCAGCGCCGCTGACAACGGCAACAGGCTGTCTGCCTACATACAGCACCCGGGTAAACGCCTATCCTGCAATGGCAGCGGTGTGCAGGGGTTGCCTTGCACTGGCCACGCAAAGCCCAAGGCCAGGCGCACAGCGCCTGACAGAGCTGCACCCACCAGAGAGGCTCACTTCATGCTCGCGCAATCGTCTTCTTCCATGGCCCCGCCCTTCAACCCGATGACGGCGCCCTTGCCCCTTGCTGCGGCCAACGAGTCGCCTGCCAGCGCTGCACCTGCCACCAGCCAGTTGCTGCAGTCGCAGAGCACGCCCATGCAGGCCACGGCTGCGCCGTTCATGGCCAACACCCGGGTGCGCATGGAGCTGGAGATCGAACTCCACTACGAGATCGACCAGTACGGTGCCGACTTCGTGTTCAACATCCACGCCGCGCACACGCCCAGCCAGGCCGTCAGCAACGAGCGCCTGGTCATCAACCAGAACATTCCGCAGCAAATCCACACCGACCCGGCCACCGGCAACCGCTACCTGCGCCTGCATGGCGAGCCCGGGCCGCTGAGCGTGGCGTACTCGGCCACGGTGGACATCACACACCACCGCACCGACCCCATGCAACTGGCCGAAGTGCCCGTGCGGCGGCTGCCGCAGGAGGTGATGGGCTATATCTACCCCAGCCGCTACTGCCAGTCCGACCGGCTGCTGCGCCTGGCGCTCAATGAGTTCGGCGCCCTGTGGCAGGGCCACAGCCGGGTGCAGGCGATCCGCGACTGGGTGCAAAAGCACGTGGCGTTCACGTCCAACACCTCCAATTCCAACACCTCGGCCGTGGACACCCTGGTCGAGCAGGTGGGGGTTTGCCGCGACTTTGCCCACCTGATGATTTCGCTGTGCCGCGCGATCAATATCCCCGCACGCTTCACCACCGGCACCGACTACGGCGCCGACCCGAACCTGGGCCCGCCTGACTTCCATGCCTACGTGGAGGCTTACCTGGGCGACCGCTGGTACCTGTTCGACCCCTCGGGCACAGCCATCCCCATGGGGCTGATCCGCTTTGGCACCGGGCGCGATGCGGCCGACGTGGCGTTTGCCACCATCTTCGGCGGCGTGCGGGCACAACCCCCCGTGATACGCACCAAGGCCGTGGAGGATGCAGGCCGCGGTTTCGTGCTGCCGCACCACTGCCGCGAGGCGCTCTCCACCGACCACGGGGCGGCATTCGCGACCCGGTTCACCGGCAATTGAGGCATCCAACACCACTCTGTCACCGGTGCTGAAAAGGCTTCATTTTCTGCATCCAGCCCGACCTATGGCCTAATACACGTTTTTCCACCATCTTTTCCAGAGAATTCCCATGGGCAACAAGATCGTCACCGAAGCAGACCGCAAGCGCACCCCCCGCCCTACGCCAGTGCCCGGCTACAACCTGGCCACACCAGGTCGCGGCCAGCGCGTGAGCCTGGAGCGCGGCGTCGCCACGCGCAGCAAGAAGAACCCTGGCAAGCGCTCCAAGAAGGGCGGCTGATCGCCAGATCGCCACGGGCAGGCTGCGGCCGGCCCCTGCAAAAAAGCCCTCGCGAGAGGGCTTTTTGCTTGGTGCGCCATGCAAACACGGGCATGGACCCGGTCACGCGGGCATCAGGGCAATGTCCTCGCGGGCCCTGTCCAGCAACCACTGGCGAAAGACCGGCAGGCTGGCCGCTGCCCGGCGCCCCGGCAGGCGGCAAAGGAAGTAGCCGCGCTGCAGGGTGATCGGCAGGTCGAACGGCGTGACCAGGCGGCCCGCATCGAGCTCGGCGCGCACCAGGCAGCGCTGCACCAGCGCAACCCCCATGTCGGCCATGGCTGCCTGGACCAGGATGGACACCTGGTCGAACACCGTCGACAGCTCGGGCTCGGCCCCGGCAGCGCCCGCAGCCCGCAGCCACTGCGCCCAGTTGCCGGGCGAGGTGGAATGGGCCAGCAGCGGCTCGGCGGCCAGGTCGGCCGGATGCTGCCACTGCTGCCTTGCCGCACGCGCGGGGTGGCACACCGGCACCACTTCTCGGCCGATGACGTAGTCGCACTCCCACCCAGGCCACTGCGCCGCACCCAGGCCCGTAAGGATGGCGGCGTGCGGCGTGGGGCCCGAGAAGTCCTCATCCTTGCGGTAGGGAACGAAGCGCACGCGCACATCCGGGTGCCGGGCTTGAAAGTCCGGCAGGCGCGGCACCAGCCACACGCTGGCCAGCGTGGGCACCACGGACAGCACCAGTTCCGTGGTGCGCGCGGGCCCCTCGCGCAGGGCCTCGCTGGCCGCCTCGATCGCTGCCAGCGGCTCGCGCACGGCAGCCAACAACTGTTCGCCTGATGCGGTCAGCAGCATCTGATGCGAACTGCGCTTGAGCAGCACCTTGCCGTAATGGCCTTCGAGACGCGCCACCGCCCGGCTGATGGCGCCCTGGGTCACGCACAGCTCGTCCGCCGCGCGCGAAAAACTGCCTGTGCGCACCACGGTGACAAAGGTGTGCAACTCGGACATCGATGGCGAATGCAGGCGCATGGTGCAGCAAGGCTGGGGTGGTGTATGACCAATGGTAATACAGGAATGCTGGAGTGTCGTTTGCGGGTGAGCGCTGTTCGCCAGAGACTGCCAGCACCCTTTGGCCACCGAGAGAACCCCCACCATGGCAAGCATCCGCCTCACTTCCTCCCTCAGCCGCCGGGCCACCCTGCTGGCCCTGGCCCTGGCACCGCTGGCTGGTGCGGTCCATGCGCAAGCCGCTTTCCCGGACCGGCCGATCAAGCTGATCGTGCCCTTCGCGCCCAGCGGCTCCACCGACCTGGCCGCGCGGCTGATTGCCGAATTCGCGGGGCGCGAGCTCGGCCAGCCCATCGTGGTGGAGAACAAGGCTGGCGCCGGGGGCTCGCTGGGCATGGAGCAGGTGGCCAAGGCGCGCGCCGACGGCTACACATTGGGCATGGCCACGATGAGCACGCACGGCTCCAACGCGGCCGCCTATGGCAGCCGCATGAAGTACGACCCGGTGAAGGATTTCGCCCCGGTCTCCAACGTGGCCACCGTCCCCAGCGTGTTCGCGGTGAACGCCAATTTCCCCGCCAGGACGATGCAGGAGTTTATCGCGCTGGCAAAGGCCAACCCGGGCAAGTACAACTTCGCATCCCCGGGCACGGGCTCGCTCGGGCATGCCAACGTGGAGCATTTCTCCAGCCTGGCCAAGATCCAGCTGCTGCACATTCCCTACAAGGGCGCGGGCATGGCGCTCAACGACGCCGTGGCAGGCCAGGTCGATGGCATCACCGACAACCTGCCCTCGGCGCTGCCGCACATCAAGGCGGGCCGCTTGCGGGCGCTGGCAGTGCTCTCCGAGACCCGCTCGCACCTGCTGCCCGATGTGCCGACCTATGGCGACCTGGGCTTCAAGGAAATGGGTGCCGGCGGCTGGTTCGGCGTGGTGGCACCGGCCGGCACGCCCGCGCCCGTGGTCAACCGGCTCAACCAGGCGATCCATGCGGCCATGAAACACCCCGACTTCATCAAGAAGATGGACGAGGCCGGTGCAACGCTGATCCCCGGTACGCCCGCGCAGTTCGGCGTGCAGATCCGCCAGGCGCTGGACCGCTATGCGCGCGTGGCCAAGGTCGCCAAGCTGACTGCGGAATGATGCGCATGGACCTGCACCGCGACGCCCCCGCCTTCACCCTGCATGTGCCGGTGGCGCCGGCCATCCCCCTGGTCTGCGACTCGCCGCACAGCGGCACCGCCTACCCTGCGGATTTTGGCCATGCCGTACCCCGCGCCCTGCTGCGCGCGGCCGAGGACACGCACGTGGAGGCGCTGTGGCAGGCCGCACCCGAGGTGGGCGCCAGCTTGCTGGAGGCGCATTTCCCGCGCAGCTACGTCGATGCCAACCGCACGCTCGACGACCTGGACCCGGCCCTGCTCGACGCGCCCTGGCCCACGCCGCTGGCCCCGGGCGAGAAGACGCGCCTGGGCTATGGCCTCATCTGGCGCAACGTGAACGCCACCACGCCCATCTACGACCGCAAGCTCACCGTGGCCGAGGTGCAGGCACGCATAGCGCGCTGCTACCAGCCCTACCATGCAGCCCTGGCGGCTGCCATCGGGCAGGCACATGCGCAATTCGGCGCCGTCTGGCACCTGAACCTGCACTCCATGCCCAACAACGCCTACGAGCGGCTGCAGATACACAGCCCACACCCGCTGGCCGACTTCGTGCTGGGCGACCGCGATGGCACCACCTGCGAGCCGGTGTTCGTGGACCTGGTGGAAAAGGAACTGAAGTCCCGGGGCTACACCGTGGCACGCAACGACCCCTACAAGGGCGTGCAGCTCATCGCCCGCATCGGCCAGCCCGCGCACCAGCGGCACAGCATGCAGGTGGAGATACGCCGGCCGGTCTACATGAACGAGGCCAGCCGCGAGCGTGGCGCGCACTTCGACACGGTGCAGCGCGACCTCACCGGCGTGCTGCAGGCGATTGCGCGCTACCTGCGCGAGCACCCCTCCCTGCACACACGGGGATGAACCGCCCGGCACAGGGCCAGAATGGCGCCAGCATCGCACAGGCGACACAAAGGGCGCACAAAGGGCACACAAAGCATCGGCAACAGCGCCTAAGATGCGCGCATGATCACCGTCCACCACCTTGAAACCTCGCGCTCGCAGCGCGTCCTCTGGCTACTCGAAGAACTGGGCGTGCCCTACGAGCTCAAGATCTACCAGCGCGACAAGGCCACCAAGCTGGCCCCGCCTGAACTCAAGAAGATCCACCCGCTGGGCAAGTCGCCCGTGATCACCGATGGCGACGAAGTGATCGCCGAGTCCGGCGCCATCGTCGAGTACCTGGTGGAGACCTATGGCGCGCAGGCCACGGGCGACCTCGCCCATCTGCAGCCCGCGCGCGGCACGCCCGAGTACCGCCAGTGCCGCTTCTGGATGCACTACGCCGAAGGCTCGCTCATGAACTGGCTGGTGATGAAACTGGTGTTCATGACCATCCCGCGCCAGCCCATGCCCTTCTTCGTCAAGCCCATTGCCAAGGCGCTGTGCGGCAAGGTGCTCGACAAGATGGTGGACCCGAACGTGAACACCGCCATGGACTTCATGGAAAACCACCTGGGCCAGCACACCTGGTTCGCGGGCGAGCACCTTACCATGGCCGACTTTCAGATGAGCTTTGCGGTGGAGGCTGCCCTGTCACGCTCCAGCAAGGCCAGCACCTGCCCCAACATCCAGGCCTACAAAAAGCGCATGGAGGCCCGCCCGGCCTACCAGCGCGGCATCCAGAAGGGCGGCCCGGTGGTGATGGGCTGACAGCTCAGGCCGTATCCAGAATACGGCCTGGGTTCAGAATGCCCGCGGGATCGAGCAGTGCCTTGAGACTGTGCATGAGTTCGATCTCCACCGGCGAGCGGCTGTGCGCGAGGAATTCCTTCTTCACCACGCCGATGCCATGCTCAGCCGAGATGGAGCCGCCCACACGGCCGGTGGCGGCATAGACCACCTCTTCCACCTGGTGCAGGCTGTCCGGTGACGCATGAGGACCGGAGAGCACGTGCAGGTTGCCATCGCCGATGTGCCCGAAGAACAGGTGGCGCTGCGCCGGGAAGCGGCGCTCCAGCTCGGACCCCACCGATTCCACAAAGGCGTCCATGGCCGCCATGGGGATGCCGACGTCGAAGGCCGCAAACGGCTTGAGTTGGCCCAGCAGCTCGCCAATGGATTCGCGGTAGGCCCAGAGCTTCTTGCCGTCTTCCACCGACTGGGCCACCACCACGTCGGAAATCAGGCCCTGCTCCAGGGCCTCGCCCAGCTCGCGCTCCAGCGCTTCGCGGTCGCGCTCGTCGTTGGCCCCCAGTGTCTCGACCAGCACATAGACCGGGTGGGGCGCATCGAAGGGCTGGCGCAGCCGCGTCACCTCCATGGCCGCCTCCAGGTAGTCGTCCCACATCACCTCGAAGGCCGACAGCGCAGGCAGTGCGCGGCGCAGGTCGCGCACCAGGTGCGTGGCCGCATCGAACGAGGGCAGCGCGCACAGCGCCGTGTTCGCCGCCGTGGCCCGAGGCGAGAGCTTGAGCACCAGGCGCGTGATCACGCCCAGCGTGCCCTCCGCGCCGATGAACAGGTGCTTGAGGTCCACGCCCGTGGTGTTCTTGGTCACGCGGTTGAGCATGGTCATGAGCCGGCCGTCGGGCAGCGCCACCTCCAGCCCCAGCACCAGGTCGCGCATGGTGCCGAAGCGGATCACCCGGTTGCCGCCGGCATTGGTGGCCGCATTGCCGCCCACCTGGCAAGAGCCGCGCGCCCCCAGGTCGAGCGGGAAGGACCAACCCTCTGCTTCCACCCGCTGCTGCAGCTGCTCCAGCACCACGCCGGCCTGCACCACGGCCGTCCCGCCCACGGTGTCGATGTCTTCGATGGTGTTGAGTTTGGCCAGCGACAGGGCCACTTCCACACCCGAGGGCGTGGCCCCACCGGCCAGCCCCGTCAGCCCACCCTGAATGGCCACGGGCTGGCCCAGGCGGCTGCACACCGCGAGCACGCCAGCCACCTCCTGCGGCGTTCGAGGGAACACCACCAGGGCGGGCGCATGGCGCGGTGCCTCGCTCCAGTCGCCCGCATGGCTGGCGGTCACGCCGGGGTCCTGCACGATCTGGGCGGGCGAAAGGACGCCAGCCAGGGCATCCACCAGGTCTTGCACCGGCATGTCCTGCCGCGATATCGTCTGCATTGCATTTGTCTCCGTTGAAGTCATTGCACTGTACGGAAAGACAAGCACGCGGAGAAATACGCCTTGCACCCATGCGCCATCAGATAAACCTCATGGCAGCGTGCGCCCCACCAGTTGCCCGTCTGCCAGCAATTGGGCAATGAGCTCCAGCAGCAGGTCGCGCACCAGTTGGCCAGCCGGCGTCAGCGGCTGCTCCATCGACCAGACCACCGACTGGGTACGGCTCAGGACCGGCTCCACGATACGCCGGGCCACGATGCCGCGCGCCTCGAACGCCGGGAAGGAATTGCGCGGCATGACCGCGAAGGCCAGCCCGCCGCAGACCATGCTGCGCAGCAGATCGGAGCTGTTCACCTCATAGCGCACGTTGAGCGGGCAATCGAGCGCGACGGCCGTGCGCTCGATGAGCTTGCGCAGGTCGTGCTCGCGGTCGGGCTCCACCAGCGGGCGGTCGCCGATTGCGCGGAAGGCGATATCGCCCGTGGCATCGCCCATCTGCTCCCGGGTGCCGAACAGGCAGAAATCCTCCTCGTAAGCGGGCCGGGATTCGAGCTTGGCCATCTCGGACGCCGTGGGCAGCAGCGCCAGGTCGACGCGCCGCGCCTCCACCAGGGTCTGGGCCTCGCGCGACATGGCGGTGCTCAGGTGCAGCTGCACCTCGGGCGCGCGCTCCTCTATCAGCCGGTACAGGGGCACCACCAGCACGGGCGCGACCGAGCCGACGATGCAGGCGCGCACCACGCCGCGGAACTGCGAGGCCGCGTCGCGCACGTCCTCGCGCAGGCGTTCCATCTGCCGCAGGATGGAGGCCGCCCGGTCAAACAGGCGTTGCCCCTCCATGGTGAGGCGCACGCCGCGCGCATGGCGCTGCAGCAGCACCACGCCCAGTTCTTCCTCCATCGCCGCGATGTGGTGGCTCAGCGCCGGCTGGGCGATGTGCAGGGTGGAAGCGGCCGTCGTGATGCTGCCGGACCGCGCGATCTCGACGAAGTACTTGAGCTGGCGGGGGGTCATGCCCAGACTCTAATGCAGCAGGTGCCAGGCGACGCCCGCCACGCCCGTAGCGCAGGCCAGCAGAACCAATGCCGCCACCCGGGCCAGGCCGGCCGGGGGGGTACCTGGCCTTCGCAGGCCAGCAGCACACGGCCGCGGTGCACGCCATAGCCGTACAGCGCACAGGCCGCCAGCGCCAGCATGGCGCCAGTGGCCAGCAGCATGGCCGAGCCATCGATCCAGGCGCCGCGCAGCGCCACCAGGGCGTTCAGCAGCACGGCCAGGGCCGTGCGCGTCCAGGCCAGGCTGGTGCGCTCGGGCTGCAGGCCCGGATCGCGCGCGGTCCCTAGAGCGAAAGCCACAGCACCAGGCCCAGCAGCAGCACCGCCACCAGGAACAAGCCGGCCGCCAGCACGGCCAGCGCCGCCGTAGCGGGCAGCGCGCCCTTGCGGCGCATGGCGATCTCGTTGGCGCGCCAGCGCCGGTAGGCCAGCACGCACAAGGCGGCGGCCAGCGCGCACATCAGCAGCGCAATGGCCGAGACCAGCAGGCGCGGCTGCAGCCGGGTGGCGAACTGATCGAGCAGCACGCCGCCCGCCAGCACGGCCAGGGCGGTGCGGATCCAGGCCAGGAAGGTGCGCTCATTGGCCAGGGTGAAGCGGTAGTCGGGCTCCTCGCCCTCATGCCGCCAGGCAGGCCCCTTCATCGGGCCTCGGCAGTGGCCAGCGCCTCCTGCGGTACGGGCGTGGCGCCCCCGGCGCCCATGCGCGAGGCCACCTGCACGCCGCCCAGGCGCTCGATCATGCGCTGCTGGTCGGCCTTGGCCAGAGCGTCCACGGCCTCAGGGTCGCAGATAGCGCGCAGCTCGGCCTCCATGGCGCAAAGCACGTCGGCAAAGGCGGGATCGCCCGCCAGGTCGGCGAGTTCCTCAGGGTCCGCCACCAGGTCGAACAGTTCGGGCCGGTGGCGCACGTAGTAGTGATACTTGTAGCGCCCCTTGCGCACCATGAAGCCGGCCGTGTTGCTGCCGGCCGCGTGGTATTCGCTGAAGACCACGCGCTCGGGCTCGGCCGGGCCTTGCGCCAGGTCCAGCAGCGAGCGGCCGGGCCGGTCCTGCATCTCGGGCGCCGGGTCGATGCCCACGCCCTGCAGGATGGTGGGGAACAGATCGAGCAAGTCCACCGGCGTCTCGCAGACCCCGGGTTGCACGCCCTGGCCCGCCACGAGCATGGGCACGCGCACGCTTTCCTGGTACAGCGTGGACTTGCCCCACAGCCCGCGCGTGCCCAGGTTGTCGCCATGGTCCGAGGTGTAGACCAGGGTGGTGTCGCCCTCCAGCCCTGCATCGCGCAGGGCCTGGGTGATGCGGCCCACGTTGTGGTCCAGGAAGCTGCACAGCGCGTAGTAGGCCACGAAGGCCTGCCGCCGCTCCTCGGGGCTCTTGAACTCGCCTTCGTTGTCCATGAAGTCCGCGTAGGCCTGCACCCAGGGGTGGCGCTGGTAGCCGCTTGCAGGCTGCAGCTTGGGCTCCGGCATCACTTCATCGGAATACAGCGCGAAGAACTCCTCAGGAGCAACCAGCGGAAAGTGCGGCGCCACCAGGCCCACATAAAGCACGAAGGGCTCGTCGGGGCGGGTTCCCGCATCGCGGATCCACTCGACCGCACGGCCAGTGACCTCGCGGTCGTAGGCGGTGTAGTGCGATTCGCCAGCGCCGATGTGCTCGCCCAGCATGCGCTTGCCGCTGGGGCTGGAAATGTAGGGGTCGCGGATGGACGCCCACACCATGCCATGGCCGCCCACCACATGCATGGGGATGTGCTCCTTGTCGAAGCCGGCGGGGTCTTCCTCGGCGCGGTAGTGCAGCTTGCCGATGCTCTCCACGCGCACCCCCTGGCGCTGCAGCACATGGCCCCAGCCGCGAGGGTCGCCCACATAGGGCATGGCGTTGTCCCAGTGGCGCGTCTGGTGCACGCGCAGGCCGGTGGCGAAAGCGGCGCGCGCAGGCACGCAGATGGGGCTGGGGGTGTAGGCATCGGTGAAGCGCACGCCGCGCGCGGCGAGTGCGTCCAGGTGCGGCGTCTTCACGAAGGCATGGCCGGCACAGCCCATGATGCGGGGATCATGCTCGTCGGACATGATCACGATGACGTTGCGGCGTGGCATGGGTCGGGTATCCCTCATCAAGTCACGAGTCTTCAGGTGTGTAGCCGGATGCCTTCACGATCTGGCCCCAGCGCGCATGGTCCTCGCGCAGTTGCCTGTCCAGGGCTTCGGTGGTGGCGGTCTGGGGCTGGTATTCGAGCTTGTGCAGCAGCGAGGCGATCTTTTCGGACTGCACGGCCTCCGTGGCGCTTTTGTTGAGCTGCGCGACCAGGGGCGCGGGCGTTCCGGCCCGAGCGAACAGGGCAAAGGTCTCGGTGATCGCCAGGTCGCCGTAGCCCAACGACTTGAAGGTGGGCACGCCGGGCAGCGCGGCCAGCGGCGCCTCATCGGAGATCGCCAGGATGCGCAGCTTGCCCGACTTGTGCATGGGCAGCAGGTTGGGCAGGGTGGTGATCACGCAGGGCAGCACGCCGCCGATGGCATCGGTCACCGCGGCCGAGCCGCCGCGGTAGGCCACGTGCGCCAGCGGCACCTTGGCGGCCTTGCCCAGCAGCTGGCCGATGAAGTGCATGGCCGTGCCCGCACCGGGCGTGCCGTAGGCGGCCAGGGCGTTGTCCTTGCGCGCCAGGTCCAGGAACTCCTTGAGCGTCTTTGCCGGGCTGTTGGCGCTCACGGCCAGGGCAAAGCTCATGCTGCAGGCCTTGCCCACGCCGACGAACTGCTTGAGCGGGTCGTACGACAGGGACTTGAAGACGTGGGGGTACAGGGTCAGGTTGCCCATGGGCGTCATGAGCAGGGTGGCGCCGTCTGCTGGCGCCGCGATCAGGGCCTCGGTGGCCAGCCGGCCGCCGGCACCGCCCTTGTTGTCCACCAGCATGTTGAAGCCATGGCCGCGCACGCCTTCGGCCACGGCACGGGCCACGGTGTCGGCAGCGCCGCCCGCGGCGTAGCCCACGAGCACGCGAATGGTTCTGTCCTGCGCGAAGGCAAAGGGGCTGTGGGCGGCCAGGGCCGAGGCGCCCAGCAGGCCCACGAACTGGCGGCGGGTGGTGTTCATCGCTTGTCTCCTGTTACGGGGCTTGAGTATGGTCAAGGGATGCCGGCGTGAGAAATACCGTTTCAGCGCCCAAGGCATGCAGAAACTTGATGCCTTTCACCTCCTCAGGGGCCCGCATGCCTGCACTGCCAGGATGGCCTTGTGCATTGGCTCAACCACGCCCCAATGAGCAGCAAGCCTGCACAAGTTCAGTGCTTTGCGCTCTTCAAATGCACTGCATTTGGTTTCCCGCATGAATCCAGCGCACAACGGTGCTTGGCATGCCGAAATTGCAAGATAACTGCGCCTTGAAATCCCTACAGTCTCCCTATCCCCCGGCCTTAGTGCTGCCCACTTCTGGAGACGATGTATGACCGATCTGTTTGACAACCCCATGGGCCTGTGCGGCTTCGAGTTCGTGGAATTCTCCTCGCCCAAGCCCGGCTTGCTGGAGCCGATGTTCGAGAAGATGGGCTTTTCGCTGGTGGCCAAGCACCGCTCCAAGAACGTGCTGCTGTACCGCCAGGGCGGCATCAACTTCATCGTCAACAACGAACCTGGCAACGCCGCCTACTTCGCCGGCGAGCATGGCGCCGCGGCCTGCGGCCTGGCCTTTCGCGTGCGCGATGCGCACAAGGCCTACAACCGCGCCCTGGAGCTGGGTGCCCAGCCCGTCGAGATCCCCACCGGCCCCATGGAGCTGCGCCTGCCCGCGATCAAGGGCATCGGTGGTGCGCCGCTGTACCTGATCGACCGCTTCGAAGACGGCAAGTCGATCTACGACATCGACTTCGAATTTTTGCCCGGTGTGGACCTGCACCCCAAGGGCCATGGCTTCCAGGTGGTGGACCACCTCACGCACAACGTGTACCGCGGCCGCATGTCCTACTGGGCCGACTTCTACACCAAGCTGTTCAACTTCCGCGAAATCCGCTACTTCGACATCTCGGGCGAGTACACGGGCCTGACCTCCAAGGCCATGACGGCACCGGACGGCCTGATCCGCATCCCGTTGAACGAGGAATCGCGCCAGGGCGGCGGCCAGATCGAAGAGTTTCTGATGCAGTTCAACGGCGAAGGCATCCAGCACATCGCGCTGCTGACCGACAACCTGCTCGAATCCATCGACCAGTTGCAGATGGCCGGCATCCCCTTGCTGACCGCGCCCAACGAGGTCTATTACGAGAACCTGGAAAAGCGCCTGCCCGGCCACGGCCAGCAGGTGGGCGAGCTGCAGGCCCGCGGCATTCTGCTCGACGGCACCACCGAAGGCGGCCAGCCGCGCCTGCTGCTGCAGATCTTCTCGCAGCCCATGCTGGGCCCCGTGTTCTTCGAGTTCATCGAGCGCAAGGGCAACTACCGCGAAGGCTTTGGAGAAGGCAACTTCAAGGCGCTGTTCGAATCGCTGGAGCGCGACCAGATCAACCGCGGTGTGCTCACCGCCACCGACAAGGCCCCCGCCAAGGAAGCGGCATGAAGCTCACGCCCGAGGAGCTGGCAGCGCAACTGCCCTCCCTGGCCGGCTGGACGCATGCCGAGGCGCGCGGCGGCCTGATCACCAAGGAGTTCCAGTTCGCCGACTTCGTGCAGGCCTTCGGCTTCATGGCCCAGGTCGCCCTGCATGCGGAACGCATGAACCACCACCCCGAGTGGTCCAACGTCTACCACCGCGTGTCGGTCACGCTGACCACGCACGACGTGGACGGCATCTCTGGCAAGGACATCGAGATGGCCCGGCTGATGAACCGCATCGCGGCAGCCCAGGCCGCCGCTTAGGAGACAGGCATGCTGCAGCAGCAACTCAAGGAAACCGCCAAGCACGGGCTGGCGGCCGGAGAGGCACAAGCCCCGGAGCGCCCCGACTGGACCATCGACCAGGGCTGGGCCCGCTACACCCAGGAAGAGCACGGCGTGTGGCGCACCCTGTTCGAGCGGCAATCGAAACTGCTGCCCGGGCGCGCCTGCGACGAGTTCATCCGCGGCATGCAGGACCTGCCCATTGGCCCGGAGCAGATTCCCGACTTCGAGCAGATGTCCAAGGTACTCAAGAAGCGCACCGGCTGGGAAGTGGTGGCCGTGCCCGGACTGGTGCCCGACGAGGTGTTCTTCGAGCACCTGGCGAACCGGCGCTTTCCGGCGGGCCAGTTCATCCGCAAGCCGCATGAGCTCGACTACCTGGAAGAACCCGATGTCTTCCACGACGTGTTCGGCCATGTGCCGATGCTGATGAACCCGGTGATCGCGGACTACATCCAGGCCTATGGCGAAGGCGGCCTCAGGGCCTACCGCCTGGGCGTGCTGGAAAAGCTGGCCCGGGTCTACTGGTACACCGTGGAGTTCGGCCTGGTGCAGCAGAGCGACGGCCTGCGCATCTACGGTGCGGGCATTGCCTCCTCGGCCAGCGAGACGCGCTTTTCGGTCGAAAGCGATTCGCCCAACCGCGTGCGCTTTGAGCTGGAGCGGGTGATGCAGACCAACTACCGCATCGACGACTTCCAGGAATCCTACTTTGTGCTGGGCCACCTGGACGAGCTGCTGGAGCTGGCCAAGATCGACTTCGCGCCGATCTACGACCGGCTGAAGGGGGCCCCCGAGCACGATGCGGGCGCGGTGCTGCCCGGCGACAGCGTGGTGACCCGAGGGACGCTGGCCTACCACGACGCCAAGCGCCAGGTGGCGCACGCCTGATCGCCTGCCATGCGACACTCCAGAACGGCCCCACGCGGGCCGTTTTGCATGAGGGGCACACACATGGCACAGCAACCAACCGCAGCAGGCTACTGCGTCCTTTTTCTCTGCATGGGGAACATCTGCCGCAGCCCCACGGCGCACGGCGTGTTCCGCCACCGCGTGCAGGCCGCAGGCTTGGCCGACCGGGTGCGCGTGGACTCGGCCGGCACGCACAACTACCACCCGGGGGAGCCGCCGGACCACCGCTCGCAGCGCCATGCCTCACGGCGCGGCTACAACCTGTCGGATTTGCGCGCGCGGCAGATGCTGCTGGCCGACTTTGCCGCGCACGACCTGGTCCTCGCCATGGACTGGGACAACCTGGCCATGGCGCAGGAGCTGTGCCCGCCCGCGCACGCCCACAAGCTCAGGCGCCTCACGGAGTTCTGCCTGCACATGCAAAGCCCGGTGGTGCCCGACCCCTACTACGGCGGCGCCACGGGCTTCGACGATGTACTGGACCTGGTGGAGGATGCCTGCGAGGGGCTGCTGCAGCATGTACAGCGGGAGCTGCAGGACCGCAGCCAAGCCCAGGATCGCTGACCTGAGATCATGTCTGTCCCGGCAGATCCAGAGCGCCAAAAGCATTGATCCCAAAATGGGACTAAAATCCATCCATGCACATCGTCGCCCATTCCACACTGATCGGCTTCTACAGCCAGCCCCAGTATCAGGATGCACGTGGCGCACTGGAGGCCTGGCACGAAGAGGTTAAAACAGCCGCGTGGACCACCCCGGCCGATGTCAAGGCCCAGTTCGGCAACGCCAGCATCGTGGGCAACAACCGCGTGGTGTTCAACATCAAGGGCAACGACTACCGCCTCATCGTCGCCATCGCCTACCGCATGCAGTGGGTGTACATCAAGTTTGTCGGGACCCACACCCAGTACGACAAGGTGGATGCCACAACAGTCGACCAGTCGAAATAACTCCGAGGAGCACCAGCATGGAAGTCAAAGCCATCCGAGATGAACTGACCTACCGCACCACCCTGGCGCGCGTTTCTGCACTCGTCGATCTGGACCCGGCACCGGACTCCCCGGAAGGTGAAGAACTGGAAGTTCTGGGAACGCTGGTCGAAGCGTATGAGAGCAGGCACTACCCCATCGGCTCCCCCGATCCCATCGAAGCCATCCGATTCAGGATGGAACAGAGCGGCATCACCGTCAAGGATCTGGAGCCGATCATCGGCAAGAGCAATCGCGTGTACGAAGTGCTCGCCCGCAAACGCCCCCTCACCCTCGCCATGATCCGTCGGCTCAACACACGGCTCGGAATTCCAGCGTCGGTGCTTATTTCCGACTACACCCTCGCATAGCCACGCCCGATGCGCGAGACCGCTCAGCGCACCGCACAGACCAGCGGCCCGGGATCGTTGTGCGCCACGTCGCGGTCGTTCTTCGCCTGGCCGACCTCCATCACGCGCGGCAGGGCCACGCCGTTCTTCACGGCCAGGATCTCGGCCATCACGCTCACGGCGATCTCGGGCGGGGTCTTGCTGCCGATGTAGATGCCGATGGGCCCGCGCAGGCGCGCCAGGCCCTGTTCGGTTTGCTCGAAGTGCTCGATCATGCGCGCGCGGCGCGCATCGTTGTTGCGCCGCGAGCCGATGCCGCCCACATAGAAGGCCTCGGACGACAGGGCTTCGAGCAGGGCCAGGTCGTCGAGCTTGGGGTCGTGCGTGAGCGCCACCACGCAGCTGCGCCGGTCGGGCTTGAATTGCACCACCACGTCGTCGGGCATATCGCTCACCAGGGTGGCGCCGGGCACCTTCCAGCCATGGCGGTATTCCTCGCGCGGGTCGCACACGGTCACGGCGAAACCGTTGAACAGGGCCATGGTGGCCAGGTACTCGGCCATCTGCCCGGCGCCGATGATCAGCATGCGGTATTCGGGGCCGAAGGTGTTGGTCAACTGCTGTGCATCCACGGCCAGTTCGGCGGGCTCGGTGGCCATGGCCAGGGTGGCTGCGCCATCGGCCAGGCGCACGGTGCGCTGCACCAGGCGGCCGGCCTCCAGCGCGGCGATCAGCTCGGCCAGGCCGGCGGGATCGGGGTCGTATTCGAGCAGCAGTTCCAGTGTGCCGCCGCAGGGCAGGCCGAAGCGGTGTGCCTCGTCGGCCGTGATGCCGTACTTGACGAAGGATGGCGGGCCCTGGGGAATGCGGTGCTCATGCCCCGTGGCCCCGGCGCGCTCCTGCGCATAGGCGCGGGTGTGGCGGTCGATCAGGTCGTCCTCGATGCAGCCGCCCGAGACCGAGCCCACCACCGCACCGTCGTCGCACAGCGCCATGATCGAGCCCACGGGCCGGGGGGATGACCCCCAGGTGCGCACCACCGTGGCCAGCAGCGCACGCCGGCCGGCGGCACGCCAGCCGTACAGGGAGCGCAACACCATCACATCGAGGTTTTCCATCGTCATCGTGCGTAGATTGTGCCCAAGGCCCGGCGGTTCCGTGCGCCGAGGGATACCGCTAGTTCAGCCACCATGCCAACGCGACCAAGGCGACGGCGCCGGCGACCCACACCCAGACAGGGATGCCGCCGCCCTGGGACTCGGGGCCGCCAGCAGGCTGCAGGCCTGCCCGCTGGCTCGGCACAAAGCCGCTCGGCGGCCCGGCGTCCTCGCCCGGCTGGGTGGGGATCTCGGCCGGCACGGTGTCGGGGGGGTCGGCATCGCTCTCCCCCGCGGCCGGTGGATGGCGGCGCTGCATCTCGTTGTCGAAGCGCTTGAAGAAGTCCTCGGCCATGCCCTTGGCGGCGCCGTCGATCAGGCGCTGGCCCAGTTGGGCGATCTTGCCGCCCACGGTGGCATGCACGGTGTAGTGCAGCGTGCAGCGCTCCTCGCCGCCTTCGGGCGGCAGCGCCTCCAGCCGCACCTGGGCATTGCCCTTGCCAAAGCCAGCCACGCCGCCCGACCCATCGAAGGCGATGGTGTAGCTCTCCGGCGGCACGATGTCGGACAGCGTGATCTTGCCCGCGAACTTGGCGGACACCGGCCCGATCTTGAGGGCCATGGCCACGCTGTACTGGTTCTCGCCCGTGGGCTCGATCTTTTCGCAGCCGGGAATGCACAGCTTGAGCACCTCGGGGTCGTTGAGCGCCTCCCAGGCCTGGCTCTGGCTGGCGGCAAGGGGGCGGCTGGCTTGCATTTCCATGGTGATCTTCCTCGGTGATTCGGTCAGGTCGGGGCCGTCATTGCCGCAGTACGGCCGCCAGGCTGCCGGCCAGGTCCTGCAGGCGGCTCAGGTTGTGCACGGCCAGCATGCCGTGCGCCTCTCGGTGCAGCACCGATGCGCCGCGCGCCGTGGGCGCATAGCCGCCAAAACGCAGCAGCGGGTTGAGCCACAGCAGGCGCGCGCAGTGGCGGCGCAGCCAGGCGAGCTCCTGCCCCAGCAGCTCGGGGGCGCCCGTGTTCAGGCCGTCGGTGATCAGCAACACCAGCGTGCGCCGACCCACCAGCCGGCGCGCATGGCGCAGCCGCAGGGTGCGCAGGCTCTCGCCCATGCGGGTGCCGCCGGCAAAATCGTCGATGGCGTGGCTGGCTGCTTCCAGCATGGCATCGGTGTCCGCGAGGCGAAAGGCCGGGGTCAGGTCCGTGAGGCCGGTGCCGAAGGCGAACACGTCGCGCCGCAACGCGCCCGCGCGGCGCGGCGCGGTGGCGGCATGCAAAAACGCCAGCAGCAGCCGTGCATAGCGCTCCATGGAACCAGACACGTCCACCAGCACCAGCAGCGGCAGGGGCTGGCGACGGCGCTGCAGCAGCGGCACCCGCAGGAATTCACCGCCCGTGCGCGCCGCCTGGTGCATGGCGCCGGGCCAGTGCGGGCGGCTGCCGCGCGCGCCGGGCCGGGTGCGGCGCGCGGCAAAATCGGGCAGCGGCAGCGGAATCTCGCGCGCGAGTTGCGCCACCAGCCGGTACTCGCTGGCCGAAAGCTGGTTGAAATCGGCCTGGCGCAGGCGCTGCATGTCGCTGGCGGTCATCGCGGCGTCGAAATCGACCTTGTCCTCCTCGTGCGGCGGGGCGTTGCGCGCGGCGCGCACGGGCGCCAGCGCCTCGCTCACGCGCGGGCGGCGTTTCACGGGCTCGGCTTTCGATTCGGCGCTGGGCAGCATCTGGGCCAGCAGCTTCTGCGCCACGTTGGGGTTCTTGAAGTAGGCGTCGAACAGCTCGCGGAACACCTGGCGGTCCTGCTCGCGGCTGACCAGCACGGTCTCCAGCGCGGCCGCGAAGTCCTGGCGCGGCATGCCGACCAGCATCACCGCCTGCTGGGCCAGCGCCATGCGCGCAGCATCCACGCGCACGCCGGCACGGCGCAGGGTACGGCCAAAGCCCGTGAGGTTGTCGGCCAGCTTGCCGGTGCGGGCATCGCCGAGCTGGGATGCTGTGGCGGCAGAGGGTGCGGCATTCATGTCAGCCCGCTTCTTCCACCGGCTTCAGGAGTTCTGCCGCCATGTCCCGCGTCAGCGCCGCCACATCCTCGCGCTGCTTGAACAGGATGCCTGCGGTGTCGGAGACGATCTCGGGGTCCACCACCAGGGTGTCGAGCGCCACCAGCGCCTTGGCCCACTCCACGCTCTCTGCGATGCCGGGCGCGCGCTGGAAGGCATTGGCAAACGGCTGGCTGCGCAGCCGGTGCACGAAGTCGGCCACCTGCGCGGCCAGGGCTTCGCTGGCACCGGGCACCTGGGCGCGCACGATGGCCAGCTCGCGCTCGCGCTCGGGATAGTCGAGCCAGTGGTACAGGCAGCGGCGCTTGACGGCATCGTGCAGGTCGCGCGTGCGGTTGCTGGTGAGCAGGGTCACCGGGGTGGCCGTGGCGCGCACCGTGCCGATCTCGGGAATGCTGACCTGATACTCACCCAGGTATTCGAGCAGAAAGGCCTCGAAGGGCTCGTCAGCCCGGTCCACCTCGTCGATCAGCAGCACGGCGCCGGGTGCGGGGGCCTGCAGCGCCTGCAGCAGCGGGCGGCGGATCAGGTAGCGCTCCTGGTAGACCTCGGCTTCGATGTCCCTGGCGCCCCCTGGCTCCAGTTCGGCGGCACGCATGTGCAGCAACTGGGCAGCGTAGTTCCACTCGTACAGCGCCTCGCGCTGCTCCAGGCCGTCGTAGCACTGCAAACGGATCAGGCTGCGCGCCAGCACCTCGGACAGGGCCTTGGCCAGCGCCGTCTTGCCCACGCCGGGCTCGCCTTCGAGCAGCAGCGGGCGCTGCAGCTTGAGCGCCAGGAACACGGCGGTCGCCAGGCGCCGGTCGGCGAAATAGCCTACGCGCTGCAGGGCCTGCACCAGGTCGTCGATGGAGGCCAGTTCTGGTGGCAAGGCGTCAGCCCAGCATCTGCGCCACGGCCCGCTGCGTCTGCACGCTGATCAGGTTGGCACGGTAGATGGCGCTGGCGTGAATGTCGGTGTTCAGGTCGCTGGCGTCCACCTTCACCCCGGCGGCCGAGGCTACCGAGAAGTCCTTGTTCAGCGCGGCCTCCAGTGCCTGCTGGCGGAACACGCTGCTCGCGGCACCGGTGACGGCCACGCGCACGCCGGCATCGGTCTGCGCGACGAACACGCCTACCAGCGAGAAGCGCGAAGCCGCCTGCTTGAACTTGAGGTAGCCCGCGCGCTTCGGGACGGGGAAGCGGATCGCAGTGATCAGTTCGCCCTCCTGCAGCGCCGTGGTGTACATGCCCACGAAGAAGTCGTCCGCCGCGATCTCGCGCTGGTCGGTGATGACGGTGGCGCCCAGGCCCAGCACGGCGCTGGGGTAGCAGGCCGCAGGGTCGTTGTTGGCCACCGAGCCGCCCAGCGTGCCGCGGGCGCGTACCTGGCGGTCGCCGATGTGTGCGGCCAGGTCGGCCAGCGCGGGGATGGCCGCCTTGACCTCGGCGCTGCCGGCCACGTCCATGTGCCGCGCCATTGCGCCGATCACCAGGGCATTGCCTTCGCGGCGGATGCCCGCCAGTTCAGGAATGCCATTCAGATCGATGATCTGGCCCGGATTGGCCAGGCGCAGCCGCATGGAGGGCAGCAGGCTCTGGCCGCCCGCGATGGGCTTGCCGCCCGCAGCCGCCAGGCGCGCCGCATCGGCCACGCTGGCCGGGGTTTCGTAGGTGAATGCGTACATGGTGCTTCTCCTCAGGCCTTGGCGGATTGAATGGCATCCCACACGCGGTGAGGAGAGGCCGGCATGTCGAAATCCTTCACGCCCAGCGGGCGCAGGGCGTCGAGCAAGGCGTTGATCACCGCCGGCGGCGAGCCGATGGCCCCGGCCTCGCCGCAGCCCTTGGTACCGAGCGGGTTGTGCGTGCAGGGCGTGCAGACATGGCCGAGCTTGAACTCGGGAAAGTCATCGGCGCGCGGCATGGCGTAGTCCATGAAGCTGCCGGTGAGCAACTGGCCGGTCTCGCGGTCGTACACGCAGTTCTCCATCAGCGCCTGGCCGATGCCCTGCACCAGCCCGCCATGCACCTGGCCCTCGACGATCATGGGGTTGATGATGGTGCCGAAGTCATCCACCGCAGTGAAGCGGTCCACCCGGGTGGAGCCGGTCATGGGGTCCACCTCCACCTCGCAGATGTAGGTGCCGGCCGGGAAGGTGAAGTTGGTGGGGTCGTAGAAGGCGGTCTCGTTGAGCCCCGGTTCGAGCTTGTCGAGCGGGTAGTTGTGTGGCACGTAGGCCGTGAGCGCCACCTGGCCGAAGGGGATCTTCTTGTCCGTGCCGCGCACGGTGAACTCGCCGCCGCTGAAGTCGATGTCGGCGTCGCTGGCCTCCATCAGGTGGGCGGCGATCTTCTTGGCCTTGGCCTCGATCTTGTCCAGCGCCTTCATGATGGCCGCCCCGCCCACGCTGATGGAGCGCGAGCCGTAGGTGCCCATGCCGAAGGGCACGCGGCCCGTGTCGCCGTGCACGATGTCTACGTTCTCCACCGGGATGCCCAGGCGCGCGGCCACCACCTGCGCGAAGGTGGTCTCGTGCCCCTGGCCATGGCTGTGCGAGCCGGTGAACACCGTCACGCTGCCCGTGGGGTGCACACGCACCTCGCCGCATTCGAACAGGCCGGCACGCGCGCCCAGGGCCCCGGCGATGTTCGAGGGTGCGATGCCGCAGGCCTCGATGTAGCTGCTGTAGCCCATGCCGCGCAGCAGGCCCTTGGCGGCGCTGGCGCTCTTGCGCGCCTCGAAGCCGGCCACGTCGGCCAGCTCCTGCGCCTGGTTCATGCAGGCGTGGTAGTCGCCCACGTCGTACTGCAGAGCCACCGGGGTCTGGTAGGGGAAGGTAGTGATGAAGTTGCGCTTGCGGATCTCGTCCTGCGACAGGCCCAGCTCCCAGGCGCAGCGGGTGACCAGGCGTTCGAGCAGGTAGGTGGCCTCGGGCCGGCCCGCGCCGCGGTAGGCATCGACCGGAGAGGTGTTGGTGAACCAGGCATCCACCTCCACGTAGACCTGCGGCGTGGTGTACTGCCCGGCCAGCAGCGTGGCGTAGAGGATGGTGGGCACGGCGCTGGCAAAGGTCGACAGGTAGGCGCCCATGTTCGCATCGGTGTGCACGCGCATGGCCAGGAACTTGCCGTCCTTGTCCATGGCCATCTCGGCATGGCTCACATGGTCGCGGCCATGCGCGTCCGTGAGGAAGGACTCGCTGCGGTCGGCCACCCACTTGATGTTGCGGTTGAGCTTCTTGGCGGCCCAGGTCAGGCACACGTCCTCGGCATACAAGAAGATCTTGGAGCCGAAGCCCCCGCCCACGTCGGGCGCGATCACGCGCACCTTGTGCTCGGGCAAGCCCATTACGAAGGCCGTCATGAGCAGGCGCTCGACGTGCGGGTTCTGGTTGCTGACGTACAGCGTGTACTCGTCGTTGGCGCGGCTGTACGAGCCGATGGCCGTGCGCGGCTCCATGGCGTTGGGGATCAGGCGGTTGTTCACCAGATCAAGCTGGGTCACGTGCGCAGCATTGGCGAACACCGAGTCCACCGCGCCCTTGTCGCCAATCGCCCACTTGTAGCAGTGGTTGTCGGCGGCGGCATCGTGCAGGCCGGCACCGGCCACCTTGCCGGCTGAGGCATCGGCCACGCTTACCACGGCGGGCAGCACGTCGTAGTCCACCTCCACCAGCTCGGCCGCATCGCGTGCCTGCTGCTGCGTGAGCGCCACGACCATGGCCACCTGGTCACCCACGTAGCGCACCTTGCCCTGCGCCAGGATGGGGTGCGGCGGCTCCTTCATGGGCTGGCCATCGGTGCTGGTGATGAGCCAGCCGCAGGGCAGGCCGTTGATGTTGTCGGCCGCCACATCGGTGCCCACGAACACGCCCAGCACGCCAGGCGCGGCCTTGGCGGCGTCGATGTGGATGCTGACGATGCGCGCATGCGCGTGCGGCGAGCGCAGGAACACCGCGTGGCTCTGCGCGGCCAGCACCACGTCGTCGGTGTACTGGCCGGCGCCGGTCAGAAAACGGTAGTCTTCCTTGCGGCGAAGCGATTCACCGATGTGGGGAAGCTTGGAAAAGTCGGATGCACCCATGGTCTTGTCTCCTGGTGGAATGAGGGACGTGACTCAGGCGGAGGCCATGGCTTTTTGGCCATGCTGCACCGCGCGCACGATGTTCTGGTAGCCGGTGCAGCGGCAGATGTTGCCCTCCAGCAGCTCGCGGATCTCGCCCTCGCTGGCCTGGGGATGGTTCTTGCACAGGTCCACCGCACTCATCACCATGCCCGGCGTGCAGAAGCCGCATTGCAGGCCATGGCACTCCTTGAAGGCCGCCTGCATGGGGTGCATGGTGCCGTCGGGTGCGGCCAGGCCTTCGATGGTCTGCACCTCGGCGCCCTGGGCCTGCACGGCCAGCATGGCGCAGGATTTGACGGCCCGGCCGTTGACGTGCACGGTGCACGCGCCGCACTGGCTGGTGTCGCAGCCCACGTGCGTGCCGGTGAGCAGCAGGTGCTCTCGCAGCGCGTGGACCAGCAGGGTGTTGGGGGGAACGTCAACGCTGGCCGCGCGGCCGTTGACGGTGAACTGGACTTGCATCTGGCTGTCTCCTCGGAGGGTGTTGGCTGGATCTGCAAGCCGCATCTTGGGCTGGGCGCGGGGCCCGATTCCTAGGGTCAACCCTAGATTCACGGCGCGCTGCGGCGGATATTCTCAAAATGAAACATGTTGCAGTGCACACCCGCGCATCATGCGGATTGCCTGCCGGTGCCGCGACCGCACCGCCAAGGCCCTCCAAGCCAGCCGTCCACCAGCCAGCCACACCCGGGAGTCGCCATGCTGTCCGCCGCCCTGCCCCCGCCCGCCGAGCGCCAGGCCCTGATTGCGCAGGCGCGCACCGCCCTGCTCAGCCAGGGGCAGGTGCCGGCCGCCCTGGGCATCGAGCCCTGGATCGTGCGCTCCTGGCTGCGCTGCCTGGCGCTGGGGCGCGCGCCCGGCCAGCGCGTGGCCTTCGACCTGGTGAGCGCGGCCATGCTGCGCAACCTGGCCGAACAGCATCGCCACCTGCTGCAGGCCGCCCGCCCCGTGCTGGCCCACCTGACCCGCGCGATTGCCGGCATGCACTACTTCGCGATCCTCACCGACACGCGCGGCGTGGTGGTGGATGTGCAGGGCGCACTGGACCGCCACGATGCGCGCGTGCGCGCCATCGGCCGCGTGGGCATCGACCTGTCGGAGGCGGCCGTGGGCACCACCGCCATCGGTGCGGCCCTGGCCGAGCTGCAGCCCGTGTGGCTGCACCGGGGCGAGCACTTCTTCAACGACAACACCAGCTACAGCTGCGCCGGTGCACCGCTGTTCGACCCGCAGGGCCAGTGCATCGGCATGCTCGACCTGACGGGCGTGGACGTGCCCGAACGCCCCGAGCTGCGCCACCTGGTGGCCCGGTCCGCACGCGCCATCGAAGACGCGCTGCTGCTGCAGCTGCCCCACGCGCTGCTGCTGCGCCTGAACTGGCCTGGCAGCACACTGGGCGGCGAAGGCGACGGCCTGATGCTGCTGGATGCCGACGGCTATGTGGTGGGCACCAACCGCACGGCACGCCAGCTGGTGCCGCAGCCGCTGCGCGCGCCGGGCACACGGCCGCACGCCGGGGACCTGCTGGCCCTGCCCTGGCCGCTGCTGTTCGACGCTGCGCTGCAGCAGCAGCGCAGCGGCCCTGCGCCAATGGACATGCCCTTGTGGTCAGGCCTGCGGCTGCAGGGCATGGCACTGCCTGCCCGGCCTGCCGGCCAGGGCAGTGGCCTGGCGCGGGCGCCCGCGCCTGCCCATGCTGCGACCAGTGCGCCTCTGCGCGAAGCCGAAACCGCCCTCATCCGCCAGGCCGTGCAGGACGCCCGCGGCAATGTGGCCGAGGCGGCGCGCGCACTGGGCATCAGCCGGGCAACCGTCTACCGCAAATTAGGGGCCCCGAAAGGGCACTGATCCGGCCCCTACGGATCTGCCTTCAACCGTATGACTAGGCGGCAAGCCGCGGACAGTGCTATAGCTCGGCAAGGCGAACCAACGACGTTAGACGCTTGAAGGCAAATCCGTATCAGCCCTGTGCGAGCGCGATCACGACGGCGTTGTCCTCTACCACCAGCAGCACGCGGCTGCCGGTGCGCAGGCCGCTGTCCGGCACGGCGAAGCCCACCATCTGGATGCCACCCGTGAGCTCGGCGGACACCTCGTCGCCCGTCTCGCCGCGCACCACACGCACGGCCTTGGCGGGCAGCCGGCAGACCCCGGGTTCGGCCCGCGGCGGATCGACCCCGGCGCGCTCCACCTGCACCGCCGTGGCCTTGCACAGCGCCTGCACCACCAGGCCGGGCGCCAGGCCCAGCAGTTCGGCGCTTTCACGGGTGATGCGGGCGCTGAGAAAGGCGGCGCCATCGTCCGCAGTCCGGCCCAGGTGCACGCGCACGATCTGGCCCAGCGCTTCGAGCCGCTGCACGGTGCAGGGCCACTGGTTGCGCATGCTGGTGCGCACCGCCAGGCGCGCTGCCGCAGGGCCTGCCCGGCCCTCCAAGCGGGCCAGCACGGCGCTGCGCGCCTCGGCCATGGCATCGGCGGCCGCCAGCAGCTGGTGGCCGGCATCGGTCAGTTGCGCACCGCCGCCGCCGGCACCGCCCACGGCGCGGTCCACCAGGGGCGTGCCGGCCAGGTTGGTCAGGGTGTCGAGCGCCTGCCAGGCGGCCTTGTAGCTCACGCCCACGGCGCGCGCAGCCTGCGAGATGGAGCCGCCCGCGCCGATCTCGCGCAGGATGGCGATGCGCTTGTCGGCCATGTCATGGCTGAGCGCACCGGCGAAAGAAACGGAGGAGCGGCCGGGCATCGAGCGACGACGCCGTGCCTAGCGCCGGTTGCCCAGCGCCAGCACCGAGATGCCCGAAGCGATGAAGGTCACACCGGCGCCGGTGTTGAGCCACTTCGTGGCGCGCGGGCGGCGTGCCAGCCAGCCCGAGAGCTGCGCTGCGCAACTGCCCAGCACCGAGAAGATGAGGGCCGTGAGCACCGCGAAGATGGCGCCGTACACCAGCATCTGCGTGGCCACCGGCCCGCGCGATGCATCGACGAACTGGGGGATGAAGGCCAGCACGAACAGCCCCGGCTTGGGGTTGAGCACGTTGGAGAACAGGCCCACACCGAACACCTTGGCCAATGGCTGGCGCGCGGCCGGCGTGAACGAGATCAGGTTGCCCGACGTGAGCGCCTTGTACCCCAGGTACAGCAGGTAGGCCGCACCCGCGATCTTGACCACCCAGAAGGCCACCGGCGAGGCCTGCACGATCAGCGTGAGCCCCAGCGTGGCCGCCACGGTATGCACCATGATGCCCAGGCCCGCGCCGATGGACGACAGCACGGCGGCCAGGCGCCCCTGGCTCAGGCCGCGGCTGATGGCCAGGATGTTGTCCGGCCCCGGCGCGAAGACCACGATGATCACGGCGGCAAGGTAGGCGGCGAGGATTTCGGGAGGGAACATCATGGCGACCAGTGTAGAGGATGGCACCTGAATGACGCCACGCGGCAAAGGGCCGCCTCGGCGGCGGCAAGGGAGTGCTTTTATACTTTCGCTATTCCATCACTGAATAGCGCTTGCGCGCCCTACCTCCATGCAGAAGCCCGACGCCCGCCTTCTCACCCTCCTCAGCGCCATCGGCCTGGCCTTTGCTGGTGCCACTGCCGCCCATGCCGAACAGGTGTCGGTGGCCGTGGCCGCCAACTTCACGGCGCCCATGCAGAAGATCGCGGCCGCCTTCGAGGCCGACACGGGCCACAAGGCCGAGTTGTCGTTCGGCGCCACGGGCAAGTTCTATGCGCAGATCACCAACGGCGCGCCGTTCCAGATTCTGCTGTCGGCCGACGACACCACGCCCGCCAAGCTCGAACGCGAGGGCAAGGTGGTGGTCAACTCGCGCTTCACCTACGCCATCGGCACGCTGGTGTTGTGGAGCGCCAAGGAAGGCTACGTGGACGACAAGGGCGCCGTGCTCAAGACCGGCGACTTCAAGCACCTGGCCATCGCCAACCCCAAGCTGGCCCCCTACGGCCTGGCCGCCACGCAGGTGATGGATAAGCTCGGCCTCGCGGCCACGCTGCAGCCACGCTTCGTGCAGGGCGAGAACATCGCGCAGACCTACCAGTTCGTGGCCACCGGCAATGCGCAGTTGGGCTTCGTGGCCCTGTCGCAGGTGATGGTGGACGGCAGGATCGCCCAGGGCTCGGCCTGGCAGGTGCCGGCCGACCTGCACGAGCCGATCCGCCAAGATGCTGCGCTGCTGGAAACCGGCAAGGGCAATGCAGCGGCCACGGCGCTGATGCAGTACCTGAAAGGCGAGAAAGCCAGAACCATCATCAAGTCCTACGGCTATAGTTTCTGACGGGCGACTGCTTTCAAATACATAAGACCGACTCAACCACCCATGCCTTTTTCCAGCGCCGATCTTGCGGCCATCGGCCTCACGCTTCGGCTCGCGGGCACCACCATGGCGCTGCTGCTGGTGCTGTGCACACCGCTGGCCTGGTGGCTGGCACACACGCCCTCGCGCTGGCGCGGGCCGGTGTCGGCCGTGGTGGCGCTGCCGCTGGTGCTGCCGCCCACGGTGATCGGTTTTTACCTGCTGGTGACCATGGGGCCCAACGGGCCCATCGGGCAGTTCACGCAGTGGCTGGGCATTGGCGCCCTGCCCTTCACCTTCTGGGGGCTGGTGGCGGGCTCGCTGATCTATTCGCTGCCGTTCGCGGTGCAGCCGCTGCAGGCGGCGTTCGAGGCCATCGGCAACCGGCCGCTCGAAGCGGCGGCCACGCTGGGCGCGGGGCCGCTGGACCGGTTCTTCACCGTGGCGCTGCCGCTGGCGCGCCCGGGCTTCATCACCGCGGCCATCCTGAGCTTTGCCCACACGGTGGGCGAGTTCGGCGTGGTGCTCATGCTGGGCGGCAACATTCCGGGCGTGACGCGCGTGGTCTCGGTGCAGATCTACGACCATGTGGAAGCCCTTGAATACACACAGGCGCACTGGCTGGCGGGCGGCATGGTGCTGTTCTCCTTCCTGGTGCTGCTGGGGCTGAACCTCACGCGCCGCCGCGCGTCCATGGTGTCCTGATGGCCGCAGACGACCAGATCGCCGCACGCCTGGTGCTCGCCCGTCCCGGCGGCTTCACGCTGGACGTGGACCTCACGCTGCCCGGGCGCGGCGTCACCGCCCTGTTCGGCCCCTCGGGCTGCGGCAAGACCACCTGCCTGCGCGCCATCGCGGGGCTGGCACGCGCCGAGCCGGGCCGGGTGGTGGTCAACGGCGAGGTCTGGCAGGACGACGGCCAGCGCATCTGGCGGCCCACGCACCAGCGTGCGCTGGGCTATGTGTTCCAGGAGGCCAGCCTGTTCGAACACCTGAGCGTGCGCGGCAACATCGACTATGGCCGCAAACGCACGCCCCGGGAGCGGCCCACCGTGGCGCTGGACCAGGCGGTGGACCTGCTGGGCATCGCCCACCTGATGGACCGCCGGCCGCACGCGCTCTCGGGCGGCGAGCGGCAGCGCGTGGCCATGGCCCGATCCCTGGCCACCGGGCCGCGCTTGCTGCTGATGGACGAGCCCCTGGCCGCGCTGGACGGGGAACGCAAGGCCGAGGTGCTGCCCTACCTGGAGCGGCTGCACCAGGCGCTGGACATACCCGTGCTGTACGTGAGCCACGCCATCGACGAGGTGGCGCGCCTGGCTGCGCACATGGTGCTGATGCAGGACGGCCGGGTGCTGGCCAGCGGGCGCACCGAGGACATGCTGGTGCGGCTGGACCTGCCGCTGGCGCATGGCGATGCGGCCGCCTCGGTGGTCGAGGGCACGGTGCTGCGCCATGACGCGGCTGACCATATCACCACCGTGCAGTTCGCCGGCGGCCAACTGCTGCTGGCCAGCGCCACGGCCCGGCCGGCAGGCGAGCCGGTGCGCCTGCGCATCCAGGCGCGCGATGTGAGCCTGACCCTGGCCGAGCAGGTGGACACCAGCATCCTCAACATCCTGCCCGCCACGGTGGTGCAGGTCAGCGAAGACAGCCCCGGGCAGTGCATGGTGGCGCTCGATGCCGGCCCCACGCGGCTGCTGGCGCGGGTGACCCAGCGCTCGGCCGTGGCCCTTGCGCTGGAGCCGGGCCAACGCGTGTACGCCCAGGTCAAGGGCGTTGCCATCGTGAACTGATCTCCGAGGGCCTTTCGTCACGGACAATCCCCCAGGCCTCGCTATCGGCAGGTCGTATGATGACTGCACACGATTTGGGGGGAAGGGACAGAATGTTTTCAATCGGGCACGACACCGCGCAGATGTTCGCGGTGGGCTTTCCGCCGCTGCTGCACAGCCTGCTGTTCTGGATCTTCGCGTCGCTGGTGGTGCATGTGTGCCAGCGGCTCGTGGAGCACACGGCCTTTGCCATCGACCCGTCGAGCCGGCGCATCAGCGGATCGCAGGCCGCCCTGTGCATCGGCTGCGTGGTCTGGGCGCTGGACGTGGTGGGCATGCTCATGTATGCCGAGTTGGCTGGCCATACGCTGGGCCTGGTGCCGGCGCTCACGGGCCTGGTCATCATGGCACTGAGCGCGCGGCTGACCGTTCCCACACTGAGCACCAGCACCCGCAAGGCGCGCATCCTGCTGGCCGGGGCCGGGCTGTCGCTGGGCATGCTGGCCGCGCACTTCACCATCTCCGAGGGCTATGTATCGAGCTACGCGCGGGTGAACGGTCTGGCCATCGTGCTGGCCCTGGCCACGGCCATAGGCATCACCGCGTACACCTCGATACGCCACCGCGCGGCCAAGATGAAGGCCCTGACGCGCATCTACATTCCCCAGCAATGGCACGACAAGCTGCTGGCCGGCGCCGCCATCCTGGTGCTGCACTGGCTGCTGGTGAACACCTTTCCCCTGGAATGGCCCGACAGCGCCGCCCCCACAGACGGGGTGGCTCTGCTGGTGATCGTGCTGCTGTTCGGCATGGCCATCGCCACCGAGCAGTTGAGCAACATGCGCTTCGACCAGGCGCGCCAGCAGTTGCTGCGCCGCGGCCTGTCCTTGATGCGCACGTCGAGCTACGAAGTGCACCCACCCGAGGGAGACATTCAGCTGTCCCTGATCGCGGACCAGTTGCCGATGCTGCTGCAGCCCGATCAACTGGCCCTGCACTTCCAGCCCATTGTCGACCTGGACCGCGGCGAGGTGCAGTTCGAGGCGCTGCTACGTGTGCGAAGCGAGCTGCTCGGGGCCATCCACCCCGAGGCCTTCCTGCTGGTCTGCGAACTGCAGGGCAAGACTCCTCTGGTGGACCGGCTGATCCTGGTCAACGCCATGGCCTCGGCCTGCCGATGGCGTGGCGAAGGCATGGCAGGCGCGAAGTTCAGCGTGAACGTGGCGCCGGCCACCCTGCTCGAAGAAGGCTTTGCGTCCTGGCTGCAGGCCGAGCTCGCGCGCCATGCCCTGCCCGGCAACTGCCTCAAGCTGGAGCTGACCGAGCACGCGCTGATCGCCAGCGGCCCGCGCATGCTCGAATCCATCCGCCACCTGCAGGCCATTGGCGTGGGCGTGCTGATGGACGACTTCGGCGCGGGCTATTCCTCGCTGGGCATGCTGGCCGACCTGCCGATCGCCGGCATCAAGTGCGACCGCCTCTTCGTGCGCCAGCTGACCCAGGACCCGCGGCGCCAGTCGATGCTGCGGCATGTGGGGGCGCTGGCCAGCGAGTTCGGCCTGTCGGTGGTGGTGGAAGGGGTCGAAACCGCGGCCGAGCTGCAGACCCTGGCGGCCTGCGGGCTTGCCACCATCCAGGGCTATGTCTTTTGCAAGCCCATGCCGGCCGCCGACGTGCCCGGCTGGAACCAGACCCAATGGCACCAGCACCTGGCCGCACTGCGGGCACAGCTGGGCACCACAGCCGGTGTGCCGGGCGCGGGCGGTGCCCCTGCAGCGCCCGCCCAGTGGATGCAGACGCAGGGGTCCGGCCGATGAGCGCAACACCGTTGACCGTGCTGGTCCTGGGGGGCTACGGCAACTTCGGCGCACGCATCTGCCGGGCGCTGGCAGGCGACAGCAGCATCCACCTGCTGGTGGCCGGCCGCAGCGCCGCCCGTGCCCAGGCCCTGGCCGCCACGCTGGGCCCGGGTGCCCGGGGCATCGCGCTGGACCACACCGCACCCGGCCTGATTGAGGCATTGCGCGCGCACGGCGTGGGCCTGGTGGTCCACACGGCAGGGCCGTTCCAGGCGCAGGGCTATTCGGTGGCCGAGGCGGCCGCCGAAGCGGGCGCCCACTACATCGACCTGGCCGACGGACGCCGCTTCGTCTGCGACTTCCCTGAGGCGCTGCATGCCCGGTTCACGGCGGCGGGGCGCACGGCGGTCTGCGGGGCCAGCACGGTGCCGGCGCTGTCGTCGGCCGTGGTGGGCCACCTGTGCGCCGGCTGGCAGCGCATCGACAGCATCGACACCTGCATCGCCCCGGCCCAGCGCGCACCGCGCGGCCAGGCCACGCTGGCGGCCGTCCTCAGCTACTGCGGCGAAGCCATTGCCGTGTGGGAGCAAGGCCGCTGGCAGAACCGGCTCGGCTGGGCGGCGCCCACCCCGGTGCAGTTCCAGCGCCTGCGCCCCCGCCTGGCAGCGGTGTGCGACATCCCCGACCTGGAGCTGCTGCCCGCCCACTACCGGGTCACGCAGCGCGTGAGCTTTCGCGCCGCGCTCGAAGTGGGCCTGGCCCAGCGCGCCTTTGCCGCCATCGCCGCACTGCGCGCCTGGGGCGTGCTGCGCCGCCCCGAGCGCCTGGCCGGACTCATGCACCACACCGGCGGGGCGTTCGACTTTTTGGGAACGCCGCTGGGCGGCATGGTGGTGCGCGTGGCCGGCGCCGATGCAGAGGGCGCGCTGCGGCACCGTGCCTGGCACATTGCCGCCGACAACGACCATGGCCCCGAGATCCCGTGCATGGCCGCCATCCTGCTGGCGCGCCAGCTCGCGCGCGGCGAGGCCGTTCCACCCATCCTGCCCATTGGTGCGCACACCAGCACCAGCCTGCTGCCCCTGGATGCCTTCGCCCCCGAGTTCGCGAAGTGGGGCATGCTGACGGATGTGGTGGAAGAGGCCACCACCCCGTGAGCGACGCACAACGCCGCCTGCTGCGCTACAGCCTGGTCTTCGTCTGGCTTGCCACCGCAGTCGTCAGCGTCTGGGAGCTCGACGGCCAGAGCCGGCAATTGCTGGCCACCCTGCCCTTCAGCAGCCCCGAACTCATCACCGCCCTGGTGCTGGCCGGCGCCGCCGCCGATGCCGTGGTGGGCCTGTGGATCGCCTTGTGGCCCGGCCGCGCCGCGTATGCCGTGGCGCTGCTGCTGATGGTGGCGATGACGCTGCTGGCCACCGCCATCGAGCCGGCCTGGTGGCTGCACCCCTTCGGCCCGCTGACCAAGAACCTGCCGATCGCGGCCATCCTGATCGTGCTGCTGCGCGACGCCAAGCCATGAGCCTGTACCTCACCCTGAAATGGATCCACATCTTCTCCAGCGTGCTGCTGGTGGGCACGGGCCTGGGTTCGGCCTACTACATGTTCTTTGCCAACCGCAGCGGCAACCTGCAGGCCCAGGCCGTGGTGGCGCGGCTGGTGGTGCGGGCGGACTGGTGGTTCACCACGCCCACGGTGTTCATTCAGCCTGCCACGGGGCTGGCCATGGCGCACCTGGCAGGGCTGCCGCTGTCCACGCCCTGGCTCGCCGTGTCGCTGGCGCTCTTCGCCCTGGCAGGCCTGTGCTGGCTGCCCGTGGTGTGGCTGCAGTTGCGCATGCGCGCCCTGGCCCAGCAGGCGCTTGACGCCGGCAGCGACGCCCTTCCCGCCACCTACTGGCGCTGTGCGCGCTGGTGGGAGGCGCTGGGCTACCCGGCCTTCGTGGCCATGGCCGTGGTGTTCTACCTCATGGTGGCCAAGCCTTCCTTGGATTTTTGAGCACCCTTCAGGGCGCTGCAAAGCCCATTCGCCTGAACACCGCCTGGGCCGGTTCCGAGCGCAGGGTCTGCACGAATGCATGGGCGGCGGGCGGTGCGTCCGCACGCACCGACACGCCGTAGGCCGCGCCCACCTGCAGTTCGGGAGGCACCTGCACCACCTGCAGGCGCGGCAGTTCGCGCTGGCTGGCAATGGCGTTGGTGCAGTAGGTCAGAAAGACATCGGCCTGCCCCTGGTCCATGATCCAGGCATAGGTGCCGCGCCCGGCGGGGGGCTTGGGCGAGTGGGCACCGCCCGTGAGCTGCAATGCCTTGGCGTCCAGCACCGCGAAGGCCCCCGGCTGCACCGCCTCGGCACGCCGGAACAGCTCCCAGGCATAGTCGCCCGACGGGTCCGCGAGCGGCGTGGAGGTGCCCACGCGGATGTCGGGCCGCAGCAGGGTCGCCAGCAGCGTGGTGGAAGCCACCTGCACCTGCTCGCCGGCCAACGCGCACAGGCCGTTGCGCACAAACACCACCGGCGCCTGCCAGCCGCCCCGGGCCGCCAGGCGCGCCGGGTGCTGCGTATCGGCCGAAGCGAACACCTGGGCCGGCGCGCCGTGCTCGATGCGCTCGCGCAGCAGGCCCGAGGCGCCGAAGCTCAGTTCCACCGGCTGGCCGGTGCGCGCCTGGTGCGCGGCGCCCACCTCGGTGAACACCTCGCGCAGGCTGCCCGCGGCATAGACCTGCAGCGCCACGGGCGGGCTAGCGCAGCCCGCCATGGCCAGCATGGCCCCTGCCACCAGGGCCGTGGGCATCCACCGGTGCATGGCGCGGGCCCACCCCTACTTGCCGGCGTTCGGGAAGAACAGCTGTTCGCCGCCGATCTTGTAGCCGGCGATGCTGGCCTGCCCGCCGGGCGAGACCACCCAGTCCACGAACTTCTGTGCGTCCTGCACCTTGACCTGCGGGTGCTTGGCCGGGTTGACCACCATCACGCCGTACTGGTTGAACAGGCGCGTGTCGCCCTCCACCAGCACCACCATGTCGGCGCGGTTCTTGAAGTTGAGCCAGGTGCCCCGGTCGGCCAGCACGTAGGCGCCGCTGGAGGCGGCGATGTTCAGCGCCGGGCCCATGCCGCAGCCGCACTCCTTGTAGCCGCTGCCCTTGGCCGCCTCGGCGCCCGCAAGCTTCCAGTAGCGCAGCTCGGCGGCATGCGTGCCGCTCTTGTCGCCGCGCGAGATGAAGGCGACGTTTCCGGTGGCCAGCTTCTTCAGGGCCTCGACGATATCCTTGCCCTGCGTGCCGGCCGGGTCGGCCTTGGGGCCTATGAGGATGAAGTCGTTGTACATCACCGGGTAGCGCTTGACGCCCCAGCCATCGGCCACGAACTTCTCCTCGGCCACCTGGTCGTGCACGAAGAGCACGTCGGCGTCGCCGCGGCGCGCCATGTCCAGCGCCTGCCCGGTGCCCAGGGCCACCACCTTGATGTCGATGCCGCTGGCCTTCTTGAACTCGGGCAGCAGGTAGCCGAACAGGCCCGACTGCTCGGTGGAGGTGGTGGACGCCATGGTGATCGTGGTTTGCGCCGACGCCGCGCCGTGCGCGAAGACGATGGCCAGTGCGAGCACGTGGGGTACGAACGGCAGGCGGCTGCGTGGGGTCTTGTAGTGGTGTCTCATCCGATTTCTCCTTTGACAAACAAACGCGCGGCCTCCGGCAGGGGGCCGTTGAAAAACTCGTGCACCGGCAGGTCGGCCACGATGCGGCCCTGCTCCAGGTAGACCACGCGGCTGGCCAGCCGCTTGACCTGGCCCAGGTTGTGGCTGCTGAAGACCATGGTCACGGCCTGCGCGCTGCCATCGGCAGGGCTGGCTGCGAGGTCGGCCATCAGGCCCTCGACCTCGCGCTTGGCATGCGGGTCCAGGCTGGCGGTGGGCTCGTCGAGCAGCAGCACGCCGGGCTGCAGGGCCCAGGCCCGCGCCAGCGCCACCCGCTGCTGCTGCCCGCCCGAGAGGGTGCGCGCGTTCTGCTGGGCTATGGATTCGAGCCCCACGCGCCGCAGTGCCGCCAGCGCCTGGGCCCGCGCATCGCGCCAGCGCGTGCCGCGCAGCCACAGGGCCAGCGCCACGTTGTTCCGGGCGCTGGTGCGCAGCATGTGCGGGCGCTGGAACAGCATGGCCTGGCGCTGCCTGGCACCACGCTGTACCTGGCCGGCACTGGGTGCCACCAGGCCGTGCAGCACGCGCAGCAGGGTGCTCTTGCCGCTGCCGTTGGCACCCACCAGGGCCACGCGCTCACCGGGGGCAATGCGCAGGTCGATGTCGGCCAGCGCCTGCACGCGCCCATAGCGCACGGCCACGCCGCGCAGGTCGATCAGCGGGGAGGCGGCGGGCACAGCCACGGGGAGGGGTTCTGGATGCCTCATGCGGCCACCCCCACCAGGGCGTCGGACGTGCCGCCGTCCACGCGTTCGCGCCAGCGGCGCAGCAGTGCGATCAGCACGTTGAGCGCCAGCACCACGCCCAGCAGCACCAGGCCCAGCGCCAGCGCCAGGGGCAGGTCGCCCTTGCTGGTTTCCAGCGCGATGGCGGTGGTCATGACCCGGGTGAAGCCATCGATGTTGCCGCCCACGATCATCACCGCGCCGACCTCGGAGATGGCGCGGCCGAACGAGGCGATGAGCACCGTGAGCAACGCATAGCGCTCGTCCCAGGCCAGAAGCAGGCTGCGCAGCAGCGTGCCGGCGCCCAGCGAGCGCAGCTGCTCGCCATGGGCGCGTTCGGCGTCTTCCACCACCTGGCGCGTGAGCGCGGTGACCACCGGCAGCACCAGGATGGCCTGGGCCAGCACCATGGCCTTGAAGCTGAACAGCCAGCCCAGCGCACCGAGCGGGCCGCTGCGCGACAGCAGCAGGTACACCACCAGCCCGACAACCACGGAGGGCACGGCCAGCAGGGTGTTGAGCAGCGCCAGCACCGCGCCCCGTCCGGCGAAACGGGCCACGCCCAGCCAGGCCCCGAGCACCAGGCCCGCGGCGCATGCCAGCGCACAGGCCGTGGCGCTGACCGACAGGGAACGGCCGACGATGGTCCACAGCGCCGGGTCGGCCGACAGGGTGAGTTCGAGGGCGGTGGCGGCGCTTTGCGTCAGGGTGGACATGCTTGGGCTATCGTAGGGACCTCCTCCATCTCCAGCGATATGAACGTCCGTGCATAGGGTCCAACTTCACTACACGCTCAGCCGCAACGCGGGCGACGCCCAGATCCGCAACCCCCTGCCCGAACTGCTGCAGGCAGTGGCCGAGGAAGGCTCCATCTCCGGCGCGGCGCGCGCCCTGCAGCTGTCGTACCGCCACGTGTGGGGCGCCCTCAAGCGCTGGGAGGAGCAGCTGGGGGGCGAACTCATCATCTGGGGCAAGGGGCAATCCGCCCAGCTCAGCGAGTTCGGCGCCAAGCTGCTATGGGCCGAGCGCCAGGCCCAGGCCCGCCTGGCGCCGCAGATCGCCGCCCTTCATGCCGACCTGGAGCGCGCCTTTGCTGTGGCTTTCGACGACCAGGCGCATGTGCTCACCATGTATGCCAGCCATGACGATGCCCTCGCTGCGCTGCGCGCCTACGCCGCGACGCCGGGCGAGACCGGGGCGCTGCACCTCGATATCCGCTTCACCGGCAGCGTGGACGCGATCCGGGCGCTCAACGAAGGCCGCTGCACGATGGCCGGCTTCCACACCCGGGAGGCCCCCGCCGCCAATTCGCTGGCTGCACGCACCTACAAGCCCCTGCTGCGGCCGGGGCGCCACAAGATCATCGGCTTTGCGCAGCGTACCCAGGGGCTGATCGTCGCGCGGGGCAACCCGCTGGGCCTGCAGACACTGGCCGACGTGGCCCGCCAGGGCGTGCGCTTCGTGAACCGGCCCCTGGGCACCGGCACGCGGGTGCTGCTGGACGACCTGCTGGCGCAATCGGATCTGGGCCCTGGCGACCTGCAAGGCTATGAGCGCCATGAGCCCTCGCACACGGCCGTGGCCCAGGCGGTGGCGGCGGGCGCCGCCGACGTGGGCATGGGCATCGAACTGGCGGCCCATGCGCGGGGGCTGGGCTTCGTGCCCCTGGTGCAGGAGCGCTACCACCTGGCTTGCCTGAAGTCGACCCTGGAGCAGCCGGCCACCCAGGCGCTGCGCGACCTGCTGCAGACCCCGGCCTGGCAGACGCAGATGGCGGCGCTGCCCGGGTACGCACCCATGCACTGCGGCGAGGTGCTGTCCATGAGCGCCGTGCTGCCCTGGTGGCAGTTTGCCCAGCCCAAGCGCAGCCAAAGGCCCCCGGCATTTTGAGCATCCTGCCTGAAGGGGCCAGGCACATTGCCCATCGGAGATCCCACCGAACGCCGCAAGTTGCGCCACACAGTGCTTCGCAACCTACCTGCGCGGCCATCCGAGCGGGCAAGAGACTCTGTGAGGTATGGCATCGATAGCCATGAACCCAGGCCCCCGCCGGGGGAGGGCTCAGTTCACCCCCGCATCACTGGGCCTGGCTGCCCCTTTTCCCGCGTCTGGCGCTGTTTTTGGCCTAGGAAGAAACCCTAATTGCTATACATTTAAGAGCAGCAAATTGAGGCTGGAACAAGGGATAACACCGTCACGCTGCCGTCAGGCTCCCATTAAAGTGCTCCGTAGAATCGCGCCGTTGTCACAGTTTGTACGATGCATGCACCTATCCGTGGATGCGTCGTGCATGTCCTACGCACAGCCTTTTTATTGGAGACACCATGCAGGCTCTACTTAAATTCTCACGGGGGGTCGACTGGCTAAGTACCCAGATCGGCAAATACGTCATCTGGCTCATTCTGGCCTCGACCTTGATCAGCGGCGTCAATGCCATCGTGCGCAAGGCGTTCAACATCAGCTCCAATGCCTTTCTCGAAGTGCAGTGGTACCTGTTTGCGGCGTCGTTCCTGCTTGCGGCAGGCTATACGCTGCTGCAGAACGAGCATGTCAAGGTCGATGTCATCTCCGGCCGCCTGTCCAAGCGCAAGCAGATCCTGATCGACATTTTCGGCTTCATCGTTTTTCTCACGCCCGTGTGCCTGGCCGTGCTCTGGTACGGCATTCCGTTCTTCTACCGCGCGTTCGTCTCGGGCGAAATGTCCAACAACGCGGGTGGCCTTCTGCGCTGGCCTGTGTACCTCATGATGCCGCTGGGCTTCGGGCTGCTGCTGCTGCAAGGCTGGTCCGAGCTCATCAAGCGCATCGCCTTCCTGCAAGGCCTGATCGAAGACCCGACGACCAAGAAAGCCGAGAAGACGGCAGAGGAAGAGCTGGCCGACTCGATCCGCCGCCTGTCCGAAGCCGCCAAGAACACCGGTAACACCGCCGACAAGGCCGCTTGAGCGGGGACCCAAAAATCATGGAATTCTTCATACACAACCTCGCCCCGATCATGTTCGCGGGGCTGATCGTCTTCCTGCTGTTGGGCTTTCCCGTGGCCTTCAGCCTGGGGGCCTGCGGCCTGTTCTTCGCCTTCATCGGCGTGGAGCTCGGCGTCCTGCCTGAAGCCCTGCTGCAGGCCGTGCCGCTGCGGATCTTCGGCATCATGCAGAACGACACCTTGCTGGCCATTCCGTTCTTCACGCTCATGGGACTGATACTGGAGCGAAGCGGGATGGCGGAAGACCTGCTGGAGACCATTGGCCAACTCTTCGGCCCCGTGCGCGGCGGCCTGGCACTGGCCGTCATCTTCGTGGGCACCCTGCTGGCGGCCACGACCGGCGTGGTCGCTGCTTCGGTCATCTCGATGGGTCTGATCTCCCTGCCCATCATGATGCGCTACGGCTATGACCGGCGTCTGGCCACCGGGGTCATCGCTGCATCCGGCACGCTGGCGCAGATCATCCCGCCGTCCCTGGTCCTCATCATCCTGGCCGACCAATTGGGCCGCTCCGTGGGCGACATGTACAAGGGCGCCTTCGCTCCCGGCCTGATGCTGTGCGGCTTCTATGCCCTGTACGTGATCCTGATCGCGATCTTCAAGCCCAACTGGGTACCGGCATTGCCGCCCGAAGCCCGCACCCTGCGCGAAGACAACGGAAACAACGGCCTGCCCTCGCTGGCGGTGTTGACCATCGTCTGCACGGCCGCTTCGGTTTACGTAGCCAAGAACATGCCCGCCCTGCACACCTGGTGGTCCGGCGAAACGGTGGAGCGCGTGGCACTGGACGAAACCATCGTGGTGTCCATGTGCTTCGGCGTGGCCCTGGCGTTCGTCGCAGCCATGGTCAACAAGATCACCCGCCTGGGCCTGCTTTCGCGGGTGGCCGAGCGCGTGACCTTCGTGCTGATCCCGCCACTGCTGCTGATCTTCCTGGTGCTGGGCACCATCTTCCTCGGTGTGGCCACCCCCACCGAAGGCGGCGCCATGGGCGCGCTGGGCGCATTCATCATGGCCCTGGTGCGCGGCCGCCTGAGCATGACGCTGCTCAAACAGGCGATGCAGACCACGACCAAGCTGTCATGCTTCGTGGTGTTCATCCTGGTGGGGGCCACCATCTTCGGCCTGACCTTCCAGGGTGTGGATGGCCCGCTGTGGGTGGAGCACCTGCTCACCGGCCTGCCGGGTGGCCAGTTGGGCTTCCTGATCGTGGTGAACATCATGATCTTCTTCCTGGCCTTCTTCCTGGACTTCTTCGAGCTGTCGTTCATCGTGGTCCCGCTGCTCGCGCCGGTGGCCAACAAGCTGGGCATCGACCTGATCTGGTTCGGCGTGCTGCTGGGCATCAACATGCAGACCTCGTTCATGCACCCGCCCTTCGGCTTCGCCCTGTTCTACCTGCGCAGCGTGGCGCCGACCAAGGAGTACATAGACAAGGTGACCGGCAAGCTGACCCAGCCGATCACCACCATGCAGATCTACTGGGGTGCCGTGCCGTTCGTGATCATCCAGTTGATCATGGTGGGCCTGGTCATTGCGTTCCCGGGCATCGTCTCCAGCGGGCTGGACAAGGAGGTCGTGTATGACCTCGACAAGGTCCGCCAGGAAATGGAAGCCACCATGCAAACCGCACCTGACGCGGCGGACCCGACGGCGGGCATGGAAGGCAGCGCACCAGCGGCCCCGGCCTCGGACGCCGCACCTGAGGCCGATGACCCGATGAAGGCACTGCAAGACTCGATGTCCACCGACAAGAAGTAGGCAATACACCAGCACCGGGTGGGACCATGACGGCCCCATCCAGCAGCCCCTGCAGATGGAGACATGCTCTCTGGACCTGCAGGGGCTTTTTTGTTGGCGGCCTGCATTCATTGCCCAGGCGGCGACCAGGCAGCGACTCCGTGGCATCAGCGTGCTTCGTTGCCCTGCCAACCTGGGCCTGTCTGCTTGTGCGCGCACAAGAAGCGCGCACAACAAAATGGGCCACTGGCGGGGGCTTCGGGGACTTGACCCCACGCGCGAGCCACAGGCATGCGCAGGAAGCTGGCGCCATGGGGTTCGTGGGCAGCGCTCCCGCGATAGGCAGGCCATCGAAAACCATGGGTGCATGTGCCATGGCGCTGCTCGACCAAGAAAGGCGGGCGAAAAAAAACCCGCCAATGAAGGGCGGGTTTTCGGACCATGGCGCGGCAGCGGCGACCGCCGCCACGCCTTGGCGGACCTCAGAGCTTCTGGGCAGCCATGAAGGTGTCGAAACGCGATTCAGCGAAGCGGAACCACAGAACCTGGTCACGCTGGAAGGAGCGCATGTCCGCGTAGATCTTCTTCCACTCGGGGCTCTTGGCGTCGTTCTCGGCGAACACTTCCATCGAGGCCTTGAACGATGCCTCCAGGATGGGTTGCGAGAAAGGCAGCACCTTGGTCTTGGCGGCCACCAGTTGCTTGAGGGCCGTGGGGTTCAGGGCATCGTACTTGGCCAGCATGTCGACGTGGGCTGCCTTCGATGCGGCGTCGACGATGGCCTTGTTCTCGGCCGACAGGCCGTCGAACGCCTTCTGGTTGACGTAGAAGTCCACTTCCGGGCCGCCTTCCCACCAGCCGGGGTAGTAGTAGAACGGAGCGACCTTGTTGAAACCCAGCTTCTGGTCGTCGTAAGGACCCACCCACTCGGCGGCATCCAGCGTGCCCTTCTCGAGCGCCTGGTAGATTTCACCGCCAGGAATGCTCTGGGGCACGGCGCCCATCTTCTGCATGACTTCACCGATCAGGCCGCCGCCCAGGCGCATCTTCAGGCCCTTGAAGTCGGCTGCCGCCTTGATTTCCTTGCGGAACCAGCCACCCATCTGGGTGCCGGTGTTGCCGCCGGCAAAGCTGATCATGTTGTAGCCGGCATAAAACTCGTTCATGAGCGTGCGGCCGTTGCCGTGCATCATCCAGGCGGTCATCTGGCGCGCATTCAGGCCGAACGGCACGGCCGAGCCCAGTGCGAACGCAGGGTTCTTGCCATAGAAGTAGTACGGCACGGTGTGCGCCATTTCGACGGTGCCCTGCTGCACGCCATCCACCACGCCGAAGGGAGGCATCAGCTCGCCACCAGCATGCACGGAGATTTCGAACTTGCCGCCCGACATGGCCTTGACGGCCTTGGAGAACACATCGGCACCGCCGTAGATGGTGTCCAGCGACTTGGGGAAGCTGGAAGCCAGGCGCCAGCGAATGGCGGCCTGTGCGTGGACGGCAGGCGCAATGCCTGCGGCCAGCACGCCAGCAATACCGGCATTCTTGATGATTGAGCGACGATCCATGAGGTTCTCTCCAATGTATTTGATTGCAAAACCCGGGCAGCACGCGTTGTGCACGGAAAGCCCAGGACTGGTTTCAGCCGAGATCATTGTAGGAACATGCCCCCCTGCAGATTTGCGGGTTTTCCCGTGAAATCCCGGCTATCGCAAGAGGGCTTCAGGGTTCTGCAAGCAACGGTGCCAAGCCTCCCCAGCAGGCGAGGCACATCAGGGCTTGCCCGTCAGATCTTCTGCGCCGACATGAAGGTGTCGTAACGCGCCTCGGCAAAGCGGAACCAGAGAATCTGGTCGCGCTGGAAGTTGCGCATGTCGGCGTATATCTTCTTCCACTCGGGGCTTCTCGCGTCGTTGTGCGCAAAGGCTTCCATCGAAGCGCGGAATGCGGCGTCCAGGATGAGCTGCGAGAAAGGCAGCACCTTGGTCTTGGCGGCCACCAATTGCTTGAGCGCATTGGGGTTGAGCGCGTCGTAGCGGGCCAGCATATCAGCGTGCGCGAAGGAGGCCGCCGCTTCGATGATGAAGCGGTAGTCGGGGGTGAGCGCGTCGTAGGCCTTCTTGTTCACGAACAGGTCCACCTCGGGCCCGCCCTCCCACCAGCCGGGGTAGTAGTAGAACGGCGCGACCTTGTTGAAGCCCAGTTTCTGGTCGTCGTAGGGGCCGATCCACTCGGCCGCGTCGATGCTGCCCTTTTGCAGTGCCTGGTAGATCTCGCCGCCTGGAAGGCTCTGGGGAATGGCGCCGAGCCGCTGCATGACCTCGGCCACCAAACCGCCGCCCACGCGGATCTTGAGGCCCTTGAAGTCTGCGGGGGTCTTCACCTCGCGCAGGAACCAGCCGCCCATCTGCGTGCCGGTGTTGCCACAGGCAAAGCTCACGATGTTGAACCCGGCATAGAACTCGTTCATGAGCTTGCGCCCGTTGCCGTGCAGCATCCAGGCGCTCATCTGGCGCGCGTTGAAACCGAAGGGCACGGCACACCCCAGGGCAAACGCCGGGTTCTTGTCGTAGAAATAGTAGGGAACCGCGTGGCACATCTCCACCGCACCGCTCTGCACGCCATCCACCGCATCGAAGGGCGGCATCAGCTCGCCACCGGGGTGCACGGAAATTTCGAACTTGCCGTTGGACAGGGTGCGCACCGCCTTGGCAAACACCTGGGCGCCGCCGTAGATGGTGTCCGAGGACTTGGGGAAGCTCGATGCAATGCGCCACCGCAGCGTGGCTTGGGCGTGCACGGCCGGCGCGACGCCAGAGGCCAGTACACCCGCCAGGCCGGTGTGCTTGATGAGCGAACGGCGATGCATACGGCTGGTCTCCTGTTTCCGCGGGGGGGTGGATGCGGCAGCGACTGCTGCGCAGGGGCGCGCGTGCAGATCCATGCAGCGCGCCTGCATTGTAGGAGGTGCCCCGCCAGCGGGCTGTGCGGGTTTTCGACAGCACCCGCGCAGCGGGACTGCCCAGGGCCGGACTTCTCAGGCCAGGAAGCGGGCGCGTACCGCGCGCTCGATGCCCGCTGCATCCAGGCCCTGCAGCGACAGCAGCTTGGCCGGGTCGCCATGCTCGATGAACACATCGGGCAGGCCCAGTTGCAGCACCGGGCGCACGATGCCGGCCTCGTTCAGGGCCTCGGTCACGGCGCTGCCGGCTCCGCCCATGGTGGCACCTTCTTCGAGCGTGACCAGCACGTCGTGGCGCTCGGCCACGTCGCGCAGCAACTCCACGTCGATGGGCTTGGCCCAGCGCATGTTGGCCACCGTCGCGTCGAGCGCCTCGGCGGCCTCAAGCGCGGGGTACAGCAGCGTGCCGAAGGCCAGAATGGCGATGCGCGGGCCCTGCGCCCCACCAGCGGCCTTGCGCTCGCGGCGGATCTCGCCCTTGCCGAAGGGCAGGCCTTCCAGGCCCGCGAGCGGCGCCACGCCGGCCCCGCTGCCGCGCGGGTAGCGCACGGCCACAGGGTGGCTTTGCGCGAAGGCGGTGCTGAGCAACTGGCGGCACTCGCGCTCGTCGGCCGGGCAGGCCATGCTCATGTTGGGGATGCAGCGCACGAAGGGAATATCGTAGGCACCGGCGTGGGTGGCGCCATCGGCCCCCACCAGGCCGGCACGGTCGAGCGCGAACACCACGGGCAGGTTCTGCAGCGCCACATCGTGGATCAGTTGGTCGTAGCCGCGCTGCAGGAAGGTCGAGTAGATGGCCACCACGGGCTTCAGGCCCTCGCAGGCCATGCCGGCCGCAAAGGTGACGGCATGCTGCTCGGCAATTCCCACGTCGTAGTAGCGCTCGGGAAAGCGCTTTTCGAACTCCACCATGCCCGAGCCTTCGCGCATGGCGGGGGTGATGCCCACCAGGCGCTGGTCCTGCGCGCCCATGTCGCACAGCCACTGGCCAAACACCTGGGTGAAGGTCTGCTTGGGGGTCGCCGTGCTCTTGACCAGGCCCACGGCCGGGTCGAACTTGCCCGGGCCATGGTAGGCCACGGGGTCGGCCTCGGCCAGCTTGTAGCCCTGGCCCTTCTTGGTAACCACGTGCAGGAACTGCGGGCCCTTGAGGCCCTTGATGTTCTCCAGCGTGGGGATCAGCGAATCGAGGTCGTGGCCGTCGATGGGCCCGATGTAGTTGAAGCCGAACTTCTCGAACAACGTGGCCGGCACCACCATGCCCTTGGCCTGCTGCTCGAAGCGCTTGGCCAGCTCCAGCAGGGGCGGCACCGGGCGCAGCACGGTCTTGCCCACGTTCTTGGCGGCGGCGTAGAACTGGCCGCTCATGAGCTGGGCCAGGTAGCGGTTGAGCGCGCCCACGGGTGGGCTGATGCTCATGTCGTTGTCGTTGAGCACCACCAGCAGGTTGGCATCGGCCACGCCGGCGTTGTTCAGCGCCTCGAAGGCCATGCCGGCCGTCATGGCACCATCGCCGATGATGGCCACGGCATGGCGGTTCTCGCCCTTGACCTTGGCTGCCAGCGCCATGCCCAGCGCGGCCGAGATGCTGGTGCTGGAGTGTGCCGTGCCAAAGGTGTCGTACGGGCTTTCGGCGCGCTGCGGAAAGCCCGAGATGCCGCCCATCTGGCGGAGCGTGTGCATGCGGTCGCGCCGGCCGGTCAGGATCTTGTGCGGGTAGGTCTGGTGGCCCACATCCCACACCAGCCGGTCTTCGGGCGTGTTGAAGACGTGGTGCAGGGCCACGGTGAGCTCCACCGTGCCCAGGTTGGAGCTCAGGTGCCCGCCCGTCTGCGACACGCTTTCGAGCACGAAGGCGCGCAGCTCGGTGGCCAGGGCCTTGAGATCGGCGCGCGACAGGGCACGCAGATCCGACGGGTCGTTCACGTTCTGCAGCAGGGGGTAGGAGGTCGTTGACATTGGCTATTCTTTTTCGGATCGATCAGTGCTCACTGGGCAAGGGACAGCCCCCGGTGGGCACCTGGTCTGGGTGCATCGTATCAACGGACGCGGGGAGTGCAGCCGCAGCCATCAATGCGTGCGGTCCACCACCATGTCGGCCAGGGCGGCCAGGGCGCGGGTGTCGGCCAGGCCGCTGCGTGCCAGGGCGGCATGGGCCTGCACCTGCAACTCGCGGGCATAGGCCTGGGCGGGCGCCAGGCCGAGCAGCGAGACGTAGGTGGGCTTGTCGCTCGCGGCGTCCTTGCCGGCGGTCTTGCCCAGCGTGGCGGAGTCGGCCACCACGTCGAGGATGTCGTCCACGACCTGAAAGGCCAGGCCCATGACAGCGCCGTAGTCGGACAGGGCCTCGTGCGCCTGGGCGTTCGCCGGGCCGCAGGCCACGCCCATCATCACGCTGCCCTGCAGCAGCGCGCCGGTCTTGAGGCGGTGCATGTGGCGCAACTGGTCTTCGGTGAGGGCCACGCCCACGCTGGCCAGGTCGATGGCCTGGCCGCCGGCCATGCCGGCCGAACCGGCCGCGCGCGCCAGCAGGCGGCACAGCATGGCCTGCACTGCCGGGGGCACGCTGCCGTCGTCGGGGGTCAGCAATTCGAAGGCAAAAGCCTGCAGCGCATCGCCGGCCAGCAGGGCCTGGGCCTCGCCGAACTGCACGTGCACCGTGGGCTTGCCGCGGCGCAGCACGTCGTTGTCCATGCACGGCATGTCGTCGTGCACCAGGGAATAGGCATGGATCAGCTCGACGGCGCACGCTGCCCGCAGGGCAGCCTCGTCAGATACGGCGCGCAGGGCCGCTTCGTCGGACACGGCGTGTGCCGAAGCCTCGACCTCGGCACCGCTGCACACAGCCTCTTCGGCCGCCAGCACCAACAGCGGGCGCAGGCGCTTGCCGCCGTCGAGCACCGCATAGCGCATGGCTTCGCCCAGGCCGGCGGGCGCACCCTCGCCCACCCAGCGGGAGAGGGCTTCTTCCACACGGGCCAGGTGCCGCTGGCTCCAGGCAGACAGGTCGAGGGGGGAGTTCACCACGGGCGCCGCGCTCATTCGGGCGTCCAGGCGTGCAGGCCGCCTTCGTCCAGCACCTTGATCTGGTCCTGCACGGCATCCAGGCGCTTGCGGCAGAAGGCCAGCAGCGCGGCGCCACGCTGGTAGCCCGCGAGCATCTGGTCCAGGGGCAACTGGCCCGACTCGATCCGGCCCACGAGCTGCTCCAGCTCTTCCAGCGCCGCTTCATAGCTGGCGGGTTCGGCAGGGGGCGCGGGGGTGGCGGTGGCCTTGGGCATGGGTGGAGGCGGCAGCACCGCAAATGGAAAAACCCCCGATTTTAGGCCCAGCGAACCAGCGGCCGCAGCACAGGGCCCGGTTTGGAGAGCATTGCCGGTAAACGTTGCCACCGCATAGAAGGCAGGCACGCCCGGCCGACCCCACACCATCGGCGCGCGCACTGCTGCCAGCGCGCCAATACACGCAGGGGGGGTGCGGGAATGGGGGCGCCGAATAACCCCATTGGCTATAATCCCATTCTCGTCCAGCCGGCCTATGCGCCGGTTTCTTTTTTCCAGATGTGCCAACCGTGGCACACCTCCCTGTGGGGAGTCTTTAGGTCAGGTCACCCATGTCTGATTTAAGTCTTCAACTGCAGCAGGCCGCAAGCCAACTACCAGTTTCAAGCTACTTTGACCCAGCGCTGTTCCAGCGCGAGCTGGACACCATCTTCCAGCGCGGGCCCCGCTATGTGGGGCACCAACTGTCCGTGCCCAACGCGGGCGACTACTACACCCTGCCTCACGAGGCCGAGGGCCGGGCCCTGGTGCGCAATGCCCAGGGTGGGGTGGAGCTCGTCTCCAATGTCTGCCGCCACCGCCAGGCCGTCATGCTCAAGGGCCGCGGTTCGCTGCACACGCAGCAAAAGGGCAGCGCGGGCGGCAACATCGTGTGCCCGCTGCACCGCTGGACGTACAACGCCAAGGGCGAACTGCTGGGTGCGCCGCACTTTGCCGACGACCCCTGCCTGAACCTCAACAACTACCCGCTGCGCGAGTGGAACGGCCTTTTGTTCGAGGACAACGGCTGCGACGTGGCGGCCGACCTGGCCCAGATGGGCCCGCGCGCCGACCTGGACTTCAGCGGCTACGTGCTCGACCACGTGGAGTTGCACGAGTGCAACTACAACTGGAAGACCTTCATCGAGGTCTATCTGGAGGACTACCACGTAGGCCCCTTCCATCCGGGCCTGGGCAGCTTCGTGACCTGCGACGACCTGCGCTGGGAGTTCGGCAAGAACTACTCGGTGCAGACCGTGGGCGTGGCCAACCGCCTGGGCAAGGCCGGCAGCCCCGTGTACGAGCGCTGGCACGAGGCGTTGCTCGCCTTCCGCGGCGGCAAGCCGCCCAAGCACGGCGCCATCTGGCTCACGCTGTACCCGCACATCATGGTGGAGTGGTATCCGCACGTGCTCACCGTCTCCACACTGCACCCCATCAGTCCGACTAAGACGCTGAACATGGTGGAGTTCTACTACCCCGAGGAGATCGCCGCCTTCGAGCGCGAGTTCGTCGAGGCGCAGAAGGCCGCCTACATGGAGACCTGCATCGAGGACGACGAGATCGGCGAGCGCATGGACGCCGGCCGCAAGGCCTTGCTGGCGCGCGGCGACAACGAAGTGGGCCCTTACCAAAGTCCCATGGAAGACGGCATGCAGCACTTCCACGAGTGGTACCGCAACGCCATGGGCGAGGCAGTCCCCCAGCGCTGAAAACCGGAACAGCAAGGTAAACGCCGCCGAATAGCGGCCATTGCCCAAAGCGCTCTCATTACAATAGCTGCCATTGCTTGGCCTTCAAGCACGGCAGCTATTTTCACTTTCGAATTCCATTTCCCCATGCAAGCCCTCTGGATGGTGTTGGCCGCGTTCCTCTTTGCGAGCATGGGGGTGTGCGTGAAGATCGCTTCGGCCTATTTCAATTCGGCCGAACTGGTCTGCTACCGCGGCCTCATCGGCATGGCCATCCTGTGGCTGCTGGCGCGCTCGCAGAAGGTCACCTTGGGCACCGCCTACCCGGGCATGCACGCCTGGCGCAGTCTGGTGGGGGTGATGTCGCTGGGTGCCTGGTTCTATGCCATTGCCCACCTGCCCCTGGCCACTGCCATGACCCTGAACTACATGAGCAGCGTGTGGATTGCCGCCTTCCTGGTCGGCGGCACGCTGCTGGCGTGGCGCCCCTCGGCCGCCACGCCGCGCCCGGCGCTGCAGGGCACGCTGATCGTCACCGTGCTCACGGGCTTCGTCGGCGTGGTGATGATGCTGCGCCCCAGTCTGGACCAGAACCAGGCCTTCGCCGGCATGATCGGGCTGATGTCGGGCCTGTCGGCCGCGTTTGCCTACATGCAGGTGGTGGCCCTCTCGCGCCTGGGTGAGCCTGAATCGCGCACGGTGTTCTATTTCGCGGTGGGCTCGGCGGTGGCCGGCGGCGTGGCCCTGCTGTTCACGGGCACCTCGGTGTGGCCGGGCTGGCAGGCCCTGTGGCTACTGCCCATCGGCATCCTGGCCGCTGGCGGCCAGTTGTGCATGACCCGGGCCTACGCCAGCGCCAAGACGCAGCGCGGCACGCTGGTGGTGGCCAACCTGCAGTATTCGGGCATCGTCTTCGCGGCCATCTACAGCGTGACGCTGTTCGGTGATGACCTGCCCCCGATCGCCTGGGCGGGCATGGTGCTCATCGTGGGCAGCGGCATCGCGGCCACCGTGCTGCGCGCCCGCGCGGCCCCCGGAGCCCCGGCTGAAGAACATTGATACGACTGTGGACACCAACCATTGACACAATGCAAGGCATTCCCTTCGCCATTGCCCCAACCGCTGCCATGACCTACACCACCCTGATCTCCGCCACCGAACTGCAAACCCTGATCGCCAGCGGCGCGCCGCTGATGGTGTTCGACTGCAGCTTCGACCTGATGCAATCGAGCGCAGGCGCGCAGCAGTATGCGCAGGCCCATATTCCCGGCGCGGTGTATGCCGATCTCAACGAGAACCTGAGTGCAAAGCACGGCGCGCCCGGCGCCTCCGGCACCGTATTGACGGCCCAGGAGGCGGACATGCCCGCATCGGGCGGCCGCCATCCGCTGCCAAGCCGCGAGCGCTTTGCCATCTGGCTGTCGAGCGTGGGTTTTGCCAATGGCATGCAGGCTGTGGTGTACGACCGCCAGGGGGCCAACTACTGCGGCCGCCTGTGGTGGATGCTCAAGTGGGCCGGGCACGATGCCGTGGCCGTGCTCGACGGTGGCCTGCAGGCGTGGCAGGCCGCGGGCGGCGCAGTCGCCAGCGGTGAAGAACCAGCGCACTTCCAGTCCAACTTCGAACTCAAGGAGCCGCTGCGCCGCCTGGCCACGGCCAGCGATGTGCTGGCCAACCTGCAGCAACCCGGCCAGACCGTAGTCGACGCACGCGCTGCGCCCCGCTACCGGGGCGAGGTGGAGCCGCTGGACCCGGTGGCCGGCCACATTCCCGGCGCCCTGAACCGCCCCTTCGTGGACAACATCGGCCCCGATGGCAAGTTCAAGCCCGCAGCCGTGCTGCGCGCCGAGTTCGACGCCCTGCTGGCAGGCCGCGATCCGACCGGCGTGGTGCACCAGTGCGGCAGCGGTGTGAGCGCGCTGCCCAACCTGATCGCCATGGAAGTCGCCGGACTCGGAAAAACATCGCTTTTTGCCGGCAGCTGGGGCGAATGGGTGAGCGATTCTTCGCGCCCGGTGGAACGCGGCTGAGCAGGGTTGGGGGCGGTTTGACCACCTGGCGGCAGCAGGCCGCAGCGCTCTGGGGCGCAGGACCGGGGCTTGGTGTTTTGTAAGGCAAATTCCTACACGCACCACCCCTGAACCAGACACGCTGCACAGAGCAACGCTGACTTAATTTTTGATTGGCCCGGTTTCACAATCCATTTCAACGGATCACGCAAAACATGCAAACAGCATGGCAAGGCGAAGACCCGGAACTGGAACAAAGGAACCCTGCCATGACCAACGAACAACTGCTCGCCGAAATCCGCGAAGCCAACCTGACCTACCTGATGCTGGCGCAGAACCTGATTCGCCACGACAAGGCAGAAGCAGTGTTCCGTCTGGGCATGAACGAAGACGCTGCCGATATTCTGGCATCGCTGTCGGCCGCACAAGTGCTGAAACTGGCCTCCCGGAACACGCTTCTTTGCAGCTTCCGCGTGGACGACAACCTGGTGTGGAGCTTGCTGACCAACCACACGGCCAAGAAGGTGGGCAACGAAGCCACCAACACCCTGCACGCCAACATCCTGATGGCCAGCCGCGTGTCGGAAGTGCTCTGAAGCACCGCACTTTCCTGCAGCCCTTCCTGTTCACCGCCCCTCTCGAAAGCCCGCCATGACCACGCCTGCCGCCAAAGCCCCAGCCAAGAGCGTCCTCAACGAATCCAAGCAGATCGAGCGCGCTGCGATGCTGATCGGCATGGGGGCCCGCATGCAGGTGCTGGAGTCGGAGACCACGCTGTCTTATGAACGCCTGATCCGCCTGTACAAGGAGATCGCCGGCAAGTCGCCTTCCAAGGGCCAACTGCCCTTCTCGACCGACTGGTTCCTGACCTGGCAGGAAAACATCCACAGCTCGCTGTTCCTGAACATCTACGAATACCTGTCCAAGGGCGTGGACCTGGATTCGGTGGAACTGCTGACCAAGGCCTACCGCCTGTACAACGAGCAGGTCACCACTGCCGAGATCGAACCCCTGCTGTCCTTCACCCGCGCCTGGCGCCTGGTGAAGTTCGTGGACGCCGGCATGCTCACCCGCACCCAGTGCTCTGACTGCAAGGGCCAGTTCGTGACCGAACTCTATGAAAACCGCCACTACACCTGCGGCCTGTGCAACCCGCCTGCCCGCGCTGGCAAGAGCAAGAACGCCGGTGCCCTGATGTTGCATTGACTCCCAGCCCGGCAACGCCGGACTGCGCACGAATGACAAAGCCCCGCCGGTTTCGCCGTGCGGGGCTTTTTGCTGGAAAGAGGATTTCCCGACGGCCCCGGACTACCGCGCCGCCAGGAGCGAGCGCACGTTCTCGTCCACCGGCATCGCATAGTCGTGCGCGGCCACCACGGTGTTGCCCACCGGGTTCACGATCTTCAGGCTGATGAACAGTGTGGTGGTCGAAACGGCGTATGTGCCCACCACAACGGCCTGTGCATCGTGCGCGCGGCTCACCTCGCGCACCTCGCGCGAGAGCAGCAACTCGCCGGTGCGCTGCATGGCCACGTCCTCGCGCAGCTTGAGTTCGGTCACGCGCAGGCCGCGCTGCACCAGGCGCGAGCCGATCTGCTCGGAAAAGATGCGCCCCAGGCGCGAGGATTCATTGAGCCGGTCCACGTTGACCAGCGTGGCCACCAGCACCGCATGCGCAGGGTCCAGTGGGGCCTGCAGCAGCAGCGCATCGGCCGCGCGGTGGTTGCGCTCGATGGTGCTGGGGGTGATGAGGTCCATCAGCCCGCCACCGCCACCACCGGACTTGTCACCGTAATAGTACGAGGCACAGCCCGGCAGGGCCAGCACCGGCAGCAGCGCGCCGGCCGTGCGCAGCAGGGTGCGCCGCTTCATGGCGCCACCATCATCATCACCGGCGGGCTCACCACCTGCCAGGTCTTGACCGGGGTGGGTGCGGGCGGCGGGGGGGGAGGTGGCGGCGGTTGCTGGACCTGGTAGAGCACGGCATCGTCCTGCTCGATGTAGTACACGTCGGAGGTGCGGGCCAGGTAGCGGTCGCCGCTTTCCAGCGACGTGGTGATGAGCACCTCGGTGCGCGTGGGGCCGCCCGCGGCGGGGCCGTCGGTGGTGTACTGCGCGGCATCGGCCAGCGCCCCGATCGCGATCGTCCCGGCCACGATGGAGCCGGCGCCAGGCGCACGGTGGGCCCAGTCGCGCGCCACACCCACGCCCAGGGCCAGCCGGGTCCAGGGCATGGGCAGGCTGTTGGAGACACGGCCCGGGTGCTGCACCAGCTGGGTTTCGAACGCCAGGGTGACAGCCGAGGGCTGGTTGGTGAGCACCACGCCCCGGTCCAGCAGGCGGGTGATCAGCAGCTTGCGAAAGCCGTTGTTGAAGCTGGTGTCGCCCGAGGCGGACACATAGATGGGGTGTTCGCCCGCAGGCCAGTCGCGGATCTTGCCGGTGATGCGCGTGGCCACATCGTCGGCCAGCACGTCCCAGTGGTGCACGGCGCGTGCCTTCTTCTGGTTCGATGCCGGGTAGTTGTCGGCCCGCGGCACGTCCAGCGACGAACAGCCAGCCGCCAGCAGCGAGGCCACCGCCAGCAGCGGCACGACCACACGGTGCAGGGCGGGCCGGGCACGGACATCGCCGCGCGCGGTCACTGCCATGCCGGACTGCCCGGCGGGCAGCCGTCCTTGGGATGGGCCTTGCGGCAGACCGCCAGCCAATGGTTCAACTTGCATGCAGCCATGCTAGCGGCCCGGCGGCGCCCCCATGGCGCGAATAACGGGGCAATTGCGTTGCATTTGCGCGGCCAGCGCGTTGGCGCCGGCACCTACACAACATTTGCTCACAGTGCGTGACAATCCCCGCATGACCGCCGTGCCTGCCCCCTCCCACCCCAACGCTCCACCCACGGCCCTGCCGCAGCAGCCGCCAGCTGCCGACACGTGCGACGGCACAGCGCCGGGGGGGGCGCAGGCAACGCCCGGCGCCGCCGATCCGCAACCCGAAGCCGGGCCAGAACGCATGGCCAGCCCGCCCGATGCCGCCACCCTGGCAGCAGCCGCGCACCCGACCCTGCCCGCCCCGCCCGCCATGGCGGCGCCTGCCACGCCCACCCAGCTGATGCTGCAGATGCCGGTGGACGTGCGCAACATGTCCCTGGCGCTGCTGGCCCTGTTCGCCGGCGTGGCCCTGCTGCACTGGGCCAGCGCGGTGTTCATCCCGCTGATGCTGAGCCTGCTGCTGACCACGGCGCTACGCCCTGCCGTCAACATCCTGCGCCGCTGGCACCTGCCGCGCCCGCTGGGCGCGGCCCTGCTGCTCATCGCCATCGTGGGGGGCATGGCCAGCATGGCCTGGTCCTTGAGCGACCAGGCGGTGCAACTGGTGGACTCGCTGCCTGTGGCGGCCAAGAAGGTGCGCGACAACCTGCGCGCGCGCGCGGGCATGCCCAGCACGCTGGACACGATGCAGAAGGCCGCTGCCCAGATCGAACAGGCTGCTGCCGAGAACAGCGCCGCCACCCCCGCGCGGCGCGGCGTGCAGCGCGTGGTGGTGGAGCGCCCGCCCTTCAACATCCGCGACTACCTGTGGAGCGGCACCATGGGCCTGGTATCGGCCGTGGGCCAGCTCACCGTGGTGGTGTTCCTGACCTACTTCGCGCTGGCCTCGGGCAACCTGTTCCGCCAGAAGCTGGTGCGCATTGCGGGCAGCAGCCTGGAGCGGCGCAACATCACCATGCAGGTGCTCGACGACATCACCGGCCAGATCCAGCGCTACCTGCTGGTGCAGGTGTTCACCAGCATCCTGGTGGGCGTGGCCACGGGCTGCGCCTACTGGGCGCTGGGGCTGGAGAATGCGGCGGTGTGGGGCGTGGTGGCCGGCGTGCTCAACCTCGCGCCCTACATCGGTTCGGCCTTGACGGCCGGCGCGTCGGCGCTGGTGGCCTTTCTGCAGTTCGGCACCATCGACATGGCCCTGGCCATTGGCGGCGCATCGCTGGTCATCCACACCCTCATCGGCAACCTGCTCACCCCCTGGCTCACCAGCCGCACCAGCAGCATGAGCCCCGTGGCCGTGTTCGTCAGCGTGCTCGCCTGGGGCTGGCTCTGGGGGCTGTGGGGGCTGCTCCTGGGCATCCCGGTCATGATGGCCGTGAAGGCGGTCTGCGACCGGGTGGAGGACCTCAAGGCGGTGGGAGAACTTTTAGGAGACTGAGGCAGAGCTGGCGTCCTGTTCGGCGGTGGCCAGCGTACAGCGCTGCACGAACGCCGGCAGGTCGTCGGCCCCCATCGCGCGGCCGTAGTACCAGCCCTGCACCTGCAGGTCCATGTCTGCGGGCAGCACCTGCAATTGTTCCAGCGTCTCCACCCCCTCCACCACAATGGCGACCCCCAGGCTCTGGCAGAAATGCAGCAGGCCCTGCAGCAGGCGAGCCCCCCGGGGGTCGGCGCTGGCCACCACGAAACTGCGGTCGATCTTGATGGTGTCCACCGCAAAGGCGTGCAGGTAGCTGAGCGAGGAATAGCCGGTGCCGAAGTCGTCGATGGCCACCTGGGCACCCACGGCGTGGATGCGGGCGATGGCGTCGCGCATCTGGCCCACGTCGGCGGCCAGCGCATCCTCGGTGAGTTCGACGCTGATGCAGCCGCCGGCAGGCGCTATCAACGCCACCAGCCGCTGGCAGTGCGCTGCCGACATGAGCGTGGGCCCGGTGACATTGATGGAGATGGGCAACTCGAAGCCCGCGCTGCGCCAGCGCCGGTACTGCTGCAGGGCCGCGTCGGCCACCCACAGGTCGACATCCTTCATGAGCCCGGCCTCGGTCAGCCACGCCAGAAAAGCCCCCGGTGACTGCGTGCGCCCCCGGCCATCGCGGGCCCTGAGCAGCGCCTCGCAACCCACGCATTCGCCCGTGCGTGGCGACACCTGGGGCTGGTACTCCAGGAAGAACTCGTACTCGCCCATGCGGCGCACCTGGGCCAGCAGCTCCTCGCGGCCGGCCTGCCGCTGCTGCGCCAGGACCACCGGGTCGCTGGCATACAGGCGGCCCTGCTCCTGCAGGCGCGAGAACGTGGTGTCCAGCCCCGGCAGGTGCACCGTGGTGGCGTTGTGGCGCTCCAGCGCCCGCACCGCCGGCGCGTAAATGCAGGCCCCCAGCAGCACCAGTGCCAGCTGCAGCACCACCGCTGGCCAGGAGCCCTGGGTGCTGGCGTAGGCGTTGAAGAGGACGGGGGCATTCAGCGGCATTGCCATCGTGGCCACCGGCACCCAGCCCGCCTGCACGGCGCCCAGCGCCAGGCAGGCGTTGACGGCCGGCACGAGGATGAACGGCAGCAGCAGACGCGGATTCAGTATCAGGGGAATGCCGAACAGCAGCAGCTCATTCACGTTCAGCAGGGCCATGGGCAAGCTGGCCAGGGCCAGCAGGCGCAGGCCGGGACTGCGCGCACGCCACAGCACGGCCACCACCAGCGACAGGGTGGCCCCCGCCCCGCCGATGAAGGCGAAAGCCCCCAGCAGGCCGGCGTTGAGCAGGTAGGGCGGTGGCTGGTCTGCCAGCACCTCGATGGCATTCCACCCCACGGCCAGCTCCAGCACCTGGAACAGCGGCTGCAAGGCATGGTAGCCATGGATGCCGAAGAACCACAGCAGCGAATTCATGCCCGTGATCGCCACGGCATTCAGGTAAGGCCGGTCCGGGTCCACCACATCCAGGGGCAGGCTCCAGTGCGCCAGGCCCGACCATTGCTGCAGCAGCGTCAGCACCACGACCAGCAATCCTGCCGTGAGCACACCGGGCAACACCATGTTCATGGCATCTTCCACGTTGTCGCTGACCAGCGAGCCGCGCGACAGCTGCAGCCAGCGCACCCGCATCAGCCGGGCCATGAGGGGCACGTTGACGATGGGCGAGGCGATGGCGATGAACAGCACCAGCGTGGCGGCGGCACGCGGGTGCCCGCGCAGCAGGTAGGCGGCCAGCGCCACGTACACAAAGCACAGGAAGGCCACGGGCAGGCGCGGCAGGCTGTGGCGGATGGCCAGCATGTAGCCGATGGAGGCCGCGATCAGCAGCGGCAGGATGCGGCTGATCTCGGCATGCAGGCCAGCCAGCAGGTCCGTGGTCTGCGTGGGCAGGCCCAGCATCCGCGTGAGCACCGACGACACCAGGAACACCGCCGACACCATGAGGCAGGGCAGCACCCACAGCAGTCCCTCGCGGATGGCGCGCATGGAGTCGGCGCGCGCGACCGCCTGCAGCCGCAGCGACAGCCGCACCTTCAGGGCCGCGATACCAATGCCCACACCATGCCCTCCCTGCCGCGCACTGCGGTCAGCCCCATGCTAGCAGGCAGGCACCGGGATGGCAAAGTGGCCGGACCAGCTCGGCCCGACCAGTTCAGCCCGTATTGCGCAGCCCCGCCGCGATCCCGTTGATGGAGATGTGGATACCGGTCTGCACGCGCTCGTCGCCCTGCCCTGCACGCCAGCGGCGCACCAGCTCGACCTGCAGATGGTGAAGCGGGTCGATGTACGGGAAGCGGTGCTTGATGGAGCGTGCCAGGGCCGCGTTGTGCGTCAGGCGCTGCTTGTCGCCGGTGATGCGCGTGAGCGCCTCGGCGGTGCGGTGCCATTCGGTCTCGATGGCGCTGAAGACCTTCTTGCGCAGGCGCGCGTCTGTGACGAGTTCGCTGTAGCGCGAGGCCAGGGCCAGGTCGCTCTTGGCCAGCACCATGTCCATGTTGGACAGCAGGGTGCGAAAGAACGGCCACTGGCGGTACATCTTCTGCAGCAGCGCAAGCTGTGCCTTGGGGTCCTTGCCCTCGGCGTTCACGAAGGCATCGACCGCCGCGCCGAAGCCGAACCAGCCCGGCAGCGTGAGGCGGCACTGGCCCCAGCTGAAGCCCCAGGGGATGGCGCGCAGGTCCTCGATCTTCTGGCTGGCCTTGCGCGATGCGGGGCGCGAGCCGATGTTCAGTTCGGCGATCTCGCGGATCGGCGTGGAGTTGAAGAAATACTCGGTGAAGCCCGGGGTCTCGTACACCAGCGCGCGGTAGGCCCCCATGCTGGCCAGAGAGAGCTGCGAGGCCGCCTCCAGGAAGGCCTTGGTGGCCGGCTTGGTGGGCTGCAGCAGCGTGGCCTCGAGCGTGGCGGCGACCAGGGTTTCGAGGTTGCGCCGGCCGATCTCGGGGTTGGCGTACTTGGAGGCGATGACCTCGCCCTGCTCCGTCAGGCGGATCTGGCCGCGCACGGTGCCCGGGGGCTGGGCCAGGATGGCTTGGTAGCTCGGGCCGCCGCCGCGGCCCACGGTGCCGCCGCGGCCGTGGAACATGCGCAGCTGGATGCCGTGGTTGGTGGCCAGCTCGTCGAACAGCTCCACCAGCGCGATCTCGGCGCGGTACAGCTCCCAGTTGCTGGTGAAGATGCCGCCGTCCTTGTTGCTGTCGGAGTAGCCGAGCATGATGTCCTGCTCGCTGCCGCTACGGTGCACCAGCCCCGCCACGCCGGGCAGGGCATAGAACTCGCGCATGATGGGCGCGGCATTGCGCAGGTCTTCGATGGTCTCGAACAGCGGCACCACGATGAGGTCGTTGCGCGCATCGCCATCGAGCGTGCCGCGCATCAGGCCCACTTCCTTTTGCAGCAGCAGCACTTCGAGCAGGTCGCTCACCGTTTCGGTGTGGCTGATGATGTAGTGGCGGATGGCCTCGTGCCCGTAGCGGTAGCGCATGGCCAGCGCCGCCTCGAAGATGGCCAGCTCGCCCCGGGCGTGGTCCGAGTAGCTGGCACCCACCACGCGCAGCGGGCGCGCGTCGTTGAGCAGGCGCAGCAGCAGCGCGCGCTTGTCGGTCTCGGACAGCGCGGAGTACGCCGTCTCGACGCGCGCCGTGGCCAGCAGCTCGGCCACCACCTCCTCGTGTTTGTCGGAGCTCTGGCGCAGGTCCACCGTGGCCAGGTGGAAGCCGAAGACCTGCACGGCGCGGATCAGCGGGTGCAGGCGCTCGGCGGCCAGGGCCTCGCCATGGTGCGACTTGAGCGATGCCTCGATCACGCGCAGGTCGGCCAGGAAGGCCTCGGCGCTCACGTAGGGATTCTGTGGGGCCACGGCATGGCGCGCCGCCTCGCCGCCCGTCAGTTCCTTGAGCGATGCGGCCAGGCGCGCATAGACGCCGGTCAGGGCGCGGCGGTAGGGCTCGTCCTGGCGGTGCTCGTTGGTGTCGGGCGAGCGCGCGGCCAGGGCCTCCATCTCGGCCGATACCTGCACCAGGCGGGCCGACAGCGACAGCTCGCCGCCCAGGTAGTGCACCTCGGTCAGGTAGTGGCGCAGGGCCACCTCGGCCTGGCGGCCCAGGGCGTACTGCAGGGTCTGCGCGGTGACGTTGGGGTTGCCGTCGCGGTCGCCGCCGATCCACTGGCCCATGCGCAAAAAGCTGTGCACCGGGTACTGGCCGAGCTCGGTCTCGAGGTCGGCATAGATCTTGGGGATTTCGCGCAGGAAGGTGGCTTCGTAGTACGACAGCGCGTTCTCGATCTCATCGGCCACGGTGAGCTTGCTGTAGCGCAGCAGGCGCGTCTGCCACAGCTGGGCCACGCGGGCGCGCAGTTGGGCTTCGTTGGCGGCCAGCTCGCGCGGGGTGAGCGCGTCCTTGGCGGTGTTGTACAGCTGGGCACGCACCTGGATGTCGTCGCGCGCGGCCAGCAGCTGGGCGATGTCGCGCTCGGCGTCGAGAATGCTCTTGCGCTGCACCTCGGTCGGGTGGGCCGTGAGCACCGGCGCCACGTAGCTGCCGGCCAGGGTCTGCGAGATGGTCTTGGGCGCGATGCCGGCCCAGCGCAGGCGCGACAGCGCGACTTCGATGCTGCCCTCCTGCGTGTCGCCCGCGCGCTCGTGCACGGCGCGGCGGCGGATGTGGTGGCGGTCTTCGGCCAGGTTGGCCAGGTGGCTGAAGTAGGTGAAGGCGCGGATCACGCTCACCGTCTGGTCGCCCGAGAGGGTCTTGAGCAGCTTCTTGAGCGCCCGGTCGGCCTCCTGGTCCGCGTCGCGGCGAAAGGCGACAGAGAGCTTGCGCACCTGCTCCACCAGCTCATAGGCAGCCACGCCCTCCTGGTCCCGGATCACGTCGCCCAGGATGCGGCCGAGCAGGCGGATGTCGTCAATCAGGGGCTGGTCCTTGTCGGATCGTTTCATGCGAGGGTCTCCGGGATGAAGTGCGGCGGCCCGCAGGCGTACCCTGAAAACCACCAGTGCGGGCGCATGCTAGCATCGCCCGCCCCTGAATAATTACAAACAGGTTACGAACTTGAGCCGCCATTTGCCCCACCCCATCGTGATCGCCACGCGCGAAAGCCGCCTGGCCCTCTGGCAGGCCGAGCATGTGCAGGCCCTGCTGCAGGCCCGCGGCTATACCGTGGAGTTGCTGGGCATGACCACCAAGGGCGACCAGATCCTGGACAAATCGCTGTCCAAGGTGGGCGGCAAGGGCCTGTTCGTCAAGGAACTCGAAGTCGCGCTGGAAGAAGGCCGCGCCCACATCGCCGTGCATTCGCTCAAGGACGTGCCCATGGAGCTGCCCGAGGGCTTTGCCCTGGCCTGCGTGATGGAGCGCGAGGACCCGCGCGATGCCTTCGTCTCCCCCCGCTACGCCTCGCTCGACGAACTGCCCCAGGGCGCGGTGGTGGGCACCTCCAGCCTGCGCCGCCAGGTGCTGCTGCAGACCCTGCGGCCCGACCTGCGCATCGAACCCCTGCGCGGCAACCTGGACACGCGCCTGCGCAAGCTCGACGAAGGCCAGTACGACGCCATCGTGCTCGCGGCCGCAGGCCTCAAGCGCCTGGGGCTCGAATCACGCATCCGCCTGGCTTTCGAGCCCGCCACCATGCTGCCCGCCGCCGGCCAGGGTGCCCTGGGCATCGAGGTGCGCAGCGACCGCCTGGACCTCATCGCCGCATTGGAGCCCCTGGCACACCAGGCCACCTGGCTCACCGTGGCCGCCGAGCGCGCCGTGAGCCGCGCCATGGGCGGCAGCTGCTCCATGCCCCTGGCAGCGCACGGCACCCTGGGCGCCGACGGCACGCTGCAGCTCGATGCGGCCTGGGGCGACCCCGAAGATGCCCATGCGCCGCTGGTGCGCGCCCATGCCAGCGCCCCCGTGGCCACCCTGGCCCAGGCCGAGGCGTTGGGTGACGAAATCGCCCGCCGCCTGCGCGCGGGCGGTGCCCGGGGCTTGGACCCGGCATCTGCCGCCGGCTGACATGGCCGCCACGGCGCCCCGGGTGATCGTCACGCGCCCCGAGCGCGAGGCGGCCCAGTGGGTGGAACAGCTCCTCGCGCGCGGCCTGGCCGCCACGGCATTGCCGCTGATCGCCATCGGCCCCTGTACCGACCCACAGGCCGTACAGGCCCTGGCCGAAGCCCGCGCACGACTGGCCCAGGCCCCTGGCTACCGTGCGCTGATGTTCGTGAGCAGCAATGCGGTGCTGTATTTTCTGCACGGGGGGGCCTTGCCCCTGCCGGCCGGCACCCGTGCATGGGCCCCCGGGCCAGGCACGGCGCGCGCGCTGGAACAGCTGGGCGTACCGCCTGCCGCCATCGATGGCCCCGCCGCCGATGCCGCGCAGTTCGACTCCGAATCGCTGTGGCAGCAGGTGGCGCCCCAGATCCGGGCCGGGGACCGCGTGCTCATCGTGCGCGGTCGCTCGGCCGGGGTGCATGAATCCTCCGAGGGTTCGGGCCGCGACTGGCTGGCGCGCCAGGTGCAGGCCGCAGGCGGCCAGGTGGACTGGGCTGTGGCCTACGAACGCGGCGCGCCCAGCTTCACCCCCGAGCAGACCGCGCTGGCAGAGGCTACCACCCAGGACGGCTCGCTGTGGCTGCTGAGCAGCTCCGAGGCGGTGGCAAACCTGGCCGAGGCCCTGCCCGGCCGGTCCTGGACGGCTGCACGGGCCCTGGCCACGCACCCGCGCATCGCCCAGACCGCCCGCGCCATGGGCTTTGGCCATGTAAGGGAGTGTCGGCCGGCGCTGGAAGACGTGGTGGCCTCGATAGAATCGGCCCCATGAGTTCCGCGCCCCCCAACGACCTGCCCGCCGCAGCCCCCGCTACCCCCGTCGCCCCTCGTGGGAGCAGCCTGCCCACCCTGCTGGTGGGCGTGCTGGCCGTGGCCGCCGTGGCCAGCAGTGGCCTGCTGTGGCAGAAACTGAGCGTGATCCAGGAGCAGTTGGCGCGCCAGTCGGCCGATTCCGGAGCGCTGGCCATCGAGGCACGCACCATGGCCCGCCAGGCCGAGGAACTGGTGCGCGAGACCGCCGCCCGCCTCTCGGTGGCCGAGGCCCGTGTGAGTGAAGTGGCGCTGCAGCGCAGCCAGCTCGAAGAATTGATGCAGAGCCTGTCGCGCTCGCGCGACGAAAACCTGGTGGTGGACATCGAATCGGCCGTGCGCCTGGCGCAGCAACAGTCCCAGCTCACCGGCAGCCTGGACCCTCTGGTGGCCGCCCTCAAAAGCGCCGACCAGCGCATCGAGCGCGCCGCACAGCCACGCCTGACCCCCGTGCAGCGCGCCATCAACCGCGACCTCGATCGCCTGACCCGCGCCGTGGTGACCGACACGGCCGGCCTGCTGGCCCGCCTGGATGATCTGGTGCGCCAGGTGGACGAACTGCCCGTGCTCAATGCCGTGGCCCAGGCCGCGTCCACGAAGCGCCTGGGCCTGTCTCCCGCTGCGCCGGGCTCTGCCGGTGGCACCGCAGCCGGGGCCGAGTTGCCCTGGTGGCAAGCCACCCTGCAGCGCAGCTGGGAGGTGGTGCGGGACGAGGCCCGCAGCCTGGTGCGCGTGAGCCGGGTGGACCAACCCGAGGCCATCCTGCTCGCGCCCGAGCAGACCTTCTTCCTGCGCGAGAACCTGAAACTCAAGCTGCTCAATGCGCGCCTGGGCGTGCTGGCGCGCCAGTTCGACTCGGCGCGCGCCGACCTGGCCGCAGCCACCACGGCGCTCAACAAGTATTTTGACCCGGCCTCGCGCCGCACGCAGGCGGCAGCCACGGTGCTGCAACAGGCCCAGACCGGGATGAAGGCTGCCGAGCTGCCGCGCCTGGACGATACCCTCTCCGCGCTGGCCACGGCCGCCGCGGGGCGCTGAGAGAGGGCAGCACGCATGCGCGCAGCACTCTGGCTTCTGGCGTTGTTTGGCGTGGCCGTTGCGGCCGCGCTGTTTGCGGGCAACAACCAGGGCACCATCACCCTTTACTGGCCCCCCTACCGCGTCGACCTGTCGCTGAACATGGTCGTGCTGCTGCTTGTGGGCGGCTTCGTCACCGTGCATGCCGCCCTGCGGGCCCTGGCGGCCCTGCTGGAACTGCCGCACCAGGCGCGCCGCTGGCGCGTGCAGCAAAAGGAACGCGCCATGCACAGCGCGCTGCTCGACGCCATGACGCACCTGCTGGGCGGGCGCTTCATCCGTTCGCGCAAGGCCGCCGTGGCCGCGCTGGCGCAGGAGAACGCCCTGGCTGCCGCCGGCGAGTCGGTGCCGCATGGCAACCAGTTGCGCTCGCTGGCCCACCTGGTGGCGGCCGAGGGCTCGCACGCCCTGCAGGACACCGCCACGCGCGACAGCCATCTGCAGCGCGCGCTCGACGATGCACCCGCCCGCGGCACGGCCCTGGAGCTGGAACTGCGCGAAGGCGCCCAGATGCGCGCCGCGCGCTGGACGCTGGACGACCGCGACGCCGATGCCGCCCTCGAATGGCTCGCCGCCCTGCCCCAGGGCGCCGCGCGCCGCACCCTGGCGCTGCGCATCAAGCTCAAGGCCACGCGGCTGGCCCGCCGCACGCAGGAGGCGCTGGACACGGCCCGCCTGCTGGCCAAGCACCGCGCCTTCTCGCCCACCGCCGCACAGAGCATCGTGCGCGGCCTGGCCACCGAACTCATCCAGAGCGCGCACGACACGGCACAGCTGCGCCGCGTGTGGGACGACCTGGAAACCTCCGAGCGCAACATGCCCGAGCTGGCCATCCAGGCCGCGCAGCGCATGGCCACCCTGGGTGGTGACGCCACGCAGGTGCGCGCCTGGCTGCTGCCGGTGTGGGAGCGCATGGTGGACCTGCCCGATGCGCTGGCCGAACACCATGCCCTGAAGCTGGTGCGCGCACTGGAATCGGGCCTCGATGCCCTTGACGCCCCCTGGCTGGCGCGCATCGAAGCCGCCCAGCAGGCCAACCCGCGCGATGCGCGCCTGCAGTACATGGCCGGCATGGCCTGCCTCAAGCGCCAGCTGTGGGGCAAGGCCCAGCAGTTGCTGACCCAGGCCGCCCACCAGCTCGCCGATGCCGGCCTGCGCGCCAGCGCCTGGCGCCACCTGGCAGAGCTGGCCGAACAGCGCGGCGACGAAGCCGCCGCCGCCGAGGCCTGGAAAAAAGCCGCACTCGCCCGCTGACCAAGCAGGCGGGGGGCCCGCCCATCCCCTGGCCATCTACCGGCCATCCATCTGCGCCCACCTTTTGCAAAACAAGAGGGAACTTTGAGCGCACACCCCCTGTCAATTCAGTTTTTTTGAATTGAAGCATCAATCCTGCTGAAGCCGAACGCGCTGGCAGCTTCCTACACTGCGCTCACTGCGGGGCCTTGTGCATGCAGCACGGGGCGCGGCATGCGAGGCAGCGACGGATGCGCCAGCCCGAAAAACCTGCTCCCAGCACCTGCTGCCCACCCCTGCCCTGCCACCCCATCGCCGATTTCCCCAAGATGCCATCCTCCACGCCGACTCCCACCAGCCGACCGGCCCGCTACACCCACACCGCCATGCTGATGCACTGGGTGCTGGGCCTGGCCCTGATCGGTGCCTTCTGCGTCGGCCTGTACATGACCAGCCTGCCGTTCTCACCAGCACGGCTGAAGCTCTACAACTGGCACAAGTGGGCCGGGGTCACCATCCTCACGCTGTCGGTGCTGCGCATCATCTGGCGCCTGACGCACCGCCCCCCGGCCCTGCCCGCCGCCATGGTGCAGTCCATGCCGCGCTGGCAGGCGCTGGCGCACCACGCCACGCACGGCCTGCTGTACGCGCTGTTCCTGGCCGTGCCGCTGATCGGCTGGGCCTACAGCTCGGCGGCGGGCTTCCCCATCGTGTTCCTGGGCCTGTGGCAATTGCCTGATTTTGTGCCCGTGAGCAAGGAGCTGGCCGAGGCCATCAAGCCCTGGCACCAGTACACCGCCTTTGCCATGGCCGGGCTGGTGGTGCTGCACGTGGCCGCCGCCCTCAAGCACCAGTTCATCGACCGGGACGGCCTCATCGGCCGCATGCTGCCCGGCCCGCGCTGAGCCCCCGCCCCAGCCCTCCGCCCTCTTCCTTGTTCTTCCGCACCGATTTTTCAGGAGCCTTCATGCAAGCATCTTCCTTCGTCTCGAGCCTTGTGCTGGGCGCCGCCGTGCTGGCTGCACCGTCCGCCTTCGCGCAGCAGCAACTGGTCCCCGCACAGAGCGAGGTGCAGTTCACCGCGCGCCAGATGGGCGTGCCGCTCGAAGGCCATTTCAAGAAGTTCGATGCCAAGGTGGCGTTCGACCCGGCCAAGCCCGACACCAGCAAGATCAGCTTCACCGTGGACACCGGCAGCGCCACGCTGGGCTCGCGCGAGACCGATGCCGAATTGCCCAAGCCCACCTGGTTCAACGTGCCCAAGTTCCCCCAGGCAGTGTTCGAATCCACCACCATCAAGGCGCTGGGCGGCGGCAAGTTCGAAGTGGCCGGCAAGCTCACCATCAAGGGCAATGCGCAGAACGTGGTCGTGCCCGTGGCGCTGGCCCAGAGCGGTGCCACCACCACGGCCACCGGCACCCTGCCCATCAAGCGCCTGGCCTTCAAGATCGGCGAGAACGAATGGGCCGACACCTCCATGGTGGCCGATGACGTGACCGTCAAGTTCAAGCTGGCGCTCACGGGCGTGGGCAAGCTCTGATCGCCCTGCACCCTCCCTTTTCCGCGTTCCCTTTCCCTGTTCCCTTGATCCTTCCTTTTTCAGGAGTTGTTTACATGCGCAAGTCTTCGTTCGCCCTGCTCGCACTGGCCGCAGCCGCCGTTCTGTCCACGGGCGCAGCCCAGGCCCAGAGCGCCGCCTACGCCATCGATCCGACGCACACCTTCGTGACGTTCGAGATCAGCCACTTCGGCGCAACGACCAACCGCGGCCGCTTCGACAAGAAGGAAGGCACTGTGCAGTTCGACCGCGCCGGCAAGACCGGCAAGGTGGAGATCACCGTGGACACCACCTCGATCAACTCGGGCACGCCCCCGTTCGACAAGCACCTGCAAAGCGCTGACCTGTTCAACGCCGCCAAGTACCCGACCATCAAGTTCGTGTCCGACAAGTTCACCTTCAACGGCGACAAGGTCAGCGAAGTGGCCGGCCAGCTGACGCTGCTGGACAAGACCCTGCCCGTGACCCTGAAGGCCACGCAGTTCAACTGCTACCAGAGCCCCATGCTCAAGCGTGAAGTCTGCGGTGGCGACTTCGAAGCCACCATCGACCGCACCCAGTGGGGCCTGAACTACGGCGTGGAATGGGGTTTCCCCAAGAACGTGCGCCTGGTGGTGCAGATCGAAGCCATCAAGCAGTAATCCACAACGGGCCTTCTGGTCCGCACAAGCCACCCGCGGCACGGCCACGGGTGGCTTTTTTCATGCCAGGCGTGCATCGAGCCGCCAGCCTTCGGCATGCCATGCCCAGACATGCGTGGGCGCCAGCGCCGCCAGGAAATGCAGGTCGTGCGACACCACCAGCAGCGCACCGGTGAAGCCCTGCAGCGCCACCTGCAAGGCCTCCGCCGAGGCCAGGTCCAGGTGGTTGGTCGGCTCGTCCAGCAGCAGCATCTGCGCTGGCTCGCCGCACCACAGCGCGCAGGCCAGCGCGGCCTTGATGCGCTCGCCACCGCTGAGCACCCCGGCGGGCCGCTGCACGCGGTCTGCATCCAGGCCCAGTTGCGCCAGGCGCGTGCGCAGCGTGGCCTCGGGCAGGGGTGAGCCGAGTTCGGCCAGGCGCTGCAGCACGCTTGCGGACGGCGGTAGCAGCTGCGCGTTGTGCTGGTCCAGCCAGGCCGCGCGCACGCCGCGCACCACGCGGCCCGAAGCGGGCGCCACCTGCCCGGCCACCAGGCGCAGCAGGGTACTCTTGCCACAGCCGTTGGGCCCGGTGATGGCAATGCGCGCGGGGCCGCTCCAGACCCCGTCGAGGGCAGGCAGCCCCTGGGGAGCAAACGGTGCGCGCACCTGTTCCAGCGCCAGCACCTGCTTGCCGCAGGGCACGCTGCTTTCGGGCAGGGCGAGTGCCACGGGTGCCTGCTGTGGCGCCTGGCGGGCGGCATCGCGCACGGCTGCATCCAGCTTATCGCGCGCCTGCCGCTGGCGTTCGTGCTCGTTTCCGGCATGGGCTTCGGCGCTGTTCTTCATGCGGCCCAGCAGGATGGGAGCCAGGTTGGCTGTGCGCCCCACCCGGCGCCCCTGCGCGGTGCGGCGCTGCTGCGCCTCGTGCTCGCGCTGCAACGCCTTCTTGCCCCGGTCGCGCTCGGTGCGTGCATGGTCGAGCGTCGCCTGCGCGGCCGCCCGCTCCTGCGCACGCTGCGCGGCGTACAGCGCCCAGTTGCCTCCGTAGCGGCGCAGCCCGGCGGGCGACAGCTCCACGATGGTGTCGACCATGCCGAGCAGTTCACGGTCATGGCTGGCCACGACCACAGCGCCCTGGCGCGTGGCCACCTGGTCCAGCAGCCAGCAGCGGGCACCACGGTCCAGGTGGTTGGTGGGCTCGTCGAGCACCAGCACCTCAGCGTCGCAGACGAAGGCCCCCGCCAGCGCCACGCGCATGCGCTCGCCGCCGCTCAGCCGGGTCGCATCGCCATCGCTTGGCAGATGCCCCAGGTCCAGCGCCTGCAGGGCGCGCTGCCAGCGCGCAGGCAGGTCCCACTGGCCATCGGCCCGCAGCAGGTCCTCGGGCGTTCCCTGGCCCGCCTCCAGGCGCTCCAGCGCACGCAGCACGGGTGCCAGGCCCGCAAGGTCGGCCACCGTGCTGCCGGGGGCTCCCCGCACCTCCTGCGCCACGGCCTGCAGGCGCGCGTCGCGCAACACCGTGCCCGCAGTCGGCTGCAGCCGGCCCAGCAGCAGTTGCAGAAACACGCTCTTGCCCACGCCATTGGCACCCACGATGCCGGTGGTGCCGGCGCCCACGGCCATGTCGAGGGGCTGGCGCCACAAGGGCTGCCCATCGGGCAGCGCCCAGACAACGCGCTGGAACTGGAGCGAAAAAGAAGAAGAGAAAAAGGAAGCAGAAGCGACAGCAGCCCTGCTGTCGCCCCGGGCGCGATGGCCCGGATGGTTGGTCGTCGCCATGCCTGAGAACTCCACGGTCACCATCAAGCCGCACCTGCGCAAAAAGGCAGGAGCGGAACAGCGTGAAAGTGGCTTACAGGCGCATCGGTGAAAACACCCCGGGAGGTTGGCGAGAGGCGCAATGTACCGCAAATAACCGCGCCTTCAAAATTCCCTTTACGTAAATTGATTACGAATAGTAGAATTTCTACATCGACACCCGCATGGACCCAAGGAGACAACCGCATGAATGCCGTTCTGAAGCCCGATCTCGCCAGCCTGCCCGCACCTGCCGCCTTCCAGCAGCTGCACCACTACGCCTACAAGGCGCGCGACGCGGAGGAAACACGCCAGTTCTACGAGGACATCCTGGGCCTGCCGCTGTACCACATCATCCAGAGCGACCACGTGCCCAGCACGGGCGAGTACTGCCCCTACACGCACTTCTTCTTCCGCCTGAAGGACGGCTCGTTCATCGCCTTCTTCGACCTGGGCGACGACGTGAAGGCCGAGCCCTCGCCCAACACGCCGCTGTGGGTCAACCACATTTCGTTCCGCGTGGACACGGTGCAGGAACTGCAGAACACCAAGGAGCGCCTGGAGGCCTTCGGCATCGAGGTGCTCGGCGTGACCGACCACCACATCTTCAAGAGCATCTATTTCTTCGACCCCAACGGCATCCGCCTGGAGCTCACTGCCCAGCTGGCCGACGCCAACGCCATGGCCAAGGACAGCACCGTGGCGCATGCGCGCCTGAAGGAGTGGACGGCGCGCAAGGAGCAGTGGCGCAAGGAGCGCGCCGAAGGCAAGGCGGCCGAGCCGCTCAAGCCCCAGGCCAACGACCGGCCTGAATTCGCCAAGGGCTAAGAGGCTGAACCGCTGCCCCAGTAAAAAAGGCGCCGCCCTTGCGGGCGGCGCCTTTTGCATTTTCTTGTGCCGGCCAGTGGCTACACCGCATCCAGCTCGGCCAGCAGGTCGCTGGTCGTGGCGGCCTCCAGCAGCGCCCGGGTGTAGGGCTGCTGCGGCCGGTCGAAGATGTCGGCCACGCTGCCCTCTTCGACGATGCGGCCGTTCTCCATCACGATGATGCGATCGGCGATCTCGGACACTACCGCCAGGTTGTGCGAGATGAACAGGCAGCCGAAGCCGCGCTCGGCCTGCAGGCGCCGCAGCAGCGCCAGCACCTGCTTCTGGATGGTCATGTCCAGCGCCGAGACGGGCTCGTCGGCCACCACGAAGGCGGGCTTGCGCACCAGCGCGCGCGCAATCGCCACGCGCTGGCGCTGGCCGCCCGACAGGGCGTGCGGGTAGCGCTCGCCAAAGCCGGCAAGCCCCACCTCGGCCAGCATGGCGTCCACCGAGGCCTGCAGCGCCTCGCGCGTGAGCGGCGGGCCGTGGCGCAGCGGCTCGGCCACGATATCGCGCACGCGCTGGCGCGGGTCGAGCGAGGAGTACGGGTCCTGAAACACCAGTTGGCAGGCCAGGCGGAAGTCGCGCCGCCCTGCCGCATCGGCCTGGCCCAGCGGCGTGCCGCGAAAGCACACATCGCCACCCGCCACGGGCAACAGGCCGATCATGGCGCGGCCCAGCGTGGTCTTGCCTGAGCCCGACCCCCCGACCACGGCCACCACCTCGCCGGGCTGGATGGCCAGCGACACACCGCGCACCGCCAGCTTGGGCGTCGCCTTGGACAGCCAGCCCTGGCGCGCACCGGGAAAGCTCACATGCACGTCCTTGGCCTCGATCAGCGGTGCCTGCACGGGTCGCGCCGGGCGCTGGGCGCTGCGCTGGGGCAGCGCAGCGATGAGGCTCTTGGTGTAGGCCTGGCGCGGCGCGGTCAGCACGCTGCGCACGGGGCCGGCCTCGACGAGCCGGCCTTTTTCGAGCACCACCACCGATTGCGCGTAGCGCGCCACCAGTCCCAGGTCGTGCGTGATCAGCAGCACCGCCGTGCCCTCGGTGCGCGTGAGCTCGGCCATGATCTCCATCACCTCGCGCTGGCTCAGCGAATCGAGCGCCGTGGTGGGTTCGTCGGCGATCAACAGGCGCGGTTTGAGCAGCATGACCGAGGCCAGCATGATGCGCTGGCGCATGCCGCCCGAGAACTGGTGCGGGTAGGCAGCCAGGCAGCGCTCGGGGTCGGCGATCTGCACGCGGCGCAGCATGGCGATGGCGCGCTCGCGTGCCTGGGCTACGCTCAGCCGCTCGTGCAGGCGCAAGCCTTCGAAGAGCTGCTCGGCAATGGTCATCGCCGGGTTGAGCGAGACCATGGGCTCCTGGAACACCATGCCCACGTCGCAGCCGCGCAGCGCGCGCAAGGCGTTCGCCGACATGGTCCCCACATCACGCCCCTGCAGCAGCACGCTGCCGCCGCTCTGGCGCACCTGGGGCGGCAGCAGGCCGAGCACGGCGCGCCCGGCCATGGTCTTGCCGCTGCCCGATTCGCCCACCAGGGCCACCACGCCGCCGGCGGGCACGTCAAACGAAACGGCGTCCAGCAGCGGACGGACGTGGGGGCCATGCACCGTGAGCTCACGCACGGACAGCAGCGGCAGCGGGTTCTTCTCGGTCGTCATGTCGGTTCTTTCCGCCAAGGGGTAGGACGATGGCCGCATCAGCGGTGCTCCATGCGCGGGTCGAGCCAGTCGCGCAGCGCGTCGCCCAGCAGGTTCACGCCGAGCAGGGTGAGCGCGATGCAGGCACCGGGCGCAATGCCCAGCCAGGCGGCGGTCTCGATGTAGGGTCGGCCCGAGGCCAGCATGTTGCCCCAGGTGGGTGCCGGTGGCGGCACGCCCAGGCCCAGAAAGCTGAGCGCGCTCTCGGCCAGGATGACCCAGCCGAACATGGAGGTGGCCAGCACCACCAGGGGCGCCACGCAGTTGGGCAGGATGTGCGCGAACACCGTGCGCAGGCCGGAGTTGCCGATGACCTCGGAGGCCTCGATGTACTCCTTCTCGCGCAGCGAGAGCACCGAGCCGCGCACCACGCGCACTGCGGTGGGCGCATAGGCCAGGCCCAGCGCGACGATGATGCCCCACTGGTTGGCGCCCACGATGACCATCACCCCGAGGGCCAGCAGGATGCCGGGGAAGGCCAGCATGGCGTCGTTGAAGACCATCAGCACCCGGTCCAGCCAGCCGCGGAAGTAGCCAGCCACGAGGCCGATCACCACGCCCAGCCCCAGAGCCAGCGCCACGGTCAGCCCGGCCACCAGCAGGCTGGTGCCGGCCCCGGCCATCAGGCGCGAAAGGATGTCGCGGCCAAACTCATCGGTGCCCAGCAGGTAGGCGCCCGAGGGCGGCTGCAGCCGCTGGCGCAGCGCCACACCCATGGGGTTGTAGGGCGTCCAGAACACCGACAGCAAGGCCATGGCGCCCACCAGGGACACCAGCACGCTGCCGACCAGGGCATTCGTGCGCAAACGTTGGAGAAAGCGCTTCATCATCATGACGCGGACACCCGGGGATCGAACAGGGGATAGCACAGGTCCACCACGAGGTTGACGAGCACGTAGATGGCGGCCGTGAACAGCAGGCAGCCCTGCACCACGGGGTAGTCGCGCGCAAAGATCGCATCCACCAGCAGGCGGCCCAGGCCCGGCAACGTGAACACCGTCTCCAGCACCGCGATGCCGCCCAAGAGGTTACCGAGTACCAGGCCGATCATGGTCCAGGTGGGCGCAAACGCATTGGGCAGCACGTGGCGCAGCAGCACCCGCCGCTCCGACAGGCCTTTGGCCCGCGCATGCGTCACGTACTCCAGGCGCAGCACCTCCACCGCGCTGGCGCGCGCCATGCGGGTCAGGATACCCAGCTCGATCAGCGCCAGCGTGATGGTCGGCAGGATGAGGAAGGTCAGCGCCGAGCGCCAGTCCTCGCTGAAGGGCACGTAGCCCACCACCGGCACCAGCCCGAGCTTGAGCCCGACGAAGAGCAGCAGCAGCAGGCCCAGCCAGAAGCTCGGGATGGACAGGAAGAACGTGGCGGCGGCCACCACCATGGTGTCGAGCACGCTGTTCTGCTTCCACGCGGCCAGGAGGCCTGCGGGCACGGCCAGCAGCGCGGCCAGGGCTACCGCCACGAGCACGATGGCGGCGCTTACCTGGAAGCGTTCGAGCAGCAGCGGCAGCACGGCCTCGCCACTGGTGATGGAGTGGCCCAGGTCGCCCTGCAGCATCTTGCCCAGCCACAGCGTGAACTGCACGGGGATGGGCCGGTCGAGCCCGAACTGGGCATGCAGGTCGGCCAGTTGCTCGGGTGTGGCACTGTCACCCAGGATGAGCAACGCCGGATCGCCGGGCACCAGCCGCATGAGCACGAAGACCATCAGGCTCACGAGAAAGAGGGTCGGCAGCGTCCACAGCAGGCGCCGGCCGACGTAGAGGGGAAAGGAGGAACCCATGGTGTGCGTACCAGGTCAGCAGGCCATCGGCTTCACGGAGCGCGCAGCGCCACGCCCCAGGCACGCGGTGTGCCCAGCGCCCAGCCCTTGTAACCCCTGGCGTACGAGCGGGCGGCGCTGGTGTTCACAGCCGAGTACATGAAGATCGCGGGTACGTCCTCGCGCATGCGGGCTTCGAGCTTGTCGAACAGGGCCTGGCGCTGGGCTGCGTCGCTGGTCTCCATGCTCTTGGCCAGCAGTTCGTGGGCCAGGGGTTCGTCCCACACCTTGCGCGGCTGCTTGTCCTTGGGGCCGGTCACCATCTCGTACGAGAGCGCCGGATCCAGCCGGGCCGAGAAGGTGAAGGCCATGGCCTGGTAGTTGCCCTTGGTGTAGCGATCGAGCAGCGTGGCCCAGTCGAGCACTTCCACTTCGGCCTTGATGCCGGCCTCCTGCACCATGGCCTGGGTCAGCACGGCGATGTTGAACACGCTGTTGTAGCGCTTGGTGGCCAGGATCTTGATGGGCTCGCCCTTGTAGCCGGCCTCGGCCAGCAGCTTTTTGGCCAGCGCCAGGTTGCGCGGCGGCACCGCAGCCTGCGGCTTCTTGTAGAAGGCGCTGGGCGTGGGCACGACCGAGCGGCTGGGCGGGGCATTGCCCGAGGTGACGGCGGCCACCAGCTCGGGCATGTCCAGCGCGAGCGCGATGGCGCGGCGGATGCGCGCATCCTTGAGCGGCGGGTCGCGCGTCTGGAACAGCAGGCCCTGCACGTTCATGGTGGCCTGGGTCTCCATCAGCACATCCTTGCGGCCCTTGTACTCGGCCATGTCCTCGTCGTTGATGTCGTAGTTCAGGTCGATGCCGCCCGAGAACAGCGCCGCCTTGGCCGCCGAGGCATCGGGGATGATGACGAAGCGCACCTTAGGCGTCTCGGCGATCTTGGCGCCAGTGTTGCCATCGCGCGGGCCGGGCAGCGCCGCATAGCCGTCATTGCGCAACAGCTCGATGTACTGGCCGCGCTTCCACTCGCCCAGCTTGTAGGGGCCGGTGGCCACGGGCTCGCGCCACTTGCCGTCGACTTCGAGCGAGCTGCGGTGGTAGATGCCCGTGCCGCCGCAGTCCACGCGCGCCAGCGTCGCCAGGAACAGGGCCGAGGGCTTGTCCAGCGTGTAGACCACGGTGGCCGCATCGGGCGCATCCACCTTGACCACCTTGGCCAGGCCGCGCCCGTCGAACTCGGCCAGGCAGCGCCAGTTGTTGGCGGGGGTCATGTAGCGGTTCCAGGCAAACACCACGTCATCGGCCGTGAGCGGAGCCCCGTTGTGGAACTTGACGCCCTGGCGCAGCTTGAAGGTGTAGGTCTTGCCGTCCGCCGAGGTCGCGACCGACTGGGCCAGCAGCGGCGCCACGGAAGCGTCCTCGCGGTAGGCCACCAGGCCCTCCAGCACGTGCATCATCACCGCGTCGGTGTTGTTGTCGCGGTTGACGCCGGGGTCGGTGGAGCGGATGTCGGCATTCAGGCGGATGCGCAGGGTATCGGCCTGCGGCTGGGCCTGGGCCAGGCCAACCGCGCAGAAGCCGGCGAGCAGGGCCAGGCCTTGGGACAGCCAGCGCGAGGGAGCAGTAGTCATCTCGGGGTCCTTTCTTCGTGGGGCAAGCGAACGCGCTCAGGCCAGCGCCAGGTGGCGTTCCAGGTCCAGGCGGTACGCCTCAAAGCGGCGGCTGAGCGCGGGCAGCATGGCGACTTCCATCTCACCGAGGGCCGGCTCCATCACCACCATGGCCACCGTGGCCGAGAGGTTGCTGCTGGAGTTGGGGCGCGGCGGGCGGCACACCGACCAGGGCGACTGGAAGTCGTCGAACAGCGCGTTCTTGATGTGCTCGCGGGTGAGCGCGCCGATGTGCGGCTCCACCAGGGCGCGCACGCGCAGGTCGCGGTACAGCGAATCGGGCGTGTTGACGATGCCCATGTCCTTGATCTTGGTCAGCGCAATTGGGCTCTGGAAGTGGTTGGCATGCACGATGACACCGCGCTCGGGGTGGATCTGGAAGGTCTCGTCCGGTGCGCATTCGAAGTCGATGGCCACGCCCGTGGCATGCGAGACCATCACATTGTTGGATGCCGACTTGGGCGTGCAGTACACGATGCGCATGGCCAGGGCCAGTTGCACCTGCTCCAGCGCCTTGCGGCGCAACAGGGCCAGGGGCACGCCGAGCTGGCGGTAGTCACGGTCGGACTCCAGGTAGTTGGCCGTGATGGAGATGCCTGCAGAATTCATGCCCGAGCGCGCCATGCCGCCCGCCTCGGTGAATGTCAGGATGTCCGGGCCGTCGTCGCGCAGCACGCGCAGCACCACGGCGGTCTCGGCGCACTCCGCCTTCCAGTCCCAGTTCTGCGCATGGATCACGCGGCCCGAGGCGGTGGCTTCAGGCATCGCGACCACGCCGGTGCAGCCATCGGGGTCGATCTGCGCGGGCTGGCCCTTGCGGCGCCGGTCGGCGAGCTTGAGGATCTCGGTGCGCGCATTGAGCATCACGATGGCCTCATACGACACACCGGCCCCCTCGGCAATGCCACGCATCTCGTCGAGGTAGGCGGCATCGAAGGCTTCGATGGTGGGCTCGAAAGTCTTCACCAGCGTGCCGATCTCGGGCCAGCCGAGTTGGCTGCCCTCCAGCTGGGTGGAGTAATGTTCGATGCCGCGCAGGATGCGCGCCTTGGCCTGTTCGCCATACTGGCGGCCGCGCTCGCGCGGTGCACCGCGGACCTCGATCAACGGGCAGGAAGGGATGGGCTGGTCGGCGCCCCAAGGGAAAGTCTGGTCCATGGCGATGGGTGGAGTGAGCGATCATTGATCGATGGGCTGAATTGTATTTTGTAGAATAAAAAACATCAACTGTTTCTGACTATGGTTTCTACCCCCCTGCATCTGGAACTGGCAGACCGCATCAGCCGCCTCATCCACGAGGACGGCCTGGCGGCCGGTGCGCGCCTCAACGAAAACCAGCTCGCCGAGCGCCTGGGCGTCTCGCGCACGCCGGTGCGTGCTGCGCTCGACCACCTCGCGCAGCAGGGCTTTGCCGAGCGCAAGCCGCACCGCGGGGTGGAGCTGCTGCGTGTGCCGCCCCTGCCCTCCCCCGCCCGCGATGCGGCCGATGGCAGTGACGAGCTGCTGCGGCGCATTGCCTACGACCGCCAGCATGGCAACCTGGGGGAATACGTCTCCGAAAAGGAGCTGATGGAAGCCTACGAGCTGGGCCGCCCGGCCATCCGCAATGCGCTGGAGCGCCTGGCCGACCTGGGCGCCATCGAGCCCAAGCTCGGCTATGGCTGGCGCTTTGCCACGGGCGCATGGGATGCCAGCGTGCGCCACGAGAGCTACCGCTACCGCATGGTGATCGAGCCGGCCGCGATCCGCGAGCCAGGCTTTGCGCTGCCGCCCGCCTGGGCGTTGGAGATGCGGCGCCAGCACGAGGAGTTCCTGCGCACGCTGTCGGAAGACTCGTCGAGCATCGCCTTCTTCGAGATGAACGCCGCCTTCCATGAGGGCGTGGCCGCCGCATCGGGCAACCGCTTCTTCCACATGGACATCCAGCGCCAGAACCGCCTGCGCCGCCTGTCCAACTACGACTGGAAGTACGGCCCCGAGCGCATGCAGGTGAACTGCCGCGAGCACCTGGAGATGCTCGACCGCCTGCAGGCCGGTGACACGGAGCTGGCCGCCTTGCTGATGCAGCGCCACCTCGACGTGGCCAGCCGCCTGCGCCCGCCGGTTAAATCCACCCCCTGAGTCGCTTCGCGCCTCCGTGCGTCCGCCAGAGGCGGCCGCTCTTCGTTGCCGTCCAAGCTTGCGCGGGGGCGCTGGTTTGGGCCGTGCCAGTTTGAAGCGCGCGGCCTCTGCCAAACGCTCGGCTATATTGATTTTTGTTAAACCAAAAAACATAATAGAGGGCATGCAGGGGCTGGTGCCCGCCATGGCGGCAACGCGGCGCCCTGCCCTTCCCTGTGCAGCACCTACCGAAAGCCCCCATGACTTCCGCCACCCCCTCCAGCGCCCACAACGACGACGCCTTCTGGCTGCCCTTCACCGCCCAGCGCCAGTTCCAGCAGCAGCCCATGCTGTTCACCGCTGCCCAGGGCATGCACTACACCACCGACGACGGACGCCAGGTGCTGGACGCCATGGCCGGCCTGTGGTGCTGCAACGCGGGCCACGGCCAGCCGCGCATCACCGAGGCCATCCGCGAGGCCGCAGGCCGCATGGACTTCGTCTCGTCGTTCAAGATGAGCCACCCGGCCGCCTTCACGCTGGCCCGGCGCATCGCCGACCTGGCGCCGGGCGGCATGGACCATGTGTTCTTCACCAACTCGGGTTCCGAGGCCGTGGACACCGCTCTCAAGATCGCCCGTGCCTACCACCAGGCGCGTGGCGATGCGCGCCGTACGCTGCTGGTGGGCCGTGCCAAGGGCTACCACGGCATGGGCTTTGGCGGCCTCTCGGTGGCCGGGCTCGGGCGCCACAAGCGCGACTTCGGACCGCTGCTGCCCGACACGGCCCACCTGCCCCTGCCGTACGACGCCGATGCGCGCTTCTCGCGCGGCCAGCCCGCCACGGGCGCGCACTACGCGAATGCGCTGGAACAGCTGTTCGTGGTGCACGACCCGGCCACCATCGCGGCCGTGATCGTCGAGCCCGTCACCGGCTCGGGCGGTGTGTACCCGCCACCCGTGGGCTACCTGCAGCGCCTGCGCGAGCTGTGCACGCAGCATGGGATCTTGCTGATCTTCGACGAGGTGATCACCGGCTTTGCGCGCGTGGGCGCCGCCTTCGGGGCCCAGGCCTTCGGCGTCACGCCCGACCTGATCTGCTGTGCCAAGGGCATGACCAACGGCGCCGTGCCCATGGGCGGCGTGGTCGTGGGCAACACGGTCTACGACGCCTTCATGCGGGGCTCTTCAAGCGTGATCGAGCTGTTCCACGGCTACACCTATTCGGCCCACCCGCTGGCCTGCGCGGCTGGCCTGGCCACGCTGGACGTGCACGAGGAGCTCGGCCTGGCCGCGCGCGTGCAGGCCATCGCCCCGGTGTGGGAAGCCGCCCTGCACGGCCTGCGCGACGCGCCGCACGTGGCCGATGTGCGCAACATCGGCCTGCTCGGTGCGGTGGACCTGGCATCGCGCCCAGCCGCTGCCGGCGCGCGCGGCAATGCCGTGCATGTGGCCTGTTTCGAGGCGGGCGTGCTGGTGCGCAACTCGGGCGATACGCTGGTGCTCTCGCCCCCGCTGGTGATCAGCGAGGCACAGATCGGCGAGGTGGTGGACAGCATCCGCACCGCCCTGCGGGCCACCGCCTGAAGCGAGCGCCATGCAGCAGCACCTGAATTTCTACATCGATGGCGCCTGGACGCCCGCGCTGGGCACCCGCACGCAGGACGTCGTGGACCCCTTTACCGAGCAGCCCGTGGCGCGCATCGCGCTGGGCGATGCGCGCGACCTGGACCGCGCCGTGGCCGCCGCGCGCCGCGCCTTCCCCGCATGGGCAGCGCACAGCCGCGAGCAGCGGCTGGCCGTGCTGCACGCGGTGATTGCCGCCTACGAGCGCCGCATGGACGAGATTGCCATGGCCATCTCACTCGAGATGGGCGCACCTATCACACTGGCCCGCCAGGCCCATGCAGTGGCCGGCCTGTCGCACCTGCGCCAGACCGCAGAAGTGCTGGTGGGCTATGCCTTCGACGAGGTGGTGAACCGCACCCGCGTGGCGCGCGAACCCATCGGCGTGTGCGGCCTGATCACGCCGTGGAACTGGCCCATGAACCAGATCGCCTGCAAGGTGGCGCCCGCGCTGGCCGCGGGCTGCACCGTGGTGCTCAAGCCCAGCGAGACGGCGCCGCTGTCGGCCCTGCTGTTCGCGCAGGTGCTGCACGAAGCGGGCGTGCCACGCGGCGTGTTCAACCTGGTCAACGGCGACGGGCCGGGCGTGGGCGCAGCCATGGCGGCGCATGCGGACATCGACATGGTTTCCTTCACCGGCTCCACGCGCGCCGGCGTGGCCGTGGCCAAGGCGGCGGCCGACACGGTCAAACGCGTGGCGCAGGAACTGGGCGGCAAGTCGCCCTGCATTGTGGTGGACGGCGTGGACCTGCCGGCCACCATCCGCCAGGCGGCGCTGCAGTGCTTTCGCAACAGCGGGCAGTCGTGCAATGCGCCCACGCGCCTGCTGGTGCCGGGGCACCTGCACGACGCGGCCACGGCCATCGCGGTGGACGTGGCGCAGTCGCTGCGCATGGGCGACCCGCGCGACGCGGCCACCACGCTCGGGCCCGTGGCCAACGCGGTGCAGTACGCCAAGGTGCGCGAGTGCATTGCCAACGGCCTGCACGAAGGGGCCCGACTCGCCACCGGCGGCCTTGCCCAGCCTGCGGGCCTGGAGCAGGGCTATTTCGTGCTGCCCACGGTGTTTGCCAATGTGCGCAACACCATGGCCATTGCGCGCGAGGAGGTCTTCGGCCCGGTGCTCTGCATCCTGCCGTACGGCACCGAGGAAGAGGCCATTGCGATCGCCAACGACACGTCCTACGGCCTGTCGGCCTATGTAAGCGCGCCCGACCTGGCCCACGCCCGCCGCATCGCCCGCAGCCTGCGCGCCGGCATGGTGCACCTCAACGGCGCACGCGCCGACCACGCAGCTCCGTTCGGGGGCTACCGGCAGTCGGGCAATGGGCGCGAGTGGGGGCGCATGGGCTTCGAGGAGTACCTGGAGGCCAAGTCGATGTTCGGGTACGAGGAGTTGGCCGCTTAGGGCCTGTCATTCAGTCGGAGCGGGCACCGAGTGCAGCATCACCGGGTGGTTGCCGTAGGCGTCCACGCCCTCGATCTGCACGCCAAAGCCCCACAGGCGCGCCACATGCCGCAGCACCTCCTGCGTACCGTCGGCCAGCGGGCGGCCCTGGTACTGGGTGTGGCGCAGGGTCAGGCTGCGGTCACCGCGCAGGTTCACGTTCCACACCTGGATGTTGGGCTCGCGCGTGCCCAGGTCGTACTGCTGCGACAGCAACTGGCGCAGGTTGCGGTAGCCGTTTTCGTCGTGGATCTCGCTGACCAGCAACTCGCTCTGGCGCGTGTCGTCGTGCAGGGCGAACAGGCGCATCTCGCGCATCAGGTGCGGGCTCAGGTACTGGCCGATGAAGCTCTCGTCCTTGAAGTTGCGCATGGCATGGTCGAGCGCGGGCAGCCAGGGGGTGCCCGCGATGTCGGGGAACCATTGCCGGTCTTCGGCCGTCGGGTTCTGGCAGATGCGCTGGATGTCGCGGTACATGCCAAAACCCAGTGCGTAGGGGTTGATACCGCTGTAGGCGCGGTGCCCCACGGGGGGCTGGAAGATGACGTTGGTGTGCGAGCCCAGCCACTCCATCATCACCCCGTCGCTGAGGTAGCCCTCGTCGTACAGCGAATTGAGCAGGGTGTAGTGCCAGAAGGTGGCCCAGCCTTCGTTCATGACCTGGCTCTGGCGCTGGGGGTAGAAATACTGCGCGATCTTGCGCACGATGCGCACGATCTCGCGCTGCCAGGGCTCCAGCAACGGCGCGTGCTTCTCGATGAAGTACAGGATGTTTTCCTGCGGCTCCTGCGGAAAGCGGTTGTGCTCCAGCGCTGCGCCGTCCTTGCCGGGGCGCGTGGGCAGGGTGCGCCACAGATCGTTGACCTGCTGCTGGGCATAGGCCTCGCGCTGCGCGCGCTCCAGGCGCTCGCGCGCCAGGTTCTTCTTGGAGGGGCGGCGATAGCGGTCCACGCCGAAGTTGGCCAGCGCATGGCACGAGTCCATGAGCCGTTCCACCTCGTCGAAGCCGTAGCGCTCCTCGCACTGGGCCACGTAGTCCTTGGCGTAGACCAGGTAGTCGATGATGGAGGAGGCGTCCGTCCACATGCGAAACAGGTAGTTGCCCTTGAAGAAGCTGTTGTGCCCGTAGGCGGCATGGGCGATCACCAGGGCCTGCATGGCCGTGGTGTTCTCCTCCATCAGGTAGCTGATGCAGGGGTTGGAGTTGATGACGATCTCGTAGGCCAGGCCCATGTGGCCGCGCCGGTAGCGCCGCTCGGTGGCCAAAAATTCCTTGCCGTAGCTCCAGTGGCGGTAGTTCACCGGCATGCCCACGCTGGAATAGGCATCCATCATCTGCTCGGCGGTGATGACTTCGAGCTGGTTGGGGTAGGTGTCGAGGCCGAAACGCTCGGCGGTGGCGGCGATCGCAGCGTGGTAGCGCTCGATCAGCTCGAAGGTCCAGTCACTCGGATCGGGCAGCGGCTGCGCGGGCCGCGCCCCCGCGGGCAGGGGCTGCTCGGGCACGGTGCGGTGGCGGCGCTCACCGACGACGGCGGTCTTCCAGGGGTTGTCGCGCAGGCGCCGCTCCAGCACCGGGTACTGGGCCATGTGGTTCATAACTGCACCCCCTCTTTCTTGAAGAGGTCGCGGAACACGGGATAGATGTCGCCCGGCTCGGAGACCTTGCGCATGGCGAAGTGCGAAAACTGCGACTGCAGCTGGCTGTACTCCTCCCACAGGTTCTGCTCTTCCTGGGCCACCTGCACATAGGCAAAGTAGCGCACCAGCGGCAGTATCCGGTCCACCAGCAGGCTGCGGCAATTGCCGCTGTCGTTGGTGAAGTTGTCGCCATCGCTGGCCTGGGCGGCATAGATGTTCCAGTCCCCCGCAGGGTAGCGCGCGCGGATGATCTGGTCGAGCAGCACCAGCGCGCTGCTGACCACCGTGCCGCCGCTCTCGGTGGAGTGAAAGAACTGCTCCTCGCTGACCTCGGCGGCCTGCGTGTGGTGGCGGATGAAGACGATGTCGATCTTCTCGTAGTGCCGCGTGAGGAACAGGTATAGCAGGATGAAGAAGCGCTTGGCCAGGTCCTTGCGCGCCTGGTCCATGGAGCCCGAGACGTCCATCAGGCAGAACATCACGGCCTGACTGTTGGGCACCGGCACCTGCACGCGGGAGCGAAAGCGCAGGTCGATGGGGTCCAGGTAAGGGATGCGACCGGTGCGCTCCTTGAGCTCCTCGATGCGCAGCCGCAGCGCAACCGCTTCGTCGGTGGTGCCGTTGCCTTCTTGCACCAGGGCATCGAGCTGCACCTGCAGAGCCGCCCGTTCGCGGTGCGCCGACTGGCCCAGCGCGATGCGCCGCCCCAGCGCACCGCGCATGGTGCGCAGCACCGCCAGGTTGTTGGGAATGCCGTTCTGGCTGTAGCCGGCGCGGCGCGGCTTGTACTTCGGGGTCTCGCCGATGTGCGTGCGCAGCAGATTGGGCAGCGCCAGGTCCTCGAAGAAGAGCTGCATGAACTCTTCCTTGGTCAAGGTGAAGGTGAAGTCGTCCTCCCCCTCCCCGCTGTCGCTGGCCTGCGAGCCACCACTGCCCCCTGCCCCGCCCTGGGGCCGCTGGATGCGGTCGCCGCGCACATGCTCCGCGTTGCCCGGGTGCACCATGTCGCGGATGCCGCCCTGGCCATGGTGGAACACCGGCTCGCCGATGTCCTTTTTGGGAATGCTGATGCTCTCGGCCTGCTCGATGTCACGGATGCCACGCTGCGAAACCGCACGGCGCACGCTCTCGGCGATCTGCTCCTTGAAGCGTCGCACAAAGCGTTCGCGGTTACCCACCGATTTGTTCTTGCCGGCGAGCCTGCGGTCGATGATTTGCAATGCCATCCCTTGCCCCCATCATGGGCCAGCGCACCGGTGGGATGCACTGGCAAAACCTTCAAGAGCCTGTTGGCCGCTGCGCTAGCTGCTCTTGCGCACGCGCAGGTACCACTCGCACAGCAGCCGCACCTGCTTGGGCGTATAGCCCTTCTCCACCATGCGGGTGACGAAGTCCTCGTGCTTGCGCGCCTCCTCGGCGCTGCCCTTGGCGTTGAAGCTGATCACGGGCAGAAGCTCCTCTGTGTTGGAGAACATCTTCTTCTCGATCACCAAGCGCAGCTTCTCGTAGCTGGTCCAGCTCGGGTTGTTGCCCTGGTTGTTGGCGCGCGCGCGCAGCACGAAGTTGACGATCTCGTTGCGGAAATCCTTGGGGTTGGCGATGCCCGCCGGCTTCTCGATCTTTTCGAGCTCGGCGTTGAGCGCGCCGCGGTCGAAGACCTCGCCGGTATCGGTGTCGCGGTACTCGTTGTCCTGGATCCAGTAGTCGGCGTAGGTGACGTAGCGGTCAAAGATGTTCTGCCCGTACTCGCTGTAGCTCTCCAGGTAGGCCGTCTGGATCTCCTTGCCGATGAACTCGGCATAGCGCGGCGAGAGGGACTCCTTGATATAGCTGGTGTACTTGGTTTCCAGCTCGGCAGGGAACTGCTCGCGCTCGATCTGCTGCTCCAGCACGTACATCAGGTGCACCGGGTTGGCCGCCACCTCGGCACTGTCGAAGTTGAACACCTTGGACATGATCTTGAACGCAAAGCGCGTGGAGATGCCGGTCATGCCCTCGTCCACGCCCGCGTAATCGCGGTACTCCTGGTAGCTCTTGGCGCGCGGGTCGGTGTCCTTCAGGCTCTCGCCGTCGTACACCTGCATCTTGCTGAAAATGCTGGAATTCTCGGGCTCCTTCAGGCGCGTGAGGATGGCGAACTGCGACATCATCTTCAGCGTGCCCGGCGCGCACACGGCGTTGCCCAGCGACGATTCGCGGATCAGCTTTTCGTAGATTCGGATCTCCTCGCTCACGCGCAGGCAGTACGGCACCTTGACGATGTAGATGCGGTCCAGGAAGGCCTCGTTGTTCTTGTTGTTGCGAAACGCCTTCCACTCGCTCTCGTTGCTGTGGGCCAGCACCACGCCATCGAACGGGATGGCACCAAAGCCTTCCGTGCCCTTGTAGTTGCTCTCCTGGGTGGCGGTGAGCAGCGGGTGCAGCACCTTGATGGGCGCCTTGAACATCTCCACGAATTCCAGCAGGCCCTGGTTGGCCAGGCACAGGCCGCCGCTGTAGCTGTAGGCGTCGGTGTCGTCCTGGGCGAAGGTTTCGAGCTTGCGGATGTCCACCTTGCCCACCAGGCTCGATATGTCCTGGTTGTTCTCGTCGCCCGGCTCGGTCTTGGCAATGCCCACCTGCTTCAGGATGCTGGGGTAGCGCTTGACCACCTTGAACTGGCGGATGTCGCCACCGAACTCCTCGAGCCGCTTGACCGCCCAGGGCGAGAGCACGCGCTGCAGGTAGCGCCGGGGAATGCCGAACTGCTCCTCGAGCACCGGGCCGTCCTCCACCGCGTCGAACAGGCCCAGCGGCGACTCGTTCACCGGCGAGCCCTTGATCGCATAGAACGGCACCTTCTGCATCAGGTACTTGAGCCGCTCGGCAATGGAGCTCTTGCCACCGCCCACCGGGCCCAGCAGGTAGAGGATCTGCTTGCGCTCCTCCAGCCCCTGCGCAGCGTGGCGAAAGAAGCTGACCACCTGCTCGATGGAATCCTCCATGCCGTAGAACTCGGCGAACGCGGGGTAGCGCTTGATCACCTTGTTGGCGAAGAGGCGCGACATGCGCGGATCGTTGCGCGTGTCGACCGTCTCGGGATCCCCAATGGCGGCCAGCATGCGCTGGGCCGCCGTGGCATACGTCATGGGATCACGCTTGCACTCGGCGAGGTACTCGTCGATCGACATTTCCTCTTCACGGCTACGGGCGTAACGCGAGGCGAAATTGCTGATGGCATCCATACGACCTCCTGTGGTGGCACCCTGCGCATGGGTGCCACGGTTTGCAGTGGGAATCGCTAACGGCTCCGGTCCTTTGTAGCACCACGGCCTGCCATTGAACAGGGTAATAGCGCAGGCATGCCGTGCTTTTTTCCAGGGCCATGCACGCTTGGGTAGAGCATGGCACACTGCAGAAAGTTCAGCCGTCCATCACCACTGCAAGAGGACCCTGCAGATCAGCACCTGTCACCAGGCGCAGGGCTGGTATTGGCGGGTCGGCCCTGGCCGCCGCCCGCAAGCTTTGGGCAGGGACCTACCCTTCCTGCTGGTGCGCGCGCATGATCTGGTGGCGCTGCCAGTAGTGGCCCACGGTGGCGTTGAAATCGTCTTTCTCTTTCTTCAGGCCACCGAGCTTGATCTTGCTGGTCTTGGCGCCAAGGCCCAGGGCATTTTTCTCGGGGTGGGTGACGACGAGCGCATTGCCAAAGCTGCTTTCCTTGAATTCCAAGGCCTTGACCGCATCCCAGAACACGGTGGTGCCGTCGGCCGAGGTGCTGATGCCGTCGATGCTGACCGTCACCGTCTCGCTGCCCTTCAAGGCGAACTGCACCGGCGGAAAATACTGCAGCACCAGCGCGCGCTCCTCGTCGGTGGCGGGCTCGTAGCGGTAGGCCAGGCTGCGTTCGTGGTCGGCGGCAAAGGCCTGCTCGTATTCGCCCCACAAGCGCTGCTCGATGGCATCGGCCGTGAGAATCTGCTGCGCCCAGGTGGCAACAGGCGCCCGCGTGACGATGGCGCCATAGTCGCTCTCGGGCAGCCTCACCCCCACGGCACGCATGCGCTCGGTCATGGCAGGGTGCGAGTCGAACGGGTGGGGCACGTTGGCGGACTTCATCTCCTGCAGAAAGTCGGCCGATGCGGCATAAGGCGGCAGCCCCTGGGCCACATAGCTGGCAATGCCCAGCGCGGCGGAATCGTGCTTGCGGTTCTGGCCGAAGAGCTCGCTCTCGATCTTGGAGCGGTACTGCGCGTAGGCCGCAATCTTGATCAGCGACTGCGCGATCGCATCGGGCGAGATGAGCTTGGCGGCGATGCGGTCGGCCTTGAACTCGCGCTCACGGCTTTCGCGCGCCAGGGCCACCTCGAAGATCATGCGGTACAGGTCGAGCAGCGGTGCGACCACCGCCGTGAGCCCGCCGGTGCGCATCGCATGGCGGTAGTGGTCGTACTGGCTGATCTTGGGGCCCAGCAGCGCGCTGCTCTTGGTGTCGCCACCGCGCAGGTGGGCCAGCTCGTGGCCGAAGACAGCATCGGCTTCCGACTGGTCCAAGAGGCGCAGCAAGGGGATGCTCACGAACAGGGTGCGCCCCGTGAGCTGCTGCCCACCGACGGTGAGCGGCGCCTCGGTGACGAAGAAGTTGGCGTCGATGCCGGCCACGATGTGCCTGGGCGGCTCGGTCTTGAGGCGGCCCGCCATGTGGCGGATGCGCTTCCACAGCAGCGGCGCATCGGCCTCGGTCACGAGTTCTCCGTCCACACCGTTGCGCAACTGCACGCGCTTGAAGATGCCCTTGACGGCCAAGAACACGCCGCCGGCGACCAGAATCCCCACCAGGATGATGAGCTTGGGCGAATACTTGTGGAAAAAGAAGGCCGTCACCCAGAACGACAGCCACACCGCCAGCGCACCCTGCACCACCAGCGAGGCGGCGCTGGCCCAGGTGGTCAGATGCCAGCCGGTGACGAAGCTGGTGTACTGCATCTTGCGGTCCACAAAGGCCAAGGCGCCCAGGCCCAGCACCGCCACCAGCAGCACTGCGCCGGCCACCATGCTCCAAAGCGAGACCTTGCGCACCAGGTTGAACTGCCACAGCTCGCCATAGGTCTCGCACATCGCCTCGCGGTAATCCGCCACCTGAGGGCTCTTGTTGGTGCAGATCGTGGACGGCGGGTTGGCCCGGTAGAAGTCTTTTTGCGCCTGCTTCTCGGCCGCGGGCATGCCCTTTTCGGCGTCGATGCGCTGGCTGATGCGGGTGATGAACTGAGCGTCCTCATCGCGCTGCGCATAGCCGGTGAACAGGTAGGCCGCCAGCGGGATCAGGAACAGCGAGAGCAGCGAATAGGCAAAGACCTTGGCCAGGCCCACGCGCAGGGCAGGTGCAATGTTCATACGGGAAGCGGATTGTTTGGTATGGTTTTTCCGGCCATGGAGCCTGGGCGTTGGCACGCAACACCCCTTTCCTCACTCCATCGCGGCGGATTATCGGCAAACATCTGCTTTCCGCCAGTCGCACAAGGTAACAATTCGATAGCGCGCCGCGAAGTGCCCTGGGCGATGCACACCACCCGGTCGGGACGGTGGGGCCCTTGCTGGCTGACTTAAAATGGCCGGTTCCACCCTCTCGAACGTGGAGGCAGCCCCCGGGCGGCCCCACCACCAGCCCTACCCCATGAGCTCGCCCCTGCAACAAACCGGCCTCGACAGCCTTTCCAAGTCCTTTGAACCCGCCGCCCTGGAGGCCCATTGGGGCCCCGAATGGGAACGCCGTGGCTACGGTGTAGCGGGCTTTCGGGGCACCGGCGTAGCGCAGGCGGGCGAGCCGGCGTTTTCCATACAGCTGCCGCCACCCAATGTGACCGGCACGCTGCACATGGGCCATGCGTTCAACCAGACGATCATGGACAGCCTGACGCGCTACCACCGCATGCGCGGCTTCAACACGGCCTGGGTGCCCGGCACCGACCACGCCGGCATCGCCACGCAGATCGTGGTGGAGCGCCAGCTGCAGGAGCAGGGCATCAGCCGCCACGACATGGGCCCCACCCCGCCCGAAGCACGCAAGAACTTCGTCGCCAAGGTCTGGGAGTGGAAGGAACAGAGCGGCAACACCATCACCACGCAGATGCGCCGCATGGGCGACAGCGTGGACTGGAGCCGCGAATACTTCACCATGGACGACAAGCTCTCCAAGGTGGTGACCGACACCTTCGTGAAGCTCTATGAGCAGGGCCTGATCTACCGCGGCAAGCGCCTGGTGAACTGGGACCCCAAGCTGCAGTCCGCCGTGTCCGACCTCGAAGTCGAGAGCGAAGAGAAGGACGGCTCGCTGTGGCACATCGCCTACCCGTTGGCCGACGGTTCTGGCAGCCTCACCGTGGCCACCACCCGCCCCGAGACCATGCTGGGCGACGTGGCGCTGATGGTGCACCCCGAGGACGCGCGCTACACGCACCTGATCGGCAAGAACGTGGTGCTGCCCCTGGTGGGCCGCGAGATCCCCATCATTGCCGACGACTATGTGGACAAGGAGTTCGGCACCGGCGTGGTCAAGGTCACGCCTGCGCACGACCCGAACGACTATGCCGTGGGCCAGCGCCACCAACTGCCGATGATCGTGGTGCTGACGCTGCAGGCCACCATCAACGACAACGCCCCTGAAAAATACCGCGGCCTGGACCGCTTCGTGGCGCGCAAGGCCATCGTGGCCGACCTGGAAGCCTCGGGCGCGCTGGTGGAGACCAAGAAGCACAAGCTCATGGTGCCCATCTGCACCCGCACCGGCCAGGTGGTCGAGCCCATGCTCACGGACCAGTGGTTCGTGGCCATGAGCAAGGTGAGTGAGCAGGACCCCACCGGCAAGAGCATCGCCCAGAAGGCCATCGACGCCGTGGCGACCGGTGAGGTGACCTTCGTGCCCGAGAACTGGGTGAACACCTACAACCAGTGGATGAACAACATCCAGGACTGGTGCATCAGCCGCCAGCTGTGGTGGGGCCACCAGATCCCGGCCTGGTACGACGAAGACGGCAACGTGATCGTGGCCCGCAACGAAGCCGAAGCCCAGGCCAAGGCCCCGGGCAAGACGCTGCGCCGCGACGAGGACGTGCTCGATACCTGGTATTCCTCCGCCCTGGTGCCCTTCTCCACCATGGGCTGGCCCGAGCAGGGCGACGGCCCGACCGACGACTACAACCTGTATCTGCCCTCTTCGGTGCTGGTGACGGGCTACGACATCATCTTCTTCTGGGTCGCCCGGATGATCATGATGACCACGCACTTCACGGGCCGCGTGCCGTTCAAGCACGTGTACATCCACGGCCTGGTGCGCGACGCGCAGGGCAAGAAGATGAGCAAGTCCGAGGGCAACGTGCTCGACCCGGTGGACCTGATCGACGGCATCGCCCTGGACCCACTGCTCGACAAGCGCACCACCGGCCTGCGCAAGCCCGAGACCGCGCCCACGGTGCGCAAGAACACGCAAAAGGAATTCCCCGAGGGCATCCCCGCCTACGGTGCCGATGCGCTGCGCTTCACCTTTGCGGCGCTGGCCAGCCTGGGCCGCAGCATCAACTTCGACAGCAAGCGCTGCGAGGGCTACCGCAACTTCTGCAACAAGCTGTGGAACGCCAGCCGCTTCGTGCTGATGAACTGCGAGGGCCAGGACTGCGGCCTGAAAGAGCACACCAAGGAAGAGTGCCAGCCCGGCGGCCCCGCCCACGGCTACATGCACTTCAGCCAGGCCGACCGCTGGATTGCGTCGCTGCTGCAGAAGACCGAGGCCGAGGTGGCCAAGGGCTTTGCCGAGTTCCGCCTGGACAACGTGGCCAACACGATCTATGACTTTGTCTGGAACGAGTTCTGCGACTGGTACCTGGAAATCGCCAAGGTGCAGATCCAGACCGGCACCGAGGCCGAGCAGCGCGCCACGCGCCGCACGCTGATCCGCACACTCGAAGCCATCCTGCGCCTGGCGCACCCGATCATCCCGTTCATCACCGAAGCCCTGTGGCAGACGGTGGCGCCGGTGGCCGGCCTGCAAGGCGACTCGGTCAGCATCGCCCGCTACCCCGAGGCGCAGCCGAGCAAGATCGACGAGGCCGCCATTGCGCACATGCAGCGCGTCAAGGGCCTGGTGGACGCCTGCCGCACCCTGCGCGGCGAAATGAACGTCTCGCCATCGACGCGCCTGCCGCTGTACACCGTGGGCGACACCGAGTTCATGCGCGGCGTGGCACCGGTGCTGCAATCGCTGGCCAAGCTCAGCGAAGTGAAGGTGTTCGACGACGAGGCCGCGTGGGCCGCCGCCGCACAGGCCGCACCCGTGGCCGTGGTGGGCGAGGCGCGCATGTGCCTGCACATGGAGATCGACGTCGAGGCCGAGAAGGCCCGTATCTCCAAGGAAATCGCACGCCTGGAGGGCGAATTGGCCAAGGCCAACGCCAAGCTCGGTAACGAAGCCTTCGTGGCCAAGGCCCCGCCTGCGGTGATCGACGAGGCCAAGAAGCGCATTGCCGACTTCACTGCCACGCTGGGCAGATTGCGCGATCAGCTGACACGCCTGGGGTAAAAACCCCGCGATACTGAAGGCAGATACGCCCGGCTCCGTGCCGGGCCCTGCCCTCTTTTGATTCCCCATTCCTGCAAGGAGCCCCATGACCGCTGCATCCGCCATCCGCAAAGCCGTTTTCCCCGTTGCCGGCCTGGGGACACGCTTTCTGCCTGCCACCAAGGCATCGCCCAAGGAAATGCTGCCCGTGGTGGACAAGCCGCTGATCCAGTACGCCGTGGAAGAGGCCTACGCAGCCGGCATCCGCCACATGATCTTCGTGACGGGCCGTAGCAAGCGTGCCATCGAGGACCATTTCGACACCGCCTACGAGCTCGAAAGTGAGCTGGAGGCCGCCGGCAAGCAGGAGCTGCTGGCCCTGGTACGCTCGGTGCAGCCTGACGACATGGACTGCGCCTTCGTGCGCCAGCCCCGCTCGCTGGGCCTGGGCCACGCCGTGCTGTGCGCCGAGCCCCTGGTGGGCAAGGAGCCGTTCGCCGTGCTGCTGGCCGATGACCTGATGGTCGGCCCCAAGGGCGGCCAGCCGGTGCTGGCCCAGATGGCAGCGGCCTTCCGCCAGCAGGGCCGCTCGGTCATTGCCGTGCAGGAGGTGCCCGAGGACCAAGTGCACAAGTACGGCATCGTGGCCGGTGAATCCGCCGGGGGCCCGCTGATCCGCATCGACCGCATCGTCGAAAAGCCCAAGGCCGACGTGGCCCCCTCGCGCATGGGCGTGGCCGGGCGCTACATCCTCACGCCCGGCGTGTTCGACGAGATCCGCAACCAGCCGCGCGGCGTGGGCGGCGAGATCCAGTTGACCGACGGCATCGCCCGCCTGATGCAGCACGAGGCCGTCTACGCCTTCCAGTACGAAGGCAAGCGCTACGACTGCGGCAGCAAGGAGGGCTTCCTCGAAGCCACGGTGGAACTCGCCCTGGAGCACCCCCAGGTGGGCGCCCACTTCCGTGAATACCTCAAGGGGTTGAGCCTGTAAGTTACGCCTTCATGCCGCACCGGTTGCGGCACGCCCACAAAAAAGTCCTCCTGCTGCAAGCGCAGCTGGAGGACTTTGTGTTGTGGAGCGAGGACTTTGCTCGCTCCATCCAGACCATCGCCTTTACCTGCGGCGCAGGACGTGGATGAACTCTTTCGCCTCGTCCGCCCCTTCGGTCGTCTGCTCCACCAGCTCATTGCCCGTCTGCTTGGCAAACGCCTGAAAGTCGCGCACCGAGCCCACGTCGGTGGACACGACCTTGAGCAACTGGCCGCTGGCCAAGTCGGCCAGCGCCTTCTTGGCCTTGAGGATGGGCAGCGGGCAGTTCAGTCCGCGCGTGTCGATTTCTTTGTGGATGTCCATGGTCGTCAGTCCTTTGGCGGCAGGTCCAGGCCGCGGCGTCGCTCTGCATTTTCTTCGGCGGTGAAGAACACCGGCTCGTGCCCGCGCGTGCGCAGCCAGTCGGCCAGCGCATAGCCGGTGCCGGCGGGCCAGCACTTGAGGTCAGCCAGATCGTACATCCGGTAGTCCACCAGCTCGGGCGACAGCTTCACCTCGCCATGGGCCACCACATGGTAGGCAATGATGACCTGGTTCATGCGCATGAATTCGTACGCCCCCACCAGGGTGGTGGCGGTCACGTCGAGGTTCGTCTCTTCCTTGACCTCGCGGGCGATGCCTTCCTGCGGCGATTCGCCCGCCTCCATGAAGCCGGTGATCAGCGCGAACATCTTGCCCGGCCACGCCGCATTGCGCGCCAGCAGCACCTGGCCGTTGACCTCCACGATGGCGGCGAGTACCGGCGTGGGGTTGTTCCAGTGCGTCCAGCCGCAGGCCGGGCAGCGAAGGCGCTGCTTGTCGCCACCATCCTCTGCCACGGTGATGAGGGCCAGCGGTGTGCCGCAATGGGTGCAATGGCGGGGTTCGTACTGCATGTTGCTCTTGATTTTATAGCATCAACCGCTCCGGATGTGGGCGGGCTGTTGCATGGATTGGTTCATCGTGCGGGGCCGGCGGGCCGCGCCACCACAGCGTAGCAGCGGTGGCCGGCCAGCGCCGTCACGCGGGGAACACCCCGGTGGAAAGGTAGCGGTCGCCCCGGTCGCAGACCACGAAGACGATGGTCGCATTGCTCACGCGCTGCGACAACTGCAGCGCCGCCCAGCAGGCCCCTGCTGCCGAAATGCCGCCGAAGATGCCCTCCTCGCGCGCCAGGCGCCGGGCCATGTCCTCGGCATCGTCCTGGCTCACGTTCACGGTCTCGTCCACGGCGCGCGGGTCGAAGATCTTGGGCAGGTATTCCTGCGGCCACTTGCGGATGCCGGGGATGCGCGAGCCCTCCTGCGGCTGGGCGCCGATGATCTGGATCCCGGGGTTCTTTTCCTTCAAGAAGCGAGACACCCCCGTGATGGTGCCCGTGGTGCCCATGGCGCTCACGAAGTGGGTGATGCGCCCATTGGTCTGCTCCCACAGCTCGGGGCCCGTGGTCTCATAGTGGATGCGCGGGTTGTCGGCATTGGCGAACTGGTCCAGCACCTTGCCCTCGCCGCGCTTTTGCATGGCCTCGGCCAGGTCGCGCGCATGCTCCATGCCGCCGCTCTTGGGCGTGAGCACCAGGTCCGCACCAAAGGCCTTCATGGTCTGGGCACGTTCGACCGACAGGTCTTCGGGCATCACCAGCACCATGCGGTAACCCTTGATCGCCGCCGCCATGGCCAGCGCGATGCCGGTGTTGCCCGAGGTCGCCTCGATGAGGGTATCGCCCGGGCGGATGTCGCCGCGCTCTTCGGCCCGGCGGATCATCGACAGCGCCGGCCGGTCTTTCACCGAGCCCGCAGGGTTGTTGCCTTCGAGCTTACCCAGGATCACGTTGCCCCGCGCGGTGCTGTCTGCCGCCCCAATGCGCTGCAGCGCCACCAGCGGCGTCTTGCCAATCGCGTCTTCAATCGTCGGATATTTCATGCGCCCTACTGTGCCATAATTTGAGTCTTCACGAATTCCCTGCCCGGGTGGTGAAATTGGTAGACGCAGGGGACTCAAAATCCCCCGCCGCAAGGCGTGCCGGTTCGATTCCGGCCCCGGGCACCATGGCTTTCTTGCTATGGTTTTTGATGGAATAGGCGCAGGCTTCGGCGCATCCCGCGCTTCAAACTCCTTCCAAAGACTCCCCACTCACCCTGCCCGCACGCACTGCATTCCAGTAGCGATGCCGCGTTTTTCCACGCTTGTGGATCCTCAGGTGGTACTCGATTCGCACCACGCTGCAGCGCTGGGTGTCCACTTCCACCGTCCTTGGGTATCGGTCGTGCTAGCCGCCGTCGGCAGCGGTACACAGCCCACACACCTCTCTTTTGGAGTGGGGAGCTTCGCTCTCGGCAGCTTCCAGAGCGCAGTGAGCCTCTGGTGTTGCCTGAATGAGTCAGGGGCGGCAGCAAGGAGTTTCTTGCAATCTGTCGTACCTATACTCGGTCCCACAAAAAGGGAGGGATTTCGTATGAACAGGATTTGCGCTGCCACGCTGGCCGCGTGTATCGGATTGGGCGGGTGCGCGACACCGTACTCAAGCTCAGGATTGACAGGCGGCTTTTCTCAGGAGCCGGTCAACGACCGATTGGTCAAAGTCAATTTTTTTGGGAACGGCTATATCACTGCGGACCGAGTTCAGACGTTCGCGCTGTACCGTTGCGCGGAGATGGCGCGCGAAGCCAGGAAACCGTACTTCACGCTTTACGATAGCCTGCAAGCCGCAGCCCGGAATCTGCCGTCCGAAAAGCCCCGGGTGGGAACCCTCGGCGGCAAACCAATTGCGTTTGCGTTTATTGCGCTGCAAGACGCGCCGAGTGCTGGCGCACGTGAAGCGAGCGCCGTCTTGGCTGAGTTGGGCCCCCTGGTTCAACCGAGCGCCTATCCGGCGGGAGGGCAGCGATGAACAGCAAGCCCTTGGGCAAGGTCGCCGTGATCGCAGCGGTTGCCGCAATTTTGCAAGGCTGTGTCACAACCTATGTTCCACAGCCTGACGAGCCAATGGTCACTGTGCGCACAGTGGGCTTCGGCCGGCCCCAACTGTGCAAGGATGGCAAGTACTATTTCGCCCCCCCGGCCAAAGGCATAGACAACGCCGTCAGCATCCCCGCTGCCAGCCGTGTCACAGTGGGCGCCCATCTGGTCTCTGACGGCTATCAGGTCGTTCACTACTGCCGGCCGTTCCTCAGCTTTGAACCCAAGCTCGGCCAAATGTACTTCATGAACAGCGCCTTGAGCGGCGATGGCCGGTGCGGCGTGGAGCTGGTGCGCGAAGATCGTGCGAGCAAGACCGGGCTGGCGGTCGAGCCTTCCGTGGCCCAACCGGTTTGTTCTGCCGCGAAATAATCCCGGCAACAAGGCAGCTGAAAGGCAGGTCCGAGGGAGTGCCGGAGACGGCCTCCTGTTTAGGCGTGCGATAGCGCCGTTCCGTGGAGAGATGGAACCAGACGCCACCACACCCGAAAGCCTGCGTGTCCAAACGCCGCCATGGAACTACCGCAGTACGTCCGCACACATCCTGGCTTGGCACCGAGGCCTGCTCCGCATTGGCCCTCTTCCATGGCGAAGGGAAACAGCCCACAATACGCAACAGATTGCCAGCGCCCCCCGCAAAGTGTGCTGGTTGGATTTGTGCACGAGTGCCATGGATTTTTTTGCTCTGGTTTTGGCGGAGGTTTTGCGCCCTTCCACGCTAGGTGGGTGCCTGAGACCTCCACCTTCTTGGCTTGACTGCTGCGGTGGGGCCGCGAGACCGACAACCGGGAGGTCCTTCAATGTTCGAAACAGGCCGATGGAATGTGACCGACGCGTCCGGGAAACACGTGGGCGTAGTCGATGGCGACGAGTTCGTGCGCGATGGCGAGCATCTGCTTTACCGCATCGATGGCAATGAGCTTTATTCCGCAGGCCCAGAGGGGCGGCTGTACGGCTTCATCGAGGGCGAGCTGGTGATCGCCCCTGCGACCAGTGCACTGCTGCTGCGGTTCATCAAGGAATAAGCCAACCCCTGCCCCGCTACGGCTTGTGCTCCATGCTGCGGAGCACGTTCTCCCCCGCCTTTTGCACGTGCGCGGCCGACAGCTTGGCCGCCGCCTCACCATCGCCGCGCTCGATGGCGGACACGATGGCGTTCAACTCCTGCAGCGTATGAGGCAATCGCTCGGGCTGGGCCATGGAGATGCGGCGCAGCACCGTCACGCGGTTGTTGAGCTGGCGCAGCATCTGGCCGGCGACGAGGTTGCCGCAGCCGTCGACGAGGATTTCGTAGAACTGGTTCTTGGCCTGGAGCAGCCGGGCCCGGTCCTGCGCCAGGGCGGGTTTGGCCAGTTCGTTGAGCTTGGCGCGCAGGGCGCGCACCTGCTCGGGCGGGGCTTTGAGCGCGAATCCCCTGGCGGCCAGGCTTTCGAGGTGGGCGCGCACTTCGTAGATGTCGCGCACCTCACTGGGTGAGATGGTGCTCACTTCGGGCCCGCGGTGCGGGACGATGGTGATGAGCCCTTCGGCCTGCAGGTGCTGCAGTGATTCGCGCACGCAGGAGCGGCTGACCTCCAGGCTTTCGCACAGTTCCCGCTCCGAGAGCTTCTGGCCGGGCGAAAAGACCCCGTCGAGGATGGCCTGGCGCAGCGCGCTGGTGGCGCGCTCGCGCAGCGAGGTTTCTTCACGGGGCACAGGGAGCATGGCGGTCATTGCGGCATCCTAGCGGATCTTCCTGCAAACAGATTGTCCGACAACATACGATTCTTGCCTTCTGGTACAGCTTTATCATATGATTGTCAGACAATCTTATTGTCTTTAAATTGCGGCGCAGGTTTGCGCTGTTTTTTCATTCCTTTGCCCTCCAGGAGTTTTCATGACCCGAGCCCTCGCCCCCAAGAACCCCGCCCTGTTCGACCAGGGCTTGTCCACCCGCCGCGAGGTACTGGGTGCCGCCTACGTCGACGCCGCGATCCAGAATGCGACGGACTTCAACATCGACATGCAGGAGATGGTGACCCAGTACTGCTGGGGCGATGTGTGGAACCGGCCCGGGCTGGACCGCAAGACGCGCTCGTTCCTGAATCTGGCCATGCTCACGGCGTTGAACCGCCCGCACGAACTCAAGCTGCATGTGCGTGGGGCGATCAACAACGGGCTGACGCGTGACGAGGTGAAGGAAGTGTTCCTGCAAACCGCGATCTACTGCGGCGTGCCCGCAGCGATCGACTCCTTCCGCGTGGCGGCGGAGGTCTTCAAAGAAATGGACAAGTAACGGAGACGAACCAAGGCACCACACCGGGGTGTGGCGCCTTGCGCCCACGGGCCCTGCAACCGACCCTGAGGGGCGGACGGGCTAGGGCCTGTTCACACTAATTTCGGGGATCGCGTTGCGCGGCCTGGGGGCTGGATGCAAAGCGCCCGCGTGCAGCAAGGTGTGCACCTTGCAAGCGCGGGCAACGCCGCAGACGGCCCCCAGGCCGGCCAACCCGAAGGGAAGGCCCTTGCCGGCGCGCCACTCGTTGTTGCGCTCCTTGCGTGTGCAAATGCACACGCTGCGTCACGCGCCTAGACTGTCAGGCCGGCAAGGGCCTTCGCGACCCCGAAATTAGTGTGAACAGGCCCTAAGGCTTGCGAGCCCCCGACGCAATCTCGTCCAGCGCCTGCATGGCCTCTTCGCGGCTGGCCCAGCCGTCGTTGGTGACCAGCGTGTTGTGGCCGTCCACCACCAGGTTGCTGCAGTAGTACCGGCCCGCCTGCTCGCGCAGCGTGGCCGAGTAGGTCGATCCGTCGTACTCACCGAAAACGTTCTCTTCCTGCGGGTCTTGCATCATGGCCTCCTTGTACCTGCCATTGTGCGATGACCTGCAGCCCCGGTGTGTAGGCGCAGCGCGCAGGGCCTGCCCAAACCGGCAGGCCGCGAGCGCCGTGTGGGTCAGTTGTTCTGCCTGCGCACCAGGTGGCGGCCGGTGTCGGTGATGGCCAGTTGGCCCGATGCGTTCTTGGTGATGAAGCCGTGCTCGTACAAACGCCCGGACATATGCTCCTTCAGCGCCGAAGTGACGCTGATGTTCTCCATCTCCAGGTGCTTGAGGGTGGCGATTTCGTCCACCGTGGGCTCGAAATGGGGGGCATGGTAGACGGGGTTGTAGTTCGCGTTCAATGTCATGACGGCTCCTTGATGAAATAGTGAAGGTATGAGGTGCCTGCATGGCCCGGGGCGTTGCCCCAAAGGCCATACACGCGGTGTGACCCACGCGCACCGCATACGTTCCGTCCATCTTTCCACTCGGGCTGTAGGACCAAGGAGGACGCGGCCCTCACCCCACCATTGCCCGCGCCACCAGCGTAGACCTGTCCGCTGCGGGGCGCAAGCGGGGGAGCTCCTTGATCAGGCACTGCCCCGAGCGGCCTCCTGGAGCCATTGCGAAAACGCTGCCAGAACCGGCGACTGCACATGCGCGGGGCTCACCAGGTAGTAGCCGCGCTCGCCCTGCAGCGGCTGGTTGCAGGCCACCACCAGCTCGCCGCGCGCCAGCTCGGCTTCGATGAGCAGGGGCGGGATCAGCGCCACGCCCAGGCCGCAGGTGGCGGCCACGGCCAGCATGGAGAACAGCTCGTAGCGCGGGCCGTCGAGCGCATGGGGTGCATCCACGCCCATGGCCTCGAACCATTGGCGCCAGCCGTAGGGGCGCGTGCTTTGCTGCAGCAGGGGCAGCTCGGTCAGCACGGCAGGGGCCACGGGCTGGTAGGCGCGGCCCAGGCCGCGCTGGGCGGCGGCTTCAAGCAGGCGTGGGCTGCACACGGGCACCACGTCCTCGGTCATGAGCAACTGCGCGGTGATACCAGGCCAGTTGGCCACCTGCTCGGCCGTGCCGGCGTACAGGGCGGCGTCGAACGGGGCGTCGGCAAACAGAAAGGGCCGGGTCTGCGTCTCGATATGCACCACGATGTCGGGGTGCTGCTGCGCCAGCAGCGGCAGGCGCGGTATCAGCCAGCGGGTGGCAAAGGTGGGCACGGCCGCCAGCGACAAGGTGCCGCCCTGGCCCTGGTGGGCCATCACGTCGAGCGTGTCGCGCTCGAGCCCCTGCAGCCAGCGCGCGACCTGGCGGCCATAGTGCGCCCCAGCGGGCGTGAGCACCACGCCATGGCGCGTGCGCCGGAACAGCGCCACGCCCAGAAACTCTTCGAGCGCCTGGATCTGGCGCGACACGGCGCTTTGGGTGAGCGACAGCTCCTGCGCGGCGCGGGTGTAGCTCTCGTGCCGGGCGGCGACTTCAAAACAGGCCAGTGCCTGGGTAGAGGGAATATTGCGGCGCATGCTGAACAGGAACTTGGAAACACTTTGAACCTGCAAATTAGCAGCTCAAATTGAGCTACCAGTATTCCATACATTCCAAAAACGCATTTCTGGATGAAAAGAACTCGCTTGCTGACAGGCAGCGACAGGCCTACGATGGCACCCATTCGCAGCACGGCCTCGTACCGTGCCCCCCTCTTTCATCTGCTTCTTCACGGAGACACGCACCATGGCCAAAAACGCCGCCTTCCATTGGGACGACCCTTTTCTTCTCGACCAGCAACTGAGCGATGACGAGCGCATGGTGCGCGACGCGGCTGCGGCCTACTGCCAGGACAAGCTGGCACCGCGCGTGCTCGACGCCTTCCGCCACGAGAAGATGGACACCACCATCTTCCGCGAGATGGGCGAAGTGGGCCTCTTGGGCCCCACCATCCCCGAGCAATACGGCGGCCCGGGCCTGAACTACGTGGCCTACGGCCTGATCGCCCGCGAGGTGGAGCGCGTGGATTCGGGCTACCGCTCGATGGCCAGCGTGCAGAGCTCGCTGGTGATGGTGCCGATCTATGAATTCGGCACCGAAGCCCAGCGCCAGAAGTATTTGCCCAAGCTGGCCAGCGGCGAGTGGATCGGCTGCTTCGGCCTGACCGAGCCCGACCACGGCTCGGACCCCGGCAGCATGGCCACGCGCGCCTACAAGGTGGAGGGCGGCTACAAGCTCAAGGGCAGCAAGATGTGGATCACCAACAGCCCCGTGGCCGACGTGTTCGTGGTCTGGGCCAAGGAAGTTTCCGAAGGCGGCGCCGTGGGCCCCATCCGCGGCTTTGTGCTGGAAAAGGGCATGAAGGGCCTGACGGCCCCGGCCATCCACGGCAAGGTGGGCCTGCGCGCCAGCGTGACGGGCGAGATCGTGATGGACGATGTGTTCGTGCCTGAAGAAAACGCCTTCCCCGAAGTGCAGGGCTTGAAGGGCCCCTTCACCTGCCTGAACAGCGCGCGCTACGGTATTGCCTGGGGCGCGCTGGGCGCGGCCGAGTTCTGCTGGCACACCTCGCGCCAGTACACGCTGGACCGCAAGCAGTTTGGCCGCCCCCTGGCCGCCAACCAGCTGATCCAGAAGAAGCTGGCCGACATGCAGACCGAGATCGCCATCGGCCTGCAGGCCTGCCTGCGCCTGGGCCGCATGAAGGACGAAGGCACCGCTGCGGTGGAAGCCACCTCCCTGATCAAGCGCAACAGCTGCGGCAAGGCGCTGGACATCGCCCGACTGGCCCGCGACATGATGGGCGGCAACGGCATCAGCGACGAGTTCGGCGTGGCCCGCCACCTGGTGAACCTGGAGGTGGTGAACACCTATGAAGGCACGCACGATGTGCACGCCTTGATCCTGGGCCGCGCGCAAACGGGTATTGCTGCGTTCAGCAACTAAGCCCAACAAGGGCGCGCCTGCGCGCCCTGCCCTTTTGCGGCCGCTGCCCCTTGCATGGTGCGGCGGCCGTCTGTCCTTTCATGATTTGCAGTTCCTGATCCTATGACCACACCTTCTGTCGGCGCCCTCGATGGCATCAAAGTCCTGGACCTCTCGCGCGTGCTGGCGGGCCCGTGGTGCACGCAGATCCTGGCGGACCTGGGTGCCGACGTGGTCAAGGTGGAGCGCCCCGGCGCGGGCGACGACACGCGCCACTGGGGCCCTCCGTTCCTGAAGGACGCCGAGGGCAACGACACCACGCAGGCCAGCTACTTCACGGCCTGCAACCGCAACAAGCGCTCGGTCACCATCGACATGGCCACGCCCGAAGGGCAGCAACTGATCCGCGACATGGCGCTGCAAAGCGACATCGTGGTGGAGAACTTCAAGGTCGGGGGCCTTAGACAGTACGGCCTGGACCATGCCAGCCTGCGCGCGCTGAACCCGCGCCTGATCTACTGCTCGGTCACCGGTTTCGGGCAGGACGGGCCGTATGCCGAGCGCGCGGGCTACGACCTCATGATCCAGGCCATGACCGGCATGATGAGCATCACCGGCCGGGGCGACGCGGAGCCCGGCGGCGGCCCGCTGCGCGTGGGCGTGGCGCTGACCGACCTGTTCACCGGCGTGTACGCCAGCACAGCCATCGTCGCCGCGCTCAACGTGCGCCAGCGCACCGACGAGGGCCAGCACATCGACATGTCGCTGCTGGACGTGGGCATGGCCATTTTGGCCAACCAGGCCGCGGGCTTTCTGGCCACGGGCAATGCGCCCACACGCCAGGGCAACAGCCACCCGAGCCTGGCGCCCTACCAGGACTTCCCCACGCAGGACGGCGCGATGCTGCTGGCCATTGGCAACGACGGCCAGTTTGCGCGCTTTTGCGCCGCCGCCGGCCAGCCCCAATGGGCCAGCGACGAGCGCTTTGCCACCAACACCCTGCGCGTGAAGCACCGCGCCGAGCTGATCCCGGCCATGGAGGCGCTCACACGCACGCGCACCACGGCCGACTGGATCACCCTGCTCGAAGACAAGGCCGTGCCCTGCGGCCCGATCAACACCATCGCCCAGGCCTTTGACGACGCCCAGGTGAAGGCGCGCGGCCTGGCTGTGGCCCTGCCGCGCTGGAAGGACGGCGAGGCCGGCGACGGTGTGGCCCACATCACCGGCGTGGCCAGCCCGCTGCGCCTATCGGCCAACCCACCCACGCTGCGCAATGCGCCGCCGGCGCTGGGGCAGCACACCGACGAGGTGCTGGCCGAGCTGGGGCTGGATACGGCGCGCATTGCGCAGCTGCGGGCCGCTGGCGTTCTGTAGCACAGGGGCACGACCCTCCCCGAGGCCTGGCCGTATACGCCAGGCCTTTTTCTTTGCCTGGAGGGGTTTGCCCCCTCCGAACGGGCTACAAAAAAGCCGGACACAAACATTTACAACGGCCCATAATGCAGTGGAATGCCTTGGCACGCCGACTGCCATGGCTGCAGTGATCTGTGGAATCCAAGGAGTCCCGTCATGAAGCTCAGCCTCAAGCTCCCCCTGGCCTTTACCGCGTCGCTGTTGCTGCTGTTTGCGGCAGCCCTGTTCGGCATCAGCCGACTGAATCAGGCGCTGGACACCTACCAGACCACCGTGGCGCAGAGTTTTCTGCACGAGCGCATGGCGTCGGACGTGCTCAATGGCTTCAAGGTGCAGGTGCAGGAATGGAAGAACGTGCTGATCCGCGGCAAGGACCCAGCCCAGCTCACGCGCTACTGGGCGGCGTTCGAAAAGCAGGAAAAGTCCGTCAGCGACCAGGCCCAGAAGCTGCTGGCCGCCCTGCCCCCAGGCGAGGGGCGCGAGCATGTGGCGAAATTCGCACTGGCGCACGAACGCATGGGCGCGGCCTACCGCAAGGGCTTCGAGGCCTTCAAGGCGGCTGGCCAGGACGTGGAAGCCGGCGACAAGGCCGTGCAGGGCATGGACCGCGAGCCCTCCCAGTTGCTCGACCAGGCAGGCGAGCTGATCGGCAAGGCCAGCAGTGAAGTGGCCGACCGCGCCGCTGTCACGGCACAGCGCGCCACCACCATCAGCCTGGCGGTGATGCTGGTGGTGTGCGCCCTGGGCATCGGCGGCGCCATTGCCTTCAGCCGCACCGTGACGCAGCCGCTGGGCAATGCCGTGCGGGTGTCGCAGGCCGTGGCCAGTGGCGACCTGACGGTGGCCACCGAGGTGCGCGGCAAGGACGAGATTGCACAACTGCTCAACGCCCTGCACGCCATGCAGGACAGCCTGTCGAACGTGGTGAGCAACGTGCGCACGAATGCCGACAGCGTGGCCCTGGCCAGCGCCGAGATCGCGCAGGGCAACAACGACCTGTCGGCCCGCACCGAGCAGCAGGCCAGCGCACTCGAGGAAACCTCGGCCTCGATGGAGGAACTCAACTCCACCGTGCAGGCCAATGCCGACAACGCCCGCCAGGCCAACCAGCTGGCATTGAACGCGTCTACCGTGGCCGTGCAGGGCGGCGATGTGGTCTCCGAAGTGGTGAAGACCATGAAGGGCATCAACGACAGCAGCAAGAAGATCGCCGACATCATCAGCGTGATCGACGGCATCGCCTTCCAGACCAACATCCTGGCGCTCAACGCGGCAGTGGAAGCCGCCCGCGCAGGCGAACAGGGTCGGGGCTTTGCCGTGGTGGCCAGCGAGGTGCGCAGCCTGGCCGGCCGCAGTGCCGAGGCCGCCAAGGAGATCAAGAGCCTGATCCACGCCAGCGTGGAGCGCGTCGAGCAGGGCACGACCCTGGTCGACAAGGCCGGCGCCACCATGACCGAGGTGGTGGCATCGATCCGCCGCGTGACCGACATCGTCGGCGAGATCAGCGCCGCCAGCAGCGAGCAGAGCCTGGGGGTGTCCCAGGTGGGCGAGGCCATCACGCAGATGGACCAGGCCACGCAGCAGAACGCGGCCCTGGTGGAGGAAAGCGCGGCCGCTGCCGACAGCCTCAAGGTGCAGGCCCAGCAACTGGTGCAGGCCGTGGCCGTGTTCCGGCTGCGCCCGGGTGCCGGTAAAACCCAGGGCGGCAACCCACCCGGGGTGCCCCTGCACCAGGTGCCCCGGCTGGCGGCGGGCTGATTCTCTTCAGACCGCGCCTCAAGCGGCCAGGGCGGCCTGCAGGAACCTCAGTCCCCGTGGGCTGGCTCCAGCGCACGCAGGTGGGCCATGGTGGCCAGGCAGGCCTGGGCCACTTCCGTGCCCTTCTTCACGAAGTGCTCGCGGAAGAAGCGCAGGTGCTCTTCGTGCTCGTGGAAGTCGCGCGGGGTGAGCACGGCGCTCATCACGGGCACCTCGGTGTCGAGCTGCACGCGCATCAGGCCGTCGATGACGGCCGTGGTCACGAATTCATGGCGGTAGATGCCGCCGTTGACCACGAGCGCGCAGGCTACGATGGCGTCGTAGCGCCCGCTTTGCGCCAGCTTCTTGGCCAAAAGCGGGATCTCGAACGCACCCGGCACGTCGAAATGCTCGACCTGGCCAGCGGGCAGGCCGCTGCGGGCGAATTCCGCCACGGCCGCATCGCGGGCCTGGTGGACGATGTCCCGGTGCCAGCTGGCGCAGATCAGCGCCACGCGCTCGCTGCGCGCTGCGCCGTTGTCGCCCATGGCAGTGACGGCTCGGGAAGGAAAAGGCTGATTCATGGATTTTCTCGGATCGAAGAAAAGGATTACCAGAATCAGGGCGCGCGCGAACAAGGCGTCTGCACACGGCATGGCGCACGCGCGGGCAGGCCGCACGGCGGTGCCGGCCCGAAAACCGGCCGCGCCTAGCGGCACCTGATCCACGCGGGCGCCCACACCAGCGGCAGGGGCCCATGGCTTCGCGATCTCTTTCATCCGGACTGTGACCGTCGGCTCTGGCATCGCACCAGATCTGCTGGACCCCGCTGCGCCTGGCATGCATCCGAAGATGCACCGGCCAGTTGCAACGGGCGCTCGCGGGCTGCTGCGCGGCCCTGGATGGCCCAAGACTGCACAGATACCGCCGGTGGGGAATTGCACCCCGCCCTGAGAACGCTGCCGGACGGAAAGCTTTTCTGCCCGGCACCGCCATTCTAGGTAAAAACCCGCGTTCTTGCAGTCGCCTGCAAGACCAGCATGGCGTCAACGCGGCTTTTCGAACCCGCCGTCTATCCAAGCCGTGGCGCTGGCCACCGTGAGCTTGAAGCCCGGCGACACGGGCACGCGCGCCAGCTCTTCGCCCAGCTCGTCCTGCGCACTCAGCGTGGCCGTGGCGCCCTCCTCGTCGGGCACGATGGCCAGCGCCACGCGCAGGCGCTGGCCCTGGGCGGTGGTGATGGCCAGGTTCTTGTTGAGCTGGGCGTGCAGCTGCTGTTCATGCCGGCGCAGCACCTCGCTGGCGGTCTTCACCAGGGTATTGAAGGCCGAGACATCGAGCGGCTTGGGGTTCTTCTTGTCGCGCCCCATGGTCCAGGGCCCCACCAGCGCGGGCTCGGCCTCGCCGTGCAGGGTCATGGACACGGCCCAGCCATCGTCATCCTCGTTCTTGATGACGCGCGCCATCCAGCGCTCGTCGCTCCACAGGCGGGGTTCGTTGATGGGTTCGGGGATGTCCTGGTGATCTGGCATGGGGGTCCCGCAGGGATTCAGAGAGAGAAGAAAGGGCGCAGAGCATAACGGCCTGCGGCCGGCACCCTCGTCATGCGGGGCTATCGGCGAAGGAATTGCCTCCATTTTCCAATAAGCGTTGTTATCGAAGAAGGAGGGGCGGCTGCAGCCGGATCACGGCGCGGCGTCGATGGACGGGGCCGCCGCCTCGCGCAGCACGTCGATGAAGGCCTGCGCGGCCGGTGTGGGCGACTCGCCCAGCCGCGTGATGAGGCCATAGTCCGGCATGCGGTCCGGCAGCTCCACCGGAATGCGGGCCAACAGCCCCTTGTGGATGTAGCGCTCCACCAGGGCCGAGGGCTGCAATGAGAGCATGTCGGTCGCCTGCATCATCTCCAGTGCGAACAGGAAAGAAGGGGTCTCGACCACGCCCGAAGCGAGCGCCAGCCCGTTGCGCCCGAAGATGTCGTCGGACACCTTGCGCAAGGCGGTCGAGGCAGGGTACAGGATCCAGGGCCAGTGGGACAGCTCCGCCATGCCCAGGTCGCGAACGCCGCGCAGCGGGTGGTGCACGCCCGCCACCACCTGCAGCGGCTCGCTGGACAGGCGCTCGTACTGGAACTGTGTTCGCTGCGCGTCGTCGGTGAAGCGCCCGATCATGAGGTCGATCTTGCGCTCCCCCAGCCAGGCGATGAGCTGGTCGCTGCTCTGCTCCAGCACCTTGAGCACCAGCAACGGGCGCAGGCGCTGTATCTCGGCCACCGAGGTGATCAGCACATGCGCAGCCGACCCTGTGATGGCGCCTATGGTGAGGTGGCCATGCCCGCCTTGCTTGAGCGCATTGAACTCTTCCACGAATTTGCGGTGCCCGGCCAGCGAGGAGGCGGCATAGCGCAAGGTGAACAGACCCAGTTCGTTGGGCCGCATGCCGCGCGAGAGGCGCTCGAACAGGCGCGATTCGAGGATCTCCTCGATGTCCATCAGGATCTTGGTGGCCGCCGGCTGGGTGATGTGCATCTGCTCGGCCGTCAGGCGCAGGTTGCGCGTCTGGCCCAGGATGTCCAGAAACTGCAGGTGCCGGAAACGCAGCCTCGCGCAGGCCTGCGCCATGGACAGGGGCTTGCCCGGAAACGGGCCTGAAGTCATAAGCATTTGGAATGGATGCTAGCAAAAAAGTGAGTGGACCCGGCAAGGCCCAAAACCTAATCTCTGCCTTGCGTTCAGGAGGGTCCGTCAGAGACCTGATGGCGCCGATGGGGCAGCCCACCGTGTCCAGCCATTCCATATTTGGAGACATTCATGAAGTTCAAAGCCTTGGCCCTGGCGGCCACGATCCTGGCCGCCGTGGCCGCTCCGGTTTCTGCACAGATCAAGGAACACGTGTTCAAGGTGGGCATCGGCCTCAACGATGACCATCCGCAGGCGCTGGCCGTCAAGCACTTTGCCGAGCAGCTCTCAGCCAAGAGTGGCGGCAAGCTGGTGGCCAAGCTGTATGCGAGCGGGTCGCTGGGCAACGACGTGACCATGACCTCGGCGCTGCGCGGCGGCACCCTGGAGATGACGATTCCCGACAGCTCGACCCTGATGTCGCTGATCAAGCCCTTCGGCGTGCTGAACCTGCCCCTGACCTTCAACACCGAGCAGGAAGCCGATGCTGTGCTCGATGGCCCCTTCGGCCAGAAGCTGCTGGCCAAGCTGCCTGAAAAAGGCCTGGTGGGCCTGGGCTTCTGGGAGAACGGGTTTCGCCATGTCACCAATTCGCGCCGCCCGATCACCAAGGCCGATGACCTGGCCGGCCTGAAGCTGCGCGTGATCCAGAGCCCCCTGTTCCTGGACACCTTCAACGCCCTCGGGGCCAACGCCACGCCCATGCCCTTCACCGAGCTGTATTCGGCGATGGAGCAGGCCGCCGTAGATGGTCAGGAGAACCCGCCCGCCACCATCCTGTCGAGCAAGTTCTATGAGGTGCAAAAGCACCTGGTGCTGTCGCGCCACATGTACAGCGCCTGGGTGCTGCTGATGTCCAAGAAGGCCTGGGATGGCCTCTCGGCCCAGGAGCAGAAGATCGTGCAGGAGGCGGCGCGCGAGGCCACGCTGTTCGAGCGCAAGACCATCCGCGCCTTCAGCGAGACGGCCCTGGGCGAGCTCAAGAAGGCGGGCATGCAGGTGACCGAACTGTCGCCGGCCGAGCAAGCCAGGATGCGCGCCAAGCTGCAGCCGGTGCTGGCCAAGTACGGCAAGGAATTCGGGGAAGAGACGACGGGCGAGCTGAACGCCGAACTGGCCAAGGTGCGCGGCACCGCCAAGTGATCGCGGCCGGCGCGGGCACCGCCCCGCGCCAGCGCGACAGCCCTTCTCCCCCCTTTTCAGAAGCCACGCCATGGACAAGACACCCCGCCGCCCGTTTCGCTCGCGCGAGTGGTTCGCCGACCCCGAGCGCTCGGACATGACCGCGCTCTACCTCGAACGCTTCATGAACTACGGGCTCACACCCGACGAGCTGCGCTCGGGCCGGCCCATCATCGGCATTGCGCAGACGGGCAGCGATCTGTCGCCCTGCAACCGCATCCACGTCGAGCTGGCGCGGCGCGTGCGTGACGGCATCCGCGATGCCGGCGGCATTCCGATGGAGTTCCCGGTGCACCCGATCTTCGAGAACTGCCGCCGCCCCACGGCCGCGCTGGACCGCAACCTGGCCTACCTGGGTCTGGTGGAGATCCTGTACGGCTACCCCATCGATGCCGTGGTGCTGACCACGGGCTGCGACAAGACCACGCCGGCCGGCATCATGGCGGCTTCCACCGTCGACATACCGGCCATCGTGCTCTCGGGTGGCCCCATGCTGGACGGCTGGCACGACGGCGAGCTGGTGGGCTCGGGCACCGTGATCTGGCGCAGCCGCCGCCAGCTGGCGGCGGGTGAGATCGACGAAGAGGAATTTCTGCAGCGCGCCTGCAGCAGCGCCCCTTCGGCTGGCCACTGCAACACCATGGGCACGGCCTCCACCATGAACGCGGTGGCCGAAGCCCTGGGCCTGTCGCTGCCGGGGTGTGCCGCTATACCGGCGCCGTACCGCGAACGCGGCCAGATGGCCTACGAGACCGGGCGGCGCATCGTCGAGATGGCCTTCGAGGACCTGCGGCCCTCGCGCATCCTGAGCCGTGAGAGCTTTCTCAATGCGCTGTCGGTGGTCAGCGTGGCAGGCGGCTCCAGCAATGCGCAGGTGCACATCATGGCCATGGCGCGGCATGCCGGCGTCAACCTGCGGCCGGAGGACTGGACCACCCACGCCTACGACCTGCCGCTGCTGCTCAACATGCAGCCCGCCGGCAAGTTCCTGGGCGAGCGCTTTTTCCGCGCGGGAGGTGTTCCTGCCCTGATGTGGGAACTGCAGCAGGCCGGGCGGCTGCGGGGCGACTGCCTGAGCGTGACCGGCAAGCCCGTGGCCGACAACCTGCACGGCCGCGAGACCCGCGACCGCGAAGTGATCTTCCCCTTCGCGGCGCCCTTGATGCACAAGGCCGGCTTCCTGGTGCTCAGGGGCAATCTGTTCGACTTCGGGATCATGAAGACCTCGGTGATTTCCGAAGCCTTTCGCCAGCGTTACCTGAGCCGGCCCGGCGAAGAGGGCATCTTCGAGGCCCGCGCCGTCGTGTTCGACGGGGCCGACGACTACCACGCGCGCATCAACGACCCGGCGCTGGGCATCGACGAAGGCTGCATCCTGGTCATGCGCGGTGCCGGCCCCATCGGCTGGCCGGGCTCGGCCGAGGTGGTCAACATGCAGCCGCCCGACGCCCTGATCCGGCGCGGCATCACCACCTTGCCCACCCTGGGGGACGGCCGCCAGTCCGGCACGGCCGACAGCCCCTCGATCCTCAACGCCTCGCCCGAGAGCGCGGTGGGCGGCGGCCTGTGCTGGCTGCACAGCGGCGACACCATCCGCATCGACCTCACGGCCGGCCGCTGCGATGCGCTGGTGGCGCCCGAAGAGATCGCACGCCGCCGCCGCGAAATGCCGGCGCCCCCGGTGCCCAAAAGCCAGTCGCCCTGGGAGGCGCTGTACCGCGAGAAGACCGGGCAACTGGTCGACGGCGCCACGCTGGACTTTGCCCTCGATTACCGCCGCATCTCAGAAACGACACCGCGCCACAACCACTGACACGGATTTGCCTTCAACCGTCTAACGTCGTTGGAAAGCCTTGCCGTGCCAAAGCACTGTCTGCGGCTTCCCGCCTAGTTATACGGCTGTATGCAAATCCGCAGGAGCCCTGCATAGCTGCGCCCGCCCCAGGGTGGCGCAGCACCGATTTCGACCTTCCAAGGAATTCTCGATGAGTGAAACAACAGCGGCCGCCGTGGCCGGTGCGGCGACGCACGCCCATATCCTGCCCGACGACGGCCTGGCCGGCACCCTGGTGGGCCGCGCCTGGGTCGATGGCAGCCCGCCTGGGCCCGCCGTGGTGGCGCTGCGCGCCGATGGCGTCTATGACCTGAGCCAGCACTACCCCACCATGAGCACCCTGCTGGACACGCCCCGGCCCGCCGAGGCGGCGCAGGCGGCCTCGGGCCGGTACCTGTGCAGCGTGCTGGAACTGCTGGCCAACAGCCAGCCCGGCCTGCGCGATACGGCGCGCCCCTGGCTGCTGGCGCCCTGCGACCTGCAGGTGGTGAAGGCGGCCGGCGTGACCTTTGCGGCCAGCCTGATCGAGCGGGTGATCGAAGAGCAGGCGCGGGGCGACGCCAGCCGCGCCCAGGGCCTGCGCAGCCAGGTGATTGGCCTCATCGGCGACAGCCTGGCCGACATCCGGCCGGGCTCGGACCAGGCCATGGCCTTGAAGGCGCTGCTGCAGCACAAGGGCCTGTGGTCCCAGTACCTCGAAGTGGGCATCGGCCCCGATGCCGAGGTGTTCACCAAGGCCCCCGTGCTGGCCTCGGTGGGCACGGGCGAGGACATCGGCATCCGCGCCGACTCGGCCTGGAACAACCCCGAACCCGAGGTGGTGCTGGCGGTGAACAGCCGTGGCGACATCGTGGGCGCCACCCTGGGCAACGACGTCAACCTGCGCGACATCGAAGGCCGCAGCGCGCTGCTGCTGGGCAAGGCCAAGGACAACAATGCCTCCTGCGCCATCGGCCCCTTCATCCGCCTGTTCGATGCCCGCTTCGGCCTGGACCAGGTGCGCAGCGAAACCGTGCACCTGCGCGTGGCGGGCGCGGACGGCTATGAGCTGCGCGGCATCAACACCATGGCCAGCATCAGCCGCGACCCGGTCGACCTGGTGGCCCAGACCCTGGCCGCGCACCAGTACCCCGATGGTTTCATGCTGTTCCTGGGCACCCTGTTCGCACCCATTGAGGACCGCGACCAGCCCGGTGGCGGCTTCACCCACAAGCTGGGCGACGTGGTCACCATCCAAAGCGCCTGGCTCGGCGCCCTGCACAACACCGTGGCCCACAGCGAGACGGCACCCCCCTGGCGCTTCGGCCTAAGGGCCTTCATCACCAACCTGGCCGCGCGCGGCCTGCTGCAAGGCACGGTGCTCTGAAGAAGCGGTCGTTCAGCCATTCAAGAGGCAACAAATACATGCTCGACACTTTCATCGACCGCTACGTCCGCGCCATCAACCTGCTCATCGCGCTGGCGCTGGCCGCCATGGTGGTGCTGGTATTCGGCAACGTGGTGCTGCGCTACGTCTTCAATTCCGGCATCACGGTCAGCGAAGAGCTTTCGCGCTGGCTTTTCATCTGGATCACCTTCCTCGGTGCGGTGGCCGCCATCAAGGAGAACGCCCATCTGGGTACGGACATGCTGGTGTCCCGGTTGCCCGTGAAAGGCAAGAAGGTCTGCATGGTGCTTGGGCAGGTGCTCATGCTCTACATCACCTGGCTGTTCTTCGAAGGCAGCTACAAGCAGATGAAGATCAACTGGGACGTGGAGGCACCGGTCACCGGGTTCTCGATGGCCTTCTTCTACGCCTCGGGCGTGGTGTTCTCGGTGTGCGCAGGCTTCCTGCTGGTGCTGCAGTTTCTGCGCGTGCTGACCGGCAGGCTCAGCGAAGGCGAACTGGTGATGGTCAAGGAGTCCGAAGAGCAGGCCGAACTGGAGGCCCTGCAGGCCGAACTCGCACGCGAAAACGCCGCCCCCGCAAAACCGGAGACAAGAACATGACCGTGCTGATTTTTCTCGGCGGCCTGCTCGGCGCCATGGCCCTGGGCATCCCCATCGCCTATGCGCTGCTGGCCTCAGGCGTCGGCCTGATGTGGCACCTCGATCTGTTCGACTCCCAGATCCTGGCGCAGAACTTCATCAACGGCGCGGACAGCTTTCCGCTGCTGGCCGTGCCCTTCTTCATGCTGGCCGGCGAGATCATGAACGTGGGCGGCCTGTCGCAGCGCATCGTGAACTTCGCGCTGGCGCTGGTCGGGCATGTCAAAGGGGGGCTGGGCTATGTGGTGATCCTGGCGGCATGCCTGCTGTCCTCGCTGTCGGGCTCGGCCGTGGCCGACGCTGCGGCACTGACGGCGCTGCTGCTGCCCATGATGATCAAGGCCGGCCACAAGAAGGAGGTGTCGGGCGGGCTGATCGCGGCCTCGGGCGTCATCGGGCCCATCATCCCGCCGAGCATCGGCTTCGTGATCTTCGGCGTGGCGGCCAACGTCTCCATCAGCAAGCTGTTCATCGCCGGCATCTTTCCCGGCATCATGATCGGCCTGGGCCTGGCGGCCACCTGGTGGTGGGTGGGGCGCAAGGAGGTGCTGGCCCTGCCCGAGAAAAAGAGCACGGCCGAGATCTGGCGCGCGGCACGCGAATCGGTCTGGGCCCTGACGCTGCCGGTGTTCATCCTGGTGGGCCTGCGCATGGGCGTATTCACGCCGACCGAGGCTGCCGTGGTGGCGGCCGTCTACTCGCTTTTCGTGGCCAGCGTCATCTACCGCGAGCTACCGCTGTCCGCGCTGCTGCCGATCTTCACCACCGCCGCCAAGACCACCGCCGTGGTGATGTTCCTCGTGGCCGCGGCCATGGTGTCGTCGTGGCTGATCACGGTGGCCAACCTGCCGACCCAGATGGTCGAGTTGCTCAAGCCCCTGATGGGCAACCAGACGCCGCTGCTGATCGCGATCATGGTGCTGGTGATGCTGGTGGGCACCGCGATGGACATGACGCCCACCATCTTGATCCTCACCCCGGTGCTGATGCCCGTGGTCAAGGCCGCCGGGATCGACCCGGTCTACTTCGGCGTGCTGTTCATCATCAACAACTCGATCGGCCTGGTCACCCCGCCGGTGGGCACCATCCTGAACGTGGTGGCCGGGGTGGGGCGCATGAAGATGGACGAGGTGACCCGGGGCGTGCTGCCCTTCATGGCAGCCCAGTTCGCAGTGATGTTCATCATGGTGCTGTTTCCGCAGACGGTGCTGGCGCCGCTGCGCTGGCTCACGGGCTGACCCGCAGGCACGTGCTCCCGACAGGAGATTGCCAGAATTTCCTGGATCGGGAGCGGCTTTTGGCGTGCAATCCCTTCTCCTGCCAGAGCCCACCTAACTGGAGATACGCGCCATGCCCGATTTCTACATGCCCTTGTCCGGACCCGTGAACCAGGCCTTCCAGTACTGGACGAAGATGACGATGGGCCAGGTCGGCCTGATCAACATCAACATGGGCAAATCCTCGGACCCCGCGCTCGAGCAGAAGATCATCGAGGACGTGGGCAGCTACGGGCGCCAGATAGGACAGTTGAGCGACGCGCTGCTGGCCGTGCTGCAGCACATGAAGACCGAGTCCTGGGATGAAGAGTCGAAGGCGGCCGTGCAGGCCTTCCGCGAACAGGTGAGGCAAGTGGCCAAACTCAAGGAGCGCCAGCGGGCCAGCCAATGACCCAAGCGGTCGCAGCGCTGCAGCGGCCGAATCGAAGCCGACCCGCCAGAGATGGCTTTCAATCCTTGAGCAGGGCCCACAATTTCTCGTGCGCCGCCCACTGCATATCGGGTGTTTCGTCGCCCCCGGTCAGCACCGAGTAGACCCCACCCAGCATGGGGCGTATAACCATTGCATGCGGCGCCAGAATATCCATGGCCTGTTCGGAAGTTTTGCCAAAAGCTTCCGAGATCAGCCCTGCATCCCAGAAGTTGACTGAGCGGATGAATCTGATGGGCCCGCGCTGCGAACCTGGTTCGCTCCGATCCAGGAATGGCTGTTCCGATCCGGCATGCAACCGGCAGGCGCCGAATGCGGCAATGTACTGAGGTAGATAGTCCTGCACCAATGCAGCGTGCTGTTGGGCCGACACCCGTTTGGCGTTGTAGTCCAGGTTGAAAATGTCGTTGGGCGCATAGTTTGGTGCTCGCAGCCCATAAATGGCGTTGACAAATATCGCAGGGGCGCCGATCAAACGTGTAAGCGAGCATATTGCAGACAGGCTCGACCCTGGATCCGGCGCGGCAGGCACGGGCGTGCCACCCAAACCAAAAGGCTTTGGAATAGCGACCATCGCGCCCATCAAATTGGAATGCCGCTCCTCGATGGAAACCTTCGGATCAGCCCGTGTGGTGAGTTGGATGGTCCAGCGCATGCGTATATACCTCAGGCAATCGGCGTATTAAACCATCGCTATTGCAGCAGGATGCAGCCGAAGTCTTGCACGGAATCTCCAGGTCGACACAATGCTGCGATCTCAGCATCAGGTCTTTGCCGCCGCTGCGAGCGTCGTACACAGAACTTGGAAGCAAGACGCCGTGGCGCTAAAGTCCGCCGATGACTCCACATCGAAACTTGATGCATGCCCCCTGACCTCCAGCGCGACAAGAATTGGAAACTTCGGTACCGCGAGGCCTTGAAACGCGCACGTGCCTCAAGCCCCCTCTAGCTCGCCACCGCTGGCGAACCACTGCCATGCCAGCCGTCAAGAAACCACCCTGGCCGACCTGCACTGCCACCCCAGGAGCGGCTTCAGGTACTGTTCGTCTGCAGCCGCAACCAGTGGCGCAGCCCCACCGCCGAAACAGTCTGGCGCAACCATCCCCTGCTGTCCGTGCGGCCTGCGGGCACCAGCCCCAACGCACGGCACCCGGTGTCCGAACGGGACTTGCAGTGGGCCCAGACCATCTTCGTGATGGAAGAAAAGCACAAGTCCCGCCTGCTGGCGGAATTCGGCCGCATTCTTGAACACAAGCCATCCATGTGCTCGACATACCCGATGAGTACCAGTACATGGATCCGGATCTGGTAGCGGAGCTGGAACTCTCGGTCGGTGCCATTCTGGGCATTGATGACGACGCAGCATAGCCCCCGCGCTGGCCGGCTGATGATCAGTCTGTGAGCCGGTACGCCAGCACCTTGAGCGAGCGTTCCTGCGACACATCGGCAAACACCGCCGGATTCGCCACGCGTTCCACAAACTCCAGCTCCGGCGCGATCTCGCGCATCTGGTCCTTGAGAAAGGCCGTGTCCAACTCAGGCGCATTCAGGCACAGCAGCGCATGGCCGCCCGGGATCAGCAGGTCGGGCAGGCGGCGCATCAGGCGCGCGTAGTCCTTGGTGGCGACGAAGCTGCCGCGCTGGAAGCTCGGCGGGTCCACGATCACCAGGCCGTAGGGCCCGCCGCGCGTGATCTTGCCCCAGGTCGAGAAGATGTCGTGCGCGAGGAAGCTCGCGCCGGTGGTGAGGCCGTTGAGCTGGTGGTTCTGCTGGCCGATGGCGATGGCGCCCTGGGCCATGTCCACGTTGACTACCTGTTTCGCGCCGGCCTGCAGGGCCACCACCGAGAAGGCGCAGGTGTAGGCGAACAGGTTGAGCACCTTGAGGCCGTAGCGGTCGGCGCTGCGCGCAGCGGCATAGTCGCGCACCCAGCGGCGGCCCTCTGCCATGTCGAGGAACAGGCCGTGGTTCTGGCCCCGGGCCACGTGCACGCGGTAGCGGGCGCCCTGCTCGGTGACGACATGCGGGTCGGGCACGCTGCCGGCCATCAGCCGCGTTTCGCTGCGGCCCTCGTGCCGGGTCTGGAAGACCCAGTTCAGCGGCTCGCCCGGGTGCAATTGCTCCCAGCGCGCGCTCAGGGCGGCGCTGATGGTGTCCAGTTCCTCTTCGGCCACGGGCTGGAAGCTGGTGAGCACCCACACGGGCGGAAACACGTCCAGCACCCAGTGCTCAGAGCCCGGATACAGGCCGCCACGGCCGTGGAACACGCGCTGGGCGTCGGTGGGCATGGGGGCCATCGTGGCGATGGCGTTCAACAGGGCTTGCATCAAAAGGAAGGGGGAATGCGGAGCAGGGAGTGTATGCACTGTGCGCCACGCAAAGCGCCCGGCGATGCCGGGCGCTTTTCAATTCGGTCCCTCGTATTTCCGCAAATTAATGTCGTAAACCATAGGCAAGCGTTTAAGCCGCTTTGCCGCGAGCGTCCTTCATTGCAGCAGACACTAGAGTCGTAAACCTGAGATCTCAAACGCCCCGGTTCAAATACATCGAGCCTGGGTAAAGCACGCGGAGGAGCGGAGAAAGGTGGGGAACGTGCTCTGCGAGCGTTTGCACCATCAGTGTTTCAAGCTTCCGGTCCACACCAGATCTTGCCCAAGACCTCAGCCAGACCCTGCACAGGTGTACCCAGACTTGTTCATCTTCTTTGCCTACGCTCTCGCCGAGACAGATCACAAGTTGCCCCAGGGCATCAATGTGCGCAGAAGCAGCAAAATCCTGGAGCGCGTCAGAAACCCACCAGGCGCCGGAACGGAAGAAATCCCGCGTCTCATCGGCGTTAAAGGCAAACAGGAAAGCGCGACCGTCGAGTGAGCGCCAGTCGCACATAACGCTTAGGACGGTGAAAGTATGTGAGTCGTAAGTCTGGCAGAAAAGCTTAGAACGTCTTGCCCAGTTCAGACGAGCTAGTCCTGCACCTGCAAGTGGGACCTTCCCCTCCGCGTACCTTTTGAAATATTCCGGAACGCGAGTCAAATTTTGGGATGCTTCGGGATCGTCTTTTTCGATCCATCTCCTGCTCATTGAGTAATAGGAGACGCCAAGGTCCTGCTGCAGGGCCCGGAAGGCCAAAGCACATTGAAGTCTTTCGCAGAGCGGTGTGCGGCGTCTTCCCATAGCTTCTCTCCAACGGGTCATCTTCGGAGACAGTGCAAATACGGCAGCTTTTTTTGCATTTTGAACGCTAGCGTTTTTTTTTGAACCGGGCAACGATAGCAAAGATATCACCCAACCACGCCGCGCGCCTATCACGGCCTGGCACCCCTGCCATTCTGAGCATTTCAACAACGCCTGCTTTGACATGTACGACTTATCGCGGCAAACGATATGACGCAAAAAAGCTTCGGAGCGCTTATCTACGAATTGCGCCTGAGACTCGATGTAAGCCAACGATGGCTGGCTCTTCGAGTACGCCAACCTCACTCAATTATTTGCGACCTCGAGAATTCGAGGCGCCTGCCTCCAAGTGAAGAGGCAGTACGCGCAATCGCGCAGGCACTAGAGGCAACGCCTGCCGATGCCGAAGAACTGCTGGAAGCAGCCTTTCGCGAACGGGCTGCAATTGGGCTGAAGGTTGCAAGAGCTACACCCCGCCATGTAGCCGAGCTGCTGAGGGAGATTGCAGCACTTAGTCATCAACTTTCGCAGACACAGACCCGCTCACTAAGCCAGCACCTCCAGGAGGTATCTATGAAATAAGAAACGGCAGGACCCCCAATAGGAAGCCCCGCCGCCCGGAGCTCAGACCTAAGTCTTCGCGATTCGCACCCCAGAGACTATCAGATCTGACGCGCCGGTGGTGGATCGTTCGCGCCACACAGGCGAACACACATCAGGGTCAGATCTATGAAAACACCAAATCGTCGCACCCCGTGGGGGGCGAAGGCTATATCACGTCTCCGTGGAAGCACTCGCAACGAAGCCGCATATCACGCGCGATTCACCCGGCACCCGAAGCATCGCGGTTCACCCAGCGAACACCGCACGCAAGCCATCCACATAACGATCGAACAATCGCGTTGGATTTTGATCGATCTCGCCAGGTCATCATCTTGGTCTCCTGCGCCTTTAATCGAAGGTTGCCCCCCCCGCAAGCTCGAAGAATTTCATTCGCCAGCGGTAGTTTGGCTAATGTGGATGGAGATGTCGATCTATGGATGGCCAGAACTACAGTGGCCGAGCACGACCCGCAAAGACGGCACTCGTCTTTACGCGCCGTCGCACCAATTTCGCAAGTCTTTGCGCCGCGCCGCGCTCCATGAATTCGCCTATCTGTCGCGCAACGTCACTGCTGCTCCACGAACAAGTCGTTCAGAAGGCAACCGCAGAAAGTGGAGCTCCCCAGGTTGGCAGCCACCACAGCGACTGCTTCTGACTCAGTTGGCTCAAGTATTCGGAGGATCTGGGTTTCCTACGGTTTGTTCCGTGGCCGGAGTCTATGAAGAATCATCATTTACTGGACTGCGTGCACGACCCCAAAAAAGAGCAGCCCGGAGGTTGAAGTGAGAACCGAAAAACGCTTCACGCCCAAGGTGCTAGATCGGTTTCTTCGCGAGGGGCGAGGAACTGGGACATATCAGTCATACATCCCGCATCACCGAGTCTCCCGCAGCGATCCTGCCAGCATGGGGAGGTCTCATTTGATCAATTGGCGAGGCCGCCAACGCGAGCTGCTTTCCGACGGTGAATGGTCAGGCCTGACGTTTGCTAGCCACTTGAAGAATCTCCTCGACCTAGTCGAGCAGTTTCCATTGAGTATCAGACCTGCGAAATTCGAGCTCTGCCGGTGGGATGTTCGGGCCAGAGATACAGAATGTCCAGGCACCGAAGCACTAGCAAAAAAACTCGGCATCAGGCACCCAATGGTCCATGACAAGGACGACCATGCCATCTGGATCCCAACCACCGATCTACTCTTGGTCTTGCTCAACGGTGGGGGTTTCTTGGAGCTGTTGGCCGTCTCCTGGAAACCAGGATCATTTTCCGACTTGAGCAAGAGAGCTGTTGAGCTACTGCGGCTGGAGAAAACTTACTGGGAAGTACGTGGAGTCAGGTGGTTACTAATCACCTCAGAGACATACGCAAAATCAGTGGCTTTGACTCTGCTCCGGACATCTAGTTGGGGGCTCGCCGACGAATCCCCCGATAGTCACATTCAACTCGCATGCACAGTCGCACGCGCCATGTGCGATTCTTCCCAGACTCTAGTCACCAGCCAACTCGCGCATGAGCTTGGCGGGGATCAGTACCCAGCCCAAAAGGCGCTGTGGCAAGCAGTCTGGCGAGGTGAACTTCCCATTGATTTGCGTAGAGGTTGGCGACCTCACCAGCCGCTGAGTCAAATCAGTTCAGCGGAGTTTGTCTCGCTCAACCCTATCGCATCCGGGAGGACTGCATGGATCTAGCGCACAACCAAGCATTTCACTTGCTCGTCTCTGAGTGCGGCTTAAACGCCGGCCTGTACCGCGTCATCCTCAATGGTCCCTACGAGCACACGGTCATTGTCTTGATGAAGCCGGACGACCCTAATTTCAGGAAGCCGGGTGGTCGTCCAAAGTCCAAGAATCCTAAACGCTTAAACCGTCCAAAGCAGCCCCAACTGATGGGCCAACTGAAGTGGGTTCGCAAGACAGATTTGATGCAGTTGCTTGCAGATCACAGTGTGGTCCCAATCGAACTGAAACTGCCCTCGAAATACCACGAGCAGGATGAACCGCTCAGACACAACGAAGAGTATCAGCATCGATGCGAGGTCATGGCGAGCTTCCTGGACTACGTGCGTTTGGAAGAGTCGCTCCTTGTGCATCGCGGTCTAGGAGGGCTTATAAGAGATGCTATGGACAGGCACGGGGTTAGTGAGAGACACGTCAGAGATCTTTGGTCACTCCTGTGCGTTCTAGGCCTCACTACGAAGAGCCTGCTACTTGGATACGACCGATGCGGCGCACCGGGTGAAAAGCGCTACGTCGACGAAGGCGGTACGCGAAAAAAATCTGGGCGCAAAACACAGGCGCAACGGATTCACCATAAGTATTTCGGATGCTGGGGCGAACCTATGCAACCGGGCATGAGCAAAGCATGGAGCGACATCATCATTGCGGTCGACAAACGCCAGCCAACGCCGAAAAAGTCGATGCGTGAAAGGTATGACCGAATCATCAAAGATGGCTTTAGTAAAAAGTACTGCTTCAATGAAAAAGGGGACATCGAGGTGGTGCCGCCCTTGCCGGGCGAGTATCCAAGTAAAACCCAAGTCAAGCGCGTTCTCACCGAAGAAGTGCAATGGCTGGAGAAGATTCTCCAAAAGACGAGTGCTGGCCACTTCCAACGCAGTCTGCGCGGGTTGTCCGGAGTCAGTTGGCAGGACGCTGCCGGGCCTGGCCATGTCTATGCGATCGACTCGACGATTGGCGACATCTACCTCCGGTCTTCAATCAACCCCGCCTGGATCATTGGCAGACCGATTGTCTATGTCATCGTAGACGTATGGTCAACGGCTGTGGTTGGCTTCTACGTCTGCCTCTCCGGCCCTAGCTGGACGACTGCCCGTATTAGCCTGCTGAACATTGTCGCCCCCACGCAGGTCATGGCAACACTGTGGAATTACGCGATGCGACAGTCGCTGGATCCACTCCCGACCATTCCCTACAGACTGATGTGCGACCGCGGTGAATACCTATCGATAGCAGCCAAGGCGACGGGGGCAGATGTGACGATGAATTTGAGCTACGCCCCTCCGTTCCGGCCAGATCTAAAAGGCGTCGTAGAGGTCATGCATCGAATCATGAAGGACGTTCAATACAACTTCATGCCTGGAGCGATGGATGCACGGCGCAAAGAGTACGACCTCAGAAGGTCGAACCCTTCTGAGGCAACCATGACCGTTCAGCACTACATGCACTTTCTCTCCGAGTGCTTCTTCCGCTACAACTTGACTGCTGATCGAAAGAAGCGTGTTGACGCACACATGATTGCCGATGGCGTCTACCCTTCGCCGGCCGGACTATGGCGGTGGGGTCATGCGGTCGGCATCGGCTACCGAAAAGTGGTGCCGTTCGTCGAATCGGTTTCGCGCCTGCTCCCAGCAGAAGCCGCATGGATAACGAAGCGTGGCGTTTGCTTTGACGGGGACTACTACTCATGCCCAGAGGCCGAGCAAGAGCAATGGTCAACGTACGCGCGCAACCATGGCGTGCAACGTATCACGGCCTATCCCTACCCCGGCTCCAACTCACTAATTTGGACGCCAAACCGGTCGGGGGATGGGATGCTTGAACTCGCCATCTCGGATCACTCTCTGGCAGCTCCAGGACTAACCCGTGATGAGAAGGCTGATGCATTCGCCTATCAACTGCTGCAGTCCGCTGATATCAACCATCAGGCCGTTGTCGAGAGCGTCAAAGCCCTGCAACGTATGGACAACATCAAAGCCCGTGCGGCCAAACAAACACAAGATGCGCTCGCCCAAACTAGGGGTCCTGTGCCAACAATCAAGGAAGCTCGGGCTATGGAAAAAGGCATCGCCGCCGCGTCCGATCTTGGCTCAGCGGGCATCTGTGGTACTCCTGAGGTTCGCTCCGAAGCTCAGCAATGCCACGAGGAAATGATGACCGACATCTACTCCCAAATGAATGCGGCGCCACATGAAATCACATCCTAGCTCATACGATCCCTATGCAGGGAACATGCTGATCAAAGGTTTGGGGCCAATCCTGTCCCCCGAGGAAGCCAGAAGAAAGCTTGTTGACCTGCCAGCGCGTCCGCCTAGCGACATTGGATCTATCCCCCGGCACATACGCTTGCACATGCTGCAGGACCTGCGAAGACTTCATCTGCCGAGCCTGGAGGGCATACAAACGCATCAGACCATGGATTTGATGATACGGCAGAACTACAAGCATACCGATCCAACCCTTCCAAGCACGTGGACCCTCAAGGGCGGGGAAGCGTCGCAGATATGGAAGCGAAGTGGCTCCCCAGCGTTTGGCGCAGCTGTGGAAGGCATCTCAGGCGCTGGAAAAACAGAGGCTATCACGCGAGCTCTGCATCTCTTCCCTAGGATCATTGAACACGAGTCTTTCCCCAAAATAGCCGGTGCTCATACCCAGGTGACTTGGATATCCACTGACGTTCCTCCAGGAGGAAAGCCAAGAGACTTAGCGGTGGCTTTGATGAGCGCATGGATGCGTACAACAGGCAGCGATCGATTCGAGGACTCGCTGCAAAGGAAAAGTCCGCGCTCAGGAATGGCGATGCTTGAAGAATGGCGCCAAGTGGCAAGCTCCCATTTCCTGGGCTTCCTGCATCTCGATGAAGTTCAAAATTTCTTTAAGCTTTCGCCGTTGGAGGTTCGCAGAAGGGTCAAGAGCCGGGACGCAACTCAAGAACTCAGCGTCCAGGAGGATCAGTCTCTGAGATGGCTCCTGAACCTCATGAATGTCTGGCAAATTCCGCTTCTTGTGTCAGGTACGCCTGATGGCATCGGAGCGCTGACAAAACGCCTCAGCACAACTGAGCGGTTTGTCACGTCAGGTTTTCATGCTTTCAAGCACTTCGCCGATCCGTTAAGCACGGCATTCAAGAACACTTTCCTGGCTCCACTTTCAACCTACCAGTATGTCGCCACCCCTCTGCAGATTACCGACGATGTTGCAACCCTCATAGTGGAGAAGACAGCGGGCGTGCAAAGGCTGATCATCGCTCTTTGGGTAGCAGCACACCGAGTAGCTTTCGAGCGTAAAGACGATGATCTTCGCATTGAAGATTTTGAGGTTGCTGCAGACACACTTCTATCGCCGATAGGGCCGGCAGTCATCGCACTGAGAAGCAACAATCCCCTGATGATGGCCCGATACGAAGATCTTACCGCCAGGGACCAGACTTTTTGGCAAAATTTCTGGAGCAAGCGACCATAGTCGGTTGGGCGATCAGCCGTTATTTTCTTGCCCCCACAAATCCCTTAGCCGAGACTCTCAAGCTTCGACTGGTCGCCGCGCGCTTTCTTAATATATCCGCTCGGAATTGCGGTTGGACGAAGCCCTCGTTCATTGCTCTCAGTACACCCCACATGTTCGGTGCGCAATTTCTAATCAACTGTTCCATCGCTTGCACGGAAAGACCGCTCACCTCCGCACTGTCCGCGATCGAACCTTGTTCGAGAAAAAATCGCTCAAGCCCCTTTTTGACCAAATGCACCGCCACCCCATCCATCTCAAGATCAGGGAGTCCCATCTTCTTCAGCATTCGTGCATCTGGAAAACCGTCGCTATCGCGCGAGACTGCGCTGTAGATCCCTGAAGCATTCCGATATGCATTGAGAGCGTCGCGCGATCGCTCATCGCCCACAGTAGCGAATACCCGACCAGCATCCATTTTGATAAGCTTACACTCCACCTGAGCAATCGTCTCATATGCCTGCTCACATGACTCGAAAAGAGCTGCAATAAGCACCAATTTCGAATGCACCTGCCGATCACCATTATTCATCCACCAACCCAGATCTCGATTGGATAAATCGCCAAAAACATTATTTAACCATGTTGCGGGAAACTGATCCCTCACCCGGTCATCTATAAATACGCGCGCTGTATCTTTCCTTCGAATACCCATCCCAAGATTGGCGGCTCTTTCAAAGATTGCAGCATGGACACTATCTCCGTCTAGAGGTTTTTCGCGCTCATAAAGGGCATCGACTAGCAATAGGTACTGTTGTACACCATAGTTCCTCTGTGCTTCGACCACCAGGCCGTCGGACACCTTCCCGCCCTGATCGACATAGAAGCTCGGTGTACGCAATCCGGGCTCGGCCGTATAAATAAATCTAAGTGGGCTCTGATGTTTTTCGCACCAAAGATGTCCAGGTGTCTGGTGTTCCCGGCGCCAGTAACTTATCCCGTGGAATTTGACGTCAGCTTTCATGCACTCTTCGCAAAAATTGGTGGTAACCTTTCTTCGCTTAGAGCTACGCTCAGGCTTCAATGTAGTTTCAGGAAAGCACTCCGCCCCCCGAAACATCGATATACCATCGGTCAGCGGCATTGTGGTATGACGTAACCCGAAATGCCGTGAATCCATTTGAGCAGCACGACTTAATAAATCATGCGTTGTACGTGATCCGCGCTCAATTTGAAAGTGCCTTTCTATCAAATTAAACGCCGAACATGTGTCTATACATCCATTGGCCAACATCAAACGCCCAAGATAGCCACGATCCAATTCCTCAGGAAATGGTGAAAGTTGGACAAGTGTGGACATATCGACCTCCAAATGGTTCTTTCAACGAGGCGGCGGACGTAAAACCGCCAACGAGCGAATGACAGATGCAAGTGCTCGTGCGTGAGTCGCAGAGCCGTCCCATGTGCCTTGCAGCGCGTCGATCAGCTCTTGGTTCGAACGCACGACCTCAGCCGTAACGCCTCCCTCAAACCTTTCAGCAAAAAGGCAAACGTCTTCAAAAAGTCGCGACGTTCTCATGTTCTCGCCGCTCAGAATCCGGCTTACCTGAGACTGGCTTGCTCCAACATGGGCGGCGATCTCGGCTTGAGAGATGCCATGCAACTGGCAGATGCGACGGGCGTTTTCAGCTCGGGCCTTGAGCTCAAATGAATCCATGCGTTAAGCATAACTCAATGCATATCTGCATATCAAGAGCCTAGTTCGACGGTTCGGGTTTTTGATCAAGTGAAGAGGTCACCTGCTCCAGGAGGTCGCGCTACAAGAGCCCGCTCTATCGCCCTCCTCGTCAGAGGCAACTTGTCCAGCTGTCTGCGCTTGGAGTGCAGTTGGGGAATCAGTGGATACAGCTGGTTGGCATGCTTGAGGCGCTCACCATGCTCGGACAGCAGCGTGAGACACGCCTTTTCTACCGCAACGCACAACAGCTCGTCTCTTGCCTTCCAGTCGACAGAGGTTGCATTCTGACGGCGCTGAGGACTCTGACAGGGCTTATGTTCATTCAGCCATGCGCGATCATTACGATACAGCCAAGAGTAGACGGCCGGTTCCATCGCACGCATCCATTTGACGCCCACACCACCGGATGTCTTGAGCAGCTTGGTCCAGATTTTCCTCGCTCGGCCACGTGCCCTCTCGTGCCTCACATCCATCCAAGTTCGGTGCAGACCGACTTCTGCCAACAACAGTCGCGCTATGGTCTGTACGGAAACGCCCGCTTCGGAGGCGACCACAGATTTATCTGCACCACTACGCAGCCGACGAATCACTTGCTCGCGCACATCTGGATGCAAGATCTTTGGCCGCCGATGTATGGCGAGGCCCATCGTCGCTGCCCATGCCAACGCGGTTTGCGTATCGACCCCAATGCGGGAAGCAGCAGCCCTCAACGAAACATTTATGTTGCGTAACAAAAGATAGAGTTCCTCCTTGCGAATGTCTACTACCTCGTCGCTGCGCGACTGAGCCTGTCCTACCGTCGGGGCAACCCGTCCGACGGGATGGAAGCGCGAGAACTTTTCCCATGTTCCAAACAACCAGTGGATCATCACAAGATGGCGCAATGGATGAGTTTTGTTTTGCGGACTGCTTAGCAAGCGGCTTAGTTGTGGAGAGGCTTGCTGGACTGTCCGCGGAAAGCCTGCTAGCTCATCAAGGTCCGGAAAGAAACGCAGGTGGTCCACGAATGAAGCTGAAATCGCTTTTAGACGCAATTGGCCACCCTCCGACACCCATCCGCGGTTCATGAACTCCGCGCGATAGCGTTCATGAAAACGATCCACCTCAAGTTTTGACCGAGTGCCCTCTGAAACTGCCGCTTCAACCAGATCCGCGAAGCCAGCGAATACCTCAAGGTGATGAGTGGCCGATAGTCCGGCGTTAGCGATGCAATCGTGAAGATCATCCAACCGGGGCAGCACCCAGTGAAACCGTCCGACTCCGATTGACTTGGATTGCTGGAGCGGCATTCCGTGCTTAGTGCAAATCCAGACACCTGGATACTGATGCTTCATGTGCCAGTAAGTCCAACCACAACTATGCATGTCTTCCTGCATGCAACCGACACAAGCCTTAAGAGGATGGTTGGCACGGAATCCGCTCGTATAGATTCCAAGCCGGAGTCGGAGGAGCGCTATCCTGCCATGCGAGAGGTATTCGACAGCATTGCTCACCTCTTCTTGGGATAGAAATGGCTGATAGAACTTCAGTAGAGTGAGATTGATTGCTACATGCCGCACGTCGCCATAGACCCCACCCGTGCGCTCGACAAAACTTTGGAGCCAATTGAGGAAGTCATGGTGAGCAGCACTTCGCGCATGTGAGAAGAACTGTCTGCTGGTTGTAGACGCGACTGAGTTTCCCCAGAGAAAATGATGGCGACTCACCAAGCTAAAGAGAGACTCATCTGGCAACCGAAGCAACAGTGGCGCAGCCGGGAAAAGGTCGAGACGCTCCGTCATGGATGAACTCCTTGAAAGACATCATGGCACTGCAGATCAGCGTAGGCCTCGCGAGCGGTTCGTGGGATCTAATCCTGTTGGTGACGTGTGCTTTCGCTCGCGCAATTCAAGGGGCGCCTTCAGCGCAAGCGCATCAGCTTTCGGCAGATGTATGTTCTAGCCACCTGGGTCGTTTGAAGCTTGAGCCTCTTTCAGTCTCTCCATGTACGCACCAGCCTCGGTTCGGTCCATGGCAACCTCTCCGCAGTCGGAGCAGAACCTGCCGGACACGTCTTTGATCATCAGGGTCACGACTCAATGCTCACGCTCTACATCGCGTGTTTCGTGAACGAGACGTTCGCCGGTACAAGCTCCGCATTTCATAGTCCCTGCTTCTCAAACGAAACTGTTGATGATCCATGGCATCCAACATTTTTCCATGACTGATCGGAGGCGCGTTTCGTTCGATCCTGCCTTCCCCGATCTCCTGCCAGCGATGTACCGCCGCCCTTTTTATGCGACCTCATTAAACTGATGGGGCATAGCTGAGGAGGTCGGGCCTCCGATGGCACACCTAACGCAACTTAGTTGTTATTAGCTGTTTTGGCCATGTTAGCTGTGCAGCTAACATGCCAAATTCGCTAACGTAGAAGTCGCGTTCGAAGTATTGCGTCTGGCTTTAGGCTTCGGCGGAGTACTCGGTCCCACGGTGAAACGGTCGCCGGCCACCCCATGTCAAAGGTTCCTGTGTCCAGCTTGAGGAAACAGACAACGCCTGCTGACCACAGCGCCTTTGGGCAGTGCCTCATCGGCCACCGCTTGCACCGCAGCTATCTGTGCTGGCGAGAGAGGGCCATCGTCGGGTTCGTAGCCCTGGCGCACTTCGGCTGGCAACCTGCCCCGGAGATCGTCACGCCCAGAAGATTCTTGAGCATTGAAACAGCTACTGGAGGATGTTTGGGCCATGTCGTTCCAATCAATACGAGGACATCTGGGCAGTTGGTCTAACTAATTGCTGCAGCGCACGCTTGAATGCGCCTGACTTTGCCCGTGATGCCTGAGAACCTCTCGAGTGCTGCAGATGGGCCAGGGATGTCGCCATACGGTTTTCTCCCTGCACCTGCATGGCCGGATGCCCTACCGTCGCGAGGCACCCAACGCTTGCACGCTCACCATCCGGGCACAGATTGAAGACCTATGCACGGTAGATTTTCACCGGCATGATCGCCCGCTGCAAATCGCCGTGCTTGCTTCGAGCTACTCTGTAGGCGCCTTGCCTCAGCTACAGCCCTATAGCCACCTTGGTGGATACAAGTTTCGTTGGCATTCAAGTCCGTGCGCAGTACTCTGATGACATGCGAACACTGTTCCTTGACTTCGATGGTGTGCTGCACCCGGAGTTCTGCCACGAGTCCAAGCACTTCTGCTGCCTCCCGTTTTTCGAAGAGGCAGTGCGACATGCTCCTGATGTTGAGATCGTCATTACGAGCACCTGGCGGCATCAACACCGACCTGAGGATCTGGCTCGGCGGTTTTCTGCGGACATCTCGCATCGGGTCATCGGAGTGACGCCCCACTTTCCGGCGCTCAACGATGTTCCGGATACGTTGGTGAGTTTCGAGCGGGAGGCTGAGTGCAATGCGTGGCTTCGGGCCAATGGGCGGGTTGCAAGCCCTTGGCTGGCCGTCGATGACAGGTCTTGGCTGTACAGGCCCTTCAACCGCGCCCTGTTTCTGGTCAACGGGAAGACCGGCTTGACGGCTCAGGCTTCCAGAGAATTGGTGCAGCGACTGCTGACTCTCTGATCAGTTGCATCATGCTTGCGCGTTCACTCACTTCACGCATATGGCCTGGACCGCACACAAGAATTCCTATTGTGCGCACCGGATCCAACTGCGCTTGAGGGGATGCAGGTCCGAGCACACGAGCAGTTTCATGGCCAACTCCGGCGGGGATTCTTGTGGACTTTGGCAGACTCTGTAAAGCCGATGCGCTGAATCCGACTGGAGAGCATCCGCCCGTTCAGTAGCGGCCCTGGTTTGATGCTGACCATGAACCCCTTGCCAGCATCCATCCGCGAGAAATACACGCGGGCGCCAACCTTCCACCCGATCTCCGGCAAAGGGAAGCGGTAGCGGCTATCGATGCATGCTCGTCCAGACTTGTGGGATCGCCGTTTAACGATCTTGGGATTCAGAGGCATGGCGGTCCTTGTGTGACGTCCCAGCCCACATTCACGAAGTGGGTGGTCTCGGTTGGGGCACCACCTGCCGGTGCAAATGCCCGTGGAAGTTCAAGATTCGGGTAATGGAGTAGTCCACCTTAGCCGGGTAATGGCTCTCAAGGACATTCTGCCCCAGGGTGTCCTGCCTGACTAGAGAAGCCTCCAATGCCTCGAACAGCGACGTCGTCTGTCCTGGGCTCTCATGGTCAGGTTGCGCCGGCACAAGAGTGGATAGGGACAATTGCCTGACGCGAGTCAGGTCCTGCAAGCAACATGGGCAAGAGAACCTCGCATGGGTCTTCCCTTGGGCAGACCCAGAGAAGGCCGGCCCTTTGTCTTTGGTGCGCGGCCAATCTGGCGCATTTGGGACAATCCCTTCATTCTTGCCACCCAACGATGAAACACTTCCAATTCAAATGGGTCCTGCGCGACCAACAGTACGAGTTCTCCGCCCTGGCCCAAACCAGCCGCGGTCAGCAGCCAGAGGTCGAAGCCGAGCTTGTAGAAATCTGGACCTGGCTGCAGCGCCAGAAGCTGCGCCTCGGTCAGTTCGGTTGGGATGCAACCCGCGAGACGCTGACCAGCAAGATCGAGACTCTCTCGGTCAGCCAAGGCGCTGTTGATAGCGATGGCGAGACCATCTTCCATCCCCAGGAAACCCGGCTGGTGTTGACGCTACCCGACACGGTCGCTGTCAATTTCAGGTTCGAGTTCAACGTCGTGGATGATCGTGGGTAGTACTGCAGGCATGGAACCCGTTTCCCCATCACCCAGGAACTGCTGCGGCATCTGCAGCGCGACCAACTACCGCAAGGTGATCGCGCGCGATGCCAACGGTGCAATGCGCACGACGCAGCGGCTTCGCTGCACGGGCTGCGAGCGGGAGTTCGTGGATGTGCAGTCATGGCGCCAGGGCTTGCCATGGGTTCCAATTCCGCCCGAGGCAGACCAATGAGCGCCACCACCTCGTTTCTTCGTGCGAGAACAAGACCAGCCGTTGGCGCTAGCCTTGCTCAGCTCGTAACATGGCCGTGTTTGCAAACATGGCCATGATTGGTCGGTTGAGGAACACCCGGAAGTGACACGGCTCCAACTCCCAGACTTCCTACAGGAGCACTGATATGAGCGCCAAACCAATCATCGCCCTGGACGCGGATGGGGTGCTCCTCGACTACGGCTTGGCCTATGCCTCTGTCTGGGAGCGCGCGTTTGGTCGTCGACCTCTGGAGCGGGACAAGGATGCTTACTCTCCCCTCGATCGGTGGGCCGTCGAATTTCTTGAAGGTGAACGCCTGGCCGCTCTGCGGGCCTGCATGAACGAGCAATTTTGGTCTTCTCTTCCACCTCTGAAGCTGGCGGTTGAAGCATGCCATCGGCTTCATGACGCGGGGTACGAACTGGTCTGCGTCTCTGCGCTTGCTCACCAATTTGAAGGGGCCCGCCTCAGGAATCTGAGGGACACGGGGTTTCCCATTGAGCGTGTGATCGCGACAGGACGCTCAGCAGAGCAACGAAGCCCGAAGGCCGACGCCATTGAGCAGCTTGCGCCACTGGCTTTCGTTGACGACTTCCTACCGTACTTCCGAGGGATCGCGCCGAGTGTTCATCGCGCTCTGATCTGCAGGGGCCTCAATGGGACGCCCAACGTCGGGCCGGAACTCGACGAGTTTCATTCCTCACACGGTGATTTGTGGAAGTTCAGCGAGTGGATGCTCGATCCTAGTCGCACGTTGCGTTCTGGGGCAGCGTAGGTCTACACGGCGCCTCAAATCGCGGACGCTGCTGAGATGCTGGGCTGGATGAAGGGCGTAACCAGACGCCTTCTCGATCGGGAACCCAATCCAGCTAGGCCCCGTTTTTGACTAGACTGAACGGTTGAGGAACATCCTGGTGGCCAGCAGGCCCACCGGCGTCCAGTGCAGGGCCGGCGACATGGCCTGGACCAGCAAGTCGCGCTTTTCGGCCGTGCCGAGCGTGGGGTAGCGCTGCTCAAAGATTTCCAGGTCCGTGTCCAGCCCCGCCGCAGCGGGCTCGGACCGCCCACCCTTGGCGGCCTTGAGCCGCTCGGCCACGCGAAAGCTCATCTGCCGCTTGCCCGTACCGGGCGTGGCGCCTGTCTCGAAGGGTGCCCCGTCGGCACTGGCCGGGCCGCGGATCCAGTCGTGGATCACCTGCAGTTCGTAGGGCGAGAACACGCCGAACATCTCGGCACGCTCGCCCTGCAGCAGGTGCCAGAAGCGGCTGTCGGTCACCGGTTGGTTGCGCTTGATCCAGCCGGCTTGCTCCAGTGCGGCCAGAAACTGCGGCAGGTCGTCGGCACTGGAGAGCCAGTCGTTCACGCTGCGACCCGCCACCTTGCAGAAGTCGGAGTGCGCGCCATGTCCCGACGGCGCCTTGCGCGCCAGGATGGCGACCACCTCGCTGTCGATGTCGAAACCGCTGATCACGTCCAGTGTGCTGGCGCCCACGTTGCCCAGCTTGGCGCCGGCACGCACCCGGCGCCAGTAGTCCCCACCATCGTCGATGCGCGGCGCGGCCTCCAGCGCCGCTACGCAGGCGCGCTTGGCATGCCCGGTGTCGGCATTGTCGACCGTGACGTGCAGAGTGAAGTAGTAGGGGTCGATGCCCAGTTCGTTGAGCTCGAAGGAGGTGATGAGCAGGTGCAGGGGCAACTGCTCATATCCCAGGTTGAAGCCCACGATCTCGGGCAAAAACTCCTGCGCATTCCAGCCCAGTGCCACCTGCACCAGCCCTTGCTGGTAAAGCGCGTCGGGCAGGTCGTCCACTGGGTCGAGCCCATAGTTGGCCAGCAAGGCGCGGTACAGCTTCACATGGTTCTTGTCGGCCAGGCCATCACCCAGTTCTTCCACATAGGTGGTGACCAGGTCGGACAGGCGGGAGTTGTCGGCGTGGGCGCACAGACCATACAGCCAGGAGCCATCGACCAGCTTGGTGGGCGCCACATTGCGCAGAAAGTACAGGGCATGCGCGCGGTTCGTGAAATAGCGGCGCGGCGCGCCGGCCTTTCGCTCGTCCAGATAGGCCTGGTACTGGCCGTGTACCTTCTGGATATTGGCCTCCATCCAGGCCGTCAGGTCGGCGGGGTTGTCAGGGAGATCGTCCGCGTGCGCAGCCACGTCCTGCAGGGTGCGGCGCAGAAAATCGGCTGCCGCTTCGCGCTCCGGTGGCGTCGGAATGTGGTTGGCCAGACGGTCATAGAGAGGCGCATGGAGCGCAGCCGGGGCGGATGCCATGGGGACGAGAGGGGCGATGGTCGGTTCGGAACGAAGGCGTTCCTGCAGATGAAGGTACATGGCGTATTGTGTGTAGGTATGTCCCTGAGGGTGGGCCATCGCCGCCTGCGCCACCATCGGGCCAGCGCTCCGATCCGCGTGGGCGGCCTCCTACGGCCGGCCTCTGGTGCCTACAAATAGCCCCACCGGTGCAGGTTGCCAAGGGCCTCGTCCGACACCCGCACACCGATGTCTTCGCGGTAGCGCAGGTTGGGCACGTAGACCTTGCGCGCCAGCGCCAGCGCGCTGGCGCTGGCCGCCGCCACGGTAGGCGCGCAGCCTGTGGCCACGCCCACATAGCCGCTGGTGCCGCTGGTGATGAGCGCGCCCTGGCGCAGTTCCACCTCGGCAAAGGCGATGGCCGCGCGCTCTGCCATCGACAGGTCCTCGTCCAGGATCACGGGAATGCCCTTGGAGATTTCCTCGTATCCCTGGGTGTAGGGGAACGGCGGCACCGTCAACACGATGCCCACGGCAAAATCCGGCGCCGTCTCGAACCGCGTGGCCGAGCGGTGCAGCATCTTCTGGAAGATGCCTTCCCACGGCTCCCGGTGCAGGCGCTCGCAGATGGCGTAGCCGGGGTAGCCGAAGCGGCTGGTGAACTCCAGCGGCCAGAGGCTGTCTGCATTGGCCATCAGGTTCACGTTGATGTAGCCGCAGTAGCCGCCATCGCGCAGCACGCCTGCCAGGGGCTTGAGCACCTGGTCTCGCAGCCTGCCGCTGCCGGCATAGCTGACCACGGTACCCATCTCGCCTGTCAGCTCGCCCAACTCACCCGGAAAGAATCGCTTGTGCTCGAAGTCGATGCACGCGGTTTCCAGGAAATCCGCGCCGTTGAAATACCCGCCGACACCGATCTCGATGCCATCGATGTACTCCATGAGCACGAAGTCCGGGGACGGTAAGGGTGCCTCGTGCGCGCTGTAAAAATGGAGCAGCGCGGCCAGGTCGCTGCTGTCGCCCTTCTGCGCGATGTAGTTGCGCGTGCGCGGGCTGTTGGCGCCGTTGAACTTGAGCACGTAGCGCTGCCGCCGCGAGGTGATGAAGTCCGAGGCCTCACGGTAGCTGGTAAACGAGTGGCTGGCCGCGGTGCAGAGGCCCGCCTCGCGCAGCACGGCCTGGCCATACTCGCGCTCGGCCTCCAGCCGGTCGCCCAGGGCGCTGCCGCCGATGACCTGAAAGCCGTCCCTGCGCAATGCATCCTGCTGAGCGCCCTGGTCCGCCGTCTCGAAGAGGATCAGGCCCTCGGGCCCTGCCTCCCTGATCCAGCCCAGCTCCCTTTGCCAATCATGGGTGCGCGTGAGCATGCCGGCAAACACGCCGTGGCTGGCCGGGTCGCGCACGAACACCCGCACCTCGTGGCCGCGTGCCTGCATGCCGCCGTACATGGCAGCCAAGTCGTTGCAGTCACCGATGCCCAGAATCCTCACGCCGGCCGCCTTTGCACCACGAGCCCGATGGCGGCGATGCGGTCCACCCCTGCGTACTCCGGCCGGTCGAGTTCTTCGCCAAAGACATCGGGATCGATCTCGCGGCGCGTGAATGCACAGCCCGTGCGTGCTGCAATGCCGGCGGCCCATTCGGAAAACGCGTCTACCCCCTGCACCACGGCACTGCCGGTGTAGAGGATAAGGCGACCGCCAGGCCTGAGGTGAGCGATAGATTGCTCCAGAATGCGCTGCGACAGTCCTTCGCCGAAATTGCCGCCGCCATGCCGGTAGGTGCGCTTGTCTGCATCGACCAGGTACGGCGGGTTGGAGACGATCAGATCGAAGTCGCCCGTGATGCCTTGGAACAGGTCAGACTGGACGAAGGTGCAGAACTCCACCTGTGCAAGGCGTGCGTTGGCTTTGGCCAGCGCCAAGGCCTCAGGATTGATGTCGGCAAGCACCAATTCATCAACACTGCCGCCTGCAGAGCGCGCCGCAACAATGCCGCCAGGCCCGCCACCGCAGCCCATGTCCAAGATGCGACCGTACGCTCCCAACGGGTGGGCAGCCAGCTCTTGAGCAATCAGTGCCGCAAAACGGTAGGTATCGGGGCCAAAGAAAACGGCATCCGCCTCCGAGGTAGGGAACCGCGAATGGGCGTATAGCTCACCGCCCAAGCTGCTCACGCGCACCATGCTTTGGTACATGCCCGTATCCTGCTGTTGAGTGAGTCCTTCGCTGACAAGCTTGTCACGCAATGGCAGTGGCAGCAACGCGCCATCGAACGGCAAATTCCAGCCGAATATGTCACGCAAATCTCGCGCAGCTTTTTCAACGCGATTGCGCAGCACGCGATGGTGCGTCAATGGCGTGGGAGTAGTGAATTCGTAGTGCCTTGACTTCAGGAAATTGCCCAGGTCTACCAACCGGGCAACGCGGTGATCATTCATGATGTTGAGCGTTATTCAGGGCTGGTCGAAGTAGCCGTTACCATGCGATCGTTCAGCATCCCTTGAACAGATGGACCTCCAGCCGGTGCCCCAAGCATTGAGCTAGGTCGCCTTCGGGGCCAACTTTGATCGGTTGCCTCTGAGAACCCGCCTCCTCCCCAGCAAACGCTTCTGCTGGCTCTGTCAGCCCGACGGAAGCCGATGCGCCGTAGGCGACCATGGATAAGCCGGCACCGATGAAGGTCGCCGCGCGAAAAGTGGAATGCGGGGAGAAGAACATGAAGAACCTCCATAACGCTACAGCGACGATCATGGAATGAAGGACTGCACAAGTGTGTAGGAAAAACTGCAAAGCGAATGACGGCCCACTCGACCCACTTTGCCGCCGGCGGGGTGTGGAAGAGCAACTTGAACGGAAGTCGGTTCGAACTTGAAAAGCAACGAGCGCCACTGAGGCGTGCTCCTGGGACGCGCCCTTTTGCTCCCATGAGGAGGCCCGACTCCAAATCCCATCCTCTTCGGGTTCGACTCGGTAGGTATGGGGATAGGCGCTTGCTCTGCGCGCGAGCGGTCAGGGGTCTGTCCCACAGAAGTGGGCGCCGCTTGCTGACCGGGTAACGAGTGTCGTACCGCCAAATTGAGCGGAATCAGCAACAGATCGACTCTTGCCCGCATGCCCATCCCTGACCGCCGTGCCCACCCTTATGCGCTCGCCGCCGTGTCCTCACTCGCCCAGGCCTTGCCCGGTATGGCAGCACTGTCCGTTGCCACACAGCTTCGGCAACTGGTCGGCATGGGCTTCGCTCGCTTGCCCCGACCGGGCGCGGGTTCGACGCTGCAGCGCTGGCAGGCGCTGAGTCACGTGGCGCAGCACAGCCTGTCACTAGCGAAGCTGTATGAGGGGCACTGCGATGCACTGGCCATTCTGCTAGAGCTAGGCCATGATCGAGGCGAGACCAACGAGACTTGGGCGGTTTGGGCGGCCGAGGTCCCCGGACAGCGGGTGCAAGTTCTGCCACAAGGCGACAGCGGTCTGGCCAAACTGTCCGGCGCTAAGGCCTGGTGCTCCGGTGCACAGGGGGTCAGCCACGCCCTGCTGACCGCATGGCTGCCGGGGCTGGACCAGAGCCAGTTGGTCGCCGTCGAACTCGGCCACGCCAGCATCCGCATGAACACCGGCGCCTGGCAGGCCGTGGGCATGGCCGACACGCTGAGCGCGGAGGTGGCGTTCGATGCCACGCCTGCCACACTGGTGGGCGCGCCTGGAGATTACCTGCGCAGGCCCGGCTTCTGGCATGGGGGTGCAGGCATTGCCGCCTGCTGGTATGGCGGCACGCTGGCCGTGGCCGACTCCCTATATCGCGGTATGCGCGGTCAGTCGTCCGAGCACCCGGCTTTCGCATACCGCGCTGCAGCCTTCGGCAAGGTGGATCGGGTGTTGGCAGGTATGGCCGCGCTGCTGCGCGAGAGCGCCGCCTGGATCGATGCGAACCCGCACGCGGAGGCCATGGCCACGGCACTGCGTGTACGCCAAGCAGCAGAGGCTGCGGCCCACTGCGTGCTGGAGGAAGCCGGGCGCGCGCTGGGCGCAACGCCCTACTGCCGCGACGCGGCGTTTGCACGCGCTGCGGCAGACCTGCCGGTTTTCATTCGCCAGAGTCACGGATACCGCGACGATGCGGCCCTTGCCAGCGCAGTGCTGGCGCAAGAGAACTACCCATGGGCACTCTGAACCATCCCGCTGCAGCCGAGGGCCTCCCCCCGGCCACTCGCCTCATCAGCGAGCCGTGCGTGGACACGCGGTTCTGGGAGTCCTGGCTGCGGGAGGAACGAATCCCTCGATTGTCCACCAGCGAGTTGGTGGGCAAATGGCAGCGCTTGATAGTGGTGGCACCCCACCCCGACGATGAGATTCTTGCCTGCGGTGCCCTGCTGCACAGCCATGTGGCCCGCGGGGGCGCCTGCTTGGTGGTGGCGGTGACAGATGGCGAGGGCAGCCATCGCGCTGCGGACGGTAACGATGCAGGGGCTTTGGCCCGGCAGCGCAGACACGAAAGCGCCGCCGGCCTGCAGCTCCTCGGCGTTTCGACCGAGTCCGTGCTACGCCTGGGCTTGCCCGACGGCGGGCTTACCGGGGAAGCCGGCAACCTGCAAGCCCGATTGGCTGACTTGGTGCAGCCATCGGATGTGGTCGTGACCACTTGGCGCCTGGACGGACACCCGGACCACGAAGCTTGTGGCCGTGCCTGCGCTGCAGCCTGCCAGGCCAAAGGTGCCGCGCTGCTGGAGGCGCCGGTGTGGATGTGGCACTGGGCCGAGCCCTGGGATCCGCAGGTGGACTGGACCCGCCTCGCTGGCGTGGGAATTGATGGAGACTCGCATGCGCGCAAGCTCCACGCACTGGCCTGCCACCGCTCGCAGCTCATGCCCCGCTCGCCCAGCCTGCCCGCAGTGCTGGACCCGGAGATCGTTGACCGCGCGAGCTGGAACACCGAATACTTCTTTGTGCTATGACTGCACCCGCCCCGCAAAACTTCTTCGATCCGCTGTTCGCCCGGGGCCCGGACCCCTGGCATTTCGAGGGTAGCTGGTACGAGGCTCGCAAGCGCGACCTGTTGTTGGCCAGCTTGCCGCATGCGCGATACGAGTCCATTTTCGAACCGGGCTGCGCTGGCGGTTTTGTTTCCGAGTTTTTGGCGCAGCGCTGCGACCGGCTTCTGGCCTGGGACGGAGCAGTGCGAGCAGTGGAGTACACGGCCAACCGGCTCAAGCCCTTCGCCCACGCCCAGGTCGCACAAGGCTGGGTGCCTAACCAATGGCCTGAGGGGCGCTTCGAACTGATCGTGCTCGGCGAGTTCCTGTACTACCTCCAAGAGACCGATATCGAGCGTCTAGCGCAGCGATGCCGCGCCACTCTGCTCGCTTCTGGCTCGGCTGCCACCGTTGCTTCCTGTCACTGGCTACATCCATTCGACAGCTTCCCGTTGGGCGGGGCGCGCGTGCACGAGATCATGCACGGACACCTTCAGATGCCGCGTTTGGCCCAGTGGCGCGATGCGGACTTCTGCCTGGAAATCTGGTCAAGCGCGCGGCAGAGCGTAGCCCAAAGAGAGGGTCGTCGCGAGTAGTAGTAAGTCATCCTGCCCGGTGCCTTGCCCGGGCGCCTTACGTGGCGTTCTTCCAAATCCCGTCATGGCTGATGGCACTCCCTCGTGCGCGCATTTCATCGCCATTTTCGAATTGTCCTTTTTGCTACCATGCGATGCCTGAGAACTCTTCGGGGGTGATGGTATGCCGCTGGAATACTTGCGCGAAATCTCTCGCGGGTCGCTCCCGCTGGAAGTGAGCGACTTGGCACAAATCGACAAGCTGAGGGTGCTGGCAGCGGCCGACATGGTCGTTGCAGATCTACCCGAAGTGGGCAAGGCGGGCTCAGCGATCGTTCGCGAGATCACCGGATATGGCCGCGCCGCGCTTTCTGCGCCCAGCCCGAACAGACCTGCGTAGCCGAGGGATGGAGTAAAGCGCCTGGCATTGATTTTACTGAGCCCTTTTGCATCCGCAACCTTCGTCGCAAGGCACCGTCCCTGAACTCCTCACGCTCAGCGGCCGAATGTCGTGGTAGGTTGGCAGGAGGTGGCGGCTAGCCCTCGTCATCTTTTTTGTCTTCGGTTTTGAACAGTCCCCGGATGTTCATGAAAGCCAGACACACCTGTAGCGCAATGAGCGCCATGGCATGGGTATAAAGGCCCCAAGCCATCCACAGGACATTGCTCGCAAGGAACACCCAGAACCCGACGTTGCGGCGACTGGCGTCGTTGGAACCGACCAGCCATGCAGCCAGCACCGATGCCAAGAAAGCGGGCCACTGTACCCAGTCAAGCCAGTCATCCATGGTTGAAATGTCCCTCGAAGTTCAGGATGCAGACGGCGTCACCAGGGCACCGCTCAGTTGCATTAGCGTGGCGCCAAAGCCTCCAGGTGCCCGAAAATGCTTTCGAGAGCTGGTGGTCACGCGCGCTGCGGCAGTCCACGCGATCGACAGACCCCGCTCCAGCAGGCGGTGTACCAGGGCTACATCCTCGCCCGTGGCCAGTGGTAGGAAACCGCCGGACAGGTGATAGGCGTCGGCCGTGATGCCTAGATTGGCGCCGTGGATATGTCGATGGCCATCGCAGTCCTGGTAAAACGATTGGAAACGTGCGCGCACCTCATCGCTGTGAGCGCCCCAGTCGCGCACCTGGACCGTTCCACAAACGGCGTCTGCCTGCAACCCGAGCTGCTGACTGATCCAATCGGGCGCTACCTCGCTGTCCGCATCGGTGAAGGCAAGCCATCGCGCCCCTGCAGCCAGTGCCGCTTGCGCTCCAATTGCACGAGCCGCGCCAACATTTCGAGCCCTACTTTGTAAGGTCCGCACACGCGCGAACCCTCGGGCAATGCGCGCAGTGCCATCAGAGCAGTCGTCGAGCACTACTATGACGATCACCGGCTCGGTCGCCAAGGTGGGGCATAGAGCTGCCACAGTAAGGGAGCGCAGACATTGCGCAATGTGTTCTTCTTCGTTGTGAGCGGGAACGACAACCGCAATCATCGCCGGACACCTCGCGCTACGAGCAAACGGTTAAAACCGGTCATGGTTTCACCTCGGTTGCGGCGACTGAAATCGAGATGGCTGACGGCGCTGTCTGCGCCCGGGCCCCCGCCTCAACCCGGGCAATTTCCTCAGGAACCAATCCACCTATGAGCAGCCATGTGGCAAAAGCTGCCGTCGCCACCACTTCGGCCCAAAGTAGCCCACGGTTCTCCCATGGCGAAACAGGTTGGGGAAACTCGCCGGCCAAGTTGCGAGAAGTAGTGGCATGGTTCTGTTCGGTCGCCATTTCGGCCTCCTGCGTGTGATGGAAGCAACGCTAACGTTTGCCTTCTGGGCTTCATGTCGGACGGCTCCTTCAGCAGATGTCATGGTGCGGCGCATGCCTGCAAAGCAGCCTTGCCCTTCAAGGGCAGATTTGCAATCAACAGCGTTGTGAGGTGCCGCGGGCGAGTAGCGAGGGTATCGTCAGCGCCGCATTGCGCAGCGCAGGGCCAGTCCGATCACCATTCGTGCCCACGGGGACGAAGCCGGCAAGCAAAATTAGCTCCCGGCGGCGCAAGCAGGCCAGCGCCGCAAATCGGATCTCCACGCGTAGAGGTTCGTCAGACGCAGCTCGTTCTCCAATTCGCGGGCGTCATTAAAATTGTCAGACCCGACCCTTGCAGTAGCACATCGGTCGGTTCTGAACGTCAGACCGGAACGCCGGAGCTCGCGGACCCGGATGCATCGTTCCTCGGTACAGCCTTTCGTCGGGCTAGGCATTGAGACTGCAGTTGAATGCCTGTCGGACTGGATGAATCTCGCTCATCGTTCATGTTGCCTTGTGGTGCTGAAGTAAGGCAATGCATGCGCGCTACCCATCCAGGAAAGTTGGCTTCGCGCGTAGGTTTGGTCTCGGGGGGAAACGGCTTCTGCGTTCGGATCGTCCAAGCTGGCTGTCGTGACGTCAATGCACGTCTCCCCATCCTCACGAAAAGTCAGTTGTGTGCGGCACTTGGCGCAGAAGGTGCGCATGCCACGCGGCGTTGACCGGTAGTTGCGCGGGAAGCCTTGCGTGAACCGAAAATTCATCGCCTCAACACTGCACCAGGCGACCACCGGCGCCCCCGTTGTCGCGCGGCACAGCGTGCAGTGGCATAAAGTGGCATTGGCCACGTCTCCCTGCAGCTCGTAACGCACTTCGCCGCAATGGCAACCGCCAGAGCGGATCTTCGATGTCGATGAAGGGCTTGTCATGATCGTTTCAAGTCGGGGATGGTTTTACTGAGGATCTGGGATGCGCGGGTGATGGCCTGCTTCTTCTTCCAGTAGTCAAGCCAAGGGTCCTCCTGCTGGAAGCTCAGGTATTCACGGGCGGTCGCGATGGTCCACTGCGCCCCGCCCTTGAGCTCCCTGATCTGCTCCCAGGCCACCGGCATTGAGACACCCATGCCTGGCCGTGACCGCGCCGAGAACGCGCACGCCGTCGTTTGCCCGTGCCCGTTGCGCAGGTAGTCGATGAAGATCTTGCCCACCCTGTTCTTGCCGCCCATGACGGCCACGAACTTGGACGGGATGACCTTGGCCATGTGCTTGACCACGGCCTGAGAGAACGCCTTCACCTCATCGAACTCGAGCTTCGGGGTGATAGGGACCACGACGTGCAGGCCTTTGCCCCCGCTGGTCTTGAGCCAGCTCTCCAGCCCCAGCTCGGTCAGCATCACCCGCGTGAGTTCGGCCGCCTCCTGCAGCATGGGCCAAGTCACGCCTTCGCCCGGGTCCAGGTCGAGGATGAACCGGTTCGGCTGGTTGATCCGCGCGATCTTCGAGTTCCAGGTGTGAAACTCCACGGCATTCATCTGCGCCGCGGAGATCAGCCCTTGCGCTGAATCGACCGCCAACAACGCTGCATGCTCAGGCCACAGGGCAGGGTCCAGGTCCTTGACGCCGGGCATCTTGCTTTCGGAATGCTTCTGGAAGAACAACTCTCCGGTGATGCCGGTGGGCGCGCGCACCAGCGACACCGGCCGGTTTTTCAAGTGCGGCAGCATCCGTTCGGCAATGCTCTCGTAGTAGCGCACCAGGTCGATCTTGCGCAGCCCGGTCGTGGGATCGATGACACGCTCCGGGTTGCTGATCTTCAGGCTATTGGCCTTCGACTTCGTTTTTGGCGTGGCGGCCGCGATGGAGCCTGCGTTTGCGGGCGCCGCCTTGGCTCGCTCCCGAACGATCTCGCTGGCTGGCTTGTCCGTGCGGATGCCTCGGAAGACCGCATGGCGGATATGCTGGTCGGGCGTCCACTCGCCGAAGGCGACCTCCACCACCATGGTCGGCCTCACCCACCTCTCGCTCCCGGCCCTGCGCTTGGACCAGCGTCCCGGCTTGACCTCAGCCGCACTCACCGGCGGCGTTTTCACCTCCAGTTTGGACAGGCGGGTGTGCAGCTCCCTTCCCGCAGCCGAATCCCAGCCCGTACCAACCGAACCCGCATGGCGCAACTGCCCGTCATCGTGGTACCCCAGGAGCAGGCTGCCCACCTCCTTGGTGGCGTTTGCGCGTTCGGTGAAGCCCAACACCACGAATTCCTGACGATGCTGGCATTTGAGTTTGACCCAGGTATCGGTGCGACCTGACACATAGGGTGCGTCTGCGCGCTTGGCCATCACGCCTTCCAAGCCCATTTGGCAGGCAGCTCCCAGTAACTGAACAGGCGCCACGTCGAACGACTGGCTGAAGCGCACGGTATCGCTCTCACGCTCGTCAAAGAGCTCTTTGAGCACGGCCCTTCTCGCTGCGAGCGGCACAGCGCGCAGGTCCATGTCGCCGAGGAAGGGCACGTCGAACACAAACAGCACGATGTCGGTAACCTGGGCGCTGTCTATGGCGTTCTGCAGGCGGTTGAAGTCCGGAATACCGGCGTCGTTGAGCACGGCAATTTCGCCATCCAGCCAGGCGCTGGTCAGGCCCAGCTGGGCAACAGCATCGGCGATGGGGCGCAGCCTGTCGGTCCAGTCATTGCCGTTGCGCGTGAAGATGCGCACGTCGTCGTCGTCGCCGTCGATGCGGGCCATTACACGGTAGCCGTCGAACTTGGTCTCGATGACCCAGTCCCCTTCTGGTACGGAGGACACAAGAGTGGCGAGTTGAGGCGCAAGCTTGGCGGGCAGCTTGGCTTTTCGGGCCGCCTTGAGTGCGGTGTCGGTGTCCGCTGCGCTTTTGCGCCGGGGTGCTGTAGCTTCCCTCGGCTCCCGCTCCTCGATCAATCCAAGGGGCTTGTCCACCACGCTATCAGGCAGCGCGGTGATCACGTCGTACTCGGTGCCTGGCCTTGCCCATGCGTCGCCGCGCTTCTTGAACAGCATCCACTGGTCCTGCTTTTTCTCGCCGGGCTTGGAGATGCGCACCAGCTCCCACAACCCGGCCAGCTTCTGGCCGTGCAGCTTGAACATCACCTTGCCCTTGGCCAAGCCGTCGCGCGGATCACCCACGGGATCCCATGTGCCGCGGTCCCATACGATGACCTTACCCGCGCCGTACTCGCCCTTGGGTATGGAGCCTTCAAAGGTGTTGTAGTCGATCGGGTGGTCTTCGACGTGGATCGCCATGGACTTGGCGGCCGGATCGTACGATGGCCCCTTAGGCACGGCCCAACTGACCATGACGCCATCGAGCTCCAGCCGGAAGTCGTAGTGCAGGCGCGAGGCCCAGTGCTTCTGGATGACGAAGTGCAGCGCATCCGATGGGACTGCCTTCTTGCCGCGCCTAGTGGGCTTGTGCACACCTGCAGGCTCTGCGGTCTTGCTGAAGTCGCGCTTCGCGTTGTATTTGGCGAGGGGGGTGTCCGGCGCCGATGCCGGCGGGGCCTTTGACATCTTCGCTGGCGCCGGGCTGGCTGCCGCTAAGGTCTTGCGGCGTGCGGGAGCCTTCTTCTGCACCGCCAGTTCAGCCCACACGGGGGCGTGGTCGCTGGCGCCTTCCCGACCACGTTCGTCGCGGTCTACACCGGCGTCCACCACCTTGAGCATTGGCCCTGCCAGGATATGGTCGATGCGCAGGCCGGCATTCCGCTCCCAGCGCTTGCGGCGATAGTCCCAGAAGGTGAAGGGCACCCCCTTCTTGTGCACCTGTGCGAGGGCATCGGTCCAGCCCTGGGCCAAGATGGAGGCGTATACCGCACGAGGCTCTGGCTGCAGCAGCGCGTTGTCGCGCCAGGTGTCGGGCTTGTAGATGTCGGCATCGGTCGGCACAACGTTCCAGTCACCCAGCAGCACCACGGGGTAGCCACAATTCCACAGCTCCTGCGTGCGCAGCCGCAGGCGCTCGAACCAGCGCAACTTGTAGTCGAATTTGGGGCCGGGCTGCGGGTTGCCGTTGGGGAGGTACAGGCAGGCGTAGAGTACGCCGTTGATGGCGGCTTCTAAGTAGCGTGCCTCCTTGTCCGCCGTGTCGCCGGGCAGTGTGGTGATCACCGGCAAGGGCTCCTGCCCGCGAGACAGCAGGGCCACACCGTTCCAGGCGCGTTGGCCCACCACCACGGCGCTGTAACCCGCCGCTTCGATGGCTGCGGTGGGGAACTGCGCTGTGGGGCATTTGAGTTCCTGTAGCGCCACCACGTCTGGCTGCGTGCGCCGCAGCCAATCGACAAGCAGGTCTATGCGCTTGTTGACGTGGTTGATGTTCCAGGTCGCAACGCGCACCGCATGCTCACCGGCTGCCCTTCAGGTGCGCTTCGACTGCCTTGGCGTCGTTGCCCACAGCCTTCACCGCGGCCTTGAGCTCGTCGGCGGTCACACCGAACTTCTTGGCCCAGTCGCGCACTTCGTAGTCTTCGCTCAGGCTGATGCGGGTGCGGTCCTGGCCCCCGGTCTTTGTCTTGTCATCGGACATGGTCGTCTCCTTTGGGTTGGTGATCTCTGGCCGTCAGGCGGCTTTTCTTTGAGGGGCGGCTTTCGCTGGTGCCTTCTTGGCAGCTGCTTTCTTCGCGGGGGCCTTCTTGGCAGGGGACTTCGCATCTTCCTTGGCGCCGCCCTTCAGGCTGCGCTTGAGCAGCGCGGTCAGGTCGATCACCTCGCCACCAGACTGTGGCGCTTCCTCTTCGGGCTCCACCACGGTCTTGCCTTCCCCGGCCTTGGCCTTCTTCTCGACGAGCTTCATCACCTGGATGCGGAACTCGTCCCTGAAGTCGTCGGGGTGCCATTTGCCGGACATCTCGGCGACGAGTTGCTTGGCCATCTTGAGGTCGGCGGCACTCACGCTCTTTGCGCCGGCAGGCGGCAGTTCCAGGGAGTCGAGGCCCTTGACCTCGTCGCCCCAGCGCAGCAGATTGAGTACGAGTGCCGGGCCCGAAGGCACCAGCGCGGCCAGGTGCTGCTTCGTGGCGATGACGACTTTGGCCAGGCCGATCTTGCCGGTGGAGATCAGCGTCTCACGCAGCAGCGCATATACCTTGTCGCTCTTGTTGACCGGCGCCACGAAGTACGGCCGCTCCAGGAAGATGAAAGGCATCTCGTTGGCGTCGATGAAGCGCTCGATCTCAATCGTCTGCGTGGTCTTGGGGAACACCGCTTCGACTTCTTCGGGGCTGATGATGACGTACTTGCCGTTCTCGTATTCCACGCCCTTGACGATGTTGTCCTTGTCGATTTCCTTGCCCGTTCGCTTGTTGATGCGCTTGTAGCCAACCGGATCCATGGTGCGCTTGTCCAGCCAGTCGAAGTCCACGCCCTCGCTGGTGGCGGCTGTGTGCAGGCCCACCGGGATGTGGACGAGACCGAAGGTGATGGCACCTTTCCAGAGGGTGCGGCTTCCAGTTGCCATGCTGATCTTCTCCACGCGCGGGGATCCCGGGTGGTCAAAATTTTGCGATCCGCCCCTATTTGCCCACGTAGGTGCTTTCTCACGCGTTTCGTAGGCCATCGCACCATCTATCGGTTAGGTGTAGCCAGGGACAACGCGTTATGCGACTTGCAGAATTTATCACCGAGAACCACACCGCCATCCTGAATGCGTGGATCGATTTTGCGCGCAATCAGTTGCCCCGCTGCGCAGGACCTTGACGATGTCGGGCTGGAAGACCACGGCAAGAAAATCCTGGAAGAGCTGGTGCGCAACATGGAATTGCCTCAGGATGAGGAAGAACGGCGCAGAAAGTCTGAAGGAAAGAGCCAACTGGCCTCCACCTCGGCGGGAGTGCCCTCTCGAAGCCATGCACGGCAGCGTGAGCGACAGGGGTTCGAAGTGGGTCAGATGGTGGCTGAATACCGTGCACTGAGGGCCACGGTTTTGAGGCTCTGGCGCGCATCGGGCCGAGGGGCGCAGCTGCAGGATATAGACGAGGTGATTCGGTTCGATGAGGCAGTTGACCAGGCACTTGCTGAGTCCGTCGAAGTGTTCATTGCAGAACTGAACAAGGCACGCGACCTTTTCCTGGGAGTACTGGGGCATGACCTACGGGGGCCCCTCAGCACGATAGCGGGCGCAGCCACGGTGGAGCTGCGCAAGTGGCCGGGCGACGTACGCCACGCGCCGGTCGTCCTTCGCAGCGTGGCCCAGATGAAGGCTCTGCTTGATGACCTCATGGAGTTCACAACCCATCGCCTAGGCAAAGGGTAACCCCGCGGCGGGTGTGTGTTGATCCGTTGCACCTGGGGCAAACCGCCGCGCAACGTAGCAGCGCCACTGGGTTGCCAGAAGTCCGCCTTGGCGTTCGCTACTTCAGATCAAGCATCTCGCGCACCTTGCCAACGAGCGTCTCCAACTCGAAAGGCTTGGTCATCACCTCCATGCCTTGCGGAAGCAGGCCATTTCCCACTGTCGCCTTGTCCGCATAGCCGGTGATGAACAGTATGGGCAGATCGGGCCGCGTGGTGCGTGCCATGTCAGCGACCTGACGCCCATTCATTCCTCCCGGCAGACCGACGTCGGTCACCAGCAACTGTATTCCCGCCACCGATTTGAATATGTGCAAGCCTTCGGTGCCATCCTGCGCACCCAGGGCGTTGTATCCAGCGTCCTTGAGTGTTTCCAGCACCAGCGTCCGGATCGTCGGCTCGTCCTCGACCACGAGTACCATTTCTCCCGAGCTTTGTACCATTAGCTCGACAGGTATGTCTTCTTCATCCGCTTCAACCGCGCCCCTGTACCTGGGCAGGTAGATAGATACCGTAGTGCCTACACCCACCTCCGATTCGATCACGACCTGTCCACCCGATTGGCGGACGAACCCATACACCATTGAAAGTCCCAAGCCTGTACCCTGTCCCAGCGGCTTGGTGGTGAAGAACGGATCGAACGCACGTGTCTTCACATCTGCATCCATGCCGTATCCCGTGTCACGCACCTGCAAGCCTACGTAGCTCCCTGCCTGGAGATCGAGCTCGCGGGCACGTCGCGAATCGAGCACCTCGTTTGATGTCTTTATGAGCAAACGCCCACCGTCTGGCATGGCATCACGTGCATTGATGCACAGATTCAGCAGTGAGTTTTCCAGCTGCGACGCGTCGATCATCGACGCCCATGCCTCTGCCGCAAAGTGGGTTTCCACTTCGAGGGCTGGTCCCAGAGTCCTTTGAATCATCTCGACTACGCCGGAGACGAGTTGGTTGATGTAGATGGGCTTCGGATCGAGGGTCTGTCGCCTTGAAAAGGCGAGCAGCCGCTGGGTGAGCGATGCAGCTTTTCTTACGGACTTCATCCCAAGGTCGATGTAACGCCGGGCGTCATCCAACTTGCCCGCATCCAGGCGCTTCTGCAAAACCTGCAAGCTTGCGCTGACGCCGCCTAGCAAATTGTTGAAGTCATGGGCGATGCCACCAGTAAGCTGCCCCACGGCCTCCATTTTTTGAGATTGTCGCAGGGCATCCCGGGCAGCTAGAAGTTCGGCCAGAGCAGCTCGCTCATCGGTAATGTCGCGACCTACGGTATAGAAAGTGCCGTTCGGTGGATCCAACTCCGGCACTGCCGACCAAGCATAGGAGATGGGGACACCGTCGGCCTTGAGCAAGCGAACTTTGAAATGGTGGACAGGGCGACCTGCCACCAGTGCTTCAATGACGCTAGCGGTCTCCTGCAGATCGTCAGGATGGATGATTTGAGCGAACGGCGTCGCCAAAAGCTCAGCCTCAGAACGCCCGAGTTGGCGGCTCCACGACGGATTGATGGACAGCAGCCGTCCCTCAAATGAAGCCACCGCGAAAAGATCGCGGCTCATATCCAGGATTCGTGTTCGCTCCCGGTCGGCCATAGCGAGCTGCCGTTTTTGCGACTCCTCTTGTGCGGTGGTTTCGATGCAAACGCCGAAGAGCCCGGCCACTGCCCCGCCCGCTTCAGAGCGCACCGGGGTGTATGAAAAATCGAACACCGCGTTTTCCACCGTGCCCTGGCGGTCAAGCCCCACATGGAATCCCCTGAGCGCAATTGACTCACCTACAAGCACACGCTCGAAGTGCGGGCCCAGGTCTGCCCAGGCTTCAGCCCAGACCTTCCGCGCAGGCATACCCAAAGCCCGTGGGTGTTTGCTGCCGGCTATCGAGATGAACGCATCGTTGTGGATCCATGTCTGTTCTTGCCCCCAGGCCAGAAACATGGGTTGGCGGGAACTGAGCACTAACTCCAGCATGGCAACAAGAACTGGAGACCAGGAGGCATACGGCCCCAGCGGAGTCGCCGACCAGTCAAACTCGTCGATCCGCTGCCGCATTTACTGGCGTGGCGTGAGAGGTAAATGGATATTCGACACGGTATAAGCAGTGGACGCATGAAATGTGGAGACTCGCCAACAGTAGTCTTCACCAGCTAGAGCGTTTCAAACCTGAGCTGAACCCCTCGCACTGTTGTGGTCCATCGCCGCACACGCGTGTAGGCTTCATACGGGGTATGGAGCCCTACGCAGGAGTTTACGAGCGCAGAGCCTTCGTGGTAAGAGATCGTGCGCGACCCTGTAACTTGCCAGGAAAATACCGGATCTTGGCATCCGGCTACAGCACGCCTAATTCGCGGCGCGTTCTGACATGCAAGTGCGACCCACGCTGGCATCCATGGGGCTGTACGGCTTTCAATCTTGCATATGCACTCAACCCCGAACCCACACAATCCCCACGTCGCGGCAGCGAGCTGGAGCGACTGTGTCGCCCTTTACGTTCCCGCCGGACTCCGCAGCCCGCTTTTCAAGGCCCTCGGTGCCGGCCCACAGGCTGCGTGCAGCCAATGAACGAAGTACTGCTCCCCGCCCTTAGCTTTGCGCTGGTGGGTCTTCTGCTCGTGGTGATGACGCTGACCAGTTCCTTCATCGCGCGCGTTCCGCTCAGCTCGGCCATCCTGTACTTGGGCGTGGGCGTGTGCATCGGCCCCTGGGGCTTGGAGCTGCTCACGCTCGATCCGATCAAGGACGCGGGGCTGATCGAGCGCCTGACCGAAGTCGCAGTGCTGATCTCGCTGTTTACTGTGGGCCTAAAGCTGGAGCTGCCGCTGCGCGACGCGCGCTGGCGCATTCCGCTGCAGCTGGCCACGGTGTCGATGCTGATCACCGTGGGAGCGATTACGGCCGTTGGCGTGTGGCTGTTGAACTTGCCGCTGGGCGCTGCCGTACTGCTGGGCGGGATTTTGGCGCCCACCGATCCGGTGCTGGCGTCGGACGTACAGGTCTCAGACCCGCAAGACCGCGACCGACTGCGTTTTGGTCTGACGGGCGAGGGAGGGCTGAACGATGGAACGGCCTTTCCCATAGTGATGCTAGGCCTGGGGATGCTGTCGCTGCACGACCTGGGCGACGGCGGCTGGCGCTGGTGGACGGTGGACGTGCTCTGGGCCGTGGTGGGCGGCGTGGGCATCGGCTTTGCGCTGGGCGCCGTCGTGGGCCGCGCCATCCTGTACCTGCGCATCCGTCGGCGCGAGGCGCTGGGGCCGGATGAGTTCATGGTGCTGGGCCTCATCGGGCTGGCCTACGGGGTGGCGATGCTGTGCCACGCGTACGGCTTTTTGGCCGTGTTTGCGGCGGGGCTAGCGCTGCGGCGCGTGGCCGCGCAGCCGGTGGCAGAGGTGGCGCCGGGGCTTGTTGAAAACGCCAAGCCTGCCAAGAAGGAGCAAAAGGCCAAAGACGATGCGCAGGCCGCCGAGCGCTCGCCAGAGACGCCGCCCATCGAAGAGTTGCCCACTTACCTGATGGAGTCGGTGGCGCGTTTCAACTCCCAGCTCGAACGCCTTGCCGAAGTGGCTGTGGTGCTGGTGGTCGGTGCTTTGCTCGCCGTGGTGGACTTTGGCGCCGAAGTGCTGTGGTTTGTGCCGCTGCTGCTGTTCGTGATTCGGCCGCTGTCGGTCTACGCCGGGCTGGTGGGCGTGCGGATGCGGCGCTCACAGCGCCGGCTGATCGCCTGGTTCGGCATCCGCGGCATCGGCTCGGTGTACTACCTGATGTACGCGATCACCCACGACCTGCACCCCGTCATCGCCCAGCGGCTGCTGGCTATCACGCTGGCGGTGATCGTGGTATCGATGTTGTTGCACGGGGTCTCGGTCACGCCACTGATGCGGGGTTATGAGAAGCGCAAGGAGGCAAAACGTGCGGTGCAGGAGTGAGGGCTGGGTCGGTGGTGCGTTCTGAATCGTGCTCGACCAATTTGGCGCAATCAGCCAAGCAGACCAGCGGCCCCTTGAGGCGATGCTTCAGTGCGGGATGCCGGAGAAGGTTTTCGGTCACTGCGTGCTTGTAGAAGATCCTGGTATGAGGGTTCACCTTTTACAGGAACACGCAAGTCCAAAGCGTCTTGATCATGTCCGTGAGATGGATAGGCGCAATGCTCGTTCATGAGAGCGGATCTTGAAGTCTTTCATGCTGCAGCCGGCCACACTCTTGCAGAGACGATGTGGCTGAGACCGTTCATGGGAACCAAAGCCCCAATTACCCACCGCTCACGGCGAGGCGGCGGATACAGCGCTGTCACACGCATCAACGTCGTTATGCTGCAGGAGCGGCACCTTCGCCAGAAAAGGAGAGAGCCCGAAGGCTCTCTTGCTGGTCAGCGAAGGAAGATCGCGATCAGGATGATGATCGGAATGGGGACACCGAGGAACAACAAGAGCAGAGAGCGCATGGGAAACTCCTTGGGGGTTGGTTGATTGCGGGGATTACAGGTCGCGGTGGCGACCGCCGAAGGTGGCCGCGAAGCTGGCGACGAAGGCGCCGACCAGCAGGGACACGAAGAGCCACAGAGCACCGTAGGCAGAGGCCTTGCGCGCCGTGTCTGCCGCTTCGGTGGCCTTGGCCTTGGCCTCGGCCAGCTTGGCCTGGGCCTTGGTGTAGGTTTCCGTCACGCGCTTTTCAGCGTCCTGCTGCGAGATCCCTGTGCGCTGGGCCACTACCTGGGCGACATACTTCACGTCATCTGCGGGCAGTGGGGCACCAGCGCTCAGGCTGTTGGCGAAGATGCGCGCCACTTCGGCGGTGGAGGTGGATGCAGATTGCGGGCTCGACGCGGCCGGCGCGGCGGTAGCGTCCGCTGCAATGGGTGCCGATGCGGCTGCAGCCGGACCGGCCGCCGCCACGGTCTTGCGGAACAGCGAGTCCACCAGGTAGCTCGGCGACGAGTCGCTTTGCGATGCCTGGCCGGCAGCTGCAGCGGCGGCCCCCGTACCGGCAGCTGCAGCGGCGGCCCCCGTACCGGCAGCGGCTGCGGTGGTGGCTGCGCCACCCGCCACGGCCCCACCCGCCTGCACCCCGCTGCCCACGATGGCGCCGATGGCCGAGGTCAGCATGGCCGCCGTCACCAGCGTGGCCACGGACCAGGCCAGAAAGCCGTGGGCCGTATCGCGGAAATAGGTTTCGTCGGTGTGCACCCCCAGCCACTTGACGCGCAGCCGCCCCGCCAGGTAGCCGCCCATGCCTGACGCAGCGATCTGCGTGAGCGTGATCCACAGGATGGTGGAGATACCGAAGGTGGTGGCGGCGATGCCTGACTGCGCCCACGGTGATACCGACGACAGCCCGAGCCCGGTGCCCAGTACCAGCAGGATGAGAGACAGCGATGCGGCGCCCGCAGCCCCCGCGAGGATGGCTGCCCAGCTCACGCCGCTTGCGTCTCGCAAAGAAACTTCGCCCTCCAGTGGTTGTGCGACCAGTCGGTCGGAGCCCGGTTCATAGGCGGTGGTGGTCATGGCTTTTGCCTCCTGTTGAGATGCCCCTAGGGTAGGCAGCGGGCAACGCGCGAGGTGTTCCGTTTTGGTGCGTACCCATGTAGGCAAAACGCCTGTGAATGGAATCGGTTGGATACCGGCGTTTCAGGCTGCTACAGCGCGCCTTGCCCTGGCTCATTGCCCCATCTGTGTGCGGGGGCCACCCTGCGCCCTGTCGGCCTGCGAGGCCGGCATGCCCTCCTCGTCGATGGAGTGCACCTCCTTGTTGGAGCCAGCGACCTTGGCGCGCTCGGCCAGACGCACATAGAAGCTGGCCACGTCGCGCAGGTCCTGTTCGTCCAGGTCCTCGATGCCGATCATGCGGTTGCTCGCCTCGCGGTTGGCCGCCAGCAGCTCGTTGAGCTTGAGGTGGATGGCCACACTGTCCTTGTTCTGGCTCTGCTGGATCAAAAACACCATCAGGAAGGTGACGATGGTGGTGCCGGTGTTGATCACCAGTTGCCAGTTCTCCGAGAAGTGGAAAATGGGCCCGGCCGCCGCCCACAGCGCCACGGTGATCAGCGCCGCGCAGAAGATGCCGGGCGACCCCGCCCAGCGCGTCACGCGCGAGGCGAAATGGTCGAACGCCGTCTGCAGTGCCGAGCGGTCCGCATACGAGGGACTGCTCGTCGATGGCATCGAGCCCAGGGCATCGGTGCCATCGCCCTGGGTCAGGACTTGCTGGTTCATGGAATGCCTGCCCCTCAGTCCTTGAGCGCGGAACCCGGCTCGGCCATCTTGCGGTGCTGCTCGGCCAGCACCTGGGAGGGCGTGACTTTGGCCATGATGGCCTGCAGCTTGTTCTTGAGTCCGTGCACCACGTCGGCCTCGCCGTCCATCATGGCCGTAAAGCCGACCTTGGCCACATCCGCCGGGTCGGCCTTGCCATCATCGGCGCCCACCTGGGTGTCCAGCATGTCGGCGCGGGCGAAGAATTCGGTGTCGGTGGCGCCCGGCATCAGGCAGGTGACCGTGACGCCGGAGTCCTTGAGCTCGTTGCGCAGTGCCGCGGCGAACGAGTCGATGAAGGCCTTGGTGCCGTTGTAGACGGCCTGGAAGCTGCCTGGCATGAAGCCGGCGATGGATCCGGTGATGAGTATGCGCCCCTTGCCGCGCCGGCGCATCGGGTGCCCGATCCTGTGCAGCAGGTACAGGGTGCCGGTGATGTTGGTGTCGATGACATGCTGCACATCGGCAAAATCCTGCTCCAGAAAGCCCTTGCCCAGTCCATGCCCGGCATTGGCCAGCAGTGCATCCACCGGGCGTCCGGCGATGGCCTCGACCAGCGCGTCCACACCCTGGCGGCTGGCGAGCTCGGCCTGCACCACCTCGACGTTGGCCCCCAGCATGCGCAGGTCGCTGGCCGCCTGGTCCAGCGCCTGGTCCGCTGCAATCACCAGGTCGAAGCCGTTCTCGGCACAGTTGCGGGCCAGGTGGAAACCGATGCCGGAGGAGGCTCCAGTGACGACGGCAAGGGGGCGATAGGGGTTGGACATAGTACGACTCCTGAAACGAGCCATTGTGGAATTGCGCCCTTGCACGGCTCGTCAGGAACCAGCCCAACGCACAGGGTGCGGAGTCCTACGTGGCGCGATGATCTGGAAGTGCAAAGAGGCCCTGGCGCCATGGCCTGGTAGCTCTGGTGAACTGGCTTTTCTTCGATGGGCGGCTTTCACTGGAGCCCGCTAGGCAGCCGCGTGCTTCGCGGGAGTCTTCTCGGCAGGTGCTTTAGCGCCGTCTTTGGCGCCGCCCTTCAGGCTGCGCTTGAGCAGTGCGGTGAGGGCTATCACCTCGTCACCGGACTGTGGCGCTTCCTCTTCAGGCTTCACCACGGTCTTGCCCTCGCCAGCCTTGGCTTTCTTCTCCAAGTGCTTCATCACCTGGATGCGGAACTCGTCCTTGAAGTCGCCGGATTCCACTTGCCGGACATCGCGGCAACAAGCTGCTTGGCCATCTTGAGTTCGGCGGCGCTCACGCATTTAGTGCCCAGGTGGGGGCCAACCTGGGGCTTGGCCTGTACGTAGTGCGCGCGATTGCGACCGTTCACGGAGCTACGGTCGAGGTGACATCCGATGCCAGCGCCACCGAGTTCACACAGCGTAGCTTCGGTTCTCCACCCCTCCCGACCATGGGCGAATTGCTTGTAGCAGCTAGATCAATGCGCTCACTTGTGCGCGCAGCACTCTCGAACAGTTGCGGGTGTTTTCTATGCACTCCCGTTTTAGAAGTGCAGCAGCGCCGCATCTGACGCCAACGCATTGCGCTGGCCATCTCCGCCTATTCGGAAGTGGGCATTGGGGGCCTTGGCAATTTCCAGCCAGGAAGTGAAGTGCTTCCCCGGCAGGATCAAGGTTCCCACTGCTTCGTTGCTGCGAAGCTCGAAAGTGCCGATCGGCCCTTGGTCCTGGTTTGAGAATCCGACGAGGAGAGATGTCGCGGCGGTGCCTGAGCGCGGACCGATCAGTTCGATGAAGCCGGTCGCTTGCGGAACCTCGAGCGCATCTGCCCTGAAGGTTTCCAGGCCGCTTAGAACCAGGGCCCGATAGCTTCTTACCTTGATGATGACAGGGCCCTGCCATTGCGTGGCCAGATTCAAAGCCACATGTGCGAAATCGAGGCCGCGCTTGCTGTTGGGGTGAGTAAGGTTGCTCATAGTTGCTTTGGCTATGCGCCATGTTTTTGAGAATATGTCGATGGAAATCAGCTGAACCTTCAACAAAAACGCACCATATCTTTGCTTGCAGTACCTCCTTTTCGCCGCTGCACGGCTCTTGATTTCTTCGTAGATCTGCCGCTGATGAGACCGCGGTAAGCCCCGCCAATCGAGGGGGGGCATACTTCAGTCATGCACGGCACATTGCAGCTACACGCGATGCACTTTGGTCAAGGTCGTCCGGGCCCATTCATCCAGCGAGCAAGCCCAGTTGCGGCGCCACAGATAGCGGTCCGGGCCATGTTGCTCGGCCAGAGGCATGCGGTGTGTGAACACGAACTCGATATCGAGCTGTGCCCCCAGGGGCAATTTCAGCGCACGCCGGGTGGCGACCAAGGCCGACTCCCATAGCGCAGCGCCCTCCCGTTCTGCGGCGGACACCATGCCATCGGCAGACCAGTGGCCGTGCCAAGTCTGCAAGGCAACGTGGTCTCGCCAAGCCATAAGGGGCTCCACGCCGCCCAGGGCGCAAACCATCCGCACGGCGTCGAGCGCTCCCAGGGCGGTGCGTTCATCCGGATACGGCGCGTCGGTAACTAGTTTGAGAAACATGGTGTGTACTCAGTAGCAGACAGGACGAGCTTCTGGTTGGACAAGGCGATGGTCGGGCCCCCTGCACTGGATGTAAGTCAGACAACATCCTGTGTTCGAACCGGACGCTCCCCATCGACTACCCTGTGTAGTAGTGAAGGCGAAACCCTTACGCCTTTCTAATAACCAAGCCTGGGAGAGACCGACATGACGACGCCGAAAGACGAGCTGCCAGAGCGCATGGCAGAACTTTTTGACCGCTTGGCCGAACCCTTTCACACGGAGCTGATGGAGCAAAGCGCCAGACTTTCCGCTCAGCGCTACCTGCTGGAGATGCTGTATGCGCAGCAGTTCCTGAACCAGCCCGAGGCCTTCGAGGAGTTCATGGAAGGCGCCATCGACATGGCGCGCACGAGTTCCCGGCGTACAGAGCCCATGTCCGAAGACGTGGCGCTAGAGTTGCAGGCCCGGGTAGCCACCCAGCTGCAGCGATTTCGGGAGTCCGTGGTGCAGCGGCTTGAACAGGGCTTGGGGGAGTAGGCTAGCAACCCGCAGCTCAGCCAAGAAAAGGTGCTTGCGTGCGTGAGCCGGTGCCGAAGCTCAGCGCCCGGTCGTCCGTTGCCGTTCGGATCGCTGACTTCCAACCCAAAGACCGATGGCCAGACCTACTAGGCCAAGCGCCACGAGGTTGGCGGCTGCACTGTGGGTAGCGTCGCGCTGACCCCCGTCGATAGCGGTGTCTCGCGAGGGCGAGAAAAGGTTGCCATCGGAGCGCGCCGCGGGCTTGGCACGGCGCAGTGCCCAGCGCGTGACCCGTTCCATGGTGGCACCCACCCAGGTAGGCGCCAGCACATGGGCCAGCCGCCCCGGTCCCGCACCCGCACCGAGCCAGGTCACCGCGCGCGGTCGGTCTATCAGTGATACCACGGCACTCGCCACCCTGCGCGGGTCCACCAAAGGGATGCGCGGCTGGATGTTGCTACCGGTGTAGTTGGCGCCGTGGGACAACCCCGGCGAATTCACGAATGTGGGGGCCACGTCGCACACGTGGACGTGCGGCAGGCTGGACACCTCAGCGCGCAGCGCTTCTGAGAGGCCGCGCAGACCGAACTTGCTGGCGGTGTAAGCCGCAGCATAGGGGGCAGGGATCCATCCGCCCACCGAGATCATATTGATGAGCGTGCCGCGCCCACGCTCGCGGAAGTGGCGCAATGCCACATAGGCCCCATTCATATGGCCCATCAGATTGGCCTCGACCACGCGCCGGTGCGATGCCAGCGGCGTCTCGTCAAATCGGCCAATGGCACCTACCCCAGCGCCGTTCACCCACACGTCGATGCGCCCATGCGCCAGCAGTGCCGCCTGAGCCAGGCGATCCATGGCATCGGCGTCGGTGACATCCGTCGGCACGCCGAGGGCGCCGTGGGCGCCTGCGGCCATGCAGGACATGGCCACAGGTGACAGGGTCTCCTGGTCACGCCCGGCCAAGATCAAGCGGGCACCGCGGCTGGCAAATTCAAGTGCAGTGGCATGCCCGATGCCGCTAGAGGCCCCCGTGATCACCACCACGATGCCCCGATGCGCTGAGACAGATGCTGGCGCTGAAGAAACTACAGCATTGGGGGAGATTTCTACAGGTGTCGTCATGGCTCTGGCTCGGGTTGGTACGGGACTGCGATCACGCCTGAGGCGGAGCTTGCAGGCATCGCCTGGGCCGTGGCTCGCGATCGCGGTTCATCGTTGTAGTGCGAGGGTGCACGAAGCGCTGTAGGACCAAGCCACTAACAGGCACATACCGACAGCAGCCATCGGTTAAAAAGCTGTCTATCGGCACCGTCCTACTCTGAAACACCTTTGCCAGTTTCAGCATGCGTGCAGGTGGCGCCTTGCTACCCTTCTAAGGAGACAACTATGACCCATTCTCACCAAGGTTCCAACCCTGTTTCACGCCGCTGGATCGCTGTGCCACTGATCGCGGCTTCCATGCTTGCGATGACAGCTTGTGATCGCAACAAGACCCCGCAGACTGGTACCACGCCTAGCTCATCGATGGGCCCAGCATCCGCGCCGACGCCAAGCTCTGCAGACAGCATTCCCTCCGGCTCTACAAGCAGCGGCAGCATGGCGCCCAGCGGAGGCACAGCGGCAGGTGATGCGGGTACCGGCTCCGTTGGAAGTACGACATCAGGCGCTGCTTCTGGGAGCCCTGCTGGCAACACAAACGCTGGTAGCGGCAACCCTGGCAGCGATGGAGGTGCCGGCACAGGCGCTGGAACTGGACCAGGCGCGGGTGCAGGTTCCGGAGCAGGCAGCGGAGGAGCAGGTACTGGCGCCGGAGCGGGCACAGGCAGCGGAGCTGGCACTGGCACTGGCGCAGGTACCCGCTGATCCGCTCGTGGCGCGATTTATCGGAAGCCATCGTGTCGGATGAGCGGCAGTGGCGCTTGGGCACCAAGAGCTAGCGTATTGGTTCGAGCAGCTCAAAACAATGCTGAGCAATTGTCTTTCTGCCAAACCCTCAAGGCTATCTCGCGCGCGTGCACGAGGCGGTGAAAGCTCTTGGCTTGGCATCTTCCCGCGCACTGTCTTGATACGCCGTCAAAGCGTGAGTCCTCCAATCAGGTAATGGAGGAGGACTTTCGCACAGAGCACTTGAGCACCTGCGACATTTGCCGCAGCGCAGCCTCTTTGAACTCCTCGTTCTCCGCGGCCGTACAGTCGCGCGGCACCCACACCTTATAGCCACGCATGTACGCATCCATCGCCGTAAGGTGCACGCACATATCGGCAGCCAACCCGGCAACAATCAATTCGCGCGCCTTGAGCTGCTTGAGCAGGTGCTCTAGCGGAGTGCTATGGAACGCAGAATGCAGCGGCTTGAGGATGGTGAGGTCGTTGTCCCCAGGCTCCAGCAGCGTGGCCATTTCCCCGCGCGCCCCAGGCAGAGCCTTGCAGGCGGTAAGAAGGTCTTTGAATTCCGAGCGCCAGATCCCGTAGTTGTCGTTGGCGTAAATGGCCGTCACGCCGCTGGCGGCCAAGCGCTTTTTGAGCCGCGTTGTGGCTTGCGCGGCCTGCAATGCGGCCGGCACCAGCTTTTCAGCCCCAGGAAACTGCATGGGATTGATGAAGTCCACCAGCAGCAGCACCCTCGGGCTGGGCCGAAGATGTGGTTTTCTGGCCTGTTGAAAGTAGCTTCGCTGCATTCCTCAACTCACTTCACTCTCGTTATCGGTCTTTGCCAGGCCGCGCATGTTCATGGCGGCCAGGGAGATCCTGGACCAGTGCCACGTCCTGTCCCGTCACCGATGGACGGAAGCCCCCAGCAGCGTTGTAGGTTGGGCAGTGATACCCAGATTGGCTCTATGAATGTGGAGGTGCCCATCGCGGTAGAACGAATGGCAATGGGCGCGCACCTCATCCGCTTGCGCATTCCAGTCGCGCACCTTCACCGTGCCGCACACCGCAGGGGCGTTATGAAGGTGACCCAATAGATGCGGACAGCACATCAACGGTTCACTCCACAGGAATCACGAAAGCTTGCAACTGGTGCAGCTTGCCATCCTTGAAGCGCCACACATCGCAGTAGGAGTGCCGTACGAACTCGCCGGCGTCGTTCTTCAAAGTGATTTCGCCAATGGCGGTGAGCCAGTCGCCGTCGGCCACCATGTGCTGCACCTGGAATATTGGTGGCTCTGGATACGCCGTTGGCATCCATTGGCGCACGGCTTCCTTGCCCCGCAGCGTTTTATCGCCCACGAATGCCCATTCCGTATCCTCGGTGCAGAGTGCGAGAAATCCCTCAAAGTCGAGTCGCGAAATGGCCGCGTTGGCTTGTCTCAAAGTTTCCTTGTTGGCGTCCTTCATGCATGCTCTCCTGGCTTTGATTGGTTTCTCCCCCGGCACGAAATCTCAGAAACCACGGTGAGCCTTGCCTCACGCGCAAATCGGAGGCCGGCTGCGGTGGCGCGGTGCTCAGCGCGTAGGGTCTTTGCCTGTGATGGCGGTAATCGTGTAACCCAGTTCGGCGAGCCGTTCTTCCGCTGTGGCGCCCTCCCGGCCGTCCGGTATAGAACCGCCCGCCTTTTCCATCGCGAGAGTGCAGAGGCCTCGGGCCAATGCAGAGCGCGAGGGCTCAGTTTCGAAGAGGTCCGAGAGATAAATTTCGGTGCCTTCATCGTTTTCGGCCGTGATGGTCCATAAGCGCTTTGGCATTGCGGCATATCCTCCATTGGAATCTCGACGCTACCCAGGGCGGTAAGTGGCCAGGGTAGAACCGGCGCAGTCATCGCCGTTGGCAGATCAGGCCTGAGGCGTTTTATCCTTGGGATCCGGAACGCTGGGGCCGTTACCGTCTGACAAGCCCGCACTAGGCGCTTTGCCAACATCGCCTTGATCACCTGTATTGTGGTCTGGCATAACCCAAGTTCCACCAGTGCGCCTGGTGTTACCGCGCGGGTGGTCCTCACTCCCATCGTCAAAGTTCAGTTGTTCGGACGTCGTGGGCGGCGAATCCACGACACCACGATCGCCTTTGTTCAAGCCACTTGGCGGCACCTGTCCGGCCTGGTTGCGATCAGACTGATTGCCGTCGTTCTGCGACGACAACTGAGTTTGGTGTTGAGACATAGCATTTCCTGATGAGGCGCCGACCGTAGGGTGGGCGAACACATTCATGGTGCGCCGCAGACGAATGTATGGGTGTCGGCATCGTGCGAACTGCCGCGTAGGAAAGGGCGCAGCGGGCGGGGCCCTCTGTAGGAGATCCCTGCCGGGAAGTTGGCGTGTCTGCCTAGTCTCACCTGCGTTTGCAGGCCGTACTTTGACAGTTTTCCAACCCAGCCCGGCAGGCCTCAATCGAGCAGTCTGCGGGTGACCCCAAGGAGACCATCATGAGCGAGCTTCGTACCAGTCCACTTGATCCCGAGAACAAACCTGGCGCTGGCGCCGTCGTCGGAGGCGCAGCAGGAGGGATTGCCGGTGGAGCCGCTGCAGGCGCCCTGGCAGGCGGTCTGACTGGGCCAGCAGGCGCTGCCATAGGGGCAGTGGTGGGCGTCGTGGCAGGCGCCGTTATGGGCAGCAAGGCAGTGAATCCCGCAGCGGAAGACACCTACTGGCGCGAGAACTTTTCTTCGCGTCCTTATGGCAGCGGATCGACCTACGAGGAGTATCAACCTGCCTTTCAGTATGGCGTGGATTCCTATGCCAGGTACCCGAATCGCACGTACGAAGACATCGAACCCGAGCTTGGCAGAGACTGGGGCGGAATCCGCGGGCGGTCTTCACTTGAATGGGAGAAGGCGAAGCACGCGACCCGCGATGCATGGCACCGGGTGAGCAACGCTGTGGAGCGGGCAGTTCCCGGTGATTCCGACAAGGACGGTCGCTAAGAACTGCATGCGGGGCATCTTCAATGCCTCTTTGCTGTCCTCAACTTTTGGAGAAACCCATGCAAGAAAAACCCAATGATCCACATCCTCTCAGCGACCTCGCCTACGACTGGATCACCTTGATTCAGAACAAGGCCCAGGCACTGATGGCCTACGACCAGTACATCAAGGACGCCGAAGCAGCAGGCTCGCCAGAGTGCGCCGCATTCTTTAAGAAGGTCCACGACACCGACAAAGCACAGCTCGCCGAAGCGAAACAGCACCTGCTGGCGGTGCTTCAAGGCAAGATGGGTGATACCAAGTAGGTCTCAGCAGCGAGTGCACCAGAATGCACCGTGGGAGGGCTGTAAAGGCTGCATAGAACCATCCCGGCTGTTTAAGCTTGCCCAAGATGCAAGCCCATCAGCGCAGGCAGTTACGGATCAATGAGCCCGCGTAAGTCCGCTGCTGCGGCCTTGCCTCAACGCTGCCAGCTAGCCCGGGTACTCCGTTCGCGATCGCCGATCTGCTCGAGGATCTGGCGTTCGCTGAGCGTGAAGTGCTTCTTCTTCATGAGTGCAACGTTCGCCAGCATCGGATGGGCCCCTAGCGGCCCCATGTCGCCATCGAGCCCAGGCTCGCTTCGACGAGAAATCTCGTTTTCCACGGCTGGCCTAGCGATTCGAGCCTCGGGAGGGCGGGATGTCGTTGATAGCGTTTGGTCCGGCTTTGGTGAAGAAGTGCTCTAACCACTCGGTGTTGAATCTCGTGCAGCAGCCGAACTACGCAGCCGAGTAACGGGATGGCTTGTTGTCCGACAGGGTCACCTAGCGCCACTCATAAGAATCGATGTCCCAGATTCGTCAAAAGAGCCGCCCCATGCCGCATTCCATTTCCCTGACAGTCAACGACCGAACCCGCAGGTTCGACATCGAGCCATCGGTCACGTTGCTGGACCTCCTTCACGACAAGCTCGGCCTCACGGGGGTCAAGAAGGGTTGCGACCATGGCCAGTGCGGTGCTTGCACTGTGCTGGTCAATGGCGAGCGCATCAACTCCTGCCTGACCCTGGCTGTCATGCGGGATGGCTCCCAGGTGACCACCGTGGAGGGCCTTGCCAGGGACGGCCAATTGCACCCCTTGCAGCAGGCGTTCGTGGCGCATGACGCTTTCCAGTGCGGGTACTGCACGCCTGGCCAGCTGTGTTCCGCCGTGGGCCTGATGAAGGAGGGCCATGCCAGTACGCGCGACGAGGTGCGCGAACTCATGAGCGGCAACCTGTGCCGGTGCGGTGCGTATGTGCAGATTCTCAGCGCGGTGAGCGAAGTCGCATTGGGCGAGCGAGGAACGCAATGAAAGGCTTCACCTACTTGGCGGCCACAGACATGGCGCAGGCGCTGGCGGCGAGCCGCGAGGGCGCGTTCATTGCCGGGGGCACGAACCTGCTCGATTTGATGAAGGAGGGCGTGGCGCACCCGCGGACGCTCGTTGACATCAACCCGCTGCCGCTGAGCGCCATCGAGGAAACGCAGCACGGCGGGGTGTTGCTTGGCGCGCTGGCCCGCAACGCGGCCACGGCATACCATCCGCTGGTGCGCCACAGGTATCCCATGCTCTCGGCTGCCATCCTTTCGGGCGCGTCACCACAGATCCGCAACATGGCCACCGATGGGGGCAACCTGCTGCAGCGCACCAGGTGCTATTACTTCTACGACACCGGCACGCCCTGCAACAAGCGCGAGCCCGGCAGCGGCTGCTCGGCAATAGGCAACCTGGCGCGCCAGCACTCCATCCTGGGCGCTAGCTCTCAGTGCATCGCCACCCACCCTTCAGACATGTGCGTCGCGCTCGCTGCGCTGGACGCGGTGGTGCACGTCCAGTCCCCCACTGGTGCTAGAAGCATTCCATTCGCCGAGTTCCACCGGCTGCCCGGGGACCGTCCCGAAATCGACAACACCCTGCAACAGGGCGAGTTGATCACGCACATCGAGCTTCCCCCGTCCCCCCAGTTTGCCCGGCACAGCGCCTACCTCAAGATCAGGGAAAGAGCGTCGTACGCCTTCGCTCTCGTGTCGGTGGCTGCGGCACTTCACCTGGATGAGGGTGGCCGGATCGCCGAAGTACGAATCGCCGTCGGCGGCGTTGCGCACAAGCCCTGGCGCCAAACGCAGGCGGAGGCCTTGCTGCAGGGGAAAAAGCCCGAGCGCACGGTATTTTCCGAAGCGGGTGCGGCCCTGCTGGCTGGCGCGGTCCCGCAGGGCAGCGGACCCGGGAGCAACGCTTTCAAAATCCCCATGGCCCAGCGCGCCGTGGTGCGCGCCCTTGAAATGGCCCTGGCCGGGCAAACCAGCCTGTTGCCAGGCAGCACCGCGACAGGAGATGCCGCATGACATTTACGATCAATCAGAGTTCTCAGCAGCCCATGGCGGAAGCCGGAACGGGCTATGTCCAGATTGGAGACTCCATTTCGCGCACGGACGGGCGTGCCAAGGTCACGGGCCAAGCGCTGTATGCGGCAGACCACTTCGTGCAGGGCATGCTGTTTGGCGTGGTGGTGAACAGCACGATCACCCGGGGCCGCATTGCCCGCTTCGCGCTCGAACGCGCCATGGCCGTGGCGGGCGTGCGCGACATCCTGACGCATGAGAACCGGCCCAAAACCCGGTCCATGGACATCTTCTACAAGGACATGACGGCACCGGGTGGCTCGCCGTTCAAGCCCCTGCACAGCGATGCGATCCTCTACAGCGGGCAACCCATCGCCTTGGTGCTGGCGGAAACCTTCGAGGCAGCCCGCGAAGCCTCCCAGCTGGTGGAGGTCGAGTACGAAGTCGAAAAGCATGAAGCCGACCTGATGGCCGCGCTTCACCGGGCCCACGAGCCCAAGGGGTTCAAGGCCGGCTATGTGCCCCCACCCAAGCCCAAGGGGGATGCGGACGCCGCGTTTGCGGCGGCACCAGTGAAGATCGATGCGCAGTACTACAGCGGAGCCGAATACCACAACCCCATGGAGATGCACGCCACCACAGTGATCCGCGACGAGGAAGGGCACCTCACCATCTACGACAAGACGCAGGGATCGCAGAACAGCCGATGGGTGGTATCGCGTGTGTTTGGCCTGGGTAAGGACAAGGTCACGGTCAAGAATCCATTTGTCGGGGGTGCCTTCGGATCGGGACTGCGGCCGCAGTACAACCTCATCCTCGCGGTCATGGCTTCGCTCCATGCCGAGCGGTCCGTACGGCTCGTGCTGACCCGCCAGCAGATGTTCACCTTCGGGCACCGGCCGGAAACCGTGCAGCGCGTGCGGCTCGCCGCCGACCACGATGGAAAGCTTCAATCCGTCATCCACGAGGCGGTTGCAGAGACATCGCGCCTGGAAGACTACGTCGAGGTGGTGGTCAACTGGTCGGGCCAGCTGTACACGAGCGACAACGTTCGCCTGGAGTACAAGCTCGTTGACCTAGACCGCTACAGCCCCATCGACATGCGCGCACCCGGCGCCGCCCATGGCGTGCACGCGCTCGAAATCGCGATGGACGAACTCTCCTACGCGCTCAGGATGGACCCCCTGGCGCTGCGGTTGAAGAACTATGCCGAGCGCGACCCGTCCAGGGACCTGCCACATTCCACCAAGGAGCTGAGGGCCTGCTATGCACAGGGCGCCGAGCGCTTCGGCTGGGCAAAACGCCCGCTGAAGCCACGCTCCATGCGGGAGGGAAACGAATTGGTCGGCTGGGGCATGGCGACGGGTGTCTGGGATGCGATGCAGATGTTCGCCCGCGCCCGGGCAGTGCTCCACTCTGACGGCAGACTGGAAGTAAGCAGCGCTGCGAGCGACATTGGCACGGGCACCTACACCGTGATGGCGCAGATTGCCGCCGCGGCCCTTGGTCTGCCGCTAGAGAACGTGACCTTCAAGCTCGGAGACTCCACCCTACCGGTCGCGCCCATCGAGGGGGGCTCATCGCACGTGGCCACGGTGGGGTCGGCCGTGGAAGGAGTGTGTGAAAAGCTGCAAAAGAGGCTGTTCAAGATTGCGCGCGGCCTGGACGATTCGCCGTTTGCCAAGGCGCGCTTCGCAGACGTGGAGTTCTTTCGCGGCACTCTGCGCTTGAAGGGGGTGTCAGGAGCGCAGCTGCCCCTTTCGCAGATCCTTGCAGCTGCTGGCGGCGAGCCTCTTGAAGAGAAGTACCTGATGCTGCCGCACATGCTCAAGCAGCGCAAATATTCGAGGGCTACCCACTCTGCGGTGTTCTGCGAGGTGCGGGTGGACGAAGAGCTGGGCACCGTCCGTGTGACGCGCGTGGTGAGCGCCATTGCAGCCGGCCGCATCATCAGCGCAAAGACGGCCCGCAGCCAGATCTACGGCGGCGTGGTGTGGGGCATCAGCCAGGCTCTTCATGAGGAAGCCCATTCCGACAACTCACTGGGTCGCTTCATGAACCACAGCTTTGCCGAGTACCACATCCCGGTGCAGGCGGACATCCACGACATTGACGTGATCTTCGTCGATGAGGATGACCGGATCGTGAGCCGGCTTGGCGCCAAAGGGGTGGGTGAAATCGGCCAGGTGGGCGTCGCTGCTGCCATCTCCAACGCCATCTTTCATGCCACCGGCAAGCGCGTGCGAAGTACGCCGATGACGCCGGACAAGGTCATGCAGCTCGACGACCCAGCGCAGCAAAGCGACTACCCGTTCAGCGCACCCAATCCGAACGCTTGAATGGGCCAGAAAGAAGGTCGCCGTGGTACGGTAATGGCAATAAGCATCATCAATAGGTTCCTGCACTACTGGCACAGTTGCCTATGGGCGCTTACATCCGCCGCACCACATCTTCGGCAGTGTGATCGAGTGCCGGCAGAAGCGCCCTTAAACCTCAGTATTCGAGCGAGGGCCGCCTTTGGCCTTCAACGTCGCGCGTCCAAAGCCAGTTACTTCAAGCACCTGTGCTGTTCCGGGTTGGTCCACTTCGGGCAGCTGAGCCAAAATCATCCCGGCTGCGGCGAGGACGCGCACCTTGTCGATTTCTACCTCACCCGCGACTTCGAGCGGAAGCGCTCCAGTCACGATTTCACGCAGCAATTCCAAAGGCATGGCAAGACCCGTTTATTTTTTCGCATCCTAGCAGGCGCCGTGCGCTGAAGTTCAGACCATGCAAATCGACCACTGATGCCGCGAAGACCAGGGAGCTCATGACATTCATGAGGTCTATCTGTTGCGATCACCCCAACGCGCGCCTGATCTGGGTTGGCGGCATGGATGGCGGCACGAGGCACGTTTTAGGTGGGCGGCGAATGTACGCGCCGTTAACTCAGCCTGAGGATCGGAGGTTGGCGTCCCGACCGAAGCGGAACGCCAGGGTTCCAACGTGGCTTCAGCAAGCCTGGAAAGTGGGGTGACGTATGTACCCTGTGCCCCGGGGTGGGGCCGCGGCTGGGGAGTTGGTAGCCCTTCACAAGGACGATTGCGAACAGTCTATTGCTTGTCCCCGGCGCGGGTCTAAACCGTCACGCTCGGGGTCACAAAAGTGCGCAAATCCCGCTCAAGAAATCGACTCATTTCGTCTGCGGTGATCGGCTTGCTGAGGTAGTAGCCCTGAATTTCATCGCAGCCATTGGCGCGCAGATAGCTCAACTGCTCCAGGGTCTCAACGCCTTCGGCGACCACTTTCATACGCAGGCTGCGCGCTAAGGCGATGATGCCCGCAGTCAGTGCGGAAGCGTCAGCGTCAATCGGCAAATCCTTGATGAAGGAACGATCAATTTTGAGCGTGCTCAAAGGGAAGTTGCGCAGGTACGATAACGAGGAGTACCCCGTGCCGAAATCGTCGATCGCCAGGGAGACGCCGAGAGTGCGTAGTTCGCGCAGTCTAAGCGCGGCCTGAGCGGGATTGTCCATGACTCCGCTTTCGGTGATCTCGAGTTCAAGCTGAACGGGCAGGAGACCGGCTCTTGCGAGGACCTGCGCCACTTCGTCGGCCAATAGGGGGCGGTTGAGCTGCCGTGCCGACAAGTTGACACTTATTTGGATGGGGTGGCCCTGATCATTCCACGTTCTCGCATCCCGGCAAGCGACTTCCAACGCCCAGTGCCCCATGCTGTCAATCAGTCCGATTTCTTCCGCGATAGGGATGAAATGCAGAGGAGAGACAAGGCCCATCGTTGGGTGACTCCAACGCATCAGGGCTTCCACACCCGTGACAAGCCCGGTAGTCAGATCGAGCTTGGGCTGGTACACGAGGAACAGCTCGCCTCTCTCCAGAGCGCGAGGCAAACTACTCTCCAGCGCCAATTGCTGGGTGCCCTGTGCGCTCATTTGCGAAGAGTAAAAGTGATGGTTTCCTGGACCCAGTCCTTTGGCTCGATACATCGCCGCGTCGGCATTCATCAACAGGGTCTCGACATCCTGCCCGTCGTCTGGAAACAGACTTATGCCGATGCTTACTGTGGTTGGCAGCTCGCGCCCGTTGACTTCGAAGGGGCGGCTGAACAAGCTCACGACTTTCGCCAGCGGTGCGAGCACCTCGCCCGCGTTGTCCAGCCCCTCAAGCACTAACACGAATTCGTCACCGCCGAATCGAGCCACGGTGTCGGTGAGACGAACACCCTCCTGCAGGCGTTTCCCACAAGCTCGCAGGAGCACGTCGCCGGCACTGTGGCCAAGGCTGTCATTGATGGATTTGAAACGGTCGAGGTCCATGAACAGGACTGCGACCTTGGTTCTCCGCTCTGCCGCGCGCTGCAAGGCCTGAGCCAATTGCTCCTGAAGCAACGCGCGGCTTGCTAGGCCGGTCAACTCGTCATGGTGAGCCGCATGCCGCAACGCTGCCTCGGCTTGCTTTCGGCGCAAGTACTGAGCCAACTGACTCGCAATCGACTGCATGAAACCCTCTGTCTCGCGGTCGTTGGCGATCGGAGCGCGGCTGAAGAATTCAAGCGCAACGAGCTGCGTCCCGGCAACGACCGGGATGAGCACGGCCGCATTCAGGCCGCAGCGCGCGGCGAACTGATCCCGAGCCTGTGATGATTCGGCTAAGTGGATCACGCGCCAGAGGGGTTTTCCGGCGGCCCATGCGGCGTCGAGGGTTCCGTCTGGTCGCGTTCCGGTGTAGACGCGCATGTCCGCACTGAACTCGTGCGATGACGAATCTTCCAACGCCGCCCAGGCGCCCAGGCATCGAATTCGGGAGTTGGCATCCACACCCCAGCACACCGCGGCCGCCCAATCCATTTGTGTGCCAATCGACGACAGTATGAAAGCCATCGCGTCCTCAGGCTCGGCGTCTGCGGCCAGATGCTGCGCGACGTCGTGTGCCAACGCGAGACGCAAGGCAGACCTTTTGTTAGTAGTCTTGTCGCGCACTGCGGCGCGGACGGTGGTTACGTCGTTCTGCACGGACCCTCTCAAGGTGACGTGGATCCACCGTTCGTCCCCGTCACGTGCGTTCACGCGATGCTCCAGCTCGAGAGGGGCATCGCCCTGCGCGGCTTGTTGGATCGCCTCGTTAAGCGCAGTCCGCTGAACCCCTGGCACGAGCGCCATTAGGCGAGCCAAAGTGGGGTTCTCGTTGGGTGAGGTGAACCCATAGATACGGCGCGCCTCTTCGGAGAAGTCCATCTTGCCCGTCTCCGGATCCAGCACCCAATTGCCAAGCTTCGCCAGCTCCTGGGCTTCTGCAAGCCGTTGCTGGCTGGCGCGAAGTCGTTGCGAAAGCTCCTTCCCGTCCGCTAAGGACTTGTTCTTAGTCTGCAGGAGGAACAGCAGGTCGACGACGGGATCGTGTACCGCGAAATCACTGAGCGACAGCCCGAGCCGGCCTATGTCGACCATTTCCGCCACCCAAGGCGAGCCAAGGAAAACCAGTCGCCGATCCTGCACGACAAACTGACCTCGCAGGCGCAACGGCCCCGCGAGATGCTGCAATACGAATAGCGATTTCCCATGCAGGCGGATCGCGTCGTAGTCCAGACGTTTTAGGACGGGACGAAGAACCGTGAAGTGTCCGTCGAGCGCGGCGCCTTCTATCAATGCCGGGCAGAGGCGGCGCAGAACCGCTCCGGTCTGCAGCACTCGCAGTTGCTCGTCCAACGCGACGTGAAAAGGGAACGCAGCTGCGAACTGTTCAGGTGTTAGCGTGAGTTCAAGGGCGGACATCACTGTGCGAGCGATGGGTCAACGTCAACATAGTCGATGCGGAAGATGTCATGGTCGTCCGCCCCCTTAAAGGCAGTCTGCTGAACGCTGATGCCCTGAGAAAAGCGCTTACCCAGGCCCTTCAGAAGCCCGACCACCATCGGCGCCAATCCCACGCGCTCACTTCGATAGTGCAACAGCAAACCCGCGCTGCCTTCAATCTCTTCTACCGTGAATGAGGGCGGCCTCAAAGCTGGAAAACTCATGCCCACATGGCTGTGAAGATTGTCCAGGTTGTTGAGGAACGCTCGGAGATCCGAACCGAACATGGCAAGCATCTCGCCATAGCCCGATTCCGCGGTATAGAGAACCCAGTGCTTACCGAATGCTTCAAGTACCTGCGCAGCCTCGAGGCCCAAGACCTCCGAAGCGGCACCGACGAGCTTAAATGTCGTGTCGTCGGGGTAGCCGTCCATCGCAATAAACATGTCATGGTCGATACCAGCACCTTGGCGAATCCTTTCCCACGCTGAATTGCCAAACCCCTGTACGACGAAATCCTCGAGTGCCTGATTGACCAGTCCATACATCGCACGACTCCTTGATCACATGGCACCGCAAGGCGCGGAACGGCGTCTTCCACTAGAACACCGTTGCTCGCTGACTTGACGCTAGCTTCGGTGCATGTTCCGTGCTAGCTTTTCAGGAACGCGGTCTAGCGTGGCACCCACATCGAGATAAGCGCCATATCCCGTTAGAGACCTGGAGGAATAGTAACAAAAAGATTCTATTTGCACGAGGCGCTCACTGAATGATGGGGCTATTGCGTCGGGCTAGCACCTCGCACACATGCTCGACGCTGATGCTGCAACGGGGCGCGACGCTTTCGAGCATCAGCTCGATGGCCACCGGCACCCCTTCTAGACCGGCGTAAGGCACCAGGTAAAGCATTTCGGCCATTGCTGGTAAGTCGCTAACGCTCAACATGGCACGGTGGCATTTCTGGCGCGCGAATTGCCCGAGGAGGCTTCACGACTCATGCAAGCCCTGACACGAACCGACGTCGCACGCAGAGCTCTAACTTTGGAAGGCATTGTCTGACTTCCATTTCTCAAGGAGCTGAAACAATGTATAGCCAGTGCGAGCTCCTGACTCGCTATACCGGAGAAGACTATGAATCTTGACAGTTTCAAGCCCAATGCATCGTGGCCTTTCCGCGTCGCCGGCCATGTCCGGAATACCGCAGCTACTACGCTGTCAGAGGACGAAGATGACGACACTCCAGCGGAAAAGTTAGACCCTGTAGAGCAAGAGTTGGTGGAGGAGCAGAGGGAGCGCGATCGCAAGGCGTCCCTCGCAGTGGACCCTAATCGCAAAGACCGTCCCCTGCCGTAGAAAACGATGGTTTTACCGCGGCACCAGCTGTCATTGGGGGTTCGAGTTCACCCCGTCGAACTCCACAGGATGGTTGTTCCCGGACGTTCGATATTCAGTGGACGCCGTATCTCCAGCATCTAATGCGCGCGGGGAGAATCGGCGCGGACCTCATTTATCGTGCGCCCTGAGGTGAACCAAGGTCCAGTGCCGTTTTTCCCCAACCAGCCTGGATGCCGCGCCCCACCTCTCGCCATTCTTTGGCCCGAAGAAGTGGAAGCCTATAAGCAAGCAAAAAATATCGAGGGCGATGGCTGCGCCCACAATCACCCCCGCCCCCTTGCACACGCACTTAAATGGCGGTGCGAGGCCTGCGGTCGAATCGGACGGGTCTGTGGGCTTCACTTTTGGTGCAATCAATCAGGAACCTGCGCAGCGCAATCAAGGATGGCGGCGGCGATTGACAACATCCAGTATGAACATGTTGAGCTTCTGGATGTCGTCACGATACCGTTCTGCCTGCTCACCCGAGATGACACTACCGACCAGGTCGATCTGGTCGAGAAAGCTTTTTGCCACGGCCGAAGGTGTGGGGTGAGATTCGACTAGGGCCTGACCCAGCGCAATCAAGGCAGCAATTGTGGAGTGATTGCGTTCCGCCTCTGCTGCCAAGCCTGCAAGCATTTGGGATTGGCGCGCAATGGCCGCCTCCAAATCTTGGATGGACGCCAGTTGCGAATGCGCTTCACTTGGATGTTGTTCCATAGGTCCTCGGTCAACTCCACTCACCGAAATCGCCTTGCGCTCCCGGCATCAATGCTTGTGCGCTTTCTTGAGACCTTCAGCGTGTTCCTTGTGTGCCTTCAATGTGGGCAGTGTCTTTGAGGCAAATGCCTTGACCTCTGCGTCATCGGCGCGCTTACTGGTGTTCTCAAACAGGGCAACATCCATTTTGTGGTCATCAATGCCCACCTCTTTCACAAATTCCTTGTCGAAGTCCTTTGCGCTTGCAATCTTCTCCAGCCTTTTTTGCTTGTCGGCGGGGACCGCCTCAGGCAGCACGGCTCCCTTCGACTTCGCCAGTGCCTTCAGCTCTTCATTGGCCGCACCATGGTCTTTGACCAACATTGCGCCGTAGGACTTGACTGCTTCAGATCCGCCCTTTTGCTGCGCAAGCTTTCCGGCCTCCACTTCGTAAAGCCCTCCACCACCAGCCTTGGTGAAGAACTCTTGATCTTTCTTGCTAACTTCCGCATGAGCGCCAAGGGACAAAACGGCCACACATGCGGCGGCTGCAACTCGAACTGTATTCATGAGTTATCTCCGGTGAAAGGACGCAAGGAAGGGCCCGAGTGGGCCCGTCTGTTAAACCATTGGCGGGTCAGTTTCCCGCTCTGGGTGCCGATGTCGCGCTATCCCCTGGATGAACGAGTTGAAGTCGGTGGCCGATGCTCCAAGGAACATTCCAGGATCCGGGTCGCCTGACGGCAGAGTTGCTGGAATCTGCGCCTTGAGCATCAGAGCTGCCGAGGCCGGCATCACCAAGATGGTTTTGCAGTGGCGATGCTGATCCTTGATGAATTCCGCAGTGTGACCATCCCCCGCCAATGCCTGCACACCTGCTTCACCATCGGGCAAAGCCAGTGCATCGAAGAGGAACCCGGGCTCATTCTCCAGTGAAGCGTCGGCATTAATCGCCACACCGTCGCTGGTCTTGACCGGGCCAATGCGTGGCGCAACGAAGCGCGGTACGGCGCCTTGGGCGAAAAGGGCTTCGTGCAGCGCGACCGCGCTTTTGCCAACAATGCCATCAGCAACAAGAATGGCAACTTTGCGTCCCTTGATGCTTCCGTCACCTGGTCGAGCGAGAAGGGACAAGGCCGGCGATTTGGAAACCTCAGGCTTTGGTGCTTTAGCCAGCGCCCGGGGCATTGCTTCAGGCAATGCTGCCATGCCAAGACCCGTTGCCACCTGCTGCGCGAGGTCATCGGACACATTGCGCAGGGAGGCAACCATGCGCTCACGGATCGCTGGCACCGTCACCTTGCTCAATTCAAAGCGGAACGCGGCCGCAATGTGGGCTTGCTCCACAGGAGTCTGGCTGTTGAAGAACAGAGTTGCCTGGGTATAGTGGTCCGCGAACTTTTCAGGTTTCGCGCGTACCTTGCCTTGGGACTCCTTGGCCTGAATCCTGGCGGGCACGGAGACAAAGCCTTGAGCTGCACCGGCTTGGAACGGACAGCCGCCGCCCAGCGAGTTAGGCTCATACGCGACCTTGCCGCGATGGATGGCCTGGCGGTGCATGCCGTCACGCTGGTTGTTATGCACCGGGGCGATGGGTGAGTTGATGGGCAGCTCGTGAAAGTTGGGGCCGCCCAGGCGCGAGATCTGCGTGTCCACATATGAGTGGATGCGCCCCGCAAGCAAAGGGTCGTTGGAGAAATCGATGCCCGGCACCACGTGCGCGGTGCAGAAGGCCACCTGCTCGGTCTCGGCAAAAAAGTTGTCGGGGTTGCGGTTGAGCACCATGCGGCCGATGGGGCGTACGGGGATCAGCTCTTCCGGAATGATCTTAGTCGCGTCCAGGATGTCGAAGCTGAACTTGTCCGCTTGCTCTTCCGTGAATACCTGCACGCCGAGCTCGTATTCGGGATAAGCGCCCGCCTCGATACGCTCCCACAGATCACGGCGGTGGAAGTCTGGATCGGCGCCGGAGATCTTGACCGCTTCGTCCCACACCAGCGAATGGGTGCCTGCCTTCGGGTTCCAGTGGAACTTGACGAATACCGACTCGCCCGCGGCATTCACGAAGCGAAAGCTGTGAACGCCAAAGCCCTGCATGGTGGCGTAGCTGCGCGGAATACCTCGGTCCGACATGGCCCACATCAGCATGTGCGTGGACTCGGGCATCAGCGAAACGAAGTCCCAAAAGGTGTCATGCGCGCTGGCAGCCTGGGGCATCGCATGGTGTGGCTCAGGCTTGACAGCATGCACCAGGTCCGGGAACTTCATCGCGTCCTGGATGAAGAACACCGGCATGTTGTTGCCCACTAGGTCCCAGTTGCCTTCGTCAGTGTAGAACTTGACAGCAAAGCCGCGCACGTCGCGCGCCGTGTCCTTGGAGCCTCGCTCACCCTGCACGGTAGAAAAGCGCACAAACACGGGGGTGATTTTGCCGGCCTCCTTGAACGGCGCGGCGCGCGTGAGGTCCGTCAGGGGTTCGTAGCATTCGAAGAAACCGTGCGCACCAGATCCGCGCGCGTGCACGATGCGCTCGGGGATGCGCTCATGGTCGAAATGCGTGATCTTCTCGCGCAGGATGAAGTCTTCGAGCAGCACCGGGCCGCGCTCGCCGTACTTGAGAGAATTTTGGTTGTCGGCGATTGGCACACCCTGGTTGGTGGTGAGCACCTGGCCGGCGGAATCGACGCGCACGCGGTCGAGCGGTGCGATGGTCGCATTGACGCCTTCAGGGGCAACCGTCCCAGTCTTGGCACTGCTGTTTGCTTCCGACACGGTGCTACCTGATGGCAGCCGCGAGGCCGGCTCCACAGTAGCACCTGGCGCAGGGCTCACCCCGTTGGTGAAACCATGCTCTCCTGCTTTATTGGCGTTGTATGGTTTCGCGGAGGCGAGGTCGTTGGTTTCTCCCGCCTTCGCAGAGAGAACGTCAGCAGCTGGCCCGAGAGCGGAAGGCGCGCTGTCCGTATTTCTGGCAGGTGCTGCAGCAGTTGATGGAACAGGCGCGGCAGCGCCCTTGGCAGCACGCGTAGGATCTTTGGGCATTGTGTACCTTCGTCACTGGGTTGTGGGGAAGGCACAGGTTAAGGTCCTCGCCGTGACGGTGTGTAGGACTTTGGCTCAACCGATCAGCACAAAGAAATAGCCCGGCGGAGCAGCCAAGTTGCAACTAAATGATGGTCAGCCCGAGCGACTTGTCAGCGTCACCCGTTTTGTTGCGGCTGGCAAACTGCGCGTATTGAAGGGTGGGCAACTGGCGTTGTCCTACGAGGGCCTGAACCCAAAAGCTGCAGTCTCGCTCTAAATCAAGGATGTTGCTATGACTCAGCCACTCTTCAAACTTCCGAACAGCCGGGTCTCGGACACAACGCGTGAATGTGCTGTGCACAAGGACCAACGCAGTATCCAAGGCGGATGCGAAATTCGACCTTCCGTCTGGATATGCGCCGAGTGCTGGCAGGCCAAACTTGGAATCATCAAGGGCAGGCGCAGCCAGTCTTCCAAATAGCCACGTCAACGGCTGGGCCTGGATTTCGGAAGTGATGCGCCAGCGCGGTCAGCCTTTGTCCCTGACTAGTTCCAGCACCGCCATGGCGAATTCCTGAGGTGCTTCTTGCGGTAGGTTGTGGCCGACGCCGTCCAGGATTCGATGGTCGCGCAGAGCGCTGAAGCGTGCTGCATGTACCGACGCATCCGCAGGCGGACCCACCCCGTCGTCGGCGCCATCCAAGGTGATAGATGGAACGGTGATGACGGGTTGCTGGGCAAGCTTCGCTTCGATGTTTGCATAGGCCGGATCACCAGGCACCAAGGCGTAGCGGTGCCGGTACGAGTGGATTACCACTTCGACGAAATCCGGGTTGTCGAAGGCGGCAGCGCTCTGCTCGAAAGTCGCATCGTCGAAGCGCCAGGTCGGTGACCACAGTTGCCACAGTAGCTTGGAAAATGCACTGCGGTTTTGCTCAAGCCCAGCTCGACCGCGCTCGCCATGGAGGTAGTACTGGTACCAGAGCCGCAGCTCTTTTTCAGGTGCTTCCGGCTCCATGGCCCTGGCGATGTTCTGGATGTTGTAGCTGTTCACCGAGACCAGACCCGCGCAACGCTCGGGCCACAGCGCGGCGACCACACACGCGGCCCGGCCACCCCAGTCGTAGCCTGCAAGCACAGCCCGCTCAATGCCAAGGCCGTCGAGGAACCCGAGGAAATCGGCTCCAAGCGCAGCCTGCTCGCCGGATCGCAAGGTGGACGCGTTCACAAACCGCGTGCCGCCATACCCGCGCAGGTAAGGCACCAGCACGCGGCAGCCTGCATCCGCCAGCAAAGGAGCTACTTCTCGGTAACTGTGGATGTCGTACGGAAAGCCATGCATCAATACCACAGGCGGCCCGGCGGTGTTGCTTTGCTCGAAGTATGCGATGTCGAGCACGCCGGCCCGAACGTGACGAAGTGGTTCCATGCGTTTCATTGGTATTTCCTCGCGCATCGGTCGCCGGTCAACGGCTAGAAGGGGATGTCATCGTCGGAGTCGGAGGAACCACCAGCTGCTGTGGATCCCGAGGTGGTCGCCGCCGCGGGCTCTTTGGCCGAGCCCAGCGCCTTCTCCAGCGCCTGCTCCACAGCATCGATGCGCGCTTGGCACACTTTGTACGCAGCTACTGATTCCTCGACTATCCGCAGCAGGTCGTCGATGTTCGGGTCGCTCTGCTTTCGCAGGGTCTGAGCGTGCTTTTGCAGCACCCCATAAGATTCTTTAAAGGTTTCGCTCATGTCTTATTGTCCTTGCGCAGCGTTGCATCTCGCGTGCCGTCTCTGAATTGGATAGTGATCTTTCCGCTGGCATTTTTCGCACTGGTGATTGCCTGGCCGGTAGCATCGCGCACCAATGCAAAGCCTCGACCCAAAGTCTTTTCAGGTCCTTGGCCAGCAATCTCTCGCATGAGTGCCTGGGATCCGGTTCTGGCCTCCACTACAGCTTTGCGGGCCTGCGTACCTATGTCTTCAAAAGCTCTTGCAGTGGTGTCTTTCGTGTAGCGCAAATCTGCCACAGCGCGGTCGATCACAAAGGTTCTGTCCGCCTTGATCGTAGCTCTCGCCGTTTGCAGCGTTTGCCGTGCTTCGCTGCTGATTTCAGCCAGAAGCGCGGGCACCCGGCTGCGTGCCTGGCCCAGTTGCTGCGTTGCCAAGCGACGCACATCGGCCATGTCGCGCTCAGTCTGCTCTGCACCCGTTCGCACTGCCTGGATTGCGTCGAGCTTCAGTTGCGCCAGCATCTCGGCAGAGCGTTGCCGGCTGAGAGCGATCTGCTGCCGCGCACCAGTCTCGATGGCGGTGTAATGCTCCACAACAACGCGCCGCGTGTTGCCCATAGCGCGCCTGGCTTCCCCCACGAGTTCGGCAAACAGGCCCTTGGCTTCCTGAGCTCGCTGCAGAATGAGTCGCTCAATGCCCGCGATGACTTTGGAAGGGGTGTCAAAACGGATATTGGCGACCTCGTCGAGCACGGTGTTGTCTCGCTCGTGCCCTATGCCAGTCAGCACGGGAACATCCAGTTCGCAGACGGCGCGCACTAGCGCATAGTCATTGAGCCAAGCCATATCGTTGATGGCCCCACCACCGCGGATGATGGCCACGGCGTCGGGGTGCAAGCCCTCTTGATCCATGCGCTCCAGCGCGCCAAGCAATTCCATGCGGATCTCTGCAGCAGCACCATCGCCCTGAAATCGACTGTGGACGTATACGAAACGGCAGATTCCACCGGCCTCAAGCCGCTTCGCCTCAGCTTGGAAGTCGCCCAAGCCGGCTCCCCCCTCCGGTGCCACGACCAGGACCAAGTGGTAATCCCACGGAGTTGGCAACTGTCGATTCAGTTCGAACAAGCCCTCGTGCTGCAAGCGCTCGCGTATTTCACGCTTGCGGGCTTCCAGGTCACCCAGCGTGTAGTCAGAGTCGATGGCATCGATCTCGATGCTGAAACCGAACTGCGGCTTGAACACGGGCCGTGCACGCACCAGCAGCTTGATACCTGGCCCGATCTGGGCACCGGTCGCCAACTCGAACTTGGGGAGAATCTGGCTGGCCGTACCGGCCCAGATGACGGCATTGGCCTTGGCGGTGATGACTCCCGAAACGTCGCGCTCGGAGACCTCAAGGTACACATGGCCGTTGCGAATACGCGTATCTACCACCTCAACAAGCGTCCAAACCCCGGCTTTGAAAGCCTGCGCTACCGCCCCCGAGACGCCTTGCAGCAACTGAGACAGCGATACCCCCTGTTTTTCAGGGACCGCCAAGCCCCTGGACACGGTCGGGGAAGGCGCCAGCAAATCACGCGAGACTACGGGTGCTGGCACATCTGCAGCACGCAACCACTGCGCGAAAGGCGTAAGGTCTCGGCCCTCGGGCACGAACCACTGTCGGCGAGTCGGATCCCAACGTGCGCCCAGCGCCTTGACGCGGTCTTTGTCCGCGAATGATGAGACAAGGTAGGTGTCGGTCATGCCGCTGCAGACAGCGGCGGGGACGCATCCGATGCGCCTTGCCGCCAGGCATCCAGGTCGGTGAACTCTCGCGTGCATCCCGAGCACAATAAACGCTCGCCGTAGCGCATCAAGCCTTGGGCATCGCGCTCGACCACCCTGCGGTAGTTGGTAGATCCACAGTAGCCACAGCGATTCATGGGGGCAGGCTGATCGGTTTCCATCGTTGAGCTCTTATACAGAAATCTGCCTTTCAGGCACTTCGGGCATTGCAGCATCCTGACCTTGCACCAGGGTTTCGTCCGCACGCTCCGCTTAGTCATCGCAAATTTTTTCCACGTTGGTGATTCTTTTGATCCTCCAGCGCAGACGCTGATTTCCCCGCTATCGATTTGGGTGCGAACCGCCCGCAATGGCCTTCAACCGCCGTCGGAACCCTCTTTTCATGTCAGTAAGTCTGTCCATATACTGTATTTAATTACAGTATTTTGCCATGCCTGCCGCCCACGCTTCCCAGTCCTTCGACACCCAGAGTCTGCCCATCTCGGTGCGGGAGTCAGTGTGGCTGGGCGACGACCTGGTGCAAGACGGCCACCCGACAATCTCTACAGGTTTTGAGCTGTTGGACGCTTCCCTGCCCGGGGGTGGCTGGCCCACACGCGCCCTGACCGAGGTCCTCACGGCCCAAGCACCGCTGTGCGAATGGCGCCTGCTGGGCCGATGCTTGCCCAGGTTGGTCCAGAACGGCGGCCAAATACTGCTCGTAGCCCCGCCCCAGCAGCCCCATGCCGGTGGCCTGGCTCAGCTCGGAGTGCCCGCCGACCAGATCGTCTGGATCCAGGCCAAGACTCCAGCCGAACGCTTGTGGGTGACTGAGCAATTGGTGAGGTCCAATCCCCGCGGCGCGGTGCTGTCCTGGCTCCCTCAGGTCCGCGCGGACCAGATTAGGCGCCTGCAGGTGCACGCCCAGTCCTGTCAGTCGCCCGTCTTTCTCTTTCGGCCCTTGAACGCGCAGCGAGAGGCCTCGCCGGCGCCACTGCGCACCCTGGTGTCGCTCGGCACAGGCTGGAACATCGACGTGCGCATCCTCAAACGCCGTGGCACGCCATGCCCCGGTGTGCTGGAACTGCAGGCCATCCCCGGCCGCCTGAGCCAGGTGCTGCCGCCGCGACTGCGTCGCCTGGACACCGATTTCGCCATCCCCCTGCGCAGAGAGGAGGCCACCGATGATCGGCATCTGGGCCGCACTGCTACCTCACAAGACCAGCACCGAGTCCTGCACCGCCATTGACCTGCCTTCCCTGGCTGTTTGGGCGCTGCAGTTCTCTCCGAGGGTGGCCGTGCGCGAAGAAGTGGTCTTGGTGGAGGTCGGGGCCAGCGCACGCCTGTTTGGCGGCCTGTCGCACTTGCGAGGGCGCATCGAATCGGAAGCCAGTGAGTTGGGCGTTGAAGCCTTCGCCTGGGCCCCGACGGGCACGGCCGCACTGGCGCTGGTGCGTTCGCGCGTGGTGGATGGCTTTGCAGGCCCGCTGCCATCCATTCTCGACAAGCTGCCGCTGGAGACGATCACTGCGGTGGCGCGCCATCAGGGCACGCTGCACCGCCTCGGATCACGCACGCTGGGCGATGTGCGCAAGCTGCCCCGGGGTGGCCTTGGTCGGCGGTTCGACAAGGAGCTGCTTCACAGCCTGGACCAGGCCTACGGACTGCGCCCGGAGGTCTGCGAGTGGCAGCAACTACCCGAGACCTTCAGTGCCCGCCTGGAGTTCATGTTCCGTGTCGAGAATGCGATGGCGCTGATGTTTGGCGCCCGTCGCTTGTTACTCCAGATGTCCGGCTGGCTCGCTGCCAGGCACATGGGCGTCACCTCGTTCACGTTGCGCTGGGCCCATGACGCGATGCGCGCCAAGACCGCAGGCACTGGCGGCGAGATCACCGTACGCACCGCGGAGGCCACGCAGAACGTGGACCACCTGGGCCGGCTGCTCAGCGAGCACCTGGCCAAGGTCGAGCTGCTGGCCCCCGCCGGTGACATTGAGCTGCTTGCTTCCGAGACCATCCCCATCAAGCAGGAGAGCAAGTCGCTCCTGCCTGAGACCATCCGCCAGGGCGAAGCCACGTCCCTGGTGCTGGAGCGCGTGCAGGCCCGCCTGGGCAAGGATCGCGTAGTGCGCCCAGTCCTAAACGCTGATCACCGCCCCGAATGGATGCAGTGCTGGCAAGGTGCGGAGATGGCGCGCCCCCGCGCTTCGCTCGCCTGCCACGAGCTGCCACTGCCCGCGTGGGTGCTGCCCGAACCGCTTCGCCTGGCCGAGCGGGAGCACCGCCCGATCTACCAGGGGCAACTGCAGTTGCTGCTGGGCCCGGACCGCGTTGAAGGTGGCTGGTGGCACCGAGAGCCTACGGCGGCTACGAGCGCACCTGCCGGCCAGCTCAACGTGCAGCGCGACTATTGGATCGCCTTGAGCCGGCACGCCGGCGTGCTGTGGATCTTCCAACGCCGCCTGGCCGAGGATGAGACAGGCTGGTTCCTTCACGGCCTGTACGCCTGAACGATGCATCGACCTTCAGGCAACAGTCATGGCGCTTCCCTTCTACGCAGAGCTGCGCTGCGTTTCCAATTTCACGTTCCTTGTCGGTGCCAGTTGGCCTGACGAGCTGGTCGAGCGCGCCAAGGAGCTGGGCTACAGCGCCATTGCCATCACCGACGAATGCACGCTGGCCGGTGTGGTGCGCGCGCATGTCGCAGCCAAGAAGGAGGGGCTGCAGTTGCTGGTGGGCTCGCAGTTCAAGGTGCAGGCCGCCCTGCCCTTCACGATGGTGATCCTTGCGCAGAACCTCGATGGTTACGGCAACCTGTGCCAGTTCATCACGCGGCTGCGGCGCACCGCAGAGAAAGGCACCTACCTTCTTGAACGCTCAACCATCGAAGGCGATGCTCTGGCCGACTGCCTGGTGATGGTGACGCCAGACCGGACAGGGACGGACGAGCAGCTGGAGGAGCTGGGGCGCTGGACCTTGACGCACTTCATCGGGCGAACATGGATTGGCGTGGACCTGAACCGCCGCATCGATGACGAGCTGTGGCTGCACCGCATGCGGGAGTTGTCTGCGCTGACTGCCATACCGCTGGTGGCCATGGGCGATGTGCACATGCACCGGCGCAGCCGCAAGCCACTGCAGGATGTGATGACCGCCACGAGGGTAGGACGGCCCCTGACCGAGTGCGGCTACGAGCTGCAGCGCAGCGCCGAGCGCCATCTTCGAAGCCGCCTGCGCTTGGCACAGACCTACCCCGATGAATTACTGGCAGAGACGATTCGCGTGGCCGAGCGATGCACCTTCAGTCTCGACGAACTGCGGTACCAGTACCCTGACGAACTGGTACCCGAGGGCCACACCCCCTCCAGCTACCTGCGCCAAGCCACCTACGAAGGCGCCGGCCGCCGCTGGCCACACGGCATCACCGCCAAGGTGCAAGCGCAGATCGAGCACGAGCTGGAGCTGATCTGCGACCTGCACTACGAGCACTACTTCCTCACCGTGTTCGACATCGTCAGCTTCGCGCGCTCCCAGCACATCCTCTGCCAAGGCCGTGGGTCCGCTGCGAACAGCGTGGTCTGCTACTGCCTGGGCGTGACCGAGGTGGACCCTGATCGCATGTCGACGCTGTTCGAGCGCTTCATCAGCAGGGAGCGCAACGAGCCGCCGGACATCGATATCGATTTCGAGCATCAGCGGCGCGAAGAGGTGATCCAGTACCTGTACACAAAATACGGAAGGGACCGAGCTGCACTGGCCGCGATTGCGGTGACGTACGGACCCAAGTCAGCGATACGCGATGTCGGCAAGGCACTTGGCTTCAGCCTGGAAACCGTGGATGCCCTGGCTAAAGGTCACCAGTGGTGGGACGGCGAAGGTGTGCGGCTGGAGCGCTTCGAGGAGTTGGGGTTGTCCGAGAACGACCTGGCGGTGAAGCAGCTTATCTTGCTGACGAGCCAGCTGATTGGCTTTCCGCGGCATCTATCACAGCACCCCGGTGGTTTTGTGCTCACGCGGGGTCTGCTCAGCCGCATGGTTCCGATCCAGAACGCGAGCATGGAAGACCGCACGGTCATCGAATGGGACAAGGACGACCTGGATGCAGTCGGTTTGCTCAAGGTCGATGTACTGGCCCTGGGCATGCTCACGGCCATCCGCAAAGCCCTGACCCTGGTGGGCCGGCGCAAGGGGTACGACTTCGGGATGCAGGACATTCCGGTGGAGGACCGTGAAACGTACAAGATGATTTCTCGGGCGGACACGGTTGGCGTTTTCCAGGTGGAGAGTCGTGCGCAGATGTCGATGCTGCCAAGGCTCAAGCCACGGTGCTTCTACGACCTCGTGATCTCCGTGTCCATCGTGCGCCCCGGCCCGATCCAGGGCGGTATGGTGCATCCGTACCTCAACCGCCGACAGGGCCTGGAACCTGTGATCTATCCAAGTGAGGATTTGAAGCAGGTGCTCAGCCGCACCCTGGGCGTGACGCTGTTCCAGGAACAGGTCATGCAGGTGGCGATGGTCGCTGCCGGCTTTACAGCAGGCGAGGCAGACGACCTTCGGCGGGCCATGGCGGCTTGGAAGAAGCGCGGGGGGCTGGAGAAGTACCAGACCAAGCTCATCCAGGGCATGAGGGCGCGAGGATATGACGAGCCCTTTGCCCAGTCGATCTACCAGCAGATCAAGGGCTTCAGCGGATATGGCTTCCCCGAGAGTCATGCGGCCAGCTTTGCGTTGCTGGTATACGCCAGCTGCTGGCTCAAGCGGCATGAGCCAGCAGCCTTTCTGACGGCACTGCTCAACTCGCAGCCGATGGGTTTTTACACGCCAAGCCAGCTGGTACAGGATGCCAAGCGACACCGCGTGGAAGTGCGGAGGATCGACGTGATGCACAGCGCCGTCGAATCGACGCTGGAGGACTTGCCCGCAATCCCTGCCGTGCGGCTTGGCCTGCACATGGTGGCAGGCCTGCACGCTACTTCGGCCGCGCGCATCGTCGAGGCCCGTGAAAACGGCCCATTTGACAGTGCGGAAGACTTGGCCATGCGCGCGCGACTGGAACAGCACGAGATGAAGCTGTTGGCAGCAGCAGATGCGCTGCTCAGCCTGTCGGGCCACCGCCGCCAGCAAGTGTGGGACGCTGCAGGCCTGCACTCGACGCCGGAGCTGCTGCAGGACGCACCGATCAACGAGGAGTATCTGGAGCTGCAGGAGGCCCCGGAGGGCGAGGAAATCGTATGGGACTACGCATCCACCGGGCTGACCTTGCGCCGGCATCCGTTGGCGCTGCTGAGGCCACGGATGGCCGCGAAGAAACTGCTGTCGTCGCGCGATCTTCGCCATATCCCGGACGGCAGGGTGATCCGCACGGCTGGCATCGTGACGCTACGGCAGCAGCCGTCCACAGCCAAGGGCACGATCTTCGTATCTTTGGAAGACGAGTTTGGGACCGTGCAGGTGATCGTTTGGTCATCGGTACGAGATGAGCAGAGGCAAGTGCTGCTGGAGTCGCGGCTGCTCGCGGTCAAAGGGATGTGGCAGCGGCGGGGGCAGGTGACCAATCTGATCGCGGACAGGCTGGTCGATCTAACGCCTTGGTTGGGCAGGCTCGGGCGGTTGGGAAGCCGCGACTTCAAGTAGCCTGACCATCACGAGTCGGTTGCGCTCAGTAGGGCACCAGGCGGTTCCAACGTGTCGGCGACAGAGCTATAAGATGTCACACGATGAGCCAATTGTCATTCGCGTAGATGGCTGTCACGCCATTGGCGACAATCCGATTCTTCAGTCATGCTGTGGCATGCGCCGCCTGCAGTGCAGCCGGTACGAGGTTTTCAGCGCCAGGAAACTCCATGGGGTTGATGAAGCCCACCAGCAACAGCACTCTCCGGCCTGGCTGCAGATGTGGCTTCTTGGACTGCTGAAAGAAGCCGGGTTGTGTGGTCATGGTTGTGCCCTTCTTACTTCGGCTCGCTCACGTCACCGGTTTTCGCCAAGCCGCGGATGTTCATGGCTGCAAGGCAGATCTGCAACGCAATCAGAGCAATGGCGTGCGAGTGCAGGCCCCAGGTTACCCACAGAGCATTGCTGGCTAGAAACACCCAAAACCCTGCGTTGCGGCGACTTGCCGCCTTGGACCCTACGAGCCAGGCCGCAAGCACTGATGCGGTAAACGCAGGCCACTGAACCCAGTCAAGCCAATCGCTCATGGTGGATCTTTCTTTCAGGGACAAGGGTCACGCCAGATTGGGAGAGTCTGATTACGCAGCTCGTACAGCAAAACATGAAACGCTAAGCTTTTGCCTGCGCGCGTCCGCGTCCAGTAGCAGCCTGAAGTTCTTCAATGCGCTGGGAGGCTTCCGCCTTGGTCAGCGAATCGTCTGCTGCCTCGCCGGCCTCTTCTGCAAGCGTGTGCAGATACGACCGTTGCGCTCCGGTCATTGCCTCATCGCCTGTGACCCAATTTATGGGGTCCTTTTCCATGTTGCCTTGGTCAGCTAAGGACTGCGTGGATTTGTCGGTCATGCTCTTGCTCCAGTGGGTTGTAGGAGCCTTCAGCATGCGACGCCGCCCTTGAACTGGTTGTAGGAAATAAGCTCGATACTGTTATTTCATACAGCTATCGATGACAGCGACACCTCCATCGCTAGCGGGTAGCTCTCCACGTTTGTCGACATGCACCGACGTCACAAAGGAGCCATCCAGATCGCCATCACATTGCCTTCAAGAGCTGACGTCTTTCGGAGTTTTCCTACATTGCAATCAGCATAGTCGGATCGATCATGGCGCTTCGCATTGCTACAGTGCTTGCGGTTTCCAGGTGACAACAAGAGTAGTTATGAGGGATCAAATGCTGCATGCAGATTTCGCAAAAGCAAGGGTTGCGCAAAAGAAGGTCAAGGTCGCACTGGTGGATGACCATGCGGTCGTGCGCAGAGGCTTGCGCGAATACCTCGAAAGCCATGAAGACATTCACATCGTTGCCGAAGCTGGCACCGGGCGTGAAGCGATGAACCTGGTCCGCGACCACAGCATTGATGTCCTGGTGCTGGACTTGACCATGCCTCAGTTCAGTGGGTTGGATGCACTGGCCAGCTTGAAGGCGCGCTCGCCGGACACGGGCATCCTCATTTTCTCGGGCCTGCCGGTGTCGCTATACGCCATCACGCTCCTGCAGCAGGGGGTAGATGGATACCTCAACAAGGATTGTGATCCCGACGAGGTGGTACGAGCAATACGCGTGATTGGAGATGGTCGGCGCTACCTTACCAACGATGTCGCCGAGTTGCTTGCGCAGGAGGTCTTCAAGCCCCGCCTAGGTTTGCCCCATGAGACGTTGAAGACGCGAGAGCTTCAAATCTTTCTGAAACTCGCTCAAGGGGAGGACGTAGCCTCCATTGGGAAGCTTCTCAACCTCAGCACCAAGACTGTAAGCACCTATCGGACTCGAACCTTTAAGAAACTCGGGCTCGAGAGCAACAGCGAGGCGACCTACTACGCACTCAAGCACGGGCTCATCGATTGACCAGCCTGACCGGTATGGGCTTGGCTTGATAAGCGCGTATACGCACGAGCAAACGCGTGCTTATGTCTGTTACGGCTCAGCTATTTGGCATCTGCTTGCTGAACGCGATCAACGTTGGTCGTGCTTCGCGCGCCTTTGAGATGCATTTCAATATCCGCTGCCTTGTCGCCTACCTTGGCGATTGCGTCCCTGAGTTGCTCTTCAGTGGTGTCAAGCTCACGTGTCCAACGAGCAAGTGAAGCAGCGTCGTCTACATCAATGCGGTCTGGTTGGGAGTTCGATTGCGTCATCGGATATGTCCTATGTAGTCGGTTTGTTCCTTAACATGCTAGGCACATGCTCCGGCGTCTGGTGTAGGCGAACAGCACCTCTGCTGCGAAGGCAGACTCGAAACACGGGCTCCTCGCCGCCCATGGATCCGGCCTATGCGGTGGCTGTGCCGGCCTTGTTCCCAGCGCATGGACAAGGCACTCGTCTTGGCGCAACGTGGGCACTGTAGGGCCACGCGGTACATGGATGTCGCATGGCCGCTTTGCAGTCATAGCATCCGCGTGCCATGCCTCCCACGGCCACTGTCCCAAATTCAGTTCCAGATATACCCATGCAGCTTCGCATCGCGCTTGTCATCGGTATTGTGCTGTTCGCGGGCATCGCACAAAAAGATTCAGTCGCACCCGTACACCTGGTTGCGCCCTGCTTGCAAGTATCAGCGCCTGATCCGCAAAGGCAAGAATCCATCCACCGGCGCCGCGTTGAAGACAACTGCATCAACGGCACCTAAGTTTGTAGCCGGCGCCAAGTTCAAGGCCGCCGTATCCCAAAGCGTCAAAGCGCAACGCCGACAAAACTGCTGCGGCTGTGGCCTAGTGCCTGTACAGCCAACTAACCGTCAAGGCTTGAGTCTTTTGGCGGCCTTCCATGTGCGGTGCCGTTTCAAGTGTCGTGCCAGATTCATACACAATGCGCCCATGAATACTTTCTCGAATGCATTCCGCGCCGAAGTTGTGCGCATGGCCCGCAAGGAACTCAAGCCAGAGATCCAGGGTATGCGAAAGGCACTGACATCCCATCGCTCCGAGATAGCCGCGCTGAAGCGTGACGTGAAGGCGCTGACGTCGCAGCTCAAAGCCGCACAGCGACAAGTCAAGACTCCAGCGAAGGCGGCCGTGGAAGAAGAGGCACCCGCGCGCAAAAGCGGCCGCAAATGGGTTTTCAAACCAGAGGCGTTGGCAGCCAAGCGCGCCGAATTGGGCCTCACGGCCAAGGAAATGGGCAAGTTGCTTCAGGCAGGCCACCTCTCGGTTTACCGATGGGAGACAGGAAAGGCATTTCCTCGCGCAGCGCAACTGCTGCGGATCCACGAGGTTCTCAACCTTGGCAAGCGCAAAGCCTTGGCTTTGCTGGCCGAGGCCCAATAGCTTTTTCGCGCGGCTTCAGTGGCCTCAGACCATCTCGCTGGCCTTCCAGACCTTCGATCCCGAGAAGATGCATCCGGCTTCTCATTGATGAAGTCCGACATCACGCGATGAAGCGGCAAGGCTTGCCCGTTGTGCACATTTTAGTTTTAGGCAGCGGTTGCGGGTTGGGTTTTCACACAGCCTCGGCCAGAAGCGGACGGTCGGTGTACCGTCTTCACAGAGAATCGACACAGAGGCTTTTGAAACCTGCAGAGCTGCCAAATGACGTCTGAGCGTTGAATGTAGGAACGGCTGTTTACTGGGGCGCCGGATAACATCCAGTGCTTTCACATCCACGTCGGAGCGCCATCTGATGAACAAACTTATCCTGACGTTTTCGGTGGCTACCTGCGCGGTGGCCCGCCGTACAGCGGTTGTCTTTGCCACCGGCGCGGTGGCGGCGTGCATGATCTCTCTGGCTCCTTCATCCGCGCTGGCTCAGCAACTTAAGATCGGTTACGTGGACTTCGAGCGTGTGATGCTCCTGTCGCTCCCCGCCAGGGCTATGGAGGACAAGCTGGCTGCCGAAATCCTCCCTCGACAGAGGCAACTTGATGAGTTGGGAGCTCACCTCAAGGCCGTGGCCGACCAACTGGATAAGGAAGGACCCACGCTGTCCGAACACGATATCGGTCGCAGGCGGCGCGAACTGATCGATCAGGAACGCGACCTCATGCGAAAGCTCCGTGAGTTCAATGAAGAGGTAGCTCAGCGCCGCAACGAGCAGAAGTCCGAGCTATGGGAGCTGACACACCGTGCGATCCGCCAGATCTTCAAGCAGGAAAAGTACGACCTGATACTGCAGGATGCCGTTATGGCTGCGCCAACGGTGGACATCACTAACGAGGTGATGAAAGCGCTCGCGACTGCTGCCCCTGCGGCGCAGTGATAGGTGCTCACGACGAACGCCACTTATTTTGGGCGAGCTTCGCAAACTTGACGATTGATGACAGGCTCTTTTATCAGCGGACTGGTGCCGACAGCTCGATGAAAGGCTGCTTGGGGCCCAAAGCTGACTTTGCGTCAGCTAGCCTTGGGGGCCGCTTCCAAACGGCGAAAAGGGGGCCAGATTCAAAGCCGAAGTGCTTTCGCTCCCTGCCAGGGTGATCTCGGTCCATTGCCATGCGTCGCATGCTTCGCAGGGGCTTTCCCGCACCTCATGCGCCGGCAATGAACCCGTCAAGCGCGTGGGCAGGGGCAGGGAGGGCGAGTTTCAAAAAGCGGGCAGCCCCACCAGCGCGATCTCTGCCGCGCCCACCGCGTCAAGGTGCCCTTCCATCGGATACTCCGTTGCGCCGGGGGGCGCCACCGGGGTACGGTAGGCCTGGCCCCCGATCTGCAGAAGTTCGATGCTGCGCAGCGTGTCCACGTCGCCGCTGGCGGTATCGCGCACCAGCACCTCCTGCTGGCCAGTGGCGTTGGTCTGCAGGGTGAAGCGGTACTGCTGGAGTGTGCCGATAAACACGGCCATGTCCGTGCCCTCGCCCCCGTCCAGCATGTCGCTGCCCCCGCCACCGATCAGCACGTCGTTGCCCGTGCCTGCAATCAACGTGTCGTTGCCGCTCTCGGCGCTCCAGCCAGCCTCGGACAGCACAGCGTTCTGGACCAGGCTGAGCTGGGCACCGGAGGCGGTCTGTGTGGTGATGGATGCCATGACCTGGGGCAGGTGCACCAGAAAGTCCAGCGCCTGGGCCCACGTCCCTCCCTGCCCGAGGAAGTCAACGGCAATCTTCAGGTTCTGGGCGGTGGCCTGCGGCCCACCCAGTGTCTGGGTGATCAGTGCCTGGGCCTTGTCGGCGGTGCTGGCATTTGCAGGCAGGGTGCCCTCAAACCAGTTCCATGCACCTTGCAGCAGATCGGACCGACTCCAAGCGGTGCCGGTCAGGGCGTTCATCGCCTCCAGCGTCGGGAGCTGACCGGTGAGCGCCTTGAACAGCAGGCTGGTGGTCTCCAGCTTGCCGTAGTCGTGGCCTAGCAGCGCCAGGCGCGGGTCGATGACCGCAGCGCCCTGCAAATTAACCGACAAGGATGCCTGCGGCAGTTCGCTGAGCAGCGCCTGGCTGGCGACGTAGCCCACGTGCAGTCGGCCATCGCCCGCCAGCGCGAACTGCCAGGTGCCCGCATCGCTGGGGCCGCCGATCAGCACGTCGTTGCCGGTTCCCCCTTCCAGGTGGTCATCGCCTTTGCCGCCGACGATGACATCGTTTCCGGCGTCCCCGTACAGGCGGTCGTTGCCGCCCTGGCTGCCGACCACGTCATCGCCGCCGCCTCCGTGGAGGACATCGTCGTCCGCTCCCAGCACGATCCATTGGCTGGAGCCATCGCCGCTGGCAACGTTCTGGCCCTGGCCACCCACCACGCGCACCGCGCCGACGACGGCAATGAAGTCGATGTTGTCCACCTGCACCAGGGAGCCGGCCGGCAGCGCTCGGGCGTCCAGGATGACGGCCTGCTTGCCGTCTGCGGCCAGGGTGCTGCCGCTGATGACGAGGGGAACCTTGGGGTCGAAGCCTGCGCCCGTCGTGACCTTGATGGTCTGTACGGTCAGGGGCTCGCTGGGGTCCATGCTGGCGTAGAAGACCTGCCCGTTGTTGGTCAGCTCGGTGTTGCCCGCTGCCAGACGTTCGATGCGCAGGCCCAGCTCGGCCAGGGCTGCGGTGCCGGTGACGGCGATGGGCAGTCCCTCGGCCTGCAAGCCCACCCCCACGGGCACGCCCACCTGCACGATGGGGTGGCCATCGGGCCCCTTGACCAGGGGGATATCGGCCAGCGCCGGGTTTGGTGTGGCTACGCTGTCGGGCCGGGAGGACGGCACCACGGGGATGGTGATGACGACGCTGCCGCCATCGCCAGGTGCGCTGGTCACGGGCACCCCATCGACCAGGTTCGACGCGGGCGGCTCGGGGGGCTCTGGCGCGACGGGGGCGACGCTGACCAGCCGCGCGCCCGCCGCGCTGGCCTTGCTGCCATCGTTCACCACGAAGGAAATGGTGCGCACATCCTGCAAGGGGTCGGCGGACGTGTTGCTGTAGGTGACCGCGCGCAGTGCCGCCTGCCACTGCGCCAGCGTGGCGATGGCACCGCCCGACGCGAGGGTGAGCGTGCCCGTGGCGCTGTCGTAGCTGGCGGCAATGTTGCCGAAGGTGGCCGCATTGCTGTTGACGAACTGCAGGCGGTCTTCGGCCGCATGGTGGTTGTTGGTGATGCGCACCGTGGCCGCGGCCAGTGTGGCGTTGTCCAGGTCCGACACCGCCAGCCCGCCATCGATCACCACCCCGCTTTGGCCTTCGGTGTATGCCGTGGTGCCTGCCGACGTGGAAAGCACCGGGGTCTGGTCGACGGCCGTGACGGTGACTGTGCGGGTGGCCAGCGCGCTGGGCGTGACGCCATCGTTGGCCTCGAAGCTGATCGTGCGGGCAGCCGTGCCGGGCGTGACCGCGGTGTTGGTATAGGTCACCCCACGCAGGGCGCTCTGCCATTGGGCCAGGGTTGCCGTGGCGCCAGCGGAAGCCAGTTCCAGCACCCCCGTGCCCGCGTTGTACGTGCCGGTGATGTTGCCAAAGAGGCCTGCGTTGCCGTTCACGAAGGCCAGCACGTCCTGTCCCGCGCTGAAGTTGCCGGCAACCTTCACCGTCGCGGTGGCCAGTGTGGTGTGGTCCACATCGCTCAGCGTCAGGCCGCTGTCGATGGCCACCGGCGTCGACGCCGTGTTGTCGCCAGCGGCAAAGGCGGCGCTGCCGCCGCTGGTGGTGACGATCGGCGCATCGTTGACCGCCGCCACGGTGACGGTGGACGCCAGCGACACCAGGGTGGTGTCCGCGCCTGCGTTCGCGGTGCCGCCGTCATCCTGCACCTGGTGGAGGGTGACCACCCGCGTGCCGGCCGTGGGGTGCTCGCTGCCGTTGCGATACGTGATGCCATTGAGCAGCGTCTGCAGGGCCGATGCGTTGACGTAAGGGCTGCCCTTGGTGAGCGTGACCGTGGCCACGCCACCCGATACGCTCACCGACACCTGCATGCCGTTGGTGGCGGTCGACAAGGTGTTGGCGTGGGTCAGTGCGACGTTGGTGCCATCGATGCGCAGCACCTCGCTGGCCCCATCGCTCACCTGATTCACCGTAAGAACCAGCGACTTGAAGCGCTGGCCGCTTTCCACCGCACTCAGGGCGCTGACGTTGAACAGCGCCACGCCGCTGCCGTTCTCGGTGTAGGTGGGCGAGAGTGCACTGCCGGTGAGCGTGGGCGCGTCGTTCACTGCCTGCACCTGCAACGCGATGTTTGCTCCAGCGCTGGTGGCGTCCACGCCGTCATGCAACGTCACCTGCACCGTGCGGAGGTATGTCAAGGGGTCGTTGGCATCGGTGTTGTTGTATTCGACACTGCGAACCAGCGCCTGGGTCGCTTGCGCAGTGGCGTTGCTGTTCAGGCTGATTTCCAGGGGGCTGTTGAGAGAGCCGCCGCTGAAGGTGCCGATCGCCACGCCGCCATACAGCACCGTATTGCCGGAGACGCCGATCTGGCCCGCACCGGTACCCTGGTTGACTATGGCCAGCGTGTCCTGGGCCCACACGTTGTTGGTGACGATGCTGAAACTCAGCTTGCCGCCGTCGAAATTGGCATTGTCGGTATCGGTCACCACGGCATCGCTGCCAGCGTCCAAAAGCACCGGGCTGCCTTTTTCGGTGAAGGTGACCGCGTCTCCGTTGATGTTGCCGATGACGGGCGCGGCATTGATGGGGCCCGCCATGGACACTGCGATATCGTCGACAGCGATCGAAATGTCCGTCTGGCCATTCGTGCGAACGATGCGGATCTCGTCCAGCGCAGTCCATGGTCTCCCTGTAACGGACACGACACTTCCACCCGAGAGAGGTGACGCTACCTGAAAATCGATTTTTGCCCCAGCTACCTGCACACCGTTGCGGTAGCCCACAAGGGAGTAATCGGTGCCACTGCTAGCGAAATTTTCCACAGTGATGGATTGAAGGGAGAACTCCTCGCCGGTGGTGGACTTGAGCACCGCTGCCGCATTGCCAAAGGTGTTGTCGTACGGACCCGAGAACACCATCGCCTTGTCGTTGTTGTTGTCGGCCAGTGTGGTGGTGCTGGATTGGTTGGTCACCGCCATGAGGCCCTGAGCGTCGTTGTTGCCATCACGGCCCAGAATCGACAGCGTCCAGCCATTGACTTGAAAGCTCTGTCCCTGGGGTACTGTGGTTTGCTGGCCATCGTCCAGGACCACTCCATCGAAGGTTTCGTAGGTCGGTGCGGCGAGCAGCGTGCTGAAGCCAGCCAAGGCGGCAGCGTCTGGCAGCCCGGCGGCCTCGATGGCGCCCGTGCTGCGCTCCAGATTCCAGTTGCCGCCCAGGGCCGCCGCGCCCGTGTTGTCGCCCGAGGCTGCAACATCGGCAGCGGTGATGGCCGCAATGCTGTCCAACAGGGCTTGTCCCTCACTGCCTGCCCCCACCTTGCAGCCATAGAACAGCAGATCGCCCTGCTCCGTCAGCGCCTGGCCAATCACCCGCAGGTCATCGGCGTGCGCGGAAACGGTGGCGGACGTGAGCCATGCGGAGCCTGCCTGCACGGCACCGGGGCCGCCGTGCGAGAAAAGCGAGATCGACTCGAAACCTTGCCGCCCAGCCACGTAGGCTGCCATCTGGGCCAATCCGTCCTGGCTTGCATCGAGCATCACCACCTGCGTGCCTGCCGGCAGGCTTTGGGCGATAGAGCTTGCGTCCTGCACCTGGCTGTCGATGAAGACCAGGTGCGCACCGGGCGGGACTGCGGCCCCCGCATTCCCGGCTGCATCGCCACCGGCGAGCCGCGTGACACCGGCGGTGGACACCAAGGCACTGCCCTGAATTGGTTCAAACTGTGTATTTGCCAATGGAATCGACGACATAAGTCTGCTATCTCAGCGCCTGCGTGGCGCGCAAGTATGAATATTCTCGGCGGGCATTTTGGCCAGTAGCGGCGAGCGTAGCAAGCATTGAATAGTCATGGCTTGAGTGAGCGCCTTTACGCTGACGGGAACATCACGTTGGGAGCTCTAACGATGGCAAGTCTCCATGAGTGCCTTCGCGCTGTAAGCCAGCGACTGTTTCGCGCCTCGACAGGGATCAACACGCTGCACGCTGCGAGAACGGTGGCAACCATCCCTCTGCACTCCCATGGAGCCTGCCAGTCCAGGATGCTAGGGTGGCGTGCGGGCCGAACTTGACTGGGCGTTACCGCACTCTTGTCCGGTTGTTCCAACCCAGGAAGTCCAAGGGTGCAAGACGCCCGCCACCCGGTGTACGGGCCAGGGCACTGGATCCACGGGCTGGGCAGCCATGATCCAAACGGAAGCGGCAGATGGCCCAAATCCGTTGCGCGATCGGTGGCTTGTGCGACGGCCGCCGATCCCGCAACCGACCACCATCGACGGTAGCGGGCGGCCATCCCATCTTGACCGCCAGCTTTCGATAGCCGTGAACTTCCGCTCTGGGCCGAGGCTGTGTGAAAACGTCGATAGACGACTTTTGCAGGGGTGCTTCAACCCTTGCTCGCATCGAGATCGTGCGTTGTAGGCCGATCTGAGCGGTCGACTTCTGAGTCGACTGGCAGGTCAAGGGCGCAACGCGCGTTTTCACACAGCCTCGGCCCAAAGCGGGTGTTGCACCGTGCACAGAAGCAGTCGTTCGACAATTGACCAAACCGGCATGCCAAAGCCCCGTCCGATTGACGGAAAGGTCATGCCTCATCCAGGAAGGCGAAACACAAAGCCTTGGTTTTGGATACGCTGCAGGGCATGGAGCATCTACTGGTAGCAGGCAATCTCGACGAGATTCCTGTCCGGGTCTCTGATGTAAACCGACGTCATCGGGCCTCTTGCCCCTGTTTGTTCGACCGGCCCCACTTCGATTTCAACGCCGTGCGTCGTGAGTTCTTGAACGACCTGCGCAATTGCTCCTTCGCAGATGAGGCACATGTCGCCTGTTCCTGGCGCAGGGATGTCGGCGTGGGGCAGGTACTCCGCGCGAAACGGGTGCAGATTGATCTTCTGGCTTCCGAAGTGCAGGGCGTTGAAAATGCCTTCAAACATGACATGCTCCATTCCGAGAACGCGCTTGTAGAACTCGACTGTCCTGGTAATGTCGCGCACGGTGAGGACCAGATGATCAATGCTCGCAATTCTCATGGGTGGACTCCTTCAGGCGATTGTGACCGACGGACTACTGCGCAGGCCTGATGTTTGAGATAGTCAGAGCGTCACCACATTGAGCTCGTCACCGAGCACCTCCCTGGCCAGGGGTACCAGGTGATCATGGTGAGTCAGGAAGATCACCTGCATCTTCCTCGACAGCTCACCGAGCACCTGAAGCCCGGCCGCGGTGCGCCGGTCATCGAAGTTGATGAACAGGTCATCCGCGATCAGCGGCATGTTGAGACCTTGTTCGATCTGCAGCTCCAGGGCCGCGAGGCGCAGTGCCAGATACAGCTGGTCCCGGGATCCTTCACTCATTCCCGATACTTCAACCTGGGCGCCGTTGGGGCGGATCCCGAAGAGCTTGGGTTTCTCGTCAGCGGAGTCAACGAGCAGGCGCTCGAACGAACCCAGGGTCAGGGTGTTGAAGGTTGCAGAGGCTTTGGCCAGCATCGGGCCTTGCCTCGTTTCTCGGAATTTCTCCATCGACCATTTCAGCAGGCGCGCTGCCGTGTGCAGCTTGAGGTAACGCTCGGCCGCATCCGCCATGGAAGCGACCGCCTCCTGGCGGCGTGCGTCGGCCTTCGCTGCGGCGTCTGTGCCGTCCAGAGCTTCAAAGGCCTTGCGCTGGGTTCCGTGCTGGCTGCTCAACTGGGCGATCTCTTCCACCAGTTGCGCGGACTGTGCGCCCAGTCGCTCGATCTCGGCCATCAGCTCGTCGGGAGCGACGCCTTGCGCCTCTTGGCGGAGTTGGTCCAGGCCAAGTCCATCACCGCCGTGCACCAGGTCGGACTGGGCTGCACTGACTTTGGCTTCAAAGGCTCGGCGCTGTTCGGACTGCTCGGCTGCCGCGGCGAGCGCGTTGATATCGTCAACACCTGCCGTGGCCATCAATGGCGCCAAGCGCGCGTTTTGATTTGCTTGGTGCTGCTGGACCTCGGCGAGCTCGGTCTCGACCTGGGCTTGCCTGGTCCGCAGTTCGCGTTGCGTCTTCTCGGACTGCCTGGTGTTCGTGAGACGCGCGAAGAGTTCCTGGGCGATCACGTCGGCATCCTGCTCGACCAAGTCCAGGGCGACACGCTGAGCAAGGGCCTCTGCGGACGCTTTCAGATCGGCGAGGTCCATCTGCATCGGTTCAATGCGCTCACTGCGAATACTACGGATCTGGGTCAGCAACCGTTCAACCTCCTGGATTGCTTCGAACTCCGCTTCGATCTGGCCAGCAGTCGCCGCACTCTCGTAGCCTGCGGCTTTCACGGCCGCCTGCCAGGCGGTCTCCCACTCACTCCACGCTGACTGCGCTTGCTGGACCAGGTTTTGCAGTCTGGGAACGCTGTTCTGGGCGTCGGCCACCTGCTGCTCCAGCGCGCTGCGTTGGCCTTGCGCCTGGTCGACGGCGGCCAGCAGCTTGCGTGCTCGCTGCAGGCCGTCGTGGAGGGTGGGCATCTCGGTCTCTTCCGCGGCACTGCCCAGCATCGACCAGAGGGCAGTTGCGAGTTCGACACCGGCGGTCACCACATCCTTGTGCTGCTGGTCGAGTTGGCCCAGCTCGGCACTGATTTCCAGAATCGTCCTGCGTTGGCGCAGCCACGCCGGCGCCATCTCCAGCGGCAGTTGCGGCAGTCCACTCGCCTCCGCCAGGGTTTGCCATTGGCGCGTTCGGGCCTCGATCCGGTCATTTGCCGCCTGCAGCCGCGCCTGCTGCCCTTGCAGCTCCAAGCGCACATGCTCGATGCGTTCGGCCCTGGACCGGTGGGTCGCTTCATGCTGGACACGATCAAGCCGGGTGTCAGCGAGCCCATCGGCCTTGTTCACCCATTGCTCATAGGCATGGGCCTTGGCGGTGAGCTCGCTTGGCGCGGCCTTGATCGCCCGCCATTCCTGGTCTCGTGACTGGCGGGCCTCGTCTACCTGTTCTCGGGTCACCGGTTGGAAGTCCTGGACGAACTGTTGCAGCTCCAACTCCAGCCGTTGCAACTCCTCTGCTTTCGTCGCTGCCGCGTCTTGCAGCGCCTGGGCCTCTGCGACTCCAGTGCGGCTCTCATCCAGCAGGCCCTGCACAACTGTGTCCTCGGGCACGAGCATGCCTGCGAGAGCGTCCGGCTCTGCTCGCCACTTGCCAAGGCCGACCAGAGCAGTCGCAAGGGATGCTCTCTGTGCATCCGCCTTTTGACCCAGTTGGGAGACTGCTCCGGCGTGGTCGCCAAGCTTCAGCGCCTTCTCGACGGTGCCCGCCAGCCCTGGATGTACCTCGCGCGCAACCAGCCGCTCCAGCGCTTGCTGCGCCTGCTCCATCTGCTGCTCGCGATCGGTCAGCGCGGATTGGGCGCTGCGCAGTTGCTGGTTCAATGTGCCTCGCTCTTTGAGCAGGCTCACCAGGCGGCTGCGCGTGGTCGAGGCTGGCAGGCGCTTGCGCACAGCGTCTTCGGTATCGGTCGCCCAACCCAAACCGCCAGCGAGCTCTATCACCCGAGTCCAGTGGGTCTGGATCTCTTCGGCGCGCTTGACGATGTCCGTTCTGTGGCTGCGGTACTGCAGCCTGCGTTCGTTGAGGTCGGTGATATCCGCGTCGAGAGTCAGCAGGGTCTGGTCGACGAGGATGCCCTCCAGCTGCGTGCGCAGCGCGGAGCATTCCTGCTCGAGACGCTGGCTGTCTGACTGCGCCAGGGCCATGGCCTGGGCCGCATCCCGAATGATGATGGTTGCGTTCTCGGGCAGCAGCGCAACTGCATCGGTGAGGCCGAGTGTTTCCTTCTGGGTCTGGGCGGCATCCAGCGCCTGCAGCATGGGCCGTACGCGGCGAATGCGTTCCAGTTGGTTCAACTGCTGGCGGGTGTCCCGGTCGCGCTGACGTGTGTCGGCAAGGGCCTGCTCCGTTGCGAGCAAGGCGTCGTGCTGGGTTTTCCAATCTTTGGTTTTGAGAACGGCCTGCTTCAGCTCTGCGCTCGCAGCTTCATGGCTCTGGAGTGCTTGGTAGTAGATCCGAGAACCGGCTTTCTTCGGGCCCCACAAAGCATCCGCTTCCGCTTCTAACTTCTGCAGGACGTTGGCGAGGCCTTCAATGCCAGCGGCCGACTGAAACAGCAGCCGCCCGACGTCATCCGATGCCGACAGGATGCCAGCACCGCCTTCGACGAGGGTGGAGTGGTCCAGCGCATACATGCGCTGGAAGGCGTTGAGCTGCATCCCTCCCAGCCAGGGCTGCAGCACCGCATCCGCCAGCGCCACGTCGTCGGGCGAGCGCACGGTATTCTTGTTGCCCTTGGTGCGGTCGTAGGCCAGTTGCTGGCCCTCTGCGGTGCCCGAAGCCAGTCGCTCCAGCACGCCGCCGATACGCAACTCCGACATCGGGTGGAGGAACCCTAACGACGTTCGGACGGGAATACCAAACAGCCAGTCTCCGATGGCCGAGCGGACAGTGGACTTGCCGGCTTCGTTGGGCCCTACGATGAGGTGAATGTCCCTGGGCTGCTGGGGCAGCGACACGTGGCGGTCGGTGAATTTGCCGTACCGGATCAGCTTGAGTTCGCGGATGCGCATGGAGGTGTCGAGCTGGATAGGTGGGTCAGGCAGCGGCGCTGGCGCCAGCTACCCGTGCCATGAGTACGGGGGTGGACTGGCGGACCCGCTCGGCAATGAGCGATGACTCCGCCTGGCGAAGCTCTGCGAGTTCGAGGGATGCCTGCAGCACGTCGTGCGGAAGCTTCTCCAGCATGGCCTGCCAGTCGGCTTGGAGCGACTGCAGGAACTCCGGGTCGGCATGGGCTGAGGCTGCCAACTCCTGCAGTGCGTTGAGCGCGTCCTGGGCTTCGCCCTCCAGGCCGGCGGCCTGTGTCGCTGGCGCCGTAGTGTCGACGCGCACTTTTTCGATCCAGATGCGGTCAGGGTCCAGCGCCACGGCCTGGGCGATCATCTCCTGGCGCAGCTGTCCCTCGTCGCTGGCCAGGGCCGCGTGGGCCCCGGATTGGCCCGTGAAGCTCACGCGGACCGCCAAGGGCAGGCCAGCAGGCGAGCTGGTGAGCAGGTCGTCCAACGCCTGGCCCGCCAGCCGGACGGCGCTGCGCAGGTTTTCGCAGGCACTGACATCCACGATCAGGGCATGCCAGCGCAGCACGTCGACTTCGATCCGCTCGATCTCGGTGATCTCGCCTCCTTCGGCGCTGACCAGAAGTGCTCCGCGCGGGCCAGCCTCCTTGATATGACGACCCTGCAGGTTTCCTGGGTAGGCAATGGTGGTGTCGCCGCGCTCGATCCGCTGCTCATGCACATGGCCCAGGGCCCAGTACTGGTAGCCCTTGGCCTGGAGCTCGGCCACGGAGCATGGGGCGTACTTGGGATGCTCGGTGAGGCCCTCGAGCGCGGTGTGCAATACGCCAATGTTGAGCCATCCGGCAACGGGCATGGGGTAGCCGGGGAGCAGATTCTCCGTGGTGGCGGCCACCTTGAAGCTGCGCCCATGCAGGGCAACCTTGAGCGCCTCGATGCGAAAGGTCTCTGCCTTGCGCGATCCGAAAGCGTGGACGTTGTCTGGGAGCTCCAGGCCCTTGGTCATCTCGCTGTCGGCATCGTGGTTGCCGTAGAGCAGGTACACGGGGATGCCGGCCTGGCGCAGGCGGCCCATCTGGCGTACGAAGAAGAGGCCGGTGTTGAAGTCCTTCCAGTCGCCGTCGTAGACGTCGCCGGCGATGACCATGAAGTCCACTTTCTCGTCGATGGCCACTGCGACCAGACGCTCGAAGGCATCGCGGGTTGCGGTACGCAGGCGCTTGGCGGGGGCATCGGGATAGGACGACAGGCCGCGCAGGGGGCTGTCCAGGTGCAGGTCTGCGGTGTGGATGAATTTCACGAGCGAGTCTCTTGTTGATTGCCCACGGCCGGACTGAGCGACTGCCTCACTTGCGCGGGACGATCTGGATGGTGCCGACGCCCGAATCAGGCGGTGGAGCGATCCAGTGGACCCAGACGCCGCGCAGCCACGCACCTAGGTAGATCACGCTCACGAGGAAGATGCCCCACTGGTCGGCCTTCCAAGCGGCATAGAACCAGGCAGGCTGGCCAAGCATGCCGAAGATGCAGGCCCAGCGCCGCAGCTTCTCGCTACGGGCCTGGGACAGCCAGGCTGCGAGGGCGCCGAACAAGGCGATGGCGATCTGGTCGAGTTCCATGCAGTGATTGTGCATGACTGGATGGAATTACAGCACTGAAATTCTGAGCAATACATGCCAATCCACCGCTTGTCAAAAGGGACATGCATGGCAATGTACTCATTGCGCAATTTGGCTGGCACAGCACAATCTCAGACGGTATGAAAGCATCACGTTTAGCGTTGCAAACCCTGAATGCCGCTGCATTCTGCATAGGCCAACAGAATTGAAGGCCAGCCGTCGGGAGGAGTCATTTTGGACAAGAATTCGAGTGCAAAGTCATTGCATCTTCATTCCGTCGAGTCATTGCTCTTCGAGTTGATAGGTGGCGGTTCCGTTAGCGTGGGTTCGGATGGCGAGGTTTTCTCGCTACCTGATGCCTCCAGCCGAGCGATCATGAATTGGTATGCAAAGAACCGGCTGAAGTGGGCAAGCAACGTTCAGCAGCTCGACATCGAAGCAATCGTGGCAAGCCCAAGCCTTGCTCTACCAGAGCCCGTTGCGGTGACCGTGCCTGCAGCAGGTCCCAAATCCTCATACACACTCACCCGTCTGCAGGCACATCGCTTTGCAGGGATTCATGTTTATGGGACAAAAAAGGAAGCGCCAAAAGACTTTGACTTTGAGATTTCGCCAAGCATCACAATCCTTGAGGGGTTTAATGGAGCAGGCAAGACGTCCCTTCTGAATGCAGTTGTGTGGTGCCTAACTGGCATGCTGCTCCGCCCGCAGCGTGCCCCAGAAAGAAGTGACCAAGAGTTCAGCTTCGAGTTGCTCCATGAAGGGGACAACGAGGTCTCAAACTACAAGTCGTCTCCAGTGACGCCGCTTCCGCCAGCCTCGATGGAAAAACTAGAGCAATCATCAATCCCAATTGACACTTGGGTGGAGCTCACGCTTCGAGAGACTGGCACTGGCAAGTTGCACCAAGTACGGCGCACACAGACCAGGACACCAAGGGGGAAAATTGAGGAGACTCCTCCCAACTTCGCCTCCTTGGGGCTTGATAGCCACGCATTGAGAATCGGCACGGTAATCCCCGCCTTGCTTCCGTTTTCACAACTTGGCTCTCAATCTGAACTTGGCAAAGCAGTAGCGCAATTGACTGGACTCGCACCCTTCACCGACTTGGCCAAACACGTGAAGAAAGTGCGTGAGCGCATTGGCGGTGAGGAGACCAAGGCTCGCAGAAAGGATATTGAAAAAGTTGACGCGCAATTTTCTCGTAGTCTTGAAGACTTGAACGACATCGCTGCAAAGCATCCCGAGTTGGAGATCGCCGCTGAGTTGCCCTCTCCAACCGTAGGTTCAGCGACAGAAGCAGCCTTGAAGGAAGTTGAGGAGAGACTCCAACTCAAGAAAGCATCTGCACTTTCGGCGGCGCAAAGCATACTTGGCGCTGATTTCAATCCCGAAGCGCAAGGCCAAGCTCTGGAGCATGATGTCATTGAGGCTCGTATTTCCATAGAGGCGCTCAAGACTTCAGAGTCTGCGCGCCGCCTCTCCTCTCTACGAAAGCTCACAACAGAAGAAAAGTCCGACGCGCGAAGCCTCATCGCCGAAGCCCTGTCCCAAGCACAAGTACTTCTGGAGCTTTCTCAATCATCGGATAAAGCTGCACGCCATCGAATCTATGCTGCTATCGCGCAATGGTACTCAGATCACGGAATGACAGATCCGGACCTCGCGACCTGCATAGTGTGCGGAGGAGATCTAGTTGACGCTATCGACCCTGTGACTGGCCTGTCGGTCCAATCTCACCTCAGCGAAGCGCTGGAAAAGGACTTCAATTTTGTTTCTCAAACGCTAGAAAGATGGTCCAACTCAACGGTTGCCCATTTCTCATCGGCACTGGGTGAAACATTGGCCGCGGAGCTCAAGCGCGATTTGAGCGACAAGCCGTTCCAGTTGATTCGCCAGGCACTCGTCGACGAAACACTGAGCAGTGAGGCCTTCCAAGGTCCGTTATTTCCTTTAGTGCAAATTGCCACAGCTGCATGCGATGCCAGGCGAGACATTGTCCCCGGCCTGGAACTCACTACGGTAGAAAACCTGTCTCAAAAACTTCCTGAGATGCCCACGCTGCAGCGCTCCATCATTCGACTAGACACAGCGCTTCGCACATCTGATTGGGCACAAACCAATGGGACGTTGATCCACAACTTTACTAGGGAGGTCGTTGGGCTAGTGTCCCAAGAATCTCCCTTAGTCCCGACTTCACTCCGGGGTCGCCTGAGGGACTTGGAGAAGCTCATCGAGAGCGTCGAGCCTCTAAATACGGCTCTTCGCGCCTGCGGAAGATTGAAGGCAGACCTAGAAGAACGGCGTGCCCTGGAAGCGCGGTTGGAGGCATACAGCGTCGCAGATGCATCGCTCGCAGAGTGTTTCAAGCTGGGAGCTCTTGCTGAGAAGCAGGTTGATAGCCTTCAGAACGAGCTCCACTCCGTGACCGAAATTTGGCGAAAAACCATCTACCAAGCTGGCTATCCCAATGCCAACCACGATCTAAAAGCAACCAGCATGAAGCCTGATGGTCAGCTGGAGTTTCGCATCGGCAGCGATGGGGCATCTGCACCAGCTCAGCATGTGGCCAATGCCTCTGCACTCCGTGCAACCCTAATCGCTTTCTACTTCGCCTACTGGGACTACATGCGCAAAGAGCGAGGCGGTCTGAACCTCGTCGTGCTCGATGACCCACAGGAATTGCTTGACGGTGACAACAAGGAAAGACTCGCTGGTGGGTTGGTAAAGCTGGTAGCCCATGGAGCTCAACCTTTCCTCACAACTCACGATAAAAAGTTCGCGGGCCATGTCGTCCGGGAATGTCAGGCAGCACAAGTACTGGTCGAGCACCGTGATGTCCATCCTGCTACTTGGCAGCGGCCAACTTTAGCTACGGCGCCAAGTGTGCTGGAGGTCGCTCAAGCCAAGAAAAACGCGGTCGACTCCCATTGGACAGTCCCGGCGTTTGCGCAGGACTATGCAGCAAAATGCCGCGAGTTCATCGAAGCACGATTGGGTGACTTTTTTGACGATATCGGAAAGCCAGCCTCAGCCTCACACAATCTCAAGCCTACCCTAGGTGATTTTGCCAACGACCTGAAGAGCGCCGTCAAAGCCGGTTCGATCGACCTCTTCAAATCAAAGCATGTGGTAGCACTTTCGAAGGATCCAGCGCTGGACCCGAAGTCCACCACCTGGTCGCTACTTAACAATTCTCACCATCACCTTAAAACATCCATAACGCCCACTCAAGTCTCGACGGAGCTACAAAACCTGGACCGGCTTTGCGATCTGGTCGAGTCGGCACATCAAGACTTTAGGACCTTCTGCAGGCGCGAGCCTCATAAGCATCCGACTCCAAATCTTGAACCACTCTATCTGGAGCAGATTCCAAAGTTCAATCTTCCTATTCAACCGAGCTTGAAGGCGTTCGTGCTCGGGAGCGCTTACGGAGGCTCCCAGGAGACCGAACTGGAGACGCTGTCATCGGATTGGTTTGAGGACAAAGCGGCTTTTTTCCTCCGGACAATGAACTTTGGCTTCGCTTCTACTGTGCAGAGCGTGGCCATAGTTGAGGCCACTGCAAGCGAAGTCTCGGATCGAAGCCTTGTAATCGCCAGGCGCGAGAACGTGATTTTTGCAAGGCGTCTTCATCGGTCTAAGCACAGCAGCTATATCGGGCTTGCGACCGAAACACCTGATCCTCGATCTGGGCGTAACACGGTCACCGTCAATGCATCTGAGGTAGCTCTTCATCAGGTGAAGGGCATGCTTTTCCACGTGGATGTCAAACCTACACAGCAAGGGAACGGAGAAGCCGAGCAAGTCGACCTGGGGACACTCCTCAAGAGAGTCAAAAGTGCTTACCAAGTGAAAAAGGAAAGTGCGGTGCCACTCGCCTTGGAGGGGCAGACTGCGCTCGGTGGTGAGACCCTGGGTCTGTCAACCTTCGACCAATGGCTGGATCACTATGTGGCGTTGAAGGTTTCAGATGAGACGATGCTTTTCAAGCGAGTCGGGAAAGCACTTCCAGGCGATCTAGGACATCTCAGGCAATTCGAAACTATCGGTGGACTGGGCGTTTCCGATGTGTTTTCGGTTGGCAAACCCCATCCAGGATTCGCACAAGTCGAGTCGGCAGTTCTGATTCTTGGAGTCCTCTATACCAACGGCTCGTAGCCATATCGAACAGTTAATTCGAAGCAGGTATTCCCATCGCATTCAGCGTTGCAGTACTCATGGTCCCAGTCTTAGGCAAGCCCTTCAGATCCTGAAAATACCTCAACGCCTCCTGCACGCTGGAACTCATCACACCATCGATGGGCCCCTCATACAACCCAAGACTTCGCAGCTTTATCTGCACCCGCATGAGCTGCAGGCGCAGCTTCTCTGGATGCGTCAGATCGCCTGGGGGGTGAGACGCCTTGGCCCCCGGTCCCATCGGCGCCAGGCTGCTTGGAAAATGGTTGTTGCCAGAGGATGTCGCATCGTGCCCTGATCCCGCCAAGGAGCGATTCGTCCCCGATGGAGGAGGCGCAGGCTCCGGCACGAATCGATTGACCGCCGGCGGCGATGGAGCGTAGGCCGGTGCAGGAGCTGGCGCCACGTAGGCTGGAGCCGGACTGGGCGCAACATACGCAGGCGCGCGATAGCTCGAGCTCCCTCCTCCCGATCCAGAGTGGTGCGAGCTGTGGCTGGAATGGGACCTGTGGCTTGAGTGCGAGCGATGCCCTGCGAATAGGTTGTCAGCCTCAGTATTCAGCGGCCGCAGTGGCACTGCACCATCGTTGGCCAGCGGCTCCAACTCCGCTCTGGGCGATGGCGCTGCAGAGACGCTCTTCGTCATCAACAGCGGCAAGCTTGCCATGAACAGCGTCAGGTTGCGGATGAACTTGCTCATAGGCTGACCTCGCTTGTCTCGATTCTTTTTAGTGGGGCCGGCGTCCAGCCGCGCTCATGCCAGGCAAACAGGCCGACACAGTCTTTGCGGACCGAGCAGCCGTCGCATTCTTGGGCGTAAACGTTCTTCCAATCAGAAATGCTTTTGTGGGCCCACGGCCATAGCGATTGCGGCAATGAGCACAACGGGGTATTCATCAGAACGTGCCGCACGCCATAGGTTCGAAGTGTGCGAGACGTTTGCTCAAGTGCCGGAGCCCAGGCGGTGAGATCCACCTCGCACTGTTCTCGATTGGCCAGAGCGAATCCAATGGGCTCACACCCCATCAGCGCCCACTCCCTGACGAATGGAAGATTACGCACAACGAAGTTGGAGAGCTCGAGCAGGTTCTCCAATACAGAAGGAATCAGCACGGAGCGCAGTTGGACGGTCTGGCCATACTCCTGCAGCGCCAAAAGACCGGCGATCGTCTCGTCAAACGCACCTGGCGATTGCACGACGAAGTCATGCAGGAAATTCGCGTGTCCGTAGAGCGGGACCAGCCACCGCACAAGGGTATGCAGTCCGGTCAGGATTTCCTTCACCACGGCCCGGTCACTAAACATCCGGCCGTTGGTAAGCACCTCAACGACCGTCTCAGGAAACCTACGCCCGACTTCATCAAGGATCTGCCGCAGCCCATGCCTCAGAAGCAAAGGCTCGCCACCGGTGAGGCCGATCACTCTGGGGGCCCAGTCCAGATGCCTGATCGCTTGCAGAGCCTCTTCTATGAGCCAGCTGTCATCCTCCTTGGTAGGAGGCTGCGAGCACATCAGGCAGTAGCTGTTGCACCGGTTCGTCATGAACAGGGCATGGTGCGCATCGGACCTTCTCAACAGCACGATAAGCTCGGACTTCGCGCCTCTCGGGACCACGATGTCGCCGTCTTGGAGTCCAGCTCCAGCCAACCAGGCGACATTGCTCAGCCCCGCCGATCGCAGTCCGACGACGCGGCGCTGATCTTCGCTTGTCTGGGCCAGCACCAGGAAGCGGAGTTCCGGCTCCCACACGGCCGCGAGGTGTTCGAGCTCAACGACGCGGTGCACGTCGCTTGTGCAGCCAGGCTCGATGTTTGCGGAGATCTTGCGCATCACATCTCCGTGACGACGGGCTGCGCCCAGGCCTGCATGCGGGCCAAGGCTTGCTCGTCAGCAGACCGAACGGCCATGAACGCGGTATCGAAAAGGCGCATGTGCCGCTGGCAGTGCTCAGTGAGGTGTGCGGGGACAGAGAGCACTCCATGCTGCGCCAGCGCGTCGACCGGGTTCGGTGCGCAGTAGGTGTTGTATGCGCAATCGCGACAGTGCTCCACGCGATCCACATCGCTGGCCTCGATGAGCTGGCGTCGCACAGGAGAATTGAGCAGTTCTTCAAGTGAGGACCCGATACGTCCCATGCGAAGCGAATGGTCACCGGTTTCGGCCAACATGCGCGCTTCGTCAGAGGGGTACACGAAGCCATCGTAGTTGTAGACCAGGACACTGGAGCCAGCCCCGGTCGGGCTTTGAAGATCGACGTAGCCGGCATCGAAAGTCGACAGCATCTTGTTCAGCAAGATGGATGCGTAGACCTCCCTGATCTCGACGCCTTGCTCTGCCCAGTGGATCACCCGCTTCAGTCCCCGTTCATAGAACCGGAGAAAGTCGTCCGTGGAATAGCCAAGCAGTTGCTGATTGCGCTTCGCAAAGCCGTAGCTGCTGAGCGGGCGGAGGAAGATCTCACGGAACCCCTGCCTGACGTACTCGTCGACGATGTCCTCGGGGAAGGCCAGCGAGGCTTTCGTCGTGGTCATCAAGGCAGAGACAGAGTCGGAGCCTATGCGCTCGCGCGCGAGCGCAATGCCCGCCAGGGTGCGCTCATAGGCATTGCGCCCCGGTATGGGCCGGTTGAAGTTGTGGAGCTTTTGCGGGCCGTCAATGCTGGTGGACAGATATACCCCGTTCGCTTTGAAGAAGTCGCACATCTCGCCATCGAGCTGGTGCAACGTCGAGGCGACAACGAAGCGTATCCGGCGCCCGCTCCCAGCCGCTGCATGGATGCGAAGGACGGCACGCTTCACCAGATCGAATCGAAGCAGCGGGTCTCCGCCTTGGAACTCGATGGTCAGGCTAGGAGCACTGCTCTGCAGTACGGTGTCGCATGCGGCATCCAGGTCCACTATCGACATTGTGTGCCCTTGGTCGTCCAGTGACCTGCTGACCTGGCAGTACTGGCAGGAATGGGCGCATTGCAGCGTTGGGACGATGATGTGCAGTGAGGGGCCCGAGCTTCCAACCTCGCGCTTCATCGCGATCCTTGACGCCATCAACCGGCGCATTCCCTCGGAGGGTTGCTTGTCGCCAAGGAGAAACTTCGCGCGAAGTTCGGCTTGTCGGATCAACGATAACTTTGCTGGCGAGGTGGCAAAGATCTCAAACTCATCAGCCTCGAACACAGCAAAGTCGCCCGTGCTCGCCGTCGCAACGACACCACCGTCCGGAAGCACCCTGCGGCGGTAAGTAAGAGCGTGTGGCGTGTACAGCATCACGCCCTGCCGTCCCTGGCCTGGTAAATCGTAGGCATGTAGTGCGACCTCTGTTGATGCGCCCCTCCATTCGACGTGAACAAGGTTTCCCCCTCTGCGCAAATTGGCTCGAAACATTGTGCAACAAATAGGCTCGGCGCAACACTTTTCAATGACACCGCTAAGACAGGCTCGCGGCGATCATCCTCAACTGTGCTCGTGCAGCCTCAGCCCTGAAGCGCGGAATCACCCAGTTGTGGTGAGTTCCTCGGTACCGCCCGAAATGAGCTCGAGCGACCGTGCGCACAACGGAGACGATTTCCGGGTCGTAGCGAACCGCCTTCAGGGCGACGTCGCCACTTGGCAATTCCTTGACCGAGATCCAGCGCCCCTGGATCGTCACAATCTCTTCGGGCAGGAATGGGCGTGGCGGGGTGACATCTGGGTGTGCGGGCACAGTTTCTCCAAGCGCCGCCGGTTCGATGTCCATAGGCTCCGGCCAAAGCCAGGTTTTGCCTTCGGCGGCTGCCAAGATTGCCCGCTTGACTTGACCAACATCAAACGCGGTTGGCGTGAATGACTGCAAGTCGATTTCGAGTGCGGGCAGTTGCAGCCGCTCGTATGCCTGACGCTTCGCTGCATCGCAAAATGATGAGTATGCGATCTCGATGGCCACTTGCACACCGGCGGTCGTCGCAGCCAGGAGGTCCGGCCGAAGATCTCCAACGGTGACTTCTTCCTCGATGTCTGTGCACGCCAGAAGAAGCGAGGGCTCCAGCCGCGCGCCAAAGCCCAGGGTCATGGACATGGCCGCAGTGACAGGAACCACCAGGCCGCCGGCCTCGACGATCACCCGTTTTGCAAACCGGTGCAGATCTGACTCGTAGCCGGATGCGCAGGGCTCGGCGTTGGAGCTGTGCGCGAAATGGTGCTCCCGGACATCGCCCTGACGGGCGAGAACCACCTCGCCACAGACAGCGCAATGGCAATCGCAGGCCAAGCCGCGCTCGACTTCGGTCACATGAACAAAACGGTTGGAGGTGTGCAGGGCAAATAGTGACAACATGGGAGGTCCAAGAGTTGAGTGGAGGAAAACCCAGTGTTGCGATCCGATAACCTGCCAACCATCCCTGAACCGGTTGCCAACGGGTTGCCCGAACCCGTCTTGCGAGAGCTGCTGCCGTGCTTGCGGGACTGGCTGGATACCCAGCGCGATGACAACGGGGCGATGGCCCTTTTGCGTGGCTTGGTCGCCGAGTCCATCAAGGCGGAAGCCAACTCCAAGGACATCCAACTCCGTGAGTTCGATGCACAGGAGCTCGCCGAAGCCTGTGACTGGCCAGAGCAAGATGACTTCACTGCGGCGTCCAAAAGGGTCAAAGGCGTCCAATTCGATGCCTACCTCGAGAGCCGGGAACGCAGCGTTGAGGCCTTCTTCGAGAGCAAGGGCTTTGCGCGTGCCATCCGACTGGGCAAGCACTCACCGAAAGGCCGACACCGTGCCAGATGGTTTTTGGAGGCCTACGTCCCGGGCGAGCAGACGAGCCCAACTGCTCTACAACCCGTTGACCAACCGGTTGAACCGGCCCTGGGGGTCCTTAGCCAGGAGATCGAGTACGTCTACTTGCATACACCGGACATGATCTATCACTAAACCAATTCACGCTGGCTCACCTCACCACACCTCGTGACCATGTCAACGACGAAGTCACTTCCTAAGCTAGTTTTTGATCAAAAGTTGCTTTCGTCGATGACGGTCCGCAGTTGCGTATTTCGGTCGCTACTGGACGGTGGGGACGAAGTGAGTTGGACAGCTGGAACGGCGGGAGCTGGACACACAATTCGGCTCTCGTGGTCATCTCCAGATTGCTGACATGAGCTTCTGTTTAGCTTTGCCGAGTCGCCGTATCGGGTGATGCAGAGTACTTGCGCGACCAAACTGAATTCCGCTATCGGCCGAGGCTGTGTGAAAACGTCGATAGACGACTTTTGCGGGGGTACTTCAACCCTTGCGCGCATCCAGCTCGTGCGTTGTAGGCCGATCTGAGCGGTCGATTTCTTGGTGGGTCGTCAAGCCGAGGGCGTAACGCGCGTTTTCACACAGCCTCGGCCAAAAGCAGTCATTCCGTGTGAGCACTCCATGCAGCAACCCCTCAAGCTCCAGTGTAAAGACCAAGTCTTGGACTTCGAGTGCACATCCGCGACAGAGTTAAACGGGCGGCTTGTTCTATCCGAGAGCCAACGTGCTTGGCTGCGAGATCACGATCAGCGTGAAGCTGACACCGATTCGCCGTGGTACTTGGATAGCGACGGCGAGCGACTTCCAGTCGCCGAGCTTTTTAGTAGATCTCCCTGGTCGCTTCTGGTGCGCACCGGGAGCATAAAGATACTGATGCGATTCCAGGACATCGACACCGGCAAGGCGCGATTCGATTTGCCAGATCAGTATGAGGGCGAGTCTTTCCGATGGTTGCGCGAATCAGCGATGGGCAAACCACCTGACATACGTTGATTCCAGAAGCGCGAACGACTGCTATGGGGTCACGCGAACGACGGAAATGGACCCAAAGCAGCCGTTCGCCCCTTGCCCAAAGCTGCCTTTAATCACCCAAGAGCGAACATACTTCAAGACCGGCGCGATTTCGGCCCGCATCCGGCTTGGTCGATGGAGCACGCTGGGGCGCTATTGGTCGCGCAAACAGCATTTGTGCGTCGAACCTTCCAAGCCCATGCACCACCAACAATCAACGCGGCCAACACCGCAGCGATAAGTGGTCCAGTCCATTCGCCCAGCAGCCATCCCGCCAATCCAGCGGCGGGCAGCCCGCTGAGCAGCGTAACGGCGATGGGAACGGAGCAGCACGCAACGCATGCGCCTGCCAATCCGAGCGCGGCCAAAATGGGTTTTTTCATGGTATTTCTCTCAAAGCTTACCGGGGACATTCCCGTACACTGACTCTAGAACCTCAAGTAACTTGAGATGCAAGGAGAATCGAATGAATACCCTGTCGAGCGATGGGCAATTGAGCATTGGTGTGCTGGCCCAGCGCACGGGGTTCAATGTGTCTGCGCTGAGGTACTACGAGGAAATCGGGTTGATACCTCCCGCCACACGGCGGCCGAGTGGCCACCGTGCGTATGACGAGAAAGTCCAGGAGGTGCTGACGCTCATACGGCACTGCCGGGACTTCGGGTTCTCGATAGAGGAAACCCGTGCCCTTGTGTCGCTCTCCACCAGCGATGAACGCGATTGCGTGGAAGCGCGAGACATTGCTCAACGGCATCTGAGCGCGGTGCAAGCGAAGTTGGAGGAGCTGAGAAACCTGGAGCGCAGCTTGGTCAAGTTCGTGCAGGCTTGTTCTGACGATTGCATCGGTGGGCCCGCCCCCAAATGCACCATCTTGACGGACCTGAGCCTGGGTGTTACCGGTCCAGCAAAGCCCAAAGGATGCTGCGGCTCTTAGGCTGCCCGTGCCTTAACGCGAGCAGACCCCATGCCAGTGGATAGACAAGCAGCTTGAACGCCCGCTGTTGGCCGGGTGGGGCGTGTCCCGATCGATCAGCCTCTTCAGGTGCGGTGTCAGCGCCCTGAACGTCATACAGCAATTTGCAAAACGGTCAGGCACCGACGACATGCCTCAGGTAGGCGATACAGCACTGGGGTTAGTGAGTCACTTCGGCCTGGATCAACAAGCAGGGCACCCGGACTGACCCCGCGACTGCCTCCGGAACCAGCCCATAAGCGCGCTAGTGACTTTGCAGTTACCATTCATACCGATTGGTATTCGCACGAAGCAGCGCAGGGTAAATGGCGAGCGCGCATGACGCGTTGGTCTGTCCGGCCCCCCTCGTGAGTGGTAGCTCGGCATTTCTCGCTGATGCGAGGTCCTGTGCGCCGTATTTCAACGTCGCTGCGCAGAACGGATCCGTCCATCCCGGTTTAATTGACCCCGCTCGCCAGGAACAACCTATGTGGACACTAAAAAGAGCCAGCGACAAGGGCTCGAAAGAGGCAGCAGAGTCGGTGCGCTGGCTGCGCCGGATGGCGTTTTTGAGCGTGGCAGTGCCCCTGGTGATCTACGCCATTTTCGGGGTGGTGGGGTTCCTGCGTGCCACCGACGAGACCGATGCACGGGTGTCTCGGTCCCTTCGCGTTGCACATGAGCATGCCTCCAAGGTGATGGCTACGTCAGAGGCGGTCGCCGAAAAGGCCTTCTCCCTGGTCAATGGCAAGAATCCGCAGGCGTTGCACAGCATTGAGGCCTTCCTGCACGAAGAGTTGCGCAGGCGCAGCATGGACCAGCCCCAGATCCAGTCCCTCCTGGTGCTAGATGCCCAGGGCCGGCCCATCGCCAGCAGCCGCATGTTCCCGTTCCCGCGGGTCGATCTGTCCGATGGTGAGTATTTTCAGCAGCATCTGCGGGGCCGCACGGGGCCCCATCTTTCCAGGCCGCTCGTGACCCGCACGTCCAACGAGCGGGTGCTAAATGTCAGTATCCCCTTCGAGGACGACGTCGGCAAATTTGGCGGGGTCATCAACGTGGCCTTGCTCACGTCGTACTTTTACGATTTCTATGGGGATCTGGTGGCAGACGAGCCCAACCTGGCGGTGAGTCTTTTCCGGGGAGACGGCGAGATCTACACCCGCTGGCCCTACAGCGCCGACATACCGGTGAAATTGCATCCCGACGCGCCGGTAATGCAGCGGCTGCGCGCTGGCGAGGACTCAGGGCGCCTGCGTGGCTCCTCGCCGATAGACCAGAAGGAGCGCGTCATCGCCTACCGCAAGGTGGGTGACTACCCCTTGTACGTGTCCACGGCGATGCGGCTAAACGTGCCGCTGCGCGAGCTGTTTCAGCAGCTCGCGCTGTTGTTCGCCATGGGGGCGCTGCCGGTGGCTGCCCTGGTCGTCACGGCGCGGGCGGCGCTGCGAAGCGCCCGCGCTGCGCACAACACGCTGCAGGACCTGGAGCGTGAAACCGAAAGCCGCCAGCGTGCCGAAGAGGCGCTGCGCCAGGCGCAAAAGCTCGAGGCGCTGGGCCGGCTGACCGGCGGCGTGGCGCACGACTTCAACAACGCGCTGATGGTGATAAGCAACAACCTGCACCTGCTCAAGCGCACGGCACCGGAGTCGGCCCTGCGGCAGATCGAATCCATTGCCCGGGCCGTGAAGTCGGCGACCAATCTCACCCGCCAGCTGCTGGCCTTCTCGCGGCGCCAGCCCCTGGTGGCCGAGTACGTGCAGCTGCAGCACAAGCTCCCGGCCATCCAGGACCTGATCGTTCCGGTGCTGGGCAGCCGAGTGCGGCTGGACGTGCAGGTGGACCCCGCAACCGCGCCCGTGTTCCTGGACATGAGCGAGCTGGAGTTGGCCCTGCTCAACCTGAGCATCAACGCGCGCGACGCGATGCCCTCGGGGGGCACGCTGTCGATCCAGGTGCGCAATGCCGGGCCCCGGCCCGCAGGGGCACAACCGGCGCAAGAAGCCCAAGGGGCGCAGGGTGCTCAAGCCGGGATGGTCGTCATTGAGGTATCCGACACCGGTAGCGGCATTGCGCAAGACAACCTGGACAAGGTGTTCGAACCCTTCTTCACCACCAAGCCCGTGGGCGAAGGCACGGGCCTGGGCCTGAGCCAGGTGTATGGCTTTTGCCAGGGCGTAGGTGGGTACGCGGAAATTGCCAGCGAGGTGGGCAAGGGGACCAAGGTCAGTTTGTACTTGCCCTGCACGGTCTACAGGGCATCCACGCAGGAGCCCGCCGTCGATCCCTCTTTCAAGCCCCTCGGCATGCGCCTGCTGGTGGTGGAGGACAACGACGAGGTGGCCGAGTCCCTCGTCCCCCTGCTGCAGTCGCTGGGGTGCACCGTTACCCGCGTGGACCGCGCCGATAAGGCCATTTACCTGCTGCAGGAGGGCCAGCGGCCCGACCTGGTGCTGACTGACGTGATGATGCCCGGCGAGCTCAACGGAGAGGGCTTGGCAAGGCTCATCCGCGAGAAATGGCCTGCGCAGCGGGTGCTACTGATGACGGGGTATGCCGAGCAACTGGCGCGCATCTCGCAGCTGGGCTTTGATGTGCTGCCCAAGCCCTGCACGCCCCAAATGCTGCATGCCGCCATCGGCAAATCCGCAACCTAGACGCACCAAGCCGCGCACGGCGTGCGGATTGGTGGCCAGCGGTTGTCCTCCATGCGCGGTTAGCTACTGAAGTAAGCGCCTGTTGGGCACCGGGACATACCTGGCATCACAACAGTCTGCAATCAGCGCATCGAAAAGATCGAAATTGAGGGGTTTGAGCACAAGGTGGTCGGTCCCTGACCAGTCAGCGACCTCGCGGTGTTCGATGTCCCCCCGGATCGCGATCGTGATGCATTCGGCACCCCATGCTGCTTTGGCCGCTGCTTTAAGACGGTGAGACAACTCTACACCGGTGTAATCCGGAAGGTCTTCGTCGATCAATACGACATTCGCAAGCCGCTGAAGCATGTGATCAAGAGCAGCCCGTCCGGTCGTGGCTTGACGTACGCCATAGCCAGACTGTTCCAGCAGTTCGACCATGAGCTCAAGTGACTCCTTCGAACTATCAACCACGAGAATGTCCTTCACAGCCCCCCCAAAAATGGCAGATTGTGCGCCTTGGGGCCGTTTTGGGACTGGCGAAATGTTACATTTTTTGTCTGACGCGACGACTTAGAAGCACCCTGACGCAAAATGAATTTTGAGCGCAGCACCAATAGCCAGAAGTTGCATCCCACCCAAGTCCAGCGCAGGAGAGTCGACTATTCAATGCGCCAGGGGGGAACGCTTCTAGGTGAACGCGCGCGACTTCCAGAGCCATTCGCAGCTGAGTTATGCGCCAATCACGCTACGTCCTCGACGCACACCTGATTGCGGCCTTGAGCCTTGGCATCATAAAGCGCGGCGTCGCTTCTGCGCAGAAGCGCCCTGGAGGAATCCTGCGGCGCGCGAAAGCTCGCCACTCCAGCACTTACGGTTATTCGCCCAACGAGTGGCATCTGTTGTGCCGCGACACTGTCAACGATCGCTTGGGCGAGAGTGCGTGCGCCAAGGCTGTCAGTGTCAGGCAAGATAACCGCGAATTCCTCACCACCTAGCCGGCCAATGATGTCGCAGGCCCTTACGCGCTGCTCGAGTACCTGAGCCAATCGTCGCAGCACTTCGTCGCCCGCGTCATGACCAAACGTGTCGTTCACTTTTTTGAAATAGTCCACGTCCACCGATACGAGGCTCAACGGCCGTCCACTTCGGATCGCCAGGGCCACTGCAAACTCGATCTGCGTAGTAAACCCGCGTCTATTCAACAAGCCTGTCAGCGCATCCGTACGCGCCTGGAGGTCCAACGCCCGGTTCGCCGCTTCCAGCTCAGCAGTCCGAACGAGGACCTGCTTTTCCATTTCTGTGTTGGCCGTGAGCAGTCGCGCTGTCATCCCTCGCAAAGCAAATGACAGCTGCTTCACATCGCGATTTCGGTCGACAAGCGGGATCATCGCGCCAAGCTTTCCGGCTTCCACCTCGCTCGCTGCTTCACACAGAGTTTTGATGTCTTCGCTAAGGCGTCGTGCAGCAAACCATGCCAGCAGAATTGCAGCCAACGCCGCGAACGCGCCGAAAAAAAGCGTGGCATTGACGGCCCTATTGGCATCTGCAAAGGCTATGTCCACAGGTTGCCTGGCAACAATATTCCATCCAAGATCACTCGCTTGGTTTCGCGGCTGCAAAGGTACCGACGAGGTAAGGTAGCTCTTCCCATCGACCCACGATGACACCGCTGCTGGCTTCTTCAAGCCATCTGTGAAAGACGGCGGTACAGGCAGTCGTTGCTTTCCACGTTCCAGTTCACTTCTGTACGCCGGAGGTGAGTAGATCAGCGCACCTGAGCGGTCGAAAACGAACAATTCAATCGACGAAGCTTGGGTGACCGTGGGCGCAAGACTTTCCAACACATCTCTCGTCCATTCCCAACTGCCGTGCATCCCGAGCACCCCCACGGTCGTGCCGCCCAGTTCGATCGGAGCGGCAAAATCGACGAAGCGATGAGGCTCGCCGGACGCATTGGGCGGCAAAAGCTTCTCCAACAGCTTTGCAGGGTGCACGTCGCCAACGTGAAGGTCAGCAAGGCCAGCGATGAACCATGGACGCTCTCGAACGCTATTGCCTTCCAGCAAACCCTGGGTTGCGGCCTTCACGTGCCCTTCAGCGTCAGCGACTCCGATCCACAAACTGTAGGGGTCAATTGCCTGATTGCGGGCAAGAAGCTCGCGTACCTCTGGCGAGTCAAGGCCCTTCTCCCAGATGCCTCTCGCTTTGGAAAGCACCTGTACCACGCGACTACGCTCAAAAAGGCCTTGTGACAGCTGTCGACTTGCATTTTCAGCCACGGTATGGAGCACCTGGCTCGCGTCCTTTTGCACGCTAGAGCGAAGCATCCCGCCCAACCCTGCCGAGAGAACCAATGTCAGGACAACGACAAGAGCAGCGAAGACCAAAGAGAGTTGGGTCCGCAGGCCTAGTTGGCGAAATAGCGCGAGTTTTGTCATGCTGACCTCACTGAAGCGGCCAAAACATCCTCTGGCACATGGACCTTCCAAAGGCTGTTTCTGCAGAGACTACCGAGAATCAGACGTAAGATCCTAGCACTACGGATTGGCCAATTCTAGGAATATTGTCAAGAATTAAATGACAATGAAAATCATATCGATCTGGAAGCAGTTCAAGCGAGGGCGCGCCCTTTCTGATATTTTCGATTGCATGAGAATCATCACTACTGAGCACAGGCTTCGATGCGATGCGTACAACAGTTGTTGGGTGCTTCTTGTGCGACAAACGAAATGGTCAGTCGCTTCCGTAGAACTGCCAGATGGCAAGACGGAGTTCGTCTCCCCTGCTGAATCATTCGACACCGAAGAGGAGGCGCTGGATCACGCCAGAACCTGGGTATGCGCTTTCAGTGGCAAGCAATTCCAATAACGAAATCTTCTGTAGCGTTTGGGCGCTCGTGAACTGGCAGCGTCCAGTCGCCTTATCTTGTGGCAGCCAAGCTACGGTGTTAAGTGGGCTGCCAAGGATGCGGCTGTAGGTCCTCGATGCGGCTGTTGAGCTGCGCCCGAAACATTTGAGAACATCGCGCAGATAGATACAGCGCTCGCGGCGACACACGCGGGCCGACTGCACCAAGCTCATCATCACAGCCGCGCGTTGTCCGGCCAGTTCAATGACTGCGAACATCCAAGCCTCGCGCCCCATTGCCAAGGGCTTGAGCTGACGCTACAGGAGTCTGTTGTCGATGCGCACCGCACCGTCTTGGAGTTGACGCGCAAGTGCAGGTCTGTGTTTGGCCGGGGCCCATGCTACCCCTCACCGTGGATGAACGCAGCCCGATGGCCTGACCTTCACGCCCCTGGGCTTGCTTCGCTGGTGCGTGGCGGCGTGGTGGTGCAATTTGCGCCTGCGGTGGCCGACTTGGCGGGTCTGGCCAGCGCTGTGACCACAGCACTGCCGGGTGCCACGCTGAAGCCGGGTGCCGAGGGTGTACTGCAACTGGGCTTTGGCGGCACCACCTATGTGCTCAAGCCCGACTGGACGGGCGCGGGTGTCGGCACAGGGGCAGGCGCAGGCACGCACCGCATCGGGGTAGACGAACAGGGCCGCATCGTGTTCCAGGCAGGCAGTGGGCCCAAGCAACTTCTGCTGCCTGCGCTGCTTAGCACCGCTCAGGCACAGGGCATTTTCAGCGCGGCGATGCCTGGTTCGACGCTGGCCGTGCAGCCAGGCAGCAGCGACGGGGCGTTCACGCTCACTCTGGGCGGGCAGGCATGGCGACTGGTGCCGCAGTTGGCACTGCCTACTGGCGCGGCAGGCCAGAGGGAGCCCTGGCGCATGGGCGCGGACGGGGTGCTTTACCTGAAGCTGGGAACGCAGGTTCAGGTGGCTGCGAGTGGCGGACTGACTTGCCTGCGCAAACGCTCCGCTACATGTAGCGACTTAGCGAGCCCATCACCATGCGCTACTGGTGCCGCATGTCGGTGACCTGATAGCGAAATGTTGGTTTGAGGGCTCAGCTATGGCGGTGTACGCATCTACTCGCATGCAGGCACTGTCAAGTCCTCGTACCTGGCCCATCTGCTGCTGGGCAAAGGTTCGTTCAAGGTCAAGTCGGCTCGAGGTCTGCTGTTTGGCTGCACCGTCCTTGTGCCAGGAACATTGCTGCTTTTGCTTGTGGCGACAGGTGGGCTCCATCTATTGATGGATCGGCCGCTTCGAACCGCAGATCTTGCGTTTGCGATTTTTGCGTTCGGAATCGGCTGGTTCATGCTGGATCAGATTCGGACCACCTGGTGGCTGCTTGAAGATCGCATCATTCCTGCACCCGATGGCCTGGTCAGATTGACAGAGGAGCCCGCTCAGCTGGAGAGCTTCAGGGTTGATCAGGGAAGAGTCATTGGCTTGGTCCGCTACACGGCCAACTGTCCAGTGTGCGCTGCAGCGGTGGAACTCCGATACGGTCAAGGTCATAAGAGACGCAGGCTGTTCGGCTGCTGCGTTGAGGCGCCTCAAGAGCATGTGTTCACTTTTGACCGTGTTACCAGGCGAGGTACTCGGGTCAGGTAAGGAATGGCTTTGCGGTAACCCTCATGCAGCGAGGGTCGACGGGGACAGATGCCAACCGAGACGCTCGGCGGTCTTGCGCACAATCCATTCGGACTGCAAATCTGTGCACCACTTCTTGCTGAGCAGGCTCCGATAAACAGCTCTCAGCGTAGCCTCCTGATCACCCTGAAACGCAGTCAGTTTGCGCTCGCAGTAGGGCACCATCTGCACGACCAAGTCCTCACAGACCTCGAAGGCGGTAGCGACCTCGGAGGGTGAGGTACCTGGGGCGTAAAACTTTCCATCCTCTTCGGTCAAGCTCATCTTTGGATGCGCGCCAGAGAGAGCAGAAGGGATCGCGACTATCGGGAAGTCGGCAGGGATTCCGCTATAAGTGGAACGGTCGATTGACATGGTCGCTCCTTGCAATGGGAGCAACATACCTCCAAGGAGCCGGGGCTTCAAGGGCAGTACAGAATCAAGGCCACGGTGTTCGTGCATTGCTTTGGTCCAGGCCCTGCCCCATCTTCAGCAAAAGCAGTGGCCAGTGCGCCTCGATGCGCTGCAGTTCAAGCTCCGATGCTGACATTTTCAGGGGATGGACGGCCAAACAGCCTTCCCACAGAAGAATGTCCACTCAAGCCGTGGATGAAGCTGTGGATATCTCCGTGGTATGTCCTGCAGAGCCTGCACCGGCGCGGGTCTTGATGGAGTGCTTAATTCCTAGGCAAGACAGGGCGAGGGCTGCAGGTCCTACCTGTTGAAGTGCGGCCAACGCGGCCGAATCAAGGCTTTTGAGGGACACCTTGGTGCAGGCCATAACTTTGCTATCCTGCTTGTCTCTGGACGAACAACGAGGTTCATCATGGAGCTTCACCTTGTCAACGAGCGTCCGGCGCCGGATGTCCTTTCGCAACCCGAGGTCGAACTGCACCACTGGCGTATCCTGCGGCGGGGCAATGGAACCCTACACATTGCCGCCCAACTTGATTCCGGGCCACTACGTGTCACCTCCTTGCTGCAAGCCATAGACCTGCCCAGGGCAATAGTCAAAACGGAGTCAGGACGGAGCTACCACCTGTGTAATCCACCTGAGGAAGACCAACTGCTGAGGTCGCTCATGGTGCTAAACGCAGCCCGAGGCCTGGTTCAGGTTTCGGAGGATGTGAGTGACGCCATCTGGGCCGCAATAGCCACTGGCGCTTGGCCCTATGAAGGCTCCAGCTTGCTGCCTTCAGTGCAATAGCTCCGCTCAAGCCGTTTGGACAGTCGACCTCATGCCATGGGGCGGCAGGAGCCCCGCTGATTTCCACAATGCAGTAAATGCCCGACGGACCTTCTTTTCATCCAACGGACTTTATTTGCTGTAGTCAGTTGGTTCGGTTACGGCACCCGACCACACCACCGTAACGCTATTAGCAAGATCGCAGACTTTATCAATAAGCTTGCCGCGCAGCATCAATCTGGCGCAAACATCTGATGCCGTTGGCACACTGCCTGGATTGGTACGTATGACCTTTCCACTACCGTCCGGGCTGGGAAGGGTTTACGACATTCGCAAATAGCCCCTCCCCCGCTAAGAGCCGCGCCAGTGCTCAACGATGGTTTACGACTTTATTTGTGGGTTTACGACTTTATTTGGCAGGAATACCTCGCGGGGATCAACTGGCCACGGTGAAACGCTGCTTCACGTGGCGCGGGTTCTCCAGTTCGTCCACGATGGCCACGGCCATGTCGGCCACGCTGATGCCGCGGGGGGCTTCGCCGTTCATCAGCGGCGCATCGGTACCCAGGCGGTATTGGCCGGTGCGTTCACCGGGAGCCAGCAGGATGGGGGGCGACAGGAAGGTCCAGTCCAGCGTGGTTTCATGGCGGATCAGATTCAGCGCCTCGCGCGCGGCCAGGGCGCCTGCCTTGTACTCGGCCGGAAAGTTGGGCGTATCCACCAGCTGCACGCCGGGTGCCACGAACAGGCTGCCCGCGCCGCCCACCACGAGCAGGCGCTTGACGCCGGCCTGCTTGACGCCTGCATAGATGGCGCGCGTGCCGACGAGGAACTGGTCGTGGATGTCGGGCACGGTCCAGCCGGGGTTGTAGGCGTTGACCACGGCGTCCTGGCCGGCCACGGCCTTGGCGACCTGGGTGGCGTCCTGGGCATCGGCATGCACCACGGTGAGGCCGTCGCGCGCAGCCAGTTTGCCGGGGTTGCGGGCCAGGGCGGTCACCTTGTGCTGGCGGCGCAGCAGTTCTTCGAGCACGGCCGAGCCGACGAAGCCGGTGGCGCCAATCAATGCGATGTTCATGTCATTTCCTTGGGTTGAAGTCGATGCAGTGAGAATAGGGGCTTGTCAAACAAGCCGGTAGAGGGCAAAAATCGCCTTCACCTTGAAGTACAGCTTCACAAAAGCCCTATGGACGATCTGAAACGCATGGCAGTGTTCGCCGCCGTGGTGCAGCACGGCTCAATGAGCGGAGCCGCACGTGCCCTGGGCATGAGCACCTCGGCCGTGAGCCAGCAGGTGCGCAAGCTCGAGAGCGATGGCGGCGTCACGCTGCTGCACCGCTCCACCCGCCAGCTGGCGTTGACCGAGGCGGGCCAGCGCTACCACGCGCGCTGTGCGGCCATGTGCGCGGCGGCCGACCAGGCGCGCGCCGAGCTGGCCGCCTCGCGCGATGCACCCAGTGGCGAGCTGCGCCTGTCGGCCACGGTGGGCTTTGCGCGCCACATCGCACCGGCACTGGGCGAGATGCTGGCGGCCAACCCGGCCCTCAGGCTGCGGCTGCTGGTGGACGACTCGCCCATTGACCTCATCAACGCGCGCATCGACCTGGCCGTGCGCTTTGGCCGGCTGCAGGACTCCACCTGGGCGGCAAGGCGCCTGTGCGCGATGAATGTCTACCTGTGCGCCTCGGCCGACTGGGTGGCGCGGCACGGCATGCCTGCGCACCCCGATGCGCTGCTATCGCACAGCTGGCTCGGGCTGGTGCGCGACGGCGAAGCCATGTTCGCCGAACTGCGCAACACCCTGGGCGAGGCGCGCGCGCTGCGCATGGAGCCGCGCATCGCCAGCAACAACCAGCTCTCGTTGCAGCAGATGTGCGAGGCCGGCCTGGGCGTGGCCATGCTGGGCAGCAGCGATGTGCACGACGCCCTGCGGACCGGGCGCCTGGTGCGCCTGCTGCCGCAGTGGGACCTGGGCACGCTCGACGTGTGGGCCGTGACGCCCCAGCGCGATGCCCAGCCCGCCAAGGTGCGCCAGGCGATCGCGGCGCTGCACGCCTACCTGCGCCAGGTGCCTGGCATGTTGGAATGAATGAGGCCTGGGGATCCATCGATTTTTTATCGGTGCGGACCATAAATTCCATCGTTGTGCCGGCGCAGTGGCCTGCCTACAGTCGCGGCTTCTTTCTTTCCCCCAGGAGCCTTGCCATGACGACGAACCCCGCCACCCCCACCTACCCCATCGACCAGGTGATCGCCGCCTTTGCCAACGGCGACGTGCCCACGCTGCTGGGCCATGTGGCCGACGACGTGGACCTGCGCATCGACCACTACCGCGATGGCGCGGACACCCGTTGGCAGGTGGCCAGCGACAAGCAGGGCCTGATCGCCATGCTGCAGCGCCTGGCGGTGGAGGTGTTCCCCCGGGGCACGCAGATCCTGCACACCCACAGCCAGCCGCTGGGCAACGAGTGGGTGCTCACGCAGTTCCACCAGCGCTTCTTTTATGCGGTACAACAGCGGGAGGTGGAAAGCCTGACCTGGATCGTGAGCCACTCGGTGGCGGGCCAGGTGGACTATTTCCGAGAAACCGTCACCACCATCACCCCGGTCTGAAACCGCCTTTGAAGCATGCTGTTTGACCTGCGCGCGCTCGGCTACTTCGTGGCCGCCTACGAGGAACGCTCGGTGACGGCGGCCGCGCGGCGCTGCTTTGTGGCGCAGCCGTCCATCAGCATGGCGATCAAGGGGCTGGAAGATGCGCTCGATGCCGTGCTGTTCGAGCGCAGCCGCAGCGGCCTGGCACCCACCTCCGAAGGACACCGCCTGTACCCGCGCGCCTGCAGCCTGCTGGCAGAAGCGAGCGCCATGGTGCGCGACTTCCGCGAGGCGCCGCGCGAGACCCTGCGCGTGTTCCTGCAGGACACCCTGCTCGTGGGCCCGGCTGCGCCGCTGCTGGCGCAACTGGAGCAGCACCTGCCTCACGCCCTGGTCCGCCTGACCGCCAGCGCCGAGGAATCCCGGCTGCGCCTGGTGGCCGAGCATTGCAAGGCGCCCGGGGATACCTTTTTCCCGCTGTGGCGCGAGCCCTATGTGATGCTGGTGCCCGCGCAGCACCCGCTGCGCTTCAAGAAACGCTTTGGCGTCGCAGACCTCAAGGGCCTGCCGCTGATCGAATGGCCCCACTGCCCGCTGCACCAGTCGTTCATCCGCCTGCTGGCCGAGCGTGGCATTGCGCTCGCGGTGCGCGCCAGCGCAGAGCGCGAAGAACTGCTGCTGCACATGGTGGACGCCGGCATCGGCCTGGCGGTGGTACCGCAATCGCACGCTGCCCATGCGCGCCACGCGGTGGTACGGCCGCTGGACGGGGCACTGGCCTTCGACCGGCACATGGGCCTGGCCTGCGATGCGTCCGACGCGCCCATGCTGGCCCTGCTCGGTGTTCTGGCCGCAGGGGCGGTCGCACCGGCCCCATTGTCGAGCGTGGCGTAGAAAGCCCTGGCACCGGTGCCCGTTGCGGTACAACCGGGGCTGCATCCACACCAACAGGCCCCCCGATGATCCTGGAAATTGCCCAATTGACCATCCGCCCCGGCCAGACCGGCGCCTTCGAGCAGGCCTTTGCCCAGGCACAGCGCATCATTGCCTCGATGCCCGGCTACCAATCGCACGAATTGCAGCGCTGCATCGAGCGCCGGGATGACTATGTGCTGCTGGTGCGCTGGGCCACGCTGGAGGACCATGAGGTGGGTTTTCGCCAATCCGCGCAGTACCAGGAGTGGAAAGCCTTGCTGCACCACTTCTATGACCCTTTCCCCACCGTGCTGCACTACAGCCCGGTGGCAGGCCTGTAGCACAATGCGAGGAGCCTCTGCGCCACGCCGGGCGGGGGCTGGCATGGGGCGTGCATGGGCAGATGTCTCGGCGCCGCGACGCTTGGGGGCGGGCAGACCCCATTCGGGTACGACCTGACAATTTAACGTGCTGCGCACACCGTTCTGATCCTAGAATTTGTAAACGCGCGTATCCGCGCAAAGGACATCCCCATGAAAGCAGTGCAGCAGGACATCGACGAGCGGACCAACCTCACCAGCACGAACAAATTCGAGCTGCTGCTGTTTCGCCTGGGCACCGACAGTGCCCTGGGCAAGTCCGAGCTCTTCGGCATCAACGTGTTCAAGATCCGCGAGATCGTGGCCATGCCCAGCATCACCCCCATCGCGGGCACCACGGCCCACTCGCTGGGCGTGGTCAACCTGCGCGGCCAGGTGATCCCCGTGCTGGACCTGCCCTCCATTGTGGGCTGCAAGCCCCAGACGGGCCTGAACATCATGCTGGTGACGGAATACGCCCGCACCACCCAGGCCTTCGCCGTGGAGTCGGTGGAAGACATCGTGCGCCTGGACTGGAAGCAGGTGCTTTCGGCCGAAACCAGCGGCGCTGCCGGCAAGCTGGTGACCAGCATTGCCCGGCTGGACGGCAACACCGACGAATCGCGCCTGGCCCAGGTGCTGGACGTGGAAGCCATCCTGCAGATGGTGTCCCCGTCGGACGGCCACGAGGTCACCGAAGAGAAGGTGGGCGCAAAGCTCAAGCTCAAGCCTGGCAGCATCATCCTGGCGGCGGACGACTCCTTCGTGGCGCGTTCGCTCATCGAGCAGGAGCTCAAGGTGCTGCACGCACCCTACGAGATGGTGAAGTCCGGCAAGGAAGCCTGGGACCGCCTGAACGCGATCGCCAAGAGCGCCGAGGCCGAAGGCAAGACGGTGCTGGACCGCGTGGCCATGGTGCTGACCGATCTGGAAATGCCCGAGATGGACGGCTTCACGCTGACCCGCAACATCAAGCAGGATGCGCGCTTCCACGGCCTGCCGGTGGTCATCCACTCCTCGCTGTCGGGCTCGGCCAACGAAGACCACGTGCGCAGCGTGGGTGCCGACGGCTACGTGGCCAAGTTCGTGGCGGAAGACCTGGCAGAGACCATTCGCCGCGTGCTGCCGAAATAAGCCCCCAGCGGCGGCCGAGGCCGCTGCCCCTTCTTTTGCGTGAACGATTTCACGCCACCTACCAGGCAAGTAGCCTTTGGCCTACCCGGGAGGGCTATCGCCGCGCGCCCGTCTGCGGCAAACTGGATGCCGGTCAACCAAATACAGGGCTCAAACGTCAAGTTGCAATCTGCCTGTGCGATGTAACACCTGATTGGTGTTGTTTTCGTGGGCTTTACCTGCAACGCGGAACGCGCCTTGTGCGCCGGGAGTCTGAATCCATATGACAAATACCATCGCCCGCGTTCTCTCCGCCACGGTCCTGGGCGCCGTGCTGACTGGCTGTGCCACGGTACCGGGCGACCCGTACTACGCGCCAGGCCCTGCCTACTACCCGCCGAGCTCGTCGACGATCATCTACGACTCGCCGCCGGTCTACCATTCGCCGCAGCCCGTGTACGTGACGCCGCCACCGGCGTACTACGGCAACCGGCGCGACGAGCGCGATTGGGCACGCGAGCGGGAACGTGAACGCGCGCAGCAGCAATGGCGCGAGCAGGCCGACCGTGAACGCCGCGACCGGGACCGTGATCGCGACCGTGACAACGCCCGCCGGGACCAGGATCGCCGCAACCAGGCCAATCAGGAACAGGCTCGCCGCGAGCAGGCCGAACGCGACCGGCGTGCTGCGGAGGAACGCCGCAATCGCGAGGCACGCCCAGGGCAGATGGCCCCCGGAAGTTACACGCCAGCGCCGAATGACTGGCGCGCACGTCAGCAATCGAACAGCAAGGAACAGCCCTGAGCAACGGTTAGCGGCTCAGCAAGACGCCACATGATCCGGGCTCGCCACCTTGTCGTCGGCCTTTGCGCGGCTTGGCTGTGCCTGGGCGTGCAGGCCCAGGCGAAGCGCTGTACCGATGCACGCACCGGCAAGGTCGCCTACACCGACGGAGTGTGCAACAGCGGCGAGGCCGCACACGAGGTCAAGATACGCCCCTCGCCTGAAGAGGTACTGCGGTACCAGCAGCTTTACGCCGAAGCGCCGGAGCACAGTCGGCCGCGGCTGCAGGCGGACAATGCCGCCGCGCGATCCGATGCTCAGCGCGCGGTCGACCTCCAGCGCGCATTCGCCGACTATGCCCCGCGGCGGTATGACTATGCCAGGTCGCCCGGGTGCGCGGGCTCCCGGAGTGCCTACGACCTGCTGCGCATCCAGCAGGACCATCGTTCCACGCGGGAATATGGCCCACTCAAGGAGGCCGCCCAGCGGCGCATGGACATGGATTGCATGGGCCCGGAGGCCTATGCCGAACGCGAGCGCCAGCGTGAGCAGGACCGGCGCGACAAAGAGTACCGGGAGGCGGCACTGCGCCGAGAGACCGACCTGCGCGACCAGATGGAGCGCGACCACCGCTACCACCAGGAACGAGAACGGGACAAGGAACGGCAGCGCGAGCGCGGCCGGGAGCAGGCCCAGCGCGAGCACGAGCGCGACCAGGTCGAGCGCGACAACCGTACCGCCGCGGACCGCAGGCGCAACGAGAGCCAACCGGTCCAGTCCGGCCTCAGCCCGACATTGACCGGCTGGCGCGGCGCCAGCCTGCGTTCCACCCCCTGAGGGGCCGCAGCTTGCGAAGCACCATGGCCTGCATCCTCCGACCCGCCCTCTACGGCCTGTTCCTGGCAGGCCTTTGCCTGGGTGCGCAGGCCCAGGTCACCCGCTGTACCGATGCGCGCACCGGCAAGGTGACGTACACCGACGGGGCCTGCAGCGGCGGCGAGGCGGCCCGCGAGGTGGAGCCCCGCCGCACGCCCGAAGAGATCCTGCTGGACCGGCAACTTTCTGCCGAAGCGCTGGACCGCAAGCAGCAACGGCTACAGGCCGAGAATGAGGCCGCGCAGGCCGACGCACAGCGCGCTGCAGACCTCCAGCGCGCACGCGCCGCCAATGCCCCGCTACCCCAGGACTACGCGCGCTCTCCCGAGTGCGCGCGCTCGCGCCGCAACTACGACCTGCTGGCCGGCGAAGGCCCGCGCTCCACGCAGGAACACGGGCAGCGCCTGGAAGCCGCCCAGCGGCAGATGGACCTCGATTGCCTGGGCCCGCAAGGCTATGCCGAGATAGAGCGCGCCCGCGCCGCACAACCGCGCGTGGTGGTGGTACCGCCGCGCTACGGCATCGGCTACCCCGCGCCGTTCCCCACGGTGCCGCAAAAGCCGCCTCCGCGCCTTACGCAGTGCTCGGACTACCGCTGCACGGACAATCAGGGCAATACCTATCCGCGCAACGGCCCGGGGCGCTTCCCGGGACCCGGCGGGGTCTGCAGATCCAACGGCGGACAGGCGCCCTGCTGAGGCCTGCGGGGCAGCCCAGCCCTGCGCTGTTCCACCTCCTCCCAGGCACGTCCGCCGCACGGCACTGCGCGCGGCCCTGGCACTCACCCAAATACCGCAGGCGCTGGCGTCAACCGCCCGGTCCCATCGCGCGTCTAGAGCGGACACCGCCGCAGTTTGGCGATTGTCCAAGGAGCTCCATGACCCCTTTGCCTGTGCGCCTGGCATGCCTGTCCCTGATCGCTGCGGCGTTGGCCGCCTGCGCCCCGCGCGGCACCTACCCGGCACATCCCCTTGCCCTGCAGCGAGCCCGTCTGGCCAGCCATCCCTCTCCCGTACAGCCGCCGCCACCCCCGGCGACTCTACCCAGCCCTGCCGCCGCACCCGTACAGGATTCGACGGTGGCGGCGCCCCTGCCTCCCACCACGGCCTCCGTGGGTGCGCACCGCCCATCGGGCCTGCCAGGTCTGCAGCATGTCGACCTGGCCAGCTACCCCTCGCCCATTCCACCCGGATCCGCTGCGGCGGGCAGCGCTCCGAAGGCGGCGAAGACCTCGACAGCGGCCCCACCGCCCGCGACCGTCCGGCCCCACCCCGGTAGCACGCCGCCCGCGATCGCACGCCCCACCTCTGCGCAGGACCTGGAGCGCATGCGCCGCATCGAGGAAGAGGCGCGGCGCGACAATGAACTGCGCCTGGAGGCCATGGCGCGCGAGATGGAGCGCGACCGCAGGGAACGCGAGCGACAGCGCGAACAGGACCGCCTGGAACAGGAGTACCGCGAAGCCGCGCTGCGCGACCAGATCGAACGCGACCGCCGCTACCACCAGCAGCGCGAGCAGGAACGCGAGCGTGAACGGGACAGAGAACGGGAACGAGAGCGCGACCGGGACCGCGAGCAATCCCGCAGGGACCAAGAGCGGCGTGACCAGGCCGGCCGCGACCAGGCTCGCCGCGAGCAGGCCGAGCGTGACCGCCGCGCGGAGGAGGAACGCCGCAACCGTGAGACACGCCCAGCGCAGATGGCCCCTGGAAGCTATGCGCCTGACCCCAAGGACTGGCGCGCACGCCAGCAGTCGAACAGTGCCGAAAGGCCCTGAGTGAAAGGTCGTGGCCGTGTCTGGTAAAGCTCAGGACCGCAAGCCCTCGGCCACGCTGGGGTAGCGCAGCCGCAGGCCCAGCTCCTGCAGCATGCGCCGGTTGTCCAGCCGGCGCGACTCGCTCATGAAGCTCAGCAGCACCACGGGCAGCTCGGTCTGCGCCGTGCTCCGCGGCAGGCGCGGCGGGCGTGGCAGGCCATAGAGGTCGGCCGCCAGGTCGAAGTAGTCGCCCATCTTCAGGTGGCTTTCGTCGCTGACGTTGTAGATGCGCTGCGGGCGCCCCTTCCACAGCGCGCGCAGGCAGGCGCGGGCCAGGTCGTCGGCATGGATATGGTTGGTGTAGACATCGTCCTCGGCTACCAGTACCGGTGTGCCCTTGCGCAGCCGCGCCTCGGGCGTGCCGCCTGCGCGGTCGGGGGCGTAGATGCCGGGGATGCGCAATATGCTGGCGCGCACGCCCGCACGGCCCAGGTGGCGCACGGCGCGCTCGGCATCCACGCGGCGCTGCGCGCGCGGCGTGGCAGGGGCCAGGGCCCGGGTCTCTGGCACCAGCACGCCCTGGCAGTCGCCATACACCCCGCTGGTGGAGGCGTATACCAGCGACACAGGCAGGCTGCGCAGCCGCAGCACCCGTGCAAGCGCCACGGTGCGCGGGTCGCGCCACCAGCTACCGCTGCCAGCGCCGTCACCCGGAGGCGGCGCCAGTTGCATCACCCGGGTCGCCACACCCGACAGGCGCCGCAGGGTGGCCGCATTGTCCAGGTTGCCCAAAAGCGGGGTGATGCCCTGTGCACGCAGGTCCGCCACGCGGTCAGGGCTGGAGGTGAGCGCCAGCACGCGCAGGCGCGGGGCAGCGGCACCAGGCGCCTGCAGCTGGCGCACCACGCGCTGGCCCACGTCGCCACAGCCGACGATCAACAGGCGCTCACGGCGAAAGCGCGCCGGCAGGGCGCCAAGGGGGCTTTGGTTTGAGGGCAAAATCGGGTCCGCGAAGAAGACAAGTTCCAAGGATACCCACAACATGAACAGCGCCGAGGCGGCCCCCGCGTCCAGTTTCCAGATTTCCGTGCAGCCCAGCGGCCGCGCCTTTGCCGCACAGGGCGATGAATCCATCCTGTCCGCCGCCATCCGCAGCGGCGTGGGCCTGCCCTATGGTTGCAAGGACGGTGCCTGCGGCTCCTGCAAGTGCAAGAAGCTCAGCGGCGCGGTGTTCCACGCCAACCACCAGTCCAAGGCGCTCACGGCCGACGAGGAGGCCGCCGGCTTCGTGCTGACCTGCTGCGCCACGCCCCTGTCCGACGTGGTGCTCGAATCGCGCCAGGTCACGGACGAGAGCGCCTACCCGGTCAAGAAGATGCCGGTGCGCGTGTCCACCCTCACCAAGAAGTCGCACGACGTGATGCAGCTGCGACTGCAGCTGCCTGCGGCCGACACCTTCCGGTACCACGCAGGGCAGTACATCGAATTCATTCTGCGCGACGGCGCGCGCCGGGCCTACTCCATGGCCAATGCCCCCCACACCCAGGGCGACGCACCGGGGGTGGAACTGCACATCCGCCACATGGCGGGCGGGCGCTTCACCGACCATGTGTTCGGCGCCATGAAGGAAAAGGAGATCCTGCGCGTGGAAGGGCCATTCGGCAGCTTCTTCCTGCGCGAGGACTCGGACAAGCCCATCGTGCTGCTGGCCTCGGGCACGGGCTTTGCGCCCACCAAGGCGCTGATCGAGCACCTGCAGTTCAAGGGCAGCTCACGCCCTGCCGTGCTCTACTGGGGCGGGCGCCGCCCAGGGGACCTGTACATGGCCGACTGGGTGCTGGAGCGCATGGCCGAGATGCCCAACCTGCGCTACGTGCCCGTGGTCTCCGACGCCCAGCCCGAAGACGGCTGGAGCGGCCGCACAGGCTTCGTGCACCAGGCAGTGATGGACGATTTTGCCGACCTCTCGGGCCACCAGGTGTATGCCTGCGGCGCGCCCATCGTGGTCGAGTCGGCACGCGACGCCTACAGTGCCCACCGTGGCCTGCCGCCCGAAGAGTTCTTTGCGGACGCCTTCACCTCCGAGGCCGACAAGCACGGTTGAGGTGGTGACAACACCCCGGGCGATGGGGGTATTTCACGATGGCTGGCCCCTTTTTTTGTAGTGGCCGCTCCATTTTTTGCACAATGGCACCATGAACCGCAGAAACCTCACCACCCTTCTCGCCAGCGCCGCCGTCGTGGCCGCTGCCCTTCCACACGCCGCGATGGCCCAGGACTCGGGCCAGCCGATCCGCCTGATCGTGCCCTACGCACCGGGCGGCCCCATCGACGTGACGGCGCGCGCGCTGGCCGAGCGGGTGCGCGATTCCCTGGGCACGGTGATCATTGACAACAAGGGCGGCGCGGGCGGCAACATCGGTGCCGACGCGATCGCCAAGGCGGCGCCGGACGGCCTGACCATCGGCATCTCGGCCACGGCCACGCACGCCGTGAACCCCTGGCTGTACAGCCGCATGCCCTACGATGCGGCCAAGGATTTTGCCGCCATCACGCAGATGGTGCGCGTGCCCAACGTGCTGGTGATCAACGCCGCCAAGGCCGAGCAGCTTAAGATCCACAACCTGGCGGACCTGGTCGCCTATGCCAAGGCCAACCCTGCCAAGCTCAATTACGGCAGCGGCGGCAACGGCAGCGCCGGCCACCTGGCGGGCGAGATGTTCAAGCAGCGCGCGGGCATCTTCGCGCTGCACATTCCCTACCGTGGCGCCAACCCTGCGCAATTGGCTCTGCTGGCCGGCGAGGTGGATTTCAACATCGACAACCTGGCGGCTGCGGCCCCCAACATCCGCGCCGGCAAGCTCAAGGCCCTGGCCGTGACCTCGCTGGCCGCCAGCCCCAACCTGCCCGGCGTACCGCCGCTGTCGGACACCTTCAAGGGCTTTTCCATCGATACCTGGTGGGGCCTGGTGGCCCCTGCAGCCACGCCCAAGCCGGTGATCGACAAGCTCAACAAGGCCTTCGTGGCAGCCCTGAATGCGCCCGAGACCAAAACGCGCTTCGGCCTGCTGCTGGCCGAGCCCGTGCCCACCACGCCCGCGCAGTTCGAGGCGTTCATGGCCAGCGAGCGCGCCAAGTACCAGCAGGTCGTGAAGGCCTCTGGGGCAAAGGTCGACTGACCGCCCCGCCGCCCCTTCTTCAGCGCCCCACGGGGCGCTTTTTCATGCCCGGGCCGCCAGCACGTTGCGGTGCCTTGCCACCACGGCCTCCAGCGCGGCCACCATGGCATCGCATTCGGCATCGCCCACGGGCAGGGACAACGCGATCAGCCCGCGCCGCGCCATGAAAACGCCTTCTTCCAGCAGGCCGAAGAACACCAGGTCCTTGGCGCGCCCGTCGGTGCCCTGCAGATCGGCGGGGGAGCGCACCGGCGCGGCCGTGGCGTGCAGGGTCATCAGCGATCCGGTGCCTGTGAAGGCCATGTCCACGCCATGGCGCTCCAGCACCGCGTTGAAGCGCGCGCGCAACTGCTCGCCGCGCTCATTGAGCGCCTGCACCACCTGGGCGGTCAGCACCTGCGCGAGGCCCGCATGGCCGGCGGCCATGGTGAGCACGTTGTTGTTGAAGGTGCCGGCGTGGGCCAGCGCGTCAGGGCGGCGCGGGTCGAAGCGCTCCATGACGTCGCGGCGCCCACCAAACACCCCGAACGACATGCCCCCGCCCAGGTACTTGCCCGCCGTGGTGAGGTCCGGCCGGATGGCCAGCAGCGCCTGCCGGCCACCGAAAGACAGGCGCGAGGTCATGACCTCGTCGAACACCAGCAGAGCACCGCAATCGTCGGCCAGATCACGCAGCGCCTGCAGGAAGGCCGGCTCGCCAGGAATGCAGCCGCCGGCCCCCAGCATCGGCTCGACCAGGATGGCCGCGATGTCCGCCCCCTGCGCGGCCACCAGCGCGCGCACGCTGTCGGCATCGTTGTAGCGCGCCAGGACAAAGTCGTGCGGCACGTTCATCGGCGAGCCCCCGCCCGCGAAGGTGAGCACGCCGCCGTGGTACGCCCCGTCGAACACGACCACCTTGCTGCGCCCCGTGTGGGCCTTGGCGGCGGCCAGGGCCAGCAGATTGGCCTCTGTGCCCGAATTGGCAAAGCGCATCAGCTCCATGGAGGGAAAGCGCCGCTGTATCTCCTGCGCCAGCAGGCCCTCGCGCGCCGTGTGGGACGAGAGGTTGATGCCGCCGCGCAGTGCTTCTTCGATGGCGGCGAGCACCACCGGGTGCGAGTGGCCGTAGAGCCCCGCCGTGAACTCGCCCAGCGCGTCGATGTATTCGTGGCCATCGGCATCCCACACCCTGCAGCCCGCACCGCGCGCCATGCTCAGCGGGAAGGGGCCATGGAACAGCACGCTGCGCGTGTTGCCACCGGGCAGCGCCGTTTCGGCGTCGGCCAGCAGGGCAGCGCTGCGCGGGTTGCGTGTGCGGTAGTTCTCCACGGCCTGGAACAGGGCGTGGTCCACGGGGGAATCGGTAGCGTTCATGCGATCTCCTGTACGGTGTACAAGAAATTATGAATGTCGGATCGCGATCTGGCAAGTAGCAGCGTTCGGCGCTGCCGTATGCCCGACAATCCGGCAACTGTCTCCGCCCTTTCCCGATGCCCCGCGCCCGCACCAAAGCCCCCGTTACCCCCGATGCCGCAGCCGGCACGCCCCTGTCGCGCGAGAGCGTGCTGGCAGCCGCCCTGGCGCTCATCGACCAGCGGGGGGTCGAGGGCTTCAGCGTGCGCGACCTGGCCCGCTCGCTGGGCGTGTACCCCACGGCGCTGTACTGGCATGTGCCGGGTGGGCGCAACGCGCTGATCGCCGGCGCGGTGACGGCCGCCGTGGGCGCGCTGGAGCCACCCGACGCGGCAGGCGACTGGCGGACGGAACTGCGCGCCCTGTTCTCGCGCTACCGGCGGGCCGTGCACCGGCACCCGCGCATTGCCCCGGTGCTCGGTGCGCAGCTGGTCTCCAACGCCAGCCTGGACCCGCTGCTGTTGGACCGCATCCTGGCGCTGCTGGAATCGGCCGGGTTCGCGGACCAGGGCCTGTTCGATGCCTACAACGTGGTGATTGCCGCCATGGTCAGCTTCGTGACCCTGGAGCTGGCGCCGCAGCCCGATGACGACCCCGACGGCTGGGCCGCAGGCCACCAGGAGCGCCTGGCGCAGATCGATGGCGATGCCTGCCCCACCCTGGCGCGCCACCTGCCGCAGATGGCCAACCGCGCCTTCGTGGTGCGCTGGAGCAGCGGCAGCACGCACCCGCTGGATGCGGGCTTCGATGCCTGGACGGAGGTGGTGGTGCAGGGGCTGGCCGCGCGGTTGCCCCGGAATGTTTAGCTACTGGAGCCTGCCACTGGCCAGAGCAAGGTTTCAGTGCGCTCAATGCGCTGATTGGCCACGCCCGCCAACTGGCCTGGCGTGACACGCGCAGGCGCCAGCTCGGACAGGGGCAGCAGCACGAAGGCACGTTCCCCCATGCGCGGGTGCGGCACGGTGAGATCGGGCGTGGTGATGGCCTCGTCGCCATAGAGCAGGATGTCGAGGTCCAGCGTGCGCGGCGCATTGCGGTACAGGCGTTCGCGGCCCGCTGCCACTTCGATGGCCTGCAGGGCCTGCAGCAGGGCGTTGGGGGTCAGCTCCGTGGCCAGCTCGGCCACGGCGTTCAGGTAGTCGGGGCCATCGGCATCCACCGGCGCGCTGCGGTACAGCGAGGAGACCTGGCGCACCTCTGTCTGCGGCAGCGCGGCCAGGGAGGCCAGCGCCTGTTGAAGGGCGGCACCCCGGTCACCGAGGTTGGCGCCCAGGCCGATGAAGACCGCTGTGGTGGCGCCCATGCCGGCGGCCTGGCTCACTCTGACGCAGGCGTGGAAGAGCCTTCACCGCCACCACCACCCGTGGGCTTGCGGCGACGGCGGCGGCGCTTCTTGGGGGCGCTGCCGTCCGGGGGAATCGCGTCGCCACCCTGGTCGGGCGCGAAATCGTCGGCATCGTCCTGCCCGCCATCGGCAGCGGCAGCCCGGGGCGCACGTGGCTTGGGTTGCGAGGCCGCCGGGCCCTGGCCCTCGCCGTCCGGCGATGCCTTGGGCACGCGGCGCGCCGTGGGCTGGCTCACGCGCTGGCGCGCCTTCTGTTCTTCGCGGGCCTGGTCCATCAGGTCTTCGCGGCGGTCGTCGTCGGCGGCCTGGAAGTCCTGCCACCATTCAGCAAGGGCCTCGCCGATCTCGCCCACGTCGGCGCGCAGGCGCAAGAAGTCGAAGCCGGCGCGAAAGCGCGGCTGCATGACCATGCCGAAGGGCGTGCTGCCCACGCGCTTTTCAAAGCGCGGCTGCATGACCCAGATCTCACGCATGTCGGCGGCCAGCTTGCCGCGTCCCGACACGTCGCCGATGCGCTTGTCGAACACCTCGTCGATGGCCTCCTGCAGCGCCGGCAGCGCGTGCTGGCGCTGGTTGGTCATGCGTGCATCCCAGCCATTGCGCACGTCTTCCCACAGCACGCAGGCGAGCAGGAAGCTCGGCGCCACGGGCTTGCCCTCGCCCACTCGGCGGTCGGTGTCGGCCAGCGCGGCGCTCACGAACGGGGTCTCGGCGCGTTCCACCGCCACGTCCAGCAGCGGGTAGATGCCCTTGGACATACCGAGCTTCTTGAGCTGCGCGACGGTGGCGATGGCATGGCCGGTCTGCAAGAGCTTGAGCATCTCGTCGAACATGCGGCTTTGCGGCACATCGGCGAGCAGCGTCTGCGACTGCACCAAGGGCGCGGCGGTCTTGGCCTCGATGGTGAAGCCCAGGGCGCTGAGCTTGGCCGCGAAGCGCACGGCGCGGATGATGCGCACCGGGTCTTCGCGGTAGCGCGTGGCGGGGTCGCCAATCATGCGCAGCGTCTTCTTCTTGGCGTCCTGGATTCCCTTGTGGTAGTCCACCACGATCTGGCTGACCGGGTCGTAGTACATGGCGTTGACGGTGAAGTCGCGGCGCGTGGCGTCCTCGTCCTGCGGGCCCCAGACGTTGTCGCGAAGCACGCGCCCGCTGGCGTCCACGGCATGCTGCATGCCCGACAGCTGCTGCTTGCTGGTCTTCTCGTTGCCGGCGACCTGGCCGGCCGCAGCGTTGTCCAAGTAGGCGCGGAAGGTCGACACCTCGATCACCTCGTGCTCGCGGCCCCGGCCATGCACCACGTGCACGATGCGAAAGCGCTTGCCGATGATGAAAGCGCGGCGGAACAGCCCCTTGACCTGCTCGGGCGTGGCATTGGTGGCCACGTCGAAATCCTTGGGGCGCAGGCCCAGCAGCAGGTCGCGCACCGCGCCACCGACGATGTAGGCCTCGTAGCCGGCCTGCTTGAGCGTGGCCACGACCTCGGCCGCCCGGCGGTCCACCAGCTCGGGGTTGATGCCGTGCACGGTGGCGGGCACCTCTTCGCGCTTGCCGAAATGCGGCTTGCCGCCCGAGGTGCCGGGCGTCGATTTGCCCAGCAGTTTGTCGATGAACTTCTTGATCATGGGTGTGCAGTAAACAGGTCCAGTATGCGCCAGCCGCGCTCCCGGGCCAGCGCCCGCAGGCGCGGGTCGGGGTTGGTGGCGACCGGGTGGTCGACCTTTTCGAGGAGGGGCACGTCGTTCATAGAGTCGCTGTAGAACGTGCTCTCGACATCACCCCAGGTGAGCTGGCGCTGGGCCAGCCATTGTTCCATGCGCGTCACCTTGCCTTCGCGCATGGTGGGCACGCCGTCGATCTCGCCGGTATACCAGCCAGCCGCATCGCGCACCAGTTGCACGGCCAGCAGCTCGCCCACCCCCAGCGCCTTGGCGATCGGGGTGGTCACGAACTCGTTGGTGGCGGTGACGATCAGTACCTCGTCCCCCGCGTCCAGGTGCTGCTGCACCAGGGCCAGGGCCTGGGGTTGTATCGCCGGGGTGATGACCTCGCGCATGAACCGTTCATGGGCGGCGGCCGCAGCATCGGGCCCGCGCAAACGCACGGCCTCGGTGGCAAAGCGCACGTAATCGTGTACGTCGAGTGTACCTGCCTGGTAATCGGCATAGAACTCGCCGTTGCGGCGCGCGAACTCGACCGGGTCGTTCCAGCCGATGCGGATGGTGAACTCGCCCCACTCGTAATCGGAGTCGAGCGGCAGCAGCGTGTGGTCCAGGTCGAACAGCGCGAGCCGGGGGCGGCTGGCAAGGGAAGCGGGGGTAGTCATTCGGTCAGGTGCGGGCAGGCGCCAGCAGGTGGATACACGGGGTCATTCGGACTCGAGCATCGTCTTGAGCAGCGGAATGGTGATGGCGCGCTGGGTGCGCAGGGCAAAGGCGTCGAGCTGGTCGAGCAGTTGCATGAGGCTGCCCAGGTCGCGCGAGAAGCGGTTAAGCATGTAGTCCATGACTTCGTCGCCCAGGAACACGCCGCGCGCGTCGGCCTCCTGGCGCAGCACGGCGCGCCGCTCGGGCTCGCCCAGCAGCTGCAGCTGGAACACATGGCCCCAGCCCAGGCGGCTGCGCAGGTCGTCACGCAACGGCAGGTCTGCCGGCGGCAGGCTGCCGGCGGCCAGCACCCAGCGCTGGCTGCCGCTGGCCGGGCTGATGGCGTTGACAAACCAGTTGAAGGCCGTCGCCTGCTGGGCCGTGCTGTACAGGTGCACGTCGTCCATGAGTACGGCGGACCAGCCCTCGTCGAACTCGGGCGGCTCGGCCACGGCAGGGTCGAGCCAGCCAACGCTGTCGCCCTGGTCGCGCAGCGCCTGGCGCACGGCCTTGAGCAGGTGCGACTTGCCGCTGCCGGATTCGCCCCACAGGTAGGTGGGCACCGGCGAACGGGTGGCTTGGCTGCTGCCGACCCCGGCCGCCAGGCGCAGGTGTTGCAAAGAGGCCTCATTCGGGCCGGGGAAGAAGCGGGAAAGCGTGGGCCCCGTGGCCAGGCCGATGTCGAGCGCCAGTTGCTTCATGCGCGGCACCCAGGCAGCAGGGGCCGGCCCGTGGCGGTGGGCGCGAAAGCGGCGGGCAGGGAGAAGATCAGCAGCGGCATCACAGGTGGCATTGAAAGATGTCTGGCCGTAGGTGACTGCGGCGGAACGCGGCAAAAGTGGCGGCACAGGGGCCGTTGCATCGCCCCGGGACGCCTCTTGCGAAAGATCCCGGCAGCGACAATATGGCCGATTTTAGTCTCCTGCCAGCGCCATGATGCAAGCACACCGCGCTGCTCGCCTGGGGCCTGGTGGTGCTGATCGCCGCCAACGCGCTGCCGGCCCTGCGTTAGCAGGGCATCGCCGCCTGGCTGGGCGCCAGCGGCGTGGCGGGCAAACCTGTCGCGCCGCCCTCCAAAGCCCCCGTTTCGACAGGGCTGAGAGCCAGCGGCGGAGCATGCCCCTTAAAATCCCCGGATTCCAGCCCGCCGTGCGGGCCTACCAGCACCACACCATCCATGAGCTCCTCCGCCACCCCCACCCCCCTTTCCTACAAAGACGCCGGCGTTGACATCGACGCGGGCGACGCGCTGGTCGAACGCATCAAGCCCCTGGCCAAGAAAACCATGCGCGAAGGCGTGCTGGCCGGTATCGGCGGCTTTGGCGCGCTGTTCGAGGTGCCCAAGCGCTACAAGGAGCCCGTGCTGGTCTCCGGTACCGATGGCGTGGGCACCAAGCTCAAGCTGGCCTTCGAGTGGAATATGCACGATACCGTGGGCATCGACCTGGTGGCCATGAGCGTCAACGACGTGCTGGTGCAGGGCGCCGAGCCCCTGTTCTTCCTCGATTACTTTGCCTGCGGCAAGCTCGACGTGGACACGGCAGCGGCTGTGGTGGGCGGCATCGCCCGGGGCTGCGAGCTGAGCGGCTGCGCGCTGATCGGCGGCGAAACCGCTGAAATGCCCGGCATGTACCCCACAGGCGAATACGACCTGGCCGGCTTTGCCGTGGGCGCGGTCGAAAAATCCAAGATCCTCACCGGTAAGGACGTGCAGCCCGGCGACGTGGTGCTGGGCCTGGCCAGCCACGGCGTGCATTCCAATGGTTTCAGCCTGGTGCGCAAGTGCATCGAGCGCGCCGGCGCCGACACCCCCGCCACGCTGGACGGCAAGCCCTTCAAGCAGGCCATCATGGAACCCACCCGCCTGTACGTGAAGAACGTGCTGGCTGCGCTGGCCGCCCACCCCATCAAGGCGCTGGCCCACATTACCGGCGGCGGCCTGCTGGAGAACATCCCGCGCGTGCTGCCCGAAGGCACCGCCGCCCACCTCACCAAGGGCAGCTGGCCCCAGACCGAGCTGTTCGCCTGGCTGCAGAAGACGGCCGGCATCGACGACATCGAGATGAACCGCACCTTCAACAACGGCATCGGCATGGTGGTGGTGGTGGATGCCGCCAACGCCGCCGCCACGGCCGCCACGCTGGCGGCTGCGGGCGAGAAGGTGTACACCATTGGCGCCATTGCACCACGCGGTGACGGCGCCGCCGTGGTCGTCGCCTGAGTCGGCCGCGCGCCATGGCGCAGCCACCACTGGAACCGCCTGAAGCGGGCACGGGCATCGTGCCTGCCCATTCCCCCGGCACGCCCGCCGTGCCCTTCAAGGGGGCAGGTATCAACGCCCCTGCCCCTTTCGGCCCGCTGCCGCGCGGCGTGGCACTGGCCAGCTACCTGCTGATGGCCGGTGCGCTGCTGCTGGTGATGTGGCGCAATCTGCTGCCCGGCCTGCTGTGCGTATGCCTGGGCTTCCTGGCCACGCGGGCGCTCGCGCAGTGGCTGGCGCAGCTGGCCCGGCGCCGCAGCGCATCGCCGTCCAGTGTGCTGCCGCGCCTGGCCGAGCTGGCTGCGGCCGCCGTTGTCATGCTCTCGCCGCTGGTGCTGCTGGCGATAGGGGTCACGCATTCGCGCGGCTACCTGGTGGAGGCCCCCCAACAATACCGCGAACTGCTCGACTACATGGCGCGCACGGTGCTGGAGCTGCGGCTGAAGCTGCCGACCGACATGGCCAGCCACCTGCCCGAAGGTGCGGCCGAGATCCAGCGCATCATCGCCAGCTACCTGGGGGCCAAGGCCGGCGCGCTGGCCATGGCCGGGCGTGCCTGGCTGGCGGGGCTGCTGTTCGCCTACGTGGGCCTGCTGATCGGCTCGCTCGCGGCGGTGCGGCCGCCGGCGCCGCCGCGCGGGCCCCTGGCCGCTGCCCTGCAGCAGCGCATCACGCTGCTGGGCGAGGCCTTCCGCCAGATCGTGGCCGCGCAGTTCTGGATCGCAAGCTTCAACACCCTGCTCACGGCCCTGTTCCTGCTGTTCATCCTGCCGCTGTGGGGGCTGGAGCTGCCCTACACCCCCGTGCTGATCACGCTGACCTTCGTGGCCGGGCTGGTGCCCATCGTGGGCAACCTGCTGTGCAATGCGGTGATCACCATCGTCGGCCTCTCGGTGTCGCCCATGGCGGCTGCGGCCTGCCTGGGCTTCCTGATCCTGATCCACAAAGCCGAGTACGTGATCAACGCCAAGGTCGTGGGCCGGCGCACGCACATGGGCGTGTGGGAGCTGCTGAGCGTGATGTTCGTGGCCGAGGCCGTGTTCGGCCCCGCCGGACTGGTGGCGGCCCCGCTGTTCTACGCCTACCTGAAGAAGGAATTGGTCGCCGCGCGATTGGTATGAGCCAGCCGGCGCGGCCCGGTCATTTGCGCGCGAACTGCTTTTCCACGAAGGCCCACACCAGGGTGGATGCGTCCGGTCCTTGCGGGTCGCTGTAGGGCAGGCTGGGGGTACCGCCGCTCCAGGCATGGCCCAGGCCCACGATTTCGCGCAGCGCCACCACCGAGCGGGCGCGTGCCCGGTATTCAGTCACCCGCGTCGCATGGCGCTTGCCGCGCTGCAGCATGCGCGCCGTGCCGGCGCGTGCGCCCAGCGACTCGGCCCACAGCGTGGCCGTGGCCACCGCATTGCGCACGGACACCACGCCGTCGGCATCACCGTGCAGGATCAGTAGCGGGGGCAGCGGTGGCAGCGGCGTGCCGTCGATGCGCAGGCCCGGTACCAGGGCGCTGGCGCCCGGCGGCTCGGGCAGGTGCGCCTCGCGCTTGCCGTGCATGGCAGCCATGGCCGTGGCGGCCGACTCGGCCGTGCCCGGCGCCACGCCGGAATGCATGGCCACGGCGCAAAAGCGCTCCGGGTACGTAGCGCCCAGCAGGGCTGCCATGCTGGCGCCGGCCGACAGGCCTGCCACCGCCACGCGATTGAGGTCCACCGGATGCCGGCGCGCCACCTGGTCCACGGCCGCCAGCAGGGTGGCGGCTTCGGCAGCGGCCTTGCCATTGCGCCGCTCGAACCAGTTCCAGCAACCATGGGCATTGGCCAGCCGCTCCTGCTCGGGGTAGAGCACCAGGAAGCGCTTGCGCGCCGCCAGCCGGTTCATGCGCGAACTGGCGGCCAGGTCGCGCCCGGTCTGCCCGCAGCCATGCAGCATGACCAGCAGCGGCAGTGTCTCGCCCTTCTTGAGCGCCAGCGCGGGCGGAATGTACAGATGGAAGCGCCGCGCTCCCGCCGGCCCCGGCGCAATGCCTGCCAGCCACTCGCCACTGACGGGCTGGGGCTTGCGCGGGCGCGGCGCCACAGAGCGGATGGGCTGTGGCCTGGCCGCCTTCTTGGCCAGTTTGGGCACGGCCCGCAGCGCCGTCACCGCCTGCGCACGCATGGGTTTGGCCGCCTTTTCAAAGGCCTTGAGGTTGCGCTGGTAGGCGCGGGTGAGCGCTGACAGCGAGAAGAGACGGGAACGGCGTGCCATGGGCAGATGTGCTGGTGCTATCCATATATAGGGAAAACCCTATGCACCATAGCAGCTTATGGCTTCACGCGCCTGACGCTATGCAATCAATAGCATCCAGGCCATGCCAACAAGGGCTGATGCCGGCTGCATTCAAAGACCAAGGGTATTTGGCACAACCAGGTCTCCACAATAGTTGACCAGCACGAAAATTATGGCTGAAATTGATCGATAGATGTCCAGGGCCGGCGGGATTTCGTCGCAACACTCATGAAAAATAACGCCATTCCAACCCGAACCCGAAGGCCTTGACCATGAAAACCTGTCTGATTGTGATTGATGTGCAGGAATCCTTCCGCCAGCGCCCCTACTTCACGGCCAACGACCTGCCGGCCTACCTGGAGGCGCAGAACGCGCTGATCGAGGGCAGCGTGGCGCAGGGCGTGCCCGTGGTACGCATCTTCCACAGCGAAGGCCCGGCCGATGCCAGCAACGCTTTCGCCGTCGAATCCGGCCATGTGCGGGCGCTCGACGGCCTGGCCGCCTTCGACGCCGCCGCCACCTTCACCAAGTCGCGCCACAGTGCACTGGTGGGCACCGGCCTGGATGTCTGGCTTACCCGCCACGGCATCCAGCGCCTGATCGTGAGCGGCATCCGCACCGAGCAATGCTGCGAGACCACCACGCGCCACGCCTCGGACCTGGGCTGGGAGGTGGACTTCGTGACCGACGCCACGCTCACCTGGGACATGGTGCAGCCCGATGGCCGCACACTGCCCGCCGCCGACATCAAGGCCCGCACCGCCACCGTGCTGGCAGGCCGCTTTGCCACGCTGCGCACGGTGGACGAGGCCCTGGCCGCCGCAGCGGCAGGTTGAGCGCGGGAGACCACCATGCGCGCCACCGTCTGTGAACTGCCCTACCAGCCAGCGCTGCTGGAACCGGCGTGGGAATCCCTGGCAGCCCATGTGCGCAGCGAACGCTCGGAGCTGGTGCTGCTGCCCGAATTCGCCTTCGCGGAACCGGTCTGGGAATCCACGCCATTCGACCCGACCCGGTGGGCGGGGGCCGTTGCGCTCAGCGATGCCTGGACGGCGAGGCTGCACGAACTGGGCGCCACCTGGGTGGTAGGCGCCCGCCCGGTCACCGTGGACGGGCGCCACTACAACGAGGGCTTTGCCTGGTCAGCCCAGGGCGGCTACCAACCACTGCGGCGCAAGTTCCACCTGCCCGATGAGCCCGGGGGCTGGGAGGCCACCTGGTTCGAGCGCGGCGATGCCGAGTTTGCGCGCTTCTCCACCGGCCCCCTGGCGTTCGGCCTGAGCATCTGCACCGAACTCTGGGCGCTGGACACCTACGCCGGCTATGCCGCCCTGGGCGTGGAGGCGATCCTCACGCCACGCGCCACGGCAGCGGCAACCACCGCCAAGTGGTTGGCCGTGGGCACCGTTGCGGCGGTGCGAACCGGAGCCTACAGCCTCTCGTCGAACCGGGTTGATACGGGTGCAGGCAGCTACGGTGGCGCTGGCTGGGCGATCAGCCCCGATGGCGCCCTGCTCGCGCAGACCAGCGAGAACCGACCCTTCTGCACGGTGGACATGGACCCGGCGCTGGCTGCTGGCGCCCGCAGCACCTACCCGCGCTATGTGCTCGCCCGGCAGGCCCCTTGACCTTTTAACCTTTGTTCACTCCATGACCACTGTTTCCGCCTCCCCACGCCCCCTGCAGGTTGCCATCCTGGTGTTCGACGATGTCGAAGCCCTGGACCTTGGCGGCCCCTATGAAGTCTTCACCACCGCCTGCCGCATGCAGCAGCGCCTGCAGCCGGGCACGCCCACGCCCTTTGCCGTGCAGTGCGTGGCGCGCAGCCTGCAGCCGGTGCAGGCGCGGGCCGGCCTGCGCGTGCTGCCCGACGCGGACTTCACCACGGCGGCCGCACCGGACGTGCTCATCGTGCCCGGCGGGGTGGTCGATACCGCGGCCGCCTGCGCCGAGACGCGCACCTGGGTGGCCCAGGCCGCCGCGGGTGCGCAGATCACGGCCTCGGTCTGCACGGGCGCCTTCATCCTGGCGGCGGCCGGCGTGCTCACCGAGGGTCCGGCCACCACGCACTGGGAGGACATCGCCGACCTGCGTGCGCAGTTCCCGGCGCTGGACGTGCAGGAGAATGTGCGCTGGGTGGACCGGGGTGCGCTGGTCACGTCGGCCGGCATCAGCGCAGGCATCGACATGAGCCTGCATCTGGTCGCGCGCCTGGCAGGGCCAGCGCTGTCCAAGCGCACCGCCCGCCAGATGGATACCCCATGGAACCCGGAACCCTGAACACAAACGCCCCGATCCACGTCTACTTCGCCCTGCTGCCCGGCAGCCTGGTGCTGGACTGGGCCGGCCCGGCCGAGGCGCTGCGCATCGCCAACCAGCTGCTGCGCGCCCAGGGCCAGCCCGAGCGCTTCGTGCAGCACTTCACCAGCCCCACGCCCGAGGCGGTGACCTCGGTGGGCGCCATGCTGACCGGGCTGGACCCCCTTCCCGCCACCCTGCCCCAGCCGGCCTGGGTGGTGCTGGTGGGTCTGCCGGGCAAGGCCATCGCGGTAGACAACAGCGAGGCCCGAGACCTGCTGCACTGGCTGCGCGGCATGCGCCTGGCTGCGGGCCGGCTGGAGCTGGTCACCATCTGCGCGGGCGCGGTGCTGGCGGCACACGCCGGGCTGCTGACCGGCCGGCGCGCCACCACGCACCACCAGCACCTGGGCGAGCTGGCCATGGTAGACCCGCACTGCGACGTGGTGTCCAACCGCGTCTTCGTGCACGACGGCGCGCTGCACAGCAGTGCCGGGGTGACCACCGGCATCGACCTGGTGCTGTACCGCATTGCCGACACCTGCGGCCCGGCGATGGCCGCCCAGGTGGCACAGACCATGGTGGTGGCATTGCGCCGCGGCCCGCAGGACCCGGAGCTCTCGCCCTTTCTGCACCACCGCAACCACCTGCACGGCCCGCTGCACCGCGTGCAGGATGCCGTGGGCCAGCAGCCCCAGGCCCCCTGGAACGTGACCGCCATGGCCGAGGTGGCCCATACCTCGCCGCGGCACCTGAACCGGCTTTTTTTGGAGCATGCGGGCATTGCGCCGCTGCAGTACCTGCGCCGCATCCGCCTGGCCGCCGCCGAGGCGGCACTGCAGTCGGGCCACAACGTGACGCAGGCGGCAGCGCTCGCGGGGTTCAGCTCGGATACGCAGTTGCGCCGCGCCTGGCACCAGTTCGGCCGACCCGGCACCCCGGCCCGGGACGCGGCAACCCACCACTGACCGCAGGCTTGCGCTATCGCGGAACATAATGGCATTCCGTGCATTTGGAATGCCTGATCGACATGCAAGAGCCGCCCACCCCTGCCAACGAAGACGACCGCCTGCAGGCCCTGCGCCAGCTGCTGATCCTGGACACGCCGCCGGAGGAGCGGTTCGACCGCATCGTGGCCTTTGCGGCGCAGGAGTTCGACATGCCCATCGCGCTGATCTCGCTGATCGACGCCGAGCGCCAATGGTTCAAGGCGAAGGTGGGGCTGGATGCCCCTGAAACGGCACGCGACATCTCGTTCTGCGCCCACGCCATCCTCAAGGACGAGACCATGGTCGTGCCCGACACCGCGCAGGACCAGCGCTTTGCCGACAACCCGCTGGTGACGGGTGGCCCGGGCATCCAGTTCTATGCGGGCGCCCCGCTCAAACTGCCCAGCGGCGAGAGCATCGGCACGCTGTGCATCATCGACCAACAGCCGCGCGACCTGGACCGGGTGGACCTGGCCATACTGGCTTCGCTGCGCGACCTGGCAGTGGAGGAGCTCATGCGGCGCCAAGCCGAGCCAGCGCCTGGCAACGGGGATCGGAATCCATGAGCGGCGCAGCGAAGGGCATCCTGCTGGTGGAGCCCAGCATGCTGACTGGCAGCATCATCGTTTCCACCGCACGGCAGCTGTCGCTGCCCGAGGTGCGGCAGGTGGCGAGCGTGCGCACCGCGCAGCAGCAGCTGGCGCAGCGGGATTTTGCAGGCGTCATCGTGTCGCTGGAAGAACTGCAGGAAGCCGTGCAGTTGCTGGAAAGCGTGCGCGCCTCGCAGCTGGCCGTAGCCTCGTCCGTGCCGGTGGCCGTGACCACCTCGGAGGTGGACGCCACCACCGCAGAGCAGATGAAGGCGCTGCGCGTGCGCCGCGTGCTGCTCAAGCCCTTCAAGGTCAAGGACGTGATCTCCACCATCGAGCTGCTGAAGAAGGCCTGACGCTGATTTGCCGCATGGGCCGGATTCCCCCAGCCCGGCACGGCCTCAGTAGACTTCGGGTACGTACATGCCTGCAGGCACCGGCTGGCGCAGGTACTCGGGGTTGCGCACGCGGTCGGGCAGCACCACGGGCGGGTGCGGCACATCCTGGTACGGCAGCTGCGACAGCAGGTGCGCGATGCAGTTCAGGCGCGCCTTCTTCTTGTCCACGGCCTGTACCACCCACCACGGGGCTTCGGGGATGTGGGTGCGTTCGAGCATGGTCTCTTTGGCCTTGGTGTAGGCCTCCCAGCGCACACGGCTTTCCAGGTCCATGGGACTCAACTTCCACTGCTTGAGCGGGTCGTGGATGCGGCCCAGGAAGCGCAGATGCTGCTCTTCGTCGGTGATGGAGAACCAGTATTTGACCAGCGTGATGCCCGAGCGCACCAACATCTTCTCGAACTCGGGTACGGTGCGGAAGAACTCCTCGTATTCATCGTCCGAGCAAAAGCCCATGACGCGCTCGACACCGGCGCGGTTGTACCAGCTGCGGTCGAACAGCACCATTTCGCCAGCGGCAGGCAGGTGCGCCACATAGCGCTGGAAGTACCACTGCGTGCGTTCGCGGTCGTTGGGTGCGGGCAGTGCCGCCACGCGGGCCACGCGCGGGTTCAGGCGCTGGGTGATGCGCTTGATGACGCCGCCCTTGCCGGCCGCGTCGCGTCCCTCGAAAAGGATCACCACCTTCTGGCGGCTGTGCTGCACCCAGTCCTGCAGCTTGACCAGCTCGCCCTGCAGGCGGAACAGCTCCTTGAAATACTGCTGGCGCGCATGCCTGTCGGTCGGAACGAGGTCGCCGGCATCGTCCACGTTGCGGTCCTCGATCTCCAGCTCCAGCTCTTCGTCGTAGCTGTCGATCAGGTCGTTGGCGATGCGCTGCATCAGGTCCTGGGCATCGATGGGTGCGTTTTGGAACATGGCTTCGAAGGAGCAAATAGGGTTCCCCATGATGCGCCCTTCCGGTGACAAATGCATGACACCCGCATGAAGTGTCACATCGCTGTCATGTCGTAACGGCAGCATTCCCGACCATGCCTTTGTTGTTGCGCCGCCCTTGCCCATGAACACACCTGCCGCCGGCACTGCCGGCCAGAACTACGGGGGCGATGCGGCAGGCCTGATCTGCGGCTACCGCATGGACGCCAGCGGCGGCCCTGCACAGGCCATCGACTCGGTGGAGGCCGCGCAATGGCTGCAGTTGCTTGCCGATGCCCAGGCACAGGAAGGCCACACGCCCGCCGACCCGGCCGAGGAGGCAGAGCCCCAGCCCTTCGTCTGGCTGCACTTCAACCTGAGCCACACCCAGGCGGTGCGCTGGATGGAGCGCCATGCCGGGCTACCCGACGCCTTTTTCGAGGCGCTCAAGGACGGCTCGCACTCCACCCGCATCGAGCGCGACGACGACACCCTGATCGCGGTGCTCAACGACGCGCATTTCGACTTCGCCTTCGAGCCCTTCGACATCGCCACGCTGTGGATCAGCGTGGCGCCGCAGTTGGTGGTGACGGCCCGCGCCCACCCCCTGCGCTCGGTGGACGCGCTGCGCACAGCGGTGCGCGACGGGCAATCGCCGCGCTCCAGCGTGGCCCTGCTGGAGCAGCTCATGCGCACCCAGGCCGGGGGGCTGGTGGACATCGTGCGCGGGGTCACGCAGCGCATCGACCGCATCGAAGACGAGCTGCTGGCCGGCCGGCTGGACCACAAGCGCGCGCGCCTGGGTGTGCTGCGCCGGCTGCTGGTGCGGCTGCAGCGCCTGCTGGCACCCGAGCCGGCGGCCCTGTTCCGCCTGCTGCAGAACCCACCGGCCTGGATGGGCGCCGAGGACGCGCAGGAGCTGCGCGACTCGACCGAAGAATTCTCGGTGGTGCTGCGCGACATGCAGGGCCTGCAGGAGCGCATCAAGCTCCTGCAGGAAGAGGTGGCGGCCAACGTGCAGGAGGCCAACAGCCGCAGCCTGTTCGTGCTGACCGTGGTGACGGTGCTGGCCCTGCCCATCAACATCATGACCGGCCTCCTGGGCATGAACGTGGGCGGCGTGCCGCTGGCGGACAGCCCGCACGGCTTCTGGATCATCGTGGGCATCCTCGTGGTGTTCACGGCCGTGGCGGCATGGATCGCCCTGCGGGGCACCCGGGACCGGTAGGAAGCGCCACTGGGCGGGCCATTACAATCCCGCCCCTTGCCTCGCTCCCCGGATTTCGCGCCACCATGAACATCGTCGTCAACGAAGAACTCAAAGCCTACATCGATCCCCTGACCCGCGACGAACACGACGCCCTGGAACGCAGCCTGCTGGCCGAGGGCTGCCGCGATGCCCTCGTGCTCTGGGGCGACGTGCTGGTGGACGGCCACAACCGCTACGGCATCTGCCAGAAGCACGGCCTGCCCTTCCAGACGGTACAGAACACGCACTTCCAGAGCATGGAAGACGTGCACCTGTGGATGATCGACCAGCACCTGGGCCGGCGCAGCGTCTCGGACTTCCAGCGCGGCGTGCTCGCCCTGCGCAAGCGCGAGATCGTGGCCGCCCGCCGCAGCCGTGCGGCCGCCATCCCGCCCGAGCCGGTGGACGAGGCCGACCTGCCCTGGTCGTCCGACGGCCCGGTGGCAGCGCCGCCGCCGCCCGCCCCCGAACCGGACGTGCCCTCCGAGACCCTGAGCAGCCGCGAGGCCATTGCCAAGGCGGCGCGCCTGAGCAGCAGCCAGGTGGTGGCCATCGAAAAGATCCAGAAACAGGCGGCGCCCGAGCTGGTGGCGGCCGTCAAGTCCGGCACCATCTCGCTGAACACCGCCGCCGCTGTGGCGACGCTGCCGGCCGAAGAGCAGGTGGCCGCCGCCAAGGGCGGCAAGGACGAGCTCAAGCAGGCCGCCAAGCGCGTGCGCGATGCCAAGCAGCGCAAGCCGCGCGAAGAGAAGGAAGAAGCGGCGCCCGATAACGAGGCATCCGATGCAGGCGGCGAACTGCAGGCGCTGCGCCTGCGCGTGGCCGAACTGACCGCCGAGAATGAGGCGCTGCGCGCAGAACTGACCCGGCTGCAGGGCTGATTGGCGCCCAGGAAAGCGCGAATGCGCTTTCGCGGCCTACTCGTTCGCGCTGCGCAGGGCGCTCAGTCGGTCGGCCACATGGTCTAGGTCCAGGCCGTCGTCCGCATGGTGGAGGTAGGTCTCCAGGTCGGAAATGGCCTCGGTCAGGTTCCCCCGCTCGGCGTGCGCGAGCCCGCGATCGCGCCACTCGCCCCAGGCTTCGGGCTGCAGCACAATCAGGCGGTCCTGCACCGCGATCAGCCGCTGCCAGTCCTGCTGGGTGCGGTGCACCTCCTTGAGGTTGCGCAGCATGCGCGCGATGATGTCGCGCGGCGTGGCTGCCTGCAGGTACAGGCCCAGGGGCACGTCGTAGTCGTCCACCAGGCCGTTGCGGCGCTTGTAGGGCTCCAGCCGCTCACCCAGCTCTTCGCGGCTCAGGGACTGGCCAGAGATCGGGTCCAGCACCACCTGCCCCTTCGGCAGCAGCACCTTGACCATGAAATGTCCCGGGAAGGCGATGCCGCGCGCATGCAGGCCCAGGCCCTGGGCCAGCTCCATCCACAGCACGGCCAGGCTGATGGGAATGCCCCGGCGCGTGCGCAGCACGGCATTGAGGTAGCTGTTCTCGGGGTCGTAGTAGTTGTTGATGTTGCCGGCAAACCCCATGTCGGCAAAGAAGAACTGGTTAAGCGTGCGCAGGCGCTGCAGCGCGGGCGCATCGGCCGGCAGGCGGCGCTTGATGCGCGCCAGCAGCTGGTCCACGTCGCCCAGCAACAATTGGACGTCGAATTCGGGGTACTCGTCCTGCGCCAGGCTGGCGGCGGCCTCCAGCAAGGGGAAGTGGTCGTCGCTTTGCACCAGCGACGCAAAGTATTCCAGCGAGGTGGGAATGGTCAGGCTCAGTGGCATGGCAAGGTTGTACGGTTCTGCCCCCGCCGCGTCAAGCGGCAAAAGTCACGCGGTACAGGGTTATTTCGCGGGGCCACAGGTCTGCCGGTTCAGCGGCGCAGCATCTTGCGCAGCTTGAGGCCCGCCGCCCACAGCGCGCCGAAATACAGCGCGGCCGATGCCGCCATCAGCGCCGCCAGCAGGCCGATGCGCTGCCATTTGGCGGCGCGCAGGCCCAGCCAGTCGAAATGGTACGACGACCACACCAGCAGGGTGGCCAGCAAGGCACTTGCAGCCACCACCTGCAGGATGAAACGGCCCCAGCCCGGCAGCGGCTGGTAGCTGCCGCGCCGCAGCAAACCGATGAGCAGCCACAGCGCATTGATGAGGGCCCCCAGGCCGATGGACAGGGCCAGGCCCGCATGGGCGATCCAAGGCACCAGCGCCACATTGAGCAACTGCGTGATGACCAGCACCGAGATGGCGATCTTCACGGGCGTGCGCACGTCCTGGCTGGCGTAGTAGCCCGGCGCCAGCACTTTGATGGCCACCAAGCCCAAGAGGCCCGCGCCGTAGCCCGACAGGGCCATGGCGATCTGGCCCACATCGCTGTCGGCCAGCTTGCCGTAGTGGAACAGCGTGGCCACCAGCGGCTTGGAAAAGGTGAGCAGGGCCACAGCGCAGGGCACGGCCAGCAGCACCACGATGCGCAGGCCCCAGTCGAGCATGGCGGAATACTTGTCCGAATCGCCCGCAGCCTTGGCCGCCGTGAGCTGCGGGGTGAGCACCACGCCCAGGGCCACGCCCAGCAGCGCTGTGGGGAACTCCATCAACCGGTCGGCATAGAACAGCCAGGTGACGCTGCCCGGCTTCAGGTAGGACGCTATCTGGGTGTTGATCATCAGCGAGATCTGCGCCACGCCCACGCCCAGCAGGATGGGCCCCATGAGCGACAGCACCTTGCGCACGCCCGGGTCGGCCCATGCCATGCGGATGGCGCGCCAGGTCACGCCGATGCGCGGCAACAGGCCCATGCGTGCCAGCACCGGGATCTGCACCGCCAACTGCAGCACGCCGCCCAGCAGCACCCCGCCGGCCATGGAGTAGATGGGCTCGATGCCGCGCGCCTCCAGTTGGGGCGCGCCAAGCAGGGCCGCGCCGATCATGGACAGGTTGAGCAGCACCGGCGACGCTGCGGGCACGGTGAAGTGCTTCCAGGTATTCAGAACGCCGGCCGACAGCGCGACCAGGGACATGAAGCCGATGTAGGGGAACATCCAGCGCGTCATGAGCACTGCGGCGTCGTAGGCCTCGGGGCTCTGGCGCATGCCGCTGGCCAGGGCCCAGACCAGCACCGGCGCCCCCGCCACGCCAAGCAAGCAGGTCAGCAGCAGCACCCAAGTGAGGGCCGTGGCCACGTTGGCGATGAGCACGCGCGTGGCGTCTTCCCCCTGCTGCGCCTTGCTGGTGGCCAGCACCGGGATGAAGGCCTGGCTGAACGCCCCCTCGGCAAAGAAGCGGCGAAACAGGTTGGGGATGCGGAAGGCGACGTTGAAGGCGTCCGTCAGGGCATTGGCCCCGAAGAAGGAGGCCATCAGAAGATCGCGCGCCAGGCCCGTCACGCGGGAGGCCAGGGTCAGCAGGGAGACAGTGGAAGCAGCTTTGAGCAATGACACCGCCGGGAGTGTATGCGTTGGCGGGTGGAGGGCGGCGGCGGCCACCGCCGGAGGGTTGGGCAAAAGGGGGGCCAAGAGAGTCTCCGCGTGGAATGGACGAGGCAGTCTTGGCGGCGACCGTGAAGTGAAGATGAAGTCTGCGAGGCGGGTGTGAAGTGGCGCCCAGTGTTTCACCCGCTTACCAAAAGCCCTGTTTCGGGCGTTCATATGCCGCCCTCTGGGCCCGGTTGGCCGACTGGGCTATAATCGCGGGCTTTGCTGGCATCATCCTCAGACCTTAAGGAAACACATCAATGGCATCCGCTAAACCCAAGAAGAAGAACCCGCGCCTGGCGTCGGGCCGCAAGCGCGTCCGTCAGGACACGAAACTCAACGCCGCGAACACCTCGCTGCGCTCCAAATACCGTACCGCTGTGAAGAACGTCGAAAAGGCTGTTCTGACCGGTGACAAGACCAAGGCGTCCGAACTGTTCGCCAAGATGCAAGCCGTGGTGGACTCCGTGGCCGACAAGGGCATCTTCCACAAGAACAAGGCCGCTCGCGACAAGAGCCGTCTGTCTGCCAAGGTGAAAGCCTTGGCCCTGGCCGCCTGACCCTCTTCAGGCAAACAGCCCGAACGGCCCGCGCCGTTCGCCGTTTGTAACGGGTGCGCTGCCAGCAAAAAAACGAACGAACCGCCCTCTGGGCGGTTTTTTCGTTTCCGGGGCGCGAATGCGGCAGATGCCATGCCCCGTCCAGGCACAAAAAAAGCCCCGAGGGGCCTTCATGCTTGCAATGCGGGCGCCCTTTCAGGGCTTGACGGGAGGGGGCAGCACCGGAGCATCCGGCACCAGGCAGGCTTCGGCCACCTGCAGGTTGTTGTCGCGCGCGAAGTTGACGACGAAATCCCAGGCCATGGGCTCGTGGTCGCGCAGGTCACGGTGCACCACCACGCACTTGATGCCATTGAGGGTGGTGGGAATGCACCAGGGCGAATAGCTCAGGTGGCTACCCGGCCGCGCCCCACCGGGGCGAAAACTGCTCATCACCCCCGCCAGACGCTCAGCCCAGTCGCTGGGACGGAAGGTTTTCCCGTCGTGGGTGACGCCTTGGATGAAGATCTCTTTGGAGGTGGGGGAAACCATCGGGTCGAAGTGTAATGGACAGCCGGTAGCCACAGGATCACTGCATGCTGCACTGCAGCGTAGCATTCTAACTCTTATATAAGAGCTACCTCCCTATTTCCTACCAGCGCACAAGGCATCGCCGGCCACGCGCATTGCAGTGATGCGCAATCGTCAACAGCGGGTCATCGCATGGCCCCTAGAATCGTGCTTCGTTTTCGGGGTGGACAAGCCCACCCTCTCACCGCACCGCCAGGAGATTTCTGCATGACCGCTTTCATTGAGGCCGCCTCGCCCCACGTGATGAACACCTATGGCCGCGTGCCGATTGCGCTGGCCCGCGGTCAAGGCTGCCGCGTGTGGGACGTGAACGGCAAGGAATACCTCGATGGCCTGGGCGGCATCGCCGTGAACACGCTGGGCCACAACCACCCCCAGTTGGTGCCCGCGCTGCAGCACCAGATCAGCCAGATCATGCATTCCTCCAACTACTACCACGTCCCCCTGCAGGAGACCCTGGCGGCCAAGCTGGTGGAGCTGTCGGGCATGACCAACGTGTTCTTTTGCAACTCGGGCCTGGAAGCCAACGAGGCAGCGCTGAAGATCGCGCGCAAGTACGGCGTGGACAAGGGCATCGCCAAGCCCGAGATCGTGGTCTACGAGAAGGCCTTCCATGGCCGCTCCATCGCCACCATGTCGGCCACCGGCAACCCCAAGATCCACAACGGCTTCGGCCCGCTGGTGGAAGGCTTCGTGCGCGTGCCGCTGAACGACATCGAGGCCATCAAGCAGGCCACCGAGGGCAACCCCAACGTGGTGGCCGTGTTCTTCGAGACCATCCAGGGCGAAGGCGGCATCAACCCGATGCGCGTCGAGTACCTGCAGCAGCTGCGCACGCTGTGCGACGAGCGCGGCTGGCTGATGATGATCGACGAGGTGCAGTGCGGCATGGGCCGCACCGGCAAGTGGTTCGCGCACCAGTGGGCCGCCATTGTGCCGGACGTGATGCCCCTGGCCAAGGGCCTGGGCTCGGGCGTGCCCATCGGCGCCGTAGTGGCCGGCCCCAAGGCCGCCAACGTGCTGCAGCCGGGCAACCATGGCACCACCTTCGGTGGCAACCCGCTGGCCATGCGCGCCGGTGTGGAAACCATTCGCATCATGGAAGAAGACGGTCTGCTGCACAATGCAGCCACCGTGGGTGAGCACCTGAAGGCCGCGCTCGTGCGCGAACTGGGCAGCCTGCCCGGGGTCAAGGAAGTGCGCGGCCAGGGCCTGATGCTCGGCGTGGAACTGGACAAGCCCTGCGGCGTGCTGGTGGCCCAGGCGGCCGAAGCCGGCCTGCTGCTGAGCGTGACGGCCGACAAGGTGATCCGCCTCGTGCCCGCACTGATCCTGTCCACCGCCGAGGCCGACGAGATCGTCGCCAAGCTGGTCCCGCTGGTCAAAGCCCTGCTGGCCGAATAAACCCTGGGCGCGCATGCAGCGCGCCGCAATGCCATGAAACATTACCTGCAGTTCAACGATCTCAGCGCCGACGAGTACACCTACCTGTTCGAGCGTGCCGCGCTCATCAAGAAGAAGTTCAAGGCCTACGAAAAGCACCACCCCCTGGTGGACCGCACGCTGGCCATGATCTTCGAGAAGGCCAGCACCCGAACGCGCGTGAGTTTCGAGGCCGGCATGTACCAGTTGGGCGGCAGCGTGGTGCACCTGACCACGGGCGACAGCCAGCTCGGCCGCGCCGAGCCCATCGAGGACAGCGCCAAGGTCATCAGCCGCATGGTGGACCTGGTGATGATCCGCACCTACGAGCAGACCAAGATAGAAAGCTTCGCGGCGCACTCGCGCGTCCCCGTGATCAACGGCCTGACCAACGAGTTCCACCCCTGCCAGATCCTGGCCGACATCTTCACCTTCATCGAGCACCGCGGCTCGATACAGGGCAAGACGGTGGCCTGGGTGGGTGACGGCAACAACATGGCCAACACCTGGCTGCAGGCGGCGGCGCTGCTGGGCTTCAAGGTGCATGTGAGCACGCCGCGCGGCTACGAGGTGGACGAGAAGCTGGCCGGTGCCACCGCCGGCAGCTACCAATTCTTCAGCGACCCGCTCGAAGCCTGCAAGGGCGCCGACCTGGTGACCACCGACGTGTGGACCAGCATGGGCTACGAGGCCGAGAACGAAGAGCGCAAGAAGGCCTTCGCCGACTGGTGCGTGGACGCCGAGATGATGGCCGCCGCCAAACCCGATGCGCTGTTCATGCACTGCCTGCCGGCGCACCGGGGGGAAGAGGTGGAAGCCGATGTGATCGACGGGCCGCAATCGGTTGTCTGGGATGAAGCCGAGAACCGGATGCATGCGCAGAAGGCGTTGATGGAGTACCTGCTTTTGGGCAAAGTGGCCTGAGTCTCTTCACCATGCCCTGGCGCCGCCAGCCCGCCCATTGCGCCGAACTGCTGGCGCACTGGCAATCGCTGGGCCAGGCCCTGGGCCGGGATACGCCCGCCTGGCGCAGCGAAGGCCGGCGCCTGGTACTGGCCTGGGCGCGCTGGCCACGCGCCTACCATGACACCACGCACCTGTGGGCCTGCCTGCGCCAACTGCAGGCGGTGCAGACCACCCTGCCCGACGCGCTGCAGCAGCCCCATGCCGTGGCGCTGGCGCTGTGGTTCCACGATGCCGTCTACCGGCCCTGGGGCCGTCTGAATGAAGAGAAGAGCGCCGACTGGGCCAGCCGCTTCCTGGCCGCGCAGGTTCTGCCGCCCCCACTGGTGCAGGCCGTGCACCAGTTCATCCTCGACACACGCCACAACCCCGGCCCGCTCACAGGCGATGCGCAGTGGGTCGTCGATATCGACCTGGCCGTGCTCGGCAAGAGCGACGCGGTGTACCGCCAATTCGAGCGCAATGTGCGGCGCGAGTATTTCTTCGTGCGCTGGCCACGCTATGTGGCGGGCCGCAGCGCGGTGCTGCGGGGCTTTCTGGAGCGGCCGCGCATCTATGGCACCGACTGGTTCCATGGGCGGTATGAAGCCCAGGCCCGCACCAACCTCGCCAACGCCCTGACCGCCCTGAAAAACGGCACGCTCTACGCGTGAGGAGCGCCGACGCTGGCGCTTCAATCACAGGGCTGAAAGCGCTTGCACTCCTCGGCGATTTGGATGGACGTCAGCGTGTTCTCGCCCTCCACGCTCTTGGCGGTGAACTTGACCCAGGCCCCTTCGGCAATACCGACCAGCAGCGTGCGGTCGACCACCGTGAAGCGCTGCGTCGTGAAGGGCAGCTTGGAGCGGGGCAGCAGCTTCAGGCGCACGTACAGCGGCCCTCCCGGCTCCTGCTGGACAGAGACGACCCGCGCCCGCGTGAGCACCGGCCCAGCCTGACCATCCGCCTGCGCCGGCACTGCGGGCTGGGCCAGCGCACTGCCGACCACCAGGGCGGCGGCAGCCACGCCGGCCAGGGCCAGGCACCGGGCCCGCTGAACCATGGCCATTCCCCGTCGATCCATACATCCTCCTTCAGAAAGCCCAGGAAGCCAGCTGGTAGTAATCGAACCCGCCCGTGCGCCCGCCCAGGCAACTGGCCAGGAAGTCCTCAGTCTTGCGGTACATGGTGAGGTTGTTGCTCCACTTCTGGTTGCCGTGGCCGTCGCCCTGGAAGGTGACGTAGTCCACCGGCCGCCCGGCGCGGCGCAGGGCGGCCACCATCAACTCCGACTGCTCCAGCTTCACACGCGGGTCGTTCACGCCGTGCATGATGAGCAAGGGGCTGGTGGCGGGACCGACCTTGAACAGGGGCGACTTGGCATCCATCAAGCGCCGGTCTTCGGGCTTGGCGGGGTCGCCGATGTAGCGCCGCCAGCCGACCATGCCCATCTCCCAATAAGGCGGCACGGTTTCCATGAAGCGTGCCAGGTGCGACAGGCCCACCACGTCCACCGCGCAGGCGAACACCTCGGGCGTGAAGGTCGCACCCACCAGGGCGGCATAGCCGCCGTAGCTCGCACCGTAGATGGCCACGCGCCGCGGGTCGGCTACGCCGGTCTGCACGGCCCACTGCACGCCGTCGACCAGGTCATCGTGCATCTTGCCGGCAAACTCGCCGATGGCCTTTTCCATGAAGGTGCGGCCATAGCCCGACGAGCCCCGGTAGTTGACCTGCAGCACGGCATACCCCCGGTTGGCCAGAAAGTGCTGCAGGCTGCGGCTGGCGGCGCTGTCGCCCCAGCGGTCGCGCGCCCAGGGGCCGCCGTGCACCAGCAGCACCATGGGCAGATTCTTCGCGGCCACGCCGGCGGGCAGGGTCAGGTAGCCGTGCAGGGTGAGCCCGTCGCGGCTGGCAAAAGAGACGGGCTCCGTGGCGGTCAGCGCCGAGGCCAGTTGGGCCATGCGGCTTTCGCCCAGGAACACAGGCTTTCCCCCTTCGCCGGGCAGCAGGTAGCTCCTGGTGCTGCGCTCCGTGGTGACGGCCACCGTCAGCGTGCGCTCCTGGTCGTCGCTGCTGGTCACGGCGATCTCGGCGTTCTGGCCCTTGTCCAGCACGGCCAGGCGCTGGCGCAGCGCGGCGTCGAACACCTCGCGCCGGGGGTAGCCGGGCATGGAATAGGCAATCAGCGGCTGCTGTGTGGTGCGGCTGATGAGCACGTAGTCCAGGTCCACCTCGGGCGTGGCATGGACCAGCGTCTCGGCGCCGGTGGCCAGGTCCATGCGCACCAGCGCCACCTTGTCGCGCCCGCGGTTGGACAGTGCCCACATGGCTTGGCCGCTGGCATCGGGCTCCAGCAGGCGCAGGCCCTCGAAGCGGCCCCATTCGGCGATGGAGGTCCAGGCACTGTCTGCCGCCGCGCCGGGGCGCTGCAGCTGGCTGGCCGTGTCCGACACGATGAGCCGTGTGCGCAGGCGCCCCTGCCGGTCCACGCCCCAGGAGGCCACGTTGCCCGGGTTGGTGGCCACCACGGTGTGGGCACCGGTGCGCGGGTCCACACGGTGCAGGTCGAACACCTTCTTGTCGCGGCGGTTGGTCGTGACCATCAGGTCGGGCCCGCCCTCCACCGTCTGCAGCAGGTGGGACGCGGTCTTGTCGAACGGCGTAAGGTCCACCCAGGCTGAGCCCTGGCGGTGCACGGCCACCGCATGCACATGCGTGTTCTCGTCGCCCGAGCCATCGACCACGGCCGCCAGGTACTGGCTGTCCGCTGTCCAGCGGAAGAAGCGCGCGCGGATCGGGAACGCTCGGGCATCATCCTTGCCGAGCGTGCGCACCCAGATGGCGGGGCTCACGCCCTCGGTCCCCGTCCAGGCCAGGTGTTTGCCATCGGGCGAGACGCGGTAGCTGCCCGTGGCCTGGCGGTTGGCAACGAAGTCATGCACGGGAATCAGCTCGGGCAGGGGCGCGCCGGCCAAGGACGGGTGCGTGGGCCCCGTGGCGCAGCCCGCCAGGGACGCCAGCAGGGCCAGACAACTCAGCGATCGAATCAGCAGCATGCGGGGCTCCCCAGGATGCCACCGATTGTGCGGGGCCTTTGCTTAAGCCCAGCCAAAGGCGCTGCTCGGCAGCACCGCACCAGCGCCTGGGCCATGCTCGCGGACCGGCGGCGGCAGCCAGGGGGCGGTGCGGCCCTGCCGGGTCCAGTGGTCGGTGGACGACCAGGCCAGCGGGGCAAGGGCCGGCCCTGCGGGGGCGCCGCCCAGAGGGGCGCACGCCAGCCAGGGCAGTGCCAGCAACGCATGGAAGTGGGTAAGTGTCATGCGGTGGATTCTGTCCAGCCCATGCTGTGGCAATGCCAAAGCCCGCTGCCGCCGCCTTTGGCCGGCCTTAAGCCCGCAGGCGCCACAATCGCGCGATGCACATCCTGCTGATCGAGGACGATTTGGACCTGGGCCGCGCCCTGCAGTCTGCCCTGAAGGTGGAGGGGCTGAGCAGCGAGTGGCTGCGCCGCGCGGTGGACGCCCCCACCACGGTGGACGCCACCACCATCGACTGCGTGCTGCTGGACCTGACCCTGCCCGACGGCAGCGGCTTCGATCTGCTGGCGCGCTGGCGCGGCCAGGGCGAGCAGGTGCCCATCATCGTCATCACCGCGCGCTCGGCGGTGGAGGACAGGCTGGCCGGGCTCGATGGTGGGGCCGACGACTTCGTGGTCAAGCCCTTCGCCACGGCCGAGCTGATGTCGCGCATCCGCGCCGTGCTGCGGCGCAGCGCACGCCAGGCCAGCGACTGCTGGACGCTCGGTGACCTGGTGATCGAGCCCCGGCGCCACACCGTGCAGCGCGGTGGCGTGCCGCTGGACCTGTCGCCGCGCGAGTTCCAGTTGCTGCTGGAGCTGGCGCGCGAGCCCGGCGCCGTGGTGCCCAAGGGCGTGCTGGCGCAGCGGCTCGACCCACTGGGCGAGCCGATGGACTTTGGCGCCATCGAGGTGCATGTGTCCAACCTGCGCCGCAAGATCGGCGCGGAGCTGATACGCACCGTGCGCGGCGTGGGCTACCTGCTGCAGCCATGAGCAGCGTGGCGCCACACCATTCCCAGCGGTTGCGCGTGCTGTGGCAGCGGCTGTCAGAGCCCACGCTGGTGCGCCGCAGCGTGGCCTCGGTCATGGTGGCCTTCGTGCTGGTGTGGGCCGTGCTGCTGGGCTACAACTACCTGAAGTACAAGCAGGCCATCACCTACGGCCCGGGCATGCTCAAGTACGGCGACGCCGTGCTGGAGTCGCTGGCCGACCTGCCGGATGCGTCACATGCGGCCGCCGCCCTGGCCTCGACAGACCACTGGACCAATGTGCGCCGCCGCCAGACCGGCCTGCTGCCCGGGGCCTTGATGCACGAGTTGCGCGATGGTGCCTCGGGCCGGCTGGTCTATGCCGCCAGCGGGCTGCAGGGCATGGACCTGCCGCTACCCCGCGATCACGGAAGCTCGTCGCTCACGGAGACCACCGTGCAGGGCCAGCCCTACCGCATCTATACGGGCCACGGTGCGCGCTGGACCTTGCGCATCCTGGAACCGAAGCGCGCCGACGCGGACTACCTGCACTACAACGGCCGCACCCTCGTGCCCTACCTGCTGCTGGCGGCCCCCTTCGTGCTGCTGCCTGTATGGCTGTCGGTGCGCAACGGCCTGCGGCCGCTGCAGCAACTGGCCCGGCGCATTGCCCAGCGCGGCAGCGACGACTTGCAGCCCGTGGGCTTTCATGCCCGGCACCGCGAGCTCAAGCCCCTGGAACAGTCGCTCGACGCCCTGCTCGCCCGCCTGCGCCAGAAGGTGGAGCGCGAGCGCGCCTTCGTGCAGGACGCTGCCCACGAGATCCGCACCCCGCTGGCCGTGATCACCGCGCAGGCCCATGTGATGGCGCGATCAGAGAGCGCAGCCGAGCGCACCGAGGCCCAGGCGCACCTGGAGCAGGCCATCGCGCGCACCTCGCATCTGGCGCAGCAGTTGCTGGACCTGGCCGCGCTCGACGACGCCCAGCGCCCGGCCCCGCGCGACATGGACGTGGCGCAATGGCTGCGTGCCGCGCTGGCGCAGGCGGCACCCGCCGCCATGGCGCAGCGCATCGAGCTGTCGCTGGACGCACCCGACAGCGTGCCGGCGCGGCTCGACGCGACGGCCCTGGAATCGGTGGTGCACAACCTGATCGACAACGCGGTGCGCTATGCCCAGGCAGGCGGTTCGGTGGCCGTGGGCCTGCGCCGCGGATCCGGCATGCTGCACCTGTCGGTGCAGGACGACGGCCCCGGCATTGCGCCGGCCGAGCGCGGCAAGGTGTTCGAGCGCTTCTACCGTGGCACAGGGCATGCCGCCAATGGCTCGGGCCTGGGCCTGGCCATCGTGCGGCAGGCGGCGCGCCGCATGGGTGGGCAGGTGCAGATTGGCGACGGGCTGAACGGGCAGGGTGTGGGCTTTTTCGTTAGCATTCCTCTCCCGCGCCCTGCCTGACCCCTCCCCCTCCACATGCCCGACGAGTCCATCCACCCCTGCCTGACCTGCGGCGCCTGCTGCGCCAGCTTTCGCGTGGACTTTGCGGTGGAGGAGACGCAGGCCATGGGCGGCACAGTGCCCAACGGACTGGCGGTCGAGGTCACCGGCAGCACCTGCCGCATGCGCGGCACCGACCACGTGCCCGCGCGCTGTGCCGCCCTGACCGGCAAGGTGGGCGACAAGGCGGCCTGCGGCATCTACGAGTGGCGGCCCTCGCCCTGCCGCGAGTTCGAGGCCGGCGACCATGCGTGCAACCGCGCGCGCATGCGCCACGGGATGCAACCCCTGCAAGACGGCATCATTTTCTGAAGGCCCTACCAGGGCGGCACAGGCAAAGTAGTTGAGGCTTCAACAAAAATCACCCTGCTGTTGGAATTAACCGACACCACGGGTTTTGCGGGACATGCAAACTTTGTCCCATGCAAGCCAGCCACACCCCCACCGCACGCACGCTCTGGGACATCTCGCCACCCGTGCATGCGGGCAGCCCGGTGTTTCCCGGCGACACGGCCTATTCGCAGCAGTGGTGCGCCACCATCGGGCCAGACTGCCCGGTGAACGTGAGCGCCATCACCCTGTCGCCCCATGTGGGCGCGCATGCCGATGCGCCGCTGCACTACGACGCCGATGGCGCCACCATCGGCGATGTTTCGCTGGAGCCCTTTCTGGGCCCCTGCCGTGTGATCCACGCCATCGGACGGAGCCCGCTGATCGAGTGGGAGCACATCGCCCACGCCGTGGATGCCACCCTGCCCCAGCGCGTGCTGGTGCGCACCTACGAACACATGCCGGTGGACCGCTGGGACGGGGCCCTGGCCGCCTACGCCCCCGCCACCATCGCGCGCCTGGCCGACCTGGGCGTGCTGCTGGTGGGCATCGACACGGCCAGCATCGACCCGGCTGACAGCAAGACGCTGGACAGCCACCAGGTCATCCGCCAGCGCGGCCTGCGCGTGCTCGAGAACCTGGTGCTCGACGAGGTGCCCGAGGGCGACTATGAGCTGATCGCCCTGCCGCTCAAGCTCACCACGGCCGATGCCTCCCCGGTACGCGCCGTCCTTCGCGCACTGACCTGATTCCGAGAACCACACTGCAACTGCCATGACCACCTTGCTAGACTGCCGCGCGCTCGACGCGCAAGACCCCCTGGCCCCGCTGCGCGGGCACTTCAGCCTGCCCGAGGGCGTGATCTACCTGGACGGCAACTCGCTGGGCGTGCTGCCCAAGGCCGCCGCGGCCCGCGTGGCCGACGTAGTCACGCGCGAATGGGGCACCGACCTCATCCGCTCGTGGAACACCGCCAGCTGGTTCGACCTGCCGCAGCGCCTGGGCAACCAGCTCGCACCCTTCATCGGCGCGGGCAAGGACGAGGTGGTGTGCACCGACAGCACCTCCATCAACCTCTACAAGGTGCTGAGCGCCGCGCTCAACATCGCCCGGGAGGACAGCCCCACGCGCAAGCGCGTGGTCAGCGAGCGCAGCAACTTCCCGACCGATCTGTACATCGCCGAAGGCCTGTGCAAGGAGCGCGGGCTGGAGCTGGTGCTGGTGGAGCCCGAGGAGATCACCGCCGCGCTGACGGCCGACGTGGCGGTGCTGATGCTCACGCACGTGAACTACCGCACCGGCGCCATGCACGACATGGCGGCCACCACGGCGGCTGCGCATGCCGCCGGCATCCTCACCGTGTGGGACCTGGCGCACAGCGCGGGCGCCGTGCCGGTGGACCTGAACGGCGCGGGCGCCGATTTCTCCATCGGCTGCGGCTACAAGTACCTGAACGGCGGCCCGGGCGCGCCAGCCTTCGCCTGGGTGCACCCGCGCCATGCCAACCGCTTCTGGCAGCCGCTGTCGGGCTGGTGGGGCCATGCCGCGCCGTTCCAGTTCACGCCGGACTACAAACCCGCCCCCGGCATCACGCGCTATCTGTGCGGTACGCAACCCATCATCAGCCTGTCGGCCCTGCAGTGCGGCCTGGATGTGTTCGACGCGGCCCAGCCCCTGGGCGGCATGGCCGCGCTGCGCGCCAAGTCGCTGGCGCTGACCGATCTGTTCATCAACCTGGTGCAAGAGCGCTGCGCGGGCCACGGCCTGGGCCTGGCGACGCCACGCGAGCATGCACGACGCGGCTCGCAGGTGTGCCTGACGCGCGACGAGGGCCAGGGCCTCAATGGCCAGGGCAGTGGCGCCTACGCCATCGTGCAGGCGCTGATCGCGCGCGGTGTGATCGGCGACTTCCGCAAGGGCGACGGCGGCCAGGGCCCGCACAAGGACATCCTGCGCTTTGGCTTCACGCCGCTGTACATCGGCTACGAGGACGTGTGGAATGCAGTGGAGCACCTGCGCCAGGTGCTCGACGCGGCCGAGTGGCAGCGCCCCGAGTTCAACCAGATCCACGCGGTGACCTGAGCCATGTGCCCCTTCTCCAACACCCCTGCAGAGCCTGGTGCAGCAGCCCCCGCCAGCGGCGTGCCCGAATCCATCGTGCACGAAGAGCGCGCCCAGCTCGACTTCAGCCAATCCATGAGCTATGGCGACTACCTGCAGCTCGATGCCATCCTGACGGCGCAAAAGCCGCTGTCGCCCGCGCACGACGAGATGCTGTTCATCGTGCAGCACCAGACCAGCGAGCTGTGGATGAAGCTCATGCTGCACGAGCTGCGCGCTGCCATCGGCCACATCGCCCGGGACGAACTGCAGATGGCCTTCAAGATGCTGGCCCGCGTCTCCAAGATCATGGAGCAGCTGGTGCATGCCTGGGACGTGCTGGCCACCATGACGCCGCCCGAGTACAGCGCCATGCGGCCCTACCTGGGCCAGTCCAGTGGCTTCCAGAGCTACCAGTACCGCAGCATCGAGTTCTCGCTGGGCAACAAGAACCGCGCCATGCTCAAGCCGCACGAGCACCGCGCCGACCTGCTGGCCCAGGTGCAGGCCGCTTACGAGGCGCCGTCGCTGTACGACGAAGCCCTGCGCCTGCTGGCGCGCCGCGGCATCGCCGTGCCCACCAGCCACACCGAGCGCGACTGGACCCTGCCCTACGCCGAGAGCGATGGGGTGGAGCAGGCCTGGCTCACCGTGTACCGCGCGCCCGAGAAGCACTGGGACCTGTACCAGTTGGGCGAGGAGCTCACCGACCTGGAAGATGCCTTTCGCCTGTGGCGCTTTCGCCATGTGACCACGGTGGAGCGCGTGATCGGCTTCAAGCGCGGCACCGGCGGCACGGGCGGCGTGAGCTACCTGCGCAAGATGCTCGACGTGGTGCTGTTCCCCGAGATCTGGAAGCTGCGCACGGACCTCTGACCCCGGAAGGCGTCCCCCTCCGCATGGGGGACAGCCAATCACTGGCGCACCGTGTACCCTCGGCAGGGGCGACGCGCCGTGCGCGCCCTCCCGGAGACCCCCCTTGCCGCCCCAGACCACAGAGTCCGCCCACACGTCCCCACCACCACCCTTGCTCGCACCCCGTGTCGCCTGGGTCATGCTGCTGGCCCTGGTCTCGGGCTTTGCGCTGAGCCAGGCCTTTCGCACCATCACCGCCATCATCGCCACCGGGCTGCGTGCGGAATTCGGGCTCTCGGCGCAGGCACTGGGGGCGTTTGCGGGGGCCTTTGCGTTTGCGTTCGGCAGCATGCAGTTGTTCATGGGGGTGGGCATCGACCTGTACGGCGTGAGGCGCACACTGCTCACGGCTTTTCCGCTGACGATTGCGGGCTCGCTGCTGTCGGCATTGGCCCCGGGCTATGGCGCCGTGCTGCTCGGGCAGGTGCTGATCGGCGTGGGTTGCGCGCCCGCTTTCCTGGTGTGCACCGTGTTCATTGCGCGCTACTTTCCTGCGGCCCGCTTCGCCCTGGTGTCGGGCGTGGCCATGGGCGTGGGCGGCCTGGGCATGCTCTTCACGGGCACCCCGCTGGCCTGGCTGGTGCAGCACTCGTCCTGGCGCATGGGCTTTGGCGTGCTCGCGGGCCTGGCCGTGCTGGCCTGGCTGCTGATCTGGTGGAAGGTGCATGAGCCGGCGCAGCCGCAGCATCTGGAAAACACACCGCGCGAGTCAATAGGCTCCGCCGTGCGCGGCTTCGGGGCGCTGTTCCTGCTGCCGCACACCGCCGGCATCATGCTGCTGGCGCTGACCACCTATGCCTCCTTCCTCACGCTGCGCGGGCTGTGGCTGGGGCCGCTGCTGATCGAGCGGCACGGCTATTCGCTGGTGGCCAGCGGCAACGTGGCCGTCATTGCGTCTCTGGTGTCCCTCTTCAGTCCGGCCTTCTTCGGGCGGCTGGACCCAGGGCCGGCACACCGCAGGCGCTGGATCATGGGCTTTACCGTGCTGCTGTCCGGCCTGTTCCTGGCCATCGGCCTGCTGCACCAGGAATGGCTGGACGTGGCCGGCCCCATCGCCGTGGGCCTGCTGTCGGGCTACATGGTGCTGCAGTATGCGGACGTGCGCTCGGCCTACCCGGCGGCCATGACCGGGCGCGCCATGGCGGTGTTCACCATGGCGCTGTTCCTGGGCGTGGCGCTGATGCAGTGGCTCACGGGGCTGGCGGCCTCGCTGGCCTCTGCGCACGGCGTCGATCCCTACGTGGCCGTGATGCTGACCATCTCGGCGCTGCTGGCGGCCGGGGTGGTGTCGTTCAGACTGCTGCCGGCGCCCGCGCATTGATCTGCGGCGGGCACACGGCCCCCTGCCCCGCCACGCGCCACCACTGCAGCACGCCGAACAGCAACTCGAATGCGGTGAATCCGAGGACGATGGCGCTGGCGCCATGGGCTACCGCATGGATTTGCCAGGCGGCAAACAGCAAGCGCGCCAGCCCATCGAGCCGGCCCAGCAGCATGCTGGGTGCCGCAATGCGCGCGATGGACCAGACCACCACCACCGAGCCGAGCAGATTGGCCAGCAGCATGTGCGTGCCATCGAGCGGGTGCAGGGTACCGGGCAGGCCCAGTGTGGTGGACACCGAGGTCAGCAGGCCATAGAGCCAGGCAAAGGTCCACGGCAGCGCAAAAGGCCAGGTGACGAACAGGTCGTACCAGCCGCCAGCGCGCACGATGCTCAGGTAGCGGGGCGAGGAAAATGCGGGGATATGCATGGTGCAAAAAAGATCGGAGTGAAGAAGGCTCCGAGCTTCCACCTTGAAGTACGCTTCAGGGTCAAGCACTTTTTTTGGAAAAACGCGCCCCATGCTGATTGGAGAACTCGCCACCGCCGCCGGACTGAGCCGCGAGGCCTTGCGCTTTTATGAGCAACAGGGCTTGATCCGCGCACGCCGCCTGCCCAATGGCTACCGCGACTACCCCGAGGAGGTGCTGATGCTGGTGCAGTACATCCGCACGGCGCAGCAACTGGGCTTCACGCTCGCGGAGATCGGCGACCGCCTGCCCGCGATCTGGGACGCACCCGATCCGGCGCCCGCCGTTACCGAAGTGCTGTCCGCCAAGCTGCTCGAAATCGACGCACGCATCGCCGCGCTGCAGGCCTTGCGCCAGACGCTGGCGGAGCGGGTGCTGGCGGACTGCCCGTTGGCGGCTTCTTAAAGCGAACTGGCCACCGAGCCGTCGCCCCGGTAGAGCCAGGGCAGGTCCAGCACGCGCGCGCCCAGCAGGCGCAGCGAGGCATCGCGCCCCCAGCGCACCGGCCCCATGGCGTGGAAGATGCGGCCATTGCGCGTGGCACGGGCCTGCACGCGGGCATTGCGCTGCCAGCGGTTCAGGGCATAGCGGGTCAGGCGCAGCGGCACCTCCAGGTCGTGCATGGACAGGGCCCGCTGCAGTTCGGCCGCATCCTCGATGGCCATGCCTGCGCCCTGGGCCAGGTAAGGCACCATGGGGTGGGCGGCGTCACCCAGCAGCGCCACCAGGCCCTGCGCCATATCGCCGGGGCCGCGCACCGGCGGGCGGTCGCACAGCGGCCACAGGCGCCAGCCACCGCCGGCTGCGGCCACGCCATACACCACATGCTGAAGTGCCGGGCAGGCGCCCTGCAGGGCCTGCTCCAGGTCGGCGGCATTGGCGGCATGGTCCCAGCCCTGCATGTCCTCGGGCGCCGGGCCTTCGATGATGACCACCAGGTTCTGCAGCTCGCCGCGCCGCACGGGGTACTGCACCACATGCAGGCGCGGGCCCAGCCAGGCGGTGATCTGCTGGGTGCGCAGGGCATTGGGCAGGGCGTCCTGCGGGACCAGGGCGCGGTAGGCCAGGTGGCCCGTGGCGCGTGGCGGCACATCGCCCAGCAGCTGCAGGCGCGTGCCGCTCCACAGGCCGTCGGCCCCTACCAGCGCATCGCCCTCCACCTCCTTGCCCCGGCTGGTGTGCACGGTGATGGCGGTCTCGGCACCGGGAATGGCGTTCACTGCCGTGCTGCCGTCGGTGAAAGCCTCGATGGCATGCTCCAGGTTCAACTGGGTGTCGGTGTACTTGGTGACGGCGGCCAGCAGCAGCCCATGCAGATCGGCACGGTGGATGGTGGCGTAGGCGGCGCCATAGCGCTCAATGGCCGTGGCGCCCAGAGGCAGCTCGGCCAAAGCGCGCCCCGAGAGCGCGCTGCGCACCTGCAGACGGGCCGGGAAAGCCGCCACGGCCTGCAGCGGCTTCTGCAGGCCCCAGGCCTGCAGCCGGCGCACCACGTTGGGCCCCAGTTGCACGCCCGCCCCCACCTCGCTGAAGGCGGCGGCGCGCTCGTACAGCCGCACATCCCATCCGGCACGCGATGCGCCCAGGGCCGCTGCCAGCCCCCCTATGCCACCACCCGCCACCAGCACCTGTTTCTTCATGCGCCGATTGTCGCCCGCTCGGTGCGCCCTGCGTTTGTCATTGCGCAGGAAGCAGCGCGCGCTCCAGCATCTCGGCCGGCATGGGGCGCGCGAACAGGTAGCCCTGGAAGGCCTGGCAGCCATGGCGCTGCAGGAACTCGAACTGGCCCGGAGTCTCCACCCCCTCGGCCACCACGGAGAGGTCCAGGCTGCGCGCCAGCGCCAGGATGGTGCGCACGATGGCGGCATCGTTGGGATCGGTCTGCAGGTCGCGCACGAAGCTCTGGTCGATCTTGAGCTGGTCCAGCGGCAGGCGCTTGAGGTAGGACAGGGACGAGTAGCCGGTGCCGAAGTCGTCCATCGAAAAGCCCACCCCATGGCGGCGCAACTGCTCCATGCGGACAATGCTGTCCTCCACGTCGGTGAGCAGCAGGCTTTCGGTCAGCTCGAAGCGCAGGCGCTCGGGGTTGGCGCCGCTGGCCTGCAGCACGCCCAGCACCTGGGCCACGAAGTCGGGCTGGCGGAACTGCCGCACGCTGACGTTGACCGACAGGAAGAAGGGCCGCGTGAGCGCGCTGTGCGACCACTGCACCAGCTGTGCGCAGGCAGACTCCAGCACCCACTGGCCCAGCGGCAGGATGAGCCCCGTCTGCTCGGCCAGCGCAATGAACTCGCCCGGCAGCACCAGCCCCCGGCGCGGGTGGTTCCAGCGCACCAGGGCCTCGGCACCGAGCAGCTTGCCGGTTCCATCCACCACGGGCTGGCAATACAGCAGCAGCTCCTGCTGGTTCAGGCCGCGGCGCAGGTCGGCCTCCAGCGCCGCGCGCGCGCTCACGGCGGCCTGCATGTCCGGGTCGAAGAAGCGCTGGGTGTTGCGCCCCGCCGCCTTGGCCTGGTACATGGCCAGGTCAGCGTGCTTGAGCAGCTCATCCGGCGTGCTCGGGTGCTGCCCGAACAGCGCGATGCCGATGCTGGGCGTGCTGTGGTGGCTGACGCCCTCCATGTCGTAGGGCCGGCCGAGGGCCGTCAGTATCTGCTGCGAAATGGCAGCGGCCTCGCTGCTGGCATGCGCCACGTCGGTGTGCAGGCCGTCGAGCAGCACCACGAATTCATCGCCGCCGAAGCGGGCCACGGTGTCGCTCTCGCGCACGCTCTCCAGCAGGCGCCTGGCCACGCGCACCAGCAACTGGTCGCCGGTGTCATGGCCCAGCGTATCGTTGAGGTCCTTGAAATTGTCGAGGTCGATGAACAGCAGCGCACCGTGCGCATGGCTGCGTCCGGCTGCCACGGTGGCGCGCTGCAGGCGGTCCATCAGCAGGCGGCGGTTGGGCAGACCGGTGAGCGCGTCGAAGAAGGCCAGCCGCTCGATCTGCAGCTCTGCCTCCTTGCGCTCGGTGATGTCCCGCCCCACGCCCCGGTAGCCGCGCAGCACACCCTCTGCGTCGATCACCGGCACGCCACTGACCGAGATCCAGTGCATGCTGCCGTCGGGGCGCTGGCGCTGCAGCTCCAGGTCCCGAAACGGCTGCTGCGCCGCGAGCACCGCGCGGTGGGCGTCCCACTCGACATCGGTCATGTTCAGCGCGCCGATCTCCCAGCGGGTGCGGCCCATCACGCTCGACAGGGGGATGCCGTTGACGCTGAGGTCACCGGCCAGCTGCACGAAGCGGCCGTCCGCATCGTGCTCCCAGTACCAGTCGGACGACAGGTCGCTCAGACCGCGAAAGCGCGCCTCGCTCTCGCGCAACTCGTTCTGCACGCGCACGTAGTCGCTCACATCGGTGAAGGTGCGCACCAGGCCGCCATCGGGCAGCCGGGTGGTGCGCACCTCGAAGGTACGGCCATCGCGCGTGGTGCGCCAATACACCTCGGGCGAGGGGTCCACCACGGAGCGTGCGATGTAGTCGCGGCCCCGGTGGTCCACCAGGCCATAGCCCGCGCCGAAGTCGCCGCGCTGGGCCTGCAGCTGCGTCAGCTCGGCCAGGGTGGGCCGGGCGGCCATCAGCGATTCGGGCAGGTCCAGCAGCTCCAGCACGCGCTGGTTGTAGATGCTGATGCGCCCGTCCGGCCCGGTCCTGAAGATGCCCTGGCTCATGCTGGCCAGGGTGACCTGCAGGCCCAGGCGCTGCTCCTGCAGCAGCGTGAGTGCCTCGTGCCAGATGCGCGCATCCACCATGCGCATGGGCTGCACCGCCCCGGGGACGGCCGCCGTGCCCTGCCGGCCCACCAGCGCGCACAGGCGGTGCACCAGCTCCGGGAGATGGCCACCGTCCGCAGCGCGCAGGGCATAGTCCCCCAGGCCGCAGCGAAAACCGCGCGCGGCCAGGGCTTCCTGCGCCCCATCGAGGCACAGCAGCACGGGGCGCCCCGCGCACAGCTCCAGCAGGCTGGGCAGCTCCTGGATCTGCGGATCCAGGCACAGCACCAATGCATCCCAGGTCTGCGCAGCCAGCAGCAGGGAGGCTGCGTCGGCCGAGGGGCTGTGCACCACGTGCCAGCCCGGGCAGCGCTGGGCCAGCACGGCGATGGCCGCCCGTGCGTGCAGCGCATCGCCGTCCACCCACAGCACGCTGGCGACGGAGGTGGATGCTGCGAGGTTGGGTCCCGGTACGGCAGTCATGGGGCTTGGGCGGCAGGGGCTGGCACCGGGGGCTCGGGCAGGTGCTCGCGCTCGAACATGTCCACCGGCACAGGCCTGCCAAACAGATAGCCCTGGAACCCCTCGCAGCCATGCAGCCTGAGGAACCCCAGTTGCCCCGTCGTCTCCACCCCCTCGGCCACCACCTGCAAGTCCAGGCTCTTGGCCAGCGCCAATATGGTGCGCACGATGGCCGCGTCGTTGGGGTCGCTCAGCACGTCGCGCACGAAGCTCTGGTCGATCTTGATCTGGTCCAGCGGCAGCCGCTTGAGGTAGCTCAATGAGGAGTAGCCGGTGCCGAAGTCGTCCAGCGCGAACCCGACCCCTTCACCCTTGAGCTGTTCCATGCGCACGATGGTGTCTTCGATGTCCCCCAGCAGCAGGCTTTCGGTGAGTTCGAGCTTGAGCAGCCGGGGGTTGGCCTGGCAGTCCTTCAGGGTACCGAGGACTTCGGCGACGAAGCCCGGTTGCCGGAACTGGCGGGCGCTGACGTTCACGGAGATGCTCAGGTGGGCTGTGGTGGGCGATTGGCTCCAGCGGTGCAGTTGCCTGCAGGCGGTCTCCAGCACGTATTGGCCCAGGGGGAGGATGAGTCCGGTCTGCTCTGCCAGGGGGATGAAGTCGCCGGGGCTGATCATGCCGCGCTGGGGGTGGCGCCAGCGCACCAGGGCTTCGGCTCCGACCAGGCGGGCCTGGTGGTCGACGACGGGCTGGTAGTGCACGAGCAGTTCGTTGCGGGCCAGGCCCTGGCGCAGGTCGGCTTCCAGGTTGGAGCGGGCGTTGACGGCGGCCTGCATGTCGGGGTCGAAGAAGCGCTGGGTGTTGCGCCCTGCGGCCTTGGCCTGGTACATGGCCAGGTCCGCCCTTTTGAGGAGTTCGTCCACCGACAGGCGTTCGTCGCCGAACAGGGTGATGCCGATGCTGGGGGTGCTGTAGTGCTGCTGGCCCCCGAGGGCAAAGGGCTGGTTCAGGCTGGCCAGGAGTTTTTCGGCGACGGTTTCGGCCTGGGCGGCGGCTTCGGCCAGTTCGGGGTTCAGGTTGTCCAGCATGACGACGAATTCGTCACCGCCGAAGCGCGCCACGGTGTCGGCTTCGCGCACGCTGCCCACCAGGCGGGTGGCGACCTGGGACAGGAGCTGGTCGCCCATGTCGTGGCCCAGGGTGTCGTTCAAGTCCTTGAAGTTATCGAGGTCGATGAACAGCAGGGCCCCGAGGTTCTTGCTGCGCTGGCAGGCGGCCAGGGAGCGTTGCAGGCGGTCCAGCAGCAGGCGCCGGTTGGGCAGGCCCGTGAGGGCGTCGTAGAACGCCAGGCGCTCGATCTCCTGCTCTGCGCGCTTGCGGTCGGTGATGTCACGGCACACGCCCAGGATGCCCGTCACGCGGCCATGCAGGTCGCGGATGGGCGTCTTGATGGTCTCGAAATACCCCTGGTAACCGTCTTCCGCAAAGGTCAGCTGCTCTTCGTAGACCAGGGGCTGCCAGGCCTGCATGGCACGCCGGTCATACGCGCGGAACTGCTCGGCCGCCGATGCAGGGGACAGATCGTAGTCGGTGCAGCCGATGATCTCGCGCTCGGGCTTGCCCGCAAAGCGCTCGAACACCGGGTTGCAGGACAGGTAGACACCCTGCGCGTCCTTGAGGAAGACCATGTCGGGCATGGCGTTCACCACCCGGGCCAGGTGGGCCTTCTGCTGGGCCAGCTCGGTCTCGATGCGCTTGAGCTCGGTCAGGTCGTAGGCGAAGACCACCACGGCCACCACCCCCTGCTCCGTGATGGATTCGGGCACCAGGGTGGTGTGGCGGTACTGCGGGCCGTCCAGTGCGTCGATGCGGTTTTCAAAGACGGCCGTCTCTCCGGCAAATGCCTTGTGCAACTGGGGCTGCATGCGCGCCATGACCGCTGCGGGGATCACGTCCGGGAGCAGTTGCCCCTGCAACTGCTCGGGTGTGCGGTGCAGCCACCGGGCCTGTTGCTCGTTCACATAGAGCACGCGGTACTCGCGGTCCAGCCGTGCCACGCCGCCGGGCACCTGGCGCAGCATGTTGGCCATCTGCACCTCGTGCGCGTGGGCCGCCTGCTCGGCCTCGCGCTCGGCGGTGATGTCGCTTTGCACGCCATCCCAGATCACGCGCCCGCCATCCAGGGGTCGGGGCGAGGAGCTCAGGTGTATCCAGCGCACCGCCCCCGAAGACACACGCATGCGAAAGGTGGCCTCCATGGGCCCCATGCTGCGCAGCGACTGGTCCCTGGCCTCCTCGAGCGCGGGGAGGTCTTCTGGGAGGATCTGCTGGTACAGCACGCCGGGATCACGCAGCACATCCTCAGGGCGCAGGCCGTTCAGGCGCTCGATGGCATCGCCGATGTGCACGAAGTGCATGCGGCCATCGGCCTCGCGCACCACCTGGTAGAGCACACTCAGCGGCAGGTTGCGGCCCAGCAGCTGCAGGCGCGTTTCGCTTTCACGCAACTGGGCTTCGGCCTCGTACAGCCGATCAAAGGGCTGGCGCATGCCCGCCACGAACACGGCTTGGTACAGCAGGGCATAGCCCACCACACGCACGCCAATGGCCAGCAGGCTGGCCCAGCCGACCTGCGCCACGCCGGAGAGCCCCACCATGAGTTCCGCGACCGCGAAAGTGGCAGCAGCCCATGCCAGCAGGCGTCCCCGCGTGCGGTTGTCGCCCTTCGCATCGCCGTGCAGCCGCACGGCAGCCCCTACCAGGCCTGCGCACAGCAATCCGGCCATCAACGCCGGCAACATGCCGCCCGAGGCCGCAGAAAACCACTGCGGCAGCGGCCCCGCAGCCGCCCACACCAGCACCAGGGAAAACGCACCCGCAGCCACGGCCCACACCTTGGCAGGCCCGGGCAGGGAGACGCGCAGTGCCGTGAGCACCAGCGCGGCGCACTCGGCCACGCGCACCCAGGAGCCAAGCCACAGCGCCATGTCCGCCGCCAGGGTCGAAGCTGGTTGCGGCGTGGCATGGGCCAGCACGCCATGCAGGAAATTGCAGACCGCCGCCACCCCGAAACCGGCGACCAGCACATTCGCATGGCCTTGGCCATGCGCGTCGAGCGTATGCAGGGACACCGACACCACCAACAACGCCAGCAGGATGGCCACCAGCTCCATGAAGGGCTCCAGCCCATGCTGCAGACCCACACCGTCTCCCAGGATGCCGCTCAGTGACACCATCACCAGCGCCAGCACCGCCACGGCCAGCACCACCGTGACGGCGGGAGCCTCCGAGACGAGCGTCCGCGGGGAACGGTGGACTGGGGAGTTCATAGGAACTGTGGGGGGTAGGGCGTCCGCTGCACCTCACCAGTGTATCGGCCTGTAAGCGCCAGCGACGATTTCTGCCGCAACGCGCGGTATGCGCGCCACAACCGTGACCTGGCACCGGTCACACCCACCTGCTCCATGCCCGGGCGATGCGAACACCACCGCCCAGATGCCATCAGCCCTCAGCCTTCGAGCAGTTGGCGCAGCACGAACGGCAGAATGCCGCCCGCCTGGTAGTAGTCCACCTCGATGGGGGTGTCGATGCGCAGCGTGACCACCACCTCCTGGCTGCTGCCGTCAGCCCGGCGAATCACCAGGGTGGCGTCGCTCTGGGGCGTGAGCGCGGGGTCGGGCAGCACGTTGATGGTTTCGTTGCCGGTCAGGCCCAGCGACTCCCACGAATCCGTGCCCTTGAACTGCAGGGGCAGCACGCCCATGCCCACCAGGTTGGAGCGGTGGATGCGCTCGAAGCTGCGCGCCACCACGGCCTTGATGCCCAAGAGCTGCGTGCCCTTGGCGGCCCAGTCGCGGCTCGATCCGGTGCCGTATTCCTCGCCCGCGAAGATCACCGTGGGTGTCTTTTGCGCCATGTACTGCATGGCTGCGTCGAAGATGAACATCTTCTCGCCCTGCAGCGGCCCTTCGCTCTGGAACACGGTCACCCCGCCTTCCTCGCGCGAGCCATCGGCCGTGGGCGGGAGCATGAGGTTCTTGATGCGCACGTTGGCGAAGGTGCCGCGCATCATCACGTCGTGGTTGCCGCGGCGTGCGCCGTAGCTGTTGAAGTCGGCCTTCTGCACACCGTTGAGCTGCAGCCACTGGCCGGCGGGCGAGGTGGCCTTGATGGAGCCCGCAGGAGAGATGTGGTCGGTGGTGATGGAGTCACCGAACAACGCCATGATGCGCGCGCCGTGCACAGCGGAGGCCGTCGCGGCACCCTGCTCGAGCGTGAATTGGGCGAAGAACGGCGGCTCGGCGATGTAGGTGCTGGCCGGCCAGGTGTACGAGTTTCCGCTCACGCCCTTGATCTTTTCCCAGAGCTTGCCGGGGTCTGTGGCAACCTTGGCGTAGTTCTCGCGGAAGGCCTTGCCGTTCATCGCGAACTTCATGAGCTTGTGCACTTCCTCGCTCGTCGGCCAGACGTCGCCCAGGTAGATGTCGCGGCCACCCTTGCCCTTGCCCACGGGCTCGGTCATCAGGTCCTTGAGCACCGTGCCGGCGATGGCATAGGCCACCACCAGCGGCGGGCTGGCCAGGAAGTTGGCCTTGAGGTTGGGGTGGATGCGCGCCTCGAAATTGCGGTTGCCCGAGAGCACGGCCGCACAGATGAGGTCGTTGCTGGTGATGGCGTCGTTGAGCTCGGGCGTGAGGTCGCCCGCATTGCCGATGCAGGTGGTGCAGCCGTAGCCCGCCAGCGCAAAGCCCAGCTTCTCCAGGTAGGGCAGCAGGCCGGTCTCGGTGAGGTAGTCGGTGACGATGCGCGAGCCGGGGGCCAGCGAGGTCTTGATGTGCGGCTGGACCTTGAGCCCCGCCTCCACCGCCTTCTTGGCCAGCAGGCCGGCGGCCAGCAGCACGCTGGGGTTGGAGGTGTTGGTGCAGCTGGTGATGGCGGCGATCAGCACGTCCCCATTGCCCACCGTGGGGTCGGCGCCCTTGGTGGGCATGGTGGCCGCTGCGTCGGCATGGGCCGTGGCCAGCGCGGGCTTGTTGCCCTCCATCTCGGCCAGGGAGCGCGGCGCGCCTGCGGGAGCAGGTTTGTCCTTGGGCGCCAGCTCTTGAACCATATCCTGCCCACGGTGGATGTGGTGGCGGGTGAGCAGCAGTTCGGCCGGGCGGTTGAAGCCGTTCTCGGCATTGGACTTGCTGAACAGGTCGGCGAACTGGCTGCTGACCTTGCCCAGCTCGATCCGGTCCTGCGGCCGCTTGGGGCCGGCCAGGCTGGGGGTCACGCTGCCCAGGTCGAGCTTGACGACCTGCGAGTAGTCGATCTCGCCGGCCAGCGGCACGCCGAACAGGCCCTGGGCCTTGAAGTAGGCCTCGAAGGCCTCGATCTCGGCCTTGGTGCGGCCCGTGCCCTGGAAGTAGTCGATGGTCTTCTCATCCACCGGGAAGAAGCCCATGGTGGCACCGTACTCGGGTGCCATGTTGCCGATGGTGGCCCGGTCGGGCAGCGCCAGGGTGCGCGTGCCCTCGCCGAAGAACTCGACGAACTTGCCCACCACCTTGTGCTGGCGCAGCAGCTCGGTCACGGTGAGCACCAGGTCGGTGGCGGTCACGCCCTCGCGCAGCTGGCCGGTCATCTCGAAGCCCACCACGTCGGGCGTGAGGAAGTACACGGGCTGGCCCAGCATGGCGGCCTCGGCCTCGATGCCGCCCACGCCCCAGCCGACCACGCCGATGCCGTTGATCATGGTGGTGTGGCTGTCGGTGCCCACCAGGGTGTCGGGGTAGTGCACACCTGCCTTGGTCTTGTGCACGCCGCGCGCCAGGTACTCCAGGTTCACCTGGTGCACGATGCCGAAGCCCGGCGGCACCACGCCGAAGGTGCTGAAGGCCTGCATGCCCCACTTCATGAACTCGTAGCGCTCACGGTTGCGCTGGAACTCGAGCTTCATGTTCAGGTCGAGCGAATTCTTCTTGCCGTAGTAGTCGACCATGATGGAGTGGTCCACCACCAGATCGACTGGCACCAGGGGTTCGATCTTCTTGGGGTTCTTGCCCAGCCTGGCAGCCACGCTGCGCATGGCGGCCAGGTCGGCCAGCAGCGGCACGCCGGTGAAGTCCTGCAGCACCACGCGCGATACGACGAAGGGGATCTCGTCCTTGCGCTCGGCCTTGGGCGCCCAGTGCGCGAGCTGGTGCACATGCTCGGCCGTGACCTTGCGGCCGTCGCAGTTGCGCAGTACCGATTCGAGCACGATGCGGATGGACACCGGCAGGCGGTTGATCTGCGGAAACTGCTTGGCCAGGGCTGGCAGGGAATAGAGCTGTCCGGTCTTGCCGGACGCGGTCTTGAAACTCTTGAGCGTGTTGGCAAACGCGTGGCGGGCGGGCTGGGGCGACGACTTGGTCGATGTGGCCATGGCTGACTCCTGTGTAAGCGACAAGGCCTATTCTGTCAGTCCCACGCGGCGGAGCCAACGTTGGGGGTATGCAGGGAGGCGGCAACTGCCGCCCATCGCCATGGGAAAGGGGCCTCACAGGGCCCCTCCGGTACACGCGCAAGAGCGCCAAGCGCTATTCAATACAGAGCATTCAAGCCATTGCAGGCAACGGCAAGCGGCGCATGCCAAACCATTGCAGCTCGGCCAGCAGGCCCACCGAAACCACATGCACGACCAGATAGGCCTGGCCCCACACGCTGGGCGCGATGGCCGATGACAGCAGCAGTGCCAGGCTGGCGAGGGCCCAGGCGGCATTGCCCACGATCAACAGCCACAGCAGGCTGCGGGGGGTGTTGCGCTGGCTTGCAATCGCCATGGCCAGAACCGCATAGGCAAGGAGCGCCAGGCCACTGGCCGAGACCAGCCCCACCGGCAGCCCGAGCCACTCGGCGAGCGTCTCGGTCAGCGCCAGGTGCAGGGCGGCCAGCAGCACGCCCGTGGCGGCATCGAACCAGACCACGGCACGCAGGAACGAGGGAGAGGACAGAACGGACATGGTGGACTCCTTGGGATCTTTTCGGGTTGAAGGAGCCTCCATGGTCGCGGCCGGGCTGCACCGCGTCGATGACATGCCAGGTAATGGCCGGCATGCCAACTGGCCCTAGGATGGAGGGCATGACCAGCACCCACCGCCCCCCACGCCCCACCCTGCCCCACCGGCCTGCGGCCGGGGGCCACCGCAGCCTTCCGGGGCCTGCCTCGTTCGGCGACCATCTGCGCACCTGGCGCCAGCAGCGCCACCTGAGTCAGCTGGAGCTGGCCGACGAGGCGGACATCTCCACCCGCCACGTGAGCTTCATGGAGACAGGCCGCACCAACCCCAGCCGCGAGATGGTGCTGCGGTTGTGCGAGCGCCTGGCCATCCCGCTGCGCGAGCGCAATGCCCTGCTGGTGGCGGCCGGCTATGCGCCCATGTACCGCGAGCGCGCGCTGGACGACCCGGCCCTGGCTGCCGCGCGCAAAGCGGTGGAACTGGTGCTCAAGGGCCACGAACCCTGCCCCGCGATTGCACTGGATCGCTGCTGGAACATCGTGGCCACCAACCGCGCTGCCCAGGCGCTGCTGGCCAACCACGTGAGCCCTGAACTGCTGAAGGGGCCGGCGAATGTGTTCCGCCTCAGCCTGCACCCCAAGGGCCTGGCACCGCACATCGCCAACCTGGCCCAGTGGCGGGCCCACCTGTTCGAGCGCCTGCGCCAGCAAATACAGGCCACGGCGGACCCCGTGCTCATCGCACTGCAGGCCGAGTTGCTGGAATACCCCGCGCCCGAGGAATCGAGCTCCCTGGTGCTCGACGGGGAATTGCTGGGTGTGGTAATGCCCTTCTGCTTTCAAAGCGCCCGGGGAACACTTTCGTTTATCAGCACCACCACCATATTTGGAACCCCGGTGGATGTGACCCTGCAGGAACTGGCCGTGGAATCATTCTTTCCGGCCGACGAATTCACGGCCCAGGTATTGCGCGAGATCGCTGCCGCCCCCATCTGATCAGGCGCCAGCCGCGGGCGCGCCCCCACACAGCCAGCCGGATCGCACGTTTATGGTGCGTACCACGCAAAAAGCCCGCAGATGCGGGCTTTTTTATGCAACGCGGCCATGGGCCGCTGTCCAATGGATTCAATCGCTCAAATGGCGAATTTTTCGCGGTTCTCGTTTTGAATCCACTTGGGGGCTTTGCCACGGCCCGTCCAGGTCTGGCCTGTGGATGGATCGCGGTACTTGGGAGCCACCTTGGTGCCAGCGCTTGCGCTGCGTGCACGGCCACTGGGGAACACGTCCTGTGCGGTCAGGCCGAACTCCGCCACCAGCGCACGCACCTGCGATACGGCGTCCGACAACTCGCGCTTGCGGGCTTCACCGATTTGCTGTTCCAGGGCGTCGCGTTGCTTGAGGAGTTCTTTGTAGCTGGTTGTCATGGTATGTGTGGCTGCTAGGTGGACAAGGAAGGCCCCATTATAGGAATAATGGGCAAAATTTTCAGGGTTTGCGAAAAAATTCGTGACAAACCGTTGAAACCCCTCACCAGTGAAAATCATTTCACAGCCCCAGGTAATCAGCCGGACCGATCGGCCAGGTCCATTTGCGCCAATACACGGTCGATTCTCTTGCCCTCCAGGCCAAGCACCTCGAATATCCACCCGGCACAGGCAATGCGTTCGCCCACTGCCGGCAAATGGCCTGTTTCAGCCATCAGCAATCCCGCCAGTGTGTTGTAACGGCCGCGCTCCTCTCCCGGTAAATCGCGAATATCGAGCCGCGCCTTGAGTTCGCTGACGGGCATCAGGCCGTCGAGCAGCCACATGCCGTCCTCTTGCTGGGTGGCCCAGGCATCCGTCGCAGCCCCGGGCTGCAGTTCTCCGGTAATCGCCTCCAGCAGATCGCGTGGTGTCATGATGCCCTGCACCACGCCATATTCGTCCACCACGAAGACCATGCGGCCCGAGCGTGCGCGGAACTGCTCCAGCAGTTCCATGCCGCTCAGGGTTTCGGGCAGAAAGGCGGCCGGCAGGGCGTACTGCTCGATGGCGCCTGGGGCCTCCACGCCCAGCTCCAGCAGGCGCGCCACGCTGATCAGGCCCACCACCTCATCGAGCGAGCCCCTGCAGACGGGGTACCAGGAATGGGCACCATGGTCACCACCGGTGCCGGCCATGCGCAGGCCTTCGGCCACGGTCAGCCGGGCATCGAGCCACTGCATGTCCGTGCGGGGCACCATCAGCGAGGTCAGCGGCCGGTCGTCGAGGCGGAACACATTGCGCACCATCTGGTGCTCGTGGTGCTCGATCACCCCGGCATCGCGCCCTTCTTCCAGGCTGGCCACGATCTCTTCCTCCGTCACGGCGCGGCCGGCGTTATTGTCGATGCGCAGCAGGCCGAGCACGCCCTGGGTGGACAGCGACAGCAGCCGCACGAAGGGCTTGGCCACCAGGGCCACCCAGGTCATGGGCCGAGCCACCAGGCGGGCCACGGTTTCGGGGTAGAGCTGGCCGATGCGCTTGGGCACCAGCTCACCGAAGACGATGGTGATGAAGGTGATCACCGTGACCACCAGCGCCGTGGCCGTGATGCCGGAGGCGCGCTCGGGCATGCCCAGCGCCAGCAGCCAGCGCGCCAGGTCATCGCTGAACGCGGCTTCGCCGATGATGCCGTTGAGCATGCCGATGGAGGTGATGCCCACCTGCACGGAGGACAGGAACTGGGTGGGGTTCTCCAGCAGCGTGAGCGAGGCCTGCGCCCCCTTGTCGCCGCCCTCGGCCATGGCGACCAGGCGCGACTTGCGGCTCGATGCCAGCGCCAGCTCGGACATGGCAAATACGCCATTGAGCAGCGTGAGCAGCGCAATCAGCAGAAAATCCATGATTCAAGGCATAGGAACACGATGGCACTTTACTGTATTGGCGATATCCAGGGTTGCGACAGCGCGCTCGGGCGCCTTCTGGACGAGATCGGCTTTTCCGCGAGCCGCGACACGGTCTACCTGCTGGGCGACCTGGTGAACCGGGGCCCGGAGTCGGCTGCCGTGCTGCGCCGCTGCATGCAGCAGGGCGATGCGCTGCGCCCGCTGCTGGGCAACCACGATCTGCACCTGCTGGCCGCCGCCCATGGGGCACGCAAGCCCTCGCGCAAGGACACGCTGGAGCAGGTGCTCAAAGCCGATGACCGTGACGCCATGCTGGACTGGCTGCGCCGGCAGCCGCTGATGCGCACGCACCTGCATGCCGGCGAGCGGTTGGCGATGGTGCACGCCGGCCTGCTGCCCGCCTGGACGGTGGACGAGGCCCTGGCCCTGGCGAGCGAAGTGCAGCAGGTGCTGCGCGGCCCGGGGCTGTCGGACTTTCTGCATCAGATGTACGGCAATGGCTCGGACCGCTGGGACCCCGCGCTCACGGGCATGGACCGCCTTCGCACCATCGTCAACGCCATGACGCGGCTGCGCTTTTGCTCGGCCGATGGGGTGATGGATTTCGAAAGCACCGAGGGTGCGCAAAAGCCCCCCGAAGGCCTGATGCCCTGGTTCGACGTGCCAGGCAGGCGGGCGGCAAGTACGCTGCTGGCCTTCGGGCACTGGTCCACGCTGGGTTTGCTGGACCGCCCGGACACCCTGGCGATGGACACGGGCTGCGTATGGGGCGGCTGCCTGAGCGCCATGCGCTTTGGCGCCACGCTGGCCGACCGCGAACTGCTGCAGGTGCACTGCGAGCAGTCGCAGCAGCCGGGCTGATGGCGTGACCGGCCTTTGCTTCAGTCGGTGGTGACGGCCTGTGCCTGATCTTCAGTGGCAGGAGCTACCGCCTTGAACAGCGCCGCCACCTTGCGCTTGGGCTTGATGTTGGCCGACACACTGCTACGGGGCGCCGACTTGGCGGACTCCCAGGCGGGCGCGGCATCGGCCGCCGCGCTGGATTCGTAGGGCTTTTCGAAGAACGGGTCGCGCGATGCCACCGCAGGACGGAAGCCCCGGTGCTGTTCGCGCGGCTCGCGGGTTTCACGGCCCGGACGGTGCTCGCGCTCCCGTTCGCGGCGCGGAGCGGCGGAGGCAATGGCATCGCGCCCGTCACCGGTCTCGCCCGCTTCGCGCCAGGCACGGCGGCCGTCGTTGATGCGGCCGCGCGGCTGGTCTTCTTCGTACTCGACGGCTTCAAGCTCGATCTTTTTCTTGATGAGCTTTTCGATGTCGGCCACCAGGCGGGCATCGCTGCCGGACACCAGCGTGACCGCCAGGCCCGAGGCGCCGGCACGGCCCGTGCGGCCGATGCGGTGCACGTAGTCTTCGGCGTTGAAGGGCACGTCGAAGTTGAACACCGCCGGCACGTCCTTGATGTCCAGGCCGCGGGCGGCCACGTCGGTACACACCAGCAGATCGACTTCGCCCTTCTTGAAGGCCTCCAGGGCTTTCAGGCGCTCGTCCTGGCTCTTGTCGCCGTGCAGAGCGGTGGTCTTGAGGCCTTCGCGCTCCAGGCTGCGCGCCAGGCGGGCGCAACCGAGCTTGCTGTTGACGAAGATGAAGGCCTGCTTGATGCCCCGGGTCTTGAGCACCTGGTGGATGGCACGGCGCTTGTCATCGTCGTTGGCGCTGTAGAAGCGCTGCTCCACTGTGGAGGCCGTCTCGTTCGGGCGGGCCACTTCGATGGTGATGGGGTTTTGCAGGTAGCTGCTGGCCAGGCGCTTGATCTCGGGCGAGAACGTGGCCGAGAACAGCAGCGTGGTGCGCTGCTTGGGCAGGTAGGACAGGATGCGCTGCAGGTCGGGCAGGAAACCGATGTCCAGCATGCGGTCGGCCTCGTCGAGCACCACGTACTCGACCTGGTTGAGCACCGCGTTCTTGGCTTCGATGTGGTCCAGAAGGCGGCCGGGGGTGGCCACCAGCACCTCGACACCCTTCTTGAGCTCCAGGGTCTGGGGCTTCATGTCCATGCCGCCGAAGACCACGGTGCTGCGCAGCTTGGTGTACTTGGCGTACAGCGCGATCTGCTGGGCGACCTGGTCGGCCAGTTCGCGCGTGGGCAGCAGCACCAGCGCACGCACGGGGTGGCGGGCCGGGGATGTGGAGCTGCTCTCGTGCTTGAGCAGGCGCTGCAGCAGTGGCAGCGAGAACGCCGCCGTCTTGCCGGTGCCGGTCTGGGCTGCGCCCATCACGTCCTGGCCGGTGAGCACGACCGGAATGGCCTGCTCCTGGATGGGCGTCATGGACTCGTAGCCCATTTCGGCCACGGCGCGCGAGAGCGGCTCGGCCAGCGATAGATTGGAAAAAGAACTTGTCATTTAGCCCTCTATTGTCGCACCGGTGGCCCAAACACACCATGGGGGTGGTAAGCAAGGGTGTATTCACCGAGCCATGCCGCCAGAGGACTGGCTTTGGTGCTTTTAATTCGATAGCACCAAACCAATAACCATCAATTCACAGATGGCAATATTCAGGAATTCACTCCAGCACCGCGCGCAGCTGGCGCGTGGTCACCGCCAGACGGCGGGCACCGATTTGGGCGATGTTGTTCATCACCGTGAGCGCCGCTTCGGGGTAGCGGTGCGCCCAGGCGTCGAAGTGCGCGCGCGACAGCCGCGCCAGTTGCGCAGGCCCCAATTCGGCCCCGGCGCTGGCCGTGCGGGCCGCGCCGTTGAGAAAAGCCATCTCCCCGAAGGCCATGCCCGGCCCCACGGTGGCCAGGCGCAGGCCGCGCTCGGGCGGCCACTGGGTCACGAGCGTGATGTGGCCCGACTGCACCACCAGCAGGTCGCGGTCGGTGTCCCCGGCGTTGAACACCACCCCATGGGCCGCCATGGGCAGTGGCTCCAGCAGGGCCTCCAGCGCCAGCCGGGCCTCGGCGTCCATGCCTTCACCGATCTCGCCGAGCACATCCTGCTCGGGATAAACAGGCCGCTCGTGCTCGGGCCGCTCGGCCAGGATGGCGGCTTCCGCCCATTCCAGGGCCCGGTCGCCATCGGCGAAGGTGCGAACGCCGGTGCCCGCGTGCTCGGCCGCCACGCGGTCGAGCGCCGCCACGGCGCAGGCCACGCCTTGCTGCGAGAGGTCGCGCACCAGCGCACGCAGCTGGGCCAGGGCCGTGCTGTCCCAGGCCGGCACGCGGCTGGCATCCAGCACCACCCAGCGGTGGCGCGGCTGCAGCATCAGGCGCACCTGCTCGGCCAGGTGCGCGGCGACGCCGAAGGACATGACGCCCTGCAGCTCGAACACCGCCACCTGGTTCATGCGCGGCGCCAGCCAGGTGTCGGAGCCCGCGCGGCGCAGGCGGCGCGAGCGCAACTGCCCATCGAGCCGCACGTGGCGCAGCACCTTGGACGCCGAGTCGCGCAGCAGCACGAAGGTGGCCACCACCAGCCCCGCCACCAGAGCCCCCACACCGCCCATGACGGCGAACACCAGCGCCACCAGCCAGCTTTGGGCCCAGGTTACGCGCGAACGCCGGGCATAGCCTGGCGACCACAGCAGGAGGGGCACCTGCATCAGCCCGGCCAGCACCAGCCCGCCGGCCAGACAGGCCATGGGCACCCAGTGCAGCCACCAGGCACCCGTGAAGGCCACCACCAGCATGATGCCGGCATGCCAGCGCGGGGCGCTGGCCGAGGCACCGGCCTGCGCCAGCACGATGCGCGAGCGCGAGGCACTGGTGGACGCGGGGATCATGCCCACCAGGCCACACAGCACGCCCAGCAGGCTCTCGCGCCGCAGCGCCTGGTTGGGGTTGCCGCGCAGGCCGTGGTCGAGCTCCAGTTCCTGGTTGAAGACCAGGATCTCCAGGCTGTTGACCAGCGCCATCAGCAGGGCCAGCACCACCAGCGCAGAGCCGTGCCGGTGCGCCAGTTCCAGCCAGGGAATGCCCGTCCAGTCGGGCCACAGCGGCCCGGCAAAGGCACTCTGGCTGACGGCCGGTGCGAACACGTTGCCCATGCCTACACCCCACAGGCCCGCCACGGCCACGGCCAGTGCCACCAGCACCACGGCCGTGAGCAGGCCCGGCATGCGCGGCCAGCGCCGGCGCAGCAGCACCGCCAGGCCCACTACCGCGAGGGCGGCCACGGCGTGCCAAAAGGTACGCAGGTCCCAACCCCACCCGGCGCCCGCACCCAGGCCATTGCGCAGTTGCCCCACCACCATGGACAGGCCCACGCCCGCCGCAAAGCCATGGGTCACCGAAATCGGCAGGAAGCGCGCCACCGAGGCCAGGCGCAGCACCCCCAACAGCCACTGAAAGCCAAACGCCAGCGCCACGGTGGCACCGCTGACGGCAAGCACCTGGCGCGCCGTCAGGCCCAGGGTGCCGGCTGCGCCGTAGGCGGTGGCCACCACGGCGGCGAACAGCAGGGCCACCACGGTGGTCGGCGCATAGACGACCCCCGGGCGTGGCGCCAGCACGGTGAGCAGCAATCCGGGCAAGGCGGCCGACCACAGGGCCAGGGCCGCCAGCGAGTAGCCGCCTGCCAGCGGCGCGAAGGCCAACAAGCCCAGGCCCACCGCATGGGGCACCGTGACAGCCGCAGCAGACCATGCCGCCACCGCGCCCGAGGGCGGGTGGCTGGCAGCGCCCGGTGAGGGCCCCTGCCCGGCTACAGGCGGATGGGACAGCGACTCGGGTGGCATGGCGTGCGCAAAAAGGAGGGAGGGACCGCGTTCAGCCCCCGCGAACCTCACCGCAGACCTGTGCAGCGATGTCCATCACAGATTGCGGGCGGCAAAGGTGTCGCAACCCTTGACGCTGCCGTTCTGCAGTCCGGCGTTGAACCAGCGCTGGCGCTGCGCGCTGCTGCCGTGGGTGAAGCTCTCAGGCACCACCCGGCCACCGCCGGCACCTTGCAGGGCGTCGTCGCCGATCTTGGCGGCCGCGTTCATGGCCTCTTCCACATCGCCCTGCTCCAGGATCTTGCGGGCAGCCTGCGCGTGGTGCGCCCACACGCCGGCAAAGCAGTCGGCCTGCAGCTCCAGCCGCACGGACATGGCGTTGTACTCGGTCTTGCTCACGCGGCCGCGCATCTGGTCCATCTTGCCGCTGATGCCCAGCAGGTTCTGCACGTGGTGGCCGACCTCGTGCGCGATCACGTAGGCCTGCGCGAAATCGCCGGGCGCGCCCAGGCGGTTCTTGAGGGTCTCGTAAAAACCCAGATCGATGTACACCTTCTGGTCGGCCGGACAGTAGAACGGCCCCATCGCCGCCTGGCCCGCGCCGCAGGCTGTGGGCGTGGAGCCGCGGAACAGCACCAGCCGCGGCTCCTGGTAGGTGCCGCCGCCCTGGCGGAACACGCCCTGCCAAACGTCCTCGGTATCGGCCAGCACGGTGGAGACGAAGCGCGCCATGGTGTCGTCGGCCGGGGGGCGGTGCGCCGGGCCCTGCTGTTGCTGCTGCACCTGCGCGGGCGGACCACCGCCGCTGAGCAGGCCCAGGATGGTCAGCGGGTTGATGCCCAGCACCCAGCCGCCCACCAGGGCGATGACGATGGTGCCGATGCCGATGCTGCGCCCGCCAAAGATGGGCGAGCCGCCCCCACCGCCACCGCCCTCGTCCCGGCGGTCCTCTACGTTGTCGGACTCGCGATTGCCTTCCCATTTCATCGTTGTTCTCCAGCGCCCCCACCGGACGGAGGCATGGACAGCATGTTACGCGCGGCGCGCCCTCCTCGGGAGCCAGCACAAGTAGGAGAGCAGCGCGCTACCATGCAGTCTGTTTCTCGTACGTGAGCGCCCCACCCCATGCTGCACCACCCCCACAACCCCCACGGCGCAAGCAACCCCGTCATCCTGCTGACGGGATTCGATCCCTTCGGTGGGGATGCCATCAACCCCAGCTGGCTGCTGGCACAGGCACTGCAGGGCCAGCGCATCGGCGGGCACACCGTGGTGGCCGCGCAACTGCCCACCGTGTTCGGGCTGGCGCTGCAGCGGCTGACGGCACTGCACCGGCAGCTGCAGCCGGCGCTCACCGTATGCCTGGGGCAGGCGGGCGGACGGGCGGCCCTGTCGATCGAGCGCATCGGCATCAATGTGGACGATGCGCGCATCCCCGACAACCAGGGCGCGCAGCCCATCGACGCGGCCGTGGCCCCCGGTGGCCCGGCCGCCTACTTTGCCAGCCTGCCCGTCAAGGCCATGCTGCGCGCGGTGCAGCAGACCGGCGTGCCCTGCGAGGTATCGCAGACGGCCGGCACCTTCGTCTGCAACCATGTGCTCTACGGGCTGATGCACCACCTGGCGCGCGAAGGCGTGGCCGGCATGCGCGGTGGCTTCGTGCATGTGCCCTGGCTACCGGGACAGGGCACGCCCCATCTGGCGCTGCGTGACATGGTGCGCGGCCTGCATGCCGCGCTGTGGGCGGCCGTCCTCGCCCGGCAGGACATCGTCCTGGGCGCGGGCGCCACCCACTGACCGCCGGGTACGCCCTGTGCCACCGGCCGCGCATGCTGTGTACAGTCCCGGTATGTGCCCCGCCCCGCTTTCTGAACCCTCTTCCACCCTGGGGCCCCAGGCCACCGCCGACCTGCTGGACTGGACAGCGCTGGCCGATGAAATAGCCGCCCTGCTGGTGGACGACGGCATCCAGGTGCCGCCCCGCAGCGTGCTGGCGCTGGCAGGCGGCGCCAGCCTGTTCGTGATGCCGGCCAGCGACCGCACGGTCGCCATGGCCAAGCTGATCACCCTCACCCCCGGCAATGCGGCGCGCGGCCAGCCCACCATCCAGGGCGATGTGGTGGTGTTCGACGTAGCCACCGGCCAGCGCCGCGTGGTGCTGGACGGCCCCACCGTCACGGCGCGCCGCACGGCCGCCGTCTCGCTGCTGGCGGCGCAGCGCCTGGCGCCGGTGCCGCAGGGCCCGCTGCTGGTGGTGGGTGCCGGCGTGCAAGGCCTGGCCCATGTGCAGGCCTTTGTGGAAGTGCTGGGTGTGCGCGAGGTCTGGGTGGCATCGCGCAGCGCGGCCAGTGCCGAGGCCCTGGCGCAGGCGGCCCGCGCCCTGGGCGCCCAGGCCCGGGTCGTGCAGGACGCCGACGCGGCCATGGCCCACTGCCCTCTGGTGGCCGCATGCACCCCTGGCACGGCCGTGGTCCTGAGCGCCCAGCCCCGGCCCGATGCCTTCATCGCGGCGGTCGGCGCCTACACCCCCACCATGGCAGAGCTGTCGCCCGGGCTGTGCCGATGGATGGCGCAGCATGGCACGGTGGTGGTGGACACGGCCGATGCCGGGCACGAGGCCGGCGACCTGCTGCAGGCCGGGCTGGACGTGGCGCGCCTGCCTACGCTGCAGGACATGGTGCGGCAAGGCGCGCGCCCCCGCACCGGGCCCGTGCTGTTCAAGAGCTGCGGCTGGGCCGGCTGGGACCTGGCGGCTGCCCGCCTGGTGCTGCGCGCCACCCGCACCGCGCATTCGGGCATCGGCGCAAACACGGGATCAGGAGCACATTCCCAGCCGGGGAGCGGCAGCCCATGAGCCCCCCCACCCGCTTTCGCGGCCAGAGCCTGCGCACGCAGATCTCATTGGTGTTTGCGCTGCTGGTGATCGGGCTGGCCGTGCTGCTGTCCCTGGGTTTCGGCGAACTGCTCAAGCGGCGCGCGCAAAGCGATGCCGGCCATGCCTTGCGCACCGTGGCCGATAACGCCAGCCGCCAGCTTGCCAACGGGTTACTGGAGCGCAGCCGGGCCGTGCAGGTACTGGCCGATGCACCCGGCATATGGCAAAAGGGGCTCGATTCGCCCGAAGTGCACCAACTGCTGGCGCGCACCCAGGCCATCGACCCTTACAGCCTGTGGATCGGCGTGGCAGACGCCCAGGGCGTGGTAAGGGCCGCCACGAAGGGACTTCTGGAAGGCCAGAGCGTGCGCGAGCGCCCCTGGTTCATCGCCGGCCTGCAGGAGCTGCACGTGGGCGACGTGCACCCGGCCAAGCTGCTGGAGCAGTTGCTGCCGCCCAACGCCTCGGGCGAGCCCTACCGCTTCGTGGACTTCGCTGCCCCCATCCACGCGGGGCGGGCCACCTTGGGTGTGCTGGGAATGCACGGCAGTTGGGAGTGGACCCGCGAGGTACTTGAAAGCCTGGCCCCCGTCGGTATCCAGGGTGCCTCGGTGGACCTGTTCGTCTTTGACCGCGCCGGCAAACTCATTTTCTCGCCCCAGGAATACCGCAGCCAGCTCGAAGCCGGCGGCCAGCATCTGCCCGTGCCGCTGACCGTGGCCACGCGGGAATCAGGCGCCCTGTCTGCGACCGTGGTGCCCTGGGCCGATGGCAAGAACTACCTTACCGCCAGTGTGCGCATGGAAGCGCGCAACGCGGCAAGCGACCTGGGCTGGCACATCGTGGCCCGGGAACCGGTGGAAATCGCCTTTGCCGACGCGGACCGCACGGTGCACATGGCCCTGGCAATCGGCCTGCTGGCGGCGGTGCTGGCCGCAGCCATTGCCTGGATCGCGGCCCGCCGCCTGAGCGAAGACCTCTACGCGCTGGCCGATGCCGCCAGCCTCGTGGAATCGGGCAAGCCCGGCGCCACCATTCCCCTGGTCACCCACAACCGTGACGTGCACCAGCTGTCCGCCGCGCTCAGCAGCATGACGCAGCGCCTCATGGCGGCTCACGAAGCCATGGAGGACCAGGTGCGCCTGCGCACCCTGGAGCTGGAAGCCGCCAACCGCGCGCTGGACCTGCAGGCACGCACCGACGCACTCACCGGCCTGCTCAACCGCCGGGGCTTCGACAGCAAGATGGAGTTTGCGCTGGCGCTGGCGCGCCGCAGCGGCCGGCCCCTGAGCCTGGTCAGCGTCGATGTGGACCATTTCAAGCGCGTGAACGACAGCTTCGGGCACGACGCAGGCGACGAGGTGCTGCGCCGGCTGGCACAGACGCTGCAGCAGCGCCTGCGCGCGTCGGACGTGATTGCGCGGCTCGGTGGCGAGGAGTTTGCCGTGGTACTGCCCGACACCGCCGTGGAAGGCGCACGCGCGATCGCCCAGTCGATCGTGGACGGCATGGCGGCGCAGGAAGATCCTCTGGTGGGGCGGATCACGGTGAGCGCTGGCATATCCAGCCTGCGCGAGGGGCCCGACAATGCCCACGAGATGCTGCGCCGCAGCGACGCGGCGCTTTACGAAGCCAAGGGCCAGGGACGCAACAGGGTGTGCGTGGAGCCCGAGGCCGGGCAGGCGCTGAAATAGCCCCCCAGCCGGTCGGCAAGCCCATCGAGTTCGCCGTCATGGTGCTGGCGTGCGATGTTCAACTGCTCCTGCGCATAGGGCGGGTGGCCCAGCATCATGGCCGTGTTCACGCAGTGGCCACGCTTGGCCATGTGCAGGATGAACGCATCCAGCACCTCACAAGGCCAGTAATGGATATCGGCCTCACCCAGGTCGGCATGGCGGGCTTTCGGAAGATCGGGCAGGCTGGGCAGGTCAACACCCGCCGTGGCGCGGGGTGCGGACGGTTCAACAAAGTCAATCATGTTGGACTCCTTCACACGGACCCTGCGAACATCCGCAGGCATGCATCCATGCTATGGAACTTACCAACGCTTGCACTTCAGCCGAAGTGCCCTACCCCTGTAGGACGGGACCACCGGGCGGTACGCCCGACCTTGCAGGCGATCAGGCCTTGGGCAAGGTCACGCCCACTTGGCCCTGGTACTTGCCGCCCCGGTCCTTGTACGAGACTTCGCAGACGTCGTCTGGATCGCTCTCGAAGAACAGCACCTGCGCACAGCCTTCGCCCGCGTAGATGCGTGCGGGCAGCGGCGTGGTGTTGGAGAACTCCAGCGTCACATAGCCTTCCCACTCGGGCTCGAACGGCGTGACATTGACAATGATGCCGCAGCGCGCATAGGTGCTCTTGCCCAGGCAGATGGTGAGCACGTTGCGCGGGATGCGAAAGTACTCCATGGTGCGCGCCAGCGCAAAGCTGTTGGGCGGGATGATGCAGCTGTCGCCGTGGAAATCGACAAAGCTCTTCTCGTCGAAGTTCTTCGGGTCCACCACCGTGCTGTGGATATTGGTGAACACCTTGAATTCGGGCGCGCAGCGGATGTCGTAGCCATAGCTGCTGGTGCCATAGCTGATGATCTTGCGGCCTTCGGCCTCGCGCACCTGGCCGGGCGCGAAGGGTTCGATCATGCCGTGCTCGGCCGCCATGCGGCGGATCCATTTGTCGCTTTTGATGCTCATTGGGTTAACTCCTGCGCCGTATTCTAGGCAGGACGCCCTTGCGGGCCCTGCACGTCACCCTGTGGACACGGCTTTTTTGCATGCTTCCTGCCAGGAAGCACACCCCCACTGCCCGGCGCGCCGGGCACTTCACCCCAGCTTTTTCTCGCGGATGTGGCGCGCCAGGCCGCAGTAGCCTTCCTTGAAGAGGATTTCACTCTCCAGCTTGGCGGGCAGCAGCTTCTCCTTGAGGTCCGCTGCCGCCTGGTTGCCCTGTGAGCGGCGAATGAAACCGATGGCCTCCTCGAACTTCGACACCTCGGAGCGGCAGGCTTCCTGCGCCCGCTGTGCAGCGGTGCTGTCGCTCGCCAACTGGGCCCAGGCAGCTCCGCTGGCCAGCAGGCCCGCCGCCAGTACAAGAAAGGAAACGGTGCAGGACAGGTTATGCAACATGGTCCCAGACGCTGGGCCGCCGATCAGGTGCCTGCAGCCTGCACATCCGGCAACGACTGGCTGATCACCGTGCGCTCGACCAGCCGGTCATCGCCCAGCACGATCATCGCGAACAGCAGCTCGTCCAGATTGTTCGCATGGGAGGTCTTGCGCGCCAGCAGCGGGGTGGCGGCGGGGTTGATGACCACGAAGTCGCCCTCGCAGCCCGGCTGCAGGTTGCCCACCACGCCAGCCAGGCCCAGCGCTGCCGCAGCGCCTGCGGTGTGCTGCCACCACAGCTGCTGGGGCGACAGGCTCAGGCCGGGCTTGGTCTGCCCTTCACGGCCCACGTAGTAGGCGGCCAGCATGGTGCGAAACGGGCTGAAGCTGGTGCCCCCGCCCACATCGCTGGCCAGGCCGTAGCCAAAGCCGACGCGGTCGGCGCCTGCATAGTCGAAGAAGCCGCTGCCCAGGAAAAGGTTGCTGGTGGGGCTGACGGCGGCCACCGTGCCGGTGTCGCGCATCAGCGCCCGGTCGTCGTCGTCGAAATGGATGCAGTGGGCATACACGGCGCGCTCGCGCATCAGCCCGTAGTCGCCGTACACCGCAAGGTAGCTGCGCGAGGCCGGGAACAGCTCGCGCGCCCAGCGCACCTCATCGAGGTTCTCGGCCACGTGCGACTGGATCCACACGTCGGGGTGGCGCGCCGCCAGCTCGCCCGCGCCCTGGAGCTGCTCGTTCGTACTGGTGGGCGCAAAGCGCGGCGTGATGGCATAGCCCAGCCGGTCCACACCATGCCAGCGCCGGATCAGCGCCTCGGTGTCGATCAGGCTTTGCTCCGTCAGGTCGCGCACGCCGTCGGGCGAGTGGCGGTCCTGCAGCACCTTGCCGGTGATCAGGCGCAGTTGCTGGCGCTGCGCCTCGGTGAACAGTGCGTCCACGCTGGCGGGGTGCGAAGTGGCGAAGGTCAGGGCGGTGGTCACGCCGTTGCGCAGCAGCTCTTCGACGAAGAAGCCTGCGACCTGCGCGCCATAGGCCGGGTCGATGAAGCGCGACTCGTGCGGAAAGGTGTAGTTCTCCAGCCAGGGCAGCAGCCCATCGGCCGGCGCGCCGATCACGTCGGTCTGGGGGAAGTGGATGTGCATGTCCACGAAGCCCGGCGCGATAATGCGGCCCGGCAGGTGCTCGACCGCGCCCTGCCCGTAGGCGGACGCCAGGGCCTGCCAGGGGCCGGCAGCCACGACACGCTGGCGGCCCTCCCCATCGGGGGCAATGGCCAGCAGGCCGTCCTCGTCGTACAGGGCCGAGCCATCGTCGGCAAAACGCAAAAGGGCAGAACGGTAGACACGCATGGGCGCAAGCTTAGCGGCAGAGGGGGGCCGTTGCATATGCTGCCGCCTATATTGGATATGCGCCCTCGGGCAAGGCGGGTTCAGTGGGCCAGCTTGCCCTGCACGCCTTCGACCAGCCAGTTCATCTTGAGGATCTGCGCATCGCCGAGCACCTGGCCGGCGGCGATCACCTCGTTGCCCTCGTTGTCGCGCACCGGCGCCTTGCCGGCACGGAAAGGGTGCAAGGTACCGGCGCCCACGGCCTTCTGCGCGGCCAGCACCTCCTGCTGCACGGCGGCAGGCACCTTGGGGCCGAAGTCGCCCACGCGGATCATGCCCTCGCGCACGCCACCCCACACGGTGCCGCTCTTCCAGGTGCCGGCCTGCACGGCGCGCACGCGCTCGGTGTAGTACCGGCCCCACTGGTGGGTGACGGCGATGATCTGCGCGTCGGGCCCCGCGCCGCGCATGTCGGAATGGTAGGCCACGGCCATCTTGCCGCGCTCCTGCGCGGCGGCCATCACGGCGGTGGAGCCGGTGTGGAAGGCGATCACGTCCACATCCTGGTTGAACAGCACCATGGCTGCGTCGCGCTCCTTGGGCGGGTCGAACCAGACGTTGAGCCAGACCACCTTGACCGTGGCCTTGGGGTTCACCGAGCGCATGCCGAGCGTGAAGGCATTGATGCCCTGTAGCACCTCGGGAATGGGAAAGCCCGCCACATAGCCGGCCACGCCGGTCTTGCTCATGCGGCCCGCCGCGATGCCGGCCAGGTAGCGGCCCTCGTAGTAGCGCGCATTGGCCACCGCCACGTTGGCAGCGGTCTTGTAGCCGGTGATGGACTCGAACTTCACGTTCGGATAGTCCTGCGCGACCTTGAGCGTGGGCTCCATGTAGCCGAAGCTGGGCGTGAAGATGATCTGGTGGCCCGTGGCCGCCAGGTCGCGGATCACGCGCTCAGCGTCGGCCCCCTCGGCCACGTTCTCGACGAAAGTGGTCTTGACCTGGTTGCCCAGCGCGGCCTCCACCGCCTTGCGGCCATCGTCGTGCTGCTTCGTCCAGCCTGCTGCGGTGATGGGCGAGACATAGACGAAGCCGGCCTTGATCGGCTCGGTTTTGGGCGCTGCGGCCGCTGGCTGGCCAGGGGATTGAGAAAAGGCGGGGGAGATGGAAACGGCGCTGAAAAGCGCACTCACACAGACCGCACGCAATGCGGTGGCGAGGTTTTTGTACATGGTAGTCCTCTACATGGTCCCGATGACAGAAAAAGCAAAAGGCTGCCGGGACAGCAGCCTTTGCAAGGGCGGTATTGTAGCCAGCGGGCCGCGCCGGCGCTGGCGCGGCGCTTTCTCAGCGCAGTCGCAGCGCGCCCGATGGCGCACCCAGGCGGAAGGCGCCCACCACCTCGGCCAGGCGCGCGGCCTGGTCCTTGAGGCTCTCGGCGGCGGCGGTGGATTCCTCCACCAGCGCCGCGTTCTGCTGCGTCATCTGGTCGAGCTGGCTGACGGCCACGTTCACCTGGCTGATGCCCTGGCTCTGCTCCGATGCGGCGGCGCTGATCTCGCCGATGATGTCGGTCACGCGGCGCACGGAGCTCACGATCTCGCCCATGGTGCTGCCGGCGTTCTGCACCAGCGCAGCGCCCGACTCCACCTTCTCGACCGACTGGCCGATCAGGGTCTTGATCTCCTTGGCCGCTTCGGCACTGCGCTGGGCGAGGCTGCGCACTTCGCTGGCCACCACGGCAAAGCCACGGCCCTGCTCGCCGGCCCGGGCGGCTTCCACGGCGGCGTTGAGCGCCAGGATGTTGGTCTGGAAGGCGATGCCGTCGATGGTGCCGATGATGTCGGCGATCTTCTTGCTGCTGGCGTTGATCGCGTCCATGGTGCTCACCACCTGGGCCACGACCTCGCCGCCGCGCTGCGCCACCTGGGCAGCCGAGGCGGCCATCTGGTTGGCCTGCACGGCCGAGTCGGCGCTCTGGCGCACGGTGCTGGTGAGCTCTTCCATGGAGCTGGCCGTCTCCTCCAGGTTGGCGGCCGTCTGCTCGGTGCGCGCGCTCAGGTCCTGGTTGCCAATGGCGATCTGTGAGCTGGCGGTGGAGATGCTGTCCACCACGCCACGCACCTGCTGCAGCGAGCCGTTCAGCGCACTGCGCATGGCGTCCAGCGCGCGCAGCAGGTGGCCGGTCTCGTCATTGGCGTAGCCGGCCTGGGGTGCACCGGTCAGGTCCATGCCGGCGATGGATTCGGCTATGGCTTCGGCCTGGCGCAAGGGGCGAGTGATGCTGATGGCCAGCAGCCAGGCCAGCAAGGCGCCGAGCAGCAGCGAGATGGCGGTGCACACCTGCAGCAGCAGGGTGGTCTGCGCGCGCAGTCCCTCGGCGCGCTTGCCTGCGGCATCCAGTTGGGCGCGTTGCGCGTCCACCATCTGCTGCACGCCGGCCAGGTAGTCGCGTGAGGTGGGCTCGAAGCGCTCGGTGAACACCTTGTTGGCGTTCTCCGCATCGCCGGCCTGCTTGAACTTGCTCACCTCTTCACGCGCGGCCAGGTAGCTCTTGCGCAGCTCGCCGACCTTGGTGAAGAGCTGCTTTTCCTCGGCCGTGTCCATCTGCGCCTCGATGATCTTCTGAAGCTCGTTGGTCTCACGGATGGAGGTGGCCGTGGCCGGCGCGAAGTAGGGGATCAGCGCAGCATCGCTGCTCTTGGCGATGGCTGCGGCACGCTGCACACCCGAGGTGGTGTGGCGCAGCCAGTCGGCCCCGGCACGCTCGGTCTTGATGTTGTCGTTGACCATGGTGTCGATCTCTGTGCCAAGCTGGCCCAGACGGACGACGGCCACGATGGAGCTGAGCAGGAACAGCGCGAGGATCGCCCCAAGCACCAGCGCGAGGCGCTTGCCGATGGACAACTGATTGAGAAACATGGAGAGACTCCGTTATGGAAAGGCGCAGGGGTAGGCACAAAAGAGATGCGGTCTCCCAAAGGCCGCATTCTGGGCAGTTGCCGACCCCGGAGGGGGCCAACAAATGCTTACAAAAACCTGTAATTCTAGGGTTTACCCGAAATCCATGTGCAACTGATGCGCCAGACCCAACAGCAGCGTTGTTGTTCTGCACACAAACAGTGCACAAAAAATGCGGCCTGCACTGCCTTGGATACTCCTGCCATTCCTGGATCAGTAGTCGTGTTCCATGAAGCGTTCGAAGCGCTCCTTGAGCTTGTGCTCCCACACGCGCTTGTCGGCGTTGCCCGCAAAGCTGGCCTCGAAGCTGTTGAACGCCAGCTGGTAGGCCTGGCGCACCGTCATGCCGGTGGCAGCGAACACCTGGGTGAAGTTGTCGTTGATGTAGCCGCCGAAGTAGGCCGGGTCGTCCGAATTGACCGTGGCGGCCAGGCCAGCATCGAGCAGCTTCGCCAGGTTGTGGTCGGCCAGGTTGGGGAAGACGCACAGCTTCTGGTTGGACAGCGGGCACACGGTGAGCGCGATGCGGTCCTGGGCCAGGCGCTGCATCAGCGCGGCGTCGTGGACGGCCTGCACGCCGTGGTCGATGCGCTCGACCTTGAGCACGTCGAGCGCACTCCAGATGTAGGCCGGCGGGCCCTCCTCGCCCGCATGGGCCACCAGGTGCAGGCCCAGCTCGCGGCAGCGGGCAAACACACGCGCGAATTTCTCGGGCGGGTTGCCCACCTCGCTGCTGTCCAGGCCCACGCCGACGATCTTGTCCAGAAACGGCTGGGCCTGCTCCAGCGTCTCGAAGGCCGATTCCTCGCTCAGGTGGCGCAGGAAGCACAGGATCAGCGTGGCGCTGATGCCCAGGTCCTTGCGCGCATCCACGCAGGCGCGGTGCAGGCCGTTGATCACCGTTTCCATCGCCACGCCGCGCTCGGTGTGCGTCTGCGGGTCGAAAAACAGCTCGGTGTGCAGCACGTTGTCGGCCGCGGCACGCACCAGGTAGGCGCGCGCCATGTCGTAAAAATCCTGCTCGTGCAGCAGCACGCTGGCGCCGGCGTAGTAGATGTCCAGAAAGCTCTGCAGGTTGGTGAAGGCATAGGCGCTGCGCAGCGCCTCCACATCGGCGTAGGGCAACGTGAGGCCGTTGCGCTGCGCCAGCGCGAAGATCAGCTCGGGCTCCAGCGAGCCCTCGATGTGGATGTGCAGCTCGGCCTTGGGCATGGCGCGCAGCAGCTCGGGGATGCGCGCGGCGGGGATGGGGGGAACCTTGAACATCAGCAAACTCCAAAGGTGATGCCGCTCGCGCGCAGGTAGCGGCGGTAGGCGGATGATGCCTTGTCGGCGGCGGTATGCAACTCGGCACGCAGGTCCAGCGGCAGGCGTTGCGGGTTCTGGGACTCCAGCACCGGCTGGTCCTGGGTGAAGATGGTGTGCTGGAAGGCCTGCAGCTTCTCGTCGGGCGATTCGAAATCGGCCACGGCCAGGCGGAACCACACGCGGCTGGTCTCGGGCGTGAGCGGGCACACGAACAGCGCGATGGACTCGCGCCAGCCGGCCACTGCGGTGGTACCGGCCTCGGGCACCTTGGTCAGCACTGCGGTGTAGGGGCCCGTGACCTCGTAGGTGTACTCCACCTGGGCTGGCGCCGTCGAGTGCAGGTTGGACTGCGGCTGCCAGGCCTTGCAGCCCGTGGCGCGCAGGCCCGTGGGCGTGGGCTCGACGCGGTAGTCGTCGATGGCCGTGGCCTCGCGCGTACCCAGCCAGCCGTCATGCACGAAGCCAAAGTGCGCCATATCCAGGAAGTTCTCGACGATGCGCGGGGCGCTGGTGGCCACGTCGTAGGTGCCGCAGTTGAGCTTGCGCAGGCGGGCATCGCCCTCGGCCTCGAAGGCGGGCGGCACGGCATCGCCCGCTTCGAGCTGCACCCACACCAGGCCGTTGGCTTCGACCACGCCATGGCGCCGGGCGCAGTGCGTGGCGGGCGGGGTGAACTGCGGCAGCGCCGGCACGTGCACGCACTGCCCGTCAGCCGCGAACTGCCAGCCGTGGTAGGGGCACTCCAGGCGGCCACCCTGTACCCGGCCCAGGGACAGGCGCGCACCCCGGTGAGGACAGCGGTCCGTGAAGGCCTGAACCTGGCCCTGTCCATCGCGCCAGAGCACGAGGGCGTGCTGCAGCAACTGCACTGCCAGCGGAGCCTGCTCCACCGCGTGCGACAGGGCCACCGGGTGCCAGAGGGTGGTTTCGATCATGGGAATGGTTCTTGTTGTTCGAGGGCCCGCGTACAGCCCTTTTGGACATTCTGTACGGCCCCAACGAAAAAGGGAACGTGCCGCGCACGTTCCCTTTCCTGGACCAGGCCGCCAGGGCCTGGTGACGGGGCTGCTTACTTCTTGTCGCCGCCGGGGATCTTGCCTTCCACGCCCTTGACGTAGAAGTTCACGCCGCTCAGGAACTTGTCGTCGGCGACGGCGTCCTTGGCGACCACTTCCTTGCCATCCTGGCCCACGATGGGGCCCTTCCAGATCTGGAAGCTGCCGTCGGCCAGGCCCTTCTTGACCGCTTCGACCTTGGCCTTGGTGTCGGCAGGCACGTCTTCGGCGATGGAGACGATGTCGATCGCGCCTTCCTTCACGCCCCACCAGCTCTGGCCCGTGGCCCACTTGCCTTCCAGCGCGTCCTTGGTGGCCTTGATGTAGTACGGGCCCCAGTTGATCACGGCCGATGCCAGGTGGGCCTTGGGGCCGTAGGCGGTCATGTCGCTGTCCCAGCCGAAGGCGCGCTTGCCCTTTTCCTGGGCGGTCTTGAGCACGGCAGGCGAGTCGGTGTTCTGGAACAGCACGTCGGCGCCGCCATTGATCAGCGAGGTGGCGGCTTCGGTTTCCTTGGGTGGGCTGAACCATTCGTTCACCCACACCACCTTGGTCTTGACCTTGGGGTTGACCGACTGCGCACCCAGCGTGAAGCTGTTGATGTTGCGGATCACTTCGGGGATTGGCACCGAGCCCACCACACCCAGCGTGTTGGTCTTGGTCATGGCGCCGGCGATCACGCCGGCCATGTAGGCGCCTTCGTAGGTGCGGCTGTCGTAGGTGCGCACGTTGTCGGCGGTCTTGTAGCCGGTGGCGTGCTCGAACTTCACGTCCTTGAAGTCGGGGGCGATCTTCTGGATCGACTCCATATAGCCGAAGGTGGTGCCGAAGATCAGCTTGTTGCCCTGGCCGGCCAAGTCGCGCAGCACGCGCTCGGCATCGGCCGATTCGGGCACGCTCTCGACGAAGCTGGTCACTACCTTGTCGCCGAATTCCTTCTCGATGGCCTTGCGGCCATTGTCATGGGCAAACGACCAGCCGCCGTCACCGACGGGGCCGACATAGGCGAACGCGATCTTCAGTGGCTCGGGCTTGGGCGCGGGCGCAGAGGCCACGGGCGCCGGGGCGGGCGCAGGCGCCGCAGCGGCGGGCTCTTCCTTCTTGCCACAGCCCACCAGTGCGGCAGCGGCTACAGCGGAGAGCGCAGCCACCTTGAGCAGGGAGCGTTTCTGCAGATCAGTCATGTCGGTTCCTTTTGAAGAGAAGAAAGAAAGTGTTGCAACAGCGGGGGAACGAAAACAGCGATTATGGGGTGATCTACCGGGCGGTAACCAAAGGTTTTTGGGGGAGGTGCGGCCCGAAAGGCTCCAGCGCCCGGCAGGATGCAAGATCCAAGCCGAGCACGTGCCCCACGGGAAGGCATGCGCCCGTATTCACGAACCCGGGTAGAAAGGTTTGCCCAGCGAGGCGGGCATGTTGATGCGGATCCACGCCGGGTTGCGCGATATCAGGGCCAGCACCACGATGGTGGCCACATAGGGCAGCATGCTCAGCAACTGGCTGGCCACCTGCACGCCCGTGGCCTGCAGATGAAACTGCAGCATGGTCACGCCGCCGAACAGGTAGGCCCCGAGCAGCACGCGGGCGGGCCGCCAGGTGGCGAAGGTGGTCAGCGCCAGCGCGATCCAGCCGCGGCCCGCCACCATGCCCTCCACCCACAGGGGGGTGTAGACCGTGGAGATGTAGGCCCCCGACAGGCCGCACAGCGCGCCGCCGGCCACCACGGCCGCCAGGCGGATGCGGCGCACCGGGTAGCCCAGCGCATGGGCCGACTCGGGCGACTCGCCCACAGAGCGCAGCACCAGGCCGGCGCGCGAGCGGTACAGGAACCAGATGAGGGCTGCCACCAGCAGCATGGTGAGATAGACCACCGGGTGCTGCTGGAACAGCGCGGGCCCGAGCAACGGCACCTCGGACAGGCCGGGGATGGCGTACTTGGGCATCTCGGGCAGCTTGGCCTGTACGTAGCTGATGCCCAGGAAGGCCGAGAAGCCCACGCCGAACAGGCTCAGTGCCAGCCCCGTGGCGTACTGGTTGGTATTGAGCCAGATCACCAGCACGCCGAAGATGGCGGCCAGCACGGCACCGGCGGCCATGCCGGCCGCGAAGCCCAGCCAGCTGTTGCCGGTGTGCACCACGGTGGCGAAGCCGGCAATGGCGGCGCACAGCATCATGCCCTCGGCGCCGAGGTTGACGATGCCGGCCTTCTCGTTGATCAACAGGCCCAGCGCCGCGATGGCCAGGACGGTGCCCGCACTCAGCGTGGCGCCTATGAGCAGTGCATAGGATTCCATATCAAGCTTCCTTCCTGGCCGAGAGATTCACGCAGAGGCTGTGGTGGTGGTTCATGCCTTCACCCCTTTCGTACCGACCCAGCGCACGCGGTAGGCAATCAGCGTGTCGCAGGCCAGCAGCGTGAACAGCAGCAGGCCCTGGAACACGCCGGTGAGCGACTTGGGCAGGCCCAGGCGCGACTGCGCCAGCTCGCCGCCGATGTAGAACATGCTCATCAAAATCGCCGAGAGGATCATGCCCACCGGGTGCAGCCGCCCGACGAAGGCGACGATGATGGCCGCGAAGCCGTAGCCCGCCGGTACATAGGGCGTGAGCTGGCCGATGGGGCCGGCCACTTCGAGCGCGCCGGCCAGGCCGGCAGCGCCACCCGAGATGAGGAGCGCCACCCACAGCGCACGGCGCGACGAGAAGCCCGCGTAGCGCGCAGCCGCCGGCGCCAGCCCGCCCACCTGCTGGGCAAAACCGGCGCGGGTGCGGAACAGAAACACCCACAGCGCGGCCGCACCGGCCAAGGCCAGCAGCAGGCCGATGGACATGCGCGAGCCCTGCATCAGGCGCGGTATCTGCGTCACGCGCTCGAAGGTCTTGGTCTGCGGGAAGTTGTAGCCCATGGGGTCCTTCCACGGGCCGTAGACCAGGTAGCCCAGCACCAGTGTGGCCACGTAGACCAGCATCAGGCTGACCAGGATCTCGCTGGCGTTGAACTTGTCGCGCAGCAGCGCCGTGAGCCCCGCCCAGGCCATGCCGCCCAGCACGCCGGCCAGCAAAATGGCCGGCACGATCCAGGGGCCGGTGGTCTTGTCGGCCAGCAGCGCCATGCCGCCGGCCGCCACGGCGCCGATGACGAACTGGCCCTCGGCGCCGATGTTCCAGACGTTGGAGCGAAAGCACACGGCCAGGCCGAGCGCAATCAACAGCAGCGGCGTGGCCTTGACCATGAGTTCGCCGATGGCGTAGGGCGTCTTGATCGGCTCCCAGAAGAATATCTGCAGCGCACGCACGGGGTCCTTGCCCAGTGCAGCGAAGAGGATGATGCCGATCAGCACGGTGAAGGCCAGCGCCAGCAGCGGCGAGCCGAAGGTCCACAGCCGCGAGGCCTGGGGGCGTGGTTCGAGCTTAAGCATGGTGGTGCTCCCCGCCAGCGGCCACTGCGGCCTGCGCCAGGTGGCCCTGCACGTCGGCATGCCACAGCCCGCTCATCCACTCGCCGATGCGCTCCACGGTGGCCTCGGCGCGCGGCACCGAGGGCGAGAGGTGGCCCTTGGCCACGACATGCAGGCGGTCACAGATTTCAAACAATTCGTCCAGCTCCTCACTGACCACGAGCACGGCGCAACCGGCATCGCGCAGCGCCAGGATTTCGCCGCGGATCTGCGCGGCGGCGCCCACGTCCACGCCCCAGGTGGGTTGCGAGACGATGAGCAGGCGGGGCTTGGCGTCGATCTCGCGGCCCACGATGAATTTCTGCAGGTTGCCGCCCGACAGCGACTTGGCCGCCGCATGCGGCCCGCCCGCCTTGACGTGGAAGCGCTCGATGATGGCGCGCGCATGCGATTCGAGTGCACCCACCTTGATCCAGCCGCTGCCCGCCACCGAATTGGTGCGCGTGAGCAGCAGGTTGTGCGCCAGGCCCATGGTGGGCACGGCGCCGCGGCCCAGGCGCTCCTCGGGCACGAAGTGCAGGCCCAGCGCGCGGCGGCGGCTCGGGCCCATGCGGCCGGCGTTCTGGCCGGACACCTGGATGCTGGCCGGCTCGGCGCGCTGGTCTTCACCCGACAGCGCGTAGAGCAATTCCTTCTGGCCATTGCCGGAGACCCCGGCAATGCCGACCACCTCGCCAGCCTTCACCTCAAAGGCCAGGTCCACCAGGTCCACGCCGAACTGGTCGGCGCGTGGCAGCGACAGGCCCTGCACGTTGAGCACGGTGGCACCGGTCTGCACGGTGCGGTGCTCCAGCGCCGGCGGCTCGGCACCGATCATCAGGCGCGAGAGCGAGGCATTCGATTCCTCGGCCGGGTTGCACACGCCCGTGACCTTGCCGCCGCGCAGCACGGTGCAGGCGGTGCACAGCGCCCGGATCTCGTGCAGCTTGTGGCTGATGTAGAGGATGCTGCAGCCCTCGGCCGCGAGCTTGCGCAGCACCACGAAGAGCTTTTCCACCGCCTGGGGCGTGAGCACCGAGGTGGGCTCATCGAGGATCAGCACCTTGGGGTTGGTGAGCAGCGCGCGGATGATCTCCACACGCTGCATCTCGCCCACGCTCAGCGTGTGCACGGGGCGCAGGGGGTCGATGTCGAGGCCGTACTCGGCCGCCTTGGCGGTGATGCGCTGCGTGACCTCGGCCAGGTCCTGGCTCTTGTCCAGGCCCAGCCAGACGTTCTCGGCCACGGTCAGTGTATCGAACAGGCTGAAGTGCTGGAACACCATGGCGATGCCCAGGGACCGCGCCTCCTGCGGGTTGCGCACCTGCACGGCCTGGCCGTTGAAATGCACGCTGCCCTCGTCGGGCTTGACCGAGCCGTAGATGATCTTCATCAGCGTGGACTTGCCCGCGCCGTTTTCGCCCAGCACCGCGTGGATCTCGCCCGGCTGCACCGTGAGGGAGACACCGCTGTTGGCCACCACGGCGGGATAGCGCTTGGTGATGCCCGTGAGCTGCAGCCGGGGCGCCAAGCCCGGGGCATTGGGAAGAGGTGGTGAACTCATGCGGTGGATTGTCTCTCAGTTTGGTGGGTCGTTATGGGGTTGAAACTGCCTGCCATCGCTTGTTCAGCATGAACGCGAAGCTATTCTTTTCGTAGCGATGCAGCCACCGCCTTCACGCAGTCGCGCAGCCACACGGCGGCTGCAGAATGGTGCGTGCGGGCATGCCACAGCTGGTAGTACATGAGGCGCGGGAACTCCACGGGGGCCGGCAAAATGGCCAGCGGCAGGTGGTCCACATAGCGCTCGCAGTACTGGCGCCCGGTGGTCAGCACAAGCAAGCTCGATGCCACGATGGGTGGTATGGCGCTGAAGTGCGCGCAGCGCGCGGTGATGTTGCGCGCCAGGCCCAGGCCATCGAGGTGCAGGTCGATCACGCCGCGCGCGCCGGGGTGGGTGGGCGTGGGGGCGATGTGCTCGGCGGCCAGCCAGCTCTCGGCGTCCCAGCCGCGGCGCACGGCAGGGTGGTCGCGGTTGACCAGGCACACCACCTCGTCGCCGAACAGGCGGCCCATGTGCAGGTCGTCCGGGGGCTGGGGCCAGTTGCCGATGACCACGTCCACGTCGCCCTGCGCCAGATGGGCGTGGTAGTGCGTGTCGCCCGACAGGGGCAGGATCTCGATGGGGCACATCGGCGCCTCGACCTTGATGCGCGCCACGAGCTGGGGCAGGAACAGCGGGTCCAGGTAGTCGCTGGCGGCAACGCGGAAGGTGCGGGTGGCGGTGCGCGGATCGAAGCCGCGGGCATCGGAGAACAGCGCCTCGGCCGAGCGCAGGATGGCGCCCGCAGGCTCCACCATGCGCAGCGCCGCGTCGGTAGGCATCATGCTGGCGCCCGACCGCACCAGCAGCGGATCGCCCGCCAAGTCGCGCAGCCGCTTGAGCGCGGCCGACACCGCCGGCTGGTGCATGCCCAGGCGGACGGCGGCCCTCGATACGCTGCGTTCAGTCAACACGGTGTGCAAGACCCTTATGAGATGGAGGTCTATCTTGTCGAAAAGGGCGTGGTCTCGCATACAGGGGCCTGCATTCTTGTCATACGCCATCACGTATGCCGCTGCGCGCGTTGGATGCGCTGCGCTGCGCGGTGTGGGGAGTGGAGGCGTTGTGGGGTGGGCAAAAAGTGTCGGCGCACTGTACACCGCACAGCCCCTGCACCGTGCCCCTGGAAATCCCTGTGCGGCCGCGAGAGGCCCGGGTCAGGCCCCGCGCAATGCGGCCGCAGCTTCTTCGCGCAGCAGGCCGTGCTCCACCGCGACTGGAGGACGCGCCTGTGCCAGCAATTGAGCACAAGGCGTTGCCAGTTGCGGCCCACCCAAGGCCTGGGCGATGTCGTCCTGGCTGGCCGCATAGACCACGCGCGCAATACCGGCCCAGAACATGGCACCGGCGCACATCGCACAGGGCTCGCCGCTCGCGAACACGGTCGCACCGCGCAGGACATCGGGGCCGAGCGCCGCAGAGGCCTCGCGCACCAGCACCATTTCGGCATGGCCGGTGCAGTCGCGCGTGGTGTTCTGGTTGTTGCGGGCAGTGAACAGCACCGCGCCCTCGGCCGACGCCAGCGTGGCGCCGAAGGGGTTGTCGCCCGCCGCAAGCGCAGCGCGCGAAGCCTCGATGGCCAGCCGCATGGCGGCGTGGTCCTGCGCGCTGAAGGCGGATGCATCCATGGCGCTCAGATCTCGTCGATGGCGGTGCTGCGCGCCTGCGCTGGCGTGTCCGCGCCGATGGCGAAGCGCTCGCCGGTCTTCACGTAGAAGCTCGCGCCAAAGCGCCCCACGGGATGGAAGTCCTGCAGGCGCACGCGCCAGCGTTCGGTGTCCACCAGGCCTTCGCGCACGCCCAGCCACTGCACGCGGCCGATGAAGACGTAGCGGCTGGCGGTCTCCAGGGTTTCGTGCAGCACGCACTCGAAGGCCACCGGCGCCTCGGCGATGCGCGGCGGCGCCACGCTGCGCGAGGGCACCGGCGTGAGGCCGGCGTGCGCCAGTTCGCTTTCATCCGGGGGCAGGCTGTCGCCGCAGGCGTGCATCTGCGCAGCCATGGCCTCGTCGGTGATGTGCACCACGAACTCGCCGGTGCGCAGGATATTGGCCGCCGTGTCCTTGAGCAGGCCGTCCTTCAAGCGGTTGATGCTGACCATGACCACCGGCGGGTCCTCGCCCAGCATGTTGAACATGCTGAACGGCGCCGCATTGACCGTGCCGTCCTCGCCCAGCGTGGTGATCAGCGCGATGGGGCGCGGCACGATCAGGCTGGCCATGAGCTTGTAGCGCTGGTAGGCGTCTATCTGCGAAAAGTCGATGTCCATGGCACGGCGCTTCAATAAATCGTATACGAAATTTTAAACCATTTGACTTGCTTTCAATGATTTTCAAAAAATCGTATACGATTTCCCAAATCAGCCCGGCGGCACCTCGTCTGGCAGGGACAGGCGCGCCTCCAGCGCCAACAGGTGGCGGTCCATGGCGTCGGCGGCGGCAGCGGCATCGCGCAGGGCCAGGTGCTCGACGAGCTGCTCGTGCTCCTCGTGCTCGCAGGTGGACTCGCCGGGCGCCTCGTACAGCGCCACGATCAGCGAGCAGCGCGTCATGAGTTCGGTCAGGATGCGCTGCAGCTCGGCATTGCCCGACAGCTCCGCCAGCGCCAGGTGAAAGCCCCCCGCCAGCGCCACCCAGCGCGCATGGTCCTGCTGGTGCAGGGCCTCGTGCTCGGCGCGCATGCGCTGCTTGAGGCGCTGCACCTCGCCGTGCGTGATGCGCGCGGCCACCATGCGCACGATGCCGGCCTCGACCACGCGGCGCGCGGCAAAGATGTCGCGCGTCTCCTTCGGGCCGGGGCGGGCCACCGTCGCCCCCTTGTTGGGCACGATGTCCAGGATGCGCAGTTCGGCCAACCGGTGCAGGGCCTGGCGCACCACCGTGCGGCTCACGCCGAAGCGCTCGCACAGTGCAGGCTCGCCCAGGCGCTCGCCAGGGCGCAGCCGGCCGTGCATGACGGCGTCGAGCACGGCCTCGTACACCGGCTGGTCAAGGGTTGCGGCAGGTGGGCGGGGAGGCGTTGCAGCGGGCATGGGCAGAAAGGGTGCGCGGTGGTGTGCAGTGATGCGGGGGGAGGCGCAGCAGTGTAGCCAGCAGCCACTGTGCCACGGCAGCCGGCCGGTGCCCACGGGGTGTGGCGGTAGCCGCCTTTTTTTGCCCCCGATGGGCGCGCAGTCATAGCGCGGCAGGCATCCTCGTTATACGCTCTGGCATATGCGGTCCCTGGCAGGCGCGCATACGCTCTGCTTCTGACCGATTTGCCCGTTTTTGAGCACCCACGCATGACGATGACCCACCGACCTCTTCGCTTCATCCGCCGCGGCCAGCCCGCGGCGCTGCACGACGTACCACCCGACCGCACCTTGCTGGAGGTGCTGCGCGAGGACCTGGGCTGCACCGGCACCAAGGAAGGCTGCGGCGAAGGCGACTGCGGCGCCTGCACCGTGGTGCTGGGCGAAGAACGACATGGCAAGCTGCACTACAGCGCCGTGAACAGCTGCATCCGCCTGGCCCATTCGGTGGACGGCATGGCGCTGTGGACGGTGGAAGACCTGGCCGAGGACCCGCTGATCCGCCCCGCCGGCCCGGCCCCGTCGGCCGAGAAAGCCATCACCCTGCACCCAGCGCAAGAGGCCATGGTGCAGTGCCACGGCTCGCAGTGCGGCTTTTGCACGCCGGGCTTCGTGATGAGCCTGTTCGGCATGTACCAGAACCATGTCTGCCACGGCCAGCCGATCACGCGCGAGCTGGCGCAGGAAGAACTCTCGGGCAACCTGTGCCGCTGCACGGGCTACCGCCCCATCCTCGACGCGGCCCAGCAGATGGCCTCCCTGCCCCCCGTGGCCGTCGATGAGGCGCAGGTGTTGCGACAACTGGCCCAGTTGCAGGCACCAGCGGCCGACGGCACGGCTTACCTGGCCCCCACCACCCTGCCCGCCCTGCTGGCCGCACGCGCCGCGCACCCCGGTGCCCAGGTGGTGGCCGGCTGCACTGATGTGGGGCTGTGGGTCACCAAGATGCACAAACAGTACGCGCAGATCCTGGACGTGACGCGCGCGGCCGAGTTGCTGCATCTCGGTGAAGACGCGCAACAGATCACCATCGGCGCCGCCGTATCGCTGACCGACGCCTTTGCCGCACTCACCCGCCAGTGGCCGCAGTTGCACAGCTTTGCCACGCGCTTCGCGGGCCTGCCGGTGCGCAACTCGGGCACGCTGGGCGGCAACGTGGCCAATGGCTCGCCCATCGGCGACTCTATGCCGCTGCTGATCGCCTTGCGCGCGCAGATCGTGCTGGCCAGCACGCGCGGCGAGCGCACGCTGGCGCTGGAAGACCTCTACACCGGCTACCGCCAGAACGTGATCGCGCCCGATGAGCTGCTGGTGCGCATCGTGGTGCCGCGGCCGGGTGTGACCGAGGCGCTGCGCGCGTACAAGATATCGAAGCGCTTCGACGATGACATCTCGGCGGTCTGCCTGGTCATCAACCTCGACATCGAGGCCGGCGTGGTGCGACGAGCCAGCATCGGTGCGGGCGGCGTGGCCGCTACCCCGGCGCGCGCGCGGCAGACCGAAGCCGCCCTAACCGGCCAGCCCTGGTCGGCCGAGACGGTGCAGAAGGCGGCCGATGCCCTGCAGGCCGAGTTCAGCCCCATCTCCGACATGCGTGCCAGCGGCGCCTACCGGCGCACCGTGCTGGCCAGCCTGCTGCAGCGCTTCTGGCTCGAAAGCCAGGGCCAGGACGCGGTGAGCGTGGAAAACTTCCGACTGGAGGCCAGCGTATGAACCAGCGTGACCCCTCTCCCGTGAGCCGCGACGCGGTGGACGACCCGGTGGCGGTGCAGGCCGATGCGCACGCCGACCAGCCCGTGGCGGCAACGCTGGCGGCCACGCCCCCCGCAACCCTGCGCGCCATGGGACATTCGCACATCCATGAAAGCGCACGCGCCCAGGTGGCCGGTGCGGCCCACTACATTGACGACCTGCCCGAGATCAAGGGCACGCTCTACGCCTCGCCCATTCTCTCCACCGTGGCCCACGGGCGCCTGAACGGCGTGGACGCGAGCGCCGCGCTGGCACTGCCCGGCGTGCGCGGCGTGGTGCTGTCGGCCGACGTGCCGGGCGACAAGATGCTGGCCGCCTTCGCGCACGACGAGCCGGTGTTTGCCATGGACACGGTGCAACACATCGGCCAGGTCATCGGCCTGGTGGTAGCCGACACGGTGATGCAGGCGCGCCGCGCCGTGCGCGCCGTCAAGCTCGACATCACCCCGCTGCCGGCCGTGCTGACGGTGCAGGACGCGCTGGCCGCCGAAAGCTATGTGCTGCCCCCGGTGTTCGTGCGCCGGGGCGATGCGGCGGCAGGCCTTGCCGGCTCAGAGCACCGCCTGCAAGGCACCTTCGACGTCGGTGGGCAGGAGCACTTCTACCTCGAAGGCCAGATAGCCTACGCCATGCCGCTGGAGCAGAAACAGTGGTGGGTCTATTCAAGCACCCAGCACCCGGGCGAGGTGCAGCACTGGGTGGCGCATGCCCTGGGCATCGACAACCACGCGGTGCGCGTGGAGTGCCGGCGCATGGGCGGTGGCTTTGGCGGCAAGGAGACCCAGGCCGGCCACCTGGCCGTGTGGGCCGCCGTAGCCGCGCACAAGCTGGGCCGCCCGATCAAGCTGCGCCTGGACCGGGACGAGGACTTCATGGTCACCGGCAAGCGCCACCCGTTCGCCTACCGCTACGACGTGGGCTTTGACGGCACGGGCCGCATCACGGGGCTGAACCTGCACATGGCGGCCAACTGCGGCTTCTCGGCCGACCTGTCGGGCCCGGTGGCCGACCGCGCCGTGTTCCACAGCGACAACGCCTACTACCTGAGCGACGTGGAGATCGCCTCCTACCGCTGCAAGACCAACACCCAGAGCCACACCGCCTTCCGCGGCTTCGGCGGCCCGCAGGGCGTGATCGTGATCGAGGCCATCTTGGGCGACATCGCGCGCGCCCTGGGTCTGGACGCGCAGGACGTGCGCCTGCGCAACCTCTACGGCCGCGATGCGGCCGAGGGCCGCAACGTGACCCACTACCAGATGACCGTGGAGGACAACATCCTGCACGAGCTCATGCCCCAGCTGGAGCGCGACGCGAACTACCGCGAGCGCCAGACCGCCATCACCTCCTGGAACGCGGCCAACCCCGTGCTCAAGCGCGGCCTGGCGATCACGCCGGTCAAGTTCGGCATAAGCTTCACGGCCACCCTGTTCAACCAGGCCGGCGCGCTGGTGCACGTGTACACCGACGGCAGCGTGCAGGTGAACCATGGCGGCACCGAAATGGGCCAGGGCCTGCACACCAAGGTGGCGCAGATCGTGGCCGACGAGCTGGGCGTGCCGCTGCACCGCGTGCTGGTCACGGCCAGCGACACCAGCAAGGTGCCCAACGCCAGCGCCACCGCCGCGTCGAGCGGCACCGACCTGAACGGCCGCGCGGCCCAGTTCGCCGCGCGCCATGTGCGCGACAACCTGGCGGCCTATGTCTGCGGGCTCGATGGCTGTGGCGCGGGCGCGATCCAGTTCGCGGGCGGGCAGGTGATCTCGCCCAAGAAGGTGCGCGCCTTCGACGACGTGGTCAAGGAGGCGTATGCCAACCGCATCCAGCTGTGGAGCGACGGTTTCTACCGCACGCCCAAGATCCACTACGACAAGACCACGCTCACGGGCCGGCCGTTCTACTACTTCTCGTATGGCGCGGCCTGCACCGAGGTGGTGATCGACACGCTGACCGGCGAGAGCCGCGTGATCGCCGTGGACATATTGCACGACGTGGGCCACAGCATCAACCCGGCCATCGACATCGGGCAGATCGAGGGCGGCTTCGTGCAGGGCATGGGCTGGCTCACCACCGAGCAGCTGGTGTGGAACGACAAGGGCTACCTGGCGACGCACGCCCCCAGCACCTACAAGATCCCGGCCACGGGCGACATCCCCGCGCATTTCCGCGTGAACCTCTGGCCCGAGGCCAACCGCGAGGACAACGTGGGTGGCAGCAAGGCCGTAGGCGAGCCGCCCTTCATGCTGGCCATCAGCGTCTACGAGGCGCTGCGCAATGCCGTGGCGGCTACGCGCAGCGGCGGCGAGGACGACCGCGCGCCGGTGCAGCTCACGGCGCCCGCCACGGCCGAGAACGTGCTGCGCGCGCTCGGAAAACTCAGCGGCTGAGGGGCATCAATACGGTCCCAGGGCCATCCGGCCCGATGAGGTCATGTCGCGCGCATGCCGGGTTTCGACCCGGTTGCGCCCGGCGCGCTTGGCGTCGTAGCAGGCCATGTCGGCTGCATTCAGCACCGAGGCCACGTCGTGCAGGTGGGCGTCGAGCACCACCAGGCCGATGCTCACACCCAGCGTGAAGCTGCGCCCCTGGTAGGACGGCTCCCAGGCCTGCACCGTGGCGCGCAGCTGTTCGGCCACGGCCTGGCCGCGCGCCAGCGGGCAACCGGGCAGAACCACGGCGAACTCGTCGCCGCCCAGGCGTGCAGACCAGCCCACCTGGCGCACCTGGGTCTCGATGAGCCGGGCCACGTGGCGCAGCACGTCGTCGCCCGCGTCGTGGCCCGCCACGTCGTTGACCAGCGTGAAATGGTCGAGGTCCAGGAACAGCATCACCCCGTCGTCGGGTGCATCGGCCACCGGTGCGCCCGGTGCGCCGATGGTTCGCGTGCGCGTCGAGCGCTCGGCCAGCAGCAGGGCCAGGCGGTGGTCGAAGGCCGAGCGGTTGTGCAACTGTGTGAGGGCATCGTGCGTGAGCTCCCAGGCCTGCTGGTACTGGGCCTCGCGCGCGGCGGTGATGTCCTCCAGCATCCACACCGTGCCCCCGCCCAGGGCCTCCGAATTCACCTTGCGGCCCTGCACGCGCGCCCAGACGGGGCTGCCGTCCTTGCGCACGAAGCACACGTCCCCATCGAAGGTGCCATGCGCCGCGAAGGCCGACTGCACCCGCTCGCCCAGGCGGGCATAGTCGGCGTCAGAGCCATACAGCGTGCGTGCCGGCCGGCCCTGCAGTTCACCCTCGGCGTAGCCCAGCGTCAGGCAGGCCTGCCGCCCCACCACTTCGAGCACGCCATGGCGCGTGATGACGATGCCCACCGAGGCGTTCTGCAGGATGGCCTGGAACTGCCCGTGCAGCAGGGCGTGCAGGTGGTCCTGCTGCCGCTTTTGCTGCGCCAGCCCGTCGAACACCCGCACCAGCGCGCCCACCTCGCCCCGGCCACCGGGCCACTCGATGGCGCCCCGGGCATCGTGGCGCAGCAGCTGCTGCGCGCCCCGGCACAGCTGGGCCAGGGGCTGGGCCATCCAGGCCATGGCAGTGGCCAGCAGCAGCACGCCCAGGGCAATCACTGCGGCGGCCAGCCACCAGGCATCGCGCTGGGCACCCTGCAGCGGCGCCAGCAGCGCCTGCGAATTGCTGACCCGGGCCACGAACCACTGCGGCAGCGGCATGCCGGCCACGCTCACGATGTGGTCGGGCTGCACCTCGGTGACCCCACGCCCGACCACGGGCTGCGCGCGGCGCAGCCACTCGGCGAACACCGGGGCCAGGCCCGGCTCGTCACGCACCTGGCCCATGATGCGCGCGGGGTCGGTGTGCGAGAGGATGGTGCCGTCGCGGGTGAAGACCACCAGGCGCGAGTCATCGCGCGCCGGCAGCGCCATGGACTGCGGCAGCAGGCCCTGCGACTGCAGCCTGAGCGCCCCCGCGACCACGCCCAACACGGCGCCCTCCTCGCTGTGCAACGGCAGCGTGAACAGGATGCGCGCATTGCTGGTGCGCCCGGCAATCAGCTCCGACACCTGGGGTTTGCCATCGATCAGCGTGCGGCGCAGGGCATCGCGCTCCGCCGGGTCCAGGTCGGCCGCCTTGATCAACTGGCCCGCGCGGATGTTGAGTCGGAGCTCGCCATCCTTGCGGGCCACCTGCAGGGCGTCGAAGAACCCCACCGCAGGCAGGCCCTGCTGCAGCAGCCAGTCCAGCGACGACGGCGATTCGAGCATGGCCGGCGTGATGCCCTGTGCCACCGTGCGCAGCACCTTCTGGCTCTGCTCGATCTTGCTGGCCAACAGCCGCGCCACCACCTCCACCTCGTCGGTCTGCTGGCCGACCACGCGGCGCATGGCCTCCTGGCCTGCGGCACGCGAGACCAGCCACACCGACGCCGCGCTCGCCAGCACCACCACCAGCGCAGCCACCGCCATCAGCCGCAGCACCAGGGAGCCCGGCAGGCTCAAGGCAGGCTCTTGCGCGGCAGCGACGGGGTTCGCGGGTGGCGTCATGCGCTGTCCCGGTGGGGAGTGCTGCAGGTGCGGACGATGAGGGAGGCGGGCATGGGAACTGTGGGAAACAACAGGGCTTCCAACGAATATACGCAGCACCCGCCCGTAGGGGCTTGGGTGGAACCCTCACATGCCCCCAAGGAAAAACCCTGAGAGAAAACACCCCATGAGTCGCTTCGCGCCTTCACCCCTCTCTCGACTCGCTGCGCGAGTCGGGAGGGGGACGCTCCCGGTGCGGCGGGGCGGCCCTTGCACGGGAGCACTGGTTTTGCGGCGCGCCAGTTTCATGGACTGCGCCGCCAGCAGGGGGTTAGCGGTCCTGGCTCAGCCGCCTGCAACCGACTGCAGCGCCATCGGCTGGGGCAGCCTGAGCACGTTGCCGGTGCCGGCCACCAGGCCGTGCTCGCGCAGGTGGCGCATCACGCGCGAGAAGGTCTCGGGGGCGATGCCCAGTTGCGCGGCAATGAGCCGCTTGCGCTGGTGCAGGGTGACGCTCATGGCGCCGCCCGTGTCCGGCTCGGCGTTCTGCAGCAGCCACTGCGCGCAGCGCGCCTGGGCGTCCTGCGCGAGGCGGCTCACCGCCAGGCCCGACTGCTGCAGGTAGCCCGTGGCCATGTCGCGCAACAGAGCCTGCGCTGCCGGGGGCAGCGCCTCGCAGTGGCTGCGAAACACGTCCACCGGCAGATGGCGCAGCTGCACCTGGGTCTGCGCCACCATGTCCACCGCGCAGGGCTCCCCCAGCAGCGCCGAGGCGGCGTCAAGCCAGAACGGCGCCTCCACCACACCCAGTTGGTGGCGCATCTGGCCGCGCTCGCACACCCCGAGCAGTACACGCCCGCGCTCCAGGTGCACTGCGGTGTCCAGCGTCTGGTGGCGGTGCCGCAGCACGTCACCGGCCGCAGCGACCTGGAACTGTGCAGGCAGGGAAAGAAGCGAAGAGGGCAGCATGGCCCGAACTGTGCCGCGCCGGGGCAGCGGGCACATTGAGCAAGATCAAACCGGCGCCATGCATGCCGCATGCCTGGTCCCTGCCCGCCAGGGGGCTGTCCGTTTTCTGTAAGCACTTGTTCATCAGGGGCATGGAACTTGCGAAGTCCCCGCCGCTGCTCCCGCCCGTGCACCAAGGTGCACCCATAGCAGGACTGCATCCGAAGCACCGCCTACCCGGTGCCCCCTCACCCCAGGAGTACACAATGAAAACAAACCTGATTGCCCTCTCGCTCGGTGGCGCCCTGCTGTGCGCCACTGCTGCCACCCACGCCCAGAGCTCAGTGCAACTCATGGGCCTGACCGACGTGTTCGTCGGCTCCCTGCGCAACGCGGGTGATGCCGGCCGCGCCACGGTGCTCAACAGCGGTGGCATGACCACCTCGTGGTTCGGCGTCAAGGGCACCGAAGACCTCGGCGGCGGCCTCAAGGCCAACTTCGCGCTGACCTCGTTCATCAAGGTGGACAGCGGAGTGCAGGGCCGCTTCGTGAACGACACCTTCTTCTCGCGCGATGCCAACGTGGGCCTGTCGGGCGGCTTCGGCACGGTGACCGTGGGCCGGGGCCTGGCGCCCAACTTCCTGCCCTCGATCCTGTCGAACCCGATGGGCGATTCGTTCACCTTCGCGCCGCTGATCCTGCACATGAACGTGCCGCTGTTCAACGGCACCGGCTGGACGGCCACCACGCCGTCGGACACGGGCTGGTCCAACGAAATCATCTACAGCACGCCGAGCATGGGTGGGCTCACCGTGAACGCGCACTACCAGGTGGGTGAGGTCGCCAATGACAACGGCAAGAAGAACATTGGCCTGAACGCGCTGTACTTCAACGGCCCGCTCACGCTGACCGGCTTCTATGAGCGCGACCAGGTCAGCAACCCCGCCGTGCCCAACACCTACCTGGGCACCACCAAGGCCGACTGGATGCTGGGTGGCGCCTACGACTTCACCGTGGTCAAGGCCTTCGCCAGCTACGGCCAGGCCAAAGCCGACAACACCACCAACAAGGCCAAGACCCTGCAGTTGGGCGTGGCCGTACCGGTGTTCAGCACTGGCAAGGTGCTGGCCTCGTGGGCCCAAACCGAGATGACGGCCACCGATGTGTCGCGCAAGACCTTCACGCTGGGCTACGACCACTTCCTATCCAAGCGCACCGACCTCTACGCGATGCTGATGAACGACCGCATCACGGCGCGCACCACCGGCAACAGCTTTGGCCTGGGCGTGCGCCACAGGTTTTGAGCTATAGCACCAGGATCGCCCGGAAGTCGTTCACATTGGTGTGCGTGGGCCCGGTGACCAGCAGGTCGCCCAGGGCCGCGAAGTAGCCCCAGGCGTCGTTGCGCTGCAGGGCGTCTTCGATGTCGGCACCCGCCGCGTGGGCGCGGTGCAAGGTGTCGGGTACCACGAAGGCGCCCGCGTTGTTCTCCACGCCGTCGATGCCGTCGGTGTCGGCCGCCAGGGCCCAGACCGATGGCTCGCCCTGCAGCGCCTTGGCCAGCCCCAGGCAGAACTCCCCGGCGCGACCGCCACGCCCGCGCGGGGCATCGGGCGCGCGCGGGCGCACCGTGACCGTGGTTTCGCCACCCGAGAGGATGACGCAGGGCTTCGTGAACGGCTGGCCCCGGCGCGCCACCGAGCGCGCCATGGCCGCATGCACCTTGCCCACGTCGCGCGACTCGCCTTCGATCTCGTCCGAGAGGATGACGGCATCCACGCCCGCCGCGCGCGCCGCCGCAGCTGCGGCCTCCAGCGCCTGCCAGGGCGTGGCCACCAGGTGCACGGCATGGCCTTCGAACACGGCGTCGCCGGGCTTGGGGGTTTCCAGCGCACCGTCGCGCAGGGCCTGCAGGGTCTGGTGCGGCACCTCGATGCCGTAGCGCACCAGGATGGCCAGCGCATCGGCGCAGGTGGTGGCATCGGGCACGGTGGGGCCGCTGGCGATGACCGAAGGGTCGTCGCCCGGCACGTCGCTGATGGTCAGCGTGACCACGCGCGCTGGCGCGCAGGCCGCCGCCAGCCGCCCGCCCTTGATGCGCGAGAGGTGCTTGCGCACGCAGTTCATCTCGGCGATGTCGGCCCCGCTCTCGAGCAGCGCGCGGTTGATGCGCTGCTTGTCATCGAGCGTGAGGCCCTCGCCCGGCAGGGTGAGCAGCGAGGAGCCCCCGCCCGAGATCAGGCACAGCACCAGGTCGTCGGCGGTGAGGCCCTCGGTCAGATCCAGCAGGCGCTGGGCAGCGGCCTCGCCGGCGGCGTCGGGCACGGGGTGCGCGGCCTCGACCACCTCGATGCGCTGCACCAGGCCTTCGGGCCGCGGCGGCACATGCCCGTAGCGGGTGACCACCAGGCCCGACAGCGGCGCGTCGTGCGGCCACAGGGCTTCGAGCGCCTGGGCCATGGCGCCACCGGCCTTGCCGCCCCCCAGCACCAGGGTGCGCCCGCGCGGGGGCGCTGGCAGCCAGGCGCGCATGCCGTGCAGGGGCTGGGCGCTGCGCACGGCAACGTCGAACAGGCCCCGCAGAAAGCCGCGCGGATCGGTGTGAAAATCAGGCAACAGGCCGGGTTGGGGAAGAGAGATGTCGGGCATGGTGCACATTGTGCGTGGCCTCGGGCGGACCGGTGTAAACCCGGGGCCGCTGTAACGCAAATGTCACACCCGCCCGGTATGGTGAACCCCCTAGAAGTGACAAATTGCAACCATGGCGCACCCCAAGCAAGAACGTCTCGACCGCATGCTCGCGCTGCTGTCGCCCGCCGCACGGCTGGGGTCGGGACCGCTGGCGCGGCTGATGCGCGGTGGCGGCCTGTACTGCGTGTTCCAGCCGCTCGGGGACCTGCGCGAAGGCAGCATCTTTGCCCATGAGGCCCTGATCCGCGGCCCCGAGGGCTCAGCCCTGCACACGCCCGACGTGCTGCTGGACCTGGCGCGGCGCGAGGGCCTGCTGCTGGATTTCGAGCTGGTGTGCGTTTTCACGGCGCTGCGCGACTGGGGCGACCATGGTGCGCCCGGACGGCTGTTCGTGAACATCAGCGCCGATGCATTGGTGCATGCCGTGGCCCTTTGTGGCGAGCGCCGCCTGGGCGAGACGGTGCGCGCCTTCGGCGTGAGCGCACGCATGCTGGTGTTCGAGATCACCGAGCACGAGCGCGTGACCGACATGCCCGCGCTGCGCGAGGCCATCCGCGAGGTGCATGCCTGCGGCGCGCGCCTGGCGCTCGACGATTTCGGCGACGGGCGCTCCAGCCTGCGCCTGTGGTCCGAGGTCAAGCCCGACTTCGTGAAGATCGACCGCTATTTCATCCACGACATCAGCGAGCACCCCGAGAACCTGCAGATGCTGCAAGCCATCAAGGGCATCGCCGACGTGTTCGGCACCACGCTGATCGCCGAGGGCATCGAGACGCGCGACGACCTGCGCGCCCTGCGCGACCTGGCCATCCCCTACGGCCAGGGCTGGGTGCTGGGGCGCCCGGCGCGCACCCCGCGCGAGGCCATCGACGGCCCCGCGCTCGACGTGCTGCAGGACCGCCGCGTCGCCGTGCTGCCGCACCTGGGCCAGACGGCGCGCCCGGGCATTCTGCGCAGCCTGATGGTGGTGCAGGCACCCACCGTGACACCGGCCACCAGCAACGACGAGGTGGCCGCCCTGCTGCAGGAGCGGGTGGACCTGCATGCGCTGGCCGTGGTGGACGGAACGCGCCCCGTGGCGTTGATCAACCGCCAGCAGTTCATGAACCACTACGCCACGCTGTACTTTCGCGAAGTGCATGGCCGCAAGCCCTGCATCGTCTTTGCCAACAGCACGCCGCGCGTGGTGGAGCTCGACTGCGACGTGGACCAGCTCGTGGGCATCCTCACCTCGCAGGACCAGCGCTACCTGAGCGATGGCTACATCGTCACCGACAACGGCCGCTACGTGGGCCTGGGCACCGGCGACCAGCTGGTGCGCGCGGTGACCGAGACACGCATCGAGGCCGCACGCCACGCCAACCCGCTGACCTTTCTGCCCGGCAACATCCCCATCAGCATGCACATGCAGCGCCTGCTGGAGAGCGGCACCGAGTTCGTGGCCTGCTATGCGGACCTGAACAACTTCAAGCCCTTCAACGACCACTACGGCTACTGGCGCGGCGACCAGATGATCCGCCTGGTGGCGCGCCTGGCCACCACGCACTGCGACGCGCGGCGCGACTTCGTGGGCCATGTGGGCGGCGACGATTTCATGCTCATCTTCCAGAGCAGCAACTGGCTGCAGCGCTGCAAGAACATCGTGGACGAGTTCGCGCGCGAGGCGCTGACCCTGTTCGACGACGGCGCGCGTGCCATGGGCGGCATCCACTCCGAAGACCGCCACGGCGTGCGCCGCTTCTTTCCGTGCACCACGCTGGCCATTGGCGCCGTGCGCATACAGCCCGGCACCTACCGCCATGCCGAAGAGGTGGCCAACCTGGCCGCCGTGGCCAAGCACGAGGCCAAGCTCGCATCCACCGGCGTGGTGCTGCACGGCGGCGAGCTGCCCGGGCCGCCGCACAACGCCCTGCGCGCTCTGCAAAGCGTTCTGGCGGCCTGATATCAGCGCAGCATCAGGGCACCTTCGCGCCGTCCTGGAACCAGCGGCCGATCAGCGCGCGCTCGGCGTCGGTCATCTGCGTGGCATTGTTCATGGGCATGAGCTTTTGCACCACGGCCTGCTGGTAGACCGCCTGGGCGTGCTGCTTGACCAGGGCCGGTGAATCCAGGCGCATGTTCTTCATCTGCACCTGGGCGCCATGGCACAAATAGCAGCGTTGTTCGAGCACCGTCTGCACGGCAGCGAAGTCGCTGCCCCCGCCGGCCGCAGCGGGTGCCGCAGGAGCAGGCGCAGCCTGCGAAGCCGTGGAGGCGCTGGAGGCCGCAGGGGCCGCCACCGCCGCCGGCTTGGCGGCAGCCACGGGCGCGGGCGCTGGTACCGGCGCGGGCCGCATCCAGACAATCGCGCCGACCAGGGCCACCACGCCCACCAGCGCATAGGGCAGCGGGTTCGGGTTGCGGCCGAGCTTGTAGCCGTGGCGCATCACGAAGAACTGGCGGATGGCGGCGCCCGCAAACATCATGATGATCAGCACCAGCCAGTTCTGTGGGTGGCTCCAGGTAAAGCTGTAGTGGTTGCTCAGCATCGCAAAGATCACCGGCAGCGTGAAATAGGTGTTGTGCACGCTGCGCTGCTTGCCGCGCTTGCCGTGGATCGGGTCCACGTTCTGCCCGGTGCGGATCTGGCGCACCACGGTGCGCTGGCCAGGGATGATCCAGAAGAACACGTTGGCGCTCATCGAGGTGGCGATCATCGCCCCCACCAGCAAAAAGGCCGCACGCCCGGCGAACAGGTGGCAGGCCAGCCACGAGGCGATGCACACCAGCACCAGCACCAGCCCGCCGACGATGGCGTCGCCGTTCTTCTTTTGCCCGAAGATGCGGCAGATGCCGTCGTACAGCAGCCAGAACACCACCAAAAAGGCCAGCGCCGCGCCAATGGCCGCGGGCGGAGCCCAGTCCATGCGCGACTTGTCGATCAGGTAGGTGCCCGCGCTCCACAGGTAGGACAGGGTAAACAGCGCAAAGCCGCTGAGCCAGGTGCTGTAGCTTTCCCAATAGAACCAGTGCAGGTGCTTGGGCAGCTCGGGCGGGGAGACGGCGAACTTGACCGGGTGGTAGAACCCGCCGCCGTGCACGGCCCAGAGCTCGCCGCTCACGCCCTGCTTCTTGAGGTCCTCGTCTTCGGGCGGCGTGAGGCTGCTGTCCAGAAAGACGAAGTAGAACGACGAGCCAACCCAGGCGATGGCGGTGATGACATGGACCCAGCGCAGCAGCAGGTTGGCCCAGTCGAGAAGGTAGTTTTCCATTTTTTCTCAACCTTGGCGGCGTGGGGGGAACACACCGCTGTACAACCTGCTCACCACTGCGGGCGCTCTGAGCAGAAGATGGGGTCGCGCACCTTGGCAATGTCTGCCGGGGCACCGCTGCGACCCAAAGGCCCCGAACCACGCCAAACGGCCGGTTCAGATCCTGTGTGAAAGTGTATGCAGGAATTGTTCCCGATTCCAGTCCTGTCGCCGGCCTTTCAGGCCTGTGAATACCCTTGCAGCGGATTTGCGACAGCCTGGGCTGCGGCAACCGACTGCAACAGCTGTGCCGCCACGGCCACGGCAATCACCTCGGGCTCCTTGCCGGGGATGCCCGGCACGCCGATGGGGCAGGTCACCTGCGCCAGCTCGCGCGGGCTGAAGCCCCGCGCCGTGAGCCGGCTGGTGAAGGTGGCCCACTTGGTCTTGCTGCCGATGAGCCCGATGAACGGCAGGTCGCCGCGCTCACGCTGGCGCTTGAGGCAGGCGGCCACCACGTCCAGGTCTTCGGCGTGGCTGAAGCTCATGATGAGCACGCGCGAGCCGGGTGCCAGCGCGGTCATGGCCATCTGCACGGGCTCGGAATGTTCGCAGTGCACGTTGGGCGGCAGCGCGGCGGGGAAAATCCCGTCACGGCTGTCGATCCAGGTCAGCGCAAAGGGCAGCGGCGCCAGCGTGCGCGCCAGGGCATGGCCCACATGGCCGCCGCCGAACAGCGCCACCGGGTGCAAATCGGCCGTCAGGCGCCGGGCCAGGACCGGTGCGTCCTGCGCGGCCACACATTCGAATTCGAGGTACACCACGCCACCGCAGCACTGGCCGAGCGCCGGGCCCAGGGCAAAGCGCATCGGTGCCGGGTCGTTCGCGGCGCTGGGGTCCGCCAGGCGGCGGCGCGCCTCGGCGATGGCCTGGTGCTCCAGGTGGCCGCCGCCGATGGTGCCCACCAACCTGCCTGCGAACACGGCCATCCACGCGCCCGATTCACGCGGCACGGAGCCTTGGGTAGACTCCACTGTCACCAGACACGCCGGTTCGGCCGCAAGGCCTTCCAGCAACAAAAGCAAGTTCTCCACTGCCGCCGTCCTTTCGTTACACCACCAGCCCACCATGCCCGATACCCCGCCCAATCAACGCCCCGGCAAAGGCCGCCACTGGCTGCTGGCGGGCATCATGGCCGCTGTTGGCGCCTTGGTCGCTTCCTGCAAGTCTGCGCCCGAATCCACACCCGCACCAGCCACGCCAGAGAGCCGCCCTCCCACCAGTACCGACATCCAGGGCGTGAAGGGCCCGGTGCCGGCCACCGCGGGCTCGGCCCGCCCCTCGGCGGCCGCCACGCCCCGCGCCTACCGGCAGGACGGCGCCACCCACCTCTACGGCATGAACGCCGAGCGCATCTTCAAGGGCAAGCTGCAACCCCAGCTGTACGCCATCGGCGTGATCGAGGTGGACATCGACCGCACCGGCAAGGTCACGCGGGTGAACTGGCTGCGCGCCCCGCGCCATGCGCCCGAGGTGGTCAAGGAGATCGAGCGCACCATCCGCGCCGCCGCCCCCTTCCCGGTGCCCACCCGCATGGGCAAGGTGACCTACACCGAGACCTGGCTGTGGGACAAGAGCGGCAAGTTCCAACTCGATACCCTCACCGAAGGCCAGCTCTAAGAGCCCCTGTACGTCGAGTAGCTCCACGGGCTCACCAGCAGCGGCACGTGGTAGTGCTGGTCTTCGTGCGCAATGCCGAAGTCCAGGCTCACCTGGTTCAGAAAGTTCGGCTCGGGCAAAGTGACGCCTTTGGCCTTGAAGTACCCCGCCACGTCAAAGCGCAGCCGGTAGGTGCCGGCACGCACGCTGGCGTTGTCGAACAGCGGCGCATCGGTGCGGCCATCGTGGTTGAGCACCAGGCGCTGCAGCAAGGTGGCGGCGTCGCCGTGGGTGGAATACAGGGCCACTTCCATGCCGGCAGCAGGGCAGCCGTGCATCGTGTCCAGAACATGTGTGCTCAAGCCCATAGGGAATCTCCTGAAGGATGGAGGCCGTAAAAATGCGACCTGTAGACTAAAAGTGTATACACTTTTGGCCAATCCTCCTATCATGTCGCCATGGAATCTTCATCCACCAGTGCCATCGTCGAGGCGTTGACCCGCGCCATCGTTGAACACCGCCTGCAGCCGGGCACCAAGCTCGCCGAGCAGAAGCTTGCCGACCATTTTGGCGTCTCGCGCACGCTGGTGCGCCAGGCGCTGTTCCAGATGGCGCAGAACAAGCTGGTCACGCTGGAGCCCGCGCGCGGCGCCTTCGTCTCCACCCCCTCGGTCGAAGAGGCACGCCAGGTGTTCGCCGTGCGCCGCATGCTCGAAACCGAGATGACCCGCGCCTTCGTGCGCAGCGTCACGCCCGCCAAGATCAAGGCCCTGCGCGCCCACGTGGCCAGCGAGAAGGCGGCCATGGGCACGGCCGATGCCAGCAGCCGCACCGAGCTGCTGGGCGACTTTCACGTGCGCATGGCCGAGCTCATGGGCAACGAGGTGCTGGCCCACCTGCTGGGCGACCTGATCTCGCGCTGCGCGCTGATCACGCTGATGTACCAGTCGGCCAGCGCCGCCGAGCATTCGCACGAAGAGCATGGCGAGATCGTGACGGCCCTGGCCGCGCGCGATGAAGACCATGCCGTGGCCCTCATGCAGTCGCACCTCGAACATGTCGAGGCCAGCCTGACCTTCGACCGCAAGCGCCCCGCCAGCGACCTGGCCATGGCGCTCGCCCCCGTCACCGCTTCGCAAGTCCACTGACACCATGACCTACGACTCCACCCTGCCCTACCCCCGCGACCTCGTCGGCTACGGCCGCAACCCGCCCCATGCGCAGTGGCCCGGCCAGGCGCGCATTGCCGTGCAGTTCGTGCTCAACTACGAAGAGGGCGGCGAAAACGCCACCTTGCATGGCGACGCGGGCTCCGAGCAGTTCCTGTCGGAAATGTTCAACCCCGCCAGCTACCCCGAGCGGCACATGAGCATGGAGGGCATCTACGAATACGGCTCGCGTGCCGGCGTGTGGCGCATCCTGCGCGAGTTTGACAAGCGCAACCTGCCGCTCACCGTGTTCGGCGTGTCGAGCGCGCTGCAGCGCCACCCCGAGCTGACCCAGGCCTTCGTGCAGGCCGGCCACGAGATCGCCTGCCACGGCCTCAAGTGGATCCACTACCAGCACATCCCCGAAGAGGTGGAGCGCGCTCACATGGCCGAGGCCATGGCCATCATCGAGCGCATGACCGGCCAGCGCGCCACCGGCTGGTACACCGGGCGCGACAGCCCCAACACCCACCGCCTGGTGGCCGACTTCGGCGGCTTCGAATACGACAGCGACTACTACGGCGACGACCTGCCCTTCTGGATGAAGGTGCAGCGTACCGACGGCAGCGTGGCGCCGCAGCTCATCGTGCCCTACACGCTGGACTGCAACGACATGCGCTTTGCCCTGCCCCAGGGCTTCTCGCACGCCGACCCGTTCTACCAGTACCTCAAGGACACCTTCGACGCCCTGTACGCCGAAGGCGACCCCGCTGGCGACAACGCGCCCAAGATGATGAGCATCGGCATGCACTGCCGCCTGCTGGGCCGCCCCGGCCGCATCACGGCGCTGCAACGCTTTCTGGACCACATCGCCCAGCACGACAAGGTGTGGGTGGCACGCCGCGTGGACATCGCGCGGCACTGGGCCCAGGTGCACCCCTTCAACGACACCACTGTCACCACCAAGGCCTGACCACCATGGCACTCACCCTTGACCAACTCAACGCGGCCACCCCGGCCGACGCCCTGCAATGGCTGGACGGCGTGTACGAGCACTCGCCGTGGATCGCCGAGCAGGCCCTTGCGCAGCGCCCCTTCCGCTCGCTGGCGCACCTGCGCCACGCGCTGGCCCAGGCGGTGCGCACAGCGCCGCAGGCTGCACAGCTGGCGCTGATCCGCGCCCACCCCGAGCTCGCGGGCAAAGCCATGGTGGCCAACAGCCTCACGGCCGAGTCGACCAACGAGCAGAGCAAGGCGGGCCTGGCCCAGTGCACGCCCGAGGAGTTCGCGCGCATCCAGCAGCTCAATGCCGACTACAACACGCGCTTCGGCTTCCCCTTCATCCTGGCGGTGCGCGGGCCGCGCGGCGCGGGCCTGCCACGCCAGGAGATCATCGCCACCTTTGCGCGCCGGCTCGACAACCACACCGACTTCGAGCTGGCCGAGGCGCTGCGCAACATCCACCGCATCGCCGAGATCCGCCTGAACGACAAGTTCGGCGCCGAGCCCGCGCTGGGCAACGACGTGTGGGACTGGCAGGAGACCCTGGCCCAGCACTCGGACCCCGGCTTTGCCGAGAAGGGCCAGCTCACCGTCACCTACCTGACCGACGCGCACCGCGCCTGCGCCCAGCGCATCAGCCACTGGATGCGCGACTGCGGGTTCGACGAGGTCGAGGTCGACGCCGTGGGCAACGTGGTGGGCCGCTACCACCCTGCCCCCGGTGCAGCGCAAGGCAAGTACCTGATGACCGGCTCGCACTACGACACGGTGCGCAACGGCGGCAAGTACGACGGGCGCCTGGGCATCTTCGTGCCCATGGCCTGCGTGCGCGAGCTGCACCGCGCCGGCAGGCGCCTGCCCTTCGGCATCGAGGTCATCGGCTTCGCAGAAGAAGAGGGCCAGCGCTACAAGGCCACCTTCCTCGGCTCGGGCGCGCTCATCGGCCATTTCAACCCCGCCTGGCTGGACCAGAAGGACGCCGACGGCGTCACCATGCGCGCCGCCATGGAGCATGCCGGCCTGTGCATCGCCGATATCCCCAAGCTGCAGCGCGACGCCGCGCAGTACCTCGGCTTCATCGAGGTGCACATCGAACAGGGCCCGGTGCTCAACGAGCTGGACCTGCCGCTGGGCGTGGTCACCTCCATCAACGGCGGCGTGCGCTATGTGGGCGAGATGATCGGCATGGCCAGCCACGCCGGCACCACCCCCATGGACCGCCGCCGCGACGCCGCCGTGGCCGTGGCCGAGCTGGCCCTGTACATCGAGCAGCGCGCCGCCAAGGACGGCGACTCGGTGGGCACCATCGGCCTGCTGAACGTGCCCGGCGGCTCCATCAACGTGGTGCCGGGCCGCTGCCAGTTCAGCCTGGACCTGCGCGCCCCCACCGACCCGCAGCGCGATGCGCTGGTGAAAGACGTGCTCGACCAGCTGGGCCAGATCGCCGCGCGCCGCGGCATGCGCTACACGCTGGAAGAATCGATGCGCGCCGCCGCCGCCCCCAGCGCCGCCGCCTGGCAACACCGCTGGGAGCGCGCCGTGGACGCCCTGGGCGTGCCCGTGTTCCGCATGCCCAGCGGCGCCGGGCATGACGCGATGAAGCTGCACGAAATCATGCCCCAGGCCATGCTCTTTGTGCGCGGGCTCAACGCCGGCATCAGCCACAACCCGCTCGAATCCACCACCAACAACGACATGCAGCTGGCCGTGGACGCCTTCACGCATGTACTGAACCAGATCGCCGAGGAAACCCCCGCATGACCGCCACCACCGCTCCACTGACCTCCACCTACAGCGCCCTGGATGCGTGGATCGACCAGCACTTCGACGAGGAAGTGCGCTTCATGCAGGCGCTGGTGCGCGTGCCCACCGACACGCCCCCAGGCAACAACGCGCCCCACGCCGAGCGCACGGCCGAGCTGCTCCGTGACTTTGGCTACGAGGCCGAAAAGCACGCCGTGCCATCCGGCGAGGTGCTGGCCTACGGCATGGAGTCGATCACCAACCTGATCGTGCGCCGCAAGTTCGGCACTGAGGGCAAGGGCCCGACCATCGCCCTCAACGCCCACGGCGACGTGGTGCCCCCCGGCGAAGGCTGGACGCACGACCCCTACGGCGCCGAGATCGTGGACGGCAAGATGTACGGGCGCGCCACCGCCGTGAGCAAGAGCGACTTCGCCAGCTTCACCTTCGCGCTGCGCGCGCTCGAAGCCGTGGCCAAGCCAACGCATGGCGCGGTGGAACTGCACTTCACCTACGACGAAGAGTTTGGTGGCGAACTCGGCCCGGGCTGGCTGCTCAAGAACAACCTGACCAAGCCCGACCTGATGATAGCGGCCGGCTTCTCGTACGAAGTGGTCACCGCCCACAACGGCTGCCTGCAGATGGAGATAACGGTGCACGGCAAGATGGCCCATGCCGCCGTGCCCCACACCGGCGTGGACGCACTGCAGGGCGCCGTGCACATCCTGAACGCGCTGTACGCGCAGAACCAGGAATACCTGAAGGTCACCTCCAACGTCGCAGGCATCAAGCATCCCTACCTGAACGTGGGCCGCATCGAAGGTGGCACCAACACCAACGTGGTGCCCGGCAAGGTTACGTTCAAGCTCGACCGCCGCATGATCCCCGAAGAGAACCCGGTGGAGGTGGAAGCCAACATCCGCCGCGTGATCGAGCAGGCAGCGGCTGAGCGCGCCGGCATCTCGGTGGACATCCGCCGCCTGCTGCTGGCCAACGCCATGACGCCGCTGGCCGGCAACAAGCCCCTGGTCGATGCCATCCAGAAGCACGCGCAAGAGCTGCTGGGCGAGCCAGTGCCCGCCCTGGGCACGCCCCTGTACACCGACGTGCGCCTGTACGTGGAGCGCGGCATCCCCGGCGTGATCTACGGCGCCGGCCCACGCACCGTGCTCGAATCGCACGCCAAGCGCGCCGACGAGCGCCTGGACCTGGAAGACCTGCGCCGTGCGACCAAGGTGATTGCGCGCACGCTGAAAGACTTGCTGGCCTGAGCCACCGATACCTGCCTTGCATGGCGTGAGTATCTGATTGGCATAAGCCAGTACAGGCGCGCCATGCGTGCCAGTCCTACACTTGCTGCGGGCGCATTCCAAAAGGAGTGCGCCCGTTTGTCATTCCAAGACCCGGATAGACATAAAGATCAATAACAGAGGAGCACCTACCAATGAGCATCCGCCACACCTTGCTGGCCAGCAGCGTCGCACTGGCCCTGGCCAGCCTGACCGCCTGCGGCAGCACCACCCCAGCCGTTACGGCTTCGGCCCCGCCAGTGGCCGCCGTGCAGCAGACCGCAGCGGCACAGGCCGCCAGCGCCGCCTATGACTTCGACATGGACGTGTTCCACCCCGTGGTGGCGCGCAACGGCATGGTTGCCACCGAGCAGGAGCTGGCCTCGCAGATCGGCCTGGACATCCTCAAGGCCGGCGGCAACGCGGTGGACGCGGCCGTGGCCGTCGGCTTCGCGCTGGCCGTGGCCCTGCCCAATGCGGGTAACCTGGGCGGCGGCGGTTTCATGATGGTGCACGACGCCAAGACCGGCAAGAGCGTGGCCCTGGACTTCCGCGAAGTGGCGCCCAACAAGGCCACGCGCGACATGTACCTCGACGCCAAGGGCAATGTGGTGGACGGCAAGTCGCTGTTCACCCACTACGCCGTGGGCGTGCCCGGCACCGTGGCCGGCATGGAGCATGCGCTCAAGACCTGGGGCACCCTGCCACTATCGCGCGTGATTGCCCCCGCCATCGAGCTGGCCGACAAGGGCTTCCCGGTGAGCGAGACCCTGGCCAAGATACTGGACCAGGAAAAGAAGAACATGGGCAAGTGGCCCGCCACCCAGGCCATCTTCTGGAAGAACGGCGCGCCCCTGAAGGTGGGCGACGCCCTGGTGCAGAAAGACCTGGCCCAGTCGATGCGCCTGATCGGCCAGCAGGGTGCCAAGGCGTTCTACGAAGGCGAGATCGCCCAGAAGATCGCTGCCGAGATGGCGCCGCACGCCGGCGCCCTCACGCTGCAGGACCTGCGCGAATACAAGGTGGCCGAGCGCGTGCCCACCCGCGGCACCTACCGCGGCTATGAGATCGTGACCATGCCGCCACCCTCCTCCGGCGGCCCGCACCTGGTGCAGATCTTGAACATGCTGGAGCCCCTGCCCCTGGCCCAGTGGGGCCCCAACAGCGCCCAGACCATCCACTACATGGCCGAGAGCATGAAGCTGGCGTACGCCGACCGCTCCGAGTACCTGGGCGACCCGGACTTCGTGAAGATCCCGCTCAAGGGCCTGACCTCCAAGCGCTACGCCGAGTCGCTGGCCAAGGGCATTGATGGCAACACCGCACGCAGCGGCAAGAGCATCAAGCCCGGCCAGCCCCAGCCGTACGAAAGCGACCAGACCACCCACTACTCGGTGGTGGACAAGGCCGGCAACGCCGTGGCCGTGACCTACACGCTGAACACCAACTTCGGCAGCGGCATCGTCGCCAAGGGCACGGGCATCATGCTCAACAACGAGATGGACGACTTCTCGGCCAAGCCCGGCGTGGCCAATGCCTACGGCCTGGTCGGCGGCGACGCCAACGCCGTGGCCGCCAAGAAGCGCCCCCTGTCGTCCATGACCCCCACCCTGGTCTTGAAGGACGGCAAGCCCACCCTGGTAACCGGCAGCCCCGGCGGCGCGCGCATCATCACCACGGTGCTGCAAACGGTGGTGAACACGATTGACTTCGGCATGAACCCCGCCGAAGCCGCTGCTGCACCGCGCGTGCACCACCAGTGGACACCCGATGAGCTGCGCGTGGAAAAGGGTCTGTCGCCCGACACGCTGGCACTGCTCAAGCAGCGCGGCCACAACATCGCGGTGAAGCCGTCGATGGGGCGTACGCAGACGATTCAGTTGCGTGGCGGGGCGTTGTATGGGTACTCGGATCCGCGCAATCCGGATGGGAAGACGTTGGGGTATTGATGCACGGCCTGACTTGCCCGCTCCGCAGGCCCGTCATGGTTGATCCATAGCTCACCCAACAAGGCACCAACGAACAAAGGCCGCGCCCTGTGAGGGGCGTGGCCTTTGTCATTGTTGTGCCTGTGCCGGGTCTATCGCCTCAACACACTGGCCCAAAAATCATCGCCGTAGCGGACTGCGCAGAACGCAAACACCAGGCAGAAGCCCATGGTGATGGCCAGCATCGGCAAAAAGCCGGAGAGCTTCAGGTTTATGGCACGAGCCTGCCCAAAACCCCTGCCATACTTGGATCTGGTGTGGTTGATTATCCTATCCGTTGGTTTCACCTGACTCCCTTTGCGACAGCCCCGCATGCCTGCCACTCTCACGCCGTCCGCAAAACTGCTGCAACTGCTACCCGAGGCGGTGGTGCAGACCAATGCGCTGTGGGAGATCACTTACCTGAACCCGGCGTGGACAACGCTCACCGGCCATTCGGTGGAGGCAGCGCTCGGCAGGTCTCTGCTTGAATTTGTGCATCCCGGCGACATTGGCACCATGCGCTCGGGCATGCCGGTGTTCCGGTTGCGATTTGCCGACGCGAGCTATCGCTGGGTGCGTCTGAAACTCCACCCGGAGACGGATGCAGCGGAGCGGGTGATCAGCCGCCAGGGTGTCCTGATCGAGATCACCGAGGTCACCGAGCAGGTGCTGGTGGAGATTCGCCAGCGCTTTTTGCGCTTACTGGAAACCATTGATGGCGTAGTTTGGGAGGCTGAAATCGGCGTGGGCAATACTTTCCTTAGCCCGCAGGTCGAACGCTTGTTCGGTTTCTCCGTGGAGGAGTGGCGGTCTGACCCGGGCTTTTGGCGGGCGCATGTGCATCCCGATGATCTCGCGCAGGCCGTGCTTATCGATGATGCCGCCTACAACGCGACGCACAGCTATGCCTACGAGATGAGTTATCGGCTGATTGCAAAATCCGGCAAGGTGGTGTGGGTGCGCGACCTGTGCCGCGCAGTGGTCGAGCCGGGGCGGCCGAACCGCATGATCGGCCTGATGATCGACGTCACCCAGCAGAAGAACACCGAACTTGAGTTGTTGCGCTCCGAAAACCGCTATTCGCTGGCGACCCTTGGATCCAATGACGGCATCTGGTACTGGGACTTGCGAACTGACGCCCTGCATGTGTCCGGGCGCTTTCACCAGATCGTCGGGCTGGGTAGCGGCGATCTTGTACACGACGGCGGCTGGAGCTTTCTGGGGCAACTCATCGATCCCGAAGATCGCGCGCGCGTGCAGGCGGCCTACCGCAGGCATCTGTCGGGGAACAGCCCGAACTTTTCGGTGGATTTCCGCGCGTTCCACGCGGATGGACGGCTGGTGTGGGTCAATTGGCGCGGGCTTGCCGAGTTTGAAGACGGCGTTGCGGTGCGCATGGCGGGCTCGTTGAGCGATCTGGCTGACCGTGGCAGTTCCTACGATGCGCTGACCAGCTTGCCCGGCCGGCCGTTGTTCCGCGATCGCCTCGCGAATCTCATGGCGCTGCACCAGAACGAGGCTGCGAATGGTGATGGCGTGCCCACACGCGATGGAGCCACCATGTTCGCCGTGCTGCTGCTGGATCTCAACGGGTTCAAAGCCGTCAATGACAACTACGGGCACCATGTGGGCGACCGGCTGTTGCAGCAGGTGGCGCGGCGGCTCGAATCCTGCGTGCGGGCGGTTGATCTGGTCGCCCGCATGGGTGGCGACGAATTCAATGTGCTGTTGGAGTCCATTGATCCCGCTGAGGCCAACAACCGCGCTCAACAGATCGCCGCCGCCCTCGCAGCGCCTTATGTGGTCGGCGAACACACCGTGATCAGTGGCGCGAGTATTGGACTTGTCAGTAGTGCATCCAGGCTGGCGACGGTGGACGAATACCTGCGCGCCGCAGACACCGCAATGTACCAGGCCAAAAGCCAGTCATCGGGCGTGTGCGTGTTTCAACAAAAGGTGCCAGAGACGACTTCCTGCGCGGCTGACCAGCAGCGACCGAAATACGCGCCATAGGGTCACCACACAGCATTGGCGTGGCAAGCCGTCTCCACATCGAACCAGCCTGGCGGGTCATCGGCTTCGGAGTGCAGGTACTCCTGCCATTTGGAAGGATCGGCCTGGAAGCGCAGAAGGTCTTCAGGGGATACCGAGGCAAACAGCTGGCCATTCCCATGGAGGTTTTTCTTTCCTTTGCTGTATGAGGCCTGGACGGGCTTGCAAGCCAGCCCCAACGCCTGCCCGTCATTGTGGCCAAAGTGGCTGCCGTACCCGAGGGTGTTGCCTCACTGTGGTGCTGCAGACGTTGGTGAACACGATTACTTCGGAATGAACCCCGCCGAAGCCACCGCCGCACCGCGCGTGCACCACCAGTGGACGCCTGATGAACTGCGCGTGGAAAAGGGTTTGTCGCCCGACACCCTGGCACTGCTCAAGCAGCGCGGCCACAACATCGCTGTGAAGCCATCGACGGGCCGCACGCAGACGATTCAGCTGCGTGGCGGAGCGCTTTATGGGTACTCGGATCCGCGGAATCCGGATGGGAAGACGTTGGGGTATTGATTGAGTGATCGAGTGATTGACCCGCCTGACGGGCCGTCACATGGAAAAGGCCGCGCCCCTCACAGGGCGTGGCCTTTTTCTTTGCGGTATCTAGAGAGCCCCGGTGGGCATAGCGCTGCAAGGTTAAGGTGGGCTAAATGGTCCGCACCCAGCAGCCCCTTCATTTCAATAGGCTGTACCAGAAACCATCGCCATAGCGCACCGCACAGACTGCGAACACCATGCAGAAGACCATGGTGATGCCAAGCATGGCCAAGAATCCCGACAGGTCGAGCCGAACGCCTATCCAGAAGCCGACCAGTGCGCCTGCCAAAGCGCCGCACACGAAACGCACCACGGTTTCAAGCGGGTCGGGCTTTCTGCGGGACATCATCGATCACCCTCTCATTCTGTGTTGCACAATCGGCTCCAGGCCGAATCCCAAAGCCTAGCCTGCGCACCGACCACCGGCTACTCGGTCGTGCTGAGCATCGTAGGGGCAGGAGAGCCAGTGGAACACCTCGTGCCCCTTCGCGGCCATGTCGCGGCAGAAGGTCCTGAGCGGCTCGCAATGCATGAGGATGCAGTCGAGCCCCTACGCACCATCGCGCACCCAGGTCTTGGGTAGATGTGGCGGCATCCATGTCCTCGGGGGCATAGCGCTTGGCAAATTCCTGTGGGAGGCAGGCAGGCCAGGAAACTAGCCACCTCACGCACCAGCGCGGGGTCAAATATCGTGCCGGGCCAAGTTTTCGTTGCCGGACACCATGCCCCCCAATAATGGTCAAAGCGCCCGGGCCCGTGCCCTCTAAAGACAGTGAACCGCTGGTACCAAGGGCCAGTCGGTGATTGCACCGAAGCCCAGCACTTGCCAAATCCCATCCGCTACGCGCCACTTCGGCCGCGTGCGGCAGTGAGCCTTCGGTAAAGCTCCTGAACGTAGAGATGGACTTTCTGTTGGATGAGCACCACTCCACACTCAAGCCAGTAATCGACGGACATGCTGTCGCTCGTGACAACATCCCAGGAGCGAGCGCCGCGTCGCTCTAAATGGGCATAACGGATCAGCGCTTCTACGTCTGGCTCAGATAGGCTATGCCCCATGAAAAGCATTGGACAGTCTTGTAAGCGTCGGCGCATGACTTCGGGCAATACAGCAGGAATACGCGCGGCGAGTTGCACATAGTCGACCGCAGTACTGACGTAACTGCGAACTAGGCCAGGCACCTTGCCGCCGTTGAGCTTAACAACAACAAGCCCTTCGTCAAGCGAGACAATGCTATCAGGCTGGTCAATGCAGCGCAGACTGCCATCCGGGCGCTGGTGGCAAAATCTTCCCTTCCACTCGCCATCAGCTTGATAGACAAAAATATGGTGTGGCACCTTATCAGCCCGCAGCACCTGCTCCAAGAGGTCATCATAGTTGGTGGTGAAGACCCAGGGCCAGGGCACGCGGCCGCCCTGAGCCGTCCTCAACGCGGCCCATGCACCGAATAGTTCGTGAGCCTCGCGCGGTTGCAGCTCAGAAGGATCTAGAGTCTTGTCGATTTCTGCTTCAAGAGTGTCTCTACCGTAACGGTCAAGAATGTGCTGCGTCAACGCGCTGCGCCTGTCTTTAAGCGCTTCACATTCGAAAGTAACGGCCAGTCCATTATAGAAATCGTTTGCCATGAGTTTTGTCGGCCAAAGCGAACCCGAACCCAAGAAGAAGTTGAGCCGGCCATCATGGATCAGATTCACGACTCGGCTAAAGTGGCCATCCAACTCGCTAAGAGCAGGGACTAACTTGGCTGGAAAACGCTTGCGCCGCAGAGCCTTGGCACCCGCATTATCAGATGTAGGAATCGCGACAATGTTTCGCACCGAAATTCGCTCGACGATCTGTTCCATCAAACGCTGGACCTGTGAGTCATGATCATTTGGGCTAGTCGCACGATACCACAAAGGCATGATACCGAGCTTGCGTAGTTGCACTTCTTTCTGGCGCAGAAGTTTCTTATTTCTAGGGACTGACAAAATTGCGTAGTGCCGGACGCCTGCCACGTCCGCGTGGACCTTACGAAGCACCTCAACTGTGCGATCAGAATTAAGGCTTGCACCGACGAAAAGAAATGACCGACTGCTAAACAAAAGCGTTAATACGCTGTCAAGCAGCGTGCGTTTTTGCTCCGACTCATCGGTAACGTAATTAGCATCATAATCTGACTTGGTGAAAGTGCGACCGACGCGATCTTGCCAGTCGCCATGCAACTTGATAAGTACATGACGATTGCCGTGCAGCGCATCGACGATGAGATCGGGACGGGGACCGGAGACGACGGAGTCAAACTGACGGCTGTTGACCTTAAACGCCGATTCCAGCACGCGGTCAAAGTTTGTTGTGATAACTGGCCCTGGGCCTAGTAATGTCATCAGCGCCAAGCTACCGGTACGCAAACGGCGTTCGTCGATGGCGCGATCACCGGCGGCAACGGCAACCATATTCTGAAATCCGTCGGGACCAAGCGCCTTTAGCAGTCTTTCAGCAGCACCTTCATAGTCGTCTTTGTCCAGCAGTGCCTTAATGCTAGGCATGGCGTCTGGCGGGGCATTGCCTAATAAAAGATTGTACCAATTGCTGTATCCAAACGCCATAGACACGCCGGCACCGACGAAAGGCACCAATCCAAGATTGCTGCGCCCCTGCCGCTCGATCAATTGCAGAGCTTGCTCATTGCAGTGTTGCAGCCACTTTTCTTCGGCGTCAGTCTCAGCCTGCGCAAGGACCTTTACCTTTGATCCCTTCGACGCACTCGGCTTCGCGACAGCCATAGTTGTACGCTGACTGCGCTCGCTTTTTGCTCCCATCACTCCCCCTACTTAGTTGCAAATTGAATACTCTATGCCAAAGCATGTGCTATGCCGCAAGCGATGGTTACGAAGAATGCCGAGACCACCTCCGTAAGAGCAAGCTGAAAGGACCAATGGAGCCTAAACGCTCAACAAAAATGGAGAACAATGGCCTGCGATGACCAATATGGCATGGGGCGGGTGACAGCAAAATTTTACTGCGCAATAGGTAAAGACAGAACACTCCTGCTCAATTATTTTTAATGCCAGTTCCAAGAGCGCAGACGCGTAAAATTTCACCGCCATGCTATTTATGGCAAACCACCGTTCGATGTCACGATGACATGCACATTTAGTAACGCTACATTTTATCGCAATACATGATGATTTTGCTCGCAGCACCTCTACGACCAGAGTGCTTCTAGATTGACATCCTCGCTATCTGGTTGCTTTGCTCTCTCGAGGCGATCGATCTGAAGAATCATGGGAAGTTCAAACGAGGTGCCGGTGACAACACAGCAACCCTGGGCCAAGCTAGGAATAAGGCCGCGGGAGAGGCTATCCAGTGTGCTGATGGTATTGTCAATTAAAAATAGGTCACGCTCATTGACTAGGCGATGAATAAAGAAATTATGTAACTGTGAGACGATTGTAGGCGAAATGTCCGCCGGTCGTTGACTAGAAATCGTGACAAATACGCCAAACTTCCGCCCCTCCTTGATGATCTCTTCAAACAACTCAAGCCGGTAGTCTTTCCAACTCTCATGTTCGCGCGAGGACTGCTCCGAAAGGATGTTGTGGGCTTCGTCGATGATGAGATGGACAGTCTTGTTCGGCGGATGAGCAACCGTTTGTCTGTGATCGTTGTAATAGTGTTTTGCGAGCAGTAGAGGCAGCACCTTCTTCGCCTCTGCATTGCACCGCCTCAAGGAAATAACAGTCATCAGTCTTTCGACTGGCTGGATGTCGCTGATCGTTAAAACCTTGCGCAAGCTGCTGAGCGAGGATTCAATCCGCTTGAGCAACGGCTGAATGTGCTCGAACTGGACATGGCCGCTATTGAGGTCACCGATGAGTTGAAGGTTTGCTCTAAGAATGAGTTGATCAAATGCGTCCAGTGCCGACGCATCGATGCTATCAATCGTGGGCGCGAGATGTACTGCGTAAGCCATCCCATCGGTGCCGAAGTAAGCGCCGGAGCTCATAAATCGTTTTTGGGTGGAGTGCCACGAGATGCCTCTAAGCAGAGTGACTAGTGGCTCAAAGGCTAAAAGCCGTGCGATGCTACGCATGAGGTCAAGGGTGGCGGGTCTGCACTCGCCAGCACAGAACGCATCTCGGAACTTCAACTTTGCGTAGGCAGAAAGTGAATGTTCGTTGGCTTGATATCGTCGCCGACCTTGAATCATTCGATTGAGAAATGGTCTTTGAGTGTTCTGAGTCGCTTGAAAGAGCAGCGATAATGTCTCCGCGCTCCAAAACTCATTTTCGCGGAGAGGAAAGCGATCCCCTTGGGCACCGGCAGCACCGTTTCCTTGAGTCGATAGTTTGTAGACAGTTTTTTTATCGGCCGAAACCATTTGGCCAGTTGTGTACTCGCCATTGAAGTCGAGAATCACGAATTTACTTTTTTCCCCAATCGCTGCAGCCTTCTGCGCGAAGAGGACTGTGAATAGCTTTGTAAGCGTATTAGATTTTCCACTACCGGTATTGCCGAAAATACCGATGTGGCTGTTGAAGAGCCGTTGCCATGGCAGGCTGATTGGTACGTCTTCTTTGAGCATCCGTCCCACCGTGAACGAACCCGTAGCGTAGCGTCCGAAGATTTCCGCGATCTTACCCTCCTGAAGCAGGAACGCCGGATCGCGAATCATCGGCATGTACTTAATGCCTTGTCGGAATTGGTTTTTATGAAAGTAGCCTATGGGTCGAGCATCCACCTTGCGTATGTACCCTACACGTTTACCGTCACTCTCCACACGACTTTCGTCCAGATATTCGCCTTCTACGACACAGACAATACTCCTGAAGCCGCGTTGAATGGAGATGTACTCTCGAATCGAGACGCCCTTATACTTTTCGCCCGCGTAGAACAACGTCTCCTTGCTAGAGTCCTCGTCAATCTTGAGTGTGATCTTGACCCCATTGACCGCGATCACCTCTCCAACTTGTATGCTCATACTGCATCACCGCTAGATGCAGGAAACACAGTGGCGGCCTCTGCGACGACCGTCGGAGGAGGCTCCGTCGCCAACACCGGGGGGTCAATGAAAAAGACGCGCTCATTGAATGCGGTGAAGTCCATCACACCATCCTCGAGCGCAAGACAGCGTACATTCTGATGAATTCGAAACACTTCGCTCAGCCAATCGCGTGTACTTGCGCTATAGCAGCAGACGAAAACTTGCAGATGTGGATTTGACAACGACCTCTTAACGAGGTTAAGGATATGTTCATCCGCGAATGAGAAGCCGAATGTTATCAGGACAGCGTTTGGCTTTTCGAGCTCGTAGCTAAGCATTCGCAGCATTTGATAGTAATGCTCCTCGAACACTGTTTCGTGGAATTTCCATTTTGTTGGGTTAACGATGGGCAGTTTTTTGTACGCCACCCAAAAGGCATCACGCTCGGCTTTCGTGAACGCAGGGAATGGCAGGCTGGCAAGTGTGGCGGCCTTGTTATCTAACACTGCCGAAAACGGATGCAGTTTTTTTAGCGCAGCAACACTCAACAATCCGCCCAAAGCATCGTCTTCATATTCCACGACTATTTGGTCACCAACTTTCCTCCAGTAGACGGATCCATGTACATGCACAAGGTTGATTTGCGGAATGCTGGTTTGGTGGCGTTCGAATATCCCGGTCTGACACACGAAGGTGTTGAAGTTACGCGCTTGGAGGAAGCGTCGGCTGAACCCTCGCGCTCCATCATTCAACACGAAATCGATGTCGCCTTTTTCAAGAATTCTGTCCGCGACCAGCGGGAAACAGCCGTCATAGTTCGTTGTGAAGAGGTTGCAACGCTTCTCCAGCGCTTTGCGATGCTGAAGAATCTGAAGAACAACCTTGAGGAAAATAGAGTAGTTCTCGACGACGCACTCTCGGGTTGCATCACCCAGAGCCGAATCGACAGTGAATTTTTGAGCCGGATTGATGCACGCTTGGTAGTAGTGCATGAAAAGAGGAATGAGCCGCTCGTCACCCGTGTTTTCAAAGTGACTTGCAAGATCTTCCAATGACCAAGGCTTCCCATCATCTTTCTGCATTCCCAAGGCAAGTGTTGGAAATAGCCCGAACGATGCTCCTGAGCCGAACAAGAAGTTGAGATCCTTGTCGTAAACGTCACTTGGCGAAATCGTTGATGTCATTGGATTCCAGTAGCGAGGCAAACCAAAAACCGTTTTATGCGAGCCCTCGGTAAAACTCCCAGTAGTGATCAATCTAGATCGTAGCACTCAACTTTGCAAGATCCGCCTCACTGTGCACAGTAGTAGATGAAGACGCCGCATTGCACAAAATTGATCAACGAATCGCAAGCCATGCACGTTATAGGTTTGCGGTCAGCACCATCCTAAACGCCTCTACAGCCTTTTCATCTTCAAGGCGACAGCGCTACGGGCATACCCTCATACGCCCACGCCCCAACTTGCCTACAGTTCTTGTATGCAAGATTTGCTTTCAAGAAACAACTGAAGGAGACAGGGCATGGCGCGGTTTTTCAAATCCCTCTTTGGCCAGGTGATCCTGGCCCTCATAGCCGGCGTTGTGGTGGGCCTGCTCTGGCCCGATACCGCCGTGGCCCTCAAGCCCCTGGGCGATGGCTTCATCAAGCTGATCAAGATGCTGATCCCGCTGATCGTGTTCTGCGTGGTGGTGCATGGCATCGCTGGCACGGGGGACTTGAAGCGTGTGGGCCGGGTGGGCATCAAGTCGCTGATCTACTTCGAGGTGGTGACCACCGTGGCGCTGGTGCTGGGCCTGGCGCTGGCCTTCATCTTCGAGCCCGGGGTGGGCATGAATGTGGACCCCAAGGCGCTGGACCCGAAGGCCATGGGCGCCTATGTCGAGAACGCGGGCAAGCTCACGGGCGGGGGGTTCACCGACTTTCTGCTCAAGCTGATACCCAACACGGCGGTCAGCGCGTTTGCCAATGGCGATGTGCTGCAGGTGCTGCTGTTCTCCATCGTGTTCGGCTGTGCGCTGGCGATGCTGGGTGAGCGCGGGGCGCGGGTCACGGTGCTGATCGAAGACCTGTCGCACGTGCTGTTCAAGACCATGGGCATCATCATCAAGCTGGCGCCGCTGGGCGTGCTGGGTGCGATTGCGTTCACGGTGGGCAAGTACGGCATCGGCTCGCTCAAGCAACTGGGCATGCTGGTGGTGCTGTTCTATGCGGCCGTGGCGATCTTCGTGGTGGTGGTGCTCGGGCTCATCATGCGGGTGTCGGGCTTCAGCCTGTTCAAGCTGCTGCGCTACCTGCGTGAAGAGCTGGCGGTGGTGTTTGCCACCACTTCGTCGGACAGCGTGCTGCCGCAGATCATGGCCAAGCTCAAGCACATGGGCATTCGCGATTCGACGGTGGGGCTGGTGATCCCCACGGGCTATTCGTTCAACCTCGACGCGTTTTCGATCTACATCACGCTGGCGGCGGTGTTCATTGCGCAGGCGACCAACACGCCGATCTCGATGGCCGACCTGCTGACCATTTTGGCGATATCGCTGGTCACCTCCAAGGGCGCGCACGGGGTGCCGGGCTCGGCCATCGTGGTGCTGGCGGCCACGCTGCAGGCGATTCCGGCCATCCCGGCCATCGGGCTGGTGCTGGTGCTGTCGGTGGACTGGTTCATGGGCATTGCCCGGGCCCTGGGCAACCTGATCGGCAACTGCGTGGCCACGGTGGCCGTGGCCGCGTGGGAGGGCGACATCGACCGCGAGCGCGCCCATGCGGTGCTGGACGGCAAGGCCGTCGAATCGCTCAAGGAGTGAGCGTGCAGCCGCGCCATCATTCCCTGAACCGCCGCCAGTTGGTGCTGACAGGCGCTGCCGCCGCCGGCCTGGGCAGCCTGTGCTGGGGCACTGTTGCCCTGGCACAGGGCAACGCCGCACCGGCGGACCAGCTCGATCGCATCTTGCGCAGCAAGGTGCTGCGCGTGGCGGTGCCGCAGGACTTTCCGCCGTTTGGCTTTACGCGCAATGGTGTGCTCGACGGCTTCGACATTGCCGTGGCGCGCATGCTGGCGGCCGACCTGAGGGTGAGCTTGAAGACCTTGCCCGTGGCCAGCAGTGACCGCATGGCGGCCATGCTGGAAGACCGGGTGGACATCATCATCGCCAGCTTGGGCAAGACGGCCGAGCGCGAGCGCGATATCGATTTTTCTGCGGCGTACGCGCCGACCTACATCGGCGTGTTCGGCGAAGCGGCTGCCCCGGGCACTGCAGATGCTGCCACTGCGCTCAAGGGCCGGCGCGTGGGCGTGGTGCGCGGCAGCCTGGAGGAGGCCGAGCTCAAGGCCCAGGTGCCGCAGGCCACGCCGGTGCTGTTCGACAGCTCGGCCCCGCTGCTCGATGCCTATGTGCGCCACGCCGTCGACGCCTTTGCGGCCGGCAACGTGGTGGCCGAATCGATACCCGACACGGCCCTGCGCGAGCGCATTCGCCGCCTGGCCGTGCTGCGGCAAAGCCCCTGCCACAAAGGGGTGCGCAAGCGCGAGCCGCGCCTGCTGGCCCGGGTGGATGCCTTTTTGGTGCAGGCCAGGTCGTCGCAGGCGCTGATGGTGAATGCCATGCAGTGGTTCAAGCACAGTCTGTCCCCCGACATGTTCCGCGACACCAAGGGCTGATACGGATTTGCCTTCAACCGTATAGCGTCGTTGGGTCGCCTTGCCGTGCCACAGCACTGTCTGCGGCTCCCCGCCTAGATATCCGATTGAAGGCAAATCCGTATGCGCCCCCTCTTTCACCCGGCCTGAATCAAGGCACGCCTCCCATCCACCGCCAGAAGCACCCCCCATGATCACCTCGCTTCGCACCCGCATCCTGCTCATCACCACCGTCGCCGTCACTGCCGCCCTGGCGCTGACGGGGGCGGCCACCTATTCCATCGTGCGCTCGGCCACGCTGCAGACCATTGAGGACAACCTGGCGGCGATTGCCTCGGGCAACACGCTGGCCATCGAGAAATGGGTGGCTGCCAAGGCCATGGCTGTGCAAGCCACCGCCGCTGCGGTGGAGCCCGGGGACCCGCAGGGCATCGTGCTGCACATGAACAAGGCGGGCGGCTTCCCGGTCACCACGGCGGGCTGGCAGGACAAGCGCTGGGTGTCCAGCAGCGCCACCACGCCGCCCACCTACGACCCCACGGCGCGCCCCTGGTACAAAAGCGCAGTGGCGGCAGGCAAGCTGGTGGTCACCAAGCCCTATGGCGATGCCTCCACGGGCGAGCCCTTCGTGTCGTTCGCGGCGCCCATCGTGCGCGATGGGGCGGCGCAGGGCGCAGTGAGCGGGGCCGTGCCGCTCAAGGGCGTGCAGGAGGTGGTGGCGGCCGTGCACCCCACGCCCAGCAGCCTGGGTATGGTGATCGACAAGGACGGGCTGGTGCTGGCCCACCCCGATGCGCAGCGCATGCTCAAGCCCGCGGCAGAGCTGTCGCCCGCGCTGACCCCGGCGGTGGTGGCGGCGCTGCCGGGCGCCACGCATGCGCTGGAGGTGGACCTTGGTGGTGCCGCCAAGCTGCTGCGCGCCCTGCCCGTGCCGGGCACGGACTGGTTTTTGGTGGTGGCGCTGGACAAGGCCGAAGCCACGGCAGGGCTGGCCAGCGTGCTGCGCGCATCGGCCATTGCCACGGTGCTGCTGGCGCTGCTGGCGGCCGGGGCCTGCGCGCTGCTCACCGCGCAGTCGTTTCGGCGCCTGTCGCAGGTGCGCGATGCGATGGACGAGATCGGCTCTGGCGGCGGCGACCTGACCCACCGCCTGCCCGTGACCGGGCGCGACGAGGTGGCGCAGATCGCCTCGTCGTTCAACGCCTTCGTGGACAAGATCGGTGCGGTGCTGCTGGACGTGCGCCAGGGCGTGGAGTCGATGAAGACGGCCACCGACGAGATCAAGGCCGGCAACCACGACCTGTCGCACCGCACCGAGACATCGGCCAGCAACCTGCAGGAGACGTCGGCCTCGCTGTCGCAACTGACGGCCACCGTGCAGCAGTCGGCCGATGCCGCTGCGCAGGCGGCGCAGCTGGCGCGCGCGGCCAGTGCCGCCGCCACGCGCGGTGGCGAGGTGGTGGCCGGCGCGGTGAGCACCATGGACGAGATCTCCAGCGCATCCGCCCGCATTGGCGAGATCATCGGCGTGATCGACTCCATCGCCTTTCAGACCAACATTTTGGCGCTGAACGCTGCGGTGGAGGCTGCGCGCGCCGGCGAGAACGGCCGGGGCTTTGCCGTGGTGGCCAGCGAGGTGCGCAGCCTGGCGCACCGCAGCGCCACGGCGGCGCAGGAGGTGCGCGCGCTGATCAACACCTCGGGCGCCAGCGTGGCCACGGGCACGCAGCGTGTGCGCGCGGCAGGCCAGACCATGGACGAGATCGTGCACAGCATCCAGCGCGTGGCGCAGATCGTGGGCGAAATCAATGGATCCATGACCGAGCAGAGTGCCGGCATCGGCCAGATCAACCAGGCGGTTGCAGAGATGGACCGCGCGACACAGCAAAATGCAGCCTTGGTCGAAGAATCCACCGCCGCATCGGCAGTGCTCAACGACCAGGCCCACCACCTGTCGCGCACGGTGGCGGGCTTCACCCTCGAAGCCTCCCCCGCGCCCAACCGGGCCCGCCTGCCGGCCTCGCCCTACTGACGACCACCACGCCCATGAGCATCAGCCAGACCCAGATCGCACAACAGGTGGTGGAATCCATCCTGGCCCAGAAGCTCGCCCCCGGTGAGCGCCTGGGCGAGCAGGAGCTGGCCGACCTGTTCGGCGTGAGCCGCACCCTGGTGCGCGAGGCGCTGATGCAGTTGCAGGCGCGCGGTTTTGTGGAGGTGCGCCCGCGCCGGGGCTGGTACGTGGTGGAGCCCACGGTGGAGGACGCGCGCGACGCGTTCTCGGCTCGGCGCATCATCGAGTCGGGCATATTGGCCGATGCGGGGCGGCCACTGCAGTCGGTGACGCCCCGGCTGCGCGCCCACATTGCCGAGGAACAATTGGCCATCGAAGGGGCGGATGCGGCGACGCGCGCCTTTTTGCTGGCCGATTTTCACGTCTGCCTGGCTGAGAGCATGGGCCACCGCAGCCTGAGCGACATTTTGCGCGACCTGACGGCGCGCACCACGCTGGCGGCATCGCTCTACCAGTCGCGGCACGAGGCCAGCCAGTCGTGCGCCGAGCATGAGGCGATTGTCGAAGCGCTCGAAGCCGGCGACACGGCCCTGGCGCGTGAGCGGCTGCTTGCCCACATCGGCCATGTGGAGGCGGCGCTGAACCCAGGGCAACCGCTGGTGCGCGACCGGCTGCGCGATTCGCTGACACCGCTGGCGGGCCCTCGGGCTGGCACGGACGGCTGAACCGCCCTCTCGCCTTTTCCCCTTCTCTCATTGCCGCCCCGGCCGCCAAGGCCCGGGCGGCTTTCTTTTGGGCGCTGCGAAACACCCACGGGTAAACCCCAGGCATTTCCCGTTCAGACGGTGTTTTATTGCATCCATTTTTTGTATACAAATATAGGGTGCAACTTTCAACCAGGCCGCAGATGTCTGGAACCCGTCCTTTTCCACACGAGGAGACACCCGTGAACACAGCCGTCAGCAGCACCCCTCTGGCCGGGGGCACAGCGCCCGCCGGGCCGCACCATGACAACGCCCTGATCAAGCCGGGCTACGACCCGCGCCTGACCAATGAGGACCTGGCGCCCCTGAAGCGCCAGACCTGGGGGCAGTACAACATCTTCGCGTTCTGGATGTCCGACGTGCACAGCGTGGGCGGCTACATCACGGCCGGCAGCCTGTTCGCGCTGGGCCTGTCGAGCTGGCAGGTGCTGGTGGCGTTGCTGGTGGGCATCGTCATCGTGCAGTTCTTCTGCAACCTGGTGGCCAAGCCCAGCCAGGTGACGGGCACGCCCTACCCGGTTATCTGCCGGGCGTCGTTCGGGGTGCTGGGGGCCAATATCCCCGCCATCATCCGCGGGCTGATTGCGGTGGCGTGGTACGGCATACAGACCTACCTGGCGTCGGGGGCCTTCTTGCTGCTGGCGCTGCACTTTTTCCCGAACCTGGCGCCGTATGCCGATGTGGCGCAGCACGGGTTTGCAGGGCTGTCGAGCCTGGGGTGGCTGGCGTTCATGGTGATGTGGGTGCTGCAGGCGCTGGTGTTCTGGCACGGCATGGAGGCGATCCGCAAGTTCATCGACTGGGCAGGACCTGCCGTGTACGTGGTGATGGCGGTGCTGTGCGGCTGGCTGGTATGGAAGGCGGGCTGGAAGAACATCGACCTGAACCTGGGGGGCGTGAAGTTTCAGGGCTGGGATGCGCTGCCGGTGATGTTGTCGGCGATTGCCCTGGTGGTGAGCTATTTCAGCGGGCCGATGCTGAACTTTGGCGACTTCTCGCGCTACGGCAAGAGTTTTGACGCGGTGAAGAAGGGCAACTTCTGGGGCCTGCCGGTCAACTTCGTGTTCTTCTCGCTGCTGACGGTGGTGACCACGGCGGCCACGCTGCCGGTGTTTGGCGAACTGATCACCGACCCGGTGCACACCGTGAGCAAGATCGACAGCACCACGGCGGTGGTGCTGGGCGCGCTGACCTTCATGATCGCCACGGTGGGCATCAACATCGTGGCCAACTTCGTGTCGCCAGCGTTCGACTTTTCGAACGTGGCGCCGCAGCACATCAGCTGGCGCACGGGCGGCATGATCGCCGCGGTGGGCTCGATCTTCATCACGCCGTGGAACCTGTACGCCAACCCCGAGGTGATCCACTACACGCTGGACGTGCTGGGCTCGTTCATCGGGCCGTTGTTCGGCATCCTGATCGCCGACTACTACTTCGTGCGGCGCCAGCAGGTGCTGGTGGACGAGCTGTACACCATGAACAGCCGCGGCGCCTACTGGTACAGCAAGGGCTACAACCCGCGCGCGATCTGGACGCTGATCCCATCTGCCCTGGTGCCCATCCTGTGCGTCATGGTGCCCGTGCTGCGGCCGGCCGCCAACTACGCCTGGTTCATCGGCATGGGCCTGGGCTTCGTCATCTACCTTGCATTGAACCGAAAGAGCTGAGCCCGTGCGCATCAAGATCATCAACCCCAACACCACCTGGAGCATGACCGAGAAGATCGGTGCCTGCGCGCGCGCCGTGGCGCGACCGGGCACCGAGGTGGTGGCGGTGAGCCCCGCCATGGGCCCGGCCTCCATCGAAAGCCACTACGATGAGGCGCTGGCCGTGCCCGGCCTGCTGCAGGAGATTGCGGCGGGCGAGCGCGAGGGGATGGACGGCTATGTGATCGCCTGCTTTGGCGACCCGGGCCTGAAACCCGCACGCGAGCTGGCGCGTGGCCCGGTGGTGGGCATTGCCGAGGCGGCCATGCACCTGGCCAGCATGGTGGGCTCGCGCTTTTCAGTGGTGACCACGCTGGGCCGCACCATGGGCCAGGCCTGGCACCTGGCCGAGATCTACGGCATGCAGCGCTTTTGCGCCAATGTGCGCGCCTGCGAGCTGCCGGTGCTGGAGCTGGAGGTGCCGGGCTCGAACGCGCGCGAACGCATCACCGACGAGTGCCGCCGCGCCCTGGCCGAGGACGGCTGCGACACCCTGGTGCTGGGCTGCGCGGGCATGGCCGACCTGTGCGAGCACATCAGCCAGACGCTGGGCGTGCCGGTGATCGATGGTGTGGCGGCTGCCACGTCGATGGTCGAATCGCTGGTGCTGCTGGGCCTGCGCACCAGCAAGCACGGCGAGCTGGCGCGGCCCCTGCCCAAGGCCATGGCCGGGGTGCTGGCGGGGTTTGCGCTGGCGCCCGTGGCGGCGGTGCCGCCAGCCCGCATATCCCGCGCCGCCTGAGGCTTGCTGCACTGCAACCCGGCCAATCAGGCCACAATCGGCCACCATGCCCCGCGCCCGTACGAGCCCCACAGCCCTTCCCGCCGACCTGACGCCTGCTGCCGAACCAGCGCCCGAAGCGGCAGCGGCGGACGGGCGCCTGGCCTCCACCGAGAGCATTGCGCAGGACCTGGCCACCGCCATCGTCGAAAAGCGCCTGCCCCCGGGCACCTGGCTGCGCGAGGAGGCGCTGGGCCGTGTGTACACCGTGAGCCGCACCAAAATACGTGCGGCGCTGGTGATGCTGTCCAAGGACAAGTTGATCGAGATCATCCCCGACAAGGGCGCCTTCGTGAGCCGCCCCAGCGTGCAGGAGGCGCGCGAGGTGTTCAGCGTGCGCCGCGTGCTCGAGGCCGAGGTGGTGCGCCTGTTCATCGCCAGCGCCACGCCGGCCGACTACCAGATGCTGGAGCAGCACATCCGCTTTGAGCGGGCGGCGCTGCGCGAGAGCACGACCACGGGCCGGGTGCGCGAAAAGCTGCTGGGCGACTTCCACGTGGTGCTGGCCGAGGCGGCCGGCAACCAGACCCTGGCGCAGCTGGTGCGCGACCTGGTGGCCCGCAGCTCGCTGATCGCCATGCTGTACGACTCGTCGAACGACCCGCACTGCTCGTCCGAGGAGCATGCCGACTTTCTGGCGCTGTGCAAGGGCGGCAACGTGCAGGCCGCCGTAGCCAGCATGACCGAGCACCTGCAGCGCATCGAGGCGAATCTGGCGCTGGACACCGGGCGGCCGGACCGGCAGCTCGACCTCGTCAAGGCCTTGCTGGCCTGATCTTCCCCCAACGACAGCAGCGTCTGCGACTTCCTCGGGCAGCGCAAAGCCGAGTCTTTGCGATGGTGCGTGCGCTGATTTGAGATGGGCTGCTAGGCGCAAAGCGCAGCCATAGTGGCGCTATGGCGAGCATTTGCAACAACGCAGACCGCTCAAAGCAGCGTGCGCGGCGCGCAATGGGCTTGGCTTTGCGCTGCCCTAGGGTTTACCGGGATAAGGTTGTCGCCATATCGTGTATACACTTTTTGTATGGATGGTTGTACACGTTTTGGCGTGGGCCGTCCGCATTCCAACGACACCCGACAGACCGACCCACCCGAAGGAGCTTCGCCATGCAACCGTCCGTGCACCCTGTGGATGAACAACTGCCCATAGCGCGCCTGGGGGCGCTGGGGCTGCAGCATGTGCTGGTGATGTATGCCGGGGCGGTGGCGGTGCCGCTGATCGTGGGCCGGGCGCTGAACCTCACGCCCGACCAGGTGGCCAAGCTGATTTCGGCCGATCTGTTCGTCTGTGGCCTGGTCACGCTGATCCAGGCGCTGGGCGCCACGCGCTGGTTCGGCATCCAGCTGCCGGTGATGATGGGGGTGACCTTTGCCTCGGTGGCGCCGATGGTGTCCATGGCGCAGAGCACCAGCGGCACGGCGGGGGCGGGGCTGATCTTTGGCTCGGTGATCGGGGCGGGGGTGATATCGATCCTCATCGCGCCCATGGTCAGCCGCATGCTGCGGTTTTTTCCGCCGGTGGTCACGGGCACCATCATCGCGGTCATCGGCATCAGCCTGATGCGCGTGGGCATCAACTGGATCTTTGGCAACCCCGTGGGGCCCACAGCGCCCAACGTGGTGAACCCCGACCACATCAAATGGCTGACCGAGGCGCAGTCGGCCGCCGGGGCGCCCGGCTCGTCGCTGCCGCCCGTGCCCAAGGGCTTTGCGGTGGTGCCCACGGTGCCCAACCCGCGCTATGCAGACCTGACGGGCGTGGGCATTTCGGCGCTGGTGCTGGTGTCCATCTTGCTGATCGCCAAGTTTGCCAAGGGCTTCATCGCCAACATCTCGGTGCTGCTGGGCATTGTGATCGGGGCGGTGGCCGCTGCCGCCATGGGCATGATGTCGTTCGAGAAGGTGGGCAAGGCCGACTGGTTCGACCTGGTGCTTCCGTTCGAGATCGCGTTGCCGGTGTTCGACCCCATCCTGATTTTGACCATGACGCTGGTGATGGTGGTGGTGATGATCGAGTCGACCGGCATGTTTTTGGCGCTGGGCGAGATGACCGACCGCAAGATCGACCAGGCCGCCCTGACGCGGGGCCTGCGCACCGATGGCCTGGGCACGTTGCTGGGCGGTGTGTTCAACACCTTCCCGTACACCAGCTTCTCGCAGAACGTGGGGCTGGTGGCGGTGACGGGCGTGAAGAGCCGCTTTGTCTGCGTGGCTGGCGGCGTGATCCTGATCATCCTGGGCGTGCTGCCCAAGATGGCGGCGCTGGTGGAGTCGCTGCCCACCATGGTGCTGGGCGGTGCGGGGCTGGTGATGTTCGGCATGGTGGCGGCCACGGGCATCCGCATCCTGGGCGGGGTGGATTTCAAGACCAACCGCTTCAACGCGATGATCGTCGCCGTATCCATCGGCGTGGGCATGATCCCGCTGATCGCGCCGAGCTTTCGACAGTGGATGCCGCATGCCATCCATCCGCTGATCGAATCGGGCATTTTGCTGGCCTCAATCACGGCCGTGGCGCTGAATGTATTTTTCAACGGCGCCAGCAAGGACACCAGCGCTGCCGTGAACGCAGCGCGCCAGGCAGAAGCCCACTGATCCGGCTCGCCCCAATCAACCAAGCCCCCGGCTGACCACCGGGGGCTTTTTTGTTTCCAGGGCCCGGTGTGGACCGCTTTGCAAGAGAAACCCATGCAACACCGATGGAAAAGGGGGACAGTCCGCCGGCGAACATTTTCCCTCTGGGGCGGGTTGTGCTTCGGCCACACAAGTTCGCAACTTGCACCCATGCAACCTGACGTACAGTGCGGTACGTTACATTGATCCTTTGCAAGGAATCCAATGCGCACAAAATTCAGCAAAATGTTGGCGGCCACCGGTCTTGTGACGCTCGACCCGGAGGAGGACACCACCCGGTACACGCCCGCCGAGGCCTACCCCGAGCCCGAGGCGGAGCCCGAACCTGCGCCCGCGCCCGCCGCGCAGCAGCAACCCGCGCTGGCGCCCGAGCAGAGTGTGGTGGCCGAGCAAAAGGATTTTGCCGACCTGTACCGAGAGGCCAACGTGCCCACCGTGTCCTACAGCGCCGAAAAGCTGCTCAAGCTGATGGCGGGGCTGGAAAGCATGCCGATGGAGGTGCGCAAGCAGGCCATCAAGGCCATGGACGACGCCGACGAGACCTGGACGGTGGACGATTCCGTGCTGGACGCGCAACGCAAGGTCAAGGCGCTGGCCATCGCCAAGCAAAAGATTGCGCAGCAAGTGGCTTCCGCACTGCAAAATGCGGACCGCGAGATCGCTGCCATCCAGGCCGAAGAACAGGACAAGAGCGCCCAGGTGCGCAAGCAGATTGCCGAGCTGACAGCGCTGCTGGACCGGGGCGTGGCGCGCGCCGCGCAGCAGACGGCCGATGTGCGAGCGGCGGCCAGGACAAATCAGGAGGCCGGGGAGAGGGAATCCGCCCGGCTGGATGCAGAAATGAACCGCCTGGGGCAGATCGTGATCACGTTCTCGGGCCAATCACAGGTTCAAAAATAAAGTAGGAGTTGGCAATGCAATTGACTGGCATGGGTAAGGCGCTGATCGCGGTCATCGTCGTGGGGGCTGCGGGATCCGTCCTGTGGAACATGGGCGGCAAGATGTGGGTGCAGGACAAGCTGGGCAACACCGAGGCGTCGGCCCCGGCTGGCAGCAGCAGCCCGCAGGGCAGCACGGCCGCGCCTGCGGTGGTGGCCGGCAACACGCCGTCTGCCCCCGCCGTGGCGGCGCCCAAGGGCGGTGCGCTGGGCTCGGCCGGCAACCCGCTCAAGGTCAGCATCGTGAGCTTTCACGGCTATGCGCCGGCCCTGGTGGCCAACGGCAACAGCCTGAAGACGCAGCCGGGCTCGATCTTCCAGAAGGCCGGGGTGAACGTGGAGTTCATCATCCAGGACGATATCCCGACGCTGACCACCATCTTCGAGAGCAACACGGCGCAGTGCGCCTGGCGCACCTCGGACTTCTGGGCGCAGGAGCAGCCCAACCTAATCAACACCAAGCTCGATGGCCGCGCCATCATGATCGTGGACAACACCCAGGGCGCCGACGCCGTGATCGCCCGCGACCCGGACATCAAGCGCATCGAGGACCTGGTGGGCAAGAAGGTGGCGCTGCTCAAGTACACGCCTTCGCACGGCCTGTTCATCAACGCCATCAACAACTCGAGCCTGAGCGCCAAGCAAAAGGCCAACGTGCTCGACCGCGTGGTCTACATCAACGCCGACGAGGGCACACCCGGCGTGCGCGCCGCGTTCGCTGCCGGCAGCGTGGACGCCGCCGTGCTGTGGGACCCGGACCTGTCGCTGGCCGTCAAGGCAACGCCCGGTGCGCGCGTGGTGTACTCCACCAAGGTGGCCACCAACCTGATCTACGACGTGATGGTCTGCAACCAGAAAATGCTGCAGGACCCTGCCAGCCAGCAGGCCTTCCAGGGCTTCGTCAAGGGCTGGATGGACGGCGTGACCGCCGCCCGCGCCAACCCGGCCGGCGCCGCCGAGGCGCTGGTGCGCACCGAGCCCTTCTTCGACCAACTGGCCAAGAAGGAGGGGATGCCCTTCATCTCGAGCCTGTTCTCCAACCTGGTATGGACGGGGCTGGACGACAACGCCCGCATTCTGGGCCTGGCGGGCGACACCAACCACTACGAGCGCGTGTACCGCGAGTTCGACGCGATCTACCGCGCCGCCGGCTCGCTGGCCAACCCGAACTCGCCCGTGGTTTCGCCGCAGAACTCGTTCGACTACCGTTTCATCAACGCCCTGCTCAAGGACAACCAGGCCGCGCGCGCCGCCGCCGCCAAGCCGGAGTTCACCTTCGACACGGCCGGCATGCAAAAGGCCGAGACGCGCCCCGCCGCGCTGACCAAGCCGGTGAGCGTGAACTTCCCGGTGGGCCAGGCCGAGCTGACCAAGAAGGCGCAGGAGGTGATCGACACCCAGGTGGTGCCCTTCATCAACAGCAATGGCTCGGCGTACTTCGAGATCTCGGGCAACACCGATTCGACCGGCAGTGCGCAGGCCAACCAGCGCCTGTCGAAGGCGCGGGCCGACGCAGTGACCAAGTACGTGGTGACGCAGTGGGAGATTCCGGCCGCGCGCTTCAAGGTGGTGGGCAATGGCTCGAACAACCCGATCTGCAACGAAGCCAACCCCGGCGCGCTGGAGGTGGACCTGGACACCTGCCGCCAGATGAACCGCGCCACCCGCATCGCCGTGCTGGCACGCTGAGGGGCCGGCGATGGCCCAATTCTGGAACCCCAGCCATCCGATCTCGCCCCAGACCCAGCGCATGCTGGGCGTGGGCGCCGTGGTGGTGGTGCTGGTGGCCTGGGCGCTGGTGAGCGCATCGGGCCTGGTCAACTCGAACCGGTTGCCTGCACCGTGGGAGGTTGCCATGGCCTTCTCGCGCCTGGCGTGGGACCCCGTGCGCCAGGAGAGCCTGCTGCTGACCTCGGTGCTGTGGTCGGGCGGGCGGCTGGTGGTGGCGGGCATTCTGGTCATCCTGATCGGCCTGCCCATCGGCATTCTGATGGGGGCATCGCCGCGCATCAACGCCACGCTGTCGCCGCTGATCGACCCGTTCCGCTCGGCGCCCATCGTGGCGCTGCTGCCCATCATGGTGATGTGGTTCGGCATTGGCGAGGAGATGAAGATCGTCTTCCTGTTCTCGGGCGCGGTGGTCTACCTGATACCGCTGGTGCGCGACGCGATCCGCTCGGTGCCGCAGTCGTACTGGATCAGCGCACGCGACCTGGGAGCCACGCCGTGGGAATGCATCCGCCGCGCGGTGATCCCGATGGCCATGCCGCGCATCGTGGACGGCATCATCATCGCCATCTCGGTGATGTGGACCTACATCACCGTGGCCGAGTACGTGAACGCCAAGGAGGGCCTGGGCCAGTTGATCCAGAACGCGCGCCGCTTCTCGGCCATGGACCAGGTGTTCGCGGGCATCATCACCATCATCGCGCTGGCGCTGATCACGCACCGCCTGATGACCTGGGCCAAGCGAAAAATGTTCCCATGGGAACAGAGCGTTTGACGGCCCAGGCATGCACCCCCAATAAGAACTGATACAACAAAGCCAAGCATGACATCGACCCCGAGCGCTGCAAGCATTTCCATCCACATGAGCGGCATCGTGCAGGAGTACCCTGCCGCCAACGGCAAGGGCGTGCTGCGCGTGATCGACGGCATCGACCTGCAACTGGAGAACCCCAGCATCAACATGCTGCTGGGCCCCTCGGGCTGCGGCAAGTCCACGCTGATGCGCATGATGGGCGGGGTGCGCCCGTTCAACGTGAAGACGCCGACCCAGGGCCGGGTGGACATCGACGGCCAGGAGTGCCTGGACCAGCACGACGATGCGGTGACGGTGTTCCAGCAGTACGCCAACCGCCCCGACCTGACGGTGTGGGACAACGTGGCCTTTCCGTTCACGCTCAAGCTGTGGAAGGGGCGCATCAGCCAGGCCGAGATCAAGGAGCGCGTGGACACCATGCTTGCCGCCGTGGGCCTGGCCGACAAGAAGGCCATGCGCCCGGCGCAACTGTCGGGCGGGCAGAACCAGCGCGTGGCGCTGGCGCGCGCCCTGGTGCTGCGCCCGCGCATCCTGTTGATGGACGAGCCCTTCGGCGCGCTGGACCCGCAGACCCGCGAGGAGATGCAGCGCCTGCTGCTGTCGCTGTGCAAGGCCAACCCCTGCCTGGTGGTCTTCGTCACGCACGACGTGAGCGAGGCGCTGGCGCTGGGCGACCGGGTGATCGTGCTCTCGCCTCAGCCCGCAAAGATTGCCGATGACTTCGCCATCCACGCCGAGCACCCGCGCTCGGAGGCCTGGTCGCGGTCCACCGAGACCCTGCGCATGCAGGACCGCATCCTCACGTCGCTGCGCGACGCGAAGGGCCATGGCCAGATCACGCTGAGCGTATGAAATTCGACCCGGGCGAACGGGAAGAGCCCCCGTACATCCAGGAGTTTTTGACCAGCAAGTGGAACGTCACGGCATCGCTGGGCGCGGCCGCGCTGGCGGTGCTGATGTCCTTCCCGTACGGGCTGCCGGGCTTCGTCTTCGTGGGCACGGCGTATGCGGCCGTGGAGGGGCTGGCCCTGCTGTACGTGCCGGGCATGTCCACCTTCCGCTACGCGGTGCGCCGCAAGTACGCCACGCTGCGCTACCAGGCGCAGGTGGACAGCCTGCTCAAGGAGTTGGGCGACCGCAATGAATGCGACCCCAGCTCCAAGCGAATGCGCGTCTACCTGCAGACGCTGGACCGCATCGACGCGCTGGAGCGCATGGTCAAGAGCCAGACCTGCGCGCTGAGCGTGGAAGACATCGACCGCCTGAAGGACGTGACGCGCGACTACCTGGCGCGCTGGCTGGCCATCGTGAGCGCCAACGAGCGCCAGAGCCAACTGAGCAAGAAGGAGATCGCCGACCGCCTGCGCAGCGTGGAGGAGCAGCTGGAAGCGACCACGGGCGAGCGCGAGCGCCGCCAGTTGCTGCAGGCACGCAAGGACTACCAGCGGCTGATGGAAAGCAGCAGCCGCCTGAGCAGCCGCATGTTCGCCATCGAGGCGGCCATGGTCTCCATGCCGGACATCATCGAGGAGGTCTTTCAGCAAGCCGTGTCGATGCCCATGGCCACCGATGCATCGGCCCGGCTGCGCGAGAGCGTGGACCGCCTGGCGATCGAAGAGAACCTGGAGGCCGACATCAGCGAAGAGCTGGACACCATCGGCGTCCATGTGCCGAGCCCCGCCGTGGCAAAAGCCGCTGCCGCTCCCCTGCCCCGCCCCACGGCACAAGCCATGAAATGACCCCTTCCATGACGACCACCACCGTACAGAAATCGCACCTGCAGACCCTCGTCGATTTCGACGAGTACACGCGCTTGATGGAGGCCACGCTCAAGGCCGCCATCGTCTCCAGCGAGCCGGACCGGCTGGTGCGCTTCTTCGCGCGCTACATCGCCTGGAACGGCTACTTCGGCTGCAGCGTGGCGTCGCTGGCGGGCAAGATCGGCTGCGCACGGCATTTGTTCACCGACCCGGCCGAGCCCTTTTTGCCGGCGGCCGACCGCAACGTGCTGGTGGCCAGCTACATCTTCGACGCGGCGCGCGACGAGTTCGACGACCACTCCACCCGCGCGCGCGACCCGCACCGCAGCCTGGCGCAGGCCTTCCTCAAGGGCATCGTGCAGACCACCATGCCGGGGGCCGACATGGCCACGCTGAACGCGCTGGCAGCCGAGCCGGCCTGGCTCAAGGCGCTCAACCAGGGCGTGCTGCGCGGCTATGGCGGCGGGCAGGACGATTCGCTCGCATCCATCTTCCACGCCATGGGCTACCACCTGGGCAGCGAGCTGCTGGCCGACCGCGAGTTCACCGTGATCGGCGCCACCCTGCGCGAGGCCGGCGGCGGCCTGGCCGAGCGCCTGTTCCACGCCGAGGTGGACATCGGCGGCACGAAGCACAAGGCCTTGTCCTGGGTGGGCATCCACTCGGGCGAGGGCGGCGCCGTGGAGGCCGACCATTTCGAGTGGGCCACCCAGGGCGTGAACGCCGCCTTCGACTTCATCGACCCCGCGCAGCGCGCGGCCATGCTGGCACAGGTCGAGCAGGGCTTTGCCGCGTTTGCCCAGGACCACCGCATCTTCTTCGACAACGTCAACAACAGCTAAGCAAGGAACCTGCACCATGGCTTCTTCCAACTTCCTCGGCCGCCTGAGCAACCTGTTCACCGGCTTTCTCTCGCTGTTCGTCTCGGGCATCGAGAAAAACAACCCCGAGATCGCGTACGAGAACTCGATCAACAGCATGAAGGCCAACTACGACCGCCTGAAGAAGGCGGCGGGCGCCATCATCCGCCAGCGTGACGACGTGACCACACGCCTGCACAACGCCAAGCAGAAGCAGGCCCAGCTCGAAGCCAACCTGCAACAGGCCATGGACACCAACCAGGACGACCTGGCGGTGAGCATCCTGCAGATGAAGAACGACAACGACCAGTCGGTGACCGAGCTCACGGCCGAGGCCGAGACGGCCATGGCCGAGGCCGAGAAGATCAAGGACGCCCTCCTCGAGATGAAGAGCGAGATCAAGCGCGTGGAGGACGAGCGCGACCGCAACCTGGCCAAGTTGGCCGGCGCCAAGGCCAAGATCCAGATCCACAGCCAGCTCGAAGGCCTGTCGGTGGACGCCGAGATCCGCGCGCTGGACAACGTGCGCGGCCACATCGCCAACGTCATCTCCGAAGCCAACCTGGGCGACGAGCTGCGCGGCGCCGACCTGGACGTGCGCATGAAGGGCCTGCAAAAGGGTGCCTCGCGCGCCACGGCCGAAGCGCAGCTGGCGCAGCTCAAGGCCGCCCGCGCCCAAGGCGCTGGCGCCAAGCAGATGTAAAGCGCTCTTCAGCCGCCACCGCAGTCCACCGCGCGCTGCCCTGGGGCGGCGCGCCCGCCACGCCCAAGGAATCCTGTGAGCACACCCTCCTCCCCCGCCACGACCGCGACGCCCGCCACGCCGGCCTGGGTCGACACCGTGCGCCGGCGCTACCTGAGTGGCGATGCCTCGGTCTTCGTGCTGTACCGCAACATCTACGACCGCATCCTGCTCGATGGCAAGTTCGTCGAACTGGAGCAGTACCTGTTCCGCTCGCTGCTGGAGGGCAAGAAAAAACGCGTGCTCTCGCACAGCATCGCCTCGGGCACGCAGGCGCTGGCGGGCCGTGCGTTCGACGCCGAGGCCGAGCCGCTGGAAGGCATCGAGGCCGCGCTGATGCATGAGAGCGGTACGGCGGTGGTGATCCACTACGCGGGCTCGCTGTTCCCGGCGGGCGACCCGTCGATGATGACCATGCAGGACCGGCAGGCGATTGCCAAGCTGCACCGCTGGTCACTCAACCCACAGATCGGCGACAGCGACAACGTGGTGTTTTTGCTGGTGGAATCGCTGGCCGAGCTGAACGCGCAGATCCTGTCGAACCCGCGCATCGCCACCGTCGAGATACCGATGCCCGGCCAGGCCGAGCGCGAAACCACCATCCGCATGGCCGACAGCTCGCTCGATGCCGGTCAGGTCACGCGGCTGGCGCAGCAGGCCTCGGGCCTGCGCCTGGTACAGCTGTTCGGCCTGCTGGGCAACGACGCCAATGCGCAAGCCCCCAACGATGCCGAGCGCGAGGCCCTGATCAAGGAGCTGATCGCTGGCACTGAGGACGCCGAGGCGCGCGCCAAGCAGTTGACCAAGCTGACCAGCGGGCAGACCAACGAGCAGATACGCCACCTGCTGCAGCCGGGCAGCAAGGCGCCAGCCAAGGGCAACGCCTTCGAGGAGATCGCGGCGCTGCTGCGCACGCGCAAGCGCGAGCTGGTGACGCAGGAGTGCTTTGGCCTGATCGAGTTCGTCGAGCCGAAATTCGGTCTCGAAGGCGTGGGCGGCATGACCATGGTGAAGGCCGAGCTGGCGGCCATTGCCGCCGCCATCCGCTCGGGCAACGTGGCGCGCATCCCCATGGGCATTCTGGTGGTGGGGCCCATGGGCTCGGGCAAGACCTTCGTGACCAAGGCCTTCGTGCGCGAGGCCGGCATACCGGCGGTGATGCTCAAGAACATCCGCTCCAAGTGGGTGGGCGCGACCGAGAGCAACCTGGAGAAGGTGCTGGCCATGGTCAAGGCCATGGGGCCCATCGCGCTGATCATCGACGAGGGCGACCGCAGCCTGGGCGGCGAAGGCGACGAGGACGGCGGCACCTCGTCGCGCGTCACGGCGCGGCTCAAGGAGTTCATGTCGGACACCGACAACCGGGGCCAGGTGCTGTTCATCATGATGACCAACCGGCCCGACAAGCTTGATGCCGACATGAAGCGGCCCGGCCGCTTCGACACCAAGATACCGCTGTTCTTCCCCGAGAACGGGGCCGAGCGCGCGAACATCGTGCGCGTGATCCTGAAGCGCTTTGGCAAGGCGATCGAAGAGCCGCCGCAGGACGATGACGAAGATGATGGCGCCGGCGCAGGCTGGATGGAGGCCGCGCTGGAAGACACCGAGTTCTCGAACGCCGAACTTGAAGCGCTGACGCTGCTGTCCATCGACTTGGCCGAGCGCGCCGATGGCCGACTGACGCGCGAGGTGTTTTTGCAGGCTGCGGTGGACTACATGCCCACGCGCGACACGCTGATGATCGAGTACATGGAGCTTTTGGCCATCTCCGAGGCATCGCGCCGCAGCCTGCTGCCCGAGAAGTTCAAGCACCGCACCACCGACGAACTGCACGCCGAAATGAAGCGCGTGCGCAGCCAGTTGCGCCTATGAGCAGCGACAGCGACCATGTCCACACCCTCGCCAAGGAGCAGGTGCGCAAGGCCCTGACCGCCGCGAAGAACGACAAGCGCTGGGGCTGGCAGGAGGTGTCGGAGCTGCTCACCGAGCTGGGCATCGAGCAAACCCCGAACAACCTCACCACGCGCCAGAGCCGGGGTGCGTTCAAGGCGTCTGACTTTTTGCTGCTGCTGCGCAGCATGGGCGTGACGCACCTGGACCTGAGCACCCTGGAAATCCCCGGCCTGGCGCCGGCCACCCGCAAGGTGGAGGCCAACAAAAAGGCACGGCTGTCCAAACCTGGATAAGCCTATTGGCTTTCTGAAAAGGAAGACAATCCGATTTTTGCCATGCACCGGGGCCCACCGCCCCCGCCGCCTCACCTGCCCCACCCGGGCAAGGTCAGGCCTTCAACCTTCGACCATTTCATCGATGGAACCTGGGTTGGACTCCATGCAATCAACGCATTAACCCTCACTCTCATCGCACTCGCCATGGAGTAAGCTCATTTTTGGCATTTGCTGAGAATCTCCTCCAGGATTTCCGTATGACACAGAACCTTTCCGCTGCTGAAGCGGCACTGCGCGACGCCGCTCGCGAATACCACCGCAACCCCAGCCGGGGCAAGATCGCGGTCACCCCCACCAAGCCCCTGTCCAACCAGCGCGACCTGTCGCTGGCTTACTCGCCGGGCGTGGCCTACCCCTGCCTCGACATCGAGGCCGACCCGTCCAAGGCCTTCGACTACACCTCGCGCGGCAACCTGGTGGGCGTGATCACCAACGGCACGGCCGTGCTGGGCCTCGGGGACATCGGCCCGCTGGCGAGCAAGCCGGTGATGGAGGGCAAGGGCTGCCTGTTCAAGAAGTTCGCTGGCGTGGACGTGTTCGACATCGAGCTGGCCGAGCGCGACCCGGACAAGCTGGTCGAGATCATCGCGGCGCTGGAGCCCACGCTGGGCGGCATCAACCTCGAGGACATCAAGGCGCCCGAGTGCTTCTACATCGAAAAGAAGCTGTCGGACCGGCTGAACATCCCGGTCTTCCACGACGACCAGCATGGCACGGCCATCATCTCCAGCGCTGCGCTGCTCAACGGCCTGGAGCTGGTGGGCAAGGAGATCGGCGCGGTGAAGATCGCCGTGTCGGGCGCGGGTGCTGCTGCCATTGCCTGCGTGGACGTGATGGTGGGCCTGGGTGTGAAGCGCGAGAACGTCTTCATGGTGGACTCCAAGGGCGTGATCTACGAAGGCCGCCCCGGCGGGCTCGACGCCTCCAAGCAGCGCTATGCGCAAAAGACCGAGGCCCGCACCCTGGCCGACGTGGTCGACGGTGCCGACGTGTTCCTGGGCTGCTCGGCCCCTGGCGTGCTGACGGCCGAGATGGTCAAGACCATGGGCAGCAAGCCCATCATCCTGGCGCTGGCCAACCCCGAGCCCGAGATCCGCCCCGAGCTGGCCAAGGCCGTGCGCCCCGACTGCATCATCGCCACGGGCCGCTCGGACTACCCCAACCAGGTCAACAACGTCCTGTGCTTCCCCTACATCTTCCGCGGCGCGCTGGACTGCGGCGCCACCAAGATCACCGAGGCCATGAAGCTGGCCTGCGTGCGCGAGATCGCCGACCTGGCCAAGGCCGAAATGAGCGACGAGGTGGCCGCCGCCTATGCGGGCAAGGAGCTGTCCTTCGGCCCGGACTACCTGATCCCCACGCCGTTTGACGCACGACTGATCCTGCGCATCGCGCCCGCCGTGGCCAAGGCCGCCGAGGCTTCGGGCGTGGCCACGCGCCCGATTGCCGACTACGCGGCCTACCGCGAGAGCCTGACGCGCTTCGTCTACCAGACCAGCATGTTCATGCGCCCCGTGTTCGCCGCCGCCAAGGCCAACCCTCAGCGCGTGGCCTATGCCGAAGGCGAAGACGACCGCGTGCTGCGCGCCGCCCAGGTGGCCGTGGACGAAGGCCTGGCCAAGCCCATCCTGATCGGGCGCCCGGCCGTGATCGCCACGCGCATCGCCAAGGCCGGCCTGCGCCTGCAGCCAGGCAAGGATGTGGAGATCTGCGACCCCGAGGACGACCCGCGCTTTCGCCAGTACTGGGAGACCTACCACCAGCTCATGGGGCGCCGGGGCGCCACGCCCGAGGCGTCCAAGGCCGCGGTGCGCCGCTCCAACACGCTGATCGCCGCGCTGATGGTCAAGCTCGGCGATGCCGACGCGATGATCTGCGGCATGGTGGGTAAGTTCGACAGCCACCTGGAGCACATCCGCGACATCATCGGCGTGAAGAAGGATGCACCCGGCTTTGCCACGGTGAACGCGCTGATGCTGCCCGAGCACACGCTGTTCATCGCCGACACCTACATCAACGAAGACCCTGACGCCGAGCACCTGGCCGCCATTGCCCAGATGGCTGCGGACGAGGTACAGCGCTTTGGCCTGCCACCCAAGGTGGCCTTCCTGTCGCACTCCAACTACGGTTCGTCCAACCGGCCCTCGGCGCGCAAGATGCGCCTGGCGCGCGACCTGTTCGCGCAGGCCGCGCCGCACATCGAGTGCGACGGCGAAATGCACGGCGACGCCGCGCTGTCCGAAAGCGTGCGCCACAGCAGCCTGCTGGAGACCACGCTGCAGGGCTCGGCCAATGTGCTGATCTGCCCCAACCTGGACGCCGCGAACATTCTGTTCAACGTGCTCAAGACCACCAGCGGCCAGGGCACGACCATCGGCCCCATCCTGCTGGGTGCCGCGGCTTCGGCCCACGTGCTGACCCCTTCGGCCACCGTGCGCCGCGTGGTCAACATGACGGCGTTGGCCGCGGCCAACGCAGGCGCGCGCACGACCAAGTAGGCGAAAGCCCGCCCCGCGCCCAAAAGCCCCAAGGACCACGCCCTGGGGCTTTTTTTGTCTAACGGATGGACACGTCCACGTAGCCGGCCACGGGCGGCAGGTGCTCCACCAGCCAGTCAGGGTCGAGCTGCAGGGCCTTGGTCACCTCGGCGGGCAGGCTGGCGATGGTGTCGGCGGGCGACTTGGGTTCTTCCAGCCCGATCTCGGCCAGCAGGGTGGCCACGTGCAGGATGCCGCCCAGGCGGCAGAAGGGTACGGAGGCCACGGGGTCTTCGGCCGTCTCCAGCGCCCGCACGATGGTGTCCGGAAAGCGCCAGCGGCGCGCCAGCTCTCCCGTCACCTGCGCCTCGGTGAAGCCCAGCAGCGAGCGCTCACGCTCCCAGCGCCCGCCCGCATGGTGCGGCAACTGCTCGATGGCGGGAATCTGCTCGGGCATCTTCTGCGCGATGATGAGCTCGCCCAGGCGCACCAGAAAGCCGGCCAGCCACGACTCCTGCACGTCCGAGCCCAGGGTGCGCGCCAGCCACTGCGCGTAGCCGGCGGTAGCCATGCTCTCCTTCCAGAACGCTTCGGCGTCCACGCCCGAGGCGTCCTTGAACACGCCGGACATGCACGACGCCAGGGCCAGGGTGCGCACCTGGTTCAGGCCCACCATGGTGATGGCATCGTCGAGCGATGCCACCTGGCGCGGCAGGCCGAAACGCGCGCTGTTGGCCAGGCGGATCAGCTTGGCCGTGAGGGCCGGGTCCTTGGAGATCGCCGCGCGCACCTTCTCGAAGGGGATGTCGTCATCCTTCATGGTGGCGATCAGCTCGCGCGCCACGTCAGGCATGGTGGGCAGTTGTACGTTCTCGAAGAAATCCTGGATATTTGCCATGAGGGGCCTCCCAAAGCCGTTCGCTAAGAATGGACTTTCGTTGTACCACTGGCGCGCCCATGTGGCGTGCGCGTTTGCACCAATGCGCGCGCTGGCGCGGGCTGCCGACGATGCCCGCTGCCGGCGTGCACCATTTCGGGAAAGCCTGTAGGGCCACATGCACCAATCTGGCGAACAATAGGCCACACCCCGGTCCCGCTCCCCTGAAAGCGGGCATCGTTTTTGCTGTTTGCTCTGCATCGCACACCAGCGGTGCACACCGGCCGCCAGCGCGTTTCGCCTTTTCACTTCTCTGCCACTCCCGACAGGAAACCTACCCATGAACAAACGCTCCCTCCTGCAAGCCGCCGTGCTGCTGGTCGCCGCCGGCAGCTTCTCCCTGGCCCATGCGCAGGCCACCACGCCCATCAAGTTCCAGCTCGACTGGCGCTTCGAGGGCCCGGCCGCCCTGTTCCTGCAGCCGGTGGCCAAGGGCTACTTCAAGGCGGCGGGCCTGGATGTGGCGGTGGACGCCGGCAACGGTTCGGGCGGCGCCGTGCAGCGCGTGGCCTCGGGCACCTACGACATGGGCTTTGCCGACCTGGCTGCGGTGATGGAGTTCCACGCCAACAACCCCGACGCTCAGAACAAGCCCGTGGCGGTGATGATGGTCTACAACAACACCCCGGCCTCGGTCATGGCGCTCAAGAAGAGCGGCATCACCAAGCCGGCCGACCTGGCGGGCAAGAAGCTCGGCGCCCCGGTGTTCGACGCCGGCCGCCGCGCGTTCCCGATCTTCCAGAAGGCCAACGGCGTGGGCAGTGTGCAGTGGACCGCCATGGACCCGCCGCTGCGCGAGACCATGCTGGTGCGCGGCGACGTGGACGCCATCACCGGCTTCACCTTCACCTCGCTGCTGAACCTGGAGGCGCGCGGCGCCAAGGCGGCCGATGTGGTGGTGCTGCCCTATGCCGACTTCGGCGTGAAGCTCTACGGCAACGTGATCATCGCCTCACCCAAGCTCATCAAGGAGAACCCCGGGGCGATCAAGGCTTTCCTCAAGGCCTTCACCAAGGGCGCCAAGGAAGTCATGGCCAACCCGGCCGCCGCCATCGAGCACGTGAAGGCCCGTGACGGCATCGTCAACGTGCCGCTGGAAACGCGCCGCCTGCAGCTGGCCATCGACACCGTGATCAACAGCCCTGACGCACGCAGCGAAGGCTTCGGCAAGGCCGTTCCCGGCCGCCTGTCGCTGATGGCCTCGCAGGTGTCCGATGCCTTCAACACCAAGACCCGCGTGAAGGCCGACGATGTGTGGAACGACAGCTTCCTGCCCCCTGCAGCCGAGCTGAACATCCTTCCCAAGAAGTGACCCCGCGGCCAGCGGCGAGCCGCTGGCCGATGCATTCCCTCCGCCCCGCCCGCCCTGCCGCCTTTGACGGGCTGGCGGGCCCAGCCCTACAAGAACACCATCCAATGACGGCTGCCGATTCCTATTTCGTGGACTTCCGTGACGTCTGGCTCGCCTACAACGACGAGCTGCGCGCGCAGAACCACTTTGCCGTCGAGGCCATCGACCTGCAGATCCGCCAGGGCGAGTTCATCGCCATCGTCGGGCCTTCGGGTTGCGGCAAGTCGACCTTCATGAAACTGGCCACGGGCCTGAAGATGCCGTCGATGGGCAAGATCCTGATCGACGGCCAGCCGGTGACCGGGCCGCTGAAGATCTCGGGCATGGCCTTCCAGGCGCCTTCGCTGCTGCCCTGGCGCACCACGGTGGACAACGTGCTGCTGCCGCTGGAGATCGTGGAGCCCTACCGCAGCCACTTCAAGCAAAAGCGCAAGGAATACGAAGAGCGTGCGCGCAAGCTGCTGCAGAAGGTGGGCCTGGGCGGCTACGAGGACAAGTTCCCCTGGCAGCTGTCGGGCGGCATGCAGCAGCGCGCCAGCATCTGCCGCGCGCTGATCCACGAACCCAAGATGCTGCTGCTGGACGAGCCCTTCGGCGCGCTCGACGCGTTCACGCGCGAAGAGCTCTGGTGCATCCTGCGCGACCTGTGGACCGAGCAGAAATTCAACGTCATCCTGGTGACGCACGACCTGCGTGAATCGGTCTTCCTGGCCGACACGGTGTACGTGATGAGCAAGAGCCCCGGCCGCTTTGTGGTGCGCCGCGAGATCGAGCTGCCGCGCCCGCGCGACCTGGAGCTGACCTACACCAAGGAGTTCAGCGACATCGTGCACGAGCTGCGCGGCCATATCGGCGCCATACGCCAGGGTGCAGGCAAGCCTGCCGCCCCCATCCCGCAATAGGCCTCCTTCCCCATGCACAACAAGAACCTCGAACGCTGGTCGCCCTGGATCCTGCTGGCGGCCACCATCATCCTGTGGCAGATCATCTGCTCGGCCTTCAACGTCTCGGAATTCATCTTCCCCAGCCCCTGGGCCATCGCCACGCAGCTGGTGGAGTTCGCCAGCGTCATCGCCGGCCATGCCTGGCGCACCTACTGGGTCACCATGGCGGGCTTTGGCATCGCCATCGTGGTCGGTGTGCTGCTGGGCTTCGTGATTGGCTCCTCGCGCCTGGCGTATGCCGCCGTGTACCCGTTGATGACGGCCTTCAACGCCCTGCCCAAGGCGGCCTTCGTGCCCATCCTGGTGGTGTGGTTCGGCATCGGTGTGGGGCCGGCCATCCTCACGGCCTTTTTGATCAGCTTCTTTCCGATCATGGTGAACATAGCCACCGGCCTGGCCACGCTGGAGCCCGAACTGGAAGACGTGCTGCGCGTGCTGGGCGCCAAGCGCTGGGACGTGCTCACCAAGGTGGGCCTGCCACGCTCCATGCCCTACTTCTTCGGCTCGCTCAAGGTGGCCATCACCCTGGCCTTCGTGGGCACCACCGTCTCGGAGATGACCGCTGCCAACGAGGGTATCGGCTACCTGTTGATCAGCGCCGGCTCGTCCATGCAGATGGGCTTGGCCTTCGCCGGCCTGATGGTGGTGGGCGCCATGGCCATGGTGATGTACGAACTGTTTAGCTGGATCGAAAAGCGCACCACCGGCTGGGCCCACCGGGGCTCGCAGGGTGAGTAACCTGACGGCGTTGGGCGAAGCCCAGGCGGCCACGCTGCTGCGCCGGGCCAACGCCGTGGCGCAGCGCGCCATGGACATGGGCCGCCACCCCTTCGGCGCCCTGCTGGTTGCGCCCGATGGCCAGACCGCGCTGGCCGAGCAGGGCAACATCGATACCGTGAACCATGCCGAGAGCACGCTGGCGCACACGGCAGCGGCCAATTACCCCGGCGCCTACCTGGCGCAGTGCACCAGAGTCCACTGAAACCGAGAAATCAGCTGTGCGTGAAGGGCTGGCGGGGCCGCAATCTAGGCGCTGACCGGCGACCACCTCGATAACCCGACACTGGATCTGCCCTGCCGCTCGGTCTTTGCCGCCGGCCAGCGCGCCACCGAGGTGGTGGGGCCGGTGCCTGCGCTTGAAGAAGAGATCACGGCCCTGCATCGGGACTTCTGGCGCTGACCCTGGGCCCGACTGCGGAAAGAGGCTATCGCTATACTCGCCGCCCTGTCGACCACAGGATCTTTCGCATGCGCCTGGACTTCTTTTTCCGCCCCCTGGCGCTCGCACTGGCCGTGGCCGGCCTGACCGCATGCGGCGGCGGTACCGCCCCGAGCCAGCCGGCAGCTGCCGCGCCAGCGCCTGTCATGCAGGCCACCGGCCCGGCCCCCATCAAGGTCGGCATCGCCCTGGGCGGCGGCGCGGCCAAGGGCTTTGCCCACATCGGCGTGATCAAGATGCTGGAGGCCAATGGCTTCGCGCCCGCCTACATTGCTGGCACCAGCGCGGGCAGCGTGGTCGGCGCGCTGTATGCCAGCGGCATGAACGCCTTCGAGATGCAAGAGAAGGCCGTGGCCCTCGACGAGGCCAAGATCCGCGACCTGCAGTTTTCCACCGGCGGGCTGGTGCTGGGCAAGAAGCTCGAAGACTACGTGAACGAGCAGGTCGGCCGCAAGCCGCTGGAGCAACTGGCCAAGCCCTTCGCTGTGGTCGCCACGCGCCTGGAGGATGGCGAACGCACCGTGTTCGCCCGCGGCAACACCGGCCAGGCGGTGCGCGCATCGAGCAGCGTGCCCGGCGTGTTCCAGCCCGTCACCATCGGCAAGTACCACTTCGTGGACGGCGGCATCGTGAGCCCCGTGCCTGTAGATGCGGCGCGCCAGCTGGGCGCCGACGTGGTGGTGGCGGTGGACATATCGAACAAGGCGCGCGGCAAGTCGCCCGGCGACATGCTGGGCACGCTGGGCCAGTCCATCGCCATCATGGGCCAGAAGCTGGGCGAGGCCGAACTGGCCCGCGCCGACGTGGTCATCCGCCCGCTGGTGCTGGACATCGGCGCGGCAGACTTCAGCCAGCGCGCCAGCGCCATCCTCGAAGGCGAAAAGGCAGCCCTGGCCGCCATGCCGCAGTTGCGTGAGCGGATTGCCCAGCTGCAGGCCGAGCGCGCCCGCGCCGCGCAGCAGGCCCGCCAGCAGGTGATTGAGGCCGAGCACAAGGCCTGCCTGGACAACCGCTCGCGCCTGCAGCGGCTGGCGGGCATGGCGGGGATGGGCGAGGGGTGCCCGGCGCCGAAGTAGGCCATCCCACCCTCCGCCCCGGCACATGCCGTGGCACAGAAGTTGCACCTAACTCCGCAAGAGTAGAAGCGTTCACCGCCACGGCTCGCGCCTGCACCGCCACGGTGCCGCGCACGGCCCGGGCGTCCGGAAATTGCTCTTGAAGACCGCTGCCCATGCACCGCATGGGCGCCGGCTGTGTCTTCAAGCGCGCGGGTGCACCGGCTTCGTTCATCTCTCCCATGCACCCGCCTTGCTGGCACCGCCGGTGGTTCCGACCCACCTGTGACGGAGTGCCCTCATGATGAAACGTCGTTCCCTGCTTCAAGCCGCCGGCGCCGCCGCCTTTGTCGGCACCGCTTCTCCCCTGGCATTCGCCCAGGGCAACCTGCAGAAGTTCAAGTTCAACCTGGGCTGGAAGATCGAGGCCTCGGGCGCGGGCTTTCTGCTCGCGCACCAGCGCGGCTACTACAAGGATGCGGGGCTGGACGTGGCCATCGACACCGGCAACGGCTCGGCGTCGGCCATCAGCCTGGTGGCGGGCGGGGCGTACGACGTGGCCTCGGCCGACCTGTCGACCATGATCGAGTTCAACACCGCCAACCCGAGCGCCAAGCTGGCCGCCGTGGCGATCCAGTACGACCTGAACCCCAACGCAGTGATGGTGCGCAAGGACGGCCCCATCAAGAAGCCCACCGACCTGGCGGGCAAGACCATCCTCGGCCAGCCGTTCAATGCGTCGCGCAAGCTGTTTCCGGTGTTCGCCAAGGCCCAGGGCTTCGACACGGGCGGCGTGAAGTGGGAGAACGTGGCGCCCGACATCGGCGACACGCGCTTCGTCAAGGGCGACTTCGACGCGGCGGCCTATTTCTTCTTCACCGGGCTGCTCAACCTCAAGGCGCGCGGCATGGGGCCCGAACAGGTCACGGTGTTCCGCTTCTCGGACTTCGGCATGCAGTCGTACGGCAACGGCCTGGTGGCCAGCCCCAGGACCATGCAGGAGTCGCCCGATGCGATGAAGGCCTTTGTGAAGGCCACCACGCGCGGCTGGATCGAGGCCATTGCCGACCCCAAGGCGGGCGCCGCAGCCATCAAGGCGCGCGAGCCGCTGGCCAACGAGGCCATCGAGCTCGAACGCCTGCAGCTCATCGTGGACGGCACCATGAAGACGGCCGAGACCCGCGCCAACGGCTGGGGCGCCGCCACCCCGGCGCGCCTGCAGGCCACCATCGACGAGACGGTGGCGGCCTTTGGCCTCAAATCGAGCCTGGCCGTGGCCGACATCTGGACCGAGCGCTTTTTGCCCACGGCAGCAGACCGCAAGCTCAAGGGCTGACCGAGGCATTGCCATGGGCATCCCCCTCATCGACCTCACAGGGGCGCTGCACACCGGTGCCCCGCGCGGCGCCGAAGTGGCTGCTTCGCTGCGCCAGGCCTGCATGGGGCCGGGCTTCTTCTATGTGGTGAACCACGGCGTGCCGCAGGAACTCATCGCACGCCAGTTCGCGCTGGTGCAGCAGTTTTTCGACCTGCCCCTGGCCGACAAGGAAGCCATCTCGCTGCACCGCTCGCCATCGATGCGCGGCTACGAAAGCCTGGGCGGACAGACGCTGGATGCAGGTGCACGCCCCGACCTCAAGGAGAGCTTTTACTGCGGGCTCGACTACGCGGCCGACCACCCCTACGTGCAGCGCGGCTACCACTCGTATGGCAGCAACCAGTGGCCCGCGCAGCTGCCCGCACTCGGCGGCCAGTGCCGCGCCTACATCGCCGCCATGCAGCAACTGGCGCTGCGGCTCATGCAGCTCATGGCGCTGTCGCTGGATTTGCCCGAGGACTACTTCGACCACACGCACGCCAACCCCATGCTCACGCTGCGGCTGCTGCGCTACCCGCCGCACCCCGAGGGGGCGGATGCGCTGACCTTTGGCGCTGGCGAGCACACCGACTGGGGCGCCATCACCCTGCTCGCGCAGGACCGCCATGGCGGGCTGGAAGTGAAGCTGCCCGGCGGCGAGTGGACGGCCGCCACGCCGGTCGAGGGTGCGCTGGTCGTCAACCTGGGCGACATGATTCCGCGATGGACCAACGGGCTGTACCGCTCCAACCCGCACCGCGTGCGCAACGTGCACAGCGGCGGTGCGCCGCGCCATTCCATCCCCTTTTTCTACACGCCCGACTACGAGGCGCGCGTGGCTCCGGTCGCCACCTGTGTGCCCGAGGGCGAGGCACCGCGTTTCGAGCCCTGCACGGTGGGCGAGCACCTGCAGGTCATGTACCGCAAGACCTATGGCCTGGCGGACAGCAAGGCTGCGGCGGTGATGGCATGAAGCTCTGGTTCAACCTGTTCTGCCGCGACATCGAGGCCCAGTTGCAGTTCTACCAGGCGCTGCTGCACCTGCCCGAGGCCGCTGGCACCCGCTCGCCCATTTACCGTGCGGTGGAGACGGAGCACTTCCAGCTCGGTTTCAACGCGCACGGGGCGTATGCGCTGCTCGGGCTGGCCGATCGCGAGCGGTCCGCTGGCTCGGCCGACCCGGTCACGGGCTATGCCACCTTCATGCTCGATTCACCCGATGCCGTCACTGCGGCCAGCGCCATGGCCGTGCAACTGGGCGGGCACATGGTCAAGCCACCCTATGCCACCTACTACGGCCAGTGGCAGGCGGTGCTGGCCGACCCGGAAGACCATGTGTTCCGGCTCAGCGCCTTCGGCCTGCCCGACGGCACGGTCGCACGGGCATCTTGAAGCGCACCTGCACGGGGCTTGCACAGGGGGCGTGGTACAACGGTCCGAGTGCCACGGACTGGAGCCCCCATGCCTTCGACCGGATTCCTTCTACCGCCCGATGTGCAGGCCCTGCTCGACGCGGGCCGCACCATCGACGCCATCAAGCAACTGCGCGTGGTGCAAGGCCTGGGGCTCAAGGAAGCCAAGGACCTCATCGACGCGCACCAGCAGGGGCACCATGCGGCGCCCACGGCGCACTCCATGGGCTTTGCATCGGACGCGAGCAGCCACGTGCCCGACCCCGTGCGCCAGGCACTGGCCGCCGGCAACAAGATCGAAGCAATTCGCCTGCTGCGCGCGCATGCAGGCATTGGCCTCAAGGAGGCCAAGGACCGGGTCGATGCACTGGCCGCATCCACCGGCAGCGGCAGCCCGCACGGCCTGTCCCCCGGTGAGCAGCCGCGCGGCGGCAGCCAGGGCGTTGTCTGGATCGTGGCGGCGCTGGTGGTCGCCGTGGCCGCCTTCTACCTGCTGCGCCCCTGAGACTGACCGACCCGCTCAATACGCCTTGAAGTTCGCGGCCACGCGCTGGTTCAGATAGTCGCCGGCCGCAATCGCCGGGTACTTGCGGCCGGGGCCTTCGATGATGGCGTCGCGGTTGGCCTGCGCGAAGAAGGCGATGCTGTAGCGCGGGCCCATGTACTCGCCGGGAAGCGGGTTCTTCACGCGGTGGAAGTTCGATGGCAACTGGTCATCGCTCCAGCGCATCAGCATGTCGCCGATGTTGCAGGTAATGGCCTCTTCGTCGGGCGTCACCGAGGTCCAGGCCTGGCTGTCCATTTCCTTGCCGGGGCACACCTGCAGGCCGCCCTGCCCCTGGCGCTGAAAGAGCAGGGTCAGGCAGTCGAAGTCGGTGTGTGCGCCGGCACGCCACAGACCCAGGTGGGCCTGCTGCTCGGGTGGCGTGGCAAAGTAGTGCAGCAGGCGCAGCGTGCTCTGGTAGCTGGCTTTCGAGGGGTCGTGCGCGTGGGCGAAGAAGTCCGGCGCGAAGCCGAGCTTGAGCGCAAAGCACGACAGCACCTGCATCGCCACCTGCCAGCACTGCCCCTCGAAGGCCAGCATGGTGGCCTGAAAGCCCGCCAGCTCCTCATCGGTGGGCCACAGGCCCTCCATGTGCGGGCGCGTGATCTGGTACGACTCCTTCTGGTCCGGCGTGCCGGTGGAGGGGCGCACCTGTGCGCGGCTCTCCCAGCCCACGTTGAGCGCCTTGCGCAGCGGGTACCGGGCTTTCACACTCTCGGGCAGGGCGAAGAAGCGCTCGGTCATCGCGAAAGCCTTGCGCACCTCGGCCAGGTCGATGCCGTGGCTCACCACCTGGAAGAAGCCGACATCGACCGCAGCGTCCCACAGTTCATCGGCGATGGCGTCCTGGCGGTGGGCGAAGTCGGCTAGGTCGATGCGGCGGATCTCGCGCGCGCCGGTCTCGGAGCCCAGGGCGCCCATGCGGGTTTCCTTGTCGAGCTCGGCGAGGGCGTAGGTGTCGGTGGCCGTAATGGCAGTGGTCGCAGTGGTGGCAGTCGTCGTCATGGCAGTTCTCCTGAAGTGGGATGGATAGAAAAATCCACCCGCCCCCACGGCATCGAAAGACTGGCCTGCGCGCGCGGCACAACCGGTCTCTTGAAGCCTTGCACGCCATGCGCTGGCATGCCACTGGGGCGGGCTTCAAGAGCAATTTCCGGCCGCAGGCATGGCGGGAGAACCTCCCGACCCGCCGCGCAGTGAACGCTTCTACTCTTGCCCGCACAGTATGCAATAACGATGCCTGCGGGCCTACGCCAAATGGGGGATCACCCCTGCCAAACGCCCGCTGCACGGGGCCTGGCGAAGCAATGCATGCTTGTCACACAATGTTCTTGGCATGCCAAATGCATAGCGGTGGCAACCCCCTGATGGAGACAACCCATGCATGCCCTGATGTCCGCCGCCCCCCATGAGCTCGACGACCCTGCGGTGATCGATGCCACCGACGGCACCTACCTGCGCCAGGCCATCGCCTGGTCCTGCACCGCACGCGCACGCGGCAACCGGCCCTTCGGCGCGGTGGTGATCAGCGGCGACGGCGAACTGATCTCCGAGGCCTACTGCAACACCACCGAGACCGGCGACTGCACCGGCCACGCCGAGACCAACGCCGTGCGCCAGCTGAGCCCGCGCTTCAGCCGCGAGATGCTGGCCCAGGCCACCATCTACTCCTCGGCAGAGCCCTGCGTGATGTGCGCGGGCGCCATCTTCTGGTCGGGCATCGGCCGCGTGGTGTTCGGCATCGACGCGGTGCGCCTGCGCGAGTTTCGCGGCGAGCGGGCCGAGCAGCGCGACGCCGAGCTCTCCTGCCGCGACGTGTTCGCCGCTTCGCCACACGCCATCGAGTGCATCGGCCCGGCACTGATCGAAGAGGCCAGCGCACCCCATGTGGGCTTCTGGAAGTCGTGACCAGCGACAATCGCCCACCATGCCGACCAACGCCCCGCCCGTGAACGAAGCCGACATCGAGACCGGCAGCAATGTCGTCTCGGGCACCCTGCTCAGCCGCTCCAAGCAGGGGCGCGAGCGCATCATGGGCGCGATCCGCGAGGCGGCGATTGCCGAGTTCAGCCGCCACGGCTTCAAGGGTGCGTCCACCAAGGCGATTGCCGAGCGCGCGGGCCTGACCAAGCCGCAGCTGCACTACTACATCGCCAGCAAGGAAGAGCTGTATGAAGAGCTGCTGTACTCGGTGCTCAACGGCTGGTCGGGCGCCTTCCAGTTCGACAGCCAGAGCGACAACCCCAAGAAGGTGCTGAGCAGCTATGTGCGCAAGAAGCTCGACTACGCGCTGGACAACCCCGGCCTGTCGCGCATCTTCACCACCGAGGTGCTGGGCGGTGGGCGCAACCTGGGCAAGTACTGGCCCGTGGCCGTCAAGTCGACCCAGCAGAAGGTGGAGCTGATCGACCGCTGGATCGCGGAGGGCCGCATGCGCCCGCTGGATGCGCGCCTTTTGCTCATGCAGATCTGGGGCATGACCCAGCACTACGCCGACTACGGCGTGCAGGTGCACATCATGCTGGGCCTGGCGCCCGACGAAGCCATCGACCGCGAGCCCATCGTGCGCCAGCTCACCACATTTGTGCTGCTGGGCTGCGGCCTCGCACCAGACTAAGGCAAGGCTGCACAGGTCCCTTGCGCGCGGCACACCTCGCTTTGGGCGGTCTGCGTCGTTGCAAATGCTCGCCATAGCACGGGCTATGGCTGTGCTTTGCGCCTAGCAGCCCATCCCAAATCAAGGCGCGCCGCATCGCAAAGACCTGCGCAGCCTTGCCTCGCACACCCTGCATAGGCAAGCAGCAGAAGCCCCACAACAGTGCCTTGATCCAGGTCACCCTCCTGGCACAGCACTTGCAATAGTTTGACCAATCGATCAAATCAAGTGGTCAAAACATGCACAACCCAGCCACGGCAGCGCCGCTGCCCGCCACGGAACCGGCTTTTGAACTGGTGCTTGCGCGCAGCCAGATGCGGTTGCCCGTGGAGCCTGGCGAGAGCATGGCCGACGTGCTGCAGCTCGCCGGCATCGCCATCGACACCCTGTGCGAGCAAGGGGTGTGCGGCACCTGCGCCACGCGCTGGCTCGAAGGCGCCCCGGACCACCGCGACAGCTGCCTGAGCCCCGAAGAGCAGGCCACCCATGTGGCCGTGTGCTGCGCGCGCAGCCACGGCCCCACGCTCACGCTCGACCTTTGAAGAAGGACACCCCGCCATGCGCATCCTCGTGATCTATTGCCACCCGGTGGAGACCAGCTACAACGCCGCCCTGCACGACGAGGTGGTGCGCAACCTGCGCGCGGCCGGCCATGAGGTGGACGACTGCGACCTGTACGCCGAGGACTTCAACCCCGTGCTCAGCCGCGAAGAGCGCCTGGGCTACCACGAGGTGCCGAGCAACCGCCTGCCCGTGCAGGGCTATGTGGACCGGCTGCTGAGGGCCGAGGCCGTGGTGTTCTGCTTTCCCACCTGGTGCTTCGGCATGCCGGCCATGCTCAAGGGCTTTTTCGACCGGGTGCTGATGCCCGGCGTGGCCTTCGACATCAGCGACCCGCACAACGTCAAGCCCTCGCTCACGCACATCAAGCGCATCTCGGCCGTGGTGACCTATGGCCGCCCGCGCTGGACGGCGCTGCTCATGGGCGACCCGCCGCGCAAGTCCGTCACGCGCTACATGCGCCTGCTCACCGGCGGCAAGGCGCGGGTGGACTACCACGCCTACTACCACATGAACGTGGCCACGCCGCCGCGGCTGGAGGCCTTCAAGGCCCGTGTAGGCCAGGCCATGGCGCGCTTTGCATAAGGGGGACAGCATGCACGCCTCCAACGCCCCCGACCACATCTTGAACGCCCGCCTGCCGCTCTGGCTGCTGCCCCGCACCTGGCCCACCAGCGCCGGCCAGCCCGCACTGGCCGACCTGCACCTGGCCCAGGGTTGCATCCAGGCCATGGTGCCGCACGACCCCGCGCGCCCCCTGCCCGCCGGCACCACCTGGGACCTGGCCGGCGCACTGGTGCTGCCCGGCCTGGTAGATGCACACACCCACCTGGACAAGGCCTTCACCCTGCCGCGCATGGGCACCGTCAAGCCCGGGCTGCTGGGCGCCATCGAGGCCATGATGGTCGACCGCCAGGGCTGGACCGAGGCCGACATACGCCAGCGCGCCAGCCGTGCCCTGCAGTGGGCCCACGAGGCCGGCACGGTGCATGTGCGCACCCACTGCGACTGGTGGGAGCCCGAATCCCAGCCCCTGGCCTGGGGAGTGCTGCGCGAGCTGGCGCAGGAATGGGCCGGCCGCATCACGCTGGAGCGCGTGGGCCTGATCCCCCTGCACCTGTACACCGAGCGTGCCACCGCCATGCAGCTGGCCGCCACCGTGGCCTCCAGCGGCCCCGGCGCGCTGCTGGGCGGCTTCGTGCATTCGACCAACTGGGACCCGCAGGCCCTGCGTCACCTGTTCGAGGCCGCGCAGCACCACGGCCTCAACGTGGACCTGCATGTGGACGAAGAACTGCACCCCGGCGCCCTGGGCCTGGCCACCACGGCCGCGCTGCTCAAGGAATTGCGGTTCGAAGGCCATGTGGTCTGCGGCCACACCTGCGCCCTGGCCGCGCAGGACGAGGCCACCGCACTGGCCACGCTCGACGCCGTGGCGGCGAGCTCCATCACCCTGGTCACCTTGCCCATCACCAACCTGCTGCTGCAGGACGCCACCACCGGCCGCACGCCGCGCCAGCGCGGCCTGACGCTGGTGAAGGAGGCGCATGCGCGCGGCATACCGGTGCTGGTGGCAAGCGACAACGTGCAGGACCCGTTCTGCCCCGTGGGCAGCTTCGACCCGCTGGAGGCCCTGGCCACCGGCGTGCTGGCCGCGCAGCTCGATGCGCCGTTTGACCGCTGGTCCGAAGCGCTGTGCCGTGCCGACTGGCTGCGCCGCGGCCCCGACGCCCTGCCCCTGCAGCCCGGCAGCGCGGCAGACCTGATCGTCTTCAACCAGGCCGACCGCTGGGGCTTTCCCTCGCGCACCCAGCCCCGCGTAGTGCTGCGCAACGGCCGCGTCACCAGCGGCCACGCCAGCGCCGCCTGGCACGTGGCGGATACCACACCAGCCCTTGCGGCCGGTGCCACGCCCGCCCCATCCACCCCCATCCCTGCACGGAGCCTTGCATGAGCGACAACGCACCCAACACCCCATGCATCGCCCAGCCCCTGGCCCGCTACGCCGCCTGGCGCCGCGCGGGCGACCTGGTGTTCCTGTCCGGGATCATCGCCGTGGACCCCGCGGCCAGCCGCATCGTGCGCGGCTATGCCGACATCCCCGACGAGGCGGCCACGCTGGTCGGCCGCACGGGCGAGTTCAGCAGCGACACCAAGGAGGGCCCCATCCTCGCGCAGAGCTGGTACGTGCTCGACCGCATCCGCCTGACCATCGAGGCCGCTGGCGGGCAGATGTCGGACGTGTTCAAGCTGGTGCAGTACTTCAAGAACCTGGACCACTTTCCCCAGTACAGCCGCGTGCGCAAGCTGTTCTTCCCGGGCGAGCCACCGGCCTCCACTGTGATCGAGGTCAGCGGCATGCTGCCGACCCCGGACATCCTGATCGAAGTCGAAGCCACGGCGTACCTGCCGCTGCGCTGACCCCTCGCCCCCCACACCCCCCTCACGAAAGCCCACCCATGCTGCACGGCTACAACCCGCCCCATCGCTACCTGCCCTATCTGAGCTGGACCGAGATCGTCGACCTGCCGGACAAGGAGAACACCGTCATCGTGCTGCCCACGGGCGCCACCGAGCAGCACGGCCCGCACCTGCCCTGCGCAGTGGACACGGTGATCAGCGCCGGCGTGGTGGGCCATGCCCTGGCGCGCCTGCCGGCCGGGGTGCCGGCCTTTGCCATGGCGCCCATCACCTACGGCAAGTCGGAGGAGCATCTGCACTTCCCCGGCACCATCACCCTCTCCGGCGAGACCCTGCTGGCCACCATGAACGAGGTGGGCGAGTCGGTCTACCGCGCGGGCTTTCGCAAGCTGCTGTTCGTCAACGGCCACGGCGGCCAGCCGCAGGTGATGGAGATGTGCGCGCGCGAGCTGCGCCTGCGCCATGGCGACTTCATCGTGGTGCCCAGCTTCACCTGGCGTGTGCCGCATGTGGCGGGCAAGTACCTGTCCGAGCAAGAGAAGAAGCTGGCCATGCATGCCGGCCATGCCGAGACAGCGCTGATGCTGGCCCTGGCCCCCGACACCGTGCACATGGAGCGCGCGGTGGTGAACTACCCGCCCGTGTTCGACTCGCCCCTGCTGTCGCCGGACGGCCGCCCTGCCTGCGCCTGGAGCGCGCGCGACTTCGGGCCCAGCGGCATCATCGGCGACCCGCTGCCCGCCACGGCCGAGCAAGGCCACGCCATCCTTGACTCGCTGGCCGTGAGCTGGGCCGCCGCCATCACCGAGCTGCACCACCTGCAGTGGGCCGCCCGCCCCGAGCCCACCTGGGGCCGCGCCAACCACACGGGCCATGTAGAGGCCTCGTCCGCACTGGCCTGAAACCTGCGAAGCCCGCACACCGCCATCCCTGACGCCCCCGTTCCATCCCCGCCTATCACCCTACCGGAGAACTGCCATGATGAAGACCGCCTCCCGCCTTTCCAAACTTGGTGCAGCCGCCCTGCTCGCTGTTGGTGCCGTCGGCACCATGTCGGGCACTGCGCACGCGCAGGAAAAGTTCACCTACATGACCAACTGGTACGCGCAGGCCGAGCACGGCGGCTTCTACCAGGCGGTGGCCACGGGCCTGTACAAAAAGTACGGCCTGGACGTGAGCATCAAGATGGGTGGCCCGCAGGTCAACATCGTGCAGATGATGGCGGCCGGCCAGGCCGAGTGCGTGATGGGATCGAGCGACCTGCAGATGATCCAGATGCGCGAGGGCGGCGTGCCCGTGACCACGGTGGCAGCGGTGTTCCAGAAAGACCCGCAGGTGCTCATCGCCCATGACGACGTGAAGAAGTTCGAGGACCTGAAGGGCAAGACCATCCTCATCGCCTCGTCCGCCCAGCGCGGCTACTGGCCCTGGCTGAAGGCCAAGTACGGCTTCACCGATTCGCAGACGCGGCCCTACACCTTCAACATCCAGCCCTTCGTGGCCGACAAGAACACCGCCCAGCAGGGCTACCTGACGTCGGAGCCGTTTGCCATCGCCAAGGCCGGCGTCAAGGCCAACACGCTGATGTTCAGCGACCAGGGCTACCCCGCCTACGCCACCACTGTGAGCTGCATGGACAAGACGCTCAAGGAGCGCAGCGCCGCCGTGGCCTCGTTCGTGAAGGCGTCGATGGAAGGCTGGAAGAGCTACCTGGCCGACCCCGCCCCCGGCAACGCCCTGATCAAGAAGGACAACCCCAACATGACCGACGAGCAACTGGCCTACAGCGTGGCCAAGCTCAAGGAGATGGGCATGGTCACGGGCGGTGACGCGGCCAGCATGGGCATCGGCACCATGACCGACGCACGCGCCAAGGCGAGCTACGACTTCCTGGTCGAGTCCAAGCTCATCGACCCCGCCAAGGTGAAGCTGGCCGACACGTACAGCACCAGCTTCGTCAAGGACCTCAAGGTTCTGCCCTAAGCCCACCCTGCCCTGAAACAGCGGCCCTGCCCCGCGCGCAGCAGGGCGGGCCGCATCCATCGAAAGGCCATCCCATGCATTCCGCCGAGCCCACCCCTTCTCCGACAACGGCCCACCGCCCCACGCCCGCCGTGCAGGTGCTGTCGGCCGAGAAGACCTATCCCAACGGCACGCAGGCCCTGCTGCCGGTGGACCTGACCATCGAAGAGGGCGAGTTCGTCACCCTGCTCGGCCCCTCGGGCTGCGGCAAGAGCACGCTGCTGAAGATGGTGGCCGGCCTGCTGGAGCCCACCGACGGCCGGCTGCAGCTGTGGCACAAGCCCGTGGCGCAGCTCGACGAAAGCGGCAAGAAGATGGCCTTCGTCTTCCAGTCGCCCACGCTCATGCCCTGGGCCAGCGTGCAGACCAATGTGCGCCTGCCGCTGGACCTGGCCGGCGTGCCGCGCCAGGAGGCCGATGGCCGCGTGGCCGAGGCCCTGGCCCTGGTGGGCCTGTCGAAATTTGCCAGCGCGCTGCCGCGCGCCCTGTCGGGCGGCATGCAGATGCGCGTGTCCATCGCGCGCGGCCTGGTCACCCAGCCCGACCTGCTGCTGATGGACGAGCCCTTTGGCGCGCTCGACGAGATCACGCGCCACAAGCTCGACGCCGACCTGCTGGACCTGTGGCGCAAGAAGAAGCTCACCGTGATCTTCGTGACGCACTCGATCCACGAGGCGGTCTTTTTGTCGAGCCGCGTGGTGATGATGGCCGCGCGCCCCGGCCGCGTGGTGGAGGAGTTCACCATCGACGCGCCCTACCCGCGCACGGCCGACTTCATGGTGTCGCCCGAATTCAGCCGCTACGCCAAGCTGCTGCAGGACAGCCTGCTGCGCGCCAGCGCCGACACCGAGGAGACCACGGCATGAGCACGCCCTACCCCGCAGCCTCCGTGGCCCCTGCCGCCGCCCCTGCCGAGCGCAGCGCACAGCCTGCGCGCGCCCCCAGACCCGCCGCCCCGCGCGTGCCCCTCATGGCCCAGCCGCGCGTGCAGCGCGTGGTCTACCCGCTGCTGGTGGGCCTGGTGCTCATCGCGCTGTGGCAGGGCCTGGTCACGGCGCTGGAGCTGCCGCCCTACCTGGTGCCGTCGCCCCTGCTCATGCTCAAGACGCTGTTCACCGACTGGGCGGCCCTGGGCGGCTCGCTCTGGGTCACCGTCAAAATCACGGTGCTGGCCTTTGGCGTGGCCACCGTGGCGGGCGTGCTGATCTCGTTTCTGTTCGTGCAGAGCAAGCGCATCGAGACGGCCCTGTTCCCCTACGCCGTGCTGCTGCAGGTCACGCCCATCGTGGCCGTGGCGCCGCTGATCATCATCTGGGTGAAGGACCCGACTGCGTCGATGGTGATCTGCGCCGCATTGGTGGCGCTGTTCCCCATCATCAGCAACACCACGCTGGGCCTGCGCAGCGTGGAGCCTGACCTGCAAAGCTACTTCCAGCTCAACCGCGCCACGCGCATGCAGACCCTGCTGCGCCTGCGCATACCGAGCGCGCTGCCCTACTTCTTCGGCGGGCTACGCATCTCCAGCGGGCTGGCGCTGATCGGCGCCGTGGTGGCCGAGTTCGTGGCCGGCACCGGCGGCCAGGGCGCGGGCCTGGCGTACCAGATTCTGCAGGCAGGCTTTCAGCTCAACATACCGCGCATGTTCGCCGCGCTGCTGCTGATTTCGCTGACCGGCGTGGCGCTGTTCGCGCTGATGGCCTGGGGCACCCGCTTGGCCCTGGGCAGCTGGCACGCCAGCGAAAACTCGCACGACTGACCCCAGTACTCACTCGGACTGCATCCATTTTTTGACACCGCGCACGCGTGGTGGGGGCCGCGCTTTGCCCGCCACACACCACCCGCCACACCGACAGGAGAGACAGACATGACCACCACCACCGCCCACCAACTGCCCGAACAACTGCCCGGCTTGGACTGGATTGCCGACCCGCTGCGCGTGGGCCGCCTGTCGCAGGACTTTGCCTGGTTCAGCCCCGTGCTCAAGCGCGACCTGGCCGGCAAGCGCGGCGACATCGCCGTGCGCCCGCGCACCGAGGACGAGATACGCCAGGTGGTGGCGGCCTGTGCCAAGGCGCAGATCCCCCTGACCGTGCGCGGCAGCGGCACCGGCAACTACGGGCAGAGCACGCCGCTGCATGGCGGGGTGATTTTGGACCTGTCGGGCTACAACGGCTTTGGCTGGGTGCGTGGCGGCGTGGGCCGGGCGCAGGCGGGCATCCGCCTGTCGGAGTTCGACGCGCAGGCCAAGCCCCTGGGGCAGGAGCTGCGCTGGCTGCCCTCCACCTACCGCAGCGCCACGCTGGGCGGGCTGTTCGGCGGCGGCTTCGGCGGAGCAGGCTCCATCAACCACGGCCCGCTGGCCGCGCCCGGCAACGTGCTGGCGGTGCGCGCCATGACGGTGGAGCCCGAGCCCCAGGTCATCGAGCTGCGCGGCCCCGAGGCCATGCTGCTGCACCACACCTACGGCACCAACGGCATCGTGCTGGAGCTGGAGGTGGCCCTGACCCCCACCGTGGCGTGGACGGAGTGCATCGTCACCTTCACCGAATTCGATGCTGCGCTGGAGTTTGCCGACCGCTTCGGCGCTGCGCCGGGGCTGGAGAAGAAGGAGGTGTGCTTTCTGGCTGCGCCCATCCCCGACTACTTCACCAGCCTGGCTGAGCACCTGCCCAAGGGTTGCCACGCGGTGATGCTGCTGGTGGCCCCGCACTCCGAAGACGGCATGCGCGACATGGCCGCCAAATACGGCGGCAGCGTCAGCTACCGCAAGACCGCCGACGAGGTGGACAAGAGCCACAAGACCCTGCTCGAATACACATGGAACCACACCACCTTGCACGCGCTGAAGGTGGACAAGTCGCTCACCTACATCCAGAGCGGCTTCACCCCCGCCACGCGCATCGAGCAGGTCAAGGCGCTGGAAAAGGCCCTGGGCGGCGAGGTGATGATGCACCTGGAGTTTTTGCGCACCAAGGAAGGCGCCTTCAACTGCAGCGGGCTGCAGCTGATCCGCTACAGCACCGAAGAGCGGCTGAACCAGATCATGCAGATCTACCGCGACCATGGCGTGCAGATCAACAACCCGCATGTCTACATCGTGGAAGACGGCAAGCAGAACAACCTGGACCCGGCCGTGGTGGGGATCAAGCAGCGCTTTGATCCGCAGGGTTTACTGAACCCCGGCAAACTGCGCAGCTGGGTACCACCGGTGGCCAAAGCCGCATAGTCCCTGGCGCAGCGGCTGCAGGCGGGGCAAAGGCATAATCAGCTATTCATTTAATAGCAGCTTCCATCCATGTCCTGGCACGCGCGCCTGCAGCTCGACTACACCGTTGAAGGCCCAACCCCCAACGCCACCCGCACCGTGGCGCGCTACCAGCACGATGGGCCGCTGCGCATCCTGCAAAGCCTGTACCCGGAGGGGGAAGGCATCTGCCACAACGTGCTGGTGCACCCGCCCGGCGGCCTGGTGGGCGGCGACACGCTGGACATCACGGCCACCGTGGGCCCGGGCGCGCACGGCCTGGTGACCACGCCGGGCGCGACTCGTTTTTACCGCTCCACCGGCCCGCTGGCGCTGCAGCGCAGCCACCTGAGCGTGGCCGACGGAGGGCGCCTGGAATGGCTGCCGCTGGAGGCCCTGTGCTACAGCGCCTGCAATGCCGAGAACCACCTCACCCTGAACCTGGCCCCTGGCGCCGAATGCATGGGCTGGGACGTCACCGCCCTGGGCCTGCCCCATGCCGACCAGCCCTTTGTGCAGGGCCGCTTCGTGCAGCACCTCACCGTGCCCGGCCTGTGGCTGGAGCGCGGCGTGATCGACGCGGCCGACGAGCGCCTGCTGCAAAGCCCCCTGGGCCTGGCCGGCCAGCGCTGCATGGCCAGCATGTTCTTCGCCGCCGGCACCGCGCTGGACCGCAACCGGCGCGATGCGGCGCTGGACGCGGCGCGCGCGGTGATGGATGCACACCCGACACTGACCGCCACCGCAGGCGCCACCAGCCCCAACGCGCAGATGGTGGTGGTGCGCGTACTGGCCCCGCAGGTGGAGCCGGCGATGAAGCTGCTCAAGGCCGTGCGCATGGCCTGGAGGAAAGAGATGTGGACATTGCAGGGCGAGGCGCCGCGCATCTGGGCGATGTAAGCCGGTGCTCATGAGCCTGCGACGCAGGCGGTGGACTGGCTGCCAAAGCTGACCAGGCGATGTGCTGCTGTCCTACTGTTGAGTGGGCGGGCCAAATCCTTAATGGGCATTCATGGCGCTTTGCCATGCCATTGCTGGAGATATCCCATGAAGACCCCATCCCCTCGCTTCACCGCATCGACCCTGCCCCGCCCGGCGCTGCAGGCGCGCCAGGCCGATTCGGGCGGCACTCGTTAAGTACGGCGGCTGACTATGAAAACCGACACGTCCCCCGCTGCAGCACCCCCATCCGGATCCAAGCCTCTTCAAAGCGTGCGAACGCCTACCGCAGTGAAGTGGGGGGCTGCAGTGGCCATCGCCCTGTTCTTTGCGTTCATCGCCTTCTACTACTTCGGTCCCCGAAGCGATGACCGAGAGGGTGCTGCAGCCAGACCCGTCGGGGGCGACAAGGTTCAGGCGCCGCTTGCTCCAAGTTCTGCTCCCGGGTCTGCACCCGGCGCTGCCGCCGTTACCAACTGACCGTTTGGCAGAAGGCGCGCAAAGCGGCTTGCATGCCTGCCTGGCCCCTGCATTGTCAATGCCCCGGAGCCTTCGCAAACGCCTTACGCCATCCACCCCGCGTCGCGCCCGCACGTCCGATAACGGCGCAGCGAGCGCGGTGGACGCATCTCTAGTCGGGCAAGGGCAGCCCTGATCGCGGCTTCACCTCTTCCAGGCACACGCTGGATTTGACGAAGTTGACGCCCGGCAACGCCACCAGCCGCTCGGTGAGGAACACATTGAGCCCGTCCAGGTCCCGCGCGATGACCTTGAGGACATAGTCCACATCGCCGGTGACCGAATGGCATTCGAGCACCTCGGGCATACCGGCCAGAGTCTGCCGAAAGAGCTTGAGGTCGCGCATGTGCCCCCGCTCCATTCCGATGTGCACAAAGGCCGTCACCGTCAAGCCCAGCGCGGCAGGGCGAAGGCGTGCCTCGTACCGGGCGATCACTCCGCCCTCTTCCAGCCGATGGTGGCGCCGGCTGCACTGCGCTGGCGACAGCCCTATCGCCTCGGCCAGCTCAAGGTTGGACATGCGCCCGTGCTCTTGCAGCAGGGCCAGGATGCGCACGTCGATGCGGTCGAGTTTGAGCATATGCAACAGGTTCTCATTTATGCGGCAAATCGTACAACAATCCCTCATTTTTCAAACGCGCGCTCACGAATACGCAAACCCGTTCCCTGCCAATAAAAGAACAATTTGATCGTTGTTCGCAACAAAAAGCCCTTGCATCGCTTATCGGCGCAATGAGCTTTCTCTGCACCTTCTGCCCCTTTTGTGGAATCAACGATCATGAAACGCATACCCGAGCCCTTTCGCATCAAGACCATTGAGCGCATCGCCATGACCACGCGCGAGCACCGCGAACAGGCGCTGCTGCAGGCAGGGCTCAACCCCTTCCTGCTACGCAGCGACGACGTGTACATCGACCTGCTCACCGACAGCGGCAGCGGCGCCATGAGCGACCGCCAGTGGAGCGGCATGATGGCCGCCGACGAGGCGTATGCCGGCAGCCGCAGCTACTACCGGCTGGTCGACACCATCGACAAAGTCTTCGGCTACCCCTACCTGGTGCCAGCCCACCAGGGGCGAGGCGCGGAGCAGATGCTCTACCCCGAGCTGGTCAAGCGGCGCGTCTCCCAACAGCCGGTGTTCCTGTCGAACTTCCACTTCGACACCACCAAGGTGCATATCGAGCTGGCCGGGGCGCGCGCGCTCAATGCGCTCAACAAGGAAGCGCTCGATACCCGGGAGTACCACGACTGGAAGGGCAACTTCGACCTGGCCGAGCTGGCCCGGTTGATCGAGACCGAAGGGGCTGCCAATGTGGCGGCCCTCGTGGCCACCGTAACCTGCAACACCACCGGCGGCCAGCCCGTTGCGCTGGCCAACCTGCGGGCCGCATCGCACATGGCGCGGCAGGCGGGCATTCCGGTAGTGATCGACGCCACCCGCTTCGCCGAGAACGCCTGGTTCATCCAGCAACGCGAGGCGCAATACGCGCAGCACACCATCCCCGAAATCGTGCGCGAGATGATGGCCTGCGCCGACATCGCGGTCATGTCGTCCAAAAAGGACGGGCTGGTCAACATAGGCGGGTTCTGCGCGTTCCGCGACGACCAGGACCTGTTCCGCGCCGTGCAGGAGCGCTGCGTGGTCAGCGAAGGCTTCATCACCTACGGCGGCCTGGCGGGCCGCGACATGGAGGCGCTGGCCGTGGGTCTGGAAGAGGCGATGGACCCGGACTACCTGGCCTACCGCATCGGGCAGGTGGCGTACCTGGGCGAGCGACTGCGGGCAGAGGGCGTGCCCATCCAGTACCCCACCGGGGGGCATGCCGTGTTCGTGGATGCCGCCGCGCTGCTGCCGCACATACCCTCCGGACAGTTTCCCGCGCATGCACTGGCGTGTGAGCTGTACATCGAGTCCGGCGTGCGGGCCGTGGAAATCGGGTCGCTGCTGCTGGGGCGCGATCCGCTCACCGGCAAGCAGGAAAAAGCCCCGCTCGAATCGATGCGGCTGACCATCCCGCGCAGGGTCTATACCAACGACCACATGGACTATGTGGCAGACGCACTGGCCACGGTGGCACGGCGCGCGCACGCCATCCGAGGGATGGACTTCACCTACGAGCCTGAACTGCTGCGCAACTTCACCGCACGGTTTCGCTGGGCGCCTGAGAGCACAGGCTGAGGCTCGCTGCAACGCAGCACAGCCTGGTGAAGGCTGCAGACAGCAAGCCCGTGCCGGCCTGGTGGGATGGCGTTAATCTTGCTGCTCGGATTGCAACCGCCGTGCCCCTGTGCCGGCCACAACAACCATGCGACGTGCGTATGCAAGTACGCCACGGATTGATCACAATCCTTTTGTTCAAGACCGTCTTCTTCAAAGCCCACGCCCCCCACACCATGCCAATACAACCCAGCGCCGCCACGCGGTATTTCTCGGGCACGTATGCCGAAGCCCGCACCAAGTTCCTCGATGCCGCCGCCCAGAGCGGCGCGACCGTCGAATCCTTCGTGCACCCAGATCACCGCGGCGCGCTGGGCGAAGAGCTGGCCACCGACGTGGCGCTGCTCGGCGCCATAGATGCAAAAAAGATCCTGCTCGTCACCTCGGGCACGCACGGGCCCGAGGGCTTCTGCGGATCGGGCACGCAGGTGGCCACGCTGCACGATGCCGACCTGCTGGCGCGGCTGCAGCAGGCCGGCGTGGCGCTGCTGCTGGTGCACGCGGTCAACCCGCACGGGTTCTCGCACCTGCACCGCACCAACGAAGACAACATCGACCTGAACCGCAACCACATCGACTTCAGCGCGCCGCTGCCGGTGAACGCGGCGTATGCCGACGTGGAGCCGCTGATGCTGCCCGCCACCTGGCCGCCCACGCCCGCCGACGACGCGGCTGTGGACGCCTACATTGCCCGGCACGGCCTGCCCGCGTTTCGCAATGCCGTGTTCAAGGGCCAGTACACCTCGCCCGACGGCTTGTTCTACGGCGGCACCGCGCCGTCGTGGAGCAACAAGACCATCCGCGCCATCCTGCGCAAGTACGCGGCAGCCGCCACGCACCTGGGCTGGATCGACGTACACACCGGCCTGGGCCCCTACGGCCACGGCGAGAAGATCTACCCCGGCCGCAACACGCCCGAAGACCTGGCCCTGGCCCAGTCATGGTGGGGCGCCGACGTGTTCTCGCCGTTCTCCGGCGACTCGGCCTCGGCCGATGTGTCTGGCCCCGTGGTCACCACCGCCTTCGACGAATGCCCCAACGCCCGCATTGCACCCATGGGCCTGGAGTTCGGCACCCTGCCCGAGGCGGACATGCTGCTGCGCCTGCGCGCGGACACTTGGCTGCGCAGCCACCCCGAGGCCCCGGCAGCGCAGCAGCGCGAGATCCGCGCCCAGCTGCGTGATGCGTTCTACTGCGACAACGAGGAGTGGAAGGGCATGGTGCTAGGGCAGACGCGGGTGGTGCTGTTGCAAACGCTGCAGGGGTTGCGGAAGGGTTGATGAGGGGCTGGGGCCCAGGCGCGCTGGATTGCAGTTGAAGTACGGCATTCCCGGACCGATTCCCCGCCTTCGCACATGTCAGTGCAGTTCTGGTGACTTGGCGGGAGAGGGTTTATGCTTTAGTGGGGATGCGTCGCGATATGGGCGATCCAGGGAGAGTTCACATGCTGAACCCATGCCCCGAATAACACCTATAGTTCAAAAATGGAAGCCAATGAAGCTGCTCGATCGCACACGTTCAAGGTCAACCATATTGCTATTGTTGAATCGCTTGCAACCAGCGAATTTCTGACCGGCCGCGAGCTGGCAGGGTATCTCCGCGGACAGCTTGAAGACTCGAAAACGCCGATCACTGTTTCGTACTCCGAAGTGGCGACACCCGATGACTTTCGAGAGGTTGTTGCGAGTCTGGCGACGCGTGCTGAGTATGAAGGCCTGCGTCCAATCCTGCATGTAGAGGCACACGGTGAAGACGATTTCGGGCTTCACTTTCGTAGTGGAAAACTTCACTGGCGGGAAATCTGTGACGCGTTAATTCCTTTAAACCAGGCTAGTGACTTTAACCTGCTGCTGTCAGTATCAGCATGCTTTGGCGTGAACTTCATCTCTGGAGTAACGCTGAGTAGAGGAGCCCCCTGCTATGCATTGCTAGGGCCTTCGCAGGACTTGTCAGGTAGCGATCTTCTAAACAGGTTTCGGATTTTCTATCGGGAAGTGATCCACTCACAGAACTTGGATTTGGCATTGACCACGATGAATCAAGATCAGCTTGAGCAAGGACACATGGTGTTTCTACTTGCGGAGAATTGGTTCGAAGATCTGATGCTGGAATATCTCAGAAAAGCGACACATACGAAGGAACTGAAGGCTGCAGCCATGCGCATGTATGTCAAGGCGAAGGGAGCCGGAGCTGCGTCTACGCTCACCGATATAAAAAGGCACTTGTTGAAGAATAGACCGCTGCTCGCCCGAAACTACTACGCCGAATTTTTCATGGTCGAGCATGTACCGGAAAATGCACAGCGCTTCGCCGCGCTCCTGCATGCCATGGAAATGACAATAGCTGCGGATAGTAGCGATGTGCCACTGAGCAGATTCAGCCGGTGATCTGTATTGCGCCAGGCGACAACTTCTCGCTCAACAGGTTGGCGGTGTAGCGCAGCCGATCAATATCTGCATCCTTCTGCACCCCCCGGCTGAAGCAGCAAAGCGTGCCGTAGACCTGGCCATCGGCCAGGCGTACAGGGGTGCTCAGATGCGTGCCGATGTCGAACCCGGGGTCGGGCGCCTTGCCTGCCTTGACGAGCGGGACGGCGTTCTCGATCTTTTCTGGCAGTCGGCCTTCGACCACATACTGGCACCAGCTTTCTTCGGCCGGGTCGGACATGCCAGCCACGACTGGAGCGAAATCGGGCGCACTGTCCACCGCCTTGAAGGTGCGGCGACCGTCTGCGATCTGCGAGACGAAGGCCACGTCCATGCCCAGGCGTTTGCGCAGCAGTTTCAGCACCGCCGAAACCACCTCGGGAAGTTCGTGGTCGGCAGAGTCGCTGGTGGCAACCAGCATTTCGGAAATGGTGACGTCCAGGTCGTCGGGGTGGTAGTCGAACATATGCATACCTGCCAGTCTAAACCGCGACCGGGCAGGCTGCCGTAAGCGAAAATCTGTTGCGTATCGAATCACACATGACCGAAAAATTGCGGCGCAGGAGGAGCGGACGACCTGGTTACCGCCCATCCCCTTCCGCCCGCGCGCTGCCAACTCCGATCAGGCGGCCGTCACTGCAGCATCAAGCCGTCGTCGCCGCCACCGCAGGCACCTTCAACAACCCATCGGCCTTGAACATCGCCCGAATCCCGCGCACGGCTTGGCGGATACGGGCCTCGTTCTCGATCAGGGCGAAGCGCACGTATTCATCCCCCTGGTCCCCAAAACCGATGCCAGGCGAGACGCAGACCTTGGCCTTGTCGAGCAGCTGGCGGGCGAATTCGAGGGAGCCCAGGGCGCGGTAGGGCTCGGGAAGGCGGGCCCAGATGTACATGCTGGCCTTGGGACAATCCACGGCCCAGCCGGATTCCGTGAGGCCCTTGTACAGCACGTCGCGGCGGCGCTGGTACTGGGCGGCGATGTCTTTCACGCACTGCTGGTCGCCCTCGAGCGCGGCGATGGCCGCGACCTGCAGGGGGGTGAAGGTGCCGTAGTCGTGGTAGCTTTTGATGCGGGCAAGTGCGGCCACGAGGTCGGGGTTGCCGACCATGAAGCCCACGCGCCAGCCGGCCATGTTGTAGCTTTTGGAGAGGGTGAAGAACTCCACGGCCACGTCCTTGGCGCCGGGCACTTCCATGATGCTGGGGGCGCGGTAGCCGTCGTAGACGATGTCGGCGTAGGCCAGGTCGTGCACCACCAGGATGTCGTGCTTCTTGGCCAGAGCGATCACGCGCTCGAAGAACGACAGCTCCACGCACTGCGCGGTGGGGTTGCTCGGGAAGCCGAAGATCATCATCTTGGGCTTGGGGTAGCTGCCGCGGATGGCTTTTTCGAGCTCGGCAAAGAAGTCGACGTCGGGTGCCACGGGCACGCTGCGAATGTCGGCCCCGGCGATGACGGCACCGTAGATGTGGATGGGGTAGCTCGGGTCGGGCACGAGCACGGTGTCGCCGCGGTCCAGCGTGGCCAGCATCAGGTGGGCCAGCCCTTCCTTGGAGCCGATGGTGACGATGGCCTCGGTGTCGGGGTCGATGTCGACTGCGTAGCGGTCTTTGTACCAGTGGCTGATGGCGCGGCGCAGGCGGGGGATGCCCTTGCTGGCGGAGTAGCCGTGGGTGTCGGGCCGCTGGGCCACCTCGGTGAGCTTGGCCACGATGTGCGGCGGGGTGGCGCCATCGGGGTTGCCCATGCTCATGTCGATGATGTCTTCGCCACGGCGGCGGGCGGCCAGTTTCAGCTCGGCCGTGATGTTGAAGACGTAGGGGGGTAGGCGATCGATGCGCGCAAAGCGGCGCTTGCCCTGAGAAGCAGACATGCTGGTGAACTTTCACGTAAGCGCCCGGAACCGTCCGAGCGACGTGGCCAACAATGGGGTTGGCCCGCGTTCACTGTAACGCAGAACGCGGTGGCCATTCTGCCGATGGCGGCGCTGTAGCGCCGCTGCTACGCTCAGGCTTTGAGGCCCGCGCTAGCGCGTGTGGTGGCCTTTTCGCTCGACATGGACCACGCGAAGATGCCCACGCCGCAGATGCCCAGCACCACGCCGACCCAGCCGGTGGAGGTCCACCCCAGGCCGGCTGCGATGGACATGCCGCCCAGCCACGCACCGAGCGCGTTGGCGGCGTTGAAGGCCGAGTGGTTGAGCGCGGCGGCCAGGGTCTGCGCGTGGCCGGCCACGTCCATCAGGCGGATCTGCAGTGCGGGCCCGATGGCGACCAGCGTGCCCAGGAAAAAGGTGGAGAGCGCAGCCGTGACGGGGTGGTGGGCCGCAGGCACGGACAGCGCCAGCACCACGATGGACCACAGCAGCACCTTGCCCACGGTGGGCATGAGGGCCTTGTCGGCCATGCGCGAGCCGACGATGTTGCCCACCACCATGCCCAGGCCGAACAGCGCGAGCACGAAGGGCATCAGCGCGGGCGGCATGCCGGCCACCTCGAGCAGGGTGGGCTTGATGTAGCTGAACACGGCGAACATGCCGCCAAAGCCGATGGCGCCGATGCCCAGGGTGAACCACACCTGCTTGCGCGCCAGGGCGCCCAGTTCGCGCAGGGGGCTGGCACCGTGCGATGCGGGCATCTCGGGCACCCACAGGCGCACCATGACCACGGCGGCCATGGCGATCAGGCCTACGAAGACGAAGGCCGCTCGCCAGCCGAAATGCTCGCCCAGCGCGGCGGCAATGGGCACGCCCACCAGCGTGGCGGTGGTCAGCCCCAGCATGACCCAGCCCACGGCGCGCGCACGGCGCCCCGGGGGTGCCAGCGCGGCGGCCACCAGGGCCGCCACGCCGAAGTAGGTGCCGTGTGGCAGGCCGGTGAACAGGCGCATGGCGCTGAGCGAGCCATAGCCCGGTGCCAGGGCCGATGCGAAGTTGCCCAGCGCGTACACCACCATCAATGCCATGAGCAGCGCGCGCCGGCCCCAGTTGGCACACAGCACGGCCAGCACGGGCGCGCCCACCACCACGCCCAGCGCATAGGCGCTGATGACGTGGCCGGCCTGCGGAATGCTCACGTTGATGTCGCGCGCCACCTCGGGCAGCAGGCCCATGATGACGAATTCACCCGTGCCGATGGAAAAGCCGCCCACCCCCAGGGCCAGCACGGCGCGCACCAGGGTGCGGTCGTCGGTGGGGGTGTGAGCGATGGGCGACGTGGAGGGCGACAGGGGCGCGGTCATGGCGGCAGCAGCAACGGCAACAGGGCTACGCCGCACCGGCAATTGGCAGGCGGCGCAGAAGAAGCACGGGGTGGGGAAGAAACGGAGTTACGGGGGTAAACCCGAATCCTGTAACCATAGCACGGACGGGAGAAATGCGCTGGTAGCGGGCCTTGGCGGCAAGACTGCTACGCTGGGACCTTCGTTCCCAACCAAGGCCAGCGAATGACCGCACCCCAGAGCACCGCAGACGAACTTGCCAGCACGGTGAAGGTGCTGGCCTTCGACATCTTTGGCACCGTGGTGGACTGGCACGGCAGCATCGTGCGCGAGATGCAGGCGCTGTACCCGGCCATCGACGGCGATGCCTTTGCCATTGCCTGGCGCAGCGGCTACCAGCCGGCCATGGCGCGGGTTATGCGCGGCGAGCTGGGCTGGACGCGCATCGACGAGCTGCACCGCATGATTCTGGACGAGATGCTGCCGCGCTTTGGCCTGACCCACCTGACCGAGGCCGAGCGCTGGCACCTGAACCGCGTGTGGCACCGGCTGGACCCCTGGGCCGACAGCGTGGCCGGGCTCACGCGGCTGAAGACGAAGTTCACCATCACCACGCTGTCGAACGGCAATATCGGCCTGCTGACCAACATGGCCAAGCGCGCGGGCCTGCCGTGGGATTGCATTTTGAGCGCCGAGGTGTTCCGCGCTTACAAGCCCAGCCCCGACACCTACCTGGGCGTGGCGCGCACCTTTGACCTGGAGCCCGCCCAGGTGGCGCTGGTGGCGGCGCACCACGACGACCTGGCGGCGGCACGCGGCTGTGGGCTGCGCACCATTTATGTGGAGCGGCCGCTGGAGTTTGGGGCGGCGCACCCCAAGGATGTTTCGGCGCAGGCCGGGAACGACTTGCACAGCACGCGCCTCACCGACCTGGCCACGCAGCTCGGCTGCTGAAGGCCTACCGCGCAGCCACCAGCAGCTGCACGAACATCTGCACCTTGGCATGGCACTCGGGGCTGATGGAGGTGAACTCCAGGCCCGCCAGCCACTGGCCACCTTCGGGCTTCAAGGTGATGACGCGGGCGTAGACGTCGGTGGCGTGGTATTCGACCAGGGTCAAATCGAATTCGAGCTTGAGCTCGCTGTGCAGGGCCAGCTCTTCGGTCATCTCGACCAGCAGACCGTGGTAGCCAATGTCGCGGATGGCCGCGTGCACGATCTGCGGCACGATGATCTTGTCCTGGATGCGCTGGCACAGGCAGGGCAGGCGCGTGTCCACGCGGTGGCTGCGGCGAAACTCCTGCCGCGGCACCTTGAGCTTGCGCGAGGGGATGGCCACCAGCTCGCGCAGGCCCACAGGCTGCTGGCGCCCCTTGACGTAGACCTGCATGGGGGCCGACGCCGACACCAGCCCCCAGCAGCGCTGGTAGGTGGCCTCGCTGATGAGCACCTGCCCGCGCAGGCTGAAGGCCTCGATGCGCGAAGCGAGGTTGACCTCTTCGCCGATGACGGTGTATTCGGAGTACACATCCGACCCGAAGCGCCCGGCCATCACCGTGCCGGTGTTCACGCCGATGCCCAGGAAGACTTCGGGCAGGCGTTCGCGCATGTGGGCCAGGTTCAGGTCGCGCATGGCCATCTGCATCTCTACCGCGCACATCAGGGCGCGGTCCACATCATCCTCGCGCGCCACGGGTGCGCCGAAGAGCACCATGATGGAGTCGCCCATGAACTTGTCGATGGCGCCGCCATGCTTGAAGACCACCTCGCTGAGCATGGCGAGGCACCGGTTGAGCGCAGGGATCACCACGCCCGCAGGCAGCGATGCCGACAGCGCCGTGAAGCCGCGCAGGTCGGCCAGCAGGATGGTGACCTCGCGCGGAGCCACCGACAGGCCTTCATTGAGCACGCCATCGGGCCCCTCGCTGCCGCGCAGGATGGCGGCCATCTCGGCCGTGGCCGACTCACTCAGCGTGGCGCCGGTTTCGCGGGCAATCAGCGCCTGCAGGCGGCGCAGGGCATCGTGGTTGAATTCTTTGTGCATGGGCGGCAAGCGCAAGGGTTCCAATGAGAAGGGCCGGGGCCATGGAGGCACCCGCCAGCCAGAATAGGGGCGCGCCGGGCCATCGGTCAAGCCGCCCGCGGGAAAACGACCAGGAAAAACAACCAGCGAGTGGGCGCGGCGGGCCTGGCACAGCAGCACAGCAGCTCGTGCGCGTGCGCACTGTGCGGGCATTCAAACTGCCAAAGCCCCTGTCGGGTCATCCACCCACTGGCGCTGCACACAGTGGAAGGCAGCGCGCGCGGGGTCGTAGTCCCAGCGCGCAGCCCAGCGCAGCACCTTGTCGGAGTCGTGCGCGTCGGCCTCGTAGCTCAGGATGACCAGGCTGTTGGGGTAGCCATGGCGCAGGCGGTGCGATACGGCCGTGCCGGCCTGGCTGACCCACAGGCCGGGCAGCGGCTGCAGCAGGCCGGCGGCGTGGGCGTGGCCGGACAGCAGCATCTGTGCACCGGCGTCGCGCCAGCGCAGCAGGGCCTCTTCGGCGCGCGCAGGCCGGTGTTCCTTGTCCTGCGCATTGCGCGCGGTGAGCGGGTGGTGGGCGACGACGATGCGCCAGGGCTCTTCGTAGGCTTCGGCCAGCTGTTTCTCGACCCGCGCGATCTGCGCGCTGGAGAGGCTGCCGCGCTCATGCCGCCAGGGCCGGGTGGTGTTCACGCCGACGATGAAGAAGCGGCCCAGGTGCCGCACGGGCTCCAGGTCCTTGCCGAACTCGTGCTCGAAGCGCTTGTAGGCCCGGCCCCAGCGCAGCCACCATGCGAACAGCGGCAAATCATGGTTGCCGGGCAGCACCACCGTGGCGCCGGCATCGAGCCCACGGATGAAGCTGGCCGCCTGCGCGAACTGGGGGGCGGTGGCGCGCTGCGTGACGTCGCCCGAGACCACCACCACCGACACCCCGAGCTGGCGCGCCAGGGCCTGCACCGCCCGGCAGACGACGGGCTCGTGCGCGCCGAAGTGCAGGTCGGACAGGTGCATCAGAACGGACATGGGGCGTAGGGTACAGGCGCTGCAGAAGATCAGGAAGCCGCCACGGCTGCTGCTGCACCCAGCGCAGGCAGAGGGACGACAGCGGGAGCAGCGGGTTCGACGGCCACCTGCTCATGCTGCGCAGCGGCGGCGCCATCCCGGTCGAGCGTGGTGCGCGTGACCAGCCACAGGGGTTGGTCGTGTACCCGAAAGCGCAGCGGCGGCGCCATCCATTCGCGCTCGCCGTCAAACGCCACCTTCACCTGCGCGGGGCGCCAGCTGGCGGGGGCCACCGTCATCTCGGCGCAGGCGATGCTGGTCACGGCGTTGTCGCGCGCCAGCTGGCCGGTGGCCGCGTGCCATACCGTGCGGGCCACGGCCCAGCGGTCCTGCGGTTGCAGCAGCACGACGCCGAGCTGCCCGCCATCGGCCACGGATTGGGCTTGCTCCAGCCCCATTCGGTCCAGTTGGAGCGGGTTGTTGCCGACGAACAGGGTGGTGACCAGGTGCTCCTCCTGCTGGGCCTGGGCACCTTCGTGCGTGCGCATGATCACGCGCCAGCGCCGCCCGCCGGCGGGGCGGAACATGCTCCACACTGCGGACAGGATGGCCACCATGCGCGAGCGGCCAAAGCGCTTGGAGGCCATCTCGCGCTCGGCCAGCAGGCGCGGGTACAGGCCCACGGCGGCGTTCACCACGAACATGCGCTCGTTGACGAAGCCGACCTGCACGGGGCGCATGTCGCTGCGCTCCATGGCGTGCAGCATGTCCTGCACGGCCACCTCGGGGTCGAGCGCCAGGCCATGCTCGCGGCTGAAGTAGTTGAACGTGCCCATGGGTATCACGCCCATGGGCACAGCCTCGCGCAGGGCCGCCGCAGCTACTGCGTTTATGGTGCCGTCGCCCCCGGCAGCCACGACCAGCCCGCCATCGGCCTGCGCATCGCGCACGGCCTTGTAGGCCAGGTCGACGATGTCGCCACGCTCGTCAGGCACATGCCACACCACGTCATGCGCATGGGCGGCAAAGGCCCCTTCGAGCTTGGCGCGGACCAGGTCCAAATCAGCACCCGGGCGCTTGGGCACCACGAGGTGGATGCGCCCATGGGGGTGGACGGCAGGGGGGCGAGGGGCAGTGGTCATGGATGAAAGGCGGGCTCCGATAAGACGGCATGGCGCCGCTGCACCCATGGTGCCCTGGCCACCGGCGCGCCACTGTCAGCCACGGCGCTGTGAAGCTGTCGGCGCCTTGTCCTACATTCACGCCCGGCGCGAAGGGGTGATGCGCGCTGCGGTACAACAGGCAGCATCGACCCGACTCCCCACCTACAACTGCTGCTGTTGCCAGCCGATCCCATGCAAGCCACCGCCATCGGCACCCTGATCTCCAACCACCCTCTGGGTTGGTGGCTGGCCGGCCTGGTGCTGGCCAGCCTGGCCGGGCCCCTGGCCCTGTGGGGCCTGCGCACCGTGCGCCAGCGCTGCGGCCCGCTGCTGCAGCGCACGCTGCCCATGGCCATCGACCCGCGCTGGGCCCTGCTGGCGGGCATGGTGGGCGCCGCCTGTGCCATGGTGCTGGCCGGCAGCGTGATCGCCGAGCTGGCCGAAAGCGGCAGCGAGCAAGACGGCGACTGGGGCGCGGTGGACGACGCCATTGCCAACGCCCTGCGCCTGCATGCCGCCACCGGGGTGCTGCGTTTCTTTGCCACCCTCACCCACCTGGGCGACACCGCCGTGCTCACGACGCTCACGGCCCTGGTGGCGGCCGGCCTGTGGTGGCGCGGCCACCGGCTGCTGTCCACCGGCTGGCTGGCGGCCCTGGCAGGCAACGGGGCGCTGACGCGCATTTTGAAAAGCATTTTTGAACGCGCCCGGCCCGAGCACCTGCACCATGGCGTGGCGCAGGCCGATGGCTACAGCTTTCCCAGCGGGCACAGCAGCGCCTCGATGGTGGCCTACACCCTGCTGGCCTACCTTGCCACGCGCCTGCTGCCGCCGCGCTGGCATGTGCCCTGTGTGGTGCTGGCAGGCATGCTGGTCTTCACCACCGGCTGGAGCCGCATGGTGCTGCAGGTGCACTACGCCAGCGACGTGCTGGCCGGCTGGCTGCTGGGCGGCACCTGGATGGTGTGCACGGTGCTGGTGATCGAGGGCGTTGCGCGCTGGCGGCACCGGGGGGATGTGGCCTGCACGACCGCAGCCTGATCAAATGGCCACCAGGTTGCGGATGCCCTTGGCTTCCATCTCGCTGCCCGGCCCGCGCGCGATGACCTCACCGCGCTCCATCACAAGGTACTGGTCGGCCAGCTCCTGCGCGAAGTCGTAGTACTGCTCGCACAGCAGGATGGCCATCTCGCCCTTGTCGGCGAGCATGCGGATGACGCGGCCAATGTCCTTGATGATGCTCGGCTGGATGCCTTCGGTGGGTTCGTCCAGGATCAACAGGCGCGGCCCGGGCGCGAGTGCGCGCGCAATGGCCAGTTGCTGCTGCTGCCCGCCCGAGAGGTCACCGCCACGGCGGCGCAGCATCTGCTTGAGCACCGGGAACAGCTCGTACAGGTGCGGCGGCACGGGGGTGGAGCCGCTCTTGTAGGCCAGGCCCATGCGCAGGTTCTCTTCCACCGTGAGGCGGCCGAAGATCTCGCGGCCCTGCGGCACGAAGCCGATGCCGGCGCGGGCGCGGTCGTAGGGGGTGGCCTTGTCGATGGGTTTGCCATCGAAGCTGATGGCGCCGCTCTTGATGGGGACGAGGCCCATGAGGCTTTTGAGCAGGGTGGTCTTGCCGACGCCGTTGCGGCCGAGCAGGACGGTGACCTTGCCGGGTTCGGCAGTGAGGCTCACGTCGCGCAGGATGTGGGAGCCGCCGTAGTACTGGTTGATGTTTTGGACGGTGAGCATGTTGGTTGGCCTATGTCTGGTGCGCCGGGACAGGGTTGCTTTGCGGTTCGAGGTGGTGGTTGCTTCGGCTATCTGCTCAAAGGGCGGGAGCCGGGGTGTGCGCCCCGCGGCGCAGTAACTTTCTCTTGCGTCGCCAAGAGAAAGTCACCAAAGAGAAGGCGACCCCCAGTCTGCGTCCCTCCGCTTCGCTGCGGGCAACCTGCGATGCTCGGATCTGGGGTGGGCGTCGCAGAACTCGCTGCGTTCTTCGAACTCCGCTCAAACAGCTGCGGCAAGCCAGATGACGAAACGTGTGTGTCCTTCGGCACACACGCCCACCCCAGCTCCTGCGCTTCTCGGCGCAGCCAGCAGGGGTGGGGAGCGGGTACCGCACGGCTGCTGCTTGCGCAGCTGCGCCGGGTGTCGGTTACGCGCTGCGCGCTGCCGACGATGTGAGTGCGATCGCTCTGCCCAGGCCGAGTGCAGCGAGGCAGGTTGGGCCGAGCGAAGCAATGGCCCGTATGGAGCCCGCTCCCACCCCCTTCTGACCGTGCCGAGAAGCGCAGGGCCTGGGGTGAGCGCGTGCCGAAGGACACGCGCATCGTTGTCTGGCTCGCCGAAGCTGTTTGACCGGAGCTGCCTCGCAGAGGCAGCGCAGGGAGTTCTTCGGCGCCACCCCAGGACCGAGCATCGCAGGCTGCCCCACTCGCCGCCAGGCGAGTGGGGACACGGGCAGCGGGGTCGCCTTTCTTTGGGGTACCTTTCTTTGGCGAAGCAAAGAAAGGTACCTCGGCCGCCGGGCCGAGACCCGGCCTCCGCCCTTGGAAAAAGCATGCGGCCACAACAGGAAGCACAGACGAACCCATCACCGCCCCAGATAAACCTCAATCACCCGCTCATCCGCCTGCACCTGGTCCAGCGTCCCCTGCGCCAACACAGACCCATCGCACAAGACCGTAACGATCTCAGAAATAGTGCGAATGAACCCCATGTCATGCTCCACCACCATCAGAGAGTGCTTGCCCTTCAGGGTCAGGAACAACTCGGCCGTGCGCGCCGTCTCGTCATCCGTCATCCCCGCAACCGGTTCGTCGAGCAGCAACAACTTCGGGTCCTGCATCAGCAGCATGCCGATCTCCAGCCACTGCTTTTGCCCGTGGCTCAAATTCCCAGCCATGCGCGCCACGCTGCCCGCCAGGTGAATCGTGTGCAGGATCTCGGCCAGGCGGTCCGACTGGGCGGAGTCGAGCTTGAAGAACAGGCTCGACGACACGCCCTTGTGGGTCTTGAGCGCCAGTTCGAGGTTCTCGAACACGGTGAGCTGTTCGAACACCGTGGGCTTCTGGAACTTGCGGCCTATCCCCAGGCTGGCGATCTCGGGCTCGTTGTGGCGCAGCAGGTCGATGGTGCTGCCGAAGTACACCGTGCCGCTGTCGGGCCGGGTCTTGCCGGTGATGATGTCCATCATCGTCGTCTTGCCGGCGCCGTTGGGGCCGATGATGCAGCGCAGCTCGCCGGGGGCGATGTCGAGGCTCAGGTTGTTGATGGCCTTGAAGCCGTCGAAGCTCACGTTCACGTCTTCGAGGTACAAAATGCGGCCGTGCGTGACGTCCACCTCGCCGGGCGTGGCGATGCGCGAGAAGCCGGCGGCGCGGCCGCCCGATTCGGTCTGGCCGGAGGCCACCGGGGCGGCCTTGGCAGCAATGCGGCGCGCGCCCTCTTCCATCAGGTCCGGGGTCATTGCGTGCCTCCTTTCTTGTCGTCGTTGTTCTTCTTGCTGCCGAAACCGAATTTCTTCACCAGCCCCACCACGCCATTGGGCAGGAACAGCGTGACCGCGATGAACAGGGCACCGAGGAAGTACAGCCAGAACTCCGGCGCCGTGACGGTGAGCCAGCTCTTGGCGCCGTTGACGATGAAGGCGCCGACGATGGGGCCGATCAGCGTGGCGCGGCCACCCACGGCGGCCCACACCGCGATCTCGATGGAGTTGGCGGCGCTCATCTCACCGGGGTTGATGATGCCGACCTGGGGCACATACAGCGCGCCGGCCACGCCGCACATCATGGCGCTGATGGTCCAGATGGTGAGCTTGTAGGGCAGCGGCGAGTAGCCCGAGAACATGACGCGCGTCTCGGCGTCGCGCACGGCCTGCAGCACGCGACCGAACTTGCTGCGCACCAGCCAGCGCGCCATGAGGAAGAACCCGAGCAAGGTGAGCCCCGTGAGCACGAACAGCAGCATGCGCATGTTCTGCGTGGCGATGGGCTGGCCCAAAATGCGCTTGAAGTCGGTGAACCCGTTGTTGCCGCCAAAACCCGTCTCGTTGCGAAAGAACAGCAGCATGGCCGCATACGTCATGGCCTGGGTGATGATGGAAAAGTACACGCCCTTGATGCGCGAGCGGAAGGCGAAGTAGCCGAACACGAAGGCCACCAGGCCGGGCACGGCCACCACCAGGATGAGCGTAGCCACGAAGCTGTCGGACAGCATCCAGTGCCAGGGCAGCTCTTTCCAGTCGAGGAAGACCATGAAATCGGGCAGCTCGCTCTTGTAGTTGCCGTCGCGGCCGATCTGGCGCATGAGGTACATGCCCATCACGTAGCCGCCGAGCGCAAAGAACAGGCCATGGCCCAGGCTCAGGATGCCGGTGTAGCCCCAGATCAGGTCCATGGCCAGCGCGCAGATGGCGTAGCACATGATCTTGCCGAGCAACGCCACGGCGTAGTCGCTCATGTGGAACACGCTGCCGGCGGGCACCACCAGGTTGAGCAGCGGCGCCAGGGCGCACACCACGATGAGCGCGACGATGAAGGCCGACCAGCCGGTGCGCGTGAGCAGCGGGGCTGGTGCGGGGAATTGTAGAGAAGGCGTTGAGGTGGTCATGGTATTGCTTGCCCGCTCAGTCGGCGGTGCGGCCCTTCACCGCGAAGATGCCCTGCGGTCGCTTCTGGATGAAGATGATGATGAACACGAGCACGGCGATCTTGGCCAGCACGGCGCCGGCCCAGCCTTCGAGGAACTTGTTGAGCACGCCCAGGCCCAGCGCCGCGTACACGGTGCCGGCCAGTTGGCCCACGCCGCCCAGCACCACGACCATGAAGGCGTCAACGATGTAGCTCTGGCCCAGGTCGGGGCCGACGTTGCCCACCTGGCTCAAGGCACAGCCGGCCAGGCCGGCGATGCCCGAGCCCAACGCGAAGGCCATGGTGTCCACGCGCGCGGTGTTCACGCCCATGCAAGAGGCGATGGGCCGGTTCTGCGTGACGCCACGCACGAACAGGCCCAGGCGCGTGCGCCCGATGAGCCAGCCCATGGACAGCAGCACGGCGATGGCAAAGCCGATGATCACGAGGCGGTTGTAGGGCAAGGTGAGGTTGGAGAGCACCTGTACGCCACCGCTCATCCAGGCGGGGTTTTCCACGCCCACGTTCTGCGCGCCGAAGATCGTGCGCACCAGCTGCATCAGCACCAGGCTGATGCCCCAGGTGGCCAGCAGCGTCTCCAGCGGGCGGCCGTACAAAAAGCGCAGCACGCTGCGTTCGAGCACCGCGCCCACCAGGGCCGAGGCACCGAAGGCCAGCGGCACCGCGGCCACCAGGTACCAGTCGAAGGCGCCGGGCAGGTACTTCTGGAACAGGCCCTGCACAACATAGGTGGCGTAGGCACCGATCATCATCAGCTCGCCGTGGGCCATGTTGATCACGCCCATCAGGCCGTAGGTGATGGCCAGGCCCAGCGCCACCAGCAGCAAGATGGACCCCAGGCTGATGCCCGAGAACGCAGCGCCCAGGCGCTCGCCCCAGGCCAGTTCGCCGTCGATGGCTTTCAGGGCGGCCTGCAGCGCAGCCTTGACCTTGGCGTCCTCTTCCACCGTGACGCGCTCGTTGAGCAAGAGGCGCGTGTCGGGCGTGGCGCTCAGCGACAGGGCCTGCGCGGCGGCGATGCGCTGGGCGGCGTCTTCGCTGCCCAGCAGGGTGGCGGAGCGGGCCAGTTCCAGCTGGGCCTTGATGGCAGGCTGCGTCTCTTGCGCCAGGGCCTTGTCCAGCAGCGGCAGGCGGCCAGCGTCGGGCTCGCGGGTAAGGGCCTTGGCAGCAGCCAGGCGCTTGGCGTCGTCCTTGCCGAACAGGGCCAAGCCGGCCATGGCGGTGTCGATCTCACCGCGCATACGGTTGTTGTTGATGACGTCTTCGGCGTCGTCGGGCACGGGCATGTCGGTGCCGGTGGCGGGGTCGATGCCCTTGCCATCACGCACGATGATGGCGGCCTTGCCCGCGCCGACGACTTTCACCTCGTCATCGGCCAAGGCCTTGAGGAAGGCGGCGATGCGCTCGTCGGGCTGCACGATGGCCTGCTGCACGGCGGCCACGCGGTCGTCGGTGTCGCCGGCGGCCATGGCCAGCGCCTGCTCGGCCGTGAGTGCCTGCGCGGGGCCGGCCCACGCCAGCAGGCACAGCCATGCCATCGAAAGAAATCTGAACATAGTGCGTCAGTCAATGCCTGTGGAGGCACCCCGCGAGGCGGGGCGCGCCCGGAAAGAAAAAAGGGAGGGGCACGGCAGCGCCCCTCCCCTTGCAAGGCGCCTGTCCGCCTTGGGCGATGCCGTTACTTCTTGGCAGGTTCGTCAGGCTTCTTGTCGTTGCCTTCGATGTAGGGGCTCCATGGCTTGGCCTTGACCGGGCCAGGCGTCTTCCACACCACGTTGAACTGGCCGTCGGCCTTGATCTCGCCGATGAACACGCTCTTGTGCAGGTGGTGGTTCTTTTCGTCCATCTTGGAGACGATGCCCGACGGTGCCTTGAAGGTCTGGCCGGCCATGGCGGCGATGACCTTGTCGACATCGGTGCTCTTGGCCTTTTCGACAGCCTGCTTCCACATGTTGATGCCGATGTAGGTGGCTTCCATCGGGTCGTTGGTGAGCGGCTTGTCCTTGTGGCCGGCGATGCCCTTGGCCTTGGCGTAGTCGCCCCACTTCTTGATGAACTCGGTGTTGGCCGGGCTCTTGATGGACTGGAAGTAGTTCCAGGCGGCCAGGTGGCCCACCAGCGGCTTGGTGTCCACGCCGCGCAGTTCTTCCTCGCCCACCGAGAAAGCGACCACAGGCACGTCCTTGGCCTTCAGGCCGGCGTTGCCCAGTTCCTTGTAGAAGGGCACGTTGGAGTCACCGTTGATGGTGGAGACCACGGCCGTCTTGCCGCCCTGGCTGAACTTCTTGATGTCGGCGACGATAGTCTGGTAATCGGCGTGGCCGAAGGGGGTGTACTTCTCGTCGATGTCGCTGTCCTTCACGCCCTTGGACTTGAGGTAGGCGCGCAGGATCTTGTTGGTGGTGCGGGGGTACACGTAGTCGGTGCCCAGCAGCACCCAGCGCTTGGCGCTGCCGCCGTCCTTGCTCATCAGGTAGTCCACTGCGGGGATGGCCTGCTGGTTGGGCGCGGCGCCGGTGTAGAACACGTTCTTGGAGAGCTCTTCACCCTCGTACTGCACGGGGTAGAACAACAGGCCGTTCATTTCCTCGACCACGGGCAGCACGGACTTGCGGCTCACCGAGGTCCAGCAGCCGAAGATGACCGAGACCTTGTCCTGGCCGAGCAGCTGCTTGGTCTTTTCGGCGAACAGGGGCCAGTTGGAGGCCGGGTCGACGATCACGGGTTCGAGCTTCTTGCCGAGCACGCCGCCCTTGGCGTTGATCTCGTCGATGGCCATCAGCACGGTGTCCTTGAGCACGGTTTCCGAGATGGCCATGGTGCCCGACAGGCTGTGCAGAATGCCGACCTTGATGGTGTCCTGGGCATGGGCTGGCAGGGCAGACAGGCCAGCGAGCGCAGCGACGGCCGCGAGGGCCTTGAGGGAATAACGACGTTGCATGTGTGCTTCTCCAGTAGAGGGGTTCAAACCGCTTCGCCCGATGGCCCTGTGGGGCTGATGGATCGGTCGATGGAATGGATTCTGGAGACAGGCCCCCGGATGGGAAATACGCCGGGTGGCGTACACGGCCAGTTACAAACGGGGCAAAAATCGCCACTTCACCTAAGCTGCCAGGTCGCTTTCAGCTACTAAAAGCAGAGCAAAGACCGTCTCCTCGGCATACGCCACCGCCCGCTCAGCGCGCCGGCCGCTTGAGCGCATGCACGGTGGTGGTCTTGCGCACCGGGCTGGACAGCACCAGCGAGGTGGTCACGCCGCCGTGCCGGGCCAGCGCATCGACCACGCGCTGCAGGTCCTCGGGCTCGGCGATGGCGCAGCGCACGATGAAGCAGTCCTCGCCGGTCACGCGGTCGGCTTCGAGCACCTCGGGCATGGCCTCGAACAGCTTCACGTAGGGCGCGATGCCGGCATGCGTGGTCTGTATGCGGATGAGGGCCTGCAGACGCACGCCGATGGCTCGCAGGTTGACCCGGGCGCCGTAGCCCTCGATCACACCGGCGTCTTCGAGCTTGCGCACGCGCTCGCTCATGGCCGGTTGCGACAGGCCGATGCGCTTGCCCAGGGCGGCCAGGCTCTGGCGGGCGTCGGTCTGCAGGGCTTCGAGGATGAGCCAGTCTTTCTTGTCGAGTTGCATGGTGCTGCGTGTGGAAAAGGGGTTGCGCCGGGGCCGATCATCCATCGGTTTGGTGCCCATTGTTCCGATGCCCTGCCCTTCCCGTGCAGCGCGTGGGGGGCTATCGTCTGGAGCGTGTTCACGGTCTTTTCAGGAAACAAACCCATGCTGCAGTTGGTTGGAATGCTCGATTCGCCTTATGTCCGCCGCGTCGCCATCGCGCTCACGGTGCTCGATGTGCCGTTCACGCACCTGCCGCTGTCGGTGTTCAGCACCTTCGATGCGTTCGGCAGCATCAACCCGGTGGTCAAGGCCCCGACCCTGGTCTGCGACGACGGCGGCGTGCTCATGGATTCGACGCTGATACTGCAGTGGGCGGCCACGCTGTCCTTGCACCGGCTGCAGCCCGCAGGCGGCCCGGCGCTGCGGCGCGCGCTGCACCTCACAGGCCTGGCACTGGCCGCATGCGAAAAGGCGGTGCAGATCGTCTACGAGCACCAGCTGCGGCCCGCCGAGAAGCTGCACACGCCCTGGCTGCAGCGCGTGACCGGCCAGTTGCTGGCCGCTTGCGCGCTGCTGGAGGCAGAACTGGCGCGCGAGCCCCTGCCCGCGCCCGCGCAGGAAATCGGCGACGCGGGCCTCACCAGCGCCGTGGCCTGGGGTTTCATGCAGATGATGGTGCCCGACACCGTGGCGGCGGCTGGCTACCCGGCGCTGACGGCCTATGCCGAGCAGGCGGAGCGGTTGCCGGCCTTTGCGGCACTGCCTGCGCGCTGAATCGGACCCTTGTGTCGCCTGGGCGCGTCGCGCCGGGACCCCTGCCGGTATACGATGGCCCCCTACCCATCGCTCCGACGAGAGGCAGGCAACAACCATGGTGAAACGACGCACAGTGCTCTGGGGAGGCGCCGCCACGGCCGGCGCGCTGGTGATCGGCTGGGGCGCGCTGCCCCCGCGCCAGCGCCTGCGCACGGGCGCGCCCCTGCCCACGGCGGGCGGCCAGGCAGCGCTCAACGGCTGGCTCAAGATCGGTGCCGACAACACCGTCACGATCATGATGGCCAAGGCCGAGATGGGCCAGGGCACACACACCGGGCTGGCCGCCATCCTGGCCGAGGAGCTCGATGCCGACTGGGCCCAGGTTCGGCTGGAGATGGCGCCCATCGACGACATCTACAACAACCTGGCCACGGTGGTCGATGGCCTGCCCTTCCACCCCGACAACGATGGCTCCATGAAGGCCGTGGCCGGCTGGCTCACCGCCAAGACCATGCGCGAGGTGGGCGTGATGATGACCGGCGGCTCGTCCAGCATCAAGGACCTGTGGCGGCCCATGCGCGAGGCCGGCGCCAGCGCCCGGGCCATGCTGGTGCGCGCGGCGGCCGCGCAGTGGAACGTGCAGGCCACCGAGTGCAGTGTGCAGGCCGGCGTGGTCGAGCATGCCGCGGGCCAGCGCGCCAGCTTCGGCGAGCTGGCGGCCCTGGCCGCCCAGCAACCGCTGCCGGGCAAGGTGGCGCTCAAGGAGCCGGCGCAGTTCCGCCTCATCGGCAAGCCGCTCACGCGCATCGAGGCGCGCGGCAAGCTTGATGGCAGCGCCGTGTTCGGCATCGACGCGAATCCGCCCGGTCTGCTGCATGCCGCCGTGGTGATGTGCCCCACGCGCGGCGGCAAGGTGGCGCGCATGGACGGCGCGGCCGCCGAGAAGCTGCCCGGCGTGAAGAAGGTGCTGGCCATGGACGCCCTGAACGGCGGCACCGGCGCCGTGGCCGTGATCGCCGACACGCCCTGGCATGCGCGCAAGGCCGTGGCCGCCGTCACGGTGGAATGGGACCACGGCCCGGCGGCCGCCCTGTCGAGCGCGGCGGTGTACACGCAACTGGCCCAGGCGCTGGACCAGGCCAGGGGCTTTGGCTACCACCAGAGCGGCGATGCCGAGGTGGCCATGCAGGGTGCTGCGCGCACCCTCACGGCCGACTACCGCGCGCCCTACCTGGCCCATGCGGCACTGGAGCCCATCAACTGCACGGTGCAGTTCAGGGACGGAGCGGCGACGGTGTGGACCTCCACCCAGGTACCCGACCTGGCGCGCACGGCTGCGGCCAAGGTGCTGGGCATTGCCGAGGACAAGGTGGACGTGCAGCAGTTGCTGCTGGGCGGCGGCTTCGGCCGGCGGCTGGAGGTGGACTATGTGGCCCAGGCCGCCGCCATTGCGCGCGAGGCCGGTGGCGCGCCGGTGCAGACGCTGTGGACGCGCGAGCAGGACACGCAGCACGACTTCTACCGCCCCGCATGCATGGCTCGCTTCAAGGCCGGCTTTGATGGCGAGGGCCGGCTGGTAGCCTGGGACAACCTCTCGGTGGGCCAGGCCATCGTGCCGCAGGTGCTCGGCCGCATCTTCGGCCTGCCCGGGGCCGGGCCGGACAAGACCACCTCGGAAGGCGCCTTCGATCAGCCCTACGAGTGGCCCAACGCACGCATTGCCCACGAGATCATCGCGCTGCCGCTGCCGGTGGGCTTCTGGCGCTCGGTCGGGCATTCGCACCAGGCCTTCTTCAAGGAAAGCTTCATGGACGAGGCGGCCGCTGCAGCCAGGCAGGACCCGGTGGCCTTTCGCGCCAGCCTGCTGCAAAAGCACCCGCGCCACCTGCATGTGCTGAAGAAGGCGGCCGAGCTGGCGGGCTGGGGCCAGCCGCTGGCAGCCGATGCATCGGGCGCGAAACGCGCACGGGGCATTGCGCTGCACCAGTCCTTCGGCTCCATCGTGGCGCAGGTGGCCGAGGTGTCGGTGGCGGCGGACAGCAAGGCCATCCGCGTGCACCGCGTGGTCTGCGTGATCGACTGCGGCGCGGCCATCAACCCCAACCTCATCACCCAGCAGATGGAGAGCGCCGTGGTCTTCGGCCTCACGGCTGCGCTGCATGGCGAGATCACCGTGGACAAGGGCCAGGTGCAGCAGGCCAACTTCCACGACTACCCCCTGCTGCGCATGGCCGAGTGCCCGCGCATCGAGGTGCATATCGTGCAGAGCGCCGAGCCGCCCGAGGGCGTGGGCGAGCCGGGCGTGCCGCCCATCGCCCCCGCCGTGGCCAACGCCCTCTTCGCGCTGAACGGCCAGCGCCTGCGCAGCCTGCCGCTGCGCCTGGCCTGACCCCTACAGGAGCCCCATCCATGCCCACCACCCTTCGCATCAACGGCAAGGCCGTCGCCGTCAACGCCGAGCCCGATACGCCCCTGCTGTGGGTGCTGCGCGGCGAGCTGCACATGAACGGCACCAAATTCGGCTGCGGCATGGCGCTGTGCGGCGCCTGCACCGTGCACCTGAACGGCGAGCCCACGCGCGCCTGCGTCACACCGCTGTCGGCGGTGGGCGAGGCCGACGTGACCACCATCGAAGGCCTGGTCGGCCCCCAGGCCGAGGCCCTGCGCAACGCCTGGATTGCGCTGGATGTGGCCCAGTGCGGCTACTGCCAGAGCGGCCAGCTCATGTCGGCCTGCGCGCTGCTGGGCAAGACCGCGCGCCCCACGGATGCGGACATCGACACGGCCATGTCGGGCAATGCCTGCCGCTGCGGCACCTATCCGCGCATCCGCGCAGCGATCCACCAGGCCGCTGGCGGCAAGGTGGGCTAGCTGGCTAGCGCCCGGCCCTGGGCGGGGTCTGGATCGGGTTCGGGTTCGGGATCGAGCACGATGAGCATGTCGGCGCGGGCTGGGGGCGACGGTGCGGCCACCTGTACGTTGTTGCGGCCCGCCTGCTTGGCCCGGTAGAGCGCCTTGTCGGCGGTGTTGACCAGCTCCTCGAAGCCCGCGCCGGGCTCGGCGTACAGGGTGGCCAAGCCGATGCTCACCGTGACGGTGACGCAGGCGCCCTCCGCATCCACGGGCACGTTGTGGTCCGATACGCCCTGGCGCAGCAGCTCGGCCAGGCGCAGAGCACCGGGGGCATCGATGCCCGGCAGCACGATGACGAACTCTTCGCCCCCGTAGCGGGCCACGATGTCCACCGCCATGCGCGAGCGCGCCAGACAGGCCTGGGCCACCGCGCAGATCACCCGGTCACCCGCCAGATGGCCCCAGGCGTCGTTGACGGCCTTGAAATGGTCGATATCCACCACCATCAGCGACAGCGGCTGGCCCAGCTGCGCGGTGCGTTGGCACTCGCGGGCGCCCAGGTCCATCAGCGTGCGCCGGTTGGACAGGCCGGTGAGCGCATCGCAGGCAGCCAATTGTTCCAGCGCCGTGTTGAGCTGCTGCAGCAGCGCGTTCTGCTCGCGCAACTGGCGGTTGATCTGTGCGATCTCGTCTTCCTTGCGCTTGCGGTCGTCGATGTTGAAGGTCACTCCGATCAGGCGCTTGCCCGGGGTATCGGTATGGCCGTCCATGATGCGGCCGTAGTTGGCATACCAGACCCATTCGCCGCTCTTGGCGCGCAACCTGAACTCGCAGCGGTACTGCGGCGTGATGCCCGACATGTGGTCGGACACGGCTTGCTGCACCGTCCCCAGGTCATCGGGGTGGAACAGGCCGTAGACGTCCTGCAGGCCCGAGACGATCTCCTCCTCGGTGAAGCCCAGCTCCAGGAAGGTCTTGGTGGCCTTGCGGGTCACGTTGCCGGTGACCAGATCGTTCTCCCACAGGTCCAGGCCGGCCGCTTCCAGGGCCAGCTCCAGCCGCTCCCGGTTCAGGTCTGCTTCACCCATGGCGGCCAGCCGGTTCAGGCCGAAGGCATCGCGCCTGCGTAGCCGATGTTGCGCAGCAGCGCTGCGAACGATGCCACCACGCCCGGCGTGCTGTACAGCTGGGGTGCCGTGGCCACCTGGATCACGCTGACCTGCTTGCCCGTGCTCTGGCCGGTGGCGGCATTGAAGTAGACCGCCAGGTCGTCGCTGGCGTTGGAGAAGCCCCGGCCCGTGCTTTCGGAGTAGTAGCAGATCGAGTCGGGCGCGATGATGTCGGGCGAGATGCTCGCCGTGCTGTACATGATCAGGTTCTCGTTGAGGTTGTACAGGTAGTGTGTTGCCGTGCTCTGGCTGGGATCCTGGGCATTGTCCAGGCGAATGACCCCTGAGTCCAGCGAGGAAGTGCTGGAGGTGGATTGCGTGACCGCCGTGATGTAGAAATTGGTCAGCACCGCCTGGGCCGCGCGCCCGGTCAGCTGGGTGATGTTGGCGGCCACGGCCGCCGTGGAAGGCGGCGTCTGCGCCTTCAGCAGCGAAAGCCCCAGCTGGCGCGCCTGCTCCAGCGTGCCGGGAATGTAGTTGCCCGACAGCGCATAGCCATTGCCCTTGTTGGATGGCCACATGGCGATGCCCGAGTACCCGCCAAAACCGCCGACCACCCCGCCCGCCAGCGTTTCCACCTTGTCCGCCGTGGGCGCACCCAGCACGGCCGATTCGACCAGCGGCGAAGGGGGGGCGTCGCTGGCCAGCGCGCAGGGGCAGGGAGCCAGTTGCGCGCTGCCCGTGAAGGTGGTCTGCGGCAGCTCGGGTACCGCGCGGCCTGCACCGTCGCCATTGACCACGTAGATCGTGCCGCGGGACATTCCGGCCCCGATCAGGGGCACCAGCGAGTTGATGGGGCCGATTTCGACCGGAATCACGCAGCCCAGCGGCCAGCCGGTGGCCTGTTCGAACACCTGCGAGGTGTTGGTGATGGAGTTCTGGATGGCAGTGAGGGTCAGCCCGTCGGCGGCATCGGGCGAGCCCATGATGGCCAGCACGCAGGCAGGGGTGGCGCCATCGTAGTCCTTGACGGTCACCGGCGTAAAAGTGCCTTGCTGCGCAAGCTGCCCGAGGATGGTGCAGGCGTCGCCGTAACTGCCTCCGCCGCCACTTGCAAGAATTGCAGCACCCGCTGCGATGGCCTCCAGATCGTCCAGCCCATAGGTATACACAGCGCCCATTGGAATCCTCCCCTTTGAATGGCTGGCACGATACGCCATGCCGCTTGATTGTCAACCCGCAGCATACAGCGGCGCCACAGCGCCTGGAAAGCACTCTGGCCGGGTGCGGCCGCTTCGCCTATGCTCCGTACAGCCCCATTTTCCCGAGCGCACCCGAGCGAACACCATGAGCCACACCGAAACCTCCGTCATCTACGGCACCGAAGACCTGTTGATCAGCCTGTGCAACTCGGTCACCCGCGTGCTCAATGTCGCCACCCACAGCCAGATCCACTACTCGGGCATGGTGCAGCGCATCAGCAAGACCTGCCTGAAACCCGACATCGGCTGCTTCGTGCTGTTCGACGGCGGCTTCTCGGGGCTGGTGATCATCAATTTCTCGGCCCAGGCGGCCATGGAGCTGTATTCGAGCTACCTGCTGAACATGGGTATGTCCAAGGACGACCTGGTCACCTCCTACACCTCGGACGAAGTGAGCAACGTGATGGGCGAGCTCATGAACCAGGTGGTGGGCGACTTCACCGGCAAGGTGCGGCGCGAGCTGCAGACCCACATCACCCAGAACCAGCCCAAGATGCTGGTGCTCAACAAGCAGGTGATGCTCAGCGTGGACGCCAACCTGGACAAGCCCGAGGCCCGGCGCGTGACCTTCTACACCGCCAGCAACAACATCTTCTACCTGGAGCTGGCCATCGACCGCACCGAGTTCATCAAGATGGTGGACTTCGAGGCACAGGACACGCCCGACGCCGATGCACTGATGTCCCAGAACGCCCAGGGCACGCAAAACGCGACCGCCCCGACCCCCGCACCGGCGGGCGACAGCGGTGATTCCGCCACGGACGAGCTGCTCAAGTCGCTGGGCATGTAAGCCGCCCCGCCGTCGGCCAGCGAGCATCCGACGCCAACCATGCAACGCCCGCCGCAGGAACCCCTGCCGTACGAAGAGTTGCATCTGGGCTCGCTGGACCCCGAGCGGGTCGAGGCGCTATGGTGCTACCGTCCCGCCGCTCCCCGCCGCCAGACTGTGCTGCCCGATGGGCGCATGGACCTGGTGGCCCATGCCGTGCTGGATGGCAGCGGTCGCATCGCCACCGTCCGCCTGGCCATTGCCGGCCCGGCTGACCGCCCTGGCACCGTGGCCCACCGCGCCCCGGTCTGGAGCGCGGGCGTGCGCTTCCGGCTCGGCTGGGGCGGCGCCTGCCTGGCATTGGATCCGGCCGGCTTGCTCAACCAGGTACTGACCGGCGCGGCGGTAGAGCGCGCCCTGGGCAACGATCTGGCGTCTGCCTTGCTGGCCGCCACCGACACCCCTGGCCTGCAGGCCGCCCTGGTGCAGGCGGCACACCGCCTGTCGCAGCGCGCGGGGCCGCCCGGGCCGGCCCAGGCCCGTGCACTGCAAGCCCTGCGCTGGTGGCGCATGCACCCTGGCGCCCCCCTGCAGGCGATGTGCAGCGCCCTGGCCGTGTCCGAGCGCACCCTGCGCCGCGACATGCTGGCCACCGTGGGCCTGCCGCTGCGCAGCCTGGCGGGCATTCTGCGCTTTCAGCGCGCCATGGCGCTGGTGCAGGCGGGGCGAGCGCCCTCGCTCACCGGCCTGGCGCACGATGCGGGCTATGCCGACCAGGCGCACATGACGCGCCAGTTCCGCCGGCTCGGTGGCTTCACGCCTGCGCTGCCCGAGGCCGTGCCGGTGGTGGAAGCGGTATGGCAAGCTCCATCCGCCGGGCCAGCGCCCCCTGGCGCGCACGCAGAAACACGCGAAGCCGGTCCGCATAATCTGCGCCCACGGCGCCCTGCACCGAAGGCCGGGCCGCCAGCACCGCGCGCCAGGCCGCCACGCGTGGCAGGCCTGTGAACACACCGAAGTCACCGATCGGATCGAACACATCGAAGTAGCGGAACACGGGGCCGAACACCGCATCGACCAGCGTGAAAGCTTCTCCCGCAAAGTAAGGGCCCGCTTCCTGCTGCATGCCCAACTGCACCTCGACCTGCGCGAGCAGGCGCCGGATCTCCCCGGCCCGACTGGCCAGCGCCGTGTCGTCGGGGGCGTTGTAGAACGTGCCGATGGCCGAGAGCACGGCCGAGCCAAACTCCATCCAGCCGCGGTGCCGCGCCCGGGCCAGCGCGTCCTGCGGGTGCAGGCGGGGCGCGGTGGTCTCGTCCAGGTATTCGCAGATCACGGCCGATTCGAACACCGGCTGGCCATCCACCAGCAGCACCGGCGTCTTGCCCAGTGGCGAGATGGCCAGGAACCAGGCGGGCTTGTCGGCTAGGTCGATGTCGATGCGCTCGAAGGCGACGCCCTTTTCCGCCAGCGCGATGGCGGCCCGCTGGACATAGGGGCAAAGGGGATGGCTGATGAGGGTGAGTGGGTGCGGCATGGTGGTCCTTGAAGGGTGGGAGCCCTGAATCTATGATTGCGCCGACGAAATCAAAATACGCATCGCCGCAAACCATGATTGCACCAACGCAACAACAAGCCACGCCCTACCAGTTGGGTGCCAGCGATCTGGAGAACGTGCTGGCCCTGGTGCGCGCCGGCACGCTGGCAGGTGCCGGGGAACGCCTGGGCGTGGACCCGTCCACGGTGTTCCGCACGCTGCAGCGCATCGAACGCGGGCTGGGGCAGGCGCTGTTCACGCGCTCGCGCACGGGCTACCAGCCGCTGGAGCTGGCCCAGACCCTGGCCGGGCATGCCGAGCACCTGGAGTCGGCCCTTGAATCGGCCCGCTCCGCCGCGCAGATACAACCCGAGCGTGTGTCGGGCACGGTGCGCATCACCACCACCGACACCATCCTGCACGGCCTGGTGGCGCCTGCGCTGGCGGCGCTGCAGGGGCAGCACCCGCTGCTGCAGTTCGAGCTGCACGCCGGCAACGACCTTGCCAGCCTGACCCGGCGTGACACGGACATTGCCGTACGCGCCACGCGCCGCCCGCCGCCCCACTTGGTGGGCCGGCAGGTGGGCCCCATCCGCATGGCCCTGTACGCCGCCCGGCAGGGGCCCATGCAGCGCTATGCCGATATCCAGGCAGGACAGGCCTTGTGGGTGGCGCCCGACGATGCACTGCCCGACCACACCTCGGTGCTGTGGCGCAAGCGGCATTTTCCGAAGGCGGTGGCAAGCTACCGCGTGAACAGCATCCTCACCGTGATGGAACTCGTGGCACTGGGGCTGGGGGTGGGGGTGCTGCCGGTCTTCCTGGCCCACGCGCATCCAGGCCTGGTGGCGCTGACCGAGGCGCTCGATGAATGCGAAACCGGGCTGTGGCTGCTCACCCACCCTGAGGCGCGGCACCTGAGCCGCGTGGCCACGGTGTATGCCCACCTGGCGCGCACGCTGGTGCTGGAATGAGGGCCCCAAGCGGGCTTGGCCGCAACGTTCAATACCCCGGGCGCGCGGCAACCCATACTGGGCGCCACCACTGCCCGCCAGATTTCCATCGCCATGCACACCCTGCCCCTTTTCGCCGAGAACGACCCCGCCACGCTGCACCCACTGATGGCGGCCTATCCGCTGGCCACCCTGGTCACCACCAGCGCGGCAGGTGCCAGCGACGTTCACTTGCTGCCACTGGAGCTGCATACGCCCGACGGAGCTGTGGCCTGCCTGCGGGGCCACGTGGTGCGCAGCCATTCCCTGCGCCAGCAGATGGGCGAAGGCGACAGCCTGATCGCGCTTTTCCAGGGCCCCAACGCCTACATCTCGCCACGCTGGTACGTGAATGGCCAGCGCAGCGCACGCCTGGCACCGAGCTGGAACTACGTGGCCGTGCAGGTGCGCGGGCGCCTGCGCTGGGTGGAGGATGACCCGGAATGGGTACTCGCCCACCTGACCGCACTCACCGCCGCGCAGGAGGCCAGCCGCGTCGAGCCCTGGTCGCTGGACATGGCCGCTCCCGACTACGTGGAGGGCGCGGCGCGGCACCTGGTGGGGTTCGAGATCGAAATCACGGCATTGGAAGGCAAGCGCTTTTTGTCGCAGCAACGCACCGAGGCCGACCGGCGCAGCCTGGTCGAGCACCTGGAGCGCGAGCCCTCAGGCATGGCGCGCGATGTGGCGCGGCTGATCGTGCCCTGACCGCCGCAGCTGCGGGCGTCAGTGGCCAGAGGAGTCGGAGCGGCGCTCGCCGAACAGCCCGCCCTGCCCCGATGGTGGGCCCGAAGCACCGAGCATCTGCACGAACTGCAGGAGCTGCGGGTCTTCGATGAAGCTGGCGGCAGAGGACGCAGTCAGCAGCACCTCGGGCGACTGGGGCCGCGCCACGATGAAGCCTTGCACGTAGTCCACGCCGATCTCGGCCAGGGTCTGCACCGTGGCCTGGTCCTCGGCCCATTCGGCGATGGTCTTCATGCCCAGGTTGCGCGCCAGGCTCACAATGGCCTCGACGATGGCCACATTGGCCGGGTGGCGGTTCATGTTGACGATGAAGTTGCCGTCGATCTTGAGCAGGTCGGAGGGCAGGTCCTTGAGGTACGAGAACGAGGTGTAGCCGGCACCGAAGTCGTCGAGCGCCACCTTGGCGCCGTAAGAGCGCACCTGGCTGATGAAGCGGCGCGTGTTCTCCAGGTCGTGCAGGGCCACGCTCTCGGTGATTTCCAGGCACAGCCAGCTGGCCAGGTGGGGGTGCTCGTCGAACAGCGCGAACACGTCGTCGATGAAAGCCTCGTCGTTGAGCGAAGCACCGCTCAGGTTCAGGCACACGAACTGGGTGCGCCCCAGCTGGCCATGGTGCTTGCCCAGCCACTCGAACACCGTGCCCAGCACCCAACGGTCGATGACGCCCATGCGCCCGCTGTGCTCGCCTGCGGCGATCAGGCGCGGTGTGGGCACCAGCGCGCCGCTGGCATCGCGCATGCGCAGCAGCACCTCGAAGTTGAGCGACTCGGTGGGGGCCGTGAGCGACATGATGGGCTGCATTTCCAGGTACAGGCCCTCGATGCGCTCATCGGACGACAGGCGCTCCACCAGCTTCATCTCCGTCTCGTGGGCAATCAGGCCGGGCGCGTCGCGCTCGTACACCGCCAGGCCCTGCTGCAGGCCGCGCTTGGCATCGCGGCAGGCATGGTCGGCGGTGGAGACGACGTCGCGGATGGTGCTGCCCGGCGCCACTTCGATGAGGCCGATGGAGCCGCGCACGTGGAACGAGCGCGCCCCCACCCGGTAGGGGCTGGTGCAGATGCTGGCAACGATGCCCTGGCTGATGAGCCGGGCCAGCGTGATGTGGGTGTCCGGAAAGACGATCAGGAACTCATCGCCCCCCACGCGACCGATCTGCATGTTGCCCGACAGCATCTGCGAGACGCGCGCGCACACCTGCTGCAGCACATCGTCGCCAGCCGCATGGCCAAACAGGTCGTTGATGAGCTTGAAGCGGTCCAGGTCCAGGTAGGCCAGCGCCAGCGGCTTGCCCTGGTTGCGCTGCGCCAGGGCCGATTCGAGCACCTGCTCGATGCCCCGGCGGTTGAGCACGCGCGTGAGCGCATCGTGGTGGGCCAGCACGCGCAGGTTCTCGGTGGCACGCGATTTCTCGGTCACGTCCTGCAGCGAGCCTTCGATGCGGCCGCGCGCCTGGGTGGCACGCACCATGAAGCGCCGGGTCAGTTCGCCATCATCGCGCCCGTTCACGGCAAACTCGGTTTCTGTTTCGGACTGGCTGTGCACCATCTGGTCGAGCTGCAGCCAGGCCGCGTCGCCGAACTGCGCACGCCAGGTGCGCCCGCCGTTCTCCAGCAGGCCATCGCCCAGCATGTCCACCAGCGCAGGGTTGGCGCTCAGGAAGCGGCCCTGCAGATCGAGCGTGAACAGGCCGATGGGCATGGCCTCGTAGGCATATTGCAGCTGGGCCTGCACCTCCAGGCGCTTGACGTGCTCCTGGCGCATCTGCTCGGCAATCGCCAGCGCCGCCAGCAGGCTCGACGACAGGGCTGCCGTGACGTGGTTCACGGTGCCCACCAGCACCTTCATGCCATAGGCCGCCGCCACGATCTCCGAAAAGCTCGACAGGAAGGTGACCCCAAGCGATGCGCCGTACCACATGGCCACGCGCGAGCGGGTCTTGAACACGATGCGCACCAGGCTCACCGTCATCAGCAACAGGCCCAGGCCGGTGGACACCCACATCATCTGCAGGTACAGGCCGTAGGGCAGGAACACGGCGGCCAGCAGCAGGGGAATGCAGGCCCACTGCGCGCCGCGTATCCAGGGCCCCAGGCGCGAACGGTCCAGGTCTTCCTGGAACAGGCTCTTGTAGAGCGTGATGGTCAGAAAACCGTACACCGCCACGGTGAGCGCACGGGTCGGAAACAGCCAGGGCGTGGGCACCAGGTGGCCCAGCCACTGCACGTCCCAGCCGGCAGAGATGGCCCCCACCCGCAGCGTGACCACCAACCAGGCGGCAAACAGCACGTACAGCGACTGCCGGTTGATCAGCGCCGTCATCAGCACGAACATGCCCAGCACCACCAGGCCACCTTCGAGCAGGCCCAGGTTGCGGTGGAACTCCAGCACCGAGGCCTGGAGATCGGCCTGTGCCCACCAGTCGGCCTGCAGGCGTGCAGGCCCGACGAACGCAGCGCGGCAGAGCACGCGCAGGCCCGCGCTGGCCTCGGGCAGGCCAAAACCCGCCTTCATGGGGATCAGGCTGCCACTGGCCTGCTCACGCGTGGCCTGGCCCAGCGATACCAGGCTCGTGCCGTCCCAGCAGGCCATGGCCACGGCGTGGCGCGAGGGGAACAGCAGCGAGGGTGGCTGCGCCATCGAGACCGGCAGGTCCACCAGCAGCCATACGGGTGCCTCGGACAGGTTGGTATCGTGGAAGGACTTGAGTGGCCGGTTCGCCAGCGCGGCCAGGGCCTGCTCAGGGGTGAGTTCTGCGGCCGCCTGTGGCAGCACGCGCATCATCAAGGTGTGGCCGCCGGCCGACAGGTAATTGCTCTGCCAGAACAGCAACGCCCACACCGCCACGCCAGCCATGGCGATGGGAATGATGTAGATGGACATCGTGCGCAGCAGCCAGTCCACAAAGACTACGCCGCGCCGAACCCCTTGCCGTGCGTGCTCCTGCAATCGCGGTGACCCCATGGTTTTGTGTGGTTGCGCAGCCCCCACGGCCACGCGCTGGATGGCACGTGGTACAGGGTCGAGCAAGGCCGCGACCACGCGCAATCTTCCATCTTGTCACGGAACACACGGCCTGCATCGCAAGTCTTTGCGCGTTCCCCCTTTTTGTGCGAGTTTACAAAGCAACGGACACAAAAAAGGCCACGGCAGGTGTGGCCTTTTTACCAACAGGTGATTTTTTTGGAGGGCCCGGGGCGCAGCTTTCACCCCACCCACCGGGGGTGGGGTTGCTCAGGCAAATGCCCGGTTGCTCATGCGCGGGGGCAGTTCCCGTCCTCGGCCACTGGCCGACACACGGCGCGGGGTCGGCGCCACCACGGCCGGCTTGTTGCTGGCGGGCAGGCCATGTACAGGCACCGGGCCCATGTCGATGTCCGGATGGCGGGTGTGGCAAAAGAAGTTGAGCGCCGGGTGCTGCGCCTGCTGCCAGCGTGCCGGGCCGCTGTCGATGTCGAAGGCCATCACCCGGTGCGGCAGGTTGCCCGCGTGGGCCAGGGGAATGAAGCCCGTGGCAGGGAACAGGTCTTCGAACAGCAGTTGCTCATAGTGCCGGTCGATGGGGGCGCGGCCAGCGGCAATCGCCTGCTCGATGCCCTGGCGCTCGCAGTATTGGAAGGCGGCCTTGATGAGCACCGTCTTCACCAAGCGGCCCATGGTGCCGCCAACGATGCCCAGGCGCGTCACTTCGGCCAGGTGCATGCCGTCCATCCATGCCGGCAGCTCGACCGACTGCTCCACACTGAGCGCGCGAAAGCGGTTGCTCTGGATGCGTGCAGTACCCAAGGGAGAGCCGTCGAGCTTGGACTCGGCCAGCAGCACCACGACCCCGTCCTCATAGTCCGTGGCCTCGGGCTCCTGCAGTTGGTGTGCCAGGTCGGGCACATGGCGCGCATAGGCCGCGTGGCGGATGTGCACGGCCTTGCGCAGGTCAGCCTCGTTCCTGACCAGGCGCACCCAGAAGGGCAGGCGTTCTTCCTTGGCGGCCAGGCGGTTGAGCGCGTCCATGCGCGTGGGGCGCAAGGCAGTGCGCGCCTCGCGCTCCTTGGATGCCACGCCAAAGGCCCGCGACGGCAGCGGCGGATGCACACGCACGGTGGGGGCGGGAGCTGTGGCGATGGACTCAAACATGATCGGGCCTCGGTGACAAGAAAAAATTGGCAAATAGCGCAATTCCACTGTAGAGGCCGCTCCGGTTTTCTTGAGTCGGGGCGGGGATGGAAACCCTGTCTCTTTTTTTCGGACAGGCCTGGTGCGAAGTTGCCTGACAGGCCTGTCTCCCTGGCGGGTAGTGGCGCGTCTCTCTGGGATCGATGGAGTTCGAAGCCTTGTATGCGTGGCCGCACGCATCCGCGAACAGGCCCTGGCGCGACACCTGGGCGTGCCACCCATGGCGCGCAACCGCATCGTGACGCGGGTGCGCAGGGCGCAGGGGGTCGTAGGCCTGTCCTACACCGGGCCAATGGGCCGTCCTATCCGGGCCGCGCGCCATGGCGCATAGATTGGGGTTCTGGACACACCACCATGGAGGACCCCATGCCCCAGACCCGTTGGAGCGCCAAGCGCGAACGCCAGTACAGCCACATCAAGGACAGCCTGCTCGAGCGCGGCAAGAGCGAGCGCACGGCCGAGCAGATTGCCGCGCGCACCGTGAACAAGGAACGCGCACAGCACGGCGAGGCCGAGAAGGCCAACCCCAAGACCCTGAAGGACACACCCGCTCCGGTACGCGGCGGCCAGCGCTCGCACCAGGGCGCGCAGGGCCGCACGCGCGAGCAGCTCTATGAAGACGCCAAACGCAAGGGCATCAAAGGCCGCTCGAAGATGAACAAGGCGCAGTTGGAGAAGGCTGTAGGCCGCTAACCCTCGAACTGCGGGTGCAGCTGCCGGATGCGGTTCATCGCCATGCCCGCCGCCGCCGTGCGCGTCTCCACGCCGAGCTTGGCGAACACGCGCTCCAGGTGCTTCTTGACGGTGGCGGGGCTGGCGCCCAGGATGTCGCCGATGTCGCGGTTGATCTTGCCCTTGACGACCCAGTACAGCACCTCGGCCTCGCGCGCGGTGAGCTTGAAGGCCAGGCTCATGGATTCGATGATCTTGGCGTCGGACACCTCGCGCATCACGATCAGCCAGTCGCCCCCGCCCTCGCTGTCGCCGGCCTGCTGGTGCAGGCGGAAGGTCAGGCGGCGCGCTCCCTGGTCGATGGCCAGGCGCGGGGGCTCGGCCTGGGCATGGGCCAGCAGTTCGGCGGCGTTCTCGGCCAGCACGTGGCGGCGCAGCCAGGCCTGCACCTGCTCGGGCGCCCAGGGGCTGGCCTCGCCGAAATAGGCCTTGAGCAGCTCGCGCGCCAGCGGCGTCTGCCAGACGATGCGCCCGTCCACCGCGCGCACGGTGATGCTGGCATAACCGAAGGCGTCGAGCGCGTTGCGCGCCTCGCGCGCCTGGCTGGCATCTGCCCGCGCCTTGCGCGCGGCGCCCAGGTGCACGCCCATGCGCGCCATCACTTCGCGCGGCTTGATGGGCTTGGTGACGTAGTCCACCCCACCCGCCTCCAGCGCGGCCACCAGGTGCTCGGTCTCGGTCAGGCCGGTCAGGAAGATGATGGGGATGTGCGCCGTCAGGGGCGACGCCTTCAGGCGCCGCGCGACCTCGAAGCCGTCCATGCCGGGCATCATGGCGTCGAGCAGCACGATGTCGGGCAGGGCCCGGGCAGCGCGCTGCAGCGCGGCCTCGCCATGCATGGCGACGAGCACGGTGTAACCCGATTCGTCGAGCGCATCGTGCAGCACGGCCAGGTTGTCGGGCACGTCGTCGACGATGAGCACGACGTCGCTGTCACCCCGGTCGAGCGCGTCGGCGGGGGAAGATGCGGCCAGGAGTCCGGTGGTGGGTACTGCGGTGTTCTCGGTGGTGCCTGCTCAAGTATCTGCCCCATGGCGTCGAACTGGAACTGCCGGGCCAACCCGCGCATGGTATGCACGAAAGCGCCGTGGGCGGGTTGGTGGCGCTCGATGTCTTCCAGGGCGTTGAGGATGCCACGGTAGTAGCCCAGCGACACCGCCTGCGACAGCGCAGCCAGAGCGCCCGAATCGGGGTAGGTCAGCAGCCCACCGCCCGCCGCAGCCGCGTTGGGAGCGGCAAGTGCTGGCGCGGGCCCGGATTCGCCCAGCCACTGCAGCGCCAGGCGCCGCTCCAGCCAGTCGAGCAGCTCGCTGTGGCGCACCGGCTTGACGATGAAGTCCTCTGGGCGGATGTCCACGTCGTTGTCCAATGCCTTGTCGAAGGCATTCGCAGACACGATGGCGCAGTGGACTTCAGGCAAATGCATCTGCCGCACGCGCCGCAGGGTCTCCCACCCGTCGATGCCGGGCATGGCCAGGTCCATGAAGATGGCGTGCGGGCGGTAGCCGGTGGCCAGCAGGTCGAGCGCGTCGTGGCCGCTGGCGGCCTGGCGCAGCTCGAAGCCCAGGGGTTCGAGCAGTTGCACCAGCAGCTCGCGGTCGGGCTCTTCGTTGTCGACCACGAGGATGCGGCGGCGCTCGCCTGCGTAGCCCCTGCGCACCCGCTGCACCCGCGCCAAGGGCGCTGCTGCGGCCTTGCCCAGGGCATCGGCATGCACCTCGGGCAGGAACAGCTTGACGTGGAACACCGAGCCCAGCCCCGGCTCGCTGGTGACGGTGAGCTCGCCGCCCATGAGCGCGGTGAGCATCTTGGCAATGGTCAGGCCCAGGCCGGCACCGGGCGTGGCGGCCACGGCCCCTGCGCTGCCGCCACGCGCGAAGGGCTCGAAGATGCGCTCGATCTCGTCGGCGCTCAGGCCCGGCCCCGTGTCCTGCACGTCGATGCGCGCGATTTCGCGGGCATAGCGCACGCGCAGCGTGACGCGGCCGTGGGCGGTGAACTTGACGGCGTTGCCCAGCAGGTTGATGAGAATCTGGCGCAGGCGCTTTTCGTCGGCGCGCACCACCTCGGGGATGACGCCCTGCACGTCGAACTGGAAGGCCAGGCCCTTGGCGGCGGCCTGCAGCTCAAACAGGCTGGCCATCTCGTGCAGGCCATCGGCAAAGCGCATGGGCGTGACGTCGAGGGTAAGCTTGCCCGATTCGATGCGCGCGATGTCGAGCGTGCCCTCGATCAGCGACAGCAGGTGCTCACCGCCGCGGCGGATGACGTGCACGGCCTGCTTGCGGTGTGGGGGCACGCCGGCGTCCTCGCCCATCAGTTGGGCATAGCCCAGGATGGAGTTGAGCGGGGTGCGGATCTCGTGGCTGATGGCGCTGATGTAGCGGCTCTTGGCCTGGTTGGCCTGGTCGGCGGCGCGCTGGGCTTCCTCGGCCACCTGGCGCGCCTGCTCGGCCACGCTGCGGGCGTTCTGCAGGGCCTCGTCGGTCTGGCGGTGCAGCTCGATCTCGCGCACCAGCAAGCCGGTCTGGCGGTTCGATTCCTCCTGCGCCACCTGGCGGCTCTTGTGCGCCAGCACCAGCCACCAGGCGACGATGCCGGAGATGACCAGCAGCGCCAGGTAGGCCTTGAGCAGGCCCGAGCGCAGCGCCACCTCGGGAGCGGCCAGCACCTCGGTGTCGGTCATGGCCTGGGCGATGGTGTTGAGCTCCTGGTGGTACAGCAGCCCCATGACGGAGGCCAGGAGCGGCCCAATCACCAGCATCAGCAGCAGGAAGTGGCCCAGGCCCGTATCCAGGTAGCGCCAGATGGCGCGCGGCAGCACCCAGCGCAGGGCAGACGACCACTGCACCGCCATGCTCGCATGGGGTTTGCACAGGTCGCCGCAGCGCGCGTCGAGCGTGCAGCACAGCGAGCAGATGCCGCCGCCGTAGGCGGGGCACTGGGCCATGTCGGGCGCCTCGTACTCGCGCTCGCAGACCACGCAGCGCTGCACGGAGTAGCGCAGGGCGCCGCCCAGGTCGGCCGCCACCTGGCCGCTGACCGGGCCATGCATGGGCACGGCCTGCAGATCCGCCAGGGCCGGCGCCTCAGAGCGGCGCGCGATGTAGTAGCGCCCCCCGGTGGCCCAGGCAATGAGCGGCGCGGTGACGAAGGCCACCGCCATGGCGATCACGGCCGAGAAGGCCTGCGGCAGCGGGCCGAACAGGCCCAGGTGGGAGCTGATGGACAGCACGGAGGCCAACGCCATGGAGCCCACGCCCACGGGGTTGATGTCGTACAGGTGTGCGCGCTTGAACTCGATGCCCTTGGGCGACAGGCCCAGGGGCTTGTTGATGACCAGGTCGGCCACCACCGACATGATCCAGGCGATGGCGATGTTGGAGTACAGGCCCAGCACCTCGCCCATGGCGCGAAACACGTTCATCTCCATCAGCATGAAGGCGATGAGGGTGTTGAACACCACCCACACCACGCGCCCCGGGTGGCTGTGCGTGAGGCGCGAGAAGAAGTTGGACCAGGCCAGCGAGCCCGCGTAGGCGTTGGTGACGTTGATCTTCATCTGCGAGACCACCACGAACAGCGCCGTGGCCGCCACCGCCCAACCGTAGTGCGGGAAGACGTATTCGTAGGCCACCAGGTACATCTGGTTGGGGTCTACCGCGCGGTCGGCCGGCACCATGTGGGTAAGGGCCAGGTAGGCCAGCAGTGCGCCGCCCAGCATCTTGAGCACTCCCAGCACCACCCAGCCGGGCCCGCCGGCCAGCACCCCCAGCCACCAGCGCCCGCGCGTGGCGGGGGTGCTGGCCGGCATGAAGCGCAGGTAGTCGGCCTGCTCCCCCATCTGGGTAATGAGCGCAATGCCGACCGTGAGTGCTGCACCAAACAAGGGCAATTGAAAGGTAGTGCCGCGCCCGGATTCACCACCATAGTGCGATATGCCCAAGAACGCACCAGGATCGTGCGTAATGACATAGACGAAGGGCACCACCAGCATCACCAGCCACAGCGGCTGGCTCCACACCTGCAGCCGGCTGATGGCCGAGACGCCGTGGGTGACCAGCGGAATCACCACCACGGCGCAGATCAGGTAGCCCCAGGTGGGCGGGATGTCGAGCGCCAGCTCGAGCGCATAGGCCATGACGGCCGCCTCGAGCGCGAAGAAGATGAAGGTGAAGGAGGCGTAGATCAGCGAGGTGAGGGTGGAGCCGATGTAGCCGAAGCCCGCGCCGCGCGTGAGCAGGTCCATGTCCACCCCGTAGCGGGCGGCGTAGACGCTGATGGGCAGGCCCGCCAGGAAGATGATGAGCCCCGTGGCGACGATGGCCCAGAAGGCGTTGACGAAGCCGTACTGCACCAGCAGCGTGGCGCCCACAGCTTCGAGGATCAGGAACGATGCCGCGCCGAAGGCGGTGTTGGCCACGCGCCATTCGGACCACTTGCGAAAGCGCTGGGGCGTGTAGCGCAGCGCGTAGTCTTCCATGGTCTCGGTGGCCACCCAGCTGTTGTAGTCGCGCCGGACCTTGACGACCTGCTGCGGGGCCTGGGCGTCCACGTCCGTACCGCCCTGTACGGGAACTCCCGCGTCAGGCGAGGCGATGGTGGCGGTGGTGGGTGGCATGGAGGAGCGTCAAGAGATGCGGGGCGGCAGTCCCTGTGATGGTGCAGTTTCCATGCCACTGGCGCCACGCCCAAGGGATCGGATGCGCCAATCGACGTATGGCCGGCACGGGGCTTGCTCACTATGATGGTGCGGACCAGGGCCGGCCCTTGCGCCAGCGCACGGCACGGCATCGCACCGCCCTACCCGATAACCACACCTCCAAGACCATGGAACTCACCCCCCGCGAAAAAGACAAGCTGCTGATCTTCACCGCGGCCCTGCTGGCCGAGCGCCGCAAGGCGCGGGGCCTGAAGCTGAATTACCCCGAGGCCATGGCCCTGATCAGCGCCGCCGTGATGGAGGGCGCACGCGACGGCAAGACCGTGGCCCAGCTCATGAGCGAAGGCCGCACGGTGCTGACCCGTGCCGACGTGATGGACGGCATCGCCGAGATGATCCCGGACATCCAGGTCGAGGCCACCTTTCCGGACGGGACCAAGCTGGTCACGGTCCATCAACCCATCGTCTAAGTTTCTTCCTGGAGACCCAATTCATGCGTGCATCCCGCTCCTTTGCCCTCATCGCCCTGGCCACGCTGGCCACGGCCGCCAGCGCCCACACCGATGGCGGCGCGCACGTGCACAACGACTTCTTCAGCGGCTTCACCCACCCGCTGTTCGGGCTGGACCACCTGGCCGCCATGGTGGCCGTGGGCCTGTGGAGCGCGCTGGCCGCGCGCCGCGCCGGGCCCGAGCTGCTGTGGGGCCCGCTGGGCTTTGCCAGCCTGCTGCTGGTGGGCGCGGTGATGGGCCTGCAGGGTGTGGCCCTGCCGGCGGTGGAGCCGATGATCGCTGCCTCGCTGCTGGCCACGGGGCTGCTGGTGGCGTCGCGCCTGCGCGTGCCGGGCCTGGCGGCGGCACTGGGCGTGGGCGTGTTCGCGCTGTTCCACGGCCTGGCCCACGGCTACGAACTGGCCGGCAGCGACAGCGCCTGGCAGACCCTGGCCGGCATGCTGTGCGCCACGGTGCTGCTGCACTGCGCGGGCCTGGCTGCGGGCTGGGCGCTGCGCCACCGCACCGTGTGGCTGACCCGCGCGGCCGGTGCCGGCGTGGCCGCCCTGGGCGGCGCCATGCTGCTGCAACTGGCCTGACCCCTCCCTTTTCATCAGACAAGGACACGCCACCATGATCCCAGGCGAACTGCTGATCGACGCGGGTGAACACGCCCTGAACCCCGGGCGCCGCACGCTGACCGTGCTGGTGCGCAACACGGCGGACCGGCCCATCCAGGTCGGTTCGCACTACCACTTTGCCGAGACCAACGGCGCCCTGGGCTTCGACCGCGAGGCTGCGCGCGGCATGCGGCTGAACATCGCCTCGGGCACGGCCGTGCGCTTCGAGCCCGGGCAGGAGCGCACCGTGGAGCTGGTGGACTATGCGGGCGACCGCACGGTGTACGGCTTTCGCGGGCTGGTGCAGGGGCCGCTGTGATGCAGCGCCCTGCCCTTTTCTCCACCCCCCTTTCCAGCCCCGCGCCGGGCACCAGCAAAAGGTTTTGAACCATGGCAACCATTGGACGACGCGCCTATGCGGAGATGTTCGGCCCCACCGTGGGTGACCGCGTGCGCCTGGCCGACACCGACCTGATCGCCGAGGTGGAGGCGGACTACACCCTGCGCGCCGGAGGCTACGGCGAAGAGGTGAAGTTCGGCGGCGGCAAGACCATCCGCGACGGCATGGCGCAAAGCCAGCGCACGCGCGACGGCGGCGCCGTGGACACTGTGCTGACCAATGCGCTCATCATCGACCACACGGGCATCGTGAAGGCGGACATCGGCCTCAAGGGCGGGCGCATCGTGGCCATCGGCAAGGCCGGCAACCCCGATACGCAGACGGGGGTGGACATCATCATCGGCCCGGGCACCGAGGTCATCAGCTGCGAGGGCAACATCGTCACCGCGGGCGGCATCGACAGCCACATCCACTTCATCTGCCCACAACAGATCGAGGAGGCCCTGGCCTCGGGCGTGACCACCATGCTGGGCGGCGGCACGGGCCCGGCCACGGGCACGCTGGCCACCACCAGCACATCCGGCACCTGGAACATGGAGCGCATGCTGCAGTCGGCCGATGCCTTTCCGATGAACCTGGGCTTTCTGGGCAAGGGCAATGCCAGCCTGCCGGCGCCGCTGCGCGAGCAGATCGAGGCGGGAGCCATTGGCCTGAAGCTGCACGAGGACTGGGGCACGACGCCCGCGGCCATCAGCAACTGCCTGGATGTGGCTGAAGAGACGGACACGCAGGTCGCCATCCACAGCGACACGCTCAATGAATCCGGCTTTGTCGAGAACACCATCGCCGCCGTGGGCGGGCGCGGTATCTGCGCCTTCCACACCGAAGGCGCGGGCGGCGGCCATGCGCCGGACATCCTGCGCGTGGTGGGCGAGGCGAACTTTTTGCCCTCGTCCACCAACCCGACCATGCCCTACACGGTGAACACGCTGGACGAGCATGTGGACATGCTCATGGTGTGCCACCACCTCGATGCCGGCATCGCCGAGGACCTGGCCTTTGCCGAGAGCCGCATCCGCAAGGAGACCATCGCGGCCGAAGACATCCTGCACGACCTGGGCGCCATCAGCATGATGAGCAGCGACAGCCAGGCCATGGGCCGGGTGGGCGAGGTGATCCTGCGCACCTGGCAGACGGCGCACAAGATGAAGGCGCAGCGCGGCTCGCTCGACGGCGACAGCGCGCGCAACGACAACACGCGCATCAAGCGCTATGTGGCCAAGTACACCATCAACCCGGCCATCGCGCACGGCATCAGCCACGAGGTGGGCTCCATCGAGGTCGGCAAGTGGGCCGACATCGTGATCTGGAAACCGGCCTTCTTCGGCGTGAAGCCGGCGCTGATCTTGAAGGGCGGCTTCATCGCCATGGCGGCCATGGGCGACCCGAATGCCTCCATCCCCACGCCGCAGCCGGTGCACTACCGGCCGATGTTCGGTGCCTTCGGCGGTGCCATCGCGCGCACCTCGCTGACCTTCGTCTCGCAGGCGGGGCTCAATGCAGGCATCGGCGAGCGCTTCGGCCTGGCCAAGACGCTGGTCGCCGTGCGCAACATCCGCGGCGTGCGCAAGCAGCACATGGTGCACAACCACTACACGCCGCGCATGGAGGTGGACGCACAGACCTACACGGTGCGCGCCGACGGCCAGTTGCTGACCTGCGAGCCGGCCACGCTGCTGCCCATGGCGCAGCGCTATTTCCTCTTTTGAACCGACACCGCACCCTTATTTGATCCGATGATCCAGGCCTCCAAACTCATTGCCCAGGGCCGCGGCCTGGCCCCCGTGCTGCTCAAGCGCGCCACCACGGTGGAGCTCGACTGGGACGTGCGCCAGAAAAGCCGCTTTTCGGCCACCGACTCTGCCGGGCGCGAACTGGGCGTCTTCCTGCCCCGTGGCACGGTTGTGCGCGGCGGCGATGTGCTGGTGGCCGAAGACGGCTCGCTGGTGCGCGTGCTGGCCGCGCCGCAGGCGGTGCTCTACATCACCCACTGCAAGAACCACGGCACACCGTTCGACCTGACGCGCGCCGCCTACCACCTGGGCAACCGCCACGTGCCCATCGAGCTGCAGCCCGACCACCTGAAGATCGAGCCCGACCATGTGCTGGCCGACATGCTGCGCGCCATGCACCTGATCGTGCACGCGAAAGACATGGCCTTCGAGCCCGAGGGCGGCGCCTATGCGGCGGGGCATGGCGGCGGGCACGGCCACCACGGCCATGACCATGGCGACCATGGCCATGCGCACGAAGGGCACGGTGCACACGCTGGGCACGCACACGATCACCCCCATGACCATGACCATGGCGACGGCCACGGTCATGCCCACTGAGCGGCCCGCCGCCCGGCACCGCCAGCAGCGACGATCACCACCATGATGCGCGAGCCCCCAGCCCCCACCGCCCTGCCAGCTGCCAGCCTGCTGCAGCTGATCTGGCTGGCCTCGCCCGCGCTGCCGGTGGGCGGCTTCTCTTATTCCGAGGGGCTGGAAAGCGCCATCGAGACGGCCGGCGTGGCCTCCGAGGCGGCCGTGGCCGCCTGGCTGCTGGACCAGTTGCACATCACCCAGGCGCGCGGCGACATGGCCGTGGTGGCCCAGGCCGTGGGTGCCTGGCGCCAGGGCGACATGGCGCATGTGCGCGAACTCAACGACTGGGTGCTGCACACGCGCGAGACCAGCGAGCTGCGCCTGCAGACCGAGCAGATGGGCCGCTCGCTGGCCGACTGGCTGCGCAACCAGCACCAGGGCGACGCGGCGCGCATGCCGGCGGTGCAGGCCCTGGCCGCCCTGCCCCCCACCTATCCCGTGGCCTTCGCGCTGGCAGCGTCTACCACCGAGGCATCGGTCTACGATGTGCTGCTGGCCTTTGCCTTCGGCTGGGCCGAGAACATGGTGCAGGCCGCGCTCAAGTCCATGTCGCTGGGCCAGAGCGCGGGCCAGCGCATCCTGGCCCGGCTGGCCCAGGCCATACCCGGTGCGGCCACCCACGCGCTGGCACTGCCCGACGGCGAGCGCCAGGCTTTTTCACCCATGCTGGCCATCCTCTCGGCCCGGCACGAAACCCAGTATTCACGCCTTTTCAGATCATGACCACGACGACAAGCCCCCTGCACCACATCCCCCGCCGCACCAAGCACCTGCCCCCGCTGCGCGTGGGCATCGGCGGCCCTGTCGGCTCGGGCAAGACCACCCTGCTCGAAATGCTGTGCAAGGCCATGCGCGACGACTACGACCTGATCGCCATCACCAACGACATCTACACCAAGGAAGACCAGCGCCTGCTGACCGTGAGCGGCGCCCTGCCCGCCGAGCGCATCCTGGGCGTGGAGACCGGCGGCTGCCCGCACACGGCGATCCGCGAAGACGCGTCGATCAACCTGGAAGCCATCGACCGCATGCTCGAGCAGTTCCCGGATGCGGACGTGGTCTTCGTCGAGAGCGGCGGCGACAACCTGGCCGCCACCTTCAGCCCCGAGCTGTCGGACCTGACCATCTACGTGATCGACGTCGCTGCCGGCGAAAAGATCCCGCGCAAAGGCGGCCCCGGCATCACCAAGAGCGACCTGTTCATCATCAACAAGACCGACCTGGCGCCGCACGTGGGCGCCGACCTGTCGGTGATGGAGTCCGACACCGTGCGCATGCGCACCACGCCCCAGGGCCTGCGCCCCTTCGTGATGACCAACCTGAAAACCCTCGCGGGCCTGGCCGAGGTGGTGCGCTTCATCGAGACCAAAGGCATGCTGACCAAAGCGACCTCTGCGGCCGGCTAGAATACGCGCCTTCCCTCCCGGAGACTTGGGTGAGTGGTTTAAACCAGCAGTCTTGAAAACTGCCGACGGGCAACCGTCCGTGAGTTCGAATCTCACAGTCTCCGCCAGATAGCTAGAAGACAAGCGCCTCACGAGGCGCTTTTGTTTTTTGCGCTTTGTTTGCACCCTGGCGCGGAATTGACTGAACTGGCGCAGTTCGACAAGCCTTGAACATGCAGGCCACCACTGGACCTGATGGTGCGCCATGCCTGATGGTGCGCCATGGCATCGACCGCCAGGTTCCTCAATGGAAAGGCCGCCTCGAACGCAGGGTGCGCCCACCTGGGGCTGAGGAGCGTGCGCGGCAGAAGGAGCATCGGCTGCAACGCCCGACAAACCGGTCTCGCCGGGTATCACCTCCGGCGCCCAGGGGGCCACCCTGGGCTTGTCGGTACTACCCAGCGATCCTCGGTTTTCGAGCGTTTCGCTTCGATGCCTTCTGCTGCGCCCGCTCCTAGCGTGAGGCCGCGGCAAGCCCTGGCCTCAGGGCCCTGGGCGCCGGTGGATGCGGATGGGCTGCTCCCTGGCTGCAGGGGGCGGGGCATCGCAGCCGTCGCAGCCGCAACCTGCGCTGGCGCGCAGCGCCACCTTGCCGAGATAACGGGCCATGAAGCCCGGCAGCGGCAGCCGCAGCGCGGCCTGCGCCAGCGCCCGGCGGGCAATGGCCGGCGCCAGGCTCCAGCCCGCATACAGCGCACAGGCGGCCACCACCACCAGCACGACCAGCATCTGTCCGTTCATCTCAGCCTCCTCCCATCATCAGGGCGATACGGTAGGTCGCGAATGCGGCCGCATAGGCAAGCGCGAACTGGTAGCCCGCCATCAGCGCCGGGTAGCGCCAGGAATTGGTCTCGCGGCGCACGACGGCCAGCGTCGACAGGCACTGCGGCGCGAACACGAACCAGGCCAACAGCGAAAGCGCCGTGGCCAGCGGCCAGCTCTGCGCGATCACCGGCGCCAGCGCATCGGCCACCGAGTCGCCGGCCGCTGACAGCGCATACACCGTGCCCAGGGCCCCCACCGCCACCTCGCGCGCGGCCAGGCCGGGCACCAGGGCGATGGAGATCTGCCAGTTGAAGCCGATGGGCGCGAACACGTGCTGCAGCGCCCGGCCCAGCCAGCCCGCAGCGCTGTACTGGATGGCGGCGCCGGTGGCACCATCCGGGGGCGCCGGATAGCTCGACAGGAACCACAGCACCACCGTCAGCGCGAAGATGATGGTGCCCACGCGCACGATGAAGATGCGCGCCCGTTCCCACAGGCCCAGCAGCAGGTTGCGCGGGCTGGGCATGCGGTAGGGCGGCAGCTCCAGCATCAGCGGCTGGTAGCTGCTCTTCATCCACAGGCGCTTGAACAGCCAGGCCACGGCCATGGCCGACACCACGCCCGCCACGTACAGCGCGAAGAGCACCAGCCCGCGCAGGTCGAACCAGCCCACTGGCGTGGCGGGGATGAAGGCACCGATCAACAGCGCGTACACCGGCAGCCGGGCCGAGCAGGTCATGAGCGGCGCGATCATGATGGTGGCCAGGCGGTCCTTCCACGGCCCGATGGTGCGCGTGGCCATGATGCCCGGCACCGCGCACGCAAAGCTCGACAGCAGCGGAATGAAAGCACGGCCCGACAGCCCCACCTTGCCCATCAGCCGGTCCAGCAGGAAGGCCGCACGCGGCAGATAGCCCGAGTCCTCGAGCACCAGGATGAAGAAGAACAGGATCAGGATCTGCGGCAGGAACACCAGCACCCCGCCTGCTCCGGCGATCACGCCATCGACCAGCAGGCTGCGCAGCGGGCCGTCTGCCATGTTCTCGGTGATCCGTGCGGACAGCCAGGCCATCAGGTCCTTGATGGCGTCCATGGGCAGGTTGGCCCAGGAGAAAACGGCCTGGAACATCAGAAACAGCAGCAGCGCCAGCACCGCCAGACCCCATACCGGGTGCATGACAACGGCGTCGAGCCGGTTCTGCACGCGCTGGTTGCGCCCCCCGGCGGGCGCGGCGGCCGCCAGGATGCGGCGCACCTCGCGCTGCAGGTCGCTCGCCGTGCCCGCCGCCTGTGCGGCCACGGGGGCCAGCACCGGCGCGCCACCCGGCTGGCGGGTGAGCTGCGCGGCAATCTCAGCCATCAGCGCGGCATGGCCGTCGCGCCTGACGGCCACCGTCTCCACCACCGGGCAGCCCAGCTCGGCCGAAAGGCGCTGCAGGTCGATTTTGAGCCCCTGCGAGCGCGCCACGTCGGCCATGTTGAGGGCCAGAACCATGGGCCGGCCCAGGCGCCGCACTTCCAGCACCAGGCGCAGGTTCATGCGCAGATTGGTCGCGTCGGCCACCGCCACGATCAAATCGGGCACCGCCTCGCCCGCACGCTGGCCTTCGATGACTTCCAGCGTCACCTGCTCATCGGGGGTGGCCGGCGTCAGGCTGTAAGTGCCGGGCAGATCGATTACCGCGACGGTGCGACCGTCGCGCAGCTGCGTGGTGCCGGTCTTGCGTTCGACTGTCACGCCAGCGTAGTTGGCCACCTTCTGGCGCGCACCGGTCATCAGGTTGAACAGCGCCGTCTTGCCGCAGTTGGGGTTGCCGACCAGGGCCAGACTCGGCAGGGCGCCGGCGGTGGCAACGGGAGAAACGCCTTGGCCCGTCATACCGGGCGCACCTCGATGCACTGGGCTTCCAGCATGCGCAGCGCAAACTGGGTATCACCGATCTGCACGGCGATGGGCTCCAGCCCGCCAGGGCCGCGGCGCAGCACGGTCAACGGCTCGCCCTCCAGGAAACCGAGCTCTCCCAGCCGTCGCAGCGCTGCGGCATCGATAAGGGGATGGGAGGAGGCAACGCCCTCCACCACGGCGCGGGCGCCATTGGGAAGATCAGGTAGTTTCATGGGAGGGGAAAATGCGAACGGCGAACCCGCGCTCAGCACGCCGGAGCCTCAACCCGAAGTTGGACGAGAATTATTACTATTTACATATTAACCCCGACTTGATAGACCATGCCCGCGTCGGCGATGAATCCCCGCAACCCCCGCAGGTTCCGCAGCGCCTGGGCAGGCCGCAAATGTCTCTCGCCCCCCGGGCCTTGCAACAGCGCCCCCCATTGCAACGCGGCCCGCTCGCTAGCTGGCAAGGCTGCGTAGGTCACGGTGACCTGCAGCGATGGTTTTCAGGTGATGGTGGCTGGAGGTCGATGAAGGGGCCCGCGCGGGAGGCGGCTCCATAATGCGGCTCCCCGCCGTTCACCGTGCCTCCCGTGCCCATCCCATTTGCCATGCCCGACCGCGCCAGCCCCGATTGCACGCAGCCCGCCAGCAAACCGTTGCTCATCATTTCCGCTGGCAACACCTTCCCAGGCCTCAGGGAATCAGAGGGTGACTTCGACGACTGGATCGCTGCGGGTCTCGGGCAGGCGACGCCAGCGCTGCCCATGCGGCGGATCGACGCGCAGCAGCCCGCGCCCGCCCTGCCCCACCCTTCGGAAGTGGCCGGGGTGGTAGTGAGTGGCTCGCATGCCATGGTGACCGACCGCGCTCCCTGGAGCGAGCAGTTGGCGCTGTGGATGAAGCGCTGCGTCGAGGCCGGGGTGCCGGTGCTCGGCATCTGCTACGGGCACCAGTTGCTCGCCCATGCGTTCGGCGGCAAGGTCGATGAACTGCCTGGCGGGCCGGAAGTGGGAACACAGTCCATCCACCTGAGCCAGGACGCGCGCGAGGACGCATTGCTGGCGGGCCTGCCCGATCGGTTCCCTGCGCAACTGGTCCACTACCAGTCCGTGCTGCGGCTACCCGACCAGGCAGTGCTGCTGGCGCGAAGCGATCTGGAGCCGCACCAGGCCTTTCGCGTGGGCGGCTGCGGGTGGGGCGTGCAGTTCCACCCCGAGTTTTCGGCGGCAGCGATGCGTGCGTATGTCGGGCACGTCAACCGATCGCGCGATGCATCCAGCCAACTGGACAGCGGCCTGGTCAGCACCACGCCAGACGCCAGCAGCGTGCTCGGCCGGTTTGCAGCCATGGTGCAGGCGCTTGAGGCATCGAGCCAAAGCGCCTGATCGACCTGTTCAGTGTGCGGCTGGGCGGCGAAGCACGTGGCACTCACCCTCGTGGTTCTCGTAGTAGGCCAGGCCGGCGCCGGGAAAGAAGACGATGCAGTCCGTGGATTTGCCCACCAGGGCTTCGAGCACTGGCGCGGTGTCTGTCGCGCAGTTGTCGAATTCGCCATGGCTTGCAGCAACGACGAAGCAGCGCGGGCCTGCGCCGAGCGACTTGAGCAGCGCAGCGACCTTGGCGGCAACGGCGTCTACCGCCGGGATCTGCTGCATGAACTTGCGCTCCAGGTGGCGCCCGTCGTGCGCCAGCGCCGAGATGAAGTCGCGTCTTCGGGATGGCTTGCTGGCAAGCGCCAAGTAGCGCTCTTGCCGCTCTGCAGCGACGAAGGTTCGGATGAACTCTTGTGCGGGCCCCATCGATACACCTTGCCAAGTTGAGTTGTCTGGCATGCATCATGGCATGCGGCAGCACAAAATGGAGGCCAGGCGCGAGGCGTGCACGTGCCCATCTTCCGCCCCAGCGCTGGCTTATACGGGTTTGCATTCAATCGTATGACCAGGCGGAAAGCCGCAGACAGTGCTGTAGCACGGCAAGGCGGACCAACGACGTCAGAAGAGTTTTGTTAGCCGCTCTTAATAGGTCACAGTGACCTGCAGCGTGTCGGTGTACATGCCCGCAGGCAGCGCCGCCGGATTCGACTTGTTGATCTGGCCGTGGATGGGCAACGAGAACGCAGCGCCATTGGCCGGCACGTTGACGCCGGTGATGGCCGTTCCGGCGGGATAGGGCTGCGTGTGCCCGGCGTCGCGGTATAGCTCGTAGGGCACGTACGCGGCGGTGCTGCCATTGCGCATGGCGCGCGGGCCGGTGCCGATGCCCGTACCCTGGCCCGCATAGGAGCCGGGACCGACCTGGATGCTGATGCCCAGCACCTCGGGCGAGCAGACAAGCTGGGTAGGGCCGGACACACCCTCGGCCCCCGAAGGGGTGGCCGTGACGATGCCCGTGAAGGTGCCAGGGCGCGTGCCGAAGTCCAGGGTGCCGAAGTTCACGCCCGCAGTGGCACCGGAACTGCCGGCGACCATGCAGCCTGCCGTGAGCTGCATCTGCGCTTGCAGAGTACCGCCCAGGGTGCCCGCCACCAACGGCCCCGCCGCCAGGGCCAGGGCCGCTGCTGCGAGCCGCCCGAATGCCCACCCGTGTTGTCTTCGTCCGCCCGCGCCCATCGCGTGTTTCCTCGAAAAATGTCCCCCAATGCACCTTGCCTGCGGGACAACGCCCGTGGATTCCACCATGGGGTGCACATCCCACGGAGCACCCGGCTCGGTATGCGCAAATCGTATCAGCTTGTAAATGGAATCTGTAGAGGGTTCTCCTCAGACGGCCAGAAGTGGGGAAAGTCTGGCGTGAAGCGGGTCTTCAGGGGGCAGCGACAACCAAGCGCACAGCGGGATCGTCGAAGAGCCACGCAGGGTCCCATCCCGGTTCAAGGCGCCCCAGCCTGACCAGGCCGTCCGAGAGTTGCCCATCCTTGTAGAAGATCGCCAGGTTGCCCCATGGGGCATAAAAGCAGAGGTCCCCGGCGACTGGCCTGTGGGCCGCAGGCGCTCCGCCGATGGCCAGTGCCCGAGGCAAGCCTGCGATCTTCTCGGTTGCCTCGTAGTCTTCCAACACCAAATCCAGCGGCAGCAGCAACGCAAAATCGCCCGCACTCGCGTTGCCGTCGAGCGTTGCCGTCGCGACCACCGCACCGTTTAGGATGAAATCAACTTTCATGAAGGCTCAACCAGGCCAGACCTTGCGGCCGGAGCGCCCGGCTGTCACAGCAGCTTGTCGGGCGTGATCGGCAGATCGCGGATGCGTTTGCCGGTGGCGTGGAACACCGCATTGGCGATGGCAGCGGGAATGCCCACCATGCCGAGCTCGCCCATTCCCTTCACACCCAGCGGGTTGACGATGGTGTCCTCCTCCTCGACGAAGATGGTCTCGATGGCATGGATGTCCGCATTCACGGGCACGTGGTAATGCTGCAGACTGGCCGTCATGATCCTGCCGTAGCGGTGATCGATCTCGGTGGCTTCTTCCAAAGCCATGCCGATGCCCCACACCACGCCGCCGATCTCCTGGCTGTGCGAGGCCAGCGGGTTGAGAATCTTGCCGCAGGCGGTCACCTCGATGACGCGGGTGACCTTAACGGTGCCAAGGTCGGGGTCGACCTTCACCTCGACGAACTGGGCGCCGTGCGCGAGCGATGCGTACTTGGCGCGCTCTGGCGATGGCGTCGAATCGCAGGTCTCGGCGATCTCGTTCGTGCCGGTGCGCCGCATCAGGTCGGCAATGGCCACCGAGCGCGACACATCGCCCTTGGGGCGCAGAACCCCGTCGAACATCTCCACCTCGTCAGGGGCCTTCCCCCGCAGTGGAGATGTTGCATCCCGGTTCGCCAGCTCCAGGAGCTTCGCTGTGATAGCCAGGGCAGCGCCCCGCACGGCCGAACCCACGCTGGATGTGGTCCATGAGCCGCCTTGCGCCGGTGCCTTGGGCTGGCGCGTGTCGCCCAACTCGAAGTGCACCTGGTCCAGCCGCAGCCCCAGGAATTCGGCCGCGATCATGGTCATGACGGTGTAGGTGCCAGGCCCGATGTCGCTGGTTGCGCTGGTGACGCTTGCCGTGCCGTCGGCGCGAAACACAATGCGCGCGCTGGCCGGCTGCTGGAAGGCGCCCCAGACACTGGAGGCCATGCCCCAGCCGACGAGCAGCCGGCCATCGCGCATCGAGCGGGGCTCGGCCTTGCGGCTGCCCCAGCCGAACTTCTCTGCGCCCAGGCGGTAGCACTCGCGCAGCGCCTTGCTCGAGAAAGGCTTGCCGCTTTCGGGGTCGACCTCGGCGTAGTTGGCCAGGCGCAGCGCCAACGGGTCCATCTTGAGCGCGTACGACAGCTCGTCCATCGCGCTTTCCAGGGCGAACATGCCGCTCACGGCGCCCGGTGCGCGCATCCACGTGGGCGTGGCAAGGTCGGTGGCGGCCACCTTCAGCGGCGCATGCAGATTCGGGCATGCATACACCTGCTTCAAAAAGCTGGTGGTGGCGTCCGAGAACGGCTCGAACGAAGAGGTGTTGTGAAAGGCTTCATGAATGATGGCCGACAGCTTGCCGTCGCGGTCTGCCCCCAGCGTCACCTTCTGGATGGTGTGGGGCCGGTAGCCATGGCCGGTGAACATCTGCGCCCGCGTGTAGACCACCTTCACCGGGCGCTTGAGCTCGCGTGCAGCCATCGCCGTCAGGGAGGGGTAGTAATTGGGTTTGAGCGATGCGCCGAAGGCCCCACCGACGAACGGGGATACCACGCGGATATTCTCGGCCGGCACGCCCAGGCCCGCGGCCAGGTGCTTCTGTACGCCAAAGACCTCCTGGGTCTTGTCGAAGATGGTGAGTTGATCCCCCTGCCAGAAGGCAATGGCCGCGTGCGGCTCGATCGGATTGTGGTGGTGGATGGGGATGCGGTACTCCGCCGCCACCTTGACCGGCGCCGCCTGCATGGCAGCCACCGGGTTGCCGCGGGGCACGGCCTTGGCCGAGGCAGGGTCAGGCTGCGCCCGCTCCAGCACCGTGGCGAGGTCGGTGTTGTGGGGTTCGGTCTGGTAGCTGACCTTCACCAGCCTTGACGCGTGCCGGGCCTGTTCGTAGGTCTCCGCAACGACCAGGGCAATCGGCTGGCCGTTGAAGAACACCCGGTCCGACTGCAGCGGCCACGCCCATCCGGGTGCCGCCCCGGCGGCCGGTGGCGGCCCCAGCCGGCCCGCATTCAGGTGCGTGAAGACGCGGATCACGCCTCCCGCCTGCTCTGCCTGCCGTGTGTCGATGGCCGAGATGCGCCCCTTGGCAACGGTGCTCAGCACGATGAAGCCGTAGGTGACATTCGGGATCTGGAACTCGGCGGTGTACTTCGCCTGGCCTGTGACCTTGGCGAGTCCGTCGACGCGGGTGGTTTCTTTGCCCAGATGGCGTGCCATGGCGATCTTCTCCTCAAGCCAGTCGCGACGCGCGCATCAGCGCCCGCACGACAGAACGACGACCCAGTTCCACCTTGTAGGCGTTGTGCGCCAGTGGCCGCGCATCGCGCAGCGCGGCTTCGGCCGCACGCTGAAAGGTGGCCTCATCGGCGCGCTGGCCGACCAGCACGGCCTCGGCCTCGGCGCTGCGCCAGGGCTTGTGGGCGACGCTGCCCAGCACCACGCGCGCCTGCCGTATCGTGGCGCCGTCCAGCTGCAGCGCGGCGGCCACCGAGACCATTGCAAAGGCGTACGAGGCTCGGTCGCGCACCTTCAGGTAGTGCGAGTGGCGCGCAAAGTCGCCCGACGGCACGGGAAGCTCGATGGCCAGGATCAGATCGCCGTGCTCCAGGTTGTTGTCGCGCTGCGGCGTGTCGCCCGGCAGCCGGTGGAAGTCGGTGATGGCGATCAGCCGCTCACGCCCATCGGGTGAGCGCACACGCACCTTGGCATCCAGCGCGTACAAGGCCGTTGCCATGTCGCCAGGGTAGGTCGCCACACACGATTCGCTCCAGCCCAGGATCGCGTGGATCTTGTTCAGGCCCTCCCGTGCGCCGCAGCCGCTGCCGGCCTCGCGCTTGTTGCAGGGCATCGATGTGTCGTAGAAGTAGTTGCAGCGCGTGCGTTGAAGCAGGTTTCCGCCGTTGGTCGCCATGTTGCGCAACTGCCCGGAGGCACCTGCCACGATCGCCTGCGTCAGCAACGGGTAGCTCTCGCGGACCAGCGGGTGGTTGGCGGTCTCGCTGTTGGTCGCCAGCGCGCCGATGGACAGCCCGGAGCGCGTGCGCTGGATCTCGCGCAGCGGCAGCCGCGTGATGTCCACCAGCCGCGTGGGCCGCTCGATGTCCTCCTTCATCAGGTCCAGCAGGTTGCTGCCACCGGCGAGGTACCGGGCTTGCGGCATGGCCGACACCGCTGCGGTAGCGGCAGCGGAATCTGCGGCGCGAACATACTCAAACGGTCTCATGGCCGTCCTCCTTCGAAGGGCTTGAAGCGGTGGATGCCATCGCAAGCTGCGCCTCGGTGGCAAAGCCCCAGGTCTGGGCTGCCTGCCGGCCCGAATGGACTTCTTGAATCGCGGCGACGATGCCTGGATACGCGCCGCAGCGGCAGATGTTGCCGCTCATGCGCTCGCGGATCTCGTCGTCCGTCAGGCGGGTCGTTGTCCTGCCGACGTTCTCGGTGGCATGGCTGACCTGCCCGCGCTGGGCCTCGCTCAACATGCCGACGGCTGAGCAGATCTGCCCCGATGTGCAGTAGCCGCACTGAAAGCCATCGTGCTTGATGAATGCGGCCTGCATCGGATGCAGTTGGTCGCCCTTTGCCAAGCCCTCAATGGTCGTGACTTCCCGGCCTTCGAGCGTGGCGGCCAGGGTCAGGCACGAGAGCACGCGCTGCCCGTCGACCAGCACCGTGCAGGCGCCGCACTGGCCCTGGTCGCACCCCTTCTTGGAGCCGGTGAGCGCAAGCCGCTCGCGCAGCGCATCGAGCAGCACCACGCGCGAGTCGAGCTGCAACGTCTGCGGTGTGCCGTTGACCTTGAACGCAACGTTCACGACGTTCTGCGCGACGATGGGCGCAGACGCCGCACCCGGCACCGGCGGCAGTTGCGCCAGCGCGGACTCCGTGGCCAGCAGGTTGGCGGCAAAAAGGCCGATGCCGCCGCCACCGGTCTGCACCATGAACGTGCGCCGCGCCTGGCCGACGCCCTTGAGCTCAGGCATGTCCCGCACCAGGGCGGCCTCGTCGGCACTGATTTCCGTTGGCAGATCGTTGTGTGTTTCGTGGGGCATGGACTGTGTCCTTCTTGAAAACCGCATTCGTGGAGGCCACGCAGGGGCGCTGGCCGAAGTGGCTGGGCGTGTTGTTCTCATCGTTCTTTGCCGCACATCGAGTTTGTCGAGCAGCCGGGTGTTTGACTACCGAACGATTGCTTATTGCTGCTATTACCGTGGCTAATAATTCCCCTGCAATGCAAGGTGGGCGCGCAATGGAGTGACCGCTACCAGCGAGAGAACGTGATGCGAGCGGTGCCCTGACCGAGCGCCTGCGCCAACCCGCTCGGGTCATCGACACGGCCAAGGCGCGTGTACGAGTAGGCAGATTCGAAGCCCAGGTAGAAAAGGACCAGGGTGTCCGATCCGTACAGCATGAGGTCGCCGTTGCTTATCGTGCCCGGTCGAATTGCATTTGCTGGCAGTGCCTTGGGCAGCTTGGCGTGCTTCTCATTGCTGTTGAGGTCTGGCATGTCCAGAGTCAGTGGCAGTTGGCTGACGAATGCGCGAGCGGCATCGGTATCGGCCACCGTGAGCGTGAAACGACGGTTTCCAACGGAGAGCTGCATGCGTATTGCCTTTGAGGTGTCGGATGCCCGTGCTGCGTCTGCCTGGCTTGCCAAGGGCGCGGTGGGCCGCGCCTGTCCGGCAGCGTTGCCTGAGCCGAACACGAGCAGCGCGGCGGCCACGCCGGCGGCACGCATCTGCGAGGATCGGTGGGCTCGTGCCATTGGGGCGTGCAGGCAATGGTGTTGCGTCATGCGGATCCCGCGTGGCTCGCACGCGCCGTCATGGTTACGAGGAATGCGCCGACCAGGAGCAGTGTGGCGCTGAAGACGAAAGTAGCCTGGTAACCACTGCCGTCGAACAGCAGTCCGCCGGCGGTGGACCCCAGTGCGATGGACAGCTGGACCACCGCCACCATCAGCCCGCCGCCCGCCTCGGCGTCCTGCGGGAGGGTCTGCGCGATCCAGGTCCACCAGCCGACCGGGGCCGCAGTGGCCACCAGGCCCCACAGGGCCAGGAGCACCGTGGTGGCGACCACGGAACCGCCCAGGGTCGTGAGCAGCAGCGCGATGGCAGCCATCACCACCGGGATGATGGCCAGGGTGGCATAGAAACCTGCTTTCAGAAATCGCCCGATGAACAGGGTGCCGATGAAGCCTGCGGCGCCGAGCGCGAGCAGGATGAAGGACAGCATCGACACACCGACCCCTGTCACCGCCTCAAGAAACGGTCGCAGGTAGGTGAACAGTGCGAACTGTCCCATGAAGAAGATGCCCACCGCCAGCATGCCGAGCACGACCCGCCGGCTCTTGAAAAGCCTGAGCACGTTGCCGGACCCTGCGCGCGGCAAGGCCGGCATGGGTGGCAGGCTGAACCACTGCCAGGCGAATGCGACCACAGCGATGGGCACCAGGCACAAGAAGGCCCCGCGCCAGCCCATGATGGACGCAAGGTAGCTGCCCAGCGGCGCGGCGATGACCGTGGCCAGTGCGTTGCCGCCGTTGAAGATGGCCAGCGCGCGGGGCACCTTGGACGGTGGAACCAGCTGCATGGCGGTGGCAGCCGACAGGGACCAGAAGCCGCCGACAACCACGCCGATCAGCGCCCGGCCCACCATGTACGTGAGGTAGTTGGGCGCAAGGCCGACAATGGCGCCGGAGACACACATCATCGCCGTCAGCGCAAGCAGCAGCGCCTTGCGATGGATTCGCCCTGCAACCGCCGGGATCGACAGGCTGGCGAGCACCGCAAACGCGCCGGAGATGGCAATGCCCTGCCCGGCCATGCCCTCGGTGACCTGCAGGTCCGACGCCATCGGCGTCAACAGGCTCACGGGCATGAATTCCGAAGCGATCAGCGCAAAGACGCACAGCGTCATCGCGAAGACTCCGCCCCAGTGCGCAGGGCGACCACCGCCTTCCTGGTCAAGCGGGATGCCGGCGCTCGCGGTGATGGCAGGGGCCGCCATCAGGCCCGGGCCTTGATGAGGTGGCGGTCGAAGAACGATGCCAGCTTGTCCCATGGGATCAGGGTCACCCGGTCGTACAGGTCCACATGGCCGGCACCTGGCACGTAGTGCAGTTCCTTGGGCTCGGCAGCGCGCTGATAGGCGTCTTCGCTGAACTCCTTGGAATGGGCCTGATCGCCGGTGATGAACAGCAGCGGCCGGGGCGAGATCGTCTCGATGTCGTTGAACGGGTAGAAGTTCATGAACTTCACGTTGCTGCTCAGCGTTGGCATGGTCGTCGTCTGCGACGATGCACCCAGGGGCGTGAACTCGCCGCGCGCAGTGCGGTAGAAGTCGAAGAACTCGCGCTGAATGGGGTGCGTGTCCGCTTTCAGCCTGAGCACCGTGCCGCCGGTGTACTGCACTGCACCGCCGTTGAACTCCACGTCGCGCTGCGCTGCGGCGGCAGCGATGATCTGCTTGCGCTGCGCCAGCGTTTGCGAGTGGTTGAGCGCATTGCGGTTGGCCGCCCCCATGTCGTACATGCTGACCGTGGCGATGGCCTTCAGGCGCGGATCGATCTTGGCGGCACTGATGACGAAGCTGCCACTGCCGCACACGCCGATGGCGCCGATCTGCTGCCGGTCCACGAATGCCTGGCTGCCCAGAAAGTCGACTGCGGCGCTGAAGGTTTCGGAATACATGTCGGGAGACACCGCATTGCGCGGCTGGCCCTCGCTGCCGCCCCAGAACGCCAGATCCACCGACAGAGCCACGAAGCCCCGCTCGGCCATCTTCGTTGCGTAAAGATTGGCGCTTTGCTCCTTCACTGCACCCATGGGGTGGCCGACGACGATGGCCGGGGTGCGCTTCTTGCGGTCCAGCGTGCTGGGCACGAACAGGGTGCCGGTCACGGTCATGCGGTACTGGCTCTTGAAACTCACTTGCTGCACGATGACCTGGTTGCTCGTGTAGAAGTTGTCGGCGCCCGACGGCAGCGCTGCGCCCATCGGCGCAGCGGCGAATGCCGTGCCGCCCGCCGTCGACAGCATGCCGGCTGCTGCTGCGCTGGTGCCAGCGATCCTCAGGAATTCGCGCCGATCGGGCGATGGCCCGGCTGGCTCGACGGTGGATGGATGGGTGTGGTCTGCTTGATGGTTCATGGCCGGAGTTCCTGGTGCTGTGGGTGCGCAGCGCGCTGCCTGTGCTGGTGCGCTGGGGCTTGCAGGCAAGTGTGCCGGCCAGGGCATCCATTGACTAGGTAATGAATGCTTAATACATTTATTAGCCTGGATAACAAGTCAGATGCCAAGTCGCAAGGGAGCGCCATCGATGCCACGACGCAATTTCAACGATCTGCTGGCCTTCGTGACGGTCGCGCGCGAGGGCAGCTTCACGCGCGCTGCGGGCACGCTGGGCGTCACCCAATCCGCCCTCAGCCAGGCCATCCGCGGGCTCGAAGAGGGCCTGCAGATCCGGCTGCTGACGCGCACCACCCGCAGCGTCGCGCCGACATCGGCCGGCGAGCGGCTCATGAAGGCCATCGGGCACCGCTTCGAGGAAATCGAGGCCGAGCTCGACGCGCTGACCGAGCTGCGGGACAAGCCCGCAGGCACAGTGCGCATCACCTGTGGCGACAACGTGCTGCACACGGTTCTGCTGCCCAAGCTCGCGCCGCTGCTGCGCGAGTACCCCGAGATCAAGCTGGAGTTCGACGTGAACTACAGCTTTCGCGACATCGTGGCCGACCGGTTCGACGCTGGTGTCCGCATGGGCAACACGATCGACAACGACATGATCGCCGTGCCCATCGGCCCGCCGCTGCAGATGGCGGTGGTCGCCTCTCCCGGGTACTTCGCGGCCAACCCCATTCCCAAGACGCCTGCGGACCTCACCAGTCACCAGTGCATCAACCAGCGCATGCCGACCTCGGGCGGTCTGTATGTCTGGGATTTTGAAAAGCGCGGCCGCAAGATGAACGTGCGTGTCGATGGGCCGCTGATCTTCAACACCTCCGCGCCGCAGGTCGACGCGGCGCTGGCCGGGCTGGGCATCTCCCTGCTGCCCGAAGATGAGCTGATGCCGCACATCGCATCGGGGCGGCTGGTGCGCGTGCTGCAGGACTGGTGCCCCAAGTTTGCCGGCTACCACCTGTACTACCCCAGCAAGCGCCAGCCCTCACCCGCGTTTTCGCTGGTGGTGAAGGCGCTGCGCCTGAGCGGCTCGCGAGCAGGCTAGCGCGCCAAACGAGACACCCGTTCGGCCAAGACTTCTGTTGTGCGCTGCGGCCGACTTGTGAGGGTGATGGTTGCATGGCCCATGCCGCTGCTGCACTCTTCACCTATTCACGCCAGCGCAGTGCCTCGATCACCAAGGCCAGCGCGGGCGCCGTCTGGCGGCGGTTGGCATAGTACAGGTGGTAGGGCGAGAAGCTCGGCCACCAGTCCTGCAGCACCGGCACCAGGCGGCCGTGCTCGGCGTGCGGCTGCACCAGCTCCAGCGGCACGTAGCAAAAGCCCAGGCCGTCCAGCGCCGCCTGCAGCATCAACTGGGTGTTGTTGAACACCACCTGGCCCTGCACGCGCACGGCCAGGGCCTGCCCGTCCTTCTCGAAATCCCAGGCATACAGACCGCCGTGCGTGGGCAGGCGCAGGTTCACGCACTGGTGCAGTGTCAGATCGTGCGGCGTGACCGGCAGCGCCTTGCCTGCCAGGTAGGCCGGCGAGGCCGCCACGGCCATGCGCAGCGGCGGCCCGATGCGCACGGCCACCATGTCCTTGTCCACCCGGTCGCCCACGCGCACGCCCGCGTCAAAGCGCTGCGAGGCGATGTCGGTGAAGGCGTAGTCCACGCTGAACTCGATGCGGATGTCGGGGTACTCCAGCAGCAGCGGTTGCAGGCGGGGCCAGAGCACCGTGGCAATGGCGTGGTCGTGTGCGGTGATGCGCACGGTGCCGGCGGGTTTGTCGCGCATGGCGCTCAGAGCGCCCAGCTCGGCCTCGATCTCCTGCAGGCGCGGGGCCACCGTGGCCAGCAGCCGCGCCCCGGCCTCGGTGGTGGAGACGCTGCGCGTGGTGCGGGCCAGCAGGCGCACGCCCAGGCGCGACTCCAGCGCCAGCATGGCATGGCTGAGCGCCGAGCGCGAAAGGCCCAGTTGCGCCGCGGCGCGGGTGAAACTGCGCTCACGCGCTACCACCACGAAGGCGCGCAGGTCGTTGAGGTTTTCGCCAGAGGCCATGGATTGGTGAATGTGTTGCACAAGTGCATGCCGATTTTGGCATCTTCTCACCCCAATGGCCTGTGCCTACAGTCACTACAGCGGGCCAGTGGTGGTCACAGCCGGCCTCCCGCGCCCCTCAGATCCCCTCCCCCATTTCCATCCTTCAGGAGCCCCAGCCCATGAACCCCACCCTCATGCGAACCGCCTTCGCCCTGGCCATGGCCCAGGGCGGCGCGGCTGCCGCGACCGAGTCACCCGCTTTAGCCGCCACCAGCACGCAGCAGATCACGCGGGCCGGCGCCCAGGCCTCCGCCGCCGGGCCCGATGCCTTCTTCACCGGCCGCGTGCGCGTCGATCCCGTCTGGCCTGCCGACAAGGGCATCAGCGCCTCGGGCGCGCAGGTCACCTTTGAGCCCGGCGCCCGCTCTGCCTGGCACACCCACCCCGCAGGCCAGCGGCTGGTGGTGGTTTCGGGCATCGGCCGCACGCAGGAATGGGGCAAGCCGGTGCAGGAGATCCGCCCCGGCGACGTGGTCTGGTGTCCGCCCGGCGTGAAGCACTGGCACGGCGCCGCGCCCAGCACGGCCATGACCCACCTGGCCGTGACCGGCATGGCAGATGGCAAGAACGTCGAATGGATGGAGAAGGTCAGCGATGAGCAATACCATAGCAACACCACCACGGCGCGTTGAGCGCATGGGCCGGCTGGCAGCCATCGGCCTGCTGGCCGGCCTGGCCCTTGCACCGGGCCACGCATCCACCAGCCCCCAGGAGCCCAAGGCCATGCAACCCACCACCGCGCAGACCGGCGAGACGCTCTCGCCACGCCAGCAGGCCATCGTGCCCATCGCCGCCTTCGCAGCGGCCGGCGACATCGCGCGCCTGGGCCCTGCGCTGAACCAGGGCCTGGACGCGGGCCTTACCGTGGGCGACGCGCGCGAAGTTCTGGTGCAGGTGTATGCCTACGCGGGCTTCCCGCGCAGCCTGAACGCGCTGGGCGAGCTCCTGAAAGTGCTGGAGGCCCGCCGCCAGCGCGGCCTGCAGGACGCCCCCGGGAGCGCGCCCAGCCGGCCCATCCCCCAGGGCGATGCCCTGCTGGCAGCCGGCACGGCCAACCAGACGCGCCTGGTGGGTGCGCCCGTCAAGGGCCCGCTGTTCGACTTCGCACCGGCCATCGACCAGTACCTCAAGACCCACCTCTTCGGCGACATCTTCGAGCGCGACAACCTGGATTGGCAGAGCCGCGAAATCGCCACGGTGGGCATGCTCTCGGCCCTGGCCGGCGCCGAATCGCAGCTGCAGTCGCACATGGGAATCAGCATGAACGTGGGGCTCACGCCCGGCCAGTTGCGCCAGCTCGCGCAGGTGCTGGCCGACCGCGTGGACGGTGCCCATGCGGCCCGCGCCGACGGGGCCCTGGTGCGGGCCCTGGCTGCTCGGGGTGGCAAGTAGCGGCAGGCAACTCGCGCAGCAGCGCCGACACCGCGCCCGCAGTCCACAGCCACCGTGGATGACCCTGTGGAAAACACCGGTGGATACGGCGCAAAGCCAATGCCGGCGGGGGCTGCAACGCGGTGCCTGCGATTTCAACAATGCCCCGCGCAGGGGGTGCGGCAGGGCACCCGTATGCGCGCGCACCGTCCACAGATGGCGTGGATGACCCTGTGGACAAGCACTGGGCATGCACGCCAAATCCAACACTGGTGCGGCCTGCAACGCGGTGCCTGCGAATTCATCAGCGCTGCGCCAGCACCACCGGATTGCCCGCCCGCCGTCAACCCCGCCCGCGCCCTTGCCATGCGTCCCAGGCCTGGGCGGGCGAACCAGTCCACAGCCACCGTGGATGACCCTGTGGAAAAGGCCTGTGCATGCCGCGCAAAGCCAATGCCGGCGCGGCTTGCAACGCGGTGCCTGCGGATTGACCAATGGCCGCGCCGGGGGCGCAAACGGCGTCCGCAAAGTCCACAGCCGGCGTGGATGACTTTGTGGATAACCCCTGTGCAGCCACGCCAGAGCCAGCACTGGCGCGGCCTGCAACGCGGTGCCTGCGAATTCATCAGCAGCCGCCCTCCAAGTCCGCCACGAGGCGCGCCGACAGCGCGGCTTGCGTACGTTGACACACCATCCACAGCGACCGTGGATGACCCTGTGGAAAACCCTGATGAATACACCGCAAAGCCAGCACTGGCGCGGGCTGCGATACGGTGCCTGTTCTTTCATCAGCCCACCGCCGCGCGCCGCAGCACGGTGGGCCGGCCACTTTTCAGGCCCTGGCGCATGGCTGGCAATGGCCCGACTGCGGCGCCGCGCACCTCCCCGGTACACCTTGCCACGCAGCCCAGTGCAGCAGTCCACAGCCAGCGTGGATGACTCTGTGGATAACACCTGTGCATGCCCGCCGGGCCCAGTGCCGGCGCGGGTTTCAACGCGGTGCCTGCGATTTGACCAATGTGCCGGCGCACGCACGGCTACACTGCCCTCAGGAGGTGTGCCATGCAACCAGATTCGTCACCCGCGGCCGGCAGGGGCCCCTTTTTGCCAGACGTTGCCAGGATCGCGCTGGGCGTGTTCATCGGCGGTCTGGCCGCCTTGTTTGCCCACGACGCCATCGTCGGCCAGCGCCCACCGCCACCAGCCACACCGGCCGTGCTGACACAGCCACGGCCTGTGGGCGACGACAGCAGCAGTACCAGCACGCAGGCCGCCCCGCCACCTGCGGTGGCCCAGCCTGCGCCGCCACCAGCACCGCCCGCCCCCGAACCTGCGCCGCCACTGCCTGCGCAGACCGCACCACCGCAGGCCGAGGCCCCGCAGCCTGCTGCGCCGGTGCAGGACGCAGGCCAGAAGAAGGCCGACGACGACCTCAAGACCGCCCAGGCCCTGGCCGCCCGGCTCGAATCCGAGCGCCAGCAGCGCCGCGCCGATGCCTGGGCCCGCTACTTCCAGCCCAGCCCCGTGTGCCGAGCCGACCCGGCCACCGGCGCCTGCGCCGACGCCCACCTCGCGGCGCGCAAGCGCTTCGACGCGCAGTACGTGGACCGCTGAAAGCCCAAGGACCTGTTCAGGGCCTTTTCAGGCCCTGACCTCGAAGCCCAGCGCCCGGATGGCGGTCTCGGCCGCATCCTGGTCCTGCTGGGCATTGCCGCCCGAGATGCCGATGGCACACAACGACAGGAGACAACCCATGCCCTTGACAAAGCAAGCCCTTGCCACCGCCGCCGCCCTGCTGGCGCTGGGCACGGCCACCACCGCCCACGCCGATTGCCTGACCGATGCGCAGGCCGCCGAGTTGCTGGCGCACTACGTGGCGCGCACCCCGGCACCCAACCCGGTGAACCTCTCGGACGCCGATGGCGCCTGCACGCGCGGCAAGTTCAACCAGTTGCTGGCGCAGCGCATGGGCAAGGTGGTGGGCTACAAGGCGGGGCTCACCAACCCGGCGGTACAAAAGCGCTTCAACACCGACAAGCCGGTGTGGGGCAAGCTCTATGACGGCATGGTGCTGCAGAGCGGCGCCACGGTGGAGGCGGCTTTCGGCGCCCGCGCGCTGTACGAGGCCGACATGCTGGTGCGCGTCAAGAGCGCTGCCATCAACCATGCGAAGACGCCCGAAGAGGTGCTGGACGCCATCGACCAGGTGATCCCCTTCATCGAGCTGCCCGACCTGATGGTGCAGGCGCCGCCGCAGCTCAACGGCGCGGGCGTCACGGCCATCAACGTGGGCGCACGCCTGGGCATTGCCGGCACGCCGCTGCCCATACCCGCCTACCGCGGCGAGCGCTACGCGCTGCTCAAGGCCCTGGCGGACATGAACGTCTCGCTCACCGATGGCGCGGGCGCGCGCCTGGGTGGCGGCAAGGGCAGCGACATCCTGGAGCACCCGCTCAACGCCGTCACCTGGCTGGCCACCGCGCTGCAGCAGGAGGGCATCACGCTGCAGCCGGGCGATCTGGTGAGCCTGGGCTCGTTCTCGGCGCTGCTGCCGCCGCGCGCAGGCCTTTCGGTCACGGCCACCTACGACGGGTTGCCGGGTGCGGCGCCGGTGCGCGTGACCTTCAAGTAGCCCGGCACTGATCCGGCATCTTCTTCAACGGAACGCCGAAACTGTTTGCGCCCCAGGGCGCTTTATCCCGGCCGTGATCGCTCCTAAGCTGGCCGTGCGGGATGGACCTCCATCCCGCACGCACAACAACGACAGGAGACCGATCGAATGCACCCGACCATTTTTTACCGCGCTGCGTTGGCCATGGCATGCGCCGCACTGGGCGCCGCCACGCTGGCGCAGGCGGGCCCCCAAGCCACGGGCCAGCAAACCCTCGAAATCCACGCCCGGCTCGACGCCGCGGGTATCGGCGGCATCACGCAGATGCCGGACGGCCGGCTCATCGTGGGCTACCACCCGTTCTATGGACCCAAGGTGCAGGTGGCGCTGCTCAACGCAGACCGGCGCAGCACCACGCCCTACCCCAGCGCCGATTGGCAAAGCTGCAAGCACGCCGACGGCAGTTGGAAGAGCGACTTCAACCGCTGCCTGGACTGGGTGCTGGGCCTGCACACCGATGCCAGCGGCATCCTTTGGATGCTCGATTCGGCCAAGACCACCGACCAGGCCGCGGGCCGCCCGGCCGGCCTGGTGCCCAAGCTCGTGGGCTGGAACACGCGCACCAACCGCCTGCACAAGGTCATCCCCATCACCGGCGATGCCACGGTGACCGAGTCGCAGCACAACGACTTCGCGGTCGACCTGCGGCGCCAGGTGATCGTGATCGCCGACGAGGCCATCGGCGAGAACTCCAACGGCGTTGGCGACAAGGCCGCGCTGGTGGTGGTCGACCTCAAGACTGGCCAGAGCCGCCGCCTGCTGCAGGGCCACGAGAGCGTACTGCCCTTGAAGGACCCGATCACCTGGGACGTGGGCCAGCCCACGGCCGGCAGCTTCGCGCTGGGCGTGGGGGTGGACGGCATCGCGCTCGACCGCAAGGGCGAGTGGCTGTACTTCGCGCCCTTGAGCGCCTACAAGATGTACCGCATCCGCATGCGCGACCTGCTCGATGCGCGCCTCACGCCCGAGCAGCTGGGCGCCAAGGTCGAGACCTATGCCGACAAGCCCTTCAACGGCGGCCTGTCCATCGACGCCCGGGACAACCTGTACCTCACCGAGGTGGGCGAGCGCGCCGTGGGCGTCATCCCGCCCGGCACGCGCAAGTACACGCGGCTGGTGACCGACCCCGGCATGGTCTGGCCCGACGGCGTGACCTACAACCACGACGGCTACATGTACACCGGCGCTGCGCAGCTGCCGCTGACCGACGTACTGCAGGCCGACAAGGTGGGCAAGAACAAGGCGCCGTACCTGGTCTACCGCTTCAGGCCGCTGGCGCCCGGCACGCCGGGCTTCTGATCCGCCTGCAGCCCGGCAAAGCGCTGGGCCAGAAAGTCCACCAGCGCGCGCACGCGCGCCGGCACGAAGCGGTTGCTGGGCAGGATGGCGTTGAGCGGGTAGTGCTCGCCATGCCAGTCCGCCAGCAGGCGCACCAGCGCACCCGAGGCCAGGTCATGCACCACGTCGAGTTCGGACTTGTAGAGCAGCCCCGCGCCCGCCAGCGCCCACTGGTGGGCAATGGCCGCGTCGTTGGCGTCGCGGTCGCCGTCCACACGCACCTCGGTCCAGTGGCCGGCCTGCTCGAAGCGCCAGGCGTCGTAGCGCTTGCCCGCCAGGTGGAAGGTCAGGCAGTTGTGCCGCGCCAGGTCCCCGGGCGTTTGCGGCGCGCCGTGGCGCTGCAGGTAGGCGGGCGCCGCGCACAGCACGCGGCGCGTGGTGTGCAGTTGGCGCGCCACCAGGCCCGAGTCGCTGAGCGCGCCGTAGCGCAGGGCGATGTCCACCGTGTCGCGCAGCACGTCCTGCACGCGGTCGCTCACCGTCAGCGCCACGCGCACGCCGGGGTGGCTTTCCACGAAGGCATCGAACCAGGGCAGCAGCACGCTGCGCGTGAGGTCCGAGGGCGCGGCCACGCGCACCGTGCCCACCAGCGAGCGGCTCTCGCTGGCCAGCTGTGCCTCGCCCTCCTCCAGCAACTCCAGCGCGCGCGTGGCGTAGTCCAGCAGGGTCTGGCCCTGCGGGGTGATGCGCATGGCGCGGGTGGAACGCTCGAACAGGCGCGCGTCGAGCTGCGCCTCCAGCCGCTTGAGCATGGCGCTGGCCGCAGCCGGGGTGATCCCGAGCACGGCCGCTGCGGCGGTGAGCGAGCCGCCGCGCGCGGTCTCCACCAGCACGCGGATGTCTTCGACGTTCTGGATCTTCATGGCCTGTCGTCTCCCGCTGGTGTGGTGGTGGTGCCCGCGCGCCGCCGTGCAATCTCAGGCGGCCGCGGCACGCGCGCGCCGGGGCGCGGGCGCAGCGGCCAGGACCTCGCGCATGGCCTGCACGATGGCCTCGCTCTTGTGCTGCAGGTGGGTTTTCAGGATGCTGGCCATGGCCGCGCTGTCGCGCCGCTGCAGGGCGTTGAGCATGCCTTCGTGCTCGGCCATGGCGCGCGCCCAGATCTCGGGCGTCATGGGCGAGGCGAAGCGTATGCGGCGGATGCGCGCGTTCAGGATGCTGTACTGCGACACCAGCACGGGGTTGCGCGCGGCCTGCACGATGGCCTCGTGGATCTGCCGGTTGAGCGCGTAGTACGGCGCCATGTCGCGCTGGTCATAGGCCTGGCGCATCTGCGCATGCAGGCCGGCCAGGGCGTCGAGCTCGGGCTGCGTGATGCGCTGGCAGGCCTGCTCGCCCGCCAGGGCCTCCAGCGCGCCGGCCACCGCGAACAGGCCCTCCACCTCGTCGAGCGAGAGCTCGCGCACGCGCGCCCCCCGGTTGGGCAGCAGCTCCACCTGGCCCTCGGCGGCCAGCACCTTGAGCGCCTCGCGCAACGGCGTGCGCGATACGCCGAAGCGCTCGCACAGCGCGGCCTCGGGCACCTTCTGGCCGGGCGGCACCTCGCCGCGCACGAACACTTCGCGCAGGTCTTCCAGCAGGGTGGTGTGGACGAATTCTTTGGACATGGGTAATTATGAATTCATTTTTAGCATCATCAGCGGAAATTACGCCTATTTCAGGATGAATTTTGCCTCTTTGAATTCAAATTGCTTGACATTCCCAGGCCGTCTCCCTACATTCGAATGCATTCATTCGGCCAATGAACACCCCAATCAACCCCTCATTCAATCCCAGGAGACAGAAAATGAATGCATTTCAGCAAGGTATCCGTGAAATCGACGGTTCCACCCACGACGAGCAACGCTATGTGAATGCGCTCGGCCCGCGCGGTGTGATTGGCGTGATGACGCCCGGCCCGAACGTGAACGTGGAGAACGAAATGATGGACATGCGCCCGCGCGGCGTGATCAACGCCGTCGACCGCTACTACGTGCCCAACCAGAAGATCCAGCAGGACGAGGACTGGTCCATCATCATGCGCAATGTGACGGCCAACCTCGACGACTCGGTGCGCCGCCTGAACGAGGCACTGATCGACCACCTGGTGCTGGGCATGTCCTCGCAGAGCTACATGGGCGGCGAGAAAGGCAGCTTTGCACTGCTGGAGCACCTGCAGAAGACCTCGGGCGTGGACGTGACCATGGGCGCGCAGTCGGCCGAGCAGGCCTTCAAGCTGTGCGGCGCCAAGCGCATCGCGCTGCTCACGCCCTACTACCCGGTGATCGAGACCAACGCCATCGACTACTTCACCGCGCGCGGCTTCGAGGTGGTGCACGTCGAGGGGCTCAAGTGCAAGAGCATCATCCACGTCGCCTCGCAGACCTACGAGCAACTAGCCGAGGCCACGCTGCGCTGCGAGGCCGCCAAGCCCGACGCCATTTTGCAGCTGGGCACCAACCTGGCCTATGCCCGCGTGGCCAATGACGCCGAGAAGTGGCTCAAGAAGCCGGTGTTCGCATCGGGCCCCGTCATCTACTGGTCGGCCCTGCGCAAGATGGGCATCAAGGACCAGTTCCCCGGTTTCGGCAGCCTGACCGAATACCACTGAGCCCTGCGGTGCGAGGAGACAAGACCATGAAAAATATCGACCGCCGCCGCGCCATCGTGGCCGCCGCCGCCTGCCTGTCTGCCCTGGCCTTGCCGGCCGGCGCGCAGGAGGCCTATCCATCCCGGCCGGTGAACCTGGTCGTAGGCTTCGCACCGGGCGGGGGCACCGACCTCATCGCGCGGCAGATCGCACCGCGCCTGTCCGAACTGCTCAAGCAGCCCGTGGTGGTGGAAAACCGCGCCGGCGCCAGCGGCACCATCGCCGCCGGCGTGGTGGCCAAGGCCAAGGCCGACGGCTACACCCTGCTGCTGGGCCACGTGAGCTCCAACGCCATGGTGCCGGCCATCACGCCCAAAATGCCGTATGCGGCGGGCAAGGACTTCGCGCCCATCGTGCTCATCGGCAGCGTGCCGCAGGTGGTGGTGGTGCCGGCCTCGTCGCCCGCAAAGACGCTGCAGGAGTTCATCGCCATGGCCAAGGCGAAGAGGGGCGCGGTCAACTACGCCTCGTCGGGCCAGGGCACGCAGCAGCACTTCGCGGCCGAGCTGTTCCAGTTGGCCACGGGCACCAGCATGACGCATGTGCCCTACAAGGGCAGCGGCGCGGCGCTCACTGACCTGATCTCGGGCCAGATCGACGTGAACTTCGACACCGTGCCCACGGTGCTGCAGCACATCCGCGCGGGCAAGCTGCGGGCCCTGGCCGTGACCACGCGCAGCCGCGTGGCTACCCTGCCCGACGTGCCGACCGTGGCCGAGGCCGGCGTGCCCGGCTACGAGATCGGCGCCTGGTACATGCTGATGGGCCCGGCCGCCCTGCCCCGCCCCGTGCGCGACGCGCTGGCCGCCGCCATGGCCAAGGTGCTGGCCACGCCCGACGTGCGCGAAAAGCTCGCCGCGCTGGGCACCGAGATCGCAGGCGGCACGCCCGAGGAGGCGCAGGCCTACCTGGGCACCGAGATCACCAAGTGGGCCCGCCTGGCGGCCGACAAGAAGATCACTGCGGAGTGAATGCGCCATGCTGAACGACACCACCAGCCCCCTGCCCCGGCGCCGCGCACTGGCTGCCGCGCTGGCCACCGCATCGCTGGCCGCCGCGCCCGCCGTGCACGCCCAGGCGGCATCGCCCGCCCCCATCCGCTGGCGCATGGGCACCTCGTGGCCCACCGCGCTGCCGCTGCTGCATGAAACCGCCGTGGACTTTGCCGACAGCGTGCGCGCCGCATCGGGCGGGCGCCTGGCCATCGAGGTCATCGACCCCGGCAAACACGGCGCGCCCGCCGGGCTGCTGCAGGCGGTAAAGGAGGGCCGATTCGAGATCGGCCACACCACCGCGCAGTACTACGCAGCCCAGGTGCCGGCCATCGACTTTTTCACCGCCATCCCCTTCGGCCTGACGGCGCTGGAAAACCACGCCTGGCTGGCCGAGGGCGGCGGGCAGGCGCTGTTCGAGTCCATCCTGGCGCAGCACAACGTGCTGCCGCTGGCGGTGGGCGACACCGGCGTTCAGATGGGCGGCTGGTTCGCCAAGGAGCTGAAGACGCCCGAGGACTTGAAGGGCGTGCGCATCCGCATCGCGGGCTTTCCGGGGCGGGTGCTGGCGCGCGTGGGCGCGGTGCCGGTGAACCTGCCGCTGGGCCAGATCGTCGCGGCCTTTGCCGAGGGCAGGATCGATGCGGCCGACGTGGTCGGCCCGGCCATCGACGCCACGCTGCCGCTGGCGCAGTACGCGCCGCACTACTACGCGCCCTGGCACGAGCCCGACGTGGTGATGCACTCCTTCATCGACCGCGCGAAGTTCATGGCGCTGCCCGCCGACCTGCAGCACATCCTGCGCCAGGTGGCCCAAGCCGCCGCGCTGCGCTCCATGGCCCGCGCGCAGGACCGCAATGCCGTGGCCATGCGCGCACTGGAAGGCCGGGGCACGGCGCTCAGGCAGTTGCCGCCATCGGTGCTGGCGGCCCTGAAGACCGCCACGGCGCAGGAGCTGGCCGAAAGCGCCAGGGCCGACGCCGATTCGAAGAAGGTCATCGACAGCTTGCTGGCGTACAAGGCGCGCGTTGCGCCGTATGCCCTGCAGGCCGATGGCGCCATCTTCCAATCGCGCTGATCCGAAGAAAAATACCCCGGGTACTAATGGTGCCCGGAGCATGCCTGTTGCGATGCAAGGGCCGGTCAGGCCCGTGCCGGCGGTCCTCCTCTCCAACTACCTGGCAGCCAGTGGCGAGTAGTGAAGGTGCTGCAGCTGCAGCGCACCGTTGGTACGTGCCCAGACCATGGTCAGGGCGTAGCGCACCTCCACCGGCGTGGTGTTGGGCGCCGCCACGTAGCCAATGCGGGTGCCGGTGACCACGGCGACATCGCCGATCAGCTGCACCTTGATGTCCTCGGCACGCAGATTGATGCGCATGTCCGACGAGAACAGGTCCGTGAAGGGCTTGAGCTCCAGGCGCTGCAGCTCCTTTGACGAAGGCGTGAACTCGGTGAACCCGCCCGGGGGCCGGTACCTGAGGAAGCCCGGCGCGTCCTTGGCCGTCATGCGGGCATAGATGTCCACGCTGGCCGCCGCAGCGTCTTCGGCCAGGCCCGCCATGGCCGGCGAGGCCAGCAGCAGAAGGCCGAGGGCCATGGCACCAGAGAGCAGGGTTTGCCGCATCATTTCAATGCCTCCGCGCCTGCGAAGGCCACCTTCTCGTCGTTGGCCGAAGCCACGCCCGAGACACCGATGCTGCCCACGATCTTGCCGCCGCTGACGATGGGCACGCCGCCCTGCAGCAGGGTCAGCTCACGGGCCGACAGCAGGCCCAGGGCACCGCCGCCCGAGGCCACGGCCTCTTCCAGCACGCGCGTGGGGCGGCGCATGTCCAGCGCCGTGCGGGCCTTACCCTGCGCCACGGCGATGCTGGCATGGTGGGTGTTATCGAACTTCTGGTACATGACCATCTGGCCGCCGCTGTCCAGGATGGCGATGGCCACATTCCAGCCATTGCCGCGCGCCAGCGCGTCGGCGGCCGACATGGCCTTGCGCGCCATGTCCAGGGTCAGGGCCGGGCCGTAGTCGGGCACCGCCGGCTGGGCCTGCGACTGCGCACCCAAGCACAGCCCCAGCACCAGGGCTGAAGCCATGCCGGCATGGCGCAGGCCCTTCATGGGCAGGGACAAAGATTTCACCGTTCGCATCGTTTCCACCTCCAGGGTTAATGGTGGGCAAACTGTAGGAGCCGGGTGCCGCGCTGATAAGCCGGTGCGAACCGCTTTCAGTTTCAAATGAGGTTTGAAGAAGCCCATGGGGCGGGCAATTGCCCGCGCATGCACCGGATAATCCGCCCATGAACAGCCAGCTGCGCTTTGTGATGCACCCTGCCGACGAACGCGAGTTCGCTGCGCAGGTCCTGGCCGACCCTGCGGTGCTGCTGATCGACGGGCCACGCTGGCAGGCTGCGGCGCCGCAGACCTTCCGCGACCTCGACGCCATCCGCGGCAACTACTGCATCCTCTGGTCGCCCGATGACCAAGCAGCGCTGCAAGCCCGCTACATCGCCGGCTGCAACGACTGGTATTGCGAATCGGAGTACGCCACCGTGCAGTTCCTGCGCTCCGAAATCTTTGCGGACGGTGTGCTCTTCGAGGGGCGCATCGCGGTGGCCACGGGCAGCGCCAGCGCGCAGGCCGCCCAGGGAGTCGAGCGGCGCTACAAAACGCTGGGCCGCTTCGTGCGCAAGCACTACAGCAACGCCGTGCTGCGCTGGTGCAACCCCGCCATGCCCTTCGGCCCGGCCGTGCCAGGGCGCTCGGCCAACCCCGGCAAGCCGGACGCTCAGGTCTGGGTGGGCCCGCATGCGCTGCAATGTCTGCGCGATGGTGGTGAGCAGCAGCAGCGCTGCGTCAAGCAGTCGCGCAACGCGGTGGTGGAGGCGCGGCTGGCTGACAGCTTCTCTACGGCTGCCTGACAACCGCGCCTTTGGGCCTGAGCTTCAAGGCCGCGTGCGCGCCGGCACCCGCGTCTCCAGCGCGCCGGGCACGTAGGCCGGCGCAAAGGTGCAGCCCGTGCCGAAGCGCGCTTCGAGCGACGTGCAACGCTGCGCCACGCTGGCGGGAGTGGGCTTGGTGCGTGTCTCCACCCAGTCGAGCAGCGAGGTCACCAGGGCCGGGTAAGTCGGGTCGCTGATGTAGCTGTGCGTGCCGGTGGTCACGAAGGTCTGCACCAGGCGGTCGCCGCTGCCGCCGCGGTCCATCACGGTCTTGAAGTAGGCGTCGAGTTCGACGAAGGCCGTGGGGTCGCTGATCCACTTGGTGGTGAGCACGGGCACGGGGATCGTGCCCTTGGGGTCGGTGTCGTCGGCAAAGCGCTGCACGGCGACCGGGTCGGCGCGGTAGCGCAGCACGCCGGCATTGAGCGCAGCGTCGTCGGCCGAGCCGCTGTAGACCACGCCGGTGTTGCCAAAGGGGCTGGCGCCGCCGGTGCGCTTGGCGGTCACGTCCTGGAAGTGGTAGGTGCCCCAGCTCAGGTGGGCCGAGATGGCGCTGGCGGGGATCTTGATGACTTTCTCGATGGTCTCGACCTTGCGCTGCTGCTCAGGCGTGCGCTGGGCGGCGGTCTTGTCCAGGCCCAGGCATTCGTTGGCGCGGGCGTTGAAGTCGTCGCGCGCCAGGGTCAGCGTGGCGGGCAGGCCGAGGTTGAGCGCATAGCTCGCCTCGGTGGGCCGCGGGTGGTTGTTGCACAGGTATTGGTAGACGGCGCGCAGGTCCAGGCGGAAGTCGTACGAGCGCGTGCCGCCGGCCAGCACGCCACTGGTGAGCAGCACTGCGTCGTACGGCTGCGCGCCCACGGTCTGCGCGGTGAACATCTCAGCGGCCTTGGCGGCCACGCCCGCGCCCCACGACTGCCCGTGCAGCACCGTGCGCTTGGGCACCGCCACATGCTCGTTGAAGATGCGGCGCAGGCGCTCGGTGTCTTCGGCTGCAGCGTGCACTTCCACGCCGCCCTGGCGGAAGGTGGAGCCCGCCCAGGCGTAGCCGGCCTTGACCATGATGGCCCAGCGCACCAGGTCTTCCTGCGCGCGCTCGGCCGTGGGGGCGGCCAGGTCGGGCCCACCGTGTGCGTGCAGGATCAGGTTGCCGCCCCAGTCCTTGGGCGTGGCGATGAGGTAGTAGGCTCCGGCCGAATCGCGCCCGCCCTGGCAGGTGGCGGTGGTGGGCAGTTCGGCCGGGCAAGCCACCGCAACGGGCTTGGCTTCGGGCGGGTATGCGGGGCTGTCGCTGCCGCCGCAGGCGGACAGCAGGGTGATGGCTGACAGGGTGGAAAGGACGGACAGGGTCGACGAAGCGACCGGGCTGCGCGAGCCGGTGGTGAAACGCATGGATTTTGTCTCCGGTTGTTGTTGTGTCAAAAGCGTGCTCCTGTGCGCAATGCACAGGCGGGCACGAAGCCCGCCACAGGGAAACCGACGAGGCCGGTTGCAGGGAACAGGGCGTATCCTAGGAGCGTAGGCTACACATGCCAAACACCTGAATAATCTGTGGTCCATACGTTATGAATATCGAGTTTCGGCACCTGCGCTACTTCGTGGCCGTTGCGGATGCCAGGCACATCACGCGCGCTGCCGAGCGCCTGGGCATGCAGCAGCCCCCGCTGAGCCAGCAGATCAAAGGGCTGGAAGTGGAGCTTGGGGTACCTCTCTTCCTGCGCCACCCCAAGGGCGTGACGCTGACCGATGCGGGCCAGCTCTTCTATGCCGAGGCCACGCGCCTGCTGCGCGACTGCGCGGCCATGCAGGAGCGCATGCTGGCCTTTGCCGATGGCAGCCAGGGCATGCTCTCCATCGGCTTCACGAGTTCGTCGGCGGCGCACGACTTCACGCCCGAGGCGCTGCGCATGTGCCGCGCCACCTACCCCGGCATCCAGCTGGTGGTAAGCGAGAACAACGCCGCCGAGATCACCGAGGCGGTGGCCTCCTCGCGCCTGCACTGCGGCTTTCTGCGCGTGCCTGTGGCCTGGCCCAAGGGGGTGGTGCTCAAGACCCTGCTGCAGGAGCCCGCCGTGCTGGCCATGCCGCGCGACCACCCGCTGGCGCAGGCGCCTGTGGGCAAGAAGCAGTTGCCCGTGCAGCTCAAGGAGCTGCAGGGCGAGAAGTTCATCTTCGTGCGCAAGCCCGGCGCGCCGGGGCTGTATGCCAACCTGCTGGAGCTGTGCACGCGCGAGGGCGTGGCCATCAACGTGGTCTCTGAGGTGGACCGCATGATGACCAACCTGAACTTGGTGGCCGCAGGGGCCGGCATCTCGGTGGTGCCCTCGTCCATGCAGGGCACGCACCACAACGCCATCGTCTACCGGCCGCTGGCCCGCGCGGTGAAGCTGGGCGCGCCATTGACGCTGGCGTACCGCAAGAGCGACTGCCACGGCCCCACGGGGGCCTTCGTCGAGCTGGTCACGAAGATCGCGGCCGGAAGGGCCAGAGTTGCTGCGACGGCCTGAGCCGCTGCGGCCCACCACAGCCACCCTGCCCCGCCGCCACCTGTTGCGCTGGGCTGCGGGCGGCGCGGCCCTGGTGGCTGCAGCACCCGCCGTGCATGCAGCAGCCGCACCGCGCTGGCCCAGCCGCCCGGTGCGGCTGATCGTGGTGTACCCGCCCGGCGGCGTAAGCGATGCCACGGCGCGGGCGCTGGCGCAGCCGCTGGCGCGCGCCCTGGGCGTGCCGGTGCTGGTGGACAACCGCGCCGGTGCCGGCGGCTCGGTGGGCATCGACCTGCTGGCCCGCGCCGCGCCCGACGGGCACACCCTGGCGTTCTCGGCCATCACGCCGGTCACGCTGCAGCCGCTCTTGGTGCCCGGCGGCCTGCGCGATCCGCTCGGCCTGGTGATGCCGGTCGTAGGCATCATGCACACGCCGGTGCTGGTGATGGGCACGCCGGCCCTGGGCCCGCGCTCGTTCACCGAGATGGTCGCCCTGGCGCGCACGCGGCCCGGCGCCGTGCGCTGGGCCAGTTCGGGCGTGGCCACCACCGGGCACATGGTGCTGGTGCAGACGCGCCTGCACAGCGGGGCCGACATCACCCACGTGCCCTACCAGGGCGGCGGTGCGCAGCTCAACGACGCGCTGGGGGGCCAGTTCGAGGTGCTGTCGTCCAACCTCGCGGCGCAGCAGCTCGAGTATGTGGCCGCCGGCCGCCTGCACGCACTGGCCGTGGGCTCGCCCGCGCGCATGCCGGCGCTGCGCGAGGTGCCCACCCTGGCCGAGCTGGGCTACCCGCGCGCCAATCTGAGCTCGCTGTTCGGCTTGTTCGCCCCCGCGCGCACCCCGCCCGCCGTGGTGCAGGGGCTGAACGAGGCGGTCAACCGCATACTCGGTGCCGGCGGCTTCGCCGCGGTGCTGAGGGACAAGCACCTGCTGCCCGCGGGCGGCACAGTGGCCACCTTCGCGCAGCAGATCGCCACAGACCGGCAGGGCAACGAGGCACTGGTGCGCCACAGCAGCGCCGTGTTGCGCTGAAGCCGATCCTTATTGCCGGATGCGGCCGGTAGCGCTCACGATGGACAGCTCCACGAAGCGCGAACCCGCGCGCTGGCCGGGGCGGTAGCCCACGGTGTAGCCACCCAGGTCCAGGCTGTCGATGCTGTCCAAGGCAGCGGCCAGGTTTTCGCGCGTAGGCTTGGCGCCGGCCCGGCGGGCGGCCTCGGCGATCACCTTGGCGGCGATGTAGCCTTCCATCATGGCGTAGCTCACGGGCACGTCGGGGTCGCCGCTCTTGGCCTGCACCTCGCGGAATTCCTTGCTCAGCTTGCTCGATGCGCGGTACGGGTTGGGCGTGACCTGGGCGATCGATATGCCCTGCATGTGCTCTTCGGCCAGGCGCTTGGCCAGTTGCTCCAGGTCCACGTCGGAGGAGGCGAATAGCCGGGCGGTGCCGCCTTCCAGCCGGTACTTCTCGATGAAGGCCGAAGCGGCGGCGCCGCTGGTGATGAGGATGATGGCCTGGGGCTTGGCCGCCTGCAGCAGCTTGTTGGCGTTCTCCATGCGCAGGGTGTCCATCTCGTACGAACCCTTGGCCACGAGACTGCCGCCGTTCTTCTTCACGGCCTCCTCAGCGCTGGCCAGCAGCGCGGGGGCGTCGGGCCCCTCCTCGTACAGCAGGCCCAGCTTGGTGATGCCCACGGTGGCCAGGTGCTCGGCGATCTTGCCGATCTCGTCGCGCAGGCCGGCGCGCACGTTGTAGAGCAGGGGCGAGTCAGGCTGGAAGGTGCTGCTGCGGTAGCCCACCAGCGCGATTTTTTCCTTGGCCAGCAGGCCCGACTTCTGCAGTGCCGCCAGGTTGCCGGCGCCCATGTAGCCCGCCAGCAGCAGCGGGCGCTGCTCGGCCAGCAGCAGCTGCGTTGCGGCCAAGGTCTGGTCGGCGCGGCCGGTGTCGTCCTTGCGCGCCAGCACCAGGGTGTTGCCGTTGATGCCACCGGCCTTGTTGACGTGGTTGAAGTACATCTGCATGCCTGCCGAGTAGCCCCGTCCGTCGCTGGCCTTGAGGCCCGACAGCGGCGCCACCTGGCCGACCACGATGGGGGCGGCCTGCGCCCCCCCCGCCAGGGCCAGCACGGCGAACAGGGCGCCAGCACGGAGAACAGGGCTCGAAACAGTCCATGGGCGGACAGGGGTCGCGGCAGCGCTCGGGTTCATGTGTCTCCTCGGGTCTTTGTCGTTGTGGGCATGCCAGCGCATGCGCGCCGGTGACCGAGCGCGTTTATACCAGCACCGGCGACCCGCCGACAGCCTTCTGTCAGCTTCGAACCCGAGGAAAATTAGCCACTGCTGGCCACATGGGCTTGCATGATGGCCAGCAGCATGGGCTCATGGATGAATATTTCCTGGGGAATCACCATGCAGAAACTGCTCTTGCTGCTGATGGCTTTGGTGGTGTCGCATGGAGCCCTGGCACAGGCCGGGGAGGGCAGCGGGGCGCAGGTCGGTTCCCAGCCGCCTGGATACCTGACGCGAACGGATGCCTTCATCGAGCTGACGGGCTACCGGGGTGTTCGGCAGCTGGCACCTTCATCCCGTTCGCGGGCTACTACGCGGACCGGTACAACTGCCCTCTCTACAACGGCATCATTGCGGTGGCATGGGCGCCTGAGCTCGTCTACGCCCCCTGGATCTGGTACTACTTCCTCACGCCGTAAAGACGCCGGGGTTCAGCGCACCACCAGGGCCAGCACCTGCAGGCGGTCGGCGATGCTCTCGGCATCCTGCTCCATGTCTGCCAGGCTGAAGCTGCCCGCGCACCAGCCGCCGAACCAGATGCGGAAGGCCTGCACGCCCGCGACAGGCGAATGTTCGCCGTACCAGCGGATGGCTTCTTCGATGCGCGAGTGGTAGGTGGGGCTGCCCACCTGGTCCTGCTCGTCGAACATGCGGGCACGGTAGCCTTGCGCGCCGTCGTGCGCGATGTGCAGGACAAGGCTGACCTGCAGGCTGTCGTCGTCATTGGGTGCCAAGTTAGTGCGTTGGCTGGGGTGGGCGGCGGCAAGCATGGTGGTTGTACTCTTGAACGCCATCAGCCCATCGCCTGGAATTCGCGATGCAGCGTGTCCCCGAACTGAGGCTCCCGTTGCACATGGGCCATGTCGGCCTTGCCCACCATGAGGTACTCGCTCTGCTGGGACTGCGTGGCAGCCCGCATCGGCTGGCCCATCTGCAGGGGGTCCGGCTCGCCGATCCGTTCAAGGCGCCGGGTGTAGAGGTCATCGAAGTGCATGGTTCCATCCTCGCGTTCGGGAAAAGACTGGGCTATGGAACGATTGGCGCACTTTCGGCGGGAACCCGGGGTCGGATAGCCGATGTCACATGTGTAGGAAATGTCCTGCAATGCCCTGTCTCCCTGTAGGCGCTGGCGCCGTGGTTACGCCACGTCACAAATGAGGGGCTCGCCAGGCGTTATGGTGGCAAGGCCGCGCGCGCCCCGTGCGCCCCTTTTTGTCCATTCGAGGAGACCCTCCATGCACCACCGCCACCAAACCCTTCTCACCGCCTGCGCTGGCCTGTGCATGGCCCTGCTGGCGGGCTGCGCCGGCACGCCCGCGCGTCCGCCAGCAGCCGACACACCCTCGGTAGGCCCCGGCCCCAGGGGCGGCACCTGCAACGCCGCACCGGCACAGGGTGCCAAGGGCAAGCAGCCCACGGCCAGCACTGTCGAGCAGGCGCGCGTGGCCTCGGGCGCAGCCATGGCGCGCGTGCTGCGCGACAACCAGCCTGTGACCATGGAGTTCAATGCCGAGCGACTGAACCTGGTAATTGACGCAAGCGGCAAGATCACCACCGTGCGCTGCGGTTGAACAAGCCGCTGCGGGCAGTGGCCAGGGCCGGGCGGGACCTCGCGGGGCCGGCTATCATTCCTGCGGCGCAGCGTTCCCCCGGCTTTTGTTCCCTATTCCTCCCCTTCGCGCCGCAGGTCCCCGCCCGATGCCGCTGCGCTCGTTCACCGCTCCTTCCCCCACTGTCCGCGCCGTTGCCGCGCTGTCGCTCACCCAGCTCATCGGCTGGGGCTCCACCTTCTGGCTGCCGGCGGTCACCGGGCCGGCCATGGCGGCCGAGCTGGGCATGGGCCTGCCACTGGTGATGGCCGGGCCCACGGCCATGCTGGTGGTGATGGCCCTGGCCTCGTGGCCGCTGGGCGCCGTGTTCGAGCGCCATGGCGCGCGCCCGGTGATGGTGCTGGGCTCGCTGCTGGGCGCACTGGGCCTGGCGCTGGTGGGGCTGGCGCAAGGCCCCGTGTCCTACCTGCTGGCGTGGGCGGTGCTGGGCCTGGCCGGCGCCGGCATGCTGAGCACGCCGGCCCAGATCGCGGTGACCGAGATCGCGGGCGACAAGGCGCGCCGGGCGCTGGGTGTGCTGATCCTGGCCGGGGGCCTCACCTCCACCCTCTTCTGGCCGCTCTCGGGGCTGCTGCAGGCCCAGTGGGGCTGGCGCGCGGCGACGCTGGCCTTTGGCGCGCTGGTGCTGCTGGTCTGCCTGCCGCTGCACTGGGCCGTGCTGGCGCGCCGGCCCAGGGGTACCACCGCCACCCAGGTGCCGGCCGAGCCCGTCCCCATCGACCGGCCCCGCTTCGCCCTGCTGGCCGTGGGCTTTGCCGCCAATGGCTTCGTGACCTGGGGCTTTGCGCTCACCATCATCATCCTGTTCGAGGCGTCGGGTCTGAGCCACGCCAGCGCGCTGGCGGCGGCGGCCTTCATCGGCATTGCCCAGTGGGCGGGGCGGCTGTTCGACTTTCTGGGCGGCAGGCGCTGGTCGGGCTTTGCCACGGGCCTGGCTGCAGCGGCGCTGTTTCCGCTGAGCTTCATCGTGCTGATGCTTACCAGCAGCTTCACCGGCGCCCTGCTGTTCGCGCTGGTCTACGGCATGGCGGGCGGCGTCATCGCCGTGAGCCGCGCCACGCTGCCGCTGCTGGTGTTTCCGGCCGCTGCGTATGCGCGCGCGTCGGCGCGGCTGGCCATGCCGCTGAACCTGTCGTTCGCCGCCGCACCGCCGGTGTTCGCCGCCATCCTGACCTCGGCCGGCCCCCATGCGGCGCTGTGGCTGGCCTTCGGCATCTCGCTGGTGGCGCTGGGGGGGCTGTTCGGGCTGTGGCGGCTGCAGGGCGACCGCCGCAGCGCCTGATCAGTCGGCCAGGAACAGCTCCTGCAGGTCGCTCAGAAAGTCGAAGCCCCGCTCAGTGGGCCGCACCTGGCCGCCCGGCTCGCGCACGATCAGGCCCTTGGCCTCGGCCTTGTCCAGCGCCTTGGCGATGGCGGTGACGGGCAGGCCGGTGCGCTCGGTGAAATCCTTGAGCGCGAAGCCCTCGCGCAGGCGCAGGGCGTTGAGCATGTACTCGAACGGCAGGTCGGCGCGGCGCACCTCTTCGTCCTGCGCCACGGCGTGGCCGGCCAGGGCGTTGTCCATGTAGCGGCCCGGGTCGCGAAAGCGCACCTGGCGCACCACGCGGTGGGCAAAGCTGAGCTTGCTGTGCGCGCCCGCGCCAATGCCCAGGTAGTCGCCGAACTGCCAGTAGTTCGTGTTGTGCCAGCACTGGTGGCCGGCCCGCGCATAGGCCGATATCTCGTAGCGCGAAAGCCCCGCCTGGGCTGTCATCTCGGTGATGCGGTCGAGCATGGCGTAGGCCTGGTCGTCCTCGGGGATGGCCGGCGGGTACTTGGCGAAGTAGGTGTTGGGCTCGATGGTGAGGTGGTAGATGGAGATGTGCGGCGGATTCAGCGACAGGGCCAGGGCCATGTCCTCCTCCAGCTCGGCCGGGGTCTGCCCCGGCAGGGCGTACATGATGTCGAGGTTGAAGGTATCGAAGGCCTCGGACGCCTCCTGCACCGCAGCCAGGGCCTGCGCGCGGTCGTGCACGCGGCCCAGGGCTTTCAGGTGCCGGTCGTTGAAGCTCTGCACGCCGATGGACAGGCGCGTGATGCCCGCAGCGCGAAAGGCCTTGAAGCGGTCTTTCTCGAAGGTGCCGGGGTTGGCCTCCATGGTGATCTCGCAATCGGGCTCCAGGCGCAGGCGCGCGCGGATGCCGCCCACCAAGCGGTCGATGGCCGAAGGCGAGAACAGGCTCGGCGTGCCGCCGCCGATGAAGATGCTGTGCACGGTGCGGCCCCAGATCAGGGGCAGCGCGGCCTCCAGGTCAGCCATCAGGGCGTCGATGTAACGCTGCTCGGGCACCTGGCCGGGCGCGGCGTGCCCTGCATCGGCCCCTGCAGCAGCGCCCCGGTACTCGTGCGAGTTGAAGTCGCAGTACGGGCACTTGCGTATGCACCAGGGCAGGTGCACGTACAGCGACAGCGGCGGCAGGCTCTGCAGCTGCAGCAGGCCCGCGCGCATGTAGTGCTGGATGTCACGCACCACGGCGGGCTCGGCCGCCTCGGTGTCGGGGACGATGGGGATGTGGGTCATGGAAATTCGGAGGGGTGCTCAGAACCAGCGCTCGCGCATCAGCGCCAGCATCTGCTGGGCAGATCGGCCGCGGTGGCTGTGGGCGTTCTTCACTTCCACGGGCAGCTCGGCAAAGGTTTTGCCGAACTCGGGGATGAACATCACGGGATCGAACCCGAAGCCGTTGCTTCCGCGCGGCTCGCGCGTGATCTCGCCGACCACGCGGCCCACGGCGATCAGGGGCTCGGGGTCTTCGGGGCTGCGCACCGCCACCAGGGTGCTGACCATGGCGGCGCGGCGCTGGTCGATGTGCTGCATCTGCTCCAGGATGGCGCGCACGTTGGTGTCGTCGCCTTTTTCGTAGCCGAACTGCGTGGCGTAGTAGGCGGTGTCCACCCCCGGCAGGCCGCCGAAGGCGTCCACACACAGGCCGGCATCGTCGGCCAGGGCCGGCAGGCCGGTGTGCGCGGCGGCAAAGCGCGCCTTGGCCAGGGCGTTTTCGACAAAGGTGCGAAACGGCTCCTCGGCCTCGCCCACGCCCAGGTCGCCCTGGCGCACGAGTTCGACCGAGAGCGGTGCCAGCATGGCCTGCAGTTCGGCCAGCTTGCCGCGGTTGTTGGATGCGAGGACCAGTTTCATCGTGAAAAATCGTTGTTGTCAGGGCCGACTAGCGGCCAGCCCGGAGGGAATTGGATCAGTCGCGCAGTGCCTGCTGCTGCAGGGTGATCAGCTCGGCAATGCCCTTTTCGGCCAGGGCCAGCAGCGCATCCATCTCCTTGCGGGTGAAGGCCGCGCCTTCGGCCGTGCCCTGCACTTCCACATAGTGTCCGGCACCGGTCATGACCACGTTCATGTCGGTGTCGCAGCCCACGTCTTCCACGTATTCCAGGTCTAGCAGCGGCGTGCCTTCGACAATGCCCACCGAGATGGCGGCCACGGGCTGCACCAGGGGCGACTTCGTGATCTTGCCGGCGGCCAGCAGCTTGGTGACGGCGTCCTGCGCGGCCACCCAGGCGCCGGTGATGGCGGCGGTGCGGGTGCCGCCGTCGGCCTGGATCACGTCGCAGTCGAGCTGGATGGTGCGCTCGCCCAGCAGCTTCAGATCGAACACGGCGCGCAGGCTGCGGCCGATGAGGCGCTGGATCTCCTGCGTGCGGCCGTTCTGCTTGCCGCGCGCGGCCTCGCGGTCGCTGCGGCTGTGGGTGGCACGCGGCAGCATGCCGTACTCGGCCGTGACCCAGCCTTCGCCGCTGCCGCGCTTGTGCGGGGGCACGCGCTCTTCCACCGATGCGGTGCACAGCACCTTGGTGTTGCCGAACTCGATCAGCACCGAGCCCTCGGCATGCATGGTGTAGTGGCGCGTGATGCGCACGGGGCGCAGCTGGTCGACGGCACGGGCGCCGGTGCGAAGGTAGGTGGTCATGTGAATTTCCGGTGTCAAAAGAAGGCAGTCGCCCGCTGCGCACGCGGGCAGGCCTGCGGGTCAGGTCGGTGCGTCAGCCAGCGGCCGGCCGCACAAGAGCCGTTCTCCACGGCGCCGCACACCGCCCGCAGCCCATGGAACTCAGGTTTTGCGCGCGGCAGAGCGGCGGATGGCTTCGTTGATCTCGGCGATCGAGCGTTCGATGGCGGCGTCGTCCAGGTCGTCCACCAGCCCGTCGAGCGGACCCGCCTGGATGGTAGAGGCGAACACGTCGTCGCTGATGCTGTCGGTGGACACGCCCTGGGTGGACTCGAACGCATCGGGGGTCTCCCATTCGAGCGCCACCACGGTCACGTTGTCGCTGCTGTCACCGGCGGTGCGCAGGGCCTCTTCCACCAGCTCCGGCACGGCGTGCGACACCGTCTGGCGGGCCATCTGCTTGGCGATCTCTTCGTCGCTGAGCGTGCCCCACAGGCCGTCGGAGCACAGCAGGATGCGGTCGCCCTGCTCCAGGTACACCGGGCCGGTGATGTCGTAGATGGGCTTGGTTGGCGAACCCAGGCAGGTGAACAGCACGTTGCGGTTGATGCGCTCAAGCCCCGGCGGCGGGTTGTTGCGCAGCTCCATGTACGAGTGGTCGCGGGTGCGGGTGAGCAGGTCGCCGTCGCGCACCATGTACAGGCGCGAATCGCCGCAGTGGATCCAGGTGGCCGTGCCGGCCTGCAGCACGGCGGCCACCAGCGTGGTGCGCGGCGTGTCGAGCATGCCCTTGTCGGTGGCGTAGCGCAGGATCTGGTGGTGCGCGGCCAGCAGCGCGCCCGAGAGGAACTCCTGCACGTCCTTGAGCTGGGGCTTGGCCTCGCGCTGGAACAGCGCCGAGATGGTCTGCAGCGCGATCTGCGCCGCCACTTCGCCCTCGGGGTGGCCCCCCATGCCGTCGGCCAGGACGAACAGGCCCGATTCGCGCGTGTAGCAATAGCCCATGCGGTCTTCGTTCTTCTCGCGGCCGCCGCGGCGGCTGATCTGGAATACGGAGAACTTCATAGTGGCCCACGCAAACAAGGATGCACCAATGCATCGTTAGTAAATATGCATCCCGCCCGAACCCGCTTTGCGTGGGTGGTTTTCATTTGGGCTTGGCTCCGATACCGGTGGCTTCACCCACCTTCTGAACATTCTTCTTGGTGTCGGACACCAGGGTGTCGAGCTGCAGGCGCATCTTCTCGGCCACCGTGAGCTTGGTGTAGCGGCGCTCGCCTTCGCGGCTGAGCTCCTTTTGCAGGGCGAACACCGACTGCGGGCGCGACAGCGGATCGAGCGCCATGCACCACTCGACCACCTCGATGAGGTTGTCGGAGTACACGCCGCGCAGCTTGGTCAGTGCCAGCGACAGGCGGTCCTTTTCGATGCGCTGGGGCGCCTCGTTGGGCGGAAAGCCCTGCATGCAGGCATAGATGCAGGCGCCGATGGCGTAGATGTCGGTCCACGGGCCCATGGACGAGTCGCGCCGGTACATCTCAGGCGCGGCAAAGCCGGGCGTGTACATGGGGCGGATGAAGTTGCCCTCCTTGGACAGCACCTCGCGCGCGGCGCCGAAGTCGATCATCACCGCCTTGTTGTCGTCGGTGATGAAGATGTTGGCCGGCTTGATATCGAGGTGCAGCATCTTGTGCTGGTGCACGATGCGCAGCCCGCGCAGCACCTCGTCGAACAGCGAGCGGATGGTGGACTCGCGGAACACCTTCTGCGTCTTCAGGTCGCGCGCGGTGATGATGAAGTCCTGCAGGGTGGCGCCCTCCAGGTAGTTCATCACCATGTAGACGGTTTCGTTCTCGCGAAAGAAGTTGAGCACGCTCACCACCGAGGCGTGCGAGATCTGCGCCAGCGCGCGGCCTTCTTCAAAGAAGCTCTTGAGGCCCAGGCGGTAGAGCGAGAGCTTTTCGGACTGCACCTTGGGCAGCAGCTCGCCCGGGGCGCGCGTGGCCAGGGACGAAGGCAGGTATTCCTTGATGGCGACCTGCTGGCCTTCGGCATCGAGGGCCAGATAGACCACACCGAAACCACCGGACGACAACCGACGCACCACACGGTAACCACCAATCGCGGTATCGGGTGGCAAGGGGGCCGGTTTGATTTTTGACATATTTTGCGAAGATGACTCGGGGGTAGGGCGGAACCCGGATAATCGCCGGATCGCAAGCAACCATCAAAAAGTCCAATGCCAGTTTACAGCATGACCGGATACGCCAGCGCGCAGCACGGCACATCCGCCGCTGGCGCTGAAACCGAGGGCCGCGCCACCCAGGCGCGCCGCCTGGGGCTGGAGATCCGCTCGGTCAACAGCCGCTTCCTGGACCTGTCGTTCCGGCTGCCCGACGAATTGCGCGCCATGGAGCCCGCCCTGCGCGCCCTGCTGACCGCGCGCTTGAAACGCGGCAAGGTGGAAGTGCGCGCCGCGCTGGAAAACGAAGACAGCAACACCCTGCAGGACCCCCCTGCCCGGCTGCTGCAGCGCCTGAATTCCCTGCAGGACTCTGTCAAGTCCTGGCTGCCCAACGCCGCGCCCCTGAGCGTGGCCGATGCGCTGCGCCTGTGCGCCAACGCCCATTCGGGCAACGAGGACTGGAGCGAGGCCGTGCCCGCTCTCGCCGAAGAGGCCCTGACCGCGCTGATGTCGGCCCGCGAGCGCGAGGGCAAGCGCCTGGCCGCCATGCTGCTCGACCGCTTGAAGCAGTTGCGCGCCCTGGCTGAGCAGGCCGTGCCCATGGTGCCCCTGTTGGTGGAGCAGCAGCGCCAGCGCTTCATGGAGCGCTGGAAGGAAGCCATGGCCCTGACCGATGGCGCCACCCTGCCAGAGGCCGCCCGCGACCGCGCCCTGACCGAGGCCACGGCCTTCGCCATCCGCATCGACGTGGCCGAGGAGATCACCCGCCTGGACTCCCACCTGGAGGAGATCGAGCGCCTGCTCAAGAAGGGCGGCGAAGTCGGCAAGCGCCTGGACTTCCTCATCCAGGAACTGCACCGCGAGGCCAATACCCTGGGCTCCAAATCGGCCGCCCTGGACCTGACCCGCATCAGCGTGGACATGAAGGTCCTGATCGAGCAGATGCGCGAGCAAGTGCAGAACATCGAGTAAGGCCTTCGCGGTCGCCCGCTGGCGCAAATCCTGCGCATCCAGTATTCTTACCAAAGTCCTATCGATACCGATGAGGTACAAAGATGCCGGTGACCGCGACCCTGTCGAGCAAATTCCAGATCTCCATCCCCAAAGCCGTGCGTGATGAGCAGCATTGGCATGCCGGGCAGGAGTTCGTGTTCATCCCCAAGGGCAAGGGCGTTCTGGTGATGCCCGTGCCGGAGCTTGGCCAATTGGCAGGCATTGCCAAGGGCGCCAATACCGACGGATACCGCGAACGCGAGGACCGGTACTGATGGCGGCGCAGTTGCGCGTGGTCGATACGTCCGCCTGGATTGAATGGCTTACTGGCAGCGTGCTGGGCCAGAAGCTGGGCAGCCAGTTCCCGGAGAGGCCGCAGTGCATTGTGCCGACCATCGTGCAACTCGAACTGTCGAAGTGGCTGGTGCGCGAGGTGGGTGAGGAGCAGGCAGACCAGGTGATTGCCTATACGCAGAAATGCACCGTCGTGCCGCTGGACACCGCCATCGCCCTGCTCGCTGCGGACCTTCACCGCGAACACCGGCTCGCCACGGCCGATGCCATCGTCTACGCCACTGCGCGGCAACAGCGTGCACAACTGTTGACCTGCGATGCGCACTTCAAGGGGTTACCGGACGTGGCGTTCTTTGCCAAGACGGCGTAGGTGCCCCAGTTCATGACTGCAGGTTGAAGGCTGCGGTACCTTCCGAAAATTGCCAGTTCGCCGCAAACTTTTGCCGGCTGCTCGATGTCATACGGATGAGTACAAGTGGGCAGAACATGGGGCTACATGAGTGAAGATGTAGTCACCCAATTCCTCCGATCCCACCAGCACACCTGGCGGCGCATCAGTCGGCACACCCGTGGAGAACACTCTCCCGAGGATGTACAAGCCGAAGCCTGGCTGATGCTCACAACCTTGCGCAACAAGGGTGTCACGCTCGACCTCCAGACGCCCGATCAACAGTCATTGCTGATTTCATACGTATACCAGCATCTTGTTCGATATACCGAGCTGAACGTGCGCAATGCGGTCCGCTTGGATCATTCTCCCAACCCAGAAGGTGGAGAAGCCCATCCCCTGGCACGCCTGTTGGCAACCGACACAAGCTATGACCCCCTCATAGCGCTGATGAATACCGAAGAACAGAGGCAATCAGCGCTGGAGGGCGATCTCAGCGCCCACCAATCACTGACAGCCGCCTACGTCCACTTGCTCCGGCACTTCAACAACCAGATGGAGGCTGTGGCCGACCACCTGATGATTTCGCTGTCGTATTGCTATCGGCGCTGTGCACACGCTCGACTTCTGGCGATTCACCAAGAAGCCCTTCCCGCCGCGGCCATGACCACGGATACAGAATTCGTACCCGGCGCCTGGAGGCATTTCCGGCTATTGCGCCCCCCCATTCAACTGAGCTTCGACTTCGACCTTGAAGTGCATCTATTTACCGATTGACGGCAATTCCCTTCCCCATCGACAAGGCACTTGCCGCGATTTGGCAAACCAGGCGCGAAGGTGGCCGGCATAAAGTACAAAGCAGACAAGGCAGCCAGCTAAAATCCATGCGCTTGCACACTGCCGCGGAGAACGCACTGCCTGGTCTTGCTGCACGGCCAGGCCCTGCAGCACAGTGGCATGAAGATCCATAAGAATCAACGGCCAGGGATTTTCCCTCGCTTCAAGTGCAAGATATCGAACGAAACTCATGTTTTGATAGCGCCTGGCGCACATCACCTATGGACTACCCAGGAAATCTCATCGTAGTGGCAGCCCCCAGCGGCGCCGGCAAATCCAGCCTCGTCAAGGCTCTGCTGGAGCTGGACTCGCACGTCCACCTGTCCATCTCGCACACCACGCGGGCACCGCGCGGCCAGGAAAAGCACGGCCGCGACTATTATTTCGCCTCGCAGTCCGAGTTCGACGCCATGGTCGAGGGCAATGCCTTCGTGGAATGGGCGCATGTGCACGGCAACCGCTATGGCACCTCCAAGAAGGCCATCGAGGAGCGCATTGCCCAGGGCTCGGACGTGATCCTGGAAATCGATTTCCAGGGCGCACTGCAGATCAAGGAGGCGTTTGCCAATGCGCTCCTGGTCTTCATCCTGCCGCCGAGCTGGGAAGAGCTGCGCTCGCGCCTGGAACGCCGCGGCGAGGACTCTCCGGATGTCATCGAAGTCCGCCTCAGGAACGCGGCTACCGAGATGGCACAGGTCAGCAAATTCGACTTCGTTATAATCAATGAGTTGTTTGAGCGCGCGCTTTTCGACCTGAAAGCCGTCGTGCACGCCCAGCGCCTGAAGTACGCCGCCCAGCGACGCGCCCGTGCTGACACCTTCCAGTCGCTCAATATCACCTGAATCCCCGGAGTACCCACCGATGGCACGCATCACCGTAGAAGACTGTCTGGAAAAGATCCCCAACCGCTTTCAGCTCGTGCTGGCCGCCACTTACCGCGCCCGCATGCTGAGCCAGGGCCATGCCCCGCGCATCGAAAGCCGCAACAAACCCGCCGTGACCGCCCTGCGCGAGATCGCCGAAGGCAAGGTCGGCCTGGAAATGCTCAAGAAGGTTCCTGGTTGAGTCTTTCTCCGGGCACCGGCCCCCGAGAGCACCGCTTTCATGCGGTGCTTTTTTTTTCCTCGGCGACCCGTATTGCGCACCCGCGCTACATTTAAGGCATGAACGCGGTGTTCAACACTCCTTCGGCAGCAGCGCATGCCCGGCCTGGCGACACCCACGCGCCAGTCAGTGCATCTGCGGCAGCGGCCAATGCAGCGGCCGCCAGCTTTGCCGCGCTCACCGATAACCTCGACTATCTGGACGCCCATAGCATCGAGCAGGTGCGCCAGGCCTACCGCTTCGCCGACGAGGCCCACCTGGGCCAGCTGCGCAACAGCGGCGAGCCCTACATCACCCACCCCATCGCGGTGGCCGCCCAGTGCGCCACCTGGAAGCTCGACGCCCAGGCCCTGATGGCGGCGCTGCTGCACGACGCCATGGAAGACTGCGGCGTCACCAAGGTGGACCTGATCGAGCGCTTTGGCGCGCCGGTGGCCGAGCTGGTCGATGGACTGACCAAGCTCGACAAGCTGCAGTTCAACACCCGCGAGGAAAACCAGGCCGAGTCGTTTCGCAAGATGCTGCTGGCCATGGCGCGCGACGTGCGCGTCATCCTCATCAAGCTGGCCGACCGCACGCACAACATGCGCACGCTGTCGGACATGCCGCGCAGCAAGTGGGGCCGCATCTCGTCCGAAACGCTGGAGATCTACGCCCCCATCGCCCACCGCCTGGGGCTGAACCAGACCTACCGCGAGCTGCAGGACCTGTCGTTCCGCCACCTGCACCCCTGGCGCTATGCCACGCTGGCCAAGGCGGTGAACAAATCGCGCAACCGCCGCCGCGACCTGGTGCAGAAAGTGCAAGCCGAGGTGGACGCCGCCTTTTCGCGCATCGGCATGCAGGTGCGCCTGGCCGGCCGCGAAAAAACGCTCTACGCCATCTACCAGAAGATGGACCAGAAGCACCTGAGCTTTGCCCAAGTGACGGATATGTACGGCTTTCGCGTCATCGTGCCCACGGTGACCGACTGCTACACGGCCCTTGGCGTGCTGCACCAGATGTACAAGCCGGTGCCAGGCAAGTTCAAGGACCACATCGCGATTGCCAAGCTCAATGGCTACCAGTCGCTGCACACCACGCTGGTGGGCCCCTCGGGCGTGAACATCGAGTTCCAGATGCGCACCGACGAGATGCATGTCATCGCCGAGGCCGGCGTGGCCGCGCACTGGCTGTACAAGGCACAGGACGGCGACGGCACCTCGGCCGAGCGCCTTGGCACCAAGTGGCTGCAGTCGCTGCTCGACATCCAGAACGAGACGCGCGACGCCGCCGAGTTCTGGGACCACGTGAAGGTGGACCTGTTCCCCGACGCGGTCTACGTGTTCACCCCCAAGAGCCAGATCATGGCCCTGCCGCGGGGTGCGACGGTGGTGGATTTTGCCTACGCCATCCACAGCAACGTGGGCGACCGCACCACGGCCGCCAAGATCAACAACGAGCAGGTGCCGCTGCGCACCGAGCTCAAGAACGGCGACGTGGTGGAGATCATCACCGCCCCCATCTCCACCCCCAACCCGGCGTGGCTGGGCTTTGTGCGCACGGGGCGCGCGCGCTCCAAGATCCGCCACTACCTCAAGACCCTGGCGCATGCCGAGTCCGAGGGCCTGGGCGAGAAGCTGCTGACCCAGGCCATCCGCTCCGAAGGCCTGGAGCAGCTGCCCCCGGTGAATGCCGAAACCCAGCCCATGTGGGACAAGCTGCTGCGCTTCACGGGCAACCGCACGCGCAGCGAGCTCATGACCGACCTGGGCCTGGGCAAGCGCATCGCCAGCATCGTGGCCAAGCGGCTCATGGTGCTGATGAGCGAGCACGGCCACCGGCCCGACGCGCTGCTGCTCAGCCGCGAGCGCTACACCTCGCATGAGCGGCTGTCGCAGGGCGCCGTCACCCTGGACGGCAGCGAGAACGCATCGGTGCAGTACGCCCACTGCTGCCGCCCCGTGCCGGGCGATGCCATCGTGGGCTACCTGGGCCGGGGCGAGGGCCTGGTGGTGCACAACACCCACTGCGCGGTGGCCAAGCGCTTGCAGCACAAGGACAGCGAGCGCTTCATCGCCGTGGACTGGGCCGACGAGCCCGTGCGCATGTTCGAGACCGGCATCGTCGTCACCATCACCAACAGCAAGGGCGTGCTGGCCCGCGTGGCCGCCGACCTGGCCAGTGCCGAGGCAGACATCACCCACGTGGACATGGACGACGAAGTGGCGCTGGACACCACCGACCTGCGCTTCATCGTCGCCGTGCGCGACCAGGCCCATATCGAAGCCGCCCTGCGCAACCTGCGCCGCACCCCGGCGGTCATCCGCGCCAGCCGCATCACTCCGGCAGCCTGAACCTCGCTGGCGCTGCGATTCGGCGGTCAGGAGGCCGTTGCATCCTGCGCCAGAGGCGGGGGATCGTGCCGCTCGTAGCGCACCTCCAGCACCTCCAGCGAACGCACGCCGCCCGGCGTGGGCAAAGGCACCTCGTCACCCACCCGGCTCTTGAGCAGGGCGCGCGCCACGGGCGACACCCAGCTCACCTGGCCCTGGCCGCTGTCGGCCTCGTCGATGCCCATGATGGTGATGGTGCTCGTGGCGTCTTCCTCGTCCACATAGGTCACGGTGGCGCCGAAGAACACCTGGTCGCTGCCGGCATGGACCAGTGGGTCCACCACCTCGGCCACCTCCAGCCGCTTGGTGAGAAAGCGGATGCGCCGGTCGATCTCGCGCAGGCGCTTCTTGCCGTAGAGGTAGTCGCCATTTTCCGAGCGGTCGCCGTTGCTGGCCGCCCAGTGCACCACCTCGACGATCTTCGGGCGCTCGTTGTCGATCAGGTCCAGCAGCTCGCCGCGCAGCCGCGCATAGCCCGCAGGCGTCATGTAGTTGCGCGACCCGGCAGGAATGGGAGGCAGCGCCGGCCCTTCGTCGTCATCGGCCTGCGTGTCGGATTCCTTGGTGAAAGCCTTGCTCATGGTGGCATGTTACCTGCGCCGCGGCGTGGACCGCCGCGCGCCTTGGCGTCCCTCAGGTCCTGGGGGGCTTGCCCACGGGGTCGTCGGCTTCGTTCTCCACTTCGCCCGCAAAAGCCCCGGCCCCGTCTGGCGATGGCACCGTGCCGGGTTGCTGCCGGGGCGGGGAAGGATGCGGTGCACTGACGAATGGCCTGGGCAGGTGCTCGGGCGCGCGGTGCTGCGGATGGTCCTTGGGATCAGTGGCCATGGTGGTCAGCTCCCCGGGGGGACATCTCTTCGGCTACCGACACACCTTCACCCGACGCGGAAGTCACTGTCTCCCACACCAGTCCCAGCGCCCGGCATTGCAGGTGCAGTTCCTCGGTGGCGACATCGCACTCCTGCGCATCGAACCGGAGCGTGGCCACCAGCCGGTCACCGCCGCGCAGCAACACTTCGTAGCCCCGGCCCTCCTGATCTGTCCAACTGAAGAGTACAGCTTCCGCATCCGCCTCCACCGGTGTGGAGGCGAGGCGCTCGGATCCAGGATCGCGCTGGAACTGGCAGGTGACGGCGTGGGCGGGCATGGCTGTGGGAGGCGGAGTTCTTTGCAGTGAACTCTGCCCCACAGGGTGCGCCGGCCGGAGCGGGTGACGTGTAGGAAGACGGCGTGAGGTGCGTGCGAAAAGAGCGAGGCCCCTCCAAGGCCCCCCGGCGGCATCTGGCCAGATGCGGCATGAGAGCAGGACCCACCAAGGAAAAAGCCCTGATACCTTGCGATATCAGGGCTTACCTGTTGGTGCGGCTGGCAGGAATTGAACCCACGACCCCTTGGTTCGTAGCCAAGTACTCTATCCAACTGAGCTACAGCCGCTAAGCTTCAAATTATAGCATGGATTTTTCAACATTTCAAAAAATCACTGCTTTCTGTGTTCGCCACCAGAAAGATCCCAAGGCTTTCACAGAACTCGTCTGCTGCCTGTATTGTAGTGCACCCCGGAGGTGCCTTCAGGCAAAAACGCCAAATTTATTGGCCTGCCGCCCCGCATGGGTCTGCGCCGCGCCCTGCTGCAGTGCCGCGCTTGCACCAAGCCTGCACTGAGCGTTGCCGCCCTGCCCCCCCCTGCTCGGCAGTCCCATGCAAAAAGGCCCCGAAGGGCCTTTGCGGAACCAGGTGAGCGGCGCGCCTGCGCCGACCGATTTACTGGGGCCAGATCTTGCCCTTGCTCACAAAAGCGCCGGTGCTGGTCTTGTAGCCGAAATACACCTCGACATTGAAGGCGCGCAGGTCCGTGTCCGTCAGGTCCAGCGAGGGCGTGAATTTCAAGCTCGTGGCGTTGGTGCCCAGACTCGAGTAAGCCACCGTCTCAGGAAACGGCAACACCAGTTGGGCCCAGCCATCGACCTTGCGGAAGAACCAGACATCCGTCGTGTAGAAAAGGCCGTTGGCGGGAATGCGTGCGGCAACCCAGGTGCTGATCTGCGGATTGGCAGCGACCTCAGTGGCCGACTGGGTCATCGTGATGTCCAGCCTGAGGGGCTGGCCGGTGGTGGAGAGCACCGAGGTGGTGACCGTCGTGCCGGTAACCGGTGGATTGGTGGTGCCACCACCACCGCCAGGGCTTGCGGCGTCAACGGGGTCTGGAAAGGCGCTGGTGGTCCAGGAGATCTTGGCGTAGCCGGCCGCGTACTTGGGCATGTCGACGTCGAGGGCACCCTGGTAGTCGTAGAGCGCGGAGCCGCTCAGCTGGCGCACGTAGAGCCACTTGCCCTGGTCGGTGCTGCTGCGGTTGGCATCGAGCTGGCCGCCCACGAAGCGCAGGGTGCCACCACCGTCGTGCACGACGAAATGATCGACGTCTTCATTGACCAGGCGTGTGAACGAGGAGTCGATGCGCTCGCCGGTCTGTGCCGCTTGGTACTCACTACCGCTCAGGGCGGCGACTCGGGTCGGCTCCTTGCCGTAGCGCAGCACGAAGGCCGACTGGGTGCCTTGGGCCGCATAGCCCGAGAACAGGAATGAACGGGTGCCTGCGGGAATGAAGATCTTGAATTCCTGGTTCTGCATCTGGAAACCAGTGAACTCAGGCAGGGACAGCGATCCGCCGCCAGGGAAAGCGCAGCCGCCGGTGCCAAAACCGATGGCGCAGCCCGTCACGCCGGTAGGAGCGTATTGCTCCTTGAAGCCGACCTTGGTGTCGAAGGTATAGCCGCTGCTGCCGGACGACAGAGACAGGGCAATTCTGTGTGCAGACTGGTGCATCGAAACGAAGTTTGCAGCCTGGGCAAACGTGGTCACTGCAGCTAAAAACAAAACAATTAGATACCGCATCGAATGGACTCCAAAAATAAAAATGGCTGAGCAGTGTCGGCAGGCTCCATTCGGCACACCCACCCCCTCGCAGACCAGGACGACCCAACCCTCGTGCTGGCACAGGCAGCGACGCCCCAGCGCCCTGGCCAGTCCAAGGCTTGCAAGAAGCGTGACATCGCGTGTCCTTGAATGTATCGATGACTTGGTGTCGTCGCAGTGACGTGGAGCACAAGTTACATGCGGACACCCGATCGGCGCAAAGTCCTACAAGACATAGTTTGCCAGCGCAGGCCATGGAAAAGGGCAAGGCCGACATCAGATGAGGGCTTCCCACGCCAAGGTGGCCGCCGGGGCCGATGGCGACACCGGAACGAAGCCCGCACAGGCCATGTTGGGGCTTACCACAGCGGCCAGGCGGCCGACGGCATCCGTCACAAGGCAAGGCGGCACGTGAAGCCGTCGAAACAGGTTTTGCGGAACAGCCCCTGTTTTGCGGAACAAAACGCTCCGAAAACAATAGCAGAAAACCTAAACGGGATATGGTAGGGCGTGAGGGACTTGAACCCGCGACCAAAGGATTATGAGTCCTCTGCTCTAACCAACTGAGCTAACGCCCCGTGTACCTGACCGAAGATGGGGCACGCGGTATTGTAGGGGGTATCCAGGCGCTCAGCGGCGGTGGCTGAGGGCGTTGGACACCAGCTTGGAGGTGATGTCCACGATCTGGATCATGCGGTCGTAGGGCATGCGCGTGGGGCCGATCACGCCGAGCGTGCCGACCACCTTGCCATCCACCTCGTAGGGAGAGCTCACGATGGAGAGTTCCTCGAAGGGCACGACCTGGCTTTCGCCACCGATGTAGATGCGCACGCCCTCGGCCTGGCTGGAAAAATCCATCAGGCGCAGGATCTGCGTCTTCTGCTCGAAGAGGTCGAAGGCGCGGCGCAGGTTGCCCATGTCGCTGGAAAAATCGCTTACCGACAGCAGGTTGCGCTCCCCGGAGATGACCACCTCGTCCTGCGCCTCGCCTTCGGAACCCACGTTGACGGCGGCCTGCATCAGCGTGCCGATCTCGCCGCGCAGCGCGTCAACCTCGGATTTGAGGCGCTCGCGCACCTGCTCCATGGCCAGGCCGGCGTAGTTGGCGTTGAGGAAATTGGCGGCCTCGATCAACTGCGACTGGGAGTGGTCGATGTCGGTGAAGATCACGCGGTTCTGCACGTCGCCCTCGGGCGAGACGATGATCACCAGGAAACGCCGCTCCGACAGCCTTAGGAATTCGATGTGCCGGAACACCGAGGTGCGCCGTGGCGCCATCACCACACCCACGAACTGCGACAGGTTGGACAGCAGGTTGGCGGCGTTGGCGATCACCTTCTGCGGCTGCTCAGGCGCCAGCGGCGGTGAAATCAAAGGGTCACGCTGCACGGTCAACATGGTGTCCACGAACAGGCGGTAGCCCTTGGCCGTGGGAATGCGCCCCGCTGAGGTGTGCGGGCTGGCGATCAGGCCCAGCTCTTCGAGGTCGGCCATCACGTTGCGGATGGTCGCCGGCGACAGGTCCATGCCGGAAGCGCGCGAGAGCGTGCGCGAGCCGATGGGCTGCCCATCGGCTATGTATCGCTCCACGAGCGCTTTGAGCAACAACTTGGCGCGGTCATCGAGCATGCGGTCGATTTTAATGAGGGAAGTGGGTGATTCCCTGTCGGGTTTCGTCTATCGTTGTACGGAGCAGTCCGCATGGAATGCACTAGCATTAAACACCCTGTACGGCCTGGGCCGTTCGTACGGTGCCTTCCCGGCCAATGGTGGCGCACGCAAGGCCCCGCCCAAGCCCCGTGTTCTTACAACAATGATGTAATTTGACGATGACCTCCAATTTCAGCCATGTAGCGCTCATCGGCAAGTACCAGCAGGCATCGGGCACGGGTGCCTCCTCCATGACCGACAGTTCGCGCCAGGCCTTGCAGGACATTGCGCAGTTCCTCACGGGTCAGGGCTGCGAGGTGGCGCTGGAGGCCGAGACCGCCGCCAACACCGGCCTGTCCGGCTACCCCGCCATGGACGTGGACACCATCGGGGCCCGCTGCGATCTGGGCCTGGTGGTGGGCGGCGACGGCACCATGCTGGGCATCGGAAGGCAGTTGGCGCGCCACAGGACGCCGCTGATCGGCATCAACCAGGGGCGACTGGGATTCATCACCGACATCCCCTTCGACACCTACCAGGCCACCCTGCCCCCGATGCTGCACGGCGAGTACGAGGAAGACCTGCGCCCGCTGATGCACGCCCGCGTGGTGCGCGACGGCCAGGTGGTCTTCGAGGCGCTGGCCATGAACGACGTGGTGGTGAACCGGGGCGCCACCTCGGGCATGGTGGAGCTGCGCGTGGAAGTGGGCGGCCGCTTCGTGGCCAACCAGCGGGCCGATGGCCTGATCATCGCCTCGCCCACGGGCTCCACGGCCTACGCGCTGTCGGCCGGCGGCCCCATGCTGCACCCCTCCATCCCCGGCTGGGTGCTGGTGCCCATCGCACCGCACACCTTGTCCAACCGGCCAATCGTGCTCTCGGACGCCACCGAGATCGCCGTCGAGGTGGTCAGCGGCCGCGACGTGAGCGCCAATTTCGACATGCAGTCGCTGGCCTCGCTGCTGCACGGCGACCGCATCCTGGTGCAGCGCTCCGAACACTGCGTGCGATTTCTGCACCCGCTGGGCTGGAACTACTTTGCCACCCTGCGCAAGAAGCTGCGCTGGAACGAAGGGGGCTCCTGACCATGGCCCTGAGGCGCATCACGCTGCGTGATTTCGTCATCGTCCAATCGCTGGAGCTGGAGCTGCAGAGTGGCTTCACCGTGCTCACCGGCGAGACCGGCGCCGGCAAGTCCATCCTCATCGACGCCGTGCAGTTGGTACTCGGCGCCCGGGCCGATGCCGCGCTGGTGCGCGAAGGCTGCCCCCGCACCGACGTGTGTGCCGAATTCGACACACCGCCCGCCGCCAGGCCCTGGCTCGAAGAAGCCGGGCTGGAGGGCGAGGAACTGCTGCTGCTGCGCCGCACCGTGGACACCCAGGGCAAGAGCCGCGGCTGGATCAACGGCACGCCCGCCACCGCTACGCAACTGCGCGCGCTCGGTGAGCTGCTGCTCGACATCCACGGCCAACATGCCTGGCAGAGCCTGACGCGGCCCGAATCGGTGCGCGGCCTGCTCGACGCCTACGCGGGCACCAGCGACCGGGCGACGCTTGCGCGCTGGAACCAGTGGCGGGCAGACCAGAAGGCCCTGGCCCTGGCCCGCGCCGCCCAGGCCACCCTGCAGCAGGAACGCGAACGCCTGCAGTGGCAGATCGCCGAGGTCGACAAGCTGGCCCCAGGCGATGAAGAGTGGCCCGAGCTCGACGCGCAGCACAAGCGCCTGTCCAATGCCTCGGCGCTGATGGATGCGGCCAACGCCGCCATCGCCGCCTTGTCCGGCGACGATGGCGGCGGTGCGCTGGAAGGCCTCTCCCGCGCGCAGGACCTGCTGCAGGACCACGAGCACCTCGAAGCCGAATTCGCCAGCGCCGCCGATATCCTCAACTCCGCCGTGGCGCAGGCCGGCGATGTGGTGCATTCGCTGCACGCCTACCTGCGCCACAACGACCTGGACCCCGAGCGCCTGGCCGCCGTGGATGCGCGCCTGTCGCTGTGGATGACGCTCTCGCGGCGCTACAAGCGCAGCCCAGTGGAGCTGCCCGCATTGCTGCACGGCTGGAAGGCCGAGCTGCAGCAGCTCGACGCCGCAGCCGACCTGGTGGCCCTGGAAAAGGCCGAAACCGCCAGCGCCCGTGCCTACCAGGCCGCCGCGCGCGCCCTGTCGCTGGCGCGGGCCAAGGGCGCCCCCCGGCTGTCGGCCGCCATCACCCAGGCCATGCAGGGCCTGGGCATGGCCGGCGGCCAGTTCGAGGTGGCCCTGGGCAAGCTGGCCGAGCCTGCCGCCCATGGCACGGACGATGTGGCCTTCCTCGTGGCGGGCCACCCGGGCGCAAGCCCCAGGCCCATCGGCAAGGTGGCCTCGGGCGGTGAACTGTCGCGCATATCGCTGGCGATCTCGGTCACCACCAGCGCCCTGGGCGAGGCGCCCACACTGATCTTCGACGAGGTGGACTCGGGCGTGGGTGGGACCGTGGCTGACACCGTGGGCCGGCTCATGCAGCAACTGGGGCGCGACCGCCAGGTGCTCACCGTGACCCACCTGCCCAAGGTGGCCGCGCGCGCCGACCACCACCTGGTGGTCTCCAAGCGCAGCGGCGCCAAGGGCACGGCCAGCCAGGTGGTGGCCGTGCAGGGCAAGGACCGCATCTCCGAAGTGGCCCGCATGCTGGGCGGCGACGATTCCAGCAAGGCCACCGTGGCCCACGCGCGCGAGATGCTCGATGTCGCTCCGCCACCGGCGCCAGTTGCGCCGCCCGCCCGCAGCCCCAAGAGGAAGAACACGAAAAAGGCAACCGATGGCGCTTGAGATTGTGCTGATCACGGGCATGTCCGGCTCCGGCAAGTCGGTGGCACTGCATGCCCTGGAGGATGCGGGCTACTACTGCGTTGACAACCTGCCGCCCGAGCTGCTGCCGGCCTTCGTGGCGCTGGAGCACCGCCACCACGGCAACCGGGTTGCCATCGCGATGGACGTGCGCAGCGCCACCTCCCTGCCACTGGTGCCGCTGGAGCTTGACCGACTGCGCAAGCAGGGCGTGGTGGTGCACTCGCTGTTCCTCGATGCGACCATCGACACGCTGGTGCGGCGTTTTTCCGAAACGCGCCGGCGCCACCCGTTGTCGCACGACGAACTGACCCAGGACACCCTCAAGCAGGGCCGGCGCGCGCTGGTGCAGATCATCGAGCTCGAGCGCGAGCTGCTGGCCGACCTGCGCGAGGAGGCGCACGTCATCGACACCAGCGCCATTCGCTCCTCACAACTGCAAAGTTACGTAAAGACGCTGATGGCGACGGCGCCAGGGCAGCTGACCCTGGTGTTCCAGTCGTTCGCCTTCAAGCGCGGCATACCGGTGGATGCGGACTACGTGTTCGACGTGCGCATGCTGCCCAACCCGCACTACGAGCCTGAGCTGCGCGACCAGACGGGGCTGGACGCGCCGGTGGCCGACTTCCTGCGCGCGCAGCCGGACGTGTCGCTGATGCAGGGGCACATCGAGGGCTTCCTGGCCCACTGGCTGGAGATGCTGGACCGCAACCACCGCAGCTATGTCACCGTGGCGATCGGCTGCACCGGTGGGCAGCACCGCTCGGTGTACTTGGTGGAGCGCCTGGCCGAGGCCTTTGGCAAGCGCTGGGCCACCCTGCGACGCCACCGCGAACTCGACGGGCGCTGAGCGAGCGCGCCCTACAGCAGGCCGCCGAAGAGATTGCCCAGCAGCTTGCGGATGGGCGCAGGCAGCCCCATCTCTTCCCACTCGCTGGCGCTGAACCAGCCGCCCTCCCCGGCCGCATCGCGTGCCACGGGCACCGTGAGCACCACGGGGTGCAGATGCAGGTCACGGTGCGTCAGCACGTGCATGAAGCCGCCCAGCCCCTCGGTCTGCCCCGGCGCCACAGGCACCGGCAGGTGCGCTAGGTGGTCGTGCAGGTGCGCCTCGTCGGCGAACACCGGCAGGCAGAACAGCCCGGCCCAGATGCCCGAATCGGGCCGGCGTTCCAGCCACACGCGGCCCTCGCTATCGCGCATCACCAGGAGCCACCACGATTCGGCCCGGCGCTTGAGCTTGCGCGTGCGCACGGGGTAGCGCTCGGCATCGCCGGCCTGCCCGGCCACGCAGATGTCCAGCAGCGGGCAGGGGAGGCAGTCGGGCGCGCGCGGGCTGCACAGCGAGGCGCCCAGGTCCATCAGGCCCTGGGTGTAGCGCGGCATGGCGTTGGCGAGGTCGTCCACGGGCAGCAGCGCCTCGGCATGGTCCCAGAGCAGGCGCTCATTCTTGACAACCGCCAGGTCGGCGTCGAAGCCCAGCACCCGCGTGAGCACACGGCGCACGTTGGCATCGAGGATGGGCGTGCGCTCGGCAAAGCAGAAGGAGGCAATCGCCCCGGCCGTCGAGCGGCCGATGCCCGGCAGGGTGGCCAGCACCTCGGCCGTGCGCGGGAAGGCGCCGCCGTGCAGGTTCGCCACGGCCTGGGCGCAGGCATGCAGGTTGCGCGCCCGGCTGTAATAACCGAGGCCGCTCCACAGGCCCATGACCTCGTCCTGCGGGGCCGCAGCCAGGGCTTGCACGTTGGGAAATTTTTCGAGGAAGCGGGCGTAGTAGCCCAACACGGTGCTCACCTGGGTCTGCTGCAGCATGATCTCGGACAGCCAGACCCGGTAGGGGTCGCGCGTGTTCTGCCAGGGCAGGTGGTTGCGCCCGGCCGACGCCTGCCAGCGCACCACGCGCTGGGCCACCCCATCCACCCGCGCGTTCATCAAAGCGGCAGGGCCACGTCCACGGGGGACTCTTCGGCGGCGGCCTGCTCGGCGTCCGGTGGCGCAATCAGCTGCGAGGTCAGCTCCTGCAGGCGGTGCTCCAGCTGGATGAGTTCACCCTCGCCCTGCTCGATCTCGGCGATGCGCTCCACCAAGCCGCTGGCGGCCTGCTGGATGCGGTCCACCGCCTCCATGCGGCGGGCGAAGCTGCGGCGCCGCTCGCGCAGTTGCGCATCGAGCTGCGCTGTGGCGGACTTGCTCCACAGCTCCAGGTCGTTGGCGGCGGACTCGTACACGGTGCGCAGGCGCATGGCCAGGGCACGCACCAGGCGCTCGGAAAACTCGGGCTGGGCCAGCTTGAGCGAGTTGCCCAGGCCCAGGTACTGCAGGTGGCTTTGCTCGATCTGCGACAGGTCGTGCGCAAAATGCTCCAGCTGCGGCGGCGGCGGCACCTGCAGCGAGAAACCGAACTCGGCGTTGAGCTGGCGGAAGGTGCCACCCAGCATGGCCTGGATCTCGGTGCCCGAGGCCTGGGCCTTGTCCAGCGTGCCGCGCAGCTTGTCGAAGGTCTGCACGTAGATCTTCTTCACGCCGAGCTTGAGGCCCTTTTGCTGCAGCAGTTGCGCCAGCTCGGCCAGTTCCACCTTGAGGGCCTTGGAGCCCAGTTGCTGGAACACATCGCGCAAGAGCTTCAGGTGCACGGCGCGCACGGCCTGGATCTTGGAGGCGGAGAGGTCGAACTCGTGCTGCTCCTGCTCGATGCGCTGGCGCATGGATTCGATGACCGATGCATTCTTGCCGCGCAGGCTGCGCAGCTCAGCCATCTGGTCGTCCAGGTCGCGCCGGCGGATGTTGATGACACGCGCCGTCTCGGCGCGCAGGCCGGCCACGCCCGTGGCCACGGCCGCCCGCAGGATGGCCTGGCGCTGGCCCATGATGCCCTTGGCCAGCACTTCTTCGAGCACGGGCAGGCCGCTGGTCTCCAGCAGCAGGTCGTCGGCGGTGATCTTGGCGACCAGGCCCTTCTGCGCGGAAACAGGCACCACCTTCTCCACCGCCACGCCCAGCATCTCGGCGGCCGTGCTGCGCTGGCGGTCCATCTGCGCCTGGATCTGTTCGGCGGAGTTGAGCGTGTCCCACAGGGTATCGATCTTGTTGAGCACGACCAGGCGGGCGTCCATGCTCTCGGCCGAGGTGGCCAGGTGCTCGCGCCAGATGGACAGGTCCGAGCGGGTCACCCCGGTGTCGGCGCTCAGGATGAACACCACCGCATGGGCCTGGGGAATCAGGTTCACGGTGAGCTCGGGCTCGGCCCCCACGGCGTTCAGGCCCGGAGTGTCCAATATCACCAGCCCCTGCTTGAGCAGGGGGTGGGGAATGTTGATGATGGCGTGGCGCCACATGGGCACCTCGACCAGGCCATTGGCATCGGGGATCGGGTTCTCGTCCACCAGATCGTCGTGCCAGAAACCCAGCGCGCGGGCGTTGTCCAGGCTCACGCGGCGCACTTCGGCCACCTTTTCGAGGGCCTTGGCGATCTGGTCGGCGTCGTTTACATCCAGCGGGATCTCGTGCCAGCGATCGGGCCGCATGCGCCATTCGGCCAGGCCGTGCATCTGCAGGCGTGTCTCGATGGGCAAGAGGCGCAGGCTGGGGGCGAACTCGGCGTCGTAGCCCAGCTCGGTGGGGCACATGGTGGTGCGCCCCGCGCTGGCGGGCATGATGCGTCGGCCATAGTCGGCGAAGAAAATCGCGTTGATCAACTCGGACTTGCCGCGCGAGAACTCGGCAACGAACGCAACCATCACCTTGTCGGTGCGGACCTGACTCTCCAGGCGCTGCAGTCGCTCCTGGACGGACGCGTCCATCAGCTCGTGGGAGGACATCCACTCGGCCAGCTGCTTGAGCTGCTGAGCGAACGCACGTCTCCACGCGCCATGCTGGTCAAACTGCTCGTTGAATGAAGGTCCCACTTTGCTCCCGGCGTTCGATAACGACTGTTTCTGAACAAACAAAATATAGCATCGACTGCGCGCCAGCCATAGCTGTGGATGGTGCTTATGTACCACCCCGGCCAGGCCGGGCCATTTTTACGCACAAGCGGCAACCGGCCGGCACGGTGCCTGCCCCTGTCATGCCCGCTGGCAGCGTGGGCAGAAATAGCTGCTGCGCTGGCCCTGGCGAAGCGCCTTGATGGGCGTGCCGCAGACCTTGCAGGGCGCGCCCTCGCGCCCGTACACGTTGGCATGGGCCTGGTAGCTGCCATAGGCGCCGTCGGCGTTGGAAAAATCCTTGAGCGTGCTGCCGCCCAACTCCACGGCACGCTCCAGCACCTGCCGTATGGCTGCATGCAGCCGTCCCATTCTGGCCGGGCCAATGCGTGCCGACGGTGTCTGCGGGCGAATACCCGACAGAAACAGTACCTCCGACGCATAGATGTTGCCGACCCCCACCACGACCTTGCCCCCGAGCAGCATCTGCTTAATGGGCACGCGGCTGGCCTTGATGCCGCGGCTGAAGGCATCCAGGGAGAAATCGTCGGACAGGGGCTCCATGCCGAGGCCGCCGAGCAGCTTGGCCGCCACCGGGTCGGCCTCGCCCGCTGCGTGCACCACCGCGCCGAAGCGACGGGGGTCGTGCAGGCGCAAGGTGCCCTGGGTGGTGACCAGGTCGAAATGGTCATGGGGCCCCGGCGGCGGCAGGCCCTGCGCAAACCGAAGGCTGCCGGACATGCCCAGGTGCACCAGCAGCACCCCCTGATCCAGGTCCACCAGCAGGTACTTGCCCCGGCGGCGCACGCCAGAGACACTGCGCCCGACCAAGGCACCGCCATCGCCCCCCAACGGCCAGCGCAGCGGCTTGCCCATGCGCACGGCGGTGACCTGGGCGCCAGCGATGGCCTGCGCAAAACTGCGCCGCGTTACTTCCACTTCGGGCAACTCAGGCATCCAAAGCCCTCACAAACAGGTTGTCATGCATGGATTATTATGGGTCGATGGTGCCTTCAAACTACTTTCGGTATGCCGTCCTGACACTTGCTCTTGCAGCAGTAACCACGGCAGGCCTTGCCCAGCAACCCGGCGTTGCGGCGCCACAGGCGGCCGAGCCGGCGCCCGATGATGCCCCCAGCAGCAACCCTGCGCTGGACGCAGAATTGTTCTATGAAATCCTCATGGGCGAGATCAATGCCCGCACCGGCGAGGCAGGCACAGGCTATGCCCTCATGCTGGAAGCGGCGCGGCGCACCAACAACCCCCAGCTTTACCAGCGGGCCGCCGACATGGCCTTGCAGGCACGCGCGGGCGACCACGCACTGTTAGCCGCCAAGGCCTGGCGCGAAGCCCAGCCGGACTCGCGCGAGGCCAACCGCTATGTGCTGCAGATACTGATCGCCCTGAACCGCATCGGCGAAACCCCGGAACTGCTGCGCCAGGAACTGGCCCAGGCCCCCGTCCAGGCCAAACCCGCCATCTTGGGCATCGTGCCCCAGATGTTCGCCCGTGCCAGCGACAAGCCACTGGCCGCCAAGGTGGTCGAGCAGGCCCTGGCAGACGAGCTGGCCAAGCCAGCCAATGCGGCAGCCGCGCACATTGCCATCGGGCGTGTGCGCCTGGCTGCCGGCGACAAGACCGGCGCGCTGGCCAGCGCCCGTGCCGCCCAGGACCTGGACCCCACCAGCGAAGGTCCCGCCCGGCTGGGCATGGAGCTGCAGGAAGAGAGCGTGCCCGAAGGGGAAGCGCTGGTGGCCCGTTATTTCGCCAGCCAGCCGCAGGCCACGCCTGAGATGCAGATGGCCTACTCGCGCGTACTGCTCGGCCAGCAGAAGTACGCCGAGGCCAAGGTCCAGCTCGAAGCCGTGACCCGCGCCAAGCCGGACCTGCCCGAGCCCTGGCTGGTGCTGGCCACGCTGCAGTTGCAGGACAACCGGCTGGACCTGTCCGAAACCTCGCTCAAACGCTTCCTGACGCTCATCGAGGGCCCGGACATCAACAGGGAAGCACGCCAGCGCAGCCTCAACCAGGCCTACCTCCTGTACGCGCAGATCGCCGAGAAGAAGGGCGATTTCGCGGGCGCCGAGGGCTGGCTGGCGCGCATCGAGAATTCGAGCGAGCTGTTCAGCGCGCAAAGCCGCCGCGCCTCACTGCTGGCCAAGCAAGGCAAGATCGCCGAGGCCCGCGCGTTGCTGCGCGCCCTGCCCGGCGTGACCGAGGACGACAAGCGCATGAAGCTGCTGGCCGAAGTACAGCTGCTGCGCGACCAGCGCCTGTTCAAGGAAGCCTACGAGGTTCAGACCGAGCTCGTGGCCCTGGCCCCGGAAGACGGCGAACTGCTGTACGACCAGGCCATGCTGGCCGAGAAGGTCGGCCAGTTCGACACCATGGAAAAACTGCTGCGCCAGATCATTGCGCGCCAGCCGGACTACCACCACGCCTACAACGCGCTGGGCTATTCGCTGGCCGAGCGCGGCCAGCGCCTGCCCGAGGCCCGGCAATTGATCGCCAAGGCCCTGGAGCTGGCACCGGGCGACCCCTTCATCACCGACAGCCTGGGCTGGGTGGAGTTCCGCATGGGCAACAAGGCCAAGGCGCGCAGCCTGCTCGAAACCGCGTTCAAGTCCCGGCCCGACGCCGAGATCGCCGCCCACCTGGGTGAAGTGGTCTGGAGCATGGGCGAGCGCGACAAGGCCCTGGGCATCTGGCGCGAAGGCCTGCGCCTGAACCCCGAAAACGACAGCCTCAAGGACACCTTGAAGCGCCTGGGGGCGAAGCCCTGATGCGGCTCCTTGCCGGCAATGGCAACCCCTTTGCGCTGCGCCAATGGATGGCATGGCTGGCCCTGGCCTGCACGCTGTGGCTCACAGGCTGCGCCCAGCCGCCCCGGGCGGCCGAGTCCGGCACCGCATCGTGGTCGGGCCGCCTGTCGCTGCAGGTGGAAGGCCAGGCATCGCAATCGTTCTCCTCGCTGTTCGACCTGCAGGGCAATCCCGACAAGGGCGAGCTGGTGCTCACCAGCCCGCTGGGCAACACGCTGGCGCGGCTGCAGTGGGAAGCGGGGCGCGCGCAGCTCACCACCGGGCAGGAAACCCGCGAGTCCACCTCGCTCGACGAATTGCTGCGCCAGGCCACCGGCACGGCCATCCCGGTTGCTGCCATCTTCGAATGGCTCAATGGCAACCAGGCCACCGCCACCGGCTGGCAGGCCGACCTCTCGGGCAGCGCCGGCGGCCGGCTGGTGGCCCGGCGCCACGACCCCGCACCCGAAGCCACGCTGCGCATCGCCTTCAGCCGCTGAGCCGCCCCCTGCCCCCTTTTTTCCATGCACGCGCTGTACGACGTACCGGCTCCGGCCAAGCTCAATCTGTTTCTGCACATCACAGGGCGGCGCGCCGATGGCTACCACCTGCTGCAGTCGGTGTTCATGCTCATCGACTGGTGCGACACCCTGCACTTCGAGCGCCGCGCAGGCGGCGCCCTGAGCCGCGAAGACCTGGGCCCGGCCCTGCCCGAGATGGACCTGGTGCTGCGCGCAGCGCACGCCCTGCAGGCGGCCACGGGCTGCACCGAGGGCGCGCACATCGGCATCACCAAGCGCATCCCCGCGCAGGCCGGCATGGGCGGGGGCTCGTCGGACGCAGCCAGCACGCTGCTGGCCCTGAACCGGCTGTGGGGCCTGAACCTGTCGCGCCAGGCGCTGCAGAAGATCGGCCTGGCCCTTGGCGCAGACGTTCCGTTTTTTTTATGCGGCACGAACGCTTTTGTCGAAGGAATTGGTGAGACAATCACGCCGCTTGAGAATGCACAGCAACTTCCGCAAGCACGCTTCGCGGTCGTCAAGCCCGCAGCAGGATTGGAGACAAAAGCAATTTTTTCTTCGTCGAGTTTGAAACGTGATTCTGGCTGTGCTACAATCTTAGGCTTTGCTGCAACACACTTTGACTTCGGTCGAAACGATCTGCAGCCAGTTGCCGAGGCACTGTGCCCCGATGTTACGCAAGCCCTTTCGTGGCTTTCGCAGCGCGGGATGCGACCCAGGATGACAGGCTCAGGAAGTGCTGTGTTTGCACAAATGCCACATGCGATGGATCTTCAAGGCGCCCCCGGCGACTGGCAGATCAAGGCATGTGACAATTTGATGGTTCATCCTCTGGCAGGGTGGGCATCAGACGAGAATTTCGGTTAGCTGCTTTCAGCAGTTGACCCGTGTAGGGGAGTCGCCAAGCTGGTTAAGGCACCGGATTTTGATTCCGGCATGCGAAGGTTCGAATCCTTCTTCCCCTGCCAAATATCTACTCGCGTAGTACGGGCTTTTTTTTCAGACCGCTGGGACGCTCATGCAAGGCAATCAACCCGACTTCATGGTATTCACCGGCAATGCCAATCCTGGCATGGCAGCTGAAATTGCCCAACACCTCGGGACCACCCTCGGCGCTGCCGATGTGGGCCGGTTCTCAGACGGTGAAGTGACCGTCGAGATCAAGCAGAACGTGCGTGCGCGCGATGTGTTCGTGGTGCAGTCCACCTGCGCCCCGACCAACGAAAACCTGATGGAACTGCTGATCATGGTCGATGCGCTCAAGCGTGCATCGGCAGAGCGCATCAGCGCCGTGATACCCTACTTCGGCTACGCCCGCCAGGACCGCCGCCCCCGCTCGTCGCGCGTGCCCATCACCGCCAAGGTGGTGGCCAACATGCTGCAGGCCGTGGGTGTGGCCCGCGTGCTGACCATGGACCTGCATGCCGACCAGATCCAGGGTTTCTTCGACATCCCGGTGGACAACATCTACGCATCGCCCGTGCTGCTGGGCGACCTGCGCCAGAAGAATTACGAAGACCTGATCGTGGTCTCGCCCGATGTCGGCGGCGTGGTGCGCGCCCGTGCGCTGGCCAAACAGCTCAACTGCGATCTGGCCATCATCGACAAGCGCCGCCCCAAGGCCAACGTGTCCGAAGTCATGCACGTGATCGGCGAGATCGAAGGCCGCAACTGCGTGATCATGGATGACATGATCGACACCGCCGGCACGCTGGTGAAGGCCGCCGAGGTGCTCAAGGAGCGTGGCGCCAAGAAGGTGTACGCCTACTGCACGCACCCCATTTTCTCGGGTCCCGCCATCGAACGCATCGCCAAGGGCTCGGCCCTTGATGAAGTGGTGGTGACCAACACGATTCCCTTGAACGACAACGCCAAGGGATGCGCAAAAATCCGCCAGCTCTCCGTGGCCCCGCTGATCGCCGAAACGATCCAGCGCATTGCCAAGGGCGAGTCGGTGATGAGTCTGTTCTCGGACCAGGACAACCTGTTCTGACATGCCCCGGGGCTCGCAAGAGGCCCTCGGCTTTGCAAGATGGTTGACATCAAGCCTCCTTCGGGAGGCTTGTCCGTTGGTTTGGGAACGCAATGTGGCCTGCCCACCCCCTGGGGCAAAGCAGGCCTTTTTAAAACAGGGCAAGACTGGTCGCGGTCTGTCCTTTTCAGGAGCTAGTTATGAACTTCGTCGCTTTTGAGCGCGCCAAGCAAGGTACGGGTGCGAGCCGCCGTCTGCGCAATTCGGGCAAGACGCCTGGCATCGTCTACGGCGGTACTGCCGAACCCCAACTGATCGAGATCGACCACAACGCACTGTGGCACGCCCTCAAGAAGGAAGCCTTCCACTCCAGCGTGCTGGACATGGAAGTGGCCGGCGCCACCAGCAAGGTTCTGCTGCGTGACGTGCAATACCACCCCTACAAGCAACTCGTGCTGCACATCGACTTCCAGCGTGTGGATGCCAAGACCAAGCTGCACATGAAGGTGCCACTGCACTACAGCGGCGCTGAAGAGTCCAAGGCTGTCAAGGTCGACAACTGCCTGGTGAACCCCGTCGTGAACGAACTCGACGTGACCTGCATGCCTTCGGACCTGCCTGAGTTCATCGCCGTGGACCTGTCCACGCTCGAAAAGGGTGCTTCGCTGCACCTCAAGAGCATCAAGCTGCCAAAGGGCGTGACCCCCGTGATCCGCGGTGGCCAGAACAATCCCGTGCTGGTCTCCGTGACCAACCCGGTCGTGGTTGTCGAGACGCCTGTGGAAGCCGCTCCTGCAGCGGATGCCAAGGGCAAGGGCAAGGGCAAGAAGTAATTCTTGGCTTTTTCCTGTCCGGATCAGCGTTGCCCTGGTGGCGCTGCTTCCAGCAACAAGAACGGCTCACTTCGGTGGGCCGTTTTTGTTTTGTGCTTCTGCTTGGGTTGGTTAGTTGGTTGCAGTGGTTGCAGTGGTTGCACTGTGCCTGGATTGAGGGCGGAGGCCGGGATGTGCGCCCGGCGGCGCACCCACCTTCTTTTGCGTCGCCAAAAGAAGGTGGGCCAAGAAAAGGCGACCCCCAGTCTGCGTCCCTGCGCTTCGCTACGGGCAACCTGCGATGCTCGGTCCTGGGGTGGTGCCGCAGAACTCGCTGCGTTCTTCGAACTCCGCTCAAACAGCTGCGGCAAGCCAGATCACGAAGTGCGTGTGTCCTACGGCACACGCACCCACCCCAGGCCCTGCGCTTCTCGGCGCAGCCAGCAGGGGTGGGGAGCGGGGACAAACACGGCTGCTGCTTCGCAGCTGCGCCGGGTGTCGGTTACGCGCTGCGCGCTGCCGACGTGTTCGGTGAGCGCTCTGGCGAGCCGAGCGCAGCGAAGGACCACAGGCCGAGCGAAGCAATGGCCCGACTGGAGCCCGTTCCCACCCCCTTCTGACCGTGCCGAGAAGCGCAGGGCCTGGGGTGGGCGCGTGCCGAAGGACACGCGCATCGTCATCTGGCTCGCCGAAGCTGTTTGACCGGAGCTGCCTCGCAGAGGGAGCGCAGGAAGTTCTTCGGCGTCACCCCAGGACCGAGCATCGCAGGCTGCCCCGCTCGCCGCCAGGCGAGTGGGGACACGGGCAGCGGGGTCGCCTTTCTTTGGGGTACCTTTCTTTGGCGACTCAAAGAAAGGTACCTCGGCCGCCGGGCCGAGACCCGGCTCCCGCCCTCAACCACGGCACGCAGCAACTACAGTCAACAAAACCCACGCGGCAAGCCACCGATAATCCCCCCATGATCAAGCTGTTTGTAGGCCTGGGCAACCCAGGCCCCGATTACGAAGCCACCCGCCACAACGCCGGCTTCTGGTGGATCGACGCCCTCGCGCGCGAATTGAAGGTGAATCTGGTCCCGGAACGCTCCTACCACGGCCTGGCCGCCCGGGCCACCGTGCACGGTCAGAGCGTGTGGCTGCTGCAGCCCCAGACCTTCATGAACCTGTCGGGCAAGTCCGTGGCATCGCTCGCGCGCTTCTTCAAGATCGCGCCCGAAGAGGTCCTGGTGGTGCATGACGAACTCGACATCCCCCCGGGCCAGGTCAAGCTCAAGCGCGGCGGCAGCCATGCGGGGCACAACGGGCTGCGCGACATCCATGCGCAACTGGGCTCGGCAGACTACTGGCGCCTGCGCGTCGGCATCGGCCACCCAGGCGTGAAGTCGGAAGTGGCCAACTGGGTGCTCAAAAAACCTGCGCCCGACCAGCGCACGCTGATCGAGGACAGCATCACCCACTCGGTCAAGGCCTACCCGGCGATGCTGGCCGGCGAGATGGACAAGGCCACGCTGCTGATCCACACCGTCAAGCCGCCGCGCCCCAAGCCGCCCCGCCCGCCCGAGCTGGGCGCTGCCACCATCACCCCACCGGCTGCCGCCAAGCAGCCCGACGCAGCCAGCTGACAGATATCAGTTCTGGGCAGGGGCCTGCAACCGCTGGAACTTCTGCCACAGCGTCTCGCGGGTCTCCACGTGCTGCGGATTCACGGGGATGCAGGCCACGGGGCAGACCTGCACGCACTGGGGCTCGTCGAAATGCCCTACGCACTCGGTGCACTTGCGCGGATCAATCTCATAGATCTCCTGGCCCAGGTAGATCGCGTCGTTCGGGCATTCCGGCTCGCAGACGTCGCAGTTGATGCACTCGTCGGTGATCATCAGCGCCATGGCACGCCTCCCTGCACGCGGGGTGCGGTCACGACAAGAGGAGACAGTGCGCGCTTCATGGTGCACATTATCGTGGGTCCGGGCATGTACCTTGCGAGCCACACCACAACACAACACCGCCGGCGGGGTGTTTTTGCCGTTATGCTGTGTATACACATTAATTGTGACGCCAGGGAATTCACCGCCCAGGGCGCCACGCACAACCACCATTACCCACACGACACCCCACCATGGGACTGTTCTTTCTCAAGCGGTTCATCACGCTCCTGGCCACGCTGATCGGCGCCTCCATCGTCGTCTTCCTGGTGCTGGAGATCCTGCCTGGCAATGCGGCGCAGATGCTCATGGGGCCAGACGCCTCGCCCGAGGCCGTGGCGGCGCTGGCCACCAAGCTGGGGCTGGACCAGCCGGCCATGCAGCGCTACTGGGAGTGGGTCAGCGGCCTGGTGGTGGGCGACATGGGCAACAGCTACGCCTACAGCACGCCGGTGCTGGAACTGGTGCTCGAACGCCTGGCCCTCACCGTGCCGCTGGCGCTGATGGCCATGGTGATCACCACGGTGCTGGCGCTCATCGCGGGCGTGTACGCGGCCTCGCGCCACAACAAGGTGGGCGACGTGGGCGTGATGGGCCTGGCGCAGATCGGCATCGCCATCCCCAATTTCTGGTTCGCCATCCTGCTGATCCTGCTGTTCTCGGTCAAGCTGCAGTGGTTCTCGGCCGGGGGCTTCCCGGGGTGGACGGAAGATGCCGGCGGCAGCCCGCTCGACGCGCTCAAGGCCCTGCTGCTACCCGCCATCGCGCTGGCCGTGGTGCAGGCGGCCATTCTGGCGCGCATCACGCGCTCGGCCGTGCTCGAGGTGCTGCGCGAGGACTTCGTGCGCACGGCGCGCGCCAAAGGCCTTTCGCAGCGCGCCGCGCTCTGGGGCCATGTGCTGCGCAATGCCATGATCCCGGTGATCACAGTGATGGGGCTGCAGTTCGCCAACCTGCTGGCCGGCACCATCGTGGTGGAGAACGTGTTCTACCTGCCGGGCCTGGGGCGGCTGATCTTCCAGTCCATCTCCAACCGCGATCTGATCGTGGTGCGCAACTGCGTGATGCTGCTGGCGGCCATGGTGGTCATCGTGAACTTCGTGGTGGACATCCTCTACGCAGTGATCGATCCCCGCGTCAAAGCCAGCGATATCTGAACGACACCCCGAACCCCATGAGCGCCGTTCCTTCCACTCCTTCCACTCCTTCCATCCGGCCCGCCGGCACGCCGCCGCCCGGCTGGTGGCACCGCGCACTGCGCCACCGCAGCTTCGTCATCGGCGCCGTGCTGTCGCTGCTGCTGCTCGTCGCCGCCGGGCTCTCCCTGGTCTGGACCCCCTGGTCCCCTTACGAGATGGACCTGCCCGGCAAGCTGCAATCCCCCACCCTGGCCCACTGGCTGGGCACCGATGCCTTCGGGCGCGACGTGGCCTCGCTGCTGCTGGTAGGCGCGCGCAACTCCATCCTGGTGGGTGTGATCGCGGTCGGCATCGGCCTGTCCATCGGCACGGCGCTCGGTCTGCTGGCCGCAGCCAAGCGCGGCTGGGTGGAGGAGCTCATCATGCGGCTGGCGGACTTCACCTTCGCCTTCCCGGCCATCCTCTCGGCGATCATGATGACGGCGGTGTTCGGTGCGGGCATCGTCAACTCCATCATCGCCATCGGCATCTTCAACATACCGACCTTTGCGCGCGTCACGCGCGCCTCGGCCAACGCCGTGTGGTCGCGCGAGTACATCCTGGCCGCGCGCGCCTGCGGCAAGGGCAGCTGGCGCATCACCCTCGAACACGTGCTGCCCAACATCCTGTCGGTGCTGATCGTGCAGGCCACCATCCAGTTCGCCATCGCCATCCTGGCCGAGGCCGCCCTGTCCTACCTGGGACTGGGCACGCAGCCGCCCCAGCCTTCTTGGGGCCGCATGCTCAGCGAGGCGCAGACGCTGATGTTCCAGGCGCCGCTGCTGGCCGTGTGGCCGGGCCTGGCCATCGCCTTCGCCGTGCTGGGCCTGAACCTGCTGGGCGACGGCCTGCGCGATCTGCTGGACCCGCGCCTCTCTCGCAAACGATGAAGACGACCTTCTGCCATGCCCTTGCTTGAAGTCTCCAACCTGCAGATCCGCCTGCAGACCCACCGGGGCCCTGCCGACGCCGTGCGCGGCGTGAGTTTTGCCCTGGAGCGCGGCGAAACCCTGGGCCTGATCGGTGAATCGGGCTGCGGCAAGTCCATCACCGCCATGTCGCTCATGGGCCTGCTGCCCGACAGCGCCCAGGTCAGCGGCAGCATCCGTTTCGACGGCGAGGAGCTCGTGGGCCGCACGGATGCACAGATGTGCCGCATGCGCGGCAACCGCATCGGCATGGTGTTCCAGGAGCCCATGACGGCCCTGAACCCCGTGCACAGCATCGGCCGCCAGGTGGCCGAGCCGCTGCGCCTGCACCGCGGCATGGGTGCTGCGGACGCCCGCAAGGAGGCGATATCCCTGCTCGACCGCGTGGGCATCCCCAATGCGGCCCAGCGCTTCGATGCCTATCCGCACCAGTTCTCGGGCGGGCAGCGCCAGCGCATCACCATCGCCATGGCCCTGGCCTGCGGGCCCGACCTGCTGATTGCCGACGAGCCCACCACCGCACTGGACGTGACCATCCAGCAGCAGATCCTGGACCTCATCAGCGACCTGGTGGCCGAGCGCAACATGGCCCTGATCCTGATCTCGCACGACCTCGGCGTGATCTCGCAGAACGTGGACCGCATGATGGTCATGTACGGCGGCAGCGTGGTCGAGAGCGGCTCCACCGCTTCGGTGTTCTCGGCCATGGCACACCCCTACACGCGCGGCCTGTTCGCCGCCCGCCCGCACCTGGGCGCGGTGCATGCGCCGGGCCAGCGCCCGCGCCTGTCCACCATTGCCGGCACGGTGCCTGAACTGGTGGACCTGCCTGCCGGCTGTCCCTTTGCCGGCCGCTGCAGCTACACCGTGGATGCCTGCCACCATGAACGCCCCCCAGCCACCCTGGTGGCCACCGATGCCGATGGAGACCACGAGGTGCGCTGCCTGCGCCGCGACGCCATCGCCCAGGCGCTGAGCGCGCAGCAGGCAATCCAGGTCGTCGAGGTGGCCGCATGAGCAGCAACCAGCCCCAGGCACCGGCCAGCGCCGATACCGCCCTGCTCCAGGTCACGGACCTGGTGCGCGAATACACCCTGCCGCGCGAGCACCTCTTCAAGCCACGGGGCAAGGTGCATGCCGTCAACGGCGTGAGCTTTTCCATCGCCTCGGGCCGCAGCCTGGGCATCGTGGGCGAATCGGGCTCGGGCAAGTCCACCCTGGCGCGCACGGTCATGGCGCTCGATGCACCCACCGCCGGCACGGTGCACCTGCTCGGGCGCAACCTGCACACGCTGGCGCCGGCCGAGCTGCGCCAGGCGCGGCGCGACTTCCAGATGGTGTTCCAGGACCCCTATGGCTCGCTTGACCCGCGCCAGACGGTGGAGCGCATCGTCACCGAGCCGCTGCAGGCCCAGGGCGAGACCAGCCGCACAGAGCAGCGTGAGCAGGCCGGCCAGGTGCTCGCGCAGGTGGGCCTGCGCACCAACGACCTCGGGAAATACCCGCACGAGTTCTCGGGTGGGCAGCGCCAGCGCATCGCCATCGCACGCGCCCTCATCACGCGCCCGCGGCTCATCGTGGCCGACGAGCCGGTGAGCGCGCTCGACGTCTCGGTTCAGGCCCAGGTGCTCAACCTGATGCAGGACCTGCAGCAGCAGTTCGGCATCACCTACATGCTCATCAGCCACGACCTGGCAGTGGTCAACCACCTGTGTGACGAAGTGGTGGTGCTCTACCAGGGGCGCATCGTCGAGCGCGGCTCGCCGGCCGAGCTGTTTCGCAATGCGCAGCACCCCTATACCCGCTCGCTGGTGGGCGCCGTGCCCCAGGTGCAGCCCGGCCGCGCGCGTGCCCGACGCGCCGCTGCGGCCGCAGCCGCGAAAACCGCATAACCACAAGCGCCACCAATGGTGTACAAAGCTTCCGTGCTCCCCGGTAACAAATTGCACCGGGGTCTTCGTCAGTTTTTTGTCTGGAGAGTCCGAACATGCTGAACCGCCGTACCGTTCTTGCCACTGGCGCCATCGCCACCGTGCCCCTCGCCACCCCGTTCGGCGCCCTCGCCCAGGGCCGCAAGGACGCCGTGGTGCTGGCCATGACGCTGGAGCCGCCAGGGCTGGACCCGACGGCCGGCGCCGCCTCGGCCATCGCCGAGATAGTGCAGTACAACATCTTCGAGACGCTCACCAAGATCAATGCCGATGGCAGTGTCTCGCCGATGCTGGCCGAAAGCTGGGAAGTCTCGCCCGACCTCAAGACCTACACCTTCAAGCTGCGCCGCGGCGTCACCTTCCAGAACGGCGAGCCCTTCAACGCTGCCGCCGTGAAGTTCTCCTATGACCGCGCAGGCGGCGAGAAAAGCACCAACAAGGACAAGCGCACCTTCGCCAACCTCACCACGCAGGTGGTGGACGACTACACCGTGGTGCTGCTCAACAAGGACATCGACCCCGACCTGCTGTTCATCCTGGGCCAGGCCACGTCCATCATCGTCGAGCCCAAGAGCGCCGATGGCAATGCCACCAAGCCCGTGGGCACCGGCCCCTACCAGCTGAACGCATGGAACAAGGGCTCCTCCGTCGTGCTGGCAGCCTGGGCCGGTTTCCGCGCCCCGGCCAGCATCAAGATCAAGCGCGCCACGTTCCGCTTCATCTCCGATCCGGCCGCCCAGGTCGCCGCACTGCTGGCAGGCGATGTGGATGCCTTCCCGCGTGTCACGCCCCGCAGCGTGAGCCAGTTCAAGGCCAACCCGCGCTTCCAGGTGGTGGTCAGCGGCTCGCGCGCCAAGACCATCCTGGCCATCAACAACGGTAAGAAGCCGCTGGATGACGTGCGCGTGCGCCGCGCCATCGCTGCCGCTGTGGACCGCAAGGCCGTGATCGAAGGCGCGGCCGACGGCTATGGCGCGCCCATCGGCAGCCACTACGTGCCCGGCGCCTTCGGCTACGTGGACACCACGGGCGTGAACCCCTACGACGTGGAAAAGGCCAAGAAGCTGCTGGCCGAGGCCGGCGTGAAGACGCCGCTGGAGCTGACCATGACGCTGCCCCCCACCCCCTACGCGCGCCAGGGCGGCGAGGTGATTGCAGCGCAGTTGGCCAAGATCGGCATCGTCGCCAAGCTGCAGAACGTGGAATGGGCGCAGTGGCTCAGCGGCACCTACGGCAGCAAGAACTACGACCTGACCATCATCTCGCACGTGGAGCCGTTCGACCTGGGCAATTTCGCCAAGCCCGACTACTACTGGGCCTACAACTCGCCCAAGTTCAACGAGATCTTCAACCAGATCAAGAACGCTGCCCGCCCGGCCGACCGCTCGCGCCTGCTCGGCGACGCGCAGCGCCTGCTGGCGCAGGACTCCGTGCACGCCTTCCTGTACTCGAACCAGTGGATCACGGTGGCCAACAAGAACCTCAAGGGCCTTTGGAAAGACATGCCGGTGTTCGTGAACGACATCTCGTCACTTTCCTGGTCCTGAGAGACCGTAAGATGGTTGCCCGGTGGCACGCACTGCCCGGGCAACCCAGGCTTGGCAGGGGCTCGCAAGAGCCCCTGCTGCGCTCCGGGGCCTGGTGCCGTGCACCTCGCCTGCTTCATTTTTTGCTGACCGCTCCTGGCGTGCCTTCCCAGCCGCCCCGCGCCCTCCCCTCCTGCCCAGCCACCTGCCATGAGTGACCTCCACGACCTGCCCGCCCACGCCCTGCTCGCTGCCTACCGCCAGCGCACGCTGTCCCCCGTCGAGGTCACCGAGGCCGTGCTCAAACACATCGATGCGTGGGAGCCCCACATCAAGGCCACCTATCTGCTGCGCCCCGAGGCGGCGCTGGAGCAGGCCCGTGCGTCCGAGGCCCGCTGGAAGCGCGGCGAGCCCATGGGCCTGCTCGACGGCGTGCCCGCCACCATCAAGGAAAACATCGCCACCCGGGGTGACCCGTTGCCGGCCGGCACGGCCGCGGTGGACCTGGTGCCCGCCGCAGCCGATGCGCCCCCCGCCGCGCGCATGCGCGAAGCCGGTGCCGTCATCGTGTCCAAGACCACCATGCCCGACTACGGCATGCTCTCCTCGGGGCTGTCGAGCTTTCACCCGCTGGCGCGCAACCCCTGGGATTTGAGCAAGGGCCCGGGTGGCTCCAGCGCCGGCGGTGGCGCCGCCGCTGCAGCCGGCTATGGCCCGCTGCACATCGGCACCGACATCGGCGGCTCGCTGCGCCTGCCGGCCAGCTGGTGCGGCATCTTCAGCCTCAAGCCCAGCCTGGGCCGCATCCCCATCGACCCGCCCTATACCGGCCGCGCCGCCGGCCCCATGACGCGCACCGTGGCCGATGCCGCGCTGATGATGCAGGTGCTCAGCCAGCCCGATGCCCGCGACAGCATGGGCCTGCCCGCACAGGACATCGCCTGGAACCAGTTCGACCAGGGCAGCGAGCGCTTGCGCGGCCTGCGCATCGGCCTGCTGCTGGACGCTGGCTGCGGCCTGCCCGTGGAGCCCGAGGTGCGCGCCGCCGTGGAAAACGCCGCGCGCCTGATGGAGGCCGCCGGTGCCACCATCGTGCCCATGCAGCCCTTCATGACGCAGGCCATGCTCGACGGCATGGACCACTTCTGGCGCATGCGCTCCTTCACCGACCTGCAGGCCCTGCCTGCCGTGAGGCGCGAGAAGGTGCTGCCCTACATCCGCGCCTGGGCCGACAGCGCCGAAGGCATGTCGGGCACAGCGGTGTTCAACGCCAGCCAGCAGTTCCACCTCACCCGCGTGGCCGCCGTCAAGGCCTGCAACGCGTTCGACTACGTGATCTCGCCGGTGGCGCCCAACGTCGCCTTCCAGGCCGAGCTGCCCTCGCCCACCAACGACCCGCTGCGCCCGCTGGAGCACATCGGCTTTACCGTGCCATTCAACATGTCCGAGCAGCCGGCCGCATCGGTCAACTGCGGCTACACCGAAGCCGGCCTGCCCATCGGCCTGCAGATTGCGGGCGTGCGCTTCGACGACCTCGGGGTGCTGCAGGTTGCGCACGCCTTCGAGCTGATCCGCGCGCCCCAGCGCCCCTGGCCCCAGCCGCCCAAGGGTTGAGTCGCCATGGATGTCCTGATCCTGTCGATCCTCATCGCCAGCGGTGTCTACATGCTCAATGCCAAGGAGCAGCGCAAGCGCATTGCACTGCTGGGCAGCCACCTGGGCAACTACCAGATCGAGAAGCTCATGGAGGCGCTGACCGAGGGCTACCTGCGCGCCCTGGGTGAAAGCACCGACGAGCGGCGCAGCCAGATCTGGTCGCTGCTGGAGACCACCGAATCGCAGCTGGCCGAGCAGTTCGCGCGCTTCGCCGCCGATTTCTCCAAGGTGGATGAAGCCCAGGCCCGCGTGAGCCGCCTGGCGCTGGCGATTCCGTTTGCGCAGGCCATTCTGCCCGCCGCCACCTTCGACATGCGCCGCGCCCTGGCGATCCACGCGCGCGGCATCGCCAGCGTGGCGCAGAACAGCGAGCACCTGCAGCCCAAGGACAAGGCCTTCGCCATGACGGCCGAGCTGCTGCTCATGCAGCACACCTGCCACTGGTTCTGCAAATCCAAGACGATTGCCACGGCGCGCATGCTGGCGCGCCACAAGACGCCGCACGAGCAGCTTGTGGCCTCGGTGTCCGCCCCCACGCGCACCGCCTACCTCGCGCTCATCCACGGGAAATGAGTGACCGCAAGACGGGTTAGCTTCTTGCCCCGCACAATGCACCGATGCACACCGCCACCGACAGCCTGGGCAACCCCGTCACCCTGCACGACCCGAGCAGCCTTGCCGCCCTGAACGATTTCGTCGAGGGCTTCATCCGCTGCGAAGCGCGTGCCGTGAACGTGCTCGCGGCCGAGCAGGACGAGAGCGCCATCGTGCAGGCCTGCTGCGCTGCGCTGCACATGTTCGCCGAATCGGCCGATGCGCCGCGCAACGCACGCCCCTACCTGGCGCGCGCGCAGGCGGCGGCAGGCCAGGCGAGCGAGCGCGAGCAACGCTTCGTGGCAGCCGTGGCCGCCTGGGTCGATGGCGACCTGCCGCGCGCCATTGCACTGCACGAGGAACAGGCCCGGCTGCACCCGCGCGACCTGGCCTCGCTCAAGCTCGGGCAATACCACCTGTTCAACCGCGGCGACTCGCCGGGCATGCTGCGCATTGCGCTGGCCGCCCTGCCCGCTGCTGCCGAAGTGCCCTACCTGCACGGCATGCTGGCCTTTGGCTGGGAGCAGTGCCACCTGCTCGACCGCGCCGAAGCCTCGGCACGCCATGCGGTGGCCCTGTGCCGCAAGGAGCCCTGGGCCCACCACGCCCTGGCGCATGTGATGCTGACCCAGGGCCGCATCGCCGAGGGCACCGATTTCATGGCCAGCGTGAGCGACACCTGGACGGGACTGAACTCCTTCATGGTCACCCACAACTGGTGGCACCAGGCGCTGTTCCTGTTGGAGCAGGAGCGCCATGCCGAGGTGCTGGCGCTGTACGACCAGCAGGTGTGGGGCGTGGTCAAGGAGTACACGCAGGACCAGATCAACGCTGTCTCCCTGCTGGCCCGGCTGGAGCTGGCCGGCGTCGACGTGGGCGCGCGCTGGGCCGACGTGGCCGACCACCTCGCGCTGCGCCTGTCGGACCAGGTCATGCCCTTTCTGGACCTGCAGTACCTCTACGGGCTGGCGCGCGCCGGGCGTGTGGACGAAGCGCGCACGCTGCTGCAGCACATCGAGGCCCACGCCGCCAGCCGCACCGAGGCCCACGAGCGCAGGGTCTGGCAGCAGGTCTGCGTTCCCGCCGCCCACGGGCTGCTGGCGCACGCGTGCGGGGACTGGGCCACAGCGGCATGGCAACTGGTCCTGGCTCTGCCGCAACTGGTGGCCGTGGGCGGCAGCCATGCACAGCGCGACCTGTTCCACCAGATCTACCTCGACGCCCTGGCCCGAAGCGGCCAGTGGGCCACGCTGCAGAACCTGCTGCAGCCCCAGGCCAACGCGCAGCCTGAATCCCTGCGCCTGGCGCGGCAGCTGCGCGGGGTGTACGGCGCACTCGCCCTGGACGGCGCACTGGGCGGCATGTAGGACAAAACCGCCTGCCCTTGTAGCCGCCCATGCCACCCCCACGGCGCCACGCCGTTCACGGGGCAAACCCCTGCCTGCACAGGCCCGCTGCAGGCCAATCCGGTCCTAGAATGGGAGCGCACGGCACCCGTGGGGTGCAGTGCGCCCCTTCACCGGTTTGTCGTACCTTGCCCCACAACGCCCTTGCCCCTACGCCGCCCCAGCCTGCCATGACCGATGCGCTGCAGGCGCTGCGGCACGCCACCGCCGAGCGGCATGCCCAGCTCGACTCCCGCCTGCCCATCGCCCGTGCCGAAGCCAACCTGGCCGACTACCAGAATCACGTCCACGCACTGGCTGCCTGGCTGCAGGCGCTGTGGCCTGCGTTGCAGGCGCTGCAGGCGCACCCGCCCGGGTTTGGCTTCGCGCCTGCAGCGCGGCTGTCCGCGCTGCGCGAAGACCTGGCGCATACGGCTGAACAAGCCACCCTGCCCTGGCCACGACCCAGTGCGACCACCGCGCTATGCCTGGAGCAGGCCCTGGCGCGCCACCCCAGCCAGGCCGATGCCGTGCGCTGGGGCATGGCCTATGTGGTCGAAGGTTCGCAGCTCGGCGGGCAGGTGCTCCATCGCGGCCTCGCGCCCCGGCTGGCGCCGCACCCGCTGCGATATCTGCAAGGCGATGGCGCGGGCACCGGTGCGCGCTGGAAGGCATTCATGGCGCTGCTGCGCACGCACGTGGCTTCGCCGCCGGCCATTGCGGCCGCGTGCGACGGTGCGCTGGCCGCCTTCCAGGGCCTGCAGGCGCACTTCGACACCATGGACGCCACACAAGGAACGCCAGCATGACCTCCGCTGCGGCCCCTGTGCAGCCCACCACGCTGGAAAACTGCGACCGCGAGCCCATCCACATCCCGGGCTCGATCCAGTCCCACGGGGCGCTCGTGGCCGTGGATGCAAGCGGCGTGGTACGCCATGCCAGCAGCAACGCCCAGGCACAGCTGGGACACGCGCTGCTGCCGGGCGATGTGCTGCGCAGCAGCGCGCTGGTGGCGCAGCATCCCCAGATCGGCGCGCTGCTCGACGAGGGGCTGCCTGCATTGGGCGCCGCCGCCGATCTGCCCATGCCGACCGAGCTGGAAATCGAAGGCCGCAGCTTCGACGTGGTGCTGCACCAGTCGCACGAGCTGCTGGTGATCGAGTTCGAGGCCCGCCAGGCATCGTCCGACGCGCTCACGGGCTTTGCCATGCAGGCCCACCGCGCCATGGAAAAGCTGCGCCGCCCGCGTGCCGCCATCAACGACCTTCTGCAACTGGCCACCCAGGAACTCAGGGCGCTCACCGGCTTCGACCGGGTGATGGCCTACCGCTTTCGCCCCGACAGCAGCGGCGACGTGGTGGCCGAATCTCGGGCCGACTTCCTGGACCCCTACCTGGGCCGGCGCTACCCCGCCAGCGACATTCCGGCGCAGGCGCGCGCACTGTACGTGGCCAACACCCTGCGCCTGATCGCCGACGTGCAGGCCGCGCCGGTGCCCCTGGCTCAGGCCGCAGGCAGCAAGCCGCTGGACCTGAGCGCCGCCATTCTGCGCAGCGTCTCGCCCATCCACATCGAATACCTGAGCAACATGGGCGTGGGCGCGTCCATGAGCATTTCCATCGTCATCAACAACCGGCTGTGGGGCCTGCTGGCATGCCACCACATGGGGCCGCGCCAGGTACCCTACAGCGTGCGCATGGCCTGCGACGTGATGGCGCAGATGCTGGGCGCCACCATCCAGGCGGCCCTGGCGCGCAAGCAGGCCGAGCGCCAGCTGCAGGTGGCCGAGCTGCGCACCCGGGTCATGGAGAGCGTGCTTCATTCCGACGATGAATTCACCGGGCTGTGCACCCATGCGGGCGCCCTGGCCGCATCGATGCATGCCGACGCCATCATCGTGTCCGAGCACAGCAAGCTGTGCACCGAAGGCGGCATCAGCGACGACGCCGCCCGGGCCCTGCTGCAATGGCTCGATGCCACGCACGCCGGCAGCACCCTGTACGCCACCCATGCCCTGCCGCTGGAGGCACCGGCCATTGCCGTGCAGCTGGCCCCCTGGTGCGGTGTGCTGGCCCTGCCGCTGGATCTGCAGCGGGGCAGCTGGCTGGTCTTCTTGCGCAAGGAGCAGATCGAGACCATCCACTGGGGCGGCAAGCCCGACAAGGAAATTCGCCCAGGCCCCCTGGGCCCCCGCCTCACACCACGCGGCTCGTTCGATCTGTGGAAGGAGATCGTGCGCTCCACCTCCGAACACTGGGCCGCCGATGACCTGGACATCGCACGGCAACTGCTCGCAGAGCTGGTGCGCGCCCAGAACGCCCGCCACGCCGAACTGAACAACGCCCGCAACCACCTGATGGCGGTGCTCGGCCACGACCTGCGCGATCCGCTGCACTCCATCAGCATGGCGGCGCGGGTGCTCGAAAAGAACAATGGCGCCGATGGCAACACCGGCAAGCTGGGGCAGCGCATCCAGTCGTCGAGCAGCCGCATGCAGCGCCTGGTGAGCCAGGTGATGGACATGTCGCGCCTGCAAAGCCGGCTGGGGCTGGACCTGCAGCCCGCCAGCATCGACCTGGTGCAGTTGCTGGCCGACCTGATGGACGAGGCGCGCACGGCCCACCCGGGCATGCAGCTGGTGGGGCACCTGCCCGCCAGCCTGCAGGCCGAGGTCGACCCCGACCGCATGGCGCAGGTGTTCTCCAACCTGGTCAGCAACGCGCGCCACCACGGCGACGCAGGCCACCCGGTCGAGGTGCACATGCAGGCCACGCCAGAAGGCCCGCTCATCCAGGTGCGCAACGTGGCCCCGCCCATTGCACCCGAGGTGGCCGGCGACCTGTTCACCCCCTTCAAGGCATCGTCGGTGGGCAAGGCGCGCAACCGCTCCGGCCTGGGCCTGGGCCTGTACATCGCGCACCAGATCGTGCAGGGCCACGGCGGCAGCATCGGCTATGCGCACGAGGCGCCGCATGTGGTGTTCACCGTGCACCTGCCGCAGCGCCCGGCACGCCCTCCTGCAGACCCCTCCACCTGACACCCGCTGGCCCCTGATACCACCATGCCGCTAGACATCCTCGTCATCGATGACAACCAGGACGCCACCGAGCTCCTGGAAGAACTGCTGTCCATGGAAGGCCATTCCGTGCGCACGGCCGCCACCGCAGCCCGCGCCCTGGCCCTCGCCAGGGAAAGGCCTGCGCAGATCTTTCTGGTGGACCAGAACCTGCCGGACATGAACGGTTCGGACCTGGTGCCACTGCTGCGCGCGAGCGTGGCCGAGCACGGCGCAGGCCCCTGCTTTGCCATTGCGATCACCGGGATGGCCTCGGGCAACGCCAGGACGGCGGGCAGCCAGATGGGGGCTTTCGACTACATCCTGGGCAAGCCGCTCGACTTCGACGCCTTCGACGCGCTGATGGCGCGCTGCGCCGCTGCGCTGCAGGCCCCTCCCGCTCCCTGAGCTCCGCCACTCCAGCCCCATCCACCACCCATGCCCGCCAAGAACTCCGAGCCGCCCCTTCCCGATCATGCCCGGGAGCTGATGGACGCCGGCCTGCAGCATGCCGTGCTGATGCGTGCCATGCCGGTGCTGCGCCATGACCTGGCCAGCCCCCTGTCCGTGATGCGCATGGGGACCATGCTGCTCAAGCGCCGCCTTGCCAAGGGCGACCTGACCCCCGAACAGGCTGTGGAGCGGGTGGAGCAGATCGAGGAGCAACTGGGCGACATTGCCCACCACATCCGCCGCCTGCGCCAGTGGGACCTGCAGATCAACGAACGCCAGGCCCTGCGCGCACTGGTGGCCGAAGCCGTCGAGCTGGCGCGGCCCATGCTGATGGTGCGCGGCACCGAACTGGAGCCCCTGGTCGAGGATGCAACCGGCTGGGACGAGCAGGTCACGGCACGGCACACGCTGCTGTACGTGGTGCTGGCCGCCCTCTACCACCTGGCGGAGCGGCCCGGCCCCGTGCCCGCCCGCATCACAGTGGAGCCCTCGGGCGCAAGGGGGGTGCGCGTGCGCGCGCAGGGGGTATCGGCATCGCAGGACCTGCCGCCCCTGCAGGGCAGCAGCCTGGCGCAACCACCGGCCCTCGACTTGGCAGCGCTGCACCAGTTGGCCCGGCCCCTGGACGTCACCGTGCAGGTGGCGCAGGACCAGGTGGAGATCACCCTGCCCGGCGCCTGAACCAGGGTCTTCCATCAGAGCCGGCCACGAGGGCCGGCGCCCTGGGCTCAGTCAGCGCCGTCCACCGCCGCCACCAGCAGTTTGGCCTGGTCGTAGACCGGCTGCGGCGGCAGGTCGGCCAGGTGGCGCACGTCGCCCCAGTGCAGCAGTTCGATGGCGTCGCCATCCAGGCGCACGCGGTTGAAGCCCGCATTCGGGATATCGCTCTGGCGCGGCCCGTGCAGGCCCACGCCCTGCGCCGTGCGCCAGACCATGTCGAGCACGCCGCCGTGGGTCACCACCATCAGGGTCTTGCCCGCATGCTCCTGCGCCAGGCGGCGCACGGCGCCCATCACCCGGGTGTGGAACTGGCGCGTGGTCTCGCCGCCGGGCATGCCGCCGTCGGCGTCGAAGCGCAGCCAGTTCTCCCAGGCCTCGGCATGCTGCAGCTTGATGTCGTCCACGCGCATGCCGTCGACCAGGCCAAAGCTCTGCTCGCGCAGGCTGGCGTCCACCACGTTGTCGATGTGCAGCTGCGGCAGCAATGCGCCCAGCACGGGCTGCGCCGTCTGGCGCGTGCGGATGAGGTCGCTGCAGACCAGGTGGTCCACCGCCAGGCGTTCGGCCCCCAGGCGTTCGGCCAGGCGGCGCGCCTGCTCATGGCCGGTGGCGTTCAGGGGCACGTCCACTTGGCCCTGGAAGCGCAGTTCCCGGTTCCAGTCGGTCTCGCCGTGGCGTATCAAGATCAGTTCGGTCATCCCGTCCATTATCGAATGCATGCACAGTATTGCAAGCAATACTCCTGCCAACGGCATGCAGACCGTCCCCAGGCGCTATGCTTTTTGACAACCAAGGGGCGATTGCACCTGTTTCGCTCCTCAACGCATCGGGACGATGAGCACCTTGCGGCGCGGGGCGCAGCCGGGGCCGTCGTAGGGCGGGCTGTCTTTCTCCCAGCCGCTGCCGGGCGAGGTCTGGGCGCAGACGCGCTGAGCATCGACCTTGCTGCGCCAGTAGAACCAGGGTGCGGGCGCAGCCAGTGCGGCGGTGCATGCGAACGCGCAAACCAGCGCCCCGACCCACAGCCGGTGATTTCGTGCGCAAGCAGCAATTCGCATCATGCCTTCATTGTGGCGCGCCCTCGTCCACCCTGCCACCCGGCATGGGCGCGGTGACGATCCAGCCTTCCAGCGGGTCCAAGCCGGGCGGCAAGCCGTAGAGGGCATCGCCCTCGGCATGGCGCTGCTCGGCCCAGCCGGCCTGCAGCATGCACAGCACGGCGTCCAGGCTGTCGCCGCTGGCGTCGGCCACCAGGGCATCGCGCTGGGCGTGGCTCAGCTTCAGTCGCAGCGCCAGGCGCGTCTGCCCCAGCTCCAGCGCGGTCAGCAGGTCCTTGCGCGCGATCAGGCGGTCCGGCGTCTGCTTGGCAACATCGTCGCTCTTGTAGCTGCGCCGCTGCAGCACCTCGCGCGCGAGCAGGCCGGGGTAGGCCTCCAGCGCCACGCGCGTGGAGTCGCCCGCATGCAGGCCGGGCAGGTGCACGCCGGCACCGAGCAGCAGCGGCACGCCCGCGTGCAGCATGTAGGCCACGGGCGGGTTCACCCATTTCATCGACGGGCTGGAGCCTGCGGGCCCATCGGTCGCGCGGTGCGCGAACTTGCCGCCCACGGGGCGCGCATCGCAGAAGGCGGCAAAGGCATCGCGGATCTGTGGGCGGGTGAGCGACTGGTAGTGCTGCATGCTGGGCCGCCACTGCAGCGGCCAGCCCAGGGTCTGCAGCAGCTCGCGCGGCAGGCCGAACGGCAGGTCGAACCCACCCACCCAGTGGCGCGGCTCGGCCAGCCAGGTGCCCACTGCGGCCAGGGTTTCCAGCCGCACCAGTTCCGTGAGCTGCACGCGCGCGCCGTCGCGCCGGCCCAGGGCCAGCACCACGGGCTTGCGGCGCGTGGGGCTGCTCGAAAAGTCGCACCCGAGCAGCATGGCTACCCCAGCGCCAGCGCGGTGACGCCGGCCGCGATGAGCACCGCCCCGCAGATGCGCGCCACGCGGTCGCCTTCGCCCAGCAGGTGGCCACCGATCAGCGCGGCAAAGAGCATCGACACCTCGCGCGCGGGTGCGACATGGGACATGGGCGCTTCCTTCATCGCATACAGCACCAGCACATAGGCCACGGGGCTGACCATGGCCACCAGCAGCGCGAAGCGCCACTGCGCGCGCCACAGTTGGCCGGCCGTGGGCAGGTCGCGCAGCACCACGGGCGCCAGCAGCGCCACGCGCACGAAGTTGCCCATGTAGTCCACGAGGATGGGCGACATCAGCAGGATCTTGACCGCATAGCCGTCGACCACCGTGTAGCTGGCGATGAAGGCGCCCGTGAGCAGGCCGTAGAACATGCCCTTGTGCACGCGCGCTCGCGCGGCCGGGTCGTGCGCGGCGCGCAGCAGGCCGGGGCCGCCCGCGATCAGGAACACCCCGCCCACCACGCCCGCGATGCCGGCCACGCCCAGCGCCGAGATGCGCTCGCCCAGCAGCGTGACCGCCACCAGCGACGACATCAGCGGTCCCGAGCCGCGAGCCAGCGGGTAGACCACGGTGAGGTCGGCCTTGCGGTAGCCGCGCAGCAAAATGACGAAGTAGCCCACGTGCAGCAGCCCGCTGGCCGCGACGAAGCCCCACTCCACCGCGCCCCACAGCGGCACCGCATCGCGCCCCAGGTACCAGCCCAGCGGCGCCCAGAACAGCATCATCAGCACCGAGGTGAAGAACGCGAAGCGCGAATCACCCCCCGCCTTCTTGGCCACGATGTTCCAGCAGGCATGGATCAGGCCCGCCAGGATGATGAGGCCGAAGGCGTTGAGGGTCACGGTGGGAAGGCGGAAAAAGGAATGCAAAAAGCCGCAGCGCGTCGGCAGCTGCGGCCCAGGCCAGGGTGTCTGGAATGACGGACAGGCCGGCAGGCCCGGCCCTTTTACGCTCTACCGATGATCGAGGCCGTGGCCATGAGTTCTTCGAGCAGCGCGAACGATACCCTGCCGGACACCGCATACGGGTCGAGCTCGGGCTTCTCGGAGTACTTGAGCAGGATCGAGTGGTTGATCTTGGACAGGTTCACCTGGCCCATGGTCCAGCCGCCGAAACGGCGCTCGGTGATCTCCTCGTAGTGCAGCAGTTCCACGTTCTGGTGGCGGGCATCTCGCTGGATGTGGCCGTAGAGGTCGCTCACCGCAGCGCGGCCGCCCTCGATGGCTTGCAGGAAGATGCCGCCGCCATAGCACAGCACCCCGGTGATGCCGCTGCCCGGGTTGTGCTGGCGCGACTGCGTGAGGATGGCTTCGATGGCGGCGGGCGAGGTGTCCACCGCGCGGCTGGCATAGAGCAGGCGTACGAGCATGGTCAGTTCTTTCCGGGGATGAGGGACAGGAATTCGCGGCGCAGCGAGGGGTCCTTGAGGAACACGCCGCGCATCACCGAGTTGATCATCTTGCTGTCCATCTCGCGCACACCGCGCCAGGACATGCAGAAGTGGCTGGCCTCCATCACGATGGCCAGGCCGTCGGGCTGGGTCTTTTCCATGATCAGGTCGGCCAGCTGCACTACGGCCTCTTCCTGGATCTGGGGGCGGCCCATGACCCAGTCGACCAGGCGCGCGTACTTGGACAGGCCGATCACGTTGGTGTGCTCGTTGGGCATCACGCCGATCCAGATCTTGCCGATCACCGGGCAGAAATGGTGGCTGCAGGCGCTGCGCACGGTGATGGGCCCGACGATCATGAGCTCATTCAAGTGCTCGGCGTTGGGGAACTCGGTGATCGGCGGCTGCGCAACGTAGCGGCCCTTGAACACCTCGTTGAGGTACATCTTGGCCACGCGGCGTGCCGTGTTGTGCGTGTTGTGGTCGCCTTGCGTGTTGATGACCAGGCTGTCGAGCACGCCCTGCATCTTGACCTCGACCTCGTCCAGCAGCTTCTCCAGCTCGCCGGGTTCGATGAACTCCGCGATGTTGTCGTTGGCGTGGAAGCGCTTGCGCGCGGCGGCAAGGCGCTCTCGGATCTTGACGGAGACGGGCGTGCCTTCTTCGTCGGGCGGGATGGTCGTCATATCAGCGGCAGTGGGACTGGACATGTCCGGCATCGTAACAGTGAACGGGGCGGTACGCCTGGCAAAGGTTTTACCTGGCTACCGCCCGGCCCGTATCGCGATACAGCTACTATTTGTATAGCAGCAAAGCCTGCCATCGGTATCAGTACCGGCGGCCCATGATCCACAGGGCCAGGCGCATCAGCGCATGGGCCACCTGGTCGAGCACGCGCTGGCGCAGCGGGCGGCCCGCGTAGCGCGCCGGCTCCATGCGCCGGCCGGCCTGCTGCATGGCCCGCACCAGGCGCTCGCGCAGGTCGGCGGCAAAGGCCGCGTCCTCCACTACCACGTTGGCCTCGCGCGCCAGCAGCAGGCTCAACGGGTCGAGATTGGACGAGCCCACCGTGGCCCAGGGCCGCTCGCCCAGCGCATCGACCACGGCCACCTTGGCGTGCAGGAAGCTCGGCGCGTACTCGTGGATCTCCACCCCCGCCGCGAGCAGTGCGCCATACACCGGCCGCGCCGCGTGGTACTGCATGAAGTATTCGTAGCGCCCCTGCAGCAGCAGGCGCACACGCACACCGCGGCGCGCCGCCATCAGCAGCGCGCGGCGCAGCTTGCCGCCGGGCAGGAAGTAGGCGTTGGCAATGATCACCTCGTGGCGCGCCGCGCCAATCGCGCGGCGGTAGGCCTTCTCGATGCGGCTGCGGTTGCGCACGTTGTCGCGCAGCAGCAGCGCCGCGCGCATGGCCGGCCCCTCCTGTGCCGCCTGGGCCGCATGCTGAGCGGCGCTGGCCGAGCGCAACGCCTGCAGGGCCTCGGGCAGGCGGCGCTCGCGCATGTCGCGCACGGCCTGCATGCGCCACCACAGCTGGTCCATGGTGTCGCTGGCCACGGCCACCAGGCTGCCCGTGGCCTGCACGGCAAAGTCGAAGCGCGGCGCGGCCAGTGCCCCGTGGTTAGGGTCGTGCAGGTCGTCGAGCACGTTGATGCCGCCGCAGAACAGCATGCAGCCATCCACCACGCACAGCTTGCGGTGCAGGCGGCGCCAGCGGTGCGGCAGCAGCAGGCCCAGCGGCCCGAGCGGCGAATAGACGCGAAACTGCACGCCAGCGGCCAAGAGGCGCTGCGTCCATTCGACAGGAAAGGCGCCAGTGCCCACCCCGTCCACAACGAGCTGGGTGCGCACGCCGCGCCCCGCAGCACGCATCAGCGCCTCGGCCACGCTGGCACCGCTGCCGGTGAAATCGAAGATGTAGGTCTCGAACTGGATGTCCGACAGCGCCGCGTCCATGGCCTCGACCAGCGCGGGAAACAGCTCCTGCGCGCCCTGCAGCAGGCGCACCCGGTGGTCGGCGGCAAGGGCCGGGTTCAGGGCCACGGCTAGAGACGAAACTCGGCGATCAGCGGCAGGTGATCGGACATGCGCCACCAGATGCGGCCGCGCGGCACATGCAGCGACAGGGGCGTGAGGCCGCGCACGTAGACATGGTCGAGCTGCACCAGGGGCAGGCGCGCGGGGTAGGTGAAGGCCCGGGGGTCCTCGAATTCATGCAGGCCGAAGCCGGCCAGCATGCGCTTGACCTGCAGGCCCCAGTCGTTGAAATCGCCCGCGACCACCAGCGGTGTGCCGCCGGGCACCTCGCGCTCGATGAAGCGCTGCAGCCGCTCGATCTGGCGGATACGGCTGCCCGGAATCAACCCCAGATGAACGACGATCACGTGGATCTTGCGACCATGGGCGTCCACCTCGACGTGCAGCAGCCCGCGCTGCTCGAAACGGTGGTCGGAAATGTCTTCGTGCTGGTGGCCGATCACGGGCCAGCGCGAGAGCAGCGCGTTGCCGTGCTCTCCGTGGCGCGTGAAGGCGTTGGTGCGGTACACCGCCTCGTAGCCCTCCGGGGCCAGGTACTCGGCCTGTGGCAGCTCGGGCCAGCGCTGGAAGTATTTCGCCTCCCCGCGGTGCAGCTTCCTCACCTCCTGCAGGCAGACGATGTCGGCATCCAGTTGCTCGACCGCATGCCCCAGGTTGTGGATCTCCAGGCGCCGGGCCGGGCCGATGCCCTGCACCCCTTTGTGGATGTTGTAGGTCGCCACCCGCAGGATGTCTGTGTTGTCCATGGCACCGATTGTGTCGCAAGCAACCGACACATGGCAGGCCGGGGGCTTACCCGCATCGCAGACTCCGCTGACCGGGCATACACTGTGCTTGCAGTGAGCAGTTACTTTTAATTACACCACCCCGAGCTGCAGATGGCCACAGGCAAAGACCCGGATACGCCAGACATCCAGGCGCTGATCATCGACAGCAATGCCACCTCGCGCAGCATTCTGGTGGGGCAGCTGCGCGAGTACGGTGTCACCAAGATCGTGCAGTGCAGCCGTGTGCGTGACGCCCGCGCCAGGCTGGAACACACGGTGTTCGACTATGTGCTGTGCGACCAGTTCTTCAGCGAATCTGGCGACTCCGGGCAGACCTTGCTGGACGACCTGCGCCGTGCGCAACTGCTGCCGTTCTCCACCGTGTTCTTCATGGTCACGGCCGAAGCCTCGTATGCGGCAGTGGCCGAGGCCGCCGAGTCGGCGCTCGATGGCTACCTGCTCAAGCCCTTCACCCCGAGTGCACTGTTCGAGCGGCTGAGCCTGGCGCGGCTGCGCAAGATCCACTTGAAGCCCATTTTCGATGCCATCGAGCAGGAAGACTTCGAGCTCGCATCCAGCCTGTGCGTGGAACGTTTCGAGGCGCGCAAGCCCTACTGGCTGTATGCCGCGCGCATTGGCACCGAGCTGCTGCTGCGCCTGGGCCGCCACGACGAATCCCGCACGCTGTTCGAAGCCGTCATCGCCGCGCGCGCCCTGCCCTGGGCCAAACTTGGTGTGGCGCGCGCGCAGATCGAGTCGGGCCAGGCCACCCGCGCCATCACCACCTTGCAGGGCCTGATCGGCGAGGATGCCTCGTTTGCCGACGCCTACGACGTGCTGGGCCGCGCTCAGGTGGAACTGGGCAACTTCACCGAGGCCATAGAGACCTACCGCACGGCCAGCGCGCTCACGCCCGACTCGGTGGTGCGCCTGCAGAAGCTGGGCATGATGTCGTACTACATGGGCGACCGCAAGACGGCCGCCAGCGTGCTCTCGCGTGCGGCCATCCTGGGTATCGACTCCAAGCTGTTCGACTTCCAGGCCCTGGTGCTGCTGGCCTTTTCCTACTTTTCCGACAAGGACCGCAAGGGCATCGAACGCTGCGTGGCGGACTTTGGCCGCATCCTGGAGCGCCACCAGGACAGCCCGCGCATCCAGCGCTTTTCCAGCATCGCCCAGACCCTGCTGCTGATCCAGCAGCGGCAGTTCTCGGCCGCCGTGGCGGCGGTGCGCGACATGGCGCGCGAGATCGACGAGGCCAGCTTCGATTTCGAGGCCGCCTGCAACCTGGCCAGCCTGCTGGCCGTGCTGGCCGCGACCTCCATCGACCTGTCGGACGGCGAAAAGTGGGTGCGCTCCCTCGGGATGCGCTATGCCAACACGCGCGGCCTCACGGAGCTGATGGCCAATGCCTGCAACGTCTACCCCGCGTACAGCGACATGGTGCGCGAATGCCTGCCCCAGATCAACCAGTCGGCCGAGAAAGCCATGGCCCAGAGCCTGGCGGGCGATGCCGAAGGGGCCGTGCGCAAGCTGCTGCAGCTGGCCGAAAGCTCCCTGAACTCCAAGCTGGCGGACATGGCCCAGCAGGTACTGCTGCGCCACCGGGAGCGCATTGCCGATGCACAGGCCCTGCAGGACAGTGTGCAGGCGGTGCGCACCCGCTGCGGCAACGCCCCGACCCGTGCGGTGCTGGGGCAGGACGGCGAGCGGCGCCCTGGCGGCGTGGTGATACGCACACGCACGCCGCCACCGCCCGAAGCGGCAGCGTCTGCCGCGCTGGCCGCCATCGCCGCCCGGGTAGAGCTGTCGGCCGACCAGATCCTGGACATGCCCGACGAGCCCTCGATCGACGAAATCCTGGGCGTGCCCACGCCCGAGCCCCACGATCCGGCGGAAAAGCTCAGGCTGCGGCCGATGTAGTGGGCTGTCAGCCGTAGACCGAGGGGCTTGCCGAGGGTAGCTGCGCGGGATGCAGCGCCCGCCCATAGCGCGCCGCCAGGTCCCGCGTGGCGGCCACCAGCACGCTGGTGTCCACCCCCACGGCCACGAAGACGGCGCCCAGCTCCAGATAGCGGCGCGCCAGCTTTTCATCGGCCATCAGGATGCCGGGGGCCTTGCCGGCGGCCAGCACGCGGCGTATGCCGTCCTCGATGGCCGACTGCACCTCGGGATGGGATGGGTTGCCCACATGGCCCATGCTGGCCGACAGGTCGGCCGGGCCGAAGAACACGCCATCCACGCCCGGTGTGTGCGCAATGGCGTCCAGGTTCTCGATGGCCAGCGTGCTCTCGGCCTGCACCAGCAGGCAGGCCTGGGCATTGGCCTCTTTGAGATAGCCGGGGTAGCGCATCCACTGCGAGGCGCGCGCCAGGCCCGCGCCCATGCCACGGACGCCGCCCTGCCCATCGTCCTGCGGGTAGCGCATGGCACGTACCAGTTGGGCTGCCTGCTCGGGCGTGTCCACCATGGGCACCAGCAGCGTCTGCGCACCGATGTCCAGGTACTGCTTGATCAGCGCCGTGTCGCCCACCGGCACCCGGGCCACCGGGTGCGGGCCAGAGCCCAGCATGGCGCGCGCGCTGGCGATGCCCTGCAGTTGCTGCAGCATGCGCGGCACGTCGTTGGGCGCGTGCTCGCCGTCGAGCAGCAGCCAGTCGAAGCCGGCCCCTGCGACGAGCTCGGCCGCATAGCCGCTGGCCAGGCCGAACCACAGGCCGATCTGCGGCGTGCGCGCGACCAGGGCCTGCTTGAAGGTGTTCACGGGTGTATGCAAGGCAGTCCCCTCAAACGAAGCGGAAGGCGATATTGCCCAGCGGCCCATAGTCCGCATGGAAGGTGTCGCCCGCGGCAGCCGCCACGGGCCGCGTGAACGAGCCGCCCAGCACCACCTCGCCCGCCTCCAGCCCCTCGCCATAGGGTGCAAGCTTGTTGGCCAGCCAGGCCACGCCGGTGGCCGGGTGGTTGAGCACCGCAGCGGCCAGGCCCGACTCCTCGATCACCCCGTTCTTGTAGAGCAGCGCGCCGCACCAGCGCAGGTCCACCGCGTCGGGCCGCACGGGGCGCCCGCCGGTGACGATGCCGGCATTGGCCGCGTTGTCCGAGATGGTGTCGAACACCTTGCGCATCGCGCCGGTGTGGCGATCGTGCTGCTCGATGCGCGCATCGATGATCTCGATGGCGGGCACCACGTACTCGGTGGCGGCCAGCACGTCGAAGATGTTCACTGGCGGACGCCCCGGCTCGCCGCGCAGCGGCTTGTGGAGCACGAAGGCCAGCTCCACCTCCACGCGCGGCAGGATGAAGCGCTGCATGGAGATGTCGCCGCCCTCGGCGAAGAACATGTCGTCCAGCAGGGTGCCGAAGTCGGGCTCGGTGATCTGGCTGGCGACCTGCATGGCGCGCGAGGTCAGGCCGATCTTGTGGCCGCGCACCGTGCGGCCCTCGGCGATCTTCATCGCCACCCAGGCGCGCGAGATGGCATAGCCGTCCTGCACCGTCATACCGGGGTGGCGTTTGGAGAAATGCTCCACCTGCACGCGGGTCTTCTCGGCCTGGTGCAGCTCAAGAGCGAGCTGCTGGATCAATGCATCGTCAAGCATGGGGAGTCCTCAGGATTCTGCAGTGAAGCCAATGGCTTTCACGATGGGACCCCATTTGTCGCCATCGGCCTTCAGCAACGCCGCCAGCTCAGCGGGAGTGGACGAACGCGCCTCCAGCCCCATGGCCGCCAACCCGGCGACCACGTCCTTGTCGGCCAGCGCGGTGCGGATAGCGGCATTGGCCTTGGCCACCACGTCGGCCGGCGCCTTGCCGGGCAGGAAGAAGCCGAACCATTCGTTGTAGGCCATGTCCTTGTAGCCCTGCTCGATCAGCGTGCTGACATTGGGCATGAATTTGTTGCGCGTGGCGCCCGAGGTGGCCAGGACGCGGATCTTGCCGCCTGAGAGGTGCGGCAAGAACTCACCCACCGGGGCCGAGACGGCGGCGATCTGCCCGCCCAGCAGGTCCAGAATGGCCGGCTGCGAGCCGCGAAAGCCCACATGGCGCATGTCGACCTTGCCGGCGCGGCTGATCAGCTCGCCCACGAAGTGCGGCACCGAGCCCGGTGCGGGCGAGCCGAAATTGGCGCCCGTGGGGTTGGCCTTGCACCACTCCAGAAACTCGGGCACGGTCTTCACCGAGGCGGGTACCTGCGGGCCCACGGCAAAACCCATGTCGAACACCACGCCCAGCGAGACGGGCGTCACGTCGGCCACAGGGTCGTAGGGCAGCTTCTTGTAGGTGTGGGGGTAGATGCCCAGCATGGACATGGGCGTGGCCAGCAGTGTGGCGCCGTCCGCCGGAGCGGCCTTGAGTGTGGTGATGGCGATCTGCCCGCCCGCGCCGGTCTTGTTCTCCACCACGGCCGACTTGGCGTAGCCGCCCGTGATCTGGGTGGCCACGCGCCGGGCCAGGGTGTCGACCGTGCCACCGGCAGCAAAGCCGGCGAGGATCTTCACGGTGTCGAGCGCCTGGGCCTGGGCCATGAAGGGCACGGCGCCCGCTGCACTGGCCAGAGCCAGGTGCAGCACGTTGCGGCGGGATGTTGTGGGGGAAAGGTTCTTCATGCTCTGTCTCCGGTGGTTCTTATGGATTACTTCTTCGCAGCCTGGCGGTAATTGGCCTTCAGATGCTCGGGCACGCGCTCGTCGAAGCCGCAGGCCACTCGCCGCACCTCGGGGCTGTCGGTGGGCTGGTGGCCCACGCCCAGTGCCGAGGCGCGCGGCGCATCGATGGCGACCACGGTGCCCGCCAGGCGACCCAGGCCCGTGATCTCGCACTCCACCAGGTCGCCCGGGTCGACTGAGCGCGAATGGCAGGGCGTGCCCATCAGGATCACGTCGCCCGGCACCAGGGTGATGTGGCGCGCGATGTCAGCCACCACGTAGTGCGGGCCCCAGATGGTCTCGTCGCCGATGTGCGCCTCCTGCACCACCAGGCCGTTGCGGTAGGTGCGCAGCGTCTGTGCGAACAGGTTCACGCCGCGCACGATACCGGGGCCGATGGGCAGCAGCGTGTCCGCCCCCTTCACGCGCAGCATGCTGCCCTGGTCAGTGTCGCGGTAGTTCTGCAGGCCCATGTCGAGGGCGGGGCAAAAGCCTTCGATGTAGTCCCAGGCCTCGTCGGGCAGCACGTTGCGGCAAGTCTTGCCGATGACCACGGCGTACTCGCCCTCGTAGTTGAGGTACAGGCTGTCGGCGGGCTTGTGGATTTCGCATCCATGCCCGTTGACGGAGGTCGGTGGCTTGGTGAAGTAGGTGGGCGTCTCGGTCGGCTTGGGCTGGTTGCGCGTCTCGAAGCTGCGCGAGCTGTACGAGATGTGCACGGCGATGACCTTGCTGGGCGCGACCGGCGGCAGGTGCTGCACGCTGGCCGGGTCCACCACGCGGCCATCGTCCAGGCGCAATCGCCCCTGCTGCGCGCCCTCTTCCACCATGGTGCCCCAGCAGGCGCTGCCGCCCACCAGCACGCGGCGGCGCTCCACGCGCGGGCCGCGCATCACGGCGGGCAGTTCGGTGAACGGGAATTCGAAGTTCATGCTGCCACCTCCACCGCTTGCGTTTCGCCATCGAACCACATGTGCACGTTGCCCGTGCCGCGTGCGTTCTCGTAGGCCGACAGGGCCACACCGCGCGCGCGGCAGTCGGCACCGCCCATGGCGCCCAGCATCTGCAGGTAGTGCGCGCCGAAGGCCTCCCAGGGCATCTTGCGGTACTCGTCCTGCCAACGGTCGAGCACCATGTCGTGGCGGCCCTGCTCCATGAGAGCGATGGCGCCCTTGTCGCTCACGATGTTCTCGGGGCGCGAGACATTGCTCTCGTGGAAGATGCGCGGATGGTTCGGCTTCCAGTCGATGGGATTGAACTTGTGGCTCAGCGCGCCCGATGCCAGCAACAGCACGCGCAGATCGCTGCGGCGCACGGCCTCGGCAATCGCCTCGCCCGATTTCAGGAAGTGGCGCCAGTCGCAGTTCTGGCACGAGCTCACGGTGACCACGGGCGTGTCGCTGCGCTCCAGGCGCAGGTGCTTGACCAGGTTGATGGTGGCGTACTGCTTGCCCAGGTCGGGGTGGTTGATGACGCGGTTGTAGCCCTTGTGCTCGCGCGACACGGCCTCGATCTCGAGCGCCAGGTCGGGGTGGCCCCGGTAGTCGTAGGGCACGCCGTGCAGGTACCAGGGCATCTCGTCGGAAATGAACATGCCCTGGTAGCGCGGCGCGCCGTCCACCAGATGGTAGCCGGTGGTGAACCAGTGCGAGTCGAAGATGATGACCACGTCGGGCCGGGCCGCAGCGATCTTCTCGCGCAGGCGTGCATAGCCGGGGATGAGGTCCGAGTCGGCCCCCGCGCCCTGCAGCACGCGAAACTCTTCGCACTGCATCAGGCCGGGGTGGTGCGAGACGATGGCGGCGCCAACGATGCTTCCCATGGGGTGTGTCTCCTGTGTGTAGGTAGTGCTCAACGGTGGCTGAAGCTGGCGCGGAAGGGCTTCTTGGAGATGACGACATCCTTGACGTCGCAGAAGAACTCGAAGCTCCAGTCCCCTCCCTCGCGGCCCACGCCGCTGCGCTTGATGCCGCCGAAGGGCGCTGCCAGGTCGCGGATGCCGAAGCTGTTGACCCAGATGAAGCCGGTGCGCACCTGCTGCGCCACGGCGCTGGCGTGCTCGGTTTCGCCGTAGCAGACACCGCCCAGGCCGTAGTCCGTGCCGTTGGCCAGGGCAATGGCCTCCTCGTCGCCGTCGAAGCTTTGCAGGGTGAGCACCGGGCCGAAGACCTCGTTCTGCACGATCTCGCTGTCCTGGCGCACACCGGCAAGCAGCGTGGGCTGGTAGTACTGCGCGCCGAAGGCATGGTGCGCACCGCCCCAGAGCAGCGTGGCGCCATCGGCCACGGCACGCTGCACGAAGCCGTGCACACGCTCGACCTGGCGCGGGTGGATGATAGGGCCGACCTCGGTGGCCGCCTCGCGCGGGTCGCCCACGGTGAGCTTTTCGACATAGCCGCGCAGCGCGGTCACGAAGGCGTCGTGCACCTTGCGGTGCACCAGGAAGCGTGTGCCCGCCAGGCACACCTGGCCGGCGTTGCGGTACATCAGCGCGCCGGTGGCGGCGGCGTTGTCGATGTCGGCATCTTCCAGCACGATGAAGGCCGACTTGCCCCCCAGCTCCAGGCTGCAGGGCACGAGGTTGGCGCCAGCGGACTGCGCGATCCACTTGGCCGTGGGCACCGAGCCGGTGAACGAGATGCGTGCCAGGCGCGGGTCGCTGACCAGGCGCGCACCGGTGCTGGCACCCGCGCCCTGCACGATGTTGAACACCCCGGGCGGCAGCCCGGCGGCGTGCGCACAGTCGGCCAGCAGGCTGCTGGTCAGCGGCGCCCATTCCGGCGGCTTGACGATGACGCAGTTGCCCGCGGCCAGCGCCGGGCCGAGCTTCCAGGTGGCGAGCATCAGCGGCGCGTTCCACGGCGTGATGATGGCCACCACGCCGGCCGGGTCGTGGCGCACGAGGTGGGAGGCCTGCTCGGTCTCGATGGGCCGGTCCTGCAGGGTCAGCGCATGCTCGGCGAACCACGTGATGTTGAGCATGGCGCGCGGCACCACGCCGTGCTTCATGCGCGAAAGCAGCACGCCGGCGTCGTTGGATTCGAGCGTGCAGAAGGCCTCGGCGCGCTGGCCGATCTCGGCCGCGAAGCGGTCGAGGTAGGGCTTGCGCTCGGCGGCCGTGAGCGCACTCCACGCCGGGAAGGCGCGCGCTGCGGCAGTGACGGCGGCATCCACATGCGCGGGCGAACCCTCGCTGATGCGGCCCAGCAGCGCCTGGTCGATGGGCGAGTGCAGGTCGAAGCGCAGGTCCGACGCCACGCGCTGGCCGTCGATGTAGTGGTGGGGCGATACGGCGATGCCGGCGACGTTCAGCGTGTCGGTGCTCACAGGGCGTTTCTCCAGGGGGATGACAAGGCCATCAGGGGCGATGGGCCACAGGGGTTTCGGGCAGCAGCTTGGCCGGGTTCATCAGGCCGGCGGGGTCCAGCGCAGCCTTGATGCGCTGCATCAGGCGCAGCTCCAGCGGCGCCTTGTAGCGCGCCGATTCATCACGCCGCAGCACGCCCAGGCCGTGCTCGCCGCTGATGGAGCCACCCAGGGCGTGGACGGCGTCGTGCACCAGCCGGTTCAACGGGCCTTCGAGCGCCAGGAAGGCGGCCTTGGCGGCGGCATCCAGCGGGCCGGCGGCGGGCGACGCGTTGTAATGCAGGTTGCCGTCGCCCAGGTGGCCGAAGGTGACCTGGCGCACCTGCGGGAAGGCAGCGCCCACCAGGGCATCGGTGCCGGCGATGAACTCGGGCACGCGCGAGATGGGCAGCGCGATGTCGTGCTTGATGGCCGGGCCCTCGGCGCCCTGCGCCTCGGAGATGTTCTCGCGCAGCGCCCAAAGGGCCTCGAACTGCGCAAGCGTGGTGGACAGGGCCGCGTCCAGCACGAAACCCTGCTCCATCGCTACCTCCAGCAGATCTTCCATGGCCTGCGCCGCGTGGGCCTGGGCACCCGCCTCGGCTCCCGTGACAGAAATCTCCAGCAGCACGTACCAGGGCGATGCCTCGGCCAGCGGGCGCCGGCTGCCCGGCACATGGTGCAGCACCAGCGCCATGCAGGTGTCCGACAGCAGTTCGAACGCGGTGAGCGATGCGCCCTGGCGCTGCTGGGCCAGCGCCAGCAGTTGCAGGGCATCGCCCGGCGAGGGCACGGCCACCAGCGCCACCATCTGGGCCGAAGGCAGCGGGAAGAGCTTGAGCACGGCAGCGGTGATGACGCCCAGCGTGCCCTCGGAGCCGATGTACAGGTCGCGCAGGTCGTAGCCGGTGTTGTCCTTGCGAAGGGTGCGCAGGCCGTTCCAGACTTCGCCTTCGGGCGTCACCACTTCGAGCCCCAGGCACAGCTCGCGCGCATTGCCGTAGCGCAGCACCTGCACGCCGCCGGCGTTGGTGGCCAGGTTGCCGCCGATGGTGCACGAGCCCTCGGCCGCCAGGCTCAGCGGAAACAGGCGCCCGGCTGCGCGCGCAGCGTCCTGTACTTGCTGCAGCGTGGCGCCGGCCTCCACCACCAGGGTGTTGTTCAGCGCATCGACATGGCGCACGCGGTTCAGGCGGGTCAGGGACAGCAGCAGTGGCAGTGGCTGGCCTGCTGCCTCGGGGACCGACCCGCCCGACAGCCCCGTGTTGCCGCCCTGCGGTACCACGGGCACGCCGTGCGCATGGCACCAGGCGAGCAGTTGCGCCACCTCGGCCGTGTCCGCCGGCTGTGCGACGGCCAGGGCCGGGCCGCTCCACTTGCCGCGCCAGTCGGTCAGGAACGGTGCGGTGTCCGCAGGCTCGGTCCACAGGCGGCCGGCATAGGCGGCGCGCAGGGAGGCCAGGGTGCTTGCGGTGGGGGCGGAGAACATCGGGTGTTGCTTGTCTCGTTGCTGGCGCGTTCTGCGCCTTGCCGCGAAGTATCTGCAGCGACCTTGCGGACCACAATCAATGCTTTCTTATGGATTGTGAAGATGGTCTAATGAATGGCCATGGCCATCTCCCTGCCCCACTTCACGCCGCGCCAGCTCGAAGCCTTTGTCACCGTGGCCGAGATGCGCAGCTTCACGGCCACGGCGGACCGGCTGGCGCTCACGCCCTCGGCCGTGAGCCAGCTCGTGGGCGAGCTGGAGGATGCGCTCGGCTTCAAGCTCTTCGAGCGCAGCACGCGCCGCGTGGCCATCACCAGCGCCGGGCGCGAGTTCCTGGGCTCGGCCGAGTCGGTGCTCAAGCACCTGCGCATGGCGCAATCGGCCGCCAGCGACGTGCGCAACCGCGCGGCGGGCATCGTGCGCATTGCGGCGCCCCTGGTCGTGGCCAGCGTGATCCTGCCCCAGGCCATCAAGGCCTACCTGCAGGAGCGCCCCAAGGTGCGCATCCACATCCGCGACGTGCCGGTGGAAAAACTGGTGGATGCGGTCGCCAGCGGCGATGCCGACCTGGCCCTGGGCCCGGACCGGGCCTGCGGCGACGACGTGGCGCGCACGCAGCTGTTTCAGAGCCCGTGGGTGCTGTGGTGCGCCCCCACGCACCCGCTGGCGCGCCAGCGCAGCGTGACCTGGCAGCAGCTGCATGCCCACCCGCTGGTGGCCGCCGGACGCGACCACGAGCGCAGCGTGGCGCAGATGCACACCGGCCTGCCCAGCGAACAGCGCGTGACGCCGGTGGAGATCGTGGACAACATCTCCACCGCGCTGGGCCTGGCCGCCGCCGACGTGGCCGCCACGCTGGCACCCGACTACGTGGGCGCACTGGCCAAGCCGCTCGGGCTGGTGCGCCGGCGCATCCTGGCGCCCGAGGCCATGCGCTACGTGTGCCTGTACAGCCCCACGCAGCGCGCCACGTCCCCGGCGGCCGAGGGCTTTGCGGAGCACCTGGTCAAGGTGCTGCCCCAGCGCCGCTGAAGCGGGGAAGCAGCAGGCAGGCCTCGGCGTTGCTGGCAGAAAAGCAGCGGTCCGCCGCATCGCGCCAGGGCAGCCACTGCCAGGCAACGTGCTCGCGCGGGCTCAGCACCACGGGCGTGCCTGCAGGCACGCACAGACCGAAGACACGTTCACGGTTGAGTACCACGCCTGGCGCATAGCGATGGCGCCACTGGGGCCAGATGTCGTAGACGTTCTCCAGCAGCCAGTCGCTCAGCACGCAGCCGCTGGCCCGCACGTCGATGCCGGTTTCCTCCTGCACCTCGCGCGCGGCGGTCGCTTCCCAGGGTTCGTCCTCGCGGTCCTTGCTGCCGGTGACGGACTGCCAGTGCTCACCCCCGTCCGCACGACGGATGAGCAGGATGTCGAGGGCTGGCGTGTGCACCACGACCAGCACGGACTGCGGCAGCTTGAAAGGCCGCTCCCCGGCCTCCTGGCCACTCATGCCGCAGCCACGAGCGCGTCGACGTCGTGCGCAGGGCCTTCGGCCAGCGCGCCCAGGGCGCACTGCAGCAGCCACTGCGGGGAGATGCGGCACAGCAAGCCGGGGGCCTGTTTGCCGCCGGCGGTGGGGACCGGGATCACGGCATCGATCAACGCAGTGCCCGCAGGCCCGGCGGCCATGCCCACGGGGCGCAGCGCACGCCGGTCCAGGTCGAGCATGGCGCCCAGTGCATCGACGCGCAGGACGAACTCGCGCGTGCCGCCGCCTTCCAGCGGCACACGCACCAGCACCATCTGGCGGTTGGGGTCGGCCGCACGCAGCACGGGCGCATCGCCCGGCCCCGCTGCCACCACGCTGCGCAGATCCACCACGGAGTAGACACGCTCGCCGATCTGCGCGAGCCCCAGGAAAGGAACGCGCGATCCCCCGCCATGGAGCACCGCCACGTCAGGGGCGGCCGTGACGACCTGGGCCGCCTCGACCCCCAGCCAGTGGGAGCCGATCAGGAAGGTCGCCATCTGCACGCGGTGGCCGGCCTCCACCCGTGCAGCGCCCGCATGCGCATCGACCATGGGCGCGGGAGGGGTTGCCAGGCGGCGCTCGCACAGGTGGCGCAGCACCAGGCAGCCCAGGCCATGGTCGTAGCCATCGCTGGTGCGGAACTCGCGGTAGCCCTGGCCGCGCGCCTGGCCCATGCCGTACAGATGGCCGCCGAGCGCAGCCGTGCGTCCGCCCTGTCGGCTGGTGGCGATGGCCTCGGGTGCCTGCAGAACCGCCACATCACCGCTGGCGCGCACCAGGCGGTCCTGCGCATCGACGAAGGCCAGCATGTCTCGCGCGCCCGTGCCCACGGCGCAGTCATCCAGGATGGACTGGAGCTGGTTGGCAGCATCCCAGACGATGGCGATGCCGCCGAGCACCGGTCCACCCGCACTGCGCCCCATCCCGTCGCCGACATCGGCCCGCACGGCTGCGGCATACACGAAGGTGGGACCCTCGGCGTAGAAGCGGCTGGCCTCGTAGCGGCTCACGGTGTAGGCCTGGCTACCCTGCAGGCGCAGGCAGCGCTGCGCCCAGTCCTCCTCCAGCCGGGTGCCCACCTGGTGGGCCTGCCCCGGTTGCGAGACGGCGACGACCCGGCCATCGGTGCCGAACAGCACCAGGCAGGCATACACCGTGTACAGGCTGTTGATCTCCGCCAGCACCGCCGTGGCCTGGCTGCAGCCCTGGGTGCCTGCGGCGAGGGTGCGGGCGAACTGCGGCGTGAGCGCCCACCAGCGGCAGTCGTTGGCCCGCTCGTAGAAGTTGCGGTCCAGGATCTGCATGGCCAGTGCGGCGCGGCCCTGGGCATCGCGCAGCAGGGAGCGCAGCACCACGCTGTAGAGGTCTTGCAGGGCACTGGCAAAGGCCTGCGCGGTCTTGCGCGCGGTGGCACCGATCTCGGACAGCAGGGTCTTGGCAAACAACAGCTCGCGCGGGGCCGCTGCATCCCGGCCACCGCCATCACCCGCATCGCCGATCTGGTTGAGCTCCAGCAGCCCATTCCAGACCGAGCGCTCCAGCGCCGACTGGATGGCGGCCGAGCGCCGCGGAATCTCGCGCAGTTCCTGCGACAGCAGCTGTGCCTGGCCCGACAGCTCGTTGGCCAGCGCACTGCGCTCGTCGTGCGAGGCCTCGTCGAAAGCGATATCCAGCGGCAGCAGCGCCACGCCGCGCCAGCCCGGCCCCTGGTAGCCCTGGAAGCCCTGGGTATCGCGCACGGCCATCAGGTAGCGCCGGCTGGCATGGCGCACCGCATGCACCCCAGCGCTGCCCGCCTGGGGCAATAGCCAGCCGGCAGGCAGCTGCAGCGGGTCGCCCGACACGAGCACGCGCCCCGAAGCATCGACCAGGGCCAGCACCACATCACTGCCTTGCAGGGTGCCCTGTGCATCCTCTTGCTGCACCGAGTCGAAGATGGCCGGCATCTCGTCAGCCAGCTTGAATTCCAGGCACAGCAGGCCCACGATGCGCCCGCCCGAGTGCACACGCCGGGCATAGACCAGGGTTTCGGCACCGGTGCCGCAAAAGCCATGCACGGCGTGGTGCTCGACATAGCCCGCATCGCTTTGCAGCACCGAACGCAGGAAGGCGGCGTCGGCATCCACCTGGTCGAGCCCGCCCACCGGGTTCACGGCACGCAGGCTGGCACAGGGCTGCAGGTCGGTGTCGAAAAGGAAGATGTTGCCGTAGACCGTGTACTTGCTGGCGTACTCGGCCAGGCGCGCCTCGATCAGCGGGCGCAGCGACGGGTCCGGGTCGGCGAGGTACTCGGCCACACCCACGTCGGTGGCAAAGAAGCCGATGTCGGCCGTGCGCTCGAACAGGTTGCGCACCAGCACGTCGATGCACACCTGGGCGCGGGCGGCCAGGTCTTCGGTGCGGTTTTTCAGGGCCTCGCTGACCAGTCCCTGCATCAGGTCGCTGGAGAGGGCCGCGAAGTCCCTGCGCGCCTGGGCCAGGTCACCGCCCGATGAGGCCTTGGACGACAGCAGCGACAGCGAAGAAAGCAGCGAGAGCTGGTCCCAGGCGGTTTCGACCAGGCGAAGCTCCTGGCGCTGGTGCTGGGCGGACGGCATGTAGCGCAGCCACTGTTCGGAGGAATTCGGGGAGGATTGCACGGGAAAAGTCCTTTGCGCGATGGGCCCGGTGACGCTGCATTGTGCGGCGGGGCCTGCTACCCTCCAACTAGCATATTGCATGCCTTTTGCAAATATATTGCCCAGCTTGGCGCAAGGCTGACGGCAAGGACTCCGCAGCATGCGGCGAGACCTTGCTTCGGGGCACGCCAAGACGACCTGTCCGGGGACCGGATAGATCGTCAACAGGCCCCTGGGCCCGAGGTCAGGGCTTTGACTTGGCCGCCACGGGTGGCGGCAGTTCCTTGGCCTGCAGCTGCTGTACCTGGGTCACGAGCTTGTTGTGTGCATCAAGGAAGGCGGCGGCGATGACCTTGCCTTCGTTGGTGTTGCTCCAGCCCGCGCCGCCGGCCCCGCCCATGCGCCCCCAGAGCAGGCCCGCCGCGCCCAGGTCGGTGGTGCGCGCGGCGCCAGTGGCGGCGGCCACCTGCTCGGTGGTCTCGTTGTCGGTGAGCAGGAGCGCGGTCTGCGCCTCCTTGAACTTGACCTGCTCGGCCAGCCCCACCAGGCCTGCGATGTCGCGCAGCACGGGGATCATGGCGATCACACCGGCGATGCTGCGGCCCGCGTCCTGCTCGCTGAAGGTCAGGCTCGGCGTCAGCGTGTACTGCGCCTCGTAGCCCTTGCCCTTGGCCACGGTGGAGTTCTTGCGCAGGATGCCCGCGTCCTTGAGCTCCTGCTCCTGCACCGTGCCGCGCAGGCCGGCCGCCCGGTCGACGATGCGAAAGCAGCCGCTTTGCTGGGCGATCAGGCGGATCAGCGGCACGGGCGATGCCGGCAGCTGGTAACTGCTGGAGACGGTGTAGCCGTTGGGGTTCTCAGCCAGGGCCAGCGTGGCCACGGGCTGGGTGCACTGCGTGAGCTCCTTGGCGGCATCCTTGGCGCCCGCAGGCCCGGCGGAGCCGGACACGACCGAGCCGCCCTGGCCCAGTTCGGTCTTCTTTTCACCGCAGCCGGCCAGCAGCAGGGCCACGAGCAGCAGGGCCAGGGGGGCTTTCACGGAAGAGCGCATGGGGAACCTCGACTCGATTCGAAAGGGGGAAGACACGGTAGGCATGGGCCATGAAAAAAGCGGCACCGGCCAATGGCCGCTACCGCTTCTTGTCAGAGATACCCAGTCATGGGAGTGACGGGGTGGACCCGGCTCAGGCCGCCTTGACGGCGTCCACGTTGCGCAGGCGGATGTGCAGCTCGCGCAGCTGCTTTTCGTCCACGGGCGACGGGGCCTGCGTGAGCAGGCACTGGGCACGCTGGGTCTTGGGGAAGGCGATCACGTCGCGGATCGACTCGGCGCCAGTCATCAGCGTCACGATGCGGTCCAGGCCGAAGGCCAGGCCGCCGTGCGGGGGCGCGCCGTACTGCAGCGCGTCCAGCAGGAAGCCGAACTTCTCCTGGGCTTCCTCGGGGCTGATCTTCAGGGCGTCGAACACCTTCTGCTGCACGTCGGCGCGGTGGATACGGACCGAGCCGCCACCCATTTCCCAGCCGTTGAGCACCATGTCGTAGCCCTTGGAGATGCACTTCTCGGGCGCCGTGACCATCCAGTCCTCGTGGCCATCCTTGGGGCTGGTGAAGGGGTGGTGCACCGAGTTCCAGCGCTGGTTGTCCTCGTCGAACTCGAACATCGGGAAGTCCACCACCCACAGCGGGGCCCAGCGGTCTTCGAACAGGCCGTTCTTCTTGCCGAACTCGCTGTGGCCGACCTTGATGCGCAGGGCGCCAATGGCGTCGTTGACGATCTTTTCCTTGTCGGCACCGAAGAAGATCAGGTCGCCGTCCTGCGCGCCCGTGCGCTTGAGGACTTCTGTGATCGCAGCATCGTGGATGTTCTTGACGATGGGGCTTTGCAGGCCATCACGGCCCTTGGACAGGTCGTTGACCTTGACCCAGGCCAGGCCCTTGGCGCCGTAGATCTTGACGAACTCGGTGTAGGCGTCGATTTCGCCGCGCGACAGGCCCGTGCCTTCCTTGGCACCGCCGGGCACGCGCAGGGCGACCACGCGGCCGCCCTTCATGTTGGCCGCACCGGAGAAGACCTTGAAGTCCACGTCCTTCATGGCGTCGGTCAGGTCGGTGAATTCGAGCTTCACGCGCAGGTCAGGCTTGTCCGAGCCGAAGCGGTAGGCCGCGTCTTGGTAGGTCATGACCGGGAACTCGCCCAGGTCCACGCCCAGCGTGTTCTGGAACACCGTCTTGATCATGCCCTGGAACATGTCGCGGATGTCCTGCTCTTCCATGAACGAGGTTTCGATATCGATCTGGGTGAACTCAGGCTGGCGGTCGGCACGCAGGTCTTCGTCGCGAAAGCACTTGGTGATCTGGTAGTAGCGGTCGAAGCCGGCCACCATCAGCAGTTGCTTGAACAGCTGGGGCGACTGGGGCAGCGCAAAGAAGTGGCCATCGTGCACGCGGCTTGGCACCAGGTAGTCGCGCGCGCCTTCGGGCGTGCTCTTGGTGAGCATGGGGGTCTCGATGTCCACGAAGCCGTTGGCGTCGAGGAACTTGCGCACCTCCATGGTCACCCGGTAGCGCAGCATCAGGTTGTTCTGCATGTAGGGGCGGCGCAGGTCCAGCACGCGGTGCGTGAGGCGCGTGGTTTCGCTGAGGTTTTCCTCGTCGATCTGGAACGGAGGCGTGACCGAGGGGTTGAGCACGTTCAGTTCGTGGCACAGCACTTCGATCTGGCCGGTCTTGAGCTTGTCGTTGGTGGTGCCGCCAGGACGGGCCCGCACGACGCCCTTGACCTGCACGCAGAACTCGTTGCGCACGTCTTCGGCGATCTTGAACATCTCGGCGCGGTCCGGGTCGCACACCACCTGCACATAGCCTTCGCGGTCGCGCAGGTCGATGAAGATCACACCACCGTGGTCACGGCGGCGGTTCACCCAGCCAGACAGGGTGACGGTTTGGCCCAACAGGGCTTCGGTCACAAGACCGCAATAGTGGGAACGCATGGCCATGGCAGAACTTCCGGCGCCCCTCGGGCGCATTGAGAGAGAAAGGGTTACTTGGGAGGCAGCTGGATGGTCGGGTCGACCGGGGCCACCACGCCCATCGAAACAATGTACTTGAGCGCCGAGTCCACGCTCATGTCGAGCTCGACGCAGTCGCTCTTGCGCAGCATCACGAAATAGCCGCCCGTGGGGTTCGGGGTGGTGGGCACGTACACGCTCACGAATTCATCGCGCAGGTAGGCCGCAATCTCGCCATTGGGCGCACCGGTGACGAAGGCCACCGTCCAGACGCCTTCACGCGGCCACTGCACCAGCACCGCCTTGCGGAACGCGTTGCCATTTTCGGCGAACAGGGTGTCGGAGACCTGCTTGACACTGGAGTAGATCGAGCGCACCACCGGGATGCGGTGCACCAGGGCATCGCCCCACTGCACCAGCTTGCGGCCGGCAAAATTGCTGGCCACCGCGCCCACCACCAGCAGGATCACCAGGGTCAGCACCACGCCGAAGCCCGGCACGTGCACACCCAGCACCTTGTCCGGGTGCCAGTTCTCCGGCAGGATCTGCAGGGTCTGGTCCAGCGTGCTGACGATCCAGTGCAGCACCCACGCGGTGATGACACCGGGCACGATGACCAGCAGACCGGTGAACAACCATTTGCGCAAGGAAGGCATCCGCTGAGACTCAGGTTTTGGAGGTAGAGCCCGTGCTGGCGCTAGGAGCGCTGGCAGGAGGGGTGGATTCCTTCTTGGAGGCGGCGTCCGTGCTGGCGGCCGCTGGCGCCGCTGCGGGGGCATCGCCGCCCTTGGCATCGGCAGCGGGTGCCGCCGCAGGCGCGCCGGCTGTGTTTCCACCGCGAAAATCCGTCACGTACCAGCCTGAACCCTTGAGCTGGAAGCCCGCAGCGGTGACCTGCTTGGAGAACGCCTCGGCGCCGCACGCCGGGCACACCGAGAGTGGTGCGTCGGAGAGTTTTTGCAGCACGTCCTTGGCATGGCCACAGGAACTGCATTTGTAGGCGTAGATAGGCATGTCGGGCGTGTCGTTGAAGGCAAAGTGCAAAACCTTCAATTATAGGCGTGCAGGCCGGCGCACCCCACTTCTCCCCGTGCATGCGGGGTCTGCGGGGGCTTTGGCCCGCCTGCGCCGGCTTATTCCACGCCCACCACGCGGTGGTGCCCGGCGTGGCGGTTGGCCAGCAGTTGCGGCAGCAGCGAACCGAGCAGCATGCCCACGACGGCGGCCAGCAGGCCGGCGAGCTGGGCCGGGAACGCTTCACCCCAGGGGGTGTTGAGCAGCAGCAGCCAGACGCCCATGCCCAGCACGATGGCGAAGACGGCGCCCTGCGTGGTGGCGCGCTTCCAGTACAGGCCCGCCACCAGCGGCACGAAAGCCCCCACCAGCGGCACCTGGTAGGCACCCGAGACCAGCTCGTAGATGGACGTGCCCTGCATGCGGATCGCATAGGCCAGCACGCAGCCGCTGAACACCAGGGTGGTGATGCGCATGGTGCGCAGGTGTTCCTTGTCCGTCATCGTGGGGCGGAACTGGCGCCAGATGTTCTCGGTGAAGGTGACGCTGGGCGCCAGCAGGGTGGCCGAGGCGGTGGACTTGAGCGCCGAGAGCAGCGCGCCGAAGAACAGCACCTGCATGATGAAGGGCATCTTGGCCATCACCAGCGTGGGCAGCACCTTCTGCGGGTCTTCCTTGAGCAGCGCCGCCGTCTCGCCGGGCATGATGATCAGCGCGCTGGCCACCAGGAACATGGGCACGAAGGCGAACAGGATGTAGCAGATGCCGCCGATGACCGGGCCGCGCGTGGCGGCTTTGACGTTGTTGGCCGACATCACGCGCTGGAACACGTCCTGCTGCGGAATGGAGCCGAACATCATGGTGAGGCCCGCCGCGATGAAGAACACCACGTCGTGGAACTTGGGCTCGGGCAGGAAGCGAAACAGTTCGCGGTTCGAGGCGAACTCGATCACCTTGTCGGCCCCGCCGGCCATGTTGCCCGCGAACACCGCGATGATGGCCAGCCCGACCACCAGGATGATCATCTGGATGAAGTCCGTGACCGCCACCGACCACATGCCGCCGAACAGCGTGTAGGCCAGGATGGACACCACGCCGATGGTCATGCCCATGGGGATGCTGATAGCGTCACCCGACAGCAGGTTGAACACCAGCCCCAGCGCCGTGACCTGCGCCGAGACCCAGCCCAGGTAACTGAGCATGATGATCAGCGAGCAGACGACTTCCACCAGGCGGCCATAGCGCTCGCGGTAGTAGTCGCTGATGGTGAGCAGCGTCATGCGGTAGAGCTTGCCCGCGAAGAACAGGCCCACCAGGATCAGGCAGAAGCCCGCGCCGAAGGGGTCTTCGACCACGTTCCCGAGCCCCCCCTCGATGAACTTGGCCGGGATGCCCAGCACCGTTTCCGAGCCGAACCACGTGGCGAACGTGGTGGTGATGATCATGTACAGCGGCAGGTGCCGCCCGGCAATGGCGAAATCCGCCGCGTTCTTCACGCGCCGGGCCGCCACGAGGCCGATGGCGATGGTGATCAACAGATAGACAATGACCAGGGTCAACAGCACGGCATGCTCCTCGATGTCGCGAAGGGGTGGGGAAGTGGAACCTAAAAAATCCGGAAGCGGAAAAGCACTTGCAACTGCTGTACCAGCACCAGGGCCAGCAAGCCCAGCACGAAGCCTGCGCCCGTGTAGATGATGGCGTGCAGCAGGCGGTTGGTGCGCTTTTGCTCCGCCATCAGCTCCAGCAGTTCACGCCGATGGTCCTGGGGCTTGTGGCGCAGGTAGTCGTGCAGCAGGCGCGGCAGCTCGGGCAGCATTTTGGCAAAGTGCGGCCCCTCGGCCTGGATTTCGCGCCACAGGCGCTGCGGCCCCATCTGATCGAGCATCCATTTTTCAAGAAAGGGCTTGGCGGTGCTCCACAGGTCCAGTTCCGGGTCGAGCTGGCGGCCCAGGCCCTCGATGTTGAGCAGCGTCTTTTGCAGCAGCACCAGTTGCGGCTGGATCTCGACGTGAAAGCGGCGCGAGGTCTGGAACAGGCGCATCAGCACCATGCCCAGTGAAATCTCCTTGAGCGGCCGGTCGAAGTAGGGCTCGCAGACGGTGCGGATCGCCGATTCGAGGTCGTTCACCCGCGTGTCGGGCGGCACCCAGCCGCTCTCGATGTGCAGCTCGGCCACACGCTTGTAGTCGCGCCGGAAGAAGGCCGTGAAGTTCTGCGCCAGGTACTCCTTGTCGAACTCGGTGAGCGTGCCCACGATGCCGAAGTCCAGAGAGATGTAGCGCCCGAAGGTGGCTGCATCCAGGCTCACCTGGATGTTGCCAGGGTGCATGTCGGCGTGGAAGAAGCCGTCGCGGAAGACCTGGGTGAAGAAGATGGTGACGCCGTCGCGCGCCAGCTTGGGGATGTCCACCCCCGCATCGCGCAGCCGCTCGATCTGGTTGATGGGCACGCCGTTCATGCGCTGCATCACCATCACCTCGGCATGGCAGAAGTCCCAGAAGATCTCGGGGATCAGCACCAGGTCCAGGCCCGACATGTTGCGCCGCAGCTGCGCCGCATTGGCCGCTTCGCGCACCAGGTCCAGCTCGTCGTGCAGGTAGTTGTCGAACTCGGCGACCACCTCGCGGGGCTTCAGGCGCTTGCCGTCGGCAGAGAGGCTCTCCACCCAGCCGGCCATCATGCGCATCAGCGCCAGGTCTTTTTCGATCACCGGCAGCATGCCCGGGCGCAGCACCTTCACGGCCACTTCGCGTTCGATGCCGTGGCGGTCGCGCAGCGTGGCAAAGTGCACCTGGGCGATGGAGGCACTGGCCACCGGTGTGCGGTCGAAAAAGGTGAAGACCTCGTCCACCGGGCGGCGGAAGGCGCGCTCGATGGTGGCAATGGCGATGTCGGAATGGAACGGCGGCACGCGGTCTTGCAGCAGCGCCAGCTCGTCGGCGATGTCCGCCGGCAGCAGGTCGCGGCGGGTGGACAGTACCTGGCCGAACTTGACGAAGATGGGGCCCAGGCGCTCCAGCGCCTCGCGCAGGCGCCGGCCACGCGGGGCATCCAGGTTGCGCCCGATGGAGACGACGCGGGACACCAGGCGCAGCCACGGCTTCTGGAAACTGTCGAGCACCAGCCCGTCCAGCCCATAGCGGAACACCACCCAGAGGATGGCCACACCCCGGAGAAAACGCTTCATGGACCGGTCCGGTCAGCGCCAGGGCTGTTGCTGCTGCCTGCCGGGGCTGGGGGCACATGGGCCGCAGGCGCCGGGTACGGGGCGGCGGTGGCGCTGCCATCGGCTGGGGGCACGCGCGAGCCCACGAACTGGCGCAGCGCCTGCGCGGCCTTGCGGGCCACTTCGCTGATGGTGTGCGCAGGCGCATCACCCACCACGCGCGAGAGGTCCTCCTCCAGGTCCCAGCGCACGTTGTCCACCAGCCAGTTGATCTCGGCCGCCAGCTGCACGTCGCCCTCGATGCGGATGGCGGGCTTGTCGCCGCGCAGCGCCACCTGGGCCAGCGCCAGGGGCGAGGTCTCGGTCACTTCGAGCTGCAGGTCGGGCGTGGCGCCTTCGGCGGCCAGGTTCAGCAGGCCGGCCGGTGTGATCACCAGCGCCATGGAGAACGCGCGCCACTGCACGCGTGCCACGCGCCCGCGCTGGCGCACCAGGCGGTCCATGGCTTCCTTCTCCTGCATGAGCACATGGTTCAGGAACAGCACCAGCCGCTGCTGCACCTCGTGCACGAGCCATTGCGGCGGTTGCGGGCCGGCGGCCAGCCGTTCAAAGAGGCCATCCAGGAACGAAAAAGGGGACTGTGTTGCCATAGTCCCCGATTATTCCCTGAACTCGGCCCAAAACATGGGTTTTGGACCGATCCGGGGTGATTTACAAAGCCGTGCTCACTGCAGGGCCTGCACGCCGGCCACGAGCCAGCCGCTGGCGCCACTGCGGGACTTGGTCATGTTCCACACTTCGCGGAAGGGGCTCGGGCCTGCCGAGGGCTCTTCGCGGATCATGCCCGAGAACTCCACGCTGGCCATGTAGCCATCGTCCAGCTCCTCGATGCCCAGCAGTTGCGCGTCGATCATCACCACGTCGGTGTGGTTGGGCTCGGCACCGCGGTGCGTCTCGCGCTCGGCCAGCTGCGAGCGGATCTCCTCGAGCATGCTATCGGTCATCATGGAGCGCAGGGTGGTGATGTCCGAGCGGTCCCACGCGGCCTGCAAGGTCACGAAGTTGCGCTTGGCTGCAGCCAGGAAACCGGGCGTATCGAAGCCCTCGGGCACACCCCAGTTCTGCGAACCCGACAAAGCCGAGCCGGCCGCACCTGCTGCAGCGCCGGTCAGTCCGGAGCCGATCACCGTGCCCGCGCCGGTGGCGCCGGCTTGGGCGCGTGCTGCATCAAAGGCCATGCTGTTGCGCTCCCAGGGACGGGCCGATGCATCGTTGCCGACATTGTTGGGGCTGTACTGCGCAGGCACCTGGGCCGCAGCCGGCGTGGCTGCACCGGCACCCTGGAAGGCGAAGGGCGAACCACCAGCCGCTGCACCACCCTGGTTGCCAGCACCGTTGCGCGAGCGCATGACCATCTTGAAGATGGCGAAGGCCGCGACGGCCAGCAGCAGGATCATCAGGATGTTGCCGAAGCCTGCGCCCAGGCCCAGCGAGCTGGCCAGCCAGGCCAGGCCCAGGCCCGCAGCCAGGCCACCGAGCATGGCACCCCAGGGCTTCTTGGGGGCTGCAGCGGCAGGCGCGGCAGCGGGCGCGGCTGGCCTGGCCGCACTGTTGGCGTTTTGCGCGGGGCCGCCGGGTGCCGCAGATTCGCGCTGCGTCACGTTGCTGGACTGCTTGCCCACGGAGTTGCCGCCACCCAGGCGACGGGCGTCGGCATCCGCATGCGCGAACGCCAGCATTGCCACCAGAACCACAGACCACAGTTTCATCATGTCATCTCCATCTTGTATACGGCTGAACTTTGCTGCTCAGCACTTGATTCCAACATGCAAGGCCACTATGCCGCCAGTCATGTTGTGATAGTCCACATGCCCAAAGCCAGTTTGCTGCATGAGGCTTTTGAGCTCTTCCTGGCCCGGGTGCATGCGAATGGACTCGGCCAGGTAGCGGTAGCTCGAGTCATCGCCAGCCACCAGCTTGCCCAGTTGCGGCAGCACCTTGAAGGAGTACCAGTCGTAGGCCTTGGTGAGCGGCTTGGCCACCTTGGAGAATTCGAGCACCAGGAGCTTGCCGCCGGGCTTGAGCACGCGGCACATTTCCTTGAGCGCAACATCCTTGTGCGTCATGTTGCGCAAACCAAACGCCACGCTCACCACGTCGAACTGGGTATCGGGAAACGGCAGCTTTTCGGCATCGCAGACCAGGGTGGGCAGCACCACGCCCGCGTCGATCAGGCGGTCGCGCCCGGTGCGCAGCATGGCCTCGTTGATGTCGGTGTGCACCACGCGGCCGGTGCTGCCGACCTTCTTCGAAAACGCCAGGGCCAGGTCGCCCGTGCCGCCCGCAATGTCCAGCACCTGGCTGCCCTCGCGCAGGTTGGCCACCATCACGGTGTAGGCCTTCCAGGCGCGGTGCAGGCCCGCCGACATGAGGTCGTTCATGACGTCGTACTTGGAGGCGACGGAATCGAACACACCGCGCACGTGGCGCGCTTTTTCCTGCTCGTCGACGGACTGGAAACCGAAATGGGTGGTGCTCATGGGATTCATGCTAGGCGCGTGGGCGCCCAAGGTACAGCGACAACCCCGCACTGAAACGGGGCATCTGCCGCAAGGGTTTTGAAGACGGCAACATCAAAAGGCAGGCGAAGCCTGTCCATGCGTACCGGGTTCGCTATCTTAAGCAGAGCAGGCAAGCCAGGGTTTCTGGCGCGACAGTGGTGCGCGCGGGCCACACTGGCCACGCCCTGACAAGGTCAGTGGCTGCTGCAGGCGCTGCCGCCGTGCTCGTGGCCCTTGGGGGCCATGGGCGCATCGCGGTCCACCCCGGCATCGGCCAGCCGACTTTCGTACTGTGCCCACAGCGCGGCCTCCTGCTGGCCCAGCTCGTACAGGTATTCCCAGGTGAAGATGCCCGTGTCATGCCCGTCCGAGAAGATGGGTTTGACGGCGTAGTTGCCGATGGGCTCCAGGCCTTCGAGGGCCACGTCGCGCTTGCCGGTCTGCAGCACCTCCTGGCCGGGCCCGTGGCCCTTCACCTCGGCCGAAGGCGAGTACACGCGCATCAGCTCGAAGGGGATGCGGAATGCCGCGCCGTCCGAGAACACCACTTCGAGCACCCGCGACTTGCCATGCACCGTGAGCGCCTGGGGCGTGGGCGAACCCGCTTTCAAACCTGCCATGGATATCCACCTGTGAAAAACGTCCTTGGCGACGACCGCCAGGCCGGCCTGCATTGTCCCACCCGCAGGCTGCACAGCGTGCAACCCGCTGGGCTGCGCGGTTACTGCAGTGCCTGCAGCGCCGCCACCATGGCGGCCTCGGCCGCCGGCAGGCGCGCACGCAGCGCGGCTTCCTCATCCGCTGGGCCGGGCCGCTGGGCCGCAGCCCACACCGGCGCCGGGAAATGGCTGTCCCAGGCAAAGCGGGCGATCACGTGCCAGTGCAGGTGCGGCACCATGTTGCCCAGGGCCGCCAGATTGACCTTGGTGGGAGCCAGGTGCTGGCGCAATGCCTGCTCCACGGCCGTGACGGCCTCCATGCAGTGCATGCGGTCAGCGGCCGGCAGATCGGAGAACTCGGCCACATGGGCATTCCACACCACGCGGTAGAAGGCCGGAAAGCCGGCTTCTTCCGCGCGAATCACACGCACGCGCGTGCCACGCCAGACCTGTGTGCCGCCCTCGGCGGCGCACAGGGGGCAAATCCCCTGGCTCATACCAGAACCCGCTCGATGCCACCCTGGTTGGCGCGTTCGACGTACTCGGGCATCCAGTTCTCGCCCAGGATCTCGCGTGCCATCTCGACCACGATGTAGTCGGCTTCGAGCAGGCCGTTGCTCAGGTCGTCCTGGTAGCGGTTCAGGCCCTGCAGGCAGCTCGGGCAGCTGGTGAGTATCTTCACGTTGTCCTTCTCGCCCACGGCGCCGCTGGCACGCAGGGTGGCCTCGCCCTTCTTGATCTCTTCTTCCTTGCGAAAGCGCACCTGGGTGGAGATGTCGGGGCGCGTCACGCCCAGCGTGCCCGATTCACCGCAGCAGCGCTCGCTCTTGAGCACCTGCTCGCCCACCAACGCCTTCACGGTCTTCAGGGCGTCCTGCTGCTTCATGGGGTTGTGGCAGGGCTCGTGGTAGAGGTAGGCGCCCTTGCCCTGCAGGGTGATGCCCTTTTCCAGCAGGTACTCGTGGATGTCGATGATGCGGCTGCCCGGGAAGATCTTGTCGAACTCGTAGCCCTGCAGCTGGTCGTAGCAGGTGCCGCAGCTGACCACCACGGTCTTGATATCGAGGTAGTTGAGCGTGTTGGCCACGCGGTGGAAGAGCACCCGGTTGTCGGTGATCATCTTCTCGGCCTTGTCGAACTGGCCGCTGCCGCGCTGCGGGTAGCCGCAGCACAGGTAGCCCGGGGGCAGCACGGTCTGCACGCCCGCATGCCAGAGCATGGCCTGCGTGGCCAGGCCCACCTGGCTGAACAGGCGCTCCGACCCGCAACCGGGGAAGTAGAACACGGCCTCGGCCTCGGCCGTGGTGGCCTTCGGGTTGCGGATGATGGGAACGTAGTCCTTGTCCTCGATGTCCAGCAGCGCACGCGCGGTGCGCTTGGGCAGGCCGCCGGGCAGCTTCTTGTTGATGAAGTGGATCACCTGCTCCTTGACCGGCGCGGTGCCCACGGTGGCCGGTGGCTTGGCGGTCTGCTTGCGGCCCACCTTGCGCAGCAGCTCGACGGCCATGCGCTGCGCCTTGAAGCCCACGCCGACCATGGCCGAACGCATGAACTTGATGGTCTCGGGGTTGGTGGCGTTGAGCATGGTCATCGCCAGCGCGTTGCCGGGGCGGAATGTCTTCTTGCCCATCTTGCGCAGCAGGTTGCGCATGTTCATGGTGACGTCGCCGAAGTCGATCTTCACCGGGCAGGGGCTCTCGCACTTGTGGCACACCGTGCAGTGGTCGGCCACGTCCTCGAACTCCTGCCAGTGCTTGATGCTCACGCCGCGGCGGGTCTGCTCCTCGTAGAGGAAGGCCTCGACCAGCAGCGAGGTGGCCAGGATCTTGTTGCGCGGGCTGTACAGCAGGTTGGCGCGCGGCACGTGCGTGGCGCACACGGGCTTGCACTTGCCGCAGCGCAGGCAGTCCTTGACGGAATCGGCAATCGCGCCGATGTCGCTCTGCTGCATGATCAGCGACTCGTGCCCCATGAGGCCGAAGCTCGGCGTGTAGGCGTTGGTCAGGTCGGCGTGCAGCAGCGCCGGGTCGCGCGCCTGGCCGCCGGGGGTGGCGTCCATGGCCAGCACCGGCGCGGCATCGCGCAGCAGCTTGCCCTTGTTGAAGCGGCCCTCGGGGTCCACGCGCTGCTTGTACTCGGCGAAGGGGCGCAGCTCCTCGTCGGTCAGAAATTCGAGCTTGGTGATGCCGATGCCATGCTCGCCCGAGATCACGCCATCGAGGCTGCGCGCCAGCACCATGATGCGCTCCACCGCGCGGTGCGCAGTCTGCAGCATCTCGTAGTCGTCGCTGTTGACCGGCAGGTTGGTGTGCACATTGCCGTCACCGGCATGCATGTGCAGGGCCACCCAGACGCGGCCCTTGAGCACGCGCTTGTGGATGGCCGTGGCCTCGTCGAGGATGGGCTTGAAAGCCGCGCCCGCGAAGATGCCCGAGAGCGGGGCGCGCAACTGGGTCTTCCAGCTCGCGCGCAGGGTGTGGTTCTGCAATTGGGGGAACAGGCTGTCCACGTTCTGCAGCCAGGTGGCCCACAGCGTACGCACCTCGGCCACCAGGGCGATGGCCTGGGCCACGCGGTCCTCAAGCAGTTCGGCCGAGGGGATCTCGTTGGCGTCGTCCTGCTTTCCGAGGGGCAGGTTGCCGCGCTCGAAGAAGTCGGTGAACGCATCGCACAGCTTGATCTTGTTGCGCAGCGACAGCTCGATGTTGATGCGCTCGATGCCATCGGTGTACTCGGCCATGCGCGGCAGCGGGATCACCACGTCCTCGTTGATCTTGAAGGCGTTGGTGTGGCGGCTGATGGCCGCAGTGCGCTTGCGGTCGAGCCAGAATTTCTTGCGCGCCTCGGGGCTGATGGCGATGAAGCCCTCGCCATTGCGCGAGTTGGCGATGCGCACCACCTCGCTGGTCACGCGCGCCACCTCGTCGGCGTTGTCGCCCGCGATGTCGCCGATCAGCACCATCTTGGGCAAACCACCGTTGCCCTTCTTGCTCTTGGTGGCGTAGCCCACGGCCTTGAGGTAGCGGTCGTCCAGGTGTTCCAGGCCGGCCAGCAGCACGCCGGAGCGCTTTTGCTCGGCGAACATGTAGTCCTTGATCTCGACGATGCTGGGCACCGCATCCTTGGCGTTGCCGAAGAACTCCATGCACACGGTGCGCGTGTGCTCGGGCATGCGGTGCACCACCCAGCGCGCGCTGGTGATCAGGCCGTCGCAACCCTCTTTCTGGATACCGGGCAGGCCCGAGAGGAACTTGTCCGTCACGTCCTTGCCCAGGCCTTCCTTTCGGAAGGTCTTGCCCGGAATGGCCAGGCGCTCGGTGCGCACCGGCGTCTTGCCGTCGGCCTCGAAATACTGCAGCTCGAAGGTGGCGGTCTCCACGTCATGGATCTTGCCCATGTTGTGGTCCATGCGGGTCACTTCGAGCCACTGGGCCTCGGGCGTCACCATGCGCCAGCTGGCCAGGTTGTCCAGGGCAGTACCCCAGAGCACGGCCTTCTTGCCGCCGGCGTTCATGGCGATGTTGCCGCCGATGCACGAAGCCTCGGCGCTGGTCGGGTCCACTGCGAAGACAAAGCCCGCGCGCTCGGCCGCATCGGCCACGCGCTGGGTGACCACGCCGGCCTCGGTCCAGACGGTTCCCACCTCGCTGTCCATGCCCGGCAGGCGGCGCATTTCCACCTCGGTCATGGCTTCGAGCTTCTCGGTGTTGATGACCACGCTCTTCCAGGTCAGCGGGATGGCGCCGCCGGTGTAGCCGGTGCCGCCCCCGCGCGGGATGATGGTCAAGCCCAGCTCGATGCAACCCTTGACCAGCAGGGCCATCTCGACCTCGGTGTCGGGTACCAGCACCACGAACGGGTATTCGACGCGCCAGTCGGTGGCGTCGGTCACGTGGCTCACGCGCGAGAGACCGTCGAACTTGATGTTGTCCTTGGCCGTCAGGCGCCCCAGCGTGCGCTGGATGCGCCGGCGCAGCTCGGTGGCCTGCACGAAGGTGGCGTTGAACGCGGCCACGGCCTTGCCTGCGGCCTGCACCAGCTCGCCCACCAGGCGGTCACGCCCGGCGTCGTCGCCCGGGGTGCGGCGCTTGTCGATCTCGGCCAGGCGGTGCTGCAGGGCCTCCACCAGCTGCTTGCGCCGGCCGGGGTTGTCCAGCAGGTCGTCCTGCAGGTAGGGGTTGCGCTGCACCACCCAGATGTCGCCCAGCACCTCGTAGAGCATGCGGGCGGATCGCCCGGTGCGCCGTTCCTTGCGCAGTTGATCGAGAACCTCCCAGGCCGGGGACCCCAGCAGGCGGATCACGATCTCCCGGTCGGAGAACGAGGTGTAGTTATAGGGGATCTCGCGCAGACGCACAGGCTCGGCGGCCTGCGTCTGCAAGGCAGCCAACGCTATCGGAACATTCATGGGGGTCTACCTGGGGTGGGCGCTGCGCGCCCATGAGCCTCGGGGGCATGATTTTACGCCAGAGGCCCGGCGGGCGCAGGGCGGGCCCCTGCCCCACCCCGCGCACCCCCTCAGGCGCCGTTCAGAACAGCACCCGGCTGCGCAGCGTGCCGGTGACGCCAGCCAGCTTGTCCAGCGCCAGGTCGGACGAGGCGGCATCGATGTCGATCACCACGTAGCCGACCTTCTCGTTGGTCTGCAGGTACTGGGCCGAGATGTTGATCTGGTTGTCCGAGAAGATGCGGTTGATTTCGGACAGCACGCCCGGCACATTGCGGTGGATGTGCAGCAGGCGGTGCTTGCCGGGGTGGGCGGGCAGCGCCACCTCGGGGAAGTTGACCGACGAGGTGCTGGTGCCGTTGTCGCTGTATTTCACGAGTTTTTCGGCCACTTCGAGGCCGATGTTGGCCTGCGCCTCCATGGTGGAGCCGCCCACGTGCGGGGTCAGGATCACGTTGTCCAGCCCGCGCAGGGGCGACAGGAACTCGTCCTTGTTGGTGCGCGGCTCCACGGGGAAGACGTCGATGGCGGCGCCCAGCAGCTTGCGCGACTTGAGCGCCTCGGCCAGCGGCTCGATCTCGACCACCGTGCCGCGCGCAGCATTGATCAGGATGCCGCCCTGCTTCATGGCGGCGATCTCGGCGGCGCCGATCATCCATTGCGTGGAAGGCAGCTCGGGCACGTGCAGGGTCACGATGTCGCTTTGCGCCAGCAGGTCATGCAGCTTGTGCACCTGGCGCGCATTGCCCAGGGGCAGCTTGTTGACCACGTCGAAGAAGGCCACGTGCATGCCCAGGGCCTCGGCCAGTACCGACAGCTGCGTGCCGATGGAGCCGTAGCCGACGATGCCCAGGGTCTTGCCGCGGATCTCGTAGGCGTTGTCGGCCGACTTGAGCCAGCCGCCACGGTGCGCCACGGCGTTCTTCTCGGGCACGCCGCGCAGCAGCAGGATGGCTTCGGCCAGCACCAGCTCGGCCACGGAGCGGGTGTTGGAATACGGGGCGTTGAATACGGCGATGCCGCGCTCGCGCGCTGCATCGAGGTCCACTTGGTTGGTGCCTATGCAAAAGCACCCCACGGCCACGAGCTTGCTGGCCTTGGCAAAGACTTCCTCGGTCAGTTGCGTGCGCGAGCGGATGCCCAGAAAGTGCACGTCGGCGATCTTGGCCTTCAACTCCTCGTCGGACAGGGCCCCGGAGATGGTTTCAATCTGGGTATAGCCTGCGGAGCGCAGCACGTCCACCGCGGACGGGTGGATGCCTTCGAGCAGCAGGAATTTGATCTTGTTCTTGTCCAGAGAGTTGTTGGCCATGGCAGTTGGTGGTTGCGTATGAAATCGGAACAGGTCAGGGCATGCGGTCGCGCACCGGATGTGTGCAGCGCATGCACCAACTATGCACCAAGGATGGTGCAATGCACAAAACCTTGCAGGGCTCCGTGAATGGCAAAATGCTGTCACAAAAGCGTCACAATTGGACACATTGCAACCTGTGCAAGGGGATTTCCCCAGTTGTGACCACTACAGTGCTGTGCGACAACGACACATCACTGTCACAAGGGGTGCCTAGCATCCGCCCTTTGTGCATTTCGCCATCCCCGGAAGGAACCATCCATGCAACTCAAGCACCTGGCACTGTCTGCTGCCATCGCCCTGTCCGTCTGTGCGCCCGCGCAGGCCCAACAAGTAGAAATCCAGTGGTGGCACTCGATGAGCGCCGCCCTGGGCGACTGGGTGAACGACCTGGCCAAGCAGTACAACGCCAGCCAGACCAAGTACAAGGTTGTCCCCACGTACAAGGGCACGTATGACGAGTCGATGACCGGTGCGGTTGCGGCCTTCCGCGCAGGCAATGCCCCCCACATCATCCAGGTGTTCGAAGTGGGTACCGCCACCATGATGGCCAGCAAGGGCGCCATCGTGCCGGCGGCCAAGGTGCTCAACGACGGCGGCTTCAAGTTCGACCCGACCCAGTACGTGTCGGCCGTGGCCGGCTACTACACGGCGCCCAACGGCCAGATGCTGAGCTACCCGCTCAACAGCTCCACCACCATCTTCTACTACAACAAGGACGCCTTCAAGAAAGCCGGCCTGGACGCCGACAAGCCGCCCAAGACCTGGCCCGAAGTGTTCGCTGCCGCCTCCAAGCTCAAGGCAAGCGGCCACAGCTGCCCCTTCACCACCAGTTGGATCAGCTGGACGCAGCTGGAAAGCTTCTCGCTGTGGCACAACACGCTGTTCGCGTCCAAGAACAACGGTTTTGACGGCAATGACGCCCAGCTGCAGATCAACACGCCGCTGCATGTGCGCCACTTCGAGAACCTGGCCAAGGCATCCAAGGACGGCAGCTTCGTCTACAAGGGCCGTGGCAATGCCCCGGACGCCTCCTTCCCGTCGGGTGAATGCGCCATGATCACCGGCTCGTCGGGCCTGTATGCCCGCGTGGCCAAGGAAGCCAAGTTTGCCTACGGCATCGCGGCCCTGCCCTACTACGACGACGTGAAGGGCGCGCCCCAGAACACCGCCATCGGCGGCGCCAGCCTGTGGGTGATGTCCGGCAAGAAGGCCGAAGAGTACAAGGGCGTGGCCGACTTCCTGAACTTCCTGAACGACACCAAGGTGCAAGCCGCCAGCCACCAGCGCACGGGCTACCTGCCCGTGACCACGGCGGCCTACAAGCTGACCGAAGCCTCCGGTTTCTATGAGAAGAACCCCGGCACCGACGTGGCCGTGACGCAGATGATCCGCAAGGCCACCGACAAGTCGCGCGGTATCCGCCTCGGAAACTTCGTGCAGATCCGCACCATCATCGACGAGGAAACCGAACAGATCTGGGCCGGCAAGAAGTCCCCCAAGGAAGCCCTGGACACCGCCGTGACCCGCGGCAACGAGCAACTGGTGCGCTTCGCACGCGCCAACAAGTAAGCGCTCCCCGAGCGCTCATGGCAGCAGCCCCGGCACACCGGCCGGGGCGCTGCCGAAAGCCCGCCTCCCGCGCAAACCGACCCGGTTTGCTGGGTGGCGGGTTGTCTTTTTGAGAGTCTGGACATGGAAAAACGCGTTCTCTTCCGCTCTGCGTGGCTGCCGTGGGTGCTTCTGGCACCCCAGTTGGTCATCATCAGCGTCTTCTTCTTCTGGCCTGCGGGCCAGGCCCTGGTGCAGTCGTTCCAGGTGCAGGACACCTTCGGCTTCTCCAACGAGTGGGTGGGCTTTGACAACTTCAAGGCCCTGTTCCAGGACGAGGGTTACCTGGCCTCGTTCAAGACCACGGCGTTTTTCTCCATCCTGGTGGCGGTCAGCGGCATCAGCCTGTCCCTGATCCTGGCCATCTTCGCGGACCGTATCGTGAAGGGCGCCCTGGCGTACAAGACCGCGCTGCTGCTGCCCTATGCCGTGGCCCCGGCCGTGGCCGGCGTGCTGTGGATGTTCATGTTCTCGCCCTCGCTCGGCGTGGTGACGTACATGCTGCGCCAGTCGGGCTTCAACTGGAACCACATGCTCAACTCCGACCACGCGATGGCGCTGATCGTGGTGGCGGCCGTGTGGAAGCAGATCTCCTACAACTTCCTGTTCTTCCTGGCGGGCCTGCAGTCCATCCCCAAGTCGCTCATCGAAGCCGCCGCCATCGATGGGGCCGGCCCCTGGCGCCGGTTCTGGAGCATCCAGTTCCCGCTGCTCTCGCCCACCACGTTCTTCCTGTTGGTGATCAACGTGGTCTACGCCTTCTTCGACACCTTCGCCATCGTGGACTCGACCACGCAGGGCGGCCCGGGCCGTGACACCTCGATCCTGGTCTACAAGGTGTATTACGACGGCTTCAAGGCCATGGACATGGGCGGCTCGGCCGCGCAGTCGGTGGTGCTGATGTTCATCGTGGTGACCCTGACGGTGATCCAGTTCCGCTACGTGGAAAAGAAAGTGCAGTACTGAAATGACTCCCCCCCGAAGCGCCTGCGGCGCCTCCCCCTCGAGGGGGCGCCTCCAGCGGCCCGGCAAAGCCGGTTCCGCGGTGGCACGCGCATTTGCGCTCCCTTCAGCCCATCTTTCTTCGTCATCGCCCCTCTCTCCTGGAGCCCTCGCATGGTAGAGCGCAGTCCTTACCTCAAACTCTTCTCGCACCTGATCATGGTGCTGGGGGTGATCATCGTCGGCTTCCCGCTGTACCTGGCGTTCGTGGCCTCCACGCACACCGCCCAGGACATCGTGCAGGCGCCCATGCCCCTGCTGCCCGGCAGCAATTTCTGGCAGACCTACCACGACACGTTGTTCGGCGGCGGCTCGGGTGCTGGCTCCACCGCACCCGTGGCGCGCATGATGTGGGTGAGCTTCGTCACCGCCATCGTGATCACCGTGGGCAAGATCGCGATCTCGCTGCTGTCGGCCTTCGCCATCGTGTACTTCCGCTTCCCCTTCAAGGGCATCTGCTTCTGGCTGATCTTCATCACGCTGATGCTGCCGGTGGAAGTGCGCATCGGGCCCACCTACCAGGTGGTGTCCAACCTGGGCATGCTCAACAGCTATGCGGGCCTGACGGTGCCGCTGATCGCCTCGGCCACGGCCACCTTCCTGTTCCGCCAGTTCTTCCTCACGGTGCCGGACGAGCTGGTGGAGGCCGCGCGCGTGGACGGCGCCGGCCCCATGCGCTTCTTCAAGGACATCCTGGTGCCGCTGTCGCGCACCTCGATCGCCGCGCTGTTCGTGATCCAGTTCATCTACGGCTGGAACCAGTACCTGTGGCCGCTGCTGGTGACCACCTCGGAAGACATGTACCCCGTGGTGATCGGCATCAAGCGCATGATCGCCGGCGGTGATACCGGCAACGAATGGAACATCGTGATGGCCACGGCCCTGCTGGCCATGCTGCCGCCCGCGCTGGTGGTGGTGTTCATGCAGCGCTGGTTCGTCAAGGGCCTGGTCGATACCGAAAAGTAAGGCGACCACCCCGCAACCCAATGACCGTGGCGGCCACCACCCGTGCCGCCCAGACACAACCCAGATCCCAAAGTTGTTATGGCATCCATCTCCCTTCGCAATATCGTCAAGCGCTACGGCACCGGCCCCAAGGCCAACCAGGTCATCCATGGCGTGAACGCCGAGGTCAAGGACGGCGAGTTCGTCGTCATCGTCGGCCCCTCGGGTTGCGGCAAATCCACCCTGCTGCGCATGGTGGCGGGCCTCGAAGAAATCTCCGGCGGCGAGCTGCGCATCGGCGACCGCGTCGTGAACGACCTGGAACCCGCCCAGCGCGACATCGCCATGGTGTTCCAGAACTATGCGCTCTACCCGCACATGACGAACTTCGAGAACATGGCCTATGGCCTGAAGATCGCCAAGGTGCCCAAGGATGAGATCAAGGCGCGCGTGGACAAGGCCGCCAAGATCCTGGAGCTCGGCCACCTGCTTGAACGCAAGCCGCGCGAGCTCTCGGGCGGCCAGCGCCAGCGCGTGGCCATGGGCCGTGCCATCGTGCGCCAGCCCCAGGTGTTCCTGTTCGACGAGCCGCTGTCCAACCTGGACGCCAAGCTGCGCGCCCAGACGCGCCTGGAGATCCAGAAGCTGCACCGCGAGCTGGGCATCACCAGCCTGTTCGTGACCCACGACCAGGTCGAAGCCATGACGCTGGCTGAACGCATGATCGTGATGAACGCCGGCAACATGGAGCAGTTCGGCACGCCCGAAGAGGTCTACCACACGCCCGCCTCGACCTTCGTGGCCAGCTTCATCGGCTCGCCACCCATGAACCTGCTCAAGAACGCACCGAGCGGCAAGCCCGGCACCATCCTGGGCATCCGCCCCGAGCACCTGGACGTGCGCAGCGAGGGCTGGGAGGTCACCGTGGAAACCGTGGAGCTGCTGGGCGCCGAACGCCTGATCTACGGCCGCGTACACGGCGAGCAGCTCATCGTGCGCGTAGAAGAAGGCACGCATTCGCCAGCACCCAACTCGGTCATCCACGTCGTGCCGCGCGCCGACCGCCTGCACGCCTTCGACGTCTCCACGGGCAAGCGCATTCCGGGCTGAGCGCCATGAGTGACGCGCCAACCAAGGCCGACGCGACCTCCGCCTGGCCCTACCCGCGCTGGATCGCGCACCGCGGCGCGGGCAAGCTCGCGCCCGAGAACACCCTGGCAGCGTTTCGCCTCGGGGCCCAGCATGGCTACCGCATGTTCGAATGCGACGCCAAGCTCAGCCGCGACGGCGTGCCCTTCCTGATGCACGACGCCACGCTGCAGCGCACGACCAATGGCCAGGGCACCGGCGGCGACCTGGACTGGAGCGCCCTGTCCCAGCTCGACGCCGGTGGCTGGCATTCGCGCGCCCATGCGGGCGAGCCCCTGCCTACCCTGGAGGCCCTGGCGCGCTACTGCATCGCCAATGCCTACTTCCTGAACATCGAGATCAAGCCCACGCCCGGACTGGAAGAGACCACCGGCCGCGTGGTGGCCGAGACCGCCGCCCGCCTGTGGCAGGGCCAGGCCGTGCCACCGCTGCTGTCGTCCTTCCAGCCAGCCGCGCTGGCGGGCGCGCGCGCCACGGCACCGCAGCTGCCGCGCGCACTGCTGGTCGACGTGCACCGCCAGGGCTTCGTGGACGAAGCCCACGGCCTGGGTTGCGTGGCCATCGTCTGCAACCACGCGCTGTGGGATGCCGCGCTGGTGGCCACCGTGCATGGCCAGGGCATGCGCACGCTGAGCTACACCGTGAACGACCCCTGGGCCGCGCAGCGCCTGATCGCTCTGGGCACGGACGGCATCATCACCGACCGGGTCGATCTGTTCAGCCCTGCGGGCTAATACGGATTGCATTCAATCGTATAACTAGGCGGGAAGCCGCAGACAGTGCTGTAGCACGGCAAGGCGCACCAACGAAGTTAGACGGTTGAAGGCAAATCCGTATGAACAGGTGTTCCGGCCTTGCTGCGGCTGGAACACACTCTCTCACAAGCGGTGCAGTGGGCGCGCCACAATGCACGCATGACATTGCACCGCTTCCGTGACCGCCTTGCGGCCTGCACGGCTTCCCTTCTTGCGCCCTGGCATTCCAGCCGCCTGCCCGGCATGCGGCTGGCCGTCCTCCTGGCGCTACTGATCGGACCGTTCGCCCTCCCGTCCACCTGGGCCCAGGGCCGTGGAGCTGCGGCACCCACCGCCGCAGCCAGCAGCGCCGCGGGCGAAAAGCCCGAACTGCCCAGCGTGGACGCGCTGCGCGAGCGCTTCGAGGCCATCCCGGCCAAGATCGGCGAAGACGACGACTACCGCCAATGGCTCAGCGATGTCTCGGCCATCGGCACGGCAGCGAGCCAGGTGGCCGCGCGGCGCGCCGAGGCGCTGGCGGACGTCGACTCCCGGCTTGCGGGCCTGGGCCCCGCGCCGGACAAGGGCGCATCGGCCGAGGCGCCCGACGTGGCGCAGCAGCGCAGCGCGCTGACCAAGGAGCGCAGCGGCATCGACTCCGAACTCAAGCTGGCGCGCCTGATCGCGGTGGATGCCGAGCAGCGCAGCGCCGACATCATCCGCCAGCGGCGCGAGCTGTTCCAGACGGCGCTGACGACACGCATCGACTCGCCGCTGACCGGCACCTTCTGGCGCAATGTGCGCAGCTCGTTCCCCAGCGACTGGATGCGCCTGCAGTCCCTGGGCTACGAAATGCAGGAGGCGGTGGAAAAAGCCTGGGAGCCCCGGCACCGCACAGGTTTTGCAGTGAGCCTGGCCATGGCACTCTTCGTGGCCATAGCCGGCACCTGGCTGGCAGAACGCCTTCTGCTGCGCCTGGCCCCGGCGCGCCTGCCACAGGGCCGGCTGCGCCGCTCGCTGCTGGCCTTTGCCTCGGTGGTGGCGCACACCCTGCTGCTCGGGCTGGCGGCGCAACTGGCGTGGAGCAGCCTCACGGTGGACGGCGGCCTGGGCCCGCGCCTGCAGGCGCTTGAGCGGGCGACCATGCAACTGGTGGTGTTTGCCGCCTTCATGATCGCGCTGGGCCATGCACTGATCTCGCGCAAGCGCAGTTCCTGGCGCCTCACGGCCCTGTCGGACGAGCTGGCCACGCGCCTGGCCCCCTACCCCTGGTGGATGGCGCTCACGGCCCTGCTGGGCGGGCTCATCATCGAGGTTAACCGCGTGGTGGGCGCCAGCCTGTCGGCCGAGGTGTCGGCACACACCCTGTCGGCCCTGCTGATGGCGCTGGTCATCCTATGCGCCCTGCGCCATCTGCGCGCGCCGGCGGCTGCGCAGCCGGCCACCGGAGACGCGCCGGCCACCGAAACCCCTGCGCAGGAGCCGCCGCCCACGCCCCGGCCGATCTGGGTGGGCCTGTTGGTGGCAGCGGCAGCCGCCACGGCCTGTGCCATCCTGGTGCTGCTGGTGCTGGGCTTTGTGGCCCTGGCGCACATGCTGGCCGGCCAGATGGTCTGGACCGGGGTGGTGTTCGCCACCACCTACCTCCTGTTCGAACTGGTGGAAGACCTGGCGCAGGCCGTGCTGTCCTCGCGCGGGGGCTTCGGACAGCGCCTGCACAAGGGCCTGGGCATCGACGGCAAGCTGCTGGACCAGAGCGCCGTGGTGGCCTCGGGTGCGCTGCGCGTGGTGCTGCTGTTCTACATGGTGATTGCCCTGCTGGCCCCGCTGGGCACGGCGCCGGACGAGGTGTTCCGCCGCGGTGGCAGCGTGAACCAGACCCTGCAGGTGGGCAGCGTCACGCTGGCGCCGCAGGCGCTGCTGACGGCGCTGGCGATCGCCTGCGCCGGCTTTGTGATGATCCGCATCCTCAAGCGCTGGCTCAGCGACCAGTTCTTTCCGAACACCTCGCTGGAGCCGGGCATGCGCAGCTCCATCGTCACCCTGCTGGGCTACGTGGGCGGCGTGGCGGTGGTCGCGGTGGCCCTCGCGGGGCTGGGGATCAGCGTGGAGCGCATTGCCTGGGTGGCCAGCGCGCTCTCGGTGGGTATCGGCTTCGGGCTGCAGGCCATCGTGCAGAACTTCATCTCGGGCCTGATCCTGCTGGCCGAGCGACCGGTGCGCGTGGGCGACTGGGTGGTGCTGGGCGAGACCGAGGGCGATGTGCGCCGGGTGAACGTGCGCGCCACCGAGATCCAGCTCGGCGACCGCTCCACCGTGATCGTGCCCAACTCCGAGTTCATCACCAAGACCGTGCGCAACATGACGCTCACCGGCGCCCCCGGGCGCGTGTTGCTGCGCCTGCCGGCACCGCTCGATACCGACGCCCAGCGCATGCGCGAGGTGATCCTGGCGGCCTTCACGGCCCACGAAGGGATCATGGCCGACCCCGAGCCCATAGTGCAGCTCGAAGGCATCCTGAACGGCACGCTGACCTTTCTGGCGATCGGCTATGTGAGCAACCCGCGCAATGCGGGCGGGGTGCGCAGCGACCTGCTGTTCTCCATCCTGGACAGCCTGCGCGACGCGGGTCTGGCCCTGTCACCACCCGCTACGACGGCCATCACGCATGGAACCCGTGCCCAAGGGGGAGATACGCCGCTGGCGCCGGTCGCACAGGCCTGATCGGCCTGCGCGAAAAGGGGGCTCAGCCCTTCCAGCTTTTGCCCAGCACCCACTGGCAGGTGGCGCAGGCCAGCACCAGCGCGGCATAGGTGGCCATCTTGCCGTCGCGGCCCAGCAGCACCAGTCCGCCCAGCAGCACGGCGCTGCCCACTGCGAATTGGATAGCAGCCTGGGCCCACGTGGCGCGGTATGCACCGGATTTCCAGCCCAGCAGGCGGGCGCCCAGCACCATCAGCACGGCCATGGCGGCGGCGGGCGCGAGGAAATTCAGCAGGTGGTTGAGCGTGTCCAGAGGACCCATGGCAATTGACCCATATCAAGGCTTTCCCAGGCAGTTGTACCGGGATGTGCCAACAATTTTATAATCAGCGTCTATGGCAGTCTGGGCCCTCGGCATCAACCACACCACCGCGCCCCTCGATTTGCGCGGCAGGTTCGCGTTCGCGCTCGACCAGATCGCTCCCACGCTGCACGGCCTGCGCCAGTCGCTGGGCCAGGAAAGCCGCCACCCCGGTGTGGAAACCGCGATCATTTCCACCTGCAACCGCACCGAAATCTATTGTGCGGGCGAGCAGGCGGCCATCGACCATACCCTGGGCTGGCTGGCGCAAAGCGGCGGCGTGAGCCCGGCGCTGCTGCGCTCGCACTCCTATTCGCTCGAAGACAGCCTGGTGGCGCGCCATGCCTTTCGCGTGGCCAGCGGGCTCGACTCGATGGTGCTGGGCGAAGCCCAGATCCTGGGCCAGATGAAGGACGCCGTGCGCGCCGCCGAAACCGCTGGCGCCCTGGGCACCACGCTGAACCAGCTGTTCCAGCGCAGCTTTGCGGTGGCCAAGGAGGTGCGCACCTCCACCGAGATCGGCGCGCACAGCATCAGCATGGCGGCTGCCGCCGTGCGCCTCGCAGGCCAGCTGTTCGAAGACCTGGGCAAGATCCGCGTGCTCTTCGTGGGCGCGGGCGAGATGATCGAGCTGTGCGCCACCCACTTCGCGGCCAAGAACCCCAAGCAGATCGCGATTGCCAACCGCACGCTGGAGCGTGGCGAAAAGCTCGCCACGCGCTTTGGCGGCGAGGTCATGCGCCTGGCCGACCTGCCCGAGCGGCTGCACGAGTTCGACGCGGTGATCAGTTGCACGGCCAGCAGCCTGCCCATCATCGGCCTCGGAGCCGTGGAGCGCGCGCTCAAGAAGCGCCGCCACCGCCCCATGTTCATGGTCGACCTGGCGGTGCCGCGCGACATCGAGCCCGAGGTCAAGGCCCTGGGCGACGTCTACCTGTACACCGTGGACGACCTGGCCAGCGTGGTGCAGACGGCCCAGGCCAACCGCCAGGCGGCCGTGGAGCAGGCCGAGGCCATCATCGATGCCGGTGTGCAGAGCTTCATGCATTGGATGGACCAGCGCCACCCCGAAGGCGGCGTGGTGCCCCTGATCCGGCAGCTCAACGCCCAGACCGACAGCTGGCGCGCGGCCGAGATCGCGCGCGCCAAGAAGCTGCTGGCCCGTGGCGAGGACGTGGACGCAGTGCTGGAAGCCCTGTCGCGCGGCATCACGCAGAAGATGCTGCACGGCACCATGGCCGAGCTGCATGCGGGCGATGCCGAGATGCGCGCCCAGACGGCACAGACCGTCTCGCGCCTGTTCCTGCGCTCGCAAAGCAAGAACAGCGGCCTGTAGCGGCGCCCGCCACTCCACCAGGCACGTTGCCCGCCGCAAGGGCAGCGCCCGCTACGAACACGTAGCCCCTCCCCTTTTTTCACCGCATGAAGACTTTTCTCAGAAACCAGCTGGAGCGCTATGCGCAGCGCCTGGGCGAGCTCGATTTCCTGCTCTCGCGCGAGGACATCATGGGCGACATGGCCCAGTACCGCCTGCTGTCGCGCGAGCACGCCGAGGTGACCCAGGTGGCAGGCCGCTATGCGCGCTACGTGCAGCGCGAGGCCGACCTGGCCGGCGCGCGCGAGATGCTGGCCGACCCCGACATGGCCGAGATGGCGCAGGAGGAAGTCACCGGCGCCGAAGCCGAGTTGCTGCAGCTGGAGGACGAGCTGCAGCGCCTGCTGCTGCCCAGGGACCCGGACGACACGCGCAATGCTTTCATGGAAATCCGCGCGGGCACGGGCGGCGACGAGTCGGCCCTGTTCGCGGGCGACCTCACGCGCATGTACTCGCGCTACGCGGCCAACGTGGGCTGGAAGGTCGAGGTGGTGAGCGAAAACGCGGCCGAGCTCGGCGGCTACAAGGAAATCGTGCTGCGCATCGAAGGCGACAACGTCTACGGCACCCTCAAGTTCGAATCCGGCGGGCACCGGGTGCAGCGCGTGCCTGCGACCGAGACGCAGGGCCGCATCCATACCAGCGCCTGCACGGTGGCCGTGATGCCCGAACCCGACGAGACCGAGGCCATCAAGCTCAACCCGGCAGACCTGCGCATCGACACCTTCCGCGCCAGCGGCGCCGGCGGGCAGCACATCAACAAGACCGACTCGGCCGTGCGCGTGGTGCACTTGCCCACCGGCATCGTGGCCGAATGCCAGGACGGCCGCAGCCAGCACAGCAACAAGGCCAAGGCACTGCAGGTGCTGCAGGCGCGCATCCAGGAAAAGGAGCGCAGCGAGCGCGCCGCCAAGGAGGCCGCGCTGCGCAAGGGCCTGATCGGCAGCGGCGACCGCAGCGACCGCATCCGCACCTACAACTTCCCGCAGGGCCGGCTCACGGACCATCGCATCAACCTCACGCTGTACAAGCTGCTATTGGTGATGGAGGGCGACCTGGCCGACGTGCTGCAGGCCATGGCGCATGCGCGCGAGGCCGAGCAGCTCGAAGAGCTGGAGATGGGAGCTGCCGCCTGACGGCCGGCACCCGCCCTCGCCGCCATGGATACCACCGCTAATCCACCCGCCACCGTGGTTGACGCCCTGGGCCAGGCCCGCACCCTGGGCTTGGCGCGCATCGACGCACAACTGCTGCTGCTGCACGTGCTGGGCCGCGCCACCACCGACCGCGCCTGGCTGTTGGCGCACGACACCGATGTGCTCGCACCGGATGCCTCGGATCGCTACCAGACCCTGTGCCTGCGCCGCGCGGCGGGCGAGCCGGTGGCCTACCTCACGGGACACAAGGAGTTCTACGGCCTGGCGTTGCAAGTGGACGCCCGCGTGCTGGACCCGCGCCCCGACACCGAAACACTGGTGGACTGGGCCCTGGAGATCATCTCCCCCATGCCCGCCCCCCGCGTGCTGGACCTGGGCACAGGCAGCGGCGCCATCGCCCTGGCACTGCAGCACCAGTGCCCGGCCGCGCGCGTGCTGGCCGTGGACGCCAGCGCCGACGCACTGGCCGTGGCGCAGGCCAATGCGCACCGCCTGGCACTGCCCGTGCAGTTTGCACAGGCCAACTGGCTGCAGGGCGTGGAAGGCCGCTTCGATGCCATCGTCTCCAACCCGCCCTACATTGCTGCTGCCGACCCACACCTGGCCGCCTTGACCCACGAGCCGCTGCAGGCCCTGGCCAGCGGCGTCGATGGGCTGGACGACATACGCACCATTGTGGTGCAATCCCCCAATCACCTTGCACCGGGGGGTTGGCTGCTGCTGGAGCATGGCCACGACCAGGCGCATGCCGTGTGCGAACTGCTGCGCGCCGAGGGGTTCGGCGAGGTGCAAAGCCGCATGGATCTGGCCGGCATAGCACGCTGCTCCGGCGGACAATGGCCGACAGTGAAATAATCTGGTTATTGCGGGTCTCCGAGGCCCGCCAGCCCTTTCAAGGAGTATTCCCATGAGCGACCCCCAGCAACGCATCGACGCCCTCGTGAAATCCAGCGACATCCTGCTGTTCATGAAGGGCAACGCCAGCTTCCCCATGTGCGGTTTTTCGGGCCGCGCGATCCAGATCCTCAAGGCCAGTGGCGTGGACCCCAAGTCCGTGGTCACGGTGAACGTGCTCGAAGACGACGAGATCCGCCAGGGCATCAAGGAATACAGCCAGTGGCCCACCATCCCGCAGCTGTACGTCAAGGGCGAGTTCATCGGCGGCTCGGACATCATGATGGAGATGTACGAATCGGGTGAACTCAAGCAGGTGCTGGGCACCGGCGAGTAATTGCGCCCTGTACCGGCACCTTCGGTGGGGCCGCCTTCGGGCGGCCTTTTGCATGGCGGCAACAAACGAAGGTAACAGCTGCGCAAAACCGGTTGTCAGGGCTTTTCCTGCGCTTGGCCGGGCATGTTGTGTGCTTGAATACTTGTGTGACGTGACGCTTTTGCAACTCACAAGGAGAGCATGCGATGACCAGCCATAGCCTTGTTCCCCAACCACCCACCCTGCGCCTGCCGGTGGCCCAGATGCGCAATGTGTTCCACCCCGGCGACGTCGAGCGCAAGCTCTCGCGGCTGCAGGAGTCGGGCAACCAGCGCGAGTACGAAACCCTGCGCACCGTCTACGAGCGCATGCTGGAGCGCGGGCCGGAACGCTTCCAGGTCAAGCCCTCGGGGGTGCCCGACATGGTGAGCCTCTACGAGCAGTTGCCCAACTTCACGGACGTGCTGGACGACGTGAAGCGCCATGTGGCCCTGGCCCAGGACAGCTGCGACGGGCTGGAAGTGACGCCCATGCTGCTGCTGGGCCCCCCGGGCATCGGCAAGACCCATTTCGCGCGCCACCTGGCCGAGTTGCTGGGCACGGGCATGAACCTGTTGCCCATGAGCTCCATGACCGCAGGCTGGCTGCTGTCGGGCTCGTCGGCCCAGTGGAAGGGGGCACGCCCCGGCAAGGTCTTCGAGGCCCTGGTGGAGGGCGAATACGCGAACCCGGTGATCGTGGTCGACGAGATCGACAAGGCCGCGTCGGACGCGCAGTACGACCCGCTGGGCGCGCTGTACAGCCTGCTCGAGCACGACACGGCGCAGAGCTTCACCGACGAGTTCGCCGAGGTGGCCATCGACGCGAGCCAGGTCATCTGGATTACCACGGCCAACGACACGCGGGGCATCCCCGACCCGATCCTGAACCGCATGAACGTGTTCGAGGTGGAAGCGCCCACGCTGGCGCAGGCGCGCACCATCGCGCGCAACCTCTACCAGGGCATACGCGCCGGGCACGACTGGGGCCGCCTGATCGACCCCGAGCCGCAGGGCGATGTGCTGGACCTGCTGGCCACGATGCCACCGCGCGAGATGCGCCGGGCGCTGATGACCGGTTTCGGCAATGCGCGGCTGGAACGGCGCTCCACGGTGGAGGTGGCCGATCTGCCGCGGGCCGCCGCCGGGCGTGGGCGCATCGGCTTCGTGCAGTAGGCGGCCAGGCCGCAGTCCCGCAGCGGTAGCGCGCCAAAGGGCGCCGTGGTGCACCGGGCAGGCAGATACACTCTGTAGCCCGGTGTGCCGCAGCGCCACGTTCTGTCGCTCTTCATGTCCCTGACCCAAAGCTTTTTCGTGATCGGGCTGCTGATTGCAGCCAGCGCCTTCTTTTCCATGGCCGAAATTTCGCTCGCGGCCGCGCGCCGCCTGCGCCTGCGCCAGATGGCGGACGAAGGCGACGCGCGCGCCGATCGCGTGCTGCGCATGCAGGAGCAGCCGGGCGACTATTTCACGGTGGTGCAGGTCGGGCAGAACGCAGTGGCCATCCTCGGCGGTATCGTCGGCGAGGGGGCGCTGAGCCCGCATTTCAGCACGCTGTTCGGCTGGTGGCTCAGCGAGGGCAATGCGCAGACGACGGGCTTTCTGGCCTCGTTCCTGGTCATCACCTCGCTGTTCATCCTGTTTGCCGACCTGTTCCCCAAGCGCCTGGGCATGGCCGAGCCCGAGCGGCTGGTGGTGCGCCTGGCCAAGCCCATGGCCTGGTGCATGACGATTTTGCGCCCGGTGGTGTGGTTCTACAGCCGGCTGGCAGATGCGCTGTTCCGCGTGCTGGGGCTGTCTTCGCTGCGCGATGACCGCATCACCTCGGATGACATCCTGGCCATGATGGAGGCCGGCACCCGGGCCGGCGTGCTGGCAGCGCGTGAGCAGCAGGTGATCACCAACGTGTTCGAGCTGGACACACGCATGGTGTCGAGCGCCATGTCGCAGCGCGACCGGGTCTCCTTTTTCCTGCGCGACGAGTCAGACGCGGTGATACGCCTGCGCATCGCGGCAGAGCCGTTCTCGACCTACCCGGTGTGCGAGGGCGACATCGACCATGTGGTGGGCTATGTGGACGCCAAGGACCTGTTCCAGCGCGTGCTCAACAACCAGCCCATCTCGCTGGCCGACGACAGCCTGGTGCGCAAGGTGCTGATCGTGCCGGACCGGCTGACCCTCTCCGAGGTGCTCGAACAGTTCCGCCAGGTGCACGAGGATTTCGCGGTCATCGTCAACGAGTACAGCCTGGTGGTGGGCGTGGTGACCCTCAACGACGTGATGAGCACGGTGATGGGCGATCTCGTATCCCCACTGGACGAGGAGCAGATCGTGCGGCGCGACGAGAATTCCTGGCTCATCGACGGCGTGACGCCCATCGGCGACGTGCTGCGCGCCCTGTCGCTCGACGAGCTGCCCCATGCCGAGGAGTACGAGACCCTGGCCGGCTTTTTGATGGTGATGCTGCGCCGCGTACCGCGCAGAACGGACAGTGTGAGCTGGGGTGGCTACAAGTTCGAGGTGCTGGACGTGGACAGCTACCGCATCGACCAGGTGATGGTTTCGCGCCTGTCGCAGGCCGGCAGCCAGGACAACGCCAACACCCCCGGAACCATCGTCTAGCTCCCGCGAGAGATCAGCCTGCTGCGGGCCGGTCGACATACTCCCAGCTGCGCTGGGCACCGAAGACGGCATTCGGATAGGGCGGGCGCCCCCGGCTGCCGTTGTAGCGGCCCAGCGCCATGAACAGATCACCGCGCTCGCGGTCGATGTAGTGGCGCAGGATCACACAGCCAAAGCGCAGGTTGGTCTGCATGTGGAACAGCTTGCCGGCGTCGCCGTCGCCGATCACGCGCGTCCAGAACGGCATGACCTGCATGTAGCCGCGCGCGCCCACGCTGGAGACGGCGAACTTGCGGAACCCGCTCTCTACCTGGATCAGGCCCAGCACCAGGGACACATCGAGCCCTGCGCGCTTGGATTCGTACCAGACGGTCTGCAGAAAGTCGCGGCGCACCTCCCACTCGGGCTTGCGCCGGCGCAGGCGGTCGCTCATCGCGGCCAGCCAGCGGGTGTAGTGCAGGCGGGTGTCGGTGGTGAAGAACTCGGGCTCGGGTGGGGCCTGGTTGGCGATGGCCGAGCTCAGCGCGGTGCGCACCGAGTCCATCAACGGCTCTTCGAGCTGGCCCCCAGCTTGCGCCAGCGTGGGCGCAGCCAGCCACGCCGACGGCCCCAGGAGCGACGCGGCAAGGCAGGTGCGACGGGACAGGCCAGGGCCCCCGCCACCGAAGCCGTGCACCCCACTCATACCGCCATGCGGCCCTTCACATGGGCCCAGATGTCGGTGATGGCCACCTTGGTGGCAGCGCTGTCGCGGCGGTGCTGGTACTCGACCTGGCCTTCCTTGAGGCCCCGGTCACCAATCACCACGCGGTGGGGCACGCCGATCAGTTCCCAATCGGCGAACATGGCGCCTGGGCGTTCGCCCCGATCATCCAGCAGCACATCGACGCCGGCCGCGAGGAACTCGGCGTACAGCTTGTCCGCCGCGACCTTGACCTCTTCGCTGCGGTCCATGCCAATGGGGCAGATGACCACGGTGAAGGGGGCGATGGCGTCGGGCCAGATGATGCCGCGCTCGTCGTGGTTCTGCTCGATGGCTGCGGCCGGCAGGCGGGTGATGCCGATGCCGTAGCAACCCATCTCCAGCGGCTGGGGCTTGCCGTTCTCGTCAAGGAAGGTGGCGTTCATGGCGCGGCTGTACTTGGTACCGAGGTAGAACACATGGCCCACTTCGATACCGCGCTCGATCGCCAGTTCCCCCTTGCCGTCGGGCGAGGCATCGCCGGCCACGACGTTGCGCAGGTCGGCCACGGCGTCGGGCTCGGGCAGGTCGCGGCCCCAGTTCACGCCGGTCATGTGGAAATCGGCCTCGTTGGCGCCGCAGATCCAGTCGGCCATGAGGGCCACGTCGCGGTCCACAACGGTCTTCACGGGCTTTTTCAGGCCCAGGGGGCCCAGGTAGCCGGGCTTGCAGCCGAAGTGCTCCTCGATTTCGCCGAGGGTGGCGAAGCGGAAGCCCGCCAGGCCTGGCACCTTGCCGGCCTTGATCTCGTTCATGTCATGGTCGCCGCGCAGCAGCAGCAGCCAGACCTGCGTCTTGACGATTTCGCCCGCATCGTTGGTCTCGTCGGTGGCCAGCACCAGCGACTTGACGGTGGTGTTCAGCGGAACGTTCAGCAGTTGGGCCACGTCGGCGCAGGTGCTTTTGCCGGGCGTGGGGGTCTTGGCGAGGGCCTGGGTGGCGGCGCCGCGTGGGCCCGCGGGCGCCAGGGCCTCGGCCTTTTCCATGTTGGCGGCGTAGTCGCTGCCGGGGCAGTAGACGATGGCGTCTTCGCCGGTGGCGGCGATGACCTGGAACTCCTCGCTCAGGTCGCCGCCGATGGCGCCGCTGTCGGCGGCCACGGCACGGTAGGTCAGGCCGAAGCGGTCGAAGATGCGGCGGTAGGCCTGGGCCATGACCTGGTAGCTCGCCTTGGCAGCAGTCTGGTCGCGGTCGAAGCTGTAGGCGTCCTTCATGGTGAACTCGCGCCCCCGCATCAAGCCGAAGCGGGGACGGCGCTCGTCACGGAACTTCGTCTGGATCTGGTAGAAATTCTTTGGCAACTGTTTGTAGCTGCGCAGCTCCTGGCGAGCGATGTCAGTGATCACTTCTTCGCTGGTAGGCTGGATGACGAAGTCGCGGCCATGGCGGTCCTGGATGCGCAGGAGTTCAGGGCCCATTTTCTCGAAGCGCCCTGTCTCCTGCCAGAGCTCGGCGGGCTGCACCACGGGCATGGCGAGCTCCACGGCGCCGGCACGGTTCATTTCCTCGCGCACGATGGCCTCGACCTTGCGCACCACGCGCAGGCCCATGGGCATGTAGTTGTAGATGCCGGCGCCCAGCTTCTTGATCAGGCCGGCCCGCGTCATGAGTTGGTGGCTGACCACCTCGGCGTCCGCAGGCGCTTCCTTGAGGGTGGAAATAAAGAATTGGGAGGCTTTCATCGGCTTCGGCAGAGGGCGTCTGGGTGCAGCCCACTTGCTGCGCTCAAAGCGCCGTGCATAATGGACACAGTTTAAAAATTTGGGGTTTGATTATGCTTGACCGGGACGGCTTTCGGCCGAACGTCGGCATCATCCTGCTCAACCAGAAGAACCAGGTGTTCTGGGGCAAACGCATCCGCACCCACAGCTGGCAGTTTCCACAGGGTGGCATTGACCGGGGGGAAACCCCGGAACAGGCCATGTTCAGGGAGCTGCACGAAGAAGTGGGCCTGCACCCCAACCACGTGCGCTTGGTGGCCCGTACACGGGACTGGTTGCGCTATGAGGTGCCTGACCGGTACATCCGCCGCGATGCGCGCGGACACTACAAGGGCCAGAAGCAGATATGGTATCTGCTGCAACTGGTCGGACACGACTGGGATCTGAACCTGCGTGCCACCAACCACCCGGAGTTCGACGCCTGGCGTTGGAACGACTACTGGGTGCCGCTGGACGTGGTGGTGGAGTTCAAGCGCGGCGTCTACGAAATGGCGCTGACGGAGCTGGCGCGTTTCCTGCCCCGCAACGAGCAGCGCAACCGCTACCTGCGCAGCGGCATGCGTGCGCGCGATGAACACGCGGGCAGTGCCATGTTCCGCACCGGTTCACTGCTGGTGAACCCGGGCATGGAGCTTCCGCCGGGTGCGAGTTTCGACCCCGATCCACAAAACAGCCGGCCCATGGCGCTGGAAGAGTTGCCTGCCATTTCTTCAGACACGGGGAGCAGCAGCAGCTTCCCTCCCACGCCCAAATAACAAGCACCGATGCGTGTGCAGGCAGGCCTTGGCGGCTTGCCATGCTCCGCGCCCGAGGCAGCCATACCGGGTGTCTGCCCCATGCAGCCGAGCGTACTGGCGGGAGATACGCCCCGACCGGGACATTTTTCTGACCAGAATTGCCCTGGCAGGCTGTGGATCGCCTACTGACCGCCTACTTGATTGTCAGCACCATGTTGTCGCGGTGCACCATCTCGGCCTCGGCCACGTAGCCGAGCAGGCGTTCGAACTCTGAGGAAGACTTGCGGCACAGCAGGCGGGCCTCGGCGCTGGCATAGTTGGCCAGGCCCCGGGCGATCTCCACGCCAGCCAGGTCGCGCACGGCGATCACGTCGCCGCGCGAGAAATCTCCCTCGACGGCCGTCATGCCGATGGGCAGCAGGCTCTTGCCTTCGTCGCGCACCTTGGCAGCGGCGCCGGCATCGACCAGCACGGCACCGCGCAGTTGCAGGTGGTCGGCCATCCACTGCTTGCGGGCCTGCTTTTTCTGCGTCTGCGCCACCAGCAGGGTGCCCAGGGCCTCGCCCTTGACCAGGCGCACGAGCACTTCCTGCTCGCGCCCCCAGGCGATGACGGTGGAGGCGCCCGAGCCGGCCGCGCGCTTGGCCGCCAGGATCTTGGTGATCATGCCGCCCTTGCCGATGCTGGAGCCGGCGCCGCCGGCCATGGCTTCAAGCGCGGGGTCTCCGGCCTTGGCCTCGTGCACGAATTGTGCGGCGGGGTCACGGCGCGGGTCGGCCGTGTACAGGCCCTTCTGGTCGGTGAGGATGACAAGGGCGTCGGCCTCCACCAGGTTGGCAACCAGCGCCCCCAGGGTGTCGTTGTCGCCGAACTTGATTTCGTCGTTGACGACTGTATCGTTCTCGTTGATCACCGGCACCACGCCCAGGCGCAGCAGGGTGAGCAGGGTGGAACGCGCGTTCAGGTAGCGCTCACGGTCGGCCAGGTCGGCATGGGTGAGCAGCACCTGGGCACTGCCCATGCCCTGCTCGCGCAGCTTGGTCTCGTACATCTGGGCCAGGCCCATCTGGCCGACGGCGGCGGCAGCCTGCAACTCATGCACTTCATGCGGGCGGGTGGTCCAGCCCAGGCGCTTCATGCCCTCGGCAATCGCGCCGCTGGAGACCATGATCACCTCGCGCGGCACCCCACCGCCCTCGCCGCGCACCAGCGCAGCGAGTTGCCGGCTCCACTCGCCGATGGCCGCCTCATCCAGGCCGCGGCCTTCGTTGGTGACCAGGCTGGAGCCTACCTTGACGACGATTCGGCGGGCATCCCGCAGCACACTGGAAACCATTTTTGCTTCTTTTGCCTCTGTCGCTGGGCGGCCAGGATGGCTGCCATCACTGCATTGTTCTGTACAGGCCCATGGTCATGGGCCTGTGCTGCCCGGTTTTTCAGTCGGGCGCATCGCCCGCAAAGCGCGGATCGATTTCCTCGGGCGTGTTTTCCACGCGCTGTTGCGTCTGCACATGCCGGTAGATGGCATGGATCAGCGGCTCGCAGCCTTCGCGGGTGAGCGCGGAGATCTGGAACACCGGGCCCTTCCACTTGAAGCGCTTGACGAAATCCTTCACGCGCGCCTCGCGCGCTTCGGCCGGCACCATGTCCAGCTTGTTGAGCACCAGCCAGCGCGGTTTGTCGTGCAGTTGCTGGTCGTACTTCTTGAGCTCGCCCACGATGGCCTTGGCCTGCGCCACCGGGTCGACCGCGTCGTCGAACGGCGCCAGATCCACGATGTGCAGCAGCAGGCGGGTGCGCTGCAGGTGACGCAGGAACTGGTGGCCCAGGCCCGCGCCTTCGGAGGCACCCTCGATCAGGCCAGGGATGTCGGCGATCACGAAGCTCTGCTCGGGAGCCACGCGCACCACGCCCAGGTTGGGGTGCAAGGTCGTGAAAGGGTAGTCCGCGATCTTGGGCCGCGCATTGGACACGGCGGCGATGAAGGTGGACTTGCCTGCATTGGGCATGCCCAGCAGACCCACGTCGGCCAGCACCTTGAGTTCGAGCTTGAGGTTCTTCTTCTCGCCGGGCCAGCCGGGCGTCTTCTGGCGCGGCGCACGGTTGATGGCGCTCTTGAAGCGCATGTTGCCGAAGCCGCCATCGCCGCCCTTGGCAATGGTGACCACCTCGCCCGGGGTGAGCAGCTCATACAGCACCTCGCCGGTTTCGGCGTCGGTGAAGATGGTGCCCACGGGCACCTTGAGCGTGATGTCCGAGCCAGCGGCGCCGAACATGTCGGAGCCCATGCCATGCTCGCCGCGCTTGGCCTCGTGCCGGCGCGAGTAGCGGAAATCGACCAGGGTGTTCAGGTTCGGGTCGGCTACGGCAAACACATGCCCGCCCCGGCCGCCATCGCCCCCATTGGGACCGCCGAACTCCTTGTATTTTTCGTGCCGGAACGACACGCAGCCATTGCCACCATCACCGGCGGCAATGTCAATATAGGCTTCATCGACGAACTTCATGGGTATCCAGTTTACAAAAGAGCGCTGCGCAAGAAAATCACCGGTGAAGGAGCAGCAGGGCTTTGCTCATTTCGAGGGGCGTGCAATACGCCGACAGGACGCGCCGGCAGGAAGTACCAGGCTGTCCAAACAACAAAGCCCCGACCAGGCGGGGCTTCGTTTGCTGCCGGGGTGAAAACCCTCAGGCGGCCGTCACATTGACCGTCGACTTGGACAGGGCACCCTTGGTGCCGAACGACACGTGGCCGTCCACCAATGCGAACAGGGTGTGGTCCTTGCCCACGCCCACGTTGGTACCGGGGTGGAAACGGGTACCGCGCTGGCGCACGATGATGGAGCCAGCACTGATCAGTTCACCACCGAACGCCTTGACACCCAGCATCTTTGGCTTGGAGTCACGTCCGTTTCGCGTAGAGCCGCCGCCTTTTTTCTGTGCCATGACATCAGCTCCCTGTTAAGCAGCGATCACGCCGATTTGCAGTTCGGTGAACTGCTGACGGTGACCTTGACGTTTCTGATAGTGCTTGCGACGGCGCATCTTGAAGATGTGCACTTTGTCGTGCTTGCCGTGCGCCACGACAGTGGCTTTGACCGTTGCACCGGACACCAGGGGCGTACCCACCTTCAGTTCAGCGCCGTTGCCGACAGCCAGAACCTGGTCGATCACAATTTCCTGGCCTACGTCCGCAGCAATCTGTTCTACTTTAATTTTTTCGCCGGAAGCAACGCGATACTGCTTGCCGCCGGTTTTTATGACCGCGTACATGTTGACCTCTTGATATGAGTTCCGCAGACGAATTTCTGCAGAGCCAGCTAGTTTAGCATAGCCCATGGATCGTAGCAAGCCAGCGACATCTGCACCGTACGCAGCACATCGCCAGGACGGGAAGGCCATGGCCGTTCCTATAATCCGCTGCACTCTGAGCGCTCCTATCTTGACTGACCATTCCCAAACAGCCGCCACGCCCGCACTCACGCTCATCGCCGCCGACATGCACGAGGTGGACCGGGTGATTGCAGCACGCCTCACTTCCTCCGTCCCCCTGGTCGCGCAGATCTCGCAGTACATCATCGCGGCGGGCGGCAAGCGTCTGCGCCCTGCGCTGCTGCTGCTGGTCTGTGGCGCCCTCGGCTACCGCGGCGCGCATCGCTTTGGCCTGGCCGCCGTGGTGGAACTGATCCACACCGCCACGCTGCTGCATGACGACGTAGTGGACGCATCCACCCTGCGGCGCGGCCGCGCGACGGCCAACGAGGCCTTCGGCAACCCGGCCAGCGTGCTCGTGGGCGACTTCCTGCACACGCGCTCCTTCCAGATGATGGTGGAAACCGGCAGCATGCGTGTCATGGAGATCCTCTCGGAGGCCACCAACGTGATCGCCGAGGGCGAAGTGCAGCAGCTGATGAACATGCACGACGCCTCGCTGGATGAAGAGGGCTACCTGCGCGTGATCCGCTCCAAGACTGCCAAGCTCTTCGAGGCCAGCGCCCGGCTGGGCGCCATCCTGGCGGGTAGCCCGCCCGAACTCGAAGAAGCCTGCGCCATGTACGGCCAGGCGCTGGGCACGGCGTTCCAGATCATCGACGACGTGCTCGACTACGATGGCGATGCCAGCGAGATGGGGAAAAACCTCGGTGACGACCTGCGCGAAGGCAAATCCACCCTGCCTCTGATCGCGGCCATGCAGCGCGGCACCAGCGCCCAGGCCACCATCATCCGGGAAGCCATCGAGCAAGGGTCCACCGAGCAGTTGCCAGCCATTGTCGCCATCGTCCGGGAAACCGGCGCACTGGAAGTTACCCGCGCCGCAGCCGTCTCGGAAGCCCACCGGGCCATCGCCGCCCTGAAGACCTTGCCCGACAACGATTTCACCGCCGGCTTGCTACACTTGGCATCGCAATTGCTGGACCGTCGCGCATAGGCCACACCCTCATGCAGCGTGCGGTCCCGGCGCCTCTTGCGGGCGCCATGCGGGGTGTAGCTTAGCCTGGTAGAGCGCTACGTTCGGGACGTAGAGGCCGGAGGTTCGAATCCTCTCACCCCGACCACATCTTCCTGCCTGCACAAAATCACGCTCAAGGTGTGGTGCCAGCGCCAATATGCAGCGCTGTACAGGTCAATGCCAATAGGCGATGATAGGATGGCTCGTTGTCCACCCTTAACACATTACCGGTTACATGGCTGCTGTAGATACTGCTCAGAAAGAAACACCTGCAATAGCCCTTCCGGGCTTGGGGCGGGCGTTGATGTCTGCGGGAAAGCTGACCCAAAAGGCAGCCGAAGATATTTACAAAAAGTCACAAGTCAGCCGCACCAGTTTTATTGCGGAATTGACAGGTTCGGGGGTGGTGTCCGCGACGGACCTGGCCCACACGGTATCGGCCGTATTCGGCGCCCCGTTGCTGGACCTGGAAGCCATCGACCCTCTGCGGCTGCCCAAGGACCTGCTGGACGCCAAAATCTGCCAGTCCTACCGGGTGGTGGTGCTGAGCAAGCGCAACAACCGCCTGATCGTTGCAACGGCCGATCCCACGGACCAGGAAGCCGCCGAGAAAATCAAGTTCACGACCCAGATGGGGGTGGACTGGATTATTGCCGAATATGACAAACTGAATCGACTGGTAGAAAGCAGCACCAAATCGACCAGTGAGTCGATGGAGAGCATGACCAGCGGGGGCGATTTTGAGTTCGACGATGTCCCCATCGAAGAAGCGGCAGATCCAGCCGATGCAGGCGCCTCCGACGTCGAGGATGCCCCGGTTGTCAAATTCCTGCACAAGATGTTGCTCGATGCCTTCAATATGCGGGCATCCGATCTGCATTTTGAACCCTATGAGCACCAGTACCGCGTGCGATTTCGCATTGACGGTGAATTGCGCGAAATCACATCGCCTCCGATTGCCATCAAGGACAAGCTGGCCTCGCGCATCAAGGTGATCTCGCGCATGGATATTTCCGAAAAGCGCGTGCCGCAGGACGGAAAGATGAAACTGAAAATCGGCCCCGACCGGGTGATCGATTTTCGGGTGAGCACCCTGCCCACACTGTTTGGCGAAAAGATCGTGATCCGTATTCTCGATCCCTCCAGCGCCAAATTGGGCATCGACGCACTGGGCTATGAACCCGAAGAAAAGGCGCGCCTGATGGACGCGATCAGCCGCCCTTACGGCATGATTCTGGTGACCGGTCCCACCGGCTCGGGCAAGACGGTGTCGCTCTACACCTGCCTGAACCTGCTGAACAAGCCGGGGGTGAACATCGCCACGGCAGAAGACCCCTCGGAAATCAACCTGCCCGGTGTGAACCAGGTCAACGTCAACGACAAGGCCGGGCTGACCTTTGCCGTGGCGCTCAAGTCCTTTCTGCGCCAGGATCCAGACATCATCATGGTGGGGGAAATCCGCGATCTGGAAACAGCCGATATCTCGATCAAGGCGGCCCAGACGGGTCACTTGGTGCTGTCCACGCTGCACACCAACGATGCCCCCACGACGCTCACGCGCATGCGCAACATGGGCATCGCACCTTTCAATATCGCGTCCAGCGTGATCCTGATTACTGCGCAGCGATTGGCACGGCGACTGTGCCCCGTGTGCAAGGTGCCTGCAGACATTCCTCATGAGGCGCTTGTGGATGCGGGCTACTCCGAGGAAGAGCTGGATGGATCCTGGGTCCCCTACCGTCCGGTGGGTTGCTCTGCCTGCAACAACGGATACAAAGGCCGCGTCGGGGTCTACCAGGTGATGCCCATCACCGAGGAAATCCAGCGCATCATCCTGCGCGACGGCAGTGCGCTGGAAATCGCCGAACAGGCCCGGTCGGAGGGGGTGCGATCCCTGCGCGATGCAGCCCTTTACAAGGCCAAGCTGGGGCAGACCTCTCTTGAAGAGGTGTTGGCCGTGACCAACGAATAAACATTACAGAATAGCGACGGGGAATACCATGGCGACAGCAGCAGCAGCGAAGGACATCAAGGACTTCGTCTTCGAGTGGGAAGGCAAGGACCGCGCCGGCAAGATCGTGCGCGGCGAAATCCGTGCGGGCGGCGAAAACCAGGTCCAGGCCACGCTGCGCCGCCAGGGCGTGTTCCCGACCAAGATCAAGAAACGGCGGATGAAGTCGGGCAAGAGGATCAAGCCCAAGGACATCGCCCTGTTCACGCGCCAGTTGGCCACCATGATGAAGGCCGGCGTGCCCCTGCTGCAATCGTTCGACATCGTCGGCCGCGGTAATACCAATGCCAGCGTCACCAAGCTGCTCAACGACATCCGCACCGATGTGGAAACAGGGACGTCGCTGAATGCAGCGTTTCGCAAGCATCCCCTGTACTTCGACACCCTGTACTGCAACCTGGTGGAAGCCGGTGAGGCCGCCGGTATTCTGGAAGCGCTGCTGGATCGCTTGGCGACCTACATGGAAAAGACGGAGGCCATCAAGTCCAAGATCAAGTCGGCATTGATGTATCCGATTTCCGTGCTGATCGTCGCCTTTGTCGTGGTGACTGTAATCATGATTTTTGTAATCCCAGCATTCAAGGAAGTCTTTTCATCCTTTGGGGCTGAGCTACCGGCACCCACACTCATCGTGATGGCCATCAGCGACGTCTTTGTCAAATGGTGGTGGCTGATCTTCGGGGTTATTGGCGGCGGCTTCTATTTCTTCATGGAGGCATGGCGCCGTAACGAAAAGATGCAGAAGTTCATGGACCGCGCCCTGCTGAAGATACCTATTTTTGGCGCGTTGATTGACAAGTCCTGCGTAGCCCGCTGGACGCGGACGTTGGCCACCATGTTTGCCGCCGGTGTTCCGCTAGTCGAAGCGCTTGACTCCGTCGGCGGCGCCTCGGGCAACTCGGTCTACGCTGTAGCCACCGAAAAGATTCAGCAGGAAGTTTCGACCGGCACCAGCCTCACGGCAGCCATGGGCAACGCCAACATCTTTCCATCAATGGTGATCCAGATGTGCGCGATTGGTGAAGAGTCCGGCTCCATCGATCACATGCTGGGCAAGGCCGCCGATTTCTACGAAGCCGAAGTGGATGAAATGGTCGCCGGCCTTTCCAGCCTGATGGAGCCCATCATCATCGTGTTCCTGGGCACACTGATTGGCGGGATCGTGGTGTCGATGTACCTGCCCATCTTCAAGCTCGGCCAGGTCGTTTAATGCTTCTGGATCCATGGTGGAGCGCCGCGTTGGTCGGCGTCCTGGGCTTGTTGATCGGCAGTTTCCTGAATGTGGTGATCTACCGGTTGCCCAAGATGATGGAGCGGCAGTGGGATGCTGAAGTGGCCGCATACGCCGCAGAGCAGACGGCGCGGCAGGCACCTGGCAGCGAGGCGGAAAGAGCCGTCGAAGGACATCAGCCACCCGCAGCAGAGCCATTCAATCTCATGGTTCCCCGGTCACGCTGCCAAACCTGTGGGCACATGGTCCGGTGGTACGAAAACATTCCCGTTCTGAGCTATCTGTTCCTGCGCGGCAAATGCTCTTCGTGCGGGGCTCACATCAGTGTGCGCTACCCCTTGGTGGAACTTGGCACCGCAGCCCTGTTTGCCTTCCTGGGCCACTGGGGAGGGTTGTCGGCTCCGACCCTGGTCTGGTGTGTCTTTGCCGCTGCCATGGTGGCGCTTGCCCTGATCGACTGGGATACGACCCTGTTGCCCGATGACATCACCCTGCCCTTGCTCTGGGCTGGACTGATTGCCTCCACTGTGGGGTGGACAGGCATACCGCCTGCTGCCTCGGTGGCAGGTGCTGCTGCCGGCTATCTGTCCCTGTGGCTCGTCTACTGGGGCTTCAAGCTCGTCACCGGCAAGGAAGGCATGGGCTATGGCGACTTCAAGCTGTTCGCCGCGCTCGGCGCCTGGTTTGGCTGGCAGGCCCTGGTGCCCATCATCCTCATGGCCTCGGTGATCGGCGCCATCGTGGGCCTGTTCATGAAATTCAGAAACCGGTTGCGCGAAGGTGGCTACATTCCTTTCGGCCCCTTCCTGGTCGGCGCGGGCCTGGTGTCCATGGTGTTCACCCCCGACGCCGTCTTCCAGGCGGTGCTGGGCCTGATGGGGCTGTAGCCCATGCGCATCGGTCTGACCGGGGGCATCGGCAGCGGCAAGAGTACCTTCGGCCAGCTGCTGGCCGCCCTGGGCGCAGCACTGATCGATGCCGACCAGATTGCGCGCAGAGTCACAGGGCCCGGCGGTGCGGCCATCGAAGCGATCCGGCAGGCGTTCGGCGCCGACTATGTCGATGCGGACGGAGCGCTCGACAGGGCACGCATGCGCGCCCTGGCCTTCTCGGACAGCGATTCACGGGTGCGCCTGGAATCCATCGTGCACCCCCTGGTGACCCAACGCAGCGCCGACGAAGCCCGCCAGGCCCTGCAGGACGGCAAGCGGCTGATCGTGCACGACATCCCCTTGCTGGTGGAGTCGGGGCGCTGGGCCCGGCAGCTTGATGCCGTGGTGGTGATCGACTGCCCTCCCGAAACCCAGATCGAGCGCGTGGCGCAGCGCAGCGGCCTCACCAGGGAGGCCGTGCAGGCCATCCTCTCCCACCAGGCGAGCCGTCCGGTGCGCCGCGCAGCGGCCGATACCGTGGTGTTCAACGGCCCGCACTGCACATTGACGCAATTGCAGGCCCAGGCCGCGCAGCTTGGGCAGCTGTTCGGGCTATGATGCACGCGCAGCCTGTTGCGCCCTGTTTCTGCAGGGTGCACGCCAACGGTGCCACAGAATACCCCTGAGAGCCCCGGGAACCCGCCAGCGTGATCCTTTACGAATACCCTTTCAACGAGCGCCTCAGAACGTACCTGCGTCTGGAGCAGCTGTTTCGCCGGCTCGGCGAACTGATCCCGCGCTCCCACGCCCTGGACCACCATTTTGCGCTGGTCACGATCTTCGAAATCATGGATGTGGCCGCCCGGGCCGACCTGAAGTCGGACGTGCTCAAGGACATCGAAAAGCACAAGCACCAGCTCGACGGCTACCGCGGCAACCCCTCCATCTCCGAGGCGGCGCTGGACGCCGTGATCGCGCAGCTCGACCACTGCTTCACCGCCCTGAACACCCAGAACGGCAAGTCAGGCCATGCCCTCACCGAGAACGACTGGCTGATGAGCATCCGCAGCCGCGTCGGGATTCCGGGCGGAACCTGCGGGTTCGATCTGCCTGCCTACTACGCCTGGCAGCACCGGGACGTGGCCTACCGCCAGAACGCCTTGCAGGAATGGGCCTCCACCCTCGCGCCCATGGCCGAATCCATCTACGTGCTGCTCAAGCTGCTGCGCGACTCGGGCGTGCCGCAGAAGGTGGCCGCCGAGCGCGGCCAGTTCCAGCAGAACCTGCCCCAGGGTCGCACCTTCCAGTTGCTGCGCTTGCGCATGGACCCATCGCTGGGGCTCATTCCCGAGATCAGCGGCAACCGCCTGATCGTCTCAGTGCGGCTCATGCGCCAGGAGGCCGATGGCCGCCTGCATTCCTGCGCGGAGGATGCCGCGTTTGAACTGACCCTGTGCGCGTGAAGGAGACGCCCACCATGGCCCCCAAAACCCCCCCTGGCAGCACCGCTGCCCGCATCGTTGTCTGCCCCACCTGCGGGGGCGACAGCATCTACAGCCCCGCCAACGCCTACCGGCCGTTCTGCAGCGAACGCTGCAAGCAGGTGGACCTGGGCGCCTGGGCCAGCGAAGACTTCCGCATGCCCGCCGAAGCGCCGCCAGCAGACGCGCAGTACGGCGACCCCAAGCTACAGCACTGAATACGGATTTGCCTTCAGCCGTCTAACTTCGTTGGTCCGCCTTGCCGTGCTACAGCACTGTCTGCGGCTTCCCGCCTCGTTATACGGCTGAAGGCAAATCCGTATGGGCAGCAGGTAGGGGCCCTCGGCTTCAGGCTTTTGGAAGCTCCGGCGCCGCGAACGCCAGGCCGCGCTCCTCGGACAGCCATTGCAGCACCGGGTAGGCCCCTGGCAACACGGGGCTGACCTCCAGGGGCAACTGCTGCCAGGCCATCTCCTGGCCTTCGCGCATCTCGAATTCCCCGGTCCATGCGTACACCTTGCACCAGTGCAGCCGCACCAGCGCGTGCGGGTAGTCGTGCTCGGTGACCTTCCAGACCTCAGCGGGCCCGATGCTCACGCCCAGCTCCTCGACCAGCTCGCGCCGCAGTGCCTGCTCCACCGTCTCGCCGGCTTCCAGCTTGCCGCCTGGAAACTCCCAGTAGCCCGCATAGGGCTTGCCTGGTGGGCGGGTGGACAACAGCAGCGCGCCGTCCGGGCGCACCAGGATGCCCACCGCCACCTCGGTGTGCTTGCGCACCGCCGCCTCGCCAACCACGAACTCAGCCACCCTGGCGCCCCGCATAATCGCGTGCGAACTGGTAGGCCACGCGGCCGCTGCGCGAGCCCCGCTCCAGCGCCCACACCAGGGCCTGGGGGCATGCCGCTGCAATCTCCGGGGCATCCACGCCCAGCGACGAGAGCCACTGTGCCACGATGGCCAGGTACTCGTCCTGGCTGAACGGGTAGAAGCTCACCCACAGGCCAAAGCGTTCCGACAGCGAGATCTTTTCCTCGACCACCTCGCCGGGGTGTACCTCGCCGTCCTCACTGTGCGTATAGGTCAGGTTCTCGGTCATGTACTCGGGCAGCAGGTGGCGGCGGTTGCTGGTGGCATAGATCAGCACGTTCGGCGTGGCTGCGGCCACCGATCCATCGAGGATGGACTTGAGCGCCTTGTAGCCCGGTTCGCCCTCTTCAAAGCTCAGGTCATCGCAGAAGACGATGAACTTCTCGGGCCGTGCCGAGACCACGTCCACGATGTCGGGCAGGTCTGTCAGGTCGGCCTTGTCCACCTCGATCAGGCGCAGGCCCTGCGGCGCGTAGGCATTCAGGCAGGCCTTGATCAGCGAGGACTTGCCCGTGCCACGCGCGCCCGTGAGCAGCACGTTGTTGGCCGGCTTGCCCTGCACGAACTGGCGCGTGTTGCGCTCGATCTTGTCCTTTTGACCATCGATCTCCTTGAGCTCGCTGAGGGCCATGGCCGCCACATGGCGCACGGGCTCCAGCGTGCCATGGCCGCTGCTGCGCTTGCGGTAGCGCCAGGCGATCGAGGCCGTCCAGTCCGGCGCGGACAGCGGCTGCGGCAAGGCCGCCTCGATGCGGGTGATCAGTTGCTCCGCGCGCGCGATCAGGTGTTCCAGTGCTTGGTTCATGTGCCAGAGGCTCGCGTGTTCAGGAGCGGTAATCCGCGTTGATGGTCACGTACTCGTGGCTGAAATCGCAGGTCCACACGGTGTCGGCCGCATCACCCCGGCCCAGCACCACGCGCACGGTGATCTCACTTTGCTTCATCACGCGCTGGCCGTCTTCCTCGCGGTAGGCCGGGTTGCGCCCGCCCTTCACGGCCACGTGCACGTCGTCCAGGTACAAATCGATCCCGGTCTGGTCCAGGTCGTCAATGCCGGCGTAGCCCACGGCCGCCAGGATGCGGCCCAGGTTCGGGTCGCTGGCGAAGAAAGCCGTCTTGACCAGGGGCGAATGGGCGATGGCGTAGGCCACCTTGCGGCACTCGTCGCCGGTCTTGCCGCCTTCGACGCGCACGGTGATGAACTTGGTGGCGCCTTCGCCATCGCGCACGATGGCCTGGGCCAGCTTCTGCGCCACCTGCAGCATGGCTGCCTGCAGGGACTTGCCTTCGGCACTGGCCAGATCGGTGATCGGAGCGTGCGCCGCCTTGTTCGTGGCCACGACCACAAAGGAATCGTTGGTCGAGGTATCGCCGTCGATGGTCACGCGGTTGAACGACCCATCGGCCAGCTCGCGCGCCAGCTGCTGCATCACCGAGGGGTGCACGCAGGCATCCGTGGCCATGAAACCCAGCATGGTCGCCATGTTCGGGCGGATCATGCCGGCGCCCTTGCTGATGCCGGTGATGGACACCGTCGTGCCCGCAATCTGCACCTGGGCCGAAAAAGCCTTGGGCAGCGAGTCGGTGGTCATGATGCCTTCAGCGGCGCGCGCCCAGTGGTCGGGCTGCGCATCGGCAATGGCAGCGGGCAGGCCGGCCTCGATGCGGTCAACGGGCAAGGACTCCATGATCACGCCGGTGGAGAACGGCAGCACCTGTTCGGGCGCCACGTCCAGCTGGCGCGCCATGGCCACGCAGGTGGCACGCGCACGCGCAAGACCGTCGGCACCGGTGCCGGCGTTGGCATTGCCGGTGTTGATCACCATCGCGCGGATGCCCTGCCCGCCGGCCAGGTGCTCGCGCCCGACCTGCACCGGCGCCGCGCAAAAGCGGTTCTGCGTGAACACGCCCGCCACGCTGGCGCCCTCGTCGAGCAGGAACACGGTGAGGTCCTTGCGGTGGGCCTTGCGGACACCGGCTTCGGCGACACCAATGCGGACACCGGCAATCGCATGCAGATCGGCGGCAACGGGGGCAAGAAGATGGACAGGCATGGGAGGAGGCTCTTTCGTGAAAAACTGCGTCCGATTATGCGGAAAACCGTGGCGCGCCAATGAAAACACGGGCCGAAGCCCGTGTTGCAATCGTCAGAAGATCAAGCCAGCTTGCCGTGGCATGCCTTGTATTTTTTGCCGCTGCCGCAAGGGCAGGGGTCGTTGCGCGACACGCGCATGCCTTCGGGCAAAGGCAACTCCTGGGCACCTGCGGCCTGGCGCTGCTCCAACGTGGTTTCCACATCGCCGGTTTCGGTGGGCGCCGTGTAGGTCACATTGGCAATGCTTTCAGCACGGCTTTCCATGTCCTGGGCGGCCTGGTCCAGCTGGGCTTGCGACTGCACCTGCACGGTCATCAGCACCTTGGTGACTTCGTTCTTGACCTGATCGATCAACTGGCGGAACAGCTCGAAAGCTTCGCGCTTGTATTCCTGCTTGGGCTGCTTTTGCGCGTAGCCGCGCAGGTGGATGCCCTGGCGCAGGTAATCGAGCGAGCTCAGGTGGTCGCGCCAGTTGGAGTCGAAGTTCTGCAGCAGCACCACGCGTTCGAACTGCGTGAAGTTCTCGCGGCCGACCTGCTCCACCTTGGCGTCGAACGCGGCCTGGGCAGCCTGCACGACCTTTTCCAGGATCTCGTCGTCGGTGATCGCGCTCGAGCCTTCCACCAGTGCCTTGAGGTCGATATCGACATGCCACTCGTCGGCCAGCACCTTCTGCAGCGTGGGGAGGTCCCACTGCTCTTCCACGGATTCGGCCGGCACGTACTGGCGCACCAGGTCGGTCATGCAATCGTCGCGCATGGCGGCAATCACGTCCGACAGCTCGGAAGCATCGAGGATGTCGTTGCGCTGCTGGTAGATCACCTTGCGCTGGTCGTTGGCCACATCGTCGTATTCCAGCAATTGCTTGCGGATGTCGAAGTTGCGGGCCTCCACCTTGCGCTGGGCCGACTCGATGCTGCGGGTCACGATGCCCGCCTCGATGGCCTCGCCATCGGGCATCTTCAGGCGGTCCATGATGGCCTTGACGCGGTCGCCCGCGAAGATGCGCATCAGCGAATCGTCCAGGCTCAGATAAAAGCGCGAGGAACCAGGGTCGCCCTGGCGGCCCGAACGGCCACGCAACTGGTTGTCGATGCGGCGCGACTCATGGCGCTCGGTGGCGATGATGCGCAGGCCGCCCAGGGCCCTGATTTTCTCGTGGTCCACGGACCAGTCGGCGCGCACCTGGGCGATGCGGGCTTCGCGCCCGGCTGCGTCCAGCGACTCGTCGGCTTCGACCTCGGCGATCAGCTTTTCGATGTTGCCGCCCAGCACGATGTCGGTACCGCGCCCTGCCATGTTGGTGGCGATGGTGATCATGCCGGCACGCCCGGCCTGGGCCACGATGTCGGCCTCACGAGCATGCTGCTTGGCGTTGAGCACCTGGTGCGGCAGGCCTTCCTTGTTGAGCAACTGGTCGATGATTTCGGAGTTCTCGATCGACGTCGTGCCCACCAGCACCGGCTGGCCACGCTCGTGGCATTCGCGGATGTCCTTGATGGCGGCTTCGTACTTTTCGCGCGTGGTCTTGTACACGCGGTCGAGCTGGTCGTCGCGGCGGCTCGGGCGGTTCGGCGGGATCACCGTGGTTTCCAGGCCGTAGATTTCCTGGAACTCGTAGGCTTCGGTGTCGGCCGTACCGGTCATGCCCGCGAGCTTGTTGTACAGGCGGAAGTAGTTCTGGAAGGTGATCGAGGCCAGCGTCTGGTTCTCGGCCTGGATGTTCACGCCTTCCTTGGCTTCCACGGCCTGGTGCAGGCCTTCGCTCCAGCGGCGGCCCGACATCAGGCGGCCGGTGAACTCGTCCACGATCACGATCTCACCGTTTTGCACCACATAGTGCTGGTCGCGGTGGTACAGGTGGTTGGCACGCAGTGCTGCGTACAGGTGGTGCATCAGCGTGATGTTGGCCGGGTCGTACACCGAGGCGCCTTCGGCAATCAGGCCGTGGCTGGCCAGGATGCGCTCGGCGCTCTCGTGGCCCTGCTCGGTCAGGAACACCTGGTGGGTCTTCTCGTCGAGCGTGAAGTCGCCCGGCTTGGTCACGCCCTCGCCAGTGCGGGCATCGGCTTCGCCTTCCTGGCGGATCAACAGCGGCACCACCTTGTTCATGGCGATGTACATGGCCGTGTGGTCCTCGGCCTGGCCGCTGATGATCAGGGGCGTGCGCGCCTCGTCGATCAGGATCGAGTCCACCTCGTCGACGATGGCGAAATTCAGGCCCTGCTGCACGCGGTCTGCGGCCTCGTAGACCATGTTGTCGCGCAGGTAGTCGAAGCCGTATTCGTTGTTCGTGCCGTAGGTGATGTCCGAGCGGTAGGCAGCCTGCTTTTCCTCACGGGGCATGTTGGGCAGGTTGATACCCACCGACAGGCCCAGGAAGTTGTACAGACGGCCCATCCACTGCGCATCGCGGTTGGCCAGGTAGTCGTTCACGGTCACCACGTGAACGCCCTTGTCGGACAGCGCGTTCAGGTACACCGGCAGCGTGGCGGTCAGGGTCTTGCCTTCACCGGTGCGCATTTCGGCGATCTTGCCGAAGTGCAGCGCCATGCCGCCCAGCAGTTGCACGTCGAAGTGGCGCATCTTCATGATGCGCTTGGAGCCTTCGCGCACCACCGCAAACGCCTCGGGCAAGATGTCGTCCAGCGACTCGCCCTTGGCCACCCGGTCCTTGAACTCCTGCGTTTTGGCGCGGAGCTGCTCGTCCGTCAGCTTCTCGTAGTCGGGCTCCATCGCATTGATGTGAGTCACCGTCTTGCGGTATTGCTTGAGAAGCCGGTCATTGCGGCTGCCGAATATTTTGGTAAGGAAGTTGGTGGCCATGCGAACAGGACCGCCTCACCCGCTGCAATCAGCGCGCAAAGCGACCGAAACCCCTAAGATGAATTGTGATCAGGTGGGTCCGCCGCCGGGTATTGCAAGGACTGCACTACCGTGGGCTGCGAACGCCGGACCCGCGATTTTACCTGCCTGCCGCAGGGCTGCCGGAAGCAGCCACCAGGCCCGGCCTTTGCGCCGTGGCAACCTGGCCTCCCGCGACGGCGCTGCCGGCACTGAGAAACCTCTGCGGGTCCTGGAAAACCCCTTGCACCAGCACTTCAAAGTGCAGGTGCGGACCCGTGGAACGCCCGGTGGTGCCCACCTCGGCAATCTTCTGGCCACGCCGCACGATGTCCCCTTGTTTCACCAGGGTACGAGAGGCGTGGGCATAGCGCGTCACCAACTGGTTGCCATGGTCCACCTCGATCATGTTGCCGTAGGCCGGATGGTATTCCTGCGTCACGACCACACCGCCGGCAGCGGCCAGGATGGCCGTCCCCGTGTCGGCCTGGAAGTCCAGCCCCGTGTGCAGTGCCGACTGCCCGGTAATGGGGTCGATGCGCCAGCCAAAGGACGACCCCGGCGCCTTGCCGGCCACAGGCGCATGCGTGGGAACCATCTTCTTGCGGATGTGCTGGTCGAACAGGCGCGACTCCATCACCGTCATCAGATCCACGCGCTGGTTGGTCAGGCGCTCCAGGTCATCGAGCGTGGCCTGCAGCTCTTCCATGCTCATGTTGTGGGCGCTCACCAGCGCACCGCCACGCCCGTCGCTGCGCAACTCGGTGGCCGGCATGCCTGCCAGGCCCAGCACGCGCTCGCCCAGGGACTCCAGTTGCACCATGCGCGCCTGCATTTCGCCGACCCGCCGCGCCATGGCATCCAGGTTGGCGCGCATGAAGCGGTCGCGCTCGGCGAATTCATCCTTCACCACCAGGCGCACCAGGGCGCCGAACACCGGCCAGCCCTCGCGCGCGCCCTTGAGGAAGACCCAGTGGTACAGGCCGGCGGCCGTCACCATGAGTCCGAGGGAAAGAACCAGGCCCGCCAGCAGAAGGCGAACCCCGGAAAGGTGAATGGCGCGGCTGCGCGCCAAACGGGCGTCCGTGATAATCAGGTGCACTACGACATCTCCACGCCCACCGGCGCATCCCCATGACCCGCCGCCACCACGCCGTCACCCTGCAGCAAGCCAGCGCGGAATCTCCCACGCTGCACATGCTCACCGCATTGACACGCGACTCCAGCGAACGGCTCAAGGCCATTGAATTGTTGATACCTGCCGGCCTGCGCCAGTCCGTCCAGGCAGGGCCCATCGATGGGTCCACCTGGTGCCTGCTGGTCAAGAGCAATGCCGCCGCGGCCAAGATCCGGCAACTGCTGCCTGCATTGCAGGCGCACTTGCGCAGCCGGGGGTGGGAGGTTAACTCCATTCGGCTGAAAGTTCAAACCTGAAAAACAGGCGATAGGCCTGCCAGGTGCAGCGAATGGACGAAAAAAGAGGCGAAAGATGGTGCCGGTTATCGGAATCGAACTGATGACCTACCGCTTACAAGGCGGGTGCTCTACCAACTGAGCTAAACCGGCGAAGGCTGGATTTTATCCTGCAAAAACAACCCGAAAAATGAACCGGGAAGGTGTGCGCTGGCTTATTTCACCCGCTTGAGCGCGGGGCGGCCACCGCCAGCAGGCGAAGGACGCGGCGGGTTGCCGTCTCCACCATCGGCGGCTGGGGACTCCCCTGGCACCAGATGCACCACCCGGTCGTCCGCAGGCGACGCCGACGGCACGGCCATCGGCACCTGGGACAGCTCGGCGGGAGCCGAGGACGGCAGGATCTGTGGCTGGGCACCGCCCGCCAGGTTGTCCACCGGCGGGGGAAACGCCATGCCCTGCCCGTTCTCGCGGGCATAGATCGCGATCACCCGACCCACAGGCACCAGGATCTCGCGCGGCTTGCCGCCAAAACGGGCCTTGAACTCGATGAAGTCATTGCCCAGCTGCAGCGAGCTGGTGGCGTCGTAACTGATGTTCAGCACGATCTCGCCATCGTTCACATACTCGCGCGGCACCTGCACGGAATCGTCCACGCGCACCGCCACGTAGGGCGTGAGCCCATTGTCCGTGCACCACTCATAGAGGGCGCGGATCAGGTAGGGGCGTGTGGACGTGGATTCCGTGGCATTCATGGGCAAATGGCGATCAGAGACAGGCTAGGGACGCACGCGCATTACTTGCGCATGACCTTTTCGGAGGGCGTCAGCGCTTCGATGTAGGCAGGGCGCGAGAAGATGCGCTCGGCGTACTTGAGCAGCGGGGCGGCATTCTTGCTCAGGTCGATGCCATAGTAGTCCAGGCGCCACAGCAGCGGGGCAATGGCCACGTCCAGCATGGAGAAGTTGTCGCCCAGCATGTACTTGTTCTTGAGGAACACGGGGGCCAGCTGCGTCAGGCGGTCGCGGATGTGGGCCCGCGCCTTTTCCAGCGCCTTCTCGTTGCCCTTGGTCGCACGCGACTCCAGGATGTTCACGTGCACGAACAGTTCCTTCTCGAAGTTGAGCAGGAACAGGCGCACGCGGGCACGGTCCACCGGGTCGCCGGGCATCAGCTGCGGGTGCGGGAAGCGCTCGTCGATGTACTCGTTGATGATGTTCGACTCGTACAGGATCAGGTCGCGCTCGACCAGGATGGGCACCTGGCCGTAGGGGTTCATCACGCTGATGTCTTCGGGCTTGTTGTACAGGTCCACATCGCGGATTTCGAAGTCCATGCCCTTTTCGAACAGGACAAAGCGGCAGCGGTGGGAGAAGGGACAGGTCGTTCCCGAGTAAAGCACCATCATGGTGGGAGGCTCCTAAAAATCAAAAGAGTGGGGGCTAAAAGCACCCACTCTGTAAAGACCCCGCCCCATCCCGGCAAAGGGGTGGGGCATATGGATCTGGCGTGTTATTTGACGTCTTTCCAGAACGACGCGTTCAGTCTCCAGGCAATGACCGTGAACACACCCAGGAAGAGCAGCACCCAGACACCGACACGGATGCGTGTGTTCTGCGCGGGCTCACCCATCCATTGCAGGTAGTTCACGAGATCGCCGATATTCTGTTCGAACTGCAAAGGCGTCACCGTTCCAGGGGTCACCTGCTGCCAGCCCTTGAAGACCTGGGTCTTGTGGCCATGGCTTTCGTGCTCCTCGAAGACCGGGCGGCGGTCGCCCTGCATTTCCCACAGCACGTGGGGCATGCCGACGCTCGGGAAAGCCAGGTTGTTCCAACCCGTGGCCTTGGTCTCGTCGCGGTAGAAAGTGCGCAGGAAGGTGTACAGGTAATCGGCACCGGTGCCGCCATGGCCGGCACGCGAACGCGCGATCACGGTCAGGTCGGGCGGATTGGCGCCGAACCACTCCTTGGCCTGCTTGGGATCGATGGACGCCTTCATGGTCTCGCCGACCTTGTCGGTCGCGAACAACAGGTTGTCCTTGATCTCCTGCTCGGTCAGGCCGATGTCGCGCAGGCGGTTGTAACGCATGAACGCCGCCGAATGGCAGCTCAGGCAGTAATTGACGAAGATCTTGGCACCGTTTTGCAGCGATGCGAGGTCATTGGTCTTGTTGGGCGCCTTGTCCCATGCAATGCCGCCTTCTGCGGCCTGCGCACCCGAAACAATGCCCAGGGCTGCGATCAGAGTGAGAATGAGTTTCTTCATTGTTCTTGTCTCCCGCTCAGTGCGCGGCAAAGGTCACACGGTCAGGCACCGGCTTGGGCGTACCCAGGCGGCTCCACACGGGCATCAGGATGAAGAAGCCGAAGTAGAACAGCGTACCGACCTGCGACACGCGCTCACCGATGGCCGATGGCGGCTGCACGCCCAGGTAACCCAGGATCAGGAAGTTGATCACGAAGATGCCGTACAGGTACTTGTGCCAGTCGGGACGGTAGCGGATCGACTTGACCGGGCTGTAGTCCAGCCATGGCAGAAAGAACAGGATGATCACGGCACCGCCCATCACCACCACACCCCAGAACTTGGCGTCGATGGCCAGCATCAGCGCGGCGACCACCAGGGAGGCCACCACGGCACCGGCCTTGATGAAGCTTGGCAGCTTGAGCTTGACCGAAGCCAGCACGGCACCGCCCACCACGCACAGGATCAGCGCATACATCATCTCGCTGGTGATGGCACGCAGCATCGAGTAGAACGGCGTGAAGTACCAGACCGGCGCAATGTGCGCAGGCGTCTTCAGCGGATCTGCCGGGATGAAGTTGTTGTATTCGAGGAAGTAGCCGCCGAACTCGGGGGCGAAAAAGATCACCGCCGTGAAGGCCATCAGGAACACGCAGACACCGAAGATGTCATGCACCGTGTAGTAAGGGTGGAAGGGCACGCCATCCAGCGGCTTGCCATTGGCATCCTTGGGCGCCTTGGGGCCCTTGATCTCCACGCCGTCGGGGTTGTTCGAGCCCACATCGTGCAGCGCCAGCAAGTGGGCGACCACCAGGCCCAGCAGCACCAGCGGCACCGCGATCACGTGGAAGCTGAAGAAGCGGTTCAGCGTGGCATCGCCCACCACGTAGTCGCCACGGATCAGCAGCGCCAGGTCGGGGCCGACAAAAGGAATCGCGGCGAACAGGTTCACGATCACCTGGGCGCCCCAGTACGACATCTGGCCCCATGGCAGCAGGTATCCCATGAAGGCCTCGGCCATCAGGCACAGGAAGATCGCACAGCCGAACACCCACACCAGCTCACGCGGCTTGCGGTAGCTGCCGTAGATGAGCCCGCGGAACATGTGCAGATAGACCACCACGAAGAAGGCCGAGGCCCCTGTGGAGTGCATGTAGCGGATCAGCCAGCCCCAGGGCACGTCGCGCATGATGTACTCGACCGACTCGAAGGCCTTGGCGGCGTCGGGCTTGTAGTGCATCACCAGGAAGATCCCGGTGACGATCTGGATCACCAGCACCAGAAGCGACAGCGAGCCGAAGATGTACCAGAAGTTGAAGTTCTTCGGGGCGTAATACTCCGACATGTGCACGCGGTAGGCGTCGAATGCGGTCGGAAACCGGTTCTCGAACCAGTTGGTGACCTTCGCGCCTGCCGAGGCGTTGGGGGAGAGTTCCTTGAATTCGTGGGCCATGTTTTTATATCCCTCAAGCCTTGTCTTCACCGATCAGGAGGCGGGTCTCCGACAGGTACATGTGGGGCGGCACTTCCAGGTTGTCGGGTGCCGGCTTGTTCTTGAAGACGCGGCCGGCCATGTCGAAAGTGGAGCCATGGCATGGGCACAGGAACCCGCCCTTCCAGTCGTCGGGCAGCGAGGCCTGCGCGCCGGTCTGGAACTTGTCCGACGGCGAGCACCCCAGGTGCGAGCAGATGCCCACAGCCACCAGGATTTCGGGCTTGATGGAACGGCCTTCGTTGCGGGCATATTCGGGCGTCAGCTCTGAGGGCTTGCGCTCGGACTTGGGATCCGCCAGTTGGCCATCGAGCTTGGGCAGTTCGGCGAGCTGCTCCGGCGTGCGCTTGACGATCCAGACAGGCTTGCCACGCCACTCCACGGTGACTTTTTCTCCGGGCTTGAGCGCGGAGATGTCCACCTCGACGGCCGCGCCTGCAGCCTTGGCCCGCTCGGAAGGCTGGAAGGTACTCACGAAAGGAACGGCGGTTGCCACGCCGCCCACCGCACCAGCACAGCCGGACGCAATCAGCCACGTCCGCTTGCTGGAGTCGATTGGGGTGTCACTCATGGGGATCCTCGATGTACATCGCTATTGGGGTCAACCGCGAATTGTAGCGGAGTGAAAAGGGTCATTGCAGGCGGACAGTCCGCCTTGACAGGGCACAGACCTGGGCAATACTCGGCTTCTTGTCTATTATCAAGAGGGGTTATCCATGGGCATTGCACAAGAGTTCCGGGAATTTGCGGTCAAGGGCAACGTGATCGACCTTGCCGTGGGGGTCATCATCGGCGGCGCCTTCGGCAAGATCGTGGATTCAGTCGTGTCCGACCTGATCCTGCCCGTGGTGGGGCTGGTGTTTGGCAAGCTCGATTTCTCCAACCTGTTCATCGTGCTGGGCAACGTGCCAGCCGGCACGGCCATGACGCTCGACGCCCTGAAAAAGGCCGGGGTGCCGGTGTTCGCCTACGGCAACTTCATCACCGTGGCGGTGAACTTCATCATCCTCGCGTTCATCATCTTCATGATGATCAAGCAGATCAACCGCTTGAAGCGCGAAACCCCGGCCGCACCCGCTGCGCCCGCCGCACCGCCCGAAGACATCGCACTGCTGCGCGAAATCCGCGACAGCCTGAAAAACCGGCAGCCCTGACCGGCCCTGGCGCTACCGCGCCAGCTGCCGCGCCATGCGCACGGCCTCCACCAGACTGGAGGCATCCGCGATGCCCTGGCCGGCGATGTCGAAGGCCGTGCCGTGGTCCGGGCTGGTGCGCACCAGCGGCAGGCCCAGGGTCACGTTCACGCCCTTGTCCACGCCCAGGTACTTCACGGGGATCAGGCCTTGGTCGTGGTACATGGCCACCACCACATCGAATTCGCACGGGTGGCCAGGGGCGTGGCGCGCGCGCATGAACACCGTATCGGGCGCGAAGGGGCCATGCACATCCATGCCCTGCGCCCTGGCTGCGGCAATCGCCGGGGCGATGGTGTCCATCTCCTCGCGGCCGAACAGGCCACCCTCCCCCGCGTGCGGGTTGAGCCCCGCCACGCCGATGCGCGGCGCACGGCCCAGGGTGCGCCGCAGGGCCGCATGGGTGATCTGCAGCGTCTGCGCCACGTTGGCAGGTGTCACGGCCTCGATCGCATCGCGCAGCGAAACGTGAATGCTGACCAGCACCGTACGCAGTTCGTCGCTGGCCAGCATCATGCGCACCGGCATGGCAGCCAAAGGCACGCCCTGGTGCCGGGCGGACTCGGCCTGCAACAGCTCGGTATGGCCGGGGTAGTCCACACCGGCGGCCGACATCGCCTCCTTGTGCAGGGGGGCCGTCACCAGCGCCGCCACTTCGCCGCGCAGCGCAGCACGCGCCGCCCACACCACGCAGTCCGCCGCGGCGCGACCGGCCTCGGCGCCTATCTGCCCCCAGGGCTGCGGCCCCGGCAGGCCTGGCAACGGCAACACCGGCACACAACGCGCCAGCGCCTGCAGGGCCTGCGCCGGTGTATCGATTACCGCCACCGGCAGGGACGGCATGCCAGGGCGCTCGATGCATTGCGCAGCACGGCGCAGCGTGGCCACGTCACCCACTACGAAGCAGCCGCACAGGTCGTGCGGCGCATCGCGAAAAGCCTTGGCAATGATTTCGGGGCCGATTCCGGAGGGATCGCCCTGGGTAATGGCGATGGCGGTGCTCATGCGGGGTTGTCCACCTCGATGAAGACATGCTCCACACCCGCCTGCTGCGCCACATGCGCGGCCACCGCCGGGGCGCCGTAGCGCTCCGTCGCATGGTGCCCCGCCGCAATGAAACAGACACCCGTCTCACGCGCCAGATGGGCCTGGGGTTCGGAGATCTCGCCCGTGATGAAGGCATCGGCCCCGGCGGCAATGGCCGGCTCGAAATAGCCCTGCGCCCCGCCCGTGCACCAGGCCACGCGGCGGATGGGCCGCCGCAGGACTCCTTCAGGCTGCACCAGGGTCACGGCACGGCCCAGGGCGCCGGCCACATGGTCGGCCAGGGCCTGGCCATCGGCAAACTGCGCGCTGGCCACACAGCCCAGCTCCTGCTCGCCAAAGCGCGCATCGGCCGCCAGGCCCAGCACCCGGCCCAGTTGCGCGTTGTTGCCCAGCTCGGGGTGGGCATCGAGCGGCAAGTGGTACGCAAAGAGGTTGATATCGTGCGCCAGCAGCAGCTGCAGACGCTGCTTCATCCAGCCGACCACGCGGCCGTCCTGCCCACGCCAGAACAGGCCGTGGTGCACGAAGATCGCGTCCGCGCGCGCGTCGATGGCCGCCTCGATCAGGGCCCGGCTGGCCGTCACGCCGCTCACGATGCGGGTGATGGTTTCCTTGCCCTCGACCTGCAGGCCATTGGGACCATAGTCCTTGAAGCGCGCGGGCTGCAGCAGCCCATCCAGAAGGGCCAGGAGTTCTTGTCGCTGAATGCTCATGCCCCGATTGTGCCCAAGGGCAGCGCCGCGTGTCAGGCCTTCAGGCCTTGGCGGGCTGCCACCCCTTGGCAGCCAGGGGCCAGAACAGGCCGATGGCCGCGCCCAGCACCCCCATGGCGGCCACGTAGTGGGCCGGTGCCAGCACATCCGCCTGCTGCCAGGTGGCGACCAGCATGGGTGTGAGACCGCCGAACACGGCATAGGCCATGTTGTAGGCAAAGGAAAGGCCGGTGAAGCGCACGGGCGCAGGGAAGGCGCGCACGCCCACCACGGGCAGCAACGAGATACTGCCGACGAAAAAGCCCACCAGGGCGTAGGACCCGACCAGCGAGGCTTCGGTGCCCGGCAGGCCCATGTAGAACAGATAGGCAGTGGCGGTCATGCCACCCCACCCCAGCACCATGGCCGTGCGCGTGCCGGCCTTGTCGGACAGCCAGCCCCAGAACACACAGCCGATGGTCAACGTCACCGTGGCCACGGCATTGGCCTTCATGGCGGCTGCGGGCACGATGTGGAACACCTTCTGCAGGTAAGAGGGCGTGAACAGCACCACCACCACCACGGCCGTGGACAACACCCAGGTCATCAGGGCCACGAGCACACAGGCTTCACGGTGGTCGCGCAGGATGGTCTTGAGCGGCATCTCACGGTCTGCGGCCTTGCGGGCCTGCATCTCGCGGAAGATGGGGGTCTCCTCAAGGAATTTGCGCAGGTACACCGACACCAGGCCGAACACGCCGCCCAGGATGAAGGGAATGCGCCAGGCCCAGTCATGCACCTCGGCCTGGCTGTAGGTCGTGTTGAGCCACACGCCCATGATGGAGCCCAGGAAGATACCGCCGGTGATGCCCGAGGTCAGCGTGCCGATGGCAAAGCCGTAGTTCCTGGCTGGCGCGTGTTCGGCCACGAACACCCAGGCGCCGGGCATCTCGCCGCCGATGGCCGCGCCCTGCAGCACGCGCATGGCCAACAACAGCAGCGGCGCAGCGATGCCGATGGTGGCGTAGGTGGGCAGAATGCCGATGACCAGGGTGGGCACCGACATCAGGAAGATGGACAGCGTGAACATCTTCTTGCGGCCCAGCTTGTCGCCATAGTGGGCGATCACGATGCCGCCCAGCGGGCGCGCCAGATAGCCGGCGGCGAAGATGCCCAGGGTCTGCAGCTGGCGCATCCATTCCGGCATGTCGGCCGGAAAGAACAGCGAGCCGATGACGTTGGCGAAGAAGACGAAAACGACGAAGTCGTAGAACTCCAGCGTCCCGCCCAGCGCGGACAGACCGAGGGTCTTGTAATCGCTGCGGTTCAGGGGACGATGGGAGGGACTGGCGGACGCGGACGCGCCGTCCGCCGCGGTGATCGAGGTCATGAGGGGAAAGCTCCAGAAGATGCGTGCACAGGACTGCGGGGTGCGGCGGCAGCGGTGGCGTGCCGCAGGCCATCGTTCGTCGGCAGTTTCCGGATAGGGGAGATTGTCGCGGGTGGCCAGGCGGGTAGCGGGCCACAAGAGAACACAGGCAGCAGGGGCAGTCGTGCACAATTATAGGGTTTTCCCTAGGATTTCGTCAGCGTGCTCCGCGATTCCCCTGCCCGCAAATCCAGGCGCCGAGTGGCCTGCGCGGCGGCGCTTCGCAGGCGATGACGCACAATGGCGGTCTTTGCTGACCCCTTGACTCCCACTCCATGAAACGCATCTGGCTGCTGTTTTCCCAGACCGTGACGGTGCTCGTCGCGGCGTACTTCGTCGTGGCCACCCTGCAGCCCGGCTGGCTGGGGCGCGGCAACGTGCGCTCGGGCGCGGGCATCGCGCTGATCGAAGCGCCCGCCAATACACCCTCCGCCGGCCAGCAGCCGGCCGCCGGCAGCTTCAGCGGCGCCGCGCGCAAGGCCGCGCCGGCCGTGGTGAGCATCAACACCAGCAAGGCCGTGCGCCACCCGCGCAGCAATGACCCGTGGTTCCAGTTCTTCTTCGGCGACCAAGGCAACAACAGCCAGCAACAGCAGGCGGGCCTGGGCAGCGGCGTGATCGTCAGCCCCGATGGCTACATCCTCACCAACAACCATGTGGTGGAAGGCGCCGACGAGATCGAGGTCACCCTCACCGACAGCCGGCGCGCCCGCGCACGCGTGATCGGCACCGACCCCGACACCGACCTGGCCATCCTCAGGATCGAGCTCGACAAGCTGCCCGTGATCGTGCTGGGCAACTCGGACGCCCTGGACGTGGGCGACCAGGTGCTGGCCATCGGCAACCCCTTCGGCGTGGGCCAGACGGTGACCAGCGGCATCGTCAGCGCCTTGGGTCGCACCCAGCTCGGGATCAACACCTTCGAGAACTTCATCCAGACCGACGCGGCCATCAACCCCGGCAACTCCGGCGGGGCCCTGGTGGACGTCAATGGCAACCTCATGGGCATCAACACTGCCATCTACTCCCGCTCGGGCGGCAGCATGGGCATCGGCTTTGCCATCCCGGTCTCCACCGCGCGCCTGGTGCTGGACGGCATCGTCAAGGACGGCCAGGTCACGCGCGGCTGGATCGGCGTGGAGCCCAACGAGCTCTCGCCCGAGCTGGCAGAAACCTTTGGAGTGAAGGCCTCCGAGGGCGTCATCATCACCGGCGTGCTGCAGGACGGCCCCGCCGCCCAGGCCGGCATGCGCCCTGGCGACGTGATCGTGAAGGTGGATGGCAAGAACGTGGGCAATGTCTCCGAACTGCTCACCGCCGTGGCGGCCCTCAAGCCCGGAGCGGCCGCCCCCTTCAACGTGAAGCGCGCCGATGCCCTGGTGGAACTGAACATCACCCCGGGCGTGCGCCCCCGGCCGCAACGCAACGTGAAGAGATAAGCCCCTGAGGCGCTTCGTGCGCCCAGGGGGCCGCAACCCCCTGGCCTGGCAAATCCTGAATGCCGTTTTCTGAAGGCGCCTTTCGCTGGCGGCCCCATGAAAAAAGCAACTGGCGCTTCGAGCGGCAGTTGCTTTTTTCGCCCTGAGGCTGCAGGTCGGTTTTCTGATCAGGAAGACGACGAGGACGCAGCTTCATCGGCATCTTCCGGCGCCTTGGTGTGCTTGATGAAGATCTGCGCGGCCCAGATGCCCACCTCGTACAGGATGCACATGGGCACGGCCAGCGCGAGCTGCGAGACCACGTCCGGTGGCGTCACGATGGCCGCCACGACAAAGGCCCCCACTACGAAGTAGCCGCGAAAGCTTTTGAGCTTTTCCACGCTGACGATGTTCATGCGGGCCAGCACCACCACCGCGATAGGCACCTCGAATGCCATGCCGAAGGCCAGGAACATCGAGAGCACGAAGCTCAGGTAGGCCTCGATGTCAGGCGCGGCCGTGATGCTCTTGGGCGCAAAGCTCTGGATGAAGGCAAACACCTGCCCGAACACGAAGTAATAGCAGAACGCCACGCCGATGAAGAACAGCAGCGTGCTGGACACCACCAGCGGCAGCACCAGCTTCTTCTCGTGCGAGTACAGGCCCGGCGCCACGAAGGCCCAGACCTGCCACAGCACGACGGGCAGCGCCAGCAGGAAGGCCGACATCAACAATATCTTGAGCGGCACCATGAAGGGCGAGATCACCGAGGTGGCGATCAGCGTGGCGCCCTTGGGCAGGTGGGCCACCAGGGGCGCCGCCAGGAAGTCATAGAGCGCGCCAGGGCCGGGAAAGAAGAACAGGATTGCCGCCGCGATAGCGATGGCAATGATGGCCTTGACCAGCCGGTCGCGCAGCTCCATCAGGTGCTGCACAAACGGCTGCTCGGTACCGGCCAGCTCGTCTTCTTTGGGGGGAGTTTCGGACATGTTGGATTTTCAGGGGCGTGGGGGCCGCCCATGCAGCGCGCACCAAAGGCTGCGCGGCATCGTCAATGGAATTTCTGGGGCCGGTACCGGGCGACGCGCGCCGCGCCGGACTGCGCCTTGGTGCGCACCCCGCTGCGCGACTTGTACCACTGGGGCGTGGCGCCACGCTTGAGGCGCCAGTTCTTGCCGGGGTTCTTGTAGGCGGGCACCACCACCGAAGTCTCGAAGGACTCGGGGGTGGTCATGTCCGTCGCTGCAGCCCAGTCCTTTTCGAACTCGCTGGCACCGGTCTGGATGGACTGCTGCACGTCGCGCGCGGCGCCTTCCACCGTGTCCTTCATCTTGCGCAGCTCGTCGAGCTCCATGGACCGGTTGACCTCGGACTTGACGTCGGCCACGTAGCGCTGCGCCTTGCCCAGCAATGTGCCCACCGTGCGGGCCACGCGCGGCAGCTTTTCGGGGCCGATGACGATCAGCGCCACGGCGCCGATCAGCGCCATCTTGGACAGGCCAATATCAATCATGAAGCAGGTGTCCGCTCAGCGGTCAGCTCTTTTGCTTGGCTTCGACATCGATGGTGGTCTTGTCGGCCGCCTGGCTGCTGGTCACCTGGCCAGCGGGGGGATTGACAGCACCGCTGTCGGCCGTGGAACCGTCCTTCATGCCGTCCTTGAAGCCCTTGACGGCGCCTCCGAGGTCGGAGCCCATGTTCTTGAGCTTCTTGGTGCCGAACACCATGACGACGATCAGCAGCACGATCAGCCAGTGCCAGATGGAAAAAGAGCCCATGGAATATCTCCTAACGAATTGCAATCATTTTAGACCCCGGCCGTGACCGAAGTTCACACCCCCTGTCGCGAACCAGGGGTCTATCGGCCCCGGACGTCAGCCAGGGTCAGCCTTTGAGCCAAGGGCGGGGACCGCCCATCACGTGGATGTGCAGGTGGTGGATTTCCTGGCCGCCTTCAAGCCCCGTGTTTACCACGATGCGAAAGCCGCCTTCCGGGTAGGGGTTGCAGCCCTGCTCCTGGGCCAGCTTCGGCGCCAGCGCCATCATGCGCCCCAGCACCCCGGCATCCGCCTCGGTGACCTGGGCCATGGAAGGGATATGCACCTTGGGCACCATCAGGAAGTGCACTGGGGCCCACGGATGGATGTCATGGAAGACGAACATGTCATCGTCCTCATGGACCTTCTTCGATGGAATCTGGCCCGCGATGATTTTGCAGAAAAGGCAGTTCGGATCGTGCATGGTGAGAAAAAAGGCGGTGTTGTCGTTGCCAGGCGGCACATTCACGCATTGTCTGCGATCTTGATGCTCGGGCGCACGCCCACGTCCTTGCGGTGGGCCTTCATCCAGCTTTTACCCGCCTGGCGCCCCAGCTCGAACAGCTGGCGCACGAAGGCGGTGTCGGCACGTGCCTTGCTGTCCGCACCCAAGGGTGCGAGCACCGCGCCCCCGTCGATGCGGTGCATCAGCACGTTCTTGTAGCGGCGCGCGTCGAGCTTGCCCTCGGCCAGCAGCCGGCGCACGAACTCGATGGCGCGCAGCTCGGCCAGCAGGCTGGCGTTGAAGGTGACCTCGTTCATGCGCTCCACGATTTCATGCGCGCTGTCGGGTACGGAGAGGTGCTCGATCGGGTTGATCTGCACCAGCAGGATGTCCGAGGTTTGGGTCTGGTAGATCAGCGGGTGCAGCGCCGGGTTGCCCGAATATCCACCGTCCCAGTAGTGCTCGCCATCGACCTCCACCGCCTTGAACACCATGGGCAGGCAGGCCGAGGCCATCACGGCGTCGGCACTCAGCCGCGGGCCCGAGAAGATCTCACCGCGCCCCGTGCGCACGTTGGTCGCGCACACGAACACCTGCGGCACCACGCTCTCGATGCTGGAACGGGCCGAGCACAGCAGGCCAAAATCCACCTCGCGCTCCAGTAATTGGCGCAAGGGATTGAACCCGAGCGGGTTGGTCTGGTAGGGCGATAGCCACTGGGCCATCATGCCCACCAGCGGGTTGGCTGCCGACAGCGGCGTGCCCCAGGTCAGGCTGCCCAGAGACCCCACGCCCTCCCACAGCCGGGTGAGCGACGCGCGTGCCAGGGCGCAGCCGGCCTGGCGCGCCTCTTCGGGGTCCTCGTGGGCCTGCGCCGCCTGGGCAAAGCCATGGGCCAGGGCCACGGCGTTCATCGCGCCGGCGCTGGTGCCGCTGATGCCGTCGATCTGCCAGCGCCCGTCTTCCAGCAAGGCATCGAGCACGCCCCAGGTCAGCGCGCCGTGCGAGCCCCCGCCCTGCAACGCCAGGTTCAGGCGCCGCAGCGCAGGCGGTTCAGCCATCCACCGCCTGGTTCTTGCTCATGGCCAGCATGCCGCGCACGATGCGGTACAGGAACCACAGCGAGATGATGCCCCAGGCGATCCAGCCGGGCAGCAGGAACAGCAGCCACAGCGGCGCAGTCACCGCGTACAGCGCGCCGGCCCAGAGGACGGAGCGGATGCGCCAGGAAAAATGGTTCTCCTGCCAGGTGCCCTGGGCATCGCCGCGCTTGACCAGGTCGAGCACCAGGGCGATCACCAGCAGCAACGCGCTGGCCTGCGTGCCCGGCAACACGGCGCCCAGGGCCACGATCAGGTGCAGCGCATAGCTGATCCAGCCGATGTTCTTGAGGCTTTCGGCCTTCTGGTCATTGGTTCGCACGTCGATGATGTCGCTCATGGGGATCCTTCTTCGTGGGCTGCACGCGCAACGGCCTTGCGCAGGGCTTTCTCCTCGATGCCGCTGGTGCCCTCGCGGCGCTCCAGCTCGGCGATCACGTCGGCGGGCGTCAGGCCATAGTGGGCCAGCGCGATCATGGAGTGGAACCACAGGTCGGCCACCTCGTAGACCAGCTTGCTGGCATGGGCCCCATGGTCCACGTCCTTGGCGGCCATGACCACCTCGGTGGCCTCTTCGCCGATCTTCTTGAGAAAGGCATCAGGCCCCTTGTGCAGCAGGCGCGAGACGTAGCTCTTCTCGGGGTCGCCCCCGTTCGCGGGTTTGCGGCTTTCGATGACGGCCGCCAGGCGCGCCAGGGAGTCATTGGAACTCATGGTCTTGTTACTTGTAGATGGATTCGGGGTCTTTCAAGACCGGATCGACGGCTTTCCATGCACCGTCGCTGAGCACGCTGAAGAAACAGCTGTGTCGGCCCGTGTGGCAGGCGATGCCGGGCTCGTGGCCCAACTGGGTCACCTTGAGCAGCACCACGTCGTTGTCGCAGTCCAGGCGGATCTCGTGCACCGTCTGCACGTGGCCCGACTCCTCGCCCTTGAACCACAGCTTGCCACGCGAGCGGCTGAAGTACACGGCGCGGCCGAGTTCTGCGGTCTTTTCCAGCGCCTCGCGGTTCATCCACGCAAACATCAGCACGTCGCCCGTGCCCTGCTCCTGCGCGATCACGGGCACCAGGCCCTGCGCATCCCATTTCACTTCGTTGAGCCAGTTCATGGCCCGGATTGTCGGCGATTTGAATGACCGACCCCAGGCAGGGCATTGCACGGGCCTCCCGACGCAAGCGGTCCACGCCCGCCCGCACGGATCCGGGCGAAGGCGTGGACCGCGTGGAGGCAGGACCGCTCAGCGCAGTGTCAGCACGTTGGAGAAGCGCCCCGCGCGCAGCATCTCGTTCACGGCGGCCTGGGAATTCACCCCGAGGCCATAGCCCAGGAAGATGCTGCTGCCGACCAGCGCACTCAGGTCCATGCCGTTGATGTTGAGGATGGGCGCCGACACCGGCAGCGCCCCCACGTACAGCGCAGCGGTCGCGAAGGGGTTGTAGGGCACGAAGGTCGACTGAGCCCCGTCCAGCATGAGCACGCGGCCATCCGCCAGCGCCAGAACCACGAAGATCGCGCCCGGCTGGCCCGCGTGCGCCGCAGGCAGGGTCACGCCGGCCCGGGCCGTCAGGTTGTTCAGCGGGCCGCTCTGGGCGGTGCTGAAGGCGGGCTCGGTGCCCGGCGCGGGCGTGCCGGTGCCAGGGCCACCGGTTCCCGGAGTCCCTGGATTGCCGGTGTTGCCAGGGTTGCTGCTGTTGTCCACCCCGGCGTTGAGCGCGATGCGCGTGGGCGTGCTCACGACGCCGTTGGAGGTGGTGACCCCGTTGCCCAGCACACCTCCGTCGGTGCGGCCCCAGGTGTAGACCGCGCCATCGGGCATGAGCGCCGCCGCAGCGAAGGCGCCCGTGAAGACGTACGACACCGGGCCGGGCAGGCCCTGCACCCGCACCGGGCCCGCCTTGGCGTTGGCCGGCACCGAATCCCACTTGGTGGAGGCCGTCGTGCCGTCGCCCAGCAGGCCATTGCTGCCCTGGCCGCAGGCAAACACGCTGCCGGCCCCGTCGACGAACAGCGCGGAGCCCCCGCCTGCAGCGATCTGGCGCAGGTTGGCCAGGTTCTTGATGGTGTAGGGCTGGGCCGCCGTCTGCGCGTTCTCCTGGCCGCAGGTCAGCATGCCGCTGTTGGTGTCGCCCCAGGCCAGCGCCTGGCCGTTCTTGATGCCGTAGTACAGACCGGCCGCGTTGCCCGTGGCCGTCGCGTCAATGAAGGCCAGACCCGTGGGCTTGAGCGCCGTCACGCCCAGGGGATCCGTGGCGGCCGCCACCGCCTGGATGGGGTTGTCGCGCACGGCGTTGCTGCCCCAGCCGATCAGGCTGCCGTCCTGGCGGCGGCCGATCATTTGCGTGCCTGTCACCGCCAGCTGCACGATGCCGGTGGCGCCGGCAACGGGCTGCGGCTGGCCCCGCTGCTGCGGCCCACCGGGGCCCAGGCCCAGGTTGCCGTAGCCATTGTCGTAACCCCAGGCCCAGATCTGGCCATTGCTGTCCGTGGCATAGAGCGAATAGCCGTTGGTGGCGGCGAGCACCGAGACGATGCCCGACAGGCCAGGCACCTGGACGGGCTCGTAGCGGAACTGCCCGCCCGAGGTGTTGGAGCCGATCAGCCCGTCGGAGACATTGCCCCAGACCCAGACGCTGCCGTCGCGCTTCACGGCTGCGGACAGTTGTCCCCCGGCGGTCAGGGCCACCACCTCCGTGCCCAGCGATGCGATCTTCGCGGGCGCGGGGTTGTTGCGGTCGGCCTGGCCACGGCCCAATTGCCCCGAGTCCCCGCGCCCCCAGGAGGTGACGCTGCCGTCGGCGTTGAGCAGAAGCATGTGGTAGTCGCCGATGACGACATGCGGAATGGCGGCCAGCGCCGGACAGGCCAGCCCGGCCAGGGAGCCGGCCAGCACGAGGGCCCGGCGCAAGAACCTGTTCAAGGAATCAGACATGGAGCAACTCCTGCGAGCAGTGAAGGTGCATGGATTCTTCCGCCACGCGCCGCGCCCGTCTGTCCCTCGAACACGGGACAAAACGGTTCATATGCAAGCAGCTGTGACAGCAGGCCGCGCGTATCATGAAATCCACCGCCGAGCTTCCAAGGCCCGCCCCCCATGTCCGCTTTGCTCTCCGTGCTCGTGATCGAGGACGACCCCCCGTTCAGGCAGCGCCTGTGCGACAGCATTGCCGCCGCGCCCGACCTGCGCCTGGTGGGTGCCGCCGGTGACGCGGCCTCGGGCCTGGCCCTGCTGGCCCGGCACCAGCCCCAGGTGCTGCTGCTGGACCTGGGCCTGCCCGACCTCAACGGCATCGAGGTGATCGCGCGCAGCGCGGGCATTGCGCCCCACTGCGATGTGGTGGTGGTCACCGTGTTCGGCGACGAGGCCCATGTCATGCAGGCACTGGCAGCCGGCGCCACGGGCTACGTGCTCAAGGACACACCGGCCCTGGACCTGGCCGAGATGGTGCGCGCCGTGCACGCAGGCGGCAGCCCCATCAGCCCGGTGATCGCCCGGCGCCTGCTGACCCGGCTGGCCCCTGCGGGCAGCTCGCGCCAGCGCGCGCAGGCCAGCCTGCCGGATACCGTCGCCAGCGAGGCCGACGCAGGCCTGCTCAGCGACCGCGAATGCGAGATGCTCGGCCTGGCCGCCAAGGGCTACAGCTACCGCGAGATCGCACAGATGATGGGCGTGAGCCAGCAGACCGTGCTCACCTACGTCAAGCGCAGCTACCGCAAGCTGCAGGTGCACTCCCGCTCCGAGGCGGTCTACGAAGCCCGCAAGCGCGGGCTGATGGGCGACTGACGGCCCCAGCCCAGCACAGCACCGGCATTTCCGTGGCCCGCCCCCCCCGCACCCTGCAGCCCGGCACGCCAGCCCCAGGCCGACAGGGTTTGCGCTGGATGGCATCTGCCTGCCTGGCCCTGGCGCACTTGCTGGATTGGGCCCCATCGCTGGCGCATGCAAGCCTGCTGGAACCGGCCACCGACATCACCAATGCCATGGTTTCGCGCGTGGAGCGCTGGGAGCCCGTGCCGGGGTCCGAGCCCTCCATCGGCCCGCCGGGGGAGGGAGCGCAGGGGCAGTGGCACCCTGTCGACCTGCCCCAGGCCATACAGCGCAAGGCCACCACACGGGCAGCCGTCAATCTGCCCCTGCCCACGGTCTGGTACCGCACGGCATGCCCTGTGCCGGCAGCCCAGGAGACGCTGGCCCTGTACCTGCCCCGCGTGAACGGCGGCCCCCTGCAGGTATGGCTGCGCAATGCACAGGCCACGCGCCAGTTGCTGGACAACAGCCCGGCCTGGCCCTCGCAGTGGAACCAGCCCATCCTGCTGCGGCTGCCCAGCGCCGCCGCCCAGCCCCACGGCAGTTGCCTGCTGTTCCTCGCGCTGCCACCGCGCGCCGACGGCAGCTATGCACTGAGCCGTCTGTGGCTGGGAGCGGAGACTGAACTGCAGAGCCTGTGGTCGGCACGCCAGCGCTGGGTCGTCACCGTGCCCCTGGCGGCCAGCACCACGCTCGTCATGCTCGGGCTGTTCTCGCTGGCGTTCTGGTGGCGCCGCCGCAAGGACACGGCCTACCTGTACTTCGGCCTGGCATCGCTGGCCTGGTGGCTGCGCAACCTGCACTACGGCATCGAGCTGCCACAGAACCTCGACGCCCTGCGCTGGTTCTGGTGGGCCACCGATGCCTCGATGACCTGGGTCATGCTGCTGGTCTACCTGTTTTCGCTGCGTTTTGCCACGCGTCGCTTTCCGTGGGTAGAGCGCCTGCTGCTGGGCTTTGCGGTCCTGGTATCGGCCATGTCCATGCCGTTCCTGCCCTGGGCTCTGGATACGCCGCTGCTGCTGCATGCCGCCAATACGCTGGTCGCCATGGGCGTGACCCTGCTCATCGCCGGGTCGGCCTGGCGGGGCAGCCGCGAGTTGCGGGTGCTGGCGCTGGCGCTGTGCATCTGCCTGGGCCTGGGCGTGCACGACCTGGCGCTGCTGCAGCTGCGCATATCGCCCGAGAGCCTGTACCTCATGCCTTACGCCATGGTGCTGGTGCTGGGCGCTTTCCTGTACGCCGTGAACCGCCGCTACATCGGCGCGCTGGAGCACGCGGAAGGCGCGGCCCAGGTGCTGCAGGACAAGCTCTCGGAGCAGCAGCGCGCGCTGCAGGGCAATTTCGCCCTGCTGGCCGAGGTGGAAAACGAGCGCGTGCGGCTGACGGAGCGCCAGCGGCTCACGCGCGACATGCACGATGGCCTGGGTGCCATGCTGGTGTCGTCGCTGGGACAGATGGAACAAGGACGCCTGTCGCAGGGCGATGTGGCCCAGGTGCTGCGCGACTGCCTGGAAGACTTGCGCCTGACCATCGATTCGATGGAGCCCATCGACCAGGACCTGACCACCCTGCTGGCCACCCTGCGCCAGCGCGTGGGCCACCGGCTGGCACAGGGCGGCATCACCCTGCACTGGCACATGGACGACCTGCCGCCGCTGCCCTGGCTGGATGCGCCCGCAGCGCTGCACGTGCTGCGCATCGTGCAGGAGGCGCTGGCCAACGTGGTCAAGCACTCCGGGGCGGCCAATGTCACGCTATCGGCCACTGTGGACACGGGGCCGGGGGTCTGCGTTCAGATCGAGGACGATGGCCGCGGGCTGCCCTCCCTGGCAGGCAACACCCCGGGGCGGGGGCTGAACCACATTGACGAACGTGCGCGCCAGTTGGGTGGCCATGCGCGGATACTTCCGGGTCACCGGGGCGGCACGGTGGTGCAGCTGTGGCTGCCGCTAGAAGGCCCGCCGCCCCCTGCCACCGATGGATTCAGGCACTCACGCTGGCCTGCACCCTAGCCACTCAGCCCCTCAGGGCTTTGCCACCGTGAGGAAGACCCGCTTGCGGTCCCAGTTCTTGCGGCCCAGGTACTTGATGGCGATCACGTAGCGGCCGGGAGGCAGAAAGTCCTGCGTCAGCGTCTCTTGCTGCGTGACGACCGGCTGGCCGTTCACGCGCACGCTCTGTTGCGCCACCATTTCGGTCTCGCTCTCCAGATCCTGGCCATCGAGCCCGTAGACCGTGACGTCGGGCTCTTCCTTTTCTTCGCCCACATGGGCCAGGCCCATGGCGTTGGGGCGTGTGAGCACGTCGAGCGCCACCTTGCCGTCGACCGGTTCGCGCACGATCCAGTAGACCTCGCGCACGTTGTCGTTGAGCTCGGCCAGGAGGGCCTTGAGCTTTTCGTACTCGGCCTTGTCGGCAATCACCTGCACCGCCTTGCCGCCGATGGTCGCGTCAAAGCAACGACCGATGCGGTCCACGCAGGGAATGCGGTCGAAATAGCCGCGCGCATAGGACGGCGCCGGCACCTGCTGTGCTGCGGCTGGCATGGCGGCAAAGCCGGCGCACAGGGCCATGGCAGCGGCCAGGGCCCGCAAGGAACCCCTCATCACAGCCGCACGGGGATGCCGCGCCCCGCCATGTGCTGCTTGGACTGGCCCACGGTGTACTCGCCATAGTGGAAGATGCTGGCGGCCAGCACCGCGTCGGCGCCGCCGATCTGGATACCGTCGGCCAGGTGGTCGAGGTTGCCCACGCCGCCCGAGGCGATCACGGGCACGCTCACCGCATCGCTCACGGCACGCGTCAGCGCCAGGTCGAAGCCGGCCTTGGTGCCGTCGCGGTCCATGCTGGTGAGCAGGATCTCGCCCGCGCCGCGGCGCGCCATCTCGGTGGCCCAGGCCACGGCGTCCAGGCCGGTGTTCTTGCGCCCACCATGGCTGTACACATCCCAACCCGGGCCCACGGCCTTGCCGTCGGCCCCGGTGCGCTGCGCATCCTCTTCAGAGCGGCGCTTGGCATCGATGGCCACCACGATGCACTGCGCACCGTACCTGTCCGATGCCGCATTGATCACGTCGGGGTCGGCAATCGCGGCCGAGTTGAAGCTGGTCTTGTCCGCGCCCGCATTGAGCAGGCGGCGCACATCGGCCACCGTGCGCACGCCTCCGCCGACGGTGAGCGGAATGAACACCTGGCTGGCCACCGCTTCGATGATGGGCAGGATCAGGTCGCGCCCATCGCTGGTGGCGGTGATGTCGAGAAAGGTCAGCTCGTCGGCGCCCTGCGCGTTGTAGCGCGCGGCGATCTCGACGGGGTCGCCCGCATCGCGCAGCTCGACGAAGTTGACGCCCTTGACCACGCGGCCTCCGGTCACGTCCAGGCAGGGGATGATGCGTTTGGCAAGCATGTCAGAGGTCCAATGGGGCGGCACTGCCACCCCGGGGGTTATCCATTCAGTTCGTCGGCGCGCGCCTGCGCGGCCGCGAAGTCGAGGTCGCCGCTGTAGATGGCGCGCCCGCAGATCACGCCTTCGACGCCCTCACCCTCGACCGCACAGAGCTTCTCTATGTCGGCCATGTTCGACAGGCCGCCCGAGGCGATCACGGGGATGCTCAGCGACTGCGCGAGCTTGACGGTGGCTTCGATGTTGATGCCCGAGAGCATGCCGTCACGGCCGATGTCGGTGTAGATGATGGACTCGACGCCCCAGTCCTCGAACTTCTTGGCCAAATCCACGACCTCGTGGCCGGTGAGCTTGCTCCAGCCATCGGTGGCGACCTTGCCGTCCTTGGCATCGAGGCCGACGATGATGTGGCCGCCGAAGGCACTGCAGGCGTCCTTGAGGAAGCCGGGGTTCTTCACCGCCGCCGTGCCGATGATCACGTAGCGCAGGCCGCCATCGATGTATTTTTCGATGGTGTCCAGGTCGCGGATACCGCCACCGAGCTGCACCGGAATGTCCTCGCCCACTTCCTGCAGGATGGACTTGATCGCGCTGAAGTTCTTGGGCACGCCGGCAAAGGCGCCGTTCAGGTCCACCAGGTGCAGGCGGCGTGCGCCCGCCTCCAGCCACTTGCGCGCCATGGCGGCAGGGTCTTCACCGAAGGTGGTGGATTGGTCCATGTCGCCTTGCTTGAGGCGTACGCAGTGGCCGTCCTTGAGGTCGATGGCGGGAATGAGCAGCATGGTGGGTTCGGGTGAAAAAGGGCGAGGCCGGGCTCGGCCCGAACAGGGTTGGAAATGAAAACTCAGGGGTTCCAGTGCAGGAAATTGCGGTACAGCGCCAGGCCGTGCTCCGCACTTTTCTCGGGGTGGAACTGCGTGGCAAAAATATTATCGCGTGCAATCGCCGCGGCGAACACACCGCCGTAGTCGGCCTCGCCCGCGCAGTGCGCTGCATTCTGCGGCCGGGCATAGAAACTGTGCACAAAATAGAAGTAGCTGCCGTCGGGCACACCGGTCCATACCGGATGTGCCGCACCGCGGTGCGCCATCTGGCGCACCTGGTTCCAGCCCATCTGCGGCACCTTGAAACGGCTGCCATCGGGCTGGGTGCGGCCGGCGAGATCGAACTTGCGCACCTCGCCAGGGATCAGCGACAGGCCGGGCGTGTCGCCCTCGGCGCTGTGGTCCAGCAGCATCTGCATGCCCACGCACACTCCGAACATCGGTTTGCTGGCCGCAGCTTCGAGCACGGACTCCGAGAGGCCCGAGTCGCGCAGCTCGCGCATGCAGTCGGGCATGGCACCTTGCCCCGGCAGCACGATGCGCTGCGCGGCGCGCACCTCTTCAGGGCGCGAGGTGACGACCACGGTCCAGCCCGAGCCTTCGGCCGCAGCCTGCACGGCCTGCGACACCGAGCGCAGGTTGCCCATGCCGTAATCAACCACGGCGACGGTTTTTGCTTCCATATTCATAGCTATCGGCGCTTGGCGAAAAATCGGTAGCGGCCTTTTTTCAGCGTGGGGGAATCAGAGACTGCCCTTGGTGGACGGAATGGTGCCGGCGGCGCGCGGGTCGCGCGTGAGGGCCGAGCGCAGCGCGCGGGCAAAGGCCTTGAACACTGTTTCGCACTGGTGGTGCGCGTTGATGCCCTTGAGGTTGTCGATGTGCAGCGTCACGCCCGCGTGGTTCACGAAGCCCTGGAAGAATTCGTAGGTGAGCTGCGTGTCGAAGCCGCCGATGCTGCCCGCCGTGAACGGGATGTGCAGGTGCAGCCCGGGGCGGCCCGAGAAATCGACCACCACGCGGCTCAGCGCCTCGTCCAGCGGCACATAGGCATGGCCGTAGCGGGTGATGCCCTTCTTGTCGCCCACGGCGCGCGCGAAGGCCTGGCCGAGGGTGATGCCCACGTCTTCCACCGTGTGGTGGCCGTCGATGTGCAGGTCGCCGTCGCAGTCGACCTCCAGGTCGATCAGCCCGTGGCGGGCGATCTGTTCGAGCATATGGTCGAAAAAGCCGATGCCGGTGTGCAGCTTGGCCTGGCCGGTGCCGTCGAGGTTGATGCGCACGGTGATGTGCGTCTCGGCGGTGTTGCGGCTGACCTCGGCGGTGCGGTCGGCCTGGGGATCGGTCGAGGCGGAGGGAACGAGTGCAGAAGAAGTCATAGGGAGGCTTGGAGCGCAGCAAGCATCTGCGCGTTGTCGTCGGCGTTGCCCACCGTGAGGCGCAGGCAGTTCACCAGCATGGGGTGCATTGTAGAAACGTTCTTGACGAGGACCTTGCGCTTTTTCATGCCCTCGCAGGTTGTGGCGGAATCGGCCACACGCACCAGCACCATGTTGGCCTCGCTGTCCCAGCACTTTTCGATGCCTGGCAGGGCCCTGAGGGCCTGCACCAGCAGTGTGCGCTGGGCGCGCAGCTCGGCCGCCTGGTCGGCGAACACGTCGGCATGCTCCAGCGCGAACAGCGCTGCCTCGCAGTTGAGCACGCTCACGTTGTAGGGCGGGCGCACCTTGTCGATCTCGGTGGTCACGGCCGCTGGCGCGATGAGGTAGCCCAGGCGCACCCCGGCCAGGCCGAACTTGCTGAGCGTGCGCATGAGCAGCACATGGCCGTTGCGCGCCGGTTCGGCGCGCATGCGGTCGATCCAGGTGCGGCTGGCGAAGGGCTGGTAGGCCTCGTCCATCACCACGAAGCCGCCCTGTGCGCCCACCGCGTCGATGATGCGCTGCACCGCGCCCTCATCCCACAGCGTGGCCGTGGGGTTGTTGGGGTAGGCGATGTAGGTGATGGCCGGGCGGTGCTGGGCGATGGCGGCCAGCATGGCCGGCTCGTCGAGCTCGAAATCGGCAGTGAGCGGCACGCCCACGAAATCCAGGCCCTGCAGTTGCGCGCTCAGCGGGTACATCACGAAGCCGGGCATGGGCGCCAGCATGGTGGCACGCTCGCCGGGCTGGGCGCAGGCCAGGGCCAGCAGGGTGATGAGTTCGTCGGACCCATTGCCCAGCACGATGCCGTGACCCTCGGGCATGCCGGCGTACTTCGCCAACGCGGCCTTCAGGTCGTTCAGGCGCTCGCCCGGGTAGCGGTTGAGCGCCAGCGCGCCCAGGCGCTGGCCCAGCGCGGCCTGCAGGTGGGCGGGCAGGCGAAACGGGTTTTCCATCGCGTCCATCTTGAGCATGCCGGTGGACGGCTGCACGGCATAGGCATGCATGGCGCGCACGTCGGCACGGATGCGGTTCAGGGCGGCCAGAGGCGGGGCAGTGGTGGTCATTCGGCGGTGTCCAGTTCGTGGGGGGCGACAAGAAAAGGGTTGACGGCGCGCACGGCATCGAACACCTGGTCGTGCGGCAGTGCTTCGGTGAGCAGGTAGCGGCAGCCCTGCTGGTGGGCCGAGGAGACGATGAGCGCGTCCCAGTAGCCCAGACCATAGCGGTCCTGCAGGTCCCAGGCGCCGTCCACGGTGTAGGCGTCGAGGTGCGGCGGCAGCCACACGCGCAGGCGCCGCACCTGGGCGCGCACCAGGGGCACGGTGCGCGGGCCCTCGAAGCGCTGGATGGCCTGGTTGTACAGCTCGTTGAGCACCTGGGAGCTGATGCGCCCGCTGCGCGTCTGCCAGCAAAAGCCCAGCCACTCGCGGGCCCGCGCCTGGCGCACTGGGTCGCGGTCGTCCACGCTGGCGAGCAGCAGCTCGGTGTCGACAAAGAGGGGGACGGTGGTACTCATCGTTTGAACAGAATCTCGCGCGGCACATAGGGGCCGCTCGATGCGCCCCAGCTCTCGAAGCCCAAGGCCTCGCGCATGGCCTGGGCGTAGGCATCTTCCTGGCGCATCTTCTCGGCCAGCCACTCACCCACCAGGCGCGACACGCTGCTGCCGCGCTTGGCGGCTTCGATGCGCACCCATTCAGCAGCGGCGTCGTCCATGGTGATGGTGACGTTTTTCATGGGGGCAATATTACACGAACTTCGTGCTCCACGAAGTTCGTGTAATCAATTTCAGGCTGCTTTTCGTGTGCTGGCCTGGAGCACGCGGCAGGCCATCTCGCCCACGGTGCGCAGGGCCACCAGATGCGCAGGGGTCCAGTCGCCCCCCACGCCGATGCGCAGGCAGTTGCGAAAGCGCCCGCTGGCGCTGAACACGGTGCCGGGGGCGATCAGGATGTGCTCGGCCAGGCAGGCCTCATGCAGTTGCACCGAGTCGAGCGAGCGCGGCAACTCCACCCACAGCAGCATGCCGCCAGGCGGGTCGCTGACCCGCGTGCCCGGCGGAAAGTGCGCGCCGATGGTGTGGCGCACCTCGTCAAGCCGGGCCGCAGCTGCCGCGCGCAGCTGGCGCATGGCGGCCGCATGCCCGCTCTGGTTGATCAGGTCGGCCAGCGCCAGCTCCAGCACGGCCGACTGGCCGCCAGCCTGCATGTCCTTGATGCTGCGCAGCTGCTCCGTCCAGCGCCCGGCCTCGACCCAGCCCAGCCGCAGGCCCGGGGCCAGGGTCTTGGAGAACGAGTCGCAGAGCATCACGTGGCCCGTCGTGTCGTAGGACTTGACGGTGCGGCGCATCTCGTCGGACTCGGCCAGGTCGGCGTAGATCGCGTCCTCGATCACCGCCATGCCGTGGCGCGAGGCCATCTGCGCCAGCCGCCGACGCTCGGGCTGGGGCATGCAGCTGCCCAGCGGGTTGCTCAGCGTGGGCACCACCATCAGGGCCTTCACGGGCTGCGTATCGAGCGCAAGCTGCAGCGCATCGAGCGAGATGCCATGGCGCGGGTGCGTGGGGATCTCCAGCGCCTTGAGGTGCAGGCCCTGCAGCACTTCGAGGAAGGAGAAGTGCGTGGGCGACTCCAGCGCCACCACGTCGCCCGGCTGGGTGACGGCGCGCAGGCACAGGGCGATGCTGTCCATGCAGCCTCCGGTGATCACGATGTTCTCGGGGTCCAGGCTGCAACCCAGGCCCACGGCATAGCGCGCCAGGGCGCGCCGCGCCTCCTCCTGCCCGGCCGAGGATGGGTAGGTGCACAGCAATTGGCGGTTGCGCTGCACGGAGCGCACCACGGCGCGGCGCACGCGGTCGGGGTTGAGCATGTCGGGCCCCGGCGTACCGCTGCTGAACGAGAGCATGTCCACCGGCTGGGCACGGCCCATGATGCGCTGGCCCAGCCAGTCCACCGACACCTCGCGCGGGCGGCGCAGCGGGCGTGGGGTGGTGGGCTCGGGCAGGTTGACCGGGCGCGCCGCCACAAAGAAGCCCGAGCGCGGGCGGGCAGTGATCAGCCGCGCGTCTTCGAGCCAGTGGTAGGCCTGCACTACGGTGCTCTGGGCTACGCCGCGCTGGCGCGCCAGTTCGCGCACCGAGGGCATCTTCTCGCCACGCGCCAGGGTGCCGTTGCGCACCAGCTCGGCCAGCTGGGCCGCGATCTGCAGGTAGAGGGGGGTGGTTTCCACGGCGTCCATGGCTTCATTCTGTACTGGCAGGGCCAGCGGTGGCCAGTACAGATTGACCCCAGTCAGTACGACACAGAGCCTCGCAGCGGGGGATCTGTACTGCACCAGCTCGCGCCGTGCTGTGGCTGGTGGCCCGGGGCCCGGGCGCGCACAGTGCAAGGCATGAACTCACTGCACACCCCCTCCCCCGCTTTGCCCACTGTCCCACCGCTGCGGCCACAGGCCCTGGCGCTGCAGTGGAACCGCCAACCCTTGCCGCCTCTGCAGGCCGTGCAGGCGCTCGAATTCCGCACGGGCGAAACCGGCCTGCTCGAAGTCGAGCAGGGCCGTGTCTGGGTCACCTGCGATGGCCTGCTGGAAGACTACTTCCTCGATGCCGGCCAGCGCCTGTCGTTCGCCGGGCCGGTGCGGCTGCGCGTGAGCGCCGAGGGTGGCCGGCCGGCGCGCCTGAGCTGGGCGCGGCACCGGAATTCGGATGTATCGGGCCGTTCAGCGGCGGCCGATGTGCCCGCGCCGGGCGCGTCCATCCGCCTGCAGGCGGCCTGAAAAAAGGCTATCAGCCCCGGGCTGGCGGCACGGGCTTGAGCCGCAGCTCGGCAGCGCGCGCGTGGGCCTGCAGGCCTTCGCCATAGGCGAGTTCGGCCGCGATGGTGCCCAGGGCCTGGGCACCGGCCTCGCTCACCTCGATGAGGCTGCTGCGCTTCTGGAAGTCGTAGACGCCCAGTGGCGAACTGAAGCGTGCCGTGCCGCTGGTGGGCAGCACATGGTTGGGACCGGCGCAGTAGTCGCCCAGGCTTTCGCTGGTATAGGCCCCGAGGAAGATGGCGCCCGCGTGGCGCAGCAGGGGCTCCCAGCGGTGCGGCTCGTTGCTGCTCACCTCCAGATGCTCGGGGGCGATGCGGTTGCTGATGGCGCAGGCCTCTTCCATGCTGCGCGTGTGGATCAGGGCGCCCCGGCCGTTCAGGCTCTTGGCGATGATCTCGGCGCGGGGCATGGTGGGCAGCAGGCGGTCGATGGCCTCCTGCACGGCGTCGATGTAGGCCGCGTCGGGGCACAGCAGAATGCTCTGCGCCAGCTCGTCGTGCTCGGCCTGGGAGAACAGATCCATCGCCACCCAGTCGGCCGGGGTGCTGCCGTCGGCCAGCACCAGGATTTCGCTGGGGCCGGCGATCATGTCGATGCCCACCGTGCCGAACACGCGCTTCTTGGCGCTGGCCACGTAGGCGTTGCCCGGGCCGGTGATCTTGTCGACCTTGGGCACCGTGTCGGTGCCATACGCCAGCGCGGCCACGGCCTGCGCCCCGCCGATGGTGAAGGCGCGCGTCACGCCGGCCACGTAGGCCGCCGCCAGCACCAGCTCGTTGCGCTCGCCCTTGGTGGACGCCAGTTGCGCACCCGAGCCCCCGGTGGCGACGCTGCCGCGCACGGGCGTGGGCACCACCATGATGATCTCCTGCACACCGGCCACATGGGCGGGGATGGCGTTCATGAGCAGGCTCGACGGGTAGGCCGCCTTGCCGCCGGGCACGTAGATGCCCACGCGGTCGAGCGGGGTGACCTTCTGGCCCAGCAAGGTGCCGTCCTCGTCGCGGTAGCTCCAGCTCTCGCCCGAGGCCTTCTTCTGCGCCTCGTGGTAGCTGCGCACGCGCCGGGCGGCGGCCTGCAGGGCATCGCGCTGGGCCGCAGGAATGGCGTCGAACGCGGCCTTGAAATCGGCCTGCGTGAGTTCAAGCCCGGCCATGGAATCGGCGGCGAGGCCGTCGAAGCGCGCCGTGTAGTCGAGCACGGCGGCATCGCCACGCGCCTGCACATCGGCCAGGATGTCGGCCACGCGCTGCTCAATGGCCGCATCCGTGTCGGCGGACCAATGCAGGCGATCGCGGAAGGCGGCTTCGAAATCGGCGCTGTCGGTGCTCAGGCGTACGGGCTTGGCTTGCATGGCTTTCGGGTCTCTGTCGCTGTGGGAAATCGGTGGTTCGTTCAGGCGCGCGCCGCAGTGGCTGCGGCAAACGCATCGATGATGCGGCGCAGCGGGGCTTGCTTGAGTTTGAGCGCGGCCTGGTTGACGACCAGGTAGGAGCTGATGTCCATGATGCGCTCGACTTCCACCAGGTGGTTGGCGCGCAGGGTGTTGCCGGTGGACACCAGGTCGACGATGGCGTCGGACAGGCCGATCAGCGGCGCCAGCTCCATGCTGCCGTAGAGCTTGACCATGTCCACGTGCACCCCCTTGGTGGCGAAGAAGTCGCGCGCGATGGAGGTGTACTTGGTGGCCACCTTCAGGCGCGAGCCCTGCTTGACGGCGCGCTCGTAGTCGAAGTCGTTGCGCACGGCGACGCTCACGCGGCATTTGGCGATCTGCAGGTCCAGCGGCTGGTACAGGCCCTGGCCGCCATGCTCGATGAGGGTGTCCTTGCCGGTCACGCCGATGTCCGCGCCGCCGTACTCCACATAGGTGGGCACGTCGGTGGCACGCACCAGCACCACACGCACGTCGGGCTGGTTGGTGGGCAGGATGAGCTTGCGCGACTTCTCTGGGTCTTCGAGCACCTCGATGCCGGCGGCGGCCAGCAGCGGCAGGGTCTCGTCGAAGATGCGGCCCTTGGACAGGGCGAGGGTGATCATGGTCATACGGGTTCTCTGAAAAGGGGCGCGGGCGGTGTGGCGGTCAGGACATGCGCTCGATGTCCGCTCCGATGCCGCGCAGCTTGGCTTCCATGCAATCGTAGCCACGATCCAGATGGTAGATGCGGTCCACCACGGTCTCGCCGTCGGCCACCAGGCCGGCAATCACCAGGCTGGCCGAGGCGCGCAGGTCGGTGGCCATCACGGTGGCGCCCGACAGGGGTGGATTCACGGCCTCGGCGTTGCCCAGGCCCTCGATCACGGCCACCTTGCCATCGGTCTGGATGCGGGCACCCAGGCGCACCAGCTCGTCCACATGCATGAAGCGGTTCTCGAAGATGGTCTCCGTCACCGTGGAGGTGCCCTGCGCCACGCAGTTGAGTGCCATGAACTGGGCCTGCATGTCGGTGGGGAACCCGGGGTATTCGGTGGTGCGAAAGCCCTGGGCACGCAGCTTGCCGGCACCGGGGCTCTGCACCCGGATACCGCCATCCACAGCCTGCACCTGCACGCCGGCCTCGCGCAGCTTGTCGATCACGGCATCGAGGTGGTCGGCGCGCCCATGGCGCAGCACCACGTCGCCGCCGGTGGCCGCCACCGCGCACAGGAAGGTGCCGGCCTCGATGCGGTCGGCCACCACACGGTGGGTGCAGCCGTTCAGACGCTCCACGCCCTGGATGCGGATGCGGCTGCTGCCGTGGCCTTCGATCTTCGCGCCCATGGCGATCAGCATCTCGGCCAGGTCGATGATCTCGGGCTCCTGCGCGGCGTTTTCCAGCACCGTCTCACCCTCGGCCAGCGCCGCGGCCATGAGGAAGTTCTCGGTGCCGGTCACCGTGACCATGTCGGTGGTGATGCGCGCGCCCTTCAGGCGCGTGGCGCCGGCGGGCAGCTTGGCGATCATGTAGCCGTGCTCGACCACGATCTCGGCCCCCATGGTGGCCAGGCCCTTGATGTGCTGGTCCACCGGGCGCGAGCCGATGGCGCAGCCGCCGGGCAGCGACACCGTGGCCTCGCCGAAGCGCGCCAGCAGCGGGCCCAGGGCGAGCACCGAGGCGCGCATGGTCTTGACCAGCTCGTACGGGGCCTCGGGCGTGTTCAGGCCACTGGCGTCGATGCGCACGGTGCCGTCGGGTGCACGCTCGGCCGCCACGCCCATGTTGCGGATCAGGGTCAGCATGGTGCTCACGTCCTGCAACTGGGGCACATTGAGCAGGGTGACCGGCTCGGCCGTGAGCAGCGCGGCGCACAGTTCGGGCAGCGCGGCATTCTTGGCGCCGGAGACCAGCACCTCGCCCTGCAGGGTGCGGCCACCACGGATGAGGAGTTTGTCCATCACGAAACCAGTGAAAAAGTAGTGGAAGGTGCCGAGGTAGCAGCGGCTCAGCGCGGCTGCGTTGCCCATTCGGCGGGCGTGAAGGTCTTCATGGACAGGGCATGCACCTCGTCCGTCTGCATGCGCGTGCCCAGCGTGGCGTACACGCGCTGGTGGCGCTGGATGAGGCGCTTGCCCTCGAACTCGGCCGAGACAATGGTGGCGTACCAGTGGCGGCCATCGCCCTGCAGGTCGATGTGCTCGCAGGCCAGGCCGGCGGCGATGAGGTCTTGGAGTTGGTCGGCGGTCATGGGTGGGGCGTGGTTGTCTGCATCCGGGGCGGGCGGCAAGGGTACCGCGAACCGCTCCCGGACGGTTCAATATCGGTCAATGGCGGATCTTGTAGCCGGTGCGCAGCAGGTGCACGGCCAGCCAGCTGACCGCGAGCCAGGCCACGCCCACGATACCGAGGCTGAGCCAGGGCGAGGTGTCGCTCTGGCCGAAGAAACCGTAGCGGAAACCGTCGATCATGTAGAAGAACGGGTTCAGGTGGCTCACGGTCTGCCAGAACGGCGGCAGGGACTGGATGGAGTAGAACACGCCGGACAGGAAGGTCATCGGCACGATCACGAAGTTCTGGAACGCGGCCATCTGGTCGAACTTGTCGGCCCACAGCCCGGCGATGAGCCCCAGCGTGGCCAGAAGGCCCGCCCCCAGCACGGCAAATGCAATGATCCACAACGGCGCTGCGAACTCCGGTCGCGCGAAGGCGACGGTGACGATGAACACCCCCAGCCCCACGGCCAGCCCGCGCACGATGGAGGAGCCCACATAGGCCACGAACCAGGCCCAGTGCGACAGGGGCGTGAGCAGCACGAACACCAGGCTGCCCATGATCTTGCTCTGGATCAGGCTCGACGAGCTGTTGGCGAAGGCGTTCTGCAGCACACTCATCATCACCAGGCCGGGCACCAGGAAGGCGGTGTAGCTGATGCGGTCATAGACCTTCACATGGTCTTCGAGCACGTGGCCAAAGATCAGCAGGTACAGCACGGCGGTGAGCACCGGCGCGGCCACGGTCTGGAAGCCCACCTTCCAGAAGCGCAGCAGTTCCTTGTAGAACAGGGTTTGCCAGCCGGTCATGCGTGGGCTCCCAGGGCTGCGGGAGCGGCAGAGGCCGCAGGCGGCGGGTGCGACGCCGACGTGCCGGCCATCACCTGCAGGAACACATCCTCCAGGTCGGGGCGGCGGATCTCCATGTCATGCACCTCCACACCCGCCACGCGCAGCGCGGCCAGGTGCTCCTCGATCTCGCGCGCGTCGTGCGCCGGTATCTGCACGATGCGGCCGGTGACGCGCGCCAGGCGCGCCAGTGCGGGCGGCAGCTCCACGTCGGCCTTGAACTGCAGCACATTGCCCGAGGCGGCCTTGAGCAGTTCGCTGGTATCGGCCAGGGCCACCACCTGCCCGGTCTTGAGCATGGCAATGCGGTTGCACAAAGCTTCTGCCTCCTCAAGGTAGTGCGTGGTGAGCAGCACGGTATGCCCTTCCTTGTTCAAGCGGGCGATGAATTGCCACAGGGTCTGGCGCAGCTCCACGTCCACCCCGGCGGTGGGCTCGTCGAGCACGATGATGGGCGGCTTGTGCACCAGGGCCTGGGCCACGAGCACGCGCCGCTTCATACCACCCGACAGCTGGCGCATATTGGCGTTGGCCTTGTCCGTGAGGCCCAGGTGGTGCAGCAGCTCGTCGATCCAGGCATCGTTGTTCTTCACACCGAAGTAGCCGGACTGGATGCGCAGCGCCTCGCGCACGTTGAAGAAGGGGTCGAACACCAGCTCCTGCGGCACCACGCCGAGCTTGCGCCGGGCCTCGGCGAACTGCGCCTGCACGTCGCTGCCCTGCACCAGCACACGGCCGTTGCTGGGCCGGGCCAGGCCGGCGAGGATGCTGATCAGGGTGGTTTTACCGGCACCATTGGGGCCGAGGAGTCCGAAGAACTCCCCTTCCTCGATGTCCAGGCTGACCTGGTTGAGTGCCTGGAAAGGGCCTTTGGGCGTATCAAAGGTCTTGGAAACGGCTTGGAATGAGACTGCGGGCATGAGCCGCTGATTTTAAGGCCTGGTGCACAAACCTGCTGTGCCGGCCCCGGTAGCCCCTGCAAGACGGGTCAGGCTGCAGGCAGCAGATCTGCAACGCCGTACAGCCCGGCCATGCTGGTCAGCGCTGCGGGCAGTCCCTGTACGGCAAAGGTCTTGCGGTCCGAGAGCGCCTCGCGCCGGCATTCGAGCAGCACTGCCAGCGCGGAGGTGTCGAACACGGACAGCGCCTGGGCATCCACCACCACGCCCGGCTCCTTGTGCACCTTCAGGCCCTGCAGCAGCATGCGCAGGCACGCCGGTGCCTGGCGGTGCGTCAGCTCCTGCGGAAGGACCAGGACAGGCACGGTGGAAGGCCCTGTGTCAGCCCTTGGTGCCGGCATTGGACTTGTTGCGCGCTTCCAGCGAGGCAATCAGGCCATCCACGCCCTTGGCGTTGATTTCCTGCGCGAACTGGCCCTTGTAGGTTTCCACCAGCCACACGCCGAGCACGTTGAGGTTGTAGATCTTCCAGCCGGCGCCATCGCCCGGGGTCTTCTCCAGACGGTAGTCGAGCTGAATCGGGTCGCCGCGGCCCACGATCTCGGTGCGCACCACCACGTCCTTGTCGGCGGGATCGCCGCGCAGGGGCTTGACCTGGATGGTCTGGTCATTCACCTGGGCCAGCGCACCCGCATAGGTGCGCACCAGCAGAATCTTGAATTCGTCCTGCAGGCGCTTTTGCTGCTCAGGCGTGGCCTGGCGCCAACCCGGGCCCACGGCGGCGGCGGTCATGCGGCGGAAATTCACGTTGGGCATGACCGTCTTGTCCACCAGCGCGATCACCTTGGACAGGTCTCCGCCCTGGATGGCCTTGTCCGCCTTGACGGTGTTCAGCACGTCGGTGGACAGGCGCTTGATCAAGGCGTCGGGGGCTTCATCTGCGGCCAGGGCCGACAGGGGCAGGCCCAGTGTTGCGGTGGCCGCCAGGGCCAGGGCGATGTGGCCCACGAGTCGTCGATTCATCATCATGTCATCTGCTTTCATTGGGGCGGGCAAGGCACCCTTGATTTCATTGTGGGCCCGAGGGGCCGTCCATATGCTTCGGCCAGGTTGCGGTGTGCAAGCAAGTGCAACACCTACCCGGCGGGAAAATCAACGCTTCTTGGCGTCTGCAGGGGGCTCCTCGGGCAGCATGCCGTCCTTGGAGTCCTGGGCACCATCATCCTTGTCCTTGTCGTACGGCGCCTCGCCGGCCTGGCTGCGCACCTGCAGGAACACGTCGCGCGTGAAGCTGTACTTGTCGAGCGCAGCACTGTCGAGCACGGAACCCGCACGCAGCAGGTTGGCACGCACATCCACCGCGCGCAAGGCATACAGCGAATTGCGGGCCGAAGTCGGGTCCACGTAGCGCACGGGGTTGCCCATCATGTCGACCGGCAGGGCAAAGGTATCGCGCACCGTGGAGGGCCCGAGAATGGGCAGCACCACATAGGGACCGGTGTCCACGCCCCAGCGGCCCAGCGTGAGGCCGAAGTCCTGGCGGTAACGGTCGATACCCAGCTCGCTGGCGACATCCAGCACGCCCCCCAGGCCGAGGAAGGTGTTCACGTTCACGCGCATGAAGCTGGAAGCGGCACCTTCGAGCCGGAACTGCAGCACGTTGTTCACGAAGGACCAGACGTCGGTCAGGTTGGCGAAGAAGTTGCTCACCCCGGTGCGCACCGGAGCGGGCGTGACTTCCTTGTAGGCCGTGGCCACGGGCTTGAGCACCAGGGCATCGACCTGTTCGTTGAACTTGGTGACCCCGCGGTTGTAGGGTTCCAGCGGGTCGCGCGGGTCGTTGCGGGGGCCGCTCGCGCAGCCGACCAGCAAGGCGAGCCCCAGCACGGCCACCAGGGCCCGGCCGGCACGACGCAGCGTTGCGGCGCCATTCGCGGGGTGGCTTTTATCGTCGCGGGCCGTGCCCGCTTGCGTCCTGTTCATCATTTTTTGCTACCTGCCCCTGCGGGCTTACTGCCGTCTTCGGCTTTGCTGTAAAGAAATTGTCCAATCAGGTTTTCGAGCACCACGGCGGACTGTGTGGCGGTGATCATGTCGCCCGCCGCGAGGTTCTTCTCGTCGCCGCCAGCCTCGATGCCGATGTACTGCTCGCCCAGCAGGCCGCTGGTGAGGATCTTGAGCGAGCTGTCCTTGGGGAACGCATAGCGGTCCTGCATCGCCAACGTGACGCGCGCCTGGTAGGTCTTGTCATCGAAGGCGATGGACTCGACCCGGCCCACGACCACGCCGGCGCTGCGCACGGCCGCCTGGGGCTTGAGGCCCCCAATGTTGTCGAAGCGCGCGGTGAGCTGGTAGCCGCGCTGGAAATTGAGGGTCAAGAGGTTGGCCGATTGCAGGGCCAGGAACACCAGCGCCGCGATGCCCAGCATCACGAACAGGCCTACCCAGACATCATTCTTGGAGCGTTGCATCGTTAAGGTCTCATTTCTTCGTCTGCCGGTGGTTGCCCGGCATCAGATACTGAACATCAGGGCGGTGAGGAGGAAGTCCAACGCCAGCACTGCCAGCGATGCCATCACCACCGTGCGCGTGGTCGCGCGCGACACGCCCTCGGGCGTGGGCTTGGCGGCATAGCCCTGCAGCAGCGCCACGAAGGTGACGGTGACACCGAACACCGCGCTCTTGAGAACGCCGTTGCCGACATCCTTCCACACATCCACCCCCCCCTGCATCTGGCTCCAGAAGGCGCCGGGGTCGATGCCGATGAGCACCACGCCGACCACCCAGCCACCGATCACACCGACGGCGCTGAACACGGCGGCCAACAGCGGCATGGTGATGACGCCGGCCCAGAAACGCGGCGCCAAAATGCGGCGCACGGGGTCCACGGCCATCATCTCCATGGCGCTGAGCTGCTCGCCCGCGCGCATGAGCCCGATCTCGGCCGTGAGCGAGGTGCCTGCACGTCCTGCAAAAAGCAGCGCCGTGACCACGGGCCCGAGCTCGCGCACCAGCGACAGCGCCACGAGCATGCCCAGCGCCTCGGACGAGCCGTAGCGCTGCAGCGTGTAGTAGCCCTGCAGGCCGAGCACGAAGCCCACGAACAGGCCCGAGACGGCGATGATGGCCAGCGAATAGTTGCCCAGGAAGTGCACCTGGTCGCGCACCAGCGACGGCCGCATGAAGGTGGCACCGAACAGGCGCACCAGGCGCACGAACAGGTGCGCCGCGGCGCCGATGTCGGCCAGTTGCTGGCGCACGGCCAGGCCCACGTCGGAAGGTTGGTACCAGCTCACAGGCCTATCCCCCCGGCAGGGCCGAAGTCCTGCTCCGCCGTGGGCCCCGGGTAATGGAAGGGCACGGGCCCGGTGGGCAGCGCGTGCACGAACTGGTGCACCAGCGGGTCCTTGCTGGCGCGCACCTCGTCGGGCGTGCCCTGCGCGGCGACCACGCCTTCGCCGAGGATGATCACGTGGTCGGCCAGGCGGAAGGTCTCCTCCAGGTCGTGCGAGACCACGATGCTGGTCAGCCCCATGGCATCGTTGAGCTGGCGGATGAGCTGGGCGGCCGTGCCCAGGGAAATGGGGTCGAGCCCGGCAAAGGGCTCGTCGTACATGACGAGTTCAGGGTCGAGCGCGATGGCACGGGCCAGCGCCACGCGCCGGGCCATGCCGCCAGATATCTCGCTGGGCATGAGGTCGCGCGCACCGCGCAGGCCCACGGCATTGAGCTTCATGAGCACCACATCGCGCACCAGCGCCTCGGGCAGATCGGTGTGCTCGCGCAGCGGAAAGGCGACGTTCTCGAACACATCGAGGTCGGTGAACAGGGCGCCGAACTGGAACAGCATGCCCATGCGCCGCCGCGCCGCATAAAGGCCGGCTGCGTCCATCTTCCCCACATTCTGGCCATCGAACAGCACCTCGCCCTGCTGCGCCTGCTGCTGCCCACCAATCAGGCGCAGCACCGTGGTCTTGCCCCCGCCCGAAGCCCCCATGAGCGCCGTGACCTTGCCGCGCGGCACGGTGAGCGACACGTCGCGCAGGATGGCGCGGTCACCGTAGGAGAAGGTGACGTTGCGCAATTCGGCGAAAGGCGAGGGCTCAGGCATGCAGAAGAAAAAAGGGGTTGTATGCAGAAACGGTGGTCCGCACGCACGGCAATCACCGCGCGCAATACAGCAGCGATGGTAGCCGAATCCGCAAACATACATACATGTATGTTTGCAGTTTCCCGATACGGGTTGTGCAGACCTGCCCAGTACACCAGTGTCTGGTATTCCCGAAGGGACATTGCTTCCAATTGTGCCTATATCCAGCGTCGCGCGTGCGCAACGGTCTTTCCTGGATGGGCACCCTGCGGCACACCATGAAAAACGGCGCCACCAGGGCGCCGCTCTCAGCCGTTGCCTTGCCAACAATCAGCGCGGCAGGTCCGAGTAGCCCATGAGGAACTCATCGACCGAACGCGCGGCCTGGCGGCCTTCGCGGATGGCCCAGACCACCAGGGACTGGCCACGGCGGATGTCGCCTGCGGCAAACACCTTGGGGGCGCTGGTGGCGTAGCCGCCATCGAACTCGGTGGTGGCGCGGGCGTTGCCACGGGCGTCCTTGTCGACACCGAAAGCTTCGAGCACGGCCGCCACGGGGCTCACGAAGCCCATGGCCAGCAGCACCAGGTCGGCCTTGAGGATCTGCTCGGAGCCGGCGACCTCGACCATCTTGCCGTCCTTCCACTCCACGCGCACGGTCTTCAGGCCGGTGACCTTGCCCTTTTCGCCGATGAACTCCTTGGTGGAGATGGCGAATTCGCGCTCGCAGCCTTCTTCATGGCTGGAGCTGGTGCGCAGCTTGATCGGCCAGTAGGGCCAGGTCATGGGGCGGTTCTCGACCTCGGGCGGCTGGGGCATGAGTTCGAACTGCGTGACGCTGACGGCACCATGGCGGTTGCTGGTGCCCACGCAGTCACTGCCGGTGTCGCCGCCACCGATCACGATGACGTGCTTGCCGTCGGCGCGCAGCTGGTTCTTGAGCTTGTCGCCAGCGTTGACCTTGTTCTGCTGGGGCAGGAACTCCATGGCGAAGTGGATGCCGTCGAGGTCGCGGCCGGGCACGGGCAGGTCGCGGCTTTGCTCGGCGCCGCCGGTGAGCAGCACGGCGTCGAACTCGGCCTGCAGTTGCTCGGGGGTGACGGTTTCCTTGGCCCAGTTGGTGACCTTGGAGCCCTTGCCCAAGCCGTCCTTGGCGGCGCCGACGAAGACGCTGGTGCGGATGGTGACGCCTTCGGCCTTGAGCTGGTCGGCACGGCGGTCGATGTGAGTCTTCTCCATCTTGAAATCGGGGATGCCGTAGCGCAGCAGCCCGCCGATGCGGTCGTTCTTCTCGAACAGGGTCACGTCGTGGCCCACGCGCGCCAGTTGCTGGGCTGCGGCCATGCCGGCCGGGCCGGCGCCGATCACTGCGACCTTCTTGCCGGTCTTGTGCTTGGACGGCAGGGGCTTGACCCAGCCTTCTTCCCAGGCGCGGTCGATGATGGCGTGCTCGATGGACTTGATGCCCACTGCGTCGTCGTTCACGTTGAGCACGCAGGCTGCCTCGCAGGGTGCGGGGCAGATGCGGCCGGTGAACTCGGGGAAGTTGTTCGTGCTGTGCAGCACGGCGATGGCACTCTTCCAGTCGGCTTGGTAGACCAGGTCGTTGAAGTCCGGAATGATGTTGTTCACCGGGCAGCCGCTGTTGCAGAACGGCGTGCCGCAGTCCATGCAGCGCGCGCCCTGTACCTTGGCCTGGGATTCATCCAGGCCGATGACGAATTCCTTGTAATGCTTCAGGCGCTCGCCGACGGGCTTGTAGCCCTCTTCGATGCGCTCGTATTCCATGAAGCCGGTGGTCTTTCCCATGATTGCGTGTCCTTATCTATGAATGCTGTGCAGGTGTTCGGTGGGGCAGCGCCTTACTTGGCGGGTACGGCCACGTTCTTGGAGGCCGGTGCCACCGCGGGGGTGGCAGGCTCCTCGAGCACCTTGCGTTCATAAATTTCGGCCAGCGCGCGCTTGTACTCGGTCGGGAAGACCTTGACGAACTTGCTGCGCGATGCCGCCCAGTTGTCGAGCAGTTCTCGCGCACGCTTGCTGCCCGTCCAGCGGTTGTGGTCTTCCAGCAGCTTCTTGAGCTGGGCTTCGTCGGTCTGGCCGTTGTGCCAGATGGCGCGTGGCACGGTGGATTCCTGCTCGGACGAGGGCAGGATGCGTTCGAGCGTGACCATGGACATGTTGCAGCGCGTGTCGAACTGGCCATCTTCGTCGTAGACGTAGGCCACGCCGCCGCTCATGCCGGCCGCGAAGTTGCGGCCGGTCTTGCCCAGCACCATCACGGTGCCGCCGGTCATGTATTCGCAGCCATGGTCGCCCGTGCCTTCGACGACCGCCGTGGCACCCGACAGGCGCACGGCAAAGCGCTCGCCGGCCACGCCGCTGAAGAAGGCTTCGCCCGTGGTGGCGCCATACATCACCGTGTTGCCCACGATGGTGTTGCGCACCGAGTCGCCACGGAAGTCGATGCTGGGGCGCACGACGACGCGGCCGCCCGACAGGCCCTTGCCCGTGTAGTCGTTGGCGTCGCCGATCAGGTACAGCGTGATGCCACGCGTGAGGAAGGCGCCAAAGGACTGGCCGCCCGTGCCTTCGAGCTGGATGCGGATGGTGTCGTCCGGCAGGCCTTCGGGGTGGGCACGCGTCACGGCACCCGAGAGCATGGCGCCCACGGAGCGGTTGACGTTGCGCGCCACCTCGATGAACTGCACGCGCTCGCCCTTGTCGATGGCGGGGCGGCTGCGCTCGATGAGCTTGCGGTCGAGCGTGTTCTCGATGTTGTGGTCCTGCACGTCCACATGGAAACGCGGCACGTCGGCGGGCACGTTGGGCTGGGCGAAAAGGCGGCCGAAGTCGAGGCCGCGGGCCTTCCAGTGGGCGATGCCGGAGCGCGTGTCGAGCAGGTCGGCGCGGCCGATCAGGTCATCGAACTTGCGAATGCCCAGCTGGGCCATGATCTGGCGCACTTCTTCGGCGATGAAGAAGAAGTAGTTGACCACGTGCTCGGGCTTGCCAGAGAACTTGGCGCGCAGCGCAGGGTCCTGCGTGGCCACGCCCACCGGACAGGTGTTCAGGTGGCACTTGCGCATCATGATGCAGCCCTCGACGACCAGGGGCGCCGTGGCAAAGCCGAACTCGTCGGCACCCAGCAGCGCGCCGATGGCGACGTCGCGGCCGGTCTTCATCTGGCCGTCGGCCTGCACGCGCACTCGGCCGCGCAGGCGGTTGAGCACCAGGGTCTGCTGGGTTTCGGCCAGGCCGATTTCCCAGGGGCCACCTGCGTGCTTGATCGACGACCAGGGCGAGGCGCCCGTGCCGCCGTCGTGCCCGGCGATCACGATGTGATCGCTCTTGCACTTGGTGACACCTGCGGCAATCGTGCCCACGCCGACTTCGGACACCAGCTTGGTGCTGATGCTGGCGTGCGGTGCCACGTTCTTCAGGTCGTGGATGAGCTGCGCCAAGTCCTCGATGGAGTAGATGTCATGGTGCGGCGGGGGCGAGATCAGGCCCACCCCGGGCACGCTGTGGCGCAGCTTGCCGATGTAGTTGGAGACCTTGCCGCCGGGCAGCTGGCCGCCTTCGCCAGGCTTGGCACCTTGGGCCATCTTGATCTGGATCTGGTCGGCCGAGGACAGGTACTCGGCCGTGACGCCGAAGCGGCCCGAGGCCACCTGCTTGATGCGGCTGCGCAGGGAGTCGCCGTCCTGCAGCGGCAGGTCGACCTCGACGTTCTCGGCACCGATCACGCTCTTCAAGGTGTCCCCCAGCTTGATCGGGATGCCCTTGAGTTCGTTGCGGTAGCGCGCGGCATCCTCGCCGCCTTCGCCGGTGTTGCTCTTGCCGCCGATGCGGTTCATGGCCACGGCCAGCGTGGCATGCGCCTCGGTGGAGATGGAGCCCAGCGACATGGCGCCGGTGGCAAAGCGCTTGACGATCTCCTTGGCAGGCTCGACCTCGTCCACGGGGATGGCCTTGGCCGGGTCGATCTTGAACTCGAACAGGCCGCGCAGCGTCATGTGGCGCTTGCTCTGGTCGTTGATGAGCTGGGCGTATTCCTTGTACGTGTTCCAGTTGTTGGCACGCGTGGAGTGCTGCAGCTTGGCAATGGCGTCGGGGCTCCACATGTGTTCTTCGCCACGGGCGCGCCAGGCGTATTCGCCGCCAGCGTCGAGCATGGTTTCGAGCACGGGGTCGTCGCCGAAGGCGGCCTTGTGCATGCGGATGGCTTCCTCGGCGATCTCGAACACGCCGATGCCTTCCACGCGGCTGGCGGTGCCGGTGAAGTACTTGCCCACGGTGTCGGTGTTCAGGCCGATGGCCTCGAACAACTGCGCGCCACAGTAGCTCATGTAGGTGCTCACGCCCATCTTGGACATGATCTTGGACAGGCCCTTGCCGATGGCCTTGACATAGTTGTAGATGGCCTTGTCCGGCGACAGGTCGCCGGGCATGTTCTTGTGCATCTCGGCCAGGGTTTCCATCGCGAGGTAGGGGTGCACGGCTTCGGCGCCGTAGCCGCCCAGCACGGCGAAGTGGTGCACTTCGCGCGCGGTGCCCGTCTCGACCACCAGGCCGGCGGTGGTGCGCAGGCCTGCGCCCACCAGGTGCTGGTGGATTGCCGACAAGGCCAGCAGCGCAGGGATGGCCACCTGCGTGGCGCTCACGGCGCGGTCGCTGACGATCAGGATGTTTGCGCCACCCTTGATGGCGTCCACTGCCTGCGCGCACAGCGAGGCGAGCTTGGCTTCCACGCCCTCACGGCCCCAGTCCAGCGGGTAGGTGATGTCGATGGTGGCGCTCTTGAACTTGCCCTGCGTGTATTTTTCGATGTCGCGCAGCTTGGCCATGTCGGCAAAGTCGAGCACGGGCTGGCTCACTTCAAGCCGCATCGGCGGGTTGACCTGGTTGATGTCCAGCAGGTTGGGCTTGGGGCCGATGAAGCTGTTGAGCGACATCACGATGGCTTCGCGGATCGGGTCGATCGGCGGGTTGGTCACCTGGGCGAACAGCTGCTTGAAGTAGTTGTACAGCGGCTTGTTCTTGCCCGAGAGCACGGCCAGCGGGCTGTCGTTGCCCATGGAGCCGATGCCCTCCTCGCCATTGCGGGCCATGGGGGCCATCAGGAACTTGATGTCCTCCTGCGTGTAGCCGAAGGCCTGCTGGCGGTCGAGCAACGGCAGCGTGGAAGCTTCGGGCGCAGGCGCATCGGCGGCAGCGTCGATGCTGTCAAGCTTGATGCGCAGGTTCTCGATCCACTGCTTGTAGGGCTTGGTGTTGACGACATTGGCCTTGAGCTCCTCGTCGTCGATCATGCGGCCCTGCTCCAGGTCGATCAGGAACATCTTGCCGGGCTGCAGGCGCCACTTGCGCACGATCTTGTTCTCGGGGATGGGCAGCACGCCCGATTCCGAGGCCATGATGACCAGGTCGTCGTCGGTGATGCAGTAGCGCGAGGGGCGCAGGCCGTTGCGGTCCAGCGTGGCGCCGATCTGGCGGCCATCGGTGAAGACGATGGAGGCCGGGCCATCCCAGGGCTCCATCATCGCGGCATGGTATTCATAGAAGGCGCGGCGGCGCTCGTCCATGGTGGTGTGCTGCTCCCAGGGCTCGGGGATCATCATCATCACGGCCTGGCTGATGGGGTAGCCGGCCATGGTCAGCAACTCGAGGCAGTTGTCGAACGTGGCGGTGTCGGACTGGTCGGCGAAGCTGATGGGGTAGAGCTTGTGCAGGTCGGCCGCGAGCACGGGCGAGGCCATCACGCCTTCGCGCGCCTTCATCCAGTTGTAGTTGCCCTTGACGGTGTTGATTTCACCGTTGTGCGCCACGTAGCGGTACGGGTGGGCCAGCGGCCATTCGGGGAAGGTGTTGGTGGAAAAACGCTGGTGCACCAGACCGATGGCCGAGACGCAGCGCTCGTCCTGCAGGTCCATGTAGTAGGTGCCCACCTGGTCGGCCAGCAACAGGCCCTTGTAGACCACGGTGCGGCTGGACATGCTGGGAACGTAGTATTCCTTGCTGTGCTTGAGCTTGAGGTTCTGGATGGCGGCGCTGGCGGTCTTGCGGATCACGTACAGCTTGCGCTCCAGCGCGTCCTGCACGATCACGTCGTTGCCACGGCCGATGAAGACCTGGCGCAGGATGGGCTCCTTCTTGCGCACGGTGGGCGACATGGGCATGTCGACGTTCACTGGCACATCGCGCCAGCCGAGCAGCACCTGGCCTTCGGCCTTGATGGCGCGTTCCATCTCCTGCTCACAGGCCAGGCGCGAGGCATGCTCCTTGGGCAGGAAGATCATACCCACGCCGTACTCGCCGGCCGCAGGCAGCGTGACGCCCAGCTTGGCCATCTCTTCGCGGTACAGCGCGTCGGGGATCTGGATCAGGATGCCTGCGCCGTCGCCCATGAGCTTGTCGGCACCCACGGCGCCACGGTGGTCGATGTTCTCCAGGATCTTCAAGGCCTGCGTCACGATGTCGTGGCGCTTGACGCCCTTGATATGGGCGACGAAACCGAGGCCGCAGGCGTCGTGTTCGTTGGACGATGAATACAAACCGTTTTGTTGGAGATGCTGGATCTCGGCAGCCGTGGTCATGGCGCACTCCTCATGAATTTTCGCAGGGAGTTCAAGATTAGTGCATTGCAACATGCAAGGCAAGCATATTAATTGGGGTCAGATTCTTATTAAATTAACCAACTGAATAAGTCGGATTTAATTGGGGACATATCAAAATACACGAATTCGAATGGAGGTGAGCGCTTTGGCAGGCAGGCTCAGGCCTCCTCGGAATCTGCTGACATTGCGGGTCGACCCGGCTTGGCCTTGGCCACCCTGCGGGGAGTCAGCTTTTGCAGGTCGGCCACGAAGTCGGGCTCGCCCATGGCCCAGCCGCTCAGCGCGGATTGCGTGATGGACTGGATCTGCTTGTCGCCCAGGCCCGACTGCACCAACGCCGCGTAGGCAGCTTCACGCGCAAAAGGCGTGTTGCCCAGCGCCCAGTACAACGCATGGGTGGTGAGCAGCTTGTCGGTGCGCAGCCCCAGCCAGTGGCCATGGCTGGACCAGGGGTAGTCCGCTGCGCGCGCAGCCATGCCGGCGCGCACGGGGTTGAGGTCGATGTAGACCATGCAGGCCAGCAGGTAGCGCTCCGACTGGATGACGGTGGAGCGGTAGCGCCCCTCCCACAAGGTGCCCGTGCGGCCATGGCGCTGGTTGAAATAGCGCACGTAGCTGCGGCCGATGGACTGCATCATCTGTGGCAGACCGTCGCCGGTGGACGGAGTGGCCAGCAGGTGGAAGTGGTTGTCCATGAGCACATAGGCATGCAGGGCCACCTGGAACTTGCGCGCGTTTTCGTCCAGGAGTACCAGCATGGCCTCGAAGTCGGCCCGATCCAGGAAGATCGCCTGGCGGTTGTTGCCCCGCTGGATCACATGGTGGGGAAAGCCGGGCAGTGTCAGTCGGGGCAGGCGGGCCATGGAAGGCAGATGGTCGGAAGAATGGTGCGGGATAGGCATGATATACCTGTCCCCATTTCCGTCGCCATGCCGCGAGGGCCGCCAACTGGCCGACGATGTCCGCGCTCCACGGGCATCCGGCGAGGCGCTAAGGCGCAGCAGCTTCGGCGCTATCCACCTGTGCCTCGGCCAGGGGCTGCAGCCCGAACCGCCCGGCCATCGCCTGCTCCAGCCCCATTTCGCGCAGGATGGCGCGCAGCCGCTCAGCCGCGCTGCGCTTCTTCTGGCCGGTGTAACGCGCGATGATGAGCTCATTCTTCATGCTGTGCTCCCAGCCGACGAGCTCGGTCACCGTGACCTGGTAGCCGCTGGCCTCCAGGTACAGGCAGCGCAGCACGTTGGTGACCTGGCTGCCCAGCTCGCGCGTGTGCAAGGGGTGGCGCCACAGCTCGGCCAGCGGCGTGCGCGACAGCTGCAGCGCCTTGCCCTGGCGCAGGCAGGCCGCCATTTCGGCCTGACAGCAGGGCACCAGGACCATGGCGCGGGCACGCTTTTGCAGGCCGAAGGCGATGGCATCGTCGGTGGCGGTATCGCAGGCGTGCAGCGCGGTGACGATGTCGACCTGCTCAGGCAGTTCAGCGGCATCGGCCGATTCGGCCACCGACAGGTTCAGAAAGGACATGCGGCCAAAACCGAGCCGCTGGGCCAGCGCGCGCGCCTTGTCCACCAGCTCGCTGCGCGTCTCGATGCCATAGATGTGGCCGCGCGAGAGCGCCTTGAAATACAGATCGTAGAGGATGAAGCCCAAGTAGGACTTGCCCGCCCCATGGTCGGCCAGGCTGGGGCTGTGCCCTTCGGCCGACAGCTCGGTGAGCAGGGGCTCGATGAAGTTGAACAGGTGGTACACCTGCTTGAGCTTGCGCCGCGAATCCTGGTTGAGCCGACCATCGCGCGTTAGGATGTGCAGCTCCTGCAGCAGCTCCAGCGACTGGCCAGGGCGCAGCTCGGACAGCAGGTCGGCATGCGGCGCTGCCGCGCCCTTGCCCTTATTTGCAGGCTTGCTGGCTCCCGGTTTGTTGCGAGGCGCATTCATGCTGCACCTCCCGTCGCAGGCGCAGCCGTGCAGCCCGCACCGACCTGCAGAGCCCCCCACCCCGGCATGCCCAGTTTTTCAAGCACTTCGATATTGCGTTCGTAGATGGTCTCGGCCTCGGGAAAGACTTCCACCGCGCGGTCGATGCTTTCTTCGCGCAGCAGATGCAGTGTGGGGTACGGGGAGCGGTTGGTGCAGTTGGTCACGTCATCCACGCTGGTGCCGGCAAACTGGAACTGTGGATGGAAACTGGCGATCTGCAGCGTGCCGTCGAGTTCGAGTTCTTCGAGCAGAACGTCTGCCTCGCCGAGAAAATCGTTGAAATCCAGGAAATCCGCCAGCAGCGGCGTGGGCACAACAAGCAAGGTGGTGTCCCGGACGGCTGCCTCCATCCTCGCCAAAGCAAGCAGTTCTTCACGCAGATCGATGAGCAACTGCTGCGGATCAACGGCGGCACTCACCACGTAGTGGATCTGCCCCTTGGCGTGCACCCCCTTGGCAAAAGGGCACAGGTTCAGGCCGATGACGGCCCGCTCCAGCCATTGCACCGTGTCGCGAACGACCGGATGCGTGGCAAGCGAGGAAGAGACTTCGGTCGATGGCAAGGCCGCAGAAGAAAGGGATTTCATGCAAAGGCGCTGGGCGCGCGCGTGGGGTGGCTGGCAATTTTAACGGGCAGGCCCCAATCAGGTCTTTTGGTCCCCTTTCGACCCGATCCAGCGCCCATCCGTCAGTCGAGCAGGCGTTGCCCCGTCAGGCGCTCGTGCTCGCGCGCGGCGAAGCGGTCCGTCATGCCCGCGATGAAGTCGGCAATCGCCCGCGCCTTGACCGTGCCGTCACTGGTGCTGGCCTGCTGCGCAAAGGAGGGATTCATCTCCTGTGGCGCCTGCACATAGGCGGCGAAGAGGTCACGCACGATCTGCTGCGCACGCCCGGTGGTCTTCATCACCTGGGGGTGGCGGTACAGGTTCTTGAACAGGAAGCGCTTGAGCACCGTGGACTGCTCCCGCATGGAATCGCTGAACATCACCAGCGGCGCAGACCGCCGCACCGCGTCGGCGCTGTCCGGCGCCGCCTGCACCAGCGCTGCAGAGGTGGCGTCGATCACGTCGTACACCTGGGCGCTGAGCATGAGGCGGATGGCCTCGAACAGCAGGCGGCGGTGCATGGCGGCATCGTTCAGGTGCGGGTGCGCGGCCTGGGCCGCATGGCGGTACTGGTCGAACAGGGGCACCTCGAGCAGTTGCGCCAGGGTGATGAGGCCCGAGCGCACGCCATCATCAATGTCATGGGCGTTGTAGGCGATCTCGTCGGCGAGGTTGCACAGCTGGGCCTCCAGGCTGGGCTGTTCGCGGCGCAGGAAGCGCCCACCGACCCCACCGGGTTCCGCGTCTTCGAGCTGCTGTGCGTGTACACGCGAACAATGCTTGAGGATGCCCTCGCGCGTCTCGAAGCTGAGGTTCAGGCCGTCGAACTGGGGGTAGCGCTCCTCCAGCTTGTCCACGACCCGCAGGCTTTGCAGGTTGTGCTCGAATCCACCATGGTCGGCCATGCAGGTGTGTAGCGCATCCTGCCCGGCGTGGCCGAATGGGGTGTGGCCCAGGTCGTGCGCCAGCGAGATGGCCTCGACGAGGTCTTCGTCGATGCGCAGCGAGCGCGCAATCGACCGGCCCAACTGCGCGACTTCCAGCGAATGGGTCAGGCGCGTTCGGAACAGATCGCCTTCGTGGTTGAGAAAGACCTGGGTCTTGTAGACCAGCCGGCGAAACGCCGTGGAATGCACGATGCGGTCGCGGTCGCGCTGGTACTCCGTTCGGGTCGGTGCCGGCGCCTCAGGATACCGCCGCCCCCTGCTCTGCGACGACAGGCTGGCATAGGCGGCAAGACCGGCTCTACTGGTCAAAGTGCCTGTTGCCACTTGATAGGTAATGGTGCAACTGCGCGGACAGGACAGAGGCCCGCCACGCCGTTACCGGCAGCACGCATCAATCACCTCCCGGACCAACTTGTCGGGAGCGGCGCGGACAATCGCCTTGCCGGGACCATCGATGAGCACGAAGCGAATTTCACCCGCCTCGGATTTTTTGTCGATGCGCATGAGTTCCAGGTAACGGCCGGCATTGTCCGCCGCATCGAGCACCGGGCCCCTGGTGGGCAGACCCGCCCGCTCGATCAGTGCGACGAGCCGCTGCACGAATGCACCATCGACCAAGCCCAGCCGGAGCGAGAGTTCGGCTGCCATCACCATGCCGGCACCCACGCCTTCGCCATGCAGCCACACGCCATAGCCCATGCCCGCCTCGATGGCATGGCCAAAAGTGTGGCCGAAATTCAGGATGGCTCGCAGGCCTCCTTCGCGTTCGTCCTGGCTGACCACCCAGGCCTTGACCTCGCAGCTACGGCGCACGGCATGGGCCAGCGCGACCCGGTCACGGGCGCGCAGCGCATCCACAGAAGTTTCCAGCCACTGCATGAACTCCATGTCGGCGATGGGCCCGTACTTGAGCACTTCAGCCAGCCCAGCGCTCATCTCGCGCGCGCTCAGGGTGTCGAGCGTGGCCAGGTCGCAAACCACCAGCCGGGGCTGGTAGAACGCACCCACCATGTTCTTGCCCAGCGGGTGGTTGATGGCCGTCTTGCCCCCCACCGATGAGTCCACCTGCGCGAGCAAGGTGGTGGGGATCTGCACGAAGGGAACGCCCCGCATGTAGGTCGCGGCGGCAAAGCCGGTCATGTCGCCGATGACACCGCCACCGAGCGCAAACAGCACGGCCTTGCGGTCGCAGCCATGGGTCAGCAAGGCATCGAAGATGCGCTGGAGGGTCTCCCACCCTTTGAACTCCTCGCCATCCGGCAGTTGCACCGTGTGCACAACGGGGTAGCGCTTGCGCAATGCCTGCACCACAGCGGTCCCATACAAAGGGCCTACGGTTTCGTTGGTGACGACCAGCGCCGAAGTGCCGCTGGGCAGCTCGAGACCTTCTTGCAGGCCGCCAAGGAGGCCTGCACCGATTTCGATGTTGTAACTGCGATCTCCCAGATCAATGGAGACCATGTGGGAGACGATGCCTGCCGTGGGTGCGGGGCGAGAAGCGGGGGTCAGATCGACGGTTTCAGACATAAGCCCCTAGTTTACGCAGAATGCCAACGCCCCCGTCAAGGAGACAGCACGGGCGGCACTTTCCCATGGAAAAAGCCCCGTGGGTCAGGACCCACGGGGCTTTTAAATTTTCCTGCGAGGCGCTCAGCAGATCCGAGACCTTCGAATCCTGCCGAACGCCCTCTTGGACCCTGTCAAGGGCAAGCTGCCGTGTTGGCACCGATCTGCACAGACACCTGCTGGGTCACGGTGACCGTACCGCGGGTGGCCGTCACCAAGAACCTGGCATTGCACGATGCGGTGGGGGTGCCGCTGATCACGCCGCTGTTGCCCGTGCTGCCACCTCTCAAGCCTGCTGGCAAAGGAGTAGGAGCGAAAGTCCAAACTACAGGGTCCGTAGAATTTCCACCGGAAACCGACAGGCTGTACAGGTAGGCTTCACCGACATTCGCTGCAGGCAACGAACACACCGTGGTTCCCGTGCTCACACAGCCGTTCACTGTCAGGGGATTCGGCACTGAAGCACCAGCAGCTACCGTGAACTTCACATTGCCCGATGCCTTGGCACCAAGAGAATCGACCACCGTGATTACACCGGTGTACGAGCCGGGTCCCTGGGGCACGCCACTCACGATACCGTCATTGCTGATGGAAAGACCACTTGGCAGTGCAATGGCAGACCACGTATAGGGACCAACTCCCCCTTGAACAGGGAACACTGCGGCGAAAGGCAGGCCAACGACCGCGTCTTGGTCCGTTGGCGTGGGCAGGGTCAAGGGCGCCAAGGCCACGTTGTCCACGACAGGAACCGCATGAAGCGCTGTCACCGGATCCTGGATACCATTGGTGACGTCATTGTCAAACCGGTCGGTGACATATTCCAGCACGATGGAGCCATTGTTGGGGCCGCTTGCAAGTGAGAATAGCCCCACGCCACCAATCGTGCGCACCTGCAATACGCTACCCGACTGGTTTCCCTGCAGCAAGCGCGCACCCACTGCAGCCTGACCGATCGGACGAATGCTTACTTGAAGATTCGGAGCCGAAGGCGCGGGAATGGGTTGGTTCGCATCATCCATGACAAACGCCTGCACACCGATATTGTTCCGATAGGGCGCCCGACTAATGCTGTCTCGCGAAAGCAGAACGCCCGGCGCTTCAGCAATACCTGTGACGCTGGAGACCTTGCCTGTCGCAGCACCCACCACAATATCCACGCTCGCGCTATAAACCCGCTTATCACGAGGATCAGTCACCGAGCACACCACGCGCGCTGTCCCTGCCTGGTCGCTGGAGTGGAAGTGGAAGGAAGCACCGCCAGCATTGGCGCCGAGAACCACTGCACGATATGCCAACGCATTTCCATCGTCGTCTTCATGCTCACTATCACCATCCAGATAATACAAGGCACCAGAATCCAAACCCTGTACGATATTACAGGCGAAGATATCTTCGCCACCAGGAATCGCATTGGAACCTACGCGCGCATCCACATACAAGGTGGTGGTGTAAGGAGCAAACGCGCCTGTGTTAGCCCTTACATGAGCGATATTTATAGGGAGTTGAGACTTCGCAGTGCTCAAAGTGATGCGGTATTGGAGATTGGACTCTCCTCCGCTCCCCCCACCGCCACCACAAGCCGCCAGTAAGGCTGCAGCGGAAGAGAGGAGAAAGGTCTTCCATAATTTTTTCATTTTCTTTCCCATTTCAAAAAAACTTTAGCGGAATGCCGAGCGATCGGTGATGACTTTTGGCGTGATGAAAATCAGCATTTCCTGCTTGTTGGCTGATTTCGTGCGTGTTTTGAAAAGATTCCCCACACCCGGAATATCGCCCAACAGTGGGACCTTGGTCTCCGTATTGTCCTCAAACAACTCAAAAATACCACCAATCACAACAGTTCCACCATTCTCCACCAGCACTTGTGTCTTGATGTGTTTGGTGTTGATTGCCCGGACATTGTTCAGCACTTCACCAGGGCTGTCCTTGTTGACATCCAGATCAAGAATGATGTTTCCTTCGGGAGTGATCTGAGGGAGCACTTCCAATTTAAGAACAGCCTTCTTGAACGCAATCACAGTACCGCCGTTGGGCGCAGTTACCGGATAAGGAAACTCCGTACCTTGCTCAATGGATGCCTTGGTCTGGTCCGCAGTCACAACCCGGGGGCTGGATACGATCTTACCTTTGCCATCTGCCTCCAAAGCAGAAATCTCAAGATTCAAAAACCGATTGGCAGCCGAGTTGAAAATAGATATAGCAAAACTGGATGGATCGTAGCCGCCAATGGCAGTCGCAGGCAGATTGACAAAGTTACCATTTGTGTTGACAGCACCACCAGCGGACGTAGAGGCTACTGCATTGCTGTAATTGGTGCCAAATCCAATCCGGTTGCCGCTGGTTCCCAACGAGTATCCGCCATCTCCACCGCGAGCGGCGCGAAGGTCTGTAGCCCCGAGACGCACACCAAGAGAGCGCCCGAAAGTGTCCGATGCCTCCACAATACGCGCTTCGATCATTACCTGGCGGACCGCCACATCCAAGGTGGAGAGAAGCTGTCGCACCTCTTCCAGCTTATTGGCCGTATCCGTCACGAACAGTTGATTGGTCCGGGGTTCGGCAATTGCACTCCCACGCTCGCTCAGAAATCGATTGGAGGTGCTACCACCACCACTAGCCGTGGTGGAAAGTTGCACCACCATATCCACCGCCTTTGCATAGTTCATCTGGAATGCCTGGGTTCTGAGAGGCTCCAGCTTCTGGATGGCCAACGCGGCTTCGAAGTCCTTCTTGGTCCGGTCATCGATTTCGTCTTTGGGAGCGATCCAGAGCACCGAGCCGTTTTTTCTCATTCCAAGGCCCTTGGCGTCCATGATGATCTGCAGAGCCTGATCCCAAGGAACATCCTTGAGTCGCAACGTCAGCGCACCCGTGACGGTGTCAGAGGTCACGATATTGAAATTGGTGAAATCGGCAATCACCTGCAGCAATGAACGGACTTCAATGTTCTGAAAATTGAGCGACAGCTTTTCACCACTGTAGCCAGGCCCCTGGGTTAGTTTGGTCAAATCGACCTTTTTCTGGCGCACTTCGATCACGAACTGATTGTCGCTTTGGTAAGCACTGTGCTCCCACTCGCCCACCGGTTCGATCACCATGCGGACTCGCTCACCCTGCTGGGTGGTCGATATGATCTGTACGGGGGTCCCAAAGTCCGTGACATCCAGGCGCCTGCGCAAGCCTTCAGATAGGGAGGACTTCAGGAAATCAACCGTCAAGCCCTTACCAACGGGCCGCAGATCCACGCCAACTTGGTTGCTGGGCAGCGTCACGACAACCCTGCCTGAGCCATCCGCACCACGGCGAAAATCAACATCCTTGATAGCCATTACTTCAGCATTTGCGCTTTCTGCAAAACTCACTGGCTGCGAGGTGGTCGCGGCCGCTGGAGCCGCAGTGGTATCTAGATAAACCAGCACGGACTTGCCTTGAAGTTCCGTACGGTACGAAGACGCCTGCTTCAAATTCAGCACCACCCTTGACCGTCCAGGGGCCTGCACCAGATTGGCCGAACGGATATTTCCCTGATTGATCTGCACTGTCGATTTACCTAAGGCACTGGTCGTGTCAGGAAAATCCAAGGCAATGCGAGCAGGCGATTGAATCACGAAGCCGGTTGGCAATACTGCCACTGGCTCTGAAAAATCAATGCGGACAATCTCGACTCCGCCTTGCATCGCACCCGAGATATTTTCAATGGAGCCTTGCGCCCACGCCAGCGAAGACACTGCAACAGACGCCGCAAAAAGTGCGCTTCGATTAAAAAATCGCACCATACCAAAACTGTTCTGCTTCATTTTTTCACCCCTTCTTGCAACTCAAGCGACGTCGTACGTTCAATCCAGTCCCCAGTCGCATCCTGCACGATCTCACGCAGTTGAATGGCTGTTTCATTGATGGACGTGATTCGTCCATAACTCTGCCCAAGGTACTGCCCAACCGTGACCTGGTACAGCAACTTGTCGGCCGTGACCAAGGCGGCTGGTTGGCCTTTCTTTTGCAGACTGCCAACCATCTTGATGGTGTCCAGCGGATACGCCTCCAAGGGTTCTTTGCGGCGCGCCATCTCTGGTGCAATCAACGCCGCGTTGGAGGCGAGTTGCGACGAATCCCTGCGCAAAGCCTGTGTCAGCTTCAGAGGATTGAAAGGCTCCAGCTGCGCATCTGCCGTATAGGCCTCAGGCCTGAATTGTTTGGGCTCTGTGATCGGAGTGACGCGGGACTTGGCCTGAGCGCGCTCTTCACTGATCCACTGCCGCACTTCATCTTCACCGGACGCAACGCAACCCGTCAGCACCGCAATACAGGCCAGAATCAAACTGCTTTTAAGCGCTCTCATTTTGCAGGTCCCTTCGCCGCCGTCTTGCGTTGGGCTTGAATTTCCTCAGTATCCAGATAGCGGAAGGTCCGCGCTGTGGCGTCCATGATCAAAACACCGTTGGCCATGTCTCGGTCTTTATCTTTTCCCTGCGGCATACTAATTGCCACATCATTCAAAGTGACGATACGCGACAAATGAGCAATATCTGAAGCAAATGCTCCCATATCGTGGTATCTACCTGTAACCCGAACGGCGATAGGCAGCTCTGCATAATATTCGCGCACAACGACCTGCCCTGGCCGAAACAGCTCGAATTGCAAGCTACGCCCCAAGCCAGACTGGTTGATATCAGAAAGAAGCGCGGCCATCTCCGCCTTGCTGGGCAGTTGTTTTTCTAACTGGATAACGTATTGCTGGACCTGCTCGCGCTGCTTCTTCAATGCATCCAGGCTTACTGCCTTTTGGAGCTTCTTTTTGTAATCCTCGCGCAGTGTCAACTCGGTCGCCTTTTCCGTCTGCAATTCTGTCTCGTAGTCCGTCAGCTTGATGAACCAGAGCGCAGCAGCAACCGCTATAGCAATGAATAAACACAGGAGGAACCGCGGAAGCGGCGGCCACAGCGAAGGGTCCTTTGTGTCCAGATTGGTGAACTGGCGCTGCAGATTTGCAAACTGCTCAGACACGTCGACTTTTTGAACTTTGTTTTTTGCCATGGGTCAGCCTTTAGCAGAGCTTGCCGCTGTTTCCATCGCCTTGCGGGCTTCGCTGGATTTCACCAATTGGAAGCGCAGATTGAATGACGCCACCCGACGGGTATCGCGTGGAGTCAACGCCACGTTGCTAGCCACGATCTCAACCAGCTCAGGCTTGGACAACCAGGGCGTGTTGTTGGAAAGATTGCGCAGCATTTCCGAGATGCGCTCGTTGGACTGCGCAACGCCCTTGATTTCGATCGACTGGTTGGTCTGCTTCAAACTTGTCACATACACCCCGTCAGGCAGTTGCTTGACCAGCTCCGTCAACAAGTGAACCGGCAGATTGCGGTCCGCCTGCAGATCTTCCACGGCTTTCTGGCGGGCGCGCAGCGCAGCGATTTCTTCTTCGATCGTGGCGATTTCCTTGATCTGGCCCTCAAGCACCTGAATTTCAGCCTTGAGAACCCCATTTTTGGCCTGCTGGTCCGCAATCAGCGTTTGCAGAACCCAGTAAATCAGCCCGGCGATCAGCAAGCCGACGATGGCAGAAGCCACCATCGTCGCCTGAAATCCTTCGCGGCGGCGCTTTCTGGCGGCTTCCCGGTGGGGGAGTAAGTTAATCAATATCACTGCAGGAACCTCCGCATGGCAAGGCCGCACGACGTCAGATAGGACGGCGCCTCGCGCACCATCTTCTTGAGCCGTACCGAGCTTCCGATTTCCATGCCATCAAAAGGATTGGCCAGACTGCAGGCGAAACCTGTTTGCTGGGTGACCGCTTCCGTCAAGCCGGGCAGCGGAGCAGAACCGCCCGCCAACACGATGTGATCGATGCGGTTGTGCGGCGTGCTGGTGAAAAAGAATTGCAATGCCCGGGCGATTTCCTGGGCCATGTTGTCCACAAAGGGCCGCAACACCGCTGCCTGGTAATCCTCGGGCAGATCGCCGTTGCGCTTCTTGTTCTCGGCCTCTTCGACCGAAAAACCATACTGCCGGACAATCAATTGGGTCAGTTGCGCGCCGCCGAATGCCTGGTCGCGGTCATACACCACCTCGTCATTGCGAATGACCTGCATGCTGGTGGTCACGGCGCCCACCTCGAACAATGCCACCAGGGCGTCCGTACCCTTGTTGGGCAAGGCTTCGATCAGGCGGCTGGCCGCCAAGCGGGAGGCATTCGATTCAATGTCCACCACCACCGGCTTGAGCCCGGCGGCTTCTGCCAGCCCCTGCCGGTCCTGCACTTTTTCCTTGCGGGATGCGGCAATGAGCACTTCCACATCACCCGGGGAACTCTTGCTGGGTCCTATGACACAAAAGTCCAGACTCACCTCGTCCAGAGAGAAAGGAATGTACTGATTTGCTTCAGACTCCACCTGCACTTCCAGTTCCTGCTCGGTCATGCCGCCAGGCAGCGTGATCTTTTTGGTGATCACGGCCGAGGGCGGTAAAGCGAGCGCCACATTTTTGGTGCGGGTGCCGCTTTTCTTGACGAGGCGACGCAGGGCTTCCGCCACTTCGTCGAATTTTTCGATATTGCCATCGGTGATCCAGCCGCGTTCCAGCGGCTCGATGGCGCAGCGCTCAAGGACCAGGCCTCCCGCCTTGTCCCGCCCCAACTCGACCAACTTGACGCTGGATGAGCTGATGTCGATACCCAGCAGAGGCGCAGCCTGGCGACTGAACAAAGATCCCGTTGAGATCAAGATGGGTCCCCTGTAACTTGTCTAAATGACGCAACAAAACTTAACACTTCACATGAATGCTATCAGTAAGATAGTTCACCGGCAAAGAATTTTCCCCATCTGATCTGTTCGAAGCGTTGCCAAAACCACACGATCTCCTGAGTGGCTTCTGCGCAATTGCAAGACCGCAAAGCGGCCGCCATGACCGTTGGTCGGGGCCTTTTGGTCGTTTGCACTGAAAGAGGCTCCGACATTTTTATAATGCAGGCTCCACCAATCGGAGCGATATGCCGCCGCCCTCTTCTTCTCAGCAAAAGCCAACCGACCCTTCGACTGCCGCTTCCGCGCCCTCCCGCCCCACCTGGCTTCGCTGGTTGATTCGCTTCGTGCTGTGGACCACGGGTCTCGCCGTCGCGGGCGTGCTCGGGCTGCTGCTGACCATTGCGGTGGCGCTGTCGGTGGCCTACCCCAACCTGCCGGACATCTCCGATCTGGCGGACTACCGCCCCAAACTGCCTCTGCGGGTCTACTCCTCCGAGGGCGCGTTGCTGGGTGAATTCGGCGAAGAGCGACGCAACCTCACGCCCATCCAGGAGATCCCCAAGGTCATGAAGGACGCGGTGCTGGCCATTGAAGATTCGCGCTTCTTCCAGCATGGGGGTGTGGACTACAAGGGTGTGATTCGCGCCGCTCTGGCCAATCTGGGCCGCGTCAAAAGCCAAGGGGCTTCGACTATCACAATGCAGGTGGCGCGCAATGTTTATCTGTCCTCAGAAAAAACATTTACTCGCAAAATTTACGAAATATTACTGACATTCAAGCTGGAGCATATGTTGACCAAGGACCAGATCCTTGAGATTTACATGAACCAGATTTACCTGGGCAACCGCGCCTATGGATTTTCTGCGGCTGCAGAGGCTTACTTCGGCAAACCACTTAAATCCATTTCGATTGCCGAAGCAGCCATGCTAGCCGGCCTGCCCAAGGCGCCTTCAGCCTACAACCCCATCAGCAACCCCAAGCGTGCCCGCTCGCGCCAGCTGTACATCATCGAGCGCATGGAAGAAAACGGCTTCATCACCGCGCAGGAAGCCATCGCCGCCAAGAAGGAAGACCTCAAGATCCGCAGCGGCCCGGATGCCACCCGCATCCATGCCGAGTACGTGGCCGAAATGGCGCGCCAGCTCATTTTCACGCAGTATGGCAACGAGGCCTACACCCGGGGCCTGAACGTGTACACCACCCTGAATGCGGGGGAGCAGGAAGCCGCCTACACCGCACTGCGCCGAGGCATCATGGACTACGAGCGCCGCCAGCAGTACCGCGGCCCCGAAAAATTCGTGGCACTGCCCACCACCGCCCAGGACGTCGAAGATGCTGTGGACGATGCCCTGGCCAACCACCCCGACAACGGTGACGTGCTGGCGGCCGTGGTTCTGGAAGCCGGGCCGCGCAAGATCGTTGCCGCCCGGGCCAATGGCGACAATCTGGAGATCACGGGTGACGGCCTCAAGCCCGCCCAGTCCGGCCTGAGCGACAAGGCACCTCCCAATATCAAGATCCGCCGCGGCGCCGTGATCCGCGTGGTCAAGACCCCCAAGGGCGCCTGGGAGATCACCCAGTTGCCCGAGGTCGAGGGCGCCTTCGTGGCGCTCGACCCGCGCAACGGCTCCATCCGCGCGCTGGTGGGTGGCTTCGACTTCGACAAGAACAAGTTCAACCATGCGGCCCAGGCCTGGCGCCAGCCCGGCTCCAGCTTCAAGCCGTTCATCTACTCGGCGGCGCTGGAAAAGGGCTTCACCCCGGCTACGGTGATCAACGACGCCCCGCTGTTCTTCGACGCGGGCACCACCGGCGGCCAGCCATGGGAACCCAAGAACTACGACGGCAAGTACGACGGCCCCATGACCATGCGCACGGGCCTTGCGAAGTCCAAGAACATGATCTCCATCCGCATCCTGCAGGCCGTGGGCCCCAAGACCGCGCAGGAATGGGTATCGCGCTTTGGATTCGATGCCGAGAAGCACCCCGCCTACCTGACCATGGCCCTGGGCGCAGGCTCGGTCACACCGCTGCAGATGGCTTCGGCCTACTCGGTGTTCGCCAACGGCGGCTACCGCGTGAACCCCTGGCTGATCGCCAAGGTCACCGACCACAAGGGTCGCGTCATTTCCGAAGTCACGCCACCGGCCGTGTCCGAACTGCCGCGCGCCATCGACGCACGCAACGCCTTCGTGATGAACAGCCTGCTGCAGGAGGTCACCCGCTCCGGCACGGCCGCACGCGCGCAGGGCACCCTGAAGCGCCCGGACATCGGCGGCAAGACGGGCACCACCAACGATTCGGTGGACGCCTGGTTTGCCGGTTACCAATCGACCATCGCCGCAGTGACCTGGATCGGCTACGACACGCCGCGCAACCTGGGCAGCCGCGAAACCGGCGGCGGCCTGAGCCTTCCGGTGTGGATCAGCTTCATGGAACGCGCGCTCAAGGGCGTTCCCGTGAGCGAGCCGGTCGTGCCACCCGGCGTGGTCAACGTCGGTGGAGAATGGTTCTACGAGGAATATGCGCGCAACGCAGGCATTGCCAGCGTCGGACTGGAGGAACAGCAGCGCACCACCGGCGGACCTGATGTGGCGCCGCATGCGCCGCCACCGACGGAAGAGCGCAACCGCATACTCGACCTGTTCCGCAACTGAGCGCCACCGCTTGAGATCAAGGGCCGCCGCGTGCGGCCCTTTTCCATTGCGCGCGGCTGGTTCGCGCGCGTCAGGCGGAAAAGGCCAGCGGCATCCCCGACTGGGTGCGCGCATCCTCGGTCAGCCGCGCAAAGAACTCGCCGCCCCCCTTGGTGTCCTGCCAGGCCGAGCCATCGAACTTGTAATGGTAGCCACCCGACTTCGCAGCCATCCACACCTCGTGCAGCGGTTTTTGCAGGTTGATGACGATCTGGCTGCGGTTCGCGAAACTCAGCGTGATCATGCCGCCCGAGCGCTGGTTGTCGATGTCGGCGTCCGTGGTGTCATTGAGTTCATCGCAACTGCGCTCAACGGCCGCCAGCAGTTTCTCGGCATGGTCCTGGAATTCAAGGTCAGTCATTACAATTCGCGCATGTTGAAAGCATCCCAAATTCTAGTCAGGACGCTTGTCCTTGCTGCCAGTGCGGCGGCCATCACGGGTTGCGGTCAGCGCGGCCCGCTGTTCCTGCCCTCCGGTCCTGCGGCCGCGCAGCGCGCCACCCTGCCCGAAACCCTCACGCCTGGCGCCGCTCCCTCGACGGCCACATCAGCGCCCCAGCCCCCCGCTTCTACGGCACGCTGACCCCGTCCGTCTTCGGGAACCGGGCATCCACCGGCCCTTGATTGCCAATGGCTTGATTTCCATCAAGCCGCCTGACCATGTGCCGTCCTACAGTCGGTTTTTCACTGCACTGCAGCATTGCCATGGCCATCGAACTGTACCGAGACAAGAACCACGCCTGCCTGATGTTCACCGATCTGATCGAGGAGGATGGCCAGGCGGTACAGGCCAACCAGTTCCTGATCGTCGACGACGGCACCGGGGCCATCATCGACCCCGGCGGCAACCTCGCATTCAACGAGCTGTTCATGGGCATGACCCAGCACTTCCCGCCGCACAAGCTGTCCTACCTGATCGCCTCGCACGCCGACCCGGACATCATCGCCTCGCTGGACCGCTGGATGACCAGCACCAAGGCCTCACTGGTGATCTCGCGCGTCTGGGAGCGCTTCGCACCGCACTTCACCAAGGTCGGCAAGACCGAGAACCGGGTGATCGGCGTACCCGACAGCGGCGGCCGGCTGCCACTGGGCCGCAGCGAGCTGATGCTGCTGCCCGCGCATTTCCTGCACTCCGAAGGCAATTTCCACTTCTACGACCCCATCAGCCGCATCCTGTTCACGGGCGACCTGGCCGTATCGATGACCTCGGGCGCGCAAGCGGGTATTCCCGTCACCGACCTGGCCGCGCACATTCCGCGCATGGAGGGCTTCCACCGCCGCTACATGGTCTCCAACAAGATCCTGCGGCTGTGGGTGCGCATGGCGCGGCAGTTGGACATTGCCATGCTCGTGCCGCAGCATGGCGCGCCCATCCTGGGCAAGAAGGCCATCAACGACTTCTTCGACTGGGTGGAGAACCTGATGTGCGGCATCGACCTCTTCGACGACCGCGCCTACCAGATCCCGACGGCCTTCATCGACCCCGTCACCCGGCAGATGCGGCCTGCGCTGCGTGCCGTCGGCTGAGACGCCGCTAGCGCTGCGCAGCGGCACCTTGCCGCGCTGCTGCGACGCCGGCAGCCGCCTTGGCTGCCCGCTTGCGCAAGGCCTGCCACACCCGCCAGCCCAGCAGCACCGCCAGGATGGCCGCGTACACCGCCACCTCGCCGAAGTTGTTCTTGCCAGCGCGCATCCAGAAGAAGTGCAGGATCGCCAGGCCCGCCACGGCATACACCGTGCGGTGCAGCACCTGCCAGCGCTTGGCACCCAGCGCGCGGATGGCGCGGTTGAACGAGGTGGCCGCCATCAGGGTGAGCAGCACGAACGCCAGGAAACCCACCAGGATGAAAGGCCGCTTGGCAATGTCCACGGCAATGTCGTTTACCTCGAAGCCCATGTCGAACCAGCTGTAGCTCAGCAGGTGCAGCAGTGCATAGAAGAACACGAACACCCCCAGCATGCGCCGAAAGCGTGCCAATTGGGGCGTGGACGTCATGACGCGGACAGGCGTCACCGCCAGCACCAGGCACAGCGCACGCAGGGTCCAGTCACCCGTGGCGCGGATCAGCGCCTCGGCCGGATTCGCACCCAGTTGGTTGGCCACGGCGGCATACACCAGCCACGCCAGCGGCAGCAGGCACAGCACGAACACCACAGGCTTGGCCAAGGGGTGGAGCAGGAACTTTCGCATGGCGGCGAAGGGGTCGGTTTCTGGCAGGCTCAGAAAAATTTCTTGAGGTCCATGCCCGCGTACAGCTGGCCGACCTGGGCCTCGTAGCCGTTGAACATCAGCGTCTTGCGCTTCTTGGCGAACAGCCCATCCTCGCCGATGCGCCGCTCGGTCGCCTGGCTCCAACGCGGGTGGTCTACCGTGGGGTTCACGTTCGAATAGAAGCCGTACTCCTGCTGCGCCGCCTTGTTCCAGGCCGTACCCGGTTCCTTGTCCGTGAAGCGGATCTTGACGATGCTCTTGGCGCTTTTGAAGCCGTACTTCCACGGCACCACCAGGCGCACCGGCGCACCATTCTGGTTGGGCAGCACCTCGCCATACATGCCGAAGGCCAACATCGTCAGTGGATGCATGGCCTCATCCATGCGCAGGCCTTCCACGTACGGCCAGTCCAGCACGCGCGAGCCCACGAAAGGCATGGTGGCCTTGTCCGCCAGGGTCACGAACTCCACGTACTTGGCGCTGCCCTGCGGCTCCACACGCTTGATGAGTTCGGCCAGCGAGTAACCCACCCACGGGATCACCATCGACCAGCCCTCCACGCAGCGCAGGCGGTAGATGCGCTCTTCCTGCGCGCTCAGCTTTAGCAGGTCTTCGATGCCGTACTTGCCCGGCTTCTTGACCAGCCCCTCCACTTCCACTGTCCAGGGCGAGGTCTTGAGGGTGTGCGCATTGCGCGCCGGGTCGGCCTTGTCGGTACCGAACTCGTAGAAATTGTTGTAGGTGCTGGCGTCCTTGTAGTCGGTCACCTTCTCCATCGACACCGCGCCCGCCACGGAAGATTTGCTGCCCGCCAGCGCTGCCAGCTTGCCGGGCCGGGCCGGGGCCTGCGCCAGGGCTTCGCGGCCGGCCCAGGTGGCCATTGCCGCACCGGCTGCGCCACCGGCCATCAGGCGCAGCATGTCGCGGCGCCCTTCGTAGGTCGCGCGCGGCGTGATGTCGGAAGAGTGCGGGTGGTTGAAACCCGAGTCGCGGGAGTGAAATGGCATGGGGGGCTCCGGTCAGGCGGTGATGGAATCGTCTACGGGTAGAGCGATACCACCCCTAGTTCGTTCCAAATACGGATCAGGTTACACCGTGGATGCAATCTTTGCAGGGCCCGCTCCCCGTATCCGCCGCCTCGCGTGCTCGTCCTACAGCGTACCGTAGCTGTGCAGCCCACTCAGAAACATGTTGACCCCGAGGAAGGCGAAGGTCGTAACCGCCAGGCCCACCAGAGCCCACCAGGCCGACACTGTGCCACGCAGGCCCTTCATGAGGCGCATGTGCAGCCAGGCGGCGTAGTTGAGCCAGACGATCAGCGCCCAGGTCTCCTTGGGGTCCCAGCTCCAGTAGCCGCCCCAGGCCTCGGCCGCCCACAGGGCGCCCAGCACCGTGGCGATGGTGAAGAAGGCAAAGCCCACGGCGATGGCCTTGTACATCACATCGTCCAGGATCTCGAACGAGGGCAGGCGCTCGGCGATGCGCTTGCGCCCCAGCAGGATGCCGGCCACGATCAGCGCCGAGATGCCGAAATACACCATCCAGTAGCTGCCGCCGTTCTCCGTCGCGCCCTGGCGGAACACGATGGGCTCGAAACACAGCACCACGCCCAGCAGCCACAGCGGCGCCAGCTTGTACCAGCGCGTCTCCGTGGCCTGCTGCTTGATCAGGTAGGCAAATGCCACCATGGCCGACAGCGCGAAAGTGCCGTAGCCGATGAAGTTGGCTGGCACGTGCAGCTTCATCCACCAGCTCTTGAGCGCAGGCACCAGCGGCTGGATCTCGTGCGCCTCACGCACCACCGTGTACCACAGCAGAAAGCCCACGGCTGCACTCACCACCAGCATCACGAAGCCACCCAGGGCGCGCGTCTTGTACTGGGCTTCGTAGTACAGGTAGAAGGCAGCCGTCATCCAGCAGAACAGCACGAACACCTCGTACAGGTTGCTGACCGGGATGTGGCCGATGTCGGGCCCGATCAGGTAGCTCTCGTACCAGCGCACCAGGGTACCGATCAGCGCCATGCCCACCGCCACCCAGGCAAGGCGCGAGCCGATCAGGTTCATGGTGTGGCCCTCGCCCCGCGCGAACATGCCGATCCAGTAAAAGGCCGTGCTCATGAAGAACAGCATGCTCATCCACAGAATGGCCGACTGGCTCGACAAGAAGTACTTGAGCCCGAACACCGTGTCGGCGCGCGCCAGGCTGCCCGCCCCATCGACCTGGTACAGGCCGATGGCCATCAGCGCCACCGCGGTCACCACCAGCATCAGCGTGCGCAGCGGGCGCCAGAACCAGCCCAGCCAGATGGTCGAGGGAATGGCCCCGAGCAGGATTCCCTTTTCGTACACATCCATGAAGCTGCCATAGCGCTGCAGCGCATACAGCGCCCCCACAGCGACGATGGCCGCAAAGGCCCAGTCCAGCCAGTTGCGGCGGGAGAAGAACCCTTCGTTCAGGGTGATCGTGGTGTTGCGGGTGGCCGTGTTCATGGGTTGCCTTGCAGGGGCGGTGCCCCGATCAGTTTTTCTGCGAGCTCTACAAACTCCCGGTCGCCGTCCATGGTCTTGCGATTCGTCGAGAGCGCCATCATGGCATGCGCCTTATCACCCTGCGGCGCCACCCAGACCCAGATGCGGCGTTCGCGGATGTAGAGCATGGCAAAAACGCCCAGAATGAGCAAGGCACAGCCCAGGTAGACGATGTTCCTGCCGGGCGCGCGGGCCACCTGGAACACGCTGGCCTGCACCTGCGTGAAGTCCTTGAGTTCGAAGGCAATGGCCGCCGGGTAGATCTGCGCATCGCTCAGCGACAGCACGGCCTGCGTCATGAAGCCGCGCGTCTTGTCGTCCGGCGGCAGGGGCTGCAGGCCCGCATTCTTGCGCGACAGTTGCGCCAGCTCGAACAAGGTGCCGTTCAGGATGCGGATCAGCACCTCGCCTGCGCGGCCCCGCTCGGCCTCCGGCACGTTGGATTCCATGAAGTCGGAAATCGCCTGCAACCCGCCCGTGGGCTTGCCGTCCACGATGCCATTGCCGGCAAACAGCGCCAGCGCGCGCAAGGCCGATTGCGCCAATTGCTCGCCCACGTCGGGCCGCGATGGATCGATGGCCTGCGCCACATAGCTGCGCACCGCCTGTTCGCGCGCCGCCGGGTCGGCCAGCGCCACGCGCAGGCGCAGGAATCCGTCCATCCCGCCCTGGTCATCGGCAGGCACCCGCAGGTAGCGAAACGGGTCTGCCGGCATGTCGCGCACACCCAGCAGGTACACCGGCACGCCATCGCCTGTGTCCACGGGCAGCATGTAGTTGTGGAACTCGCGCGCCTGGCCTGCCGCATCGCGCAGCTTGTAGCTCACGCTCGGGCCCACGTTGCGCAGTTCCTTCTTGGTCACGGTCTTGTTGGCGGCGCCCAGGCGCGACTCCACGGCCTCGCGCAGGTCGACCTTGCGCACGTCCACACCCGTGGCGCCCGGGCCGGCACCGCCGAAGTTCTCGACGTTGATGGTGCGCAGCGCCGTGAACTCCAGCGTCATGGTGTCGCTGCCCGCCGCGCCGCCCTTGTTGGTCAGTTGGGTCGAATCACCCACCACCCCTTCGACGTCGAAGGCCTTGGCGCCCGGCGCCATGGGCACGGCGCGCAGCTTCAGGTGTGAGCCGCCGTCGTCGAAGCTCGACTGGTAGATCTCCACGCCCTTGTAGCTGGCCGGGTGGTTCACCTCCACGCGCGCCGGCGTCTTCTCGCCCGTGGCCTTGTCGTGGATGACGATCTCGCTGGCAAACAGCTTGGGCATGCCCGTGGAATAGTGCTCGACGATGAATTTCTTGAGCTCGATGGCGAACGGCAGGTCCTGCAGCAACACGCCATCGGACTGGTTCAGGAGGGCCGTGCTCGATTGCGTGCCCTCGGCCACCAGCAGGTTGCCACGAAAGGTCGGGTTGCGCTCGGACAGCCGGTGCTCGGGCTTCACGTCCGCGATCAGTCCGCCACCGGTATAGGGCGTCTTGCCGCCCAGCAGCATCTGCGCACGCACGATCAGGTCCCCATCGAGCAGCCCGCCCACGCACACCAGCACGATGGCGCTGTGCGCAGCGATGTAGCCGATCTTGTTGGCCGCGCCGGCCTTGGCCGCCACCATCCAGCCCGTGCCAGCGCCAGCCGGCGTATCGCGCTGCTGCAGGCGCACCTTCCAGCCGCCACCGGCCAGCAGGGCGCCGATGCGCTTGGCCTCGGCCTCGGGGCCCTCGGGCAGATCGGCCTCGGCTTTGTGGTGGAAGGCCTTGAGACTCTGCTCGCGGATGTTTTCCTTGTACACCCGGATGTCCACCAGGATCTTGGGCGTGTTGCGGGCGATGCACAGCGAGGTGCTCAGCACCAGAAACGCCAGGATCAGCAGGAACCACCAGGCGCTGTACACCGCATTGAGTTGGATGGCGCTGAACAGCGCTGCCCAGAAGGGGCCGAACTGGTTCACATAGTTCGCCGCCGGCTCGTGCTGCTTGAGCACGGTGCCGATCACCGAGGCGATGCAGATCACCGTCAGCAGCGAGATCGCGAAGCGCATCGAAGACAGCATCTCGATCACGGCGCGCAAGGCCTTGGAGCCGTACTGGACGCGAACGCCTTGGGTGTTGTCAGACATGGAGGAAAGAGGGGCGATGGGGCAGGCAAAGAAAAAGGACGGGACCATCTGCTCGATGGACCCGCCCTTTTTGGGTTTGTTATTGGCGGTTGGTTCCGGTCGGCCCGCGCTGTGTGGGCCTTGCTTGAGAAAGATCAGTCGATCAGTCGATCAGTCGATCCATCAACGCAGGCCGGCGATGTAATCCGCCACGGCCTTGATCTCGCGGTCGTTCAGCTTGGCTGCCACCTGCGTCATCTGCAGGCTGTTGCCGCGCTTGCCGTCGCGGAAGGCGACGAGCTGCGTGGCGGTGTAGTCGGCATGCTGGCCGGACAGGCGCGGGTACTGGGCCGGGATGCCGGAGCCATTGGGGCTGTGGCAGCCGGCACAGGCCGCGATCTGGCGGTCGGCAATGCCGCCGCGGTAAATGCGCTCGCCCATGGAGACCAAGGCCTTGTCCTTGGCGAAGCCCGGCTTGGCCGCCTTGGCCGTCACCCAGTAGGCGATGTTCTTCATGTCCTCGTCGGACAGGGCCGAGGCAAAGCCCTTCATCACGGGATCGTTGCGCTTGCCGGACTTGAATTCCTGCAGTTGCTTGACCAGGTACTCGGGGTGCTGCTGCGACAGCTTGGGATTGGCAGCGATGGCCGAGTTGCCGTCCGCGCCGTGGCAGGCAGCGCACACCGCAGTGAAGCTGGCCTCGCCTTTGACAAGGTCGGGCTTGGCGGCCTTGGGTGGCGCAGCGGGAGTCTCGCCCGCAGAAAAAGCCGGGAAAGCGGGCACTGCCAGCACGGCAGCCATCAGCATAGAGGCGAGCAACTTCATATCGAGGGTCTGTGTTTATGTGCGCGAAACCGCACGATTCTACAATGAGGCCCCGCAAGCACCTCAACTCCCCATGACGACCACTCCTTCTGCGCCAGTTGCTGGCTCTCTCCCGCCCGCACCCGACGCCAAAGTCGCCATGGGTTGGATGCACACGGCCAGGTTCCTGACCACGGCGGCGCAACTGCACCACCTGCCCCCCATCACGGTGCCCGAGATTGCGTTCGTGGGCCGTTCCAATGCCGGTAAATCCACCTGCATCAACACGCTCACGCAGCAAAAACAGCTTGCATTCGCCTCCAAGAAGCCCGGCCGCACCCAGCACATCAACCTGTTCTCTCTGGGAAAACAGGGTGTGATGGACGCCGTGCTCGCCGATCTGCCGGGCTACGGCTATGCCGCCGTCTCGCGCTCGGACAAGGTGCGCTGGCAGCAGGTGATGGTCAATTACCTGGTCAGCCGCCCGGGCCTCACGGGCATCGTGCTGCTGTGCGACCCCCGCCTGGGCCTCACCGAACTCGACGAAGCCCTGCTCGAAGTGGTGCGCCCCCGGGTCGAGGAAGGGCTCAAGTTCCTCATCGTGCTCACCAAGGCCGACAAGCTTACCCGTGCAGAGCAGGCCAAGATACTGTCGATCACGCGACTGCACGCCGGCGGCGGCGACGTCAAGATGTTCTCTGCCCTCAAAAAGCAGGGGGTAGACGAGGTGGCCCAACTGCTGTGGCAGTGGGCACACCCGGTGCCTGGTGCCGAGCTGGCGCAGGGCGACGAACCTGCGCCGGACGCCGACAGCGCCGACGACCAGGAACCCGAGGAAGATTGAACGCCAGTGCTGGACCCATGCGCGCTGGCAGCTACACAAACGATAGCAATAGCGCCATGATCAGCAACCGCACCATTCCCCTGTCCCACGGCACGACCCTGCACTGCCGCGAAAGCGGCGCCGCCGGGCGGCCCGTGCTGCTGTTCCTGCACGGCTTTCCCGAAGGCGCCTTCATCTGGGATGCCATGCTGTCGCACTTCGCGCTGCCCGAAAACGGCGGCTACCACTGCGTGGCCCCGTATCTGCGCGGGTTTGGCGAATCGAGCAGCCCCGCAGCCGTCGATGCCTACCGGGCCAAGCACCTGGTGCAGGATCTTGCGGCACTGATCGAGATCGTGAGCCCCGGCCAGCCGCTCGAATGCCTGGTGGCCCACGACTGGGGCGGGGCAGTAGCCTGGAATCTGGCCAACCAACAGCCGCAGCGCATGAAGCGCTTGGCCATCGTCAACTCACCCCATCCCGGCACCTTCCTGCGCGAACTGCAGCACAACGCCGCGCAACAGGCCAGCAGCCAGTACATACATTTCCTGTGCCGGCCGGACGCCGAAGCCCTGCTGGCCGAGAATGATTTCGCGCGCCTGTTCGCGTTTTTCGACGATCCCGAAGGCCGGGCGCCGCAGTGGTTGACCGACGGGGTGCGCGCGCAATACCGCACCCTGTGGCAGCAGGGCCTGACCGGCGCCTGCAACTATTACCGCGCCAGCCCCCTGCGACCGCCGCGAGGCGACGACAACACCATCGCCAACATCACCCTGCCCGACAGCATGCTCACCGTGTCGGTGCCCACCCTGGTGGTCTGGGCGATGGACGACCCCGCTTTGCTGCCCGGACTGCTCGATGGCCTGCCGGGCTGGATTCCCCAACTGCAGATCGACAAGATCGAAGGCGCATCGCACTGGGTGGTGCATGAGCAGCCGGATCGGGTAGCGAGCGCGCTCGCGGGCTTTCTGCGCGGAGGCTGAGCCCCCGCTTCGCTTCAATAGATCGAAGGCTCGCCCTCGGGCCGGGTCTTGAAGCGCTTGTGTACCCAGTAGTACTGCCCCGGCGTCACGTCGATGTACGACTGCAGGTACTGGTTCATCAGCGCCGTGTCGGCCTCGGCGTCGTCGGTGGGGTATCCGGGCCAGGCGGGCGACAGCTCGGCCACATAGCCCGCGGGCGTGATGCGCGTGACCATGGAGATCACCTTGGCACGCCCCAGCCGGGCGAAGCGCGACAGCGACGGCACCGTGGCTGCTGTCACGCCGTAAAAGGGCACGAACAGCGAATCGTTGCGTCCGAAATCCATGTCGGGCAACAGGTACAGCAGGCCGCCCTTGCGCAGCCCGCTCAGGATGGGCTTGACGCCATCGCCCCGGTTGAGCATGCGCACATTGCCAAAGCGCTGGCGCCCGTTGCGGATCCAGACATCCACCGCCGGATCGGGCTGGGGCGTGAAGATGGAGGTGAAGGCCCGGTCGGTGTGCAAGGTGAGCGCGGAGCCCCCGGCATCCATGCCGTAGAAATGCGGCGCAAAGATGATGGTCGGCGTGTCCCCCAGCAACTCGTCCAGCGCGCCTTGCAGCTTCACACGGTCCAGCACCACCTCGCGCGGGGCGAACCACAGCCAGCTGCGGTCCAGCCAGGTCTGGCAGAAACCGACGAAGCTTTCGCGCGCCCACTGGCGCCGCTGGGCCTCGGTGGCATCGGGAAAGCACAGCGCCAGATTGCGCAGCGCCACCTTGCGCCGCGGCGCCGCCACCAGGTACAGCGCCTGGCCGATGAACCAGCCCATGCCCCGCAGCACGCGCAGCGGCAGCAAGGCCAGCAGGCGCATGAACAACACCCCCAGGCGCCCGGTCATGCGGCACCTCCGGCAGGCGTTGCAGCAGCGGCAGCGGCTTCCACACGGGGCTGCTTGTAGCGGCCATAGCCCCAGAGGTACTGGCCTGGGGATTGTCGTATCAGATGTTCCATGGCCTGGTTGATCTGCAGCAGTGCTGCGTCGGCGTCCTGCGCCAGCGGTGCGGCGGGCAGGGGTTCGAAATGCACCACGTAGCCACGGCCCCAGGACAGGCGCTCGCAGCGCGCCAGGACGACCACCGCGCCCGTCTGGTGGGCAAGGCGCACGGCCAGCGTCATGGTGTAGGCGTCCTTGCCGAAGAAAGGGCTCCACTGGCCCTGGCCCTGTGGCGGCACCTGGTCAGGCAGCAGGCCCACGGCCTCGCCCCGGCGCAGCGCCTTGATCATCTGGCGCACGCCAGAGAGGTTGGTGGGCACGGCCTGCATTCCGGGCCGGTTGCGGGCCGTCTCCATCACCTTGGCGAGCCAGGGCTGGCGCGCAGGGCGGTAGAGCACGGTGATGGGGCCGTGGTCGGCACTCCAGCGCAGGGCGGCCGCCTGGGCCGAGAACTCGAAGCAGCCCAGGTGGGGCGTGAGGTACAGGATGCCACGGCCCTGGGCATAGGCCGCCTCCACGCAGGCCCCGCCCTCGATGCGAAACGGCAGCGGGGCCCCCAGCCACAGGCGCGGCAACTCGGCCACCATGCGGCCTGCATGGCCCACGGCGGCGCTCACATCACCGAAGCGGTAGCCGGCCTGCGACGCATTGGCCCGAAAGCGCCTGCGGTAGATGGGAGAGGCCAGAAATGCCACCCAGCCCATGGCCGCGCCCAGGCCATGGAGCAGCCACAGTGGCAACACGGAAAAGAGACGGAACAAAGATGGCATTAAAATGACGGGGTCGCTGAGTTAAATGAGCAACTTGCAGGGCGACGTTAAATAAATCTGCTAAAGCGTTCGCCAAAGCTCCTTCGGGGTGAGGGCAACGCCCCAAATGCCGGAACACAGGAGTTTATTCAAATGGCGAACGACTTTCTTTTTACCTCGGAATCCGTCTCCGAAGGCCACCCCGACAAAGTGGCCGACCAGATCTCGGATGCGATCCTCGATGCGATCTTCAAGCAGGACCCCCGCAGCCGCGTCGCCGCCGAAACGCTGACCAACACCGGCCTCGTGGTGCTGGCGGGTGAAATCACCACCAACGCCCACGTGGATTACATCCAGGTCGCGCGCGACACCATCAAGCGCATCGGCTACGACAACACCGACTACGGCATCGACTACAAGGGCTGTGCCGTGCTCGTGGCCTACGACAAGCAATCGAACGACATCGCCCAGGGCGTGGACCAGGCCAGCGACGACCACCTGAACACCGGTGCCGGCGACCAGGGCCTGATGTTCGGCTACGCCTGCGACGAAACGCCCGAGCTGATGCCCGCGCCTATCTACTATGCGCACCGCCTTGTGGAGCGCCAGGCCCAGTTGCGCAAGGACGGGCGCCTGCCCTTCCTGCGCCCCGATGCCAAGAGCCAGGTGACCATGCGCTATGTGGACGGCAAGCCACACAGCATCGACACCGTGGTGCTCTCCACCCAGCACCACCCCGACCAGAGCGAAACCGCCAAGACGATGAAGGCCAGCTTCATCGAGGCCGTGATCGAAGAGATCATCAAGCCCGTGCTGCCCAGCGAGTGGCTCAAGGACACCAAGTACCTGATCAACCCCACCGGCCGCTTCGTCATCGGCGGCCCGCAAGGCGACTGCGGCCTGACCGGCCGCAAGATCATCGTCGACACCTACGGCGGTGCCTGCCCCCACGGCGGCGGCGCCTTCAGCGGCAAGGACCCAACCAAGGTGGACCGCTCGGCCGCCTACGCCGCACGCTACGTGGCCAAGAACATCGTCGCCGCCGGCCTGGCGCGCCAGTGCCAGATCCAGGTGGCCTACGCCATCGGCGTGGCACGCCCCATGAACGTGACCGTCTACACCGAAGGCACGGGCGTGATCCCCGACGACAAGATTGCCGCACTGGTGCAGGAGCATTTCGACCTGCGCCCCAAGGGCATCATCCAGATGCTGGACCTGCTGCGCCCGATCTACGAAAAGACCGCCGCCTACGGCCACTTCGGCCGCGAAGAACCCGAGTTCACCTGGGAACGTACGGACAAGGCTGCTGCACTGCGTGCAGCAGCAGGGCTGTAAGCCCTCCGCGCACCAGCGCGGCTTTCCGCACGTGGGCGAAGCTCATATCGCGCCAGCGATGTGAGCGCAGACCAAAAGACCGACAAAGCTGCTGCGCTTCGCGCAGCAGCCGGGCTGTAAGCCCGCCGCGCGGTTTTCGGTCTTCGGGTGCAGGCTCATACCGCGCAGCGATGTGAAGGCACGCAGGGCCGGCCGAAGCCAAAGTACGGACAAGGCTGCTGCACTGCGTGCAGCAGCAGGGCTGTATGCCCGGCGCTCCCCCTCTTCGGGAAACTTCTGTAAAACAAAGCCGCAGCGCTCACCGCGCTGCGGCTTTGTCGTTTCCGGGCCCGAGCTCCATCGGATCGGCGCTCTCCTACACCCACACTCCGCACCTGCCGACGCTCCCAGCACGGCCACTCCGGTATCTTTCAGTCACATCTAATTCGCAGCAGATGCTGCCCCTACTGCAAGGAACCAACATGCTCAAGTACGCCATCATTTTTGCCCTGATCTCGCTGGTTGCCGGTGCACTGGGCTTCACCGGCGTGGCGGCGGGCACGGCAGGCATTGCCAAGATCCTGTTCGTGTTGTTCCTGGTGCTGGCCGTGATTTTCGTGGTCCTGGCGGCCATCGGTGTCGGTGCGGCCCGCAAGGCCCTCAAGTAAGCCGCATTGCCTGCACCCCTCACTGCCAAGGATCCCCATGAGCCAACAGAATATCTTTGAAGCCCTGCGCGAGAGCCACGAGCTGCAGCGCGACCTGTACCGCCGCCTGACAGAAACCAGTGGCGATACGCCCGAACGGCAGGAACTGTTCCTGCAGCTCAAGACCGAACTGGCAGCCCACGAGCTGGCCGAAGACCGGAATTTCTATGCGCCGCTGATGCAGCTCGACGCCGGCATGGACCTGTCGCGCCACGCGATTTCGGAGCACCACCAGATCGATGAACTGGTGGAATCCCTGGAAGAAGCCGACCCCGCCACCCCTGCCTGGCTGCCTCTGGCGAAAAAACTGGCCGAGAAGGTGGAGCACCATCTCAAGGAAGAGGAACACCGCTTCTTCCAGATGGCCGGCAAGCTGCTGACCGAAAAGCAGAAGACCTCGCTCGCTGGCGACTACCTGACCGACTACGACGAGGCCAAGGCAGCCACGGCCTAATCTGGCCGTGGCGCTGCGAGCCCTGGTTTCAGACCGCGTCCTTGGCCTGCACCACGCAGTTGCGGCCGCTGGACTTGGCCACATACAGGGCCGTGTCGGCGCGCTTGATCAGCGCGTGCGCATCTTCCACCTGGTTCCAGGTGGCCACACCGAAGCTGGCACTCACATGGCCCACCGCGTCGAAAGGCACGGTGGCGATGCGTGCGCGCACGGCTTCGGCCATGGCCATGGCAGCGTCAACCGGCGTTTCCTTGAGCAGCAAAATGAACTCCTCGCCACCGAAGCGCGCCGCGCAATCGGACGAGCGCAGCAGCTCGCGCACCCGCAAGGCCGTGGCCTTGAGCACCACATCGCCCGAATCGTGGCCGAAGGTGTCGTTGATGCGCTTGAAGAAGTCGATGTCGAACATCACGACCGAGAGGCTGCTCTTCTTGATGCGCGTGTCGGCCATCTCGGCCTCCAGCCGCTCGAAGAATTTGCGGCGGTTCACCAGGTCGGTCAGAAAGTCCTTGGTCGCCAGGTCTTCGAGCTTGCGGTTCAGGCGTGCCATGGGCTCGATCACCAGCGACGACAGCGACAGGTTCAGTATCGCGAACAGCAGCAAAAAGCTGCCCGCCAGCGCCGTCATCACGGTGTTGAAGGTCGTGCGCGCCTTCTCGAGCGGGTAGAACATGGGCACCCGCACCACCTGGATGCCGATGGTTTCATTCATCTGCCAGCCAAAGCCGTTCTTGTCGCCGTAGATCTTGAGCATGGTTGGGGGCGCAGCAGCGGGCGTGCTGTGGCAGGCCAGGCACTGCGCCTGCTTGATCGTGATGGGGCGCGCCACGTACAGCGTGCGGTGCATGCCCTCGCCCACCTCACCGGTCACTTCCTTCTTGAGGTCTGCACGGCCTTCGCGGAAATCCTTGACGATGCGCTCCTCCCACTCGTTGGCACGGTCGCGCACATTGGTGGGGTTGAGCACCGCCTCCTTGTACTCGTAGCCCGGAAAGCGGTTCTGCAGCCGGCGCAGCGTTTCGGTGGCGGCAAAGGCCGGCACCGTCTGCGGCAGGAACTGCTCGGCCAGCGTTACATCGAGGTGCGGCTTGACCAGTTCGGTCGTGTAGTCGCGGATGGCCATGGCAGCGTGCATCATGAGCTGCGAGTTGTGCTGCACCTCCTCGATGGCCGTCTTCTGCAGGAAGCGGTGCACGTACAGGCCCGTGCCTGCCGCCGCCACCAGCAGCACGCAGGCCAGCACCAGATTGAATTTGAGCCGCAATGACATGGATAACCCTCGTAGCCGACTGTAGCCAGCATGTATGACGGATGGCAAGCAAGCCTTGGCAGCCGCGGCGCACCCCATCGTGGTGGTGTCGTGCCCATCCCAGGACCGAAAGGCCCATTGCAACAAGACACAAAGTTTTCGTTTGTGCCAGATTTTGCACGCCCGGTCCAATGAAATTCGCCCAGGGGCGTGCTGGGTGGAACACCCTCTCCACCCTGGGGCGCAATCCGGTCATCTGGCCACGCATCCACCATTGGCTTCCAACAACTTAGTTTCACGGTTGAATTAACTGATTTACACTGGCGCCACCGACAGACAAGGACAAGAACCATGGCACACACCACCCAGCTTCTGGTGATCGACCCGCAAAACGATTTCTGCGACCTGCCCGCTGCCTGGCAACCCGCCCACCCGGTCACCGGCATGCGCAGCGCCCCCTCGCTGCCGGTCGCGGGCGCCCATGCCGACATGCAGCGCACGGCCGCCTTCGTTCGTGCTTGCGGTGCACTGCTTGACGGCATCACCGTCACCCTCGATTCACACCAGCAGTTCGACATCGCCCACCCCGGGTACTGGCAGCAGACGGATGGGCGGGCCGTGGCGGCGTTCACGCCCATCACGGCAGCCCAGGTGCGCGCCGGCGCCTTCGCGCCCCGCAATGGTGCTCTGCTGCCGCGCACCCTGCAGTACCTGGACGCGCTAGAACGGCAAGGCCGCTATACCCACATGGTGTGGCCCGTGCACTGCGAGATCGGCAGTTGGGGCCATGGCATACATGCCGAAGTGCTGGCTGCCTGCGGCGAGTGGCAGCTGCAACGCCAGCGCGCGGTGCGCAACGTGTTCAAGGGCACCAATCCCTTCACCGAGCACTACAGCGCCATCCAAGCCGAGGTGCCCGATGCGAGCGACCCGGACACGGCCCTGAACACCCGCCTGCTTGCAGCGCTGGGCACGGCCGACCGGCTGTTCATTGCCGGCGAGACCAGCAGCCACTGCGTGCGCGCCACCACCGAACACATCGTGCAGCACCTGCCGCGGCTGCAGCCAGGCTGGGCGCCCGCGCGCATCACCCTGCTGACCGACTGCATGAGCCCCGTGGGCGGCTTCGAGGCGCAGCACACGGCCTTTCTCGATGCCATGCGCGCACAGGGTGTGCGGCTGGCGCAGAGCACCGACGCCCTTTAGACCCCAGCGACCCCATTCCCGAGGAACCACCATGAGCCACGTCATCCACAGCCTGCTCGATACCGACCTCTACAAGTTCACCATGTGGCAGGCCTTGCTGCACGGCCACCCGCAGACGCAGAGCGAGTACCGCTTCGTCTGCCGCAACCAGAGCGCTTACCCGCTCACCGATCTGCTGGCCGACGTGAACGCCGAACTCGACCACCTGTGCACGCTGCGTTTCGCGCCCGACGAACTGGCCTACGTGGGCGGGCTGCGCTACATCAAGAGCGACTTCATCGATTTTTTGCGCATCTTCCAGTTCCAGCGCAATTTCATCGAGGCGTCTGCCGAGGACGGGCAGTTGCACATCGTGGCACGCGGCCCGCAGGTGCACGTGATGGGCTTCGAGATCTTTGTGCTGGCCATCGTCAACGAGCTGTACTTTCGCCGCTTTGACCCCAACGCGGCCCTCGCCGAAGGCCGCCGCCGCCTGGCCGCCAAGGTGCAGACACTCAAGGACCTGGCACAGCAGGCCACGCGGCAGCACCCGTTCGAGCTGTTCGACTTCGGCCTGCGCCGGCGCTACAGCGGCGCCTGGCAGCGCGAGGTGGTGCAGACCTTCGCCCAGGAAACACCGCAGTGGTTCAAGGGCACATCCAACGTGCTGCTGGCGCGCGACCTGAACCTGGTGCCCATCGGCACCATGGCCCACGAGTACCTGCAGACCTACCAGGCCCTGGGCGTGCGGCTGCGCGACTTCCAGAACACGGCCCTCGAAGAGTGGGTGCAGGAATACCGGGGCGACCTCGGTATCGCGCTGACCGACACCGTGGGCATGGACGCCTTCCTGGCCGACTTCGACCTGTACTTCGCCAAGCTGTTCGATGGCCTGCGCCACGACTCGGGCGACCCGGTGGCCTGGGGCGAGAAGGCGCTGGCCCACTATGCGCGCCTGCGCATCGACGCACACACCAAGCGCCTGGTGTTCTCCGACGGGCTGGACCTGCCGCGCGCCCTGGCGCTGTACCAGCACTTCGGCGACCGCACGCAACTGGGCTTCGGCATCGGCACCAACCTCACCAACGACATGGGGCAGACGCCGCTGAACATCGTGATGAAGCTCACGCGCGCCAACGGCCAGCCCGTGGCCAAGCTGTCGGACACGCCCGGCAAGACGCTGTGCGACGATGAGACCTTCCTTGCCTATCTCCGCCAGGTTTTCAACGTGAAAGCGTAAGCAATCCCGAGGATTTTCCATGCTCCGCATCACCCTTGCCCAACTCAACTTCACCGTCGGCGACATCGAAGGCAATGTCGCGCGCATGGTCGCCGCCGCGCGCCAGGCCGCCAGCGAGCAGGCCGATCTGGTGGTCTTCACCGAGCTCGCGCTGTGCGGCTACTACCCGGGCGACATGCTCGACGAAAGCGCCTTCCAGCAGCGCGTGGCCGCCGGGCTGGCCGCGCTGCAGCAGGCATCGGCCGAGCTGCCCGGCCTGCACTGGGTGGTGGGCGCGCCCACGCCCGCGCAAGGGCCCGGCAAGCGGCTGCACAACAGCCTGCTGGTGCTGCAAGCCGGCGAGGTGCGCCTGCGCTATGCCAAGCAGCTCCTGCCCACCTACAACATCTTCGACGAACGCCGCCACTTCGAGCCAGGCCCCGACGTGGCCAAGGTGCTGCGCATCGGCAATGCCCAGGTGGGCCTGCTGATCTGCGAGGACGGCTGGAACGACAGTGGCGCCGACTACGCGACCAACCCCTTCGACCGCATGCGCGATGCCGCGCCCGATCTGGTGGTGAGCATCAACGCCAGCCCCAGCCACATCGCCAAGCGCGAGCAGCGCCACCAGATCTTTGGCGACGCCTCGCGCCGCAACGGCCTGCCCATCCTGTACGTGAACCAGATCGGTGGGCACGACCAGATCGTGTTCGACGGCGCATCGTTCGCGGTGGAGCCCGAGGCCGGCATCGTCTTCGAGGCCCGGCGTTTCGTGGAGGACGTGCGCACCCTGCAGTTCGACAACGGGCGCTTCCTCACCGCCGAAGGGGAGACGCCCGAGCCCGTGCCCGCGCAGGGCCTCCCCACCATGGAGTTCTACCGCCAGCAGATCATGCTGGGCCTGTCGGACTATGCGCGGCGCTGCGGCTTCAAGCAGGTGGTGGTGGGCAGTTCGGGCGGCATCGACAGCGCGCTCACCCTGGCGCTCGCTGCCCAGGCGCTGGGCCCCGAGAACGTGGTGGGCATCACCATGCCCTCGCGCTTTTCATCCAGCGGCTCGGTGGACGACTCGGTGGCCCTGTGCCAGAACCTGGGCGTGCAGTTGCTTACCCACCCCATCGCCGACCTGGTGGCCGTCTATGCGCAGCAGTTCGAAGCTAGCTTTGGTCAGGTGCTGCAAGGCCTGCCGCTCGAGAACCTGCAGGCGCGCATCCGCGGCACGGTGCTGATGGAGTATTCCAACGCCTTCGGCCACCTGCTGCTCACCACGGGCAACAAGTCGGAGATCTCGGTGGGCTACTGCACGCTGTACGGCGACACCAACGGTGGCCTGGGGCTGATTGGCGACCTGTACAAGACGGAGGTCTTCGCCCTGTCGCGCCACATCAACGCGCATGCGGGCCGTGAGCTGATACCCGAGGCCATCATCGACAAGGAGCCCTCGGCCGAGCTGGCCCCCAACCAGCGCGACGTGGACAGCCTGCCGCCCTACCCGGTGCTCGACGAGGTCCTCAAGATGCTGATCGAGGGCGACCGCCTGGCACCTGCCGAGTACGATGCCGCCCTGGCCTTCGTACAGCAACTCGAACAGGGTGACGACGGCCGCACGCTAGTGCAGCGCGTGCGCATGATGGTCGCCCGCAACGAATACAAGCGCCGCCAGGCGCCCCCCATCGTGCGCGTGCGTGCGCGCGCCTTCGGCAGCGGGCGGCAGATGCCGATCGCTGCCCGCTACGTCTGATCCAATGCACCCCATGTACGACACCGCCCTCTATATCGGCCGCTTCGAGCCCGTCCACCAGGGCCACATGGCCCTTTTGCAGCACGCGCTGGACAGCGCGCGCCAGGTCATCGTGGTCATGGGCTCGGCCTGGCAGGCCCGCTCGCCCAAGAACCCCTTCACTGCCGGCGAGCGCGAGCAGATGCTGCGCGAGGCCCTGCCCGAGGCCGACCGTGCCCGTGTGCAGGTCCTGCCGGTGCGCGACTACTACAACGAAGCCGTGTGGGTGCAGGCTGTGCGCGAGGGCGTCGCCCGCATTGCGCCTGCGGCCGGCCGCATCGGCCTGGTGGGCCACTTCAAGGACGCCACCAGCAGCTACCTGGGCGCCTTCCCAGGTTGGGAATTGATCAACATGGAGCGCCAGGGCCGCATCGACGCCACCGCCATCCGCGACGCCTACTTCGGCGCCACGCCGACCACCGTGCGCACAGAGCTCGACGATCTGGCGGGTGAGATGCCTGCAAGCACGCTGGACTTTCTTGAAAGCTTTGCACTGACGCCACACTTCGAGGCGCTGCAGGAAGAATGGCGCATGCTGCGCCGCTACCGCGAGGCCTGGTCTGCAGCGCCCTACCCGCCCGTGTTCGTGACCGTGGACGCCGTGCTGCGCTGCCAGGACCATGTGCTGCTGATCCGCCGCGCCCATGCACCAGGCAAGGGGCAACTGGCCGTGCCCGGCGGCTTCATCGAGCAGCGCGAGACGGTGTGGCAGTCGTGCCTGCGCGAGCTGGTGGAAGAGACCCACTGCAAGCTGCCCGAAGGCACCATGCGCGCCGCGCTGCAATCCGTGGCCGTGTTCGACCACCCCGACCGCAGCCAGCGCGGGCGCACGCTCACGCATGCGCACTACTTCGACCTGGGCCAGGCCCCGTTCCCCACCGTGCAGGCCGATGACGACGCCCAGCAGGTGCAGTGGACGCCGATTGCCGAACTGGCGGGCATGGAAGAGGAGTTCTTCGAGGACCATTTCCACATGCTGGACCATTTTCTGGGGCTGACCGGCTCCGCCCGGCCCGCATAGCACCTGGAAACGAAAAAAGGCAGGGCGAACCCTGCCTTTGTGAGGGCCTGCCCCGGATCAGGCCACGCGGAACTGCCCCACGGTCTGCGCCAACGCCACGGCCTGCTGGCTCAGCGACTGGGCCGCCGCCAGGGCCTCCTCGACCAGCGCGGCATTCTGCTGCGTGCCCTGGTCCATCTGCGAAATGGCCTGGTTCACCTGGGCGATGCCGGCGCTCTGCTCGGCGCTGGCAGCGCTGATCTCGGCCACCATGGTGGTCACGTTCTTCACACCGTCGACCACCTCGCGCATGGTGGAGCCGGCCTGCTCCACGAGCTGGGTGCCCACACCGACCTTGGCCACGGAGTCGTCGATCAGGCCCTTGATCTCCTTGGCGGCGGCGGCACTGCGCTGCGCCAGGCTGCGCACTTCACTGGCCACCACGGCAAAGCCACGGCCCTGCTCACCCGCGCGCGCCGCTTCCACGGCGGCATTCAGCGCCAGGATGTTGGTCTGGAAGGCGATGCCGTCAATGACGCTGATGATGTCCACGATCTTGCGCGAGGACTGGTCGATGGAGCCCATGGTGCCCACCACCTGCTGCACCACGTCGCCACCACGCACAGCCATGTCGGAGGCAGCACGCGCCAGCTCATCGGCGCGGCGTGCGTTGGCCGCGTTCTGCTGCACGGTGGAGGTCAGCTGCTCCATCGATGCCGCCGTCTCCTGCAAGGCACTCGCCTGTGATTCGGTGCGGCCCGAGAGGTCGCCGTTGCCGGCAGCGATCTCGGCCGAGGCGGTGTTGATCGAATCGGTGCTGTCGCGCACCTGGCGCACCAGGTGGGCCAGGTTGTCGCGCATGGCGCGGATGGCGTGCAGGATGCTGGTCTGGTCGCCTGGCTGGGTGATGACCTCCACGGCCAGGTTGCCCTCGGCGATCTGCGTGACCACGTCGGCCGCATACTGCGGCTCGCCGCCGAGCTGGTGCACCAGCGTGCGCAGCATCTGCCAGGCCATGAGCGCGACGATGAGCATCAGCACAGCGCCGATGGACAGCAGGATGGCCGTGTTGCGCCAGAAGGCCTGGTCGATGTCGTCGATGTAGTCGCCAAAGCCGATGGTCCAGTCCCAGGGCTCGAACTTGATGATGGCGTAGAGCTTTTCCACCTCGTCCTTGGCACCGGGGCGCGTGCCCTTGGCGATCACCGTACCGATGGTCTTGCCCTGCAACGCGGCGCGGTAGCGCACGCCGGCTTCCTTGCCGCCCTTTTCATCGACGATGCCGATGCGCTTGGGGTTGGGGTGCACATAGTTCACGTCGTCGGTGAAGCCCCGCACGAAGAAGTATTTGTCCTTGTCGACGAAGCTGCCGATGTTGCGCTTGGCTTCCTTCTGCGCGTCCTCCTTGGAAAGGGCCCCGCTCTTTTCCTGGTCATGGGCCCTTTGCGCCGCCGCATGGGCCAGCACCACCAGGTTGGACAGCTGCGCCGTGCGCTCCTTCATCATCGACTGGTACAGCGTGGTCAAGGCCACGGCGGAGAGCACGACCAGGCCCAGCAGGGTGGCCGCGCACAGCCATAGGATTCGGGTTCGCAATTTCATGGGCAGGCTTTCTCTCTCAGGATACGGAACAAGACGTAACCAGAAGATACACCCGTGCTGCCCAATTTTTAATCAAACCCTCGATTTGTCACGGTTTTGTCACATTTGCACGGCAGGCGCCTCTGCCTGCGCAAGCCGCTGGCACCGGGGCAGGAGGCCAGGCAGCCCCCCACCGGGGCCCGCTCCAACGACAAATGTAAAACCCGCCCGGCGTGTCGCGCAGCCACAACGCCGGCGAGGGTGGGCATGCTCAGGTGCCTGCGCGCTCCAGCATGGCATGCAGCAGCACATTGCAGCCGGCCGTGATGTGCTCGGGCTTGGCATCCTCGATCTCGTTGTGGCTGATACCGTCCTTGCACGGAATGAACACCATGCCGGCGGGCGCCAGGCGCGCCATGTAGACGGCGTCGTGCCCCGCGCCCGAAACGGCGGGCATGTTGGAGTAGCCCAGCTTGGCGGCAGCGCGCGCCACGGCGTCCACGCAGTCGGCGTGGAACACCTGCGCCGGGTAGGCCGAGACCTGCTCGATCACGATCGGCAGGCCGGTGTCGGCGCTGAGCTTGGCGGCCACGGCGCGGATGTCCTGGTCCATGCTCTCGCACAGCGCATCGGTGGCGTTGCGCAGGTCGATGCTGAACTTGACCTGGCCCGGGATCACGTTGCGGCTGTTGGGGTGCACGTGCACCATGCCCACGGTGCCGCGCCCGTGCGGCGGGTGGCGGTGGGCGCAGGCCACCACCTCCTGCATCAGGTGCGTGGCGACCTGCAGCGCATCCTTGCGCAGGGCCATGGGCGTGGGGCCGGCATGGGCCTCCATGCCGGTCACGGTGCAGTCGTACCAGCGGATGCCGAGCACGCCGGTGACCACGCCGATGGTCTTGTCGTGGTCCTCCAGCACCGGGCCCTGCTCGATATGGGTCTCGAAGTAGGCGCCGATGGGGTGGTCGCCTGGTACCTGCTCGCCGATGTAGCCGATGCGTTCGAGCTCGCCCTTGACGGTCTTGCCCTCGGTATCGGTGGCGGCGTAGGCATGCTCCAGCGTGAAGGCCTTGGCGAACACGCCCGAGCCCATCATCACCGGCACGAAGCGCGAGCCTTCTTCGTTGGTCCAGAAGGCCACCTCGATCGGCGCCTCGGTCTCGATGCCGTGGTCGTTCAAAGTACGCACCACTTCGATGCCGGCCAGCACGCCGTAGTTGCCATCGAACTTGCCGCCCGTGGGCTGGGTGTCGATGTGGCTGCCGGTCATGATGGGCGGCAGGCTGTTGTTGCGCCCCGGGCGGCGCATGAAGCCGTTGCCGATCTGGTCGATGGTGACCGCCATGCCGGCCTCGCGCGCCCAGCGCGTGACGAGGTCGCGGCCCTGCTTGTCCAAGTCGGTCAGCGTCAGGCGGCACACGCCGCCCTTGGGCGTGGCGCCGATCTGCGCCAGCTCCATGAGCGAGGCCCACAGGCGCTCGCCGTTGATGCGCAGGCTGTCGATGTCAGTCTTGACTTTGGTGTCCATGGTGTTCTCCGGATCGGTTCTGTCAGCGGGCCACCGCAGTGGGTGCCAGGTCCTGGGCGCGCTTTTGCACGGCCTGGAAGTTGGCGCCGAAGGCCGGGCGCTTGAGGTAAAGGCCCTGGCCCTGCTCGGCGCGCAGGTCGCCGTTGGCGTACACCACGCGGCCCTGGCTCACGGTGTGGCTCGGAATGCCGCGCACGGTGCGACCCTCGAAGATGTTGAAGTCGCCCTTGCTGTGCTGGGTCTTGGCCGAGAAGGTCTTGGTGCCCTCGGGGTCCCACAGCACCAGGTCGGCGTCGGCGCCCTCGCCGATGAAGCCCTTGCGCGGGTAGATGTTGAACAGCTTGGCCGCGTTGGCCGAGGTGATGGCCACGAACTCGCTGGGCGTCAAGCGCCCGGTGTTGACGCCGCCATCCCAGATGGCGGCCATGCGCTCTTCCACACCGCCCGTACCGTTGGGGATCTTGGCAAAGCTTTCCTTGCCCATGGCCTTCTGAGCGGCGCAAAAGGTACAGTGGTCCGTCGCCGTGGTGTGCAGTTGGCCCGACTGCAGACCGCGCCAGAGCGCCTCCTGGTGCCCTTTGGGGCGAAACGGCGGGCTCATCACATAGGCGGCGGCCTTGGCAAAGTCGGGGTCGCGGTACACGCTGTCGTCGATCAACAGATGGCCGGCCAGCACTTCGCCATACACCCGCTGGCCGCGCGCGCGGGCACGGGCAATGGCGTCAGCCGATTCCATGCAGCTCACATGCACCACGTAAATGGGCACCCCCAGCACGTCGGCAATCGCAATCGCGCGGTTGGCGGCCTCGGCCTCGACCATGGGTGGGCGCGACAGCGGATGGCCCTCAGGGCCGGTGATGCCCATCTTGGCCACCTCCTGCTGCAGCAGGTACACGAGCTCGCCGTTCTCGGCATGCACCGTGGGCATGGCGCCCAGCTCCAGCGCGCGCTTGAAGCTGTTCACCAGGGTTTCGTCGTCGCACATGATGGCGTTCTTGTAGGCCATGAAGTGCTTGAAGCTGTTCACGCCCTCCTCCTGCACCAGCGTGCCCATGTCGGCGCGCACCTGCTCGCTCCACCAGGTGATGGCGACGTGGAAGCTGTAGTCGGCCGCGGATTTTTCGGCCCAGCCGCGCCACTTGCGGTAGGCGTCCATGATCGACTCCTGCGGGTCGGGGATCACGAAGTCGATGATGCTCGTGGTGCCACCCGCCAGGGCCGCGGCCGTGCCGGTGAAGAAGTCGTCCATGGTGACGGTGCCCATGAACGGCAGCTGCATGTGGGTGTGCGGATCGATGCCGCCGGGCAGCACGTACTGGCCGCTGGCGTCGAGCACCTGCGCGCCCGCAGGCGCCTGCGCGGCCGCCCCCTCCCCGACGGCCACGATGCGGCCATCCACACACAGCACGTCTGCGCGCTGCTCGCGGTCTGCATTGACCACGGTGCCACCGCGGATCACAAGGGCTTGGCTCATGGGGTTCTCCTTCAGGGGTTGCTGGGGTGGCCGAGGCCGCAGGCCCGCAGCAGGCCGGGTGAGGCCGCTGCAGGGCAGGACGTCATTTCTTCTTCGCGGTCAGGTAGTAGTAGGTGCCGGCGACAGCCAGGCTGAAGAACCAGCCAAAGTCGAACAGCGACTGCAGCAGGCCCGGGACGGAGCCCTTGTCGAGCACGCCCGACACCGCCAGGTAACCGGGCAGGCAGGGCAGCACGCCCAGGAAGAACGCGACCAGCGCATGGATGTTCCAGCCATTGCTGTACTCGTATTCGCCACCACGGCGGTACAGGTCGTCCACCTTGAGCTCGCCCTTGCGCACCAGGTAGTAGTCCACCAGCAGGATGCCGGCGATGGCACCCAGCAGCGTGCCGTAGCCGCCGAGCCAGGTGAACAGGTAGCCGCCCGAGGTGGCCAGCAGCTTCCAGGGCATGAACAAGAGGCCGATGAGCGCGGCGATCATGCCTCCCATGCGAAAGCTGATCTTCGATGGCGCGATCTGGCTGAAGTCGTACGAGGGCGAGACCAGGTTGGCCGCCACGTTGGTGGTCAGGTTGGCCAGCAGGATGACCAGCAGGCCGATGCCGGCGGCCACGCTGCCCATCTGCGTGAGCAGGCCGTCAGGGAACAGCTGCGCCTTGCCGTAGAGGATGGCCGAGGCCGAGAAGCCGATGACGCCCACCATGGAGAAGAGGGCCATGGGAATGGGCAGGCCGATGGCCTGGCCGATGACCTGGTCCTTCTGCGAACGCGCAAAGCGCGTGAAGTCGGGGATGTTCAGGGCCAGCGTAGCCCAGAAGCCCACCAGCCCGGTCAGCGCCGCCCAGGTCTTGGGCCCGCCCTCCACCACCTTGGCGGGCAGGTTGAACAACTGACCTGCAGGCACCTTCATCATCAGCACCACGACCAGCAGCAACGAGGCGCCCACCATCAGCGGCGCGGCGATCACCTCCAGCAAGCGGATGGATTCCGGCCCCTTCCAGATGAACCAGAGGTGCACCGCCCAGAACGCCAGGAAGCACGTGAACTGCGAGGTGCTGATGGTCTGCCCGTCGGCCGGCCCCGCGAGCCCCATGCCCAGGATGTTCAGGAAGCCGTGCAGCGCCAGCGCGCCGAAGTAGCAGTTGATGGAGAACCAGCCGCAGGCCACCAGCCCGCGCAGCACGGCCGGCAGGTTGGCGCCTTTGACGCCGAAAGAGGCGCGCGCCAGCACCGGGAACGGCACGCCGTAGCGCGGCCCCACGCGGCCGATGAGCACCATGGGAATCAGCACGATGCAATTGGCCAAAAACACCAGCCACACCGCCATCTGCCAGGTGAAGCCCTGGTCCAGCATGGAACTGGCCATGGTGTAAGTGGGCACGCAGACCACCATGCCCACCCACAGGGCGGCATAGTCCTTCCACGCCCAGTGGCGCTGCGCCTGCGTGGTGGGGAGCAGATCTTCGTTGGCCAGCGGATTGGACGCTGCGCCGGGCAGATGCCCCGCCCCATGGGCGGCGCTGCCGGTACTGTGGTTCATGCCTTTACTCCTCTGTGAAATATTTACTTCTTGGGGTTGCACACAAGCCGCTGCCGGATCCGGCGTTCCGGTGGGAGGCAGATGGCGGGACGGAGCAAGTTCACGCTCCAGGGGAAGCGAGCGATGCTACCGGCGCACAGCGCACTGCGCCAGATGCAGCGCAGCACCGGGGTGCGCTGTCCGCCAGGCACTGCATCACGCAGCAACCCGCTGGGGGTTGTTGGGGTGGGTCGTCCAGTTCGCGTACTCGCCTGTGACCACCTTGCCCGTGCGCGCATCCACCTCGCCGGGCGCGAGGCTGCGCAGCGTGATGCACTCGGGCACGGGGCAGATGGAGACGCACAGGTTGCAGCCCACGCACTCGGCATCGTTGACCTCGAATTTGCGCACGCCGCCCTCCTTGGTGAAGGTGATGGCCTGGTGCGAGGTGTCCTCGCAGACCACGTGGCAGCGGCCGCATTGGATGCAGGCGTCCTGGTTGATGACGGCCTTGTCGATGTGGTTGAGGTTGAGGTTCTTCCAGTCCTTGACGGTGGGCACGGCCTGGCCCTTAAAGTCTTCAATGGTCTTGTAGCCGCGCTCGTCCATGAAGTTGGACAGCCCGTCGCACATGTCCTGCACGATCTTGAAGCCGTACACCATGGCCGCGGTGCACACCTGCACCGTGCCGCAGCCCAGCGCGATGTACTCGGCCGCATCGCGCCAGGTGGTGATGCCGCCGATGCCGCTGATGGGCAGGCCGGCGGTCTGCGCGTCGCGTGCGATCTCGGCCACCATGTTCAGGGCGATGGGCTTGACGGCCGGGCCACAGTAGCCGCCGTGCGAACCCCAGCCGTCGGTGCTGGGGCTCATGGTCATGCGGTCCAGGTCCACGCCCATGATGGAGTTGATGGTGTTGATCAGCGACACCGCATCGGCCCCACCGGCCTTGGCCGCGCGCGCGGGGTGGCGCACGTCGGTGATGTTGGGCGTGAGCTTGACGATCACCGGCAGGCGGCTGTAGTGCTTGCACCAGGCCGTGACCATCTGGATGTACTCGGGCACCTGGCCCACGGCGGCGCCCATGCCGCGCTCGCTCATGCCGTGCGGGCAGCCGAAGTTCAGTTCGATGCCATCGGCCCCGGTGTCCTCGACCAGGGGCAGGATGCTCTTCCAGCTCTGCTCCTCGCAGGGCACCATGAGAGAGACGATCATGGCCCGGTCGGGCCAGTTGCGCTTGACGCGCTTGATCTCTTCGAGGTTGGTGTGCAGCGGCCGGTCGGTGATCAGCTCGATGTTGTTCAGCCCGATCACGTGCCGGTCCTGCGACATCAGCGTGGCGTAGCGCGGGCCGTTGACGTTGACCACCGAGGGGTCCTCGCCCAGGGTCTTCCAGACCACGCCGCCCCAGCCCGCCTCGAAGGCACGGGTGACGTTGACTTCCTTGTCGGTGGGGGGCGCCGAGGCCAGCCAGAAGGGGTTGGGGCTGCTGATGCCCAGAAAATTGCTGCGGATGTCGGCCATGGTGTGGTGCTCCGGTGATGTGCGGTGATGGCGGCTGAACGGCGCTCAGGCGGCCAGTGCGGCGTGGATCGAGATGGCGGCCACCTTGCCGTGCTCCACGGCTTCCACGGTGAGGTCGCGCCCCCCGGCCCGGCAGTCGCCGCCGGCCCACACCCGGGCCAGGCTGGTGCGGCCGTCCGCGTCGGTAGCGATGCGCCCGCCGGTGAGCGCGATGGCCTGGCCCACGGGCTCGGGCACATAGGTCTGGCCAATGGCCTTGAGCACCATGTCGGCCGGGATCACGAAGTTCTCACCGGTTTCAATGAGCCGGCCGCCTTCCAGTGCCGTGGCGGCAAAGCGCACCCCGGTCACAGCGCCATCGGCACTGAGCACCTCCTTGGGCGCAGCGAAGTGGCGGATGGTGACGCCGTTGGTCTGCGCCCATTCCTGCTCGACGTGCGAGGCGGACATGCTCTCGGCCCCGCGGCGGTAGGCAATCGTCACCTCCTCGGCACCGAGCTTGCGCGCCTGCACGGCGGCATCCACCGCCGTCATGCCGCCGCCGATCACGACCACGCTGCGCCCCACGGGCAGGGTTGACAGGTCAGCCGTCTGGCGCAGCTCGGCAATGAAGTCCACGGCATTGCGCACACCGGTGGCCGTGGGCTCGGCGATGCCCAGGGCGTTCACGCCCGACAGGCCCAGGCCGAGGAACACTGCGTCGTGGCTGGCCAGCAGGCTGTCGAGGGTCATGTCGCGGCCCAGCAACTGGTGCGTGCGCACCTCGATGCCGCCAATCGACAGCAGCCACTCGACTTCCTTCTGGGCGAAGTTGCCGGTGGTCTTGTAGCTGGCCAGCCCGTATTCGTTGAGGCCGCCGAGCTTGGTGCGGGCGTCGAACAGCACGACGTCGTGGCCGCGCACCGCCAGGCCGTGGGCGCAGGCCAAGCCTGCGGGGCCGGCCCCGACCACGGCGATGCGCTTGCCGGTGGATGCGGCACGCTGGAACAACGGGGCACCGGGCTTGGCGAAGAAGGCATCGGTGGCGTAGCGCTGCAGCGAGCCGATCTCGACCGGCTTGTCCTCATTGGTGTTGCGCACGCAGGCCTGCTCGCACAGCACCTCGGTGGGGCAGACGCGGGCGCACATGCCACCCAGGGGGTTGGCCTCCAGGATGGCGCGGGCGGCGCCCCGGTTGTTGTCCTGCGCGATGCGGTGGATGAAGGAGGGGATGTCGATGCCCGTGGGGCAGGCCGTGGCGCAAGGCGCATCGTGGCAGTAGTAGCAGCGTTCGGCCTCGATCAGCGCCTGCGGGCGCGTCAGCGGCGGGTGGGCGTCGCCGAAGCGGGTGGCGTAGTCGGCCAGGTTCAGGCGTGCGGCATGAATGCCGCAGGCGTGGCTTGCGGGTGTGTCCATCAGATTTCCTCCGGCAGGGTCAGGGTGGGGGCAGGGGCGCTGCACGCCGGCAACGCAGCGGCGTGGCCCGATCCGCACGGACGGCGGCAGGGGGCTGCGCAAACAGTGCATGCACAAGGGCATGCAGCCGCAAATTCCGGAGGTTTCATCGTGGGCCTCGCTAGGGGTTGCAGGTGCCCGGTGCTTTGGCTGCACCGGTGCCCTGCTGGCTGTTGAATTTACCAACCAGTAAAAATTTACCAATTAGTAAAATCCCTACAGCAAGCCGCATGCCAGGCTTTTGCCAGCCACATTGACACACAATGGTGCAATGACCGACGCCCGACAGCCCCCCTCCGCCTCCGCCCGGCGGCGCCCGGAAGCCCCCAGCCCCCCGGCGACCGCCCCCGCTGCGGAAACCGCCGCCAAGGCGCCCACCGCGTCGCGCCTGCTCAAGGAGCAAGGCATCCTGACCGAGGCGGAGAACCATTTCGCGCAGTTCGGCTTCGAGGGCGCCTCACTGGAGAACATCGCTGCAGCCATCGGCATCAGCCGGCACAACCTGCTGTACTACTTCCCGAACAAGGAAGCGCTGTACCAGCGCGTGCTGGACGACGTGCTGACCCAATGGCTCGCGGGGATGGAAGACCTATCGCACAGCGACGACCCCCAGCAGGCACTGCGCCGCTACATCCGCGCCAAGCTGCGCTACTCGCGCGAGCGCCCCAATGGTGCAAAGGTATTCACCAAAGAGGTGATTGCCGGTGCACCACGCTATGGCAAGGCCATCGCCGCGCGGGTGGGGCCGCTGCTCAAGGCCGAGGTGCGCACCTTCGAGCGCTGGGCGCGCGAGGGCCGCATCGCGCGCGTCAACTTCACGCACCTGATGTTCATCATCTGGTCGGTGACCCAGGCCTATGCCGAGCAGGAAGCCCAGTTCGCCTTGCTGCTGGGCAAGCCGGCGCTGACCGAGCGCGACTACGGCAAGGCCGAGGAGCTGATCTGCCGCATGGTGATCAAGGCACTGGAACCTGACGCGGCGCGGGACAACCCGCCCGGGGCAGACTGACGGACGGCATCACGCGGGCTGTGCGGCATAGCAGGCCAGGCGTTCGCGGTCGAGCAGTTCGACCACGCGGTAGCCCACACGCAGCATCCCCTCTTCTTCCCATTGCTTGAGCTGGCGGTTGATGCTTTGGCGCGAGACGCCGAGCATGAAGGCCAGATCCTCCTGCGACACGGCCAACACCACCGTGGTGGATTCCGCGCTGGCGGGCCGGCTGTCCAGCATCACGAGCCGGTGCGCCAGCCGCACGGACAGCGGCTGCAGGATGGCGTCGTCGATCCAGGCCAGGGCCTGGCGCAGCCGCAGGCACACCAGCCGCGTGAAGGCCATGTGCAGCGCCGGCTGCGTGGCGATCAGGTGGTGGAAATCCGCCGCCTGGACCACGGCCACCTCCGACGGCTCCACCGCGCAGGTGTCGTACACGCGCTGCTGGCCCACGAACAGCGAGACCTCGCCGAACCAGTGGCCCGGCTCCAGCACGGCGATGACGGCCTCGCGCCCGTCCGGCGCGGCCACGCTCACGCGCAGCGCGCCCTGCACCATGCCGAACAGCGCGTCGGGAGCCGACCCCTTGAGGAACAGCGAATCCCCACGCTGCAGTTGCCGGCGGTGCGCCACCTGCAGCAGGGCGTCCTGCACCTCCTGCGGCAAGCGCAATCGCTCGTCGGCGCGGTGCCCGAGGTGGGCCGGAAGGTCGGTATCGGGTGCCGGTTCGGGCTGGGAAGGCATGGAGTGCACCTGGGGGCGAGATGGCTGGCGGCAGCCATTGTGTGGGCAAGGGAGGTCGCCATGGCGACGCGCAGCGGACATCCCCGGGTTTGTACCACCCCCCAATTGCCAACACCGGACAGTCTCGCCAGTGCGGCCTGCGGATAGTGGACCGGCGCGCGGCAGGCCCCTCGGGTCGCCGCACTCCTTGAACCGCCATCGACCTGAAGGACGCCCCCATGACCACCCCCACCACCGAACGCAATGCCCGCCGCGAGAAGACCGTGCTCGACCACTTCGCCGACGAAACCCGCCAGGATTTCGATGCCGTGCTCGGCACCTTTCCGCACCCGCACTACGAACTGATCCCCACCGGCGAAGTGCACGACGGCAACGAGGACGTGCGCCGCTACTACACCGCCACGCGCCAGGCCTTCCCGGACCAGCGGCACGAAATCATCGAACTGCGCCATGCCGGCGACTCGGTCATCGTGGAGTTCTGGCTGCTGGGCACGCACAAGGGCCCGCTCGCTGCCTTGCCCCCCACAGGCAACACCTTCCGCTGCCGCATGATCGCGCTGTTCATCTTCGACGAGGCCGAGAACCTGGTCTGCGAGCGGGTGTACTTCGACACGCTGACCATGCTGCGCCAGTTGCTGGTGGGCGTGCCACCGGCCGCGCTGCCCGGCATCATCGGCTCGCTGCTCGGCGGCCAGGCAGCCACCTCCGGCAAGACATCGGTACCCGAGCAGGCCACGGCATGAGCGGGCGCCTGCAGGGCCACCACGCGGTGGTGACCGGCGGGGCCCAGGGCATTGGCCTGGCGATTGCACGCCGCTTCCTGCACGAGGGCGCCAGCGTCTCGCTGTGGGACATCAGCGACCGCCAGTTGCAGGGCGCAGCGCAGGCGCTGGACGCCCCGGGTCGGATGTTCACCGCAGCCGCCGACGTGCGCGACGAGGCCGCCGTAACGGCTGCCGCCCAGGCCAGCGCCACAGCCCTGGGCCCGGCCACCGTGCTCGTGAACAACGCCGGCGTGCTCGGCCCGCTGGTGCCCACCTGGGAGCACAGCGCGGCCCAGTGGCGTGCGGTGCTGGACACCAACCTCACCGGCGCCTTCCTGTGCTGCCGCGCGCTGGTGCCGCAGATGCTGGCAGATATCGCCGGTCAGCGCGCGCCCGCGGTCGGGCGGCGCGTGGTCAACATCGCCTCGGTCGCGGGCAAGGAAGGCAATGGCCTGAACGCTGCGTACTCGGCCTCCAAGGCCGGGCTGATCGCGCTGACCAAGTCGCTGGGCAAGGAGCTGGCCACCACCGGGGTGCTGGTGAACTGCATCACCCCGTCGGCGGCCGAGACCGGCGTGTTCGACGGCGTTCCCGAAGAACACCGCGCCCAGCTGCACCAGGCCCTGCTGTCGCGCGTGCCCATGGCCCGCTTCGTCGAACCGGCCGAGGTGGCCGCCATGGCGGCCTGGCTGGCGTCTGCCGATTGCTCGTTCAGCACCGGCGCCGTCTTCGACATTTCGGGCGGCCGCTCTTTGTACTGAGGAGACCTTATGAACATGATGACCGAACCCCTCTCGCCGGCCAGCCTGCTGCAGCCCGTGGCCGACTTCGACGGCGCACGCAGCGCTCCCACGCCGCAGGACCGGCTGCGCGCGCTGCGCCGCGCGGGCGAGCAGTTCCGCGAGCGCTTTCTCGGCGAACCTGCCGTGCGCTATGCGCGCAGCTTCGACCTGCTGCGCATCCCCTACCCGGCCTGGTATGCCTTCAACGGCGTGTACTCGCAGCAGTTGCTCAAGCCTCACATGGTGCACCTGCTGGCACGCACGGTGCTGGTGCAGTTAGAGGATTTCGAGGGGCACCTCAGAAACCTGCTGTTCACCCCCGCCGATTTCGAGACGGGCAGCGAGACACCCTATTTCAAGCGCCTGAGCGAGCAGACCCCGAAGTTTTTGCACGGCGTGATCGCGCCGGTCTACGGCACGGTGCTGCAGGCCCTGGCCTCGGTGGGCGTGGCGCCGGAGCAGATCGATTTCATCACCTACGACCACCTGCACACCCAGAACCTGCGCCGCTGGCTGGGCACGGGCAGCGAGCGCGGCCTGCTGCCCAACGCCCGCCTGTTGGTGCACCGCCAGGAGCTGGCCAGCGTGGCCGGCCTGCTGCCCACGCAGGCCGACTGGTACTGCCCCGAGGGGTTGCAAGGCGTGGCGCCCGAACGCATCGTGCCCTTCGACGGCAGCGTGCAACTGGGGCGCGGCATCGCGCTGGTGCACACGCCGGGCCATACCGAGGGCAACCACTCGCTGGTGTACCGCACGGGCGACGGCATCCGCGTGAGCAGCGAGAACGGCGTGAGCGCCGACAGCTGGGCGCCCGAGGCCTCGCGCCACAACGGCATACGCCGCTACGCGAAGGCCACCGGCTCCGAGGTGGTCCTGAACGGCAACACCCAGGAGGGCAGCGTCGACCAGTACCTGTCGATGGTGCTGGAGAAGACCATCGCCGGCATGTCGGCCACGCACGGTTTCAGCAACGTGGTGCCGTCCAGCGAATGCTCACCGCACTGGCTGTTTCCCGGGGCGCCCACCAGCCATCTGTGGGGCGCCACCGCCTCGGGCGCGCTCCAGCGGCCCACCTGAGCCGGTTCGCTGATCTCCATCCATAAAACAGACAACACGAGACAAACGCCATGAACTCCCCCGCCGCCATCTTTCCCGCTGATGCGGGCGCCTCGCACGCGCCCGCCACCGCTGCAGACGACGCCACCTATCGCCAGATTGCCTGGCGCTTGATCCCGGTGCTGTTCGCCTGCTACGTGTTCAACTACCTGGACCGCACCAACATCGGCTACGCCCAGCTGCAGATGAAGAGCGACCTGGGTTTCAGCGACGCGGTGTTCGGCCTGGGGGCAGGCATCTTCTTCATCGGCTACGCGCTGTTCGAGATTCCGAGCAACATGCTGCTGGCGCGCGTGGGCTTTCGGCTCACGCTGCTGCGCATCATGGGGTTGTGGGGCCTGGCCTCGGCCGCCACGCTGTGGGTGACCACGCCGGCGCAGTTCTACGTGCTGCGCTTCCTGGTGGGGGTATTCGAGGCGGGCTTTGCGCCCGGCGTGCTGCTCTACCTCACGCTGTGGTTTCCCTCGCAGCGGCGGGCCAAGGTCACGGCGTTGTTCTTCATGGCCTACGGCGCGGCGCCCATCGTCGCCGGGCCGCTGGCGGGCGCCAGCATGACCTACCTGGACGGCCTGCTGTCGCTGCGGGGCTGGCAGTGGCTGTTTCTCGTGGAAGGGGTGCCCTGCGTGCTGTTGGCCGTGCTGGCGTACAAGCTGCTCGACGACGGGCCACAGGCCGCCCGCTGGCTCACGCCCGCGCAAAAGCGCCAGGTGCAGGACGATCTGGCACGCGACCAGGCCGCCAGCGGCGCGGATGCGCGCAGCAGCTTTGGCAGCGCATTGCGCAACGGGCAGGTGTGGCTGCTGGGCTTCATCTCCTTCCTGGTGATCCTGGGCATCTACGCCATGTCGTTCTGGCAGCCCACCATGCTGCAGTCCATGGGCCTGTCGGTGATGCAGATCGGCCTGTACTCGGTGGTGCCGGCAGTCACGGGCATCGTGGCCACGCTGCTCATCGCCGGGCATTCCGACCGACGGCAGGAGCGGCGCTGGCATTTCGCGGTGACGGCCTGCATCGGCGCGGCCGGGCTGTCGCTCACCACCCTGTTCATGCAGAGCCCGGTGGCCGCAGTGGCATGCCTGTCGCTGGCCTCGGTCGGCATCTCCAGCGCCTTCGCCATCCTCTGGGCCGTGCCCGGCAGCCTGCTGAGCCGCAACGCTGCGGCGATGGGCATCGCCCTCATCACGACCATTGGCGGCACGGCCGGCGTGGTGGCGCCGGTGATGGTGGGCGCCATCAAGACAGCGACCGGCGGCTTCACGCTCAGCCTGTACCTGCTGAGTGGCGCCCTGGTACTGGCAGCGGTGCTGATGGTACTGGCCGTGGGGCGCGGCAGGCAGGCAGCGCGCTGAACCCATCTCCCTCGGGGCCTGGGACAAATTGCCCCACCCCACCCGCGCACAGGGGGCCGGGACGATAATGCGGCCATGTACGCGCTGCGCACCTCGTCACTGCTGGCCCGCCTGATCCTGGCGTGGTTCGTGCTGACCGTGGGCGCGGCGATCGCGTCGCCCATCGTCCATCCCCAGGCCCTGCAGATGGTCTGCACCACGGGCAGCACCGTCAAGCTGGTGGCGGTCAGCGAAGATGGCGGTGCCACCGAACTGGGGCAGCACACCCTCGATTGCGCCATGTGCCTGGGCGCCAGCGCACCGCCGCCACCCGTGCAGCAGCATGCACAGCGCCATGGGCCCCTGGCGCACATGCTCGCGCCCACTGTGGCTGCCGCCATCGCTGCCATCGTTGGCGCCCCCCTGCCCGCCCGCGGGCCACCGACCTCGCTCGCCTGACACCTGCGCTGCTGCATGCCAACCAAGGGCATGCGCGCGCTTTGAGCGGTAGCCACCGCGCCTTGGCGGCGCCGGTGCGCGCCTCGGCGGTAGCCCGCCGTCCCATCCTCGATACGTACCCCCATGAACACCCCATCGACACCACCACGCCTGGCCGCTGCCGCAGCGCCGGGCCCCTCCCACCACCGCCGCGGCCTGCTGGCCCTGGCGCTCGCGCCCCTGCTGGCGGCATCGCTCGCCGGCTGCAAGAAGGCGCCAGTGGCCTACAAGGGCATGGACATCACCGGCGCCGAGTACGCCCGGGATTTCCAGCTCAAGGATGCCCAGGGCCAGGTGCGCACACTGGCCGACTACCGGGGCAAGGCGGTGATGCTGTTCTTCGGCTTCACGCAGTGCCCCGACGTGTGCCCCACGGCCCTCACCCGTGCGGCAGAGATCCGCCGCCTGCTCGGCGACGACGGCCATCGGCTGCAGGTGGTCTTCATCACCATCGACCCCGAGCGCGACAACCCGACCGTGCTGGGCGCCTACACGCAGGTGTTCGATCCGAGCTTCATCGGCCTGTATGGCGACCTGGAGCAGACGGCCGCGGCAGCCAAGGAGTTCAAGGTCTATTACAAGAAGGTGCCCACGGGCGCGTCCTACACCATGGACCACTCCGCGTTCAGCTATGTCTTCGACCCGCAAGGCAAGCCGCGCCTGGTGCTGCGCCACGAACAAAGCGCCAAGGACTGCGCCGACGACCTGCGCCAGTTGCTGCACTCCGCCTGAACCCCTTCCATCCACAGAGACCATTCCCATGCATTCCATCCAACGATCCATTCTGGCTGCCGCTTGCTTCGCCGCGCTCGCCATCCCGGCCTTCGCCCAGGTCACCGTCGAGGACGCGTGGGTGCGCGCCACCGTGCCCCAGCAGCAGGCCACGGGCGCCTTCATGCAGATCCAGGCCGCCAAGGACAGCAGACTGGTGTCTGCCAGTTCCCCGCTCACGAGCGCCGTCGAGGTCCATGAGATGGCCATGCAGGACAACGTCATGCGCATGCGCCAGGTGCCCGCCGTCGAGCTGCCCGCCGGCAAGGCAGTGAACCTCCAACCCGGCGGTTACCACGTGATGCTGATGAACCTCCAGCAGCAGGTGAAAGAGGGCGACACGGTGCCGATCACCCTGGTCTTCGAGGGCAAGGACGGCAAGCGCGAATCGGTGGAGGTCAAGGCCCCCGTGCGACCGCTCAACGCCGCAGCGCCAGCTGCGGCCCAGGGTGCGCACAAGCACTGAACGCCATGGCAAAGCGGACAGTGGGTCCGCCGCCGCTCTGGTACGGATTTGCATCCAATCGAACAATCCGACGGAAAGCCGCTGACGGCGCTTGCTACAGCGCCGCAGGGCGACCCAACGAGCGACGGTGTGCCGCTCAGTTCAGCGTGTGGACGACCTTGTAGCGGCCGGCACGGACCATCTCCGCTGCGGCCGTGGCATCGTCACCCACACCGTACCCCACCACCAACTGCACACCCTCCAGCCCGCTGAAGTTCAGGCCGGACGCAATGTTCACGGGCACCGTGCGGGGCAGCGGGCCACGTCCGTACGCCGGGAAGACGCCTCCGGTGTAGGGCGCCCATCCGTTCGGGCCCAGGAAGAGGGCCGTCGATCCGGCGAGTGCGGCCACATAGACCCGCCCCGTCTTGCCGCGGTGCAATGGCGATATCAGGGCGCCCACGTCCACCGTGACGTTGCTCAGGGGGCCATCCTGCCCTCCGGCAAAGGTGCCGGGGGCTTCACCCACCCGGCCAGCATCGAATGGTGCCCCATTGGCCAGCGTCACCCGCACGGGAGTCGTGGATTTGTCCGGGGCGCCTGTGGCCAGGTGGGTGGTCTTGCCCCACACCCAGACGCTGCCGTCCACGCCGATCGCCGCGGAGATCGCCGAGCCCGCTGCTGCGGCCACGACAGGCGGCAGGCCCGCAATGTGCGCGATCTTGGGTACTTCGGTCGAGGGGTTCACCAGGGTGCCATCGCCAAGCTGGCCGGCGCTGTTGACGCCGCAGGCATGCACGGCGCCATCGGCATCGACGAACAGGGTGTGGCCGTCGCCGGGCTCGATCTGCTGGATGCGCGACAGGCCGAGGATGGGGGAGATGTCGATCAGGGCAAAACCGCCGTTCTGGATGCCCTTCTGGCCGCAGTAGGGGGCGTTGGTCGATGCCTGGCCCCAGACGGCGACGGTGCCGTCGCTCTTGAGGGCGTAGTACTGACCGGCGATGTTGATGGAGGTCGAGGCCACGGCCTGCACGCTGCCCAGGGCGTCGATCACGACCGGGGCCGTGGCGGTCCCGGCAACAGGGGCCAGTGCCTTGTTGCCGTTGGATCCCCAGGCGACCACCTTGCCGTCCTGGCGCAGCGCGAGCACGGCTGCGTCCGATGCGCTCACCGCCACAGCGCCCTGCGCGCCGGCCACCAGGCGGGGCACGGGGTTGCCGCCGCCACTGGTCTGCCCGGTACCCAGTTGCGCCGTGCTGTTGCTGCCCCACGCAAAGACCTGGCCAGACACGTCGGTTGCAAAGGCCGCCGCCGTGTTGGTCCCGGCATTGATGCTGACGATGTTCGACAGGCCGTTGATCTGCACCGGCACGCTGGTGCCACTGCCGCCGGTGCGGCCACCCGAGTTGTCACCCCAGGCCCAGACGGTGCCGTCGGCCTTGAGCGCCATCGAGAATGAGCCCCGTGCCACCACCTGGACCACGTTCTGCAGCGAGGGGATCTGCGTGGGCGACGTGCGGGTGCTGGAATTGCCAAGGCCCAGTTGCCCGCCATTGCCGTAACCCCACGACCAGACCGTGCCGTCGGCACGCAACACGAGGGCATGGTCGTAGCCCATGGAGATGGCGGGCTGCACAGCGTGGGCAGAAGTCATCGCAAAAGCACAGCACAGGGCAGCAGCACCCAGGGCAACGGCAGTGCTCAAAGGCTTTTTCGTCATCAGATGTTTCATCGGTTCCCTCAAAAAAGTAAAAAAGAAAGATTGGCTGGACGCTTGGCGCCTGATCGCGTGGGGCGGGAAAAGCCGTACCGCAACCTCCGGGAGCCGGACCGTGGCGGGATGCGCCCCGTGTGCCCCTCAGCCAGCCAGCGGCGCCAGGGGCACGAAGCGGCAAGCCGCAATGCGATGGCGACGAGCGTCAAGACAGCGCAAGGTACCCATGGATGGCTTCCTGCGCCCCACCCCGCAGGGGTGAGGGATTTCCCTGCTCCTGCGCAAAAATGGGGTGGATCGGCCCGACCCCTTGCAAGCCATCGGCACAACTGGAAGCGTGTTTGACACCCTTCCAATCACCCCATGTCTTGAAACGGCAACAAATGCCCGTATCATTAGCACTCACTGCAACGGAGTGCTAACACTCCCTTGTTGGATGGAGTTTGGTAGCGCCTGGCCCTGTTCAGGCGCTTCGTACTGTCGGTAATTTTTTGACCCAGGAGCAATGCAATGAATCTTCGCCCCCTGCACGATCGCGTGATCGTCAAGCGTATCGAAAGCGAAACCACGACCGCCTCCGGCATCGTGATCCCCGACAACGCCGCTGAAAAGCCCGATCAAGGTGAAGTGCTGGCCGTCGGCCCCGGCAAGAAGAACGACAAGGGCGAACTGCTCGCCCTGAACGTGAAGGTCGGCGACCGCGTTCTGTTCGGCAAGTACTCGGGCCAGACCGTCAAGATCAAGGGCGACGAGCTGCTGGTCATGAAGGAAGACGACCTGTTCGCCGTGGTGGAGAAGTAAAGCTACTGCGCAGGCGCCATGCGTCGTTGCGCGGTGCTCGCAATCCTTACGTACAGGAAGTACGTTCCGGTTGCTGTGCTCCGTGCGCCTAGCCTGGCACCTGCTCGCTACGCTTTCCCCTCTCCCCCAAGCCAGTAATTGATTCAGTTAAATTTCAGGAGCTCCAAATGGCAGCAAAAGACGTAGTTTTCGGCGGCGAAGCCCGCGCACGCATGGTTGAAGGCGTGAACATCCTGGCCAATGCGGTCAAGGTGACCCTGGGCCCCAAGGGCCGCAATGTGGTGCTGGAGCGCTCGTTCGGCGCCCCTACCGTGACCAAGGACGGTGTGTCCGTGGCCAAGGAAATCGAACTCAAGGACAAGCTGCAGAACATGGGCGCCCAGCTCGTGAAGGAAGTGGCCTCCAAGACCAGCGACAACGCTGGTGACGGCACCACCACCGCCACCGTGCTGGCCCAGGCCATCGTGCGCGAAGGCTTCAAGTACGTGGCCGCCGGCATCAACCCGATGGACCTGAAGCGTGGTATCGACAAGGCCGTGACGGCCCTGGTGGAAGAGCTGAAGAAGGCTTCCAAGCCCACCACCACCTCCAAGGAAATCGCCCAGGTCGGTTCGATCTCGGCCAACTCCGACGAAACCATCGGCAAGCTGATCGCTGACGCCATGGACAAGGTTGGCAAGGAAGGCGTGATCACCGTGGAAGACGGCAAGTCCCTCGACTCCGAACTGGACGTCGTGGAAGGCATGCAGTTCGACCGTGGCTACCTGTCGCCCTACTTCATCAACAACCCCGAAAAGCAATCCGCGATTCTGGACAACCCCTTCGTGCTGCTGTTCGACAAGAAGATCAGCAACATCCGCGACCTGCTGCCCACGCTGGAGCAAGTGGCCAAGGCCGGCCGTCCTCTGCTGATCGTGGCAGAAGAAGTCGAAGGCGAAGCCCTGGCGACGCTGGTGGTCAACACCATCCGCGGCATCCTGAAGGTCGTGGCTGTGAAGGCCCCTGGCTTCGGCGATCGCCGCAAGGCCATGCTGGAAGACATCGCCATCCTGACGGGCGGCAAGGTCATCGCTGAAGAAGTGGGCCTGACGCTCGAGAAGGTGACCCTGGCCGACCTGGGCCAGGCCAAGCGCATCGAAGTGGGCAAGGAAAACACCATCATCATCGACGGCGCTGGTGCTGCTGGTGACATCGAAGCCCGCGTCAAGCAAGTGCGCGTGCAGATCGAGGAAGCCACGTCCGACTACGACCGCGAAAAGCTGCAAGAACGCGTGGCCAAGCTGGCCGGCGGTGTGGCCGTGATCAAGGTCGGCGCTGCCACCGAAGTCGAAATGAAGGAAAAGAAGGCCCGCGTGGAAGACGCACTGCACGCTACCCGTGCAGCGGTGGAAGAAGGCGTTGTGGCCGGTGGTGGCGTGGCCCTGCTGCGTGCCAAGCAAGCCGTGGGCGACCGCGTCAAAGGTGACAACGCTGACCAGGAAGCCGGTATCAAGCTGGTGCTCAAGGCCATCGAAGCGCCTCTGCGCGAAATCGTGAACAACGCCGGCGGCGAAGCCTCCGTGGTGGTGAACGCCGTGTTGGCCGGTTCGGGCAACTTCGGTTTCAACGCTGCCAACGACAGCTACGGCGACATGCTCGAACTGGGCATTCTGGACCCCACGAAGGTGACCCGCACGGCCCTGCAAAACGCTGCCTCCGTGGCATCGCTGCTGCTGACGACCGAGTGCATGGTTGCTGAAGCCCCCAAGGATGAAGCCGGTGCCGGCGGCATGCCTGACATGGGCGGCATGGGTGGCATGGGCGGCATGGGCATGTAATTGCCCGGCCCGGCGCAGTGACCCGTTCACTGCGCTGCCAACCAGCAAAAAGCCCGCAGGCCTTACGGTCTGCGGGCTTTTTTCATGGTGCGCGGTTCTGGTACCGCGCGCTGACATCCCTCATGCGGAATCGATCACTCTCCGCTGGGCTGCACCCACCAGTACAGCAGCACCAGGCCGCCGATGCCAGTCAGCGACAGCAGTTGCCACCAGCCCGAACGGCCAATGTCATGCAGCCGGCGGGCGCCAACGGCCAGTACGGGAAGCAACAGCGCCAGCGCCGCGATGGCGTAGGCGATCTCGCTGATGAAGGCGGTAACCAGCAGCACCAGAATCTGGAACAGGGCGAACCACCAGAACTCCGAGCGCGGCGCCCGGCCGGTGAAGCCCGCGTACTGGCTGAAGCACGACTTGATAGCTTGAGCAAAATCCATGGAGAAGCCCTCTCTTGGTGAAATGTTGAGTACTTGCTGTTGCGGAGCGAATGCCCCTCTCCATGATAAGCGGCAAGGATGACCTCCCCAAAGCACGCCGCGGGCAGCGATCGAAACCGGCTTTCTTCAGCTGGCTTGCCGCAGCGCCTGCGTGGCCTGCGCCAGCTGCGTGATGCGCGCCCAGTCGCCCGAGCGCACGGCATCGGCCGGCGTGAGCCACGAGCCGCCCACGCAGCGCACATTGGGCAGCGCCAGGTAATTCGGCGCCGTGGCATTGGTGATGCCACCGGTGGGGCAAAAACTTACCTGGCCGAACGGGCTGGCCCAGGATTTGAGCAGCGGGATGCCGCCCACGGCCTCGGCCGGGAAGAGCTTGAGGAACTGGAAGCCATCGGCCAGCGCCTGCATGATCTCGCTGGAGGTGGCCACGCCCGGCAGCAGGGGCAGGTTCAGCCCCTTGCAGGCCGAGCCGACTGCCGAGGTGTAGCCCGGGCTCACGGCAAAACGGGCACCGGCCTCGCTCGCGCGGCGCGCATCCTCGGCATTGAGCACGGTGCCCACGCCCACCACGGCCTCGGGCAGCTGGCGAGCAATCGCCTCGATGGCGGGCAGGCCTGCGGGCGTGCGCAGCGTGACCTCGAGCACCTTGACGCCACCGGCGAGCAAGGCCTCGGCCAGCGGGATCGCGTCTTCGACACGGTCGATCACGATCACCGGGATCACCGGGCCGTAGCTGGCGATCTCGAGGGGGTTCAGGGCGGGGGTTGAGGCATTCACAGCCATGTACAGGCTCCTTGTTCAGCGCCGCCCGCATGGCGGCGAAAGTTGGCAAACAGTTCACGCCCGAAGCCGGTGGCCACGGGCGCCTTGCATTCGTCAGGGGTGCGCGCGGCCCATTCGGCATCGTCCACCAGCACGTCGAGCGTGCCCGCCACGGCGTCCACGCGCAGCAGGTCGCCGTCGCGCACCTTGGCCAGCGGGCCGCCGCCCAGCGCCTCGGGCGTCACGTGGATGGCGGCCGGGACCTTGCCCGAGGCACCGCTCATGCGGCCGTCGGTCACCAGCGCCACCTTGAAGCCCTGGTTCTGCAGCACGGCCAGTGGCGGCGTGAGCTTGTGCAGCTCGGGCATGCCATTGGCGCGCGGGCCCTGGAAACGCACCACGGCCACCATGTCCTGCTGCACTTCGCCCGCAGCGAAGGCCGCGAGCAACTCCTCCTGCGAGTCGAACACGCGCGCAGGCGCCTCGATGATGTGGCGGTCTTCCGGCACGGCCGAAACCTTGATCACGGCACGGCCCAGGCGCCCCTGCAGCAGGCGCAGGCCGCCCGTCGGCGAGAACGGCTCGACCACCGGGCGCAGCACGGCCAGGTCGCCCGAAGTGGCGGGCGCCGGCGCACCACCGGCCGCGATGCCGCCCTCGTTCACGCTCAGCACGTCAGGGTGCATGAGGCCGTTGGCCAGCAGCTCGCGCAGGATCCAGGGCGGGCCGCCCGCGGCCTGGAACTGGTTCACGTCGGCATCGCCGTTGGGGTAGACGCGGGCCAGCAGCGGCACCACGGAAGACAGGTCGTCGAAATCGGTCCAGTCGATCAGGATGCCGGCGCTGCGCGCGATCGCCACCCAGTGGATCAGGTGGTTGGTGGAGCCCCCCGTGGCCAGCAGCGCGGCCATGGCGTTGACGATGCAGCGCTCGTCCACCACATGCGCGATGGGCGTGAAGCGCTTGCCGCGCTTGCCGATGTCGAGCACGGTGCGCATGGCCTGGCGCGTGAATTCCTCGCGCTCACCAGTCCCTGGCGGGGTGAACGCCGCATCGGGCACGTGCAGGCCCATGGCCTCGAGCAGCATCTGGTTGCTGTTGGCCGTGCCGTAGAAGGTGCAGGTGCCGGGGCTGTGGTACGCGGCCGATTCGGCCTTGAGCAGCTCATCCCGGCCGACCAGGCCCTGCGCGTAGAGCTCACGCACCTTGGCCTTGTCCTTGTTGGGCAGGCCCGAACCCATGGGGCCGGCGGGCACGAACACGCAGGGCAGGTGGCCGTAGTGCAGCGCACCGATCAGCAGGCCCGGCACGATCTTGTCGCACACGCCGAGCAGCAGCACGCCGTCGAACACGTCGTGGGACAGCGCTACCGCAGTGGCCATGGCAATGGCGTCCCGGGAGAACAGCGACAGCTCCATGCCGGGTGTGCCCTGCGTCACGCCATCGCACATGGCGGGCACGCCGCCGGCCACCTGGGCCATGGCACCGTGGCGCGCGGCCTCGTCGCGCAGCAGCGCCGGGTAACTCTGGTAGGGCTGGTGGGCCGACAGCATGTCGTTGTAGGCCGTGACGATGCCGATGTTGGGCGCCTTCTCGACCGTGACCTTGAATTTTTCAGAGCCCGGCAGCGCCGCATAGGCATGGGCCAGGTTGGCGCAGCCCATGCGGTCCTGCGGCGGCTTGCGCTGGACCATGGCGTCGACCATGGCCAGATAGGCGGCGCGGGTGTCCTTGCTGCGCTCGATGATGCGGGCCGTCACGCGCGATACGACTGAATGCATGCGATGCTCCATCGGGGGTGGATTTGGATAGTGGGGAAAAGAGATTACAGCTCCAACGGGAGCCTCTAGAATGTAACTCGATAACCACCCCGGATCAAGCCAATGTCCCTGCAGACCCTGCTTTTGCCGCCCTCGGAACTGGGCGAATCGCCGTTCTGGCATCCCCATGAAACATCCCTTTACTGGTGCGACATCCAAGGAAAGCGGGTGAACGCCTGGGCGCCGGCCAGCGCGCAACTGCGCACCTGGGACATGCCCTCCGAACCGGGCTGTTGCGCCCCTGTGGCAGGCAAGAAACTAGTAATCGGGTTACGGGATGGTTTCTACCTGCTCGACACCACCAGCGGTGCCCTCACCTGCCTGGCGCTGCTGCCCGGCGATGTGCACGACACCCGCGTGCTGCGCCTGAACGATGGCCGCTGCGATTCGGCGGGCCGGTTCTGGGCTGGGTCGGTGATCAGCCCGCGCACGGCGCCCGACGCGGCACTGTGGCGGCTGGAGGCGGCGCCCGGCGGCTTTCGGGTGCAGAAGATGGCGGGCGAGAACTTCACCGCCAACGGCCTGGCCTTCAGCCCGGACGACCGCTGGCTCTACTGGTCCAACACACCCGAGCACCGCATCGACCGCTTTGCGTTCGATGCCGCCACCGGCAGCATCGAAAGCCGTGCGCCGTGGGCGACCTTCCCGCCCAAGGTGGCGGGCGAGCCCTATGGCGGCCGCCCCGATGGCGCGGCCGTGGACGTGCAGGGCAACTACTGGGTGGCCATGTACGAGGGTGCCTGCGTGCTGCAGCTCTCTCCCGCAGGCCAGGTGCTGCAGCGCGTTGCCATGCCAGTGCAATGCCCCACCATGGTCTGCTTTGGCGGCGACGACCTGCGCACGCTGTACATCACCTCGGCGCGCGCCGGCCGGCCGCAAGCGGAACTGGATGCGGCCATTCCGGCGGGCTCGCTGTTCAGCCTGCCCGTCGAAGTGCCGGGCCTGCCCGTGAACTTCTTCCAGGCCAGCGCGGCGATGTAAGACCCGTGCTCAGGGTGCGCGCTGCGCGCCCAGCGCCAGCAGCACGTCGTAGCAGGCGCCCATGTTGTGGTAATCGACCTTGCCGGCATTGCTCTTCTCGCGCGTGTGGTTGAGGTTGCGCCCGTCGAGGATGCGGAACCAGGCACCGTGCTCGTGGTCCACGAAGTGCTGCCAGCAGTAGGCCCAGATGCGCTCGTACCAATCCCAGTAGCGCGGCTCTCCGGTGTGCACGGCCAGCACGGCTGCGGCGGCCATGCTCTCGGCCTGCACCCAGTGGTACCTGCCGTCGTCGCAGATGCTGCCGTCGGGCGCCATGCCGTAGACGATGCCGCCATGGGCGGTGTCCCAGCCCTTGTCCATCGCGGCATCGAACAGGAAGCGGGCACACGGCAGGTGCCAGGGCGCGGGCGCCAGCGCATCGAGCTGCAGCAGCAGCTTGGCCCATTCGGTCTGGTGGCCGATCTGGTAGCCCCAGGGGCGGAAGATGTTGCTGCGGTCGTGGCGGTTGTAGTTCCAGTCCACCGACCAGTCGGCGCGGAAATGCTCCCACACCCAGCCGCCCGCCAACGCTGCCTGGCGCTGGCAGATGTTTTGCGCAAGCAACTCGGCGCGCTCGATGTAGCGCCGCTCGCCCGTGGCGCGAAAGGCCGAGATCATCGCCTCGCAGGCGTGCATGTTGGCGTTTTGCCCGCGGTAGTCCGCCAGGGCCCAGTCGCGAGTGGCCTCGTCGGCATAGAGGCCTTCGACCGGTTGCCAGAAGTGCTGCTCGGCGGTATCAAAGGCCTCGGCCAGCCACTGCCGCGCCTCGGGCACGCCGGCTTCGTGCGCACGGGCATACGCCAGCATCACGAAGGCCATGCCGTAACAGTGGCGCGTGGCGTCGAGCAAGGTGGCGTGGCCGCCATGCCAGTCGATCAGCCAGGCGTAGCCGCCAGTGGCCGGGTCAAGGAAGGCCGTGCGCAGGAACTGCAGCGCATGCTCCACGCCCTGGCGGTAGCGCGCCTCGCCGGTGGTCTTGAACAACATGGCATGCGTGACCACGAAGCGCGTGGCGCTCACCAGATGGCGCGTGCGCTCGTCGTAGACGGTGCCATCGTCGAGGAAGAAGTGGTACATGCCGCCGCCCGCATCGGTGGCCACGGGCTCGTAGAACGCCATGGTCTGGCGGATGTGCGCGTGCAGGAAGTCGGGCGAGCGGAAATCGGGCGGCTGCGGTGCAGTCATGGGTTTGTCTCCTCATTGGGCCGCCGGATGCGGCCTGGGCGCTTCGAAGCGCCTCGTTGTGAAATGCAGTGAACGCGGCGCTGCGGCTCAACCGCCGCGCAGGCGCGCCAGCAGGCCTGCCGTGGAGCCATCGAGCCCCGCAGCATCGCCTGACGCCAGGCGCGATTCCAAGTCGCGCGCCAGCACCTTGCCTAGCTCCACACCCCATTGGTCGAAGCTGTTGATGCCCCACAGGCTGCCGCTCACGAACACACGGTGCTCCTGCAGCGCGATCAGTGCGCCCAGCGATGCCGGGGTCAGCGACTCGAGCAGCAGGAAGGTGCTGGGCCGGTTGCCCGGAAAGTGGCGGTGCCCGTCCTCGGGGCTGGCCTTGCCCACCATCAGCGCCTGGGCCTGCGCCAGGGCGTTGGCGAGCAGCTTGTCCTGGTGGCCCGGCAGCGGGTGCGCCGCCTGGCGCACGGCAACGATCTCCAGCGGCAGCACGTCCGTGCCCTGGTGCAGCATCTGGAAGAAGGCATGCTGGCCATTGGTGCCGGGCTCGCCCCAGAGCACGGGCGAGGTGGCGTATGGCAGCTCCTGCCCGTCGGCGCCCACGCGCTTGCCATTGCTCTCCATCTCCAGCTGCTGCAGATAGGCCGGCAGCCGGCCCAGTGCCGCATGGTAGGGCGCAATGCAGCGGCTGGTGAAACCATGGAAGTTGCGGTACCAGAGGTCGAGCAGGCCCAGGCGCACCGGCAGGTTGGCGGCCAGCGGCGCGGTGCGGAAATGCTCGTCCATGGCATGCGCGCCAGCCAGCAACTCGCGAAAACCCGCCGTACCGATGGCGATGGCGATGGGCAGGCCGATGGCCGACCACAGCGAGTAGCGCCCGCCCACCCAGTCCCAGAAGCCGAAGGTGGTGGTGATGCCCAGGGCACCTGCCGCTTCCACGTTGGTGGTCAGCGCCGCAAAGTGGCGTGCCACGTCGCTGCCGCCCTCTGCGCCGAACCAGGCCAGCGCGGAGCGCGCATTGGCCATGGTCTCGGCCGTGGTGAAGGTCTTGGAGGCGATGAGAAACAGCGTGCTCTCTGCCTTGAGCCCCTGGAGCACGCCATGCAACTCGTGCCCGTCGACGTTGGAAACGAAATGCAGGCGCTTGCCCGCAGCGCGAAAGGCATCGAGCGCGAGCACCGCCATGTGCGGCCCCAGGTCCGAGCCGCCGATGCCGATGTTCACCACGTCGGTGATGGCGGCATCGCCGCGCACCTGCTCGGCGTATTGCAGCATGGCGCCCTGCGTGCCATGCACCTCGGCCAGCTTTTGCGCGATATCCGGGCCGTCACCCGGCAGCGCCAGGCCCTCAGGGCGGCGCAGCAGCGTGTGCAGTACGGCCCGGCCTTCGGTGTGGTTGATGGGCTGGCCCGCGAACATGGCATCGCGCTGTGCAGCAAGGCCACAGGCCTCGGCCATGGCCAGCAACAGGGCTTCGGTGGGCCGGTCCCACAGGTTCTTGGAGAGGTCGGCGAACACCTCAGGGGCGGACTGACTGAAGTGCGCGAAGCGCTCTCCATCCTCGGCGAAGGCCTGCCGAAGGTCCAATGCGCGCCCTTGCGCCTGGAACAAGGCCTGCAGCGCGGGCCACTGGGGAGTCTGGTCACAACGAAGGGACATGGGAGAGCTACCTGGACAGGAAAATGGAAAACGGCGAAATAGTAACTTGATTACCAAAACAGCCTGGTACTTTTTTGTTGCAGACACAGCTTGGAACGCCAATTGCTCTTCTGTCCTACACAAATCGATGTAACGTGATTACAATTTCGCGGGAAAGCACGACGACCAATGCACTGAATACGGAGACCCCATGAGTTTTGACCTTGTCCTGTTTGGCGGAACCGGCGACCTGGCATGGCGCAAGCTCATGCCGGCGCTGTTCCAGGCGTTCCGCCACGGAACGCTGCCCGAAGGGGGCCGCATCATCGCGGTGGCCCGTGACGAGCTCAGCCATGAACAATACCGCAGCCTGATCCAGTCGCGCTTCGACGGCGTGGACCTGGCCAAGCGCCCCACGCCCGACGAGTTCGCACGCTTCGGCGCCCTGCTGCACTACCTGCGCATGGACCTGTCGCAAACCCAGGACTATGCCCGCCTGGCCGCCATGCTGCACGAGCGCAACGCCGAGTCGGTGGTGATGTACGTGGCCACGGCGCCGAGCCTGTTCACCAATGTCTGCGAGCAGATCGCTGCCGTGGGCCTGAACGGCCCGACCACCCGCGTGGTGCTCGAAAAGCCCCTGGGCCACGATCTGCGCTCCAACCAGGCCATCAACGACACGCTGCGCCGCGTGCTCAAGGAAGAGCAGGTCTTTCGCATCGACCACTACCTGGGCAAGCCCTCGGTACAGAACCTGTTCGCCATGCGCTTTGGCAACGCATTGTTCGAGCCCCTGTGGCGGCGCGAAACCATCGCCAACATCCAGATCACCATTGCCGAGGAACTCGGCGTGGAGACGCGCGGCGCCTTCTACGACCAGACCGGCGCCCTGCGCGACATGGTGCAGAACCATGCCTTGCAGCTTTTGTGCGCGATCGGCATGGAGCCGCCCATCAACGCCAGCGCCAATGCCATCCGGGACGAGAAGCTCAAGGTGCTGCAGTCGCTAAAGCCCTGGAGCGTGGAGACCATCGGCCAGCACGTGATCCGCGGCCAGTACGTGGCCGGCAAGACGCACGGTGCCAGCGTGCCCGGCTACCTGCAGGAAAAAGGCGTGGTCGCCGGCAGCACCACCGAGACCTTTGTCGCGCTGCGCACCGAGATCTCCAACTGGCGCTGGGCCGGTGTGCCCTTCTACATCCGCACCGGCAAGCGGCTGGCGGGGCGCGACGCGCACATCGTGGTCAACTTCCGGCCCGTGCCGCACCCGATCTTCCGCACCTCGGCCGGCGCAGCCAACCGCCTGGTGATCAACCTGCAGCCCAAGGACGGGCTGGAGCTGCACCTGCTGGCCCAAGGTGCCGCCCAGCACCAGACCGAACCGGCCCTGTCGCAGGTGTACCTGAATCTCGACTTCGACCAGCGCTTCGGCACAGAGCGCGTGGGCGCCTACGAACGCCTGCTGCTCGACGTGATCGCCGGCCGCCTGAACCTCTTCGTGCGCAGCGACGAGCAGGAGGAAGCCTGGCGCTGGGTGGAACCCATCCTGCAGCACTGGCGCAACGATGCACTGGGCCCACGGCCCTACACGGCCGGCAGCTGGGGCCCGAGCGCCGCCAGCGCGATGATCGCGCGCGACGGCTACTGCTGGAGTGAGGAGGTCTGACGCTCCTCGCGCTGCCCCACAACGAAAAAAGGCTCCCGTTGGAGCCTTTTGTCATTCATGCCGGGTTGCGGCATTGGGGGGAAACACTTCCACATGGTGGCGGCACCCACGACCGTGAGATACCACCACCATGGGAAGGCCCGCATTCTTTACATGGCGCTGATTTCGCCCGAAGGGATCTGGCCGGTGCGAACAGCCTCGGCAGCAGCGGCACGCACGGCAGCACGGTCGGCCGTCGACTTGTAGGTCACCACACGCGAACCAGCGGGTTCGGTGCTGCGGGTCTGTGCCACGGTGGCGGCTTCAGCAGCCACTTCGGCACGGGTGCGTTGGGTTTCGAACTTGGTGGCGAACTGCGAAGCATCGGCTTCGTCAGCCTGTGCACCGAAGGAAACGAAAGCGGCAACAGCGGCCAGGGAGAGGAAACGTGCGGTCTTGTTCATGGTGATCTCGATTCTTGATTTGATTGGGGGTAGGGGGTCAGTTCAATCCGGGGCGGCTTACAGAGCGCCGATTTCGCCGGAAGAGATCTGGCCGGTGCGCACGGCATCGGCAGCCTGGGCACGCACGGCAGCGCGGTCGGCGGTGGACTTGTAGGTCACCACACGCGAACCAGCGGGCTCGATGCTGCGGGTCTGTGCCACGGTAGCGGCTTCAGCGGCCACTTCGGCGCGGGTGCGGTTGGTTTCGAACTTGGTGGCGAATTGCGAAGCATCGGCTTCGTCGGCTTGGGCACCGAAAGAAGCGAAAGCGGCAACAGCGGCGATGGAGAGGAAGCGTGCGGTCGTGTTCATGATGAAATCCTTGAATAAAAGAAGCGGCTCATAAAAACCGGGACAAAAACAACTTCGAACCGGGTTCGGTGAGTCGCCTTGCGGGTTCGGCTCATCGATGGGTTGAACTGTACGCCGCAGGTGATCAAAGAGAAACCACCCAGTCGCGAACTGACTGTTCCAGTTTTGAAAACAATGCTGCAGCGGTCGTGCATACGCCGCAATGAAAAATGCCGCCCAGGTTTCCCTGCGCGGCATCGCCCTCTCCAAAAAAGGACTGACTATGCCGGCTGCGGGCCTACCAGTTCGATGGGCAGGCCATCGGGGTCCGCAATAAACGTGAAGGGGCAACCCGTGAACGGGTCCATGCGCACGGGCTCGGCCGCGACACCATGGGCGGCCAGTGCCTGCAGGCTGGCGTCGAGGTCGCCCACCCGCAGCGCGAGGTGCCTCAGCCCGCAGGCCTCGGGGTAGGAGGGGCGCGGCGGCGCCTCGGGAAACGAGAACAGCTCGATCTGCGTGCCATCGGGCAGCGCGAGGTCGAGCTTGTACGAATGGCGCTCGGCGCGGTACGTCTCGTTCACCACGGCCAGGCCCAGCACCTCGGTATAGAAGCGCCTGGAGCGTGTGTAGTCCGAGCCGATGAGGGCCACATGGTGCACGCCCGCAAGCGCCAGCGGCGGCAGGCTCGCCACGGCTCAGACGCCCGCGATGTCGAGCGCGCGCGAGGCCCCGTAGAGCGCCGGGGTGGCGCTCGGGTCGATGATCCAGCACGGAATCGACGCCAGGTACGGCGCAAAGCGGCCCTTGGCCTCGAAGCGCTGGCGAAAGGAAGACTGGTCGAACCAGTCGCCCAGGCGCGGCACCATGCCGCCGCCGATGTACACCCCGCCACGCGCACCCAGCGTGAGCGCCAGGTTGCCGGCCACACTGCCCAGAAAGCCGCAGAACAGGTCCAGCGCCTGCAGTGCCAGCGGGTCCTTGGCCTGCAGGGCCATCTCGGTCACCTGCGCGGCCGAGCTGACCTCGGTGCCACCGGCATGCGCCACGGTGCGCACCGCGTGGTACAGGTCCACCAGGCCCGCGCCTGAGACGGCGCGCTCGGCCGACACATGGCCATAGCGCTCGTGCAGCACGCGCAGCACGTCGAACTCGTGCTGCGTGTCGGCCGCCAGCGTGACGTGCCCGCCCTCGCCCGACAGCGGCACGCCAGCCGGCGAGTGGGGCGGGAAGACCAGACCCGAGACACCGAGGCCGGTGCCTGCCCCCACGAGGCCAATGGCCTCGCCCGGCACGGCATGGCCGCCGCCCACCTGGCGCAGCAGGTCGGGCGTGAGCAGGGGCAGCGCCAGGGCCAGCGCAGTGAAGTCGTTGATGACCACCAGCCGCGCAAAACCAAAGGCCTCGCGCACCGCCTTCTGCGAAAAGCTCCAGCTGTGGTTGGTCATGCGGATGGCGTCGCCCGTGACCGGGTTGGCAATGCCGAAGGCCGCCTCCTGCGGCGCGGCGATGCCCACCTCGGCCAGGTAGGTGCGGATGGCGGCATCCACCGTGGGGTACTGGGCGCACTGCAGCACGCGCGTGTCGTGCAAGGTGTCGTCGCCCGGGGCCTGCCAGGCCAGGCGGATGTTGGTGCCGCCGATGTCGGCGAGAAGGCGTGTTGCGGGCATGGTCGATGGGGCAGCGTCCACCACAAGGCAGCGGACCGCTCACCCGAAATTGGATGGCTGAAAACGGCAGAGCCGACGCAAACAGGTTTTTAACCCAGAACGCCCACTGCAGCCGGGCCAAAGCCCCCATACAGCGAGGCCGAAGGCAGGCGGGGGTTGCCGCCTTGCGGGATCAGGCGATGCGCTGCTCGGTACCGGTGTCGAACCAGTGCGCGTGCGCTGGCGCCACGGCCAGGCCCACGCGGTCGCCGGGCTTCACGCGCGTCTGCGCGTCGGTGCGCAGCGTCATGCTGCCGGCGGCGGTGTCCACCATCACGTAGGTGTCGGGGCCGGTGGGCTCGACCACACTGACCTCGCCACGCCAGGGCGAGCTGTCCTGCATCACCAGGTGCTCGGGGCGCACGCCCAGCAGCACCTCGGGGGCGGCCAGAGGGGCCGCCAGGTCCAGCGACACGCCCTGGATGGCGAAGTGACCGGCCGCCTGCGTACCGCGCAGCAGGTTCATGGTGGGCGAACCGATGAAGGTCGCCACATAGGTGTTGGCCGGGTGGTTGTAGATCTCGTCGGGCGTGCCCAGTTGCTGCACCACCCCGCCCTTCATCACGGCAATGCGCGAGCCCAGCGTCATGGCCTCGACCTGGTCGTGCGTCACGTAGACGCTGGTGATGCCGCTGGCCTGGTGCAGGCGCTTGATCTCGGCACGCATCTCCACGCGCAGCTTGGCGTCAAGGTTGGACAGCGGCTCGTCAAACAAAAACAGCTGCGGCTGGCGCGCCAGGGCCCGGCCCATGGCCACGCGCTGGCGCTGCCCGCCTGACAGCTGGCTGGGCCGGCGGTCCAGCAGATGGGTGATCTGCAGCATGGCGGCTACCTCGTCGATGCGCTTCTTGCGCTCGGGCTTGGGCATCTTGCGCATCTCCAGCGCAAAGCCGATGTTGTCCGCCACGCTCAGCGTGGGGTACAGCGCATAGCTCTGGAACACCATGGCGATGTCACGGTCGCGCGGGGGCATGCCCACCACGTTCTTGTCGGCGATGCGGATCTCGCCCTCGGTCGGCTCATCGAGCCCCGCGATGATGTTCAGCAGGGTCGATTTGCCGCAGCCCGAGGGCCCCACCAGGATCAGGAACTCGCCCGGTGCCACGTGAATGTCGATCTTGCGCAGCACCTCCACGCTCTTGTCACCCTTGCCGAAGCGCTTGTTGATGCCCACTATGTCCAATGAAGACGCCATGATTTCTTACCTCTAACCTTTGACCGCGCCAGCCGTCAGGCCGCGCACAAAAAACTTGCCTGCGAGAACGTAGATCACCATGGTCGGCAGGCCCGCGATGATGGCGGCCGCCATGTCCACGTTGTAGGCCTTCACGCTGGAGCTGGTGTTGGCCAGGTTGTTCAGGCCCACCGTCACGGGCTTGGAGTCGGTGCCCGAGAAGACCACACCGAACAGGAAGTCGTTCCAGATGTTGGTGAACTGCCAGATCAGCGTGACCATGATGATGGGCGTGGACAGCGGCAGCACGATGCGCCAGAAGATCTGGAAGAAGCTCGCGCCATCCATGCGCGCCGCGTTCACCAGCTCCTTCGGTATCGCCGCGTAGTAGTTGCGAAAGAACAGCGTGGTGCCGGCCAGGCCCGCCAGGCAGTGCACCATCACCAGGCCCGTGATGGAGCTGGACAGCCCGAGCCAGCCCAACACCTGGCTCATGGGCAGCAGCACCACCTGGAAGGGCATGAACACGCCGAACAACAGCATGCCGAACAGCGCATCGCTGCCGCGGAACTTCCACAGGCTGAGCACATAGCCATTGAGCGCACCCCAGACGGTGGAGACCATCACGGCCGGCACAGCCATGGCCACCGAGTTCCAGAAGAAGGGGCGCAGGCCGTTGCAATCGACCCCCGTGCAGGCGCTGGACCACGCCGTGCTCCAGGAAGACAGGTTGAGCGCAGCGGGCAGCGCCAGCAGCGAGCTGCTGCGGATCTCCTCGGCATCCTTGAACGAGGTGACCAGCATCGCGTACAGCGGCAGCAGAAAGAAGGCGGTGGCCAGGGCCAGCACCGCATAGACCAGCAGGCGGCCCATGGAAGGAAAAAAGGAGGGCTTAGCGGTCATGGGGTTTGCTGCGCAATTCGCTGTACAGGTAGGGGATGACCAGGGCAGCCACGGTGGCCAGCATCATGGTGGCGCTGGCCGCGCCCAAGCCGATCTGGCCGCGCGAGAACGACATGGTGTACATGAAGGTGGCGGGCACGTCGGTGGCATAGCCGGGCCCGCCGGCCGTGAGCGCCATCACCAGATCGAAGCTCTTGATCGCCAGGTGCGACAGCACCATCAGCGTGGAAAAGAACACCGGGCGCAGCGCCGGCAGCACGATGCGCCAGTAGATGCGCGGCAGCGAGGCGCCATCGACCTGGGCGGCCTTGATGATGCTGTCGTCGATGCCGCGCAGGCCGGCCAGAAACAGCGCCATCGCAAAGCCCGCGCTCTGCCAGATGCCGGCGATCACCACGCAGTAGATGGCCATCTCGGTGTCCACCAGCCAGCCGAATTCAAAATTGGGAAAACCCCAGTCGCGCACCATTTTTTCGATGCCCAGTCCCGGGTTGAGCAGCCACTTCCATGCCGTGCCCGTGACCACGAACGACAGTGCCATGGGGTACAGGTAGATGGTGCGCAGCGCGCCTTCGGCGCGTATCTTCTGGTCCAGCAGCACGGCCAGCAATACGCCGATGGCAAGGGAGCCACCCACGTAGCCGACGCCGAAGATGCCCAGGTTCTTGAGGGCGACCCACCAGCGGTCCATCTCCCAGAGCTTTTCATACTGCGCCAGGCCCGCCCATTCGTAGTTGGGCAGCATGCGCGATGCGGAAAGGCTCAGCACCCCGTTCCACACCATCAGGCCGTAGATGAAGGCAAAACCCAGCACGAAGGCCGGTGCCACGACCAGCTTGGGCAGCCAGGATTCAAAGGAGTTCTTGGTCGTCATTGCAAAAGAGGAATCGGGTGCATACGCTTGCTGGGACATGGGCGACGGCCACGCCGACCATCAACACGTCAACAGGAAAAACAACAAGAAAAAAAGGGGGCACACAGGGAGTGCCCCCCAAGAACAAAGTCACCTCTGACTTAACTCGCTTTCACACTCACTCCCTCCTTACCACCAGATCTCATACTGCACACCCACCAGAGTGCGCGAGGTCTTTCCATTGGCGCCGAAGGTCGCGGCGTTCGCCACGGCGGCGGCCTGGTTCCAGTTGGCCTTGGTCACGTACAGACGCAGCTCGGGGCGCGACCAGAAGTCCTCGTTCATGGCCAGGGCGCCAGCCAGCGTCACCTTGCTCAGGCGCTGGTCGGGACCGGTCCCCTTGCGCGTGGTGGTCGACACTTCGGCCAGGGCCTTGAAGTTCTGCGTGATGGCGTACGAGCCGCGTCCGCCCAGCGAGAAGTCCTTGGTCTCCACATTCGTCAGGTCGGTCTTGTTGGTCTGGTAGCCAATCAGAGCCTGACCACCGAAGGGACCACTTTGCCAGTTGATGGAGTCGGCGATGCGCGTGGAACGCCGGCCGGCACGGGTGCCGTCGATGGCCTCGAACTCGCCATCGATGCGGGCATGGCCACGCGAACCTTGCAGGTACAGGGTATTGCTCACGCCCGACAGCAGGAAGTCCTTTTGCGTGTGCATCAGCGAGAGGCCCGAGCCCGAGCCGCCGTTGACCTGGTTCTTACCGCCCACCGCCGTCAGCAGCACGCGCAGCTTGCCGTTCGGGTTGGTGTTGATCTCGGACAAGTCGACATTCAGGCGCTGGGCCTTGACGTCGTTGGGCAGGTTGCCATCGAATTTGTCGCCACTGAACAAGCCCACGCCGAGCTTCATGCCGCCGATCGGCACGTCGGTCACGCCAGCACCGACGTTGTCGCCGTAGTTCAGCAGGAAGTAGTCGACGATGTGCACGTCCTGGATACGCAGGCGGCGCTGACCGACCCAGAACTTGGCTTCGGGAGAGAACGAGAAGCCGCTCATTTCCACGTAGGCCTGCTCGGTGCTGATGTCGCCACTGCCCCACTTGGCGGGCATGTAGTTCAGCTTCCACTTGATGCCGCCAGCCTCGAAGCTGCGGGCGAAGTTGACTTCGATGCCGTTGTCGCCTTCGTTGCCCAGGCGGTACTTCTGCAGCTCGCCGCCCAGGGCCAGGTTGCCCTTGACGCCGTCGGAGTGGTTGAACACCGGGCCACCCCGGGAGTAACCGTTGAACTCGAAGCCGGCAACATCCATTGCCATGGCACTACTCATCGCGCATGCGGCGGCCAAAGCCACCGCCGTGAGGCGGTTTCTTTTCATCATGATGGGATCCCTCAGTGTTGGTTTACTTGGTTTTCGCGGCGGTCGCGATCTTCTTCATGGCGTCGGCGACGCTCACCTTGTCGTCATTCCAGAACTGGCTGACGGCGTCCTTGATGGCGCCTTCCGTGGCGGGCGCAATCGCCATGCCGTGGGCCACGCTGGGCAGCAGGCTGCCGCTCTTGGCGGTGTCGGCGAAGTCCTTGGCGGAGGCCTTGGCGCAGTCGTCGAATTTGTCCATCTTCTGGCCGGCGCGCACCGGGATGGAGCCCTTGTTGAGGTTGAACACCTCCTGGAACTCGGGGCTCATGATGGAGCTGGCCAAGTCGCTTTGCGCCTTCTGGGCGGAAGCATCCTTGAGCTTGAACAGGATGAACGAGTCCACGTTGAAGGTGTACGACGTGGTCGTGCCCGGTGCTGCGGCGCACATGAAGTCCTTGCCCGGCACCTTGTTGGCCGCCAGGAACTCGCCCTTGGCCCAGTCGCCCATCAGCTGAAAGCCCGCCTTGCCCTGGATCAGCATGGCCGTGGCCAGGTTCCAGTCGCGGCCGGGAGCGCCCGGGTCGGTGTACGACTTGATGCGGCGGAAGGTCTCGAGCGACTTCTTCATGGTGTCGCTGTTGAGGGCCTTGTCATCGAGCTTGACCAGCGCGTCCTGGTAGAACTTGGGACCACCGACGCCGAGCACCACGGATTCGAAGGTGGTGAAGTCCTGCCAGTTCTGGCCACCGTGGGCCACGGGCACCAGGCCTGCGGCCTTGAGCTTGTCGGCTGCGGCAAAGAACTCGTCCCAGGTCTTGGGCATGGCGGCAACGCCGGCCTTCTTCAGGGCCTCGGAGCTGCCCCACATCCAGTTGACGCGGTGCACGTTGACCGGGGCGGCCACATAGGCGCCCTTGTACTTCATGATGTCGGCGACCACCTTGGGCAGCAGGTCGTCCCACTTCTCGGCCTTGGCCAGTGCGTCCATGTTGGCCAGCACGCCTTCGGACGCCCATTCCTGGATCGCCGGGCCCTTGGTCTGGGCTGCGGACGGCGGGTTGCCCGAGATCACGCGGCTCTTGAGCACGGTCATGGCGCTGTCGCCACCGCCGCCGGCCACGGCGAAGTCACGCCAGGTGTGGCCCTTGCCCTGCATGATCTTCTTGAGTTCGGCCACCGACTTGGCTTCTCCGCCCGAAGTCCAGTAGTGCAGGACCTCCACTTCCCCTGCACCGGCGGACGCCGATGCCGCCAGAACCGCCGCGACGGCGGCGACTTGTGTCAACTTCCACATACCCTTGTCTCCTCGTTTGTGTGAATCCGTTTTGTGCGCCGGCTTACCGGTGGCGTTCAGCGCAGTCGGTACTTTAATTACAATAATTAATGAACATATCAGGGCTTTCCCGAGTGTGTGGGTTACGTGCCAATGGAATTTGGCTGTTATCGAATTACCACCCTGTTTTCCTGCGTCTCGGTGCTTTCCCTGCTGTGCGCTCCTGCGACAGGCTCGCCGCAATGCCCTTTGTTATCCTCTATCCATGCCCACCATCCTGATAGTCGAAGACGATGCACTGCTGCTGGACGCACTGACGGGCCAGCTCCAGCAACTGGAGTTCAGCGTGTACACCGCCTCCAGTGTGGCCGAGGCCACCACCTTGCTGCAGGGCCAGGCGGTGGACGGCATCATCCTCGACCTGGGGCTGCCGGGCGGCGCGGACGGCATGGAGCTGCTGACCTGGGCGCGCACCCACATTGCCGGCCTGCCGGTGCTGATTCTGACCGCACGCGACGGCATCGACGACCGCATCCACGGCCTGAACGCCGGGGCCGACGACTACATCACCAAGCCCTTCAACATGCAGGAGCTGCAGGCCCGCCTGCAGGCCATGCTGCGCCGCGCGCGGCAGCCCGCGTTCACGCAGGCCAGCAGCGCCTCAGGGGGGCCGAGCACGGCCATCGGCAGCCTGCAGATCGACCATGGCAACCGCAGCGCGGTGCTCGGCGGCGAGCCGCTGGAGCTCACGCAGCGCGAATGGGAGCTTTTGGAGCTGCTGGTGAACCGCTGCGGCGAAGTGGTCACGCGCGACGATGTGCTCGCCGCCTGGCGCGCGGGCCCGCCCGAGCCCGGGCAGGCCGCAGCAGCCCCGCTCAACTCGAATGCGCTGGAGGTGTATGTGCACCGACTGCGCAGAAAACTCGATGCATCGAACCTGGTGATCCGCAACATCCGCGGGCTGGGCTACATGCTGGCCAAGCCTGCGGAATGAACGCGACCGCCGCGCTCGTGCCCACCCCCGGATGACCATGATGCGCCCGATTCCCGGCGTCTCCCTGCAACGCAAGCTGCTGCTGTGGCTGCTGCTGCCGCAGCTCGTGCTGTGGCTCTCGGGCGGTTTTCTGGCCTGGCGCATCGCGCTGCAGAACGGCGAGAAAGGGATCGACCAGACGTTGACCCAGTCGGTGCGCGCACTGGCGCGGCAGATCAAGCCCATCGGCGACGGCCTGCTGGTCGATTTCCCGAAGGCAGCGCAGGACATCCTGGAGCAGGACCCGGCCGACCGCCTCACCTACATGGTGTCTTCGCCGCCCGGTCGCTTCCTGCTGGGCAATGCCCAGTTGCCCCCGCCCCCGCCGGTGAGCGTGGACGTGGGCGAACCCTTTCTGTACCAGGCGCATGTAGATGACCGCCCGGTGCGCGTGGCGCTGCTCGACGTGGACTACGGCACGCCACAGACGCGCCAGCGCCTGCGCGTGCAGGTGGCGCAAAGCCTCACGGTGCGCGAGCGCATCGCACAGGAACTGCTCGCGCAGATGCTGCTGCCCATGGGCCTGATGGGCCTGGCGCTGAGTGCCGTGGTGTATGCCGGTGTGCTGCGCGGCCTGCAGCCCCTGAAGCGCCTGGAAGCGCAGATCGAGAAGGCCGGCGCACGCAAGCACAACACGGCCGACCCGCTGCCGCCCATCGAGCTCACCTCGGCCCCGCAGGAAGTGCATTCGCTGGCCAGCACCATCAACGGCCTGCTGGAGACCGTGGCGCGCGGCCAGCAAAAGGAAAAGCGTTTTCTCAACGATGCGGCTCACCAGTTGCGCACGCCCCTGGCCGGCCTGATCGGCCAGACCGAGCTGGCGCTGCACGAGAGCCGCGAGCCGGCCGTCCAGGAGCGGCTGCACAAGGTGCTGTCGGCCGCCAGGCGCAGTGCCCACCTGGTGCACCAACTGCTGCAGCTGGCGCGCTCGGAAAGCAGTGTGGCCATGCAGACGCTGGACCTGCCAGCCCTGGCACGCGAGGTGGCCCGCGACTGGGCCGCACGCGCCGTGGCCAGCGGCGTGGACCTGGGCTACGAGGGCGAGGAACAACTGGCCGTGCAAGGCCACCCGCTGCTGCTGCGCGAGGCCCTGAACAACCTCATCGACAACGCCCTGCACTACGCAGGCCATGGCGCCACCGTGACGGTGCGGGTGGACATTGCGGGTGCGGGCATGGCCACCCTGGCGGTGGAAGACGACGGCCCCGGCATGGAGCCTGCCCACCTGCGCGACATGTTCGCGCGCTTCTGGCGCGGGTCGGACAAGCCCGGCGGCTGCGGTCTGGGCCTGTCCATCGTGGAGGAGATCGCTCTGCAGCACGCCGGCCAGACCTTCGTCGACCCGGTGCTGCCGCACGGCCTGCGCGTGGGCCTGAAGGTGCCGCTCAGCGCGGCGGCGCCTCGAACCTGAATAGTGACTCCGGGTTTTCGCGGACTGCGCAGTCTGCCCGCACGCCGCAACTGGCGCGGCCCAGGCCAGAACCACTGCGCAAGGGCCGCCCCGCCGCGCTAGTGGTGTCCCCCTTCCCGAATCGCACAGCGATTCGAGAGAAGGGGTGAAGGCGCGTCAGCGCCTCAGGGGGATGTACCTGCTTATGCTGACAGGATCAGCTTCTCGAGCTTGATCGCATCCACGGCAAACCCGCGAATGCCTTCTGCCAGCTTCTCGGTGGCCATGGCGTCTTCGTTGAGCGCGTAGCGGAAACCCGCCTCGTCGTAGTTCACCGCCGGCAGGTCCATCGCCTTGGCGGCTGCGGCATCGAGTGCGGGCGCCAGCGGCGCATCGCTGGCCGCCAACTGGGCCAGCAGGTCGGGGGCGATGGTGAGCAGGTCGCAGCCGGCCAGCGCGGTGATCTGGCCCGTGTTGCGAAAGCTCGCGCCCATGACTTCGGTGGCGATGCCAAAGTGCTTGTAGTGGTGGTAGATCTGCGCGACGGACTGCACGCCGGGGTCGTTGGCGCCCGAACGCGCGGCTTCGTCCCACTGGGCACCGGCCTGCTTCTTGTACCAGTCGTAGATGCGGCCCACGAAGGGCGAGATCAGCTGCACCTTGGCCTGGCCGCAGGCCACGGCCTGGCAGAACGAGAACAGCAGGGTGAGGTTGGTGTGGATGCCGCGCTGCTCGAGCTTCTCAGCGGCCTGGATGCCTTCCCAGGTGGCGGCGACCTTGATCAGCACGCGGTCGATGTGGATGCCCTCGGCCTGGTACAGCTCGATGATGCGTTCGCCGCGGGTGATGGTGGCCTGCGTGTCAAAGCTCAGGCGTGCATCCACTTCGGTGGAGACGCGGCCGGGGATGGTGGCCAGGATCTCGCGGCCGAAGCGCACGATCAGGCGGTCGATGATCTCGTCCATCGGGCGATCGCGGAACTTGTCGACCGTTTCGGTGAGCAGTGGCGCGTACTCGGTCTTTTGCACGGCCTTGAGGATCAGCGACGGGTTGGTCGTCGCATCCTGGGGCTGGAACTGGGCCAGTTGCTTGAAGTCGCCGGTGTCGGCAACCACGGTGGTGAACTGTTTGAGGGCGTCGAGTTGGTTCATGCCCCCATTATTCCGCATCGCAGTGTCAGGCACCTGTACTTTCAACCACCGATACGCCATGCACGCCCAGGCCCAGTTGCACCTGGTCGCCCACGGCCAGCACGTCGTCGAGGTCTGCCGAGGCGACGAAGATGCTGCCGAGCGCGGTGTCGAAGGTGTACTCGTGCACCGCCCCCAGGTAGGCGCGCTTGCGCAGCGTGGCCGGCAGCAGGCCCATCCCCTGGCGCTGGATGCTCCAGGCCTCGGGCCGCACCGCCACCTTCACCGGGCCCGGCGCGGCCGCGGTGCGCGGGCGAAGCGCCAGCGGGCCAAGCTGTACCGTGCCATCGGCCAGGGCGATTCCCGGGAACAGCATGGCCTCGCCCATGAAGCCCGCGACGAACTCGGTGCGTGGGGTCTCGTACAGGGCCTGGGGCGTGCCTGCCTGCGCGATCAGGCCCTGGTCCATGACGATGATCTGGTCGCTCACCGCCATGGCCTCGGCCTGGTCGTGCGTGACATAGGCCACTGTGAGCGACAGGCGCTGCTGCAGCGCACGGATCTCCTCGCGCATCTCGCGACGCAGCCGGGCATCGAGGTTGGACAGCGGCTCGTCGAACAGCAGCACCTCGGGCTCCAGCACCAGGGCGCGCGCCAGGGCGACGCGCTGCTGCTGGCCGCCCGAGAGTTCGCTGGGCAGGCGGTCGTCAAAACCCACGAGCCCCACGCCGCGCAGCGCATCCACGGCCTTGGTGCGCGCCACGTCTTTCGCCAGGCCAGACATCCGCAGGCCGTAGGAGACGTTCTCCACCACGTTCATGTGCGGGAATAGTGCGTAGCTCTGGAACATCATGCTCACGTTGCGCTGTGCGGGCCCAAGCGTGGTGACGTCCTTGCCGCCGATGAGGATCTCGCCCGAGGTCGGCGACTCCAGCCCCGCGATCATGCGCAAGGTGGTGGTCTTGCCGCAGCCCGAGGGCCCCAGGATGGTGGTGAGCGTGCCGCGCGGCACCTCGAAGCTGATGCCCTTGACCGCCAGGGGCGCAGATGCGTCGGTCCCGTAGCGCTTGGTGATGTCGCGAAACACGATGCCCGCGCCGCTGTTGTTCATGGTGTCGTTTCTCTCCGCATTCAGCATGGGTTCAGTGGGGGGCGGGCATGGCGGCCGCGCCGGAGCGCCGGCCCAACTTGCGCTCGCCCACCAGCCACTGGATGAGGGCAATGGCCAGCGACATCAGCACGATGAGCACCGTGCAATAGGCCAGGGCCACGCCATAGTCGCCGTTGCCCACGCGGCCGATGATGTAGGTGGTGGCCAGCTCGTTCTCGGCCGTGACCAGGAAGATCACCGCGCTCACAGTGGTGATGGCGCGCACGAAGCTGTAGACCAGCGCGGCCACCAGGGCCGGCTTGAGCAGCGGCAGCACCACATGGCGCAGCGTCTGCACGCTGCCGGCGCGCAGCATCAGCGAGGCTTCGTCGAGCGAGCGGTCGAGCTGCTTGAATGCCGCCGTGCCGGCGCGCACCCCCACCGGCAGGTTGCGGAACATGAAGCACAGCACGATGATCAGCGCCGTGCCCGTGAGCTCGAATGGCGGCACGTTGAAGGCCAGGATGTAGCTCACGCCCAACACGGTGCCGGGGATGGCAAAGGCCAGCAGCGCCGAGAACTCGAACAGCCCCTGCCCCCGGAACTCCGTGCGCGCCAGCAGCCAGGCGATGCCGATACCCAGCGTGGCAGTGAGCGGCGCCGACAGCGCGGCCAGCTTGATGGTGGTGAAGAACGAGTTCCAGGCCGTGCCGGCCCAGACCACACCGAACTCGCCCCACTCCACGTTGAACGCAGTGCGGAAGTGGTTCAGCGTGACGGTGTAGTCGCGGCCCCAGGTCTGCACGAAGCCGCCCGCTAGCGCGAACAGGTAGACGACGAGGGTGAAGGCCATCCACGGCAGCGCCACCGAATGCACCACGCGGCGCACGCCGGTGGGCAGCGGCATGGCAATGCCTGCATCGCCCTTGCCCGAGACGGTGGTGAAGTTTTGCCGTCCGAGCAGCGCGCGCTGGATGGCGAACACCGCCAGCGCGAACAGCGTGAGGATCCACGCCAGCGAGGCCGCACGCCCCTGGTCGTACTGCGCCCCGACGATGGCAAAGAAGATCTCGGTGGACAGCACCGAGAACTGCCCGCCCACGACGATGGGGTTGCCGAAGTCGGCCATGCTTTCGATGAAGCCGACCAGGAAGGCGTTGGCCAGGCCCGGCTTGAGCAGCGGCAAGGTCACCGTCATGAAGGTCTGGTGCGGGCTGGCGCGCAGGGTCTGCGCCGCCTCTTCGAGGCTGGGCGCAATGCCCTGCACCACGCCGCGCATGATCATGAAGGCAATCGGCGTGAAGGCGAAGGTCTGCGCCACCCACACACCGAGCCAGCCATAGAACCAGCGCGAAGGCGTGATGCCGAAGGCGTATTCGAGGAACTGGTTGAACACGCCAGCGCGGCCGAACAGCAGGATCAGCCCCAGCCCCACGACGAAGGGCGGCGTGATGATGGGCAGCAGCGCCACGATGTTCAGTGGCCGCGCATAGCGGCGCGAGGCGCGCTCGGCCATCAGCGCCATGAGGGTACCGAGCAGCGTAGTGCTGGCCGCCGTCATGAGGCCCAGGAACAGCGTGTTCCAGGCCACGCCGCAGCGCTGCCCGCCTGCCAGGCACGCGAGGCCAAAGTTGCGCTCGTGCGCCACGCGCTCCCACAGCACGGCCAGCGAGAACGGGCCGTCTTCGAGGAAGAAGGCGCCACTGAGCGCCTTGAGCACCGGAAACACGATGAACAGCGCCAGCAGGCTGCCCATGCCGAGCACAGCCGCAGCCACGAACAGGTCGCCCTTGAAGTAGCCGCGCCGCGCCACGCCGAACGCTGCCAGCACCAGCAGGGCCGTGAGGACCACGAAGCCGCCCCAGCCCACGCCGGGCTGGCGCATGGTGAGTTCGCCAAAGCTGGCATTGAGCCCATCGAAAGCCCAGCCGCGTGCGCCGATGGCAAAGCCGCTGACCAGCAGGGACACGAGGCCCAGGCCGCCACCCAGCACCAGGAAACCGCCCTGCCTGCGCCCGGCGGGCAGCAATGCGCCGAAGCCGGCGATCACCAACCCCAGCAGCGCCAGCCAGAGCCAGGGCCGCCCGAAGGCAGCGGCCTGCATGAGGCCGCTGCCCGTCTGCGCCTGGCTGAAGACCTGGCCCAGCACGGTGAGGCCATTGGCGTCCTGCTGGGCATACCAGGGCAGCGCCACATAGCCCGCGAGGCCGAGGGCCAGCCACACCCACAAAGGCTGGTTGACTGCGGGCCTGCCGGCCGGCGGTGCCTGCAAAGCGTGCGCCGACATCAGCGCCCGGCGTTCTGGACGTCTTTTTCCCAGCGCGCAATCAGGCGGCGGCGCTCGGCGCTCGCGCCGTACTTGGCGTAGTCGTAGTTGATGAGCTTCATCTTGGCCGGATCGGTCATGCGCGGGTCCTTGGGCACCTGCATGTTGCTGGGCAGCTGGAACTGCTTGGCAGCCAGGCCGAACTGTTGGCCCCCGGGCGTGAGTGCCCATTCGTAGAACTTCTTGGCCGCCTCGGTATTGGGGCCGTTCTTGACGATGCTCATGGAACCCACCTCGGCGCCCGTGCCTTCGGAGGGCGTGACCGAGCCCACGGGGAAGCCGTTCACGGCCTCGGTGGTCACATCGTGCACGAAGCTGACGGACACTGTGGTTTCACCGCGCGCCGCCGCCTTGACCGGCGCCGTACCCGAGCGGGTGTAGGCACTGATGTTGGGGTGCAGGGCCTTGAGGTAGTCGAACGCCTTCTCCTCGCCCATGATCTGCACCAGCGTGGCAATCATGGTGTAGGCCGTGCCGCTGGAGGCGGGGTTGGCCATCTGCACCTCGCCCTTGAACTCGGGCTTGAGCAGGTCGGCCCAGGACTGGGGTGGGTTGAGCTTGCGCTTGGCCAGCAACTCCTTGTTGTAGCCAAAGCCCAGCGGGCCCAAGTACACGCCGACGGTGCGGTACTTGGAATCTGCCGCCTGCTTTTGCGCCCAGGGGTAGAGCTGCGCCAGCTGCTGGGACTTGTACTCGAGCGTCAGGCCCTGCTCGGCCGCCTGCAGGTGCGGGTCGCCCGTGCCGCCGAACCAGATGTCGGTCTTGGGGTTGGCCTTCTCGGCATTGAGCTGGGCCAGGGCCTCGCCCGAGCCCTTGGCGGTCATGTTGACCTTGGTGCCCGTGGTCTTGGCGTACACGGTGGACATCAGGTTGCACCACTCGGCCTGCACGGAGCAGATGATGTTGACTTGGCTCTGGGCCATGGCGCCGGAGGCGGCCAGGGCAAGGGCGGTACCCACGAGGAATTTCTGCATGGAGTTGTCTCTCTGGAGTCGTTTGATTTGTGACAGTTTAATGACAAACATCGTAGTGAACTCCGTTTCCAAGGGCCAGCGGGATAACGAGACCTGTGATTCACGCCCGAGCGTGAACCGCAGTTACCAAAATTGATGGAACCCAGTTACCATCAATTCCTGTCATACAGGCCTCCATGAACACACACGCATCAACTCCCGCACCTGTGCGCCCTGCCGGACCTTGCGGCACCGGGCGCCGTCCGGCCTGTGGCCGCGGGGGCTGCTGACATGCTGGACCGCATCACCGCCTCCCTGACCTCCCTGGCCCCGGCCGAACAGCGCGTGGGCAAGCTCGTGCTGGCCGACCCGCGCAGCTTTGCGCGCCTGCCCGTGCGCGAGCTGGCAGAGCGCGCCCATGTGAGCAAGCCCACGGTGGTGCGCTTTTGCCGCAGCATGGGCTATGACGGTTTGGCCGATTTCAAGCTCAAGCTGGCGGGCAGCGTGAGCGAGGGCGTGCCCTTCATCCACCGCAGCGTGGATGCCGACGACAAGACCGGCGACGTGCTGGTGAAGGTGGTGGACAACGCCGTGGCTGCCTTTTTGCAGTACCGCAATGCCGCCAGCACCGTGGCGCTGGAGCGCGCCGCGGAAGCCATCGCCGCCACCTGGAAGACGGGGCGGCGCATCGAGTTCTATGGCGTGGGCAATTCGGGCATCGTGGCCCAGGATGCGCAGCACAAGTTCTTCCGCCTGGGCGTGACGTCCATCGCCACCAGCGACGGCCACATGCAGGTGATGAGCGCCACCCTGCTCGGCCCGGGTGACTGCCTGGTGATCATCTCCAACTCGGGCCGCACGCGCGACCTGATGGATTCGGCCGACATCGCGCGCAAGAACGGCGCCACCACCATCGCCATCACGGCCAGCGGCTCGCCACTGGCCAGCACCTGCCAGATCCACCTGGCCGCCGACCACCCCGAAGGCTACGACCGCTACAGCCCCATGGTGTCGCGGCTCATGCACCTGCTCATCATCGACGTGCTGGCCACCTGCGTGGCCCTGCGCATCGGCGCGCCGCTGCAACCCATCCTGCAGCAGATGAAAGAGAACCTGCGCGCCAAACGTTACGCGTAGCACTTCCTTCTCTTACGCAGCGGCCGGTGCCCAGCGCTTGAGCACCAGGGTCGCGTTGACTCCGCCAAAGCCAAAACCGTTGAGCATGGCATGCTCCAGCGCCATCGGGCGGCTCTTGAGCGCCACCATGTCCAGCCCCTCGGCCAGTTCATCGGGCTGCTCCAGGTTCAGCGTGCCGGGCACGATCTGGTCGCGCAGGGCCAGCGTGGTGAAGATGGCCGCCACGGCCCCGGCCGCCCCCAGCAGGTGGCCCGTGGCCGCCTTGGTGGAGGCGATGGCTACCGATTTTCCGGTGCCGAACACGCGCCGGATGGCAGCGAGCTCGCCCCGGTCGCCCACGTAGGTGGAGGTGGCATGGGCGTTGAGGTGCTGCACCTCGCTGGCCGCCAGGCCCGCCTGGGCCAGCGCGATCTCCATCGCGCGCCGCGCGCCATCGCCGTCCTCCGGGCCGGAGGTGATGTGGTGGGCGTCGGCCGAGGTGCCATAGCCCACGACCTCGGCCAGCGGCGTGGCGCCGCGCGCCAGCGCATGCTCCAGCGATTCGATCACCAGCATGCCCGCGCCCTCGCCCATCACGAAGCCATCGCGGCCCGCATCGAAGGGGCGCGATGCCTGCTCGGGATGCTCCGCGAAGCCGGTGGACAGCGCCTTGGCCGCCGCGAAGCCGCCCAGGCTCACGCGGTCGATGGTGGCCTCGGTGCCACCGCAGACGGCAATGTCGGCCTCGCCGCAGCGGATCATGCGCGCGGCGTCGCCAATGGCCTGCACGCTGGCCGCGCAGGCCGTCACGGGAGCACCGATGGGCCCTTTGAGCCCATGGCGTATGGAGACCTGGCCGGCCGCCAGGTTGACCAGGAAGGACGGGATGGTGAACGGCGACAGGCGCTGCGGACCGCGCGTGTCGGTGGTGCGCACGGCCTCGGCAATGGCACCGAAGCCCCCTATGCCCGAGGCGATCACGGTGGCCGTGCGCTGCTGCTCCCTCTCTGCTGTCGGCGCCCAGCCGGCCTGCGCCAGAGCCTGCTGTGCGGCGCCCAGGGCGAAGGGGATGAAGCGGTCCATCTTGCGCTGGTCCTTGGAACTAGCGACGGTGTCGGGGTCCCAGCCGCCTTCGGGGTCCTGCTCCTTCGTGGGCACCGCGCCACCGACCTTGGCCGCCAGCCCCTCCACCACCGCATCGGGCAGGCGGCGCAAGCCCGAGGCGCCCGCCAACAGGCGGCGCCAGGCCAGTTCCACCCCGACTCCGAGGGGCGAGACCAGGCCCATGCCCGTGATCACCACACGCGGCAGGCGCATGCCCTGGCCCGGTTCCTGGGTTCCCTTGAGTTCATTCACCATCGCTTACCCTTTCAGTGCGCGGCGCAGGCCACGCATTTATGATTGCGGGCGTCATCATAAGTGTGTTGGCGCATTTTGCGTACGACCATCATCAAAAAGAGGTTTCCACCATGAAAGTCTCGAAGGCGCGGGCCGCAGAAAACCGCCAGGGCATCCTGGATGCAGCGGCGCGCCTGTACCGCGAGCATGGCCTGTCGGGCGTGGGAGTGGCCGACATCACGCGCGATGCGGGCCTGACCCACGGCGGCCTGTACCGCCACTTCGAGAACAAGGACGCGCTGGTGCGCGAGGCCTGCGCACGTGCCTTCGACTGGACGATCACACCGCTGGACGGCATGGAAAAGGACATGGGCAGCGGTGACGCGGGCCTGGCCGCGCGGGTGACAAGCTACCTCTCACCGCAGCACCGCGACCACCCGGGCGAGGGCTGCCCCGCTGCAGCGCTGGCGGTGGACGCTGCACGGGCCGGGGGCGAATTGTCCGAAGTGTTCGCGCAGGGGATCGAGCGCAACATCGACCGCTTCGCGCGCATGCTCGAGGGCCTGGAACACGGCGAGCCCAGTGCCGAAGGCCGGGCGCGCGCCATGCAGATACTGGCCACCATGGTCGGCGGCCTGGCGCTGGCGCGCGCCACGGCCGCCGGGCGGCCAGCCCTGTCCGACGAGATTCTGGCCACGCTGCGCGAGCACCTGATTGCACAACCCGGGCGGTCCTGAAAGACCGGCGCCGCAGGAGCGGGCCTGCATTGGAAAGGGCTCCCGAAGAAGCCCTTTGATTCACCGGCACGGCGTGCCAGCACTTACTGGATGCGCCCCTCTTCCACCGCATGGCAGGCAATGCGGATGCCGCCGATGTTCAGCAACTGGGGGCGCTCGGTGCGGCAGCGGTCGTTCACATGCGGGCAGCGCGGGTTGAAGGCGCAGCCGGGTGGCGGGTTGAGCGGGTTGGGCACCTCGCCCTGCACGGGGGTGCGCGCCTTGCCGGTGTCGTGCATCTTGGGGATGGCGTCGAGCAGCATGCGCGTATAGGGGTGGCGCGGGTTGTCGAACAAGGTGTGCTTGTCGGCCAGCTCCACCAGGCGGCCCAGGTACATCACGCCGACCTGGTCGCTCACGTGGCGCACCACGGCCAGGTTGTGCGAGATGAACAGGTAGGTCAGGTGGCGCTCGCGCTGCAGGTCCTTCATGATGTTGAGCACCTGCGCCTGCACCGACACGTCGAGCGCCGAAGTGGGCTCGTCGCACACCAGGAACTCGGGCTCGGTGGCCAGGGCGCGCGCAATCGAGATGCGCTGGCGCTGCCCGCCCGAGAACTGGTGCGGGTACTTGACCATGTCCAGCGGCGACAGGCCCACCGACTTCAGCAGCTCGCCCACGCGCTGCTTGAGCTCGGCCTTGTCGGTGATCAGGCCGTGCTCGCGCAGCGGCTCGCCAATGATGTCCTCGACCAGCCAGCGCGGGTTCAGGCTGGCGTAGGGGTCCTGGAAGATCATCTGGATGCGCCGGCGCATGGCGCGCGCATCGTTGCCCTTGAACGCGGCGTGGGCGTCCTGGTTGTCGAAGGTGAGGCCACCGCGCGTGGGCTCATACAGGCCCACCAGCAGGCGGGCCACGGTGCTCTTGCCGCAGCCCGACTCGCCCACCAGGGCCAGGGTCTTGCCCTTTTCGATCTCGAAGCTCACGCCGTCCACCGCATGCAGCAGGGTGCGCGGCTTGCGCTCGATCATGCGGTTGAGCCAGGGGGCGGAGACGTCGAAGGTCTTGGCCAGGTCGTGCGCCTGCACGAGCGGCTTGCCGGGGCTTGCGGTGGTGGAAGGCACGGCGCTCATGCGGACACCTCCGCCGTGGCAGGGGCGTGCAGCCAGCAGGCCGCACGGGTGGAACCGGCAGGCATCAGGTCGGGGCGGTCGACCATGCAGCGGTCGAAGGTCTTGGGGCAGCGCGGGTTGTAGGCGCAGCCCTTGGGGATGGCGTTGAGGCGGGGCATGGCTCCGTCGATCTGGTTCAGGCGTTCACGGTCCACCGCCATGTCGGGGATGGAGGCCATCAGGCCGCTGGTATAGGGGTGGGAAGGCTTGTTGATGACATCGTGCACGGGGCCGATCTCGGCCACGCGGCCGGCGTACAGCACGGCCACGCGGTCGCAGGTCTCGGCGATCACGCCCATGTCATGCGTGATCAGCATGACGGCGGCACCGCGCGATTTGCAGATGTTCTTGAGCAGCGTGATGATCTGCGCCTGGATGGAAACGTCCAGGGCCGTGGTCGGCTCGTCGGCGACGATGAGCTTGGGCTCGGCCGCCAGGGCCAGGGCGATCACCACGCGCTGGCGCATGCCGCCCGAGAACTGGTGCGGGTAGTGGTCAATGCGCTCGGCCGCAGCCGGGATGCCGGTGTCCTGCAGCAGCGCGATGGCGCGCTGGCGCGCCTCGGCGGCATTCACGGGCAGGTGGGCGAGGATGGTCTCGGTGAGCTGGCGGCCCACGGTGTACAGCGGGTTCAGCGAGGTCAGCGGGTCCTGGAAGATGGCGCCGATGCGCCGCCCCCGGATGTGCCGCATCTGGTCGTTGCTGAGGTTGTCGATGCGCTGGCCCTCCAGCAGGATCTGGCCGGAGGCCACGCGGCCCGGCGGTTCGAGCAGGCCGATGATGGCCGCGCCGGTGAGCGACTTGCCCGCACCGGACTCTCCCACCACGCCCAGGATCTCGCCGGGCGCAATGGAAAAGGAGATGTCGTCCAGGGCGCGCAGGGTACCGCGGCGGCTCGGGAATTCGACTACGAGGTTTTTGACTTCAAGAAGACTCATGGGAATATCGCTTTTCTTGTTCTTGTTCTTGTTCAACGCAGGCGCGGGTTGAGTGCGTCGCGCAGCCAGTCGCCCAGCAGGTTCACGGACAAGGCGATCAGCACCAGCATGGCGCCGGGGAACACCGTGATCCACCACTCACCGGAAAACAGGTAATCGTTGCCGATGCGAATCAGCGTACCCAGCGATGGCGAGGTGGGCGGGGCGCCCACGCCCAGAAAGGACAGCGTGGCCTCGGTGATGATGGCGGTGGCCACCTGGATGGTGGCGAGCACCATCACCGGCCCCATGACGTTGGGCAGCACATGCTTGCGCATGATGCGCAGCGACGAAACGCCCGTGACGCGGGCAGCCTGCACGTATTCCTTGTTGCGCTCGACCAGGGTGGAGCCGCGCACGGTGCGCGCGTACTGCACCCAGCCGGTCAGCGAGATCGAGATGATGAGCACCCCGAAGGCCAGCGACTCGTGCGCGTTGGGGAACAGCGCCCGGCCGACGCCTGCGATCAAGAGCGCCACCAGGATGGCGGGGAAGGACAGCATCACGTCGCACAGGCGCATGAGCACCGCGTCGATCCAGCCACCGCGAAAGCCGGCCAGCAGGCCGAAGGCCACGCCGACGACCACCGACAGCAGAACCGAGGCGAAGCCCACCACCAGGGAGATGCGGGCGCCGTAGATCAGTGCCGAGAGGATGTCGCGCCCCTGGTCGTCGGTGCCCAGGGGGTATTTCATGGAGCCCTCCGCGATCCAGGCGGGGGGCAACCGGGCGTCGCCGAGTTCCAGCGTCGCCAGGTCAAAGGGGTTGTGGGGGGCGACCCATCCTGCAAACAGGGAGCAGAACAGGCATATCAGGGCGATCACTGCCGCAACGATGGCCATTGGCGATGTGCGAAAGCTGTAGCCAACGTCGCTGTCAAACCAGCGGGCAAGGGTTGTTTTCATTGTGGGAAACCAGTGGGCAGACAGCACGCACGGCGCGGGTAGCGGTCGTGGTGGCTGTCTGCTGAAATGTCCGTCTCTAACTAACTCACTAACTCGGTCAACTGCAGCGGGCTTACTTGATGCTCATCCACTTGAAGGGCATGAAGTTGTCGGCCAGCTGGACCAGCGTGACCTTCTTGCTCACGCCCCAGGCCAGCGCCTGCTGGTGCAGGGGCAGCGTGCCCACGTCGGCAGCATGGATGTCGAAGGCTTCCTTGATCATGGCGTTGCGCTTGGTCTTGTCGGTCTCAGACTGGATCTTCTTGGTCAGCTCGTCCACCTTGGGGTTGCAGTACGAGCCCAGGTTGAACTGGCCCGTGCCCTTGTCGTCCACGCAGGCCACCAGCGCATTGAGGGCGTTGTGCGAGTCGTAGGTAGCAGGCGTCCAGCCCAGCATGTAAAAGCTGGTGTCGCGGCGCAGGATCTTGGGGAAGTAGGTGCCCTTGGTCTCGGCCTGCAGGTTGATCTTGACGTTGATGCGCGAGAGGTTGGCAGCCACGGTCTGGCAGATGCGGCCGTCGTTCACGTAGCGGTCGTTGGGGCAGTTCATCGACACTTCGAAGCCGTTGGGATAGCCGGCTTCGGCCATGAGCTTCTTGGCGGCTTCCACGTCGTAGGGCAGACGCTTGGCATCGGGCTGGAAGCCGTTGATGCCGGGGCCCACCAGCAATGCGGACGGGTTGGACGCACCACGCATCACGGTCTTCTTGATGCCTTCGATGTCAATGGCCTGGTAGAAGGCCTGGCGCACGCGCTTGTCCTTGAAGGGGTTCTTGCCCTTGACGTTGGAATACAGCAGCTCGTCGCGCTTCTGGTCCATGCCCAGGAAGATGGTGCGCAGCTCGGGGCCGGTGATGGCGCGGGTGTTGGCGCTGGTGTTGACGCGGTCGATGTCCTGCACGGGTACCGGCTCCATCACGTCCACTTCGCCCGACAGCAAGGCCGCCACGCGGGTGGCATCGTTGCCGATGGGGGTGAACACCACTTCGGTGGCGTTGCCTTCGATCTTGCCCCAGTAGCTGCCGTTGCGCGTGAACACCGAACGCACGTTGGGCTGGCGCTCGCGCAGGCGGAAGGGACCCGTGCCGTTGGCCTTGAACGATGCGGCGTTCTCGACACCCTTGCGGCGGTCCACGGGGACGGTGGCCTGGTTGGTCTCGCACCACTTCTTGCTCATCATGTACACCAGCGAGACAACGTCGGGCAGGATGGGGAAGGGGCTTTTGGTTTCGATCTCGACGGTGTGGTCGTCGATCTTGCGCACTTCCTTGAAGTCGTTGGTGTAGCTCTTCATGTCCGAGCCTTCGACCTGGGTGCGGGCGAAGCTGAACAGCACGTCGTCGGCCGTGAAGGGGGTGCCGTCATGGAATTGCACGCCCTTGCGCAGCTCGAAGCGCCACACGGTGGGGGAGGTCTGCTTCCAGCTGGTGGCCAGGGCCGGGGCCAGGCTCAGGTCCTTGTTGCGGCCGACCAGCGGCTCATACACATTGCCGGTGACGCTCAGCTGCAGCGATTCGTTGAGCGAATGCGGGTCCATGGACAGCGAGTCGCCCTGGTTGGCCACGCGGATGGTCTGCGCATGGGCCACCACGCTGGATGCAGCCAGCGCGGCAAACAAGGCCGTCATGGCGATTTTTTTCTGGAATGTCATGCAATGCTCCTGGTGGGTGAAAGGGGGGGTGGCGGTACAAGGGGAAAAAGGCGCCGGCACCTGCTGCTCCGTCAGAGCGTGGGCAGGGGCATGGCCTGCTCGATCAGGCTGGCATGCAGTGCCGAGCCCAGCGGCAGGATGTCGTCGTTGAAGTCGTAGCGGCTGTTGTGCAGCGCGCTGCCGCTGGCGCCCGTGCCCTGCCCTATGCGCAGGTAGGCCCCGGGTTTGTCTTGCAGCATGAAGGAGAAGTCCTCGGCGCCCATGCTGGGCTCCAGGTCGCGCACCACGTGGTCCGCGCCCAGCAGCGATTCGGCGACGTTGCCGGCGAAGAGCGCCTCGTCCTCGGAATTGATGGTGGCCGGGTAGATGCGCTCGTAGTGCACGGTGGCCGTGGCGCCGAAGCCCAGCGCGATCGCGCTGCACAGCTCCTTGAGGCGCTTTTCGACCATCTCCTGCACCAGCGGATTGAAGGTGCGCACGGTGCCCACCAGCGTGGCCGAGCCCGGCAGCACGCTGAAGGCCCCGAGGTCACCAGCCTGCATGGCGCACAGGCTGACCACCGCGCCATCAAGCGGGCGCACGTTGCGCGAGACGATGGTCTGCGCGGCGGTGATGATGTGCGCGGCCACCAGCATCACGTCCACCGTCTGGTAGGCGTGCGCGCCATGGCCGCCGCGGCCGGTGATCTCGATGGTGATGCGGTCGGCCGCCGCCATCATGGCGCCGGAGTTCAGGCCCACCGTGCCGGGCGCCATGGCCGGCCAGTTGTGCATGGCGAAGATCGACTGCACGGGAAAGCGCTCGAACAGGCCGTCTTCCATCATCACGCGGGCGCCGGCAAAGCCTTCCTCGCCGGGCTGGAACACCAGCACGGCCTTGCCGTCGAAATTGCGGGTTTCGGCCAGGTAGCGGGCGGCGCCCACCAGCATGGCTGTGTGGCCGTCGTGGCCGCAGCCGTGCATCAGGCCCTGCTTGCAGGACTTCCAGGAAAAGTCGTTGTGCTCGGTGAGCGGCAGCGCGTCCATGTCGGCACGCAGGCCCACCATGGAGCCGCTGGCCGTGCTGCGCCCGCGGATCACCGCCACCAGCCCGGTGCGGCCGATGCCGTCGTGGATCTCGTCCACGCCGCAGACCTTGAGCGCCTCCTTGACCCGGGCACCGGTGTAGACCTCTTCGAAGCCCAGTTCGGGGTGCGCGTGCAGGTCGCGGCGCAGGGCCGTCAGCTCCGGATGGAACTGGGCGATGTGCGCAAAGGCACGGCCGCCCGCCTTGAGTCGAGGCACCTGCATTTCAATGGCCTCCCGCCTTGCCCACGCGCAGACGCGGGTCGACCGCGAAGTACAGCAGATCGACCACCAGGTTGATGACCACGAAGATCAGGGCAATCAGGCACAGATAGGCGGCCATCACGGGGATGTCGGCAAAGGTCACGGCCTGGATGAACAAGAGGCCCATGCCAGGCCACTGGAACACGGTTTCGGTGATGATGGCAAAGGCGATCAGGCCACCGAGCTGCAGGCCGGTGATGGTCATCACGGGCACCAGCGTGTTCTTGAGCGCATGGCCGAAGTGGATGGCCCGGTTGGACAGGCCCCGGGCGCGCGCGAACTTGATGTAGTCGGTGCGCAGCACCTCCAGCATTTCCGCGCGCACGAGGCGCATGATCAGCGTGAGCTGGAAGATCGCCAGCGTCACCGCCGGCAGGACGATGTGGTGCCAGCCCTTGGCCTTGAGCAGGCCAGTGCTCCACCAGCCCATCTGCACCACCTCGCCACGACCGAAGCTCGGGAACCAGCCCAGGTGCACGGCAAACACCAGGATCAGCAGGATGCCGATCAGGAAGGTGGGCAGCGAGACGCCCAGCAGCGACAGCGTCATGAACAGCTGGCTGGTGAAGGTGCCGCGCTTCAAGGCCGCGTACACGCCCATGGGCACGCCGATCGCCAGGGCCATCACGGCCGCTACCAGCGACAGCTCCAGCGTGGCGGGAAAGCGCTCGGCGATCAGGCGCGAGACCTTGGCGCCCTGGCGCAGGCTCAGGCCGAATTCGCCCTGGGCCGCATTCACGAGGAAGTGGCCGAACTGCACGAAGAAAGGTTTGTCCAGGCCCAGCGCCACGCGCAATTCTCGGATCTGGTCGGGGGTTGCGTCCTGGCCCAGCAAGAACACCACGGGGTCTCCGACGTACTGGAACAGCATGAAGGAGATGAAGGCCACGGCGACCATGACGATCACGGCCTGGATCAGGCGGCGCAAAATAAAGGCAAGCATCAGAGAGTCGAGTGTGTATTCGATGGGACGCCTTGGCCACTTTTGGTGGCGGGGCGCTCGTGGGGATCGTGTCGAAAAAACCAGGGAGAGCAAAGGCCCCTGAGGCCCTTGCCCTCCCTCTGCAAGGATAGATCAGTTCACCTTGACCGTACGCATGTCCACGCGGTTATCGGCGCGGTGGACGACCTCGATGTTCTTCTTCATGGCCCATGGGATCACCTGGTCATACAGGGGAATGTGCGAGACGGTGTCGTTGGACAGTTGCAGCGCCTCGGTCAGCATGCGGGTGCGCACGGGGGCATCGGTCTCGGCCTTGATGCGGTCCACCAGGTAGTCCATGCGCTGGTTGCTGTAGCGGCCCACGTTGTAGTTGCCGTCACCGCCCTGGCCCACGGTGCGCACCAGCGATTGCAGGCTGTACAGCGCGTCGAAGGTCGGCACGCCCCAGCCGAGCATGTAGATGCTGGCTTCGTAGCGCTGGATCATGGGGAAATAGGTCACCAGCGGCAGCGTGCGCAGCTTGGCCTTCACGCCGATGCGCGACCACATGGCGGTCACGGCCTGGCAGATGGCTTCGTCGTTGATGTAGCGGTTGTTGGGGCAGGCAAAGTCCACCTCGAAGCCATCGGGGTAGCCGGCTTCTGCCAGCAGCTTCTTGGAGGCATCGACGCTGTAGGGGAAGCGCTTGCCCACGGCTTCGGTGTAGCCTGCCACCTGCGGTGCCACGAGCGTGCCGGTGGGCTTGCCCAGGCCGCGCAGGGTGACGCGCTCCAGCGCGGCCGTGTCGATGGCCTGGTACAGCGCCTTGCGCACCTTGACATCCTTGAGCGGGTTCTTGCCCTTGACGTTGGAGCCGGGCAGCTCTTCGCGGAACTGGTCCATGCCCAGGAAGATGGTGCGGTTTTCGAGGCCGTCGATCACCTTCAGGTTGGTGTCCTGGCGCAGGCGGCCCAGGTCCTGGGGTGCGGGGTCGAGCACCATGTCCACCTCACCCGAGAGCAGCGCGGCGATGCGGGTCGCAGCCGACTTGATGGGGGTGTAGACGATCTCCGTCACGTTGCCGTCCATCTTGCCCCACCAGTTGGGGTTGCGCTTGAACACCATCTTCACGTCGGGCTGCCAGGAGTCGAGCGTGTAGGGACCCGTGCCCATGGCATTGCGGTGGGCAAAATTCTCGTCCGTGCCCTTGATGTCCTTGGGTTCCACGGACTTGTTCTTTTCGGCCCAGGCCTTGCTCATCATGCGCAACTCGGTCATCTGGCGCAGCAGCACGGGGTTGGGAGCCGACAAGATGATGTCAACGGTCTGTGCATCGACCTTGTTGACCTTGCTGATGCCCTGCACGTAGGGTGTGAAGTTGGAGGTCTTGGCCATGGCCCGCTGCAGCGAGTACACGGCATCGTCGGCAGTGAACGCCGAGCCATCATGGAACTTGACGCCCTGGCGCAGCGTGAAACGCACCTGCGTGGGGGTCACTTCCTTCCAGGCGGTTGCCAGAACGGGCTCCACCTCGAAAGTCTTGCTGTTGTAGTACACCAGGCTTTCATACACATTGGCATGGATGCCGTTTTGCAATGCATTGTTTTGGGAATGAATATCCCACGTAGCGATTTCGCCCTGGCTCGCCCATTTGAATGGTTTGGCATGCGCTCCCGTGGCCATCAGCATGGCGGCAGCTGCGGCAATCGACAGCAGGCTGAGATTGAGTTTCATGAAACCTCTTCAACAATGTAAAAGTTTTACTATGCAGTAAATAGCGGCCATCAGCCAACGGGAAATCCCTGAATCCCGCCCCCTCGCGAGGGACTATTTGTGCCCCGGTGAAGCACATTGGCATGCAAGTAAGGTGCCAGCCCCATGCCGCCCTTCACGAACACTGGGCGATCGGTCGGCAGGCCTTGCAGGGCCTGGATCCGGGCATTTGCACCACGGCAGCCCACGGCTTGGGGGTTTCCGCCCTGCCGGGCCGAGGCAAGGCCGCCACCGCCCCCCTGCAGCAAGCCACCCTCCACCCGCGCAATCACCCTTGCGCCACGTGGCCAGGGGAGATACCTATCGGCCCATTCAAAATGCCCGACCAGTGCAACCCACTTGCCAATCGATGGCAGCGCGCAATAAAACCAATCAGCGTCGGAAATAAAAAAAGCCGCCCGAAGGCGGCTTTTTTTATATTCATCCATTGATGGCTGGCATATAGCCAGCCGTCAATATCAGAAGCTGTGGCGAATACCGAAGTCGTAACCGCTGGAGTTGCGGCCAGCTGCAGTCACGGAGTTGTTCAGGGCTTGAGCAGCGCCGTTCTTGTTCTTCACAGCGGCAGCCGTTGCGTACACAGCGGTGCGCTTCGACAGGTTGTGCACGTAGCCCAGAGCAAACTTGTTGCTACGTGGGTCAGGACCAGCGACGTCCACTTCGTACGTGGAGTAAGCCAGACGGATTTCGCCAGCGCCCACGGGGATCAGACCACCGATGAGCCAGCCTCGGCCTTCAGCGCCGTTCTTGATGTCGTCGCTGTTGTAGTGAGCCATGACCTTGGCCATGCCGAAGTCATACTGACCACCCAGGTTCCAAGCCTTGATGTCGGCGTTCAGGAACTTGGTTTGTGACACGGCCAGAGCCACATTGATGGGGCCGTTGGCCCAACCAGCGCGCAGTGCCAGGCCGTTGCCGTCCTTCTTGTTGGCAACGTTGCTCAGGTTTTCACCCATGTAGTACTGTGCCTGGCCGTAGAAACCGCCCAGGTTGCCTGGCAGGAAGTAGCCGATGGCGTTCGAAGCGCGGATGGTGGTTGGGCCACCCAGGCTGGAGTTCAGCGTTTGGGTCGTGCCAACACCGTTCGTGCCGAACGGATCGAACACGGTCAGGTTCCAGAATTGTGGGGTGTAGTCACGGCCCAGACGCACTTCACCGAAGCCGCCGTTCAGGCTGACCGTCGAACGACGGTTGAACACCAGACCGCCTTGGGTAGGAGCCGTGGTTTGGTTGTTCAGGCTGGTCGAACCGCCGGTACCGTTGTCGTTGTTCAGACCGGCTTCCAGCCAGAACGAAGCAGACAGGCCACCGCCCAGATCTTCAACGCCGCGGAAACCCAGACGGCTGCTGTTGTAGCCGGAGTTCGTCAGTTGCGAACGGTTGGCCACGCTGCCGTTGCCGTAGGCGTAGGTTGCGTCAACCACGCCGAACAGCGTCACGGACGATTGAGCCATTGCAGCGCCGGAAGCAGCCAGCACAGCCAGGGCAATCAGGGATTTTTTCATTGCGAGTTACTCCAAGGTTAAACATAGGGCGCCGGTACGGGGGGTCTAGGAGTGCCTTGCACCTGCTCAGTCCCGCCGGTTCCCCGGGCCAACCTCCTGGTGGGGAAGTTGTTCTTATTGCACCAGAGCCCGACCCGTTTCGCAAAGGAATTCACCCACAATTGGCCCGAAAGGGAGATTTCGTTGCAGTGTTGCAACATTTCAGTGCACCCCGGCAAAATCCCCCACCTGTGCACCAGCAAAGTGCCTTCCGGCCGTTTTTTGGCGTGGCGGCATTTGTGTCCATGTGCAACACCTGTTTCCACATCCATCCTCTCTTCACGCCCGCCATGGACGCCTTCCTGACCGCCGCCGACAACGCCTTGCGCACCCTTTTTGCAACACCCCGCGCATCGCAGGCATCCCCCGCCACCGCCCATGCCGAGGCCGTACTGACCCCGGCGCAGCGGAAGCTGGCGGGATCCCTGATGCGCGTCAACCACGTGGGCGAAGTGTGTGCGCAGGCGCTCTACACCGCCCAGGCCGCCGTCACCCGCAATGAACCGCTGCGCCAGCACCTGCTCGCGGCCGCACGGGAGGAAACCGACCACCTGGCCTGGACCCAGGAGCGGCTGGACGCCCTGGGCGCCCGGCCGAGTGTGCTCAACCCCCTGTGGTTTGCGGGGGCATTCGCCCTGGGCCTCGTGGCGGCCAAGATCAGCGACCAGGTCAGCCTGGGCTTTATGGCGGAAACCGAGAACCAGGTGGCCGCCCACCTGCAGGGGCACCTGGCACGCCTGCCTGCTGAGGACCTGGCCTCGCGCGCCGTGGTGGCGCGCATGAAGGACGACGAGGAGCGCCATGCCGCGCAGGCGCTGGCCGAAGGCGCCACCGTGCTGCCGGCACCGGCCCGCGCCCTGATGCGGGCGGCCGCCAAGGTCATGACGACCACGGCACACCACATCTGACGCTGGCGTCTGCGCGGGTGCCCAGGAAAAGAGGCTTCAGCCCTCCAAGACCTCGAAGCCGGTGGTGATCTCGGCCGTCTTGCCCAGCATGATGCTGGCCGAGCAGTATTTTTCGTGGCTCATGGCGATCGCGCGCTCCACGGCGGCGGGGGGAATGCCCTTGCCGGTCACGGTGAATTGCATGTGGATCTTCGTGAACACCTTGGGATCGACCGGCGCGCGCTCCGTGGTCAGCTTGACGCTGCAGCCGCGCACGTCGTGGCGCCCGCGCTTCAAGATCAGCACCACGTCATAGGCGGTGCAGCCGCCCGTGCCGGCCAGCACGGTCTCCATGGGGCGGGGCGCCAGGTTCTGCCCGCCATTGGCCGGGTTGGCCGCATCGGGCGCGCCATCCATGGTCAGGACGTGGCCGCTGCCGGTTTCCGCCACAAACCCCATTCCCGAGCGGGTACCGGCGCCGCCGGTCCAGCTGACTGTGCATTCCATGTGTGTTTCTCCTCAGTAGTTCATCAAAAAACGTGGCTTTTTTCACGAAATGGATGGGCCACTCCAAAAAATGCGTTGGATTTTGCTGCATCGCAGCATCCTCTGCGCTAATATTGCGTCATGCGTTGCCCTTTTATCGAAAAGGGACAGGTTCTGGGGAGATATCTCCACCACCTCCAACGCGCCGATTGTCTCCTCCATCTCCTCAAAGGATGGATTCAGCCCCGGGCTTTGCGGCCTGGGGCTTTTTTTTGCCCGGACGGGACCATCGGCACCGCCTGCATCCCGGGCGGCAAGGACCAAGAGCCTGAACAGGTTCTAACACCTATGATGTGTGCCCCGCCCGCATGGGCGGCTCGCGCCACAGCCTGCCCCTTGCCATGACCCACGACCTGACCCCCGCCGACTACCTCAAGAAAATCCTCACCGCCCGTGTGTATGACGTGGCGATCGAGTCGGACCTGGAGCCGGCCCGCGACCTGAGCCGCCGCCTGAAGAACCGCGTGCTGCTCAAGCGCGAGGACCAGCAGGCGGTGTTCAGCTTCAAGCTGCGCGGCGCCTACAACAAGATGGCGCACCTCACCCCCGGCCAGCTGCAGCGTGGCGTGATCTGCGCCTCGGCCGGCAACCATGCCCAGGGCGTGGCCATGAGCGCCAGCAAGCTCGGCGCCCGCGCCGTGATCGTGATGCCCACCACCACGCCCCAGGTCAAGGTGGATGCCGTGCGCACGCTAGGGGGTGAGGTGGTGCTGCATGGCGAGAGCTATTCCGACGCCTACCAGCACGCTGCGGAGCTGCAGGCCAAGGAAGGCCTGACCTTCGTGCACCCCTTCGACGACCCGGACGTGATCGCCGGCCAGGGCACCATCGCCATGGAGATCCTGCGCCAGTTGCAGCGCCTGGGCAGCAACCGCCTGGATGCAGTGTTCGTGGCCATCGGCGGCGGCGGCCTGGTGAGCGGCGTGGCCAACTACATCAAGGCCGTGCGCCCGGAGATCAAGGTCATCGGCGTGCAGATGAACGACTCGGACGCCATGATCCAGTCCGTGCGGGCGCATGAACGCGTCACGCTGGCCGACGTGGGCCTGTTCTCCGACGGCACGGCCGTCAAGCTGGTGGGCGAGGAAACCTTCCGCATCGCCAGCGGCCTGGTGGACGAGTTCATCACGGTGGATACCGATGCCGTCTGCGCGGCCATCAAGGACGTGTTCGTGGACACGCGCAGCATCGTCGAGCCCTCGGGCGCGCTGGCCGTGGCGGCCATCAAGCAGTACGTGGAAACGCACCAGACCGAGGGCGAGACCTACGCCGCCATCCTGTGCGGCGCCAACATGAACTTCGACCGCCTGCGCTTCGTCGCCGAGCGGGCCGAGGTGGGCGAGGAGCGCGAAGCCCTGCTGGCCGTGACCATCCCAGAAGAGCGCGGCAGCTTCCGGCGCTTTTGCGAGGTGGTGGGTGGGCTGCCCGGCGGCCCGCGCAACGTGACCGAGTTCAACTACCGCATCAGCGACTCGGCCGAGGCCCATGTGTTCGTGGGCCTCACGGCCCAGGGCAAGGGCGAATCGAAAAAGCTCGCGCAGATCTTCACGGAGCACGGCTTCGGTGCGCTGGACCTCACGCACGACGAACTGGCCAAGGAACACCTGCGCCACCTGGTGGGCGGGCACTCTTCGCTGGCGCAGGACGAGCGCCTGCTGCGCTTCGTGTTCCCCGAGCGGCCGGGCGCGCTGCTCAAGTTCCTGAGCCTGATGCAGCCGACCTGGAACATCAGCCTGTTCCACTACCGCAACCAGGGCGCGGACTACGGCCGCATTCTCGTGGGCATGCAGGTACCGCCCGAAGATTCGGCCACCTTCGACGCCTTCCTCGCCACCCTGGGCTACCCCTATGTGGAAGAAACGCTGAACCCGGCCTACCGCCTGTTCCTGCGCGCCAAATAGGCCCAGAGGGCCCGCACTGCGCCACCCCATGCAAGCCCTGCGCCACTACCTGCTGGCCGTGCAGTTCTTCACCCGCATCCCGGTCACCGGGCGGCTGGCCGGCTGGGTGGGCTTCAGCCCCGCCATGCTGCGTGCCAGCGCCGCGCACCTGCCCGGCGTGGGCTGGCTCGCTGCGGCTGTGGCGGCGGGGGTGTACGCGGCGCTGGCAATGGCCCTGGCGCCCAACCCGCTGGCCCCGGCCGTGGCGGCAGTGTTCTGTACCGTGGCCACGGTGCTGCTCACCGGGGGCTTCCATGAGGACGGCCTGGCCGACGTGGCCGATGGCCTGGGCGGCAGCTACGACCGCGAACGGGCGCTGGACATCATGAAGGATTCGCGCGTCGGCGCCTTCGGCGCCATGGCGCTGGTGCTGGCCCTGCTGGCCAAGGTAAGCTTGCTGGCGCTGCTCGGCGTGCACAGTCTGGCCACGGCGCTGGCGGCCCTGGTGGGCGGGCATGTGCTGTCGCGCCTGTGGCCGCTGTTCATCGTGCGCCGCCTGCCGCATGTGGGCGACACCGCTCGATCCAAGAGCAAGCCGCTGGCCGACCAGATCACCGGCGCGGCACTGGTGGTGGCGGCGGCCTGGTGCCTGGCCCCGCTGGCGCTGGCCTGGTTCTGGAGCTCCACGGCCATCACCCTCGCCGCCGTCACGCTGAGCGCTCTGGGCGCGGCCTGGATGGCCCGGTGGTTCGCACGGCGCCTGCAGGGCTTTACCGGCGACTGCCTGGGCGCCACCCAGCAGATCGGCGAGATCGGCTTTTACCTGGGTGCCGCGCTGGCCCTGGGGCCGGGCTGAGGGCCTGGCCGTGCAGCTCTGGCTGGTGCGGCATGCGCCGCCCGTGGTGGCCACTGGCACCTGCTACGGCATGCTGGACATGCCGGCAGAGAGTGCCCCCACCCTGGCCTGTGCACAGCGCCTGGGCCAGGCCCTGCCCGGCCCGGCACTGGTCTGGCACTCGCCGCTGCAGCGGTGTGCGCAGCTCGCCCAGGCCGTGCAGGCCAACCGCCCCGACTGGCAACCCCGGCCCGACGCCCGGCTGCGCGAGATGGATTTCGGCGCCTGGGAGGGCCGCGCCTGGAGCAGTCTGGCCAAGGCCGACATCGATGCCTGGACCGCCGAATTCGCCCACCACCGCCCGGGCGGCGGCGAGCCGCTGGCGGACATGCTGGAGCGCGTGGCCCAGGCCCTGCAAGACACGCAGGCGGCAGCGCGGGCCGCCGGCCTGGCCCATGCGGTGTGGCTCACCCATGCGGGCGTGGCCCGCTGCGTGGACTGGCTGCTGCGCCATGGCGACAACGCCACGCCATACGCCGACCAATGGCCCGTGCATGCCCCCGCCTGGGGTGAATGGGATACCGTCGACCTGGGATGAAGGCCTTCATTGGCAAAATACCAACAGATCCGCAGGGTAAGCAGAAGCAAACCATGAAAGCACGGGCGTCCACGCCCGAGGCCTGCTGAGCCCCGGAAGGGTCAGAGGCTGGGAATTTTTTGGCCTTGCCCGAAGGGCGCGTCAAAACGCCCCGGATCTAGGCGCAAAGCACAGCCATAGCTCGGGCTATGGCGAGCATTTGCAACGACGAGCCGGGGTGTTTTGGCGTGCAAGGCGGGCATGGGCGAAAGATTCTCAGCCTCTCAGTTCTTGCGCGGCATGTCCAGCGTGAGCATGGCCGGGCCGCCCACATCGGCACCCAGTTGCGCCTGGCGCGGGCCGAGGGACTGCAAGACCATGCCGGAGTCCACCAGGGTGCCCACGCGGAAGGTTTTGGGCGGCTTGCCGTCTACCGCGATCAGCGCGGCACCGCCTCCACTCTGGCGCCCGGACAGCACGCCAATCAGGGCAAAGCGGCTGGCCAGCGAGGCCACTGGCGCCGCCACGGCGGCCACCGCGCCGGCCGGCACGGCGCCCAGCACCCGGGCGACCGCCTGGGCATCGGGCACCGCCGACATGGAGGCCATCGCCGGAACGGCTTGCGCGACCGGCCGGTTCGACAGGCGCAGGCCCCAATAGGCCACGCTGGCGCCCGCGGCGACCCAGAACGCCAGAGTCCCCAGGCGCACGCCCCATTTGCTGTATGAATTGGTCACCATGCGGGGATTATGATTCACCCGATACGACCCTAGCGAGACCGCCTGCAGTGAACACTCTTTCTTTCCTGTCTTCCTCCGCCTCCCTGGGCTCCGCACGCCGCAGCCTGGCCCGGGGTTTCACCCTGATCGAGCTGATGGTGGTGGTGGTCATCATCGGCGTGCTGGCCGCGCTGATCGTGCCCAACGTGCTCGACCGCGCCGACGACGCGCGCAGCACTGCCGCCAAGACGGACATCACCAACATCATGCAGGCGCTCAAGCTGTACCGGCTGGACAACCAGCGCTACCCCACGCCCGAGCAGGGCCTGCAGGCGCTGGTGGCCAAGCCCACGTCCGGCCCGGTTCCCGGCAACTGGAAGCTGTACCTCGAAAAGCTCAACAACGACCCCTGGGGCCGCCCTTACCAGTACCTGAACCCCGGCATCAAGGGCGAGATCGATGTGATGTCCTTCGGTGCCGATGGGCAGTCGGGCGGCGAAGGCAAGGATGCCGATATCGGCAGCTGGCAGTAAGGATGTTGGCCCCCACGGTCGCGCACTGCGTGTCGCTCCCTGCCCCCCAGGGGGGCCGGGCCTTGCTTGGGGCGGCCCGGCGCAAGGCCGGTGCCCCCACGCTCCCGCACTTCGTGTCGTCGCTGCCCCCCGAGGGGGCCGGGCCTTGCTTGGGGCGGCCCGGCGCTGCGGCCGGCCGCCCTCGGCTGGTGCTGTGACCGTTGCAACGGCGCCCCATGCACACCGTTGACGCCTGCGATGATGCTGCGAGCACTGTGTGCCCGGCATTCCAAACACCCATGACACGCCGTGCACGTGGATTCACGATGCTCGAATTGCTGGTGGTCATCAGCATCATGGCGCTGGCGACGGCGGGTATTTCGCTGGCGCTGCGCGACAACGGGCAGACGCAGCTCGAGCGCGAGGCGGCGCGGCTGGCTGCCCTGCTCGAATCGGGGCGGGCGCAGTCGCGGGCCAGTGGCGTGCCGGTGCGCTGGCGCGGCGGGCCGCAGGGTTTCAATTTCGAGGGGCTGCCGCCCGAGGCGCTGCCGCACCAGTGGCTGGCCACCGGCACCCTGGTGCGCGGCAATGCCATCCTGCTGCTCGGGCCCGAGCCGGTGATCGGGGCGCAGCAGGTGCTGCTCACGCACCAGGACCACCCCGACCAGGCCCTGCGCGTGGTGACGGACGGGCTGCGGCCTTTCAGTGTGGAGTCGGTGCAATGACCCGCACTCCCATGAACACGCACCAGCAGGGGTTCACGCTGGTGGAGGTGCTGGTGGCCCTGAGCATCGTGGCGATTGCGCTGATGGCCGGGCTGCAGTCCACGAATGCCCTCACGCGCAATGCGCTGCGCCAGTCCGACATCGTGCTGGCACAGCTGTGCGCCGAGAACGAACTGGTGCGCACGCGCCTGTCGCGCCAGATGCCCAGCGTGGGTGACAGCACCCAGCCCTGCGAGCAGGCGGGCCGGCGCTTTGACGTGCGCCTGATCGTGCGGCCCACGCCCAACCCGAGCTTTCGGCGGGTGGATGCGCAGGTGCTCGACGGCGAAAACTCCGTCCTGCGCATATCGACCATCCTGGGGCGCTATTGACCATGCGCTCCAGGCCCATGACCCACCCTGCGCGCCTCGCTGTGCCACCAGGCCGCGAGCGCAGCCCGTTGCCGGCGGCATCGGGCGGCTTCACGCTGATCGAACTGCTGGTCGCCATTGCGCTGATGTCCATCCTGGCCATCATGAGCTGGCGCGGCATCGACGGCATGGTGCGCGCGCAGGAGCAGACGCGCCTGCGCGCCGATGAGATGCTGGTGATCCAGTCGGCCCTGGGGCAGTGGGGCGCCGACCTCGACGCCATCCTGCCGCTGGCCAGCACCACCCCGATGGACTGGGACGGGCAGGTGCTGCGCATCACGCGCCGCACCACGGCCGTGCCCGACGAAGGCGCGCTGGTGGTGGCCTGGACCCGGCGTGATGCGCCGGGCGTGGAGGGCGGCGGCCAGTGGGTGCGCTGGCAGTCCCCGCCCGTGCGCAACCGAACCGAATGGCAGCAGGCCTGGCAACAGGCCGAGCAGTGGGCGCGCACGCCCGACGAACAGGCCCGGCGCTACGAGATCAGCCTGGTGCCCATCACCAACTGGCAGCTGTTCTATTTCCGCGGCGGCGCCTGGTCCAACCCGCTGTCGAGCGCCGGGCAGACCGCAGGCACCCCGGCCTCCACCCTGCCCGATGGGGTGCGGCTGCAGATCACGCTGTCACCCGGCCAGGCACTGAGCGGCGCCATCGTGCGCGACTGGGTCAACCCGACACTGGGTGGGGGACGCACCTGATGCGCCGCGCACCGAACATCCGGCAACGGCGAACGCTGGCCCAGCGCGGCGCGGCGCTGCTCGCGGCCATGCTCACAGTGACGCTGGTGGCCACGTTTGCCGCCGCCTCCCTGTGGCAGCAGTGGCGCGCCATCGAGGTCGAGACCGCCGAGCGCGCCCGCGTGCAGGCCGCCTGGATACTGGTGGGGGCGCTGGACTGGTCGCGCCTGATCCTGCGCGAAGACGGCCGAGCCGGCGGTGCCGACCACCTGGCCGAGCCCTGGGCGGTGCCGCTGCAGGAAGCCCGGCTGTCCAGCTTCCTCGCGGCCGAGCGCGGCGTGGCGCAGGTGGAAGACGCCAGCACCGACACCACCGATGCCTTTCTCTCGGGGCAGATCACCGACCTGCAGTCGCGCCTGAACATCACCAGCCTGGCCGAAGGTGGGCAGGTGCAGGCCGGGGCCTTGAAGCAGTTCACCCGGCTGTTCGAGCGGCTGGGGCTGCCCTCGCAGGAGCTGGCGCTGCTGCTGGAAAACCTGCGCAAGGCCCAGGCCCGCACGGGGGCCGATGGCAGCGCCCCGCTCATGCCGCAGACAGTATCTCAGCTGGGCTGGCTGGGGCTGTCGCCGCCCACCGTGGCGGCGTTGCTGCCGCATGTCACCATCCTGCCGGTGCGCACACCGGTCAACCTCAACACGGCGGGCATCGACGTGGTCTGGGCCAGCATCGACGGGCTGGACATGGCCGGTGCCCAGAAGCTGGTGCAGGCCCGCGAATCGAAACATTTCCGCTCCATGGCTGAAGTGGTCGAGGTGCTGGGCAAGGTCCCGTTCGACACCAATGACCTGGCCATCGCCTCGGCCTATTTCGAGGTACGGGGCCGGCTGCGCATGGACAACACCACTGTGGACGAGCGCTCCCTGGTCCGCAAGCTGGGCCTGGAAGTGACGACGCTGTGGCGGGAACGCGGCGCTTTCGACCGGGACACTGCCGCCCCGGCGCAACAGGGCCTGCGCTGAATGCGCGCAGCCCTCCCAGCACACCCTAAAATGGCCCGCACTACCCGCCCATGAGCACGCTGATACTTTCCCTGCCGCCCTCCCTTCCGGGGATATCGACCCAGTACGGCTATACGCTGACTGCGGACGGGCACACCGCACAGCGCCACGCGCTCACCGAGGCCGCCCTGCTGCCCGAGACCGCGCGCCCCGGCGAGGTCGTGGCCGTGGTGCCGATAGAGGCGCTGTCCTGGCAAAAGGTGCAGTTGCCGCCCGGACTGCCCCTGGGGGCCAGCCAGCAGACACCGCGCCTGCGCTCGGCGCTGGACGGCCTGCTCGAAGACCGCCTGCTCGACGACACGGCCCAGCTGCACTTTGCGCTGCAACCGGGCGCCCAGGCCGGCGTGCCGGTGTGGGTGGCTGTGTGCGACCGTGCCTGGCTGCGTGCCCACCTGCAGGCCCTGGAGGCCGCAGGCCGGCGCGTGTCCCGCGTGGTGCCCGAGTTCGCGCCCGGCCCCACGGCCAGTGGCGGCCCCGAGGTGTCGGCCATCGGCACGGCGGACGACCCCCAGTTGATCCTGTGCGGGCTGGGCGCCGACCAGGGGATTTCGGTGCTGCCGCTGACGCCGGCCACGCTGGCCTTGGCAGGCCTAGGCGCTGCCGGCAGCGATGCGCCGCCCACCCCCTTGCGCGCCGACCCGGCCGTGGCGGAACTGGCCGAACGCGCACTGGGCCACCCGGTGGACCTGCACACGGCCAGCGCCCGCGCCCTGGACGCCGCCCGCGGCGACTGGGACCTGGCGCAGTTCGACCTGTCCAGCACCAGCCGTTCGCGCGCCCTGCGCAAGGCCGGCGGCGTGCTGAGCGCCCTGCTGTACGCCCCCCAGTGGCGCGCAGCGCGCTGGGCGCTGGGCGTGCTCGTACTGGCGCACCTGGCGGGCCTGAACGTCTGGGCCTGGCAGGAGCGGCAGGCCTTGGCCGCCAAACAGACCAGCCTGCGCAGCACCTTCACGCAGACCTTCCCGCAGGTGCAGGCGGTGATCGCCCCCCTGGAGCAGATGGAACGCGAGATGGCGCTGCTGCGCCAGGCGTCCGGCAGCTTCTCGCCGCGCGACCTGGAGCCCATGATGGCCGCCGCGGGCAGCGTGCTGCCCGATGGCCGCATCCCTACCGGCCTGGAATTCACCACCGGCGAGCTGCGCCTGCGCGGCCTGCCGCTTGCACCCCAAGAGGAACCCGTGCTCACCACCCGACTGCGGGCTGCCGGCTACACCGGCCGCCTGGACGATGGCAGCCTGGTGCTGCGTGCGGAGACCGCCCCATGAGCCAGCTCGCCCCCTTGAAAACCCAATGGCAGGCCATGGCCCCGCGCGAACAGAACTTCGTGCTGGGTGCTGCCGCCCTGGTGGGCCTGGCCCTGGTGTGGTGGGTGGCCATTTCACCTGCCCTGCAGACCTTGCGCACCGCCCCCAAGCGCCACGCCGAACTGGACACGCAGCTGCAGCGCATGCGCAGCCTGCAGGCCGAGGCTCAGCAGTTGCAGGCCGCACCGCGCAACAGCACGGGCGACCCTACCGGCGCCCTGCGCAACGGCCTGACCCAGCGCATGGGCACAGCCGCCCAGCTCAACGTGACCGGCGACCGTGCCACCGTGACGCTCAAGGCCGCCCCTGCCGATGCCCTGGCGCAGTGGCTGGCCCTGGCGCGCAGCAATGCCCGAGCCGTGCCCATCGAGGCGCGCCTGACCCGCACCGCCAACCCGACCACTCCCGCAGCGACGGGCAATGCCCGCCCGGCCCCGCAAGGCCCGGCCATGGCGCCGGCCTTGCCCGCACCGGGTGCGGGCGCCATATCCTCCGGCCCGCTGATGCCGCCGATTCCCGGCAACATGCCGGCCATGGGCGCCAACCCCGTACAGGGCAATGCGCCCGAGGGCTCTGCCCCCGGAACCCCGCGCTGGGACGGCACGCTGGTGCTGGCCCTGCCTGCACGGTGACCCCCACGGAACGCCCCGTGTCACCAGCCCGCAGCACACGCACCTCCTCGCGCACCACCGGTGCCGTACCGCGCTCGCCCTGGGGCTGGGCGGTGGGCGGCGCCCTGGCCGGCCTGCTGCCTGCGCTGGTGGTCTTTGCCCCGGCGCAATGGCTGGCGCAGGGCCTGGCCCGGGCCACGGGTGGGCAACTGCTGCTGTCGGAAGCGCGTGGCACGGTCTGGAGTGGCTCTGCTCAATTGGTCCTGACCGGCGGCACCGCCAGCCAGGACCGCACGGCGCTGCCCGGGCGCCTGCAATGGACATTGCGCCCCACCCTGAATGGCGTGCGCGCGCAGGTGCAGGCCCCCTGCTGCACCGTGCAGCCGCTGCAGGCGCGGCTGGCGCTGGGCCTCTCGCAACTGCGCCTGACGGTGGGCGACGGCCAGAGCAACTGGCCCGCCGCATTGCTATCGGGCCTGGGCACGCCCTGGAACACGCTGCAGCCGCAAGGCCAGCTGGTGCTGCAGACCCAGGGGCTGCAAGCCGCCTGGCAGGCCGGCCGCATGGTGCTGGACGGCAAGGTGCAGCTCGATGCGCTGGACATGTCCTCGCGCCTGTCCACCCTGCGCCCCATGGGCAGCTACCGGCTGGCCGTGCAGGGTGGCGAGGTGCCCATCCTGACCTTGACCACCCTGAGCGGCCACCTGCAATTGAGCGGCACCGGCCAATGGGTAGGCCAGCGCCTGCGCTTTGCGGGCGAGGCCAGTGCAGCGCCCGACCGCGAAGCGGCGCTCACCAATCTTCTGAACATCATCGGACGGCGCAACGGCGCGCGCTCCCTCATCACCGTGGGTTGACCCTATGACGACTTCCGCATCCTCCCTTTCGCCGCACCTGCAATGCGCCGTCAGCTCGATCACCCTGGCCGCCATGCTGCTCACCAGCAGCCCGCTGGCGCTGGCGCAGACAGCCGTTGGCACGGGCACCAGCAGCGTGCGCGGGAACGAACCCGTCACGCTGAACTTCGCCAACGCCGAGATCGAGGCCGTGGCCCGCACCATGGCCACCATCACCGGGCGCAACGTGGTGGTCGACCCGCGCGTGAAGGGCCAGCTCACGTTGATCACCGAGCGCGCCGTGCCCCCCTCGGCCGCGTTCCAGCAGTTCCTGGCCGCACTGCGCCTGCAGGGCTTCACGGTGGTCGAATCGGCCGGCCTGTACAAGGTGGTGCCCGAGGCCGACGCCAAGCTGCAGAGCGGCAGCGTGGGCGTGAGCGAGTCGGGCTCTGCGCGCGGCACGCCCGGCGGCGGGCAGATCGTGACGCAGATCTTCAAGCTCAATTACGAAAACGCGGGCAACCTGGTGCCGGTGCTGCGCCCGCTGATCAGCCCCAACAACACCATCAACGTGAACCCCGGCAACAACTCGCTGGTGATCACCGACTACGCCGACAACCTGCAACGCCTGGGCCGCATCATCGCGGCGATGGACGTCTCCAACGCCAGCGATGTGGAGATCATCCCGCTGCGCAACGCCCTCGCGGTCGACCTCGCGCCCCTGGTGGCACGCCTCATTGATGGCGGCAGCGGCGCCGCGCCTGCCGCTGCCCAGGGCCAGGCAGATACCTCGTTCAAGACCACGCTGCTGGCCGAGCCGCGCAGCAATTCGCTGATCCTGCGTGCGGCCAACCCTGCGCGAGTGGCCATGGTGCGCGCGCTCGTCGACAAGCTCGACCAGCCTCCGGTGCCGGGCAGCAGCGCCTCCATGGGCAATATCCATGTGGTCTACCTCAAGAACGCCGATGCCACCAAGCTCGCCACCACCCTGCGCGCGGCCATGGCCAGCATGGGCGGCAACTCCAGTGGCGGCGCCGGCGCCAGCACGCCGGCCATTTCCAGCGGTGCTTCGTCCAGCTCGCTGTCAGGCGGCGGCAGCAACAGCGGTGGCCTGAGCGGCGGCTCCAACAGCAGCAGCAACAGCAGCCTTGGCGGGCTGGGCAGCAGCTCCGGCATGGGCAGCAGCTCGGGCATGGGCAGCAGCAACAGCAACCAACCCTCCACCGGCGGCCAGATCCAGGCCGACCCGACCACCAACTCGCTGATCATCACGGCACCTGAGCCGCTGTTCCGCCAGCTGCGCACCGTGATCGACAAGCTCGACGGCCGCCGCGCCCAGGTGCTGGTGGAAAGCCTGATCGTGGAGGTCTCCGCCACCAAGCTGGCGGAGTTCGGCATCCAGTGGCAGGGCGTGCTGGGCAAGCAAGGGGATGGCACTGTCGGCGTCATCGGCACCAACTCCACCCAGGGTGGCGGCGTCAACATCCTGAGCGCGGCAGCCAACCTGGCAGCCGGCAACTACACCGGCCTGCTCCCCACGGGCAACGGGGGGGGCCTGAGCAACGGGCTGAACCTCGCGCTGGCGCCACGCATCAACGGCCAGTACTACCTGGGAGCCCTGGCCAACTTCCTGCAGAACAGCGGTGACGCCAACGTGCTGTCCACCCCCAACCTGATGACGCTGGACAACGAGGAAGCCCGCATCGTGATCGGCAACAACGTGCCCTTCCCGACCGGCTCGTATGCCAACACCGGCGGCAGCAACACGGTGAACCCCTTCACCACGGTGGAGCGCAAGGACGTGGGCCTGATGCTCAAGGTGCGCCCGCAGATCAGCGAGAACGGCACCGTCAAGATGTCGATCTACCAGGAAGTCTCCAAGATCAACGAGAACACCCTGAGCTCCGTGAATGGCCCGACCACAAGCAAGCGTTCCATCGAGTCGAACGTGGTGGTGGACGATGGCAGCATCATCGTGCTCGGCGGTCTGCTCGAAGACAGCTACTCCCAGGGCGAGGACAAAGTGCCGGTCATGGGCGACCTGCCGGTGGTGGGCGGCCTGTTCCGCAGCGAGAAGCGCCAGCGCAACAAGACCAACCTGATGGTCTTCCTGCGCCCCGTGGTGGTGCGTGATGCGGCCACGAGCGAAGCCCTGATGGTCGACCGCTACGATGCGATCCGCGGGCTGCAGCAGGTGACGCAACCCGCGTCGAGCCTGCCACTGCGGTCGATATCGGGCGCCCCCGTGCTGCCGGAACTGCCCCAGCGCAGCACCCCGGCACCGCGCGTGCAACCCGCCGCCCCCCTGCAGGACCTGGTGACGCCTGTGCAACCAGCACCCCGGTTGACGCCTTCGGGCGTGCCCATCAGTGAAGCCCCGGCGCCCGCTGCGGCCACTGCACCGACCTACTACGTGCGTGCCGGCGTGTTCGGCGATGACTCGGCCTCGCAGGCCGCACTGGCCAGGCTGCGCAATTCGGCACTCCCCATCTCGGAGCAGCCGGTGGACACCAGCCAGGGCCCCCGCACCAGCGTGCGCGTAGGCCCGTACCACAACCCGGCTTCGGCCGACTCCGCTGCCGCGATGGTGCGCGAGCTCGCGCCCGCCGCCACGGTGACCCGCCAGACGCTCTGACCCATGCGCCACCCCCTGCCCTACGCCTTTGCCCGCACCTCCCAGCTGCTGCTGGAGGACGATGGCCAGCAGCTTGTGCTGTGGCACGGCCCTGCACCCGATGTGACCGCTCTGTCGGAAGTGATGCGCAAGCACAAGATCCGCCACCTGCAGTCACTGGCGGCCCCGGCCCTGGCCCAGCGCATCAGTGCCGCTTATGCCCAGGGCGAATCGAGTGCCGCCACCGTGGTGAGCGAAGTCGAGTCCGACGCCGACCTGTCGCGCATGATGCAGGACCTGCCGGCGGTGGAAGATTTGCTGGAGACGGCCGACGACGCGCCCATCATCCGCATGCTCAACGCCCTGCTCACGCAGGCCGCACGCGACGGCGCGAGCGACATCCACATCGAGCCCTACGAGCGGCATTCGAGCGTGCGCTTTCGCGTCGACGGCTCGCTGCGCGAGGTGGTGCAGCCCAACCGCGCCCTGCACGCCGCCCTGATCTCGCGCCTGAAGATCATGGCCGACCTCGACATTTCGGAAAAACGCCTGCCGCAGGACGGGCGCATCAGCCTGCGCCTGGGCACGCGCGCCATCGACGTGCGCGTCTCCACCCTGCCCAGCGCCCATGGCGAGCGCGCCGTGCTGCGCCTTTTGGACAAGAGCGAAAGCAAGCTCAGTCTGGAAGCCGTGGGCATGCAGGGCGACACGCTGCGCCGCTTCGAGGGCCTGATTGCGCAGCCGCACGGCATCATCCTCGTGACCGGGCCCACAGGCTCGGGCAAGACGACCACGCTCTATGCAGGCCTGGGGCGGCTGGACGCCTCGCGCAACAACATCATGACGGTGGAAGACCCCATAGAGTACGAACTGCCCGGCGTGGGCCAGACCCAGGTCAACAGCAAGATCGAGCTGACCTTCGCCAAGGCCCTGCGCGCCATCCTGCGCCAGGACCCGGACATCATCATGATCGGCGAAATCCGCGACTTCGAGACCGCGCAGATCGCCATCCAGGCCTCGCTCACGGGCCACCTGGTGCTGGCCACGCTGCACACCAACGACGCGGCCAGCGCCGTGACGCGCCTGACCGACATGGGCGTGGAGCCTTTTCTGCTGTCGTCCTCATTGCTCGGCGTGCTGGCCCAGCGGCTGGTGCGCAAGTACTGCAGCCACTGCCAGGGTGCCGGCTGCGAGCACTGCGGCCAGACCGGCTATACGGGCCGCACCGGCCTGTTCGAGCTGCTGGTGACCAACGACGCCATCCGCGCGCAGATCCATAACCAGGCCTCCGAGGCGGACATCCGCACGGCGGCCCTCGCAGGCGGCATGGCGCTGATGCGCGAAGACGGCGAGCGCCTGATCGCGGCCGGCATCACCAGCCGCGAAGAAGTGCTGCGCGTCACACGGGATTAGCAGACCTTCGCGCCGTATGGGACCCCAAGAGAAAAGCCCCCGTCACCAACCGGCGACAGGGGCTTTTTGCTGGGCGCAGCCAGGGGCTCTACCAGCCGGCAGACCGTCAGCGGATCTGCAATGCTTGCTTGGGCGCACGCACCGGAACGGCAGGCCGCTGGGCCGGCGCAGGGATGCCCTGGCGTGGGGTCGGCATGCTGCCGCCCGCACCCGGGCTGGCGGCCCTGGCTCCCGGCTGCAGCTTGAACTGGCTCACGGCCTGGGTCAGCTGCAGTGCCTGCTCGCGCAGCGACTCCGAGGCTGCGGTGGACTGCTCCACCAGCGCGGCGTTCTGCTGCGTCATGTTGTCCAGCTGGCTCACCGACTGGCTGATGTGGCCCACGTTGTCGCGCTGCTCGGCGGACGATGCCGTGATCTCGCTGATGATGTCCGAGACGCGGCGCACGCTGCCCACGATCTCGTTCATGGTCGCTCCCGCCTGGCTCACCAGGCGCGAGCCGTCTTCGACACGCTCCACCGAGGAGCCGATCAGGCCCTTGATCTCCTTGGCAGCCGCTGCCGAGCGCTGGGCCAGGCTGCGCACCTCGCTGGCCACCACGGCAAAGCCCCGGCCTTGCTCTCCGGCACGGGCGGCTTCCACCGCCGCATTGAGGGCCAGGATGTTGGTCTGGAAGGCAATGCCGTCGATGACGCCAGTGATGTCGGCGATCTTGCGCGAGCTGGTGGTGATCTGGTCCATGGTGGTCACCACCTGGGAGACCACCACACCGCCGCGCCCGGCCACCTCGGCGGCCGACGAAGCGAAGTCGCTGGCCTGGCGTGACGATTGGGCGCTCTGGCCAATGGTGCTGGTGAGCAGCTCCATCGACGAAGCGGCCTCTTCGAGGTTGGCGGCCGTCTGTTCGGTGCGGTGGCTCAGGTCATGGTTGCCCGAGGCGATCTCGGTACTGGCCGTGGAGATGTTGCTGGCCGCCTCCTGCACCTGGTGCACCAGGCCACGCAAGGCATCCTGCATGCGTGCCATGGAGGCCACGAGTTGGCCCACCTCGTCCTGCGAGGTGACCTGCACGTCCTGCGACAGGTCACCGCCGGCAATGCGTTCCGCCAGCTCGCTGGCCTGGGCAATCGAGCGGGTGATGGAGCGCACGCTGAAGAAGGTCAGCGGGATGAGCACGGCCAGTGCGAGCACCAGCACGATGCCGATCAGGCCGGACATGGTAGTGGTCAGCGTGTTCACGCCCTCGCGCGCCTCGTCCATCTTGGTGCGTGCCGTCACCGAGAGGTCGGACAGCAGCTTGTCGGTGGCCTCCATATGCTTCTTGAGGCGGTCGGCATAGGCACCGCCCACGGCGCCGTCGATCTGGGCGCGCTCGATCTGCTCGAACACGGGAGAGATACCGGCCTCGTACTCCTTGACCTCGGCCAGGGACTTGTCGATGGACTCGACGAAGGCCGCATCGCCCGACTGCACCTGGCGCACATCGGCCATGCCCTTGTTCAGCGCGGTGAGCGATTTCTTCCAGCTCTCGCGCAGGGCTGCGACCTCGACGGAGTTGTTGAAGCTGATGATGATGTCTTTTTCGGACCGGCGCAGGTCACCCAGGGTGGTGCGCAGCTCGGCCACATCGGTCAGGGTCTGCACCCGCTGGGAGAACAGCTGGTCCAGGGTGCTGCGGGTGCGCTCCAGCGCCAGATACCCCATGGCACCGATGACCACGAGCAGAACCAGGGAGAAGATCGTGCCGAAATAAAGACGTGCGCGGATGGAAAGACGGCTGAGCAGGTTCATCGCTCTTCCTTACATTTTTTGACAACTCAAGCATAGCAACTTTGGTGCCATAGGGTGGCTTGTCCCTACGGAGCGTGTGTGGGCGCGACTGTATGCGCCCCGCACGCTCCACCCCAGAGGGTATGTACCGCCCCCCTGCCCCCAGCAGCCAAACTGCGGGGGCAGTAGCCACGCTTATTTCACCGGGTGGATGGGCACATACAACTCGCCACCGCCGCGCTGGAATTCCACGGCCTTGGCTTCCATGCCATTTGAGAGCGCTTCGCTCTCTGCCAGGCCCTTCTGCGCCGCGAATTCGCGCACTTCCTGCGTGATCTTCATCGAGCAGAACTTGGGCCCGCACATGGAGCAGAAGTGCGCCACCTTGGCACTGTCCTTGGGCAGGGTTTCGTCGTGGTATTCCTTGGCAGTCTCGGGATCCAGGCCCAGGTTGAACTGGTCCTGCCAGCGAAAATCGAAGCGCGCCTGGCTCAGGGCATCGTCGCGCGCGCGCGATCCCGGGTGCCCCTTGGCCACGTCGGCCGCATGCGCCGCGATCTTGTAGGCAATGATGCCCTGCTTGACGTCGTCGCGGTCAGGCAGGCCCAGGTGCTCCTTGGGTGTCACGTAGCACAGCATGGCCGTGCCCATCCAGCCGATCATGGCGGCGCCGATGGCCGAGGCGATGTGGTCGTAGCCGGGGGCGATGTCGATGGTCAGCGGGCCCAGGGTGTAGAACGGTGCCTCATGGCAAGTCTTGAGCTGCTCGGTCATGTTGGCCTGGATCATGTGCATGGGCACGTGGCCCGGGCCTTCGATCATGGTCTGCACGTCGTGCTTCCAGGCCACCTGGGTCAACTCGCCCAGGGTGTGCAGCTCGGCAAACTGCGCCTCATCGTTGGCGTCCGATGCACAGCCGGGGCGCAGACCGTCGCCCAGGCTGAAGGACACGTCGTAGGCCTTCATGATGTCGCAGATGTCTTCAAAATGCTCGTACAGGAAGCTCTCGCGGTGGTGCGCCATGCACCACTTGGCCATGATGGAGCCGCCGCGCGAGACGATGCCCGTGCGCCGCGCCGCCGTGAGGTGGATGTAGGCCAGGCGCACGCCGGCATGGATGGTGAAGTAATCCACGCCCTGCTCGGCCTGTTCGATCAGCGTGTCGCGGAAGATCGCCCAGGTCAGGTCTTCGGCCACGCCGCCGACCTTCTCGAGTGCCTGGTAGATGGGTACGGTGCCGATGGGCACCGGGCTGTTGCGCACGATCCAGTCGCGCGTGGTGTGGATGTTCTTGCCGGTGGACAGGTCCATCACGTTGTCGGCGCCCCAGCGGATGGCCCAGACGAGCTTTTCGACCTCTTCCTCGATGCTGGAGGTGACGGCCGAGTTGCCGATGTTGGCGTTGATCTTCACGAGGAAGTTGCGCCCGATGGCCATGGGCTCCACCTCGGGGTGGTTGATGTTGGCCGGAATGATGGCGCGACCACGCGCCACCTCGTCGCGCACGAACTCTGGCGTTATGGTGCGCGGGATGCTGGCACCCATCGGGTTGCCCGCCAGGCGCTGCTCGCGCCCGGCATCGGCCAGGTACTGCGCCATCCACTCGCGCTTGCCGTTCTCGCGGATGGCCACGTACTCCATCTCGGGGGTGACGATGCCCTTTCTGGCGTAGTGCATCTGCGTCACGTTGGCACCGCTGCGCGCGCGCAGGGGCTTGCGCTGCAGCGCGGCCGCTTCGGCACGCAGCTGGGCCAGGCGCACGGCGTCCTCGCTCTTTTGGCCATCGTCGAGCGCCACGGGCGCGCGGCCCTCGTAGTGCTCCACGTCGCCACGGCCGGTGATCCAGCCGCCGCGCACGCTGGCCAGGCCGCGGCGCACGTCGATCACGGCGTCGGGATCGGTGTAGGGGCCCGAGGTGTCGTAGACGCTGACCTGCTCGCCATTGGTCAGCGCGATGTCGCGCACGGGCACGCGCAGGTCGGTGTGCAGGTGGCCTGGCAGGTAGGCCTTGCGCGAGGCCGGGAACGGCTCGCGCGTGGCGGCCAGCAGCTCGGCGAATTTTTCACGGGCGAGGGGATCGGGTGCATTCATGGGGCGGGTCTCCAGTTCCGGTGGCAAAGGGAATTGCTCCGGAATAGACCTGCGCCCCGCACACGCGCCATGGCGCATGTACAGCCCACCCTGCGGGCCAGCAGGGGCGCGCACGGGCATAGAGGTCGGCTCTTCTTCCGCCGGTATGAACCGGATCAAGTTCGTCGGGTTCGCAGGCAGCCTGATTGTTGGTCAGGCCCCATGCATCTCAGCGCTTTCGCACACCCCGGAGCAGGCGCCAGTATATCGATACCGGCCTGCGTTGTTTCTACGGATTTGCATTCGATCGTATGACTAGGCGGGAGCCGCAGACAGTGCTGTAGCACGGCAAGGCGAACCAACGACGTTAGACGGTTGAAGGCAAATCCGTATCAGATGCGCCCGATGATCGCCACGGCGAAGAAGAACACAGCTGCGATGACGGTCCACTTGAGCACCACCAGGCCCCAGCGCTTGTAATGGGGCTGACCGGTGCCCGCGTAGAACGCGAACGATACGGCGGCTGCCAGCAGCAGCGCCATGACGGCCCAGCGAAAGAGCACCATGGCGGGTGCTTACCAGGCGCGCGCCGGCTGCGCAAAGCCGCGCGGTGCCTGGCGCTCGTCCTCGAAGGTGACTTCTTCCCAGGCGTCGGGCTGGGACAGCAGCTCGCGCAGCAGCAGGTTGTTCATCGCGTGGCCCGAGCGGAAGGCGCTGTAGGCCGCCAGCAGGGGCTTGCCGATGATGTACAGGTCGCCCATGGCGTCGAGGATCTTGTGCTTGACGAACTCGTCGTCGTAGCGCAGCCCATCGCTGTTGAGCACCTTGTAGTCGTCCATCACGATGGCGTTGTCCAGCCCGCCGCCCAGGGCCAGGCCGTTGGAACGCATCATCTCCACGTCGCGCGTGAAACCGAAGGTGCGCGCGCGTGCGATATCGCGGCTGTAGTTGCCCTCGCCCAGGTCGAACTCCACACGCTGGCCGGTGGAGTCCACTGCGGGGTGGTCGAAATCGATCTCGAAGCTCAGCTTGTAGCCGTGGTAGGGCACGAGGCGCGCCCACTTGGCCTGGGCACCAGTGCCCTCGCGCACCTCCACCGGGCGCTTGACGCGGATGAAGCGCTTGGGGGCTTTCTGCAGCTCGATCCCCGCGCTTTGCAGCAGGAACACGAAGGAGGACGACGACCCGTCGAGGATGGGCACCTCTTCGGCCGTGATGTCCACGTACAGGTTATCGAGCCCCAGGCCGGCGCACGCCGACATGAGATGCTCCACGGTGTGCACCTTGGCACTGCCGACCCCGATGGTGGAGGCCAGGCGCGTGTCCGTCACGGCATCGGCCCGGATCGGGATGTCCACGGGCTGGGGCAGATCGACCCGGCGGAACACGATGCCGGTGTCAGGCTGCGCAGGCCGCAGGGTCAGCTCGACCCTCTGGCCACTGTGCAGCCCCACGCCGACGGCGCGGGTCAAGGTCTTGAGGGTGCGTTGCTGGAGCATCCCCCGATTGTAAAAGGGTGGGCCCGTCCCTGCTCGCCGCAAGACCATGGCAAGGCCCTAAGGCACCCGCCACAGTTTCCCGCAAAGGCCCCGATAGACATAGGCACTGGAAGGCATTGCGGGGCTGCTGCCCTCTCGCTCCATGCTCACCGCCAGCTCCACCGCCTTGGCAAACACGGTTTCGGACGGGGCACCCAGTTGCAGGTGCACGAACGCCCCTTGCGGCAGCGGCGCCACCGGGCTGGCCTTGCCCGCCGCATCCAGCGACCACAGGTACAGCACCTGGCCGGCAGGCACGGGCACGGCCGCCACGCGCTTGATGTCTACCGTGCGGCCCTGCCGCAGGCTGGAGACGATGAGCCCTGGGCGCCCGTCGGCCAGGCCCAGCACCCCCACATAGCTTTCGGGCAGTTGGGTGGAGGCCGGTGCATCCGGCCCGCCGTGCTGCGCCTGCCAGAGCGACGGCAGCAGCACCCCCACCATCAGGCCCAGCGCCAAGGCGCCCGCCGGGGCTGGCTGCAACAACCGTTTCCACCACGGCACCCGCACCCCAGGGGCAGGAAACCCCAGGCGCTGCTCAATGGCGCGCCAGGTAGCGGGTGCCGGCGCCTGGGGTGGCAGGGCCAGCAGCGCGGGCGCCATGCGCTCGTTCCAGCGCGCCACGGCTTCGGCCAGATCGGGCCGCCGCGCGAGCAGCTTCTTGAAGCGGCGGCGGGCGCCCCCCTGCAGCGTGCCCAGGGCGTACTCGCCTGCCAGCAGGTCCACGAGCCGGGGGTTCTGGTGCCATTTCATGCGCAGGACTCCATGCAGTCGCGCAGGCGCGCCAGGCTGCGGCGCATCCAGGCCTTGACCGTGCCCAGGGGGCGGGCCAGGCGCTGGGCCAGCTCGGCATGGGTGAGCCCTTCGTAGTAGACCAGCAGCAGCGCGCTGCGCGGTTCGCTGTCGATCTGGCCCATGCAGCGCCCCAGGCGCGAGCCGTCTTCCTCGGCCAGCAGCAGCTCCAGCGGCGAGCCGCCTTCGGCTGCGGCATCGTGCACCTGTTCCTCGCCATCGGCATCGCGCCAGTGCAGCGGCGTTTCGGGCCGGCGCTTGCGCAGTGCGTCGATGGCGCGGTTGCGTGTGACCACGCACAGCCACGACAGGCTCAGCGCCTGCCCCGGCGCACCGGTCTGCGGCCGGTTCCACAGGTGCACGAAGACCTCCTGCAGCACGTCTTCGGCCAGGGCGCGGTCCTGCACCACGCGCACGGCCACCGCCAGCAGGCGGCTGGCCACCAGCTGGTACAGGCGCTGGAAGGCCGATGTGTCGCGCAGCACCACGCGCGACAGCAGCTGCGCCACGGCGTCGGGCAGCCCATCGGCGGGCAATGCAGCGCCAGTCATCGTGGCACCGCGAAGAGCTGCACGGGCATGCCCGAAGCCTGTGCGAAACCGGCACGGATCTCGTCGAACGTGCCTACGCGGATGTCCTCGAAGTCACCCCAGCGCAGCGGCGGCGGCAGGTCGCCATAGACCTCGCTCGGCGCATGCAGGCAGGCGTATTCGGCTGCGGGGTTGAGCACGAAGCGCTCGTTACCCGGCAGGCGCTGCGGCTTGCCCGGCACCATGCGCGGGTCGCGCGTGAAGCGGTTGGGAAAGATGCGCTGGATGCGCCGCGTCACCGGGTCTTGCGAGTAGCAGTACACATAGCCAGGGCGCAGCACCGCGATGTCCAGGCTGGCGCTGCCGCGCTGCGGTGCACCCAACGCCACGGCCAGGGCCGCAACCTCGGGCGCCGCAGCGGGTGCAGGCGGTGGCGGGGCCGCAGTTGCGCTGGCGTCGCCGGGGGCTGGTGCTGCGGCGGGCACGGCGGCCAATGCGGCGCCCGATGCGCGCGTGGAGGCATTGCGCGGCAGCGCCTTCAGCGGGCCGCGTGGCACCTTGGCGAGCACGAAGGAGCGAAAAAAACCCTCGTCCAACGCGCCCTGGGCAGGCAGGCCGAGCGCCTGGCGGTAGCTGCGCAGCGCCGTGGCAAAGGCGGCGTCGGCCTGGTCGTCGATGGCGCCGTCGTAGTAGCGCCGCTCGCGCATGCGCTCCTTGTAGAAGGCGATGCGTTCGGCCTCGTCCATGGACAGGAACCAGTCGGCCAGCTCGCGCTGCACCTCGGCATCACTGTCGGTGGTGCCCAGGCACTGCCAGTAGGGCGCGCGAAGCAGCTTGCCCACCAGTTCCACGGCGGCCAGCTCGACCATGTTGCGCGCCGCCTGCGAAGGGCCATCGGCGCGCGAGGTCGAGAACGAGAACACCACGCCGATGCCGGGGTTGACCAGTTGCGCCTGGCCATCGGCCGCGCTCGCGTCGCGGCTGGCCAGCACGGTGGTGTTCTTGGACGACACACCGGGCAGCAGCGTCATGCTTGCGGTTTCCACCACGGCGGCGTCCAGGCCCAGCACCGAGAACTTGGTCTCGCTGCCAAAACGCACGCCGAACACCGATTGCGCCAGCGTGGCGCCAAAGGAGCTGCCGTTCTTGAGCACCGATTCGTCGAGCTGGCTCACCGTGCCGCGGATGTTGTAGGCCGGCACCACGCCGAAGGCGCTGGTGCGCTGCGCCTGTGCCAGCACCTGGGCCAGGTTCTGCTGGTCGCTGCCGAAGACCGACAGGCGCACGCCGCGCGAGCGCCGCGTCATGTCCGACACGGCAGAGGTGAGCATGTCGCGTGCCGATATGGGCACCTTCTGCGTGGCGTCGCGAAACTCCTCCATCATCATGGTCACGTCGCGCGTGCCCATGTCGAACATCATTTCGTCCATGCAGCGCAGCGCGGGCGTGAAGTTGGTGATGGTGCGCTGCGCCTTGTCCGTGGGGTTGGCCTGGGCGCGCACCTCATTGAGGGCGGCACGGTCGGGTGCCCCGGCACAGCCGGCCAGAGCCGCCGCCAGGGCCAGCACGGCGGCCGCAGCGGCTGCGCGGCGTGCACGGCTGTGCACGGGGGAGTGGTTGAAGGTCATGGCAATCTCGGCAAAGGGGATGGGCGTGCACAGGCCAGCCCGCGGTGCGCACCCAAGCCGGTGCACGCACAGCGCGGGCTGGTGCGGAAAGTCAGCGGCCTACGGGGCGGGTGTAGGAAACGCGCACCCAGCGGTCCTCGTTGCCGACGGCGTCGGTGTCCAGGTCCCAGTCATTGCCGGGGCCGGCATGCTCGCCCTCGGGCTTGGTCGGGCCTTCGGTGGGGCCCTGGCAGCGGTCTTCACCGCGCTTGACCTCCAGGCGCCAGCCAATGCCGTTGACGTTCTGGCACATGGGCTTTTTCTTCTCGATCTTTTCGCAGCCCAGGCTGTCCTGGCTGCGGCCGGTGACGTCGGTGTAGCCATTGGGGCAGCTCACGCCGTTGGCGGGGTTCTTGCCCAGGGTGTAGTGCACGGGGTAGCTAGCGGGCCACAGGTGAACGATCTTCTCGCCCACGAATTTGTCGGCGCCGCCGGGGTTGACGACGCGCTGGTAGCGCCCTTCATCAGGCCCGAGCAGCGCGGCCGGACCGACGGCCGTGAGGTAGCCCATGATGTCGCCCGGCAGACCCGACTGGCCCTTGAGCTTGGGGGGCCCGGCCACCGGGTTCATGGCCGACGGCACACTGATCACGTCGCCCGCCACTGCCGGCAGGCATTTGTCGGCGCCCGCCATCTGGATGGTCACGTAGTTGGGTTTGTTGGCGGGCGGGCAGATCGAGCCGCGCTCGAACACCAGGGTCACGCTGCACTTGAGCACGCCGCCGCTGCGGTTGACCTCGGTGTTGGCCGGGCATTCAGCGCGCTCGGGCACGTTGCCGGTGGCGCGCAGCAGGGAGGCCTTGTCGGCCAAGGCGGAGGTGGAAACAGCGGCACCGGCCAGGGTGAGGCAGGCGATGGCGATGGAAGAGAACTTCATGGGGGTGTCCTTCAGGAAATGGGGGAATGCAATCGGTGAAAGGCCTTGGGTGGGAACAGGTCAGGGCTTGGGCACCACGTGCCATGCGCCACCCATGCCATCGCCCAGGCGGTCGCCGGCCTTGGCATCGCTGGCGTAGTAGTACAGGGGCTTGCCCTTGAAGCTCCACTGGCGCGCACCACCGGACTCGATGACGCCGAAGTCGCCCTCGGCCTTGGCACCGGCCTTGGCTGCAAAGGCCGGCCATGCGGTCAGGCAGCCGCCGCTGCAGTTGCTCTTGCCAGCAGCGTCCTTGTCGTCGAAGGTGTAGACCGTGCGGCCGGCGGCGTCGGTGAGCACGCCCTGCTGAAAGACGGGCTGCGCCTGCGCGGTCAGCGTGGCCAGGCCCAGGAGCAGTGCGGGTGCGAAGTACTTGAGCTGTTTCATGTTGGTTCCTGTATCTCGGTAGGTCCGGTTGAAGAGCGCCACATGGCGTCCTGCTTGTGGAACGGCGCGGTGCAGCGTTTGGATGCAGGGGGCAGAAAACTTTTTTTCCTGATCTCGACCTGCACCCATGCCGAGGCCCTGTGGCTCCTGCAGCACCGGGAAAATCGTAGGTTCCGCGCGCTTTGCCCGCACCCCATGAACATGGGAGGGGCGCCGCCGCGAAGATGGGATGACGCAGCGCAGGCGGGCGCTAAGATGGCGCGACGCACCCCCACCGACCTCCCTACCCTGCCATCCATGAGCACACCCCGCTGGCGCGTCGTACTGATAGAGGACGATGCCGAGATGCGCAGATTCTTCGAAGGCTGCGTCACCGCCCACCCCGATCTGGAGCTGGCCGCTTCCTTCGGCATGCTGGCGCCTGCGCGCCGCTGGCTGGACGAGCACCCTGCCGACGTGCTGCTGACCGATCTGGCGCTGCCCGATGGCCATGGCCTGGCACTGCTGCAGCACGTGGTGCGCACGCAGCCGGCGTGCGAGGTGCTGGTGGTGTCGGTCTTCGGCGACGAGGACACCGTGATCGCCTGCGTGGAAGCCGGTGCCGTGGGCTATATCCAGAAGGACTCCACACCCGCTGACGTGGGCCGGATCATCGTCGGCGTGAAGCACGGCGAGTCGCCCATATCGCCCATGATCGCGCGCAAGCTGCTGGCCCGGCTGCGCCAGCGGGGCGCGCGCGAGGAGCCTCAGCCCCAGACCGTGGACCCGACGCTTCCCAGCCTGGAACTCACGCCACGCGAGTCGGACGTGCTGGAGCTGATCGCGCGCGGCTACTCGTACGCCGAGATCGCGCGCCTGCAGGACATCTCCAAGCACACGGTGCAAAGCCACATCAAGAACCTGTACAGCAAGCTGGCCGTGCATTCGCGTGGCGAGGCGGTCTTCGAGGCCAGCCGCATGGGCCTGCTGGACCGCCACCGTCGCTCTCCCTGACAGTTCACAGTCATGCAGCGCACCCTGGGCCTGCCCGCGTCGTTCATCGGCCACCTGCTGTGCGGCCTGGTCCTTTGGGGTCTGCAGGTTCTGCCGGCGCTGGCGCAGGACGCTGCGCCGCCACCGGGCGTGCAGGTGCTGCGCGACGCCGAGCTGACGGTGCGCCTGCGCCAGAGCGCCAACCAGACCACGACGGCGCACACACTTCCGCTGCACTGGGACGTGCTGCACCGGCGCAAAGCCGGCTGGGCCACCGCCACGCTGCGCTTCGACGCCGTGGAGTCGCAGCGGCTGCAGCCCCAGGCCCTGTTGATCCCCCGGCTGGGCAATGCCTACCGCATCTCGCTCAACGGCATGGAACTGGCTACTGGCGGCGAACTGCTGCTGCCCAATGATGGCTGGACCGGCCGGCGCCCGCTGTGGATCCGGCTGCCGGGCACGCTGCTGCAGGCGCACAACGTGCTGGAGATCACCATCCGCGCGGACTATCTGCGGCGCGCCGGCATCTCGTCCGTCCAGTTCGGGCCGGAGGCGGCGCTGCAGGGCACCTGGCACGCGCTGGAGTGGCAGCGCGTGACGCTGCCGCGCGCGGTCTCGCTGTTCAGCCTGGTGGTGGGCATCTTCTGCCTGCTGCTGTGGTGGCAGCAGCGCCAGGCGCTGTATGCGTTTGCGGCGCTGTGCGAGCTGGCATGGGCCTGCCGCATCACCGCAGCCTGGCTGGAGGAGATCTTTCTGGCCTGGCCCACCTGGTTCCAGGCCGTGCAGGGCCTGTTCTGGGCCGGCTGCCTTGCCACCTACTGGCTCACGCGCACCGTCTGGGGGCCCCGGCCACGGGCAGAGCTATATGTCGCGTCAGCGATCTTCGTGCTGTGCCCCTTTGCCGTGGCAGGCGGCGCCGACTGGGTGCTGGGCTGGACCGTGGTGCTGGTCGTGGCCTGGGCGGCACTGATCCTGCGGCTGGCATGGGAGTGCAGGCACACCCGCGACAGCCCGCGGCTGTGGATGCTGGGGGCCCTGTGCGTCTGCTGGGCGGCCCTGGTGCGCGATATCGCGGCGGCCCGCCTGGCGCCTGCGCAGTACATGGACGGCGGCTGGACGCAATGGGCCGCCGCCTTCGCGGGCGTGGCCGTGCTGGCCATCGTGGGGCAACGCTTTCAGCAGGCGCGCAATGCGCTGATCGACCTCACGGCGTCGCTGGAGCAGCGCGTTCTGCAGCGCGAGGAAAAGCTGGCCGAGCAGCACCAGGCGCTGCGCAAGCTCGAGCGCATCAGCGCCAAATCCGAAGAGCGCGCACGCATCCTGCGCGACATGCACGATGGCGCAGGCGCCCACCTGATCACGGCCATGCGCCAGCTCGAAGGCGGGGTGGCATCGCAGGCCGAGGTGATGCAGACGCTGCGCGAGTCGCTGGACCAGCTGCGCCTGTCGGTGGACGCGATGTCCTTGCCCAACGGCGATGTCAACGCACTGCTGGCCAGCCTACGCTTCCGCCTGGAGCAGCGCATCCGCGATTCGGGTCTGGAGCTGCTGTGGGACGTGGCGCTGCTGCCCCTGTGGCCCGGCAGCAGCGAGGAGGCCATGCGCCACCTGCAGTACATCGTGTTCGAGGCCATCTCCAACGTGCTGCAGCACGCCCGTGCGCGGCAACTGGCACTGACCGCCCGCGCCGACGGCCAGGCCATCACCATCCACCTGCGCGACGATGGCGTGGGCAGGCAGGACGGCGCCTGCGGCAATGGCCTGCGCACCATGCACGAACGGGCGGGGCTGATCGGCGCGGCGCTGGAGCTGCGCCTTGAAGACAGCGGTGGCACCACGGTGTGCCTGTCATTGCCGCTGGATGCACCTGCGCTCACGGCGGCCTGATATCGCCCAGGAGATCGGCCATGAAAAAAGGGCCCGAAGGCCCCTGAAGAGTCAGGGCCTGGCGGTCCCCTACTCCATCAATCCGCCTGCTTGCGCAGGAAGGCCGGGATTTCCAGGTCGTCCATGCCGCCCGAGGACAGCGCGTCCACGCGGGCGGCTGCCTGCGTTCGGTTGGTGCGCCACACGCTGGGCACCGACATGCTGCCGTAGTCGGCCTGCGAGCTGCTGCTGCCGCCATGGCCGGTCTGGCCCGAGGGCACGCCCATGGCATTGCCCATCGCACCGGCAACGCCTGCCACGGGGATCTGGTAGGCCATGTTGTCGGTGCCGGTGCGCAGGCCGCCCTGCACCACCGAGATGGGCTGGCGGCGCGCGTTCTGGCGCGACAGGCCGGTGGCGACCACCGTCACACGGATCTCGTCGCCCAGGGTGTCGTCGTAGGCGGCGCCGAAGATCACGTGCGCATCCTTGGACGCGTAGGCGTTGATGGTGTTCATCGCCAGGCGCGACTCGGACAGCTTGAGGCTGCCCTTGCTGGCCGTGACCAGCACCAGCACACCCTTGGCACCCGACAGGTCGATGCCTTCGAGCAGCGGGCAGGCGATGGCCTGCTCGGCTGCGATGCGGGCGCGGTCGGGGCCGCTGGCCGTTGCCGTGCCCATCATGGCCTTGCCGGGCTCGCCCATCACGGTGCGCACGTCTTCGAAGTCGACGTTCACCTGGCCGTACTCGTTGATGATTTCGGCAATACCGCCAACGGCGTTCTTGAGCACGTCGTTGGCGTGCGCGAAGGCTTCGTCCTGGGTGATGTCGTCGCCCAGCACTTCCAGCAGCTTCTCATTGAGCACGACGATCAGCGAATCGACGTTGGCTTCGAGTTCGGCCAGGCCGTTGTCGGCGTTGGTCATGCGGCGCCCGCCCTCCCAGTCGAAGGGCTTGGTGACCACGCCCACGGTGAGGATGCCCATTTCCTTGGCGATGCGCGCGATCACGGGCGCTGCGCCAGTGCCCGTGCCGCCGCCCATGCCGGCGGTGATGAACAGCATGTGCGCGCCGTCGATGGCCGCGCGGATGTCCTCAGCTGCGGCTTCGGCTGCGTCACGGCCCTTGTCGGGCTTGCTGCCGGCGCCCAGGCCGCTGGCACCGAGCTGGATCACGCTGTGCGCGGAGCTGCGCGTGAGGGCCTGCGCATCGGTATTGGCACAGACGAATTCCACGCCCTGCACACTGCGGGCGATCATGTGTTCGACGGCGTTGCTGCCGCCGCCGCCCACGCCGATCACCTTGATCTGGGTGCCCTGGTTGAAAGTTTCGGCTTCGATCATTTCGATGGACATGTTGGAGCTCCTGGTTCTGTCTTCGTACGCAATTGCAAAATGGGGTTCGGTGTTGTCTGGTGGCGCGGGCGGCATGGCGGTCCTGTGCATCGCCATCGCCCGCCGGGCATTCGTGGGCCTGCGCGCGCAAATCGGTGGCACTGGTTCATGGTCATCAAAAGTTCCCCACGATGAAGTCCTTGAACCGGCCGAACGCGGTTTTCATGGAGCCGCTCTTCTGGGCCACCTTGAAGCCGCGCAGGCGCGCCAGGCGCGCCTCTTCGAGCAGGCCCATCACGGTCGACGCACGGGGCTGGGCCACCATGTCCGACAGGGCGCTCGAATACTTGGGGATGCCGCGGCGCACGGGCTTGAGGAAGATGTCCTCGCCGAGTTCGATCATGCCGGGCATGACGGCACTGCCGCCCGTGAGCACGATGCCCGAGGACAGCACCTCTTCATAGCCCGACTCGCGGATCACCTGCTGCACCAGCGAGAAGATCTCCTCCACCCGCGGCTCGATCACGCCGGCCAGGGCCTGCTTGCTCAGCATGCGCGGGCTGCGGTCACCGAGGCCTGGCACTTCCACCTGGCTCTCGGGGTCGGCCAGCAGCTGCTTGGCATAGCCGCTCTCGACCTTGATGTCCTCGGCGTCCTTCGTTGGCGTGCGCAGTGCCATCGCGATGTCGCTGGTGATCAGGTCGCCTGCGATCGGGATCACGGCCGTGTGGCGGATGGCGCCCCCGGTGAAGATGGCCACGTCGGTCGTGCCGGCACCGATGTCGACTACCACCACGCCGAGCTCGCGCTCGTCGTCGGTCAGCACGGCCTGGCTCGATGCGAGCGGGTTGAGCAGCAGTTGCTCGACCTCCAGCCCGCAACGGCGCACGCACTTGATGATGTTCTCGGCCGCGCTCTGGGCACCGGTCACGATGTGGATCTTGGCCTCCAGGCGGATGCCGCTCATGCCGATGGGCTCCTTGACGTCCTGTCCGTCGATCACGAACTCCTGCGGCTCCACCAGCAGCAAGCGCTGGTCGGACGAGATGTTGATGGCCTTGGCCGTCTCCACCACGCGGGCCACGTCGGCCGAGGTGACTTCCTTGTCCTTCACGGCCACCATGCCGCTGGAATTGAGGCCGCGGATGTGGCTGCCGGTGATGCCGGTGTACACGCGCTGGATCTTGCAGTCGGCCATCAGCTCGGCCTCCTTGAGCGCCTGCTGGATGCTCTGCACCGTGGCGTCGATGTTGACCACCACGCCACGCTTCAAGCCATTGCTCGGGGCCACGCCCAGGCCTGCGAGCTTGAGCTCGCCATTGGGCAAGACTTCGGCCACCACCGCCATGATCTTGGCTGTGCCGATGTCCAGGCCGACCACCACGTCTTTGTATTCTCTAGCCATATTCAGTCACTGCCCTTCGTTGTTCTGCTCTTGCCGCTGCGTTGATCGTGCATGCATGCCGCTACCTCCGTGGGGCGGCACCCGCAGCCGCCTCCGTCGTGGTCACGCCCTTCAGGCGCAGCGCATAACCCCCCGCGTGCCGCAGGTCCGCCGATTCGAGCGCGTCCACCCGGCGCTTGTACTGGGCCGCCACCTGGGTCAGCGTGCGTGCAAAGCGCTTGGCGCGGGCCACCACCTCTTGCGGTGTGCCGCCTCCCAGCTCCACCACCGCCCCGGTGTCCAGCGTGGCGCGCCAGCCGCCCCGGCCAGTCAATGCGAGCTCTTCGACGTCCATGCCCAGCGGTTCGAACACCGGCTGCAGCAGGCCGTACATCTGCAGCACCTCGCCCGAACTGCCGCCCGGCCCCTGCAGGCGCGGCAGGCCGTCCTGGTCCACGTCGCCGACATTGGCCTCGAACACCTCGCCCTGCGTATTGACCATGGCCGAGCCCGACTCGGGCCCCCAGTACGCCACGGCGTCGTGCTCTTCGAGCACCACGTGCAGGCTGCCCGGGAACTCGCGCCGTACCGACGCCTTGCGCACCCAGGGCACCTGCTCGAAGGCCTCGCGCGCCTTGCGCAGGTCCACCGTGAAGAAGTTGCCCACCAGGTGCGGCGCCACGTTGGCCCGAAGGGTGACGGCGTTGTTGTGCACCAACTCGCCCTGCACGACGATGCGCGCGATGGCAAACCCCGGGTAGCGCAGCACCCACCAGGCACCCGCTGCCAGCACGAGCATGGCGCAGCCCACGAACAGGACCGATGCGGTCATGTTCATGAGCTTGACGTCCAGCGGTGCGGGCAGCGTGTTGTTCATCAGGTCCCCAGGGTGCTTCCGGCAGGCGTGTCCATGGTGGCCGTGGCCAGCACCCCCACGCACAGGTCTTCGTAGCTGATGCCCGATGCGCGTGCCGACATGGGCACGAGCGAGTGCCCGGTCATGCCGGGCGAGGTGTTGATCTCCAGCAGGAAGGGCTGGCGGTCGCTGGCGCGGATCATGATGTCCGCACGCGCCCAGCCGCGGCAGCCCAGCGAGCGGAACGCTGCCACCACCAGGCGCTGGATCTCGCGCTCTTCGGCCTCGGGCAGGCCGCTCGGGCAGTGGTACTGCGTGACGTCGGTGAAATACTTGTTCTGGTAGTCGTAGTTGCCCTCGGGCGCCACGATGCGGATCACCGGCAGCGCATAGGCGCCAGCCCCCTCGCCCAGGATCGGGCAGGTGGTTTCCTCACCCTCGATGAACTGCTCGCACAGCACTTCGGGGTCGTAGCGCGAAGCCAGGGCATAGGCCTGTGCACACTGCTCGGGCGAGGTGACCTTGGTCAGTCCGATGGTGGAGCCCTCGCGCGAGGGCTTGACGATCATCGGGGCGCCCAGCGCCGCCAAAGCGTCCGTGGTCTCGGCCACGCTGCCCACCAGGCGCCAGTCGGGCGTGGGCAGGCCTTCAGCGCGCCAGATACGCTTGGTCATGATCTTGTCCACCGCGATGCTCGAGGCCATCACGCCCGGGCCGGTGTAAGGGATGCGCAGCAGCTCCAGCGCGCCCTGCACCGTGCCGTCCTCGCCATGGCGGCCATGCAGCGCGATGAAGCAGCGCGCATAGCCGTCTCTGCGCAGCTCGCCCAGGTCGTTCTGCGAGGGATCGAAGGCATGCGCGTCCACGCCGCGCGAGCGCAGCGCCTGCAGCACACCGGTGCCGGACATCAACGACACCTCGCGCTCGGCGGAGGCGCCGCCCATCAGCACGGCGACCTTGCCCAGTGCCTTCACGTCGATGTTGGAACCCAGTTTCGTCGTCATCGTCATGTCGCGCTCCCCGCCAGCGCCTTGTGCTTGGATTGGTTGTTGTTCTGCAGCATGTCGACCACCTTGGCCGGCACGGCACCGATGGAGCCTGCTCCCATGCACATCACCACGTCGCCGTTGCGCGCGTTGTCGGCAATGGCCTGCGGCAGCTCGGCCACGTCGTCCACGAAGACCGGCTCCACACGGCCGGCCACACGCAGCGCGCGTGCCAGCGAGCGGCCATCGGCCGCCACCACGGGGGCCTCGCCTGCGGCATAGACCTCGGTGAGCAGCACGGCATCGGCGTTGCCGATGACCTTCACGAAATCCTCGAAGCAGTCGCGCGTGCGGCTGTAGCGGTGCGGCTGAAAGGCCAGCACCAGGCGCCGTCCGGGGAAGGCACCACGCGCCGCCGCCAGCGTGGCTGCCATCTCCACCGGATGGTGGCCGTAGTCGTCGATGACGGTGAAGCTGCCGCCGTCCCTGGCGGGCAGGTCGCCATAGCTCTGGAAGCGCCGGCCCACGCCCTTGAAGCCGGCGAGCGCACGCTGCACGGCCTCGTCGGGGATGTTGAGTTCCACCGCCACGGCAATCGCCGAGAGCGCGTTGAGCACGTTGTGCTCGCCCGCGAGGTTGAGCACGATCTCCATGTCGGGCAGGGTGACGCCGTTGCGCCGCTGCACGGTGAAGCGCATCTGGCCGGCCTCGGCACGCACATCGATGGCACGCACCTGGGCGTCTTCGGAAAAGCCGTAGCTCGTGATCGGGCAGGTCACGCTCTGCAGGATGTCGCGCACGGCCGGGCTGTCCACACACAGGATGGCCGTGCCGTAGAACGGCATGCGGTGCAGAAAGTCGACGAAGGCGCCCTTGAGTCGACCGAAGTCGTGCCCGTAGGTCTCCATGTGGTCGGCATCGATGTTGGTCACCACCGCCATCACCGGCAGCAGGTTCAGGAACGAGGCATCGGACTCGTCGGCCTCGACCACGATGTAGTCGCCGCTGCCCAGCTTGGCGTTGGCACCGGCGCTGTTCAGGCGCCCGCCGATCACGAAGGTGGGGTCCAGCCCCGCCTCGGCCAGCACGCTGGTGACCAGGCTGGTGGTGGTGGTCTTGCCATGGGTGCCGGCAATCGCGATGCCTTGCTTGAGTCGCATCAGCTCGGCCAGCATGAGCGCGCGCGGCACCACCGGGATGCGCTTGTCGCGTGCCGCCAGCACCTCGGGGTTGTCGGCCGTGACCGCCGTGGAGGTGACCACGGCGTCGGCACCGTCGATGTGCGCAGCCGCATGGCCCAGGCAGGTCTTGATGCCCAGGCCCTGCAGCCGGCGCAAGGTGGCGCTGTCGGCCAGGTCCGAGCCGGAGATGCGGTAGCCCAGGTTGAACAGCACCTCGGCGATGCCGCTCATGCCGGCGCCCCCCAGGCCTACGAAATGGATGTGGCGAATGGCATGCTTCATGGTGTTGCAAGCTCCTCGCAGGCAGTCACCACCTCATGGGTGGCGTTGGTTTTTTGCATCTTCTTGGCTTCTGTGGCCCGGTGCAGCAGCTCCGGGCGCTCTGTGTTGCGCAGCACCGCCGCCAGGCCCTGGGCCGTGAGCTCGCGCTGCGGCACCAGCCAGCCGCCCTCATTGGCCACGAGGAACCGGGCATTGGTGGTCTGGTGGTCGTCTACCGCCGAGGGAAAAGGCACGAACAGGGCGGCCGCGCCCACGGCGGCGATCTCGGTCACGGTGCTGGCGCCCGCGCGGCAGACGATGATGTCGGCCTGCGCAAACGCGCTGGCGGTGTCGTCGATGAAAGGGGTCAGTTCGGCCTCGACGCCTGCGGCGGCATAGTGGGCGCGCAGCGCGTCGATCTGGGTGGCGCCGCTCTGGTGCGTCACCACGGGCCGGTTCTCGGCCGGGATAAGGGCCAGCGCCTGCGGCACGATCTCGTTGAGCGCACGCGCGCCCAGGCTGCCACCCACCACCAGCAGGCGCAGCGGGCCGCTGCGGCCGGCAAACCGCTCGGCCGGCTCGCCCTGGCGGGTGAACGGGGCGCGCAGCGGGTTGCCCACCCACCGGCCCTTCTTGAAGACATTCGGGAAGGCGGTGAACACCCGGTCGGCCACGCCGGCCAGCACCTTGTTGGCCATGCCGGCCACGGAGTTCTGCTCGTGCAGCACCAGCGGCTTGCCGCACAGCACGGCCATCATGCCGCCCGGAAAGGTGATGTAGCCCCCGAGGCCCACCACCACGTCGGGCTTCACACGGCGCACCACCTGCAGCGCCTGCCAGAAGGCGCGCAGCAGGCGCAGCGGCAGCAGGGCCAGGGTGACCAGGCCCTTGCCGCGCACACCCGAAAAATCGATGGTTTCCAGCGCAAAGCCCTGCGCGGGCACGATGCGCGACTCCATGCTGCCGGGCGCACCCAGCCAGTGCACGCGCCAGCCGCGCGCACGCAGCTCCTCGGCCACGGCCAGGCCGGGGAAGATATGGCCGCCGGTGCCACCGGCCATGATGAGAGCGGTCTTGGGCGCCATCGTCATACGCGCCCTCCCCGCATCATGTGCTTGTTCTCGTAGTCGACTCTCAGCACCACCGCAATCGCCACCAGGTTCATCAGGATGGCCGACCCACCAAAGCTCATCAGCGGCAAGGTCAGGCCCTTGGTGGGCAGCGCCCCCAGGTTCACGCCCATGTTGATGAAGGCCTGAAAGCCTAGCCAGATCGCCACTCCCTGGGCGACCAGGCCGGCAAACACGCGGTCCAGCGCGATCGCCTGGCGGCCGATGTGCATGATGCGGCGCGTCATCCACATGAAGAGCACGATGAGCACCAGCACGCCCACCAGGCCGAATTCCTCGCCGATCACAGCCAGCAGGAAGTCGGTGTGTGCCTCGGGCAGCCAGTGCAGCTTCTCGACGCTGCCGCCCAGGCCCACGCCGAAGATCTCGCCGCGCCCGATGGCGATCAGCGAGTGCGACAGCTGGTAGCCCTTGCCCAGTGCATGCTGTTCGCTGAAGGGGTCGAGGTAGGCGAACACCCGCTCGCGCCGCCACGGGGAGCTGGCGATCATCAGGGCAAAGGCACCTACCAGCACGCCCGCGATCAGGAAGAACATGCGCGCGTTGACGCCGCCCAGGAACAGGATGCCCATGGCGATCACCGCCACCACCATGAAGGCGCCCATGTCCGGCTCGGCCAGCAGCAGCACTCCGACGATGGCCACGGCGGCGCCCATGGGTAGCACGGCGCGAAAGAACCGTTCCTTGACCTCCATCTTGCGCACCATGTAGTCGGCGGCATAGATGAGCACGGCGAACTTGGCCACCTCGGAGGGCTGGAAGCCCACTGGCCCGATGGACAGCCAGCGCCGGGCCCCGTTGACCACCTTGCCCACGCCCGGAATAAGCACGGCCACCAGCAGCAGCAGCGCCGCCACGAAGAGCCAGGGCGCGGCGCGCTCCCAGAGCTTCATGGGCACCTGGAAGGTCAGCAGCGCCGCGACAAAACCCACCACGAGGTACATCACATGGCGGGTAAGGAAATGCGTGGGCGCGTAGTTGGCGAAGCGCGGGTTGTCCGGCATGGCAATCGATGCCGAATACACCATCACCAACCCCCAGGCGAGCAGCGCCACCACCACCCACAACAAGGCCTGGTCAAAACCCAGCACACTCGCGGGTGTGGTGGTCGACTGGCGGTATTCGGTACCGCCCACGCGCACGGGCAGCACCTCGCCGGCCTTGCCGCTGAGGCGGCCGAGCCAGCCGGCCAGGCGTTGCGGGAAGCTGATGGGGGCGCTGGCGCTGCTTGCAGCCATCACATGCCCTCCAGGGATTGGCCGGCGTCCTGCGCCATGGCCAGCACCGTGTCGCAGAACACGCGTGCGCGGTGTTCGTAGCCGGTGAACATGTCGAAGCTCGCGCAGGCAGGCGACATCAGCACCGCATCGCCTGAGCGGGCGCGCTGCGCAGCCTGGTGCACGGCCTCGGGCAGCGTGGCCGCATCGAGCAGCGTCACGCCGGCCTCGTGCAGGGCCGTGCGGATCAGCGGCGCATCGCGCCCGATGAGCACCACGGCACGGGCATAGCGCGACACGGGCGTGGCCAAGGGTGCGAAATCCTGGCCCTTGCCGTCGCCGCCCAGGATCAGCACGATGCGCCGGTCAGCCCCCAGGCCGTTGAGCGCGGCCACGGTGGCACCCACGTTGGTGCCCTTGCTGTCGTCGAAATACTCCACGCCATCGATCAGTGCCACGGGCTCCACGCGGTGCGGCTCGCCCCGGTACTCGCGCAGGCCGAACAGCATGGCCGACAGCGTGCAGCCTGCCGACGATGCAAGCGCCAGCGCCGCCAGCGCGTTGGAGGCGTTGTGGCGCCCGCGGATGCGCAGGGCGTCGGCGGGCATCAGGCGCTGGATGTGCAGGTCTTCCTCATCCATCGCAACCGCGACGGCCGCTGCATCGCCCTGGGCCGGCACCACGGCACGGCGGCGCGTGCTGCGCTTGCGCGTTTCGTCGGCCTCCAGGGCGCGTACCAGCCAGGGCATACCGCCCACGATCTCCATGCCGAAGTCGCCCGGACGCCGGGGCATGTCGATGCCGAAGCTCAGGTGTTCACGCAGCGGCACCTTCGCGGGCAGCTTGCTGCGCGAGGTCGGGGCGGGCTTGCCGGATGCCGCCAGTGCAGCAGCCTGCGCTGCCTGGGCCGCAGCAGCAGAAGCCGAGCCCAGCATGTCCATGACGGTGGGGTCGTCCCGGTTGAGCACCATCAGCGCCGTGTCGCCGAAGATGCGCGCCTTGGCGCCGGCATAGGCGGCAATGTCGCCATGCCAGTCCAGGTGGTCCTGCGTGATGTTGAGCACGGTGGCGGCGGTGGGCTCGAAGCCGGTGGCGCCATCGAGCTGGAAGCTCGAAAGCTCGAGCACCCAGACTTCGGGCAGGGTATCGGCGTCGATGTGCCCGGCCAGGGTGTCGAGCAGCGTGGGGCCGATGTTGCCGGCCACGGCCACGGTCTTGCCGGCGCGCTCCACCAGTTGGCCGGTGAGCGAGGTGACGGTGGTCTTGCCGTTGGTGCCGGTGATGGCCAGCACCGCCGGCGCGTAGCCGTGCGATGCGCGCAGGTACTGCAGCGCTGCGGCATACAGGCCCAGCTCGCCGCCGGTGGCCAGGCCGATGGCCTGCGCAGCCGCCCAGACCGGTGCCACCGTGGCCGGGCTCAGGCCGGGCGAGCGGTAGACGGCGTGCACGCCAGCGCCGCCCTCGACGAGGTTGGCATCGAACGGACCGGCCACGAAACGCACGCCCGGCAGTTCCTGCTGCAGCACCGACAGTTGAGGCGGTGCGGCGCGGGTATCGGCCACGGTGACGGTGGCGCCGCAGCGCACGCACCAGCGTGCCATGGCCAGGCCCGATGCACCCAGGCCCAGCACCAGGAAGTGCTGGCCCTCAAAAGGCAGCATGCCCTCACCCGGCCGGCCCAGGGGTTGCGCTGGCTCGGCCTCGCCATCCGGCGCGTCCACGGGCACGGCCAACAGCGGTGATGGCTCTGTCGTGTCTGGCGCATTCACCTCGGCAAAGATCTGTGCCACGAAATCAGCGGCTGCCTTGGCGGCCGAAATGGCAGGGGCCACATAGCCATCGGCAGCTGGCACCGCAGAAGGCGCAGGGACGGCTGCGGCGTCCGGCGTAGGTTCGGGCTCTGCGGCGGGTTCGTCGCCGTGAACCGCTTCGACCGGCGTTTCTCCGGGCAAGGCAACCGACTCGGCACCGGCCTCATCCACGCGCTCTTGCGGCACAACAGCCTCCTCACCGCCTGGCACAGGCAGGTGATCGCCTACCGACGAAGGCAGGTGATCGCCGGGCTCGGTGCCGCTGGCGTGGGGATCGTGGGGCGTGGTCGTCATGGTCAGCGCAGCTTGAGCGTGGACAGGCCGATCAGGCACAGCAGCATGGTGATGATCCAGAAGCGCACGACCACCTGGGTCTCCTTCCAGCCGCTCTTCTCGAAGTGGTGGTGCAGGGGCGCCATCTTGAGCAGGCGGCGGCCTTCGCCGTAGCGCTTCTTGGTGTACTTGAACCAGACCACCTGCAGCATCACCGACAAGGCCTCGACCACGAAGATGCCGCCCATGATGGCCAGCACGATTTCCTGGCGCACGATGACGGCGATGGTGCCCAGGGCCGCGCCCAGCGCCAGCGCGCCCACGTCGCCCATGAACACCTGCGCGGGGTGGGCGTTGAACCACAGGAAGGCCAGGCCCGCACCCGCCATGGCGGCGCAGAAGATCAGCAGTTCGCCAGCCCCCGGGATGTTCGGGAAGAACAGGTACTTGGAGTAGACCGAGCTGCCGGTGACGTAAGCGAACACACCGAGGGCCGAGCCCACCATCACCACCGGCATGATGGCCAGGCCATCGAGCCCGTCGGTCAGGTTCACGGCGTTACTCGAGCCCACGATGACCAGGTAGGTCAGGATCACGAAGCCGAGCACGCCCAGCGGGTAGCTCACTTCCTTGAAGAAGGGCAGTTGCAGGCCGGCCTTGGGCGGCAGGTCCAGCGAGAAGCCCGACTGCACCCAGGTCATGAACAGCTCGAAGACCTTGGCGTTGGAGCTCTCGGAGATACTGAACACCAGGTAGACGGCCGCAATCAGGCCGATGACGGACTGCCAGAAATACTTCTCGCGCGAGCGCATGCCCTCGGGGTCCTTGTTGACCACCTTGCGCCAGTCATCGACCCAGCCGATGGCGCCAAAGCCCAGCGTCACGATGAGCACGATCCAGACGAAGCGGTTGGACAGGTCGAACCACAGGATCGTGGAAATCGCGATCGACAGCAGGATAAGCACCCCACCCATGGTCGGCGTGCCGCTCTTGGACAGGTGCGACTGCATGGCGTAGCCCCGGATGGGCTGGCCGATCTTGAGCGAGGTGAGCACGCGGATCACCTTGGGGCCGGCCACCAGGCCGATCAACAGCGCCGTGAGCGCGGCCATCACCGCGCGGAAGGTGAGGTACTGGAACACGCGGAAAAAACCGAGCTCGGGCGACAGCCCCTGCAGCCATTGCGACAGGATCAGCAGCATGCGGCACCTCCCTGCAAGAGGCAACGTGCCCGGCGAGCGCTTGTCGATTCAGTGCGTTGCGTCATGGGTTCCCTCGGACTTTCCTTGTTGTTCTTGTTGTGTTGCTGGCGGGGCGGCGGCAGCGGCAATGGCCTGCACCACCCTTTCCATCTTCATGAAGCGCGAACCCTTGACGAGCACACTGCCCACCGTGGGCAGCGCGGCACAGACCGCAGACTGCAGCTGTTCCATGCCCTCGAAATGCGTGGCAGCCCCGTGGGCCCGCGCGGTGTGTGCCGACAGCGTTCCCAGCGCATACAGGGTGGCGATGCCGGCCGCCTTGGCTTGGGCGCCTGCCTCGGTGTGGAACTGCGGCCCTTGCTCGCCTACCTCGCCGATATCGCCCACCACCAGCAGGTGCGGGCCGGGCAAGGCCGCCAGCACGTGGATGGCGGCCTGCAGCGAATCGGGGTTGGAGTTGTAGGTGTCGTCCACCACGGTGATCTCGCGCCCGGCGTGCTGCACGCTGAAGGCGCGCGAGCGGCCCTTGACCGGCACGAAAGCATCGAGCCCCCGGGCGATGGCGGCCAGCGGCACACCGGCGGCCAGGGCGCAGGCGGTGCCCGCCAGTGCATTGGTCACGTTGTGGCGGCCGGCGATCTGCAGGCGGCAATCGAGGGCCCCGGCGGGTGTCTGCACCTGCACAACCCAGGCGCCCTGTGTCCATTCGGCAGACGCGCAGGCCACATCGCCCCCCTCGCCGAACGCGAGGCAGCGGCGTGCTCCGGCTAGCTCGCGCCACAGCGGAGTGAAGGGGTCGGCGGCGGGAAACACCGCCACGCCATCGGCGGGCAGCGCCGCGAACACCGAGCCGTTCTCGCGCGCCACGGCTTCCACGGTGTGCATGAACTCCATGTGCTCGCGCTGCGCGTTGTTCACCAGGGCCACCGTGGGTTGGGCCATGGCGGCCAGCACGGCGATCTCGCCGGGGTGGTTCATACCCATCTCGATCACGGCGGCGCGGTGTGCACCGTGCAGACGCAGCAGCATCAGCGGCACGCCGATGTCGTTGTTGAAATTGCCCTCGGTGGCAAAGGCGGCCTCGCCCTGCCAGGCGCGCAGGATGGAGGCGATCATCTGCGTCACCGTGGTCTTGCCGTTGCTGCCGGTCACGCCGATCAGCGGCAGGCGCAGTTGCGCGCGCCAGCCGGTGGCCAGCGCACCCAATGCAGCCAGGCTGTCGGGCACCTCGATACCAGGCATGCCGGCCGCTTCGAGGCCGCCATGCGCAATCGCTGCGGCAGCCCCACCCGTGCGAGCCTGGTCCAGGAAGGCATTCGCATCGAAGCGTTCGCCCTTGAGCGCCACGAACAGGTCGCCCGCCAGCAGGCTGCGGGTATCGGTGTGCACGCGCTGCAGGGCCGTATCGCCATCGCCCACCAGGCGCGCTGAAGCGATGCGCGGATGGATGAGGGCGTGCGCTTGGCGCAGGTTCATCATCATGCCCATGTGCGGGCTCCTCGGGCCTGCAGCGCAGCCTGCGCATGGGCCATGTCGGAGAACGGCATGCGCACGCCGGCCGTCTCCTGGGTGTCTTCGTGTCCCTTGCCGGCGATCAGCACCACGTCCAGGGCATCGGCTTCACCGATGGCGGCCGCGATGGCGGCGGCGCGGTCGGGCTCGGGCAGCACCGAGGCGCCGGCAATCGTGCCTTGCAGGATCTCGTGGATGATCAGGGCGGGGTCTTCGCTGCGCGGGTTGTCGCTGGTCACCAGCACGCGGTCGGCCTGCTGCTGCGCCACGGCGCCCATCAGCGGGCGCTTGCCGGCGTCGCGGTCGCCGCCACAGCCGAACACGCACCACAACTGGCCACCGCGTTCCTCCGCCAGGGGGCGCAGCGCGCGCAGCGCCTTGTCCAGCGCATCGGGGGTGTGGGCGTAGTCCACAGCCACCAGGGGTTGCCCTGGCGCCACCAGGCGCTGCATGCGCCCGGGCACCGGCTGCAGGCGGCTGCAGGTATCGACGGCATCGGCCAGGGACACGCCCAGGCTGCGCAGCGTGGCCAGCACGCCCAGCAGGTTCAGGATGTTGTACTGGCCGATCACGCGGGTCTGCAGAACCTGCCGCTCTGCGCCCTCCACCACGGTGAAGCGCAGGCCCTGCTCGCCCAGCGCCACGTCGCGGGCGACCAGGCGGGCGTCGGCTTCAAGGGCTATGCCCCACAGGTCCAGCGCCGTGCCTGCCAGCTCGGCATGCAGCTGCGCGCCGGCCGGGTCGTCCACGTTGACCACAGCGGCCTGCAGGCCGGCCCAGCCGAACAGCTCGCGCTTGGCCAGCCAATAGTCCGCCATGCTGCCGTGGTAATCCAGGTGGTCCTGCGTGAAGTTGGTGAACACGGCCACGCGGATGCGCGTGCCGTCCAGGCGCCGCTCGGCGATGCCGATGGACGAAGCCTCGATGGCGCAAGCGCCCATTCCCTCCTCCGCGAACTGCGCGAAGGCGCGCTGCAGGCGCACGGGGTCGGGCGTGGTCATGCCGGTGTAGGTGAGTGCCGGTGGCCGCCCGAGCCCCAGGGTGCCGACGATGGCGCAGCCCTTGCCGTACTGCGGGCCCACCAGCAGGTTGAGCGCATCGGCCAGCCACGAGGCAGTGGAGGTCTTGCCGTTGGTGCCCGTTACGGCAAGCACATCGAGCCGCTGGGTGGGATGGTCGAACCACTCGGCCGCAATCGGGCCGGTGGCGGCCTTGAGGCCCGGCAGTGCGGCAATATGCTCGCCCTCCAGCGCAAACACCTCCACGCCCGCCTGCTCCACCAGGCAGGCCGTGGCACCGCGCACCAAGGCATCGGACACATGGGCACGCCCGTCGGTGGCCGCACCGGGCCAGGCAATGAAGCCGTCGCCCGGGCCGATCAGACGGCTGTCGGTCTGCAGCGTGCCGGTGACGCGGCCGCGCAGCCACTGCACTGCGTCGCGGGGGGAGTTCAGCACCTGGGTCACAGGGATTCCTCCACGGGGTTGGCCACGATCTGGGGCTTGACAGCCATGTCGGGCTGCACGCCCATCATGCGCAGCGTCTGCTGCACCACCTCGCTGAACACCGGGGCGGCCACGGCGCCGCCGTAGTACACACCGTTGTTGGGCTCGTCAATCATCACGGCAACGATGATGCGCGGCTTGTCGATGGGCGCCATGCCGGTGAACCAGGCGCGGTACTTGCCGGAGGCATAGCTCTTTCCCACCTGCTTGCGCGCCGTACCGGACTTGCCACCCACCGAGTAGCCCAAGGTCTGCGCCTTTTGGCCGGTACCGCCGGGGCCGGCGGCCATCTGCAGCATCTTGCGCACTTGGTCGGCCGTGCGCTCGGAGAACACGGGCACGCCGATGGCGGGCTCATCGGTCTTGAACATGGTGGCCGGGATCACCTTGCCGCCGTTGGCGAACACGGTGTACGAACGCGCCATCTGGAACAGGCTGGCCGACAGGCCGTAGCCGTAGGACATGGTGGCCTGCTCCACAGGGCGCCAGGTCTTGTAGGGACGCAACTTGCCGGTGACGACGCCAGGAAAGGTGATTTGCGGCTTCTGGCCAAAGCCCGCAGCCGAGAAGGTCTCCCACATTTCACGCGCCGGCATCTGCATGGCGATCTTGGTGGTGCCCACGTTGCTCGACTTCTGGATCACGCCTTCGACGGTGAGCACCCCATGGTTGCTCGTGTCGGAAATGGTGGAGCCCGTGATGGTGATGCGGCCGGGATTGGTATCCACGATCGTGTCGGGCTTGACCCGCCCCGACTCCAGCGCCAGACCGATGGTGAATGGCTTCATGGTCGAGCCCGGCTCGAACACATCGGTCAGCGCGCGGTTGCGCAGTTGCTCGCCAGTGAGGTGCTGGCGCTTGTCGGGCACATAGCTCGGGTAGTTGGCCAGGGCCAGCAATTCGCCCGTGTGGGCATCGAGCACCACCACGCTGCCGGCCTTGGCCTTGTGCAGGGCGACCTGGTCGCGCAGCTTCTGGTAGGCGAAGAACTGCACCTTGCTGTCGATGGACAGTTGCATGTCGCGCCCGTCCACGGGTGGCACGGTCTCGCCCACGCCCTCGACCACGCGGCCCAGGCGGTCCTTGATCACGCGGCGCGATCCGGCCTTGCCGGCCAGCTCCTTGTTGAAGGCCAGCTCCATGCCCTCCTGGCCATGGTCCTCGACGTTGGTGAAGCCGACCACGTGCGCAGCAGCCTCGCCCTCAGGGTACTGGCGCTTGTATTCCTTGCGCTGGTAGATACCCTTGATGCCCAGGGCGGCAATCTGCTGGCCCACTTCCCAGTCGAGCTGGCGCTTGATCCAGACGAAGGTCTTGTCCTCATCGGCCAGTTTGGCGTTGAGTTCGGACAGCGGCATCTCCAGCAGCTTGGCCAGCTGCTTCATCTTGGCCTTGACCTCGGGCTGGTCCTGCTCCACGTCCTCGGGGATGGCCCAGATGCTGGCAGCCGGCACGCTGGAGGCCAGGATCAGGCCGTTGCGGTCGAGGATCTTGCCGCGGTTGGCCGGCATCTCCAGGGTGCGGGCAAAGCGCACCTCGCCCTGGCGCTGGAAGAACGCGTTGCCGAACACCTGCACATAGGCCGCCCGCGCGCCCAGGCCCAGAAAGCCCAGCGCGATCATTGCCACGATGAACTTGCTGCGCCAGACGGGCGTCTTGCTGGCCAGCAGCGGGCTGGAGGTGTACAGAACGCTGCGGCTCATGGCTGCACCCCTGTGGCGGGTGCCGCGGCCTGCGAGGGCGAGGCGGCGGCCGTGACACCGGCCGGGTCGGACACGTACTGGGTGATGGCCGGCGTGGCCGTGCGCATCTGCAGCTGCGCGCGCGCGAGCTTTTCCACGCGCAGCGGCGTGGCCTGGGCGCGCTTTTCCACCTGTAGGCGCTGGTGCTCGGTTTCCAGCCGGCGGGCCTCGGCCGTGGCGCGGTCGAGCTCGGTGAACAGGCGGCGCGACTGGTACTGGGTGTGCACCAGGAACAGCGCGCTGGCCAGCACCGCCAGCAGCAGCACTAGGTTCAACCGGGTCATGCAGGCACCTCGGTGCGCTCGGCCACACGCATGATCGCGCTGCGCGAACGGGGGTTGCCGGCCACTTCGGCCGCACTGGGCTTGATGCGGTCCAGCGCCACCAGCCTCATGGCCTGGGGCACGGCAAAGGGTGCGCGGCGGTCGTAGACCTCCTTGGAGTGCTTGGCGATGAACTGCTTGACGATGCGGTCTTCCAGCGAATGGAAGCTGATCACCGCCAGGCGCCCGCCCGGCTGCAGCACCGACAGGCTGGCCTCTAGCGCCTGTTGCAGCTCTTCAAGCTCGGCGTTGATGAAAATCCGAAGAGCCTGAAATGTGCGCGTTGCAGGGTTCTGGCCCTGCTCGCGGGTTTTGACCGTGCCAGCCACGAGACTGGCCAGTTCACCGGTGGTTGCAACAGGCCCCCGCTCTTCGCGCCGCGCAACAATCGCCTTTGCAATGGGGCCAGCAAACCGTTCTTCACCGTAGTCACGTATCACCTCCGCAATCTGTTGAACCTCGGCAGTTGCCAACCACTGGGCCACGCTTTCGCCGCGCGTGGTGTCCATGCGCATGTCCAGCGGGCCATCGAAACGGAAACTGAAACCCCGCTCGGGGCTGTCGATCTGGGGTGAGCTCACGCCCAGGTCCATCAGCACGCCTGCGGCACTGCCCGCAGGCAGTTCACCGAGGTGGCGAAATCCTTCGTGCCGAATGGAAAAACGCGCATCGTTGATGCGCGTTGCTTCGGCGATGGCTTCGGGGTCCTTGTCGAATGCCACAAGACGCCCCTCTGGCCCCAGCCGCAGCAGGATCCGGCGCGAGTGCCCCCCGCGCCCGAAGGTGGCGTCCACAAAGGTGCCGGACGGCTCGGGGCCCGCGCCGCCGAGCAGCGCGTCCACCGCTTCTTCGAGCAGGACGGTCGTATGTTGCAAAGCCTCGGTCACCGCGCGCCTTTAGAAAGAGAAGTCCTTGAAGACGTCGGGCATCTCACCCTGCATGGCCTTGGCCTCCTGCTCGTCATAGGTGGCCTTGTCCCAGAGTTCGAAATGGTTGCCCATGCCCAGCAGCATGGTCTCGCGCGAAATGCCGGCGGCCTCGCGCAGTTCGGGGGAAACGAGGACGCGCCCCGTGCCGTCCATCTCCACGTCCTGGGCATTGCCCAGGAAGATGCGCTTCCACCACTGGGCGGACATGGGCAGCTCGGCGATGCGCTCGCGGAATTTTTCCCACTCGGGACGGGGGAAGACCATCAGGCAGCCGTGGGGGTGCTTGGTGATCGTGAGTTGCCCGGCGGCCGTCGCGGCGAGGACGTCACGATGCCGGGTCGGCACGGACAGCCGACCCTTCGCATCGAGACTCAGCGACGAGGCACCTTGGAACACGAAAAAAATCCCCACTCGGTATGGATCCACTCAACCCGTGCAAAGGGTCTTCGAGGGCACTTTTCACCACTTAATTGCACTTTTTTGCACTGTAGCAGGAAAAGCACACCGAGCAAGGGGGTGCACAACAAACTTTTGTAATGAAATCAAGGACTTAGGCGCAACTCCGAAGACGCCAAACAAGCAAAAGTCGTTGAAAAAGAACCACTTAGAGCAGCCTATGCAAGTGTTACCTCAAGGCAGCGCCCAAGGTCACAGGATGTAGCGCGAGAGGTCCTCGTTCTGGCTCAGGGTTTGCAGCCGGGCATCGACATAGGCCGCATCGATGGTGACCGTCTGACCCGACAGCCGCGTGGCGTCGAAACTCACCTCATCGAGCAGCCGCTCCATCACGGTGGAAAGCCGGCGCGCGCCGATGTTCTCGGTGCGCTCGTTGACCTCGAACGCGATGTGCGCCAGGCGCGTGATGCCCTCGGAGGCGAATTCCAGGGTGACCCCCTCGGTGGCCAGCAGCGCCTGGTACTGCTTGACCAGGGAGGCATGGGTCTGCACGAGGATGGCCTCGAAATCCTGCACCGAGAGCGAGCCCAATTCCACCCGGATCGGAAAGCGCCCCTGCAGTTCGGGAATCAGGTCGCTGGGCTTGGCCAGATGAAAGGCGCCCGAGGCGATGAACAGGATGTGGTCGGTCTTGACCATGCCGTACTTGGTGGACACGGTGGTGCCCTCCACCAGCGGCAGCAGGTCGCGCTGCACGCCCTGGCGCGAAACATCAGCGCCACTGCTTTCCTGACGCGACGCCACCTTGTCGATCTCGTCGATGAAGACGATGCCGTTCTGCTCGGCGTTGGCGATGGCGCGGGCCTTGATCTCTTCCTCGTTGACGAGCTTGGCGGCTTCCTCCTCGATGAGGAGCTTGAGCGCCTCGGCGATCTTGAGCTTGCGCGTGCGCCGCTTGTCCTGGCCCATCTGGCTGAACATGCCGCGCAACTGCTCGGTCATCTCCTCCATGCCCGAGGGGCCCATGATCTCCAGCGCCGGCCGGCTCTCGGCCACGTCGATCTCGATCTCCTTGTCGTCGAGCGAGCCCTCGCGCAGTTTCTTGCGGAACACCTGGCGCGCCGTGCTGTCGGTGGCAGGGGGTGCTTCACCGCCGGCGCCCGAGCGGGCCACGGGGATCAGCACGTCCAGGATGCGCTCTTCGGCTGCATCCTCGGCACGCGCGCGCACCTTGCGGGTCTCGGCATCGCGCGTCTGTTTGACGGCGATCTCGGCCAGATCGCGGATGATGGAGTCCACGTCCTTGCCCACATAGCCCACCTCGGTGAACTTGGTGGCCTCGACCTTGATGAAGGGCGCATCGGCCAAGCGTGCCAGGCGCCGGGCGATCTCGGTCTTGCCCACGCCCGTGGGACCGATCATGAGGATGTTCTTGGGGGTGATCTCGTGGCGCAATGCGCCCTCGACCTGCTGGCGGCGCCAGCGGTTGCGCAGCGCAATGGCCACCGCACGCTTGGCGCTGGCCTGGCCAACGATGTGGTGGTCGAGTTCGGAGACGATTTCTTGGGGGGTCATGGACGACATGGGGATCCGCCTGGGTTCGGTGGGGGAACCGGCCGCCGCATCACACTGCGGCCGGCACCATGAAAGGGAGGGCCCGGGTCGCGCAGTCGCGCGCCGGGCAAAGCCATCAAAGCGTCTCGATGGTGTGGTGCATGTTGGTGTAGATGCACAGCTCACCTGCGATCTCGAGGGACTTCTTGACGATCTCCTGCGCCGGCAGGTCGGTGTGGTTGAGCAGCGCCTTGGCGGCCGAGTGGGCATAGGCCCCGCCCGAGCCGATGGCCACGATGCCCTGCTCGGGCTCCAGCACGTCGCCGTTGCCGGTGATGATGAGCGAAGCCTCCAGGTCGGCTACCGCCAGCATGGCCTCCAGGCGGCGCAACACGCGGTCGGTGCGCCAGTCCTTGGTCAGTTCGATGGCGGCACGCACCAGGTGGCCCTGGTGCTTGTCGAGCTTGGCCTCGAAGCGCTCGAACAGCGTGAAGGCATCGGCCGTGGCGCCCGCAAAGCCGGCCAGCACCTTGCCATGGTGCAGCTTGCGCACCTTGCGGGCGGTGCCCTTGACGACGATGTTGCCCAGGGTGACCTGGCCGTCCCCGCCAATGGCTACCTGCACGCCGGCAGGGGTCTGGCGGCGCACGCTCAGGATGGTGGTGCCGTGAAACACCGGGTGGTTGTTTGAGGAATCCATAGCTGCCGCAGATGGGGGCGCCGGCACGGCTTTCAAGCCGGGGCAGCGCCCGCCGCCCGGCACAGGCACGCAGCCCGTCAGTTCTTGCGGGGGATCACCCAGGCGTGCTCGTTGATACCGATCACGTTGAAGAAGATGGCCACCAGGCGCTGCAGGTTGTGGAAATGCACCTCATGGCCCTGGCCCTGCTGCTCTGCGGCCCAGTTGAGCACCGAACCGGCCGCAGCGAAGTCGACGCGGATCAGCTTGTCGCAGGACACCGTGAGCGGCACCCCGGGGCGCATCAGCGCCTGGAAGGGCTCAAGCAGCGGGGTGGCATCGCCATCGATGTGGCCGCTGAGCGAGGCCACAGGCGTGTTGTCCAGCGTCGCAGGAACCGAGGCATCAAAACCGAAGTCCGACGCCAGCATGTCCCGCTCCGCGGGCGCCGCAGCCTGGCTGCTGGTCGCTGTAGCATCGTCCGAATAGCCCATCTTGGGGGCCACCCAGGAGGGCGGCGACACCTCATAGGTCACGCAGTAGTCGAGCGCCACCAATTCGAACTCGTCAGGCCGGCCCATCAGGCGCAGCGCTGCCATGCGCAGGCGCCACCACTCGGGGCCTGAGGCGCGATCACCCGACTGGGTCATGATCTCCATCAGCGTCGTGAGCCGGTCCACCCCCGAGAACACGAACTGGCCCGCACGGTCCGCCCACTTGGTGAACTGGTCTGCCAGCAGGGGCACGGCGGCATCGTCGATGCCGGCGATGCGCGTCCAGGCCAGCGTCCAGGGCGCAGCAGAGCGCTCGATGGAGGCCTGCAGCGCCGCCACGGATGACACCGTAAGCCGCGGGGGCGCATTCCAGCTGAAATCCCGGCGGGCCGCACCCGCTACGGGCGCCTGCTCCTGCACCAGACCGAGCTGCTCGGGCATGGAGAACCACAAGGGCGCCGAGCGGCTGAAGCCGGCGGCAAAATCGATGGCCAGGGTGTCGAAGCGGTCGTGCTGGCCCGTCGCGCGGTACAGATCGAACAGCGTCATCCAGATTTCCAGCTGCTGCGCCGGCTCGTCCTGCTGGTGCTGTGCCAACACGTCGAGCAAGCCGGACTCCGCCCCTGCGTGATCGCCGTTGGCGAAGCGGATGGCGGCCTCTTCAAGGTCGGGTTCGTGCACGAATTCCTCCGGTGCGGATGCGGTTTCGGGCGTTGGTGCCGGACTCGGGTCAAACGATGCCAGTACGTCCTGCCGCGGCGGCTCCCCCCGCATGGTCGCATCGATGCCGCCAAACTGGCCGATCGCCATGCTGTCGTCGTCAAAAAGGGGCTTGACCGCCGCAGGGGCGGCAGCAATGGGTGCGGCCAGGCTGACGGGCGCGGTGGGCGCGAAGGCGCGTGCAGCGGCCTCGTCCTCCCCGCGAAAATCCGCAGGCTGGGTGGGGGCGTCGGCGTTGGCCTTGCTCTTCCACCACTGCTGCGACATCTGCGCCTCGATCTCGTCGATCTTCTTGAGCGTCACGGCGCGCTCGTCGGGCGAGGCCATGCTGCTCTGGAAGAACGAGGGGCGTGCGGTGGGGTCTTCGGTGCGCTGGCCTTGCAGCACTTCGCGCTGGCGCAGCTTGCGCAGCTGATCGAACTCGCGGCGGCGCACGAAATCGTTGCGGCGCTTGCGCTCGATCATCTCCTTGAGCATCTGCTTGCTGTACTGGCTCTCCCGGTCGTCCTGAAGCGAGTCGAGCTCGGTCCAGTTTGTCGTCGGGTTGCGCACAAACCGCACCATCTTGGACAGCAGGCCGCCGGGCGTGGTTTCTTCCTTGCTCATGGGGTAGGCGAGAGAGGGTGCGTGCGCATGGGTGCGTTCAGGCCGGGCGGACTTCAGTCACCGAACATTTTCTGCTTGAGTTCACGGCGCTGTTGCGCTTCGAGCGACAGCGTGGCTGTGGGGCGGGCGATCAGGCGGCCGACACCGATGGGCTCGCCCGTCTCGTCACAGTAGCCATAGTCGCCAGCGTCGATGCGGGCGATGGACTGCTCGATCTTCTTGAGCAGCTTGCGCTCGCGATCGCGCGTGCGCAACTCCAGGGCGTGCTCTTCCTCGATGGTGGCACGGTCGGCAGGGTCCGGCACCACCACGGTGTCTTCACGCAGGTGCTCGGTGGTTTCACCGGCACTGTTGTGGATGTCCTGCTTGAGCTGGACCAGCTTCAGGCGAAAGAACGCCATCTGCTTTTCGTTCATGTATTCGCTGTCAGGCATGGCCAGGACTTCAGCGTCGGTCAGCTCCTGGGCCGTCTTGGCTTTCCAGTTGTTGGCCAGCTTGGGGTCTTTTTTGGCAGCAGTGAAAGTGGGATGCACTTGCGCGGTCGTGGGCATGGTCTGTTGGTAGCTGGCTTTGGCAGCGGTGGAAGCCGTTGCCTGTGCCATGGATGGTACGGTCAATTGGGCCAATCGGGAAGAAGGCCGGGTCGTGCGCACGGGTACATGGGATCCCGCCTGCAGAACAGGTTCGGGGGCGACGGGCACCAGGGCGGCTGTCGCCTTGGGAGCAGCCTTGGCAGGGGCCTTTGCAGCAGCTTTGGCTGCCGCTGGTGCGGCAGCGCTTTTACCCGCGCTCGGGGCTGCTTTCGCAGCCGCCTTGGATTTGCTGGTTTCGGCTTTCACTTCCTGGTCTCCTCGCTATACGGGCGGGCCCAGGCTGCGCTGGCAGCCAAGGGCGGATGGCAAGCCTTCCGGGGTTTTACCGGGGCGCGATTGTATCGACCTGGGCTGACGCAAACGAAAACGTTGCAGATACGACACATCTTGCCAGCCATATCGCGGTTTTCCGAGGCAAATCGCGAAGGGGACGCTTGTTGACAATCCCCAACCAGCTCAGCGCCCGTCAAGCCACAAGGCTTTGTTCCAGCCCTTGCAGGAGGATGTCCTTGGGCAGGTCGATGCCGATGAAGACCATCTTGCTCAGGCGCTCCTCGCCCTCGGCCCACTGCGGCCCCAGGTCGCTGCCCATGAGCTGGTGCACGCCTTGGAAGATCACCTTGCGCTCGGTGCCCTTCATGTACAGCACGCCCTTGTAGCGCAGCATGCGTGGACCGTAGATGTTGACGATGGCGCCCAGGAAGTCCTCGAGCTTGGCCGGATCGAACGGGCGCGTCGAGCGGAAGACGAAGCTCTTGACGTCGTCATCGTGGTGGTGGTGGTGCCCACCGCCTTCGTGGCCCTGCTGGTGCGAAGGGTGGTCGCAGTGCTCACCATGTTCATGGTCATGGTGGTCATGGCCATGGTCGTGGTGGTCGTGATCGCCCTCTTCCTTGAGGAAGTCGGGATCGATGTCGAGCTTGGCGTTGAGGTTGAAGCCACGCAGGTCCAGCACTTCCTTGAGCGGCACTTCGCCGAAGTGCACGGCCTTGATGGGCGCGCGCGGGTTCATGTGCTTCAAGCGATGGATCAGGGCGTCGGCCTCTTCGGCGCTCACCAGGTCGGTCTTGGACAGGAAGATCTGGTCGGCAAAGCCCACCTGGCGGCGTGCCTCCTGGCGGTCGTTGAGCTGCTGGGGCGCGTGCCTGGCATCCACCAGCGTGATGATGGAGTCGATCAGGTAGGTCTCGGCGATCTCCTCGTCCATGAAGAAGGTCTGCGCCACGGGGCCGGGGTCGGCCAGGCCCGTGGTCTCGATTACGATGCGGTCGAAGTCGAGCAGGCCCTTGCGCTTCTTGGCGGCCAGCAGTTGCAGCGTCTCGCGCAGGTCCTCGCGGATGGTGCAGCAGATGCAGCCATTGCTCATCTGCACGATCTGCTCCTTGGACTCGGTCACCAGGATGTCGTTGTCGATGTTCTCTTCGCCGAACTCGTTTTCGATCACGGCGATCTTCTGGCCGTGGGCTTCGCTGAGCAGGCGCTTGAGCAGGGTGGTCTTGCCCGAGCCCAGGAAGCCGGTGAGGATGGTGGCAGGTATAAGGGACATGGAGAAAAGCCTAGAAAAGGATGCGGGTGCCAGGGGGACGACTTGCGGCAGTTTAGCCACGAAATCAAGACCCCACCGAACCCCTGCACCAATGGGGATCCCGCATTTTTGAGCTCAATCGCATACCAGTCTTTGCCTTGAAGCTATGGATCAAGGAGCAAAAAAGCATCTCTTGACGAAAGGAAGTTGCGTTAGTGCCCGGACAGGAGGCTGTGGATTTCAGGATTTGCGCATCACCACCAGCCCCTTGAGGTACTCGCCTTCGGGAAACTCCAGCGTCATCGGGTGGTCGGGAGCCCCTGCCAGGCGTTCGACGATGTAGCCGTCCACCCCCGCATCGGCCCCTGCCGAGGCCACGATCTTGTGGAACAGGTCGGCGCTGATGCCGCCCGAACACGAGAAGGTGAACAGCACGCCGCCGGGCGTGAGCAGTTGCAGCGCCAGACGGTTGATGTCCTTGTAGGCGCGCGCGGCGCGTTCGGCATGCGCCGCGGTGGGCGCGAACTTGGGCGGATCGAGCACGATGGCGTCGAAGCGCTGGCCTTCCTTGAGGAACTGGCGCAGCGAGGCGTTCACATCGGCATCCAGGAAGCTCGCGCGGTTCACGTCGAAGCCGTTGAGCGCCACGTGGGCGCGCGCCCGCTCCAGCGCGGGGCCGGAGGAGTCAATGGAAGTCACGTGGCCGCCTCCCGGGCCGCCCGCCGCCTCGGCCGCACGCATGCCGGCCAACGCTGCCACGCTGAAGCCGCCGGTGTAGCAAAAGCAGTTGAGCACATGCTGGAAGCCCAGCCGGCGCGCGTAGTCGGCAAAACGCTTGCGGCTGTCGCGCTGGTCCAGGTAGAAGCCGGTCTTGTGGCCTTCGGCAATGTTGAGCGTGAGCTGCCACTGGTGCTCGTGGATGGTCAGCTCAACCGGCGGCACCTCGCCACCGGCCACCGGGCCGCCGCGCAGCCAGCCCGTGGCGGGCTCCAGCCCCTCCAGAGCGCGCACGCTCGCATCCGAGCGCTCGTACAGCCGGGTGAGGCCGGTCTCGCGCAGCAGGGCATCGGCCAGCACATCTTTCCAGCGCTCGGTGCCGGCACTGGTGAACTGCGCCACCAGCGTGTCGCCATAACGGTCCACGATCAGGCCGGGCAGGCCGTCGGACTCGCCATGCACCAGGCGGATGCCGTCGCTCTGCACATCGAAGCGCGCGCGGGCGATGATGGCGCGCGCGCAGGCGGCAATGAAGAAGGGCTCATCGATGCGCTGCGCCTCGTCGAAGCTCCACACCCGGGCCCGGATGCGCGAGCTGGGGCTGAACGCGGCCCAGGCCAGGAACTGGCCCTCGTGCGACTCGACACGCACCGTCTCGCCGCTGTCGCCACCGCCCTTGGCGATGGCCGATTCGAAGATCCAGGGATGGCGGCGCAGGAGCGAGCGCTCCTTGCCAGGGCGAAGGCGAAGGGTTTTCATGGCCCCGATTGTCGCGCCGTTGGAGCGCTCCCCCGCCAGACGGGCGGCTGGATTACAGCTTCTGGCCGAAGCGCTCGAAGCGCGGCATGAAATACCGGTCGGTATCCGCCGACACCAGCACGCCCAGGGCCCGGCCGATCAGCAGATGGCGCGGCACCAGGCCGATGTAGCGTGAATCGGCGCTGTTGTCGCGGTTGTCGCCCAGCACCAGGTACTCACCCTCGGACACGGTCACGGGGTCAAAGCTGCTGCGCGCCGTCACGCCATGCAGCCATTGCACGCGGCGCTCGTGGCCCTGAACCTGCTCCGTCAGGCGCGTGGCGTCGACCGTGCGGCCCAGGCCCATGGCTTCCTGCAGCGCCTGCGGTGCCTCGTAACGGGCGGCTTCGCCATTGATGATGAGCACTTCGTCGCGCATCTCCACCGTATCGCCTGGCACTGCCACCAGGCGCTTGATGAGGCGCGTGCCGTCCAGCGGCGAAGAGAAGGTCACCACGTCACCGCGCCGCGGCTCGCCCATCGGGGCCAGCACCACGTCGGTCAGCGGAATTTTCACGTTGTAGGCCAGGCGGTTGACGAACACCACATCGCCCTCGACCAGGTTGGGCCGCATCGAGCCCGAGGGAATGGGGTTCCAGTCCGCCACGGCCGTGCGGAACAGGCCGAAGCACATCAGCAGCACCAGAAATCCCTTGTTGGCCTTGATCCAGCGTCCCATCGATTCTTCTCCTCGGGTTGTCCCTTGAACGGCTTTTCGTGTGGCCCTGCGCTGCACGGCCACAGCGCTCGGAGCCCGCCACCGCGCCAAAGGTTCCCGGCCACCATGCGCATGCAATCCGAACGCCGTGCGGTCGGCGCAACGGACCGCGCGCCCCCTGGGTTGACCCCTGGGCAGGCACACAGCCGAGGGTGCACAATGGTTGCAAAGTGTGTTTTGCCGAAACCTGTGTGATGACGCAGCCGCCCGAGCGCAGAGGCCGGAGGCTGCCCCAACGGACCCGCCTGCATGGCAGAACCCCGCCTTTTGACACTCCTGCCCGCGCGCGTGCAGCAATGGCTAGCCCCCTACGAGGCAGATGAACCGCTGGCCGCGAGCTTTCGCGCCCAGCAGTTGCAGGCCATGCTGCGCCTGACCCCGCTGGCCATGGCGGTCAATGTCTTCAACGGGTGCTTCATCACCTGGCGCCTGGCCACGGTGCCCCCCTGGCTCTGGGTCTGGATGCTGGCGCTGCTGTTTGTGGCGGCACAGGGACTGCGTGCCTGGCAGCGCGCACGCAACCACCCTCCCCGCCTGCTGGCGTCGAAGAAGGCGATCCGGCGCGCCGCCCGGCACGCCGGCGTGCTGGGCCTGCTGTGGGGCGCCATACCGGCGGCGCTCTTCGCCTCGGCCACGGCGCCAGACCAGATGATGATCCTGGCGATCAGCTGCGGAATGATCTGCGCGGGGGGCTTTGCGCTGGTGACGGTGCCCGAGGCGGCCCTGAGCTATGTGCTGCTGCTCGCGGGCGGCTCGGCCGTGGGGCTGGCACGGGCGGCGGACCAGCCGGGCACGCTGACACTGCTGGTGCTGCTGGTGACCTACGGCCTGGTGGTGATCGCCTCGGTGCGCGTGATGGCCCGGTCCTATGGGTCGCGCCTGGCGGCCGAGGCCGATGCCGCCCACCAGCAACAGATCGTGGGCCTGCTGCTGCGCGATTTCGAGGAAAACACCAGCGACTTCCTCTGGGAGGTTTCCAGCGAAGGCACGCTGCGCCACTCCTCCAACCGCCTGGACCAGGCCCTGCGCTACAGCCGCCAGGACGACCCGGACCTGGGCCTTGTGGAACTGATCGCCCGCACCCACCAGGGCGCCACCCATGGGGTTGACCCGGCCGGCCACCTGCAGGCGCTGCAGGCCGCGCTCAGGGGTCCACAGCCGTTTCGTGACCTGCCCGTACCCATTGTGATCGAGAGCCAGTTGCGCTGGTGGGCGCTTACCGCCAAACCCATCTGGCGGCTGGATCAGCGCCTGCAGGACTGGCGCGGCGTGGGGGTGGACATCACCCACAAGAAACACGCCGAGGACGAGATGCACCGCCTGGCGCACTTCGACTCGCTGACCGGTCTTGCCAACCGGCGCCACTTCCAGCATCGGCTGCAGCAGCAGTGCGCGCTGGACAGCGCCGGCACCAGCGCAGCAGCCCTGCTGTGCCTGGACATGGACAATTTCAAGCGCGTCAACGACGCCTATGGCCACGGCAATGGTGACCTGCTTCTCAAGACCGTGGCGCAGCGCATGGACCAGGAGATCCGCAGCCGCGACCTGGTGGCCCGACTGGGTGGGGACGAGTTCGCTATCCTGCTCGACGGTGCCAGCACACGGGCCGAAGTACAGGTGTTCTGCGACCGGCTGATGCGCGCCGTAGAGCAGCCCTGCGACCTCTCGGGCCTGGCCACCACCCCGCACCTGAGCATCGGCGTGGCCTTCCTGCCGCGCGATGGCACCCACGTGGACGCCCTGCTGCACCATGCCGACCTGGCCCTGTACGAAGCCAAACAACGCGGCCGCAGACAGGTGCAGTTCTTTTCCATCGAGATGGACCAGCGCGCCCACCGGCGCATCGCGCTCGAGGACGGCCTGCGCTCTGCCCTGGCGCAGGGTGAACTGCACCTGGCCTTCCAGCCCCAGTGGCACCTGGCCTCGGGCCGCATCGCGGGGCTGGAGGCCCTGCTGCGCTGGAACAGCACGCGCTTTGGCAGCGTGTCGCCCGTGGAATTCATCCCCGTGGCCGAAGAGGCAGGCCTGATCCGCGACATCGGGCTGTGGGTGCTCGAACACGCCTGCCTGGCGGCGCTCCAGTTGCCGGGCGAGCTGGTGATGTCGGTCAACCTCTCGGTGTGCCAGTTCGACGATGCCCTGCTGGCCGACAAGATCCTGGCGGTGGTGGAGCGCTGCGGCCTGCCGCCCGAGCGGCTGGAGCTGGAGATCACCGAATCGGTCTTCCTGCAGGACACGGACGATGTGATGGCCACGCTGCACCGGCTGCGCCATGCGGGCGTGCGCATCGCGCTGGACGATTTCGGCACGGGTTACTCCTCGCTGGCCTATCTGCGCAGCTTTCCGTTCGACCGGCTCAAGATCGACCGCTCCTTCATCGCGCCCATAGAGGGCAGCTCTGAGTCGAAGGCCATCGTGCACTCCGTGATCGAACTGGCGCAGGCGCTGCACATGGAGACCACGGCCGAGGGCATCGAGACCGCTGAACAGGCCCATCTGCTGCAGGGCCTGGGCTGCGTGACCGGCCAGGGCTTCTACTTTGCGCGGCCGCTGGACCTGGCGGCGGTTACCGCCTTCATCGCTGCGCAGCCAGCGACGGCCACCTGACCACCTGCAGGATCGGACTATTCAGAGCCTGGCTTGCGCCTGGCCCTCGGGTGTGCCGCGTCGTACACCTTGGCCAGGTGCTGAAAATCCAGGCGCGTGTAGACCTGAGTGGTGGTGATGTTGGCGTGGCCGAGCAACTCCTGCACCGCCCGCAGGTCACCGCTGGACTGCAGCAGGTGGCTGGCGAACGAATGGCGCAGCATGTGCGGGTGCACGGGGGTGGTCAGCCCGGCCTGCTGGCTGCGCTGGCGCAGGCGCAGCCAGATGGACTGTGCCGTGAGCCGCGCGCCGCGCTGGCCCAGGAACAGCGCGGCATCCATGCGCGCCGATCCGCCGCCGCCGAAGGGGCCGGCGCGCAGCGCCAGCCAGGCCTGCAGGGCCTCGACCGCGGACCTGCCCACCGGCACGCTGCGCCGCTTGCTGCCCTTGCCGAACACATGCGCCTCGCCCGCCTGCAGGTCGATCCAGCCGCGGCCCTGGCGCTGGGTTTCGGCACTGGGCACGGCATCAAGCCCCGCGAGCTCGCCCACGCGCAGGCCGCAACCGTACAGCAGCTCCACCATGGCGGCGTCGCGCGTTTCCAACCAGGGGTCGGCGCCGGTGTTGTCGAACTGGGCCAGGCGCACGGCGTCGTCCACCCCCAGGGCCTTGGGCAGGGGCTTGGGGGCCTTGGGCGCGCGCACGTCCTGCACCGGGTTGTGCGGCACCAGGCCCTGGCGCCCGGCCCAGATGAAAAAGCCGCGCCAGCCCGAAAGGATGAGCGCAATGCCACGCCCGCTGCGCCCGCCGCTGTGCATCTGCGCGACGAAGCGGCGGATGTGCGCCGTCTGCAGCTGCAGCAGGGGCAGGCCCGCGCCGGCTGCGAACTGCGCCAGCTTTTCGAGGTCCAGCGTGTAGAGCGTGAGCGTGCGCGCCGCCAGGCGCTTTTCCACGCGCACATGCTCCAGGTAGCGCAGCACCAGCGGATCTGGCGCCAAGGTGCCGGGCTCAGGGGCGACGGGTGCGGTGGTAGTCACGTGCAGCCGTCCGCCAGCAGGTCAGCGCAGGCGCACCAGCGCCGAGCTGGCCAGCTCGGCAATGCGCGAAAGGAATTCGGTGCCCATGGTGGCATCGAAGCGCTGGGGATCGTGCGAGCCCAGCACCAGCAGCCCGAAGGCCGGAGTGGCGCTGTCGATGGCGCCCTGGCGCAGCGGCAGCAGGGCCAGCGACTGGGCCTGCACGCCATCGATTGCGCTGAGCCAGCCGGCGGGCTCGAAGCCCAGGTTGGGGCCGCAAAAGGGCATGGTCAGCGACGAAGCGAAGGCCCGCGCGTCCTCACTGGCGCCCTGGGCGAAGTCGGCATCCACGTAGGGGCCGGCCACTTCCCACACGCGCACGGTGGCCTGGGGCACGTCGAACAGGGAGCGGATGCCCTCCACCACTGCTTCGGGCAGGTCGAACGGGTCCTTGACCTGCAGCAGTGCGCTGGTCCACTGATGCACCTTGGCCGCAATGGCGGTGTTCTCACCGCTGTTGCGCACCATGTCCATCACGCGGTGCTCCAGACCCTTGATCTTCTCGCGCAGCATCTCGGCCTGGCGCTCCTGCAGGCTCACGGCGCGCGCGCCGTGGGGGCTGGTGATCTGCACGCTGGCCAGGACCTCGGCGTGGCGCTCGAAAAAGCCGGGGGTGTTCTCCAGGAACTGGGCGATGTCGTCTTCGGTGATGGGCGGGATATGGGTGCTGGGATTGGTCATGCTGCGTCCGGAATGTCGATCTGGCCTTCGAATACGGTGGTGGCCGGGCCGGTCATGAAAAGGGAATCGGTATCCTGCCCGCTCCAGGCGATGGTCAGGCGCCCGCCATGCATGTCCACATGCACCTCGCTGTCGAGCAGCCCAAGGCGAATTCCGGCGGCCACGGCCGCACAGGCGCCCGAGCCGCAGGCCAGGGTCTCTCCGGTGCCGCGCTCGAACACCCGCAGGCGCACATGGCCGCGGTCCAGGATCTGCATGAAGCCCGCGTTCACGCGCTCAGGAAAGCGCGAGTGGCTCTCGATCAGCGGGCCCCACAGGCCCACAGGGGCCGTGTCCACGCTGTCCACCAGTTGCACGGCATGCGGGTTGCCCATGGAGACCACGGCCACCGGCACGGTGACGGAGATGCCCTGCACGTCGAACGCCAGGGGCCAGGTGCGGCCGTTGCCCTGCACCGTAGGGGCCAGGGCCGCGGTATCGAAAGGCACGCGGGGCTCGTCGAGCACGGGCACGCCCATGTCCACCGTGACCCGGCCATCGGCATTGAGCTTTGGCGAGAGCACGCCGCTCAGGGTCTGCACGCGGATGGTGTCCTTGTCCGTCAGGCCTTTGTCGCGCACGTAGCGTGCAAAGCAGCGCGAGCCATTGCCGCACTGGCCCACCTCGCCGCCGTCGGCGTTGTGGATCACGTATTCGAAGTCGATGCCCGCGGCAGGCGAGGGCCGCACGGTGAGGATCTGGTCGGCGCCCACGCCGAAATGGCGGTCCGCCAGGTAGCGGTACTGGCCGGCGGTGAGATTCAGCCGCGAGCGGGTCTCGTCGAGCACGACGAAGTCGTTGCCCGCGCCCTGCATTTTGGTGAAGTGGATCTTCATGCCCGGATTATCGTCGGTGCAGGGCCGGCCTTGTCAGACACCGTGGCAATGGCAATACCCCCATCCGGCACAGGGCGGCCAAGCGGTTTAGGCTAACGCGTCTTTGAAAACAACGAACGAGGAGCCCATGGCAGACATTTCCGCCTTCCCCATCACCCGCAAGTGGCCCGCCCAGCACCCCGACCGCATCCAGCTGTACTCGCTGCCCACGCCCAATGGCGTGAAGGCCTCGATCGCGCTGGAAGAGATGGGCCTGCCCTACGAGCCGCACCTGGTGAGTTTCGAGACCAACGACCAGACCTCGCCCGAGTTCCTGTCGCTCAATCCCAACAACAAGATCCCCGCCATCCTCGACCCCGACGGCCCCGGCGGCAAGCCACTGGCGCTGTTCGAGTCCGGTGCCATCCTCATCTACCTGGCTGACAAGACCGGCAAGCTGGTGCCCCAGGACGCAGCGGCCCGCTATGAAACCCTGCAGTGGGTGATGTGGCAGATGGGCGGCGTAGGCCCGATGTTCGGCCAACTCGGCTTCTTCCACAAGTTCGCCGGCAAGGACTATGAAGACAAGCGCCCGCGCGACCGCTACGTGGCCGAGTCCAAGCGCCTGCTGGGCGTGCTGGACCAGCGCCTGGCCGGACGCCAGTGGGTGATGGGCGACACCTACACCATTGCCGACATCGCCATCCTGCCCTGGGTGCGCAACCTGGTGGGCTTCTATGGCGCGGGCGAGCTGGTGGAGTTCGACCAGTTCAAGGAAATCAAACGCGTGCTGGACGCCTTCGTGGCACGCCCGGCCGTGGCCAAGGGGCTGAACATTCCCGCGCGCGGCTGAGCGATCGAGCTCAGCCCATTCTCTCCTGGAGAAAGTCCAGGAAGCACACAATGCGCGCGGCCAACTGCGTGTTGCGGTAGTACACCGCATTGATGGGCTGGCGCACGTCCACCGTGTCGCGCGCCAGCACCTGCACCAGGCGGCCGGCCTCGCGGTCGCCTGCGGTCATGAAATCCGACAGGCAAACCAGCCCCACATGTTCCAGCGCCAGCTGGCGCAATGTTTCGCCGCTCGACGCGGTGAGGCTGGGCACGATCCGCCATTCGTCTCCGTGCGTGCCGCGCAGCGGCCAGCGGTTGAGCGACTCTGGCTCGTTGAAGCCCAGCAGCGTATGCCCGGAGAGTTCGGCCACGCCCTTGGGCTTGCCGGCGCGCGCCAGGTACTCCGGGCTGGCCAGCACGCGCAGGCGGCTGGTGCACAGGGGACGCGCGTGCAGGGTCGAGTCCTGCAGCCGGCCTATGCGGATGGCCACGTCCGTGCGCTGCTCCAGCAGGTCGATGTACATCTCGTCGGTATTCAGTTCCAGCGTGATCTGCGGATAGGCGGCTCGGAACGCCGGCACCAGCGGCACCACGGCGTGCAGCATGAAAGGCGTGGCCGCATTCACGCGCAGCCGGCCGGCGGGCTGCTGGCGGCGTGCCGCCATGCTTTCCTCGGCATCGTCGATGGAGGCCAGGATGGCGCGCGTGCGCAGAAGGAAGGCCTGGCCCTCCTCGGTCAGCTCGGTGCGGCGCGTGGTGCGGCGCAGCAGCGTAGTCTCCAGCTTCTTTTCCAGGCGCCCAAGGGCCCGGCTGATGCCCGATACCGTCTGACCCAACTGGTCCGCCGCCGCAGTGATGGAGCCGCCGTCGACCACGGCCACGAAGGCCTGCAACTCTTCCAGGGTGGATTTCATGGGCGCAATGCTCGCCGATTGTTGATTCCAAATCAACTATCTATGGCGTAGAACCCTCTTTTTCTGCAAGGCTACAAACCCGACACTTCCCTGCATCCACACAGGAGTGTTTCCATGCCCATTGCCTTGCTCGCGCTGACGCTCAGCGCATTCGCCATCGGCACGACGGAGTTCGTGATCGTTGGCCTGCTGCCCACCGTGGCGGCCGATCTGTCCATCAGCATCCCTTCAGCGGGCCTGCTGGTGAGCCTGTATGCCCTGGGGGTCGCCGTCGGCGCCCCGGTGCTCACCGCGCTGACCGGCAAGCTGCCGCGCAAGGCGCTGCTGCTGTCGCTGATGGCGCTGTTCACCGCCGGCAACCTGCTGGCCTGGCAGGCACCGAGCTATGAATCGCTGGTGGCCGCGCGCATCCTCACCGGCCTGGCGCACGGGGTGTTCTTCTCCATCGGCTCAACCATCGCCACCGGTTTGGTGCCGCGCGAGAAGGCGGCCAGCGCCATTGCCATCATGTTCACCGGGCTCACCGTGGCGCTGGTCACCGGCGTGCCCCTGGGCACTTTCATCGGCCAGCACTTCGGCTGGCGCGAGACCTTTTTGGCCGTCTCGGCACTGGGCGTGGTCGCCTTCATCGGCAGCGCACTCTTCGTGCCGCGCAATATCGCCCATACCCCACCCGCCTCGCTGCTGCAGCAGGCCAAGGTGCTGGCCGAGCCACGCCTGCTGCTGGTCTATGCCAAGACGGCCATCGGCTACGGTGGCACCTTCATTCCCTTCACCTTTCTTGCACCCATCCTGACCGACATCTCGGGGTTCAGCGCCGGTGCGGTGGGCTGGGTGATGCTGGTCTACGGCGTGTCGGTGGCCGTGGGCAACATCTGGGGTGGCCGGCTGGCCGACCGGCTGGGCCCGATCCCGGCGCTGCGCATCGTGTTCGCCCTGCTGGCCGCCGTGCTTTTGCTGCTGCAGTTCACCGCGCCGCACCCCTGGCTGGCGCTGGTGACCGTGCTGCTCTGGGGCGCCGTGGCCTTCGGCAATGTGCCGGGGCTGCAGGTCTACGTGGTCAAGCAGGCCGAGCGCTTCAAGCCGCAGGCGGTGGACGTGGCCTCGGGCCTGAACATCGCCGCCTTCAACCTGGGCATTGCCGGTGCCGCCTGGGCCGGTGGCCTGATCGTGACGCACCTGGGCCTCATGCACACGCCCTGGATCGGTGCCGTGGTGGTGCTGGGCTGCCTGGCCCTGACGCACTACAGCGGCGTGCTGGACCGCCGAGCCGGCATCCCCGTGCGCTCCAGTGGCCCGGTCCCCGTCGGCCACTGATCACCCTTTTTTCCTGCACATCCACACGGAGTCTTTCTTCATGCATTCTTCTACCATCCCCGCCTTCGGCCTGGGTACCTTTCGCCTCAAGGACCAAGTCGTCATCGACTCGGTGCGCAACGCGCTCGACCTGGGTTACCGCGCCATCGACACCGCGCAGATCTACGGCAACGAGGCCGAGGTCGGCCAGGCCATCGCAGAAAGCGGTGTGCCACGCAGCGCGCTGTTCCTCACCACCAAGGTCTGGACGGAGAACCTGGCGGCGGACAAGCTCATCCCCAGCCTGAAGGACAGCCTCACCAAACTGCGCACCGAGCAGGTGGACCTGGCGCTGATCCACTGGCCTTCGCCCAGCGGCGCCGTGCCCGTGGCCGAGTTCATGGGTGCGCTGGCCGAAGCCAAGGCCCAGGGCCTGGCGCGGCAGATCGGTGTCTCCAACTTCAACGTGGCGCTGATGCAGGAGGCCATTGCCGCCGTGGGCGCCAGCACCATCGCCACCAACCAGGTGGAGCTGCACCCCTACCTGCAGAACCGCAGCGTGGCCGACTTCGCCCGAAGCCAGGGCATCCCCATCACCTCGTACATGACCCTGGCCTACGGCAAGGTGCTGAACGATCCGGTGGTCGAAGCCATTGCCCGCGCGCACGGCGCCACCACGGCCCAGGTGGCCCTGGCCTGGACGCTGCAGTTGGGCTACGCAGTGATCCCTTCGTCCACCCGGCGCGAGAACCTGGCCAGCAATCTGAAGGCGCAGCAACTGCGTCTGAGCGATGCAGAGATGGCACAGATCGCTGAACTGGACCGTGGCGGCCGGCTGGTCGATCCCGAAGGCCTCGCCCCGTCTTGGGATTGACCGATCCCCTCAGCCGGCCACCACGCGCACAAAGGCCGGCACCACACCCAGCAGGTCGTCGCGCCGCTGCAGCGCATGCACGTCGGCACGCGGTGCCTTGGTCCCCAGGGTCTTGAGCACCACGCGGGCGCCGAACAGGCTGCCGAGCGACGACGGCACCAGCGCCACGCCCAGCCCTGCGGCCACCAGGCTCAGCAAGGCCGCCAGCTCCACCGTGGTCTGCGCCACCCGGGGCGCAAAGCCGGCCTGCACGCAGCACTGCACCATGTGCTCGGCATGGGCCGATGAATCGCGGCGCAGCATCACGAAGGCCTCGCTGCGCAGGTCCTTCAGGGCCAGCGCCTTGCGCGCCGCCAGCGGGTGGCCAGGCGGCAAGGCGGCCACCACAGGATCGGGCCACAGCAGGGTGCTCGCGAGCTGGTCGTCGTTGACCGCCGTGCGCGAAATGCCCACGTCGATGCGCTTGTCGCGCAGGGCCGCCTGCTGCAACGAAGGCTGCATCTCGTGCAGCACCACGTCCACGCCCGGGTGGCTGTGCCGGTAGCGCGCCAGCGCTGCCGGAAACGGCCCCAGAAAATGCGAGCCCGACAGCCCCACCTCGATGCGCCCCGCCTGCCCCTGGCCGATGGCCGCCACGCGCTGGCGCGCCGTGTCCAGCCGCTCCAGCACCGCGCGCGCATCCACCAGGTAGGCCTGGCCCGCCAGCGTCAGCTCCACGCGCCGGCTGGTGCGCACGAACAACTGGGCGCCCAGCTCCGCCTCCAGCTGGGCGATCTGCAGGCTCAACGGCGGCTGCGACACATGCAGGCGCTGCGCGGCGCGCGTGAAGCTCAGCTCTTCGGCCAGGGCGATGAAGTAACGCAGGTGCCGCAGTTCCATTGATACTTTTCAAGTCTTGATCAAGACCAACAATATATTGGACTGTTGGTTCGCTTGTTTCCACAATACCCTGACTACAACATCCAGGCGGAGACAAACATGACGATCAAGCACAGCCTGCTGGCTGCCACGCTGGCCCTTTCGGGCCTGGCCACGGCGCAGGACAACTACCCCAGCAAGGCCATCACGCTCACGGTGCCCAACCCGCCCGGCGGTGTGGTGGACACCTCGGCCCGGTTGCTCAACGAACCCCTGGCGCGCGTGCTCGGCCAGCCGGTGGTGATCGACAACAAGGCAGGCGGCAGCGGCAACGTGGCCTACGGTGCCGTGGCCCGCAGCAAGGCCGACGGCTACAACCTGCTGATCTCGTACTCGGCCTACCATGTGGGCAACCCGGCACTGACCCCCAGCCTGCCCTGGGAGGCCAAGGATTTCGCACCCGTGGCCCTGCTCACCGTGGCCACCAACGTGATCGCGGCCCACCCCTCGGTGCCGGGCAACAACCTCAAGGAGTTCATCGCCTACCTCAAGGCGAACCCCGGCAAGGTCAACTACGCATCGCAAGGCAACGGCTCGCTCTCGCACATCGGCACCGAGATCTTCAAGCAGCAGAGCGGCACCTTCATGACCCACATCCCCTACCGCGGCTCGGGCCCGGCCGTGGCCGACGTGCTGGCCGGCCAGGTGCAGGTGTTCATCACCACGCCGCCGTCGGTCATGCAGCATGTGGTCAGCGGCAAGCTCAAGGCCTTTGCCGTGACCGGCACCAAGCGCCACCCCGGCCTGCCCAACGTGCCCACCGTGGCCGAGGCCGGGATGCCCGACTTCAAACTCGAAGCCTGGGTGGGCCTGTTCGCCCCGGCGGCCACGCCACCGGCGGTGATCAGCAAGCTCACGGCCGACGTGAAGAAGGCGCTGGAGATGCCGGAGACGCGCCAGCGCGCCGACGCCGCCGGCATCGAGCTGCGTTACCTGCCGCCCGATGCGCTCGGCGACCTCGTGAAGACCGAGACCGCCTACTGGGCCAAGACCATCAAGGGCGCCGGCATCAAGGCCGACTGACCCGACAGCCCCCTCCCCTGCGTGATCCCATTCCCGGCGCCCCGTGCGCCGGGCAGGGCAGCGCTTTGCCCATTTTTTCCCGAAAGACCGCCATGCAACGCACCTACCGCATTGGGCAGATCGTGCCCAGCTCCAACACCACCATGGAGACCGAGATCCCCGCCATGCTGCGCGCCCGCGAGCAGATCCTGCCCGAGCGCTTCAGCTTCCATGCCAGCCGCATGCGCATGCAGAAGGTCACCCAGGAAGAGCTGGCCGCCATGGACCGCGACTCCGACCGCTGCGCACTGGAACTTTCGGATGGAAAGATGGACGTGATGGGCTATGCCTGCCTGGTGGCCATCATGAGCATGGGCCTGGGCTACCACCGCACGTCCGAAAAGCGGCTGCACGAGGTCACGGTCGCCAACGGCAAGCCAGCGCCCGTGGTATCGAGTGCCGGCGCGCTGGTCGAAGGCCTGAAGGCCATGGGCGCGAAGAAGGTCTCTGTGCTCACCCCTTACATGAAGCCGCTCACCCAACTGGTGGTGGATTACATCGAACACGAAGGCATCGCCGTGCACGACAGCCTGTCGCTGGAGATCGCCGACAACCTGGAAGTGGGCGCACAGGACCCTGCGGCACCGGCGCAGATCGTGCAGCGCCTGGACACGCGCGGCGTGGACGTGGTGGTGATCTCGGCATGCGTGCAGATGCCCTCGCTGGCGTCGGTGCAGGTGGCGCAGGACCGGCTGGGCATCCCCGTCGTGTCGGCTGCGGCTTGCACCACCTGGGCCATGCTCAGGCGCCTGGGGCTGGAGACCCGGGTGCCCCATGCCGGCGCCCTGCTCTCGGGCAAGTACTGATCCGCGGGAAAGCCCCGCGCTTTCCCGCATGACGCGCCCGGCAGGCTGCGGTCAAAGCCGGATAATGGGCCCATGCCCCGCATCAGCCAGCAACTCCATCCCCACCGCGAACCCGTTCCCACCCGCCTGGCCGCCACCGTGCTGCTGCTGCGCGACGCCGAAGGCGACGGGGCGCTGGAGGTGCTGATGACGCGGCGCTCGCCCAACGCGAGCTTTGCCCCAGGGGCCTACGTCTTTCCGGGCGGCGGCATCGATGCGCTCGATGCCCAGTCGCACCAGGTGGCGGACCGCCGCCCGGCCCAGAGCGACCTGCACCTGACCCAGGCGATCGCCGCCATCCGCGAGAGCTTCGAGGAACTGGGCGTGCTGCTGGCGCGCCACGCCGACGGCCGCATGGCCGATGCCGCCGACATTGCCGCGCTGGACCGCAGCGCGCCGTTTGCCACGCAATGCGAAGCCCGGGGCCTGCGCCTGGCGGCCGACAGCGTGTACCTGCTGGCCTACTGGACAGCCGACCGCGACCTGCCGCGCCGTTTCGAGGTGCCCTTCCTGGCCGCACGCATGCCCGAAGGCCAGACCCCGGTGGCCGACGAGGCCGAGCAGTTCGAGCCCGTGTGGGTGCGCCCTGCCGATGCGCTGGCGCGGCACGAGGCAGGCCAGTTCTTCATGATCTTCCCGACCATCCGAACGCTGCAGCGGCTGGCGAAATTCAAGAACTCCGACGCCGTGCTCGGCGCCCTGGCCAATGAACAGCCCCTGTGGGTGAGCTGCCCGCGCGCCGGCCTGCTGGGTGGCAAGGAAGCGCGCTACATGGAAGACGAGATGCCCTTCGGCGAGCTGGCGCTGGTCTGCCCCGACGGGCAGATCGTGCACCCGCTCGACTGGCAGACCGACCACCCCGTGCCCCTGCTCAAGAACGTGCAGCGCCTCACGGCCCCCAATTCGGGCGTGATGACCGGCCCGGGCACCAACAGCTACCTGGTGGGCGACCCGGCCACGGGCTATATCGCCATCGATCCCGGCCCGGCCGACCCCGAGCACCTGGAGAAGCTCTGGCGCGCCGCCGGTGGCGACATCCGCTCCATCGTCTGCACGCACTCGCACCCCGACCACTCTCCCGGCGCGGCGCCGCTGCAGGCACTGTGCGTGCAGGCCGGGCAGCCGGCGCCCCCCATCCTGGGCCTGCGCTCGGCCCCCACAGCCCGCGTGGCCAGCGCCTTCACGCCCGAGCGCGAGCTGGCCCATGGCGAGCGCCTGGTGCTGTCCGCCCAGGTGGCCGATGCCGCCACCAGCCACACCCTGCAGGTGGTCCACACCCCCGGCCATGCGGCCAACCACCTGTGCCTGCTGCTGGAGGAGGATGGCCTGCTGTTCAGCGGCGACCACATCCTCAACGGCAGCACCACGGTGGTCGACCCGCCGGACGGCAACATGGCCGACTACCTCGATTCGCTGGACGCGCTGGACGCGGCCTGCGAGAAGCAGGGCGTGAACTTCATCCTGCCCGCGCACGGCTACGTATTGGGCGAGGCGCGCAGCGCCATTGCCCGCCTGAAGGCCCACCGCCTGGCGCGCGAGGCCAAGGTACTGGCCGCCATGCAGGCACTGCCCCAGGGCAGCATGGACGACTGGGTGCGCCACGCCTACGACGACGTGCCCCCGCGCATGTGGCCCGTCGCCCAGCGTTCGCTGCTTGCACATGTAGAGCGCATCCGCGCTATGGAACCCGGTAATGACTGAAAAAAACCCTGAAGCCGGCCATGTCCGGCTGGCCAAGCGCGTGGCCGAGCAACTCAACTGCTCGCGCAGCACGGCCGAACAATTCATCGAGGGCGGCTTCGTGAGCGTGGAGGGCGCCGTGGTCGAGGTGCCTGGTGCACGCGTGGCACCGCACCAGAGCGTGGCGGTGGACCCCGATGCGAGCCTGCTGGAGCTGACCCCCGTCACCCTGCTGCTGCACAAGCCCGCCGGTTTCGAGGCCGGCCTGGGTGCGCCGGGGCAGGCTGGCGCCGCCCATGCGAGCCGTAGCCAGGGTGCAACGCCCGCCGTCACGCTGCTGGCCCTCGCCTCGCACCTGCCCGAGGATGCCTCGGGCATCCGCGTGCTGCAACGCCATTTCCGCCAGCTCGAATGCTTCACCCCCCTGCCCACAGAGGCCAGCGGCCTGGTGGTCTATACGCAGGACAAGCGAATTGCACGCAAGCTGGCCGAGGACATCGAATCGCTGGAGCAGGAATGCATCGTGGAGGTGGCCGGCGAAATCGCACCCAACGGCCTGCAGCGCCTGTGCCACGGCCTGTCATTCAATGGCCGCGCGCTGCCCCCCATCAAGGTGAGCTGGCAGAACGAGACGCGGCTGCGCTTTGCGCTCAAAGGCATTCGTCCGGGGCAGATTCCGGCCATGTGCGAGGCCGTGGGCCTGCGCGTGGTGGCCATCAAGCGCATCCGCATCGGCCGCGTGCCACTGTCCAAGGTGCCCGAGGGACAGTGGCGCTACCTGCAGCCCTGGGAGCGATTCTGAACGGCACTCGCTAGCTATCAAAAGGTGAGCAATAGGCGTTTTGAGGGAAGGCGATCCGCCACAGGCCGCTGATACACTGCCCTCCATAACAGGAGGGAGTCCATGGACCATCAGCAATCAGGGGCAGGAGCGGCGCCCGCATCGAACTTCGCGCAGGAGATCGATGCGCATCCGCTTGAATTCACCGGCAGCGGCGGCGAGTACTTCCGGGTATGGATCGTCAACGTGCTGCTGACCATCCTCACCCTGGGCTTCTACACCCCCTGGGCACGGCGGCGCACCGCCCAGTATTTCTATGGCCACACCCTGGTGGCCGGCAGGCCGCTCGAATTCACGGCGCAGCAGCGTCGGATGGTGATGGGCTTCGTCATGCTGGTGATGATCACCATCGCCTACAACATTGCCGTCAACACCGGGCAGGACACGGCGGTGTCCCTCTTCCTGCTTGCCGGCGCCCTGCTGGCCCCGTTCATCTGGGGCAGTGCCATGCGTTTTCGCCTGGGCTCCACGCGCTGGCGCGGCCTGCGCCTGCAGTTCACGGCCTCCTGGCGCGAGGTGTACGTGGCCAGCTGGCCCGTGTTCGCCATCGCCCTCGTGTGGATCGGCGTGTTCTTCGGCATCCAGTACCTCGCGCCCGAATCGGCCGGGGCGCTGCAGGAGCTGGCTGCCGACGAAAGCGGCGAGGCCGACCTGCCGACCATGACCGCCGCCATCTGGGGCCTGGTGGTGCTGGGCCTGCTGCTGTCGGTGCTGTGCTTCATCCGCCTCGAATACAACTACAAGAGCCTGCTGGTGCTGCGCGCCCAGGTGGGGGCCGAATCCGGTCGCTGGAAACCCGTGTACATGGATTTCATCAAGGTCTGGGCGGCCACGGTGGCCGTTTTCCTGCTGTTCGTGGTGGGCATCTCGGCAGGGCTGGCGGTACTGGCAGGGGGGTCGTTCGCGCTCATCGCCGGCTTGAAGGACAAATGGGGCGCCCTGATTTTCGTGGTCTTCGCGGTGGCGTTCATCGCAGGCATCTTCCTGATGTTCCTGGCCTCGGCACCGGCGCGCGCCTACCGCGAGGCCCGCATGTTCCAGCTCATGTGGGACAACATCGGCCTGAGCCAGGTGGCGCGCTTCAAGTGCCAGCTGCGCACGGGCCGCTACGTGCTGCTGCGTATTAAGAACCTGTTTCTGACCCTGCTCACGCTGGGCCTGTACCGCCCGTTCGCACGGGTCAGCGAGTACCGCATGAAGGTCGAATCCGTGACGCTGCACGTCAAGGGTGGCGTGGACCAGGTGGCCGGTGCCATGGTGCGCCAGCAGCAGCAAGGCGGCATTGGCGATGCACTGGCCGACGCGGCCGGGCTGGACCTGATCGGCTGATGAACGCACCCCCCTCCTCTGCTGCTGCGCCCCCCGGCACCCTGGTGCCAGGGCGCTGGTTCGATGGGCTGAGCAGCCAGGCCAGGCCGGTGCTCGTGGGCCTGCAGCGCACGCCCAAGGGCCCGTCGCTGGCGCTGCACCCGCTGTCCCAGCCTGGTGCGGCCCCCACCGTATTCCCCTGGGGCGAGGTGGGCTGGCCCGAGGCCTGGAGCGAGCGCCGCCCGCAGCAGCGGGTGGTGGTGGACCTGCGCGACCAGGGCAGCCTGGAGATCGACGCCGTGGCCCAATGGCATGCTGCGCTGGCCGAAGCGGGTGCCCGCCCCAGCCTGGCCGAGCGCATGCAGACGCGCTGGCCCGTGCTACTCGGCGTCACAGCGGTCGCCGTCATCGGACTGACCCTGTTCTACCGCTACGGCACGCCCTGGGCGGCCACGGAACTCACGCGCTTCGTCCCCCTGTCCTGGGAAACCAGCGTGGCCAGCAATGTGCTCACGCAGATGGACAAGGGCACGCTCAAGCCGAGCAAGCTGCCCCAGGAGCGCCAGGCCGCACTGAAGGCACGCTTCGACACGCTGGTGCAAGCGTTGCCCACCCAGTTGCAGCGCTACCCTGGCTACGCCCCCACCTACACGCTGTCGTTCCGCTCCGGCATGGGGGCGAATGCCTTCGCCCTGCCTGGCGGCACGGTGGTGATGACCGATGGCCTGGCCAAGGCGGCAGAGAAGAAGGGGCTCAGCGACGACGCCCTCATCGGCGTGCTGGCCCACGAGATCGGCCACGTGGCCAACCGCCACACCACGCGCATGGTGGTGCAGCAAGGCGTGCTGCAGATGGGCATGGGGCTGGCGCTGGGCGACGTGTCGGGCATCGTCTCCACCGGCGCATCGGTGCTCACCGGCCTGGCCTACAGCCGCAACCACGAGCGTGAGGCCGACTGCTTTGCCATCGCCGTCATGTCCCATGCGAAGCTGCCCACGGCGCCCATGGGCAAGCTGCTGCTGGCCATTGCGCAGGACGAGGACGATGAGGAAAAGGCGGCCAGGAAGAAGGCCGCCACCGCAGCCAAGGAAGGCGCCAGCGCACCGGCCGAAGGCTCTGCATCCACCACCGCAGAACCCAAGGCGCCGGAGGCACTGGGCCCCGTGTGGTCCTTGCTCAGCAGCCACCCCGACACCGTGGAGCGCGCCACCGAACTGGAACAAGGGCATGCCATGCATTGCCCCAAGCGGGGTTGATCCGCGTATCGCTTGCACAGGGCAGGCCTGAGCAGCATTGACGACCGCCGTCGCCGCGGATTTGAATTCAAAAGTGTGAAGCGCGCCGATAAGCCGGATTCTGTGCACCACGGTTGCCCGCGGCGTGACCGCCATTACTCTGGGCCGGGTGTCGCCACCACGGCTCGATGCTACCTACCCGCCAACTCTGCGGAACCACATCAACGTTGGCCTACTTGGTATTGCTGCGCGTAGAGATTGCCCGTTTCACCTTGGGCTCGGAACGCGCCCAAGGTGGCTGTGGGCTTTCCCGGCTTTCGCCGGGAACCGTCTGGCTTGCGCCATCCGGCACCAGCTTTCGCTGGCGACCCACAGAACACCCCAGGGTGGTCCGTACCCAAACTCGTCTCTGTTGCTCTGATCCTCACCTCACGGTGGGCAGCCGTTAGCTGCTACGCTGTCCTGTGCAGTCCGGACGTTCCTCCAGTGCCTGGTTTCCCAGATTGCACCAGCGGCGGTCTGGCACGCTTCACGGGGTGGATTATCGTTCAGCGCGGATAGCCGAGCCCCAATCCAGGCCAAAACGGCCCAGGTATTTGCGCAATCGGTCCGCATCGTTGACCACCGTGCGCTGCGCGCGCGAGGCCTGGAACAACTGCCGCCCCGCATCGGACAGGGTGCGCGCCTGGCGGCACACGCGCAGCACGGCGGCCAGCTGAAGCTGGTCGAACAGGTCCATGGCGTTCACTGCTTCTTCGCCCAACAGGGCACCCAGATCAATCGCATCGGCAGCGCGCGCGCTTGAGAGCCCATCGCGTGCATCCTTGGCCGGCTGCCACAGCCACTGCAGGCGCGCGATCTCGGCCTCCACCAGAGGCAGGCCGATGCGGCCGCTGTCGGCCAGCGTGGCCAGGCGCGTGGCGCTGGCCGACAGGTCGCGAAAGTTGCCGCTCCACAGCGCGTCGGGCGACTGGGCGTAGCGCAGGTAGGCGGTGCGCGCCTCGGCCGACAGCCGCACCGTGCGGCCCAGCTCCGAGCCGGTGCGCGCGAGCAGGTGATCGAGGTTGGGCTCGATGTCCTCGGGGCGCTGGGCCAGGCCCGGCAGCTGGTAGCTCCAGAGGTTGATGCGCGCGTACAGGTCTTCGCGAAAGCGCCCGGCCGCCACCTCGGTGCGCAGGTCGCGGTTGGTGCCGGCGATCAGCTCGAAATCACTGGCCACCTCGCGGTCGCTGCCCATGGGGTAAAAGCGCTTTTCCTCCACGGCCTTGAGCAGCATGGCCTGCTCGTCTAGGCCCAGCTCGCCGATCTCGTCAAGGAACAGCACGCCCTTGTGCGCCGTGCGCAGCAGGCCCGCGCGGTCGGCCGCAGCGCCCGTGAAAGCGCCCTTCTTGTGCCCGAACAGCGTGGATGCGGCCCCATCGCCATGCAGGGTGGCGCAGTTCACTTCGACGAATTCACCCTCCACCTGGTGGCGCGCCTTCTTGAGTTCGTACATGCGCCGCGCCAGGTGCGATTTGCCCGCTCCGGTGGGCCCAGTGAACAAAATGGGCGCGCGCGAGCGCACTGCCACGCGCTCCACCTCGTCGATCAGCGCGTTGAAGCTCGCATTGCGCGTGGCGATGCCGCTCTTGAGGAAGTCCACCGCATCGCGCTGCTCGGCGCCGAAGCGCTGGGCGATGACGTCGTAGCGCGACAGGTCCAGGTCGATCAGCGCATAGCTGCCCGCGTCGCCCATCTGCTGGCGCCGGGGCGGCGAGGTCTGCGCCAGCACGCCCGGGATGCGCCGCGACTCCACCAGCAGAAACAGACAGATCTGCGCCACGTGCGTGCCGGTGGTGATGTGGGTCCAGTACTCCTCGCGCTCGGTGTCGAAGCGGTAGGCCTGCGTCCAGTCGAACAACTTGGCGTAGACCTCGCCGAAGTCCCAGGGGTCGGCGATCTCCATGGGCACCAGGCGCACCGTGGTTTCGGGCGAGGCGATGGCGATGTCGTTGCGCACCTGGTGCGCCAGCTCCTGGTGGGCCGGCGTGTACAGCAGCTCCATGCGGTGCACCACCATGTCCTCGTGCTGCACCAGCGACACGGTGGGCCGCCACTTCTCCCAGCGCCCGGCACCCTTGCCCGAGTCGAGCTGAGTACCGATGAAACCGATGACAACCCTGTTTTTACGCATCGCCAGTAATCTATAAAACTAGCTGTCATTCTATTTAATTCAAAAACCAGCACACTGAATAATTTCATCAACTTGAATTAGTTCTTTACGAATCAATGGGTTGCAACATTCCACACAACAGATCGCGCGGCTGGCACGCAATTCGCAAATACCAAGGCACTCGGCGCAGACAGCGAACGCTCACAGGCCAGGGTTGGGGCCAACGCCCGCCCTGCCGGTGCCGGGGATCCAGGGCCTTGGGGTCCGTCGGATTCCCTGCATGCCGCACGCTGCGAGCGCCGGGTGACTGCAGGGCTGTGGAAGCCAGCTCCGAAAGGGGTTGCCGGGTTCGACTCCCGGCCTGCACCACTGGTAGCTCAGTCTGGTAGAGCACCCCTGAAAAGGGACTGTCGCAGGTTCGACTCCTGCCCATTCTTCCGGCCTTCGGGCCGGCTATCGAAGACGGTCGAAAGACCACCCGCCGGACGCGGGGTGAAGGACCAAAGGTTGCGCCGCAGCCTGCAAGCCATTGCCCCGTCAGCGGTGGCGGTTTGTGCCAGTACCCGGCACGGCCCGCGCCCGCAGCCAGCCCAAGCGAAAGCCCCTCGGGGCAACCGCCACGGCGCACTGCAGGGCCCGAGCCGTGCCCCCTGGGACCACTGCCCCGCTGTAACGGCCCCGATGCAAGAAGTTTGATGCGGCGACCAACGACATTGAAAAAAGAAAGAACGAGGGTAGACACATGCTGAAGATCCAACGCACCACCGTCAAGAAGAACGAACGCGCACTGCTGCTGCGCAATGGCGATTTCGACCGCGTGCTGCACAGCGGCACGCACTGGCTGTTCGCCGGCCTGGACCAATTGCGCGTGGAAACCTTCGCGCTGGAGCAAGCCGCCTTCACCCACGGCCTGGCCGACTACCTGATGGCCCGTGAGCCCGAGGTGGTGGCCACCGAGTTCGTGCGTGTGGAGCTGGCCGAGAACGAGGTCGGCCTGCGCAGCGAGAACGGCGTGCTGGTCGAGATCCTGCCCCCTGGCACGCGCCGCCTGTACTGGAAGGGCCTGGTGGACGTGTCCGTGCAGGTGGTCGACCTGAACGCGGGTGCCGAGCTGCCTGCCGCCCTGGTGGCGCGCCTGACGCAGACGCAACTGCGCCACCGCACGGTGACGGGCCTGGCCGGCTTGCTGCAGGTGCAGGTGCCCGAGTCGTCCTGCGGCCTGCTGACGGTGGACGGCAAGGTGGAGCGGCTGCTGGCCGCAGGCTCGTACGCCTTCTGGAAGTACGGCCGCACGGTGGCGGTGGAGCAGGTGGACCTGCGCCTGCAATCGGTGGAAGTCTCGGGCCAGGACATCATGACCCGCGACAAGGTGGGCCTGCGCATCAACCTGAGCGCCACCTTCCGCTACACCGATGTGCTGCGCGCCTGGAGCCAGCTGCAAAAGCCCGCGGAGCACCTGTACCGCGAGCTGCAGTTCGCACTGCGCGCCGCCGTGGGCACCCGCACGCTCGATGAGCTGCTGGAGAACAAGACAGTGATCGACGACGTGGTGGGCGCCCACATGGCCGCCAAGCTCGCGCCCTACGGCATTGCGCTGGAGAGCGCCGGCGTGAAGGACATCGTGCTGCCCGGCGACATGAAGGCCATCCTGACCCAGGTGGTGCAGGCGGAAAAGCAGGCCCAGGCCAATGTGATCCGCCGCCGCGAAGAGACGGCCGCGACGCGCTCGCTGCTCAACACCGCCAAGGTGATGGAGGACAACCCCGTCGCACTGCGCATGAAGGAGCTGGAAACGCTGGAACGCGTGGCCGAGCGCATCGACAAGATCTCGGTGTTCGGTGGCCTGGACCAGGTGCTCAACGGCCTGGTGAAGATGAGCTGAGCAAGGGAAAGAACGAAGAACACCATGAAGCAGACCGCACGTGAGAAACGCCTGGCCACGCAGACGCCGTTGCCACTGACACCCGAATCCATGGGACTCGATGCCACGCTGTATGCCGATGCCGTGCGCTACCTTTTCGACCGGCCTGTGCCGGGCAAAAAGGAGCAGGAGTGGTACTGGGACAACGACGAGCCGGATTTCACCGCCACGCCTTTGCAATGGACGCACATCCAGACCGTGCTGTTCGCCAACGCGGGCACCGACCTGGCGCCCTACAGCGATGAGCAGGTGGGCATGGGCCTCACGCATGTGATGAGCAACAACGCCGGCGACATACCGTCCATGGTGCTCGACCCCTCGGTCCCGCTGGCCGATGCGATGCGCATGATGCAGGCCTTCCCACGCCTGTGGAGCGACTGCTTCGCACCGCGCATGGCCCACGTGCACGAGACCATCGGCAGCGGCAGCGACCGGCTGCACTTTGCCTGCTACATGTGGTTCGACGTGTGGCCAACCTTCTGGAATGTCAAAGATATTCCTGAATGGCGCGATGCGATATGGGCGGTGTTCTGCCACATGCTGGAGGTGCCCTGTCGCGAGGTGCAGGTCTCTGCCCTGCATGGCATCGGTCACGAGGGCCGCTACCTGCAGCGCCCGAGGGAATTGCAGGAACGGGTGGAGCTATTCATCCGCAGCGTGCCGGCGCACGACGAGGAACTGAAGAACTATGCACGCGCTGCCGCCCAGGGAATGGTGCAGTAGATGCGATGGATGACAGAACGGCGCACAAGACGCCACGGAGAGTACGACGATGAAAGCCCATCAAACCGCTGAAGAGGAAGCCACCGCCCTGCCACCCGCGCTGCGTGCGGCGGTGGATGCTGCGTACGCCGCCTTCCAGCACCACAGCGCCCCCACGCAGACGCTGGACGTTTGCATGCCTTGCTGCGTGGACGAAGCCACGGAGCGCGAACTGCGCCGCCTGCCGCTGCGCCAGCTCACGGCACGCCACTTCTACGAGTACAACGGTTCGGCCAAGGGCAGCGAGCAGCCTGCGGATGAACTGCTGTACTTCCTGCCCCGCATGCTGGACCTGCTGGCCCAGGGCAAGGAGTTGCACCACTCGACCGAGCTGTACCTGGACCGGTTGGGCAAATGCCCGGCTGGCGCCCTGTCGGCAGGGGAGAGAGCTGCTTTGGACGCTTTCGCACTGGCCTTCTTCCGCGAGGGACTGGGATCTGCCGGGCGCGAGGCCAGCCCGTTCGATGGCGCGAACGCCTTCGATATCCTGCTGATGTTCCACAAGGGCGGCGTATCCATCGCTCCCCTGCTGGCACATTGGCTGCAGGACGATCGGGAAAGCGCTGTGCTGCACTACGCCAATGCCAGCTACTGGGATTTCTGGGGCCAGCGTGAAATACAGAATGCCTTCGCAGAAGACCAGCCGGAGTTTCGCGAAACGATGAAGGCCTGGCTGCTCGACGCGGGCAACCGGCAGCGCTTTGCGCAGAAGATCCTGGCGATGGATACGAGCGCCATGGGCCCGCCCGCGCACTGCACCTGCGGCAACTGCATGGGCCCGCGCCAGGTACTGGAATCTGTGTTTGACATGATCAGCGAATGAACATCAACCAACAGAACAACAACGAATAGAAGGAAAAAAAATGAGCTACCTGCAACGCAACGTGGAAAACGGCGTCCCCATCAAGATGTGGACCCAGGGCGTCCCTGTAGAAGAAGAGGCCCAGAAGCAACTGGAAAACGCGGCGCGCCTGCCCATCGTGTTCAAGCATGTGGCGGCCATGCCCGACGTGCACTACGGCATCGGCGCCACGGTGGGCTCGGTGATCCCCACCTTCAAGGCCATCATCCCGGCCGCCGTGGGCGTGGACATCGGCTGCGGCATGATGGCCTGCAAGACCACGCTGCATGCCAACGACCTGCCCGACAACCTGGCGCCCCTGCGCTCGGCGATCGAGAAGGCCGTGCCGCACGGCAGCAACCCGCGCCGCATGGGCCGCGACAAGGGCGCGTGGGAAACGCCGCCCGACGAGACCGACGTGGCCTGGGCTGCGCTCAAAGGCGAGTTCGACGAGATCTGCGAGGACTACCCGCGCTTTCGCAACACCAACAACCACAAGCACCTGGGTACGCTGGGCACGGGCAACCACTTCATCGAGGTGTGCCTGGACGAGCACGGCAGCGTGTGGTTCATGCTGCACTCGGGCTCGCGCGGAGTGGGCAATGCCATCGGCACCCACTTCATCGAGCTGGCCAAGAAGGACGCCGAGCTGCACCAGCGCAACCTGCCCGACCAGGACCTGGCCTACTTCGAGGAAGGCGCCCAATACTTTGGCGACTATGTGCGCGCCGTGGGCTGGGCGCAGAAGTTCGCGCGCGCCAACCGCGAGGTGATGATGCAGCGCGTGATCGCGGCCGCCCGCAAGGTGATCACCAAGCCCTTCGAGGCGCATGTGGAGGCGGTGAACTGCCACCACAACTATGTGAGCCGCGAGACGCACTTCGGCGAGGACGTACTCATCACCCGCAAGGGCGCGGTGAGCGCAAAGGCCGGCGAGCTGGGCATCATCCCGGGCAGCATGGGCGCCAAGAGCTTTATCGTGCGTGGCAAGGGCAACCCCGAGAGCTTCATGAGCTGCAGCCACGGCGCGGGCCGCAAGATGAGCCGCACCAAGGCCAAGAAGATGTACACCATCGCCGACCAGATCGCCGCCACCGAGGGCGTGGAATGCCGCAAGGACGCCGACGTGATCGACGAGATCCCGATGGCCTACAAGGACATCGACGCCGTGATGGCCGCGCAGCAGGACCTGGTGGAGGTGGTCTATACGCTCAAGCAGGTGGTCTGCGTGAAGGGATAGGCCCCTTTGCACCTCCACGGCAACCATTGAACGGAACCGGCGCTGGCCAGACCAGCGCCCGCATCAGCACATGCACCAAGAACAGCAACAAGAAGAATTTCTGCAATCGGCCCACCCTATCGATCCCGCCATGCGCGCGCAGATCATGGAGAACCTGGGCGCCATCGAGGCGCAGCACCAGGTCACCATCCTCTTTGCCTGCGAGTCGGGCAGCCGGGGCTGGGGCTTTGCCTCGCCCGACAGCGACTACGACGTGCGATTCATCTACGTGAACCGCCTGCCCTGGTACCTCACGGTCACGCCAGGGCGCGACGTGATCGAAGTGCCCATCAGCGGCGACCTGGACATCAACGGCTGGGACCTGCGCAAGGCGCTGGGCCTGATGCGCGAGTCCAACCCCACGCTGCTCGAATGGCTGCGCTCGCCTGTGGTCTACCGCGAGGACGGGCCCACCATGGATCGCTTTCGCGCGCTGGCCGAGACCGTGTTCTCCAACGCCAAGGGCTGGCACCACTACGCATCCATGGCCAAGAAGAACTTCCGCGAGCACCTGCAGGCCGACGAAGTGCGCTACAAGAAATACCTGTACGTGCTGCGCCCGCTGCTGGCCGCGCGCTGGATACGCACGCGCCCGGGCGTGCCGCCCATGCGCTTTGCCGAACTGGCCCAGCACACGCTGGACCCGGCGGGCGACGCCACGCTGATCGCCGAGATCAACGCGCTGCTGGAGGTGAAGATGCGCGCGGGCGAGGCCGCGACCAGCCCGCGCTGGCCCGGCATCCACGCCTTCATCGAAGCCGAGCTGGCACGCAACGCGGCCGAGCCGGTGCAGCCGTTGCCCGTGCCGGGCCATGCCGCGCTCGATGCATTGCTGCACGACACGGTGCTGCGCCACACGCCCTGATTGACCCTACAAGCCACCCATGCAAGCCACACACGCTCTGTCCCCATCCCAGCTTAACGAATTTTTGCTGAACGTCGCCATCACCCGCCCGGTCTTCATCTGGGGGCCTCCGGGGGTTGGCAAGTCGGCATTGGTCGAAAAATTCGCGCACAGCGTGGGGCTGGAGTGCGTTTCGCTGCTGGGCAGCCAGTTGGCGCCAGAGGACCTGATGGGGGTACCCCAGATCATCGACGGAGTGAGCCGCTTCTGCCCGCCCGCGATGATCGCGCGCAAGGAGCCGTACTGCATTTTTCTGGACGAGCTCAATGCGTGCTCGCAGGACGTGCAGAAGGCGTTCTACAGCCTGATCCACGATCGCCGCGTCGGCGAGTACGCACTCCCCAAAGGCTCCATCGTGATCGGCGCGGGCAATCGCGCGCAGGACTCGGCCATCGTCAAACCCATGTCGTCAGCGCTGATGAACCGCATGGTGCACGTGCACATGAAGGTATCCGCATCCGAATGGATGGAGTGGGCATCGGCCAATGCCATCCATCCCCTGGTGATCGAATACCTGCAGCAACGGCCCGACCACCTGTGGAGCGCCCCTCCCAAGCACGAGGAGCCGTTTTCCACGCCGCGAGCCTGGCACATGCTGAGCGACGCACTGCGCTCCTTCGGAGACGCACCTTCCCCGTCCATGGTGGAGGCTCTAGCCTATGGTTGCCTCACGCCCCAGCACGCTGCCCAGTTCAAGGCGTTCGGCAAGCTGGCGGCCGACCGGCACCGCCTGGACGCCATATTCAAAGGCGATGCACGCTGGCCCCATGCGCCCGAGGACCGCGATGTCCTGTACTTTCTGGCCCAGGCGTTTCGTGCGCGGCTGCTCAAGACCCTGCCGCAGGACAAGGGCGCCAGCGTGGGAGACCTGCAGGCACTGGTGCACCGGTCCAAGTCCATGCTGAAGGAACTTGCCCAGATCAGCCTGGAAATGGCGCAGATCGCCGTCGCCGAGGAGGCCGGGCAGACCCTTCCTGCCTGGTACATGATCGAGGTCGTGCGGGACCTGCCGCGCCTGGTTGAACGCCAGGCCAAGGCGGCCTGAGCCCATACGACCATGGCAAAGACGACCCACAAGCCCAGCCCGGCCACTGAGGCCTATGACGCAGGCATGGCCATGGTGCTCGCACACCCGATCTTCGGCCCGCTTGCACGACGGGTTACCTGGGTGCGCTCCGCCGCCTCCTCGCAGTGCCCTGCTGCGGGTTGGCTGGTGGTGCGGCGCGATAGCTGCATCCACGTGCACCCCAAGCGCCATGCACCGGCTGACGAGTGGGCGTTCATCCTCGCTCGTGGCGTACTCAGCTATGCCATGGAACTGTTCCAGTCCGACCGGGGCGATTGGTCCCAATGGACTGCTGCATGCGATCTCGTGACCACACGGTTCCTGGCATCCGTCAAGTTCGGCCAATGCCCTGCGGACATGCAGATGGCAGCAGACGCCCCCTCATGGGATGAAGACCGCTGGTACCGCCAGTTCGCCGAAAGCGGCACGCCGGCCTGGGTGCAGGCCCTGGGGCTGGCGGGGCCCAAGGCGACCAGCCTGCAATCACCAGAGGCATGGACCGAGCGTCCCACCGCATTCGTACGCCATGGCCACACCCAGGCCAGCCAGACCTGGCGTGAAGTATTTGCGGCGGGGATCGCCAACTCGGTCACCCAGGCGGTAGAGATCGCCGCCGGTACCCGCACCGCGCTGGGGGGCGAAAACCGCAGCGCCCCCCGAAGCACAACCGAGCGTGCGCGCAGCTGGTTCATCGGCAGCTTTCCGCTGCTGGGGGCCATGGTGGCCGCATTCGACATCTTGGAGGATGCCGAGCTGTGCCGGCGCGAGGAGATCATGGTGGGGGCCGTGGACGAAACCCTGCGCACCATCTACCTCAACCCAGCCGCGGGATTGACCGAGCAGGAAACCCGCTTCGTGCTCGCCCACGAAATCCTGCACGTGGCACTGCGGCACATGGGGCGCCGGCAGGGTCGTGACGCATACCTCTGGAACGTGGCGTGCGACTACGTTATCAACGACTGGCTCATCCAGATGCAGGTGGGCAGCCCGCCCGCGCTGGGACTGCTGCACGACCTGGAGCTGCGTGGCCTGTCGGCGGAAGAAGTCTACGACCGCATCGTGGTCGACCTGCGCCGCATGCGCAAACTGCTCACGCTGGCGGGCCGACAGGGCGACATGCTCGACCGCAGGCTGTCCATTGGGCAGCCACCCTTCACCGATCTCGACGCCTTCTACAAGGAACAATTGGGCAAGGGCCTGATGCTGCACGAATCCCAAGGTCGGGGCCTGCTCCCCGCAGGCCTGCTAGAGGAGATTCGCGCCTTGCTGCAGCCGCCCATCCCCTGGGAGGTGGAACTCGCGCGGTGGTTTGATCACCATTTTCCGCCCATCGATACCCGGCGTACCTACGCACGCCTGAGCCGGCGCCAGTCCGCCACACCCGATATCCCCCGTCCGCACGTGGGGCCGGACCCCCGTTGGCTGGAGGGCCGCACGTTCGGCGTCGTGCTGGACACCTCGGGTTCCATGGACAGGCACACCCTGGCCAAGGCCCTGGGCAGCATTGCCAGCTATGCGCAGGCCAAGGAGGTGCCCGCCGTGCGGGTGGTGTGCTGCGATGCAGCCCCCTATGACATGGGCTACATGGAGGCACAGGACATTGCCCACCGCGTGGAAATCAAAGGGCGCGGGGGCACCGTGCTGCAGCCCGCCATCACCCTGCTGGAGGGCAGCGCGGACTTCCCCAAGGATGGGCCGCTGCTGATCATCACCGATGCCGATTGCGACCGCCTGGACGTGCGCCGCTCGCATGCCTACTTGCTGCCTGCGGGACGGCGGCTGCCGTTCGTGCCCCGGGGCGACATTTTCTACATGACCTGATGAACCCGACTCTTTCACAACACAACGGCCTGCCGGCCATCCTTCTCGACGGCTCCCAGGGCGAAGGCGGCGGCCAGATCTTGCGCACGGGGCTGGCCCTGTCCATGGTCACCGGCCGGCCGCTGCGCATCGAGCGCATCCGTGCCGGCCGCGCCAAGCCCGGCCTGATGCGCCAGCACTTGGCCTGCGTCCAAGCCGCCGTGGAGGTCAGCGGCGGGCAGGCCGAGGGTGCGGAGCTGGGCTCGCAGTCGCTGCAGTTCACGCCCGGCGCGGTGCGCGCGGGCGACTACACCTTTCGCATCGCCGGGGCCGGCAGCTGCCTGCTGGTGCTACAGACCGTGCTGCCCGCGCTGATGCTGGCCGATGCGCCCAGCCGCATCCAGCTGGCGGGCGGCACGCACAACCCGATGGCGCCGCCATTCGACTTTCTGCAGCGCGCCTATGTACCGCTGCTGGCGCGCCTGGGCGTGGGGCTGGCGCTCACGCTGGAGCGGCGCGGTTTCTACCCTGCGGGCGGCGGCCTGCTGCAGGCCGTGATCACCCCTGCGACGCAGGCGCTCACGCCGTTTGACCTGACCGAGCGCGGGGCGGCCCTGGCTGCCTGGGCCGAGGCGCTGGCCCCCGGGCTGGCGCGCAGCGTGGCTGCACGCGAACTGGAGGAACTGGGCCGGCGCCTGGGCTGGACGCATGAGGCCGACCAGTTGCGCGCGCCCGGCGTGCGCCAGCACGAAGGGCCTGGCAACGTGCTCTTGGCCACGCTGGAATATGCGCAGGTGACCGAAGTGTTCTGCCAGTTCGGCGAACGCGGGGTGTCGTCCGAACTTAAGGCACGCCGACTGGCCGACGAGGTGCTGGCCTTCCAGCACAGCTCGGCGGCCACGGGCCCGCACCTGGCCGACCAGTGGATGCTGCCGCTGGCACTGGCCGTGTGGCGCACCGGCAGGGCTGCCAGCTTCACGGCCAGCGAGCTCACGGACCACACGCGCACGAATGCGGCGGTGATCAACGCCTGCCTGCCGGTGCGCGTGGCGACCGACGCCATGGACGGCGCCAGCCTGGTGCGCATTGAGCCCCTGCCCGTGCCATGAAGGCCCAACAGTGCCCATGGGCTCCGGACTGGGCCAAAATGACTCTTTCGCATTTCCCCTTCCATCCTTCGCCTGACCAGGAGACGCCATGAAAGTCGACACCATTCTGCAGACCATCGGCAACACGCCGCACGTGCGCATCAACCGCCTGTTCGGCAGTGCCGCCAACGTCTGGGTCAAGGCCGAGCGCGCCAACCCCGGTGGCTCGATCAAGGACCGCATAGCCCTGTCGATGGTGGAAGACGCCGAGCGCTCGGGCTCGCTGCAGCCGGGCGGCACCATCATCGAGCCCACCTCGGGCAACACCGGCATCGGCCTGGCGCTGGTGGCCGCCGTCAAGGGCTACAAACTGGTGCTGGTGATGCCCGACAGCATGAGCATCGAGCGCCGCCGCCTGATGCTGGCCTATGGCGCCACCTTCGACCTGACCCCGCGCGAAAAGGGCATGAAGGGCGCCATCGCCCGCGCACAGGAACTCCTGGCCCAGACGCCGGGCGCCTGGATTCCCCAGCAGTTCGAGAACCCCGCCAACATCGACGTACACGTGCGCACCACGGCGCAGGAGATCCTGGCGGACTTTCCCGATGGCCTCGACGCCATCATCACCGGCGTGGGCACGGGCGGCCACCTCACGGGCGTGGCACGCGTGCTCAAGGCGAAATTCCCGCAGCTCAAGGTGTTTGCGGTGGAGCCCTCGGCCTCGCCCGTGATCTCGGGCGGTGCGCCCTCGCCGCACCCCATCCAGGGCATCGGTGCAGGCTTCGTGCCCAAGAACCTCGACACCACCCTGCTCGACGGCGTGATCCTGGTCGATGCCGAGCCGGCCCGCGAATATGCACGCCGCTGCGCCCGCGAAGAAGGCATGCTGGTGGGCATCTCCTCGGGCGCCACGCTGGCCGCCATTGCCCAGAAACTGCCCGAGCTGCCGGTGGGCGCGCGCGTGCTGGGCTTCAACTACGACACGGGCGAGCGCTACCTGTCGGTCGAAGGCTTCCTGCCTGCCTGAAAGCACCCCGCACGGCGGGTAGGCGCTGCACGCGCTGACGGCCAACCGTCCTACAGCAGGCCCGGCCTGCGGCCGGAACAATCAAGGTGACACGCCACCACCCCATTGCCCAGCGCATCCGGGGTGGTGCACCGCACCACCAGGGTGCGACACCTCTTTCCGATTGCTTGCATGGCCCACGCTTCCACCACCCAGCCCATTGCCTTCAAGGTATTGACCGTGAATGTGCACAAGGGCTTTACCACCTTCAACCGGCGCTTCATGCTGCACGAGTTGCGCGATGCCGTGCGCAACGTGGCGGCGGACCTCGTGTTCCTGCAAGAGGTGCTGGGCACGCACCACCGCCATGCAGGGCGGGTGGAAAACTTCCCCCAGGAGCCCCATTACGAGTTCCTGGCAGACACCATCTGGACCCAGTTCGCCTATGGCCGCAATGCGGTGTACGACAACGGCCACCACGGCAATGCGCTGCTGTCCAAGTTTCCGATCACCCACTACGAGAACCACGACATCTCGGTGAGCGGACCCGAGCGGCGCGGCATGCTGCACTGTGTTTTGCAGCCGCCCAACCACCACAGCCCTGTGCATGCGATCTGCGTGCACCTGGGCCTGCAGGAAGCCCACCGCCAGCGCCAGCTGCGCAGCGTGTGCGACCTGGTCAACAGCTTCGATCCCGACGAGGCCGTCGTGGTGGCCGGCGACTTCAACGACTGGCGTGGCCGCGCCCACGAAGTTCTGCGCGAGCGTGCCAACCTGCATGAAGTGTTCGTGCAGTCCACCGGCCGTGCGGTACGCACCTTCCCCGCATCGATGCCCTTGCTGGCGCTGGACCGCATCTACGTGCGCAATGCCTCCGTGCACACCCCCTTGAACCTGCCGAAGAAGCCCTGGGACAAGCTGTCGGACCACGCCCCCCTGGCTGCGGAGATTTCGCTATGACCCGCGCATCACAGTCTTCTCGATGGGTACCTGGCAACCAGTTCGAACTGCTCGAGAACGGGGAAGACTTCTTTCCCCGTGTTTTCGATGCCATTCGCAAGGCGCGCCGCGAGGTCATGCTGGAGACCTTCATCCTGTTCGACGACAAGATCGGCCAGGAACTGCATGCCGTTCTGCTCGCCGCGGCACAGCGCGGGGTGCAGGTGCATGTGCTGGTGGATGGCTTCGGCTCACCCGACCTGCCGGACCAGTACCTGCGTGCCCTGGTGGAAGCCGGCGTTCATTTTCGCGTTTTCGACCCCGGCAAGCGCGTGATGGGACAGCGTCTGAACGTCCTGCGCCGCATGCACCGCAAGATCGTGGTGGTGGATGGCGAACTCGGCTTCATCGGGGGCATCAACTACTCCGCCGACCATGTGGCCGATTTCGGGCCGGAGGCCAAGCAGGACTACGCCGTGCAGGTGCGTGGCCCCATCGTCGCCCAGATGCACCATTTCACGCGTGAAGCGGTGCTCGACCCCGATGACCGCCGCCGCAACAAGGCGTCCAACACGCGCGGGTTGCCGTACGAGGGCACGGCGCATGCCATCTTTGTCACACGCGACAACCACGGCCATACCAACGACATCGAGCGCCACTACCGCATTGCGCTGCGCTCGGCGCGCAAGCGGGTGGTGATCGCCAACGCCTATTTCTTCCCCGGCTACCGCTTCATCCGCGAGATGCGGCGCGCGGCGCGCCGGGGGGTGGACGTGCGCCTGATCCTGCAGGGCCAGCCCGACATGCCCATCGTGAAGACGGCGGCAGGCCTGCTCTACGACCACCTGCTGCGCGCCGGGGTACGCATCTACGAATACTGCGACCGGCCGCTGCACGGCAAGGTGGCGCTGGTGGACGACGAATGGTCCACCGTGGGATCGAGCAACCTGGACCCGCTGAGCCTGTCGCTCAATCTCGAAGCCAATGTCATCATCCGGGACCGGGCCTTCAATTCGACCCTGTACGGGCGCCTGGCACACCTGATGGAGAACTCCTGCAAGCAGGTGGAGCCCACGCCCAAAAGCCGCTGGGAAGGCCTGCGCCTGGTGCGCAGCTACTGCGTGTTCCACCTGATGCGCTGGTTCCCGGCCTGGGCCGGCTGGTTGCCACGCCACGAGCCCACCATCTCCCTGGTCAAGGCCAATGCGCTGGCAACTGACAATCCCCAGGCGGCTTCGGCCACTTAGGATGCAGCCATGAGCGCTCCCGCCACCCACCCTTTGCGCGGGACTGCCACGCCACCCTCCACCGCAGCCCCGCACAAGGGGACTGGCCGCTGGAGCACCGTGCGCAACAGCCGCTGGTGGCCCTGGGCCATCACGCTGGTCACCGGCGCGTTCGTGCTGCTGATCGGCGCGCTGCTGTTCCGGCAGGCACGCAGCGTGGACTGGGGCGCCGTGTGGAATGCGCTGATCGACCTGCCCATGGCCGCGCTGCTGGGTGGCGCTGCGCTGGCATTCGCCAGCCACGGCATCTACAGCAGCTTCGACCTGTTCGGGCGCTACTACACCCGGCATGGCCTGCCGGTGGCACGCACCGTGGGCACCACACTGATCGCCTACCCGTTCACGCTGAACCTGGGCTCCCTCATCGGCGGGGTCACGGTGCGCTACCGGCTGTATTCGCGCCAGGGCCTGTCGGTGGGCGACATCGGCCAGGTGGTGGCCATCAGCATCATCACCAACTGGCTCGGCTACTTCGTGCTGGCGGGCGCGGTGTTCTGGCTCTGGACGCCGCAACTGCCCGAGGGCTGGGACATGGCCTCCGGCCAGCTGCGCTGGATTGGCGGCGCCATGGCGGGCGTCACCGCGGCCTACTTGGTGGCCTGCGTGTGGCGCCGGGGCCAGCCGCTCACGCTGCGGGGCCACAGCTTCCCCATGCCGCACTGGTCGGTGGGATTGCTGCAGGTGGCAGTGTCTGCAGTGAACTGGATGGTGATGGGCGGAGCGATCTGGCTGCTCACCCAGCAGCAGGCGCCCTATGTGGCGGCCCTGGCCACCGTGTTGCTGGGCGCCGTGGCCGGCCTGATCTCGCGCATCCCTGCGGGCCTGGGCGTGCTGGAGGCCGTGGGTACGGCCGTGCTGTCAGCCTATATGCCGGCCCCCCAGGCGCTGGCCGCCATCCTCGCCTACCGCACGCTCTACTTCTTTGCGCCGCTGGCCGTCGCCGCGTTGGCCTTCGGGTTGGTGGAACTGCGTTGGCGCAAGGGTGGGACAAGTACGCCGGCACCGGCCTCAGCGACCTCTTCGAACTGAACAGCCCCCGTGCGGGCAAAATCGGGGGCCTTTTGCCCCTGCCACGCGCTTCATGTCTTCTTCCCTCCCCGCCACCCCGCTGCGCATCACCGCGCAGCAAGGCCAGGCGCCGCTCTCGCTGGCACAACAGTCGTTCAACGGCTTGCTCGCGCAGATCGCAGAACAGCGCGAGATCCTGGCTGCATGGAACCAGGCCATCGACGCCTACCACCAGCGCTACGCCAAAGACGTCGCCCCCCTGCTCGACAGGTACTACGCTGCGCACGCCGGCCTGGTGAACGCCCTGGTAGAGGCCTCGGCGCGCAAGGGCCTGGGCCGCACGCTGCTGCGCGACCTGCATGCCGTGATCGCCCGGCTCGCTGGCGACCTGGCCCACAACGTGCGCGATGCCGCCACGCGCGCAACGATGCAGGCGCTGCACGCCCAGTACACCGAGGAGCCGCTCGACACCGAGGAAACACCCGACAGCACCGACGCGCCGCGGCTGCCATCCGCAACCGAGCAGGAATCGCCCGAAGACATCGTGCGCCGGGTGGAGGAGGAAATGCAGGCCCGGCAGGCGCGCGCGCAACAGGAGCGCGAGCGCCACCGTGCCGGCCGTGCCCGCAAGCCCAGTGCGCAGGAGCGTGCGCAGCAGGAAGCCGCCCAGGAGGCCAGCCAGTCGGTGCGCGCGGTGTACCGCAAGCTGGCCAGTGCACTGCACCCCGACCGCGAGCCCGACGAAGCCGAGCGCCTGCGCAAGACCGCCCTCATGCAGCGCGTGAACCTGGCCTATGCCGCCAACAGCCTGCTCGACCTGCTGCAACTGCAGCTGGAGGTGGAGCAGATCGACGCGCAGCACATGGCGGGCGTGGGCGACACGCACCTGCAGCGCTACAACCAGGTCCTCACCGACCAACTGGCAGAGTTGCGCCAGGAGGTGGTGACGCTGGAGAACACGATGCGGCTGCAGTTGGGCCTTGCATCCAAGCGCAAGCTGCAGCCCGGCCAGCTGATTGCCCAGTTGCGCAGCCAGATCCAGGCACTGGAGCACGACATTCCGCTGCTGCAGCGGGAGGTGCAGGCGGTAGCCGACAACGACTACCTCAAGCAATGGCTCAAGGCACAGGCCGCCGACATGCTGGACCCGGACTGAGCACCCTGGCGGGCATGGCGGGACCGCCTCCTTTAAAATACCAGCCCTACGACATTGCCATCGCCCGATCGACACGGGCCTGCAAGACCATGATCCGCCTTTCCGAAATCAAGCTGCCGCTGGCCGCCGTGCCGGCCGACGCCGCCGAACACCCGCTGGACGCGCTGCGCGCCCAGGCCGTCCAGATCCTGGGCATCGCCCCGACCGACATTGCCGGCGTGCATGTACACAAGCGCAGCTTCGATGCGCGCAAGGCCGACCTGCTGGCGGTCTACATCATCGACCTCGCCCTGGCCGACCCGTCGGGCGAAGCCGTGCTGCTGGCCCGGCATGCCGGCCGCCCGCACATCCAGCCCACGCCCGACATGGTGTGGCAGCCGGTGGGTCAGGCGCCCGCCGACCTGGCGCTGCGGCCCGTGGTGGTGGGCTTCGGGCCCTGCGGCATCTTTGCCGCACTGGTGCTGGCGCAGATGGGCTTCAAGCCCATCGTGCTGGAACGCGGCAAGCCGGTGCGCGAGCGCACCAAGGACACCTGGGGCCTGTGGCGCAAGCGCGAGCTGCACGCCGAAAGCAATGTGCAGTTCGGCGAAGGCGGCGCAGGCACCTTCAGCGACGGCAAGCTCTACAGCCAGATCAAGGACCCGCGCCACCTGGGCCGCAAGGTCATGGGCGAGTTCGTCAAGGCCGGGGCGCCCGAAGAGATCCTGTACGTGGCACACCCGCACATCGGCACCTTCAAGCTGGTGAAGGTGGTGGAGAACCTGCGCGAGCAGATCATCGCACTGGGCGGCGAGATCCGCTTCGAACAGCGCGTGACCGACGTCGTCGTCGAAGGCACGGGCGAGAGCCGACACCTGCGCGGCCTCACGGTGCTCAACCAGGCCACGGGTGAGACCACCGAACTGCGTGCCGACCATGTGGTGATGGCGCTGGGCCACAGCTCGCGCGACACCTTCGCCATGCTGTACCAGCGCGGCGTGGCCATGGAGGCCAAGCCGTTTTCCATCGGCTTTCGGGTAGAACACCCGCAGGGCGTGATCGACCGCGCCCGCTGGGGCCGCCATGCCGGCCACCCCTTGCTGGGCGCGGCCGACTACAAGCTGGTGCACCACGCGGCCAACGGGCGCGCAGTCTACAGCTTCTGCATGTGCCCCGGCGGCACGGTGGTGGCTGCCACCAGCGAGCCGGGCCGCGTGGTCACCAACGGCATGAGCCAGTATTCGCGCAACGAGCGCAATGCCAATGCCGGCATGGTGGTGGGCATCGACCCCACCGACTACCCGACCGATGCCGAGGCCTTCGCGCTGCACCTGGGCGCGACCTATGGCGCCGAAGCGCAGCCGGCCGGGCAGCACCACCCTCTGGCGGGCATCGTGATGCAGCGCCAGCTCGAATCCAATGCCTATGTGCTGGGCGGTAGCGACTACAGTGCGCCCGGCCAGTTGGTGGGCGACTTCATCGCCGGGCGCGATTCGAAGCAGCTCGGCGACGTGGAGCCTTCGTACAAGCCCGGCGTGGCCTTGGGCGACCTGCATGCAGCCCTGCCCGGCTACGCCATCGCGGCGCTGCGCGAGGCGCTGCCGGCCTTTGGCCGCAAGATCAAGGGCTTCGACATGCACGACGCGGTGCTCACCGGGGTGGAGACGCGCACCTCATCCCCGCTCAAGATCGGGCGCGGTGAGAACCTGCAGAGCCTGAACACTGGCGGGCTCTACCCGGCGGGCGAGGGCGCGAGCTACGCGGGCGGCATCCTTTCAGCCGGGGTCGATGGAATCAAGGTCGGCGAAGCCGTGGCCCGCGCGCTGCTGGGCACGGCCTGAGGCCACCGCCCCTATGGACCTCCTGCTTACAGCGCCCACGCGCGCACAGTTCATCGCTGCGGCGCTGGCGATGGCCACCGTGGTGCTGGCCTCCAACATCCTGGTGCAGTTTCCGATCAACGACTGGCTCACCTGGGGTGCCATCACCTACCCGGTGGCCTTCCTGGTGAGCGAGCTGGTCAACCGCCGCCATGGCCCGCAGCAGGCGCGGCGGGTGGCATGGGTGGGTTTCGCGGTGGCGGTGGTGGCCTCGCTGGTGCTGGCGCCGGCCCGCATTGCCGTGGCCTCGGGCACGGCCTTCCTGCTGTCACAGTGGCTGGACATTGGCGTGTTCGACCGCCTGCGCCACGGCAGCTGGTGGCGCGCGCCGCTGGTGGCCACGCTGCTCGCGGCCGTGCTGGACACGGCGGTCTTCTGGAGCATCGCGTTTGCAGGCACCAGCGACCCGTGGGTCACCTGGGCCCTGGGCGACCTGGCCGTGAAGCTGGTGCTGGGCGTGGCGCTGCTGCTGCCCTTTCGCCTGCTCATCGGCAACCGGGCAGCGCAGCTCCACTGAAGCTTACTTGCGCTGCAGGAAGTCGACGGCCAGCGCAGCCAGGGTACGGGCACCCACGGGCATCTGGTCTTCGTCGATGTCGAACAACGGCGAATGGTTGGATGGTGCCTTGGTGAAGTCCGCACCCTTGGGTGGCGCGCCCAGGAAGTAGAAGAAGCCAGGGGCCACCTTCTGGAATTCGGAGAAGTCTTCCGAACCGCTGACCTTGGGGATGATCATGGCCTTGCCGCCGGTGGCCAGCTTGAGCGCAGGCAGCGAGGCTTCGGTCAGCGCCGCAGGGTTGGAGGTCACGGGGTAGGCGACGGGGCCGAAGCGCACCTTGGCCTTGGCACCGCTTGATGCCGCGATGGACTCGGCCGTGGTGGTGATGCGCTTGAGTGCCTCCTGGCGCATGCCTTCATCGAAGGTGCGCAGCGTGCCCAGCAGCTCCACGTTGTCGGGAATGATGTTGTAGCGCGTGCCGCCATGGATGGAGCCGATGGTGATCACGGCCGGCTCCTGGCTGATGTTGAGCTGGCGGCTCACCACCGTCTGCAGGCCCAGTACCACCTGGCTGGCAGCCACCACCGGGTCCACCGCGTTCCAGGGCGACGAGCCATGGCCGCCGCGGCCTTCGACCTGGATGCTGATGTTGTCCGAGCCCGCCATCAGCGGGCCGCTGCGGTAGCCCACCACGCCGGACGGCAGGTTGGCCGTGATGTGCAGGCCGTAGATGGCCTGCACGTCTTTCAGCGCGCCCTCTTCCACCATGGCCTTGGCGCCGAAGCTGGGTACCTTGCCGCTGGCGTCGGCCTCCACCGGCGCGCCTTCCTCGGCGGGTTGGAAGATGAACTTGATGGTGCCCGGCAGCGTGGCCCGCATGCCCGCCAGGGCCTCGGCCGCGCCCATGAGCATGGCCACGTGGGCATCGTGCCCACAGGCATGCATCACCGGCACTTCCTTGCCCAGGTAGTTGGCCTTGACCTTGGAGGCGAACGGCAGGTTGGTGTTCTCGGGCACGGGCAGCGCATCCATGTCGGCGCGCAGGGCCACCACCTTGCCCGGCAGCCCGCCGCGCAGCGTGCCCACCACGCCGGTGCCGCCCACGCCGGTCTGAACCTCCATGCCCAGGCGCTTGAGGTGCTCGGCCACCAGCTTGGCGGTGCGCACTTCCTGGCCCGAGAGTTCGGGATGGGAATGGATGTCACGGCGCCAGCTGACCATCTTGCCGGCCACGCCGTTCACGGCGGTATCGATGGCCTGCAGGCCAGCGGCATCCAGGGCCTGGGCATGGGCGGAAGAGACCAGGGCCAGGCTGCCGGCAACGAGGCCGGCGGCAATGGCGATCGACGAGAGGGTTTTGTGCATGAGGCGGGGTCCGTGCAGGGGGAGTTAAAAAAGAACGAGCGTTCATGCTACGGGTGCCCAGATGTTTCATGACAAGCGAAAATCGCCATCTACAGAGCCGATACCGCCATGCCCATCCCCACCTTCCGCATCGACATTCCGCTGGTGCCTGAATCCTCCCTGGGCACTGCCCTGCACTTCATCGACCTGTTGCGCAGCGCCAACCTGCTGGCCCGCCTGCGGTCGGGGAACCAGGCGCCGCGCATGGACTGGCGGCTTCTCGATGCCGACGGCCAGCCCCTGCCCGCCTTGACCGGACCATGGGCGCACTACACCGCTGCCGGACCGTCCACCGAAGTGCACAGCGGCCCGGCACAGGCGGTGTTCATTGCCTCGTTCCTCGCGGCCGACATTCCGGCCATACGCCAGGTGGTGGCGCGCCACCCCGCGCTGGTGCGGCAGGTCGGCATTGCAGTGGATGCCGGGCAAAAGCTGCTGACCATGGGCGATGGCGCCTGGCTGGCCGCGGCCAGCGGCCGCCTGCAGGGGCGCACGGCCAGCCTGCCCTGGTTCTACATGGCTGGCTTTGCGCGGGACTTCCCTGGCATCACGCTGGTGCCGGGGCGGGACTGGACCGACGATGGCCCCTGGCTGAGCGGCGCCCTGCCCCACAACCTGGTGGACCTGGCCATCGCCCTGGTGCGCCATGCCTTTGGCGAGGAAATGGCCCGGGCTTGCGCCACGGTGATGGCGCCCGACCACCAGCGCGCGCAGGCCGCCCTGCAGGCCAATGCCCAGCAGCATATCCCGGCCACGCGCGACAGCACCCTGGCGCGCGCCATCGCATGGATGGAGGCCCACCTGGAAGAGCCGTATTCACTGGAACGCCTGGCGCAGGCCGCATCGGTGAGCACACGCACCCTGCTGCGGCATTTCCGGGCCGAGCTGGCGCAGTCGCCGCTCGACTACCTGCATGCCCTGCGCTGCGCGCGCGCCAAGGTGATGCTCGAAGTGACGCTGGAGAGCGTACCCAGCATCGCCGTGGCCTGCGGCTATGCGGACCCTGCGGCCTTTCGCCGCATCTTCGTGCGGCACACCGGCATGCCGCCGGCCGAGTACCGCAAGCGCCACGCCTTGCGTGCCCCGCGCAGGCGCTGGCGGGTGGAAGTGGGTTGAGACGGGTGCGGCGAAGCTGCCAGGGCCGGGCCTATCGCAGCGTGCCCGTCGAGGGCAGGCGAAACGCCTCCACCAGTTCGGCCAGCTGCTGCGCCTGCACGCGCAGGCCCTGCGCGGCGGCCGAAGACTCCTCCACCAGCGCGGCGTTCTGCTGCGTCATCTGGTCCAGTTGGGACACGGCCTCGCCCACCTGGCTCAGGCCCGTGGTCTGCTCGCGCGCGGCGGTGCTGATCTCGCCGATGATGGTCGCCACCTGTTTCACCGAGTCGACGATCTCACCCATGGTGCTGCCAGCGGCATGCACCAGCGCCGAGCCTTCGTCCACCTGGCGCACGCTGTCGCTGATCAGGCCACCGATCTCCTTGGCGGCCGTGGCCGAGCGCTGGGCCAGGCTGCGCACCTCGCTGGCCACCACGGCGAAACCACGGCCCTGCTCACCGGCACGGGCGGCTTCCACGGCCGCATTGAGCGCCAGAATGTTGGTCTGGAAGGCGATGCCATCGATCACGCTGGTGATGTCGGCAATGCGCCGGGACGACTGGGCGATGCCCTCCATGGTGCCCACCACCCGGTCCACCGCATCGCGCCCGCGCTGGGCCACGCCGCTGGCACCGGTCGCCAGGCTGCTGGCCTGCGCGGCCGCGTCGGCGCTGTGGCGCACGGTGGCCAGCAGCTCTTCCATGCTGGCGGCGATTTCTTCGAGGTTCGAGGCCGTCTGCTCGGTTCGGGCCGACAGATCGCTGTTGCCCGCCGCGATCTCGCCGCTGGCATCGGCCACCGAGGCGCTGGCCCCGCGCATGCCCACGACCAGCTCCGCCAGGCGTGCCTGCATGTCGCCCAGGCGGGCCACCAGGGCCTGCAGTTCATCGCGGTTGCCGGTGTCTGCGGCGGGCACGTGCGAGGTCAGGTCGCCCTCGGCGATGCGGTCGGTCACGTCCGATGCCCGTGCCAGGGGCCGCAGGATGGAGCGCGACAGCAACCAGGCACACACCAGGCTCAGCAGCAGCCCCAGCGCGGAGCCCGCAGCCAGCAGCAAGGTGCCCATCTTCTCGCTGCGGGTGGCCGCAGCGCGCGCATCGGCCACGCGCTGGCGCTGGTATTCGGCCAGCTCGTCGACCGCCTTGGCATAGGCTTCCGCCGCTGGGCGCAGGGTGCCGGCAATGGCATCTGCAGGCAGGGCCTCGCCGGCCTTGCGGCGCTTGACCAGATCGTCGCGCACGCTGCGAAACTGGTTGCCCGCCTTGTCGATGGTGTCGAAGATGCGTTGCGATGCGGGGTCTTCGGTCAGCTCGTCGAGCCGTTTGCGCACCTCGCTGGAGCGCGCCGAAGTGACCTTGCGGTCGGCGTCGATGCGCGCTGTGTAAGCCGGGTTGTCGATCTCCAGCAGGGTCTCGGCCCGCACCGAACTGAGCACCACGATGGCGTGCAGCTCGCGGGCCAGCAGGGCCCGCTCGGAGGAGGCGCCGCCCAGGTCATCGGCGATGTCCTGCAGCTCCGCCAGCCGCCAGATCCCCACGGCTGCCGACAGGAACATCACAAGGCATACGACGCCAAAGGCGAGGGCCAGGCGGAACGCGACACGCGTTTGGGTGAGGGACATGGTGCAGGCCTGTTGGTGGGGTCAGTGAATACTGGATCTGTAGCAGATTGCAACAAATCAGGGTTTTCCCTTATATCGTCAATATGGGACGAATACTTGAACCCGGCGTGCCCCCTGCCAGCCCCCTGCCAGCCCCATACCAGCCTCACTCCAGCCAAATGGCAGGAAAGGGCCTTTCTCAAGTTCACCCTGCCGCCGCACCCCTCAGCACGCTCGCCCCCGCTGCGGCACGCAGTTCGCCGGACAGCTCCGGGCTGCGGACGGCGCGTGACAGCACCAGTGCCCCCACCAATTGCGACAGCGCAGCCAAGGCCTGTTCGCGGCGCTCGGCGGGTTCGTCACCCTGCATCAGCGGTTCCAGCACCCGCAGGAAATTGTCGATCCCGGTTTCGAACGTGCCCTTCAGCGCGGCACCAGCGCGGGCCACGTCACCGGCCAGCGCCGCCATCGCACAGCCTTTGGCGGTGTGCTGGCAATGCAGGTCCGAGAGGTAGAACCCCACCAGCGCCTGCAGCGCCTCGGCCGGGGGCTTGGCAGACAGCTCCTCCCAGTAGTGCTGGTTGGCCATGAGTGCGCGCTCACATGCCAGGCCGGCCAGTTCATCCTTGGACTCGAAATGGCCATAGAAGCCGCCCCGGGTCAGCCCGGCGGCCTGCATCAGCTCGTTCAGGCCGATGCCGTCGAACCCTTTTTCACGGAACAACTCACCTGCCACATCCACGATGCGCTCGCGGTTGGCCTCGGCCTGCGCCCTCGTCACTTTCATGGCTTCTCCTTGTGCTTGACTTATTTTACATGTTGATCGACATTTATATTTATTCATGTCAAACAACATTTAAAAAGGCATCTCCCATGAAAGCATTGATCACCGCCTATGCGCGCACTCCGTTCCACTTCGCACGCAAAGGTGCCCTGGCCCAGGTGCGGCCCGACACGCTGGCCGCCGAACTCATCAGGAGCCTGGTGCAGCGCACCGGCATCGACCCGGCGACGCTGGAAGACGTGATCGCCGGCTGCGCCTACCCCGAGGGCGCGCAGGGCAACAACATCGCGCGCATCGCATCGCTGCTGGCGGGGCTGCCGCACGGGGTCAGCGGGATGACGGTGAACCGCTTTTGCGGCTCGTCGATGTCGGCCGTGCACATTGCCGCCGCGCAGATCGAGGCCGGGCTGGGCGAGGCCTACCTGTGCCTGGGGGTGGAGTCCATGACCATGGTGCCGCAGGGCGGCCTCACCTTCTCGCCCCACCCTGTGCTGTTCGAGCAGACCGATGCCTACATGGCCATGGGCGAGACGGCCGAGAACGTGGCCGAGCGCTACGCGGTGTCGCGCACCGACCAGGAGCAACTGGCGTTGCAATCCCACCGCAAGGCCGCCGCAGCGCGCGAAGCCGGCCTACTGCGCAACGAGATTGTGCCCATCGCCCTGCCCGACGGACAGGTGGTGGCCGAGGACGGCTGCATCCGCCCCGCCACCTCGCTCGAAGCGCTGGCCAGCCTCAAGCCCGCGTTCCGCGAGACCGGCTCGGTCACGGCGGGCACTTCGTCGCCACTGACCGATGGCGCAGCCGCCGTGCTGGTGACCAGCGAGGCCTACGCCGCGCGCCATCGCCTGCAACCGCTGGCGCGCATCGTCGCCATGGCCACGGCGGGCGTGGACCCGGCCTTCATGGGCCTGGGCCCCATCCCCGCATCGCGCAAGGCGCTGGCGCGCGCAGGCCTGACCGCAGCCGACATGGACGTGGTCGAGATCAACGAGGCCTTCGCCTCCCAGGCGCTGGCCTGCATCCGCGAACTGGGCCTGCGGCCCGAGACCATCAACCTCGACGGCGGCGGCCTGGCCATCGGCCACCCGCTGGGCGCCACCGGCGCGCGCATCACCGGCAAGGCGGCTGCGCTGCTGCAGCGCCAGGGCGGGCGCTACGCGCTGGCCACCCAGTGCATCGGCGGCGGCCAGGGCATTGCCACGGTGCTGCAGGCGCTGTGACAGCCACCAACCATTTCTCCCACCCCACCTCGTATCTCTTGCCCCAAGGACTGCTTCCATGAACCTCCAGAACTCCGTCGTCTTCATCACCGGTGCCAACCGGGGCCTGGGCCTGGCCTTTGCGCAGGCGGCCCTCGCCGCAGGTGCCCGCAAGGTCTACGCGGCCGCACGCGACCCTGCCACCGTCACCTTGCCCGGCGTCATCCCCGTGCAGCTCGATGTCACGAACCCCGCCCAGATCGCCGCCGCCGTGGCCGCTTGCCCCGACGTGACGCTGCTGGTGAACAACAGCGGCATCTCGCGTGGGTCGAGCTTCCTGGGCACCGATGCCATGGCGGCTGCGCGCGCCGAGTTCGAGACCAATTTCTTCGGCCCCTGGGCCGTGGCCCAGGCCTTCGCCCCGGTGCTCCAGGCGAACGGCGGTGGCGCGGTGCTCAACGTGCTGTCGGTCCTGAGCTGGCTCACGATTCCCGGTGTGGCCACCTACAGCGCCTCCAAGGCCGCGGCCTGGTCGCTGAGCAATGGCCTGCGCAACGAGTTGCGCGCCCAGGGCACGCAGGTGACCAGCCTGCACGTGGCCTACATGGACACCGACATGACGCGCGGCCTGGACGCCCCCAAGGCCGCCCCGCTCGACGTCGCACGCCTGGCGCTGCAGGGCGTGCAGGCCGGCCTCGCCGAGGTGCTGGCCGACGACACCACGCGCCATGTGAAGCAATCACTCTCCAGCGCCACCCCGGCCTACGCAGGCTGAGGCAGGTCCCCAAAAACAAAAGCCGCCGGGTTCACACCCGGCGGCTTTTTTTAACTGAGCGATACGGCCCCGGGGCCGTTCAACGCATCACGCCTTGTTCTGCAGCGCGGCAATGCGCTCCTCGATGGGCGGGTGGGTGCTGAACAGCTTGCCGATGCCGCCGGCGATGCCCATGGCGGCCACGCTCTTGGGCAGCTCGCCCGGGTGCATGCCGCCCAGGCGGGCCAGGGCATTGATCATGGGCTGGCGGCGGCCCATCAGTTGGGCGGCACCCGCATCGGCGCGGAACTCGCGCTGGCGGCTGAACCAGGCCACCACCATGGCGGCGGCAAAACCCAGCACGATGTCGAGCACGATAGTGGTCACGTAATAGCCGATGCCGGGGCCCGAGCTGTTCTCGTCGTTCTTGCGCAGGAAGCTGTCCACCGCGTAGCCGATCACGCGCGACAGGAACACCACGAAGGTGTTCATCACGCCCTGGATCAGCGTCATGGTCACCATGTCGCCGTTGGCGATGTGGGCCACCTCGTGGCCGATCACGGCCTCGACCTCTTCACGCGTCATGCCCTGCAGCAGGCCGGTGGACACGGCCACCAGCGCCGAGTTCTTGAACGCGCCCGTGGCGAATGCGTTCGGGTCGCCCTCGAAGATGCCAACTTCGGGCATGCCGATCTTGGCCTCGTCGGCGAACTTGCGCACCGTCTCGACGATCCAGCGCTCATCGGCCGAACCCGAGCCGTCGATCACGCGCACACCCGAGGTCCACTTGGCCATGGGCTTGCTGATCAACAGCGAGATAATGGCGCCGCCAAAACCCATGATGAGCGCGAAACCCAGCAATGCGCCGAGGTTCAGGCCGTTGGCCGTGAGGTAGCGGTTGACGCCCAGCAGGCTCGCCACCACCCCCAGCACGACGACGACGGCCAGGTTGGTCAGTACAAACAAAAATATCCGCTTCATGTTCTCTCCGTGGGGTAAACAAGGAACTGCGGCCGGTGGACCGCAACAGTCGATTCGGGAGTGAGGGCCGCACCTGCGGTGTGCAGGGCTAGGCGCAAAGCGCAGCCATAGCCGAAGCTATGGCGAGCATTTGCAACGACGCCCTGCGCATCGCAGGCGTGGCAAGCACTTCTGAATTGGCTGTTACGGTTCACTATATGGGGGGTGGGCCGGCGCGATTCAAGCACCGCCACACCATGGCCCGCAACCGCAGTTTCCCTTCGCGGTATGGTAGGGCGAATTGCCTGGAGGGGCCTTATCACACAGTCGCTGACGGGAATTAGGGCGTCTTGTCCGACATGGCGCGGGAAGGCCGGAACACCTGCGGATCGGCGTAGAAACAGGGATCCTCATTGGCCGCCCACCAGCCGGGCACGCCCAGCACCGGAAGTGGCGTGAAGGGCTTGGTGGCCCAATATTCGGGCTGCATCTGCTGCGCCAGCCAGGCATCGGCCTGTGCCAGGGAGGCCATGGGTGCCGGCGCACGGTACACATGCGCAACGATAGGCTTGCGCGGCGTCACGAGCTTCTCCAGCAGCGCATGGCCGAACAGCACCAGCCGGGCTTCACGCCACAGCGGGCGCAGATCCACGAAAAGGCGCTGCCACTCGCGCGCGTTCAGCGCCTGCCAGATCGGTGCAGGCGCATCGAGCAGGGCGCCGTTCTCATCGAACACCGTGAGCGCATCGCGCAGCGGGCCGCGCACCGCACCAATGCCGTGCGCCGCGATGGCACCGGCCTGCAGCGCGTTCAGCCGCCGCTTGGCCTGCGGGAACTGCAGCCACACCAGGCCGTTGAAAAAATCGTGCAGGTTGTCGCGCGTGGGCACGCGGCGCGTGTCGAAGATGTGCTGCTCGTAGGCCGCGCCTTCGGGCAAGTCGTCCTGCGGGGCAAACTGGACCGGCATGGCCGGCAAGCACTGCAGCGCGCGGTGCACCGGCAGCTCCTGCCGGGCCACCGGTTCCCCCATCGCCCGCCACGGGGCCAGCCAGGCGGCGGCCCAGTCAATGGCCTCTAGACCAGCCGCCACGGCAGCGCTTCACCCGCGCGCAAAGGCTTCAGTTCGGCTTCGCCAAAGGCGAAACTGTCGGGCGGCGTCCACGATTCGCGTTGCAGCGTGATGATGCCGGTGTTGCGCGGCAGACTGTAGAAGTCCGGGCCGTTGAAGCTGGCGAAGGCTTCGAGCTGGTCAAGCGCGCCTGCATTGTCGAAGGCCTCGGCATACATCTCCATCGCCGCGTGGGCGGTGTAGCAGCCGGCGCAGCCGCTGGCGTGCTCCTTGAGGTGCGCGGGGTGCGGCGCGCTGTCGGTACCCAGGAAGAATTTGGCGCTGCCGCTGGTGGCGGCCTGCACCAGGGCCACGCGGTGCGTCTCACGCTTGAGCACCGGCAGGCAGTAGTAGTGCGGGCGCACGCCGCCGATGAAGATTGCGTTGCGGTTGTACAGCAGGTGGTGCGCGGTGATGGTGGCCGCCGTGAAGCGGTCGGCCGCCTGCACGTAGTCGGCCGCATCCTTGGTGGTGATGTGCTCGAAGACGATCTTGAGTTCGGGGAAATCGCGGCGCAGCGGGATCAGCTGCTGCTCGATGAACACCGCCTCGCGGTCGAACAGGTCGATGTCGCTGCTGGTCACTTCACCGTGCACCAGCAGCAGCATGCCGCTCTTCTGCATGGCTTCGAGGGTCTTGTAGGTCTTGCGCAGGTCGGTCACGCCCGCGTCGCTGTTGGTGGTGGCGCCCGCAGGGTAGAGCTTGGCAGCGACCACCCCGGCTTCGCGCGCGCGCACGATCTCTTCGGGCGGCAGGTTGTCGGTGAGGTACAACGTCATCAGCGGCTCGAACTGCACGCCGGCAGGCACGGCGGCCAGGATGCGCCCCTTGTAAGCCAGGGCCTGCTCGGCCGTGGTCACGGGCGGGCGCAGGTTGGGCATGATGATCGCGCGGCCGAACTGGGCGGCCGTGTGCGGCACCACGGTGAACAGGGGCTCCCCGTCGCGCACGTGCAGGTGCCAGTCGTCGGGGCGGGTGATGGTGAGGGTGTTGGTGGGGGCTGCTGCGGTCATGGGCGATATTCTCCCATTCCCCGCATCACCCCCCTGCCAGCACCGCTCATTCGGCCGTGATGCCGGCCTTGCGCACTACGTCGCCGAACTTCACCAGGAGCTCGGCCATCATCTTCTCGAAGGCGGCGGGCGGCATCTCCTCGGGCACGATCACGCCGCGCTCCTTGAGGTTGGCCACCATGGCCGGTGCCGTGGCGGCCTGGCGCACGGCCTTGTACAGCGTCTGCACAATGGCTTCAGGGGTACCGCCAGGGGCGGCCAGGCCGGTCCAGGAGCTGAGGTTGAGCTCGGGATAGCCGACCTCGGCCATGGTGGGCACATCGGGCAGTTGCGGCAGGCGCTGCTCGGAGGCGACGGCCAGCGCGCGCACCTTGCCGGCCTGCACATGGGGCAGCATGATGACCAGGTTGTCGAGGATGAACTGCACCTCATTGGCCAGCACGGCCGTGATCAGCGGCGTACCGCCGCGGTAGGGGATGTGCGTGGTATAGATACCGGTGACCGCCTTGAACATCTCCACGTTGAGCTGGCCCATGCTGCCCACACCGCCGCTGCCGTAGTTGAGCTTTCCGGGGTTCTTCTTGGCGTAGTCCACGAACTCCTTGACGGACTTGAGGGGCAGGCTCGAATGCACCACCAGCGCATTGGGCTGGCGGCCCAGGATGGCGATGTTCTCGAAGTCCTTGATTGGGTCATAGCCCACCTTGGGCTGCGTCAGCGGGTTGGCCAGGTGGCTACTTTGCGAGGACACCACCAGGGTGTAGCCATCGGGCTTGGCGCGCGCCACGCCCAGTGATGCGACGGAGCCACCGGCGCCGGCGCGGTTTTCGACCACGATGGGCACGCCCAGGATGCGCGACAGCGGCTCCGAATACTGGCGAGCCATGATGTCCACCGATCCGCCGGGAGGAAAGGGCACCACGAGCGTGATGGGACGCGAGGGGTACTTGTCCTGGGACTGTGCGGCCAGCGGTGCCAGGCCCGCGAGGCCCAGCCCGAGGCCGGCGTTGAGGATGTGGCGGCGATTGGGTTGCATGAAGGAGTTCACGGGGTCTTCTCTCAAGGTCTTGCAGGGATCGGAAATCAGGGATGGTCGAGAACGGCCAGCGCCACGGCCTGCGCGCGCGGCACCAGGGTGGACAGCTCGCAGTACTCACGCTCGGTGTGCGGGTGGCCACCCACGGGGCCGGTGCCGCACAGCGTGGGCGCGCCCACCGAAGCGGTCAGGCCACTGTCGGCCGCGCCGCCGGTGAACTCGCCCTCTACCGAAAAGCCCAGCGATTGCGCGCCGCGCTGGTACAACGCCAGCAGTGCATCGGGAGTGGGTTTCATGGGCAGGGTGCGGCGCATGCCGGTCACGCGGCCCTGGGTGCGGGGAAGGCTCTCGGCCTCGACGATGGCGCGCACACGCTCGAAGAGTTCGTCGGGGTCGGTCTCGGCGGTGTAGCGCACGTCCAGTTCGGCCTTGGCGTGCGGCGCCACCATGTTCGGCACGATGCCGCCCTGCACCACGCCGACATTGGTGGTGATGCCCGCAGCCACGTCGGTCAGCACATGCAGCGCCAGGATCTTGTGCGCCAATGCCCCGATGGCGCTGGCGCCGGCCGCATGGTTGATGCCGGCATGGGCGGCCACGCCCTGCACCTCGAACTCAACGGCCATGGAGCCTTTGCGGCTGGTGACCAGGTTGCCGCTCACACGGCCGGGCTCGGCATTGAGCACGGCGCGGGCGCCGCGGGCGGCGTCCATGATCTGCTCGCGCGTGGCGGGCGATCCGATCTCCTCGTCGCAAGAGAAGAACAGCCGCAGCGGCGCCGTGAGCCCGCCGCAGCGCGCAAAGGCCTCAGCCACGAAAGTGTTCATCACCAGGCCCGACTTCATGTCGGCCACGCCGGGGCCATAGGCCCGCCCCTCTTCCACGCGGAAGGGGCGGCGCGCTGCGGTGCCGGCCGGGTATACGGTGTCCATGTGGCCCATGAGCAGGATGGGTGCGCCCTCGGTGGGGCCAGGCACCTGGGCCTGCAGCAGCACGCCATAGCCGGGTACGGGCACCAACTCCACCGCCACGCCGGCGGCCACGAGCCGCTCGCGCAGGGTTGCGGCCACCGCCGTCACGCCCCCTTCGTCGCGGCTGCCGCTGTCGATGTCCACCACCTTCTGCAACAGGTCTTGCATCGCCTGTTGCTGGCCGGCCAGCCAATCGAGGATGCGCGTGCGTACCTGCACGCGGCTTTCTTCAAGGGTATCCTGCATGTTTTCCTTTGCTCCCACGCCCGGGGACGGCTGGGCGATGGAGTGAAAGTGTTGCATGCAGCGGCCTTGTTTGCAATACATTTTTCATAAAATGGACATCAATGAAATTATCATTGCAGAACTCAGACGGACTGCTGCCCGAGCGCCTGGCCCGCCAGGGCGCGGGCCTCACGGCCAGCGAGCGCGCGCTGGCCGAGTCGCTGGAGCGCGATTACCCCCATGCGCTGCTCGAATCGGCCACCGCCCTGGCCGCCCGCACCGGCACCAGCGCCTCCACCGTGGTGCGGCTGTTCGCCAAGCTGGGCTATGGCAGCTACGCCGAGGCCCAGCGCGAGGCCCGCGCCGAGGTCACGGCCCTGCTGCAGACGGCCGGGCAGCGCGCGCCCGTGACCATCGGCACACGGCGCAGCCTGCAACAATGCGTGGACGACGCCCTGCTGCACGACCAGCACAACATCGGCGCCACGCGCGACGGGCTGGACATGGCGGCCTTCGAGGCCATCGCCACGCGACTGGCGCAGGGCAAGGGCCGCGTCTTCGTGCTCGCACAGATCAACAGCGCGCCCGTGGCAGCGTGGCTGGCGCTGCACCTGAACATGTGCCGCCCCGGTGTGCATGAGCTGGGCGCGGGTGCTGTGGCCGCCACCGACCAGTTGCTCTGGGTGCAGCCCGACGATGTGCTGCTGGCCTTCAGCATCCGCCGCTACGCGAGCGGGCCGGTGAAGGTTGCGCAGCGCTTTCGCGAGGCCGGTGGCCAGGTGCTGACCATCACCGACAGCGCCTCGGCCCCGCTGGCCGTGCTGGCCCATGAACGCATCCTGGTGCGCACCTCGAACGCCTCGCCATTCGACTCGTATACCGCCGCCTTCTTCCTGTGCAACGCGCTGGTGTCGGCCGTGGCGCAGCTGCGGCACGAAGCCGTGTCGGAAGCACTCAAGCGCCGGGATACGCTGTGGAAGGATGTGGAGGACCAGCAGCTCATCGTGGAGGGAGTTCCAGGACGCAAGCCCGTCCGAAAATAGACGGCAGCCAGCGACTCAGCGCGCCGAGGTCACCGGGCGCGAGAAGCCGCGAACCCAGCTTGGGCCTCCCACGCTTTGCGCTGCCGCCACGAACAAAAAAAGGCGCCCGAAGGCGCCTTGTATGAAATCCTGCACGCCGTGCCCCGCAGGGCACAGGCATGCATGCACCACTCAGTGCGCCAGGATCTTGTTGAGGAAGTCCTTGGTGCGTGGCTGGCGGGCTTCGGGGTGGTTGAAGAAGTCGTCCTTGGAGCAGTCCTCCAGGATCTTGCCGCCCACGTCCATGAAGATCACGCGGTTGCTCACCTTGCGGGCGAAGCCCATTTCGTGGGTCACGCACATCATGGTCATGCCTTCGTTGGCCAGGCCCACCATCACGTCCAGCACTTCGCCGACCATTTCGGGGTCGAGCGCCGAAGTGGGTTCGTCGAAAAGCATCACGATGGGGTCCATGCTCAGGGCACGGGCAATCGCCACACGCTGCTGCTGGCCGCCCGAGAGCTGGCCAGGGAACTTGTCCTTGTGCGCCATCAGGCCCACGCGCTCCAGCATCTTCAGGCCACGCTTCTTGGCATCGTCGGGGCTGCGGCCCAGCACCTTGACCTGCGCAATCGTCAGGTTCTCCGTCACCGACAGGTGGGGGAACAGTTCGAAGTGCTGGAACACCATGCCGACGCGGCTGCGCAGCTTGGGCAGGTTGGTCTTGGGGTCGTGCAGCTGGATGCCGTCCACCGTGATCTCGCCCTTTTGGAAGGGCTCGAGCGCGTTGATGGTCTTGATCAGCGTGGACTTGCCCGAGCCCGAAGGCCCGCACACCACCACCACTTCACCCTTGTTGATGACGGCCGAGCACTCGTTGAGCACCTGCACGGGGCCATACCACTTGGATACGTTCTTGAGTTCGATCATTTCTTGTTCCTCAATCCAATCTCTTTTGCATCAGCGAATGATCGCGATCTTCTGGTGCAGGCGTTTGACCATCCAGGACAGCGCATAGCACATCACAAAGTACAGAACCGCTGCGGCCAGGTAAGCCTCGATGGGGCGGCCAAAGTTCTTGCCGGCCACTTCAAAGCCCTTGAGCATGTCGTAGGCACCTATGGCGTAGACCAGCGAGGTGTCCTGGAACAGGATGATGGTCTGCGTGAGCAGCACCGGCAGCATGTTGCGAAACGCCTGGGGCAGCACCACGAGCTTCATGTTCTGCCCGTAGGTCATCCCGAGCGCCTGGCCCGCATGGACCTGGCCACGCGCAATGGACTGGATGCCGGCGCGCATGATTTCGCTGAAGTAGGCGGCCTCGAAGGCGATGAAGGTCACCACCGCAGACACTTCCGCGCCGATAGGCCGGCCAATGATGGCCGGCACCAGCAGGAAGAACCACAGGATCACCATCACCAGCGGGATGCTGCGCATGCCATTGACGTAGATGGTCGCGGGCACGTCCAGCCACTTCTTGCCCGACAAGCGCATGAGCGCCAGCACGGTCCCGAAGAGCACACCACCGATGGTGGCCACCACCGTGAGGAAAAGGCTGAAATACAGCCCCTTGAGCACGAAGTTGGAGATCAGGTCCCAGTTGTAGAAGGAAAAATCGAGATTCATTGGTCAGTGCCCCCCACCTGCGCCGCTGGGCACAACCACGCCGGGAATGCGCGCACGCTTCTCGATGAACGCCATGATGCGGTTGATGGCAAACGCCGAGATGACGTAGAGCGCCGTCACGGCCAGATAGACCTCGATGCCGCGCGAGGTTTCCTCCTGCGCCTGCATGGCAAACATCGTGAGCTCAGCCACCGACACGGCAAACGCGACGGAGGAGTTCTTGAAGATGTTCATCGTCTCGCTGGTCAGCGGCGGGATGATGATGCGAAACGCCATGGGAAGCAGCACGTAGCGGTAGGTCTGGAAGGTGGTGAAGCCCACCGCCAGACCCGCATAGCGCTGGCCGCGCGGCAGGGTGTTGATACCCGAGCGCACCTGCTCGGCAATGCGTGCCGACGTGAAGAAGCCCAGCGCCAGCACCACCAGCGTGAAGCCGGGAACGCCCTTCATGACCGGAAAGAGGCTGGGCAGGACGTGGTACCACAGGAAGATCTGCACCAGCAGTGGAATGTTGCGAAACAGCTCGACCCAGGCATTGCCCAGGCGCACGACCATCGGCCGGTCCTGCAAGGTACGCAGCGTGCCAATGACGGAGCCCAATACGAGAGCCAGCACCAGGGCCAGCAGCGAAACAGACACCGTCCAGCCCCAGGCCGACAGCATCCAGTCCAGGTAAGTGATTTCGCCGCCCTTGCCAAAGCAGCTTTGCACGACTTCCCTGTCCATGGTGTCCTGGCAGAACACCTGCCAATCCCAACTCATAGGATCACCCCTTTATTTTTTGGTATTGCATTGGGCGCAATCCTTTGCCCACCCAACAAAAAAGCCCCTTCAAACCGCGGTGGCCGAAGGGGCGCAAGCATCCCGAAGATTACTTCTTGGCGTAGTCTTCCATGGGCTTGTCGTTCGGGGCGGCCCAAGCCGCCTTGGTGGCGTCGGAAATGGGCAGGCCGATCTTGGTGTTGGTCGGAGGCACGGGTTGCATGAACCACTTGTCGTACAGCTTGGCCAGCGAGCCGTCGGCGATCTGGCGCTTGATGCTGTCGTCCACGGCCTTCTTGAAGGCCGGGTCATCCTTGCGCAGCATGCAGGCGATAGGCTCCACCGACAGCACTTCGCCAACGATCTTGTAGTCGGCAGGGTTCTTGGACTTGGAGATGTTGGCAGCCAGGATCGAGCCATCCATCACGAAGGCGTCGGCACGGCCGGTTTCCAGCATCAGGAAGCTGTCGGCGTGGTCCTTGCCGAAGACTTCCTTGAAGTCGATGCCGCCAGAGCGCTCGTGCTTGCGCAGGGTCTGCACCGAGGTGGTGCCCGTGGTCGTGGCCACGGTCTTGCCGTTCAGGTCCTTGATGGAGGTGATGCCCGAATTGGCCTTCACGACGGTGCGAACTTCTTCCACATAGGTGGTCACGGCAAAGGCCACGTCCTTCTGGCGTGCGGCGTTGTTCGTGGTGGAGCCACATTCCAGGTCCACGGTGCCATTGGTTACCAGGGGAATGCGGTTTTGCGAGGTCACGGGCTGGTACTTGGTTTCCAGCTTGGCCAGGCCCAGTTGCTTCTGGATGTCGGCCAGGATGATTTCACCCATTTCGGTGTGGAAACCCACGTACTTGCCATTGCCCAGAGTGTAGGAAAGACCCGAAGACTCCCGCACACCCAGCGTCACGCTGCCCGAGGCCTTGATTTTGGCCAGGGTGTCGGTGGCTTGGGCGAATGCGCTGCCTGCAGCCAGGGCGGTCACGGCAACCGCGAGCAAATGCTTCTTCATTGGGATCTCCTTGTGTGAAACGAAAAAAGGGGGGGATTTTAGAGATTTACCCAGCCCGGAAGCACCGGCGGGCAAAAAACCAAAAAGGGAACCACGCGACCAGCGATATTAGTCAGAACGGGACCTGGTCGGTAGGGTATTTCCAGAAGTCCCGCAACAGATAACTGACCGGAAGGTTCAGCGTGGTGTTGTTCGGGGGAATCGGTTTGGCGAACCACTTCTCATATATGGGGTAGATATCCCGGCTGGTGATGAGGCGGCGCATCTCCTCATCCACCAGCTTCTTGAATTCGGGGTCATTCTTGGGCAGCATGATGGCCAGCGGCTCGGTGGTCATGAACCGGCCCACCACCTTCAAGGCACCCGGGTTCGGCCGGCCGGCGGCCAGGCCGTACAGCAGCACGTCGTCCATCACGAAGGCATCGGCCTCGCCCTTTTCCACCATCTCCACGGCCTTGGCGTGGTCGGGCGATTCCAGGATGGTGATGCCCATCAGGCGCTCGCGGTTGGCCTGGTCGGCCGCCTTCAGCGGCGTGGTCCCCTTGGTGGACACCAGCTTCTTGCCATTGAGATCTTCCACGCGGTCGATGGTGCTGGCGGATTTCACCAGCAGGCGCGCGCCGGTGATGAAATGCGGCACCGTGAAGGCCACCTTCTGGCGCCGCTCGGCATTGTTGGTGGTGGAGCCGCACTCCATGTCGGCCTTGCCCTGCTCGATCATCGCAATCCGGTTGGCTGGCGTGACCGCCAGGAACTCGACCTGCATGTCCTTCTTGCCCGTCTTCTTGCGCACCACGTCGGCCAGGCGCAGGCACAGGTCCATGGCGTAGCCCACCGGCTTGCCGGTCTTGGTGTCGATATACGAGAAGGGCACTGACGACTCGCGGTACGCGATCACCATCTTGCCGCCACCGCTGACGCGTTCGAGCACCCCCTGCGCAGACGCCGCGGATGCGCAGCACAAGGCAGCAATGCCCCACGCCAATCCCCAATGCTGAACTTTCATGCGGATGTCTCGGTAAATAGGAAGTGGAATCAGATCTGCAATCTTCGTGCCACCGTGGGGCCTGAAAGAGACTACATCGCCATCGCTGATCCAGCAATGGGGGCGACTGTACGTGTCGTTACCATGAAATTCCAATGCCGTTTGCGCGGACAACTATGCAAACTGTTTATATCCGTATTTACCCTAGGCATGAAAAACCCGCCTGTTCATGCCGCCTGCGCCTGTAGATAAGTCCACAGGGCCTGGGCCGTGCCCTTGGGCGCTTCCTTGCCCGAGGGCTTTTCACGGTAGGCGCGCACATCCATGGTCATCTGCAGGCCCTCGGTGTCCGGCGGGGCGGCACTGACCAGCTTGCGCGTGCGCAGCTCTTTCTTGACAGCGCTGTGGGGCAGGAAGGCCACGCCATGCCCTTCGAGCGCCATGGCCTTGAGGCCCTCGGCCATGTCGGTCTCGTAGACCCGGTCCAGGTGGATCGCCGTGCCCGACTCCTTGAGGATCAGCTCCGTCACCCGCCCCAGGTAGGCACCGGGCGCATAGCCCAGGTAGGGCAGCGGCTGGCCCACCCGGCCCGGTAGCCGGAACAGAGGCTGCCCGTCGGCGTCGGCCTTGGAGTACGGGGACAGCACCTCCTGGCCCAGGCTCACCATCTCGTAGCGGTCGGCATCGAGCTGGAAGGGCTGTGAGGGGTGGTGGTAGGCGATCAGCAGGTCGCAGCCCCCTTCCACCAGGCGCATCACGGCGTCGTGCACGTTCAGGGCGATCAGCCGGCTCTTGAAGGGGCCGAACTTGTCGTGCAGGCTCGACACCCAGGCCGGGAAGAAGGTGAAGGCCAGCGTGTGCGGCACCGCGAACTCGATCATGTCCTTGCCTGCACTGGTGTGCGCGCGCAGCATGGCCCGGGTGTTCTGCAGCGCCTGCAGCATCTCCAGCGCCTGGTCGTACAGGGTTTTGCCGGCCGGCGTGAGGCGCGTGGGGTAGGAGCTGCGGTCCACCAGATCGGTACCGGCCCAGGCCTCCAGGGCCTGGATGCGCCGCGAAAAGGCGGGCTGCGTCACATGCCGCAACTGGGCGGACCGGCTGAAGCTGCGCGTTTCCGCAAGACTGACGAAATCTTCAAGCCACTTGGTTTCCATCGGTGCATTATCGGTGCCGGCCCTGCCGCGTGCTGGCCTGTGGTGGAAAGCCTGTACAAGGGTTTATCCATAGCGCACCATTGGTGTGCACACATAGCAACGCACCGCATAATAGGGAAAGTTGCGTCCAAAGCGCGCTCCCGCGTCACGGCCCCAGGTGCACAACACCGGCGGGCAGAGCGACCGGCCCGTCCTGTTTGTTCTCCTGTACCGCCGCTCCCATGTCCTCCACCCCTCCCCAAGGGCCGGTGACCGACGCCTCCGTGCCCGTCGCCGCCCCTGCCTCCGAAGAACCCCGCGCCCTGCGCATCGAGGACTGGCTCACCGTCATCGTCATGGCGGCGCTGGCGCTCATCACATTTGCCAACGTGCTGGTGCGCTACTTCACCAGTTCCTCTTTTGCCTGGACGGAAGAAATCTCCGTCTTCCTGATGATCGTGCTGGCCCTGGTGGCGGGCTCTGCCGCCGTAGCGCGCGACCAGCACATCCGCATCGAATACTTTGCCGAAGGCGGCTCGGCCGCGCGCCGCAAGCGCCTGGCGCAGCTGGGCGCCGTGGCCGTGGCCGTGCTGTTCGCGCTGATCGCCGTGCTCAGCGTGCGCGTGGTCTGGGACGACTACCGCTTTGGCGAGACCTCGCCGGGCATCGGCGTGCCGCAGTGGTGGTACTCCATCTGGCTGCCCGTCATCTCGGCGCTGATCGCTGCGCGGGCCGTGGGCCTGCTGCTGCGCCGCAGCCGTGAAGCGCTGCGGCCCGAAAGCCCCGCCGAGGACGCACAGCCATGATCGCCACGCTCCTGTTCGTGGCCTTCCTGGGCCTGATGTTCCTGGGCGTGCCCATAGGCGCTGCCCTGGGCCTGGCCGGCGCCGCCGCGATTGCGCTGGCGAATGCCGACAGCCAGTGGTTCGGCTTGCTGGCCGTGCCGCAGAACTTCTATGCCGGCCTGGGCAAGTACCCGCTGCTGGCGATTCCGATGTTCGTGCTGGTCGGCTCCATCTTCGACCGCTCGGGCGTGGCCCTGCGCCTGGTGAACTTCGCCGTGGCCATCGTCGGGCGCGGCCCGGGCATGCTGCCGCTGGTGGCGATTGCCGTGGCCATGTTCCTGGGTGGCATCTCGGGCTCGGGCCCGGCCAACGCCGCTGCCGTGGGCGGCGTGATGATCGCCGCCATGTCGCGCGCGGGCTACCCGCCCTCGTTCTCGGCCAGCGTGGTGGGGGCAGCAGCAGCCACCGACATCCTGATCCCGCCGTCCGTCGCCTTCATCATCTACTCGGTGCTGGTGCCGGGCGCCTCGGTGCCCGCGCTGTTCGCCGCCGGCATGATCCCGGGCATCCTGGCGGGCATCGCATTGATCATTCCGGCCGTGTGGATGGCGCGCAAGCACAAGATGGGCGCGCTCGAATCCACCATGCCGCGCCCCCCGTTCTGGAAGAGCCTGCGCGAAGCCCTGTGGGGTCTGGCCGCACCGGTGCTGATCCTGGGCGGCATGCGCGCCGGCTGGTTCACGCCCACCGAGGCCGCCGTGGTGGCGGTGTTCTACGGCCTCTTCGTGGGCATGGTGATCCACCGCACGATCAAGGTGCGCGACCTGTTCCCCATCCTGCGCGAATCGGGCGAGCTGTCGGCCGTGATCCTGCTCGTGGTCTCGCTCGCGGGCATCTTTGCCTACTCGCTGTCCACCCTCGGGGTGATCGACCCGGTGGCCAAGGCCATCGTGAACTCGGGCCTAGGGGAATACGGCGTGCTGGCGCTGCTGATCGTGCTGCTCATCACCGTGGGCATGTTTCTCGATGGGATCTCCATCTTCCTGATCTTCGTGCCGCTGCTCTTGCCCATCATGCAGCACTACCAGTGGGACCCCGTCTGGTTCGGCGTGATCCTGACGCTCAAGGTGGCGCTGGGCCAGTTCACCCCGCCGCTGGCGGTGAACCTGATGGTCTCGTGCCGCATCGCTGGTGTGCGCATGGAATCGACCGTGCGCTGGGTCGGCTGGATGCTGTTCGCCATGTTCCTCGTGATGGTGCTGGTGATCGCCTTCCCGCCACTGGCGCTGTGGCTGCCGGCGCGCCTGGGTTACTGACCCGTGGCAAACCCCGAGACCGATTTGCCTTCTACCCTACAAAATTGACCACAGGAGACTGACAACATGAAACTGCGCACCTTTCTGACTTCCGCCGTGGCCGCTGCCGCCGCACTGGCCTTCGCCGCCCCGGCCGCCATCGCACAGACGGCCTACAAGAGCGAATACCGCATGTCCCTGGTGCTGGGCACTGCCTTCCCGTGGGGCAAGGGCGGCGAGTTGTGGGCCAACAAGGTGCGCGAGCGCACGCAGGGCCGCATCAACATCAAGCTGTACCCCGGTGTCTCGCTCATCCAGGGCGACCAGACGCGCGAGTTCTCGGCGCTACGCCAGGGCGTGATCGACATGGCCGTGGGCTCCACCATCAACTGGTCGCCCCAGGTCAAGCAGCTGAACCTGTTCTCGCTGCCCTTCCTGATGCCCGACTACGCCGCCGTGGACGCACTCACGCAGGGCGAAGTCGGCAAGAACATATTCGCGACGCTGGACAAGGCCGGCGTGGTGCCCCTGGCCTGGGGCGAAAACGGCTACCGCGAGATCTCCAACTCCAAGAAGGCCATCAAGACTCCTGAGGACCTCAAGGGCCTGAAGATCCGCGTCGTGGGCTCGCCCCTGTTCCTGGACACCTTCACCGCGCTGGGCGCCAACCCCACGCAGATGAGCTGGGCCGATGCCCAGCCCGCCATGGCCAGTGGCGCCGTGGACGGCCAGGAGAACCCGATCGCCGTGTACATGGCTGCCAAGCTGCACACCGTGGCCCAGAAGCACGTGACCATGTGGGGCTACATCAACGACCCGCTGGTCTTCGTGGTGAACAAGGACATCTGGAACTCCTGGACGCCGGCCGACCGCGAGATCGTCAAGCAGGCCGCCATCGACGCCGGCAAGGAAGAGATCGCCATCGCCCGCAAGGGCATGGTCGAGGCCGACAAGCCCCTGCTCAAGGACATCGCAGCCAATGGCGTGACCGTGACCCAACTCTCCCCCGCCGAACGCGACGCCTTCGTGAAGGCCACCCGCCCCGTGTTCGAGAAGTGGAAGGGCCAGATCGGCGCCGACCTGGTGACCCAGGCCGAAAAAGCGATTGCCGCGCGCAAGCAATAAGCGCATAAGCACATACCGGCAGCCGACAAGGGCCGCCGGCACAATCTCCAAGGCGCTCCCGGTGGCAGGGAAGCGCCTTTTTCGTGGGCGGCCCCCGAAGGAGTGGCCATCCATTTGCTGGCCCGATGCTTGCAAGTGCCAAGCGTTGGGGGGATGCTCGTCCACCTGAAAAAACCTGTCAACGGGCTCCGGCTTTGCCAACTTTATCGTGCGTACACATATGGCCCCCACAATGCCTTCAACTCTGACTCACCGTCTCCCATGCCGTTCCTTCTGAATGCTGGCCACCCGGCTGCCACGGGCTCGCTGACGCTGGCCTCCTCCCCCGCCCGCCCCGCTGCCCACCCCTTGTCCCGGCTGAACCCGGCCTGGGTGCGAACCTGCATCGCGGCCCTGTGCATCGGCGGCCTGGTGGCCTGCTCCGGCAAGGATCAGCCGGCCAAGGCCGGCGCGGGCAAGCCCGCAGGCGAGCCAGCGGTGGGCGTAGTGGTGCTGGCCCCAGAGAGCCAGACGCTGAGCACGGAGTTGCCAGGCCGCACGGCGGCCTTCCAGAACGCCGACATCCGCCCGCAGATCAACGGCATCATCCAGAAACGCCTGTTCACCGAGGGCGCGCTGGTCAAGGCCGGCCAGCCGCTGTACCAGGTGGACCCGGCCACCTACGAAGCCGCCCAGGCCAGCGCCCAGGCAGTGCTCGCCAAGGCGCAGGCCACGGCGCGCACGGCCCAGGTCAACGCCAAACGCAATGCGGAACTGGTCGAGATCGACGCCATCAGCCGCCAGGTGTTCGACGAAAGCCAGGCGGCGGTGCAGCAGACCCAGGCCGACGTGGGCGTGGCGCAGGCGGCGCTGGACACCGCGCGCATCAACGTGCGCTACACGCGCATCGTCGCGCCCATCTCCGGGCGCATCGGGCTGTCGGCCGTCACGGCCGGTGCCCTGGTCACGGCCAACCAGGCCAATGCGCTGACCACCATCCAGCAGCTCGACCCGATCCAGGTGGACATCACGCAGTCCAGCGCGGAGCTGCTGCAGCTGCGCAGGCAATGGCAGGAAGGCAAGTTCACGCGCGTGGATTCCAACCAGGCCAGGGTGAAGCTCATCCTGGAGGATGGGTCCACCTACGAAAAAGAAGGCACGCTGCAGTTCACCGGCACGGCCGTCAACCCGACCTCGGGCGCCATCACCCTGCGCGCGACCTTCCCCAACCCCGACCATTTCCTGATGCCGGGCATGTACGTACGCTCCCAGCTGGCCACCAGCGTGGCGCCACAGGCCCTGTTGCTGCCCCAGGAGGCCGTGATCCGCAACGCCGCCGGCGAGCCCAGCGTGCAGGTGGTGGGCGAGGACAACAAGCTCACCAAGCGCCCGGTGGAACTCGGCCAGGCCGTGGGCAACCGCTGGCTGGTGATCTCGGGCGTCAAGGCCGGTGAGAAGGTGATGGTGGACGGCTTCCAGAAGGCCCGCGTGGGCCAGACGGTCAAGCCCACGGTGGTCAAGCCACGCGACAAGGCCGCGCCCGCGGCGGCCACGGCCTCGTCGGCCGCAGCCAGTTCCTGAGGCGCACTGCGCGCAACGCCTCACCCGACCGACCTGCGACCCCACCACACCCACGCTGATCCATGGCCCAGTTCTTCATCAACCGCCCGGTCTTCGCCTGGGTGCTGTCCATCGTCATCATGCTGGCGGGGGCGATGTCCATCTTCACGCTGCCGCTGGAGCAGTACCCCGACATCGCGCCACCGCGCGTGACCATCAACACCACCTATACCGGTGCATCGGCCGGCACGGTCGACAACTCGGTGACCCAGGTGATCGAGCAGCAGCTCAAGGGCATCGACAGCCTGCTGTACATGGGCTCGACCAGCGACTCCGCCGGCCGCTCGCGCACCACGCTCACGTTTGCCCCCGGCGCCAACATCGACGTGGCCCAGGTGCAGGTGCAGAACAAGCTGCAGGCGGCCATGAACCGCCTGCCCGAGGCCGTGAAAAGCCGCGGCGTGTTCGTGAACAAGGGCGGCCAGGACTTCCTGGTGACCTACGTGTTCACTTCGCCCGACCCCACCGTGACCCAGGTGGCCATTGGCGACTACATCTCCAGCAACGTGGTGGACGTGATCGCCCGCCTGGACGGTGTGGGTGACGTGACGGTGTTCGGAACCTCCTATGCCATGCGCATCTGGATCGACCCGGCCAAGATGGAGAAGTTCGCGCTGATGCCGTCGGACCTGATCAACGCGCTCAATGCCCAGAACGCGCAGGTCTCGGCCGGCCAGTTGGGCCAGCAGCCCGCGCCCGCCGGGCAGATGCTCAACGCCACCATCACCGCGCGCACCAAGCTGCAGACGGTGGAGGAGTTCGAGCGCATTGTCCTCAAGTCCGGCACCGATGGCTCGGTGGTCACCATGGCCGATGTGGCCCGGGTGGCGCTGGAGGCGGACAACCTCACGGTCAAGTCGCGCCTGAACGGGCAGCCCGGCGCGGGTATCGGCATCGTGCTGGCCGACGGCGCCAATGCCATGGAAGTGGCCGATGCAGTGGCACGCAAGATGAAGGAGCTCGAACCCTTCTTCCCGGATGGCATCAACGGTGTCGTCAGCTCCGACTCCACCCCGTTCGTGCGCGCCTCCATCGAGGAGGTCGTCAAGACCCTGGCCGAGGCGATGCTGCTGGTGGTGATCGTGATGTTCATCTTCCTGCAGAACTTCCGCGCCACGATGATCCCGGCCATCGCCGTGCCCGTGGTGCTGCTGGGCACCTTCGGCGTGCTCTCGGCGCTGGGCTACTCGATCAACATGCTGACCATGTTCGCCATGGTGCTGGCCATCGGCCTGCTGGTGGACGACGCCATCGTGGTGGTGGAGAACGTGGAACGCGTGATGAGCGAGGAAGGCCTGTCGCCCAAGGAGGCCACGCGCAAGTCGATGAAGGAGATCACGCCTGCACTGGTAGGCATCGGCCTCACCCTGTCGGCCGTGTTCATCCCCATGGCCTTCTTCACGGGCTCCACTGGCGTGATCTACCGGCAGTTTTCCATCACCATCGTCTCGGCCATGGCGCTGTCGGTGTTCGTGGCGCTGACGCTGACCCCTGCGCTGTGCGCCACCCTGCTCAAGCCCATCGAAAAGGGCCACCACGCAGCCCATGACGGCCCGCCAAGGCGTGGCCTGCTCGGCCTGAGCGACCGCTTCTTCGCCTGGTTCAACCGCACGTTCGACAGCACGGCCAACCGCTACCAGCGCGTCGTGGGCGGCCTGCTCAAGCGCAGCCTGCGCATGGTCGTGATCTACCTGGCGATCCTGGTGGGCGTGGGGCTGCTGTTCAAGGTACTGCCCACCTCCTTTCTGCCCAATGAGGACCAGGGTTTCGTGACGGCCTCGATCACCTTGCCCTCTGGCGCCACCGACGAGCGCCTGGGTGTGGTGCTTGATGAAATCAAGGACTACTTTCTGGCCAAGCCCGAAGTGCTGCGTGTGAATTCGATTGCCGGCAACAACGGCAACCAGAACTCCGGCAACATGTTCATCCGGCTCAAGCCCTGGGCGGAACGCCCGCTGCGCAGCCAGTCGGCGGAGGTCATCGCCAGCCAGGCCACCAAGGACCTCGCCAAGATCCGCGACGCACGCATCTTCGTCTCGCTGCCGCCCGCCGTGCGCGGCCTGGGGTCGAGCGCGGGCATCAACTTCATGGTCAAGGACCTCAATGGCCTGGGGCAGGACGCTCTCGTCGCCGCCAAGGACCAGTTGATCGAACTGACCCGCCAGAACCCGATCCTCACCAATGTGCGGACCACCAATTTCGACAACACCTCGGAGCTCAAGGTCACCATCGATGACCGCAAGGCCGCGGCCCAGGGGTTGACCACGGCGGACATCAACGGCGTGCTCTCCAGCGCCATGGGCGGCACCTATGTGAACGACTTCGTGCACCAGGGCCGCGTCAAGCGCGTGTATGTGCAGGGCGATGCGCCCTATCGCATGCTGCCGCAAGACATCGGTCACTGGAGCGTGCGCAACCGCAATGGCGAAATGGTGCCTTTCTCGACCTTTGCCAGCACCTCGTGGACCAACGGCCCGCCCCAGCTCATGCGCTACAACGGCAGCCCCGCCCTGGAACTGCAGGCCGAAACCGCGCCAGGCGCCAGCTCGGGCGACGCCATGGTGGCCATCGAGGAAATCATGAAAAAGCTGCCGCCCGGCATCGGCATGGAGTGGACCGGCGCCTCGCTGCAGGAGCGCCGCTCGGGCTCGCAGGCGCCCTTGCTCTACGCCGTCTCCATCCTCTTCGTGTTCCTGTGCCTGGCGGCCCTGTACGAAAGCTGGAGCGTGCCGTTCTCGGTGATGCTGGCGGTGCCGCTGGGCGTGATCGGCGCCTTGCTGGCCACCTACACGCGCGGCATGACCAACGACGTGTACTTCCAGGTGGGGCTGCTCACCACCGTGGGGCTGGCGTCCAAGAACGCCATCCTGATCGTCGAATTCGCGGTGCAATTGCAAACCCAGGGCAAGAACCTGTACGACGCCACGGTGGAAGCCGTGCGCATGCGCCTGCGCCCCATCCTCATGACTTCGCTGGCCTTCGGCTTCGGCGTGCTGCCTCTGGCCATCGGCACGGGCGCGGGTGCCGGCGGCCGCCAGGCCATCGGCACCGGCGTGCTCGGCGGCATGGTGGCCTCCACCGTGCTGGGGCTGTTCTTCGTGCCCGTGTTCTTCCTGCTCGTGCGCTCCCTGGTCCAGCGGCGCAAGGGCCAGGGCCAGGCCCCCGCCGCGCCCGCCACGCCGCCTGCAGAAGCCCAGGAGGCGCAGGCATGAGCTTCCGTACCGTTCTTGCCTACCCCGTTGTGTCCACCGGCATGTCCAAAGCCCTGATGACTCCCCTGTGCGCCCTGCTGGTCCTGGCCGGCTGCACCAATCTGGCACCCAGCTACGACCGCCCTGTCGCCCCGGTGCCCGCAGCCTTGGACAACGCCGCCACGACGGCAGGCGCCAGCGAGACCTATGCCCCGCTGGGCTGGGACGCGGTGGTGCAGTCTGCACAGTTGCGCGACGTCATCACGCTCGCGCTGCAGAACAACCGCGACCTGCGCGCCGCAGCGCTGGCCATCGAGCGCGCCCAGGCCCAGTACGGCGTGAGCCGCGCCGATCGCCTGCCCAGCGTGAGCGGCACGGCCCAGGGCAGCCGCGCCCGCACCGCCGCCGACCTGACCACCGCCGGCCGCTCGCAGATCGGCGAGCAGTACAGCGCGCAACTGGGCATCACCAGCTACGAACTCGACTTCTTCGGCCGCGTGCGCAACCTCAACGAGTCCGCACTGCAGGAGGTGCTGCGCGTCACCGACACCCAGCGCAGCGTGCAGCTGAGCCTGGTGGCCGAGGTCACCAATGCCTGGCTCAACCTCGCGGCCGACCAGGCACGCCTGGAGCTGGCGAAGGAAACACTGCGCTCGCGCGAAGCCTCCTACTCCCTGACCGAGCGCACGCACCGCCTGGGCGGCACCTCGGGCCTGGTGCTGGCGCAGAACCAGACCACGGTGGACGGCGCGCGCGCCGATGTCGCCGCCTTCACCAGCCAGGTGGCGCGCGACCGCAATGCGCTGCAACTGCTGGTGGGCTCGCCCGTTCCCGCCACCCTGCTGCCCGCCGTACAGGCGGCGCCCCCCGTGCCTGTGGCCGCACAGGTGCCGGACGAGCGGCGCAGCGAGCGCGTCACGCAGGCGGCCACGCAGGTGCCCATGCTGCGTGAGAACGCACTGCAGTTGCTGGCCGTGCCCGCGCAGATCCCCTCGAGTGTGCTGCTGTCGCGCCCTGACGTGATGGCCGCCGAGCGCAGCCTGCAGGCCAGCTACGCCAACATCGGCGCCGCGCGTGCGGCTTTCTTCCCCAGCATCTCGCTCACGGCCAGCGTGGGCACGGCGAGCACGGAGCTCTCGGGCCTGTTCGGCAGCGGCAACCTGCTGTGGAGCTTCGTGCCGCAGATCCGGCTGCCGATTTTCGACGGCGGCCGCAACCAGGCCAACCTGGACGTCGCCCAGGCCAACCAGCGCATTGCCCTCACGCAGTACGAGAAGGTCATCCAGACCGCCTTCCGCGAAGCCGCCGATGCCCTGGCCGAGCGCGCCACCCTGACGGACCGCATCACCGCGCAGACCTCGCTGCTGGCCGCGACGGAGCGCGTCTACGCCCTGTCCGAAGCCCGCTTCAAGGCCGGGGCCGACAACTACCTCACGGTGCTCGACGCGCAGCGCTCGCTGTACGCGGCGCAGCAGACCCTGCTGAGCCTGCAGTTGGCCGAGCAGACCAACCGCATCACCTTGTACAAGGTGCTCGGCGGGGGCTGAGCCCCCTCCTACAGCGCGCGTTCAGACAGGCGAAACCGGCGACTCGCCCGCGAGGTGCCGGCGCGCATTCTCGACGAAGCGGTCCACAGAGGCCTGCACCGCCTCGGGCGACCAGCCGCCCACGTGGGGTGTGAGCACCACGGTGTCCAGATCCAGCAATTCGGCCGGTGGCGCAGGCTCGCTCTCGTACACGTCCAGGCCCGCACCTGCCAGGCGCCCCTCGCGCAGCGCCAGGGCCAGCGCTGCGGTGTCGATCACGCTACCGCGTGCGATGTTGACCACATAGCCGCGCGGCCCCAGGGCATCTAGCACCGGGGCGTTGACCAGGTGCTGTGTGCCCGGGCCGCCGGGCGTGGCCACGACCAGGAAATCAGCCCACTCGGCCAGCGATTTCACGTCGCCGAAGTAGCGGTAGGGCACGTCCGTGCGCTCGCTGCGATTGTGGTAGCCCACTTGCAGGTCGAAGCCCAGCGCACGCTGGGCGATCTTCTTGCCGATGGTGCCCAGGCCGATGATGCCGAAGCGCTTGTGTGACACATTGGGCGGCAGCGGCAATGCCGTGCGCCACACACCGGCACGCGTGGCGGTATCCAGCTTGGGGATGCCACGCACGGCCGCGATGAGCAGGCCAAAGGCATGGTCGGCCACGCAGTCGTCGTTGGTGCCGGCGCCATTGGCCACCACGATGCCGCGCGCCTTGGCGTGCGCCACGGCGATGTTCTCGTAGCCCGCACCCAGGGCGCAGATCAGCGTGAGGGACGGCAGCGCATCGATCTGCGCGGGCGTGATGCCGATGGAGCCGATGGTGAGCACCACCCGCACGCGGCTGCCATGCTCGGCGATGGCGGCCTGGTGCTGTGGCGCATCAGGTACGTAGACCAGATCAAAGGTTTCCGACAATTGGGCGCAGTGTTCTTCCGACAGGAACGACAGGGCAAGCAGGACAGGTTTCATAACCAAAAGAAACTCCAACGGCGGCAAAGAAGGGACATTGACTTCGGGCCGAGTGATACATTTCGGCCACTCCAAAGTGTCACACGTCTTCGCTCAGTGCGTCGCAAACCACCAAGAATCCCGCTTCCCCCCGAGAAATGCCATCTATCTATCCCGCACCAGGCGCATCAGGTACTGGCCGTACCCATTCTTGGTCAGCGGCTGGGCCAGTCGCTCCAGCTGGGCGCTGTCGATCCACTGGCTGCGCCAGGAAATCTCTTCAGGGCATGCGATCTTCAGGCCCTGACGGTGCTCCAGCGTGGCGATGAACTGGCCGGCTTCGAGCAGGCTCTCGTGCGTGCCGGTATCCAGCCAGGCGTAGCCCCGGCCCATGATCTCCACATTCAACTGGCCGCGCTCCAGGTACAGGCGGTTGAGGTCGGTGATCTCGTACTCGCCGCGGGCCGAGGGCTTGAGCCCCTTGGCCAACTCCACCACCTGGTTGTCGTAGAAATACAGGCCCGTGACCGCATAGCTCGACTTGGGGACCTTGGGCTTTTCCTCCAGCGACAGGACTTTGCCCTGGGCATCGAACTCGGCCACACCATAGCGCTCGGGGTCGTGCACATGGTACGCAAACACGCTGGCTCCCGTTTGGCGCTCTGTCGCACTGCCCAGCAACTCATGAAAGTCATGGCCGTGGAAGATGTTGTCACCCAGCACCAGCGCGCTGGGAGAATCGCCGAGGAAGGATTCGCCGATCACGAAGGCCTGTGCCAGGCCGTCCGGGCTCGCCTGCACCGCGTACTGCAGGTGGATGCCCCACTGGCTGCCATCGCCAAGCAGTTGTTCGAAGCGCGGCGTGTCCTGCGGAGTGCTGATCACCAGAATGTCGCGGATGCCCGCGAGCATGAGCGTGCTCAGCGGGTAATAGATCATGGGTTTGTCGTACACCGGCAGCAACTGCTTGCTGATGGCCAGGGTGGCCGGGTGCAGCCGGGTACCGGAGCCTCCGGCGAGGATGATGCCTTTGCGGATGCTCATGAAAAGGTGGAGCGTGTTGGGTTTGGGAACGGCGGGGACGACCCATCGCGCGGTGGCGTTCGAAGATCAGAGAAGAAGCGCTGCGACGCTGAGGACCGGGGCGCGTTCACCGAGCTCCAAGCAGCCAGGAACGCGGTATCGGCCTGGATCTCGGGTGCACGGAGAAAACCTAGATACAGGGAAAACAATTGCGCTTCACTGTCGGGCGCCACTGCCGAGAAATAACGCTCGGCATTTCCTGATAACACCACATCAGACTGGATGGAGGCGGCAATTTCCGGGTGGAAGAACCGACTGCGCAAACATACGACGCGAGTGAAAACGGCGCTGAGATGGCGACGCATCATGCGAAAGAACGAGTCACCAAACAACAGTATGGTGGCGTTGTACTGGGCTTTGGGGCTGAACACGAGGTCCACCATGCGATCGTTGAAGCCGCCTGATGTATGGAATGCGACGATAGGCCAATCAGGTGACAAGACCACTCCGACCTGGCATAGCGGTGGGTTGAACTTGCGGCCCAGATCCCCAGTCCAGCGCAATAGTTTGTTGATTCTTGTGGCAACACGGGCACGTGCTGCCTCTGCGTCGATGCCAATGCAGTCGGGCATGTTGCGGAGCGCGACGAGTGATCCGTGATCCCTCACAGCTGCTCCAGCACAAGCTGCAAACCACGCCAAGTGGGAATACCAAGTGGGCCGAGTTCCACCATGCATTCTTGCAGGTTTGGAACCACGGTTTTGTGGGCAGCGCCATCCGCGCCGTTGGTGGCTGGGGGGAAATGCGGAGTTTCATTTCTTCCGCGGATGATGGGATTGGTTCCCGTTTCCCAATCAATATGGGGCACCTTGCGCCAGAATTCCGTGCTGGTGCCAAATGCCCTGGCCAATGGAATTGCCAAATCGGTTCCGGAGACACAGAAGACGACAGCCTGACAGTCCTCGGCTCGCAGGTCTGCGAGAAGCTGGCTGATGGATGGCTGGCCAGGTGCGGCATCCAGCGGCGCGACAAGAAGGCCAACCGCAGCAAGACGACTGGCCGCTGTGGCGCCAAGATAGCGAGCGAGTGTGTCCAGCCACACAGAGCGACCGGTCAGCAAGACCTGCTTTTTGTGCCTAGATCGTATGCGCTTGGCCAACTCGAACAGCACGGATTCAACGGCGTCTACCGCCTGTGCATAGCCTTCGGTGGGAGAGCGCTCCTGGCATAGCACTGAGTCCAGAAAAAGGTAGCCGATCTGCGAGGGGTGAGCACTGTTGTCGACGAACAATCGAACAACTTCGTGCATCGGCATGCGCAGCAGAGGCCCCAGATCGATTATGTCCAGACCATCCAAAGCGCTGGAAATCTCCTCGTGCCTGAAAACCGGATGGAGGTAGCGGCCCAAATGAATGTGCCGCCCTGCAAGCCGATCTTGCACTTCTCTGCCCAGCATGCACCAGAACAGGTACCGCGCGCGTTGGCCGAACTGGCCATGCCAGATTTGCAATGCTGCGAGGCACCGAACCAGCATCGCATGGTCATTCTCTGAGGTCATCGCGGGCTGACTGATGGCGGTGAATCCATCGCGCATCACGGGGATCGGTGGCTCGCAGGACAAGCAGATAGAGTTTCCAAATCTGAAATCCGGCACCATGATTCCCACGCGTCCAATCTCTCCTGCCACTGCAACGGTGTTGTTGAAGCATTTTGCAGACCAAATCGGCGCGCCGCCAAACCCGATAAACCGCTGCGGCGGTAGGCTTTGAGGCAGGGCATCTGCCGCAACCAGAGTGCGCCACCGCACAACATGCGAGCTACCAACGATCAGATTGGCGCCTGGCACTCCTTGCGATTGCTCCGTCCCTACCATATCAAATGCCCGCCTGCTGCATTTCCGTGTGTGCGACGTTGCGCATCCAAATGCCGACTCTTCAAATAGTCGTGCAGTTTGGTTTGGCCTTGAAGGGCCTGAAAATCGTGCTCAATCAGTTCACTTGGATCCACCGGAGCTCCCGCGATCCGCCCTCCAGCGATTGCCGCCTGCCCGAAAGCTCGCTCCACCAAATGCGCTAGTGCGCCGTCGCTCGCACCGTTCTCCGGAGGGAAATTGCGAATCGAAAGGGGCTTGAAAGGTTGCAGGTGCGACGGCCTGAACCAGAACATCGTTCCTGCAAAAAAACCCTCCCCATCCGCGCTGCCAAGCAACCATTGGGCCAGTTCGCCCCCGTCGTGGTGTGGGTAGTTGGCCAAGCTCATCCAGTACGGAGATGGGCCCACCATGGCAAGTTCCTTGTCTGCACGAAAAGCAGATGTAATCTGATTGACTCGTTCTTCTGAACCGAGCAATGCTGCCATTGTCTCAATGCGCCAAATTTCTCCGAGGGGCGCGTTCAATTTTCCATTTTCATAGTATCCGCGCTTGGTTTGAACCTTGAGAACAGCACTGTAGTCGCGCTCGCACAGCAATGGGAGAACATCGAGGAACGGTGCTATGTCACGCCCGCGATTTGGCGTGCTGTAGACCGTCGCCTTGGGGTATTGGGCGAGGACGAGGTCGACAATTCCCTTGGCCCCCCAATCCGGTACTGTCACGATCAGATCGAAACTTTCCGTGATGGTCCTCAAGCTTTCGAGTATTTCGGGCACTAAGTCACGGTAATAGAGGTGGGCCACTACTGCGAGTTGGGACTTCCGACGCTTCAAGGTGCTGCCGATTTTTCCCAACTGCACCTGTCGCGATTCCTCCTCACGTTCTGTCAGAGGGTATTCAGTGAGCCCGCTGTTGATCAGCATCGTGGCTGCGGTCTCGCGCAGGACTGAAAGCATATCGTCAACAGTGCTGACTCCCAACATGGCTTGGGGCGCACGGGACTCGCCGATACCGTGGCGCGCGAAATGCTCGATCGGATCGAGTTGGGCGGCTCTTACATCCTCGTTGAGCTCTAGGTAGTACTCGGTGTCCACGATGTTCCCCGCGCGCACTAGCTCCGTACGGCCTTCGGGGGCACGCCATTTCGTGTCTAGCCAATTCAGAAATCCGGCTAGGCTTTGCGCGCCCGAATACGCGTGCAGCCGCCGGACGATGGAAAGGTACGTGTTGCCCGCCGCGCCGGTTTTGCTTTCGAAACGCTTTCGCGCGGCCAGTGCAGGGGCTGCACTCGCCGGTGATGTAAAAGTTGCGTTGGCTGTCGAGGACAAGCCCCAGAACATTGCGGACCGCGCGAATGCCTGCGTCCCGCCCGATGCGCTTCTCCATATTGCCTGGGCAAATTGTTTGGCGCTGCCATTGGTCATGCGTGCTGTCTCGTCGATGGCCCCGACACATCGCATGAATGCGGTGGCGTCACTGAAAATACCCGCAGGCTGCAAATATCCTCCCAGCAGAAATCTCCTGAGCAGACCCGCCCCTTTTGCGAATGCCTGCTCATCGAAGCTGCTCGATAGCATGTCGTCCAGCGAAGGAAACAAGTCGCGCGGCTTGTAGGCGGCGTCTCCAAGGACGACGACAGGCTTGTCGAAGTACAGCGCTTCGAAGCCGACGGAGCTATTGACCGTGACGACGAAGTTCGAGAGCGCTACAAGCCTGGCGTTAGGGATGGGAGCGTCTGCGTCACACCACACGACCTGATCTCGCAAGGATCGCAGCGCCGCCCGTGCAGCGGCATTCGCGTTGACAGCCCCTGTGCGGAACTTGGATGCGGGATGGGGTTTCACAATGGTCTTATAGCCACTGCTGGCCAACTTTGGGACCACCTCCCGGACGACTTCCTCAATCGTCTGGTAGCCCGAGAACCTCAGTAGGTTCGCATCGTCGAACAGTTGCAACGGCAGGAATGCGATGCGTTGTGCTCCGTCCAGCTGAGACGAAATTTCGGCCGGAATAGGCACGAATTGCTCTTCGTACCCTTTAACAGCCAGGTTTTGGGAGTACTGAAGCAAAGCGTCATGGCGGGACATGGGTCGGTTGTCCACAATTTCGCGAATATCTTCCAGACTTAACTTTGGTACTACGGTTGCCCCGTTGGTGCCAAATGGGTCCATCACAATGCTGTCTAGGAACGGAGGGCGTGTGCACCCCAGTTCCATGGCAATCCTGGTGACAGCATGCATCTCCAGGAACTGGCTGACGGCCCCGTTTTCTCCCCAGTGAATGATTATTTCAAAGGGGAAGGATTGCCATACCCGTCGCAGGACTTCCTGGGAATCGTTGCTTATTCGACCGCGCCCATGCATCAGATCGAGCCAGTGGGAAACGCCTGCAGGTTGCCACGGGAGCTTGTAGCTTTCAAAAAGCCGTGATTCTTCCGGTGTAGGTGATATCAGCCGCTTGGATGAGTTTGCAGGCATTTCATTGCCAAGTGTTGCAAGAGTGGCTGCGTTCGCAAACATCCGGATGTCGAACAGAGCGTGGTCGCGCAGCAAAGGCAGGAATTTCTTGGCAATGGAGTCAAAGTGGGTGAGCGAGTTGCGTATTGGAAACGGCTCGACATAGATCAGAACTCTCATGCCAAGCCCGCAATCATTTGAAATTTTTCCATATTAGTGGCGGAGCCCAGTGAGGTGAAATTGCGTTCAACCAGCTTGGAGTGCCTTTTTGCATCAGGGACGAGAGAGAGTGCTTCGTACCATTCGTCACCGTTGTCCGCCAAGGTCAGGTTTTCGGGGCCTACCGCCGCCATATCAGGTATAGGGCTGGCAATCAGACGGCAACCCGCAAGGGCCGCTTCCAGGAATTTCACACGCGATTTGCAGACATTGAATCGGGTCTTCTCTAGTGGCGCGATCACGGTGGCACAGGTGCTCATGAGCGCTGGAAGGCGCAGGAAATTGACCACCGGGGCGACCATGACATTTGGCAACGTGGCGATGCTGTAGGGCACATGCACCGGACCCACGACCAGCAGATTGAAGTTAGGGTTTTCCGAAAGCACCTTGTGCAGAACTGCTTCCACGACAGGGAAGTCGTGGTCGTGGCTGCGCGTTCCTGCAAAATAACCAATTCCGACCGATGGTCTGCGCACATAGGGAGTCCGCATTTCTTCATGCGATTGCAGCAAGGATGCGGGTAGAAAATTGGGCTGCACTTCCACTTGGGCGTCGGGGTGGTTCGCGCGGACGTGTTCCGCCAGAGGCTCAGTTGAAGCTGAGACTTTGTCGAACTCCTGAAGGGCTGCTAGATTGCTGGCAAATGCTTGCACAGCCTTGTCCCTGTCCAGCGTTCCATTTTTTACGGCTGACGAGTTCATGGCGATGTCTGAATCACCAAAAATCAAATCATCGTAGTCAGCGATAAGCGTTGCCCGCTGCCGTCGAAGTGTGGACAAAACATCCAAGAAATTCGCACGGGCTGTGTTGGGCCTATGAAAGACGTAGACGTCATGGTAGTAGTCGGGTGTCTCGAAGAATTTGGCAGCCGAGTAAATGGAGCAGCGATGCCCCATGGACAGCAACGTCTCTGCGGGGTGGTAGCACCTGTATCGTGCGGAAGCGTCTTGCAACGGGCGCTCCGCATGTCTCGTTTCCGTGACGAAGCAGATGCTCTTTCGGATAGACGCGGAGTGGATGCTCTTCTTCGTGCTCTTTTGGTTCATTGAATCCCCAGTTTCTTGAATGCTCTGCTGTCCGACGGATTTACTGCAGTGGATGACTGTTTCCAGAAAACTTCCAGCCCTGCCCAGGCGCGTGTTGCCGTGCAATCCTCTATCCATGGTCGGCAGGTCAGCTTCGTTACAGATGCATTGAATGCAGCCCAATAGCAGCGAGATCGTCCAGGTTGCGCTGCGCATCTTCATAGCCCGGCCGGATGGCTAACGCCCGCTCGAGGTGCATTCGCGCACCATCCAGATCGCCCTCGACGCGCAGCAGATTGCCTAGATTGTTGTGTGCCTCGGGCGAGTTGGGCCGGATGGCCATTGCTGATCGATAGGCCCCAATCGCGCTCTCGTTGTCGCCTTTGCGCTTGTAGGCCACGCCTAGATTGATGAAGGCAGACACGAAGCCCGGGTCGATCTTTAGCGCACGCTTGTGAAAACTCACCGCCTTCGTCAGGTCCCCTCGTCGCTGGAACAGCATGCCCAGTTCGTTATACAGTTCGGGGCTGTCCGGGGCCAGGACCAGCGCTTTCTGAAGCAGGGGCAGGGCTTCGTCCAAGCTGCCTTGCTGGCTCATCAGATTGCCCAGGCTGCGCAGAGCCTCAACGCTGTCAGGGGCGAGCTTTACCGCATCACTGTACGCGCGGCGCGCGTCTTCCATGCGACCGGAAGCCTGCATATGGCTTCCATGGATGAGCAGGCGCTGTGCGGGATCTGGCTGGTTGACCACAGCCTGGAGGTGTTCGATGCGCTGTTGCAGATCAGGACTGTCGGAGTATTTCTGGGCTTGGCAGTAGGAAGCCAGCGCCTGATCCATGTGCCCCCGCAATTGATAGGCGACGCCCATCTGGGCAAGCACCGCAGCACGGAATTGCTTGCCAGGGGCTCCGCGGGCTTTCTGGGCTGAAGGCCACAGTGAATTCAGCAGCACGAGCGCTTCGTCCGCCTTGCCGACCCGGTTAAGGACCATGGCCATGCCCATGGATGCCCCCGCATTGCCGGGAGCCAGGGCCAAGGCGTCCTTGTAGAACTGGATGCTGGCGCCATAGTCATTTTCAGAAAGTTTGGCAGCGGCCTGCTGCAGCAACGATGTCAGTTTGGTAGACATGAAGGCGCTTTCTCAAGGTGTGCGATTCGAAGGGACTGTGGGCTCGGCCTTTTCAGCACCCCAGCAGACGGCGGTACGCGGGCAGGGATACGGTGTCGAAGTCATAGCGTTCGACAGCACATTGGCGTGCGGCTTCGCCCAGCGGGGCATGTGCGGCAGGATCGGCCAATGCGCCTATGGTCATGCGCGCCAGAGTGCCGTGATCCTTGAAGGGAAACAGGAGGCCATGCACGTGATTGGCAATGGCTTCGCGCACCGGGGCGGTACTGGATGCGATGATGGTGCAGCCAACGGCCATGGCCTCCAGCAGCGACCACGAGAGGATGAACGGGTAGGTCAGGTAAACGTGGGCACGCGAGACCTGCAGCACGCGCAGATAGTCGGCATAAGGCAACGCGCCGGTGAAGTGCACTCGCTGCAGATCGATGGCCTGACCTTGGGCGTGCAGCTCTTGAAGGCAGACATCTTTCCAGTGACCACCAGCGCCAGGGGCGGTGCCGTAGCTCACGCCCTCCTGTGCACCGACTATAACTACGCGGCAGTGCGGGCGCGCTTGCAGGATGGCAGGCAAAGCGCGCATGAATACATGGAAACCCCGGTAGGGCTCCAGGCTGCGGCTGATGAACGTGAGCACCTCGTCTCCGTGGCGCAGCACAGTGCCGTCGGGAAGGGTTGTTCTGGCCTGCGGGTCAGGCCGTACGTGCTTGGTATCAATGCCTTCGTGCAAGACCCGCAACTTGTGGTGGTAGACGACGGGAAAGCGGCTCTTCTGCCAAGCTGTGGGGCAGACAGCGTCATCGCACGACTCGAGGGCCAGCAGCTGGGTGGCGTTGCTGGCGTGAAGCCTGAACACGTCACTAAACTGGGCGGGAAACTCAGGGTCGAAGCCAACATCGGCGCCGCGCGCATGGTAGAAGTATTCGAACATTCCCACCACCCGTGCACCAGGGAAAAAGTCGCGCACGAAGAAGGCGTCGCCCCAACCGGGGTGGGCAACGATCACGTCGGGCTCCATGCCTCGCCGCTTGTACTCGGCCAGAGATACAACCACCTGCTCGCCTCGGCGTATGGCCTGCTCGAAGCCGCGGGCCATGGGGTGCACTGCATCGTTCGCGGGAGAAATGGCCGGGTAGGCAAGCACCTGCACCCCATCGGCCGGTTGGCCTTGAGCCATCTGGCTGGCGTCGCCCATGCCCCATACGCGCAGCGCAGGGTCCCTCGCCAATGCAGCCGCCAAGCGCCGGAACTGCCCAGGGAAGTTAGGATGCAAGAAAAGTATGTCCAACACGCTTCTCCATGGCTTGCTGCAGCTCGGCCAGCCGCGGAATGCCGCACAGCCACAGGTCGGGTTGCGCAGAGTCTTCTGTCAGTGGAAACGTCCTTTTGCTACCGGTTGCCTGCTGGCATACCACGTTGAGGCATGCGTGGTCCAGCGTCGCCGCCGGCAGGGTTTTGGAGCCATGACCACCCAAGGCGATGATGCAAACGTCCGCCAGGCGTTGGAGTGGCTGCCGGGCTTCATCCGCCCACTGGATCCAGCAGGCTGCGCCCTCTTGCTTCAGCGACTGCCGCAGCGCCTGGGCATGCGCCCACGCGGTAGCGGCTGAAGATGGCCGAGTTGCCGCGCTGGCAGCGGTCACGGGGAGGCGGATGGCAATCCGTAGCATGGTGCCCGCAGGGCCCTCGCTGCTTTCTGCACGAAGCCATCTGCCGAAGGGCGCCTGGTAGCTGCTCTCATCGATCACGACACCGCTGGACTCTGCCAACGATTGGTAGACGATGCTGCTGACGGCTACGTAGCCATCGAAGTCCAGCCACCAAGGGGCTTTGCTCCATGGCTCTGCCGCGCCATGCACATAGGCTATGCAACGAATGTCAGGGCGTACATTGCGCAGCAACCGTATGTTGTACTGCGGGGAGGTCACTACCACTGCATGCATGCCGCGCACATCGTAGGCATCGCCACCGGAGTGCAGCAGCACAACCCGGGAGGATGGGAAACGCGCCTCAAGCTGCGTACCCAGCCGGGCCATGTCGCTCAGCAGCTTCTCGCTGGCGCGGGTGCCACGCTCACGCCGGATTGGCTCGGGCAGCTTGCCGACCAGCAAGCCGATGGTCAGGCGTTCGGAGCACATGATTCCGTCTGCGCTCAGTATGCTGCGCCACCAAGCGGCCTTGGCCCATAAGCCCATTTGGCGATTGAGCACTGTGGCGTTGTGCTGGACTCTGTCGAAGATCGGGGCTTCACGCCCGGTCAAACGAGTATGCCCATGCCGGTGCAGGGCCGTCAGGTCGTTGCGGCACACCACGCGCTTGCGCAGCCGATGGGCCAGGCGCAGGCACAGCTCGACATCTTCGAACCCGTAGAAGTACGAGGTATCGAAGCCGCCCACAGCCATGAAGTCCGCCTTACGGCACAAGAGGACGGCGCCTGTGACCACCGGCACCTGCTGGGGGCTGTACTCGGCTTCGCGGCGGGCGACAGAGGGTGCTGCCTCATAAGGCCAGTAACCTTGGTCATGCTGCATAAAGCGCACGCCCAGATGCTGCACGTCGGTCACGGGCATGCCTACGCTGGCTTCGCCGATGGCTTTGAGCAGCTTGATACCCACGACGCCGGTGTCCGGATCGCTCCGCAGCGTCTGCAACATGTAGGGCAGTGCGTCGTGAAGCCAGACGATGTCGTTGTTCAGGAACAGGAGGTGCTTGCTTTTCGCCATGCGGGCCCCGAGGTTGCAGGAGGCGGAAAAGGAGTCGTTGATTGGCAGAGCCTGGACACGTAGGTTCAACCGCTCCTTCCACGACTCCAGCAGTTCCAGGCTGCCGTCGGTTGAGGCATGGTCTATCACGATCCATTCCACCGAAGTGGATTGGTTGTAGATCTCCCAGCTTTCGAGCAAAGCCTGCAACACGACACGGCCGTTGCGGTTGAGCACGACCACTGTGACCTCGGGGTCGGCCTGCAGCGCCGCTGCCGATATGCCCAACGGCTGTATGCGGGCCAGCGGCACGTGCGGGTCGAAATACTGGACAGTGCTTGCAGAGCTGGGAAGCACCGCCCCGGTCGGGGCATGCACGACTTCCACCCGGTGCGGGCGTCCATCCGCCAACACTTCAGGCGCGGGGATGTCGAAAGCAGTCGGCCCAAGCGAACTGGCAGACATACCCAAATACTGCGCGATCGAGTCCGCCCGCAGATGAGGACGAAACCATTGGACCGCCGTGCCGTCGACACGCAAGACAAGATCCAGCGCGAGATCCGGCCTTGCCCGATCAAAGGCCCAGCCCTGCACCCGAAAAGGTGTCAGTTGCTCTACCAGGCCGAGAGGCTCGTGTTGTATGTTCATCGGTCAGCGCCACGCAAGAAATGGGGCCCGCGATTGCGAGCCCCATTCCAAACCTGCCTTGTAGCAGTTCAACTATCGGTTTAGAACTTGAACTGGAGCAGGTCCAGGGTCAGTTGCTCGGGCGACACGCCCACCAGCGTGATACTGAGGTAGTCGCCGAAATTCAGCTTCGCTGCGCCAGTCGCATCCACGGTCAATCCTGTGAAATACGGCGCCAGGTCGGTAGCCTTGGTGAAGCCGGGCACGCTGAACGCCAGCTTGTCCTGATTCACATTGAAGTCGGTGATGGTGAGGTGGCCCAACGCGTTGAGGCCGAACACATCCTTGCCGGCACCGCCCGTAATGGTGTCGCGGCCACCGCCCCCCACCAGTGTGTCGTTTCCAGCGCCGCCGGTGATGACCTGGCTGTTGCTATCTGCATTGAGGAAGGCTGCTGTAGCGCCGTCTACGCGCACCGTACCAGCGCCAATGATCAGAGCGTTCTGCACCTCCTTGAGGACCAGCGTCTTGTTAGTGCCCAACTGTTCGGTCATGAAGGTCAGCAACTCTTTGGTGCCGGCCTTGCTCTGTGCCGTGAACACCACTTCGTTGGGCGCCGCAGCCGCCTGGCTGCTGTATGCACTACCGTCCTTCAGGTAGGGGCGGGCGTTGCTGGTGGTGTTGCTGTCTGTCAGCGTCACCACCCGCACCGTGACTGTCCCGGGGGTTGAGCCCCCTGTCAGGCTTTGGGTGATGGCATCGATGGCTGCAACAAGACTGTAGCGTGCGGCTTGCACGGCGGGATCAGTGGAGTTTGCGGGGTAAGCCGCATCCACAATGCCGGTGATGTGCGCGTTGGCCTGTTCCGCAGTCAAAGCGGTACCCGGGCCTTCGAAAGTCAGACTCACGCCACCGGGCAGCGCAATGGAAAGCGTGAGGTCGCCCGACACGATTTCGCCGGTAACCGCTTGGCCCGTGGGAGAAATCACAGCGCCTTGGAGCACTCCACCAGAGCCTGTTGCGGTGATCAAAGTGCCGCCACCTGGCAGGGTTGACGTGACCGCCGAGCCGCCAACTGTGTCGCCAAGAATGCGATCGAGCAATTGTTGTGTCGCAGGCGTCAAGCTGCTGTACGCGCCGCCCACCAAAGATTCAGACATGTCAGTTCACCTGCAAAAAGGTTAAAAATTGCCCCAAGAGAAGTTGTAGCAACTGCAGCTTGTGGATAGTTGAAATCTATTTGCAGACTGTAAAAGGCGTCTCGCTTGAAGGCCATCCCACGAATTGGGGGTATTGCTGTAAATCCGAAAAAAAATTGCAACCCGACTGCAGTCGCGGCAAATCACATAAGGTCACACAGCAGCAGTGGCGAGCGACAAGACTAGGCGCGTGAGCACCGCTTTCTGATTGATCCGCGTCTTTGCATATATGTTTTTCACATGACTACGAGCGGTTTCTTCCGCGATGCTCAAGGTGTCGGCCAGCGACCGGTAGGTAGATCCTTGCGCCAGGAGCAGCGCGACTCGCGACTCCGAAACAGTCAACCCCAACTTGCGTTGCAGTACCTCAGGAGATGGCCAGACCGCGTGATCTGGATCGGTGATGAACACAACGTACTTCGCGTCATCGGCGCCTCCGAGCTCACTGTCGATTTCCAGAGGGCAGCATTGCACGCTATAGCGCGAGCCAAGCTCTGACCGAGGTACGTTTAGCGTGTCTCCCAACTCGGCCAGGCGCGCAGGCGGTGCAGAACACAGCACGGCAAGCCAGGCTTCCAGTTGCTGCTCGCTGCCCTGGGATGGCTGGCGCGACATGAGCCGGCAACTTCGTAAAAACAAGCCGTCGTCGCGCTCAAAAACTGCTTGTGCCACGCGGTTGGTGAATACTACTTCCAGTGCTTCATTGAGCAAGACAACACCCACGGAAAGGCGATCCAATGCGATGCGCAGGGACTGCAGGCGATGGCGCTTGAATGACAGCCGTTGCGTGAGGCCGAGGGCACGAGACAGATGTGGAAGCACTAGACTTATCCAACGCCGCTCTATGGCGCCGAAGATTGGGTCGTCCGGACTTCGAAACACCGACAGGCTCGTAGCGGGCATTCCCGGCTCGCCCTCAGAAATGATGCCTCCGCACATCTGGCCTATTCCGATCAGGCTGAGAAACTCCACATAGAAAGCGGATTCGCGAAACGCTTTCGTTGGCACGAGGTCTTGGTCGGTGTAGACGCTGCCGTTGCGCATCAGCCCTTTTTGCACCACTGTGTGGGCCCAGATATCGTGATCAAGATATTTGGTGGCCCACAGTCCCAGATGAGCTTCGGGAATTTGCCAGGGGTATGCCATGCCACCGTCTTGCGGCCTGGCGAAGGGAGTGAAAAGAAGCGCTTTGTCTGCGCCTAAAGAACGTGCAACCGCGCCGACAACCTGAGTCCATAAATCAGGGTTGGCTACCGCGCTGTAGATGAGGTGGATCAGAGCATCGAACTCTTCGAGCCTCTCTTCAAACGGCGAAGACACTGCACTGCGAGGTAGCGGGACGTAAGACTCCGACATTTTGATACATATGTGAAAAAATGCATCATTTATGGTATTTGCCGTTTAGTCTTCCCCCAAATGGGGGATTTCCGCTATTGGACAGTGGGTTTGAGCCTGGTTCTCCAGAAAGGTTGATACGCGTATCTGAGCCACCGATGCACGCTACGAAGATCGTGGACCAAGCTGGGCCCGTTTCAAACCGCGCCGTCACTTTGCTGCAGCGCCCACATGCTGGCGTAGCGGCCGCGCTGGGCCAGCAACTCGGCGTGGGTGCCGCGCTCGATGATGCGGCCGGCGTCCATGACCAGGATCTCGTGCGCATCGACCACGGTGGACAGGCGGTGCGCGATCAGCAGCGTGGTCTTGTTCTGGGCCGCGCTCTGCAGTTCGGATTGGATCGCGCGCTCGTTGGCCGAGTCCAGCGCCGAGGTGGCCTCGTCGAAGATCAGGATGGGCGGGTTCTTGAGCAGGGTGCGGGCGATTGCCACGCGCTGCTTTTCACCGCCCGAGAGCTTGAGCCCGCGCTCACCCACCATGGCCCCGTAGCCGGCAGGCGTGCCGGCGATGAAGTCGTGGATGCGCGCCGAACGCGCTGCGCCCTCCACCTCGGCCTGGCTGGCGCCCGGGCGGCCGTAGGCGATGTTGTAGGCGATGGTATCGTTGAAGAGCACGGTGTCCTGCGGCACGATGCCGATGGCCTGGCGCACGCTGGCCTGGGTGACCGAGCGGATCTCCTGCCCGGCGATGGTAATGCGCCCCTGCTGGATGTCGTAGAAGCGGTAGAGCAGCCGCGCCAGCGTGGACTTGCCCGAGCCCGAGGGCCCGACCACGGCCACCGTCTTGCCGGCGGGTATCTCGAAGCTCACGCCCTGCAGGATGGGCCGGCCACGGGCAACGCCCTCCCCCTTGCGCGTGTCGTAGGCGAAATGCACGTCCTCGAAACGCACCGTGGCCTGGCCCAGGCCCGCAAGTGGCTGCGCCCCGGGGGCATCGGCCACCTCGCGTTCCTTGTCCATCAGCACGAACATCTTGTCCAGGTCGGTCAGGCTCTGCTTGATCTCGCGGTAGATCACACCGAGGAAGTTCAGCGGAATGTACAGCTGGATCATGAAGGCGTTGACCATGACCAGGTCACCCAGCGTCATGCGGCCGTCGACCACGCCCTGCGTGGCGCGCCACAGCATGGCCACCAGGCCGATGGCGATGATGAGCTGCTGGCCCGCGTTGAGCATGGACAGGGTGGTCTGGCTCTTGAGCCGTGCATGGCGCAGCCGCTCCAGGCTTTCGTCGTAGCGCCGGGCCTCGAAGGCTTCGTTGTTGAAATACTTGACGGTCTCGTAGTTCAGCAGCGAATCGACCGCCTTGGTGTGCGCGGCCGAGTCGAACTCATTGGCCTCGCGGCGAAACTGGGTGCGCCACTCGGTGACCAGCACCGTGAAGGTGATGTAGAACGCCAGCGCTGCCAGCGTGATCCAGGCGAACCAGGCGTCGAACTTGACGGCCAGCACCGTGAGCACCAAGGCCACCTCGACCAGCGTGGCCACCACGTTGAACAGGGTGAAGGAGATCAGCGACTCGATGCCGCGCACGCCGCGCTCGATGTCGCGCGTCATGCCGCCGGTCTGCCGCTCCAGGTGAAAGCGCAGGCTCAAAGCGTGCAGGTGCTCGAAGGTCTGCAGCGCAATGGAACGCGAGGCGCCCTGCGTGGCCTTGGCAAACACCAGTTCGCGCAACTCGCTGAAGATCGAGGTGGACAGTCGCAGCGCCCCGTAGGCCAGCAGCAGGCCCACCGGCACCACCAGCAAGGTGGCCGGGTCGCCCAGCTTCAGGTCCATGGTGTCGACCAGGGTCTTGAGCAGAACGGGCACGCCCACGTTGGCCACCTTGGCGCCCACCATGAAGACGATGGCCGCGACCACGCGCCATTTGTACTGCCACAGGTAGGGCAGCAGGCGGCCGATGGTGGCCCAGTCAGAGGGCGCGGTGGCTGCGGAAGCCGGTGTTTGGAGGGGGGTGGGTTCGCCGACAGGGCGCATGGGGGACAATTCCGGTTGTTGTTCTTACCGACCCGGCTGGCGCCCGGAGGGTTTTTCTTTGGGTTGGCCCTGGAAACCACCCATGGTGTCCTCCAGCATCCGTGCCAGCCCCAACCGAGATTGTGCCCATGTCCGCGACTTTCAGCCCACCCGCAGCCCTATTGCCCACAGACAAGGAGCTGGTGCTCAAGGTGATCCCCATGCCGGCGGACACCAACGGCAATGGCGACATCTTTGGTGGCTGGGTGATGGCGCAGGTCGACCTGGCCGGTTCGGTGCTGCCGGCGCGCTACATGCAGGGCCGCATGGCGACCGTGGCGGTCAACGAATTCATCTTCAAGCAGCCCGTGCGCGTGGGCGACATCCTGTCGTTCTTCTCGTCGATCACGCGCGTGGGCAACACCTCGGTCACCGTGCAGGTGGAGGTGTATGCAGAGCGCTTTTCCGACCAGGGGCGCTACGTCAAGGTGACGGAAGCGCGCCTGACCTATGTGGCCATCGACGACGAAGGCCGCCCGCGCCCAGTGCCGCGCCCCAAAAAAGAAGGCGATCAGGCCGGATCGGCGGACTGAAGGAAACCGGGACCTGCGCGGCCCCGGTCAGGGCGTGCAAGGGTTCAGGCCGCCACGGCCATCGCCGTGGGCTCGGCCCGCACGGGCTGCTGCGCCGGCGCGCTGCGCAATGCCGAGGACGATGAGCTGCCCGAGCCGATGCCCGACTCGATCTCGCCCGCCAACTGACCGCCCTCTTCCACCACCAGCTTGCCGTAGCGGATCTTGCCGTTGACCTTGCCGGTGCTGTAGATCACGAGCTTCTGGCGCACGGTGAGCGTGCCGTTGAACTCACCGTGGATTTCGGCGATGTCGATCTCGGCCGAGCCGCGGAAAGCCCCGTGCTCGGAGATCTGGATCACGCGCGAATCCATGGTGGCTTCCACGGTGCCCTCGACCACGAGGGTGTCGCAGTCGGTGATCTCCACGCCCTTGAGCTTGATGTTGGGGCCCACCGTGAGCTTGCTGCCGGTGGAATCCGAGGCCGGGGAGGGCTTGGCCAGGGCCGGGCTGGCGGGGGCCGATGCCGCCGCAGCGCTGGTGGCAGCTGCAGAGGAGTTGGCCACCGAACTGTTCAGGCCGGTGGAATTGGAAGGACTGTGGCGGGGCTGAAACGACTCGGGTTCACGCTTGCCAAAGAAGGGGTTTTGCACGGCCATCGGTACTCCTTGAAAAGAGGCTTCATCGTAGGAGGGGGCCTACGCGATGGATGCGCGCTTTACGCAAGAACGGTAACCAAACGGTTCACCCGTAGCATGCACTTGCAAGGCTTGCCGGATCACACATGCGCCTGTTACATCCTTGGCCGACAGACGTTCAGGAGACGATGTAGGCGGCAGCCCCCGCCGACATGATCTCGCCGTTGGGCCCCTTGAACTCCATGCGCGTGGTCGCCACCCGCGAGCCCAGGCGCAGTACCTCGGCATGCAGCGTGAAGTGGCTGCCGATGCCCGGGCGCAGGTAGTCGATGCGCAGGTCGATGGTACCGAGCTTGGCAAAGCGGTGCAGGCGCTGGTCGGGCGCCTCGTCCATGTGGCGCGCACCGATGGCGGCCATGACGGCCAGGCCGCCCATGGCATCGAGGCCTGCGCTGATCACGCCGCCGTGCACGCGGTTGTAGGCATAGTGGCCCACCAGCTCGGGCTTCATCTCGATGCGCCCCTCCACCCGGTCGGGGTGCAGGCCGGTGACCTTCAGGCCCAGCACCTGGTTGAAGACGATCTTTTCCTCGAAGATGGATTTCAGTCCGGCCACGAATTCGGGTTCGAATTCCTGCGGCGGTGCGGTGCTGGTCTTGCTCATGGTGTTCCTGTGGGTGTCTTCGTGCGCTCTTCAATGGATAGCAGGCCATGCCACCCAAATAAGCATTTCAGGTCATTTTCAATCAAAACTTTCCGTGCCGCCCCTGGCCCGCGGCAAAGCTCGCCGCGCCCCGCAGCGCATCGGCCAGGCAGGCCCTGCCGCCCTGCCATTCCTGCAGCAACGCATCGGCCAGCGGCAGCCCCTCCTGCGCGATCGCGCTTGCACGGTCCGCCCGCAGCGTGGTCTGCGGGAAGGCGGCTATCTCGCCCGCCAGCGCCAGGGCGGCCACCAACGCCTGTCCGGGTGGTACGACACGGTTGCACAGGCCCATGCGCAGCGCCTCGTGCGCCTCGACCTTGCGGCCCGTAAGGATCAGGTCGAGCGCCTGCGACAGCCCGATCAGGCGCGGCAGGCGCACCGTGCCGCCATCGATCAGCGGCACGCCGAAGCGGCGGCAGTACACGCCGAAGTAGGCGTCCTCTTCCATCACGCGCAGGTCGCACCACAGCGCCAGTTCCATGCCGCCAGCCACGGCGGCGCCGCTGATGGCGGCCACCACGGGCTTGGACAGTTGCAGCCGGCTCGGGCCCATGGGCCCCGGTGGATCCGGCGTACTGGCCGCGTAGTCGAGCCCCCTGGCCAAGGCTTCTGGCGAGGTGCCTTCGGCCTGCAACCGGGCACCTGCCTGAAGGTCCCAGCCGGCGCAGAAATGCCCGCCGGCACCATGGAACACGGCCACGTCGGCGCCATCGTCGCGTTCGAAATCCAGAAAGGCTGCATGCAGCGCCTGGGCGGTGGCGGCGTCCACCGCGTTGCGCACGCCGGGTCGGTGCAATGTCACCAGCGTGACACGGCCTTGCTTGTCTACCTCTATGGCCATCGGTTTCTCCTGGCGCCGCATAGGACGCAACCCTTATTGCGCGCACGCCTGCAAAGGGACAACATGCGCCTTGATCCCCATCAGGGTTAGCCCCGAGTGCGGTACGGGCCGCGCACAGGCACCATTATTTATGCAAAGCAAATGCTTTGTATAAATATTCTGGAGAGCCAGTGTGCAATTCGTGCAACTGTTGATCAGCGGGGTCGCCCAGGGCTGCATCTACGGCCTGATCGCGCTCGGCTTCGTGCTCATCTACAAGGCCACCGAAACCGTGAGCTTCGCCCAGGGCGAGCTGATGATGCTGGGCGCCTTCTGCGGCCTGGCATTGATGACGGTGCTCGGCTTTCCCTTCTGGGTGGCGGTGCTCGCCAGCATCGCGGCCATGGGGTTGTTCGGCACGGTGCTCGAACGTGCCGTGATCCGCCCCATCCTGGGCCAGCCCGCTTTCTCCATCGTCATGCTGACCATCGGCATCGGCTACGTGCTGCGTGGCCTGGTGACCATGACCCCCACCATCGGCACCGAGACGCACACCCTGCCCGTGCCCTACAAGGACCTGTCGTTCCGCCTGGGCACCCTGGTGGTCAACGCCGAGCAACTGGCCGTGATCGGCGCCACCGGCGTGCTGTGCGTGCTGCTGTTCGCGCTGTTCCGCTACAGCAAGCTCGGCATCGCCATGCAGGCCTCGTCGCAAAACCAGCTGGCGGCCTACTACATGGGCATTCCTGTGCAGCGCCTGAACGGCCTGGCCTGGGGCCTGGCGGCCGCTGTCGCGGCCGTGGCCGGGCTGCTGCTGGCGCCCATCACCTTCGTACACGCCAACATGGGGCTGATCGGGCTCAAGGCCTTCCCGGCCGCGGTGGTGGGCGGTTTCGGCAGCCTGCCGGGTGCCATCGTCGGCGGCCTGGTGATCGGCATCGTCGAATCGTTCTCGGGCTTTTACCTGCCCGATGGGTTCAAGGACACCGCCGCCTACATCGTGGTGCTGGTCATGCTGATGGTGCGGCCCAACGGGCTGTTTGGCGAAAAGCTGAGAAAGAAAGTCTGACCCCATGCGCTTTCTTTTCAAGACTTCCTACGAGCAGGACCTGCGCCTGGCCAAGCATGGCGGGCACCTGTTCTGGTACGGGTTGCTGGGCCTGGCCCTGGTGGTGGCGCCCTGGGTGGCACCCGAGTACTGGCTGGCGCAGCTGACCTTCGTGCTCATCTACGCCATCGTCGGCCTGGGGCTGATGCTGCTGGCCGGTTTCACGGGGCTGTTCTCGCTCGGGCATGCGGCCTTCCTCGGCGTGGGGGCGTACACGCAGGCGGTGCTCACGGGCATGGGCTGGCCGTTTGCGCTGTCGCTGGCCTGCGCGGCCGGGCTGTCGGCCGCAGTGGGCGTGGTGGTGGGGCTGCCGGCGCTGCGCGTGAAGGGCATCTACCTGGGCATGGCCACGCTGTCGTTCGGCTTCATCGTCGAGGAAGTGTTTGCGCGCTGGGAGTCGGTCACGGGCGGCAACTCAGGCAAGCACCTGGTGCCACCCGAGATCTGGGGCTTCAAGTTCGAGTCCACCGAGTCGTTCTATTTCCTGTGCCTGGTGATTGCCGTGGTCAGCACCCTGGCGATCCTGAACCTGCTGCGCTCGCCCACGGGCCGGGCCTTCGTGGCCATCCGCGATTCGGAGATCTCGGCGCAGAGCATGGGCATCCACCTGGCGCGCTACAAGACGCTGTCGTTCTCGCTGTCGGCTGCGCTGGCCGGCATCGGCGGGGCGTTGTATGCGCACAAGCTGCAGTTCATCTCGCCCGACCAGTTCAACATTTTGCAGTCCATCGACCTGTTGCTGATGATCGTGATCGGCGGGCTGGGCTCGGTGCATGGGGCCTTCCTCGGCGCGATCTTCCTGATCTCCATGCCGCAGCTGATCTCGCTGGGCAAGGACTGGCTGCCGGCCAGCATCGGCCAGGCGCCCGGCCTGCAGGCCGTGGTCTACGGCGCCGTGCTGATCCTCTTCGTGCTGTTCGAGCCCATGGGCCTGTATGGCCGCTGGCTCAAGGTGCGCACCTGGCTGCAGCTGTTTCCGTTCTACCGCAAGGGCCTGTTCAAGCGGCAGAAGGCTTTTCAGAAATCGGACCGCTTGAAATGACCGGCACCGCTTCTCCCATGACCGACGACATCCTGCTCAGCGCGCAGAACCTCAGCGTGCGCTTTGGCGGCGTGCTGGCCGTGAACAACGTGGGCTTCGAGGTGCGCCGCGGCGAGGTGTTCACCCTGATCGGCCCCAACGGCGCGGGCAAGACCACGGTGTTCAACCTCATCAGCCGCATCTACACGCCCACCACCGGCACCATCCACTACGCCGGCCCGGACGGCATGCTGTCGCTGACCGACCAGCCGCCGCACAAGGTGGCGGGCCTGGGGATTGCGCGCACTTTCCAGAACATCGAGCTGTTCGAGCATGCCAGCGTGCTGCACAACCTCTTGATCGGCCGCCACACGCGCCGCGAGACGGGCCTGTGGGCCGACCTGCTGTTCACCCGCCGCGTGCGCGACGCCGAGGTGCGTGCGCGCGAGAAGGCCGAGGAGATCATCGACTTCCTGGACCTGCAGCACTACCGCGACACGCTGGTGGCCGGCCTGCCCTACGGCGTGCGCAAGGTGGTGGAGCTGGCCCGCGCGCTGTGCACCGAGCCGCGCCTGCTGCTGCTGGACGAACCCTCGTCGGGTCTGAACGTGGAGGAGACCGATGACATGGCCTTCTGGATCCAGGACATCCAGCACGAGCTCGGCATCACCGTGCTGATGGTGGAGCACGACATGTCGCTGGTGTCCAAGGTGTCCGACCGCGTGCTGGCCATGAACCAGGGCGAGGTGGTGGCCATGGGCACGCCGCGCGAGGTGCAGTCGCACCCCGGCGTGATCGAGGCCTACCTGGGCACCATCGACGACGTGAGCAACCTGCGCCGCCCGGCGGGCAGCGCACCGGCAAGGATGGCACGATGACCGTCATTCCATTTCCCGGACCATCCGGCGCCAGCGCTGCCGAGGGCATGCCGCTGCTGCGCCTGCAGAACGTGGAGAGCGCCTACGGCCCCATCAAGGCCATCCGCGGCGTGAGCCTGCAGGTGCAGCGCGGCGAGATCGCCGCCGTGCTGGGCAGCAATGGCGCGGGCAAGACGACCATCCTCAAGACCATCTCGGGCATCATCGATCCACGCCGGGGCACCATCGAGTTCCAGGGCGCCCACATCGCGGCCACCGACCCGGCCGCCATCGTGCGCCGGGGGCTGGTGCATGTGCCCGAGGGGCGCGAGGTGTTCGCCCTGCTGTCGGTGCGCGACAACCTGCTCATGGGCGCCTACACGCGCAGCGATGCCGACGCCGTGGCACGCGACCTGGAGCTGGTGTACGGCTACTTCCCCATCCTCAGGGAGCGCGCCGGGCAGGACGCGGGCCTGCTCTCGGGCGGGCAGCAGCAGATGCTGGCGATCTCGCGCGCGCTGATGGCCAACCCCGAGCTCATCCTGCTCGACGAGCCCAGCCTGGGCCTGTCGCCCAAGCTCACCAAGGAGATCTTCGAGATCGTGGTGCGCATCAACCGCGAGCGCGGCACCACCATCCTGCTGGTGGAGCAGAACGCCAACATGGCGCTCAACGCCTCCGACTACGGCTACGTGCTGGAAAACGGCCGCATTGTGATGGAAGACAGCTGTGAGCGCCTGCGCGAAAAGGACGACATCAAGGAGTTCTACCTGGGCATGAAGGACGCCGGCGTGCGCGGCGAGCGGCGCTGGAAGAAGAAGAAGAACTGGAGGTGACCGGCATGTCCAATCTATGGGACCTCTCCCACATCCAGCCGGCCGGCACCGACGTGCTCGCGGGCGACACCATTGCCGCGATGTTCTGGAACGGCGTGGCCCAGCGCGGCCCGCGTGTGTGGATGCGCCAGAAGCAGCTCGGCATCTGGAAGAGCTGGACCTGGAACCAGACGGCCGATGCCGTGCGCGAGATCGCAGGCGGCCTGATGGCGCTGGGCTTCGCGCCGGGCGAATGCGCCTCCATCCTGTCCAACACCAACATCGAGTGGGTGCTGGCCGACCTGGCCGTGCTCAGCTGCGGCGGTGTCTCCAACGGCATTTACCCCACCGACGCGGCCAGCCAGGTGCACTACCTGAGCGAAGACTCGCGCACCAGCGTGCTCTTCGTGGAAGACGATGAACAGCTGGACAAGGCGCTGGAGGTGCGCGCCCAACTGCCCTTGCTGCGCACGATCGTGGTCTTCGACATGGAGGGCCTGCGCAGCCTGGAAGACCCCGGCATCATCAGCCTGCAGGCCTTGCGCGCGCTGGGCCGCGAGTGGAGCCAGGGGCATGCGGGCGAGCTGGAGCGCCGCGTGCAGGCCTGCCGGCCCGAGGACGTGGCCATTCTGGTCTACACCTCGGGCACCACCGGCAAGCCCAAGGGCGCCATGCACACCCATGGCGCCCTCGCCTACACCGTGCGCGGCTACAACACGCTGATCTCGCGCACCGAGGACGACGAGGCCATGTGCTTCCTGCCGCTGTGCCACATCGCCGAACGCATGGGGGGCGAATACTTTTCGCTGTACACCGGCTCGCGCCTGAACTTCGTGGAAAACCCCGACACCGTGCCCGAGAACGTGCGCGAGATCGCCCCCACGGTATTCACCGCCGTGCCACGCGTGTGGGAGAAGTTCTATTCGGGCGTGATGATCGCGCTCAAGGAATCCACGGCGCTGCAGCAGGCGGCCTACGCCTGGTCCATCGGCGTGGGCACGCGCATTGCCGACCAGGTGCTGGCCGGTCAGCCCGTGGGGGCGGTGCAGAAGCTGCAGTTCCAGGTGGCGCGCTGGCTGGCGCTCAACAACGTGCGCAAGCTCATCGGCATCCACCGCGCGCGCTTCCTGGTCACGGGCGCGGCGCCGATCTCGCCCGAGCTCGTGAAGTGGTACCTGGCCCTGGGCGTGCCCATGCTGGAGGTGTGGGGCATGACCGAGACCTGCGGCGCCGCCACCGGCGTGCCCGCCAGCCGCATCAAGCCCGGCTCCATCGGCCCGGCCGCCAGCTACAACGAGGTGCGCGTGGACCCGGGCACCGGCGAGATCCAGGTGCGCGGCCCGAACGTGTTCAAGGGCTACCTGAACCAGCCCGAGAAGACGGCCGAGACCATCGATGCCGATGGCTGGCTGCACACCGGCGACGTGGGGGTGATCGACCCCGATGGCTACCTGCGCATCACCGACCGCATGAAGGACCTCATCATCACCGCCGGCGGCAAGAACATCACCCCGAGCGAGCTGGAGAACGAGCTCAAGTTCAGCCCCTATGTGACGGACGCAGTGGTGATCGGCGATGCCCGCCCCTACCTCACGGTGATCATCATGATCGACCAGGAGAACGTGGAGAAATACGCGCAGGACCACGACGTGCCGTTCTCCAACTACGCCAGCCTCACGCGCTCCCCCGAGGTGCAGGCCCTGATACAGGCCGAGGTGGACCGGGTGAACACCCGCTTCGCGCGCGTGGAGCAGATCAAGAAGTTCTTCTTGCTGGACACGCAGCTCTCGGCCGAGGACGAGGAGCTGACCCCCACCATGAAGCTCAAGCGCAAGCTCGTGCAGCAGAAGTATGCGGAACGCATTGAGGCCATGTACCGCTGAGCCGTGCCGGGCCCCGGTTCCATAGGGAAAGTGCTGGTGCCCGGTATCGGGCATCGTTCTATAACGACGAATCCGATCCATCCAAGGAGACGTGCCATGAAACTTCATCCCATTGCCGTGCTGGCCATCGTGGCCATGTCCGGCGGCGCCGCGCAGGCCCAGGCCCCGCAGGGCGTGGCCAAGGACACCATCACGCTGGGCTCCATCCAGGATCTGTCGGGGCCGCTCGCGGGCTTCGGCAAGCAGGTGCGCCTGGGGATGATGCTGCGCGTGGACGAGGCCAACGAGCAGGGCGGCGTCAACGGCCGCAAGCTCGACCTCAAGGTGGAGGACTCGGGCTACGACCCCAAGAAGGCGGTGCTGGCGGCGCAGAAGCTCGTCAATCAGGACAAGATCTTCATGATGGTGGCGCACATCGGCACGGCGCAGAACCTGGCAGCCATGCCGGTGCAGTTCAGCAAGAACGTGATCAACTTCTTTCCGGTGACGGCCGCGCGCGAGATGTACGAGCCCTTCCACAAGCTCAAGTATTCGTTCGCCGCGACCTACTACGACCAGATCCGCCTGGCAGCGCCCAAACTCATCAAGGAAAAGGGCGCCAAGAAGATCTGCACCATCTACCAGGACGACGAGTTCGGGCTGGAGGTGATGCGCGGCGGTGAAGCGGCCCTGAAGGCCATGGGCACCGACTTCGCCGAGAAGACCTCGTACAAGCGCGGCGCCACCGACTTCTCGTCCCAGGTGGCAAAGATGAAAGCGGCGGAGTGCGACTTCGTGGTCCTGGGCACCATCATCCGCGAGACCATCGGCACCATCGGCGAGGCACGCAAGACCGGCTTCAACCCCACCTTCCTCGGGTCGAGCGCGGCCTACACCGACCTGATCCACAAGCTGGGCGGCAAGCCCATGGACGGCCTGTACGCGACCATGACGGTGCAGCACCCCTACCTGGACGAGGCCTCGCAGCCCATCCGCTTCTGGGCCACCAAGTACAAGACCAAGTTCAATGAAGACCCGACGGTGTTCTCGGTCTACGGCTACGGCGCCATCGATGCCTTCATCCGCGCGGCGCAAAAGGCCGGCACCTCGCTGACCACCGAGAGCTTCATCAAGGCCATGGACACCATGGTGATCCCGCCCGACATGTTCGGCAGCGCCGAGGCGACCTACGGACCGCAAAAGCGCCTGGGCAGCGACCTCTCGCGTCTGTCGCAGATCCAGGACGGCAAGTGGAAGGTGGTGTCGGACTACGTCAAGTAAGCAGCGTCCGCGCTTGCCTGCCAGGCCGCCCCCCATGGGCGGCCTTTTTACTGTGGCAAACCCATGGCAGAATTTTGGAAAGCACCCGCTTTTCAAAATTACGCTGGAGACGAACACCATGATCGAACGCACCCTCTTCAACGCCGACCACCAGGCCTTTGCCGAGAGCTTTGCGCGCTTTCTCGACAAGGAGGTGGCACCCTACCATGCGGCCTGGGAGGAACAGGGCTATGTGGACCGCGCCGTGTGGACCAAGGCCGGTGAGAACGGCTTTCTGTGCATGGCCCTGCCCGAGGAGTACGGAGGCGCGGGCGCCGACAAGCTCTACTCGGTGGCGCAGATGGAGGCGATTGCGCGTGCCGGCTTCACCGGCATCGGCTTCGGGCTGCACAGCGAGATCGTGGCGCCCTACCTCCTGCACTACGGCACCGAGGAACAAAAGCGCCGCTACCTGCCGCAGCTGGCCAGCGGTGCCATGGTGGGCGCCATCGCCATGAGCGAGCCGGCCGCCGGCAGTGACCTGCAGGGCATCAAGGCCACGGCCGTGAAGAGCGCCGACGGCTCGCACTATGTGCTCAACGGCAGCAAGACCTTCATCACCAATGGCTGGCATGCCGACCTGGTGATCGTGGTCGCCAAGACCGACCCGGCGGCGGGCGCCAAGGGCACCAGCCTGTTCCTGGTGGAGCGCGGCATGCCGGGCTTCGAGAAGGGCCAGCGCCTCAAGAAGCTGGGCATGAAGGCGCAGGACACCTCCGAACTGTTCTTCACCGATGTGAAGGTGCCGGCAGACAATCTGCTGGGCGGCCCGGCCATGGAGGGGCGCGGCTTCATCTGCCTGATGGAGCAACTGCCCTGGGAGCGCCTGCAGATCGCCATCACCGCCGTGGCAGCCTCTCAGGCGGCCATCGACTGGACGGTGGACTACGTCAAGCAGCGCAAGGTCTTCGGCCAGCCCGTGGCCAGCTACCAGAACACCCGTTACACGTTGGCCGAACTGCAGACCGAGGTGCAGGTGGCCCGGGTGTTCGTGGACAAGTGCTGCGAACTGATCGTGGCCAGCCAGCTCGACACTGCCACGGCCAGCATGGCCAAGTACTGGACCACCGACCTGCAGTGCAAGCTGATGGACGAATGCCTGCAGCTGCACGGCGGCTATGGCTACATGTGGGAATACCCCATCACCCGGGCCTATGCCGACGCCCGCGTGCAGCGCATCTACGGCGGCACCAACGAGATCATGAAGGAAGTGATCACCCGCGCGATGGGGCTGGGCAAGTAGCCCTCAGCGCTGCCAGGAGCGGCCAACAAAGCTCAGCGAAACGGTTCTGGCCCGGCGCTGCGTCGCCGGCAGTACGAGCAGTACGAGCAGTACGGCAAGACGCGGCAACGATGCCAGAAGAGCTTGGTTGCTGCTCCTACAGGAGCCAGGTCTCGCGGATCTCTTCGGGGCTGAGCTTGCGCGGGGCCGGCGCGGTTCCGCGCACCTGCAGCCAGTCGCGCACGCCATCGCGGCCGCTGAGACCGCGCACCAGCAAGAGTCCCGCAGCAATCCCGCGTGCGGCTGCTGCACCGCGGCTGGGGGCCATGAATGCCGACACGGCCAGCCCTGCGCCTGCGGCCAGCGCCAGATGGTGCTCCAGGAAAAAGCCCGAGCGCGCGTCGTCGTACTCGATGGCGTCGCGCGCCAGGAGTTGCAGGGATTCAGAAAGGGTTTTTGCCATGTTCTGGATTGTCGAGGATCAGAAAGCAGCCAGTGTCCACAGGGTACGGCACGATCTGCCAATGTCGGCAGCGCGTCCCCTGCAGGCCCGGCCCGGAAGACAACAGGATAGCGCGTTGACAGCGCAGCTCCCTGCAGGCCAAGTCCTACAAACTCCGCTTACCAAATCCCACGTGCTGTTACAGATGGGCCGCATAAATTGGGAAGTGAGGCGCCCTGCGCGTGCGGGCGCCGAGAACGGTGTCCTCTTTCCAGGAGACTTCCATGAGACATGTACGGCGCAGCACTTCCCCCTGGCTCATTGCCGCCATCAGCGGCGCCCTCTTCGGCGTGGTGTGCGGCATGGCCCGAGCGCAGGCGCCAGCCGATGCGCCCATGTCCTCGCGCTCGGTGCTGCCCTTCACCCAGTCCGGCTATATCGGCCTGTCGGGCGGGCGTTCCCAGTACGACCTGGCAACGGGGCCCGCAGGCCTGGCCTACGACGACACCGACACGGCCTGGAAGCTCAGCGCCGGCGGGTACTTCCACCGCAATGTCGGGGTCGAGGTCGGCTACCTCGATTTCGGCCGCGCTTACCGGCTGGACGGCCGCACCAAGGCCCAGGGCATCAACCTGAGCCTGGTGGGACGCGCACCGATAGGCGAGCGCCTGGAGCTGTTCGCCAAGGCCGGCACCACCTACAGCCGGACCTCCACCTCCGCGCAGCCCGTGTACGGCCTGCGCGCCGGCAAGAACAGCGGCATGGGCCTGTCCTACGGCGTCGGCGCCAGTTGGGGCTTTACACCGAACATTGCTGCCGTGCTGGAATGGGAGCGCCATCGCCTGCGCTTCTCGGACGACACCGCCCCCGCCGACATGGCCACCGTGGGCGTGCGCTACAAGTTCTGAACCCCGGCACACCGGGCGCCGCGCTCCGCCCCAGCAGCGGCTGTCGTCCCCCTGCGTTCTCCAGCTGTCACCATTTATACAAAGCGGGTGATCTGCATAAAGCTGTCCCGCCCTATACTGCGGCGACAACTGGAGACACGCCATGACACAAGCCTATGTGTTCGATGCCATCCGCACGCCGCGGGGCAAGGGCAAGAAGGACGGCAGCCTGCACGAGGTCAAGCCCATCAGCCTGCTCACCGGCCTGCTGGCCGAGCTGCACCGCCGCCACCGCTTCGATACCGCTGCGGTGGACGACATCGTGATGGGCATCGTTTCACCCGTGGGCGAACAAGGCTCGGTTTTGCCCAAGGTGGCGGCACTCAAGGCGGGTTGGGACTTCCGCGCCTCGGGGCTGCAGGTCAACCGCTTTTGTGCGTCGGGCCTGGAGGCCGTGAACCTGGCGGCACAAAAGGTGCGCTCGGGCTGGGAAGACCTGGTGGTGGCCGGAGGCGTGGAGAGCATGAGCCGCGTGCCCATCGGCTCGGACGGCGGCGCCTGGGCGCAGGACCCGGACACCAACTCGGCCACCCTGTTCGTGCCCCAGGGCATCGGCGCTGACCTGATCGCCACGCTCGACGGTTTCACGCGCTCCGACGTCGATGCCTATGCCGTCGAATCCCAGCGCCGCGCCGCCGCCGCCCGTGCAGCAGGGTACTTCAAGCAATCCGTGGTGCCCGTCCAGGACTTCCTGGGCCTGCCCATCCTGGAGGAGGACGAGTTCATCAAGCCGCAGACCACGCTGGAGGGGCTGGCCGCGCTCAAGCCCTCGTTCGAGCAACTGGGCGGCATGGGCTTCGATGCCGTGGCGCTGCAGCGCTACCCCGAAGTCGAGCGCATCCACCATGTGCACCATGCGGGCAATGCCTCGGGCATCGTCGATGGCGCGGCGGCGGTGCTGATCGGCAACGAGGCCGCCGCCGCAGCCCATGGGCTCACGCCCCGCGCGCGCATCGTGGCCACGGCGCTCAGCGGGGCCGACCCGACCATCATGCTCACCGGCCCCATGCCCGCCGCACGCAAGGCGCTGGCCCGCACCGGCATGACCATCGACCAGATCGACCTGTTCGAGGTCAACGAGGCCTTTGCCGCCGTGCCCATGCGCTTCATGCGCGAGCTGGGCGTGCCGCACGAGAAGGTCAACGTCAACGGCGGCGCCATCGCCATGGGGCACCCGCTGGGGGCCACGGGCGCCATGATCCTGGGCACGCTGATCGACGAACTGCACCGCCGGCAACTGCGTTATGGCCTGGCCACCCTGTGTGTGGGCGGCGGCATGGGCATTGCCACCATCGTGGAGCGCGTGTGATGACGATGACGACGGAGAACACCATGCAGACCATCCGCTACGAACTCCTCGACGCCGCCGACGGCAAGGTGGCGCTCATCACCTTCGACGAACCGGACTCCAGCGTCAACACCATGTGCCGCCAGTGGCAGGCCGACCTGGGCGAGGCCACGGCCCGTGTGGTGGCCGACCGCGCCCAGCTCAAGGGCGTGGTGCTGGCGTCGGCCAAGACCAGCTTCTTCGCGGGCGCGGACCTCAAGGCCACCATGCGGCTCAAGCCGGCCGATGCGCCCACGGCCTTCGGCGAAATCGAGCGCATGAAGCAGCACTTTCGCACGCTGGAGACCCTGGGCATCCCGGTGGTCAGCTGCCTCAACGGTGCGGCCCTGGGCGGCGGCTGGGAGGTGGCGCTGGTGGGCCACTACCGCATCGCGGTGGACAACCAGCGCATCCTGTTCGGCCTGCCCGAGGTGACTTTGGGCCTGATGCCGGGCGCCACGGGCATCACCAAGATGACCCGCCTGCTCGGCCTGATGGGTGCGCAGCCCTATCTGCTCGAAGGCAAGCTCTTCAACCCGCGCGAGGCGCTGGAGCTGCAGCTGGTGCACGAGCTGGTGGCCACGCCCGAGCAATTGCTGCCCGCCGCGCTGGCACGCATCGCCACGCACCCGCATTCTGTGCAGCCCTGGGACGACAAGAACCACAGGATGCCCGGCGGCACGCCCGCCAACCCCAAGGTGGCTGCGGCGCTGAGCGTGGCGCCGGCCATGCTCAAGAAGACCACGCGCGGCCGCTACCCGGCGCCCGAGGCCATCCTGGCCACCATGGTCGAAGGCGCCATCGTCGACTACGACACCGCACTGCGCATCGAAAGCCGCTACCTCGCGCGCCTGATGACCGGGCCGGTCGCGCGCAACATGATCAACACGTTCTTCTTCGACATGAACGCGATCAAGAGCGGCCAGTCGCGCCCCGGCCAATCCCCGCGCTACAAGCCGCAGAAGGTCGGCATCCTGGGCGCCGGCATGATGGGCGCGGGCATCGCCTGGGCCCAGGCCAGCCTGGGCATTGCCACAGTGCTCAAGGATGTCACGCAGGAGAAGGCCGACGCCGGGAAGGCCTACAGCGCCAAGCTCTCGCAGGCGCTCGTGGACAAGGGCCGCATGGAAGCCACGGCGCAGCAGGCGCTGCTCGGCAAGATCAAGGCCACCGCCGATGCCGCCGACTTGGCCGGTTGCGACCTGGTGATCGAGGCGGTGTTCGAGAGCCGCGAGCTCAAGGCGAACGTGACGCGCGAGGCGGAGCTCCAGCTCGCCGACGGCGGCTTCTTCGCGAGCAACACCTCGACCCTGCCCATCACCGGCCTGGCCCAGGCCAGCAGCCGGCCCGCGAAGTTCGTGGGCATCCACTTCTTCAGCCCCGTGGACAAGATGAAGCTGGTGGAGATCATCCGCGGCAAGGAAACCGACGACGAGACCGTGGCGCGTGCGTTCGACTACGTGCAGGCCCTGGGCAAGGTGCCCATCGTGGTCAACGACTCGCGTGGCTTCTATACCAGCCGCACCTTCGGCACCTACGTGATGGAGGGCGCGGCCCTGCTCGGCGAGGGCGTACCCGCCGCGCTGATCGAGAACGCGGCGATGCAGGCCGGCATGCCGGTGGGGCCGCTGGCCGTGCTGGACGAGACGGCGCTGACCTTGAGCGTGCATGTGCTGGACCAGACCCGTGCGGACTACGCGGCAGAGGGCCGCAGCTACCAGGCCACGGCCGGGGAGTTGCTGGTGGAGCGCATGGTCAAGGAGCTCAAGCGCCCTGGCCGTGCGGGTGGGGGCGGGTTCTATGACTACCCTGCGGGCGGTCGCAAGCAGTTGTGGCCTCAGCTGCGTTCGCTGTTCGAGAAGGCGCCGGCTGCAGGTTCCGAGGTTCTGGGCGTTCAGGAGATCCAGGATCGGTTGCTGTACCGGCAGGCGGTGGAGACGGCGCGGTGCCTGGCGGAGGGGGTGCTCACGAGTGTGCACGATGCGAATATCGGGTCGATCTTCGGGATCGGGTTTCCGGCGTGGACTGGGGGGGCGATGCAGTTCATCTATGGAACTGGGATCGAAGTTTTCCTTGCGCGGGCGGATGAGTTGGCGCAGCGGTTCGGGCCTGGGTTTGCGCTGGATGCTGCGGCGCGCTCGGCCATTGAGCGGTTTCAGCCTCGGAATTGAGTGTCGTTTTCCAGCCGCGTGCCTTTGCTGAGGGCGGAGGCCGGGGTGTGCGCCCGGCGGCGCACCCACCTTCTTTTGCGTCGCCAAAAGAAGGTGGGCCAAGAAAAGGCGACCCCCAGTCTGCGTCCCCCGTTCGCCCTGTCGGGCGAACGGGGGCAACCTGCGATGCTCGGATCTGGGGTGGTGCCGCAGAACTCGCTGCGTTCTTCGAACTCCGCTCAAACAGCTGCGGCAAGTCAGTTCACGAAGTGCGTGTGTCCTTCGGCACACGCACCCACCCCAGCTCCTGCGCTTCTCGGCGCAGCCAGCAGGGGTGGGGAGCGGGGACAAAGACGGCTGCTGCTTCGCAGCTGCGCCTGGGTCGGGGACGCGCGCGTTGCGCGCTGCCGACAGCTGGGGCGTGATTGCCCTGGCGAGCCGAGCGCAGCGAAGGACCACAGGCCGAGCGAAGCAATGGCCCGTGTGGAGCCCGTTCCCGCCCCCTTCTGACCGTGCCGAGAAGCGCAGGGCCTGGGGTGAGCGCGTGCCGAAGGACACGCGCATCGTGAACTGACTCACCGCGGTTGTTCGAGCGGAGTTCACCCGAAGGGGGAACGCAGCGAGTTCCGCGGTGCACCCCAGGGCCGAGCATCGCAGGCTGCCCCAATCGCCGCCAGGCGAGTGGGGACACGGGCAGCGGGGTCGCCTTTCTTTGGGGTACCTTTCTTTGGCGACTCAAAGAAAGGTACCTCGGCCGCCGGGCCGAGACCCGGCCTCCGCCCTCAGAAAAGCACAGAAGCAACCACCATCACAACATCAGGCCTTGCTGAAGTCAGACTTGCGCTTCTCCATGAACGCCGAAAACGCCTCCCGCGCAGCAGGCTCGCGCAGCATGCGCCCAAAGCTCGCGCCCTCTTCCGCCATGCGCTCCAGCACCGGCTGAATCTGCCCCTTCTTCATCAACCGCTTGGTCTCGATCAACGCAGACAAGGGCTTCGCAGCCAGCTTCTTCGCCTGCGCCTGCGCAATGCCATTGCACTCAGTCGGCGGCACCACGCGGTTCACCAGGCCCACTTCCAACGCAGCCTCGGCCATGAACGGCTCGCCCAGCAGCAGCGCCTCGGCCGCACGGTGGTAGCCCATCATCTGCGGCACCAGCAGGCTCGACGCCGCCTCGGGGCACAGGCCCAGATTCACGAAGGGCATGGAGAACGCCGCGTTGTCACCCGCGTAGACCAGGTCGCAATGGAACAGCATGGTCGTGCCGATGCCCACGGCCGGGCCGCAGACGGATGCGATGACGGGCTTGGGGAATGCGGCAATGCCGTGCAGGAAGCGGAACACCGGCGAGTCCTGCGCGGCCGGTGGCTGTTGCAAGAAGTCGCCGATGTCGTTGCCGGCGCTGAAGATCGCCACATCGCCCTGGAACACCACCACGCGCACGGCAGCGTCCGCTTCGGCGGCAACCAGCGCATCGGCCATGGCCGCGTACATGGTGGTGGTGATGGAGTTTTTCTTGTCCACCCGGTTGAAGGTGATGGTGGTGACACCGGCTTCGGTGTGGACGAGGATGTCTTGGGTGGATGCAGTCATGGCGGGAATCTCGGGGTTTGGGATGAATGGGGCATCGAAGGACGGATGCGCGCGCAGGATGCTAACGCCCCCTGCCCGCCTTGCATCCATCATTCCTTGTAGTAGACGATCTGGTGGCTCGTGGCCAGCATGGTGCCGGCCTCGTTCCACAGCTGGGCGGTCTGGTCGAAGAAGCCGTTGCGGAACTCCTGGCCGCGCGCCTGGCCCAGCAGGTGGCCGGTGCCGGTGGCTTGCAATTGCTCCGCACTGGCGTGGAAATACACGGTGATGGAAACCGTACCGGCCGGCACGCGGCGTGCGCGGCGCAGCCAGACGCGCGGGTAGAACACATCGGCCAGGGCGGCGAGCGACAGAAAATCCAACGGCCGTGGTGGCGCATCGCGCATCCACAACTGCGTCGTGCTGTGGTCTCCGCTGCCATCCCAGGTGTTGGGGATGGGACCTTTCAAGGGGCGCATTTCGTAGCGGTTGATCCACTCCACCCCTTGCCGGGCAATGGGCGCCAGCTCGCCGGGCGGCGTCACCTCGGGCATGGGCAGATCGCCCACGCTCCAGGTCTCGCGGCGCACGGCCGTCACCGCCGTGCCGGTGGTGGTGACCACCAGCGCACCCTCGCCATCGGCCTGCAGGATGGACAGTGTCCAGTGCTGGGTGGAGCGGTTGGTGCGCACGGGCACGGCCTGGATGGTGAAGGCGCCCTCCACCAAGGCGCCCGCGTAGTTGACCGTGAGCGACAGGGGATCGCCCAGCCGGTCCGGGTGCAAAAGGATGGCATTCAGCAGGCTGGCCGCCGTGACACCACCAAACGGACCGACCATGTTCCAGTAACCGGGGTGGGTCTGACCCTGGTACTGCCCCGGGACATCGCCGCTGGCGGACAGCTGCAGCGCTTGGTCGAGCGGGTGGTCGGCGGATACTGAAGGCGCGTCGCTGCCTTGCGGGGTCGTGGTGCTGGTCATGCGCTGAGTGTGCCGCGAATTACGGGACTACACCGTCGTGCCGGTGACTGTGGCCGCACCCAGCCCCGCCAGCAAGGCCGCCGCCGCGCGCGGCCACAGGCTGCTGCTGAACTGGTCGCGAAAGAAACCGAAATGCCCGATGCGGCGCACCTGCAGATCCGCCGGGGTGATGCTCTCCACCCGGCGCTCGGTGTTCGCATACAGGTTGACCAGGTTGTGCGTGCCGCGCAGCGTCATGAGCTCGTCGTCGCTCATCGACAGGGCCAGCACCGGAAAGCGCACCGCCCCATAGCTCTGCGCCACGGCAGCCCCTTCGGCCCCCACGCTGTAGGCCGGGTTCAGGCACCAGCGGCGCCACTGCATGATCACGCCGGCCGGCAGGTCGCCCACCTTCTTGAGCGTGCGCCCCGGAAAATAACCGCACAGCCGCGTGGCCAGCGGCACCAGCACCCACCAGAAATATGGAACGATGCGCTTGAGCTGCGGCGCATTGTCGCGCCAGTACCCACTGCCCGCCGCCACGCTGAGCAGCCCATCGACCTGCGCCGGGTTGCGCAACAGCCCCGGCAACTGTGCACCCAGGCTGTGCCCCAGCAGGTACAGCGGCGACGCAGGCAGCGCCGCCTTGGCAGCCGAAATCACGGCCTCGTAGTCCTGCGCCCAGTCGAACAGATCCGCCTTCACGGCCCGCATAGGACCCTGCAGCGAATCCCCATGCCCCCGGTAGTCGAACGTGGTGACCCGAAACCCCTGCTGCGCCAACCAGCGCGCAAACGCTTCATAAAACGCCTGCCGCACCCCCATGGCCCCGCCAATCACGACGCTGGCGCGAGCGGCAACACCGCCCTCGGGCTCGTACACGCGCAGCGCCAACGGCACCCCGCCAACCACCTGCAAAGTCTGCTTGTCCATGTCCGTCTCCTGTGAAGACCGATCTGCGCCGGTTCAATGGAAAACACTTCAAACAATCCCGCTCTTCAAACCCCGCCCTCAAGGGCGTAGCGAGCGGGATGAGCTGCTAGGCGGACGGAGCGGAGCCACCGGAACGTACTTGAAGTACGTGAGGATGGCGAGCACCGCCCAACGACGCAGATCGCCCGCTCGGTAGCCAGCCAACATCAAACAGATTCGAAGATGCCGGCGGCTCCCTGTCCCATGCCTACGCACATGGTCACCATGCCGTACTTGAGCTTGTTGCGCTTGAGCGCATGTACCACCGTGGCCGAGCGGATCGCCCCCGTCGCCCCCAGCGGATGCCCCAGCGCAATGGCGCCCCCCATCGGGTTGACCTTCGATGCATCGAGCCCCAGCGTGTTCATCACCGCCAGCGACTGCGCCGCAAAGGCTTCGTTCAGTTCGAACCAGTCGATGTCCTCGTGCTTGAGGCCGGCGTAGCGCAGCGCCGCAGGGATCGCCTCGATCGGGCCGATGCCCATGATGTGCGGCGGCACGCCCTTGGCGGCATAGCTCACGAAGCGCGCCAGCGGCGTCAGGCCGAAGCGCTTCACGGCGGCCTCGCTGGCCAGGATCAGCGCACCGGCGCCATCGCTGGTCTGCGAGCTGTTGCCGGCCGTGACGGAGCCGCGCGCGGCGAACACCGTCTTGAGCTTGGCCAGGCCTTCGAGGGTGGTGTCGGGGCGGGCGCCCTCGTCCAGGCTCACGGTGCGGCTCTTGGCGATCGACTCGCCGGTTTCGAGGTTGGCCGTGCGGTCGGTCACTTCGATGGGCGTGATTTCGTCGGCGAAGTAGCCCGCCTTCTGCGCGGCCAGGGCCTTCAAGTGCGACTGCAGCGCAAACTCGTCCTGCGCGTCGCGGCTGACCTTCCACTGCTGGGCCACCTTCTCAGCCGTGAGGCCCATGCCGTAGGCAATGCCCACATCGCCTTCGCGCTCGAAGATCGAGGGCGACAGCGAGGGCGAGTTGCCCATCATGGGCACCATGCTCATGCTTTCCACACCGGCGGCGATCATCACGTCGGCCTCGCCGACGCGGATGCGGTCGGCCGCCATCTGCACGGCCGACAGGCCCGATGCGCAAAAGCGGTTGACGGTGATGCCACCCACGCTGGTGGGCAGGCCGGCCAACACGGCGCCGATGCGCGCCACGTTCAGGCCCTGCTGGGCTTCGGGGATCGCGCAGCCGCAGATGATGTCCTCGATGGCCTTGGGATCAAGGCCGGGCACTGCGGCCAGCGCTGCCTTGAGCGTGGTCGCCAGCAGGTCGTCAGGCCGGGTGTTGCGGAAGAAGCCGCGGTGCGAACGCCCGATGGGCGTGCGCGTGGCAGCAACGATGTAGGCTTCCTGGACTTGTTTGGCCATGGTGGTGAAACTCCTTCAATTCTTGGCTGGGCGGCTGGAGGGAATCCAGGCCCAGGTAAATGCACATTCGACCGGCTCGGCGCCGGCCTCATCGGTCACGGTGACGGCGACCTGGACCTCGCCCTTGTCACTGGCCTGCATGGCGGCGCGCTGCTCGGCGCTGAGCACGGCCACGGCCTTGAGGCCGCCCGTGGCGCGCTTGCGAAAGGCCATGCTGAGCTCCTTGGCCAGCGGGATGCAGTCGTCGCGCACGTTCATGCCCACGACCATGCCCGTGGCCGTCTCGGCCAGCAGGTTCATGGCCGAGGCGTGCACGCCGCCGATGTGGTTCTGTACCCGGTGGTCGTTGGCCAGGTGCACCTCGACCCGTTCGGGCGTGAGCGACACGAACTTCACCCCGGCCGTGCCCGTGAAGGGCACTGCGCGGCGCAGGATGATGTTCTGCACGAAGCCGCGCATGAAGGCCGGGGCTTCGTCCAGCCGCATCAGCGAGCGCTGCAGCTTGTTCGGGGCGCGGTTGGATTCGCTCATGGTGGCCTGATCCATCAGTTGCGCACGGGCTTGCCGGTGGACAGCATCCCGAGGATGCGCTCCTGCGTCTTGGGGTGCTCGATGAGCGCGCAGAACGCCTTGCGCTCCAGCGTCATCAGGTACTCCTCGCTCACCAGGGTGCCGGCATCCACGTCACCGCCACAGACCACTTCGGCGATCAGGCTGGCGATGTGGAAGTCGTGCTGGCTGATGAAGCCACCGTCGCGCATGTTGACCAGCGAGCCCTTGATGGTGGCGATGCCGCTGCGGCCGACCACCGGGAACAAGCGCTTGGCGGGCGCACGCCAGCCGCCCTTGGCCAGGGACTTGGCCTCGTTGATGGCCACGAACAGCAGCTCGTCCTTGTGCGGCACGATCACGTCGCTGTCAAGCAGGTAGCCGAGCTTGCGCGATTCGAGCGCGCTGGTGCCCACCTTGGCCATGGCCGCAGCGGTGAAGCCTTCGGTCAGGAAGGGCAGGATGTCCTTGCCCGTGGAGGTGGCGGCGTTCTCGGCCGCGCGGCGGGCGATGTAGGTCAGGCCGCCGGCACCCGGCACCAGACCCACGCCGACTTCGACCAGGCCGATGTAGCTCTCCATGTGCACCACGCGGCGGGCCGAGTGCACGGCCAGCTCGCAGCCACCGCCCAGTGCCAGGCCGCGCACGGCAGCGACCACCGGCACGTTGGCATAGCGGATGCGCAGCATGGTGTTCTGCAGCTCGGCTTCTGCCCCTTCGATGGCGCTCACGCCGGCCACCATGAAGGCGGGCAGCATGGCCTGCAGGTCGGCACCGGCGCTGAAGGGTTCGTCGCCCGACCAGATCACCACGCCTTCGTAGTCCTTCTCGGCGATGTCCACGGCCTGGGCCAGGCCTTCGGCCACGTCGGGACTGATGGCATGCATCTTGGTCTTGATGCTGGCGATCACGATGCCGGTGCCGGGCGCGCGGTCCGCGCCTTCCAGCGTCCACAGGCGGATGGCGTCGTCCTCGTGCAGCGTGGTGCCGGCGGTGGCGAAGTCGGGCAACGCCTCACCGAGCAGCTTCTCGGGGAAGTGCTGGCGCTCGTACACGGGCAGCGCACGGCGCGCGATGAACTTCTGCGCCGATGCGCTCCACGAGCCCTGTGCGGTGTGCACGCCACCGGCCTCGGCCACGGGGCCCTTGAACACCCACTCGGGCAGCGGCGCCTTGGACAGGGCCTTGCCGGCGTCGATGTCTTCCTGGATCATCTTCGCCACGTCGAGCCAGCCGGCTTCCTGCCACAGCTCGAAGGGGCCTTGCTTCATGCCGAAGCCCCAGCGCATGGCCTGGTCCACGTCGCGCGCATTGTCGGCGATGGTGCCAAGGTGCACTGCGGCGTAATGGAAGCTGTTGCGCAGGATGGCCCACAGGAACTGGCCCTGCGCGCCTTCGGCATTGCGCAGCAGGCGCAGTCGCTCGGCAGCGGGCTTTCGGAGCATGCGGCCGTACACCTCGTCGGCCTTCTGGCCGCCGGGCACGTATTCTTCGCTCTCCAGGTCAAAGCGCAGCACGTCGCGCCCGACCTTCTTGTAGAAGCCGGCCTTGGCCTTCTGGCCCAGGTTGCCCAGTTCCAGCAGCTTTTGGAGCACGGCGGGCGTGCCGAAGCTGGCGTAGAACGGGTCGCTCTTGTCGTCCAGGTTGTCCTGCAGCGTCTTGATGACGTGGGCCATGGTGTCGAGGCCCACCACGTCGGCGGTGCGGAAGGTGCCGCTCGACGCGCGGCCGAGCTTCTTGCCCGTGAGATCGTCCACCACGTCGTAGGTCAGGCCGAAGTTCTCGACTTCTTTCATGGTCGCCAGCATGCCGGCAATGCCCACGCGGTTGGCCACGAAGTTGGGCGTGTCGTGGGCGCGCACCACGCCCTTGCCCAGGCCGCTGGTGACGAAGGCTTCGAGCTGGTCGAGCACTTCGGGCGAGGTCGTGGGCGTGTTGATCAGCTCCACCAGCACCATGTAGCGCGGCGGGTTGAAGAAGTGGATGCCGCAAAAGCGCGGCTTGATGCTCTCGGGCAGCGCCTCGGAAAGCTTGGTGATCGACAGGCCCGAGGTGTTCGATGCCACGATGGCATGCGGCGCGACGAAGGGCGCGATCTTCTTGTACAGGTCGAGCTTCCAGTCCATGCGCTCAGCAATGGCCTCGATGATGAGGTCGCAGTCGCGCAGTTGCTCCAGGTGCTCTTCGTAGTTGGCCTGGCCGATCAGCGCGGCGTCGTCCGCCACGCCCAGGGGCGAGGGCTTGAGCTTCTTGAGGCCTTCGACGGCACGGGTGACGATGCCGTTCTTCGGGCCTTCCTTGGCCGGCAGGTCGAACAGCACCACGGGCACCTTGACGTTGACCAGGTGCGCAGCGATCTGCGCGCCCATCACGCCCGCGCCCAGCACGGCGACTTTCTTCACTTGGAATCTTGACATCGGTATTTCTCCTGGGGGGCGGCAGCGTCGTGGCGCCTCCGTTGTTGCACACGCCGGCAGGGGCCGGTGCGTGCGGTTGTCTTTCTTTGCTTACTGGACCCGCACCCAGGTCTGCGTGCGGCCAAAGGGGCCGATGGAGCCGCGCACCTCGAGCTTCTTGCCGCCCTCGATGGGTGCCATGCGCAGCGTGTAGTTGCGGCCGTTCTCTGGGTCGAGAATCTTGCCGCCCTCCCACACGTCCTTGCCATCGGCCTTCTTGGCGCCGCGGATGAGCTCCAGGCCCAGCAGCGGCTTGCCCTTGCGGTCATCGCTGCACTCCGCGCACACCTCGTCGGGCTTGGCGTCCTTGGCCAGGCGCTTTTCCAGCACGCCGGTCAGGGCACCGCCACCCGCGTCGCGGATGCGGATCTCGGCCTTGGCCTCGCCGGTCTTGTCGTCAACGTTGCGCCACAGGCCTTCGGGCGTCATCTGCGCCCAGGCCGGTGCCGCGAGGGCGACGAACGCAAGGGCGGCTGTTGCTGCTTTGTACATGGACGCTGCTCCGTAGTTCAAGAGGTCGGGATCCGAAGGCCAGCGACTCAAGCCAGGGCCAGGTCGGTGTCCATCAGCACCTTGCTGCCGGCGCGGGCCGTGCGCATCAACGTCGCCGTCTCGGGGAAGAGCTTGGCGAAGTAAAAGCGTGCTGTCTGCAGCTTGGCCTGGTAGAACGGGTCGGTGTTGCCGGCAGCGATCTCACGCAGGGCGACCTGGGCCATGCGGGCGAACAGGTAGCCGAACACCAGATGGCCAGCCACGCGCAGGTAGTCCACAGCGGCAGCACCCACTTCGTCGGGGTTCTGCAGGCCCTTGAAGCCGATCTCGGTGGTGAACTTGGTCATCTGGTCGGCCAGATAGGCGACGGGGTTGATGAACTCGGCCATCTTCTCGTTCACGCCTTCTTCCTCGACCAGCTTGCCCACCAGCTTGCCGAACTTCTTGAGCGAGGCGCCGTTGTTGCCCAGGATCTTTCGGCCCAGCAGGTCCAGCGACTGGATGGTGTTGGTGCCTTCATAGATCATGTTGATGCGGTTGTCGCGCACATACTGCTCCATGCCCCATTCCTTGATGAAGCCATGGCCGCCGAAGACCTGCATGCACGCATTGGTGGCAATGTGGCCGTTGTCGGTGATGAAGGCCTTGACGATGGGCGTGAGCAGGGCCACGAGCTCCTCGGAGTCCTTGCGCACCTTCTCGTCGGCGTGGCCGTGGGCCTTGTCCAGCAGCAGCGTGCAGAAGATCTGCAGCGCGCGGCCGCCTTCGGCATAGGCCTTGGCCGTGAGCAGCATCTTGCGCACGTCGGGGTGCACGATGATCGGATCGGCATCCTTGTCCTTGGCCTTGGTGCCCGACAGGCTGCGCATCTGGATGCGGTCCTTGGCGTAGGCCAGGGCGTTCTGGTAGGCCACTTCGGTCAGGCCCAGCGACTGGTTGCCCACGCCCAGGCGGGCGGCGTTCATCATCACGAACATGGCGGCCAGGCCCTTGTTGGGCTGACCCACCAGGGTGCCGATGGCGCCGTCGATGGCGATCTGCGCGGTGGCGTTGCCATGGATGCCCATCTTGTGCTCCAGGCCGGTGCAGAAGATCGGGTTGCGCTCGCCCAGCGAGCCATCGGCATTGATGTTGAACTTGGGCACCACGAACAGGCTGATGCCCTTGCTGCCCTTGGGCGCATCGGGCAGGCGTGCCAGCACCAGGTGGACGATGTTGGCGGCCATGTCGTGCTCGCCGGCCGAGATGAAGATCTTGTTGCCGGTGATCTTGTAGCTGCCGTCGGCCAGGGGTTCGGCCTTGGTGCGCAGCAGGCCCAGGTCGGTACCGCAGTGGGGTTCGGTCAGGCACATGGTGCCGGTCCACTCGCCGCTGGTGAGCTTGGGCAGGTACAGGGCCTTTTGCGCGTCGGTGCCGTGCGCGTGCAGTGCCTCATAGGCGCCGTGCGACAGGCCGGGGTACATGGTCCAGGCCTGGTTGGCCGAGTTCATCATCTCGTACAGGCACTGGTTGAGCACGAACGGCAGGCCCTGGCCGCTGTAGGCGGGGTCGCAGGAAAGAGCCGCCCAGCCGCCTTCGACGTACTTGGCGTAGGCGTCCTTGAAGCCCGTAGGGGTCTTCACCTCATGCGTGGCCTTGTCCAGCACGCAGCCTTCGGTGTCACCGCTGATGTTGAGCGGGAAGATGACCTCGGCAGCGAACTTGCCGGCTTCTTCGATCACGGCATTGATGGTGTCCACATCCACCTCGGCATGGGCCGGCAGGGCCTTCAGTTCGTCGCTGACCTTGAGCACTTCGTGCATGACGAATTGCATGTCGCGCAGGGGCGGCGTATAGCTGGGCATGGGGGTTACTCCTTGGATATGGTGGTTTGGTTGGAAACTTTGCGGCGTGCCGCAGCGGGTGCTGCGGCCACAGGTGCGGATGCCTGCGCGCTGTAGCGCGCCAGGATGTTGCGAAAGCCCGTGACGGAGCGCGCCATGGAGCCGGGGGTTCGCAGAAAGCGCGCCTCGTAGTGCAGCGCGAGGATCAGGCCGTGGATCTCGAAGAGCATCTGCTCCTCATTGGTGTCAGGGCGCAGCTCACCGCACTCCTTGCACTGTTCGATGGCCCGGCGCATGGCGGCCAGCCAGGTGAGGACCGAGCTGGCAAGCGCGTCGCGCACGGGGCCGTTGCGGTCATCGAACTCGACCGCGCCACTGATGTAGATGCAGCCCGAATCTATCTCGATCGAGGTGCGCTTCATCCAGTTGTCGAACAATGCACTCAGGCGGCCCACGCCGCGCGGCGCCGACATGGCGGGGTAGAACACTTCCTGCTCGAAGCGCGTGTGGTATTCGCGGATGACGGAGATCTGCAACTCCTCGCGCGAGCCGAAGTGGGCGAACACGCCCGACTTGCTCATGCCCGTCACGTCGGCAAGTGCGCCAATCGACAGGCCTTCAAGCCCGATGTGCGTGGCCAGACCCAGCGCCGCCTCGACGATGACCGCCTTGGTATGCTGGCCTTTTTGCAGGGCGCGCCCCGTACCGCTGCGGGCGCGGGGGATGCGGGTGACCGCAGGAGAGTCGGAGGTGGCGGGCATGCGTGCAAATAAAAACGAACGTTCGTACTATTCTGCAGCAAATTCGCCCCACCGCCAAAAGCCTCTCCAAAAATAGGGAGACCGCACCAAAACTCTGTTGCACCGCAGCGACCTGCGGGCGCTGCGCCAATGGCGCTTACTTCTGGATCATCAGCGCCAGGCTGGCGTCGAGGTGTTCGGTGGGCATGCGGCGAAAGCCCGAGCGCGCATAGCGCTGCAGGCGCCCCAGCGCAAACGCGGTGAGCACGCTGGCGGCCACCTGGGCGTCGACCGTGGGCGTGGCGGATGCTGCGCTGGCCGGCCGCAGGCACTGGCGCAGCGTGGACTCGATGCGGTCGAAGAACTGGTTCATGCGCTGCTGCAGGCGCTCGTGCTCGAACACCAGCGCATCGCCCACCATCACACGCACCATGCCCGGATTGCGCTCGCCGAACTGCAAAATCACCGCGACGATGCGGGCCGTCTGGCGCAGGCCCACTTCGGCCGGCTGGTCCGGATCGGGCACGTCGCGACCCGTGATCTGCTGCACGAGTGTGAACACGGACTGCTCGATGAAGTCGATCAGCCCCTCGAACATCTGCGCCTTGCTGGCGAAATGGCGGTACAGCGCGGCCTCGCTGACGGACAGCCGTGCCGCCAGTGCGGCGGTGGTGATGCGCTCCGCCCCCGGCTGCTCCAGCATGGTGGCCAGCATTTGCAGGATCTGCACCCGGCGCTCACCGGGCTTGGGCCGCTTGCGCGCGGCAGGGCTGTCCCCTGCATCGGCGGTGCTGGCTGGCTCGGGAGGCGTGAAAAGATCGGACATGCGCAAAGAGGAAGTGAGTACGCCCCGGGGCTGGCAGCCCCAGAGCCCTGGGGCCTGTGGTCCCCACCACCTGGAACGCATGCCGGGGTAACAGCATGCCCAGTCTGCGGCAGGGCGTAAATCATGTATGGAAATGATTCTCGCACAGCCCCTGGGGAGCCCCAGGCAAGCAGCCCCGCTAGAGCGGAAACACCACAGTCACCACCAGGCCACGGCCTTGCACGCCGGTGCTCAGGGTCAGCGAGGCGCGGTGTACGCGGGCGATCTCGTCGGCAATCGCCAAGCCCAGGCCCGTGCCCTCCCCCACCGTGCCCGGCACCCGGTAAAAACGCTGCATCACCCGGGTGCGCTCGGCATCGGGTACGCCGGGGCCGTCGTCTTCCACCTGCAGAAAAACGCGCGGCGGCCCGCTCTTGCCCTGGCGCATGCCGCAGCGGATCGTGACAATGCCCGAGGGCGGGGTGTACTTGATGGCGTTGTCCACCAGGTTCGACAGCAACTCGCGCAGCAGCCAGCCGTGACCCGTGACGTGCACGGGTTGCACCTCCAGGCCCAGGTCCAGGCCCTTGCCGGTGGCGGGGTCGAGAAAGGTTTCGAGCAGGGTCTCGCACAGGTCCTTGAGGTCCACGCGCTGCGGCTGCTGGGCATCAAGGCTGCGCGCATCGGCGCGCGACAGGGCGAGCAACTGGTGCGCCAGCTGCGAGGTGCGGCGCGTGGCATTGCGCAGCTTCTCGATCTGGTCCACGCCCAGCACGATGGCGCCCTGGGTACGGCCGTCGGTGGACACGGGGCCCTTCTTGTCCAGGCCAGTCGATGGCTGCCGCTGGGGCGCAGCCGCCTTGGCCATCATGGCCCAGGCCTCGACCTGGGCCTGCAGGCCTGCGAGCGGCGTGCGCAGCTGGTGTGCGGCGTCGGCCACGAAGCGGCGCTGCCCTTCGGCCTGGGCATTGACCAGGGCGAACAGGCGGTTGAGCGAGTGCACGAGCGGCCGCACCTCGGACGGCGAGGAGGCTTCGTCGATGGGACTCAGGTCGCGCGGCGAGCGGTGCTCCACGGCTTCGGCCAGGTCCACCAGCGGCTTGAAGGCCTGGCGCACAGCCCAGTGGATGGCCAGCGCGGCGGCGGCCACCAGCACCAGGTTGGGCAGCAGCACGCGCAGCAGCAGTTGCTGGGCCCATTGCTGGCGCGGGTCGGAACCATCGGCCAGGGCCACCACCATCTCGCCGGCCCCCGTGCGCCCGCGCTGCACGGCAACGCGGTAGGTCACGCCGCCGTACTCCATGCTGTGGAACTCGGGCGCCTGGGTGGTGGGCACGGCGCTGTGCACCCAGTCGTCGCCCAGCAGCAGCTTGCCCGCAGGGTCGCGCACGCTGTAGCCCGAGAAGCCCGCGTTCTGGCGCAGAAAGTCCTCCAGCGGCGGGGCCAGCAGCAGCAGGGGCGGATCGTTGTCGCGAATGGCCGGGGCCAGCACCGAATCGGACAGGGCGGGCAGCAGCCTGAGCAGGCGCTGGTCGTGCTGGCCGGCGGCCTCGTCCGCCGAGCGGTAGTCCAGCCAGACGCCGATGGTCGCCAGCGCGCACAGGGGCAGCACCAGCAGCAGCAGCAAGCGGTTGCGCAGGTCCGAGGTCATGGCACGCAGCCCGGGCCGACGCGCAGGAGGGAGCCGGGGTTCCATGGTCGGGGCTGTGAAAGAAGGGGTTCAGCCGGCCTGGAGTTCGAGCCGGTAACCGAACCCCCGGATGGAGCGCAGGGCCACGCCATGCGGCTCCAGCTTGCCACGCAGGCGGGAGACATACACCTCGACCGCGTTGGGCGTGATCTCCTTGTCCCAGCCGGTGAGCGCCTGCAGCAGCTTGTCCTTGCTGGCGGGCTTGGGCGCATTGATGAGCAGGTACTCCAGCACCGTCCATTCGCGCGGACCGAGTTCGATCACCTGCTCACCGGTATCGGAGCGGATGCTGGCGCGCCGGCCTGCCGTATCGAGCTCCAGGGGCCCGAAGCTGAGCACGGCGGTGGTGGCAGCCTGCGAGCGGCGCAGCAGGGCGCGCAGCCGCGCCAGCAGCTCGGGCAGTTCGAAGGGCTTGACCATGTAGTCATCGGCCCCCAGATCCAGCCCCTGCACCCGATCATGCAGGGCATCGCGCGCAGTGAGGATGAGCACGGGCATCGAAGGGCTGGCCATGTCCGGGCGGCGCAGGCGCCGCGTGAGCTCGAGCCCGTCCATGGCGGGCAGGCCGATGTCGATGATGGCCGCATCGAAGGATTCGACGCGCAGCACCTCTTCGGCGCGCTCGCCGCTGCCAACCCAGTCCACCGCGTAGCCGGCGTCAGACAGCCCCAGCTTGATGCCGCTGGCCACCATCACGTCGTCTTCGACCAGCAGCAGTCTCATTCCGTCACCAGGACCATCAATGGCTGCGGATCATCGTGCCGTAGGCCTGGTCGGTCAGGATCTCAAGCAGCATGGCATGGGGTACGCGGCCGTCGATGATGTGCACGGCGTGCACGCCGGCCTTGGCTGCGTCCAATGCGCCGGCGATCTTGGGCAGCATGCCGCCGGAGATGGTGCCGTCGGCAAACAGTGCGTCGATCTCGCGCGCCGTCAGGTCGGTGAGCAGCTTGCCCTGCTTGTCCAGCACACCGGGGGTGTTGGTCAGGAGCATCAGCTTCTCGGCCTGGAGCACGGTGGCCAGCTTGCTGGCGACCACGTCGGCATTGATGTTGTAGCTCTCGTTGTTTTCGCCGAAGCCGATGGGGCTGATCACGGGGATGAAGGCATCGTCCTGCAGTGCCTTGACCACGCTGGGGTCGATGGAGAGGATGTCGCCCACCTGGCCCACGTCGTGCTCGATGCTCGGGTCCTTGGTATCGAGCAGCTTGAGCTTTTGCGCGCGGATCATGCCGCCATCGCGCCCGGTGAGGCCTACGGCCTTGCCGCCGGCCTGGTTGATCAGGCCCACGATGTCCTGCTGTACTTCGCCGGCCAGCACCCACTCCACCACTTCCATGGTTTCGGCATCGGTCACGCGCATGCCCTGGATGAACTCGCCCTTCTTGCCCAGGCGGTTCAGGGCCGTCTCGATCTGGGGACCGCCACCGTGGACCACCACAGGGTTCATGCCCACGAGCTTGAGCAGCACCACGTCTTCGGCGAAGTCGGCCTGCAGGGCCGGGTCGGTCATGGCGTTGCCGCCGTACTTGATGACAATGGTCTTGCCATGGAACTTGCGGATATAGGGCAGCGCCTGGGCCAGTATTTCAGCCTTGTCGCGGGGCGCAATCGAGAGAAGATCGGTCATGGGGGCGTGCCATCAAGAGAAAACGAGGATGCGCAAATTGTGCCGCATTCGCGGGCCGGTCTGGCAAGCAGTGCCTGCGCGCCGTCCAAGGAACTGGCGCGGCCCATGCCACACCCCTTGCAAAGCCCCCGGGGAAGACGCGAAGCGTCTCAGGGGCCAGCCGGCTATCTACGCAGCCAGTCAGGTACCTTGAAGCGCACGATGGCCAGATAGGCCACCACGTAGCTGATGACGAAAAGCCAGCAGAAACCCATCAGCACCAAGGTGTTGTTCCAGAACAGGATAGCGGGCACCACGGTGAGCAGCGTGAAGCCCCACAGATAGGGCGAGGTGCGGTTGTTGCGCATGAGCACGCGGCGCGACTCGTCGTCGTGGAACACCCCGCGCACGATGCGCCGGTAGATCAGTTGGTGGAAATGCAGGGCGTCGGCCACCCCGGGCGAAACGCCGCGAACCGCCTTGCGGTAGATCGAGAACACGGTCTCCCAAACCGGGTAGATCAAGAGCAGCATGGGGAACCAGGGAGAGACATCGGCATTGCGCTGTACCAGGGAGATACTGGCCAGGGCAATGACGACGCCCCATACATAGGCCCCGCCATCGCCGGCAAACAGCATGCCTCGCGGGTAGTTCCACACCAGGAAGCCCCCTGTGGCGGCGGCGGTTGTGACCAGTAGCGCCGCCAGGGAGCGGTCCCCGACCTGCAGGGCCACGTGCGCCAGGGCCAGGCAGACGATGATGGCGACCATGCCGGCCAGGCCGTTGTAACCGTCGATGATGTTGAAGGCATGGGGCAGGCCCGCCACGGCCAGCACCACGATGGCCAGGCCCAGCCAGGGGCAGGCCGATAGCAGCATGTCAACCCAGGGCAAACCGATGCGGGGAACGGAAAGATCCAGCAGGAAGATGGCCAGGAGCCCCGAGGCGCCGGTCAGCGCCAGGCGGTAGCGCACGGCCAGCCGCTGGGTCATGTCTTCGGCAATGCCGCCGAGCACGGCGGGCAAGAGCACCAGCAACCAACTGCCAACCCACCAACCGAGCCGCAAGGAACCCGGGTCGCCCAGGAAGGACTGCAGCATGCCCAGGCCCCAGGCGCTTGCCAGGCCCAGCAGCAAGGCTGCGCCCCCCAACCGCGGTACGTCCCCCATGTGGAAACGCTGGGGCATGCCATTGCCATACGCAGATGCATGACCCCGCACCCAGCGTACGACGAACCCTGCAGCCATCGCCGCCACCAGAAAACCCACCACGGACAACCAGATCATGAGGCGCCAATCGTAACTGCAGGGACCGTGTCGTTGCGTAACCTCATGTACCCCGGCGTGCCGCCGGTCACACAATCCGTCCGTGCACCACACAACAGAAATGCGTCTCGCTTCGGATGAGGCACGCCGCGACGAGCCTCTCCCACTTGCCAGCGACCACCGGCATGCGAGGCATTTACGGGTCTACGGCTGCGGGTCAGAGGGCCAGCCAGGCATTGATTTCCGATACGCTGGCCGCACGCTCGTCCCCCGCCAGGGATTGCAGACGCAGGCGCGAGGCCACGTACAAGTACCGGGCCTGGGCCAGATCGCGCAGCGCCGTGGTCTTTTGCTGCTCGGCATTCAGCACGTCGAGCGTGGTGCGGGCGCCGGCCTTGAACGACATCTGGTTGGACAGCACGGCCTGCTCGGCCGAGCGCACGGCTTGCTCCAGGGCGCTGATGCGCAGTACGCCCTCGGTCATTCCGCGGAATTCGCGGTGCACCCGCACGCTCAGATCCAGGCGCGTGGCCTCCAGCAGCTCACGGGCCCGCTCTGCACTGGCGACCGCCTGGCGCACCGTGGAGTTGACATAGCCACCGGAATAGATCGGAACGGTCAGTTGCAAGCCTATGGACTTGTTGTCATAGCGCGAATTCACGTTGGTCACGCTGTCGCTGCTGTTGCGCGACCACTGCGCCACCGCATCCAGCGTAGGCTTGTGCCCGGCCTTGGCCTTGTCGATCTCGAAGGTCGAGGCCTCCAGCCGCGCTCGCAGGGCCTTCACATCAGGGCTGGCCTGCTCGGCACGGGCAATCCAGTCTTCCACCAGGCTGGGAGTGGGCGCCCCTGGCGTGAAACGCGCCAGATCCAGCCGCGCTAGGGTGCCCAGCGGCTGCCCCGTGATGGTCTCCAGCTTGCGGCGGGTGAACTCCACGTTCTGCTGGACTTCGAGCTCCTGCGCATAGGTCAGGTCCAGCCGGGCCTGGGCCTCGTCGATGTCGGTGCGCGTGCCACTGCCTGCCGCAAAGCCCTTCTTGGCCGCATCGAGCTGGGTGGTGTAGGTGCTTTTCTGCGAGCTGACAAGAGCGAGTTGCTCCTCGGCCAGCAGGGCTTCGAAGTAGGCTTCGCCCACACGCACCACGAGACTCTGCTCGGCGCTTTCCAGCGTGGCATCCGCATCCTTCACCACCGCCTCGGCCTGCTTGACCAGCGCGCCGATGAACGGGCGGTACAGCGGCTGGCGAATGGTCAGCCCCTGGTTGCCGCTGTAGTACTTGTTATCTGTCGTGACCGGCTGACCCAGAATGTTCTGGGTTTCGCTGGTGAGGTCGTTCTTGTTGCGGCCCGCAGTGAAAGAAACGTTGGGCAGCCGCTGCGCCTTCGCCTGGGGCAGTTGCTCGCGGTTGGCATCGGCCGCGGCACGCGAGGAGCGGATGGTCGCATCGTTGGCCAGCGCGGCTTCATAGGCCTGGCGCAGGTCGATGGACCAGGCGGGCGCGGCCGCCAGCAGCCCGGCCACGGCAGCGGCCATGCAGGTCAGGCGGGATGCATATCCGCGCCGGGCGCTGCCCGCAGGCAGGATGGCATATTGCAAAGTCATTGCATCACTCCTCGGTCATGGACGCCGCCAGCCGCTTGGTCAGCGGGTGCAGCAGGTAGGTCAGCATCGAGCGTTCGCCAGTCTTGAAGATGACCTCCACAGGCATGCCCGGTTGCAATTGGCGCGTACCCAATTTCTTGAGGCCTTCGGGCGTCACTTGGATGCGCGCCAGGTAATAGCTGACATTGGTTTGCGGCTCGACCAGCAAATCGGCGGAGATTGAAACCACCTTGCCCCCCACCACCAATTGGGGCGAATGGGCAAAGGACGAGAACCGCACATCCACCGGCAACTCGGAACGCACGCGGTCAATCAGGTGCGGAGCCACATGCGCCTCCAGCAGCAGCGAGGCATCCTTGGGGACGATGTCCATGAGCTTTTGACCCGGCGAAATAACGCCGCCCACAGTCTGGACAGCAAGGCCCACCACTTGGCCGGATGCAGGCGCCTTGATTTCGGTGCGCCCCAGGTCATCAGTGACAGCATGCAGTTTTTCGTTGTCCGACAGCACTTCGCGGCTGACCTCGGCCAACTGGGTTTCCACTTCTTTGCGGTACTCCTGCTGGCGTGACATGGCACGCTGGCGCAACTCGCCAATAGCGCGGCGACCGCGGATCGTATTGCCCACCAAGTCGGCAATTGCTGTGCTGGAGTCCGCGACCATGCGCTCCATCTCTAACTGGCGGTTGCGTGGTGCATAGCCTTCCTTGACCAGACCACGCAGATTACCCAACTCTTCATTGATCAGCGACAACTGGCTCTTGCGGCTGGCCAGCATGCCGTCATAGGCCTGCAGCAGACCCTCCTGGCCCTGGATGTTTTCTTCGATGGATTGCAGGTCGGAGCGCAGCAGGCTGCGCCGGGTCATGAACAACTGCTCCTGGTTCTGCATCTGCTGCCGGATCAGCGGGTCCGATGCCGCAGCCTGAAGGTCGGCGTGATAGCTGATGCTTGCGAGGCCACCCTGCTCTGCCAGCAATCGCCCCTGCATCGCGCGCAGACCGAGGTAGCGCTGACGCACAGATTCATAGTTGGCCTTTGCCACAGCCGAATCCAGGCGGATCAGCAACTGACCCTCCTTGACTTCGTCTCCTTCGCGCACCAGCACCTCCTTGACGATGCCGCCACTCAGGTGCTGCACCGCCTTGCGCTTGGTGTCGATGGCAACAATACCTGCGGCCGGAACGCCTTCGTCCAGAGGAGCAAAGGCGGCCCACAGCAGAAAGCCACCAAAGCCAATTGCCAGAGCCCACAGGCCCAATCGGCCCGGCCGAGAAGAGCTCCCGGGCGAATCCGTGGCCGCTTCGTCGGCGTCGAACGAAGCCTCCGGCTTTTTATTCAAAGGAAACAGTGATTTGACCATGTCAGTACCCGACAGAAAGAGGGTTCAATAAAACAGTGCACGCCATCAGAGCGCGGGCTCAGGCGGGCGTGGGCTGCAGCCCGCCCTTGTCAGCGGCGGGCGGCGGCGATTGCGCAGCAGCCTGTGCTGCACGCAAGGCATTCAAAATTGCATCGCGCGGGCCGTCCGCCTGCACCTCGCCGTCCTGCAAGATCAGTAGGCGATCAGCAACCGCCAGAATCCCGGGCCTGTGGGTCACGAGGAACACGGTGCACCCCCGGGCCTTGAGTTGCTGCACGCTCTGCACCAGAGCTGCTTCACCCACGTCATCCAGATTGGCATTGGGTTCGTCCAGCACCACCAGCACAGGATTCCCATAGACAGCGCGGGCCAGGCCCACGCGCTGGCGCTGACCGCCCGAGAGCAGATTTCCGGCCTCGCCAATGGGGGTGTCATACCCTTTGGGGAAGCGCAGGATCATCTCGTGCAGGCCTGTACTGCGCGCTGCGGCAATGACCTTTTCGGGATCGACCTTGCCGAAGCGGGCGATGTTCTCGGCAATCGTGCCCTCGAACAGCTCGATATCCTGCGGCAGGTAACCCAGATGGGGGCCCAACTCATTGCGGTCCCAGCCATCGATGGGCAGCCCGTCGAGCAATACTTCCCCCGACACATCCGGCCAGATGCCCATGAGGCAGCGCGCCAATGTGGATTTCCCGGAACCCGAGGGACCAAGGACTACCGTGACAGTCCCGGCCTGCACAGCGGTGCTCACGCCTTTGAGGATGGGCATGGGCCGGCCTGGAGCCGTTGCGACAACGTCGCGCAGAGTCACCGAGCCCTGGGGAGCCACGCGAGAAAGTGCCGGGTCGCGCTCGGGATGTGCTTTCAGCAGCAACTCCAGCCGCTCGAAGGCCCCCTTTGCGCCGATGAAGCCGCGCCAGGTTCCGACCAGCATGTCGATGGGAGCCAGCGCCCGGCTCATCAGCACGTTGGCCGCGATCATGCCCCCGGGGGACAGCTGGCCATCGATCACCAGAAGCGCGCCGAGACCCAGCGCCAGGGACTGCTGGCTGTAGCGGATGAATTTGCTCCAGGCGCTGATCCGGTGCGACAGCGCCTGTGCCCTGCCATGCAGATCCAGCGCCTTGTCATGCCGGGCCTTCCAGTGGGGACGCAGGTTGTGCACCATGCCCATCGACTCCAGCGCTTCTGCATTGCGCAGCTTGCTTTGCAGATACATGCCCGATTCTGCGGTCGCCTTGGACGCGGCTTCCGATGGCGCTACGGTGTGGCGATGGCCAAACCAAGCCAACGCGCCCTGTATTGCTGCAAAAACCAGCGCCGCGTAGCCCAGCACCGGATGCAGGAAGAACAAGACGGCCAGGTAAATGGGCGCCCAGGGAATATCGAAGAACGCCAGGATGCCATTGCCCGTGAGGAACTGGCGGATCTGAATGAGGTCGCTGAATGCCCGTGCCACGGAAGCCCCGGTCTGGCCCAGGCGTGCCTCGAAGCTGGCATTGAAGACGCGGGTGCCAAGCACTCCGTCCAGCCGCACCCCTGCATGCACCAGGACGCGAGACCGCATCCATTCGGCAAAGGCCATCACCAGAAACAGGAAGAGTGTGATCAGCGACATCACGATCAACGTCAGATCGCTGCGACTGGCCATGACACGGTCAAAAATCTGGAGCATGTACATCGTGGGCGCCAGCATGAGCAGGTTGGCCACCATGCTGAAGATGCCGACCACGATGAACTCCCGCCGAAAGGACCACAGGACCTCAGTCAGCTCGCTGCGGTGGAAAAAACCCGTTTTCTTCATGAATGTGAACTCGCGTGGGTATCAGGATGCCGCCAGTGCAGGTGCAGCTGGAACAGGTTGTGCTGCGGGCGCCTGTGCCTCGGCCTGCGCCTGCGCGGCCTTGTTCAGCGCCGCCAGCACCTCATCACGGGGGCCGAAGACCTGCTGGGTGCCATCGCGCAACACCAGCAACTTGTCGACCACGGCCAGGACACTCATGCGGTGGGTCATGATCACAAAGGTAGTGCCGCGAGCCTTGGCCGCCGCAATGGCATGGTTCAGCGCGGCATCGCCTTGCTCGTCCAGGCTGGAGTTGGGTTCATCGAGCACGACAAATACGGGATCCCCATAGAGCGCCCGCGCCAGACCCACACGCTGGCGTTGACCACCCGAAAGCCTTGCCCCGTCCGGCCCTACCGGGTTGTCATATCCGTGCGGCAGGGACAGAATGAATTCGTGCAGGCCGACACCGCGTGCAGCGGCTTCCACCTTGACCATGTCCACCTCGCCGAACCGGGCGATGTTCTCCGCCAGCGTGCCCTCGAAGAGCTCCACGCCCTGCGGCAGGTACCCCATGTAAGGGCCCAGTTCCGCCTTGGCCCAGGTATACACGTCGGCACCATCGAGGCGCACCTTGCCACCGGCGGCAGGCCACAAGCCGACCAGCAGACGTGCCAGTGTGGTTTTGCCTGAGGCGGAGGGGCCGACCACGGCGAGCGCCTCACCAGGAGCCAGTGCGAACCCCACACCCCGAAGAATGTGGCCGGCAGAGTTGGGAGCCGAAGCGATGAGTTGCTCCACCTGCAGCACGCCGCGCGGCGCGGGCAGGGCCATCCCCTGCATTGGCGCAGGCAGCGCGGTCAGCAATTGGTCCAGGCGCATCCATGCATCCCGCACGTTGACCACTGACTGCCACTGGGCAACCACCTGCACCAGCGGAGCGAGCATGCGCCCCCCAAGAATGGATGCAACGATCATCATCCCCGCACCGCCGTTGAGTTCATTGCGCAACAGCAACCAGCACCCAAGCCCGAGCAGCAGCGAGCCCAGGATGTTCTGCACTAGCTTGGAAAGTGCCTGAAATCCCCCTGCGCGCTCGGAGGCCAGTGCCTGCAGCCGCAAAAAGTCGCGCTGCCTGTTCAGCCAGCGCTTGTGCGTGTCGCGCAGCATGCCCATGGATTCGATCACCTCGGCATTGCGCAAGGCGCCATCGGCATACTGCTGGGCAGCGATGGAGCTGCCATTGGCCTGCATCAGCGGCGGCTTGGTGGCGCGCTCGTTGAACCACGCCACCGCCACCTGCACCACGCCAAACACCAGCGAAGTCCAGCCCAGCACAGGACTGATCATGAAAAGCAGCACCGCCATCACAAGTGCAATGGGCGCCTCCATTGCGGCCAGAAGCGCCGGCGAGTACAGAAAGTCCCGCACGGAACGGAAGTCATTGAGCGGCTGCTGCGAGCCACCTGGCAGGCGACGCAGGCTCGCATCGAATATCACACCAAAGATCCGATTGCTCAGCGAGTGATCCAGCTCGACGCTCGCGGCTCGCATGACTTCGCTGCGCGCCCACTCCAGCACCTCCATCAACACATAGGCACCGAGCACAATCAAGGTAAGCATCACCAAGGTCGTATGGTTGCGCGTGTTCACCACGCGGTCATACACCTCCAGCATGTAGCCCGAGGGTGCCAGGATCAAAAGGCTGGAGAAGACGCTGAACCAGCCGGCGCGGACAAAATAAGGCCGCAAGGACGAGATGGCTTGGCGCAGTTCAGAAGGAGGGGCGTTGGGTTTCATACTGTCTCTTGGACCATGATGTATTCAGGAATTTCGCCGTCAGGCATGGGCGTGTCCGGCCGGGTGTCCTTGCCGTCGGGCTCATCTCCCAGCAGAAACGACAGCTCGTAGACGCCATCTGCCCGTCTGGACAGCACAATCTCACGCAGCTTCTTCTCATGAAAGCTCGCTTCGTCCTCCGTGCGCAGCGCCAGCTGAAAGCGCATGCGACCGTCCAGGGTGAACATCGACAGCTGCCCCGCCTTGACGCTCAGGGTGTGGCGGTCGAAGTACACAGGACAGGTATCTGCAAATTGCAGCAGGGGCAGGGGTTTGTCCCCCAGGCGCGAAAGATTGAACGGGCTGGCGGGGTGCTGAAAAATCAGGCGCCCCGTGCGGGACACGGAATAGATGGCATTGCAGACCATCTGTGAGCCCATCTCAGGAAACTGCTCTCGCAACGGCCGGTAAGTCAGGTGGTGCAAGGCCACCCTGTTCCACACCCTGGTCTGCCGAACGACAGGCGCAATGGCATTGCACACCTTGGCAAACCCCATCTGCAACGCACGCAGCCGCTCCACCTGTTCAGGCGTCGCTTCGAGCGGAATGCGCAGTAGGGAATTCATATAGGAAACGGAGTGTACCAGTTCCTATATGAATTTTTTACCGCAAGCGAAGGCACCTTCTCGTCGGAGTGATTTGAATCACAGGCAACGCAAGATGGAGCCCAGGCACGCCACCCTGGGCGGAGAAAACCCAGCGGCAGGCATCTGGTGCCCGGCGTGGTCAGACGTAGTCGAGCCCTCGTGTGCTCAGCCCCACCAGGTCGATATGGGTCGCATTGATGTCCAGGTTGGCCACTGCCACCGTGAAGGACGCGTTGGTGTAGGCACCCGATCTGATCAGGCCAGCCAGCGACTGCACCGTGGAGGCGTCGGCCGACGCCCCCACCACGTTGCCGAACAGCAGCGCCACCACCTGCTCCGGCGTGGCCGAAGCGCCCAGCACTGCATTCAGGCCCAGCTGCGCCAGTTGCAGCTGCGACGCGCCCGAATCCACCACACTGAGCACTGCCCCCACCAGTTCGCGGCTGCCCAACCCTGCCGGACCGACCAGCGCCCCCAGCAGGCGCGCCGTCGTGCCCGCCGCGCCATCCAGGTCCAGCGCCACCGAGCGGTCCGAAAAGCGCACGCGCTCGATCTGCACCAAGGTGTCCGTACCATCGCGGCCCGCAGTGCCATCCACCAGTTGCCAGCCACCATCCTTGCGGGTGAGCGAGTAGCCGCTGCGCGCGCCGTGGGCCACCAAGGTGTCTACACCTCCCGCACCGTTGAATGTCTCGCTGGCCTGCGTGCTGGTAAGCACGTCCGGCCCCGCAGTACCACTGGGCTGGCTGGCGAAGTTCAGCGTCGGGCCGTTCGTGGAATTCATGCCCCAGGTCCCGCCCAGGCCATCGCGCCCGTAGATCCAGTCCAGCGCCAGTAGATCAAATGCCTGGAACGTGGTCTTGTAGGGGCCAGCACGTGTGTACGACATGACGGTGTTGTTGGTGTTGTCCTGCGCCGATGGCAACGGCCGCGAGGAGTCGAACGGGTGCGCCAGCCCCAGCGCATGCCCTACCTCGTGCAGCAGCACCTCGTAGCCGGCACCGCCCGCCGTGGGCTGGTTGTTGATGCCGGCATGCTCCACGTTGTCCAGGTACACCACCGACTCCGCATTCAGCTGGGTCAGCGTCTGGCTGCCGTTGTAGCTGTAGTTGTAGAACGTCGATGCCAATCCCGCCGTCGATGCCCCCGGGATATTCGTCGCAACAAAATGGAGGTCCGCCTGGGCCGAGCTGCCCACCTCGGTGAACACGATGCCCGTGACCGCCGCCGCATGCTGCAGTATCTGCCGGGTGGCCTGCTGCTGCGCTGTGTTGAATGCCGTGATCGGACGCCCCGCATCGGAAGCCGCCACGCTGCCGGGGCTTGCGTCAAACGTGTAGTAAAGCACCTTGCGGCCATCGGGGAAGAAGTTCCACGGCGACGGGTTGTCCAGCAGGGCATCGGCCTGCGGGTTGCCGGAGTACACGATGCGCTGGAGATCGGAGACGTTGGCCATGGCAGGGCTTTCTTGCGTGTGGTCATCTCCTTCCAAAACCGCCCCAGCCCGCCGTGAAGCAGGCAGCAAGTCAGTGTGAAAAGGCAGGATCTGGCCGCAGGGTGAATCGCTGCACCACTGTATCACCGGCGCCCACACGCCGTTGATACAGAAAACCAATGATCACCATCCGGTGGTGCAGCGAAGTTATCACCCACCGGAGTGCAGACCACCAAAGCAAACGCCGCCCATCCGCAAGGCGGATGGGCGGCGTGAATGCGGTTTTCGGTGCCTTACTTGCCTGCGGGCTTGTCGGCAGATGGCTTGCCCGGCTGCGGCACAGCCTGGCGAAACAGGTTCTCCAGATCTGCGCGTACCTTTTGGGGGTCCAGACCGGAGGGCGAAGGCGTAGGGGTTTGGTTCGGTGTATTCATGCGCTTACGTTATCACCGTGGCCAGCGTGCCGCCGCATTAACCCTGCAAATGTCTCTGTTAAACGGGCACTACGGATTGTGAGCCAGGCTAACCCATAGGGCTCAAAAGCAGGGCCAAATTGCTGGAAGACTTCGCCGAAATTGCCTCCATCGCTATCAAAAGCATTGCAAACCTGGCGAAGAGCCACATGGTTGCGAAGAACAATCTGTCACCCCTCAGACAATCGCGACGCAATGCAAAAACCCCGGCACCTTGGGTGCCGGGGCTCGAATTGGGCAGGACGCGGACACTTCAAGCGCCTTGCGGCGTCTGCCTGCGCAGTTATTTCGCCAGGTTCCGGAACACTGAAGGGCTCTCCGCCTGGCCCAGGCCGGTGCCTTCGGCAATCGGCAGTTCGCGGGCCACGCTGCTAGACGATACGTTCGCCATCACCGAATTGACCGGCGCCACGCCCACCGACCCATCGGCCAGCACCGTCAGCTCATACACCGTCCAGACATTGTTGGAGCCGGTATAGGGTGCGGCCGGGGGCGTGAAGGTATAGGCCTGCCCATTGGAAAGCTCCAGCCGCACGTTGGCATTCGACGTGCCGAGGTTGCCAGAGCCCGCATAGTGGTGCACCGAATAGCGGTAGACGCCCGGGCGCAGCGCGCTGGCTGCGCTGGCCGTGGGCGGGCAGGTCACCGTTTCCGGGCCATAGGACGAGATGTCATCCACATCGAGCGCGCACATGTCGCCGGATGTCTTGGCGCCAAAGTACACATGCCAGCGCGAATTGGCGCTAGCAGCCGGGCCCGTCAGGTGCGAATCCAGATCGCGCGGGTTCTCACCCCAGGTCAGGATGGTGCGGAACTGGCCGGCAGCCAGCCCGCCCGCGCTGCCGCTGGCTGGCGACAGGGCCACCGCCACCTGGTTGGGGGCGGAGCAGTTGAGCAGCACCGTCTGGTTGGCGGGCGAATAGTTGGGCGCCGTGGTGGTCACGGTGAAGAAACCTTGTGCCAGCCCCGCGAAAGAGGCCACGCCCTGTGCATTGGTGGTGGCCGAGCGCGTGCCCAGCGTCACCGACGCATTGGCCAGGGGCTGGTTCGCGCCCCGCAACGCATCGAACACCGTCACCTGGGCCGTGGCGCACTGCACCGAGCCCGACCCGCCGGTCTGCTGCAGCCCCACCGGCACCAGGTGCAAGGTGGCAGGGTCGAAGCGGAACAGGATGTTGTAGTTGGATTCCACCGTGGTCGTGGTGCCCGGCTGCTGCGGGTTGGGCACCGGCACCAGCAGGCGCAGGTTTTCCAGCAGCACGTCCGTCTGGTTGACGCCCGCGCCACGCGTGCCGGAGAAATCGATGACCTGTGCCTGCGCACCAAGCGCCAGGGCTGCGGACGCGGCGACCACTGCGCAACGCGCCCAGCGGGCAATGCCGTATGTGTTCATGAAACCAGCCTCTCGTTGAATTGACCGCGGAGCGTAGGGGATAACTGCCGCCGTGCCAAATCACCGCCAATGCGCAAAAGAACACTTTTACGAACATTAAACCGACAAAGCGTGACAGATTTCGCAAAAACCGCCATTTTTGCAGCGCGGCCTGTTTCAACTTGATGGATGAATCAACGATTGGGAACAATTTTGTGGGCTTCGTCCGTGCACTCTGTCCATACACCGGAACCACGAACGCCAACAACCTGATCCGTTATTTTTACAAAGCACTTGCTTGCTAAAAATAAAGTGTTTTGCTATCGTGCAGAGCATGGAAACCCCCGCTGTCCGGCGCAAACGTCCCTTGCCTCCCCGCCCTCCTGAAGCCCCTACCACGCCTGCCGCCCGCATCCGCAAAACCGCCGTCGGGGTGGCAGAAGAACCCCGGCGCCCGCGCGGCCGCCCGCGCAAGACCGCCGAAGAAGTGGATGACGGCAACCGCCGCCGCAAGCTCATGGACGGCGCGGCCAGGCTGTTCCTGACCAAGGGCTTTGCGGCCACCACCACGCGCGACATCGCTGCGGCGGCGGGCATGCACAGCGGCTCGCCCTTCTACCACTTCGAAAGCAAGGGCGCCTTGCTCCACGCGGTCATGAACGAAGGCATGGTCATGGCCCTGCAAAGCCAGCAGCAGGCGCTGGCCGCCCTGCCCCTCGACGCCTCGCCGCGCGAGCAGCTCCAGGTGCTGATCCGCCACCATTTCGAGATACTGCTCGGCCCGCGCAGCGGCTTCATCCCGGTGATGCTGTACGAATGGCGCTCGCTGACGCCCGCGCAACGCAAGGGGATCGCCCGCGTCAAGGACGCCTACGAAGCCGCCTGGATGCCCACTCTCGAAACCCTGTCACGGCAGGGCGCACTGCAGGCCACCCCGGGCGTGGCGCGCCTGTTCCTTTTCGGCGCACTGAACTGGGCCGTGCAGTGGTTTGCCCCCAAGGGTGGCAAGTCGCTGGACGAGTTGACCGGCGAAGCGCTCGCATTGTTCATACGGGAGGCATGAGCCATGTACCAGAGCGTGTTCGCACCAGGCCTGCTCGTGGGGCAGGTGGTGATCGTCACCGGCGGCGGCTCGGGCATAGGCCGCTGCACGGCGCACGAGCTGGCGCGGCTGGGTGCGCAGGTGGTGCTGGTCGGGCGCAAGGCCGACAAGCTGCAGGCGGTGCAGGCCGAGATCACGGCGGACGGCGGGCGGGCCTCCTGGCATGCCTGCGACATCCGCTCCGAAGAGGCCGTGGCCATCGTGGTGCAGCAGGCCCTGGCGGAGCATGGCCGCATCGATGCGCTGGTGAACAACGCGGGCGGCCAGTTCATGGCGCCGCTGGCAAGCATCTCCGCCAAGGGCTGGGAGGCGGTGCTGAACACCAACCTCACCGGCGGCTTCCTGATGGCGCGCGAGTGCCACCGGCAGTGGATGCAGGCCCAGGGCGGCAGCATCGTCAACATCGTGGCCGACATGTGGGGCTCCATGCCTGGCATGGGGCACAGCGGCGCAGCGCGCGCCGGCATGGTCAGCTTCACCGAAACCGCTGCGCTCGAATGGGCCGGCAGCGGCGTGCGCGTGAACGCGGTGGCGCCCGGCTACATCGCATCGAGCGGCATGGACAACTACCCGCCCGCCGCCGCCGACATGCTGCGCGCCATGCGCCACACGGTGCCGCAGGGGCGCTTTGGCACCGAAGCCGAGGTCTCGGCAGCCATCGTCTTTTTGCTCAGCCCTGCGGCCAGCTTCATCAGCGGCACCACCCTGCGCGTCGATGGCGCACGGCCCCAAGCGCGCCTGGGCTGGCCCATGCAAGTGCCCGATGTGGCAACGCAGCGGCGGCCCGCCGTGCGGCCATTCGAGGGCTTTCACCGCGCGCAAGTGCCGCGCGTGTTTGCAGAGCAGCAGCAACAGCTACCGGAGGCGGCGCCATGACGCCTTTCGCCTCGCGGTTCAATGCCTCCGCACCCGACGTACAGCGGCGGCGCAGCACCCAACTGGCGCGCCTGGACGCCCTGCGCGCCCTCGAAGACCGCGCTGCGGCCGCCTCGGCCCGCTCGCTGCCGCAGTTCGACAAGCGCGGCCAATTGCTACCGCGCCAGCGCGTGGCCCTGCTGCTCGACGCCGGAACGCCCTGGCTGCCCTTGGCCACGCTGGCAGGCTATCTGCAGGACACGAAAGACCCGGCCAAATCCGTTCCCGGCGGCGGCATCGTGGCCGGCATTGGCATGGTGTCGGGCGTGCGCTGCATGGTGGTGGCCAGCGATTCGGGCATCGAGGCGGGGGCCATCCAGCCCATGGGCCTCGAAAAGATCCTGCGCGTGCAGGAGATCGCGCTGCACAACCGCCTGCCCTTCGTGCACCTGGTCGAAAGCGCGGGCGCCAATCTCATGCGCTACCGGGTCGAGGGCTTCGTGCATGGCGGCAGCCTGTTCCGCAACCTGGCGCGGCTCTCGGCAGCCGGCATCCCGGTGATCACCGTGCAGCATGGCTCGGGAACGGCAGGTGGGGCCTACATGCCCGGCCTGTCGGACGTGGTGATCATGGTGCAGGGCCGCTCGCGCGCCTTCCTGGCCGGGCCGCCGTTGCTCAAGGCTGCCACGGGAGAGATCGCCACCGAGGAGGAACTGGGAGGTGCCGAGATGCACACCAGCATCTCGGGCCTGGGCGAGTACCTGGCACTGGATGACCGCGAGGCCATTGGCATGGCACGCGCCATCGTCGAGGCATCGGGATGGGCGAACCCTCCTGCAACGTCTGCGGCCCCAGGCCCGACGCTGGCTGCTGATGACCTGCTGGCCCTGATGCCTGATGACCTGCGCCAGCCCGTGGACATGCGCGAGGTGATTGCGCGCCTCGTCGATGGCTCCGAGCTGCTCGAATTCAAGGCACGCTACGGCATGGCCACCGTCTGCGCGCAGGCCCGCATCGACGGCCGCCCCGTGGGCTTCATCACCAACAACGGGCCCATCGACGTGGCCGGCGCCAACAAGGCCGCGCACTTCATACAGTGGATGTGCCAGCTCGGCCACCCCATCGTCTACCTGCAGAACACCACCGGCTTCATGGTGGGCAAGGACAGCGAACGGGGCGGCATGATCAAGCACGGCAGCAAGATGATCCAGGCCGTGGCCAATGCCACGGTGCCGCAGATCACCATCCAGTGCGGCGCCAGCTTCGGCGCTGGCAACTACGGCATGTGCGGGCGCGGTTATGCACCGCGCTTCCTGTTCAGCTGGCCTGGCGCCAAGACCGCCGTGATGGGCGGCGAGCAGGCCGCACGCACCATGCAGATCGTGACCGAGGCAGCGCTGGCGCGCAAAGGCATCACGCCCGATCCGGCCGAGTCGCAGGCCCAGTTCGACAAGATCGTGGCCATGTTCGAGGCCCAGGCCGATGCCTTCTACACCAGCGGCCTGCTGCTGGACGACGGAGTGATCGACCCGCGCGACACCCGCGCCGTGCTGGCCCTGTGCCTAGCCACCTGCGCCGACGCACAGGCGCGCAGCCTTCACCCCATGCAGTTCGGGGTCGCCCGCATGTAGACGCATATCCCCTTCTTGCACTGGTCCACACAAAAATCAACGGAGACAAACCATGCAGTTCACGCACGAGCACCGCGAGATCCAGAAGACCCTCAAGCGCTTCATCGACGAGGAGATCAACCCCCATGTGGACGAGTGGGAGGCGGCCGAGATCTTCCCTGCGCACGAGGTCTTCAAGAAGATGGGCAAGCTCGGCCTGCTGGGCCTGTGCAAGCCCGAGGAATACGGCGGCTCGGGCCTGGACTACTCCTACTCTGTCGCCATGGCCGAGACGCTGGGCCACGTGCACTGCGGAGGTGTGCCCATGGCCATCGGTGTGCAGACCGACATGTGCACCCCGGCACTGGCGCGCCACGGCAGCGAGGAGCTCAAGCGCGACTTTCTGGCCCCTGCCATTGCGGGCGACACGGTGGGCTGCATCGGCGTGAGCGAGCCTGCTGCCGGCAGCGATGTATCGGGCATCAAGACCACGGCGCGCAAGGATGGTGACGACTATGTGATCAGCGGCCAGAAGATGTGGATCACCAACAGCCTGCAGGCCGACTGGATGTGCATGCTGGTCAACACCGGCGAAGGCCCTGTGCACCGCAACAAGAGCCTGGTGATGGTGCCCCTGCGCGACGGCCCTGGCGGCCAGCTCACCAAGGGCGTGGAGGTGGCACAGAAGATCCGCAAGATCGGCATGCACAGCAGCGACACGGGGCTGCTCTACTTCGACGAGGTGCGCGTGCCGCAGCGCTACTGCATTGGCGCCGAGGGCCAGGGCTTCATCTACCAGATGCAGCAGTTCCAGGAAGAGCGCCTGTGGTGCGCCTCCAGCACGCTGGAGGCGCTGAACAACTGCATTGGCTGGACGATAGAGTGGGCACAGGAGCGCAAGCTCTTTGGCGGCGCGCTGGCCGACCAGCAGTGGGTGCAGTTCAAGCTGGCCGAGCTCAAGACCGAGGTGGAGGCCCTGCGCGCGCTGACCTACCGCGCCTGCGAGCTCTACGTGGGCGGGCAGGACGTGCTGGAACTCGCCTCCATGGCCAAGCTCAAGGCCGGCCGCCTGAACCGCGAGGTGCCCGATACCTGCCTGCAGTTCTGGGGCGGCATGGGCTTCACGCTGGAGAACAAGGTCTCGCGCATGTACCGCGATGGGCGCCTGGCCTCCATCGGCGGCGGCGCCGACGAGGTGATGCTGGGCATCCTCGCCAAGACCATGGGCATCGCCAAGCGGCCCGCCGCCCACTGAGCCAGGACACCGCATGCACGACGCCCTGCTGATCGACCGCGCGCCGCTGGGTACCGGCCTTTTCTGCGAGACCTGGACCCTGAACGACCCGGCCAGCCGCAATGCGCTGACCGATGCCCTGGTGGACGCCCTGCTGAACGCTTGCACACGCGCCCAGAGCGACACCACACTGCGCGGCGTGGTGCTGCGCGGTGCAGGCGGGCATTTCTGCGCAGGCGGCAGCCTGGGCGGCTTTACCAAGGCCATCGGCCAGCCGCTCGATGCCGGGGTGCCCGACCCGCTGGTGCCACTCAACCGCCGCTTCGGCAGCCTGCTGCAGGCGCTGTGCGACCTGCCCCAGTGGCTGGTGGTCGCGGTGGAAGGCGCGGCCATGGGCGGCGGCCTGGGCCTGGCCTGCTGCGGCGACCTGGTGCTGGCGGATGCGGGCGCCCAGTTCGGCGCGCCCGAGGTCACGCTGGGGCTGGTGCCCGCGCAGATTGCGCCGTTCGTGGTGCGGCGGCTCGGCCCTGCGGCGGCCCGGCGGTGGCTGCTGTCGGGCGCGCGCAGTGGGGCGGCTGCCGCGCTGCAGGCGGGGCTGGTAGATGAAGTCATCGAGGGCGCGATGGATGACGCTGTGCAGGCCGCCGTGCAGCGCATGGCCACCACCGCACCCCAGGCTATTGCGGCCACCAAACACCTGCTGCTGCAGGTACAGAGCGCCCTGCCGCTGCCCGCCCTGCTCGACGATGCCGCCCACCAGTTTGCCCGCGCGCTGCGTGGACCGGAGGCATCCGAGGGGCTGGCCGCCTTCACGGCCCGCAAGGCACCACCCTGGAACCCTGCGGCATGAAAAAAATACTGATTGCCAATCGCGGAGAGATTGCCAGGCGCATCGTGCACACCGCACACACCATGGGCATTGCCACCGTGGCCGTGCACTCCGACCCCGATGCCCAGGCCCTGCATGTGCGCGAGGCCACGCAAGCCGTGGCGCTGGGCGGCAGCGCCAGTGCCGACAGCTACCTGCGCATCGACAAGCTGCTGGCGGCAGCACGCGCCACCGGTGCGGACGCCGTTCACCCGGGCTATGGCTTTCTCAGCGAGAGCGCAGAGTTCGCGCAGGCTGTTGCCGATGCGGGCCTGGTGTGGATTGGCCCATCGGCCGGCGCCATACGCGCGCTGGGCAGCAAGGCCGGTGCCAAGGCCCTGGCCCAGGCGCAAGGCGTGCCCTGCCTGCCCGGCTATGCGGGCAGCGACCAGAGCGATGAGCGCTTTGGAGCAGAGGCTGAGCGCATCGGCTTTCCCCTGATGGTGAAGGCCGTGGCCGGTGGCGGCGGGCGCGGCATGCGGCTGGTGGTCGAAGCCGCCCAGTTGCCCACAGCCCTGACCAGCGCACGCTCCGAAGCGCTGGCGGGCTTCGGCAATGGCGACCTGCTGATCGAGCGAGCGCTACTCAACCCGCGCCATGTGGAGGTGCAGGTGTTTGCCGATGCGCAGGGCCACTGCATCCACCTGGGCGAGCGCGATTGCTCGGTGCAACGGCGCCACCAAAAACTGATCGAAGAATCGCCGAGCCCCGCTGTGGACATGGCCCTGCGTGAGCGCATGGGCGCCTGTGCCGTGGCGCTGGCCCAGGCGGCAGGGTACGTGGGTGCCGGCACCGTTGAGTTTCTGCTCGACGATTCAGACCAGCAAGGCAGCTTCTACCTGATGGAGATGAACACCCGCCTGCAGGTGGAGCACCCCGTGACCGAGGCGCTCACGGGCCTGGACCTGGTGGAGTGGCAGATCCGCGTGGCACGTGGCGAGCCGTTGCCGCTGGCGCAGCACCAGGTGGCACTGCAGGGCCATGCCATCGAGGTGCGGCTGTGCGCGGAAGACGCGCACTTCACGCCACACACCGGGCGCGTGCTGCATTTCGCCGCGCCGTCGGCCACCTCTTTCGAACGTGCGCTCCTGGGCGGGTTGCGCTTTGACCATGCGCTGGAGGAAGGCACCGAGGTCACGCCCCACTACGACGCCATGCTGGGCAAGCTCATCGTGCATGCCGCCACGCGCGGCGAAGCCATCGATGCACTGGTGCGTGCGTTGGAGGGAACCGCGCTGCTCGGGTTGCCCAGCAACCGCGCCTTTCTGGCAACGTGCCTGGGACACCCGCAGTTCCGCGCCGGGCAGGCACGCGTGCCCTTCCTCGCGCAGGAGGGCGATGCACTGCGCGCCGCACTGCGCCTGCAGGAACAGACCGCCTTGCTGCCCAGTGCCATGGCCGCCTTGTTCCCGCCCCGCACCACCACCCTGCCCTGCAGCTTTGCGCGCCCCATGCGGCTGCGCCACCAGGGCGTTGTGCTGCCGCTGGCCGTGCGGGAGCTGGGCCCTGGACAGCTGCGCGTTGAACAACAAGGTACCGAGCCGGCATCCGTCGGCATGCACCTCACGCCGCTGCCCGACGGGCGCGTGCAATGCGCCATGGAGGGCGTGACACACGCCGTGCGCACGGCGGCAGTGGGCCCGCACCGCTGGCACTGGCAGGCCGGTGGCGTGGACGGCTGGGTGGAAGATGCCTCTTGGGAACCGGTCGCACGCGCAGGCGCGACAGGCGGTGCCAACGAACTGCGAGCCCCCTTCAACGGGCGCGTGGTGGCGGTTCCCGTCTCTGCTGGCGAGGCCTTGCAGGCAGGTGCCACGGTGGTGGTGCTCGAATCCATGAAGCTCGAACACAGCCTGGCCTGCCCCACGGCGGCCACGGTGGCCGAGCTGCTGGTGGCGCCGGGCCAGCAGGTGGCGCCAGGCCAGGTGCTGGCGCGTTTTGCAACGCAGGAGGCTTGAGACCATGCGTGTCCCGACGGCTGATGAGCTGCGCGCAGACCGCGCCGCGCTGACCGACACAGTCACGCGCTTTGCCCGCACCGAGATCGCCCCGCATGTGGACGCCTGGGACGCGGCGGGTGAATTCCCCCGCACGCTATACCGCCGCGCGGGAGACCTCGGCCTGCTGGGCCTGGGCTACCCCGAGCAGTACGGCGGCACACCCGCCAGCTATGCGCTGCGCCTGCCGCTGTGGCAGGCCCTGTGCCGCTATGGCACCAGCGGGGGCGTGCTGGCCAGCCTGCTCTCGCACAACATCGGGCTGCCCCCCGTGCTGGCGCATGGCAGCGATGCCGTGCGCAACGAAGTGATCCCGTCCGTGCTGGCGGGCGAGCGCATTGCGGCGCTGGCCATCACCGAGCCGGGCGGTGGTTCCGACGTGGCGCAACTGGCCACCACCGCGCGGCGCGAGGGCGATGAGTACGTGGTCAATGGCGAAAAGGTGTTCATCACCTCGGGCATGCGCGCCGACTGGATCACCGTGGCGGTGCGCACGGGCGAGGCCGGCAGCCGGGGCAGCGGCGGCATATCGATGCTGCTGCTGCCCGGCGATAGTGCCGGCCTGTCGCGCAGCGCCCTGGCCAAGATGGGCTGGCTGTGCTCCGACACCGCGCACCTGCGCTTTGACAACGTGCGCGTGCCAGCACGCTACCTGCTGGGGGCCGAGGGCGACGGGTTTCGCATGATCATGGGCAACTTCAACGCCGAGCGCTTTGGCCTCGCCGCATCGGCCCTGGGCTTTGCCGAGGCTTGCTACGACGAGGCTTTGGCCTGGGCGCGCCAGCGCAAAACCTTTGGCGCCCCGCTGGTGGCGCACCAGGTGATACGCCACAAGCTGGTGGACATGCAGATGCGCATCCACTCCACAGCCGCCTGGCTCGAATCGGTGGCCACGCAGGCCGATGCGGGCCACACCGGCGCCGAGTGGGTGGCCCAGGTCTGCCTGCTCAAGAACCACGCCACACAGACCATGCAGTTCTGCGCAGACCAGGCCGTGCAGATTTTGGGCGGCATGGGCTACATGCGCGGCACCGTCAGCGAACGCATCTACCGCGAGGTCAAGGTCATGATGATCGGCGGCGGCGCCGAAGAAATCATGAAGGACCTGGCGGCCCGGCAACTGGGTATCTGAAAGAGACATCGCCATGACGACGACAACAACCGACAAAGCCATCATCACCTGCGCCATCACCGGCGTGCTGACCGACCCCACACAGCACCACGTGCCCGTGACGCCCGAGCAACTGGCGCGCGAAGCCCGCCGCGCCGTGGATGCCGGCGCCGCCGTGGTGCATGTGCACTTTCGCCAGCAAGGGGCCGGCAAGGGCCACCTGCCCTCGTGGGACCCGCAGGTGGCGCGCGAGTGCGTGCAGGCCATGCGCGAAGCGTGCCCCGGCCTCATCATCAACCAGACCACCGGCGTGGTGGGCCCGCACTACCAGGGCCCGCTGGACTGCCTGCGCGCCACCCGGCCCGAGATGGCCGCCTGCAACGCCGGCTCGCTCAACTACCTCAAGGTGCGCAGCAACGGCACCTGGGCCTGGCCGCCCATGCTGTTCGACAACCAGCCCGCCAAGGTCAAGGACTTCATCGACGTGATGCTGGAGACAGGCACCCTGCCCGAGTTCGAATGCTTCGACGTGGGCATCGTGCGCTGCGTGGAGATGTATGTGCAGACCGGCATGTACACCGAGCGCCTGCCCGAATACAACTTCGTGATGGGGGTCGAATCGGGCATGCCGGCCGACCCGGACCTGCTGCCCATATTGCTCAAGCTCAAGATCAAGGATGCGCCCTGGCAGGCCACCGTGATCGGCCGCCAGGAGATATGGCCCGTGCACCAGCGCGTGGCCGAGCTGGGCGGCCACCTACGCACGGGGCTGGAGGACACGTTTTATCTACCCGACGGCAGCAAGGCCGCCTCGAACGGGCCACTGATAGAGCAACTGGCCCAGATGGCGCGCGGCGCGGGGCGCAGCGTGGCGTCGCCGCAGCAGGCGCGGGAGCTGCTGGGCTTGCAAGCGACGACCACTGCTTGACGAGGGCCGGCTGCCCACGGCCTTAGGCCAGCGGCCCGGCAGCGATGTGCCGTCCTCAGACCAGCAAAGCACCGGCGTCGACGCCCACCAACTGCACGATGGCTGCGTCGACCGGCTGGTGCTCCGCCGCCGAACTCCAGGCTGCAGCGCCTGCAGGGGCGCCCTTGGGCGAAGGGGTGCCGTTGGCCGAGTTGGTCGAGTACATGTACGCCTCTGCGATCTCCTTGGCCCAGGCCGCAGCGGGGGCGTTGTAGACGGCCATGTCGCCGGTGGCATTTTCCAGGCCGAGCAGGGCATGGCCCAGTTGCACGGCCACGATGCCCACATTCTCCTTGCCTATGGCGTCGAGGTAAGAGACCAACGCGCCTTGCAGGCCAATGTCGTACGACATACCCATGTTGGTCACGATCTTCAGCGCCAGGGCCCCCGTCGTCAGGTGCTGGTAGTTGGTGCCGAACTGGAAGGCGTAGGCCTCCCAGCTTTGCGGCGTGGCACCAGCAGCCATCTTCTGCTGGTAGAAAGTCGTGCTCGAAGGGGACTGGTCGTTGAACGCACGGTTCAGAATGCTGACTTCGAGTTCGGCAGAGAGGACAACGGCCACAAACAGCTCCAAAAATAGTGAAACGTGCAGAGCATAGAGCCTATGTGCCAGTGGCTTCAAGAAAACATTGCTCGCCAATATGGGGCATGGACATTCTCCCGCGTAGTGGCCCTACCCCTTGGTGTTGGGCTGTTGTGGATGCTCCATCCTGCCCCCCCCCCGCTATGACCTAACCCGCCAACCCTCCCAGGATGGCCGTGTTGCCAACCGCTACCCCACGCGTTCCCGGTGGAGTGGCAGCTCGCCGGTCGAAGGCCGGGCCGCTGAACGACTGTGTCGATACGAACTTTCCGGCCGTCGCTACACGCACCATCGCGCCCGCAGCAGTAGCCTCCTGGGCAATGCCCAGAATGGAGGCTGCTTGGGGAACGGACAGATGGATGGTTGCCGCACCGGTGGATGGCTGGCCACACACCACGCTGGCCAGCATGCCATTGGACAGCACCTCAGTCCACGCATACGACAAGGGATATGAACTGGATGTGCTCAAGGTGAGCGTGTTTTCAACGGCCGACAGGTCGGCACTCCAGCTGCTCAGCACGACGGTGAACCCGCCGCCCACCAAGTGCGACACCATGACCGGACCATTGCCCGCGCGGTCGATCAGCATGAACGGTGCAAAGCCGGCCGCCACCGACTGCCGCAGGCTGACCCCCGCATTGTCGTACTCGTACAACTGCCCTCCCACCGCCAGCCAGAAGCCGCCAAACTGGCGGGGGCAGATGCACACGGTGTTGGGCATGCCTGGGCCCCCCGTGGCAGCCAGCACCGTAGTGAGAAAATTGCCCGCAGCGTCGTAAAGGCGCACGGCTGCGGCGGTGCTGATGGACGGGTCGACAAAGGCCAGGTTGCCATTGCCCAATTCCATCGCATTGCGCTCCGCAGGAGTCACATTGCGGTTGGCGGTCACGGCCGCCAGCGTGGTCAACGCCCCTTGCAAGGCCCCTGCGGCATTGAAGCGTGCAAATCGGTAGGCTGTGGCCGCAGCACTGCGGTAGTAGTGCAGCACAAAGCCCCCTGCGGCCAGGGGTAGCACGCCAACACAGCTCGGGTTGGCGCCCGCCTCCACCACCACCTCGCTGCCCTGCAGCACCCCCGACACGTTGAAGCGCTTGAAGGCCAGGTCATTCGACCCATTCTTGGCATAGGCCACCACGACATCTCCGCCGGCCAGGGTCGCCACGTTCCAGCTCTGGTTGTCATTGTTGGCAAGCGTTGCCAGCGTGGATTCCGGCACCACCAGGGCACCCGTCACGGCGGAATGGATGGCCAGCTTGAGGCTCACGCTTTCCAGCCAGACAATGGCGATGCCGTCACCGCCTGCCCGCGCCAGGCGGGTGCCCACCACCCCACTGGTGCTGGTGACCGAAATCCTCGAAAACAGCGGCACACGCATCGGGCCGTAGAGCCGCAGGTTGGCGCCGGTGTCAGACTGCGAACCATTGCCGCTGTAGACAACCGCAAAGCTGCCATTGTCCAACGCCAGTAATGCCCGGAAAATCTGTGCATTAAAGGCTGAACGCCCCCAAGCACTCCCACTGCTCTCAACGGTAGCCGCCGGGACCAGGGCGGTCACCCCGGCCGGCGCATTCTGCAGCGCCAGAGACACGCCATCAGCCGCCCGCCGCACCAAGCCCCCTGCACCCAATTTTGCATAGTCCCCTGCGGTCAGTGCTGTTTCGGCCACCACCGATACCGCCTGGTTCTGCGCGTCCGTGCCTGGTACGAGATGACGTCCCATGGTGTACTTCCTTTCCCCGGGCCATTGCGTGCCCATTTGCCCGGGCAGATTGCCCGTGGCAGCAATGTCCACGGGACGGCCAGGGCGGGAAAGGCGTGGCATATATGCCGGCCCCGGCAAGGGCGCGGCGCGCTGCCTTGCGCTTCTCAAGCCACCATCAAGGCCTTCAGGATCGGCAACTGCTTCTGGGCAAACGCCGTGGCCTGGGACAGCAATTCCGCCAGGTTCTCCTCGGGCGTTTCCAGGGCCTGGCCGTCCTTGATGAGTTTTTGCCCTTGTGCCTGCAGCAGCGCCCAGACCACAGGCACCCAGTCTGAAGGCTGCTTCTTGCCCTGCGACAGGGCCACCAGGAACAACTGGGGAAAGCGCGTCACCGCCACAGCGCCACCGCTCACAGGGCTGGCCAGGTAGCCCACTTCGTGGCTGCCGCGCGCCTTTTGCATGATGTAGGCGTTGAGCTTGTCCGTGTGCTTGCGCGCCTTGGCGATCAGGGCATCGTCCTGCACGGCCATGAGGTGGCCCGCCCCGCTGAGCACCAGCATGGCCTGCAGCACCTGGATGAAGGGAACCCCCTTGTCCCTGACCGCCTGCTCGACCTGCGCCAGCGTGCGCGGCTTGTGATCGGCCAGAAAATCCAGGATGGGCGTGTAGACCGCCTCGCTCATTTCCGCCGAGCCCAGCATGCCCGTGACCTTGAGGGTCACATCGGCGCGGGGGGTTGTGAGCAACACCTTTTGCGCACGCAGTGCCTCGCTCTGTTCCAGCGGGCTGAGCTTGCGCGCACCACGCACCCAGTAGTCGCGCCGGAACTGCTGGTTGCCGATGAAGTCCCGCGTGGTTTCACGCAAGGTGATGTCGCTTGTGGCGTTGATGAGCGTCTGCTGCTGGGGCGTCAGGTTGAGCGGGTCCACATGGTCCAGGATATGGGCCGAGCAGGCGAACTGCAGCTTTGCCGGCTCCAGCCACTGGGCCAGCGTGGCAAAGTGCATGGGCTCCCAGTCGCGGTTGAAGTACTCGTGGGCCACATAGTGGCGGTTCTGCTCCTTGACCTTCTTGAAGCGCTCAGGCACCCCAGGGTTGGCACGGGTGTAGCCCGGGTTGGCTTCGAGCAGCTTGTCTGCGAACTCGAAGGCCCCGTCGATGCGGCCCACGATGCCCTGCCCCTCGGAGCCCTGCACCTGGGCATGCAGCGTCAGCAAGTGGCGCATGGGCGCAAAGGCGGCCCAGCCCGGCAAGGTGTTGTAGCTGATGTACAGCACGCCCCCCACCTTGAGGCGGGTGCGGATGAACTCCACGATCAGGGCGCGGTTCTCGTCGCTTATCCAGCTCCAGATGCCGTGCAAGCCGATGTAGTCGAACTGCGGCAGGTCCGTGCGCGCCGAAAATTCGGCGAAGGACTCGTCGGTCAGTTGTGCCCCTGCCCCTGCTGCGGCGGCCAGTTCCTGGGCAAAGCCGGCTTGCGCAGGGTTGAAGTCGTTGCCATGCCACTGCACCAGGGAGGCTGCGGCGTGCATGTTGGCGCTCAGCCCCTGTCCAAAGCCCAGCTCGCAGGCCGCGCCCACCTCGGGGAAAGCCAGGCCCTGGTTCAGGAATGCTAGGCGCAGCCGCAAGGGGTTGAGCTCGGAGTAATAGCCGTAGGTGTATCCAATGTCGGCCACATAGCCGGCGGTCCATTCAGACATGCAGAGCAACTCCTTGTTGAGGTGCCGCATTTTGACATGGCGTTGACAACCGCTTGCTGCGGCCCTTGCCAGGAATCTGCCGCCAGCCATGGCTGGCGCAGGCGTTCAGTGTGTGCGCTCGCGCGCCTGGGCCAGCATGCCCACGTAAGCCCCCTCCACCGCGCGCGCAAAGCCCGCTTCGTCCATCAGGGGCCCTTGCTCCATCTGCATGCGCAGGTCGGCCCTCAGCGCGGCCAGCGCCGGCAGGTTGCTGGCCAAGGCCACGGCCTTCTCCACATATTCTTGCTCCGTGGCAGCCACCCATTCGGCATGGCCGGCCCCGTGTAGAACGGCAGCGCCTAACCGCCCCACGCCGGGCCGGCCGCTGAGCGTGACATAGGGAACGCCCATGTACAGGGATTCGATCAGGGTGGTGCCGCTGTTGTGCGGAAAGCAGTCGAGGGTGATGTCCACCTGCCTGAGCACGTCCCACGGCGGGCTGTGGAATCCGCATTCGATGCGCGAGGCATCGATCCCCAGCGCGGCAAACCGCGCCTCGATGCGCCTGGCGAAACCTGCATCCTGCATGTTCTTGCAGTCCAGCACCAGCCGAGATCCAGGCACCCGCTCCAGGATATGGGCCCATGCAGCCAGCAGCCCTTCGTTGAAGCGGATGGCGCGGCTCAACGAGGCGAAGGTCACATGCCCTTTGGCGAGCGCGGGCAAGCCACCGACCTCGCCCATTCCGGTGGCCGGCCGGTATGCCAGATAGGGCCTGTCCATCCGCCAGGGCTTTTCGGCGAAAAAGGGGGCGTCCTGTTCGGGTAGTGCCTGGGCATCGGAAAGGTAGAAATCAATGGCACCGAGGCCGGTGGTGGAGCCAAAGCCCATCCAGCTCACGGACACCGGGGCGGGCTTGAGCGCGAACACGTCCAGGCGGTTGCCCGCCGTGTGGCCGGACAGATCCACCAGCACATCCACGCCTTTCTCCCGTACCAGCGCCGCCACCTCCGGGGCCGTCATTCCCTTGGTGAAATGCCAGTGCTCCACCAGGTTGCGGTAGGGCGCCCACACCGCGTCCGGTCCGGCCATGCCGGCAAAGGCCGACACCTCGAAGAAGGTGCGGTCATGGTGGGCGAGCAAGGGCATCAGAAAGTGCCTGACCGCGTGGGGCGTGAAGTCTGCAGAGACGTAGCCGATATGGATGCGGGGCTTGGCAGTTCCCCCGCCGGCGGGGACGGGGGCCTGCAAGGCCTCTTGCCCGGCAGGCTGAAAGCGGACCTGGAAGGCCTGGTACTCGGCAAAGATGTCTTCTGCCGTCTTGTCGGGGTGGTTGTTGAGCACGAAAAACCACTTGCTCCAGATCTGCCGGTCCTGGGGCCGCAGCGCCAGCGCCTGGCGGAACAGCGCCTCACAGGGTGCGTGCACGCCCAGTGCCGCATGGGCCGAGCCCAGCTCGGCCAGCGCATCGGGGTACTGGGGGTGGCTGCGGGGCACGTTCTGCAAGGCCTGCTCCAGGCAGGCAATTGCATCCGAAATGGCTTGCGCTTCGCGGTGGAGTACGGCCAGGCCCAGCAGTGCGCCGAAGTGGCGGCCATCGATCTGCAGCGCAGAGCCAAACGCCGCAGTGGCCTCGCCGCCCCTGCCCTGTTCGCGCAGCACATTGCCCAGATGGACCCAGGCATTGGCATTGCGCCCTTCGAGCTCCAGCTTGCGGCGGATCAGGGCCTCGGCCTGTGCCAGCTGCCCCAGATTCTGGTGGGCCAGGGCCAGGTTGTTCAGGACCATGGTGTCGCTGGCGTCGAATGCGAGCGCCCGAACCAGCACCCCCTGGGCCTGGTGCCACTTGCGCTGCGCGATCAGGCTCACCCCGAGTGCAGACAAGGTGTCGCGCGGGCTGTGGCCCAGCTGCAGCGCCTGCGCCAGCGCAGGTTCGGCAGGCTCGCCCTGGCCCAGCGCCAGCAGGGTGATGCCCTGGTTGAACCAGGCCTGTCCCAGGCCGGGGTGCAATGTGGTGGCGCGTGCAAAGGCGGCATGGGCCTGTGCAAAACGCTCCAGTTGGTAGAGCACGTCGCCGATCTTGTTGCAGAGCACGGCCACAAGTTCTGCATATTGCCCGGAGGCTGCGAGTTGGGCATCGGCCAGCAGCAGGGCGTGCTCGAAGACGGCCAGCGCCCCCGCCGGGTCGGCCAGCAGCAACAGGCAGTCTCCCAGGAGCAGATGCATCTGCACATCGCCCGGATGGGCCTGGCAGCATTCCTGCGCCCATTGGCGTGCCAATGCCGCCTGCCCCAGGGCCAGCGCACTGCGCCCCCCCCAGAACTGCGACGCAACATCGTGCGGGTTGTCCGCAAGTTCTTGCTGGGCCATGGCCAGGCAGGCCGCGTACTCCCGGGACGCGTAGAGTTGGCTCAGACCCAGGGGATTCGATGGTTCATGCGTCATAGGTAGGGCGTTTTGGCGCGGACCGCCTGAAAACGGCGCAATGGTAATTCAAGCCTGCGGCCCCTTAGCGGTCAACGGCTTGGACGCAAGCCATCGCAGACGATGCAGCGCGAACTGCGCAAGGTGGCGGCAAGGACAAGCCACAAGCCAGAGATCCGTTCTGAATACGGACAAAAAAAGGCCGCCCGAAGGCGGCCTTTTGGGCACCGGGGTGCAAACCCCGGTAACGAACACCGTGATTAGACAGCGAACGTGATGGTGGCAGGAGCAGCCACGCCGGTCAGCTGGATCAGCGCGTCGCCGGCGCTCAGGCCAGCAACTGCGTCGTTCACGAAGATGTAGGTGTTGCCAGCCAGCGTGAAGCTCACGGCTTGGTTCACACCAATCGCGGTAGCGATCGTCGTGGTCGTGCCAGCACCGGCAGGCAGAGCCGTGTCGGTCAGGTCGGAGATGATGTTCAGCAGGTCGCCGGTGGCAGCCAGGTTTTCGGCGATCGTGCCGGTCAGCTTGGTCACGTTGGCAACCGTCGTGTAGTCAGCGCTCTTCAGAACCAGCGTGTCGCCAGCAGCGAAGTCGGTCACCTTGACAGCAGCAGCGATCAGCTTGGCAGAGGTCGTCAGATCGGTGGCGGTCAGGCTACCGGTCGTGGCGGCCTTGGTGCCCACGTCCAGCGTCAGCACGTCAGCGCCGGCACCCAGTGTGATCGTGTGGCCCTTGTTGGCGGTCAGCAGGATCGTGTCAGCACCGGTGCCACCGTCGACCGTCACGGCCTTGGTAGCGCCCGTGGCAACGATGGTGTCAGCAGCCGTACCGCCCTTGATGGACAGCGTGTTCACAGCGCCGGTGGCGGTGATCGTGGCAGCAGCGGTCATGGCCGAAGCGTCGATGGTCTTCAGCGAAGCAGCGGCTGGGCCCGAAGCGGTCAGGGTCAGGCCCTTGTCGCCGGTCACGGTCAGCGTTTCCAGGGTGTTGCCCACGATGGTCGTGGTGTTGGCCTTCACGGTGCTTTGCAGAGCCAGCGTTTCGATGGAGTCCACTTGCACGTTGCCAGCGGTGGAGCCGCTCAGAACAACGGTAGCAGCGTCAGCCGTACCAGTGGCCTTGGCGAATTCGACGATGGTGTCGGTGGCGGTGTCCTTCACGCCGATGGTCGTGCCCAGGGCAACAGACTTAACGGTCAGGGCAGCGGTGGAACCTTCGTTCCAGAATTGCTGGATGCCGGTCACGTTCTTCAGGTCGAAGTTCCAGGCGGTGCCGGTCTTGATGAAGAAGTTTTCGACGTTGGTCACGGTAGGTGCGTAGCCGGTGGCGTCGATTTCAGCGCGCAGCGTGTCGGTGCCAGCGCCGCCGTCGATGACGTCGCCGCTCTTCAGCGTACCAGGCGTCGTGGCAACGATCGTGTCGTTGTTGGCCGTGGTCTTGAACTTGGCTTCAGCAGCTTGGGGCGACAGGAAGTCGTCAGCCGTCGTCAGGGCCAGGGTCACGCCGGTCACGGCGCCGTCATCGGTACCAACAGGCGAAGCGCTGGTGTTGGCTGGGTTGGCCGAGTAGGTGTACGAAGCGGTCACTTCGGCGTTCCACTTGACAGCAGCGGCGTTGAAAGCAGCTTGGTCGCCGGTGGCGTTTTCCAGGCCGGACAGGATGTCAGCCAGTTGCAGAGCAACGATACCAACGTTGGCCTTGCCCACGGAAACCAGGTAGTCCTTGACTGCGGCTTGCAGGCCGGTGTTTGGCAGCACGCCCAGGTTGCCCAGGATCTTGGTGGACAGAGCGTCTTCGGTCAGACCGACGAAGCTCGAGCCGAAAGACAGAGCGAAAGCATTGTTGCCAACCGAGGTGGCTTGCGTCACTTGGTTGTTGTAAACCGCGTTGGCAGGGGATTGGTCGTTGAACGCGCGGTTCAGCGAGGTGACAACCGAATCGACACCAAAAATTTGCTTAGGCATTTGAAACTTCCTATTAACAGTTGAAAAATGAAAACAAGTTGCTAAAGCAAGGCCAGCCCGTCTAGTGCACCACGCTTGTCTGCCGTGCGTGCCAGTTCAGCCCCATCTTTACAAGTTTGCTCTGGCATTATCACACGCACTTTTAAAAAAATGCCAGCGAATCAAGAGCAATGCCTAGCCAACTTGGGAAGAAGTGTAGCAAGCAACCCACCGGAAGGGGCGTGACGCGGATCACAAGTACTGTGCGCTTGTGGGCGACGCAGCTGCGCGGCCCTCTATGTTGCAGCCGGCCAACAACCAGGGGCGGCTCGGCAGAGCACGCATGGGCGGCAACGCCCGGGTAACCAGACGCGCCGGCCATTACCCAGGGACCCAGGGCACGCAGGGGGCAGCACCCCAAGCAGCCCCCTGCCAGCTACCACTGCCCGCGGATGGCGATATACGGCCCGCTGCTGCGGATGGCGAACAGAGGCAGGTTGGCGGTCTGCCTGAAACCTTCGAAGCCGAATACCGCCACAGCGCCCGGCGCCAGCTGGCGCAGGGGGTGCTGGTACTCGGCGCGCATGGACACGCGGGTGGTGTTGCGCACGCGCCCGTTGTCGAGGATGGGGCTGTAGGCAGTGGTGTCGCGGTTGTGGCCCAGCTCGGCATCGACGTACCAGCGGGGCCCCAGGTGGGCGGCAGCGCGCAGGCTGTATTGCTGCTGGCGGCCGCCGGGGCGGGTGGCGTCGGTGGGCATGTCCACCCCGGCGCGCAGGCCTATCTGCCATTGGCTGACGCTCAGGCCCAGGCTGTCTGCGAGCACCTGCTGGGGCTGCGCATTGCAGCTCCACTGCAGGGCCACGCCGGCATAGCGCCCTGACAGCACGGGGTTGCTGTACAGGTTGCGCAGCTGCGCCTCTGCGCCCACGCGGGTGTTGCAGATGGACGACATTTCAGTTTTGCCAGCCAGGCCAGGGCCGTTGCTGGGCATGTATTTGTCTTGCAACTGCAGGCCCGAGCCCAGATGAAAGCTGGTGTAACGTGTGCCACCACGTGTGTGCAGGCTGGCCATGGCGGCACCTGTGTAGTGCTGCAGCAGGGTGGTGTCGCCAGCAGAGCCGATTTCTCCGGCCACGCGGGAGTATTCGCCCGCCAGTTCGGCCTGGGTGGTTTCGGTCTGCGGGGCACGGGGGCTGGAACGGGAGAGCACGGCAGCGGCCACTTCCACGCGCTGGCCGTCGGCCCATTGGCGCGCCAGGTCCATGCGCACGTCGGCGCGGGTATAGATGCCGGGGCGCGGAAGGCTGGCTTCTTCCACCGGCAGGGTGACGTTGCCGGTGGGCAGGGTGAGCGTGAGGCTGGTGATGCCGGGGGCGCCGGCGAGGTTGCTGTCGCGCCCCAGCCGCAGGCCGGCGTGGCGGCGCCACTGCCAGCCGGTGCTGGCCCGGCCTGCGGCGGCATAGCGCTGCTGGGCCTGGGCCAGGCTGGCGCGCAGGGTGTCGGGCAGGTCGGGGCGGGCCAGCCACTGGCCCAGCAACTGGGTGGCGCTGAGCAGATCGCCCACGCCAGCCAGGGCCACGGCGTAGTCGAGCCCGGCCTGGATCTGGTCGGGCTCCAGCATGAGTGAGCGCTCCAGGTGCTCGGCGGCCTCGTCGTAGCGGCCCTCCTTGTTGAGCAGGGCGCCCAGCTGGGCCAGCCATTCGGGCACCCGCTGGCAGGTGATCACATAAGGGGTCAGGCGGTCGGCAGGCGTACCGTCGGGCACGGGGACGCACACGGCAGCCGCAGCGGCCTGAGCGGCGCTGGGTTCTGCACCTGCTGGCGGCACCTGCGGGACGTTGAATGCAGGTGCCATCTCCTGGGCAGGGGCCGACAGGGGCGGCAGGGCACTGCCGCGGCCACCAGCGATCGGCAGCTGGGCCTGCGCGGCCGTGGCGGCGCACATGGCCATGGCAAGCAGCCACACCGTGCGGGGCATTGAACCCGGGGGGGTGGATGCTGCGCAGGATTCGGCAGAAAAATGGTAATGCCGCCTACGCTGTGCCATGGGCTGTGGATCGGGCGGCCTGGTCATCCCCTGGTGCAGGCGGGTGCTCGGCCACCAGGGTGTCCAGGGGCACTGCATATATATGGTGGGGCACGCGCAGGCCTTCGAGCAGGAAGGTGCCCATGGACTGCAGGTGCTGTGTTTCCTGGGTGCCGCTGCCACCGGCCCGTGCGCCCAAAGAGAACTGCCCGCCCAGCTGCGCGGCCATGCCTTCGCCGACCAGGATGGGGTGCGCCAGGTCCACCGTCAGGTCGACCAGGCGGCTGGCAATGGTGATGGTGCGGCCCATGACCGTGTGGGTGCGGCGGCTGGCGAGGCCGAAGGAGCCCACCATGGCAGGGCCTGTCTCCAGACCCAGCCCCAGGCTCAGAGGTTCCAGGCCGGCAGGCGCGGGGTCGGGCAGCAGCTTGAGGGATTCCGTGAGCAGGTCGAGCGCGGCGGCGACTGCCTGCCGCGAGTGGATCTGGGCGTGCTGCTCGTCGGTGGCCGATGGCAGGGGAATATCGTCTGCCCCATTCCACACGGCAAGGACGGCATCGCCCTGGAACGACTCGATGACGCCCCCGTGCGCCTGCACGATGCGGCTGGCGGCAGAGAAGAAGGCGTGCAGCACGGCCGCAGCTTCCTCGGGCGGGCGGGCTTCGCAGTAGGCCGAGAAATTGCGGATGTCTGCCAGCAGCACGCTGACCTGGCGCGTGCTGGCGCGGATGGCGCTTGATGGCGGCTGCAGCGCCAGGGCCGCGGCCACCGGCGCCGGCAGGTAGCTGGCCAGGTGCTGGTAGAGGCGGTCACGCTCGCTGCGGCTGCGGGCGTGCTCGATGGTGCCGGCAAACACCCCCGCCAGCAGCACGAAGAGTGCGGGCAGCAGCCAGCCCACCCATACATCGGCCAGCCACAGGGCCAGGGCATGCGCAACGACCAGTGCCAGGGCAAAGGCCAGGGCTGCCAGGGGCAGCAGGTACACCGGCATGCGCAGCATGGGCGAGGGCGTGAGTGCCTGGGCATCGCGGGCGGCGCTGCCGCCCTGCCCGGCCAGCCGCACCAGCAGCCACAACAGCAGCGCGCCCAGTGCTGCCGCCACCGCCTGCAGGGGCAGCGCTGCGCGAGGGGTGTAGGGCGTGTGCCCGTCTACCAGGGCGCTCAGGATCTGGGCATGCGCAAGCAACCCGGCACTGGCACCGCTGTAGGGGGTGGCAATGGTGTCGTTCATGCCGAAGGCACTGGCGCCCACCAACACCCACGCGCCGGTCATGATGTCGGTAGGCACCCGGCCAGCCAGCACGTCGGCGGCCGGAATGCTCACGAAACTGTCGGGGTGCAGGCGCCAGGCCACACGCATGTTGCCCCGCTCATCGAGGGGCAGCGCAGGCAGCGCCTGGCCGGCGCTGCCCAGGGTCCAGGGCGCGTCCCACCAGCCGCCGCGCTGCAGCAGCAGGCTGGTTTCGGAGGTGGCGCGCAGCAGCGAGGCAATGGCCAGCGAGGGGTAGGACTTGCCTTGCCAGCAGATGATGGCCGGCTGGTGGCGCACCACGCCATCGTCCGCAATGCGGGGGCTGATGTGGCCGGTGCGCCCTTGCGGCATGTCTCCCAGCGCGGCCAGCGCCGGGAAGTTGGACAGGTGCCCCAGCGCCTCGGAGAAAGGTGCCGGGCAGCTGGCCCAGTCGAGCGCGCCCGAGGGCTGACCCACGCGCGGAGCGGCCTGTTCGCTGAGCTGCGGCAGACCCGTGCCGGGACCAGATGCGCCCAGCGCAAACACCTGCGCCAGCACCGGCCGGTGCTCGGCCACGGCGGCAAGCAGCGAGGCGTCGTCGTCACGCGGGTCGGTGAAGACCACGTCCAGGATCTGCTCGCGCGCACCCAACTGGGCAATCTGTTCGATCAGGCGTGCCTGCGTGCTGCGCGGCCAGGGCCAGGGGCCGACTTCGGCGAGCGATTTTTCATCGATGTCGACGACGAGGACGCGGCGCTCCTCGGTCTTCTGAGAACCCAGGCGCCAGACCCAGTCGCCCGCCCGCTCTTCAACCGCCTGCAGTGCAGGGCCAAAAAGCAGCGAGAGCAACAGGCTGACAATGGCAGCGGCTGCCAGACCTGCCAGCAGCGCCCGGTGTCGTCCTGCCGGACGTCTGTCCGCTGGCGGCTGGCGTGGCGTCAATCAGCGCCCCCAGAGGGTTACGCCACTGAGCGAACCTTGGGGCAGGGTTTTCTCAAAGCCATAGGCGGCTTCAGTACCGCTCGCATTGAGGGCACCAGTGATGTTGGCGTTGGACGCAGTGGGGACGAACTGCCCCGCCGCGCCCACATTCCCCGAGGCCTGTATGTTTTGCGACCCCACGCTCTTGCTGGCCATGAACAACGAGGTCTGGAACAGCGAGCGGCCGAAGTCCACCTGCAAGGCACCGCTCTGCACCGCCACCGATTCAATGGCGGTTTGGGCGTCCTTGTAGAACTGGGCACTGGCGTTGGCCAGGCGGAAGTTGACAATGCCCTCCTGGGGCAGCTTGCCCTGGGCGTCAGGCGCCTGGAAGAGCACATTGGATACGTTGCCCACCACGCGATTCCAGCCCGACTTCAATGCAGCTTCGTAATCCACCACAAAACCATCACCCTCGACACGCGAGGTCCAGGACTGGCGCGCCCATGCCAGCTGTGTCACCTGGGGCGGCTGCACGGGTGCAGGGGGCTGAACCACCACAGGAGGAGGCGCCGGCGCGGGCGGTACGGGTGTGGGTGCAACCGTTACTGGAGGCTCGGGCGCGGGAGGAGGGGGTGGCGCCACAGGCGCTACCGGGGGCGTGTAGACAGCCACTTCCACCGCCTTCTGCTCGCTGGTGAGCGATTTGACGGGGGTGGGCTCGGCGCGCAGGTCGTCCAGTGCCTGGGACTGGGTCTTGTCCGTGCGTGCCGCCGTCATTTCCACTGCGCGGGCATTGCGCGTCACGGTGTCGGTGGCCACCAGCAGGGGCGTCGCGTCGCGCCGGCTGTACTCAAGAATCTGGCCCTTCATGTCGTCGGACAGCAGCTTTTCATGGCCGCTGATGCAGGGGCCGACACTGGCACCGCAGCCGTTGTTGGCCAGCGGAGTGAGCGTGATGGCGCCGGTGTAGACCGAGGCAGCCGTGCGCTCCATGTCGGAGCGCACGACGAAGTCCGTGCCCTTGACGCCAATGGCGGCCACGGGCGTGTTCAGACGGAAACGCTCGCGCGCGGCCTCGCCCCAGCTGCCCGTGATGGAGCGCACCACGCCTTCATCGAGGCGGAACTTGATGGCACCCAACTGTGGCTGCTGGGCGGAATGGCTGTAGCTTTCAATGTGCAGACGGCTGGCCGGCCGCACGCTCAGGCGTCCACCGTCCACAAAGCGCAGGTGCACATGGCCACCAGCCTTGGTTTCGATGCGGTCGCCCACGCGCACGGCGGCGCCGCGGTCCAGGGCACGGCTGCTGCCGTCTTCCTGGAGGATGGAGGCCGCGCCAATGACAAACGTGGCTTCGCCCACGACGGCGCCCAAGGGTTGCCCGGGCGTGGAGGCATGCGCAGCGCCACCCATCCCCATCAAGGGAAAGGCAAGGCAGGCGGCAATGGGGAGCAATCGGTGGTTCATGGTGTGCCTTTCGGACAGCAGAGAATGCCTGGCGGCGCCAAAGAGGGGCGCAAGGCCAGGAAATGGCTCTGACGCTGTATTTTCGCTCATGTCTGTTTCACAGTGTGTGAGCGCGGTCACACACCACTTGCCGCAGCGCTGGCAATATGCTGGGAGCGTTGCCAGTGGTGTAATGCCGCCATGTGCTGCTTGGCGCAGCCCGGCACACTCCTACTGGTGCATGGCGCGATCCGCAGCGGATCGACACCTTCTGGCGCCCGTTTGGCACCGTGTTTCAGCGGCTTCGTATTATCGGCTCAAGCCGCGTTTTTCCCTATCTATGCCCGTTTCCGTTCAGTTGTTGAGCCAGTTTCCTTTGCTGCAGCCGTTGGCGCGCGAAGCCCTGGAACCACTGTCGGCGCGCATGGCATTGCGCTCGTTTCCCCGCCGGGCCATGGTGATGGGCAAGGAAAACCCGACACAGGAACTGGGTTTTCTGGTGGAAGGACGGCTTCAGGGGGTGGATTTCACCGTGGATGGCCGCAGCGTGGGCATGTACTTCGTTGATCCCGGGGACTATTTCGGCGAGTTGGCGCTGGTGGATGGCAAGCCTCCGTCCGAATTCGTCATCGCCGCTGTGAAGTCCACGGTGGCGTTTCTCGATGGCGCAGCGGCGCGCGAGCTGATCCTGGGCCACCCTGCGCTGGCGCAGGCGGTGATGGCCCGGCTGGCGCAGCGGGTGCGTACGGTGATGGCGCAGCGCACGCTGCTGAGCCTTCCCAACCCGTTTCAACGGCTTTGCGTATTGCTTTTACAATTACCGCAGCGCCCGGTCGACGGGGTGGCCGAGGTCGCCCAGGCCCCAACCCACCAGGAGTTGGCCATCATGATCAATGCCAGCCGGGAGACGGTCACCCGCGCGTTTCAGGTGCTGTTCCTGCACAAGGTTCTGGTGCGTGAAGGCAACATTCTCAAGCTGATGCAGCCCGAACTGATGCGCGATATCGCCGAGGGCCGGGCCGATCCGCCCAAAGCCTGACACCTCTTGCCACGGGTCTTTCCGCAGGAAACCCTGGTGGCCTTCCTCCCTGTTTTACGGTTACCGCCCTTGAGAGTCTTGTTGTCGTATTTGTGGCCCTGGCGCCACATGTCGCTGGTGATGCAACTGGCACGCCGCGAAGTGCATGCACGCTACCGCCAGTCGTGGCTGGGCATGGTGTGGGTGGTGCTCACCCCACTGCTGATGCTGGGGGTGTACACCCTGGTGTTCCGCCACGTGATGCGCGTGCGCTGGTATGGGGTGGATGAGGGCAACATGGCCTTCGCACTGCGCATCTACGCGGGGCTGGCGGTCTTCGGCTTTTTTGCCGAGTGCGTGAACCGCGCGCCCAACCTGGTGCTGGAGCAGCCGCACCTGGTCAAGAAGGTGGTGTTTCCCCTGGAGATCATGCCCTGGGTGAATGCGGTCAGCGCATCCGTGGGGCTGGGGGTGTCTGGACTGCTGCTGGTCGGCTTGGCATTGCTCAGCGGCCATGGGCTGTCCGTCACCATGCTGGCGCTGCCGCTGGTCTGGCTGCCCTTGCTGCCGCTGGTGCTGGGCCTGGGCTGGCTTCTGGCCGGGGTGGGCACTTACGTGCGCGATGTGGGGCAGTTGCTGGGCATGGTAGTGGCCGCGCTGATGTTCCTGAGCCCCATCTTCTTTCCGGTGGAGGCCCTGCCCGAGGCAGTGCGCCCCTGGCTGCTGCTGAACCCGCTGGCCTGGATCATGACGGGGACGCGCGAAGTGCTGCTGCATGGCCGCTGGCCCGACTGGCAGGCCCTGGCGCTGCTGCTGGCGGCCTGCACGGTCATCGCCGCTGCGGGCGCCGCTTTCTTCCACAAGGTTCGCACGGGGTTCTCCGATGTCGTTTGATACCCCCGCAGACGCCACCCCGGCGCTGGCCATCGAGGCCCGTGGCGTGGGTAAGCGCTTTTCGCTGTTCGAGCAACCCAGCGACCGGCTCAAGCAATTGCTCTGGGGCCGCTACAAGCAGTACAGCCGCGATTTCTGGGCGCTGCAGGACGTGAGCTTCGACATCCGCCGCGGCGAGGTGGTCGGGCTGGTGGGCCGCAATGGCGCCGGCAAGTCCACTTTGCTGCAGATGGTGTGTGGCACGCTGGCCCCAACCACGGGTTCGCTGGCAGTGCGCGGGCGTGTGGCAGCCCTCCTGGAGCTGGGTGCGGGCTTCAGCCCCGATTTCAGCGGGCTCGAGAACGTGTACATGAACGCCGCCATCCTGGGCATGGGGCGCGCTCAGGTGGACGAGCGGCTGGACAGCATCCTGGCGTTTGCCGACATCGGCCAGTTCATCCACCAGCCGGTCAAGACGTATTCCAGCGGCATGTTCGTGCGCCTGGCGTTTGCCGTGGCGACGAGCGTGGAGCCCGACATTCTGGTGATCGACGAGGCGCTGTCGGTCGGCGATGGCGCGTTTGCACGCAAATCGTTCGACCGCATCATGGACCTCAAGGACAAGGGCGCCACCATCCTGTTCTGCTCGCATGCGATGTACCACGTGCAGGCCCTGTGTTCCCGCGCCCTGTGGCTGGAAGGGGGACGCATGCGCATGTGGGACGATGCACCACGGGTAACAGCGGCCTACGAGACTTCGCTGGTGATGGAAGCCCCTCCCAGCCAGCAGTCCACCCTGGGGGCACACGATGCCGAGCCGGCATCGCCCGCCACGGATGGCGACGCACCATCCAGCGACACCGATCGCTTTGAAGCCCGCATGAAGGCCGATGGCGCCCTGGTGCGCAAGGCGCCAGACGGCACCGCCGTGCTCACCGGCATCGAGGCATTGGCCGATGGCGTTGCTGCCAGCGAGTTGGCCATCCACTCCGGGGTGACCACGCTGGAGGTGCGCATCCGCTTTGCCAGCGACCCGGCATTGCCCTGCCCTTCGGTGGCCATCGGCATCGCCCACGCCAATGGCACGGTGGTCGCCAGCGCTGGAAGCGCCAACGATGGAGTGGAACTGTCCCGCGACGCCTCGGGCGCCGGCATGGGCGTGCTCACGCTGCCGCGCCTGCCGCTCCTGAAGGGTGACTACACGGTATCCATCATCCTGGCGTGCGAGCGTGGCCTGCATGTCTATGAAGTCGTGGAGCGCGCGATCACGCTGCGCGTGGTGCAGACCGGGCTGGAGCAGGGATTGGTCAGCCTGCCCCACCAATGGAACAGCGGAGCCGGTGCGTGAGCGTGCGGCCATGGCATGCCGTCGAGCTGGGCGAATCGCAGATGGGCGAGACCCGCGCCCTGTTTGAGCAGGTGTTCGGCCATTCCATGAGCGAAGCGCTCTGGCGCTGGAAATACGACGGCGGACGGGGGTGCGCCACCGGCACGCGGGACGAAGATGGCGCCCTGCTAGCCCATTACGGCGGAACAGCCCGAACGCTGGTCTGCGAGGGGCAACCGCTGCAGGCCGTGCAATTGGGCGATGTGATGGTGAAAGTCCAGGCGCGCGGCATTCTGTCGCGCCAGGGGCCGTTTGCCACAGCCACCCAGGCCTTTTTGCAGAACCATATCGGCTCACCCGGCGGGTTTGCATTGGGGTTTGGCTTTCCGAGCGCGCGCCACACACGCCTGGGTGAAAAGCTCGGCCTGTACACCCCGCTGGGCGAGGTGCTGGAGGTGCGCTGGAACACGCCCTCCTGCCCCACTCCATTCTGGAAACGCCCCTGGGTCTGCGCCCCCGTGGACTGGAGTGCAGCGCACACCGACGCCCGCCTTGATGCCTTGTGGGATACCTTGCGCCAGACCGCGCAGGGCTTCGTGCTGCCCCAGCGCGACGCGCGCTGGTGGCGCCACCGCTTTGCCAACCATCCTGATGGACCGTACCGGTGCTGGTGGGTGCGCGGCCGCTTTTCACGCCGCATTCTGGGCGCTTTGGTACTGCGACCTGGGCAGGGCGCGGCGGCGGACTGGGAGCTGCTGGACTGGCTGGGTGCCGTGCAGGACGCCCCCACCCTGCTGGCTGCCGCCCGCGAGCTGGCCGCGCACGGTGGCGCCAGGGCCTTGAACAGCTGGCTGAGCCAGCCTCTGGTACGCCACCTGCAGGCGCTCGCGCCCCCGCCGGATGGCGCACAGGCATCCGAACAATCCGCCTGCCCCTACTGCGTGACGCAACGCACTGCACCAGCGGTGCCTGCTGCCCTGCGTAACCAGCCCTGGTGGCTGACGGGTGGCGATACAGACTTTCGCTGAGCATGTCGGCAGCCGCTGCATTGTCCCCATGGAGTCTCAGGGCGCAGGCGCCCGAGTACGGCTGGCTGGTGCCCGCCATGGCACGGTTGCCTGATGCCCTGGCCTATCCCATGGCCCGCTGGCGCGGCGCTATCAATGCCCACCACGACCGCGACTGGGTCTCGCTGAGCCTGGGTCACCGGCATGTGGCGGCCATGGTCGAACAGGGCCTGGCACAGCTCCTGCCGCCCGAACAAGTGGCCGACGCAGTGGTGGAGCGCTTCGAAACCGTGGCCCGCGAAGAAATGGAAGCGCGGGCATTGCAATTGCGGGGCCTTTCGCATTTCGACATCGAGGCGGCGCAAGCGCTGGACACGCTGGCCACCCGCCCACCGGGGCGCGGCCTTGTGCTGGTGACACCGCATCTGGAAACCTTCGTGCTGGGTATTGCGGCCCTGGCCAGCCGCGGCACGCGCGTCCACCCTGTCATGTCCATCGTGTCGGAAGACCCGCGTGTGCACCCTGCCATCAGGGCCCATTTCCGGCTGAAGTACAGCGGGTTGGAGCGCCACCTGCAGGGCGGCAAGCTGGCGGATGCGGAAACCTCGATGCGCTATTTTTACCGCATGTTGGCCCAGGGCGATGTGGTTGTGGTGCTGGCCGATGCCCCGGCACCGCCCGACGGCCCCGGCGTGTGCCTGCCTTTTCTGGGCGCGCAACGCAAGGTAGCCCAGGGCGCGCTGCGCCTGGCCACGCAGTCGGGCAGCCTGCTGGCGGCCTTTGCCTGCCATGCCCACGGTGGCCGCCGGCATTCGGTGGCCCTGTCGCCGCTGTGGGACCCCCAGGACGATGCCCAGGCCACCTATGCACGGGCCTTTGCGTTCATGGAGCAACACATCCGCGTGAACCCTGCGCGGTGGTGGGGATCTCACTTGCTACCGCTGTACCCGGCCTGCTGAAAGACACCTCCAACCATGACCTCTTGCGTGGATGATGATGAATTCCTTTTCCTGGCCTGTGTGAGCCGCTGGGAGGTGGCCCGCGCGCGGCTACTGACCTCGCCCTGCCTGCAGGCGGGCAAGCGCCCCCTTTGGCTGCGCTGGAACGCCAACTCAGCGGCAGAGGCTTTCAACGACGTGATGGATGCGAGCCCCCCCCACCGCTGGGTGGTATGGCTGCACCAGGATGTGGTGCTGCCTGAGGGCTGGGACACATTGTTCAGCCAGGCCATCGCGCAGGCCGAGCAGCGACTGGGCCGGCTTTCCATCGTGGGCGCCTACGGTGTCATCGGCGCCGGCGTACAGGCACGCCATGCAGGCCACGTGCTTGACCGCGGCCATGTGCTGCGCGGCCCTGCGGAACTGCCCAGCCTGGTGGACAGCCTTGATGAACTCCTGGTGGCGGTGCGCAGCGACAGCGGCCTGCGCATGGATCCCGCGCTGGGATGGGACTTCTACGCCACCGACCTGGTGCTGCAGGCTCAGGCTGCAGGCCAGCAAGCGGCCGCAGTGGATGCTTTTTGCGAGCACTGGTCGGACACACCTTCGCAGCCCCCTCTACCCCGCGCCACGGCCCAGCGGATTGCGCACAGCGGCACGGCCTTCGAAGCCAAGTGGGAGTCCCACTTGCCTGTGACGACCACCTGTGTGGCGATTCAGCAGCGCGGCGACGTGCGCGCCATGGCGCAGTCGCTGCTGGGCGACGGTGTTGACCCCCTGGAAAAGGCAGCCCCATGACCCCCATTGCCCTGGTCATCGTCTCCACCGCGTCGAGCCCGCTGTCGTCGGAAGAATTTCGCCATGGCTGGGACCAGTTGCACCGCGTGCTGCCACCACCCACCGTGTGGCTGGAAACGCAGGCGCTGGCCAGCCCGCAGGCATGGCACCAGGCCCTGGAGCAAGCACCGGCCGCGGCCCCGCTGGACGGGAACGCCCGCGTGCTGCTGCTGCGCCATGGCCACGCCATGATCGGCCCCGATGTGCTGGAGCGGCTGGGGCAGGCGCTCGACGACGCGCAAGATGCGCCCACGGCGGTGCACGCTTTCGACCCGGGCTTTCCCCCGGCCCTGGCACCCGACTACTGCACGGTGCGCGGCATGGAGCGCTACCTGGAGCAACTGGGTGCCCGCGAGCTCCCCCTCCTCACCGACAGTGGCCAGCATGCGCCGCTGGTCACACTGACCACGGTGGCCGCCGTGCGCGCCGGCACCGTGCGCAGCCGCGCCCATTGGGTACCCGGTGCCTTCGTGCACGACTTTGCCAGCTACCACCAGGCGCGGCGCGAGGACATGCTGCCGCTGCTGCCCGCCGGCGTGGCCCGTGTGCTGGATGTGGGTGGCGGTGAAGGTGGATTTCTGCATGCCGTCAAGGAACTGCGCGGCTGCGAGACCCACCTGGCCGAGTATTCGCAAGAGGCCTGCCGCACCGCACGCACCCAGGTGGACCATGTGTGGCAGGGCGACTTTCTCACGCAGCCGTTCGACGGGCTGCTGGGGCAAGGCCAGGGTGCGTTCGACTGCATCAGTTTTCTGGACGTGCTGGAGCATGCCAACGACCCGCGTGCCTGGCTGGCGAGGGCCCGGGGCCTGCTGGCGCCGGGCGGATCGGTGCTCATCTCCATCCCCAATGTGGGCCACTGGGGCGTGATGGCCGACCTGATCGAGGGGCGTTGGGACTACTGCCCGCTGGGCATCCACTGCGTGACCCATGTGCGCTTTTTCACCTGGAAGACCCTGCAGGACTTGCTGACCAGCGCGGGATTTGCGGTGGATCACCTGGAGCGCGTCCAGGTGCCCGCCCCCGAAGACTGGGCTAGCCACTGGGCGCACACCCCGCGCCTGAAGGCGGATCCGGTGAGCTGGAATACCTATGCCTTCCTGGTGCGCGCCACCCCGCTCAAGGAGGGCCCATGGGCTTGAGCTGCTGCGCCGTTCTGGTGAACTACCGGGATGCCGCCGAGGTTGCGGCGGCAGTGGCGTCGGTGCTGGCGGATGCGCCGGGCATCGAGGTGCGCGTGGTCGACAACAGCGATGACGATGCCGAATGGGCCTTGCTGCGATCACTGCTCCCGCAGGCAGTGCAATGCCATCGCGCCGAGGGGAACATCGGGTTCGGCCGGGGCTGCAATCTGGCCGTGCGCGCCTCTTTAGCCGACTGCTTTTTCCTGGTGAACCCTGATGTGCGCCTGGTCAAGGGCTGCACAGCGGCACTGATCGAAGCACTTGCCCACGACCCCACGCTGGGAGCGATCGCCCCCCGACAGTTCCTGGATGCGGCCCTGCAGTGGCGCCTGCCGCCCAGCTGGCTGCCCACGGCCGTGCGCACATGGGCCACCGAGCGCGCACGCAGGGAGCCCCCCATCCGGGATCGGGTTCGCCACGCCACGGGGGCTGAGGCCTTGCGCTACTGGCAAGCCCGCCATGCACCGCTGCGCCAGCGGGCGCTGTCCGGTGGCGCGGTCATGGTGCACCGCCGTGCACTGGACGCAGGCGGAGACCTGTTCGACCCACGTTTCTTCATGTACTTCGAGGACTCCGATCTCAGCCTGCGCTTGCGCCGCCAAGGCTTGGGCATGGCCATGGCACCTGAAGCGCAGGCCGTCCACGCCTGGCGCAACGCCCCCCACAAGCAGGGCCTGATGGAAGCCGGCGCAGCCATCTACTTCGCCAAACACCATGCCGATGACGGCTGGATGCACAAGGCCCACCGTCTGCAGCAGGTACCGCCCGGGCCGCTCAGGGACATCAACCAGCCAGGCCAGCGGACCCTCGAAGGCATCGAGCTGGAGGTGCCCGCCCCCCTCCAGACAGGCTGGGTGCTGGAGCTCAGCCCCGATCCTTTGCGGCAGATCTGCGTCGGGCACCTGGGAACCGGAGCACGGGCATCGGCCTCTTACCAGACGCTGGAGCATTTCGGCTCCGGCACCGTGTTTGTGCGCTTGCGCAGCAGCCGGGTGGATGACCGCGATGGACCCGAAGTGATGGCCATGCTGGAGCCGCCACATACCGCCCCACGGGAGACAGGAACAGGTTCCACAGGTTGAACGGTGCGTCACTGGCCCGGGACCCGACACATCCTGTAGCGCGATGTGCACCCGCCACTCTGCGAAAATCACGCCCGATAGGGCATGCCGACAAGCCGCCCGAGGCACCTTTGCCACCCACCGCCTTCATGTCCTGACCGCCCCGTCAGGCCGTGCCAGCAGCACTTTTCCCCGCCAGGCTTGCCCGGCATTTCGACTTCTTGGGAGTGAGTACATGTCTACTCTTGGTTTCCTTTCACCCCCGCCGGACAAGCCGTCGCCCAGCGCCATGGCTATGCAGTTGGCAATGGCCGTCGCCGGCATCGCCCTGGGTGGACAAGCACTGGCGCAGACCGCCCCCCAGGGTACCGCTCCTGGCGCGCTCGCGCGCCCAGGCACTGTGGTGGCTGCCCCCTCGCCCGCAACTGCGCCTCCTGCGGCCGCCTCCCTCCAGGCGGGGGGCGCCAACCCCTTCGACGCCCAGCGTAAGGCATGGCCGGATCGCGTCCCACCCGTCCCGCCGCCACCACCACCGCCGCCACCCGCCGTGGTGACCGACCAGGACCTGCAGTTGTACGGTGTGGTGATTGCAGGCAGCGTCAAAATGGCCAATGTGCGCCTGGGGCCGCGCTTTGCCAGCTCGGCCACCGAGGGGCGCCCCTTCTCGACCTTCCGCGAGGGGCAGACACTGGGCGAATTCACGCTGACACAGGTGCACCCTACCCACGTGGTGCTGTCAGCACCCGGCGGGCAGCAGAGCATCTATTTCACCAAGAAGACGGACAGGGCCGCCGGCCCGGGGGCACCGGCCCCTGTGGCGCAAGGCCAGGCCCCCGTTCAGGGCGCGACGCCGGTAGTGCAGGCGCCAGCCGGAGATCCAGCCGCCACGCAGGCAGCCGCCGCAGCGGTCGCGCCCCCACCAGGGGCCAATGCCGGGCAGGTTGCCCAGCAGCAGGCAGCGGCAGCCCCGGCGGCCCCACCGGCAGCCAACTCACCGAACGCAGCCAACACGGTGTTCAACAGCCTGTCCGAGGCACTGAATGCTGCACGCAACAATGCCAACATGCAGCAGAACCAGGGTGCCAACCCTTTCCAGGTTCCCAGCGCACCCCGGCAATGAAGCCCACTTAGGAGGCTGCGCGGCAGAAAGCATCGAAGCGAAACGGTTCACAACCGAGGAACCGGTTTGTCGGGCGTTGCTCCTTCTGCCCCGCGGCGTCTTGGCCCCAGCGCTGTGCGCGGGACCAGCAGCGGTGGCGAAGAGATCGCAGCAATCGATCCGACCCGCCGCGCGATCACTTCATGGAATAAAAAAAGGCCCCTCGGGGCCTTTTTTACGTATGAGCAAAGCGCTGGCTGGTGTTTACCAGATCTTGCCCTTGTTGACGAAGGAACCGTTGCTGTTCCTGAAGCCGAAATAGATTTCGACGTTGAACGCACGCAGGTCATCAGCCGTCAGATCCATGGTGGGTGTGAACTTGAGGGTTCCTGCATTGGTGATCTGACTGGAGTACGCAACGGTTTCAGGGTTGGGCAGTCCGAGCTGAACCCAGCTGTCAACCTTCCGGAAAAACCACACATCGGTCGTGAAGAACAGACCATTGGCTGGAATGCGCGCCGCGATCCACACACTGGTCTTCTCGCTGGCAGCGACGTCTGCAGTGGTCTGCGTCAACGTGATATCCAGCTTCAGAGGCTGGCCTGCTGTGGACACCACGTTGGTGGTCACCGATCCAGGCGTGGTGGGCGCGGTCGGTGTGGTGGGGATGGTCGGAATCGTCGGCGTAGTAGGTGTCGTCGGCGTGGTGGGCGTCGTCGGGGTCGTCGGGGTCGTAGGCGAAGCAGCGTCCACGGGATCCGGGAAGGGGCTGGTCGTCCAGGAGATCTTGGCGTAACCGGCCGCATACTTGGGCATGTCGACGTCGAGGGCGCCCTGGTAGTCATAGAGCCCGGCGCCGCTCAGCTGGCGCACATAGAGCCATTTGCCCTGGTCAGTGCTGCTGCGGTTGGCATCGAGCTGGCCGCCCACGAAGCGCAGGGTGCCACCACCGTCGTGCACGACGAAATGGTCGACGTCTTCATTGATGAGGCGTGTGAACGAGGAGTCGATGCGCTCGCCGGTCTGTGCAGCCTGGTACTCTGCGCCGCTCAGGGGAGCGACACGGGTCGGCTCCTTGCCGTAGCGCAGCACGAAGGCCGACTGAGTAGTTTGGGCCGCGTAGCCCGAGAACAGGAACGAGCGCGTGCCTGCAGGAATGAAGATCTTGAATTCCTGGCTCTGCATCTGAAAGCCGGTGAACTCAGGCAGGGACAGCGATCCGCCGCCAGGGAAGGCACAGCCGCCGGTGCCAAAACCGATGGCACAACCCGTCACGCCGGTAGGCGCGTACTGCTCCTTGAAGCCGACCTTGGTGTCGAAGGTATAGCTGCTGCTGCCGGACGGCAGAGACAGGGCAATTCTGTGTGCTGACTGGTGCATCGAAACAAAATTTGCAGCCTGTGCAAACGTGCCCATTGCAGCCAAAAAAATAACAATTAGATACCGCATTGCATCCGCCCAAAAAAAAAAGGCCGCGAGCTCTCGCCGGCGGCCTTTTTACTAAAGTCGCAACTTCTTAGTTAGAAGGAGCGTAGTGCCACGTGACTTCTGGGCCAATCGTGTTGATGTAGGTAACAACGCCAGGACCGCCCGACTTGCCCAGGTTCACAGAAGGAGCCGAGGTTTGGCCAACGGAGACCGTTGGGTTTGCGTAGCGAACGTTAGCCCAGCCAGCGGTGAACGTGCCCACGCTGATCTGGCTACCGAAGGCCAGCCAGTCGTGTTCGAACACGCTGGTCGACGATGCTGGTGGCAGAGGCGAGATGTTGAACGTTGGACCGGCGATGGTGTTTTCGCTGTAATCGAACACGTCAGCAGCGATCTGCACCTTCTGTTGGAAGGGGTACTGGCCGCTGATGACGTTACGGTACGTCAGCTTCGTGGGGAACGTGAAGGACACCAGCGAAGATTGCGAACCGCCGACCACGTAAGGCACGACGAAGGAGGTCTTCCACAGTGCGTCTTCGATGTCAGCAACCGTAGCTTGCGAACGTGGAGCGCCCAGGCTGGAGTCAACACCGATGTTTTGCTTGATGCGGTTGTTGTAGTCAGCCAGTGCCAGGGTAGGCAGCGAAGCGTTCTGACCGTTCAGCGAGTTCGAGATGGTCAGGAAACCGGCCAGCACGTTAGGCGTGTTGGTGTCAGCGACCACAGCTGGAGCTGCGTCAAATGCGGCCTTGATGGCAGCCTTGGCAACGCCAGGACGGTTAGGAGCGAGGTCGAATGCTTGCGATTCGATGATCGTGATGTAACCGATGTTGGTCAGTGGCGAGCGGCCTTCGCCAGCACCGCTCACGATCACTGCTGGGGTAGCAGCGGATGCGAAGGTGTTGGAGTTAGGCAGCAGGATCGAGTCGTCGCTGGACGTCACAACCGAACGCGTCGTTTGGCCGTTGGCGGCAGCAGCTTGGCTTGCCAGGGTACCGACCCACACGTCGCCAGGCGACAGGTAGATCAAGAAGTCAAGACGTTCTTCGGAGCGCTCATTGTCGTGAATCACGACCTTGGCGACGACGGATTGCGTCAGGCTAGTGTTGATAACCTTCAACTCACTTTGCCATCCCCCACCGATGAAATACGAGGGAGCGACCAGCAAATCACCCAAACCAGCGTGATTCACGGTCACAGCGTTTGCAGCACCAGCAGCGAGCATGGCGCCCATTGCTACAGCAAGAAGTTTCTTCTTCATCACAGATTTCTCCATAAAAATTAAAAAAAGCACCTGAGCAAGCCCACACTCATAGCTTTACAAGTTTACACCAGATACTTCAACAATCCGCCCCGCGTACACAATCTAGACAAGCGGACTCTATGGACTGTTGATTCGCATCCTACACAATCGCCCCCCGGTTTGCGCAGGGGTGCGTAGATAAAATGTGTTTGGTGTCACAACTAGGGCGAAGGATGTTGCACCTCAGCAACAAGCGCCCGTTGTCCTTTTCCTGCGCCCGACACGGCAAGCCTGCGGCCTGCCCTGCTGCGGCACAGCGGGCCAGAGGCAAGTCGCCAGAGAGCCAGCGGGCGTACCCAACTGACCCTTGCGCCGCTGCCACGGCCCCTCATCAGCGAGACTTCAGAACAGCGTCGAGATTGACGTGCTTCCACTGCCCATCCACGATCTCCCAGATATCGGAGGTGCGGAAATTGGAGTCAGACTTCTTCCCGGTTGGATCGACCAGTGTGAGTTCGACTTCCACATTGGCATTCTTGCCATCCTGGGTGACATCATGCACCTTGATGGATTTCAGGATCCATGCTTTCGCATGGTAATCGGCATAGAACTTGGAATCCGTCCGCTTGGGGTCGATCCCGTGCTCCAGATCGTAGCGCACGCCCCAGTTGCGGTCCACATGGGCTTGCCAATAGCGTTTGAAATTGGTAAGCACGCCAATTTGCGCCATTTTGGGCTCAAGCGCAGGCGATGCGAACACCAGGTTCAGCGGCTTGGACTCCTTCGAAACCGTACTCGGTGCGGCGGTTGCACTGCCTGCAGTCTGCGAGGTCGCGCAGCCGGCCAGCCATGGCAACACCGCGACCATGGCAGCGGCGAGCGTGATCTTTTGTGCAAAATTCTTCATGCGTGTCTCAAGATAGTGTGGAGGTTCAACGAATCACGGGGGAGCGACTCGCAGGGATGAGGGCTCTTGCAGCGTGTGAAAAAGCACCAATGGGATATGGGCGACCTGCTGATAGTTCACATCAATGATGCTGCGGCCACCATTTCGGCGCAATGCGTCACCCGCGAGCAGGACGCAAGGCGCCAAGACAGCAAACGAACTGTCGGTCTGCGGCACCGGGGCGCTCAGGCAGCGCATGGGCGGCATCACGTCATCGCGCCCCAGGAAGGCGTCGTAGTCTGCCATGATGGCCCAGGTATCGGGGCGCACTTTGGCCAAGGTGAATATCTCCTGCAGCGCGTTGAAGGAGAGCGTGGTGCCCTCCTGCAGCACCAGGCGATACTGTCCGCGCCAATCGTAGTCGCCTTCGGGATCCGTCCGCGCAACGATGGTCAGCCGCGAATCGAGTCGGGCAAAGTCTTCCATGGCCCTGCGCACTGCAGGTGACTGGTCGGGGTGCCCCAGCAGCAGCAGCTCCCAGCCCGAGTAGGTCTGGTGCACCAGCGAGAAGAAGGTGGCGGTGAGCGCCGCCACATCAAAAGGCTGCACCACGGCCGAGACGAACGGCGCGGCCACCGCCTGAGAGGGGACTGTTTGCGCGCCCTGCACGGCGCTTGCGCCAGACAATGTGCGCCAGCCATCCCTCATGAACCGCCACATGCCTGGCGGCACCACGGCGCGCACCATGTTCTTGGCGTGGAACAGGGCATGCGCTCGTCGTCCGGCCCCGAGGGATACCTCTTCGCCAGCATCGGCGATCAGGCGGTAGTACTGCGCCATGTAGCGCGCCTGGTCGTTGGCGAGCAACTGGCGCTCATGCACCGTGGCCAGCTCCGAGCGCAGGTATTCCAGGTCCATGCGCGCGGCAGCCAGCTTGCGGTCCAGATCGGTGGCCACGACGGGGGACGCACCCGCCAGGGATGGCATCGATGTCGAAGACAAGGTCTTGGGAGGATTGACCGCCCGAATGGACACCCCCGCAGCCAGCGTGCGCAGGTGGTGTTCGGGCAGCGCGCCGAGGGCATCCATGATGGCCACGTCCTGCGGCTGGGCCGCCCCCGTGCCGGAACGCTGCAGGGCGTCGACCACCTCGCCCAGCGGCGTGGTGCGCAGCAGTGCCGCCGCATCGGCGGGCAGGCGGTCCAGGTAGACCCCGAGGAACCAGCTCAGCGACCACCGCGGGTGCTGGTGGGGTTCCACACCGCTCCAACGCAGGTCAAACTCGCGGAACCACTCGCGCAGGCCGGTTTCGGTGGCGTTGTAGAAATGGTGGGGGTAGCCGTGTTCGGGCTGCAGGAAGGCGGTGTCGATCTTGACCACGCCGCCCGGCTTGAGCACGCGGCGAATCTCCTCCACCGCCGCCTGAGGGTACTGCAGGTGCTCGAACACCGCCTGGCTGATCACCGCGCCAAAGCTGTTGTCCCGGAACGGCAGCCGGTCGGCAGAGCCGACCACGTCCGTCATGGGGTAGCGAAAGATGTCGATCTGCACCACGTTGTCCCAGCGCTGCAGCTTGCCGCCTGCGCCCAGGTCGAGCACCCATTCGTCCCGGTGCTCCTCGATGATCCTGAGCGACTCCTGGCTGTAGGGGTGGCGCGATACCGGATCGTCCACCGAGGCCTCCCCCGTTCCCGCCTCCTCGATGGTTTCCGGCAGCAGCACGGGCACCCCATTGCGCAGGGGGTAGGCCGCCTCGCAGCCGCCACACACCACCCGGCTCTCGTGCTGGATCAGTCTGGAGCCGCAACGCGGGCAGGCCAGCAGGGGCAAAAGGGAGTCAAGTCGGCTCATACGGTGGATTCAAGGAAGGAAACGGTCAGGCAAGTGAGGACGGCGACAAGCGCCGTTTCAGGAAACGCGGGGGGGCCAGGCCAGCGAAAAATCTTCGGCGTCGATGGTCAGGTTGGGGTTGTAGCAGGGGTCGTTGGCCAGCAAGGCAGGCCAACGGGTCTGCAGGATCTTCACTTCCGAGTTGAAGCGCTTTTGCTTCTCGGGCGTGTCCTCATAGCCGCGCGAGACGGACTCGTGGTGGATCAGTTCGGCATAGGGCGTCCAGTGGTTGCGGTATCCCGCCTCACGCACGCGCAGGCAGAAGTCCACGTCATTGAAGGCCACGGCCAGGCTCTCGTCCAGGCCGCTCACCTCTTCGTAGACCGACTTGCGCAGCAGCAGGCAGGCCGCCGTCACGGCGACGAAGTCCTGCGCCAGCACCGCGCGGCCCATGTAGCCATGCTGGCCCCGGGCCAGCAGCTTGTGCGCATGGCCGGCTACGCCGCAGACCAGCACCACGCCCGCGTGCTGGATGCGGCCATCGGGGTACCACAGACGGGCGCCCACGCAGCCCACGCCGGGCTCCAGGGCCGGGCCCACCATCTCGTCGAGCCATTCGGGGTGGGTGGCCTCGATGTCGTTGTTCATCAGCAGCACGAACTCGCCAAACGTGGCTTCGTGCACCGCACGGTTGTTGATGGCCGAGAAGTTGAACGGGCCATCGTCGCGCAGCACCCGGATCTGCCCCGACGCCGTGCGTTCGGCCAGCAACTGCAACGAAGCCGCTTCGTCACTGCCGTTGTCCATCACGATGATTTCGTAGTTGGGGTAGCGGGTCTGCACCAGGCTGTCGAGGCACTGGCGCAGAATCTTCTCGCCATTGCGGGTGGGAATGACGATGCTCACCAGCGGCGGGTTGGCCGGTATGCCCCAGCGCACGCGGTACATGCCCGAGGCCTCGGGCGCCTCCAGCACCTCGCCCTGCAGGCCACGGCGCTGCAGGTGCTCCTGCAGCGCACGCCGGCCGGCCTCGAAGGCATAGCTCTTGTTGCCATGGCCAGAGGCCGTGCTGCCGGTTGCCGTGCGCCAGTGGTAGAGGATCTGCGGCACGTGGAGCACAGCGGCGGCTTCCACGCTGTCGATGGCGCGCAGCGCCAGGTCGTAGTCTTGCGCGCCCTCGAAGCCCACGCGCGGGCCACCGAGCTGGCGCATGAAGTCGGCGTCATAGACCGCGAAGTGGCACATGTAGTTGTGCGAGCGCAGCAGGCCCAGGTTGAAATCGGGCTTGAAATACGGATCGAAGCGCCGGCCGGTCTGGTCGATCTTGTCCTCGTCGGAATACAGCACCTTGCCCTGCGGGTGGCGCGCAAAGGCCTGCATGGCGCGCAGCAGCGCATGGGGCGTGAGTTCGTCGTCGTGGTCCAGCAGGGCGATGTACTGGCCCTTGGCCAGGGCGATGGCCGTGTTGGTCGCCGCGGAGATGTGCTGGTTCTTGTCGTGAAAGGCCAGTCGGATGCGCGGCTCTCCGGCGGCTGCAGCCTCCAGCAGTTCACGCGTGCCGGCCTTGGTCGAGGCATCGTCGCAGATGCACAGCTCCCAGTGCGGGTAGACCTGGTTCTTCACCGAGGCAATGGCACGACCCACGTCCTGCGGGTCGGGGTTGTAGACCGGCATGACGATGGAAACCAGCGCCTTGCGCGGCAGCTCGGCCGCCTCGGCCACCAGGCGCGAGAGCTTGACGGGGTCCATGGTGTCGTATTTCGCCACCCAGTCGGCATAGCTTCGCGGTGCCGCACCGGGCACGGCATCCGCCACGGGCGAACCAGTATCCAGAGCTTCCAGTTCGTGCCCCGAGCCATGCAGCATGCGCCGCAGGCGCTGGCGCACGCCCTGCACGCCCTGGGTGCGCAGCACCGACACCGTGCGCTTGACCAGGTGCGACAGGCCCAGACCCCGACTGCGGGCGACCGAATAGGCCGCCACGACGCTCCTGGCGTAGCGCGGCAGCCGGACCACCAGGCGCAACGGCCGGGTGATCTTCCACGAGCGCGAGCCCGTCACCAGGCGCAGCTGGTGCTGCGTGGCGTCCACCATGGTCTGCAAGTTGTGCGCATGGTTGCGCGCCAGGGCGATCTCGGCCGAGAGGGCAGCGGCAGAAGCCTCCAGGGAACCGATGTGCGCCTGGGCGTCGGTGTACAGGTCCAGCACGTTCGCGCCGTGCTGGTGGGCCAGGTCTCGCTCGCGCATCACGGCATGGAGTTCTACGATGGTGGCATCGCGCTCTTGCTGCACCACGTCGCGCGCGGCGCAGGCCAGGTCATGCGCCTCGCCCAGGTGGTGAGCATCCTGACGGGCCTTGTCGGCCGCCTGCATGGCATCCATGGCGCGCTGCTGCTGGTCCACCAGGTCCTGCGCCAGGCGCTTCACATCCTTGCTGCGCTCTACCAGTTGCGACAGCACACTGCGCCGCGACAACGAGCGTGTGACCAGTTCCTCGAAGGTCTGCTTGGACTGCAGCACCTGCCATTTGGCATACAGCTGGGCAGTGGCATCGGCCGCGCGCTGGCGGTCGGCCTGCACGCCCTCACCGGCCCCGGCATGGATGCGGTAGGCAGCCGATACGCCGGGCACGAACTCGAACGGCGTGCGGCTTTCCACCTGCAGCCAGAAATCCCAGTCCTCGTACAGATCGAAGCGCTCGTCGAAGGCGGCCCCGCCGGCCTGCACCAGGCTGCGATGGAACAGCACCGAGTGGATGGGCATGAAGTTGCCGTAGCGCAGCTCGCCCGAGGCATAGGGGAACTGGAAGATCTCTCCCACGGGCTCGCTCTGGGCATCGACGCACTCCACCGCCGTGTGCACCGCCTTGACCGTCGTGCTCTGGCGCACGGCCAGCACCAGCTTGGCAATGTGGTCCGGGTAGAACCAGTCGTCGTCGTCCAGGAAGATGAGGTATTCGCCCGTGGCCGCGGCCATGCCGGCATTGGCCGCCAGCGCGCGGTTGAGCTTCCTGCCCTGGGAGACCAGGGTGACCGGCACGGGGCCGTCGGCCCACTTCGTACCAGGCAAGCCGTCGCCGGCGGCGTCCACCAGCACGATGTCCAGGTGCGGATAGGTCTGCAACGCCACAGACCCGAGGGCCTTGGCCAGCGTGGGGCGGCCCATGGTGCGCACGATGACCGATACCAGCGGCAAGTCCTGCGGCAGCACGGCCACGCCGCGGCCCAGCAGGCGCTGCCTTTCGCCCTCGATCAGCAGCGGGCCGCCAGCGCGCAGATCGGCCGAGGTGTAGCTCTCGAAAGCCTCGGCGTATTCCGACGCCGGGAACAGCGTAAGCGCACGAAAACGGTTGAGCGCGGAGATGAAGCTCGCATACGGCAGCTTCTTCTCCTGGCTGGCAAAGACCTGCATCGCCTGCTGCTTGAGCGCCCACACGGGCGTGATGTCCAGCAGCCGGTTGGGCCTGAGCGGCGCGCTCACCTCGTACAGGTGCAGGCCCACGCCCTCCAGCCGGCGCACGGCCTCGATGGCGCACAGCGCCGTGGCGCGGTGGTCGGGGTGCAGTTCCCAAGGCGACGGGGCATACACCACGTCGGCGCCAGTGTCGCCAATAGCCTGGATGATTCTGTGCACCAGCACTTCGCCATAGGTGACTTCACGGTCTGGCAGACCCCAGCACTGGGGCGGCGGCAGGCCCAGTACACGGGCCGCATCGGCACTTTCGGAGAGGCGGGTGTCTGCATACCCCTTGGCCGCACCTTCTTCGCCATGCCCGCCAGCGGTCAGCAGGACGACATGCACGGAGTGCCCCGCCTGAACATGCCCGGTGATGGCCCCGCCGCATCCAAAGACTTCGTCATCGGGATGGGGCGCCAGGACGAGTACGCCCCCTGGGGCGGGAGGCACGGGTGAGGCGTGGTAGGGGATGATCTCAGCCTCGCTAGGGTGCATGTTGTGCATTCAGATCAGGAAAGGAACGTGGGAACGGTCTGTGGCACATGGAAACCGGCGTGCTTCCGCAAAAAAGGCGCAGGCACGGCAAGGGCCGGTCCCTCGTCAACGAAAAGGACCGCCGTGGATGCCAGGCAGAGACCAGGTCTGTGGGATTTTTCGCTTGAAGCCCGCCGCAGCGGCCCTCAGAGCAGGTCTGCAATTCTATATTCTGTCGTAAGCAGCCACGATCATGCGCCTATCCTGGCAATGGCAACGGATTGTTGCACCACAAGGCCCTCTTGCGTCCAAAATATTGCGCATTGGTGCGACACCGGTCACACCCGGCGGCATCTCCCTCGGCGCACGGCCTTACCCAGGCGGGCGTTGCAACAGCCCGTGCACCCCGCCCCGGACTGCGGCGAGCAGGCGCGCCAGCCGCCGCTCGGGCAGCAGTGGCTGCAGCAGCAGCTTGCGCGCCAGCGGGGCGAGCAGCTTGCGGCGCCAGCCACGGGGCACGTCATGGGAACGCATTAGCCACAGCGTGTTGCGCACCTGGAAGTAGATGCGCTGCGGCGGATGCGCCAGCACCTGGCGCCCCAGCACCTTCACGCCCGCCTTGCCGATGGTGTGCTGCAATACCACCGCCCCCGTCTGCATCACCGCCCATCCCCGGTGGCGCGCACGCCAGCACCACTCGGTATCGACCATGTCCACAAACCAGCCCCCTCTGAACGGGCCTACGGCGGACAACGCCGCAACCGGGTACAGGCAGCCGGAGGTGATCACGTGGTCCACCGCCACCGCCTGCTGCGCGGACCAGGGGTCTGCAGACGGCACCAGGCGCAGATGCGCATCCACGCGCTGGACGGGCAGTGCCCGTCCCGTGGTTTCGTCGCGCACGGCGGGGCCGAGCGCCGCCCAGCCGCCAGCGGCATCACCGGCCCGCGCCCAGATGTCCAGCAGGCCGGTCAGGTACCCGGCGGGGGGCAGGGAATCCTGGTCAAAACTCAGCAGGAAGTCAAAGGCGCCATCCAGCGCCCGCTGGCGCGCCAGGTTGAGCGCGGCACCCACGCCCAGGTTGCCTGGCGCCAGGTGCCACTGCACGGCGGTCATGCCCGACCAGGGCCCCGCCGCCGGGTCGATGGTCTGGCCGTTGTCGATGACCAGCACCTGCGCCACATCCGGCAGCAGTCGCGCGATCAAGGCCGACAGCCTGTGGCTGTCCGGGTGGTACGCCACCACGCAGGCCAGAACGCGCGGCGTCATGGCGTGGCACCCGGCCCGCTGCACAGTGCCTCGTAGGCGTCGGCAATGGCCTCCCAGCGATAGCGCTGCGCCAGCGATGGCCCTGGCACCCACGCGCTCGCCTGCGGTCTTTGCAAATGCCGGGTGAGCATGGATACGTCGGCAAAGTAGCCCCCCTCGTCCCCCAGCGTGTAGCGATTGAAGACGCAATCGAAGGCCAGCAGCGGCCGCTGGTACGGCAGCATCTCGACCAGCGAGGGATTGGTACCCCCCACGCTGTGCCCGTGCAAATAGATATGGCAACCGGCGCGCAGGGCCGCCAGCGCCTTGGGGTCGAACAGGGAATCGATGAAGCGCACGCGCGGCTCGCCCTGGTAACGCGCGAGCAGCTCACGCCCCAGCGGCGTGGCGCTGAAGTTGCCCACCAGCACATACAGCGGCTGGGGCGATGCCAGAAAGGCCTGCAGCATCTCGGCGATGTGGTTCTCGGGTTCGATGCGCGCCACGGTCAACAGGTAACCGCCGGGCGCCAGGCCAAAGCGTTCCTTGAGCAGCGCGTGCGCCTGGTCCGCAGGCAACTGCAGCACATGGTCGCAGCCATAGGCGATGACGCTGCTGGTGCGGCCATAGCGGCCCAGCACCATGTCGGCAATGCCCTGGTTGTCGCTGACCACCACATGGGCGTGGCGCACGGCCAGGGCCTCGCTGCGCTCGAGGAACCAGCGCTTGAACCCGGTCCATTTGTCGCGCCGGGTCTCCAGCCCGTCCACATTCACGATGATGCGCCGTGGGCCGGCCATGCGGCGCAGCAGGGGCAGGAAGATGCCGCCCGACACGCCCATCACCAGCATGGCATCCACCCTGCGCCAGCACACCAGGAAGTTGAGCAGGTCATAGGGCACCGACCACAGGCCGTTGGCACGCAATGGCAGGTAGCGGTGCGCCAGGCGCTCGCCATCCGCCGCCAATGCGGTGCGGCCCACAGAGGAACCGAAGACCAGTGTGGCATGCCCCCGCCGCGCCAGCCGGGGGGCAAGCTGATCGACGCAGGTCTCGAAGCCGCCATAGCGTGCCGGCAGGCCATCGGTACCGATGACCGCGATGCGCAGCGGTCCCCTGGAGGAATCGGTCATCGCTGCGTGCCTTGGGCCGACGGGCGCAGCGCCTGCAGCACCAGAAAGAGCCCCATGGCCCGGCGCCGCCGCGTGGGCCCCGACACCAGCGCGTGCCATGCGAGGTGCAGCGCCACCCGCACACGGCTGCGGCCAGCCCAGGGCATCGACAGCCAGCCGGGCACCTGGGCCGCCGGGGACGCCCCAGGCAGTGCGCCACCCTGCTGCGCCCGGGCCCAGGCCATGGACTGCACCAGCACCCGCTCGGCCAGCTGCATGCCGCGCCCCAGTTGTTCGCCCAGCGAGCGCTGGCGCGATGCACCCAGCAGGTTGGCGCCGTGCTGGCGGTACAGCGACAGGCATTGCGGCACGCATGCCAGGCGCTGCATGCGCTGCGCCACCAGCGCCACGGCCCAGTCGTGCATCACATAGGCCGAAGGCTCGAGCAGGCGGGCCACGCAGGCCAGCATGTCGCCCGAGAGCACCAGCGTGTGCCCAATCACCGGGTTGACCAGCAACAGGCGCCGGGCGTCGAGGTCACGGGGCACGGCATAGGGGTTGCCGGTGTAGAAAGTGGGCTGCAGGGGCGCGAGCGCCTCGTCCACCACCTGCACATCGTGGAACAGCGCCCAGGGCTGCGGCAGCCCGGCGGCGGCATCGAGCATGGCCGCCACCTTGCCAGGTAGCCATACATCGTCCTGGTCGGCCAGGAAAATGCAATCGCCTGCGCCCACCTTGGGGGCCAGTTGCGCCATGGCATTGAAGAAGGACAAGGCGGGGCCGGGGGCGTTGTCGACCCAGTGCAGTTCCAGCGGTGCCTCGCCTGCATCCTGCGCCAGCTGCGCCAGCACTTCACGCGTGCCGTCCTCCGATGCATGGTCGAAGACGTGGATCACGTCAACGGCCCGGGACTGGGCGCGGATCGAGGCAATCTGCTGTGCGATGAAAGGTGCCCCGTTGTGGCTGCACAGGAGCACATGCAGGGTCATGCCGGACTTTTCAGGTGCGCCACGGCCCGCCGTCAGCGGGCGGCGACAGCAGCGAAGACTTCCGCATTCTCCAGGGTCAGGCCCTGCTGGTCCTTGGCCGACAGCAAAGGGTTGGCACCGATGTCGGGCCACTCGATGCCGATGGAGGGGTCGTTCCAGATGATGCAGCGCTCGTGCGCCGGCGCGTAGTAGTCGGTGGTCTTGTACAGGAACTCCGCCGTCTCGCTGAGCACGAGGAAGCCGTGCGCAAAGCCTGGCGGCACCCACAGCTGGCGGTGGTTGTCTTCGCTCAGCTCTTCGCCGACCCACTGGCCGAAGGTGGGCGAGGCCTTGCGGATGTCCACCGCCACGTCGAACACGGCACCGCGCACCACGCGCACCAGCTTGCCCTGGGGCTGCTGGACCTGGTAGTGCAGTCCACGCAGCACGCCGCGGGCGCTGCGGCTGTGGTTGTCCTGCACGAACTGGTGGTCGGTACCGGTGGCCTCGTTGAAGGCACGCTGGTTGAAGCTCTCGAAGAAGAAGCCGCGCGCATCGCCGAACTTCTTGGGTTCGATCAGCACGACATCGGGAATGGCCAGGCGGGTTGCTTGCATGGAGTGAATTTCAGGAAATCAGTAGATCTTTTCTTTGAGCACGCGCATCAGGTACTGGCCGTACCCGTTCTTGGTCAGCGGCTGGGCCAGACGCTCGAGTTGGGCACTGTCGATCCACTGGCTGCGCCAGGCGATCTCTTCAGGGCATGCGATCTTCAGGCCCTGGCGGTGCTCCAGCGTGGCGATGAACTGGCCGGCTTCGAGCAGGCTCTCGTGCGTGCCGGTATCGAGCCAAGCGTAGCCCCGGCCCATGATCTCCACATTCAACTGGCCGCGCTCCAGGTACAGGCGGTTGAGGTCGGTGATCTCGTACTCGCCGCGGGCCGAGGGCCTGAGCCCCTTGGCCAGCTCCACCACTTGGTTGTCGTAGAAGTACAGGCCCGTCACCGCATAGCTCGACTTGGGGACCTTGGGCTTTTCTTCGAGCGACAGCACCTTGCCCTGCGCATCGAACTCGGCCACGCCATAGCGTTCGGGGTCATGCACATGGTAAGCGAACACGCTGGCGCCACTCTGGCGCTCGGTCGCGCTACCCAGCAGCTCATGAAAGTCATGGCCGTGGAAGATGTTGTCACCCAGCACCAGCGCGCTGGGGGAATCGCCGAGGAAGGACTCGCCGATCACGAAGGCCTGGGCCAGGCCGTCCGGGCTTGCCTGCACCGCGTACTGCAGATTGATGCCCCACTGGCTGCCATCGCCGAGCAGTTGCTCGAAGCGCGGCGTGTCCTGCGGCGTGCTGATCACCAGGATGTCGCGGATGCCCGCGAGCATCAAGGTGCTCAGCGGGTAATAGATCATGGGTTTGTCGTACACCGGCAGCAACTGCTTGCTGATGGCCAGGGTGGCCGGGTGCAGCCGGGTACCGGAGCCTCCGGCGAGGATGATGCCTTTGCGTGCCGTCATGGTGGTCGTTCTCAGAGAATCTCGGTGAGCATGCGCGCCACGCCCGTCTGCCAATGCGGCAGGGTCAGACCGAAAGTGCTGCGCAGCTTGGTGGTGTCCAGGCGCGAGTTGTGGGGGCGCACGGCCGGGGTGGGGAAGGCGCTGGTCGGTACCGGAGCCACTTCCCTGGCGATGATCTTTTCAGCCACGGAGTGCTTGGCGGCCACCGCCAGCACGTACTTCGCGTACTCGCTCCAGTTGGTTTCGCCGGCCGCGACCAGGTGGTACAGGCCCGCATCCTCAGGGTGCTGCTGCAGGTGGCGGATGGCATGGGCGGTCACGTCGGCCAGCAGGTCGGCGCCGGTCGGAGCGCCCCACTGGTCGTCGATCACCGTCAGGCGCTCGCGCTCCTGGGCCAGGCGCAGCATGGTCTTGGCGAAATTGCCGCCGCGTGCCGCATAGACCCAGCTGGTACGCAGGATCAGGTGCTTTGCGCCGGACTGGGCGATCAGTTGCTCGCCTTCGAGCTTGGTTCGGCCGTAGACGCTCAGGGGCGCAGGGGCGTCGGTCTCCACCCAGGGGCGGCTGCCGCTGCCGTCGAACACATAGTCGGTGCTGTAGTGCACCAGCCAGGCGCCGAGCTTCGCGGCCTCCTGCGCAATGGCGCCGGGCGTGGTGGCGTTGAGGGTGCGCGCGAAGTCGACCTCGCTCTCGGCCTTGTCCACGGCGGTGTGGGCGGCAGCATTGACGATGACGTCAGGGCGCAGGGCGCGCACCGTCTCGGCTACGCCGGCCGGGTTGGCGAAGTCACCGCAGTGTTCCGTGCTGTCGAAATCCAGCGCCGTGACGGTACCGAACACCGACAGGCTGCGCTGCAGCTCCCAGCCGACCTGGCCGCCCTTTCCAAAGAGCAGGATGTTCATGCGCTGGCATCCGCCACGGCTGCGGGCTCCTGCGCATACTGGGTCTGCACCCAGTCGCGGTAGGAACCGGTCTGCACGCTGGCCACCCAGTCGGCATGGTCCAGGTACCACTGCACTGTCTTGCGGATGCCGGTGTCAAAGGTCTCGGCGGGCTTCCAGCCCAGTTCGCGCTCGATCTTGCGCGCATCGATGGCGTAACGGCGGTCGTGGCCGGGACGATCCTTCACATAGGTGATCTGGGTGCGGTAGCTCTGGCCGTCGGCACGCGGGCGCAACTCGTCGAGCAGGCCACAGACCATGTTCACGATCTCGATGTTGGGCTTTTCGTTCCAGCCGCCCACGTTGTAGGTCTCGCCGGCAGTGCCGGCTTCCAGCACGCGGCGGATGGCGCTGCAGTGGTCCTTCACGTACAGCCAGTCGCGCACCTGCATGCCGTCGCCGTAGACCGGCAGGTTCTTGCCGGCCAGGGCGTTGACGATCATCAGCGGGATCAGCTTCTCGGGGAAGTGGTAGGGCCCGTAGTTGTTGCTGCAGTTGGTGGTCAGCACCGGCAGGCCGTAGGTGTGGTGCCAGGCGCGCACCAGGTGGTCGCTGGCGGCCTTGCTGGCGCTGTAGGGGCTGTTGGGCTCGAAACCGCGCGTCTCGGCAAAGGCCGGGTCGGTGGGTGCCAGCGATCCGTAAACCTCGTCGGTGGAGACGTGCAGGAAGCGGAAGGCTTCGCGCTCGCCCTCGGGCAGCGCGCTCCAGTAGGCACGCACGGCCTCCAACAGGCGGAACGAGCCAACGATGTTGGTCTGGATGAAATCCTCGGGTCCGTGGATGGAGCGGTCCACATGCGATTCGGCCGCGAAGTTGACCACCGCGCGGGGTTGGTGCTCGGCCAGCAGGCGGGCGATGAGGGCGCTGTCGCCGATATCGCCCTGCACGAAGACATGGCGTGCATCACCCTGGATGCTGTCCAGGTTGTGCAGATTGCCCGCGTAGGTGAGCTTGTCGAGGTTGACGACAGGCTCGCTGGAGGCAGCAAGCCAGTCAAGAACGAAGTTGGCGCCGATGAAACCCGCGCCGCCGGTAACCAGAATCATAGGGTGGGCTGTGTGAAATGCCTGCTCGGCAGAACCCGCGATTATCCCACCCTGCCCGGTTACCCGGTAACAGAGTTCAACACGGGCTCCCCGGGGCGGGTTGAAAGGCCATCAGAAATGGATACCGCGCATCATCTGCTGCAGCGCCACCGCCTCGGCCGACAGCTGTGGCTTGGCGTCCTTGCTGCCCTTGGCGGCAGTGGAATCCGGGAACATGCGAAAGCTGGTGTTCATGGTGATCTGCGCCACGCGGGGCACCAGGGCATGCAGTAACTGGCCGGTGATGCCCAGGCGCGTGGCGATGCGCACCGGCTTGAAGATACAGGCCTGGGCGATCATGTCCGCCGCCTCCTCGGGGCTCAGCGTGGGCACGTTGTTGTAGATCTTGGTCGGCGCGATCATGGGCGTGCGCACCAGCGGCATGTTGATGGTGGTGAAGGTGATGCCCTGGTCGGCGAACTCGCTCGACGCGCAGCGCGTCCAGGCATCAAGCGCCGCCTTGCTGGCCACATAGGCCGAAAAGCGCGGCGCATTCGTCAGCACGCCGATGGAGCTGATGTTGACCACATGGCCCTTGCGCTTGGCCACCATACCCGGCAAAAAGCCCATGGTCACGCGCAGGCAGCCGAAGTAATTGAGCTGCATGGTGCGCTCGTAGTCGTGGAAGCGGTCGTAGCTCGACTCGATGGCGCGGCGGATGGAGCGGCCCGCGTTGTTGATCAGGAAGTCCACGCCGCCATGCTTGTCGATGAGCAACTGCACGAAGCGATCGCAATCGGCCATGTCCGCGATATCGGCGGCGTAGGCGATGAACTCGTAGCCCTTGGCCCGGGCCTCGGCGCAGGCTTCGTCGAGCTTATCCTGGTCGCGCCCGCAGATGACGGTGGTGGCACCGGCCTCGGCGAACTTGTGCGCCGCTGCCAGGCCGATGCCCGAGGAGCCCCCCGTCACCAGCACCACCTTGCCGGCCACCGTGCCCTTGAGGCTGCGGTCGATGAACAGCTCGGGGTCGAGGTTGCGCTCCCAGTAGTCCCACAGGCGCCAGGCGTAGTCCTTGAGATTGGGGCAGGTCACGCCCGAGCCCTTGAGCGCCGCCAGGGTCTCGCGGCAGTCAAAGCGCGTGGGGTAGTTCACGAAGGTCAGCATGTCCTCGGGCAGGCCCAGGTCCTTCATCACGGCATTGCGCACGCGGCGCACCGGCGCCATGGCCATCAGGCTCTTCTTGATGCCCTTGGGGATGAAGCCCAGCAGCGCGGCGTTGATGAACAGGTTCATGCGCGGCGCATGCGCGGCGCGGCTGAAGATGTCCAGCACGTCGCCCACGCGGTAGCCGACCGGGTCCACCAGATGGAAGCATTTTTTGGCAATGGACTGCTGGTGGCTGATGACGTTGAGCGCATTGACCACGAAGTCCACCGGCACGATGTTCACGCGCCCGCCTTCCAGGCCCACGGTGGGCATCCAGGGCGGCAGCAGCTGGCGCAGGCGCTGGATCAGCTTGAAGAAATAGTAGGGGCCGTCGATCTTGTCCATCTCGCCGGTCGTGCTGTCGCCCACCACCATGGCCGGGCGGTACACCGTCCAGGGCACCTTGCAGTCCTGGCGTACGATCTTCTCGCTCTCGTGCTTGGTCTGGAAGTAGGGGTGATCGAGGCCCTCGGCCTCCTCGAACATGTCCTCGCGGAACACGCCCTCGTACAGGCCGGCAGCCGCGATGGACGAGACGTGGTGGAAATGCCCGGCGTCGATGACCTTGGCAAGATCGACCGTGTTACGCGTGCCCTCGATGTTCACGGCCACTTGGGTCTCTTCGTCGGCACCGAGGTCGTAGACCGCGGCCAGGTGGTAGAAATGGTCGATCTGACCCTTGAGCTTTTTCACGTCCTCGGAGGCCACGCCGAGCTTCTTGGCCGTGAGGTCGCCGAACACCGGCACGGCCCGTGCGGCCGACACGCCCCAGTAGCTGCGCAGGTCGGCCACCTTGTCCGCGCTTTCTCGCCGGATCAGGAAGTGCACCACGGCGCCCTTTCGCTCCAGCAGCTTCTTTACGAGCCGCTTGCCAATGAACCCCGTCGCTCCCGTCACGAAATACTGCATGAAAAACTCCTGTGAGATCTGTTCATTCTTGCCCAAGCGCATCGCCGACCGATTCAGCACAAACCCGCGCAGCCTTAGACGCTGCGCTCTACGTTTTTAGGAGCGCGCGCCTACACCTGGCCTGCCGCGCGGCGTACAGTTCGGCCATGCGCCAAAGCCAACCGGCACTGGCAACCCCCACTATCCACCCGCATACCGGAGGCCCCATGGTCAAGAAACTGCAGAAACTCAGCGCCGACAACAAGAAGAGCAACGCCCAGCTGTCGAGCACCGTCAAGGACTCGGCCCAGCAGATCTGGCTGGCGGGCCTGGGTGCCTTCTCCAAGGCCCAGGAAGAAGGCGGCAAGGTGTTCGAGTCCCTGGTCAAGGAAGGCCTGTCCATCCAGCGCAAGACCCAGGCCGTGGCCGAAGAGAAGATCTCCGAAGCGACGAGCCGCGTGACCACCATGGCCAGCGACATCGGCTCCAAGGCCCAGGGCCAGTGGGACAAGCTCGAGAACATCTTCGAAGACCGCGTGGCCAAGGCCCTGTCCAAGCTCGGTGTCCCCTCGGCGCGTGACCTGGAAGCCCTGACGGCCCGCGTGGACGCACTCACCAAGGGCGCCGGCAAAGCGGCCGCGACCAAGGCACCTGCCAAGGCCGCCGTGAAGGCAGCAGCCCCCGCGAAGAAGGCCGCTGTCAAGAAGGCAGCCGCTCCCCGCAAGGCCGCCGCCAAGCCTGCAGCCAAGGCCGCGCCCGCCAAGAAGGCCGCAGCAGCCCCTGCCAAGAAGGCCAGCGCCAAGGCCGCAGCTTCCGCCTCGGCACCCGCCGCCTCCAACTGACCTTCTGCCAGCGGCCCGCCCGCTGCGGCAAGCGGCTGACACGCCTTGTGCGTGCCAGCCGCTTTTGCGTTGTGGAGCGCTTCGGGCCATGGGCCGCGCTCTCTGCGCGGGTGGCCGCAGCCGGAACGTCAACACGTTCCAAGGACATGCCAATATTGATGCAGTGCAGCATCTGCGGCTCGGTTAGAGTAGGCCCCAGAGACATACCAACACCGATCCAAAACGACGCGAAGAGGGCCCGCACACATGGTGAAGAAAGCGCCGCGACGCACCGCAGAACGCATTCTGGAAGTCACGCTGGACCTGTTCAACCGGTTTGGCGAACCCAACGTCTCCACCACCCTGATCTCGGCCGAGCTGCGCATCAGCCCCGGCAACCTGTACTACCACTACCCGGCCAAGGACGAGTTGATCAATGCGCTGTTCGACCGCTACGAACAGTCGCTGACCGAGCTGCTGGCTGCCGCCGATGGCGTGCGCAACGTGGAGGACGCCTGGTTCTTCATGCACACGCTGTTCGAGCTGATCTGGCAGTACCGCTTCCTGTACCGCGACCTGAACGACCTGCTGTCCAAGAACCGGCGCCTGGAAACGCATTTCCAGGCCATCCTCAAGAACAAGACGCGGGCCGTGCGCGCCATGCTGGACGGCATGGGCCGATCGGACGCGCTGCACATCGACACGCGTGAGCTGGAGGCCACCGCGACCAGCATGGTGGTGGTGCTGACCTACTGGCTGAGCTTCGAGTACGTGCGCGACCCGCGCCGCGCGCTGGAGCCCGAGAGCGCCCAGGCAGCCCTGCTGCGCGGAGCCCACCACGTGCTCAACCTGCTGATGCCCTACCTGGAAAGCGGGCAGCGCGCACACCTGCTGGAACTCGTCGGCGCCTATGCCACCGCGCCGGGCTAAGCGCCAGGGCGCCCTGTCCACACCCTACACCCGACCCCAAGAACCACAGGAGACACACCATGGCCAAATGGACCCCTTTTCCCCATGCGGGTGACTACAGCTTCGATGCCACGAGCGTGAAGAAGCACTGGGCGCGACTGCACAGCGGCGACGCCGAACCCTGCCCCAAGGATCCGGCCGTGCTGCAGGCCTGGGCGCTGTTCCACAGCGGTGATTTCGAGAAGGCGACGGCCGCCGGCCTGGCCGCTGGCGGCCCCGGCATCACCGTGGCCAACAAGGCCACGGCCATCTACGCCAACTACCTGGAGCAAAAGGAAAAGACCCGCCTGGACCTGTTCACCCAGGTGGCCGAGCGCGCCGAAGCCCAGGCCGGCGAAGACCCGAACAACGCCAACGCCTGGTACTGGCATGCCTATGCCCTGGGCCGCTACAGCCAGGGCATCAGCGTGGCCAAGGCCCTGGCCCAGGGCCTGGGTGGCAAGGTCAAGGAATCGCTGGAGAAATCCATCGCGCTGGCACCCAAGCACGCCGACGCCCGCATTGCGCTGGGCGCCTTCCACGCCGAGGTGATCGACAAGGTGGGCTCGCTGATCGGCGGCATGACCTATGGCGCAAAGAAGGACACCGGGCTCAAGCTGTTCCAGGAGGCCCTTAAACTCAACCCCGGCTCGGCCATCGCCATGGTGGAGTACGCCAACGCGCTGGTGATGCTCGAAGGCGACAAGAAGATGAAGGAGGCGACCCAGCTCTACGAGAAGGCCGCTGCCTGCGAGTCGGCCGACGCGATGGAGCGCCTGGACGTGGAGATGGCGCGCGCCGAACTGGAAGACTGAAGCTGCCGGGCGCCGCCCCGGCGCTCAGCTGGTGAAACGGCGCGAGGCGATCTCCAGCAGGCCGTCAAAGATCAGGTTGTCCACCAGCTCGAAGGGGCGCGTCATGCTCGGCGCCATCTTCCAGCCGGCGCCGCCGGTCATGATGCAGGCCGGCTCCTCGCCGCAGTGCTGGATGACATGCTGCACCATGCGCTCCACGGCACCGGCGATGGCGTAGGTGCCGCCGCTGGTCAGTGCATCACTGGTGTTGGTGGGGAACATGCGCACGTCGCCCGTGGGCACGTGCAGGCCGGCGGTACCCGTTTCGAGTGCGCGCAGCATGATGCCGTGGCCCGGCAGGATCAGCCCGCCCAGGAAGCGCCCATGCGCATCGATGCACTCCACGGTGACCGCCGTGCCCACCATCACCACCACCAGCGGCCGCGCAGGCCCCTGGGCCAGCACGTGGTGGCGCGCACCGATCATGGCCACCCAGCGGTCCGAGCCCAGGCGCGAGGGGTGGTCGTAGCCATTGACCAGCCCCGCCTCTTCGTCGGATGAGACCACCCACTGGGCGCCCACATCCCAGAGCTCCATCTGCTCCTGCACGCGGCGCTTGGCGGCATCGCCCGCCACCACGCAGCCCAGCATGCGCTCGGGCGCTGGCAGGGCTGCCCAGCTGCCTTCGGCGAGCTTCTCGATATGGTCCAGGAACTCGGCGCCATGCGCCAACAGCGCAGCCCCTGGGCGGTGGGCGTCGTACAACGCCCATTTGAGACGGGTGTTGCCGACGTCGATGGCCAGAAAAGTCATGCGGCGGATTATCCCGAGTTTTGGCCATGCGCACTTGGTGCATTTGCCAAAGGCAGCAGCGCAGCTCGTCGCCCCGGCGACAGCGGTACCTGCCAATGTGAAAAATCGTGTCGCGCGCCCGTCTTACACCAGGGTGTCGCACTTTGCCGCTACAGTGGCCCTTCCTGTTTCTGCAACCTTAGGAGATACGACATGGGTCTTTTCAGTTTCATCAAGGAAGCCGGCGAAAAGCTGTTCGGTGGCAAGGAAGCACAGGCCGCCACGGCCGCCGCTCCATCGCCGGACGAACTCAACGCCAAGGCCGCCAAGGCCATCGAGACCTACATCGGCACGCAGAACCTGGGCGCGACCAACGTGCAGGTGGCGTTCGATGGCAGCCAGGGCAAGGTCACCGTCAAGGGCGACGCCCCTACGCAGGCGGCCAAGGAAAAGATCACCCTGTGCTGCGGCAACGTGGCCAGCGTCACCAGCGTCGAGAACCTGATGAACGTGACCAACCCCGAGCCCGAAGCCCAGTACCACGACGTGGTGCGCGGCGACACGCTCTCGGCCATCGCCAAGAAGTTCTACGGCGACGCTAACAAGTACCCCCAGATCTTCGAGGCCAACAAGCCCATGCTCACGCACCCCGACAAGATCTACCCTGGCCAGAAGCTGCGCATTCCGCCACTCTGAGCGCACAGCGCTCCCCAACGAACAGCGGGCCACATGGCCCGCTTTTTTCATGGAGCTGTGTCTTCAGCCCTGACGCCATGGCAGGCCGCGGTAGCGCCAGCCGCCCTTGCGCCCGCGGTGGGCTTGGCCATCGGCGTCGCCCTCGAAGCCTTCGAGAATGTTGTAGGCCGTGATGCCCAGCTCCGTCGCACGCTTCGCGGCCGCCACGGAGCGCACGCCGCTGCGGCACAGCAATACAACGCGCCCGCCTTCGGGCACAGCCAGGCGAATCTGCGCATCGAAATCGGCATTCATGGCCATGCCGGGCCACTGCTTCCAGGCCACGGGCACGGCCCCCGGCACCTGGCCCACCCATTCGCGCTCGGCATCGCTGCGCACGTCGACCAGCACGGCCTGGCCATCCTGCACCCACTGCCAGGCCAGCGCCGGTGACACGTCGCCGGCATAGCCCTCGGCCCCGCGCGGGGCCTGCAGCGCGGCGCCATCGGCGTCCTGGCGCTGGCCCGAGTGCTGGTTGGCGGGCACGGCCTCGTCCATGCGGCGTGGGCGCGGCAGGTTCAGCGAGTCCATCAGCGCGACGAATTCGGCCTCGCTGCGACCGGCCACGCGCGCATTGCCGGCCTTTTCGGCGGCGATGCTGCTGTGGCTGCGGCCCTGGTAGTCATGGCCGGGCCAGACAGTGGTGTCACCCGGCAGTGCGAACAGCACGCCGGTGATGCTGCGGTAGAGCTCGGCCGCGTCGCCCGACTGGAAGTCCGTGCGGCCGCAGCCGTTGATGAGCAGGGCATCGCCCGTGAACACATGGTCACGCCAGCGGTAGGACATGCTGCCCGCCGTGTGGCCAGGCGTGTGCAGCGCCTGCAGCGTCTCGCCGCCGAAGGCCAGCGTGTCGCCATGCTGCAGCTGCACGACCGCCGTGCCGATGTCGCAGCCTGCGGGCACCGCAGTCTGCGCACCCGTGTGCTCGGCCAGGCGCGCGGCGCTGGTGATGTGGTCGGCATGGGTGTGCGTCTCCAGCGTCCAGCGCAGCGTGAGCCCCAGGGACTGCAGTGCCGCCAGGTCACGGTCGAGCTGCTCGTCCACGGGGTCGATGATGGCGGCCTGGCGCGTGGCGGGGTCGTGCAGCACGTACGTGTAGGTGCTGGAGGCGGGATCGAAGAGCTGCAGGGGAATCATGGTGGGCCTGAATGCGGTGGTTTCCGCCATTTTGCCGCGCCCGGTTTCGCCCTGCCCTGCGCGCGCTCAATCCCAGAGCGGGGCTGGCTCGTCGCGCAGGTGGTTGCGCAGGGCCGCGTAGTCGGGCACCACGGTGGCCACCGTGTCCCAGAAACGCGGGCTGTGGTCCATCACGCGCAGGTGGGCCAGCTCGTGCGCCACCACGTAGTCGATGACCGCAGGCCGGTAGTGCAGCAGGCGCCAGTTCAGGCGGATGGAGCCGTCGGCCTTGGCGCTGCCCCAGCGCGTCTGCGCGCTCGACAGGCGCAGGCTGGTCCAGCGCACGCCCAAGAGCGGCGCAAAGTGCTCCAGCCGCTCGGTGAAGTGGCGCTTGGCATCGCGCATCAGCCAGGCCTGCACGGCATCGCGGATCTGCGCAGGCCCGGCGCTGTGCGGCAGGCCGATGTGCAGGCGCGAGGCCAGCGGTGCATCCGGGTCCTCGGCTGCGGCGATGGTTTTGAGCTGCCCACCACGGCCGCTGAAGCCGTGCGCGGGGTCCAGCACCACAGTGACCGGCCGGCCCAGGTAGGGCAGCACGGCGCCATCCGCCCAAACGATGCGTCCGCCTTCCATGCGCTGCTGGCGCTCACGCGCCTCGCCGAGCTTGAGCACGATCCACTCGGACTTTTCGCGCAGCGCCGCGTCGATGGCGCCCAGGGTGACCCAGCTGGGGGCGCGCACCGAGAGGCCGTCTGGGCCCACGCTGAAGCCGATGGTGCGCCGGCGCGCGCGCTGCAGCGCATACGCCACCACGGCGTCACCCAGCAGCAGTTCGCGTTTGGCCTCGGGGTGGCGGAATTCGGCGGGAGACAGCAGCGAAGGCAGCGGGACCGCAGGCGGACCCACGGGCCGGGGCGGTGCGGCCACGGGAACCCTGGCCGCCGGCGGTGGCTCGACCGCCTTGGGCGCCGGTGCGGGGCTGGCAGGCGGAGTGTCGAAGAAGTCCAACGCCAGTTGCACGAGCCGCTGCATCATGGGAATGGGGTCCGATCAGGGCGCCGTCAGTGCGGCTGCGGGATAGGCCTCGGGGTCGAGGCGGCGCATTTCGGCCTCGATCCAGTCCTCGACCTCGCGCATCAGCTCTTCCGGCTCGCGCCCCACGCTGGAGATCGGCTTGCCGATGGACACATCCACCACACCGGGGCGCTTGACGAAGGCCTTGCGCGACCAGACCTTGGCCGAGGTCACGGCAATCGGCACCACCGGTGCACCGGTGTCGATGGCCAGGCGGGTGCCGCCGGTCTTGTAGGTGCCCTTCTGCCCGCGCTCGATGCGCGTGCCTTCGGGGAACATGATGATCCAGATGCCCTTGGCCAGCAGGTCCTTGCCCTGCTCCACGACCTTGTTGAAGGCCTGGGCGCGCTGGCTGCGGTCGATGTGGATCATGTCCAGCCGGCCGATGGCCCAGCCGAAGAAGGGGACGTACAGCAGCTCCTTCTTGAACACGTAGGCCAGCGGGTGCGGCATGATCGTGGGCATCAGAAAGGTCTCGTAGGTCGACTGGTGCTTGACCAGCAGGATCGCCCCCTCGTGCTCGCCCTGCGGCAGGTTCTCCATGCCCGTCACCCGGGTGCGGATGTCCAGCAGCACGCGTGCGCCGCTGATGCACAGCGACAGCCATGCGGCCGCGATGCGGTACAGCGGCAGGCCGCGCACGCCGAAGAGCGTGCCCAGCATGATGGCCAGCGCATAGGGCATGACGGTGGTCGCCATCCAGAGCAGGTGAATGATGGAGCGGATCAGGGCCATGGTGAAAAGGTCTTGCGATGGGTGCCGCCGCAGCAAAGGCGTGTGGCAGGCACCAAGGGGCGCTGAGGGTCAGACCGCCATCAAAGGGATGGCGGCCGGCAGCAGCTGCTCGACGAAGGCCGCCAGGCTCGCATGCACCTGCGTGCCGGGGGGATAGCCGGGCGGCAGCGCCTGGCCCGGCACCACGCCGGCGGAGCTGCCCGTGCACACCAGGTGCACTTGCGCACCGAGCGCGGCGCCGGCCTGCAGGTGTGCCAGGCAGCTGCCCACCACCTGCACGTCATTGCGCTCCACGCCATAGCGGTCGCTGATCTGCTCAAGCAGGCCCGGGCCGGGCTTGCGGCAGGCGCAGTCTTCGTCAGGCGCATGGGGGCAATAGAACACGGCGTCGATGCGCCCACCCACGGCCGACAGCTGTTTGTGCATCTTGGCGTGGATGGCGTTGAGCGCCACCACGTCGAACAGCCCGCGCCCCAGACCCGGCTGGTTGGTGGCCAGCGCCACATGCCAGCCGGCGTGGTTCAGGCGTGCAACGGCCTCGAGCGCGCCGGGAACGGCCGTCCATTCCTCGGGCGAAGTGACGAAGTCCTCACCCAGCGGGTTCAACGTGCCGTCGCGGTCCAGGATGGCGAGTTTCATGGGGGTCCCCTTGTGACAGACGCCAGCCTAGCAGGTCACGCCGCCAGGCGGGAGAGGTCGGCTACCCGGTTCATCGCATCGTGCAGGCTCTTGAGCAGGCCCTGGCGGTTCAGGCGCAGGTCCATCTGCTCGGCGTTCACCATCACGTCGTCGAAGAAAGCGTCCACCGGGGCGCGCAGCACGGCCAGGGTCTGCAGCGATGCCGTGTAGTCGCCCGCGTCGAACTGCGCGTTGGCCTCGGGCACGAAGCGCTGCAGTGCCGCATACAAATCCTGCTCGGCCTTTTCCTGCAGCAGCTCGGGGTTGACGTGGGCATCCACCTCGCCGGCCTTTTTGAGGATGTTGGCCACGCGCTTGTTCGCGGCGGCCAGGGCCGGGCTTTCGGGCAGCGCGGCAAAGGCACGCACGGCGGCCAGCTGCTTTTCGACCAGTGCCAGGCGCTGCGGGCGCAGGGCCAGCACGGCGTCGACTTCCTGGGCGCTGTAACCCTGCTCGCGCAGGCTGCCGGCCAGGCGGTCATAGATGAAGTCGGCCAGGGCGGCCGAGGCATCGGTGATCTTGTCGCCGAAGGCCGGAACGGCGCCGGCCAGCAGGGCGCTCAGGTCCAGCGGCAGGTCTTTTTCGACCAGCATGCGGATCACGCCCAGCGCATGGCGGCGCAGCGCGAACGGGTCGCGGTCGCCCGTGGGCAGGTTGCCGATGCCGAACATGCCGACCAGGGTTTCAAGCTTGTCGGCCAGGGCCACCACCACGCCAGCGGTATTGCGTGGCAGCGTGTCGCCGGCAAAGCGCGGCTTGTAGTGGTCTTCGATGGCATCGGCCACCACCTCGCCCAGACCGTCGTTGAGCGCGTAGTAGCGGCCCATGGTGCCCTGCAACTCAGGGAACTCGCCGACCATGTCGGTCACCAGGTCGGTCTTGGCCAGCATCGCGGCCTGATCGGCCTGCGCCACCAGGGTGGCATCGCCCAGTTGTTCGGCAATGGCCTTGGCGATGGCACGCACACGCTCCACGCGCTCGCCCTGCGTACCGAGCTTGTTGTGGTAGACCACCTTGGACAGACCGTCCACGCGCGAGGCCAGGGTCTTCTTGCGGTCCTGGTCGAAGAAGAACTTGGCATCGGCCAGGCGCGGGCGCACCACGCGCTCGTTGCCGCCGATCACGAAGCTCGCGTCCTCGGGGCTGATGTTGCTCACCACCAGGAACTGGTGCGTCAGCTTGCCTGCGGCGTCCAGCAGCGGGAAGTACTTCTGGTTGGCCTTCATGGTGAGGATCAGGCACTCTTGCGGCACGTCGAGGAATTCCTGCTCGAACGCGCAGGTCAGCACGTTGGGGCGCTCGACCAGGGCGGTCACTTCGTCGAGCAGCGCATCGTCCTCGATGGGGCGGGCACCGTTGCCCACCTGGGCGGCGGCGGCGGCCAGTTGGCGCGCGATCTCGGCCTTGCGCTCGGCGAACGAAGCGATCACCGCTCCGTCCTTGTGCAGCGTGGCGGCATAGCTGTCGGCATCCTTGAACACCACAGGCGACACGGCCGCCTCGAAGCGGTGGCCCAGGGTGCTGTTGCCGGCTTTCAGGCCCAGCGCCTTCACGGGCACCACGGTGCTGCCATGCAGCGCCACCAGGCCATGCGCGGGGCGCACGAAGTTCACGCTGGTCCAGCCGGGCAACTCGCAGTCGGACTCGAGCTGGTAGCTCATGACCTTGGGAATGGGCAGCTTGGCGATGGATTCCAGAAGTGCCTTCTGCAACCCCTCTTCCAGCGTGGCGCCAGGCACCACGCTGTCATAGAACAGCGCCTCGGCCTTGCCGTCGGGGGCGCGCTTCAAGGCGGCCACGGCCGCTGCCGGGTCGGACACATCCGCGCCCAGGGCTTGCAGCTTCTTGAGCAGTGCGGGCGCGGCGTTGCCGCTGGCATCCAGGCCCACCGTCACGGGCATGAGCTTTTGCTGCACGGCCTTGTCGGCGGCCTTGCCGGCCACGGCCGTCACGTGCGCGGCCAGGCGGCGCGGCGAGGCGAATGCCGTCACGGCGGATGCGGGCGTGGCCAGGCCCAGGGCCTTGAGTTGCTCGGCCAGCACGCTGGCGAAGGCATCGCCCAGCTTCTTGAGCACCTTGGGAGGCAGCTCTTCCACAAATAATTCGACCAGAAGATTTTGCGTTGTCATTTTTCAGGGGCTCCGGCGGTGGCTCAGGCGGCTTTCTTGGGCATTTGCTCCACCCATTCGCGGGGGGCCATGGGAAAGCCCAGGCGCTCGCGGCTCTCGTAGTAGCTTTGCGCCACGGCGCGCGCCAGGTTGCGGATGCGGCCGATGTAGGCAGCACGCTCGGTCACGCTAATCGCCCCGCGCGCATCCAGCAGGTTGAAGCTGTGCGCAGCCTTGAGCACCTGCTCGTAGGCCGGCAGGGCGAGCTGCTGCTCCATGAGGTGCTTGGCCTGCTTTTCGTGCGCATTGAAGGCGGTGAACAGGAAGTCGGCGTCGCTGTGCTCGAAGTTGTAGGTGGACTGCTCCACCTCGTTTTGCTTGTAGACGTCGCCATAGCTCAATTTCGAGCCGTCCGCTCCCTCGGTCCAGGTCAGGTTGTAGACGTTGTCCACGCCCTGCAGGTACATGGCCAGGCGCTCCAGGCCGTAGGTGATTTCACCGGTGGCAGGCTTGCAGTCGATGCCGCCCACCTGCTGGAAGTAGGTGAACTGCGTCACTTCCATGCCGTTGAGCCAGACTTCCCAGCCCAGTCCCCAGGCGCCCAGGGTGGGGTTCTCCCAGTCGTCTTCGACGAAGCGGATGTCATTCTTCTTGAGATCGAAGCCCAGCGCTTCGAGCGAGCCCAGGTACAGCTCCAGGATGTTGGCCGGCGCGGGCTTCAGAACCACCTGGAACTGGTAGTAGTGCTGCAGGCGGTTGGGGTTCTCGCCGTAGCGGCCATCCTTGGGGCGGCGGCTGGGCTGCACGTAGGCGGCCTTCCAGGGCTCGGGGCCGATGGCGCGCAGGAAGGTGGCGGTGTGCGAGGTGCCAGCGCCCACTTCCATGTCGTAGGGCTGCAAAAGGGCGCAGCCCTGCGCGTCCCAGTAGGACTGCAGCTTCAGAATGATTTGCTGGAATGTCAACATGGCGTCTGTGGCGCTGGCGGACCAGGGCCGGGCAAAGGGGGATGAAAAAGCCGAAGGCGCGCAGCAGACAGGCCCGAGGGGCTTTGCAGCGTGCGCGCAAAACCCGTGATTTTACGGCGCTGCAGCAAGCCTTCGCTCGCAAGGCCCTGGGAGGCCGCGCCAGAGCGCGAAAACAAAGCACCAAGTACAAAGGCCGGGGCCCTTTTGGAGCCCCGGCCTTTCCAACCAGTTGCGCGGGCAGTCTGCCGGTGCGCACCGGTGGCCGCCCCTTGGGGCGACCGGTCGGCGCACGCGTGGTGCGCCAAGTCAAAAATCAGTATTCCCAGAAGATGCGTTGCAGCTCTTTGCTGTCGTTTGTTTTCGTCAAAGCGACCATGGCCAGGATGCGGGCCTTCTGTGGGCGCAGGTCGTGGGCCACCACCCAGTCGTACTTGTCGTCGGGCTGCTCGGCATTGCGCAGCACAAAACCATCGGGCACACGGGCCGAGCGCACGATCTGCACGCCCTGGGCGCGCAGCGCCTGCAACGAGGCCACGGCCTGGGCCGCCACCGAGCCATTGCCGGTGCCGGCATGGATCAGCGCCTTCACGCCGGCCTTGCCGTAGGCCTCGATGCCGGTGCTGTTCATGTTGCCGTAGCCGTAGACGATATCCACTGCGGGCAGGGCCTGGATCTCGTCGATGTTGAACTCGGACGCCGTGGTGTGGCGCTTGACCGGCGCGCGGAACCAGTAGTTCTTGCCTTCCACCACCATGCCCAGCGGGCCCCACTGGCTCTTGAAGGCCTCGGTCTTGATGTTGATGGTCTTGCTGACGTCGCGGCCGCTCTGGATCTCGTCGTTCATGGTGACCAGCACGCCCTTGCCGGCAGCATCCTTGCTGGCGGCCACGCTCACGGCGTCGTACAGGTTCAGCGCGCCGTCGGCCGAGAGGGCCGTGCCGGGGCGCATGGAGCCGACGACCACGATGGGCTTGGCGGTGCGCACCACCAGGTTCAGGAAGTACGCCGTTTCTTCGAGCGTGTCGGTGCCGTGCGTGACGACGATGCCGTCCACGTCGGCCTGCTTGGCCAGGGCCGAGACGCGCTTGCCGAGCTGCAGCAGGTGCTCGTTGGTGAAGCTTTCCGAGGCGATCTGGAACACCTGCTCACCCGTGACACGGGCCACGCCCGTCAGTTCGGGCAGGCCGGCCAACAGCTTGTCCACCGGCACCTTGGCCGCCGCATAGGTGGCGCTGTTGGCCGCAGACGCGCCGGCACCGGCGATGGTGCCACCGGTGGCCAACACCACGACATGGGGGCGGGCGGCCTGGGCCATGGCCACAGCCGAGGCAGCGGAGAGCAGCAGGCCGGCAAGCCAGCGGTGCATGGGGTAGGAAATGCGCATGACGGAAATCTCCAGACAGTTGTTTTGAAGAGGCTTGCCAACAGACTTTGCTGCTGCGCCCTCACCCGCTCGTTGGCGGTGCCGGATCGTATGAGAGACTTGCGCACAGCAACAGGGAATAATCAGCCACCTCTTGTGAATTTCACTCATACCCATGAACCTGCGCCAACTCGAGGTGTTCCAGGCCGTGCTGCAAACCGGCAACATGAGCGCGGCAGCGCGGCTGCTGTGCATCACGCCCTCGGCCGTGAGCAAGGCCGTGGCGCACACCGAGCTGCAGCTGGGCTACCGGCTGTTCGTGCGCACGCCTGCGGGCCTCACACCCACACCCGAGGCACAGGTGCTGGCCACCGAATCCAGCGGCATCCACCGCCAGCTCGATGCCCTGCGCCGCACCGCGCGCAACCTGGGCACCAGCGACACCGGGGACGTGCGCCTGGCGGCCATTCCGTCCATCACGCACGAATTCCTGCCCCTGGTGCTGCAGGAGCACGCGCTGCGCTACCCGCAGGTGGGTGTGGAGGTGCGCACCATCCACCAGGACCAGATGACGCAGGCGCTGCTCACGCGCAGCGTGGACTTCTGCCTGGGCTTCTACAAGCACCCGCATCCGCAGGTGCGCAGCGACCTGCTGGTCAGCGGCCGCATGTACCTGGCCGTGGCACAGTCGGTGTGGACGCGTGCGCCGCGCGCTGTGACGCCCGCAGCCCGGCTGGCCCAGGTGCCGGTGATCCGGCTCGTGGGGGACGATCCCATGCGCCAGTCCATCGACGAGATCGCCCAGCGCCTGGGCACACCCGCCGGCCCGGGGCTGCAGGTGCAGACCTCGCGCCTGGCGCTGGACCTGGTGCGCCGGGGCATGGGCTGGACGGTGGTCGACTTCCTCACCGCCACCCAACTCGACCCAGAGGCCATGGTGGCCGTGGAGCTGCACGAACTGCCGCCCATGTCGCTGTACTGCTACCACGCCCGCGCCCTACCCCCGGGCCTGCAGGCCACGCGCATGCTGGCCATGCTGCCAGGGCTTCTGCACCAGGCCTTGTCATCCAAGCCCACGCGCTGACCACCGACCGGCGGGCATGAAAAACCCGCCCATCCCTTGCAGGATGGTGGGTTGCCGGAGATCGCGCGGATCAGTTATCCCATCGGCGCAGAACCAGGCTGGCGTTGGTGCCGCCAAAGCCGAAGCTGTTGGACAGCGCGGTGCGGATCGGCGCATCGCGCGTCTCGCGTACCAGGGGCATGCCCTCGGCGGCGGGCTCCAGGTTTTCGATGTTGGCCGAGCCGGCGATGAAGCCCTGGCGCAGCATCAAAAGGCAGTAGATCGCCTCCTGCACACCGGTGGCGCCCAGCGAGTGGCCGGTGAGCGACTTGGTGGACGAGAACGGGGGAATGGCATCGCCGAACACTTCGCGGATCGCACGCAACTCGGGCACGTCGCCGACGGGTGTGGAGGTGCCGTGGGTGTTGATGTAGTCGATGGAGCCGTCCACCGTGGCGATGGCCTGGCACATGCAGGCAATGGCGCCGTCACCCGAGGGGGCGACCATGTCGGCGCCGTCCGAGGTGGCGCCGAAACCGACGATTTCGCCCAGGATGGTGGCGCCGCGTGCCTGTGCATGTTCCAGGCTTTCGAGCACCACGGCACCGCCGCCGCCCGACAGCACGAAGCCGTCGCGGTGGGCGTCGTACGCGCGCGAGGCTTTTTCGGGCGTGGCGTTGTAGGCGCTGGACATGGCGCCCATGGCGTCGAACAGCAGGCCCATGCCCCAGCTGACTTCTTCGCCGCCACCGGCGAACATCACGTCCTGCATGCCCCAGGCGATCTGCTGGGCGGCTGCGCCGATGCAGTGCGCCGAGGTGCTGCAGGCCGAGGTGATGGAGTAGTTGATGCCCTTGATGCCGAAGTTGGTCGACAGGCAGGCGGACACGGTGGAGCTCATGCAGCGCGTGACCTGGTAAGGCCCCACGCGGCGGATGCCCTTGCTGCGCAGGATGTCGGCGGCCTCGATCTGGTTGGCGGGCGAGCCGCCCCCCGAGCCCATGATGAGCCCGGTGCGCGGGTGCGAGACCTGCTCGGGCGTGAGGCCCGATTCGGCAATGGCGTTGGCCAGCGAAATGTGCGCATAGGCCGCCGCATCGCCCATGAAGCGCAGCTGCTTGCGGTCGATCAGCTCTTCGAGGTTGATCTGCGGCACGCCGGCCACCTGGCTGCGCATGCCCAGCTCGGTGAACTGGGGCATGGCGCGGATGCCCGGACGGCTCTCGCGCAGCGACTCGGTGACGCTGGCATTGTCATTGCCAATGCACGAGACGATGCCCGTGCCCGTGATGACCACGCGTTTCATGCTGCCTCCCCTGGGGCTGCGCCGGCTTCCTCGCGCTTGAACAGGCCCACGCGCAAGTCGCTGGCCACGTAGATTTCCTTGCCGTCAGCATACAGGCGCGCGTCACCGATGGCCATGACCAGTTTGCGCTTGATCACGCGCTTGATGTCGATCTCGTAGGTGACCAATTTAACGTCCGGGCCCACTTCGCCGGTGAACTTGACTTCGCCGGCGCCCAGGGCGCGGCCCTTGCCCGGCAGGCGCAGCCAGGTCAGGTAAAACCCGATCAGCTGCCACATGGCGTCCAGGCCCAGGCAACCGGGCATGACCGGGTCACCCTGGAAGTGGCAGGCAAAGAACCAGAGGTCAGGACGCACGTCCAGCTCGGCGCGAACCTTTCCCAGCCCGTGCTCGCCACCATCGCTATCGATGTGCGTGATGCGGTCGAACATCAGCATGGGCGGCAGCGGCAGGCGCCCGCTGTCAGCGTCGAACAGCCGGCCCTCGCCCGAGGCGATCAGTTGTTCGTAGGAAAAGGAATCTGCCATTTTCAGTCGTGCTCCAGAACAGCGGCCACACCGCTTCAAATCATCGTTGTATCCAACACAAGCCCCCGCTTGCGGGCTCTATTATCAAGGCACGGCGAGCCTGTGCCGCGCATTGGCCTGCCAGGGCACTGGGGCACCCCTGCCGCAGCTGACCAGGATCAAGGCCCGCTACTCCCGAAAACCACCGTTTTTAGACCGCACAGCCCGGCCACGCCGACCCGCCCCGAGGGCCGCCACCAGCACGATGGCGGCCGCCAGCAGTGCCAGGGGAACCAGGCCCCAGCGCGACACCCAGAAGGCGTAGGGCGTGATGGCCCAGCCCTGCTGCGCATCCATTCCCCGGCCGTGCACCGCGCCCAGCAGCACGCCACGGGTGTGGCGCTCCAGCTGGTGCGTGACCACGCCCCGATGATCGATGATGGCCGTGGCACCGGTGTTGGTGGCGCGCACCATCGGGCGTTCGAACTCCAGCGCGCGCATGCGGCTGATGTGCAGGTGCTGGTCGATGGCCACCGTGTTGCCGAACCAGCCGATGTTGCTGAAATTGACGAACACCGTGGGGGCGCCGGCCGGATCGGCAAAGCGCGCTCCCAGCTCCTCGCCAAACAGATCCTCGTAGCAGATGTTGGGGGCGATGCGCTGGCCCGCAAAGGCAAACGGCGCCTGGCCCAAGCCCCCCCGGTTGAAGTCCCCCAGGGGGATGTTCATCATCTGCGTGAACCACTTGAAGAAGGGCGGGATGAACTCGCCGAACGGCACCAGGTGGTGCTTGTCGTAGCGGTAGGGTTCGGCCAGCCCCGCCCGTGCACCCAGCACCGAGTTGGTGTAGCCCTCGCGCTCATCCCCCAGCGGAATGCCCAGCAGCACCGCCTGCGAGCCGCTGGCGTAGCGCTGGGCGATGCCTTCGAGGTAGCCCGGTATCAGCTGCTGCGGCAGCAGGGGAATGGCCGTCTCGGGCGCCACGACCAGGGGCGCGGTGGCACGCTCCAGTTGCTCGCGGTACCACTGCAATGCCATGGGAACACCCGAGCCCGGCTGGAATTTCTCGTCCTGCGGGATATTGCCCTGCAACAACGCCAGTTGCAGCGGGGCCGGTGCGCGCGCCGCAGGGGTGTGGCACAGCTCCACGGCGCAGTGGCGGTCCACCGTGGCCAGACCCAGCACCGCCAGCCCGCCCGCCACCAGGGCCCAGGCGCGCAGGCGGAGCAGATCGCTGGCGCGCGCCTGCACGAGCAGCATGGCGATGGCGGCCGCGACGAAGCACAGGCCGTAGACACCCACGTAGCGCGCCAGCGCCGCCAGCGGGCCATCCACATGGGCATAACCGCCGGCGCCCCAGGGAAAACCGGTCCAGAGCCAGCCGCGCGCCATCTCGGCCAGCGTCCAGAGCGCGGCGAACAGCAGCGCAGCGCCGGCACGGTGCACCACGGCCAGCCGGCAAAAGACGCCGAGCGCGAGCGCGTAATAGCTGGCCAGAAAGGCCGCCAGCCCCAGGATGGCAGCCACCGTGAGCGGCGCAGCCAGCCCGCCATAGGTGTGCATGGAGATATAGAGCCACCAGAAGGTGCCGCACAGCCAGGCGGTGGCAAAGGCAAATCCCAGCAGCGCGCCACGGCGCGCGGTGGAGGCTCCCGCGCGCACCTGCCAGGCCAGCACGGCCAGCGATGCGATCTGCAGCCACCATTTGGGCTGCCCATTCCAGGGCAAGGCCAGCGAGGCCGCCTGCGCGAGCCCCGCCAGCACGGCGATCAGCACGGGCAAGGCAAGTCCGGATCCCTGCGTTCGGCGCGCCAACCCCATCAAGCGCCAGCCTGGCTCTCTTCGATCCGCGATACCTTGAACCAGCGCACGGCGCCGCCCTTGGTATGCAGCACCACGAAGTGCAGGCCACCGAGCTCCACCTGCTCGCCACGCTTGGGCACATGGCCCATTTCGTGGGCGATGAGGCCGCCAATGGTGTCGAATTGTTCCTCGGCATCGCTGCCCTGCAGCGTGACCTCGAAGGACTCGGCGACGCGTTCGATGGGCGTGTCGCCGCTCACGCGGTAGGTGCGGTCGGCCAGGGCGAAGATGTCGCCCGCATCCTCGGGGATGTCGAACTCGTCCTCGATCTCGCCCACGATCTGTTCGAGCACGTCTTCGATGGTGACGAGCCCTGCCACGCGGCCGAACTCGTCGATCACGATGGCCAGGTGGTTGCGATTGCCGCGAAACTCGCGCAGCAGGTCGTTGAGGCCCTTGCTCTCGGGCACGAACACGGCCGGGCGCAGCAGCGCGCGGATGTTCAGCTCGGGCGCCCGCTGCAGCTTGAGCAGGTCCTTGGCCATCAGGATGCCGATGATGTTCTCGCGCTCGCCCTGGTACACCGGAAAGCGCGAGTGCGCCGTGTTGATGACCAGGTACAGGAGCTCATCGAACGGCGCATCGATGTTGACGAGGTCCATGCGGGGCGCGGCCACCATCACGTCGCCCGCCGTCATGTCGGCCATGCGGATCACACGCTCGAGCATCACGCGCGACTCGGCGCCAATGACGTCGTTGTCCTCGGCCTCGGCCAGCGTTTCGATCAGCTCTTCGGTCGAGTCCGGTCCGGGGTGGATGAACTCGGCGACTTTCTGCAGGAAGGTGCGCTTGTCTTCCTTTTCGGGCAATCGCCCGGGGTGCGGGTCAGACACTGTCTTGGAGTGCAGGACGTGCGGTAGTGGAACAGGCCCCTAGGATAGCGGATTGTTGTGACATCGCCTGTCGTCCTGAGGCCAATCGGCGGTTGCAGGACCGCCTGCCCACGCTGTCCGGCCTATTCGGCGGACTGGTGGCGCGCATGCTGCACGCCGCTGCGCACTTCCTGCACGCTGGCCAGAAAGTCCCAGAACTGCTTGGCCTGGCGCTTGAGCTGGTAGTCCACCTCGGCGAACTGCTGCTCGACCAGTTCGGCCATCCGGGTGTCCAGGCTGGCCGGTGCGATCTGCAGGTAGGCCTCGGACTCCGAGCCGTCGCGGCGCACCTGAGCGCCGGCATTGCGGGCGATCTTGAGCATGGCGGTGTTTTCGGACAGCGCATGGATGAACACCATGTTCACCCCCTCGTTGCGGGCGTGCATCACGGCGCGCTCGAACAGGCGTGCACCGAAGCCTCGGCCCCGGGCCTGCTTGAGCACGGACACGCCGAACTCGGCGCAGTGCTTGTACTCAGGGTGCTCGGAGAACGCCAGATGCGCCATGGCGATGAGCTCCAGGCGCCGGTTGTAGATGCCGAAGATCTCGTCGCGGTTGAAGTCGAGCTGGTCCGCATAGCGGCGGATCTGCTCGTCGTTGGCAGCGTAGCCGAAGCGCAGATAGCGGTCAGCGGGCTCCAGCTGCAGCAGGTGGGCCGTGATGCGCTCGCGGTAAGAAGGGCCGAGCGAACGGATGGGAACCATCACCGGTGGAGACATTTTGTCCTCGCTCTCATGCGGACGCCCCGTGACCGGGCGCAGCATTCCCCGGCCTGCGTCCCAGGATGCCTTGAGCCAGTTTTTGGTAGCGGTCATGCTGCAAATATAAGGGTTTTCCCTAGGAATTTCCAGTGATTTTTGCTGCATTGCAGCAAAATAGTGAGGTGCGTCGAATTCCTTCGAAAAGTGGGATGACATGAAACACAGCCGGCACGGGATGCTCTCCATTTAATAGCAAAACGACCGGCATGCCGGTTGCGCACCAGCCCTGCGAGCCATCCGCCCGGCAGCGCCACGTTAAGCCTGTGGCGCACAGGATGCAAGAGCAACACCCCTGGCCACACGGGGACTGCCCGCTGTTGGCAGCTCGCCGTTCAAGGCATTTGGCGGGCCGGTGTGTCCTCGGCCTGCGATGTATAGGCCGACGACACGGGCACGGGCCTGGGCGCCGCAGCCGGCACGCCGCAGGCGTCAGGCAGGCCAAGGGCATCATCCCTGGCGCTGCCGCGCGCCTTCTCCAGCACGCTCGCACGGTCGACCGAAACTGCGACGGAGTCCCCCAGTTGCAGAACCGCGCTTTGCAGGCCCTGGGTCTCCGATAGATCCAGTTTCCCGGCGAGGGCGTCCACCCGCAGTGAACGCATGCCGGCCGCTTGCACCTCCATCGACGCCGTGCCCCGGCGGGTGCGTTCCGCGCACTGGGCCGGGTCCTCGGCCACTGCGGGCACCACCCAGGTGCCACAGGGCCGGCACTGCGTGGACCACAGGTCCAGGTGTGTGACGGTGCCGCGTACGGCGATAGCCTGCCCGGCCACTTCCAGCCGCTCCACGGGGGCTTGCGCTTCGATACGGGCGCGTGCGAGTGCCAGGTGCCTGAACTGGGTGGGCAGAACGATCTGTTCCATCCACACGGCGGGTTTCCCAGGCCGTCTGGGCTGCGCACCGGCAGGCGCCGGCACGTCAGTCCAGTGCAGGACCAGCGTGTCGCCTTCGCGGGTGGCGGTGAGCCCCGGGAATTTTCCGGGCAGCGTCTCCGGACCATCGCCGTCCCCATGGCGCGACTGCACTGTGATCCGCACATCGGGCACATCGTCCAGCACCACGCGCACCGACAACCGCGAGGCATTGTCGCCCGCCTCCTCCAGCCGCAGACCGTTCACGCCCACCAGCGCCCGGGCCTCGACGGTGTAGGCGACGGCGGTGGGCTCCGGCCTCTTGAAGCGATCCATGCCGCTCGTGAACAGCAGCGTCCAGAACAGCAGCAGGGTTCCCAGAAAAAGCCAGCGCCCGCGCCGGGGCGGGGCGCGCCGTGGGGCCACGGGGGTGCTCACCGCAGCTCCTTTTCTTTCAGGTGCACATAGGCCTGCAGCCACAGCAGCGCGGGCAGGCCGATCCACAGCAGCGCGTTGATGGCATGGACGCCCGCATCCCGGGGCACGGCCCCGCTCGAAGACCACCAGGCAAACAGCACCTCACCCCGCACACCCGCCACGGAGCACACCAGCGCCGTGAGCACGAACAGCGCAAAGCCCAACGCCAGGGTCTTGAGCAAAGAGGCGCGCGCATAGTAGAGCGAGCCCGCCACGGCAAAGGCCTGCAGGGCCCAGAAAGCGACCAGAAAGCCTGCCTGCTGGGGCACCGGCATGGCCTGCCGGGCGGCCATCTTCGCCAGCGGCACGAAGAGCGCATAGTCCTCGGGCTTGAAGGTCTGCGGCTCCAGGGCCGAGCGCACTGCGATGACCATCTGCTGCACGGGCCAGGAGATCGCCAGGAACAGCAGGCTGTAGGCCAGCGGGTAGGCCATGGCCACCACCACGGCGCACAGCAGCCATTTCTCGAACACCGACGCGGGCCGCATCAATGCCAGCAAGGCCGACTCGCGCTGCGCCATGGCCCCGAAATAGCGCCCGGCGAACACGAAGCCCGTGAGAAACAAGCCCCCAAAGTACAGCGAGACCTGCACCGCGGTTTGGAACGCAGAAAAGCCTGAAACCCCCAGCAAGAACAGCAGCAGCGCGATGTAGAGCATTCCGCACACCAGCAGGTGCGCCAGGTACTGGGGCCGCTGCTCGGCCCACTGGGCCCGCGCAAGGCGCCACCAGCGCGCCCACGAAAAAGTGGGCGATTCCGGGGCGCGCACAGGGATGAATTCGATGTTCATGCCTGCTCCACGGACAAGCCCGTCTGCTGCGCCGGCACCAGCGCCGCCAGCATGCCATCGCGGTTGAGGCTCAGTGCCTTGTAGAGCAGCTCCAGCTGCACCGCCCCGCCAGCCAGCGGAGCCTCTGCATCGGATCGGGAATGCCGCGCCACATAGGCAGTCTGCTGGCCGATGCGCTCCTGGTACAGCAGGTCCTGCGCGGCAGGCAAATCCTGCGCGCCGCTCGCCACGCCGGTGCGCAGCACGCCGGCGAGATCGGCCATGCGCGCCGACAGGGCCAGTTGCCCCTGGTCAATGAACCAGATGTGGCTCAGTATGCTTTCGAGGTCGTGCGCCTGGTGGGTACTGATGAGCACGGCGCGCTCGGCATGCTCGGGGCGCTGCATCAGGCGACGGAACTGGCCGCGGCCGACGATGTCCAGCCCGTTGGTGGGCTCGTCCATCAGCAGCAGCGGCGTACCCGTCGCCAGCGCGAAGGCGATCGCCGCCTTCTTCCTCTGCCCCAGGCTCATGGCCTCGAAGCGACTGGCGGTGGGCACCTCGAGCTCGGCCAGGTATTCGCCGAACAGAGCCGTGGAAAAGCGCGGGTAGAACACGCCTTGCGTGTCTGCCAGCTGGCCCGTGGTCAGATTGGGCAGGTGGAATTCCTCGGGGACGATGTAGACACTGGCCAGGAAGTCCGCCGCTCGCTGGCGGGGCACCTGGCCCATCACCCGCACCTGCCCGCCCCAGGGCGTGAGCAGCCCGCACAGGAGCTTGAGCAAGGTGGACTTGCCACTGCCGTTGCGCCCGAAAAGGCCGTAGATGCCGGGCTGGCGCACCTCTGCGCAGAACCCCTGGTAGAGCGCGATGCGGCCGTAGCCGAAGTGCAGGTCGTCGATGGCGATCATGGGCATCCGTGAAACACCTCCCTCGGCATGGGAGCAGGCCCGCGGATTCTCACACGGGCACGGCCGTGGTCGCCTTCACACGGTCCAGCACGAAGCTGGTCTTGCAGTCCTGCACGCTGGGGTGCTTGAGCAGCGTGTCCATGATGAAGCGGCTGTAGTGCGCCATGTCGGCCACCACCACGCGCAGCAGGTAGTCCATCTCGCCCGTGAGCGAGGCACATTCGACCACTTCGGGCCAGGTCTGCACGCTCGCGCGGAACACGTCCATGGGGTTGCGCTTGTGGCTCTCGGTGTGCTTTTCCAGGCGCACGTTGAGGTAGGCGGTGAGCCCCAGGCCCACGGCCTCGGGCGGCACCAGGGCCACATAGCGCGCGATCACGCCGCTGTCTTCGAGCCGCTTGACCCGGCGCAGGACGGCGCTGGGCGACAGGCCCACCTGCTCGCCGATCACGTCGTAGGTTTCCCTGCCGTTTTCCTGCAAACGGCGCAGGATTGCTCGATCCAGCTTGTCAAGTGCGTTGAAAGCAGTCATGACGCAGGATTCTACGAAATTGGCGTCGACCGCGATGGCCCTTCACCAGACTCGGGTATGTCCCGATAGTGACACCAGGGGCTGCCAGAGAACAATGAATACCGCAAAAAACGAACGGTCGTTCTTTTTTGTGAAAACCAAAAATATCCATCAACGGAGACAAGCACATGACAGGTTTCTTTGGCCGCCTTCTGCGGCGACTGGCGCTCGCCGCCACGGCATCGACACTGCTCCTCGGGGCCAGTGCCCACGCACAGGCCGGGTACACGCAGACGCGCTACCCTATCGTGCTGGTGCACGGCCTTTTCGGCTTCGACTCGGCGCTGGGCGTGGACTACTTCTACGGCATTCCCGACGCGCTGCGCCAGGGCGGCGCCAAGGTCTACGTGGCCCAGGTCTCGGCAGCCAACAGCACCGAAGTGCGAGGCGAGCAATTGCTGGCCCAAGTGAAGAACATCCTGGCCATCACCGGCGCAGCCAAGGTGAACCTGGTGGGGCACTCGCATGGCGGCCCCACCGCGCGCTACGTGGCCGGCGTGGCCCCGGGCAAGATCGCCTCGGTGACCTCGGTGGGCGGCGTGAACCGCGGCTCGCGCGTGGCCGACATCCTGCGCGGCGTGGCGCCGGCGGGTTCGGTGTCCGAAACCGTCGCCAGCGGCGCGGCATCGGCCCTGGTGGCGCTGATCAACCTGACCTCGGGCGGCTCAGGCCTGCCGCAGATGCCCACGGCTGCGCTCGATTCGCTCACCACCGCCGGCTCGGCCGCGTTCAACCGCCGCTTCCCGCAGGGCGTTCCCACCGCAGGCTGCGGCAATGGCGCCGAGTTGGTCAACGGCGTGCGCTACTACTCCTGGACGGGTACCAAGACCTTGACCAATGTGCTGGACGCCAGCGACGCGCTGCTGGGCGTGTTGGGCCTGGTCTTCGGCGAAGCCAACGACGGCCTGGTCTCGGCCTGCTCCTCGCGCCTGGGCACCCACCTGGGCGACTACCGCCAGAACCACCTCGATGAAGTGAACCAGCTCGTGGGCCTGCGCGACTGGCTCTCGACCGACCCGGTCACGCTGTACCGCCAGCAGGGCAACCGCCTCAAGGCGGCCGGCCTGTGATTTTGCGATGATCTCCGCCATGGACCGTTTCCCCCGCCCTGCCGTAACCGCTGCCATCGTGCTGGCATTGCTGGTCGCGGCCGTGCTCGGGTGGCGTGCCTGGCGGGCCGAGGCGAGCCAGGACACCGGTCCTGGCGCCAGCGCGGCTTTGCCTGCGGCAGGCGCGGCGGCGCCCCCCGGCCGCACGGCATCGGCAGCGCTCACACCGGCTTCCGCAGCCCTCGCCGCTGCCCCGGCCGCCTCTTCGACAGCCGGGGGGGCCGACCCCTTGCTGGTGCCCGGCCTGCGCAACACGCTGGAGGCCCTCCTCTTCGAAGCCGGCGAAGCCAGCGATCCCGAAGCGCTCAAGCAACGCCTGGCGCAACTGGTGGGCAAGCATTTCCCCGCCGAACTGGCCACGCGCGCCCTGACCCTGGCCGAGCGCTATGTGGACTACCGCGTGGCACTGGGCGCCTTGTCGGCCCCCCGCGACCCCGGTGATCCGCGCGCATTGCGCGAGGCCATGGAGGCGCGCCAGAAGATCCGGCAGCAGCACTTCCAGGACGAAGAGTACGACGCCCTGTTTGCACAGGAGGCCGAACTCGACCGCTACACCCTGGCGCGCCTGGAGATCGCGCGCAATACCCAACTCACTCCGCAGCAGCGTGACAGCGCGCTGCGCGCCACCGAAGCCGAACTCGCTCCCGAGCGCCGTGCCGAGCGCGCTGCGGCCATGGCCCACATGGATGCCGCCGCGCAGACGGCCGCCTTCAATGCCCAGGGCGTGGGCGATTTCCAGCGCCACACGGCGCGCAGCGCACAGTTCGGGGAGCAGGCCGCCCATGCCCTGGCGCAACTGGACCGCGAGGATCAGCAGTGGCAAAGCCGGCTCGACGAACTCAGCCAGGCGCGCACCGGACAGGGTGAGGCGGCGGCGCAAGCCCTGCGCCAGCAGCTGTTCACGCCGGAGGAACTGCAGCGCGTGGATGCCGCGCTGGCGTTGCGTGCACTCCAGGGCGTAACTCCCGTCCGCTGAAGCGGGGCACAGCCAAACGCCTCTTGAGCGCGTTCCACCTGCACAGGCGGTTTGACCACTCGGTAAGTAACAAAGGGTAAACCCTGTACACGTGCATATACTGCGCACTCCGGAAATCAAGAGGATCCCGATGTCGCTCCGTAGCACCTTGTTCAGTGTGGCCCTGGCCATGGCGGCCACCGCCGCCATGGCCCAGACCCCTTCCGCCCCGATGACCATCGTGGTGCCCTACCCTGCGGGCGGCCCTCTGGACACCTCGGCCCGCATCATCGCGGAAGGCGCAGCTGCGCAACTGGGAGCCATCAAGGTGGAGAACAAGCCCGGCGCCGGCGGCGGCACCGGCGCCGACCTGGTGGCCAAGTCACCGGCCGGCAGCAACCAGTTGCTGATGGGCGCCGTGGCTACCCATGCAGTGAACCCCTGGCTGTACAAGAACTTCCCGTACAACGCCATCAAGGACTTCAAGCCCATCGCACTTGTGGCCCGCACACCCAACGTGCTGGTCGTGAACGCGGAGCAGGCAGCCAAGCTGGGCATCAAGACCACGCCCGACCTGGTGCAGTACCTCAAGAAAAACCCCGACCAGGCCAAGTACGGTTCGGGCGGCAACGGCAGCATCGGCCATATCTCGGCCGAGATGTTCAAGTCGCTGACCAATACCAAGATGGGCCACACACCCTTCCAGGGCTCGAACCCGGCGCTGGCAGCGCTGCAGTCTGGCCAGGTGCTGATGGTGTTCGACAACCTCGCGTCGGCGCTGCCGCACATCCGCTCGGGCAAGCTGCACGCGCTGGGCGTGACCACCCTGAGCCGCAGCGACGCGCTGCCGCAGGTTCCCAGCATCAACGATGCCGTGCAGGGCTTCAACGTCTCGACCTGGTTCGGGCTGTTCGCACCGGCATCGCTGCCGCAGACCGATGCGCAGCGCTACGCGGCGGCCTTCACGGCCGCCATGCAGTCGGCGGCCGGCAAAGAGAAGTTCAAGCAGATGGGCATCACCCCCGAGGAGCTCACGCTGGACGGGTTCGCGCAGTTCGTGCGCTCGGAAAACAGCAAGTACGAGTTCCTGATCCGGGCCGCGAAGATCAAGATCGAATAGTCAGTCCCTGCCGATCTCGGTCAGGCAGGCGGCCATCACTTCGGGGTGCAGTGCCATCTGCACATGCGCCAGGCCGTCGAGGAAGCGGTTGTCCGCCCCCGCCAGGGTCGCGGTGCTGGCCGGGAAGACGATGTTGTCGCAGTTGGAATACCAGCAGGTGAAGCGCTGCGCCCGCCCCTGCGGCTCCACGCTCAGCAGGCCCTTCACCCAGTCGCCCGCCAGGCTCATCTGGCGGCCGTTGACGGCGCGGCTGAAGCGCCCGAGCCACGTGCCGCCGTGCGGCGTACCCAGGGTCAGGATGCGGTGCACGCGCGCATCGGCCGCATGCACGCGCAGCCAGGCGCGCACCGCCAAGCCACCCATGCTGTGGCACAGCAACACCGGTGCCATGCCGGTGGCAGCCGTCACGCGCAGCACGGCGTCATCGATGATCGCGGCATAGTCGTCGATGGAGCCCATCACCGGCTCCAGGTTCACCGCCACATGGGCATGGCCCTGCGCCCGAAGCGGCGCATACCAGGGCAGCCACAGCCCCCGGTTGCACATGAAGCCGTGCACCAGCACCACGCCGCGGCGGCCCGTCGCCTGGCCCGGCAGCCAGTCCCCCACCGCCTGATGGCGAAACGGCTGGCGCCAGCAGAACACGGCCAGCGATACCCATATCTCGGCCCACCAGGCGCCGACCACCTGGGACAGGCGCGCCCGTGGCGCGGGATCGCGCCGGTTGAGCCGGTGCATGAGCACGAACTCGATGGCCATCACCAGCCAGAACAAGGCCAGGGGCAACAGCGCACCGGCCAGCGCCCGCGCGGGGGATTGTGGCCACTGCCAGGCCAGCCAGGCGGCTTCAGCCAGCGCAAGAATCAGGAGAAGGATTTTTTGCCCGTGCGCAATCATGATTTGAATGGAGTTGTTTCCCGTCAACGACGCTGTGCAAGACCATTTTGAACAGGTTCTAATGGCATCGCTGCATTGTGCGGCCTCAGGAGACGGACCTATGGACGCGGCCCAGACCATCCGCGACAGCATTGCCGATGTCAACGCGCTGCGCCTGCACCGCACGGGGGATGCGCCCCTGGGGGCGGTGGTGGCCACCGTCAAAACGCTGCAGGCGCGCCGCTTTGCGGGCACCTATGCCGACCTGATGGCGTCGCCCGCGTTTGGTCCGGCAGCGCGCTTCTTTCTGGAGGAGCTCTACAGCGACAAAGACTACACGGCCCGCGACCAGCAGTTCGCCCGCATCGCAGGGACACTGCAGACCATGTTTCCCCGCCCCGTGGTGGACACCGCCGTGGCGCTGGCCGTGCTGCATGCCCAGACCGAGAACCTTGATCAGGACATGGGCCGCGCCTGGCTGCAGGCCGATGCCGCCGCACCCGAAGCCCCCCGCTACGCCGCCGCATGGCGCGCCGTGGGCCAGCGCACCGGACGCGAGCAGCAACTGGCGCGGGTGCTGGCCATGGGGCGCGACCTGGCGCGCCTGACCCGCACGCCCGGCCTGCGCACCATGCTGCGCATGATGCGCGGGCCTGCCACGGCAGCCGGCATGGGTGCCTTGCAGCAGTTTCTCGAAGCCGGATTCGACACCTTCGGCCAGCTGGCACGCCAGCGCGGCGCGGTCGAGCAGTTCCTGGCCACCATCGAGCAGCGCGAGCAGGCACTGATGCACCTGCTGTTCGACGGCGATGCTGTCACCTCGGGGACCGAACTGGCCCGCACCCTAGGACAAGCCCGATAGCTGATTGCCCCCTCGCGCTTTGACAATCTGTGCCCAACACTTACTGGCGAGCAAGGAAAAGCGCATGGAAAAGATCTGGCTCAAGAGCTACCCCCCGGGCGTCCCGCACGACGTGAAGCCCGAGCAATACCGCTCTGTGGCCCATATGCTGGAGGAGTCCTTCCGCAAGAACGCATCGAGCCCCTTCTCGGTCTGCATGGACCAGTGGATGACCTACGGCGAGCTCGATCGCCTGTCCGGCGCCATGGGCGCCTACCTGCAGGGCCTGGGGCTTGAGCCCGGGGCCCGTGTGGCCATCATGCTGCCCAACGTGCCCCAGTTCGGCGTGACCATGGCCGCCGTGCTGCGCGCCGGCTACACCTGCGTGAACGTGAATCCGCTGTACACCGCGCGCGAGCTGCAGCACCAGCTCAAGGACTCGGGTGCCACGGCCATCGTGATCCTGGAAAATTTTGCCCACACGCTGGCCGAGGTGATCGACAACACGGCCGTGAAGCATGTGGTCATGGCCTCGATGGGCGACCTGCTCGGCCCGTGGTTCGGCCGCTGGATCACGTTTGCCGTGCGCCACCTGGCGAAGATGGTGCCGGCCTACGAGCTGCCGCTGACCAACGGCCGCAAGGTGGTCTCGTTCAAGAAGGCACTCGCCCTGGGCGAGCGCCGCACGCTGGCGCCCAGCCAGGCCACGCTCGACTCGATCGCCTTCCTGCAGTACACGGGCGGCACCACCGGCCTGTCCAAGGGCGCGGTGCTCACCCACCGCTGCATCGTCGCCGCCACGCTGCAGGCCGAGGCCTGGTTCACCCCCGCCCTGTCCAAGGTCGGCGACCTCAGCCGCGCCAACAGCATTGCTGCGCTGCCGCTGTACCACATCTTCGCGCTCACGCTGTGCCTGCTGGCCATCCGCCAGGGCTCCAGCCTCACGCTGATCCCCAACCCGCGCGACATCCCCAAGTTCGTGGCCGAACTCAAGAAGCGCCCCTTCCACATGCTGCCCGCCGTGAACACCTTGTTCAACGCGCTGCTGCAGAACCCGCAGTTCCGCACACTCGACTTCTCGCACCTGTGCGTGTCGCAGGCCGGGGGCATGGCCGCGTCGGAGGGCACGGCCAAGCAATGGCAGAAGCTCACGGGCAGCACCATGATCGAAGGCTGGGGCATGAGCGAAACCTGCGCCATCGGCACCAACAACCCGGTGACCAACACCGAGTTCAGCGGCAGCATCGGCTTGCCGCTGCCGGGCATCGACATTGCCATCAAGGACGACGCAGGCAACAGCCTGGCGCAGGGTGAGTCGGGCGAAATCTGCATCCGCGGCCCGAACGTGATGACCGGCTACTACAACCAGCCCGAGGAGAACGCCAAGGCCTTCACGGCCGACGGCTTCATGCGCACGGGCGACATCGGCATCATGGACGAACGCGGCTACACGCGCATCATCGACCGCAAGAAGGACATGATCCTGGTCAGCGGCTTCAACGTCTTCCCCAACGAACTCGAGCAGGTCGTCTCGCTGTGCCCCGGCGTGGTGGAGTGCGCGGCCATCGGCATCCCCGACGAGAAGCAGGGCGAGGCGATCAAGATCTTCGTCATCAAGAGCGACCCTGCCCTGAGCGAGGAAGACGTGGCCCGCTTCTGCCAGGAGAACCTGACCGGCTACAAGCGCCCCAAGTACATCGAGTTCCGCGACGAACTGCCCAAGAGCAATGTGGGCAAGATCCTGCGGCGCGAGCTGCGCGCGCCCACGGCATAGCACCTCGGCCGGCGCTGGCCACCCCATTTTCCAGGGCGCTTCGGCGCCCTTTTTTTCGGCTCCCCGGTATGCCCAGTGGATGCGTCCCGAGGCACCTCGACTGCGCTTCGCGCATCGCACTTTTTAGGGTAATCCCCGATTAGCAATCGTTTGCGCAAACGATTGCGAGCGATATGATTGCCAGGCGACACAGCACTGGCTTGGTACGCCACCGGGGCTCTCGCGCAATTTCGCGCGGCTTTTCGGTGGCCGTGCCTTGCCCACCATTCCAACAGGAGACACCATGCAGTTCACCCGCCGTTCCGTTCAGACCGCCGCCGCCATTGCCGTGCTCGGCGGCATGCTTGCCAGCCCCGTCTGGGCGCAGGACAAGCCCAAGATCGCCCTGGTCATGAAGTCGCTGGCCAACGAGTTCTTCCGCACCATGGAAGACGGCGCCAAGGCGCACCAGAAGGCCCACGCCAGCGAGTACACGCTGGTGGCCAACGGCATCAAGAACGAGACCGATACGGCGGCCCAGATCAAGATGATCGAGCAGGCCGTGGCGCAGAAGGTCAGCGCCATCGTGCTCGCCCCGGCCGACTCCAAGGCCCTGGTGCCGGCCGTCAAGGCCGCCGTGGACAAGGGCATCATCGTGGTCAACATCGACAACCGGCTGGACGGCGATGCCCTGAAGGAAAAGAACCTCACCGTACCCTTCGTCGGCCCGGACAACCGCGCCGGCGCCAAGCTGGTGGGCGAGCACCTGGCCAAGTCCCTCAAGTCGGGCGACAAGGTGGGCATCATCGAGGGCGTGTCGACCACTTTCAACGCGCAGCAGCGCACCCTGGGCTACAAGGACGCCATGCAGGCCGCCGGCATCGCCGTGGTGGGCGTGCAGTCGGGCCAGTGGGAAATCGAGAAGGGCAACACCGTGGCCGCCGGCATGCTGCGCGAGCACCCCGACCTCACGGCCCTGCTGGCCGGCAACGACAGCATGGCGCTGGGCGTGGTCGCCGCCGTCAAGGCCGCGGGCAAGGCGGGCAAGGTGCAGGTGGTGGGCTATGACAACATCGGCGCCATCAAGCCCATGCTGGCCGATGGCCGCGTGCTGGCCACCGCCGACCAGTACGCCGCCAAGCAGGCCGTGTTTGGCATCGAGCTGGCGCAAAAGGCGATTGCCGCCAAGACGCCCCAGGCCCAGTTGCCAGCCGAGGTGAAGACCGACGTGGTGCTGGTCACCAAGGGCAGCAAGTAAACGGCCGCTCTCAGCCGCCACTCCCAGCCGCTGGACGATATGAACAGACCTGCCTCCCAAGCCCCTGCCGCGCCGCTGCTGTGCATCGACGCAGTGGGCAAGGACTACACCGCCACCGTGCTCGACGGCATCACGCTCGCGCTCAACGCCGGCGAGGTGCTGGCGCTCACGGGGGAGAACGGTGCGGGCAAGAGCACCCTGTCCAAGATCGTCTGCGGGCTGGAATCGGCCACGCGCGGCGGCATGCGCTTGGCCGGCGAGACCTACGCCCCTGCCTCGCGCCGCGAGGCCGAGCGCCTGGGCGTGCGCATGGTGATGCAGGAGCTGGGCTTGGTGCCCACGCTCACCGTGGCCGAGAACCTGCTCATGGGCCGCCTGCCGCACCGCGCGGGCTGGTTGCGGCGCGATGCACTGCATACTGCTGCGCGCGCGCAGTTGGCCAAGATCGGCCTGGACAGCATCGACCCCGCCACGCCCGTTTCGCAACTGGGCATAGGCCAGCAGCAGATGGTGGAAATCGCGCGCAACCTGCAGGACGACACGCGCATCCTGGTGCTCGACGAGCCCACGGCCATGCTCACCCCGCGCGAGACCAGCTACCTGTTCGACCAGATCGCGCGCCTCACGGCGCGCGGTGTGGCCATCGTCTACGTGTCGCACCGCCTGGAAGAGCTGCGCCGCATTGCCGACCGGGTGGCTGTGCTGCGCGATGGCCGCCTGGTGGACGCGCGCCCCATGGCCGGCATGAGCGAGGACGACCTGGTGCAGCGCATGGTGGGCCGCTCCGTCAGCGACCTGGAGCACCGCCCGCGCCGCGCCGCAGGCCCGGTGGTGATGAGCGCCCAGGGCATCGGCCGGGGCACGGCGGTGCAGGACGTGAGCCTGGAGCTGCGCGCTGGCGAGGTGTTCGGCATTGCGGGCCTGGTGGGCTCGGGCCGCACCGAACTCGTGCGGCTGCTGTTCGGCGCGGACCGCGCCGACCGGGGCAGCGTCACCCTGCACCCTGATCCTGACACTGCGGAAGGCGCCGCGCCGCGCGTACTGCAACGCGGCTTTGCCTCACCGATGCAGGCCATCGCGGCCGGCGTGGGCCTGGTCACCGAAGACCGCAAGTCCCAGGGCCTGCTGCTGGGCCAGTCCATCCGCATCAACGCCACGCTGTCCGATCTTTCCACCATCTCCCGCGCAGGCTGGCTGCAGCGCGCCAAGGAAAACCGCCTGGTGCAGGGATTCGTCCAGACACTGGGCATTCGCTGCCGCAGCCCCGAACAACCCGTGGGCACGCTCTCTGGCGGCAACCAGCAGAAGGTGGTGTTCGCACGCTGGCTGCACCGCGAAGGCCGGGTGCTGCTGCTCGACGAACCCACGCGTGGCGTGGACGTGGGGGCACGCGCCGAACTCTATGGCGAGCTCGACCGCATGGCCGCCAGCGGGCGTGCACTGCTCATGGTTTCGTCCGACCTGCGCGAGCTGATGGCCATGGCCGACCGCATCGGCGTGATGAGCGCCGGCCGCCTGGTGGCCGTGTTCGAGCGCGGGCAGTGGTCCGAGCAATCGCTGCTGGCCGCTGCATTCTCCGAGCCCGGTGGCCGCGAAGCCCCTGGCCATTCATCCTCTTCCAGTCCCGCCACCGTATGAACGCCCCCGCATCCCCTGCCGCTGTCGCTGTTGCAGCACCCCGCCCCACGCCCGCCTGGCGCAGCCAGCTGGGCACCTACCTCGGGCTGATGGCCGTGCTGGCGGGCATGGTGGCGCTGTTCTCCACCCTTTCCGACTACTTCTGGAGCGTGGAGACTTTCGTCACCATCGCCAACGAGATCCCGGCGCTGGCCGTGATGGCCGTGGGCATGACCTTCGTGCTGATCATCGCCGGCATCGACCTCTCGGTGGGCTCGGTGATGGCGCTGGCCGCCGCCACCTCGGCCGCAGCCATCGTGCAGTGGAAATGGAGCGTGCCTGCCGCCGCGCTGCTGGCGCTGGCCACGGGCCTGATTTGTGGCACCGTGACCGGGGCCGTGTCGGTGGCGTGGCGCCTGCCGTCTTTCATCGTCTCGCTGGGCATGCTCGAGGCCGTGCGCGGCGGGGCCTACGTGGTGACCGATTCGCGCACACAGTACGTGGGCGACGCGATCTCATGGCTGTCCGCGCCGATGCTCGGCGGCATCTCGGTGGCCTTTCTGATCGCGCTGGCGCTGGTGGTAGTGGCGCAGTTGGTGCTCACGCGCACGGTGTTCGGCCGCTGCGTGGTCGGCATTGGCACCAACGAGGAGGCCATGCGCCTGGCCGGTGTGGACCCACGGCCCATCCGCGTCATCGTGTTTGCCGTGACCGGTCTGCTGGCCGGCCTGGCCGGGTTGATGCAGTCGGCACGCCTGGAGGCGGCCGACCCCAATGCCGGCACGGGCATGGAGCTGCAGGTGATTGCCGCCGTGGTGATCGGCGGCACCAGCCTGATGGGCGGGCGCGGCTCGGTGGTGAACACCGCCTTCGGCGTGCTGATCATTGCGGTGCTGGAGGCCGGCCTGGCGCAGGTGGGTGCCAGCGAGCCGAGCAAGCGCATCATCACGGGGGTGGTGATCGTCGCGGCGGTCATCGTGGACACCTTGCGCCAGCGGCGCGCGGCGGCCTGAACCTTCCATCTCCCCACGAATTCCCTGTCTCACCATTTTCTCCATGGCTACTATCAAGGACGTTGCGCGGCATGCCGACGTATCGGTCACCACGGTGTCCCACGTGGTCAACGGCACGCGCCATGTGAGCCCCGAGGGGCGCGAGCGCGTCGAAAAAGCCATCCGCGCCCTGGGCTACGTGCCCAGCGCCATCGCCCGCAGCCTCAAGAGCAACAACACGCGCACGCTGGGCATGCTGATCCCCAACAGCTCCAACCCCTACTTCGCCGAGATCGTGCACGCGGTGGAAGACCGCTGCTTCGGAGCGGGCTACAACCTCATCCTGTGCAACACCAACGACGAGGCGCACCGCCAGGGCAGCTACCTGCAGGTGCTGGCCGAACGCCGCATCGACGGGCTGATCGTCGTCTCCACCGGGCACGACGCCACGCTGCCCACGCAGCTGGCGGGCCTGTCCATCCCCACCGTGCTGGTGGACCGCGAGATCGAGCTGGCCGAGCAGCAGCCCTGCGACCTGGTAGAAACTGCCCACATGCAGGGCGGCCTGCTGGCCACGCGCCACCTGCTGTCGCTGGGCCACCGGCGCATCGCCTGCATCGGCGGGCCCGAGGGCATCGCGCCCAGCGAGCAACGCATCGCCGGCTGGCGCGCCGCGCTGGCCGATGCCGGCTGCGGCACGAGCGAAGGCCTGCTGTGGCACGGCAACTTCACCAGCCAGGGCGGCTATGAGGCCATGCATGCCGTGCTGCGCGCACAGCAGCCGCCCACCGCCGTGTTCGTCTGCAACGACCTGATGGCCATGGGCGCGCTGTGCGCAGCGCACGAGCGTGACCTGCGCGTGCCCGAAGCGCTGTCTATCGTGGGCTTCGACGACATCGAGCTCACCGCCTTCACCAGCCCGCCGCTGACCACCGTGGCCCAACCCAAGCAGCGCATCGGTGCGCTGGCGGTGGACATGCTGCTCGAACGCATCGACGGCAAGCGCCAGGATGCGCGCAAGGTCATGCTGCAACCCGAGCTGCGCGTGCGTGCTTCCACGGCACAGGTCCAGCCATGACGGCCGCGGCAAAGCACGGCACACCCAACATCGCGGTGGTGGGCAGCCTCAACATGGACCTGGTGCTGCAGGTGGCACATGCGCCAGGCCCGGGCGAAACGGTGCTGGCCCAGGCACTGCACCTGGTGCCTGGCGGCAAGGGCGGCAACCAGGCCGTGGCCTGCGCACGCCAGGGCGCCCGCGTGCACCTGTTCGGCCGCGTGGGCGGCGATGCCTATGGGCATACGCTGCGCACCAGCCTGGCACAGGACGGCATCGCCCACAGCGGCGTGCAGACCGACCCCACAGAGACCACAGGTGTGGCGGCCATCACCGTGGAAGCCACCGGGCAGAACCGCATCGTCGTGGTACCCGGCGCCAATGGCCGCTTCGAACTCGACACACAGGCCCTCGGGGCTGTGCTGGCCCAGGCCCACAGCCTGGTTGTGCAGTTCGAAACCCCCCTGTCCCAGGTACTGGCCGCCGCGCAGCAGGCGTTTGCAGTCGGCTGCCGCGTGTTGCTCAACCCCTCGCCCATCCAGCGCCTGCCCGAGGGCCTGTGGCCGCTGGTGCACACGCTGGTGGTCAATGAGGTGGAGGCTGCGGCTTTGGCAGGCACTGCCGTGGAAACCGTGGCCGACGCCGCCGTGGCCGCACAGACGCTGCGCGGCCTGGGGCCGGCGCAGGTGGTGGTCACGCTGGGCGCAGCCGGCGCCGTGGCAGCCGACACCCTGGGCAGCACGCACCACCCGGGTATGGCCGTGAAGGCCGTGGACACCACCGCCGCAGGCGACACCTTCCTTGGCGCACTGGCCGTGGCCCTGGCGCGCGGCGAGCCGCTGAACGCCGCCGTGCGGGATGGCATTCGCGCGGCCGCGCTGTGCGTGACGCAGGCGGGGGCCCAGCCCTCCATCCCCACCCGGGCCGCCGTGGCGGCAAGCCCGCAACCACCCGACTGGATCCCGCTGTGAAACGCACCACCTTGCTGCACGCCGAACTCTCCCACGCCATTGCCTGCCTGGGCCATGGCGACATGCTGGTGATCGGCGACGTGGGCCTGCCGATCCCGCCCGGCCCCCGGCGCATTGATCTGGCGCTGACGCCGGGCATCCCGGCGGTGGCCGACGTGTTGCAGGCCGTGCTGTCCGAAATGCAGGTCGAACGCGCCCTGATCGCCACCGAGGCCGTGGAGCGTGCCGCAGGGGCACTGCCCGGCTGGTGCACCCTGCCCGTGGCACCCGAGGCGGTGCCGCACGAAGAATTCAAGCGCCTGTGCCGCGAGGCCCGCGTGATGGTGCGCACCGGGGAATGCACGCCCTATGCGAACGTGATTCTGTGTGCCGGTGTGACGTTCTGATGCAATCTGCGCGGTAACGCACGGGTTTTGGATAACCCGGCAGACGCCTGCGCTGGGTTAGGCTGGCAGATCGCAGCAGCGGGTCACCCGCTGCGCCACGCCATCTGCCAGTCCCCTCCTGATGCCCACGCCCGCCTCTGCCGCGCCCTTTCTGCCCCCTGAAATCGCCGTGCTGGAACGCGGCTGGCTATCGGCCAACAACATCCTGTTCATCGGCCACTACGACACCGCCGTGGTGGACACCGGCTACTGCAGCCATGCCGAGCAGACCGTGGCCCTGGTGCAGGCGGCCCTGGGCGGCAGGCCGCTGGACCGGGTGCTCAACACCCACCTGCACAGCGACCACTGCGGCGGCAACGCCGCACTGCAAAAAGCCTGGCCGCGGGTGCTCACCTCCATACCACCCGGGCAGGCCCGGCACGTGCGCCAGTGGGACGCCTACGCGCTGAGCTACACCCCCACCGGCCAGCAGTGCCCTCCATTCCGTGCCGACTGCCTGCTGGACCCCGGGTCCTGCGTGCTGCTGGGCGACCGCACCTGGCAGGTGCATGCCGCGCCGGGGCACGACACGCATTCCGTCGTGCTGTTCGAACCGCGCGACGCGATCCTGATCTCGGCCGATGCGCTGTGGGAGAACGGCTTCGGCGTGGTCTTCCCCGAACTCGAAGGCGAGGATGCATTCGCCCAGGTGGGCGCCACGCTCGACCTGATCGAGCGCCTGGCGCCGCGCACGGTGATCCCGGGCCATGGCCCGGTGTTTGCCGACGCACCGCGCGCCATCGAGGGCGCACGCCGCCGCCTGGACGGTTTCGTGCGCAACCCGCACAAGCATGCGCTTTACGCCGCCAAGGTGCTGCTCAAGTACAAACTGCTCGAGTGGCAGCAGATCAGTCTCGCCGACCTCACGGCCTGGACGCTCGCCACACCCTACTTCGGCATGCTGCATGCGCGCCATTTTGGCGACCAGGGCCAGGACGACTGGCTGCAGGGCCTGATGGACGACCTGGTGCGCTCAGGCGCAGCCGTGCGCCGGGGCGAGTTGCTGCACAACGCTTGAAATAGACGCCCTGGGTCGCTTCGCCCGCCGGGAGGTGGCGGCTCTTCAAGCCCTTCCGGGACGCTCTCGCTGCACTCCGTTGCTGCAGCACCACATTTTTCGACCGTCCTCTGCGGCCAGGACAGCCGGATGCTGCCATATGTAACCACAATCAAATGATAATTGTTATCATTTGATGATCCTGCAAGCCATCGGCACGTTCGGCGCGCGGGTTCTCAGCCAGCCACCATCGACCGACATTGCCACGCCGCATTCTCTGCGTGCCTGTTGTCCCTGCAGCCAGCCAAGTTCCGGTTTCTCACTCCTACGGATACTTTCATGGCGCACAACACCACTTACATCAAGAGCCGCAAACACCCCGTCGGCATGGCGGCTACGGCGGCCCTCGTGGCCCTGGGCATGCCCGCCCAGGCACAGACCGCCGCCACCGGCGGCACGCTGCAGGAGGTCAAGGTCGAATCGGCCGCCGACAACTACAAGGCCAATGCCGTCTCCTCGCCCAAGTTCACCCAGCCGCTGCTGGACACGCCCCAGACCATCTCGGTGGTCAAGGAGCAGGTGCTGCGCGAGCAGGCCGCCTCGACCCTGACCGAAGCCCTGCGCAACACCCCCGGCGCCGGTACCTTCTATCTCGGAGAGAACGGCAACACCAGCACCGGCGACGCGATCTACATGCGCGGCTTCGACAGCTCCAGCAGCATCTTTGTCGATGGCGTGCGCGACCTGGGATCGGTCTCGCGCGACGTGTTCAACATCCAGCAGGTCGAAGTGGTCAAGGGCCCGGCCGGTACCGACACGGGCCGCACCTCCCCTACCGGCGCCATCAACCTGGTGAGCAAGCAGCCCACGCTGGAAAACAGCTTTGCGGCATCGCTGGGCGCGGGCAGCGCCTCGTACAAGCGCGGCACGGTGGACTGGAACAAGGCCCTGGAGGCCTACCCGGGGGCCGCCTTCCGCCTGAACGTGATGAGCGAGGACTCCGGCGTCGCCGGGCGCGACCTGGTCAAGAACAAGCGCTGGGGCATCGCGCCCTCGCTTGCCTTGGGCCTGAACTCGCCCACGCGCGTGTTCCTGAACTACCTGCACGTGAACCAGGACAACGTGCCCGACGGCGGCGTGCCCACCATCGGCCTGCCCGGCTACACCTCACCGGACGCCCTGGCCCTGGCCAACCGCCGCACCTTCCTGAACACCGCAGGGCGCGTGGATTCGAGCAACTTCTACGGCACCACCTCGGACTATGCGAAGGTGGAGATGGACATGGTCACGGCGCGCATCGAGCATGACTTCGCCTCGGGCATGAAGCTGCGCAACACCACGCGCTTTGGCCGCACGCACAACGACTACCGCCTGACGGCCTTCATGGGCGGCGGCTTCCCCGCCACCGGTGCGCTCACGGCAGCCTCCGCCCTGCTGGCCACACCGAACCCGAACGACCCGTCCACCTGGACGGTGACGCGCAACCTGCCGACCAACGTCAACCAGACCAACAAGATCGCCATCAACCAGACCAGCCTGACCACCACGGTCAACACCGGTTCGGTGCAGCACGATCTCGCAGCAGGCCTGGAGCTGTCGCGTGAAGAGCAGAGCAACCTGGGCTACTACGGCCAGGGCTTTGCCAGTGTAGGCACCACGTACGCGCCCGCAGGCTCCATGCCCGCGGCCAACCTGTACAACCCCAATCCGAACGTAACCGGCTTCAACCGCATCGCCAACGGCGCGTGGTCCAAGGGCGTGACCAACACCGTGGCGGCCTACCTGTTCGACACGGCCAAGCTGTCGCCAGAGTGGCAGATCACGGGCGGCCTGCGCGTGGACCGGTTCAAGACCGACTTCGATGCCGTGACGCAAGGTGCGCTGCCGGCCGGCGTGCTCACGCCGTCGGCGGTCAGCCTGTCCGACACCCTCATCGGAGCCAAGGTCGGCGTGGTCTACAAGCCCGCCAGCAACGGCAGCGTGTACGCCCTGTACGCCACGTCGGCACAGCCCCCGGGCGGCGCCAACAACCAGCTGAGCGTGGCCGTCAACAATGCAGCCAACCCCAAGTTCGACCCGCAGAAGGCCAAGACCATCGAGGTCGGCACCAAGTGGGAGGTGCTGGGCAACCGCCTGGCCCTGGCCGGCGCGCTGTACCGCACCGATGTCACCAACGACATCGAAACGGACCCCACCAACGCTGCCAACTTCGTGCAGACTGGCAAGAAGCGCGTGCAGGGCATCGAGCTGACCGCCATCGGCGCGATCACCAACGACTGGTCGCTGAGCGCGGGCTACACCACCATGGACACCAAGGTGCTCAGCGGTGTGCCCAAGACGGCCGATGGCAGCACGGCACTGGCCTACACGCCCAAGAACGCCTTCACGCTGTGGTCCACCTACCGCCTGCCCTTCGGCCTGACGGTGGGCGGCGGCGCGCGCTATGCCGGCAAGCTGCTGCGCGGCACCGACGGCGCCGTGGGCACACCCGCCTACACCGAGGCCTACTGGGTGTTCGATGCCATGGCCTCCTACCGCATCAACAAGAACCTGGACATCCAGCTCAATGTGTACAACCTGGCCGACAAGGACTACGTGGCGGCCATCAACAAGAGTGGCTACCGCTACACGCCGGGCATCCCCCGCTCGGCGCGCCTGACGGCCAACTTCACGTTCTGACCCAGCGCAAGGTGACAGGCTGAGTTCTGTCTACCATCAAGGCCCCGGCAACCCCGGGGCCTTCCCATTTTTGGAGACCTATCGCGATGATGCTGCACATCCCCAACGTCCTCACGCCCGAGCAGGTGCGCGCCATGCGCGCGGCCATCGATGCCGCCGACTGGGTGGACGGCCGGGCCACCGTGGGCGCGCAAGGGGCGCAGGTCAAGAACAACCGGCAGTTGTCCGAAAACTCCCCCGTTGCGCTGGAGCAGGGGCGCACCGTGCTGCAGGCGCTGGCCGCGCATCCGATGTACTTCAGCGCGGCGCTGCCGCTGCGCACCGTGCCGCCGCTGTTCAACCGCTACGCGGGCGGAGAGACCTATGGCCTGCACGTCGATGGCGCCGTGCGCCCCCTGCCCCACGGGGCGGCGCTGCGCACCGATCTGTCGTGCACGCTGTTCCTGTGCGAACCCGCGGACTACGAGGGCGGCGAGCTGGTGGTGGTGGACACCTATGGCACGCACGAGGTCAAGCTGCCTGCGGGCGACATGGTCCTCTACCCGTCCACCAGCCTGCACCGCGTGGAGCCGGTCACGCGCGGCGAGCGCGTGTGTTCGTTCTTCTGGGTGCAGAGCCTGGTGCGCGACGATGCACGCCGCGCCATGCTGTTCGAGATGGACCAGACCATCCAGAAGCTGCGTGCGCGCCTGGGCGAACCCGAAGAGACCGTGTCCCTCACCGGGCAATACCACAACCTCCTGCGCATGTGGTCGGAGGTATGAAGTGAAACAGCCCCTTCGGGGCTGTTTCGGTCAGGGCAGGTCCTTGTTCACCTCGGGGGCCGCCGCATCGCGCGGGCCGATGGTGCCCAGCCGGCTCTTGAGCGACTGCGGCTGGCCGGTGAGCATGGCGGCGTAGTTGGTGGTGTTGGCGAGCACCTTCTTCACGTAGTCACGCGTTTCGCCGAAGGGCACGTTTTCGGCCCAGATGGCGGCATCGAGCACCGGGCCGTTGCGCCAGCTGCGCGGGCGGCCCGGGCCGGCGTTGTAGGCGGCGGCGGCCATGGGCATGGAGCCCGCGAAATCGTCGAGGGCCAGCTTGAGGTAGGCCGTGCCGATGGCGATGTTGGTATCGCGGTCGTTGATCTGCTCGGCGGTGAAATTGTTCATGCCGATCTTCTTGGCCGTCCAGCGCGCAGTGGCGGGCATCACCTGCATCAGGCCCGAAGCGCCCACGTGCGAGCGCGCGTCCATGATGAAGCGGCTCTCCTGGCGGATCAGGCCGTACACATAGGCCGGGTCCAGGCCGATGCCATTGGCGCGCTCCACCACGGCGTTGCGAAACGGCGTGGGAAAGCGCTGGCTGGTCTCGATCAGGCTGCGCGTGCGCTCGCTGGTGTTGATGCAGCGGTCCCAGACCTCGCGGGCGCAGGCGAAATCGGCGGCGGCCAGCAGCTCGCGGTCCGGCATGCCGCCGGGGATGTGCAGGTTGGTGGCGTAGTTCCACTCGCGCACGCCCTCGGTGCGCAGCCCCATGAAGATGGCATACAGCCCCCGGTTGAGCCCGGGGTTGGCGCGCGCAGCCGCCTTTTCCTCGGCCGTGAGCGGCGCAGGTGCTGGCGGCATGGTGATGCGCTGGCCCAGTTCTTCGGTGGCCAGTTGCTCGTAGAAGCCGCGCGTGCTGGCAATGCCTTCGAGCAGCTGGCGGGCTTCGGCGCGCTCGGCCTCGCTGGGCTTGCCGGCCAGCAGGGAGCGGGCCTTCCAGTACACCCAGGTGCTGTCCTGGCGGCCTTCCTCGCTCATGGCGTCGATGGCCTTGCGCACCACCTTCCACTGGCCGGCACGCAGGGCCGCGCGCACCTTCCAGCCGAGCAGGTCGTCGTTGAGATCGGCGTCCCGGGTGATCTTGGCGAAGTGGCCATTGGCGTCGGACGACAGCTTCTGGGCCAACTGCTTGCCGATCACGCCCCAGACCCAGTTGCGCTCCTCGGGCGAGAGGTGCACGCTCCATTTGCTGTCGAGCTGGGCGGCAGCGTTGTCCGGATCGCCCGAGGCGAGCTTGACGAGGGCTAGCGTCACCAGCTCCTGGCGCACCTGGCCCCGGGCCGTGGCGCGGCCCGTGAGGTACTTGGTGGGCGCGTCCATCAGCTCCTTGACCTGGGCCACGGCATCGGGTGCGACGATCTCCACGGCATTGCGCACCACGCGCGGCCGGTTGGCATCCACCGCGAAGCGGGCCTTGCGCCAGACGTCGAGCGCGCTGAGCTTCTTGTTGGCGTACAGCTGGCTGGCAGCGTGGGTGCAGCCGTCGTCGTTATCGCGCAGGGCATACCAGTTGCGCTTGACGTCTTCGGCCGCAGCCGCCGGCGCGCTGCCCTTGATGTCGTCGATCAAGAGGGCGTAGCAGCGCACCTCGCGGTCGTCGGACATGCGGTAGCTGGGGTGCTGCTCGGCAAACTGGGCCCAGTCGCGCCGCTGTCCCAGCAGCAGCAGCCAGTCGTTGCGCATGCGGTCTTCCTGGTAGCTGCCGGCATAGCGCTGCATGAAGGACTGGATTTCCGAGGGCGAGGCCTCGGCCAGGCGCAGCCTGAGCTCCCAGTAGGCGGCCCAGGGTTCCAGCACGTGGCCGCGCGCGGCGGGCAACAATTGCTCTAATTTCTTGCGGTCGCCCCGCTTGAACGCCTGCTGCATCTCCAACAGGGTATCGTCGGCCTTGGTTTGCGCCTGGACCAGGGGCGCGGCGGTGGCCAGCACGGCGCTGACCAGCAGCGGTGTCAAAATCTGAAGCAATTGCATGGGGGAATTATCTGATGGACAAAGCAGCCCTGCGGCGCGCATTGATAGAAGAACGCCTGAACCTGCCAGATCGCCTACAACGGGCCGACCTGTTACAACAGGTGATGCGCATCTGGCTCGTGAACCGGCCCGACACGGTGATAGGCGCCTACTGGCCCATCAAGGGTGAGTTCGACCCGCTTCCTGCCCTGCACCGCTGGAAGGAAGACGGAGAGCTGCTGGACGAGCCCCAGTTGCGCCGCATCGGCCTGCCGGTGGTCAACAAGCAGCACAAGACCCTGACCTTCCACGCCTGGTACCCCGGCTGCCCCATGGAGGAGGACGCCTACGGCATCCCCAAGCCCAAGGACACCGAGGTCATCGTGCCCACCCTGCTGTTCGTGCCCTGCGTAGGCTATGCGCCCGGCGGCTATCGGCTGGGCTATGGCGGGGGCTTCTATGACCGCACCCTGGCCACGCTGCAGCCCAAGCCCTTCACCGTGGGGCTGGGCTTCACCAATGGCTACCTGGACGATTTCGAGCCGGAGTCGTACGACCTGCCACTGGATGCGATCCTGAATGACAACGGGGTGGTCTGGCCGATTTGACCACCGCGGAAACACTGAGCCGTCGAAAAATGGCTCAGTAAAAGCCGCCGAACTGCATCAGCAGGGACGCATCGTCGCGTTCCTGCTTGCGGGCCAGCGCTGCCTGCTCGCGCAGCCAGCGCTTGAGTTCGGCCTCATCGCGCACCCGCTCCAGATCGTGCTGCATGACCAGCAGGGTGTCGGCCAGATCGTTCTGCAACAGCTTCAGCCGCAGCTGCAGCAAGGGTTCATTCATCCTGGCGGAAACCGCAACGCCCAGCTCATCGCCCAGGCGCTGCTCCGCGATGGCCAGCTCCTGCTCCAGCGACGCCACCTGCTCCTTCAGGAGCAAGGTCAGTTCGGCCAGCTTTTCGTCGGCCAGGCGGGAAATACTGTCCTCATCCATCCGATTGGCCTGCAACTGCAGGCGCAGCAAAGTGGTCAGGTCCCCACGTTCATACGCAGCATTGGCCTGGCCCATCAACACCGTCTTGCGCTCGCGTTCCGCCGCGTCCGGCTCCCGGTCGGGGTGCAAGGCACTGGCCAGTTGACGATAGATGCTGCGCATCGCGGCCTTGGCATCCTGCATCTGCTGGTCCACCTTGCGCTGCCGGGCCTGCTGCCCCGGCCGAGGGCGCGGCGGCTCCTGCTCGGACTGCATACGGCGCATCACGGCCTCCAGCAACTCCTGCGGAGAATCCGCGTGGTCAAAGGTTTCCCGGTCCAGGGGGCGCCCCAGAAAATCCTCCACTGCATCCAGAACGTCGTCCCTGGCCTCCTGCAGCTGCTGCGCCTGTTGTGCTTGCATCTCGGGCGGAAAGTATTCCGCAAACAGTGTGTCCCACTGTCCGGCGTCCATCTCCCCTCGCACTTGCGGCAACAGGCTCTGCACGATGGCACGCGCGGATTTTTGCTGCGGCACCGTCAAACCCTTGCGCTGAAGGCGCTCATGCAGGAACAGCAGCATGGCGGACTGCGTCAGCGCCATGCCATGTTCGAGCTTCGACATTTCCTCCAGATGGGGCCCCCGCAGCCGGCCAGCGACTTGTTCCAGATCTAGGATCTGCCGTCCCAGGTTGTCCACCCTTGCCAGCAACTTGTTGAACCGCTGCTGCGCCGGGCTGAGCGTTCCCTTGGCTGTCTTCTTGACCTTCAGGCTCGCCGGGCTGGTTTTCGCTGGCGCGCAAGCCGGGGCAATCGGGACTTCACCGAACAGATCGAATTCGGGAGCGGGGTTCATTCGCATTCCATTCAAAAAGACAAGAACAGCGCCTGCCCGAAAATGCCATGGGCAGGCGGTGCATTAGTTTAACGGCCCTGCAGCACACCGTGCCCCGGGGCAGGTGCCGCAGGTCATGGACTACCCGCAAGCTCCGACGCAAAAGCGTAGCAGTCTCCCCCGGCTGCACGGCGCTTGCAGGTGTACATGGCGCTGTCGGCGGCGCGCAACAGCTCAGCCAGGGTGCGGCCATCCGCCGGGTGGCAGGCAATGCCCAGGCTCATGCCGACCACGAGCGAGCGGCCCTCGAAGACCAGTGGCTCGGCGGCGCTGGCCGCCATGCGCCGGGCCATGGCGGCGAGCATGTCGCGCGACGGGCTGCCTGCGATCAGCACGGCGAATTCGTCGCCACCGAGCCGTGCCACCAGGTCACCCGTGCGCAGTTGGGTTCGCAGGCGGCGCACCATGGCCACCAGCACGGCATCGCCTGCGGCGTGGCCATAGGTGTCGTTGACGCCCTTGAAGCCGTCCAGGTCGAGCAGTAGCAGCGCGAACGGCTGGCCGCCGCGCACGGCGGCTTCGCCATGGCTGGTGAGACCCGCACGGTTGGCGGCGCCAGTGAGCGCATCGGTGCCCAGCGCCTCGACCAATTCCTGGGTGCGCACGGTCAGCGCCTCCTCGGATCGGCGCAGCAGGCGAACCCGGGAGGCCATGGCCGCAGCAAAGACGATGGATTCGGCCACCAGCACGGTCTGCGTCATGTCCATCTGCTGGGGCGTCCAGGCCACCCAGCCCCAACTGGCCACGACGATGGCGCAGATGCCCAGCAGCAAGATGGTCACCCCCGCGCTGTACAGCACCGCAGGCCAGTAGCGCCGCCGCATCGCCATCACGGCACCGACGGTGAGCACCACGGTGGAAGCCACTACCGAGCCCTGCACCATGCGGAACAGCCACAGCGGATGCGAGCCCAGAAGGCCATAGACCGCAGCCAGCGCGAGCGCCGCCACCATCGCCAGCACCACCTTGTCCACCCGGGGCGCATAGTCCGCGAGGCGCAGCAGGCTGCGGCCGAACATCAGCTTGGAGATGGCCCACAGCGGTGGCGCCAGGCTGTAGAAGAAGCCCGCTGCGGCCGGCCAGTGGGCAAAGGGGTAGCGCAGCGTGTGCCCGTTGAAGCCCGCGAGCGCCAGCAGCGCACCGATGCACGACACCAGGTACCAGGCGTAGATACTCTCGCGAAACACCATCAGCATCACTGTACTGAAGATCGCCAGGCCCATGAGCAGCCCGTAGCACACGCCGTCGAACATGCGCTTGTCCTGGGTGTCCTGCAGGTAGTCGGCCAGGTCCCAGACACGGGCCGCGTAGAAGCGCGCAAAAGTCGATTCGACACGGAAGTACACCGTGTAGATCTGGTCGTCAGGCAGGCTGAAGCGCCAGGCCATCTGCTCCGAGTCCGCGGGTCGCGTGGCCCAGGGGTGGCGCATGCCTGTGACCACAGGGGCAGCCAGCGCGCCGCCCTGGGCGTTGTAGGGGCCGTAAAAGCGCAACTCGTGGGTGGAGACGGTCGGCACCAGCAGCAAAAACTCGCGCAGGGCATCCGCCGGGTCGGCCAGTTGCAGGCGCACCCGAAACCACAGCACGCGGTCCGACTCGGCGCCCTTCAGCGGGTTGTCGGGGTAGGCGAAACGGGCCTCGTTCTCCGGGGTGCGCACCTGCTCGATGTCCAGCACACGGCCTTTGTCCTCGAACATGCCCATGAATGGCACGATCAGCATGCCCCCGGCCTTCGACGAAACGAGGGCCGGCACATCGCGCTCTGCCGCAGCCTGGGCGGCCAGGGGCAGCGTAGCCACCAGAGTCAACAGGCACAGGGCCCTGAAGAAAAAGTACAAAAAAGACGACGACCGCATCACCCGCGCCGATCCGGATGGATCGAAAGAGAAAACTGCCCGCAAAGCGGCCAATTGTGCCGCACCCCCCGTTGCTATATGCACAAAAAAGAGGGGCAAGACTGGCTTTGATGCACGAATCGCATCAAAAGCCCCTGTATCAGTCATTGATGCGGGCGCCTGCGCAGGTTTAGCATGGAAGTCTTGCCCCTATTGCCACCACCTGAGGCCACCATGCCCAAGCTCTACATCGGTAACAAGAATTACTCCTCGTGGTCAATGCGCCCCTGGGTGCTGCTGCGCCAGGCCGGCATCGACTTCGAAGAAATCCGCGTGCGCTTCGACAGTTTCGACGCCGATTCGGAGTTCAAGCGGGCCATCGGCGCCGTGAGCCCCACGGGCAAGGTGCCGGTGCTGGTGGACGGCGACCTGCTCATCTGGGACACCCTGGCCATTGCCGAGTACGTGGCCGAAACCCATCCCGACAAAAAGCTCTGGCCCACGGATGCGAAGGCGCGTGCCCGCGCGCGCAGCGTGTGCGCCGAGATGCACAGCGGCTTCACTGCCCTGCGCGGCAACTGCCCCATGAACATCGAGGCCGATCTGGCCGAGACCGGGGCCCTGATCTGGCGCGACAAGGCCGGCGTGCGTGCCGACGTGCAGCGCCTGATGGACATGTGGAGCGCGCTGCTGCAGGAGCATGGCGGCCCGCTGCTTTTCGGCGAGTTCACCATTGCCGACGCTTACTTTGCCCCGGTGTGCATGCGCCTGCACAGCTACGCCCTTCCACTGCCCCCGCAGATCGCCGCCTATGTGCAGCGCGTGCGCGCCCTGCCCGGCGTCAAGGCCTGGATCGACGACGCCCTGGCCGAGAAGGATTTCCTCGATTTCGAGGAACCCTACCGCCTGCGCCACGTTTGAGGAGAAGCGCATGGCCGTCACCATCTACCTGCGCTACGTGCTCGACACCCGCAAGCTCAAGGAATTCGAGCACTACGGCAAGCTGTGGATCCCGCTGGTCGTGAAGTTCGGCGGACAGCACCACGGCTACTTCATGCCCAGCGAGGGCGCGAACAACATCGCGCTGGCGCTGTTCACCTTCGACAGCCTGGCCTCCTACGAGGTCTATCGCCAGCGGTCCATGGAGGATGCCGAATGCCAGGCAGCCTTCCGCTATGCCGAGGAAACGGGTTGCATCGTGAGCTACGAGCGCAGCTTCTTTCGGCCGGTGTTTTCCTAGCGGAACTGCTTGCGCAACAGGGCCCGGTGCCGCGCAATATGCGCCAACTGGGCCTCGGCGATGGTGCCTCCCAGGTTCTCGCCATCGCCATTGAGCACATCGGTGGCATGGCGCATGGCGCGGGCCACCACCTCCTCCTCGCTCACGCCCTGCTGTGCAGCCAGGTCCAGCGCCACGCGCTTCATGGCGCGCTGGGACAGCATCCACATGGCGCCGAAGGAATCCCAGGCGGCAGCGGCGTCCTTGAATTTCTCGCGGTCGGCCAGAATTTCGGTGAGCGGCTTGGCCAGGATTTCCTGCAACTCCTCCACCTGGGTCTGCAGGGCCTCGAACTGCGCCTCGCGCTGCAAGGCCTCCGCGGCCGCATTGGCAGCCGCATCGGAAGGGGTGGGCACCGGCACGCTGCCGTCGGGATTGAGCTGGGCGATGGTGAGGGAGGAGGAGATGGACATGGTGCGGGCGCCGGCGGGTGAGGGGCGCACTATACGGCGTGGCGCGCCGTCTTCACAATGCCGAGCCCCGCTAAACTCCGGCGCATGCAAATCTACATGGTGGGCGGCGCCGTGCGCGATGCCTTGCTCGGGCGCCCCGTGAACGACCACGACTGGGTGGTGGTGGGCGCCACGCCCGAACAGATGCTGGCCGAAGGCTACCTGGCCGTGGGTCGGGATTTCCCGGTCTTCCTGCACCCCACGACACGCGAGGAGTATGCGCTGGCGCGCACCGAGCGCAAGAGCGGGCGCGGCTACCGTGGCTTCGTGGTGGAAAGCTCGCCCGAGGTGACGCTGGAGGAAGACCTCTCGCGCCGCGACCTGACCATCAATGCCATCGCCCAGAACCCAGAAGACCCGCACACGCTGATCGATCCGTATGGCGGACGCAAGGACCTGCAGGCGGGCCTGCTGCGCCATGTGACCGATGCCTTCCGCGAAGACCCGGTGCGCATCCTGCGGCTGGCGCGTTTTGCGGCGCGCTTTGCCGACTTCACGGTGGCGCCCGCGACCCTGGAGCTGATGCGCCAGATGGTGGCCGATGGCGAGGTGGACCACTTGGTGCCCGAGCGAGTGTGGCAGGAGCTCGCGCGCGGGCTGATGGAGGCCAAGCCCTCGCGCATGTTCGAGGTGCTGCGCGACTGCGGCGCCTTGCAGGTGCTGCTGCCCGAGGTGGCGCGCCTGTGGGGCGTGCCCCAGCGCGCCGAGCACCATCCCGAGGTGGACACGGGCGTCCACCTGATGATGGTGCTGGACATGGCGGCGCGGCTCGACGCCCCTCTGACCGTGCGCTTTGCCTGCCTGGCGCACGACCTGGGCAAGGGCACGACGCCGGCCGACATGCTGCCGCGCCACATCGACCATGAGCGGCGCAGCGCCGAGCTGTTGCACGACGTGGCCGAGCGCCTGCGCGTGCCCGTGGACTGCCGCGAGATCGCCGACGTGGTGGCGCGCGAGCACGGCAACATCCACCGCAGCGGCGAGCTGACCGCCGCCCCGCTGGTGCGCCTGCTGGAGCGCTGCGACGCGCTGCGCAAGCCGGGCCGGCTGCCCGACATTTTGCAGGCCTGCGAATGCGACGCGCGCGGCCGACTGGGTATGGAAGAAAACCCCTATCCCCAGCGCCCGCGCCTGCTGGCGGTGCTGGCCGCAGCCCAATCAGTGGTCACGCGCGAGATTGCAGCGAAAGCCGCAGCGAAGGGCCTGGCCGGCCCGCAGGTCGGCGACCTGATCCACCAGGCCCGGGTACAAGCCGTGGCGCAGTGGCTGGCCGCCAACCCCGCCTGAGGGCTTGCGCTACCAGCGCAGCAGGCGGGGGCCGAGCACGGCGCCCAGCGCCGTGGGCAGGGCCATGCCGGCCAGGTACCACACGGCGAGGAAGGGGCTGGCCATCTCGGGGCAGTGCAATGCATAGACCAGCGCCCCGAGCGCCCCGGACAGCAGGCCGGCCCCCGCACCGGCCCAGGCCAGGCGCGTGGGGGCCGCCCCTTTCAGGGCCCAGAAGCTGGCGATGAAGGCCGGCACCGACAGCAGTGCGATGTTGAACGGGCAACTGCGCCAGGTGCTGCCCAGGATGAGCGCCATGCGCTCGGCCGGCTCGGCCTGCGATAGGGTGCCCGCCGCCATGGCCCACAGCACCAACGGCGGTACGGCCAGCAACGCGGCCGCATGGCCCACCGCCATGCCCGGCCGCGCCATGCGCCGCAGCAGCGCCATGCCGGCGGCCGCCAGCGCGGCGGCAAACACCAGCTTGCCCCAAAACATGGGCAGGCCCATGGTCTGCACCAGATCGTGGCGCACGCCGAACACCGCAGCCATCAGCACGCCGGCCCCTGCGATGCCGGCCAGCGACGCCAGCGCAAAGCGCTGCTCTATGTCCCGTGCAGGCACAGGGCCGGCATCCGTGGCCAGCAACTGGATCAATTCTTCGGTTCTCATGCCATTCCCCTGATCTTGGCGGCCAGGGCCTTGAGTCCCCGGTGCACGCCGATTTTGACTGCCGACTCCGACAGCCCCGTGAGTTGTGCGGTCTCCACCACCGACAGGCCCTCCAGCTTCACGTGCTGGATGGGCAGGCGCTGGCGGTCGGGCAGCGTCTCCAGCAGTTTCCCCAGGTCGCGCCGGGCTTCGGCCGCCTCGCTGTCGCTGGTGGAGAAGAGTTCGCCCGCCTCCTCGTCCAGCGTGTCATTCAACGCTCCCTTCACCCGGTGCGAGCGCAGCCAGTCGATGAGCTTGTAGCGCGCGATCGCATGCGCCCAGGCCGTTACCGGCATGTCGGGCCGGTAGGTATGGCGCTGGTTGTGCACGGCCAGCAAGGTCTCCTGCACCAGGTCTTCCACCTCGTCGGGCCGCTGCGACAGCCGCCTGCGCAGAAAAGCCCGCAGGTGCGCGCTCAGCTCTTTCAAAAATCGCTGGTAGGCGACCGCGTCGGCATCCAGGCCCAGCAGCAGCAACCCACGCAGCCTCTCTTCGATCTCCATGTTTTCTCCCTCACAGGTATTCGCAATGCCAGACCTACGGGTTACAGCGGGTGCAAAAAAACTTTATTTGATTTCTGATGCAGTTGGTGTAACCCGGCCGCCAGACAGCGCGAATTACAACGCAGATCGGTAGCCACGGCGCATCCGCACCCGGCGATCCATCCGGTCTGTTCCACAAACCCTTCAGCTTTACGGAGATTCCGACATGACCTCACGCACCCTCAGCCTTGGCGCCCTGGCCCTTGCCGCACTCGCATCCGGCGCAGCCATTGCACAGACCAAGCCCGCAGAAGCGGCCAAGCCCGCCATGGAGAAGTGCTATGGCGTGTCCATGGCCGGCAAGAACGATTGCGCCGCCGGCGCCGGCACCACCTGTGCTGGCACCTCCAAGGTGGACTACCAGGCCAATGCCTGGAAGTTCGTGCCCGCCGGCACCTGCGCCTCGATCAAGACGCCCAAGGGCATGGGCACGCTGACGCCCATGAAGAGCTGATCTTCGTTCACCACCAGACCCGCCGCCATGGCAGCCGCACACCTCACCGCCGGCCTGGGGCTCAAGCCCCAGCACTACGCGCAGGCCGTGCAGTGCACGGACCCGGGGCTGTGGTGGGAGGTGCACCCCGAGAACTACCTGGCCGACGGCGGACCGCGCCTGGCCTGGCTCGAAGCCATCCGTGCGCGGCACCCGGTGGCGCTGCACGGGGTATCGCTGTCGCTGGCAGCCGATGCGCCGCCCGACGAATCGCACCTGGCACGGCTGGCGGCGCTGGCAAGGCGCATCGAGCCGGCCATCGTCTCCGAGCACCTGGCCTGGTCCGCATGGCGCGGGCACTACCTGCCCGACCTGCTGCCCTTTCCGCGCACCCATGCGGCGCTGGCGCGCATTGCCGCCAACATCGCCCGCACGCAGGACGTGCTGCAGCGCCCCATCGCCGTCGAGAACCCCACGCACTACCTGCACATCGATGGCCATGACTGGGCCGAGACCGACTTTCTGGCCGAGCTGGTGCAGCGCACCGGCTGCCAGTTGCTGCTGGACGTGAACAACGTCTACATCAGCGCCCACAACCTGGGCACCCGTGCCGAGGATTACCTCGGCGCCTTTCCCCTGCACGCCGTGGCCGAGATCCACCTGGCGGGCCACCATGCCGACCCCGAGTTGGGCGAGGCCCTGTTGATCGACAGCCACGATGCCCCGGTGGCCGATGCCGTGTGGGCCCTGTACCAGCGCGTGATTGCCGCCACCGGCCCGCTGCCCACCCTGATCGAGCGCGACGACCAATTGCCAGCGCTCGAGGTGCTGCTCGCCGAGCGCGGCCGCGCCCACGCGGCGCTCACCGAGGCCCTGCCATGCAGCTGAGCACCTTCCAGGATGGCCTGGCCGCCGCACTGATGCCCCAGGGCGCCCACCCAGCGGACACCGCACCCTGGCTGTCCGCCCTGCGGTCCCAGCCCGGCTTCGCCGTGTACCGCAATACCGTGCACAAGGCCTGCATCGATGCGCTGCAGGCCAACTACCCCACCGTCTGCGCGCTGGTGGGCGAAGAATGGTTCCGCGCGGCCGCAGGCCTGTTCGTTCAGGCCCGGCCGCCGACGGATGGCCGGCTCATGGCCTATGGCGAAGGCTTTGCACACTTTCTGCAAGGCTTCGAAGCGGCCGCCGGCCTGCCCTACCTGCCCGCCGTGGCACGGCTGGACCGCTGCTGGACCGAAAGCCACCTGGCGGCCGATGCCCCCCTGCTGGACGCCGCCTGGCTGGCCCGGCAGTCCCCCGAAGCCCTGTCCGGCCTGTGCCTGGCCCCACATCCCGCCGCGCGCTGGGCCTGGAGCGAGGAGCACCCGGCCAGCACCCTGTGGCAGCGCCAGCGCGAGGGCACGCCCCTGGATGCCGAGTTGCGGTGGCAGGGCGACGGCGCCCTGCTCACCCGCCCCGAGGGGGCCGTGCAGTGGATGCCGCTGGCACGCGCGGGCATCGCCTTCCTGGACGCCTGCGCTGCGGCACTGCCCCTGGAGCTGGCTGCAGCCCATGCCCAGCAGGCAGAACCCGGCGCCGACCTGGGCGCGCTGATGGCGCAGCTGCTGCAGGCCGGCGCGCTGTGCGCCCCACCCCACCTTGACGAGGACACCCCATGAACACCACCCCCTTCCCCCAGGTCACGCCCACCGTATCCGCCACCGGGCCGCGCCACTGGCTGGGCCGGCTGGCCGATGCGCTGGCCTGGCTCACGCCCCACAGCCTGCTGGCCCTGGTGAACCGGGTGGGCATCGCAGCGATCTTCTGGATGTCGGCACGCACCAAGGTGGAGGGCTGGTTCACCATTTCGGACAGCGCCTACCTGCTGTTCCGCGAGGAGTACAAGCTGCCCCTGCTGCCGCCCGAGCTGGCGGCGCAGATGGCCACGGTGGCCGAACATGTGTTCCCGGTGCTGCTGGTGCTGGGGCTGTGCACACGGCTGTCGGCCCTGGCGCTGCTGGGCATGACACTGGTGATCCAGGTCTTTGTCTATCCCGATGCCTGGCCTACCCACCTGTCGTGGGTGGGGCTGCTGCTGTACATCGCAGGGCGCGGCGCGGGCAACATCTCGCTGGACCGGGTGCTCGGCATCCGCTGATGTCGCACCCCCGGCAGGGCAGGGTCAGCTGACGCTGCGCACCCAACGCGCAATGTCGCTGGCGTTCATCGCGCCGGAAATGCGTGCCGCCTCGCGGCCCTCCTTGAACACGATCATGGTGGGAATGCTGCGGATGCCGAAGCGACCCGCAATCGCCTGGTGGGCCTCGGTGTCGAGCTTGGCCAGTTGCACCTGGGGCTCCAGGTCACGTGCTGCCTGGGCGAAGGCCGGCGCCATCTGCAGGCAAGGGCCGCACCAGGGGGCCCAGAAATCCACCACCACTGGCAGGTGGCTGCGGCCCACATGCCTGTCGAACGAAGCCGCATCCAGCGCCACGGGCGCCCCGGCAAAAAGGGGCTGGTGGCAGCTGCCGCAATCGGGGGCTTGCCCCAAGTCGGCGCGCTGGACGCGGTTGGTGGTGTGGCAGTGGGGGCAGACGATGTGGGGGGCTTCTTCGGTCACGCAAAATCTCCATGGGTACGCTCAGCGTGCGCTGGCAACGGGGCACTTGCTTGTAAGACAAACACCCTTTTCATCTTGTGACAATGGGGCCCGAAAGCGCTCTTTGCAAGCCCCTGGTAGCTGAACACCCCAATGCTGGCGCGGGTTTTCGGGCACTCTCTCAGGCCATCAGGTCCCTGCACACGCCACCCCCACGCGCTGGCAGGCCACCCAGCTGTCTGCTAAGGTGCCGCCACATGCAGCTGCTTCCCTTTTTGACAACGGCCCATGCGCTCTTTCTGGATTTCGATGGCACTCTCACCGAGATGGCACCCCGGCCCGAGGCCGTGCGCATCTCTGCGGGGCTGATTCCCACCCTCGCTGCCCTGAGCACCCACCTGGATGGCGCATTGGCCATCGTGACGGGGCGGCGCGAGACCGACATTGACCACTTTCTCGACCCTCTGGTGCTGCCCCTGGCCTCCGAGCATGGCTCTCAGTACCGTCTGGCCGACGGCTCGCGCCCTGCCGTGGTGCCGCCGGACCTGGCGCCCGTGCTGCAGGCGGCCACCCAACTGGCCGTGCAGCACGCCGGCCTGCTGGTGGAGCCCAAGCGCGCCAGCGTGGCACTGCACTATCGCCTGGCACCGCATCTGGAGGACCTGTGCCGCGGCACCTTGCTGGCCGCCATGCAGCAGGTGCACGGCGTGGAGATGATGGACGGCAAGTTCGTGCTCGAGGTCAAACCGCGCGGCGTGCACAAGGGCCAGGCCATCACCGATTTCATGACGCTGCCGCCGTTCGCAGGGCGCATCCCGGTATTCGCCGGCGACGACGTGACCGACGAATCCGGCTTTGCCGCCGTGACCGCCTTGGGCGGCTGGGGCATCAAGGTGGGCGAGGGCCCGACGCTGGCACAACACCGCTGCATGACACCAGCCGCATTGCGTGGCTGGCTGTCGGCGGCACGAACCTCCTGGGAACGCGCACGATGACCACCGAACACCCCAACACCTCCGCCGTGGACCCGCAACAGGGCTCGCTCAACCTGGGCATGATCGGCAATTGCGCCATCAGCGCCCTCATCGACAACCATGCGCGCATGGTGTGGTGCTGCCTGCCGCGCTTTGACGGCGACCCGGTCTTCAACGCCCTGCTGCAGCCGGGGGACGAAGGCAGCCACTTCGCCATCGAGATCGAGGACATGGCCTCGGCCCACCAGTGGTACGAACCCAACACCGCCATCCTGCGCACGCAGCTGTTCGACAAGGCCGGGCATGGGGTCGAGATCACCGACTTCGCCCCGCGTTTTTACAGCCGCTCGCGCTACTTCAGGCCCATGACGCTGGTGCGCCGGGTGCGCCCCATCCAGGGCTCGCCGCGCATCCGCGTGGCCGTGAAGGTGAAGTACGACTGGGGCCAGACCGAGCCCCACATCACGCGCGGCAGCAACCACATCCGCTACGTGGGCGGCAGCATGGCGCTGCGCCTGTCCACCGACGCACCGGTGTCGCATGTGCTCTCGGGCCAGCCCTTCGTGCTCACGCGCGAGCACAACTTCATCCTGGGAGCCGACGAGAGCCTGCTCGACGGCATTGCCGACACGGCGCGCCTGTTCGAGCAGGAGACCACCGCCTACTGGCGCGGCTGGAGCCGGGCCCTGGCCGTGCCGCTGGAGTGGCAGGACGCGGTGATCCGCGCTGCCATCACCCTCAAGCTTTCGCTGTACGAAGACACGGGCGCCATTGTGGCGGCCATGACCACCAGCATCCCCGAATCGGCCCACAGCGGGCGCAACTGGGACTACCGCTACTGCTGGCTGCGCGATGCCTTCTTCGTGGTGCGCGCGCTCAACAGCATCTCCGAAGTGGGCACCATGGAGGACTACCTGCGCTGGCTGAGCAACGTGGTGGTGGATGCGGGCAGCGGCCACATCCAGCCGCTGTATGGCATTGGCCTGGAGCGCGAGCTGCCCGAATCGATGATGCCGCAGCTGGCGGGCTACCGCGGCATGGGCCCGGTGCGCGTGGGCAACCAGGCGGCCGAGCATTTCCAGCACGACGTGTACGGCAACATCGTGCTGGGTGCGGCCCAGGCCTTCCACGACCACCGGCTGCTGCACCGCGCAGGCCTGGGCGAGTTCACCCGGCTTGAACAGGTGGGCGAGAACGCGGTGCGCGTCTACGGCCAGCCCGATGCGGGCATGTGGGAGCTGCGCACGCGGGCGCGGGTGCACACCTCCTCGGCCCTCATGAGCTGGGCCGCCTGCGACCGCCTGGCCAAGATCGCCACCGCCCTCAGCCTGCCCGACCGGGCCGCCTACTGGCACGGCCATGCCCAACGCATGCGCGAGGAGATCCTCGCCAAGTCGTGGAGCGAATCGCGCCAGGCCTTTGCCGAGAGCTTTGGCGGCAACGAGCTCGACGCCAGCGTGCTGCTGATGGCCGAGGTCGGCCTGATCGACCCCAGGGACCCGCGCTTCGTGAGCACGGTGGAAGCCATGGAAAAGAGCCTGTGCGACGGCCCCTACATGCGCCGCTACGAGGCGGCCGACGATTTCGGCAAGCCCGAGACGGCCTTCAACATCTGCACCTTCTGGCGCATCGATGCGCTCGCGCGCATCGGCCGCAAGGACGAAGCGCGCGCCATCTTCGAGACCATGCTGGCAGCGCGCAACCCGCTGGGCCTGCTCTCGGAAGACACCCACCCCGAGACCCAGGAGATGTGGGGCAACTTCCCGCAGACCTACTCGATGGTGGGCGTGATCAACGCCGCCGTGCGCCTGTCGGCCCCATGGGACAGCGTGATTTGACGCACCAGTTCGCGGCCCTGTCCGACACGGCCCGCCGGCGATCTGCACGGATCATCGGGTGATGAGCCGTCTTGTTGTCATTTCCAACCGCCTTGCCGATCCCCGCAAACCCGCCGCCGGAGGCCTCGCGGTCGCCCTGGGCGAAGCCCTGAACCAGACCGGAGGGCTCTGGTTCGGCTGGAGCGGCACCGTGGTCGAGGGGGGCACGCCTGGCGAGGGCGAGATGCACACCCGCAGCGCCGGTGCCGTGACCCTGGCCACCGTGGACCTGTGCCGCGAAGACCACGATGCCTACTACCAGGGCTACAGCAACAGCGTGCTGTGGCCGGTGTTCCACTACCGGCTGGACCTGGCCGACTTCAACGCCAGCTACATCGCCGGCTACCGCCGCGTGAACCAGATGTTCGCGCGCAAGCTGCTGCCGCTCTTGCGCGACGACGACGTCATCTGGGTGCATGACTACCACCTGATCCCGCTGGCCGCAGAGCTGCGCGCCATGGGTTGCCGCCAGCGCATCGGCTTCTTCCTGCACATCCCTATGCCGCCGCCGCTGATCATGGCGGCGATACCGCAGCACGAGTGGTTGATGCGTTCGCTGTTCGCCTATGACCTGGTGGGGCTGCAGAGTGAGGCCGATGTGGCGCATTTCACGCGCTATGTACGCAACGAGGGCAGTGCCGAGGAAGTGGGCGCCCAGCGACTTCGTGCGTTTGGCGCCACGGTGCAGGTGCAGGCCTTTCCCATCGGCATCGACGTGGATGAGTTCACGCGCCTCGCCGAGGCCCCCGACGCCGTGGAAACCTACGAGAACATCCGCGACGAGTATTCGCGCCGCCGCCTGCTGCTGGGCATCGACCGGCTCGATTATTCCAAGGGCATACCGCACCGCGTGCGCGCCTACCGCGAGCTGCTGGACCGCTACCCCGAAAACCGCAACAGCGCCACGATGATCATGATCGCCTCGCCCTCGCGCGATGACGTGCATGCCTATTCGGATTTGCGCCAGGAGCTCGAAGGGCTGTGCGGCTCGGTCAACGGCGACTACGGCGAACTCGACTGGATGCCGGTGCGCTACATCCACCGCACCGTGGCACGCAAGCGCGTGCCTGGCCTGTGCCGCGCCGCCGCCGTGGGCCTGGTGACCCCGCTGCGCGATGGCATGAACCTGGTGGCCAAGGAATACGTGGTGGCGCAGGACCCCGAGGACCCCGGCGTGCTGGTGCTCTCGCGCTTTGCCGGCGCGGCCGAGCAGCTCAAGGAAGCGCTGCTGGTGAACCCCTACGACACCCAGGGCACGGCCGACAGCATCCAGCATGCCCTGCAGATGCCGCTGCCCGAACGGCAGGCACGGCACCAGAAGCTCATGGCGCGCATCCGCGAGCATGACGTGCATTGGTGGCGCAAGGCCTTCCTTCAAGCCCTGCAGGAGGCAGGGGACTGAGGGCAATCAGATGAATTTGGCGATCAGGCTGACGATGAAGCTCAGCAGCAGGGTCGACGCAAGAGGTATGTCCCACTCCCGTCCCCGCCATGTGAAGCGCAGGTCGCCCGGCAGCCTGCCGAAGCCGATGCGCCGCAGCATGGGCGACAGCCAGCTGATGCACATCAGCGCGAGAAAGACGACGAGGAACCAGCGGAGCATGCCCCGAGTGTAGGGTGGCCGGCGCTAACTTCAGCGCTGTACACCCCAGCGGCGCACGGTCAGGCGTTCGAGCGTATGAAAGCCCAGGCTCTCCACCGCCAGGCCGATCAGGATCACCAGCACCAGGCCCGCAAACACCTTGTCGGTATAGAGCTCGTTGCGGTTCTGGAAGATGTACCAGCCCAGCCCTCCCTTGCCCGACGACGCGCCGAACACCAGCTCGGCCGCGATCAGCGTGCGCCAGGCAAAGGCCCAGCCAATCTTCAGGCCCGACAGGATGGACGGCAACGCGGCGGGCACCAGAATCTGCAGCACGTAGCGGATGCCCGTGAGGCCGTAGTTGCGCCCGGCCATGCGCAGCGTCTCGGGCACGGACTGAAAGCCCGCGTAGGTGTTGAGCGCCAGCGGCCACAGCACCGAGTGGATGAGCACGAACACCAGGCTGCCCTGCCCCAGGCCAAACCACAGCAGCGCCAACGGCAGCAATGCGATGGCCGGCAGCGGGTTGAACATGGAGGTCAGCGTGGACAGCAGGTCGCGCCCGAACTGGGTGGACACGGCCAGTGTGGTGAGCACAAAAGCCCCGAAAATGCCCGCGAGGTAGCCCTTGAGCAGCACCGACAGCGATATCGCCGTCTTGGCCACCAACTCGCCCGAGGCCAGGCCCTCCACCAGCGCCTTGGCGGTCTGCAGGAAGGTGGGCAGCAGCAGGTCGTTGTCCTGCCAGCGCGCCACCACCTCCCACAGCACGGCCAGCACCGCCAGGATCACCAACTTGCGCACCCACGCCTGTTGCCAGATTCGCGCCGCCAGCGGCAAGGGCTGCACGGGCGCGATGCCGCCCAGCGGCTCCAGGCTGCGCTCGAAATCGGGGCGCACGGGAGGGGTCAGCAGGGAAGCGCTCATACGGAAATCTGGAAAGGCAGCGAACCCGCAGGCCGCTGTGGGGCAATGAGCGGCACGCCATCGCGGCGGCCAGGTGCCAGGGCCTCGGCATCGGCCTGCACCGAGCCCGGCACGGCCCCAGTTACGGGCTCGTCGAACAGCAGGCGGTGGATGCGCTGCGCCGTGGCCTGGAAGTCGGCACCGCCCAGGCTGTGCAGCCCGAACTGGTGGCTGTTGAGCTCGGCGCGCAGCCGCCCCGGATGCGGCGAGAGGATGGCGATGCGGTTGCCCACCACCAGCGCCTCTTCGATGGAATGGGTGACGAAGATCAGCGTGAAGCGAAACTCGTCCCACAGCGAGAGCAGTTCCTCCTGCATGCGCCGGCGCGTGAGGGCGTCGAGCGCGGCAAAGGGCTCGTCCATCAGCAGCACCTGGGGCTGCATGGCCAGCGCGCGCGCAATGGCCACGCGCTGCTTCATGCCGCCCGACAGCTGGTGCGGGTGCACGTCGGCAAACTTTGTCAGCCCCACCTTGTCGATGTAGAGCGCTGCGCGCTCGGCGGCTTCCCTGCGGCCCACGCTGCGTGAGGCCAGGAGCGGGAACATCACGTTGTCGCGCACCGTCTTCCAGGGCGGCAATTGGTCGAACTCCTGGAACACCACCACCCGGTCGGGCCCGGGCCGCGTGACGGCGCGGCCGTTCAGCAGGATCTGCCCCTCGCTCGGCGCAATGAATCCGGCAATGGATTTCAGCAGCGTGGACTTGCCGCAACCCGAGGCACCGAGCAGCACGAAGCGGTCGCCCGCATGCACGTCGAAACCCACGCGGTGCGTAGCACGCACCACGCGTTCGCGGGTGCGGTAGTCGATGCTCACGCCCTGCACCTGCAGCAGTGCGGCAGGCAGCCCGGCAGCGCCCACCCCAACCGGCTCGGCATGGGTACCAAGGCCTTCAGCCGCCTCCTGCAGCGCGGCCCGCTCGCTCTGCAGCGGCGGCGAAAAGGGCCCCAGCCGGATGGCGTGCTCGTTCATGGTCTGGGCTCAGTTGCCAGACGCCGTGAGGGCGTCTTCAAAGAAGTAGTCCTTGAGCGCGGTCGGCTGGTTCTTGATGGCGCCCACGCGGTGCAGGAACTGGCCCATGCCCAGTGTGTTCTCCGGGCGCACCTTGAACTGCACCTCGGGGTTCTGGATGATCTTCAGCAACAGCGCGCGGTCGGTGTTGCCGCCGGCCACCTTGAGGTAGATGTCGGCCGCTTTCTCGGGGTTGGCGGCGACGAACTTCGCGGCTTCATCGAGTGCATCGACGAAGGCCTTGTAGGTCTTGGGGCTCTCGGCGCGGTATTTCTCGGTGGCGTAGAGCACGGTGGCCGATGCCGGGCCGCCCAGCACATCGTACGAATTGAGCACGATCTTCGCCTTGGGGTTGCCGGCCAGTTCCTGCTCCTGGAAGGGCGGGTTGCCGAAGTGGCCCGTGATCTCGGTGCCGCCCTTGATGATGGCCGCCGCCGCATCGGGGTGCGGCAGGGCCACCTGGTTCTTGTCCAGGCGGTTGAACTCCTTCTCGCCCCAGAGCTTGGCCGAGGCCATCTGCAGCACGCGCGACTGCACCGACACACCGACGGCCGGCAGCGCGATGCGGTCCTTGTCGGTGAAGTCCGCAATGGTCTTCACGACCGGGTTGTTGCTCACCAGGTAGTACGGGAAGTTGCCCAGCGAGGCCACCCCCTTGACGTTCTGGCGCCCCTTGGTGCGATCCCACAGCGTGAACAGCGGCCCCACGCCGGCACCGGCGATGTCGATGTTGCCCGACAGCAGCGCATCGTTGACGGCCGAGCCACCCGAGAGCTGCAAAAACTCGACCTTGATGTCCACGCCTGCGGCCTTGCCGTGCTTCTCGATGAGCTTGTTCTCCTGCGCCACGTTGAGCAGCAGGTAGACGATGCCGAACTGCTGCGCAATGCGCAGCTGGCCTTCGGCCGCGTGGACGCTGGTGGTCAAGCCCAACCCTCCAGCCAGCAGCCCGGCGGTGGCCAGGGCGGCGATGGTTTTGCGCACGATGCGGCGGCGGGTGGTCTGGAACATGGTCATGGAGTCCTGTGCGGTCAAGAAAAAGGAAGGGGCAAAACTGAGAGGGGTCGATCAGAACGGGCGATCACCCTCGATCGTTGTCCGATACAGCTTGCGGCGCTCGGTATCCGGCGTCCCCGCAGCCAGATGCGTGACCGAGCGGTTGTCCCAGAACACCAGGTCGTGCGGCTGCCACGGGTGGCGGTAGGTGAATTCGGGGCGCACGCTGGCGGCGAACAGTTCGGCCAGCAGGGCCTGACTCTCGTCTTCGGGCAGGCCGACGATGCGCGTGGTGAAGTGCTCGCTCACGAACAGTGCCTTGCGGCCCGTTTCGGGGTGGGTGCGCACCACGGGGTGGATGGAAGGCGCCACCTCGTCGATCTGCGCCTGGGTGAGCTTCGGGCGCCAGGGGCTGCGGGCGCGCAGTTCCTCGTACTTGGCCAGGTAGCTGTGCTCCGCCTGCAGCGGCGCGATGCGCGCCTTGAGCGCCTCGGGCAGGGCATCGTAGGCGGCATGCTGGTCGGCGAACAGGGTGTCGCCGCCCTCGCCCGGCAGCTCCTGCGCGTGCAGCAGCGAGCCCAGGCTGGGCTTGTCCTTGTACGACAGGTCCGAATGCCAGTAGTGGCCCGCATCGCCCAGACCGATGGGCTGGCCAGCGGCGTCCTTGATGTTGGAGACGATCAGGATTTCGGGATGGTCCGCAAGCTGGAAATTCTTGAGCACGTGGATCTGCAGCGGCCCGAACAGGCGGCTGAAATCGATGTGCTGGCGCGGCGTGATGCGCTGGTCTCGAAACACCAGCACATGGTGGTCCAGGTGCGCGCGGTGGATGCGAGCGAAGTCCTCCCGGCCCAGCGGGCGCGCCAGGTCCAGGCCCAGCACCTCGGCACCCAACGGGCCTGCGGAGCCGGCCACGGTGCGGATCACCAGACCTTGCGGTAGCGCATCGCCGGCTATGGCGGGCGGAGGATTGGAAGCGGGTGAAAGGACGGCCGACATGGGAACCTCGTGGGGAATCTGGGCATATGTGCCCCTGAGACCTTCACTCTAGGTCGCGCCGCTTGTTCTGGGAACGAATGTTTTCTCAGTTATTAACAACCAAAACAGCTAAGCATCGGCCGCCTTGAACCACCTTCAAGCACCCTGGAGGCGCTGGAGCGCCAGCGCGTGCAGCGCCGGGGTGGCAGCCGCCACTACCCTGCCGTCCGAGTCGACCGAGAGCGCACGTCCCTGCCAGTCGGTGATGCAGCCGCCGGCCCCCTCGACCAGGCACACCAGCGCGAGGTAGTCGTAGGGCTGCAGGCCGGCCTCCACCACCAGGTCCACATGCCCTGCCGCGAGCTGGGCGTACGAATAGCAGTCGCCCCCGAACCGCCGCAGCGCACATTCGCGGCTCAGCGCATCGAAGCGGCGCCATTCATCGGCCGTGAAGGCATCGGGCGAGGTGGTGTAGATGCGCGCCAGCGCCAGTGCCTGGCAGGTGCTTGCGCGCACCGTGTGGCCGTTGCATTGCGTTTCCTCACCAGCCACGCCCACCCAGCGCTCGCCCAGCGCAGGCATGTCCATCAGGCCCAGCAGCGGCCGGCCCTGGTGCAGCAAGGCCACCAGCGTGCCCCACAGCGGGGAGCCGGTGATGAAACTCTTGGTGCCGTCGATAGGGTCGATCACCCACAGATGGGGCGCCTCCAGCCGCTCGCGGCCATGTTCCTCGCCCAGGATGCCGTGGTCCGGGCACTGCGCGTGCAGCACGGCACGCATGGCGGCCTCGGTCTCGCGGTCGGCCACGGTCACAGGGCTTTCATCCGACTTGGTGAGCACGTCCAGGGGCGTGCGGAAGTAGCGCATCGACGGGGCGCGCGCCGCATCCGCCATCGCCAGCGCGATGGGCACGAACGAGGCTCCGCCGAGGACGGCAGGGGAAGAAATGGTGCTGTTCATGGGAGTCGGCCGGTCAGGGCAAGGGAGGTTGGACGGAGCCCATCGACGGACCTCAGCACGCAGCGCGAAGGATCCATCGGTTGGCATATTTAGTGCTTGTGTATTTTCGTGCAAAAACAATAATTAGCACAAGTGCAATAAAACGCACAAATATGGTGAGAGTCCTGCGGCCCGCCGCCCCAACTTCTTGCAACGCACCGTTCTGGAGAAAATTCATGCTGACCCACTCCCCCGCTCTTTCGGCCTTGCGGTTTCTTGCGCTGTGCGGCGTGCTCGCTGGCGGCCTGCCCGCAGTGCATGCAGGCACCGTCACGGCCTACACCGCCCTCGAGGAGGACGAAATCAAGGAATACGTCGCTGCCGCAAAGAAGGACATGCCCGATGTGGAAGTGAAGGTGCTGCGCCTGTCCACCGGCGACCTGGGTGCGCGCATCCTGGCCGAGGCCAGCAACCCGCAGCACGACGTGATCTGGGGCTGGGCACTGACCAACACATTGGACCCACGCATCACTGCGCTGCTGGAGCCCTACACCGTCAAGGGCAGTGACAAGCTGGCCGCCAAGGACAAGGCGGCCGACGGCAAGTGGTTCACCACCACCGGCTACATGGCCGCCTTTTGCGTGAACACCGAAGTGCTCAAGGCCAAGAACCTGCCCATGCCCCAGTCGTGGAAGGACTTGACCAACCCCGTCTACAAGGGCGAGGTGGTCATGCCCAACCCGGTGTCGTCGGGCACGGGCTACCTGCAGATCGCGGCGCTGCTGCAGTCCAAGGGCGCGGATGAAGGCTGGAAGTTCCTCAAGGCGCTGGACGGCAACGTGGCCCAGTACATCAAGTCGGGCTCGCGCCCCTGCAAGGCCGCGCGGGCGGGCGAGTTCGCCATCGGCACCTCGCTGGCGTTCGCCGCCATGCAGTCGGTGGAAGAAGGCTTTCCGCTGAAGATGGTCATCCCGACCGACGGGGCGGGCTATGAGCTCGAGGCCTCGGGCCTGATGGCGGCGTCGAAGAACAAGGCCGATGCCAAGCGCTTCCTCGACTGGACGCTGTCGCCCAGCGCCGCGGCGCTGTACACCAAGTACAAGGAAATCGTGACCATCCCCGGTGCGCCCCAGTCCAAGGCGGCCAAGGCAGCCGGCCTGCCGGTGGACCTGTCCAAGACCCTGTACCCGATGGATTTCGCCAAGTCGGCCAAGGACCGCGACACGATTCTCTCGACCTGGCAAAAGACCATCGGCCGTTGAGCCACGAGCACCGTTTCGACGACCACCCCAGAACCAGAAGGCGCGCGCACCACCATGTCCCTGCAGATCACCGACCTGCACAAGAGTTTCGAGGGCCAGGTGGCGCTCGAACGCATCACGCTCACCGTGGGCAGTGCCGAATTCGTGTGCCTGCTGGGCCCCAGCGGCTGCGGCAAGACCACGCTGCTGCGCGTCGTCGCCGGTCTGCTGCCGGCGGACGGTGGCGCCATCACGCTGGGCGAGCGCAACCTGGCTACGCTGCCGGCGCGCGAGCGCGGCTTTGGCATCGTGTTCCAGTCGTACTCCCTGTTCCCGCACATGACGGTGGCGCAGAACGTGGGCTACGGCCTGGCAATCCGCAACACGCCTGCAGCAGCCACCAAGGCGCGGGTGACAGAACTACTGGACATGGTGGGCCTGGCCGACTTCGTCGGGCGCTACCCCGCGCAGCTATCGGGGGGCCAGCAGCAGCGCGTGGCGATTGCGCGCGCGCTGGCGGTGAACCCCTCGCTTCTGCTGCTCGACGAGCCCCTGTCGGCGCTGGACGCGCGCGTGCGCGCCGACCTGCGCCATGAGTTGCGCGAAGTGCAGCGGCGCCTGGGCATCCCGACTATCATGGTTACCCACGACCAGGAGGAGGCCATGGCCATGGCCGACCGCGTGGTCTGCATGCACCAGGGCCGCATCGAGCAGGCCGGCACGCCACGGGAGCTGTACCTGCGCCCGCGCACCCGCTTCGTCGCCAACTTCATGGGGCACAGCAACCTGCTCACCCCGGCGCAGGCGCAGACGCTGCAGCCGGCACTACCCGGCTCGGCACCCGATGGCATGGCCCTGCTGTGCGTGCGGCCCGAGCGCCTGCGCATCGAGGCGCGTGCCGACGCACCCGGGCGCGTGCTCGGCACCACCTTCCTGGGCAGCATCCAGCGCATACAGGTGCGCTGGCACGAACTCGACCTGCTGGTGGAAACCAGCAGCGCCCAGCCGCTTCAACCCGGCGATGCCGTGGCCCTGGGCCTGAACGCCGACGATTGCGCCTGGGTGAAGGCATGAGCAGCGCCACCCTGCCCCCCATGAGTGCGGGCGAACGCTGGCTGCTGCGCGCCTGCCTGTGGCTGCCGCTGGCGGCGCTGGTGCTGTTCTTCGGCATTCCCTTGCTGTCCATCGCTTGGCGCAGCTTCATGCAGGACAGCGGCGGCATCGGCTGGGGCAACTACGCCGCGCTGCTGGACACGCCGGGCGTGTGGCGCGCCCTGTCCAACAGCCTGCTGCTGGGTGCGGTGACCACGGCCGTCACATTGCTGCTGGCCTTCGTGGTGGCCTACGGGATGGAGCGCACCTGCATGCCGGGGCGCAATTTCGTGGGCATGGCACTGGCATTGCCCATGCTGGCCCCTTCGCTGGTGCTGGGCCTGGGGCTGATCTTCCTGCTCGGGCGCAACGGCATCGTGGGCAAGATGCTCGGTGTGCGGCCCGATGTCTACGGCTTCTGGGGCCTGCTGATTGCCGACGTGCTGTATGCCCTGCCCCAGGCGGTGCTGATCGTGCGCACGTCCCTGCGCCAGGGCGACGCGCGCCAGTACGACGCCGCCGAGGTGCTGGGTGCCACGCCGTGGCGCCAGTTCCGCGACATCACACTGCCGCAGGCGCGCTACGGCCTGCTGAGCGCGGCCTTCGTGGTCTTCACCATCACCATCACCGATTTCGGCAACGCCGTGGTGATCGGCGGCAACTTCCCCGTGCTGGCCACCGAGATCTACAACCAGGTCAGCGGGCAGATGAAGTTCGGCATGGGGGCGGTGGTGGGCCTGCTGCTGCTGGCGCCTGCGGCGCTGTCGATCTTCATCGAGCGCTTTGCGGCCCGGCGCGCGGGCGCCGGGGCAGAGTCGGCCCTGCCGCCCACACCCACACGCCGGGCAGGCCGCGACACCGCGTTCTTCTTCGCCAATCTGGTTATTGCCGGTTCCATCGTGGCCGTGGTGGCCACCGTCGTGCTCGCCAGCTTCATCCGCCTGTGGCCCTACCGGCTGGACCTGTCGCTCAAGCACTACGACATCACCATCGCAGGCGGCTATGCGCCGCTGTGGACCTCGCTCTGGGTATCGGCCCTGGCCGCCATCATAGGCACCGCCCTACTGTTCCTGCTGTGCTTTGGCATACGCCGCCTGCCGGGGCCTGCGGCACGCGCCGCCACGCTGCTCTCGGCCCTGCCGGTGGGCGTGCCGGGGCTGGTGCTGGGCCTGGCCTACGTGTTCACCTTCAATGCGGGCAGCATGCCCTGGGGCTTGTTGTACGGCACGGCCATCCTGCTCGCGCTGTGCAATTACTATCACTACCACACGCAGGGCTTCGTGACCATGATGACCGGCATGCGCAACGTGCCGGCCACGCTGGAAGACGCCACCACCGTGCTGGGCGGCGGCACCTGGCGCGTGCTGCGCGACGTGGTGCTGCCGGCCCTCATGCCCACGCTGCTGGCGGTACTGGTGTTCCTGTTCATGCGCTCCATGGTGACCCTGTCGGCCGTGATCTTCCTGATCACCCCGTCGCTGCCCATGGGTGCGGTCACGGTGATGCGGCTGGACGAGGCCGGTTTCACCTCGCAGGCAGCGGCGTTCTCGACCTGCATCATGGCAGTGGTGGGATCGCTGACACTGGCACTGCACCTGCTGGCGCTCAAGCGCCGGCCCACCGCATGACGAACACACCCGACAGGACCTGAAGGACATGCTGCAGGAAGAACGATTCATACGCATCCGCACGCTGCTGTCGACGCTGTCGCGCGTGAGCACCGAGCGCATCGCGCAGGAACTCGATGTATCGCGCGAGACCGTGCGCCGCGACATCGTCGAACTGGAGGCCCAGGGCGTGCTGCGCCGCGTGCATGGCGGTGTGGTGGCCCCCGGCCCCGAGCCCGAGCCGCCCCTGTCGGTGCGCCAGGCCGTGCGTGAGCGCGAGAAGCGCGCCATCGCCCGCGCCGCGCTGCAGCAGTTGCAGCCTGGGCAGACACTGTTTCTGGATGCCGGCAGCACCACCACCATCCTGGCCGAGGAGCTGTCGGCCCTGTCCGGGATGACGGTGGTGACCAATGGCCTCAATGTGGCACTGCGGCTGGCCGGGGCCGATGCAGGACGGACGGCGCGCAACGAGGTGATCCTGCTGGGTGGGCGTACCGATCCCGGGGTGCAGGCCACCCATGGCGACACCACGGTGGCAGAGATCCACCGCTACCGCGCCGATGTGGCGCTGCTCTCGCCCGTGGGCATCCACGGCCAGCACGGGGCCACGAGCTTCGAGCACCGCGAGGCCGCAGTGGCGCGCGCCATGGCGGGACAGGCGCAGCGCCTCATCGTGCTGGCCGACCACAGCAAGATCGGCCAGGCCAGCCGCGTGGTGTACGCCGGCCTGGCCGACATCGACACCATCATCACGGATGCGGGTGCGCGCGCCCTGCCCGCCCTGTCGGCCTTGCAGGCGGCGGGCAGCCACGTCATCATTGCCTGACCCCCAACCGCCCTCACTCGACCATGCACGCGCCGGCCCCCTACCACCACACCGTGAGCGGCACCCGCTGGCTGTTTGGCGACCTGCGCGAAGTGATGGCCAAAGCCACGCCAGCGCGGTCCGGGGACGCTCTGGCCGGCATCGCGGCGGGGTCGGCAGTGGAGCGCATGGCCGCGCGCATGTGCCTGGCCGACGTGCCGCTGGCGCGCTTCCTGAACGAGGCGCTGGTGCCTTACGAGAGCGACGAGGTCACCCGCCTGATCATCGACACGCACGACGCGGCGGCGTTTGCGCCCATCGCCCACCTCACCGTGGGCGGGCTGCGCGACTGGCTGCTGGCGGCCGACACGGCCACCCTTTCGGCTGTGGCCCCCGGTCTCACCCCCGAGATGGCCGCCGCCGTGAGCAAGCTCATGCGCAACCAGGACCTGGTAGCCGTGGCGCGCAAGTGCCAGGTGACCACGCGCTTTCGCAACACCATCGGCCTGCCGGGCCACCTGGCCGTGCGCCTGCAGCCCAACCACCCGACCGACGACCTGCGCGGCATCGCGGCCTCCATGGTCGATGGCCTACTCTATGGCGCCGGGGACGCGGTGATCGGCATCAACCCGGCCACGGACAGCATAGCCGCCCTCACCGGCCTGGTGCACATGCTGGACGAGGTCATCACCAAGTTGCAGATACCCACGCAATCGTGTGTGCTGACCCACGTGACCAACACCGTGCAGATGATCGAGCAGGGCGCGCCGGTGGACCTGGTGTTCCAGTCCATCGCCGGCACCGAGAAGGCCAACGCCGGCTTTGGCGTCCACCTGGCGCTGCTGCGAGAGGCGCGCGAGGCGGCCCTGTCCCTCAAGCGCGGCACGCTGGGCGACAACGTGATGTATTTCGAGACCGGCCAGGGCAGTGCCCTGTCGGCCAACGCCCACCACGGCGTGGACCAGCAGACCTGCGAGGCGCGGGCCTACGGCGTGGCACGCGCGTTCTCGCCCCTGCTCACCAACACGGTGGTCGGCTTCATCGGGCCGGAGTACCTGTACGACGGCAAGCAGATCATCCGCGCCGGGCTGGAAGACCATTTCTGCGGCAAGCTGCTGGGCGTGCCGCTGGGCTGCGACGTCTGCTACACCAACCATGCCGAAGCCGACTCGGACGACATGGACACGCTGATGACGCTGCTGGGCGTGGCGGGCCTGACCTTCATCATGGGCGTGCCCGGGGCCGACGACATCATGCTCAACTACCAGAGCACCTCGTTCCACGACGCGCTGTACCTGCGCGAGGTGCTGGGCCTCCAACGCGCGCCCGAGTTCGAGGCCTGGCTGCAGCGCATGCAACTGGCCGACGGCGCGGGGCGGCTGCTGCCCGCCGCACAACAGCAGACCGCCATCGCGCAGCTGCGGCAGATCGGTATGCGGGCATGAGCGATTCAACGCCCTTCACCGGCCCGCCGCCCGACCCCTGGGGCGACCTGCGCGCCCATACTGCCGCGCGGCTGGCCTTGGGCCGCGCGGGCACGGCCATCCCCACGCGCGAACTGCTCGACTTCGGCCTGGCCCATGCCCAGGCGCGCGATGCCGTGCACCTGCCGCTCGACGCCGACGCGCTGGCGGTGCAGCTCACCGGGCAGGGCTGCACCACGCTGCGCGTGGCCAGCGCCGCGCCCGACCGCGCCACCTACCTGCTGCGCCCCGACCTGGGCCGGCGCCTGGGCGATGCCGATGCGCAGCGGCTGCGCGCTCAGGCAGACGGCGATGGGGTCGGTTGCGACCTGCTGCTGGTGGTGGCCGACGGCCTGTCGGCCCTGGCCACCGAGCGCAATGCCGTGCCGCTGGTGCAGGCCATCGTGGGCACGGCACCGCCGGACTGGCGCATGGGCCCGGTGGTGATCGCCACACAGGCGCGCGTGGCGCTGGGCGACGAGGTGGGAGCGCTGCTGGGTGCGCGCATGGTGGCGGTGCTGATCGGCGAACGCCCGGGCCTGAGTTCACCCGACAGCCTGGGCATCTACCTCACCTGGCACCCGCAGGCGGGCCGCAGCGATGCCGAACGCAACTGCATCTCCAACGTGCGGCCCGAGGGGCTGGCGCCGGACTCTGCGGCAGCGCGCCTGTGGTGGCTGTGCGCCGAAGCGCGGCGCCTGGGGCTCACGGGCATAGGGCTCAAGGACCGCAGCGATGCGATGAGTCTTCAGGCCAGGCCGGTGCCAGGTGGGGCGCTGCCCAGACGCTGACAGCCTACAGCCGGTGCGAACGGTCGCCCTGGGAGAAGCCCAGGGGCTCCCAGGCCGCGCCAGCACCCAGGGCGATGACCTTGAACAGCTCGCCCATCTCGTGCTCCATGATCAGCTTGGCGGCGGTGGCGCGCTCCAGCGGGGGCAGCTCCACCATGCGCTGCGCCAGCCCGCAGTTGATGAGAAAGTGTGCCTGCGTGGTGTAGCCCAGCACCTGCAGGCCGGCCTCCTGCGCGGCCAGCGCCATGGCAGTGAAGTTGACGTGGGCGGTGATGTCCTTGCGGCCCACCTCCACCAGCGGGTCGCTGTCGGACAGGTGGCCGTGGTGGCACATCACCGTACCCATGTGGCGCTGGGGGTGGTAGTACTCACTCTCGCCAAAACCATAGTCCAGCAGAAAGGCCGCGCCGCGCTGCAGGCGGTCGGCCAGCATGCGGATGAAGCCCTCTCCCTGGGGATGGATCTCGGTCAGGTAGTCCTGCGGGCCTTCCACCTCCACAGGTGGGCGCAGGTCGGTGGCCTGGTCGGCCCAGGTGAAGGCGCCGTCGTGCAGCGCCACACCGCGCTCGTGCCACACGCCCCCGTGCTGGCCGCCATGGCGGGCCAGCAGCTTGACGGGCATGGCGTCGAGCACCTCGTTGCCCACCACCACGCCTTCGAACCGTTCGGGCAGCGCATCGACCCACTGCACCTTGTGCGCGTGCGCTGCCAGCAAGGTCTGCTGGCGCGCGCGCAGGCTGCCCGAAAGGTCGACGATGGTGTAGCGCTGCACGCGCTCGCCCAGGGCGTCGAGCAGCTGCAGCGCCAGCGCGCCGGAGCCGGCGCCGAACTCCCAGACCTCGCTGGTGCCGGTGTGCTCGAAGGCCTCGCCCACCTGCACGGCCAGGGTCTGGCCGAACAGGGGCATCAGCTCCGGCGCGGTCACGAAGTCGCTGCCCGATTCGGGCAGCAGGCCGAACTTGGCGGAGTCGTTGGCGTAGTAGCCCAGGCCGGGCGTGTACAGGGCCAGCGCCATGAACTGGTCAAAGCCGATCCAGCCGCCAGCGGTGGCAATGGCATCGGCAATGTGCGCCGTGAGGGCGGTCGTTAAACTGTCGGGTGTTTTTGTCACGGCCCGCATTGTCCACCATGCCCTCTTCTCCCCGCCCCCGTACCGTGCTCGTCACCGGCGCCGCCAGGCGCCTGGGCCGCAGCATCGCGCTGGCGCTGGCGGCCGCGGGCTGGCAGGTGGCCGTGCACTACCGCAGCTCCGAGCAGGACGCCATCGACACGGTAGCCGAGTGCGCGCGACTGTCAGCGGGCCAGAGCGCGCATTTCGATGGCGACTTCGATGACGAAGCCGCCGTGCGTGGCCTGGTACCGCGGGTGGTGGACCGCTTCGGCACGTTGGATGCCGTGGTCAACAACGCCTCGCTGTTCGAGCACGACAACGCCGCCACGCTGGGCTTTGCCAGCCTGGAGAAGCACCTGCGCAGCAATGCCGGCGCCCCGGTGCTGCTGGCCCAGGCCCTGCACGAGCACCTGCAGGCCCGCGCAGCGGCCGGCGAGGCCGATGCCCAGGGCGCGGTGGTCAACCTGCTCGATCAGAAGCTGTGGAACCAGAACCCCGATTTCATGAGCTACACGCTGTCCAAGGCGGCGCTGGAAGCCGCCGGCACCATGCTGGCGCTGGCGCTGGCGCCGAGGGTGCGGGTGGTGGGCGTGGCCCCGGGCCTCACGCTCACGAGCCACATGCTCAGCGACGAGAAATTCGCACAGCTGCACGCCCTGAGCCCGCTGGGCCGCTCTTCCACCCCCGAAGACGTGGCCGCCACTGTGCGCTTTGCGCTGGAGAACCGCTCCATCACCGGCACCACGCTGATGGTGGACGGCGGCCAGCACCTGATGAAATTCGAGCGCGATTTCTCGTTGATGTGAGCACCCACCCGCTCACACAGGAAACACCATGACGACCACCCACGCCACAGGCACCCAGATCCTCACGCTCAGCGGTTTGCGCTTCGACGCCAACCTGGGCATCCTCTCGCACGAGAAGACCGACCCCCAGCCCATCCAGGTGGACGCCGAACTGAGCCTGGGCGCCCAGCCGCTGTCGCCGCGCGACGACGACATCCTGCACGTGCTGGACTACCGCAAAGTGCGCCAGATCATCATCGACGAGTGCCGCGCCGAGCACGTGAACCTGCTCGAAAGCCTGATCGGCAAGCTCGCCAACCGGCTGATGCAATTGCCCGGCGTGCTGGGCGTGCGCGTCAAGATCGCCAAGCTGGAGATCTTCGACGACTGCGAAGTGGCGATCCGCATCGAAACCGGGCAGTGGTGAGCGCCTGCCACCGCTGAAAACCGGGGAAGAAAAAAGGGCCGTGGTCACTGACCACGGCCCTTTCACATTCGGTTTGCAAACCCCAGGCGTTCTCAATGAAGCCTGGAGCCCTTGGGCAGCCTCTTGGCCAGCCACTCGTGCACATCCGCGCGCACGTTGCGCCCGTCCAGCAGGAAGGACTCGTAGCGGCTGGGCACGTAGGGCAGGTACAAGAGGCGCATGCCGGCCTCCTCGGGCAGGCGGTCGGCCTTGTAGCCGTTGCAACCGGCGCAGGCCGCCACGAGGTTGGTCCACGAGGTGGCACCACCGCGCGACTGCGGCACGATGTGCTCGCACTGCAGCAGCTCTTCGCCGAAGACGCCGCCGCAGTAGGCACAGGTGTGGCGGTCACGGCGCAGCAGACGGCGCTTGGTGAGCCCAGGCACCACGTCAAAGAGGTTGATCCGGGACACACCGCGCAGGGCGATGATGGGCGCGATCTGAAGCACAGACTGCCGGCCGGTCGCTGCGTTGTGCCCGCCACGCAATGTGGCCAGGGCATCGAGGCCGGCATCCCAGGCGACGGCACCGCTGGCGTAGTGCACGGCGGCTTGCTCCAGCGGCATCCAGGATTGGGGCGTGCCGTGCAGATCCAACTGCAGCACGCGGGGCGTGGGCGTGGGTGCCAGGCGCTTTCGGTAGAGGGTTTCGGGTTCGGTGCGGGGCATGGGGCGTCCTTTCTTGCTTGGCAATGGAGGGCGCAGCCGCCCAGCCAAGCGCACGCCCCGTTTCAACAACAGTCAGTCAATGGCAAAAGCGGGCATCCATCGGCAATCGATGGAGGCCCTGGTGGATGCGGTGAGGCTGGCAGCGGGCGCACGAACGCACACGCCGCTACCACTCGCCGACCTCGCGCACGCGCTGGTCGAGGTCCAAGTGCTCAAGCCTGCGGGCGGCAGGAGCAGCGCGGACGGCCGTACGGGGCAGGCGGGCGCGCACGGATACCAGGCGGGCCAGCCAGCCGGCGAAGCCGGAACGGCGCCGCTGGGCGCCAAGAAAGAAGGATTGCTGAATGGCCACAGTGGTCTCCTGAAGGGTGATTGGATAAATGGACGAGGTGGGTGGGTTGAAAAATTGGGCAGACCGGGGAGGGATCGAACCTCCGAATGGCGGAATCAAAATCCGCTGCCTTACCACTTGGCGACCGGTCAACAAAAGGGAAAAGGGGGAAAAGGGAAGGAGCCGCAGACAGGAGTCGAACCTGCAATCCCCGGCACGAAGACCAGGCGCCCCAATCCGACAGGGCTGCTACGGCATGCCTGGCCATGGCCAGGAAAAAGATTGGCACGCGCGTAAGGAGTCGAACCCTCAAGCGTCGGATTTGGAGGCCGGTGCTCTGCCAGTTGAGCTACACGCGTAGAAAGCAAAAAAAAGCGAAATATCGGGCACTCCTGCCGGAGCGCATCTCCATTTCGGTTGTGTCTTCACGCGACCGCGGTTCCGATGAAACCGCGCATGCACGTCGCTGCACTGGGTGATCAATCCCAGCACATCCCGCCGGGCCGCGCATGCGGCCGGTTCCGGCGGTGAAAAGCAAAGGCACACCCGAAATGGAGAGGGGTTGGGTGGGGCGCGGTGCGCCCCTTCCCTCTGATTTCGATAAGCAGGCCGGCCATTGCTCCCGTGGAGCCAAGCCGCCTGCAGCAAACTGTTAAAGAACCGAGGTCCCCGGCGGGTCGATGCCTGCGGGGGCAGCGGCTGGCGCTGCGGGAAAAGAAGGGGAACTGAGAAAAACAGCCGGCAATGAAAAAGGCCCGGAACCACCTGGTTGCCGGGCCTCTTGATCAAGAGATCGGGAGGGAGAGCGCCTGTGGGCTACCGCCCTGCGCTGCAACCTCCGCCCGGTGGTGGAGCGGTATCCTCGAAACCATTGCCCAGCCACTGCGGCTGGCTGCCATTGCCCTGCAAATACGCTGTGCGCTGCTGCGATGGCAGTCGCTTTGCATGGGATGGCATGGACGACAACGTGCGCGCAATCAACGCCCCGCGCACGGCCACGGCACCCTGGCGGGAGCGGTGGAGGATGGCGGTGCGGCAGGCGTTCACGGTGGTCTTTCGGCGGTAGGTCGGTTCGGTGGTGAATTCAGGGAGGACAGGAAGTCCTGATGGGAATGGACTGTAAATAGTCTTTACTTACCCGTCAACACCCTGCACAATCTTTTTTCTGCGTTTGTTGTTTTTCTTCTGTGACTCCGCCTCCCCTCACCGTCATCCGCCGCACCAACGTGCTGGCGCTGCACCGCCTGTTCCTCGAAAAAGAGATCGCTGCCGGCAAGCCGGCCAAGGGGCTGGACCAGGCCTTTGCCGCCTCGCTGGAGATATCGCCCAGCATGTGGAGCCAGATCAAAAGCTCGCGCCCCATCGGCGACACGCTGGCGCGCCAGATTGAGCGCCATGCGCGCGTGGACGTCGGCTGGCTCGACGCCGAGCACGCCACGCAGCACCCCGACCCCGCCGAGGAGCGCTTCCTGGCGCTGGCACGCGAGGCCTGGCGCCGGGCCAATGCCAAGGGCAAGCGCGACATGCGGCTGTGGGCTGCAGAGCGGGCCGCCCCCCTGCAGCAAGCCGTTGCGGCCCCTGGCGGCGAGCCCCCAGAAGCGGAAAAATAGCACTTTGGGCGGGCATCGCCCCCACTGGAGAGCCCGCTCCAGTCCATGGGCGGGCGGTTTCACCGACAATTGGGGGATATCTCCGTCTTTTTGGCCCCAGCGCGAGCGCACCCTGTCCGGGCGCCCGGTGGGCCCCGCTTTCACCAGACCCCAGAGCCCCTTCCATGAGCGCAGTGATGAACGAAACCCAACGGGCCGGCTGGACCGCCGAGCCCCCCGAAGTGGCAGACACCGGCGCCGATGCGGCCGCGGCTGCATCGGGCCCTGCGCGCCTGAAGATCGAACGCGAGGCGCACAAGCTCGAAAAGCGCCTCTGCCGCGAGGTCGGCAAGGCCATCGTCGACTTCAACATGATCGAAGAGGGCGACAAGGTCATGGTCTGCATGTCCGGCGGCAAGGACAGCTATGCCCTGCTGGACATTCTGCAGAAGCTCAAGGCGCGCGCGCCCATCCATTTCGACCTGGTGGCCGTGAACCTGGACCAGAAGCAGCCCGGCTTTCCCGAGCATGTGCTGCCCGAGTACCTGGCCAGCACAGGCGTGCCCTTCCACATCGAGAACGAAGACACCTACAGCATCGTCAAGCGCCTGATCCCCGAGGGCAAGACCACCTGCAGCCTGTGCAGCCGCCTGCGCCGGGGCATCCTGTACCGCGTGGCCGACGAGCTCGGTTGCACCAAGATCGCGCTGGGCCACCACCGCGACGACATTTTGCAGACGCTGCTGCTCAACATGTTCTTCGGCGGCAAGATGAAGAGCATGCCCCCGAAGCTGGTCAGCGACGACGGCCGCCACGTGGTGATTCGCCCGCTGGCCTACGTGACCGAGAAGGACACCACGCGCTGGGCCGCGCAGCGCAACTTCCCCATCATCCCCTGCAACCTGTGCGGCAGCCAGGAGAACCTGCAGCGCAAGCAGGTGGGCGAGATGCTGCGCGAGTGGGAGAAGAAATTCCCCGGCCGCGTGGAGAACATGTTCAACGCGCTGCAGAACGTGGTGCCCTCGCACCTGCTGGACGGCAGCCAATACGACTTCAAGAACGCGCGCGCCACCGGCGTGGCCAGCGAAGACGGCGACAAGGCCTTCGACAAGGAAGAGTTTTCAGCCCCCAGCCCGTCGTTACCAGGTGTGCAGGTGGTGCAGCTGTCGTGAACCTCGGCGGCAGGAGCACACTCCAAGGTGGATTGACCCCATCCCCGGAGACAACCATGACCCGTCGCTGGATTCCCGCCCTGCTGCTGTTCGCAGCAGTGGCCACCCTGGCCGGCTGCAGCACCACCCGCGTGGTGGAAGGCCAGGTGCAGAGCTTCTCCACCCTGGCCGCCGTGCCCAGCCCGGCCACCTACCGCATCGACCGCCTGCCCTCGCAGCAGACCCCGGCGTTCGACGCCATTGCCGCGCTGGCCGAGCAGTCGCTGGCCCGTGCCGGCCTGCAGCGCGACGATGCCGCGCCGAAGCTGCTGGTGCAGATCGGCGTACAGGCCGGCACGGTGCCGCGCTATGACCCCTACTGGCCCTATGGCCCCCATGGTTTCTACGGCCCTTACCGCGCCTACGGCGGCTGGTATGGCCGCAGCTGGCATGGTGGTTGGGGCGGGGGCGGTCTGTGGCGCATGGGCGAGCCCACACCACTGCACCGCCGCGCGGTGAGCCTCGTGATGCGCGATGCGGCCACGCAGGCCAGCGTCTACGAAACCTCGGCCGTGCACGAGGACGTGTGGGTGGCCGACCCCGCCGTGTTCGGCATCCTGTTCGATGCGGCACTTACCGGCTTCCCCAAGCCCTCCGGCGGCCCACGCCAGGTGCGCATTCCCTTCGCGCCCCCACCCTGATCCCACCTGAATGCAAGCCACCCGAATCATTGCCGTACGCCATGGCGAAACCGCCTGGAACGTAGACACCCGCATCCAGGGCCACCTGGACATTCCCCTGAACGAGACCGGCCAGTGGCAGGCGCAGCAGTTGGCGCAGGCGCTGGCCAGCGAGCCCATCGACGCCATCTACGCCAGCGACCTGCAACGCGCCTATGCCACGGCCCAGGCCGTGGCCGATGCCACGGGCGCACCCATCACGCCCGAAACCGGCTTGCGCGAGCGCAGCTTCGGCCACTTCCAGGGACGCACCTTCGCCGAGATCGAGGCCGAGATGCCCGAGGACGCGCGGCGCTGGCGCAAGCGTGACCCCGAGTACGTGCCCGAGGGCGGCGAATCGCTGGTCATGCTGCGTGAGCGCATCGAACGCACGGTGTTCGCGCTGGCCGAAAAGCACCCCGGCGAGCAGGTGCTGATGGTGGCCCACGGCGGCGTACTCGACGTGCTGTACCGCATGGCCACGCGCCAGGAGATCCAGGCGCCGCGCACCTGGCAGCTGTCCAACGCCGCCATCAACCGCCTGCTGTGGACACCCGACGGCCTCACGCTGGTCGGCTGGGCCGATACCCAACACCTGGACAACGCGGCCCGCGATGAAACCCTTACCTGAAGCCCTGCGCGCCAGCATCGGCGCGCGGGTGGACCTGATCGACACGCCCGCGCTGGTGGTGGACCTTGATGCCATGGAACGCAACATCCAGCGCATGGCCGAATTCGCCCGCAAGCACCGGGTGCGCTGGCGCCCCCATGCCAAGCTGCACAAGAGCGCCGAGCTGGCACTCCTGATGCAGCAGGCCGGCGCCCAGGGCGTGTGCGTGCAGAAGGTGGCCGAGGCCGAGGCCCTGGCCGCCGGCGGCGTGACCGACATCTACATCAGCAACCAGGTCGTGGCCGGCCCCAAGCTGCTGCGCGTGGCGCGGCTGGCGGCTCAGTTGGCCGCGCGCGGCGGGCGCCTGGCGCTGGCGGTGGACCACCGCGAAGGCATCGAACGCCTGGCCGAGGCCATGGCGCTGGCCGGCAGCGATGCCGGCATCGACGTGTTCGTGGAGATCGACGTGGGCCAGGGCCGCTGCGGCGTGCCCCCGGGCGAAGATGCGGTGCCGCTGGCCCAGGCCATCGTGCGCCACGCCCAGCGCCTGCGCTTTGCCGGGCTGCAGGCCTACCACGGCCGCGCCCAGCACCTGACGGGCACGGCCGAGCGGCGCGAGACCATTGCTGGCGTGGTGCGCGCAGCGGCCTACACCCGCCACTGCATCGAGGCCGCAGGCATTCCGGTGCCCCTGATCACGGGTTCAGGCACGGGCACCCTGGTGCACGAAGCGGCCAGCGGCGTCTACGGCGAGCTGCAGGCCGGCTCCTTTCTGTTCATGGATGCCGACTACGCGCGCAACGAGCGCGAGCCGGCGCAACCCACGTTCGAGCACTCCCTGTTCATCAAGACGCAGGTGATCTCCGTGCGCGACACCCATGCAGTGTGCGATGCCGGCCACAAGAGCCATGCCATCGACTCGGGCCTGCCCCTGGTGGCCATGCTGCCGCCCGAGCGCGCGCTGCGCTACGGCAATGGCGGCGATGAACACGGCCTGCTGTACACCGAGAGCCCCAAGGCCCGGCTGCCCGCCCTGGGCCGCATGCTGTGGCTGATTCCCGGCCACTGCGACCCCACGGTGAACCTGCACGACCACCTGATCGGCGTGCGCGGCGGGCTGGCGCTGGGCACGGTGGAGCGCATCATCAGGGTTGATGCCAGAGGCGCGCTGACCTGATTGGGGCAAGAATCGGCGAAACACTGCATTCGCCCCAATGAGCCCCAGCCAGATCATCGTCCTTGCCACACCCGTCTTCTTTTTGCTGATCGCCATCGAACTGGCGGTGGGCTACAAGCGCCAGCGCGTGACCTACCGCATGGCCGATGCCATCAGCAGCATCAGCCTCGGGATGCTGAGCCAGACCAGCGCGGTGTTCACCCGGCTCTTGCGCGTGGGCATCTACACCGCCGTGTTCGAGCACTTGGCGCTGTGGCGCAATGACGCCTTCTGGCTCAGCGTGCCGGGCTGGCTGCTGGCGCTGGTGTTCTACGATTTTTGCTACTACTGGCTGCACCGCATGGGCCACGAGTCGGCCGTGCTCTGGGCCGCGCATGCGGTGCACCACCAGAGCCAGGACTACAACCTGTCGACCGCGCTGCGCCAGACCAGCTCCGGCGCACTGCTGGGCTGGGTGTTCTACGTGCCCATGGCGCTGGCCGGCGTGCCGCCGCTGGTGTTCGCCATCGTGGCGCTGGTGGACCTGCTCTACCAGTTCTGGGTGCACACCGAGCAGGTCGGGCGCCTGGGCTGGTTCGACCGCTGGTTCTGCAGCCCCAGCAACCACCGCGTGCACCACGCGGTGAATGACGTCTACCTGGACAAGAACTACGGCGGCATCCTGATCCTCTGGGACCGGATGTTCGGCACCTTCAAGGACGAGGACGACCGGGAGAAATGCGTCTACGGCACGCGCGGCCTGCTCAACAGCTGGGACCCGCTGTGGGCCAATGCCCAGGTATATGCCGGCCTGGCGCACGACAGCTGGCATGCACGCAGCTGGGCCGACAAGCTCCGGGTCTGGATCAAGCCGCCGGGCTGGCGACCGGCCGACGTGGCCGAGCGCTTCCCCAAGCCCCCCTTCGACATCGCACGGATGCCGCTGTACCACCCGCCCATGTCGCGCACGCTGCAGTGGTTCGCGGGCGTGCAGTTCGCACTCATGCTGGCGGGCGTGGCGGCCTTTCTCTGGCAGGCCGACACGGCGCCGCTGGCGCACAACGCCATCTGGTTCGCCACCCTGCTGGCCGCGCAGTGGGCTCTGGGTGCGGCGGTGCAGGGGCGCATCGGCATGGGCATGGCGCTGCTGGTCGAATCGGCAGCCCTTGCCACGGCGACCAGCGTGCTCGGCCTGCAGGAGTGGCATTGGCTCTTCAAGCCGCTGACCATGGTGATTGCCATCGCCGTGGTCGGCGGGCATCTGCGCACGGCGGCCCCTGGCAACCGCCTCGACAGGACCGAAGGCCGCTGGCTCATCGCTGCGCTGGCCGGCTCGCTCGCGGGCGATGTGTTCCTGATGTTCGGCGGCTTCTTCATTCCCGGGCTGGTGAGCTTTCTGCTCGCCCACCTCTGCTACATCGTGTTGTTCCGCAAGGGCGTGCCCTGGTTTGCGCGGCGCGGCGCGTTGGTGGTCACGCTGGCCATCGGCGTGGGCATGTATGCCTTCCTGTGGCTGGGCGGGCTGCCGGCCGCTTTGCGCGGGCCGGTGGCGGCGTATGTGCTGGTGATTGCGCTCATGGCCGCCCAGGCCATCGGCCGCGCCGCTGTGCTGGGTGGACGCGGCGCCTGGCTGGTCGCCATCGGCGCCGGGTTCTTCATGCTCAGCGATGCCACGCTGGCCACCAACCGCTTCGTGCAGCCCCTGCCGCTGGCGCAGTTGTGGGTGCTGGCCACCTATTACATCGCGCAGGTGCTGATCGTGGCGGGCATGCTGGACGGTGCCCGCAGCCAGCGCCGGGCTCCCGTCACTGAGGAGGGGCCTGCGGCGAGCGCTGCGCTGCCGCCGACGGGATATACAACGCCCCGGCCATGAGCACGGCGCCCAGGGCCAGCGGGAACCAGGCGCTCAGCAACCACAGGAAGGTATCGGCATTGCGCTGGCCCGGATGGGACTGCAGGTTCAGCGCCGCCACCTCCTCGACCACCCCGGCAAACCCCCTGCCCGCCACATAGTGGTAGGCCGCGCCGCCCAGCGCCCACAGGCCGATGAAAATCAGCGCCAGGGCCATGCAGGCCAGCCCTGCGCGCGGCCGCCGACCCACGCAGAGGCACCATGCCGACAGGCCGCCCACCACCGCCGCCCCGCACAGCCACCACAGCTGCAGGTCATCGCGCGCCAGGGGCAGCACCCATTCCCATGCCCAGGGCAGCGGGGCCAGCAGCCACTCTGATTGCGGCGCCAGCCCGGGCCAGGCCCCCAGGGCGCCCCACATGCCCGGCGCGCTCAACAGCCACAGCAGCAAGGTGATACCCGCCAACACGGCCGTAGCCGCGTAGGCCCGCAACCGCCAGCGTTGGCAACGCTCGGACGCCATGGCGGGCCAGTGGCGCCCCGCCAGGCAGGTGGCCCACGCCGCGGCCAGGCACCACACGCTGGCCGCGCCACACACGGCCACCCCGCCGGGCAGATCCTCGAAGCCCTCGAACATGAACACGGTGAGCTGGCCATAGACCACCCCGCCCAATCCGTAGAGTAGCAGGGTGCCAACGACCAGGGCCAGGCCGCAGGAACCCATGAACCTGCGCCCGGGCGCGAGCGCCTCCCATTGGGCCCGCAAGGCCGGCGTCCAGTTCACCCCAGGGCCCCGGCGCACGGGCGCCGCCTTGGCGGCGCTCTCGCGCGGGTTCTTGCGGCGGCGGTTGGAGCGGGCCATCGGACAGCTCCCTTGTGCTTCAGGCTTCGAACAGGTCCTGCCCGCCGGTCTTGGGCGGGGTCACGCCCAGGTGCCGGTAGGCGGCCAACGTGGCCACGCGGCCGCGCGTGGTGCGCTGCAGAAAGCCTTGCTGGATCAGGTAGGGCTCGATCACGTCCTCGATGGTGCCCGCCTCCTCGCCGATGCTGGCGGCGATGTTGTCCAGGCCCACCGGGCCGCCATCGAAGCGGTGGATCACGGCCTCGAGCAGCTTGCGGTCCATCACGTCGAATCCCTGCGGGTCCACGTCGAGCATGGCCAGGGCGCGGTTGGCGATATCCAGGGTGATGCGGCCGTCGCCCTTGACCTCGGCATAGTCGCGCACGCGGCGCAGCAACCGGTTGGCGATGCGCGGCGTGCCGCGCGAGCGGCGGGCGATCTCGAAGCCACCCACTTCGTCCATGGGCACGTCGAGCAGGCCGGCGCTGCGCTGCACGATGCGCGCGAGCTCCTGCGCGGTGTAGAACTCCAGCCGCGCGACGATGCCGAAGCGGTCGCGCAGCGGGTTGGTGAGCATGCCGGCGCGCGTGGTGGCCCCCACAAGGGTGAAGGGCTGCAGGTCGAGCTTGATGCTGCGCGCGGCCGGCCCCTCGCCGATCATGATGTCGATCTGGTAGTCCTCGAGCGCCGGGTACAGGATTTCCTCGACCACGGGCGAGAGGCGGTGGATCTCGTCGATGAAAAGGACGTCGTTCTTTTCCAGGTTGGTCAGCAATGCGGCCAGGTCCTTGGGCTTTTCGAGCACGGGGCCGCTGGTCTGGCGCAGGTTCACGCCCAGCTCGGCCGCGATGATGTGGCTCAACGTGGTCTTGCCCAGGCCCGGCGGGCCGAACAGCAGCACATGGTCCAGCGCCTCGCCGCGCTTGCGCGCCGCGCCGATGAAGATCTCGAGCTGCTCGCGCGCCTTGGCTTGGCCCACGTACTCCTGCAGCAGCTTGGGGCGCAGGGCGCGCTCGATGGCCTCCTCCTGCGGCGAGGCGGGCGCGGCGGACACCACGCGCTTGGGCGGTATGGGGGCGAAGTCGTCGGTCTGGATGGTCACGGTGGTTCTGTCCGGGGTCGAATACCCGCGCGGGCGGGCCGACTGGAACTATATAGCCCGGGCGCCCTCCCAGGGGGTAAAGTAAGTGGGTACTGTGCCGATACATGAAGCACACCATGAAAGAGATGATGCCTGCGCCCACCCGCCTGCCACGGCCACTGCAATTGCTGGCCGCGCTGGCCGCCAGTGGCGCAGCCGCACTGACCGCGACTGCCCAGACCGCGCCCCCTCCCGGCCGGGCCGCCACCGGCGCCATCCGCATCGAGAACCCGCAGGACAAGGCCACCCTGGCCACCCGGATCGACGAGGCCATCCAGCGCGCCAAGGACAAGAACGCCGCGCCGGCCAAACCCGGTGCGCGCAAGAACGCCGGCCCCATCCCCAGCGTGGAAGTGCGCGTGCCACCCGACCGCCCGCGCAAGCCGGCCCCGGCCGAAGCACGCCCACCGACACCGCCCCGGTCGACCGTGCCGGACGCCGGCGCCAGCCGCCGCTACATCCAGTCGCGGGCCGCCGAACTGGCTGCTGCCGCGCCGCCTGCGCCCCCACCACCGCCAGCCGACCCGCGCACGGTGCGCTGGGACCATGCCAGCGGCGACAAGGGACCCGAGGCCTGGGGCGGCCTGCACCCGGATTTTTCGGCCTGCAGCCAGGGCACGCGCCAGTCGCCCATCCACATCACCCCGCAGGACGTGGCGCTCGGCCCGGCGGACCCCTTGCCGTTCGGCAACCAGTTCTTCGGCGGCACGGTGTGGAACACGGGGCATGGCCTCGCGCTGGAGGTGGAAGGCACCAGCATCCTGCCCCTGCGCGGAGCCCCCTGGCGGCTCCTGCGCCTGCAGTTCCGCCACCCCGCAGAGGAGCGCGTGCACCTGCAGAGCTACCCCATGGCCACCGAGCTGGTGTACCAGGGCCCGAGCGGCCAGATGGCCGTGGTCAGCGTGCCCATGCAACTGGGCAGCCCCAATGCCTTCATCACCCGCCTCTGGACGCACATGCCCCTGGACGCACAGGACCGCGTGCGCCTGCCGCAGCCGGTGCTCTCGGTGGGCGAGCTGCTGCCGCAGGACCGGCACTACTACCAGTACGCGGGCTCGCTGACCTCGCCGCCCTGCACCGAGGGCGTGCTGCGCATCGTGATGAAGACCCCGGTGAGCGTGGGCCTGGAGCAGCTGCGCCTGCTGGCGCGCATCTCGCCGCCCAATGCGCGGCCGGTGCAGCCGACCAATGGCCGCCTGGTGCGCGAGGCCCAGTAGGCGCCCGTTCGGACCTACCTGGCCAGCGACTTGAGCGCGAGCTTGATGCCGTCGCTCACGCCCACGTCGGCCGGCAGGGCCTTGAGGGCAGCGGCCGCTTCCTTGTCGTTGTAGCCCAGGGCCAGCAGGGCCTGCAGGATGTCGGCCTGTGCATCACTGGTGGCGTGGCTGCGCGCCCCCCCCATGTCGGCGCCCAGCTTGCCCTTGAGCTCCAGCAGCAGGCGCTCGGCGGTCTTCTTGCCGATGCCGGGCACCTTGACCAGGCGCCCCGCCTCCTGCAGCGTGATGGCCTGTGCCAGGTCGCCCACGCCCATACCGCTCAGGATGGACAGCGCCGTGCGCGGGCCCACGCCCGAGATCTTGATCAGCTCGCGAAAGGCCTGGCGCTCCTCGGAAGTGGCAAAGCCGTACAGCAATTGCGCATCCTCGCGCACAATGAACTGCGTGAGCAGGCTCACGCGCTCCCCCACGGAGGGCAGGTTGTAGAAGGTGCTCATGGGCACATTCACCTCGTAGCCCACCCCGTGGCAGTCCAAAAGCACCTCGGGGGGATTCTTCTCCAGCAGGGTGCCGGTCAATTTGCCTATCATTGATGTCCTTTGCCGTCGCTGGCGTGACAAGCAGCGCCGTCGCTCTTGCGTTCTGTTCCATTGCCTGACGGGAATTATCAGCGTGATCCTGCGCCACACCTTCACTCCCCACAACAACACCCGGCTCACGCACCTGTGCGGCCCGGCCGATGCGCACCTGCGCACCATCGAGGTGGCGCTGCAGGTGAGCATCGCGCACCGGCACGAACAATTCAAGGTGGACGGCCCCAAGGCCAAGGCCACGCAGGCGATGGAGTTGCTTCAGGCCCTGTACGAGATGGCCGAGCGCCCGATCCCCGAGGACCACATCCAGCTCATGCTGGCGGGCGACAGCGAGCTGCTGGAGGCACCGGACGACGCCATCGTGCTCAGCACGCGCCGCCCGGACCTGCGCGGGCGCACGCCCACGCAGAACCTGTACCTGCAGAACATCGCCACGCACGACATCACCTTCGGCATCGGCCCGGCCGGCACCGGCAAGACCTACTTGGCCGTTGCCTGTGCGGTGGATGCCCTGGAGCGCAGCAACGTGCAGCGCATCGTGCTGACGCGCCCGGCGGTGGAGGCCGGCGAGCGCCTGGGCTTCCTCCCCGGCGACCTGGCGCAGAAGGTCGACCCCTACCTGCGCCCTCTGTACGACGCGCTGTACGAACTGATGGGCAACGACAAGGTGCAGAAGGCCTTCGAACGCAACGCCATCGAGATCGCGCCGCTGGCCTTCATGCGCGGGCGCACGCTGAACAATGCCTTCGTGATCCTGGACGAAGCCCAGAACACCACGCCCGAGCAGATGAAGATGTTCCTCACACGCATCGGCTTCGGCGCGCGCGCCGTGGTCACGGGTGACGTGAGCCAGGTCGACCTGCCCAAGGGTGCCATGAGCGGCCTGGTCGATGCCGAGCGCGTGCTCAAGCGCGTCAAGGGCATCGCCGTCACCCACTTCACCAGCGCCGACGTGGTGCGCCACCCGCTGGTGGCGCGCATCGTGGACGCCTACGACGCACCCCGCCGTGCGGTAGCCACGCGCACCCGCGCGTGAGCAGCCCCTGACAAGACATTCCCCATGCCTTTGAACCAACTCTCCCTGTCGCTGCAGTTCGGCCGATTCGATGGCGCCGCCGCGCACCGCGCCGTGCTGCCGCGCCACAAGGTCACGCGCTGGATACGCCACGCCCTGGCCACCGACGCCGAGATCACCGTGCGCATCGTCGACGCCGAGGAAGGACGGCAGCTCAACAACGACTACCGCCGCAAGGACTATGCGACCAACGTGCTGACCTTCGACTACACGCAGGAACCCCTGGTCACGGCCGACCTGGTGCTGTGCGCCCCGGTGATCGAACACGAGGCGAAGGAGCAGAACAAGAGCCTGGAAGAGCACTACGCCCACATGCTGGTGCATGGCGCCCTGCACGCCCAGGGCTGGGACCACGAGACCAGCGCGGCCGATGCCGACGAGATGGAAGCCTACGAGACCGCCATCCTGCAGGAGCTGGGCTTTGCCGATCCGTACGACGCCAAGCCGGTGGCATCGAAGCCCGCCAAGACGCGCAAACGTTAGGGAGAGGGCCCGACTCCATCGACCGGCAGCCACCACGACAGCGCGCGGGGCTCTGGCCCCCACTGGATGCTGAAGTAGTTGCCACCGCCATTGGCGGGCTGGTCCCATTGCCGCGAGATGGGCTGCCCGGTGGGGTGGCAGTACAGCAGCGCACCCACCGCCCCATGCGAGACGATGGCCAGTGCCCCGGCAGAGGTATCGGCTGCGGCGATGGATGCCACGGCCTCCACGATGCGCGCCTGGGCGTGCGCCGCAGTCTCCCACCCGCGCACCGACTGCTTAGGCTGCGCAAAGAAGGCGTCGGCCACGGTCTCGAACTCGGCCAGTGGCAGGTAGCCGGTGGACGAGCGATCGTTCTCCCCGAGCGCAGCCACCTGCGTGGGCGCCAGTCCCCGGTGCTCCGCCAGTATCTGCGCACCATTGATGGCCTTTTGCTCGGTGCTGCAGTACACGGCCGAGATACCCGGCACCCAGGGCTGCGACAGCGCTGCGGCCATGCGTGCGCGCCCGCGTTCGGACAAGGGCCAGTGCGTGATCGGCACCAGGGGGCTGATCACCACGTCGGGGTGGCTGATGAAGTAGATGCTGCGCATGGGCTTTGTGCGGGTGTGGGAGGGGTGGCGCCGGCATGTGTCCAGCCGCCAACGCTGTTTTAACGCAAAGCACCCAAGGCCCCACGCCAAGGCCGATGCGGCGGGCCGTTGCGCTCCACCGGCCAACCCTCGACAAGGCACGTGCCGACCTGCCTTAAGCTCGGACGTTCGTTCTTCGGTCCCCATGCTACTGCGCATCCTCTCCATCCTGTTTCCCCTGTTCGCCATTGCCGCCCTGGGCTATGCCGTCGGACGGCGCATGAAGCCCGATCTCTCGACCGCCAACCAGCTCAACCTGGCGGTGTTCGTGCCCGCACTGGTGTTCGGGGCCATGGCGGGCAAGGACTTCCGTGTGCAGGACCACCTGCCACTGCTGCTGGCCACGCTGGCGCTGATCGCCGGCACGGGCGTGGTGGGCTGGCTGGTGGCCCGCGCGCTGGGCCTGGAGCCCAAGACGCTGGTGCCGCCGATGATGTTCAACAACTGCGGCAACCTGGGCCTGCCGCTGGCGGTGCTGGCGTTCGGCCAGGAGGCGCTGGCCCCGGCGATTGCGATGTTCGTGGTGTCCAACGCGCTGCAGTTCTCCTTCGGCATCTGGCTGCTGGACCACCAGGCGCGGCTGCGCACCATGTGGACCTCGCCCTCCATCCTGGCCGCCATCGCGGGGCTGGCGGTGGGCATGGGGGGCATGGCGCTGTGGCCGCCGCTGCTCACGGCCATCCGCATGGTGGGCGATGTGTCCATTCCACTGATGCTGTTCGCGCTGGGTGCGCGCCTGGCGGATTCGCACATCCAGTCCGTCGGCTTCGGCGTCTTCGGCGCCGTGCTGCGCCCGGTGACGGGCATGGCCATCGCCTGGGCTGTGGCCTGGGGCATGGATCTGGCACCGCGCGAGCAGGGCTTGCTGCTGGTGTTCGGCGCCCTGCCCCCTGCGGTGATCAACTTCATCCTCGCCGAACGCTACCGGCAGGAACCCGAGAAGGTGGCCTCGATGGTGCTGATCGGCAACCTGGCAGCCCTGGTGTTCCTGCCCATCGCACTGGCGCTGACGCTGCAATAGCCGCAGCCGACCGCGCCACGAAAAGCGCGGACCGCGCAGGCCTGCGCCGCCTTGCCCCTCGAAGGCCCGGGGGAAATGTCATGAAGGCGCCACGGACGTCGCCGACAGTTGAATCAAATTGTTACATTGGTTCAGCAGCCAGTCCCTCCCATGACCGTTCGCCTGCGCATCATCCTGCTCATCACCCTCACCTTCCTGGCGCTGTGCGCCATCGGTGGCTTCGCGCTCTACCAGTCGTCCCGCGGTGCGCAGCAGGTCAAGGCCGTGACCGAGGGGGTGGTGCCCAGCACCATCCAGTCGGTGGAAATGATGGGGCAGCTCAAGGACGTGCACATAGCCACCATGGCCATGGTGTCGGCACCCGACGGGGAGAGCGCCAAGACCACCTACGAGGCGCTGAGCTCGCGCAAAAGCGAACTCAAGGCAGCCCTGGCTTCGCAGATGCGCCAGGCCGACAGCGATGCGCAGCGCGGCCTGATCAAAGAGGCAGAGATGAGCTTGGAGAACTACTTCCAGGCCATCGACGACACGGCCCAATTCAAGCTCGCCGGCCAGCAGGAGGCCGCGGAGGCCACCATGGCCGCCACCGTGGACCAGTACCTGCGCGAGCAGGGCCAGATGATCGAGGCCGTGCAGGTCGAGAAGCGCCGCGGCAAGGACCAGGCCATCGCCTCGCTGAACGCCAACCTGACCCAGACCACGACGACGCTCACCACGATCACGGTCATCGCCGTGCTGGGCATGGCGGGCATCGGCTTCATGCTGTACCGCCAGATCGTGCGCCCCATCGGCGAGATGGAGCACAAGATGACCGAGATCGCCACCAGCCAGGACTTCTCGCACCGAGTGCCGGTCACCCGAATGGACGAGATCGGGCGCTCGCTCACGGCCTTCAACCTGATGGTGGAGAAGATCCAGGAAAGCACGGAACTCGTGCGCCAGAAGACGGCCGACATCCAGGTCATGCTGCACACCATCCCGCAGGGCATCATGACCCTGCAGGCCGGCGGCGTGATCCACCCCGAATACTCGGACCACCTGGCCAGCATCGTGGAAACCAGCGATCTCGCGGGGCGCAGTGTGACCGATGTGCTGCTGGCCCATACCGACCTGGGCGCGGATGCACTGTCGCAAGCGACGACGGCCATCGATGCCTGCATCGGCGAAGACGCCATGAACTTCGACTTCAATGCCCACCTGCTGCCGGGCGAGGTGAGCGTGCGCTTCGCGGATGGCAAGACCAAGGTGCTGGACCTCACCTGGTCGCCCATCGCCTCGGGCGACGGCAGCACCGAGCGCCTGATGCTGTGCGTGCGCGACGTGACCGAACTGCGCGAGCTGGCACGCTCCGCGCAGGCGCAAAAGCAGGAGCTGGCAATGATCGGCGAGGTGCTCGCCGTGCAACAGGAAAAGTTCCACGACTTCGTGGACAGCTCGGCCTCCTTCGTGCTGCACAACCAGCGCCTGCTGGATGGCTCGGCCACCGATGCGGCAGCCCGCGCGGCCGCCGTGGCAGAGCTGTTTCGCAACATGCACACCATCAAGGGCAATGCCCGCACCTACGGCCTGCTGCAGCTGGCCGACTTGGCGCACGCGGCCGAGCAGCGCTACGACGCGCTGCGCCAGGACCTCTCTGGCTGGGACAGCGCGGCACTGGATGCCGAGCTGCAGGCGGTGCGCGCATCGCTGGACAGCTACGCGCACATCAACGACACCAAGCTGGGCCGCAAGGGCCCCGGGCGCCGCGGCAGCGTGGAGAAGTACCTGATGGTGCCGCGCGAACGCATCGACGAACTGCTGCACGCGGCGAGCAGCGCCCTTCACGGCAGCAACGGCCTGCATGCCACGCGTGCCATGCTGGAACAGGTACAGCACGCCTTGCAGCTGCTGGGCACCCACACGCTGCACGACGTGCTGGAGACGGTGGTGGACTCGCTGCCCGACCTGGCGCAGGAACTGGGCAAGCAGGCGCCCAGGGTCGTCATCTCCGATGGCGGCATCGTTCTGCGCACCCAGGTGACCGACGTGTTGCGCAACGCCTTCATGCACCTGCTGCGCAACGCGCTCGACCACGGGATCGAAGCCCCACCGGACCGCGCCACGCAAGGCAAGGCGCCACAGGGCCGGATCGAGATCGCCATGGACCAGGCGGATGGCCAGATCACGCTGCGGCTTTCCGATGACGGCCGGGGCCTGGACCTGGACCGCATCCGCGCAAAAGCCATTGCATCGGGCCTCGTACAGGAAGACAGCGCTTTGGCTCCGGCCGAGACCGCGCAGTTGATCTTTGCACCCGGTTTTTCCACGGCCAGCGAAGTGACCGCCATCTCGGGACGCGGGGTGGGCATGGACGCGGTGAAGGCTTTCATCGAATCCGTGGGCGGCAGCATCGCGCTGGAACTCCAGCCGACCACTGGGCAGGCAGGCCACGCGCCGTTCCACACCGTGATCCACCTGCCTGCCCAGTACGGCGTGGCACGCCGCGCACCGGCGGAACATGCCGAGAAGGAAGCGCAATGATGGAAGTGTTGATTCTGGTGTGCGGTTGCGCCCTCGGTGCTGTAGCCGGCTGGTGGCTGTGTGGCCGCACGCTGCGCAAGGCCGCATGGCAGACCGAAGACGTCGGCAGGGATGCGCAATGGGAAGTGGAGAACGAGAATGCCCGGCTCCAGTCCCAGGTCGATCACTTGCAAAGCTCGCTGCAGCAGGCACAGGCCAACATGCAGAACGCCATTGGGCAGTGGGAGCAGGAACAGCGCCTGATCGAGCACAGTGCCGGCCAGCAGACGCAAGCCGTGGTGCAGGCCGTGGTGCAGGGTGCCATGGGCCACAGCCAGACGCTGGCCAAGGCACTGGCCGATCTGCAGGGCATCAGCAAGACCTTCGAGCGCTGGCATGCCGACATGAGCAAGCTCGTGGCCCACAACAAGGACATGCACGAGAAGAACGACGAGTTCGCACGCATCGTGCGCCAGATGGTGATCGTGGCGCTCAACGCATCGATCGAGGCAGCCCGCGCGGGCGGCGCGGGCCGCGGCTTCGCCGTGGTGGCCAACGAGATGCGCACACTGTCGGTGAATGCCGAGGCCCTGTCCAAGCACTACCGGGACAACCTCTACAAGAACGACCTGATCGCCACCACCACCTTCCAGGACATGCAGGCCGGCGGCAAGATGATCATCAATGCGTCCATGGGGCTCGCGCTGACCAATCGCAAGATCCAGGCCGCCCTGTCTGCCTGAGCCAGCCGCCATGACGTTGAGCCAACGCGCCAGGGACAGCCTGGACAGCATGATGATCGCAGGCCTGCGCCAGGGCATGGGGCCGCAGCATTCGAAGATGCAGATCCGCACCGTGCCTGCGGTGGAGCAGGACTCGCTCACCCACATGGCGGTGCTGTCGATCGCCTCCTATTCGTTTCGCGTCATCGCGGCACTGCACTTTGCGCACGATGCGCGCACGCGTGCATGGATTGCGGGCGTGGTCGGGCAGGACGAGCGCGAGATGGGCCCGCAGCCATTCATCGACGCCATCTGCGAGATCGGCAACATGTGTTGCGGCGCGATGAACCGCGAGTTGGGCGCCTTCTACGACTGCCTAGGGCTGTCGACCCCGCAGATCCTGGATATCCGCAGCCTGCCGCACATGGCGCAGATCGGCACCGACCATCTTCAGCATTTCCGCATTGACCTGCCCGGCGCCCTGCCGCTGCATGCCACCCTGTGCGCCCGTGCCTACACCCCCATGGACTTCCACTGGAAGCCGCCCGAGGTAGAACAGGTCGCGGGCGAACTGGAATTTTTCTGACCACTTTTGAAGGACTCGCACCATGGCCAACATCCTCGTCGTCGACGACTCCAGCACCGTGCGCAACGAAGTCGGCGGCTTCCTGGGGAAGAACGGTTTCGACGTCGCTTTCGCAGTGGACGGCCGCGACGGCCTGACCCAGCTGCAGCAGGACCCGCGCATCAAGCTCGTGGTCTGCGACGTGAACATGCCCCACATGGACGGCCTGACCATGGCCGAAAAAGTGCGCAGCGAACTCAGGAACACCGGGGTCAACATCGTGATGCTGACCACCGAGAACTCGCCCGCGATGAAGGAGCGCGGCAAGGCCGCCGGCATCCGCGGCTGGATCGTCAAGCCGTTCAACGGCCCGGCCGTGCTTGGCTCGTTCCAGAAACTGGTCGGTGCCTGAACGCCTGCGCTATGGCGTCGGTGCGGCCGGCGCAATGCGCAGCGGTATGGTGATCGGCCCATCGTTGACCAGGTGCACCTGCATCTCGGTGGCGAAGCGGCCGGTGGCCACCACCGGGTGCAGCGCACGCGCCTGCTGCACCACGTAGTCGAACAGGCGCCGCCCATCGTCGGGTGCTGCCGCCTGGGTAAAGCTCGGGCGGTTGCCGCCCGTCGTGTCGGCGGCCAGCGTGAACTGGCTCACCAGCAGCAGCCCGCCGGCCACGTCCTGCAGGCTGCGGTTCATCTTGCCGGCGTCGTCGGCAAAGATGCGCAGCTTGAGCAGCTTGGCCAGCAGTTTGTCGGCCTCGGCCTCGGTATCGCCGCGCTCGGCGCACACCAGCACCAGCAGGCCGGCGCCGATAGCGCCCACGGTGGTTCCATCCACATCCACGCGGGCTTCGCGCACGCGTTGCAAGACACTGATCACGTCACGTCCTTGGGGTCGTCAAAATGGGCTTCCACATCGGTGGGCAGCAGTTCGATGGTCGCACGCAGGCCAGGCACGGCGGCCATCAGCGCCCGCTCCACCTGGCCACGCAACTCGGCGGCCTGGCCCAGGGTCCAAATGGCTGGCACATGCAGATGCAGATCGACGAATTGGCGCTGGCCGGCCCGGCGTGTGGACACATGGTCAAAGCGCAGCACCCCCGGTGCCTGCCCTTGCACGAACTGCTGCAGGGTGGCTTCAATGCGGGCCTGCACCGCGGGCGGGGCGGCCTCGTCCATCAACCCCTGGGATGAGCGCCAGACCAGCGACACGCCTTCCTTGAGGATGTTGATCGCCACGGCGATGGCGGCCACGGCATCGAGCCAGAGCCAGCCAGTGAGCGCGGCACCGGCAATGCCGACCAGCACCCCGGCCGAAGTCCACACGTCGGTGACGAGGTGGCGGGCATCGGCTTCCAGCGCAATCGAGCGGTACGCACGGGCGGACCGGAACATGAACCATGCCAGCAGGCCGTTGAGGCCGGAACTCACCGCCGAGAGCACCAGGCCCCAACCCACCTGCTCCAGGGGTTGCGGGTCGAACAGCCGATGCCCGGCCGCCCAGAAGATGCCCAACGACACGCCAACGATCAGGATGCCTTCGAAGCCGGATGAAAAATACTCGGCCTTGTGGTGGCCGTACGGGTGGTTGTCGTCCGCCGGGCGTTGCGCCACGGTGACCATGGCCAGGGCAAAAATGGCGCTGGCCAGGTTGACGAAGGACTCCAGGGCGTCCGACAGCAGCCCCACCGAGCCGGTCACGTACCAGGCCAGCGTCTTGAGAACGATGGTGACCAGCGCCACGGCCACGGACGCCCACAGCAGGTTGCGCGGCGTGAACCAGGGGTGCAGGGTGGAGGCAGTGGGGGGCATGGGCGGGTGGAGGCGTTCGGACAGGATTACAACAGACCCGGCCGTGCCAGAATCCGCCCCATGACCAAGGCATGGCGTCACCGCCTCGCAGGATTGCTGTTGTGGGCCCTCGTGGCGGCTGCCGGTGCCGGCTGGCTGGCGCATGCGCGCGTGGAACAGCTGCGCGCGGCCTTCGATACGGATGCGCGCATCGTGCACCGGCTGCTGAGCCAGCGCGTGGTGCAGCACGATGCGGTGATGGCCACGCTGGCGCTGCTGCAGCCCCCGGTGCCGGGCGCTGTGGCCGACACGGCGGCGGCGTCGACCCTGCCTCGCCTGCCGTCCGTCTACCCCCAGATCCTGGCCGTGCTGCAGCGCCCGGCTGCGGGTGCCTGGCCCGCTGCGCAGAAGGCCGCGCTGGATGCAGCCGAGGCGGCCTCGCGCCGCTCCGGGCGCGCCGAGATGGCCCTGGCCGACCTGGCCGCCGGCCGCTACCACCTGGTGCTCGCCGGCACACCGGCCAGCTATGCGCTGCAGATCGACCTGGCGGCCACCGTGCCGCTGGACGAATGGCCCATGAACCCGGTGACCAGCCCGGTGCGCGTGGCGCTGGACCGGGCTGGCCAGTCCTTCGTCGTGCAGCCAGGGCGCCGGCTGGACCGCATGGGCTGGCACTTCAGCGTGCACAAGCTGCTGGCATCGCCGAGCCAGCCCCTGGACGTGGTGGCCGAGCGCACCGTGACCCCGGCCGAGCTGCCCTGGTGGGCCATGCTGGGCTGGTGCGTGCTCACGGCAGCCCTGTGGGCCGGCGCGCTGGCCTGGTGGCGCCAGCGCGTGGCACGCCAGCGGGCCGAAGAGCTGCTGCGCCTGGGCCAGGTGGCCCGGCTCAACACCCTGGGCGAGCTGGCCGCCGGCATGGCGCACGAGCTCAACCAACCCCTCACGGCCTTGCTGGCCAGCACCCAGGCCGCCAAGCGCCTGCTGGGCGAATCGCCTCCCGACCTGGACACCGCCTTCGACGCCATGGGCCGTGCCGTGGAGCAGGCGCGTCGCGCATCGGCCGTGGTGGGTCGGCTGCGCCGCCTGGTGGAGCGCCCCGACCTGGCCGGGCAGGCCCATCCGCTGGCCCTGCCCGCCGCCGTGCAGGACGTTCTGCACCTGGTGGAGCCCGAACTGCAGCAGCGCGGCGTGGCACTGGTCCTGGAGGCGGAACCCGACCTGCCTGCAGTGCTGGCCGAACCCGTGGCCCTGCAGCAGATCGTGCACAACCTGGTGATGAATGCCCTGCAGGCCATGGAGCAGGTGCCGGCCGCCGAGCGCCGGCTGGAGCTGCACCTGGACCGGCAGGACACGGGCCAGGTGGCACTGACCGTGCGCGACCATGGCCCGGGCATACCGGCCGAGGCGCGCGACCGCCTGTTCGAGCCTTTCTACACCACGCGCGAAGGCGGCCTGGGCCTGGGCCTCACGCTGTGCGAAAGCCTGGCCCAGGCCATGGGTGCGCAGCTGTGGCTGGCACCCGCTGCAGGCCGGGGCGCGGCCTTCGTGCTGGTGCTGCCGGTCACGGCGCAGGCCCCCGCTGCAGCCCACCCGGCTGCCCCCCTCCACACCCCGGTGCTTCCATGACCGACCATGCCACGCCCCTGTCCCCGCTGATCCACCTGGTGGACGACGATGCCGCCGTGCGCGAGGGCCTCGCCCTGCTGATCGGCACCGTGGGCCTGCGCGTGCAGGCCTGGGCCGACCCGCTGGCCTTTGCCGCGGGCTTTGACCGCGCCAGCATCGGTGCCATCGTGCTCGACGTGCGCATGCCGGGCACCAGCGGTCTGGCCCTGCTGGAGCAACTGCTCAAGCAGGGCGTGGACCAGCCCGTGATCATGCTCACAGGCCATGGCACGGTGGACATGTGCCGCCGCGCATTCAAGGCCGGGGCCGCCGAGTTCCTCGAAAAGCCGGTGGACGACGAGGTGCTGATCGAGGCCCTGCAGAACGCGGTGCGCCAGCACGTGCGCTCGCGCGAGCGCCACCAGGCAGACCACCAGGCGCGCGAGCGCCATGCCCAGCTCTCGGCACGCGAACGCGAGGTGCTGGGCCTGATCGTCGAAGGCCTGACCAACAAGGAGATCGGCCGTGCGCTCGAACTCTCGCCGCGCACCGTGGAAACCCACCGCGCCAATCTGTTTGCCAAGCTCGGGGCCGAGTCGCTGGCCCAGTTGATAAGGCGCTACGCCGCGCTGGTGGACGGCGCTCCGTAGTTCTACGGAGGCCCGCGCGTAGCCGCACGAATGGTGCCGGCGGCCCGCATTTTTTACAGTTCTCCCACGGCCTGACGACCTGCCAGGCCGGCCTTCCAAACCACCGGAGAACACACCATGCAACGCCACTTCAAGACCGCCGCCATCGCCCTCGCCTTCATCGCCACCGCTGCCAGCGCTGAAGGCGTGCGCACCGAAAAGAATATCTCGCTGGACCTGGCCACGCAGATCGCCGCCCAGACCGTGGCCACCTGCACCGCCAACGGCTATGCCGTGACCGCCACCGTGGTGGACCGCGCCGGCACCGTGCGCGCCGTGCACCGCGCCGACAATGCCGGCCCGCACACGCTGGAAGCCAGCCGCCTGAAGGCCTACACCTCGGCATCGGCCAAGAACACCACGCTGGCCATGATGGAAGGCGCCCAGAAGAACCCCGCTGCCGCCAACCTGGTCAACATCCCCGGCTACCTGCTGCTGGGCGGCGGCGTGCCCGTGAAGGTGGGCAACGAAGTCATCGGCGCCGTGGGCGTGGGCGGTGCGCCCGGCGGCCACCTGGACGAGCAGTGCGCTGTGGCCGGCATCGCCAAGGTGCAGGACCTGCTCAAGTAAGCCACACCTGACCGACCAGGAAAGAGCCATGGCCCACCGCACCGCCCCTTCTTTTTCGAGCACGGCGCGTGCGCTGTGCGCCATTGCCGCCACCCTGGCCTTCGCTGCCCTGCAGCCGGCCCAGGCCCAGGTTCCGCCCAACCCGGCGGAACTGGCGGCCTACCAGGGCGTGCATGCCGCTGCGGCACAGGGCGACACTGCCGCCCTGCAGCGCCTGCTCGCAGGCCCGAGTGCCGCGGCACTGGCCAATGCCCGCGACGCCCATGGGCGCACGCCGCTGCACGTGGCCACGTTTGCCCAGCAGCGTGACGCCATCCGAACACTGGCCAAGGCCGGCGCCGGCCTGGATTTGCTGGAGAACGACCGCTACGACGCGGTGACGATCGCCGCCGTGGCCGACGACGAGGAAACCCTGGCCCTGCTCCTCTCGCTGGGTGCCAGCGCGAAACAGGTGACCAGCCGCTACGACGGCACGGCCCTGATCGCCGCCGCCCACCTGGGGCACGACGGCGTGGTACGCCAGCTGATCGCGGCCGGCGCACCGCTGGACCATGTGAACAACCTGCACTGGACGGCGCTGATCGAATCCATCGTGCTGGGCAACGGCGGGGCACGCCACCAGGCCACGCTCAAGGCCCTGGTCAAGGCGGGGGCCAGCCAGGCGCTGACCGACCGGCAGGGCAACACGCCGCTGCAACTGGCAAAGCAGCGGGGCTACGATGCCATGGTGCAGATGCTGGTCAGTCGGTGACCAGGCGGGCCTTCACGGACTTGCCTTTGACCTTGCCGCTGTTGAGGCGGTCGGCCACCTGGCGGCCCACGGTGCGGTCCACCGCCACGTAGGTGGAGAACTCGTTGACATTGATCTTGCCGATCTGCTCGCGCGTGAAGCCCATCTCGCCGGTCAGCGCGCCCAGCACGTCGCCGGCACGGATCTTTTCCTTGCGGCCACCGATGATCTGGATGGTGGCCATGGGCGGCACCAAGGGGCCGCTGCCCGTGGGCGTGAGTTCGGCCAAGGGGTAAAAGCGCGATTCGCGGCCCTGCAGCTGCTCGATCTTGCCCACGCTGCCCATCTCGTCCATGCTGGCCAGGTTCAGCGCCAGGCCCTCGGCATCACCCCGGCCGGTGCGGCCGATGCGGTGGATGTGCACCTCGGCGTCGGGCGTCACGTCCACGTTGATTACCGCTGCCAGGTTGGCGATGTCGAGGCCGCGCGCGGCCACGTCGGTGGCCACCAGCACCGAGCAGCTGCGGTTGGCGAACTGAACCAGCACCTGGTCGCGCTCGCGCTGCTCCAGCTCACCATACAGCGCCAGGGCGCTGAAACCCTGCGCCTGCAGCACGGCCACCAGGTCGCGGCACTGCTGCTTGGTGTTGCAAAAGGCCAGCGAGGACTCGGGCCGGAAGTGGTCCAGGATCTGCGACACGGCGTGCAGGCGCTCGGAATTCTTCACCTCGTACCAGCGCTGCTCGATCTTGCCCTCGGCATGCTGGGCCTGCACGGTGATCTGCTCGGGCGCCTTCATGAACTGCTGGCTCAGCTTGGCGATGCCCTCGGGGTAGGTGGCAGAGAACAGCAGGGTCTGGCGCTCCTTGGGGCACTGGCGCGCCACGGTGGCGATGTCGTCGAAGAAACCCATGTCCAGCATGCGGTCGGCCTCGTCGAGCACCAGGGTGTTGAGCGCTTCCAGCGACAGGTGCTGGCGCTCCAGGTGGTCCATCACGCGGCCGGGCGTGCCGACCACGATGTGGGCGCCGTGCTCCAGGCTCACCGTCTGGCCGCGCAGCGGCACACCGCCGCACAGGGTGACGACCTTGATGTTCTCCTCGGCCCGCGCCAGGCGGCGGATCTCGGTGGTCACCTGGTCGGCCAGCTCGCGCGTGGGGCACAGCACCAGCGCCTGCACGGCAAAGCGGCGCGGGTTGAGGTTGGCCAGCAGGGCCAGGGCGAAGGCCGCCGTCTTGCCGCTGCCGGTGCTGGCCTGGGCGATCAGGTCCTTGCCCAGCAGGGCGGGCGGCAGGCTGGCGGCCTGGATAGGGGTCATCTGCGTGTAGCCCAGCTGCTGCAGATTGGCCAGCGTAGCGGGGCTCAGGGCCAGCGTGCTGAAGTCAGTGCCGGCTTGGTTTTCTTTGGAGGTCATGGCCCCGATTATCCGGGGCGAGTCGGAAAAGACCTATTTGCCCTGCCATGTGCATAGGGAGAACTACCTTACGCCGGCGTCAGGTGAATCGGCTATAACGGAATACAGCGCAGGAACCGGGTGGTACATGCCAGAAACGATCAACGCATCCAGCACCGCCGAGCAGGGCCGCTCCAGCGACCTGCTGCTGCGCCTGATCGCGGACTCCGTGCCCGCGCTGATGGCCTATTTCGACCTGCCCGGCCTGCACTGCCTGTTCGCCAACCAGGGCTATGCGGCCTACAACGGCCATTCCACCGAATCCATCCTCGGCCTCACGGTGCAGGAAGCCATTGGCGACAAGGCCTGGCAGGCCATACAGCCCCATGTGGAGCGCTCCACCCGGGGCGAGCACGTCAAGTACGCGCGCGAGCAGACCCTGCCCAATGGCGAAGTGCGCATGATCGAAGTGAATCTCATCCCGCACTTCGAAGGCGCGCAAAAGGATCGGCAACTGGGCTCCTTCGTGCTGATCACCGACATCACCGAGCGCTGGCGTGCCGAGCGCTCGGTGCGCGAGAGCGAAGAGCGCATGCGCAAGTTCACCGAAGCCACGGACGAGGCCATCGTGTTCCACCGCGACGGCCTGATCTCCGACGGCAACGAGGCCTTGTACCGGCTCACCGGCTATGCGCTGCATGAGGTGGTGGGCCTGTCCATCTTCAACTTCATCAGCCCCGAATGGCGCGCCGTGGCGCTCGACTACACGCGCAGCGGCCGCGAAGACCCCTACGAGGTCACCATACGCCACAAGGATGGCCATGCCATCCCGGTGGAGGTGGTGGGCAAGACCATGCCGTTCCACCATGCGGACTACCGCATCGTCGTGGTGCGCGACATCACGGCGCGCAAGCAGGCGCAGGAGCGCGAGGCCTTCAACGCCCTGCACGACTCGCTCACGCAGTTGCCCAACCGCCGCCACCTGATGGACCGATTGGCCAAGGCGCTGGCCCGCCGCCAGGGCCAGATGGCGGTGCTGTTCGTGAACCTGGACCATTTCAAGACCGTGAACGATTCGCTCGGCCACCACGCCGGCGACCAGCTGCTGCGCGAAGTGGCCGACCGGCTGCGCCACGCTGTGGGCGAAGCCGACGTGGTGGCCCGCCTGGGCAGCGACGAGTTCGTGCTGGTGCTCACCAGCATCCACGCGCCCGAGGATGCGGCCCGGGTGGCCGACGCCGTGCTGCAGGCCATGCGCACTGTCTTCACGGTAGGCCACCTGCCGCTGACCATGTCGCCGTCCATCGGCATCAGCCTGTTCCCGGACGATGGGGCCACCGGCGACGCGCTGCTGCGCTGCGCCGACGCGGCCATGCAGCAGGCCAAGGACAGCGGCCGCGGCAACCGCCAGTTCTACCAGCCCGGTATGGACCTGCGCGCCATGGAAGTGCTGCAGCAGGAGCGCCTGCTGCGCGAGGCCATCGCAGACAACGCCTTCGTGCTGCACTACCAGCCGCAGATCTGCCTGAAGGACGGCACGCTCCGGGGCTTCGAGGCCCTGGTGCGCTGGAACCACCCGGTGCGCGGTCTGGTGGGCCCCACCGATTTCATCGCTTTCGCCGAGTCGCGCGGGCTCATCACGCCGATTGGCCGCTGGGTGCTGCACGAGGCCTGCCGCCAGCTCAAGGCCTGGCAGGACGAGGGGCTGGCCCTGGTGCCGGTGGCCGTGAACCTGTCGGCCCTGGAGTTTCGCCAGCGCGATGTGGCCGGCGAGATCGCCGCCGCCCTCACGGCCACGGGCCTGGCACCGCAGTACCTGGAGATCGAGCTGACCGAATCGGTGCTGATGCACCAGAACGGCCAGGTGCTCGATACGCTGCAAGCGCTCAAGGACCTGGGCGTGGGCATCTCCATCGATGATTTCGGCACCGGCTACTCGTCGCTGGCCTACCTCAAGCGCTACCCCATCGACAAGCTCAAGATCGACCGCTCCTTCGTGATGGACACCCCAGGCAGCGCCGACGATGTGGCCATCGTCACCGCCATCGTGCAGATGGGACGCAGCCTGCAGCTCCAAACCGTGGCCGAGGGGGTAGAGACTGCCGAGCAGATGGCCCTGCTGCGCAGCCTGGGCTGCGACCTGATCCAGGGACACCTGATCTCCGTGCCCCTGGACGCCCCTGCCATCCGCCAGTGGCTGCTGGGCCAGGGCGCGCAAACTGCGGCCTGAACGCCACACCGGCCCCGGGAGAGGGTCCGACAGGGCGGTTTCCCGTGAATTTCTGGTGCAGTGCAGGTAGCTGTCATCCCCACCACCCCGCCGCATGTGGACAATAGGGCCATGCCCCTGATTCCCGACTTCATCGCCCCCACCCGCCACACCGACCCGGCCGAGGCCCTGGCCCAGGTGCAGCGCATCTACCAGCAGCAGATCGGCCACCTGCGCGAGGCCATGCACCAGTTCGTGTCCGGCGATACGCCGGCGGGGCATGTACGCGCCTTCTACCCCTTCGTGCGCATCCACACCACCACGGTGGCACGGGCGGACACCAAGCTGGCCTATGGCTTCGTGGAAGGGCCCGGCCGCTACGAGACCACGCTGACCCGCCCGGACCTGTTTGGCCACTACTATGCCGAGCAGTTCCGCCTGCTGCGCAAGAGCCACAACGTGGAACTGGAAGTGGGCACCAGCGCACAGCCCATTCCGATCCACTTCTCGTTCGCCGAGCACGACCACATCGAAGGCACACTGACGCAGGAGCGCCGCATGCTGATGCGCGACGTGTTCGACCTGCCCGATCTGGCCGCCATGGACGACGGCATCGCCAACGGCACCTGGGCGCCGCGCCAGGGCGAGGCACAGCCGCTGTCGCTGTTCACCGCGCCACGTGTGGACTACTCGCTGCACCGCCTGCGCCACTACACGGGCACGGCACCCGAGTGGTTTCAGAACTTCGTGCTGTTCACCAACTACCAGTTCTACATCGACGAGTTCGTGCGCCTGGGCCATGCCGAGATGGCCAAACCCGACAGCGAGTACGTGGCCTTCATCGAGCCGGGCAACGTGATCACGCGCCGCGTCGGCCTGCCGGCGGCGGAGGCCGACGCCCTGGGCGTGGCCCCGCCGCGCCTGCCGCAGATGCCCGCCTACCACCTGGTGCGCCAGGACCGCAGCGGCATCACCATGGTCAACATCGGCGTGGGCCCGGCCAACGCCAAGACCATCACCGACCACATCGCCGTGCTGCGCCCGCATGCCTGGATGATGCTGGGCCACTGCGCTGGCCTGCGCAACAGCCAGCAACTGGGCGACTATGTGCTGGCGCATGCCTACGTGCGCGAAGACCACGTGCTCGACGAGGAGTTGCCGCTGTGGGTGCCGATCCCGGCGCTGGCCGAGATCCAGGTGGCGCTGGAGCAGGCCGTGGCCGACGTGACCCAGATCGCCGAAGCCGACCTCAAGCGCATCATGCGCACCGGCACCGTGGCCAGCACCGACAACCGCAACTGGGAGCTCTTGCCCGACAACATGCCCCAGCGCCGCTTCAGCCAGAGCCGCGCCGTGGCGCTGGACATGGAAAGCGCCACCATCGCGGCCAACGGTTTCCGCTTTCGCGTGCCCTACGGCACCCTGCTGTGCGTGAGCGACAAGCCGCTGCACGGCGAGATCAAGCTGCCCGGCATGGCCAACCACTTCTACCGCGAGCGGGTGGACCAGCACCTGCGCATCGGCATGCGCGCCATCGAGATCCTGCGCGAGGGCGGCATTCACCGCCTGCACAGCCGCAAGCTGCGCAGCTTTGCCGAGGTGGCATTCCAGTAATACCATCCCCGCCACACGGCGGCGCACCCATCCATGCCACTGGACTTTCTGACACTGATGGCGGTGATGGCCGCCAACCTGTTCATGATCTCGGCCGCCCTGCCGCTGATCATGGGCCCCGGGGTGAGCCCGGCGGCCCGCTGCGTGCAGGCCAGCATGCTGCTGCAGGCCACGGCCTGGGCCGCCATCATCGCGGCTGGCTACTGGTGGGACCAGGCCCTGTCCACCCTGTCGGTGGCCTGCAACGCGCTGGCGCAGTGGATGCTGTACCGCGCTTTGGGCGAATGGCTGGGCGAGCGGCCCTTGAAGTCCCTGCTGCTGGTGCTGGTGGTGATCACCCCGCTGGGCTACACGCTCGCCTTTGGCGACTATGCCTGGCGCGTGGGCTGGGCCAACCTGCTGATGGCCGCCATCCTGCTCATCGTGGCACGCGCCACGCTCTACCCTGCACGCTATGCCGACCCACGCTGGCGGCGCCTGCTGATGGCCTGCCTGGTCACCTCGGCGGCGTTCACCCTGGCGCGCGGCATGCTGGGCGCCTTCACCGACCAGTACCCGAGCTTTCGCACCCCCCACCCCGTGAACCTGGCGGCGGCCGTGGCCACCAATGTCTGCTTGGTGCTGGGCACCGTGGCCCTGCTGGTGGCCTGGCGTGCCGAGGCCGAGCAGAAGCTGCGCGCGCTGGCCATGACCGATGGGCTCACCGGCGTGCTCAACCGACGCGGCTTCACCAAGCAGGCCGAGAACATGCTCTCGCACGCCTGGCGCCACCACCTGCCGCTCACGGCACTGGTGCTGGACCTGGACTATTTCAAGCAGATCAACGACACCCACGGCCATGAGAGGGGCGACCGGGCGCTGAAACTCTTCGCCCGCCTGCTGGAAGAAACCTGCCGCACCGGTGACCTCGTCGGGCGGCTCGGCGGCGAGGAATTCGGCGTGCTGCTGCTGCACAACAGCGCGCCTGCGGGACTTGCCTTCGACCGCCGCCTGCGCACGCGCCTGCACGACGCCAGCGCCGCCGAACTGGGTTTCACGCTTGACTACAGCGCCGGCATGGCCGTGCTGCTGCCTGCGGAAACGCGCCTGCCGGACCTGATGGCCCGGGCCGATGCCGCGCTCTACCTGGCCAAGGCCCAAGGCCGCGGCCGCATGGTCGAGGCCTGAGAGGCTGAGAGTCTTTCGTCCATGCCCGCCTTGCACGCCAAAACACCCCGGCTCGTCGAAAGCAAATGCTCGCCATAGCACGAGCTATGGCTGTGCTTTGCGCCTAGATCCAGGGCGTTCTGGCGCGCCCCTCGGACACGGCCAAAAAACTCCCAGCCCCTGAGCGCACCCCGTATTCCGGTATCGCACACAATCGGTGCATGACGGATCTATTCGAAGTGCGCGATCTGCGCAAAAGCTATGGCGAAACCACGGTGGTCAACGACGTCTCGTTCGCCATCGCCCCCGGTGAATGCCTGGGCGTGATCGGCCCCAACGGGGCGGGCAAGACCACCACCATCCGCATGTGCCTGGGCCTGGCCAACCCCGACAGCGGCAGCGTGCGCTTTTACCCCACCGCTGGTGCCGCGCCCCTGCACATGCCGCACGACGCCCTGGCCATCAAGGCGCAGATCGGGGTGGTGACGCAGTTCGACACGCTGGACCCGGATTTCACCTGCTACGAAAATCTGCGCGTATTCGGCCGCTACTTCGGCATCAAGGGCCCGGCCATGGACGAGCGCGTGCCCAAACTGCTCGAATTCGCGGCCCTCACGCACAAGGCGAACGCCAAACCCGGTGAATTGTCGGGCGGCATGAAGCGGCGGCTGAGCCTGGCGCGCGCCCTGGTCAATGACCCGCGCCTGCTGCTGCTGGACGAACCCACCACGGGCCTCGACCCCCAGGCCCGCCACCTGATGTGGGAGCGGCTGCAATTGCTGCTGCAGCAGGGCAAGTCCATTTTGCTGACCACCCACTTCATGGACGAGGCCGAGCGTCTGTGCTCGCGCCTGCTGGTGCTCGACCATGGCAAGAAGATCGCCGAAGGCCGCCCGCGCGAGCTCATCGCCCAGCACCTGGAGCCCGACGTGGTGGAGGTTTTCGGGGTGGGCGCCGTGGCGCTGGCCGAAGATGCCGCGCTGCGCAGCCTGGCGGCGCGCGTGGAAGTCAGCGGCGAAACGGTGTTCTTCTACACCCAGAATGCCCAGCCGCTGCTGCACGCGCTGGGTGCGCACCCGCATCTGCGCACCCTGCACCGGCCTGCCAACCTGGAGGATCTGTTCCTCAAGCTCACCGGCCGGCAGATTCGCGAGGATGGTTGAACGGGATCAAGCCTTCCGTGGCTTGACTTTGCTGGCGGCCAGCTTGGCGTTGTCTCGCGCGGTGTGCACGTCCGCAGCGCGGGCCAGGGCCACGCCCATGCGGCGCTTGGTGAAGCTCTCTGGCTTGCCGAAGAGGCGCAGGTCGGTGTCAGGAACGCGCAGGGCGTCCTCCACACCATCGAAGACGATGCCCACGGCGTCCACGCCGCCGTAGATCACGGCGCTCGCGCCGGGGTTGCGCAGGCTGGTGTCCACCGGCAGGCCCAGGATGGCGCGGGCGTGCAGCTCGAACTCGCTCTGGTTCTGGGTGCACAGGGTGACCAGGCCGGTGTCGTGCGGGCGGGGGCTCACTTCGCTGAACCAGACGTCCTGGCCCTTGACGAACAGCTCCACCCCGAACAGGCCCTGGCCGCCCAGGTTGTCGGTCACGGCTTTGGCGATCTGGCGCGATTTTTCGAGCGCTGCCGGGTGCATGGGGTGGGGCTGCCAGCTTTCCACGTAGTCACCGCTGACCTGCACGTGGCCGATGGGGTCGCAGAAATGGGTCTCGATCTGGCCATCGGCGCCCACGGCGCGCACGGTGAGCTGGGTGATCTCGTAGTCGAAGTCGATGAAGCCCTCGACGATGACGCGGCCGTGGCTCACCCGCCCGCCAGCCATGGCGTAGTCCCAGGCGGTCTTCACGTCGCCGGGGCCGTCGATCTTGCTCTGGCCCTTGCCCGAGCTGCTCATCACCGGCTTGACGATGCAGGGGTAGCCGATGCCGCCATCGATGGCAGCCTGCAGTTCTTCCAGCGAGTTACAGAATTGGTAGGGGCTGGTGGGCAGGGCCAGGGTCTCGGCGGCCAGCACGCGGATGCCTTCGCGGTCCATGGTCAGGCGCGCGGCGCGGGCCGTGGGGATCACGCGCACGGTGCCGGCGGCTTCCAGCTCTTCGAGCATGGGGGTGGCGATGGCCTCGATCTCGGGCACCACCAGGTGGGGGCGCTCGGCCTCGATCAGGGCCTTGAGCTGTGCCGGGTCGCTCATGGTGATGGTGCGGCGGTGGTGGGCCACCTGCTGGCCGGGGGCGTTCTCGTAGCGGTCGACGGCGATGGTCTCCACGCCCAGGCGCTGCAGCGCGATCAGCACCTCCTTGCCGAGCTCGCCCGAGCCCAGCAGCATGACTTTGGTGGCATGGGGGGACAAGGGGGTTCCGAAGGTGGTCATGGCGTTGCTTTCGACAGAAGGTGGAGGGTTTTGCCGCCCGCAGGGCGGCCCGTGGGTGCCGACTTTAATGCACCCGGACTCAGTCCGCGTGGCGCAGAACTTGCAGTACCCCGGGCATGACCGCCCCGCTCTCCCCCGGCAAGCCCCGCACCCAGGGCACGCCCGACTGGCACGCGCAGGAGCTGCTGCTGATGCGCGAGGTGATGCGCTTGATTGGCCGCAGCCTGGCGCCAGGCCTGGTGCTGCGCGAAATGCTGCATTTGATGAGCGAACTGCTGGGCCTGAACCGTGGCCGCATCGTGCTGGTGGATGGCGCCGCCAGCAGCTCCCCTTCAGCCGCGCGCACCTCCTCCATCCAGCACGCCTATGGCCTCACACAGGCCGAGGTGGAGCGCGGGCGCTACGCCTGGGGCGAGGGCATCACCGGGCGTGTGCTGTCTACAGGGCAACCCGCCATCGTGCAGGACATCGATGCCGAGCCGCTGTTCCTGGCGCGCGCGGTGCAGCGCAGCCACCTGCCGCCCGAGACGGTAGCCTTCATCGCCCTGCCCATCGAACTCAACCACGCGCCCATCGGCGTGCTGGCCTGCCACCGCATCCGCAGCCGCCAGCGCCACCTGAACGACGACTTGGCCGTGCTGCGCGTGCTGGCCACGCTGGTAGGCCAGTTGCTGCAGCTCGAGGCCTTGGTGGCCGAGCAAACGCGCCAGTTGGAGGCACGCAACGCCGTGCTGGCCAACGCGCTCAACACCAAGAGCGCGCGCTACGGGCTGATCGGCAACTCGCCGCCGCTGCTGCAGGCGCTGGGCGAGCTCGAACGCGTCTCGCAGACCCAGGCCACGGTGCTGCTGCTGGGCGAGTCGGGCACGGGCAAGGAACTGTTCGCGCGCGCCGTGCACCTGGCCAGCGGCCGGCGCGACCGGCCCTTCATCAAGGTCAACTGCTCGGCCATACCGGATGCGCTGTTCGAGTCGGAGCTGTTCGGCTACGAGCGGGGCGCCTTCACGGGCGCCAGCACCGCGCGCGCGGGCTGGTTCGAGCAGGCCGACAGCGGCACCATCTTCCTCGACGAGATCGGCGAGTTGCCGCTGGCCATGCAATCGAAGCTGCTGCGCACCTTGCAGGAGGGCACGCTGGTGCGCCTGGGCGGGCAGCGCGAGGTGAAGGTCAACGTGCGCCTGGTGGCCGCCACCAACCGCGACCTGGCGCGCGAAGTGGAGGCCGGGCAGTTCCGCCAGGACCTGTACTACCGGCTCAACGTGATCCCGATCCGCCTGCCCTCGCTGGCCGAGCGGCGCGAGGACATCCGCGCACTGGCGCTGCACTTTGTGAGCCGCGCCAACCAGGCCCACCAGCGCAACGTGAACCTGGCGGCAGATGCCCTGGCGCGGCTGGAGGCCCACCCCTGGCCCGGCAACATCCGCGAACTGGGCAACCTGATCGAACGGATGGTGCTGCTGGCCGAAGGCACGCTGGTGACCGGTGCGGAGCTGGACCGCTTCCTTCCTGGCGCCATGGCCACCCAGCCGGCCCCCGTGGCAGCCCCCCCGGCGCAGGCGCCAGCCGAGGCGCCCCTGGTGCGCGACTACGCCCCGGCGCATTCCCACAGCGCCCACACCCTGCAGGCGGCCCTGGCCGAGCACCACGGCAACCAGTCGCGCGCGGCGCAAAGCCTGGGGCTCACGTTGCGCCAGTTCAGCTACCGCCTGCGCAAGGCGGGTCTGCGCTGAGGCTGGTGGCAGGCCCGCCACTGTGTCGACAATTTGTCGACACAGTGTTCAGGGCAGTCGCCAACAGTCCCTGCAATCGAGGCCATGAAGCCCATTTTTGCTATCTATTGAGTAGCACCCGAAATAGCATGGGAAACGACTTCATGGGATTTCACGCTGAATCGGCCGCGCTGGCACACCTGTTGCAGTAAGGGAAGCAGGCCATCCTGCCCACCACCGCATCGAAAGGTTTCCCATGAGCACCGATTCCGACGCCGTCCTGATCTCGCCCACCCAATTGCAGGCCCTGCAGGCCGCAGAGCCCGTCGTCCTGATCGACACCCGCGACGCCGACACCTATGCCCTGGGCCACATCCCGGGTGCGGTGAACCTGCGCGAGACCTTCACCTTCCTGGCCACCTCCAGCCCCGAAGGCCTGCAGGAACTCAAGGACACCTTTGCCGCGCACCTGGGGGCCATCGGCCTGTCGGGCGCCGAGACGGCGGTGTTCTACGAAGACGCACTGAACAGCGGCTACGGCCAGTCCTGCCGCGGCTACTACCTGCTGACCTGGCTGGGCTACCCCAAGGTCAAGGTATTGAACGGCGGCTATTCGGCCTGGAAGGCGGCCGAGCTGCCGGTTTCCACCGAAGCCGTGGTGCCCACTCCCGCGATCTTCCCGACCAGCCTGGCCACCGCCGATGTGATGCTGACCAAGGACAACGTCGCCGAGGCCCTGGGCACCGACACCGTGCTGCTGGACGTGCGCGACGTGGACGAGTGGATCGGCGAAAGCTCCAGCCCCTACGGCAAGGACTTCGCACCGCGCAAGGGCCGCCTGCCGGGCGCCAAGTGGGTGGAGTGGTACCGCTTCATGAAGCCCTCAGCGCAAGGCCCGGTCTTCAAATCGCCGGACGAGGTGCGCGCCGAGTGCGCCACCGCAGGCATTGCCCCGAGCGACACGGTGTACCTGTACTGCTTCAAGGGCGCACGTGCGTCCAACACCTTCCTGGCCCTGAAGCAGGCCGGCTTTGCCGACGTGCGCATGTACTTCGGCTCGTGGAACGAATGGTCGCGTGACGACAAGCTGCCCATCGAAAGCGGCTTGCCCCTGCTGCGCACGGCGCGCAAACCCGCGCTGGCCCTGGCCGCCTGAGGCACTGGCGGGCGCCCCCATGTGCCCCTTCTCATTTCTCCATCTTTCATCACTGCACCAAGGAAACCCATGTCCACCGACCTGCTGGAACCCACCGCCCCCGTCACCACCGTCCACACCGCGTTGCGTCCCATCGACCGCGATGGCCTGATGGCCTTTGCCGAAAAAGGCCGCAACAACCCCGCCAGCCGCGGCACCAACAAGGTCCACACGGTGATGGAGGGGCAGTACCGCTCGCTGAGCACCGTGGGCCAGCACACGCCGGTGGTGGTGGACGAGCCACTGCACCTGTTCGGCCAGGACACGGCACCCGCCCCGGGCGAGATCGTGCTCTCGGGCCTGGGCGGCTGCCTGGCCGTGGGCATCACCGCCGTGGCCACCTGGAAGCAGGTCACGCTCAGCAAGATCGAGATCTTCATGGAGGGCGACATCGGCAACCCCGCTGCCTGGGGCGCCGGGGGCGCGCTGCAGAAGCTGCCCCCCGAGATGGGCTTCCAGGCGATCCGCGTGAAGGTGCTGATCGAGGGCGACGCACCGCGCGAAGTGCTCGACGAGATCGTGCAGCACGCCAACTTCTACTCGCCCGTGGCCAACAGCATGCGCAACCCGATCCCGTTCGAGATCAGCCTGGCCGACTGAACTGCCCGCCCGTCCCCGTCTTGGCCCAGCCGCGCACACCCAAGGACCTCGCCCCATGAAACCCGCCGACCTCCCTCCCCAACTCCACCTGGAAGGCGCCCTGCAGGGCGATGCACTGCTCGCCGCCGTGCGCGCCATCGCCCAGGGCCCGCTGGCCGCGCAGGCCGAGGCCATCGACCGCGTGGGCTACTACCCGCGCGCCGAGCTGCAGCAACTGGGCGCCGTGGGCGCGATGGGGGTGCACCTAGACAGCACGGCCGGCCCAGCAGACTACGGCCTGGCCATCCGCGCCATGGCCGAGGTCTCGCGCGTGTGCGGCGCCACTGGCTTCATGCTGTGGTGCCAGGCAGTGTGCGGGCTGTACCTGCAGCATTCGGGCAACCCCGCGCTGATGGGCGAGGTGCTACAGCGCCATGCCAGCGGGGTCGGCCTGGGCGGCACGGCCCTGTCCAACCCCATGAAGAGCTATGCCCAGATCGAGGCCCTGCTGCTCAAGGCCACGCCGGTGGACGGCGGCTACTTGGTGAATGGCACCCTGCCCTGGGTCAGCAACCTGGGGCCCGACCACTACTGCGGGGCCGTGGCCGCCATCGCCCAGCCCGAAGGAAGCGCGCCGCGCGAGCTGATGTTTTTGCTGCGCTGCGGCGCGCCGGGTGTGGAGATGCGCGAGTGCCCGAGCTTCTCGGGCATGGAGGGCACGGGTACCTATGCGCTGCGCCTCAAGGACCACTTCGTCGGTGCGGACAACACCCTGGCCGACCCGACACGGCCGACCATCGCGCGCATCCGCGCCGCCTTTGTCATGCTGCAGTGCGGCATGGCCGTGGGCGTCACGCAGGGGGCCATCGACTCGATGTGGGCCGTGGAGGCCCAGCTCGGCCACGTGAATCAGTTCCTCGAAGACCGGCCCGACGCCCTGCAGGCCGAACTCGACGCGCTGACCGCGCGCGTGATGCGGCTGGCCGAGACGCCCTTCGACACCCGCACCGATTTCTTCATCGACGTGCTGGACGCCCGCGCCCATGGCGCCGAGCTGTGCCTGCGCGCAGCCCAGTCGGCCCTGATGCACCAGGGCGCGCGCGGCTATCTCATGAGCTCGGACGTGCAGCGCCGGGTGCGCGAATCGCACTTCGTGGCCATCGTCACCCCGGCCATCAAGCACTTGCGCAAGGAGATCGCGCGCCTGTCCACCGAGGAGATGCCGGCATGAGCGCTGCCGCCATCACCCACTCCACGCTGGCCGACGACCCCTGGCTGCAGTACATCTGCCACGCCTGCGGCTACATCTACGATGAGGCACAGGGCGACCCCGACGGCGGCCTGCCGCCCGGTACACGGTTTGCCGACATCCCCGAGGACTGGGCCTGCCCGCTGTGCGGCGTGACCAAGGGCGATTTCGAGCCCTACCTGGCACCCAGCCTGGAGGCGCTCCAGGCCCAGGCCCGCAGCCGCACGGCCAGCGCCCCCGCGGTCAGCCGCCATGCGGCCCCTGGCGTGGTCATCGTTGGCGCGGGCCGGGCCGGCTGGCTGGTCGCCGAAGCCCTGCGCGCCCTGAACGCGCAGCGCCCCATCACCCTGGTGACGGACTGCAGCGGCGATCTGTACGACAAGCCGCAGCTGTCCATCGCCATGGCCAAGCACCTGCCCGCCGAGCGCCTGGTGCGCGAAACCGGCACCGCCGCGGCGGCGCGCCTGAACCTGCGGCTGCTGGCACACACGCATGCCGTGCGCATCGACACATCTGCGAACGGTGGCACGTTGCGCACCACGCGCGGCCCGCTGCGCTACCAGCACCTGGTGCTGGCCCATGGCGCGCGCGCTGCCCTGCCCCCGGGGCTGCCGGCCGCGCTGTGCTGGCGCATCAACCACCTGCAGGCCTACCAGCGCCTGCGCGCCGCACTGGGACACAGCCCGCGCCGGGTGCTCATCGTGGGCGCCGGTCTGATCGGCTGCGAACTGGCCAACGACCTGGCGCTGGGCGGCCACAGCATCACCCTGCTCGATACCGAGCCCCTGCCGCTGGCGCGCTGCGCTGGCGAAGCCCGCGCCAGTGAACTGCTGGCGGCATGGGGGCAGCTGCCCATCGCGTTCGTGGGTAGCGTGCGCGTGGCTTCGCTTGATCCCCTCGCAGTGCACAGTCCGGACGGAGCCCTGCAGCTGACCACCACCGACGGCCGGCAGTTCACGGCCGACCAGGTGATCGTGGCCGCCGGCCTGCAGACCCCGCCGCGCCTGGCCCAGAGTGCCGGCCTGGCCTGGGATGGCGGCATTGCCGTGACACCCGCGCAATTGCAGACCAGCGTCCAGGGCATCCACGCCCTGGGCGACTGCATCACCATCGGCGGGCAGGCCAGCCGCTTCATCGAGCCCATCGCCCGGCAGGCGCGCACCATCGCGGCGGCGATTGCCGGGGCGGGCGATGTGCCGTATGAGCCCCGGCCCGCCTCCATCCGGGTCAAGACCAGCTCCTGGCCCATGAGCCTCTGATCGGTGAAACCCGGGCACGCAAAAAATATTTCAACTATTTTTCTGCGGGCCTGCATCCAAACGGCGTCCTCGTGGGTAGTACCTGCAGCAGCCCACTTTTTTGCTGCTGTCCATTCAACCCATTTGAAGAAGAGGAACGCCATGACGACCACCCAGCCAACGATCTCCCGCCTCATCCCCCTGGCCGGCGCCCTCGCCGCCGCAGCCCTGCTGACGGCCTGCGGCTCGATGATGGGCTCCAGCAGCGGGCCCATGTTCTCGCAGGACAGCCTGCCCGACACCGTGAAGGTGCCCGGCGGCAACAAGGTCGCCATGGAAACCGTGGGCGTGGGCGAGATCACCTACGAATGCCGCGACAAGGCCAACGCGCCCGGCCAGACCGAATGGTTCTTCGTGGGCCCCAAGGCCGTGCTCAACGACCGCGCCGGCAAGCAAGTGGGCACCTACTACGGCCCACCTGCCACCTGGGAGTCGAAGGACGGCTCCAAGCTGACCGCCACGCAGGTGGCCGTGGCCCCGGCCGGTGCCGGCAACATCCCCTACCAACTGGTCAAGGCCAACCCGGCCATGGGTTCGGGCGCCATGACGGGCGTGACCTACATCCAGCGTGTGGCCTTGAAGGGCGGCGCGGCACCCGCTGCCGCCTGCAGCGCCGCCAACAAGGGCGAGCGCCAGATCGTGAAGTACCAGGCCGACTACATCTTCTGGAAGGCAGCGTAAGACGCCGCCTGCCATTGCAGGCGTGTACGCAATCCCCTGGGACACAGGGGATTGCGCGTGGATTCAGTAGCTTCTCGGCTACGATGCATCCACGCTCTGGGCCCGCGCGCTGCGCGGTGCCCAGCCACAGAACCGACCGTGCCAAGCCCCTCGCAACCTGTGCCTGACACCCCTGGCGATTTTGACTACGAAGCGGCCCTGGCCGGCTGCGCTGCCGGCGACCGCCAGGCCATGCGCCGGCTGTACGAGCACGAGGGCCCACGCATGCTGGGCGTAGCGCTGCGCATCGTGCGCCAGCGGGCATTGGCCGAGGACATCGTGCACGACGCCTGCGTGAACATCTGGAGCCGGGCCACGGGCTACGACGCGGCGCGCGGCAGTGCGCGCGGCTGGATCTACAGCGTGGTGCGCCACCTGGCGCTGAACGCCGTGCGCAACGCGCGCCGCCACGTCGATATCGACGAGGAAACCACCCACACCCTGGAGGCCGACATGTCCGTGCAGGCCTTCCATGACGCCGCCAGCAGCTTCGAGCTGAACACCAGCCTGGGCCGCCTGCAGCACTGCCTGGAGGCACTGGAGCCGGCGCGCCGCAATTGCGTGCTGCATGCCTATGTCGAAGGCTGCTCGCACGGCGAGATCGCCGAACGCCTGGGCGCGCCCCTGGGCACCGTGAAGGCCTGGATACGGCGCAGCCTGACCTCGCTGCGGGAGTGCATGGCATGAGCACGCCCTACCCCGAAGACCCGAACGACGACCTGCAGGTGGTGGCCGGCGAGTACGTGCTGGGCACGTTGCCCGCAGCCGAGCGCCTGGCCGTCTCTCAGCGCCTGGCCACCGAGCCTGCGCTGCAGCAGGCGGTGAACGACTGGGAGGATCGGCTGCTGCCGCTGACCCAACTGGCCGAGCCCGTGCCACTGCCTGCGCACCTGGCTTCTCGCATCGAGGCATCGCTACAGGGCACGCGCCAGCAGGCCAGGGCGCCGGCCGCACCTGCAGCAACAATGCGCCCGCGCAACACTTCCGGTGGCTGGTGGAACCACCTGGGCCTGTGGCGCGCGCTCGCGGGGTCGGGCTTTGCCATGGCGGCCGTGCTGGCAGCGGTGCTGGTCACCCGCACGGCACCGGTGGCAGCACCACCGAAATTCATGGTCGTGCTGGTGGCGCCGCAGGACAAGGCGCCCGGCTGGGTGGTGCAGGCCAGCTCGACCCGGCAGATCAGCCTGATACCGCTGGGCGTGGCCGAAGTGCCGGCCGACAAGGCGCTCGAGTTCTGGACCAAGGCCGACGGCTGGAACGGCCCCGTCTCGCTGGGCCTGGTCAAGCCCGGCCAGCCGCTGCAACTGGCCCTCGACAAGCTGCCGCCACTGCAGCCCAACCAGCTCTTCGAGCTGACGCTGGAGCCACCCACGGGCTCGCCCATCGGCAAGCCAACAGGGCCTATCCAGTTCATCGGCCGGGCCGTCCAGGTACTCTGAGCGCTGCTGCCGGCGAAGCGAGCAGACTCAGTACTGCTTATAGGGAAGGAACTTGCCCGAGAGAACCACATTGACGCGGTCGCCCTTGGGGTCGGCTTCACGCGTGATGTCCATGCTGAAGTCGATGGCGCTCATGATGCCGTCGCCGAACTCCTCGTGGATCAGCTCCTTGATGGTCGTGCCGTAGACGCTCACGATCTCGTACCAGCGGTAGATCAGCGGGTCGGTGGGCACGGGCGTGGGCAGCGAACCCTTGTAGGGCACGACCTGCAGCCACTTCTGCTCTTCGGCCGTGAGGCCGAAGATTTTGCCCAGCACCTTGGCCTGCTCGGGCGATGCGGTCATCTGCCCCAGGCACAGGGCGGTGGTCCACTCCTTGGACTGGCCGACCTTCTTGGCAATGGCATCCCATTGCAGGCCCTTCGAAACTTTGGTGCTGATGATCTTTTCGGTGACGTCGTTGCGGTTCATGTTGGCTCCTTTGGGTTTGGACGTTGGAACAGGGGGCAAAAATTCAGGGTGCAGATCTCCCCGGCCACCCATGCAGGCGACCCGGCGGGGTGGTCTCTGGCGAGGTCAGTGGGCCTTGGCCCGGGTCACGAGAAAGTCCACGATGTGGTTGCGCAGCGCGTAGTAGCCGTCCAGGTGGTGCAGGCTGCTGCGCGTGCGTTCGCGCGGCAGCGGGTTCACCACCACCTCGGCGATGCCGCCCGGGTGGTAGCCCGCGGGTGACTCGTTGCCGTTGCTCATGAGCAGGATGCGGTCGGCCAGCAGGATGGCCTCGTCCACGTCGTGGGTGATCATGAACACCGTCTGCTGCGTCTGGCGCACGATGGCCATGAGCTCGTCCTGGATGGTGCCGCGCGTGAGCGCATCGAGCGCGCCGAAGGGCTCGTCGAGCAGCAGCATCTTGGGCTGGATGGAGAAGGCGCGCGCAATGCCCACGCGCTGCTTCATGCCGCCCGACAGCTGCGAGGGCTTCTTGTCGATGGCCGGCGACAGGCCCACCAGCGCGACAAACTTCTCCACATGCGCGTCGACTTGGGGCCTCTTCCAGTCGGGCCAGCGTGATTTGACGGCAAAGGCGATGTTCTGGCGCACGGTGAGCCAGGGCAGGAGCGCATGGCTCTGGAATACCACGCCCCGGTCCAGGCTGGGGCCGGCCACTTCGCGGCCGTCCATGATGACGGTGCCCGAGGTGGCCGTGTCGAGCCCCGCCAGCACGTTGAGGATGGTGGTCTTGCCGCAGCCCGAGTGGCCGATGATGCAGACGAACTCGCCCTTGTCGAGCGTGAACGACACGTCGGCGAACACCGGCTTGGCGGCCACATAGGCCTTGCTGAGACGATCGATCTGGAGAAAACCGGAGGTCACAGGGGAGGCCTTTCGTTGCGGGGCGTCGGGGGCAGTGGCGGCCGGGCGCTGGGCGACATCACTCCACATAGGTCACCACCTTCTGCAGTTGGCCGAAGGCCAGGTCGAGCAACATGCCGACCACGCCGATCACCAGGATGGCGAAGATCACGTTGGTCAGCGACAGGTTGTTCCACTCGTTCCACACGAAGTAGCCGATGCCCGTGCCGCCCACCAGCATCTCGGCGGCCACGATCACCAGCCAGGCGATACCCATGCTGATGCGCATGCCTGTGAGGATGGTGGGCGCCGCAGCCGGCAGGATCACCAGGAAAGCCTTGCGCAGCGGGTTGACCTGCAGCGTGGCCGAGACGTTGAGCCATTCGCGCTTGACCGAGGCCACGCCGAAGGCCGTGTTCACCAACATGGGCCACACCGAGCAGATGAAGATCACGAAGATGCCCGAGATCGACGAATCCTTGATGGTGTAGAGCGCCAGCGGCATCCACGCCAGCGGGCTGATGGGCTTGAGCACCTGAATGAACGGATCGAACGCACGGCGCAGCAATGGCGACATGCCGATGATGAAGCCCAGCGGTATCGCCACCAGGCAGGCCAGGCCAAAACCCAGCGCCACGCGGCCCAGCGAATGCGCCAGCTGGATGGCGATGCCCTTGTCGTTGGGCCCGTTGTCGTAGAACGGGTTGGACATATGGCTCCACACCGTGGCGCCCATTTCGCCCAGCGAGGGGAAACCGCTGCTCTTGGTGCTGGCACCCGGGTCCTTGCCCATCATCTTGGCGTATTCGATCTGCTCCGCCGTCATGCCCGCCGTGCTGTTGGCGGGGCCCGACGACGCCGTGGCCGCATACCAGATGCCCAGAATGGCCAGGAAGATCAGCACGGACAACAGGCCCGCGCGCAGGTTCAGACTCTTGGAACTTGTCATGTCAAATCTCCTTGCTTCACAAATCCACCAGCCCGCGAAACGGGCAGGGCCGAAGCCAGCGCCCCCGCGCAAGGGCCGCCACCCCGCGTAGGCGGCGCTTCGCTGGCGTGCGCTGGGGGCGTCCCCCTCCCGCACTGCGCAGCAATGCGAGAGAGGGGTGAAGGCGCGAAGCGACTCAGGGGGTGCTTCATTTCATGTCACCTTGCGGATCGGGAAACTTTTCGCGTACTCGGCGGCCTTGGCGGCATCGAACTCGCGGCCCATGATCTTGAACTTGGGGTAGGCGCCCTCGGGCACCTTCTGGTCCAGCGCTTTCATCTGCTTCTTGGCGTCGGTGATCAGGAAGACCTTCTCGGCGATCTGCTTGTAGTCCACGTCGCCCTTGACATAGCCCCAGCGCTGCATCTGCGTGAGCATCCACACGGCCATGCTCTGCCAGGGCATGGGGTCGAAGTCGGCGCGGTCGGGCACGTTCTGGATCTTGCCCAGGCCGTCGGCGAACTTGCCGGTGAGCACCTGGTTGATCACGGCTTCGGGCTGGTTCAGGTAGGCCTGGGGCGCGATCACCTTGGCGATGAGCTCGCGGTTGGCCGGGTCGCGCGCCATGGCGGCCGAGGTGAGCACGGCGCGGTACAGCGCGGCGAAGGTGTTGGGGTTCTTCTGGATGAACTCGGTGCTGGTGCCGAAGGCGCAGCAGGGGTGGCCGTTCCACAGGTCCTTGGTGAGCAGGTGGATGAAGCCCACCTCCTCGAACACGGCACGCTGGTTGAACGGGTCGGGGCCCAGGAAGCCGTCGATATTGCCGGCGCGCAGGTTGGCCACCATCTCGGCCGGCGGGACCACGCGCAGCTGCACGTCGGTGTCGGGGTTCAGCCCTGCCTCGGCCAGGTAGTAGCGCAGCAGGAAGTTGTGCATGCTGTACTCGAAGGGGATCGCGAACTTGAATCCCTTCCAGTTCTTCGGGTCGCGGTTGTCCTTGTGCTTCAGGGCCAGCGTGATGGCCTGGCCGTTCACGTTCTGGATGGTGGCCACATTCATCGGCGTGGCGTTGGAGCCGAGGCCCATCGAGATCGCCAGCGGCATGGGCGACAGGAAGTGCGTGGCGTCGTACTCCTTGTTGATCATCTTGTCGCGGATCAGCGCCCAGCCGGCCGTCTTGGTGACCTCCACGGTCAGGCCCTGCTTGCTGTAGAAGCCCAGCGGGTGGGCCATGATCAGCGGTGTGGCGCAGGTGATCGGAATGAAGCCGATCTTGAGATTGGTCTTCTCCAGCGCGCCTTTCTCCTGTGCCATGGCCTGCATGCTGGCCACTGGCAGCACACTGGCAATGGCCGCCATGGCCGTCCCCTTGCCCACCGCCTTGATGAAGCGCCGGCGCACCGCGTCCTGCGGGAACAGCGCCTTGACCAGGGTGGCTTCGATGAATTCGTTGCTGTAGGCCTCGAACTCGCTGGTGAGGCTGCGCTGGCGCAGGGTGGCGGCGGCAGCGTCGGCCGACACCTCGGCATGGTGGTCTGCGGCCGTATGGTCGCGGCCGCAGCTGCACTTGAGCATCAACGGGCGGTCGGCATCGAAAGGCGAGAAGAATTCGGACATGGCACACCTCGGAGAAGTTGATGCCATGCACTACGCAAAGCGCGGGCCAGTTGCACCCTCACCCGCCCCGCCGCCATGAATTCGTGGGGGCGATGTCTACAGCATGTAGGGGCAGCACTACAAACCGGGCCTGCATTGCCCGGAAATCACTCCGCCGGCGTGCCGCGTGCCAGCAGCGCCAGCTCCACGTCGTTGCGCGCGCCGGTTTTTTCGAGGATGCGCGCGCGGTAGGTACTCACCGTATTGGGCGCAAGCTTGAGCTGCGCACCAATTTCGCCCACGCTCTGCCCCGCCGTGAGCAATCGGAACACCTGGTGCTCCCGGTACGATAGCGCGTCCACCCCGGCTGGCATGCCCTGCTGGGTCACCCGCACCACCCCGGTGCGCTCTACCGCGCCCGCCAGCGCCTGGGCCGTGGCCTCCGTGAGGTAGCGGCCACCGGCAGCCACCTTGCGCACGGCAGCCACCATGTCGTCGGGGTCGGCGCTCTTGTGCAGGTAGCCGGCCGCGCCCATCTGGATGCAGCGCACCGCGTACTGCCGCTCGGGGTAGGTGCTGAGCATCAGCACCGGCAGCACCGGCCAGGCCTTGCGCAGGGCCTGCAGCACCTCCAGGCCATCCATGCCCGGCATGGCGATATCGAGCAGCACCAGGTCGATGCCGGCCGGACCGGAGAGCGCCGCCACCTGGTCGAGCACCTCCTGACCATGGGTGGCCTCGCCTGCCACCACGATGTCGGGCAGGCCGTTGGCCGGGTCGCCCAGCACCTGTTTGAGGCCCTCGCGCACGATGCGGTGGTCGTCGCCAATGAGCACGCGCACCGGAGCGCTCATGGCGTAGCCTCCAGCGGGATGCGCAACTTCAGGCACGAGCCATCGCCGGGCTCGCTGCTGATGTGCAGGTGGCCACCAAGTTGCCGCGCACGCTCGCGCATGCCCATGACGCCATAGGCCGTGGGCGCCTCAAGCGCCTGGCGCGTGGCGCCCACCCCGTTGTCCTGCACACGCAACTGCAAGTGATCGTCCTTGATGTCGATGTCGATGCGAATAGCGCTGGCCTGTGCATGCCGCCCGACGTTGCTCAGCATCTCCTGGAAGATGCGGAACACCGCGATGGCGGCTGGCTCGGGCAGGTGCAGCGCCTCGGGCACCTCCATCTGCCAGTGGAGCTGCAATTCTGCCGACTGCACGAACTCCTGCGCCTGCCACTCCAGCGCCGCCCACAGGCCCTGGTGGTCCAGGATGCTCGGGCGCAGGTCGGTGATGATGCGGCCCACATTGTCCACCGCATTCTCGATCAGGCGGCTCATGTTCTGGCACTTGCAGCGCATCTGCTGGCGCATGTCTATGGCCGCCTCGGGGGCGCGCTCGCCCTGCTCGCCCAGGCGCTTGTGCAGCCAGTTGACGTCCATCTTCAAAGCCACGAGCAGGCTGCCCAGCTCGTCGTGCACCTCGCGCGCGATGCGCGTGCGCTCATCCTCGCGCACCTGCTCGGAATACGCCGAGAGTTCGCGCAACTGGCCCAGCGCCTGTGACAGCTCCTGTGTGCGCGCGGCCACCCGGCGCTCCAGTTCGTCGTTGGCGCGGGCCAGTTCGTCGTGCGCGCGCTGCAGTTCGCCGGCCGCGCGCCGGCGCTCGGTGATGTCCACGAAGGTGACCACCGCGCCCTGCACCTGGCCGGCCTCGACGATGGGGTGGCTCGAATACTCCACGGCAAAGGCCGTGCCGTCCGCGCGCCAGAAGACCTCGCTGTCCACCCGGCAAGGCAGGCCCGAGCGGAAGGCATTGAAGATCGGGCAGTCGCTGTCGGCATAGGGGCTGCCGTCGGGGTGGGAGTGGTGGGTCAGCGCATGCATGTTGCGCCCCATCACCTCCCCGGTGGCCAGCCCCAGCATGCGCGCGCCGGCCCGGTTGATGAAGACGCAATCGCCCGCCAGATCGATGCCGAACACGCCCTCGCCCGTGGATTCGAGCAACAGGCCCAGCCGCTCGCGCCAGAGGGCGGGGGCGTTGGGGGGCAGGTGCAGTGCGCTGGCGGACATGCGCCAGGGCGCAAGCAATGGCCATGCCCGGGCAAGCCGCAGCACAATAGGGCCATGCAAACCGCTCCCCCTTCGCCCCAGGCGCCGCCACCCACCCCGTCCGTATGGATGCCGCCTTCGCTGTCCTCGCGCTGGTGGCCCGTGTTCCTGCGCAATCTGCTGGTCTGGCGCAAGCTGGCCATCCCCAGCCTGGTGGGCAACATCGCCGAACCGCTGATGTGGCTGGTGGCCTTCGGCTACGGCATGGGCGCGCTGGTGGGCCAGGTGAACGTGGCCGCAGAGGGTGGCATGACCAAGGTGCCCTACATCCTGTTCCTGGCCAGCGGATCGATCTGCATGAGCGCCATGAATGCGGCGAGTTTCGAGGCGTTGTACTCGGCCTTCTCGCGCATGCACGTGCAAAAGACCTGGGACGGCATCATGAACGCGCCCGTGCGGCTCGACGACGTGGTACTGGCCGAAATGCTCTGGGCCGCCTTCAAGGCCCTGTTCACCGTGACGGCCATCCTCGGGGTGATGCTGGCGCTGGGCATCAGCCACAGCCCCAAGCTGCTGGTGGCCTGGCCCGTGCTGCTGGGCGTGGGCATCATGTTCTCGAGCATCGCGCTGATCTTCAACGCGCTGGCCAAGGGCTACGACTTCTTCACCTACTATTTCACACTGGTGCTCACGCCGATGATGTTCCTGTCGGGCGTGTTCTTCCCGCGCGAGCAGTTGCCGCCCATCGTGCGCGCCATCTCCGACTGGTTGCCATTGACGAACGCTGTCGAGCTGGTGCGCCCGCTGTTCATGGACCAGTGGCCCGCCCACCCCTTGCGCCATGGCCTGGTGCTGGTGGTGACCACGGTGGCGGCCTTCTGGGTGGCATTGGCGCTGACGCGGCGGCGCTTTCGCAGCTAAACCCAGGGCGGTGGACCAATCAGACTTTGGCCAGTCCTTCGTCCAGGGTATGGGTCACAGCGAACAGGGTCAGGAAGCCGCTCATGTCAAACACCTCGCGCACCATGTCGCTCAGGCCGACCAGCACCAGCTTGCCCTTGCTGGCACGCAGCTTCTTGCCCGCGAGCAGCACCACGCGCAGTCCGGCGGAACTGATGTAGTCTAGAGCAGAGAGGTCAAACACCACGCGCTGCGTGCCCGCTTCGAGCTGCTCGGCGACCACGCGCTCGAGTTCGGGCGAGCTGTTGCTGTCGAGGCGGCCGCGTGGGCGCAGGATCAAGATGTCGTCGCGGCGCTCCTGTTCGAGGTTCATGGGCGCAATCCTTGGAATCGTGGCTGTAGAAAAGGAGTCCTGGAACTCCGGTTCGGCCCATTGTAGGGGCCGCACCGCAGTTCGCGGCCGGCGCTTCAGTTGGCGGCGGCCTGCTTGGGCACGTTGATCACTTCGGCCACATTCAGCAGCAGCATGGGCGGATACAGGTCCAGCGCCTGCACCGTGCGCATGTTGACCAGCAGCGAGAAGCGCTGCAGCGTAGAGGCCGCGATGGCCTGGGGCGGTTTTTTCTCGACCAGGATCTGGCGCGCCATGGAGCCGGCATAGCGGCCGATGTTGGCGCCATTGGAGAACAGCCCGAACAGGCAGCCCGACTGGCGCACGATGCTCTCGGTTGCGCAGAAGGTCGGCAGCTTGTTCTGGAGCGCGGCGGTGGTGACGGCGTCGCGGTGCGTGAAGGCCAGGAAGGTGATGGGGCCGACATAGAGGAAGTCGACCTTGCGTTCGGCCAGGGTCTGGATCTGCGGGGCGATCTGCGTGGGGTCGGGTCCGCCTTGTGGCAGCAGGGGCAGGCTGGCCTCGACCACCTCGAAATTCTGCGTGCGCGCCAGCTCCTTGAGCCGGTCGCGGATCAGGCCGGAGTTGGGCTCGGCCGGGTTGTGCAGGTAGCCCAGGCGCGTGAAAGGGCGGTAGGCACGGATGGCGTTGAGTTGCACCGGCAGCGGTGCCACGTGGCTCACGCCCGTGACGTTGCGGCCATGGCCCTCCAGCGTGCGCAGCAGACCGGCGCCCACCGGGTCGGTCACTTCGGTGAAGACGATGGGCAGGTCGCGAATCGCATCGTCTTTGCCTGCCTGGTCATCCCGGCCCGCCAGGGCGAGGGTGGTGGGTGTGCCCCAGGCATAGATCAGGTCCGGGCGTGCCGCGCGCACCTTGGCGCGCAGCTCGGGAATGTCCTCACTGCGGCCCGAGAAGCGGATGCTCACGTACTGCACGGGCACGTCCTGGCGCTGCAGGTAGCCGGTGAAGCCCGCCTCGATGTTCTGGTCGTCGCGCGGCAGCACCATGGCGATGGTGAAGCGCTTGGTGGCGGCCGCCACGCCAGAGGCCGCCGCGTTGGCGGCGCTCTGGGCCATGGCAGCCGAGCTGCCCAGCAGGGCGCAGGCGGCCCCGGCGGCGATGAGGATGCGGCGCAGATTCATCGTAATTCTCCAGAGGGTCATCAGGCCGCCGCAGCGGCCTGGGTGCGGGGGTTGCGCAGGCCGGCGGCCAGGCTCAAGGTGGACACCGACAGCAGCAGGCCCACGGCCACCACTGCGCCGGCATAGCCGAAGGCGGTCACGGCGACCGCCGTGACAAAGGGCGCAACGATGCTGCCGCCGCGCTCGATCAGCCGGAACGCGGCCAGTGCCTGCTCGGGTGTGGCGCTCGCGCGGCTCGCAGCCACGCCCTCGAAGGCCTCGGTCGTCAGCGCGATCTGCGGTGACGACTGCATCGCCTGGCCAAAGCCCAGCAGGGCGCAGCAGGCGGCCATGCCCCAGACGCCGCCCAGGGCCGGCAGCGACAGGCAGGCCAGCACGCTGAGCACGCCGCCCGCCACGATGAAGGGCTTGCGCTGCCCGAGCAGGTCCGACCAGTGCGCCGCCAGCGAGGCGGTGAGCGCAAAGCACAGGAAGTACAGCAGCAGCACCCGGCCCGCGACCGCAGGCGGCTGCTGCAGCTCGTTCATGTACAGGGGCACCACCACCGAGAGAATGGTCACGGCCACCAGGCGGCCCGGCAGGGCCGCACCCAGGATCACCCAGATGGCGCGTGGCTCGCGCAGCACCGCCATGTAGCCGCGCCAGCCGCCGGAGGTGGCCAGGCCGCGCTGGGCTGCGGCGCTGCCCTCGGGCACCGGCAGCGACAGGCGCAGGGCGGCCAGCAGGGCGCCGACCATGCACAGCGCGCAGGCCAGGAAACCGATGCCGTCGCCAGCGCGGGCGGCGATCATGCCGCCGAAGGGCGGGCCGACGATGCCTGCCGCCACAATGGCCGCAGCCACTTCGGCCAGACCTCGCGCGCGCTGTTGCGGCGGCGTGATGCGCACGATGGCCGTCTGCACCAGGATCAGCGCCAGGCCGTAGGCCGCACCACCCAGGGCGCGCAGGCCGATCAGGGTCCACGCGTCGGTCGCCCAGGCGGTGGCGGTCAGCGCGAGGGTGCCGACCAGGGCCGCCAGCATCAGGCTCCAGCGCAGGTCGAAGCGCCGCGCCAGTGCCGGGCCGGCGGGCTGGGCCAGGGCCAGCGTGGCCATGAAGGCGGCGACGGGCAATCCGGCCACCATGGTGGGCGACAGGGCGGCATCGATGGGCCGCACCTCGCTGGCGAACACGGTAAAGAAGGGGCGCAGCAGCTCTTCGGACAGGGCCACCAGGAACACGGTCAGGCGCAGCAAGGTGAGCTGGGCGCCGACCTGGGGCGTTTCGGCCGTGGCGCTGCCACTGCGCGCAGCGCGAATCAGCTGTGCCCGGCATTCGGCGGCGTCGCGCTCATGGGCCTGGGCGCTTTCCTGGTCGATGGTGTGGTTTTTTTGCCAGCGCCGCTGCAGCCCTTGCCACAACCGGGCCTGCACATAGGCGGCCAGCGGGAACAGCAGCGAGCGGCGCCACAGGCCGCGCGCGAGTTCGCGCACCAGCACGGCGGCGATCACCAGGGCCAGCACCAGGTCGATCAACATGCCCGCGAGCTGGCGGTCCACGAAGTCGGCCGGGTAGCCGACGACCACGGCGCCATCGCCGGCCGTGAGCTTGCGCCGCGGGAAGTCGGACGCATCTTCGCGTGCCTGCGCAGGCGCGTCGCCGCTCCAGGTGGCATTTTGCGCCGGGCCGCTGGGGGGCTGCAGTGCCAGGTAGTTCAGCTCGGGCGCTTCGACAAGCTGCTGCCGAAACAGTTCGTCCACCCCATTCATCGCGCTCCAGGGCACGCCGAGCGACAGCGCGCGCGCGACCTGGCCCGACAGCGCGCGGCCCACAGCGTCGGCGTTTTCCTGGATCTGCGCCGTGACGGCCGGACGTGCTGCCTCGCGCGCGATCCACAGCATCGCGGCGGGCGCCACCACCGCGCTGAAGACCACGGCCAGCCAGAGTTGTTTGGCGGAGCCCTGGATGGCCCGTGCGCCAACGCCACTGCCGATGCCGCGCATGGAGGTGATGACGCGGCTGCTCCAGCGCAGCAGCAGCCACCAGGTGATCAACAGGGCCAGCAGCATCAGCGGCAGGGCGCGCAGCACCATGTCCAGCGCGACGCCCCGCGCCTGGGCGCGCACCTCGGCCAGGTCGAGCGCCCCCCACAGGGTGGCCGCCGGGACGCCGGTGGAATCGAAAATGGCCGCGCCAACCCACGCATAGCGGCCCGTGTTGCGTACCGCCGGGGCATGGCCCGGCCCGGCGTCGATCACCGCCTGCCGCCAGCGCGGCGCGATGGTGGCATGCAGCTCAGGGTCGCCCGAGCGCAAAACGGCCTCGCCCCTATCGGTGTCGATGAACACCCCGCGCAGCGGGCTGCCCGCTGCGCCCAGGCGCGCGACCCGCTCGGAAAGCACGGTCTGGTCGGCCACGGAAACGCCGAAGCGCAGCCCGGACTCGGTCTCGTCGGCCACCTGGCGCAGCAGGCGCACGGTACGGTCCTGCGTGAGCTGGGTCAGCAACTGCTCGGTCCGCCAGGCGATCAGCACCAGGGACAGGCCAAACAGAACCAGCGCAAAGATCGCAGCGAATACCAGGGATTCGCGCCGCAGGCGTCGCTGCAGTGCGGCCACATCGATCTCGGTGCCGGGCGTGGGGTTGGTCGTGTCGGTCATGGAAGTGCTTCCTTGGTATGCCGGTTTCGTCGAATGTCATGGAGCTGTTCTATAGTCGGGGCGTCGTTACGAACCCTTTCAACCCTTTCGACCCGTTGCGCGCTGTTTGCGCCACCCCGTCCACCGTGCTCAGCTCCCTGTCCCCCATACCGCGCGTCCTGCTGCCTGAAGTGGGACTGGGCCAACTGCCCCAGGCGCACACCCGCTTGTTGGAGTCGCAAGATTTCGAGGCGTGGGTGGCCTTGCGCAACACCGTGCTGGCCACGCTGCCCGACCCTGACCTCTATGTGCGCGAGGACCACGAGGAGAACTTCTTCCAGGCCCACCTCTCTCCGAGCGGCGAAGTCATCGGGGTGTTTGTGGACGACGCCCTGATCGCCTACGCCATGATCGAACTGCCGGGCGAACAGGAGGCCCATAACCTGGGCCACGTGATCGGCCTGGAGCCGGCACAGCAGGGCATGGTGGCGCATCTGTCGAGCTGCATGGTGCTGCCGCAGTGGCGTGGTCGCCAGTTGCAGCGCACGCTGCTGTCGGCGCGCCTGGGCCTGGCACAGGCCTGCGGACGTCCCTTGTGCATGGCCCTGGTCTCCCTGCTCAACCACCGCAGCCGCCACAACATGCTGCGCCAGGGCCTGCGTGTCGTCTGGACCGGCATGATCGACGGCCTGCACCGCCACGTGGCCATGATCGATCTTGAGCAGGGCATGGACTTTGCGGCCGAGGGGGAGTTGCTGCTGCCCAGCCTGGACTACGAGGCCCTGCGCGCGGCGGCGCTGGCCGGCTACGCCTGCGTGGGCGAAGTGCGCGCACCCGACGGTGCGGTGTCGTTGCGCTACGCGCGCCATCTCGGTCACAACCGCCGCCCCCGGTAGGTCATTGCCACCACCGTGATGTCGTCGGCCTGCGCGGCGCCGTTCTCGAAGCCGCGCACGGCACGCACGAGCTGCTCGGGAATGCGCGCCGTGACCACCTCTCGGGGGTCGCTGACAATGGCTTTCATGGCCGCAAGCAGGGCGGCGTCCCCAAAAAGCGCATTCTCCGCATTGGTCGCTTCGGTCACGCCGTCGGTATAGAGCACCACGGTTTCGCCGGGGGCCAGCGTGACCTCGCCCTCGGTGTATTCCTGCTCTTCCATCACGGCCAGCGCCATGTTCCTGCCGCGCGGGAACAGCGCGGCGCTGGTGCCGGTCAGGCGCACCGGCGGGTTGTGGCCCGCATTCACGTAAACCAGCCGCCCGGTAGGCAGGTGCAGCACGCCGTAGAACACGGTGACGAACATCATCTGGTCGTTTTCGGCGCACAGCTGGTCGTTGAGGGCCCGGATGGTGGCACCGGGTTCGCGCAGGAACAGTGCGTTGCTCTTGAGCAGGGTGCGCGAGATCGCCATGAAGAATGCGGCCGGCACGCCCTTGCCCGATACGTCGGCCACGACCACCGCCAGGTGCTCGTCGTCGATCGGGAAATAGTCGTAGAAGTCGCCCCCTACTTCCTTGGCCGGGATCATGGTGGCCGCGATGTCGACCTCCCCCACGTCGGGCGCCGAACGCGGCAGGATGGACAGCTGCATCTGGCGGGCGATCTCCAGCTCCTGTTGCAGGCTGGCCAGGGTGGCCTGGGTCACCACCGCCGCCTGCAGCTCGCGCAGCAGCTTGAGCAGGCGGCTTTGCTGGTTGGTGACCAGGCCGGACATGCGGCCCAGGATCCCCGCGAGTTCGGCCAAATGGTTGGTTGGCGTGGCACTGGCATCGGCCGAGGCGTGGCTGACCGGCGTTTCGGCGCTCGAACCGAGCGCCGCGAGGATCTCCTCGCGCGAGGCCAGGTCCAGGCTGTCGGCCAGGGTGCGCAGTTGGTCGCGGATCAGGCGCTCCTGTTGCTGGCGGGTGCGGATGCGCTCCTGGCGCAGGGTTTCGAGGTTCAGCAGTTCCGAGCGGATGGCCACCACGCCGCGCGCGATCTCTCCGGACTCGTCCTCGGCGTCTTCCTCGCCCTGGTCCAGCGAGGCATCGGTGGCGCCGCGCGCCAGCGCGTTGAGCACGCCGACCGAGCGCGCCAGCGGCTCCATCGCGTGGCGCAGGTAGACCACGAGGCCTGCCGCCAGCATCGCTGCGAAGGCCAGCGCCGCCGCCAGCGCGGTGCGCGAGAACAGCTGGTCGGCGTAGTGCCTGTCGCTCACGTCCTGCATCCAGACCAGAGCGCCGACGATGCGCGCATCGGGGTTGCGCACGGGCTGGCTGACGATGCGCAGGGCGCGTGGTTCACGGTTGTGGTCTTCCAGCTGCACGGTGACGGCCTGGTTGGAGCGCACGGGGATCGGCGTCTCGGTGGCGGCCAGCACGCCCGCGTGGGTGCCTACGGATTCGGCGCCGCGCATGTTGGCCAGGAAGATGTCACCTCCCAGGTAGGTGGCCAGCTCGGACAGCTTGGGGGCGACGTCCTGGCCCACGGCCAGCGCGCCGCCGTCGAAGCCGCGCACCACCACCCACTGGTACTGGCGCACCGCCACCTGGCTGAGCCCGCGCACGGTGCCGGTCTGGCCACTGGCGGTGGTCACCCACCGGACTTCGGCCATCGGCTGCGGATCGATGCCGGGCTCGGTGGTGGCCACCAGCGTGCCCTGGCGGTCGAAGACATCGATGCGCAAGCCCGGTGCGCGCCGAGTCGCGGCTGCCAGCAGCGCGTCGATGCGGGCCCCGGCACCCTGCGCTGCAAGGTCGCGGATAGCAGCATCCTCCAGCAGCTGCTGGGCCAGCACGTCCTGGCGGTCAAGGTTTTCGTTCTGCAGCTTGTCCCAGGCGATGCGCTGGTTCTGCAGCAGCACTTCGTCGTAACGCTGCGACCAGCGCTGGTCGCTGAGCCAGCCCATCGTGGCGAAGGCTGCGACCAACATGGCCATGGCGGCCAGCAGGATGGCGATCAGCCGGTGCTTAAGGTGCATGGTGCCCCCAGGCGCGGACCGCACTCGCAGCGGCGCGCTGAGCGTGCCTGCTGCAAACCAGCAGCAGCAACGCGGCCGCTAGCAAGGGCCAGCCGCCGTGCAGGTGGGCGCCCAGAGCGCCACTGGCAACCACGGCGCCGAGGCCCATCGCGGCCCATTGGGCCGCCGACAGCTCGGGCAGCCGGCCCTGGCCCTCGGCTGTGCGCGCCAGGCGGCCCAGCGCGACGCCGGTCAGCAGGGCGGCCAGCACCAGCGCCGCATCCTGCAGATACCAGCCCGTGGGCAGCCAACCCGAGGCGATGGCCAAGGCCAGCAGGGTGGCTACGGCGGCCACGGCGGTCAGGATGCTCGGGGACGGCATGCGCCCGCGCAGGAACAGCCCGGCCGCCACGCCCAGCCCCAGCAGGGGTGCCCAAATGGGGGGCTGCCCCAGCGCATGTGCGGCCAGCGCCAGGCCCAGCAGCAAGCCGGCGGCACCGGACTGGCCCAATGCCCTGGTGCGGTCGGCCGCGGGCCGGGCCGCTGCGGGCAGGGCGTTGCCGTGCACCCCCGTGCGGCTGCGCCAGGGGCTGCGCGGTCCGTTCCAGCGCACCACAAAAAAGCCCGCGCACACGGCGGGCAGCAGCAGCGCATAGGCTCCCTGCAGCATGCCCAAGGCGTCCAGAGCCAGGCTGCCCAGCGCCGGGCCCAGCCAGACGGCAGCGACGGTCCAGGCGCTCCAGGTCGCGGCGCGCCAGCGGGGTCGGGCGTGCGCGTATTCGGGCCGGGTGCGTGGCACGTGTTCGACGGCCTGGCAGGCGGCCAGCACGGCGCCCACCACCAGGCCATGCCAGGCACCCGCCGCCATGGCGAAGGTCCAGGGCAGGCTCGCTGGCAGGCCGCTGGCGCAGGCCATGGCTGTAGCCAACAGGGCGATGCAGGCGGGCAGCACCACGGTGGGCGCTGGCCAGCGGCGCCAGCGTGTCACGGACCAGGCCGCCGTGCCCGCCACGAAGAAGGCGGCCAGGCTGGCGGCAGTGGCCGGTGCCAGGCCCTGCCACTGCCAGGGTGTTTCGCCTTGCAGGTGCAGGCTGCGCAGCCACAGGGTCTGCAGCGCCAGCGCGCTCAAGGCCACGAGCAGGGCGATCCAGAACGCCTGCGCTTCTGCTGCGACCACCCGCACCTGGGCAATACCGTGTTCGGCGAAGCGGTCATGGGCCTCGGCCTTGGCCAGCAACTGGTCCAGGCGTTCGCGCCGCGCGTGCTGGGGTTCGGTCTGGCGCAGCGAGGCGATGAGGCGGCGCACGCGCACCAGCCCTTCGTGCACCTCGCGCACCGCATGGCCCAATTGCTGCACCCGCAGGTCGAACCCGCGCCGTTGCGGCAGCACCACGGTGTTGTCGTAGCGACCCTGGGCGATGGCGCGGCGCGCGCGCCAGGCGGCATGGTTGCGCAGCTCGATGCCCTGGGCCTGCGAAAAGCGCGCGGCCAGATAGGCCAGCAGTGCCAGCACCCCGATGGCAGGCAGCAGCAGGGCGGCCGTGGCACGGGCGAAGGCGGCGGCACCGCTGTCGCGCAAAGCCAGGCGCAGGGTGGCCACGGAAGCGCCACGGACCTGCACAGGCGCCTCGGCCGTGGCACCTGCCGCGGCTGCGTCGCGCGTGACCTCCCAGAGCACCTTGCCGTCGGGCAGCACCAGTGCCACGGCATGGATGTCGGGCTGCGACGCCATGCGCTGCTGGAACAGCGCCTCTACGCCCACCAGGCCGCGCAGCGGGATGCCGGATTCGACGGCGTGGCTGATGCGCACGCTCAGCGACTGGGCCATCAGCTGCGAACGCGTTCGGTCGCTTGCGGCCCGCAGGTCGCGCAACTGGTCATAGGTGTAGATGGACAGGACGCAGGCAGCCAGCAGCAGCAGCACCAAGGCCGCGATGCCCAGGCGGGTCGCGGGGTCGAAAGCGCGGCGCGCGGTCATTCGGAGCGCTCGCTTTCGTCCAGGCGCACCAGGCATTCGTCCATGCGCTGGCGAACCTGGGCACTGCGCCCCAGTGCCCGCGTCTGCGAGCGCTGGCATTCGATGCGCAACCGGGCCGACTGCGGTTGCAGGGCCCAGAGCGTGGCCAGCCAGCCCAGCAGGCCTGCGATGGCCAGCACCAGCACCGCGATGGCGCCCAGCGTGAGGGTTTGCCCATCGGGCTGCCACACCGCGAGCCGAAAGCGCACGGGCTGGGTCGCATACGTGGCGCTGATGTGGCCCACGACCTCGCCGAAGGCGTTGTGCAGGGGAAGGCCCATGATGGCCTCTCCCGGGAGCGCTGCGCTCCAGATGCGGTCCTGGCGCGCGCCGGCCTCGGCCGCGCGTGCCGCACGGGGCTGTAGCGCCTCACCGATGGCACCCTGGTCCGTGCTGAAGAGGGCAATGCCCGCGCGGTCTACCACGTCGATGGCGTAAAGCTGGGTGTCGCTGGCCAAGGCACGCTCCAGCCGGGGCTGGACGCCGCGGTGGTCGGGCAGGTCAAAGCCCAGCCCGAGGTCGCCCTCGATGGCCTCCTGCAGTTCCACCAGCGTCAGCGACAGGCGCGAGCGCTCTATCTGCGCTTCTTCTTGCGCGCGCACGTCCAGCAGCAGGCTGGTGATCAGTGCGATGCCGGCCAGCACGATGAGCAGCCACAGTCCGGCGAGTTCCCACAGCGCAGCGAGTGTGGGCCTTGCCGCGACGGCGGTGCCGGCGGCCTGGGGTGCTGAGGGCGACGAAAGCGTTGGCATGGTCCGGCTCATGCCACAATGCTTCGGCGACCCACCGGACTGCGGCGCAGACAGCGCCCGCAGAAGCAGCCCAAGGTTTCAGCGCGCAGACATCTATGAATCCACCGCTCGAATGGCAGCAGACCCTGCACGGCACCGTTGCCGAGCTTCCCTTTTTCTTCGAGCGGCTGGAGGCCTGGGCGGATGACAATGGGGTGCCGATGCCCCTGGCTTCGTCCTTTGGACTGATGCTCGACGAATTGCTGACCAATGTGGCCATGCATGGCTATGCGGGACAGGGCGGCCTGGTGGAGGTGCATGTGCGCTTTGATGCGCCGGCCCGGCTGCAGGCCGTGTTGCGCGACCATGGGCGGGCATTCGATCCCACCACCTTGGCGGCGCCCGACGTGGGGGCCTCGCTCGATGATCGGGACATAGGTGGCCTGGGCGTGCATTTCGTGCAGAGGTTGGCAGATCGTTTCGAGTATCGGCGCGACGGTGAGGTCAACGAGGTCACGGTATCGCGTTGCCTGCCGGCCGCTGGGGCGGCGCAGTCACGGTAGGGCCTGCTGACAGGCCCTAGATTGTTAACAAGTGTACGAGCGTATCATCGTGTCCGTCGCGGGGCTGTCGTTTGTGCGCCTCGCTTTGCGCTTTTTGTAACACCCAAACATGCCGTTGTTGCTGTGATTTTTTGCGCTGGCACGCGCCTGCAGCAGCCACGCACATGCTGCCTGCCGCCACGAGGAGAACACCCTGTGACCCCTGCCGAGACCGACGACGCCTTCCTGCAACGCCTGTGCGACATCATGCAGCGCATCGCCCAGCAGGGGGACCTGCGCGCCATCGGGCCGCTCATGGACATGACCGGCGAGCGCCCCGAGGAAAGCGTTCAGGCCCGACTGACCGAGGCCTTCGCCCATATGGTGGTCAAGCTGGAGGCGCGCGAGTTCGAACTCGAATGCCGCATCTCCGACCTGGACGAGACCCGCCGCGAGTTGGAGGCCGCCAACCTGGACCCGCTGACCGGCCTGCCCAACCGCATGATTGCGCGCGACCGGCTGCGCCAGGCGCTGACCGATGCCAACACGCGCCAGGGGCTGCTCACGGTGCTGTTCCTTGACCTGGACAAGTTCAAGCATGTCAACGACACCATGGGCCATGCAGCGGGCGACGAACTGCTGTGCCTGGTGACGCAGCGCCTGCGCGGCTGCCTGCGCGAAGGCGACACCCTGGCACGCCTGGGCGGCGACGAGTTCCTGTGCGTCTTGCCCGGCGCCAGCGCCGAAGACGCACAGAGCGTGGCAAACCGCATGGTGGCGGCGCTGACCGACCGCTTTCAGCTCGCCGTCGGCGGCGCGGACATCGGCACCAGCATCGGCCTGTCGCATTTCCCTGACCACGGGCGAGGCGTGGATGAGCTGATCGCCCACGCCGACGCCGGCCTGTACGAGGCCAAGCGCAACGGCCGCAACCGCTGGTGCTACGCGCCGACCGAAGCCGCAGCGGACTGACCGCCCCGCACCGCCGGGCTCAGTACGGCGGCGCGATCTCGCAGGACATGCCCAGGCTGCGCATCAGCTTGATCCATTCGTAGGGCGTGAGATGGGGCTTCACGCTGTGGAGCACGCCGGTGAACACAGGTGCCGGGGCGTGGGCGCGCATGTCGGCCAGCAGGGCCGTGCGCTCGGGCGGCGACATGAAGGGCACCAGCCAGCGCAGGATGGCCATCATCTCCTCGGGCGGGATGGAGGCGACCAGGGCGTTGTGCACCTCCACCAGTTCCGAGTCGCTGTAGTGCGCCCAGAGCACGCTGTTGTGGGCGGTTTCCTCGGCATGCATGTGCTCGAAGTTGTGGGCGATGAACAGCGCCAGCTGGCGGTACAGCGCCTGGGTGGCCACGGGCCGCGCGGCACGCGCACAGCCCAGCAGCTGCGTGATGCCAGCAGCCAATGCGGCGATGGCGGCCTCGTGCTCAACATGCTCGCTTTCGAGCACGCGGGCCGCGCCCGGTGCACGGGCTTCGATGGCCGTGTGCACGAAGGTGTTTTCGTGCTGCAGGTGCGAGCGGCACAGGTCCAGCAGGTCCATCACACGTTCGCAGTGGCTGGCGAATTCCTCCTCATCGGTCACGTCCATGCGGCCCAGGGCCAGCAGGGTGTGGGCCATCACGGCGCGCAGGGCCTTGTGGATGCCGGCATACATGTCCATGCGCGGCGCGCCGGGTTGTGCCGAAGGGTCGGTATGGGCCGAGATCAGGGCCGAGATTTCGCGGGGGTCGATGTTCATCGCTTTGCTCTTCTTTCATGCTGCCCTTGCGGGGCGTTGCCACACCGCCTGCAGGAGAGTTCTGGCGGTGTCCGGCCGGATGCACCATGCATCCGCAGCCGATGAAAGAAGTCTAGGAAAGCACTGCGATTTCGCCTGTGAAGAATTTCCGCTTTCAGCGCCCTGCGCCAATCCAGGGCGTGACATCCATCACGCCGCAGCGCGCAGCATGTCCACGGCCTTCTCGGCGATCATCACCGTGGGCGCGTTGGTGTTGCCGCTCACGATGCGCGGCATGATGGAGGCGTCCACCACGCGCAGGCCCTGCAGTCCGTGCACGCGCAGCTGCGCATCCACCACATCGAGCGGCCCTGGCCCCATGCGGCAGGTGCCCACCGGGTGGTAGATGGTGTCGGCGTACTGGCGGATGAACTGCTCGATCTGCGCGGGGGTCTGCGCACCGGCCGATGCCGGCAGCTCGCGCGCGCCGAAGCGTGCCAGCGCCGGCTGCGCCAGGATGTCGCGCAGGCGCTGAAAGCCGCGCACCATGCGCTGCATGTCGTCCGCGTCCTCCAGGAAGCGCGGGTCCACCAGCGGCAGGGCCACCGGGTCCTTGGTCGCCAGCGCCACCGTGCCCCGGCTGCGCGGTTGCAGCAGGCACACGTGGGCTGAATAGCCATGGCCCAGCACCGTCTTGCGGCCATGGTCCACCAGCTTGCCGATCACGAAGTGCAGTTGCAGGTCGGGTGCGGTCTCGGCCGGCTCGCTCTTGATAAAGCCCCCGGCCTCGGCGAAGTTGGTGGTCAGCATGCCGGTGCGGCTGCGGCGCCATTCGAGCACGCCGAGCAACTGGCTCCACATGCCCGCAGGTGAAATGCCGAACAGGTCCTTGAGCTCTGGCGCATTGAACACCTGCACCACGTCAGGATGGTCATGCAGGTGCTGGCCCACGCCCGGCAGGTCGTGCAGCACCGGGATGCCATGGCGCTGCAGGTGCGCGCCTGGCCCCACGCCCGAGAGCATGAGCAGTTGCGGCGAGAGCAGCGCGCCGGCGCTGAGCAGCACCTCGCGGCTGGCGCGCACCTTGTGCAGCGCCCCGGCCTGGCGGTACTCCACACCCACGGCACGCTGGCCCTCGAACAGAATGCGCGTGGCGTGCGCGCCGGTGACCACCTGCAGGTTGCTGCGCGCCAGGTGGGGCGTGAGGTAGCCCTTGGCCACGCTGTGGCGCTCGCCGTTCTTGTGCGTCACCTGATACATGCCCACGCCTTCCTGCGTGGCGCCGTTGAAGTCGGTGTTGTGCGGGTGGCCGGCCTGCACGCCGGCCTCGTTGAAGAACTGGCTGAACCGGTTGGGCGAGCGCAGGTCGGCCACGTTGAGCGGCCCGCCCTGTGCATGCCAGGCATCGGTACCGCGCTCGTTGTGCTCGGCCTTGAGAAAATAGGGTTTGACGTCCTCCCAGCCCCAGCCGGGGTTGCCCTGCGCAGCCCAGTGGTCGTAGTCGGCATGCTGGCCGCGGATGTAGACCATGGCGTTGATGGAGCTCGATCCCCCCAGCACCTTGCCGCGCGGCTGGTAGCCCTGGCGGCCATTGAGCGCGGCCTGTGGGGTGGTGTTCTGGCCCCAGCCGTTGAGCTCGAACTTGGCCATCACGGCCAGGCCCGCCGGGCAGTGGATGAGCACGCTCTTGTCGGCGGGGCCGGCTTCGAGCAGGCATACGCGCACGGCGGGGTCTTCGGTGAGCCGGCCGGCCAGCACGGAGCCGGCGGAGCCGCCCCCGATCACGATGTAGTCGAACAACATGTTTTTGTCTCCAGGCCCTGCGCAAAGCCTTTGCCGCGCCGGGACCCGACAGACCATAACCGAACGGGCGTGCGATTCGGCTTACCATGCTGCCCGTCTGTTTCACTTTGAAGAGAGCTCTCTATATGACGATTCAAACGGTTGGCATCATCGGCGCGGGCACCATGGGCAACGGCATTGCACAGGCCTGCGCGGTCTCGGGCATCGACGTGGTGATGGTGGACATCTCCGATGCTGCAGTGCAAAAAGGCCTGGCCACCGTGGCCGGCAGCCTGGACCGCCTGATCAAGAAGGACAAGATCACGGCAGCCGACAAGGCTGCGGCGCTGGCGCGCATCAAGGTCTCCACCAGCTACGAGGACCTCAAGGCAGCGCAACTGGTGATCGAGGCCGCCACCGAGAACTACGAGCTCAAGCTCAAGATCTTGAAGCAGGTGGATGCGCTGTTGGCGCCCGAGGTGCTGATCGCGTCGAACACCTCGTCGATCTCCATCACCAAGCTGGCCGCCGCCACCTCGCGTGCGGACCGCTTCATCGGCATGCACTTCTTCAACCCCGTGCCCATGATGGCGCTGGTGGAGATCATCCGTGGCCTGCAGACCAGCGATGCCACGCACGACGCCGTGAAGGCGCTGGCGGAAGCCCTTGGCAAGAGCCCCATCACCGTGAAGAACGCGCCCGGCTTCGTGGTCAACCGCATCCTGGTGCCCATGATCAACGAGGCCTTCTTCGTGCTGGCCGAAGGCCTGGCCACGCCCGAGGACATCGACGCCGGCATGAAGCTCGGCTGCAACCAGCCCATCGGCCCGCTGGCGCTGGCCGACATGATCGGCCTGGACGTGTGCCTGGCCGTGATGGACGTCTACCTCACCGAATTCGGCGACAGCAAGTACCGCCCCTGCCCGCTGCTCAAGGAAATGGTGGCCGCCGGCCGCCTGGGCCGCAAGACGGGCCAGGGCGTCTATACCTACTGACGGTCCCGGGCGCGCTGTCCCCGCGGCGACGGCGCAACCATTCCATCGGGTTTTCAATCAGGGGCAAGGAGACATTCGCGCCCATGACCAGCATCACCCCCACCACGCCCCCGGCCGAAGGCTGCATCGATACCCAGGTGCTCGGCCATGTCCTGCTGATCGGCATCAACCGGCCGGCCAAGCGCAATGGCTGGACACCGCCCATGTTCCGCCAGCTGGCCGAGGCCTATACCCGGCTGGACGACGACCCGGCACTGCGCGTGGGTGTGCTGCATGCCTTTGGCGACCACTTCACGGCGGGGCTGGACCTGCCGGCCGTGAGCGCCTACATGCAGCGCGGCGAAAAAGCCATTCCCGAAGGCATGGTGGAGCCCCACGACTACGGCCTGCCAGGCTACCGGCGCCGCACCAAGCCCATGGTGGTGGCGGTCAAGGGCATCTGCTTCACGGTGGGCATCGAGCTCATGCTGGGCGCCGACATCGTGGTTGCGGCGGATGACTGCCGCTTTGCGCAGATGGAGGTGCAGCGCGGCATCATGGCCACGGGCGGCGCCACGCTGCGCATGGCCGAGCGCGCCGGCACCGGCAATGCCCTGCTGCACCTGCTGACCGCCGACGAATTCGGCAGCGCCGAGGCGCTGCGCCTGAACTTCGTACAGAAAGTGGTGCCAGCAGCCCAGGTGCTTGACGAAGCCCTGGCCATCGCCCGGCGCATCGAGGCCCAGGCCCCGATGGCCGTGGTGGCCACCCGGCTCAACGTGCTCAAGGCCATCGAGCAGGGCCAGGCGGCCGCGGTGGCCGATTTCATCCCGGTGCAGAAGCAGTTGGCCAACAGCGAGGATGCGGCGGAGGGCGTGCGCGCCTTCGTCGAGAAGCGCCCTGCCCGCTTCTCGGGTCGCTGAAGGCCAATCCGGCAATGGGCCTGTCACGGATGGTTGCCACCATGGCCTTGCGCGCGCACCTGCGCCGTGCGTGAATAACAGCTTCAACTGAAACGGGCTGCACCCCGCGACAAGACCGACCCAGCAACAAAAGATTACACAATTCAATTGCGCGCAATTCAATTCCGCTGCACAATTCATCCCATGGCACGCAGCAACCCCTCCATCCACACCCCCAGCCCGGCCCTGCTGCGCCTGGACAACCAGGTGTGCTTCGCGCTGTATTCCGCCTCGCTGGCGATGACCAAGCTGTACAAGCCGCTGCTCGAAACCGTGGGCCTGACCTACCCCCAGTACCTGGTGATGCTGGTGCTGTGGGAGCAGGATGGCGTGACCGTCTCCGAACTGGGCGAGCGCCTGTTCCTCGACTCGGGCACGCTCACCCCGCTGCTCAAACGCCTGGAAACCTCGGGCCTGATCGCCCGCATCCGTGATGCCCAGGACGAGCGCCGCGTGCGCATCAGCCTCACGGCCCCGGGCCGGGCGCTGCGCGACAAGGCCGAGGCCATTCCGCCCTGCGTACTCGAAAGCAGCCAGTGCACCCTGCCCGAGCTGACCGCCCTGACCGGGCAGCTCAAGACCTTCCGCGATCGGATCCAGCCGCCGCGCTGACTTTTTTCTTTCCCACCCCGTCCGCATTCAGGACATTCATCCACTGCAAAGGAAGACACCATGACGCAACTCGAAAAAGTCCTCTACACCGCCAAGGCCCACGTGACCGGTGGCCGTGACGGCGCCGCCAAGACCGACGATGGCCGGCTGGATGTCAAGCTGTCCTCGCCTGGCACGTCCGGCACCGGCACCAACCCCGAGCAGCTGTTCGCCTCGGGCTACGCAGCCTGCTTCATCGGCGCCATGAAGGCTGTCGGCGGCAAGATCGGCATCCCCGTGCCCCAGGACGTGTCCATCGACGCCGAAGTCGACCTGGGCCCGATCCCGAACGCCTATGGCATCGCTGCCCGCCTGAAAATCAGCCTGCCTGGCCTGGACCCCGCCACGGCCCAGAAGCTGGTGGACGCAGCCCACCAGGTCTGCCCTTACTCCAACGCCACGCGCGGCAACATCGACGTGACCATCACGCTGGTGTAATCGGTGGCCCGGCTGCTGATTCCCCGCATCGCGGTGGCCCTGGTGGCCATCGAGCATGTGTACATCCTGGTGCTGGAGATGTTCTTCTGGAACAAGCCGCTGGGGCTGAAGACCTTCAACCTGACCCAGGAGCTGGCCGACGCCACCGTGACGCTGGCCGCCAACCAGGGCCTGTACAACGGGTTTCTGGCGGCGGGCCTCATCTTCGGCCTCGCCACCAACAACCGGGTGTTCAAGATCTTCTTTCTGGCCTGCGTGATCGTGGCCGGGGTTTACGGCGGTGCCACCGCCGTGCCCAAGATCTTCTTCACCCAGGCCCTGCCCGCACTGATCGCCCTGGCGCTGGTGCTGACACTGGACAAACCCAAGGCCCGCAACGCCTGAGACGCACCACCGCTACCAGGGCCGCGGCCCTGAACAAAGGCCCGCCGGCCTTGCTGGCGGGCCTTTTTCCATGGGGCGGTGCACCCGTGTGTCGCGCATGCGCCGACGCCTGCTTGAACGCATTGGCAGATTCGTTTAGCGTGCGGCCATGAGCACCACCACCCTCCTCGTGCGCCAGGATGCCCTGGCCCACACCGCCCTGCGCACCACCCAGGAAGTTCCTCTGGCCGATGGCCAGGTGCGCGTGCGCGTCGAGCGCTTTGCGCTCACGGCCAACAACATCACCTATGCCGCACTGGGCGGCATGCTCAATTACTGGCAGTTCTTTCCATCGGACGAGACGGGCTGGGGCATCGTGCCTGTGTGGGGCTTCGGCGACGTGGTCCAGTCCCTGCACCCTGGCGTGGCTGTGGGCGAGCGGCTCTACGGCTACTGGCCCATGTCCACCCACGCCGTGCTCACGCCCGCACGGCTGACCCCGGCAGGCTTTTACGACGGCGCAGCCCACCGTGCCAGCCTGCACGCGGTGTACAACCAGTACGTACGCACCCGCACCGATCCGTTTTACACGCCCGACTCCGAGGAGATCCAGGCACTGCTGCGCCCGCTGTTCATCACCTCCTGGCTGATCGACGACTTCATGGCCGACCAGCAGTTCTTCGGTGCCAAGCGCCTGCTGCTGTCCAGCGCATCGAGCAAGACGGCCTACGGCACTGCCTTCCAGCTCGCGCAGCGGGGCGGCCTGGAGGTGATTGGCCTGACCTCGCCCGGCAATGTGGCCTTCTGCGAAAGCCTGGGCTGCTACGACCGGGTGGTGGCCTACGACGCGCAGGAGCAGATCGAGGCTGCCACGCCCTGCATCTACATCGACTTTGCCGGCAGCGTGGCCGTGCGCGAGGCCATCCACCAGCGCTTTTCCGCGCTGGCCTACAGCTGCGCCGTGGGCGCCAGCCATGTGAACGACCTGGGCGGCGCCGGCCAGTTGCCCGGCCCGCGCCCGACCATGTTCTTTGCCCCCGCACAGATCAAGAAGCGCCGCGACGACTGGGGCGCGCAGGTGCTCAACGAGCGGCTCGTGGCTGCCTGGCAGGCCTTTGCCGCAGCCGTGCAGGCGCCGCCCACCCCCTGGCTGCAGGTGCAGCAGCACCGGGGCCCCGATGCCGCACAGGCGCTGTTTGCCACCGTTCTGGCGGGCGGGGGCGACCCCCGCAGCGGCCACATGGCCAGCCTTCAGCCCTCCTGATCGGCGGGGGCTCCAGCGCGGGGGACAATGGGGCATGAACCGACTGCCCCCGACCGACCCCACCGCCGCCCCCAGCGCCTCTGACCTGCACCCCTACGCGCGCCTGACGCCGGACCAGGTGCTCGACGCACTGGCCAGCGTGGGCCTGTACGGAGACGGCCGGCTCATGGCCCTGTCGTCCTATGAGAACCGTGTCTACCAGGTTTCGCTCGAAGACGGCCAGCGCGTGGTGGCCAAGTTCTACCGCCCCAGTCGCTGGACGGACGCCCAGATCCTCGAAGAGCATGCCTTTGCCGCCGAACTGATGGCGGCCGAGGTGCCGGCCGTGGGCCCGATGGCACTGAACGGCAGCACCCTGCACACCCACGGCGGCTTTGCCTTTTCCGTGAGCCCCTGGCGCGGCGGGCGCGGGCCCGAGCTCGACGACTTCGAGGTGCTCGAGTGGATCGGCCGCTTTCTGGCCCGCATCCACACCGTGGGCTCGGCCCGGCCCTTCACGCACCGCCCTGCGCTGGACCTGCAGGGCTTTGGCACGGCATCGCGCGACTGGCTGCTGGGCCACGACATGATTCCGCTGGACATGCAATCGGCCTGGCGCGAGCAGTGCGAGAAGGCGCTTGCGCTGGTGGCGGCCAGCAGCCTGCAGAATGCCAAGGCCATCCGCCTGCATGGTGACTGCCACCCCGGCAACATCCTCTGGACGCCGACCGACCTGCCCGGCGGCGGTCCGCACTTCGTGGACTTGGACGACGCGCGCATGGGCCCGGCCGTGCAGGATCTTTGGATGCTGCTGTCCGGCGACCGGCGCCAGCGCACGCAGCAGCTCAGTGCCCTGATCGAAGGCTACGAGCAGTTCCGCAGCTTCGACCGGCGCGAGCTGGCCCTGGTCGAGCCGCTGCGCACACTGCGCCTGATCCACTACAGCGCTTGGCTGGCGCGGCGCTGGGAGGACCCGATCTTCCCGGCCACCTTTCCCTGGTTCGGCAGCAGCGACTACTGGCGCGGCCAGGTGGACATGCTGATCGAGCAATGCGAAGCCATGGGCGAGGAGCCGCTGAGCGCCTGAAGAAGGCGCATCGCGCAGGGCGATGCAGGGCCAGATCCGTGCGCAAGCGCTGGAAATGCAGCCAGTCTTGCGACCGGGGAAAGGACCATTGGCGCTTGGGGCCCGAGCGGGCCTCGTATATGCTTGAAGCCATCTTTGCTATTGCACACTGGCCAGTCCCATGAAAGACCTGTTCCGCAACCTTCTCTCGATCCGCCAGCAACGCAAGCCGGCCCCCGTGGGCAGCGTGCCTGCAGTGGGGATCGCCATCATCCGTGGCGACGTCAAGATGACGGTCACCGAGCCCATCTCGCGCGACCTTTGGAGCTGGATGGTGCTGTCGGGCTGGCGCAATGTGCCGGTCAAGAACGACCGCCGCCAGTACACCGAGCTGCCCGACGGTTTGCTCAAGCAGTTGATCGATGCGGCACCGACCGAGCGCGACGCCGTCCATGCCCGCATCATGGCCAAAGCAAAGGAAGAGTGACGGCGACGCCACTCTCCAAGGCGCCCCGGACGCCTGTCGGTGCAGCCGCCCGGGGCAGCTGCACGCGCAGGCATCACACCAGCAAGGCGTTCACGCGCTTGACGTAGGCCGCTGGGTCGGCAGGCAGGCCGCCCTCGGCCAGCAGGGCCTGGTCGAACAGGATGTGCGCCAGGTCATGAAAATGCACGCTGCCTTCGAGCTTCTTGACCAGGGCATGCTCGGCATTCACCTCCAGCACGGGCTTGGACTCGGGTGCCTGCTGGCCGGCCTGCTTGAGCATGCGCGCCAGCTGGGTGCTCATGCCGTCGTCCTGGACCACCAGGCAGGCCGGTGAGTCGACCAGGCGCGTGGTCACGCGCACGTCCTCGGCCTTGTCCTTCAGGGCCTCCTTGAGCTTGGCCAGCAGGGGCTTGAAGGCCTCGGCGGCCTCTTCGGCGGCCTTCTTCTCGGCCTCGTCCTGCAGCGAACCCAGGTCCACCGCGCCCTTGGCCACGCTTTGCAGCGGGGTGCCATCGAACTCGTTGAGGTAGTTCAGCGCCCACTCGTCCACGCGGTCGGTCATCAGCAGCACTTCGATGCCCTTCTTCTTGAAGACTTCGAGCTGCGGGCTGTTCTTGGCTGCGGCCAGGGTGTCGGCGGTGATGTAGTAGATGGCCTCCTGGCCGTCCTTCATGCGTGCCTTGTAGTCGGCGAAGCTGACGCTGGCGGTGTCGCTGGTGGTGCTGGCAAAGCGCAGCAGCTTGGCCAGGCGCTCGCGGTTGCCAAAATCCTCGCCCAGGCCTTCCTTGAGCACCGAGCCGAATTCGGCGTAGAACGCGCTGTACTTGCCTTCCTTGGCCTGGTCGTCGGCATCGACCACGTCGGTCACACCGTCGGCACCGGCGGCGGCGGCTTCATGCTTGTCGTGCTTGGCCAGGTCTTCGAGCATGGACAGCACGCGCTTGGTCGAGCCTTCGCGGATGGCGCGCACGTCGCGGCTTTCCTGCAGCAGCTCGCGGCTCACGTTCAGGGGCAGGTCGGCCGAGTCGATCACGCCCTTGACGAAGCGCAGGTAGGTGGGCATCAGCGCCTCGGCGTCGTCCATGATGAACACGCGCTTGACGTAGAGCTTCACGCCGGCCTTCTTGTCGCGGTTCCACAGGTCGAACGGCGCCTTGGCGGGGATGTACAGCAGTTGCGTGTACTCGGTGTTGCCTTCCACGCGGTTGTGCGCCCAGGTCAGCGGGGCCTCGTGGTCGTGGCTGATGGCCTTGTAGAACTCCTGGTACTGCTCTTCGCTGATGTCCTTCTTGGGGCGGGTCCACAGGGCGCTGGCCTTGTTGATGGTTTCCCACTCGCCGGTCTTGGCCATGCCGCCGGGCTGGCGCCCGCCGCTCTCGTCTGCGGGGTTGATCAGCTCGCCGTCCTTCCACTCTTCCTTTTCCATCAGGATGGGCAGGCTGATGTGGTCCGAATATTTGGCGATGACGGACTTGAGCTTCCAGGCGTTGAGGTATTCCTCGGCATCGTCGCGCAGGTGCAGGATGATGCTGGTGCCGCGCTCGGCACGGTTGATGGCCTCCACCTCGAAGTCCCCGGTGCCGCCGCTGGTCCAGCGCACACCCTCTTCGGCCGGCACGCCGGCACGGCGCGACTCCACAGTGATCTTGTCGGCGACGATGAAGCCGGAGTAAAAGCCCACGCCGAACTGGCCGATGAGCTGCGCATCGGCCTTCTGGTCGCCCGAGAGCTTGCCCATGAAGTCCTTGGTGCCGCTCTTGGCGATCGTGCCCAGGTGGTCGATGGCTTCCTGCGCCGTCATGCCGATGCCGTTGTCGGTGATGGTCAGCGTCTTGGCGGCCTGGTCGAAGGACACCCGCACTTCGAGGTTGGGCGCGTCTTCGTACAAGGCATTGTTGTTCAGGGCCTCGAAGCGCAGCTTGTCGCAGGCGTCCGAGGCGTTGGAGATCAGCTCGCGCAGGAAGATTTCCTGGTTGGAGTACAGCGAGTGGGTGACCAGGTGCAGAAGCTGGGCCACTTCGGCCTGGAACGATAGGGTTTGTTTGTTGCTCATGGTGTCTTGGAGTTGCTTTCGAACGGTCTCGGGGAGCGCCGTCGGCACGCCAGAGGCCAGCGTGCAAAGGACGTTCGCGGGTGCTCAGCTCGGGGCGTATCCGCCGATTTCAAGGCTGGCGCTGCGCGGATGCCCGCCGGCCAGCGCAGCCCGGCGGCGAGCTTACCGCGCATTGTTGACATTTGGCGGGCCATTGGCGCTGGTATTGCCTATTTTGCCGCCATAAGATGCACCCGTGCTGCGTGCTGCGGCGGGGTGCCGCCAGCCGTGCCTTTGGAATCCCCCATGCCCACCTCCCTGCAAAAATGGTCTGCCGAGTTCCTCGGTACTTTCTGGCTTACGTTCGGCGGCTGCGGCAGCGCCGTGCTGGCCGCCGCGTTCCCCCAGCTGGGCATCGGCTTCCTGGGCGTTTCCCTGGCGTTCGGCCTCACGGTGCTCACGGGCGCCTATGCACTGGGGCCCATCTCCGGCGGGCATTTCAACCCGGCAGTGTCGGTCGGCCTGGTCATCGGGGGCCGGTTCAAGGCGGCCGAACTGCCAGGCTACATCGCCGCCCAGGTGCTGGGCGCCATCGTGGCGGCAGGCGCGCTCTACCTGATCGCGACCGGCAAGCCCGGGGCCGACATCGGCGGATTTGCCACCAACGGCTATGGCGAGCACTCCCCCGGCGGCTACGGCCTGATGGCCGCCGTGGTGACCGAAGTGGTGCTCACGGCCGTGTTCCTCATCGTGATCCTGGGCGCCACCTCGCGCCGGGCAGCCGAAGGGGTGGGCGGGCTGGCGATTGGCCTGTGCCTGACGCTGATCCACCTGATCTCGATCCCGGTGACCAACACCTCGGTCAATCCGGCGCGCAGCACCGGCCCGGCCCTGTTCGGCCCGGGTTATGCGCTGTCGGAGCTGTGGGTCTTCTGGGCCGCACCCCTGGTTGGCGCCCTGCTGGGCGCAGCCCTGTACCGGGTTCTCTTCGGCGAAGATTGACCGAAGGGCGCAGGGAGCGCGGCACTCAGCCCCTCCCCTCGCCAGGCCACCTTAGCGGTCGAGCGTGATGCGCTGAATCAGCGCTTGCAGGATGTTGTCGGCCTTGTCATTGGCCACCTGGCAGGTGCCTGCGGCGGCATGGCCGCCACCGCCGAACTCCAGCATGAGGTTGCCCACATGGGTCTGGCTGCTGCGGTCCAGGATGGATTTGCCGGTGGCCAGCACGGTGTTCTGCTTTTGCAGCCCCCACATCATGTGGATGGAGATGTTGGCCGTAGGGAACAGCGCGTAGATCATGAAGCGGTTGGTCGCCCAGATGGTCTCCTCGTCGCGCAGGTCCAGCACCACCAGGTTGCTGATCTTGATGGCGCAGCGCAGCAGTTGATCCTTGGCCTTGGGCGCGTGCTCGCGGTAGAGCGCCACGCGCTCCTGCACGTCGGGCAGCGCCAGGATCTCTTCGATGGTGTGGTCGCGGCAGTACTTGATGAGGTCCATCATCAGCGCGTAGTTGCTGATGCGGAACTCGCGGAAGCGCCCCAGGCCGGTGCGCGAATCCATGAGGTAATTGAGCAGCACCCAGCCCTCGGGGTTCAGGATGTCCTCGCGCGAGTACTGGGCCGAGTCTGCCTGGTCCACCGCCGCCATCATCTCGTCGGTGATGCGTGGAAACGCCGCCTTGCCACCATAGTGGTTGTAGACCACGCGTGCCGCCGAGGGCGCATGCGCCTCGATGATGTGGTTGCTGTCGCGCCGCCCCGAGTTGCGGACGGTTTCAGATTCATGGTGGTCGAACACCAGATGCGCGCCAGGCACGTAGGGCAGGTTGGTGGTGATGTCCCGTTCGGTGATCGGTACCTTGCCGTCCTGCATGTCCTTGGGGTGCACGAAGGTGATGTCATCGATCAGGTCCAGCTCATTGAGCAGCACGGCACACACCAGGCCGTCAAAGTCGCTGCGGGTCACGAGGCGGTATTTTTTGTCGCTCACTGCGTTTCTCCTTGTTACATGCGGCGCGAATGGCACGATGGTAGCAATGCCCGCGCCCCAGTTGGCGCGCGAGCACAAATAAAGGCGACAGCCGGCACTGGTGTTCAGCCTGCCGGTGCGAGCCAAAGCGCCAGTTGCCGCGCCACACGGACATTGCCCAGCAATTGCAGGTGGCCCACCCGGTGTACCACGCACTGCTGCGCTGCGGCAAACGCCAGGCGCCTCGCAGGGTCATCATGCCAGCCCAGGGCGCTGTGCAGCGGCACCAGGCCGTCGCCCACCAACCGCTCCGCCACCGGGCTGCGCTGGGCTGCCAGCGTTGCGGCAACGGTACAGCACAAGACCCCCTCAGGCAATGGCAGGTGGGTGCGCACATCCGGGCTCTTGCGGAAACGATCGCGCCCCTGCCAGTCGGCATCCAGCACATGGCCATAGCGAAGGTCGGTGATGCCGCCGCTGCGCAGCTGGGCCAGGCGGGCGAAGGGGCGCGAGTACGGGGTGCTGCCCAGCAGCGCATCCACCCAGTGGCCGGCACGCTCCAGCGGCGCGCCATGGTGCGGCGTGCCCAGGCACACCAGGTGGCGCAACAGGCCGCGCCAGGGCAGGCCCGCCTGCTCGGCCTGCTGGCAGGCGCTGCGTGCCACCAGCCCACCCATGCTGTGGCCCACGATGCTCAGTTGCGTGACCGGCACCGGCCAGGCCGCCACCAGGGTCTGCAACTGGCGCGCCAGCTCGGCACCATTGGTGGAGGTGTGCAGCCCGGTGTTGTAGCGCAGGTACACAGGCGTGCAGCCCAGCGCCTGCGCCAGGTGCGCGCCATGGTCATGGCCCTCGTGCTCCCACTGCAGGTCGTTCATGCACAGGCCATGCACCAGCACCAGCAGGTGGACCGATGCCGTGCCCGCCGCCCCCAGGGCTACCGGATCCAGCGGCCGGCCCTGCTGAAAAAAGCCCATGGAGGTGGCCAGCGGGTTGCCATCCTCCGCCAGGCGGTCACCCATCACGCCATTGAGCGCGGCCAGCACAGCCTGGCGCTCGCGCGGCACCGCCTGCGCCTCTTCGGGCACGCCCATGATGAACGGCTCCAGCCGCACCAAGGCTGCCTGCAGGCCGGCATCCACCAGGCTGGTGATGCCCCGCACGCTGCCATAGACCATGCCGGTCAGGCCGCGCGTGCGGCCCGGCGTGGGGCCTCCCGGCAGGCCCATCGTGCCCAGCACCGATTGGTGCACCCCTTCAGCCACGCGGCTGATGCTGGCCGTGGCCTGGGTGGCCAGGCGGGCCACCCCCCGCAGGTCGGAGGGACGCAACTGGCGCAAGGCACGCGCGGGGGAGGGTTTGGATGGCATGGCTGGCTCCGGTCAATGAAAAATGGCTGGAGCCGCGCGGGACTCAGAGGCTGAGAATTTTTTAGCCGTGTCCGAAGGGCGCGTCAAAACGCACTGGATCTAGGCGCAAAGCACAGCCATAGCTCGGGCTATGGCGAGCATTTGCAACGACGAGCCAGGGTGTTTTGGCGTGCACAGCAGGCATGGATGAAAGACTCTCAGCCTCTCAGAATTGCTCGTGCGGCAACAGGTAGCGCCATTGCCCCACGGGCAGGTTGCCCAGCGTCACCCGCCCGATGCGGATGCGCTTGAGCCCCACCACCTTGAGGCCCACCTGCTCGCACATGCGGCGGATCTGGCGCTTCTTGCCCTCGGTGAGCACGAAGCGCAGCTGCTCGGGGTTCTGCCACTCCACCCGGGCCTGCTTGAGCGGCTGGCCATCGAGCTCCAGCCCATGGCACAGGCGCGCCAGCTGTGCAGGCGGAAACGCCGCCTGCACGTCGAGCGCCACATCCCCGTACTGCACGCGCACCAGGTACTCCTTGTCCACGGTGGAGTCCTCGCCGATCAGCTGGCGCGCTACGCGCCCATCCTGCGTGAGCACCAGCAGCCCCACGGAGTCGATGTCCAGCCGGCCGGCCGGCGCCAGGCCGCGCAACTGCGGCGGCGAAAAACGCATGCGCCCCGGGTCGTCGCGCCAGTGGGTGCGGGGGTTGATCAGCGCCACGGCAGGCGTGTGGCCGTCCTCGGCCTGCCCGCTCACGTAGCCCATGGGTTTGTGCAGCAGGATGGTGACCTGCTGCTCCTGCTGGCCCTGGGCCCGCTTGTCCACTTCGATGCGGTCGGCCGGCAGCACCTGCAGGCCCATGGGCGCCACCTCGCCGTTGACCTTGACCCAGCCGTGGGCGATCCAGTCGTCGGCCTCGCGGCGCGAGCACAGGCCGAGTTCGGCCATGCGCTTGTTCAGGCGCGAGGTGCCTGCAGCGGCTGCGGTGGCCTTGACCGGCACCGCTGGGCGCACGGGAGCAGCAGGGGCGGACGGCCGGGCACCCTTGGCAGAAGCGGCTCCACGCGGGGCGGCCGGCGGCGCGGGCTCTGCTCGCCACACGTTGCCGCGTGCCGAGGGTGCTGCAGCGGCAGGGCGAGACGGCGGGCGCGCATCGGGCCGCGCATTGCCACGGGCAGCACCAGGCGCAGGGGCGCGGGACGTGGCCGCAGCGGGTGACGAAGAAGCAACAGGCGGCGCGGCGGGTCGGCGCAACACGGCGCGCCGGGGCAGCGGGTCACCAGGCTCGGCGGCTGGGACGGCAGGAGGACGGGAAGAAGACATTGCCCGTATTTTCACCTCTGCGCAGGCATTTGGGCGGCCAAGCTTGCAGAGCGGGCACCAAATGGCGGCCCCGTAGCCGTTATGGCGTGGCGGCGTTGGCGATCTGGCGGGACTGCCAGGCCAGGAAGTCTTCGGCCCCCAGCGGGCGGCTGATGTGGTAGCCCTGCGCCTCATCGCAGGACAGGGCGCGCAACCGGTCCAGGATGGCCAGGGTCTCCACCCCCTCGGCCACCACCGTGAGGCCCAGGTTGTGGGCCAGGTCGATGGTGGAGCGCACGATCATCGCATCGTCCTCGCCGGACTCCATGCCCATCACGAAGGACTTGTCGATCTTGAGCTCGTCCACCGGCAGGCGCTTGAGGTAGGCCAGCGACGAATACCCGGTGCCGAAATCGTCGATGGACAGCTTGAAGCCCTGCTCGGACAGCCGGTTGAGCATGGCCTCGGCGCGCTGGGGGTCGTCCATGATCGCGCTTTCGGTGATCTCCAGGCAGAAGGCGCTGGCCTGCACGCCATGGCGCGCAAGGATGGTGGCCAGGCGCGCGCTGAGCTCCGGGTCCAGCAGGTCGCGCGTGGAGAGGTTGACCGATATGCGCAGCGGCATCTCCGCCGTGCGCGGGTCGGCCAGCAGGCGCGCCACCTCCTCGAACATCCACAGTGTGAGCTGGCGCACAAAGCCCGTCTGCTCGGCAAACGGGATGAAGTCCATCGGCGGGACCAGGCCGCGCTGCGGGTGCTGCCAGCGCACCAGCGCCTCGGCCGCCAGGCCGGCCTGGCCATGCAGCGGCACCTTGGGCTGCAGGTACAGGCGCAGCTCGTTGTGCTCCACGGCGTGGCGCAGCTCGGTCAGCAGCGACAGGGTCTGCGTGCTGGCCGAGTCGAAGGAGGCGTCGTAGCGCAGCGCGCCGCTGAGCTTGCGCTTGGCGGCGTACATGGCGATCTCGGAGCGGCTGAGCAGGGTGTCGGCATCACCAGCGTCAGCCGGCCAGCAGGCGAAGCCCATGCCGGCGCTCAGGTCCACCGTCTGGTCCTCGAAGGCCAGGGGCTCCTCGAAGGACTGGTTGATGCGCTGGGCCAGCGCGTACGCCTCCTGGGCACCCGTGCGCAGCAGCAGCGCGAACTCGTTGCCGCCGAGCCGGGCCACCATGTCGCTGTCACCCGGCAACTGCTTTTGCAGGCGCTCGGCCACGGCCTGCAGCAGGCGGTCGCCGAAGGCATAGCCGAGCACGTCGTTCACGTGCTTGAAACGGTCCAGGTCGAGCGTCAGCACCGTCAAGGGCTGCACGGAGCCTTCCTCCTGTGCGGCGATGGCGTGCACCACCGCCTCGCGAAAGCGCTCGCGGTTGGGCAGGCCCGTGAGCCGGTCCCAATAAGCCAGGCGGCGGATTTCGGCCTGCTGGCTGCCGATGTCCAGGCGCATGCGGTCGAAGGAGCGGGCCAGGTTGCCGATCTCGTCCTGGCGCCCGGTATGCCCCAACGGCACCCCGTATTCGCCGCGCGACAGGCGCTGCGTGGCGGCCAGCAGGGAGCGCAGGGGCGTGGCCAGGCGCTGCGCCACCAGGCCGGTGCCCGCCGCAAACAGCAGCACGCCGGCCACAGTGATGATGGCCAGAAGCACCTGCAATTGCTGGTAGGGGGCCACCACCTCGTCCACCGAGCGCAGCAGCAGTGTTTTCACTTCAGTGCCCGCGTTGCCCAGCGGGGCCTCGCGCACCAACAGCGTGCCCTCATCGGTCTTGAGCTCCGCAATCGGCAGGCCCTGGCGATGAAGGCCGGCCAGCGCCGGGCCCGACAGAGTGGTCACGGGCACCGACACACGGCCATCCGCCGCCCTGACCACCACGGCCACCTGCACCGACAGCAGTTGCCGCATTTCCTCGGCCAGGGGTTGGCCGATGGGAAAACCCATCAGCACCCAGCCGATGACCACCGGCGCGCGCATGGGCACCATCACGAACTGGTAGGGCACGCCGGCCATCACCGCCACTTGGCTGCCCTGCGGCTGGGCCGCCAGCGGTGGCACGACCTGGCGCAGCGTGGCGGGAAAATCCAGCATGTCGTCCGACAGGCTGGCGGCGCGCAGCTCCAGGTTGGTGCCCAACAGTGCCGTCACGGCCGCGCCGATGCGGCTGCCGTGGTTCTCCAGCACCGACTGGATGGTCTCCGCATCGTCCGAATTGATGGCCGAGCGAAAGCCATAGTCGGCCGCCAGCAGGGCCGAGCCCTGGCGCAGCTTGTCCGCGTTCTGGTCCAGCAGGCGCCGCCAGACGTTCTCGTCGGTATCCAGGGCGCGGGCGATCTGGCTGCGCGCATTGCGCTCGATGCTGGCACGCACCACGGCAAAGCCCGCCGCCTGCACGATGAGCAGCAATAGCAGCGAAATGCCCACCAGCTTCAGGATGAGGCTGCGCCGCAACAGGGACAGGTTCAAGGCTGCAGTCCCGCCATGCGCACCGAGGCCGTGGCCATGCCCGTGGCCGGCACGGTGATCGCCTGCTCCAGCGCGGCCGCGCCCACCGGCAGGCGCGCATGCCAGGTGCGCAGCTTGTAGGCACCGGGCACCACGTTGTCGAGCAGGGCCTTGCCCGTGCCTGCGGGGCTCTTGGCGAAGTAGGGCGTGTCGACCACCAGGATCCAGCCGATCATCTGGTCGTGGATATTGCAGCCGAGCAGCACGACGCCCGCCTGGTCGAACAGCACCGGCTTGGAAGGGGTTCCCGTATACAGCTTGAGTTCGAACTTCTTGGTCGGCGAAAAGGAGTAAACGTGGTGCCGAACCGTATCGCGATTGGGAAACAACACCTCGCTGCCCACCGGCACCACCATCACCGACGGTACGAACTGGCGCTTTTCCTGTGCCATCTCCACACCGGGCAAGGGCTTGGTCAGACGCCGCGCGTCGGCAGATTCCAGGAACACGATGGCATCGGCCAGAGGCTTTCCCGCCGTGTCCAGCACCTCCACCTGCACCGAGGCCGCCTGCGCCACGCCCGCCATGGCCGCCACACAGCCCGCCAGCACACACCCGTGCGCCAGCAGCCGTTGCGCCAGGACGGGCAGCGAACTCATGGCTCTATCGCCATGCCCGCCAGAGGGGCCCCACTGCCGATCACGCCCAGCGATACGGCACGGCCGGTCTCCAGATCCACCTTGTACAGGCGCGAGCGCGGATCGCCGGAAGTGCGCGTGGCCAGCAGGGCCACGTTGCCCACGTCGGAGATGTCGAAGGAGGCATCGGACAGCGGCCCCAGGCCCAGCGGGCCCACGGTGCGCAACTGGCCGCTGTTGGGCGAGACGACCGGGGTGGCGCCCTCGCGCGAGCCTTGCATCACCAGCGCGCCCCGGGCACGGTCGATGGCGTAGTTGGTGGTGATCTTGCTGTCCTGCGGGTTGTAGGTGTAGCCGGCGGCCACCACGTCGGGCACGCGGCCAACGTTCACATCGCCAGGCGCGTAGTGCAGCACGGGGTCGGGCTGCACGCCCGGCTGGGCGGGGTCGCCATCGACCACGGCGCCGGTGTCCGGGTGCAGCCGCAGGTTCAGCCCGGAGGACGACACCACGCGGATGCGGTCCGCCGCCGGATTGAAATCGACACCGAAAGACCCACCCGTGAGCGGCAGCGCGGCCGGCGCGGAGCCCACAGCCGTCAGTGCCCCGGAAGAAATATCCAGCGTGTACAGGCGCCCCGCTTGGGACAGGGCATACAGCACGCCCTTGGCCACGCGGAAATCCACACCGACCAGGCGCTCGCCCGAGGCCAGGCCCGTCACGCGCCGACGCTCCAGCACGGTATCGGGTCGGCGCGCATCGAACACGATGAGTTCGTGGTCTGCCGTCACCGCCACGAGGCGCTCTCGTCGCTCCGATGCATCAGGCATCGGGCCGCCGGTACATGCGGCCAGACCCATCAGCACCATCGTGGCCAGGACACCATGCAGAGGGCGAAAAGTGTGGAAGCGGCTCATGGAGGACCTTTGCTGAAACTGTAACGGGTTTATACCCGATAGGGCTTCGGCATGCTGCACTAGAGTGAACATCCTGCGCTGGCGCTCCCGTCAAAAACGATAGCACCCACTCCCTGCGGAATATGTAACAGGGGACGTTTGATGGCCTGCGAATCGGCAAGCACCCAAGGGTTCCCCCTGGCCCGCACCCATGCCCCGGGCATGGCACCCCATTTGTAACAGCGGCCATGCGCGCTGCGCATGGGGCCATCCTGAAGCGTCATAACACTTTGTGACATTTGTCCCTACACTGTGTACGCCCACCCTGCGCCACGATAGTGACAGGCCACCCGCCTGCCTGGGCACCGTTATTGCTTCGTGTTACCCCATTGCATTCAACAGCCAAGGACCTCCATGCCGGCCGCCTCGCCTATCAAATCCCTGTCGATCTCCAGCCGCCTGGGCCTGGGCTTCGGTTGCCTGCTGGTCCTGCTGATGGCAGTGGCCGCCGTGGGCCAGCTCTCGGTGGGAAAACTGCACGAGCATCTGCAGCAGGTCACCGGCACCGGGGCCACCAAGACCCGGCTGGTCAACGAAATGCTGGACAGCGTGAGCGCCATCGGCATCCAGAGCCGCTCTGCCGCCATGCTCAACGAGATCGATCCCAAGCAGGCCCGCGACCAGATCAAGAACGCCGAAAAATCCGTGCAGGGCTATGCGCGCCAGGAGGCCAGCCTGTCTGACCTGTTCAAGGCCGACGGCACCACCGATGCCGAGCGCAAGCTCCTGGCCGAGGTGCAGGAATTCGGCCGCAAGAGCCGCCCCGAGCTGGACGCCGCGATGAAGGCCGCCGACGATGGCGACACCGTGAGCGCCACGCTGAACCTCATGACCAAAGTCGCGCCGCTGGAAACCGCCTGGCGCGGCAAGCTGGCCGAGCTGATCGAACTGCAGAACACCTTGAACAGCCAGGCCACGGCCTCGGCCGAGGTGACGCAGAGCCGGGCGCGCTGGACGGGTGGTGCGCTGGTGCTGCTGGCCATTGGCCTGGGCGCCCTCATCGCCTGGCGCATCACGAGCAGCATCACCGCCCCCATCGGCCGTGCGGTGGTGGTGGCCGAGCGCATTGCACGCGGCGACCTGACCTCGCAGGTGGAAGTGCGCATCCACGATGAGACCGGCCGCCTGCTCGAAGCCATTGCCGCCATGCAGGACCGGCTGCGCAGCCTAGTGGGTGACATCGGCGGCACGGCGGAATCCATCCTCGTGGCCAGCTCCGAAGTCGCCTCGGGCAACCTCGACCTGAGCCAGCGCACCGAGCAGACTTCGCACAACCTGCAGGGCGCCGCCAATGCCCTGGCCGATCTGACGGGCACCGTGTCGCAAAGCGCCGACGCCGCACGCCAGGCCAACCAGCTCGCCTCCTCGGCGTCGGACGCGGCCACGCGTGGCGGTGAAGTGGTCTCGCAGGTGGTACGCACCATGGACACCATCAGTGGCAGCTCGCGCAAGATCGCCGACATCACCAGCGTGATCGACGGCATTGCCTTCCAGACCAACATCCTGGCGCTCAATGCGGCGGTGGAAGCGGCCCGTGCGGGCGAGCAAGGCCGCGGCTTTGCCGTGGTGGCCAGCGAGGTGCGCAGCCTGGCCGGGCGCGCAGCCCAGGCCGCCAAGGAGATCAAGACGCTGATCGGCGCCAGCGTCGAGCATGTGCAGGAGGGCAGCGCCCTGGTGAACCACGCGGGCAAGACCATCGAGGAACTGGTGATGTCCGTGCGCCGCGTGTCCGACATCATGGGCGAGATCACCGCCGCCACGCAGGAGCAGAGCCAGCGCATCGGCGAGGTCAGCCACTCGGTGGGCGCGCTCGAAGAGATGACGCAGCAGAACGCCGCGCTGGTGGAGGAAGGTGCTGCCGCCGCCGACAGCCTCAAGGAACAGGCCAGCCGCCTGACGCAGATGGTGCACACCTTCCGCCTGAGCCGCGACCGCACCGACGACCGCGAATGGAGTGGCTCCCCAGACGCCGCGGCCTCCGTGCCAGCCCCCACTCCACTGGGCCAGCGCACGGCTGCCATGCCCGCGCTGCCGCGCGCCTGAGCATTTAGCGCGGCTCAGCCAGGCGCTGAAAGATGCTGGACTGCAGCGCCGCCAGGTCCAGCACCCGCAGGCCGCCGTATTCCACACGGATGGCGCCCTCCACTTCCAGCGCCGCCAGCGCCTCGTTCACGCGCTGGCGCGACAAGCCCACCAGATAGGCCAGTTCCTGCTGCGTGATGCGCAGCACCTCGCCCACCCCAGGGTAAAGCACCGGGTTGAACAGCGAGGCCAGGCTGCGCGCCACGCGCACATCAGGGTTGTTCAGCCGGTCGATCTCACGCGCCGCGATGAACTGGCCCAGCCGCTCGTTGAGCTGGTTCATCACGAAGCGGTTGAAGCCGATGGAATGGTCCAGCAGCCAGTGGAAGGTGTCGATCGGCAGACCGGCCACGATGCTCTTGCGCAGCGCCTGAATGTTGTAGCGGTAGGGCTCGCGCTTCATGGCGGTGCCCTCGCCGAACCAGCCGCCGGGCGGCACGCCGGTGTAGGTCATGGTCTGGCCCTGTGCGTTGTCGCTGCTCATCTTCAGCAGCCCCTCCACCACACCGAACCAGTAGGTCACGGGCCGGCCCACGCGGCACACGTAATCCCCCGGCGCGGCATCGCCCACCAACAGGGCTGCCTCGGCGCGTTCGCGCTCGGCGGGCTGCAGCGGCCTCAGCCACGGGATGTTGGCCAGCTCGGCCTCGGTGGGCAGGCGCCGGCGCTGGTGCAGTGACAGATCCTGGTTCATGGAGCGCGATGGAGGGGCGAAGCGGGCGGAGTGCGTGCGGGAATACCACGATGCGAATTGTCGCCGCAACGATAGATCTGCGCCATTCGCCTGCGGATGATGGCCGCCTGCCAGGCATTTTCGCGCGCGGCCACGACCCCAAGGAGACACCACCACCATGACCACAGGCAGCACCCACACCCCGAGCCCGCACTTGCAGCGGCGCACTTTGCTGGCCAGCGCCATCGCCCTGCCACTGGCGCACTGGGGCAAGGCCACGGCACAGGAGGGGGCGATCCGGATCGGCCAATCCACCGCCCTCACCGGACCACTCGGAGACCTGGGCTCGGCCATGCACCAGGGCGCCAAGGCGGCCTTTGCGGGCATCAACGCCAAGGGCGGCGTGCACGGCCGCGCCATCGAGCTGACCACGCTGGACGACGCCTACGAGGTGCCCAAGGCCCTGGCCAATGTGGACAAGTTCCTCGCCGACCCGGGCAACTTCGCCCTCTTCAACTGCATGGGCACGCCCATGATCGAGGCCATGCTGCCCAAGGTGGTGGACAGCGGCGTGCCCTTCTTCGCCCCGTTCACCGGCGCCCAGCTCACGCGCACGAAGAACGCGCGCAGCGTGTTCAACATCCGCGCCAGCTATGCCGACGAGGCCGAGAAGCTGGTGCAGCACCTGTCCACCATCGGCATCCAGCGCATCGGCATGGTCTACCAGAACAACGCCTTCGGCAAAGAGGTGTTCACGGCGGCCCAGCAGTCCATGGGCCGGCTCAAGCTGCCCGCGGCCGTCACCGTGACGGTGGAGAACAATGCTGCGGACGCCGGCGCTGCGGCCGCAAAACTGGCAGGCTCGGACCTCGAAGCCATCGTCATCGGCCTGGCGGGCAAGCCCACGCTGGAGTTTGTGAAGGCATTTCGCGCGCTCAAGCGCGGCGTGACGCTGTATGCGCTGTCGGTCATGGGCACGCCCGCCACGGTGAAGGCGCTGGGCGCCGATGCCACGGGCATGGCCATCTCCCAGGTGGTGCCCCTGCCCTCCAACGTGGTGATGCCCGTGGTGCGCGAGTTCCAGGCGGCATGGAAGGCCTCGGGTGCCACGGCCGAACCCTCGCACCTGGCGCTGGAGGGCTACCTCAACGCCCGGGTGTTCGCCGAGGCCCTGCAGCGCGCCGGCCGCAACCCGACGCGTACGGCCTTCATCGACGCCACCTGGAACCTCAAGAAATGGGACCTGGGCGGCTTCGAGGTCAATGCCAGCACGCCGGACCGCAATGCCTCGCGCTTCGTCGAACTCACCCTGATCGGCCGGGACGGGCGCTTCTTGCGCTAAGTTCTGTCAACCCCATAGACTACTGCGGCGCCACGGCGTAGCGGTAGCCGCGGAACGACCAGACGGTGCGGCCCTGCTCGATGCGTTCGAGCTTGAGCCCCGGCGCGGCCTGGTCGCCCTCCTGCAGCACCTGGCCGTTGACGATGGCCATGCGGTGCGCCGGATTGCTGGAATAGGTGGCGCCCGTGACCTGCAGCGCGGGCAACTGCTCGCGCACCGAGGGCGGCAGGTCGTTCTGGGCGAATACCGGGCCGTTGGGCGGTGCGGCAGCGGGCGCCGCCGCCACGGCGGGTGCGGGGGCCAGGGGTGCCTGCGCGCGCGCGGCGGGCTCGCGTGGCACCTCGGCGTCACGGGTGCGTGCGGGCGCAGCCACCACGGCAGGCTTCTCACGTACCGGCTCAGCCAGGCGCAGTGGAGCCACCGGCCGCGGCTCCACCCTGGCGGGCGTGATGGGCGGGCTGGCCACAGGCGCTGGCAGGGGCGCCAGGGGAGCGGCGGCAGGCGCTGTGGGCGCGGACACGGCGGGCGGTGCCGCTCCGGCAACCGGTGGTGCAACGGGCGCTGCGGGCACAGGGGCCTGCGGCGCCGAAGCAACCACTGCCCCACTGGCGGGATCACTGCGCTGCATGGCCCACCAGGTGCCCCCCGCGGCCAGGGCGGCCACGGCCACCACGGCCGACCCGATCACCAGCAGGTTGGCAGAACCGGCCCGGTCAGCCCCCGGGGAGGCGCTCGTCGCGGGCATGGCCTGCGTATGGATACCCGGCACGGCGCCCCGGCCCCGCTCGGCTTCTGCGCGCCGCAGCGCATCAAGGATGTAGGACATGGGGATCAGGCTCCGGTGCGCAGGCGCGGTTCTTTCACGCCGGTGGCGCGGTTGAGCAGTATGAGGGTCAGGGGGCCCGCACGGCCGTCGGGCGTCACGCCCTGGGCCATCTGGAATCGGTGGATGCGCGACTGGCGAAGCGCCGGCGTCATGGGCCGGCTGCTGGGGCCCAGGCCCCCGGCTGCCTTGGAAGCCAGGCGCGCGTCGAGCCAGACTGCCCCCGCCGGACTTTCGGTGATTTCGCCCTTGTCGGGCATGCCGGGCGGGGCGCGCCACAGCGTGACCATGTCGCCGCGCCAGACCTGCGCCAGGTCGGCCAGCGGCACGTGCAGCGTGCGGCCACCGCTCTCCAGCGTGGCCAGCTCCGCATCCAGGCTGCGCAGCACGGCCGATACGGCATTGTCACCCTCCTCCGAGGGGAACAGCGTGAGCAGCACGGGACGGTCGATCTGGCGGATCAGGTTCAGCCCCGCACGGCGGTTGCGGTAGCAGCGCAGTCCGTCGCGCGGCAGCGTGGTGCAGGCGTCGGCCCCATCGGGCAGCGTCGCGCCCCAGGCCGACGCCAGGGCCTGCCAGGCCGACACATCGTTGGACGGCTGCGCCAGCAGAAACTGCTGCAGTCCGGACAAGGCGGCAGGCGCCGCTGCGGCCGATGCCGCAGAGGCCGCTGGCGCCGGTACGGCAGCAGATGGCAAAGCGGGGGCAGAGGTCGCTGCTGCTGGTGGGGTCGACGCGGTGCTGGACGCACTGCGCTGCGGTGCCGCCGCTGGCGTGGCCACTCGCCCCGCCGCACCTGGTGGGCCCTGCAAGGGACGCACGCTCAGGGCCCAGCCGGCAGCAGCCACGATGGCAGCCCCAGCCACCACGCCCACTCCGGCCACCGCCCAGCGGGGCAGCCCCCCCTTGGCGTTGGGAGTTGCGGCAGCCCCCGAGGCAGCCACCGGTGCACCGAAGACCTCGCGCGCGGCCCGCTCGACGATGGCCGTGCTGACTTCACGCGTGCCGGCCGCATAGGCCCCCAGCAGCGCCCGGTCGCACAGCAGGTTGATGCGCCGCGGTATGCCGCGCGACAGCGCGTGCACGCGCCTGAGGGCGCGCCGGCTGAACGGCACCGGTCCGTGCAGACCGGCCACGGCCAGGCGGTGCGCGATGTACTGCTGTGTCTCCTGCGGGCTCAGGGCGTCGAGGTGGAAGCGCGCAATCACGCGCTGGGCCAGTTGCTCCAGCGACGGGCGCGCCACCATGTTGCGCAGCTCCGGCTGGCCGATGAGGATGATCTGCAGCAGCTTGCGCTCGCTGGTCTCCAGATTGGTCAGGAGGCGCAGTTGCTCCAGCACGTCGGCCTCCAGGTTCTGCGCCTCGTCGATGATGAGCACGTTGTTGCGCCCGGCGGCGTGCGCGGCCAGCAGGGAGGCGTTGAGCGGGTCGATGCAGTCCTTTACCGTCTCGTGGCCCGGCACCGCCGCCTTGTGCGGCACGCCGAACTCGTCGCAGATCGAGCGCAGCAACTCACCCACCGTGAGCTTGGGGTTGAAGATGTAGGCCACATTGCAGTGCTCGGGGATCTGCTCCAGGAAGCAGCGGCACACCGTGGTCTTGCCCGCGCCCACTTCGCCCGTGAGCAATACGAAGCCGCCCCCGGCATCCAGCCCGTACAGCAGGTGGGCCAGGGCCTCCCGGTGCCGCTCGCTCATGAAAAGATAGCGCGGGTCGGGGGCGATGGAGAACGGAGGGTGCTGGAGACCGAAGAACGGGGCGTACATGCCCGTGAGGATACCGCCCCATCGTGAAGTGCCCGGAGATACCCCGCCTGCTGCCGCCGCCAAACCACGGCACCAAGGGGGCAGGGTTTCACCCAAGGGGTAGTTTCCCGTAAATTGTCGTCGGCAAGACAAGACGGCGTCAAAGTCGGCCCTAGCATCCCTTCCATCACGCAGCCACAAGGCCGCGCTCCCGGCTGTCACCGGGCGGACACCCCCTCATTTTTTAGGAACCGGAATGAAGACCACGTTTCCGCAATTGCTGCTCAAGCATGCCGCCGAGCGCCCCACGGCTGCGGCCCTGCGCGAAAAAGAATATGGCATCTGGCAGGCCCACAGCTGGGCCGACCTGGCGACGCTGGTGGAGCATGTGGCGGCCGGCCTGCACCAGGCGGGTCTGAAGCGCCATGAGCACATGGTGGTGATCGGTGCCAACCGCCCGCGCCTGTACGCCACCATGCTGGCCGCTCAGTCGCTGGGCGCCATTCCGGTGCCGCTGTACCAGGACGCCGTGGGCGCCGAATGCATCTTCCCGCTGAACAACGCCGAGGTGCGCTTTTGCCTGGTGGAAGACCAGGAGCAGGTCGACAAGCTGCTCGAAATCCGTGAGCAGTGCCCGCAGATCGCCCGCATCTTCTTTGACGACCCGCGGGGCCTGCGCAACTACCAGGAAGAAGGCCTGTCGTCGCTGGATGCGCTGATCGAATCCGGCAAGGCCTTTGCCACCCAGCACCCGAAGTGGTTCCGTGACGAGGTCGCCAAGGTACAGCCCGAGGACGTGGCCGCGATGTTCTTCACCTCGGGCACCACGGGCAACCCCAAGGGCGTGGTGCACACCCACAGCACCCTGCTCGACCGCGCCTCGGCCGGTGCCGAGTTCGACAAGCTCACCGGCAGCGAAGAGGTGCTGGCCTACCTGCCCCCGGCCTGGATCGGCCAGAACATCTTCAGCTACGCGCAGTGGCTGGCCTGCGGCTACGTGGTCAACTGCCCCGAGTCGGCCAGCACCGTCACCATCGATTTGAAGGAAGTGGGCCCCACCTACTACTTCGCGCCGCCGCGCATCTTCGAAGGTCTGCTCACCAGCGTGATGATCCGCATGGAAGACGCCGGCACCTTGAAGCGCAAGATGTTCCAGGCCTGCATGGCTGTGGCCCAGCGCGTGGGCCCGGCCCTCATGGACGGCGCGCCCGTGGGCGGCCTCGACCGCATCAAGTACGCCCTGGGCAACCTGCTGGTCTATGGCCCGCTGCGCAACAACCTGGGTTTCTCGCGCGTGCGGGTGGCCTACACGGCGGGCGAGGCCATCGGGCCCGACCTGTTCACCTTCTACCGCTCCATCGGCATTAACTTGAAGCAGCTCTACGGCTCCACCGAGACCGCAGTGTTCGTCTGCCTGCAGCCCGACAACCAGGCCCGCGCCGATACCGTGGGCGTGCCCATCCGCGGCGTGGAGATCAAGGTGGCCGAGAACGGCGAAATCCTCGTCAAGTCCGCCGGCCTGCTCAAGGAGTACTACAAGAACCCCACGGCCACGGCCGAGGTGCTCACGGCCGATGGCTGGTACCACACCAGCGACGCGGGCTTCCTCGACGCGCATGGCCACCTGAAGATCATTGACCGCGTGAAGGACGTGGGCCGCATCAAGGGCGGCGCCAACGACGGCGCCATGTTCGCGCCCAAGTATGTGGAGAACAAGCTCAAGTTCTTCCCGCACATCAAGGAAGTCGTGGCCCTGGGCGACGGCCGCGAGAAGGTGTGCGTGATGGTCAACATCGACTTCGACGCCGTGGGCAACTGGGCCGAGCGCCGCAACATCCCCTACGCCGGCTACACCGATCTGGCGCAAAAGCCCGAGGTGTACGAACTGATCCGCGAGTGCGTGGAGAAGGTCAACGCCGACCTGGCAACCGACGCCCTGCTGGCGGGCAGCCAGGTCAGCCGTTTTCTGGTGCTGCACAAGGAGCTCGATGCCGACGACGGCGAGCTCACACGCACCAACAAGGTCCGCCGCGGCTTCATCGCCGACAAATACGGCGTGCTGGTCGAGGCGCTGTACGCCGGGCGCACCGAGCAGTTCATCGAAACCCAGGTCAAGTTCGAGGACGGCCGCACGGGCAGCGTGAGCGCCACGCTCAAGCTGTCGGACACCAAAACGTATCCCAGCGTGCGGAGAGCCGCATGATGGGATCGTTTCAGAGAAGGCTCACTTGCGAAGCAAGTTATGCCGTAACTAAGACCTTCGCATCCGTCAAGGCCGCCGCATGAAACCCGCTCTCTACCCGCCCGAGCAGCAACACCCCACCATGAACCAAAAGAAGATCGGCGACGTCATCCTCGACGTCAAGAACATCAGCCTGCGGTTTGGCGGCGTGAAGGCGCTCACCGACATCTCGTTCAACGTCCGGGAGCACGAGATTCGCGCCATCATCGGGCCCAACGGCGCAGGCAAGAGCTCCATGCTCAACTGCATCAACGGCGTGTACACGCCGCAGGATGGCTCCATCACCTTCCGCGGCAAGACGTTTTCGCACATGAACTCGCGCCAGGTGGCCGAGATGGGCGTGGCCCGCACCTTCCAGAACCTGGCGTTGTTCAAGGGCATGAGCGTGATCGACAACATCATGACCGGGCGCAACCTGAAGATCAAAAGCAACCTGCTCTTGCAGGCGCTGCGCATCGGCCCGGCCGAGCGCGAGGAGATCCGCCACCGCGAGTTCGTCGAGCACATCATCGACTTCCTGGAAATCCAGGCCTACCGCAAGACCCCCGTGGGCCAGTTGCCCTATGGCCTGCAAAAGCGCGTGGACCTGGGCCGCGCCCTGGCCATGGAACCGCAGGTGCTGCTGCTCGACGAGCCCATGGCGGGCATGAACGTCGAGGAAAAGCAGGACATGTGCCGCTTCATCCTCGACGTGAACGACGAGTTCGGCACCACCATCGTGCTCATCGAACACGACATGGGCGTGGTGATGGACATCTCCGACCGCGTGGTGGTGCTCGACTACGGCAAGAAGATCGGCGACGGCACCCCCGACGAAGTGCGCAACAACGAAGACGTGATCAGTGCCTACCTGGGCACGTCGCACTGAACGCGCAGGAGAACAAAACCATGGCATTCTTTCTTGAAACACTCATCGGCGGCCTCATGGCGGGCATGCTGTATTCGCTGGTGGCGCTGGGCTTCGTGCTGATCTACAAGGCATCGGGCGTCTTCAACTTCGCGCAGGGCGCGATGGTGCTGTTCGCCGCCCTGGCCATGGCACGCTTTGCCGAGTGGATCCCCAAGTGGACGGGCATCACCAGCCCCGTGGTCGCCACCGTGGCGGCCTTCATCATCGCGGGCGCCATCATGTTCGTGGTGGCCTGGCTGATCGAGAAGCTGGTGCTGCGCCACCTCGTGAACCAGGAGGGCGCCACGCTGCTCATGGCCACGCTGGGCATCACCTACTTTCTGGAAGGCCTGGGCCAGACGATGTTCGGCAGCGACATCTACAAGATCGACATTGGCATGCCCAAGGAACCGATCTTCGCGCTCGAATCCCTGTTCCAGGGCGGCATCCTGATCAACAAGGAAGACGTGATCGCCGCCGGCATTGCCGCCGCGCTGGTGGTGCTGCTCAGTGTCTTCTTCCAGAAGACCTCCACTGGCCGCGCCCTGCGCGCCGTGGCCGACGACCACCAGGCCGCCCAGTCCATCGGCATCCCGCTCAACCGCATCTGGGTGATCGTCTGGTGCGTGGCCGGCGTCGTGGCCCTGGTGGCCGGAATGATCTGGGGCTCCAAGCTCGGCGTGCAGTTCTCGCTGACCACCGTGGCGCTGCGTGCCCTGCCCGTGGTGATCCTGGGCGGCCTCACCTCGGTGCCCGGCGCCATCATCGGCGGCCTGATCATCGGCGTGGGCGAGAAGCTCTCCGAGGTCTACCTGGGCCCGTACGTGGGAGGGGGCATCGAGATCTGGTTTGCGTATGTGCTGGCGCTGGTGTTCCTTCTCTTCAGGCCACAGGGTTTGTTCGGGGAAAAAATCATTGATCGCGTATGAAATACGAGAGCAATGATTTTTCGAAGGAGGCACAACGCGCAACGCGCGTTGTCAGCGGAGCCGAAGGCGCCGCGTGGCACCGCAGGTGCGCCCCCGTGCAAAAGATCATCGATCGCGTTTAACCCATAACAAGAACCAGCAGGAGACTCCCATGTTTTACCGCGAAAACGGCCAGTTCAAGACCAGCTACCGCTCGGACCAGCAGATCTTCCCGATCGCGCAGGACCGCATCGCCATCTTCCTCATCCTGGCCGTGGCCTTCATCGCCGTGCCCATGCTGGCCAGCGACTACATCTTCCGCGCCATCCTGATCCCCTTCGTCATCATGGCGCTGGCGGCCCTGGGGGTGAACATCCTCGTGGGCTACTGCGGGCAGATCTCGCTGGGCTCGGGTGCCTTCATGGCCGTGGGGGCCTACGGGGCCTACAACTTCTTCGTGCGCATCCCCGGCATGCCGCTGATCCCGGCGCTGATCCTGGGCGGCCTGTGCGCCACCTTCTTCGGCATCCTGTTCGGGCTGCCCAGCCTGCGCGTCAAGGGGCTGTATCTCGCGGTGGCGACGCTGGCCGCGCAGTTCTTCAGCGACTGGATGTTCCTGCGCATCAAGTGGTTCACCAACAACTCCGACTCGGGCTCGGTGTCGGTGAACAGCCTGCAGGTCTTCGGCATGCCCATCGAGAGCGCGACCAGCAAGTACCTCTTTTGCCTGGCCGTGCTGGTGGTGGTGGCGCTGCTGGCCAAGAACCTGGTGCGCGGCGCCATCGGCCGCGAGTGGATGGCGATCCGCGACATGGACGTGGCTGCGGCCGTGATCGGCATCCGCCCGATGTACGCCAAGCTCAGCGCGTTTGCCGTCAGCTCCTTCATCATCGGCATGGCCGGTGCGCTGTGGGCCTTTGTGCACCTGGGCGCCTGGGAGCCGGCGGCCTTCTCGGTGGAGATCTCTTTTCGCCTGTTGTTCATGGTGATCATCGGCGGTCTGGGTTCCATCATGGGCGGCTTCTTCGGTGCGGCCTTCATCGTCGTGCTGCCCATCGTGCTCAACCAGTTCCTGCCGGCGCTGCTGGGCGCCTTCGGCATCCAGATCTCCACGGCCGGCGTGTCGCACGCCGAGCTGATGATCTTCGGCGCGCTCATCGTCTGGTTCCTGATCGTCGAGCCCCACGGCCTGGCCAAGCTGTGGTCCACGGGCAAGCAGAAGCTCAGGCTTTGGCCCTTCCCGCACTGAGCAGGTTCGCTCATGCCCATGCAGCCCCAAGGAAAGTCCCTACTCGCAATCCCCGATGTGGCGCGCCCGCTGGCCGCGTCCACTCGGTAGCTCACCCCGACTGTTTTCCCCCGTGCTTCAACACATTCATTCAAAGGAGACATCCATGAAGCTTTCGAAACTCGTGATCGCCGCTGCGGTGGTTGCTGCAGGTGCTTCGTCCATTGCGACGAGCGCCTTCGCGCAAGCCAAGGAGCAGTTCTTCCCGCTGCTGTCCTACCGCACCGGCCCCTACGCACCCAACGGCGTGCCATGGGCCAACGGCAAGCAGGACTACATCAAGATGATCAACGCCCGTGACGGCGGCATCAACGGTGTGAAGCTGACCTTTGAAGAATGCGAAACCGGCTACGCCACCGACCGCGGCGTGGAATGCTATGAGCGCCTGAAAGGCAAGCCCGGCGTGGCGCTGTTCGACCCGCAGGCCACAGGCATCACCTTCGCGCTGACCGAGAAGGCGCCTGTCGACAAGATCCCGCTGATGACGCTGGGCTACGGCCTGTCGGTTGCGCAGGACGGACAGGCCTTCAAGTGGAACTTCCCCTTCATGGGCAGCTACTGGACCGGCGCCGACATCCTGATCCAGCACATCGGCAAGGGTGCGGGCGGCATGGACAAGCTCAAGGGCAAGAAGATCGCCCTGGTCTACCACGACAGCCCGTTCGGCAAGGAACCCATCCCGCTGCTGCAGGAGCGCGCCAAGATGCATGGCTTCGAGCTGCAGATGCTGCCCGTGACTGCGCCCGGCGTGGAGCAGAAAGCCACCTGGCTGCAGGTGCGCCAGAGCCGCCCCGACTACGTGCTGCTGTGGGGCTGGGGCGTGATGAACTCCACCGCCCTCAAGGAAGCACAGGCCACGGGCTTCCCGCGCGACAAGCTCTACGGTGTGTGGTGGGCCGGTGCCGAGCCTGACGTGCGCGACGTGGGCGAAGGCGCCAAGGGCTACCACGCACTGGCGCTGAACGGCTACGGCACGCAGAGCAAGGTCATCCAGGACATCCTCAAGCACGTGCACGACAAGAGCCAGGGCACGGGTCCCAAGGACGAAGTGGGCTCGGTGCTGTACACGCGCGGCGTGATCATCCAGATGCTGGCCGTGGAATCGGTGCGCCGCGCGCAGGAGCGCTTCGGCAAGGGCAAGGTCATGACCGGCGAGCAGGTGCGCTGGGGCATGGAAAACCTCGCACTGGACCAGAAGAAGCTTGATGCCATGGGCTTTGGCGGCGTGATGCGCCCCCTGTCCACCAGCTGCGCCGACCACATGGGCTCCACCTGGGCCCGCGTGCACACCTGGGACGGCAGCAAGTGGAACTTCTCCTCTGACTGGTACCAGGCCGATGAGCAGATTCTCAAGCCCATGGTCAAGGCCGGTGCCGACAAGTACCTGGCAGACAAGAAGATGAGCCGCCGCGAAGCCGCAGATTGCCAGTCTTGATGTGAATGGCGCGCAGGGCACGACGTCCTGCCGCCCTCGCCACGGTGCGGCTCCCCAAGGAGCCGCCAACCGACAGGCTTGCAGCGCACGCCATGCGTGCGCACCAGGCCTGCCGATTGGTCAACCGGTAACGACATATGGAACAAGCTACAAACATCGTTCTCAACGTCAATGGCATCGAAGTCATCTACAACCACGTGATCCTGGTGCTCAAGGGCGTCTCGCTGCAGGTGCGCGAGGGCAGCATCGTCGCCATCCTGGGGGGCAACGGGGCGGGCAAGACAACCACCCTGCGGGCCGTCTCCAACCTGCTGCAGGGCGAGCGCGGCGCGGTCACCAAGGGGAGCATCGAGCTGCGCGGCGAGCGCATCGAGAACCTCTCGCCGGCGGACCTTGTCAAGCGCGGGGTGGTGCAGGTGATGGAGGGCCGCCACTGCTTCGCCCACCTGACCATTGAAGAGAACCTGATGACGGGCTCCTACACCCGCACCAGCAAGGCCGAGATCGCGGCCAACCTGGAGAAGGTCTACAACTACTTCCCGCGCCTGAAGACGCGGCGCACCTCGCAGGCGGCCTACACCTCGGGTGGCGAGCAGCAGATGTGCGCCATCGGCCGTGCGCTGATGGCCAACCCCAGCATGGTGTTGCTCGACGAGCCCTCCATGGGCTTGGCGCCGCAGATCGTGGAAGAGGTGTTCAACATCGTCAAGGACCTGAACACCAAGGAAAAGGTCACCTTCCTGCTGGCCGAACAGAACACCAACATGGCCCTGAAGTACGCCGACTACGGCTACATCATGGAAAGCGGCCGCGTGGTGATGGACGGCGCGGCCAGCGACCTGGCCAGCAACGAGGACGTCAAGGAGTTCTACCTGGGCGTGGGCGGCGGCGAGCGCAAGAGCTTCAAGGACGTCAAGAGCTACAAGCGCCGCAAGCGCTGGCTGGCCTGAAGCCTGTCTTTGCATTGTTCGCACCCGAAAGCATTCCATGACCGCTGCCCACTACGACGATCTTGAAACCCGCGACCCGAGGGCGCGCGAAGCGGCCCTGCTTGCCGCCCTGCCCGGCCAGGTGGCCCACGCCCAGACGGCATCGACCGCCTTTGCCGGCATCCTGGCAGGCGTTGACGCATCGGCGATCACCAGCCGCGCAGCCCTCGCGCAGTTGCCCGTGACACGCAAGCACGAGCTGCTGGAGCGCCAGCAGGCTGGCCGCGCCACCAGTGTCTTCGGCGGCTTCAGCGCCCTCAACTTCGGTGCCGCCATGCCGCGTGTGTTCGCCAGCCCCGGCACCATCTACGAGCCCGAGGGCACGCGGCGCGACTACTGGCGCATGGCGCGCGCGATGTACGGCGCGGGTTTTCGCGCGGGCGAGCTGATCCACAACAGCTTCAGCTACCACTTCGTGCCCGCCGGCTCCATGATGGAGACGGGCGCCCATGCGCTGGGCTGCACCGTGTTTGCCGGCGGCACCGGCCAGACCGAGCAGCAGGTGCAGGCCATGGCCGAGCTGCGGCCGGCCGGCTACATCGGCACGCCCAGCTTCCTCAAGCTCATCGTCGAGAAGGCCGCAGAGATGGGTGTGGCCCTGCCCACCGTGACCAAGGCCCTGGTCTCGGGCGAGGCGTTTCCGCCCTCGCTGCGCGACTGGTTCACCGAGCGCGGCATTGCAGGATACCAGTGCTATGCCACGGCCGACCTCGGACTGATCGCCTACGAGACCAGCGCGCGCGAAGGCCTGGTGCTCGACGAAGGCGTGATCGTGGAAATTGTGCGCCCCGGCACCGGCGACCCCGTGCCCGAGGGTGAGGTGGGCGAGCTGGTGGTGACCACGCTGAACCCCGACTACCCGCTGGTGCGCTTTGGCACCGGCGACCTCTCGGCGGTACTGCCTGGCACCTGCCCCACGGGCCGCACCAACAGCCGCATCAAGGGCTGGATGGGGCGGGCCGACCAGACCACCAAAGTGCGCGGCATGTTTGTGCACCCCGGCCAGGTGGCCGCCATCGCAAGGCGCTTTCCGCAGGTGCTGCGTGCACGCCTGGTGGTCAGCGGCGAGATGGCCAACGACCAGATGCTGCTGCAGGTGGAAACCACCGAGACCGCCGAAGGCCTGGCCCGCCAACTGGGTGATGCCATCCGCGAAGTGACCAAGCTGCGTGGCGAGGTGCAGATGGTGCCGCCGGGCAGCCTGCCCAACGATGGCCGCGTGATCGAGGACGCGCGCAGCTATCGGTGAAACCCGTGGATTCGCGCGAATCCGTTGGACCCATGGGGGATTAATGGAGCAGACCCATATTCCCTATATATAGGCATATTCTGTGCATATGGAACCGGGCTGCTGACCCATTTTGCCAAGCACCTCCAAAATCCTTGGCAAAGGTCAAACCAAGGGAAAACTCTGCCCCGTTTGGGCGCCAGTGTTTACCCTTAAGTTGCTACGCTATCAGTAGCAACAAACTCTTTAGCATCGGGCCATTGAAGCCTCTTTTGCTTAAAGTCACTACCCCCCGCATGGTACGTAATTCCCGCAATACTGGCGAAAGGGTCGCTGGATATCATGGCCCGTCTTTTACAGAGGAGCACTCATGAAAAAACTGATCCAACTCGCCCTTGTCGCCGCAGCGGCAGCCGCCGCATTCGGCGCCACCGCGCAGGAATATCCATCCAAGGACAAGACGGTCACCATCGTGGTGCCCTTCGCTGCCGGCGGCCCCACCGACCGCGTGGCGCGTGACCTGGCCGAAGCCCTGCGCAAGCCGCTGGGCGCCAACGTGGTGGTGGACAACACCGCCGGCGCCGGCAGCTCCATCGGCGCCGCCCGCGTCGCCCGCGCTGCACCGGACGGTTACACCCTGCTGCTCAACCACATCGGCATGTCCACCATGCCTGCGCTGTACCGCAAGCTGGCCTTCAGCGTGCCCAACGACTTCGAATACCTGGGCATGGTCAACGACGTGCCCATGACGCTGATCGCACGCCCCACCATGGCGGCGAACAACTACAAGGAGCTGTCGGCCTGGCTCGCACAGAACAAGGGCAAGATCAACCTGGGCAACGCCGGGCTGGGTTCTGCCTCGCACCTGTGCGGCCTGATGTTCCAGAGCGCCGTGCAGATCGACATGACGCCCGTTCCCTACAAGGGCACGGCGCCTGCCATCACCGACCTGATCGGCGGCCAGATCGACCTGCTGTGCGACCAGACCACCAACACCTCGGGCCAGATCGAATCGAAGAAGGTCAAGGCCTATGCCGTGACCACGCCCAAGCGCCTGACCACCCCTCTGCTCAAGGACCTGCCCACGCTGGCCGAGTCGGGCCTGAAGAACTTCGAAGTGACCATCTGGCACGGCCTGTACGGCCCCAAGGGCACGCCACCTGACGTCGTCAAGAAGATCAACGACGCACTCAAGGTGGCACTGAAGGACCCTGAATTCATCAAGAAGCAGGAAGGCCTGGGCGCCGTGGTCGTGACCGACAAGCGCGTGGAACCTGCCGAGCACAAGAAGTTCGTGGTGTCCGAAATCGACAAGTGGACTGCCGTCATCAAGGCGGCTGGCACCTACGCCGACTGATCGACAGCCTGGCCACGCAAGACCGCGTACACAACACTGCGACGAAGCCACCACGCCCCCGGGCCTGGTGGCTTTTTTGCGCCTTCGGGCGCCTGACAGGGTGTGGCGCCGGGTCCATCGGGTGTCGCATTGGAGCGTCGATCTGCGGGTAATCCATCTGCCCCCAATGCAGACGCGCGCGTAGAACAGGGGCATACCATTCGACACGACAGACAAGGACGCACCTCATGGCCCAGCAAGCCCCCCGCCCCCTGCCAAGCAACACCGCAATAGCCACCAAGGTCCAGGCCCGCAACCGCCGCAAGGCCATCGCCATGGCCTTCACGCTGAGCGCGCTCGGCGCCCTGGCCGTGGCCACCGCCAGCGCCCTGCTGCTGCCCCGCGCTGCCCACGCCCAGGCCACCGCCAGCGGCTGGCCCAACAAGCCCGTGCGCATCGTCGTGCCCTTTGCGCCCGGCGGCACCACCGACATCCTGGCCCGTGCGCTGACCCCCGACCTGTCCCGCGCGTTCGGCCAGCAGTTCGTGGTGGACAACCGGGCCGGCGCCGGCGGCAATGTGGGCGCCGAGATCGTGGCCAAGGCCCCGGCCGATGGCTACACCCTGCTCATGGGCACCGTGGGCACGCACGGCATCAACCGCGCGCTGTACGCCAAGCTGCCCTACGACCCCATCAAGGACTTCGTGCCCATCACCCTGGTCGCCGCCGTGCCCAACGTGATGGTGATGAACGTCGACAAGGCCAAGTCCCTGGGCATCGCCAACGTGCAGGATTTCATCCGCGTCGCCAAGGCCAGCCCGGGCAAGTTCAACATGGCATCGAGCGGCAACGGCACCTCCATCCACCTCGCGGGCGAGCTGTTCAAGAGCATGACCGGCACCTTCATGCTGCACCTGCCCTACCGCGGCTCCGGCCCCGCGCTGATGGACCTGGTGGGCGGCAATGCCGACGTGATGTTCGACAACCTGCCGTCGTCCATGGCACAGATCAAGGGCGGCAAACTCACCGCCCTGGCCGTGACCAGCAGCCAGCGCTCCAGCGCCCTGCCCGACGTGCCCACGGTGGAGCAGGCCGGCGGCCCCACGCTCAAGGGCTTCGAGGCCAGTTCCTGGTTCGGACTGCTCGCCCCTGCCGGCACCCCGCCCGAGATCGTGAACCGCATCCAGCAGGAAGTCGCCAAGTCTCTGGCCTCACCGGCGATGAAGGAGCGGCTGGTGGCGCAGGGCGCGATCCCCGGTGGCAACACACCCGCCGAATTCGCCAAGCACATCGACGCCGAACACAAGAAGTGGGCGCAGGTGGTGAAGGCGTCGGGGGCGAAGGTGGACTGAACCTGACCACCGCAGCCATCAAGGGGCGGCTACCAGCAGGCCTGGCGGCACAACAGGCCTGCGAAATGCACAAGGCCCGCGCAAGCGGGCCTTCTTCTTGTGGTCGTGGCATCCTGCTGCCGAGACGGGTCACACCCCCCAGACCACGTCCGCCTTCTCCGCCGCGCTCTTGCGCAGCATCTCGATGAACGGCGCTGCGCGCTGGCGCAGCTTCACCGTATCGGCGCGGGCGCCTTGCTCGTCCTCATCCTCCGCGTCCTGGCCCTCTGGGGCCGGCGGCTGGGCTTCGCTGGAGGCCACCGCAGCCTCCAGTGCCGAGATCGCACCGGGGATCTGCGCGGCGGTCACGATGCCGCTGCTGCCAGGGGCCTTGCCGATGATTTCCAGGATCTGGCGGCCCTGGGGTTCGAGCATGATCAGGTCGGCGGCGGCTTTGGACTTGAATTTGTAGAGCATGGTGTGCTGTGGTCTCTCGGGTTGGCTATGGTTGTCGCAGTTGCCTGGTTGCCTGTGATGTCATCTAGTTCTTGTAGATGTACTCCCGCGTGAACGGGTAGTCCGATTGTGCGCCGGGCATGGTGCCCGTTGCCGTATCCCCGTCGGGCCGTATGGCCAGCATCTGGTGCAGGGCCATCCAGCCGCGCTCGAACCCGAGGGCGCTCCCGGCAAGGTACAGGCGGTACGCACGCAGTACTTTATCGCCCCGCCCGGCCCCGCCCTGTGCGGCCAGCACCTCGCGCGCCGCAGGCAGTTGCGCCTCCAGCCTGTCGGACCACGCCCACAGGGTGCGCGCGTAGTGCGGGCGCAGGTTCTCGGTGTCCACCATTTCCAGGCCAGCGCGGGCCATGTCCGCCAGCACCACGCTCACGTGCAGCAACTCGCCACCGGGAAAGATGTACGCCTCGATGAAGTCGCCCATGCCGGCGCCCAATTGGGTGTTGCCCACCGCGCCAGCGGTGATGCCGTGGTTGAGCAGCAGGCCGCCTGGGCGCAGCAGGCGGTGCACGGTGTCGAAGTAGCGGCCCATCTGCGCGCGGCCCACGTGCTCGAACATGCCGACGGATGCAATCTTGTCGAAGGGTTCACGGGGCTGCAGCTCGCGGTAGTCGCGCAGCTCCATGCGCACTCGGCCCTGCAGGCCGCGCTCTTCGATCAGGCGCTGCACGTGCGCGTGCTGGTGGCGCGAGAGGGTGATGCCCGTGGCGTCCACGCCATAGTGCTCGGCCGCCCACAGCAGCAGGCCGCCCCAGCCGGCGCCGATGTCCAGGAAGCGCTCGCCGGGTGCCAGGCGCAGCTTGCGGCAGATGTGGTCGAGCTTGGCCTCTTGCGCCTGGCCCAGTTCCATGGTGGCGCCCTGGTAGTAGGCGCAGGAGTACACGCGCCGCTCGTCCAGCCACAGGGCATAGAAGTCGTCGGACAGGTCGTAGTGGAACTGGATATGCCGGGCGTCATGCCCCAGGGTGTGCGCGGCCATGGAACGGGCCCGCGCCAGCGCGCGGTGCCACCATCGGTGCTGCTGCCCGTGCGCGGGGTCGCGGGTGAGCAGGCCGGCCGCAGCGGCCATCAGGTCGCGCATGCCACCTTCGAGTGCCACGCGGCCCTCGACGATGGCGGCGCCCACGTTGCCGATCTCGCCCGTTGCAAGGGCGACGAGAGCCATGCGGTCGCGAAACCGCAAGGTGACGGCGGGCTTGCTGGCGCCCAGTTGCCGGCCCGCAGGCAGCTGGACCGCCATGGGCACGGGCAACGCAGCCAACCGCCCTTCCAGAGCGTGCAGCAGGTGCTTCATGCCAACCATTCTTGGCCCTGTGCTGCAGTGCGTCAACACCCCACCTGGATCGCAAAGGTCGCCCAAACGCTTTTTCGGGATGGCCCCATTGACAGTATTTTGTTTAAGCCTAAACTATTTTCCCATGAACATCCTTTGCATTGGCGGCGGCCCCGCAGGTCTGTATTTCGCCCTGCTCATGAAACAGCAGAACCCGGCGCACCGCGTGACGGTGCTGGAGCGCAACCGCCCGTTCGACACCTTTGGCTGGGGCGTGGTGCTCTCGGACCAGACGCTGGCCAACCTGCAGGCGGCCGATGCCGCCACGGCGCGCCAGATCGGCGATGCGTTCAACCACTGGGACGATATCGAGGTGTTCTTCAAGGGCCGCAGCGTGCGCTCGGGCGGGCACGGGTTCTGCGGCATCGGACGCAAGCGGCTGCTCAACATCCTGCAGGAGCGCTGCATCGCGGTGGGGGTGGACCTGGTGTTCGAAGCCGACGTGCAGGACGACCAGGAGGCCGCCGCGAAGTACAACGCCGACCTGGTGATTGCCAGCGACGGCCTGAACAGCCGCATCCGCACGCGCTACACCACCACCTACCAGCCCGATATCGACCTGCGCCAGTGCCGTTTCGTCTGGCTGGGCACGCACAAGAAGTTCGACGCTTTTACCTTTGCTTTCGAGCAGACAGATCATGGCTGGTTCCAGGCGCATGCGTACCAGTTCGACGCCGACACCTCCACCTTCATCGTGGAGACGCCCGAAGCCGTGTGGAAGGCCCATGGCCTGGACCAGATGGAGCAGCCCGAGGCGATTGCCTTTTGCGAGCGCCTGTTCGGCAAGTACCTGGATGGCAATGCCCTCATCAGCAACGCCACGCACCTGCGCGGTTCGGCCAACTGGATCCGCTTTCCGCGCGTGATCTGCAAAACCTGGGTGCACCGCGAGGCCATCGGTGGCAAGCAGGTGCCCATCGTGCTGATGGGCGATGCGGCGCACACGGCGCACTTCTCGATCGGCAGCGGCACCAAGCTGGCGCTCGAAGACGCCATCGACCTGGCCAACGAGTTCGCCACCGGTCTGCCCGTCAATGAGGTGTTGCAGCACTACGAAACGCGCCGCAGTGTGGAGGTGCTCAAGATCCAGAACGCGGCGCGCAACTCCACCGAGTGGTTCGAGAACGTGACGCGCTACACCGGCATGCAGGTGGAGCAGTTCGCCTACTCGCTGCTCACGCGCAGCCAGCGCATCAGCCACGAAAACCTGCGCCTGCGTGATGCGCAGTGGCTGGAGGGGTACGAGGCGTGGCTGGCGGGCGGCAAGACCGCGGTGCCGCCCATGCTGACACCGTTCAAATTGCGGGATCTCACGCTCAAGAACCGCATCGTAGTCTCGCCCATGGCCACCTACAGCGCGGTCGACGGCGTGCCGCAGGACTTTTTGCTGGTGCACCTGGGCGCGCGCGCCCTGGGCGGTGCGGCGATGGTGATGGTGGAGATGACCAGCCCCACCCCCGAGGGCCGTATCACACCGGGCTGCACGGGCCTGTGGAACGACGACCAGCAGGCTGCGTTCACGCGCATCGTGCAGTTCGTGCATGGCAGCAGCAGCGCCAAAATCGGCATGCAACTGGGCCACAGCGGCCCCAAGGGATCCACCCGTGTGGGCTGGGAAGGCACCGACGAGCCTCTCGAACAAGGCAACTGGCCGCTGCTGGCCGCCAGCCCCCTGCCCTATGGCGACCAGAACCAGCCCCCCACGGCCATGGCCCGCGAGGCCATGGATGCGATGACCGCGGCCTTCACCGACAGCGCGCGCCGCGCCGCCGCCTGCGGCTTCGACTGGCTGGAGCTGCACTGCGCCCACGGCTACCTGCTGGCCAGCTTCATCAGCCCCATCACCAACCAGCGCACGGACGAATACGGCGGCAGCCTCGCCAACCGCTGCCGCTACCCGCTGGAAGTGTTCACCGCGCTGCGCGCCGTGTGGCCGGCGGACAAGCCCATGAGCGTGCGCATCTCGGCCCACGACTGGGCGCCCGGCGGCACCACGCCCGACGATGCGGTGGAGATCGCGCGCCTGTTCAAGGCGGCGGGGTGCGACCTGATCGACGTGTCTTCCGGCCAGACCACGCGCAGCGCCAAGCCGGTCTACGGACGCATGTACCAGACACCGTTTGCCGACCGCATCCGCAACGAGGTGGACATAGCCACCATGGCCGTGGGCGCGATCACCGAGGCCGACCACGCCAACAGCATCATCGCGGCCGGCCGTGCCGACCTGTGTGCCATCGCCCGCCCACACCTGGCCGACCCGGCCTGGACGCTGCACGCAGCAGCCCAGCTGAGCCCCGTGGCCGCCGCGCACACCGACTGGCCCGTGCAGTACCAGAGCGGCCGCGACCAGATGCTGCGCGAGATCGGCAAGCAAAAGCAGATGCAGGCCGCCTTGGAGGCGCAGCAAAAGCGCGGCTCCCCCGAGGAAGAGGGCTAGGCCATGGACCTCGAAGCCCGATTGCACGGCGCCGCGCCGAGCGAGCACCCGGAGGCCCTGCGCCTGTGGCTGCGCATGCTGACCTGCACGCAACTGATCGAAAAGCAGGTGCGCGCCGGCCTGCGCGCCCAGTTCGACACCACGCTGCCGCGCTTCGACCTGATGGCGCAGCTCGAGCGCGCGCCCGACGGCCTGAAGATGAAGGACCTGTCGCGCCGCATGATGGTGACCAGCGGCAACGTCACCGGCATCACCGACCAGCTCGTGGCCGAAGGCCTGGTCGAGCGCGTGGATGTGGAGGGCGACCGCCGCGCCTACTGCGTGCGCCTGACGCCCCAGGGCCGCCAGCAGTTCAACGACATGGCCCGCCAGCACGAGCAGTGGATCGTCGAGGCCTTCGCCTCGCTGGGCGAGCGCGACATCGCCACCCTGCACCGCTTGCTGGGCAAGGTCAAGGAACACACCCAACAACACCCCGTGGAGACAGAGCAATGAAGCACAACATCAGCGCGGGCAACCCCATGCGCTCACAATTTGAGGCCAAGGCGCCCTACACCGCCCGGCACTTCGCCTGGAGCTTTGCCGACGGCGTGGGCACGGTCACGCTGAACCGGCCCGAGCGCAAGAACCCGCTCACCTTCCAGAGCTATGCGGAGCTGCGCGACTTCTTCTACGCACTGCGCTTTGCCACCGACGTGAAGTGCGTGGTGGTCACCGGCGCGGGCGGCAACTTCTGCTCGGGCGGCGACGTGCACGAGATCATCGGCCCGCTGACCGAGATGAGCATGCCCGAGCTGCTGGAGTTCACGCGCATGACGGGCGACCTGGTCAAGGCCATGCGCGCCTGCCCGCAGCCCATCCTGGGCGCCATCGACGGCATATGCGCCGGTGCGGGCGCCATGATGGCGTTGGCCTGCGACATGCGCTACGGCACGGCAGCGGCCAAGACGGCTTTCCTGTTCACCCGGGTGGGCCTGGCCGGGGCCGACATGGGCGCCTGCGCCCTGCTGCCGCGCCTCATCGGCCAGGGCCGTGCTTCGGAACTGCTGTTCACGGGCCGTTCCATGACGGCCCAGGAAGGCCTGGCCTGGGGCTTCTTCAACGGCCTGTACGACGCTGCCGACCTGTTGCGAGAGGTGCAGGAGACGGCGCGTGCGCTGGCCAGCGGCCCCACCTTTGCCCATGGCATGACCAAGACCATGCTGGGCCAGGAATGGGCCATGACCATCGACCAGGCCATCGAGGCCGAGGCCCAGGCCCAGGCCATCTGCATGCAGACCCAGGACTTCCGCCGCGCCTACGAGGCCTTTGCGGCCAAACAGAAGCCCATGTTCCAGGGGGACTGATCCATGCACATCGCCACCCCACCTGCCCCCTGCCCACCCTCGACGGCCCACCTGGCCCTGCCCTTCTTCGACGACGCGCACCGCGAACTGGCGCGCGGCCTGGTGCCCTGGGCCGCCGCACAGGACGTGGACGAAACCGACGACCGCGCCGCTTGCCGTGACTGGGTCCAGCGCCTGGGCGCAGGCGGCTGGCTGCGCTACTGCGTGCCCGCAGCGCACGGCGGCGCCCTGCCTGCGCTGGACTCGCGCGCGCTGGTGCTGCTGCGCGAAACCCTGGCCTACCACTCGCCCCTGGCGGACTTCGCTTTTGCCATGCAGGGCCTGGGCAGCGGCGCCATCACCCTGGCCGGCAGCCCCGCCCAGCAGGCGCACTACCTGCAGGGCGTGGCCAGCGGCCAGCTGATCGCGGCCTTTGCGCTGAGCGAGCCCGAGGCCGGATCGGATGTAGGCGCCATGCGCACCACGGCGCTGCCGGCATCCGGTGGCGCCTACGCCCTCAACGGCAGCAAGACCTGGATCAGCAACGGCGGCATCGCCGACTTCTACTGCGTTTTCGCCAAGACTGAGCCGGACGGCGGCACGCGCGGCATCAGCGCCTTCATCGTCGATGCCACGGCCAAGGGCCTCGACATGTCGAAGCACATCCATGTGATGGCCCCGCACCCCCTGGCCACGCTGGTCTTCTCGGACTGCCAGGTGCCCGCCACGGCCCTGCTGGGCGAGCTGAACGGCGGCTTCAAGTTGGCCATGCGCACGCTGGACATCTTCCGCGCGTCCGTAGCCGCTGCGGCCCTGGGCATGGCACGCCGGGCACTGGCCGAGGCCGTGCACCATGCGCGCCAGCGCAAGATGTTCGGTCAGACGCTGGCGGACTTCCAGCTCACGCAGGCACGCATCGGCGAGATGGCGGCGCTGGTGGACAGCGCCGCGTTGCTGACCTACCGCGCCGCCTGGCTGCGCGACGAGGGCGAAAAGCACGGCGGCACGCGTGTCACCGCCGAGGCGGCCATGGCCAAGATGACCGCCACCGAGAACGCCCACCGCGTGATCGACATGGCGCTGCAGCTGCACGGCGGGCGCGGTGTGGAGGTGGGCAGCAAGGTGGAAAGCCTGTACCGCGACATCCGCTCGCTGCGCATCTACGAAGGCGCGACCGAGGTGCAGCAGCTCATCATCGGCAAGGCCGCCCTGCAGGCATCCTGACCCGCAGCCACAAGGAAGGATCCCCCCATGGCCCACCCCAGCGCCCAGCCCGACCATTTCGTGCACGACCGCCTGCCCACACGCGAGGCCCTGCCCACGTTCAACTACGACACACCCGAGCTGCAGATCGCCGACCAGGCCAACCTGGTGCATGCCCTGTTCGAGCAGGCCGAGCGCGCCGGCCATGGCGACCGCCCCCTGCTGCGCGGCCCGCACCGCAGCTACAGCTACCGAGAGGCGCGCGCCGAGGCCGCGCGCATTGCGGAGCTGCTGACGAAAGAGCATGGCCTGGTGCCCGGCAACCGCGTGCTGCTGCGTGGCGGCAACACCGTGGAGATGGCGCTGGCCTGGCTGGGCGTGGTGCACGCCGGGCTGGTGGCGGTGGCCACCATGCCGCTGCTGCGCGCGGTGGAGCTGGGCAGCATCATCGAGCGGGCCCAGCCCACGCTGGCGCTGTGCGACGGCCGGCTGCTGGCCGAGCTGCAGTCCGCGCAGGCTGATCACCCGGCGCTGGCCACCGTCATCCCTTTCCACACCGCGCCCGATGCAGGCGACCTGCTGGTGGGCGCGCAGGCCATGCCGGGCACCCTGCCGGCCTGCCCGACCTCGGCCGACGACGTGGCGTTGATGGCCTTCACATCGGGCACCACGGGCGCGCCCAAGGCGGCCGTGCACACGCACCGCGACGTGCTCGCCGCCTGCGAGGCCTGGCCGCGCCACGTGCTGCGCGCCCGGCCCGACGACATCGTGGCCGGCTCGCCACCGCTGGCCTTCACCTTCGGGCTCGGCGGGTTGCTGCTGTTCCCGATGTGGGCCGGCGCCAGCATCTACTTCCCCGACCAGCCCTACACGCCGGAGACCATGGTGCGCCTGATGAACGACGCCAGCGTGACCATTTGCTACACCGCACCCACCTTCTACCGGCAGATGGCGCCGTTCGCGCGCCAGCTGGGCCTGCCCACGCTGCGCACCAGCGTGAGCGCGGGGGAGGCCCTGCCCGACGCCACCCGCGAGCTGTGGAAGGAGGCCACGGGCATCGACATGACCGACGGCATCGGCGCCACGGAGATGTTCCACATCTTCATCTCGGCCGCGGGCGGCGAGAGCCGTGCGGGTGCCATCGGCAAGGTGGTGCCGGGCTACCAGGCCAAGGTGGTCGACGGCCAGGGCAAGGAACTGCCGCGCGGCACGGTGGGCAAGCTCGCCGTGGTCGGCCCCACGGGCTGCCGCTACCTCGACGACCCGCGCCAGGCCAAGTACGTGAAGAACGGCTGGAACTACCCGGGCGACGCCTTCGTGCAGGACGCGGACGGCTACTTCTTCTACCAGGCACGCGATGACGACATGATCATCACCGCTGGCTACAACGTCGGCGGCCCCGAGGTGGAAGACGCCCTGCTGCGCCACCCGGCCGTGGCCGAATGCGCGGTGATCGGCGTGCCCGACGAAGAGCGCGGCATGGTGGTCAAGGCCTACTGCGTGCTCAAGCCCGGCCACACAGGCGATGCCGCCATGGCCAAGGCACTGCAGGACCACGTGAAGGCCACCATCGCCCCCTTCAAATACCCGCGCCTGGTGGAATTCGCCACCACACTGCCGCGTACGGAAACCGGCAAACTCCAGCGCTTTCGGCTGCGCCAGCGCGAAGCCGCTGCGGCAGCAGCCACCCCCTCATCGAACACGACACCATGAACACCCACTTGCAACCCCCTGGCTGGGTCACCCCCAAGGGCTACGCCAACGGCGTGGCCGCGCGCGGCACGATGATCTTCACCGGCGGCCAGATCGGCTGGAATGCCGAGCAGCAGTTCGAGAGCGATGACTTCATCGCCCAGACGCGCCAGACCCTGCTCAACGTGCGCGCCGTGCTCGAAGCCGGCGGCGCCGGCCCCGAACACCTGGTGCGCCTGACCTGGTACGTGGTGGACCGCAACGAGTACAACGCCCGCCTCAAGGAGCTGGGCGTGGTCTACCGCGAGGTGCTGGGCAAGAACTTCCCGGCCATGGCCTGCGTGCAGGTGGCCGGCCTGATGGAAGAGCGCGCCAGGATCGAGATCGAAGCCACGGCCGTGGTGCCCGACGCATGACCGCACAGGGCGCACAGGGCCTCTCAACAAGCCCTATCCCGCCTGGCCTGCGCCGCTTTCCAGCGCGGCTGGCGCACGGCGCCTCCAACGTTCCATGAGCGCCTTGCCGTAAAGGATGAACACCAGCGCCGCACCGATCAGCGGCAGCGCGGCATACACCCAGCCCGTGAGCAGCTCGCCGCCCAGTGCCACGCCCACCAGCAGGGCCACGGCGGGGTTCACGAACGAATAGCTGCCGGCCAGCGCAGCCGAAGTGTTCTGCAGCAGCCACAGGTAGGCATTGAGCGCCACCAGCGTGCCGAAGAACAGCAGGTACACCCAGGCCGCCCAGGACTTCGCACTGACCTGGCCGAGTGCACTGACCGGCTCGAAGCACAGCGCCACCACCAGGCCCATGGCCCCGCCCGTGAACCACTGCGCGGCCGAGGCCATGGCCGGCGCCGGCAGGCTCAGCTTGCGCGAGGCGTAGGAGCCAATGCTCCAGCACAGCGGCGCGCCGAAGGCCAGCAGCGCGCCCAGCCAGGTGGCCGAGAAATCGCCCTCCATCGCCAGCAGCAGCGCCCCCAACACGCCCAGGCCCAGGCCGATCCAGCTGGTGGCGGGCACACGCTCGCCACCCCAGCGCGACCACAGCGCCAGCCACATGGGCATGGTAGTGACCACCGTGGCCATCAGGCCCGAGCCGATGCCCATCTTCTGCGCAAAGCCCATGAGGTTCATCGCCAGGAAGACCATGCACCCGCCGACCACGGCCGAGTTGCGCCACTGCACCGCCGTGGGCATGGCATGGCCCTGCCACAGCGCCACCGCCAGCATGATGGCGCCCGCGCACAGGAAGCGGATGGCGTTCATCAGCAGCGGCGGCATGGTCTGCACGGCGATGCCGATGGCGAAATAGGTCGTGCCCCAGACCACGTAGACCAGCAACAGGGCGATGGCGATAGCCCACACACGGTGCTTGCCTGCTTGCGCATTGAAAAATGTCGGCATATTCTTCACCTGACCGGAAAATTTATGGAAATCACAGGGATTTCGGAATTTTTACCAAATTCATGCGCTTATGCAAGCAAATATTCAGACAGATGAGATAGACGCCAGAATTATTTCTGCCTTGGGCACTGATGGCCGACGTTCTTACGCCGACGTCGGGGCCGAAGTGGGCCTCTCGACCGCTGCCGTGCATGAACGTGTGAAGAAGATGCTGGACAAGGGCGTGATCCGCCGCTTCTCGATCAGCGTGGACCATGAGCGCGTGGGGCTGAACTTCACGGCCTTCGTCGCCATCCGCAACGATGGCGGCATCCACTGCCGCGACGTGGCGCCGCGCCTGCGCGCCATGCCCCAGGTGGAAGAGCTGCACAGCGTGGCGGGCGAGTACGACTTCCTGGCCAAGATCCGCACCACGCATGCACGTGCGCTGGAAGACGTGATCTACGAGATCAAGGCCATTGCGGGCGTGGCCCGCACCACCAGCACCGTGGTGCTGAACACCGAGTTCGAGGACCGGCCGCTGGACCTGAAATGGATGAACGACAAGGCTGCTTGAATCAGCCGGCCGCCACCTGCTCCATCAGCGCCAGGTAGTGCGGCAGCGGCGGCGTGGCGCGGCCGGGCACCTTGGCCAGGTCGTCGTAGCGGCGCAGGCGGATGGCCTCCTGCGCAAAGGCCTGCTCGGCAAACCGGGCGCACTCGACCAGGCCGTAGGCGCCGCCCTGCAGCTCCAGGCTGTGCTGCGACGCGGGCGAGAGCGAGGCCCAGTAGTCGGCGTCCACCGCGCACAGGTAGCGCTTGGCATCGACGTGCATGCGGATGGGCTCCAGCACCGCCTCGGGCAGCACGCCGCGCAGGAACGGCAGGGCCACGTACTGGTGCAGGTCGTCGTGGCGCGGTGCACGGGCCTCGTGCTCTGCTGCGGCGGGGGCCAGCAGGTGGCCCAGGTCGTGCAACAGGGCCGCGACGACGGTGGCGGGGGTCTCGCCGGCCTCCTCGGCCAGGTGGGCGCATTGCAGCGCGTGGTCGAGCTGGCTCACGGCCTCGCGGCCATACTGCTTCTGGCCGCGCTCGGTGAGCAGCAGGGCGATGTCGTGCTGGGTCAATGCCATGGGAAGCCTCAGATCATGGTCTTGCGGATGCGCGCCGACACTAGGTCGATCAGGCTCACGGTGACCACGATGATGAGCATCACCGCGCAGGTCTCGGCGTACTGGAAGCCGCGGATGATCTCCCACAGCACCACGCCGATGCCACCGGCCCCCACCATGCCCACCACCGAGGCAGAGCGCACGTTGGCCTCGAAGCGGTAGAGGGTGTAGGAGATCCACAGCGGGATCACCTGGGGGATCACGCCGTAGATGATCTCGTGCAGGGCGCTCGCCCCCGTGGAGCGGATGCCTTCCACGGGCTGCGGGTCGATGGCCTCCACGGCCTCGGAGAACAGCTTGGCCAGCGTGCCGGTGGTGTGGATCCACAGCGCCAGCACGCCGGCGAACGGGCCCAGGCCCACGGCCACCACGAAGAGCATGGCGAACACCATCTCGTTGATGGCACGGCAGGCGTCGAGCACGCGGCGCACCGGCTGGTTCACCCACCAGGGCGCGATGTTGGACGAGGCCAGCAGCGCCAACGGCACGGCGGTGACCACCGCGAGCGCCGTGCCCCACAGCGCGATCTGCAGGGTGACCAGCATCTCCTGCACGTAGATCTGCCACTGCGAGAAATTGGGCGGAAAGAACTCGGCCGCGTACTGGGCCATGTTGCCCGAATCCTTGATGAGATCGAGCGGGCGCATGTCGGCGCCCTTCCAGGATGCGGCCAGCACCACCAGCAGGATGCCCCAGGACAAGTACCAGGCGAGGCTGCGCTTGGGCGCAGTGGTGCTCGCCAGGGTTGCGAGCGAGGGGGTCAGTGCAGAGGACATGGTGGGGGCTGGCCGGATGCGTTGCGTGCTTGTTTACTTGCTTACTTCAGGGAGGCCAGTTGCTGGTCGATCTCGGCCAGGCGGGTCTTCTTGTCGCCATCGGCCAGGGTGGCGTCGGCCTCGATCTTGTTGCGCTTGCCAAACAGGTCGAGCTGGCGGATGGGCATGAGCTGCGCATTGGTCGACGGCTTGAAACCCGAGAGCTTGGAGATCTTCATGACGATCTCTTTCTCGCGCGCATCGGTCTTGGCGTAGTTGTAGAAGAAGTCCTTGATCTTGGCCTTGGTGGCTTCGGGCAGGTCCTTGCGCATCACCAGCGGATCGAGCGCGATCAGCGGCGAGGTCCAGACTATCTTGATGTCCTTGAACTTCTCGGGCTGGCGTTCCTTGATCTTCTCGAGGTTTTCGCTGTTGTTGGTGGCCACGTCGACCTGTTTGTTGGCCACGGCCAGGGCATTGGTCTCGTGGTTGGCGCTGCGCGCAATCTTGAAATGGGTCTTGGCGTCGATCTTGTTCTGTGCAAAGGCGTAGTAGCCGGGCACCAGGAAGCCCGAGGTGGAGTTGGGATCGCCGTTGCCAAAGCTCAGCGACTTGCCGTTCTTGAGCACGTCGTCCAGCGTGGCCAGGGGGCTGTCCTTGTGCACGATCAGGTGCGAGTAGTAGCCCTGGGTGCCATCGGCGTTGACCATCTGCGCAAACACTTCGCCATTGGCGCGGTCCACCGCCTCCATGGCCGACTTGTTGCCCAGCCATGCGACCTGCATCTTGTTGAAGCGCATGGCTTCGATGAGGCCGGCATAGTCGGAGGCGAAAAAGGCATTGATCTTCAGGCCCGTCTGCTTGGCCATGTCGTCCAGCAGGGGCTGCCAGTCGGCCTTGAGGTTTTGCGAGGCTTCGGTCGAGATCATGCCGAAGTTGATGTCCTGGGCGAGGGCGCCCGTGGTCATGCCCAGGCCGAGGGCCAGGGCTGCGCACAGTTTCTTGATCATGGATGGCTCCAGAGAGGTGACAACGGTAGGGAAAAGGGAAGCAAAAGACAGAGAACTTCAGGCGGCCTGGGCCAGCGGCTGGGCTGCCCAGCCGGAAGCCGGCTGCTGCGCCGGTGCAGGCACCACGGCCAGCGGCAGGCTGGCGCCCAGGATCTCATCGGCCTGCACGCCATAGAGCTCGCGCAGCAGCGCCGGTGTGAGGGCGGCCGAGGGGCCGTCGTACACCACCCGGCCCTGGTGCAGGGCGACCACGCGGGGGCAGTACTTGATGGCCACGTCCACCTGGTGCAGCGAGACGACGACGGTGCTGCCGTCCTCGCGGTTGATGCGCGCCAGGATGTCCATGACCTTGCGCGAGGATTCGGGGTCGAGCGAAGCGATGGGCTCGTCGGCCAGCACCACCTTGGCGCCCTGCACCAGGGTGCGCGCAATGGCGGCGCGCTGCTGCTGCCCGCCCGAGAGGGTGGAAGCACGCTGCGCGTGGCAGTCTGCAATGCCCACGCGGGCCAGCGCCTCGAGTGCCAGGGCACGCTCGTGCGGGCGGAACACGCGCAGCCAGCCGCGCCACTTCGGCGTGCGGTGCAGCATGCCCACCAGCACGTTCATCATCACGGGCAGGCGGTCCACCAGGTTGAACTGCTGGAACACGAAGCCCACCTGCGAGCGCACCTTGCGGATGTCGCGGTGGATGCGCCCGCCCTGCTGCACGCAGCGGCCGTCGACCTCGATCAGCGAGTGGCTGTCGCCATCGGCCACCACCAGGCCGGCCACATGGCGCAGCAGCGTGGACTTGCCCGAGCCCGAGGCGCCGATGAGCGCCACCATCTCGCCGGCATGCACCGTGAGGTCGATGTCGCGCAGCGCGTGCTTGCCGTTGGCGAAGTGCTTGTTCAGTTGTTCGATACGCAGGGCGATGGGCATGGCGGATTCCAAGTCGTCTATACAAATGCAGTGTGGAAGGCGGCTGTGACAGTGCTTTGACAGTTGCGGGAAATTTGCATGTCAAGGTAGGTTCAGAGCACGCGCTGCCCTTCGCGCCAGACACCGCGCACCACGGCCTGCTGTGAGCCATCGGGCAGATCGGCCATGTGCACCTGGACCAGGTCGGCGCGCAGGCCGGGCGTGAGCTCGCCCCGGTCCTGCATGCCCGACGCGCGTGCCGGGTTGCGCGTGACGGTGGCCACGGCCTCGGGCAGCGTGAGGATGCCGTCGTGCACCAGGCGCATCACGGCGCTCAGCAGGCTGCCGGGCACATAGTCGGACGAGAGGATGTCCAGCAGGCCCTGGCGCGCCAGGTCGGCCGCCGCCACGTTGCCCGAGTGCGAGCCGCCGCGCACCACGTTGGGCCCACCCATCACGGTGAGCAGGCCGCGCTCGCGCGCGGCCTTTGCCGCCGCCAGCGTGGTCGGGAACTCGGACATGCCCGCGCCTTCGGCATGGGCCTGCTCGACGTGCGCCACCGTGGTGTCGTCGTGGCTGGCCAGGGCGATGCCGTGGGTGCGGCAGTAGTCCACGAAGTAGGCACGGTGCGGCTCGGCGTACTGGGCCTGCAGGGTGGTGGCATGCTGCACCTGGCGCTCGAACTTCTCGCTGCTCCAGCCCTTCTTGCCGGTGTAGTAGGTGCGCGCCTGCTCGATGTTCTCCCACTGGCGCTGGCCAGGGGTGTGGTCCATCAGCGAGATCAGCGACAGCCGCGGGTGGCCGTGGAAGGGGCCGAACAGGTCGATGGTGTTGGGCGCGGGCAGCTCGCAGCGCACGTGCAGGTGGTGGTCGGCGCGCAGCAGGTTGCGCTCGGTGCAGGTGTCGATGGTGTCGAGCACGCGGTTCCAGGCGCTGCCGCGCAGGCTGTCCACGTCGGCCTCGCCCACGCCCAGCGCGTCGAGCACGGTGGTGATGCCCGCTGCTGCGATCTCGGCGTCGTGTGCCAGCAGGGCCGGCATCTCGGCCCACTGCACCTTGGGGCGCGGCATCAGGTGGCGCTCGAAGTTGTCGGTGTGCACCTCCACCAGACCGGGCAGCAGGTAGTCGCCCCCGAGGTCGATGCCCTGCAGCGCGGCGGTGCCGCCCGAGGCCAGGGAGTCGATGCGCCCGCCCTGCACCGAGAGCGAGCCCTGCACCACCTCGCCGGGCAGCACCATGCGGGCGTTGTGAAAGACCACGCCAGCGCTCATGCTGCCACCCCGCGGAAGTCACCCACGTTCACGCGGCGCGTGGCGACGGCGGCACCCACGTGCGCGTCGTGGAAGATGCCGACCAGCGCGGCGCCGCGCTCCACTGCCTCCCGGACCAGGGCGATCACCGTGTCGGTGTTGGCCGCATCGAGCGACGCCGTGGGCTCGTCGAGCAGCAGCAGGGGCTTGGGCTTGATCATGTTGCGCGCGATGTTGATGCGCTGCTGCTCGCCGCCCGAGAAGGTGGCGGGCGGCAGGTGCCACAGGCGCTCGGGAATGTTCAGGCGGGTAAGCCACTGGCGCGCGGTCTCGCGCGCGGCTTCCAGTGCGTGGGCGTCGTCGCCCGCATCTTCGGCCAGGGGTTCGGCCACCACGTCGAGCGCGCTCACGCGGGGGATCACGCGCAGGAACTGGCTCACGTAGCCCACGGTGTCGCGGCGCAGTTGCACCAGTGCGCGCGGGCTGGCCTGGGTCACGTCCACCGCCGGGCCGCTGGCGGGCTGCACGGTGATGCTGCCCGCGTTGGCGCGGTAGTTGGCGTAGATCATTTTCAGCAGCGTGCTTTTGCCCATGCCCGAGGGGCCGTCGAGCACCACGCATTCGCCCGCGCCGACGGTCAGGTCCACGTTGCCGAGCACGGGCAGCTCGATGCCGTTCTGGTGGTGCAGGGTGAAGCGCTTGGCCACGCCCTTGAGCTCCAGGATGGGGAGGTTGGTGTTCATCATCATGGTTGCAGTACCGAGGAAACGAGGAGCTGGGTATAGGGGTGCTGCGGGTCGTCGAGCACCTGGTCGGTCAGGCCCGACTCGACCACGCGGCCGCGCTGCATCACCACCATGCGGTGCGCCAGCAGGCGGGCCACAGCCAGGTCATGGGTGACGACGATGGCCGCCAGCTGCATCTGCCGCGTGAGCTGGCGCAGCAGGTCCAGGAGGCGCGCCTGCACCGAGACGTCCAGGCCCGAGGTGGGTTCGTCCATGAACACCAGGCGCGGCTGGGTGACCAGGTTGCGCGCGATCTGCAGGCGCTGGCGCATGCCGCCGGAAAAAGCGCGCGGCGCGTCGTCGATGCGGCTGGCATCGATCTCCACGCGCTGCAGCCATTCGGTGGCGGTGGCACGCAGGCGGCCGTAGTGGCGCTCGCCCAGGCCCATGAGGCGCTCGCCCACGTTGGCGCCGGCCGACACGTCCATGCGCAGGCCGTCGGCCGCGTTCTGGTGTACGAAGCCCCAGTCGGTGCGGGCCAAGAGGCGCTGCTGCGCCTCGCTCATGCCGAGCACGTCCTGCAGGCTGCCATCGCGGCCCTGGAACTGCACACTGCCCGCATCGGGCCGGCTGCGTGCGGCCACGGCGTTGAGCAGGGTGGACTTGCCCGAGCCGGACTCGCCGACCACGGCCAGCACTTCGCCGGGCCACAGGTCAAACGAGGCGTCCTGCAGCGCCACGCGCTGGCCATAGCGCTTGCTGATGCCGCGCACGCTGAGCAGGGGGGTGGGGGATGAAAGGGTGGCGTCCATGTCAAGGCTCGATCGAGAAACTGAGGCCGTGCTGCGCAAAGCCCAGGGATTCATAGAAGGCATGCGCATCGGCGCGCTTGCGGTGGGACGACAGGGCCAGCTTGTAGCAACCGGCCTCGCGCGCCTGCTGCACGGCGTGGGCCATCATCTGGCGGCCTATGCCCTGGCCCTTGCGGTCGGCGGCAACCACCACGTCCTCGACCACGGCCGAAGGCGCGCCCCGGTGGGCCAGGTTGTGCATGACCAGCAGCGCATAGGTGCCGACCACATCGGCACCGGGTTCGGCGCCCTCGCAGGCCACCCAGAGACGGTAGCTCGGGTAGGCGCGGAACTGGGCCAGCAGGGTCCTGGCCTCGGCCAGGCTGAGTACCTGCTCGGGGCTGTCCTCGATGCCCTGGTACAGGGCCAGCACTTCGTCCAGGTCGGCCTCGGTGGCCTCGCGCAGGGTCACGGTGCTCATGCGGGCGCCCCTTCGGACACCGTTGCCGCTGCGGCAACCTGGCGCTCCTGGCAGTAGTCCGAGTCGGAACAGACGTGCATGCGCGTGCCCTGGTCGTCGGTGATGACCTCGTCGAGAAAGCTGTCGGTGGCACCGCACAGGGCGCAGGCGCAGTCCCAGCGCTGCACCTCGAAGGGGTGGTCCTCGAAGCCCAGGCTTTCCACCGGCGTGTAGGGCGGCACGGCGTAGATGCGCTTTTCGCGGCCTGCGCCAAAGAGCTGCAACGCCGGGTTCATGTGCATCTTGGGGTTGTCGAACTTGGGGATCGGCGACGGCGCCATCACGTAGCGGCCGTTGACCAGCACCGGGTAGTCGTACGTGGTGGCGATGTGGCCGTAGCGCGCAATGTCTTCGTAGAGCTTGACGTGCATCAGCCCGTACTCGGCCAGGCCGTGCAGGGTGCGCGTCTCGGTCTCGCGCGGCTCCAGGCGCTGCATGGGCTCGGGCACCGGCACCTGGTAGACGAGCACCTGGCCTTCGGCCAGCGGGGTCTCGGGGATGCGGTGGCGCGTCTGGATCAGCGTCGCCTCGGTGGTGCGCGTGGTGGTGGCCACGCCCGTGGTGCGCTCGAAGAAGCGGCGGATGTTGACCGCGTTGACCGTGTCGTCCGAGCCCTGGTCGATGACCTTGAGGCAATCGTCCGGCCCGATGATGGCGGCCGTGACCTGGATGCCGCCCGTGCCCCAGCCATAGGGCAGCGGCATCTCGCGCGAGCCGAAGGGCACCTGGTAGCCGGGGATGGCCACGGCCTTGAGGATGGCCCGGCGGATCATGCGCTTGGTGCGCTCGTCCAGGTAGGCGAAGTTGAAGTGCCCGTCGGTGGGCGCGGCATCGGCGGGCAGGCCCATCAGCGCGGGCTCGTGGGGCGCGTTCATGCGTCGTCTCCCAGGGTGGTTTCGTCAGAGGGGTTGGCCGCTGCAGCGGCGCGCATGCGGCGCACCAGCTCCAGCTCGGACTGGAAGTCCACGTAGTGCGGCAGCTTCAGGTGCTGCACGAAGCCCGAGGCTTCCAGGCTGTCGCTGTGCGAGAGCACGAACTCCTGCATCTGCGCGGGCGACTCCACCGGCTCGCCCAGCTCGTCGGCGCGCAGGGCGCGGTCCACCAGGCTCATGGCCATGGCCTTGCGCTCGCTGTGGCCGAAGGCCAGGCCATAGCCGCGCGTGAACTGCGGCGGCTGGTGCTTGCTGCCCGCGAACTGGTTGACCATCTCGCATTCGGTGATTTCCATATCGCCGATGGAGATGGCAAAGCCCAGCTCTTCAGGGACGATCTCCATCGCCACCGTGCCCAGGCGCAACTCGCCCACGAAGGGGTGCGAGTGCGCATAGCCGCGCTGCGTTGAATACGCCATGGCCAGCAGAAAGCCCTCATCGCCGCGCGCCAGGTTCTGCAGCCGCGTGGCGCGGTTGGCCGGAAAGCGCAGCGGCTCGCGCGTGAGGTCGGCGGGGGCCGGGTCGCCCTCGGGGATGGGGCGGGTCTCGATCAGCCCTTCCTGGTTGAGCAGGTCCACCACGCGCGGCGTGGTGGCGGGTGCATCGACCAAGGGCGCGGGAGCTGCGGCAGCGGCCACTGCATCGCCCCGGGCCAGCAGCGTGAAGTCAAGCAGGCGCTGGGTGTAGTCGTAGGTGGGGCCGAGCACCTGGCCGCCGGGCAGATCCTTGAAGGTGGCAGAGATGCGCCGGGTAAGCGCCATGCGCGCCGTGTCCAGCGGCCGGGTGGTGCCCAGGCGCGGCAGCGTGGCGCGGTAGGCGCGCAGCAAAAAGATGGCCTCGACCAAATCGCCAGAAGCCTGCTTGATGGCCAGCGCCGCGAGCTCGGGGTCGTACACCGAGCCTTCGGTCATCACCCGGTCCACGGCGAGCTTGAGCTGCGCGCGGATCTGCGCCACCGAGAGTTCGGGCTCGGCAGTATCGCCCCGGCGCTGCTCGGCCAGCAGGCGGTAGCTGTTGAGGATGGCGGTTTCCCCGCCCTTGACGGCAACGTACATGCGCTTCAGGCCTCCACGGTGGATGGTTCGATATAGGTCGTGCGTGGCAGGCCGGCGATGTGGCTGGCCGTGGCCAGCACCACGTCTACCCCGCGCGGGAAGGCGCCGTGGTTGTCGGCCCACTGCGCAGCGAAGTCACCGGGCAGGCCGGCCACGTGCAGGTGCTGCGCGTCGCGGATACCCGGGCCCGTGAGGCGCCAGGCGCCCGCGCCGTGCAGGGCCGGGGCCAGCACCGCCACGTCGATCACGCAGGTGGCGGACTGGTCGGGGTATTCGTCGCTGCCGCACTGCAGGCCGGCCAGGGCGGGCATGGCATCGCCTGCGGCCACCCAGGCGAAGCGCGCCTGTTCGGGTGCATCGACCAGCACGCAGCCGGTATGAAAGCGCAGCCACACGCCGGCCTGGCTGGCCGCCAGCCGGGGCGAAAGCCACAGAGTGCATTCGCTGTCGAGCAGGGCCAGCAGCACAGCGGCCGAGGCCGCGTGCCCGGTGGCGGGCACTTCAGCGTCGTGCACGATGGCGACCGGGGCGCCTGGCTGCGACAGTGCCTGCAGCACGGCGCGGAACACGCCCTGGCTGCCCAGGGCCTCGCTGGAGAAGCCCGCACCCAGGGCGGACAGGGAGGTGGTAGGGGTCGCGCTCATTCCTGGTCCTCGTCGCTGCCGTCGTTGCTGCCGCTTTCGCGGGCCACCGTGAAAAAGTCCACCCGCGTGCTGGCCGTGCGGGCCTGGCGCTCGGACTGCACCTGGGCCAGGTGGCGGCGGATGGGGTCGAGCAGACTGGCGTCCAGCGCGGCCTGGCGCGCAGGGTCCTGCAGCAGTGCATCGGCCAGGGCGGCCAGTTGCACCTGGCGGTGCGAGCGGCCGAGCACGTAGGCGACACCCACGGTGGGCTCGGCGCCATCGGCTCCATCCACGTCCACGCGCAGTGCGCAGCGGGTGACCGTGACCTCGCCCAGGTTGAAGCGCTCGCCGGTGCCGCCAGCGCGGCCCTGCACCATCATCAGCCCGGTTTCGGGGGCACGCAGCCAGCGGGCGGGCAGTGCGGTGTGGTCGTGCAGCGCGGGCTCCAGAAGGTCTATGGGCGCACGGGCCAGCAGCGCCATCCAGTGCGCCCGCGAGAGCGGGCGGCCCGGGCCCGGGTTGTCAAAGGCTTGAAACATGAAGGTGGTACTCTTTAAGTTGTATAGACAAATTGAACAACTGGCGCCAGCTTAGACAGCGCGCATGTAGGTTTCATGACAGCCACCACCAGCACACAAGTTCTTGCCAACCCCGCCCCTACCGCACGCACGGCACGCCCGGCACGCGACAGCTTCTGGACCCGCATTGCCGCCGAACTGGCCGAGGCCATCGGCAGCGGCATCTACCCTCCGGGCCAGCGCCTGCCCTCGGAACATGCCTTGGCCGAGCAGTTCGGCGTGAACCGGCACACCATCCGCCGCTCGCTGGCCAGCCTGTGCAGCCAGGGGCTGGTGCGCATCACGCAGGGCAGCGGCACCTATGTGGAGGACTTCGCGGTGGACCTGGCGCTGGGCAAGCGCGTGCGCCACCAGCAGGGCCTGGCCCAGGCGGGCCTGCGCGGCAGCCTGGTGGTGCTGCAGGAGCAGACGGTGCGCGCCACGTCCGCGCTGGCCAAGGCCCTGCAGGTGCCGGCCCGCAGCCCGCTGCTGCAGTTGCGCGTGATTGGCCAGGCCGAGGGCCAGCCGCTGCACGTGAGCGAGCGCTACTTTCCCCTGCCCCGCTTCGAGGGCCTGGCCACCGTGGTGCGCGAGACCGGCTCCATCACCGCCGGCTTCACCGCGCACGGTGTGGCCGACTACACCCGGCGCGAGAGCCGCATCACCGCCGAGCTGCCCGATGCTGTCGTGGCCGCCGAGCTGCGCCAGCCCGCCACGCGCCCGGTGCTGCTGGTCGAGAGCCTGAACGTCGACCTGGCCGGCACGCCCATCGAATGGGCGCGCGCCTGGTTTGCGGGCGACCGCGTCAAACTCACCATCACCCATGACGACGAGTAACCCCCCCTCCCCCACCGCCGCCCACCACCGCTATGCGGTGTACTTCGCGCCCAACCCCGGCACCCTGGCCTGGCTCGCTGGCAGCCACTGGCTGGGCCGCTGCGCCGCGCTGCTGCAGCCCATGCAGCCACTGGACATCCACGGCGTGGCCCGGGAAGAACTGGAGCGGCTGACCGCCGCCCCGCGCCGCTACGGCTGGCATGCCACGCTCAAGGCCCCGTTTGCGCTGGCGCCGGGCGTGGACTGGCTCACGCTGCACCATGCCGTGCAGACGCTGGCCCAGGGGCTGCGGCCGTTCAGCATGCCGCCAATGCAGGTCGAGCGCATCGGCGATTTCCTCGCACTGGTGCCCGTGGCCGCGCACCCGGCCAACGCCGAGATCCAGGCCGCAGCCGCTGCCTGTGTGACGCAACTGCAGCCGCTGGCGGCAGCGCTGTCAGAAGGGGACCTGGCGCGCCGCCGCGCCGCCGGGCTCACACCCCGGCAGGATGCACTGCTGCAGCAGTGGGGCTACCCCTTCGTGCTGGAGGAGTTCCGCTTCCACATGTCGCTGACCGGCTCGCTCGCGGCTGCGGATGACGAGACCGTGGAGCTGGTGCAGGACGCCGCCGACCAGTTCTTTGCCGACCTGCCGCCGCTGCGCTTTGGCAGCCTGGCCCTGTTCGCCGAACCCACGCCGGGCGCCGACTTCGTGCTGCTGGACCACCTGGAGCTGGGCGCATGAGCACCGCAGCGAAATTGCTGTATTTCATGGGCCCCTCGGGCGCCGGCAAGGACAGCCTGCTCGACTGGCTGCGCCAGCACCTGCCCGCCGGCCTGCCCGTGCAGTGGGCGCGGCGCACCATCAGCCGCCCGGCCAGCCCCGGCGGCGAAGCGCACGAAAGCACCACGCCCGACGACCACGCCGCGCTGCGCGCCGCCGACGCGTTTGCCCTGCACTGGGAGGCCAACGGCCTGGCCTATGGCGTGCGCCATGCCGAGCTGGCACCACTGGCCCAGGGCCGCTGGCTGCTGGTGAACGGATCACGCGCCTACCTGCCCGAGGCGCTGCAGCGCTACCCGGCCCTGGTGGCCGTACACATCACGGCCAGCCCGGACGTGCTGCGCCAGCGCATCCTTTTGCGCGGCCGGGAAAGTTCTGACGAAGTGGAGCAGCGCGTGCAGCGCGCGCTGCGCTTCCTGGCGCCACCGGGCACGGCCGGCATCGAGGTGCGCAACGACACCAGCCTGGACGCGGCGGGCCGGCAGTTGCTGCAGGCCCTGGAAAGGCTGCCCGGCTGGCCAGGCCTGGTCAACGCCCCGGCACTGTGAAATCCGCCCGCGCCTTGAGCGCCTTCTCGCGCGCATGGCAGCCTTCGAGGTGGTCGTTGACCAGGCCCATGGCCTGCATGAAGGCATACACGGTGGTGGGGCCGACAAAGCTCCAGCCGCGCTTCTTGAGGTCCTTGGACATCGCGGTGGAGCCTGGCGAGGTGATGAAGGTGCGCGCCACCTCGCGCGTGATGCGCTCGGGCCGCTCGCCAGCGGCGGGCTCGTACTGCCAGGCGTAGCGCGCAAGCGAGCCGAATTCCTGCCTGAGCTCCAGCACACGCTTGGCGTTGTTGATGGTCGAGACGATCTTGCCCCGGTGGCGCACGATGGCTGCGTCCTGCACCAGGCGCTCCACGTCGGCGTCAGTGAACTCTGCGACCTGCTCGGCATCGAACTGCGCGAACGCAGCGCGAAATCCCTCGCGCTTGTTCAGGATGGTGAGCCAGCTCAGGCCCGACTGGAAGCCTTCCAGGCACAACTTCTCGAACAGGCGCCGATCGTCCGCCACCGGAAAACCCCATTCGCGGTCATGGTAGTGGCGGTACACCGGCGTGGCCTGGCACCAGGTGCAGCGCGGGCAGCCTGCGTCGTCGGCGAACAGGCCGTCGGGAATCTCGGGGGTGGCGGTGGCTTCGGTCATGGGCAGGATTCTAGGAATTCCATCCGCCATGCTGCTGACAGGCCCTAAACTGAACACCGGATATGCCACAGCCATTCGCTTCACGTTCCGTCCCGCTCCGCCTTGGCGCCGCACTGTCTGCCTTCATTGCCAGCCTGGCCCTGGCCGGCTGCGCCAGCAATGGCAATGCCCTGGGCTACTACTGGCAATCGGTGCGCGGCCATGTGCAGTTGATGCGCTCGGCCGAGCCGCTGGAGGACTGGATCGCGCGCACCGACATCCCGCTGCCACTGCGCGAGCGCCTGCAACTGGCCCAACGCGCCCGCGCCTTCGCGGTGACCGAACTGGGCCTGCCCGACAACCCGAGCTACCGCCGCTATGCGGACTTGAAGCGCGCGGCCGCCGTGTGGAACGTGGTCGCCGCGCCGCCCTATTCGCTGACGCTGCACACCTGGTGCTTCCCGGTGACGGGCTGCATCGGCTACCGGGGCTATTTCGACGAGGCGGACGCGAAGGCCGAGGCCGGCCGGCTGGCGCAGGAAGGCCTGGAGGTCGAGGTCTATGGCGTGCCCGCCTATTCCACCCTGGGCTACATGAACTGGGCCGGGGGCGATCCGCTGCTGAGCACCTTCATCGGCTGGCCCGAAGGCGAATTCGTGCGCCTGCTCTTCCACGAGCTGGCGCACCAAGTGGTCTACGCCAAGGGCGACACGCTGTTCAATGAATCCTTTGCCACCGCCGTGGAGCGGCTGGGCAGCGCACGCTGGCTGGCCCAGCAGGCCACGCCCCAGGCCAGCACCGCCTTCGTGGCCAGCGAGGCGCGCCGGCGCGAGTTCCGCGCGCTGACCCAGGCCACGCGCGAACGCCTGGCCAGGATCTATGCCCAGGAAGGCATGCCGGAAAGGGAGGCGCAGAAGGCCGCTGCCATGCAGTCCTTTCGCGCCGACTATGCGGCCCTGCGCGAGCGCTGGCAGGCCACGCCGGCCCAGACGGCCGGCTACGACCGCTGGGTAGCCAGCGCCAACAATGCCAGCTTTGCGGCCCAGGCGGCCTACAACGAGTTCGTCCCCGCCTTCGAGGCGATCTTCGAGCGCGAGGGGCGCGACTGGCACCGGTTCTATGATGCGGTGCGTGTACTGAGTGAACAACCCCAGGCACAGCGCCACGAGGCGCTGCGCCAATTGCTACCCAACCAGGAGACCCCCGGTGCCTGACATCCATATCCACCGCGAACACCAACTGGGCTTCAAGCAGGCCCGCAAAGTCGCTTTTTCCTGGGCCGAGAAGGCCGAGGAGAAGTTCGACATGGAATGCACCTACGAAGAGGGCGAGACCGAGGACACGCTGCACTTCAGCCGCTCCGGGGTCAAGGGCACCCTGCTGGTGGATGCCAACCAGTTCGAGATGAAGGCGCAACTGGGCTTTCTGTTCGGCGCGTTCAAGGACCGCATCGAAGCAGAGATCGGCGAGCAGCTCGATGCCCTGCTGAACGCCCCCCCGCCCGCCGCCAAAAAGGCCGCGCCGAAAAAGAAGGCCGCCGACGACGCGAAACCCGCCAAGGCGGCCGCAGCCAAGGCACCGGCCAAAGCCAAAAAGGCCTGAGCCCTCCATGGCCGCGCCCGCGTTCGACACGTTCAGCGACCTGCTGCACACGCGCTACAGCTGCCGCGCCTTTCTGCCTGAGCCGCTGCCCCGCGCCACCACTGAGAGCATCCTGACCACGGCGCAGCGCACGGCATCGTGGTGCAACGCCCAGCCCTGGCAGGTGCACATCGCCAGCGGCGAAACCCTGGAGCGCCTGCGCAGCGCCTTCCAGGAGCGCATTGCCAGCACACCGCCGGAGCCCGACCTGCCCTGGCCGCGTGAGTACCGCGGCGTGTACCAGGAGCGCCGGCGCGAATGCGGCTACGGCCTGTACGAAGCGCTGGGTATTGCCAAGGGTGACCGGGCCGCATCGGCGCGCCAGGCGGCCGAAAATTTCAGCATGTTCGGTGCGCCGCACGTGGCCATTGTGAGCAGCGACGAGGCGTTGGGTGTGTATGGCGCGGTGGACTGCGGCGCCTACGTCGCCAACTTTTTGCTGGCCGCGCACAGCCTGGGCGTGGCTTCGGTGCCGCAGGCGGCGCTGGCCTCGTACCCCGGTGTGCTGCGCGAGGTGCTGGGCATCGGCGAGGACCGCACCATCGTCTGCGGCATCTCTTTCGGCCTGGCCGACCCGGCGCACCCGGCCAACCAGTTCCGCACCACGCGGGCGGATCCGGCCAGCAGCGTGGTCTGGCGCGACTGAGCTACAGCCCCGGGGCAGGACAGAGCCTCGCCTGTGACCCCACCGAGCAGCCTGCCGGTCACTGGATCCGCTCCGGTGCCGCTGGGCTGGTGAGGCTTTCGTCGCTTCAGGCAACGGCCTGAAGCCGGTGCGTCGCGCTCTGCACAACAGCCTCACCTGCTCCGGCCTGGCGCAAGGCACCGAACAGGTCCTTGGGGTTGGCCAGATCCGGGATCAACTGGATGCGTTCGCCCACGCCCAGTTCCAGCGCCGCATCGCGCATGAAGCGCAGGGCCGAGAAGTCCTCCAGTGCAAAACCCACCGAATCGAAAATCGTCACTTCGGCATCGCTCGCGCGGCCGGCCTCGCGGCCGGCCAGCACCTGCCACAGCTCGGTCACGGCAAAGTCGGCCGGCATCTGCTGGATCTCGCCTTCGATGCGGGTCTGGGGCGGGTACTCGACGAACACGCGGCCGCGCGTGAGCACCTCGGCCTGCAGCTCGGTCTTGCCGGGGCAGTCGCCCCCCACGGCGTTGATGTGCATGCCGGGCGCCACCATGTCGGCGGTGAGGATGGTGGCGCGGGTCTTGTCGGCCGTCACCGTGGTCACGATGTCGGCGCCGCGCACGGCCTCGGCCGTGCTGCCGCAGACGGTGACCACCAGGCCCGATGGCTGCAGGTTGGCCTGCAGCTTGGCGGTGGCGGCAGGGTCGGTGTCGTACAGCCGCACTTCGGTGATGCCCACCAGATGCTGGAAGGCCAGGGCCTGGAATTCGCTCTGCGCGCCGTTGCCGATCAGCGCCATCACCCGGCTGCCGGGCCGCGCCAGTGCCTTGGCCGCCACGGCCGACATGGCTGCCGTGCGCAAGGCGGTGGTCAGGGTCAGCTCGCTGAGCAGTTGCGGCGTGCCCGTGGCCACGTCGGCCAGCACGCCGAAGGCCATCACGGTGGACAGGCCCAGGCGCGTGTTCTTGGGGTGGCCGTTGACGTACTTGAAGGTGTAGGTCGCGTCGTCGGCAATCGGCATGAGCTCGATCGCGCCATCGGGCGAGTAGCTGGCCACCCGGGCCGACTTGTCGAAGCTCTCCCAGCGCAAGAAGTCCTCGGTGATGTTGGCGGCAATGCCAGCAAGGCAGGCCGCGAGGCCCTTGCGCCGGATCAGCTCCACCGCTTCGGGGGCGCTCAGGTAGAGGGTGGATACGCTGGTGTGGTGGGGGGTGGCGTCGTGTCGCATGGGGTGTCTCCGGTTCGGTGGCATCCAGTGTCCAGCGGGCGCGAGGCAATGTGAATCGGCAAAAATGTACCGAAATGCGCGGTTAATTGTCAAAATGGCAGCCATTGCTCACTTTCTGCATCACCACCATGGATGAACTCGACCGCTCCCTGATTGCGCTGCTGCGTGGCAATGCGCGCATGAACGTCGCCGACCTGGCGCACAAGCTCGGTGTCTCCCGCGGCACGGTGACCAACCGCATCCGCAAGCTCGAAGACAGCCAGGTGATCGTGGGCTACACCGTCAAGCTGCGGCCCGAGGCCGAGCCCGACCGCATCCGTGCCTGGATGGGCGTGCTGGTGGAAGGCAACCAGTCGCGCCAGGTGGTGGCCAGCCTGCTGGGCGAGCCCGGCGTGGCCGCCCTGCACGACACCAATGGCCGCTGGGACCTGCTGGCCGAGCTGGAGGCGGGCAGCATGGCCGAGCTGGCGCAGGTGCTCGAGCGCATCCGACTGATTTCGGGCATCCGCGGCACCGAGACCAATATCCACCTCACGACCTATCGCTAGCGGTTGGCAGGCAGTGCTCAGCCGATCTGGCCGCCCAGGCTGCGTGCGGCTTCGAGCACGCTTTTCACGTAGCGCTCGTCGTAGCGGTGGGCCGGCATGGTCAGCGTGACGGCAGCAGCCACCGTGCCATCGGCCGCAAACACCGGCGCCGAGATGCCCGCGACCTCGCTGAGCCGGTCGCCCACGCTGGCCAGGTGGCCGTCGGCGCGGATGCGCGCGTAGAGCGCGCGGTCGTGGCGGCCGAGCGAGTTGGACAGCGCAGCGTCGAAGGCCACCAGCACGCGCCCGCCCGTGCCCCGATCCAGCGGCAGCAGGTCGCCTGCGCGGATATGGTCGCGGATGGGGTGCGGCGAGTCCACGCGGAACTGGCACAGCCGCGCATCGCCCTGGCGCACGTGGTAGGCCGCGCTCTCGCCCGTGGCGGCCACCAGCTCGCGCAGCACGGGCAGCACCACCCGGTCGAGCGAGAACGAGGCGGCATACAGCGCATGCAGCCGCCCCACCTCGGGCCCGATGGCATAGCGGCCGTCGTCCAGGCGCTGCACCCAGCGCGCATGCTCGAGCGAGGCCAAGAGGCGCAGTGCCGTGCTCTTGTACAGCCGGGTGCGCGTGGCCAGCTCGGTCAAGGCCAGCGGCCCGTCGCCCTGGCGGAAGGCGGCCATCAGGCTCAGGGCGCGGTCCACGGCAGCCGCGCCGCCCGGGGCGGCATCGGCATCGGCAACGGATTCGGAAACGGCTTTGCGGGGCATGGAGACCAGGGTGCGCGAAGGAGTCGCCCAAGAGAATGAGGTTCTGTCTATTGAAACATTGATGCCCCGACCCGTCCAGCCCGTGCCGCAACGCCCATGAAAAAGCGGCCCGCAGGCCGCTCGGTCAGTCGCGGGGTATGGCCCGGATCAGCTGAGCTCGGTGATCAGGTCGATGTACTGCTGCTTGGCGGCATCGGCCTCGGTGCCCTTGAGCGCGTTCCAGGCATCCCACTTGGCGCGGCCCACCATGTCCGAGAAGCTGGGCTTCTTTTCGGTGTTGTCGCCCACGGTGGCCTGCTTGTACAGCGCGTAGATCTTGAGCAGCGTGGCGTTGTTGGGGCGCTCGCTCAGGTTCTCGGAATTGGCTTTGGCGGCTTCGAAGGCGGCGTTCAGGTCGGCCATGGGGTTGCTCCTTGGGGTTCGAAAGATGGGGGAGGGAAAGAACGGTGTCGGCAATGGTTTGCGGCGTTGTATCTTACGGTCTGCACAAGGCCCTGCGCTGTGCAATCCATAGAGGCAAGCCCCCAAAACAACCACAACAGGTGTACATCCGATGGTGACCCGCATTGCTGCTCCAACCACCGCCCGCCCGGAGGGCCTCGCCAATTCGCTGAACGCGGCATCCACGGTCGCCCGCAAGGCGCGGGCCACCACCGCAGCAGCCGCCCAGGCCTTGCCACCCGCTGCGCGCAAGGCTGCGGGCATGGTGCAAAAGAACGTGCGCCGCGCCGCCACCGGCATGCTCGGCCTGTCGGGCGAGCGCATGAGCAAGGTCGACACGGCCTGGCTGCGCATGGACTCGGGCAGCAACCTGATGATGATCAACGGCGTGTGGACGCTGGCCCCCGGCATCGCCTGGGAGGCGCTGTGCGAGCGCGTGCAGCAGCGCCTGCTGCAGTACCCGCGCTTTCGCCAGCGCGTGGTCGAAGACGCGGCCGGCGCCACCTGGGTCGAAGACCGCCAGTTCGATATTGCCGCCCACGTGCTGCGCGAGACCCTGCCCCAGGAACCGGGCCAGAGCATGCAGCGCGCCCTGCAGGACCGTGTGGGCGAGTTGGCCATGCAGCCGCTGGACCCGCGTCGCCCGCTGTGGCAGATGCACCTGGTCGAGAACTTCACGGGCGACGACGGCCAGCAGGGCAGCGCGCTGATCGTGCGCATCCACCACTGCATCGCCGACGGCATCGCCCTGATCTCGGTCACCATGTCCATCGTGGACGGCGGCTCCGAGCCCCCCAAGCGCAGCCGCAAGGAGCGCGAGGCCGCCGCGACGGCCGAGGACTGGATCGCCGACGCGCTGATCAAGCCCCTGGCCGGACTCACCGTGAAGGCGCTGGACCTCGCGGGCGATGGCGCGGCGCGCTCGTTCAAGGTGCTGGGCGACCCCGAGAAGGCCATGCAGCACGGCCTGGCCGGCACCATGGACATGGCGCGCGTGGCCTACCAGCTGGTGAGCGACGCGGCCGCCCTGGCGCTGATGCCCGACGATTCGCCCACCCGCCTGAAAGGTCAGCCCGGCCGGGCCAAGCGCGTGGCGTGGTGCCCGCCGATCCCGCTCGAAGAGGTCAAGGCCATCGGCAAGGCGCTCAACTGCTCGATCAACGATGTCTTGATGTCCTGCGTGGCGGGTGCCATCGGGGGCTATCTGCGCAGCCAGGGCGACGACCCTGCGGGCCAGGAGATCCGCGCCATGATCCCCGTGAACCTGCGCCCCATGGAGGAGGCCTGGAAGCTGGGCAACCGCTTCGGCCTGGTGCCGCTGGTGCTGCCCATCGGCGTCGCCAACCCGGTGGAGCGCGTCTACGAGGTGCGCCGGCGCATGAATGCCCTGAAGGGCAGCACCCAGCCCATCCTCGCGTTCGCGATGCTGGCCGTAGCGGGACTGATGATCAAGCCCGCGCAGGACGCGTTGCTCAACCTCTTTGGCCGCAAGACCACGGCGGTCATGACCAATGTGCCCGGCCCCAAGGAGCAGCTCACGCTGTGTGGCGCGCGCGTCACGCAGTGCATGTTCTGGGTGCCGCAGTCGGGGGACATCGGCCTGGGGGTCTCCATCCTGAGCTACGGCGGCGGCGTGCAGTTCGGCGTGATCACCGACACCACGCTGTGCCCCGAGCCCCAGCTCATCATCGATGCGTTCGCACCCGAGTTCGACCAGCTCTCGTTGCTCACGCTGATGCTGCCCTGGGGAGATTGACACCTTGCGCGGGCTCGCCGTTCTGGCGCTGGCCGTGCCACTGCTCCAAGCTACCGCCGGCGCCGCCGTGGTGCAGGAGCATGTGCAGCGGCCCTACCCTGTGCAATTGCAGCCCGGCCAGACATTGCGCCAGGCACTCCAGGCGGCCACGCCCATCGTGGTGGATGGCCGCCGCTTCCATGGCTACACGCGCTGGAATGTGCGCTGGAACTACCGCTGGTGGCGCGAGGCCTCGGGTCGCTGCGCGATCACGGAGGTCACCACACGCCTTTCCACCGAAGTGCAGTTGCCGGAACTGCACAACGCCTCGCCGCAGCAGCAGGCCACCTTTGACCGCTACCTGCGCGCCTTGGCGCAGCATGAGCAGGGGCATGCGCAGTTCGGGCGGGATGCGGCCCAGGCCATCGACCAGGGCATTGCCCGGCTGCCTGCGGCGGCCGATTGCGTCACGCTGGAACGCAACGCCGACGCGCTGGGCCGCCGCCTGTTGCAGGAGCACGTGGAACGCGAGAAGCAGTACGACCGGGATACCGGCCACGGCGCCTCGCAGGGCGCACGGCTGGAGTAGGTCAGCGCCGGGGCTGCAATGCGGGCAAGAGGCGCGACACGCTGGCCAGCACCGCGGGCACCGGCTCACCCAGTTGTGCCCGCACGATGGCACCCTCCACCACCAGGGCCAGTGCCTGGGCATCCTGCGCCTGCGTGGCCGATGGCGGCAACAGCATGGCCAACAGGTCTGTCATGTCCTGCTTGTGGCGGCGGGCGATGGCGTTGACCTCGGGCACGGTATCGCCCAGTTCGCTCACGCTGTTGATGAAGGCGCAGCCCCGGAAGTCCTCACGGGTGAACCACTCGCCCAACGCAGGCGCCAGGGCCGCCAATCCGGTGCCGGCCTTGCCATGGCGCGCCAGCGCATCGGCGAACCAGGCCATCCACAGGGCGTGGCGCATCTCCAGGTAGGCGCAGACGAGATCGTTCTTGCTCGGGAAGTGCCGGTAGAAGGTCACCTTGGTCACACCGGACTCGGCAATCACCTTGTCGATGCCGGTGGCACGGATGCCCTCGCGATAGAACAACCGGTGCGCTGTGTACAGCAGGCGCTCGCGCGCAGGCAGATCGTGGACTTCGGGGAGGGGAGCAAGCAGCATGGCGCCATTGTAGACAAATCTGTCTACATGCGTTTATGATGGCGATGTAGACAGATTTGTCTACATTCAACTGACCTGACCGTACCGAGGTACCGCCCATGGAATCCCGCCCGCCCCTGCCCCCTTTCTCCCTGGAAACCGCCATCAAGAAAGTCCGCCTGGCCGAAGACGGCTGGAACTCCCGCGACCCGGCCCGTGTGGTGCTGGCCTATACCGAGGACACGCGCTGGCGCAACCGCGCCGAGTTTCCCGTGGGGCGCGAAGCGGCGCGCCAGTTCCTCGAACGCAAGTGGGCGCGCGAGCTCGACTACCGGCTCATCAAGGAAATCTGGGCGTTCAGCTCGCACCGCATCGGGGTGCGCTTCGCCTACGAATGGCACGATGACGCGGGCAACTGGTATCGCAGCCACGGCAACGAGAACTGGGAGTTCAACGACGCCGGGCTGATGGCCGTGCGCCACGCCAGCATCAACGACCAGCCGATCCAGGCGGCGGACCGTCTGTTCTTCTGGCCCCAGGGCCGGCGCCCGGACGACCATCCGGGGCTGACCGAGCTGGGCCTGTAAGTCAGTTGCTCAAGCCGTCCACGGCTTGGAACATCGATTGGCGCGCCTGGCTCACGATCTGGCCCTTCCAGGCGTCGGTGTCCGTGTAGAACGCTTCCATCATCTGCGCCTTGATCTGCTTTGCCTGCTCGGCCGGCGCCCGGGGATGCAGGTTGAGCCACTGCTCGGCGCGGATCGCGTTCATCACGTCGAGCACCGGCACGGTGCCATATTCCATAGCGATGCCGGTGCTCTCGGCGTGCGGGCATTCGTCGTAGATCGCGTTCCACATCAGCCCGGTGAGGAAGGCCGAGGTCGAGGAGCCGTCGTAGATCGAGGTCACCGGCGTGGCGCCGCCGCCATCCCACCAGGCACGGGCACGCGCCACCGAGGCAGCGTCGTCCTTGCCCGCGTAGATGCGTTCGCCGTGGCCGCTGGGGCCCAGGCCGGTGTGCAGGTCGATCCAGGCGATCTGCGATGCACGGGCGCCATGCTGGCGCAGCACCTGGCGCAGCGTGCGGTTGCTCCAGGTGGGCTCGGTGCCGCCGAAGAACACGCCTTCGGGAAACTCGTGCTGGCCGCGCGAGATGGCGGCCTGCCAGGATGCCTCGCCTTTGGTGTCTATGTACCGCTGCACGGCCGCCAGGTTGTCGGCCGACGGTGGCCACACTTCAGGCAGCAGCAGCGGCTGCACCTCGCGGTAGGCCTCGTTCACGGGCAGGGGCTGGCTGAAATCCTGGAAGTTTCGGTTCAGGTCCACGTTCTCGTGCGTGAAGCGGCGCACGTGCGAGAAGCCATAGGGGTTGAGCGCATGGATGTAGAGCGTGGCCACGCCCGCGGCATGCGCCTTGTCGCGCCACTCCTGGTCGTGCAGCGCAAACACCTGCACGCCGCTGCCGCAGTAGCCTTCCACGCCGTGGCAGGCGCTGCTCACGATGAGCAGCTTGGTCGCATCGGCCGGGCCGTCGCGCACCACGTCCATGGCCAGGTCTTCACCATCGCGCCCTTTGAGTGGGTGGGCATGCGACTCGATGGGCAGGCCCGCTGCGGCCGCGCCCTCGAGAAACTTCTTGCGGGCCTGGGCGTAGCTGGGCGAAAAGGCGTCGACGATGCCGATCATGGGCGGTTGCTTTCGTGGGTGGGGTCGGGAACACAAGAAAACCCGGGGCACGCGAGGGCGCCCAGGGCTTCAGGAAAGAGACGACAACGGGTGTCGCTATCAGGCCGTCGTAGGCTGCGCCAGCCAGTCCTCGGCCAGCTTCACCCAGTAGGTCGCACCCAGCGGGATCAGGTCGTCGTTGAAGTCGTAGCTCGGGTTGTGCAGCGTGCAGGGGCCGCCGCCATGGCCCATCTCGCGGTGCGCGCCGTCGCCGTTGGCGATGAAGCAGTAGGCACCGGGCTTGGCCTGCAGCATGAAGGCGAAGTCTTCCGCGCCCATGGTGGGCTCCTGCACCAGCACGTTGGCCTCGCCCACGATGCCGGCCATGACCTTGCGCGCGAACTCGGCCTCGGCCGGCGAGTTCACGGTGGGCGGGTAGTTGCGGTGAAAGTGGAACTCGCAGGTGGCGTCGTGCGCGGCGCAGGTGTGCTCGGCCACCTGCTTCATGCGCTTTTCGATCATGTCCAGCACCTCGATGGAGAAGGTGCGCACCGTGCCCTGCAGCTCGCAGCTGTCGGGCACCACGTTGGTGGCCTCGCCCGCGTGCACCATGGTCACCGAGATCACACCCGCATCCACCGGCTTCTTGTTGCGGCTGATGATGGTCTGGAAGGCCTGCACCATCTGGCAGGCGATCGGCACCGGGTCGATGCCGTTGTGCGGCAACGCCGCATGGCTGCCCTTGCCGCGGATGGTGATCTTGAACTCGTTGCTCGACGCCATCACCGGGCCGGGGCTCACGGCGAACTGGCCCACGGGCATGCCGGGCCAGTTGTGCATGCCGTACACCGCCTGCATGGGGAACTGTTCGAACAGGCCGTCGGTGATCATCTCGCGCGCACCGCCACCGCCCTCTTCGGCCGGCTGGAAGATCAGGTACACGGTGCCGTCGAAGTTGCGGTGCTTGGCGAAGTGCTGCGCCGCCGCCAGCAGCATGGCGGTATGGCCATCGTGCCCGCAGGCGTGCATCTTGCCGGTGTGCTTGCTGGCATGGGCAAAGGTGTTGAACTCCTGCATGGGCAGCGCATCCATGTCGGCGCGCAGGCCAATGGCCCGGCCGCTGGCACCCCCGTCGCGCCCCTTGACGATGCCCACCACGCCCGTGGTGCCCAGGCCCCGGTGGATGGGAATGCCCCACTCGGTGAGCTTGTTGGCCACGACGTCGGCCGTGCGCACCTCTTGGAAGCACAGCTCGGGGTGGGCGTGAATGTCCCGGCGCACCGCTGCAATACTGGCCGCCTGGGTGACGATGGAGTCAATAACGTTCATGATATGTGTCCTTACGATTTCACAGTCTAGCCCGAGAGCAACCAGCGTGCCAACCCGGGTTATTTACTACACGAGCCCTTTTCATGATTTCACCCCAAGCCCTCGAACTGGCGCAATCCCTGGTACGCATGAACACCGTGAGCCACAACTCCAACCTGGAGTTGATCCACTTCATCCGCGACCACCTGGGCCAACTGGGCGTGAAAAGCCGCCTGACCTACAACGCCGACAAGACCAAGGCCAACCTGTTCGCCACGCTGGGCGAGGGCAAGCCCGCCGGGGTGATCCTCTCGGGCCACACCGACACCGTGCCATGGGACGGCCAGGATTGGACGATGGACCCGCTGAGCGCCCTCGTCAAGGACGGCAACCTGTACGGTCGGGGCAGCGCCGACATGAAGGCCTTCATCGGCATCGCGGTCTCGCATGCCGAACAGTTCCTCGCCAGCGACGCCCCGTTTGCCCTGCACTTTGCCTTCAGCTACGACGAGGAGGTGGGCTGCTTCGGCGTCAAGGAGCTGATCGCCGACCTGCGCGACGCCAGCATCCGCCCGCTAGCCTGCATCGTGGGCGAGCCCACGAGCATGGTGCCGGCCATCGCGCACAAGGGTGTGTACCGCTACAAATGCTGCGTGCGCGGCAAGGAGGCACATTCGTCCCTCACGCCGCAGTCGGTGAACGCCATCGAGATGGCGGCGCGCGTGGTCGGCCGGGTGCGTGACATGGCCGAGGGCTTCGAGCGCAGCGAGCCTCGCTTCGAGGGCTTCGACGTGCCGTTCTCCACCGCCAGCGTGGGCCAGTTCCATGGCGGCATTGCCGACAACGTGGTGCCGCGCGACGCCGAGTTCCGCTACGAATTCCGCGACCTGCCCACCGCCAACGCCGCCCAGATGCAGTCCGAGGTGTTGGCCTATGCGCGCTCGCTCGAACCCGCGATGCAGAAGGTGGCCCCGCAGACGGGCTTTTCTTTCGAGACCATCTGCGAGATCCCGAGCTTTCTGGGCAACAAGGACGATGCCGTGACCCGCCTGGCGCAGGAACTCAGCGGCGAGCAAGGCACCACCCTGGTGGCCTTCGGCACCGAAGCGGGGCTGTTCAAGAACGCCGGCATCCCCACGGTAGTGTGCGGCCCTGGCAGCATCCAGCAGGCCCACCAGCCCGATGAGTTCGTGAGCCTTGCGCAATTGGGCCGCTGCGAGGCCTTCATGCAGGGGCTGGCACGCACCAAGGCCTTCGGCTGAAACAGGAAGGCCGTCAGGTCCTCACGCGCCCATCACCGGTCAGCATCGACATTTCCACAAAATGCGATGCCGCATGGTCCGTGGCGCTGTACGACACCTGAAAGCCCGAGATGGCCTGCGAGCCCAGGCCTTCGAGCCCGGCGATCAGGCCTTCGCGGGTGATCTTGCCGCTGCCATTGGCCTGGCGCAGGCCCTCGGCAAAGACGCGCGCAGCGACATAGCCCTCCATGCTGGAGTAGTTGGCCTGCACCTTGTCGCCACCTTTCTTGATGGCTTCGAGAAACTCGCGCGTGATCTGGCGCGAGGGCTGGTAGGGCGAGGGCATGACCTGCGAGACCACCACCCCGGCACCGTCCTTGCCCAGTTCGTCGGCCAAGGCCTGCGTACCCACGAAGGACACGTTGTAGAACGTGCCGCCAAACCCCGCCTTGCGCGCGGCGCGCACGAAGGCGGCGCTGCCCGCATAGGCGGCGATCTGCACCACGGCATCGGGCTTGGCGGCCACCAGCTTGTCCACCGCGGCCTTCACGTCCACCGAATTGCGCTCCACCGTGGCCGTGGCCGCGGGCGCCAGCTTCTGCTCGGTCAGCGCACGCACCACGCCGTCGAGCCCGGCCTTGCCATAGGCATCGTTCTGGTAGAAGACCGCGATCTTCTTGATCCCCAGGTTGGTGAGCTGGCGCACGATGAGTGCGGTTTCGTCGTAGTACGAGGCCCGCACATGGAACACCAGCCGGTTGAACGGTTGGCGCAACGCCTCGGCCCCCGTGAAGGGGCCGAAGAACGGCACCTTCTCCTTGGTGAACAGCGGCAGCGCCGCCAGGCTGGTGGGGGTGCCGATGTAGCCGAACAGCGCAAACACGTCGTCGGCCATGAGTTTTCGGGTGTTCTCGGCGCAGCGGTCGGGCTCGTAGCCATCGTCGAGCGTGCGGATCTCGATCTGCCGCTTGCCCACGCCGCCCTGGGCATTGATCTGGTCGAAGAACAGCTTGGCGCCCTGGTGGAACTGGATGCCCAGTTGCGCGGCCGGGCCGGTGAAAGGGGCCGACTGGCCCAGCACAATGCGCCCTTCGCCTTGCGCCCGGGCCATCTGGAAGCCGCCAAGCGCCGCTGCGCCCAGCCCCACCGAAAACTGCCTGCGCCCCACTACAGTCTGGTTCATGGTGAAATCCTGGTTTCAGGGCTTTGCGCCCCATTTGCCATCGCCGCAAGGCGACCCCTCTGGAAGGGCGCGCCACGAGCGCGCAGCCTCCAGCCCCGCAGCCAGTTTAACGACCAGCCCACCAAATGCCCACGATTTCGGCCTCTGTCCCCACTGATTCCGTGCCCTTTGCCGTGCGCGGCGCCTGCCCCCATGACTGCCCCGACACCTGTGCGCTGCTGACCACCGTGGTCGATGGCGTAGCCACGCGGGTGCAGGGCAACCCAGACCACGCACACACCGATGGCGTGCTGTGTGCCAAGGTTTCGCGCTACACCGAGCGCAGCTACCACCCGGAGCGGGTGCTCACCCCCCTCAAGCGCACCGGCCCCAAGGGCAGCGGGCAGTTCACCCCGGTCACCTGGGACGAAGCGCTGGCCGACATCGCACAGCGCCTGGCCACCATCGCCGCGCACGACCCCGAAGCCATCCTGCCCTACAGCTACGCCGGCACCATGGGCATGGTGCATGGCGAGAGCATGGACCGGCGCTTCTTCCACCAGCTCGGTGCCTCGCTGCTGGACCGCACCATCTGCGCCTCGGCCGGTGCCGAGGCGCTGGTGCAGACCCTGGGTGGCAAGGTCGGCATGAAGGTGGAGTTCTTCGCCGAGGCGCAGCTGATCCTGATCTGGGGCAGCAACTCCATCGGCAGCAACCTGCACTTCTGGCGCTATGCCCAGCAGGCCAAGCGCAACGGCGCGCGGCTGGTCTGCATCGACCCGCGCAAGACCGAGACGGCCGACAAGTGCCACGAGCACATCGCCCTGCGCCCCGGCACCGATGCCGCGCTGGCCCTGGCGCTGATGCACGAACTGATCGCCCACGACTGGCTGGACCACGACTACATCGCGCGCCACACCCTGGGCTGGGAGGGCCTGCGCGAGCGCGCCCTGCAATGGCCGCCCGAGCGCGCGGCCGAGGTCTGCGGCGTGCCCGTGGAGCAGATCCGCCAGCTGGCAAAGGACTACGGCACCACCCAACCTGCCGCCATCCGCCTGAACTACGGCATGCAGCGCGTGCGCGGCGGCGGCAATGCCGTGCGCGCCGTCACCTGCCTGCCCGCGCTCACGGGCGCCTGGCGCCACCGCGCGGGCGGCATGCTGCTGTCCAGCTCGGGCCAGTACCCAGTGCAGCGCGCCGTGCTGCAGCGCCCCGACCTGCTGGCGGGCCGCCAGCCGCGCACCATCAACATGTCCACCATCGGCGACGACCTGCTGCGCCCGGCCTCGCCCGCCTTCGGCCCAGAGGTGCAGGCCGTGGTGGTCTACAACAGCAACCCCGTGGCCGTGGCGCCCGAGTCGGGCAAGGTGGTGCAGGGCTTTGCGCGCGAAGACCTGTTCACCGTGGTGCTGGAGCACTTTCGCACCGATACAGCCGACTACGCCGACTACATCTTGCCGGCCACCACGCAGCTCGAGCACTGGGACGTGCACCTGTCGTACGGCCACACCGATGTGGTGCTCAACCGGCCGGCCATCGCGCCGCTGGGCCAGGCGCGCTCGAACGCGCAGATCTTCCGCGACCTGGCGGCCCGCATGTGCTACACCAACCCCTGCTTTGCCGACAGCGACGAGACGCTGTGCCGCCAGGCCTTCGGCGATGCGGTGGACTTCGCACTGCTCGAATCGCAGGGCTTTGCCACGCTGGCCATGCCCGATGCGCCGTTTGCCGAAGGGCAATTCCCCTCGCCCTCGGGCAGGTGCGAGTTCTACAGCGCGCGCCTGGCCGCGCAGGGCCTGGACGGCCTGCCCGACCATCTGCCCAACTACGAGCTGCAGGGCAGCTCGGCCCAGTACCCGCTGGCCATGATCTCGCCGCCGGCGCGCAACTTCCTGAACTCCAGCTTCGTCAACGTGAAGAGCCTGCGCGACATCGAAGGCCGGCCGCTGTTGGAAATCCACCCCGACGACGCCGAGGCGCGCGGCATTGCCAACGACAGCATCGTGCGCGTGTTCAATGCCCGGGGCAGCTACCGCTGCCACGCCAGCGTGTCGCGCCGCGCCCGGCCCGGCGTGGTCAACGGCATGGGCATCTGGTGGCGCAAGCTGGGCCTTGACGGCACCAACGTCAACGAGATCACCAGCCAGGCCCTGACTGACCTGGGCCGCGCCCCCACCTTCTACGACTGCCTGGTGGAGGTGGAGGCCGTGGACGCGACGGACGCCGTGGCCTGAACCTTCACCCCGGCGCCAGCGCCAGGAAGTGGTGCACCACGGGCTTGCCGGGCCCCTGATGGAAGCGCAGCGCCTGGGCCTGCAGGTCGGCATCGGCCTGGGAGACGCGGTCGTGCTGGCGCAGGTGCTCGGCCCAGGACTCGACCAGGAACCATTCGATCACGCGCTCCGGCTCGCCCGTGTGCTCGGCCACGCCCCAGGCATAGGCCCCGTCACGGCGGCGCTCCGTGGCCACCAGTTGCATGGCCTGCAGGAAGGCCGGCCGGTCGGCCTTGCGGATGCGGTACTCCACCTGCACCATCACCGGACCACGGTCGTGCGCAACGGGCTCGGCCAGCAGGGGCTCGGGCCAGTGGCGCGAGGGCTGCAGGTCCGCCTCGCCCGTGGGCAGCTTCACGCGATGGAACACGAAGGCCACCACCACCAGCCCGACCGCACCGATGAGCAAGGTGGTGGCCAGCCCCGCCTGCCCAGCCACCAGGCCCCAGCCCAGGCTGCCGGCGGCCATGGCGCCGTTGAACACCATGAGGTAGATGGCCAGGCCGCGCCCGCGCACCCAGTTGGGCAGCACGGCCTGGGCCACGCCGTTGAGCGTGGTCAGCGCGATAATCCAGCCCAGCCCCAGCACCATCATCAGCGCCACGGCGGCCCATTGCGGCGGCGCCAGGGTCAGCGCCCCCATCACGGCCGCCGTGAGCAGCGAAGCCGTGAGCACCAGGCCATCGGTATCGAGCCGGCGGCGCAGCCGGGGCAGCAGCACGGCGCCCAGGATGGCACCCGCCCCCACGGCACCCAGCAGCACGCCATAGAAGCCGGCAGAGCCGCCCAGCATGCGCCGGGCCACCAGCGGCAGCAGCGCCCACACGGAGCTCGCGAACAGGAAGAACACCGCCGCGCGCAGCAGCACCACGTGCAGCTCGCGGCTGGCACGGGCATAGCGCACGCCAGCCCGGAAGGCGCCGAAGAACTGCTCGTTGCGCCCCGTGTCCACAGCGGGCGGCCGGCGCCACCACAGCAATGCCGCCACCACGAACACATAGCTCAGCACATCAAGGCCGTAGGCCGCGGCCGCGCCGAAGCTGGCCAGCAGCAGGCCGCCCACCGCCGGGCCCACGGCACGCGCGATGTTGATGCCCAGCGAGTTGAGCGCCACGGCGTTGCGCAGCTCGCTGCGCGGCACCAGCTCGGGCACGATGGACTGCCAGGTAGGCCCCATGAGGGCGGCGCCCACGCCGCCCAGGAAGGTCAGCGCGATCAGGTACTCCACCGTGAGGGTGTGGGTCTGGGCCAGCAGCAGCAGGGCGCCGCTCACGCCGGCCAGCAGGATCTGCACACCGATCAGGAAGCGCCGCCGGTCCAGGATGTCCGACAGCACGCCCGCCGGCAGCGCCAGCAGAAAGATCGGCAGCGTGGCCGCCGTCTGCACCAGGGCCACGGCCGTGGGGCTGGTGGACAGCTCGGTCACCATCCAGGCGCTGGCCACGTCGCGCATGAAGCTGCCGATGTTGCCCAGCACCGTGGCCGCCCACAGCACCGCGAACACCGGCAGGCGCAACGGTGCGAAGCTGCCGGACTGCGCAGCGGGCACTGCCGCCGGCGCTGGGGTTTCAGGATGGTGGTGGTCGTGTTCATGTGCCATGCAGGCCTCCAAGGTCGTGCCAGGCCACGAGCACCAAACCGCCCGCGAGACCCCAGTGTTCAAAGAATGCGTTGGCTGCGCGCCGGCGCTCGGCAGGCTCCGCCTGCCAGAAACGGTCGGCCAGGAATGCTGCCAGCACCGTGAAGCCCGCGAGCGCCAGGGCACCCAGCCATCGATACCAGCCCGAAACCACCAGGGCCGAGGCCCCGAGTTGCAATGCGATGGTGGCGGCCGCCAGCGGCGCGGCCGGCGCCAGGCCGAAGTGCCGCATCTCGGCCACGGCACCGGCGAAATCGCGCGCCTTGGCGAGGCCGCCCTGCAGATAGGCGGCGCACAGGCACAGCAGGGCCAGCGACTGCACCCAGGGTGCGGTCGCTGCGGAGTGAAGGGCCTCGGCCATCACACCGCCCAGCAGGCGCAGCCCAGAGCGCCCCAGAAGCCCTTGAGGTCGGCAATCGGCAGCTGGCTGCTCCAGGCCGTGGCGTGCTGGTGGCCATGCACATGGCAATCGTTGGCGCAGGCGCAGGCGGCCGCCGCGCGGCGCACCACGGCCTGCAGCGGCGCGCCTTCCTGGTCGCCCCAGCCGGCGTAGCCGCCGAAGGTGCGCACGGGCGACCAGTCGGGCATGGCCGGGGGCGGTGCGGCACCGTCGTGCGCGGCGAATTCGCCCACGCCGTAGACCACCTTGCCGCCCACCACCGTGAGCAGGGCCGTGGTGTCGGCGATGTCGGACTCGGGGCAGGCGAAGAAGTCGCGGTCGGGCACCACCAGGTCGGCGAGTTGGCCCACCTCGATGCGGCCCTTCTTGCCCTCCTCGTTGGAAAACCAGGTCACGTTCTCGGTCCACATGCGCAGCGCGGCTTCGCGGTCCAGGCAGTTGCGCTGCGGGGTCAGCTGCAGGCCACCCACCGTCTTGCCCGTGACCAGCCAGGACAGCGACACCCAGGGGTTGTACGAGGCCACGCGCGTGGCGTCGGTGCCGGCGGAGACCTTGACGCCTTTTTCGAGCATGCGCTTGACGGGCGGCGTGGCCTCGGCGGCGCCTGCGCCGTAGCGTTCGACGAAATACTCGCCCTGGTAGGCCATGCGGTGCTGCACGGCCACGCCTCCGCCCAGTGCGGCGATGCGGTCGATGGAGCGCTCCGAAATCGTCTCGGCATGGTCGAAGAACCAGTTCAAGCCGGCCAGCGGCGTGTCGCGGTTCACCTTCTCGAACACGTCGAGCGCGCGGGTGATGGTTTCGTCGTAGGTGGCATGCATGCGCCAGGGCCAGCGGTTCTGCGCCAGGATGCGCACCACGCCCTCCAGGTCGTCTTCCATCTCCGGGCCCATGTCGGGCCGGGGCTGGCGGAAGTCCTCGAAGTCGGCGGCCGAGAACACCAGCATCTCGCCCGCGCCGTTGTGGCGAAAGTAATCCGTGCCCTGCTTGTACTGCGAGGTCGCCGTCCAGTGCAGGAAGTCCTCTTTCTCCTGCTTGGGCTTTTGCGTGAACAGGTTGTAGGCCAGGCGGATGGTGAGCTGGTCGGCGTCGGCCAGTTCCTGGATCACGGCGTAGTCGTCAGGATAGGCCTGGAAGCCCCCGCCCGCATCGATGGCGCCCGTGACACCCAGGCGGTTGAGCTCGCGCATGAAGTGGCGCGTGGAATTGACCTGGTACTCGTGCGGCAGCTTCGGGCCCTTGGCCAGCGTGGCGTACAGGATGGCGGCATTGGGCTTGGCCAGCAACAGGCCAGTGGGGTTGCCCGCGCTGTCGCGCACGATCTCGCCGCCCGGGGGCGCGGGCGTCTCGCGCGTGTAGCCCACGGCGCGCAGCGCGGCGGCATTGAGCAGGGCTCGGTCGTACAGGTGCAGGATGAACACCGGCGTATCGGGCGCCACGGCATTGAGCTCGGCAATCGTGGGCAGGCGCTTTTCGGCGAACTGGTGTTCGGTGAAGCCCCCCACCACGCGCACCCACTGCGGCGCAGGCGTCACCGCCACCTGGCGGCGCAGCATGGCCATGGCGTCGGCCAGGCTGCGCACGCCGTCCCAGCGCAGCTCCATGTTGAAGTTCAGGCCGCCACGGATGATGTGCAGGTGGTTGTCGATGAGCCCGGGCAGCACAGAGCGGCCCTGCAGGTCGATGACGCGCGTGCCGGGGCCGGCCAGGGGCAGGATCTCGCGGTCCGCACCGACCTGGGCGAAGCGGCCGCCCGCGATGGCCACGGCGCTGGCCGTGGGCTGGGCCCGGTTGAGCGTGGTGAAGCGGCCGTGGTGCAGGATCAGGTCGGGCGTGCTGGTCTGGGCCATGGGAGAGGTTCCTTCAGAGGCGGGAGATGGCGAGGTGCCGCAGTATCGGGCACCCCTCGGGGCTGTTGGGTGACTCGGGGAAAGCGCAGCCCATCAACCTTCGTGCGCGTTGAACATGCTTTTCGCGTAGGTGATGCCCAAGCCGTAACCCCCGCCGAACTTCTTCGCGATGCCCGTCGTCATGTCATAGGTGTCGGTGCGGGCCCAGTCGCGCTGCAGCTCCAGCAGGTACTGCAGCGCGGTGATGGGCCGTGCACCGGCCTGCACCATGCGCTCCATGGCGCGGTGGTGGGCCTCGGTGGAGATGTCACCGCTGGCGTCGGCGATCACGTAGACCTCGAAGCCCTGGTCCAGTGCCGACAGGGCCGGCCCGACGATGCAGACGCTGGTCCACAGGCCGGCCAGCACGATGCGGCCTTTGCCGATGGCGTTGATGCGCGCTATCACGGCGGCGTCTTCCCAGGTGTTCATGGAGGTGCGATCCAACAGCGCCTGGCCGGGGAAAGGGGCCGTGACTTCCTCGAACATGGGGCCCGAGAAGCTCTTTTCGGCCACGGTGGTGAGGATGGTCGGCACCTTGAAGCCGGCCGCTGCGCTGGCCACCAGGCCGGCGTTGGAGCGCAGCGTGATCGCATCGATGGAGTGCGTGGCAAAGGCCATCTGCGATTGGAAGTCGATCATGACCAGGGTGTGGTCGTTGGGGTTGAGCAGCGTGGAACCAGCAGTAGGCTTGGCGATGGGCGTCATGGGAATCTCCTGGAAAGTGAAAGAAGGGGTTCGGGATACGGATCGGACTCAGCCGGGCATCACGGGCAGCTCATTGGGGCGCAGGTCGAACACCAGCACCTCGGCCTGCTCGCCGGCGGCAAAGCGCAGTTCCTTCGGTTCACGGATGCGGGCACCATCGCCCTCGGACAGGCGCTCGCCGTTGACCGTGAGGCTGCCCCGGGCCACGTGCACATACACATGGCGGTCGGCACCCACGTCCAGCGTGGCCCATTCATCGCCGTCGAACAGGCCTGCATAGACCCGGGCGTCCTGGTTCACGGCCAGGGAGCCGTCCGCGCCTTCGGGCGAGATGATCTGGCGCAGCCGGCCGCGCTTGTCGGCCTCGCTGAAGTGCACCTGCTGGTAGCGCGGTGCGGCACCGCGCACGCCGGGCACGATCCAGATCTGCAGGAAGTGCACAGAGGTGTCGGCCGAATGGTTGAACTCGCTGTGCTCCACGCCGGTGCCGGCGCTCATCATCTGCACGTCGCCGGGGCGGATGACCGAGCCCGTACCCATGGAGTCCTTGTGCTCCAGTGCGCCTTCGAGCACGTAGGAGAAGATTTCCATGTCGCGGTGGCCATGGGTGCCGAAGCCCTTGGCGGGGGACACGCGGTCGTCGTTGATCACCAGCAGGTCCGAGAAGCCTTGCTGCTTAAGGTCACGGTAGTGGCCGAACGAAAAGGTATGGCGCGAATGCAGCCAGCCGTGGTTGGCGTTGCCGCGTTGGTGGGCTTTGCGGATGTCGAGCATGGGGATGTCCTTTCTTCAGATTCGATGGGGTTCACACTGAGTTCCTGACCTGCCTTCGGGCAGCTTTCAGAGGGCTTCAGTGCTCGGGTGAAGAAAGTATCTCGCCGCAGAGGGGGGCCTAGGTTGAAACATCAGTGGCTCTATGATCGATAATTTCGATGATGAAAATTTCACCCGTTTTGCCATGCTGAAACTGACCCTCGAAGCCATCGAACTCGTGGACGCCATTGCCCGGCACGGCTCCTTCGCGGGCGCGTCGGACCAGTTGCACAAGGTGCCATCCACCATCTCGTATGCGGTCGGCAAGCTGGAGGAGCAGCTGGGCTTTGCCCTGTTCACCCGCAACGGGCCGCGCGTGGCGCTGACCCCTGCGGGGCAGGAGATGCTCAAGGAGGGGCGCTGGCTGCTGGTGGCCGCCGGCCACCTGGAATCGCGCATGCGCCAGATCGCCACGGGCTTCGAGTCCGAACTGCGCCTGGTACACGACTCGCTGATCCCCACCAGCGCCTTCAACGACGACATCTGCGCCTTTGAGGACCTGAACTGCGGCACGCGCCTGCGCATCGGCTGCGAGGTCCTCACCGGCACCTGGGAGTCGCTGCGCGAGGGCCGCGCCGACATCGTCGTGGCGGCAGGCGAGGGCCCGGCCGGCGGCGGCTACAAGGCCGTGGCCGTGGGCAGCCTGGAGTTCGCCTTCTGCGTGACGGCCACGCATCCGCTGGCGCAGCTCCAGCGCCCGCTGGCGCGCAACGACCTGCTGGAGCACACGGCCGTGGTGGTGGGCGACGGGGCGCGCTCGCTGTCGGACCGCACGGTGGGCCTGCTGGCGGGGCAGCGGCGCATCACCGTGCCTTCGATGCAGGCCAAGATCGCCTGCCAGGCCGCCGGCCTGGGCCATGGCTTCGTGCCGCGCGTGTGCGTGCGGCACGAACTGGAGACCGGCATCCTGGTGGAGCTGGTGGTGCAGGAGCCGCGCGCCGACGAGACCTTCTGGCTGGCCTGGAGGCCTGAGCACATGGGCGAGGCGCTCAAGTGGTGGCGCCAACGGCTGGCCCGGCCGCTGCTGCCGGGGATCCTGCCGCACTGATCCGGCCGGGGCCGAAGCCCCGGGCCGGGCTTCAGCCCAGTTGCTGGAGGACGGCGTGTGCGCCCTGCTCCGACGAGGCCGGGTTCTGGCCCGTGATCAGGTTGCCATCGGTCAGCACATAGGGCGCCCAGTCGGCCCCCTTGGAGTACTGGCCGCCGTTGGCCTGGAGCATGTCTTCCACGAGGAAGGGGACTACCTTGGTCAGTTGCACGGCCTCTTCCTCGGTGTTGGTGAAGCCGGTGACCTTCTTGCCGTCGACCAGCGGCTTGCCGTTGGGCGCCTTGGCATGGCGCAGCACGCCCGGCGCGTGGCAGACCAGGGCCAGGGGTTTGCCGGCCGCAAAGGTCTTCTCGATCAGCGCGATGGACAGCGCATCCTCGGCCAGGTCCCACAGCGGGCCATGGCCGCCGGGGTAGAACACGGCGTCGAAGTCCTCGGCGCGCACGCTGGCCAGCGCCACGGTGTTCGCCAGCACGTTCTGTGCGTCGGCATCGGCCTTGAAGCGGCGCGTGGCATCGGTCTGCGCGCCCGGGTCATCGCTCTTGGGGTCCAGCGGCGGCTGGCCGCCCTTGGGCGATGCCAGCGTGATCTGCACGCCCGCGTCCTTGAACACGTAGTACGGCGCGGCAAACTCTTCGAGCCAGAAGCCCGTCTTCTTGCCGGTGTCGCCGAGCTGGTCGTGCGAGGTCAGGACCATCAGGATGTTTTTCGTCATGGTGTGGCTTTCAAAGTTGGTGAAGGAAATGGAAAGCAGTGATCAAAGTGCCGCTTCGAGCACGCGGCGGCTCACCGCTGGTGTCACGTCGCGGTGCTCGCCCAGCGTGACCATGCCGTGCGCTTCGAGCTGGGACACCAGCTTGTCCACGCTGTCCGCGCCCACGCCGTAGGCCGACAGGCGCGTGGGAATGCCCATGCGCTCGAAGAAATCGCGCGTGGCGGCAATCGTGGCGTCGATGCGTTCGTCGTCGGTGCCGGTGCGGATGCCCCAGACCCGTTCGCCGTACTGCAGCAGCTTGGCGGCCTTGGTCGCGCGCTGCGCGTCGAGCAGAGAAGGCAGCACCACGGCCAGTGTGCGCGCATGGTCGATGCCGTGCAGGGCGGTCAGCTCGTGGCCGATCATGTGCGTGGCCCAGTCCTGCGGCACGCCGGCACCGATGAGGCCGTTTAGTGCCAGCGTGGCCGTCCACATCAGGTTGGCGCGGTCGGCATACACCGGCTCGGGTGCGGCCAGAATGCGCGGGCCCACCTCGATCAGCGTCTGCAAAATGCCTTCGGCAAAACGGTCCTGCACGGCGCCATCCACGGGATAGGTCAGGTACTGCTCCACCGTGTGCACGAAGGCATCGACCACGCCATTGGCCAACTGCTGCGGCGGCAGGGTGTAGGTCTTGGTCGGGTCGAGCACCGAGAAAACGGGGTAGGTGTGCTTGCTGCCGAAGGCCAGCTTGGCACCCTTGGCGCGGTGCGTGATGACGCCGCCGTTGTTCATCTCCGAGCCCGTGGCGGGCAGCGTGAGCACCGAACCGAAGGGCAGCGCGCCGGTGACGTTGCGGCCATGCTGCTCCAGGATGGCCCAGGGGTCGCCGCCCTCGAACTGCACGGCTGCGGCGATGAACTTCACCGCGTCGATCACCGAGCCGCCGCCCACCGCGAGCAGGAAGTCGAAGCCGCCTTCGCGGATCTGCGACACGGCCTTCATCGAGGTCTCGTAGCTCGGGTTGGGCTCGATGCCGCTGAAGGTGGCGTGCTGGCGCGCGCCGAGCGCCGTGCGCACCTCGGCCAGCGTGCCGGTCTTCTCGGCGCTGGCGCCGCCCACCAGGATGAGCACCTTGGCATGGGGCGGCACCAGCTTGTCCAGGTCGGCGATGCGGTCCTTGCCAAAGGCGATGTGGGTCGGGTTGTGGAAGTCGAAGTTGAGCATGGGGTTTCCGTGGGGTTGTGGTGGTGAAGGGTGGGAAGGAATTCGATCAAAGTAGACCGGTCGGCTAGTAATTCAAATGGGCATGGCACGGTACTGACACGACTGCTTTCAGGCGGACAGGCGTGGCGCCTTGCCTTTGCCTCCGCGAGGCGCCGCCCGGCTCCTCTGCGCATGCGCCGCTTGCGGCCTGGCTGGAGCAACGGGCCCGGCATCCGCGCCGCCCAGCAAGGCATTCGTGGCGCGCAGCGCGTGCTCGAACGATGAGCCATCGCGCCGCAGTTTGGCCAACAGGCTGGCGCCCAGCCACATCTCGTAGAGCGTGAGCGCCATGGCCTCGGGGTCCGTGGCCTGCGGCACCGAACCGTCCTGAACGGCCTCGCGCAGGCAGCGGGCGAGCCGCGCCACGATCTGCGTAGTGCCATCGCGCAGGGCGATGCGCATGGTGTCCGACATGTCGGCCACCTCGGCGCTGAGCTTGACGACCAGGCACTTGCGGCCTTCGCCCGCCCCTGCATCGCAGGCCGGGCCGTCCACCCCGCACTGCGATACGTTCCAGTAGGCCCAGTAGCGCATCAGCCGTGCGCGTGCTGGCTGGCCATCGGGTGCCAGCATCTGCTCGAGGTGGGCCAGGTAGCGCTCTATGTAGCTGGCCAGCAGGGCCTCGCCGAAGCGCTCCTTGGAGCTGAAGTAATGGTAGAACGAGCCCTTGGGCACGCCGGCCGCAGCCAGGATCTCGGCCAGCCCCACGCCCACGAAGCCCTTGGTGGCAATGAGGCGCTCGCCACAGCGAAGAATGTGGGTCTTGGCGGAGGGTTGGTCGGTGGTCACGGGGCTATTGTGCGCCGATTAGACCGGTCGTCTAGCAATCTGCCGGAACGACCCTGTCGCCGTAATGGCCTTCCCGCTCAGCGGTTCAGGCCGCTCCGTACGCAGTGCATGAGCAGCGCTGCGCCATCCGGCGTGGTGATCTCTGCCACCGGCCGAAAACCGGCCTGCGCGTAGCAGCGGATGGCGCGCGCATTGTCGGGGCTGGGGTGCGTCTGGACCAGGCTCACGGCAGGGTCGGCCAGCAGCCGGTCGGTGAAGGCGCGCACCATGGCCCGGCCGATGCCCTGGTTCAGCCAGGGCCTGGTCGATGCCGCGCACGCCGGGGTCGGTGACATCCTCCCACCAGCCGTGGCCCGAGCCCATCGCCACATAGGACTGGATGAACCCCACAGGCTCTCCGTTCAGCGAGGTGATGTAGCCAGCGTGGCGCCGGGTGCGCCCTGCCCGGCCACATGGTCCGCGTGCAGTTGCTCGATGGATTCGGCCGGCCCCCACCATTGCGCCACATGCCGCCGCAGCAGCCAGCCCTGCAGCATCGGCAGATCCTGCGCGCACACCAGCCCAAACCGGAAGTCGGATGCGCCAGGCAAACGCGCAGCTCCGTCCATCAAACCGGGCGCGGGCCATCAAGGCCCACACGCCCGCAGCGCTGAGCAGCGAGCCCCCTGCCAGGTTGAAGCGGCGCTGCGCCCGCGGCGAAGCCAGCAGTTGGCTGGCCGAACCGGCAAACACGGCATAGGCCGTGGCATTGAGCGCCGCCAGCGTGACGAAGGTCGCGGCCAGGATCCACAGCTGCTGCGCAATCGGTGCGCCGGGTCGGATGAACTGCGGCAAAAAGGCCACGAAGAACACGATGCCCTTGGGGTTGAGCGCGGTCACGAGGTAGGTGTTGGCGAACAGCTTCCAGCGCGAGCCCGGGGCTTTGGGCGCGGCCAGTTCGGCCATCCCCACGCCGGCGCGCAGCATCTTGATGCCCAGGTACAGCAGGTACAGGCCACCGGCCCACTTGATGACCGTGAACCAGAAGGCCGAGGTGGCCAAGAGCGTGCCCAGGCCCAGCAGTGAGACCGCCAGCGCCGTCGAATCGCCCAGCGCCACGGCTGCGACCAGCGGCACGTTGGCGCGGCGCCCGTGGGCCATGGAATAGCTGATCACGGTGAGGATGGTGGGCCCGGGGATGATGAGCATCACCGCGCAGGCGGCGACAAAGGCGAACCAGATGTCGAGGGACATGGACCAAGGCTCCTTGGAAGGCGCAGCGGCTGCGCCTGTGCAATACGCCCTCAGTATGGCAAAAAGCAGCAGTGCCTGCCTTGCCTGCGCACGCTCAGTATCCGGCCGGGATATCGGGCTCGACCAGCTGGATCAGCAGCGTCAGCGACTCCTGCCAGCCCAGGTAGCAGGCCTCGGTGGGGATCACGGCGGGGATGCCTTCCTGCACCACGCTCATCTCGGTGCCGCAGGACACCGGGGCCAGCGTGACCGTGGTGGTCATTTCGCCGGGCAGGTTGGCATCGTCGAAACGCGCGTTGTAGCGCAGGCGCTCGCCAGGCACCAGCTCCAGGTAGGTACCGCCGAACGAATGGCTGCCGCCCGCGCCGTGGTTGGTGAACGACATGCGGTATTCGCCACCCACGCGGGCATCGAGGGCGTGCACCTCGCCCGTGAAGCCGTGCGGCGGCAGCCACTTGGCCAGGGCCTGGGGGTTGAGAAAGGCGCGGTAGATGCGGTCGGGCGTGGAACGGATCACGCGGTGCAGACGAACAGTGCCGGTGGTGGTCATGGTTGGTGCCTGTGAAGCAGAGGACGGCCCTCTGAAACCTACGACGTTCGACCATGGCGGATATCGACAAGGCCATGATCAGGGAAAACCCTCGGCACCGGAATACCAATGCCCAACCTAAAAGGGCTGCCGCCGCACGGATGTCGCGGCGATGGCACCCCTTTGGAAAGGCTGGGCCGGCGAGGCCCCGCGCACAACAATCAGTCCAGCTTCACGCCCGCGGCCTTGATGATCTCGCCCCAGCGTTTGGATTCGGCGCGGGCCATGGTGCGGAATTGCTCGGGCGTGCCGGGCAGCGGCTCCATGCCGAAGTCGGTCATGCGCTTGAGCACGGCCGGGTTGGCCAGGGCCTTGTTGAGGTCGCCGTTCAGGCGCGCGGTGATGGCGGCCGGCAGGGCCGCAGGGCCAAGGATGCCCTGGAAGGCGTAGACCTCGGTGTTGGGCACGCCGGCTTCGGCCAGGGTAGGCACGTCGGGCAGTGCTGAGACGCGCTTGGCAGAGCCGATGGCCAGGGCGCGCACCTTGCCCGAGGTGATCACGGGCAGGCCGGCGGCCAGGTCAAGGAACATGCACGGCACCTGGCCGCCCATCACGTCCTGCAGCGCGGGCGCCGCGCCGCGGTAGGGGATGTGCGTCAAGAAGGTCTTGGTGCGGTTCTTGAACATCTCCATCGCCAGGTGGTGCGGCGAGCCGTTGCCGGGCGATGCGTAGTTGACCTTGCCGGGGTTGGCGCGCACGTAAGCCAGGAATTCCTTGACGGTCTTGGCCTCGAACGAGGGGTGCACCACCAGCGCCAGCGGAAAGCGGCTGATGCCACCCACGTAGGTGAAGTCCTTCTCGGGGTTGAAGGGCAGCTTGGTGAACAGGTGCTCGTTGAAGGCCAGCACGGCGTTGTCGGCCGACATGAAGGTGTTGCCATCGGGCTTGGCCGTGGCCACCAGCTGCGCGCCGATGTTGGTGGCAGCACCCGGGCGGTTGTCCACCACGATCTGCTGGCCCAGGGTTTGGCGCATGGCCTCTGCCAACGTGCGGGCCAGCACGTCGGTGCCGCCGCCGGCCGGGTAGGGCACCACCCAGCGCAAGGGCTGGTCGGGCCAGGCCCCCTGGGCCTGGGCCCAGGGGGCTGCGGCAGACGCGCCGGCAGCGGCCAGGGCGGAAAGAACGGTACGGCGTTGCAGGGTCATGGTTTTGTCTCCGTTGCAGGAAGAAAGAAAAGGAAACTGGGAACGGGACTATCGCGGCGCATTCGGTGGCTTGCGCTGCCGTGAGCCCGATGCGGCAGGGGGCACGCGCGTCACGCGAAACCCCTGGGCGGCCATCAGGGCGGGCAGGCCCTCGGGGCCCACCATGTGCAGCACCCCAACGGCCGCGAACACCGCGTGGCCGGCCGCATGCTGCGCTGCGATGCCGGCGGCCAGGGCGGGGTTGCGGCCCTCCACGATGCGTGCGTAGTCGGCGCGGTCTTCGGCGGTCTTGAGGCAATCGCACCAGTCGCCGTAATTGCGCAAGGTTTCAAGCTGGCCGTCGGCCCAGGCACGTGTGAGGGTGGCAATGATCTTGCGGGCCTGCCCGCCTTCGAGCTGCCGCAGGCCCTCGTCCATGGTGCGCGCCACCTTGGCCGGGTCGTCCGACACCAGCAGCGCGATCTGCGCCTCGGCGGACTCCAGCGAGACGACCTTCTTGTCCATGGCGCGCGCCAGACCCGCGAGGAACAGGTCGATGCCATAGGCCGGGTCGATCCCGGCGGTGCGCGCAGCCAGGCCGACCAGCGACATGAGCTGAATCTCGGGCCGCAGGCGCGCCAGCGCCGCATCGGCGCACAGTGCTTCGCTCTGCACGCGCAGGCGCTTTGCCAAGGGCTCGGGCAGGGGTGGCGTATTGGGGCCTGGCATGACGGCGGTGGCCAGTCCACCGGCGACCGCCGGGTCCATCAGGTCCACTTCCAGCGCGATGCGGTCGGCACGCCGCAGTGCTTCGCGCACCGCAGGTCCGGGCAGCACCCAGCCACGCTCGGCCGCATGGATGGTGCCGTAGAGCCAACTGGTGCGGCCGTCCTTCTCGATGCGCCAGAGCAGGCCGCGGTCGCGGTCGTCACGGCGGGCCGCCTCGGCATCGGCGGGGCCGATGGGGGTCGCGGCGGGTGGGCAGGCAGTGGCGTCGCTCTTGGCATGCACTACAAGGGCCGACACCAGCAAGGCCAGACCGACAAGGCCTGCGCGCAGGCAGCGGCCTGGGAGTGGCAGGAAAAGACTGGGCATATCAGCAGCCCAATGTGCCAAGCATCGCCACGGCTTGTAAAACTGGCGCGCTCCATACCAGTGCCCCCGCGCAAGGGCCGCCCCGCCGCGAAGGCGGCGTATCCAGCGCTTGCGCTGGGGGCGTCCCCCTCCCAGATTGCGAAGCAATATGAGAGAGGGGTGAAGGCGCGAAGCGACTCAGGGGGTGCATCTCAACCCGGCTCCACGATGGCCTGGTCGATGGCGCCAAAGATGCTCGCGCCGTCCTTGCCCTTGACCTCGATGCGAATGGTGTCGCCGAACTTCATGAACTCGGTGCTGGGCTTGCCGTCCTGGATGGTCTCGATGCAGCGCTTTTCGGCAATGCAGCTGTAGCCCTTGGGCCACTCGGTGCGGCCGTTCTGCTCCACGCCCTTGTTGCTCACGGTGCCGCTGCCGATGATGGAGCCGGCGCGCACGTTGCGCGTCTTGGCCACATGGGCGATGAGCTGGCCGAAGTGGAAGGTCATCTCCGGGCCGGCATCGCACATGCCGACCTTGCGGCCGTTCCAGGTGGACTGCACCACCAGGTCCAGGCGGCCCTGGTGCCAGGCGTCGCCCAGTTCGTCGAGCGTCACCGCCACCGGGCTGAAGGCAGTGGCCGGCTTGCTCTGGAAGAAGCCGAAGCCCTTGGCCAGCTCGGCCGGGATCAGGTTGCGCAGGCTCACGTCGTTGGCAACCATCACCAGGCGGATACCGTCTAGCGCCTGCTCGGGCGTGGCGCCCATCTTCACGTCGCCGGTGATGACCGCGATCTCGGCCTCGAAGTCGATGCCCATGGCTTCGCTGGGCACCACCACGTCATCGCAGGGGCCGATGAAGTCATCGCTGCCGCCCTGGTACATCAGCGGGTCGGAGTAAAAGCTCTCGGGCACCTCGGCATTGCGCGCCTTGCGCACCAGCTCCACATGGTTGAGGTAGGCCGAGCCGTCGGCCCACTGGTAGGCGCGTGGCAACGGGGCCATGCACTGGGCCGGGTCGAACGGGAAGGCATGGCGCGCGCGGCCGGCGTTGAGCTGGTCGTACACGTCCTGCAGCTGGGGCGAGAGGAAGCCCCAGTCGTCGAGCACCTGCTGCAGCTTGCTGGCAATGCCGGTCGCATAATGGGCCGTGCCCAGGTCGCGCGAGACGACGACCAGTTGGCCGTCGCGCGAGCCGTCTTTGTAAGTGGCTAGTTTCATGGGGCAGAACCTCTGTCTCTGGAAGGTGGATGGCACAACCCTTGGCGAAAATTACGCTTGGGTAAATTGATTTAACTAAACAAAACTATCAAATTTTAGTGCACATGGACAAAGAACGTGCAGGTATCCAGTCCGTGGAAGTCGGCTTTGCCTTGCTGGAAGGCCTCACCCATGCGCGAGGCCCGTTGATGCTCAAGGACGTGGCGGCCTCGGCCGGCATGAGTGCCGCCAAGGCCCACCGCTACCTGGTGAGTTTTCAGCGCCTGGGCCTGGTTACGCAGGATAGCCGCACCGCGCGCTACGACCTGGGCCCGGCGGCTCTCAAGCTGGGCCTGGCATCGCTAGCGCGGCTCGACGCGGTGCGACTGGCGCGCGAGCGCATGCCGGCCCTCATGGGAGACATCGGCCACACCCTGGCACTGGCGGTATGGGGCAACCATGGGCCCACCATCGTGCACTGGGAGGAGTCGCCCCAGGCCGTCACCGCCAACCTGCGGCTGGGCGACGTGATGCCCTTGCTGGCCTCGGCCACCGGCCGCTGCTTCGCCGCCCACCTGCCGCCCGAGGTGGCCGCCCCCCTGCTCAAGGAAGAACTGGCCCGCGCCAGCAAGATGCGCCGCACCGACCTGCCCACCACCATGGCCGAGGTGCAGACCATGCTGGCCGAGGTGCGCGAGCGCGGCGCGGCGCGTGTGGTGGACACCCTGCTGCCCGGCATCGTGGGCTTCTGCGCGCCGGTGTTCGATGCCGACGGCCACCTGGAGCTGGGCATCACCACGCTGGGCTCCATCGCCACCTTCGACCCCGAATGGGGCGGCGCCATCGACACCCCGCTGCGCGCCGCGGCGGGCCAGCTGTCGCGCGATCTGGGCGCGGGCTGCGCATGACGCACGGGCAGCCCCGCTGATGCCCCGGCGCGCGCTGATCGCCCTCACCGCGCTGGTGCTGGTGCTGCACTGGCTGCTGCTCCAAGGCGTGCCCCTGGTGTGGGACAGCCCGGCCGCTCCCACGGGTCAGGTGTTCAGCACGCGCACCATTGCGGCGGCACCCGCGCCCGTGGCCGCACCTGCACCGACACCCACGCCTTCGGCCACCCCGCCACCCGCCGCGCCGGCACCCATGCCACGCAAGAGACCGCCGCGCCCCGCACCGGTCGCCGAAGCCCCCCCCACCGAGCCGCCAGTGGCAGCACCAGAGCCTGTAGCGCCCCCCGAGCCAGCGATGGAGACGGCGGCCGCGGCGCCCCCCCCTCCTGCCACGCCCGAGCCCGCAGCCTCTGCCGCCGTGGCAGCGGCATCCGCACCAGTCGCACCCGCGTCCACCCCGGCAGAGGTGAACCCCACGGCCGCCGGCATCGACATCGCACCGCCCGGCAGCGGCACGGGCCAGAACGCCAGTGCCACGCCACCGCCGGTGCAGATTCCGCCCCCGGTGCGCCTGACCTACGAGGTCAAGGGCCAAGTCAAGAAATTCGACTACACGGCCCGGGCCGAGCTGCTGTGGCAGCACGACGGCAGCCGCTACGAGGCGCGCCAGGAGGTGAGCGCCTTCCTCATCGGCTCACGCACCCAGCGCAGCACGGGCCTGGTCAGCGCCCAAGGCCTGCAGCCTGAGCGCTTCGGGGACCGCTCGCGCAGCGAGCAGGCCGCGCATTTCGACTATGCCCAGGGCCGCGTGACCTTCAGCGCCAACACGCCGCAGGCCGCTATCGGCCCCGGTGCGCAGGACAGGCTGAGCATGTTCATCCAGCTCGCGTCCATGCTGGCGGCCGACCCGGCCCGCTACACCCCGGGCACGCAGATCACGCTGACCACCGTGAGCGCCCGCAATGCCGACCGCTGGACCTTCAGCATCGAGGCCCCGGAGACCCTGAACCTGCCGGTGGGCGCCACCCCCACCCTCAAGCTGCTGCGCCTGCCCCGGCGCGACTACGACCAGAAGGCCGAGCTGTGGCTTGCGCCCAGCCTGGGCTACCTGCCCGCGCGCATCAAGCTCACCCAATCCAACGGCGACTTTGCGGACCTGTTGCTGCGCGGTAGTGAAAAGCCCTGAGCCGCCGTAGGCCATGGCGCCCTGGCCCACGGCCGAATTGGCGAAGTGGAAGTAGGAACCGCGCCTGCGCCGGTGTTGCGTTATCCCCACCGCCTGCGAAATACCCCTGCGGAACCACCGCTTCGCACAATTCGTGAAATACTGTTACCACGCAGGGCCAGCCCACAAGCCTTGAACTCTGCCGACCCGCTGTCATCTGACATTCATATCGACAAAGGGAACACGATGCACATGCTCTACGACTCCGAATCCTTTGTGGTGGTCCATATGCTGCCCGACGCCCGGGAGTCCGTTGGCCAGGTACTCAACGACACCGCACCACCCAAGCCCCAGCTGGCACGCCACGGCTTCGAGATCGTGGACAAGCGCTCGGGCAAAGAGGTGTACCTGGACGGATCGTGGGCAGAGATGTTCCAGCAGCAGATCCTGGCCTGGCAGCGCGACACCCCCACGCAGGAAGAAGTGGAAGATGCCCTGGACCGCTATGCAGGCCTGGCACAGAACCCCGTCGTCGTCCACTGACCCGTCGGCGCAATCGGGCGCCAGCGGTCACTCCACCGGATAGAGCCGCCTGAACAGTGGCTCCACCAGGATCAGTACGGCAATCAGCCGGCACACCTGGAAGGCCGTGACCACCGGCACGCCCAGTTGCAGCACCTTGGCCGTGATGGCCATCTCGGTGATGCCGCCTGGGGAGGTGCCCAGCAGCAGCGTCACCCAGGGCAGGCCCGTGCCCCAGGCCAGCACGGCGGCGAACAGTGCGCAGATGCCCATCAGTCCCAGCGTCCCCGCGGCCACGCTGGCCAGCCAGCGCGGCGCGGTGTGCAGAAAATCTGCCCGGAAGCGCACCCCCAGGCTGACCCCAATCACCAGCTGTGCGGCATTCACCAGCCACTGCGGCACGGCCGAGAAGCCGATGCCCGCCATGGCAAAACCCATGGACACCACCAGCGCGCCCATGAACCAGGGGTTGGCACGGCCCAGCCGGTCCATGGCCAGGGCGCCCGCGCCGGTGAGCAAGGCCATGAGCGCGAGGCCGGGCCAGTCCACCACGCGCGTGGCGGGCGGCAGGATGTCGATGCCGTGCAACCCGCTCCACTGCAGCGCGAACGGGATGGTGATGGTCACGATCAGCAGGCGCAGGCTGTGGCTGGCGGCCACCAGATCGGTGCGGGCGTTCTCGCGCTCGGCCAGCAGGGTCATCTCCGACGCGGCGCCGATGGCGCCCGAGAAATAGCTGGTCGCACGCATCATGCTGGCCGGCACGCCGTGCATGCGCGGCGCATGCACCCGGTACAGCCAGGCGCCGAACAGCCAGCCCAGCACCAGCGCCCAGACGATGCCCAGCGCAATCGCCCACCACAGGCCAGCCACCAGGCCCATGACCTGGGGCGTGAAATACAGGCCCAGGGCCGCGCCAATGGTCCACTGCCCCCCATTGCGCAGCGGCCCCCAACTCTCGGTGGGCGCACCGGCGATGGACAGCAGCGAGGTGGCCAGCAGCGGCCCGATCATCCACGGCAGCGGGGTCTTGAGGGCGACGCAGGCGGCGGCCGCAGCCCATGCCACGGCAAGGGTCAGCACCACGCGGCTGGTGAATTGAAAATAAGTACGCATACGAAAGACAGCAACCCGCGAGTATCGCTTGCGCACTCGGATGTGCCCCAAAGCCCTGCACTGCCCGTGGGGCATGGCAGGCATCGCACATGGCGGGGGGTCACGCCCGGCGGACGTCTCCTGCCAGTTGCGACAGCCGCTGCACGAGCGGCGCAAACAGCTCCACGGGCGTGTGGCCATAACCCAGCACCAGGCCGTTGTCCTCGGGCCGGGGCTGGAGGGCAAAGGCCGACAGCGGCGCGGGCGCCATGCCGTGCCCGCGCGCTGCGGTGGCAATGGCCTGGTCCGGGTAAGCGGGCGGCAGGCGCACCATGAGGTGCATGCCGCAGTGCCCGCCCTCGATGCCATGCGGCACCACGAGGTGCTGCGCCAGCGCCGCGCGCAGCTGGTGCTGGCGCTCGCGGTACAGGCGGCGCATGCGGCCCAGGTGGCGGCTGAACTGGCCGCTGTCGATGAAGTCCGCCAGCGCCAGCTGGGCGTGGCGCTGGCCGCCGCGCAGCATCTCGGCCAAGGGCGGGCGCACGGCGGCCAGCAGCGCCTCGGGCAGCACGACGAAGCCGATGCGCAGCGCAGGGAACATGGTCTTGCTGAAGGTGCCCACATAGAGCACCGGCGCACCATCAGCCAGCCCCTGCATCGCGGCGATGGGCTCGCCGGCATGGCGGAACTCGCTGTCGTAGTCGTCCTCGATGATCCAGGCGCCATGGCGGCGCGCCTGCTCCATCAGCGCCAGGCGCCGCGCCACCGAGAGCACCGACCCGCCCGGGTACTGGTGCGAGGGCGAGGTGTAGACCAGGCGCGGCGTGCGCGTGCGCCAGTCGGCTTCGTCGGCCACCAGGCCCTGGGCATCCACCCGCAGCGGCAGGGTGCGCAGGTCGCCACCATGCAGGGCCGATTGGGCGCCCCGGTAACCGGGGTCTTCCACCCAGGCCGTGTCGCCCGGGTTGGTGAGCAGGCGCACGCACAGCACCAGGGCCTCCTGCGCGCCTTCGGTGATCACCACCTGCTGCGGCGTGCAGCGCACGCTCCGGGCCAGCGCCAGGTGGCGTGCGATGGCGGTGCGCAGCACCATTTCGCCGAGCGGATCGCCATAGCCCAGGGCGGCAGGGCCGCCGTCGCGCACCGCGCGGTCGAGTGCGCGGCGCCAGGCAGCAAATGGAAACTGCGAGAGTGCGGGCATGCCCGGGCTCAGCCAATGGGCCGGCCCTGGGCGCGCAGCCCTGGGCTGGATGAGCGCCAGGCGCGCCGCCGTGGCGGGAGGCTGTACTGCCGGCTGCGGGCTGGACGCGACCACCGATGGCGACGACAGCGCTGCCACCCGTGTGCCCTGCCGGTCGGACTGCACATAGCCCTCGGCCAGCAGGTGCTCATACGCCGCCGTCACGGTATTGCGCGAGATGGCCAGGCCCTCGGCCAGGGCGCGCGAACCGGGCAGCGGGCTGCCGGCGGCCAGGCGCCCATCCAGGATGGCCTGGCGCAGCCGCTGGAACAGCTGGCGCCGCAGGGGCGCGGCCCCCGGGCCATGGTCCAACGCCTGCTCCAGCAGGGTTGGGGGAACCGAGGGTTCGGCCGGCAGCGCGGCATCCATGAAGGCATCGGACATGCGTGGCACCTGAAATTTTTCCTGAACTGGCACTTTTCACAATACCACGCCCAGTTTACCGTGCAGCCTGCCCTTCCCTCTTTGATCAACCCAAAGGACAACTCCCGCATGGCTTCCACCCTGAACGCCTACCAGCAGCCCGTCGGCTCCCCCCTGCCCGGCTGGAGCGCACGCCCGCGCCCCGCACGCGATGCCATCGAAGGCCGGCACTGCCGCCTCGAACCTCTGGATGCAGCCCGCCACGCCGCCCAACTGCATGCCGCCTACGTGAAGGCCTCGGACGGCCGGGACTGGACTTACATGAGCGTCGGCCCGTTTGCCGACGAGGCCAGCTACCGCGCCCACTGCGAGCAGGCGGCGGCCAGCACCGACCCGCTGCACTACGCCGTGATCGACCAGCGCACCGACAAGGCCGTGGGCACGCTGGCGCTGATGCGCATCGACCCGGCCAACGGCGTGGTCGAGGTCGGGCATGTGATGTTCTCGCCGCTGCTCAAGCGCACGCCGATCTCCACCGAGGCGCAGTACCTGCTGATGAAGTACGTGTTCGCCGACCTGGGCTACCGGCGCTATGAATGGAAGTGCGACAGCCTGAACGGCCCCTCGCGCCAGGCGGCTGCACGCCTGGGCTTCACGTTCGAGGGCATCTTCCGCCAGGCCATCGTCTACAAGGGCCGCAACCGCGACACGGCCTGGTTCTCCATCATCGACAGCGAGTGGCCTGTGATCAAGACTGGCTTCGAGCGCTGGCTGGCAGCCGCCAATTTCGACACCCAGGGCGCGCAGCGCGCCTCGCTCACGGAATTGCGCGCGGCCGGGCCGGTGGCCGCGACGGTATGACCTGCCGCCTGGATGCCATCTCGCGCCCCATGGGGGCCAGGGCTTCGGGTGGCAACAGCTGCTGCACGGCCGGGTAGGCCGCGCCTTCCTCGTCCTCGATGTGGCGCGCATAGCGCAGGGCAAAGCGCTCCAGAGCGGCCTCGTCCTCCGCGCTGAAGGCACTGGCCTGGCCGTCCGCCAGGGCCTGCAGGGGCTGCCGCGCCGCAGCCCACTCGGCCACCATGTCCTGGTGGTCCTGCAGCAGGCGCTGCACCAGCGCGACCATCGCGGCGTCCCCCTCGGCCAGCAGCGGCGGGAACACATGCAGTTCCTCGTCCCGGTGGTGCAGGGGCGCCGCGATGTCGAAGTAGCGCAGCACGTCGTGCGCGGCCTGCCGGGCGGACTCGTCGCTGCCCTGCAGCGCTACATGCGCGCGCAACCGGCCCAGCAGTGCCAGCGTGCGCTGCACCCGCTCGTGGCAGGCCTCGAGCATGGCAAAGGGCTCCTCGAAGCCCACGGCCGGGGTGTTGAAACCAGGAAGCAGCACCGTCAGACCAGCTTCTCAGCCGATTCAAAAGGCAGCACCACGCCATCGGCTCCCAGCGTGCTCACATAGCTGGTGGTCGCCGGCCGCACGCGGGCCGCTGTCTTGCGCGCCTGCACGCTGCCTATGCTCAGAAAGCACAGGGCCAGTTCGTCCGGGCCCAGTCCGAAGAGCGCACGCAACCCGGCCGACTTGAGGGCCCGGCCACTGGTCAGCGCCGAGCCATAGCCCTGCGCCGTGGCCATGAGCAGCATGTTCTGCAGCGCACAGCCGGTGGACACCAGGCGCTCGGCCAGGTCGATGCGCGGGTCGCCCCGGCCGGCATCCACCACCGCCAGCAGCAGCACCGGCGCGCGGTAGGCCTTCTCGCGCGCCAGCGCCAGTTGCTCCGGCGTGGCGGCCTCGTCGCGCTCGGCCAGCGCCTGGGCAAACACCTCCGCCAGGGCCGCGCGCGCGGCCTCGGGCACCAGCACAAAACGCCAGGGCAGCAACTGCCCGTGGTCGGGCGCATGGGCCGCCGCGTCCAGGATCGCCGAGAGCTCGGCAGCGCTGGGGCCGGGGGCCACCAGCCGCTTGGGCAGCACGGTGCGGCGGGTGCGCATGAGCGCCCAGGCACTGGCCGCCGTGGCCTCCACCGCAGGCGGCACGCCATGGGGCACGGGCCGCAGCGGCCAGGGGATCACCGCCATGCTGGGCTTTCCGGGCCGGCAACGGGCAGGCAGAGGCCGCGCATCAGCCGCAGGCCCCCGTGTGACCGCACTGCGTGCAGTAGTCGCAGCCATCCTTGCGGATCACGGCATGCGCACCGCATTCCACGCACTTCTTGCCGGCCATGGCCTGGGGCACCGCCACGGGGGGCGCTGCCGGTTCGTCCAGCGGCAACTGCTGCTGCTCCGGGTCGGCCACGCGGCGTGCGAGGATGTTCTGGATGGCATAGGCCATGGCTGCCACTTCGGAGTCATGCCACATGGGCACCTGCGTGCCGTCCTCCTTGCGGTGCGTGCCCAGGCGCACGGGGCCCCGGTCCCAGGCCACCTTGCGCATGTCGCTGAGCGCACGCTCCAGGAAGCCGCCGCGCGCCGCCAGCGAGAGCATGCGCATGCTGGAGGTGATCCACTGCTGCGACTCGCCGCTCTGCCCCACGGGCATGAAGAACTCGATGGCCCGGTCTACCGTGGCATGGCCCACGCCCGTGGGCACGGGCAGAAAGGAGACCAGCAGGTACAGCGTCTTGCGGCCCTCCTGTGTCCAGTATTCGACCTTCTCGGCCACGGCCGACAGGCCGCCCTTGGGCCGGCTTTCGATCACCGTGCGCATGGGGTCCACCGGCGGCGCGGCGGGTGCCGGGGCCAGCGTCGCTGGGGCGCTGTGGGTTTCGAGCACCGAGCCCAGGATGGCGTTGGGCCGGTAGGTCGCCAGGCCCTTGAGGCGCGCGCGCCAGGCGTGCAGGTACAGGTCCTTGAAACCTTCGTAAGGGTAGTCGGCAGGGATGTTCACGGTCTTGGAGATCGCCGTGTCCACAAACGGCTGCACCGCCTCCATCATCGCGATGTGACCCTCGGCCGGCATGGCCAGCGCCGAGACGAAGTACTCGGGCAGTTGCAGCACGTTGCCGCCGAGTTCGCGGTACAGGCGCCAGGCATGGTCTTCCACCGCGTACTCGCTGGTGCTGCCGTCGGCCTCGCGCTTCTTGCGCTTGTAGGTCCAGGAGAACGGCGGCTCGATGCCGTTGGAGGCGTTGTCGGCAAAGGCCAGGCTCACCGTGCCCGTGGGCGCGATGGACAGCAGGTGGCTGTTGCGGATGCCGTGCGTGCGGATGGCCTCCTTGATGGGTTCAGGCAGGCGGCTGGCAAACGTGCCTTCAGAGAGGTAAGGCCCGGCCTCGAACTTGGGGAAGGCGCCCTTCTCGCGCGCCAGGTCCACCGAGGCCAGGTAGGCCGCATCGCGCATGGCCTGTGCGATGCGCACCGCCATGTCGCGCCCTTCAGGCAGGTCGTAGCGCAGGCACAGCATGGCCAGCGTATTGCCCATGCCCGTGAAGCCCACGCCGATGCGCCGCTTGGCCATGGCCTCGTCGCGCTGCTGCGGCAGGGGCCAGAAGGTCACGTCGAGCACGTTGTCGAGTGCCCGCACCTGCAGCGCCACCGAGGCAGAAAAGGCCTCGAAGTCGAACTGCGCAACCCCGCCGAAGCCGAAGGGGTGGCGCACGAAGCGCGTGAGGATGATGGGCCCCAGGTCACAGCAGCCGTACGACGGCAGCGGCTGCTCGCCGCAGTTGTGCGCCACGATGCCGTTGGCATCGAAGGCATGCACGTCGGCCACCGTCACGTCGTAGACGTCCTCCACGCCATCGTCCACCAGCGCCTGCACGGTGGCCGTGAAGCGCTCGCGGTGCAGTGCGCGGCGATAGCCGGCCAGGGCCCTGGCGAGGCGTTCGGCCTTGTCCGTGTCCGCAAAGCCGATACCTTCGGCGAACACCGCGATGTTGTCGCCGCTGACCACCAGTTCGTGCTGGGCCCGCGTGCCGTACAGGCGCTGGCCGCCGTGGCCATCGGGCAGGGCACGCTCGGCCGCAGGGCGCCGGTCGCGGTAGAGGGTGGAGGCGATGCCCAGGCGCAACAGCATGCGCTGCACGGTCTGCAGCAAGGGCTCGTCGCTTTGCGAAAGGCGCACGCTGACGCCCTTGTCCTGCGTACCCTGCACCGAGCCATCGGCATCGAACAGGCCGCGCAGCAGGCCGCGCGCGAAGTCCGACGATTGGCGCTCCATGGCCGGGGTGATGGTCTTGTGCCCGGGTGCCATACCCAGCCCGAGGGCCAGATTGCGCAAGGCGCCGCTGGCCATGCGCGCCTCGCCGCGCCCGGCCACCGGGCGCTGGAAGCCGCCGAAATCGGCGCGGTGCGCCAGCGTGGCGGCCGCGGCCTCGGCGGCCTGCACGATGCCCGCAGCACCCGTGGCGGCATACGCCACGGTGCCCTGTCCCACGGCCTTGAGTTCGGGCGCCCAGACCGAAATCACCGCCTTGTCGGCCTTGAGCGTGCCGTCGCCGACGAGCAGGCCGAGCAGGTAGCCCTCGGCCTCGCTGCCCGCACCGGCCCAGCCTTGCAGGGCCCGGTGGTCGTGCAGCACGATCTCGTCACCCGGCGAGAGCTGGGCGGCCTCGGTCCACTCGACCTCCAGGCAGTAACGCGTCTTGCGCGCCACGCGGCGCACGCGGTGGTCGGCCGTGAGGCGCAACGCATGGCCCTCGCGGGTCTGCAGGCGCAGCACGGGCCGCGTGCCGGTCTGGAAGAAGCCCTGGCTTTCCACGCGGTAGGCGCGCCCGTCCACCACGGCACTGAAAGGCTGGCCCACCAGATCGGCCACCTGGCGCGGTCCGCCGGTGGTGAGCACCCAGGTATCGGCCGTCACGCAGGGATTGGTGGCGGCGATGTCCTCACAGTAGTGCAGGTTGTTGTCCTCGTTGATGTGGTCGAGGAACAGGATGCCGGGCTCTGCGAAGTCGTAGGCCGACTGCATGATGCTGTCCCACAGCGTGCGCGCCGGCACCGTGGCGTAGACCCATTGGCCATCGGCGCGCTGGTGGGCGCCCTGGGCGATCAGCGGCTCGATGGGACGTGCCTGGTGCACCAGCTCCCAGGGGCCGTCGTTCTGCACGGCCTGGATGAAGGCATCGGGCACGCCGACCGAGACGTTGAAGTTGTTCCAGCGCCCAGGCGCGCGCTTGGCGGTGATGAATTCCTGCACGTCGGGGTGGTCGATGCGCAGCACGCCCATCTGCGCGCCGCGCCGCGCGCCCGCGCTCTCCACCGTGGAGCAGGACTGGTCGAACACGTTCATGTAGCTGCACGGCCCCGAGGCCGTGGAAGCGGTGCCCATCACCCGCGCGCCCTTGGGGCGGATGCGCGAGAAGTCGTAGCCCACGCCGCCGCCGCGACGCATGGTCTCGGCCGCCTCGCGCAGGGCTTCGTAGATGCCGGGGTAGCCGCCGTCGTCCACGCCCTGGATGCAGTCGCCCACGGGCTGCACGAAGCAGTTGATCAGCGTGGCCTGGATGTCGGTGCCCGCCGCGCTCATGATGCGCCCGGCACCGATGGCGCCGGCCTGCAGGTTACCGAGGAAAAGGGCCTCGTACTTGTCGCGCAGGGCGGGTGCCTCGACTGAGGCCAGGGCACGCGCCACGCGCCGGTAGAGGTCGTCGGCGCTGGTTTCGCCGTTCTTGAGGTATTTCTCGCGCAGGACGTCGAGGCTGATGGGTTGCATGGAGGTGGCGCCGGTCAAAGCACTGGATGTTTCGCGTTTCATGGCTGAAGGTCCTTGCGCTCCATCAAACAAACGGGGTTCCCCCCACGCTGCAACCCGGTCATGCGGGGGCGAAGGCAGCACCATACATCGCCGGGATAGCCACACTGCCACCGTGGCCTCAGCCCTGCGGGTCGCGCCGCACGGCGGCCGGGAAATGGCCGCCCGCTAGCATTACGGCATGCATACAAGCTTCTTGTCCACCTCCTCCCTGGCCCGGCTGGGCCCCTTGCTGCTGGCGGCCCTCGCACTCGCCGGCTGCGCAGCCCTGCCGGCCCAGGAGCCCCCTTCCTGGCCCGCCCGCCTGCTGCAAGTGCTGCCCGCCGACGTGCTGCTGCTGGGCGAGCAGCACGATGCCGCCGAGCACCAGCGCCTGCAGCGCGAGGCCGTGCAGTGGCTGGCCGCGCGCGGCGCGCTGGCGGCCGTGGTGATGGAGATGGCAGAACAGGGCGGCAGCACCGCCGGGCTGGCGCGCGATGCGACCGAGGCCCAGGCGCAGACGGCCCTGCAATGGCAGGACAAGGCCTGGCCCTGGGCCCAATACGGCCCGGTGGTGATGGCGGCCGTGGCCGCCGGCGTGCCGGTGCTGGGCGGCAACCTGCCGCGCAGCCAGATGCGCGCCGCCATGGGCCAGGCGCAGTGGGACGCGCACCTGCCCGAGCCCGCACTGCAGCGCCAGTACACCGAGATCCGCGATGGCCACTGCGGCCTGCTGCCGCAAGCGCAGATCGCGCCCATGGCGCGCATCCAGATCGCACGCGACGCGAGCATGGCGCAGACCGCCACCTCGGCCCTGCAACCCGGCAAGACCGTGCTGCTCGTGGCCGGTGCCGGCCATGTCTGGCGCGGCCTGGGCGTGCCCACGCACCTGGGCCCCCAGGTGGCGACCAAGGTGGTGGTGGCCCGGGCGGGCGGCGAACCGGCGGCCGCGCATGCCGATGCCGACCTGGTGGCACCGACACCGGCGCTGCCGCCGCGCGATGCCTGTGCCGAGCTGCGCGAGAAGTGGGGCAATGCCCCGCAAAAACCGTGAGCCCAGGCTGGCCGCAGGAACGTCCTATGCGGAGCGGTGATCGGACACGGGTTGGGCCTTGAGCAGCGCAGCAAACGCCTGCGCGCGCAAGGGCCGACTGCACAGGTAGCCCTGGTAGGTGTCGCAGCCCCGCTCCTGCAGGAAGGCCAGTTGCTCGGGGGTCTCCACCCCCTCGGCCAGCACCGACAGGCCCATGCTGTGCCCCATGGCGATGATGGCCGCGCTGATGGCCATGTCATCGGTACTTTGCGGGATGTCGCGCGTGAAGCCCTGGTCGATCTTGAGCACGTCGATGGGAAAGCGCTTGAGCTGTGCGAGCGAGGAATAGCCGGTGCCGAAGTCGTCCACCGCGATCCGCACGCCCAGGCCGCGCAGGCCCAGCAGCACCTGCAGGGCCTCTTCGGCGCGTTCGGCCAGCGCGGTCTCGGTGATCTCCAGCTCCAGCAGCGCGGCCGGAAAGCCCGAATCGGCCAGCGCGGCGGCCGTGCAGCCGGCCACGTCGGTCAGGTGGAACTGGCGCGGCGAGACGTTGACGGCCAGCGTCACCTCCGGCAGCCCTGCATCGCGCCACTGCCGGCCCTGGCGGCAGACCTCGCGCAGCACCCATTCGCCGAGCGGGCCGATGACGCCCGAGGTCTCGGCCACGGGGATGAAGCGCGCGGGCGAGATGAGGCCCTCGTCCGGGTCGTTCCAGCGCACCAGGGCCTCGGCCCCGACGATGCGGCCGCTGGCGATATCGACCTGCGGCTGGTAGTACACCTCCATGTGCCCCTGCGCCAGCGCCAGCCGCAGGCGCGACTCCAGCGCCAGGCGCTCGCGCGCGGCCTGGGTCATGGTCTCGTGGAAGAAGCACCAGGCACCGCGCCCGCGCGCCTTGGCGCCATAGACAGCGGCATGCGCGCCCTGCTGCAGGCCCTCCACCGTGTCGGCATGGGTCGGGTACATGCAGATGCCCACGCTGGCCCCGGCCACCACCTCCAGGCCATCGGGCGAACGCCAGGGCTCGGCCACGGCCGCGATCAGCTGGCACGCCACGGCGGCTGCGCCCTCGGAGTTGCGCATGTGGCGCGCCACCACGGCCAGTTCGTCCCCGGCCATGCGGCCCAGCAGGTCACCTGGGCGCAAAGCCAACTGCACCTTCTTCGCAATGTGCTGCAGCACCTGGTCGCCGGTGGCGTGACCATAGCTGTCGTTCACGTCCTTGAAGCGGTCCAGGTTGATCAGCAGCACCGCCAGGTGCTCGCCGCTCAAGCGCGCCTCGCCCACCGCCGCGGCCAGCTCGGCGCCGAAGCGCGTGCGGTTGGACAGGCCGGTGAGCGCATCGTTGTGCGCCAGGAACTCCAGGCGCTGCTGCTGTGCCTTCTCCTCGGAGATGTCGGAGAACATGCACACGTAGTGCGTCACCGCGCCTGCAGGGTCGCGCACGGCGCTCAGCGACATGTGCTCGGGAAAGACCTCGCCGTTCTTGCGCCGGTTCCAGATCTCGCCCTGCCAGTGGCCGGCGCCGTGGATGGACGCCCACATGGCGTCGTAGAAAGCCTTGTCGTGGCGGCCTGACTTGAACACGCGCGGGTTCTGGCCCAGCAGTTCCGTCTCGGTATAGCCCAGCAGGCGCGTGAACGCCGCGTTGACCGACAGGATGCGGCCCTGTGCGTCGGTGACCACCACGCCCTCGATGGTGTTGTCCACCACCGTGCTGGCCAGGCGCTGGCGCTCTTCGCTGGTGGCCAGGGCCGCACGCACGGCCGCGATGTCGACCCGGTCCTGAAGCACGCGCGCCCGGGCCTGCTCGGCCTCGCGTGCGCGGTGCGCCAGCCAGCCGGCCAGCCCCCCGGTGAGCAGCACGTAGAGCCAGCCCTTCCAGGTCTGGTAACGGGTAAGGTCATCCGGGTCCGTGACCCAGTGGGCCAGCAAAAGGTCTCCCACCAAAACCCACACCACGCCCAGCACCAGGTACAGCGCTGCCACGCGCCAGGGAACCAACGACCGTGGGCCTTCCGACTCTTGCATGAAATCCCTCTTCCAAACCCGTCCGGGCCTTGCTGCGACAATGGCGCAGCTATGACGACCCAAGCCTATATCCTTACCCTGTCCTGCCCCGACCGCCTGGGGCTGGTGCACGCTGTCTCCGGCTTCCTGCTGGAGCACGGCGGCAACATCGAAGAAGCCGCGCAGTACAACGACCACGCCACCGGCCTGTTCTTCATGCGTGTGCAGTTCGCCTGCAGCCAGCACGACCATGCCACGCTCAAGGAGCGGCTGACCGCGTTTGCCGACCCGCACGAGATGCGCTGGAGCCTGCACGCCACGGCCCAGCCCGTCAAGACCGTGCTCATGGTCAGCCGCGAAGGCCACTGCCTCAACGACCTGCTGTTCCGCTGGAAATCCGGCCTGCTGCCCGTGGACATTCGCGCCATCATCAGCAACCACCGCGACTTCTACCAGCTGGCCGCCAGCTACAACGTGCCGTTCCACCACATCCCGGTCACAGCCGCCACCAAGGCGCAGGCCGAGGCCAAGCAGTTCGAGATCATCGAGGCCGAAGGGGCCGAGCTGGTGGTGCTGGCGCGCTACATGCAGGTGCTGTCGGACGACCTGTGCAGAAAGCTTGCGGGCCGTGCGATCAACATCCACCACAGCTTTCTGCCCAGCTTCAAAGGCGCCAAGCCCTATTACCAGGCGCATGACCGGGGCGTGAAGCTCATCGGCGCCACGGCCCACTACGTCACCGCCGACCTCGACGAAGGCCCGATTATCGAGCAGGACGTGGCCCGCGCCGACCACACCGACACGGTGGAAGACCTGACCGCACGCGGCCGCGACACCGAAAGCCAGGTGCTGGCCCGCGCCGTGAAGTGGCACAGCGAGCACCGCGTGCTGCTCAACGGGCACAAGACGGTCGTTTTCCGCTGAGCCCCGCGCCAGAGCGACGATGGCCACGGCCGCTCCATCACCCGCCTCTTCGTTCCTCAGCAGCGCGGCGCGGCGGATCCCGCCCATCCAGTGCCTGCTGACCTTCGAGGCGCTGGCACGCCTGCGCAGCGTGACGCAGACGGCCGACGAGCTGTGTGTCACGCCCAGCGCGGTGAGCCACCGCGTCAAGCAGCTCGAGCAGATCCTGGGTGTGCGGCTGTTCGGCCGTGCCGACTTCTCGCTGACCACCGAGGGCAGCGCCTACCTGGCCCATGTGCGCGAGGGGCTGGGGGCGTTGCAGCGCTTTCCGGGCGCGGCGGCGGCACCGGGCCGGCGCCGGCTCAAGCTGGCGGTGACGCCGACGTTTGCACGCACCATCCTGATCCCGCGCCTGCGCCAGTTCACCGAGGCCTACCCCGAGATCGACCTGGCGCTGCAGGTCTCCATCCCGCTGCTGGACGTGGTGGCCGAAGATGCCGACCTGATGGTGCGCTTTGGCGCGGGCCACTATGCCGACGTGGAGCATGTGGAACTGGCACGCGACGTGGTCACGCCCCTGGCATCGCCCGCCTTCGTGCGCGAGCACGGCCCGTTCGATCGCCCCGAGGACCTCGAAGGCGTGGCCCTGCTGCGCAGCCCGCTGGAGCCCTGGCGCACCTGGTTCGGCGCCACCGGCCTGGACTGGGCCGAGCCGAGCGAGGGCTCGCAGTTCAACGACATCGGCCTGATGTGCGACGCCGCATCCGCCGGGATGGGCGTGGCGCTGGTGCGCCTGAAGCTGGGTGCGCCCTGGCTCGAGAACGGCACGCTGGTGCGCCTGTTCGACACCGACACCACCAGCCCCCACGCCCACTACCTGTGCTGGCGCACCGGCACCATGGACCGCTGGGAATGCGCGGCCTTTGCGGAATGGCTGCGCAAGATCATGGTGTGAGCATGCGCATACGCCCAGCGCAACCGGACGATGCCGCCGCCATCGCCCGAATCCACGTGGCGGCCTGGCAGGCGGCCTACGCGGGCATCATCGACGCGGCCTACCTGGCGGCCCTGTCCACCGCCCAGCGCGAAACCTATTGGGCTCAGGCGATTGTCCAAGGCCGGCCCAGGCTGCTGCTGGCGCAGGACGGCGACGGTGCAGTGGCGGGCTGGATCGCCTTCGGCGACTGCCGCGACAAGGATGCGCCGGCCACCCGGGGCGAGGTCTGGGCGATTTACGTGGACCCGGCCTGCTGGTCGCAGGGGGTGGGCCAGGCGCTGTGGCAGCAGGCCCGGGAGTGGTTGCTGGAACAGGGCAAGGCCGACGCCAGCCTGTGGGTGCTGGCCGCCAACCAGCGGGCCATCCGCTTCTATGCGGCGCTGGGCTTCGTGCCCGATCCAGGGAGCGACAGGACCATCACGGTGGCCGGAGCGCCGATCGACGAGGTCCGCCAGGTCTGCCCGCTGGCGCGCGGCGGCTGACACCCTGCAGCGGATTTCACACCGGCCCTCCAAAAATCTCACGGCGGCCGGCGCCGCCATGGCCTACAGTGGCGGCATGCAGACCGCTTCCCTCTCCTCCCTCGCAGCCAAGGCGCCCACCGGACCCACGCCAGCCGAGCGCGCAGCGCGTCAGGCTGAGGTGGTGCAGGCACTGTCCCGCGCCGTGCCAGCCCATGCCCTTCTGTGGCATGCCGAAGACACCACGCCCTACGAGTGCGACGGCCTCACCGCCTACCGCCAGCGCCCGCTGGTGGTCTGCCTGCCCGAGACCTACGAACAGGTGCAGGCCGTGCTGCAGGCCTGCCACCGGCTGCACGTACCGGTGGTGGCGCGCGGCGCGGGCACCGGCCTGTCGGGCGGGGCCATGCCCGACGCCCTGGGCGTGACGCTCTCGCTGGCCAAGTTCAACCGCATCCTCGACCTGGACCCGGTGAGCCGCACGGCCGTGGTGCAGTGCGGCGTGCGCAACTTGGCCATCAGCGAGGCGGCCGCGCCCTATGGCCTGTACTACGCGCCCGACCCCAGCAGCCAGATCGCCTGCACCATCGGCGGCAACGTGGCCGAGAACTCGGGCGGCGTGCACTGCCTCAAATACGGCCTCACGGTGCACAACGTGCTCAAGGTGCGCGGCTTCACCGTCGAGGGCGAGGCCGTGGAGTTCGGCAGCGGTGCGCTCGATGCGCCCGGCTATGACCTGCTGGCCGCCGTGATCGGCAGCGAAGGCATGCTGGCCGTGACCACCGAGGTCACGGTGCGGCTGATCCCCAAGCCGCAGTTGGCGCGCTGCATCATGGCCAGCTTCGACGACGTGCGCAAGGCGGGCGCCGCAGTGGCAGCGGTGATCGCCGCCGGCATCATCCCCGCCGGCCTTGAGATGATGGACAAGCCGATGACCGCCGCCGTGGAAGACTTCGTGCACGCGGGCTACGACCTGAACGCCGAGGCCATCCTGCTGTGCGAGAGCGACGGCACGCCCGAGGAGGTGGAGGAAGAGATCGGCCGCATGACCGAGGTGCTGCGCGCCGCAGGCGCCGTGGCCATCTCGGTCAGCTGCGACGAGGCCGAGCGCCTGCGCTTCTGGAGCGGGCGCAAGAATGCCTTCCCGGCCAGTGGGCGCATCAGCCCCGACTACATGTGCATGGACTCCACCATCCCGCGCAAGCGCCTGGCCGACATCCTGCTGGCCATTGCCGAGATGGAAAAGAAATACCAACTGCGCTGCGCCAACGTCTTTCACGCGGGCGACGGCAACCTGCACCCGCTGATCCTGTTCGACGCGAACGACCCCGACCAGTTGCATCGCTGCGAGATGTTCGGCGCCGACATCCTGGAGACCAGCGTGGCCATGGGCGGCACGGTGACCGGCGAACACGGCGTGGGCGTGGAGAAACTCAACAGCATGTGCGTGCAGTTCTCTGCTGCCGAGAATGCGCAGATGTTCGGCCTCAAGCATGCGTTCGACCCGGCCGGGCTGCTCAACCCCGGCAAGGTCATCCCGACGCTGCACCGCTGCGCGGAGTACGGCAAGATGCTGGTGCGCGCGGGGCAGATCAAGCACCCCGATCTGCCTCGCTTCTGACGTGCCGCGACAACCGCTCACCACTGCTGCGCCACCCGTCCCCAGCCCCATGAAGGGCCTGCAGGGCCTGGCCTTCCTGCTCCTGATGCAGTCGGCCGGCGAGGCGCTGTCGCACTTTCTGCACCTGCCCGTGCCCGGCCCGGTGGTGGGCATGGTGCTGCTGCTCCTGGCATTGCACTGGGGGCCCGTGCAGCGGGCCGTGGCACCGGCGGCGGGTTTTCTGCTCACGCACCTGTCGCTGCTGTTCGTGCCGGTGGGCGTGGGGGTGATGACGCACCTGGATCTGCTGGGCGCCTACGGCCTGCGCCTGGTCATCGTGATCGTGCTGTCCACCTGGGCCGGCATGGCGGCCACGGTGCTGGTGCTGCGGGCGTTCAAGCCAGAGGCGACCACGCAAGGAGGCAGCACGCAATGACCAACTTCGTGGAGCTCTGGGTCTACCTGTCGCAGGCGCCGCTGTTCGGCCTTACGGCCACACTGGCGGTGTACGTGCTGGCGCAGGCCTTTTCCGCACGCATGGGCCATGCGGCCTGGGCCAATCCGGTGCTCTGGTCGGTGGTGGTGCTGGCCGGTGCGCTGCTGGCCACGGGCACGGCCTACCCCACCTTCTTTGCCGGGGCGCAGTTCATCCACTTCCTGCTGGGGCCGGCCGTGGTGGCCCTGGGCTGGCCGCTGTGGCAACGCCGTGCCGAACTGCGCCAGCGCTGGGGCCGCCTGTTGCTGGCCGCCCTGGCCGGCGGCAGCGTGGCAGCCGCGAGTGCCGTGGGCCTCGGCTGGGCCATGGGCCTGCCGGTGGACATGCTGATGTCCCTGGCACCCAAGTCGGTCACCGCGCCCGTGGCCATGGGCGTGGCCGCGCAGATCGGCGGCGTGCCGGCGCTGGCCGCGCTGTTCGCGGTGCTCACCGGCATGGTCGGCGCGCTCTCGGGCCGCACCCTGTTTGGCTGGCTGCGCGTGGGCACCGACGCATCGGGCATGGTGGCACGCGGTTTTGCGCTGGGCACCGCATCGCACGGCATCGGCGCTGCGCAGGCGCTGCAGGACGATGCCGATGCGGGCGCCTATGCCGGCCTGGCTCTCGGACTGCAAGTGGTGTTGGCGGCGCTGCTGGTGCCGCTGGTGGTCAAGCTTTTCTAGCGCACCACGCGCCAGATCTCACCCGCGTGCGACAGGCCGAACAACACCAGCCCGATGAGCCCGCCCACCACCGTGCCGTTGATGCGGATGTACTGCAGATCCCGGCCGACCTGCAGCTCGATGAGGTCCGACATCTCACGCGCATCCCAGCGCTGCACCGTGTCCTCGATGTGCTGGGCGATGAAGGCCGACACATCGGGTGCCAGGCCCTGCACCCAGCGCTCGAGCCGCGCATTGAGCGATTCGCGCAGCGCCGGGTCACCTGCCAGCGATTGCCCCAGCCAGCCCCCCATGGCCTGCACGTTGCGCGCCACCGCAGACCCGGGATTGTCCAGGTCGCGCTGCAGCGCCGCGCGCATGCCCTGCCACAGCTCCTGCACATACCTGCCCAGCGTGGCATCGGTCTGCAGGTAGGTGCGGATCTCCTCGCCCCGGCGCTGCCAGTCGGGGTCGGTCTGCAGCCGCGCCACCAGGCGCTGCACGGCATCGTCGAACTGGGCGCGCAGCTGGTGCTGCGGGTTCTCTGCCACCTCGCCCAGAAGACCGGCCAGGGCATTGGCCACCATGGCCGATCCCTTGTCGCCCAGCCAGTCGGTGGGCAACACCTTTTCCTTGACCGGGTGGTCCTTCTTGAGCCACTGCACGATGGTGTGCGCGATCAGGTGGCGCGTCTCCTCGTTCTGCAGCAAGGTGATGAGCCGGGCCAGCGCATCGTCGAGCAGCGCCTGGTGGCGGCCGTTGTGCGTGAGCGCGCCCAGCACCGTGGCCATGGTCTGCGACAGATCGATCTGCCCGATCAGCGTGCGCGCAGCGCGCTGGATGAAGCGCTCCACCTGGGCATCCTGCACGGCATCGAGCCCAGCCGAAATGAGCCGCACCGCCTGTTGGCCCAGCAGCGCGGCATGGCCCGGCGCCACCAGCCATTCGGCCAGGCGCGCGACCGGGTCGTGGCGGCGGATCAGCGCCACCAGCGAGGGCGGATCGAGGAACTTGTCGCGCACGAAACCGGCCAGGTTGCGGCCAATGCGGTCCTTGTTGCGCGCGATGATGGCCGTGTGCGGAATGGGCAGGCCCATGGGGTGGCGAAACAGCGCCACCACCGCGAACCAGTCGGCCAGCGCGCCCACCATGGCCGCCTCGGCCACGGCCTTCAGGCAATCGAGCGCCAGGCCCCGCTCCACCAGGCTGGTGCCAATGAACACCGCGGTAGCAAGCAGCAGCAGGGCCAGCGCCTGGCGCTTGGCCGTGCGCAGCGCCGCGCGCGCGGCGTCCGGCTCGGTGCGGGATGTCATCGTGCCGGCCCCATGGGCAGGAGGAAGCTCAGGCGGCTGCCGCGATCTGGCCCAGCGCCGTGGACAGGTGGCCCACCGTGCGCTCCACGTTGTGCCATTTTTCCAGGCCGAAGAGGCCGATGCGGAAGGTCTTGAAATCCGGGCCTTCGTCGCACTGCAGCGGCACGCCGGCAGCGGTCTGCAGGCCGACCTCCATGAACTTCTTGCCGTTCTGGATGCCGGGGTCGGTGGTGTAGCTCACGACCACGCCCGGGGCCTTGAAGCCTTCGGCCGCCACGCTCGGGAAGCCCCTGGATTCGAGCAACGCGCGCACCTGGGCGCCGAGCTCAATCTGCTCGTCGCGCACCTTGTCGAAGCCGTACTCGCGCGTCTCCAGCATCACCTCGCGCAGGCGCACCAGTGCATCGGTGGGCATGGTCGTGTGGTAGGCATGCTGGCCCTTTTCGTAGCCCTCGGCGATCTGCATCCACTTCTTGAGGTCGCACGAGAAGCTGCTGCTGGTCGTGCCCTCGATGGCTTGGCGCGCCCGCTCGCTGAGCATCACCATGGCGCAGCAGGGCGAGCCGCTCCAGCCCTTTTGCGGGGCCGAGATCAGCACGTCCACGCCGGTGGCCTGCATGTCCACCCACATCGCGCCCGAGGCCACGCAGTCGAGTACGAACAGCGCGCCGACCTCGTGCGCGGCCGCCGTCAGCGTGCGCAGGTAGTCGTCGGGCAGGATGATGCCGCTGGCCGTCTCCACATGCGGTGCGAACACCACCTTGGGCCGCTCGGCGCGGATGGCAGCCGCCACCTCGTCGGCCGGGCACGGCGCCCACGCGTCCTGCGGGCCATCGCCCTGCTTGCGCGCCTTGCAGACCACGGCACCGCCGCCCAGGCCACCGGCCGCGTCGAAGATCTGGCTCCAGCGGTAGCTGAACCAGCCGTTGCGCACGATGAGCACTTTTTCGTTGTTGGCGAACTGGCGCGCCACGGCTTCCATGCCGAAGGTGCCGCTGCCGGGCACCAGCACGGCGGTGTGGGCGTTGTAGACCTGCTTGAGCGTGGCCAGGATGTCCTGCATCACGCCGGTGAAGCGCTTGGACATGTGGTTGAGCGCGCGGTCGGTGTAAACCACCGAGAATTCGAGCAGGCCGTCGGGGTCGATATCGGGCAGCAGTCCGGGCATGGGAAAAATCTCCATTGGAAGGGGCACAGGGCAGCACGCGACCATTCGGCCGCAGGCGCCTCAATCAGCCGGCCAGCTTAGCATGGCCCTTTCACACCGGCGTGGCTACCAGGTATCGACAAAGCGATGCCCCATGGGCGCCACCTGGGCCGATGCCAAGCCCCGCGCAAGCCAGGCGCGGGTATCTGCCGGGTCGATCACGGCGTCGATTTCCAGCGTCGCCGCCATGTGCAGGGCCTCGCCATTGGCGTACTGGCGTGCCACCAGCTTCTGAAACAAGGCGTCGCGCTCCGCCCCCTCGGGCACGGCCTCGAGCTCCTTGCGAAAGCCCAGGCGCACGGCGCCTTCGAGCCCCATGGCACCGAACTCGCCCGTGGGCCACGCCACGGTGAACACGGGGGCATGGAAGCCCCCGGCCGTCATGCCCATGGCGCCCAGGCCGTAGCCCTTGCGCAGCACCACGCTGAAGCAGGGCACGCGCAGGCTCGCGGCGGTGACGAACAGGCGGCTCACGTGGCGCACCTGGGCCGTGGACTCCACCTCGGGGCCGACCATGAAGCCGGGCGTGTCCACCAGGCTCACCAACGGCAGGCCATGGGCGTTGCACAGCTGCATGAAGCGCGCGCCCTTGTCGGCTGCATCCGCATCGATGGCGCCGCCCAGGTGCAGCGGATTGCTGGCCAGCAGGCCCACGGGGCGCCCCTCGATGCGCGCCAGCGCCGTGTGGATGCCGGCGCCGAAGCCGGTGCGCAGCATCAGCAGGCTGCCTTCGTCCACCAGGCCCATCATGGCGACGCGCGTGTCGTACACGCGCATCCGGTTCTCGGGCACCACAGCGCGCAGCAGGCGCTGGTCGGGCGCAGCCCACTGCGCCACGCGCCCCTGGAAGAACGAAAGATAGTGCCGCGCCGCACGCACCGCGCCGGCTTCGTCCTCCACCAGCACGTCGATCACACCATTGGCATGCTGCACGCGGCTCGGGCCGATCTGCTCTGGCTTGAACACACCGAGCCCCCCGCCCTCGATCATGGCGGGCCCACCCATGCCGATGTTGCTGGCGCGCGTGGCGATGACCACGTCGCTGCAGCCCAGCAGCGCCGCATTGCCGGCAAAGCAGCGCCCCGCGGCGATGCCCACCACGGGCACCTGGCCCGACAGCGCGGCATAGCTGGCAAAGGTGTGCACGTGCAGGCCGGCCACCACCGGCATGTCGGTGTCACCGGGCCGCCCGCCCCCGCCTTCGGCGAACAGCACCACGGGCAACTTCTGCGCCAGGGCAATGGCGAGCATGCGGTCGGTCTTGGCATGGTTGCGCGCGCCCTGCGTGCCGGCCAGCACCGTGGCGTCGTACGACAGGACCACCGCGCGCGATTTCTCGGGCCCGAACTCGGCACCGTTGATGCCGCCGATGCCCGTGACCATGCCATCGGCCGGCGTGTTGGCGACCAGGTCGTCCAGGCTGCGCCGGCGCGTCTGCGCGGCAATGGCCAGCGCGCCGTACTCGATGAAGCTGCCCTCGTCGCACAGGTCGGCAATGTTCTCGCGCGCGCTGCGCCCGCCCTGGGCGCGGCGCCTGGCCATGGCCTCGGGGCGCGCGGCGTCGAGCGTGAAGGCGTGGCGATCAAGCACGCGCTGCAGGTCGGGGCGGATGTGGTCGGCGCCCTGCGCCGCAGCGGCGTCCTCCACCACGGCCTGCACGCCTTGCGCTGCGTCGAGCACCAGCAGCGGCTGGCCCTGTACCAGGTAGCCGCCCGGCACCGCGAGCAGTGCGCGCACCCGGCCCGCATGCGGCGCCAGCAGCACATGCTCCATCTTCATGGCTTCGAGCACGGCCAGCTCGGCCCCGGCGGCCACCACATCGCCCTCGGCCACCGACCATTGCACCAGCCGCGCAGGCATGGGTGCCAGCACCGCCCCTTCGGGTGCGGATTCTGGCTGCGCGGCCTCGTGACCAGCGGCCGCAGCCAGGGGCTCATCCGCCAGGTGCCCCGCCACATCCAGCAGCTCGGGCAGCACCGTCTCCAGCCAGCGCGTGTGCACCTGCTGGCTTTCCATTTCGGGCCGTGCGGCCAGCGCGCGCAACAACGCCACATTGGTTGCTACGCCGCCGATCCGGCATTCGGCCAGCGCGCGCCGGGAGCGGCGCAGCACGTCGGCAAAGCGGGGGCTGCGCGTGTGCACGATGAGCTTGGCCAGCAGCGTGTCGTAGTGCGGCGAGGGGGCCACCCCCGCCACGCCATGCGTGTCCACGCGGATGCCCGGTCCGGCCGGCAGATCAAAGCGCGTGAGCGGGCCGCTGCCCGGCATGGCGCCACCCTGCGCATCCAGGGTTTCGGCGTTGATGCGCCACTGCAGGGCAAAGCCTTGCACCACGGGCGGCGCACCGGGGTCGAGCCCCAGATCGCGCAGGCTCCGGCCGGCCGCCAATGCAATCTGGGTCTGCATCAGGTCCACGCCCGTGACTTCCTCGGTGATGGTGTGCTCCACCTGCAGGCGCGGGTTGGCCTCGATGAAGACGAAGGGCAGCGTCTCGGACGCCAGGTCCACCAGGAACTCGAAGGTGCCCAGGCCCTCGTACGCCACCTCGCGCGCCATGGCAAGCGCTGCCGCCACGATGCGTTCGCGCAGCGGTGCAGGCAGCGAGGGGCTGGGCGCCACCTCCACCAGCTTCTGGAAGCGCCGCTGCAGCGTGCACTCGCGCTCGCCCAGGGACATCACCTCGCGCCCGTCGCCGAGCACCTGCACCTCGATATGGCGCGCCCCGGCCATCAGCCGCTCGACGTAGACGCCATCGACCCCGAAGGCCGCCAGCGCCTCGCTGCGGCAGCGCGCATAGGCAGCCGGCAACTCATCGGCGGACTGCACGGCGCGCATGCCGCGTCCGCCACCACCGCCGATGGCCTTGACCACGATGCCCGCGCCACCCTGCGCCTGCCAGAACTGCAAGGCCTCCTCCAGCGTGATGGCGGCCTGCGTGCCCGGCATCAGCGGCACGCCGCAGCGCAGTGCCATTGCGCGCGCCCGGGCCTTGTCGCCGAACAGTGCCAGTTGTTCAGGTGTGGGGCCGATGAAGCGCAGACCGGCCTCGGCACAGGCACGCGCGAAGTCGGCGCGTTCGCTCAGGAAGCCATAGCCCGGGTGCACGGCATCACAGCCCTGGGCGCGCGCGATGGCGATGAGGTTCGCGCCATCCAGGTAGGCCGCCGGGCCCGTGGCCCCAAGCGCCACCGCCGCATCGGCCGCACGCACGTGGGGCGCCTGGGCATCGTCCTGCGCGTACACGGCCACGCTGGCGATGGACAGGTCTTGCAGTGCGCGCACGGTGCGCAGGGCGATCTCGCCGCGGTTGGCGACCAGGACTTTGTGGAACATCGGAGAAGGGGCAGACGGCATGGGGGCTTTCCGGTCGGGCAAGTGGCACGGCATTCTGGCGCGCGCTGCGCGCCGCAGGTGGTACGCAGGGGACAACGGCCCAGGCGCATTAACCCCCAAGGTTCCACCCGCCATCGGTGCCCGCTACCATGCCTTGCATTTCCACAGCCTCCGAGAAGCCCCATGCCCGACTTTCGCAGCGACACCGTCACCCAGCCCACGCTCGCCATGCGGGCGGCCATGTTCGATGCCCCGCTGGGCGACGACGTGTTTGGCGACGATCCTTCCGTGAACGCGCTGCAGGAATACGCGGCGCAGTTGCTGGGCTTCGAGGCCGCTCTGTTCGCGCCTTCGGGCACGCAGACCAACCTGATCGCCCTGTGGGGCCACTGCCAGCGTGGCGACGAAGCCATCGTCGGCCAGAGCTGGCACACCTACCGCTGGGAGGCCGGTGGCATGGCGGTGCTGGGCTCCATCCAGCCCCAGCCCGTGGAGACCCAGCCTGACGGAACCTTGCGCCTGTCCGACATCGCCGCCGCCATCAAGCCTGACGACCCGCACTTCGCGCGCACCCGCCTGGTGGTGCTGGAAAACACCACGGGCGGACAGGTGCTGCCCCCGGCCTACGTGGCCGAGGTGGCCGCGCTGGCACGCCAGCGCGGTCTGGCCATGCACCTGGACGGCGCACGCATGTTCAACGCCGCCACGGCCAATGCGGCGAAGGCCGGCACCGATGTGTACGACGAGGCCCGCGCCCTGTGCAGCCACTTCGATTCGGCCTCGCTGTGCCTGAGCAAGGGCCTGGGCGCGCCCATCGGCTCGCTGGTGCTGGGATCGCACGATTTCATCCGCCAGGCGCGGCGCACGCGCAAGATCCTGGGCGGCGGCATGCGCCAGGCTGGCGTGCTGGCCGCGGCCGGCCGCTATGCACTGGAGCACCATGTGCGCCGTATGGCCGACGACCACGCCCGGCTGGCCCAATTGGCCGAGGGCCTGGCCGAGGCCAACCGCAGCCACCCGGTGCTGCGCGGCAAGATCACCGTGCACCCCTGGCAGACCAACATTCTGTTCACCGACCTGCACACGGATGTGGCCCCCGCCTTCACCGCCTGGCTGGCCCAGCACGGCGTGCGCGTGACCAGCGGCCTCTACGCCGGCCAGACCCGCCTGCGCTGGGTGTCCCACCTGGATGTGAGCGACGCCGACATCAAGGCCGCGCTGGACTGCGTGGCAATCTTCACCGGGAACTGACCCCGGGGTTCAGCCGGCGGGATACGTCCGCCCGCCGAAGATGCCGGTCCCCACCCGCACCAGGGTGGCGCCCGCATGGATAGCAGCCTCCAGATCAGCCGTCATGCCCATCGACAGGGTGTCAAAGTCCGCCAGGCCCGGTTCGCCGCTGGCCTTGATCTGCCCAAAAAGGCGCTGCGCGCGCAGGTGCAATTCCTTTTGCACCTCGAAATCGGGGGCATGGTCAGGGATGCTCATGAGCCCGCGCACCACGAGCCGTGGCAGTTTCGCCACAGCCTGGGCCAAAGGCAGCGCCTCCTCGGGGGGGACGCCGGACTTGGTGTCGCCCCCATCCACGTTGACCTGGATGCACACTTGCAGCGGGGCCAGGTGCTCGGGGCGCTGGGCCGACAGGCGCTCGGCGATCTTCAGGCGATCCACCGTGTGCACCCAGTCGAAATGTTCGGCCACCAGGCGCGTCTTGTTGCTCTGGATGGGGCCGATGCAGTGCCACTGCAGGCTGGCGGGCGACAGCTGGCGCAGGGCTGCCACCTTCTCCACCCCCTCCTGGATGTAGTTTTCGCCAAAGGCCCGCTGGCCTGCGGCCACGGCCTCGGCCACCGCGTCGGCACCGAAGGTCTTGGAAACCGCCAGCAGCGACACCTCGGCCGGATCGCGCCCGGCAGCAGCGCACGCCTGTGCGATACGTCGCATAACCTGTTGGAGGTTGTTATCAATCGTGGTCATAATGATTGGCAAGCGTACCAAACGATAGAGGGGATCCCGTGGACATTACCCAGCTGCTGGCGTTCAGCGTCAAGAACAAGGCTTCCGACCTGCACCTTTCCGCAGGCCTGCCGCCCATGATCCGGGTCCACGGGGACGTTCGGCGCATCAACGTCGACGCACTGGACCACAAGACGGTCCACGGCATGGTGTACGACATCATGAGCGACTCCCAGCGAAAAACCTACGAGGAGTTCCTGGAAGTCGACTTCTCGTTCGAAATCGAGGGCCTGGCCCGTTTTCGCGTCAACGCCTTCAACCAGAACAGGGGCGCAGCCGCCGTGTTCCGGACGATTCCGAGCAAGATCCTGACGCTGGAGCAGCTCAATGCCCCCAAGATCTTCGGCGACCTGGCCCTGAAGCCGCGCGGCCTGGTGCTGGTGACCGGCCCCACGGGCTCGGGCAAGTCCACCACGCTGGCCGCCATGGTCAACTACCTCAACGAAACCGAATACGGCCACATCCTCACGGTGGAAGACCCGATCGAGTTCGTGCACGAATCCAAGAAGTGCCTGATCAACCAGCGCGAAGTCGGCCCGATGACGCTGTCCTTCGCCGCCGCGCTGAAATCCGCCCTGCGCGAAGATCCGGACGCCATCCTGGTGGGTGAAATGCGCGACCTGGAAACCATCCGCCTGGCCATGACGGCCGCCGAAACGGGCCATCTGGTCTTCGGCACGCTGCACACCTCCAGCGCCGCCAAGACCATCGACCGGATCATCGACGTGTTCCCCGCCGAGGAAAAGGAAATGGTCCGCGCGATGCTCTCCGAATCGCTGCAGGCCGTGATCTCGCAGACGCTGTGCAAGACCAAGGACGGCTCGGGCCGCGTGGCCGCACACGAGATCATGCTGGGCACCAGCGCCATCCGCAACCTGATCCGCGAGGCCAAGGTGGCGCAGATGTACTCCACCATCCAGACCAGCAACAGCGTGGGCATGCAGACACTGGACCAGAACCTCACCGACATGGTGCGCCGCAACATCATCAGCCCCGCAGAAGCCCGCGGCAAGGCCAAGATTCCGGAAAACTTCCCCGGGTGACCATGAGCCCTCCCCTGAGTCGCTTCGCGCCTTCCCCTTCAAAGGGGACGCCGCCAGCGCGGCGGGGCGGCCCTTGCGCGGCGGCCGCTGGCCCGGGCCGCGCCGGTTTCATGCGCGGCGGCAGAACCCGCAGCACAATGGGGCATTCGCAGGCCAGCCAAGGCTGCCATTTCCCCACATTGACAGACGACACGGCGGCGCAGTGCGCCGCACTACGGAGCACACTATGAAAGGCATTCTCGGCCTTCTGCGCATGAAGTCGATCGGCAACAAGCCGGCGGAGGACAACACCGATTCCGTGCTGTTCTCCACGGCCTTTGCCGGCCAGGGGGTGGACGACTCCATGCTGGTGCCCTGGGAGGCCCGCGCCGTGGAGGTGGGGGCCAAGCGCCTGCCCACGAGCCGCGGCGGCAAGCTGCTGCAGGGGCTGTGGGCCAAGGACAAGTACATGGCCCACCTGGACAAGGACGCCGTGGAGCGCATGGAGCGCTTTTTCGAGTTTGCCGCCATCCCCTCCAACCGCGACGTGATCCGCCAGGACGAGTACGGCAACTTCATGGTGGTGCTGCTCACCGGCACCATTGCCGTGGACCGCGTACAGCCCTGGGGCGAGCACCTGCGCCTGGCCGAGACCCGGCCCGGTGACATCCTGGGCGAAATGTCGCTGCTGGACAGCGGTATCCGCTTTTCGGCCTGCACCACGCTCACCGACTGCGAGATCGCCGTGCTGAGCGCCGAAGCCATGGACGACATGATGACCAAGGACCCCCAGCTCGCGGCCAGCCTGATTGCGCTGCTGGCCCGCAAACTGTCGTTGCGCCTGCGCGTGGTGAGTGCCCGCCTGAGCGACAACAACCAGAAATGACAATGACCGTCCGGCAGACCAGGACCCCAAGGGAGAAACTCTGATGGAACGCGATCAGGCCAGTAAATTCATCAACGACCTGCTCAAGCTGATGGTCAGCCGCAACGGCAGCGACTTGTTCATCACGGCAGAGTTTCCACCGGCCATCAAGGTCGATGGCAAGGTGACCAAGGTGTCGCCGCAGCCGCTCACGCCCAACCACACGCTCACGCTGGCGCGTGCCGTCATGAGCGACAAGCAGGTGGCCGACTTCGAGCGCACCAAGGAATGCAATTTCGCGATCTCGCCCGCAGGCATCGGCCGCTTCCGGGTGAATGCCTTCATCCAGCAGGGCAAGGTCGGCATGGTGATGCGGACGATTCCGCTCACGCTGCCCACCATCGATGGCCTGGGCGTGCCCCAGGTGCTCAAGGAAGTGACCATGGCCAAGCGCGGCCTGTGCATCCTGGTGGGTGCCACGGGCTCGGGCAAGTCGACCACGCTGGCCGCCATGGTGGACTGGCGCAACGAGAACTCGTTCGGCCACATCATCACGGTGGAGGACCCGGTCGAGTTCGTGCATCCGCACAAGAACTGCGTGGTGACGCAGCGCGAGGTGGGCCTGGATACCGACAGCTGGGAAGCCGCACTCAAGAACACGCTGCGCCAGGCGCCCGACGTGATCCTGATGGGCGAAATCCGCGACCGCGAGACCATGGAGCATGCCGTGGCGTTTGCCGAGACCGGTCACCTGTGCCTGGCCACGCTGCACGCCAACAGTGCCAACCAGGCGCTGGACCGCATCATCAACTTCTTCCCCGAAGAACGCCGCGCTCAGCTGCTGATGGACCTGTCGCTGAACCTGCGCGCCATGGTCTCCCAGCGCCTGATCCCCAAGCAGGACGGCAAGGGCCGCGCTGCGGCCGTGGAGATCATGCTCAACACGCCGCTGATCTCGGACCTGATCTTCAAGGGCGATGTTTCCGAGATCAAGGAGATCATGAAGAAGAGCCGTAACCTGGGCATGCAGACCTTCGACCAGGCGCTCTTCGACGCCTATGAGGCCAACGTCATCAGCTACGAAGACGCGCTGCGCAACGCCGACTCGCTCAACGACTTGCGCCTGCAGATCAAGCTCAACAGCCAGCGCGCCAAGTCGCCGGACCTGGCCCAGGGCACCGAGCATTTCGCGATCGTCTGAGTTTTCACCCTACAACAAGTACCGAGCAGAACCACACACACTCGCCCGCCCATGAGGGCGGGCTTTTTTTTGACCCCATCACGGACCGAATCCCATGCCAAGCACCAATCCCCGCAGCTACGACGCCACCCCTTCGCGCAAGGTCGCCTTCCTGGGCCTGGGCGTCATGGGCTACCCCATGGCCGGCCACCTGGCCATGGCGGGCCACGCAGTCACCGTGTACAACCGCACGGCCGCCAAGTCGGCCGCCTGGTGCGAGGAGTTCGCCGACAGCCAGGCACCACGCCAGGCCGCCACGCCCCGCGAGGCGGCCGCAGGCGCTGACATCGTGTTCTGCTGCGTGGGCAATGACGACGACCTGCGCTCAGTCACCCTGGGTGCCGACGGCGCCTTCGCGGGCATGCAGGCCGGCGCCATTTTCGTGGACCACACCACGGCGTCGGCCGAGGTGGCGCGTGAGCTGTACGCCGCAGCGCAGGCTGCGGGCCTGCAGTTCGTCGATGCACCGGTATCCGGCGGCCAGGCGGGTGCGCAGAACGGTTTGCTCACCGTGATGTGCGGTGGCGACACTGCGGCCTTCGAGACCGCCCAGCCTGTGGCCATGGCCTTTGCGCGGGCTTTCACGCTGCTGGGCGCCAGCGGCTCGGGCCAGTTGGCCAAGATGGTCAACCAGATCTGCATCGCCGGGCTGGTGCAAGGCCTGTCCGAAGCCGTGGCCTTTGGCCAGAACGCGGGCCTGGACATGAAGCAGGTGCTGGACGTGATCGGCAAAGGCGCAGCGCAGAGCTGGCAGATGGACAACCGCGGCAAGACCATGGTCGACGGCAAATTCGACTTCGGCTTTGCCGTGGACTGGATGCGCAAGGACCTGGGCCTGGTGCTCGACGAAGCCCGGCGCAATGGCTCGCGCGTGCCCGTCACCGCGCTGGTGGACCAGTTCTATGCCGACGTGCAGGGCATAGGCGGCAACCGCTGGGACACCTCCAGCCTGGTCAAGCGCTTGAAGTAAACACCCCCTGAGTCGCTTCGCGCCTCGGTGCGTACGCCAGAGGCGGCCGCTCTTTGGGCACGTCCAAGCCTGCGCAGGCAGGCTTGGAGCCGCGGCCCTCAGCCCCCTCTCTCTCCTCGCTGCGCGAGTCGGGAGGGGGACGCCCCCGGTGCGGCGGGGCGGCCCTTGCACGGAGGCACTGGCTTGGGCAGTGCCAGTTTCAAATGCCATGCCCCAAACAGAGGTCAGAGCGAACGAGCGGGCGCGGTGTCGGTGGTGACCGGCGCGGGTGCCGGCGCGTTGCGGCGCAGTTCTTCTTCGGTGACGATCTCGAACACGCGCACGACCTTGCTCACGCCGCTCACGCCACGGGAGATCTCGGTGGCGCGGCCGGCTTCGCGCTGGGTGACGCGGCCCATCAGGTAGACGATGTTGCGCTCGGTCACCACCTTGAAGGCGTTGGCCGAGATGTCGGCCGCATCCACGAAGCTCGCGCGCACCTTGCCGGTGATCATGGTGTCGTTGGAGCGCTGGCCCAGCGAGGTATTGGGCAGCACGGCCAGGTCATTGACCACCGAGCGCACGTTCTCCACACCGGTCACGATGCGCTCGACGGTCTCGCGGTCCTGTGCGGTGGCCACTTCACCGGTCAGCAGGGCCTGGCGGTTGTAGCTGGTCACGTTCACATGGGCACGGTCGCCCAGTGCCTCGCGGATGCGGTTGGCGGCGCGCAGCTCGATGCCTTCATCCTCGACCTGGGTGCCCGTCGTGCGGCGGTCCACGGCCATCATGCTGCCCACCACGGCGCCCCCCACGATCAGCGGGGCGCAGGCCGACAGGCTGGCTGCCAGGGCGGCAGCGGCCAGGGCCGTGCAGAGGGTACGGGTCACGGTTTGCTTCATAGCGGTATCTCCTGTTCACCAAGTAACTGGGCGTCCACGCCATCGCACAGGCAGTGCAGCACCAGGGCGTGGACTTCGCGCACGCGGGCGGCGCGGTCATGCGGCACGCAGACCAGCACATCGGTCTCGCGCAGCACGGCCGCCAGTTGCCCGCCGGTGCGGCCGGTGAGCACCACCACCGTCATGTCGCGCTCGTGCGCCGCTTCGGTCGCTGCCAGCAGGTTGGCGTCGTTGCCGCTGACCGACAGGACCAGCAGCAGGTCACCCGCCTGGCCCAGTGCCCGCACCTGGCGGGCAAACTGCTGCGCCCCCACGTCCTGGGCGCCGGGCAACCAGGCCGTCAGCAGGGTGCTGTCGGCCGTGAGGGCCAGGGCGGCCAGCTCGGGGCGTTCGCGCTCGAAGCCCGCCACGCAGAAGGCGGCGAACTGCTGCGCCTCGGCCGCCGAGGGGCCATTGCCGCAGGCCAGCACCTTGCCGCCGCTGGTCACGCAGGCCAGGATGGCCTGCACTGCCGCCGCGATGGGGGTGCTCAGGGTCTGGGCCGACTGGTATTTCAGATCGGCACTGTCGATGAAGTGCTGTTGGATGCGTTGCTCAAGCATGGAGGCCCGATGATACCCGCCGCGTGTTACAGCTTTTGCCGCAAATTTTGTAGCAAAGGGTTTAGGCTGCACAGGGCATTGCCCCTGGTCACGAACCCGATGCTCATTGGGAATCGAAAGCCGCCTTGAGCCATTGCACCTTCAGCTCCTCCACCAGCACCACATCGAAGCGGCAGGGCGGCGGAGAAGCCAGGCGCATCAGGTAGAACCGCGCCGCGAGCACGATGCGCTGCTGCTTGACGGCGCCGATGCTCGCCCCGGCCCCACCAAAGGCCTGGCTGGCACGGCTGCGCACCTCCACAAACACGGTCGTGCCATCGCGCTCGCGCATCACCAGGTCGATCTCGCCCCCGCCGCGCCCAGGCGTCCGATAATTGCGCTCAAGCAGTTGCAGGCCGGCAGACTGCAGATGCGCCAGGGCGCGGTCCTCCGCCGCGTTGCCTTGCGCCCGCGTGGTGCCCCCGCCGGTGGCGGGCGCCGGCTCTGCAACGGCCTGCTTTCGTCCAAACCCAAGGAATTTCATTGAGCGCCTCTTTCGCTTCCGCCCTTGATGCCGCACGCGATGCGGCGGCTGCGCAGCATTATCCGCAAGGGGCTCTGTATGTGGTGGCCACACCCATCGGCAACCTGGCCGACATCACGTTGCGTGCCCTGCACGTGCTGCAGATGGCCGACACCGTGGCCTGCGAGGATACGCGCCACACCCAGTCGCTGCTGCGCGCCTACGGCGTCGACAAGAACACCTCGCAGCTGCTGGCAGTGCACCAGCACAACGAGGTCGAGGCCGCGCAGAACGTGGTGCAGCGCCTGCAGCAGGGCCAGCGCGTGGCCTATGTGAGCGACGCCGGCACCCCGGGCGTGAGCGACCCGGGCGCCCGCCTGGTGGCTGCCGTGCAGGCGGCGGGCCTGCGCGCCCTGCCCCTGCCCGGGGCCAGCAGCATCACCACGGCGCTGAGCGTGGCGGGCGCCGTGGCGCACAGCGCCGAGCATGGCGGTTTCGTGTTTGTGGGCTTTCTGCCGGTGAAGAACGCCGAGCGCGCCAGCACCATCGCCCAACTGGCCAGCGAGCCGCGCTGCGTCGTGCTGCTGGAGGCACCCCACCGCATCGGCGAGCTGGCGCAGGCCCTTGCAGTGCTGGGCGAGCGCCCCGTGACCCTGGCACGCGAGCTGACCAAGCAGTTCGAAGAGGTGGTGACCCAACCCGCGCAGGCGCTCACCGCCTGGCTCGAAGGCGCGCCCCAGCGCTCGCGTGGCGAATTCGTGGTGCTGCTGCACCCGGTGCCCGTGGCCGCCGATGATGGCGAGAGCCTGCGCGTGCTGCGCCTGCTGCTGGCCGAACTGCCGCTGAAGACAGCGGTGCGCCTGGCCGCAGAAATCACCGGCACCTCGCGCAACGTGCTCTACGACACGGCGCTCACCTGGAAAAAGAGCGAGGAAGGCTGAACCGAAGCTTCAGCGGCCCGACACCGCCAGGCCAGCGGCCACGCCACCGAACAGGTCGCCTTCGACCTGCGGCGTTGCGGGAAACGCCTGGCGCAGCGCCTCGCGCAGCGGCCGCAATGCCGATGAGCCCCCCGTGAGGTAGATGGCGTCCGGCCCGCGCGGTGCCAGGCCCGCGAGCTGCACGCACTCCTGCGCGCAGGCCACCACCTGTTCAAGCGGCGAGGCCAGGTGCTGCGACAGCCCTTCGGGCGTGATGGCCGAAGCCAGCGCGGGCTCGATCCAGTCCAGCGCCATGGGTGCCGATGCATCCGACAGCGAGGCGGCGATCTTGGCCTGCTCCACCGTGTTGGCCATGCGGTGGCCCAGGCGTTCGTTGAGCACCGTCATCAGCCGCGCATGCAGGCGCTGGTCGGCATAGTCGGTGCGCAGGTTCTGGGCATCGCGCAGCGCGCGCGGCGCGTACAGCCACTGGATCAGGTGCCAGGTCGACAGGTCGAAGAACACGCGGTTGGGCACTTCGCGCCCGGTCGGCCCCAGGTGCCGAAAGCCCAGCATGGGCATCAGCAGCTCCAGGCTCAGGCGCCGGTCGAAGTCGGTGCCCCCCACATGCACGCCCGTGGTGGCCAGCACGTCTGCAGCGCGGTCGGAGCCCTGCGCCAGGCGCTCGGGCCCCAGGCGCACCACGGTGAAGTCCGAAGTACCGCCGCCGATGTCCACCACCAGCACCAGCGACTCGTGGCTGATGCGCTGCTCGTAGTCGAGCGCGGCGGCAATCGGCTCGAACTGGAAGGACACGTTCTCAAAGCCGGCATCGAGCGCCGCTTTGCGCAGCGAATCCTCGGCCTGCTGGTCGCGCGCCGGGTCGTCATCCACGAAGTGCACGGGCCGCCCCATCATCACCTGTCCGGGCATGGCGCCCAGCGCCTCGGTCGCCTTTTTGGCCAGCATGCGCAGGAACAGGCCGATGATGTCCTGGTAGCTCATGAGCTGGTTGTGCACGGCCGTCTTGTCCTGCAGCAGCGCACTGCCCAGCAGGCTCTTGAGCGAGCGCATGAGCCGCCCCTCGGTGCCTGCAAGGTACTGGCCTACGGCATCGCGGCCAAAGTGCGTGCGGTGGTCCTCGGCGTTGAAGAACAGCGCCGTGGGCAAGGTGACGCCCTCCCCTTCCAGCGCGATCATGCGCGCGGGCGAGCGCCCCTGGCGCACCGCCATGGCCGAGTTCGAGGTGCCAAAGTCAATGCCGAGCGTGGTGTCCTTCAGGAGGGGCATGGGAGAGTCTGCAAAAGAGAAGGGGAAGCAAGGCGCAAGCCAGGGCTGGACCCCGGGAATGCACCGGGTGGAAATGCGGGAGCACAAGGCTCCTTCGGCCCACCACGGGAGAGGGAAGGGCCCCTTGAACGCCCAGGAGACTGCGCCAGCGCAAGGGGAGCGGGATTGTGCCACGGCCCAGGCAGCCCCAGGGCACGGAGTGCATTCGTCCCTGCCAGATCCGATGATCACGCCTGAGGCGGCGAGGTGATCATGGCCGGCACAGCCTCCCGCATGGTCGAAACGAAACGCAGCAGCCGCGATGGGTAGAAGCTCGCGTACGGATAGGTCAGGTACACCGGTAGCGGTGCCGGTTGCCACGGGGGCGCCAGGTGAACCAGCCGCCCCTCGGCCACGTCCTGCGCCATCAGCCATGCCGACCCCGCGCAGGCGCCAAGTCCCTGCCTGGCCGCGCTGCGCAGGGCATACAGGCTGTCGGTGCTCATGCGCGGGCGCAGGGCGATGCGGCGCGTTTCCCCGGTGGCGGCGTGGGTCAGCGCCAGCTCATTGCGGTAGTAGGTGTGCAGCGCCAGCCAGGGCAATGCCGCCAGGCCTTCGGGATCCGTAGGCACGCCCGCGCCCAGCAGCGCCGGGGTGCCGACCACGATGCGCGGCACCTCGGCCAGGCGGATGGCCACCACCGCCGGGTCGGCCGGCTCGCCAACCTGGATGGCGCAGTCGATGCCTGCACCGATGAAATCGCGCACATCGTCCTGCAGCAGCCATTCCACCGACACGCGCGGATGCGCGCGCAGAAACTGCGCCAGTGGCCCTACGAACATCTCCTGCCCGAAGGCATGCGGCATGGCCACGCGCAGCGTTCCCTCAGGCTCCTCCTGCGCGCCGCGCAGGTCGGCCTCGAAGGAAGCCCAGCTCGCCAGCAACTCCTTGGCCCGTTGGTAACAGCGCTCCCCGTCCACCGTGAGGCGCATGGTGTGCGTGGAGCGCTGCAGCAGGCGCACGCCCAGCGACTGCTCCAGCGCCTGCAGGCGCCGGCTTACCGTGGGTTGGGTGGCGTGCATCTGCGCTGCCGCAGCCGAGAGGCTGCCGGCCTCGACGATGCGCACGAAGGTCTCCATCAGCTGCAGGCGGTTGCCCAGCGCACCGGCGCTGCCCGCCTGGGGCAGCGGTGCTGCGGACCGTGGGCCCGGGGGTGTGAACTCAGCGTCTTTGGTCATGCAGTCAGCGTATATCCAATGTGCAAGGCATCCTACTACCAAGAGCACCGCCAAGCGATCACACTCGGGTCCAAGGTCCTCACCAAGGGTTAGCACTATGTCTTTTATGCAAAAAACGGATGCCATTAGCGGCATCTCCCCCGGCAGCCACAGCCCGATGGCCGACACGCCCGCAATTGCCGCCCCCCTGGTGCTGCTGCTCGCGGCCGGCGCCGGCCTGGGCGTGGCCTCGCTCTACTACAGCCAGCCCATGCTGGGTGTGCTGGGGGCAGATATCGGGGCATCCGACCAGGCCGTGGGCTGGGTGCCTACGCTCACGCAGCTCGGCTACGCGCTGGGCATCCTGCTGCTGGCGCCGCTCGGGGACCGGTTCGACCGGCGCAGCATCATCCTGGCCAAGGCCGCCGCGCTGGTGGCGGCCTTGCTGCTGGCCGCCCTGGCGCCGACCATCGGCGTGCTGCTGGCCGCCAGCCTGGCGATCGGCATCACCGCCACCCTGGCACAGGACATCGTGCCCGCGGCCGCTGCGCTGGCGCCTGCCGCGCACCGGGGCAAGGTGGTGGGCACGGTGATGACCGGGCTGCTGCTGGGCATTTTGCTGTCCCGCGTGGTCAGCGGCTTCGTGGCCGAGCATTTCAGCTGGCGCAGCATGTTCGTGGCAGCGGCCGCCAGCATGGCCGCCATCGGCATCGCCGCCTGGCGCGGCCTGCCGCGCTTCAGCCCGACCACCCAGTTGCCCTACGGCCAACTGCTGGCATCGCTGGCCACGCTGTGGCAGCGCCATGGCGGCCTGCGGCGCGCGGCACTGGCGCAAGGCCTGCTCTCGGTGGGCTTCAGCGCGTTCTGGTCCACGCTGGCGGTGATGCTGCATGGCGCCCCCTTCCACCTGGGCAGCACTGCGGCTGGCGCCTTCGGCCTGGCCGGGGCAGCCGGCGCGCTGGCGGCGCCGCTGGCGGGCCGTCTGGCCGACCGCCGGGGGCCGGGGCTCGTCACCCGCCTGGGGGCGGGCCTGGCAGCCCTGTCTTTTGCTGCGATGGCGCTGGCGCCTTGGCTGTCCCCCACCGCCCAGCTGTGCCTGCTGGTGGCCGCGGCCATCGGTTTCGACCTGGGTGTGCAGGCCGCGCTGATCGCGCACCAGACCCTGGTCTACAGCATCGACCCAGGTGCCCGCAGCCGGCTCAATGCCGTGCTGATGACCGGCATGTTCATTGGCATGGCCGCCGGCGCCGCCCTGGGCAGCCTGCTGCTGGCGCAATGGGGCTGGATGGGCGTGACGCTGCTGGCCGTGTCGGCCAGCCTGGCGGCCCTGGCCGTGCGCATGGGAGGGTCGGCCCAACGGGCGGGCAGGACCGCCTGAGGCACGCAGGTTCCGGCTTATTCCACTGATCCCAGGCCCGGTGTGTCCATTCGCGCACGAACTCGCCCGCATCCAGGCGATCGGGCGGTGGCAGCCGGTCCTTGGGCGTGCCCATGTACAGAAAACCCAGCAGGCGGTCGCTGGGGCCCAGGCCGAGTGCGGCCTTCACGCGCTCGTCATGCGAGTTCGCGCCCGTGGCCCAGAAGCCCCCAAAACCCAGGATGTGCAGCGCGTTGAGCATGTTCATCACCGCAGCACCGGTGGCCAGCACCTGCTCGCCCTCGGGCACCTTGTGCGGCACCTTCACATGGGCGACCAGGGCCACGAGCATCGGCGCCGCCATGGCCTTGCCGCGAAAACGCTCGCCATCGTCATAGGGGTCGCGTGCCCGGGCCGCCCGCGCGAATACCTGGCCCAGCGCAGCACGCGCGTCGCCGCGCACAACGACGAAACGCCAGGGCCGCAGCTGCCCATGGTCGGGGGCGCGCATGGCGGCGGCGAAGACCAGGTCCAGTGCAGCGGCATCGGGTGCTGGTTCCACCAGCGGCCAGGGGGAATGCCGACTCAGCAGCAGGTCCATGGCATGGCGCTGCGCTGGCGACAACAGCGGGTGGGACAAGGCCAGGGTGGAGGGGTCAGAGACAGACATGGTGTCCTTTGCGATCTGGCGAAAAGAGCACCCCGGTGCCGTTCGGCATCGCGAGCGATGGCAAGGGGACATGGTGGCGGGCGGCCTGGCGGCGACGGCCTTGCGCGCAACGGGTGTTGTGCGCGGGCGGTGCACAGGGGCTGGCTGGCGCAGGGGTGGAAAGACCACCCCATTGCGCGGCATGGAAGCCATCGTTCACCGGGGAGCTGGCGAACGGGAAGAATGTTAGCCCAGGGCCGGGAGACACAGCCCGGGCGCGCGGCTTTCACCGGACTTGCGGCAGGGTGTCTCACCGGCCCAAGCAGGCGCTGGTCTCCCCAGTCCGACTCGAACGGACATGCCCGAAGGCGCCAGGGTTTGAAGCTGGTGCGTCTGCCGATTGCGCCATGGAGAGAGGCAAAGGGAATGAATGGGGTGCACGAACGGAATCGAACCGTCGTCGGCGGGATCACAACCCGCAGCTCTGCCATTGAGCTACGCGCACCACGAAAAGGGAAAAAAATGATGGAGGTGCGGACCGGATTCAAACCGGTGTCTGCGGATTTGCAATCCGCTGCATGGTCGCTTTGCTACCGCACCCAAGAGCCTGTTTACGATCTTTCGGGGCCATGAAAAGATCGTAAACAGCCTAGATGGCCCCACGTGCACGACTCGAACGTGCAACCCCCTACTTCGTAGGCAGGTGCTCTGATCCATTGAGCTAACGCGGGAAAAAATTGGTGCCCCAGGGGAGAGTCGAACTCCCAAAATCTTGCTTCTAAGACAAGCACGTATGCCGGTTCCGTCACCAGGGCTTGATAAACAGAGAAATCCTCCATTTCGGTTGTGCCCTCACGCGATGGGCAACGCACGGCCGGCGCGCGCCCCGTCGACATCGCTGCACAGGGGGGACCCCTGCACATCCCCCCAGGCCGTCCACGCGGCTGCTTGCTGGCGGTGTGGTGAAGACACACCCGAAATGGAGCGGACCGTCGGGCCAGATCCCGGGGTCCACACAGTGGGGTCGCAGTGCCGATTCAAGTGTTCAGCAGGGCCCCACGGCAAATTTTTAATGAGCGGTACGCCGCAGCGCGATCACTGCAGAGTGGATGGGGCGGCTTGCCGTCCGGTTGAAAAACAAAGAGGCCCGGAACCTTGCGGTGTCCGGGCCTCTGCGAAGAGAGCTTGGGAGGTGCGCGCCTATGCGCCCCCTCCACCCGGTAGCCACGGATCCCGATGGCCATGCGCATCCAGGCACGGCAGCTTGCGCAGGGCAGAACACAGGGCGACGCGCACGAGCGCCCGGCCCGCTGCGGGTCGGTTGCTGATGGGGATGGCTGCTGCGTTCACGTTCAATCCTGGTGAATAGGTCAATCGGTGGAAATCGGGTGCGGTCGAAACCGCAATGAATGAGACTGTAAAGAGTCTTTACTTTGCAGTCAACGGTTTCGTGGGAAAAATTTTCGTGTCCTGCGCGATGCGGCTCCACAGCCCGGCCCAACGGCGGCCCATGGCAACCTTAGGGTGCCGGCCCAGGCATAAGAGAAGTGGCTCAGGGCTTGTGCAATGGTGGTAATGTCGACAACGATGGCGGGGACGCGGCTGACGAGATCAACGGCCACTGAAGGGGGCCTGCATCGTCGTCAAGATGGCATGACTGGCCGCTTACCCCATGCGGCCATGACAGGCGCGTCAAAGCAAAACGCCCCAGAACCCGTTAGGGCGCTGGGGCGCATGCATATTTGGTGGCCTGGGGCGGAATCGAACCACCGACACAAGGATTTTCAAGACAACGCTCAGTCCGTGGTGCGCTGTCAGTAAGCCCAAGATTTCTAAGGCTTTTTTGGTTTCCCTCGTGTTCGTCCCACCGAGTTTCCGAACTGTTGTCCGAACTTTTCTGAACCCATACCTGGCCGGTACCGTTTTTCCTATGTGAATCAAGGCAGTAGCGATGCCGATTCCGACTCCAGCGCCACACTCTGGTGTTCCCCTCTGGCATTCGAGGCCGGTCCAACACCTTGGGACACTCGCAAGCGATACTTTCAAGCTCCAACCTCCTGTTTGACATACAAATGGACGCAGAAGAATTGCCCTTGCTAGACGCGTTACGCGGGTTGGCATTACTTCAACAAGAGCTGCTTCGCCTTGCGCTGTTTGTTGCCTCTGAAGGTCCAGCCACCTTCAAGGGAGAGACTCTTACCTGCAGCATTGGCGATGCTCAGAGACGAGTTAGCACCCCATTAGCCATGGGAGCGGGCCAGTCACTTGAGACGTTACTCCGCATGTCTCAGCTTCGCGGCATTCCCGTGCGCGACACCTATCCGATTGCGCGCTCTGCTGTTGAGTCATTCGTCAATGCCAGCTTCCTTCTATCCGAGTCCGATGAAGTCGCGACGCGCGCCATCCGATACGTGGAGTTCGCATCATGGCGTCACCACAATCGGAACATTGGCAGCGGTGAGTTCTCTATCGAGGTGCGTACGGATCCTGACCCGTCAGCAACGCTTGCACGGGAGTACCCCGAATTCAATGGGAAGGGCAAGGGATTGTGGACCGCTCTTGACGTTCCAAGCCGCATTCGGCGAGTGGGGGAGTTGGCGAGTCGAAGGGCTGGCTCTCGCCTCATCGCTGCCTACGGGCTCATCTATTCGTTGTCCTCAGAGATCATCCACGGATCACCTTTCGGGGTCAGCTATTTTTACTCCGCTCACATAAAGGGCCAACCAACGACAGAGGCGTTCGTAGCAGGAACAGTGCGACACCTCGAAGAGATTTTTATTGCCGTTCTCCATGCCGGTTGCGGCTACCTTGCGGCGTTCTTTGAACGGCAGGGTATGACGGCGCCCTTGGAGGTGGAGCAGAAGATTTTTGCGCGCCTTCTCGATCTGAGTACCAAACCAGCATCATCATTTCCAAAAAATGGGGAGAGCTGAGCCGTACGCCCTGCCCTCCCCGCCATCTGCAGCACTCCCGCCCTACGCAGCCCTAGGCACGATCATCGAGCCAGCGTTTGCAGCCTCCTGCAACGCCTTCGCGGACAAGTGTGCATAGCGCATCGTCACCTTCGCTTTCACAGAAGTCTCACAACGTATTCCAGTTCAAGGCGCGCTAGTTCGGCACCGAACGCGATGAAAACGAGTTCCGCTATTCAGCACTAGTGGGCCTCCCCGAAATAGGGATCAAGGTCGTAGTTCAGGACTTTCAGCCCAACAACATCGTCCCTCAACCGACTGTAGAACTTCAAAAGTGCATCCTCTTTGAGTTCATAGGATGTGCACCCCATCCCACCCGGTCCTGGAGGCAATGTGAGGATGGACTTCTTAGGCTCGCCTTGCCCCATGCGCACTGTGGGCATCAAGGCTGCCCGAAGTATTGCGCCATGCGGAAGCACGCAGATGGCCTCAGGCCCGATCCCACCATCCGATTGTTCGGTACAAAAATCAACCATACGTGCTTGCAGGGTAGAGAGTGCTATACCGTCAAACGCAAAAATGTAGGCCAAGATAGGCTGCATAGGGCCTCGAACTTCTGCGCCAAGTTTGCTGTAGAACAGTTCGCCAGATCGGCTCATTCGCCGTGTTTGCGCAATGGACTCCATGCTTGTGCGCAGTTCTGCGCTATCCAGCCTGCTCTTCACCTCTATCGTCGCGAGCACGCTTTCGGCAACGATGAGAGCTACCCCGTCATCAGCACCTACGCTGATCGTTGGAAAAGAACGATCTACAAGGATGATGTCCTGCTGCCGGCTTTCATGGCCTTGAGCGTCAATGATGATGCCCGAGTGAATCCCGATAGTTTCTGGCAGATGCGGGCGGAGGAAGTTTCTGACGACGACTTCTCGGAGTGCACCAACTGTAGCCGCATGACCCAAGCCACCAGCAACCGCTGCCTGAGCCTGCAACAACGCAGCAAGCCGCTTGAACTGAAGCCTAACGCGAAGATTCATCACCACCGCTCCGGAAGAGTCAATGCAAAACGCCCCAGCACCGTTGAAGATACTGGGGCGTTAGCGATTTGGTGGCCTGGGGCGGAATCGAACCACCGACACAAGGATTTTCAATCCTCTGCTCTACCGACTGAGCTACCGGGCCTGAGCCTCAAATTATAGCCAGAAAATTGGCCCTGAAAAAATTGGAGGCAAATTTTTTTTAAGCACGCTTGCCGCGGCCCAGGTCCACGCCCAATTGGCGCAGCTTGCGGTACAGGTGGGTGCGCTCCAGGCCGGTCTTTTCGGCCACGCGCGTCATCGAGCCGCCTTCGCGGGCGAGGTGGAACTCGAAGTAGGCTTTTTCGAAGCCGTCGCGCGCTTCGCGCAGGGGGCGGTCCAGGTCGAAGCCCTGGTGCGAATGCGGGCCTGCCTCCACGCCAGACAAGGCCGTGATCACGGGCACCTGGGTGAAGGGCGCATCGGCCGGCGCTGCCGCCGGGGCCTGCACGGCGGCCACGGGGGCCGCATGGTGGGCCGCGTTGCGCGCCAGGCCCTGCTCCACCGCCTTGAGCAGCTTTTGCAGGGTGATGGGCTTTTCAAGGAACGAGAAGGCGCCGATGCGGGTGGCCTCGACCGCCGTGTCGATGGTGGCGTGGCCGCTCATCATGATGACGGGCATGGTCAGCACGCCGCCGGTGGCCCATTCCTTGAGCAACGATACGCCGTCGGTATCGGGCATCCAGATGTCGAGCAGCACCAGGTCGTAGTTGCTGCCGGCACGGGCCGCACGGGCCTGGGTCGCGTTTTCCGCGAGGTCCACGCTGTGGCCTTCGTCGTTCAGGATTTCCGACAGCAGGTCGCGAATGCCGAGCTCATCGTCGACCACCAGAATGTTTGCCATGTGTGTTGAAGCGCCTTGGGAGGTACTGCGGGGGGCGTTGTTATGCCGCCACCGCTGGTTCAGTGGCGAATGATAACGACACTTGGGCGCCCCGCACCACGCCATCTTCCATCCGGTTGGACAGGTCGATGCGTGCGCCGTGCTCATCGGCGATCTTTTTGACCACGGCAAGACCGAGCCCCGTGCCCCGCGGTTTGGTGGTGACATAGGGCTCGAAAGCGCGCTGCAGGATGTGTGCGGGAAAGCCGCTGCCGCTGTCCGAAACCGTCAGCCGCACGCGCCGGGAGGACTCGCTCCAGCGCGTGGCGATGCGCACGGCGGGCAGATTTTCGGCCCCGGCGGCACGTGCCTGCTCCGTCGCATCCTGCGCGTTCTGCAGCAGGTTGTGCACCACCTGGCGCAGTTGCTGGGCGTCTCCGGCGATGCTCGGACAGGACGGATCGAGCTCGGCTTTCACAGGGACGGTGGCGTTTTCCTCCCCATAGAGGTGCAGCACATCGGTCACCAGCGCGTTGATGTCCAGAGCATGCAGTTCGGCCGCCGGCAGGCGTGCGTAGTCGCGGAATTCGTTGACCAGGCGCTTCATCGCATCGACCTGCTCGACGATGGTCTTGACCGACTTGGCGAGCACGGCCTGCTCGCTCGCAGCCACCTTGCCGGTGAGCTTCATCTCCAGCCGTTCGGCCGACAGCTGGATGGGCGTCAGGGGGTTCTTGATCTCGTGCGCAAGGCGCCGCGCGACCTCTCCCCAGGCCTGCGCGCGTTGTGCAGAAACGATTTCAGAAATGTCGTCAAAAACCAACAGTCGGGTCGAATCGGGCAGTTCTGCCCCCCGCGCGATGATGCTCGTCGCATGCTGGCCGACCCCCGCGAGCGAGGCGTGCAGCTCGAACGGGTGCTGCCAGTGGTCCAGGCCGTGGTGGTCGCGCTCGCCCAGAAAGGCGGCGAACTGCTTCTGCACGGCGGCGGCAAAGTCGGCCAGGCCAGGCACCTCGGCCAGCGCCCGCCCTTCGAAGGCGGCCATGGGCGCGCGCAGGATGCGTGTGGCGCCGGGGTTGGACGAGCGGATGGCGCCCGCGCCATCGAGCACCATCACCCCGGCGGTCAGGTTGTCCAGGATGGTCTGCAGGTTGGCGCGCGCAGCATCCACCTCGCTCATGCTCTGCTCCACCGCGCCCCGGGCGTCGGCGAGCTGCTGGGTCATGAGCGCGAACGAGCGGGTCAGCCCGCCCAGCTCGTCCCTGCCTTGCAGGGCGGCCTTGGGGCTCAGGTTGCCGGCGGCCACCTCGCGCACCCCTTCGGCCAGCACCAGCAGTGGCCGCACCAGTTGGTTGCCGAGCAGCACGGCCAGCAGCACGGCGCCGAAGACGGCCAGGAACAGGCTCAGCGTGAGGGTGCCCACGTACATGCGCCGCAGGCCGCCGCGTGCCAGGGCCCGCTCCTGGTACTCGCGGTTGGCTTCCTGCACGGCGATGGCGTTCTCCACCAGGGCCGGCGGCAGCATCAGCGTGGCCTGCAGGTAGCGCGGCTCGGCCAGCAGGCCCACCGTGGGGCTGCTGACCAGGGCGATGATCTTCACGCGCGCGTTCTGCACGGCGGCCGGGTCGGCGATGTCATCCAGCCCCTCGATCTGCGTGAGGGCACGCTGCTGGCGCACCGTGCGCAGCAGCGGCACACCGGGACGCTCGGGGTTCAGGCTGAAGCGGGACTGGCCGGCGCTGGCCACGGCCTGGCCGGCGCTGTTCCAGAGGATGACGTCGGTGGCGCCCAACTGGTCGCGGATGCGCTCCAGCACGACGCCGGCCGAGGCATCGGGGACCTGCGCCACCTGGGCACTGGCCGTGCGCGTCTTGGAGGCCATGTCGGTGGCCAGGGCATCGAGCGAGACACGCGCCAGGTTCACCCCGGCGGACAGCGCCCCCTCCACCTTCACGTCGAACCAGCTTTCGATGGAGCGGGTGACGAACTGGTAGGACACCACATAGATCAAGAGGCCAGGCACCAGGCCGACCAGTGCAAAGATGGCCGCCAGCTTCACCAGCAATCGGCTGCCGAAGCGGCCCCGGCGCAGCCGCAGCCACAGGCGCACGGCCACCCAGCCCAGCACCGCGAGCAGCAACAAGGCCACCAGCACGTTCACGCCGAAGAGCCAGGCGTAGTTGCGCTCGTACAGGGCGCGGTTGTTGGTGGCCAGCGTCAGCAAAAAGAGCAGCACCAGCCCGATGGCGGACATGATGGCCGCCCCCACCCCCACGGCCCAGCGCACGGCGCGCGACTGGCGCGCCGCCAGATGCGCCGAGGCCGACGCAGGCGGCCTGGGGTCCGGTGTCACTTGGCGGCCTCCTGCAGCGCGAGGCGGCCGGAGCGCGAGACAAGCAGGTTCCAGCCGGTCCGGCCTACGGCGCCGATCTGGAACGGCCGGGGCAGCTGTGACATATCAAGCCTGAACTTGAACTGTATCGTATGGCCGGTATCTGCATCGATTGCAGAGCTTTCTGCAATCTTCCAGCGCGAAACCCGCTGCATGGCAGACAGGGCATCGTCCAGGTCATCGAAATTCTGCCCCAGCGCCACGCCCAGGCCGGTGTTGGTGAAGGGGGCGGTCGAGGTGCTCAGGCGCCAGCGCCGGGTCAGGGGCTGGTAGCTCAGCCGCAGGTAGCGCGTGGCTTCGGCCACCTGGCGGTCGGACCAGTACCAGCGGTCGCGCATGACCTGCGCCTCCATCACGAAGAACATCGGGATGCCCTTGCGCAGGGCCTCCTCGGCCAGTTCCGGCAGGTCGAACTCCAGGCTGGTGCTCAGGTAGACGCCATCGTCCAGGCGCTGCAGGCGCAGCTCGGCCACCTCGCCGCGGTTGGCTTCTGCCCGGGCCGTAGGCACCCAGGCCAGCAGGGTGATCAGCATCAAAAGCGCGCCAATCCAGAGCCAACGAGCCGCAAAGCGCTCAGTCGGTCGATTTTTGCAACAGTGCGTAAAAAAATCCGTCGTGATCACCGAATCGATTGTCCGGGACAGCCCCCTGCTTGTCCGCTGCGCGAGGGATTAAATGCCCGGGCGAGGGGAGCAAATGTGCATCGGTGTTGTGTGCAAGAAACGTTTGTACCTGCGCATCACCTTCGGCACGAAAGACGGAGCAGGTGCAGTACAGCAGCCGCCCACCGGGGGCGACCAGGGGCCACAGGGTGGCCAGCAAGCGCTTTTGCAGGGCGGCGAGCTGGGCAATGTCCGTCTCGCGGCGCAGCCAGCGCACGTCTGGGTGGCGGCGCACGATGCCCGAGGCGGTGCATGGCGCATCGAGCAGGATGGCGTCGAACAGCGCGCCGCCATTGGCCGCCGGCCACCAGGCTTCGGGCTGGGCGGCGTCGGCCACCAGCACCTGTGCCGCCAGGCCCAGGCGCGCGAGGGTCTGGTGGATGCGTTCAGCGCGCGTGGCGTCGATTTCCAGCGCAGTCACCTGCAGGGGCCCGCCCTCGCTGGCCATCTCCAGCAGGTGGGCGGTCTTGCCGCCGGGCGCGGCGCAGGCATCCAGCACACGCAGGTTGCGCGTGCGGTCCATGCCCTGCAGCAGCAGCGGGGCGGCTTGCTGGGCGGCGGTGTCCTGTACCGACACCCGGCCTGCCGCAAAACCGGGCAGCGCCTGTACCGGCAGCGGCCGGTGCAGGACCAGGCCCTCGGTGCCAATCGGGTCGGCATCGGCCCCCATGGCGGCCAGCTCCTGCTGGTACTGCGCCTGGCTGCCCTGCAGGCGGTTCACGCGCAGCGCCATCGGGGCGTGGGTGTTGTTGGCGTGCAGGATCTGCTCCCACTGCTGGGGATGGTCCTTCTGCAGGCGCTTGATCCACCACAGCGGGTGGTTCCAGCGGGCCACGGGATCGGCATCGGTAGCCCCCACCAGCGCATCACTTTCGCGCAGAAAACGCCGCAGGCAGGCGTTGATGAAGGATGCCTGCGCATGCGTGGCCGGGTGCCGCTTGGCCGCTTCCACCGCCTGGTTGACCAGGGTGAAAGGTTCATACGGCGCCTCGTCGGCGCGCCAGCACAGTGCCAGCGCGGTGCACAGCAACGCGTCCGCATCGGGCGGCGGCGGCCGCTTGGCCAGTTGGCGCCGCAGCGCCTCGGCACGCCCGAGGTTGCGCAGTACCTGGAACAGCAGGGCCTGCACGCCGGGGCGCAGCGTGGTGCTGACCGCGTCCAGCGCGGCCGTGCCCGAGACACCCTCGCGGATGGCCTGCAGCACACCGGCCACGGCGATGAGCTGCTGCCACAGTGCCACCTGCTGCGCATCGCCTCCGCGGCCGGCACCGGCCTGTACGGGGCTGCGATCAGGGCGCCGCCCTTCGGGCGCGGCAGGGTGGGAAGGGGCTGAGTTCATAGGGTGGGTGCCTCGTGGTGCCGGCGCACAGGTGCGCTGGCGGTCAAAAGAAAAGGGGCCAGGGCGCGCGCATCACAGCCCCTTGGTGGCCTTGAAGCCGAAAATCCAGGCGAGCACCCGGGCGGGAAACTGGTGGATGGCGGCGTCGTGCTGCCCGGCGGCATGGTTGATCACCTGCACAGCCAGATCGATCTGCGCGTGGTGCTCTTCCCAGCGGATGGACCAGGGCGCCAGCATCTCCCTGGCTCCCGGGCCATCGGCCTCGGTGACCGCGGTGCGCCAGGTGGCATCCAGCACGCTGCGCGCTGCGGTGAGCGCGGCGAGCGCATCGCGCTGCAGGGGCTGCGAGCGTGCCACGGCCAGCGACGCCCCCATTTGCGTGGTGGCGCCGCGCAGGGCCGCGATCTTGGCCGGGTCGAACACCGGCCGCTGCGCCGGCGGCCCGATATCCGTGCTCCCGCCCGAAGTACCGGGGCCCGCGCCGTGGCCCTGGACCGCGTCGAACTCGCCCAGCAGCGCAATCAGGCGCACCAGGTGGGCGTCCACGGCGCCAAAGGCCTGGACCACGGAGGAACGCAACCGCGTCAGCCGGTTGTAGGCCCCCAGGGCCCAGAACAGCATGATGGCGACAAGAATCCAGAAAAGAGGCGATGACCACATACGCATGGCCTGGGGCGTGCGCTGCAAGCGCAGCCCGCGGCCGAGAAAGAGGGAACAGGGAAAAATCGGAGCGCTTGATCGCTCCAGTAAAAACGCTCCCGACCTGTCCAGAGACAGGGCGGGAGCGCATCAAGGCCCGGGGTTGCGCCGAACCAGAACCCCGTGCGCCGCGCATTGCATCGCTGGGTCCTTGTCCGGTGCCGCCTGGCTTTTAGTCTGCGGAAGCGTCCGTGGCAGTGGTGGTGCTGCTGCCTTCGACTTCCGTGGCATCGTCCGACGACGAGGACGCAGCCATTTCAGCGGCTTCGGCTTCGGCGATGGCGCGGCGCTCGGCGTCGTCCATGGCGTCCTTGGCCTTGCGTGCCTGGTGGTAGGCCATGCCGGTGCCGGCAGGGATCAGGCGACCCACGATCACGTTTTCCTTCAGGCCACGCAGCTCGTCGCGCTTGCCCATGATGGCAGCCTCGGTGAGCACGCGGGTGGTTTCCTGGAAGGAAGCCGCCGAGATGAACGAGTCGGTGGACAGCGATGCCTTGGTGATACCCAGCAGCAGGTTGCTGTAGGTCGCAGGGATCTTGCCTTCGGACTGCAGTGCATCGTTGGTGTTCAGGATCTCGGAACGCTCGACCTGTTCGCCACCGATGTAGTTCGACTCGCCAGTGTTCTCGACCACGACGCGGCGCAGCATCTGGCGAACGATCACCTCGATGTGCTTGTCGTTGATCTTCACACCCTGCAAGCGGTACACGTCCTGCACTTCATCGACGATGTAGCGCGACAGCTCTTCGATGCCCAGCAGGCGCAGGATGTCCTGCGGGTCGGCCGGGCCGTCGACGATGGACTCGCCCTTGTTCACCACCTGGCCTTCGTGCACCAGGATGTTCTTTTCCTTGGGCACGAGCTCTTCGAACACGTGGCCTTCGGGATCGGTGATCTGCAGGCGGACCTTGCCCTTGGTTTCCTTGCCGAACGACACGGTGCCGGTCATCTCGGCCAGCGTGCCCTTGTCCTTCGGGGTACGGGCTTCGAACAGCTCGGCCACACGGGGCAGACCGCCGGTGATGTCGCGGGTCTTCTGGCCTTCGACCGGAATACGCGCCAGCACTTCGCCGGGGCCCACGTCCTGGCCGTCACGCACCTGGATGAGCGAACCGATCTGGAAGCCGATGGTCACCGAGTGGTCGGTGCCAGGGATCTTCACTTCGTTGTTCTGCGCATCGATCAGCTTGACCTGCGGACGCACGACCTTGGCGGCGCCACGGCGCTTGGGATCGATCACCACCAGGGTGGACAGACCGGTCACTTCGTCGAGCTGCTTGGCAACCGTCAGGCCTTCTTCGACGTTCTCGAACTTCACCTGGCCGGCGAACTCGGTAATGATCGGGCGGGTCAGCGGGTCCCAGTTGGCCAGGATGGTGCCGGCCTTGATGGTCTGGTCGGCCTTCACCGTCAGCAGGGCGCCGTACGGCACCTTGTGGCGCTCGCGCTCGCGGCCATGCTCGTCATGGATGATGATCTCACCCGAACGTGCAATCACCACCAGCTCGCCCTTGGTGTTGCTCACGTAGCGCATCGTGGCGTTGAAGCCGATCACGCCGTTGGACTTGGCTTCCACGCTCGAAGCGATGGCAGCGCGCGATGCGGCACCACCGATGTGGAACGTGCGCATGGTCAGCTGCGTGCCGGGTTCACCGATAGACTGGGCAGCGATCACACCCACGGCTTCGCCGAGGTTGATCAGGCCGCCGCGGCCCAGATCTCGGCCGTAGCATCGGGCGCACAGGCCGTAGCGGGTTTCGCAGGTCAGTGCCGTGCGCACCTTCACCTCGTCCACGCCAGCAGCTTCCATTTCCTCGATGAGGTCTTCTTCCAGCATCACGCCGGCGGGCACCAGCACCGAACGGTTCTCGGGGTGCAGCACGTCTTCGGCAGCGGTACGGCCCAGGATACGGTCGCGCAGCGATTCGATCACTTCACCGCCTTCGACGATGGCGCGCATCAGCGAACCATTGGAAGTGCCGCAATCCTCTTCGGTCACGACCAGATCCTGCGTCACGTCCACCAGGCGGCGCGTCAGGTAGCCGGAGTTGGCCGTCTTCAGCGCCGTGTCGGCCAGACCCTTACGGGCACCGTGGGTGGAGATGAAGTACTCCAGCACGTTCAGGCCTTCGCGGAAGTTCGCGGTGATGGGCGTCTCGATGATCGAGCCGTCAGGCTTGGCCATCAGGCCCCGCATGCCGGCCACCTGGCGGATCTGGGCGGCAGAGCCGCGGGCGCCGGAGTCGGCCATCATGTAGATGGAGTTGAAGGACTCCTGGTCCACTTCCTTGCCGTGGCGGTCGATGACCTTCTGCTTGGACAGCTGGGCCATCATCACCTTGGACACTTCGTCGCCAGCCTTGCCCCAGATGTCCACCACCTTGTTGTAGCGCTCGCCAGAGGTCACCAGACCCGAGACGTACTGCTGTTCGATCTCTTTGACTTCCTTCTCCGAGCGCTCGATGATGCCGGCCTTTTGGGGCGGCACCAGCATGTCGTCGATGCAGATGGAAATGCCGGCGCGCGTGGCCAGGCGGAAACCGTTTTGCAGCAGCTTGTCGGCAAACACCACCGTTTCCTTGAGACCGCACTTGCGGAAGGAGACGTTGATGAGCTTGGAGATTTCCTTCTTCTTCAGGGCCTTGTTGATGTTCGAGAACGGCAGGCCCTTGGGCAGGATCTCGGACAGCAGGGCACGGCCGGTGGTGGTTTCCACCATCTTGACCTCGGGCACGAACTCGCCGGTGTCCTTGTTCTTGGTCCACTCGGTCAGGCGCACGTTGATGCGCGTGGCCAGCTCGACCTCGCCCGCGTCGAACGCGCGCTGCACTTCACCGGTGTCGGCGAAGATCAGGCCTTCGCCCTTGGCGTTGATGCGGTCACGGGTGGCGTAGTACAGGCCCAGCACCACGTCCTGCGAAGGAACGATGGAAGGCTCGCCCGAAGCGGGGAACAGCACGTTGTTGGAGGCCAGCATCAGCGTGCGGGCTTCCATCTGCGCTTCCACCGACAGCGGGACGTGGACGGCCATCTGGTCACCGTCGAAGTCGGCGTTGAAGGCCGCGCAGACGAGGGGGTGCAGCTGGATGGCCTTGCCTTCGATCAGGATGGGCTCGAACGCCTGGATGCCCAGGCGGTGCAGCGTAGGCGCACGGTTGAGCATCACCGGATGTTCCTTGATGACCTCTTCCAGGATGTCCCACACCACCGGCGTGCCGGATTCGACTTCCTTCTTGGCGGCCTTGATCGTCGTCGCGATGCCCATGGCTTCCAGGCGCGAGAAGATGAAAGGCTTGAACAGCTCCAGGGCCATCAGCTTGGGCAGGCCGCACTGGTGCAGCTTGAGCGTTGGGCCCACGGTGATCACGGAACGACCGGAGTAGTCCACGCGCTTGCCCAGCAAGTTCTGGCGGAAACGGCCGGACTTGCCCTTGATCATGTCGGCCAGCGACTTCAGGGCACGCTTGTTGGCGCCTGTCATGGCCTTGCCACGGCGGCCGTTGTCCAGCAGCGAGTCCACGGCTTCCTGCAGCATCCGCTTTTCGTTGCGGGCGATGATTTCAGGGGCCTTCAGCTCCAGCAGGCGGCGCAAGCGGCTGTTGCGGTTGATGACGCGGCGGTACAGGTCGTTCAGGTCGGACGTGGCGAAGCGGCCGCCGTCCAGCGGCACCAGCGGACGCAGGTCCGGTGGCAGCACGGGCAGCACTTCAAGCACCATCCACTCGGGCTTGATGCCCGACTTCTTGAACGCTTCGAGCACCTTCAGGCGCTTGGCGTTCTTCTTGACCTTGACTTCCGAGCCGGTCAGGTCGCCGCGCAGGCGTTCGATCGACAGGTCGATGTCGATGGATTCCAGCAGGTCCTTGATGCCTTCGGCGCCCATCTTGGCGATGAATTCGTCGCCGTATTCCTTGCGCTTGGCATCGTAGTCGTCCTCGGACATGATGCTGAACTTCTTCAGCGGGGTCATGCCGGGGTCGGTCACCACGTAGGCTTCGAAGTACAGCACGCGTTCGATGTCGCGCAGCGTCATGTCGAGCACCAGGCCCAGGCGCGATGGCAGCGACTTCAGGAACCAGATGTGCGCGCAGGGCGCGGCCAGGTCGATGTGGCCCATGCGCTCGCGGCGCACCTTGGTCTGCGTGACTTCAACGCCGCACTTCTCGCAGATCACGCCACGGTGCTTGAGGCGCTTGTACTTGCCGCACAGGCATTCGTAGTCCTTGATGGGACCGAAGATCTTGGCGCAGAACAGGCCGTCGCGCTCGGGCTTGAACGTGCGGTAGTTGATGGTCTCGGGCTTCTTCACCTCACCGAAAGACCACGAACGGATCTTCTCGGGCGAAGCCATGCCGATGCGGATGGCATCGAAGTGCTCATCCGGCGTGAATTGCTTGAACAGGTCGAGTAGCGATTTCATAGTGACTCTTTCCTTTTCCGCTTAGGAGCGTTCCAGCTCGATATCAAGGCCCAGCGAGCGGATTTCCTTGACCAGCACATTGAACGATTCCGGCATGCCGGCTTCGATCGCGTGTTCGCCCTTGACGATGGACTCGTACACCTTGGTACGACCGACCACGTCGTCGGACTTGACGGTGAGCATTTCCTGCAGGACGTAGGCTGCACCGTAGGCTTCCAGCGCCCACACTTCCATTTCCCCGAAACGCTGGCCACCGAACTGGGCCTTGCCGCCCAGCGGCTGCTGCGTGACCAGGGAGTACGGGCCCGTGGAACGGGCATGCATCTTGTCGTCCACCAAGTGGTGCAGCTTCAGGTAGTGCATGTAGCCGATGGTGGTGGGACGCTCGAAGCGGTCACCCGTGCGGCCATCGTGCAGGTAAGCCTGCGTGCGCGTGGGCGTCAGGCCCTTGCGCTCGGCGATGTCGTCGGGGTAGGCCAGCTTGAGCATGTCCATGATTTCTTCTTCCGAAGCACCATCGAACACCGGGGTCGCGTAAGGCACGCCAGCGGTCAGATGCCCGGCCATGGCCAGCACGTCTTCGTCGGTCAGCTGCGACAGGTCTTCCTTGCGGCCGCGGGAGTTGTACACCTCTTCGAGGAAGGTACGCATCTCGGAGGCCTTGGCTTCCTGCTGCAGCATGTCGCCGATGCGCTGCCCAATGCCCTTGCCGGCCCAGCCCAGATGGACTTCGAGCACCTGCCCGATGTTCATCCGCGAAGGCACGCCCAGCGGGTTCAGCACGATGTCGGCAGGGGTGCCGTCGGCCATGTAGGGCATGTCTTCGACCGGAACGATCTTGGACACCACACCCTTGTTGCCGTGGCGGCCGGCCATCTTGTCACCAGGCTGCAGGCGGCGCTTGACGGCCAGGTAGACCTTGACCATCTTGAGCACGCCAGCGGGCAGCTCGTCGCCTTGCGTGAGCTTCTTGCGCTTTTCCTCGAAAGACAGGTCGAAGCTGTGGCGCGTCTGCTCCAGGGCGTTCTTGATGCTTTCGAGCTGGGTGGCGACTTCGTCTTCCGCAGGGCGGATGTCGAACCAGTGGAACTTCTCGACCGAAGCCAGGTAGGCCTTGTCGATCTTCGTGCCCTTGGCCAGCTTCTGCGGGCCGCCATTGGCCACGCGGCCATTGAGCAGCTTCTCGATACGGTCGAAGGCGTCGGCCTCGACGATGCGCAGCTGGTCGTTGAGGTCCAGGCGGAAGCGCTTGAGTTCATCGTCGATGATCTGCTGGGCGCGCTTGTCGCGCTGGATGCCTTCGCGGGTGAACACCTGCACGTCGATCACGGTGCCTTGCGAGCCCTGGTCCACGCGCAGCGAGGTGTCCTTCACGTCGGAAGCCTTCTCGCCGAAGATGGCGCGCAAGAGCTTCTCTTCGGGCGTGAGGGTGGTCTCGCCCTTGGGCGTGACCTTGCCCACCAGCGTATCGCCGGGTTGCACTTCGGCGCCCACGTAGATGATGCCGGACTCGTCCAGGCGGTTCAGTTGCTGTTCCGACAGGTTCGGAATGTCGCGCGTGATTTCTTCCGCACCGAGCTTCGTGTCGCGGGCCATGACCACCAGTTCCTCGATGTGGATCGAGGTGTAGCGGTCTTCGGAAACCACGCGTTCGGAGATCAGGATCGAATCTTCGAAGTTGTAGCCGTTCCATGGCATGAAGGCGATCAGCATGTTCTGGCCGATGGCGATTTCGCCGAAGTCCGTCGATGCGCCGTCGGCAATCACGTCACCCTTGACCAGCATGTCGCCCTTCTTGACGATGGGGCGCTGGTGGATGTTGGTGTTCTGGTTGGAACGCTGGTACTTGATGAGGTTGTAGATGTCCACACCCACTTCACCGGCAACGGCTTCCACGTCGTTCACGCGCACCACGATGCGCGTGGCATCCACGTAGTCCACGATACCGCCACGGGTGGCTGTGACCACGGTGCCGGAGTCGACAGCGGCCACACGCTCGATACCCGTGCCCACCAGGGGCTTCTCGGGGCGCAGCACGGGCACGGCCTGGCGCGACATGTTGGCGCCCATCAGCGCGCGGTTCGCATCATCGTGCTCCAGGAACGGAACCAGCGATGCAGCCACCGACACGATCTGTGCGGGCGACACGTCCATGTACTGCACGCGGTCTGCGCCGCACAGGATGGATTCACCCTTTTCACGGGCAGACACCAGGTCGCCCGTCAGGCGGCCGTCCTTGTCGAGCAGGGCGTTGGCCTGCGCGATCACGTACTTGCCTTCTTCGATGGCCGACAGGTAGTCGATCTCGTTCGTGACCTTGGCGTCCACCACGCGGCGGTACGGGGTTTCGATGAAACCGTACTCGTTCAGGCGGGCGTACAGGGCCAGCGAATTGATCAGCCCGATGTTCGGGCCTTCAGGCGTTTCGATAGGGCAGACTCGGCCGTAATGGGTCACGTGCACGTCGCGCACTTCGAAGCCTGCGCGTTCGCGGGTCAGACCACCCGGGCCCAGTGCGGAAACACGGCGCTTGTGCGTGATTTCGGCGAGCGGGTTGGTCTGGTCCATGAACTGCGACAGCTGCGAGGCACCGAAGAATTCCTTCAGCGCGGCCGAGATCGGCTTGCTGTTGATCAGGTCGTGGGGCATCAGCGGCTCTTGCTCGGCCTGGCCCAGACGCTCCTTCACAGCCTTCTCGATACGTGCCAGGCCGGTGCGGTACTGGTTTTCGGCCAGTTCGCCCACGCAGCGCACGCGGCGGTTGCCCAGGTGATCGATGTCATCGACTTCGCCATTGCCGTTGCGCAGGTCCACCAGGATCTTGACCACGGCCAGGATGTCCTCGTTGGACAGCACCATGGGGCCGGTGGATTCGTCGCGGCCGATCTTGGCGTTGAACTTCATGCGGCCCACGCGCGACAGGTCGTACGTGTCCGGGTTGTAGAACAGGCGCTGGAACAGGGCCTGCACGGCGTCTTCGGTTGGCGGCTCGCCGGGGCGCATCATGCGGTAGATGGCCACGCGGGCAGCGAACTCGTCCACCGTTTCGTCGATGCGCAGGGTCTGCGACATGTACGCACCCTGGTCGAGTTCATTGGTGTAGATGCACTGCACGTCCTGGATGCCGGCCACGCGCAGCTTCTTGAGCAGCGCTTCGGTCAGCTCGTCGTTGGCCTTGGCGATGATTTCACCGGTGTCCGTATCGACGATGTTGCGGGCCACCACACGGCCGATCAGGAAGTCTTCGGGCACGCTGATGTGCGTGGTGCCGGACTGTTCCAGTTCACGGGTGTGGCGTGCGGTGACGCGCTTGTCCTTGGCGACCACGACCTTGCCCGACTTGTCGGTGATGTCGAAACGCGCCACTTCGCCGCGCAGGCGCTCGGACACGAATTCCATCTGCGCACCGCTGTCCATGATGCGGAAGTTGTCGTTCACGAAGAAGTTCGCGAGGATGGACTCGGGGTTCAGGCCGATGGCCTTGAGCAGGATCGTGACCGGCATCTTGCGGCGACGGTCCACGCGGAAGTACAGGATGTCCTTCGGGTCGAATTCGAAATCCAGCCAGGAGCCGCGGTAGGGGATGATGCGCGCGGAGAACAGCAGCTTGCCCGAGCTGTGCGTCTTGCCCTTGTCGTGTTCGAAGAACACGCCAGGCGAGCGGTGCAGCTGCGAGACGATCACGCGTTCCGTGCCGTTGATGATGAAGGAGCCCTTTTCGGTCATCAGGGGCACTTCGCCCATGTAGACCTCTTGTTCCTTGACTTCCTTGACCACCTTGGACTGCGACGTCGAGGACTCGCGGTCATAGATGATGAGCTGCACCTTGGCGCGCACGGCCGAGGCGAAGGTCAGACCACGGGTCTGGCACTCGCGCACGTCGAAAGCCGGCTTGGCAAGGTTGTACTCGATGAACTTCATCTCCACAAAACCGTTGTGCGAGACGATGGGGAAGGCAGCGTCAAAGGCAGCCTGCAGACCTTCAATGGTGCGTTTTTGCGGTGCTTTATCAGCCTGCAGGAAGGCGGTGTATGCGTCCTTCTGCATCTGCAGCAGATAAGGAACTTCCAGCACGCTGTCGCGGCTGCCGAAACTTTTGCGGATTCGCTTGCGTTCGGTATAGGAATAGGCCATGAGATCTCCGGGCAAAGACATGAGTCCTGGGTCTTCGACGACTGACCCGCAAAGGCTCTCCTCCTTGCGGGCTTGGCGGTTGGCCACTACCAACCATGGCGGACGGCGATGCGTTGCACATCACCCGAACCAAGGTATCTTCTGCTGTCGGGGTTGTCAGAAGACACTCGAAAACCGCGTTTTTGGTGCGGCTTTCGGGTGCGCTCTGAAAGCACCAAAGGCTGGAGGCCCGCGAGGAGCACTCCAGCCCTTGAAGGGGACTGAATTACTTCAGTTCAGCCTTGGCACCGGCTTCCACCAGCTTCTTGACTGCTGCTTCGGCGTCGGCCTTGGCAATAGCTTCCTTGACGTTCTTTGGAGCGCCGTCCACCAGGTCCTTGGCTTCCTTGAGGCCCAGGCCGGTGATTTCGCGCACAGCCTTGATCACGGAAACCTTGTTGGCGCCGGCTTCGAGCAGGACCACGTTGAATTCCGTTTGCTCTTCAGCTGCTGCAGCACCGCCGCCGCCGCCGCCGGCAGCAGGAGCTGCCATGGCAGCTGCGCTCACGCCAAACTTCTCTTCAATGGCCTTCACCAGGTCATTGAGTTCCAGAACCGTCATGCTGTCCAGAGCGGTCAAAAATGCGTCTTTATCGAATGCCATTTTTATTTCCTAACAATTTTGTTGGTTATCCATCGGGCCATCAGGCCGCGACAGGTTCGGCGGCCGGTGCGGCAGCGCCTTCGCCTTTTTTGGCCGCCAGCGCGCCCAGCACAACGGCCGTACGCGACATGGGGGACATAAGCAAGCCACAAATCTGAGCCAACAGGACTTCCTTGGAAGGAATGTTGGCCAGTTGCTTAACGCCGTTGACATCCAGGGCTTTGCCACCGAAAGCGCCACCGCGAATCACCAGCTTGTCGTTGGTCTTCGCGAAATCGGCCACCACCTTGGCGGCGGCCACAGCGTCTTCGGAGAAGCCGTAGATCAGCGGGCCGGTCATCTGGTCAGCCACCACGTCAAATGCGCTGCCTGCTACAGCACGGCGGGCCAGGGTGTTCTTCAGAACACTCAAGGTCACGCCCTTGCTGCGAGCATCAACACGCAGTTTGGTCATGTCGGCGACCGTGATGCCACGGTATTCCGCGATCACAAGCGTTTGAGCTTTAGCGGCGAGGCTGGTCACTTCACTGATGACCGCTTCTTTCTCACTGCGATTAAGACTCAAGGTCTACTCCTTAAAATGCGCACTCGGCGGTTGCCTCGTGCACGCTCTTGTTGCAGCGACCAACTGTTCAGGAAAATTTTCCATCTGCAGCGGGATCGCCATCTGCGTTGGCGTCTCTGTGTCTTTAAGCGCGACGGGATCGCGCACCAACGGTCTTGGATGGCCTGTGGCTACCGAAGCAGCCCCAGCCCACCACATCGGGCCTGCCCGTGAAGGCGGGTCCGAAGATTTCTTGCAATTACGCTGCGATGGTCTGCGTATCCACGCGGACACCCAGGCCCATCGTGGAAGACACTGCCACCTTGCGCAGGTACACACCCTTGCTGGTTGCAGGCTTGGCCTTGGTCAGGGCTTCGATCAGTGCAGCCAGGTTGCCTTGCAGCTTGTCGTTGTCGAACGAGCGGCGGCCGATCGTGCTGTGCACGATACCGGCCTTGTCGACGCGGAACTGCACTTGACCTGCCTTGGCGTTCTTCACAGCCGTAGCGACGTCAGGCGTCACGGTGCCCACCTTGGGGTTGGGCATCAGGCCACGTGGGCCCAGGATCTGGCCCAGCGTACCCACGACGCGCATGGCATCAGGGGCAGCGATCACCACGTCGAAGGGCATGTCGCCGGCCTTGACCATGGCGGCCAGGTCGTCCATACCGACGATGTCGGCACCAGCAGCCTTGGCTTCTTCAGCCTTGGCGCCCTGGGCGAACACAGCCACGCGGGTCGTCTTGCCGGTACCGTTGGGCAGCACCACGGCGCCGCGAACCACCTGGTCGGACTTCTTGGCATCGATGCCAAGCTGAACGGCCACATCGATGGATTCGTCGAACTTGGCCGTAGCGGCTTCCTTCACGATCACGACTGCATCGGCGAATGCGTACAGCTTGTTGCTGTCGACTTTGCCTTGCAGGGCTTTTTGCTTCTTGGTCAGCTTGGCCATATTACAAACCCTCCACCGTCACGCCCATCGAGCGTGCAGAGCCAGCCAGCGTGCGCACAGCGGCGGCTACGTTGGCGGCGTTCATGTCCTTCATCTTGGTCTTGGCGATCTCTTCGAGCTGTTCGCGCGTGATCTTGCCGACCTTGGTCTTCAGCGGGTTCGCAGAACCCTTGTCGAGCTTGATGGCCTTCTTGATCAGGGTCGTCGCAGGCGGCGTCTTGATGATGAAGGTGAAGCTCTTGTCTGCGAAAGCCGTGATGACCACGGGCAATGGCAGGCCTGGCTCAACGCCTTGGGTCTGCGCATTGAATGCCTTGCAGAACTCCATGATGTTGAGACCACGTTGACCCAGCGCTGGGCCGATCGGTGGGGATGGATTGGCCTTACCAGCTGGAACTTGCAGCTTGATAAAACCGACGATTTTTTTCGCCATGCTTTACTCCTTGCGGGTGATAACGCCTTGGCCTTGCGGCCTGAGCTCCCCGGGGTTAACGACTCGACAACACTTTCATCCGCACCGAGCCGAAAGGTGCGGCATCCAAACCTTGAAGCTCAGGTCTTTTCAACCTGGCCGAATTCGAGCTCCACCGGGGTGGAGCGGCCGAAGATCATGACGGACACCCGTACACGGCTCTTCTCGTAATTGACTTCTTCCACCGAGCCATTGAAGTCGGTGAACGGGCCTTCCTTGACGCGCACCAGCTCGCCCACCATGAACTCCACCTTGTGGCGGGGCTTCTCGGTGCCTTCCTGCATCTGGCTGACGATCTTCTGCACTTCGTCTTCCGAGATGGGGGCGGGACGGTTCTTGGCACCGCCGACAAAACCCGTGACCTTGTTGGTGTGCTTCACCAAGTGCCAGGTATCGTCGTCCATGACCATTTCAACGAACACATAGCCCGGGAACAGGCGGCGCTCGGTGGTCTTGCGCTGGCCGTTCTTCATTTCCACGACTTCTTCGGTGGGAACGAGGATGCGGCCGAACTTGGTCTCCATGCCCGAACGGCCGATGCGCTCCACAATGTTGCGCTCGACCGCTTTTTCCATGCCCGAGTAGGCATGGACGATGTACCAGCGCAGATCGGGATTCGATGGCGCGGCGGGTGCCAGAGCCTCGGCTCCGGTGGTGTCCACAGGGGTGCTTGTCATGGCGTTACTTCCTCCAGCCCAAAACGAGGTCGTACAGAAGCCATTCGAGGGTCTTGTCGGTGAACCACAGGAAGAGCGCCATGATGACGACAAACGCAAACACGTAGGCCGTCATCTGCAAGGTCTCCTTGCGGGTGGGCCAGACGACCTTCTTGACTTCGCGCCAGGCTTCGCGCGCAAACGCGACAAACTGCCGGCCTGGCTCGGACACCAGGAACACGGCAGCGGCAGCAACCAGTCCGACGATCAATGCGGCCCACTGGGCAATCGCACCCTGCTTGCTCAGCAAGTAAAAGCCAGCGACCGATGCAATGACCAGCGCGGCCACAGCAGCAAGCTTGGCTTTGTCAGCACCGGTATTGACGGTTTCAACCTGGGAAGTGGCCATGTGTATTGTTTCCTGCTCCGATTCGCGGCGTCGCCCAAGACGCCGAAGCCCGCCAGGGTCTGGCGGGCTTGTTGGGGGCCACATTCAAGTGGCAGGGGCAGTAGGAATCGAACCTACAACCTTTGGTTTTGGAGACCAACGCTCTGCCAATTGAGCTATACCCCTATAACCTTATTAGGCGATGATCTTTGCCACGACGCCGGCGCCGACGGTACGACCGCCTTCACGGATGGCGAAGCGCAGGCCTTCTTCCATGGCGATGGGGTTGATCAGCTTCACAGTGATCGACACGTTGTCGCCTGGCATGACCATTTCCTTGTCCGCTGGCAGCTCGATGGCGCCGGTGACGTCGGTCGTGCGGAAGTAGAACTGGGGACGGTAGTTGTTGAAGAACGGGGTGTGGCGGCCGCCTTCGTCCTTGCTCAGCACATACACTTCAGCCGTGAAGTGGGTGTGTGGCTTGATCGAGCCGGGCTTGCACAGCACTTGGCCGCGTTCCACGTCTTCACGCTTGGTGCCGCGCAGCAGCAGGCCAACGTTGTCGCCTGCCTGGCCTTGGTCCAGCAGCTTGCGGAACATTTCCACGCCGGTGCAGGTGGTCTTGACGGTGTCCTTGATGCCGACGATTTCGATTTCTTCGCCGACCTTGACGATACCGCGCTCGATACGGCCGGTCACGACGGTGCCGCGGCCAGAGATCGAGAACACGTCTTCCACGGGCATCAGGAAGGCGCCGTCCACAGCGCGCTCCGGCGTGGGGATGTAGTTGTCCAGTGCGTCGGCCAGCTTCATGATGGCTTCTTCACCCAGGGCACCCTTGTCGCCTTCCAGGGCGAGCTTGGCGGAACCGCGGATGATCGGGGTGTCGTCGCCTGGGAAGTTGTATTTGTCCAGGAGTTCGCGCACTTCCATTTCGACGAGTTCAAGCAGCTCTTCGTCGTCAACCATGTCGCACTTGTTCAGGAACACGATGATGTAAGGAACACCCACCTGGCGGGCCAGCAGGATGTGCTCACGGGTCTGGGGCATGGGGCCGTCTGCGGCCGAGCACACCAGAATGGCGCCGTCCATCTGGGCTGCGCCGGTGATCATGTTCTTCACATAGTCGGCGTGGCCTGGGCAGTCCACGTGGGCGTAGTGGCGGTTGGCCGTTTCGTATTCCACGTGTGCGGTGTTGATCGTGATGCCGCGGGCCTTTTCTTCAGGTGCTGCGTCGATCTGGTCGTATGCCTTGGCTTCGCCGCCGAACTTGGAAGACAGCACCGTGGCGATGGCCGCCGTCAGGGTCGTCTTGCCATGGTCCACGTGGCCGATCGTGCCCACGTTGACGTGAGGCTTCGTGCGCTCGAATTTACCTTTTGCCATTTTTCCGACTCCGAAAAAAATCTACAACTACACAACAAGGTTTCGGCACAACCTGAAGCGGATGCACCAGAATTTTGGTGCCCATGGCGGGAATCGGACCCGCGACCTCTCCCTTACCAAGGGAGTGCTCTACCACTGAGCCACATGGGCAATTGAAACTGCTTTCGCAGCATCAAAAGACTTCTACTTCTCAACCAACCAGCAAACCGAACAATGGAGCGGGAGACGGGAATCGAACCCGCGTCATTAGCTTGGAAGGCTAGGGTTCTACCATTGAACTACTCCCGCACTGCCAACTGGCCCTGCGACCCCAGCCCCGCGAAGGACCTGCCGCAACCTGCTTTCATTTTCTTCTACTGGTGGAGGGGACTGGATTCGAACCAGTGTAGGCGTAAGCCAACAGATTTACAGTCTGCCCCCTTTAGCCACTCGGGCACCCCTCCGGAGAATTTCGAATTATAGCACTGAATTTTTGCACTTCGCAAAAGTGCCAGCCGAAAAATTCCAAACACTACTTTTCATCCCGAACATTCCGCAGCACTCCTTGCGAGAGCACCGGCGTTTTTGTCCGAGACTTCGATTCTATGCCACCCACGGATGCCCTGGTGCCAGCCTGAGGCTTTCTGCACTAAAAAAATACCACCCCTGCGCCGAGGTCCACACGGCCCTCTCGTCTGGCCGCCAGCGCCACAGAGCCGGCCAGCGACCTCGGGTGGCGCTGGCACCCTGGCGCGGCGGGCGATCCTGCAGCACGGCAGCGAAAAGATGATGCGCTGGCAGCGCTACCGCAATCCCTTCTCGGTACTGCTGCCGGACATCGACCACTTCAAGGCCGTCAATGACCAGCATGGGCATCTGGTGGGAGACCGGGTGCTGGCGGAAACCGAGGCTCCCGCCGCCTGATGCACATGCACATGCACATTCCCATGCCCGGGCAGGCCGGCGAGCGCCGCGCCCTGCCGCCGTGGCATGCCTACCTCATCTGCGGTCATCCACCACATTGAACTCGAAGCGGAACTGCACCGCCACTTTCTCGGGCAGCGTGACCACGACACGCGTCTCCTGCGGATGAAGCACCGTGCTGCCATCGGCCACGACAGCGCCGTGGGCCACGGTCAGCACCTCGTCCTTGCTGGTCGCGGTGCGGCGCGTGGCCTCCCAGCCAAACTGCCCTGGCCGCAGCTTCTGGCGCTGCACCCAGGCCCAGATCTTCACGATCTCGGCATCCACCTCGGCCTGCAGGGCCCGTGGTGTCTGGGCCTGGCCGGAAAACTCGTAACGGTCCTCACGGAGGACCCATTTGAATAGCAGATGCGACATGGGGGGAGAAGATGTTGTTCCAGGGTTGTGCCGCAGCCATCGACATCAGCACTATGGCGCGGCGTTTGCGGGCGGCATCAGGAACGAAGGCAATGGATGGAAAGTGGCGGCACGGCAATGCGCCAGGCACCTGGCCCGGCGGCACTCGGCACGAACAGGGGCCGACAAGGCCCGGCACCGAAGACGCGAAGCCACACCAAGGCAAGCATGGGCGCGCTGCGCAGCGCTGCGGTCAGGTGGAGGGAGCACGCTCGCGTGTACATCCAGGTTCATTCCGGAAGATGGTGGTGCGGCTGGCGGGGATCGAACCCACGACCCTTGGCTTCGGAGGCCAATACTCTATCCACTGAGCTACAGCCGCATGCGTGTAGCTTTGGATTATCGCATGCAGCAGGCCCCCTCCAGCACAAGCGGGGCCCACCCAACGTTCACGGCCTGTCCGCAGCTGGCGCCGGAACCCCGAGCCGAAGGCCCAGCCCGGAAATGAAGGCATCGGTACAGACCCGGCCGATGCCGACGAGATCGAACACCCCGTTGGAGAGGATCCAGTTCTGGATCAGGCCATCGAACAGCGCGTGCAGCCCCATGGCCGCGCCCATCGGCGATACCGGCATGGCCGCGTGCTGGGCCTGGGCCGCCAGCTCGAAATCACGGGCCAGTTGGCGGATGAACCCATCACTGGCAGCCAGGTGGCGCTCGCGCACCGCCACCAGCTCGCCCACATATTCCACCTTGTGCATGGCGATCTCGAACACCCGGCGGGTGCGCTCGTCCGAGGCCACGCTCTCCAGCACCAGGGCCATCACGGCACGCAGGCGCTGCAGCGGATCGGGGCAGACGCTGGCCTCGAACTCGCCATAGCCCTGCTCCAGCGGCAGCGTCACCCGGTCCATCATGGCATTGAAGAGGTCGACCTTGTCCTTGAAGTGCCAATAGATGGCGCCCCGGGTCGTGCCGGCGGCCAGGGCAATGTCGCTCAAGGAGGCGCGGGAGACGCCCTTGTCGTAAAACACCTTTTCCGCTGCGTCGATCAGGCCGTTGCGGGTGGCAATCGCGTCCTCTTTGGTTCTGCGCACCATGGGTACAGCCTCTCATTCCGTGCAAATTCGCGGGCGGCCAGGGGTGGACGCCGCCTCTATTATACATCCATGGTTGTATGTATAATTGTCCATCTATTGGTAGAAACTCTTAGTCGCCGACGCAAATTGCTGGTCGGCGGTGCCTGCCGTGACCATACCGTTGATGCCCAACACAAGGACTCCCATGCCTCGCCTGCGTGACCCCTCTCCCCGCATTGCGCGCGTCCCTGCCCTGCAGCGGATGCTGCCAGTGGCCGCCCTGTGCGCCGTTGCCGTCTTTCTCGCCGCGTGCGGCAAGGCCGATGCCCCGGCCGCAGCCGGCGGCGCCCCCAAGATGCCCCCCGTGGAGGTGGGCGTGGTGGTTGCCACACCGGGCGACGTGGGCCTGATCACCGAGCTGCCCGGCCGGGTGGAAGCCTCGCGCGTTGCCCAGGTGCGCGCACGGGCCGCCGGCATCCTGCTGCAGCGCCAGTTCCGCGAAGGCAGCGACGTGAAGGCGGGCCAGCCCCTGTTCCGCATCGACCCGGCCACCTACGCGGCGGCCGCCGACAGTGCCAAGGCCAGCCTGGCCAAGGCCGAGGCCAATCTGGCGCAGGCCACGGCCACGGTGGAACGCTACCGCCCACTGGTCGCCGCCAACGCCATCAGCAAGCAGGATTTCGTGAACGCCGAGGCCACCCAGAAGCAGGCCCAGGCCGATGTGGAGGCCGGCCGCGCCGCCACACGCACGGCGGGCATCAACCTGGGCTACGCCAGCGTGACGGCGCCCATCTCCGGGCGCATCGGCCGTGCCCTGGTGACCGAAGGCGCGCTGGTGGGCCAGGGTGAAGCCACGCCGCTGGCCATCATCCAGCAGATCGATCCGGTGTACGTGAACTTCACCCAGTCGGCCACCGATGTGTTCCAGCTGCGCCGTGCCATGGAAAACGGCCAGCTCAAGCGCGCGGGCGGCGAAGCGGCCAGCGTGAAGCTGCTGCTCAGCGATGGCTCGGCGTACGCACACCCCGGCAAGCTGCTGTTCTCGGACCTGTCGGTCGATGCCAGCACCGGCCAGGTCACGCTGCGCGCCGAAGTGCCCAACCCCAAGGGCGAGCTGCTGCCTGGCCTGTACCTGCGCGTGCAGATCGAGCAGGCCCAGGCCAGCAATGCCATCACCCTGCCACAGCAGGCCGTGACGCGCACCCAGCAGGGTGACACGGTGAGCGTGGTCGGCGACGACGGCAAGATCAGCCCGCGCAGCGTGAAGATCAGCGCTGCGCAGAACAACCGCTGGGTGGTGCTCGATGGTCTGAAGGCCGGCGAGAAGGTCATGGTCGACGGCTTCCAGAAGCTGCAGATGCTGCCCCCGGGCACGCCCGTGAAACCCGTCCCATGGCAGGCTGCCGGCGCCGCGCCAGCAGCGGCCCCTGCCGCCGCCGCAGCCTCGGACGCGGCACCCGCCGCAGCAGCAGCTGCATCGAAGCCATAAGGGGCATCCATGGCCAAGTTCTTTATCGACCGCCCAATCTTCGCGTGGGTGATCGCGCTGTTCATCATGGTGATGGGCGGCGTGGCGATCACGCAGTTGCCGATCGCGCAGTACCCGCCGGTGGCACCGCCATCGATCGTCATCAACGCCGCCTACCCCGGCGCATCGGCGCAGACGCTGGAGGACAGCGTGCTGTCCGTCATCGAACGCGAGATGAACGGCTCACCCGGCCTGATCTACATGGAGTCCGTGGCCCAGGCCGATGGCTCCGGCAGCATCACGCTGAGTTTCCAGCCCGGCACCAATGCCGAGCTGGCGCAGGTGGACGTGCAGAACCGCCTCTCGCGCGCTTCTCCTCGGCTGCCCTCGGCCGTGACGCAGCAGGGCGTGCGCGTGGACAAGTCGCGCTCCAACTTCCTGTTGTTCACGATGCTCTCGTCGACCAACCCGAAGATGGACACCGTGGCCCTGGGCGACTACGCCTCGCGCAACATCGTGCCCGAGTTGCAGCGCCTGACCGGCATCGGCCAGGCCCAGCTGTTCGGCACCGAACGCTCCATGCGCATCTGGATCGACCCGGCCAAGATGGTCAGCTTCAACCTGTCATCGGCGGAGATCACGGCCGCCATTCGCGCACAGAACGCGCAGGTGGCCAGCGGCACCATCGGTGACCTGCCCAATGTGGCCGGCCAAGGCATCGCCGCCACGGTGGTGGTCAACGGCCAGCTGTCCAGCGTCGAGCAATTCGGCGCCATTGTGCTGCGCGCCAACCCCGACGGCTCCACCGTGCGCCTGAAGGACGTGGCGCGTGTGGAACTCGGTGGCCAGGCCTACTCCACCTCGGCACGCCTGAACGGCAAGCCCGCCGTCGGTATCGGTGTGCAGTTGACCCCGAGCGGCAATGCGCTGGAGGCTGCCAAGGCCGTGCGTGTGAAGATGGACGAACTGGCACGCTTCTTCCCCGAAGGCACGGAATGGAGCATTCCCTACGACAGCTCGCGCTTCGTGGACATCTCCATCACCCAGGTGGCCATCACGCTGCTGGAAGCCGTGGCCCTGGTGTTCCTGGTGATGTTCCTGTTCCTGCAGAACTGGCGCTACACCATCATCCCGACCATCGTGGTGCCCATCGCCCTGCTGGGCACGTTCGCCACGCTGCTGGCCCTGGGCTTCTCGATCAACGTGCTGACCATGTTCGGCATGGTGCTGGTGATCGGTATCGTGGTGGACGATGCCATCGTGGTGGTGGAAAACGTCGAACGCATCATGAGCGAGGAAGGCCTGCCGCCGCTGGAAGCCACCCGCAAGGCCATGCGCCAGATCTCGGGCGCCATCATCGGCGTGACCGTAGTGCTGATCTCGGTGTTCGTGCCGCTGGCCTTCTTTGCAGGCTCCACCGGCAACATTTACCGACAGTTTTCGGCGGTGATGGTGACCTCCATCGCATTCTCGGCTTTCATGGCGCTGTCGCTCACGCCAGCCCTGTGCGCCACACTGCTCAAGCCGGTGGAAGCCGGCCACCACCATGAAAAGAGCGGCTTCTTCGGCTGGTTCAACCGCGGTTTCTCACGCACCGCCAAGGGCTATGAAGGCGTGGTATCACGCATCCTGAAAAAGGCCGCGCGCTACCTGATCATCTACGCCGCCATCGTCGGGGCCGTGGCGGTCGTTTACATGCGCCTGCCCACTTCGTTCCTGCCAGGTGAAGACCAGGGCAACATCATCGTCAACGTGCAGCTGCCGCCAGGCGCCACGCAGGAGCGCACGCTGGCCGTGATGCAGCAGGTCGAGGAATTCATCCTCAAGCAGCCCGAGGTGCAGAGCATGGTCGGCGTGCTGGGCTTCAGCTTCTCCGGCCAGGGCCAGAACGCGGCGCTCGCCTTCGTGACCTTGAAGGACTGGAAGGAACGCCACGCCCCCGGCCAGTCGGCCCAGGACCTGGCCGGCCGCGCCTTCGGCGGGCTGATGGGCATCCGCGATGCCTTCATCTACCCGCTGAGCCCGCCCCCCATTCCCGAGCTGGGCAATGCCAGCGGCTTCTCGTTCCGCCTGCAGGACCGCAGCGGCGCCGGGCACGAAGCGCTGATCAACGCCCGCAACCAGTTGCTGGGCATGGCATCGCAGAGCAAGGTGATCACCCAGGTGCGCCCCGACGGCCTGGAAGACGCGCCGCAGCTGCAGATCGATATCGACCGCGACAAGGCCAACGCACTGGGCGTGCCGTTCGACGCGATCAACTCGGCCCTGTCCACGGCCCTGGGCTCCACCTACGTGAACGACTTCCCGAACCAGGGCCGTCTGCAGCGCGTGGTGGTGCAGGCCGATGCACCGGCACGCATGCAACCCGACGATCTGCTCAAGATCAACGCCACCAACAGCCAGGGCAAGCCCGTACCGCTGTCGGCCTTTGCCAGCACCCGCTGGATCAAGGGCGCGCAGCAGACGGTGCGCTACAACGGCTACCCTGCTGCGCGCATCTCGGGTTCGCCCGCGCCCGGCATGAGCACCGGCGCAGCCATGGCCGAGATGGAAAAGCTCGCAGCCCAGCTGCCCGCAGGCTTTGGCTACGAGTGGACGGGCCAGTCCCGCGAAGAAAAGCTCGCCGGCTCGCAGTCGCTGATCCTGTACAGCTTCGCCATCCTGGCGGTGTTCCTGTGCCTGGCCGCACTGTACGAGAGCTGGTCGATCCCGCTGGCCGTGATCCTGGTCGTGCCGCTCGGCGTGCTGGGCGTGCTGCTGGCCACCCTGCTGCGCGGCTACGCGAACGACGTGTACTTCCAGGTGGGGCTGATCACCATCATCGGTTTGTCCGCCAAGAACGCCATCCTGATCATCGAGTTCGCCAAGGACCTGCAGGCCCAGGGCAAGGGCGTGATCGAGTCGGCACTGGCCGCAGCCCACTTGCGCTTTCGGCCCATCGTGATGACCTCCCTCGCCTTCGGCTTGGGCGTGGTGCCACTGGTCATCGCCTCGGGCGCGGGCTCGGCGAGCCAGCGTGCCATCGGTACCGGCGTGCTCGGCGGCATGATCACCGGCACGGCGCTGGCCGTGTTCTTCGTGCCCGTGTTCTTCGTGGTGGTGCGCAGCCTGTTCAAGGGCAGCGCGCGCCAGCAGGAGATGAATCGGCGCCATGCACAAGAAGCAGGAGTTGGAACCCATGACTGATCGACGTACCCCCCTGCCCCTGGCTGTGGCCGCCGCTGTGGCGCTGCTGCTCTCCGGCTGCTCTTTCATTCCCACGTACGAGCGCCCCGCAGCGCCCGTGCCCGGCACCTACCAGGCGGGCACGGCCACGCCTGCCGGTGCTGCCACCGCAGCCGCCGTGCCGTGGAAGGACTACTTCGCCGACCCGCGCCTGCAGACCCTGATCGGCGCAGCGCTGGCCAACAACCGCGACCTGCGCGTGGCCGCGCTCAACATCGAGCAGGCGCGTGCACAGTTCCAGATCCGCCGGGCCGACCAGTTCCCCAGCGTGGGCCTGGGTGTCAACGCCAGCCGGGGGCCCTCGGCCTCCAATGGCGACCTGACCAACTCGTTCAGCGTGGGCCTGGCCCTTTCGGCCTGGGAGATCGACTTCTTCGGCCGCATCGCCAGCCTCAAGGAACAGGCGCTGGCGCAGTACCTGGCCAGCGAGGAAGGCCGCAACGCCGCCCAGGTCAGCCTGGTGGCCGCCGTTGCCAACGGCTGGCTCACGCTGCTGGCCGACGAAGAGCTGCTCAAGCTCTCGCGCCGCACTCTGACTTCGCGCGAGGAATCGGTGCGCCTTACGCGCCTGCGCCTGGATGCCGGCGTGGCCTCGGAACTCGACTTCCGCCAGGCTGAATCGCTGACGCAGGCCGCGCGCGCCACCCTGGCACAACAGCAGCGCCAGCGTGCGCTGGACGAAAACGCGCTGGCCCTGCTGCTGGGCCAGCCGGTGCCGGACGACGTGCTGGCCAGCCTGGCGGGCAGCACGCTGGCCAATGCGCCAGCCATGGCCGCCCTGCCTGCCGGCCTGCCGTCGGAGCTGCTCACGCAGCGCCCCGACATCCGCCAGGCCGAACAGCAGTTGATCGCGGCCAACGCCAATATCGGCGCTGCGCGCGCTGCGTTCTTCCCTCGCATCTCGCTGACGGCGCAGGCCGGCACGGCCAGCGGCGAGCTCTCGGGTCTGTTCAAGAGCGGCTCCTGGGGTTTCACCCTCGCGCCGTCGCTGCTGCTGCCGATCTTCGACGCGGGCCGCAACCAGGCCAACCTGCAGAGTTCGCAGGCCTCGCGCAGCATTGCCGTGGCGCAGTACGAGAAGGCCATCCAGACGGCGTTCCGCGAAGTGTCCGACGCGCTGGCCGGCCAGTCCACCCTGGCCGAGCAGTCCGATGCCCAGCAGCGCCAGGCCGAGGCCGAGGAAGCGCGCCTGCGCCTGGCCGACCTGCGCTACCGCAACGGCGTCTCCAGCTACCTGGACCTGCTCGATGCCGAGCGCTCCCTGTTCGCCACCCAGCAGGGTGTGGTGCAGGTGCGACTGGCCCAGCTGCAGAACCAGGTGCTGCTGTACAAGGCCCTGGGCGGCGGCGGTACGGCCGCCCCGGTGGCGGCGGGCTCCTGAGCCCCGTCGGGCGGCCACTGCCTGTGGCAGTGGGCCGCCCGGAAATGTTTTCTGTGCCTTTCAACGCGCAGGTCGCGCGCGCTTCAGGGCCCGGGGGCCCCGGCAGATATAATTGAAGGTTGATTGCATCAAAGCCCCACGATAAACCCGAGGAAGTCATGAGCGACACCCACCACGAAGAAGCCCATACCGGCCCGATCAAGAACCCCAAGCAGTTGCTGATCGCGGTACTTGCCTCGTTTGTGATTCCGATTTTTGCCATCATTGGCCTGGTCCTGTACGTCACCTCGGACAACAAGCCGGCGGCCGGCGCGGTGGACACCCAGAAAGCGACCGCCGCGCGCATCCAGAAGGTAGGCATGGTCGAAGTGCGCGACGCCAACCGGCCGCTGGCCAATGGCGAAGCGGTCTACAAGGCCCAATGCGCCGCCTGCCACGCCACGGGTGCAGCAGGGGCACCGAAGTTTGGCGATGCCGCCGCCTGGGGCCCTCGCATCGTTGCCGGCCTGGACGCGCTGGTGAATTCGGCGCTCAAAGGCAAGGGTGCCATGGCGCCGCAAGGAGGTGGCGATTTCAGCGACACCGAGATTGCGCGCGCCGCGGCCTTCATGGCCAATGCCGGTGGTGCCAAGTTCCAAGAACCTGCAGCCCCCGCGGCGGCGGCTTCCGCTGCAGGTGACGGAGCATCGGCTGCAATGGCGCAAGCGTCTGGCGCATCGCAATAAGCGAACTGCGCGCGCCAAGCAAAAGCCGACCCCGCGAGGTCGGCTTTTTTGTGGGAAATCAGGCAGCGGTGGCGTGCCGCGCTGCCGGGCTGGGCACGAAGCCATAGCGGGCCGGCAGTTCCTCGGCCTGCACCTCCACGGGCGTCCAGCGCCCCTGCTCCACCGCGTCGGCGGCCAGGCCCACATCCAGGGTGTGCACGAGGCCCAGGCCCAGGGGCGTGGCCAGGTAGACACGGCCTTGCGCATCGAGCAGGCATTGCTCCACGGTCGTAGGCTTGCCGGTGTGGGAGGTCAACGATCCATCGGCCGCCAGGCGCCAGACCAGCGGTGTGGCTTCGAGCTCCACATACACCCGCTGCGGCCCGTTCTGGAAGAACCACTGCCCGGCTTCGTCGGCTTCGTAGTTGCGGTGGATGAAGTCGATCAGCTTTTCGTGCTGCAGCAGAGAGCCCTTGGCCTGTGGAAACGGGCCGGCGGCCTGCGTCCTGTCGTCGCGCATGTACCAGCGCCCGCGCGCATCCAGCCCCAGCCAGCCGTAGCAGTCGGGCACGTTGGGCCATTTGGCCAAAGCCTGTTTGACGATGTCATCCATGCCGCCATTGTGCCCCCGCGCCAGGATCTTCCGTGTCAGCCTGCGCCGCGAGCCAGGCGCCCACGGTGTCCGGCATGGCGCGCACATGGCCGGGCAGGCGTCCCTTGGCAAAGCCCACGTGGCCGCCATGCGCGGGCTGCCAGAGGGTGACGCACGGGCCCACCTCGCTCACACTGGGCAGGCTGCTGGCCGGAACGAAGGGGTCGTTGCGCGCATTCACCACCAGGGCCGGGATGCGGATGCGGTGCAGCAGCGGCTTGGCCGAAGCCCGCAGCCAGTAGTCCTCGGTGTTGCGAAAGCCATGCACCGGCGCGGTGAAGACGTTGTCGAATTCATACAGGTCGCGCGCCGCCAGCAGGGCCTGGCGGTCGAACAGGCCCGGGTGCTGGGCCAGCTTCTGCAAGGCCTTGGGGACCAGACTGCGCATGAACATGCGGGTGTAGACCTGCCGATTGAAGCCACGCCCGATGGCATGCCCACCGGCGGCCAGGTCGATGGGCGAGCACACCGCCGCCACGGCATCGGCACTGCGGCCGGCCTCCTCGCCCACCTCGGCGGCCCAGCGCAGGAGCGCATTGCCCCCGAGCGACACGCCTGCCGCCATCAGCGGGCCTTTGTGGCCAGCACGCAGGCGCTGCAGCATCCAGCCGATCTCGGCATGGTCACCCGAGTGGTAGGCGCGCGGGGCCCGGTTGATCTCGCCGCTGCAGCCACGGAAATGCGGCAACGCGCAGGCCCAGCCGCGCTCGCGCGCAAGGTCGGCAAAGGCCTCGCTGTAGTGGCTGCGCGAGGAGCCTTCCAGGCCGTGGAACACCACCAGCAGCGGGCGCTTCGTGCCCGGTGCCACCCCATCGTCCAGGAAGTCCACATCCACGAAATCGCCATCGGGCGTGGCCCAGCGCTCGCGCCGGTACCGCGGTGATGCGCCGAAGGCACGGCGCGAGTACAGCGCGGGCCAGATGGTCTGCAGTTGCCCGCCGGGCAGCCACCGTGGCGCCGTGTATTGCAGGGAGTGCAGGGAGTGCATAGAGTGCATAGAGTGCAGCGTCAATGCAGCACCGGCTGCTGCGCCTGCATGGCCTGTACGTCCTCCACCACGCCCGCGCTGGCGTGGTGCACCACCAGGCGCCAGCCCTGCGGGGTCTTGTGGTACACGTTGGTGGCAATCACGATGGCGCGGTGCATGCCGTCGGGCAACATCACCTCCACATGCTCGGCCACGCTGTGCACGGCGCTGGACAGCGCCTGCACGCGGCGCACCTGCGTCGGCCGGGCACGCACCGTGCCGTTGGCAAACATGGCCTCGAACGCCGTGCGGATGGCGCCCGCCCCTACGAGTCGGGGGCCACCCGGGTGCACGCAGACGATGTCCTCTTCATCCGCCCAGCACGACATCAGCAGTTCGATGTCGCCCCGCTGGAGTGCGTCGTAAAAAGCGGCTTCGGTCTCGTCCGAAGAACCGCCCTGGGTGGCTGCGGTGGGTCGTGCACGTGGCATGGGCAAAAAAGGGGATGGTGGGCGTGCGCCTATTGTGCGCGGTCCGCTGCCGCAGCGGATGGACCGGCATGGAACCGCCGTGGACAGCCTCTGCTCGACCCCCACCATCGTCCCGATTTTCGCTACGGGTTTTCATTTACCCAGACCCGGGAAGCACCCGCTCGTTGCACTGAGGCTCGGGTAAACCCTTCAAAGTTCCTTCGGCATTGTTTCCAATACTGGAACAGTTAGTTCGCGACTGGGTGGTTTTTCTTTGATCACCTGCGGCGTACAGTTCAACCCATCGATGAGCCGAACCCGCAAGGCGACTCACCGAACCCGGTTCGAAGTTGTTTTTGTCCCGGTTTTTATGAGTCACTTTTTTCTTCCAAGGATTTCATCATGAACACGACCGCACGCTTCCTCTCCATCGCCGCTGTTGCCGCTTTCGCTTCTTTCGGTGCCCAAGCCGACGAAGCCGATGCTTCGCAATTCGCCACCAAGTTCGAAACCAACCGCACCCGCGCCGAAGTGGCCGCTGAAGCCGCTACCGTGGCACAGACCCGCAGCATCGAGCCCGCTGGTTCGCGTGTGGTGACCTACAAGTCCACCGCCGACCGCGCTGCCGTGCGTGCCCAGGCTGCCGATGCCGTGCGCACCGGCCAGATCTCTTCCGGCGAAATCGGCGCTCTGTAAGCCGCCCCGGATTGAACTGACCCCCTACCCCCAATCAAATCAAGAATCGAGATCACCATGAACAAGACCGCACGTTTCCTCTCCCTGGCCGCTGTTGCCGCTTTCGTTTCCTTCGGTGCACAGGCTGACGAAGCCGATGCTTCGCAGTTCGCCACCAAGTTCGAAACCCAACGCACCCGTGCCGAAGTGGCTGCTGAAGCCGCCACCGTGGCCCAGACCCGCAGCACCGAACCCGCTGGTTCGCGTGTGGTGACGTACAAGTCCACGGCTGACCGTGCTGCCGTGCGTGCCGCTGCTGCCGAAGCTGTTCGCACCGGCCAGATCCCCTCGGGCGAAATCAGCGCCCTGTAATTTGCAAGGCAACGGGCTGCAGACCGCACTGCAGCCACCCTGCACAAGCCGAGACCTCGCAAGAGGCCTCGGCTTTTTTCATGGGCAATCACAGGCAGCGGTGAGTGACTGCTCACCCTGGGGCCCGGTCACAATGCACAGGCCAGCAACTTGCCTCTATGCCCTTGATGCCAGCCTACCGATCCATCGACCACATCATGCTGCGCCTGACCAACGCAGAGCCATTGTTCGACCTGTTCAGCCGCGTATTCGGTTTGCCCGTGGCCTGGCCCCTGCAGCACGCCGCTTTCGCGACCTACGGCTGGGTGCATGCGGGCAGCACGGACCTCGAATTCTGGGCCGCAACCTCCAATGCCGATCTTCCCGAGCATTCACAGCCACCGCTCATCCACGGCTTCGCGCTGGAGCCCGCCCTGCCCTTGCCACAAGCGCTGGAGCACACAGCGGCTGCAGGCATCGCCAGCAAGCCCGCCCGTACCTTCCAGTCTCCCAACACACAAGGCGAAGTGGTCACAAACTTCACCAATGCCGTCGTGCTCGATGTATCCGAGCCGAGCTGCTGCATTTTCTTCTGTGAGTGGAATCCTCGCGCGGCCATCTATCCCTGGGACGAAGCAGCCACACCGGTACAACGCCGCGGACGGCACCGGCAGGCGCTGCAGGAAGCCCATGGGGGCCCGCTCGGACTCATCGGGCTACAGTCGATACGCATGGGCACGCCCGATCTGGGCATGCATCGAAAGCACTGGCAGCGTCTCAGTGGCTCGCCCTCTGGGCAACCGATCATGCTTGCGCCGGGGATCTCGCTGGAACTGGTTCCCGCCGGACAGTTGCGGATCGAGTCACTCACGTTCAGCGTGCACTCACTGGCCACGGCACGCATGTTCCTGGCAAGCCGCCAACTGCTGCAGGATGACACTTGGGACACACTGTGGATAGCATGCGAGGGCCTGCGCATCGGCCTCGTTGAAAGCACGGGCGCGCAGGCATAAAAAAACCCGGCGGGGCCGGGTTTTTTGAACAGATCCGCAAGGATCTGGGGGCTTGCTTGTCTTATTTACTTCTTCTGGCGAAACTTGCGCAGCGCGGCGATCTGGGCGGCCATGACGGCCAGCTCGGACTGTGCCCGGGCCAGGTCGATCTCGCTCTTGGCATTCTTGAGCGCTTCTTCGGCCGATGCCTTGGCAGCATTGGCCTTCTCGTCGTCCAGGTCCTTGCCGCGGATGGCGGTGTCGGACAGCACGGTCACGCGGTTGGGCTGCACTTCCAGAATGCCACCGGCCACGAACACGAATTCTTCGCGGCCGTCGGCCATTTCGATGCGCACCGAGCCCGGCTTGATGCGCGTGATCAGCGGGGTGTGGCGGGGAAAGATGCCCAATTCGCCAGACTCGCCCGGCAGCGCGACAAAGCGTGCTTCACCGGAGAAGATCGACTCTTCGGCACTGACCACATCAACATGGATGGTGTTCATCATTGCTCCTAGGAAAAGAGGGGTTGCTTGATTGCTCGTGAAGGCCGGGCAGCGCGGAGCTGCTCAGCCGCCAGGCAATCAGGCCACCTTCTTGGCCTTTTCGAAGGCTTCGTCGATGGTACCAACCATGTAGAACGCCTGTTCCGGCAGGTGGTCGCACTCGCCGCTGACGATCATCTTGAAACCACGGATGGTTTCCGACAGGGGAACGTACTTGCCTGGCGAGCCCGTGAACACTTCGGCCACGTGGAAAGGCTGCGACAGGAAACGCTGGATCTTGCGCGCGCGGGCCACGGCCAGCTTGTCGTCAGGAGCCAGTTCGTCCATGCCCAGAATGGCGATGATGTCGCGCAGTTCCTTGTAGCGCTGCAGCGTGCCTTGCACCGCGCGGGCCGTGGCGTAGTGGTCTTCGCCCACGACGTTCGGGTCCAGCTGGCGGCTGGTCGAATCCAGCGGGTCCACGGCAGGGTAGATACCCAGCGAGGCGATGTCACGCGACAGCACCACGGTGGAGTCCAAGTGGGCAAAGGTCGTGGCAGGCGAAGGATCGGTCAAGTCATCGGCTGGCACGTAAACGGCCTGGATGGAGGTGATCGAACCGACCTTGGTCGAGGTGATGCGCTCTTGCAGGCGGCCCATTTCTTCGGCCAGCGTAGGCTGGTAGCCCACGGCGGAAGGCATGCGGCCCAGCAGAGCGGACACTTCGGTACCGGCCAGCGTGTAGCGGTAGATGTTGTCCACGAAGAACAGCACGTCACGGCCTTCGTCACGGAAGGACTCGGCGATGGTCAGGCCGGTCAGCGCCACGCGCAGACGGTTGCCTGGGGGCTCGTTCATCTGACCGTACACCATGGCAACCTTGGACTCTTCGAGCTTCTCCAGGTTCACCACGCCGGAATCGGCCATTTCATGGTAGAAGTCGTTCCCTTCGCGGGTACGCTCGCCCACACCAGCGAACACCGACAGACCCGAGTGGGCCTTGGCGATGTTGTTGATGAGTTCCATCATGTTCACGGTCTTGCCCACGCCGGCGCCACCGAACAGACCCACCTTGCCGCCCTTGGCGAACGGGCACACCAGGTCGATCACCTTGATGCCGGTTTCCAGCAGCTCTTGCGATGGCGACAGTTCGTCGTACGCAGGGGCCTTGCGGTGGATGGATGCCGTCAGTTCCTGGCTCACGGGACCACGTTCGTCGATGGGCGCACCCAGCACGTCCATGATGCGGCCCAGCGTCGCCTTGCCCACGGGCACGGTGATGGCGTTGCCGGTGTTGGTCACCATGATGCCGCGGCGCAGGCCGTCGGACGAACCCAGCGCAATGGTACGCACCACGCCGTCGCCCAGCTGCTGCTGCACTTCCAGCGTCAGGGTGGAACCTTCGAGCTTCAGAGCGTCGTAAATCTTGGGCATCTGGTCGCGTGGGAACTCAACGTCCACCACCGCGCCGATACATTGAACAATCTTGCCTTGCACTTGAGCCATTTTTCGCTCCAATTTAGATGTTGGTTGAGCTGCTTACACAGCAGCGGCGCCAGCCACGATTTCCGAAAGTTCTTTCGTGATCGCTGCCTGGCGCGTCTTGTTGTAGACCAGCTTCAACTCGCCAATGACGCTGCCGGCGTTGTCGGTGGCGGCCTTCATGGCCACCATGCGTGCCGACTGCTCGGACGCCATGTTTTCCGCAACCGCCTGGTAGATCAGGGACTCGACATAGCGGACCAGCAGATCGTCGATCACGGTCTGTGCATCGGGCTCGTAGATGTAGTCCCAGCCATGTTCGGTCTTCTCGGCCTGCATCTGCTCGGACGACAGGGGGAGCAGCTGCTCCACCACCGATTCCTGCTTCATGGTGTTGATGAACTTGGTGTAGCTCAGGTACACCGCGTTGATCTTGCCTTCTGCATAGGCGTCGAGCAGCACCTTCACGGGGCCGATCAGCTTGTCCAGGTGGGGCTTGTCGCCCAGGCCCGTCACGTGCGAAACCACCTTGGCACCGACACGGTTCAGGAAACCCAGGCCCTTGTTGCCGATGGCAACCGCCTCGGTGGACACGCCAGCGCCCTGCAGCTCACGCAGCTTGGCCGTCACGATGCGCAGCACGTTGGTGTTCATGCCACCGCACAGGCCCTTGTCGGTCGTCACCACGATCACGCCGGCCACCTTGGCATCGTTCACTTTCATGAACGGGTGCACGTACTCCGGATTGGCGTGGCCGAGATTGGCTGCAATGTTGCGGATCTTCTCGCTGTAAGGGCGGGCAGCCCGCATCCGTTCCTGCGCCTTGCGCATTTTGGATGCAGCCACCATCTCCATGGCTTTGGTGATCTTCTTGGTGTTTTCCACCGATTTGATCTTGCCGCGTATTTCCTTGCCTGCTGCCATGATGGCTCCTCGTCCGGTTTAAGCGAACGACTTCTTGAACGCGGCGACGGCAGCGGTCAATTCGGCTTCAGCGTCCTTGTCCATGGCCTTGGCCTGTTCCAGCTTGGCCAGCAGTGCGGCGTGGCTGGTCTTCAGGAACTGGTGCAGGCCGTGTTCGAAGTCGAGAACCTTCTTGACGTCGATGTCGTCCATGAAGCCCTTGTTCACAGCGAACAGCGTGGCACCCATCAGCGAGATGGGCAGCGGGCTGTACTGTGCCTGCTTGAGCAGTTCGGTCACGCGGGCACCGCGGTCCAGCTGCTTGCGGGTGGCTTCGTCCAGGTCGGAAGCGAACTGCGCGAACGCAGCCAGTTCACGGTACTGGGCCAGGTCGGTACGGATACCGCCGGACAGGTTCTTCACCAGCTTGGTCTGGGCGGCACCACCGACGCGCGACACCGAGATACCGGCGTTGATGGCGGGGCGGATACCGGCGTTGAACAGGCTGGTTTCCAGGAAGATCTGGCCGTCCGTGATCGAGATCACGTTGGTAGGAACGAAGGCGGACACGTCGCCGGCTTGCGTTTCGATGATGGGCAGTGCCGTCAGCGAACCGGTCTTGCCCTTGACTTCACCCTTGGTGAAGGCTTCGACGTAATCGGCATTCACGCGGGCTGCGCGCTCGAGCAGGCGGCTGTGGAGATAGAACACGTCGCCGGGGTAGGCTTCGCGGCCTGGTGGGCGGCGCAGCAGCAGCGAAACCTGGCGGTAGGCCACGGCCTGCTTGGACAGGTCGTCATAAACGATCAGGGCGTCCTGGCCGCGGTCGCGGAAGTACTCGCCCATCGTGCAGCCCGAGTAGGCCGACACGTACTGCATGGCTGCCGATTCGGAGGCCGATGCGGCCACCACGATCGTGTAGTCCATGGCACCGGCTTGTTCCAGCGCGCGCACCACGTTCTTGATCGACGAAGCCTTCTGGCCGATGGCGACGTAGATGCAACTGACGCCCTGGCCCTTCTGGGCGATGATGGCGTCGATCGCGACAGCCGTCTTGCCGGTCTGGCGGTCACCGATGATCAGTTCGCGCTGGCCACGGCCCACAGGCACCATGGAGTCGATGGACTTCAGGCCGGTCTGCAGGGGCTGGTCCACCGATTTACGGGCGATAACGCCCGGAGCGACCTTTTCGATCACGTCGGTGAGCTTGGCGTTGATGGGGCCCTTGCCGTCGATGGGCTGGCCCAGGGCGTTCACCACGCGGCCAATCAGCTCGGGGCCGACCGGCACTTCCAGAATGCGGCCCGTGCACTTGACGGTGTCGCCTTCGGAGATATGTTCGTACTCACCCAGAATCACGGCGCCGACGGAGTCGCGCTCGAGGTTCAGGGCCAGGCCGTAGGAGGGCTGGCCGTCCTTGGTGGCAGGGAACTCGAGCATTTCACCGGCCATCACGTCCGACAGGCCGTGCACGCGCACGATACCGTCAGACACGGACACCACGGTACCCTGGTTGCGGATATCGCTGCTGGCGGCCAGACCTTCGATGCGGCTCTTGATGAGTTCAGAAATTTCTGCGGGATTGAGTTGCATGACTCTTTCCTTCTTTCTTTGGTTCGCTGTCCTCGCCGCGCGTTACGCGGTGAGGGCCGCTTTCATTTGTTCAAGACGGGCCTTGACCGAAGTGTCCAGCACCTCGTCACCCACCACTACGCGAATGCCACCGATCAGGGACGCATCCAGCTGAACGGTGAGGTTGAGCTTGCGGCCAAAGCGCTTTTCCAGCGCCGAGCCGACCTCAGCCAGTGCAGCGGCATCCATCGGAAAGGCGCTGTGCACCACGGCGTCCGAAGAGCCGCTGCGGCGATTCACGAGGGCACGAAACTGCGCAGCGACTTCCGGCAGCGCCTGCAGGCGCCCGTTGTCGATGACCGTGCGCAGGAAGTTCTTGGCCGTATCGGACAGCGCCGAACGCGCAACACCCGTGACGACGGCAAACACCTGGTCTGCCGTCACCTTGGGGCTGTCTGCCAGCTGGCGCAACTGGGGGTTGGCGGCAATCGCCGCCAGTTCATCGACCCAGTCAGCGGTGCTGGCCAGGTCCATGCCCGCACCCGCAGTAGCGGCCTTGAACAGGGCTTCGGCGTAAGGGCGGGCAATGGTGGCGAGTTCAGCCATGTGTGTCCCCTTACAGCTCGGTCTTCAGGCGGTTGAGCAGGTCGGCGTGAACGCCGGCATTGACTTCCTTGCGGAGAATCTGCTCAGCACCCTTGACGGCCAGCGCAGCGACCTGCTCACGCAGGGCTTCGCGGGCTTGCACCGTTTGCTGTTCGGCTTCGGCACGGGCGGAGGCAACGATCTTGTTGCCCTCTTCCGTGGCGCGTGCCTTGGCTTCTTCGATGATGGCCTGGGCACGTCGGTCGGCGTCCGCAAGACGCGAGGCCGTTTCGTTGCGTGCCTGTGACAGTTCCTTCTCGACGCGCTGGTTGGCAGCGGTCAGTTCGGACTTGGCACGGTCGGCAGCAGCGAGGCCTTCGGCGATTTTCTGGGCTCGTTCATCCAACGCCTTCGCGATCGGGGGCCACACGAATTTCATCGTGAACCACACCAGGATCAGGAAGACGATGGCCTGAATGAACAGGGTCGCGTTGATACTCACGGCAACACCTTTCTAGAGTGGCGTTGGGTGGGAATTACTTGGGCAGGTTGGCCAAGAACGTGGAAGCGAAGGGGTTGGCGAAAGCGAACAGCAGGGCGATGGCCACGCCGATCAGGAAAGCCGCATCGATCAGACCGGCCAAGATGAACATCTTGGTTTGCAGTTCGTTGATCAGCTCAGGCTGACGGGCCGACGATTCGAGGAACTTGCCACCCATCAGTGCGATACCGATGGAAGCGCCGATAGCGCCGAGGCCAACGATCAGACCACAAGCCAGAGCGACGAGACCGAGAATGTTTTCCATGATGACTCCTGAGTTAAAAAAAGAAAGGTTGAAAAGGAAAGAGAAACGAAAGGGAACCGTTAGTGCGCGTTGTGCGCCTGACCGAGGTAGATCAGCGCAAGCATCATGAAGATGAAGGCTTGCAGCGAGATCACCAGAATGTGGAACAGCGTCCAGATGGTGCCAGCAATGATGTGGCCCACAGGCAGCAGCACACCCGACAGCGACAGTGCAGCCGCACCACCCATCAGGGCGATGAGCATGAACACCAGTTCGCCGGCGTACATGTTGCCGAACAACCGCATGCCATGCGAGACGGTGTTGGCGACATATTCAATGACCTGCATCAGCAGGTTGATCACGCCCAGGATCAGGGCGAAGATGGGATTCTTGCTGGTGCCGAACGGGGCCGACACGAGTTCGTGCGCCCAGCCGCCAGCGCCCTTGATCTTCACGCTGTACCAGAAGCGCAGGATCAGGATGGCGAATGCCAGGCCCAGGGTGGTGGACAGGTCGGCCGTGGGCACGACGCGCAGGTAGGCATGGTGCGGATCGTGGCCGGCAGCACCGTAGATCTGGGCCCAGATGGCGGGCAGCAGGTCCACCGGCAGCATGTCCATGAAGTTCATCATGAAGATCCAGACGAACACCGTCAGACCCAGGGGAGCGATGAACTTGCGGCTCTCGGCGTTGTGGATGTTGGCCTTGGCCTGGTTGTCCACCATCTCGACCAGCATTTCCACCGCCGCCTGGAAGCGGCCGGGCACGCCGGAGGTTGCCTTACGGGCAGCTGACCACAGGATCAAAAGCGTGAGGGCACCCAGAACCAAACCCACGATGATCGAGTCATAGTTGATGACCGTGAAGTCAACAATCTTGGTCTGGTTGACGTTTTGAAGATGCTGCAGGTGGTGAACGATGTATTCACTTGCAGTCGGAGCGTGCGCTTCTGCGGCCATCGGACAACTCTTCTCTATATCAATCGGTTTTTCGGACACCAGGCCGCACCAGAAGCGCGACCCAATACGTTTTCATCGTGACCACCATGCCCGCCAGCAAGGCAAGCCAGACCAACCCCGGCACAGCCCAGGGGGCCACAGCCAGCAGCGCGACGGTGAACACGATCTTGGCCATCTCCCAGCCAAAGAACCCCGCCATGGAGGCGCCTGCATTTCCAGACGCCATCTGGCGCGACATACCGCGGGCGAACAATGCGGCCGGAGCCACCACTGCAAGCGCGCCGTAGGCGGCAGACCAGCCCACTTCGGCCCTGCCCGTCAGCCCCCAGGCCACCAGGGCCACGAGCACGCCGACAAGCGCCTGACCCGCCACCACCTTCCACATCGAGACGGGAGGGTTGCGGCTGCGCCACTGGTCCGCTTCCTGCGCGGACAAGGGCTTGAAGTCAGAATCTTCAGCCTCAGTTTCTGTCTCAGGGGCGATTGTTTTCATTGTTGGTAACGCCCATGTTACAGACTGCAAATTTCACAAAGCCTCTAATTATAAGTAAAAACCCGTGGCGAACGACAAAGACCTGCAATCAGGGTCTGAAAGGGGGGTGCGCGCCAGCACCTCTGTGGTGACCCACCAACGCCCGCCATGGTGCGGCAGCCCCGGTTATGCACCAAAAAGGCGCGCAGCTGTATGACACATCCACGCCGACCCGAAGGGCTTGCCGCACAATGGCCCCGCCTGCACCGCCACCGAAAAATCGAAGCTCCTGCATATGACGTCCTCTCCTTTGCCACCGAACCTCACCATCCTCGACTCGGCCGCTGCGGATGCCCGCAAGGACTCGCTGATCGAGTACCCCTCGCAGTTTCCGATAAAGGTCATGGGGGCCAAGGTCGACGGCTTCGTGCACGCGATCACCGAACTGGCCCGCCAGTACGATCCGACTTTCGACCCCGCCACCATTGAACTGCGCGACAGCAGCAAGGGCAATTACCTCGGAGTTACTGTCACCATCACGGCCACCAGCCGCGAGCAGCTCGACGACCTGTACCGCGCGCTGTCATCGCACCCCCTGGTCAAGGTCGTGCTGTAAGGCCGTGACCATCGATCTGCGCACGCTCGGGCGGGTGGACTATGCCGCCACGGTGCAGGCCATGCAGGCCTACACGGCCACACGCACGGCCGACACGCCCGATGCCCTGTGGCTGTGCGAACACGACGCGCTCTACACGCAAGGCCTGGCGGGCAAGAGCGACCACCTGCTCAACCCCGGAGCGATTCCGGTGGTGCCCACCAACCGGGGTGGCCAGGTCACCTTCCACGGGCCGGGCCAGGTGGTGGCCTACCCGCTCATCGACCTGCAGCGCGCGGGCTACTACGTCAAGGAATATGTTTACCGGCTGGAAGAAGCGCTGATCCGCACGCTGGCGCACTTCGGCGTCACGGGCCACCGCGTGGCCGGCGCGCCCGGCATCTACGTGCGCCTGGATGACCCGCACAGCCACGCCCTGCTGCCCCAGCGCCCGCAAAAACGCGAAGGCCAGGCGGCACCCGAACCCAACTTCGAGGGCCTCGGGAAGATCGCCGCTTTAGGCATCAAGGTCAGCCGCCACAGCACCTACCACGGCGCCGCGCTGAACGTGGCGATGGACCTGGAACCCTTCGGCCGCATCAACCCTTGCGGCTACGCGGGACTGCGAACCGTGGACCTTTCTACAATCGGGGTCCAAACCACCTGGGAAGAAGCCGCGCAGGTGCTGGGCCAGCAGCTCGGCATCCGCCTGTCTCCCTGAACCGCCTACAAGCCATGAGCACCACCGACGTCGTCCGCGAAGCGCAGTCCACCGAAGCCTACAACCCGCTGGCCAAGCAGAAGGCTGCGGCCAAGCTGTCGCGCATTCCGATCAAGGTGGAACAGGGCGAAGTGCTCAAGAAGCCCGACTGGATCCGCGTGAAGGCCGGCTCGCCCACCACGCGCTTCTACGAGATCAAGGACATCCTGCGCCAGAACAATCTGCACACGGTGTGCGAAGAGGCCTCCTGCCCGAACATCGGCGAGTGCTTCGGCAAGGGCACAGCCACCTTCATGATCATGGGCGACAAGTGCACGCGCCGCTGCCCCTTCTGCGACGTGGGCCACGGCCGCCCCGACCCGCTGGACAAGGACGAGCCGCTGAACCTGGCCAAGACCATCGCGCAGCTGCGCCTGAAGTACGTGGTGATCACCAGCGTCGACCGAGACGATCTGCGCGATGGCGGCAGCGGCCACTTCGTGGAATGCATCCAGAACATCCGCGAGCTCTCGCCACTCACCCAGATCGAGATCCTGGTGCCCGACTTCCGCGGCCGCGATGACCGTGCGCTCGAGATCCTGAAGGCCGCGCCGCCCGACGTGATGAACCACAACCTGGAAACCGCGCCGCGCCTGTACAAGGAAGCGCGCCCGGGCTCCGACTACCAGTTCAGCCTGAACCTGCTCAAGAAGTTCAAGGCCCTGCACCCCAAGGTGCCGACCAAGAGCGGCATCATGGTGGGCCTGGGCGAGACGGACGAAGAGATCCTGCAGGTGATGCGCGACATGCGCGCGCACGACATCGACATGCTGACCATCGGCCAGTACCTGTCGCCCAGCAGCAGCCACCTGCCCGTGCGCCGCTATGTGCACCCCGACACCTTCAAGATGTTCGAGCAAGAGGCCTACAAGATGGGCTTCAGCCACGCCGCCGTGGGCGCCATGGTGCGCAGCAGCTACCACGCCGACCAGCAGGCGCACGCCGCCGGCGTGTAAGCACTGCCGCAGCGCCAACGCGCACACGCCATGGACACCGCCGGCTCGCTCTCGCTGCGCCGGTACGGCGCCTCCCCCGGCAGCCACAGCCATGGACACTTCCAGGTGCTGCTGGGCCTGGCCGGCGCGCTCGACCTGGAGGTCGACGGACGCGGCATGCGCGTGGCCATCGGCGGCGGCTGCGTCATCGCGCCAGGTGCACACCACGATTTCGAGGCCAGCGGCGGCAGCCTGTGCCTGGTGCTGGACAGCAGCGACATGGGCTGGGCCCACTGCACCGCCCCTGCGCTGCAGACAGCGCTACCGCCCCCGACGCTGACCCTGGCCCGCTACCTTGCCAGCGCCCTGCAGCAAGGCCGCCCCCTGGCCCAGGTCCACGGCCCCGCCCTGCTGCTGGAGGCCTGGCTACCCTGCTCCCGGATACCGGCCCCAGCGGAAGATGCCAGTGCACGCCGCCGTGCCATCGACTGGCCGGCGTTGCGCCAATGGGCCGCCCGGCATTGGCACCAGCCGCTGTCGGTGGCGGACATGGCGCAGCAGGTGCACCTGAGCCCCAGCCAGTTCGCGGCGCGCTGCCGCGCGGAGCAAGGCCAGGGCGCCATGGCCTGGCTGCGCAGCCAGCGGCTCGGGCATGCCCAGTTGCTGCGCGCGGGCGGCATGGCCGTGGCCGAGGTGGCGCGCCGCACGGGCTACCGCTCGCCATCGGCCCTGACGGCGGCGCTGCGCCGGGGCTGATCCCGGACCGCAGGGCGGCGACGATGCTCCGTCGTTGCGCGATGCCCAGCGCGCTTACAGTGCCCGCATGCAAGCCAACTTCTATGCCCTGGGCGCCATCGCGCTGTGGGCCTCCCTCGCCTCGCTGGGCGTTTCGCTCGCCCATGTGCCGCCGTTCCTGCTGACGGGCATTGCCCTCATCATCGGCAGCATTCCTGCCTGGCCCTTCGTGCTGCGCGACCCGTCGCAGTGGCGCATTCCGCTGCGCACGCTGGCACTGGGGGTGTATGGCCTCTTCGCCTACCACTTCCTGCTGTTCATCGCGCTGCGCAACGCACCGCCGGTGGAGGCCAACCTGGTCAACTACCTGTGGCCGCTGTTCATCGTGGTGCTGTCGCCCGTGGTGCTGCCGGGCATCCGGCTGCGCTGGCCGCATGTGCTGGCGGCACTGCTGGGCTTTGGCGGCGCGGCCATCGCCATCGTGGGCGGGCGCGAATTGAGCGGCACCCTGGCCTGGGGCTATGTACCAGCCTTCGCGGCGGCGCTGATCTGGGCCACCTATTCGCTGATGACCAAGCGCGTGGCGGCCTTTCCGACCACGGCCATCGGCCTGTTCGGCCTGGTCTCGGGCGTGCTCTCGCTGCTGTGCCACGTGGCGCTAGAGCCTGCGGCCACCCTCGCACCGCGCGACTGGCTGCTGCTGGCCGTGATGGGCCTGGGGCCGCTCGGTGCCTCGTTCTTCCTCTGGGATAAGGCGCTCAAGCTCGGCGATGCGCGGCACATCGGCATCCTGAGCTACATCACGCCGCTGGCCTCGACCGCCTTGCTGATCGTGGTGAGCGGTCGTGCGTTCAGCAGGAGCATCGCGCTGGCCACGGCCTTGATCATCAGTGCGGCCATCCTCGGCGTACGGGCGAAGTAGAGGCCTCCCCGCGCACCCTGCGCAATCGCAGGAAGAGCCAGGCGGTGACGCAGAGGTTCAGCAGGTTCCAGCCGATGCCGTTGAGGAAGGCGGCGTGGTAGCTGCCGGTGACGTCGAAGATAAAGCCCGACAGCCAGCCGCCCAGGGCCATGCCCACGAGCGTGGCCATGATGACGGCGCCGACCCGCACGCTCGCCTGTGCGGGCGCGAAGTGCTCGCGCACGATGATGGCGTAGGTCGGCACGATGCCGCCCTGGAACAGGCCGAACAGCGCGGAGATCACGTACAGCGGCACCAGGCCGTCATAGGGCAAAAATAGCAGCAGGGCGATGCCCTGCAGCGCAGACCCCAGCAGCAAGGTGCGGATGCCACCGATGCGGTCGCAGATCAGCCCGAAGACCAGCCGGCTCACGATGCCGCAGGCCAGCATGAGCGACAGCATCTGCGCACCCTGGGCGGCGCCGAAGCCCAGGTCGGTGCAATAGGCCACGATGTGGACCTGTGGCATGGCCATGGCGACGCAGCACGCCACACCGGCCACGCACAGCAGCGCCATCGCGGCGCCAGGCGGCAGGCCGAAGGGACGCGTGTGGTCCACAGCGGCAGCCTGGGCTCCATCCGCCACGGCCTGGATGGCCGGCGGGCGCTGGCGCATGCGCAGCGACAGCGCGAGCATGCCCAGGCCGCAGACGACCCCCAGTGCCATGTAGGTCGGCCTCCAGCCGACGGTGTCGACACCGTACTGCACGATGGGCGGCCAGACCGCGCCCGCCACATAGTTGCCGCTGGCGCACACCGCCACCGCAATGCCGCGCCGCCGGTTCCACCACAGCGCCGTGTCGGCCAGCAGGGGGGCAAAGGTGGCCGAGCTGCCGATGAAGCCCATCACCGCGTGCGCCAGGCCGAAGGCCCATATGCTGCCGGAAAAGGCCGCGCCCACAAAGCCGCCGAGCACGGCCAGCGCGCCCAGCCAAAGCACGGGCGTGAGGCCATGGCGGTCCGCCAGCCTGCCCGTGAGCAGCCCGCCCAGGCCCAGGCAGACCATCATCAAGGTGTAGGGCAGCGACGCGCTGGCACGGCCAACGCCGAACTCGCTTTGCACGGCCGGGAGCACGACCGACACGACATACATGCTGCTGTTGCCCAGCACCACCAGGCCCAGGGTGACCAGCAGGCGCTGCAAGGCCTGGCGCGAGTCGATGAGGGACGCGTCTGCGGGGGCTGCTACCGGGGTATGGGCCAAATCGACCTCCAGCGCTTTTCCAGCGAGCGCTGGTAGCTATTGATTCAAGAGTTCTAGGATGCCAGCAAGGCCGCAGGCTCTTCGCCGTCGAGCACCTGCAGCGCCCAGGGTACGAGCTTGCGCGTGTCGGCGCGCAGGATTTCCTGCTTGACGGCCAGGATCTGCGCGGGGTGCATGGAAAAACTGCGCAGGCCCAGGCCCAGCAGCAGGCGTGTCATGGTCACGTCGCCGGCAGTCTCGCCGCAGACGCAGACGCTCTTGCCCTGGCGCTCGCCTTCGGCGATCACGTCGGCCACCAGGCGCAGCACGGCCGGGTGCACCGGGTCGTACAGGTGCGCCACCGCCTCGTCGGCCCGGTCGATGGCCAGGGTGTACTGGATCAGGTCATTGGTGCCGATGGACAGAAAATCGAAGTAGCGCAGGAAGGTGCGCACCATCAGCGCCGCCGCCGGCACCTCGATCATGGCGCCCAGCTGGATCGGGCCGTAGGGCTCGCCCCGGGCGTCGAGCTCGGCGCGCGCCAGCTCCACCTGGGCCAGGGTCTGGTGGATTTCGTTGGTGTGCGCCAGCATGGGGAACAGCAGGTTCACCTTGCCATGCGCCGCCGCACGCAGCACGGCGCGCAGCTGGGTGCGGAACATGGCCGGGTCGGCCAGGCTCCAGCGGATGGCGCGCAAGCCCAGTGCGGGGTTCAGGTGCGTGTCCTTGTGGACCTTGTTGTCCAGTGGCTTGTCGGCCCCCACGTCGATGGTGCGGATGGTGACCGGCAGGCCCTGCATGCCGTCCAGGGCCTCGCGGTAGGCGCGGTACTGCTCGTCCTCGCCCGGCAGGTTGCCGGTGCGCCCCATGAACAGGAATTCACTGCGGAACAGGCCCACACCCACGGCGCCGGCGCGCACCGCACCCACGGCATCGCCGGGCTGCTCGATGTTGGCCAGCAGTTCGATGCGGTGGCCGTCGATGGTGACGGCCGGCGTGTGCCGCAGGCGCGACAGGCGCTCGCGTTCGAGCTCGGTCTGGCGTTGGCGAAAGCCGTATTCGGCCAGGATGATGGGCGAGGGGTCGACGATGATCACGCCGGCATCGCCGTCGATGATGACCCAGTCGTCCTGGCGCACCAGTTGACTGGCCGCGCGCGCGCCGACCACGGCGGGAATGTCCATGCTGCGCGCGACGATGGCGGTGTGCGAGGTCTTGCCGCCCACGTCGGTCACGAAGCCGGCGAACACGCTCTGCTTGAACTGCAGCATGTCGGCTGGCGACAGGTCGTGCGCCACCAGCACCAGGGGTACGTCCACCGTGTCGTCGAGCAGCAGGTCCTGCTGGGTCTTGCGGCGCGGGCTGCTGGCCGGCGGGGCCACGGGGCTGGCCACGCCCTTCATGTAGCGCAGGATGCGCTCGACCACCTGCTCCAGGTCGGCCTTGCGCTCGCGCAGGTACTCGTCCTCCATCTCGTCAAACTGGCGCGCAATCACTTCGAGCTGGGTGGTGAGCGCCCACTCTGCGTTGTACAGGCGCTCGGTGATCCAGTGCTTGACGCCACCGGTGAGGGCCTCGTCCTGCAGCAGCATCAGGTGCACGTCGAGCAGCGCGGTGAGTTCGTGCGGGGCGTCGGCGGGCATGTCGGTCTGCAGGCGCTGCAGCTCCTCGACCACCGCATTGCGGCCCTGGCGCACGCGCTCGATCTCGGCCGGTATCTGCTCGGGCTGTATGAAGTAGTGGGCCACGTCCACGCGGCTCGAAGCCACGAGCACGGCACGGCCGATGGCAATGCCGCGTGCCACCGCCAGACCGTGGACGGCAAAGGTCATCGGGAATCCCTTTCTAGATCCGGCGTTGCTGTTGCGGCCATGGCGCGCTTACTCGCCTTCGCCGAACTTGTCAGCGATCAGCGCCAGCAGGGCATCCATCGCCTCCTGCTCGCGCTCGCCATTCGTCTCCACCTCGACCTCGGTGCCGATACCGGCAGCCAACATCATGACCCCCATGATGCTCTTGGCATTGATGCGGCGGTCGCCACGGCTCATGAAAACGTCGCAGGGGAAGCTGCCGGCCAGCTTGGTGAGCTTGGCCGAGGCGCGGGCGTGCAGGCCCAGTTTATTGCTGATGGTCGTACGAGTCTTGATCATGTCGGTTGCGTCGGGACTGGTTCTGCGGCGCGGCGATGGCCACCTGCATCACCCCTTGCGTGCCGCCCACCACCGCGCGGGTGACGACCGAATCAAGGGGCTCTGCACGGTAGCTCACGGCACGCAGCAGCATCGGAAGATTGACCCCTGTGACCAAACGCGAGCGCACACCGTCCACCAGGCGCTGCGCCACGTTGCAGGGGGTGGCGCCGAACACGTCGGTCAGCACCAGGGTGGAGTCGGGCCCCAATTGCTCCAGCAGGATACGCGCCTGGGCCAGGGACTCCTCGGGCCGCTCATTGGGCTGCACATCGAGTGCGGCCACGCTGTCGCCACAGTCGGCAAACACGTGCAGCACACATTCGCGCAGGGCATGTGCCAAAGGGGCGTGGGCGATGATCAGGATGCTGGTGCTCATGGGACAGAGGTTTGAAGCGCATTATGGCGCTGCCCCCGCAGGGCGAACCAGAGGTAGGACCCCGTGTTGCACACCAGGAACACCCCCATGGCCGCCTGGAACGAGGCCGTCGTGGACAGGCCGGCGGCGGCAAATGCATCCACCGCCAGGCCAATGCCCCACTGCACCACGAACACGCCGGCAAAGATCACCAGGTTGAAGGCCGACAGCGCACGCCCCGCCAGGGCCTGCGGAAAGGCCATGCCCACTGCCGGTTGCGAGAGCGAAACGAAGGTGCACGACACGCAGAACAGTGCCCACGCCGCGCCCCCCGCCGCAGGCCCGGCGACGATGATAGCCAGCAGGATGAGAAGGGACAGCGGCAGGCCCGCGAGGATGAGCCGGTCGGCCCCGAGGCCGTGGCGCAGCAGCCAGGGGTTGACCATGCCCCAGGTCCAGAAGGTGCACAGCATGGAAAGGTTGATCCAGAAGAGGCCGGTGGCCGACTCGAGCGCGCTGTAGCCGGCCACCTGCTGCATCCAGGGGCCCGCCCACAGGGTCTGCATGGCCACCATGCCGCCGTAGACGAAGAAGCCCAGCGGGGCCATGCGCTGAAAGTACGGATGGCGCCAGACCATGGCGTAGCCCCCCGGCGCGGGCGAGGCACCGGCACCCGCAACCGGGGTGGCCGCATGCCAGCGCGGCACCCATAGCGCAATGCCCACCATGGCCACGCCGATCAGCACGGCCAGCCCCCAGAACAGCGGGCGCCAGCCCACCAGCGGCACGGCCCACTGCACCGGCAGGGTGGAGGCCACCATGCCCAGCGAGCCCGTCATCAGCATCCAGGAGTTGGCGCGCATCTGCGCCGTGGCATCGAACCAGCGGCGGTAGCCGGTAAGCGGCGCCATCAGGCAGGCGCTCACGCCCGCGCCGCACAGCACGCGCCCCGCCAGCAGGCCCGAGAACCCCGTGGCCATCGAGAACACCAGGCAGCCGGCGACAGCCACGCCCAGAAATCCGAGCAGCACCTTTTGCGGGCCATGCCGGTCCAGCCAGGTACCGAGCGGCAACTGCGTGGCAGAAAATCCCAGGAAGTAGCCGCCCGCCAGCAGACCCAGGTCGCTGGCGTGCAGCGTGAACTCCTGCGACAGCGTGGGCGCCAGCGTGGCCGTGACGGCGCGCAGCAGGGCCGAGAGGAAGTAGGCGAACGCGAAGGCCAGGAAGACGATGACGGCCGCGCGCCGTGGCAGCACACTGGCGCTCATGGCAACACCAGCCCGCTAAAGAAGGTATCGGCCACCTCGGGGCGGGGCCTGGGTGTATAGACCACGGCGTGGTACAGCTGCATCTGCGGCCCCACGGTGCGGGCAAACCAGACCGCCTGCGCGGTGACGGCCTGCCCATCGGGCCCCTTCCCCTGGGCCACGGTGCGCACCGATTGGGGCAGCGGCAGGGCATTGCGGGGCACAAACGGAACCTCGCTGGCCTGGGCCTGCGCTCCACCCAGGCGCGCCAGCACGGCCGCGCGCCAGTGGGCCAGCGCCACGCCGGTCTGCGCCGGGTCGGCCAGCGTGGCGTGGGACACGGCAAAGGTCGCGCCGTCGGCCTCGCAGCCGACCATGGACAGGTCGACCGGCGTGCCCGCCAGCTCCACCTTGCGCGTGGCATGGTCGGGCTTGCAGGGCAGCGTGATGGTGAGGGCGGCTTCGGGCAGGGCCACGCTGCGCCAGTTGAGTGCCGGGCTGCATGCGGCCAGTCCCAAGAGGGCGCTGGCGGCGCCGGTCAATGTCCAGTTCATGGGCCCATTATCGGCAGTGGCCGGATATTTCGTGCGCGGAGCCCGGGAAGGGAGAACTTTTGCACCGACCCGCACTCCATCACCGCAGTGGACAGGCCAGCCGGCAGGCGGGAGCCTTGTCCGGCACAATACCGTGCGGGTTGGAGCCCGCACTTCCGGGATGGGATGACGCCATGGGTATCAAGCAATGGGCAGCAGGGGCAGCGGTGGTGGCTTTTGCCGCCGTGGGCGCCTACGTGTACCTGGACACGGGCCGCTCTGCGGCGCCCGAGTCCACTTTCGTGCTGCTTGACGGCTCGCGCCAATCGACGGCCGACCTGCGCGGCAAGGTGACACTGGTGAACTTCTGGGCCACGAGCTGCACCACCTGCGTGGCCGAGATGCCCGAGATCATTGCCACCTACAAGAAATACCAGCCCAAGGGCTTCGAAACACTGGCCGTGGCCATGAGCTACGACCCGCCGAGCTACGTGGTGAACTTTGCCGAAACGCGCAAGCTGCCCTTTAAGGTGGCCATCGACAACACCGGCGCCGTGGCCCAGGCCTGGGGCGACGTGCGGCTCACGCCCTCGACCTTCATCGTCAACAAGCGCGGCGAGATCGTGAAGACCTATGTGGGCGCCCCCAACTTCCCGGAACTGCACCAGTTGATCGAGAAGCTGCTCGCCGAGACCTGAACGGGTCTCTCGCAACGCAAAAAAGCCTCTTCTATCTGGAAGAGGCTTTTTGCTTTGGGGCCGCTGCAGCGGCCGGCTTCACTTGGCGCGGTAGTTGTCGTGGCAGGCCTTGCAGGAATTGGCGGCCGAGCCGAAGGCAGTCTTCAGGTTGTCAAGGTTGCCGGTCTTGGCGGCTGCGGCGAGCTTGACGGTCTCGGCTTCCAGCTTGTCGGAATGCTCCTTGAACTTGGCCTGTTGGGTCCAGATCTCTGGCAGCGCCTTGGTCGGTGCACCCTTGTCGGTGCCGGCACCGAAAGCGGCCCAGGGCAGCTTGGCCATTTCGGCGACCACGTCCGCATTTTCCTGCGCCGCCTTGGCGTCGAAGGGGATGCGGCCATTGGCCATGGCACCCAGGCGTCCGAAATGCTGGCCCATCACGAACAGCGCGCTCTGGCGGTATTTGATGGCGTCTTCGGGTTTGGCAAACTGGGCAGATGCGGGCGCCGACAGGGTGACGACGGCCGCGGCAAAGGCGACTACAGCGAGGGTTTTCATCGGATGTTTCCTTTTATCGTGGGGAGCAAAAACCAACCAGCCGCCGCCAGTATGCCGCTTTGCGGCGGTTTTGGCATGCCTGCCGGTGCGCGTTGGCGGCGCCGGCCATCTCGCGCACAATGCGGCCAACGACACCCCCACGACACGGCAAGCGCCGGACCACGACCATGACACACACCGTCCGCATCTGGGATCTGCCCACCCGCCTCTTCCACTGGGCCCTGGCCGCCAGCGTGATCGCCCTGGTGGTCACCGCCAAGGTGGGCGGCAACGCCATGGTCTGGCACCTGCGCCTGGGCTATGTGGTGCTGGCGCTGCTGGTCTTTCGCCTGGTATGGGGCCTGGTGGGCGGGCGCTGGTCGCGGTTTGGCGCCTTCCTGTACTCGCCGGTGCGTCTGGTGCGCTACCTGCGCGGAGCGGGCCACCCCGAGGACGGTGTGGGCCACAGCCCACTGGGCGCGCTCTCGGTCTTCGCCCTGCTTGCGGTGCTGGTGGCACAAGTGGGCACCGGCCTGCTCAGCGACGATGAGATCGCCTTTTCAGGGCCGCTGACCCGCTTTGTCTCCAATGCGGTCGTGGGCCAGGCCACGGGTTACCACAAGGAGATCGGCCAGTACCTGGTGCTGGGCCTGGTGGCGTTGCATGTCCTGGCCATCGGTTTCTATGTGCTGGTGCGCAAGCACCGGCTGGTGGCGCCCATGCTGCATGGTGACAAGGAATTGCCCCAGCCCGTGGCGCCATCTCGCGACGACCTCGCCACCCGCGCCCTGGCCCTGGTCGCACTGGGTGTGGGCGCTGGAGTGGCGTGGTGGGTGTCCACCCTGAGCGCGTTCTGAGTGCGAGCCGCTACACTGCGGATTCCTGCATTTCCTGAATTCGCGCCTTGGACAAGCCTGCCGTCACCTTGCTGAACCCGTCGTCTGCCGCCGAGATGGAGACGGTCCGCGAGATTTTCCGAGAGTATGCCGCGACCCTGGGGGTGGACCTTGCGTTCCAGGATTTCGAGGCCGAGCTGGCCAGCCTGCCGGGCGACTACGCTGCCCCACGCGGGCACCTGCTGCTGGCCCAGGTGGATGGCGCCATCGCCGGTTGCTGCGCCCTGCGGCCGCTGGATGCTGCCGACTACCCCAATGCCAGCGAGATGAAGCGCCTGTACGTGCGCAAGGCCTTCCGCGGCTTCGGCCTGGGCCGCGAGTTGGCCGAAGCCATGCTCGACCAGGCGCGCCGCGCGGGCTACGCCTGCGTGCTGCTCGATACGCTCGATGGCATGGAATCTGCCCGCGCGCTCTACACGGACCTGGGGTTCGAGGAGATTCCGCCCTACTACCACAACCCCATTGCAGGGTCGCACTACCTCAAGGCGGATATCTCCTGAACGCCGCCGGCCCCGTCGCAGCAGGTGCTGCCCAGGGCCGGAAGTGGATCACGCCTTGGCCTGGGCCAGCAGGGTGTCTGCGTCGCTGACTTCGAACTTGCCCGGGGCTTCGATGTTCAGCGTGACGACCTTGCCGTCGCGCACCAGCATCGAGTAGCGGTTGCTGCGCAGGCCCAGGCCCTTGCCATTGAGGTCCAGCGTCAGGCCGGTGGCCTTGGCGAAGGTGGCGTCGCCGTCACCGAGCATGCGCACCTTGCCATCGGTCTTCTGGTCGCGCGCCCAGGCGCCCATCACGAAGGCATCGTTCACGCTCACGCACCAGATCTCGTCCACGCCGGCGGCCTTGAACTCGTCCACCTTTTCCAGATAGCCGGGCACGTGCTTGGCCGAGCAGGTGGGCGTGAAGGCGCCGGGCAGTGCGAACAGGGCAATGGTCTTGCCCGCCGTGGCCTTGTCCACCGGCACCGGGTTCGGGCCAATGGAGCAGCCTTCGCCCTCGACTTCCGAGTATTCCATCAGGGTGCTGGCTGGCAGGGTGTCACCGACTTTGATCATTGATCTCTCCTAGGGTTGTTGGGGTGGTATCCGCATGCCCGGGGCAGAGCGCACAAAACGCAGGCCCCAAAAGCAAAACGACCCACATTGTGGGTCGTTTTGGAGGGCAGTGCTGCCAACAAGCCGGGAGGGCTTAGAGCAGGCCGGCCTTTTGCACCAAGCGGGTGGCAACCCAGTTCTTGGTCTTGGAGAGCGGACGGCTCTCGGTGATTTCGATCACGTCGCCCAGCTTGTACTCGCCATTTTCATCATGGGCGTGGTACTTGCTCGACTTGCCCACGATCTTGCCGTAGAGCTCGTGCTTCACACGGCGCTCGATCAGCACGGTCACGGTCTTCTGGCGCTTGTCGCTGACCACCTTGCCAATCAAGGTGCGCTTGAGGGATTTTTTAGCTTCCGTCATGTCGGCTCCTTACTTGGCGGCTTGCTTTTCAGCAAGGATGGTTTTTGCACGGGCGATATCGCGGCGGGTGGTACGCAGCGTGTTGGTGTTGGCCAACTGCTGGGTAGCCTTCTGCATGCGCAGGCCGAAGTGGGCCTTCTGCAGAGCCTTGATTTCGCCTTCGATGCCGGCAACGTCTTTTTGGCGCAGTTCAGTAGTCTTCATTGCTTGTTCTCCTGAATTACGAGCCAATGTGGCGGCTGACGAACGTGGTGCGCAGCGGCAGCTTGGCCGCAGCCAGGCGGAACGCTTCACGGGCCAGTTCTTCGGGCACGCCGACGATCTCGAACACGATCTTGCCGGGCTGGATCTCGGCCACGTAGTACTCGGGGTTGCCCTTACCGTTACCCATACGCACTTCTGCGGGCTTGGTAGAGATTGGCTTGTCCGGGAACACGCGGATCCAGATGCGGCCACCACGCTTCACGTGGCGGGAGATTGCACGGCGTGCAGCCTCGATCTGGCGGGCCGTCAGGCGGCCACGGTCGGTGCACTTCAGACCGAAATCACCGAAAGCAACGGAAGCACCCCGCGTTGCGACACCGGTGTTACGGCCCTTTTGCTCCTTGCGGTATTTGCGGCGAGCAGGTTGCAGCATACTTATTCTCCTTTTCCGTCCGCTGCTGTAGCGGGCGCGGCGACTTTGCGTACGCGCTTAACGGCGGTGTTATCAGCGCCACCAGCTTCCACTGGCTTGTCGCTGCCGTCGGCCGGACCGGTGTTCACACCGGCTGGACGACGTGGGCCTCCACGGCCAGCACCTGGACGGTCGCCACCTGGGCGGCCATCACGGCGTGGACCGCGTGGGCGGCGTTCTTCGTCTGGACGTGGGGTTTCCACGGCAGGCAGGTCGTTACGACCCAGCGTATCGCCCTTGTAGACCCAGACCTTGACGCCGATCACACCGTAGGTGGTCTTGGCTTCGGAGGTGCCGTAGTCGATGTCGGCGCGCAGCGTGTGAAGTGGCACGCGGCCTTCACGGTACCACTCGCAGCGGGCGATTTCGATACCGTTCAGACGGCCGGACGACATGATCTTGATGCCCTGGGCACCCAGACGCATGGCGTTCTGCATGGCGCGCTTCATGGCACGGCGGAACATGATCCGCTTTTCGAGCTGCTGCGTGATGCTGTCGGCGATCAGCTTGGCATCGATTTCGGGCTTGCGCACTTCTTCGATGTTCACTGCGACAGGCACGCCCAGGCGAAGAGCGAGTTCCTTCTTGAGGTTCTCGATGTCTTCACCCTTCTTGCCGATCACCACACCAGGACGAGCCGAGTAGATGGTGATGCGGGCGTTCTTGGCGGGGCGCTCGATCAGGATGCGCGACACGGCGGCGTTCTTGAGCTTGGCCTTCAGGTACTCGCGCACCTTGATGTCTTCGGCCAGCATGCCCGCGAAGTCGCGGTTGCTGGCGTACCAACGGCTGGACCAGTTGCGGCTGACCGCAAGGCGGAAGCCGGTAGGATGGATTTTTTGTCCCATAGTCTTCCGAGCCTTTAGTTGCCAACCGTCACGTACACATGGCACGTGGGCTTGCTGATGCGATTGCCGCGGCCTTTGGCGCGCGCGGTGAAGCGCTTGAGCGTGGTGCCTTGCTCGACGTAGATGGTCTTGACCTTCAGTTCGTCGATGTCAGCGCCGTCGTTGTGCTCAGCGTTGGCGATGGCGGACTCCAGAACCTTCTTGACGATTCCCGCAGCTTTTTTCTGCGTGAAGTTCAGGATGTTCAGAGCCTGGTCCACCTTCTTGCCGCGGATCAAGTCAGCGACCAGACGGCCCTTGTCGACCGACAGACGGACGCCCCGGAGGACTGCACGTGTTTCAGACATGGTCGTTCCTTATTTCTTGACTTTTTTGTCAGCGGGGTGACCCTTGAAGGTGCGCGTCAGGGCGAATTCGCCGAGCTTGTGGCCCACCATCTGGTCGGTAACGTAGACAGGTACGTGCTGCTTGCCGTTGTGCACGGCGATGGTCAGACCGATGAAATCGGGCAGAACCATGGAGCGACGCGACCAGGTCTTCACTGGCTTCTTATCCTTGGTGGCAACGGCCTTTTCGACCTTGGCCAGCAGGTGATGGTCAACAAATGGACCCTTTTTGAGAGAGCGAGTCATCTGTTACCCCTTACTTCTTGCGACGCGACACGATCATGATCTGTGTGCGCTTGTTGTTACGGGTGCGATAACCCTTGGTCAGATTGCCCCAAGGATCGACTGCATGGCGGCCTTCGCCGGTGCGGCCTTCGCCACCACCGTGAGGGTGATCCACTGGGTTCATGGCAACGCCGCGAACCGTAGGACGAATACCCATCCAGCGCTTCACACCGGCCTTGCCGAGTTGGCGCAGGCTGTGTTCTTCGTTGGCCACTTCGCCAATGGTGGCGCGGCATTCGATGTGGATCTTGCGCACTTCACCCGAGCGCATGCGCACTTGAGCGTAGGTACCTTCGCGGGCCAGCAGGGTTGCCGAAGCACCAGCCGAGCGGGCGATCTGAGCACCGGCACCGGGCTTGAGCTCGATGCAGTGGATGGTCGAACCCACAGGGATGTTGCGGATAGGCAGCGTGTTGCCAGCGCGGATCGGGGCTTCCGAACCGGACAGCAGGGTTGCGCCCACTTCCAGGTTGCGGGGAGCGATGATGTAGCGACGCTCGCCGTCGGCATAGCACACCAGAGCGATGTGGGCCGTACGGTTTGGATCGTACTCAATGCGCTCGACCTTGGCTGGAATGCCGTCCTTGTTGCGCTTGAAGTCCACCACACGGTAGTGGTGCTTGTGGCCACCGCCCTTGTGGCGGGTGGTGATGTGACCGTTGTTGTTACGGCCGGCCTTCTGGAACTGGGGTTCCAGCAGGGGGGCGTACGCTTCACCCTTGTACAGGTGGTCACGCGTGACCTTCACCACGGCACGTTGGCCGGGCGAAGTGGGTTTCATCTTGATGACAGCCATGATTACGCGGCCTCCCCGGAGAGGTTCAGCTCTTGACCTGGTTGCAGCGTGACATAAGCCTTGCGAACGTTGTCGCGGCGGCCGATGGTCTTGCCAAAACGCTTGGTCTTGCCTTTGGTGTTCACCACAGAAACGCCCTTGACCTCGACCTTGAACATCAATTCCACAGCGGCCTTGATTTCTGGCTTGGTTGCGTTCTGCAGCACCTTGAACGTCACAGCATTGGACTTCTCGGCAACCATGGTGGCCTTTTCGGACACGATGGGAGCGACCAGCACTTGCATCAGACGACCTTCGTCAAACTTGAGTGTGCTCATGCGAACATCTCCTTGAGTTTGTCGATTGCACCCTTGGTGACGAGCACTTTCTTGAAACGGACCAGCGACACGGGGTCGGCGTAACGGGGCTCGACGACGAGCACGTTCACCAGATTGCGCGAAGCCAGGTACAGGTTTTCGTCCACTTCCTCGGAGATCACCATCACCGATTGCAGGTTCATCGCCTTGAACTTGTCGGCCAGGACCTTGGTCTTGGGCGAGTCAAGCTTCAGCGAGTCGACCACCGCCAGACGGCCTTCGCGGGCCAGCTGCGAGAAAATCGCAGACATGCCGGCGCGGTACATCTTCTTGTTGATCTTTTGCGTGAAGTTTTCGTCAGGCATGTTCGGGAAAATCCGACCGCCCCCGCGCCACAGTGGCGACGAGGTCATACCTGCACGTGCGTTACCCGTACCCTTTTGCTTGAAAGGCTTCTTGGTCGAGTGGCGGACTTGTTCACGGTCCTTCTGCGCACGGGTGCCCTGGCGGGCGTTGGCTTGGTAAGCCACGACGATCTGGTGCACCAGATCTTCGTTGTATTCACGACCGAACACGGTCTCAGGAACGTCCAACTTGGACGCGCCCTGGCCTTGGTCATTCAGGAGTTCGAGCTGCATTAGTTCGCTCCTTTGGAGGCTTTGGCCTTGACCGCTGGACGCACCGTCACGAACCCACCCTTGGAGCCCGGAATAGCGCCCTTGATCAAGAGCAGTTGACGCGCTTCGTCGATGCGGATCACATCGAGGTTTTGCGTGGTCTTGGTGACATCGCCGAGGTGGCCCGTCATCCGCTTGCCAGGGAACACGCGGCCTGGATCCTGCGCCATACCAATGGAGCCGGGAACGTTGTGCGAACGGCTGTTACCGTGCGACGCGCGTTGCGACTTCATGTTGTGGCGCTTGATGGTGCCGGCGTAGCCTTTACCGATCGAGGTGCCTTGCACGTCGACCTTCTGGCCCACGGAAAACACGGACGTCACAACGACCGATGCGCCAGCTTGGTACTGGGCAGCGGTGTCGGCGGTCACGCGGAATTCCTGGATGATTTCACCGGCTTCCACACCTGCCTTGGCAAGGTGACCGGCTTCTGGCTTGGTCACGCGCGATGCTTTGCGCGAACCGAACGTGACCTGCAGGGCCACGTAGCCATCGTTCTCTTGGGTTTTGATCTGGGTTACGCGGTTGTTGGACACATCCACCACCGTGACAGGCACTGCGTCCCCGTCATCGGTGAACAGACGCATCATGCCCACCTTGCGACCCAGCAACCCGAGGGAGTTGCTCAGACTCATTTGTTTCTCCAAAACTTCCACCGCCGCAACTTCAATTGGCTGCGGCGTTGCACTCGCGTGCATGAAAGAGGGTTATTAAAACTTCGCCCCGCGTGCACCCAAGAGTGCACGCAAATAAAGCGAAGCCTTAAAGTATAACGCGAACTGCTTTTTCAAGCAAGTTCGCGTTGTTCGAGGCAATTCGAGGTGGCAAGCCACCTCGAAACAACCATTACTGCAGCTTGATTTCGACGTCCACGCCGGCAGGCAGGTCGAGCTTCATCAGGGCGTCAACCGTCTTGTCGGTAGGATCCACGATGTCCATCAGGCGCTGGTGCGTGCGGATTTCGAGCTGGTCGCGGCTGGTCTTGTTGACGTGCGGCGAGCGCAGGATGTCGAAACGCTTCATGCGCGTCGGCAGGGGCACGGGACCCTTGACGATGGCGCCGGTGCGCTTGGCGGTGTCAACGATCTCGGCAGCGGACTGGTCGATCAGCTTGTAGTCAAACGCCTTCAGGCGGATGCGGATTTTTTGCTTGGACATGTCAAGTTCCTTGTTGTTCTACTGAGCGATTAGGCGATGATCTTGGCCACGACGCCGGCGCCGACGGTACGGCCGCCTTCACGGATGGCGAAGCGCAGGCCTTCTTCCATGGCGATGGGGTTGATCAGCTTCACAGTGATCGACACGTTGTCGCCTGGCATGACCATTTCCTTGTCCGCTGGCAGCTCGATGGCGCCGGTGACGTCGGTCGTGCGGAAGTAGAACTGGGGACGGTAGTTGTTGAAGAACGGGGTGTGGCGGCCGCCTTCGTCCTTGCTCAGCACATACACTTCAGCCGTGAAGTGGGTGTGTGGCTTGATCGAGCCGGGCTTGCACAGCACTTGGCCGCGCTCCACGTCTTCACGCTTGGTGCCGCGCAGCAGCAGGCCAACGTTGTCGCCAGCCTGGCCCTGGTCCAGCAGCTTGCGGAACATTTCCACGCCGGTGCAGGTGGTCTTGACGGTGTCCTTGATGCCGACGATTTCGATTTCTTCGCCGACCTTGACGATACCGCGCTCGATACGGCCGGTCACCACGGTGCCGCGGCCAGAGATCGAGAACACGTCTTCCACTGGCATCAGGAAGGCGCCGTCCACAGCGCGCTCTGGCGTGGGGATGTAGTTGTCCAGTGCGTCGGCCAGCTTCATGATGGCTTCTTCACCCAGGACACCCTTGTCGCCTTCCAGGGCGAGCTTGGCGGAACCGCGGATGATCGGGGTGTCGTCGCCTGGGAAGTTGTATTTGTCCAGGAGTTCGCGCACTTCCATCTCGACGAGTTCCAGCAGCTCTTCGTCGTCCACCATGTCGCACTTGTTCAGGAACACGATGATGTAAGGAACACCCACCTGGCGGGCCAGCAGGATGTGCTCACGGGTCTGGGGCATGGGGCCGTCGGCGGCCGAGCACACCAGAATGGCGCCGTCCATCTGGGCAGCGCCGGTGATCATGTTCTTCACATAGTCGGCGTGGCCTGGGCAGTCCACGTGGGCGTAGTGGCGGTTGGCCGTTTCGTATTCCACGTGTGCGGTGTTGATCGTGATGCCGCGGGCCTTTTCTTCAGGTGCTGCGTCGATCTGGTCGTATGCCTTGGCTTCGCCGCCGAACTTGGAAGACAGCACCGTGGCGATGGCCGCCGTCAGGGTCGTCTTGCCATGGTCCACGTGGCCGATCGTGCCCACGTTGACGTGGGGCTTGGTGCGTTCGAATTTACCTTTTGCCATTTTTCAATTCTCCAAAGAGCGATGCCTGTGTTGTGGTTTAACGTCTGCATCCGATTGCTGGTTCGCCCTGCACAGGCAACGGGGCGGCACCGGATCGCAGACTGCAAAAATCTTGCGTGGGGAGGGTGGTGCCGCCGGCACCTGAAACCAGGTGCTGGCGGCAGTCCCTGCGAACTGCTTACTTGGCGCGGGCAGCCATGATGGCTTCCGACACGTTGCGAGGCGCTTCGCTGTAGTGCTTGAATTCCATCGAGTACGTGGCGCGGCCTTGCGTGGCCGAGCGCAGCGTGGTCGAGTAGCCGAACATTTCCGACAGGGGCACTTCGGCGCGGATGGCCTTGCCACCGCCAGGAATGTCTTCCATGCCTTGCACCATGCCGCGACGCGAGGACAGATCGCCCATCACGTTGCCGGCGTAGTCTTCAGGCGTTTCCACTTCCACGGCCATCATGGGTTCCAGGATGACCGGGTTGGCCTTGCGGCAGCCTTCCTTGAAGCCGAAGATGGCAGCCATCTTGAACGCCAGTTCGTTCGAGTCCACATCGTGGTACGAACCGAAGTGCAGCGTGACCTTGACGTCCACCACGGGGTAGCCGGCCAGGACGCCTTGCGTCACGGCTTCGTTGATACCCTTTTCCACGGCCGGGATGAATTCGCGAGGAACCACACCGCCCTTGATGGCGTCGACGAACTCGATGCCCTTGCCCACTTCGTTGGGTTCGATCTTGAGCACGACGTGACCGTACTGGCCCTTGCCGCCGGACTGGCGCACGAACTTGCCTTCGGCCTCTTCCACCGTCTTGCGGATGGTTTCGCGGTAAGCCACCTGGGGCTTGCCCACGTTGGCTTCCACACCGAATTCACGCTTCATGCGGTCGACGATGATTTCCAGATGCAGCTCGCCCATGCCGGCGATCAGGGTCTGGCCCGACTCTTCGTCGGTCTTCACGCGGAACGATGGATCTTCGGCAGCCAGGCGTTGCAGGGCGATGCCCATCTTTTCCTGGTCGGCCTTGGTCTTGGGTTCCACAGCCTGCGTGATCACAGGCTCAGGGAACACCATGCGCTCCAGAATGATCTGGGAGTCGATGTCGCTCAGCGTTTCGCCGGTCGTCACGTCCTTCAGGCCCACGCAGGCAGCGATGTCGCCGGCGCGGATTTCTTCGACTTCCTGGCGCTCGTTGGCGTGCATCTGCACGATACGGCCAATGCGTTCTTTCTTGCCCTTGATGGGGTTGTAGACGGTGTCGCCCTTGGTGAGCACGCCGGAGTACACGCGCACGAAGGTCAACTGGCCGACGAACGGGTCGGTCATCAGCTTGAATGCCAGGGCCGAGAACTTCTCGCCGTCATCCGCCTTGCGGGTCACGGGATTTTCGTCTTCATCGGTACCGGTCACGTCTGCGATGTCCGTAGGCGCGGGCAGGTAGTCGATCACGGCGTCGAGCATGCGCTGCACACCCTTGTTCTTGAACGCGGTGCCGCACAGCATCGGATGGATTTCCGTGGCGATGGTACGGGTGCGCAGGCCGAACTTGATCTCGTCCTCGGAGAGGTCGCCCTCTTCCAGGTACTTGTTCATCAGCTCTTCAGAGGCTTCAGCCGCAGCTTCGACCATCTTTTCGCGCCATTCCTTGGCGGAGGCCAGCAGCTCGGCCGGAATTTCTTCGTAGCTGAACTTCATGCCCTGGGATGCTTCGTCCCAGATGATGGCCTTCATCTTGAGCAGGTCAACCACGCCGGTGAAGGTGTCTTCTGCGCCGATCGGGATCACCACGGGCACGGGGTTGGCCTTCAGGCGCAGCTTCATCTGGTCATAGACCTTGAAGAAGTTGGCACCGGTACGGTCCATCTTGTTCACAAAGGCCAGGCGTGGCACCTTGTACTTGTTGGCCTGGCGCCAGACGGTTTCCGACTGGGGCTGCACGCCGCCCACGGCGCAATACACCATGCAGGCGCCGTCGAGCACGCGCATCGAACGTTCCACTTCGATGGTGAAGTCCACGTGGCCGGGGGTGTCGATGATGTTGAAACGGTGCTCGGGGTAGGAGTTGTCCATACCCTTCCAGAAGCAGGTCGTGGCAGCCGAGGTGATCGTGATGCCGCGCTCTTGCTCCTGTTCCATCCAGTCCATGGTGGCAGCGCCATCGTGCACTTCACCAATCTTGTGGCTCACGCCCGTGTAGAACAGGATGCGTTCGGTGGTCGTGGTCTTGCCAGCGTCAATGTGGGCCGAGATACCGATATTGCGGTAGCGCTCGATGGGAGTCTTGCGAGCCATGGTGGATCCTTGGATGGGTCGTGTTATTCGGGGGAGGGGCCCAGCATTGTGGCGCTGCAACCCGTCAATTTTGTGACCGCCTCAATCGCCACAAGGCTGCAGGCAAAAATGCCGGCAGCCTTGCGCTTGGCGACGAAAGCAGTTCGTCGATTTAGAAGCGGAAGTGGCTGAATGCCTTGTTGGCTTCGGCCATACGGTGAACTTCGTCACGCTTCTTCATGGCACCACCACGGCCTTCGGTGGCCTCGAGCAGTTCGTTGGCCAGACGCTGGGCCATCGACTTTTCGCCGCGCTTGCGGGCGGCTTCCTTGATCCAGCGCATGGACAGGGCCAGGCGACGGACAGGGCGCACTTCGACGGGCACCTGGTAGTTGGCACCGCCGACGCGGCGGGACTTCACTTCGACCATGGGCTTCACGTTGTTGATGGCAACGGTGAACGCTTCCAGCGGGTCCTTGTCAGGGTGCTTCTTCTCGATCAGTTCCAGGGCACCGTAAATGATGCGTTCTGCAACAGCTTTCTTGCCGCCTTCCATGATCACGTTCATGAATTTGGACAGCTCTACATTGCCGAACTTGGGATCCGGCAGGATTTCACGTTTGGGGACTTCGCGACGACGTGGCATTTTTCACCTCATATTGCTTCAGTTGGCATCTTTTCAGACACCGCGAGATTCATTCAGAACCCCACTTACTCGACCCACACGGAACACTCCGCGCTTGGGGTCACTTCGTTTGACTGCGCCTGCCAGGCGAATCAAACACCGATGGAGACACAACCGCCAGGGCTTACTTGGCCTTTGGCTTCTTGGCACCGTACTTGGAGCGCGACTGCTTGCGGTCTTTCACGCCTTGCAAGTCGAGCGAACCGCGCACGATGTGGTAACGCACACCGGGCAAGTCCTTGACACGACCGCCACGAACCAGCACCACGCTGTGTTCCTGCAGGTTGTGGCCTTCACCGCCGATGTAGGAAATGACTTCGAACCCGTTGGTCAGGCGAACCTTGGCGACCTTGCGCAGAGCGGAGTTAGGCTTCTTTGGCGTCGTGGTGTACACACGGGTGCACACGCCGCGGCGCTGGGGAGAGTTTTCCATCGCAGGGCTCTTGGACTTGATCTTTTCGACCTCGCGCCCCTGACGGACTAGTTGATTGATGGTTGGCATGAATACGTCCCTAAACGTAAAAAACGAAAACGTGAAACCCTTCGGAATTTCCGAAAAGCCTTCTAATGTAGCAGCATGAGCCCCACCAGGCAAGCACCATGCAACTTTCCCCCTGGAAGGGTCTACAGAAGACTGGGGCAAATTGGGCACAGCCAGCGTGCGATGCTTCGCCGATGGACATTGAAAGCGCTCGGCCCATGCCAGGGCAGCCGTGCAATGGCCGCCCCGCCGCACGGGCTGCACCCCTTCCCGAATGGTGCAGCCATTCGAGAGACGGGGTGAAGGCGCGTGAGCGCCTCAGGGGGTTGTGCCTTACTTTATCCAGAGGCGGATGGAGTCCCAGGCGCGGCCCATGATACCGGCCTGCTCGACCCCATCCAGCGCCACCAGCGGCACTTCGGCCAGCGCCTGGTCACCCAGCACCACCTTCAGCGTACCCACGGCCTGGCCCTTGGTAAAAGGGGCAACCAGCGGATCTGGGCGGGCGATCTCGGTCTTGATCTTGCCGCCGCTGCCCGAAGGCACGGCCACCACGATGGCTTCGCCGCGGCCGATCTTGAGGGTGTTTTCCGTGCCTTTCCAGACGGCGGGGGTCGCCACGGGCTGGCCGGCATCGAACAGCTTGACGGCCTCGAAGGCCGTGTAGCCCCAGTTCAGCAGCTTCTGGCTTTCATTGGCGCGGGCGTTCTCGCTGGCGGCGCCCAGCACGATGGACAGCAGGCGGCGTTGGCCGACATTGGGAAAATCGCGCTTGGAGGTGGCCACAAGGCAGTAGCCGGCGGCGGCGGTGTGCCCGGTCTTGAGGCCGTCCACCGTCGGGTCGCGGAACAGCAGCGCGTTGCGGTTGTTGCCGTTGGACACCGGCGTACCCGGGTAGCTGTACTGCTTCGTCGCGTAGTAGTGCATGTACTCCGGGAAGTCCTTCATGAGCCGGCTGGCCAGCACACCCAGGTCGCGCGCGGTGGTGGTGTGGCCGGGCTCGGTCAGGCCCTCGGGGTTCTTGTAGGCGGTATTCTTCATGCCCAGGGCCTTGGCCTGGTCGTTCATCAGCTTGACGAAGTTGTCGACCGTGCCGCCCACGCCTTCGGCCAGCGCCATGGTGGCGTCGTTGCCCGACTGGACGATCATGCCCTTGATCAGGTCATCCACCGGCACCTGCATCTTGGGGTCGATGAACATGCGCGAGCCGGGCATCTTCCAGGCCAGCACGCTCACGGGCAGCTTCTGGTCCAGGGCGACCTTCTTGGCGCGCAGGGCGTCGAACACCAGGTAGCCGGTCATCAGCTTGGTCAGCGAAGCCTGCTCCACCGGCGCATCGATGTCCTTGGCGGCCAGCACCTGCCCGGCCGTGATGTCCAGCAACAGGTAGTTGCGCGCGGCGATCTCGGGCGGCTGCGGGGCCTGCACCTGCGCCCACAGGGCGGCGGGCGCGAGCACCGCGGCGAGGAGGACGGAGCGCAGCGTGGGCAAAAGGGACTTCATGGAAACGGGCATTCAGGTGAGAAAAAGAAAGAAGGCGACAGAAAGCAGCAAAAAGCGGCGAGCAGCCTGCGCGGCATGCCCAGAAGCTGCAGGAGGTCAGGCCCCGGCCAGCAGGTGGCGGGTCACCAGGTTTTTCAAAAGCGGCAATTGTCCGTGAAAGAAATGCCCCCCACCGGGAACGACTGTCACAGGGAGTATCTGGGGGCGCGCCCAGTCCATCACGGCGGCCAGCGGCACCGTGTCGTCCTGTTCGCCATGCACGACCAGGGTGCGCTCGTGCGCCTCGGGCGGCACCGGGGCCACGCTGAAGCGGCTGGCCGCCGTGCCCACCAACACCACGCGCTCGATGGCGCGCTCGCCCCACAGGCTGGCCAGCGCCTGGCTCGTGACGAAGGCCCCAAAGGAGAAGCCGGCCAGAGCCAACGGTCCCTCGGGCGCCGCCTGACGCACCACATCCAGAAAGTCCTCGGCTTCGCCCCGGCCTTCGTCGTGTGTGCCGGCACTGCCGCCCACGCCTCGGAAGTTGAAGCGCACCGCCGTCCAGCCGCTGTGCACGAAGGCGCGTGCCAGGGTCTGCACCACCTTGTTGTCCATGGTGCCGCCGAACAGCGGATGGGGGTGGGCGATGACGGCGATGCCGCGCGGGGCCGCGCCCTCGGGCAGCACGGCAGCGTCGCGCACCGCCTCGATGGCGCCGGCGGCGCCGGTGAGGGTCAGGCGTTCGGTCTGGGAATTCACGGGGTTTGCTACCAGGTCAATAGCAGCCTGCGCAGATCTGGCCGATCCGGCGGCTGGAAATCAGGGGCGGACAGCGCTCTGAATGGAAATCAGCGGCCAAGTTCCGGTGGTGTGCGCAAGCGCTCCACCACCTGGCCGTTCTTGAGGTGCGATTCAACGATCTCGTCGATGTCGGCGTTGTCCACGAAGGTGTACCAGACCGCCTCGGGGTAGACCACCGCGATCGGCCCGCCCGCGCAGCGGTCCAGGCAGCCCGCCTTGTTCACGCGCACCTTGCCGGCGCCAGAGAGGCCGGCCGCCTTCACCTGCGATTTGCAGCGGTCGAAGGCCGCCTGCGCGCCGTGGTGTGCGCAGCTGTCCTCGCCGTTGATGCGGTCGTTCAGGCAAAAGAAGATGTGGCGCTGGTAGTAGCCCGGCTGTGCGGCCGGTGCGGTTGTCGTGGAAGTGTCGGTCATGCAGCCATTTTAGGAGCGGCGCTCGGCACGGCCTATGCCCATAACCCCCAAAAGGAGCTCAGGCCGGGCCGTCGCGCCGGGCCACGCGCACCACCACATAGGCCAGCGCCGCATAGGGCCAGACCCAGCCCAGCCACTGGCCCAGGCCGTAGAAGCGGATGAAGCGCCCCTGCTCCCAGGCCTGCAGGGTCTGGGCAAAATAGGCGCTGGTGGGCGCCTGGTTGAGCAACCCCAGGTGCCACACCAGCACCAGCAGCAGCACGGCCGCGCAGGCGCGCCGGGGCAAAGCCAGCAGCACGACCGCAAGAGCAAGCGCGCTCCACACGCCCACGCGCACGGGCAAACCCATCCATTCCCATGCATGGGCAGGGCCCCAGCTCAGCGCCGCCGACAGCGCCGTGAGCACCACGCCCACCACCACCACGGCCAGCGCGAACAGCGCCCGGCGCGATGCCTGGCGGATCACGCAGTAGCCCAGCAGGCAGGGAATCAGCAGACCCAGCGTCACGCACAGCAGCTCGCCGCCGGGGGACAGCGGGTCGAGCGCGGTGTCGCGCATGGGCAGCCAGTCCAGGAACGGGGTGTCGGCCAGGATCTCGACCAGGGCCCCTTCCAGCCGCTCAAGCACCTGCCCCAGGCCAAAGGGCAGGGCCGCCGGGAACAGCAGGGCCAGCGGCCACAAGGCCAGCAGCACCAGCGCGCCATGGGCATCCTGCACGAACCACCGGTTGCGAAAGTCGCTCCAGCGGTCGATGGCGCCCAGCCGCTCCAGCGCCGCCGCCGTGAGCGCCCCGGCCAGCGTGCCTGCCGAATTGAGCAGCAGGTCCATGTTGGAAGGCACGCGCCGGGGCAGGTAGATCTGCAGGAACTCCAGGGTCAGCGACAGCAGCACGCCGGCCACCGTGGCCAGCACCCAGGCGCCCCAGCGCCAGCGCATGCGCAGCAGCGCCAGCGCCAGCAGGAAGCCCAGCGGGGCATAGCCCACCAGGTTGGAGGTGACGTCAAAGCCGGTCCAGTAGGGCGGCGGGATCGGCGAAGCGAGGAACACCCAGGGATCGATGCCCTGCGCGCGCCAGCCGTCGAACGGGAACAGGCTGGCAAAGACGACCAGCGCCGCATAGATCAGCGCGAGGGGACCTGCCGAACTCTTGTACACGGGGGCCGGGCCGTCAGAACGGCTTGACCACCACCAGCACCACGGCGGTCACCAGCAGCAGCACCGGCACCTCGTTGAACCAGCGGAACCACCGGTGGCTGCGGCGGCTGCTGCCATCGGCCAGCTTGCGCAGCAGTACGCCGCAGGCGTGGTGGTAGCCGATGGCCAACACCACGACGGCCAGCTTGGCATGCATCCAGCCATTTCCCGGCCCGCGGCCGATGCCATAGCCCAGCCACAGCCACAGGCCCAGGGCCAGCGCCGGCACGGCCAGCAGGGTGGTGAAGCGCAGCAGCTTGCGCGCCATGAGGACCAGGCGCTCCCGCTCGGCCACCGAGCCCGGTGCCACCATGGCCAGGTTCACGAAGATGCGCGGCAGGTAGAACAGGCCGGCGAACCAGCTGGCGATGAAGACGATGTGGAAGGCTTTGACCCAGAGCATGGCTGCAGTTTAAGGGCCCCGGGTGGCATGGAAGACCATGGGGCCTCGCAAAAAAAAGCCCGGCAAAAGCTGCCGGGCTTCGAAAGCCCTGCCCGCATTACGGCAGCCCAGGGCCCCGCTCAGGGAGGAAAAGCGGGGGGCAGCAAGCCGCCCGGAACCAATTTAGCACCAGCCTGCGGGGCATACAAGCAGGGTTTGGCACCGGCGCCAGCAGCCCTCCTGCGGCCTTGTTGGCGGCGCTTGAGGCACAATTTTCCCCATGCACCTCCCAAGCCCCGCCCCTTTCCCGCAGAACCGCCCACGCCGCCTGCGCCGCGATGCCTTCACCCGCAACCTGGTGCGCGAGCACCGCGTGACCCCACACGACCTGATCTACCCGGTGTTCGTGCACGAAGGCCAGAACCGGCGCGAGGCCGTGGCCTCCATGCCCGGCGTGGACCGGCTGAGCCTGGACCTGCTGCTGCCCGTGGCCGAGGACTGCGTGCAGCTCGGTATCCCGGTGCTGGCGCTGTTTCCGGCCATAGATCCGGCCCTGAAGACGCCCGATGGCAAGGAGGCCCTGAACCCTGATGGCCTGATCCCGCGCGTGGTGCGGGCCTTGAAGAAGGAGTTCCCCACCCTGGGCGTGATGACCGATGTGGCGCTGGACCCCTACACCAGCCACGGCCAGGATGGCCTGCTCGACGACACCGGCTACATCATCAACGACGACACGGTGGAGATCCTCACCGGCCAGGCCCTCACGCATGCCGAGGCGGGCGTGGACATCGTGGCGCCCAGCGACATGATGGACGGGCGCATCGGCGCCATCCGCGAGGCGCTGGAGGTGCAGGGGCACATCCACACGCGCATCATGGCCTACAGCGCCAAGTACGCCAGCGCCTTCTACGGCCCGTTCCGCGACGCGGTGGGCACGCGCGGCGCCCTGGGCAAGGCCGACAAGAACGTCTACCAGATGGACCCCGGCAACACCGACGAGGCCTTGCGCGAGGTGGCCCAGGACATCGCCGAGGGCGCCGACATGGTGATGGTCAAGCCCGGCATGCCCTACCTGGACGTGGTGCGCCGCGTGAAGGATGAGTTCGGCGTGCCCACCTTCGCCTACCAGGTGAGCGGCGAATACGCCATGCTCAAGGCCGCCGCCGCCAACGGCTGGCTCGACCACGACGCGGTGATGATGGAAAGCCTGCTGGCCTTCAAGCGTGCGGGCGCCGATGGCGTGCTGACCTACTTTGCGCGCGACGCGGCCCGTCTGCTGCTCGCGCGGTAGAACGCCCCCAGGCACCGCCTCCATGCGCATCTTCCACATCCAGGGCAACAGCGCCCAGGAACTCGACGCGCTGCCGGCGCAGCAGCCAGAGCAAGGCTACCTCTGGATCGCCTGCGCGCGCCCGGCCTTCCAGGCGCAACTGGCCGAAGTGCAGGCCGCCCTGCTGCGGCTGACCGGGCTGCAGCTGGTGGACCTGCATGTCTCGGACCTGCTCAACGCCCAGCTGCCCTCGCACTACGACTACACCTCGCAGTACGACCTGCTGGTGTTCCGCCGCCTGGCCACGGCGCCGCCCGATGCCGATGACGCCGCCGCGCTGCAGCCCGCGCCCCGGCGCGGCGGCCCGCCGGTGCTGCGGCGCATCGATACCAGCCCCGTGGGGTTTGCGGTGTTCGACCAGGTGCTGCTGACGGTGCACCCCGGTGACTGCAGCGTGCGCGATGCCTATGCCACGCGCCTGCTGGCCCCCTCCCCCACCGACCCACGCGAGGGCCGTGCCAGCCCCACGGCTTCGGGCTCGCGCAAGCCCACCTCGCCGGCCGACCTGATGCTGCGCCTGGTGAACCAGATGGTGGACGGCTACCTGGACCTGCGCCGCGAGCTCTCGCGCCAGCTCGACCACTGGCAGACCGAACTGCTCAGGCCCCGTGCGCGCTACGTCAACTGGAGCTCGCTGCTCGACGCGCGCCTGTCGCTGCACGCCCTGGACGAGATCTGCGAGGACCAGCGCACCGCCGTGCAGGACTGGATCGACGCGCTGGAAACCTGGGCGGTGCCCGAGTCGCCCACCGGCCTGCGCGACCTGGACCTGCTCAAGGTGCGCAGCCGCGACGTGCTCGAACACATCGAGCGCGTGGTGCACCACGTGCGGCGCATGGAGCAGAACACCGAGACCGCCGTGCAGATGCATTTCTCGGTGCAGGGCAACCGCACCAACGACATCATGCGCACGCTGACAGCGCTCACGGCCGTGTTCCTGCCGCTGAACCTGATCGCCGGCATCTTCGGCATGAACTTCGAGTTCATTCCGCTGATCCACAAGCAGGACGGTTTCTGGTGGGCCATGGGCTCCATGATCACCATTGCAGTGGTACTGGTCTCGGTCTTCTGGCGCAAGCGCTACCTGGCCCGCACGGGCTCCTGACGGCCGCTGCGGCCACAAACCGGCATTCGCTGCGAGAGGCAGGTCAGTTGGCGGCGGAGGACAGCAAGGCGTCCTTGAGCTGGCTGTCCACCGGCGCGGCCCCCAGCCAGATGCGCAGCACCATGCCGAAGTATTCGGCATCGCCCACCGGCGCGCCCTGGGCCTGGCCCTGGATGTAGAAGGTGGTGCCCTTGCCCGGCACGAACTCCATCGCGAAGGTGTCGCCCGATGCCAGCTTGGTGCGGCCCGAGAAGATCTCGACCAGGCGGTTGCTCGACGGCGTGTGGCGCCGGACCTGGTCCGGTGTGGCGTTGCTGGACAGCCCCTTGATGAACGACAGCCCCAGGTCCGTGCCCGGGATGTCGCGCCGGGCGACGAACTGCAGGCGCACCGGCCCGTTGGTGGCGGCCAGCGCCTCCTCGGCCGTGCGCGCCTTCTTCGGCAGGTACAAGGCCATGTCGTAGACCTTGAACACGGCGCGATAGCGCGTACCCGTGCCCTGCAGCACCAGGGGCGTGCCCTGCACAATCTGGGTCGGCTCGAAGGCCGTGGCCGCGATGGCAGGTGCCACGCAACCCAGGCTGGCGGCCGCCAGGGCCAAGGCCCAGGCGCTGCGTGCCATGTGACGGCGGCCGGGAGGGAAGGAAAGGCTTGTCGTGTCTTGCAAGGGCTTGTCTCCGCAATGCTGGGCCAGGGTGCAGGAAGGTGGATTCCCCGCGGCCCCCTGCCCGCGCTGAAATGATAGGCGACGCAGCGCCCGCAAGCCCCGGCTACTTGCCCGGTGCAGGCACCCCGAACAAGGCGGCCCCGTTGCCAAAGGCCACCCCCTGCGCCACCGCGGGCGGCAGGCCTCCCAGCCAGGTGCGGTAGCCCTTCATGAGCCCTTCGTAGTGCTGCCAGCGCTGGTTGACCCAGGTGTCCGAGCCGATCACGAAGCGCGTGGGGTACTTGAGCAACAGAGCGCGCCAGGCCGGGCACAGCTGCTCGTTGTCGCAGACGAGGCCAGGGCGGTAGGACAGCTCGCCCACCAGGCCCGGGTAGCGCGCCATGAGCGCGTCCACCCGCTCCACCGGTGCGCCGCCGATGCCCGTGTGCGCCCAGACCAGTCGTGCCTTTTGCCCCTTGGAAGGCGTATTGGCCATCAGCAGGTCGATGGCCACGTCGTCCACATGCGCCAGCACCACCAGGTCGCGCTGCTCGGCCAACACCATGAGCTTCCTGGCCACCGGGCCGTCGGCGTTGGCGCTGTCGTAGAGGTGGAACTCGCCAATGCCCTTGTAGGGGCCGGAGGCCGTGCCCTTGGCGAGTTCGGCCTGCACCATCTCGTAGATCGTCTCGTCGCGGAACCAGTTGCTGTAATCCTCGCGGTTGCGGTACAGGCGCACGAAGGGCACGACGGCGATGCCCGCCTCGCGCACCTCCTTGGAGGCGGCCAGCGCCAGCGAGCCTGTGTTGGGCCGCGAGTTGGCGACGATGGCGCGCACGCCCGAGGCCTTCATGCGCGCAATGACGTCGGCCGGCGGGTGCGGGCCGTTCTGGCCGTTCCAGGCCTCTTCGTTGTAGTGCAGGTGCGCGTCGAACAGCGGGCCGGTGTAGTCGGCCGCCTGCACGGCACCCACCGCGCAGGCGGCGGCCACCAGAATGCCAAGCAGCCGTCGGAAGGGGCGGGCCATGGCGGTCAGCCCAGGTGCTTGTCGAAGAAGGTCAACGTGCGGTCGCGCGCGGCCAGGGCCGAGGCCTCGTCGTAACTGCCGCGCTGGTCGCAGTTGAAGCCGTGGTCGGCCTCGTAGACATGCACCTCCACCTCGGGGTGGGTACGCGCGAAGGCCTGCACGCCATCCACCGGGATGTGCTTGTCGCGCTGGCCGAAGTGGGCGAGCACGGGAACCTGGGGCGTACGGCTGGCCTCGGCCTCGCTGGTCATGCCACCGCCGTAGTAGGGCACGGCGGCCGACAGGCCCTTGAGCAGGCAGGCCGAGCGCCAGGTCAGCAGGCCGCCCCAGCAAAAGCCCACGATGCCCACCTTGCGGCTGCTGCGCTCGGCCGCGTGATCGATGGCGGCCTGGATGTCGGGCAGCACGCCGGGGCTGGGCAGGCCTTCCACGGCCGCCTTGAGGGCTGCGCCAGCAGCAATGTCCTCGGGCGTGTAGCCCAGTTCCACGCCAGGCTGCACGCGGTGGAAGGTGGCAGGCGCCACGGCCACGTAGCCCCGCGCGGCAAAGCGGTCGGCCACGGCGCGGATGTGCGAGTTGACCCCGAAGATCTCCTGCAGCACGACCACGGCGCCGCGTGGTGCGGTATCGGGCTCGGCCACCCAGGCGGGAAAGACGAAGCCGTCGGCGGACTTCAGATCGACAAATTGGCCCATGGTGCAACTCCTTGAAGACGAAAATACCAGACAGATGGGGAATGTAAGGGGGCTAACCAGGCCCCGCAAAGGTTCCCGGCAATGCTGTAATGCCCCATTCTTGCAGGAGACGCCGATTTGGACAAAGTCGCATTGATTACCGGGGGCAGCCGGGGCATCGGCGCCGCCACCGCCGTGCTGGCCGCCCGCCAGGGCTGGGCCGTGGCCGTGAACTACCTGGCCAACCAGGCCGCCGCCGAGGCCGTGGTGCGGCAGATCCGCGCCCAGGGCGGCCAGGCCATCGCCGTGCAGGGCGACGTGGCCCATGAAGAGCAGGTGCTGGCCATGTTCGCAGCGGTCGATGCGCAACTCGGTCGCCTCACTGCTCTGGTGAACAACGCCGGGGTGGTGGACGTGACGGCCCGCGTGGACGAGATGGGCGTGGCGCGCCTGCGCCGCATGTTCGAGACCAATGTGATCGGCAGCATCGTCTGCGCCCGCGAAGCAGTGCGGCGCATGAGCACGCGCCATGGCGGCACGGGTGGCTCCATCGTCAATGTGTCCAGCGCCGCCTCGCGCCTGGGCTCGGCCCACCAGTATGTGGACTATGCGGCCAGCAAGGGCGCCATCGACAGCTTCACCATCGGCCTGGCGCGCGAGGTGGCGGCCGAGGGGATCCGGGTGAATGCCGTGCGACCGGGGCTCATCGAGACCGAGATCCACGCCAGCGGCGGCCTGCCCGACCGGGTGCAGGACCTGGCCCACCAGGTGCCCATGCAGCGCGGCGGCACGGCCGACGAGGTGGCCCAGGCCATCGTGTGGCTGATGTCCGATGCATCGCCCTACACCACCATGTCATTTTTAGACGTCTCTGGAGGCCGTTGATATGGACCTGAAACCCCTCATCACCTTGCTGGCCATCGTGAACCCGCTGGCCATCGTGCCCTTCTTCATCCACTACACGCAGGGGTTTTCGGCGGCGCAGCGGCGCGCCACGATCCGCACGGCGGCGTTTGCCTCGTTCTGCGTGATCGCGGCCTGTGCGCTGCTGGGCCTGCAGATCCTGGAGTTCTTCAACATCTCGCTGCAGAGCTTCCAGGTGGGCGGGGGCATGCTGCTGCTGATCAGCGCGATGAACATGCTCAACGCCCAGCCGGCCGAAGCCAAGCCCCTGACCAACGAGCTGGAGGAAGGCGTGGAGAAGGCCGCCACGGGCTCCAGCATCGCGGTGGTGCCGCTGACCATTCCACTGCTCACGGGGCCGGCCAGCATGTCCACCGTGGTAATTTATGCCGACAGGGCACAGACCATCTGGCAGCAGCTGGCGCTGGTGGGCTACGGCGTGGTGATCGCCCTGGCCACGGCGGTGTGTTTTTCGCTGGCCGACCCGATCGCTCGCGTGCTGGGCAAGACCGGGATCAACGTGATGACGCGGCTCATGGGTCTGATCCTCGCAGCCCTGGCGGTGGAAGTGATGGCCGACGGCCTGGGCAAGCTGTTCCCGGTGCTGGTGGCGCGTTGATTTCGCTGCGCACCATGCCGGCACGCCTGCTGCTGCTGGAGGACGACCCGGCCATCGCGCGCACCGTGGCCTATGCGCTGGAGCGCGAAGGCCTGGCGGTGACGCACAGCCTGCTGGTGCACGATGCACGCCAGCAGATGCGCCAGCAGCCCTTCGACCTGCTGGTGCTGGACGTGGGCCTGCCCGATGGCAGCGGGCTGGACCTGCTGCGCGAGCTGCGTGGCGCGCCTGCCACCGCCACCCTGCCGGTGCTGGTGCTCAGCGCGCACGGTGAAGAAATCGACCGCGTGCTGGGCCTGGAGCTGGGGGCCGACGACTACCTGGCCAAGCCCTTCAGCCCGCGCGAGCTGGGGGCGCGTGTGAAGGCCCTGCTGCGCCGCGCCAGTGCGCACACTGCCGCCATCGCCACGACAGCCCCTGCGCCGCTGTTCCACGACGACGAGGCCGGTCAGCGCATCAGCCTGCGCGGCCAGCCGCTGGCGCTCACGCGGCGCGAATACCGGCTACTGGCCTGCCTGCTGCGCGGCGCGGGACGCATCCACTCGCGCGATGCGCTGCTGGCCGCCGCCTGGGGTGACGACAGCGAGAGCACCGACCGCACGGTGGACACGCACGTCAAGACGCTGCGTGCCAAGCTGCGCGAGGCCGATGCGGGACGCGAATACATCACCACCCACCGCGGCATGGGCTACTGCCTCGAACTGTAAGGGCTGCCATCCATGCGCCTGGGCATCCGCCTGCTGTTCGCCTTTTTCCTGATCAACGGCATCGCTGCCTTCTTCGTGCTGCGCGTGTTCACGGCCGAGATCAAGCCCAGTGTGCGCGAGGTGATGGAGGACATGATGGTGGACACCGCCAACATCCTGGCCGAGCTGGCCAGCGATGACCTGGTGGCCGGCCGGCTGGATCAAGGGGAGGCGGGCAGCGCCTTTGCCCAGCACGTGCGCACCTATGCCACCCGGCCCATCGATGCGGCGATCTGGGGGTTTTCCAAACAGTCGCTGGACTACCGGATCTATGTGACCGACGCTACCGGCCGGGTGCTGTTCGACTCGGAGAACCGCTCGGTGGGCGCCGACTACTCGCAGTGGCGCGACGTGGCACGCACACTGCGCGGCGAGTACGGCGCGCGCTCCACCCGCGACGTGCCGGACGACGATGCCAGCGGCGTGATGCACGTGGCCGCGCCCATCTACGCCCCCGGCAGCAGCGCTGCCGAGCGCAGGATCATTGGCGTGCTCACCGTGGCCAAGCCCACGCGCACAGTGCAGCGCTTCATCGACCGGGCCGAGAACAAGGTGCTGGCCAGCGGCGTGCTGCTGCTGGTGCTGTCGGCCGCCGTCGGCGTGGCCGTGACACTGTGGATGGTGTGGAACGTGCGCCGCCTGCGCGACTATGCGCTGAGCGTGCAGGGCCCCGCTGCCGGTGACCACGATTCGCCCCCCACCACGGCACTGGCCGTGCCCGAGGTGCCGGGCGAGCTGGGCGACCTGGCCCGCGCCATGGACCGCATGCGCGCGCGGCTGGAGGGGCGCGACTACATCGAAGGCTATGTGCGCGCCCTCACCCACGAGCTCAAGAGCCCCGTGGCCGCCATCCGCGGCGCCGGCGAGCTGCTGCAGGACGATCTGCCCCCGGCCGACCGCGCCGAATTTGCCACCCAGGTGGTGCAGCAGGCTGAGCGTCTGCAGCGCATCATCGACCGACTGCTGGAGCTGAGCAAGCTTGAGCAACGCCACCATGCCGATGCGCCCGTGCCCGTGGCGCTGCAGGACTGCGCGCGCGCCGCCGTGGCCCACACGCAAGGGCGCGCGGGCCAGCGCGGCATCACCCTGGCCGTCACCGGCAGCGGTGCCAGCGGCCCTTGGGAGGCCGAGCTCGTGACCCTGGCCCTGACCAACCTGCTCGACAACGCCATCGACTTCGCCCCGGCCGGCAGCCGCGTGCAGGTGGAGCTGGCCGGCAGCACCGTGGCCGTGCAGGACAGCGGCCCGGGCGTGCCCGACTACGCCCTGCCGCGCCTGGGCGAGCGTTTCTTCACCACCACACGGCCCGGCGGCGAGCGCAGCGGATCGGGCCTAGGGCTGGCCATCGTGCGGCGCGTGATGGCACTGCACGGCGGGCAGATGGTGGTGCGCAATAAGGCGCCGGGGCTGCGGGTGGAGCTGGAATTTCGGGCCGCGTAGGCAAGCTCAGGCGACAGCCCAGCGCGGCTGGGCGTTGAAGAAGTTCACCAGGTCGCCCACCGTGGTGACCTTTCCGAAGAAGGGGTTGGCCTGCGTCGACGAGAGATCGCGACCCGTGCGCTGGGCGATGTCTGGCACAAGAGACAAGTCCAGCTCGTCGCCATCGATCTGCAGGTTGGCGCCCAGTCGGTCCGTCACCCGCAACGGAAACTGCGCACGGTGGTGCGCCAGACAGGCCTGAAGTTCTTCGTACACGGCGCGCACGACCCAGGTGTCTACATCGCGGCAGTCGATGGACCGGGCGAAGTGGCAAATGGACTCTTCCGAGCGGGTCTGCAGCAACCGTGCGAAGTGCTTCTTTTCGCGTGCGCGGGAGACCGCCTCGCCGCCCATGGCCAGCGCCACCAAAGCCCCAACCACAACAGGGTGCGCCCAGAGCGCCCAGAGAAAGCCACCAGCCAGGCCGGCGAGCAACAAGTATCCGAGCCACCGCGACGCAAGCGTTGCGGACGGTTTTTTGATCCGGGGCATGTGTCGAGATGCAGGTTTCATCGCAGGCGCTCCTGAAGGCGGCGCAGGGAAAGTTCGCCACATTTTGCCACCCGTCTCCACTTCACACCCGCCTCACAAACTTCATCGCCCCCTCACACCCGCCGCCAACACTGCCTCCACCTAATTCCCTATGGAGGATCTCTTGAAATACCCCTTGTTCACCAAACTGGGCGCACTCGCGGTCATCGTGCTGCTGCTGCTCATCGGGCTGGGCCTGATCGAGGACGTGGTGCGCGACCGGCAGCGCTACCGCAGCATGACGGCACAGAGCGTGGCCGACAGCCTGGCCGGGCCGCAAACGCTGATGGGCCCGATGATCCACAGCGCCTGTGTGGAAAGCTGGGACGTGGAGACCGGCAAGGGCGAGGAGCGCCGCACCGTGGAGCAGCGCCGCGAGTTTTTGCTCACGGCCATGCCCGAACAGCTCAAGGTGGTCACCGGTGCCGCAATGGAAGAGCGCGCGCGCGGCCTGCACAAGGTCAACACCTACAACCTCAAGTCGCACGTCACCGCGCAGTGGGGGGCGCTCACCAGCCTGCAACCGCAAAGCACCATGAAGGGCTCGCGCATGAACTGCGGCGCGCCCATCCTGATGGTGGCCGTGGGCGATGCGCGCGGCATCCGCACGGCGCGGGTCACGCTGGGCGAGCAGGCGCTGGTGCTCAAGCCCGGCACCTTCCACCCCACCTACACCCGTGGCCTGCATGCCGGCCTGCCCGAGTCGGTGCGCGGCCAGGCCACAGGCCTGACCGCCACGCTGGACCTGGAGCTGGTGGGCACGGAGCGCCTGGCCATCGTGCCGATCGGGGGCAACACCGAGGTGCAGATGAGCAGCAGTTGGCCCCACCCTTCGTTCTCGGGGCAGTTTCTTCCGTCCGAGCGCGAGGTGACCAAGGCAGGTTTCACCGCCCGCTGGCGCCTGTCCTCGCTGGCGACCACCGCGCAGAAAGACATTGCCGACGGCAAGCGGGTGTGCGTGAACAGCGGCGGCGGTGGCGACGACAGCAGCGAGTACGCCACGGGCAACGCCACCCCGCGCGAATGCGCCGAAAGCTTCAGCGTGGCCTTCGTGGACCCGGTCAACCCCTACACACTGGCCGATCGGGCCACCAAGTACGGCGTGCTGTTCATCGCCCTGACCTTCGTGGCCGTGGGCCTGTTCGAGTTGATGAAGAAGCTGCGCGTGCACCCGGTGCAGTACCTGCTGGTGGGCAGCGCGCTGTGCAGCTTCTTCCTGCTGCTGGTGAGCCTGTCGGAGCACCTGCCGTTCGGCATCTCCTACGGCGTTGCGGCAACCGCCTGCGTGCTGCTGCTGGCCTACTATGCAAGCCACATGCTGGGCAGCCTGGCGCGCGGCATACCGCTGGGTGCGGGGATCGCGCTACTGTACGGCCTGCTGTACGTGCTGCTGCAGCTGGAGCAGACGGCGCTGGCCGTGGGCTCCATCGCCCTGTTCCTGGTACTGGCCGCCGTGATGGTCCTGACCCGCAAGGTGAACTGGTATGGACTGACCTCACCCGCCGGCACGCCCCGCCCACCCCTGCCGCCACGGGAGCCACCCAGCGTGCCCCCGCCCCACTCGGGCCTGGCCACCCCCACCCAGCCAGGGCGTCCATGATGCACAGCACCGAGCAGCCCACCACCTCGCCCGCATTGGCCTGGGCACACCACCTCAGTGCCGAAGCCACCACCCACCCGGCACCGGACCTGTCGGACGCGGAGGCCCGGCGTGTGCAGCGCTACCGCGACCAGTTGCTGGCGGCCCTGCAGGCGCACGACCGTGCCGCGCTGCACAGCGCCAAGCAGGCCGTGCTGCGGGCAGCCTATGGCCCGCTAGGCACATCCGGGCCACCCGCCTCGGCGGCGCTGCGCTCGGCACTGCGGGATCTGTCTTGGCACATGGCGATTGTGCTGCTGCCACGCCATCCCACCAGTGCGCTGAGCCACTGAGGTCCGCGCCGTGCCAACGCTCAGGCTGGCACGGGCTGGGCCGAAGGCGAGCAGCTGGCACTGCCGCAGCCGTGCACCAGCCCCTGGGGCAAGGCCTCGGGGGCCTTCACCACACCGGTGGCCGCGTCGAACCCCACGCGGCGCAGGTGCAGCGCCAGGGCAGCATCCATGCTCTGCGCGTGCTGGGGAAACCACAGCGCCAGTTCGCCGGCCATCATGCGCAGCACCTGCAGCTCGCCCCGGGCGGCACGCTCAGCCCCTTCGCGCATGACCTGCAGCACCACCTTGTGCTGCATGCTGTGGCAGTTGCCCGCTGCAAAGCGCGTGCCGGCCATCCACTGGTCTTCCATGCCGAAATGCTGCTCGGTGTGGGCAATGAGCGCCTGCCAGCGCGCCAGCAGTTGCGCATCGTCCGAATGCTCCACCCGCGCCAGGAGCTCGACGAACTCCTCATGGGTCTCGTCCATCAGCGGCAGGTCCAGTGCCAGTGCGTCAGACCATTCCAGTGCTGCCATGTGCCGTTCCGTTCTTGCAAGCCAATTGAAGGGCCAGCTTAGAGGCGCAAGGCAAGGGCCGCTTTGATGCAGGTCAGACACCATGGCGCAGCTCCATGACAAAGCCCCGCACGGGGCGGGGCTCGGTGGAGCACCATCGGCCCTGAAGGCCGTGGTGCGGGGGCTGGCCCGAGATTTAGCTCTGGCCGTACATGCGCTTGGCGTCGTCCACACACTTGGACTTTGCATCACCGCTCATGGCGTCGCAACGCTCCTTGGCGGCCTTGTAGTTGGCTTCGTTCTTTTCGGCCGATGCGTCCTTGCGGGCTTCTGCGACCTGGGCGCCCTTCTCGGCGGCATTGTCGGCAGGCTTGGCTGCGGCCTTGGCCACCTTGGCGTTTTCCTTGGCGGTGGTGTGGGCTGCCTTGGCATCCTTCACGCACACGTCCTTGGCATTGCCCTTCAAGTCATCGCACTTTTCCTTGGCCACATCGTAGTCGGCGTCGGCACGTGCCATGCGGGCCTTGTTCGTGGCCTTGTCGGAAGGCTTGTGCTGGGCATCCAGTTCGGCCTTGGCCACGTTTTCGGCGCCCTTGGCTTCCTTGACGCAGATGTCCTTGGCGTTGTCCTTCAGGGTGTCGCAATTGGTCTTGGCAGCCTTGTAGTCGGCAGAGATCTTGTCCTTGGCCGTCTTGTACTCGGCGTCGGTCATGGCCATCGCGGAAGTGGCCAGCAGGCCGGCGGCGATGGAAGCGATCAGGGTGCGTGCGAATTTCATGGTTTTCTCCTCGGGGTCTCAGGGGATGTCTTGTAGGGGTGCTGAAAGAGCGTTGTGCATTCGGTAGCCCGCCAGCTGCAGGGCCTTGGGCCCTGGAGGGTTCTGGCTACCGGTGCGCCAAGGCCATGTCAGTCGTTGAAGCGGAAGTCGGGATGGCGGGTTTGCCAGTCGCTGAGCTGCTTTTCGGCGGCGTCGCGGGCAATGCCCTGGCGTTCCTGCAGCTTGCCCAGGAACTGCTCGCGCTTGCCGTCGATGACGTCCAGGTCATCGTTGGTGAGCTTGCCCCACTGTTCGGTGATCTTGCCGGTGAACTGCTTCCAGTTGCCCTTGATGGTGTCTTCGTTCATGGTGTGCATCCTCGAAAAAATTCGCTTCAGCCATCCACTCGGTTTGCGTGGAACACTTGCGTGATGCGATGGAGAGACTGTAAGAAGGAGTCCGCCTGCGGCGCGTAGTCCGCACCGTGGAACCCACGTCGGCGCACGCCTACGGGCATGCCGGACAAGCACCCGCTAAAGCAGCCTGGGTGTTTCAATCGTTGAAAAAGCGGGTGTTGCTGCTGCGCATCGCGCCATGCGGCCCTCTCCTCTGTACGAGGCCAGCGCGTTTCTTTTGGTAACGCTTACTGTCGGGTAGGGAATGCCACTTTTGTAGGAGGTTGCCTACACTTCTGTACAAATCTTCACAAAAGTCGCTATGACACACGCCCACGAAGCATCCGATGCAGCCTTGGCAGCACCGCTGCCCGCCCGCACAGCCTCCTCTATGTCGCCGGCCGATGCAGCGCCAAGCGCACCGGAGTCCGTGGGCGCTCCCTGGCTCAAGCTTTCGGCGGCAGCCGCCGCCAGCGCGGCCCTCGCGGCCTGCGGCGGCGGCGAGGCCGAAGCCGAGGCGCCCCAGGCGCTCAAGCAGGCCGACAACGCGCCCCGCATGCCACTGCTGGGCGACATGGGCGGCTCGGGCTCCTTCCGGTCGGACCAGGCGGCCAGCCGCACGCCCACACCCGACGAACTGATGGACTGGGCGGAGATGGTCTTCCCGCAGTACTTCGACTCGCACCAGGCCACAGTGAACAGCGGCACGCTCGTCTTCCGCTACTACGGGGGCACGCGCAACTACCTGGGTGTGTACCAGGGCAACGTTGTGGTGCTGGGCCCGCCCACCAACAACGCCGTGGTCAACGTCGGCGCGCTGGCCAGCTTTGGCGATGCGGTCTTCTCCAGCGGCCGGCCGCTCAACGACCAGGACGCTGCTCGCTTTCTGCTGCAGGCAGGGTTCGCCGCCACCACGCAGGACATCGCCACCGTCCGCTCCATCGGCTTCGACGCCTGGCTGATCTCGCAGTTCAACGCCCCCATCGGCATATCGGGCTGGGAGTGGCTCAACCAGCGTGGGTATGCGGCGGTCGACAATTCCACGGCCTACTACGACAACACCTATCCGGGCGACTGCATGATCTGGTCGCAGCTCATGACATCGCCCGATGGCCTGCGCAAGCGGGTCGCGCTGGCGCTGTCGGAGATCTTCGTGGTTTCGCTCTCGGGCCTGGACTTCAACTGGCGCAGCCACGCCATCGCGCACTACTGGGACACCCTGGTATTCCATTCGTTCGGCAACTTCCGCAACCTGCTGCAGGACGTGTCGCTCAACCCCGCGATGGGCTACTACCTCAACACCCGCGGCAACCAGAAGGAGAACACCGCCACGGGCCGCCAGCCGGATGAAAACTATGCGCGCGAGGTCATGCAGCTCATGTCCATCGGGCTGGTCATGCTCAACATCGACGGCACCGTGCGCCGCGACGGCGCGGGCCAGCCCATTGAAAGCTACAGCCAGTCCGACGTGACCAACCTGGCGCGCGTGTTCACGGGCTACGACTACAACCAGTCGCTGAACCAGCAGGGCACCGTGCCCGGCACGACACGCACGGTGCCCAACACGGCGTTCACCCGGCTGCCCATGTCGCTCAATGCCTCGCTGCACTCCAACCTGGCGGTCAATTTCCTGGGTGCCACCATTCCGGCCAATACGCCCGGTGCCGCGGCCCTGGCCACGGCAATGGACACCCTGTTCTACCACGGCAACGTGGCGCCGTTCATCTGCAAGCAGCTGATCCAGCGGCTGGTTACCAGCAACCCCTCGCCGGCCTATGTGGCACGCGTGGCCACGGTGTTCAACAACAACGGTGCCAGTGTGCGCGGCGACATGAAGGCGGTGGTCCGCGCCATCCTGCTCGACGACGAAGCGCGTTCGTCCGAAGGGCTTAAGCAGCCGGGCTTCGGCAAGCTGCGCGAGCCCATGCTGCGCCTGGTGCAGTGGGGTCGCACCTTCAACATCAGCTCCAACTTCGGCAGCTGGAAGATCGGGGACACCAGCTCCGCCAGTTCGCGGCTGGGCCAGAGCCCGCTGCGCTCCCCCTCGGTGTTCAACTTCTTTCGGCCCGGCTATGTGCCGCCGTCCACGGCCCTGGCCCAGAGCGGTGCCGTGGCGCCAGAGTTCCAACTGGTCAACGAAAGCAGCGTGGGCGGCTACCTGAACTACATCCAGGGCGTGATCCGCAACGGCATCTACGTGAACGCGCCCGACCTGCCCAACAACGGCAGCAACGGGAACAACGGCTATGACATCAAGGCGCTGTACACGCATGAGATGGTGCTGGTCGTCGACCCCGACGCCCTGGTCGCGCGCATCAACCTGCTGATGTGTGCGGGCCAGCTGTCGGCCGCCACCGTGAAACTGATTGCCGATGCGATCAAGGCAACACCCGTCACGGCCGCGAGCACCGACGCCGTCAAGCTCAACCGCATCGCGTCGGCGATCTTCCTGGTCATGGCTTCGGCCGAGTACCTCATCCAGAAATAAGAGGACGCGCGCCATGCACCTGCTCCAACCCGAACTCCACACCCGCCGGGCCTTCCTGCGCCGCAGCGGCCAACTGGGCCTGGCCGGCACCGCCCTGCCGTTTGCGCTGAACCTGGCCGCCATGGGCGAGGCGGCCGCCTTCACCGCCACCGACTACAAGGCCCTGGTCTGCGTCTTCCTCTATGGTGGCAACGACTATGCCAACACCGTGGTCACCTACGACGACCCGAGCTACCTCAAGTACAGCGCCATCCGGGGCGGCAATGGCCTGGGTGGTGGCGGCATCGCCATCCCCAAGGCGGAGCTGGCGGCGACGCTGCTCAACCCCACGGCCGGCCTGCCCGGTGGGCGCCAGTACGCGCTGCACCCTGCCATGTCGGGCCTCACGGGCCTGTTCAACAACGGCAAAGCCGCCGTGCAACTCAACGTGGGCCCGCTGGTGGTGCCGCTGACCAAGGCCCAGTACAACGGCTCCAACCGCAGCCTGTACCCGCTGCCACCCAAGCTGTTTTCGCACAACGACCAGCAGTCGGTGTGGCAGTCGTCCTCGCCCGAAGGCTCCACCATCGGCTGGGGCGGCAACATCGGCGATCTGGCCCTGTCGTCCAACGCCAATTCGCTGTTCACCTGCATCTCGGTCACGGGCAATGCGGTGTTCCTCTCGGGCGACTCGGCGCTGCAATACCAGGTGAGCACGAGTGGCGCGATCCCGATCAATGGCGTCAAGAGCAGCGTCTATGGCTCCACGGCCGTGCGCTCGGCGCTGACCAGCCTGATTCAGCAGACCAGCAGCCAGACGCTGGAGAACGAATACAACAAGGTGACCACGCGCGCCGTGACCTCCGAATCGCTGGTCACCACCGGCATTGCGGGCGTGAACCTGGCCACGCCCTTCCCCGCCAACAACGGCCTGGCGGACCAGCTCAAGATGGTGGCCCGCCTGATCGGCGCGCGCGGCACCATGGGCACCAAGCGCCAGGTGTTCATGGTCTCGATGGGCGGCTTCGACCTGCACGACAACCTCATCTCCCAGCAGCCCGGCCTGATGCAGCGCCTGAGCGATGCGATGACCGCCTTCCACAGCGCCACGGTGGAGCTGGGCATTGCCGACAAGGTGACGGCCTTCACCGCCTCGGACTTTGGCCGCACGCTCAACTCCAATGGCGATGGATCCGACCATGGCTGGGGCAGCCACCACCTCATGGTGGGCGGTGCCGTCAAGGGCAAGGCCTTCTACGGCTCGGCCCCCCCGGTCAGCAACACCAGCACCGCCGCACCCGATGACCAGTGGCACGTGGGCCAGGGCCGCCTGCTGCCCAGCACCTCGGTGGACCAGTACGCCGCCACGCTGGCCAAGTGGTTTGGCGTGAGCAGCACCGAGATCGCCAGTGTGTTGCCCAACCTGAGCCACTTCGGCGGTGCCGAATACCCCGTGGACCTCGGCTTCATGAACGCTTGAGCGGCCACGCCGTCACAACGCCCCGCACGCTGCAAGGCCTGCGGGGCGTGCCTTTCCGGGACCCCACTGCAGACTGCCCATAATGCAGCCATGAGCAGCATTCCCAACACACCCATCCGCCCCCGGGTCGTCATCATCGGTTGCGGGTTCGGCGGGCTGGAGGCGGCGCGCGCGCTGCACGGCAGCGCCATCGACGTCACGGTGGTCGACAAGACCAACCACCACCTGTTCCAGCCACTGCTCTACCAGGTGGCCACGGCCGGGCTCTCGGCACCGGCCATTGCTGCGCCCATCCGCCACCTGTTTCGCAAACAACCCAACGTGACCACGCTGCTCGGCGAGGTGGAGCGCATCGACGTCGCGGCACGCAGCGTGCTGCTGCAGGGTGGCGATGCCCTGCCCTACGACCACCTGATCGTGGCTGCTGGCGCCACCCACAGCTACTTCGGCCGCGACGACTGGGCACCCTTCGCGCCCGGCCTCAAGACCCTGGACGACGCCTTCGAGATCCGCCGCCGCATCCTGCTGGCCTTCGAAGCCGCAGAGCGCGAGAGCGATGCAGTCCGGCGCGCCGCCTGGCTCAACTTCGTGGTGGTGGGCGGCGGGCCCACAGGGGTCGAGATGGCCGGCACTCTGGCCGAGATCGCGCGCCACACACTGCCCGGCGAGTTCCGGCACATCGACCCGGCCAGCGCGAAGATCATCCTGCTCGAAGGCGGCACGCGCGTGCTGCAGGCCATGCCCGAGGCCCTGAGCCAGCGCGCCAAGGAGCAACTGGAAAAGCTGGGCGTGGAAGTGCGCGTGAATGCGCGGGTGACGGCCATCGATGCCACCGGCCTCACGGTGGCAGGCCCCGCCCCGGGCGCTGACCCCACCGCCACCAGCTACACGATTCCCAGCCAGTGCATCGTCTGGGCTGCAGGCGTGGCGGCTTCGCCTTTGGGCCGGCTGCTGGCCGAGGCCACCGGCTGCACCACCGACCGCGCCGGCCGCGTGGTGGTCGACCCTGACCTCACGCTACCGGGCCATCCCGAGATCAGCGTGGTGGGCGACCTGGCCGCCGCCAAAAGCCATGTGCCCGGCCAGGAACCCACACCCGTGCCCGGGGTGTCCCCCGGCGCCAAGCAGATGGGCCGCGCCGCCGCCGCCAACGTGCTGCGCCGCCTGGCCCAGCAGCAGACCCAGCCGTTTCGCTACCGCGACTACGGCAACCTGGCCACCATCGGCCGCAACGCAGCGGTGGTGGACCTCACCTCACCGATCGGCCCGGTGCGCTTTTCAGGCTACTTCGCCTGGCTGTTCTGGCTCTTCGCCCACGTCTACTTCCTGATCGGCTTTCGCAACCGCCTGGTCGTGCTCATGGACTGGGGCTGGGCCTACTGGAGCTTTGCGCGCTATGCGCGTGTGGTGACGGGCATCGAGGGCGCAGCGAAAAGAGTCCGTGAATGACAAACGGGCCCCAAGGCCCGCTCATGCAAACCAGCCTCGCCAGGCGGTACCTTTGCGCAGGAGCCTACCCTGCGCTGGTCGACGCCGCCTGGCGATGCCGGAACCGGATGCTCAGTATCCGGCGCCGGTGGCCAGCGGCAGGAAAGTGTCCACCGCTCCCAGCACGGCAGGCGCGCCGCCCACCTGGGTGTAGCTCAGTTGGCCATTGCTGATCGACAGGATGGTGCCCGTCTCACGGTAGAACCGATAGTACTGGTTGCCGTAGGTCAGCGAGGGCGAGAACGAGGGCTTGAACAGCGTGGGGAAGGTGTCTTCCGCATAGTTGAACAAGCGGTCGTCGGCACGGGTGACCACGGCCTTGAATGGCGCCAGGCCACCGGCCTGCCCCAGCCCCGTGAACTCCATCACGTAGCTGATCGAACCGGTGGAGGGGTCCACCTTGAACAGCTTGGTGAATGCGGCGCCGTACAGGGTGTTGCTGTCGCCTTCCGCCAGGCCGTAGACCGAAGTGGCCAGGCCGAAGCTGCCGACGTTGGCCGACTGCTGGTTGTTGCGCAGGTTGACGATGCCCAGCGAGTCATTCTCGCCCGCAAAGAACAGGCGGCCGTTCAGGTAGGCCAGGTCGCCGGCCGACTGGGATGGCAGGGTGCCGACCACGGTGGACTGCGCGTTGGCAGGATTGATCTGGTAGAGGTTGGTGTTGGTGCTGGAGGCACCGAACAGCTTGCCGCTGCCGTCGAAGGTCAGCGCGTTGGCGCCGTTGATGCCATGCTTGCCGATCAGGACCGCAGCGCCAGCAGCATCCAGGCGGTACAGCGAATTGAAGGTCAGCACGTAGAGGGTGCCCGCCGCGTCGGTGGCGATGTCGGTGATGGAGCCATCGACCGTGGGGCGGGACACGAGGGTCAGGGACTTGGCGTCCACATCGACGAGCATGATCTTGCCACTGTCCTGCACGTAAAGCTTGTCACCGGCCCAGGCGGTGGTGGCAGTGGCGGCGAGGGCGATGGTGGCGGCACAGGCGGAGCGCAGCAGCGATGGCTTGAAGAACATACGGGAAATTACCTCGGCAATGAACGTGGATCGGAGCCCGCTGAGGGCCGCGATGGCGGCGTGCCATCCGGCGCTCCACTCGCAGGCGAAGGGGAACACAAGGGCTGGAGGCGGTGGCGGGCGATGGGCTGGCCATGGCAGTGACCCACCGGGAGCCAGGCACCCAGGGAACGCATTGGCGGTCTGCGGGCCCCGTACCGGACAGCCTGCCTCGTTGCAGCCCGACAAGAGATTTGCGCAATCCCGAAGGCCGTCAACACGTTCAGGCACATTATGGAAGAGCACCGCAGGCACCGACACCCTACCTGAGTAGGGGTGCTGCAACCATCCGTAACAAGACTGGCTTTGGGGGTGCGCCGGTGCGGGTGCGTGTCCGCTTCCTGCGGCTCAGCGCCCCACCTGTTCCAGCCATTCGTCCAATTCGCGCGCCGCTTGGTTGGTGGCGTCGGCCAGTGCCCGGGTGCCGCCGGCCGCATCGGCTGTGGCAGCGGGGCGTTGCACGATGAAGACACGCTGGCCCACCAGGTTCTCGCCCAGATGCGTCGGCTCGGCAACGGTGGCACGCAGGCGCACCAGGCCGGCGCTTTCTGCGGCGCTGGTGAACACCTGGCTGAACTCTTCGAGCTCCAGGCGCAGCACGGTGGGCCGCTTGTTCGCCACACGGGCCTGCACGGCCGCGTCGCTGGTGCTCAGGATGGCCCGGCGCAGGCCCAGGTGCTCGCGGATGCGCTGCTGCACCAGCACGGCCGGGGGCTGGCTCCAGCGTGCTGCGGCATAGGGGCGTGGCTGCTGGGCATCGGCGTATGCCAGCCGGTAGAGCACCGACGTGCTGCTTTCGGGCATGCCGGTTGACTCCACATCGGACAGGGCCAGCGGCGCCAGCGGGGCCCGGCGGTCGCCCGGGGCCGTTGCCATGGCACCGGGGCCGAAGTCGTACTGCACCGCCCGCGTGGGCGGGCCGGGCAGGGCCGAGCACCCGGCCAGCACGGCAGCGGCGCACACCAGGGCGGCACCCCGGCGGGCCAGGCGAGCTAGGCGCCCCGAGACAGTGCGTTGGATATCCAGCATGGCGATGTACTCCTTGAATTCGTCGGACGGCGGCATCAGCGCGCGGCGCCTGGTGCGGCAAAGCCCTCTTCGCCCGGACCAGGCGGGATGCGGCCCGAGCCATAGATGAACGACTGCGGGTTGTCGCTCACGCTGTTGGCGGCCCGGCCGATCTGGCGCGCGGTGCGCGACAGTTCGTCGGCCGCACGGGTGACGCGCGGCAGCGTATTGCTGCCCAGTGCATCGGCCGCGCGCGTGAGCGCCTGGGTGCCCTGCGTGATCTGGTCGATGGGGCCGCCTTCAACGGTGAGGCGCTGGTTGGTGGCGTTGATGCCTGCGGCCATGTCCGACACACTGGTGCCGGCCTTCTGCAGCGACTGCAGCGTCTGGCGTGCATCGCCGGCCAGCGCGGGCAGTGACGCCAACGCGGGGTCCAACCGGGTTTGCACCGTGGTGTCCAGCCGCTTGGTGAGCGCGTTGACGCTGCCGGCCGCCTGGCCGATGTTGCCGATGGCGTCCGTGAGCAGCTTCTGGTTGGTGTCGCCCAGCAACTGGTTGATGCGACGCGTGGCCTCCTCCACCTGGCCCAGGATGGCCGGCGCCTGCTCGGCCAGGCGGCCAAACGGCGAAGGCTTGAGCGGCAGGCGCGGCAGGCCGCTCGGGCCCGGGGGCAGCTCGGGGTAGGGCGCTGCGGCATCGTCGAGCTGCACATGGGCTAGGCCGGTGACGCCCTGGTAGCCCAGCACGGCGAAGGTGTTGGGACTGATGGGCGCCTGCTCATTCACGGCAATGCGGATCAGCACATTGCCACTGACCTGGGGATCGAAGCCGATGCGCGTGACCTTGCCCACGGCCACGCCCTTGTAGCGCACCGTGGCCTGGGGCTGCAGGCCGCTCACGCCGTCCTTGGTGGACAGCTCGTACTGCTCGTAGTTGGCGTTGTCGCGCGTGAGCCAGATGGCCAGCCCTGCCAGCATGGCGGCCACCACGATGACGAAGATGCCGGCGGCGAGTGCGTGTGATTTGTTTTCCATCAGGCGTCCTTGGAAGTCTGCGTTGGGGCCGCGGGCGGCTGCTCGGGCAAGCCCGCCAGGGGGGCCATGGCGCGCTGGCCACGTTCACCCATGAAGAATTGCTCGACGAAGGGGTGTTTGAAGCGCGCCACTTCAATCGGCGGGCCGGTGACGATGACCTTCTTGTCGGCCAGCACGGCCACGCGGGTGGACAGGGCGAACAGGGTGTCGAGGTCGTGCGTGACCATGACCATGGTGAGGCCCAGCGCCGCGTGCAGCTCGCGCAGCAGTGCGCAGAACTCGTCGGCACTGCTCGGGTCGAGCCCGGCGGTGGGCTCGTCGAGCAACAGCAGCGGCGGATCCATGATGAGGGCGCGCGCCAGGGCCACGCGCTTGACCATGCCACCGGACAGATCGGCCGGCATGCGGCTGGCGTGCTCGGGCTTGAGGCCCACCATCTGCAGCTTGACCAGCGCGGCATCGCGCACCAGATCGTCGGGCAGGGTGCCCTGCTCGCGCAGCGCGAAGGCCACGTTGTCGAGCACGTTGAAGGCCGAGAACAGCGCACCGTGCTGGAACAGCATGCCCACCCGGCTGGCGGCACCTTCGCGCCCCATCTCGGAGGCCGGGCGGCCGAGCACGGTGACCGTGCCACGCGCGGGCCGGGCCAGGCCCAGTATCTGGCGCAGCAGCACCGTCTTGCCCGTGCCCGAGCCCCCTACCAGCGACAGCATCTCGCCTCGCTGCACGGTGAATTCAAGGTCCTGGTGCACGGCGAAGGCTTCGCTGCCCTTGCCGAACACGCTCCACAGGCCCTTGACCTCAACCACGGGCGGTGTGCCCGAGGGCACGGCCAGCGCCTGGGGCGCGTTGCTGCCTGCGGCGTTTGGCGGGGTGGCGATGTCGGCGGTACTCACGGCGTCAGATCCCGATGCTCTTGAAGGCGATGGCAAACAGCGCATCCACGATGATGACCATGGTGATGGAAGTGACCACCGATGCGGTCGTGCCCTCGCCCAGGCTCTGCGTATTGGGCTTGACGCGCATGCCCCAATGGCAGCCGATGAGCGCGATGCAGGCACCGAACACCACCGACTTGGCCATGGCCAGGCCGAGGTTGCCCACCTTCACGGCAGACGGCAGGGCCTGCACAAAATACGCGGGAGAAATATCCATGGCCACATCGGCCGCGAGCATGCCCCCGGCCAGCGCCGCCAGCGTGGTCCACACGCTGATCAGCGGCATGGCCAGCGCCAGCGCCAGGGTGCGCGGCATCACCAGCCGAAAGCCGTGCGGGATGCCCATGACGCGCATGGCATCGAGCTCTTCGGTCACACGCATCACGCCGATCTGCGCGGTGATGGACGAGCCCGAGCGCCCCGCCACCAGGATGGCCGCGAGCATGGGGCCCAGCTCGCGGATGAGGGAGATGCCCAGGATGTTGACGATGAACGATTCGGCGCCGAACTGGCGCAGTTGCAGCGACATCAGGTAGGCCAGCACCACCCCGATGAGAAAGCCGACCAGGGCTGTGATGGGCAGCGCCGTGGCGCCCATGCGGTACAGGTGGCCGGACACGTCGCGCCAGGGCCCGCGCTGGGGGGCACGCGCCAGGCGCAGCAGGTCGAGCACCAGCTGTCCCACCATTTGCAGCATGTGGCGCGCGTGGTCCACACCATGCAGCACCAGCAGGCCCAGGTGGTCCACTTCACGGGCCAGGCTCCAGGGCTCGGGCGGCGGCGGCTCGGCCACGGTGAACTCGGCCACGCGTTCCAGGATGTCACGCTGGATATCCGTGAGCGCGAGGCGCTTGGGCCACGCACGTCCCCAGTGGTTCCAGAGCAATTGGGCACCTACATGGTCCAGCCACTGCAGGTCGCGCAGATCCCACCCGACCTGGACACTGGACTGCTGCGCCTGCAGCTGTGCGGACAGTGCCTTCCATTGCCGGCGCGTACCCAGCTCCGCCGCGCCCCAACGCCCATGCAGCAGCAGCTCCGGGCCTTCGGAGGTGTCGGTGCGGGCAATGCGCGGAGCAAGGTCGATCATGAAACGGGCGGCGCAAGCCACCAGCAAGGAGGTAGGGGAAGCATGGTAGCGGAGCCCATGGCCCGCAGGTAGGACAAGCCCTTGCGTGCAAGCACGACACGGGCCCGAATGCTTGCAATTATTATCAAATTGCGTGCAATCGCAACCGCTGCAAGCCACACCAGCTACAAACTTGCTAGCAAGCCGCGTTTACCCCCTCGACACCACCAGCGCGGTCCGCACAATGGCGCCGACCCTTCCGATCAACCCGCGACACCCTCTTGCCACACCGTTATTCCCATGAGCGACACCACGTTTGACCACATCATCATTGGCGGCGGCACAGCGGGCGCCCTGCTGTGCAACCGCCTGAGCGCCGATGGCCGCCGCCGCGTGCTGCTCATCGAAGCGGGTCGCAAGGATGATTACCACTGGATACACATTCCCGTGGGGTATCTGTATTGCATTGGCAACCCGCGCACCGACTGGCTCTACAACACCGAGCCCGACGCGGGCCTGAACGGCCGCACCCTGCGATATCCGCGCGGCAAGACACTGGGGGGTTGCAGCAGCATCAACGGCATGATCTACATGCGCGGCCAGGCACGCGACTACGACCAGTGGGCCGAGCTGACCGGTGACGCCAGTTGGCGCTGGGACAACGCCCTGCCCCACTTTCGCCGCCACGAGGACCACTGGCGCCTGGACCAGCCCGGCGACGTGAGTGAAAACTTCAAGCGCCTGCACGGCAACAAGGCCACCGGCAGCACCGGCGAGTGGCGCGTGGAGAAGCAGCGCCTGCGCTGGGATGTGCTGGACGCCTTTTCCAAGGCTGCGCAGCAGGCCGGCATCCCGGCCACCGAGGATTTCAATGGCGGCGACAACGAGGGCGTGGGCTACTTCGAGGTCAACCAGAAGAGCGGCTGGCGCTGGAACACGGCCAAGGCCTTTCTGCGGCCGACCTGCTACGGCCGGCCCAACTTCGAGATGTGGACCAACGCGCAGGCCACCCAGTTGATCCTCGAAATCCAGCCGGACGGCACACGCCGCTGCACCGGCGTGAAGGTCTGGGACGGGCACGAGATGGTGACAGCCCACGCCACCGGAGAGGTGATCCTGAGCGCGGGGGCCATCAACTCGCCCCAATTGCTGCAGCTGTCGGGCATCGGCCCGGCCGCCCTGCTCCGGCAGCACGGCATCGACGTGGTGCACGACCTGCCGGGCGTGGGCGCCAACCTGCAGGACCACCTGCAGATCCGCGCGGTGTTCAAGGTCAACGGCGTGCCCACGCTCAACACCATGGCCAGCTCGCTTTGGGGCAAGGCCAAGATCGGGCTGGAATACGCGATGAAACGCAGCGGCCCGATGAGCATGGCGCCCTCGCAGCTCGGCGCCTTCACGCGCAGCGACCCCGGCCAGCCCTGGCCCAACATCGAATACCACGTGCAGCCCCTGTCGCTCGACGCCTTCGGCGAGCCCCTGCACAGCTTCCCGGCCTTCACGGCCAGCGTCTGCAACCTCAACCCGACGAGCCGGGGCACGGTGCAGATCAAGAGCGCGGACTTCAAGGCTGCGCCGGCTATTGCGCCCAACTACCTGAGCACCCCCGAGGACCGGCAGGTGGCGGCCGACAGCCTGCGCGTCACGCGCCGCATCGTCGCCCAGCCCGCCCTGGCCGCCTACCAGCCCGAGGAGTGGAAGCCCGGCGTGCAGTTTGAAAGCGATGAGGACCTGGCGCGTCTGGCGGGCGACATAGCCACCACCATCTTCCACCCCGTGGGCACGACGCGCATGGGCCGCGCAGATGACCCGATGGCGGTGCTTGATTCGCAACTGCGCGTGCGCGGCATTGCCGGCCTGCGCGTGGTGGATGCCGGCGCCATGCCCACCATCACCAGTGGCAACACCAACTCACCCACGCTGATGCTTGCCGAAAAGGCAGCCGAGTGGATCCTGGCCGCGCAGAAGGCGTGAGCCTTCGAGTTCAGCGGATGCCACCGACATAGCGGGGCACCTCAACCACCGGTGCAGGCACGAGGCGCTGGCGCACCGCCTGGCTGGCGGTCTCCAGCAAGGGGCGCCGTTGCGGTGCGGGGGCCGGTTCGTGCACGGCGCGGTCAAGCCGTTCGGCCCATTCGGCGAGTTCGGGCACGCCGTCTTCGACCGCGTGCTGGCGCGCGAAGCGCACGATCTCCATCGCGTACTCTGCGTTGGCTGCCATCCACTCGGTGTCGGTCACCCGGCCGGTCTTGCGGCGCAGCAGCACGTGCAGGTGCGCTGCGATGGCGAGTTTGTCGCTGTCCTGCATGATGGTGAACTCCTCAGAACATTGGGAGGCCTACTGACCCAGGCGTTCCCGGTGCTGTGCAATATCCAGGCCCACTTGCTCGCTTTGCTCGTCCACGCGCAGGCCGAGCACGAGGTTGGTGATCCACAGCAGCAATGCCGTGCCCACCAGGCTGAAGAGCATCACGGCGCCCACGCCGATGGCCTGGGTCCACAGGCTGCCCGCCACGCCGCCCACGCTGCGGCTGGCCAGCACGCCGGTGAGCAGCGATCCCACGATGCCACCAATGCCATGCACACCGAAGACGTCCAGTGAATCATCGGCACGCAACAGGCGCTTGAGCCCCGTCGCACCCCAGTAGCAGGCCAGACCGGCCACCAGCCCGATGACCACGGCCGAGCGCAGGGTGACGAAGCCTGCGGCGGGCGTAATGGCCACCAGCCCGGCCACCAGGCCCGAACACAGGCCCAGCAAGGAGGGGCGCCCGCGCATGACCGCTTCGCCCAGCATCCAGGACAGCGCCCCTGCGGCGGCGGCCACGTGGGTGACGGCCATGGCCAGGCCCGCACGGCCATCGGCCGCCACGGCCGAGCCCGCATTGAAGCCGAACCAGCCCACCCACAGCATCCCCGCACCCACCATGGTCAGGCCCAGGTTGTAGGGCTCGAAGGGCTCGCGCCCATAGCCGCTGCGCCGCCCGAGGAACCAGGCGCACACCAGGCCGGCCACGCCGGCATTCACATGCACCACGGAGCCCCCGGCAAAGTCGAGCGCCCCCATCTGCGCCAGCCAGCCGCCCGGCTCCCAGACCCAGTGCGCCACGGGCGCGTAGATGAACACCGTCCACAGGCTGATGAACAGCAGCATCGCGGAAAAGCGCATGCGCTCGACGACGGCCCCCACCAGCAGCGCCGCCGTGATGATGGCAAAGGTCAGCTGGAACATGGCGTAGACCGATTCGGGGATGGCCGGTGCCACATGGCTCACCGACAGCTTGCCCGCGGCCAGCTGGAAGTCGAACCCGGCAAATGCCATGCGCTCGGTACCGCCCAGCCAGGCGCTGCCCGGCGTGAACGCCCACGAGTAGCCGATGGCAAACCACAGCAGGCTCACCAGCGCGGCAATGGCGACCACGCTGGCCATGGTGTTGAGTACGTTCTTGCGGCGCACCATGCCCGCGTAGAACAGGGCGATGCCCGGCAGCGTCATGAGCAGCACCAGCGCCGTCGAGGTCATCATCCAGGCGGTGTCGGCGGCATTGATGGTCTCCTTGGCCACCAGGCCGGGGCGCGTCAAGGGTGCGGGTGTCGGTGTGGCTGTGGCTGTGGCGGCCGATGCGGCGGCTTCGGGAGCCGGCGCCTGCGCCCAGACCGTTGCGGTGCAGAGCCCGAGACACAAGGCCACGACCGTGACGAACCCATGGATGACTGCCCGCATGTGGAAGCTCCCTTTTCGCAATTTGTTACATGGCACAACGCACAAGGCATGCCAAGCAAAACGCCCGATTTGGGGCGCTCCGGGCGTGTCGCCGCCCGAACTCCTCCCCCAAATGGGGGCGGGAAACCCCCAATGCACCAAGCGGGTGCCGCCGTTACAGTACCGTCACTCGAAAGCGCGCCCCGGTGTGCTGGACGAGGGGCCGAGGAGACATCCCTACAAGCACAACCGAACAAGCACCCAACGAGGTGCACCCCCTTTTCAGGCGCTGGCGATCCCAGCGCCTTTTTTATGGCCGCAGCGCCAGCGGTTCGCTAGCAAAAGCGTAGCTATCGGGGTGCGACAATCATGGGATGGAATGGATTTTCATTACCCTCGCCTCGCTGCTGGCCGGCTTTGTGGATGCCATCGTCGGGGGCGGCGGCCTGGTGATGGTGCCGGCCCTGTTCGCGGCATTTCCCGTGGCACCGCCCGCCACGCTGCTGGGCACCAACAAGGCGGCCGGCGTCTGGGGCACGGCCATGGCCACCTGGCAGTACAGCCGCCGCGTGCAGATGCGCTGGGAAGCCCTGCTGCCGGCCGCGGCGGCCGGCTTTGCCGGCTCGTTCGCCGGGGCCTGGGCCGTGACCGTGGCATCGCCCGACTTCCTGCGCCGCCTGCTGCCGCTGGTGCTGCTGGGCGTGCTGGCCTACACCCTGGCCAAAAAGGACATGGGACGGCACCACGCGCCGCGCTTCGCCGGGCGCGCGGAAATCGCCGCAGCGAGCCTGATCGGCCTGGCCATCGGCTTCTATGACGGCTTCTTCGGCCCGGGCACGGGCAGCTTCTTCGTGTTCCTGTTCGTGCGCTGGCTGGGCTACGACTTCCTCAATGCCTCGGCCTCGGCCAAGCTGCTGAACACCGCAACCAACGTCGCGGCCATCGCCCTGTTTGCCGCCAAGGGCCATGTCTGGTGGCATTTCGCCGTGACGCTGGCCGTGGCCAACGTGGTCGGAAGCCTGATCGGCACGCACATGGCGCTCAAGCACGGCACGGGTTTCGTGCGCGGCATCTTCATCGTGGTGGTGGGGGCGCTGATCCTCAAGACAGGCTACGACGCCTTTCTGCGCTGAGCGCGCGCTGCAAAGGGCGCCCGCGCGAGTACCAGCACTTGGAAAAGTTCGGGAGCCTTCTCTAAAACCTGTTGTGAATTGGCCTACAACCGGCTTTTGTAGGGCGCCCCCTGTGGCGGCAGAAAAAGACCGCTCCTTATAATTGGTGACTATTTCGTGACGCCTGACATCGCCATCCGCGATGGCTGCGGACGCATTTCCCGAGCCTCCGGCCTGCCTACCCGCATGCCGGATTTTTTGTACCTGAAATACCCCGGACAGGACCCATCCCATGCAATTGTTCAAGGCTGTAGCCACCGCCCTCGCGCTCTGCGCCGCCTTCTCCGCCCAGGCCCGGACCCTGGACGAGGTGAAGAAGGACGGCAAGATCCTCATCGCGACCGAAGGACAGTTCGCCCCATTCAACTTCTTCAGCGGCACCACGCTGACCGGCTTCGAAGTGGAGACGGCCGAGCTCGTGGCCAAGAAGATGGGCCTCGCCATCCAGTGGAAGACCCTGGGCTTCGACGCCCTGCTCACGGGCCTGCGCCAGGACCGCTGGGACCTGGTGATCGCCTCCCACGGCATCACCGAAGAGCGCGCCAAAGCAGTGACCTTCACCGAACCCCATTACTGCTCGGGCGGCATGATCATCGCCATGGACCCGGCCATCAAGAGCGCCAAGGACCTGGCCGGCAAGGTGGTGGCCGTGCAGACCGGCACCAGCTACCTGGAGAACGTGCAGAAGGTCTCGTCGATCAAGGAAATGAAGAACTTCCCCACCGACGTGGATGCCCGCAGTGCGCTGAACTCGCGCCGGGTGGACGCCTGGGTGACCGATCGCTTCGTGGCCAAGGCAGTGGCCGAAAAGAACCCCGGCGCCGGCTTCAAGCTAGGCGACATGCTGTTCATCGAGCGCATCGCCGCCGCCGTGGCCAAGGGCAACAGCTCGCTGGCCGGCGGCTGGAACAAGGCGCTGGCCGAAGTGATGGCCGACGGCAGCTATGCCGCATTGTCCAAGAAGTACTTCAACGAAGACGTTCGCTGCACCAACTGAGCAAGCCCGCTTGTAATCACCAGGGGTTTTCATGCTCACTGCCCTTTGGCCCGAGCGCTGGTCTCGCCAGCAGCGCAGCAACGCCACGCTCGTCTCGGCCGTCGTCCTGATGGTCCTGGCGCTGGCGCTGCTGGGCCGGTTGCTCTCTTTCCTGCCCGAGCCCATCGGCCCCAACGCCCAGGCGTTCTCTGACGGCGCACGCACCACGCTATGGCTCACCCTGGTGAGCGGCAGTGTGGGCCTGGTGCTGGGCACCGGCGCAGCCCTGGCCCGCACCTCGCGCCTGACGGCCGTGCGCTGGGTGGCCGGCTTCTACATCTGGGTCATCCGCGGCACGCCGCTCTTGGTGCAGATCCTGTTCGTCTACTTTGCGCTGCCGGTGCTGGTGCCGGGCCTGAACCTGCCCGACTTCGCGGCCGCCGTGCTGGCCCTGGGCCTGAACGTGGGTGCCTACAACGCCGAGGCCATCCGCGCCGGGCTGCTGGCCGTGCCGCGCGGCCAGACCGAAGCCGCCAAGGCCCTGGGCCTGGGGCGGGTGCACCTGTTTCTGGACGTGGTGTTCCCGCAGGCTTTCAAGATCTCGCTGCCACCACTGGTGAGCAACTTCGTGGCGCTGCTCAAGGATTCGTCGCTGGCCTATGCCATCGGCGTGGTGGAGCTCACCAACGTGGGCAACCGCATCCAGTCGGCCACCTTCCAGCCGATTGCCACGCTGTCCACCGTGGCCATCACCTACCTGCTGCTGACCACCCTGGTCACACAGATCTCGAACGCCGTGGAATACCGCTTCGACGTGGAGGGCCGCAACCAATGAGCCGGCCCGCTCCTTTCATCGTGGTGGACCGCGTCTGCAAATCCTTCGGCGCGCACCAGGTGCTGCGCGACGTGTCCACCGTGTTCAACACCGGCGAGGTCACCGTGATCATCGGGGCCTCGGGCTCGGGCAAGAGCACGCTGCTGCGCGCCATCAACCGGCTAGAGCCCCACGACTCGGGCCGCATCACCATCGACCGGGTGGAAGTGACCGATGACATGGCCACGCTGCAGCGCCAGCGCAGCGAGGTCGGCATGGTGTTCCAGCAGTTCAACCTGTTCGGCCACATGAGCGTGCTGGACAACGTGACGCTGGCCCCCCGGCGCATACGCAACACGCCGCGCGCCCAGGCCAACGAACAGGCCATGGCCCTGCTGCGCCGCGTGGGCATGCAGGACCATGCCCACAAATACCCGTGGCAGCTGTCGGGCGGCCAGCAGCAGCGGGTGGCCATTGCGCGGGCGCTGGCCATGCAGCCCAAGGTGATGCTGTTCGACGAGCCCACCTCGGCCCTCGATCCCGAGATGGTGCAGGAGGTGCTCGACGTGATGCGCGAGCTGGCCCGTGGCGGCATGACCATGATCGTGGTGACCCACGAGATGGGCTTTGCCCGCGAAGTGGCCGACCGTGTGATGTTCTTCGACCAGGGGCGCATCGCCCACGACGCGGCGCCCGCCGAATTCTTCAACAACCCCGCCAACGACCGCATCCGCGCCTTCATCGGCCGCATGAGCGCCTGAGATCCAGGCCCGTGCCATGCCATTACCAGCCCCTACCGGAGTGACCATGAAACTGAACCACACGTTCCTCGCCCTGCTGGCCGCCGGCCTGTGCAGCCTGCCCCCTGCGGCCTTCGCGCAGTCCGCCAAGGACTTCGAAGAAATGCGCAACGAACTCAAGGCCCTGCGCGCCGAGCTCAACCAGCTCAAGGCCCAGCAGGCCCAGGCGCCCGCCGCCCCTGCGGCGTCGGCATCGGCCTGGAACGACCGCATCGAGGCCGTGGAACTCAAGCAGAAGGACGCCGTGGTGCTGGGCGATATCCCGGGCAGCTTCCGCCTGCCGGGCAGCGAGACCTCGATCCGCGTCTACGGCTTTGCCGAAGCCAACATGGTCAAGGACTTCAAGGGCACGGCCCCCGGCGACAATTTCACGAACCTGATGGAGCAGCCCCTGGGCGACTCGCGCCAGGGCAAGAGCAGCCTGACCGCGCAGACTTCGCGCTTTGGCTTCGAGACCTCCACGCCGACTTCCATCGGCACCTTCAACACCAAGATCGAGGCCGACTTCTACGCCTATTGCGGTGCCGAGTGCAACCGCAACCGCCTGCGCCTGCGCCACGCCTACGGCGAATACGCTGGCTGGCTGATCGGCCAGACCTGGTCGACCTTCATGGACACGGACAACCTGCCCGAGACCGTGGACTTCAACGGCCCGCCCGGCGCCACCTTCCGCCGCCCCGCGCAGATCCGCTACACCTACAACAACCCCGATCTGGCCAAGTTCCAGTTCGCGCTCGAAGAGCCCACCGACGGCGCCAAGGGCCTGAACTTCGTGGCCCGCGTAGACAAGGCCTTCGACTGGGGCAACGTGAACGCCCGCCTGCTCTCGCACGAGCAACGTGTCGACGGCTTCAGCAAGCGCGGCCTGGGTGTGGGTATCGGCGCCGGCTACAAGATCACCGGCACCACCACGCTGATGGCCCAGTACACGCGCCTGGATGGCGATGGCGATGGCGCCTACCTGGTGGGCGCGAACTACCCCGTGCTTGACGGCAGCACCGTGCGCCTGGACCGCTCGCACGGCGTCGTGATCGGCCTGAGCAACGTCTTCAGCGAGAAGATGCGCGGCACCGTGTCGCTGGGCGCCGTGCGCTCGCGCCACCGCCTGGGCGACGACTACGTGAACGCCTACGGCGGCGAAGGCAACCACAAGCTCTACCAATGGCACGCCGGCATGTACTACCTGCCGATCAAGAACGTGGAACTGGGCAGCGAGCTGATCGGCGGCCGCCGCACCACCTTCGACGGCCAGAAGGGCGACATGCTGCGCCTGAATCTGCAGGCCCGCTACCTGTTCAATTGATCCACGGCGCCCCTTGCGCCCGACAGGCTGGCCGGAGACCCCGGCCAGCCTTTTTTCTTTTTGCCCATGCGATCTGAACGTTTTGGCCTGTTGGCCCTGCTGGTGGTGACCGCGGTGTGGGGCACCACCTTCCCCGCCATGAAGCTGCTGTCCGCCCAGCTCGATGCGCTGCAGATCATCTGGCTGCGCTTCGTGATTGCCCTGGCGGTGCTGGCACCGCTGTGGTGGGGCATGCTGCGCCATGAACGCCGCTGGGGCTGTGCACTGGGCCTGCTGCTGTTCCTGGCGTTCTGGCTGCAGATCGAGGGGCTGGCGCGCACCAGCAGCAACCGCAATGCCTTCGTGACCGGACTGAACGTGCTGGTGGTGCCGCTGATCGCCATGGCACTGATGGGCCGGCGCTATGGCTGGCGGCTGTGGGCCGCATGCGCCATGGCCTGTGCGGGCATGGCGCTGATGTTCCATGAGAACGAACCCTGGAACCTGGGCGATACGCTGACGCTGGCCAGCACCGTGTTCTATGCCCTCTACATCCTGGCGCTGGAGGAGTGCGCGCGGCGCACGGCCGCCAACCCGCTGCGCGCCACGCGCATGGCCGCCGCGCAGGCTGGCGTGATGGCCCTGGCCTCCACCGTGCTGCTTCTCGCGCGCGAGGGCGGCATGGGTTGGCTGGAGTCTGCGGCCCGGCTGCCCGCAGAGGCCTGGGTGGCCGTGGTCTATCTGGGCCTGCTGGCCAGCGTGGTGGTGGTCACCCTGCAGGCCTGGGGCCAGCAGCGCGTGGATGCGATGCGCAGCGCCATCGTCTTCGGACTGGAGCCGGTGTTCGCCGCCCTCACGGCCTGGGCCTTGTTGGGCGAGCGGCTCGGCTGGGCGGGAGTAAGTGGCGCGGCAATGATCGTGGCAGCCTTGGTGTTCAGCCAGTTGGCCCCGCCAGCATCGGGCGCGAAGGTCTGATGAAGCTCAGGGAGCGGGCGGGCTGATCACTACGTCGGCCACCGCGCGCGGCTTGCCGATGGGCGCGGCGGCGATGCCCTTGCGCACTGCGGCAAGGTCTTCATCGTTCGGGTACTCGCCCTGAAGCCAGTAGTCGAACACACGCCGCGCAATCGGGCCGGCCGCCGCAGCGCCAAAGCCGGCGTTCTCGACGATGACGGCCAGTGCGATCTGGGGGTTCTCGGCCGGGGCAAAGGCCGCAAACAGCGAGTGGTCGCGCTGGTGCTCTTCGAGCAGCTTGGCGTTGTAGCGCACGTTCTGGCCCAGGCTCATGGCCTGCGCAGTGCCGGTCTTGCCGGCGGACGTGTAGGGCGCGCCTGCAAAGATGCGCGTGCCCGTGCCACCCTTGTTCACCGCCACCAGCGCGTTGCGCACGATCTCCACGTTCTTCGGCAGGTAGCCAAGGTTTTCTCCCGGAGGCTGAACCACCGGGGTCACGGTGCCGCTGACCGTGTCGCGCACGGCCTTGATGAGGTGGGGCGCATACTTGATGCCGCCGTTGGCCAGCGTGGCCTCGGCCTGCGCCAGCTGCAGGATGGTGAAGCTGTTGTAGCCCTGGCCGATGCCCAGGGACACGGTTTCGCCGGGGTGCCAGCGCTTCATCTCGGGGCGCTTGTAGGCATTGCGCTTCCAGGTGGTGCTGGGCAGCACGCCGCGCACCTCGCCGTTGAGATCGATCCCCGTGCTCTGGCCCAGGCCCAGCGGCTTCATGAAATCGTGGATGGCATCGACCCCCATCTCCACGGCCAGCGAGTAGAAATAGGTGTTGCTCGAGAACTGGATGGCGCGGTGCATGTCCACCCCGCCCAGGCCCCCTTCGTGGCTGCGGAAGGTGTGGCCGCCAAAGGTGTAGAAACCCGGGTCGTTGACCACCATGCTGGGCGCACGCTTGCCCAGCTGCAGCGCCGCGAGCGCCATGAAGGGCTTGTAGGTGGAGCCCGGCGGGTAGGTGCCGCGCAGCGCGCGGTTGAGCAGCGGCTTGTCGATCGACTCGTTGAGCGCCTGCCAGCTTTCGCTGTCGATGCCCTCGACGAACAGGTTCGGATCAAAGGTGGGTTTGCTCACCAGCGCCAGCACCTCGCCATTGCGCGGGTCGATGGCCACCAGGGCGCCGCGGCGGTCGCCGAACATGTCCTCGATGAGTTTTTGCAGCTTGATGTCCAGCGACAGCATCACCGTGTTGCCCGGCGTGGCCGGGTGGCTGGCCAGCCGCCGCACGGCGTGCCCGCCGGCCGAGGTCTCCATGCGCTCTACGCCGGTCAGGCCGTGCAGCATGTTCTCGAAACTCTGCTCCACGCCGAGCTTGCCGATGTACTCGGTCCCCCGGTAGTTGGCCTCGTCGTCCGAGTCCTGGATGCGCGCCTTTTCCGTCTGGTTGATGCGGCCGATGTAGCCGATGGCATGGGCCCCCGCGTCGCCCAGCGGGTAGTTGCGAAACAGCCGGGCCTTGATGTCCACGCCGGGAAAGCGGTAGCGCTGCGCGGAAAAGCGCGCCACTTCCTGGTCGGTCAGGCGCGTGCGGATGGGCAGGGATTCGAAGTTGCGCGACTCTTCCAGCAGGCGCTTGAAGCGCCGCCGGTCGCGCTGCTGAATATCCACCACCTTGGACAGGGCCTCGATGGTCTCCTCCAGCACGCCCACTCGCGAGGGGGTGATCTCCAGCGTGTAGGCCGCGTAGTTGGTGGCCAGCACCACGCCGTTGCGGTCCATGATCAGGCCGCGGTTGGGCACGATGGGAACCACCGCCGTGCGGTTGCTCTCGGCCTGGGCGGCCAGGTCCTCGTGGCGCACCACCTGCAGGAACACCAGGCGCGCGACCAGCAGTCCGAACGCCAGGAACACCACGAAGGCGACGGTGAAGATGCGGGCGCGAAAACGCGACGAGTCCGCTTCGGCATTGCGCAGTTCAGTCACGCTGCGCCCTCCCCACCACCGTGCGGCAAGCGCAGGCGGATCGTTGGAGGGTCCACACCAGGCTCATAGCGGTCGATTCTGATCGCGATCGGGCGGGCGGCGCTGGGGCGCCAGCAATACCCAACTGGCCAGTGGCCACAAAAGCGCTTCGAGCACTGGGGCCACGAAGACCCACAGCCCCGGGAAAATGCCGCCCGACACCACGCGCACCAGCAACTCGATGGAATGCGCAATGAGGAACAGCGGCAACACCTGCAGCGCCTGCGAAGGCACGCTGAACCACAGCAGACGGCGGTGGATGGCGATGGCGCCAAAAGCCAGCACCGAATACGACAGCGCATGCTGGCCCAGCAGCGAGGACTGCTGCACATCCATGCACAGGCCCAGCAGGAAGGCCGTGCCCATGCCGATGCGCAGCGGCTGGTGCACGCTCCAGAACACCAGCAGCAGCATCAGCAGGTCAGGCGTCCAGACCACACGCCCCAGAGGGATCATGTTGATGGCCAGGCCCGCCATCAGGCTCACGGCGATGAAGACGGGGTTGACGGGCAGCAGCAGCGGCTGGCCGCGCGGCATGATCATTTGTGGCGTCCCTTCTTGCCAGCGGTGGGCGGGGCGGCCGGCTCGGGCCGCTCGGGAATGTGTCCCGACAGGGGCTTGAGCACCATCACATGGCGTGCGCCTTGCACCTGGGCCAGCGGCTCGCAGTAGATGCGCGCAAAGGCCGAGTCGGCCCGGCGCTCCACGCGCACGATCTTGGCCACCGGCAGGCCGGGGGGGTACAGGCCGTCCACGCCACTGGTGGTCAACAGGTCGCCTTCGCGCACGTCGGCATTGGCGGGCATGAAACGCAGCTCCATGCCGCCGTTGTTGCCCGCCACGGGATCCCCGTAGGCCACGCCGCGCGCACCGGTACGGATATTGAGCACGGGAATGGCCTGGTCCCGGTCGACCAGCAGCGTCACTTCGCTGAGCATGGGGAACACGCGTGTGACCTGGCCCAGGATGCCCGCTTCGTCGAGCACGGGCGCACCGAGTTCCACCCCCGCCATCAGCCCCTTGTCCACCACCACGCGGCGGGTATAGGGGTCGGCGGTGTCATAGATCACTTCGGCCGCCTCGGCCGACGTGGTCAGCCGCTCGCGCAGCGTGAGCAGCTTGCGCAGCCGCTCGTTCTCCAGTATCAGTTGGTCGGCCTGGCTCGCACGCTGCGACATCTGGGCCATCTTGCTGCGCGCGGCATCGGCGTCCTGCTGCGCGGTCTGCAGGTTCTGGAAGTAGCCGGCGCCGCGCCCTGCAAACTCCACCGGCTGCAGCATCAGCCACTGCACGGGGTAGAGCACGGTAGACACGGCCTGGCGGAACGGGCCGGTCAGCTTGAAGCGCACGTCCGCCACCATGAGGAAAAGGGCCAGCGCGCCGTAAAGCGCCAGCCGTGACAGGGCCGAGGGGCCTTGCTTGAAGAAGGGAGGCGCACTGCGCTCCAGGGTTCCCAGGGGCATGGCGCTCAGCGGTGGGCCTGCACGGCGCGCCAACGCGGCCAGGGGCACGGCTCAAAAAGCATCGGTGCGGTTGCGGTCATGCCATTTCAGCGCGATGGGTGCCTGCATGGCTGGCACGCAGGCACGGGGGACTTACTCGCTTGTAAAAATGCTGCCCTGGCGGTCCATGCGCTCCAGCGCAATGCCGCAGCCACGCACCACGCAGGTCAGCGGGTCTTCGGCCACCAGCACCGGCAGGCCGGTCTCCTCGGCCAGCAGGCGATCCAGGTCGCGCAGTAGCGCGCCGCCGCCGGTCAGCATCATGCCGCGGTCGGCAATGTCGGCGCCTAGCTCGGGCGGGGTCTGTTCCAGGGCGTTCTTGACGGCCGAGACGATCTGGTTGAGCGGATCGGTCAGCGCTTCCAGCACTTCGTTGCTGGAGATGGTGAAGCTGCGCGGCACGCCTTCGCTGAGGTTGCGGCCCTTGACTTCCATCTCGCGCACTTCGGAGCCGGGGAAGGCCGAGCCGATGTTCTTCTTGATGGATTCAGCCGTGGGCTCGCCGATCAGCATGCCGTAGTTGCGGCGGATATAGCTGATGATGGCTTCGTCGAACTTGTCGCCGCCCACGCGCACACTGCCCTTGTAGACCATGCCGCCCAGCGAGATCACGCCCACCTCGGTGGTGCCGCCGCCGATGTCCACGACCATGGAGCCGCTGGCTTCCGAGACCGGAAGGCCCGCGCCGATGCCGGCGGCCATGGGTTCTTCGATCAGGTAGACGGCGGTGGCGCCGGCCGCCTCGGCTGCGTCCTTGATGGCGCGGCGCTCGACCTGGGTGGAACCGCAGGGCACGCAGATGATGATGCGAGGGCTGGGGGTGAACAGCGTGCGCGGGTGCACCATCTTGATGAACTGCTTGATCATCTGCTCGGTGATCACGAAGTCAGCGATCACACCGTCCTTCATGGGCCGGATGGCTTCGATGTTGCCGGGCACCTTGCCAAGCATGGCCTTGGCTTCATGGCCTACGGCCTGAATGACTTTCTTTCCATGGGGTCCGCCTTCGTGGCGGATGGCGACAACAGAGGGCTCATCGAGCACAATGCCTTTGTCGCGGGCGAATATCAGGGTGTTGGCTGTGCCAAGATCAATGGCCAGGTCGGTGGAGAAGTACCGACGGAAAGCTCCGAACATTCAAGAATCCTCTCAGGCATGGCGTGCGCATCGGCCTGCCATCGCCGGGTTTACGGGGTCAAATTTCGCTTTTTTCGCACAATGACCGGCATGAGGGAGGGTATTGCGGCAAAGCCGGGATAATACCCTATCCCCTGTGAATAACTCCCCTGGTCCCACCCCCCATTTCAGCTTTACATCTGGTTTCTCCCGAATTTTTCCCCTATGGCACTGACATCCCTGGACATCGATCGCATCGCCAATCTGGCACGACTGGAATTGAGCGCGAGCGAAAGTGAGCGCATGCTCACACAACTCAACGGCTTTTTCGACATCGTGGAGAAGATGCGCGCTGTGGATACCGGGGACTTGACACCCCTGGCACACCCCGTGGCAGCCATCCAGGAGATCGCCCTGCGCCTGCGCGACGACGTCGCCAGCGAACCCAACCAGCGCGAGGCCAACCAGCGCAGCGCCCCGGCAGTGGAACGCGGCCTGTTCCTTGTGCCCAAAGTGATCGGTTGAGGCCAGCATGAACAAGCAAATTGCAGACCTGCACGATCTGACCGTCACCGCCCTGGCCGCGCAACTGCGCGAGCGCCAGGTCTCCGCCGTGGAAGCGGCCCAGCATTTCCTGGCCCGCGCCAAGAGCCACCAGTCGCTGGGCGCCTACGTGGCGGTCAATGAAGACGTCACGCTGGCCCAGGCGCGTGCGGCCGATGCCCGCATTGCCGCCGGTACGGCAGGCGCGCTGGAAGGCGTGCCCCTGGCCCACAAGGACATTTTCGTCACGCGCGACTTCCCCAGCACCGCCGGCTCGAAGATGCTGGCGGGCTACCAGTCCCCGTTTGACGCCACCGTGGTGCGCAAGCTGGCCGAGGCCGGCGCCGTGACCCTGGGCAAGCTCAACTGCGACGAGTTCGCCATGGGCTCGGCCAACGAAAATTCGGCCGTGGCCCCCGTGGGCTTCGACGCGCCCGCCCCGGTGCGCAACCCCTGGGATACTTCGCGCATCCCCGGTGGCTCCTCGGGCGGCAGCGCGGTGGCCGTGGCTGCGCGCCTGGCCCCGGCCGTGACCGGCACCGACACCGGCGGCTCCATCCGCCAGCCGGCCTCGTTCTGCGGCATCACCGGCATCAAGCCCACCTACGGCCGCGCCTCACGCTACGGCATGATCGCCTTTGCCTCCAGCCTGGACCAGGCCGGCCCCATGGCGCGCACGGCCGAGGACTGCGCGCTGCTGCTGTCCACCATGTGCGGCCCCGACCTGGACCGCGACTCGACCTCCATCGACATGCCCGCCGAGGACTTCGGCCGCTCGCTGAACGACTCCATCGACGGCCTGCGCATCGGCATCCCGGCCGAGTTCTTCGGGGACGGCCTGGCGCCCGACGTGCGCGCTGCGGTGGACGCTGCGCTCAAGGAATACGAGAAGCTTGGCGCCAGGCTGGTGCCCATCAGCTTGCCGCGCACCGAACTCTCGATCCCGGTGTACTACATCATCGCGCCGGCCGAGGCCTCGTCCAACCTGAGCCGCTTCGACGGCGTGAAGTTCGGCCACCGCGCCAAGGACTACGGTGACCTGGAGGACATGTACAAGAAGACCCGCGCCGAAGGCTTTGGCGACGAGGCCAAGCGCCGCATCATGATCGGTGCATACGTGCTCTCGCACGGCTACTACGACGCCTATTACCTCAAGGCCCAGAAGATCCGCCGCATGATTGCCGACGACTTCCAGCAGGCCTTCGCGCAGTGCGACGTGATCGCCGGCCCCGTGGCCCCCACCGTGGCCTGGAAGCTTGGCGAGCATGGCGCCGACCCGCTGGCCGACTACCTGGCCGACATCTTTACCCTGCCCGGCTCGCTGGCCGGCCTGCCCGGCATGAGCGTGCCGGCGGGCTTTGGCGAAGGCGGCATGCCCGTGGGCCTGCAGCTGATCGGCAATTACTTCCAGGAAGCGCGCCTGCTCAACGCAGCACACCGGCTGCAGCAGGCCACCGACTTTCACCTGCGCCAACCCGAAGGTCTGTGACATGACGACGACGACGACAGCAACCAGCAGCAAATTGATCCACGGCTACGAGGTCGTGATCGGCTTCGAAACCCACGCCCAGCTCGCCACCCAGAGCAAGATCTTCAGCCGCGCCTCCACGGCCTTCGGTGCCGAACCCAACACCCAGGCCTGCGCCGTGGACCTGGCCCTGCCCGGCACGCTGCCGGTGATGAACCGCACCGCCGTGGAATGCGCCATCAAGCTCGGCCTGGCGCTGGGCTCGCACATCGCGCCCGAGAGCATCTTCGCGCGCAAGAACTACTTCTACCCCGACCTGCCCAAGGGCTACCAGATCAGCCAGTTCGAGATCCCCGTGGTGCAGGGCGGCGAGGTGCAGTTCTTTCTCGGCGACGAGAAGAAGACCGTGCGCCTGGTGCGCGCCCACCTCGAAGAAGATGCAGGCAAGTCGCTGCATGAGGACTTCATCGGCCAGAGCGGCATCGACCTGAACCGCGCCGGCACGCCGCTGCTGGAGATCGTGACCGAGCCCGACATGCGCTCCAGCGACGAGGCCGTGGCCTATGCGCGCGAGCTGCACAAGATCGTGACCTGGATCGGCATCTGCGACGGCAACATGCAGGAGGGCTCGTTCCGCTGCGATGCCAACGTCTCGGTGCGCAAGCCCGGCGCCCCCCTGGGCACGCGCCGCGAGATCAAGAACCTGAACAGCTTCAAGTTCATGCAGCAAGCCATCGACTACGAGATCCGCTGGCAGATCGAGGAGATCGAGGATGGCCGCGCCATCCAGCAGGCCACGGTGCTGTTCGACCCCGACACGGGCGAAACCGAGGCCATGCGAACCAAGGAAGACGCGGCCGACTACCGCTACTTCCCCGACCCGGACCTGCCGCCGCTGCAGATCTCGCGCCAGTGGGTGGACGAGCAGCGCGCACTGATGACGGAGCTGCCGCGCGCCATGGCCGCGCGCTTCGTGGCCGACTATGGCCTGCCCGAGTACGACGCGACCACGCTGACCCAGAGCAAGGCCATGGCCGCCTATTTCGAGACCGCAGCCCAGGCCAGCAAGCAGCCCAAGCTGGCCAGCAACTGGATCATGGGCGAGGTCTCGCGCCGCCTGAACGCCAACGACATGGCGCTGGATGCCTCGCCCGTGTCGGCCGCCCAACTGGGCACGCTGATCGGCCGCATTGCCGACGGCACGGTGTCGAACAACGCCGCCAAGCAGGTGTTCGAGGCGCTGTGGACCGGGGAATCACCCGACGTGGACGCCATCATCGAGGCCAAGGGCCTCAAGCAGATGAACGACACGGGTGCCCTGGAAGGCATCATTGACGACGTGATTGCGGCCAATGCCGACAATGTGGCCCAGTTCCGCGCCGGCAAGGACAAAGCCTTCAACGCACTCGTGGGCCAGATCATGAAGGCCAGCAAGGGCAAGGCCAACCCGCAACAGGTCAACGACCTGCTGCGCGCCAAGCTCGCTGTCTGATCACGCCCGATGGATGCCGCCCCCTGCGTGGAGGGCATCCATCGCCGAGAACCTTGAATCGGCCCTGATCAGCGGGCACCGCCGGCAGACGCCGGGGGGGCGCTGCTCGCAGCACCGGGCGCGCCAACGCCCCGCTGCTCATCCCACAGCTTGCGCAGTTGTGCGAGCTCCACGTCGAAGCGCTGGTGCACACGGCGCTTTTCGTCGTCCTGGCCGCCAATGAAGCGCTGCTGTTCGGCAATGCTGTCGTCGTTCTCGGCGATCTTGCGGCGCAGCGTCATCGGGGCCTTGTTGGGGTCCTTCTTGTAGAACTCCATCTCGGTGTCCATGGCCTGGCGCTGCTGGCGCAGCTCGACGATGCGTTTCTGGGCCGTGGCCGCCACGTCTTCCACCATCTGGATGGCGGCCTTGCGCTCCACGTCGTGCGCGGCCTTGTCGGGGTAGCGCGACGTCAGGGCACGCTCGCGGCGGCGTTCTTCCAGGGCGCGGCTGCGTTCCTCGGCTTCCTTGCGCTGGCGCACTTCGAGGGCGGCGCGCTCCTGCTCGGTCAGCGTGGGGCCAATCTGGCGCCGTACGATGCCAGAAGGGCCCAGCTCGCGCTGCTCGCGGTCCACGCATTCGGCAATGGGGCGGTCGGCCGTGAGCCGACGGCCATTGCGGTCCACGCAGGTGTAGATGCTGCCCACCGGTCCCGTCTGCTGCGCCCACGCGGACGCCGTGGCCAGGCCTGCCAATGCCAATTCGCCAATGAGCCACGCCGTCTTGTGCAACTAGTTACCCTTCGTTCACCCCGTACCGCTCGCGGTAGGCCGAAACCCGTTCGTGATGGGCGCGCATCTCCGCCCCCCCTGTTTGCGATAGGTACAGCAATAAGTCTGCCAGCCTGGCGATAGTACAAACCTTCATGCCAAGCTGCTGGCGCACATACTGCACTGCACTGTGCTCCACGTCCAGCCCATTCTCGGTGGCTTTCTCCTGGCGGTCCAGCGCAATGGCCACCGCATGGGGGGTGGCGCCTGCGGCCTGGATGAGGGCAATCGACTCGCGCGCCGCAGTGCCGGCCGACATCACGTCGTCCACGATCAGCACCCGGCCCTGGAGCGGAGCCCCTACCAGGGTGCCGCCCTCGCCATGGTCCTTGGCTTCCTTGCGGTTGTAGGCAAAGGGCACATTGCGCCCCTGGCGTGCCAGCTCCACCGCCACGGTCGCGGCCAGCGGGATGCCCTTGTAGGCCGGCCCGAACACCATGTCGAACTCGATGCCGCTGGCGATCAGGGCTTTTGCATAGAATTCGGCCAGGCGCCCCATCTTGCTGCCGTCGTCGAACAGACCGGCATTGAAGAAGTAGGGGCTCAGGCGCCCGGCCTTGGTCTTGAACTCCCCGAAGCGCAGCACGCCCGATTCGACGGCAAACCGTACAAAGTCCTGCGCCAGCTGGCCCTCATCCGAGCCCTGCGCAACAACATCTACCATGGGAAATTCCTTGTTCAATTTGACCAGCCTCAACCTCAATGGCATCCGTTCGGCCACCACCAAGGGCGTGGAAAGCTGGATGGCTGCCACACGGCCGGATTGTATTTGCGTCCAGGAAGTCAAGGCGCAGGCCGCCGACGTGGCCACACGCTTCGAGCGCCTGGCCGAGATGGACGGGCACTTCCACTACGCGCAGAAAAAGGGCTATTCGGGCGTGGGCATCTACACCCGCCACCTGCCCAGCGACGTGATCGTGGGCTACGGCTCGACCGAGTTCGACGCCGAGGGCCGCTACCTCGAGCTGCGCTTTGACACCCCCGCGCGCAAGCTGTCCATCATCAGCGCCTACTTTCCGAGCGGCTCCTCGGGCGAGGAGCGCCAGCTCGCCAAGTACCGCTTCCTCGCGGAATTCCATCCCCACCTCATGCAGCTCAAGCGGGAGCGAGAGTTCATCCTGTGCGGCGACATCAACATCGCCCACCAGCAGATCGACCTGAAAAACTGGCGCAGCAACCAGAAGAACAGCGGCTTCCTGCCCGATGAACGCGCCTGGATGACAAAGTTGTTGCACACAACTGATGAAGGCGGCGGCCTGATCGACGTTTACCGTCAGTTACAACCGACCACCACCGACACGGCTTACACATGGTGGAGCAACCGCGGGCAGGCCTACGCCAACAATGTGGGCTGGCGGCTGGACTACCACCTTGCGACGCCAGCCATGGCTGCGCTGGCGCGCACCGAGACCATTTACAAGGACGTGAAGTTCTCGGACCACGCTCCGATCACCATCGGCTACGACTTCACGTTGTAGTCGTTCGACAACGTGGCAATAGATTGTTGCGCCGCTCTCACCGGCCAGTCCGGAGGTGCTCCAATGCGTTCGACCGACTGCAATACAAACGTCTTTCGAGGAGCGCGATTGCGCAGCCTAACTTCGCGGACCTTGACCCGCGCACTAACGTGCTGGTGCAGCGGGTTAACGCCTTCTTCCAGTAGCTTCTGCATCGCTTCCCGTAACATCGAACCGACAATCACGTTTCGGTCCGCATGGAGGAGCACTTCGAAGCGAAGCGAGTATTCGGCCCATCCGATGATTTCGCCTTCATGGGTCTCGAGACGATCTTCGATCACAAGCGCTTCGACACGTTGGCGAGCGCGCTGCACTGCTTGCGTCGTCAACTCGAAATCCCGCTCACCCTCCACGACTCGCAAGCTTGCTCCCTCGTCGTCGAGCAGTTTGAAAAACTCCTTCAATGCGCCGAGTTGCCGATTGTCAACTCGAGCGGACGCTTCATCGAATAGCGCATCGTCTACACTGGCCATTCGTGAAAGCGTGTCAGCGACCTCGCCCACTACCTGTCTGAGCGTCGCATCGCTTTCTGCAGGCTGACTTCCTTGCAGGACAAATCCAAAAGACCCTCGCACTACATCAGTCACAAGAAGCTGAGTTTCCTCGCTCATTGGCACTCGTCCGCGTGACGCCAAGGGCCCCGTCTCCGCTGCCGCGTAGCGCTGGCTGACTAACTTCTGAAACTGGCCCACAGCCTGTGTTCCGAACGCAGCCTTGATGCCATGCGATCCAATCACCGGCCTACCACCAAAGAACAAGGCGACCCCGGTCGGAGCGCTCTGGGCTTTTACAGCAAGCTCAGTCAGTTCGCGCTCAAGCCGTGCCACTCGCTGGCTATATTGGCTTTCTGCAAAAGGGTCGTTGTGCGCGCATCCCTCGGCGAGTAGTTGCCGAGCTTGCGCGAGATCGGCCTGAAGGAATTGCCTCTCAAGTTGAGCCAGCATTGCTCTCTCCTTCAAAATTCAGTTCCGTCAGCATTTGGAGCCCTTCGAGGTCGTTCGAATCCAAGGGCAACTGCAACATGCCCTTCCACAACGCATCGCCTCGGCGATGGGAGTAGAGGCCGTACCAGTAACGAGTCTGAGTGACCAGCCACTCTGGTGAAGTTGCCAGGTTGACGATCGCAGTGTCGCAGCGGAAAGCCGCTTTGCACAGAGCGTGGTCGAAAAGATCTGCATGCGATTGCATCATGTCCCTGATCTGCTCGGTGCTCATGCCGGCGGGAGGATGCGCAAACGTCACGATGTCTATGTCCCTGGGCGCGCGCCCCTCACGAGACTCGACATCTTCAACGAAACTGCCGTCGAGCCACTGAAATCCTCGGACAAACCCTAGACGGCGCAATTCGCCACGGTAGCGCATGAACCCATCAATGATCGCGTGGCGCGCCGCGTTGATGGCGAAGCGCTGCACGAACTCTCCAGTCGCAACTACATAGGGCGAACTGTGTGCACTGGTCAGACGCTCGCCCTCGAAAGGGGGCAAAACGTGAGAGTGATTGAAAGCTGGGATCATGGTGCAGCAGGGTAACAGTGCTCACGAAATTGGCAGGGCGCGAAATCGCCCGAAACAACCATTCTCTCGCACCCTGCGCCCTCGCGATCAACGCCACTTGGCAACGCCGGCGACAACTACCCTTGCGCGTACCGTGACCATCTAAGGAGGTGGAGTTCTCGGACCACGCGCCGATCACTCTCGGCTACGACGTCAAAATGTGAGAGCGGCAGCACCGGCTCAGTCAGCGCCGACTGCGCACGATGAGCCCGCACAGCACGATGCCGGCCGCCAGGCTGGTGTGGCCGCTGTAGCTCACCAACCCCATGCCCCAGCCCTGGGCCTGCACGATGATGGCCAGCGCCACGGCCAGGGCACCCCAGCCCGCGATGCGCAACAGCCAGGTGGCGCGCGGTGCCAGCGCCTGGCCGAACAGCTCGTCCTGCGGGCGTTCCGTCCCTAGTGCCAGGGCTGCGAAGGCGGCCAGGCAGGTCACGAAGGTGAGCAGGTGGTGCATCACGCGCCCCCCTGGGGCATGGCAGAGCCGGTGGGCGCGGAGGGCGCTGGCGCCCGTGCCGCACGGCGCTTGGGCCCCTGGTGGCGCGCCGTGCGCACCGCCAGCCACACGTGCATGCCGGCCAGCACCCAGAGCATGAGCTCGAAGCCGACAAACACCCAATCCCCCTCGGCCAGGCTGCGCCACAGCGGCCGCTCGGTGGTCAACGCGCTGACCAGGGGCAGCAGGGCCAGCGCTGCCGCGCCGATCCAGAACTGCTCGATCCAGGCGCGGCGCGAGGGGCGCAGCATGGCATGCGCCAGCGTCAGGGCCCAGACGATGAAAAACACATGCACCTCCCATGCCGTGCGCTCGGCCATGCCTTGCGGCAGCAGGCGGTTGCCCCAGAAGAAGCCGGCCATGGCGATGGACAGGCCCGCGATGCTGGCGATATTGAGCTTTTCCACCAAGCGAAAGCCGAAGTGCGGCCGCGCCGGATCGCCCAGCTTGCGGCGGCGCTTGACGGTCCACATCACCAGGCCCGTGCCCACCATGGCCGTGCCCGCCAGACTCACGATGAAGTACAGCCAGCGCATGTGCAGGTCACTGAAGCGCCCCAGGTGCAGCGAATAAAGCACGCCACGCGTTTCGGCTGCGGGGCCTACGCTTTCCTTCACCTCCAGCAGCTTGCCGCTCACACCATCGAACAGCATGTACTGCGGGCTCATGGAGACCCGGCCCTCCTCGCCGCGCGTCACGCTCACACGCGCCGCGGAGTCGCCGGCATTCGTGGCGGTGAGGCGGCCCACGTTGCCCTCGCCCCAGCGCGCCTGGGCCTGGCGCACCATGTCGTCCACCGGCGCCAGCGGCGCCGGCTGGCCCGTGGCCTTGCCGGGCTGGATGAAGGCGCTGAGCTGGGAGGTCATCTCCTGCTCCTGCGCCGGTGTCGTGTACGCCGCCTGCTCGCCGAACGGCATGTACAGCGCCATCAGCGTGATCAGGCCGGTGTAGGTGATCATGAAGTGGAACGGCAGCCCGAACACCGACAGCGCGTTGTGCGCATCCAGCCACGAGCGCTGGCCCTTGCCCCAGCGGAAGGTGAAGAAGTCGGTGAAGATCTTCTTGTGCGTGATGACCCCGCTGACGATGGCCACCAGCATGAACATGGCGCAAAAGCCCGCCAGCCAGCGCCCCCACCGCACGGGCATGTAGTGGAACTGAAAGTGGAAGCGGTAGAAAAATTCGCCGCCCACCGTCTCGCGCGAGGCCACCTTCTCGCCGGTCAGCGGATCGAAGTTGGCACTGCCGAAGTTGCGCCCATTGGCAGCCGCCCCCTGCCCGGGTGCCAAGCGCCAGAAGCTGTCCACCGTGGTGTAGCGCTCGTCGGGCAGGCGCATGCTCCACTGCGGCGCATTCGGCACCAACTGCACGAGCTGGTTGGCGATGCGCTGGGCCGATTCGGCCGCATCGGGCACCACCGCGCGGTGCGGCAGCTCGGGCCGCATCCACTGCGATATCTCGTCCTTGAAGTAGCTCACGGTACCCGTGAGAAACATCGCATACAGGAACCAGCCACACAGCAGGCCGGCCCAGGTGTGCAGGTCCGACATGGTCTGGCGGATGCCCGGCGCCTTGGGCTCGTCCAACGGCACGTCGTCGTTGTTGTTCGTCGTCATTGGGAAGCTCCTGCAGAGGACCACACGGTCCATGCGGCCAGCAGCAGCGGCACGGCCGCCACCACCAGCCCGGCCCAGGCGCGCCAGGCGCTGCGCACCGCAAACACCCAGATCACCGCGCCCGTGTAGATGGCAAAGCTGGCCAGCATGCCCGTGATCACGGCCTGCGCCCGGGCCATGGGCAGGGCCAGCACCGCCACGCTGAACAGCGCCGCCAGCACATAGCCGCCGCCGATGGCCGCAACGATGCGCGACACCAGCGGCCCGGCGCGCCAGATACCGCGCAGCACGGGCATCATGGCAAGACTCCGGTCATGCCCATACCTCAGAAGTCCACTGCGGCCGACAGCATCAGCGTGCGGGGCGCGCCCACGGTCACGTAGTTGCTGATGACCCAGTAGTTCTTGTCGCTCACGTTCTCCAGGTTGGCGCGCAGCACCACGGGCTTGCCGGCCACCTTGGTGGCGTAGCGGGCACCGATGTCCAGGCGCGTCCAGGCAGGCACGCGCAGGCGGTTGGTGGCGTCGGCGTACATGCCGGAGGTATTGATCACGCGGCCGTTCACGCTCAGGCCCTGCAGCGGCGTATCCCAGTCCAGGCCCAGGTTGAAGGTGCGGTCCGGCACGCCGGCCGCGTCGTTGCCCTGGTTCACGCCACCGGCGGTGCGCGTGAGCTTGGCGGTGTTGAACGAGGCGCTGGCCATGGCACGCAGGCCACGCTGGACTTCGCCATAGGCCGTCAGCTCCAGGCCGCGGTTGCGCTGCTCGCCACCAAAGCTGTAGCGGTTGGTGGCCGGGTCGGTCAGGGCGCTGGGGCGCTTGATCAGGTAGATGGCGGCCTGGGTGGTCAGTTGGCCCCAGTCCACCTTGATGCCCACTTCGTTCTGCTTGGACTTCTGCGGCGCAAACGTCTCGCCCGCATTGGCCGTGCCGGGGCCGGCCGTGCCGCCACGGGTCAGGCCGGCGGTGTAGTTGGTGTAGACCGAGATGTTCTTCGTCGGCTTGATCACCAGGCCCGCCAGCGGTGTCACGGCACTGGCCTTGTAGTAGCCGGTGCCTGCGCCGGTGTTGACGTTGAAGCTGCCCTGCTCGATGGTCTGGTCGCGCACGCCCAGCGTCAGCAGGTAGCGGCCGTTGTCGAACGACATGGTGTCGGCCAGCGCCAGGCTGTGCTGCTTGAGCTCGCTGCTCTTGCTGGGGTTGCCGCGCGGGAAGTTGATGGTCGGCAGCGGCGACGGGTTGTAGATGTTGGAATTGGCGTAGGTGCTGGTCAGCTGGTAGAAGTAGCCGATCTCCTGGTCCAGGTAGTTCGTGGCCAGGGCCACCGTGTGGCCGATGCCACCGGTCTGGAATTTGGTGCGCAGGCCCGCGTCCATCGACGAGGTCTTGTTGTAGGCATCGTAGTAGCCGTTGGCCACCGTGAAGTTGCCCAGAGCGTCGACGCGCAGCCCGGCGGTCGGGAAGTGCTGCTCACTGGTGTTGTGGGTGTAGCCCACGCCACCGTACACGGTGGTGCTGTCGTTCAGGTCGTACTCCAGGCGCGACATCACGGTGCGCATGTCGTCCGTCAGGTTGGCGCCGGGGTAGATGCTGGTGCGGTTGTCCGGCGCCGCGGGCATCTGCGTGACGCCGGCGCGGAAAGCCGTCTGGGGGCGGAACTGTTGGGTCTTGCCCTCGGTGGCGAAAGCGTCCAGTGACCAGCGCAGGCGGCCGCCGGCGTAGTCCAGGCCCAGCGCAGCCACGTCGGCACGCTGGCGGCCACCGTCGACATTGCCTTCGCCGTTGCGCACCAGTGCATTGGCGCGCACGCCCCACTGGTTGTCTTCACCGAAGCGGCGGCCTACGTCCAGGTGGGCACCGAACTGGGCCTTGCCCATGTAGCTGGTGGTCAGGCGCGTCAGCGGCGTGTCGGCCGCGCGCTTGGTCACCAGGTTGATGCTGCCGCCCACGCTGCCGCCAGGGCCCACGCCGTTGGTCAGGGCGCCAGGGCCCTTGAGCACTTCCACGCGCTCGATCATTTCCAGCGGGATGCGGGTGGAGGGGCTCAGGCCGAACAAACCGTTCAGGCTCACGTCGGTGTTGGACACCGTGAGGCCACGCACCTGGAAGTCATCGCCGTAGCCGCCGCGCGCCTGCAGGCTGCGCACGGAGGCGTCGTTCATCACCACGTCGGCCACCGTCAGGGCCTGCTGGTTCTGGATCAGCTCGTTGGTGTAGTTGGTGGTGCTGTACGGCACGTTCATCTGGTCGGTGCGGCCCAGGATGCCCAGGTCACCGCCGCGCGCGAACTGGCCGCCGTGGTAGGTCTTCTGCAGGCCGCCAATGGCTTCGGCCTGCTCGCGCACCTTCACCTCGTCGAGCGTGGTCCCGGAAGTGCTGGTCTGCGCAGCCACGCCCACGGCGGCAATGGCCAGCCCGGCGCCCAGGCATTGGCGGATCAGCAGGGCCAGGGGACGGGGAGCGAAGCGATGGAACGCGCGGACGGTCGAGGAATGCATGGTGGGTGGGGCCAGGAAACAAGAAAAAGACGAGCGAACCAAAACCGGCAGGGCCGGGTCGAATCCAGAAAAGGAGGTCATACAACCAGCGGCAGAGCCCTTGGCCTGCCGCCCTGGTTCTAGAAACAAATCAGAACGACAACTATTCGCATTTTAATTTAGCAATCTCCGAACGGGTAGGCCCTCCCCGGTAAAGCCCGCCAGAGGCCCATCGGTGCCGTGCCGGGAAAACCCCAATCCACCGCAATGCGTGGCCCGTTGCTACAAAATTCGCAGCAACGTGGTTATCAATACGTTGCATCGTTGCAACGAAAATGGGCATTCCGGGGCATGCAACGCCTCCTGTCTGAGGGCTGTTGCACTCCGGGAAAGAAGATCCCACGGGTCCCTTCCACCCCGATTGGCCCCCAGAGGTAGGAGGACTGATCGACCGACTGCCGCAATCCCTGCCGGCGAGCCGACCCATCGATGGTGGAATGGAACCACGTACCGCCGCCCTGCGTCACACTGCCAACCATTCAAGGAGAAACGCGCCATGTCGCTGCTGCTGCCATTGCTGCACCCACCACGCCCCGCCCGCCTTCTGGCTGCCGGCCTGCTCGCCGCCTGCGCCGCCATCACGGCGACCAGCGCGGCGGCGGGCACTGCCAGCGTCACGTTCACCGCGCCGGAAAAGTACACCGATGCCAGTTATTCCCACCCCGTGGCGAACGAATCCGACCGCGCCCAGGTGCTGCGCGATGTGGAGCAGCACCTGCAGCGCCTGGCCACGCGGGGCCTGGCGCCCACCGACACCCTCAAGGTCGAGGTGCTGGACATCGACCTCGCCGGCCACTTCCCGCCCATGGGCGTGGGTGGCTCGGACGTGCGGGTGGTCACCGATGTCACGGGCCCGCGCATCAAGCTGCGCTACAGCTTGGTGCGCGATGACAGCGCGCCTGTTTCCGGCGGCGAAGAGGTGCTCAGCGACCTGAACTTCATGGTGCCCAGCAACCGGTATTCGAGTGGGGACCGGTTGCGGTACGAGAAGGCGTTGCTGGATCGGTGGTTTGAGAAGCGGTTCGGCACGCGGTAACAAGCAGGCGCTCACCTTGGGCGCACGCAGGTTCACGACCGATGTCTAATCTCGGCCAGGAAATCCATACCCACCCATGCTCCACTACCTCACCGTCCCCGTCACCGCCTTCCAGCAAAACTCCTCCATCCTCTGGTGCGACGCCACGAACAAGGCCACCATCGTCGACCCCGGCGGTGACCTCGACGTGCTGCTGGCCGAGGTGGAGCGCCTGGGCCTCACGCTCGACCAGATCTGGCTCACCCACGCCCACATCGACCATGCGGGCGGCACGGGGGAGCTGGCCGAGCGGCTGTCGCTGCCCATCGTGGGGCCGCACCCCGGGGACCAGTTCTGGATCGATGCGTTGCCGGATCAAAGCGCGATGTTCGGGTTTCCGCCCGCGCAGCATTTCACGCCCACGCGCTGGCTGGCCGATGGCGACACCGTGCAGATCGGCAACGAGACGCTGCACGTGCGCCACTGCCCGGGGCACACGCCGGGCCACGTGGTGTTCCACGCGCCGCAGATCGACCGGGCCTTCGTGGGCGATGTGCTGTTTGCGGGCAGCATCGGGCGCACGGATTTTCCGCAGGGCAACCACCAGGATCTGATCGACAGCATCACCGGGCGCCTGTGGCCCATGGGGGACCAGACGGTGTTCATTCCCGGCCACGGCCCGGAGAGCACTTTCGGCCGCGAGCGCAAGAGCAATCCCTACGTCGGCGGCACCTGAGTCCCTCCCTTTGCGGGTAACGCAGAACTGGGATGCTTTGCCCCGCCTGATCCGGCGATGCGCTGCATTGCAATTTTTTAAGATGTGACATTCTGTTAACAATCCCGGCGGTCGGAGGCGCGTGCCGGGCATCGTCCCGCCATGGCATCCCCTGCAAGCACCGTTCCCACCGCCCATCCTCCCCGCCCCTTCGCCATTCCACAGCGCGGCTCCAGCGTTGCTGGCAAGGCCTACTGGGCCATGGCGCAGCGGGTGGCGCTGACGGCCGCAGCCATTGACTGCGGCTACATCCTGCTCTTCCTCTGGCTGGGCTCGGTGCCGCTGGCGCTGGTCAACCTGGCCAGCATCGGCATGTACCTGGGCGCCTACGCGCTCATCAAGCGGAGGCGCAACACGGCGGGCATCTCGCTGATCTGGCTGGAGGTGATCTTCCACTCGGCACTGGGCTCGCTGCTGGTGGGCTGGGACAGCGGCTTTCACTACTACCTGCTGCTGTTCATACCGGCTGTGGTCATTGCCAACTCGGGCCGCTACGCCGTACCGATCGTGCTGGCACTGCTGACCTACTACCTGGGCCTGCGCCTTGCCTGCGACCACTGGGGCGCCCTCGCGCCCCTGGCCGGCAAGGGCCAGCAGGTGGTCAACGCCATCCACGTGTGCATCGTCTTCGGCATGTTTGCGGCACTGGCGGCGTTCTACCGCCGCACCATCCTCATCGCCGAGAACCGGCTGCTCAAGCAGGCCACGCTGGATGCGCTGACCGGGCTGAACAACCGCGCGCATTTCCACACCTTGGCCGGGCACACGCTGAACCGCACCCAGCGCACCGGCGAACCGGTGGCACTGCTGCTGTGCGACATCGACCATTTCAAGCAGGTCAACGACCGTCACGGCCATGCCATGGGTGACCGCGTGCTGGTGACCGTGGCCGGCGTGCTCGCGCGCAACCTGCGCGAGAGCGACGTGATCGCGCGCTGGGGCGGCGAGGAGTTCCTGGCGTTGATGCCGGCGAGCCCCCAGGCATCCGCCATGGAAGTCGCCGAGCGCATCCGCATGGCGATGGAGCAGATCCAGATGGACTGCCAGGGCCAGCCGGTACCTTTGAGCATGTCTTTCGGGGTAGCGCAGGTGGCCCATGGCGACGACCTGCAGGCGGCCATTGCACGGGCCGACCAGGCGCTCTACCAAAGCAAGAACAACGGCCGCAACCGCGTCACGGCAGGCTGATCAGCCGTCAACCCTTGCGCGCAGCTTCGTAAAGCTTCTGCACCTTGGGCACGTTGAGCTCCAGCTGCTGGATGCGTGCCGGGCCCGAAGGGTGGGTGGACAAAAAGGCCAGGCCTCCCTGCTTGCTGCCCGTGGCGCTGCCCATCTTCTTCCACAGGCTTACCGACGCATCGGGCTGGTAGCCCGCGCGCGCGGCCAGCTCCAAGCCCACCAAGTCGGCATCGCTTTCGTCCGAGCGGCTGAACTGCAGTGTGAGCAGTTGCCCACCGAGGCTGGCGGCGGCATTGCCCAGGTCACCCAGGCCCAGCAGCTGCGAGCCCAGGCGCAGGCCAATGTTGGTGGCCTGGGTCTTGGCCAGGCGCTCGCGCGCATGCTCGCGCAGCGCGTGGGCCATTTCGTGGCCCATGATCATCGCGGCTTCGTCGTCGGTGAGCTTGAGCTGGTCGAGGATGCCGGTGTAGAAGGCGATCTTGCCACCGGGCATGCAGAAGGCGTTGATCTGTTTGCTGCCGATCAGGTTCACCTCCCAGCGCCACTGGCTTGCGCGCTCGTTCCAGGGCTTGGTGTGCGGGATCAGCCGCTGGGCGATCACGCGCAAGCGCTGCAGCTGTGGAAAGTCATCGGGCGCGAGCGCGCGCTTGGCGCGGGCCTGTTCCAGCATCTGCTGGTACTGCTGCGCGGCGGACCGCTCCAGCGTCTCGGCCGGTATCAGCTTGCGCAGGGTGGAGGAGGTGCCCACGTCCACCTGGGCGATGGCCGGGGCCATGGCGCCCGCCCCCGCCGCCAGTAGAAATGCGCGGCGCGCGGACCACATCGATGATGGCGCGGCGGAAGGAGAGGGGCAAAGCATGCACATGCAGGAATAATAGACAAAAACCCACGTACCCATGTCAGACACCTCCCCTATCCCGACCGCTACGGCCGTATCTGCCGCGCCGACCGACGCCCCCCGACCCACCTGGCTTCAGACGTTGCGCGTCTACCTGGAGCCTGCGAGCCTGCGCATGCTCACCCTTGGCTTCTCGGCCGGCCTGCCGCTGCTGCTGGTGCTGGGCACGCTGAGCTTTCGGCTGCGCGAGGCCGGCATCGACCGCAGCACCATCGGCTACCTGAGCTGGGTGGGCCTGGCCTATGGCTTCAAGTGGGTCTGGGCACCGCTGGTGGACCGCATGCCCCTGCCCCTGCTCACCCGCTGGCTGGGCCGCAGGCGCAGCTGGCTGCTGCTGTCGCAGGCCGTGGTAGTGGCCGGCCTAGTCGGCATGGCCCTGGCGGACCCGCGCGAGATGCTGGGCCCCATCGTCTGGTGCGCGCTGGCCGTGGCCTTCGGCTCGGCCACGCAGGACATTGCGCTCGACGCATTTCGCATCGAGTCGGCCGACGCACGGCACCAGGCGGCCCTGGCCGCTTCGTACCAGACGGGCTACCGCCTGGCCATGATCTGGGCCGGCGCGGGCGTGCTGTGGATAGCCGCACGCGCCGAAGTGGCGCCCGCCGTGGGCCAGGCCGTGGCACAGGGCGCGGCTGCCTACCAGAACGGCGCCTGGCAGGCGGCCTACCTGGCCATGGCGGCGTCGATGGCGGTGGGCATCGTCACGGTGCTGTTCTCGCGCGAGCCCGCGCAGGTCGTGCTGCCACCAGCAAAGAACGCGGCCGATTGGATCAAGGGCGCGGTGGTGGACCCGTTCGCCGACTTCCTCACCCGCTATGGCTGGCATGCGGCGCTGATCCTGGCCCTGATCGCCGTGTACCGCATCAGCGATGTGGTGATGGGCATCATGGCCAACCCCTTTTACGTGGACATGGGCTTCACCAAGGACGAAGTCGCGGCCGTGACCAAGATCTACGGTGTGGTGATGACCCTGGTGGGCGCCTTCGTGGGCGGCGTGCTGTCCATGCGCTTTGGCGTAATGCGCATTCTGATGCTGGGTGCCGTGCTCAGCGCGGGCAGCAACCTGCTGTTTGCCTGGCTGGCGGGGCATGGGCACGATGTGACGGCGCTGATCGCCGTGGTCTCGGCCGACAACCTGGCCAGCGGCATCGCCTCGGCGGCCTTCATCGCCTACCTGTCGAGCCTGACCAACGTGAGCTACTCGGCCACGCAGTACGCGCTGTTCAGCTCGCTGATGCTGCTCTTGCCCAAGTTCATCGCCGGCTTCTCGGGCCGCTACGTGGATGGGTTCGGCTACGCGCACTTCTTCACGGCCACCGCGCTACTGGGTGTGCCCGTGCTGCTGCTGGTATGGCTGGCGTCTCGGGTCGAAATCGTGGGCACTAACCACAAATAGGCGATTTTTTGCTATGCATTGCATAGCAATGCAAGCGATGGCACAGGCAGCAGGTTTACGGGAGCTTTACAGGCGCTTCAACACCTTGTGACGCCTTTGCGCGACCATGGGCAGGCCGCTACTACACTGACCCCATGAGCTCCCAACTGCTGATGATCGAAGACGACACCCGCCTCGCCGAGATGGTGGGCGAGTACCTGGGCCAGTCCGGCCTGGTGGTGACGCACCGCGCCGATGGCAAGAGCGGCCTGGCGCAGCTGCAGGGGCCGGACGCCGCCGCCCTGCCCGACCTGGTGATCCTGGACCTGATGCTGCCCGACATGGACGGCCTGGAGGTCTGTCGCCGCATCCGCTCGCTGCAGGGCCCGGCCGCGCAGGTGCCGGTGCTCATGCTCACGGCCAAGGGCGACCCGATGGACCGCATCATCGGCCTGGAGCTGGGCGCCGACGACTACCTGCCCAAGCCCTTCGAGCCGCGCGAGCTGCTGGCGCGCATCCGCGCCATCCTGCGCCGACGCACCGATGGCGGCACGCCGGTGGCCCAGGCCCTGCGCTTCGGCACGCTGGAGATCGACCGCGATGCGCGCACCGTCACCGTGGCCGGCCAGCCAGCCGACCTGACCTCCTACCAGTTCGACCTGCTGGTGGCGCTGGCCGAGCGCGCGGGGCGCGTGCTCACGCGCGACCAGATCATGGAGGCCGTGCGCGGCCGCGAGCTGGAGGCCTTCGACCGCTCGATCGACGTGCACATGGGCCGCATCCGCGCGGCCATCGAGGTCGATGCCAAGAACCCGCGCCGCATCCTCACCGTGCGCGGCGTGGGCTATGTGTTCGCCAAGCAGCAGGATTGAAGCCCGGTGAGCCTTTCCAACCCCTTCGCCCGGCGCCTGTACCTGCGCATCTGGCTCGCCGTGGTCGGCGGCATCGCCGTGCTCACGCTGGTCGTGGGCTGGGCCTGGCGCATTGCCGAGGAGCAGAAGGCGAGCAACAACCAGCCCTTCGTACCACCCTCGCGCGAGATGGTGCTGCGCGATGCCAAGGGCGATGTCGTCTTTCAGGGGCCTGCGACACGGCAGCCGTCGGAGCCCGGCGAGAACGTGGAGTTCCACATCGAATCCGACACCGGCCAGGCCTTTGTGCTGCAGATGGCACCGCGCCAGCCCCGCATCGGCGGGCGGCCCGGTAGCGGTCCCAACCAGGGCGACGCGGCCTTCTGGACCCGTCCGCCCTTTGGCTTCCTGTGGCTGCTGGGCATCGTGGGCCTGGCCGTGGCGGCGGGGGTGTACCCCATCATCCGGCGCCTGACCCTGCGGCTGGAGGCGCTGCAGCGCAGCGTCAAGCACTTTGGCGAAGGCGATCTCTCCGTGCGCGTGCCCGAGCAGGGCCAGGACGAAGTGGCCGACCTGGCGCGCCAGTTCAATGCCGCAGCGGAACGGGTGGAGACCCTGGTCAAGTCGCACAAGTCGCTGCTGGCCAACGCCTCGCACGAGCTGCGCTCGCCGCTCACGCGCATCCGCATGGGCATGGAGCTCATGGGCGGGCAGCAGCCCTCGCCGACGTTCCGCGCCGAGATCCTGCGCAACATCGCCGAGCTCGACCAGTTGGTCGACGAGATCCTGCTGGCCAGCCGCCTGGACGCGCGCGAGGCCGACGTGGGCACGGTGGAGACAGTCGACCTGGTGGGCCTGGCGGCCGAGGAATGTGCGCGCGTGGGCGCCGATCTGGACGTGGGCGCCAGCCCCGATGCGGTGGACGTGCGCGGCGTCTCCAAGCTGCTGCGCCGGGCCATCCGCAACCTGCTGGAGAACGCGCGGCGTTACAGCACAGGCGAGGTCAGCGTGGTCGTGCACCGGCGCCAGGGCCATGCCGAGGTGCGCGTGTGCGACCATGGCCCGGGCGTTCCACCCAACCAGCGCGAACGCATCTTCGAGCCCTTCTACCGCCTGCCGGGCGCCAGCGAGCGCGCGGGCGGCGTGGGCTTGGGCCTGTCGCTGGTGCGCTCGATCGCCGGGCGCCACAGTGGCGTGGTGTTCTGCGAAGACCGGCCCGATGGCGCCAGCGGTGCGTGCTTCGTGCTGCGATTACCGGTCACTTCTTCCAGCGCCACGCCATGAAGGCATAGAGCGCGGCGCCCAGTACCAGCACCGAGCCCGCCACGGCGAGCGCCCAGTCGAAACCCTGCGCTCGTGAACCGGCCTGCGCCAGCAGCGCGGCCGCCATGGGCGGGCCGGCGATCTGGCCGATGCCGTAGAGCGCCGTGAGCAGCCCGGTGAAGCCCGCTCCCGCCTGCGGCCACTGGTGGCGCGCCTCCTGCAAGGCAAAGAAGGTGATGGCGGTGAATGGCAGGCCCAGCAACAGGCTACCGAACGCAAACCCCGCCGGCCCCGGCCACAGCAGGCCGAGCGCAATGCCCCCCGCCTGCAGCAGGTAGGCGCCGGCCAGCAGCCAGCGGCGGTCACGGTGCGGCGCGATGCGCGTGGACAGAAAGGCCCCCAGTGCCACGCCGGCGCCGAACACCGGCCAGAACAGGTCGGGCCAGGCCGAGCCGGCCGGCAGCGCAGCACGCGCGATGACGGGCAGGAACGTGGCGGTGACGATGTAGCCCAGGCCCGCCAGGCCATACGCCACGGCGTGCAGCGCCCGTTGTGCTGCAGGCGCTGGCACAGAGGCTGCAGCGGACGGCACCGCCGGGTTGCCCTGCGCCTCGCCGCCGCGCAGCACCTGCCAGATGCCGGCACACAGCAGCGCCGCCAGTGCGGCAAACGTGGCCCAGCCCACCGCCGCGCTCCAGCCCGCAGCGACCATGGCACCGGTGGGCAGGCCGGTCACCACGATGCCCAGCCCCGGCCCGCAGAAGATCAGGCCGGCGAGCTGGGGCCGCCCCAGCCGGGTGAGCTGGCCCATGCACCAGTTGGCCGTGCCCAGGAACACCAGGGCACTCGCGATACCCGCCAGAAAACGCAGCAGGGGCCACGATGCGGGCCAGGGAAAGGCAAGCACCCCGGTCAGCAGCACGGTGGCCACCAGCCCGCCGCGCGCCAGGGCCGCATTGCCCGGGACTGCGCCCAGGCGACGGCCCAGCCACGGCAGGGCCATGTACAGCAACGCCCCGGCAAGGTAGCCGGCGTAGTTGGCCGTGGCCAGCCAGCTGCCGGTGGCGATGTCCACCACGCCGTCGTGCAGCATCATCGGCAGCAGCGGGGTGAAGGCGAAGCGGCCGATGCCCATGGCGACCGCGAGGGCGACCATGCCGGCCAGGGCGACCCGCAAAGGCGCCGTGTCGGCGTCATGCACGCGGGCGGAGGAAGGGGAAGACACTTGGTCCATGCGGGGATACCGGAGAGGATTGCCACGGCGGACGCCGCTGCGTATCATCTTACCAAGAGATTGAATTTATGTAATTCATACTATTTCAAGATGGTTGAATCTTCGTCATCTTTGCTGGACCTTGCGGCCCTGGACATCTTTCGCACCGTAGCGGCCGAAGGCAGCGTCACGCGCGCGGCCGAGCGGCTGGGACGCGTGCAGTCCAACGTGACCACCCGGGTGCGCCAGTTGGAGGCGGACCTGGGCACCCCCCTGTTCCTGCGCGAAGGCAAGCGCATGGCGCTCACGCCCGAGGGCCAGGTGCTGCTGGGCTATACCGACCGGCTGCTGGCGCTGGCCGAGGAAGCGCGCCAGGCAGTGCGTCCAGGCCCACCCGGCGGGCGCCTGCGCCTGGGTTCGATGGAGAGCACGGCGGCGAGCCGCCTGCCTGTGCCGCTGGCACGCCTGCACAGCCAGTGGCCGGGCGTGGCGCTGGAGCTGTCGACCGCACCCACGCGCGAGCTGGTGGAGCGGCTGCGCGCACACGCGCTCGATGCGGTACTGGTGGCGTGGCCGCCGGGCCAGGCCCCGGACCCGGCGCTCGAAACCCGGCCTGTGTTCACCGAAGACCTGTTGCTGGTGCTGCCCGCCGGCCACCCTGTCGTTGCCGGCCCCCAGGATGTACAGCCCGGCACGCTCGCGGTCTTCGAGCCGGGTTGCACCTACCGCCGCATCGGGCAGGACTGGTTCGCTCCCCGGCCGCAGCCCATGCAGGTGCTGGAGCTGGGCTCGTACCACGCCATTCTGGCCTGCGTGGCCGCCGGCAGCTGCGCGGGCATCGTGCCGCGCTCGGTGCTGGCCATGACGCCCCACGCAGAGCTGCTCGCCCACCAGCCGATCACCCGTATCGACACCCTGCTCACCTGGCGCAAGGGCTACCGCTCCAGCGCGCTCGATGCCCTGCAGCAGGCGCTGCTTTCCGCAGTCTGACCGCTTTTCAATTCCCCCAAGGAGTCCGCCATGACCGACCGCAGCCTTCGCACCGCCCTTTCACTGCGCCTGCCCATCATCCAGGGCCCCATGACCGGCTCCGACACCCCGGCCCTGGCGGCTGCCGTCTCCGCGGCTGGCGGCCTGGGCTCGCTGGGCTGTGGCATGCGTTCACCTGCAGCCATGGCCGAGGCGGCTGCCGAGGTGCGCAGGCGCACCGACCGGCCGTTCTGCATGAACCTCTTCGTGCAGGACACGCCCGCGCCCGACGCGGCCACGGTGGACGCCGCCGTGGCGCGGCTCGCCCCGCTGTACGCCGAGTTCGGCCAGCAGCCGGCCGCACCCGCGCGCTGGTGCGAGGACTTCGCGGCGCAGTTCGACGCGCTGATCGCTGCACGCCCGGCGGTAGCGAGCTTCACCTTCGGCATCCTCAGTGCCGCGCAGGTGGAACGCCTGCACGCTGCAGGCTGCTATGTGATCGGCACCGCGACCACGGTCGCCGAGGCCGTGGCCTGGGCCGACGTGGGGGCCGACGGGGTCTGTGCCTCGGGCATGGAGTCGGGCGGGCACCGGGGTACCTTTCTCGGGGACTTCGCCTCTTCGATGATCGGCACCATGGCCCTGGTGCCGCGCTGCGTGGATGCGCTGCAGCCGCGCGGCGTAGCGGTGGTCGCGGCTGGCGGCATCATGGACGGGCGCGGCATCGCCGCCGCGCAGGCGCTGGGGGCCGAAGCGGTGCAGATGGGCACGGCCTTCCTCTCCTGCGATGAATCGGGCATCGGCGCGGCCTACCGCCAGGCGCTGGCCACTGCCAAGGGCACCGACACGCGCACCACGCGCGCCCTGACAGGGCGCCACGCACGTGGCATCGTCAACGCGCTGATGGACCGGCTGCAGGCCGATGAGGCGGCCGTGCCGCCCTACCCCGTGCAGAACGCCTTCACGGGCGCCCTGCGCAAGGCGTCGAACGAGGCCGGCCGGGCCGACTACCTGTCGCTGTGGGCTGGCCAGGGCGTGGAGGCGGTTCGGCCCATGGCCGCCGCTGCGCTGATGGCGCTGCTCGAAGAGGAATGGAAGCAGGCCTGCGCGCGCGTGGGCGCTGCGCACTGAAGCAAGAAGCTCAGCGCGTCCAGGGCAGGTCGCGGGCCGTGCCTTGGATAACGGGGTGCTCGCGGTGCAGCACCTCGCCGGCCAGCACGCGCTCGTAGTAGCGCAGGTAGCCGCGTGCCATGGCCTCGGCGCTGAAGTGCTGCTGCACATGGGCGTGGCAGGCGCGCGGGTCGGCCTTGTGGGCACGCACGGCCTCGGCCAGTTCGCTGGCGCTGGCCGACAGGCTGCCGCACTCGGCAGGCACGAGTTCGGGCAGCGCGCCGTAGGGCGTGCTGAACACCGGGCAGCCGAAGTACAGGCTTTCGATCACCGCCAGGCCAAAGGGCTCGTGCCAGCGCACGGGGAAAATCAGGCCGCGCGAGGCGTTAAGCAGCTCGTTCTTCTGCTGGCCGCCGACCATGCCGAAGAAATGGATCCGGCGGGACAGCGTCCAGCGAAAACCGCGCTTGAAGTTGATGCGGTTGCCGCCGAGCACGTCGAGCTCCACACCGGCCAGCTTGGCCACCTTGATGGCGCCGGCCACGTTCTTCACGCCCCAGGCCGCCTTGCCCAGGAAGTGGTAGTGCGAGCGCGGGCGCTCGAAGTCCACCGGGCCATAGGCCGACCAATCGAGGCCGTTGTAGACGAACTCAGTCGACCCATAGCGCGCGGCATGGTTGCGCGAGAGGAACACCGTGTTCAGCGGCAGCGGCTTGGGCTTGCGCGCGTTGCCGTGCTCGGTGACGAGGTAGGGGCGCGAGGGTTCGCTGCGCGGGTTGAACTGGAAGTGGGTGATGTCCACGTCGGCCGGGATCTGGCTGTCCCAGGGCTGATCAGGCTTGATCGGCAGCACCTGGGCGAAGTCGCAGCTCGAGCCCTCGGGCACCAGGTAGCTCACGCGGTGGCCCAACTGCACCAGGGTCTTGCCCAGGTCCCAGATCACGCGCTCGGTGCCGCCGTAGCCGTACACCGGGATGGAGGAGTTGTTGACCAGCAGGATGTGCATGGAATGGAGGATACCTGTCGTCAGAAGGGGCGGCCGCAGCCGATGCGGGCGCGCCGCTCATGCAGGGCCGCCAGCACCAGAGGGCACATGAAGAGGTAGAACATGTTGCCGCTGTTGTGCGCCAAGAAGACCTGGGTCAGGCCGAAGCCGATGTACGACAAAGGCAGCATCACGCCCACCAGGCACAGCGAGAGCGATTCGCGGTCCATCTTGCCCGCGCCGTCGCGGATGCGCCGGGCCGTGGGCCAGAACATGACCAGCGGAATGCCGTAGAACGCCAGCAGCAGCAGCACGCCAGGCAGGCCGCGCTTGGCGAACAGGTCGAGCGCCTCGTTGTGCGCGTGGCCGAATTCGAGCACCACGGGGTGCGCCAGGCCAGCAGCGACGCGGCGCGCCTTCTCCTGCTCGTAGCCGGCCCGGCCCCAGCCGGTGAACGGCCGGTCCCAGCCCATCTGCCAGGCCAAGTGCCAATGGGCCAGGCGCTGGCCCACGGAGCTGCGGCCATCACCGCGCTGCTGGTAGGTCTGCACCTCCTGGCGCGCTTCGTCCACGCGCTGCTCGACGGCCGGCACCTGCGACAAGGCCGCAGCGGCCAGCGCCAGGGCACACAGGCCCCAGTACACACGGCGCTGGCCCGTGGTGCGCACCAGCAGCCAGGCGCACACGGGCAACAGCAACACCAGCGCCAGCCAGCCGCCGCGCGACTGCGACAGCACCGAGCCCACCGCGCCGAGCACGATGGCGGCCGTGAGCAGCAGCCGCTGCCAGGCCACCCAGCGCTTCCACTGCACCACCAGCAGCAGGCCGCTCATCACGGCCAGCAGCATGCTCAGGTTGCCGTACTGGATGGCATTGGTGAAGCCACTGGCGCGCGGCAGCGCCTGCACGCCAATCTGGTAGATGGCCACCAGGCCGCTGCCGACGGCGCCCACCGCCACGCCCATCCACAGCCAGGAGGCGCGCGGCTCGAACGTCATGAGGTAGAAGATGCACGGCAGCGCCAGCAGGTACTTGACCGGGCGGTCCATGCTGCCCCAGCCCCAGGTGGCGCCCACGTCGAGCAGCCACAGGGCGGCCATGCACGAAAAGGCGGCCAGCAGCCACCAGGCGGCGCGGGGGGCGGGGCGCTTCCACCACACTGGCGCGCTGGCCAGCGCCGCCAGCAGCAGCAGCGCCGCGCCATAGGAATAGCCCGAGGGCAGCCACAGGGCCAGGCCAGGCACCATGAATGCGCCGATGCTCGCGCAGCGCCCGAACCAGCGGTAGGACCTGACCATCACCGTATCACCCGGCCGGTGAGGCTGTCGCGGTCGTAGTGCAGGGCGGCATACCGAAAGAAGCCCTCCAGCGCCACGAACAGGCAGTACAGGAAGCCCGCGCCCCCACACAGGAAGCCCAGGCGGAACACATACAGACGCAGGAACATCGAGCCGCCCGAGGCCAAGCCGCGCAGCACGCCACCGCGCTTGCCCGCCTCGGCCCGCTTGGCGGCGCCCAGCATCACATACTGGGTGAGCTTTTCGAGGCTGGTGCGCACCGAGTTGCGGGTGTAGTGCAGCAAGCGGGCGCGTACCAGATGGCGCGGCACGGCCACACCACCAGGTTCGGGGTGCAGCTGCGCCTGCTCGTGCACCACGCCCGTGAACTCACGGACCATGGAGCGCACGAACAATCGCTCGATGCGCGACTGCGACAGAAAATAGCGCAGCTCCTGGCCAAAGGCCACCATGCGCCAGCGGATGGTCCACACGCCGCGTGCGCCCGAGCGCACGATGGCCTGCAGCTCCTGCTGGAAGGCCGGGGTCATGATCTCGTCGGCATCGAGGAAGAACACGTAGTCACCCCGCGAATGGGCGAGCAGGCGGTTGCGCTGCACGGCAAAGCCCTGCCAGTCGGGGTAGGAATGGACCTCTGCACCCAGGCCCTGGGCCAGGGCGACGGTGTTGTCCGTGCTGCCGCTGTCAACCACCAGCACCTGGTGGGCAAAAGCGGCGCTGCGTAGGCAGGCTTCTATACGGTGCGCTTCGTTGTGCGTGAGCACCGCCACCGTGAGCGTGGGCGACACCTTCGCGTCGCCAGCGGCCGCCGACATCCGTCAGTGGCCAGCGTGCACGTGCTCGCCCGCCTTGAGGCGGTACACCGTGCCGCAGTAGGGGCACTTGGCCTCTCCGCTGCGGGCCACGTCCAGATAGACCTTGGGGTGGTTGTTCCAGATTTTCATGTCCGCCTTGGGGCTCGGGCAGAAGACCCCGCCCTGGGCGTTCAAGTCCTTGGCCAGCAGTTCGATCGCAGCTTGGGACATGGTTCAGACCTTTGCCAGCCAGTGGGCGTATTGGGGATTGCGGCCGTTGACGATGTCAAAGAAGGCGCTCTGGATCTTCTCGGTGATCGGGCCTCGGCTGCCGCTGCCGAGCTCGATGCGGTCGAGCTCGCGGATCGGCGTGACTTCGGCGGCCGTGCCGGTGAAGAAGGCTTCGTCGGCAATGTAGACCTCGTCGCGCGTGATGCGCTTTTGCACGATCTCCAGGCCCAGGTCCTTGGCGATGTGGAACACGGTGTTGCGGGTGATGCCGTTCAGGGCGCCGGCCGACAGGTCGGGCGTGTAGATCACACCGTTCTTGATCACGAAGATGTTCTCGCCCGCGCCTTCGCTCACGAAACCGCTGCTGTCCAGCAGCAAGGCTTCGTCGTAGCCGTCGTCCAGCGCTTCCATGTTGGCCAGGATGGAGTTGGTGTAGTTGCTCACCGCCTTGGCCTGGGTCATCGTGATGTTCACGTGGTGGCGGGTGTAGCTGCTGGTCTTGACGCGGATGCCGCGCTGCATGCCCTCTTCGCCCAGGTAGGCGCCCCAGGCCCAGGCGGCCACCATCAGGTGGATCTGGTTGCCCTTGGGCGAAACGCCGAGCTTTTGCGAGCCGATCCAGGTCAATGGGCGCAGATAGCCCGACTCCAGGTTGTTTTCGCGCACTACGGCCTTCTGCGCCTCGTTCACTTCTTCCTTGCTGAAGGGGATCTTCATGCGCAGGATCTTGGCACTGTTGAACAGGCGGTCGGTGTGCTCTTCGAGGCGGAAGATGGCCGTGCCGTCGGCGGTCTTGTAGGCGCGCACGCCTTCGAACGCGCCGCAGCCGTAGTGCAGGGTGTGGCTCAGCACGTGGATCTTGGCGTCGCGCCAATCCACCATCTGGCCGTCCATCCAGATCTTGCCGTCACGGTCGGCCATTGAGGGAACTACGGGGCTCATGGGTGTCCTTTGAATTGCTGTGGGTCGCAAAAGAGCGATTTTACGGGGCTGGCGGCACCTCGGCCACTGGGGCAACTGCCGGCGGCACCTCTTCCTCCTGCGCCGGGCGCACGAGCTCCCACTTCACGAGCTTGCCGTTCTTGAACTCGCAAGTCACGAACGAGCGGCTGCCGTCCGTCCAGCGGTACAGCTCAGGCTGGGCGCCATCGTCCGACAACAGCTGTCCCAGCGAACGCGTCATGGCCACCACATGCATCAGGTTCACCCCGGCCCGCAGCTTGGCGTTGAGCATGACGGCGCTGCCCACATGGCCGATGGGCCTGTCTGCCGCTTTTTTCAGCACAGTCATCAGGCGCGTGAAGTGCAGCAGCGCCCACATCAGGAGCCCGCCCCCCACAGCGGCCACGCCGGGCCACCCATAGGACACAAAACCGAACACCAGGGCACCCACGGCAGCGAGCGGAACAAAGATATTGCGCAAATTCATGGGCGGTATTGTCATATGGCCAGCGCGTGCCGCCGTACGTGAAGACCGCAGGTCCTGCGGGTACTGCCCGCCGATGGGCGCCAAAAACCCGCGCAGGCCGCACCAGCATGGCCCGGGCTGCAGATTCGTTGTGCAAACGCTACATCAAATGCATACGGATGCCTGGCGTATGGCGCAACTGTGCGCTGCGGTTTACGCTCGCCAGTTGATACAACCTGATACGCCGGGTGACGCCTGCGCAAGCACAAGCCATGAAACTGGACAACATACGCCTTTCCCCCAAGCTCTGGGGGTCTATCGTGGGCCTGCTGGGTGCCATGCTGCTGGTCTCCCTCTGGTCGCAATACCAGGCCTCGCAGGTAATGGCGCAGACGCTGGCGTCGCTGGAGGCGTTCGAACAGCGCATCTCCCTGGCCCAGCAATGGAAAGGCGCGACCGAAACCACGGGCGAGCGCGTGCTGGCAAGCAATTCCACGCCCGATGCGGAGCTGACCACGCTGTTCGACGCACGCGTGAAGGCAGGCGTGACCGGCATCTCCGGCATCCAGTCCAAGGTGGTGGAACTGGCCACCAGCCCCGCCGACAAAGCTGCGCTGGAGCGCGTGGCCAGCGTACGCACCAATGTGCTGGCGCTGAACAAGCAGGCCCGCGAGATCAAGCTGGCCGGCGATGCTGCCGCTTTCAAGACCTTCGTGGAGTCGAAATACCTGGGCGCCATCGGGCGCTACGTGGATTCGCTGGAAGCCTTCGTGCAGCTGCAGCAGTCGCAGCGCGACACGGCCAAGCAGGAGGCTGCAGGCGCCATGGCCCGTGCCCGCGCGCTGGCCTGGACCATCCAGGCCGTGGTTTTCCTGCTGGGACTGGCACTTTCCTTCCTGCTGGTGCGCTCGATCACCCGGCCGCTGAACGATGCGGTGCAGCTGACCGACGCCATTGCCGGTGGCAACCTCACCGTGCAGTCCTCGGATGACCGCCAGGACGAGTTCGGCCACCTGCTGCGCTCGGTCTCGCAAATGGCGGCCAAGCTGCGCGGCCTGGTGTCGGAAGTGCGCAGCGGCGTGGATTCGATGTCCAACGCCTCGGTGGAGATCGCCACCGGCAACCACGACCTGTCGTCGCGCACCGAGCAGACCGCCGCCAACCTGGAAGAAACCGCCGCCAGCATGGAGGAGCTGACCGCCACCGTGACCCAGTCGGCCGACACCGCACGCCAGGCCAACCAACTGGCCAGCACGGCCGCGCAGGCCGCCGGTCGGGGTGGCGAGGTGGTGGCCCAGGTGGTGACCAGCATGCAGACCATCACCCACAGCTCGCGCAAGATCGCTGACATCATCGGCACCATCGACGGCATCGCCTTCCAGACCAATATCCTGGCGCTGAATGCCGCCGTGGAAGCGGCCCGGGCCGGCGAACAGGGCCGGGGCTTTGCCGTGGTGGCCAGCGAGGTGCGCGGTCTGGCGCAGCGCAGCGCCGAGGCGGCCAAGGAGATCAAGGGCCTGATCACGGCGTCGGTGGAATCGGTGGAGACCGGATCCGAGCAGGTCACCCAGGCCGGCCAGGCCATGGACGAGATCGTCAGCAGCGTTCGCCGCGTGTCGGACCTGATCGGCGAGATCACCGCCTCCTCGTCCGAACAGCGTGACGGCATTGCCCAGGTGAACGTGGCCGTGACCCAACTCGACCAGATGACGCAGCAGAACGCCGCGCTGGTCGAGGAATCCGCCGCCGCCGCCTCGTCGCTGCGCGATCAGGCCCAGCGCCTGGCCGAGGTGGTGTCGGTGTTCAATGTGGGCTACCAGCCGGCCGCTGCTGCGCCCGCGCCCCGGCCGGCCCCGGCCCGCGCCCCGGTGCCGCGCCCAGCCGCGACGGCCACTGCCAAAGTCACTTCACCTGGCAGCGCGACCCGCAAACTGCAGGCGCCCAAGCCCGCACCTGCGGCCGCAAAAGCCCCGGCACCGGCCGCCGCCAAGCCCGCCCCCAAGGCCAAGGGCTCGGACGAAGACTGGGAATCCTTCTGACTCCGCGAAACTGAAAGGCCGAAAGCCTTCAGCCCATCTCGCGCACGACATTCATCGCCTCTTCCACGCGCTCCACGGCGTGGATGGTGAGCCCCTCGATAGGCTTCTTGGGCGCATTCGCCTTGGGAACCACGGCAACGCTGAAACCGAGCTTGGCGGCCTCCTTGAGCCGCTCCTGCCCGCGCGGCGCGGGCCGCACCTCGCCCGCGAGGCCCACCTCGCCAAACGCGAGGAAGCCGCGCGGCAGCGCCTTGCCGCGAAGGCTGGAGGTGATGGACAGCATCACGGCCAGATCGGCCGCCGGCTCGCTGATGCGCACGCCGCCCACCGCGTTCACGAACACGTCCTGGTCCATGCAGGCCACGCCCGCGTGGCGGTGCAGCACGGCCAGCAGCATGGCCAGCCGGTCCTTGTCCAGGCCCACCGACAGGCGCCGGGGGCTGGGGCCGCCGCTGTCCACCAGTGCCTGGATCTCCACCAGCAGCGGGCGGGTACCCTCCAGGGTGACCATCACGCAGCTGCCCGGCACGGGCTCGCTGTGCTGGCTCAGGAAGATGGCGCTGGGGTTGCTCACGCCCTTGAGGCCCTTCTCGGTCATGGCGAACACGCCGATCTCGTTGACCGCGCCGAAGCGGTTCTTGATGGCGCGCACCAGGCGAAACTGGCTGTGCGTGTCGCCCTCGAAGTAGAGCACCGTGTCCACCATGTGCTCGAGCACGCGCGGGCCGGCAAGCGCTCCTTCCTTGGTGACGTGGCCGACGAGCACGATGGCCACGCCCGAGGACTTGGCCGCGCGCGTGAGGTGGGCCGCGCATTCGCGCACCTGGGCCACCGAGCCCGGGGCCGAGGTGAGCTGGTCGGAGTACACCGTCTGGATGGAATCGATCACGGCCACGGCGGGCTGCATGGATTCGATGGTGGCCAGGATCTTTTCGAGCTGAATCTCGGCCAGCACATTGACCTGGCTGTGGTCCAGCCCGAGCCGGCGCGAGCGCAGCGCCACCTGGGCACCGCTTTCCTCGCCGGTCACGTACAGCGTGGGCAGGCCCGCGCGCTGCAGCGCATCGAGCGCCTGCAACAGCAAGGTGGATTTGCCGATGCCTGGGTCGCCGCCGATCAGTACCACGCCCCCCTCGACGATGCCGCCGCCCAGCACCCGGTCAAGCTCGTCGATGCCGCTGGGCGTGCGCTCCACGTCGCTGGCCTCGATGGCCGACAGCGGCATCACCGCCTGGGCCTGGTTCAGGCCCGCGAACTGCGCGCCGCTGTAGCGGTTCTTGCCCGGCCCGGCCTCGGCCACCTGCTCGATCAGCGTGTTCCAGGCGCCGCAGGCGGGGCACTTGCCCAGCCAGCGCGGGCTGGTGCCGCCGCATTCGGTGCAGGTGAAAACGGTTTTTTCTTTGGCCATGGCGTGGGAAATGGGGACAAACAGAAGGCAGGCTGGTGACTATACCGGCCAGCCCCGCCAAGGCGCATTGCCGGGGCAATTGGCGCACGCCCGCCGCAGGGTGTGCACAACCCGTACGATGGCGGCCTTGCACCAGAGCCAGAAAGAGACGCACGCATGCAAACCCCCATCAACCCCTTCAAGCAGGCCATGGCCCAAGGCCGCGCGCAGATCGGCCTGTGGCTGGCCCTGGCCGATGCCTACAGCACCGAGATCCTCGCCGGCACGGGCTACGACTGGCTGTTGCTCGATGGCGAGCACGCGCCCAACGACCTGCGCTCGCAGCTGCACCTGCTGCAGGCCATGGCCAGCGCCACCAGTGCGCTACCCGCTGGCGCGCAACCACCCCACGCGATTGCGCGCGTGCCCGTAGGCGACACGGCGCTGATCAAGCAATACCTCGACATTGGAGCCACCACCCTGCTGGTACCCATGGTGGACACCGCCGAGCAGGCCCGCGACCTGGTGCGCGCCACGCGCTATGCGCCCGAGGGCGTGCGCGGCATGGGCAGCGCCCTGGCGCGCTCCTCGCGCTGGCAGGCCTACCCGAACTACGTGCACGAGGCCAATGCCCAGGTGTGCCTGCTGGTGCAGGCCGAGACGGTGCAGGCCATGGACAACCTGGATGCCATCGCCGCCGTAACCGGCGTGGATGGGGTCTTCATCGGCCCGGCGGACCTGTCCGCATCGATGGGCCACCCGGGCAACCCCGGCCACCCCGACGTGCAGGCCGCGATCACCGAGGGCATTGCGCGCATCCTGCGCGCGGGCAAGGCGCCGGGCATCCTGGCCACCAACGAAGCACAGGCGCGCCAGTGGCTGGCAGCGGGCGCGCTGTTCGTGGCCGTGGGGGTCGATACCATGCTGCTGGCCAGTGCGGCCCGGCAGTTGCTGGCGCGCTTTCGCGCGGACGCCCCAGCCGCAATGCCCAACGGATACTGAACACCCTTCGATATGGAAAGCAATGCAACGATGAAAGCATGTATCTACGGCGCCGGCGCCATTGGCGGCTGGATCGGGCTGGCCCTGGCGCAAGCGGGCAGCGAGGTCAGCATGGTGGCGCGCGGCGCCACGCTGGCGGCCCTTGAGAAACACGGCCTGCGCTTGCGCCGCCCCGATGACAGTGTGGTGCACGCCTCCGTGCGCGCCAGCGACAGCACGGCCGCATTGGGCGTGCAGGACCTGGTGGTGGTGGCCGTGAAGGCGCCGGGCCTGCCCGAGGTGGCGCGCGCCATGGCCCCGCTGATCGGCCCCCAGACGGTCGTGCTGACCGCGATGAACGGCGTGCCCTGGTGGTTCCTGGGTGGCTGCAGCGGCGCGGCGCAAGGCCGCACGCTGGAATCGGTGGACCCCGGCGGTGCCATCGCCCGTTCCATCCCCGCAGGCCAGGTGCTGGGCAGCGTGGTGCACACCAGTTGCTCGCTGGAGGCACCGGGCTTCGTCAAGCAGCACTTCGGCAACCGGCTGATCGTGGGCGAGCCCGATGGCAGTGCCAGTACGCGGCTGCAGGCCCTGGCCGACGCGCTGCAGCGCGGCGGCATCGACGTGGAGGTCTCCACGAACATCCAGAAGGACATCTGGTTCAAGCTCTGGGGCAACCTCACGGTGAACCCGATCAGCGCCCTCACCGGCGCCACCACCGACCGCATCCTGGACGACGAGCTGGTGCGCGGCTTCGTCTCGGCCGTGATGCTGGAGGCCAAGGCCATCGGCGAAAAGCTGGGCCTGCCCATCGACCAGCAGCCCGAGGACCGCCACGCCGTGACGCGCAAACTCGGCGCCTTCAAGACGTCCATGCTGCAGGACGTGGAGGCCGGCAAGCCCGTGGAGATCGACGCCCTGGTGGGCGCGGTGCATGAGCTGGGCCAGATCACCGATACACCGACCCCGCACACCGCCGCCCTGCTGGGCCTGGCACGCCTGATGGCCCGCACCCGCGGTTTGTACTGATTTACTACTTCACCACGCAACCATGCTCAAACTCTATTCCGCCCCCGGTACCTGCTCCCTGGCCGCGCACATTGCCCTGCAGGAGGCCGACGCCGGCCATGAATTGGTGACACTGGACTTTGCCAATCAGCAGCAGCGCAGCCCCGAGTACCTGGCCATCAACCCCAAGGGCCGCGTGCCCACGCTGGTGACGGAGCAGGGTGTGCTCTCCGAGACGACCGCGCTGCTGCTCTACATCGCCCAGCGTTTCCCGGCCGCGAAGCTCGCCCCTCTGGACGATCCGTTCGCGCTGGCGCGCATGCAGGAGTTCAACAGCTACCTGGCCTCCACCGTGCACGTGAATCACGCCCATGGGCGGCGCGCCGGGCGCTGGGCCGATGAGGCCGGCTCCATCGCCGATATGCAGCGCAAGGTGCCGCAGACCATGTCCGAGGCCTTCTCCGTCATCGAGAACCACTACCTGCAAGGCCCGTGGGTACTGGGCGAGGCGTATTCGGTGGCCGATGCCTACCTGTTCACCATTGCCTCGTGGCTCAAGTCGGATGGCGTGGACATTGCGATGTTTCCCAAGGTGGCTGCGCACACCGCGCGCATGCTGGAGCGCCCCGCCGTCCAACGCGCGCTGGCCTGATCTCTCTGATCAACAAAAAAGCCCTCGCAGCCAGAACGGCTGCGAGGGCTTTTTTCGCGAGTGAGCCCGGTGCCCACGGCTTTGGATTCGACCGGATAGGCAGGCGGGAAGCCGCAGACAGTGCTGTAGCACGGCAAGGCTGCCCAACGACGCTAGCCGGTTGAAGGCAAAGCTGTCAGTTGACCTTGAGAATGCGCCAATCGACGCGGTTGTCCGCGCGGTGCACGATGTCCACTTTCTGAGTGGCCGCCCAGGGGATGATCTGGTTGTACAGCGGAATGTGCGAGATCAACTCGTGGTCGGCGATCAGGGCCTTTTCGATCAGGCCGTTGCGCGTGGCGGTGTCGGTCTCCTTCTTGATGCGCTCGATCAACGCGTCCTGTTGCGGGTTGGAGAAGCGCCCCAGGTTGAAGTTGCCGTCGCCGCCGGCACCGCTGGAACGGACCAGCGACTGCAGCGAGTAGAAGGCGTCGAAGGTCGGCACGCCCCAGCCCAGCAGGTAGATGCTGGCCTCGTTGCGCTGGATCATCGGGAAGTAAGTGGCAAACGGCAGCGAACGCAGCTTGGCCTTGACGCCGATCCTGGCCCACTGGGCCGTGATGGCCTGGCACAGCTGCTCGTCATTGATATAGCGGCCCGCGCTGCAGGCAAAGTCGACCTCGAAGCCCTGCGGGTAGCCGGCCTCGGCCAGCAGCTTCTGCGCGGCAGAGGGGTCATAGGGCCAGCGTGCGTCGGCCTTGGGCGTCCAGCCGTTGACCTGGCGCGCGATGATGGCGCCCGTGGGTTGGGCCAGGCCGCGCAGCACCACGCGCTGGATGGCGCTGATGTCGATGGCCTGGTAGAGCGCCTTGCGCACGCGCACGTCCTTGAGCGGGTTCTTGCCCTTCACGTCGGAGCCCGGCAGCTCCTCGCGGAACTGGTCCAGGCCGAGGAAGATGGTGCGGTTCTCGGCCCCGTCGAGGACCTTGAGGTTGGGCGTCTGGCGCACGCGCGGCAGGTCCTGCAGGCCCGGGTCGAGCACGAAGTCGAGTTCGCCCGAGAGCAGCGCGGCTGTGCGCGTGGCGTCGGACTTGATCGGCGTGTAGACAATCTGCGTCACGTTGCCCGTGTACTTGCCCTTGCCCCACCAGGTGGGGTTGGCCTTGAGCACCAGGCGCTGGTCGGGCGTCCACGACTCGAGCGTGAAGGGACCAGTGCCCAACGCGTTGCGGTGCGAGAAGGGTTCGTCCTTGGTCTTGATGTCCTTGGGCGCCGTGGCATTGTTCTTCTCGGCCCAGGCCTTGCTCAGGATGCGCAGCTCCGTGAGCTGGTTCACGAGCACGGGGTTGGGCACCTCCGAGAAGATGTCGATGGTGTGGGAATCGACCTTTTCCACGCGGTCGATGCCTTGGGTGTAGACCGCGAAGTTGGAGGTCTTGGCCTTGGCGCGTTCGAGCGAGAACTTGGCGTCGTCGGCGGTGAACTCGCTGCCGTCGCTGAATTTGACCCCCTTGCGCAGGGTCAGGCGCAGTTGCGTGGGGCTCACGCGCTTCCACTCGGTGGCCAGCGAGGGCTCGGGCTTGAAGGTCTTGCTGTTGTATTCGACCAGGGTGTCATACACCGCTGCATGCAGCGTGTTGTTCACGCCCACGTTCTGGGCATGGATGTCCCAGGAGGACAGGTCGGTGGAACGCGACCAGCGGAAGGTGTTGGCATGGCTGGCCAGGGGCAGCGCACCGGCCAGCGCAGCCGCCAGCAAGAGGGATTGGAATCGCATGAAAGGTAGGCCTGTACAGAAAGTCTTAGTGCGCTGCACTATGGACCGGGCCGCCCTCCAAGCGAACGAATTTCTCGTTGTAACCTTATGCGCTCCCCTGTGATCCCGTCCAGCGCGGGCTTCAATGCAGGATCAACCCTGCGGCGAGTACCAGCATCATGGCCGTCACCAGGCCATCGAGCACACGCCAGGCATGGGGCGACGCGAACAGCGGCGCCAGCCAGCGAGCCCCCCAACCCAGCGCGGCGAACCACACCAGGCTTGCCAGGCTGGCGCCTGCCGCGAAACCCATGCGCAGCGATGGAGGGTAGGGGCTGGCGATCGCCCCCAGCAGCAGCACCGTGTCCAGGTACACATGGGGGTTGAGCCAAGTGAAGGCCATGGCGGTAAGGACCACGGGCTGCCAGCCGGCTGGCGCCGTACCGTCGGTTGCTACCTGCATCGCGGCAGGCTTGCAGGCGCGCAACAAGGCGCGCGCCGCATAGGCCAGCAGAAAGGCCGCCCCCAGCCAGCGCGCGGCCACGAGCAGTGCGGGGTGGGACTGCACGGCCGAACCCAGCCCCCACACGCCGGCCTGCACCAGGATGGCGTCGGACAGCGCGCACACGGCCACCACGGGCAACACATGCTCACGCCGCAGGCCCTGGCGCAGCACGAAGGCGTTCTGCGCGCCAATGGCGATGATCAGGATGGCGGTCGAGGAAAAGCCGTTGGCAAAGGCCGAATAAAGGTTCATGGACCCGATGGTGCCCAGCCGTGGAGCGAAAGAAAAGCTATACTTTTTTGCTACCCGTAAGCAAAACTGAATGCACCTCGACACCGCCCAACTGGCCGCGCTGGCCGCCGTGCTGGAGCAAGGCAGCTTCGAGCGCGCAGCACTGGCCTTGCACGTCACGCGCTCGGCCGTGTCCCAGCGCGTCAAGCTGCTCGAAGAGCGCGTGGGCCAGGTGCTGGTCCGCCGCGCCTCGCCCTGCACCCCGACCGAGGCCGGCCAGGCCCTGTTGCGCCACGCCCAGCAGATGGCGCTGAGCGAGGCCGACGCCTTGCGCAGCATTGCGGGCAGCAGCGCCGGCCTGGCGCCGGTGCGGCTGGCGCTGGGGGTGAATGCCGATTCGCTGGCCTCCTGGTTCGTGGACGCCATGGCCCGGGCCGCAGAGCCGGGCGAAGGCGGGGCCCCGCCCATCACTTTCGACATCCACGTCGAGGACCAGGACCATTCTTCCGAGCTGCTGCGCCAGGGCCGTGTGATGGCCGCCGTGACCGCCGAGCCGCAACCCGTGCAGGGCTGCCAGGTGGTGCGCCTGGGCACCATGCGCTACCGGGCGCTGGCCAGCCCCGCGTTCATGGCACGCCACTTTGCCCAGGGTGTGACCGCCGCAGCGCTGGCCCAGGCACCCGTGCTGGTCTTCAACCGCAAGGACGCCCTGCAGGAGCGCTTCATGCGCCGCATCGCCCGGCGCGCGCTGGCGCCACCAGTGCACTGGCTGCCCTCGTCCCAAGGCTTCGTAGCAGCCACCCTGGCCGGGCTGGGCTGGGGCATGAGCCCCGAGCAACTGGCACGCGAGGCCATCGACGCCGGCCACCTGGTCGAACTGGTACCCGGCAAGCCAGTGGACGTGGCACTGCACTGGCAGTTCTGGCGCCTGAACGTACAGGCACTGCAGCGCATGACCGAGGCGGTGCAGCAGGCTGCGGCCACCGCCTTGCTGCCTTAGGCTGCGGGATCAGGCAGGAAGATCCTCGTGGTGGTCGGCCACGCCTTTCTTCCAGTAGGCCGCGATGCGCATGCGCTTGGGGTTCACGCCCGGCTTGGCCAGCACCACCTTGCGCAGGGCTGCCATGTCGGCGTGTTCGCCAGCCGCCCAGACATAGCCATCGCCTTCGGGGATCGCCAGCGCCTGGGCCGCCTCGGGCAGTGAGGCCACCCACTGCAGATCCAGCTTCGCGGCGCTGGCCAGGGGCCGCTGGTCGGCGGGGTTGCGCACCTGGATGCGCACCGTCGCGGCGGCTTCGGCCGGCAGCTCGGCCAGGCGGCGCACGATGGCGGGCACGGCGGTCTCGTCGCCCAGCAGCCAGTGCCAGGCAAAGGCCGTGGGCACCACCATGCTGCCGCGCGGGCCGGCCACGCCCACCCAGTGGCCCACGGCCGCGGCGGCAGCCCAGTCTGACGCGGGGCCGGCGTCGTGCAGGGCCACTTCGATGTCCAACTCTCCCTTGGCGGTGTCGTAGTGCGCCGGTGTGTAGTCGCGCAGCACCGGGCGCGGCTCGGACATCACCGGGCGGCCATCCTGTACCGTCGGCAGCGAGGCGCGCTCTTGCCCTGGGTGCGGCAGGATGAGCTTGATGTGGTCGTCAAAGCCCGCGCTCACGAAGTCGGCGAGATCCGGCCCGCCCAGCGTGAGCCGTACGAAGCCGGGGCTGACCTCGGTGCGGCGCAGCACCTGTGCATGGCGGGCCTTGAGGGTGTGGCGCACGCGGGTGATGGCCAGAGGATCGTTGGAGGCAAGGGGGTTGGAGGCGTCAGTGCTCATGATTTAAAATGTTGACTTAATCAACCAGATCATCCGCCAACAAGTTGACTTTGTCAACCGGTTGGCTTTGCCATGCACCGCAACCGCCCCCCTGCCGATGTCTTTGAAGCGATGCACGACCTGATGCACGTGTACCGCGCGCACATGGTGCGGGCCATGGCGGCCATCCACCCCGGTCTGACGATGAACGAGGTACGCGCCCTGGGCTTCATCGGTCGCCACCCCGGGGCCACCCAGAAAGACCTGGTGCGCCACAGCGGCGCCGACAAGGCCCAGGTGGCGCGCATGGTGGCCCAGCTGGCCGAGCGCGGCTGGATCACCAGCCACCCCAACCCCGAGGACGGCCGCAGCCGCATCCTGGCCCTGAGCGCGGAAGGCCAGGCCCTGCAGGACACGGTGCGCGGCCTGCGCCAGACGCTGTCGGCCCGGTTGCTGGAAGGCTGCGATGCAGGCACCCAAGCGCAGTTGCTCGCGCTGCTGGGACAGCTGCGTGGCGAGCTGGACGCCTTGCCGGCGTGCGGCCAGCGGGGCTGACACAGGCACCACGCCCACCTGGCGCCGGCCCCATGCAGAATTTGCCTGTGGCGGAGCTGCCGCTTCGGGGCCACAATTGCACCAGTCCGTAAAACTTTACGTGCAATCGTTAAAATTTGCGTGTAACTTCGAGTTTCCGCGGCCCTGCGCCGCCAGGCAGCGCCTGCCCGGGTGGGCGGCAAGAAAGGTGTGGCAAGTGGGAGCGTCAACGGCGAAGCAGCAGCAGGCCCTCGCGTTGCGTCCTGCGACGGAGCAGGATGCCGCGTTCCTGTGCGCCGTGTACCGCTCGGTGCGCGAGCCGGAGCTCCAGGCCATCGGTTGGCCGGACGCCCAGATCGATGCTTTCTGCGAAATGCAGCACCGGTTTCGCACGGCGGGGTACGGGCAGTACCTGCCCCCCGTGGAAACGACCCTGGTGCTGTGGGAAGGAAACCCTGCGGGAATGCTCGCGGTGTGCCGCAGTGCGGAACGCTGGGTGCTGGTGAACATCGAGCTCCTTCCCGCCGCACGGGGCAAGGGCATAGGATCCGAACTGATTGCCCGGCTCCAGCAGGACGCCGTGTCCGCTGGCGTGGGTCTGCGGCTGCAGGCCGCCAGCGCCAGCCCCGTGGTGCGCCTGTACGAGCGCTGCGGCTTTGAGAGCGTGACCGATGACGGCATGGTGCGGCAGATGGAGTGGCCGCACAGCAAGCCACGGCGGGCGTCCCCGAGGAAGCCCGGCAACCGTGGTGCGAATACACAGACAGTGGACTGATTGAACCAGGAACCAAGACCCATGGAATTCGAAGACACCGCGCCCTTGGCCCGCCCCCCGCTGGAATCGGAAAGCCGTCGCCGTTTTGTCGCACAGACCGGTATGGTGGCGACCGCAATCGCACTGGGCTGCACCGGCCTGGCCAGCGCCGCCCCATCAAAGCTCACGAGCGGCCGCGCACTGCGCGTGGGGCTGCTATTGCCGGACGCAAGGGCATACCCGCTGATGGGAGCACAGCTCCTGGCAGGCGCACAGTCCTTCGCCGCGCAGGCGAACAGCGGCACGCCTGTGCATTTCACCCCGGTAGTGTATGGCAGCCACCCCCAACAGGCGGAGCGGGCCATGCAACAGATGCTGTCCGCCGGACAGATGGACGTGCTCGCCGGTTTTGTCTGCGCCAACGAGGCCATGCAATGGGCCCCCCAGCTGGCGGAACACCAGGTACCCCTGCTCGTGGGCGATGCAGGGGCCAATGCGCTGGTGCCTGGGGCCCAGTCCCCCTGGGTGCTGCGCAACAGCCTGGGCTACTGGCAGGCGGCCTGGGCCGCTGGCCGTTGGGCAGCCCAAACCCTCGGGCCCCGCGCCATTGTGGCCGTGGGCCCGGCGGACAGTGGCTTCGACCATCTGCCGGCTTTTGAGCGCGGCTTTGCCTCGGGCGGCGGCAAGGTGCAAACCACGGTCTTCACGCGGTCGCCCGATGGAACCAGCCAACTGGATGCCCTCGCCCAATTAGTGCGCCAGACGCGGCCGGACCTGGTCTATGCGCTGGACTCCGGCATGCGGGCCGAAGCATTCCAGCGGTTCTGGTCCCGCTCGGAAGCAGCCCGACAGGTGCCCCTGGTGGCTGGCGGCATGTTGGGCGAAGCCATGGCAACCGCCGCCCTGGCACAGCGGCCCGCCCAGGGCGCGCGCATCTGGGCTACGCGGTCCTGGCAGCAGGAAGCGGGCGATGCCGGCATGGCTGCTTCATCGAGCGCCGGCAACCCCACCCCGTTTCATCTGCTGGGCCATGAAATGGCGCAGCGCGTGCACGCCGCCGCTGCGGCATCCGGTGCACGTGGCCTGCCGCTGGCCCAGGCCATGGCAGCGGCGGTGCTGCAGACACCCCGTGGAGAAGTGCGCCTGGATGCGGGTACCGGTGAAATGATGGCGCCAGCCTATCTGCAGGGCCTTCACCTGGATCAGGCCAGCTCGGTAGTGGCGCTGCCATCCGTGCGTGCCGGCAGTTGCCAGGGGCTGTGTGAAATCCTGGGCAGCCGCATCGCCGGCACCTACCTCACAGCGTAATGAAGACCAAGAATTCCACTGAAAGCGATTGACGATGTCAGACCCTTATGTTGGCGAAATACGCATGTTTGGGGGCAACTTTGCTCCGCGAAATTGGGCTTTTTGCAATGGGCAGTTGCTGCCCATTTCTGAAAATGACGTACTGTTTATGCTCATTGGAACCACCTACGGTGGCGATGGCGTGAACACCTTTGCACTGCCCGATTTGCAGGGGCGGGCTCCAGTGCATCAGGGAACCCTTCCCGGCGGCAGCACGTACGTGCTAGGGCAGAAGGCGGGGGCCGAAACGGTCACACTCACCACCAACCAGATTCCGACACATAACCATGGTCTCCTCTATGGTACTGGCTCCCAGGCCTCGCCGACAGGAGCCAGGCTGGGCATGACGCCAGCACGTGACTACCGTTACTCGACCGACACGCCGACATCTACTTTGCATCCGGCATCGGTCGCCTTAACGGGTAGTAGCCAGCCGCATGAGAACCGATCCCCCTACTTAGCACTTCATTTCATCATCTCGCTGGTCGGGATTTTCCCCAGTCAGAACTAAGGCAGGAGTAGCCATGGCCGACAACTTTCTCGGTGAAGTTCGCATCTTTGCCTTCAATTTCGCTCCCAGAAACTGGATGCCCTGCAATGGGCAGCTTATTGCTATTTCTTCGAATACCGCTTTGTTCTCATTGCTAGGCACGACCTACGGAGGCAATGGAACAACCACGTTTGCCCTTCCCAATCTCAATGGCAGAGAACCCATTCATGCGGGCTCAGGGTCAGGCCTGACCCCTGTGGTTCTGGGCGAGACGGGTGGCAGCGCGGCTGTAACCTTGCAGCCGACGGAAATGCCGTCACACAACCACACCCTGGGTGCGGTGGAGAGCACGGGCAACACCAGCGATCCGGGCACCGCTTCAAGTCGCTTGGCGCAATCTTCCATCCGGTCGAACCTTTACGCAGCCACAGCGACCAATGCTGCCACGCTGGCAAGCGATGCTGTGTCATCTGCTGGTGGCAACTTACCCCACAACAACATGCCTCCATATTTGGCGCTGGGCTTTCATATCGCTGTTGCAGGCATATTCCCTGCACGCAACTGACGACAACCTTCCACGACGGAGACCAAATACATGGCTCAACCATTCATGGGTGAAATCCGCCTATGCAGCTTCAATTTTGCACCGAAGGGCTGGGCGATGTGCAATGGACAGATACTGCCGATCAATCAGAACCAGGCACTCTTCTCTCTGCTTGGCACAACGTATGGCGGCGACGGCGTGACCACATTCGCGCTGCCAAACCTTCGTGGGCGCCGCCCCATTCAGGAGGGAGCAGGGTATGCCCAAGGAGAGGCTGGTGGCACAGAATTTCATACGCTGCTCAGCCCTGAAATGCCTCAGCATAGTCATTCAGTCAATGTCTCGACCGCGGTCGGTGACCAGGCCAGCCCCAGCAGTGGGTTCATCGCAGCATCCAATGTGGATGCTCCGTTCACGGCACCTGCAGACGCGGTCATCTCGACCAACGTTTCCACAGTAACGCCCGCTGGCGGTTCACAGCCCCACGAAAACCGCCCCCCGTTTCTGGTGATGAATTTCGTGATTGCGCTGCAGGGCATTTTTCCGTCCCGCAACTGATCCACACAAGAACCCACTAGGCGCCCTGGCGCTGCAAGGCCTAAGGGCCGACCGAGGAGCAGATTTCATGCAACGATGGATCCAAACCCTGAAGCCGACCTGGTGGTCCGGGCTGGGCATGCTGGTTCTGGCCCTGGGGGCCAGCGGCCATGCCATGGCTGCCACCATCACGGTGGATACGCTGGGGGATGGCAACACGGGATGCACCCTGCGCAGGGCCCTTTCCAACGCCAACGCGGCCAACCAGGGAGCAGCGGAGTGCACTCGGGGGGATGCCAGCGGCAACGAAATTCGCTTCAATGCAGCGGCCCAGACAATCGTACTGACCGCGGGCAATGGCCCTCTGGTCATTCAGCGCAACCTCACCATCACGGGCAACGGCGCGGCCTCCACGAGCATTTCAGGTGGCGGCCAAGTTCGCGTGCTGGACATTCCTATCGGCAGCAGCGTGACACTGGCCCTGACCGGGCTCACCGTACAAAGCGGCAAGGCGCTGGCCAGCAGCACCATGAGCAATGCGGGCGGGCTGTTCATCCCCACAGGCTCCACCGCCAACCTGAGCAACTGCGCCTTCCGCAACAACGACGCCCAGTCCAGCGGCGGTGCCATCGAAAACCGCGGCGCGCTGACCATCAACGCCTGTACCTTCACCGGCAACACGGCAGCCGGTGAAGGCGGAGCCATCCGCAACATCGGCACGATGACGGTGGACGGATCCCTCTTCAACAGCAACACGGCCGACCGCGGCGGCGCGGTGTGGGTCAACCGCACGGCGGTAACCACTATCGACCTGCTCAATTCCAAGTTCGGTGCCAACACCGGTAGCAGCACAGGGGGCTCTGTCGTTCCTCTGGGTGTGGCCGTGATGAATGCCACGGGCAGCAGCGCCACCTTGACCACCACGGGCAGCGTGTCGCAAGGACAAGCCTATCCAGAGAGCCCTCCGACCATCACGGTCCAACCTACCACACCGGTCACCGTGGGCAGCGCTGCCACCCTGTCGGTGACACTGACCGGCGGCACCACCCCCACGGGCACGGTGAGCCTGCTGTCCGGCGTGGATGCCATTGCCGGTTGCTCCAATATCGCCTTGACCAATGGCGCTGCGAGCTGCAGCCCGGCCACCCTGGTCGTGGGTGTGCACACCATCACGGCCCAGTATCCCGGCGACAGCAACTACCTGGCCGGCACTTCTGCAGGCGTGGCCCAGGTCATCAATAGCTCTACGAACCAGGACACCAAGCAGGTCACGGTGAGCGGCCCGCAAAATGCCGAGGTGTGGGTGGACAGTGCCAACAAGGGCACCATCAATGCCAGCGGCAAGCTGACCGTCACGCTCGATACTCCGGCCCCGGATGGAAACAAGAATTTCCTTGTCGAAACCAAGACCGCGGGCGGTGGGGCCACCTTGGTCACCGGCACGCTCACGATCACGCGCGACGGAACGCCGCCGGTGTTCTCCAACATCCTGCCGGCCGATAGTGGCTTCCTGGGTGCCAGCAGCACGATCGGCTACACGCTGAGCGAAGACGTGGTGGCCGGCGCCACCATCGTGTTCACGCGCACTGGCGGCGCCGCCGACCCGACACCGCATACCTGCACACTTCAAGGCACTGCGCTGGTTTCGGGCACCCACCAGATCGCCTATGCCGCCAATGCCAACGGCTGCGCCACGGCGCTGAACCTGGTCAGCAACGCCATTTACAACATCGCCTTCAGCGGCACGGACAAGGCGGGCAACGCATCGGCGGCCACCCAGGTCACTGGGGTCACCTATGACACCACGCTCCCCACGGCCACCCTGACCCTGGCCGCCACCTCCACCAGCCGCACGATCACCGTGGCAGCCGGTGCCTTCACTGGCAGTGATACAGGATCGGGCATCGCCGCGGCAGGTTACTGCCTGCAGGAGAGCAATGTGTCGGCCGGCTGCACCTGGGGCGCAGTGCCCACGAGCTACCAGTTTGCGTCGGATGGCACCAAGACGCTGTACGGCTTTGTCAAGGACAATGCGGGCAACGTCTCTGCTGCTGCCACCGCCAACGTACTGGTGGACTCCAGTGTGCCAACGGCCCCGACCCTGGCCACGACGCCCACCTACGCCATCGGCAACGCCACCGCGCTGACCGTCCAGAGCGCCGAAAACGGGCTTCAGGTCTGGGTCGGCAACACCAACACGAACCAGGTTATCGCGGGCGGCACGGCCAGCATCACCATCGACACCAGCGGCATCGCCAATGGCCAGCAAGCCACCTTCCGGATCACGCTGCGCGATGCTGCAGGCAATGTGAGCGCGGAACTGGTGCTGCCCCTGACGCGCGATACCAACGCCCCGGCGTTCAGTGCGACGACCCCGGCGAACAACGCAGCCATCAAGGCCAATTCCACGCTGGGCTTCACGCTCAGCAAGGCTGTGGCCAGCGCGCTCATCACCGCCACCCAGACGGGCGGCACGGCCGACGGCGCCTCCCCCCACACCTGCAACCTGCAGGGCACCGCCCTCAATGCGGGCGCCCATGGTGTGGCGCTGACCGCCGACGCCAATGGCTGCACGGCTCCCCTGGGTCTGGTCGATGGTGCGATCTACACCTTCGCATTCGACGCGACCGATGCGGCCAGCAACCCCGCAGTCACCGCATCGATCACGGGGGTCAAGTACGACACCAGCGCTCCGGCAGCCCCGGCAGTGACCACACCAGCCAATAACGCATCGGCCGAAGGCAGCTCGGTGGTCATCAGCGGCACGGCAGAAGCCGGCAGCCGGGTGGATGTGTACGAAGGCGCGACCCTGCTGGGCAGCGGCACGGCAACGGGCGGCAACTTCTCGGTCACGGTATCCGGCCTGACCTTCGTGGTGCACAACTTCACACTCAAGGCCACGGACGCTGCAGGCAACGAGAGCGCCAGCAGCCCCGTGCTGACCTACACGGCCCAGGTGCCCAGTGGTGGTGGCTCGACTCCACCCACGGTGGTGACGCAAGGCAGCGTGGCAGTGACGCCAGGCGCGCCGGTCATCGTCGGCGGCAATGTGCAGGTCACGGCATCCCCAGGCAGCACGATCACGCTCAACCCCCAATCGGGCGGATCCACCATCACCCTGCCCCCCGCAGGCAGTGGCGGTACCCCGGCGCCGGTGACCCTGGTGATCGGCGGCCAGACCTTCAGCATCCAGCCCCAGCCCGACACGGCCACGGTGCTCAGCGTGGTCACGCTGATCGGCGCCAATGGCCAGCCCCAGGTGGCGCTGGTGCTCAACCCGTCGACCTCGGGTGACTCCCAAGTCACGCTCAGCGGTACGGTGAGCCAGGGCACGGTGGTGGCCCTGCTGTCCACCACCACGGGCAACCTGCCACTGACTGCACTGGGCGATGGCGTGGTGTCGGTCACGCTCATCACCACCCCGCGCGCTGCCGCTGGCACGCCGCAGTCGTGGAGCGTGTTCGTGCGCACAGGCCGGGTGGCACTGCCACCGGCTGCCAATGGGGCTGCCGCCGTGACGGTGTACAGCGGCGAAGTGGCTCGGCTCGATGGCGCGGGCAAGGTACAGAGCGTGCGCCTGGGCACCGTGGCCGGCACCGGCCTGGGCGACCCCGTGCAGCGCAGTGACCTGCCTGCGGGCATCAACGCCAACGTGGGCTTCGTGCGCCTTGCGGGCGTGCCCACCCGCACGGGCGGCAGCACGCCGTTGGAAACCCTGGTCAACAACGGCCTGCGCACCGTTGGCATCACCAGCGCGGCGCAGGCTGCGGATGGCAGCGTCACCTGGACCCTGGGCGGCGTGAGCTTCCCCGTGGTGCCGCTGGAAGTGCGCGTGGTGCCCGGCCGCGCCGATGGCGCCAGTGTGGCGGACGATGGCAGCATCGAGGTCGCCACGGCAGGCCTGGTGACCCGCTTCGGACCGGCCCTGCAGTCCCTGCCCTCCATGGGCCAGGCCCTCACGGCCCTGGGCGCCACGACGGTACTGCAGCCCAATGGGGCCCTGCGCGTCTCCCTGGGCAGCACCGTCTTCCACCTGCGCGCGCAATGGTTGCCGATGGGCCGCACGGGCAATGCCCCGGGCTTTGTCTTCAGCAGCACGACCGGCATGGTCTTCACGGATGCGAATGGCGTGAGCCAGGCGCTGCAGGGCGACGTGGCCGACTACGAGGGCCTCACCAGCCTGCTGCAATCGCTCCTGGGCACGGCCACCGTCCTGCGCACCGGCCTCGACCTGCAGACCGAGCTGATCGTGGCCGGCCAGCGCTTTCAGCTGGTGCCCGACCTGGCTCTGCTGCCTGCGGGCACGGGGCCTGCCGACAGCAACTGGTGGTTTGAAGGCAGCAAGCTATTCGTACGCTACACCGGTGGCCTGGTACAGGGCTTTGCTGTGACGGCACGCTGAGCACAACAGCAAAGACCCAGTCCAGCCGCTCAAAGTGGGGGGCGCCCAAGGCGCCTCCCGCTTTTTTTTGGGGTGGCCGGAATGATGCCAGGTGGACGGCCCGAACCTGTACTGGTGTGGTTGAGCATGCGCCCGACCAGCGCAGGGTTCAGCGTGCCTTCATGCCGGACTGTATGGCCCGCACCGCCTCGGGCAGCGAATTCACATGGGGCAGGAAATGGTCGATGGTGGCGCCCAGCGCCACGGCGCACACCACGGCGCCAAGCATGGGTTTCCAGGTCAGGCGCACGGCGGCGCTGAGCCAGCCCTCGCGTTCCACGCCCATGGCGGCGCGTGCCGTCACCACGGAAAAGGCCAGCTCCACCGCCACGGTGAGCAGTACGTCCCAGCCGAAGAACAGCATGGCCAGGGCGCCCGCGCCGAAGACGATGGCGGCCCCGATCAGGAAGATGGCGACGATGGGGATGACCACCACCGCGCCTTCGTCAGCGCCCGACACCGCATCGGCTGCACCGCTGGCCAGGTCGCCCAGGCCGGAGCCCGCGTCCGAGAGCCCAGAGCCGAAGTCGCCTGAGCCACTGCCGGTGTGCACGCCGCTTCCACCGGATCGGGGCATGGGCATGCGCGGCCCGCCACCACCGCGCCAGGTCACGGCATCGATCGCCATGTCCGCCACATCCGTCGCGGCCTCGGCCGCATCGCCCGCGCCGCTGCCAGAATCGCCGTCCTCATCTATCAAACGGGCGGCCCACATGCGCAGCACCAGCAGGTAGCCCACATAGCCGACCGAGAGGGTGACCAGGTAACGCAGCGCCAGCGTCTCCATGCCCAGCAGCATCTGCACATGCGAGGCACACCACATGATGAGAAGCGTGAAGCCGCCGATCAGAAAGCCGTGCAGGCGCAGGCTGTAGCGCTGCTGCAGGCTGTCCGCCAGCTGGTGCTGGGGCTGCATGCGCACGGAGCGCCAGTTCGAGGTCTTTTTACGGGAACTGCTGCGCTTGTTGTCGGCCATGGATGGCACTCCTGTCAGAGCGGATGGTCAGGCGCGCAGCGTACCCGATCCAGCCGTGTTTCACGGAATTGCCTGCGGGGCACACCGTGAAGAAATCCTCATTCCACGGCGACGGGCACGCGCTGCGCCAGCGCGCACATGAGCTCCCAAGACACGGTCCCCGCCGGCTGGGCCACTTCATCGATGGTCAGCACGGCGCCGTTGCTGGCGCGGCCCCAGAGCGTGACCTCGCTGCCAAAACCGACATCCGTGCCCAGCGCCATGCCCGACTGCAGCAGCGGCGTCAGGTCCACGGTGACCATGTCCATGCTCACCCGGCCCACGATGCGCGTGCGCACACCGTTGACCAGCACCGGCGTACCGGTGGGGCAGTGCCGTGGGTAGCCATCGCCATAGCCGCAGGCGGCCACGCCGATGGTCAGCGGCCCCTCGGCGGTGAAGCTCGAACCATAGCCCACGGTGTCGCCCGCCTGCAATTGCTGCACGGCCAGCAGCTTGGTGGACAGCGTCATGGTGGGCTCCAGCCCCCAGTGGCCGGCCGAATTCTCCGGGTGATCGGGCGCGTTGCCGTACAGCACGATGCCGGCGCGCACCCAGTCGGCGCGCACAGCCGCGTCAGCGCTGTGGCGCAGCGTGGCAGCGCTGTTGGAGAGTGTGCGCTCACCCGGCAAATCGGCGGCGGCGGTGTTGAACGCTGCCATCTGGTGGGCAATGCCGCGCGGACCGTCGGCATCGCTGAAATGGGTCATGAACGAGATCTCGTCCACCTGCGGCAGCGCGTTGAGCCGGGCCCAGGCAGCGCGGTAGCGCTGGGGCGTGAAGCCCAGGCGGTTCATGCCCGAGTTCATCTTCAGGAACACGCGGTGCGGCACCTGCGTCTTGTGGGTGGCCAGCATGTCGATCTGCTCGTCGCAGTGCACGGCATGCCAGAGCCCCAGGCGCGAGCACAGCTCCAGGTCGCGCAGCTCGAACACGCCTTCGAGCAGCAGGATAGGGCCGCGCCAGCCCAATTGGCGCACGCGCTCGGCCTCGGCCAGGTCCAGCAGGGCAAAGCCGTCGGCCCCGCGCAAGCCCTCATAGGCACGCTCGATGCCATGGCCGTAGGCATTGGACTTGACCACGGCCCAGACCTTGGCGTCTGGCGTGCTGCGGCGCACGCGCTCCAGGTTGTGGTGCAGGGCGGCGGTGTGGATGGTGGCTTGTATCGGGCGTGGCATGGGGTTTGACCGGGTGGGATGTCCAGGATTCTGGCACCGTGACCGTTTACCCACGTGATATAACCATCCGTCGGCCAACAGGCTCCCCATATTTAACAGGGCATCAGTCCAACTGATGCAGCACCAGCCATTCGATGAAGCGCGGTTTCTACACCATCATGTCGGCGCAGTTCTTCAGCTCGCTGGCCGACAATGCGCTGTTCGTGGCCGCTGTCGAACTCCTCCGTTCAGAAGGTGCTCCCGAGTGGCAGCGCGCCGCCCTGGTGCCCATGTTCGCGCTGTTCTACGTGGTGCTGGCGCCCTTCGTGGGCGCTTTTGCCGACGCCTTGCCCAAGGGCAAGGTGATGTTCGTGAGCAATGCCATCAAGGTGGTGGGCTGCCTCATGATGCTGTTCGGCTCACACCCCCTCATTGCCTATGCGGTGGTGGGGCTGGGCGCTGCGGCCTACTCGCCCGCCAAGTACGGCATCCTGACCGAACTGCTGCCCGCCTCCCAACTGGTCAAGGCCAATGGCTGGATCGAAGGGCTCACCATCGCCTCCATCATTCTCGGGGTGCTGCTGGGCGGCCAGCTCGTCGGGCACAACGTCTCGGGCATGATGCTGAGCTTCGACTTTCCGATGATCGACACCGGCGTGGACACGCCTGCCGAAGCAGCCATCGCCGGGCTGATCTTCATCTACATCCTGGCAGCCTGGTTCAACACCCGCATCCCGCACACGGGTGTGGAGATGCGCCCCATGCGATCCGACCCCTCGCGCAGCATCCTGGCCAACACCATGGCGCTGCTGCCCGACTTCTGGGCCTGCAACAACCGCCTGTGGCGCGACAAGCTGGGCCAGATCTCGCTGGCCACCACCACCCTGTTCTGGGGGGCGGGCGGGAATCTCAAGTTCATCGTGCTGGCCTGGGCCGGCGTGGCCCTGGGCTACAACACCACGCAGGCCTCGGCCCTCACCGGCGTGGTGGCCATCGGTACCGCCGTGGGCGCCGTGGTGGCCTCCATGCGCATGCGGCTGGATATGGCCACCCGGGTCATCCCGCTCGGTATCGCCATGGGCCTGCTGCTGATATTGATGGTCTTCATCAAGAACATCTGGCTGGCCATTCCCTTTTTGATCCTGCTGGGCGGCCTGGGCGGCTACCTGGTCGTGCCCATGAATGCGCTGCTGCAGCACCGCGGCCACAACCTCATGGGCGCCGGCCGCTCCATCGCCGTGCAGAACTTCAACGAGCAAGCCTGCATCCTGGCGCTGGGCGCGTTCTACAGCCTGTCGCTCAAGTTCGGCCTGTCGGTGTTCGGCGCCATCACCATCTTCGGCCTGGTGGTGGCAGCCATCATGTGGATCATCCGCCGCTGGCACCAGCGCAACTGCGTGAACCACCGTGAAGAGGTGGAGCACCTGCTGCATATCGCGCGCCAGGACGCACATCACTAAGGCATCCCCCTGAGGCGCTGACGCGCCTTCCCCCTTCTCTCGAATTGCTGCGCAATTCGGGAAGGGGGACACCGCCAGCGCGGCGGGGCGGCGCTTGCGCGGCGGTCACTGGCTTGGGCCGCGCGCCTTGCACAGGCCGCAGCGATACCGGTGCGGGCAAATACATCGTACAGCGGCTACCATGGGCCCTTCAGCCACCGAGGAGCCCCCATGCCCGACAGCATCTACGATTTCGAAGCCCAGCAGATGAATGGCCAGAGCGTGCCGCTCTCGCAGTACCAGGGCAAGGTGATGCTCATCGTCAACACGGCCAGCGCCTGCGGGTTCACACCGCAGTTCGGCGGGCTCGAAGAGTTGCACAAGGCGTACGGCGACAAGGGGCTGGTGGTGCTGGGCTTTCCCTGCAACCAGTTCGGCAGCCAGGACCCGGGCAGCAACGACGAGATCGCGAGTTTCTGCCAGCTCAACTACGGCGTGAGCTTTCCGATGATGGCCAAGATCGACGTCAACGGTGCCAACGCCTCGCCGCTGTACCAATGGCTCAGCGCAGAGGCCCCGGGACTTCTGGGCAGCAAGGCCATCAAGTGGAATTTCACCAAGTTCCTCGTGGGCAAGGACGGCAAGGTGATCCGCCGCTATGCGCCGCAGGATGCGCCCAAGAAGCTGGCCGGCGACATCGAGGCAGCGCTGGCCTGAAGCCCAGGTCCTACGCCTGCCAGCGGCACAGCACGCGCTCACGCCCTGTGGTCGGGTGGCGGTCATGCCCACACTCCTGCAGGCCGCAGCGCACATAGAAGCGGCGCGCGCGCAGGTTGGTGCTGGCCACATGCAGCGACCAGCCCTGCGGGCAGAGCGCACACACATGGGCCACCAGGGCAGCGCCGATGCCGGTCCCTTGCGCGCCGGGGTCGACGAACAGCTGGTGCAGATGGGCCGCCTCCACGTCCAGCACCATGAACGCCACGGCGGTTCCGTCGTGCACCCCCACCAGCGTGAGGCAGGGCGGGCCGAACTCGGCATGGACTCGCTCCAGCCAATGCGCCAGGGGCGCCACCTCGGCCACCAACGGATTGGCCGAGGCCCAGGCCCGGCGCCACAGGGCTGCCAGCATCGGGGCATCGGTCCCGGTAGCGGGCCGCAGCGCTGAGAGTCCGGCAACGTTCGGTGGGGTGGATTCCATGGATTTCGGAGTGGCCAGGCGGCCAGTATCGCGCCATCACGGCATCTGCGGCGAACCCAGCGAAGGCCCTGCCGCCCGTGGTCGCACGCCCTTGGCTCCTCGCGGCAACCCGAACAGCGGCCGCAGCCACCGCACCCGTCGCACCACCGCCGTCAGGGCCCAGCACACCAGCACCGTGCCGGCCAGCAGGGCCAGCGGCTCCAGCACCGGGCCGAGCTGCCAGCGTGCCAGTGCCACCGCCAGCACGATGATGGCGGTCTGGTGCAGCAGATACCAGGGGTAGACCGCCTCCTGCGCCCAGCGCAGCCAGGGCCATGGCCGGTTGAGCCGGTGGTGGGCCCAGCCCAGGATGGCCAGCAGCGTGCTCCACAGGTACAGGTCGGCCAGCACGCGCATGGCAGTGCGCGCCAGCCAGCCGCCCTGCTGCACGGCCACACCGCGCAGCGCCGTGAACAGCACCAGCAATGCCAGTGCCGTGCCCAGAAAACGCCAGCGCAGGCGCACCAGCTCGGCCCACAGACCGGCGTCGAGCCCGATCCAGTAGCCATACAGGAAGAGCGTGAAGTACACCGCATGCAGCCAGGCGTCGTGAATGAGGTCGTGGGTGGGCGGAAAGTGCCGCCACAGCAGCACCGAATACAGCACCAGCGGCAGTACGGGCCAGGCAAAGAGCGCCAGGCCACGCAGGCCGGTGAACGCCCTGCGCAGCCGCTGGCCCGGTGCGGACTCCAGCCAGGGCAGCAGCACGGCCAGCACCACGGTGTAGGCCCACAGGTAGGCCAGGTACCACAGGTGGTTCCAGGTGACCCCGGCCTCCCAGCCATCGAAGGCGCCGGCCGGCCAGGGGCCCCCGCCGTAGTAGCGCAACAGGAAGGCGCCGAAGCCCGGAGTGATCAGGCCATTGGCCAAGCCCTGCACATAGGGCTGGTAGGGCACGACCACCGCCATGCCAAAGGCCAGCGGCAGCAGCAGGCGCCCGCTGCGCCGCCGGACCATCCCCGCCACCGTCTGCCCCCGGCGCACCAGGCCGAGCGCCAGGCCGGAGACCAGGAACACCAGGTCCATGCGCCACAGGTTCAGGGCCCGCATGGGCATCTGCAGCCACTCTGCCGCGTGCGGGCTCTTGATGTGCCAGTGCCAGTCGGCCACGTAGTACATGGCGACGTGGTAGACGAGGACCAGGGCAAAGGCCAGGGCGCGCAGGGCGTCGATGTCGTGGCGGCGCGGGGTGGGAGCGTGTGCATCAGTCATGCACCCATGCTCGGGCGCTTGGGCACAGCGGCGTGCCTGCGCGGGACCAGGACGGCCCCTTTTGGGACGAGCGGTGGCCAGCTGGGACGGGGCGGGGGGGCGGATTTCCCAAGGTGCTGTGCGCCTTGCCTACACTGGCGGCATGTCCCGACCCGCCCTGCCCTGGCCCGAACGCTACCGCCCACTGCGCCGCCGCGCGGAGGTGGCGTTCTGGACCGTCCTGCTGATGGTGCAGGCGGCCTTCAACAGCGTGGTGACGCTGATCGACTTGCGTTCTGCCGGCCGGCCCGTGGCTGCCTGGGAGCCGGCGCTGTGGGAGCTGTCGAGCGTGCTGGTGGTCGGGCTGCTGATCCCGGCCATCGTGGCCTTCGAGCGGCGCTTCCCGCTGCACTGGGACACGCTGCGCCGCCACCTGCCCTGGCACCTGGTGGGCAGCGTGGCCTACTGCAGCATCCACCTGGCGGGAATGATGGCACTGCGGCACCTGGCCTATTCCACCATGGGCGCCGAGTACCGCCTGAATGGTCCCTGGTGGGCCCAGTGGGGCTACGAGTACCTCAAGGACGTGCGCACCTATGCACTCATCGTCAGCAGCCTGGTGGGCTACCGCTTTCTGCTGCTGCGGCTGCAGGGCGAGGCCCGGGTGCTGGACCGGCCGGAAGAAGCCACCGCCACCCCGGTGCCCTCGCCCGCCACGGGGCCGGCGGCGCAGGAGCCGCCACCACCCCTGCCTGCGCAGCGCCCCGAACGCTTCCTGGTGCGCAAGCTGCGCCGCGAGTTTTTGATTGCCGCCACCGACATCGCCTGGCTGCAGGCCGAAGCCAACTACGTGGGCCTGCACGTCAACGGGCACGACTACCTGGTGCGCTCCACCCTGGCGGACTTCCTCACGCAACTGGACCCGGCGCGCTTCGTGCGGGTGCACCGCAGCTATGCCGTCAACCTGGACGCAGTGGCGGAGATCGAGCCGCTGGACAGCGGCGATGCCCGCCTGTTGATGAAGGATGGCAGCACCGTGCCGTGCAGCCGGCGCTACCGCAGTGCGCTGGCCCAGCCGGGCACAGCCACCTGATCAGCAGGCGGCAGGAGCGCTGCGCACCCGCTTGAAGTGCTGCGTCAGAACGCCATTCGGATAGGCCTGGTGCGCCTGCAGCGTCCAATGCTGCTGCACCATCGCCTGCGGCACGCCCCACAGAGGCAGGCCCGCCCCCAGCGTGACCGGAATGGTGGCCAGCATCAGGTGGTCCACCAGCCCCGCGCGCAGGAACTGCCCTGCCAACTGGCCGCCGCCGACCAGCCAGACCTGCCGCAGCCCTTGTTCCACCCACTGGGCCATGAGCTGCTGCGGCTGCGCGGCCCCCCAGCGCACGCTGGGCGGGAGCGTCCCATCCGAGGGGGCTTGCTGGTGGCTGAGCACCCAGGCCGGCCGCTCGCCATAAGGCCAGTCGCCAAAGGAGCGGGCCACGGCATAGGTCGTGCGCCCCATGACCAGGGCGGCCACGCCAGCCATGAAGTCGGCCAGTCCGTAGTCGGTGCCCGCCTGCTCGAAAGGGTGCAGCCAGTCGAGTTCGCCGCCGGGGCCGGCGATGAAGCCGTCCAGGGTGGAGGCCACATAGTAGGTGACCTCGGTCATGCGCAGGGGGTCTCGTCGTTCAAGGATGGGGGGCGCGAAGCCATCTCGGCCTCGATCTGGCGCAGCATGTCGGCCAGGGTCTTGCCGGGCTCCTGGCGGAACTGCTCGGGCAGCACGGTGAGTGTCGCGATGCGGTCGATGCGAAAGCCGCGGAAATCGTTGCGCAGCTCGCACCAGGCAGACAGTGTCCAGACCTTGCCCCAGTAGAAGCAGCCCAGGGGCCGCAGGCGGCGCACGCTGGGCCGGCCCTGCACGTCGGCGTAGTCGATCTGCACCACATGGCGGCTGTGTACCGCCTCGCGCAGCGTCTGCAAGGTGGCCTGGGCACGCGGCCCCAGGCCGACCGACGGGGCATAGAGCGCCTGCGCCTCGGCCGCCACGCGCGCCTCGGGCGGCAGCACCGAGAGGATCTTGCCCAGCGCCCCTTCCACTTCGCGCGCCAGCCCCGCGTCGAGCCAGGCCTGGGCCAGCCGCGCGGCGGCCACCAGGGCATTCGCCTCGCCCTGGCTGAACATCAGCGGCGGCAGGTCAAAGCCCGCCCCCAGGCGGTAGCCCACGCCCGCCTCGCCCTCGATGGGCACGCCCTGGTGCTGCAGGTCGGCCACGTCGCGGTAGATGGTGCGCTGCGACACCTCCAGCCGCTCGGCCAGGAAGGCGGAGGTGGACAGGCGCCGCCCCCGGATGAGCTGGACGATCTGGAACAGGCGGTCGGCACGGCGCATGCTGGGTGAGAAGGAACGGGCCTAGACGCCGATGTGGATGGCCACGCGGTCGGGGCCCGCATAGGCCTCGAAGTCGGTGGTGAAGCGGCGCTGGATCTGCGGATTCTCGCCAAAGTAGCGCCACACCTCGCCCCAGGCGTCGATCACCATCTGCGGCATGCTGCCCTGGCCGTGGAACACCAGGTAGTCGCCAGCCTCGATGGCGATGGTCGATGCACCGCCCACGACCTCCGAGCCTTCGGGGGCGGCCACGCCGGCCGTGACGTCGAAGGCGCCCTGCTCGTTGGACTCATAGGCGCTGTAGACGCCGAAGATGCGGTCGTCCGCTCCGGGCCGAGGCAGCTTGTGCTCCCAGCTTTCGCTGAAGAAACGGTCCCACAGGCCTCCGATGCGGGAGGTTTCGGGGTTCATCTCGTCACTGTTGCGGGTGCGCACGGCAATGCCGGCAACGCGGAAGGCAGGAATCTTTTCAGAAACGGGTGGCATGCGGTTTCCTCTCTCTCTTTTGGTTGGTCTGGAGTAGCCATGGTGCTGCCCTGCTGCTGACAACCTGGTGTCAGCAGGATGGCGCGGCAATCCACAATTTGCAACCGAAAGTGAGAGGTAACGCCACTGCATGGTCCGCATGCACGCTGCTGCCAACGCAGTGTCAGCAGGGAACCATTGCACCACGCACAGCCTGCAGCGCGGGCGCGACCGGACCGCCACCGGGCAAGGCCCGGTGGCGGTGACAGGTCAGTCGGCGGCAGGGACCGCCGCAGAGGGAGCAGCAGCAGCGGCAGCCACCAGGCCACGGTAGCGCCGTGCGCGCTCCAGCGTCTGGCCCACGGCGCGCGGCGCCATGCCATACATGTCGGCAAACGCCTCCAGGGCCTGGCCGCTGGCATCGAAGGCGCGCAGCAGCGCCTCGTCCTTGGCGTTGCGCACGGACCATTCGGCAAAGGCCTCTTCGAGCAGGGCGTTGGCCTCCTCGTCACGGCCGGCCACGAGCTCGGTGTAGGCCTCGCGCGTCAGGCCCGAGGCCTCGAAGGCCTGGACCATGCGGTTGCGCAGCTTGGGCAGCAGGTCCTCGCTGGCGCGGGCCTTGTTGTTCTTTCTGCGGCGGTAGACCTCCAGCAGGGCGTGGTGCACATGCTCGGGGGCCATGGCCTCCACGGGCTGACCGGCCAAGTCGTGGCGCTTCTCGCCGGCCGCCACGCTTTGCAGGTAGCGGGTGGAGCGGGTATGCAGCCCCAGGGCCACCTTGAGTGCATCGCGCTCGAACTGCTCGGGGTGCGCGGCCAGGATGTCCTGGAAGATGCCGCGCTTGAGCGGGCGGAACACCGCGCCGAACAGCTGCGGGTACAGGCCGGCCAGTTGCTCTAGTGCGGGATGGGTGCGCTGCGGCGCACGGGCGCCTGCTGGCGCGGCCGCAGCGGGCTGGCCTGCAGCCGGGGCGCCGGCCTCGCCACGCGGACGGCCGTCGCGGCGATTGTTGTTGCGGCCACCGCGGCCGCCCCGGCCCTCACGGTGGGGGGCCGCAGGAGCGGCAGCCGCCGCAGCACCCTCCCCGGCATCGCCTGGAGCCACGGCGGGGGCCGATGCAGCGTCTGCCGCCGTAGGGGCAGCGGCGGCGGGCGCGGCGGTCTGTTCTTGTTCTGGCACGTTGTCGGTCATGGCGTAGCGAAGGAAGGGGGCAACAAAACCCTCAATCATGCCAGTCTTGGCGCCGGGCACCTAATTCAGGGCCTCCGGCCGGCCCCTCGCACGACGGTGCAGCATCCATCCGGACGGAGACACACGCCCTTACTGCGCAGCGGTCAAGGCCTCGTCCAGCACCTCGATCCAGTGGCGCACAGGCGTCGCGGTGCCGCTTTGCAGGTGCGTGATGCAGCCGATGTTGGCCGACAGGATGGCATCCGGCGGCTGCTCGCCAAACGCCTCGCCCAGCGCGCCGAGCTTGCGGTCGCGCAACTGGTGGGACAGGCCGGGGTTGAGCACCGAGTAGGTGCCCGCCGAGCCGCAGCACAGGTGCGATTCATTGCGCGCCACGCGCAGCCTGAAGCCCAGGGCAGCCAGGTGCGTTTCCACCCCGCCGCGCAGCTTTTGCCCGTGCTGCAGCGTGCAGGGCGGGTGGTAGGCGAACAGCTTGTCTGGCGGGGGCTGCACACGCCCGGCCAGGCGCTGGGCAAGTTCGGGCAGCAGGTCCGGCAGCAACTCGGACAGGTCGCGGGTGAGCGCGCTGATTCGCGCGGCCTTGGCGGCGTACTGCGCATCGTTCTGCAGGATGTGGCCGTACTCCTTCACCGTGACGCCGCAGCCCGAGGCGTTCATGACGATGCACTCCACGCCATCCGACTCGACCAGAGGCCACCAGGCGTCGATGTTGGCGCGCATCTCGGCCTTGCCGCCGTCCTGGTCGTTGAGGTGGAACTTGACCGCGCCGCAGCAGCCGGCCTTGGGCGCCACCAAAGTCTCTATGCCCGCAGCGTCGAGCACGCGTGCGGTGGCGGTGTTGATGCCCGGCATCATCGCGGGTTGCACGCAGCCGGCCAGCATGAGCACCTTGCGCGCATGCGCCCCCGTGGGCCAGGCGCCCGGATTGCGTGGCGCCGGCACCTTGGCCTGCAGGGACTCGGGCAGCAGGCCGCGCACCATCTGCCCGGCCTTCATCGCGGGGGCGAACAGCGCCGAAGGCAGGCCTTCCTTGAGCGCCCAGCGCAGGGCCTTCTCGCCCAGGGGGCGCGGCACCTTCTCGTCCACGATCTTGCGGCCGATGTCCACCAGGTGGCCATACTGCACGCCGCTGGGGCAGGTGGTCTCACAGTTGCGGCAGGTCAGGCAGCGGTCCAGGTGCATCTGGGTGGCGCGCGTGGGCGCCTGGCCTTCGAGCACCTGCTTGATCAGGTAGATGCGGCCGCGCGGGCCATCGAGTTCATCGCCCAGCAGCTGGTAGGTCGGGCAGGTGGCGGTACAGAAGCCGCAGTGCACGCACTTGCGCAGGATGGCCTCGGCCTCGAGGCCGTCGGCGCGGGCGCGGTATTCAGGGGAGAGTTGGGTTTGCATGGTGCATGCCTGGACAGTGAATGGTTGTGCCGCGCAGTGGCGGTGCGGATGGACCGCCTACCAGCCCGGCGCCATGCGCCCGGGATTGAAGATGCCGGCCGGATCAAAGCTGTGCTTCAGGCGTGCATGGATCTGCTCCAGCGCGCGCGACTGCAACCCGGCATGCCCTGCCCCGCCTGGCTCGCGCGCCAGGGGCGCCTGGAACATCGCCGCGCTGCCACCCGCGACCCGGGCCGCCTCGCGCAGCGCATCGCCTGCGGATTCAGGCGCCTGTACCCAGCGCAGCGCGCCATGCCATTCGACCAGCGGCTGGGCGCCACCGGGCAGGGCCATCACGGGTGCCGTGGCTGGCAGCGACAGTCGCCACAAGGCGTGCTCGGGTGGGCGCGCGGCGAACCACGGCAGGGCTTGGTCACGGCAGGCGCTCCAGTCGGCGGCCACCACGGCGGGGTCCAGGCGCTCGCCGCCCATGGTGCGGCAGGCCGCCTCCACCGCGGCCACGGCGCCGCGCAAGCGCACCTGCAGCGTGCCCGTGTGGGCGTCGCCGGCCCAGCGGCTGGCGTTGAGCGGCAGGGGCTGGCCACCCCAGGCGTGCAGGCGGCGCAATGCATCGGCCTGGTTGCATTCGAAGCGCAGCGTGACCTCGCCCGGGGCCACGGGCAGCACCTTGAGGCTGACCTCGGTGAGCAGGCCCAGCGTACCCCAGGCACCCGCCATGAGGCGCGACACGTCGTAGCCTGCCACGTTCTTCATGACCTGGCCGCCAAAGGTCAGCAGCTCGGCCTGGCCGTTGAGCAGCACCACGCCCAGCAGGTAGTCGCGCACGGCACCTACGCTGGCACGCGCCGGGCCCGAGAGGCCGGCCGCCACCATGCCGCCGACCGTGGTGGCCTGCGGTTGCGCACCGAAGTGCGGGGGTTCGAAGGGCAGGCACTGCCCCTGGGCGGCCAGGGCGGCCTCCAACTCGGCCAGCGGTGTGCCGGTGCGCACGGTGACGACCAGCTCGCTGGGCTCGTAGTCCACGATGCCCTGGAGCACCCGGGTGTCGAGCACCTCGCCATGCAAGGCCAGGCCATGGAAGTCCTTGCTGCCCCCACCGCGGATGCGCAAGGGCGTCTGGTCGGCTGCGGCGGCGCGCACGCGTTCGGTGATCTGGGCAAGGGCTGAGTCCATGCCTTGGATCGTAGCGGCTGCACCCCGCCCAGGCCCTGCCTGCCGCCGTGAATTTTTTGAACGGCCGGCGTGAGGACAGCGGTGGGGGCGGCCCGTTCCAGTACCCCCCATGAAAAACCCGCCGAAAGGCGGGTTGGTCAAAAAGAAGCCCGCCAGGGCGGCGGGCAAAGGGATCCGAGGAGGATTCCGAGGAGACTCTCGCAGAAAAACCAAAAATCAGAAAATCAGGACCGGGCGGGCTGCGGCACCACCAGACACCGCAGCCTCCGGCCCATCCATCAACGGTTGTAAGCCGTTTCGCCGTGGGACGTGATGTCCAGGCCTTCGCGTTCGGCTTCTTCCGAGACACGCAGGCCCACCAGCAGGTCAGCGATCTTGTAGGAGATGAAGGCCACGACGCCGGACCACACGATGGTGAACAGCACGCTCTTGACCTGGATCCACACCTGTGCGCCCATGGCGAAGGTGTCAGGCGTCAGGCCGCCCGTACCACCCAGGCCCTTGGAGGCGAACACACCGGTCAGGATGGCACCCAGAATACCGCCCACACCGTGCACGCCGAACACGTCGAATGCGTCGTCCACGTTGAGCATGCGCTTCAGGCCACCCACACCCCACAGGCAGACGATACCGGCGATCAGGCCCAGCACGATGGAACCCATGGGGCCCACGAAGCCGGCAGCAGGCGTCACCGCCACCAGACCGGCCACGGCGCCCGAGGCAGCACCCAGCATGGAAGCCTTGCCCTTGTGCAGCGCTTCACCGGCGATCCAGCTCAGCGTGGCAGCGGCAGTGGCCAGCACGGTGTTCACGAAGGCCAGGCCCGCATTGGCGTTGGCGGCACCGGCGGAACCGGCGTTGAAGCCGAACCAGCCCACCCACAGCAGCGAGGCACCCACCATCGTCAGCGTCAGGCTGTGGGGCGTCAGGGCCTCCTTGCCGTAGCCGATGCGCTTACCCACCATGTAGGCACCCACCAGGCCGGCGACACCGGCGTTGATGTGCACCACGGTACCGCCAGCGAAGTCCAGCGCGCCGTCAGCACCCAGCAGGCCGCCGCCCCACACGATGTGGGCCATGGGCACGTAGCTGAAGGTGAACCACAGCACCGAGAAGATCAGCACGGCAGAGAACTTGATGCGCTCGGCAAAGGAGCCGACGATCAGCGCCACGGTGATGGCCGCGAACGTACCCTGGAAGGCGATGAACACGTACTCGGGGATGGTGATCAGGGCACCGAAGGTCTCCTGGTTCACGCCCTTGAGGAAGATCTTGTCCAGGCCGCCGAAGAACTTGCCTTCACCCGAGAACGCCAGGCTGTAGCCGTAGATGGCCCACAGCAGGGAGATCAGCGAGAAGACCACGAAGACCTGCATCAGCACGGACAGCATGTTCTTGGAACGGCCCAGGCCGCCATAGAACAGCGCCAGGCCGGGGATGGTCATCAGGATGACCAGCAGCGTGGAGGTCAGCATCCAGGCGGTATCGCCGGAGTCGATCTTGGGTACGGGAGCGGCAGGGGCAGCCTCGGAGGCGGCCGAAGCAGGGGCCGGTGCGGCCGCAGGGGCAGCAGCCGCAGCAGCAGGCGCGGCTTCTGCCGGCGCCGATGCGGCTGCATCGGCGGCAGGTGCCTGGGCCAGCGACAGTCCACCGACGGACAGCAGGCTCAGCCCCAGAATGAAGGAAGCAAGCAATTTTTTCATGGCATTTGTCTTTCGTGTTGTGCGGCGGGCCCTTTAAAGGGCTTCCTTGCCGGTTTCGCCGGTGCGAATGCGTACCACCTGCTCCAGGTGGGTCACGAAAATCTTGCCGTCGCCGATCTTGCCGGTGCGTGCAGCGGCTTCGATGGCCTCGATCACCCGGTCCACCAGTTCGTCCGCCACGGCGGCTTCGATCTTGACCTTGGGCAGGAAGTCGACCACGTACTCTGCACCACGGTACAGTTCCGTGTGGCCCTTCTGGCGTCCGAAGCCCTTGACCTCGGTCACCGTAATCCCCTGCACCCCGATGTCCGACAGGGCTTCACGCACCTCGTCGAGCTTGAAGGGTTTGATGATGGCTGTCACCATTTTCATTTTTGATTCCTCCAGGAAGGGGCGCACGGGGCGCCCCTGAAAGATTTACAGGGTTTTGGTCAGCGTGACGATCACGCGCGACTTGTTGACGGGACCGAAGTAGTCCTTCTTGTTGGCGCCGACCACGGCGGCACCCAGCGACAGGCCCGAGCCGAAGTCATAGGCACCGCCGACGCTGTAGTCGATGTAGTTGGGGGCCACGATGTCACCGCCGAAGCGCGTGTAGCCCACAGCGGCCTTGAGCGTGATCTTGGGCGCCACTTCCTGGGCGAACGCCAGGTTCAGGTAGCCGGTGTTGCGGCCCTTGAAGCCAGGACCGGCGTAGGCAAAGTAATCCTTGGACAGGGTGTGCGAGTACTTGGCCGTCACGGGGCCGAAGGTGGCGGCGCCATAGACTTCGGTGGTGTTGCCGTTGCTGTTGCCGGGGTAGATGTAGGTCAGGGCACCCACGTCCAGGTCGACGGAGCCGGCCTTGAACTTGTAGCCGCCGTAGATGTCGGATTCGATGGAGTTGCCCGAGAGCCAGTCGACGCTGGAGTTCCAGTTGCCGACGTAGAAGCCGGACTCGCCGAAGGCGTAGTCGAAGCCGCCCTGGATCGCGGGCTTGACGGCCTTGACCTTGGAGGCATCCTGGTCCTGGCCACGGAACTTGTAGTTGGTGGTCAGGCTGACGTTGCCGGTGAGCTGGGCACTGGCCAGCAGGGGCAGGGTTGCAACAAGGGCAGCGCCCAGGAACTTGATGGATGCGCGGGTCATGTTTCCTCCGGTTGGACAAAGTAGGGACAAGCGCTTTAAGCATGGACCGTGCCATGCGCCGCCAACGAGCCGTGGCACCTGCGGGCGAGATAGATGGGGATTCCCTATTAAAGTGAGGGTTGAGGGGACTTTGCGACCGCACCACCATGGTGCAACCGTGAAGCAGTTCACGCCAGTCCACCATAAAACGCACCCATCTGGGGAGAAAGTCGTCCATGAGTCTTGCTTTGGTGCAAAGCCGCGCCCTTCTGGGGCTACAGGCACCGGCCGTCACCGTTGAAGTGCACCTGGCCAATGGTCTGCCCAGCTTCACCCTGGTGGGCCTGGCCGAGGTGGAGGTGAAAGAGGCACGCGAGCGCGTGCGCTCGGCACTGCAGAACGCTGGGCTGGAGTTTCCGCACAACAAGCGCATCACCGTGAACCTGGCGCCAGCAGACTTGCCCAAGGATTCGGGGCGCTTTGACCTGCCCATTGCCCTGGGTATCCTGGCCGCCAGTGGGCAGATCGATGGCAGCCGCCTGGCCGGGTACGAGTTCGCCGGCGAGCTGTCTCTATCGGGCGAACTGCGCCCGGTGCGCGGCGCGCTGGCCACCAGCCTGGCGCTGCAGTCGCAGCAGATCGCCGTGCAACTGGTGCTGCCGCCCGGCAGCGCCGAGGAAGCCGCCCTGGTGCCCGATGCCCAGGTGGTGCGTGCCCGCCACCTGCTGGACGTGGTGCGCGCCTTTCTGCCGCCGGGCAGCCCGCCGCCCGATGCGGACGACGACGGCTTCACCCGCCTGCAGCCCACGCCCATGGTCGCGGAGCTGCAGGGCCCCGACATGGCCGACGTGAAGGGCCAGGCCGTGGCCAAGCGCGCGCTGGAGATTGCAGCGGCAGGAGGCCACAGTGCACTGATGGCCGGACCGCCCGGCTCGGGCAAGTCGATGCTGGCGCTGCGCTTTGCCGGCCTGCTGCCGGCAATGACGGTGCAGGAGGCCCTGGAGAGCGCCGCCATCTCCAGCCTGGCCGGGCGCTTCAGCCCGGAGCGCTGGGGTTTGCGCCCCACGGGCCAGCCGCACCACACCGCCAGCGCCGTCGCACTGGTGGGCGGTGGCTCGCCACCCCGGCCTGGCGAGATCTCGCTGGCGCACCATGGGGTTCTCTTCCTCGACGAACTGCCCGAATTCACGAGGGCCGCGCTGGAGGCGCTGCGCGAACCCCTGGAGACCGGCCACATCACCATCTCGCGGGCGGCGCAGCGTGCGGAATTTCCGGCACGCTTCCAGATGATCGCGGCGATGAACCCCTGCCCCTGCGGCTTTCTCGGCTCCACCCAGCGCGCCTGCCGCTGCACGCCCGACCAGGTCTCGCGCTACCAGGGCAAGCTCAGCGGCCCGCTGCTGGACCGCATCGACCTGCATGTGGAGGTGCCTGCTGTGCCCTCGGAGCAGTTGCTCAAGACACCGCCTGGCGAATCCAGCGCCGCGATCCGCGAGCGTGTGATGCAGGCCCGGGCCCGGGCGCTGGCACGCCAGGGCAAGACCAACCAGGCGCTGCAGGGCCAGGAGATCGACGAACACCTGCACCTCGACGATGCGGCCGCCAAGTTCCTCAACACGGCAGGCGCGCGCCTGGGCTGGTCGGCCCGCAGCACGCACCGCGCGCTCAAGGTGGCGCGCACCATCGCCGATCTGGCGGGTTCGCAGACCACTGCCGTGGGCCATGTGGCCGAGGCCGTCCAGTACCGCCGCGTGCTGCGCAGTCAGACGTGAAGACCCCCTGAGTCGCTTCGCGCCTTCCCCCTGGAAGGGGGACGCCCCCAGCGCGGCGGGGCGGCCCTTGCGCGGGGGCACTGGCACAGGCCATGCCAACTTCCAAGGCCGCGGGAAACGCAAGGCAGATGTCTTTGGGGACGCCGTTATAGTTCTCATCCAGCCCTTCCAGCATCATTCCCATGGCCAGCGCTTCCTCCCCCACCCTAACCCCCACCGCCACCGACGTGGTCGACAACAGCTACCTGCGCACGCTGGTGGGCTACAACGCGCGCCGGGCCTCGCTGTCCATCATCGAGGTGTTCATGGAGCGCATGGCGGTCTATGGGCTCAAGGTGGTGGATTTCTCGGTGCTCTCGCTGGTGGCGCACAACCCCGGCATCACCTCGCGCCAACTGTGCGCCACGCTGGGCGTGCTGCCGCCCAACCTGGTGGGCCTGATCGCGGCGCTGGACCGGCGCGGCCTGATAGAGCGCCGCCCGCACCCGAGCGACGGGCGCGCCATGGGCCTGCACCTGACGCCCGCCGGCGAAGACCTGTGCGCCCAGGCCGAGCAGACTGCGGCCACGCTGGAGATCGACGCCACCGCGCGCCTGACCGCCACCGAGCGCAAGACGCTGATCCGGCTTCTGCAAAAAGTCTACGACTGACGGGCCCGCACCGGCCCGCCTGGATCAGATTGCCGCAGGCGTGGCCTTGGCCGCCTTGTCCAGCCCCAGCAGACGCACCGCATTGCCCTTGAGGATGCCGGGCATCACCTCGGGCTTGAAGCCGGCCTCCTGGAAGTCCTTCATCCAGCGCTCGGGCGTGATCAGCGGGTAATCGCTGCCGAACAGGATACGGTCCTTGAGCAGGGTGTTGGCGTACTGCACCAGCTGCTTGGGGAAGTATTTCGGGCTCCAGCCCGACAGGTCGATCCAGACGTTGGGCTTGTGCGTGGCGACCGAGAGCGCCTCGTCCTGCCAGGGGAAGCTCGGGTGCGCCATGACGATCTGCATGTCCGGGAAGTCGATGGCCACGTCATCCAGGTGCATGGGGTTGCTGTACTCCAGGCGCAGGCCACCGCCGCAGCGCATGCCGCTGCCGATGCCGCTGTGGCCGGTGTGGAAGATGGCCGGCATGCCGTACTCGGCGATCACCTCGTAGATCGGCCAGGCCATCTGGTCGTAGGGGTGGTAGCCCTGCACGGTGGGGTGGAACTTGAAGCCCTTGACGCCATGCTCCTCGATCAGGCGGCGGGCCTCGCGCGCGCCCATCTTGCCCTTGTGCGGGTCGATGCTGGCAAAGGCCATCATCATGTCGCTGTTGGCTTTGGCGGCCTCGGCGATCTCTTCGTTGGGGATGCGCCGGCGGCCCATCTTGGACTCGGCGTCCACGGTGAACATCACCAGCCCGATCTTCTGCTCGCGGTAGTAGGCCACCGTCTCGGCGATGGTGGGTCGGCGGCCATTCTTGAAGTATTTGTCGGCGGCGCGGTCGTATTCCTCGCCGTAGTTGTCGAACGGGTTCCAGCAGCTCACCTCGGCGTGCGTGTGGATGTCGATGGCAATCAGGTTCTCGTGGTCCATATCTGTCTCCTATGGTGGCCGGGCTTTCACGGTGTCCCTGTCAGCATGCACCACGGCACGTGGCGCAGATCAAGGGTAACTACTGATGAAAAACCGGTCTGGCTTGCTTGAATTGGTTATGAACTATAACCACAATTCACCTATCAAGAAAGCCACCATGACCCATCCAGACATCCATTTCGAGCTCTCCGGCGACGAGCAGGAAGTTGCCGTGATCCGCCTCACGCGCAGCGCCAAGCGCAATGCGCTGAACGACGGCCTGATCCTGGCCCTGCGCGACCTGTTCGAGAAAATGCCCGCCGGCGTGCGCGCTGCCGTGATCGACGGCGAAGGCCCGCACTTCTGCGCCGGGCTCGACCTGTCCGAGCTCAAGGAGCGCGATGCGGGCCAGGGCCTGTACCACTCGCGCATGTGGCATGCCGCGCTGGAGCGCGTGCAGTACGGCCCCGTGCCCGTGATTGCCGCGCTGCACGGCGCCGTGGTGGGCGGCGGACTGGAGCTGGCCAGCGCCTGCCACATCCGCGTGGCCGATGAATCCACCTTCTACGCGCTGCCCGAGGGCTCGCGCGGCATCTTCGTGGGCGGCGGCGGCGCCGTGCGCATCCCCAAACTGATCGGCGCTGCGCGCATGGCGGACATGATGCTCACCGGCCGCGTCTACAACGCGCAGGACGGCGAAAAGGTCGGCTTTGCCCAGTACCTGGTGCCCGAAGGCCAGGCCTTCGACAAGGCACTGGAGCTGGCCAAGCGCGTGGCGCAGAACGCGCCGCTGACCAACTACGCGCTGATGCACGCCCTGCCGCGCATTGCCGAGCAGCCGGCCGACCAAGGCTTCTTCACCGAAGCCATGATGGCCGCGATTGCCCAGAGCGCACCCGAGGCCAAGTCGCGCCTGGCGGACTTCCTGGAAGGCCGCGCCGCCAAAGTGCGCAAAGACTGAGCCCCGCATTTCCACACCGCCGGACCTCCACCCATGAGCGATCTCTCCACCCCCCTGGCCCCGCCGCGCTACCGCCCGGTGCCCTTTGGCGTCACCCGCGTCAACCTGCGCGAGGGCGCACCCGGCGTGCGCTACCTGCAAGCCGACCTGCCCCTGGGCGCATACGCGCGCCGGGTCACGGACTACCTGGTGCACTGGGCGGAGGTAGAGCCCGAGCGCAGCTTTCTCGCGCGCCGGGTGCAGCAGGCCGACGGCAGCACCGGCGACTGGCAGCACGTGACGTATGCCCAGGCGCTGGACGCCGCGCGCAGCATCGGCCAGGCGCTGCTGGACCGGGGGCTGAACGCCGAACGCCCGGTGGTGGTGCTCAGCGAAAACAGCCTGGAGCATGCGCTGATGGCACTGGGCTGCATGTATGCGGGCGTGCCTTACTGCCCCGTGTCGCCCGCCTACGCCACCGTGAGCCAGGACTACGACAAGCTGCGCCACGTGCTGGACACGCTGACGCCCGGCCTGGTGTTCGCGGCCGATGGCGCGCGCTTCGGCCGCGCCATCAAGGCCACCGTGGCGGCGGACGTGGAGGTCGTGCTGGCCCAGGGCGCCATCGAAGGCCGCCCGGCCAGCACCTTCCAGAGCCTGCGCAACACCGCGGCCACGCCGGCCGTGGATGCAGCCATGCATGCCACGGGCCCCGGCACCATCGTGAAGTTTTTGTTCACCAGCGGCTCCACCAAGATGCCAAAGCCGGTGATCAACACCCAGCGCATGTGGTGCGCCAACCTGCAGCAGATCACCCTGTCGCTGCCGGTGCTGGCCGAAGCCCCGCCCATCCTGGTGGACTGGCTGCCGTGGAACCACACCTTCGGCAGCAACCACAACTTCGGTCTCACGCTGCAGCACGGCGGCACGCTTTACATCGATGACGGCAAGCCCACGGCAGCGCTGATCGGCGAGACCCTGCGCAACCTGCGCGAGATCGCGCCCACGGTGTACTTCAACGTGCCCACCGGCTTCGAGATGATCGCCGACGCGATGAAGACCGATGCCGTGCTGCGCCGCACCTTGCTGTCGCGGGTGCGCATGTTCTTCTACTCGGGCGCCGGCCTGGCCCAGCCTATCTGGGACAGCCTGCATGCCACGCAGGAGGCCGAGCTCGGCGAGCGCATCGTCATGTCCACGGGCCTGGGGATGACCGAGTCGGCCCCTTCGGCCATGTTCTGCAACAGCCCCGACGTGCGCTCCGGCCACATCGGCGCGCCCGTGCCGGGCATGACGCTCAAGCTGGTGGACGTGGACGGCAAGACCGAGGTGCGCTACCGCGGCCCCAACGTGACGCCCGGCTACTGGCGCTCGGACGCCGCCACGCGCGAGGCCTTCGACGACGAGGGCTACCTGTGCACCGGCGATGCCGTGCTGTGGATCGACGACAACGACATCCACCGCGGCCTGCGCTTCGACGGGCGCATCGCCGAAGACTTCAAGCTCTCCACCGGCACCTTCGTGAGCGTGGGCCCCATGCGCGCCAAGATCGTCGTGGCCGGCGCCCCCTACATCCAGGACGCGGTGCTCACCGGCCTGAACCGCAAGGAAGTGGGCGCCCTGCTGTTCCTCTCGCCCGCCTGCCGCGAGGTGAGCGGGCTGGCTGCCGATGCCCCCTGGGCCGAGGTGATCGCCAGCACCGGTGTGCGCCAGCGCATCCAGGCTGTCATCGACCACCTGGCGCGCGAATCCACGGGCAGCGCCAGCCGTGTGGCACGCGCACTGCTGATGGCCGAGCCGCCCTCGCTCGACAAGGGCGAGATCACCGACAAGGGCTCGATCAACCAACGCGCCGTGCTTAAGCACCGCGACGACCTGGTGCAGGCCCTGCACGATGGCGCCGCCCCCGACACCATCGTGCCTGCGGCCTGAAACGCACTACCCAAGGAGCCATCCATGCAGATCCAAGGACAGACCGCCCTCGTCACCGGCGCCGCATCGGGCCTGGGCGAAGCCACCGCACGCGAACTGGCCCGCCTGGGCGCCAAGGTCGCGGTGCTCGACGTGAACACTGCCCTCGCCACCCAGGTGGCCGAGAGCATCAACGCACAGCATGGCGCCGGAACGGCTGTGGCCTGCACCTGCGACATCACCCAGACCGAGAGCGTGGCCGCCGCCCTGGCCCACGCCGAGGCGGCCCTGGGCCCGGCGCGCATCCTCATGAACGTGGCCGGCATCGGCAGCGCCAAGCGCGTGGTGCAGCGCGACGGCAGCGCGGCGCCGCTGGAAGATTTTGCGCGCGTGGTGGGCATCAACCTCATCGGCAGCTACAACATCAGCCGGCTGTTCGCAGCCGCCTGCGCCAAGCTGGAGCCGCTCGACAACGGCGAGCGGGGCGTGATGATGTTCACCGCTTCGGTGGCCGCCTTCGACGGCCAGGTGGGCCAGCAGGCCTACAGCGCCTCCAAGGGCGGGCTGGTGGGCATGACGCTGCCCATGGCGCGCGACCTGGCGCAGCATGGCATCCGCGTGTGCACCGTGGCACCCGGCCTGTTCGCCACGCCGCTGATGAAGGAGCTGCCCGAAGCCGTGCAGCAGTCGCTGGCCGCGAGCATCCCCTTCCCCCCGCGCCTGGGCAAGCCCGAGGAGTTTGCCGAGCTGGCGGCCCACATCGTGACCAACGGACACCTCAACGGGGAGGTGATCCGGCTCGATGGTGCCCTGCGCATGGCACCCCGATAGCCCCCGTTCCCCGCCCCGTCAACACACCATACCTATACCGGAGACAACCATGACGACGACACGACGCCACTTTGTTCACACCCTGGGCAGCGCCGCCGCCCTCGCAGCGCTCTATCCCCTGTCTTCCTTCGCGCAGGCGCTGGACCAGGTCAAGATCATGTACGGCTTTCCGGCCGGCAGCGCGGGCGACAGCGTGGCCCGCCGCGTGGCCGAGAAGCTGGGCGGCACGGCTTACAGCAAGAACCCGGGCTTCGTCGAGAACAAGCCGGGCGCCGGTGGCCGCATTGCGGTGGAAACGCTGAAGAACGCGCCCGCCGATGGCTCGGTGCTCACCCTGGCACCGGTATCGGCCCTGTCGGTGTATCCGCACATCTACCCCAAGCTCAGCTACAAGCCCGACGACGTGGTGCCCGTCTCCATCGGCGCGATCATGCACCACGGCCTGGCCGTGGGCCCGGCCGTGCCGGCCGAGGTGAAGACGCTCAAGGACTTCCTGGCCTGGGCCAAGGCGAATCCGGACAAGGCCAGCTACGGCTCGCCCGGCGCGGGCTCCATGCCCCACCTGCTGGGCGCGCTGCTGGGCATCCGTGCGGCAGTGGATCTCAAGCACGTGCCCTACCGTGGCACCGTGCCCAGCATCACCGACCTGGTGGGCGGCCAGATCGCTGCCGCCATGAACCCCAGCGGCGACTACCTGCAGTACATGAAGACCGGCCGCGTGCGCGTGCTGGCCACCTCGGGCAAGAAGCGCTCGCCCTACCTGCCCGATGTGCCCACCTTCATCGAACTGGGCTACCCCGACGTGACGTCCGAGGAATGGTTCGGCTTCTACGCGCCGGCCAAGACGCCCGCCGCCACGCTGGCCAGTGCCAATGCCGCCATCACCGGCGCGCTCAAGGACAAGACCGTGATCGACGCGCTGGGCATCGTTGGCCTGGTGGCCCACGGCAGCACGCAGCAGGAGATGCTGGCCGACCAGAAGGCCGAGTTCGAGCGCTGGGGCCCGCTGGTCAAACAGATCGGGTTCACTTCAGAGTCTTGACTCTGGATTGGCTCCCCCCTGAGGCGCTGGCGCGCCTTCGCCCTGAGGGGGACGCCTCCGGTGGCCCGGCAAAGCCGGTTCCACGGTGGCGAAGGCCATGGGTTAACGACGGACAAGGACGCACGATCAGCATGCAAGCACACCAGACCCTGGCCGATATCCAGCACCTGCTGACCGAAGTGCTCCAGGCGCCTTCGCAGTGGCAGGCGCTGGCGCCGTTTGCCGACACCGATGACGGGCTGGCGGCACAGGTGCTGCAGGAGGCCGCCAAGTTCGTCGACAGCGCCATCGCCCCGCTGCAGCGCACGGGCGACGAAGAGGGCTGCCACTTCGAGGCCGGCACCGTCACCACGCCCGCCGGCTTTCGCGCGGCCTACCAGGCCTTCTGGCAGGCCGGCTGGCCCTCGCTGGCCTGCGCGCCCGAAGACGGTGGCCAGGGCCTGCCCGCGGTGCTCGAATGCGTGCTGTTCGAATGGCTGGCTGGTGCTAACCATGGCTGGACCATGGCGCCCGGCCTGCTGCACGGCGCCTACGAATGCCTGCGCCACCATGGCAGCGACGCGCTGAAAGCGCAGTACCTGCCCAGGATCGCCAGCGGCGAGTGGCTGGCCACCATGTGCCTGACCGAGGCCCATGCGGGCAGCGACCTGGGCCTTGTGCGCACGCGCGGCGTGCCCCAGCCTGATGGCAGCGTGCGCGTGAACGGCAGCAAGATCTTCATCTCGGGAGGCGAGCACGACCTGACCGACAACATCGTGCACCTGGTGCTGGCGCGCCTGCCCGATGCACCGGCGGGCCCCAAGGGGCTGTCGCTGTTCCTCGTGCCCAAGCGGCTGCCGGGCGGCGAGCGCAATGCCGTGGTGTGCGAGCGCATCGAAGAGAAGATGGGCCTGCACGGCAGCCCCACCTGCGTGATGCGCTTCGACGATGCCACGGGCTGGCTGGTGGGCGAGCCCCACAAGGGCCTGGCCGCCATGTTCGTGATGATGAATGCCGCTCGGCTGCATGTGGGCCTGCAGGGCCTGGGCCTGCTCGAGGCGGCCTGGCAGAAGGCCAGCGCCTATGCGCACGAGCGCCGGCAGATGCGCGCTCCCAGGCCCATGGGCACAACGGCATCGCCGGGCCCTGATCCGATTGCCGAACACCCGGCCATGCGCCGCATCCTGCAGACGCAGCGCGCCTGGATCGACGGCGGGCGCGTGCTGGCCTACCACACGGCCCTGCAGCTCGACGTGGCGCGCCACCACCCCGACGCGACCGAGCGCGCCGTGGCCCAGCGCTGGTGCGCGCTGGTCACGCCCGTGCTCAAGGCCGCGCTGACCGACCAGGCCTTCCACGGCGCCAGCGCCTGCCTGCAGGTCTTCGGCGGCCACGGCTATGTGCGCGAATGGGGTATCGAGCAGATCGTGCGCGATGCGCGTGTGGCCATGATCTACGAGGGCACCAACGAAATCCAGGCCATCGACCTGCTGGTGCGCAAGGTGCTGGCCGATGGCGGCCAGGGCCTGTGTGCACTGCTCGCATCCCTGCGTGCCGGCCTGCCCCCCGACGAAGCCGCCAACACCCGGCGCAATGCCCTGGCCGACACCACGCGCGCGCTGGCCGCCGCAGCCGCCACCCACCCCGAGCTGCCCTACTGGGTGGCCGACGACTACCTGCGGGCCGTGGCCCTGGTGCTGCTGGAGTGGGCCTGGGCGCGTGTCGCAGCGGCACCCGCCAGCCAGGGGCCGCGCTGGACTGAACCGGCGCAGGCATGCAAGACCTGGGTGCTGCCCGAATTCGACATGCGCCTGGCCATCATTCGCCAGCGCCTGTCCACCGCTGCTGCCGACGTTCACCGACGTACTGCGCCCGCCATGGCTGCCGCCTGACGGTCCACGCCTTTTTTCTCTCTCTTTGCTTTCCCCATCCCACAGCGCTTCGAGGCCGCGCTGCGGGTCTGCCTGCCTGCGCCTTGAGACAACACACGAGGAGACAACACCATGAAGACGAATGAGGGTATCTGGAGAATGCACCGTGGCCTGGGCCGCCCCCTGGCACTGGCCGCCCTGCCCGCCGCGGTATCGCTGCTGCTGGCCGGCTGCGGCGGATCCGACGGCGGGCTGCGGCAGCTCTCGGCGGCCTCGCCAGGCACGCTGCAGTCCTGCGCCAACCTGGCCACCACGCTGGCCCTGCCCAATACGCGCATCGCCTCCGCCGTGCCCGTGGCCGAGGGCGAGCTCAAGGCCACCGGCGTGAACACCCCCATCCCGGCGCACTGCCTGGTCAAAGGGGCGATGAACCAGCGCACCAGCACGGTCGATGGCGCGAGCTATGCCATCGGCTTCGAGATGCGCATGCCCGTGGCCTGGAACGGCCGCTTCCTCTACCAGGCCAACGGTGGACTCGATGGCAGCGTGGTCACGGCCCTGGGCGCGACCAGCGGCGCGGCACCCGTCGCGCCGGCGCTGAGCCAGGGCTTCGCGGTGCTCAGCTCGGACGCGGGCCACAGCGCGCCCACGCCCTTCTTCGGCGTGGACCCGCAGGCCCGGCTGGACTATGGCTACCAGGCCGTGGGCAGCCTCACGCCCATGGCCAAGGACCTTATCAAGAGCGCCTACGGCAAGACACCCGACCGCTCGTATTTTGCGGGCTGCTCCAACGGCGGGCGCCACGCCATGGTGGCGGCATCACGCTATGCGGACCAGTACGACGGCATCCTGGCCGGGAACCCGGGCTTTCACCTGCCCAAGGCCGCCACCACGCAGCTGTGGAAGGCCCAGCAGTACGCCAAGGTCTCCACCCCGGACGCCAGCGGCCAGCCCGACCTGAACACGTCTGTGACAGCGGCCGAATACAAGCTGCTGGGCAACCGCATCCTCGCCAAGTGCGATGCGCTGGACGGTGTCACCGACGGGCAGGTGAACGACGTGGCGGCCTGCCAGGGCGCCTTCAACCTGCAGACCGACGTGCCCAGCTGCAGCGCCGGGAGCGCGCGGGACGGAACCTGCCTGACGCCAGCCCAGAAGAATGTGCTGGCCGACATCTTCGCCGGCCCGAAGAACAGCAAGGGCGAGGCGCTGTACACCGGCACCTGGTTCGACCCGGGCGTGGGCGGCGTCAACTTCGCACAGTGGCACCTGGGCTCGCCCGCCACGCGCGATGCCGGCGCCGTGGCCTTCATCTTCACGTCGCCGCCCTCCTCCGTGGCGGCCTTCGGTGCCACCACGGGCCTGCAGTACGCGCTGAACTTCAGCATGGAGACCGACTACCCGAAGATGTTCGCCACCAGCGCGCTCTACCCCGAGTCGCCCTGGTCCTTCATGACGCCACCCAACGAGGCCGATCTGGGCGCCTTGAAGGAACGCGGTGCCAAGATGATGGTCTACCACGGCGTGGCCGACGGCGTGTTCTCGCCCGTGGACACCGCCAACTGGATGGACCGGCTGCAGGCCAACCACAAGGGCGATGCCGCCAGCTTTGCACGCCTGTACATGGTGCCCGGCATGAACCACTGCTCGGGTGGCCCCGCCACCGACCAGTTCGACATGCTGGCGCCGCTGGTGCAGTGGGTGGAACAGGGCAAGGCGCCCGATACCGTGCTGGCCCAGGCCCGCGGCGCCGGTGCCAATGTGGTCAACACCGAATTGCCCGCCAGTTGGTCGGCCAACCGCACCCGCCCGCTGTGCGTCTACCCCAAGGTGGCGCGCTACAACGGCACGGGAGATGTGGAGAGCGCTAGCAGCTTCAGCTGCCGGTGATGTAACTTGCCAATAGCCGGGCTATTGGCAAGCTGTGCGACAAGGCAGGCACCGCATGCCGGGGCCAGCCCGAAGGGAAAGCCTGAAGCGCGGGGGTGAAATGAATAATGACACGCCCTGGCGCCCTCAGACCAGCATGAAGCGGTGGATGCTCCGCCCCTGTGAGTCCACCGCCACGGTCACCGGAAAGTCCACCACCTCGAACTCATGGATGGCCTCCATGCCCAGGTCGGCGAAGGCCAGCACGCGTGCCTTGCGGATGGAGCGCGACAGCAGGTAGGCCGCGCCGCCCGTCGCCGCCAGGTAGGCACCCCCATGACGGCGAATGGAGGCAATGGCCTCGGGCCCGCGCTCGGCCTTGCCCACCATGGCCAGCAACCCGGTCTGCGCCAGCAGCGGCTCCACGAAGCGGTCCATGCGCGTGGCGGTGGTCGGGCCGGCCGGGCCCACGGCTTCGCCCGCCACGGCATCCACCGGGCCCACGTAGTAGATGGTGCGGCCGCGCAGGTCCACCGGCAACGGCTCGCCACGCTGCAGCAGGTCCACCAAGCGCTTGTGCGCCGCGTCGCGCGCGGTGAGCAGGGTGCCCGTGAGCAACAGGGTCTGGCCGACCTTCCATTGGCCGACCTCGGCGCGGTCCAGCGCATCGAGGTCCACGCGCACCGCGTCTTGCACCACGAAGCTATCGGGAATGCCGTCCCACGCATCGAGCGACAGCTCCGGCAGGGGTGCCGGCCCCGTGCCATCGAGCGTGAGGCGCAGGTAGCGCGTGGCGGCGCAGTTGGGGATCAGCGCCACGGGAATCGTGGCCGCATGGCAGGGCGCGGTGCGTACCTTCACGTCGAGCACGGCCGACAGGCCGCCGAGCCCCTGGGCGCCGATGCCCAGGGCATTGCTGCGCGCATGCAAGTCCAGGCGCAGTGCCTCTTCGGGCGTGGCTGCGCCACGCGCACACAGTTCGTCGATGTCGATGGCATCGAACAGCGACCGCTTGGCCAGCAGCATGGCCTGCTCGGGGCTGCCGCCGATACCGATGCCCAGCACCCCTGGTGGGCACCAGCCGGCGCCCATGCCTGGCAGCTGCGCCAGCACCCAGTCGGCCACGCTGTCACTCGGGTTCAGGGTGGCAAAGCGCGCCTTGACGTCGCCGCCGCCGCCCTTGGCCACCACCAGCAGCTCCAGCGCATCGCCCTCCACGAGTTCGCAATGCACGATGGCGGGCGTGTTGTCGCGCGTGTTGGTGCGTGCGCCCAGCGGGTCGGCCACCATGGTGGCGCGCAGCGGGTTCGTAGGGTCGCCATAGGCGGTGCGCACCGCGTCGTCGACCACGGCCTGCAGGCTGCGCAGCGGCGCGCCGTCGTGCCGGATGAAAGCCACGCCGGCACCCAGGCGCAGGAACACCTGGGCCACGCCCGTGTCCTGGCACAGCGGGCGGCGGCCCAGCGCCGCCATGCGGCTGTTGACCAGCAACTGGCCCATGGCCGCGCGCGCCGGGGCATGGGTTTCGGCCGCATGGGCGCGCCGCAGTGCGCGCACGAAGTCGGGCGGATGCCGGTGGCTGATGAACTGCAGCGCCTGGGCGATGCTGGTGGCCAGGTCTTCCTGCGCGATGCGGGTCATGGCTCAGTCGATCTGGATCTTGGCGTCGGTCGCCACCTTGCGCCATTTCTCCACCTCGGCTGCCGTGTGTTTGGCAAAGGCCTCGGGCGCGTACTGCGCCTCGGGCAGCAGGTGGATGCCCTGCGCCACCATGCGCGCCGTCCAGGGCTTGTCGGCCAGGGCCTTGAGGTAGGACTGGTGCAGCTTTTGCACCATGTCCTTGGGCACACCCTTGGGTGCGTACAGGCCGTACCAGGTGGCGGCCTCGAAGCCGGGCAGGGTCTTGTCGGCCAGCGGCGCGACGTTGGGGTACTGCTGCGGCATGGGCGTGAGCGAGGTCAGCGCAATCGCATTGAGCCGCCCGCCCGTGACCTGGGGCAGCGCCGTGTTGCTCTGGTCGAACATGGCCTCCACCTGCCCGCCCACCAGGTCGTTCATGGCCGGGGCCGCGCCCTTGTACGAGATAGACGTGACCTCGATGCCGGCGCGCGACTCGAACAGCGCTGCGATCAGGTGCGAGGTGGAGCCCACGCCAGCATTGCCGAAGTTGATCTTGCGCGGGTTGGCCTTGGCCGCTGCAATCAGCTCGCCCGCCGTCTTGTAGGGCGAGCTCTTGGGCACCAGCAGCACCAACGGCGTGTCGGGAAAGCGGAACACCGCGTCGAAGTCCTTCACCGGGTCGTAGGCCAGCTTTTTGTAGAGCGAAGGCGCCGCGCCCATGTAGCCCATGTGGCCGACCAGGAAGGTGTAGCCGTCGGGTGCCGACTTGGCAGCCTTGGCCGCGCCGATGGTGCCGCCCGCGCCGGCCGCATTCTCGATCACGATGGACTGACCGATCTGGCGCCCCACCTTGTCGGCGATGTCGCGCGCCATGGCGTCGGTGGGGCCGCCCGCAGCGAACGGCACCACCCAGGTGAGTGGCTTGGCGGGCCAGGCCTGCGCGTGGGCGAAGGTGGCGGCGCACAGCAATGCGGCGGCGGCACCAAGGGTCTTGGCGGTGTTCATGGATTGGTCTCCTGCAATGGTTGTGGGATGGAACGGAAAGCGCAAGCGGGGAATCAGGCGGGGCTCAGTGGTCGAGCGCCGCCGAGGCGGCCAGGGCGCGGTCCACCATGGCGGGCGCCAGGCCCAGGTAGTTGGCGGGGTCGGTGAGTCGGTCGATGGTGGCGCGGTCGACGTGGCGCATGACCTCGGGCAGCGCGGCCAGCGCCTCGGCCAGCGTGCCGCCATGTTCGTTGACGGTGCGGCAGGCGTCGTAGACCACGTCGTGCGCCTGCTGGCGACCCATGGCCGGCGCCAGGCCCATCATCACGGCCTCGGCCACGATCAGGCCCCGGCTGATCCCCAGGTTACCGCGCATGCGCGCCTCGTCCACGATCAGGCCACCGAGCGCGAACTTGGCCTGGTGCAGCGCGCCCGCGGTGAGGATGAAGCTCTCGGGCAGCGCCAGCCATTCGGCATGCCAGGGGCCGGTGGCACGCTCGAAGTCCTGCACCATGGCATCGACCATCAGCCCCGCGTGCTGGCGCACGGCCTTCGAGGCCGCCAGCATCAGCTCGCTGGAGATCGGGTTGCGCTTTTGCGGCATGGTGCTGCTCGCGCCCCGGCCCTTCACGAAGGGCTCGTAGACCTCGCCGAACTCGGTGGAGGCCATGATCATGATGTCCAGCGCGATCTTGCCCAGCGAACCCGTGACCAGGGCCAGCAGATTGACGGCCTCGGCGAAGCCGTCACGCGCCACGTGCCAGGTGGTCACGGGCACGGCCAGGCGCAGTTCGTCGGCCAGCGCGGCCTGCACTTCGAAGCCCTTGTCGCCCAGCGATGCCAGTGTGCCTGCGGCCCCGGCGAACTGCACCACCAGCACGCGTTTGCGCAGCTCGGCCAGGCGCTCCTGGTGGCGGTCGAACATGGCCAGCCAGATGGCCACCTTGTAGCCGAAGGTCACGGGCAGCGCCTGTTGCAGGTGGGTGCGGCCGGCCATGGGCGTGTCACGGTGCTTCGCGGCCAGCGCGGCGAGGATGCCGCGCAGCGCGCGGATGTCGGCCTCGACCAACGCCAGCCCGTCGCGCAGTTGCAGCACGTTGGCCGTGTCCATGATGTCCTGGGTGGTGGCACCCCAGTGCACGTAGCGCCCGGCCTCGCCGCACATCTCTACCAACTGGTGCACCAGCGGCAAGATGGGGTAGCCGACGATGTCGGTCTCGTGGCGCATGTGGTCGAAGTCCACGCGGTCCAGGCGCGATTCGCGCGCGATGGCCTCGGCCGCCTCGGCCGGGATCACGCCGCAGCGCGCCTCGGCCCGCGCCAGCGCCACCTCCACCTCGATGTAGCGGGCGATCAGGATGTGGTCGGAGAACACCTCGCGCATGCGCGGCGTGCCAAAGGCATCGCGGAACAGCACCGAGTCGAGCACCGTGCTGGCGGGGGAAAACAGGAGAGAGGACATGGCAGGCCGGATATGTTGATAAAATACGAACATATTTAAATGTCCGAACAAATGAACTGTAAATATGTTCGAACAAAACTCGATTTGGGGTTTTCCCTGAGCAGGAGCCTGTCCGCATGACCGCCGCCAAAAACACCGACCTCGCCCGCGACCTGTCCGAGGGCATTGCCTCGGGCCGCTTCGCCGTGGGCACGTTGCTGCCCACCGAGTTCGAGCTGTGCGACCAGTACGGCCTGAGCCGCTATGCCGTGCGCAAGGCGCTGGACGAACTGCAGGAGCTGGGCCTGATCTCGCGGCGCAAGAACGTGGGTACGCGCGTGGAGGCCATGCGGCCGCGTGCCGGCTTCACGCAGTCCATCGCCACGGTGGAAGAACTGGCACGCTTCGGTGCCGAACATGTGCGCACGGTGCAGTCGATCAACACGGTGGTCGCGGACCTGACGCTCGCCAAGGACCTGGCCTGCCCCGGCGGCACGCGCTGGCTGCACATCGCCTGCCTGCGCATGGAAGGAGGCAGCACACGGGCACGCCCGATCTGCTGGCTGGACCTGTACATCGACCCGGCGTATTCCGACATCGGCCCCATCGTGCGTGATGCGCCCGAGACGCTGGCCAGCTCCATCATCGAGGAGCGCTACGGCCGGCGCATCGCCCGCATCCGCCAGGACATCGAGGCCGTGCTGGTACCACGCGAGCATGCCGAGGCCCTGCGCGCCGAGGCAGGTGCGCCGGCCCTGAAGATCACGCGCCACTACATCGACCCGGCCGACCAGGTGTTCGAGATCTCGGTCTCGCTGCACCCCGCGGACCGGTTCAAGTTTTCGATGGAAATGAACCGCGCCAGGGAATGAGGGCGCTGCTGCAAGCCTGCTGACAAACCGCTGTCAGCAGCAGGTCATCACCATCGGGGCTTCTTCATTTGCACACCAGGAGCCCTTCATGAAAAACGCCATCAGCTGGTTCGAAATCCCCACCACCCAACTGGACCGTGCCCAGGCTTTCTACGAGGCCGTGCTGGGCCAGGCCATGCGCCGCGAGTCCATGGGCCCGAGCGAAGGCGCGGTGTTCTCGTACGACCCGGAATCCGACGGAGCGGGTGGTGCGCTGATGATGGGGCCGACCGCGCCGCAGCTGGCAGCAGGCGCTGGCACCCTCGTCTACCTCGATGCTTCGCCTTCGCTCGATGCGGCCCTGGAGCGGGTGGTGGCGCAAGGCGGCAAGGTAGCCCTACCGCGCCAGGCACTGCCGCCGGGCATGGGCTTCTTCGCGCACATCCATGACCTGGATGGCAACCGCGTCGGTCTGCACGCCGAGGCCTGAGGAGCATGGGCATGGCAGCAGCAAGCGCATTGGCTCAACCGACCCTGTGGGCCGAAGCACCACAGCCCGCCATGGCCACGCCACGCGGCAACTGGATCGCCGTGGCCAGCGCCAACCACGCGCGCCGCGGCTGCGTCGAGCCCGAAGCCGGCTACATGCAGGTGTGCCACGGCAAGGTCGCCCCGCTGCGGCGTGTGAAGCCCGGCGACAGGGTCGCGTACTACGCGCCCACGGTCACCATGGGCGGCAGCGACAAGCTGCAGGCCTTCGTCTCGCTGGGGCTGGTGAAGCCCGGCGAGCCCTATGCCTTCGACATGGGCGGCGGGTTCGTGCCGTTTCGCAAGGGCGTGGACTACGTGCCGGCCCGCGAGGCGGCCATCGCACCGCTGCTCGATCACTTCGAGTTCGTGCAGGACCGCGCGCGCTGGGGCTATGCGTTCCGTTTCGGGCTGTTCGCCATCAGCGACCACGACATGCGGCTGATTGCCGATGCCATGGGTGCCGACGCGGATTCATTGCATTTCTGAACGCTATGGATGGGCCGGACCGGCGCGCACACGTGCCAGCGCGGCCGGCACATCGTTCCATGCGGGGCGCCCTGGCGCATAGCGCTGGCGCATATAGCCCGCGAGCTCTGCGATCTGCGCATCGCTGAGCGCGTCGCGAAAGCCGGGCATGAAGCCCAGTTCGCGCGAAGCCGGTTCGCGGATGCCGTGGACGATGACCTGCAGCAGGTTGTCCGGCCGGTCGCTGTGCAGGTTGCTGTTGAGCGCCAGCGGCACGTTCACGCCCAGGAGCTTGGGGCCGTTGCCGTCATGGTGGCAGGCGGCGCAGGCGCCGTCGAACAGGCGCTGCGCCTGGCCGGGCTGGGGCGCCAGTGCGGCCGCCTGTGCCACAGCGGCCTGCGCCTTCGTCAATGCTTCGGCAGCAGGCTCCGGGGTCGCGTTGAACGAGGCCAGGTACGTAGCCATGGCGCGGATGTCCTCGTCGGGCAGCTTTGCCAGTTCCTGCACCACGGGCGCCATGGGGCCGGAGGCACTGCCGTGCTCCGGGCTGTGGCCCTTGCGCAGGTAGCTGTACAGGGCCTCGCTGCTCCAGGGCACGGGCGCCTTCGACAGCCCGGTGAGGGCGGGCGCCTCCCAGCCATCGACCAGCGCGCCCGAAAGGAATGCCGCGCCGCCCATCTCCGCACCCAGCGCATTGCGCGGTGTGTGGCAGGCGCCACAGTGGCCCACGCCCTGCACCAGGTAGGCGCCGCGGTTCCATTCGGGCGGGCGCGCGGGGTCGGGCTTCCAGGACGTGGCGTCGTGGAACAGCGCGTTCCAGCCCGCCATGAGCGGGCGCACGCTGAACGGAAAGGCCAGCTGCGTGGCCGGCACTTCGGAGCGCACCGGCGGCTGGGCCATGAGCCAGGCGTACAGCGCGGTCAGGTCGTCGTCGTCCATCTTCGCGAAGGATGTGTAGGGAAAGGCCGGGTACAGGTGCTTGCCGTCGCGCGAGATGCCCTCGCGCATGGCGCGCTGGAAGGCGCTGAAGGACCACAGGCCCAGGCCGGTCTGCGCGTCGGGCGTGAGGTTGGTGGTGGTGACGGTCCCGAAGGGCGTGTCCATGGCGCGCCCACCGGCATTCGGCGTTCCGCCCGGGGCCGTGTGGCAAACCACGCAGTCGCCGGCAGCCGCCACCAGGCGCCCACGTTCTATGGTGGCGGCGTTGTAGACCGAAGCACCTGCCGTCTGTGCGACCGGTGCGATGGCCGGGCGCCAGCCCAGCAGCGCCGCCCCCATGGCCAGGCCGCCGGCAGCCAGGGCCAATGCACGCGCCCAGTGGCTGCGCCGGCGCGGCCAGGTGGCCGTGGCGGGAACGGCCGGGGCGGGCAGCTCCAGTGTGGGCAGCACGTCGGCCGGCTCTGCCGGCGACCCTGCAGGGGCGGCACCGCCCTGCCCAGCTGCTGCGCCCAGCGGGTTGAGCCCCGCGCGCACCACCTCGGGCGTGAAGGGCGGCGCCCGGAAGCGCACGCCCGTGGCGTCGAAGATGGCGTTGGCAATGGCCGCCGTGCCGGGCACCGACGAGGACTCGCCCGAGCCCAGCGGCGCCTCGTCCTGCCGGGGCATGTGCATGACCTCGATGACCGGCACCTCGCGAAAGCTCAGGATGGGGTAGCTGCCCCACTCGCGTGTGTCCACCGCCTGCGTGACCGGGTCGAAGCGCACCTGCTCCTTGAGGGCCCGGCTGGTGGTCTGCACCACGTTGCCATGCACCTGGTGCTGCACCCCTGCGGGGTTGACCATCATGCCCGCATCGTGACCCACGACGACGCGGCGCACATGCACCTCGCCGGTCTTCTTGTTCACATCCACATCGGCCACCCAGGCGGCCCAGGCCGCGCCAAAGCCCGGCCACTTGCTGTGGATGTAGCGCGCGTAGGCAAAGCCCTGGCCCTGGACCCAATCGCCGTCGGTGCCCTGCAGGTCCGCGGGGCCGGGCACGCGCGGGCCGGTGTGGGGCAGCCAGCCAGCCTTCTCGGCCGTGGCCTTCACGAGTTCTGCCGCGCGCGGGTCGCTCAAGAGCTGCAGACGAAACTCGACCGGGTCCACGCCAGCCGCGGTGGCCAACTCGTCCACATAGGATTCATGCGCGAACGAATTGGGCAGGGCCGAGACGCCGCGCAGCCACGAGGCACGCACGATGGGCGCCATGTCGTTCACGGCCACGCGCAGGTTGTCGAAGTCGTAGGGCGGGCGCGCCGTGCGGTCGCCCATCTCGTAGGCCTGGGCCAGCGGCTCGATGGTGCGCGTGAGCAGCAGCGCCAGCGTGGGCGCGCCGTTGGAGGGGTAGGAGGTCTCGAAATCGTAGGCGGCCACCGAGCCATTGGCATTGAGCCCGCCGCGCACCTGCATGAGCTGGGCCGTGCCCTTGGGCTCCCACAGGTGCTCCTGCTCGCGTGTGAGCTGCACGCGCACGGGCACACCCACGGCGCGCGACAGCAGCGCGGCATCTGCCGCCACGTCGTCGGCGCCATTGCGGCCGTAGCAGCCCGCGGCCTCCATGCGCACCAGGTCGATGTCCACGTCGGCCATGCCCATGAGGCGCGCCAGGTCGGCGCGCAGCACATGGGGGTTCTGCGTGCCGGCCCAGACGGCCATGCGCGGGCGGCCCGAGGTTTCGTCTTGCCGCCACTCGGCTACCGCGCACGAGGGGCCGATGGAGCCGTGCAGCTGGTACGGCCAGACATAGGTGCGCGGCATGGACTGCGCGGCTGCGGCCAGCGCGGCGTCCACGTCGCCCTCGTCCACCAGGCGGCGTTGCGTGGAGGGGTTGGCGCGTATGGCCTGTGCCAGGGCGTCCGGGCTGTCCTGCCGGGGAAATCCCGGCCAGGGCTTCCAGTGCACGCGCAGCGCACGCATCGCCTCCTCGGCCTGTTCCTCGCGCTCGGCGACGATGCCCACGAAGTCGCGCACCACCACCACCGCGCGGATGCCCGGGATGTGCGCGATGGACGACTGGTCCACCGATTCGAGCGTGTTGCCGATGAAATCGCCATGGTCGGCACCCGCATAGGGCGGGCGCACCACGCGGCCGTGCAGCATGCCGGGCACGCGCATGTCGTGCACGAAGACCAGCTCGCCGCTGACCTTGGCGGGTATGTCCACGCGCGGCACCGACTGGCCGACCACGGTGTAGTCGGCCATGGGCTTGGTGGGCGTGGCCTCGGCGAGCTCCAGCGCGGTGTGCGCGCCAGCCAGCAGTTCGCCATAGGCCACCCGGCGGGCGGGGTCGGCCGCCACCTGCACCACGCCGGCCTGCACCTGCAGCGCATCAGGCGCCACGCCCAGGCGCTCGGCGGCCTGGGCCACCAGCCAGTGGCGCGCCTGCGCTGCGGCGGTGCGCAGGGGCTTGGCGTGTATCTGGATCGAGGCGCTGGCAATGGTCGCGCCCTGGTTGGGCGCGCGCGTGGTATCGCCCAGCACCATGTTCACGCGCTCAAGGGGAACGTCCAGCTCCTCGGCCACGATCTGCGCGAGCGCCGTGCGGATGCCGGTGCCCAGGTCGACGTGGCCATTGAGGGCGGTCACGCTGCCATCGTCCCACACGGCCAGCAGGATCTCCACGCCCTCGGCCGGGTTGCCGGCCACCAGCGCGGGCTGGCCCTTCACAGGCGGGGGTGCGGGCGGCGGGTTGCGCACGACCAGCAGCACCCCCTGTGCGGCATGGAAGTCAGCGCGCGTGAGCGGGCTGTGCGCGCGCAGCGCTACAGGGGGCGCGCTCATGCGGCCACCCCGCGCACCAGCACCGCCGCGCGCTGCACGGCGCGGATGATCTCCACATGCGTGCCGCAGCGGCACAGGTTGCCCGAGAGCTCGCGGCGGATGGCGGCCTCGTCGGGATCGGGGTTGCGTTCGAGCAGGGCCACGGCCATCATCACCATGCCATTGAGGCAGTAGCCGCACTGGGCGGCCTGCTCGTCGACGAAGGCCTGTTGCACCGGGTGCAGCAGCCCCTCGCATGCCGCACCATGGCAGCGTGCGGGCAGGCCCTCCAGCGTCGTCACCTCGCGGCCCGCCACGCCGTGTGCGGGGATCACGCAGGCACGCGCCGCCACCCCGTCCACCAGCACCGTGCAAGCGCCGCACTGGCCCAGGCCGCAGCCGTACTTGGGGCCGTTGAGCGAGAGGTCGTTGCGCAGCACATGCAGCAGCGTGGCGCCCGCGCCCGGGGTACCTGCTGGCAGCTCACATGGCTGGCCATTGACGGAAAGGGTGAGAACGGTGGCTGGGGTCTGCATGGATCCTGAATGAAACGTCAGCGGCGCAGGCTGCCGGTGCGGGTGTACATCTCCAGGTCCACGAAGTTGGACCCATTGTGGTTGTTCGGACCGTACTGCACCGGGAAATCGCCGAACTTGGTGGTACCCATGTCTTCCATGGCCTTGATGAAGGCCTCGCGCGTGAGGTTGCGCCCCGCGCGCCTGAGGCCTTCGACGAACACGCGCGCGGCGATATAGCCTTCGAGCATGGTGTAGCTGTCGATCTTGGCACCGGCATCGGTGCGGTCCTTGCGGTAGTCGACCACGATGGGCAGGCGGCTGGCCTGCGGCGAGGGCACGATGCTGGCCGTGACCAGGCCCTCGATGCCGCCATTGAGGCGCTGGGCCGAGCCCGGCGCATCGGTGATGCCCACCGAGATGGTGTACAGCGGCGCGGCGCCGCCACCGGCACGGTAGTCGCGCAGGAACACCTCGACCATCTTGCCGGCCATGATCATCACCACCGCGCCGGGCTGGGCCTTGGTGAGCTGGGCCACCTGGGCCTTGGCGTCGGTGGCGGCAATCTCCAGAGGCACCGACTCGACCACCTTGACCTTCAGGCCCTGGGCGATCTGCAGGCAGGTCTCAAGGTTGGACTTGCCGAACGCGCTGTTCTGGTAGGCGACCGCGATGTTGGTGATGCCCAGCGTGGCCAAGTGGCCCACGATCTTGCGCAGCTCGGTCTCGTAGCTGGCGCGCACGTGGAACAGGTAGCGGTTGTGCGTGGTGCGAAACGAGGTGGTGCCCACCAGCGGCGCGAACATGGGCACGCCGGCCTTCTCGGCCAGCGGCATGGCGGCGATCAGGTTGCCCGTGGCCACGTAGCCGATCAGGGCGAATACCTTCTCCTCGTCGATCAGGCGCGCCGTGTTCTCGGCGGTCTTCTTGGGCTCGTAGGCGTCGTCGAGCGAGACGAGTTCGAGCTTGCGCTCGAACACCCCGCCGGCCTTGTTGGTGCGGTCGAAGTACAGGGAGATGCCGGCCTTGTAGTCCACGCCGAAGTCCTTGGCGGGCCCGGTGAAAACAGCGGACTGCCCCACTTTGATGCTCTTGTCCGTCACCCCGGTCTCTGCCGCCATGGCCGTCGTCGCCGAACTGCCCAGGGCCGTCGCCGCCATGGCCATCAGCACGGCCCTGCGGTCGGTGCGCCCATCCCTCATCCCACGGTACTTCATGAAACGCTCCTTACATCAAAGGTGGCAGTTTCCCCGCAACACGAGGGACTGTGCAACCATTTACAGGGGGTGTTGCGAAACCGTCAAAGACGGATTCCCACGCTGCCGGCCATGCGGCAGCCACCGATGGTTTGCAAGTCCCGTGCCCATGGCTCAGGCGATGTCGAGGTCGCTCGACTGGATGCGCTTGACGCCTTTGGCCTTCATCTGCTTCCAGGCCGCCTCCAGCGAGCCGTTGAGGTCGATGGCGCGGCAGGCGTCTTCCACCACATAGGTTTCGAAGCCCAGGCGCTTGGCGTCCAGGGCCGTCCAGGCCACGCAGAAGTCGGTGGCCAGGCCGGTCACGAACACCGTCTTGATGCCGCGCTGCTTGAGGTAGCCCGCGAGGCCCGTGGAGGTCTTGCGATCCGCCTCCTCGAAGGCCGAGTAGCTGTCCACATGCTCGTGGAAGCCCTTGCGCAGGATCACCTGGGCCTGGGGCAGTTTCAAATCCTTGTGCAGGGCCGCATCGTCGGTGCCGCGCACGCAGTGGTCGGGCCACAGCACCTGCTGGCCGTAGCTGAGCTTGGTGGTCTCGAAGGGCTTCTTGCCGGCATGCGTGCTGGCGAACGAGGCATGGCCCGGCGTGTGCCAGTCCTGCGTCACGACCACGTTCTCGAACGCGGTGGCGATGCGGTTGATGACCGGCACCACCTCGTCGCCCTTGGCCACGGGCAGCGTGCCACCGGGCACGAAGCAGTTCTGCACGTCCACGACGATCAGCGCTGCGCGTTCGCCGGGCTTGATCTTGCCCGCTGCAAAGGCCAGGGGCATGCCGGCCCCCGCGAGGGTGAGGGCGGCGGCGGATTGGAGGAAGAAACGGCGCTGGGCAGGGATCATCATGGCGGACACTCCGGTTGGGAACGCACTGGCAGATCGGTACGGGCCCAACAGGCCCGCGCCGGGAAAATCCTTCAAACGCTCAGGTAGGACCTGCGCACCTCGTCGTTGGCGGCCAGCTCGGCCATGGACGCCTGGTAACGGATCTGGCCCTTTTCGAGCACGTAGGCACGGTCGGACACGAGTTCGGCGAAATGCATGTTCTGTTCGGACAGCAGGATGCTCACGCCCTGGGCCTTGAGCTCCAGGATCATCTGCGCCATCTGCTCGACGATGACCGGGGCCACGCCTTCGGAGGGTTCGTCGAGCAGCACCAGGTAGGGGTTGCCCATCAGCGTGCGGGCCACAGTCAGCATCTGCTGCTCACCGCCGCTCATGCGGCCGCCGGGGCGCTGGGGCATCTCGCCCAGGTTGGGGAACAGCTTGAACAGGGCCTCGGGCGTCCACAGCGGCGCTGCCGTGCCGTCGGGCCAGTGGCGCGCGGGCTGGCGGCCCACGGCCAGGTTCTCCATCACCGTGAGGTCGGTGAACACGCGGCGGTCCTCGGGCACGAAGCCCAGGCCCAGGCGCGCCGCATCGTGTGGGTCGCTTTTGGAGATGTCCTTGCCCATGAAGCGGATCTGCCCCTTGCGCTTGGCCAGCATGCCCATCAGCGTTTTGAGCGTGGTGGACTTGCCCGCGCCGTTGCGGCCCATCAGCGCCACGACCTCGCCGCGGCGCACGTTGAGGTCCACGTCGTACAGGATCTGCGCAGCGCCGTACCAAGCCTGCAGGCCCTTGGCCTCCAGCAACACGTCCTTGGAATCAATCGTCGTCGTCATCATGCGGTCTCCGCAGGCGCAGCAGCAATCGCTGCACCGGCCGTCTTTTTCTCGAAGGTCTTGCCGGTGCCGAAGTACACCTCCTGCACCTTGGGGTGGTCGCGCAGCTCCAGGGGCTTGCCCTCGGCGATCAGGCGCCCGCGCGCCAGCACGATCATGCGGTCGGCGTAGGCGAACACCACGTCCATGCTGTGCTCGGTGAACAGCACGGCCATGCCGCGGTCGATCACGAGTCGCTTGGTCAGCGCCATGAGCTCGTTGCGCTCCTTGGGCGCCATGCCGGCCGTGGGTTCGTCCATGAGCAGCAGCTTGGGCGCGTTGGCCATGGCGATGGCCAGCTCCACGCGCTTCACGTCGCCGTAGGCCAGCACGCTGCAGGGGCGGTCGGCCTGGGCCTTCATGCCCACCTGCTCAAGCAGGGCCAGGGCCTCATCACGCTTGTGCTCCGAGGCCTTGCGGAACATCGAGAACAGGCGGCTGTCGTTGGAGATCAGCGCCATCTGCACGTTTTCCACCACGGTCAGCGAGGAGAAGGTCTCGGCGATCTGGAAGGTGCGGCCCACGCCCATGCGCCAGATATCGCGCGGCTTGCGGCCCACCAGCTCCTGGCCGTTGAGCTGGATCGAGCCCACGTCGGCCGGCAGTTGGCCGTTGACCATGTTGAAGGTGGTGGACTTGCCGGCGCCGTTGGGGCCGATCAGGGCCAGCAGCTCGCCGGCCGCCAGCTCGAAGTGGATGCCGTCGACGGCCTTGACCCCACCGAAGGACTTGCCCAGGCCGGTGACTTTGAGCAGGCTCATGCTGCCTCCTTGGCTTCGCGCTTGTTATCGAAGAGTTGCTTGATGGCCCCCGCGATGCCCTGCGGGAACAGCAGCACCAGGATCAGGATGATGGCGCCCAGCATGGCGCGCCAGTAGTCGGTGTTGCGTGCCACGGTGTCGTGCAGCCAGGTGAAGGTGACCGCACCCACCACCGGGCCGGCCAGCGTCTGGATACCGCCCAGCAGCACCATCACCAGGCCGTCGACCGACTTGCCCACGTGCAGCGCCTCCGGCGAGATGCTGCCCTTGGAGAAGGCGAACAGCGCACCGCCCAGGCCCGCGAACAGGCCGGCGATGACGAAGGCCGTCCACTGCATGCGCTTGACGTCGATGCCGATGGCATCGGCGCGCAGCACTGAGTCGCGCCCGGCGCGCAGCGCATAGCCAAAGGGCGAGAACAGCACCCGGCGCAGCGCCAGCACGCCGCCCACCACCAGGGCCAGCGTGAGGAAGTAGTAGTTGCGCTTGTCCGACAGCCACTCGGCCGGCCACACGCCCGTGAGGCCGTTGCTGCCACCGGTGAAGCCGTCCCACTGGTAGCAGATGGCCCAGGTGATCTGCGCGAAGGCCAGCGTCAGCATGGCCAGGTACACGCCCGACAGGCGCACGCAGAACCAGCCATAGATCAGCGCACCGGCCGCAGCCGCCAGGGGGGCCAGCAACAGCGCCGCTTCCATGGGGATGCCGGCCGAGCGCACCAGCAGCGCAGCCGCATAGGCCCCAAGGCCGAAGTACGCGGCGTGGCCGAACGAATGCATGCCCGCAGGCCCCATGATGAAGTGCAGGCTGGCCGCGAACAGCGCCGCGATCAGCAGGTCGATCATCAGCACGGTGAGATAGGGCGAACCTGTGGTGACGAAGGGCAGCAGCACCAGCGCGGCCACCAGCACGGCTGCACCGACCTTGTACCAGGGCGCTGAGGCGCGCAGCGGCGCTTCGGGAATACCGGTGTTGCGGCTGACCGCCTGGGGCTTGCCCATCAGACCCCAGGGGCGCACCACGAGCACGACGGCCATCACCAGGAACTCGACCACCAGCGTGAGCTTGGAGAACGAGACGCTGTAGCCGAAGATTTCGACCACGCCGAGCCAGATGCAGATGGCCTTGATCTCGGCGATCAGCAGCGCGGCCACATAGGCGCCCGGGATGGAGCCCATGCCGCCCACCACCACCACCACGAAGGCGGCGCCGATGGTGTTCAGGTCCATCTCCAGCGTGGCCGGTTCGCGCGGCAGCTGCAGCGCACCGCCCAGGCCCGCCAGCAGGGCGCCCAGGGCGAACACCGCTGTGAACAGCCAGGCCTGGTTCACGCCCAGGGCGCTGACCATCTCGCGGTCCTGCGTGGCGGCACGCACCAGCGTGCCCCAGCGGGTGCGGGTGAGCAAGAGCCACAGCAGGCCCAGTACCACCGGGCCGACGACGATCAGGAACAGGTCGTACGAGGGGAATTGCCGCCCCAGGATGCTGACCGAGCCCGACAGGCCCGGCGCACGCGGGCCGAGCAGTTCCTCGGGGCCCCAGATCCACAGCGCGGCGTCCTTGATCACCAGCACCAGCGCAAAGGTCGCCAGCAGCTGGAACAGCTCGGGTGCCTTGTAGATGCGGCGCAGCAGCACCACCTCCACCAGGGCACCGAGCGCGCCGACCACCACGGCCGACAGCAGCAGCGCGGGCCAGAAGCCCAGGCCGGTGCCCAGCTTGGCCACCATGGAGTAGGCGACGTAGATGCCCACCATGAAGAACGAGCCATGCGCGAAATTCACGATGCGCGTGACGCCGAAGATCAGCGAAAGCCCGGCGCCCACGAGGAACAGCGAGGAGGCCCCCGCCAGTCCATTGAGCAGCTGAACGATAAAACTCGATAAACTCATTCCAGATCCTTCGGCAACACTTGTCCCTCGGGCATGTCCGTCTGCCCGTTCGCGTGCATGTGGGGTAGCAATATGGCCTCAGGGGCTAGCGGACGCAAGTGTCCGCAGCCGCCTCAGGCCGGGGACCAGCCGTCAGTCGGCCGGGCGCATCTTCTTGACTTCGTCGTTCGTAGGCTGCACCTTGGCGCCGTCCACGTAGCGGTAGTCGACCATCACGCCCTTGCCACCCTCGTTCTTGGTGCGGCCCACGTAGCCGCCCATGGTGGACTGGTTGTCCTCGGGGCGGTAGGTGATGCGGCCGAACGGCGTGGGCACCTGCAGGCCCTTGAAGGCAACGACCAGCTTTTCGGTGTCGGTGGAGCCGGCCTTCTTGATGCCCTCGGCCAGCGACTTGATGGCGCTGTAGCCCACGACCGAGCCCAGGCGCGGGTAGTCGTTGAACTTGCCTTGGTAAGCCGTTTGGAAGGCCTTGTGCTCGGGCGTCTGCAGGCCGTACCAGGGGTAGCCGGTCACGATCCAGCCGTTGGGGGCCTCGTCCTTGAGCGGGTCCATGTACTCGGGCTCGCCGGTCAGCAGGCTGACCACTTCACGGTCCTTGAACAGGCCACGCGTGTTGCCTTCGCGCACGAACTTGGACAGGTCGGCGCCGAACAGCACGTTGAAGATCGCATCGGGCTTGGCATCGGCCAGGGCCTGCACCACGCTGCCCGAGTCGACCTTGCCCAGCGGGGGCGCCTGCTCGACGACGAATTCCACGTCCGGCTGCGCGGCCTTGAGCAGTTGCTTGAAGGTGGCCACGGCCGACTGGCCGTATTCGTAGTTGGGGTAGACCAGCGCCCAGCGCTTCTTCTTCAGGGCCACGGCCTCGGGCACCATCATCGACACCTGCATGTAGGTGGAGGGACGCAGGCGGTAGGTGTAGCGGTTGCCGTTCTGCCAGACGATCTTGTCGGTCAGCGGTTCGCCGGCCAGGAAGAAGAACTTCTTTTGCTTGGCGAAGTCGGTCAGCGCCAGGCCCACGTGCGAGAGAAAGGAGCCGGTGAGCACATCCACCTTCTCGCGCGAGACCAGTTCCTCGGCGGCGCGCACGGCATCGCCGGGGTTGCCGTTGTCGTCGCGGATCACGAGCTGGACCTTCTTGCCCAGCAGGCCACCTGCGGCGTTGATCTCGTCCACTGCCAGCTCCATGCCCTTCTTGTAGGGCTCCAGGAAGGCGGGCTGGGCCTTGTAGCTGTTGATCTCACCGATCTTGATGACATCCTGGGCCATCGCGGGAGCGATTGTGGCGGCCAGCGCGGCAGCGGCCGTAGCACGCATGAGGGTCTTAAGCATCGTCATGGAAACACTCCTGATGGATTGGATGGGAGAGAAACAGCGGTGGCGAACAGTATGGGGGAGACAGCGGGTCACGGGTGTGGCGGTGCGCTCAGCGCAGGCCGTCCTGGCCCTGGACTTCTGCGGTGGTGAGCCCGCCTATGCGCGGCAGCGGGCGGCCGCCGGCCGTGACCACCACGGCCACCACGATCTCGTTGGCGCGTGGCGCATCGGCCACACGGGCCTCCATGGCATCGAAGTGGCTGCGCACGTAGGCGGCGTCCTTGTGGCCCAGCGGCACGTCGATGGCAGCGCCCAGGCCGCCGATCTTCTTGCTTGAAGGCACCAGGGCTGCGCCCTTTTCCACCGCCAGGCGCAGCGGGGCGCCGAGCTTGGGGTGCAGGATGGCCGCAGCGTGTTCGAGCTCGCCGCCTTCGCCCACGATGGCGGCCTTGCCATAGCTCTCGGCCTGGCCGGGCGCAATGCCCAGGGCCTGCACGCAGCGCTCGCCCAGCAGGCCGCCGAGCTCTTCGCCGATGGCGATCAGCTCGTCGAGGTTTTCCACGTAGCGGCCCGCAAACGGGTTCTCGATGACGGCCATGGCCAGGGCCTTGCGCACGGGCGGGTTCACCTCGCGGCCCATTTCCACGCGCACTTCGTCGGTCTGGACGATGATTTTCCGGATCTTGGCTGGCATGTGTGTGCTCCTTGGTCTCTCGTAGTCGTTATGGTTGGCGTGGGTTCAGCGCAGGCCGTTCCACTGGCTGATGTCGGCGGCCTTGAGCCCGCCCACCCGCGCATGGATGCGTGCGCCGGTGGTCATCGCCAGGATGAAGACGATCTCATCGGCCAGCGGTGCGCCGGGCACACGCACCTCGATGGCATCGAAATGGCTGCGCACGTAGCTGGCGTTGATGTGGGTGAGCGGCACGTCGAGCGCCGCACCAGGGCCGCCCACCTTCTTGGTCGAGGGCACGATGGATAGCGCGTTGGCAGGCTGCCCGGTCTTTTCCTCGGCCTGGCCCTTGGCGTAGGCATTGCGGTCGCCCTTCCAGCCCAGCAGTTCACGCATGGCATAGCCGCCCGGCACATGCCACAGCGCGCCGTGCTCCAGCTCACCGGCGGCGCCGATGATGGCGCCCTTGCCATAGGTCGCGATGCGCTCGGCCGGCACGTTCATGGCCTTGAGCAGGCGCTGCGCCATATCGAGGCCCACCTCCTGCAGCGCATCCATCATGGGCAGGATGTCCGCCTCGTAGCGGCCGGCATAGGGATTGGTGAGCACGGCGCCGATGGCACCACGCAGCAGCGGTGCACCGGTTTCGGGCCCGAATTCGTGCCGGATTTCCTCAAGGTGGGTGAAAACGCGTCGGATCTGGATCATGGGATGGCCTGTGCAATTCATTAAGCAAATACTGAACCAACTTCAAAAACGGCGCCGATTTTCCGGGGGGCGGCCTGCTCCAGCACCGGGCGTTCGGACGGCGTCGCCATCCATTGCCCCTGGCATGAGAGCAGCGCGCACCACAGGTGGCCGCGGGACTGCAATTCTTGCGCTTTTTCAAGACCAGCCTGCAGGGCCTGGCGCACCAGGGCGGCCGGCAGCGCTGGCACGTCCACCGTGACGAGGATGGCGCCCAGGTCGCTGTCGTCCTTGACTTCGCAGGCGGGCCTGCGCGCAATGCGTGCATCCTGCAGGTTCACCGCATTGGCCACCACCGTGGCCGCGGCGTCGGCCTGGGCTGCCGTTGGCGCCAGGATGGTGACGCTGTCGGCAATGCCCAGCGAATGGCTGCGCCCGCGCCAGCCGCTGGTTGCCACGCCGCGCACCGGCATGGTGCTCGTGAGGCGAAAGGCGCCGTCGAGCAGCAGCCCGCCCTGCAGCTGCGCCGCATCGAGCCCCGCAATGTCGGCATACACCCCGACGCTGGCCGATTCGCCCGGCGCCAGGTGCAGCGCGATATCGCCGCCATTGTTCACCCAGGCGCGCTGCACGCACTCCACCGCGTAGCAGGCCAACAGCTCCTGCGCCACCGAACCGGCCACTGCGGCCATGGGCGTGATGAAGTCCTGGCGAAACGGCTGGCAGGCGCTCCACATGCGGCGCGCCACCGGGCCCTGCAGCGGGCAGTCGCCAGCGCCCACCGGCGCACGCAGCGCGGGCAGCTCACGCACCAACTCCTGCAGCAGGCCCTGAAAGCGCACCCAGGCGCGCGCATGCGCCGCAGCCACGGCGAGCGCATCGCCCTCGGCCTGCACGATCACGTCCATGGGGCCGTGTTGCAGGTGCCAGCGGCCGGCGGACAGCAGTTGTCGGGTGGCTTGCATGGAGGCCCCTCAGCCCAACAGCGGCGGCTGGCCCAGGGGCCAGGGGTTGGCCGATGGCAGGGTCAGCCACGAGACCGATTCCGGCGCACCATCGTTGTGCCAGGCGCCGCGTTCGAGCACTTCGCGCAGGCTGCGCACCTGGTCCATGTGGCCACCGAGCAACTCGTAGTCACTGCGGCGCATGCTGAATTCGATGGGCGCCACGATGGCCGGCGTGGGCACAGTGCCAAAGCTGTTGTCGGGCATACGCAGCACGTCGGCCATCACCGTGATGCCGCCACCGGGCCAGACATAGGCCGGCGCACCGCCACAGGTCACGTTGACCAGCGCATTCTTGATAGAGCGAGTAAGCAGCACCGGGTTCTCGGTGACGCCCGCACGCAGGCTGCCGCCCGCACCGCCCAGGAACAGCACCGAAGTCATCGAGGGTTCGCAGTTCTCGCCGATGCGGTCCACGATGCGGCGCACCTCGGCGGGCATCTCGGCCTCCACCGGATTCAGCGATTCGTCGAGCACGTACCAGCTGGCGTGTTCGCCCGTGGTCGAGGTCATCAAGAGGCGCAGGCCGGGCCATGCCACCGCTTCGTCCCAGGTCTCGATGATGGACAGCGGGTCGGCGATGTCGGTGCCGCCCCAGCCCGTGCCGGGGTTGGCCACCTGGAAGTAGCGGCCCGGCGTGGACTTGCGCCCGCGCATCTTGATGCCCGAGGATTTCATGTCCAGGCAGCGGCCGGCCTGGTGCTCGGTGAGCACGCCGGTGATGTGGTCGTCCACCACCACCACCTCGTCGGCCTGGCCGAAGAACTGGCGCGCAAAGATGCCGATGGCGGCCGAGCCGCAGCCCACGCGCATGCGCTGCTCGGCCACCCCGTTGACGATGGGCGCATGCCCGGCCTGGATCACGAGCTGCGAGCCGCCGTCGATGGTGAGCTCCACCGCCTGCTTGTTGCCCAGCATCTGCATCATCTCGTTGGCGATGCGCCCTTCCTTCTTGCTGCCGCCCGTCAGGTGGTGCACGCCGCCCAGCGAGAGCATCTGCGAGCCGTACTCGGCCGTGGTGACATGGCCCACCACCTCGCCCTTGCAGCGCACGTTGGCCTGCTCGGGGCCGAGGAAGCGGTCGGTGTCGATCTTCACCTTGAAGCTGCAGTAGCTGAAGATGCCCTCGGTGACCACGGTGACCATGTCCACGCCATCGACCTTGGAGCCGACGATGAAGGGCGCGGGCTTGTAGTCGGGGTAGGTGGTGGAAGAGCCGACGCCGGTGACGAAGACCTCCTCGGTCAGCAGCAGGTCGCCGCTCCAGGCGGGCTGCTCAGCCGGTGCGTCCTGGCCTCCGGCACCCGCATCGGCAGCGCGGCCTGCAAAGGGCACCAGCACCGCCTCGCCGTCCGCCATGGTCTTGCGCAGCAGCACCACGGGATCGACCCGCACCAGCACGCCGGCCTGGTTGGCGTAGCGGTCGCAGGCGCCGCTGCGGCCTTCGGAGATCTGGCACAGCACGGGGCAGGCGTTGCACTCCACCTTGGCCGTGTTCATGCGTTCATTGCGCGGCCGGGCGCGCTCGAGCACCTGCGGCAGCTCGGGTGCGTCCATGCCTGGAAGGCCATCGGTCTTGGTGTGTTCAGTCATCGTGGCAACCCATTCCTCGCACCGTTTTCTGTGCTTGTACGTTCATGGCGTTTTGTGTAGCATTCACTTAACTTAAATGTTGTGATCACTACATTTGAGGCGAATGTAGCGCAATCGTTCGCAGTCCGCAATAGTGTTTGCGCGCCCCCTGAAATGGTGCACAAGGAGCCCCAAAATGACGCACGTAGTCACAGACGCATGCATTCGGTGCAAGTACACCGATTGCGTGGATGTATGCCCGGTCGATTGCTTCAAGGAGGGACCGGAATACCTGGTGATCGACCCCGACGAATGCATCGACTGCGCGGTCTGCATCCCCGAATGCCCAGCCAATGCCATCTATGCCGAGGACGACCTCCCGGCAGGCATGGAAATCTTTATCCAGTTCAACAAAAAGCTGGCCCCCGGCCTGCCCACAATCACCAAAAGAAAACCGCCTTTGCCAGATGCGGAACAATGGAGGGTTGTGAGCCACAAGCTTTCCGGCCTGGACATCGCGCTCTGACGCGGCCGGCCCCAGCCTTTCAGCCAGCTTTTTCGCCCTATTTTTCAACTTTTAGCCGACGTAAGCACCATGAGCGCCTTTCTTGAAGAACGCGTATTGACCGTCAACCACCTGACGGACCGCCTGTTTTCCTTCACCACCACGCGCGATACCGCGCTGCGGTTCTCCAACGGCCATTTCACGATGATCGGCCTGCGCGTGAACGGCAAGCCGCTGCTGCGCGCCTACAGCATCGCCAGCGCCAACTACGAGGAACACCTGGAGTTCCTGTCGATCAAGGTGCCCGACGGCCCGCTGACCTCGCGCCTGCAGAACATCCAGGTGGGCGACTCCATTGTCGTGGGCAAGAAGCCCACCGGCACCCTGCTGATCGACTACCTGCTGCCCGCCAAGCGGCTGTACATGCTCTCCACCGGCACCGGCCTGGCCCCCTTCCTGAGCCTGATCCGCGACCCCGAGACCTACGAGAAGTTCGAGGAAGTGGTGCTGGTGCACGGCGTGCGCGAGGTCAAGGAGCTGGCCTACCACGACTACATCACCGAAGAGTTGCCCAAGCACGAGTTCCTGGGCGAGATGGTGAGCAAGCAGCTCAAGTACTACCCCACCGTGACGCGCGAGGATTTCAAGCACCAGGGCCGCGTGACCACCGTGATCGAAAACGGCCAGCTCGCCCGCGACCTGGGCCTGCCAGCGCTGAACCCGGTGGAAGACCGGGTGATGATCTGCGGCAGCCCCGAGATGCTGCGCGACCTCAAGCACATGATGGAAGTGCGCGGCTTCAAGGAAGGCAACACCACGAAGCCCGGCGACTTTGTGATCGAACGAGCCTTCGCTGAGCAGTAATATCCCCGGCAGGCCCGGTCCCTGCATGGCAGGGGCTGCCCTGCCACCCAACGGATCATCCATGTCGGCCACACCCACCAAGACCCGGACTGCTTCCACCCGCGCCCCCTCGACACGCCGCACCGGCGTGCGCGAGCAGGCGGCCCAGACCACGCGCGACAACATCCTCAAGGCGGCGATCAAGGTGTTCGCACGCTACGGCTACGAAGGCGGCAGCGTGGAGAAGATCTCCAAGGCCGCCAAGTCCTTCGACCGGATGATCTACTACTACTTCGGCAGCAAGGAAGGCCTGTTCATCGAGGTGCTCGAAGAGATCTACCGGCGCATGAACGACGCCGAGTCGGCGCTGGACATCCGCCTCGAAACCCCGGTCGAAGCGCTCAAGTCGGTGGTCCGCTTCGTGAGCCAGTACTACCGCAAGCACCCCGAGTTCGTCACGCTGCTCAACACCGAGAACCTGCACAAGGGCAAGCACATCTCCAAGTCGATGCGCGCGCGCGAGTATTCCTCGCCCGCCGTCTCGGTGATCGAGCAGGTGTTGGCCGCGGGCGTGGCCAGCCAGGAGTTCCGCGCCGACCTGCGCGCGCGCGACCTGTACCTGCTGATCGCCTCCATGGGCTACTTCTACCAGTCCAACCGCTACACGCTCTCGGCCTTCCTGGGCGAGGACATCGACCAGCCCGAGGCCGTGGCCCACTGGGACGAGTTCATGATCGATACCGTGCTGCGGACCGTGCGGGCGTCCTGAGGCGCAACGCGCCCTCCCCGGGGCCCAAGGCCCATATCTTGCAAGAGCCCCCTGCCGATCCGGGCGATCGGCAGGGGCGCAGCCTGCCCGCTTCACCGCAGCGCCTGATCTGCCCCGAGACACTTTGCAGTGCTTGCCATCTTGCACGATGCTGGCCTCTTATGTAGTATTCACTACACGAATTGCAGCCCCACGATCGGCGCAGTTTGCGCCCTCCCCCTCAACCATCCGACTGGTACCTTCCCATGGCAGACATCTCCACCAATGCGGCCTCCGGCAAAGTCGTCATCAAGAACATCGGCCTGCTGCTCTCGGGCGACCTCGAACGCCCCATCCTCGACGCCGACACCATCGTCGTGAACGACGGCCTCATCGTGGCCGTGGGCCGCGAGAAGGACTGCGACACCGAACACGCGCGCACCACCATCGACGCGCGCCAGACCTGCGTGGCCCCCGGCCTGATCGACAGCCACGTACACCCCGTCTTCGGCGACTGGACGCCGCGCCAGAACCAGATCGGCTGGATCGACTCGACCATGAACGGCGGTGTGACCACCATGGTCTCGGCCGGCGAGGTGCACCTGCCCGGCAGGCCCAAGGACATCGTGGGCTTGAAGGCCCTGGCCATCACCGCGCAGCGCGCGTTCGACAACTTCCGCCCCGGCGGCGTGAAGGTGATCGCGGGTGCGCCCATCATCGAGAAGGGCATGGTCGAGCAGGACTTCAAGGACATGGCCGATGCCGGCGTGACCCTGCTCGGCGAAGTCGGCCTGGGCACCGTGAAGGCCGGCTACGAGGCCCAGCAGATGGTGGCCTGGGCGCGCAAGTACGGCATCCAGAGCACCATCCACACCGGCGGGCCTTCCATCCCCGGCTCGGGCCTGATCGACAAGGACGTGGTGCTGGAGGCAGATGCCGACGTGATCGGCCACATCAACGGCGGCCACACCTCGCTGCCCTGGAAGCATGTGTGCGAACTGTGCGAGAAGTCCTCGCGCGCCATCGAGCTGGTGCACAACGGCAACGAGAAGATCGCCATCGAGGCCGCACGCGCCGCAATGGAGCTCAAGTGCCCGCACCGCGTGATCCTGGGCACCGACGGGCCCGCAGGCTCGGGTGTGCAGCCCCTGGGCATGCTGCGCATGATTGCGCTGATCTCGAGCTTCGCCAACATCCCGGCCGAGCTGGTGTTCTGCTTTGCCACGGGCAACACGGCGCGCATCCGCAACCTCAACTGCGGGCTGATCGAGCCGGGTCGCGCGGCGGACTTCGTGTTCATGGACCGCGCCCAACACACGGCCGGAGCCACGCTGCTCGAAAGCGTGCAACTGGGCGACATCCCCGGCATCGGCATGGTGATGATCGACGGCCTGGTGCGCTGCGGCCGCAGCCGCAACACGCCACCGGCGACCGAGATCCCTGTCGTTCTCTGAGCCCCAACCTGGACGCCTTCAGCACACCTTCCTCATTCCCTGCGCAGGCCCACACGCCTGCGCGAACCTTTTCCTTGTACTGATGGAGTTCCTCCCATGAAAGCAATCGTCGCCGTCAAGCGCGTGGTCGACTACAACGTCAAAGTCCGAGTCAAGTCGGACCAAACGGGTGTGGACATCGCCAACGTGAAGATGAGCATGAACCCCTTTGACGAAATCGCCGTCGAAGAGGCCGTGCGCCTGAAAGAAAAAGGCCTGGTGACCGAAGTCATCGCCGTCTCCTGCGGCGTGGCCCAGTGCCAGGAAACTCTGCGCACCGCCATGGCCATCGGCGCCGACCGCGCCATCCTGGTGGAAACCGACGTCGAGCTGCAGCCCCTGGCCGTGGCCAAGATCTTGAAGGCTTTGGTGGACAAGGAACAACCGGGCCTCGTGATCCTGGGCAAGCAGGCCATCGACGACGATGCCAACCAGACCGGCCAGATGCTCGCCGCCCTGGCCGACCTGCCCCAGGCCACCTTCGCCAGCAAGGTCGAACTCTCGGCCGACAAGGTCAGCGTGACCCGCGAAGTCGACGGCGGCCTGGAAACCCTGGCCCTGACCCTGCCCGCAGTCATCACCACCGACCTGCGCCTGAACGAGCCCCGCTACGTCACCTTGCCCAACATCATGAAGGCCAAGAAGAAGCAGCTGGATATCGTCAAGCCCGAAGACCTGGGTGTGGATGTCACCCCCCGCCTCAAGACCCTCAAGGTGACCGAGCCCGCCAAGCGCGGCGCCGGCGTCAAGGTGGCCGACGTGGCCGCCCTGGTCGACAAGCTCAAGAACGAAGCCAAAGTCATCTGAACAATAAGGAGAACACCAAATGACCGTACTCGTTATTGCAGAACACGACAACGCCGCCATCAAGGGCGCAACGCTCAACACCGTGACCGCCGCCATTGCCTGCGGTGGCGACGTGCACGTGCTGATCGCCGGCCACAATGCCGGTGCTGCTGCAGCCGCTGCCGGACAAATCGCCGGTGTGGCAAAGGTCATCCATGCCGATGCCCCAGGTCTCGAACACGGCCTGGCCGAGAACGTGGCCGCGCAAGTCCTGGCCATTGCTGCCAACTACAGCCACATCCTGTTCCCCGCGACCGCCAGCGGCAAGAACGTGGCGCCCCGCGTGGCCGCCAAGCTCGATGTGGCCCAGATCAGCGACATCACCAAGGTGATCTCCCCCGACACCTTCGAGCGCCCCATCTACGCCGGCAACGCGATTGCCACCGTGCAGAGCAGCGATGCCACCAAGGTCATCACCGTGCGCACCACGGGCTTTGACCCGGCAGCAGCATCCGGTGGCAGTGCCGCCACCGAAACCTCCGCCGCCACGGCGGATACGGGCAAGAGCACCTTCGTGGGCAGCGAGATCGCCAAGAGCGACCGCCCCGAGCTGACCGCCGCCAAGATCATCGTCTCCGGTGGCCGGGCTTTGGGCAGCAAGGAAAAGTTCGACGAAGTGATGACCCCGCTGGCCGACAAGCTCGGCGCCGCCCTGGGCGCCAGCCGCGCTGCGGTGGATGCGGGCTATGCACCGAACGACTGGCAAGTGGGCCAGACCGGCAAGATCGTGGCGCCGCAGCTGTACATCGCGGCGGGTATCTCGGGGGCGATCCAGCACTTGGCGGGGATGAAGGACTCCAAGGTGATCGTGGCGATCAACAAGGATGCCGAGGCGCCGATCTTCAGCGTGGCGGACTATGGGTTGGAGGCGGATCTGTTTACCGCCGTGCCGGAGCTGGTCCGGGCGCTGTGATCAGGCCTGCCGCAGCTCAATAGCCGTTGGCCACGCGCACCGCGCCTGCAGGGGCGTTGGTGTACGCGCCACCGCCGTTCGGGCGGCTGTCGCGCTCGTGGTCGATGCGGTAGCCCTTGCCCTGCAGCGCCACGGGCGTGCCCACAGCCGGGGGCTGCGCGCGCGTGAAGCGGCGCAGCGAACCATCGTCCATGCGGATCGCCACCTGGTACACCGTGCGGGTGCGCGAGCGCTGCTCCACCTGGTGGCCCACATAGCCACCGCCCACGGCGCCCAGCACCGTGGCGGCGGTGCGGCCATTGCCCTTGCCGATCTGGTTGCCCACCACCGCGCCAAGCACGCCGCCCGCGACCGCACCCACACCGGTGGCAGGCTCGGCCTGCTGGATTGCCTGCACCGATTCGACCCGGCCGCAGGTATTGCACACCGGTGCGCGTTGCACCATCTGCGCCGTGCCGCCGGCCAGGTTCGCACGCTGGGGCTGGAATGGCTCGGGCATGGGCGCAGGCGCACGCTGGGCCGGGGCACCGGCCTGGGGTTGCACCAGACCCAGCGGCTGGGCGGGAACGCCCTGCAGTGATTGGGCCACCACGGTCGGGCTAGCCGCCGTTGAGGCGGCCGCAACTTCAGCAGGACGGTGCTGCACCACCAGCGTGGTACCCAGGGCCACCACACATGCTCCCAGGGAGGCGATGGCGACCCACATCCACTTCATGGGCGAGGGGGTGGAAGGCACTGTGCGCACATCGGACGGCTGCAGGGTGATAGGGTTGTTCATGGTGTTTCCTTCCGCGCGCATGCGCGCCATTCATTCATTGGTTGGTTCGTGTGCCGGGGCCGGCGCTCAGTGAACAACGCGGCCCATGGATGCACGGTATACAGGCAATGGTGCGGGGCTTTGTCTGCTTTGTAAGGGTCGGTAAGAAGTGCTGCGAGCACCCCTCAAAGTGCAGAGCCCTGCGGCAGACAGTTGCTGTTGCTTACAGCGCAAAGTGACACCAGCCGCGCTCGTCCATTCAAGGCACGGGCGCCACGCCCGCGTCGGCCTGCGGCACGGGGACCGCCGGGGCGCGGCGCCTGCGCACCTGCAGCCCCGCCTCGTCCAGGGCCCGGGCACAGCTGGCCGCGAACAGCAGCACGGCCGACGAGAAATAGATCCACATCAGCAACACCACCAGCGAGCCGGCAGCCCCGTACGCGGAGACCACGGCAGCGGTCGACAGGTACCACGCCAGCAGCTGTTTGCCGATGGTGAACAGGGTGGCCCCGACCACCGCACCAGCCACCAGGCAGCGCAGAGGCGGCTTGCGCCCTCCGCCGATGCGCATCAGCCCCACGAACAGCGCCACGGCAAAACCAAAGGCCACTACCTCGTTGACCACCTGCAGGATGGGCCCGAGCGGTGCGATGGACAGCCGGGCACCGGCCCAGCCGGCAAACAGGTTGATGAGGGTGGACAGGGTGAGCGACACCAGCAGCAAAAAGCCAATGGCCAGCACGTAGGCCAGCCCGCGTAGCCGCAGCGAAGCCATATGCCACCAGGCAGCGCGTGCCGGCTCGGGCTCGCTCCCCTGCCACAGGCGCGCCAGCGTCGACTGCAGCTCCACAAACACCCCGGTGGCACCCGAGAGCAACACGACAAAGCCGATCAGCGAGGCCAGCCGACCCTCGGAAGGCTCCTGCGCGCTGGCCAGGGCCTGGCGCACCACGTCGGCCACGCGCTCGCCCATCACCGACTGCACCTGGTGCAGCAGGCTGCTTTCAAGGTAGCTGCGGTCCAGCCACCAGCCGAGCACGCCCACCAGCAGGAGCAGCAAGGGGGCCAGGCTGAGCATGCCGTAGAAGGACATGGCGGCGCTCATGCGCAGGCCATCGGCGTCGAGCCACATCTGCACTGCGCGCCACAGCGGCAGCACAGGCTGCACCAGGGGTTTGAGGCGCTCGGTGGCGCGCTGGATTCGGTCGGTGACAGTCATGCACGCAGCATAGGCTGCGGCCCGGCGGCTTTGCACCGGCCGGGCACGGAATTGCCTGTAGGTGCTGTCCCACAGGCGGCTGGGCGTTCATGCTACTTGTGGCAGGCTGGCACCATCTTGTCCCGGAGCCCCGCCCATGCACGCCCCCAGCCTGACCCGACTGCGAACCGTCCTGCAGGACCACGTTGACCGCGGCATCCTGCCCGGCGCGGTGGCGCTGGTGCACCACCGCGGCCAGACCGTGCTGCACGAGCCCCTGGGCGCCCAGGCGCCGGGCGCGGGCGCGCCGGCCATGGCTGCGGATTCGATCTTTCGCATCTACTCCATGACCAAGCCCGTGGTGTCACTGGTCACGCTGATGCTCATGGAGGAGGGGCGCCTGCCCCTGTCCCACCCCGTGGCGCGCTACCTGCCCACATTTGCCGGCCAGGGCGTGTTCGACCCAGCGACGGGGGGCACCACCGCCGTTCGGCGCGAGGCCACGGTGCATGACCTGCTGCGCCACACTGCGGGGCTGAGCTATGCCTGGGACACCGGCCCGGTGGCCCAGGCCTATCAAGCGGCACGCATCGGCTCGCGCCGCGACGGCAATGCCGCGCTGGCCAAGGCCATCGGGCCCCTGCCCCTGCTGCACCAGCCCGGCAGCTGCTGGGAATACAGCCGCGCCACCGACGTGTTGGGCGCCTTGCTGGAGGTGGTGGAGGGCGAGCCCCTGGGGGCCATCCTGCAGCGCCGGGTGTTTGGCCCGCTGCAGATGCGCGACACCGGTTTTCACGCGCCGGCGGAGCAACTGCACCGGCTGGCCGAGCCTTTCGCGCGCGACCCGCAGACCGGCGCCGAGGTGGTGCTCAATAACGTGTCGCGCCCGGCCACGTTCGAATCGGGCGGCGGCGGGCTGGTGTCCACGGCCGGCGACTACGCGCGTTTTGCGCGCCTGCTGCTGGCCGGCGGCACGCTCGACGGCGTGCGCCTGGCCAGCCGCGCCACCGTGGCCTTCATGGCGGCCGACCATCTGGGCGCGGGCATTCCGGCTGCCGGGGACATCCTGCCCGAGGGCTATGGCTTCGGCCTGGGGGTGGCCGTGCGCCGCAGCGCCGGCCTGGCGCCCCACGCCGCCTCGGTAGGCCAGTACGGCTGGAGCGGCATGGGCGGCACCTTCTTCCTGGTGGACCCGGCCGAGGACCTGGTGGCCATCTTGCTCACCCAGGCGCCCGGCCAGCTGCGCTACCTGTGCGAGCTGTACCCGGCGCTGGTCTACGCGGCACTGTAGCAACCACAGGGCCCTGCTTTAAACTCGTCCCCCAAGGGGCAAGAAAAGAATATGCAGATTCGCTGTGCACTGGTCGGCATGCCCGGCTCGGGCAAATCCACCGTCGGCAGGCAGCTGGCGCACCGCACGGGCGTGCCTTTCATCGACCTGGACCACCGGCTCGAGGAAACGCTGGGCACCAGCATCCGCCAGTTCTTCGAGGAACATGGCGAAGCGCGCTTTCGCGACCTGGAGGCGCAGGAACTCGCCAAGGCCGCTGCCCAGCCCGGCGGCATGGTGCTTTCGACCGGCGGCGGCGCCGTGCTGCGCCGCGAGAACCGCGACGTGCTGCGCGCCATGGGCCCGGTGCTCTACCTGCGCGCCTCGCCCGAAGAGATCTACAAGCGCGTCAAGCACGACCGCACCCGCCCCTTGCTGCAGGGCGGCAACCCCATGGACAAGTTGCGCGCCCTGTACGGACAGCGCGATGGCCTGTACCGCGAGACGGCGCACTACGTGATCGAGACCGGCCGCCCCACGGTGCACATGCTGGTCAACATGATCATGATGCAGCTCGAAATGGCTGCGAGCGCCGATACGGGTGCCGATCAGGCGCCACATTAGCCCCGATCCGCTGCTGACGACGCTCAGCGCAACGGCGCCGAGTCGCTCCAGTGGAAATGAACCCGCGGCTGGATGTCCGCGATCTCGGTGCGCAGCAGCGCGGCCAACCGCGCCGCCTCGCGCTGGGTGAGCCGCGCCACCGTGGTTGACAGGCTGATGGCCGCGAACGCGCGCCCGCCCACATCCACCACCGCATGGCCCACGGCGGCGGTGTTGGTGTTCAGGCAGCCGCCGCTGCGCGCATAGCCCAGGGTCTGGGTCTGCGCGAGCAACTGGCGCAGGGCCGGCTCGTCCAGCCCGCCGTAACGGCCCAAGGTGGGGGCATTGGCCTGCATGGCCGCGTCGATGAATTCTGCGTCCTGCGCCGCCATCAGCGCCAGCCCCGCCGCGCCCACGCCCAGCGGGCGGCGCCCGCCCACGGTCACGCTCAGGGGCGGGTCCAGCCGCTGCACGTTGGTGTGGGCATAGCAGACGGCCTCGCGCCCGCTGAGCACGAACAGGTAGGCCGCGTAGCCCGTGGCATCGGCCAGGCGCTGCAGATTGGCCGTGAACAGGGGCGCCACGTCGTGCCGCCCGCGCGCAGCCAGGCCATGCTCGAACGGGCGGCGGCCCAGCACGTAGCCCTTGCCCTCGGGCAGCGCAGCCACCAGGCGCGCCGCCATCATGTCCTGCAGCAACCGGTGCACCGTGGGGTGCGGTATGCCGGACTGGCGCGCGATGTCGGACAGCGACAGCCCGCGCGCGTCATAACGCGAGAGCTGGTCGAGGATGCGCAGCACGCGGTCGAGCACCAGGGTGGCCATGTTTGTCCATGCAGTGGAAAGAACGATTGTAGGAAACCGCAGGCCGGCCAAGAATGGCGGCATTCCTATAACCATCCTCGGAGACACCCGAACATGACCGCTTTCGACCGCACCCACACCACCCGCCGCACCCTGCTGTGTACCGCCGCAGCCGCCACCGTGCTCGGTCTGGCCGCCGGCCCCCTGGCCGCGCAGGAGGCAGCCTTCCCGGCCAAGCCCATCCGCTTCGTCGTTCCCTATGCCCCCGGCGGCACCACCGACCTGGTGGCGCGCACCGTGGGTGCCCACATGGCGCAGACGCTGGGGCAGCCGGTCATCATCGACAACCGCGCGGGCGCGGGCGGCAACATCGGAATGGACGCCGTGGCCAAGGCCGCGCCCGACGGCTACACCGTGGGCATGGGCGCCATCTCCACGAACGCGCTGAACCCGCACATCTACAAGAAGATGCCCTTCGACCCGCGCAAGGACTTCACGGCCGTGGGCCTGCTGGGCAACTCCACCATCGTGCTCGAGGCCGGCCCCGCACTGCCCGTGAAAAACGTGGCCGAGCTGCTGGCCCACCTGCGCAAGAACCCCGGCCTGCCCTATGCGACGGCCGGTGCCGGCACCTCCATGCACCTGGCCGGCGTGCTGTTCGCCCAGACCAGCAAGACCGACCTGGTGCACGTGCCCTACAAGGGCAGCGCACCGCTGATCACCGACCTGATCGGCGGCCAGGTACCCATCGCCTTCGACAACCTGCCCGCCTCGCTGCCCCACATCCAGGCCGGCAAGCTGCGCGCACTGGCCGTGGCGGGCGCTCAGCGCTCCCCGGCCCTGCCCGACGTGCCGACACTGGCCGAAGCCGGCCTGCCCGACTATGCGGTGGAGCCCTGGTTCGGCGTCTATGGCCCGGCCGGCCTGCCGACTGCAGTGGCCCAGCGCCTGAACAAGGCCCTGGCCGATGCGTTGGCCGACCCTGCGGTCAAGGACAAGCTGCTGGCCGCCGGCTTCACCCCGCGCAGCGCCAGCGTGGCCGACTTCGACGCCCTGACCAAGCGCGAATACGAGCGCCTGGGCAAGGTCGCCCACAGTGCGCAGATGAGCGCCGACTGATCTCATACCCCCTTTTTCTTACCACCGTGACCATGACCACCACCCTTGATGCCACCCATGGCACCCATCTGCGCAGTTGGGTCGCATCCGCCAACACGGCGGGCTGCGATTTCCCCATCCAGAACCTGCCATTCGGCCGCTACCGCAAGGCGGGCAGCGGCGACGCGCTGCGCATCGGCGTGGCCATCGGCGACCAGATCCTGGACCTGCAGGCCGTGGGCCTCGCCGCCTCGAACGACATGAACGCGCTGATGGCTGCCACGCCAGCCGCGCGCCAGGCCCTGCGCCAGCAGCTGTCCGAGGGCCTGCGCGAAGGCAGCGGCCAGCAGGCTGCCTGGTCCCAGGCGCTGTCGCCCCAGGCCGATGCCGAAATGGCTGTTCCCTGCCAGATCGGCGACTACACCGACTTCTACACCAGCGTGCACCACGCCACCACGGTGGGCAAGCAGTTCCGCCCGGACAACCCGCTGCTGCCCAACTACAAGTGGGTGCCCATCGGCTACCACGGCCGCGCCTCGTCCATCGGCATCAGCGGCCAGCGCGTCAAGCGCCCCCAGGGCCAGACCAAGGCGCCCGAGGCCGCCGCACCGGTGCTCGGCCCCTGCAAGCGGCTGGACTACGAGCTGGAGCTGGGCTGGTTCATCGGCCAGGGCAATGCGCAGGGCGAGCCCATCGCCATCGGCCAGGCGGAGCAGCACCTGTTCGGCGTGGCCCTGTTCAACGACTGGAGCGCGCGCGACATCCAGGGCTGGGAATACCAGCCGCTCGGCCCCTTCCTGTCGAAGAACTTCGCCAGCACGCTTTCGCCCTGGCTGGTGACCATGGAAGCGCTGGCGCCGTTTCGCGCCCCGTTCGAGCGCGACGCGGCTGACCCGCAGCCCCTGCCCTACCTCGACTCGCCCGGCAACCGCGCCCAAGGCGCCTTCACCATCGCGCTGGAGGTGCTGCTGCAGACCGCGCGCATGCGGGAAGCCGGCGAGCCCGCTGTGCGCCTGGCCCTGACCAACACCCAGCGCGCCGCGTACTGGACGCCCGCGCAGCTGGTGGCGCACCACACGGTGAACGGCTGCAACCTGCAGCCCGGCGATTTGATGGGGTCAGGCACGCTTTCGGGCCCCGAGGCCAGCGAAGCCGGCTCGCTGCTGGAGCTGACTGGTGGCGGCAAGCAGCCCGTGACCCTGCCCAATGGCGAGCAGCGCAGCTTCCTCGAAGACGGCGATACGCTGATCCTCAAGGGCTGGTGCGAGCGCGAGGGCGCTGTGCGCATCGGGCTGGGCGAGGTGAGCGGAACAATCGTTGCCTGACGCCCCGTAGGCAGCCCCTCCGAGGAGGGGCTGTTTTTACAGGTTGGGTGCCAGCAGCCGCGCCAGCACGGCCTCGTCCATGCCCCGCCGCTGGGCCATGTCGTGCAACTGGTCCTCGCCGATCCTGCCGACGCTGAAGTACGTGCTCTCGGGGTGGCCCAGGTAGAAGCCGCTCACGCTGGCGGCCGGCATCATGGCCAGGCTCTCGGTCAGGGTCATGCCGACTTCGCCGCACTGCAGCACGTTGAACAACTCGCTCTTGGCGCTGTGGTCGGGGCAGGCGGGGTAGCCGGGCGCGGGGCGGATGCCGGCGTACTTCTCGCCGATCATCTCGTCGTTGGTCAGCTGCTCGCCTGCCGCATAGCCCCACAGGTCGGTGCGCACGCGGTGGTGCAGGCACTCGGCAAAGGCCTCGGCCAGGCGGTCGGCCAGGCTCTTGAACATGATCGCGGAATAGTCGTCGAGCGCGTCGATGAAGGCTTTTTCCTTCTTCTCGATGCCCAGGCCCGCCGTCACGGCGAACATACCGGCATAGTCGGCGATGCCGCTCGATTTGGGCGCGACGAAGTCGGCCAGGCAGCGGCTGGGGCGGGTCAAGCCGTCGATGACGTGCTTTTCGGTTTGCTGGCGCATTCCGTACCAGGTCATGGCGACCTCGGTGCGTGTCTCGTCGGTGTAGAACTCGATGTCGTCGTCGTTCACGCTGTTGGCCGGGTACAGGCCCATCACGCCGCTGGCGGTAAGCCAGCGGCCCTCGATGATCTTTTTCAGCATGGCCTGCGCGTCGGCGAACACGCGCGTGGCCTCCACGCCCACCACCTCGTCGGTCAGGATGGCGGGGTACGGGCCGGCCAGGTCCCAGGTCTGGAAGAACGGGCCCCAGTCGATGTAGCGCGCCAGCTCGGCCAGGTCGAAGTTCTTGAACACGCGCCGGCCCAGCGCGCGCGGCACGGTGGGCTTGAACGCGGCCCAGTCCACCGGGGTCTTGTTGGCGCGGACCTTGGCCAGCGACCACAACGGGGTCTGCTTCTTGTTGGCGTGCTGGGTGCGCACCTTGTCGTAGTCGGCGTTGAGCTCCTGCACGTAGTGGTCCACGCCGTCGCCCAGCAGGCTCTGGGCCACACTCACGCTGCGCGAGGCATCGGGCACGTAGACCACGGGGCCCTCATAGTGGGGCGCGATCTTCACGGCGGTGTGCACGCGGCTGGTGGTGGCCCCGCCGATGAGCAGCGGGATCTTCTTGATGCGAAAGTGCTCGTCCTTCTGCATTTCGCCGGCCACGTACTGCATTTCTTCGAGGCTGGGCGTGATCAGGCCCGACAGGCCGACGATGTCGGCCCCCTCGACCTTGGCGCGCGCCAGGATCTCGTGACAGGGCACCATCACGCCCATGTTCACCACCTCGAAGTTGTTGCACTGGAGCACGACGGTGACGATGTTCTTGCCGATGTCGTGCACGTCGCCCTTGACGGTGGCGATGATGATCTTGCCCTTGCTGCGCACGTCGCGTCCGGCCAGCTCATCCTGGCGCTTTTCTTCCTCGATGTAGGGAATCAGGTGGGCCACGGCAGACTTCATCACGCGCGCGCTTTTCACCACCTGGGGCAGGAACATCTTGCCGGCGCCGAACAGGTCGCCCACGACGTTCATGCCGTCCATCAGCGGGCCCTCGATCACGTGCAGCGGGCGACCACCCTTGGCCAGCACGATCTGGTACGCCTCTTCGGTGTCTTCGACGATGAAATCGGTGATGCCATGCACCAGCGCGTGCGACAGGCGCTCGCCCACGGTCTTGGGGGACTCGGGCGTGCCGCGCCATTCCAGGCGCTTGCTCTCGTCCTTGGCGCCGCTCTTGGCGGTCTCGGCCACCTCGACCAGGCGCTCGCCCGCATCGGGGCGGCGGTTGAGCACCACGTCCTCGACGCGCTCGCGCAGCGTGGGCTCCAGGTCGTCGTACACGCCGACCATGCCGGCGTTGACGATGCCCATGTCCATGCCAGCCTTGATGGCGTGGTACAGGAATACGGTGTGGATGGCCTCGCGCACCGGGTCGTTGCCGCGGAAGCTGAAGCTCACGTTGGAGACGCCGCCCGAGACCTTGGCGCCGGGCAGGTTCTGCTTGATCCAGCGCACGGCCTCGATGAAGTCGACCGCGTAGTTGTTGTGCTCTTCGATGCCGGTGGCCACCGCGAAGATGTTGGGGTCGAAGATGATGTCCTCGGGCGGGAAGCCCACCTCGTCGACCAGCACGCGGTAGGCGCGCTCGCAGATCTCGATCTTGCGCTCGTAGGTGTCGGCCTGGCCCTTCTCGTCGAAGGCCATGACCACGGCGGCAGCGCCGTAGCGGCGCACCAGGCGCGCCTCGTGCTTGAATTTGTCGACGCCCTCCTTCATGGAGATGGAGTTGACGATGCCCTTGCCCTGCACGCAGCGCAGGCCGGCCTCGATCACCTCCCACTTGGAGCTGTCGACCATGATGGGCACGCGCGCGATGTCGGGCTCGGAGGCGATCAACTGCAGAAAGCGCACCATGGCCGCCTTGCTGTCCAGCATGGCCTCGTCCATGTTGATGTCGATGACCTGGGCGCCGTTCTCCACCTGCTGGCGGGCCACGGCCAGGGCCTCCTCGTACTGCCCGTTCAGGATCATGCGGGCGAAGGCCTTGGAGCCGGTGACGTTGGTGCGCTCGCCGATGTTGACGAACAGGCTGCCCTCGCCAATGGAGACGGGCTCCAGGCCGGACAGCTTCAGGGGGGGCATGGGAAGGGCGGACATCAGACTCACCTGCGCAATCGGTTCAGTAACGTAGGTGAGCGTCGTTGCGGGGTGGTCGGCCCCGAGCCTGACGAACAGCCGGCATCTGTGTGCCTGGGCGGTCCGCTGCAACGCTCCTCGGGGGAGGCATGATTTTACCTGCTCAGCGCACAGGCAGGAATTGCAGGAAAGTGCCCCCCACAATCCCCTGCACATAGCTGATGGCCGCGCGGCGGTACTTCTCGGTGACCACCAAGGCCACCAGGTCCAGGCGGGCGATGACCTTGCCGAATTCGCGCTCGAAGCTCAGGTTGCGCCCCTGGGGGCCGATCTCGTCGGCCCACAGCAGCGGCTGGCCCGCGGCATTGCGCCGCTGGGACAGCAGCCATACGGCCGATTCGACATTGCGCGCGGCGTTGTACAGGTGCTGGGCGTCGAGCGAGTCGAGCAGAAAGAACTCGCTCTTGCCGCCATGCGCGGTGACCAGCATGTCGGCCGTGGCGACGATGAACGCGGCCACCCGGTCGCCCGCGAACTCGGGCGCCAGTGCAAAGGCCAGGGCCGCGATGTCGCGCCGGCCCTGCAGCGGCGCCCAGGGCTGGCGCTGCGCGATGGCGGCGCGCACCTGCTCCATGGCCTGCTCGCGGCTGGCCGCGCCGCTTTTGCGCCACTCGGCCGGGTTGCGGCGGTAGAGCTTGTCCATCAGCAGGGTCAGGCTGGCCAGGTTGTCGCGCATGGCCAGGGTGGCCATGCGGTTCACGTCGGACTGGGCCAGCTCGCCCGTGGTGGCCGGTGCGCCCTTCACCTCGCCGCGCGGGGTGGGCGCGGGGGACGAGCAGCCGGCCAGGAAGACCAGGGACGTAAGGGCCAGCAAGGCCAGAGGGAGATGAAGGAATGCAGGCGCTACCATGTGCGCCGCATTATCGGCAACTGCTGGCCCCGCGCTGGTAACCTTGCGTCAGCTGCCGTCCGGGATGCCCTCGATGGGGCATTCCGCCGTGCCCACTGTGCTGCGTGTGAGCGCTTCCACCGCCTGGCGCGTGCCCTCGGGGTCGGTCACCCAGCGCTGGTAGAAGCCGTAGGGGCAGGCAGCCACGCCCTTGTCACCCTCGCCCGAGTTGAGAACGCCGGTATAGCCGCGGTGCAGCAGCTTGAACAAATGGTTCTCGGACTGGCCGTTCTTGCGGAAATCACGGATCAGGCTGGTGGACAGGGCCGCATACTGCACGCCGTACTCCTCCTCTCCGCATTCGCCCAGGGTGCGGCCATCGAAGCCGATCAGCGCCGAATGGCCGAAGTAGCTGTACACGCCATCGAACCCCGCCGCATTGGCCACCGCCACGTAGGTGTTGTTGGCGAAGGCCATGGCCTTGCTGATGAGGATCTGCTGCTCCTTGGCTGGGTACATGTAGCCCTGGCAGCGCACGATGAGCTCGGCGCCCTTCATTGCGCAGTCGCGCCAGATCTCGGGGTAGTTGCCATCGTCGCAGATGATGAGGCTGATCTTCAGGCCCTTGGGCCCGTCGCTCACATAGGTCTGGTCGCCGGGGTACCAGCCCTCGATGGGCGTCCAGGGCATGATCTTGCGGTACTTCTGCACGATCTCGCCCTGGTCGTTCATCAGGATGAGCGTGTTGTAGGGCATCTTGTGCGGATGCTCCTCGTGCCGTTCCCCCGTGAGCGAGAACACGCCCCAGACCTTGGCCTTGCGGCAGGCAGCCGCGAAGATTTCCGTCTCGGGGCCAGGAATGGTGGTGGCGGTCTCCATCATCTCCTGGCGGTCGTACATGATGCCGTGGGTGCTGTACTCGGGAAAGATCACCAGGTCCATGCCCGGCAGGCCGGTCTTCATGCCGACCAGCATGTCGGCGATCTTGCGCGCGTTCTCCAGCACCTCGGCCTTGCTGTGCAGGCGCGGCATCTTGTAGTTGACCACCGCGACGCCGACGGTGTCCTTGCTGCTCGAAATATCGCCGTGGATCATGGCGTGTTCTCCTTGGGAAATCCTGAAGCCTGGACGCCTCCTGCGGGTTGGCATTCAGCCGGATAACTAGGCGGGGAGCCGCAGACAGTGCTTCAGCACGGCAAGGCTCCCCAACGACGTTAGCCGGTTGAAGGCAAAGCCGCGTCAGTGGCTGATCATCCAGGGGCGTTTGGACGGGAAGGTCTTCGCACCGTTGGGCGCCGTGACGGTGCTGCCGCGTTTGCTCGCACCGCCGCTGCAGCAGCCACACCCCGAGGGATGGCGCAGCCGGCCGTAGCTGCCGGCATCGCCATCGCGCGAGGACGAGCGCGGGGCGTGCTGGGCGCGCTCGTTGGTGTCGTGCGCGCGGCGCTGCTCGGGGCTCACGCAGGCGAGGTGCGGTGCGTGCGCGAACACGCGCGCCGCTGCCGCCCCGCAGTCGGGGCAGGCGCAGGGCTCGTTGCGCAGGGCGACGCTGCGCAGCGCGTCGAAGTTGCCGCAGTCGGCGCAGGCGTAGTCGTAGGTGGGCATGGCGGGCCTGCCTTGCTACTTGTCTTGCGAGATCGGCATGTCGATGCTGCCGTCGAGCATCTTCACCGGGCCGGCGGCCGTGGGGTTGATGTCGAAGTCGAAGATCTCCGTGGGCAGCCACAGCGTGGCGCAGGCGTTGGGCACGTCGACCACGCCGCTGATGTGGCCCTGCACGGGGGCCGTGCCCAGGATGGAATAGGCCTGCGCGCCGCTGTAGCCGAACTTCTTGAGGTACTCGATGGCGTTCAGGCAGGCCTGGCGGTAGGCCACCGTGACGTCCAGGTAGTGCTGCTTGCCCGATTCGTCGACCGAGATGCCTTCGAAGATCAGGTAGTCCTTGTAGTTGGGGGTGACCGGGCTGGGCTTGAAGATCGGGTTCTTGATGCCGTACTTGGCCATGCCGCCCTTGATCAGGCTGACCTTCATGTGCACCCAGCCGGCCATCTCGATGGCGCCGCAGAAGGTGATCTCGCCGTCGCCCTGGCTGAAGTGCAGGTCGCCCACCGACAGGCCCGCGCCTTCCACGTAGACCGGGAAGTACACCTTGGAGCCGCGCGAGAGATCCTTGATGTCGCAGTTGCCGCCATGCTCACGCGGCGGCACGGTGCGCGCGCCCTCGGCGGCGGCCTTGGCCTTGGCCTCGCCCTGCAGCTTGCCCATGTGGGCTGTCACGCCATTGGGCGGATTCGCCAGGCCGGGCACGCGATCGGGGTCGGTGGCGATCAGCTCGGCTTCGCGGGCGTTCCAGGCGTCGAGCATCTTCTGGTCGGGCAGGCAGCCGATGAGACCGGGGTGGATCAGCCCTGCGAAGTTCACGCCCGGGATGTGGCGGCTGTTGGTGAACATGCCATGGAAGTCCCAGATGGATTTTTGCGCCAGCGGGTAGTGCTCGGTGAGGAAGCCGCCGCCGTTCTTCTTGGAGAAGAAGCCGTTGAAGCCCCACAGGCTGTCGTCACGCGCGCCGATGTCGAGCAGGTCCACCACCAGCAGGTCGCCCGGCTCGGCACCCTTGACGCCCACGGGGCCCGACAGGAAATGCACGGTGGACAGGTCCACGTCGCGCACGTCGTCGGCGCTGTCGTCGTTCTTGATGGCGCCGCCGGTCCAGTCGTAGGTCTCGAGCTTGAACTCTGCCCCGGGCTCCACCCACACGGCCATGGGGATGTCCGGATGCCAGCGGTTGTGTACCAGCGGGTTCTCGTACGGGGACTGCTTGAGGTCCACCTTGATCAGGGTATCGGCCATGGCGTGTTGCTCCTTGGATGGTTGTGGAAGGGGAACGAAAAGAGACGGGAGAGAGGATCAGACGGAAAGGTAGGCCTTGATGTGCTGCTGATCGGTGTCGGCACGCGCGGTCTCGTGTACCAGGCGGCCGCCTTCGATGACGAACAGGCGGTCGGCCACGTCCATGGCGAACGAGAGCACCTGCTCGCTGACCACGATGGTGATCTGGCGCAGCTTGCGGATCTCGTTGAGCGCGCGGGCGATGTCCTTGATGATCGAAGGCTGGATGCCCTCGGTAGGTTCGTCGAGCAGCAGCACCTTGGGGTCGGTGACCAGCGCGCGCGCAATCGCCAGCTGCTGCTGCTGCCCGCCCGAAAGGTTGCCGCCCTTGCGCCGGCGCATGTCCCAGAGCACGGGGAACAGGGCGTAGATCTCCTCGGGGATCTCGCGCGTCTTCGAGTTTTCGAGGCCCGTCTGGATGTTTTCTTCCACCGTCAGTGTCGGAAAAATCATGCGGCCCTGGGGCACGTAGGCGATGCCCTTGGCCACGCGGCGAAAGCTCTCGTCACGCGTCACCTCCTGGCCGGCCACGCTGATGCTGCCGCTCTTGACCGGCATCACGCCCATGAGGCTCTTGAACAGCGTGGTCTTGCCCATGCCGTTGCGGCCCATGATGGCCACGGTCTCGTTGGCCCGGCCCGAGAACGAGATACCGTGCAGTGCTTCGCTCTGGCCGTAGGCCACGAACAGGTCCTTGACTTCCAACATATGGGTGCTCCTGTGCGGGGGATGGCCGGTCAGTGGCCGAGGTAGACGTCGATCACCTTGGGGTCGTTCTGGACCTTGTCCATCGAGCCTTCGGCCAGGATCTTTCCCTGGTGCATGACGGTGACCTTGTGCGCGATGCGCTTGACGAACTCCATGTCGTGCTCAATCACGATCACCGCGCGGTTCTTGCAGATGCGTTGCAGCAGCTCGGCCGTGAGCTCGCGCTCGCGCGCGCTCATGCCGGCAATCGGCTCGTCGAGCATCAGCAGCTCGGGCTCCTGCATCAGCAGCATGCCGATCTCCAGCCACTGCTTTTGCCCGTGCGAGAGCAGGCCGGCCTCGGTGGCGAGCTTGTCCCCGAGGCCGATGTCGTCGGCCACGGCCTGCACGCGCTCCTTCACCGCCGGGGTGCAGCGGAACGCGAGTGCACCGAACACCGAGCGGCCCGAGGGATACGAGACCTCCAGGTTCTGGAACACCGAGAGGTTCTCGTAGATCGAAGGCGTCTGGAACTTGCGGCCGATCCCCAGGCGCACGCGCTTGTGCTCGGCCATGCGCGTGAGCTCCTCGTTCTTGAACTTGATGCTGCCGCCGGTGGCGCGCGTCTTGCCGCAGATCAGGTCCAGGAGTGTGGTCTTGCCCGCGCCGTTGGGGCCGATGATCACGCGCAGCTCGTTCTTGTCGACGTACAGCGTGAGGGCGTCGATGGCCTTGAAGCCATCGAACGAGACCGTGAGGTCTTCCACGGCCAGGGCGAAGTCGGTGTTGCTCATGGGGGGTGCTCCGGGTGCGGGGTGCGCTCAGGCGCTCTGGCTGCTGGTGCCTTCGGGCAGGGCCGGGGGGCGCGCTGCCGCAGCAGCGGGCTCGGCGTCTGCGGCCGGGCGGCCCACCGGTGCCGGGGTACGCACCGACGCCTGGCGCAGCGCCTCGCGGCGGCCCTTCCACCAGGGCACGATGTGGCTCTCCCACAGGCCGGCCAGGCCCATGGGGAAGGCCATGGTCACGCCGATGAACAGGGCCGCCATGAGGAACAGCCACAGGTCCGGGAAGCTTTCGGAGAAGTAGGTCTTGCCGGCGTTGACCAGCAAGGTGCCGTAGACCGCGCCCACCAGGCTCATGCGCCCGCCCACGGCGGCGTAGATCACCATCTCGATGGAGGGCACGATGCCCACGAAGCTCGGCGACATGAAGCCCACCTGCAGCGAGAACAGCGCACCGCCGATGCCCGAGAGCGCGGCCGCCAGGCAGAAGGTGAAGACCTTGAAGTTGGCCACGTCGTAGCCCGAGAAGCGCACGCGGTCTTCCTTGTCGCGCATGGCCAGCAGCAGGGTGCCGAGCTTGCTGGTCTGGATGAAGCGGCACAGCACGATGGACAGCACCAGCAACGCCACGCACACGTAGTACAGGATGTACTTGGCGCTGTCGGTGCGCGTGTCCCAGCCCCACAGGGTCTTGAGGTCGGTCATGCCGTTGACGCCGCCGGTGTAGCCCTGCTGGCCGATGATGAGCACGGTGCAGATCAGCGCCACGGCCTGGGTGATGATGGCGAAGTACACCCCGCCCACGCGGCGCTTGAACATGGCGAAGCTCACGATAAAGGCCAGCAGCGTGGGCACCACGATTACGGCAGCCAACGAGAACGGCAGGCTCTTGAACGGCACCCAGAGTGCGGGCAGCTCGGTGATCTGGTTCCAGTCCATGAAGTCGGGAATGCCGGGGGTGGACTGGATCTTGGTGCTGATGGGGTCGGACGCTTCGAGCTTGAGGAACATCGCCATGGCGTAGCCGCCCAGGCCGAAGAACACGCCCTGCCCCAGGCTGAGCACGCCGCCGTAGCCCCAGACCATGACCAGGCCGATGGCCACGAAGGCGTAGGTGAGGTATTTGCCCACCAGGTTCAGGCGGAATATGTCGAGCGCCAGTGGCAGCACCACCGCCAGCAGCACGGTGAGCAGCACCAGGCTGGCAAGCTGGTAGCGCTGGATCCAGGCTTTGAGGGCATTCATGAAGTGACTCCGGTGAACTCAGGGTGAAATCGACAAACGCTCAGCGGCGCACCTTGGAGGCGAACAGGCCCTGCGGCCGCACCATCAGGATCAGCACGATCAGCGACAGCGTGATCACCTTGGCCATGGAGCCGGCCAGGAAGAACTCGGTGATGGACTGGGTCTGCGCGATGCCGAAGGCCGAGACCACCGTACCCAGCAGGCTGGCCGCGCCGCCGAAGGTGACGACCAGGAAGGCATCCACGATGTACAGCGAGCCCGAGGTCGGCCCCGTGGAGCCGATGGTGGTGAAGGCGGCCCCGGCCACACCGGCAATGCCGCAGCCGATGGCGAACGTCAGGCGGTCGGTCTTTTGCGTATCGATGCCCGTGGCGTTGGCCATCACGCGGTTGGCCACCGTGGCACGGACCCTGAGGCCCCAGCGGCTTCGGTGCAGCGCCAGCAGAACGCCGCAGGTGACCACCGCCGTGAGGCCCAGCACGAACATGCCGTTGATGGGGATATCCAGGCCCTCGACGGGCGCCCAGGAGCCCAGCAGCCAGTCGGGCAGCGTAGGGCTGACTTCCTTGGGGCCGATGAAGGTGCGAAAGCACTGCTGCAGCGCCAGGCTGATGCCCCAGGTGGCCAGCAGGGTGTCGAGCGGGCGCTTGTACAGGTGGCGGATCAGCCCCCACTCCACCAGCCAGCCCGCGGCAAAGGCAAAGCCGAAGGCCGCCACGATGGCCACCGGAAAGTAGTAGGCCACCAGCTGCGGCGCATGCGTGGAGGCCAGCGTGGAGCCCAGGTAGATGGTGTAGGCGCCGATGGTCATGAACTCGCCATGCGCCATGTTGATCACACCCATCTGCCCGAAGATGATGGCCAGCCCCAGGCCCATGAGCAGCAGCACGGCAAACAGGCTCAGGCCGGCAAAACCCTGCATGAGGCCGATGTTGAGCATTTCTGAAAAGTTCATGGGTGCCAGACTCCATTCACGGCAAACAAGGGGCGGCCATGCAGCGGCCCGGCCTGGTGGGCCGGACGCTGCAGCGGGGGGATTTACTGGTAACCCTTAGGGAACGGATCGGGCTTGATCAATTCCGGCGACTCGGCGACGACCTTGAAGCTGGCGTCCGGCATGCCCATGGCGATGCGCGACTTGCTCCACAGGTGGTGGTTGGCGTCGAGCTTGACGTAGCCCTCGGGTGCGGTCTTGAGCTCGATGCCCGGCGAGGCGGCCACCACCTTGTCCACGTCGAAGCTCTTGGCCTTCTCGACCGCGGCCTTCCACAGCCACGGGCCGAGGTAGCCGGCCTGGGTCACGTCGCCGATCACCGCATCCTTGCCGTACTTGCCCTTGAAGGCGGCGACGAACTTCTTGTTGTTCTCGTTGTCCAGCGACTGGAAGTACTTCATCGACGAGAAGAAGCCCGCGAAGTTCTCGCCGCCCACGCCTGTCATCTCGTCCTCGGTGACCGACAGCGTGACCAGCAGTTGCTTGTCACCCGTGATGCCGGCAGCCTTGAGCGCCTTGTAGAAGGCCACGTTGGAGCCCCCCACCACGGCGACGAACAGGCAGTCGGGCTTTTGCACCTTGATCTTGTTCATCAGCGAGCCGAAGTTGGTGCTGCCCAGCGGGTAGTACTCCTCGCCCACGACCTTGCCTTTCTGGAAGTTCTCCACGTGCTTGCGCGCGATCTTCATCGAGGTGCGCGGCCAGATGTAGTCCGACCCGATCAGGAAGAAGGTTTTGGCCTTCTTCTCGGTCTTGGCCCACTCCAGGCTGTACAGGATCTGCTGCGTGGCTTCCTGGCCGGTGTAGATCACGTTCTTGGACTGCTCCAGGCCTTCGTAGAAGGTGGGGTAGTACAAGAGGCCGTTCTCTTTTTCGAACACCGGCAGCACGGCCTTGCGCGAGGCGCTGGTCCAGCAGCCGAACACGGCGGCGCAGTGGTCGTTGATGAGCAGCTTCTTGGATTTTTCGGCGAAGGTGGGCCAGTCGGAGGCGCCGTCTTCCTTGATGACCTTGATCTTGCGGCCCAGCACGCCGCCCATGGCGTTGATCTGGTCGATGGCGAGCTGCTCGGCCTGGATGGAGCCGGTCTCGGAGATGGCCATGGTGCCGGTGGCCGAATGCAGCTGGCCCACGGTGACTTCGGTGTCCGTCACGGCCAGCTTGGTGGTGTTGACGGCGGCGGTGGTCTGGCCGAAGGACCAGGCGGGCAGGCCCGCCATCGATGCGGCGCCCATGGCCTGCAGCAGGCGACGGCGGCCGCCGTCCGTGGAGGGAGGAAGGCCCAGGGCATTCGGATCGGTGAGGTGCTTCATGGTGAAAACGCTCCTTGCAACAGACGGGTTGGGGTGGTGTGCGGCGCTGGCCGGCTGGGTTGCCGTGGGTGCCGCGCTGGTGCCAAGATTAGGGACAACCCTGGTAAGCGCCCATACGTCAATTAACGTAGCCCCTGCGTACGCACCTCGCGGCAAGCGTTGCTAGAACGTTTCTTGCATGGGCCCCGTGCATGCCCTCCACCCCTCCGTCCGGCGCACCGCAACCTGCCCAGCAGACGATCTTTCGCTTCCGGCGCGAGTACAACGCCTGGGTGGCCGACGAGACCATGGAGGACTACGCACTGCGCTACACCCCCAAGAGCTTTCGGCGCTGGAGCGAGTTCCGCGTGGCGAACACGGCGTTCGGCTCGCTGTCCTTCCTGGCGCTGGAGGCCATTGGCGGGGCCATCGCGCTCAACTACGGCTTTTCCAACGCCATGTGGGCCATCCTCGCGGTGGGGGTGCTGATCTTCCTCACCGGGCTGCCGATTGCCTACTACGCGGCGCGCTACGGGCTGGACATGGACCTGCTCACGCGCGGCGCGGGCTTTGGCTACCTGGGCTCGACCATCACCTCGCTGATCTACGCGGTGTTCACCTTCATCTTCTTCGCACTGGAGGCGGCCATCATGGCGCTGGCGCTGCAGATGGTGGTGGACTGGCCGCTGCAGTGGTGCTACGTGGTCTCGTCCCTGGTTATCCTGCCCCTGGCCATGCGCGGCATCACGCTGATCTCGCGGCTGCAGGCGTGGACGCAGCCGCTATGGCTGTTTTTGCTGCTGCTGCCCTTCGTCTGGATCGCGCTGGCGCAACCGCAGCTGTACCGCGACTTCGCGGGGCTGTCGGGCCTCAAGAGCGGCAGCAGCCAGTTCAACCTGCTGATGTTCGGCGTGGCGGGAACGGTGATCTTCTCGCTGGTGGTGCAGATCGGCGAGCAGGTGGACTTTCTGCGCTTCCTGCCCGAGCGCACGGCCGCCAACCGCTGGCGCTGGTGGGGCGCGGTGCTCGTGGCGGGCCCGGGCTGGATCGTGATGGGCATGCTCAAGATGGCGGGCGGCGCCTTCCTGGCCTTTGCGGCACTGCAGTTCGAGGTGGGCACCACGCGCGCGGCCGAGCCCACGCAGATGTTCCTGGCGGGCTTCCACCAGGTCATGGCGGCGCTGGGCCTGCCGGGCCTGGCAGTGGCGGTCACGGTGCTCTTCGTCGTCGTCTCGCAGATCAAGATCAACCTGACGAATGCCTACGCGGGCTCGCTCGCCTGGTCCAACTTCTTCGCGCGCATCACGCGCAGCCACCCGGGGCGCGTAGTCTGGCTGGTGTTCAACGTGGGCATCGCCACGCTGCTGATGACGCTCGGGGTGTTCGGCGCGCTCGAGAAGGTGCTGGCGGTCTACAGCAACGTGGCCATCGCCTGGGTGGGCGCGCTGGTGGCCGACCTGGTGATCAACAAGCCGCTGGGCCTGTCGCCACCGGGCATCGAGTTCCGGCGTGCGCACCTGTACGACTTCAACCCCGTGGGCCTGGGCTCCATGGTGCTGGCGGCCACGGTGGCCTGCTGTGCCTATGCCGGCATGCTCGGCGAGATGGCGGCGGCGTTCTCGCCCTTCATCGCACTGGTGCTGTCGATGGCGCTGGCGCCGCTGCTGGCCTGGGCCACCAAGGGACGCTACTACCTGGCGCGCCAGCCCGATACCACCTGGCAGCCCGGCGAAGCGGTGCGCTGCACGGTGTGCGAGAACCAGTTCGAGTCCGAAGACATGGCACGCTGCCCGGCCTATGGCGCGGCGATCTGCTCGCTGTGCTGCTCGCTCGAGTCGCGCTGCCACGACCGCTGCAAGACCGGCTCGCGCGCCACCGACCAGCTGCGCGCCGTGGCGGCGCTGCTGCTGCCGCGCCACTGGGCGGCCAAGGTCAACTTCCGCATGGGCCAGTACCTGATGGTGATGGTCTCGCTGTGCGCGGTGATGGTCTTCCTGCTCGGCGTGGTCTATGTGCAGGAAAGCATCGAGACGCCCGCGCAGTTCTTGCGCATGCCGTTCTTCAAGGTGTTCGCGCTGCTGGCGCTGCTGGCCGCCGTGTGCGCCTGGTGGGTGGTGCTGAGCACCGACAGCCGGCGCATGGCGCAGGACGAATCGGAGCGGCAGACGCAGCTGCTGCTGCAGGAGATCGAGGCGCACAAGCGCACCGACGCCGAGCTGCAGGCCGCCAAGGACCAGGCCGAATCGGCCAGTCTGGCCAAGACGCGCTACGTGGCCGGCATGACGCACGAGCTGCGTTCGCCGCTCAACAGCATCCTCGGCTACACCCAGATCTTGCTCAAGAACCCGCAGACCGATGGCTGGCTGCGCGAGAGCCTGTCCACCATCCAGCACAGCGGGCAGCACATGCATGCGCTGATCGACGGCTCGCTGGAGCTGGCGCGCATCGAGGCCGGCCGCCTGCGCCTGGACCTGCTGCCCCTGCCCCTGCCCGAGCTGATCCAGAACGTGGAGGGCATGCTGCGCCCGCAGGCGGAGGCCAAGGGCCTGCGCTTCGTGGTGCAGACCGATGGCACCATGCCCGGCTGGATACGGGCCGATGCCAAGCGGCTGCGCCAGATTTTGATCAACCTGCTGTCCAACGCCGTGCGCTTCACCGAGCGCGGCGAGGTGCGGCTGCGCCTGGATTTTCGCCCGCATGTCTCGCGCATCGAAGTGATCGACACCGGCATCGGCATCGAGCCGCAAGACCTTGAACGCATCTTCCTGCCGTTCGAGCGTGGCAGCGCCGGCCGCCGCGCGAGCGAGGCCGGCACCGGCCTGGGCCTGACCATCACGCACCTGCTCACGCAGCTCATGGGGGGCGAGCTCACGGTGGCCAGCACGCCCAGCCAGGGCAGCACCTTCACCGTGCGCCTGTACCTGCCCGGCATCTCGCCCGACCCGGCATGGCGCCCGGCCCACATGGCAGCCCTGCGCCCGGTGATCGGCCACATCGGCCCGCGCCGCACGCTGCTGGTGGTGGACGACCAGCCGCTGCAGCGCCAGCTGCTGGCCGGCCTGCTGGTGCCGCTGGGCTTCATCGTGCGCGAGGCGGCCAGTGGCCTCGAATGCGTGGAGATCGTGCGCCAGAGCCCGCCCGACCTGGTGCTGCTGGACATTTCCATGGACGACCTCGATGGCTGGCAGACCGCCGCGCTGCTGCGCACGCTGCGCCCGGCATCGGAGCTGCCCATCGTCTTCGTCTCGGCCAACCAGTTCGACCATGAGCCCGGGCGCCTGGCGGCCATGCAGGTGCAGGGCTTCGTGGGCAAGCCGGTGATCGAGTCCGAGCTGCTGCGCGCGCTGCAGGCGGCGCTGCAGCTCGAATGGGTGCACGACAACACGCCGCAGCCCTTGCCTGCGCCGGTCCACAGCGACGGCAAACCGCCACCCTCCCCCGCCAGCCTGCCCCAGGAGCTGCGCGACGACCTGACCCGCCTGGCACGCCAGGGCCAGGCCGGCGCCGTGCGCGAGCTGCTGCGCCAGGCGCGCGCCGAACTGCCTGCCCATGCCGCCGCACTGGCCGTGCTACAGGCCTGCGCGGACCGTTTCGATTTCGAGGCCCTGGCCCACCACCTTCGCGAACCCGACCATGAACAGCTCCTTTGACCCATCGGCCTCGGCCAACCCCGCAGGGCCCGGCCAGCGCGTCATCCTGGTGGTGGACGATGCGCTCGACACCCTGCGCATGCTCTGCGACGCACTCGCCGCAGAGGGCTATGCCGTGCTGGCCGCGCGCGATGCGCAGGAGGCCCTGCAGCGCTTCGACATGGTGGTGCCCGACGGGGTGCTGCTGGACGCGGTGATGCCCGGCATCGACGGCTTTGCGCTGTGCCGCCAGCTCAAGGCCACGCCGCCCTGGTCGCACGTGCCCATCGTGTTCATGACCGGGCTGTCGGACACGGCGCAGATCCTGCAGGGCTTTGACAGTGGCGGGGTGGACTACGTGGTCAAGCCGCTGCGCATCCCCGAGGTGCTGGCGCGCCTGGCGACGCATGTGCGCAATGCCCAGGCCACGCGCATGGCGCGCGAGGCAGTGGACGTGGCCGGCCTGGGTGTTGTGGTGCTCGATGGACAGGGCCGCATGGCCTGGCGCTCACCCCAGGCCACGCGCTGGCTGGAAGATGCCTTTGCCCATGCCGAGGCGCCAGCAGAACTGGCCGCTGCCTGGCTGGTGCAGGCCCAGCGCGATGGCGAACAGACCCTGGCATTGGCCGACGGCCGGCAACTGCTGGCCCGGCACATGGGCGCCAGCGGCCTGGCCGAATCGATGCTGCTGCTCAGCCACGCACGGCCCGAGGCCGCGGCGCCGCGACGCCTGCAACAGGTGGCGCTGACCCCGCGCGAAACCGAGGTGCTCTCGTGGCTGACCAAGGGCAAGACCAACCGCGACATCGCCGATATCCTGGGCATGAGCCCGCGCACGGTGAACAAGCACCTGGAGCACATCTTCGAGAAGCTGGGGGTGGAGACGCGCACCGCCGCAGCAGCCATCGCGGGGCAGCTGCTGCAGGGCTGATGCGGTTGTGCGACCGGGGCGGTCCTGAGAAAGGCGGCGGCCCTATTTCATGCCGAACACGATGATGGCCGTGACCGCCACTACCCCGATGACGACCAGGCCGACCACCTGCACGACCATCTCGGCGCGAATGAGGTTGACCCAGAAGCCACCGCCTGCAGGCGGTGGCGGTTTCTTATCCTGGTTTTGATCCATGCTGGCTCCTTGATTGACTGTTTTCAGTCTAAGCAGCCCTTGCATCCCCCGGGTAACAAAGCGCACATTGCGTGCGGCGTCAGACCTGTGCAGCCCCCTGCGCACTGGCGGGCAGGCCGAACACGTGGTCGAACACCCAGTTGAAGACAAAGGTGTAGCACAGGAAGAAGACGATCATGCCGATGTCCATCACCAGTGCCTGCCACAGGCTGATCTGGAACCACCAGGCGAAGATCGGCACCAGGGTGATGACAAGCCCCATCTCGAAGCTCACGGCATGCACCACGCGGCGTGCTGCGCTGCGCCCGCGTACCTCCTGCCGCGCCTCCCAGCGCTCGAAAGCCCAGTTGAACAACACGTTCCACGCCACGGCGATCAGGGCTGCCACGGCAGCGATCACGCCGGCATGCGCCGCGCCCTGCCCCGAGAGAAAGGCCAGCCCCGCCGTGGCGGCTGCAATGGCGATGAGTTCGTACAGCGTGACGTAGACGACGCGGCGCTTGACGCCCTGCAGGCCGGCGGCGGTCTGGGTTGCTGTCAGGGAAGTGGTGGTGTTCTGCGATTCCATGGGCAGGACTGTATGTGCCAGCGGCTGATATAAAAAGTTAGCTTGTGTCAGTTTTTCTGATAGATTGAGCCCTCTATGGCTTTTTCGTCGGACAACATCCAGGTCTTCCTGTCCGTGCTGGACCAGGGCTCCTTCTCGGCAGCGGCGCGCAGCCTCTCGCGCGTGCCCTCGGCCGTGAGCATGGCGATTGCCCATCTGGAGGCGGAGCTGGACATGCCGCTCTTCGACCGCAGCGGCCGCGAGCCCCGGCCCACGGCGGCGGCCCGGGCACTGGAGCCCCAGGCGCGGCTGCTGGCCGGTCAGCTGCAGCAGCTCAACGCGCAGGCGCTGTCGCTCACCCAGGGGCTGGAGGAACGGCTCACGGTGGCGATTGCGCCGGAGCTACTGGCATCGCGCTGGACCGAGCCGATCGCCGCCCTGGCGCGCGAGTACCCGCTGCTGCAGGTGGAGGTGCTGGCCGCGCCCCAGGTCGATGCGCTCGAGTTGCTGCACACCGGGCGGGCGCAGCTGGCGCTGGTGTTCGAACGCCCCAGCATCGACGGACGCGAGGGCTTCCAGGAGGTAGGCAGCGAAACCCTGGTGGCGGTGATGGCGCCCGACCACCCGGTGCTGCATGCCGCGCGCGAAGCCGCCACGGAGCGCGGCGAGCCGGCCGGGGAGGCGCAATTGCGCGAGGAGCACCTCACGACCACGCGGCAGATCGTGGTGGCCAGCCGCGACCTGGCGCAGATCGACCGGCGCTTCGTCTTCGCGCGCCACCACTGGCGTACCGACAACCACCTGGCCGCCCTGGGCCTGATCGAGGCCGGCCTGGGCTGGGGCTGGCAGCCGCGTGCCCTGGTGCAGCCGCGCATCGATGCCGGCACGCTGGTGGAGATGCCGTTCGAGAACCTGAGCAATGGCACGGCCCTATGGGTGGACGTGGTCTGGTCCAAGGAGCGGCCGCTGGGCCTGGGCGCGCGACGCTTCGTGGACCTGATGTCGCACGACGCACATCGGGCTGGACACCCCGCCGAACAGGTCTGCTCCACGACGCCCGCATCAGAACACGCGTGACTCGCCATCCTGCGGAATCCACAACCGTTGCTGCACGCCAGCCTCTGCGGCCAGACCCGCCAGGCCGGAGCGCGTGGTAGGGCAATGGTCGAGGGCTTCCAGGTGGTTGGCCACCACCGTGCCGGGGGCCAGGCTGCAGGCCTCGATCACGTCTTTCCCATCCATCAGGATCTCGCCCCCCAGGTCGAAGCGCGCGCCTCCTGCCGGCAGCACGGTCACGTCGGGGCGCAGGCGGGTGAGACAATCGCGCACCTCGGGGGTGAGCACCGTGTCCCCGGCGATGTAGACGCTGGGCTCGCCCGGCATCTCGATCAGGTAACCATGGCCATGCTCCATGAGGCGGCCGACCCAGCCGCGCCCGTGCAGGCAGGCAATGGGCGTGATGTGCCCACTGCCCAGAAAGGGCTGGCGGCCCGGGCCCGCCAGCGGCTGCACCACCAGGCCGCGCGCGGCGAGGTACTCTGCATCGCGGGGCATGCAGAAGACGGGTGTGCTGCGCCCGCGCAGGAACTGCTTGCCCGCGCGGTCCAGGTGGTCGAAGTGGCCACGCTGGCAATGGGTGATGAGGGCATGGGTCACGCGGCCCAGCACGGCCTCGGTACCGTCTGGCAGCTCCACTATGGGGTTGCGGCGGCGCGTGCCGCCCAGGTAGCGCAGCGTGGGCAGGCCGCCCTGGGGTGAGAGCATGGGGTCGACCAGCAGGGCCACGGGCGCGCCCTGGGCCGTGAATTCCAGCACGATGGTGGCGTTGCGCAATTGGGTGATCTTCATGGGGCAGGTGCTGCGGCAATGGATGAAGCCCTATTGTTCAAAGGCGTGCGTCTGGTGAAAATGGCTGGAATGGACAATTCATTGCCAATCCATGCCACGCCCGGACACTGATTCCCCTTTCCCCGCGCGCGCCCTGCGCCTGGCCCTGCTGCTCTACGAGGGCTGCATGCCGGCAGGCCTGTTCGCCACGGCCGACATGGCGCGCGCGGCCAACCTGCGCGCGGGCCGGCCGCTGTTCGACGTGCAGTGGGTGGGCCTGGACCTTCAGCCGGTCCCCACATGGCACGGGCCGGCGTTGACCCCGACGACCACCCTGGCCCAGGCGCAGGCCGATGCCGTGCTGTTGCCGGGCCTGTGGCTGTCGTCACCCGACGAGGTGCAGGCCCAGCTGCGCCCCCTGCAGCCCCTGGTACGGGCGCTGCGCGCCCTGCCGCGCCCCACGCAGCTGTGGAGTTACTGTGCCGGCGTGGTGCTGCTGGCCGCCAGCGGCCGGCTCGATGGCCACACGGCCACGGCCACCTGGTGGCTGCAGGCGGCGTTGCAGCAGGAGTTCACGGCCGTGCAATGGCGCTTCGATGAACCCCTGGTGGCGCACGCAGCGGCCACCACCGCCGCGGGGGCCAGCGGCTACCTGCCGCTGATGCTGCACGCGCTGGCGGCACGGCTGCCGCCCCAGGCAGTGCAGGACCTGCAGGAGGTGCTGATGCTGCCCCGCCCGCGCGCGACCCATCCGGTCTTTGCCGGGCTGGACCTGATGGCCCAGGCGGAGCCCGCCCTGCGCAGCGCCATGCTCTGGGTGCAGCGCAGCCCGGCCCAGGGCCTGTGCCTGGCCGACCTGGCGGCGGCCATGCACCTGTCCACCCGCACCCTGGCGCGGCGGGTGCGTGCGCACACGGGCCTGTCTGCGGCACACTGGATGCGCCGCATCAAGCTGCGGCAGGCCGCAGATGCCCTGTGCCAGACCCGCCATCCGCTCAAGCGCATCGCCCAGGACCTGGGCTTTGCCAGCGAGGCCGGCCTGCACCGGGCCTTTACCCATGCGGTAGGCCAGACCCCCATGGCCTACCGCATGGCCCACGGCAACCATTGATACCCCCTTTCAAACCACTGGAGATGCACACCATGACCCCTCCCTTCCAGAGCAGCAGCAAGGCCTTCGGCGAGCGTTGGTCGGCCTGGCAGCCCAAGGCGGGCGGCAAGAAAGGCAAGACCTCTGCCCTGGCCGACTGGGACCCGGGTGCCAAGCCGTTCTCGCTGGGCAGCAAGGCCGAGGACAAGGCTGCCGTCGAAGCGCTGGCGCTGGAGCTCGACGAGTTGCAGAACCTGTTCTATGCCGACAAGCGCTACAAGCTGCTGGTGGTGCTGCAGGGCACCGACACCTCGGGCAAGGACGGCACCATCCGCGGCGTGTTCGGCCGCATGAGCGCCCTGGGCGTGCACACCGTGGGCTGGAAGGCCCCCACCGAGACCGAGCGTGCGCACGACTACCTCTGGCGCATCCACCAGCAGGTGCCGCAGGCGGGCGACATCACGGTCTTCAACCGCAGCCACTACGAGGACGTGCTGGTGCCCGTGGTCAACGGCTGGATCACGCCCGAACAGCAACAGCAGCGCCTGGCCCACATCAACGATTTCGAGCGCATGCTCAGCGAGACGGGCACCATCGTGCTCAAGTTCCTGCTGCACATCAGCCCCGAGGAGCAGCGCCTGCGCCTGCAGGAGCGGCTGGACGACCCCGCCAAGCACTGGAAGTTCAGCATGGGCGACATCGAAGTGCGCAAGCAGTGGAAGGACTACCGCCGGGCGTACGACACCTTGCTCAACGCCACGCACACACCCTGGGCGCCGTGGACCATCGTGCCGGCCGACTCCAAGACCCACCGCAACCTGATGATCGCCACCGTGCTGCGCCAGGTGCTGCAGAACCTGGACCTGCGCTATCCGCCGGGCGATCCGCTGCTGGCGGACTTCAAGGTGGAGTGAGGCGGCCCTGCCTGTCGCGAAGGGGCACTGGCACGACCCCTTTGCACTGACTCGGCGAAGGCCAGGATCGACTTTTCAAGGTTATGCGCCGATTGCATAATCCTGTAACACTCCGGCCTTGGACAGGCTTGCGGGGCAGGAATAAGCTTCGTGGCTTGAACTTATCCCACAAGGAAATTCACCATGTCGCAATCTTCCGGCGCGCCGGCCACCCCCTCCAAATTGGGCGCCGTCCACACCCTGCCTTCGTACCTGCAGGCCGACAACCTCGGGCCCTGGGGCATCTACCTGCAGCAGGTGGACCGCGTCACGCCCTACCTGGGGCATCTGGCCCGCTGGGTGGAAACCCTCAAGCGCCCCAAGCGCGCGCTGATCGTGGACGTGCCGATCGAGCTGGACAACGGCACCATCGCCCACTTCGAGGGCTACCGCGTGCAGCACAACACCTCGCGTGGCCCCGGCAAGGGCGGCGTGCGCTTCCACCAGGACGTGACACTGTCGGAAGTGATGGCCCTGTCGGCCTGGATGTCGATCAAGAACGCGGCGGTGAACGTGCCCTACGGCGGTGCCAAGGGCGGCATCCGCGTGGACCCCAAGAAGCTCTCCATGGGTGAACTGGAACGCCTGACGCGCCGCTACACCAGCGAGATCGGCATCATCATCGGCCCCACCAAGGACATCCCGGCACCCGACGTGAACACCAACGGCCAGATCATGGCCTGGATGATGGACACGTACTCGATGAACACCGGCTCCACCGCCACCGGCGTGGTTACCGGCAAGCCCGTGGACCTGGGCGGCTCGCTGGGCCGCGTGGAAGCCACCGGCCGCGGCGTGTTCACCGTAGGTGTCGAAGCCGCCAAGCTCACCGGCCTGCAACTCGAAGGCGCCCGCCTGGCGGTGCAGGGCTTCGGCAACGTCGGCGGCATCGCCGCCAAGCTGTTTGCCGAAGCCGGCGCCAAGGTGGTGGCCGTGCAGGACCACACCGGCACCATCTTCAACGGCAAGGGCCTCGATGTGCCGGCCCTGCTGGCGCACGTGAAGATCCGCGGTGGCGTGGGCGGCTTTGCCGGCGCCGACACCATGGCGCCCGAAGAGTTCTGGGGGGTGGATTGCGAGATCCTGATCCCCGCCGCGCTGGAAGGCCAGATCACCGAGCACAACGCCGGCCAGATCAAGGCCAAGCTGGTGATCGAGGGCGCCAATGGCCCCACCACCCCCGAGGCCGACGACATACTGCACGACAAGGGCGTGCTGGTGCTTCCCGACGTGATCGCCAACGCCGGCGGTGTGACAGTGAGCTACTTCGAATGGGTGCAGGATTTCTCCAGCTTCTTCTGGAGCGAGGACGAGATCAACGCCCGCCTGGTGCGCATCATGCAGGACGCCTTCGCCGGCGTGTGGCAGGTGGCCCAGGAGCACAAGGTGAGCCTGCGCACCGCCACCTTCATCGTGGCCTGCCAGCGCATTCTGCACGCCCGCGAAATGCGCGGCCTGTACCCTTGAGTCCCTGCTCTATCCAGAACTGAAGCGGCCCACCCGACCGCCCTCATTCGAAGCCAACCGCCAACGCCGCACCCGGCACTGGCGGTTTTTTCATTGCAGGCGCTCCTGCGGAAGAGGCTGTTGCGCGCGGGCGACGCTGCGCAACCGCGTTGGTGCCTGTTGTCGGCATGAAGCGACCGCTTGGCGTTGCCTGAAACAGGCGGATACGAGCGCCAACAAATGGAAATGTTTGCCCCGGAAGGTGCATGGGAGACTGCCTGGCATCACGCCCAACCAGGAGACAACGGTGGCCCTTCCCTCCCTGCGCAGCGCCGTGGCGCGCTTCCTGCTGAGCCGCCTGCGCACCGCCCGTGCGGTGGCCCGCCTGGCCTACCGCCTGCATGGCAACAAACGCGCCCTCATCGACCGGCGCGGCACCCTGACCTACAAGCAGCTGCACGAGCGCGTGCTGCGCCTGCACGGCTGGATGCAGTCGCAGGGCGTGAAACAGGGCGACATCGTCTTCACTTGGTTGCCCGAGACCGGCGAGCAGTACGAGACGCGCCTGGCCACGTTCGAAAACGGCACCATCTTCGCCAGCTTCCACAAGCACCTGTCGGCGCAGGCGGCGCTCGATACGCTGCTGCGCGTGAAGCCCACCGTGTTCATCCACGACCCGGCGCTGAGCGAACCCATTCTGGCCACCGTGCGCGAGCGCATGCCCGGCCTGCACATCCTGGCCCTGGGCAAGCCCTACGAGGACGCGCTGGCCCAGGCCACGCCCACGCGCGGCACGGCCAAGGTGCACGAGGACGAGGTGTTCGCACTGCACATGACCTCGGGCACCACGGGGCTGCCCAAGGCCATCGGCTATACCCACCGCAAGTACCTGGACAGCGTGCGCTTCATCGCGCAGTCGATCAACTTCACGCCCCCCGCCAGCGGCCAGGACATCAACATGCTGGGCCTGCCGCTGACGGGGCCGGGCTCGGGCCTGGTGCTGCCCACGCTGCTCTCGGGCGCGGTGCTGGTGATGCCCGAGAACTTCCGCTCGGCCACGCTGGCCGGGCTGATCGCGCGGCACAAGGTTTCGCGCGCCTTTCTCTCGCCATCGGCCATCATCGACCTGCTGGACGACCCGGAGCTGCCACGCTACCGCCTGGCCTCGCTCACGCACGTGCCCTATGGCTCGGAGATGATGCCCGCGCCCAAGATCGCCGAGGCGATCCGCCACTTCGGACCCATTTTCCAGCAGGGCTACGGCTGCCTGGAGGCGCTGCCGCCCATTACCTGGCTGCTGCCGCACGAACATGTGGACGCGAGCGGCGCGCCCGCCAGCCTGGACATCCTGTCCTCCGTGGGCCGCGTCATGCCTGGGGTGGAGGTGGTGGTGCGCGATGACGACTTTACCCCCCTGCCCCTGGGCTCCACAGGCCTCATCACGGTGAAGACGCCGGTCAGCTTCGAGCGCTACTGGCACGACCCCGAGAAGACGGCCGAGACCCTGCGCGATGGCTGGGTGGTGATGGGCGACACGGGCTATTTCGACAAGGCAGGCTACCTGCACGTGCTGGGCCGCAATGCCGACCGCGTGCACAAAGGTGGCCGCATGCTCAATCCGCGCGAGGTGGAAGAGGTCACGCACCAGCACCCCGCCGTCAAGGAATGCTGCCTGGTGCAGCATGGCGAGCAGGCCGTGCTGGTGGTGAGCCTGCGCCAGAGCTGGCGCACCGAGCACAGCTGGCGCGCGCTGGAGCACGACATCACCGAGTACCTGGGCGAGAACCTGCCCGTGGCGATGCAGCCCGACCGCGTGCACATCGTGCCCGAGATCCCGCGCAGCTTCCTCAACAAGATGCTGCGGCGCGAAGTGCGCGCCATGCTGAACGCCGAGGAGCCCGTGGCCGAACTGGCGCACGCACTGTGAGCGGGCCCACCCCCGCGCAGGCAACCACCACCACGCTCACGCTGGGCACCAAGCTCAGCTATGCCGTGGGCAATGTGGGCCTGCAGATGCTGATCGCCGCCATGGGTTTCTTGCTCATGATCTTCTACACGGACGTGGCCCTGGTGCCGCCGGCCGTGGCCGGCGCCGCGCTGCTGGTGGGCAAGGTCTGGGACACCGTCAACGACCCGCTGTTCGGCTGGGTGACGGACCGCACGCGCTCGCGCTGGGGCCGCCACCGGGTGTACCTCATCTACGGCGCCATTCCGTTGGCCGTGGTGTCAGCTGCGGTGTGGATGGTGCCGCCGGGCCTCTCGCCCGTCGCGGCGTTCCTGTGGATCGCCATCACCTACACGCTGTTCGACACGCTGATGACACTGGTGCAACTGCCCTACCAGGCCATGGCCGCCAACCTCACGCGCGACTACGACGAGCGCACCAGCCTCACGGCCTTTGCGTCCCTCGGTGCACTGCTCGGCTTCTTCGCGGGCAGCGTGCTGATGCCGGTGCTGGTGCGTGCCGCGCCCGATGCGCGCACGGGCTATGCGCTGGCGGGCGCCTGCTTCGGCTTGGCCGCCGGCATGGCGGTGGCCGTGGTGGCCTGGCGCGTGCGGGAACCCGCGGCCGAAGAGGCTGCGGCCGATCCGGCACCCGCCTGGGACTCGGTGCGCCGCACCTTGCTGGGCACGCTGCGCAACCGGCCCTTCTTGCTGCTGGTGAGCGCCGCCGGCCTGGTGCGCCTGGGCCTGACGCTGGTGCAGGGCGCGCTGGCCTACTTCGTCATCTACCAGTTGCAGGGCACGCAGGGCGACCTGCCGCGGCTCATGGCCATCCTGCTGGGCGTCGTGGGCATCTCGCTGTTCGTCTGGAAGCGCGTGGTGGACCGCTGGGAAAAGAACCGTGCCTACCTGCTGGGCCTGGTGTTCAGCGCCACCGGCCTGTTGGCGCTGTACTGGATCGGACCGGGCCAGCAGGGGGCCGTGCCGGTCGTGCTGGCGCTGATCGGCATCGGTATGGGTGCGCACTGGATCGTGCCGTTCGCGATGGTGCCCGACACCATCGACCACGGCCACATGCTCGCAGGCGAGCGCACCACCGGCATGTACTACGGCCTGTTCGGCCTGGTGGACAAGATCGCGCGCACCCTGGCCACGGTGGTCGTTGCGGCCGTGCTCGACCTGACGCACTACGTGCCCAACGTGGCCCAGTCGGCCCAGGCGCTGGGCGGCATACGGCTCATGACCGGCCCGCTGCCCGCGCTGTGCCTGGCACTCGCGATACCGCTGCTGCTGGCCTACCCGATCACGCGCGCACGCCACGGCGAGATACGCCGTAGTGTGGGCGATGTGCGGGACAGCCAGTTCGCTGGCTGAGACTTCAGGCCCCGGGACCGGCCGGCCGGACGGGGACGACGGGCTCCACCCAGCGCAGGGCCAGGCAGAACGGCTGCGCGCAGGGGGACCGCCCCGCGTAGGGGCAGCCGGATACTTCGCACAGCGGCCGGTCGCGCTCGCGGGCTTCCTCGGTGGGCAGGTGGCCGCTGGCCTGCAGCACGGCCATCTGCGTCCAGGGGTCCATGCGCTGGGCTTGCGGCAGCAGCATTTCACGGCCGTAGACCGCGGCGGGCAACTGGGCCTGGAAGTCGAGCACCAGCAGCGCGCTGGTGCGCGCAGCGACCGCCTCCGGCCCCTGCAGCACCAGCGCAAACACCCCCGATTGCAAGGACTGCGCGTTACCGGAGAACGGTAGCTGCAGCGGCGCCGGCGGAGGCGATGCCACGGCAGAGGGTGCCGACTGCGATGCCATCCAGGGCACGGGCATGCGCAGGGTCAGTGCAAAGCCGCGCGGCCCTTCGGGAGTCTGCACCGTGCCCTGGCGCACCAGCCAGGTCTGCAGCGGCGGTTGCCCGGGTTCGGCGTCGCCTCTTTCGAGTGCATGGGCCAGGCCCACGGGCCAGGGCTGGGCGGCGACCACCCGCTGCGGCATGCCGCCGCCCCCGGTCAGTTGCGCCACCATGGCGCTCACCATGCGCAGCACGGGGGCGTCGAGGCCCTCGGCGGGCCAGATGGCCGCAGCGAGCTGCGCCGTGCCGGTGGCCGGTACAGCCTGGGACGCCGCCAAGGGCGCCCCCGCAGGCGGCAGCATCGGCAGCGAGGTCCGCGCCGCCGCGCTGGCACCCGCGCCGCCGGCGGGCAGGGCCTGGCGCGGGTCAAACCCTGCGCCCAGCTGGCCGCGCGCCTGGGCCGAGATACTGGCCTTGTCGGCCGAGGCCGCTGCTGGTGCCGAAGGAGGAACCGGCGTAGCGGAAGGCGACGGCACAGGGCTCCCTGTTGGGTCAGCCACCGGAACCGGCGCACGCACTGTAGTCGGCTTGTCCAGCCCGAGCAGCGAGGACTGCCGCTGCAGCGCTGCCTCGGCAAGGAACTGGGCCACGGGCGGCAAGGCGCCAGGGCGGGAGGAGTCGATGGGGGTGGCCATGCGTGACTGTGGGTAGACGCCTGATTCTGGAGCGATTCAGTGCCGATGAACAGGGCGGCCGCACCCGGGGCCCCCTGCCTGCGTCAGAATTCGGCCAGCCCTCGCCACCATGACCCTCCCACCCTCGCCTGCACCACCACCCCATGCCTGGGTCGCTCCGGCCGTGCTTGCCGCAGTGGCCGGCTTCCTGCTGCTGAGCGCCTGCCTGTTCGCGCCCAGTTGGGAGCGCGCCTTGCGCTCCGACGCATCCCCAGCCTCCTGGCTGTCAAGCGCCCTGCTGCTCACGCTGGGTGTCACCGCCCTGCGGCTGACCGCCGAACGCGCCCTGCCCCGGCCACTGGGGATCTGGCTGGTGCTGGCCTTTGGCGCGCTGGCGCTGGACGAGCAGTTCATGCTGCACGAACTGTGGAAATTCCGCTGCATCGAATGGACCACCGCCTGCCATTCGCATTGGGTGCGCGAGGCACCGATGCTGGCCGTGGGCGTGGTCGGTGCGGCCACCCTGGCCTGGCTGCACCGGGCTCTCGTCCACCGCAGCACGCAGGCGCTGATGTGGGCCGGCCTGCTGATGGGCCTGTGGGCGATTGCGGTCGACCAGTGGCCCGGGGTGCCCCCGGAGCTGGCAACCTTCGAGGAGGTTTTCGAGGTCCTGGCCGAAACGCTGGTGCTGGCAGCACTGCTGCGCCAGCCGGCGCGCGCTGGCTGACCCCGCCTGCTCAGCCCCGGCTGGTCAGGTGCATTCCTGGTCCACCCAGTGGCCGGCCCCGAACCACTGGCCGCCGACGTTGAGGTACCAGTGGTGCGTGAATACCGGCTGGCCCGACATCTCGCCCTTGGACGGAATCTCGATGCGCAGGATGTCGGCAATGCCGTCGCGGTCGAGGTCGATCTCGTAGGCCACCACGGCGGTCTGGATGCGCACGGGCTGGGGCACCTCGGGAGGGCTGGCCGCAATGGTCCATTCCTTGGGGTGGCGCCGCGCCTGCACGGCTACCGCGCTGGCGGGCAGGGCTGTGGCGGTTACCAGGCGGGTGAGAACCTGGGCCGTGTCAGACAGGCGTGCATAGCCCTTCACGTTGACCAATTCGTCGCCACCGCCGGCGGGCGGGTCTTCGAACCCGGGGCCGGTGTAGTGGCCCCCGCAATAGAAATCCCCGTTGTCGATCATCCAGGTGCGCTTGCGCAGGCCCTGCGCGCCCACCAAGCCCTGGTGCGTGATCGCGTAGATCGTGAGCGGAGGATCGAAGACAAGATAGGCCGCGCCCACGTCCCAGAAACCCGTGACGAATTCGATCTCCGGGCCGTTGTGGCGGTTGTGGCCGCCCATGGGCACATCCGTGGGGACAACTGCAAGGCGGCTGCCCGCCACCGCCGCCAGACCATCGGCCTCGGTGTCGTGCAGCAGCGCCACCTCGCCATGGCGCTTGAAACGCGAGGGCGCGATGGGCTTGAGCGCCAGGCGTACCCCCGGGATGCTGATATCGGCCACCGGGTCCACCGGCTTGCCGCGCGCGATCTCGTTCGTTGGGTCGAGCAGTACGCCGGCGCGCAGCAGCCGCTTGGCGGCCTCGAACTCGGGCCGGGCCGGATAGCGCACCTCGGCCCCCAACGCATGGGTCTTGATCAGTGCCGGCATCTGCAACGCGGCGGGGCGGGGCAAGGCATTGCCATAGGCGCGCAGCCGCTTGGGCGACGGCGCCACCCAGAAGGCGCGTGCCGGGTCTTTCGCTGCCTGCACCAGCGCCAGGGGTGCCGGCGCGAGCAGGTTGCAGGCCACGTGCGCCTGCAGCGGCAGGGGGGAAGCCAGTGCGCCCTTGCCGCCGGCATTCAGGCGCGGATCGCCGCGGTAGGACACCTCGCACCAGCCATCGCGCTCGGCCAACTGCTGCAGCACGGTGTTGGCGGGCACCTGGGCCAGCACGCGCGCATCGGCGCGCGGGGCCTCGCGCAGGTTGACCCACGAGCCTTGCACGTGGCGCACCTCGGGTGCCGTCTGCTGCGCCGCCGCGCCGTGCACCCACAGGGCCGACCCGGCGAGCCCTACGGCCACAGAGCAGACAGAGCGCAGTCGCATGCTCAGGCCACCAGTTCGGGCGCGGAGGCCGGCTGCTCCACCACCCGCGCCAGCAGGGCGCCCGCATAGCGCGCGGGCAGCGGAATCCACACACGCACCGGATTGCCCTGGGCCACGGCCACGGGCTGGCCGTGCATGTCGTGCATGCGCTCGAGCCGCAACTGCACATTGCCGCTCGGGTGCACCACCTCCAGCAGGTCGCCCACGGCGAAGTGGTTCTTGGTCTCCACCTGCACCCAGTCGCCGACGAGGCCCACGGCGTCCTGGCCGTCGGCGCCCAGCACTTCGCCCGCGAACTGGCTGCGCTGGGTGGCCGAATGACCGCTGAGGTAGTTCTGGTAGTCCTGGCTCGGGCGGCGCTCAAGCAGGCCGCCCGTGTAGCCGCGGTTCGAGAGGCCTTCGAGCTCGACCAGCAGTTCGGGGTTGAAGGGCCGGCCGGCCACGGCGTCGTCGATGGCGCGGCGGTACACCTGCGCGGTGCGCGCCACGTAGTACAGGCTCTTGGTGCGGCCTTCGATCTTGAGCGAATTCACGCCGATCTGCGCCAGGCGCGCCACATGCTCCACGGCGCGCAGGTCCTTGCTGTTGAGGATGTAGGTACCGTGCTCATCTTCCATGATGGGCATGAGCTGGCCGGGCCGGCCCAGGTCTTCGAGCAGATAGACCTGGTCGGCCGCCGGGTGGCGTGCGCCGTCGCCACAGGTAGAGAACGACTGCTCGGCCTCCTGCTGGGCGGTGGCGAAGTCGAAGCCGGCCTCCATCTTCTGCGCCACGGCTTCGCCCGTGGTCGGGTCCACATCGGCGCCATGCGTGGCATAGCCCCAGCGGCAGGCGTTGGTGCAGGTGCCCTGGTTCGGGTCGCGGCGGTTGAAGTAGCCGCTGAGCAGGCAGCGGCCCGAATAGGCGATGCACAGCGCGCCGTGCACGAATACCTCGATCTCCATGTCCGGGCATTCCTGGCGGATCTGCGCGATCTCGTCCAGGCTCAGCTCGCGCGAGAGGATGACGCGCTCCACACCCATCTTCTGCCAGAACTTCACGGCCGCCCAGTTGGTGGTGTTGGCCTGCACCGAGAGGTGCACCGGCACATCGGGCCACTTGTCCTTGACCATCATGATGAGGCCGGCGTCGGCCATGATCAGGGCGTCGGGCTTCATGTCGATCACGGGCTCGATGTCGCGCAGGTAGGTACGGATCTTGTCGTTGTGCGCGATCAGGTTGCTGGTCACGAAGAACTTCTTGCCGCGCGCATGCGCCTCGGCGATGCCCTGGCGGATCTGCTCCAGGCGGAACTCGTTGTTGCGCGCGCGCAGCGAGTAGCGCGGCTGGCCCGCGTACACGGCATCGGCACCGAAATCGTAGGCTGCGCGCATCTTGTCGAGCGAGCCGGCGGGCAGCAGCAGTTCAGGGGCTTTGAGGGCGGTCATCGGGGGGCCATCCAATCGGGTTGTGTGGGGTTCAGCGCGGCACCGGCATGGCGATGGCCTGCGGGAATTGCTCGCCATCGAAGGCCTTGTCGCCATCGGCATCGGCCACGCCGTTGGCCACCAGGCCCTGGAAGTCGAAGTGGCGCGGGTCCATGAAGTGCGAGGGCACCAGGTTGCGCAGCGCCACGGCCATGTTCTCGATGCGGCCGGGGTACAGCTGCTGCCAGTCGCGCAGCATCTGCCCGATCTGCTTGCGCTGCAGGTTCTCCTGGCTGCCGCACAGGGTACAGGGGATGATGGGAAATTCGCGCAGCTCGGCCCAGCGCGTGAGATCGGCTTCGGCCACATAGGCCAGCGGGCGAATAATGACGTGATCGCCCCGGTCGCTCTGCACCTTGGGCGGCATGCCCTTGAGCTTGCCGCCGAAGAACATGTTGAGAAAGAAGGTCTGCAGCATGTCGTCGCGGTGGTGGCCCAGCGCGATCTTGGTGCAGCCCAGCTCGTCGGCCACGCGGTAGAGGATGCCCCGGCGCAGGCGGCTGCACAGGCTGCACATCGTTTTGCCCTCGGGCACATGCTGCTTGACCACGCTGTAGGTGTCGCGCGTCTCGATGTGGAAGAGCACGCCCAGCTCCGCGAGGTACCCGGGCAGCACCTGGGCCGGAAAGCCCGGCTGCTTCTGGTCGAGGTTGACGGCGACGAGCTCGAAGCGGTGGCCGTTGCGCTGCTGCAGCATGCGCAGCACGTCGAGCATGCCGTAGCTGTCCTTGCCGCCCGAGACGCAGACCATGACCTTGTCGCCATCGGCGATCAGGCCAAAGTCGGTGATCGCCTGGCTTACCTGGCGCACCAGGCGTTTTTCGAGCTTGATGGCCTCGCGGTCGGCGCCGCTGGGGCTCCCCGCATGGGCAGTTATTTCGGCGTCGGAGGGCAAGGCGGGGGAGTCGGTCAGCATGGGGCAGGCAAGAAAGCACGGCCGCGGCCAGAACACTTGGCTGCGATCCAAAATGCCACGTTGGCATGGCGCAGGGCAACGGAAGACCCGTCGCCCCTGCCCGATTTTCGTACAGATCGGGCGCAAAGGCCCCGGTTTTCAGGCCTCGGCGGCGTAGAACATGCGGCGCGCCGGTACCGTCTCCACAGCGCGCGCAATCGCGCCGATGTGGTCGGGCGTGGTGCCACAGCATCCACCGACGATGTTCACCAGCCCCTCGGCCGCGAACTCGTGCACCAACCGGCTCGTAACTTCGGGCGTCTCGTCGAAGCCGGTGTCGCTCATGGGGTTGGGCAGGCCGGCGTTCGGGTAGCAGCTGATGAAGGTATCGCCCGCCACGCGGTTCAGTTCCTGGATGTAGGGGCGCATCAGCGTGGCGCCCAGGGCGCAGTTCAGGCCGATGGCCAGCGGGCGCGCGTGGCGCACGCTGTTCCAGAAGGCCGTCACGGTCTGGCCCGAGAGGATGCGTCCCGAGGCATCGGTGACGGTGCCGCTGATGATCAGCGGCAGGCGCTGGCCGCTGTTCTCGAAATACTCGTCGATGGCAAACAGAGCGGCCTTGGCGTTCAGGGTGTCGAAGATGGTCTCGACCAGCAGCACATCGCTGCCGCCCTCGACCAGCGCCTCGGTCTGCTCGTAGTAGGCGGCGCGCAGCTGCTCGAAGTCGACGTTGCGCGCGCCGGGGTCGTTCACGTCGGGGCTGATGCTGGCCGTCTTGGGCGTGGGGCCCAGGGCGCCGGCCACGAAGCGCGGCTTGTCGGGCGTGCTGTACTTGTCGCAGGCGGCGCGGGCCAACTGCGCCGACTTGAGGTTCATCTCGCGCGCCAGGTCGGCCATCTTGTAGTCCTCTTGCGCGATGGTGGTCGCGCCGAAGGTGTTGGTCTCGATCAGGTCGGCACCGGCGGCCAGGTAGCGCTCGTGGATGTCGCTGATCACATCGGGCCGCGTGAGGCTCAAGAGCTCGTTGTTGCCCTTGACGTCGCGCGGAAAGTCCTTGAACCGGTCGCCCGCACCGCCGGGGCCGGTGTAGCCCTCGCCCCGGTACTGCGCCTCGCCCAGCTTGAAGCGCTGGATCATGGTGCCCATGGCGCCATCGAGGATGGCGATGCGTTGGGCGAGGATGTCGGGCAGCTGCTGGGCGCGGGTGTAGTGGAGGGCTTGCATCCCCCTATTGTAGAAAGTGCGGCCGCGCCCCGCATGCAGCGCACAATATGCGCCTGCCGCGCAACAGGCCAAATGGCATCTGCCAGGCCCCATTGATACAACTGGCTGCCATCGCTTGCTGAAAAAGCGCCAACGGCCCTTAAACCCGAGTATTCGTTTGTCTTCTCGTCCTTTGTCATCCGCCCCGTCACCCGCCCACACCGTCCTGCACGACGTCTTTGGCTACGAGCAGTTCCGGGGCCCCCAGCAGGACATCGTCGAGCACGTGATCGGCGGCAGCGACGCATTGGTGCTCATGCCCACGGGCGGCGGCAAGTCGCTGTGCTACCAGGTGCCGGCCATCGTGCGCCAGCAGCAGGGCCGCGGGGTGACCATCGTCATCTCGCCGCTGATCGCGCTGATGCACGACCAAGTCGGTGCCCTGCACGAGGCGGGGGTGGATGCCGCCTTTTTGAACTCCACGCTGAGCTTCGACGAGGCGCAGGACGTGGAATTTCGCCTGCAGACCGGTGCCATCACGCTGCTCTACGCGGCACCCGAGCGGCTGAACACGCCGCGCTTCCTGGGCCTGCTCGACAGCCTTTACAACGAGGGGCACCTGTCGCTCTTCGCCATCGACGAGGCGCATTGCGTGAGCCAGTGGGGCCACGACTTCCGCCCCGAGTACCGCGCACTCACGGTGCTGCACGAGCGCTATGCCGGCGTGCCGCGCATCGCGCTCACCGCCACGGCCGACGACCTCACGCGCGCCGACATCATCGAGCGCCTGCAGCTCGAGGACGCGCGGCTGTTCATCAGCAGCTTTGACCGCCCCAACATCCGCTACCGCATCGAGGAAAAGAAGGACGCCACCACACAGCTGCTGCGCTTCATCGAGCGCGAGCACGCGGGCGAAGCCGGCGTGGTGTACTGCCAGTCGCGCAAGCGCGTGGAGGAACTGGCCTCGACCCTGAGCGACGCGGGCCTCACCGCCCTGCCCTACCACGCAGGCCTTGACACCAAGGTGCGCCAGAAGAACCAGGACCGCTTCCTGCGCGAAGAAGGCATCGTGATGGTGGCCACCATCGCCTTCGGCATGGGCATCGACAAACCGGACGTGCGCTTCGTGGCGCACGTGGACATGCCCAAGAACATCGAGGGCTACTACCAGGAGACCGGCCGCGCCGGGCGTGACGGCCTGAACGCCGATGCCTGGATGGCCTACGGCCTGAACGACGTGGTCAACCAGCGCCGCATGATCGACGAGAGCCCCGCGGGCGAGGAGTTCAAGCAGGCGCTGCGCGGCAAGCTCGACGCGCTGCTGGCCCTGGCCGAAGCCACCGACTGCCGGCGTGTTCGGCTACTGGCCTATTTCGGCGAAGCGTCCACCCCCTGCGGCAACTGCGACAACTGCCTCACGCCCCCCGCCATCTGGGATGCGACCGACGCGGCGCGCAAGCTGCTGTCCACCATCTACCGGGTGCAGCAGGTCAGCCGCATCGGCTTTGGTGCCGGCCACATCATGGACATCCTGCGCGGCAAGCAGACCGAGAAGGTGCTGCAGTTCGGGCACGAGAAGATCTCCACCTTCGGCATCGGGGCCGACCTGTCAGAGCCCCAGCTGCGCGGCGTGCTACGCCAGTTGATCGCCACCGGCGCCCTGGGCCTGCAGAAAGTGATGCTCGACAGCGGCCACAGCTTCGACACCCTGTGCCTCACCGAAGGCTCGCGCGCCGTGCTCAAGGGTGAGGTACCGGTACAACTGCGCGAGTCGGTGTCGGCCGCGCCAGCCAAGCGCACCCGCAAGGGCAGCGCGCCACCGGCCGCCGCCGCCAACCTGGGGCCCGATGCGCAGGTGCGCTTCATCAACCTCAAGGCCTGGCGCGCCGAGGTGGCCAAGGAGCACAACCTGCCGGCCTACGTGATCTTCCACGACGCCACCCTGGCGGCCATCGCCGAGCGCAACCCTGCCACCCTGGAAGACCTGCAGGGCATCAGCGGCATGGGTGCCAAGAAGCTGGAAGCCTACGGCAGCGAGGTGCTGCGCGTCTGCGCGCAGTAGGGCTTCAGCGGCCGGGCTTCTTGCCCGGAAAGAAGGTCTGCGTGAGGGCCCGGCCGATCTGCTCGAAGGCCCTGCCGGCCTCGCCATGCTCGTCCAGGTCCTCGGCGCAGGTGGCCACCACGATGGCGGCACGGCCGCCGTCTTGCGGGTTGACCACGCCCATGTGGCAGGCGCGGTGCAGCTGGGTGCCCGTCTTGTGGATGAAGCGCTCGCTGCGCGGCAGGCCGGCTTCGAGCCGGTAGGCGTCGTAGGTGGCGTACTTCAGGTCGGTGAACAGGCGCTGCTGGTGCGCGGGCGAGAGCAGCTTGCCGGTGACCAGCTTTTCCAGCATGCCGCCGTAGGACGTAAGCGGTGCGGAATTGAGCCCGCGCGCGTAGTACCGGGCGTAGGCCTCGTCCATGGTCTTCACGCGCAAGTCGGTCGTGGCCACGTCGATGGTGCGCGCCAGCGCATCCACGCGCTTCGGCCCCATCGGTGCGGAAGCCAGCCGCACCAGGTCCATGTTGGCCATCTTGCGCGCACCGGGGTGCAACTCGGCATACACGTCGTAGCGCACCTGCGTGAAATCGGTGATGCGCTCGACCCCCTTGGCACCGAGCAGGTCGCGCGCGCGGCGGTTGAGCGTGTCGTCGCCGATGGTGCGGATCAGCATGTTGGCGGCGGTGTTGTCACTCTCCATCAGCATGCGCTTGAGCAATGCGTCCAAGCGGTAGCGGGTGCCGGCCTTGTTCCAGACCACGTTGCCCGAGCCGTCAACCTTGTCCGTGTCTTGCAACGTCACCTGCTCGGCAAGGCTGTGTTTTCCCTGCTCGACCTCCTGCAGCAGGGCAATGGCCACCGGCAGCTTGGCCGAGGAGCCCAGGTACCAGGGCCGGTCAGCCTGGTAAGACAGCACCTCGCCAGTGTCCAGCCGCTTGACGTAGACCCCGAGCTGCCCCGGCGTGGCCTGGTCGATTTTTTCGATCTGCTGGCGCAGCGCGTCGCTCCACGCGGCGCCATGCGCCGTCAGGCTAGCGCTCGCCAGGATCAGCGCGGTGCACCACGCGCGCAACGGGAGGGCACTCTGGGTCATGGGTTCTTCCGTCGGTCAGCAGGCCAGAGTTGCACAGGGCCGCCCCCACGTCGCGCAGGGCACGGTCTGAACGCGCGCTGGACAGCTCTCCACGCGTACAGGCAACCACGATAACCCGCTGGTCGCGGCCCAGGCGTGGGACAGTGACCAATCCGGAGTCGCATGTGCGCGCCCTTTGCGTGCCGGTCTTGTGCGCAAAGCGAGCCGTCTTGGGCAGGCCTGCCTGCACGCGGTGGACCCCCGTCTGCACCCTCTCCATGACCGACAGCAGGTAGCGGGTGTGCGCGGCATGGAGCACCTTGCCGTTGACCAGCAGCTCCAGCAGGTCGGCATAGGCATCCAGCCGGCCCGAGTTCAGGCCGCTGGCGTAGTAGGCCTCGAAGGCATCGCCCACGCTTGGCAGCAGGAAGGACGCGGCGGGCACGTTCAGCAGGCGCGACAGCACCTGCACCCGGTCCGCATCGCTGCGCTGCTGCTTGATCACCAGGAAGTCATGGCCGGACAGGTGCGATGCCTGCGGCGTGAGGTAGCCATAGGCGTGGCGGCGCACGTCGGCCAGGCTGGTGATGCGCTCGAATCCCCGGGGCACGAGCTGCTCGACCAGCGCATTCACGGCACGGATGCCGACCAGCCCGATCAGCATGTCGCTAGCCGTGTTGTCGCTGTAGATGACCATCTGTTCCAGCAGATAGCGGATGCTCAGCGCCGCCCCAACGGGCTTGGCGTTGGTATGGCCCGCACCGTCCACGTAGTCGGAAGCACGCACGCGCAGCCTGGTATCCAGCGTGAAGTCGCCCCGCTCCACGGCCTGCAGCACCGCCAGCGCCACGGGCACCTTCACCGTGGAGGCCAGGTACCAGCGCTCCTGGCCGCGATGGGACACAGCGATTCCGCTCTCCAGATCGCGCACGTAGACGCCGATGCCGGCGGTGTTCTGCGCCGCCACCTGGGTGAGTTCGGCCTGCAGCAGTTCAGGCCAGGCAGGACGCGGTGACGGGGCGCCCTGAGCATGCGCAGAGCCCACAACCAGCGCCATGGCGGACAGCGTCAACGAATGGAAAAAAGCCTTTGGACGGGCGATGGCGGGCACCTCCGTAAACCCGCAAAGGTACACCCCGCCCCTCGTGGGGCCGGTAACACACTGTGATCCGAGGGGTTACCGAGTCAAGAATCCGTGCATGGCATTCCACCGCCCTGTGAAGCGAGCCTGTCGCAAAAGGCGCTGCGGGGCGCCACAATGGCACCCATGCTGACCCTCAACGACATCCAAGCCGCCGCCGCCCGCGTCCGGGGCCATGTGCTCGACACCCCCTGCGTCGAGTCCAAGACGCTCTCCCAGATCGTGGGCGCCCAGGTGTTCCTCAAGTTCGAGAACCTGCAGTTCACGGCCTCCTTCAAGGAGCGCGGGGCCTGCAACAAGCTGGTGCAGCTGAGCGCTGAAGAACAGGCACGCGGCGTGATCGCCATGAGCGCCGGCAACCATGCCCAGGGGGTGGCCTACCATGCGCAGCGCCTGGGGCTGCATGCGGTGATCGTGATGCCGCGCTTCACACCGGGCGTGAAGGTGCAGCGCACGCGCGGCTTCGGTGCCGAGGTCGTGCTGCACGGTGACACCCTCGAAGAGGCGCGCGCCCATGCCTACCAGCTGGCCAGCGAGCGCAGCCTGACCTTCGTGCACCCCTACGACGACGAGGCCGTGGCTGCCGGCCAGGGCACGCTGGGGCTGGAGATGCTGGCGGCCGTGCCCGACCTCGACACGCTGGTGATCGCCGTGGGCGGCGGCGGCCTGATCTCGGGCGTGGCCACTGCGGCCAAGGCGATCCGCCCGGGCATCGAGATCATCGGCGTGCAGACCTCGCGCTTCCCGGCCATGGTCAACGCCATCCAGGGCACGCAGCACCCGCAGGGCACCTCGACCATCGCCGAAGGCATTGCCGTGGGCACGCCCGGCAAGATCACGCAGGAGATCATCCGGCGCCTGGTGGACGACCTGGTGCTGGTGGACGAAGGCGACATCGAGCAGGCGGTGCTGATGCTGCTGGAGATCGAAAAGACCCTGGTGGAGGGCGCCGGCGCCGCCGGCCTGGCGGCACTGGTGCGCTACCCCGAGCGCTTCAAGGGCAAGAAGGTGGGACTGGTGCTGTGCGGAGGCAATATCGACCCGCTGCTGCTGGCGGCCATCATCGAGCGCGGCATGGTGCGCTCGGGCCGGCTGGCACGCGTCAAGGTCAGTGCGCGCGACATCCCGGGGGTGCTGGCACGCATCACGGCCATGGTGGCCGACACGGGCGCCAACATCGAGGAGGTGCACCACCAGCGCGCCTTCACCATGCTGGCCGCACAGAATGTGGAGATCGAACTGGTGCTGCAGACGCGGGGCAAGGCCCATATCGAAGAGGTGCTGCAACACCTGCACGATGGGGGCATGGAAGCCGTGCTGATCTGATACGGATTTGCCTTCAACCGTATAACGTCGTTGGTTCGCCTTGCCGTGCTACAGCACTGTCTGCGGCTCCCGCCTAGTTATACGATCGAATGCAAATCCGTATGAGGGAGTTGGTCCTGCCTCCCACTCCGGCTAGAATTGCGCAAGTTTTAAGCATCTGGAGCCCCGCATGTCCGACCACAATACCCCCCACGCCCCTGAAGAGCATCCGGCCGACGCCGTGGAAAACGTGGTGCCGCTGATGCCCATCGTGCTGCCCGTGGTGGGCGGCATCATGATGTTTTTGCTGGCGTTCATCGCCGTGAACATGGCCTGATCGCCACGGAGCGCCCCACACGCGTCCATGGCAGCCCCGCGCAGCGGGGCTTTTTTTCGTCCTTTTTTCTTCAACCCCCAGGAGCTGCCCCATGAGACCCGGAAGCGCATTGGTTCTTTTCTCCGGTGGACAGGATTCCACCACCTGCCTGGCCTGGGCGCTCACGCACTTCGCCCATGTCGAGACCGTCGGCTTCGACTATGGCCAGCGCCACCACATCGAGCTCACGGCCCGCCAGACCGTCCTCGCGGCCGTGCGCGAGCGCTTTCCGCAATGGGCTGGCCGGCTCGGCGAGGACCACATGCTCGACCTGGCGGTGCTGGGCCGCATCAGCGACACGGCGCTGACCAGCGAGACCGAGATCCAGATGACCGCCGCCGGCCTGCCCAACACTTTCGTGCCCGGGCGCAACCTGCTGTTCTTCAACCTGGCGGCCGCCGTGGGCTACCGGCGCGGGCTGCACACCCTGGTGGGCGGCATGTGCGAGACGGACTTCTCAGGCTACCCGGACTGCCGCGACGACACGCTGAAGGCGCTGCAGGTGGCCGTGTCGCTGGGCATGGGCCAGCGCTTCACCTTCGAGACCCCGCTGATGTGGCTGGACAAGGCCGACACCTGGCAAATGGCGAAGGACCTGGGCGGGCAGGCGCTGGTGGACGTGGTGCTGGAGCAATCGCACACCTGCTACCACGGTGTGCGCGGCGAGCGCCATGCCTGGGGCTACGGCTGCGGCACCTGCCCGGCCTGCGCCCTGCGCAAGGCCGGCTACGAGCGCTGGGTAGGCTCGACTGGCGCCTGAAGCACCCATTTGAAAGACATAACCCCATGCAATTTTTGCATGGATTTAGACCCTGTCTGACAGACAAGCGGGCGGTAGATTCATAAAATCGACATCCCAGCCGACCCGCGGAATCCGTGGAATCCGTCCTCCACCCCGTGGGGATGACCCGCGCCCCGCCCGCCGACTGAGCAAGAAAGCCGTTTTTTCAAAGGCAGCGCTCAGCATCCGCACCTGCGCCAGGCCTTTCGCCCCGGGTCCCGGGACGCTCCCTTTGAAAAGACTGTTTTTCAACTTAGGAAGCTCCCGATGAACGCACCCACCATGCAGGGCCTGAATCTCAACGCCCCCTCGCACGTCAAGAATGCCCGGCTGATCGCCTGGGTGGCCGACATGGCCGCCCTGTGCAAGCCCGACAGCATTTACTGGTGCGATGGCAGCAAGGAAGAGTACGACCGCCTGTGCCAGCAACTGGTCGATGCCGGCACCTTCCAGAAGCTCAATCCCGCCAAGCGCCCCGGCAGCTTCCTGGCCTGCTCGGACCCGACCGACGTGGCCCGCGTGGAAGACCGCACCTACATCTGCTCGGCCGCCAAGGAAGACGCCGGCCCGACCAACAACTGGATGGCGCCGGCCGAGATGCGCACCACGCTGCAGCCGCTGTTCGATGGCTGCATGAAGGGCCGCACCATGTACGTGGTGCCGTTCAGCATGGGCCCGCTGGGCTCGCCGATTGCGCACGTGGGCATCGAGCTGTCCGACAGCCCCTATGTGGCCGTGAACATGAAGATCATGACCCGCATGGGCAAGGCTGTGTACGACGTGCTGGGCGTGGACGGTGATTTCGTGCCCTGCGTGCACACCGTGGGCGCCCCCCTGGCCGCCGGCCAGGCCGACGTGAAGTGGCCCTGCAACAAGACCAAGTACATCGTGCACTACCCCGAGACGCGCGAGATCTGGAGCTACGGCTCGGGCTACGGCGGCAATGCGCTGCTGGGCAAGAAGTGCTTCGCTCTGCGCATCGCCTCCACCATGGGCCGTGACCAGGGTTGGCTGGCCGAGCACATGCTGATCCTGGGCGTGACCAACCCCGAAGGCCAGAAGTACCACGTGGCCGCCGCCTTCCCCAGCGCCTGCGGCAAGACCAATTTCTCGATGCTGGTGCCGCCGGATGCCTTCGACGGCTGGAAGGTCACCACCATCGGCGACGACATCGCCTGGATCAAGCCCCAGGCCGATGGCAGCCTGCGTGCCATCAACCCCGAGGCTGGCTACTTCGGCGTGGCTCCCGGCACCAACACACTGACCAACCCCAACTGCATGGCCAGCCTGGACAAGGACGTGATCTTCACCAACGTCGCCCTGACCGATGACGGCGACGTCTGGTGGGAAGGCATGGAAAAGGACACCGGCGGCCTGCCCGCCCACCTGATCGACTGGCAAGGCAACGACTGGACACCCGAGATCGCCAAACAGACCGGCGCCAAGGCCGCCCACCCCAACGCCCGCTTCACCGTGGCCGCCACCAACAACCCCGCGCTCGACCCCGCCTGGGACGACCCCAAGGGCGTGAAGATCGACGCCTTCATCTTCGGTGGCCGCCGTTCGACCACGGTGCCGCTGGTGACCGAGGCACGCAACTGGACCGAAGGCGTCTACATGGCCGCCACCATGGGCTCCGAAACCACGGCTGCCGCCGCCGGCCAGCAGGGCGTGGTGCGCCGCGACCCGTTCGCGATGCTGCCCTTCATGGGCTACAACATGAGCGACTACTTCCAGCACTGGCTGACGCTGGGCGAGAAGCTGGCCGCGTCGGGCGCCACCCTGCCCCGCATCTACACCACCAACTGGTTCCGCAAGGACGAGGCCGGCAAGTTCGTCTGGCCCGGCTACGGCGAAAACATGCGCGTGCTCAAGTGGATGATCGACCGCCTGGAAGGCAAGGCCACGGGCGAGCAGACCATGTTCGGCGTGGCCCCTGCCTACGCCGAGATCAACTGGACGGGCCTGGATTTCAGCGCTGCCCAGTTCAACACCGTGACCAGCATCGACAAGGCCGCCTGGGCCGAAGAGCTCAAGCTCCACACGACGCACTTCGAGCAGTTGGCCTACCACCTGCCCCAAGCCCTGCTGGACACCAAGGCTGCCATCGAAAAGCGCCTGGCTGCCTGATGGCATTTCTGGTGCCTGGCTTGCCGGCACCATAAAAAAGCCGCCCCGACTGCAAGGTCCGGGCGGCTTTTTCACGGCAGGCGCTTTGGCGAAGTGTTGGCAGGGTGGTTGGCGAGAAACCCAGAAGCAACAAAAAAGCCGTGGCACACGCCACGGCTTGAATGTATTGCGAGGGTAGCCAGACCGGTCGCGCGCGGCGACCGGCGGGCTGACCGCTCAGTTGTACCCGCGGATGTCGTTCAACGTGGGCACACCCATGGCATGGTTCAGCTCGGCCATGATGCGCGGGTCGCGGATGGCGACTTGCCAGGTGCGCTGGTCTTCGGCCGCCCGGCGATTGCTTTCGACCCAGCGGGCGAAGCTGGCACGCAGCGAAGCGGCGGCACGGCGGGCAGGTACGGACAGCAGGGCCAGCGCGGCGAATGCCACCAGCCACAGCACCATCCAGGCGGCCAGCAAGTGGCCTTCGCTCCAGGTGTCGATCACCTGGTTGGCGACCACCAGCAGGGCGGAGACGACGGCTGCCAGCAGCAGGGAGGACGCGCCACGGGCGCTGTCGAAGCTGGCTGCGATGCCCTTGATGGCAGCGGCAGCGTTTTGGGCGCGGATCACGCCAGAGTGTTCGGTAGGATAGTCAACGTGTGCAAAATTGGTCATTTCGGTTCCCTTTATCAGCGCTTTTGGCGACATTGCCGGGCGAGTGAGTGAATCTTAGGGTTTACCCCATGTGTTATCAAGTTTATATCTTGAATCACTGCCATTCACGGCAGTGATGTACTGTAGGTGCAGCCCCGCCAGCAACAAAAAAGCCGTGGCATGCCACGGCTTTGCAGCGCAAAAGCTAACCGACTCAGTAGTACTTGCGGATGTCGCTCATCCCATGGTTCAGTTCGGCCATGATGCGCGGATCGCGCAGAGCGACCTGCCAAGTGCGGCTGTCTTCGGCGGCGTGGCGGCGGCTTTCGGCCCAGCTGGAAGCAGCGGCGCGCAGGGCCAGACCGGCACGGCGGGCCGGTGCGGACAGCAGGGCGAGGGCAGCGAACGCCACCAGCCACAGCACGACCCAGGCCGACAGCAGGTGGCCGTCGGTCCAGCGATCGACCACCTGGTTGGCCAGCACCAGCAAGGCGGAGACCACGGCGGCCAGCACCAGGGAGGCAGCGCCACGGGCACTGTCGAAGCCTGCGGCGATGCCCTTGAGGGCAGCCGCAGCCTTTTCGGCGCGGATCACGCCAGGGTGTTCGGTTGGATAGTCCACGTGTACAAAATTGGTCATTTCGGTTCCCCTATCGAGCGCTTTTGGCGACATTGCCGGGCGATGTCGCAATACTAGGGTTTACCCTTTAGTCTTTCAAATTTATATGTTGAATCATTGGTATTCACATTGGTGATGATTTGAAACCATGTCCAGCCGCCTGAACTTCCGCTCCCTCGACCTGAACCTGCTCAGGGTCTTTGACGAGGTCATGGCCGAGCGCAGCCTGACCAAGGCGGCGCACAAGCTGTCGCTGACCCAGCCAGCCGTGAGCAACGCCATGCGCCGCCTGCGCGAGGTGCTCGGCGACGACTTGGTGGTGCGCAGCGGCCAGGGGGTGGAGCCCACGCCCCGGGCACTGGCCCTGTGGCCCCCCATTCGCGATGCGCTCACGCAGTTGCAGGAATCGCTGGCACCCGGCCGCTTCGACCCGGCCACGGCCGAATCCACCTTCGTGCTGGCCATGGCCGATGCCACGGGTGCGACCCTGGTGCCCGGCCTGGTGGAGATTCTGGAGAGCGAGGCGCCCGGTGTCGCGGTGCGGGTGGTGCCCTTGACGACGCGCGACCCGCGCCGGCTGCTGGAGGAAGAGGCAGCCGACATGGCCGTGGGCTACTTCCCCGCCGTGCTGGCCGACCTCACTGCGCGCGAGCAGTCGGGCGGCATGGTGTCGTTCGAGAGCCGGCGGCTGTACGACAGCGAATACATGTGCGTGATGCGCCAGGGCCACCCGCTGGCCGATGCGCCCCTCACGCTGGATGCCTACTGCGAGGCACGCCACATGCTGGTGAGCTTTTCGGGCCGGCCCTTCGGCTTCATCGACGAGGCGCTGGCATCGCTCGGGCGGCGCCGGCGGGTGGTGCTCACGGTGAACCAGTTCTTCACAGCGGGCCGCGTGGTCTCGGGTTCGGACATGCTGACCGTTCTGCCGCGCCACTTCGTACCGGTGACCGGTATCGCGGATGCCCTGGTGCAGCGCAACCTGCCCTTCGACGTGCCGCCCGTGCACGTGGACGCACTGTGGCGCCGCAACAGCACGCAGGAGGCGGCCATGGGCTGGCTGCTATCGGCGCTGGCGCGTTCGGCACGGCGCGCGTTTCCGCAGGGGGAGCCCGGCCATTCGGCTGGCAAGACCCCTTAGACTGCACAGCCCATGAAAATCCAGATCCTGTCCGACCTGCACCTCGAAGCCAACCCCGATTTCATGCCCGAGCCCGCACCGGGCGGCGACCTGCTGGTGCTGGCCGGTGACATCGGCTCCTACCAGGACGGGGGCCGCATGCAGGACGAGGACTTTGGCCTGGCGCGTTTTTCGCCGCTGCCGCAGTTCGCCGGCTGGCCCACGCCGGTGCTGTTCGTGCCGGGCAACCACGAGTACGACGCGCTCGACTTCGATACCGCCCACGCGCGCCTGCGCGCCACCTGTGAGCGCCTGGGCATCCGCATGCTGGAGCGCGAGACGCTGGTGATGGACAGCGTGCGCTTCGTGGCCACCACCCTGTGGGCCGACTACGACGCGCTGGCGGACGATGCGCAAGTGACCGACCTCGCCCGGCGCCTGAAGCTGCGCGAGAAGGCCTTCCGCGCAGCCAACCACTACCTGCGCAAGACCGGCGGCACCAAGGACGGGGAGCCCTTCCTGGCCGAGCCCATGCGCGAGCTGGCGCTGCTGTGCACAGAGTGGCTGCGCGAAGCACTGGCCACGCCCTTCGACGGCACCACGGTGGCCATCACCCACTTTGCGCCGAGCCTGCGCAGCGCCGACCCGCGCTACGGCGTGGTGCCGGGTACGGCCGGCTTTTGCAATGTGCTCGATGAGCTGCTGCCCCATGCGCAGGTATGGATCCACGGTCACCTGCATGCGCCGAGCGACTACACGGTGCAGGGCACGCGGGCCGATGGCAGCCCCTTTGCATGCCGGGTGGTGGCCAACCCGCTGGGTTATGCCCGCAATGGAGAACAGGAAACCTTCCGGCCCCGTTACTGTGTAACCGTATGATGGCCTGCACGGGCCACCCACCCGTGCAGCGCAGGAAGAAAACCTGACACAGGTCAAGACAACAATCGCCGGCGCCCCTTACCCTGGCCACTCTGGTCTTGCCATTCCAACAAGGAGAACTTGCATGAACATCCTGCTCGCTGTCGACGGCAGCGCCTTTACCAAGAAAATGCTCGCCTACCTGGCTGCGCACGAGGAACTGCTGGGCCCCAAGCACAACTACACGGTGCTCACCGTGCAGGCGCCCCTGCCCGCCCGCGCCCGTTCGGCCCTGGGCAAGGAAGCCGTGGACACCTACCACGCCGAGGAAGCCGACAAGATCCTGGCCCCGGTGCTCAAGTTCATCTCCCGCCAGGGCGTGCAGGCCAAGACCATCGTCAAGGTCGGTCAGGTCGGTGAAACCATTGCCAAGGTGGCGGACTCCGGCCGATACGACCTGTTGGTGATGGGCTCGCACGGCCATGGTGCGCTCGCCACCCTGGTCATGGGCTCCGTCACGACGCAGGTGCTGGCGCACTGCAAGGTGCCGGTGTTGCTGGTGCGCTGAGTTGGCGGCGGCATGCGCCGCCCCCTCATGCAAAACGCCCGGAATGCCGGGCGTTTTCGCGTGCGGTCACCATCAATTCACCTCGATACCAGCCCATCGAAGCAGGTGCGCAGCACCAGGTCCACGATCTCGGCGTCGGAATACTGGCCGCCTTCTTTCAGGAAGGTCACGACCGGGTCGCAGGCGCGTGCATACAGGGTGTACAGCACCACCAGCGGGGGCAGCGTGGGGTTGATCACGCCCTGCGCCTGGGCTTGCACGATCCACTCGCCGATCTGGTCGCTCACGGTGACCAGGCCGTCGAGGTAATCCTTGTCGGCCATGAGCACGGCGCGCAGCGTGGAGTTGCGGCTGGGCAGCAGCGGCATCTCGTTGGTCAGCAGTCGCTCCAGCGACCAGCGCACCAGGGCGCGCAGCTTCTCGTGCGCCGGCAGCTCGGCCGGAAGAGCGCTCAGGTAGGTGCGCACCCGCGCGAGGATCTGCACCATGGCGGCACTGCACAGCTCTTCCTTGCTGCAGAAGTGCTTGTACAGGCTGGCCTTGGCGATGCCCACCGCATTGGCGACATCGTCCATGGTCATGGCGTCGAAGGCCTTTTCACCCAGCAGGCGGCAGGCCGACTGGAGGATCGCGCCCTCCCGAGCCTGGTGCATCTGCTCCTTGAAGGACACTTTGGGTGGTAGCGTGGTGGTGGACATGGACCCCATCTTATACATTGCAGTAAAAAAATAAATGACAAAGTTGTAATACAACTACGCCGTTCACGTTTTAGTCTGCAGGAATCGTGCCGCCCCACTGCGGGGAGTGCCATTTCGTGCGGGTTACCCCTTGTTGACTGCTTTTGCCAGCCCAGGCTCGGAGTTCAAGGCTGGGTCAGCGTCTTTGCAGCCGTGGCCGTGAGGGCGGCGGTCAGGGCGTCGAGCACCACCGACTCCAGATTCCAGCAGTGCCAGTACAGCTGGATGGGCAGGGCATGGCCGGGAGCGAGGTCGACCATGCTGCCGTCTGCAATGGGCCCGCGCGCCAGCAGCTCGGGCACCACACCCACGGCCCAGCCAGCGGCGACGGCGCGCATCTGTCCTTCTGTGCTGGGCACGAACAGGTGGTTGAGCGCCACGCGCTTGAGCCCGAAGGTGCGCGCCACGAACTCGGCCGCCATGTCGTCCTTGCGGTTGAACGACAGAAAGGACACCTCGCGGAAATTGTGCGGCGTAAGCCCATGGGGCAGATGCTTCTCGGCAAACGCGGCGGACGCCACGGCCACGTAGCGCATGGCACCGAGCGGCACCATCTTGCAGCCGCGCAGCGCCTGCTTGAGGGTGGTGACGCAGCCCAGCACCTGGCCCGAGCGCAGCCACTCCTGCGTGAAGTCCTGGTCGTCGACGATGATTTCCAGCGGCAGGCGCTGGCCCACCAGCTCGTGCAGCGCGCCCATGGCCCAGGTGGCGATGCTGTCGGCATTGATGGCGATCGAGATGCGCTCGTCCTCGCGCGTGGCACCGGGGGCGCTGGGGGCCAGCTCCTGCAGGTCGCGCTCCAGGTCGGCGCGCAAGAGGCGCATCTGCTTGGTGTGCTTGAGCAGCAACTGCCCCGCCGAGGTCGGCCGCAGCGGCCGGCTGCGCACGATGAGCACCGAGCCCACCTGGGCCTCCAGCGCACGCAGGCGCTGGGAGACAGCCGACTGCGTGACGTTCAGGCGCTGGGCGGCGCGCTCGAAACCGCCCTCTTCGACGATGGCGGCAAGGCATTCGAGGGCGGCGGGGTCGTAGGTGCTCATGGCTGGGATCTCGGCAAACGGGTGCAAGGGTGGCCTTGTGGGCACTGCTTGCATTAGACAGACTGATGCGTTTGGATTGAGTTTAATTTTGCTTTTAGTAGAACGCAATGTGGATCACACTGCCATCCATGAAAACCATCATCCTGGGCGCCGGCATCATCGGCATCAGCACCGCGTGGCACCTGTTGGAGCGCGGCCACGAGGTCGTCGTGGTCGACCGCCAGCCCGATGCGGCGCTGGAGACCAGTTTCGCCAACGCCGGCCAGATCTCGGTGAGCTACTGCGAGCCCTGGGCCAACCGCGATGCACCGCTGAAAGCGCTCAAGTGGATGTTCGACAAGGAGGCGCCGCTGCTGTTCCGCCCCCAGCTCGACTGGGAGCAATGGCGCTGGGGCCTGAAGTTCCTGGCCCAGTGCAATGACAGGGCCTTCGAGCGCAATGTGCAGCAGATCGTGGCGCTGGGCGCCTACAGCCATGCCGCGCTCAAGGACCTGGTGGCCACCACCGGCATCGACTACAACCGGCTCGAACGCGGCATTGCCCACTTCTACACCGACCAAAAATCCTTCGACGATGCCGGCCACGCGGTGGAGCTGATGCGCAAGCATGGTGTGCAGCGTCGCCTGGTGAGCAAGGAAGAGCTGCTGCAGATCGAGCCGGCATTCAAGGCCTATGGCGATCACATCACCGGCGGCACCTATACCAGCACCGACGAGAGCGGCGACGCCCGGGTGTTCACCCAGGCCCTGGCCAAACGCTGCGCGGAGCGCGGCGTGCAGTTCCTGTACGGGCACGACGTGCTGCGCCTGAACAAGATCGGCGACACCATCGATTCGGTGGCCGTCATGGCCCGCAGTGGCGCGAATGGCCTCAAGAAGGACTTCCTGCTCCAGGCCGATGCGGTCGTGGCGGCCTGCGGCTCCTACAGTGCGCCGCTGCTGCGCACGGTGGGCGTGGACCTGCCGATCTACCCCGGCAAGGGCTACAGCGCGACCTTCCCGCTGCTGCGCCCCGAGGCGGCGCCCTCGGTTTCCACCATCGACGACGGCCGCAAGATCGCCATGAGCCGCCTGGGCAATGTGCTGCGCGTGGCCGGCACCATCGAGCTGGGCGGCTACGACCTGTCGCTCGACTCGCCGGTCGCCAAGGCCCGCTGCCACATGCTGTCGCGCCGCATCGAGGAAATTTTGCCCGGTGTGTGCGACACACGCACGCCCGAACAGGGCGGCAACCCGCAGTACTGGACGGGCCTGCGCCCCGCCACCCCGACCAACATTCCCTTCATCGGCCGCACCCGCGTGGGCAAGCTGTGGGTGAACGCCGGCCACGGCACGCTGGGCTGGACGCATGGCGCGGGCTCGGGCAAGGCGCTGGCCGAGCTGATCAGCGGCGAGCAGCCGGCAATGCACTTCGGCTTTCTGGGCGAGCAAGCGGCGCGGCCGCGCAGGGCCACGCTGGCCACGTCCTGACCCCCAGGCGGCAGCTGTGTCAGGGCCTGGGTTCCGTGCCCAGAGCCTCGGGCCAGTGCTCGCCCATCCAGCGCAGCAGATCGCGCCACATGGAGCGCACCTCGAAATCTGCCGGCATGTTCAGCGCATGCGGCAGCTCAATGGTGACCACCGGCATGCCCCGGTGCACACCGCCGTAGTTTCCCAGCGAGCCCGGGAAGATGCCCACCTGGTCCAGCCACAGGCGGCCCAGCCGCTCGGGCGGCGACAGCGGGCCGTCGAAATCGAGCACGCCGTAGGGCGCATGGATGCTTACGATCAGGTGCGGCCGGAAAGCCGCCATCTGCGCGTGCAGGAACTGCGACTCGGGTTCGGACAGCGGTGACTTGCCGGGGAAGCGCCGAGGGTCGCGTTTGGTGCGCTTGTCCCAGTAGAGGGGCGCATCCTTCTCCCAGCCGGGGGTGGGGAAGTTGCGGTTCAGGTCCACGCCACGGCCATTGGTGCGCGTGGCCGGCTTGGCCAGCAGGCCATCGGGGTTGAGCACCGGGATGAAGCGCCAGTGCACCGGCCGCTCGGTCTGCTCGGCGAAGGCGATCCAGCGCAGGGCCAGCGCCGCAGCCGTGAGTTCATCGCCATGGATGGCGCCGGCAATCAGCACGCGCAGCGGTGCATCGGCAGCACCCCGCACCACCGGCGCAGGCACGTCGCGCCAAAACAGGGGCACGCCATGGGCCGACACGGAGCCGCTGGGCGTGAGCAGTGCCTCCTCGCACTGCGTGCGCGAAACCGAAGGCAGCCGCTGCAGGAACAGCGCGCACGCCCTGGGTCCGCTGGGTTCTGCCGCCACGGGGGCAGCCGCCACCACGGGCGCTGGCACCACGGCATCTGCCGCCGGCAGGCTGGCGGCATTCCGTGCTGCGGTGACCAGGGTCGTCTGTGCGGGCGTGGGCCGCTGGGCGCTCGCTCCACGCTCCACCCCGCTGCGCGGCGCCATCCACAGGCCCCCTGCGGCCAAGGCCACGAGCAAGGTACCCGCCAGCGCCGGGCCCCACCAGCCCGGTGCGGGCGACGCAACGGAAGAACCCGAACGGCCTTGTGTCAATGCAGAACCCGCGAGGAAGCCAGGAAATCCGCCAGCGCGCCATCAAAACCGTCGGGGTCTTCGAGTTGCGGCCAGTGGCCCGCATGCGGCAGGCTCAGGTGGCGCGCATCGGGCAGCACATGGGCCAGGGCCTGCAGGGCAGCGGGCGGCGTGCAGCGGTCCTGCGCGCCGCCGATGATCAGCGCCGGCATGTGCAGCCGGCCCAGCACGCCGGCACTGCGGTCGAAGGTGGAGAGCGCCTGCAGCGCGCGCCGGTAGGAACCTCGGTACACCTGTGACAGGGCATGGGTGGCCAGGCGCACGCCTTCGGGCAGCGCGCCGCTGCCGATGAACTGTGGAACCACGGCCTGGGCCAGCGATTCCATGCTGTCCTGTGCGGCATCGAGGGCCTTCAGCCGGGGCTCCACCCAGTCCGCCACGGCCTGCGCATCCAGCGCGGGGCCACCGGCGCACAGCACCATGCGGCGCACCAGGGCGCTCTGGCGCACGGCCACCTCCAGCGCCACCATGGCGCCCATGCCGTGGCCGACCAAGGTGACGGGGCCGCACTGCAACGCATCGATCAGCGCCATGCAGGCTTCGGCCAGGCCCTTGAAGCCATAGGGTTCGATGGGGGCGCTGTTGCCATAGCCGGGCATGTCCCAGGCCACGGCCCGGTAGCCCAGGCTGGCCAGGGCTTCGACCTGGGGCGCAAAGGTCAGGTGGCCACCATCGGCGTCGTGCAGCATGAGCACGGTATGCCCGCTGCCCAGGGTGGAGAAATGGGGGAGAAGTGCCATGGGTATCCTGCGCAATCCCTGCCATGGCAAGGGTCGGTTCATGATAGCCGAGGTGTTTTTAACCCCGGACGGCGGTCAGGACATCCACGCCCCAGGCCCCGCATGCGCGACACCTGCAGCGCCCCCGGCCGCAACAGGGCCGTGGCATGCAGCCCATAATGGCCCCCTGCCCTTTTTCGGCCCCTGCGCCTGCCCTTTGTGAACCGCCCCCTGCCCCGCCCTGCCCTTGCCCGGCCCCCGAGCTTCTCCGCCCGCGAGTTCCGCGATGCGCTGGGCATGTTTGCCACCGGCGTCACCATCGTCACGGCGCGCAACGAGGACGGCACGCTGGTAGGGCTCACGGCCAGCTCGTTCAACTCTGTCTCGCTGGACCCGCCGCTGGTGCTGTGGAGCCTGTCGCGCGGCGCCAGCACCATGCCCACCTTTGCCAACGGCGCGCACTACGCGATCAACGTGCTGGCCGCAGACCAGAAGTCGCTGGCCGAGCGCTTTGCCACACGCGGCATCGACCGCTGGGCGGGCGTGGAACACCATGCCGGCATCAACGGCGCCCCGGTGCTCGATGGCGCGGCCGCCAGCTTCGAGTGCTTCAACCGCAGCCGCTATGAAGAGGGCGACCACCTGATCTTCGTGGGCGAGGTCGAGCGCTGCAGCCACCGTGCCGGTGTGCCCCCGCTGCTGTACCACGGCGGGCGCTTTTACACCGAGCATCCGCTGTAGACCGCTGGTGTGCCACAAGCCCACGCATCCCGCTGCGGCATGCGCCGGGGTTTTGACATGCACGGCGAAGCTGGAAGAATGGCCGGATCGCTTCCGGCCGCACCAGGCACCAACCCATGCCTGAGGGCGCTGCCGGGCCCGCCCTGCCTGCACTGGAGCCCCATGTCACTGCCCCGTCGCCTTCTCGCCTCCTGTCTCATCGGCCTGGTCCTGGCCACATCCGCCCAGGCGGCTCCACCGCGCAACATGGTCAGCGTGGCCAAGCCCGAGATCAACCTGCGCGCTGGTGCCGGGACCCGGCATCCAGCGTTGTTCACGCTGGGACGGGGCTTTCCACTGGAAGTCATCGGGCGCAGCGGCAACTGGCTGAAGGTGCGCGATTTCGAAAGAGACACCGGCTGGGTCCACCGCCCTCTGGTGGGCAAGACGCCCCACCACATCGTCAAGAGCCCCCGTGCCAACATCCGCAGTGCCCCGAGCACGCGCAGCCGGGTGCTGGGGACGGCGGAGAACGGCGAGGTGCTGCGCACCCTGGAGCGGCGCAGCGAGTGGGTCAAGGTCCAGCAGGACGGCGGCCCCAGGGGTTGGGTGGCCGGCCGCCTACTGTGGGGCTGGTGAGCGCCGAATGCAGGTGCGCAGCATCAACACGGGCAGTGCCCGGCGCCTGAAGGTGGGAGAGCGCAGCGTGCTCACCGCCATCGGCAAGCACCCGGTCGAGGGCCCCGTGGCCGTGCACCGCCTGGGCCTTGAGGGCGACGAGCAGGCCGACCCGAGCGTGCATGGCGGCCTGGACAAGGCCGTGTATGCCTACCCCGCCGCACACTACGCGTTCTGGCAGGCGCAGCGCCGCGAGCATGGTGTGAGCCTGTTCGATGAAGTGTTGCCTGCGGGCTTCGCGGGCGAGAACCTGACCGTGGACGGGCCGCTGGAGCACGAGATCTTCGTGGGCGACACCCTGCACTTCCCCGATTGCGTGCTGCGCGTGACCGCACCGCGCGAGCCCTGCTTCAAGTTCAACGCGGTGATGGGCTTTGCCCAGGCCAGCCGCGCGATGGCGCTGGCGGGCTGCTGCGGCTACTACCTGGCGGTGGACGAACCCGGCAGCATCGCCGCCGGCCAGCGCGCCACACTGGTGCCCGGCCGGCGCTCGCTGGGCATTGCGCAGGCCTTCGCGGCCAAGTTCGCAAAGCATTCGCGCTGACGCTGCAAGGCGCTTGCACGCTACACGGCCCGGCCGTGCGGCGGCTCCACCAGTTGCCGCGCCTGCTCCTGCAATTGCGGGAAGACCTTGCCCACCAGCGCCAGCTGAGCGGCCATGAGGCTGCGGGCCGGAGCGTGGGGCGGCGCGCTGCCGGTGGGGCCGAACTCCTGCAGCACCTGTGCCACGGCCGGCGCTGCAGGCGCTTTGCCGGTTCGCGCACCACTGGCCTGCTGGGCCTGCTCCAGCTTTTCAGCCAGTTGCTGCAGCGACAGCAGCAGGGCGCTGGCCATCTCCTCGTCTGCCGCGTCCATATCCGCCCCGGCCCCCCCGCGCTGCGCACCCAGGGCCGAGAGGTAATTGAGCTGGGTGTGCGACAGGCGCAGGAAGTTTGCCACCACCTCCACGTTGCCGCGCACGCTGCGCGGCTCCTTGAGCATGGCGGTGTAGGAGTTGGACAGCGCGGCATCGGCATTGTGCGCATTGCGCCGCGCCAGGCGGTATTCCAGGTGGTCGCGCTTGCCGCTGTGGTACTGCGCCAGGATGGCGCGCAGGTACAGGGCCTGGGTCTGCAGCACCTGGGCCGCCAGCCGCGGCCACTGGCGCGACTGCCAGTGCGGCAGCACCAGCCAGGAGGCAGCGGCCGCGATCAGGCAGCCGGCGGCGGTGTCCAGCAGGCGCGCCAGGATCACGCCCTGGGCCATGCCCATCTGGTGAAAACCGAGCAGCAGCAAGGTGGTGACCGCAGCCGTGGCCAGCACGTAGCGGGTGTGCCGCGCGCCGAAGAACACCGCACCGGCGAACACCAGCAGCGCGGCCTGCACCAGCGCCCCCGGAAACAGCTGGATCGCCGCCCAGCCCATGGCCAGGCCGATGGCTGTGCCCTTGGCGCGCTGCAGGAGCCGCGTCTGCGTGGCCGCGTACTGCGGCTGGCTCACGAAGACGATGGTCAGCAGGATCCAGTAGCCGTGCGGGTCGCTGGTGGCCTGCATGAGGGCAAAGCCCGCCAGCAGCGACAGGGCCAGGCGCACGCTGTGCCGCAGCCAGGGCGACTGCGCATGCAGCTGGGCGCGCACCCGGCCCCAGGCATCGCCCAGGCTGCGCGGCTCGCGGTCGAACAGGACGTGGTCGACGCCGCCCTCGGCGGCGGCGCCGCCCAGGGCGGTCGCGAACACCGCGGCCATGGCCGCCAGGTTGTGGCCCAGGGCATGCAGTGAGCGCAGGGGCCGGGCCATGGAGGCCGCCCCCTGCGTGCCAACGAGGTCAGCGGCAATGCCATCCTGGTGCGCGATGGCGGCCTGCAGGTCCTCGATGGCGCGGGAGGTCATGCCCCCGTGCTGCGGGAGCGATTGCTGCTGGATGGCCAGCGACAGCTTGAGCGATTGCTCACCCAGCAGCGTGAGCACGCGCTGGCAGCGGTACAGCACGTCGCTGTGGAAGAACGCCGTGGCCAGCAGGTCGTAGTGCTCGTGCGAGGAGCTCACGCGCTCGTGCACGTCCTGCGCGGCCAGGTACTGGTGCATGGCGGTCTGCAGCCAGGCGGGTGGCTGGCCCCGACCCATGCGGCTCATGAGGCTTTCCTTGGCGGCATTGAGGGCGTCCACCACGCGCCCGTTGTGCAGGGCCAGCGCCATGCGCCGGCGCTCCAGGTCCACGTCGCGCACGGGCTCCAGCAGCAGGGCCTTCAGGCGCAGGTACTCCCCCAGCACCGCATACAGCCGGGCCAGGCGAAAGCGCACCGGCGCGCGCGGCATGGCCCAGGCCCAGGCCACCGACACCAGGCCATACCAGGCGGCGCCCGCCAGCATCAGCGGCGTCGCCTGCGCGGCCCCGGCACGGCTGGTGTGGGCGGCCAGGGCCGCATAGATGAACAGCACCAGCGAGCCGAAGGCAATGGCACGGTAGCGTTCGCCGAGTGCGCCCAGCAGGGTGAAGGCCAGGGCCGACAGCGCCAGCACCCCCATCAGCGCCCAGGGCCAGGCCACCGTGGCCCACACCGCCAGGGCCATCAGGCCAAAGCAGCCCAGCGCCAGCAGCTGCGCGCGCAGGCGGCCACGCCAGCTGTCGTCGGTTTCTGTCAGGGCGCTGGCGATCACGCCCAGCAGCACCGGCATCAGCTCGGCCTGCCAGCCGGCCCACCAGCCCCAGGCCAGCACGGCGGCCAGCGCGCAGAAGGCCCGCGCCCCGCGCGTGACACCTTCATGGTTGCGTGCGCGCTGCCAGCTGGATTTCCAGGATTCGTCCACGGGACTGCCTCACATTAGGGATTACCCTAATATTAAGCAATAAATCGGCCAGAAGGCTGTTCAGGCCGCACCGTGGCAGCACACGCACAGCTTGTTGCCATCGGGATCGCGGAAATACGCCCCGTAGTAATTCGCGTGGTATTGGGGGCGCAGACCGGGCGGGCCTTCGCAGCTGCCGCCATGGCGCAAGGCCAGGGCATGGACTTCGTCCACGGTGGTGCGGTCGATGGCCAGCAGCGCGTTCATGGCGCCGTTGCCGGGGCTGGCGGCCTGGCCGTCGAACGGGCGGCCGATGAGGAACAGCGGGCGCGCAACGCCGGGCATCTGCCACCCGGCCCAGGGCACCCCGGGCTCGCAAAAGCGCTGCACCAGGCCCAGGCGCTCCAGCACCGGGCCATAGAAGGCCAGGGCGCGCCCGAAATCGTTCACGCCGATATGGACATGGGACAGCATGCGCCGATCTCCTCCTCAAGAATGCTCGCCGCACGACAGCGGCGCGAGACCTCAGCGCACGGTGTCGGGCAGCTCGATCTTGACCTCGAGCACTTCCAGGTTGTCCTGGCGTTCCAGGTGCACCTTGAGGTCTTCGGGGTTGATCTTCACGTACTTGGAGATCACGGCCACCAGTTCGCGCTGCAGCGCGGGCAGGTAGTCGGGCTCGGAGGCGTTGCGGCCGTTGCGTTCGTGCGCCAGGATGATCTGCAGACGCTCCTTGGCAACGCTGGCCGTCTTCTTCTTTTCACCAAGAAGAAAGGAAAGGAAGGATGCCATGGCTTACTTGCTCCCGAACAGGCGTTTGAAGAAGCCGGGCTTCTCCGCGTCGATGAAGCGCAGGGGCTTGTCGGTCTGGCCGAGGAAACGATCGATCACGTCCTTGTAGGCTTCCGAGACGTCGCTGCCCTGCGAATGGATGGCGGGCGTGCCCTGGTTGGACGACTGCAGCACCACCTCGGATTCGGGGATCACGCCGATGAGCTTGATGCGCAGGATGTCCTGGATGTCTTCGAGCGAGAGCATCTGCCCGTCTTCGACGCGGCTCGGGTTGTAGCGCGTAATGAGCAGATGCTCCTTGATCGGCTCGCCGCCCTCGATGGCGCGTTTGGTCTTGCTGCCCAGCATGCCCAGGATGCGGTCGGAGTCGCGCACCGAAGAGACTTCGGGGTTGGTGACCAGCAAGGCCTCGTCGGCGAAGTGCATGGCCATGAGGGCGCCGCTTTCGATGCCGGCAGGCGAATCGCAGACGATGTACTCGAAGCCCATTTCGGCGAGGTCCTTGAGGATCTTTTCCACGCCGTCCTGCTTGAGAGCGTCCTTGTCGCGCGTCTGGCTGGCGGCCAGCACGAACAGGTTATCGCACTGCTTGTCCTTGATGAGGGCCTGGTTCAGGTTGGCCTCGCCCTGGATCACGTTGATGAGGTCGTACACCACGCGGCGCTCGCAGCCCATGATCAGGTCCAGGTTGCGCAGGCCGACGTCAAAGTCGATCACGGCAGTCTTGTGCCCGCGCATGGCGAGGCCGGAGGCAAAGCTGGCGCTGGTGGTGGTCTTGCCCACACCACCCTTGCCGGAGGTCACGACGACGATTTTGGCCATGGGTTTATTGAATCTCTCTGGGGTTGATACGAACGGGATTGCGCAGCGGCTCGATGAAGAGCTTTTCGCCTTCCAGGCGCACCTGGGCCGGCCTGCCCGCGACGTCGTCGGGCAGTGCGGTCTCCGTCGTGCGGTAGATGCCTGCGATGGAGACCAGCTGCGGCTCCATGCAGGTGGAAAAGATGCGTGCTTCGGTGTTGCCGCGCGCGCCAGCGATGGCGCGCCCGCGCAGCGGGGCGTAGACGTGGATGTTGCCATCGGCAATCACCTCGGCGCCAAAGCTGACCATGGCCAGCACCACCAGGTCGGCGCCGCGCGCATAGACCTGCTGGCCCGAGCGCAGCGGCTTGTCGATGACCATGGTGCCGGGGCCGGCCACCGGCACTTCGCGTACCACCTCGATCTCGTGCACCACCTCGCGGATGACTTCCTGCACCTGGACCGGCGCCTCGGGCTCCGGTTCGGGGGCTGCGGCCGCCTCGGCACGGGCCGGGGGCGCATCGGGCACGGCCGCCAGGCCCACGGCGCGCGCGGCGTCCATCTGGGCGGCGCTGCCACCGCGCACGGCCACGGGCAGGGTGCGGTGTTCGCGCAGCACGGCGACGATGGCGGCGAAATCGATGGTTTCCTCGGACTCGCGCACCAGGGCCAGGTCGATCAGCACCGGATCGTTGTCGAAAAAGCCCGGGGCGTCGGCCACGCGCTCGACCAGATCGGCAGCGAACTGCGTGGCATCGGTGGTCTTGAGCAGCACGGCCACGACGGACAGCGATGCGCTCTTGAGGTCGAAGCGGGTGCGGGCCTGGGCCGCCGTGGAAAAGGCCATGAAATGGGAGGTTGGTAGAAGAAGCGCGCAAAAACAGGTAAAGAAGCCGCAAAGTGTACCGTGGGCCCGCAAATGCCCTGTCTCGGAGCGTATCAGGCCCGCGCCAGGCAGCGGCCTGCAGTGCTGGCGCACCCCTTCCATAATCGACCGATGTCCATTGCCCGCAAAACCCACCTCGACTCCCTGGCCGTCGGCCTGTTGCTCGCCTGCTGCATGTTCTGGGGCTTCCAGCAGGTGCTGGTCAAGGCCACGGTGGCCGAGGTGGCCCCGGTGTTCCAGGCCTTCGTGCGCTTCGTGCTGGCCGCCCTGGCCGTGGCCGCATGGTGCCTGTGGCGCGGCGTGCCCCTGTCCAGCCGCAGTGAACCCGCAGGCGCCCTGCGCGCCGGGCTGCTGGCCGGGGCCCTGTTCGCGGGCGAGTTCGCCTGCATCTATGTGGGCCTGCAGTACACCAGCGCCTCGCGGCTCACGGTGTTCCTGTACGGCGCACCGTTCTGGGTGGCGCTGCTGTTGCCGCACTTCATTCCCGGCGAGCGGCTGCGCGGCTGGCAGTGGCTGGGCCTGGCCGCGGCCTTCGTGGGCGTGGGGCTGGCCCTGGGCGACGGCATGGTCGGATCGGCGAATGCCGCCATGCCCCAGGCCTGGCTAGGCGACCTGCTGGGCGTGGCCGCCGGCCTGATGTGGGCGCTGACCACGGTGGTCATCCGCACCACGCCGCTGGCGCGCGTGGCCCCGGCCAAGCAGCTCTTTTACCAGGTGGGCGTGAGCGCCGCCGTGCTGCCCCTGCTGTCCCTGGCGCTGGGCGAGACCTGGACCTGGCACTTCAGCGCCTTTGCCTGGGGCTCGCTGCTGGTGCAGGCCCTGGTAGGCGCCTTCGTGAGCTACCTGGCCTGGATGTGGATGCTGGCCCACTACCCGGCCACCCGCATCTCGGTGTTCGTGTTCCTGACGCCGGTCTTCGCGCTGCTGTTCGGCGCCTGGTGGCTGGGCGAGCCGGTGACCACGGGGCTGGTGGTCGCCCTGGCGCTGGTGGCGGTGGGGATTGTGCTGGTCAATCGCAAGCCGGCAGTACCCTGAAAGTCTTGTGCGGCGATCCCGGGCGACCTTACGGGGCGCAGCATCGGCAATGGCGCTGCCCAAGCCAGGGCAGCCGCGCAAGGGCCGCCCCGCCGCGCTGGCTGCGTCCCCCTTCCCGAATGGCGCAGCCATTCGAGAGAAGGGGTGAAGGCGCGAAGCGACTCAGGGGGTTGTTCAGAATTTGGGAATATGGATGCGACTGATCATCAAGGAGCCGGAAACTGCAAACAGCAGCACCAGCGGATGCAGCGTGAAGCCGCCAACCAGTACCTTGCCGAACCACAGGTTCTCGCCCAGCGCGCCCATGTAGCCGGCCAGGGCCAGCAGGGCCACCAGCACGATGGAGGTGGGGATGGGCGTGCCCTCGAAGTACCGGACCTTGCCGTCGTCGCCCGAGAGCGTTTCGGCCGTGACGTTGTAGCGCGCCAGGCGCGAGACGCCGCAGGCCACGAAGTAGGCCAGCACCACGCGGTCGTACAGGCCCTGCATGCCGCAGCCATAGGCCATGATGGCGGGCGCCACGCCGAACGAGATCACGTCGGCCAGTGAGTCGAGTTCGCGCCCCATGGCCGAACTCTTCTGGCGCCAGCGCGCGATGCGGCCGTCCAGCACGTCGAAGATCAGTGCCGCCAGCACCAGGGCGGCGGCAAAGTAGACGTGCAGTACATCCCCGGTCGCCAGGTAGGTCATGGCCGAGAACAGCGCACCGACGCCGCACACCGCGTTGCCCAGCGTGAACCAGTCGGCCAGGTGGAACTCGCGGATCATCGAAAAGCGCTTGGGATGGGGTTGGGGAGTGGTCATGTCGGGAGCGCTCCGGTCGCGCCAGGGGAAGTGGTGACGCCACATTATGGGCGGCTGCGCGCGCCGTTTCCTGTAGGCACATGACCCGCGCGGGCGAGGACGCAGTGTGCACCGCCGCGCCCACCTGCCAGCGCACCCTCGCAAGGGGCGCAGCCCATCCCTTCTGACTGTCAAATTTTTTTGAACAGAGTGTCCATGCATTTAGAGGATTGTCAAAAAATCGGCGCGCACCAACAATGGCCTCTCCACCTGTTTTTCAGGATGGACCCGATTTGCCAGGAGACAACACCATGCACACTGCCGGGAGCGCACAGTCGCCCTGCCCCACCCTTGTCGCTGCGGGCTGGGGGGCCTGCGCATGACGACTGCCATCGGGACCCCGCACAAGCGCCCGCCCTTGTCGGCCCCCTTCGCCCCGGCGTTCCCCGTGCGCAGCCTGCAGGACGTGGAGCGCCTGGAGGTGCTGCCGCTGGCCCAGGCGCTGCCGGTGCAAAGCACCTACGAGATCTTCTGCAACTCGGCCCATGCCTTTGGCGACAAGACGGCGCTGAGCTTTCTGCCCACGGCCGACCCGGCGGACGAACCCGTGCGCTGGTCGTACGCGCAGTTGCTGGCGGGCATCCACCAGACGGCCAACCTCCTCCACGACCTGGGCGTTGCGCCCGGCGACGCCGTGGCCGTGTTGCTGCCCGGCTGCCTGGAATACCACCTGGCCCTGTGGGGCGGCGAGGCGGCCGGCATCGTGCAGCCGCTCAACCCGCTGCTCACGCCCGAAAAGCTGGCGTCCATGATGACCCTGGCCCGCGCCAAGGTGCTGATCGCCTATGGCGAGGACGGTGACTCGGGCTTCTGGACCAAGGCCATGGGCCTGCTCGGCCAGGTGCCCACGCTGCGTACCGTGCTGCGCGTGGCGCCGCACGGCGAGGCCCCAGGCGCGGCCGGCCCCCTGCCCGAGGGCGTGATCGACTTTGCCAGCCGCAGCGCCCAGCCCGATGACCGGCTGGTGAGCGGGCGGCGCATCGTGGCCGGCGACATTGCGGCCTACTTCCACACCGGCGGCACCACGGGCGCGCCCAAACTCGCGCGGCACAGCCATGGCGCGCAGGTGTTCACGGCCTGGGCGTGCGTGCAGATGCAGGGCATCCGGCCCGAGGACGCGGGCATCAACGGCTACCCGCTGTTCCACGTGGCCGGTGTGCTGCCCGGCGCGCTGGCGGCACTGTCGGCCGGGGTGGAGACCATCATCCCCACCACCGGGCTGTTCCGCAACCGGCAGGTCATCGCCAACTACTGGCGCCTGGCCGAGCGCTACCGCTGCACCTACCTGTCGGCCGTGCCCACGGTGCTGGCCGCGCTGGCCAATGTGCCACTGGACGGCGCCGACATTTCGGCCCTGCGCTACTGCCGCACCGGTGCGGCGGTGCTGGCGCCCGAGCTTGCGGCGCGCTTTACGCGCCTGTTTGGCCTGCATGTGCACGAGAGCCTGGGCATGACGGAGATGGCGGGCATCTCCACCATCACGCCGCCGGGCGTGACCGCGCCTGCGGGCTGCGTGGGCTGGCGCCTGCCGTACGTGCGGCTGCGCATCGTGGCGCTCGACGCGCACGGCAATGCCTCGGACCAAGAGATGCCGCCCGGCCAGCCTGGCATGGTGCTGTTTCACTCGCCCAACCTGTTCTCGGGGTTTCTCGATGCGGCCGACACGGCCAGGGCCTTCACCGCCGATGGCTGGCTGGCCACGGGCGACCTGGGGTTCGTTGATGCCGATGGCCGGCTGCACCTGAGCGGGCGCTCCAAGGACCTCATCATCCGCAGCGGCCACAACATCGACCCGAAGGTGATCGAAGACGCCCTGGGCGCCCACCCCGCCGTGCAACTGTGCGCTGCCGTGGGTGCGCCCGATGCCTATGCGGGCGAGCTGCCCGTGGTGTTCGCCACGCTGGTGCCGGGCCAGCAGGCCAGCGAGGCCGAGCTGCTCGACTTCGCCAGTGCAGGCGTGGACGAGGCCGTGGCCCGGCCGCGCCGCATCACTGTGCTGGACACCATGCCCGTGACCAACGTGGGCAAGATCTACAAGCCCGCCCTGCGCCTGCAGGCCGCCTGCCAGACCGTGCAGGCGCTGGTCGACGGCGTGTGCACCGAGCTTGCCGTGACCGGGCGCCCCGCCGTACAGGCCGAGGGCGAGAGCGCCGTGCGTGTCACCGTCGATGCCGCCACGGCAGGCCTGAATGCACAGGCACTGTGCGAACGCCTGCGCCAGGTGCTGGAGCCCCTGCCCGTCAAGGTGCAGGTGGCGCTGTCACCACCCAGGGCCTGAGATTTTTTCACCGAGCGACCACCCATAACGATTCCAGGAGACAAGACACCATGCCCATTTCCCCTACCACCCTCCAGCGGCGCACCTGGCTCGGCGCAGCCGCCCTGGCCCTCGGCACCCTCGCTGGCACGGCCGCGCTGGCCCAGCAGCCGGCCTACCCCACCAAACCCATCAAGGTGATCGTGCCCTTTGCCCCGGGCGGCGCCACCGACGTGCTGGCCCGTGTGCTCGCCGAGAAGATGGCAGTCGGCCTGGGCCAGCCCCTGGTCATCGACAACAAGCCGGGCGCGGCCGGCATCATCGGCACCGATGCTGTCGCCAAGGCCGCGCCCGATGGCTACACCATCGTGCTGGGCCTGAGCAATTCGCTGCTCACCAACCAGTTCCTCTACGAAAAGCTGCCTTATGACCCGCAGCGCGACCTGGCGCTGATCTACCAGATCGCCATCGCCCCGCTGGTGCTGGTCACCCACCCCAGCGTACCGGTCAGCACCGGCCCCGAACTGCTCAAGTACGCCGCCGCCAACAAGGGCAAGGTGGCCTATGGCTCCTACGGCACGGGCGCCTACCCGCATCTGGCCGGCGCCTACATGAGCCTGACCCAGAACGCCGACATGAGCCACGTGGCCTACCGGGGCGAGGCGCCCATGGTGCAGGACCTGATCGGCGGCCAGATCCAGATGGCCTACGCCAGCGCCCTGGTGGCCAAGGCGCACATCGACGCCGGCAAGCTCAAGGCGCTGGGCGTGACGGGCGAGCGGCGCATGGGCATCCTGCCCAACGTGCCCACGCTGGCCGAGCAGAGCATGACCGACGAGGCCTACCGCGTGGCCGGCTGGCTGGCCTTTGCCGCGCCGGCGAACACGCCACCGGCGATCCTGGAGCGCCTGGCAGCCGAGGTGCGCAAGGCCGTGCAGCTGCCCGACGTGGCACAGCGCATCGCGGGCATGGGCTTCGAGGCCAAGGCCAGCTCGCCAGCCGAGTTCAAGGCCGCGTACATGAAGGAGCGGCCGGTGTGGGAGCGTTTGATCAAGCAGTCGGGCGCAAAGCTCGACTGACCCTCTGAGCCGCTTCGCGTCACGGTGCGTCCGCCAGAGGCGGCCGCTCTTCGTTGCCGTCCAAGCCTGCGCAGGCAGGCTTGGAGCCGCGGCACTCAGCCCCCTCTCCCGCATTGCTGCGCAATACGGGCCGGGGGCCGCCCCCGGTGCGGCGGGGCGGCCCTTGCACGGGGGCACTGGCCTGCGCCGTGCCTCCTCAGAGGCTGGCTTCCCCTACCCCTAGGTCGCGCCCGCGGCTCGCTGGTTGGCAAACTCCACATACCAGTCCAGGCAACCCGGGTTGGCCATGGCGTCCTTGTTGACGACCTTCTCGATGGGCTGGCCCAGCAGGAGTTTCTTGATGGGCAGCTCCTGCTTCTTGCCGCTCAGGGTGCGCGGAATCTCGGGCACTTGGAAGATGTCGTCGGGCACGAAGCGTGGGCTCAGTGCGGTGCGCACGGCGTTGTTCAGGCGCTGGCGCATGGCCTCGTCGAGCGCCACGCCCTCGCGCAGCACCACGAACAGCGGCATGTAGCTTTCGCGGCCCAGGTATTCGAGGTCGACCACCATGCTGTCGAGCACCTCGGGCAGGGCCTCCACCGCGCTGTAGATCTCGCTCGTGCCCATGCGCAGGCCGTGGCGGTTGATGGTGGCGTCGGATCGACCGTAGATGATGCAGCCGCCCGTGCGGCCATCGATCCTGAGCCAGTCGCCATGGCGCCAGACGGCGCCGGCCTCGGGCCCCGTGTCGCCGCCGCCGGGCCGGCGGCCATGGCCGGGCGGGTACATGTCGAAGTAGCTTGAGAGGTAGCGTTCGCCTTTCGGATCGTTCAGCAGGTACAGCGGCATGGAAGGGATGGGCTGCACGCAGACCAGCTCGCCGACCTCGTCCTTCACCGGCTCGCCCTGGGCATTCCACGATTCCACGGCAGCGCCCAGCATGCGGCACTGCATTTCGCCGGGCACCTGGGGCATCTCGCGGTGGCCGCCGATGAAGGCCCCGCAGAAGTCCGTGCCCCCCGAGATGTTGTTCCACCAGATCTCTGGCGTGCCAATGCGCTCGAACTGCGCCGTGCCCCAGGCCTGCACTTCGGGCGAGAGCGGCGACCCTGTGGTGCCCAAGGCGCGCACGCGCGAGAGGTCGCCGCAGTCGGCCAGCGCGAGCCCCGACTTCATGCAGTTGGCGAAGAAGGCCGCGCCCGCGCCGAAGAAGGTCACCCCCGTCTCGGCCGCAAAGCGCCACAGCGTGCCCCAGTCGGGTTGGTCCTTGCTGCCGCCGGGATTGCCGTCGTAGATGACGCAGGTGGTGCCTGAGAGCAGGCCGCTGGCCTGGGCGTTCCACATCACCCAGCCGGTGGAGCTGTACCAGTGGTAGCGCTCGCCGAAGCTGTTGGCCTCGTAGCTGCAGCCGATGTCGTTGTGCAGCACCTTGAGCTGCAGCGCCACCAGCACCATGCCGCCGTGACCGTGCACGATGGGCTTGGGCAGGCCGGTGGTGCCGCTGGAGTAGACGATCCACAGCGGGTGGTCGAACGGCATCCATTCGGGCTCGAAGGCATCGACCGCCGCGCCGCTGGCGGCCACATCAGCCGCCCAGTCGGACCAGCCGGGCAGCGTGGCACCGGCGTCGAGGTTGGGCACCAGGACGGCGTGCTGCACGCTGGGCAGGGCCGCGCGCAGCTCGGTGAGCACGCCGGTGCGGTCGTGGTCGCGGGCGCCATAGGTGATGCCGTCCACGCCGATCAGCACCTTGGGCTCGATCTGGCGGAAGCGGTCGAGCACGGCGTTGGTGCCCATGTCGGGCGCACAGATGCTCCAGACGGCACCGATGCTCACCGTGGCCAGCAGGGCCACCATGGCCTCGGGGATGTTGGGCAGGTAGGCGGCAATGCGGTCGCCCGGCTGCACGCCCTGGGCCTTGAGGTGTAGCGCCAGCGCGGCCACCTGGCGGCGCAGCTCGGGCCAGGCCAGCTCGCGGTGCTGGCCTTTCTCGTTGCGGCTGACGATGGCCGGCAGGCCGGCGGCATGGGCCGCCTGCACATGGCGCAGCGCCTGGCGTGCGTAGTTGAGCCGCACGCCTGGGAACCATTCGGCCCCCGGCATGGTGTTGCGTGCCAACGCCACGGTGGGCGGGGCGGGCGATTCGATCTCGAAGTAGTCCCAGACGCTGTGCCAGAAGGCATCGAGCTCGGTGGTGGACCAGCGCCACAGCGCGTCGTAGCTGTCGAAGGCCAGGCCGCGCTGGTCGCGCAGCCAGTCCTGGTACAGGCGGATCTGCGGAATGAAAGGGGGGGTGATTTTTGTCTCCATGGCGACGCAGCGTACCAGCGCTGGCCCCTGCGTGCCACGGCGCATCGTCTCCGGATTGACACCCGCTCCCGGTCACGCCCCAGAAGGGCCGTGCGCTGCTGCGGCAGTCCTGTCAAACCTGCACGGGCAACCAGCTGCGCAAGAGCCGATATCAGTCGCCTTCCGGCTCGTGCAGGCCCGTGATGGCGTAGCCTTTTTCCTTGAATTGGGCGCCGGGCTTGACGATGCCGTAGTGCTCCCAGCGCTCGGCTTCTTCGTCCAGGTCCTGGCCTTTCACCTCCGTGTCCCAGTCGGTGTTGGTCGCTTCCTCCGGGATGCGCCTTCCTTCCGGCACGGCAAGGTGGGTAAAACGGCCCTCGGCTTCGGCCCGACGATAGATGTCCACGCGCATGGTTGGTCCTTTGGCGGTTACAAAGGGCCCACTCTACTGCCCATGGCCGCCAGTCGCCGTAGGAAAAACTCTCGCTGCCGGAAGGGCCATGCAGGAACAGGCTGTTTTGTTTTTTAGCACAGTTGTGCTAAATTTCAACCATGGACGCCAAGACTCAGAAAGCCGAGCTCACGCGCGCCGCCATCATTGGCGCCGCGCTGGATGTGGCTGCGGCCGACGGGCTCGAATCCATCACCCTGCAGGCCGTGGCCGACCGGGTGGGCCTGTCCAAGAGCGGCGTCTTCTCACGTGCTGGTTCGCGCGAGGCGCTGCAGAAGGCCGTGATCGAAGAGTACGGCCGCAGCTTCCTGGCCCAGGTGTTCGTGCCCGCCATGCAGCAGCCCAAGGGCCTGCCCCGCCTGAACGAGATCGTGCGCCGCTGGATCGCCCGCACGCGCGATGTGGAGGCCTTCACGGGCTGCATCTACATCGCCGGCGCCTTCGAACTCGACGACCGCAGCGGCGAGCTCCGGGACCTGCTGCACACCGAAATCACGCGCTGGCGCGCCGCGCTGCGCCGCACCGTGCTGCAGGCCATCGAGGCCGGGCACCTGCCTGCCGGCACCCCGGCCGACCAACTGGTCGCGGAGATCTACTCCATGCTGATGGGCCTGTTGCACGACGTCCGCTTCCTGCGCGATCCCCAGGCACCGCACCGCACCGAGGCGTCCTGGGCGCGCCTCGTCAAGAGTTACCAGACCGCCTGACACCCCGGTGCATGCCGTGGAAACCTTTGCTATTTGTTCGTCCAAATTTCGCACAACCGTGCGAAGAAAGAAAATTCCCATGCTGATCCTTTGTGGCATTGCGGCAATCGCCGTCATCGCGGGCGCCCTCCATGCGCTGCGCAGGGCACTTGACGGCCTTCCGCGCAGCAACCGCGACTGGGTCTTCTACTGACCCGCCGCCGGCCGCCCACCCCTTCCACTTGTCCCGGAGCCCCACCATGAGCCAATCCACTGCCCTGCAGGCCACCTCGAACTTCTACGGCGCGCATGCCGGCATGCGCCTGGTGCGCCTGGCACTGGGCACGGCGCAGCGCCTGTGGCCCCGGCTTGCCGTGCGCAGCGCCTACCGCCTCTTCGGCACGCCCCTGCCCTTGCGCAAGAGCGGCCACCGGGCCCCGCCCGCCGCAGGCTGGCAAGCAGAGCGCTGGCCTTTCGAGGATGCGGAGATCACGCTCTACACCCGCAGCAACCTGTCCGCCGATGGCCCGGTGGTGTTGCTGTCCCACGGCTGGGGCGGGCACGCGCGGCACATGCTGGCCCTGGCCGAGGCCCTGGCTGCGCGCGGCATGCGCCCCGTGCTGGTGGACCTGCCCGCCCACGGCGGCAGCCGGGGGCGGGTGAGCAACTTGCCGCAGTTTGCCCGCGCCATCGAGTACGCCACGGCGCGCCTACAGGCCCGGGGCGACACGCTGGCTGCCGTCGTGGCGCACTCGCTGGCGGCGAACGCAGCGGCCCATGCGGCGAGCCGGGGCCTGCCCGCCGCCCGCCTGGTGCTGCTGGCACCGCCGGCATCGCCGCGCGAGTACACCCGGCTGTTCGCGCAGGTGTTCGGCCTGACCGAGACCACGCGCGCCGCCATGGAGCGGCACATCGAGGCGCGCGAAGGCATCCTCATGCCCCAGTTCGAACCCCAGGCCGTGGGGCCACGCATCGCCCTGCCCACGCTTGTCGTGCACGACCGGGGCGACCGCATCAACCGCTTTGCCGATGGCGAGGCCTACCGCGACCACATCGCGGGCGCGCAGCTGCTGGCCACCGACGGGCTGGGCCACCGCAAGCTGTTGCAGGACGAGGCCGTGCTGCGCGCCGTGGCGGATTTCATACGGAAGACCCCCTGAGTCGCTTCGCGCCTTCCCCCTGAAAGGGGACGCCCCCAGCGCAAGCGCTGGATACGCCGCCTCCGCGGCGGGGCGGCCCTTGCGCGGGGGCACTGGCCTTGGCCACGCCAGTACCGTGCGTTGCGGGTTATACGACGCACCATGAAAAACCGATAGGACCCGGCCTGCAGGCCTATGATCGGTAGCCTGTTCCTGCCGACCCGAATTCCCGATGCCCCTGCTCATGTCTGCCTGGCCCATCCTGGTCTGGGTGTTGCTCGCCCTGGTCGTGCTGTCCGCCCTCTTCTTCCTGGCCAAGGGCGACCGACGGGCCTTTGCGCAACTGCTGGGCCTGGTGGCCTGCTTCCTGATCGGCGCGCTGCTCATGGAGTTCATGCTCTTCATGGCGGCACGCATGTCGCGTACGGGCGGTGTGCAGGGCACTCCAGTGCTGGGCGACGGAACGCGCCAGCTGCTGCAGACCATCGCCAACCCGCGCTCCATCACGGCGCCGCCGCTGTCCCTGGCTGCCGTGGCCGCGTATTCCGTGCCGCTGTCCTGCCTGTGGCTGGCGGTGACCTGGGTGCTGCACCTGCGCGGCGGCAGCAAATCGGGTGCTGGCAAGAAGAAAAAGCCGGCCAAGGCATCCGGCAAATCCCGCAAGGCTTGACCCAGGGCAAAGCCCCTTCTGGCACGGGGGCAGCACAATGGGCACGCATCCACAGCGGATGCGTCCTAGTGCCATGACTTCCCGAAGTGACGTTCTCATCGTGGGCGGCGGCCCCGCCGGGCTTTCGCTCGCCATTGCCCTGGCGCAGGCCGGCTTCAGCACCACGGTAGTGGAGCAGCAGCCAGAGGCAGCGCTGGCCAACCCGGCGCCCGATGGCCGCGAGATCGCACTCACCCACCCCAGCGTGGCCACCTTGCAGCGCCTGGGCACCTGGGCCGGCCTGCAGGCGCATGAGCGTGGGGAGATCCGCGAGGCGCAGGTGCACGATGGCCCGCTCGGCCGCCACGGCCCCCTGCAGCTGCACACCGGCGGCGCGCAGGCCCTGGGTGCCATCGTCTCCAACCACGCGCTGCGGCGCACGGCCCATGCAGTGGCGGCGCGCACGGCGGGCGTGCACATCCTCAGCGGCGCGCAGGTGCACCGGGTCGCCACCAATGTCGACCATGCCGAACTCCACTGCACGCTGGCCCCGGCCGAGGGCACGGGCGCCTCGCAAACGCTGCAGCTGCGCGCACCCCTGCTGGTGGCGGCCGACAGCCGCTTTTCGGCCACGCGCCGCCAGCTGGGCATCGGCGCGGACATCACCGACTTCGGCCGCACGGTCATCGTCTGCCGCATGCGCCATGCCCTGCCCCATGGCGGCACGGCCCACGAATGCTTTGGCTACGAGCGCACGCTGGCGATCCTGCCCCTGCCCGACGGCCCGGATGGCCAGCCCGTGTGCTCGGTGGTGGTCACGGCCGGGGCCGCCGATGCCGCTGCCCTGATGGCCTTGTCGCCCGAGGCCTTTGCCGTGCAGGTGCAGGCCCAGTTCAACCAACGGCTGGGACCGATGGCACTGGAGGGCCAGCGCCATGCCTACCCGCTGGTCGGCGTGTATGCCCGGCGCTTTGCCGGGCCGCGCTGCGCGCTGCTCGGCGATGCGGCCGTGGGCATGCACCCGGTGACGGCACATGGCTTCAACCTGGGGCTTGCGGGCGTGGAGCGTCTGGTCGGCGCTCTGGTCGCAGGCCGCCACCTGGGCCACGACCCGGGCCACGGGGCCGCGCTGGCCCGCTATGCCAGCGCCCACCACCGCCATGCCTGGCCGATATACCAGGGCACGAATGCCATCGTGCGGCTGTACACCGATGCCCGGCCCGTGCCGCGCCTGCTGCGCCAGGGCGTGCTGCAGCTGGCTCGGCGCCTGCCGCCGCTGCAGGCGGCCATCGTGGGGCAGCTCACCGGGCGCATGGGCGCTTTCGCTGCCGCACCGCAACGGACTGGGCTGCGGCCCTGGGACTAAGAGCTCAGCATGCCCCAGACGAGGGCCACCCCGGCGACGAGCAGATCGCCGGTGACGCCAGCGTCGGACGCATTGGCGCTGGTGAAGCGCTCTTTCTGCCGCTCGCGCTCGGCGCGCGTGCGGTCGCGCTCCAGCGACACCAGTGCGTCCGCCAGATCGGTGCGCTGGGGCGGGTGCAGTTGGGCGGCGCGCTGACCGGCCTGGGCATAGCCCTCCAGCGCGCGTTGCACGGCCTCGGGGTCGATGAGCGAGAACGCGGCGCGGCAGTAGGGGCAGGCGTGGTCTTTGCGGATGTCCACCGGCGAGCCGCAGCCCGTGCAGTAGATGGCACCCACGCGCTTGGCGAGGTCTGCCACCTCGGGCTTGGTCATGTGGCGCACGAAGCCCTTCTCCACCATGAAGGACGAGAAGGTGCTGAAGCGGCCATGCTGGCTGGCGCAGCGGTAGAGTACGTAGCGGCCACTGCGCACCAGGTCGAAGCCGTGTGCCAGCGGGCGCACACAGCGCGGGCAGGCCAGGCTGTTCTGCAAGGGGCGCCGCTCGTCCGAGCGGTGCTCGTGCAGCAGCTTGAACAGCTCCACCACGGCCGCCGGCGCGAGCTTGAGGTTCTCGTGGCGGTCGAACCAGATGCCCTGGCAGGCAAAGCACAGGTCGAGCGTCTGCACGCCACCCTGGTTGGTGGCGAACTGGTGCGCCTCCATGGGCTGGCGGCAGGAGGGGCAAGAGGGAAGGTGCTGCATGGACGAAGGAAAGCCGGCGGGAATGCAGCCATGGTAGCGCGCGGGCTGGCGGACCCTCAGGCGACGCAACCCGCAGCCGAGGACGCCGAACCGAAGCACAATGGCGTGTTGCCAACCCGACAGGCGCCTGACGGCGCCCTCTGCGAGAGAAGAGATCAACGATGCCTGCCATCTGGAAAAAACCCATCACCATCGAATCGCTCACCCACCACAGCCTGCGCACCGCTGTGCCGCACCTGGGGATCGAGTTCCTGGAAGTCGGCGACGACTTCGTGCGTGGCCGCGTGCCCGTGGACGAGCGCACGCACCAGCCCTACGGCCTGCTGCATGGCGGCGTGAGCGTGGTGCTGGCCGAAACCCTGGGCTCGGTGGGCGCCGCCCACTCCTGCCCCGAGGGCTACCGCGCCGTGGGCCTGGATATCAACGCCAACCACCTGCGCTCCACCCAGAGCGGCTGGGTGACGGGCACGGCCCGCCCGGTGCACATCGGCCGCACCACGCATGTGTGGCAGATCGACATGGTCAACGACGCGGGCGAGATGACCTGCGTGTCGCGCATCACCATGGCGATCCTGGCGCCGCGCTGAGGCAATACGGCCTAAACGGCCGCGCAGACCCCGTCGGCGCGCGGATCGGTCGCGCCCTCGATGCGCCCATCGGGGTGGAACGCCACCGCCCCGGCATGGCCCATCATGTCCTCGAAGGCACCCACCATCTGCACGTCGTGGCCGGCGGCGCGCAGCCGCTCCACCAGGGCCGGGTCGGCGCGCGATTCGAGCTTGAGGTTGGTGGAGTTGTCCCCCCAGGTGCGGCCCAGCAGCCAGCGTGGCGCGGTCACTGCGGCCTGCATGTCCTGGCCGAAGAGCACATGGCGCGTGAACACCGCCGCCTGGGTCTGCGGCTGGCCTTCGCCGCCCATGGTGCCGTAGGCCAGCACGCGCCCATCCTTGAGGTGCGCCAGCGCCGGATTGAGGGTGTGGAACGGCAGGCGCCCGGGTGCGAGCTGGTTGGGCCCCGCGCCCAGCGTGAACGAGGCGCCGCGGTTCTGCCAGTGCAGCCCCGTCTCGGGCAGCACGCTGCCGCTGCCGAACTCCCAATAGATGCTCTGGATGTAGCTGACCACGTTGCCCTGGGCATCGGCGGCGCCCATCCACACCGTGTCGCCGGGCTCCGTGGGCTCGGGCCAGGGCGCGGCGCGGGCCTTGTCGATGCGTGCGCCCTCGGCGTCGAGCGAATCGGCCTGCAGGAAGGCCGCCGGGTCGGCGCGCATGTACGCCGGGTCGCCCACGTGCTTGTTGCGCCAGGCAAAGGCGCGCTTGGTGGATTCGACCAGGCCGTGCACATGGTCGAAGCCCTCGGCCTGGCCCACTCCCAGGCGGTCGAACAGGCCCAGGATGGCCAGCGACGAGACGCCCTGCGTGGGCGGCGGCTGGTTGAAGACGCGGCCGGCCGACAACTGCACCGACAGCGGTGCCACCTGCTGGGCGTGCCAGCCCTCCAGGTCGGCCAGCGCCAGCGGGCTGCCCAGGGCCTGCAGGTCGCGCGCCATGCTGCGCGCCAGGTCGCCGCGGTAGAAGTCGTGCAGCCCGGCCTCGGCCAGGCGCTGCAGCGTGGCTGCGGTGCGCGGCTGGCGCAAGGTATCACCCCGGTGCGGTTGCCCCTCGGGCGCGAAAGCGGCGGCGAAACCGGGCACATGCTCCAACTCGGCCCACTTGGCGCGGGTCAGTTCGACCTGCGAGGTGGTGATGGGCACGCCCTCGCGCGCATGGCGCATGGCGTCTTCGAGCAGGCGTGCCAGCGGCAGGGGCTTGCCGCCCCAGGCGCGGGCCACTTCCAGCGCCTCGGCCCAGCCGCCGATGGCCCCGGCCACGGTGAGCGCCGCGCGCGGCCCGCGCGTGGGGATGGCCGCGTCGCCGTGCGCCTGGTAGAAGGCGGCATCCGCCGCCTGGGCCGCGCCACCGCAGGCGCGCACCGCCACCGGGGCCGCCGTGCCGGGCGTGTGGATGAGCCAGAAGCCATCGCCACCCAGGCCGTTCATGTGCGGGTAGACCACGGCGATGGCGGCGGCTGCCGCGACCATGGCCTCCACCGCATTGCCGCCTTCGCGCAGCACGGCGGCGCCGGCCTGTGCGGCCAGGTGGTGGGGGGCGGTGACCATGCCACCGCGGCTTTGCAGGCTGTGCAACATCGGAAATGTCTCCTGGGGTTGGTTCTTCTTGGAGCGAATGCTAGTCCATCAATGACACGTGGGCCGCCACCACGCACCAGCCCTGGCCGGGCATGCGCACCCAGGTCTGCTGCTGGCGGCCCGTGCGCGCGCTGCCTTCGCGCGTGAACTCGGTGCTGGCGGTGGCAAAGTCGCGCCCGTAGGTGGTGAGGGTGGTGTTGCGCAGCGTTCGCGCCAGGCCGGCCGCCGGACGGCCGCTGCGGAAGGCGCGGATTGCATCAATGCCGTAGAGGCATTCCGTGGCGCCGTAGCGCACGGTGTGCGGGCTGTGGAAGAACAGCGCATCGAGCACCTCCACTTCGTTGTGGACCAGGGCATGCTCGTAGCGCGCAAAGGCAGCCGTGACCTCGGCGAGGACATAGGGCAAGTTGATGGTGGTGTTGGTGTCCATGGCGCTCAGTTCAATGCCCACCGCCGAGGTAGGCCCGGGTCAGGGCATCGTTGGCGGCGATCTCCGCCGCCGTGCCCTGGGCCACCACACGCCCGCCTTCGAGCACATAGGCCCGATCGGCCAGCGAGAGCGCCAGCGCGGCCATCTGGTCCACCAGCACCAGGGTCATGGATTCATCGCGCAGGCGCGCCAGCGAGGCGAACAGCTCTTCGATGACCTTGGGCGCCAGGCCCAGCGAGGGCTCGTCGAGCAGCAGCACGCGCGGGCGGCTCATGAGGGCGCGGGCGATGGCCAGCATCTGCTGCTCGCCGCCCGAGAGCAGGCCGGCGCGCTGGTGCAGCCGCTCGCGCAGGCGCGGAAAGCGCTGCAGCATCTCCTCCACCCGGGCCTCGCGGCCCTCGGGGTGGAGGAAGGCGCCCAGGCGGATGTTGTCGAGCACCGAGAGTTCGGGGAACACCTGGCGCCCTTCGGGCACCAGCACCAGGCCGCGCGCCACGATCTGCTCGGCGCGCAGCGGGCCCAACTCCACGCCGTCCATGTGGATGCCGCCCGACAGCGGCCGGTGCAGGCCTGCCAGGGTGCGCATCAACGTGGACTTGCCCGCGCCGTTGGCGCCCAGCAGGGCCACCATCTCGCCCTGGCGCACACGCAGGTCCACGGCGTGCAGCACGGGCTCGGCACCATAGCCGGTGGTGAGCCGGCCCACGCCCAGCACTTCGGGGGCATCGGCCAGCAGGGCACGCGCTGCGGCGGCATGCACCGCCACCGCACCGCCTGCGCCATCACCCAGGTAGGCCTTGCGCACGGCGGGGTGGGCCTGCACCTCGGCCGGCGTGCCCTCGGCCAGGTGGCGGCCCGACTCCATCACCACCACATGGTCCGACAGGCCCATCACCAGCGCCATGTCGTGCTCCACCAGCAGCACGCCCACGCCCTGGTCGGCAATGCGGCGCAGCAGGGCGGAGAGCTGGTCCTTGTCCTCCGTCGACAGGCCTGCGGCCGGTTCGTCGAGCAGCAGCACCTCGGGCCGCATGGCCAGTGCGCGGGCAATCTCCACCAGGCGCCGGTCGACGTGCGCCAGGTCGGCAGCCGGCACCTGCACGGCGCCCCGGTAGCCGCACCAGGCCAGCAGGGCGCGTGCCTGGTCCCGGGCACCGGGCGAGCATACGCGGCCATCGCCCAGCAACGGGCCCAGGCCACCGCGTGCCAGCGCCAGGGCCACGTTGTCGAGGACGCTCAGCGAGCCGAAGAGCTGCGAGGTCTGGTAGCTGCGCGCCACACCGGCCCGGGCGATGCGCCAGGCGCCCCGACCCTGCAAGGGCTCATCGCCCAATAGCGCGCCGCCACTGGTGGGCGTGTAGAAACCGCTGAGCATGTTGAGCACCGTGCTCTTGCCCGCGCCGTTGGGCCCGATCAGGCTGGTGACGGCGCCGGGCCGCACGGCAAAGGACAGCTCACTCACCGCGCGCACCCCGCCGAACACCATGGACAGGCCTTGTGCGCTCAGCGCACGGCCGCCCTCAGGCTTCAGGACCGGCAGAGAGCCGCCTGGGGCAGCGCCAGCTTCGGCACTGGCGGGCATGCTGCGGCGCAGGCGCGCGAACAGGCCCACCAGGCCCTGCGGCGCCACCCACAGCACCACCAGCAACAGCGCGCCAAAGAACAGCAGGCGGTACTCCTCCAGGCTGGACAGCAGCTCGGGCAGCAGGCCCACGATGACCGCGCCCACCAGCGGCCCGGCGATGCTGCCGGCGCCGCCGATCATCACCACCAGCACGAACAGGATGGACTGCAGGAAGGAGAAGCTGTGTGGCGTGACGAAGCCCGACAGCGGCGCATACAGCCCGCCCGCCAGCCCCGCGAGCAGGGCCGACACCGCAAACGCCACGGTCTTCACGACCAGCGGATTCAGGCCGATGGACTCGGCCGCCGTCTCCGAGTCGCGCACCGCGCGCAGCGCGGCGCCCCAGGCGCCACGCGAGAGCCGCACATAGGCCAGCAGCGCCACCGCCACGGCCACGATGGCCAGCACGGCAATGGCGCGCTCGCCACGCAGCGCATCGATGCCCAGTGCCGGCGCGGCAATGCCCATGATGCCGTTCTGCCCGCCGGTGAGCTCGCGCATCTCCACCGCGCTGTGCTCCACGATCAGGCCGAAGGCAATCGTCACCATGGCCAGGTACGGGCCTTTGACGCGCAGCGCCGGCAGGGCGAGCAGTGCGCCCATGGCGCCCGCCAGCACGGCAGCCACCGGCCATGCGGCCCAGAAGCTCCAGCCCGCCTTGGTGGTGAGGATGGCCACCGCATAGGCGCCGATGGCGTAGAAGCCCACGTGCCCGAACGAGACCTGGCCCGACAGGCCGAGCAGCACGTTCAGGCCGATACCGACCAGCGCCAGCAGCGCCACGTTGGCCAGCACGAAGACGTAATAGCCATTGACCTGCGTGGCCAGCGCCAGGCCCGCGGCCACGCCCAGCGAAGTGAGTACGAGCAGGGTGGGCATGGCCAGTCCGCGCGCGGACGAAGGAAGGGAAGGTGCGTTCTGCATGGAGGAGAAAATCGTCTTCATACCTTGCGCACCAGGGCACGCCCGAAGAGCCCGTTGGGCCGCACGGCCAGCGCCACGATGACGAGCGAGAAAGTGAGGATCTGCGTGTAGCCCGAGCCCAGCGTGGAGGTGATCAGCGCCTCGGCCACACCGAACAGCAGGCCCGCAGCCATGACGCCCCAGGCGCTGCCGATACCGCCCAGGATGGCGACCGCAAAGGCCTTGAGGCCGAACAGCGTGCCCATGTCGGACTGCACGTTCACTAGCGGCGCGATGAGCACGCCCGCCACGCCGGCGAACACGGCCGACAGCGCGAACGCCGCCGACACCACCCGCCCGATGGGGATGCCCATGAGCCGGGCCGCATCGCGGTTCTGCACCACGGCCAGCATGGCCGTGCCCCAGCGCGTGCGCCGCGCCACGAAATGCAGCACGGCGGCCAGCACCAGGCCGATGGCCGGGATGATGAGCTGCAGCGGGTACACACCCAGGCCGATGTCGCCCAGCGTCATCGGTGCCTGGGCCAGCGGCGACGGCAGGCTGCGCGGCTCCTTGCCGAAGGTGAACATGGCCAGGTTGTCGACCACGATGCCCAGCGCCACCGTGGCCATGAGCCAGGCGTCGGAGCCCCGGCGCGCGAAGGGGCGCACGGCGAAGAATTCCACGGCCAGGCCGTAGAGCGCGCACAGCAGCAGCGCCAGCAATACCGCCAGCGCCATGGGCCAGCCCAGCACCATGGCAAAGCCGTAGGTGAGCACGGCGCCCAGCATCATGGAACTGCCCTGGGCGAAGTTCACGGTGCCGGAAACGACGAAGGTGACGTGAAAGCCCAGGGCCATCAGCCCGTACATGCTGCCCAGGCCGATGCCGCTGATGAGGGCGGAGAGAAAAAGCATCGTGGTGATCGAAGTAGTGAAAGTGCAGGGAAGCCCCGCACCCCTGCGGGCGCGGGACTGCATGGCGTGGCTTGCTTACTTTTCGAGGCCCACCGGCAGGATGCGGTTGCCTATGAACTGCGCCCAGACATAGTCGTTTTCGCTCAGCGCGTCATGGTTGCCTTCGCTGAAGGGCTTGTCGTAGCCCTTGATCAGTCCGTCGTATTTGCCGATCTTGTAGAAGCCCTGGCGCACGGCGTCGCCCTCGGTGCTGCCGGCCTGGGTGATGGCCAGCGCCGCCAGCTGCATGGCGTCGTAGGCGTTGGCCACGCCCACGGCGGGGGTGATGTTGTCGGGGCCCTTGATCTCGGGGTACTTGGCCTTGAGGGCTGCCAGCACCTTCTCGCCCACCGGGCCCTGCTTGCCGAAGAAGCTGTAGGTCTGCACGAAGTGCACGTTCTTGGCATTCGCACCGGCCAGTTCGGTGAAGCGGCCACCCGCAGGGCCCCAGTGCGAGACGATGGGCACCTGCCAGCCCATGCGGTCGAGCGACTTGACCACCTGGGCCGAAGGGCCCACGTTGCCGACCAGGAACAGCGCGTCGGCGCCGGCGGCCTTCAGGCGCGTGAGCTGGGGCACCACGTCCACGTCGCTGTCCCCAAACTTCTCGATGCCGGCGGCTTTCATGCCCTTGGCGGTGAGCGCTGCGGTCAGGCCCTTCTCGTTGGACTCGCCCCAGGGGTTGTTCACCAGGATCATGCCGGGGTTCTTGGCATTGAAGGTCTTTTGCGCATAGGCCAACATGCCGCGGTCGACGATCTCGTCCACGGCGGAGACGCGGAACGCGAAGTTGGGCTTGGCGCCGTTCTTGGTCACCGGCGTGCCTGCGGCCCAGGGTCCCATGAAGGGCACCTTCTCCTGGTTGGCCAGCTGCACGATGGCAATGGAGACCGGCGTGTCCAGCCCGCCGAAGAGCACGGCCACCTTTTCCTTGTAGATCAGTTCGCGCGCGGCCGTCACGCCCTTGGCGGGGTTGGCCTCGTCGTCGCGGCGCACCAGTTCGAGCTTGCGGCCGCCGAGCAGGCCGCCCTTGGCGTTGATCTCCTCGATGGCAATGGTCAGGCCGCGCGTGATGGCGTCCCCCGCCAGCGCCGATTGACCCGAGAGCGCCGTGACCAAGCCGACCTTGATGGGCTCGGCGGCATGGGCAGCGCTCAGGGCGCCCATGGCGGCCCAGGCAGCGGTGGCGAGCGTGGCGACGGCAAAGCGGCGGCGGGTGGTGAAAGGCATGGCGGTTCTCCTGCAGTGGCGGGTGGACGGGGATGAACGGATCGGTGGGCGGGTGTCGGTCCGCCTCGGGAGGCTCCACCAGCAAGCAACGTGCCAATGTCAACAAACACCAATATCTATTGGTAACTTTATTGATATGTCATTGTCGACAATCTGGCACACGCTTTGCTGACAATAAAAACCAAAGGCAGTTCACCGCGTTCCGCCCCATTCCGAAGCAGCCCCCGCAATATTTCGCACTCCGGTGGTGCGATCAGGAGCACCAACATGCAGCAGCAAGCACACACCCCACCCACCCAGGATGCCGGCGCCACCGTCGAAGAGTTCCTGCGCCTGGTGATGATTCCGGACCCCGTGGCTGCGAGCCGCTTCGTCGCACCCGGCCTGGTCATCCGCTTCACCGGCGGGCGCCCAATGCGCCAGCCGGCCGAGTGCAGCGCCTTCAACGCCACGCGCTATGCCTGGGTGAAAAAGAAGTTCGAGAGCACCGACGTCGTGGCCGGCGCCACGCACGAAGAGGCCGTGGTCTACAACACGGGCACGCTCTACGGCGCCTGGCCCGATGGCACGCCGTTCGAGGGCAACCGCTATGTGGACCGCTACGTGCTGCAGCGCGGCCTGATCGTGCGGATGGACGTGTGGAACGACAGCGCCGAATGGCTGCTGGTGCGTGCCGGCCTGGCCGCGCCCTGGCCGACCGAAGGTGCCGGCGCATGATCACCAGCATCTACGGCGATGGCCCCCTGCCAGGCCACGGGCGCTTCGGCTACAGCCCTATCACCCGCCGCCCCGACTACACCTGGCCGAACGGCGCGCGCCTGGCGGTGTACCTGGGCTTCAACCTGGAGCACTTCGCCTTCGGCGGGGGCCTGGGTGCGCGCATCGGCCCGGCATCGCCCGAGCCCGACGTGCTCAACTACAGCTGGCGCGAGTACGGCAACCGCGTGGGGGCCTGGCGCTGCCTGGAGCTGTTCGACCAGTTGGCCCTGCCGGCCGGCTGCATCCTGAACACCGCGCTGTACGACCACTGCCCGGAGTTGCTTGCAGCCTGTGCGGCACGGGGCGACGAGCTGATCGGCCACGGCCACACCAATTCGGAGCGCCAGGGCGACTTCGCCGAAGCCGAGGAGGCCGCGCTGCTGGCCGCCTGCCGCGAACGCATCGCACAGGCCGGCGGTGGCGCGCCTACGGGCTGGCTCTCGCCCTGGATCTCCGAGAGCCCCACCACGCCCGACCTGCTGGCCGAGGCAGGCTACCGCTACACCCTGAACTGGGCGCACGATGACCAGCCCGTGCCGATGCGCACGCGCAGCGGCCAGCGGCTGTGGTCGATTCCCTACCCGCAGGAGCTCAACGACATCCCGATGATCGTTGCGCGCCAACTCGACGGCAAGGATTTCGCGCAGATGATTGTCGACAATTTCGACGAGATGCTGCAGCAATCGGCTACGCAGCCATTGGTGATGGGCATCGCCCTGCACCCCTATCTCGTGGGCCAGCCCTACCGGCTGCGGCATCTGCGCCGCGCGCTGGAGCATGTGGCTCGTGCGCGCGATGCCGGTGCCGTCTGGTTCACCACGCCCGGCGCCATTTGCGCGCACGTGGATGCCCTGTTCCCTTCTGCCTGAGCCCCGCCCCATGCACCACCCCATCGCCTCCCCCGGCCTGCCCTTCACCGACACCGTCCATGCCTGGGTGCCCCACGGCCATTTCGTGATCGAAGGGGCGCCCGGCGGCCCCGTGGCCGGCCTGCGCTTTGCCGCCAAGGACGTGTTCGACGTGGCCGGCCACCCAACGGGCGCCGGCAACCCCGCCTGGCTGGCCAGCCACCCGGTGCCCACGCGCCACAGCGCGCTGGTGCAACAGCTGCTCGACGCCGGGGCCACGCTGTGCGGCAAGGTCATTTCGGACGAGCTGGCCTACAGCATCCACGGCCACAACCTGCACTACGGCATGCCGCTCAACAGCGCCGCGCCCGACCGCATCCCCGGGGGCTCGTCGAGCGGATCGGTCGCGGCAGTGGCCGCGCGGCTGGTGGACTTTGCGCTGGGCACCGACACGGGTGGATCCACCCGCGTGCCAGCCAGCTACTGCGGCGTGTGGGGGCTGCGCACCACGCATGGCCTGGTGTCGCGCGAAGGCCTGGTGCCGCTGCACGACAGCTTCGACACGGCGACCTGGTTCGCGCACGATGCCGGCGCCTTCGAACGTGTGGCCCAGGCACTGCTGCCTGCCACCTCCTTCGCGGCGGCGCGCGCCGTCGTGCTGCAGGACGCGGCCGCCGAGGCCGACGCCGAGGTGGCCGCACTGCTGCCCCGCGTGGGGGAAGTGCTCGCCAGAATCCTGCCCCAGGGGGCGGGCGCGGCAACGGCAACCCAGGGCAGTTCGCTGGAGGACTGGCGCCGCCACTACGTGGCCTGGGGCGCCCATGAGGCCTGGCAGGCCCATGGAGACTGGATCAGCAGCCACACGCCGAGCTTCGAGGATGCCATTGCCGGCCGCTGGCAGGCAGCATCGCAGGTCACGGCCGAGGCCGCCGGGGCTGCGCGGGCCTCAGGCCAGGCCGCCCGCGCCCAGGTGCGTGCGCTAGTCGGCAGCGATAGGGTGCTGGTTGTGCCCTCGGCCGCCAGCGTGGCACCGCTGCGCAGTGCGGGGGGTGCCGAGATCGACGCCATCCGCGCGCGCACGCTGCGCATCTGCTGCATTGCCGGGCTGGCCGGGCTGCCGCAGGTGAGCCTGCCGCTGGCCACGGCCCGTGGCCTGCCGGCGGGGGTGTCGCTGATCGGCCCGGCCGGCAGCGACCTGGCCCTGGTGCGCCTGGCGGTACAGGTCTGGCAGGCGCTGCAGGACGGCGGGCTCTGAAGGCGCGACAATGGGGGCAACAACATCCGCCGGACCGCGCGACGACAGACAGCAGGCATTCCGGGCGAACACCATGGCCACCAAGACAACTCCCCGCGCCGGCGCCAAGCCGCTGCGGGCCACTACCTCGACCCAACTCCCTGCGGCAGTGCCGCTCAAGGCGGCCGCGCAACTGCAGGAAAGCGACCTGCCCGGCCTGCCGGGCCTGCGCAAGGGCGACGACGTGGAAACACGCATCTACAACACGGTGTACGAGAGCGTGATGACCCAGCGCCTGACGCCCGGCACAAAGCTGCCCGAGGCCTCGCTGTGCGAGCTGTTCGACGTGCGCCGCGCCACCGTGCGCAAGGTGCTGCAGGCGCTGGCGCACGACCACATCGTGGACCTGCGCCCCAACCGCGGTGCCATCGTCGCCGAGCCCACGCCCGAAGAGACGCGCCAGGTGTTCGAGGCACGCCGCGCGCTCGAAGGCTCCATCGTGCGCCTGGCCACGCGCCATGCGACGCGCGAGGACATCGCCTCGCTGCGCCAGCAGCTTGCGCAGGAACACGACGCCATGCACCGCTTCACGCAGCCCGCCTGGGCACGGCTGGCCAGTGCCTTCCACCTGCGACTGGCCGAGCTGGCACGCAACCCGGTGCTGCAGCGCTACCTGATGGAGCTGGTCTCGCGCTGCTCGCTGATCGTGGCGCTGTACGAGCCACCCGGCAAGGCCTCGTGCGAGCACGAAGAGCATGAACGCGTGGTGGATCTCATCGCCCAGGGCGACGCCGACGGTGCGGCGCGCGAGATGGAAGCGCATCTGCTGGCGCTGGAGCACAGCATCACGCTGCAACAGGAACGCAGCGACAACAATTTGGCGCGCATGCTGGGTATGGCCTGAGGCCTCCGCAAGATATCCGCGGTGATCAGTTGTCGGCGGCCTGTGATCGGGCCAGCCGCTCGCTCTGCCAGTACACGTCGTCGCCGCCATCCATGCGGTTGAGCACGCGGGCGAGCACGAACATCAGGTCCGACAGGCGGTTGAGGTACTGGCGCGGCGCGTCGTTCAAGGTTTCTTCGCTGCCCAGGCCCACCACCACACGCTCGGCGCGCCGGGCCACGGTGCGGCAGACATGGGCCTGTGACGCGGCTCGGGTGCCTGCGGGCAAGATGAACTCCTGCAAACGTGGCAGTGATGCGTTGTAGTGCGCCAGCGCTTCGTCCAGCTGCAGCACGGCCTCGGGCTTGAGCAGTTCGTAGCCGGGGATGGACAGCTCGCCGCCCAGGTTGAACAGCTGGTGCTGCACCTGCACGAGCAGGCTGCGCACATCATCCGGCAAGGGTTCGCACAGCAGCAGGCCGATGTGGGAGTTGAGCTCGTCCACATCGCCCATGGCATGGATACGGGTGCTGTTCTTGGAGACGCGCTGGTCGTTGCCCAGCCCGGTGGTGCCGGCATCGCCCGTGCGAGTGGCGATGGCGGTGAGTCGATTGCCCATGGAGGCCTCCTGTGCGCAGCGTCTGCAGAAGTCCGGCAACGCTGTTTCGTTGAATGGGGATTGCCATCGCAGGTGCAGGACACCCTTCTCGACAGCCATGCGCCGCATTGTCATTCATCGCCGCACATTGGCGCCTGAACCCATGGGAAAAGGCAGAAGCGGAAACGGCAAATGCAGTTCATGCCCACCATGCCCCTGAAAGGCAGGTGTCACGTCACTGCATGGAGAAAGAAGGTGCGGGTAGTGCGCCACCCGCCGGACGGGGCCGGTGGGCGGCACCCGCACCAGGGCGAGTGCCAGCCGCACCGGATTCATCTGCCGCGATGGCGGCGATCACTGGACCGTGGCGCGGCGGTTGGCAGCGTCGATCTCGGCAGTGGAGACCAGGCCGTTCTTGGCGCTGGACTGCATGCCGGCCCATGCGTCAGCATGGTAGCGATCCCACTCGGCGCGCGAGACCATGCCGTCGCCGTTGGCGTCCATCAGGCGGGCGTTGGTCTTCTTCTCAGCGTTGGCTGCTGCCTTGCCGCCGGCAGCGGTAGCATCGATTTCAGGGGCGGGAGCACCCTTGCCCATGCCAGCAGCGGGGTTGGCTACGGCGGCCGACGAGTTGGCCTTCTTGTTGTCGACCTTGTTCTGTGCAGAGGTGGCGGCTGCGCCACCCGATGCGGACGGGCTCACTTCGGCAGGGGTCTTGCCCACGCCAGCGGGGGCCTGTGCCAGCGCGGCACTGCAGGCGAGAACGGCCAGGGAAGCGATGAGGGTGTGCTTGGTAGTCATTGGAGAGTCCTTGTCAGAAGAAGAGCGTTGAGTGCTCTGGGTCCATTGTTCAAGCGATCCGTGATCCGGCCTGTAGGACTTGCGCAGGGACTGGCGTGGGACTTCAAGCGCCCGCGCGGCGCTAGGTCGCAGCGCATTCGGCCGGGCGTCCTACACCAAGAGTTACACCGGGCAGGCAAATGTAGGCCCAGGCAACAGCCGGCAAAATGGCTGGCTGCCCACAGCCATCTGCGGTGCAATGGTGGCCTGTTCAACTTCGGAGCTCAGCACCCATGAAGACCCCAACGACCGTGAACACCCCATCGCGCAAAGCGGCCCACCCCTTCGATGCCAGCAGCGCCCTGCTGTTTGCCGTGCTTTCCATCGGTTCTTTCACTGCGGCGTCCACAGCCCATGCGCAGAACACCACCAACAACCCACCGCTGACCGCGCCGGCCAACAGCACCCGGCCTGCGACACCGAGCCTGGGGGTGACCCCGCCCATCCCGCACAGCGCCACGACCCCATCGCCCGCCCTGGCACCCCAACTCGGCGGCACGGCCAACTCCACCCAACAGGTGCAGAACTCGCAGGCCGGCGTTGCCTTCTCGCGTGCAGACGCCAACCGCGATGGCCAGCTGAGCCCGCAAGAGGCCGTGATGCTGCCGGCCATCAGCCAGAAGTTCGAGGCCCTGGACCGCAACAAGGACAAGTTCCTGTCGCTCGAAGAGTTTGCCCTGGCCGCCAAGTCCTGATCGACCCCACCTCCCCATTCATCCCAAAAGCACGCTGCGGCGTGCTTCTTTTTTGCCCGCCAATCAGTCGTGCAGCGACGAGAGGAACTGCTGCAGCTCGGGCGTCTTCGGGCTGCCGAAGAGTTCGGCCGGTGTGCCGGTCTCATGCACGCGGCCCTGGTGCATGAAGACCACGCGGTCGCCCACCTTGCGCGCGAACGCCATCTCGTGCGTGACCATCATCAGCGTCATGCCTTCGAGCGCCAGCGACTCCACCACGCGCAGCACTTCGCCCACCAGTTCCGGGTCCAGCGCCGAGGTGATCTCGTCGCACAGCAGCACCTGCGGCTCCATGGCCAGGGCGCGGGCAATCGCCACGCGCTGCTGCTGCCCGCCCGAGAGTTGGTCGGGCATGGCGTCGAACTTCTCGGCCAGGCCCACGCGTTCGAGCAGCTTGCGCGCCTGCTCGGCCGCGGCCTTGGCGTCGCGCGCCTTGACCAGCGTGGGCGCCAGCATGATGTTGCGGCCCACGGAGAGGTGCGGGAACAGGTTGAAGTTCTGGAAGATCATGCCCACCTGCTGGCGCAGCGCGCGCATGGCGGTGGGGCTTTCGTGCATGAGCTTCTGGCCGTTGACGCTGAGCGCACCCTCCTGGAACACCTCCAGGCCATTGATGCACCGCAGCAGCGTGCTCTTGCCCGAGCCGCTCTTGCCGATGATGGCGATCACCTCGCCGCGCTGCACCTTCAGATCGATGCCCTTGAGCACCTCGTTCGTGCCGTAGGACTTGCGCAGCGCCGTGATGTCCACGATGGGGCGGCCCGGCAGCACATCGGCAGGGGCTGCGGTGGCAAGGGTGGTGGTGTCAGTGCCGGTTGCCATGGAGTTTCCTTTCAAGGGACTGCGCCACCAGGCTCACCGGGAAGCACAGCGCAAAGTACATGAGGGCCACGCAGGCGTAGACCAGGAAGGGCTTGTAGGTGGCGTTGGAGATCATGCTGCCGGCCTTGGTCAGCTCCACGAAGCCGATCACCGAGGCCAGCGCCGTGCCCTTGATCACCTGCACCAGAAAGCCCACCGTGGGCGGCACCGCGATGCGCAGCGCCTGCGGCAGCACCACATGGCGCAGCTGCTCGCGGAAGTTGAGCGCCAGGCTCTGCGCGGCCTCCCACTGCCCCTTGGGGATGGACTCCACGCAGCCGCGCCAGATCTCGGTGAGGTAGGCGCTGGTGTAGAGCGTGAGCGCAAAGGCCGCCGCTGTCCACGGCGAGGTCTTGATGCCGAACAGCGCGATGCCGAAGTAGGCCAGGAACAGCTGCATCAGCAACGGCGTGCCCTGGAAGACCTGAACATAGGCGCTGATGGCCCGCTGCGCACCGCGCAGCTTGGACAGGCGCAGCACCAGCAGCGCCATGCCGACGAGGCCGCCACCAATGAAGGCGATCAGCGAGAGGCTCACCGTCCAGCGCGCGGCGCCCAGCAGGTTGCGCAGGATGTCCCAGATCGAAAACTCAACCATGGCGGATTACCTCCCCACGAGGAAACGCGCGCCCACCCATACCAGCAGGCGCCGGGTGAGCATGGACAGCGCCAGGTACACGATGGTGGCCACGATGAAGGCCTCGAACGCGCGGAAGGTGTTGCTGGAGATCAGATTGGCGGCGTAGCTCAGCTCCGGCGTGGAGATCTGCCCGCACACAGCCGAGCCCAGCATGACGATGATGATCTGGCTCACCATCGAGGGCCACACCTTCTGCAGTGCGGGCGGCAGCACCACCCGGCGGAAGGTCTGGCCGGGGGTGAGCGCCAGGCTGGCGGCGGCCTCCACCTGGCCGCGCGGCGTGGCCTCGATGCCGGCGCGGATGATCTCGGACGAGTAGGCGCCGAGGTTGATCACCATGGCCAGCACCGACGCGAGCTCGGGAGAGAGCTTGAGCCCCAGCGCCGGCAGCCCGAAGAACAGGAAGAACAGCTGCACGATGAACGGCGTGTTGCGCACCAGCTCCACGTACGCGGCCACCACCCAGCGCAGCGCCGCCGGGCGCGGACCCAGGTTGCGCGAGCGCGCCCAGGCGCAGGCCGTGCCCAGCAGCAAGCCCAGCACCGTGCCCACCACGGTGAGCCCTATCGTCCAGGCCACGCCGCGCAACAGTAGAGGCCACTGCGAGAAAACGGCAGAGAAATCCAGTTGGATGAGCATGGTGTGCCTACCCCGCCGCGCTCATCGCGCGGCAGGCCTGTGCAGGAAGGAGTCTATGGAATGCGCCTGGAAGAGCGGTTGAGAAAACTCAGCGAAGCGGTTCTGGCTAGGCGCTGCGTCGCAGGCAGTACGCTAGTACGACAAGACGCAGCAACAACGCCAGAAGAGTTTTATCAATCGCTTACTGCGGCAGGTCGCCTGCTGGGCGGCCCAGCCACTTGCTGGACAGCTTGTCGATGTCGCCGGACTTCCTGGCCTCGGCGATGATCTCGTTCACGCGCAGGCGCAGCTTGTCCTCGCCCTTGGCCACGCCGATGAAGTTGGGGCTGTCCTTGAGCAGCAGCTTGTACTCGGTGGCCAGGTTGGGGTTCTTGACCATGATGGTGCCGGCCGTCGATGCGCTGGTGGCAATCGCCTGCGTCTGGCCCGATACGAAGGCCGAGATGCTGGCGGCATGGTCCTCGAAGCGCTTGACGTCCACGCCGGCGGGCGCGACCTTGGCCAGCTCCTGGTCTTCCATGGCGCCGCGCGTCACGGCCACCGACTTGCCGGTCAGGTCGGCAAAGCTCTTGATCGACAGGCTCTTGCTCGCGAACACGGCCTGGAAGAACGGCGCGTAGGCGGCGGTGAAGTCGATCACCTTCTCGCGCTCGGGGTTCTTGCCCAGGGTGGAGATGACGAGGTCGGCCTTCTGCGTCTGCAGGTAGGGGATGCGGTTGGCACTGGTCACCGGGATCAGCTCGACCTTCACGCCCATCTTGGCGGCAATGTAGTTGGCCATCTCCACGTCCAGGCCCTGGGGCTTGAGGTCGGTGCCAACGAAGCCGTAGGGCGGGTAGTCGGTGGGGATGGCGATCTTGATTTCCTTGGCCTTGAGGATGTTGTCCAGCGCGTTCTGCGCATGCGCGGCGGGCGCCAGCAGCGCGGCCGACAGGCCGGCGGCGGCCAGCAGGCCCAGGGTGGAACGGCGGGTGGTGGCACGGGCACGGATGGTCATAGCAGGGCTCCTAGGTAGGTGGATGCGTCGTCGGACGGTGGGGGAACAGATTTCTTGGCGGCCGCCTTGCGCGGGGCGCGGCCTTTGACATTCACGGCAGCCTCGGGCGCGGCAGCACTCTTGCGCACGGGCGCCAGCGCATCGCGCAGCTCGGCCAGCGGGTCGTGGGCCGCCTGCAGGCGCAGGGCGTCCTGCACGGTGCCGATGTGTTCGGACATCAGGGCCTCGGCGCGGGCGATGTCGCCGGCCTCCAGCGCCTCGACGATGCGCACGTGGTCGGCGCACGATTGAGCCGCGTCGTGCGAGGACTGGTAGAGCATGGCGATCAGCGTGGTGCGCGCCGTGAAGTCGCGCAGCGTGTCGGCCAGCAGGCTGTTGCCCAGGCACTCGGCCAGGCAGACGTGAAAGTCCCCCAGCAGAAAGCTGCGTGCCCCCACGTCGCTGCCGGCCAGGGCCGCCTTCTCGCGCTGCAGGTGGTTCTTGAGCTGGCGCACGGCCGCCTTGTCCACCGACTTGAGCTGGTGCAGCAACCCGAGCTCGATCACGCGGCGCGCCTCGAAGGCCTCGCGCGCCTCGTCCTCGGACGGTTCGATCACGTACCAGCCGCGGCGCGCGCTGACGGTGACGATGCCGCGCGTGGACAGCCGCGTGAGCGCCTCGCGCACGATGGTGCGGCTGCAGTCGAACAGCATGGCCAGCTGCTGCTCGCCCAGGCGCGAGCCCGGGGCCAGCTTCTGGGCCATCACGGCTTCGATGATGCGGTTGCTGATGTCGGTGGCGGAGGTCATTGACACCACCTTTGCAGCTTCCGTGCCAACTGGTATACAAGCAAAATGCACCAGCTTGGCGCACCACCGGATTGTCCGAGTCGTGGCCTGCCCCGTCGGAGTGCTAGAGAATGCCCTCCCAGACGCACCAGTGAGCGGCTGCTGGATCTGGCACGCACCGGGATGGCACATTGAAGTGCATGGCCCATGGCGCCGCTTGCGCATGGGCCGGCCATCCCGGGTCGCCACTGGTTGCAAAGCGCACCCAGGCACCGTGCATGGCGTCCGACAGTGCCTGCGGTGCGCAAGCGCCCGTGAATTCCAGCCCCTGCGCGGAGTGCAGGTTGCCAAACACAAAGGGCAGCTCCACCGCATGGGCCGCGCCCAGCCGCCCACGCCACTGGGGCGACCTCCAGCCGAATTGGTACAGATACGCCTTCACGCCCAGGGCGCCGGCCATGGAGGCGATGCGGTGCGCGGGAACGCGGTAGTAATAGTCCGACTGCACAGCGCACAGCAGCTCGCCCGGGGTGGTGGCGCCCTGCCCTGCAGCCGCCGCATAGGCCTGCAGCCCATTGGCCGGCAAGCCCACGGCATCGGCAAAGGACTGCAGCTGCGCGCCCGTCACGCGGTCCACCGCGCCACCGGGCACGTGGTACAGGCGCATCTCATCGGCATTGCTGCCCACCATTACCTGCAGGCTGGGCAGTGCACATGCCCAGGCATGCTGCATGGCCTGCAAGGGCGGCGCAGGCAGCACCGTGCCATCCACCACAGGCCGCAGCGGAAAGAAGTTGCGCCCGTCAATGCCATGCTGCAGCCGCAGGGCCGGCTCCGCAGCCAGGCGGTGCACGGCGTGCAGCACCGCAGGCAGCGGCGCTGCCGCCAACGCATCGCGCGTGGGTGCCACCCCCACCAGCGCTGCGATGGCCATGCGTACCGCAGCCGCATCGGCCAGGTCCTGGCAGGCGATGCTCGGGCTTTGCAGGATGGCGCGCTGGAACAGCCCCTGCGCCACCGACATGCCCAGCAGGCACGCCAGGGCACCGGCACCTGCGGACTGGCCGAACACCGTCACCCGCGCCGGGTCACCGCCAACGGCGTGGATGTGGTCCTGCACCCATTTCAGGGCAGCCACCTGGTCGAGCAGGCCGCGGTTGGCTGTCGCGTCCTGCACATGCAGAAAGCCATCCACCCCCAGGCGGTATTGCAGCGACACGAACACGATGCCCTGGCGCGCAAATGCTGCACCGTCGTACAAGGGATCGCTGGCGCTGCCGCGAAAGAACCCGCCGCCATGCACCCACACCATCACCGGCAGGTGCTCGCCGGCCCCTGCCTCAGGCGCCCAGATATTCAGTGCCAGGCAGTCTTCCCCGCCCTGCACTGGCGCACCGGCCAAGGCGGCCCGGGCCAACTGCGGCGCCATGGGCGCAAAGGCCACGGCATCGCGCACGCCGCTCCAGGCCGGCACGGCCACAGGCGGCAGAAAGCGGCGCGCTCCGTACGGCGCCAGTGCATAGTGCACCCCCCGAAACACGCGCAGACCGGACTCCCAGACCCCGCGCAAGCGGCCACCGTGCGCAAGCACGGCCTCGGGCGCCGCGGGCCGGATCGGTGCGTGCAGCGTCATTCCGTGGCCAGGCCCAGCTTGTCGATCAGAGGGCGCCACACGGCAGCATCGCGGGCAGCCCAGGCGCGCGCATCGCCGGGGGTGGATCCCGTGAGTGTCACGTTCATGGTCTCCAGGCGGGACTTGTACTGGGCATCGCTGCGGCATTTGTCCGTCACCGCATTGAGCTTGTTGAGCAAATCGGGCGGTGTCCCAGCCCGGGCCACCACCGCAATCCACGAGGGCCGCGCCAGGTCGCCGGCTGCGGGCAGGGCTTCGGCGATGGTGGGCACGTCAGGCAGTTGCGGTGAGCGCTGGGCGGCAAACAGTGCCAGCGGCACCAGCTTGCCGGCCTTGACCTGCGCGGTGGCCGTGCCGATAACCAGGGTCATCGCATGGATCTGCTGGCCCATCAGCGCCGTGAGGCCCGCACCCTCGCCGACAAAGGGGACATGGGTGGCTGGCACACCCATGCGGTCCATGAGGGCGGTGGTGAGCAGGTGCGCAGGGCTGCCCTTGCCCGGTGAGCCGAAGTTGAGCCCGCCCGGAGTGGCACGCGCCAGCTTCTCCAGGTCGGCCAGGCGGGTGATACCCTGCCCCGCCGGCACGGCGAGCACGAGCGGCGAGGTGCCCAGGACGGAAACGCCATCAAAGTCGCGCAAAGGGTCGTAGGGCTGCTGCCTGTACACATACGGCGTGATGGACATCTGCGACATGCCGATGCTCATCAGGCTGTAGCCATCGGCTGGCTGGGCCTTGAGGTAGTTGACCGCCAGGATGCCATTGGCCCCGGGCTTGTTCTGCACCACCACGGCCTGGCCCAGCTCGCGGGCGGCGCAGTCAGCCCATACGCGGGTCATGGCGTCCGAGCCACTGCCGGGAGGCTGTTGGGCAATGATCTGAATGGGCTTGGAGGGGTAGGCACCCGGTTGCGCACCGGCAGCCGTGGCCACGGCAAGGCACGCAGCGGCCATCAGCACGCGCGGTGAAGCCGGTGAATGCAGATACTGCACAGTCATGGTTTGTCTCCTGTCGTTGGTGTCTTGGTACGCGCTGTGCGCTGGCGACTGCGGGCCTTGGCACCGCCACCTCCATCCTGGCAGCGGGCGGCAATGAGGCCCGCCAGGCATTCGAGCTGTGCGATGTGGGCCGCCTTGTGTGCAGGGCCATCCACCACAGGGGTGAACAACTGCAGCAGGCCCAGGCCGCGCAGCGTGGAGAACACAAGGCCCAGGAAAGCCTCGCGGTCTGCATGGCCAGTGAGTTCGGGGAACGTGTCGAAGAAGCCTGCGCGCATCTGCGCATTGAGCGTGGAGCGCAGCGCGGCGATGTGGGTCAGCACTTCGGGCTGGTTGCGGCAGCCCAGGTAGATGTTCCAGGCCACGATGAAGCGCGGCTGGGCATAGACCAGGTTCCATGCGGCATGCACGAATTGCGCAGCGCGTTGCGGCGGCGCGAGCGCGGCGGCTGGCCACAGCTGGGCGTCCTGGCGGCCCGAGTCGATCAGCTCGCTGAGCACCCGCATCATCAGCACGGCCTTGGACTCGAAGTGGTGCTGCACGGCCCCTGAAGTCATGCCGGCCGAGCGGGCCAGCTCGTGGATGGACATCTCCTCGAAGCTCTTGCTCTGGATCACATCGATGGCGGTGGCGATCAGGTGCTGGCGCGTGGCGGCACTGCGCTCGGCATGCGTGCGCCGGGGGGTGGCGGCTTGCGGCTGGATGGGCGAGGACTTGCTCATTGCTTTATCACAATATACATTTCGAACGTAATGTAAATGGCCAGGTGCGAGGCGGCATCGGTGCATACCCGGGTGCATCCGCGCCGCATTCAGGGATGTGCGGCGCACAGGCACACGCCCCGGACCATGCCACCCTAAAATGACCGAAGCACCACTGCCCACGCACGGAGACAAACCCATGAACGCCCCCACCGCCGCCTCGCACCTGCTGCCCGAGATCCACCTGCGCGAGGTGCCTCAGGCGCTGATCGACGCACTGCAGGCCCGCTTCGGCGCCCGGTGCTCGCTGGCCCAGGCCGTGCGCGAGCAGCACGGGCGCGACGAGGGCTCGCTGCAGGCGCCACCGCCCTCGGCCGTGGTGTTTGCCGAAAGCACGCAGGACGTGGCCGATGCCGTGAAGCTGGCCAGCCAGTACGAGGTGCCGGTGATCCCCTACGGCGCGGGCTCCTCGCTCGAAGGCCACCTGCTGGCCGTGCAGGGCGGCATCAGCATCGACGTGAGCCGCATGAACCAGGTGCTGAGCATCGATGCCGAGGACCTCACGGTGACGGTGCAGCCTGGCATCACGCGCAAGGCGCTTAACGACGCGATCAAGGACACGGGACTGTTCTTCCCCATCGACCCCGGTGCGGATGCCAGCATCGGCGGCATGAGCGCCACGCGCGCCAGCGGCACCAACGCCGTGCGCTACGGCACCATGCGCGAGAACGTGCTGGCGCTGGAAGTCGTGACCGCCAGCGGCGAGGTCATCCACACCGGCACGCGCGCCAAGAAGAGCAGTGCCGGCTACGACCTCACGCGCCTGATGGTCGGCAGCGAGGGCACGCTGGGCATCATGACCCAGATCACCGTGCGCCTGTACCCGCTGCCCGAAGCCGTGTCGGCGGCGATCTGCTCGTTCCCGAGCATCGAGGCAGCCGTGCGCACCACCATCCAGACCATCCAGCTCGGGGTGCCGATCGCGCGCGTGGAGCTGATCGACCACCACACGGTGCGCATGGTCAACGCGCACAGCAAGCTCGGCCTGCGCGAAGAACCCATGCTGCTGATGGAGTTCCACGGCTCGCCGTCGAGCGTGAAGGAGCAGGCCGAGACCGTGCAGGAGATCGCCAGCGAGTTCGGTGGCAATGCCTTCGAGTGGGCCAGCACGCCCGAGGAACGCACGCGCCTGTGGACCGCACGGCACAACGCCTACTTCGCTGCCGTGCAGAGCCGCCCCGGCTGCCGCGCCATCAGCACCGATACCTGTGTGCCCATCAGCCGCCTGGCGGACTGCCTGCTCGATTCGGTGGCCGAGGCCGAGGCCAGCGGCATCCCCTACTTCCTCGTGGGCCACGTGGGCGACGGCAATTTCCACTTCGGCTACCTGCTGGACCCGAACATCCCCGAAGAGCGCGTGACCGCCGAGGACCTGAACCACAAGCTCGTGGCACGTGCCCTGGCCCTGGGCGGCACATGCACCGGCGAGCACGGCATAGGCCTGCACAAGATGGGCTTTCTGCTCGACGAGACCGGAGCCGGCGCGGTGGACATGATGCGCGCCATCAAGCGCGCGCTGGACCCGAAGAACATCCTGAACCCGGGCAAGATCTTCGCGCTGTGACGGCGGCCATGAGGTCGTTGTCCCGAACGCGGCCTGGTTTGCGGGCATAAGTCACGCATTCCCGCAGGGCGGTGTGCCGCGCCGCGCACAGGCTGGCGTATCGTGGCCGGTTCCCGGCCTCTTGCTCTGCCTGCCATGCACGCCACCCTTCGCCCCTTGGTCCTTGCCATCGCCCTTGTGGGCAGCCTTTTCTTTGGCGCCCTGTTCGCGGTGTCCCTGGCCCGGCCCGCCTGGGTGGAGCAGACGGCCCGCACGATGATCCGCGCGCAGATCGAAAAGACAACCGGCGAGAAGATCGCTGCGCTGGACGCGCGCTTCCTCGACGGCAAGGCCCGTGCCCTGCTGCAGGAGCACGGACGCGAAATCGCCGCCGTGCGCAGGGCGCTCACCGACGGACTGCCTGCACGCATCGCGGCCATCGCGGCCGAAATGGGCATCCCCGAATGCGAATGCCGCCGGCGCACCACCGAACGCATGGCGCTCAAGCTTGGCACCCTGCAGCAGATGCAGGCGCAGCTCTCCGACCTGATCCGCACGCAGTACCTGGAGACGGCCGGCAAGCTGCTGCGCGAGCTGCGCATCTTCAGCGGTGCGAATGCGCTGGCTTTTGCCCTGCTGGGCGTGGCGGCACTCAGGCGCCCCGCAGCCCGTCTGCAACTGTTGCCAGCTGCGGCCACCTTGCTGCTGGCCACGGCTGCTGCCAGCGGGGTCTACCTGTTCGGGCAGAACTGGCTGCACACCATCGTCTTCGGCGACTATGTGGGCTGGACGCTGCTGGGCTATATTGCACTGATCCATGCATGGCTGTGCGACCTGCTGTTCAACCGGGCGCAGGTGAGCGCCCACCTGCTCAGCGGTGTGGGTGGCAGCGTATCGCCGTGCTGACAGCCCAACCGCCCTGCCTCACCTTCCCTTCCATGCGCATCGCCTTCGTCTCCGATATCCACGGCAACCTCGCGGCTCTCGAAGCCGTGGCGGCCGACATTGCCCGCCGCGGTGCCGACCGGGTGGTGAACCTGGGCGACAACCTCTCGGGCCCGCTGCTGCCGCGCGAGACGGCGCAGTGGCTCATGGCGTCGGACTGGCTGTCGCTGGCCGGCAACCACGAGCGCCAGGTGCTGCAACTGCGCCCCGGCCACGGCGGCGCATCGGACCAGTACGCGCATGCACAGCTCACCGAAGCGGAGTTCACCTGGATGCGCAGCCTCACCCACACCCTGCGCCTGGACGAGGGCGTGCTGCTGTGCCATGGCTCGCCGCGCAGCGACCACGAATACCTGCTCGAAACGCTGGACGGCTCCACGGTGCGCGCCGCCACCCCGACCGAGATCGACGAGCGCCTGGCGGGCCAGTACGCACCGCTGATCGCCTGCGGCCACACGCATGTGCCGCGCCAGGTGCGCCTGGGTGCCGGTGTGCTGCTGCTCAACCCCGGCAGCGTGGGCCTGCAGGCCTATGGCGACGACCACCCCGTGGCGCACAAGGTGGAGAACGGCACGCCTGACGCGCGCTACGCGATCGCCGAATCAACTGCGCAAGGTTGGCAGGTGGAGCACATCACCGTGCCCTATGACCACGAATCCATGGCCGTGCTGGCCGACCGGAACAGCCGACCCGAGTGGGCACAGGCCCTGCGCACGGGAACCATGGCCTCCTGAGCCACCGCGCTCAGCCATGCACCGCGCGCGAATCGCCAGGCGCCTGCGCCCGGTCGTTCATGCCGTAGTCGCGCACCACCGCCGCCACGCGCAGGCGGTAGTCGGCAAACACATGGTCACGCCCGGCCGCCTGGGTGCTGCGGTGCGCCTCCTGCTGGCGCCAGCGGGCCACGGCCTCCTCGTCGCGCCAGAAGGACAGCGACAGCAGCTTGCCCGGCGTGGCCAGGCTCTCGAAGCGCTCGATGGAGATGAAGCCGTCGATCTGCGCCAGCAAGGGCTTCAAGGCCGCGGCTGCGTCCAGGTAGGCGCCGCGCTGGCCGGGCGCGGGCGTCACCTCGAAGATCACGGCCATCATGGCGTGGGCCCCTGCGCATGGGCTGGCAGGCCCAGCGTGCCTTCCACCCCCTGGGTGAACGTGCGCTCCTCGCGCAGGATGAAGCGCTTTTCCTGCGCGAAGGTGAAATTGGCGCGGCCCTCGGCATCGCTGCGCAAGCGCGCGCGGTAGGCCTCGTAGGCGGCCAGCGAGTCGAAGCCGATCAGGCCCCAGGCCTCGTAGTTGCTGCCCTCGTGCGGCAGGAAGTAGCCCAGCAGGTGGCCGCCGCAGCGCGGAATGATCTGGCCCCAGCGCCGCGCGTACTCGGCAAAGGTGTCGCGCTGGAAGGGGTCGATCTCGTAGCGGATGAAACAGGTGATCATGGTGACGGCAAATCCTGTGGTGGAAACAGGCTTCACGATAGGCGCTTGACCGCCCCGGATGCTTCGCCCACCATCGAAGCATCGTGACCCAAATCGCCCTGCCGCCCCTGCCCTCCGCATGAAGACCCTGCTGCTGTTCATCGCCACCGCGCTGGCCGAGATCGTGGGCTGCTACCTGCCCTACCTGTGGCTCAAGCAAGGCAAGCCCATGTGGCTGCTGCTGCCCGCCGCCGCCAGCCTGGCCCTGTTCGCCTGGCTGCTGACCCTGCACGACACGGCGGCCGCCGGCCGGGTGTATGCCGCCTATGGCGGCGTCTACATCGGCGTGGCGCTGGCCTGGCTCTGGGCGGTGGACCAGATCCGACCCACGGCCTGGGACATTGCCGGTGTGGCCGTGGCGCTGTGCGGCATGGCGCTGATCATGTTCCAACCAGCGCGCTGAGCTCCTACTCGCCAGCTTTCGGCTTGGTCGTCTTGGCGGCGGCTTTGGGCCGCACATGGGCCGAGCGCGGGCTGCGCAGGGTGTCGGCGTCCAGGATCAGCCGGCCCTGGATGCGCCCCTTCATGCGCTTGACGCTGCTGGCCGCGTCCTGCATGTGGCGCGCCATCAGCGTGCGCACGGCCTCCACGTCGCGCGCCCGCGCGGCCTGCACGATCTCGCGGTGGAAGTTGGCATTGACCTCACCGAAGCGCCGGTGCTCGGCCTTGGGCGTGCGGTTACCGTAGACGATGAGCTGGCGCAGCATCTCGTTGATCAGCTCGCAGTTGAAGCGCAAAAATGGGTTCGGGTTGGCCGCGGCCAGGATATCGTGGAAGTTCACGTCCTCGCGCCGCTGGCTGAGCATGTCCTCGCTGCTCGACGCGGGGTCGCAGCAGGCGATGGAATGCTCCAGCGCCTCGAAGTCGGCCTCGGTCAGGTGCGGCACGGCGCCGGCGGCCAGCTCGGGCTCCAGGAACTGGCGCACGGCGTAGATGTTGTCGATGGTCACTTCCTGGAAGAACAGGTAGTTCTGCATGAACTGCAGGGTGCGGTCCAGCGGCACCTCGGCGATGGTGCCGCCGCCCGAGGGGCCGGTGGAGATGGTCACCAGCCCCTGCACCTCCAGCGACTTCAATGCCTCGCGGATGGTGCCCTTGCTGACCTCGAACTGCGCCTGCAGCTCGCTCTCGCGCGGCAGGCGGTCACCCGGGCTCAGGTTCTTCTCGGTGATCAGGCGCTTGATCTCCTGCGCCACCAGGTCGGGGCGCTTGAGGGCTTTGAGCGGCTTCTGTGCGGACGGTTTGGTTGGCATGGATGGGATTGTCGTTGGTCGGTCGGCTGCCACTGCGGTGCATCCGCGCGGCGAAGTACCGCCCGTGGTGCAGTGTATGCACCGCATGGGGGCGGCGGAAGGGATGCAGGGTTTCCACGCACGGTGTTTATTCTATTTATCACTATAAATAGCAGAAATGAGCGCAATCGACGCTCTGCAGCGGTGGCACGCAGTGTGCTTTGCACAAGTCGTGCCCCGCTATCGGCCAGCCGGCCTCAACCCCTCCACAGGAGCCCCCATGCACCGTCGCCACCTCTTGCAACTCTCTGCCCTGGGCGCCCTGCCCGCATCGCTGGGCCTGGCCCAGAGCGCCTGGGCGCAGGCCAGCGGTGCCATCCAGTTCGGCTGCCCGGTGCCCATGTCGGGTGCGTTCGCGGCCAACGGCAAGTTCGCGGACCTGGGCATGAAGCTGGCCATCGAGCAGTACGGCACCGTCCTCAAGCGCCCCCTGGCCTACACGGTGCTGGACACCGAAGGCAAGCCCGCCACGGCTGTGCGCAAGGTGCAGGAGTCCTCGCAGCAGCAGGGCACGCGCTTCTTCGCGGGCGGCATCCTGTCGTCCGAATCGCTGGCCATGGGCAAGGAGGCCGAGAAGGCCGGCGGCATCTTCATCACCACCGCCGGTGCCGACGAGATCACGGGCAAGGACTGCAATGCCGCCACCTTCCGCTGGTCGGTGCCTACCTTCGGCGCCATCGAGCAGACGGTGCGCCCCCTGGCCGAGGCCCTGCCCAAGGCCAAGCGCTGGTACACCATCACCCCGCAGTACGTGTTCGGCGACGGCCTGCTCTCGGCGGCCAAGAACATCTTCAAGGAAAAGGGCCTGGAGCATGTGGGCAACAGCTACCACTCGCTGACCGAGAAGGAGTTCAGCGGCTACCTGACCAACGCCATGGCCGCCAAGCCCGATGTGCTGGTGCTGCTCAACTTCGGCTCGCAGTCATCCGACGCGCTGCGCCAGGCCGTGAGCTTTGGCATGCACAAGAACATGACCATCCTGGTGGCCTGGGCCTCGGGGCTGGAGCAGTTCGAGTCGCTGGGCGCCGACCTGTGCGAGGGCGTGTACTTTGGCGCGCAATACTGGCACACGGCCAATGCACCGCTCAACCTGGACCTCGTCAAGCGCAGCAACGACAAGTTCAAGTCCAACCCCAACTACAGCCTGGCGGGCTCGTACATCTGCACCAAGCTCATGATCGACGGCATCATCAAGGCCGGCACGGTGGAGCCCAAGGCCGTGATCGCCGCCATGGAAGGCATGAAGTACCAGGGCCTGACGGGTGATGAAGAGATCCGCAAGGGCGACCACCAGGTGCTCAAGAACTACTACCTGCTCAAGGGCAAGGCCAAGGCGAAGATGGCCAACAAGGACGACTACGTGGATGTGGTCAGTTCGGGCAAGTCCTTCCTGCCCCTGGACCAGACCGGCTGCAAGCTCGCCTGACACGGCTTTGCCCGCGCAAACGCGCGCGGGCTCTGCCGCATCGCCTTCCTCCAAGGTCCGCAGCTGCGCGCCTTGGGATTCCTCCTTCCATCTCTCGCCCATGAACATCTACCTGCTACAGGCCATCAACGGGATCGGCATCGGCATGCTGTACTTCCTGCTGGCCGTCGGCCTGTCCATCGTGTTCGGCCTGCTGCGCTTCGTGAACTTCGCGCACGGGGCCTTCTACCTGCTGGGCGCCTACTTCTGCTTTCAGATGACGCGCTGGGGCCTGAGCTTCTGGCTGGCCCTGGCCGTGGTGCCCGTGCTCGTGGGTGCGCTGGGGTGGCTCACCGAGAAGCTAGTGCTGCGCCATGTGTACGCCAAGCCGCATGAGTTCCACATCCTCGTCACCGTGGGCCTGGCCCTGGCCATCCAGGAGCTGGTGATCCTGCAATGGGGGCCGCTCGGTGACAGCGTGCCGGTGCCCGACCTGCTGCAGGGCGTGGTCATGTGGGGCGGCATCGTCTACCCCAAGTACCGGCTGTTCGTGATCGGCTTCACCGCCGTGCTGGCCGTGGGCCTGTGGTACGTGCTCGAAGGCACGCGCCTGGGCAGCGCGGTGCGCGCGGGCAGCGAATCGACCGAGATGGTCTCGCTGCTCGGCATCAACGTGTTCCGCATCTTCAGCCTGGTGTTCGCGCTGGGCGCGGCCACCGCGGCGATAGCCGGCGTGCTCGCCGCCCCGATGCGCGGGGCCGAGCCCTTCATGGGCATCGAGGCGCTGGGCGTGGCCTTCATCGTGGTGGTGGTCGGGGGCATGGGCAGCTTTGCCGGGGCGCTGATCGGCGGCCTGCTGATCGGCATCGTGCAGAGCGTGATGAGCACCGTGTGGCCCGAGGGGGCGCGGCTGATGATCTACATCGCCATGGCCGCTGTGCTGCTGCTGCGCCCGCATGGCCTACTGGGCCGCAAAGGATGAACACCACCATGACGACACTTCTGCGCAAGAATTTCCACCTGCTGCTGGCGCTGGCCGTGGTGCTGGTGATGCCGCTGACCATGCAATCGGGCTCGCTGGCCAGCGAGGTGCTGATCTATGGCCTGGCCGCCATGGGCTGCAACCTGCTGCTGGGCCATACCGGGCTGCTGTCCTTCGGGCAGGGCATCTTCTTCGGGCTGGGCAGCTACACCATTGCCCTCACGCTCACGCGCTGGCCCCTGCCCATGCCGCTGGCCCTGGCGCTCGCCGTGGTGATTGGCGCACTGGGCGCGGCCATCGTCGGCTGGGTGGCCATCCGCCAGCGCGGCACCTACTTCGTGATGCTGACCCTGGCCTTCGCGCAGATGTTCTACTTTCTCGCCTACTCCATGCCCGGCATCACGGGCGGCGACAACGGGCTGATGGACATCCCGCGCCCCTCGCTGGCCGTGGGTGGCTTCACCCTGTGGCCGCTGGCCTCGCCCTGGCAGTACTACGGCTTCGTGGCCACCGTGTTCCTGGTGGCCTTCTGGCTGCTGCAGAAGGTGTCGGCCTCGGTCTTCGGGCGCACGCTGCTGGCGGTGCGCGACAACGAGGAGCGCGCAGGCGCCATTGGCTACAACCTGCGCCTGCTCAAGCTGCAGGCCTTCGTGATCTCGGGCGCGGTGACGGGCCTGGCCGGCGCGCTGCACGCCATGATGACCGGCATCGCCCCGCTGGCGAATGCCGAATACCACACCAGCGAGATGATCCTGGTGATGACCGTGATCGGCGGCACGGGCAACCTGCTGGCCTCGCTGCTCGGCTCGGCCTTCTACCTGCTGCTGGGCGACTGGCTGTCCACCCTGTGGCCGCGCTGGCTGCTGATCCTGGGGGTGGTGCTGATGGTGGTGAGCCTGGGTATGCAGCGCGGCCTGTGGGGCCTGGGCGAGTCGGCCTGGAACCTGCTGCGTGGCAAGGGTCGTGGCGGCAAGACAGACGCCACGACGCAAGGAGGCCACGCATGAGCACGGCAGCCACCTCCCCCATCCTGCTCGAAGCCGTGGGCGTGGAAAAGCGCTACGACAAGTTCGCCGCCCTCGCGGGCGTGGACCTCAAGGTGCGCGCGAACACGGTCCATTCGGTCATCGGCCCCAACGGCGCCGGCAAGACCACGCTGTTCCACATGCTTACCGGAACCAAGGCCGTGAGCGGCGGGCGCATCGTGTTCGACGGGCACGACGTGACACACGAGCCCGACCACAAGCGCGTGCAGCGCGGCATGGCGCGCTCGTTTCAGGTGACCAGCCTGTTCCTTACCCTGCCCGTGCGCGAGAACCTGCGCCTGGCCGCCCAGGGCACCGCACCGCGCCATGCGCTCAACTGCTGGCATGCGCCGCAGGGTGCGCGCTCGCAGGCAGAGGTGGTGGCCAGCGTATTGGCCCGCCTGGGCCTGGAGCGCCATGCCGACACGCCGGTGGGCAACCTCTCGCACGGCCAGCAGCGCCGGTTGGAGGTGGGCATGGCGCTGGCGGCGCGGCCCAAGGCGATCTTCCTGGACGAGCCGACCTCGGGCATGGGCATCGACGACCTGGATGACATGAAGCGGCTGATCCAGGGCCTCAAGGACGAGCACACCGTGGTACTCATCGAGCACAACATGAACATCGTGATGGACATCTCTGACACCGTGACGGTGATGCAGCAGGGCCGCGTGCTGGCCGAAGGGCATCCGCACGCGATCCGCAGCGACGACCGGGTGCGCAGCGCCTACCTGGGCAACATGATCACGGGGGGCAAGGCGGCATGACGATCCTCAGCATTGAAGGGCTGCATGCCCACTACGGCAAGAGCCATGTGCTGCAGGGCGTGGACCTGCGCGTGGGCGACGGCGAGCTGGTCACTCTGCTCGGTCGCAACGGCGCGGGCAAGACCACCACGCTCAAGAGCATCTGCGGGGTGGTGCCACCCACCCAGGGCCGCGTGCGCTTTGCGGGCGAGGAGGTGCAGGGCCTGGCCACGCACGCCATCGCCCAGCGCGGCGTGTGCCTGGTGCCCGAGCACCGCGGCATCTTCAAGCTGCTGACGGTGGAAGAGAACCTGCTGCTGGGCCAGCGCAAGCGCTCGCCCTGGCAGTTGCCGGACGTCTACCGCATCTTTCCGCGCCTCAAGGAGCGGCGCAGCAACGGCGGCGGCCAACTCTCGGGTGGCGAGCAGCAGATGCTGGCCATCGGCCGCGCGCTGATGAATGCGCCGCGCCTGTTGATGCTGGACGAGCCCGTGGAAGGCCTGGCCCCCGTGATCGTGGAAGAGATCGTGGCGCAGCTCAAGACCATCAAGGCCGCCGGCGTGGCCATTTTGCTGGTGGAGCAGAACCTGGAGGTCTGCACCCAGCTGGCCGACCGGCACTACGTGATCGAGCAGGGCGCCATCGTGCATGAGGCAGACAACGCCGCCTTCCTGGCCGACGACGCCATCAAGGACCGCTACCTGGGCGTGGGCCTCGCGTAGCGCCCCGCCCCATTTTTCAGGAATCTCTTACCGTGAACATGAAGACCAACCCCTCTGCCCTGCTGCCGCGCGTGAACGGCGCGCGCCTGTGGCAATCGCTGATGGACCTGGCGCAGATCGGCGCCACGCCCAAGGGCGGCGTGTGCCGCCTGGCCCTGACCGCGCTGGACGGCGAAGGCCGCGACCTGTTCGTGCGCTGGGCGCGCGAGGCCGGCTGCAGCGTGCGCGTGGATGCCATCGGCAATATCTTCGCGCGCCGCGCGGGGCGCAACGATGCCCTGCCCCCGGTGATGACCGGCAGCCACATCGACACCCAGCCCACGGGCGGCAAGTTCGACGGCAACTATGGCGTGCTGGCCGGCATCGAGGTGGTGCGCACCCTGAACGACCACGGTATCGTGACCGAAGCCCCCATCGAGGTGGCCGTTTGGACCAATGAGGAAGGCTCGCGCTTCGTGCCGGTGATGATGGGCTCGGGCGTGTTCGCCGGGGCCTTCACGCTCGACCATGCGCTGGCCCAGCGCGATGCGCAGGGCACCAGCGTGGCCGAGGCACTGGCCGCCATCGGCTATGCCGGCGAAAGCGGCCCCACGCCGCCCGTGGGCGCGTATTTCGAAGCGCACATCGAGCAGGGCCCGGTGCTGGAGGCCAATGGCTGCGTGATCGGCGTGGTGCAGGGTGCCCTGGGCCAGCGCTGGTACGACGTGAGCGTGCAGGGCATGGAAGCGCACGCCGGCCCTACGCCGATGGAACTGCGCCGCGATGCGCTGCTGGCGGCCAGCACGCTGGTGGCCGAGGTGAATCGCATCGCGCTGGACCACGCACCGCATGCACGCGGCACGGTGGGTGTGCTGGAGGTGTTCCCGAGTTCGCGCAATGTGATCCCCGGCAGCGTGCGCATGACGGTGGACCTGCGTGCTGCCGACGACGCCGAGCTGCTGCAGATGGACGCCGAGCTGCGCGCCGCCTGCGAGCGCATCGGCACCGCCCACCGCACGCCCATCGCGGTGGAGCAGGTGGTGTACTTCCCGCCACAGCCGTTTGCGCCCGCGCTGGTCGAAGGCGTGCGCGCCGATGCCCAGGCACTGGGCTATACCGCGATGGACGTGGTCAGCGGTGCCGGGCACGATGCCGTGTACCTGGCGCGCCTGGCACCCACTGCCATGGTCTTCGTGCCCTGCGCCGATGGCATCAGCCACAACGAGATCGAGGACGCCGAGCCCGATCACCTGGAGGCCGGCTGCAACGTACTGCTGCAGGCCATGCTGCGCAGCGCCCAGGTGGTGGCCGCATGAAGATCCTCATCGCCCGCCTGAACCACGAGACCAACACCTTCTCGCCCGTGCCCACGCCGCTGGAGGCGTTTGCGCCCACCTACGGCGAAGATGCGCTGCGCGACAACCTGGGCATGCGCACAGCCATGGCGGCCTTCATCGACCTGGCCCGGGGCCTGGGCGCCACACTGGTCACGCCGGTGTCGGCCATGTCCAACCCCAGCGGCCCGGTGCATGCCGCCGCCTACGACGAGCTGACCCGACGCATCGTCGAGGCGGCGCCGGGCTGCGATGCCATCCTGCTCGACCTGCATGGCGCCATGGTGGCCGAGAACAGCCCCGATGGCGAGGGCGACCTGCTCGAACGCGTGCGCGCAGCGGCGCCCGGCGTGCCCATCGGCGTGGCGCTGGACCTGCACGGCAACATCACGCCGAAGATGGTCGCCAACGCCGACGTCATGGTGGGCTTCAAGACCTACCCGCACATCGACATGTACGAGACCGGCGAGCATGCCGGGCGCCTGCTGCTGGCCATGCTGCAGGGCCAGGCACGCTACAGCGTGCGCTGGCACCAACTGCCCATGATGGGCCACACCCTGCGCAGCACCACGTTGCAGGGCGCCATGCTGCGCGCGGTGGACGCCGCGCGCGCAACGGAGGCCGAGGGCGTACACGCCGTCTCGGTGTTCGCTGGGTTCTCGCTGGCCGACATCGAGGCGCCGTTCATGAGCGTGGTCGTCACCGGCCGCGCCGACGACACCGAAGCAGCCCAGGCCGCAGCCGACCGCATTGCCGCCACCATCTGGCAGGAGCGCGCCGAGTTCGTCTACGACAGTGAGCCTCTGGCCGAATCCCTGCAGCGTGCCCAGGCGCTGGCCGCGGGTGCCAGCCGCCCGGTGCTGCTGCTGGACCACAGCGACAACTGCATGTCCGGCGGCACCTGCGACTCCATGGATGTCTTGCAGGCCGCCCTCGCCGAGGGCCTGTCGGACATCGCCGTGGGCCCGCTGTGCGACGCCGAGGCGGTGGCCGAGCTCGTGGCGGCCGGCGTGGGCGCGCAGCGCACCGTGTACCTGGGCAACAAGGTGCCGCTCACCCAGCTCAACGTGGCCAAGAAGCCCGTGGCGCTGACCGGCACGGTGCGCGCCATCAGCGATGGCGAGTACACCGTGACCGGCCCCATCTACACCGGGCAACGCTGCGCGATGGGGCGCACCGTGCTGTTCGACACCGGCAGCGCACGGATCGTGGTGACCGAGAAGACCCACGAGCCCTGGGACCTGGGTGTGTTCTCGTGCGTGGGGGTGGACCCCACGGCGCACCGCTTCGTGCTGCTCAAGTCGCGCATGTACTGCCGCCCGGTGTTCGTGCCGCTGTCGCACGCGCTGGTCGAGTGCGACAGCCCCACGGGCGTGACCAGCTCCAACTACGCGCTGTTCCCGTTCAAGAACGTGCGCCGGCCGGTGTTCCCGCTCGACGCGGTTTGATGGAACACCGGGGGCACAGGTCAGTTCACCTTGATTAAACGCCAGTCGATGCGGTTGTCGGGGCGTTGCACCAGCTCGACGTTCTTCTTCATCGCCCAGGCCAGCATCTGGTTGTGCAGGGGGATGTTGGCCACCGTGTCGTTCTGCAGCTGCAGGCCTTCGGTCAGCAGGCGGTTGCGCACGGGCTGGTCGATCTCGGTCTTCACGCGGTCCACGATGTAGTCCATGCGCTCGTTGCTGTAGCGGCCCAGGTTGTAGTTGCCGTCGCCGCCCGTGGTCTTGGTGCGCGTGAGCGACTGCAGGGTGTACAGCGCATCGAAGGTCGGCACGCCCCAGCTGAGCAGGGTGATGCTGGCTTCGTGCCGCTGCGCCATGGGGTAGTAGGTGATGGAGGGCATGGTGCGCAGCTTGGCCTTGACGCCCACGCGCGCCCACATCGAGGTGATGGCCTGGCACAGGTTCTCGTCCTGGATGATGGAGTTGTTGCTGCAGGCGAAATCGACCTCGAAGCCGTCCTTGTAGCCGGCGTCGGCCAGCAGCGCCTTGGCGGCATTGGGGTCGTAGGGCAGGCGCTTGTCCACGGCCTCCGTCCAGCCGTTGACCAGTGGCGAGACCATGGCGCCCGTGGGCTTGGACATGCCGCGCATGGTCACGCGCTGCAGGGTGGCCACGTCGATGGCCTGGTACAGCGCCTTGCGCACGCGCAGATCCTTGAGCGGGTTCTTGCCCTTGATGCTGCTGCCCGGCAGCTCTTCGCGGAACTGGTCCAGGGCCAGGTAGACGGTGCGGTTCTCGACCATCTCCATGACCTTGATGTTCGGGTTGGCCCTGAGCCGCTCCAGGTCCTGCAGGCTGGTGTCGCGCACCATGTCGACCTCGCCCGAGAGCAGGGCTGCGACGCGCGTGGCCTCGGACTTGATGGGCGTGTAGACGATCTCGGTGACGTTGCCCTCGGTCTTGCCCGCGTTCCACCACAGCGGGTTGGCGGCGAACACCAGCTTCTGGTCGGGCACCCATTCCTTGAGCACGAAGGGCCCGGTGCCCATGGCATTGCGGTGCGAGAAGGTCTCGTCCTTGGACTTGATGTCCTTGGGCTCGACAGCGTTGTTCTTCTCGGACCAGGCCTTGCTCATCACGCGCAGCTCGGTCAGCTGGTTGAGCAGCACCGGGTTGGGGTTCTTCAGAAAGATGTCGATGGTCTCGCCATCCACCTTGGCGATGCGGTCCATGCCCTGCGTGTAGATGGCGTAGGTGGAACTCTTGCTCATCGCGCGCTGCAGCGAAAACACCACGTCGTCCGCCGTCATGGTGGAGCCGTCGCTGAACTTCACGCCCTGGCGCAGCTTCACGCGCAGCTGCGTGGGGCTGACCAACTGCCACGAAGTGGCCAAAAGCGGCTCGACCTTGAGAGTGCGGCTGTTGAACATCACCAGCGACTCATACACCGCGGCGTGGATGCCATTGCCCAGGGCGCTGTTCTGCGAGTGGATGTCCATGGACTGGATGTCGGTGGACCCGGCCCACTTGAACGGTTTTGCCGATGCGTGGGGGGCGATGGCTGCCAGGGCCAGGGTGGCGGCCGCGAGCAGGGAGTGCTTGAAGTGCATGGGGGGTTTCCTTTGCAAGACAGGAACGGTTCGGAAGAAACGGCAATATGCAGCAGGACGGCTGCGTGCAAAAGCCCCCATCGGGGCAGTGTGGTTCAGGCGCTCAAGTGCTGGTCAGGGCCGATTGCGCAAACACCCTGGCTTGCGCTATCTGGCCAGCGGATAGCGCGCCGCGCTGCGCTCGGTGCCCACCTGCAACAGGTTGATCACGCCCATCACGTCGTCCACCAGCTCCACCGCTTTCTCCAGCGCCAGCGCCTGCTCGGCCGACTGCACGCAGCCCATCAGCGTGACCAGGCGCCGCTCGCCCAGTACCCACACGCTGGTGTCGTCAAAGCGCCCTTCCTCGCGGACGTAGCGCTGCACGCGCGGAATGATCTCGGCGTCGTACAGGTAGGAGTTGGACAACCGGCAGCGCCCCACGCGGTGGCAGCTGCCGCCGTGCTGCGAGCGCACATGGGCCAGTTCGCGCACCTCGGCCTCGGTGTAGAGCGGGCCCTCTGGCACGGGACAGGCCGCGATGGCCGACGTCACCTGTACGAAAGGGTCGTTGAAGGCGTTGGTGCGGGGCGCTTGGCCCCAGGCCGCCTGCGCCAGGCATGCCACCATCCCGAGGGTGACCAGTACACGGTGTTGGGCGGATGTCATCGTTGAAAGCATGGGGGTACAACCAGAGACGCGTCGCAAGCATGGTAGCCAACAAACGCGAGCCATGCACCTCCCTGCAATACCGTGTAGGACAGCGCTGTGACTTGCCTGGCGCCCTGCAACTGCCCCCTCTCAGCGCTTAGGATGAACAGCCCGGTTGCCCGCGCTCTATTGCTCCTCATCCATGCCCAGCGACCTCATCGTCCACCGCCCCGAAGGCCTGTACTGCCCGGCCGGCAATTTCTACATCGACCCCTGGCGGCCGGTGGAGCGGGCCGTGATCACGCATGCGCACTCGGACCATGCGCGCATGGGCTCGGCGCATTACCTGGCGCACCAGGACAGCGAGGGCACGCTGCGCAACCGGCTGGGCACCGACATCGACCTGCAGACGCTGGCCTACGGCGAGGTGATCGACCACCACGGCGTGCGCCTGTCGCTGCACCCGGCGGGGCATGTGCTGGGTTCGGCCCAGGTGCGGGTGGAGCATGGCGGCCAGGTGTGGGTGGCCTCGGGCGACTACAAGCTCGAGGACGATGGCACCTGCTCGCCGTTCGAGCCGGTGCGCTGCCATACCTTCATCACCGAGTCGACCTTTGGCCTGCCGATCTACCGCTGGCCATCGCAGCCTGCGCTGTTCGCCGACATCAATGCCTGGTGGGCGGCGAATGCGGCCGTTGGCAAGGCCAGCGTGCTGTATGCGTATGCTTTCGGCAAGGCGCAGCGGCTGCTGCACGGGGTGGACGCGGGCATCGGCCCCATCGTCGTGCATGGCGCGGTGGACCCGCTCAACGCCGTGTACCGCGCAGCAGGGGTGGCGCTGCCGCCCACGCTGCGCGTGACGGACCCGGGCGTCACCAAGGCCGAGTTGCGCCGCGCGCTGGTGCTGGCGCCGCCCTCTGCCGCAGGAACACCCTGGCTCAAGCGCTTTGGCGAGCATTCCGATGCCTTTGCCAGCGGCTGGATGCTGGTGCGCGGCGCGCGCCGTCGCCGCGGCGTGGACCGGGGCTTCGTGATGAGCGACCATGCGGATTGGCCCAGCCTGCAGAAGGCCATTGGAGCCACGGGGGCCGAACGCATCATCGTCACCCACGGCAGCACCGAGGTGATGGTGCGCTGGCTGTGCGAGCAGGGGCTCGATGCCCAGGTGTTCGTGACCGAATACGGCGCCGACGACAACGAGGACGACGCAGGGGCAGCGCCGCCAGCACAGGCCGATGCACCGGCGCCTGAGGCCGCGGCACCATGAAGGCCTTTGCCCAGCTGTTCCAGGCGCTCGATGCCACCACCGGGCAGTCGGCCAAGCTGGCGGCGCTGGTGGCCTACCTGCGCGTGGCGCCACCGGCCGATGCGGCCTGGGCCACCTACTTCCTGGCGGGGGGCAAGCCGCGCCAGATGGTGCCTACCAAGCGCCTGAAGGCCCTGGCGCAGGAAGCGGCCGGCCTGCCCGAATGGCTGTTCGAAGAGAGCTACCAGGCCGTGGGCGACCTGGCCGAAACACTGGCCCTGCTGCTGCCACCGCCGGTGCAGCCGGTGGACCTGCCGCTGGCCGAGTGGATGGCCCAGTTGCTGCCGCTGCGCGCCCTGCCGCCCGAGGAGGCCGATGCCCGGCTGCGCACGCAGTGGAACATGCTGGCGCCGGAGCAGCGCTTCGTGTACTTCAAGCTCATCACCGGCAACTTCCGCGTGGGGGTGTCGCGCCTGCAGGTCACACAGGCGCTGGCCACCGTGAGCGCGCTGGACCCCAAGCGCATTGCCCACAGGTTGATGGGCTACACGCAGATCGGCCGGCAGCCGCAGGCGGGCGACTACAACGCGCTGGTGGCGCCCGTGGAGGAAGCTGCGGACGGCGACACGGGCAGTGCGGCGGACCCAGGCATGGCCGGCCAGCCCTACCCCTTCTTCCTGGCCCACCCGTTCAGCCAGCCGGTGGCCGAGATGCCCGCGCTGTTGGGCGCGCCAGAGGACTGGCTGGTGGAGTGGAAGTGGGACGGCATCCGCGCGCAGATCGTGCGCCGTGGCGGCGCTGTGTGGGTGTGGTCGCGCGGCGAGGAGCTGGTGACCGACCGCTTTCCCGAGCTGGCCGAGGCCGCGATGGCGGCACTGCCCGATGGCACGGTGGTCGATGGCGAGATCATCGTATGGCTGCCCGACGAGCCCCAGCCCCGCCCCTTTGCCGACCTGCAAAAACGCCTGGGCCGCAAGACCCTGGGCCCCAAGCTGCTGCGCGAGCTGCCCGTGGTGCTGGTGACATACGACCTGCTCGAACATGCGGGGCAGGACCTGCGCCAGCTGCCCCAACAGGCACGCCGCGCGCTGCTGGAGGCAACACTGCAAGCTGACCCGGCCGCGGCCATCGCCCCCCCACCGCAGCACACCCTGCGGCTGAGCGCGCTGCTGCAGGGCAACGACTGGGAGGACCTAGCGCGCCAGCGCGAGGCCGCGCGTGGCATGGGCACCGAGGGCTTCATGCTCAAGAACCGCCAGGCGCACTACGGCGTGGGCCGCACCAAGGACGTGGGCGTGTGGTGGAAGTGGAAGATCGACCCGATGAGCGTGGATGCCGTGCTGATCTACGCCCAGCGCGGCCACGGCCGCCGCGCCAGCCTGTACAGCGACTACACCTTTGCCGTGTGGAACGGGCCGCAGGGCGACCCCGAGCGCCAGCTGGTGCCTTTCGCCAAGGCCTATTCGGGCCTGACGGACGTGGAGATAGGCCAGGTGGACGCCATCATCCGCAAGACCACGCGCGAGAGCTTCGGGCCGGTGCGCAGCGTGGATGCGACCATGGTCTTCGAGCTGGGCTTCGAGGGTATCGGCAAGAGCCCGCGCCACAAGAGCGGCATCGCGGTGCGCTTTCCGCGCATGCTGCGCTGGCGCCAGGACAAGACGGTGGCCGAGGCCGATACCTTGCAGACGCTGATGGCCCTGCTGCCAGGGCAGGACGCCGCCGCATGAGCACCGCCCGCCGCCCGCGCAAGCCGCTGCCCACGGTGGCCGCGAGTGCGGCTGCCGGCTGGATGACCACGCGCGGCTGGCAGCCCTTCGGCTTCCAGCAGGAGGTATGGCGTGCCATGGGCGAAGGGCGCTCGGGCCTGCTGCACGCCACCACCGGTGCGGGCAAGACCTATGCCGTGTGGCTGGGTGCGTTGCAGCACCTGGCGCTGGCAGGCGCGCCCGTGGCACCCGTTGCAGAGGCGAGCGCGCGCACGGCCCTGCGCACACGCCGTGCGGCAGCGCCGCCGCTCACCGTGCTGTGGATCACCCCCATGCGCGCCCTGGCCGCCGACACGCTGCGCGCACTGGTAGCGCCCCTGCCCGACCTGGCGCCGGACTGGACCAGTGGCCTGCGCACCGGCGACACCGCCAGCGGCGAGCGCGCCGCGCAGGACCGCCGCCTGCCCACGCTGCTGGTGACCACGCCCGAAAGCGTGTCGCTGTTGCTGGCGCGCGCCGATGCCCATGAGCGCCTGCGCCATGTGCAGTTGGTGGTGGTAGACGAATGGCATGAGCTGGTGGGCAACAAGCGCGGCGTGCAGGCACAGCTGGCGCTGGCGCGCTTGTCGGGCTGGAACCCGGCCCTGCAGGTCTGGGGCATGTCGGCCACGCTGGGCAACCTGCAGGAGGCGCTGGACACGCTGCTGCCCCGCCCGGTGCAGGGCGCCCCCGCCGCACCGCCCGCCGTGCTGGTGCAGGGCCGCATCGACAAGGCCCTGCGGGTGGACGTGATGCTGCCCGCCAAGGTGGACCGCTTTGCCTGGGCCGGCCACATGGGCCTGGCGCTGCTGCCGCAGGTGGTGGAATCCATCGAGGCCTGTGCATCGACCCTGGTGTTCACCAACACCCGCTCGCAGGCCGAGCGCTGGTACCAGGCGCTGCTGGAGGCACGGCCCGACTGGGCGGGCACCATCGCGCTGCACCATGGATCGCTGGGCCAGGAAGTGCGCGCCTGGGTGGAGAACGGGCTCAAGGCCGGCCTGCTCAAGGCGGTGGTCTGCACGTCGAGCCTGGACCTGGGCGTGGACTTTCTGCCCGTGGAGCAGGTGCTGCAGATCGGCTCGGCCAAGGGTGTGGGGCGGCTGGTGCAGCGCGCGGGCCGATCCGGCCACGCGCCAGGGCGCACGTCGAGCATCACGCTGGTGCCCACGCACAGCCTGGAGCTGGTGGAGGCCGCCGCCGCACGCCACGCGCTGGCGCTGGGCCGCATCGAAGACCGGCACACGCCGCGCGCGCCGCTCGATGTACTGGTGCAGCACCTGGTCACCGTGGCGCTGGGAGGCGGCTTCGTGCCCGAGGCGCTGCTGGCCGAGGTGCGCCGTGCCCCGGCCTATGCCGCGCTGGCCGACAACGACTGGCAGTGGGCGCTGCAGTTCGTGCACCAGGGAGGGGCCTCGCTAGCCATCTACCCCGATTTCCAGCGCGCCGCGCCCGATGAGGAAGGCGTGTGGCGCGTGCCCGATGCGCGGCTGGCGCGCCGCCACCGCAGCAACATCGGCACCATCGTGAGCGACGCCAGCATGCAGGTGCAGTTCGTGAGTGGCGGGCGCCTGGGTTCGGTGGAAGAGAGCTTCATCGCCCGGCTGCGCAAGGGCGATGTGTTCATGTTCGCCGGGCGCCTGCTGGAGCTGGTGCGCACCCAGCAGATGACGGCCTACGTGCGCATCGCCCCCAAGGGCAGCGCCGCGCTGCCGCGCTGGAATGGCGGGCGCATGCCCCTGTCCAACACGCTGGCAGACGCCATGCTGGAGATGCTGGAGCAGGCCGAGCGCGGCGTGTACGCATCGCCCGAGATGCAGTGTGCCCGGCCCCTGCTGGCCGTGCAGGAAGCCTGGTCGGCCCTGCCCACGCCCGGCCGCCTGGTGGCCGAAACCCTGCACACCCGCGAGGGCTGGCACCTGTACCTGTACCCGCTGGCGGGCCGCCTGGTGCACCTGGGCCTGGCCGGCCTGCTGGCCTGGCGCGCATCGCAGCAGGTGGCCAACACCTTCTCCATCGCCGTCAACGACTATGGGCTGGAGCTGCTCTCGGCCAAGCCCATCGATTGGGCCACGCTGCTGCCGCGCATCCTGGGCGAGGGCACGCCCACCGCCCTGGGCGGCGGGCTCGAAGAGGAGGTGCTGGCCAGCCTCAACGCCACCGAGATGGCGCGCCGACGCTTTCGCGAGATCGCGCGCATCGCCGGCCTCATCTTCCAGAGCCACCCGGGCGAGCAGCGCAGCAGCCGCCAGTTGCAGGCATCGTCGTCGCTGTACTACGACGTGTTCGCCCAGTACGACCCCGACAACCTGTTGCTGGCCCAGGCCCGCGCCGAGTTGCTGGCGAACGAGCTGGACATGGAGCGCCTGGCCCGCACCCTGCGCGGCATGCAGGCGCAGACCCTGTCCATCCATGCATTGGAGCGCCCCACCCCGTTCGCCCTGCCGCTGATGGTCGAGCGCTTTCGCGAGCGCCTGAGCACCGAGACCCTGGCCGACCGCCTGGCGCGCATGGTGCAGGCGCTGGAGAAGGCCGCCGACGACACCACCGGCACCCACCTCGCCGACAATCCCGTGGACCCGGCCGACATGGCCTGGGATGTGCCCGACGGCGCCACCGCGCCACCCCGGCGCGCGCGCCGAGGCGATGCGGGAGACACGCCCCGCCGACCGCGAAGGCGCCACGGATTCTGAGCACGACGACGACCGACATTGCCCGTGAACGCAGACCCTTCTTTCGCCCCTTCACCCACTGCCCCGCCCGCAGGCGCCCTGGCCATCACCCTGCCCGGCGGCACCACCCTGTGGTTGCTGCCCCAGCGCGCCGTGTGGTGGCCCGCCGCGCGCACGGCCTTCGTGGCCGATGTGCATTTCGGCAAGGCCGCCACCTTCCGCCGCGCGGGCCAGCCCGTGCCGCACGGCACCACGGCCGACAACCTGGCCCGGCTCGATGCGGTGCTGGCGGTGACGGGGGCGCAGCACCTGGTCTTCCTCGGCGATTTCCTGCACGCGCGCAGCGGCGCGGCCGATGCCCTGTGGAGCCAGTTGCGGCCCTGGCGCGAGCGCCACGCCGGCATTCGCATGACGCTGGTGCGTGGCAACCACGACCTGCATGCGGGCGACCCGCCGGCAGCCCTGGGTATCACCCTGGTCGATGAGCCCTGGCAACCGATGGAGGGGGCCGAGGTGCTGGCCTGCCACCACCCGCATTCGGTAGCGGGGGCCACGGTGCTGGCGGGGCACCTGCACCCCACGGCGACCCTGTACGGACTGGCGCGTGACAGCGTGCGCCTGCCCTGCTTTGCATGGACGCCGGGGCTGGTCGTGCTGCCGGCGTTCGGAGCGTTCACGGGATCCGCGGTGGACCAATTGCCACCGGGCACGCTGCGTTTCGTGGTGGCAGGGGCGCAGGTCCGGCGCCTGTGAGCGCACGGCGCGCGCTGCCTCAGAACATTCCGTTCCCGTGCGCCGACCGCTCGGGGACCACCTGCAGCACGTCCCAGTGCTCCACGATCTTTCCATCCGCGTCGAGCCGGAAGATGTCGATGCCCGCATAGTCCTTGTCGCCCGGCCAGGTCTGCAGGCAATGCAGCACCACGTGGTCCCCCTCGGCCAGGGCGCGCTTGAACTCCACGTGCTTGCCGGGGTACTCCCGCGCCATGCGCTCGAAGTAGTCGATGAAGGCCTGCTTGCCATCGGCCACGTGCGGGTTGTGCTGGATGTAGACGCTGCCTGCGTACCGTTCGATGGCCTGCGCGGGCTGGCACTGGTTGAACATCAGGTCATAGAAGGCCATGACGTTGCGCTTGTTCTGTTCCTCATCCATGCGGGCCTCCTGGTGGCTGCGGTCAAGCATAGGGCCACCAGCCGGAGCCCTGAACCGCCGGCCATATTGCCACGCGGCCTGCCGCTTGGCCCTTCTGCCGATGAGGATTTTGAGCTGATTTGGGGCCGCGCCATCTGGACTCCCCGCCCCTCGCACAAGAGCAAACCGATAAAAAAAATCCCCCGACCCAACGGTAAATTTTGCATAGTGGAATTCAATTGCAAAAATGGGGGTCCGGGAAAGCAGCAAAAGACGAGAATGCGAGAGCATTCGCGTTTGGCCCCTGCCATACCCCGGCAAAGGGCATTTACACACCCGTTTCGTGAGACAAGCCATGACGACACAGCAACCGACCATCATCTACACCCTGACCGACGAGGCACCTCGCCTGGCCACGGCTTCCTTCCTGCCCATCATCCGCACGTTCGCCGCACCTGCCGGCATCAACGTGGCGGAGTCGGACATCTCCGTGGCCGCCCGCGTGCTGGGCGAGTTCCCCGAGTTCCTGAAGGAAGAGCAACGCGCTCCGAACACCCTGGCCGAGCTGGGCAAGAAGACGCTGCAGCCCGACGCCAACATCATCAAGCTGCCCAACATCAGCGCCTCGGTGTCGCAGCTCAAGGCGGCCATCGCCGAACTGCAGGGCAAGGGCTACGCACTACCCGACTACCCCGACCAGCCCAAGGACGACAAGGAAAAAGAGATCAAGGCGCGCTACGGCAAGTGCATCGGCTCTGCTGTGAACCCCGTGCTGCGCGAAGGCAACTCCGATCGCCGCGCGCCCGCCGCCGTGAAGAACTACGCGCGCAAGAACCCCCATTCGATGGGTGAATGGAGCCAGGCATCGCGCAGCCACGTCTCGCACATGCACCACGGCGACTTCTACCATGGCGAAAAGTCCATGACGCTGGACCGCGCCCGTGAAGTGAAGATGGAACTGATCACCAAGAGCGGCAAGGCCATTGTCCTCAAGCCCAAGGTCGCGCTGCTCGACCGCGAGGTGATCGACAGCATGTTCATGAGCAAGAAGGCGCTGCTGGAGTTCTACGAGAAGGAAATCGAAGACGCGCGCAAGACCGGCGTGATGTTCTCGCTGCACGTGAAAGCCACGATGATGAAGGTGTCTCACCCCATCGTGTTCGGCCACTGCGTGCGCATCTTCTACAAGGACGCGTTCGCCAAGCACGCCAAGACGTTCGACGAGCTGGGCGTGAACGTGAACAACGGCATGGTCGACCTGTACGCCAAGATCGAGACGCTGCCCCAAAGCCAGCGCGACGAGATCAAGCGCGACCTGCACGCCTGCCACGAGAACCGCCCCGAGCTGGCCATGGTCGACTCGGCCAAGGGCATTACCAACTTCCACTCGCCCAACGACATCATCGTGGACGCGTCCATGCCCGCGATGATCCGCAACAGCGGCAAGATGTGGGACGCCAACGGCCGCCTCAAGGACGTGAAGGCCGTGATGCCCGAGTCGACCTTCGCCCGCATCTACCAGGAGATCATCAACTTCTGCAAATGGCACGGCGCGTTCGACCCCAAGACCATGGGCACGGTGCCCAACGTGGGCCTGATGGCCCAGCAGGCCGAAGAGTACGGCTCGCACGACAAGACGTTCGAAATCGCCGAAGACGGCGTGGCCAACATCACCGACCTGGCTACCGGCGAAGTGCTGCTGTCCCAGAACGTGGAAGCCGGCGACATCTGGCGCATGTGCCAGGTCAAGGACGCCGCGATCCGCGACTGGGTCAAGCTGGCCGTCACGCGCGCCCGCAACTCCGGCATGCCCGTGGTGTTCTGGCTCGACTCGTACCGCCCGCACGAGGCGCAGCTGATCACCAAGGTCAAGATGTACCTGCACGAGCACAACACCACCGGCCTCGACATCCAGATCATGAGCCAGGTGCGTGCCATGCGCTACACGCTGGAACGCGTGATCCGCGGCCAGGACACCATCAGCGCCACCGGCAACATCCTGCGCGACTACCTGACCGACCTGTTCCCCATCATGGAACTGGGCACCTCGGCCAAGATGCTGTCCGTCGTGCCCCTGATGGCCGGCGGCGGCATGTACGAAACGGGTGCCGGCGGCTCCGCGCCCAAGCACGTGCAGCAGTTGGTGGAAGAAAACCACCTGCGCTGGGATTCGCTGGGCGAGTTCCTGGCGCTGGCCGTGTCGTTCGAGGACATGGGGCTGAAGACCGGCAACGCCAAGGCCAAGGTCCTGGCCAAGACGCTGGACGCCGCCACGGGCAAGCTGCTGGACAACAACAAGAACCCCTCGCCCAAGACCGGCCAGCTGGACAACCGCGGCAGCCAGTTCTACCTGGCCCTGTACTGGGCCCAGGAATTGGCCGCGCAGACGGACGACAAGGAACTGGCAGCGCACTTCGCGCCGCTGGCCCAGGAACTGACCGCCAAGGAAGACACCATCGTGGCCGAGCTGGCCGCCGTGCAGGGCCAGCCCGCCGACATCGGTGGCTACTTCCTGCCCGACGTCGCCAAGCTGGACGCCGTGATGCGCCCCAGCGAGACGCTGAACAAGGCACTCAAGGCCTTTGCCTGATTCTTTCGCTGCGGAGCCCCACACTCCCATAGCCCAGGGCCCCGATCGGGGCCCTTTTTCTTTGCCTGTTGCCCTGCCAGCAAGCAAGCTGGCGGGTGCGGGCTACGGCCGGTCGCGGTCCACCACGCGGCTGTTCAGGGGCTTGGGCAAGTAGGCGGGCAGGAAGGCGCAGCCCTTGCCGAATTGGGCCTCGTAGGCCGGGCACTGCTGGGCAATGCTGTCGGGCGTGGGCTTCACGCCCTCGTCCACCCAGCGCAGCAGCGCGGTCATCAGCGTGGGGTAGGTCGGGTCGCTCAGGTAGCTGTGGGTGTTGTGCTGGGTGAAGGTCTGCACCAGGCGCGCGCCGCTGCCGGCGCGCTCCATGGTGCCCTTGAAGTAGGCATCGAGCTCGACGAAGGCGGTAGGGTCGTCCACGCCCTTGACGGTGAGCACCGGCACGGCAATGCGGCCCGTGGGGTCGGTGTCCTGCGCGAAGCGCGCCAGGGCCTGCGGATCGGCCTTGTAGCGCAGCACGGCAGCGTTGAGCGCCGCATCGTCGGCGGAGCCCGTGTACCGGGCGCCCGTGTTGCCGAAGGGGCTGGCGTCGCCCGTGCGCAGGTGCACCACGTCACGGTAGTGGAAGGTGCCCCAGTTCAGGTGGCTCTGGATCGAGCTGGCAGGGATGCGGAGCACGTCGACGATGGTCTTGACCTTGCGCTGTTGCTCGGGCGTGCGCTCGGCGGCCGGCTTGTTCAGGCCCAGGCACTCGTTGGCGCGGGCCGTGAGCTCGGCGGCGCTCATCTTCGCATCGGCCGGCAGGCCGATGTTCAGCGGGTACTGCGCCTCGCTGGGCAGCGGGTGGTTGTTGCACAGGTGCTGGTAGACCACGCGCAGGTCGGTGCGGAAGTCGTACGAGCGGCTGCCCCCGGCCAGCAGGCCGCTGGTGAGCAGCACGGCATCGTAGGGCTTGCCGGCCCCGTTGCCGAACATGTCGGCCCCCATGGCGGCCACGCCGGCGCCCCAGGACTGGCCGTGCAGGATGGTGCGGCGCGGCTGGGCCACCTGGGCCACGAAGATCTGGCGCAGCCGCTCGGTGTCCTCGGCCGCGGCGCGCACGGCCACACCGCCCTGGCGGAAGGTGCTGCCCGCCCAGGCATAGCCGGCGCGGACCATGATGGACCAGCGCTCCAGGTCCTCCACCGCGCGCTCGGCCTTGGGCGCGCCCAGCGTGGGGCCGCCATGCGAGTGCATCACCAGCACCCGGTTCCACTGGTTCGGCATGGCAATGAGGTAGTAGGCCCCCGCCGAATCCTGGCCCGACAGGCAGCGTGCGATGGCCGCGATGTCCTTGGGGCAGGCGGTGGCGACCGGGGCCGCCTCCTTGCTGGCAGGCAAATCGCCCACACTGGCGGTCGGCGGCGTCTTCATTGGGGCGCAGGCGGCCAGCAGGCCGGCGGCCAGGCCCGCCAGGGGCAGGCGCATCGCGCGCACGAGGGGTGCAGGAAGGGAGTGCATGGGCGATTCGTCTCCGGGTATGTTGTGTGGTTCTGCGAAAGCAGCGGGCGGCAAGGGCCTTGGCACATCGTAGAAAGGGCCCTGCGTGCCGTCAAATAGCCTGTGCAGGGCAGCTCCATATGCTGTGCGTATGCAGATGCGCCAGCCGGGAACCTGTTGGCGCTCTGGCTATAGTGCCGGGTGCCCGTGTGGACCCCTGCCGCGCCGTGCATCGCCACCACAAAATCGCTTCTGGATTTCCAGAAGGACTGGATTTTGTTAACCATATAGTGAACTATTCGGGCATGACCAAAGACACAGGGCCGACTCCTGCCAAGGAGCGCCAGCGCGACGCCGACCGCTCACAGAGCGCGATCTTCAGCGCGGCACGCGACGAATTCGCCGAGCACGGCCTGGGCGGCGCCCGCATGGACCGCATCGCCGAGCGCGCCGGCCTGAACAAGCGGTTGATCTACTACTACTTCGAGGACAAGGAAAAGCTCTTCCAGGCCGTGCTGGAGCAGGCCTACCTGCACATCCGCGAGGAGGAGCGCAAGCTCAACCTGCTGGAGCTGGAGCCCGCCACCGCCATCCGCCGGCTGGTGGAGTTCACCTGGGTGTACTACCTGGAGAACCCGCAGTTCCTGACCCTGCTCAACAGCGCCAACCTGCACAAGGCACGCCACCTGCAGGAGTCGCAGCGCGCGCGCGAGATGAACTCGCCGCTGATCGCCACGCTGGGCGAGGTGCTGGAGCGTGGCCGGCGCGAGGGCAGCTTTCGCGGCGGGGTGGACCCGCTGCAGCTGTATGTCTCGATCGCCGGGCTGTCGTACTTCTACCTGTCGAACAACCACACGCTTTCGTCCATCTTCGCACGCGACCTCATGGCGCCCAAGGCCCGCAACGAGCGGCTTTCGCACATGTGCGACATGGTGCTCGGCTATGTACTGAGGGGCTGAGCTGGGCCAGCGCAGCAGCGCTTGCCTCCGTCCAATCGATCCCCCTCTGGAATGCACGGGTTGTCGGGCAGAAGGCGCAGCGCGGGCGCTCAGGTTGCGTATTTCCGGGTAAACCCCTAATTGCACCCCGCGCAACCGCGTTGACGTCCGGTGGCTGATCCTGAAAAATGCACTCTATTCACCAATCAGTGAATTAAGAGCAAGTTCAAGCCTGCCACCCCGGAGACAAATCCACCATGCCTACTACGCGCCTCGCCCGTTTTGCCCGCACCGCTGCACATGCCGCGCTCGCGGGTGCTGTTCTTTCCACCCTGCCCCTGGCCGCGCTGGCGCAGGGCGCCTACCCCACCAAGCCGGTGCGCGTGATCGTGCCCTTCGCGGCGGGCAGCACCACCGACATCATTGCGCGCGCCATCGCCGACAAGATGGGCCAGAGCATGGGCCAGTCGCTGGTGGTGGACAACCGGGGCGGGGCCAGCGGCACCATTGGCCAGCAGGCGGTAGCCACGGCTGCGCCCGACGGGTACACGGTGATGATCCATTCCTCCTCGCACACCGTGAGCCCGTCGACCTTTGCCAAGCTGCCGTTCGACACCACGGGCGACTTCGCCGGCGTGACGCCGATCTCGTCGCTGCCCAATGCGCTGGTGATCTCGCCCGCCAAGGGCATCAAGACGCTGCAGGACCTGGTGGCTTCGGCCAAGGCCAAGCCCGGCACGGTGAACTTCGCCTCGGCCGGCCAGGGCAGCGCCACGCACCTGAACGCCGAGAAGTTCAAGCTGGCCGCGAAGATCGATGCCACCAACATCCCCTTCAAGGGCTCGGCCGAGGCCGTGACCGAGGTGCTGTCGGGCCGCGTGGACTACTACTTCTCGCCCATCGCGCCCGTCATCGGCCAGATCAAGGACGGCCAGCTGCTGGCGCTGGCCGTGGGCTCGCCCAAGCGCGCGGCCGCCCTGCCCGACGTGCCCACCACGGCCGAGGCCGGCGTGCCCGGCTCGGAGTTCAACTTCTGGATCGGCATGATGGTGCCCGCCAAGACGCCACGCGACATCGTGAACCGCCTGCACGACGAGGTGGTGAAGGCGCTGGCCACGCCCGAGGTGAAGGAGCGCTTCCTCAAGCTCGGTGCCGATGCCTGGACGCTCAAGCCCGAGCAGTTCGACGCCTACATCAAGGACGAGATCAAGAGCAACGCCACCCTGGTCAAGGCCGCGGGCCTCCAGCCCACCCAGTAATCCCCTGCGCACCGCACAGCCAGCCCCTGCCAAGGGGGTGGTCTGGCCGCGCCTTTGCCCACCTATTGCAACCTTTGAACTGAAAACGGACCGACCACCATGGCAACCCAACGACTCGGACTCATCATGCACGGCGTCACCGGCCGCATGGGCATGAACCAGCATCTGATCCGCTCCATCTGCGCCATCCGCGCGCAGGGCGGCGTCGTGCTTTCCAACGGCAACCGCGTGATGCCCGACCCCATCCTGATCGGCCGCAACGCCGAAAAGATGGAGGCGCTGGCCAAGGCGCATGGCATTGCACGCTGGGGCACGGACCTCGACGCCGCGCTCGCCAACCCCGAGGACACGGTGTTCTTCGACGCCGGCACCACGCAGATGCGTCCCACGCTGCTGGCCAAGGCCATCCGCGCGGGCAAGCATGTGTACTGCGAAAAGCCCATCGCCACCAATTTGAACGAGGCGGTGGAGATCGCGCGCCTGGCCTCGGGCTCGGGCCTCAAGCACGGCGCGGTGCAGGACAAGCTGTTCCTGCCCGGCCTGCGCAAGCTCGATATGCTGCGCCGCGCGGGCTTCTTCGGCCGCATGCTCAGCGTGCGCCTGGAGTTCGGCTACTGGGTCTTCGAAGGCGACCTGCAGCCCATCCAGCGCCCGAGCTGGAACTACCGCAGCGAAGACGGCGGCGGCATGATCCTGGACATGATGTGCCACTGGCGCTATGTGCTGGACAACCTGTTCGGCGAGGTGAAGTCGGTCTCGTGCATCGGCGCCACGCACATCCCGCAGCGCTGGGACGAGGCCGGCCAGCCGTACAAGGCCACGGCCGACGATGCGGCCTATGCCACCTGCGAGCTCACGGGCCACAACGGCGAGCCGGTGATCGCGCAGCTCAACATGAGCTGGGCCACGCGCGTGCGGCGTGACGACCTCGTCACCTTCCACGTGGACGGCACCGACGGCTCGGCCGTGGCCGGCCTGTCGAGCTGCCGCGCGCAGAGCCGCGTGGCCACGCCACGCCCGGTGTGGAACCCCGACGAGAAGCAGACCATGAACTTCTTCGACCAATGGCAGGAGATCCCGGATTCGCAGGTCTACGACAACGGCTTCAAGATCCAGTGGGAGCACTTCATCCGCCACGTGGTGGAAGACGCGCCCTATAAGTGGACCCTGCCCGAAGGCGCCAAGGGTGTGCAGCTGGTCGAGGCGGCCCTGGAGAGCTGGAAGGAGCGCCGCTGGGTGGACGTGACACCGCTCAAGGGCTGAGCCCGCCGCAGCAATCCCTTTTTTCCATCCACTTTCTCCGATCACCACATGGCCCTCAGCCTATCCCTGCCCACGGCCGATGGCCGCATCACCCACTACACCCTGCAAGGCCGCACGCCGGTCGTGCCGCAGCAGGGTGCGGTGTTCAACCGCATCGCCTACTCGGCCGCCCATGTGGCGGCGAATCCGCTGGCCGCCATCGACCCCTGGCTGCAGTGCGCCGTGGACTGGGACGCGACCATCGCCTACCGCCAGCGCCTGTGGTCGCTGGGCCTGGGCGTGGCCGAGGCCATGGACACCGCGCAGCGCGGCATGGGGCTGGACTGGCCCACCTCGCGGGAGCTGATCCGCCGCTCGCTCGACGCGGCGCGCGACTTCGGGCCGGGCGCGCTCGTGGCCTCGGGCTGCGGCACGGACCACCTGGTGCTGGACGAGGTGAGGTCGGTGGACGACGTGATCCGCGGCTACGAGGAGCAGATGGAGGCCATCGAAAAGCTCGGCGGCAAGCTCATCGTGATGGCCAGCCGCGCGCTGGCCCGCGTGGCCAGGAGCCCTGCCGACTACGAGCGCGTGTACGACCGCATCCTGTCGCAGGCGCGCCAGCCCGTGGTGCTGCACTGGCTGGGCGACATGTTTGACCCGGCGCTCGCGGGCTACTGGGGCTCACGCGACGTGGATGCAGCCATGGACACGTCGCTGGCCGTGATCGCCGCGCACCCGGACAAGGTGGACGGCATCAAGATCTCGCTGCTCGACAAGGACAAGGAAATCGCCATGCGCCGCCGCCTGCCCGCCACGGGCGGCACCGACGGCCAGGGCGTGCGCATGTACACGGGCGACGACTTCAATTACGCCGAGCTCATCGCGGGCGATGGTGCGGGCGCCGCGAAGCGCCAGGGCCAAAGCGATGCGCTGCTGGGCATCTTCGACGCCATTGCACCGGCCGCGAGTGCGGCGCTCGCGGCCCTGGCCGCAGGCGACACGGCGCGCTTTCACGCCATCCTGGGGCCCACGGTGCCGCTGTCGCGCCACATCTTCGCGGCGCCCACGCGCTTTTACAAGACGGGCGTGGTCTTCATGGCCTGGCTCAACGGGCACCAGAGCCACTTCACCATGGTGGGTGGGCAGCAGAGCACGCGCTCGCTGGTGCATTTTGCGCAATTGTTCCGCCTGGCCGACCAGGCCGACCTGCTGGAGCAGCCCGAACTGGCCGTGCAGCGCATGGGCCACCTGCTGGCATTGCACGGCGTGAGCGCCTGACCGCCATGCGTGACTTCTCGCAAGACCACCGCTGGCTGTCGATCAACACCGCCACCGTGCGCAAGCAGCAGGGGGCCGAGATGCCGCTTTCGCGCATCATCGACCAGTGTGCCGAGCGCGGCATCCGCGCCATCAGCCCCTGGCGCGACCAGGTGGCCGCTGCCGGCCTGGATGCCACCGCGCGCCAGTTGCGCTCCCACGGCATGGCGCTGTCGGGCTATTGCCGCGGCGGCTTCTTCCCGGCGGCCGATGCCGCTGGCCTGCGCGCCGCGCTCGATGACAACCGCCGCGCCATCGACGAAGCCAAGACGCTCGATGCCGCCTGCCTGGTGCTGGTGGTGGGCGCCCTGCCCGGCGCGCTGGACGGCACGCCGCACTACACCGACCTCGCCCGCGCACGCGGCGAGGTGTTCGACGGCATTGCCGCATCGCTCGACTACGCGCGCCAGGTGGGCATGCCCCTGGCCATCGAGTCGCTGCACCCCATGCAGGCGGCCGACCGCGCCTGCATCAACACGCTGGAGCACGCGCTGGACATCTGCGATGCGCTCGATGCACAGAAGACCGGTGCGCTGGGCGTGGCCCTGGATGTGTACCACGTGTGGTGGGACCCCAAGCTCGCGCAACAGATCGCGCGCGCCGGCCGGGAGCGCCTGCTGGCCTTCCACGTTTGCGACTGGCGCCTGCCCACGCGCGACCTGCTCAGCGACCGGGGCATGATGGGCGATGGGGTGATCGAACTGAAGAAGATCCGCCAATGGGTGGAAGCCGCAGGCTTCGCGGGCTATGCCGAGGTGGAGATCTTCTCGGCGCTGGACTGGTGGCAGCGCACGGGCGAGGACACGCTGGACACCTGCATCGCGCGGCATTGCACCGTGGTTTGATGTGGCGGGCAGCGCCCGCCACATGCTGCTTCAGGCGGCCACCGGCGCCAGGGTGCGCCGCACGCGGCGCACATTGAAAGCGCTGGCGATCAGCACGCCCTGCACCACGGCCAGGCCGAGCAGCACGGCGGTGAAACGGCCCTGGTCCAGCAGCACGCCGAACAGCAGCGGCGACAGCGCCTGGCCGATGTCCAGCCCCGAGTACACGATGCCGTAGACACGGCCCGTGGAGCCCTCGGGCGTGGAGCGCTTGACCAGCAGGTCGCGCGAGGGGCCGGCGATGCCGGCACAGAAGCCCATCACGCCGAACATCACGGGCACCAGGGCGCCGGGCGGATGCGCCAGGGCCAGGGCCACCGCCACGCAGGCCGCCAGGCCGAAGCCCACGCCCACGATGCGCTCGCAGCGGCTCGGGTCGGCCGCGAGGAAGCCGCCGAGCACCATGCCGCCCGCACTGGCCACCATGTAGACCGTGAGGCACATGGCCGCCAGCGCCACGGGCACGGCGTGCAGCTGGCGCGCGGCTTCGGGGGCGAAGGCCTGCACCACGTTGAGCGAGACGGCGTAGAAGAAGAAGAACGCAAAGCACATCCACACGGCGGGGATGCGCAGGAAGGCGAAGTTGCCTTGCGCTGGCACGCCGGTGGCGCCGACCTTGGCAGCTGGTGGCAGGGCCGGCAGTTCGAGGTGGCGGCGGTTGAACAGCAGCACCAGCAGCACGGCAAACGCCAGCACGCCGGCGCAGACCAGCGCCACGCGCCACGAGAACGCGATCGCCAGCGGCACCAGCATGGCCGGCGCCAGCGCCCAGCCCAGGCTGCCGGTGATGCCGTGCACGCTGTAGGCATGGCCCAGGCGTGGCGCGCTCACGCGCCGGTTGAGCAGCGTGTAGTCCACGGGGTGGAACACGCCGTTGCCGATGCCCGCGAGCACCGAGAACGCAGCCAGCATGCCGTAGCTGGTGCTGGCCGCAAAGCCGAACGCGGCCAGGCCCAGCAGCGCCAGGCCGCCGAACAGGATGGGGCGCGGACCGAAGCGGTCGACCACGAAGCCCGAGCCCGCTTGCACGGCGCACGAGACCACGAAGAAGATGGTCATGAGGAAACCGAGCTCGGTGTAGCCGACCTGGAAGGCGTCCTTGAGCCACGGGAACAGCGGCGCCAGCAAGAGCTGGCTGTAGTGGCTGATGAGGTGGGCGATGCCCACGAGGCCGATGACCCCGGCGTCGGCACGCAGGGGAACAGCAGCGATAGGGCTGGTGGGGTTTGCGGAGGTCATGGCGGCATCGTAGTATTGCGCCTGGATTTCTGGAATGCGACGGAAAGACAGCTTTCGGCGAATTTGCGCCAACAGCGCATACAAAAGCATGGAGCCCCCAATGGCACGCACCAGCCAGGTCGCCCCGCTCGGGGACATGGACCCTTTCGCGCCCAACCCCGCACACCCGGTGCGGGTGCGTGCGCGCAACATGCCGGCCGATACGCATTTCGAGCCGCACCGCCACGCCTGGGGGCAACTGGCGTACTGCGCCAGCGGCGTGATCCAGGTGAGCGTGGTGGCCCCGGTCGCACCGACCGCCTACATCGTGCCGCCCTCGCGCGCGGTGTGGATCGCCCCCGGCGCGCTGCACGCCATCGCCGTGCTGGAGGCGGCTGCGTTCCGCACCCTGTACATCGACCCCAGCGTGGTGCCCGCCGATGGTGCGGTCTGCCGTGTGATGGCCGTGACGCCGCTGCTGCGCGAACTGGTGTCGGCGCTGGACCCGGTGGGCGGAACGCCGCCCGGCCCCGCGCGCGAGGCAGCCCTGACCGCGCTGGTGCTGGGCGAAATCGGCGACGCTGAAAGCCTGGCCCTGGGCGTGCCCCTGCCCGGGCCCGACAGCGACAAGCGCCTGCGCGCCCTGTGCACCGCCGTGCTCGAGGCACCCGGCCGCCACGCCACGCTGCACGATTGGGCCACCGACAGCGGCGCCAGCGAACGCACCCTGGCCCGGCTGTTCCACGCGCAGTTCGGCATGGGCTTTGCGCAATGGCGCAAGCAGGCGGTGCTGGCCCATGCCTTGCCCCGCCTGGCGCGCGGTGAATCGGTGGGCCAGGTGGCCGCCTCGAGTGGCTACGCGAGCGAAAGCGCGTTCTCTGCCATGTTCAAGGCAGCCATGGGGCAGCCGCCGAGCTGGTTCATCGGCAGGAACGATGCCTATGCGCCTTCCGCGTAAGTGCCAGCCACCGTGCGCCACGCGTTCGTGGCAACCGCCAGGTTACTTTCGGCAACCGCTCAAGCAGCAGGAGCGATTGAGCAAGCCCGGTGCGGCGATACTGGCAACCTGCAACACAAGGTTTCGGGGGAGAGGGAAGCATGGTTCGACAGCTGTTCATTGCCACCGCCTGTCTGGCGCTGGCGGCCCCGGTCTGGGCCATCAACAAATGCACGGGGCCGGATGGCAAGGTGTCCTTCCAGGACGCGCCTTGTGCGGGCAGTGGCAAGGGCGAGAAGGTCGAGGTGCGGCTGTCGAGCAGCGGCATAGGCACCGCCGCGCCCGCTGCCGGCGCCGCAGCCCCTGCGGCCAGCCCGGCCTCGGGTGCATCGGCAGCGGCCCCCGCAGCAGGTGCCGCATCCGCCCCTGCCGCGCCGGCTGCCGCCACGGCACCGGCCCCACGCAAGGAAGGCGCCTTCGGCGAAACCTGGCGCAGGAAGACCGACCTGGAGCAGCGCCTGGTCCGCGAAGCACGCGGCGCACTGCAGACCCACCAGCAGCGCTGCACGGCGGAGCAGCGCGACAGGGCCGCCCGCCGTACCCAGGCCCGCACCAACACCGCCGTGGCCATCTCCGAGCAGGCCATCACGTCCGAAATGCAGGCCTCAGCCGCCGCCTGCGAGCTGCGCTCGCGTGAGCTGCAGGCCAACGTGGACGCCCTGGAGAAGGAACTCCGGGAGCTGAGCAAGAAGTAGGTTCAGCATCCCTGCCTGCGCACCGCTGCGCGGCGACTTCGCCGCCTATCGTTTTGCAGCCAGCCCCTCGGACCAGAAAGCCGCCCGGATTTCCGGGACGCAGTACGGCACGGCGATCACAGCGCCCCACAGGGCACTTCCCAACGCAAAGGATCCGTGGGCGAGGCCCGACAGCACCACGGGCCCACCGAACACCAAGAGGACACACATCGCCAGGCCCGACCACAACGCAAAGCCGGGCGCCCAGGGGCGAAACCGCAGCAGGCCATAGATACTGGCCAGCATGGCGACCAGGGCCGTCAGCGCCCCCGACACCAGCGCCAACGTGATGGTTGGCTCCTGGTCTTCCTCCAGGTAGTTCTGGAAAGCGTCCCTCAAGCCCTGGGGCACCAGCTCAGGCAGCAGGAGCCGCTCGGTGACCTCGGCCAGTATGGGGAACACCACGGAAGCGATGACCAGCCAGCGGTAGTTTGTCGTGTTCAAAAAAATTCCTGTGTGTTCAGCCCGGCGCTCCGACCTGCTGCACCAGCGCCATGGCAAAGCGCCCGTGTCCCACGGACCAGTCCGAATAATCGTTCTCGTGCATGAAGATGAACACGTCGGCCGGGGCCACGTGCGCCATTGCCTGCAGGTTGCGGGCGATCGCAGCATACAGGGCGCGCTTCATCGCATCGCTGCGCCCGCGCCGCAGGGTGATCTCGACGACGACCACCGCGTCCGACCGCGTCACGCCGTTGAAGCTGCGGCTGAACGCGAACTGCCCCGGCGCATAGCCGGTGACCATGTTGAACAGCTCGTCCTCGGGCATGCCGATGCCCTCGACCAGCGCCTGGTGGATGGCCTGGACGATGGCCTCGCGCTCGGTGGCGGGGGTGGCTTCGGCCAGATGGGTGTGGATGAAAGGCATGCCGGTATGTTCCTGAAAATCAACAATGAGCCCGGCGCGGGCTAGGGTGCCTGAGCCGGAGGAGCCGAAATTGTTGCGACTGCCGCCTCGGCCGAAAAGCGATTTATGCTCCGGTCCTATGTGCATCCAAATCACATAGCCATGAAACACCGCCTGCCCCCGCTCGCTGCCCTGCGCGCCTTCGAAGCCGCTGCCCGCCTGGGCCGCATGACGGCCGCGGCCGAGGAGCTCTCGGTGTCGCCCGGTGCCATCAGCCGCCAGGTGCGCCAGCTCGAATACCACCTGGGCCTGGCGCTGTTCGACGGGACCAAGGCCCGGCCCACGCTGACGGCCGCGGCGCGCACGCTGCAGCCGGTGCTGACCCACGCCTTCCAGCAGATCGAGGACACGGTGCGCGCCCTGGGCGACGCCCACCACGGCCCGCTGGACGTGGCCTGCTTCAGCACCTTCACCGTCAAGTGGCTGATCCCGCGGCTGTTCGACTTCCACGCGCAGCACCCCGGCATCGAGGTGCGGCTGCGCACCACCGACACGGGCACCGACGCGGCACGCGAGGGTTGCGACCTGCTCATCACCGCCGAGGACGCGGGCACGCCACGCGATGGCGCCACCACCCTGCCCCTGTTCGCCGAGCGCATGGGGCCGGTGCTGGCCCCGGCGCTGGCCGCGCGCACCGGCATGCCGCGCACGCCTGCCGATCTGGACGGCCAGCCCCTGCTGCACACACGCTCGCGGCGCAACGCCTGGGCAATGTGGGCCGCATCGGCGGGCACGGCGCTGCCCGCAGCGGCCACCGCCCAGGGCCCGGTGTATGAGCACTACTACTTCACGCTGGAGGCGGCCGTGCGCGGCCTGGGCATCGCCGTCGCGCCCTGGCACCTGGTGATGGACGACGTGCAGGCGGGCCGGCTGGTGGCGCCCCTGGGTTTCGCCGCGTCGGGCTACGACTACCTGGCGCTGCGGCGCACGGGGGCTGCGCACCCGCGGCTCGATGTGTTCTGCGCCTGGCTGGTGGCGCAGGCGCGCGCGATGGCACCGCCCCTCACCATGCAGGCTTGAGGGCGACGCGGGGCCCAGGCGTCATACGGATTTGCATTCGACCGTATAGGTAGTGTCCTGTCCCGCAAATAAATGCCAGTAAAACCGCGTCTTTCACGCCAGGGCCGCGTTGCAAATCCTCGCGATAGCTACGGCTATCGCTGCGGTTTGCGCCTTGCCCTGGCGCGAAATCCATCGGTTTTATTTTTGGCATCTATTTACGGGACAGAACACTAGGCGGGAAGCCGCAGACAGTGCTGTAGCATGGCAAGGCGAACCAACGACGTTAGACGGTTGAAGGCGAATCCGTATCAGTCATCCCAGCGGAACAGCATGTGGGCGCGGGGCCTGGTGGTCTCGATCAGGCGCGCGTTGGGCTCATCGGTGCGGCCCACCCACGCCAGCGCATCCTCGCGGCTGCGGCCATACTCTTCATGGCGCTGGGTCAGGCGGCTGGTGCGCAGGCCGTCGTCGACATCGACGTACCAGACCTCGTCCAGCAACCCGGCAACGCTTGCCCAATGGCCGCTGTCGAGCAGCAGGTAGTTGCCTTCGGTGATGACGAGCCGGGTCTGGGGCGCCACGGCGATGGCGCCTGCGATGGGCTCTTCGATCTCGCGCCGGAACTCCGGTGCATAGACGACTTCGCCGGGCTGCTGCGCCCGCAGGCGCCGCAGCATGGCGGCATAGCCTGCGCTGTCGAAGGTGTCGGGAGCCCCTTTGCGATCCGCACGGCCCAGCCGTTGAAGTTCCACATGGGCCAGGTGGTAGCCATCCATGGGAACCACCTGCGAGACATCAGCGAAAGCCTGCTGCAAGGCCATGGCCAGCAGGGATTTTCCGGCGCCTGGTGGCCCGACCAGCCCGAGCAGCTTGCGTTGGCCGTCCTGGAGGAGTTGATGCACACGCGCCAAGTGGCAGGGCGGGACGGAGGGAAGTGTGCGGATCGTCATGCGTTCATGGATTCTTCAGGCCCGCCATTCGGCCGGGATCTTTTCCGCAGGCAATGCACCGGTCATGACCGAGACCGTGTCGCTCATGGTCACCGCCTTGGGGTTGAGCACGGCACCGCGCTTGCCCAGGCGCGCGACGTGGATGCGGTCGGCGATCTCGAAAACATGGGGCATGTTGTGCGAGATCAGCACCACCGCCAGGCCCCTGTCGCGCACACGGCGGATCAGCTCCAGCACCATGTTGCCTTCCTTGACACCCAGCGCCGCAGTCGGCTCGTCGAGGATCACCACATGCTCGGCAAAGGCCGCCGCGCGCGCCACGGCCACGCATTGCCGCTGCCCGCCGGACAGGGTTTCGACCGCCTGCGTCATCGAGCGGATGCCGACCTTCAGGTCGTTCATGCGCGCAATGCTTTCTTCGAGCATCCGCTTCTTGTCGAGCATGCGCAGCACATTGCCCAGGAAACCCTTGCGGCGCAGTTCGCGACCCAGGAAGAGGTTTTCGGCAATCGTCATCGCGGGGGCAACGGCCAGGTCCTGGTACACGGTTTCGATGCCTTCGCGGCGCGCATCGACCGGACCCTTGAAATGCACCGGCTTGCCGTCGAGCTCGATCACGCCGGCATCGGGAATGGTCGCGCCCGACAGGCACTTGATCAGGGAGGACTTGCCGGCACCGTTGTCGCCGATCAAGGCGAGGATTTCGCCGGCACGCAGCTCGAAGTCGGCGCCGTCCAGGGCCGTGACCTGGCCGTAGCGCTTGACCAGGCCCGTGGCGCGCATGACGACGGGGGATTGCGCAGCCATCAGCGGCCTCCTTTGCGCGACAGTTGGTCGACCGTGACGGCCAGGATCACGAGGATGCCGGTGATCAGCATCTGGTACACCGACGACACCCCCATCAGCGTCAGGCCATTGCGCAGCACGCCCACCACCACGGCCCCGATCAGCGAACCGAGCACCACACCACGGCCGCCGAACAGGCTGGTGCCGCCCAGCACGACGGCGGTGATGGCATCCAGCGCCTCGGTCTGCCCGGCGTTCGGATCGCCCACGCCGGTGCGGGCCACGGCCAGCAGCGAGGCGATGCCATAGAACACCCCGGACAGGGCATACACGCCAAGGATGATGCGCTCGGGCGGAATGCCGACCAGCCGCGTCGCCTCCGGGTTGTTGCCCACCGCGTAGACATGCCGGCCGGACGCCGTCTCGCGCAGCCAGAACCATACGCCCAGGTACAGCAGCACCATCAACACCGTGCCATACGCCATGTTGGTGCCGCCGAGGGCGAAGGTACTGCCCAGCCAGGTCATGGCCCCAGGCACCTCGGTGACCGTCTGCGCCCCCGAATACAACTGCGTGATCGCAAAGGCGATGTTGAAGACGCCCAGCGTGACGATGAACGGCGGCAGCTTCAGACGCGTGACGAGCAGGCCGTTGAGCAGGGCGAACAAGGTCGTCACGGCAATGCCGGCAAGCACCGCGAGAAACGGCGGCAGCCCGAAATCGGCGGCCACCTTGGTCATCACGATGCTGCCCAGCGCCATGATCATGCCGCACGACAGGTCGATGCCGGCGGTCAGGATGATCAGGGTCTGGCCTATGGCGATGACGCCAACGACCATGACCTGCTGCAGGATCAGCGAAAAGTTGTCCGCACTGAGAAAGCGGTCGGTGGTGGCGCCGAAGATGGTGCAGGCGATCAACAACGCGATGAAGGGCCCGAGCTGGCCGAGGGGGGGCAGGTTGTCTTTCAACGGGAGGATCCTCAGGATGGGGGGCTGAAAGCAGGCACAGGGCACCTGTCAGCCCGAAGGCTGCAGCAGTGCCGAGGGAGGGTACGGCCCGCTCGGCAGCCTGGTGCGCGAGTGGCTACTTCTTGCCCCAGCACAGGTCGGTGCCGGTCTTCACGTCCTTGCTGTCGACGCCTGCAATGACTTTGCCGGCGATCAAGGTCACGCCGGTGTCGGTGTAGCCGCTGACTTTCTTGCCGCTCTTGGCGTACTCGATGCCGGCCTCCACCCCCATGGCCGCCATTTTCAGGGGGTACTGCTGCGAGGTGGCGGCGATCTTGCCAGCCGCCACATCCCTGATGCCGTCGCATCCGCCGTCCACGGAGACGATCATCACGCCCTTTTCCTTGCCGGCCTTTTGCAGCGCATTGAATGCGCCTGCGGCTGCCGGCTCGTTGATGGTGTAGACCAGATTGATGTCGGGGTTCTTCTGCAGGCAGTTCTCCATCGCTGTCTGGGCCTTGCTGCGGTCACCGAAGCTGTCGGCCATGCACACCACCTCTGCGGGCTTGGCCAGTTCGTTGTTCTTCGCATCGTAGCTGGCCAGGCCGAAGCCCTGCAGGAAGCCGTTGTGCCGCTGCGCACCGACCGGGTGGCCAGGCAAGAGATCGAGCGTTGCGATCTTCACCGGCTTGCCCGGCGCACTGGCGGCGAGGGCGGCTTTGGCGTACTGGCCAATCAGCACGCCGGCCTTGTAGTTGTCGGTGGCGAAGAGTGCGTCGGTGCCATCGGCAGGGTCGGTCGGGCTGTCCAGTGCGATCACCATCACCCCCTTTTCGCGCGCCTTCTTGATCGCGGGGAGGATGGCCTTGGAGTCGTTGGGCGTGATCAGTATGGTCTTGGCACCCGCGCCAATCATGTTCTCCATCGCGGTGATCTGGCCGGCGTTGTCGCCGTCGGCCTTGCCAGCGCCGCTGAGCAGTTTGGCCCCCTTGGCCTTGGCGACCTCGGCGGCGCCTTCCTTCATCTTCACGAAGAAGGGGTTGGTCTCGGTCTTGGTGATCAGCCCGATGACCGGCGTATCGGCCATCGCCGTGCCGCAGGCGGCCAGCAGGGTTGCGATCAGGGTGGCGTGCTTCAAGTTCATCGGATGTCTCCAGGATGTGGTCGGGTCCCAATTCAGCGATGCACAGGCCCTTGCCTGTACACCTGCCGTGTGCGATTATCGTAATGCGCAAGCGCTTGCGCAAGCGCTTGCTACCTAGGGAAATCCATAGCATCCGCAGGCTTCCGGTATCTGTTTGTCACGGCCTTCTGCTGCCCCTGTGCATGGAGCAGGACAGCGGCAATTCAGTGCAGAAATACCGGAATGGGTGCGATACGATGAAGAAGCCTCTGGCCTGTCCACCACAGCACAGCGTGGCAGCACGGGCCATGGAAGTTGGAGCTCAACGGAGAAATGATGATCACGATGGAAACCGTCGCGGCGGCCGCAGGGGTATCGACTTCAACGGTCTCGCACGTCATCAACAAGACGCGCAAGGTGCACCCCGATACCGAGCGGGCCGTGCTGGACGCCATCGACCGGGTCGGCTACTCGCCAAACCACCTGGCGCGTGCCCTGGCCGGAGCCCCGACCAGGACGGTGGGGGTCGCCATTTCGGTACTGTCCAACCACTACTTCGCAGCCGTGGTGCGTGCCATCGAGGCAGAGTGCGCAAAAAGAGGCCTGATGATGCTGCTGGCCGACACCCACGAGGATGCGGACTACGAGTTGAAGGTGGTGCAGGCCTTGCATGAGAGGCGTGTCGACGGCATCGTGATTGCGCCCTGCGCCGAGCCGCAGCACCGCGCACTCGACTACCTGCGCGACAAGGGTGTGCCCACCGTCCTGGTCGACCGGTTCGTGGGGACCACGTTCGATCAGATTGGCGTGGAGAGCCGCGATGCGGCCCAGACCCTGGTGGAGCACCTCATCGGGCTGGGCCACAGGCGCATTGCATTGGTGTCGGGTGCACCGGGTCTGTCCACGACGACGGAACGGCTCGAAGGCTACTGCCGCGCGCTGGCGGCGGCAGGCATTGCTTTCGACCCCGCCCTGGTCCAGAGCGGCGAGTCGCGGTCTGGGCCGGCCTGCGCGGCCGTCCACCACCTGCTGTCACTGGACCAGCGCCCCACCGCCCTGATGACCGGCAACAACCTGATGACGATTGGCGCCATGCAGGCCTTGCGCTCTGCGGGGCTGAGCGTTCCCGACGACATTTCGCTGGTTGGCTTTGACGACTTCGACTGGGCTGACGTCTTTTCTCCGCGCCTGACGGTCATGGCGCAGCCGGTGGAGGAACTCGGCACCCGGGCTGTCCGCCTGTTGGCCCGGCGCATTGCCGACCCCGGCGCGCGCCGCCAGACCGTGCGGCTCGCGCCCACGCTGCGGCTGCGCGACTCTGCGGGAGTGCCTGGCTCCAGGTGACACGGTTGATGCCCCTGGGAACATTGAAATAGTCGCCCAGCACAGCAGAGCCCGAGGCTGGACCATGGCTTGGCCCGAGCGCTGCAGTATGGGCACGCGCAAGGTGCGGGCGAAGTAGTTCGGCAGCTCCTGATTACAGTCCAGCGCGGCGCGAAGGGACGAACGCGAGTCAACAGGTGGCCCGGCCGCTATCGAAAATGCAAATTTCTCTCATGCTGCCGTATAGCCCCAACGATCTGCCGACTGTGTTCCCTGCCCGCCATCAACCCCGGCCGTGCACACTCGACGCGCTTCACGTATGGTGGCGGTTCCGCCCCTCCCACTCTGCCCTGCCCCATGGCCACACCCGCCCCCTCTTCCATCCACAGCTACGAGCCGCGCAACGGCCATGGCCTGCCGCACGACCCGTTCAACGCCATCGTCGGGCCGCGCCCTATCGGCTGGATTTCGACGCAGAGCGCCGCTGGTGCGCTGAACCTGGCGCCCTACAGCTTCTTCAACGCCTTCAACTACGTGCCGCCCATCGTGGGCTTTGCGAGCATCGGCTACAAGGACACGGTGCGCAATGTCGAGGAGACGGGCGAGTTTGTCTGGAACCTGGCCACGCGCAGCCTGGCCGAGGCCATGAACCAGAGCTGCGCGGCCGTGCCGCCCGAGGTCGACGAGTTCGCTCTGGCCGGGCTCACCCCGCAGGCCAGCACCCAAGTCGCGCCACCGCGCGTGGCCGAAAGCCCGGTGGCCTTCGAATGCCGGCGCACGCAAATCCTGCAGCTGCAGGGGGCGGACGGCGTGCAGGTGCCGACCTGGCTGGTGCTGGGCGAGGTGGTGGCCATCCACATCGACAAGGCATTGCTCAAGGACGGTATCTACGACACCGCTGCGGCGGGCCACATCCTGCGCGCCGGGGGCCCGGCCGACTATTTCACCGTAGGCCCCGAACAACTGTTCAAGATGTACCGGCCGAGATAGCCCCACTGGTCGGGTTGCGAGCCGTTACAACTGGCTTCGCCACGATGTAACAAGGCGTGGCAGCATGCAGGCGAAATCCCTGGAGACACGCCATGCCCCGCCCCCACTTCGCCCTGCTGGCTTCGCTGGCGCTGTTGGCCAGCGCTGCCGTGGCCGCGCCCACCGTGGGGCCCTGCCCCGTGCTGCCGGCCGACCATGTGTTCAACACCCGCATCGACCAGTTGCCGGTGCACCCGCAGTCGGCGGCCTTCCTGCAGACCATCAGCCCGAGTGCGCGCCGCCTGCACCTGGACCTGGGCCAGAGCGAAGATATGGCCAGCAGCGAGTACTGGGGCATTCCGTACAACGTGGTGCGCGGCAGCCAGATCACCTGGCCTGCGGTCTACATCGACCGCGACGGCGCTCCCGATGAAAGCGACTGCGCGCGCGCCGACGGCAGCCTGGCACGGCCCTGCACGGGCCTCGCCAGCCCCGCACGCCTGCCCTTCCCGCTGCAGCCCAAGGTGGAAGGCGGCATCAGCAGCAACAAGGCGATCTACAACGACCACCACATCCTCAGCGTGGACACCGACACCTGCACGCTGTGGGAGAGTTACCTGAGCTATGCCCGGCCCGACGGCGGCTGGGACATCTACAGCAGCGCGGCCTTCGACCTGCGCTCGAACGCGCTGCGCCCTGCGGGCTGGACCTCGTCCGACGCGGCGGGCTTTCCGATTTTCCCGCTGCTGCTGCGCGCCGACGAGGCCAGCACCGGCGAGATACAGCACGCGCTGCGCTTCACCATCCAGAGCAGCAAGATCCGCACAAGCTACACCTGGCCGGCGCGCCACCTCACGCGCAACGGCGATGCCTCGGCCGCTAAGCCGCCGATGGGCCAGCTGTTCCGCCTGCGCGCCGACTACCCGGTGCCCGAGAACTACACGGCGCAGGCCAAGGCCATCCTCAACGCGCTCAAGCGCTATGGCATGTACATCGCCGACGGCGGCTCGGACATGTACATCACGGGCGACCCGAGCCGGCTGTGGCAGGACGCGACCATCTCCCAGGTGCAGACCGTGCCGCACACGGCCTTCGAGGCGGTGGACCTGTCTCCCATCGCCGCGCGCGCGGGCTTCAGCGCCGACAGCGGGCGCGTGCCGCCAGCAGCGGGCACCGGCCCGACCACTCCCGCGAGCTTCTCGGGCACCACCGAGGGCACGGTGCAGTCGCTGCGCCTGACGGGCCGCGTGCAGCCCGCATCGGCCGACCTGGGACAGGGCGGCGTGGTCTACGTAGTGGCCTCGGTGCCGGGCGTGGGCCTGGCGGTGCTGTCGCCGCAGGGCTGGACGCTCTTCAACGGCGCCTCGACGCCAGCACCCGCATGGCAGGGCACGCTGACGGCCACCCAGACGGTGCCCATCCTGGAGCTGGTCAACGTGAGCAGCCTGCGCGGCACGCAGTTCTTCCTGGGCTACGGCACCAGCCTGGCGGACATGCTGAACAACGCGAAATTCCAGCTGATCTACACCGTGCCCTGAGATTTCGTCATCGCAACAGGGGCGCGCACAGGCCCAGTTGCGGGTCGCGCGCCCACTGTTCGAGCCAGGCCCACAGCTGCTGCACGCCGTCGCGGCCCGGGCTCTGCAGCCCATGGTCGGCACCCGGAATTTCCCGCGCGCACCAGGGCGCCGTACGGCCCACAGCCAGCCGAGCACCTTGCTCGAAAGCGGCAGGCGGCACCAGCGCATCGGCACCGCCCCACACCTGCAGCACGGGCCAAGGCCCCTCGTGCAGGGGCCGGGCCAGCGGCCAGCGCCACAGGTCGCGCCAATAACCCAGGCTGCGGCCCTGCGCCATCGTGCTGTCGGGCAGGCTGCCGGCCTGCAGGCGACCCAAGGCCTCCCAGTCAGCCGAGACACCCAGACGCTTCGCCTGCAGGGCACCCGCTTCGCGCGGGTCGAGCCCGCTCGACGACAGCAGCACCAGCCCCGCCAGATCGGGCACCTCGGGCGCGAGGGTGGGCAGCAGTTCGGCACCCTCGGAGATGCCGACCAGCAAATGCGGCAAAGAGAGCAGGCCCTTTGCCTGGCGCTCCCGGGCATCGGCGCGCAGCGCGGCAAGGGCATGCTCGCGCCACGCCGCGAGGCGGTCGGCCTGCACGAAATCGGCGGCGCAGGCACCCGCCGCCGTGCGCGCACCAGGCGCCACGCCGGGCTTGTGCAGCACCAGCACCTCGGCATGCAGCAGGCCCGCGAAATAGCGGTCGGCCAGCGGCCCCATCCCGGCGCAGCCCGAGCCCGGCACCACGATCACACGGTAGCGCAGCGGCGCGGTGCGCGCGGGCCGCTGCAGGGCCTGCACGCGGGCTTCTCCCGCCCCGGGCAACGGGTAGGGGGCGAAGGCCGTGGAATCCGCTGCCTGCGGCCCCAGTGCCGTCGCGCAGCCGGCCACGAAAAAGGCCAGCGCGAGGCTGGCCTTCAGGGTAAAGCGCATGCGGCCCATGCTGGCTGCAAGTGGGCCCGCTGGGCTCACTTGAGGATCAGCACCTGGTCGGGCTGCTGGGGCACGGGCATGGGCTGGCCGCCGCCCTGGTAGACCACGGGCGGTGGTGGTGGGCGCACGCCGCGCGCCAGGTGGGCATCGGTGTAGCCCAGCTGGCCGGCCAGCTGCTCGTACACGCTCTGTGCCAGGCTGCGCGAGGTTTCGCTGATCACCTTGGCCCGGTTGGGCGGGGCGATGTCGCCGCGGTTGGACAGGATCTTGGTGTCGTTGCCTTCGCCCTGCGCGGAGAAGGCGGCCTTGATCTCGTAGGTGCGGGTGTTGATCAGCGAGAAGTCGGCCAAGAGCTGCAGGCCGTACTGGCGCGTGGCGCTGCTCGTGCCCTGCAGGGGCGAGAGCGCGTCGGTGAAGTTGATGCTAGAGACCACGCCGAAGAGCACGTAGTCGGCACCGGCGAACTCGCCCTTCTTGATGCGGGCGACCACGTTGGCCACCTGGTTCTGCGCCTGGGGCGCGGCCATCTTGCCGGTCTGCACCTGGTTGAGCACCTGCTCGGCCTTGCTGTTCTGCGGCTTGCCGGCATCAAAGCCCTTGCCCTGCACCAGGCGGAAGTAGGTGCCCTGCAGCAGCGCACCCTTGATGTCGTTGGTGTAGCCGCCGAGCTCGCGCTGCTCGATGTAGCTGTAGCGGCCGGCCACGAAGGTGCCGCTGGCCTGCTCGGAGGCCTGCATGGAGTGGCTGCCCGAGCCGCCGTACATGCCGTGGCTGGCGCTGCCGCCGGCGCTCATCTGGGCACTGCGCTGGTAGGCGCCGGCCACGAAGTACTCCGAGACCTGCTGGGCATAGGCCAGGTCGGTCACGGCGATCTTGGGGGCCGCGTTCTGGGCCTGGGCGCTGGCGCCGAAGGTCAGGGCGAGCACGGACAGTGCGGCCGCGAGGGTGGTTCTGCGTTGCATGGTGAAGTCCTTTCAGTGCCGTGGTCGATCAGCGCTTGCTGGTCTTGCGGATTTCTTTTTCGTCCTGCCATTCCACGGTGCCTTCCTGCACGTCAAACAGCTTGAGCGTGAACTTGTAGTACACGTCCTTGGTGGAGTTGCTCTGCTTGACGATGCTGGTCAGCTCGCCTTCCATGCTGTACTTGGCGGCCGTCATCTGGCCGACCTTGGCGGTGGTGCCCTGCTTGTACAGGCCGCTCTGGTTCTGGCGCTGCAGCTCGTCCACGCCCTGCTGCATCTCGTTGATGGAGCGCACGAAGCGCACCTTGCCGGACTTGACCAGCGAGGTCTGGATCGAGTTCATCACGTTGGTGGTGTCGATGTACTCGCTGGTCTTGTTCTTCACGGTGGAGATGGTCACCGTGGGGCGGCCCTGGAAGATGCCCGTTTCGAGCAGGCCACCGGTCATCTTCTCGGCGATCATCTGCAGGTCGGTGGAGCCGAACTCGTTGGTCACCAGTTCCACGGCCTTGGCGTCGCCGTAGTTGACCTGGCGGTCAAAGCGCACGGTGGGCGAGGACAGGTTCTGGCAGGCCGAGAGGGCCAGAGTGCTGGCCGCGAAGGCCAGGACGAGCGCGGTGCGCTGGATGCTGCTGTTGCGTTGCATGGTGTTTTCTCCGGTCGGCGCTGCGGTGTTCAGCGCGGTTCTACGTTCATTTCCAGGCGCAGGTCGACTGCAGCGCTGGTGGGGGCTACGCTCTTGACGGTCTGCTGGCCCAGGCCCAGCACACTCATCTGCTTCCACGACTCTCCGTCACCCACCTGGTTGCCCACCTGGTCCAGCCACTTGAAGCGGTAGAACACGGTGCGGTCGGTGCGGCCCATGTTGGCCATGTCGGCCTGCACCACCAGGATCTCGTTGGTGCGCACGATGCGCATCTCGCGCACGGCGATGCTGTTGGCTTCGCCGCGCAACGCCACCTTGGAGGCCACGGCGATGGGGGTCGCAGGGTCGTGCAGCTGGGCGTGGGCCCCAGCGCCGGTCAGTGCCATCACGGCGACGCCGATGGCGGTCAGGTGGGTGCGGATAGTCATGGGTAAGGCTCCTTGGAAAACGGTCTTCGGTTCAGTTCTTGGCCGGGGTCACGGGCGCTGCCGCGGGCTTGGCCGCAGGCCGCGTGCGGTTGGTGGTGGTGGTTGTCTTGGTGGTCGTCGTCGTGGAGATCGTCTTGGTGGACGAGGAAGGCACGTCGACCGCTGGTGCCACGGCGGCAGTAGAGGCCGTTGCGGCCAGCTGGCCGACCGAGGCCACGTCGCCCATGAGCACGCTGTTCTCGTACAGGCGCAGGGGCACCAGGGCGTACTGGCCGTCGACCTTCACGGGCTGCGGCAGTGCGCGGCCGTTGATGGTGATGGTGTGCTCTCCGGGTGGCAGGTAGCCACGGGCCACGTAGACACGGCCGGGCAGCATGCGCCACATGCGGTCGTCGGCCTGTTCGGTGGCCGAGGCTGCCACGGCACCCACGATGCCGCCCAGCAGGCCGCCCTTCTTTTGCAGCTGGTCCTGCAGCACGCCCTTGGCCACGGCGCGCGTGAAGCCGCGCAGCACCATGCCGGGCATTTCGTCCTTCAGGGCGCGGCGTGCCATCACGTTCACGTCAACCACTTTTTCGAGCTTGAAGTCCGTGCCGGCGGCCGACAGGTTGGTCAGCGGCGCGTCGCGCGAGGGCTCGATCACAGGGTAGGAAACGCTCACCGTGGTCCAGCGGCTACCCACGGGCACCGGCAGGGTGAAGGCGCGGGGCTTGCGTGCAGGCGCATCACCGGCCTCGACCACGAACAGCACGTCGGTCATGCGCTGGCGGCGCTTCCAGGTGAAGCTGGTGCGGCTGTCCAGGCCGCGCAGGCCTTCTTCGAGCACGCCGGTCTCGGGCTTGAGCTCGATGGCCTTGCGGTAGCCTGGTGCGGCCAGGCCCGGCTCGTTGAGCATCTCGTACAGGAAGCCGGCCAGGTAGTGGCTCAGGGCGTTCTGGTAGCCGTTCTTCAGGGCCAGCACTTCGGGGTCGTTGAAGGTCTCGACGGGGTAGCCGTTGAGCTCCTTGCCGCCCGAGCTGGCGCCCTTGGACTTGGCTTCCTGCTCGGCCGCCACGGTTTCCTTGGAGCGGAACTCGGCAATGATGGCTTCGCGTTCATGGGTGCGCTTGATGTCCACGCGGGCGTTTTCCACGTCGCCCACGGCCACGCGGTTGAGCGCCAGGCGCGTGGTCAGCCAGACCTTCTCGTAGTCCTGGCCTTCATAGGCCTTCAAGCGCTCGCTGATCAGCGCTGCGCCCACGGTGCCCATGAGCTTTTGCGGATTGCTCTTGGCCGTGTCTTCCCACTCCTTGACCTTCACGTCGGCCAGCAGAAAGGCGTTCGTGCTGTCCGCGTAGCGGCGGTCCATGCGCAGCAGCTCGCCGCGCTCCATGTTGAAGAGCAGCGCGGTCTTCTCGTCCTCGGTCTTGGCCGTGGATTCGAGCTGTGCGATGGCGGCGGGAATGCCACCGCTGCGGCCAGCGCCCTGCACGTCGCTGGCGAGCTTGTCATGGCTCTGCATCGTCGCGCAGCCCGTGAGGGCGGCGCTGAGCGCCAACACCCACAGAAGGCGGGGACGCAATTGGGGTCGAATGGTCATGAATACTCCTTGCAAATGATTCGGGTGTTCACCAGAAAACCCCGGCGACGCGCCCCTGCTACAGCAACGCGGCGGCAGACACCCATGGGGGTGCCGAACGCGGCATGCTGATTGCGATGGAGGTTGTCGACCGGACAAGGAAAGCTGTGCAGGACCTCGCGCTCCCTCCTGGCGCTGGTCCTCGCGGTTGCGGCTGCAAGCCCCTTGTGGCTGTGAATTTCTTGGTTCTTGTGTGCTCTGAAGCCAGGGCGCAATGTAGCAAAAGGATGTATCTTTTCTGTAACCGACAAGGGCTGGGGAAAACAGTTGTAGCGGTGCATTTCAGGCCCCCTTTTCAGTCAGCAAGGGCAGGCGGTAGATCCACACCACCCGCCCGCCCGGTGCACGCAGCTGGGCACGGGGCAGCAGGCCGGGCACGGCGAACTCCAGGCTCACCAGCCAGGAGCCGGGCGCCATCTCGGCCTGGGCCTTGGCGGCGGCGCGGGCCATGCTCTCGGGGCGCTGGAACAGGTAGACCATCTGGTAGCCGCTCCAGTCGGCCTGCCACATGTCGCCACGGCGCACCTTGGCCCAGGGGCAGCGCAGCGCGCAGGCCAGGCGCAGTGGCCAACTCCATTCCAGGCCCTCCATGCGTGCATCGGGATAGGCGTGGCGCAGCGCGATGAGGCCATCGCCCAGGCCGCAGCCGGCGTCGAGCACCCGGGCGCCCGGCGCCAGGGAAACCTGTACCGCCAGCGCCTGCAGCGCATGGCGCGGCGTGGGGAAGATGGGCGCGTCACGCCAGGCATTGAGGGGGTAGACCGCCAGCAGCAGGGCCAGCGGCACCAGCCAGGCCCAGGCCGGCAGGCTGGCCAGGCCGGTGATCGCCAGCGACAGCGGAAAGCCCAGCGCAATCAGCGCGCGGCGCCACCAGCTGGCACCCAGCAGGCTCGCAGCCGTGCCCAGCAGGCAGGCGGCCACCAGCGCCGCCATGGGGGGCACGGCCCGCTGCAGGCTGAGGTACAGCAGCCATGCTCCCGCCCACGCCAGCAGCGCGGGAAGGGGCCAGGGCAGCAGGCGCAGTGGCATATACATTACAGGCCGAAAAGGCCTTGCTGGGAATGGGCGGTGCCGGAGACGATCAGGCGCACAGTCTGCGCGCAAATGGCGCAAATGGCCACGCCCGGCAGGCACCATCCTGTGGCCAGGACGGCAGGGAACGGCGGGCGGTGTGCGCGGGACATGGGGCTCTCCAGAACTCCCCCGGTGCACATGCCCCGGGATGGAATGGAGCGCAGTGTAGGCCGGCATGGCGCACCGCAACACGCCTGTGCAAGCCGCCGCGGCACGATTGTGTGCACTTTGTCACGTGGCCCCGTGCCAGAGGGCTCCGTGCGCCCTGAACAGGCACCGCCCAGAGCGGACAACAAAACTCAGCGAAGCGGTTCTGGCCAAGCGCTGCGTCGCAGGCAGTACGACGGGTACGACAAGACGCAGCAACGACGCCAGAAGAATTTTGTTAGCCGCGCAGGCGCTCGATCAGGCCGTTGAGTTCTTCGATGGAGCCGAACTGGATCGCCAGCTCACCCATGTCCTCCACGCGCCCAGCGCGCTTCACGCGCTTTTTCACGCGCACCTCGACCTCGGCCATGAGCAGGTCGGACAGTTCTTCTTCCACACGCCGCAGGTCGCGCGATTTTTCCTTCTTGGGCTTTTGCGGCATGAGGCTGAACTCGGCACCGATCTTCTTGACCAGGGCCTCGGCCTCGCGCACCGAGAGCTTCTTGGCCGCGATCTGGTTGCCGGCCGTGATCTGCGCCGCGCGGTCGAGCGACAGCAGTGCACGCGCATGGCCCATGTCGATGTCGCCGGCCATGAGCATGGTCTGCACCGGCTCGGCCAGGTTCAACAGGCGCAGCAGGTTGCTCGCGGCGCTGCGCGAGCGGCCCACGGCCTGGGCCGCCAGCTCGTGCGTGAGGCCGAACTCCTTGACCAGGCGCTGCAGGCCATGGGCTTCTTCGAGCGGGTTCAGGTCTTCGCGCTGGATGTTCTCGATCAGCGCCATCGCGGCGGCGGCCTCGTTGGGCACGTCGCGCACCAGCACCGGCACGCGGTCCAGCCCGGCCAGCCGCGCGGCACGGAAGCGCCGCTCGCCGGCGATGATTTCGTACTTGCCAGCGTTCTCGCCATCGGCCAGGCGCCGTACCAGGATGGGCTGCATGATGCCCTGCACCTTGATGCTCTCGGCCAGCTCGTACAGCGCACCCTCGTCCATGCGCGTGCGCGGCTGGTACATGCCAGGCACCATCTCGGCCAGGGTCAGCGTGTTGGGCAGGCCGGCATCGGCCGCCTGGGCTTGCTCGGAGGCTTCGCTGACCTTGGGGCCCAGCAGGGCTTCAAGGCCGCGTCCGAGGCCCTTGGGTTTTTTGGTGACCATGGTGAATTGATAGTTTATTTTTTGGGGGAGTCGAGAGGGGCCGAAGCACGCATGTGGCCGGGCAGCCTACGGCGCCGGGCAAACCGCAGGCCTATACCCAGCACCAGCGCCGCCAATACGGCCGCCAGGAACAGTTTGCCCAGAATCACGGCCAGGGGAATTCCGACCAGGCTTGCTGCACTGGCCAGCAGTTCCAGCTTATCGCCCAGCTCGGAACGCACCCGCGTGCCCAGCCGCTGGGTCCAGGACTGGCCGGGTGCTGACGAAGTGTTGGAGAACCAGGACATCACTGGTCAATGATCACCAGCGTGCCATGGCTGCCCGGTGCCACCGCATGAGGCACGCCAGCGGGCACGATGAAGACCTCGCCGGCCTGCACCTCGGTGACCTGGCCTTGCAGATCCAGGCGCATGCAGCCGTCGAGCACCAGCAGGGCTTCGTCAAAGTCGTGCGACTCGTCGGGGTAAGCGCCCGAGTCCATGCGCAACACCTTGACGTTGGCGTTGGCGGCCCGGCCGATGACGCGCGACGACCAGGCGTTCGGAAACGACCGGGCTGTCTCAAGGAGATTGGTTTTGGACATGGCGGGTCAAGTGATGGGCTGCGGTGGTACGGCGGGCGATTGCAGGCCGGCCAGCAGGGCAAGCCCCTCGGGCCAGTCCGCCAGGCCCGACTCGGCATTGATGTGCCCGCGCTCGCCGTAGTCTATGAAGCGCGCCCCCCAGGCCCGGGCCATGCCTTCGGCCCGCTCGAAGCTGCAGTACGGGTCGTTGCGGCTACCCACCAGCACGGCAGGGAACGGCAGGGGCTGGCGCGCAATCGGCGACCAGCCCGGCAGGTAGCCGGCGATGTCCTCGCGCTCCACGTCGCCCGGCGCCACCAGCAGCGCGCCCTTGACGCGCTGCGTGTGCGCCGAGTGCGCGGCCCACCAGGCGGTGAGGATGCAGCCCAGGCTGTGCGCCACGAGCACCACGGGGCCCGGGGCATCGATGATGGTCTCCTCGAGCCGCGCGGTCCAGTCGCCGCGCAGCGGGCGCATCCAGTCGTGCTGCTCCACGCGGTGAAAACCGTGCAGCGCCTCCCAGCGACTCTGCCAATGGTCGGGGCCGGAACTCTGCCAACCAGGCAGAACGAGCACGGTATCGGAGGGTGAACTCATACTATGAATTTGATAGCAACTGGACAGGCACCCGGTCAGACGATCGCAGGCTTCTTGCCCAGCGCCTTCATGCTCTGCACACGCTCGACCATCTCCTGCGCAAACTCGATGAAGGCCTGGCTGCCCTTGGCCAGCGGGTCGAACACCACGCCAGGCAAGCCGTAGCTCGGGGCTTCGGCCAGGCGCACGTTGCGCGGGATCACGGTGTTGAACACCTTGTCGCCGAAGTGGTCCTTGAGCTGTTCGCTGACCTGTTGCTGCAGGGTGATGCGCGGATCGAACATCACGCGCAGCAGGCCGATGATCTGCAGGTCGGCATTGAGGTTGGCATGCACCTGCTTGATGGTGTTGACCAGGTCGGTCAGGCCTTCGAGCGCGAAGTACTCGCACTGCATGGGCACGACCACGCCATGGGCCGAGCACAGGCCGTTCAAGGTCAGCATGGACAGCGAGGGTGGGCAGTCGATGAGCACGAAGTCGTAGTCCGCATCCACTTCGGCCAGTGCGGCCTTGAGGCGCTTTTCGCGATGCTCCAGTGCCACCAGCTCGACCTCGGCACCGGCCAGTTCGCGGTTGGCGCCCAGCACGTGGTAGCCGCATTTCTCAGAGAGCACCGCCGCCTCGCGCACCGAGGCGGATTCGAGCAGCACGTCGTACACCGTGAGGTCGAGCTTGCGCTTGTCCAGGTTCGAACCCATGGTGGCATTGCCCTGCGGGTCCAGGTCTACCATCAGCACGCGCTGGCCGATCTTCGCCAGACCGGCCGCCAGGTTGACGGTGGTGGTGGTCTTTCCGACGCCACCCTTCTGGTTCGCGATGCAAAAAATCTGGGCCATGGGGTGGATGCCTTGTTTACTTCGAAATGGCCAGCTTGATGCCGAAGCCGATCAGGAACACGCCGGCGACTTTTTCGAGCACGCGGCCGATGGTGGGGTTGGCGCGCATGCGCTCCGCCAGGTGGTGGGTAAGCAGCACGGCAATGAGGCCGTAGGCAAAGGTGAGAGCCGCCACGGTGGCCGCCATCACGCCGAAGGTCAGCAGGCCCTGGTGGCGGGCCGGATCGACGAACAGCGGGAAGAAAGCCATGTAGAACACGATGGCCTTGGGGTTGAGCAAGGTGATCAGCGCAGCCTGCTTGAAGTAGTGGCGCGGCTCGATGTTGAGGATGGGCTGGGCACCGGGCTTGGCCGTGAGCATCTTAAAACCCAGCCAGGCCAGGTAGGCCGCACCAAGCCACTGCACGGCATGGAAGGCGGTGGGGTAGGTGGACAGCAGGGCGGCCACGCCGGCCACCGCCATCCACATCAGCACCTGGTCGCCAGCGATCACCCCCATGGTGGCGGCCAGGCCACCGCGGATACCGCCTTTGCTGGTGGAGGTGATCAAGGCCAGATTGCCCGGACCGGGGATTGCCAAGAACAGCACGATGGCGGCCACGAAGGCGCCGTAATCCGCAATGCCAAACATGAGAAAACCCCCAGGGGAAAGACGAGCCGCGAGCGGGCGAATACTGCTGCTGCAACAAACGACCAGCGAGCGGCGAGTTTACGCGACCCGTGCGCGCAGCCCCGCCCTTTTTACCCACAGCGCGTCACGCCGGGCGCATCCAGACGATGCAGCGCTCGGCCTCCAGGCCCGGCACGGTGAGCTGTTCCACGTGAAACACCTGCACGCTGGCTGGCAAGGCCGCAATTTCCTCCGTGGGGTGCTTGCCCTTCATGGCCAGCCACACGCTATGCGCACCCAGGGCCTGGCGCGACCAGGTGGTGAAATCCACCAGCGAGGCGAAGGCCCGGCTGGTCACCACGTCGAAGGGGCCGTCCAGGCTCTCGACCCGGGCATGCACGCCACGCAGGTTGGGGAGCTTGAGAGACACCGCTACCTGCTGGATGAAGGCGGCCTTCTTGGCCACCGTGTCCACGCAGCTCACATCCACTTCAGGGCAGCAGACGGCGATCACCACGCCCGGCAGGCCGGCACCGGCACCTACGTCGAGCAGGCGGGCACCCTGCCCTGGCGGCAAGGCCTCTTGCGCCAACGCGCGGCGCAGCGGCGGTACCGCCGCCAGGCTGTCCAGCAGGTGGTGGGTCAGCATCTCCTTCGGGTCACGCACGGCCGTGAGGTTGTAGACCTTGGTCCACTTCTGGATCAGGTCCAGGTAGCACAGCAGGGCATCGGCCTGCGCACCGGTGAGCGGTACGCCCAGTTGCTCGGCGGCCGACAGCAGCGTGGGGCGGAAGGCCGCCGTGGTGGCGGAAGGGGTGTTCATGACCATCTCTCGGTATCCGTTGTTCAGTAGGCAGTGCGTCGGGTTGCGTGGTTTCGCTCGGTGGTTCCACGTGAAACCACCCAACCACTGCGGCCATCAGGAGCCGGCGCTGTTCCAGCAGTTGGCTGGCTGGTCCTTGGTCTGCACCCAGTAGCGGGTGCCCTGACCCAGGGTCGTATTCGTGGTGCGCATGCCCTGCAGGCCGCCGCTGTTCAGGCCATCCAGCACATCGGCCATGCGCCAGCCGCTGCCTAACTCCTTTTCGCACCGGGCCGACGCCAGGGCTGCGGAGGTCAGGATCGCGCCCATCACGGGCTGGGTCGGTGCCAGCATGCCACCGGTCCAACCGGCATAGATGGCATCGGAGGCCCCTGCAGGTTTGGCAGCTGTGCCGGGCTGGATGCACAGCACGGGCAGCACCACGCGGCACGAGGTGTCGCCCTGCTGGTGGTTGCAGGGGTGGTCGTCCTTCAAGGGCCGGTCCGTCGCGCGGGGCTCCCCTGCGCAGCCCAGGCGAGCGATCTCGGCGGGCACGGTGGCATCGTCCGCCACCACCGCAAAGGTGAGGCCATGGCCGATGCCCGAGCTGGCCGCCGCTGGCACCGCTGCCGTGGACACCGCCCCGGACGCCACCGTCTGTGCCGGGCGGACGGGAACAGGAGTGCCTCGCGACAACACAGCGCTTTCCTTGCCGGTTTGCGCCTCGGCGCGCTTGTCGCGCTGGTGCTTCATCCACAGCGGAATGGCCAGCAGCAGCACCAAAACAGCCACCACGGCGATGGCACGCACCATCAACAACTCGCCGCGCTGGCGCGCGCGCAGCCCTGCCCTGCCTTTGCCGGCCACGGGCCGCTCAGTGCGCTGTGGTTTCTGCATGGGCACGTGCGCCGGCAATACCACGGAAAGCGCCCTTCTTGAGATGCACCATGAGCAGTGAAATCGTCGCAGGCGTGATGCCCGAGATGCGCGATGCCAGGCCCAGCGTTTCGGGGCGGTGGCGGGTCAAAATCTGGCGCGCCTCGATGGAGAGCGCCGACACCTGCATGTAATCCAGGTCGTCCGGCAGCTTGAGGCTCTCGTAGTGGGCGGCGCGCTCCACCTCATCCTTCTGGCGGTCGATGTAGCCCGAGTACTTGGCCGCGATCTCCAGCTGCTCGACAACAGACTCGTTCAAGCTGCCCAGGGTTTCACGTGAAACATCGGCCGAGGCGTACTTGCCACCGTCCATACCCACCAGCGCCGCGTAGCCCACATCAGGTCGGCGCAGCAGCTCGAACAGGTTGTACTCGTGCTCGATGCTCTTGCCCAACACCCGCTCAGACTCGGCCGCAGGCAGGCTGCGTGGGTTCACCCAGGTGGCCTTGAGGCGCTCTGTTTCACGTGAAACAGCGTCGCGCTTGCGGCTGAAGGCGTCCCAGCGGGCATCGTCCACCAGACCCATCTTGCGGCCCATCTCGGTCAGGCGCAGGTCGGCATTGTCCTCACGCAGCTGCAGGCGGAACTCGGCCCGGCTGGTGAACATGCGGTAGGGCTCGTTCACGCCCTTGGTGATCAGGTCGTCCACCAGCACGCCCAGGTAGGCCTCGTCGCGGCCCGGCAGCCAGGGGCCATCGCCCCGGCACTGCAACGCCGCGTTGACGCCAGCGAACAGACCTTGGGCGGCGGCTTCTTCGTAGCCCGTTGTTCCATTGATCTGGCCTGCAAAGAACAGGCCCTGGATCTGGCGCGTCTCGAAGCTGCTCTTGAGCGAGCGCGGGTCGAAGTAGTCGTACTCGATGGCGTATCCCGGGCGCAGGATGTGCGCGTTCTCCAGACCCGGCATGCTGCGCACCAGCTCGTACTGGATGTCGAACGGCAGGCTGGTGCTGATGCCGTTGGGGTAAAACTCGTGCGTGGTCAGGCCTTCGGGTTCCAGAAAGATCTGGTGGCTGTCCTTGTCGGCAAAGCGGTTGATCTTGTCTTCCACGCTCGGGCAGTAGCGCGGGCCCACGCCCTCGATCTTGCCGGTGAACATGGGGCTGCGGTCGAAGCCGCTGCGGATGATCTCGTGCGTGCGCTCGTTGGTGTGCGTCACCCAGCACGGCATCTGGCGCGGGTGCATGGTCGCATGGCCCATGAAGCTGAACACCGGCACCGTGCCCTCGTTCACGCCGCCCGGCATGCCGTCGCCGGGCTGCTCCGCGCACTTGGAAAAGTCGATGCTGCGCCCATCCAGGCGCGGCGGCGTACCGGTCTTCAGGCGCCCCTGGGGCAGCTTGAGCTCCTTGAGGCGTGCCGACAGCGACACGGCGGGTGGGTCCCCTGCCCGGCCGGCCGCGTAGTTGTTCAAGCCCACATGGATCTTGCCATCGAGGAAGGTGCCGGCCGTGAGCACCACCGTGCGCGAACGGAAGCGGATGCCCACCTGCGTGACGGCGCCCACCACCCGGTCGCCCTCCACCATCAGGTCGTCCACCGCCTGCTGGAACAGCCACAGGTTGGGCTGGTTCTCCAGCATGCGGCGGATGGCGGCCTTGTACAGAATGCGGTCGGCCTGCGCACGGGTAGCGCGCACGGCTGGGCCCTTGGAACTGTTGAGGATGCGGAACTGGATGCCGCCCTCGTCCGTGGCCAACGCCATGGCGCCGCCCAGGGCGTCCACCTCCTTGACCAGGTGGCCTTTGCCGATGCCGCCGATGCTGGGGTTGCAGCTCATCTGCCCCAGCGTCTCGATGTTGTGCGTGAGCAGCAGCGTCTTGCTGCCCATGCGGGCAGCCGCCAGCGCGGCCTCGGTGCCGGCATGGCCACCGCCGACGACGATCACATCAAATTCCTGGGGGTACAACATGGGAACGCTCCGGGGCCTGTCAGGCCCGATAATCAAAAATCCCGGTACGACACCTGTGGCCGGGCCCCGCCCGGGTGCGGGGGTACAAGCCTGCACCCTGCCCCGGCGGGCAACCCGGGATTTTCCCACTTTGCGCCCACCGTGTCTGCCCACAGCCCTCTGACCCACTTTCTCACCCGACTGGTGGGCGATCCGCCCGTACCGGTGGCAGCGTGGTGGGCGAGTTCCCAGCCTGTCGACTTCGGCAAGGGCCAGCCCCTGCTGCGCGCTGGCGAACCGTGGCGCCACCTGTGGTGGGTGGAGCGCGGCGCCCTGCGCTTGTACCTCGTGGACCGGGACGGAGCAGAAGCCAACAAGAACTTCTTTCTCGATGGCGCCCTGTTCTGGCCCATCACCCCGAGCCTGCGGCAGCAACCCGTGATGTTCCACGTGGAACCACTGGAAGACAGCCGGGTGTGGGCGATGCCCCTGCCCGCATGGGGCACCTCCACGCCCACCGATGGCTGGGCGCCCTGGACGGCGCTCGAGCACCGGGTTCTGTGCGCCCTGCTCGACGGCAAGATGCAGCGCGAGCAGGAATTTCTGCAGTTGAGCGCGCGCGAGCGCTATGCCCGGCTGCTGGCCCAGCACCCCGACTGGTCGCAGCGCATCGCCCTGCGGCATCTGGCCTCGTACCTCGGTGTCACCGATGTCACGCTCTCGCGCGTACGCAGCGAGATGGGCCTTATCAAAGGCTAAGGCGACAAGCCATCGCCATGGGCACAGTGGGCTCCATGCCTACCACCCCTTCCCACGTCCGCTCCGCCATCGCCGTGGCTCCCCACTTCCTGGCGGTCATCTGGCTCGGCCTCATGGCCGGCTTCTTCGGCACCTACAGCGGCAATGTGAACCTGGCCATGCTGCAGATGGATGGCGCGACCTACGCCACCGTGCAGTCGGCCCTGAACCGCAACGTGCGCCACAGCCTGTTCTTTGCGCTGTTCTTCGGCCCGCCCCTGTGGTGCGCGCTGGCCCTGGCCACCGGCTGGGCCCGGCGTCGCGAAGCCTGGTGGCCCACGCTGGCCGCCGTGCTGCTGGCCTATCTGCTGGGCATCGTCTTCTTCACCCAGCAGGTGAACCTGCCGCTCAACGCCACCACCGAGGCCTGGAACCCGCAGGTGCTGCCCGCCGACTGGGCCCAGGTGCGCACGCGCTGGAACGCGGCCAACCTCTGGCGCGCCCTGCTCAGCCCGGCGGCCTTCGTGGCGGCGCTGGCCACCCTGGTGTGGCGGCTGGCGCCGCCGCGCGCGAACCGTTCGCCGGGCGGATAGCCCAGCGCTTGCAGGAATCCTGCCCTTGCCCTGTGCTCCAATCCAGCTATGCACAAGAACCCGCTCCTCGTCTTCGCCGGCAGCACGCGCCAGCAATCGTTCAACCGCCGCCTGGCCCACGCGACCGCCGCGATCGCCCGCGATGCGGGTGCCGAGGTCACGCTGCTGGAGCTGTCGGACTTCGACATCCCCATGTACAACGCCGACCTGGAGGCGCAAGGCACGCCGGCCGACGTGGTGCGGCTCAAACAGGTGCTGTGGGCGCACCCGGCCTGGATCGTCTGCTCGCCCGAGTACAACGGCAGCTACACCGCCCTGCTCAAGAACACCATCGACTGGGCATCGAGCCCCGTGAACGGCAACCCCGAGTGGCAGGACGGCACCAAGCCCTTCCGCGGCAAGGTGGTGGGCATGCTCAGCGCCTCCAACGGCGGCCTGGGCGGCCTGCGCTCGCAAAGCCACCTGGCACCGCTGCTGCACAACCTGGAGTGCTGGCTGGCACCCAAAGCCTTTGCCCTGGGCCAGGCCAGCACGGCTTTCGACCAAGCGGGTGCCCTGGTGCAACCCGTCCATCGCGAACGCGTGCGTGCCGTGGTCGACCAGGTGCTGTGGGCCTCCGCCCGCCTGAACGCCGCTTAAGCTATAAAATTTATAGCAATCTGATGCAATGCCGATCCGGCTGCGGCGCCTGCTGCACCGCCCCGTCCATCAGCTCGCCCATCCCCGGCATGCCCCAGGGCAAGCCGGCGGGTGTGCGCTGCATCCAGCTCGGGGACGACGCGCGCTGCCTCATTTTTGGGCACCCTGCACGCCCTGTCGTCTGCAGCGGCCTGCAGCCCTCGGCCGAGATGTGCGCCGACAGCACGCCAGCGGCCATGGCCTTCCTGACCCGGCTCGAAGACCTTACCCGCCCCTCGGCCTGATCAGTCTTCCTCGTCGTCGTCCTTGTCGGCCTCGGGCGGCACATCCAGCGCCACCCGGGTTTCGAACTTGGAGCAGTTCATCGCGAAGGTGCTCTTGAAGTTGCGCACATTGTTGTTCGACGAAAACACCTCGCGCGTAAACGCGTGGTAGCGCTCCATCGACGCGGAGTTGATGATCAGCAGAAAGTCGAACTCACCCGAGACCTCGTAGCAGGCCATCACATCGTCCTGCGCCGCCATCTTGGCCTCGAAGTTGCGCAGCAGCGCATCGTTCTGCTTGTCCAGCTCCACCGACACGAACACCGTGAGCGCGCGCCCCACGCGCTGCCGGTTCACCACCGCGACCTGCTTGAGCAGGATGCCCGCCGCGCGCAGGATGGCAATGCGCCGCTGGCAGGTGGCCGGCGAGCTGTTGACCTTGCGGGCCAGCACGCGCAGCGGCTGCGAGGCGTCTTCCTGCAGCAGGTTGAGGATCTGGATGTCCAGGCGGTCAAGGTTCATGGGCCCGCCCACGATACCAAAGGACGATGGGACAAATGCATCACGCTTCTCCAAATGGTGAGACAGATACGTCATTGAACGCCGTATTGCGGTGGTTTCAACCGGGCACCCACCCCAACAATGCGTAGGAACCATCCGACATCTGGGAGCGCATTGCCATGACCACCCCCGCCGCCGACTTCGACCAGCAGCTCGTGCGCTGGCGCCACCACCTGCACCGCCACCCCGAGACCGGATTCAACGAGGTGCAGACGGCCGACTACGTGGCGCGCATCCTCTCGGCATTGGGCCTCGACGTCCATCGAGGCATCGGCGGCACCGGGGTGGTGGCCAACCTCAGCGTGGGCAGCGGCGGCCCCACCATCGGCCTGCGCGCCGATATGGATGCCCTGGCAATGGCCGAGGCCGCCCCCGGCCGGGCCCATGCCTCCAGCCACCCAGGCTGCATGCATGCCTGCGGGCACGACGGCCACATGGCCATGGTGCTCGGCGCCGCGCAGCTGCTGGCCGAGCGCCGCGACTTCGACGGCACGGTGCGCTTCATCTTCCAGCCTGCCGAGGAGCATGGCAAAGGCGCCGCCGCGATGATGGCCGATGGCCTGTTCGAGCGCTTCCCCGTCGATGAGATCTACGGCGCACACAACATCCCCGGCATGCCGGCCGGCCACATGGCCATACGCAGCGGCGGCCTCATGGCCAGCGAGGACAACTTCACCATAGCGATCACCGGTCGCGGCGGCCACGCGGCGCGCCCGCACATGGCGGTGGACCCGCTGGTCATCGGCGCCGAGATCGTGCTCGCCCTGCAGACCGTGGTGGCCCGCTCGGTGGACCCGAGCCAGCCCGCCGTCATCTCATGCACCGAATTCACCACCGACGGCATCCGCAACGCCCTGCCCACCCACGTCACCATCCAGGGCGACACGCGCAGCTATTCGCCGGCGGTCCAGGCCCTCCTGGAAAAACGCATGCGCGAGATCTGCGAAGGCATCTGCGCGGCGCACGGCGCCACCTGCCGCTTCAGCTACACACACGAGCTCGCACCCACCGTGAACTGGCCGGCCTGCGTGGAGGTGGCCAGTGCCGCCGCAGAGGCCGTCATCGGTGCCGAGCGCCTGGACCGCAATGTCACACCGATGATGATCTCCGAGGATTTCGGCGCCTTCCTGCAGGTGGTCCCCGGGGCGTTCATGTTCATCGGCAACGGCGAGGCCGGCGGCCCCGGTGGCGTGCCCTTGCACAACGCCGGCTACGACTTCAACGATACCGTGTTGCCTATAGGCGCGCGCTACTTCGCAGAAATCGCCCGCGTGCGCCTGCCCATTTCCTGAATCCGAGAATCCCATGCTGTTCACCAACCCCCAGGCCACACGCCGCCCCTACGACCCCCACCTGCAGCGCGTGATGAACCTCGCCCAGGGCCACGAAAGCCGCCTGTGGCTCTCTGGCTGGAATCAGCTGCGCCTTGGCAGCACCCCGCTGCACGCCCTGCCCCACCTGGCGCGGCAACTGGGGCTCGGTCAGATCCATGTGAAGGACGAATCGGTGCGCTCGCCGCTCGCCAGCTTCAAGGCACTGGGTGCGCCCGTGGCGCTGCTGCGCCTGGTGCGGCGCCAGTGGCCCGCTGAAGCCTGGGCACCCGCCGACCTGCTCGCCGGCCGGCATGCGTCGGACCTTGCCGATTTCACGGTCATCAGCGCCACCGACGGCAACCACGGCCGGGCCCTGGCCGCTGCTGCGCAGAGCATCGGCTGCCGCTGCGTCATCGTTCTGCATGCCCACGTCAGCGCCGAGCGCGAGCAGCCCATCCGCGCGCTGGGCGCCGAGGTCGTGCGCATCGCCGGCAACTACGACGATTCCGTGCAGGAGGCCGAGCGCCTGGCCCGCGCCCACGGCTGGTGGGTGGTCTCCGACACCTCGTACGACGGCTACGAAGAGATTCCGCGCGACGTGATGCAGGGCTACGGCATCCTGGTCGAGGAGCTGCTCGAGCAGATCCCCACGCGCACCGATGGCGCCAGCCCCTTCACCCATGTGCTGCTGCAGGGTGGCGTGGGCGGCCTGACCGCGGGCGTCGTCGGCCATTTCTGGGAGCGCTACGGCGCCCGGCGCCCGGCCTTCATCGCCGTGGAGCCCGAACAGGCCGACTGCCTGCTGCAGAGCGCCATCGCTGGCCGGCCGGCACGCGCCACGGGCAGCGTGGACTCGGTGATGGCGGGCCTGGCCTGCGGCGAGACCTCGCCCCTGGCCTGGCGCTTTCTGCAGCCTGCGGTGGACCTGTTCATGACGGTGGGCGACGCCCAGGCCGAGGAGGCCATGCGCACCCTGGCCAGTGGCGCCGCCGGCGACATGCCCGTGCTCAGCGGCGAATCGGGCGCCGCCAGCCTGGCCGGGCTGGTCGCGCTCATGGCCAACCCGGAGCTGGCCGCCCAGGCCGGCCTCGGCGCCGACTCCCGCGTGCTGCTGATCAGCACCGAAGGCGCTACCGCCCCGGGCGTCTACGAAGCCATCACCGGCCGCAGCCCTGCCAGCGTGCTGCAGGCCCAGCTTGCATGGATGGCACGCCCGTCGCACGGATGACAATGGATGAACCCACGACCCCAGGAACCCCGATGACCCCTTCCGCCCTTGATTTCGACGCACCCGAGGTGCGCCGCCTGCGCGACGACCTGGCCCTGGCCCTGCGTGCCGCCGCCCACCACGGCCTGTCCGAAGGCGTGTGCAACCATTTCAGCGTCGAACTGCCCGATGGCTCGGGCCGCTTCCTGCTCAATCCGCGCGGCCTGATGTGGAGCGAGGTGCAGGCCGAGGACATCGTGCTCATCGACGAACAGGGCCAGCGCCTGGCTGGCCGCCACGAGGTGGAACCCACGGCCATGTTCATCCATGCCGCGATCCACCGCATCTGCAAGAAGGCCTGCGTGCTGCACACCCACATGCCCTACGCCACGGCGCTCACGCTCACCACCGACCGCTGCCTGGACACCACGCTCTCGCAGAACGCCATGCGCTTCCATGGCCGCACGGCCGTGGACCCGCACTACAACGGCTTCGCACTCGACGTGCGCGAAGGCGAACGCATCGCCGGCGTGCTGCAGGCGGCGGACATCGGCTTCCTCGGCAACCACGGCGTGGTCGTCTGCGGCGACCGCATCGACTACGCCTACGACGACCTGTACTACCTGGAGCGCGCCTGCATGGCCCAGGTGCTGGCGCAGTCCACCGGCCGCCCCCTGGCCCCGGCGAGCGCCGCGCTGGCGCAGCACGTCAGCGAGCAGTCCATGGGCGAGCGCCTGCAGTCCGAGCTGTTCTTCGAGGCGCTGCGCAGGACGCTCTGAGCATTTTGCGGTTCCGGGCTGTCACACAGCGGACCCCTGGCGCGTCTGGTTATCGACCAGACTACGCTTGGAGATGCGCCATGACCACCACCCTGCCCCCGGCCTACCAGGCCGATGACACCTTCACCGCCCTGCGCCCGCGCCTGTTCGGCATTGCCTACCGCATGCTGGGCGTGCGTGCCGATGCCGAGGACGCCCTGCAGGACGCCTGGCTGCGCTGGAGCCACGCGGACACCAGCACCCTGCAGTCGGCCGAGGCCTGGCTGGTCACCGTGGTCACGCGCCTGTCCATCGACCGGCTGCGTGCCGCCAAGGCTGAGCGCGAGGCCTATGTCGGCTGGTGGCTGCCCGAGCCGCTGGTGGAGCAGCTCGACGAGCACACGCCCGAGGCCGCGGCCGAGCTGGCGGGCGAACTCTCGGTCGCCTTCCTTTACGTGCTCGAACGCCTAGGGCCCGAGGAGCGTGCCGCCTTTCTGCTGCGCCAGGTGTTCGACTACGACTACCCCGAGATCGCCGCCCAGCTGGGCAAGACCGAGGCCACCTGTCGGCAGATGGTGCACCGCGCCAGCGAGCGCGTGCAGCAGGCGCGCACCCGCTTCGAGGTGCCCCGGGGCGTGCACCACCAGCTGCTCGAACGCTTCATCGCCGCCGCCCACAGCGGCCAGCGCGATGCCATACAGGCCCTGCTGTCCGAAGACGCGATGCTCATCGGTGACGGCGGTGGCAAGGTGCAGTCCTTCCTGCACCCGCTGGTGGGCGCCTTCCGCATCGCCAACCTGTTCTGGGCCCAGTGGCGGCGCATGGCCGAGCAGGTGGTCTACCGCCCGGTGCTGATCAATGGCGAGCCGGGCCTGCTGCGCTACATCGACGGCCGGCTCGAATCGGCCCAGGCCATCGTGACCGACGGCGAGCGCATCGTCGCCATCTACGCGATCCGCAACCCGGACAAGCTCGCGGGCATCCCGCTCACACTCGGCTGAAAACTTTTTTGCGATCGGCTGTCACAAGGGCACATGCCCACGCGTCTTGAAGTGTATGGAAGCCAACGAAAGGCCCGGCGCCTTCCAGTTTCCACCCTTCATCACCACCACCAGGAGTTTCCACCATGTCCCAGCACACCGCCCGCCTGCCCTACCACCAGCTCGCCAACAAGGCCTTCATGGGCCTCGTGAACCTGTCCGAGACCATCAAGAAGGGCAGCATCGGCGCCCGCCTGGCCGAACTCGTCTTCCTGCGCGTCTCGCAGATCAACGGCTGCGCCTACTGCATGGACATGCACTGGACCTATCTGGTCAAGGACGGCATGGAGCCGCGCCACCTCAACGCCGTGGCCGGCTGGCGCGAAGCGCCCTTCTTCAGCGAGCGCGAGCGCACCGCCTTGCGCTGGGCCGAGATCATCACCGCCACGCCGCACAGCGACGCCAGCGACGCAGAGTTCGCCCTGCTCAAGGCACAGTTCAACGACACCGAAATCGCCGAGCTGGGCTTTGCCATCGGCGTCATCAACGCCTGGAACCTGATCAACGCAGGCATGCGCGCGCCCATCCCGGTCCAGGCGGGCTGAACGCGCGCGTTTTCCCGCCCTGAACCCAGGTCGGCGACAATACGGGGCCGGCCGGTGTGGTGCGGCCCGGATCCTGATGCGCGCCCTGCCTCGGACCCCAGCGAGCCCCCTGGCGCAAAGGACCGGCATGCCGATCGCCCCGCAGGAGCTGGTGGCCCAACTGGACCCCCTGGTCTCCGATCCCCGCCGGCTGGCCGCCGTCCATAGCGTGGCGCTGCTGGACAGCCCGGCCGAGGAGGCCTTCGACGCCATGAGCCGCCTGGCCGTGAACCTCGTGGGCGCGCCCGCGAGCTTCCTGTCCATCGTCGACGCCGAGCGCGACTTCTACAAGAGCGCCCACGGCTTTCCGCAAGAGCTGGCCTCTGCCCGCGAGGTGCATGGCCGCACCTTCTGCCACTACGCCATCGCCAGCACCGATCCGCTGGTGATCGGAGACACCCACGCCGACCCGCTGTGGCGTGCCGTGCCCATCGTCGACAGCCTGGACGTGCGCGCCTACGTCGGCGTGCCCCTCATCGTCGATGGCCAGCCCATCGGCAGCTTCTGCGTCATCGACAACCAGCCACGCACCTGGACCGAGACCGAGATCGAGACCCTGGTACAGCTCGCCAAGGCCGCCGCGCGCGAGATCCAGCTGCGCAGCGCGCTCAAGGAGTCCGAGGCCAATGCCGAACGCGCCCATGCGCTGGCCAAGGCCAACGAAGAGCTGCTCGCCGTGGTCGCGCACGACCTGCGCTCGCCGCTGCAGGTGATGGGCCTGAACACCACCGTGCTCGCCCGCGCCGGCCATGCCCCCTCGCTGCCGGCCATCCGCCGCATCGAAGGCGCCATCACCTCCATGAAACGCCTGGTGGACGACCTGCTCTCCACCCATGCCGTCGACAGCCGCGAACGCACCTTGTGCGAGACCATCGCACCGACCCGGCTGCTGGCCGATGCGGCAGACGCCATGGGCATGGTGGCCGAGCGCGCCGGCATCCACCTGCACCTGGTGCCCGGGCAGACCGGCGAGGTCTTCGTGGACTACGCCCAGCTGCTGCGCGTGCTGTGCAACCTGATCGGCAACTGCCTCAAGTACTGCCCGGCGGGCAGCACCGTCTCCCTCAGCGCGACGGAGACCGCCGACAGCATCGTCATCCGGGTCACCGACGATGGCCCCGGCATGGGCGAGGCCGAGCAGTCCTGCGCCTTCGAGCGCGGCTGGCAGGGCAGCGCCGGCGTGGCCGGGCAGGACGGCGCGGGCCTGGGCCTGTGGATCGTGCGCACCCTGGTCGAGCAGAACCAGGGCCGCGTCGCGCTGCACAGCGCAGCCGGCCAGGGCACCGAGGTCGCCGTGCGCCTGCCGCGCCACCGCAGCTGAGCGCCCGAGCGGCCGCTGCGGCGGCCCGACGCGAGCAACACCGGCACGGGACTCAGGGAATGCCGTACTTGTTGGGGTAGCGGATGTTCTCGCGCATGTGCGCGCTCATCGGGATGCGCAGCGTGGCCGTGTCGAACCACTGGCGGTACAGCGCCGCCAGCTCGCCCGAGTGCATGAGGCCCAGCACCGTGCGGTCCACCACCTCGCGCAATGGCAGGTCGTCCTTGGGCAGCATGAAGGCATAGGGCTCCACGGTGAGGTGGCGGCCGGTCACATGCAGCTCGTCGCGCAGCGGCGATGATGCGATGAGGCCGTAGAGCAGCACATCGTCCTGCGCGAAGGCATCGACCTGGCCCCGCTCCACCAGGCGCACGCCCTCGGCGTCGGTGGCCACCAGGGTCACGGCGATCTCCTGCTCACGCTCCACGCGCTGCAGCGTCTCCTGCGCCGTCGTGCCCCGGCTCACGGCAATGCGCCGCCGCCACAGGCTGGGCACCCCGTCGAGCTGCACCGACTGGCGCGCGAGAAAGCGCACACCCGTGGTGAACAGCGTGTGCGAAAAGTCCACCTCCTTTTGCCGGCCCACGGTGTTGGTGTTGCCCCCGCACTCGATGTCGATGCGGCCGGCCGCAAGCAGCGGGATGCGCTGCGCCGCCTCCAGCGGGCGGAACGCCACGCGCAGGTCCGGCAGGCCCAGCTGTTTGCGCAGCGCCTCCATGACCTTGTTGCACACGGCGATCGAATAGCCCACGGTATTGCCCGCCGCATCGCGAAAGGCAAAGGTGCCGGGCGTGGGGATATAGCCCACGTGCACCGTGCCGCTGCGCGCGATGCGGGCCAGTGCGCCGCCCGTGCCCTGGGCATGGGCCAGAGGGCCCAGCAGGGCCAGCACGATCAGGACCGACAGGGACTTCGCGAGAACACGTGCATACATGGCTCACTCCCTAGCCCAGCCCCGGCGGCACCGCCAGGTACCAGCGCGTCGCCTGCTCGAAGGCATGGCCCACGCGCAAGGCCGTGGCCTCGTCGAACGGCCGCGCAATGAACTGCAGCGACACCGGCAGCCCCAGGCGCGTAAAGCCCGCCGGCACCGCCACCGAGCACAGGTCCAGCAGGTTCACGAAGCGGCCGAAGCGCGACAGCGGCGTGGCCAGCTCGTCCACCTCGGTGAGCGGTATCGCGGCGATAGCATTGGTCGGAAAGGCACAGACATCGATCCCGTCCATCGCGGCCAGCATCTCGGCCTTGGCCTGCTCGCGCAGCCTGAGCAGCTGCAGGTACTGCGCCGCGCCGATATCGCGCCCGAGCAGGATGCGCCGGCGCACATGCGGGTCGAACTCCAGCCCCTCCTGCTCGAACAGCGTGCCCAGGTTCGCATAACCCTCGGCGCTCATCAGGCTGCCTGCCACGCGCATGGATTCGGCCAGGCTCTGCGGCAGCGTGCGCTCCACGCGCTGCAGGCCCAGGCCCTCCAGCACGCGCACGGCCTCGTCGCAGGCGGCCAGCACCTCGGGGTCCATGTCCACGCGCTCGGCCTCGGGCAGCACCCACATGCGCATGCCGGCCACACCGCGTGCGGCATCGAGCTGCGGCAGCACCGCGCGTGCAGGCACCGGCAGCGACACGGCATCGCGCGGGTCGGGGCCCGAGAGCACGTCCAGCAAAATGGCGCTGTCGCGCACCGTGCGCGTGAGCGGGCCCACGGTGTCGTGCGTGGGGCACAGCTCGATGAGCCCGTGGCGGCTGATCAGCCCGCGCGTGGTTTTCAGGCCCACCACCCCGCACAGCCCCGAAGGGATACGCACCGAGCCGCCCGTGTCCGTGCCTATGCTGGCCGTGCACAGGCCCGCCGCCAGCGCCACGGCCGAACCGCTGCTGCTGCCGCCGGGCGTGCGGTGGGTGCGCAGGTCCCAGGGGTTCCAGGGCGTGCCCACGGCCGCATTGGTGCCCCAGCCGCCAAAGGCGAACTCCACGGTGTGCGTCTTGCCGATCACCACGGCACCGGCCGCGCGCAGCCGCTCCACCACGGCCGCGCTGATCACCGAGGTGCGCGGCGGCCGTGCCCTGGAGCCCGCCGCGATGGGTTTGCCCTGCACCTCGAACAGGTCCTTCACCGCCACCGCCACGCCATGCAGCGGCCCCAGGCGAATGCCGGCGCGCGCCATCTGGTCCAGGCTGCGCGCCGCGGCGCGGGCCTCGTCGGCATACACGTCGGTGAAGGCGTGCAACTGGCCGCCAAGGCGCGCTATGCGCGCGAGCTGGTGTTCCAGCAAGGCCTCGCTCGACAACTCTCCACAGGCGATGGCTTGGGCCAACTGCTCCAGTGGTGCGTAGGTCATGGATGTCACAAGGTCTTTCATGCCGCACCCACCGTGCGGCGCCCCAGGGCCAGGCGGCGCTCCAGCCACCGCGACAGCATGGACAGGGGAAAGGCGATGGCGAAGTACAGCAGCCCCACCAGGATGAAGATGTGCAGCGGCAGGAAGTACTCGCTGGACATGGCGCGCGCCGCCAGCATCAGCTCGTTGGTGGCGATCAGCGCGCACAGCGAGCTGTCCTTGAGCAGGGCCACATAGCTCGACAGCAGCGGCGGCAGCATCACGCGCAGGGCCTGCGGCAGCGTCACGGAGAGGAACACCTGGCGCGGCGTGAGGCCGGCGGCCAGACCCGCCTCGCGCTGCCCTCCGTGCACCGACTGCAGCCCGCCGCGCAGGATCTCGGCCACATAGGCCGCGCCGTGCACCCCGAGGCCGATGGCCCCGGCCCAGTAGCCCGACAGCGTGATGCCCACCGAAGGCAGCGCGAAGTAGATGGCCAGCAGCAGGGCCAGCAGCGGCACCGCGCGCAGCAGCTGGATGAAGCCGTTGGCCGCATGGCGCAGCGCCGCCACGCCACTGCGCAGCATCCACACCAGCAAGGCGCCCAGCACCAGCGCGATGGCAAAGCCCAGGGCCGAGAGCTCGGCTGTGACCCGGGCCGCCTCCAGCAGGCGCGGCCACCACTCGGCCATGTGATCGGCGTAGGGTGCGAAGAACGAAGGGCTGCCGCTCATCGCGCACCCCCTGCCGTGCGGCGTTCCAGCCGCGCAAAGGCCCAGCTGATGGGCAATACCATGGCCGCATAGAGCAGCATGGCCGTCAGGTAGATCAGCGGCGTCTCGAAGGTCGAGGTGACCAGGTTGCGCGCGTAGAACATCACCTCCGGCGCCGCGATGGCCGAGGCGATCGAGGTGTCCTTGACGAGCTGGCTCGCGTAGTTGCCCAGCGAGGGCAGCGTCACACGCAGCATCTGCGGCAGCAGCACGCTGCGCAGCGCCTGCGCGGGCGTCAGGCCCACGGCCAGGGCGGCCTCGCGCTGGCCCGCATGCAGACAGCGCAGGCCGGCCGCGAACACGTCGCACAGCACGGCCGCGCCCACCAGGCCCAGGCCCACCACCGCGGCCGTCAGCGGCGACAGCCGCACGCCCACCGAAGCCAGTCCGAAGTACAGCACGAACAGGTGCGCCAATGCCGGCACATTGCGCATCCATTCCACATAGGCTGCAATGCCCAGCTGCAGCAGGCGGTTGCGCACGAAGACCACGGCCAGCGCCAGCAGCAGGCCCAGGCTGGCCGCCAGCAGGCCCGCGCCCAGGGCCACCTGCGCGGCCGTGAGCGCACCGCGCGCCAGCGTGGCAACGATGAGGGTGAGGGTGTCGGTGCCCGGCATGCTCAAGCCCCCACCTGGCCGAGGAAGCTGCGCGTGCGCTCCCTGCGCGGCTGGTCGATCACCTGCGCCGCAGGGCCCTCCTCGACGATGTGGCCACCGTCCATGAAGATCACGCGGTCGGCCACATCGCGCGCAAAGCGGATCTCGTGCGTCACCAGGATCATCGAGCGGCCCTCCTCGGCCAGCTCGCGGATGACGCCCAGCACCTCGCCCACCAGCTCCGGGTCCAGCGCCGAGGTCGGCTCATCGAAGAGGATCAGCTTGGGCTTCTGTGCCAGCGTGCGCGCAATCGCCACGCGCTGCTGCTGCCCGCCCGAGAGCTGCTCGGGGTAGGCATCGGCCTTATGGCGCAGGTGCACCTTGTCCAGCATTGCCTCGGCCAGCGCATGGGCCTCGTCGCGCCGCATGCCGGCGGCCTTGATGGAGGCCAGCGCCACGTTCTCACGCACGGTGAGGTGCGGCCACAGGTAGAACAGCTGGAACACCATGCCGATCTCGCGGCGCTGTGGCGCCAGTTCGGTGTCGGTCATGAAGCGCCAGCCCCCCTTGCGGTAAGGCGCCTGGCCGATGCGCTTCGACTCGAGCAGCACCTCGCCGGCCTGGGGCTTTTCGAGGAAGTTCAGGCAGCGCAGGCAGGTGGACTTGCCCGAGCCGCTGGGCCCGATCAGCGACAGCGTCTCACCCTTTTGCAGGTCGAAGGAAATGCCCTTGAGCACTTCGGCCGGGCCGTAGCTCTTCCTGAGGCCGCTGACTTGAAGCAGGGGATGGTTCACATGGTTCTCCAGACAAAACTGCGGGTGCCGCGGCACGGTCCTTGCAGCCGCACCCCTCGATACCCAGTGCCTCCATGCTAGGAATACCGACCCTCTGTTCATTGCAGGCGGTCGCCGCTATATTGAACGTATGCGACATGCAGGGAAAACCCGATGCCCCCACCCAAAGCGCCCCCCGATGCCCTCTCTGACGAGATTGGTGCAGCCGCGCACCAGGCCAGTGCACAGAACGCAGGCGACATTGGTGCACTGATCGGCCGGCTCGACGCCTCACCCCGGGCGGCCGCCACGCGCAAGCGGCCCGCCCACGCGTCAGCCACCGAGCTGCGCGTGGGCATCCTGCTGTGGCCGCAGTTCCCGCTGCTGTCGCTGGCCGGGCTGTGCGATGGCCTGCGCCACGCGGCCGACGTGGGCGACCAGAGCCGGCAGATCCGCTGCTCGTGGACCATCCTCGGCGTGCCGGGGCAATCGGTGCAGGCCAGCTGCGGCGTGGCCGTGCCGGTGCAGGAATCGCTCTCGTCCGAATGCGACTACGACTACATCGCCGTCATCGGCGGGCTGCTGCCCGCCATCCCCACCGCGAGCCCGCGCTACCAGGCCTTCCTGCACTTCGCTGCCTCGCTGGGCAAGCCGCTGATCGGCATCTGCACCGGCACCTTCGCGCTGGCGCACGCGGGGCTCATGGCCGGGCGCCAGGCCTGCGTGCACCCCTACCATGTGGAGGACTGGAAGGCCGCCTTCCCGGCCCTGGACTACCGCACGGACTGCCACTACGTGTTCGACGGCGACCGCATCAGCTGCGCGGGCGGCATCTCCATTGTGGAGCTCACGGCCGAGCTGGTGCGCCTGCATTGCGGGCCCGACCGCGCGGCCAAGGTCATCCACCAGATGACGGTGAACCCCGCCGCCAGCAGCACCCACGTGGCGCGCCGCCATGCGCTGGGCTACGGCACGGCCGACCACGACAAGCTGCGCCAGGCCATCGTGCTGATGGAAAAGAACATCGGCACGCCGCTGGAGATCGCGGTCATCGCGCGACTCGTGGATTCGAGCAGCCGCCAGCTCGAGCGCGTCTTCCTGGCCGAGACGCGCACCACGCCGTCGGAGTTCTACCGCAACGCGCGCCTCAAGTACGCGCGCTGGATGCTCACCAGCACCGACCTGCCGGTGATCACCATCGCCTACGAGTGCGGCTTTTCCGATGCCTCGCACTTCATCCGGCACTTCCAGCAGCTGTACGGCATGCCGCCGGGGCGCATGCGCAAGGCGCTGCAGGCCGGCACCGTGGAGGCCTGAAGCAAGAACGCCGCATGCGTGCCCAGGGGCATGCACGCGGCTCGCCAGGGTCTCAAAAGCTCACTTGCAGGAAGGCAGCTTCCAGTCTGCCGCGCGGTCCACGCCGGCCCGGGCGTTCTGGCCCACCGGGATGTACCAGACGTCCTGCACCAGGCCGTAGGTCTTGCCGATCTTGCGCAGCTCGCAGGTCTGCCAGAGTTTGGCGATCTCGGTGTTGACCGCCTTGAGAAGCTCGGGGTTGTCCTTGTTCAGGCCGAATACCACCTGCCCCAGGCCGGTGAGCAGCGGGTAGTCGGGCGAGGCATCGCTGAAGGCGTTGAACTTGATCTTCCACTGCGGGTTCTGCGAGATCGCGTACTGCATCACCGGCGGGTCGCCGATCACCGCGTCGATGCGCCCGGCCAGCAGGTCGCGCACGGCCGCGTCCGAGGTGTCGTACAGCGCCAGCTGCAGGCCACTGATCTTGCGCAGCTCGGGGATGAACGAGAAGCCCGTGATCGTGCCGACCTTCTTGCCCTCCAGGTCCTTCAACTTGCTCCAGTCGGTCTTGTCGGACTGCGTGATGCCGTTCTTGAAGTAGTGGATGGGGTCGCTCAGCGCCATGATCTTCGAGCGCTGTTCCGTCCAGCCCATGGTGCCGGCCATCACGTCCACGCGCTTCGATTGCACCGAGGCGATGGTGCCCGACCACTCCATCAGCGCCGGCTTGACCTTGAGCTGCAACGCCTCGGCGACGCGCTGCAGGATTTCGCCGTCGTAGCCCACCATCCGGCCGTCCTGGTAGCCCGTGCCCGGCATGTCGCCCGAGAAGGCGATGGTGAAGGCGCCCTTGTCCACGGTCTCCAGGGCATGGGCCGAAAGCCCCAGGGCGGACAGACAGGTGGCGGCCGCGAACGAGGCCAGCAGCCTCGCGATTTTGAGTGTTGGCATGGTGGTGATCTCCAGAAGTCCGGTGGTGGTTCCCTCCCATCGGGCGATGGGGTGAATCGACTGTAGGGACGCCTGCCGCGTGGCGATTGGAGGTGCGCACGGCGAAATGGAATGCCCGCGACATCGCGGGAATGCCCCAGGAAACAGCTCCGTTGTGTAGCCTGCCGGACAGTCCAAGGGCTGCAGGCGGCCTACAGTGGGCCTTCCGATACCCACAACTCCAGGAGACACACCCCATGATCGCCATCCCCTCCCTGCAAGAAAGCGTCAGCCCCGAAGAATGGCAGCTGCGCTGCGACCTGGCCGCCTGCTACCGCCTGGTGGCACTGTACGGCTGGAGCGACCTGGTGTTCACCCACATCAGCGCCAAGCTGCCCGAGTCGGTGTCGGGCCCCGAGCACCAGTTCCTGATCAACCCCTACGGACTGATGTTCGACGAGATCACGGCATCGAGCCTGATCAAGGTCGACATGCAGTGCAACAAGCTGCACGACTCGCCCTTCCCCGTGAACCCGGCCGGCTTCGTGATCCACAGCGCCGTGCACGAGGCCCGGCACGATGCCCAGTGCGTGCTGCACACCCACACACGCGCGGGCGTGGCGGTGAGCGCGCAGAAATGCGGCGTGCTGCCCATCAGCCAGCAGAGCACCTTCGTGCTCGCCTCGCTGGCCTACCACGGCTACGAGGGCGTGGCCTTTCGCGACGAGGAAAAGCCGCGCCTGCAGGCTGACCTGGGCGAGGCCAACTTCCTCATGCTGCGCAACCACGGGCTGCTCACGGTGGGCAAGTCGATTGCCGACGCCTTCCTGTCGATGTACACCTTCGAGAACACCTGCCGCATCCAGATCGACGCCCAGGCCGGCGGCGAGCTCAACCCGGTGGACCCGCAGATCGTGAGTGGCGTGGCCCAGGCCATGCGCGTGCAGACCGGTGGCCTGGGCGGTGCCTTTGTCTGGCCCTCGCTGTTGCGCAAAGCGCAGCGCGACGCGCCTGGTTACGACAGCTGACACTTGCCCCAGGCAATCCGGGCGGCTTTACCGCCCGGGTCATGCAAAAAGCGGGAGCAGCGCATAGGATCGGGGGTTCCCGCCGTATCCAACCCAGAGGACCCACAATGAAACTCTACTACTCTCCTGGCGCCTGCTCCCTGTCTCCGCACATCGCATTGCATGAAGCGGGCCTGGCGTTCACGCCCGTGCTGGCCAGCACCAAGAGCCACAAGCTGCAGGACGGCACCGACTACTACACCATCAATCCGCTGGGCTACGTACCCCTGCTGGAGCTGGACGACGGCACGCGCCTGCGCGAAGGCCCGGCCATCCTGCAGTACATCGCCGACCAGGTGCCGCTGAAGATGCTGGCCCCCCAGAACGGCTCGCTGCAGCGCTACCGCCTGCAGGAATGGCTGACCTTCATCGGCACCGAGATCCACAAGGGCTTCAGCCCCCTGTTCAACCCCGCCACGCCCGAGGAATACAAGACCATCGCGCGCGACAAGCTGCTGCAGCGCCTGCAGTGGGTGGACGGCCAGCTGGCGGACAAGCAGTACCTGATGGGCGAACAGTTCACCGTCGCCGACGGCTACCTGTTCACCGTGACCAACTGGGCCAAACCGACCAACCTCGACATCTCGGCCTTCACCCACCTGGCCGCCTACCGCGACCGCGTGGCCGCCCGCCCTGCCGTGCAGGAAGCCATGAAGGCCGAAGGCCTGCTCAAGTAAGCAGCGCCGCGCGGCCGCCGCTGGCGCGTCATGCCGCCAGCGGTTTCTGCCGCGACGCCACGGCCGCGCCGATCCACAGCGCGCAGGCCGAGAACACCAGCCCGCGCGCCAGCCCGCCGGGGCCATCGGCGATCCAGCCGACCACCGTGGGCCCGACGATCTGGCCGGCCGCGAAGACGATGGTGAAGGCGCTGATGCCGCTGGCCCACAGCGCCTGCGGCAGGTTGTGCCGCACCAATGCCGTGGTGGACGCCACCACCGACAGGAACACCGCGCCGAACAGCAGGCCCGAAGCCAGCACCACGGGCCACGCCGAGGTCAGCGCCGGCAGCACCGTGGCCACGCCCAGCAGGCCGTTGAGCAGGGCCAGCGCCTGCCCTCCCCGGCTGCGGTCCAGGAGGCCCGCCCAGATGCGCGAGGACAGCACCACCGCCAGCCCCAGCAGCGCATAGAACCAGGTCACGGCCGTGCCGCTGGCGCCCTGCTCACGCAACAGCGCCACCACGAAGGTCATGTAGCCGATATAGCCCACACCGAACAGGCCATAACCCAGCAGCGCCGGCGCAAAGGCCGCCCAGCGCATGCCACCGGTTGCCGGCTGCGAGGAAGCTGCGGCAGCGGCCGGTGCCGCCAGGGACTGCAGCGCACGCGCCGGCCACAGCAGCACCAGCGTGGCTGCCACGCAGGCCAGGGCCAGTGCCCACCACGCCCAGGCCCAGGGGTGCGGGCCCGGTGCAGTGGCCAGCACCGCCGGCACCAGCACCGCCGACAGGCTGATGCCCCAGCCCGTGCCGCCGTAGTACAGGCCCAGCAGCAGGCCGCTGCGCCCGGGCTGCTGCGCGCCCAGCCGCGCCGCGAGCAGGCCGCCGCAGACGAAGACCAGCGCACTCGCCACCCCGGCCAGCAGGCGCTGCACCAGGAGCGGCACGGCATCCACGAAAAAGCCGCACAGCCCCATGAACACGGTGGCCAGAACCGACCCCGCCACAAGCAAGGTGCCGGGCGAAAAGCGGCGCAGCAACATCGGCGTGGCCAGGGCGCCCAGCAGGTAGCCCAGCGCATTCACGGTGTTCATGGCCCCGGCCAGCGTGTAGGACCAGGAGAGGTCCTCGCGCATCGGCGGCAGCAGCAGCGCGTAGGCAAAGCGCGTGATACCGAGCGAGACAGCCGCCCCCATCGACAGGGCCACGGCCAGCCACAGGCCATTGCGCAGCAGGGCGGAGGAAGGCGCGGGCGGGTCATGGCTCATGGCGGCCATTGTGCCGGGCAAGGGTCCACGGTGCTGTCGCCCGCTGTTCTCCATGCGCAGCCTCCCAGGCCTTGCGGTAACACAAATCCCTTGCCCTGTGTTGCGCCAGCCCACTGCAGCCTTTGCCGATTGCGAATACGCTTGTCCGTCATTTCCGGTCCTTGCGACCTCCGCACGAACGAAAGCTCCGCTCCATGTCCACAGCCTCTCTTTTCGATCCCATCCAGGTCGGTGACATCCACTTGGCCAACCGCATCGCCATGGCACCGCTCACGCGCAACCGCGCACCCAATGCCGTGCCGGCCGAGATCACCGCCACCTACTACGCGCAGCGCGCCAGCGCCGGCCTGCTGATCACCGAGGCCACGGCCATCAGCCACCAGGGCCAGGGCTATGCCGACGTGCCGGGCCTGTACGGCACCGAGCAGCTCGATGCCTGGAAGAAGGTCACCACCGCCGTGCACAAGGCCGGCGGCAAGATCGTGACCCAGCTGTGGCACGTGGGCCGCATCTCGCACAACGACCTGCAACCCGATGGCGGCGCACCCGTGGCGCCCTCGGCCCTCATCGCCAAGTCCAAGACCTACCTGATCGACCGCGAGACCGGCAAGGGCAGCTTCGCCCCCACCTCCCAGCCGCGCGCGCTCGATGCATCCGAGCTGCCCGGCATCGTGCACAGCTACGCGGCCGCCGCCCGCAACGCGGTGGAGACCGCCGGCTTCGACGGCGTGGAGATCCATGGCGCCAACGGCTACCTGCTCGATCAGTTCCTCAAGACCGGCGCCAACCAGCGCACCGACGACTACGGCGGCAGCATCGAGAACCGCGCCCGCCTGCTGCTCGAGGCCACGCGCGCCGCCGTGGATGCCGTGGGTGGCGGCAAGGTCGGCATCCGCCTGTCGCCCGTCACGCCGGCCAACGATATCGTGGACGAAGACCCGCAGCCCCTGTTCGACTACGTGATCCGCCAGCTCGCCCGGTTGGGCCTGGCCTACATCCACGTCATCGAAGGCGCTACCGGCGGCCCGCGCGAGCTGCCGGACCGCCCCTTCGACTACGCCGCCCTCAAGACGGCCTACCGCGAAGCCGGCGGCAAGGGTGCCTGGATGGTCAACAACGCCTACGACGCCGGCCTGGCCGAGAAAGTGGTGGCCGACGGCACGGCCGACATCGTGGCCTTCGGCAAGCTCTACATCGCCAACCCCGACCTGGTCGAGCGCCTGCGCACCAAGGCCCCGCTCAACGCCTGGGACCAGAGCACCTTCTACGGCGGTGGGGAAAAGGGCTATACCGACTACCCGACGCTCGCTGAGACAGCAGCGTAACAAGCGTTGTCAGCTCTCGGGCGGTGCCTGCCGCAGCAGCGCATGCGATGCGCGCTGTACACGCCAGTGCCCCCGTGCAAGGGACGCCCCGCCGCACCGGGGGCGTCCCCCCTTTGGGGGGATGACGCGAAGCGGCTCAGGGGGGCTACCCCAGCCCTATCGGACTGGGGGCCCGCATCACGATGCGGGTGAACAAGCGGTCATAGGCCCCGTCGCGGGCCGGGCCCTGCGCCAGGGGATTGATGTTGCTGGCAAACGCCGCATCCACGGCCGCCCAGTCCTGCGCATCCAGGTGCGCGTGGGCTGCGGGAAGCACCACGGTCTCTTCGATCCGCATGTGCTCCAGGTAGAAGGCCACATAGCGCTGCAGAGCCTCTTCGAACGCGCTGCGCCGCGTGTCCCCCAACAGTTCCCAGGCCAGCAGCAGGTGTTGCAGTTCGCGCACCGCGGCCTCCCCTCCAACATGCTCGCGCTCGAGCTGCGCGATGGCTGTGGCCGCCTCCGGTGCACGCTCGGCCACGCGCGGGAACAGCCACTGAGACTCCTTGGGATGGTGCTGCCTCTCAGGAAACTCGTCGATGTAGAACAGCATCGCGCGCATCACATCGAAGAACGCAGCCGGCGCATCGGTCGGCCCCCGCTCCAGCATCAGCTGCAGCGAGCGCAGCACCGCTGCCAGCGAAGCGTGCTCGTCGCGGATGGTCCGCACACTGGCATGAGGCATGGCCTTGCTCCCAAAGGGTATTGAACAGATTCCAAGGGTGCCATGCCGGTGCCCAAGCCGAACTGACGCAGGTCAATGAACGCCCCATGAAAAAAGCCCCGCTCGCCGAAGCGTGCGGGGCCTTGCCCTGGGGCCGAAGACGGCGTGGCGTCAGCGAACCAGCAACTGGCGCGAGCCCGTGGGCGCACGCAGCGATGCATGCTGCTGGGGCTGGGCCACGGGGCCGCCGCTGTGGCCGCCATGGCCGCTGTGGGCCATCGATTCGTCGAGCTGGAACTGCTGCACCACTTCCGACAGGCGCGCCGCCTGCTCGCGCAGCGACTCGGCCGCGGCAGCGGACTCTTCCACCAGCGCCGCGTTCTGCTGCGTCATGCGGTCGATCTCGCCCACCGACTGGTTCACCTGGCCGATGCCGGCCGACTGCTCGGTGGCCGCGGCCGTGATCTCGCCGATGATGTCGCCCACGCGTTGCACGCTGGCCACGATCTCCTTCATCGCCGTGCCCGCGTCTTCCACATGGCGCACACCGCCGTCCACGGCGGTCACGCTGTTGCTGATCAGCGCCTTGATGTCGCTGGCCGCTGCGGCCGAACGCTGGGCCAGGCTGCGCACTTCGCTGGCCACCACGGCAAAGCCACGGCCCTGCTCGCCCGCACGGGCCGCTTCGACCGCCGCGTTCAGCGCCAGGATGTTGGTCTGGAAGGCGATGGAGTCGATCAGGCCGATGATGTCGCCGATCTTGCGGCTCGATGCCGAGATCTCCTGCATGCTGGCCACGGCCTGCTGCACCACCGAGCCGCCACGCGTGGCGGTATTGGAGGCCGATGCCGCCAACTGGTTGGCCATCTGCGAGGACGATGCCGTCTGCTGCACGGTGGAGGTCAGCTGCGACAGTGAGGCCACGGCCTCCTGCGCGTTGCTGGCCGTCTGCTCGGTGCGCTGCGACAGGTCCTGGTTGCCCGTGGCGATCTCCTGGCTGGCCGTGGCGATGTTGCCGCTGGCATCGCGCACCTGCGCCACCAGCGAACCCAGGCCCTGCTGCATGTCGCGCAGCGCGCGCTGCAGATCGGCCACCTCGTCCTTGCCCTGCGGGTTGATGGGCTGCGACAGATCGCCACCGGCAATCGCCTGCGCCATGCGCCGGGCTTCGGCCAGTGGGTTGCAGATGGACTGCATGTTCAGCAGCGTGAGCGGCACCACCACCACCACCGTGATCAGCACAGCCAACGCGAACAGCAACTTGGTCTGCGCAGTGACGCTGCTCTGCTGCTCCACGGCCTTGGCCACATCGGCACGCAGCACCTCATCGAGCTGCACCATGAGCTTGTCGGCCTGGTCGAACTCGGCCACGGCCTTGCCGCTCATGCGGTTGGCGATGGTGGCCGTGTCGTAGCCCCCCGCCTCCAGCTGGCGCGCCACATGGGCGAACTGCTCGCGGTAGCTGTCCAGGCGCTTGATGATGTCGCGTACCACGGGGTTGTCGCTGTCCTCGGGTCCGTCCAGGAACTTGGTGGCGATCTTCTTGGCCTTCTCCTGGCTGGCCAGCCACTTGGCCTGTGCCACCTTCACAACCTCGGGCTTCTCGTAGCCGATGATCATGTCCTTCTCGAGCTGGCGGATGGTGCCCATCTCGCCGCGCAGCTCGGCCATGTACCCCACTTCGGCGAAGGAGTTGGCCATGAAGTCCTCGCTGAGATCGGCAATGCGGAACATGCCCAGCATGCCGGCACCCCCCAGCAGCCCCAGCAGACCCAGCACCACGCCAATGGCCCCCAGCATGCGGAATCGAATGGTGAACTGCCGCATGAGCGAGAAAAGATTCATGATCTGTCGTCCTTATGGATGTGTGTGCCCGTGCCGGACTGCAAGGAAGGCGTCTGCGACGCAGGGCCTTCCCCACCCCCGTGTCCGCCGGGCTGCAACAAAACGTTGCAGTTTGCCAGACAAGTGTGACCATGCGCCATACGTGTTTATCACATGCGCCAGCGCTTGAGCAGGAGGGCATTCGCCATCACGCTTACCGAGCTGAGCGCCATAGCAGCCCCGGCCACCACCGGGCTCAGGTAACCCAGCGCCGCCAAGGGGATGCCGGCCACGTTGTAGGCAAAGGCCCAGAACAGGTTCTGGCGGATTTTCATCACCGTGCGGTGCGAAATGTCCAGCGCTGCCGCCACCAGCAAGGGGTCACCGCGCATCAGCGTGATGCCCGCCGCATGCATGGCCACATCGGTGCCATTGCCCATGGCCATGCCCACGTCGGCGGCGGCCAGGGCCGGCGCGTCGTTCACGCCGTCGCCCACCATGGCCACCACATGGCCGCCCTGTTGCAATGCGGCCACCCGCACGGCCTTGTCACCCGGCAGCACCTCGGCCATGACCTCGCCCGCCGCCGGGTCGAGCCCCAGGCGGCGCGCCATGGCCTCGGCCGCCCCCCGGTTGTCGCCCGACAGCATCACCGTGCGGATGCCCCGGGCCTTGAGGGCCGCCAGCGCCTCGCGCGCGCCCGGCTTGGGCTCATCGCCAAAGGCCAGCAATGCGCGCAAGGCCAGGCCCTGGGCCGTGCGCTCGGCCACCGCAGAGACGGTAGCGCCCTCGGCCTGCAGATCGGTGGCACGGCCGGCCAGCGATCCCAGGTCCACCTCCAGCTCCTGCATCCAGCGCAGGCTGCCCACGAGGTAGCTGGCGCCCTGCACTTCGCCTTCGGTGCCACGGCCCGGCACGGCGCGCACGGCATCTGGGGCCTGCAGGGCCAGCTGGCGCTCCTGCGCCGCGCGCACCACGGCGCGCGCCAGCGGGTGCTCGCTGCCGCTCTGCACCGCCGCGACCGCCGCCAGCACCGCGCCTTCGACTAGGCCCGGCACCACCTCGAAGGCGGTCAGCCGCGGCTGGCCCACGGTCAGCGTGCCGGTCTTGTCGAAGGCCACCGTGTCCACCTGGTGCGCACGCTCCAGCGCCTGCGCATCCTTGATCAAAATGCCGTGCTTGGCGGCCACGCCCGTGCCCGCCATGATGGCGGCCGGCGTCGCCAGGCCCAGCGCACAGGGGCAGGCGATCACCAGCACCGCCACGGCGTGGATCAGTGCCGCCTCCATGCCAGCACCGGCCCACAGCCAGCCCAGCAAGGTGGCCAGGGCCATGGCCAGTACCACCGGCACGAACACGGCCGACACCTTGTCCACCAGCCGCTGCAGCGGGGCCTTGGCGGCCTGCGCATCCTCCACCAGGCGGATGATGTGCGCCAGCACCGTCTCGGCGCCCACGGCCGTCACCGCCATCACGACGCGCCCGTCGCCGTTGATCGAGCCGCCCGTGAGGGGCGCGCCCACGTCGCGCGCCACCGGCAGCGGCTCGCCGGTCAGCATGGATTCGTCCACCTGCGTGTGGCCCTCGTGCACCGTGCCGTCCACCGGGATGCGCTCGCCCGGGCGCACCACCAGGCGGTCACCCACCAGCACCTCGGCCACGGGCACATCCACCTCGCCGCCCTTGCCCAGCAGGTGCACCACGTCGGGCCGCAGCGCGTGCAGCGCGCGGATGGCCGTGGTGGTCTGGCGCTTGGCGCGCGCCTCCAGCCACTTGCCCAGCAGCACCAGCGTGACCACCACGGCCGAGGCCTCGAAATACAGGTGCGGCGCATGGCCAGCATGTGCAGTAAGCCATAGCCAAACCGACAGGCCCCAGCCCGCGCTGGTGCCCAGCGCCACCAGCAGGTCCATGTTGCCCGTCAGCGCCTTCAGTGCATGCCAGCCCGCTTTGTAGAAGCGCGCCCCCAGGATGAACTGCACCGGCGTGGCCAGTGCGAACTGCAGCCACGCGGGCAGCATCCAGTCCTGCCCGAAGAGATCACCCAGCATGGGCAGCACCAGCGGTGCCGACAGCGCCAGGCCCACGCCCACGGGCAGGAAGCCAGCCCAGGGCGACAGGTCCTCGGCCGCATCGGCCTGGTCCTTCGCCAGCGGCTCGTAGCCCGCATTGCGCACGGCGCGCCGCAGTTGCGCCTCCAGCGCCGCGGCATCGCTGCCCGCAGGTGCTGCCATGCCGATGCGGGCGGACTCCGTGGCCAGGTTGACCGAGGCATCCTGCACTCCCGGCACCTTGCGCAGCGCGCGCTCCACGCGGCCCACGCAGCTGGCGCAGGTCATGCCGCCGATGCCCAGGTCGAACTGTTGCAGGGCCTCAAGGGCCGGGTCAGGGGTGGTGTCGTTGGTCATGAGGGGTACCTTACAGCTTGCCATGGTGTCAAGGTCAAGCCCTTGCCCCAGATCAAGTCGGCGCCTTGTCCGATACGGCGGCATTGCCGGCGGTGGTCGAATTTTGTGCATGACAAGCCCTACACCCCCACGGGCGCGCACCGGCCAGGCCCCCGAGCCGCTGGAACGCGCCGCATTCCGCGAACGCTTCCTGCTCGACTTCCAGGACCCGCGCTTTGCCGACGAGGCCGGCGACGCCCTGGACCGCATCGAGGCCATCGCCTGGCGCAACTACGACGACAACCGCAAGGCGCCACGCACACGCAAGGCCGGGCCCGGCTATGCCGACCCGGACTACGACCTGTCGGTCGACTGGCTAGAGGCCAAGGAGCGCATCGACGCAGCGCGTGCGCGCTGGGCCGACCCGGCCAGCCCCTCGCGCGTGCTGCTGGTCTGCGGCTCGGCACGCAACGACGGCACCTGCCCTGGCGAGATCTCCAAGAGCTGGCGCATGCTCAACATGGCGCGCGACGTGCTGGCCGCCGAGCACATTGAAATCGACCTGCTCGACCTGAGCCGCGTCACCTCCGACTACGGGCGCCACATCCATCCCTGCAAGGGCTGCGTCTCCACGGCCATGCCGCTGTGCCACTTTCCGTGCAGCTGCTACCCCAACCATGCCATGCGCCAGACGGGAGACTGGATGAACGAGATCTACGAACGCTGGACCGCCGCGCACGGCGTGATGATCATCACCCCCGTGTACTGGTACCAGTCGCCCAGCCCGCTCAAGCTCATGATCGACCGCCTGGTCTGTGCCGACGGCGGCAACCCCGACCCCACCAGCACCCACGGCAAGAAGTCCGCCGAGGCCAAGGCGCTGGAGCTGGCCGGCTGGGGCTACCCCAAGCACCTCGAAGGCCGCACCTACGCCCTGGCCGTGCACGGCGACGTGGCCGGCATCGAGATGACGCGCCGCGGCCTCTCCGACTGGCTCGACTGGATGGGTTTCATCGATGCTGGCCCCGCTGCGCGCCTGGACCGCTACATCGGCTACTACGAAAGCTACGCCCAGAGCCACGAAGTGCTGGACCGGGATGCCGCCATGCAGGCCGAGATCCGCGGCGCCGCCCAGGCCCTGGCGGTGGCGGTGGGCGAACTGCGCGCGGGCACCCTCTCGCGCCCCGATGCCGGCGTGCGCCGCGCCCGACCAAAGTAAACCGCCCCTCCCCAAGGTCTTGCAGCAAGGCCTTGACCTTGCCACCATGTGAAGGTTTACGCTCCAGGCTGTTCAATGCAATCAGCCAATCAGCAAGGAGTCTTCACATGCAGCCATCCACAACCACCAGCCATGACTTCCAGGTCCAGGGCATGACCTGCGGCCACTGCGAGCGCGCCGTGACCCAAGCCGTGCAGGGTGTGGACCCCGATGCCACGGTGCGCATCGACCGCGCCAGCGGCAGCGTGCATGTGGCGCACAGCAACGCCGACCGCGCAGCGCTGGCCGCCGCCATCGCCGAAGAAGGCTACGCCGTCGCGGCATGAGCAAGACCGACTGGCCCGTGCCCATCGGCGAGGCCGCGCGCCGTGCCGGTGTCTCGGCACGCATGGTGCGCCACTACGAGTCCCTGGGCCTGGTGGCCGGCGTGGCGCGCACCGACAGCGGCTACCGCCAGTACACCGCAGCCGACGTCCATGGCCTGCGCTTCATCCGCCGCGCACGCGACCTGGGCTTTTCGATGGAAGAGATCGCCGGCCTGCTCGCCCTGTGGCAGGACCGCAGCCGCGCCAGCAGCCAGGTCAAGCGCATCGCCCAGGCCCACATCGAGGACCTGAACGAGCGCATCGCCGCCATGCAGGCCATGCAGCGCAGCCTGCAAACGCTGGTGTCGTGCTGCCATGGGGATGAGCGGCCGGACTGCCCGATCCTGGATGACCTGGCGGGGGAGCCAGCTCCCCCCAGGCACTAGGCGCGCTTGCGCGGTGCCGCTGCTGCAGCCGGTGCCGCCTTGCGCACCCGCTTGGCAGGCGCCTTGGCCACCACCGCGCCATCGGCGCGCCGCAACACCCCCTGGCACAGCGTCGCTATGCACTGCTCGGCCACCTGCTCGGCCGTGTACTCACCGCCGGGCTGGTACCAGCGGCCGATCCAGCTCAGCGCCCCGGCGATCACGAAGGCCGTCATCTTCGGATCGCACGGCTGCAGCGAGCCCTCCTGCACGCCCTCGGCCACCAGGCGTCGGAACTCCCGGTCGATGGCGGATTTGTGGCGGCGTAGTTCGGCGCGGCTCTCGGGCGGCAGCTGCTCGTCGCCCACGCGGATCAGGCACTTGCCGAAATCCTCTGTGACGATGCGCGCATAGACCTGCATGCAGGTCATGAGCTGGTCGACGGCCTTGCCGCCGGCCGCGCGCGAGGCATCGATGCCCTCGAGCATCATTTCGAGGCCCTTGCTCACGCACTGCAGCAGGATCTCGTCCTTGTTCTTGACATAGTAGTACAGCGTGGGCTTGGTGACGTTCAGCCGCGCGGCGATGTCGTCGAGCGAGGTGGCGTGAAAGCCGCGTTCGTTGAACAGCTGGGCGGCCGCCTGCAGCACGGCATTGCGCTTGGCCTCGCGCTGCTGTTCGCGGTGGGACGCGGGCGCCCAGGGCGACGCGGGCGGGCGATCCGCACTGCGGGGGGGCGACACGGTGGGGCTGGGCATGGCGGGCTGGTTCCTCGGGAAAGTACGGATGCTGGTTTGGCGCGGGGCCTTCCAGAATCTACTCGCGAGTAATCAGTTTACGCACAAGTAGGAAATATCCGCCGGTCCGCGGAAATTTTCTGGTCAGCACAAACCCGCATTAGAAAGCCAATGGAGACACACCCACCCGGCAATCCCCCCGCCAGCGCGCCGCCCCTGCTGCAGGTCGATGGCGTCACGCTGGCTTTCGGCGGGGTCAAGGCGCTCACGGGCGTGGGCTTCGGCGTGCAGGCCGGCTCCATCACCGCCGTCATCGGGCCCAACGGCGCGGGCAAGACCTCGCTGTTCAACACCATCTCGGGCTTCTACCGCCCGGGCAGCGGTGCCATCCGCTTCAAGGGCCAGGACATCACGCGGGTGCCGGCCCCGCAGCGCGCCCGGCTGGGCCTGGGGCGGAGCTTCCAGAACATCGCGCTGTTCCGCGGCATGACGGTGCTCGACAACATCAAGCTCGGGCGCCACGCGCACCTCAAGGCCAACGTGCTCGACGCGCTGCTGTACATCGGCCGCGCACGGCGCGAAGAGGCCGCCCTGCGCGCCGACATCGAGGAGCGCATCATCGACTTCCTGGAGATCGACCACATCCGCCACGCGCCGGTCTCGGCCCTGCCCTACGGCCTGCAAAAGCGCGTGGAGATGGCCCGCGCCCTGGCCATGCAGCCCGAGATCCTGATGCTCGACGAGCCCGTGGCCGGCATGAACCGCGAGGAGACCGAGGACATGGCGCGCTTCATCCTCGACGTGCGCGCCGAATGGGGCGTCACCGTGCTCATGGTCGAGCACGACATGGGCATGGTCATGGACCTGTCGGACCACGTGGTGGTGCTCAACTTCGGCCAGGTCATCGCCCAGGGTACGCCGGGTGAGGTGCAGGCCAACCCCGAGGTCATACGCGCCTACCTGGGCTCGGGCGACGTAGGCGACCTGCGGGCCCGGCTGCATGCCGGTGCTGCGGCGCCGCTGCAAGGGGCCGCGTGATGGATTGGGCCTACCTCTTCGAAATCAGCCTCACCGGCATCTCCGGTGGCGGCCTCTATGCACTGGCGGCGCTGGCCTTCGTCATGGTCTACAAGGCCACGCGCGTGGTGAACATCGCCATCGGCGAGATGCTCATGGTCGGCGCCTACCTGTTCTTCACCTTCGCCGCCACCTTCGCTCTGCCGCTGTGGCTGGCCATTCCTGCAGCGGTGCTCGGCTCGGGCCTCTTGGGCGCGGTGATCGAGCGCACCATGATCCGCCCGCTGCTGGGCGAGCCGCCGATCTCCGTCTTCATGGTCACCGTGGGCTTGGCTTCGGTGCTCGTGGGCCTGGTGGAGATGATCTGGACGGCCGACCAGCGCCGCCTGCCCGAGTTCATGCCGACCAAGCCCATCATGATCGGCGAGGCCTTCCTCGCGCCGAAGGTGTTCTGGGGCGCCATGATCGCCGTGGCCTTCATCGCCGCCGTGCTGCTGGTGTTCCGCTTCTGGCGCGGCGGCGTGGCCCTGCGCGCCACGGCCAGCGACCAGGCCGCCGCCTACTCGGTGGGCATCAACGTGCCGCGCGTGTTCTCGCTGGCCTGGGTGGTCTCGGCCATGATCGCCGCAGTCTCCGGGATCATCGTCGGCTCCATCGGCGGCATCTCGTCGAGCATGGGCGTGTTCGGCCTGTCGGTGCTGGTGGTGGTCATCGTCGGCGGGCTTGACAGCGTGCTCGGCGCCCTCATCGGCGGCCTGCTCATCGGCCTCATCGAGGCCCTGGCCGGCGCCTACCTGGGCGGCGAATACAAGCTCCTGGCCACCTTCATCGTGCTCGTGGCCGTGCTGCTGGTGCGCCCGTACGGCCTGTTCGGCACGCACGAAATAGAACGTCTGTAAGGCACGCCATGCGCATCGGAACCCTCAAGGAAAGCTACATCGCCGACGCGGCGCTGTTCGACTCGCGCACGCAGAAGGTGTGGCTGGCCGTGGCCGCCGTGCTGCTGCTGCTCTTTCCCTTCATGGCCAGCGACTACTGGCTGTACCTGGCCTGCCTGGTCAGCATCAACGTGGCCAGCGCCACGGGGCTCAACATCCTCACGGGCTACACGGGGCTGGTGAGCCTGGGGCAGGCCGCCTTCATGGGCCTGGGGGCCTACACCGTGGCCGTGCTGGAGACACGCGCGGGCACGCCCTTCCTCCTGAACCTGCTGGCTGGCGGCTTCGTGGCCATGCTGGGTGGCATCGTCGTGGGCATCCCCTCGCTGCGCGTCAAGGGCCTTTACCTGGCCATCGCCACCATCGCCGCATCGTTCATCGCGCACTTCATCTTCGCCAACTGGAAGTTCACGGGCGGCACCGGGGGACTGAGCGTGCCGCCCGCCAAGCTGTTCGGGCTGCCGCTCGACACCTCGTTTCGCCTGTACTGGGTGATCGTGCCCATCACCGTGCTCATGCTGCTGGGCGCGGCCAATCTGTTTCGCACGCGCGTGGGCCGCGCCTTCATCGCCATCCGCGACCGCGACATCTCGGCCGAGGTGCTGGGCATACCGCTGCTGCGCTACAAGCTGCTGTCGTTCGGGCTGTCCTCGTTCTACGCGGGCGTGGCCGGCGGGCTCTGGGCCTACTTTTTCCGCGTGGTCACGCCCGAGAGCTTTCCGCTGCTCATGTCCATCTTCTTCCTGGCGGCCATCATCGTCGGCGGCATGGGCTCCATCCTGGGCGGCATCCTGGGCGCGGTGTTCATGACCATGGTGCCCGAACTGCTCAAGCTGGTGGTCAACCTGCTGCCCGGCGGCAACGAGCTCACGGTGTTCCTGTCGCCCGTGCGCACCGTGATCTTCGGCCTGCTGATCATCGGATTTCTGGTGTTCGAGCCGCAGGGGCTCGCAGAAGTGTGGCGGCGCATTCGCCGCTTTTTCCATCTGTGGCCGTTCCGCAATTGAGAGAGCCGCTGCAGCCTATAAAACCATGAAGGAGACAAGCACCATGCCCACGACCACCACCCCATCCCTCGCATCCCAGCGCCGCCGCACCCTGCTGCTCGCCGCGGGCGCCACGCTGGCCGCACCGCTCACCGCCACCGCACAGGCCAGCGGCGAAGACATCGTCATCGGCGGTTCCATCCCGCTCACGGGCGTGTTCGCGTTTGCGGGCGTGGGCATCAATGCCGGCATCGGCGACTACGTGAAGATGGTCAACGACGCGGGCGGCATCAAGGGCCGCAAGCTCAAGTACGTGCCCGAGGACACAGGCTACAAGGTCGACGTCTCGGTGGCGGCCTACAAGAAGATCACCAGCCAGAACAAGGTCAACCTCTACTACGGCGACTCCACGGGCTTTGCCAAGACCATCAATCCCGAGCTCGACCGCGCGGGCAGCACGCTGATGGCCGGCGCCTCGTTCGCGTCCGAACTCAACGACCCGGCCAAGTACCCCAACCAGTTCCTCGTCGGCCCTGACTACACCGAGATGTTCGGCATCCTGCTCAAGCACATCGCCAAGGAAAAGCCCGGTGCCAAGGTGGCCTTCGTGTACTCCGACTCCGAATTCGGCCGCGACCCCATCGACAAGAGCGAAGCCGCTGCCAAGGCACTCGGCTTGTCCGTGCCCGTCAAGATCATGACGCCCGCCGGCAGCGTGGACGTCTCCGGCGAGGTCATCAAGCTGCGCCGCGCAGCGCCCGACTACACCATCTTCCACGGCTACATCCTGGCCCCCATCCCCGAGTTCATCACCCAGGGCAAGCAGCAGGGCATGACCAGCAAGTGGATGGGCACCTTCTGGACCATGGACAGCTCCACCGTGATGAAGATGGGCGAGGCCGCCGACGGCTTCATGGGCGTGATGCCCTACCGCTACTACTACGATACCGAGAAGGCGCCCATGCTGGAGAAGATCCGCGCGCTGCGCCCCGAGTACCAGAGCACGGCCTACATCCAGGGCTTCCTCGCCGCCATGCTGTTCACCGAATCGGCCAAACGCTGCCTGGATGCCGGCAAACCGCTCGACGGCAAGAACCTCAAGGCTGCGCTCAACAGCATCAAGGACTTCGACACCGGCGGCCTGATCGGCGTGCCGATCACCATCAGCGGCAACTCCATCCCTGTGGGCCGCGTGTACCGCGCGGACATGAAGGCACAAAAAATGGTCGCCGCTTCCGACTGGATCAAGCTCTGATGTCCCTGACACCCCCCCTGAGTCGCTTCGCGCCTTCCCCCTTCAGGGGGACGCACCCCGAGGCCCGGCAAAGCCGGTTCCACGGGTGCGCTGGCAGAGCAGCGCCCACGGCATGCGCCGGGTGCGGCGCGGTTCGCAGTGCTCCTTCCCAGCCGCCGAGACCGTGATGCCGCACGCCCCTGAGTTCGTCCTCGAAGTCAACAACATCGAGGTCATCTACAACAAGGTCGTGCAGGCCCTGCGCGGCCTGTCGCTGTCCGTGCCGCGCGGGCAGATCGTGGCGCTGCTGGGCAGCAACGGCGCGGGCAAGTCCACCACGCTCAAGGCGGTGTCGGGCCTGCTGGCGCTGGAGGATGGTCAAGTGCAGGGCGGCAGCATCCGCTTCAACGGCCAGCCCACGGCCCACCTGGCGCCCCAGCAGCTGGTGCGCAATGGCCTGTCCCATGTGATGGAAGGCCGCCGTGTTTTCGAGGACCTCACGGTCGAAGAGAACCTCGTGGCCGCCACCTATGCACTCACGGGCCGCAAGGTTGCGAAGCCCGATTTCGACAGCGTCTACAGCTATTTCCCGCGCCTGCACGAGCGGCGCCGGGGCCTGGCCGGCTACCTCTCGGGCGGCGAGCAGCAGATGCTGGCCATCGGCCGCGCGCTGATCGCCCAGCCAGAGCTGATCCTGCTCGACGAGCCCTCGCTGGGCCTGTCGCCCAAGCTCGTGGAAGACATCTTCACCATCATCGCGCGCATCAACGCCGAGCGCGGCACCTCCATGCTGCTGGTCGAACAGAACGCCACCGTGGCGCTGGCCGTCGCCCACCAGGGCTACATCATGGAGAACGGCAAGATCGTGATCGACGGCACGGCCGAGCGCCTGGCCAGCGACCCCGACGTGCGCGAGTTCTACCTCGGCATGGGCGGCGGTGGCGAAGCGAAAAGCTTCAAGGACATCAAGCACTACAAGCGCCGCAAAAGATGGCTGTCATGACCCTCCCCGAACTCACCCTGCCCCAGATGCTGCGCGAGCGCGCGCGCACCGAGCCCGGCCGCGTGGCCATCCGGCAAAAGGACTTCGGCATCTGGAAGCCCTTCACCTGGGCCAGCTACCACGAGCGGGCCAGCCACTTCGGCCTGGGGTTGCGCGCGCTCGGGCTGCCGGCCGGCGGCCATGTGGGCGTGATCTCGGAGAACCGCACGGAGTGGGTCCTGGCGCAGATGGGCGCCGGCCTGGTCGGTGCGGTCACCGTGGGCGTCTACCCCACCAGCCCCACCAACGAGGTGGCCTATGTGGTCGGCCATGCCGACATCGAGATCATGGTCTGCGAGGACCAGGAGCAGACCGACAAGCTGCTCGCGGCGCTGCCCGAGTTGCCGCGCCTCAAAAAGATCATCGTCATGGAGACCAAGGGCCTGCGCAGCTTCGCGCCCGAGGTGCGCGCGCTGATCGCCACCTTCACCGAGGTCGAGGCGCTGGGCGCCGCATCGGGATCGCAGGCGCTGGTGGACGAGGCACTCGCGCGCCAGACGCTCGACGACGTGGGCCTGATGATCTACACCTCGGGCTCCACCGGCAAGCCCAAGGGCGCGATGATCAGCTACCGCAACATCCGCGGCGTGGTGCCCGGCATCGTCGACCGGCTGCAGCTCGACGCGGCCACCACCCACCTGTCCTACCTGCCGCTGTGCCACGTGGCCGAGCAGATGCTCACCAGCTTCGTGCCGGTGTACATCGGTTCGCAGGTGAACTTCGGCGAATCCATCCGCACCGTGCAGGAGGATCTGCGCGAGGTAGCGCCCACCATGTTCCTGGGCGTGCCGCGCATCTGGGAGAAGATGCATGCCGCCATCCACATCAAGCTGCAGGAGACCGGGGGCCTGCGCCGCCGGCTGTTCCACCGCGCCATCGCCGCCTGCCAGCCCCTGGCCGAGAAGCCGCGCAGCAGCTGGAGCCTGGCCGAGCGGGCCACCTTCGCCGCCAGCTACTGGCTGGTGTTCCGTGCGCTGCAGAATTTCATCGGCCTGCGCGATGCGCGCGTGGCGCTCACCGGGGCCGCACCCATCCCGCCCGACGTGGTGCGCTTCTTTCGTGTGCTCGGCCTGCCGCTGGTGGAGGTCTACGGCCTGACCGAATCCACCGGCATGGTCACGGGCCACCGGCTGGACCAGGTGGTGGTGGGCACCGTGGGCGTGCCCACGCTGGGCGTGGAGCACCGCATTGCCGACAATGGCGAGCTGCAGCTGCGCGGCGACATGGTGTTCGCGGGCTACTACAAGAACCCCGAGGCCACGGCCACGAGCATCATCGACGGCTGGCTGCACACCGGCGACGTGGTGCGCGAAGAGCAGGGCCAACTGAAGATCGTCGACCGGCTCAAGGACATCATGATCACGGCCGGCGGCAAGAACCTCACGCCCTCGGAGATCGAGAACACCATGAAGGGCAGCCCCTTCATCAAGGAATGCATCATCGTCGCCGAGGGACGCAAGTTCGTCGGCGCGCTGGTGATGATCGACTACGAGACCGTGGGCAAGTGGGCCGAGGCCCGGCGCCTGGCGTTCACGCATTTCCGTTCGCTGGTCGAGGCACCCGAGGTGCGCGAACTCATCGACACCGAGATCCGCCGCGGCAACGAGCGCCTGGCCCAGGTCTCGCAGATCCGCCAGTTCCACCTTCTCACCAAGGAGCTGGACCACGACGACGGCGAGGTCACCGCCACCATGAAGGTGCGCCGCTCCAGCATCTACAAGACCTACGCTGCCGAGATCGAGGCGCTGTACCGCTGAGGAACCGACATGACCGACGACACCGAGGCTGCGCCTCCCGCCCTGCTGCACGAGCGCCAGGGCGCCATCGCCACCTTGCGCTTCAACCGCCCCGCCGCGCTCAACGCCATCGACGTGCCCATGGCCCAGGCCTTCCTGGCCGCCGTGCAGGCCATTGCGGCAGACGCCAGCGTGCGCGCCGTGGTGCTGCGCGGCAACGGCAAGGGCTTCATGGCCGGCGGCGATCTGGCCACCCTGCGCGCCAACCCCGTGCAGGGCGCGATGGAACTGCTCGGGCCGTTGCACGCGGGCCTGGCCCTGCTGGCGCAGATCGATGCGCCCGTGATCGCCCAGGTACACGGCGTGGCCGCAGGCGCCGGCCTGTCGATGCTGCTGCAGGCCGACTACGTGCTCATGGCCGAGGGCACGCGCCTGAACCTGGCCTACATCAACCTGGGCACCAGTTGCGACGTGGGCGCCTCCTGGGCGCTGCCGCGCATGGTGGGCCTGCGCCAGGCGCTGGAGATCGCGCTGCTCGGCGATTCCTTCACGGCCGAGGATGCGCTGCGCCTGGGCCTGGTCAACCGCGTGGTACCCATGGCCGAACTCGACGCCGCCACCACCGCCGTGGCCGAGCGCCTGGCCGCCGGCCCCACCGTGGCCTACGGCGCAATGAAACGCCTCATGCGCCAGTCGCTGGAACGCAGCCTGCCCGAGCAGCTGGCGGCCGAGCAGCAGGCCTTTGCGCACTGCGCCGCCACCGCAGACTTCCGCGAAGGCATAGCGGCCTTCTACGCACGCCGGCCCGCCCAGTTCAACGGGCGCTGAATTCCCTTTCTTCTCTTTCGACACATTCCCTATGAGCAGCCTCCAAGACGTCTACGTCCTCTCCACCGCGCGCACCGCCATCGGCACCTTCGGCGGCAGCCTCAAGGACGTGCCCAACACCGACCTGGCCACCACCGCCGTGAAGGCCGCCATCGCGCGCAGCGGCCTGCCGGCCGATGCCATCGGCCACGTGGTGATGGGCAACGTGATCCCCACCGACACCAAGGACGCCTACCTCGCGCGCGTGGCCGCCATCGATGCGGGCTGCCCCATCGAGACACCGGCCTTCAACGCCAACCGCCTGTGCGGCTCGGGCCTGCAGGCCATCATTTCTGCAGCGCAGGCCATCGGCTACGGGGATTGCGACATCGCCATCGGCGGCGGCAGCGAATCCATGAGCCGCGGCCCCTATTTCGACACCGCCGCGCGCTACGGCGCACGCATGGGCGATGCCAAGAGCATCGACTAGGGCCTGTTCACCCCAATTTCGGGGTCGCGAAGGCCCTTGCCGGCGCGCCAATCTAGGCGCGCGACACAGCGTGTGCCCTTGCACACGCAAGGAACGCAACGACGAGTGGCGCGCCGGCATGGGCCTTCCCTTCGGGTTGCCCGGCCTGGGGGCCGTCTGCAGCGTTGCCCGCGCTTGCAAGGTGCACACCTTGCTGCACACGGGCGCCTAGCATCCAGCCCCCAGGCCGGGCAACGCGATCCCCGAAATTGGGGTGAACAGGCCCTATGCTCGGCATCCTGCACGACCCGTGGCAGAAGATGCACATGGGCATCACCGCCGAGAACGTGGCCGAGCGCTACCGCATCGGCCGCGAGGCACAGGATCAGTTGGCTGTGCAAAGCCAGCAGCGCGCAGCGCACGCCATCGCTGCGGGCTACTTCCGCGAGCAGATCGTGCCGGTGGAGATCACCACGCGCAAAGGCACGGTGGTCTTCGACACGGACGAGCACGTGCGCGCCAATACCACCCTGGAAGTGCTGGCCGGCATGAAGCCCGCGTTCAAGAAGGATGGCCTGGTCACCGCCGGCAATGCCTCAGGCATCAATGACGGCGCCGCCGCCGTGGTGCTGGCCTCGGGCGCGCGTGCCTCCGCCCTGGGCCTGAAACCCCTGGCCCGCCTGGTGGGCTACGCGCATGCGGGCGTGGAGCCGGCCTACATGGGCATCGGCCCCGTGCCGGCGACGCAGAAGGTCCTGCAGCGCACCGGCCTCACGGTGCAGGACATGGACGTGATCGAGGCCAACGAGGCCTTCGCCGCCCAGGCCTGCGCCGTGATCCAGGAGCTGGGCCTCGATCCGGCCAAGGTCAACCCCAACGGCTCGGGCATTTCGCTCGGCCACCCCGTGGGCGCCACGGGCGCCATCATCACCACCAAGGCCATCGCCGAGCTGCACCGCACGGGCGGGCGCTATGCGCTGGTGACCATGTGCATCGGCGGCGGTCAGGGGATTGCGGCGATCTTCGAACGGGTGTGATCCGCCCAGGCACCTGCTGCCTGGCGCATTGCTGAAAGCGGCACAGCAATGCGTGGCCATTTCCCATCAATCGGCGGCGCCATGTTTCTACGCTTGGGGGCTTCTTCCTCCTTGCTGAAAAACACCCCGTGCCGCACTTCACCGTTGTCCCGTCCCCTACCCGCTGGGGTGCTCCATGACCTGGGTCGCCCTGGGTCTCTTTGCCGGCCTGGTGCTGGGTACCTACGACTTCCTCACCAAGCTCGCGCTGCGCGAGAAAAGCGTGCTCGACGTGGTCGTGCTGAGTTCCGCGCTCGGCGCATTCCTGTGGCTGCCCTTTCTGCTCGCACCGGCCACTGCGGCACCTGCATTGCAGCCCTGGGGCCTCTACCCCGCACCGCTGGGCTGGCGCGAACAGGCACTGGTGCTGCCCAAGTCGCTGATGATGGTCGCCACCTGGGTACTGTCGTACTACGCGGTCAAGGCACTGCCGCTGTCGATCTCGGCCGGCGTGCGCGCGTCGGGCCCGCTGTGGACGGCGGCCGGTGCCATCGTGCTGCTCGGCGAGCAGCTCACCGGGTGGCAGTGGCTGGGCCTGGCGGTGTCCATGCTGTCCTACCATCTGTTCGCGCGCATCGGCAGCCGCGAGGGCATCCGCTTTCACCGCGACGGCTGGGTGCTATGCATGCTGGCCGCCACGCTGCTGTCCTCGGCCAACGCACTGTACGACAAGCACATCCTCGCCGGGCTGCGGCTGGACCTGGCGGCCGTGCAAGGCTGGTCGGCGGTGCAGCGCGGCGTGATCGCACTGGCCCTGCTGCCCTGGGTGGGGCGCAGCGTTTCGCTGCGCAGCCTGTTCACGCGCCACTGGGCCGTGCCCGCGATCGCGCTGGCCTATCTGGCGGCGGAGTACCTCTACCTCGCTGCCGTGCAGACCGAGGGGGCCATGATTTCGGTGATCGCCGTGCTGCGCCGCAGCAACCTGGTCATGGTGTTCGCGCTCGGTGCCTTGTTCTTGCGTGAGCGCTTCATTGCCCAGAAGTCGCTGGCCATCGCCGGCGTGCTGGCCGGCATCGTGCTCACGCTGGCGGGCTGACCGGCGCCAGGCTGCGGATCCAGGCCATCACCTGCTGCCCCTGCGGCGTGATGGCCATGCGTTCCGACGCGAGCAGGTAGTACGACTGCTCTGAGGGCAGCGCCACCTCGCCCAGGCGCACCAGCGCGCCACTGGCCAGCAGGTCCTGCACCAGCGAGCGCCGGCCCAGCGCAATGCCCTGCAGGCCCAGGGCCGCATCGAGCACAAAGCCCGTGTCCGTGAAGGCCATGCCCTGCTGGCGCGGTGCGGCGACCCGGATCCCCGCCTTGTCCAGCCACGGCTTCCAGGGCTGGCGCGTGTGCGAGAGCAACACCGCCTTGCGGAACGCCGCCGTGTCGGCGGGCACGCCCAGCCGCGCCAGGTAGGCCGGCGCCGCCACGGGGAACCACTCGTCGTCCATGAGCTTTTCGCAATGGTGGGCGGCCGGTCGGGTGCGCGCAAAGCGCACGGCAATGTCGGCATCGCCCCGGTCCACGTCCACCGTGTCGATGGAGGGGTGGATCTCCACGCCCCACCCCGGCGGCTGTGCGCCCAGGCGCGACAGGGCCGGCACCAGGCGCCAGCGCGCAAACGAGGGCAAGGCGCTGATGCGCACCACAGGCAGTTGGCCGGCAGCGTCCGCACCGAAGATCTGCAGCAGCCGCAGCAGCGGCTCCTTGAGCTGCTGGTGCAGGTGCGCCCCCTCGGCCGTGGGCGCCACGGCGCGCGTGCTGCGCACGAACAGCGGCCGCGCCAGCAGCCGCTCCAGTTCGCGGATGCGGTGGCTCACCGTGCTGTGCGACAGGTGCAGCTCCTCGGCCGCCTTGCTGAAGCTGCACAGTCGCGCCACCGTGTCGAAGGCCAGGATCAGGTGGATGGGCGGAATGGCTTTCATCGACCGCAGGCCGCGTTGTCCATGCCAGCCATTGCCGCGCCCCGCCCGCTCAGAACGGGGCCGAGTCGGGGTCGGTGTCCGCCGGTGCCGTCGCCGGCCCGGTGATCGCGCGCCCCGCCACATCCTTGCCGCGCGGCGGCACGGGTGCAGCGGCGGCCAGGCCCGGGCCCGAGGGGCCGCTGCCCGCAGGGATGGCTTGCGCAACAGCGCTGGCCCCAATGCCATCGGATTCACCGCCCAGCGCCTCGATCAGGTCGGGGATCAGCTTGGACAGCTCCCCTGTGGCGATGGCCACGTCAGTGTCGAAACCGCCGTCATCGGCCTTGGTGCCTTCGAACACGGTGTCCAGGAAGGACACCTTCTTGATCTGCAGCCCCTCGGTCAGCATCAGCGAGACGCGGTCGTCCCAGGTCAGCGCCAGCTTGGTGGGCAGCTTGCCGGCGGCGATGTGCGCCTGCACTTCCTCGATGTCCAGCGGGTGGCGCGAATAGCGCACCACGGCCTTGGACTCGTCGGCGCTCTTCAACTCGCATTCGCGGTCCACGGTGAAGCCCACGGGCGGCTCCTGCGTGCTCAACCAGTGCGACATGGCCACCTGCGGGCTGGTCTCGGTGTACAACAGCGAGACCGACAGGCCCGGCAGGTATTCGACCAGCAGCGAAACGACCTCGTCGGCACGGCCCTGGCTGGACGTGTCGAACACGATGGTGCGTGCTTCCCTGTCGATCCATACCCACATCGAGCCCTGCTTGGTGAAGGCCATGGGCAGCAGGTCGAGCTTGGCTTCTTCCTTGAGCTCCTTGCTCTCCTTCTTGCCGGGCTTGCGCCCGGTTTCCTTCTCGATGCGCTCGGCCTTTTCCTTCACGCGGCGGTTGAGCACCGAGCCTGGCAGCACCTTGGACTCGACCATGAAGCGCAGGATCCACTGCCCTCCCACCGATTCGACCATGGCGCCATGCTCATCGCCGCGCGGCGGCACCCAGCCCAGCGACTTTTCCTGCGTGGCACCGCACTCCATGAAGGGGGCCTTGGCCAGCGCCTCTTCCACCTGCGTCAATTCCACCTGCCATTGCGGAGCAATGCGGTACACGATCATGTTCTTGAACACGAAAAACCCTCTGGTTACCGGACGAAGCTGTCCACCGGTGCCATGCACGCCTGCGGCGCTGGCACGGAACCCTCCATTGTCGGTGGTCGGCGCCCCTTGCGTACCGGGCCGCAGCGCAACACGGGGAAAATCCATGCGCCTGCTCCGCTTTTGATAGCTGCAAGGGCCCGCAGGTAAAGACGATCTTCTTGTCACAACTTTACACTGGGACAAACAACGTGCATGCGGGCGATACATGGCAGGCAGACACTGCAGTCAACCGCTGGAACCACCGTTCCGGGGCCCCTTCCTCCCTCTGAAAGGACTCTCACCATGGCTTTCCTGTCCCGCCACACCGTTGCCGCCGCCGTCCTCGCCGCCCTGGCCCTGCCAGCGCTGGCACAGCCCACCCCTGCCAACCCGCCCGCCGTGGGTGCGGCAGCCGCCCCCGATGCCCGCAAGGGCCCAGGCGAACACCGCGAACGCCACCAGGCCCACATGGCCCAGCGCGCCGCCGCGCTCAAGGCACAGCTCAAGCTGACCCCGGCGCAGGAACCTGCCTGGAACACCTTCACCGCCTCCATGCAACCGGGCGAACGCCAGGCCCGCCTGGACCACAAGGACATGGACAAGCTCACCACCCCCGAGCGCATCGACCGCATGCGCGCCATGCGTGCACAGCACGCCGCCGAGGCCGACCGCCGCGGTGAAGCCACCAAGGCCTTCTATGCCGTGCTGACGCCCGAGCAGCAAAAGACCTTCGATGCCCGCGCCCAGCGCATGGGCCCGCGGGGTGAACATGGCAAGCACGGCCCCCATGGCCACCGCGGCCATGGCGACAAGCCCGCCGGTGCAGCAGCAGCACCGGCAGCGCAGAAGTAAGCGCCGGGCGTGCGACACCCGCCTGCGCGGCAGCGGTGTCGCAACCATCAGAAGGGCTCCATTCGGAGCCCTTTTCCTTTTTCCGCCATCAAGCTGCGGTTGCGGCCTACAAAACCACTGGTGGGGGCGTTCCTACACTCATTTACATACAGCTGTGTATGTCAAACCACGGAACAAAACCATGAACACCAAACCCTTCCGCCCGGCTTCTTCCCCACTCTCCGTTGCGCTGGCAGCCGCCGTGGCGCTGGGCGCCCTGGCCGCTGTGCCGCAGACCGCCATGGCACAACAGAGCGCACAGGCCTCACCCTCCATCTACATCCAGGGCTCCCAGGCCCGCCGGGATACCGATGCCATCACCCTCGGCGGCACCTTGCCCTGGAAGGACTGGCAACGCCCGCTGTGGGGTGGCCAGCTCACGGGCTACTGGGATCTCTACGCCAGCCGCTGGACCTTTGACGGTGCGCAGGGCGGGCGCTCGCACACCACAGTGCTCGGCGTCACCCCCACCCTGCGCCTGCGCATGGACGAAGGCCGCTCGGCCTGGTTCTGGGAGGGCGGCATCGGCCTCACGGTGGCCGACAAGCGCTACGTCACGCCCGAACGCACCTTCAGCACCCGTGCCAACTTCGCCTCCCACCTGGGACTGGGGGTCAGCCTGGGCGAGCAGCGCCGGCACGACATCGTGCTGCGTGTACAGCATGTCTCCAATGCCGGCGTGAAGAAGCCCAACCCGGGCGAGAACTTCGCGCAACTGCGCTACGGGTACCACTTCTGAGCCGGCCACCAGCCCCGGCGACCGGCCTACCCGGCACCTGGCCCCACAGCCCGCCTCTTCGGCGGGCTTTTTTGTGCCCGGGCTCCGATCCATCTGTGGATAACCATGGGTATGGTTGCCGAACAACCCATTGGTTATCCACAGAACTGCGGCGCAGCCGAAAGTTGTTGTCATCCAACCGCAAAGTTCAGCCCCGTCGTGCCACAGGGTTTGAAGCCACGCAAGTGCGCGCCAGCATTGGGAAAAATGGGCTTGTCCACAAAAAAGCCCCTGCTCTACTACTACTGCTATTGATTTATAGAGCTATTAAAGAATAACAAGCAAAACCTGATGCAGGGCGCGTCGACCGACCTGGAGCCTGTTGTACCCACAGGGCAACGCGCTGGCACCCTACAGGGAAGAAAGAGCTGCCCGTGCCCTTCACAGGCCGCAGAAGGCCCCTTCTTTGCAACGGCAGGCCAGGGGCAGCTGCAAGGGCCAGGCTGGCTTGCGGAGGCACGCCTGGCTGAACAGGAGGCCGCAGGGGGCCGATAAGCCATCGCCAGTTTGCAGACGACCCTGAAGGGGTGCAAAAAGCCGCACCCCCAGGAGAAAAGCCCGCCTGCGCAGTGACTTCTCCACGTATCAGCCGGTCCTTGTGCATAACTTTGGGGGAATTGCTGGCACAACTGCCCGGTTGTCCACAGAGAAGAGCCATCTCCGGTATTTGTCCCCGTTGGCGCGACAGCAGGAACCGCGTGCGGCACACAGGGTTCAGCGCCACGCAAGTGCTTGCCAGGCCACGGAAAAATGCACTTGTCCACACAAAATGCCGCGCTCTACTACTACGACTATGTATTTATAAAGACTATAAGAAGAAGACAGGGAACAACATTCATCGTCGCTCCACTCCCTTCTTCTCCGGTCGAACTGGCTTCAGGCGCGAAAAGCGGCAGCTCTGCACTCCACGTAGCACATGTTCTAAAAAATGGCGCTACCGAAGCCAGTGCCCCCGCGCAAGGGCCGCCCCGCCGCGCTGGGGGCGTCCCCCTCCGGGGGAAGGCGCGAAGCGACTCAAGGGGTTTCTTATCCAGGACTGCGCAGGAAGGCCTCCAGCGCGTCCACAGGCAGGGGGCGGCTGAAGAGGTAGCCCTGGTAGAGCTGGCACCCTGCGCGGGCCAGCAGCTCGCGTTGCTCGGCGGTTTCGACGCCTTCGGCGATGACCTCCAGGCCCAGGCTGCGCGACAGGCCGATGATGGTGTCCACGATGGCTGCGTCGTTCGGGTCGGTGAGCAGGTCGCGCACGAAGCTCTGGTCGATCTTGAGCTGGTCCAGCGGCATGCGCTTCAGGTAGCTCAGGCTCGAGTAGCCGGTGCCGAAGTCGTCCAGCGAGAAGCCCACCCCGTAGGAGCGCAGCGCCGCCATGGTGGCAATGGTGGTTTCCATGTCCTCCACCAGCAGGCTCTCGGTCAGCTCCAGCTTGAGCAGGCCCGAGGGGGCGCCCGTGATGGCCAGCACCCGGGCCACGTCGTCGACGAAGCTCGCATGCCGGAACTGGCGCGAGCTCACATTGACGGCCACGGTCAGGTGGCTCAGGGCCGGGTCGTCCTGCCAGCTCGCCAGGAGCTTGCACGCGGTGTGCAGCACCCAGCGGCCCAGCGGCAGTATCAGGCCGGTTTCCTCGGCCAGCGGAATGAACTGCGCCGGTGAGACCATGCCGCGTTGGGGGTGGGCCCAGCGCAGCAGCGCCTCCACCCCCACCACCAGGCCCGACTGGCGCACCTGGGGCTGGAAGTGCAGCAGAAACTCATCCTGCGCCAGGGCCGAGCGCAGGTCGGTCTCGAGCGAGGCGCGCTCGGTGACCACGGCCTGCATCTGCGGGTCGAAAAAGCGCAGCGTGTTGCGGCCCGCCGTCTTGGCCTGGTACATGGCCAGGTCGGCCTGCTTGAGCAGCTCGCCCACGCTGGTCTGCTCGCTCGTGAAGGGGGCCACGCCGATGCTCGGCGTGCTGCGGTACTGGTAGCCCGCCAGGGCATAGGGCATGGCCAGCGTGGCCAGGATCTTCTCGCCCACCGAGCGCGCATGCAGTACCAGCTCGTCGGGCCGGGCGCTCAGCTCCTCGAGCATCACCACGAACTCGTCGCCGCCCAGGCGGGCCACGGTGTCCACGGCGCGCACGCAGGTGTTCAGGCGCTGCGCCACCTGCTGCAGCAGCATGTCACCCTGGTCATGGCCCAGGGTGTCGTTCAGGGTCTTGAAGTTGTCGAGGTCGATGAACAGCAGCGCCCCGCCCTGCTGGTGCCGCCGGGCACTGGCCAGCGCCTGGTGCATGCGGTCCATCAGCAGCATGCGGTTGGGCAAACCGGTGAGGGGGTCGTAGAACGCCAGGCGCTGGATCTCGCGTTCGGTGGCCTTGCGCTGGCGGATGTCGGTGTTGATGGCCAGGATGGAATGGGGCTGGCCGTTGTCGCCGCGCACCAGGGTCCAGCGGCCCTCCACATCGATGGAACTGCCATCGCGGTGCTGCTGCACGATCTCGCCGGTCCACTCCCCATGCTCCAGCGTGGCCTGGGTGGCGCGGCGAAAGTGCGTGGGGTCCTCGTACAGCAGGGTCTCGATCGACTGGCCCAGCACCTGCAGCTTAGACCAGCCATACAGGCGCTCGGCACTCAGATTCCAGAAGATGATGCGGTGTTCCAGGTCGCGCACGATGATCGCGTCCTGCGCCTTGTCCAGCAGCGAGGCCTGGTGGCGGATGCGTGCGTCCGCCACCTGGCGCTCGATCTCGGCCGAGGCGCGCGCCGCAAAGATCTGCAGGGTGGAGATGACGAAATTCGGGTCGGCGATGGCATGGCGGAACAGCACGAACACCAGGCCCACCACCTCGCCATCGGCGTTGCACAGCTGCTGCCCGGCGTAGCCACGGGCCTGCACCATGCGCAGCACCGGCGCATCCGGGTACAGCTGCTGTACCCCGTCGGCCACCACGAACTGGCGCTGGTCCAGCAGCTGCAGGCTGGGCGTGCCTTCGAGCGCGTAGTCGGTGGGCGCAAGGAACTGGCCGTCGAGCACGGCCGCCAGCGTGCTCACGCGCGGTGGCTGGTCATGGTACTGCGGCAGCAGGCGCACCACGCAGCCGCCCTGGGCATCCAGGGCCTCGGCCATGTTGCGCACCAGCTGCTCGAAGAATTCCGTGCCCGTGCTGGCCGACACGGCCGCTGCCACCTTGAGCACCGAGGCCTGCAGCCGCTGCTGCGCCTTCTGGGTGCGCAGGCTGTTGATGCCAAAGGCCAGGTCATTGGCCAGTTCCTGCAGCAACCCGGTCTCTTCGGTGCTGATCTGCAGGATATCGGGTGCGTACAGGTAGAGCAGGCCGAAGGTGCGGTCGCGGTCGCGCAGCGGCAGGCAGATCACGGCGTGGAAACCGTGCTCCAGCATGCGCTCGGTCCAGTCCACGAAGTGGCTTTCCTGGCGGATGTCCTGCACGATCACGGGTTTGCCCGAGCGCACGGCGCGGCCCGCCGGGCCGCGCCCGTAGGCGTCGTCTTCCGACCAGCTCAGGTGCAGCGCTTCCAGGTACTGGTTGTTGTAGCCCGCATGGGCCACCGGTTCTATGGACTTGCGCTCATCGTCGCGCGCAAAACCCACCCAGCCCATGCGGTAGCCACCGATGTCCACCGCGATCTGGCAGATGGCCTGCAGCAAGGCGGCCTCGGAGGTGGCGCGCACCAGGGTTTCGTTGCAGGCACTCAGCAGGCGCTGGGCCCGGCCCATGCGGGCCAGTTCGGCCTCGTTGCGCACGCGCTCGGTCACGTCGGAGGCCAGGACCTGGCGCGCCCCCACGCCGTTGAAATCGATGTTGCCCGCCGTGATCTCCATGTCGATCAGGCTGCCGTCCTTGCGCACATGGCGGCGCACCTTGGGCAGGCTGCGCTGCTGCGGGTCGATGGCGCGCAGCCGGCGCTCGGCAGTTGCGCGGTGCTGCGCGGGCCACAGGTCCTGCATGTGCATGCGCAGCAGTTCCTTTTCGCTGTAGCCGTAGTGGTGCACCATGGCGTGGTTCACGGCCAGCAGGCGCAGGCTGCCCCGGTCATACACCCACATGGGCTGCGGGTGTTCGTCGAACAGCATGCGGTACTGCAGCTCCGAGGCATGCAGCTGCCCGGCCACGTGGCGCAGCTGCACCATGGCGCCGAGCGATTCGGCCAGGATCTCCAGGTGCGCCACGTCGCGCCGCGAAAAGGCATTGACCCGGTCCGAGGTGACCGTGAGCGAGCCCACCACCACGTCCCCTGCGCGCAGCGGCGCGGCCATCACCGAGCGCACGCCATGGCGGTGGACCATGGACTGCATGTCCCAGCCCTCGCCCTCGGTGTCGTTGCAAAGCACCGTGCGGCCCTGCTGGAGCGAGGGCCAGAGGATGCATTCATCCACCGCCAGCAGGTCGCCCTCGGGCCGCACCATGTCGCCGGCCGAGGCCTTGGCCGCCAGGTGCCGGCCCTCGATCAATTCCACCATGGCGCCGCGGGCGCCGGTCTGGCGCTTCACCGCCTCGGCCACCATGTGCAGCACGTCGGCGAGCGGCATGTCCAGCGAGGAGATGCGCTGCTGCAGGTGCAAGAGCTCGGCATGGTTGCGCGTGTCGCGCTGGGCTTCCAGTTCTACCGCCTTCTGTGCACTGTGGTCGGCCATGCCGCCGACCATGCGCACGGCGCGCCCGCTGCTGTCGCGGATCAGGAAGCCGCGGTCGAGCACCCAGGCATAGCTGCCGTCCTGGCGCCGAAAGCGGTAGGCGTCCGACCAGTGGCTGTCGGTTCCGTCGATGGCCGCGTGGATGCCCTTGAGCACCGCTTCGCTGTCCTCGGGATGCAGCCGCAGCGTCCAGGAGGTGCTGTCCGGCGGCAACTGGTCGAGCGGCACGCCGAACAGGGTCTGCATGCCCTCGTTCCACCACATGGCGTCGGTGGTGAGGTTCCAGTCCCAGATCGCATCGGCCGTGGCGCGCGAGACGAGCTGGAAGCGCTCTTCGCTGCGCTGCAGCGCCAGGTCGGCCTGGTGGCGTGCCGAGATGTCCTGGAAGGCCCCCTGGATGCGGATGACCCGGCCCTGCGCATCCCGCACCGCCTGGCCGGCGGTGCGCACCCAGAAATGCCGGTCCCCCGGCATGACGACTTCGGCCTCCAGGTCGAAGGGGGTACCGTGCCGCAGGCAGGCCCTGAACGCGTTGCGCAAGACGCTGCGGTACGGCGGCGTGTAGAGGTCCAGGATCTGGCCCACGGCACCCACCCGCCGGGTCAGCCCGTAAGTGGCGGCGATTTCCTGCGACCAGCTCAGCCGCATGCTGGGCAGCTCCACGATCCAGCCGCCCACCTGGGCGATGCGGCCAGCCACGCGCAGCGTTTCTGCCTGCTCCACCAGCTCGTCGTGCATGCGGTCGCGCTGCTCCACCAGCTGTGCCAGCAGGCGCTGCTGGCGGCGCAGCTCCAGCTGCACCATGGCCTGCTCGGCCAGCACCTTGAGGCCGTCGAGCTGCTCGGCCTCCAGGCGGCGGGCACGGGTGTCCAGCACCGCCAGCGTGCCCAGGGCAAAGCCGTCGCCATTGACCAGCGGAACACAGGCGTAAAAGCGGATGTGCGGGCTGCCGGTGACCAGCGGGTTGTGGGAGAACACCGGGTGCGCGCTGGCATCGTCCACCACCACCGGGTCCTTGCTGCCGTTCAGTGCGTGGGCGCAGAAGGCAACCGCGCGGTCGGTCTCCTGGAACGGGATGCCCACGGCGGCCTTGAACCACTGGCGCTCGCTGTCCACGAAATTGACCACCGCCATCGGTGTCCGGCAGATGCGTGACGCCAGAACGGCCAGCTTGTTGAAGGCGTCCTCGGAGGGCGTGTCCAGGATGGCGTAGGACTGCAGTGCATGGAGCCGCGCAGCCTCAGCGGTGGCGTGCTCTGGATGCTGCATGGTCAGTCGCGCAAGGTGCCGCTCGGGCCGTGCGTGTCCGGGCGTCGGTGACACGTTCTTGCGGGGAGCGGTGTAGCCAGCATGGAAAGAGGAGCCCGGACCGGAGTCGATGATGAAAAAAGGGGTGGCAAAAGTCGCAGCGAAACACCCCCCGTCTGTCCTGGGGTGCCAGATGACCGTTTCTAGACGCAAACCGTGGTCGCTGCAACCTTAAAAAGGCAATCCTACACCGGGAAGCGCTTGCCCCATGTCGGCCCTAACCCGCACTGTGGGCGGTGTGGCAGTCGCGGATGCAACCTTCGTGCAGCGCGAGGCTTGCTAGCCTTGCCGGCATGCAGATCTCCGAACTCGCCCGCCGCACCTCGGTCTCGGTGCACGCCCTGCGGCACTACGAAAGCCAGGGCCTGTTGCAGCCCGGGCGCCGGGCCAACGGCTACCGTGACTATACCGAGGGTACCGAGCGCGAGGTGGTCTTCATCGCCATGTCGCGCCAGCTGGGCTTTGCGCTGCCGCGCATTGCCGAGCACCTGGCGGACTTTCGCAGCGGCCGGCTCACCATCGCCGCCATGGTGCAGGCCCTGCACCAGCGGGCGCAGGAACTGGCGGACCAGGCGGCCCTGCTGCAGGCCCAGCGCCAGACGGTGCTGGACCACATCGCCTGGCTGCAGGCCAGGGAACCTGCCGCCAAGACCCCCAACCCGGCGCCGGTCCCCTGGCCACGCGTGCGCAAGCGCCCGCTGGCCCCGGCCAGTTCCCCCATCCCCCGTGTCTCCAGGAGAAAACCATGACCCCACACGCCCCCGATTCCTCCGCGCTGCTCCAGGCCCATGTGCTGGCCATGCCGATTGCGCAAACCCTGGGCCTGCGCTTCACCCGGGTGGCCCATGGCCAGGTGGACCTGGAGATGCCGGTGCAGGAATCCCTGTGTTTCCGCCCAGGCCAGCTGCAGGCCACGGCGATCTTCGCGCTGGCCGACTTTGCCGCCGTGGCGGCTGCCGGCAGCACTCTGCCGGCCGGCTGGACGAATGCCACCGTGGATGCGCACGTGAAGCTGCTGGCCCCGGCCCGTGGCACCTGCCTGCGCGCCCGGGGCCGTGTGGTGGACGCGGGCCGCACGCTTACCGTCTGCGCGGCGGATGTCTATGCCGTCGCAGAGTCAGGTGATGAAACGCTGTGCGCCACGCTGCTGGCCACGGCGCGCAATGTGGAGGGTGCGGCGGCGCGCCCTCCACGTGAAGTCCTGTCCTGAATCAGCCCTTGCGTGCGCGGCGTGCGCGCACGGCCTGTGCCAGGCCTTCGAGCACCGGCACGGTCTGCACGAGGCTGATGCAGGCGTCCGTCACCGAGACGCCGTGCGCCAGCGGCTGGCCGGGCACGATGTCCTGGCGGCCTTCCTGCAGATGGCTCTCGACCATCAGGCCGGTAATGCGCGCATCGCCCGCGGCGATCTGGCGCGCCACGTCCTCGGCCACGGTGACCTGGCGCTGGTGCTGCTTGCTGCTGTTGGCGTGCGAGACGTCGATCATCACCTGTGGGCGCAGGCCGGCCGATTGCAGCATGGCGCAGGCGGCGTCCACGTCGGCCGCGCTGTAGTTGGGCGCCTTGCCGCCGCGCAGTATCACGTGGCAGTCGTTGTTGCCACGCGTCTCGAAGATCGCCGCTTGGCCCATCTTGGTCATGCCCATGAAGGCGTGGGGCGCGCTGGCCGCCTGGATGGCATCGCTGGCCACCTTCACGCCGCCGTCGGTACCGTTCTTGAAGCCCACCGGGCACGACAGCCCGCTGGCCAGCTGCCGGTGGCTCTGGCTTTCCGTGGTGCGGGCGCCGATTGCGCCCCAGCTCACCAGGTCGCTGATGAACTGCGGGCTCAAGAGGTCCAGGAACTCCGTTCCCACCGGCAGGCCCAGTGCCAGCACGTCGAGCAGCAGCGCACGCGCCATCTCCAGCCCCTCGTTGATGGCGAAGCTGCCGTCCAGGTGCGGGTCGTTGATGTAGCCCTTCCAGCCCACGGTGGTGCGTGGCTTCTCGAAGTACACGCGCATCACCACCAACAGGTCGTCCGCGAGCGCATCGGCCTGTGCCTTGAGCGCCCGTGCGTATTCCATGGCCTGGCCGTGGTCGTGGATGGAGCACGGCCCCACCACCACGACGAGGCGGTCGTCGTGCCCGTGCAGCACGCGCGAGATCGCGGCGCGGCTGGTTTCCACCAGCGTCTGCGCCGCCTCGGGCGCGGGCTGCCACTCCTGCAGCAGGGCCGGCGTGATCAGCGGGCGCACGGCCTTGATGCGGGTGTCGTCGATGCGGGTCGTGTCGTGGGTGGACAGCGCGGTGGTCGCGGGGGCGGTGTGTACGTGGAGGGTCATGGGCGCCATTTTCGCCTTGGATGCCGGAGGGCTTTGCGCCAGGGTGCTGTCCTACAGCGTTTCACCCACGCCGCAGATATACCTATAGCCAGTCCCACCCCCGTCCCCAGGAGTTTCCATGGCCATCCAGAATGCCCTTGCCAGTGTCGCTGTCAGCAGCCTGCCCGACGCGGTGCAATGGTATGGAGCCTTGTTCGAGCGCGGACCCGATTCGCAGCCCATGCCCGAACTGGCGGAATGGACCCTGCCGCAGGGCGGCTGGCTGCAGGTCTACCAACTGCCCAGGCGCGCGGGCCGCTGCTCGGTCACGCTGGCGGTGGACGACATCGACGAACAGGGCGAGCAACTGGAGCGCATGGGGGTGGACACCGCCCAGCGCTCGAACAGCAAGAAGGTGCGCGCCATCCTGGTGACGGACCCGGACGGCAACCACCTGGCCTTTGCCCAGGCCCTGGGCGGTCAGCGCCTGGCGAGTTGATCAAGGCCGGCGGAAGGCGGGCCTTTGCCCGGCCCAGTGCTTGGCACTGAGGTAATCCAGCCGCACCGTGCCGCCGCTCGAAGGCGCATGCACGAAGCGCCCCTCTCCCACATAGATGCCGGCATGGTTGGGTTGGCGTCCGGTGCCGAACACCACCAGGTCACCCGCGCGCAGCTCACCGGACTCGAGCGGGTAACCCCAAGAATTGAGCGCGGCCACGGTGCGCGGCGGCGGCGTGCCGACCTGGTTGCGGTAGACATAGCCGATCAGCCCGCTGCAGTCGAAGCCTGAATCCGGCGTATTGCCGCCGTAGCGGTAGGGCGTGCCCACCAGGCCCAGCGCATGGATGGCAATGCCGTGCGCCTGGTCCGGGCTCAGCGGCGGCGTCGTGCGGACCGGGGCGGACGGAAAAGAGGAGGACGACGACGAGGGGGGCCGGGAGGTGCCGCAGCCTGCGATCAGCAGCGCAGCGGACACCAGGGCCAGACAGGAAAGAACACGCATGGATCGCAAGCGTACCGCACCCTGTGCGCGGGGGTGAATGCCCCGCCGTGGCAACTGCCTTTTGTGAAGGCATCGCCACTGTTGTCTCCGTCTTCGTTTACACCGTTGCGGTCGCTGCCCGGGCGCCTTCGCGGCGCTCGGCGAGCCGGTTGGCTACGCTCACGATGGCCTGCACCGAGGCGGTCACGATGTTGTGGCTGGTGCCGGCGCCGAAGGTGGAGCCGGCCACGCCGTCGAGCGCCGCCTCCACGATGGCCAGGGCCTGGGCGTTGGCGCCCGTGCCGGTGGCGCGCTCCTCGTAGTGGTCCACGCGCAGCGGCAGGCCCAGCGCATCCACCGTCGCGGCAATCGGGCCGTTGCCCTGGCCTTGCAGGGTGTGGCGCACGCCGTCGATGCTCACATCGAGCTCGATGCCCTGGCCGTCATCGGCCAGCCTGTGGCCATGGCAGACGATGGCCGCGTCGGGGCCGCTGGCCAGGTAGGTGGACTGGAACAGCTTCCACAGCGCATCGCCGGTCATCTCGCCCTCGCTGGCGTCGGTCTGGCGCTGCACCACGGCGCTGAACTCCACCTGCATGCGCCGGGGCATCACCACGCCGTGCTCGCGCTCGAGCAAAAATGCAATGCCGCCCTTGCCCGACTGGCTGTTTACGCGGATCACGCTGTCGTAAGTGCGGCCGAGGTCTGCCGGGTCGATGGGCAGGTAGGGCACTTCCCACAGGCCGTTCGGGTCCTGCGCGGCAAAGCCCTTCTTGATCGCGTCCTGGTGCGAGCCCGAGAACGCGGTGAACACCAGGTCGCCCGCATAGGGGTGGCGCGGGTGCACGGGCAGCGCCGTGCATTCCTCGGCCACGCGCGCCACGGCGGTAATGTCCGAGAAATCCAGCCCCGGGTGTACGCCCTGGGTGTACATGTTGAGCGCCAGGGTCACGATGTCCACGTTGCCGCAGCGCTCGCCGTTGCCGAAGAGGCAGCCCTCCACGCGGTCGGCGCCGGCCATCATGGCCAGCTCGGCCGCGGCCACGCCCGTGCCGCGGTCGTTGTGCGGGTGCACCGAGAGCACCACGTGTTCGCGCGGCGCCAGGCGCCGGTGCATCCACTCGATCTGGTCGGCGAACACGTTGGGCGTGGCGTTTTCCACCGTGGTCGGCAGGTTGATGATGATGCGCCGCTCTGGGCCCACGCCCCAGGCGTGGATGGCCGTCTGGCAGGCGCGCAGCGAGACTTCGAGCTCGGTGGCGCTGAAGGTCTCGGGCGAGTACTGCAGCGTCCACTGCGTCCCGGGCTGGGCATCGGTCAGGCGCTTAAGGTGCGAGACATGCTGGTCGATGAACTCCATGACCTGCGTCACGTTCATGCCGAAGACGATGCGCCGCCAGGCCGGTGCCGTGGCGTTGTACAGGTGCACGATGGCGCGCGGCGCGCCGCGCACGGCCTCCACGGTGCGCTCGATCAGGTCGGCTCGCGACTGCGTCATGACCATGAGGGTCACGTCCTGGGGCACCAGGTCTTCATCGATCAGGCGGCGCACGAAGTCGAAATCGGTCTGCGAGGCGGCCGGAAAGCCCACCTCGATCTCCTTGAAGCCGATGCGCACGAGCTCCTGGAACAGGCGCATCTTGCGCTCGCCGTTCATCGGCTCGAACAGGGCCTGGTTGCCATCGCGCAGGTCGGTGGACAACCAGATCGGCGCCTGGGTGATGGACCGCGAGGGCCAGGTGCGGTCGGTGAGCGCAACGGGGGCGATGGGCTGGTACTTGGTGGCGGGCTTGGCGATCATGAGAGGCTCCACGAACGCTGTGCGGCGCGCCATCTGAAGGGAAGGCGCTGCCTGCACAGCAGGTCAAACGAATGAAAAACGAGTGACGTCCCCTGCAGCCCTTTGCGTGGAAGCAAAGGCTGGTTCGCGGGCCGGGGTCAGGGGGAAATCAGGTGTTGCGCGACGTGGCGGCAACGATGGCGAACGCAGGCAGACCCCGGCCAGGCACTAGGCCTAGCGATAGGGTGGATAGGGACATGCTGCGTTGCATAGCAGGAAATCCTAGCACAGGCCTGGCCGCGCTGCCAAGCCCTGGGTCTTCAGACCCCTTGGGTGCGCCGGCTCCAGTCCTCCACCGTCCCCTGCTCCAGCCGCCGTGCCACCAGCTTCTGCCATGCCGCCGGCAAGGGCAACGCCGCCAGTTCGCGCAGCAGCGCGGCATCGAGCACGCGGTGGTAGAGCACCCCGATCACGCGCGCCAGCGGCCAGGCCGGGTACGGGCGTGCCACCAGCGTGATGGCGTCACCCGCCTGCACGGTGCCGAGCGCGAGCACGCGGTAGTACCAGCCGGTGCGGCCTGTGCGCTGCAGGCGCAGCGCCATGTCGGGCAGGCCGAAGCGGGTGTTGAGCTTCCAGCACGGTTGGCGCGTCTGCGTGACCTCCAGCAGCACGCTGCCCATGCGTATGCGGTCGGCCCAGCACAGGTCGGCCTCGGCCATGCCGGTGCTGGCGATGTTCTCGCCAAAGGCCCCCGGCTGCTCCAGCACGGGCAGATCACCGAGCTCGCTGCGCCACAGCGCGTAGTGGTCCAGCGGGTACTGGTGCACGGCCTTGTCGGGGCCGCCGTGGATGCGGATTTTGCCCTGCTCGTCGCCCTGCAGGCCGGCCGCGTCCACAGGCACCGGGCCCGCGACGGCCTGCTTGGCAATGGCGCTGCGTGTGTCCGGCCGGTCGCCGAACGGCACGGCGGCCCCACGCAGCACGGCCGCCACCTGGCCCAGCAGCACGGCGGTCATGCCCCGCCGACCTCGATGCCGTCGAGCCAGGCGCCGAACACGGCCTCGGCCGCATGGGCCAGCGCCGCGCCGTGCTCGCGCGCCCCGGCGCGCAGCGCATGCAGATCTACGCCGGCCGCAGCCAGCTCGCAGGCATGGCCCACCAGCCACTGCTCGATGCGCGAGAGGTCCGCTTCCAGGTGGAACTGCAAGGCGAGCGCATGCGTGCCCACGGCAAAGGCCTGGTGCGGGCACAGGGGCGTGGTGGCCAGGTTTTCGGCGCCGGGTGGTATTTCGAACTGGTCGCCATGCCAGTGCAGCACCGGCGTGCCCTGGGCCAGGGGGGCCAGCACCGAGCGTTCGCCGCCTGGCGTAAGGGCCAGCGGCGCAAAGCCGATCTCCTTGTGCCCCATGGGCGCCACGCCGGCACCCAGGGCCCGCGCCATGAGCTGTGCACCCAGGCAGATGCCGAGCACCGGTAGCCGGCGCGCCAGCCGCTCGCGCAACAGCGCCAGCGTGTCGGCGAGAAACGGGTAGGCCGTTTCGTCGAAGGCGCCGATGGGCCCGCCCAGCACCACCAGCAGGTCAGGTTCTGGGTGCAGGCTGTCCTCCAGCGGCCCCACCCCCGCATCGTGGGTGCGCACGGAATAGCCGCGCTGCTGCAGCACAGGGGCCAGCAGGCCCAGGTCCTCGAAGGGCACATGGCGCAGCACGAGCGAGGTCTTCATGGTGGTTTCCATTTTTGTACTAGTACATTAAAATGAATGTATGAGTACATTGTACGTTTCCGGAAAAACCACTGCGGACATCGCCGACAGCCTGCTGGCCGCCATGCGCGACGGAACCTTGCCGCCTGGCAATCCCCTGCCTGCGGTGCGCGTGGCGGCGCAGCAACTGGGCGTCAACCCCAACACTGTGGCGGCTGCGTACGCGCGCCTGCGCGATGCCGGCCATGTCGTGACCGATGGGCGCCGTGGCACGCGTGTGGTCGAGCCGCCCGAGCGCATGCCCCACGCCTATGCCGTGCCCCAGGGCCTGCGCGACCTGGCCAGCGGCAATGTCGATGCGGCCCTGCTGCCCCAGTTGCAGGGCGGCGCAGCAACCTGGGCGGCACTGACCTCCTCTGCGGGCTACGACGCCCCGGCCGACCTGCCCGCACTGCAGGCCGAGGCGCGCCAATGGCTGTCGGCCCAGGGCCTGCCTTGCGAACAGATCGCCGTGTTCTCCGGCACGCTCGATGCGGTGGAGCGGGCCCTGCGTGCGCACACGCGTCCGGGCGAGCGCGTCGCGGTCGAAGACCCCTGCTGGCCGCCCATGGTGGCGCTGCTGCACAGCCTGCGCCTGAAGCCCGTGCCGCTGTCCGTGGATGGCGAAGGCGTGTGCATTCCCGATGCCGGGGTGCTCGCAGGCTGCACGGCCCTGGTGCTCACGCCCCGCGCGCACAACCCCACGGGCGCGGCGCTCAGCCCCGCGCGATGGAAGGCGCTGCACGGCCAACTGCAGGCGCTGCCCCACCTGCTCGTGGTGCTCGATGACCACTGGGGCCCGCTGTCCGCCGCGCCACTGGCCATGGCCGCATCACTTCCCCCGCTGTGGCTGCACGTGGTGTCGGTCAGCAAGTTCCTCGGGCCCGACGTGCGCGTGGCGCTGGGCACGGGCAGCCCTGCCCTGCTGCAATCCATGCAGGCGCAGCAGGCCCTGGGGCCACGCTGGGTCAGCCGCATCCTGCAAGGCCTGGCGGCAGGCCTGTGGCGGCAGATGCGCGAGGGCAGCGCGCTGGCGCAGGCCGGCGGCTCCTACGCCGCGCGGCGCCAGGCCCTGGTGCAGGCGCTGGCCGCGCAGCAGGTCGTGCTGGCGCCCGGCGAGGGCCTGCACCTGTGGCTGCCCGTGGCCGACGAGGCGGCCGTGGTGCAGTCCATGGCCTCGCGCGGCTGGGCCGTGCAGGCCGGCACGCCGCTGCGCCTGGCCAGTGCCCCGGCCGTGCGCGTGAGCCTGGGCGAATGCCGGCCCACGGATATGCCGCGCCTGGCCGCCGACCTGGTGCAGGCGCTGCGCACGCCGGGCCGGGCCGTGTTCTGAAGACGCTTCTAGAATCGCGCCCATCCCCACCATTCACTGCCGGAGATCCCCATGCCCTACATGCTGCTCATCATGGAACCCCCAGGCCAGCGTGCCGAGCGCGGCCTGGCCAAAGGGCAGGAGGTCTATGCGCGCATGCAGCGCTTCGGCGCCGGCCTGCAGGCGCGTGGCCTGCTGCTGGGTGGTGAATCCCTTGCCAACGACACCCAGGGCGTGCGCCTGCAGGTGCGTGAAGGCCAGCCGCGCCTGGTCGACGGCCCCTTCGCCGAGACCAAGGAAATGATCGGCGGCTTCTTCCTCGTGGACTGCGCCACGCGCGAAGAGGCCCTGGCCATCGCGCGCGAATGCCCGGCCGCCGAATGGGCGACCATCGAGGTGCGCGCCATCGCCCCCTGCTACGACGGCGCGACAGCCTAAGAAGGTGTGAACGAACCCGACATGCCCGTTCATCCCTCCAAAACACGCGCGCTCGTCGTTGCAGATGCTCGCCATAGCCCGAGCTATGTCTCCGCTTTGCGCCTAGATCGCACGCGTTTTGGCGGCCTGCTCGGACACGCCGGGTCCATTCACACCTTCTGAGCGCTCAATCCTCGCCCTTGTCCTTGGCCTGGGCCGCATAGACCAAGCCGATGCGCCGGTACATCCAGCGCCAGGCGAACACGTAGAGCATCACCACCAGGCAGGCCACGCCCAGCCCGGGCCTGAACGGCGTGGAGAACACAAAGCGCCAGGCCCAGTAGAGCTCCGAAAAGCCCATCAGCGCAAAGGTGCCCAGCCCCACCCATGGGCCCTCGGCGCGCCAGGCGCCCACGGACACGAATGCATGGCTGACCAGCGCGGCCAGGCCCAGCACCAGGTTGGTCACCATGGCCAGGAAGGGTCGCACCTCGAACCACCCGGCCAGGCCCTTGAGCCTCGCGGTGTCGTCGGACTTCGCACCCAGCATGGTCTTCAGGATAAAGGCCGTGAACATGCCCCTTTGCTGCAGCCCGCCCGATGCCGTGGCGTCCTTGGTCATCAGCGAATCCACGAGCCGGCGCGTCAGCCAGTCGCCGCTGGCAGAACCGGTCGAGCTGTCTGCGTCCTCCTCGGCGCTCAGCTGTTTCATGGCCTCCCGCACCTGGGCACGCAGTGCCTCGGGCACATACTCCATGGCACTGCTGCTGCGCCGCACCGCGTGCGCGCACACCATGACCGTGCGCAGCGCCTCGGGCAGGTATTCCAGGCGCCAGCCACCACCGCTCACGTACTCGATGCAGGCCTCCTCGCCCAGCATGGCTGGGGGTATCTGCTCGAACTGCTTGACGCCCTGGCGCAGGGCCGCGGCGTAGCGTGCCGGTGTCATGAGCCGGCGCGGCACGAAGCGCACCGTGTCCTCGTCGACCGCCATGGCCACATCCACCATGGCATGGGTGATGCGCTCGCGCGGAATGTCCGCCAGCGTGCGCGGGTGCGACTGCAGCTGGGCCAGCAGCGCACCATCGTCGGCCGTGCCGGCCTGCTCCTGCACCAGCGCCTGCAGCCAGCTGGTGTCCTCCTCGTCGTTCCACTGCGCGCTGTACGGTGACTGCAGGGACAGCACGGTCGATGCCTCCAGCGCCGCCTCGGCCTCGCGCCCGAGTTCCATGTAGGCGCTGGCCAGCACATAGTTCGCATGCTGCTCGTAGCGCATCTGCGGCAGCCCCAGCTTCGCGTCGGCGATGGCGCCCTCGTAGTCCTCGTCCCAGAGCTTGACCCACGCCCGGTAGCCGTGCCAGTGGCTGCCCTCGCGCGGCTCGCCCTCCTTGCGCGCCCCGGCCAGATCGTCCTCGATCAGTTGCGTGGTGACGGCCAGGCGCAGGGCCTCGGGCACGTGCGGGAACACGTCCGAGCGGTCCTTGAGCGCGGCCACGCACACCGCAACGCTGCGCAGCGGCTCGGACATCTTCTCCAGCGACAGGCCATTGACGCGGGCCGACACCAGGCACAGCTCAGGGGTAACCAGTTCGGGCGGAATCTCCTCGATCAGGCAGCCATAGTCGTGCTGCACGGCCAGCGCAGCCAGCTCTGGCGTGATCTTCGCCTTGTCGATGTAGCTGATGTTGTAGACGTCGGCCTTGAGCGCCGCCTTCTCCACCGCATCGGTGCGCAGCCAGTGCGCCAGGTCGCGCAGCGGTGCCTGTGCGCGCACTGCCTTGAGTGCCAGCTCCGGCGTCAGCAGGCAGCCCCACACGTCGCCCAGGCTGTTGTGGTCCCATTCCTTGGGGATGCGGCTGTTGCGCTCGTCGCGCCAGTGCCAGTCGGACTCTTGCGCGTACAGCTGCCGGGCCAGCGCCAAGGCCTGTGCGGTCATGCATTCGGGCGGGATGCTGGCCGCCGAGTTCACGCCCTGGCGCACCAGCGCCTCCAGGCGCTCGGGCGTCTGGAAGGCCGGCGGCACAAAGGCCAGCGCCTCCACCTCGTTGGCCAGGGCGGCATCCACCATCGCGTCGTCCAGCCACTGGGCGGGCACCTGGCCAATGGCATAGCGGTCGCTGCCCACGGCCTGCAGCCATTCGGCGCGCGTCTGGGGCTTGGGGCGCTCGCCGGATGCGCTATCGACCTCCCCCTCATCCCCCCCTTCATCGCCCGCTTCATCGCCCGCTTCATCATTGCCGCCATCGCCGTCCTCAGCGCCCTGCGACACCAGGCCGCTGCGTGCACGCCGTGCCGTCTCCAGGGCGTCCAGGCTCGGGGCCACCATCAGCCACAGCTCCCACCAGGCATCGCCATCGCCAGAGTCGGAGCTCTTGTACAGCGTGACCCATTGCTCGCGCGACTCGTGCAGCACACCGGTATCGCCCGGCAGGGCCTGGGCCATCGGCACCGCCCAGGCCTGGGTACGTTCAGCGCCGTGCCAGGGTGCGGCGTGTTCGGGGTCCGGGTCGGCCGGGCCGTAGCGGGCCTCCAGCGCCTGCAGCATCGCCTCGCGGGCCTGGTTCACCGCGTCGCTCAACTCAGAGCACAGGAACTCGTAGGGGCCGTTGTGCTCCTCGCTGATGTAGGTGCGCATCACCCGCCGCAGCACCACCGCGCGATTCGCCTGCACGGTGTCCTCATCGTCGTCCCCGTCCTCATCATCGTCGTCGTCGCCATCTGGCGAGGGCTCGCGCTCCAGCGTCTGGCCCGCAGCCAGGCGGTGCAGCCGGGCCTCGGCTTCGGCCAGCAAGGTCTCGGCCAGGGGAACGATGCCGTCCAGCGTGTCGATGCCCTCCAGGTGGTCGGTGATGGGTGGCAGGAAGAAGGGGTGGGGCGCCCGGCAGTCGCCCTCTTGCGCGTCGCTGCGCCACAGCGCCTGGCCCTGCGCATCGAGCAGCGTGGCGTGCTGTCCGTCGTACTGCGCGCGCCAGACCACGGCGCCATCGCGGTCGAGGTACGCCACCTGCCCATCGCGCGTGAGAAACGGCACCAGCGGCGTGTCGTTCATCTCCTCCACCAGCCATCCATCGCCGTTCGTCAGGGGCTCCAGCAGGGGCTCTGCCAGGCTTGCCACGCGGCCATCGGGGTGCAGCAGGGCCCAGGCGGCGGGCCGGCCTGCGTGGCCCTTGTGCGCTGCCGATGCGGCGGTGCGCACCACCGCAAAGCCGCCTTCCGAGCGGAAGTGGCTGCCGTAGACCAGCGACGGCGTGTCCAGCGCCTTGCCATCCGCGCGCAGATAGCCGGCGCCGTTGTAGTCGCTGCACACCATGCCGTGCACCATGTGTCTGGACAGGTGCCGCTCGCCCTTGATCACCACGCGCCCCTTGGCGTCCAGGTAGCCGTGGCCGTTGTCCCACGAGTCGGGTTCGTCGAAGTAGGCCAGCCCCTGCTTGTTGAAGGCCCGGATGTCTGGGTAGCGGGGCTCCAGCACCCACTGCCCGCGTGCATCGATCAGGCCATACGTCTCCCCATCCAGCGATGCGGCGGTGGCGGGCTGCTCGCCGAACGGCAACGCGCGCTGAAAGCGCGGCTCGATCACCCAGCGGCCCTGGCCGTCGACATAGCCATAGGCGAGCTGGTTCGTGCCCTTGGCCTTGCTCACCGCGCGCGCCAGTGCGCCCGCGCCGAAGGTGCTCAGTTCGCGAAAGCTCTCCTCGCAGGTGAACTTCCCTTCGCGGTCGATGATGCGCCAGGAGTTCTTGCCCACCATCACCGCACACAGCCCGCCGCGAAACGGCCGCGTGTCCTCAAAGGCCGGTGCGATCACCACCTCGCCCGCCAGGTTCACGAAGCCCCAGCGCCCGCCCTGGCAAAAGCGTGCCAGGCCGTCTTCGGAATAGTCGCGCGCGTTCTCCAGCGTGGGGGGCACGCGCCAATGGCCTTCGGCGTCGATGTAGCCCCAGCAGCCGTCCCCCGCCATGGCCGCGGCGACAAAGCCACCCTCGCCATCGGCGTTGAAACGCATGATGGCGCGCAGGCCCTCGGGTGGCGCAATGGCCCGGCCCGGGTGCACGATGAGCAGCGCGAATGCCGCGCCATCGGCCGACAGGGGAATGCTGGCGATCCAGGGTGCTGCGATGGGAGGGGTGTGCTTGTTCATGCGGTGGTGGGTCCTTCGCATGATCGTAAGGGCCGCCTGCGCCGTGGCCGGGCTCGCGGCGGTCCTGGCGGGCACAAAGACCGCAATGTGGGCAATTTTTCACGGTCGCCCCTTTCGCCGCTGTCCTGCATGGCCAGGCTATGGGGTTGCGATGCCCCGGGCTGCCGTGCGCACCGCTTCGAGAAACTTCTGTGCCGCCGGCGTCGGGATGTGGCCGCGCCGCGTGACGGCGCTGATGGTCAGCTCCGGCAGGCGGGTCTGCACGGGAATCGCGCGGATACCGTGGCGCGCCAGCTCCCGGTCGAGCGCCGGACGTGCGAACACGCTGATCAGATCGCCCCGGCCCACCAGCGCGCGCGTGATCTCCATCGAGCGGCTGACCACGATGCGCTCGGGCGCGGGCACGCCGCTGCCGGCGAACAGGTCTTCAACCATGGCGCGGTCCCAGCCCACCCACTCCTCGTGCTGCAGTGCCGCCAGGCTGCGGGCCCGCGCACGCGGATGGCCCACCCGCGCGCAGATGGCCAGCGGCGTGGTCAGCAGCTCCTCGCAATCCACGTCCGGGCCGACGCGCTCCAGGCGGTGCTGCACCAGGGCCAGGTCCAGCAGGCCCTCGCGCAAGGCGGGCAGCACCAGGGGCGCCAGGCCCTCGCTGAACTCCAGCGCGGTGGCTGGCAGCTCGGCGCGGAACAGTGCCAGCGCCTGCTGCAGCAGTGCCATGGCCGGTACCGAGGACAGCGCCACGCGCACGCAGCCGAGCTGGCCGTCGCGCATCTGGCGCAGCTCGTCGCGCGCCCTCTCGGCCTCCTGCTCCAGCAGGCGCGCGCGGCGCTCGAAGGCCAGGCCGTATTCGGTGGGCGTGACGCCATGCGCGCTGCGCACGAACAGCGGCACCGCCAGGTGTTCTTCCAGCTCACGGATCGCGCGCGAGATTGCCGGCTGGGTGATGTGCAGCGCATTCGCCGCCCGGCGGATGCTGTGCAGCTCCACCACCGCGAGAAAGGCCTTGAGCTGGTGCGGTTTCATCGAAGTCTCCGGTACGCAGGGTGATGCATTTTGGTTTTCACGTGAATGAAATTGTGACTGTTCGCGGTATGGGCTTGGTACTAGAGTTGCCGGTCGTCGTCCAACCCGAAGGTCCTTTCCATGAAACACCGGCTCCTGCCGCTGGCCGCTCTGCTTGCCAGCCTGGCGATGTCCGCATCCGCCCAGACCACGTCGCCCCTGGCCCAGCGCGTGCTGGCCTTGTCCGATGCGGCCGAACCCCAGGTGATCGCCTGGCGCCGCCACATCCACCAGCACCCCGAGCTGTCCTACGAAGAGGTCCAGACCGCGGCCTACATTGCGGCGGCGCTGGCGAAAATGCCCGGCATCGAGGTGCAGACCGGCATCGCCAAGACCGGCATCAAGGCCGTGCTGCGCGGCGGCAAGCCGGGCCCGGTGGTGGCCCTGCGCGCCGACATGGACGCTCTGCCCGTGCAGGAGCGCAACGACCTGCCCTTCAAGTCCACGGCGCGCGCGCAATGGCGCGGCAACGAGACGCCGGTGTCCCACGCCTGCGGGCACGACACGCACGTGGCCATGCTGCTGGGCGCGGCGCAGGCCCTGTCCAGCGTGCGCAGCGAACTCGCGGGCACGGTGGTCTTTTTGTTCCAGCCGGCCGAGGAACTGGGCCCGGGCCTCGTGCCCAGCGGTGCCAAGGCCATGATGGAGGCCAAGGTGCTCGACAACCCCAAGGTCGATGTCGTCATGGGCCAGCACATCAGCGCCCGCGCACCGGGCAACACCCTGGCCTACCGCGCCGGCAGCTTCATGGCCAGCGGCGATGTGTTCAACATCAAGCTCCAGGGCAAGGGCGGCCACGGCTCCTCGCCCTGGACGGCCAAGGACCCGACGCTGGCGGCCGCCGAGATCGTGCTCGCCCTGCAGGGCATCATCAGCCAGCAGATCGACCCACTCGACGGCCCCACCGTGGTCACCGTGGGCCTGCTGCAAAGCGGCAATCGCGTGAACATCCTGCCCGACACGGCCGAGATCGGTGGCACCGTGCGTTCGCTCTCGGCGCGCAACCAGAAGGTCGCGCACGACAGCATCCGCCTCAAGGCCCAAAAGATCGCCGAGAGCGCGGGCCTCACCGCCGAGGTCACCATCGACACCGGCTACGAGGTGGTGGTGAGCGATCCGAAGATCACGGCTGCCCTGGCCCCGGCCTTCGCGGTCGCCGCCGGTGGCGCCGACAAGGCGAAGGAAGTGCTGCCTTCCATGGGCTCGGAGGACTTCGGCTCCTTCGGCGGCAGCGGCGTGCCCGTGGTGTTCTGGAACCTGTATGCCTCGCCGTTCGGCGACAAGTCCGGTGCGCCCAACCATTCGTCGGAGTTCGTGATCGACGAGAAGGCGCTGCGCATCGGTGTGCGCGCCCTCACCAGCGCCACCCTCGCCTACATGGCGCAGAACCCCGCGGCCAAGCGCTGACCGCCGCGCTTTCTTTGCAAGCAGCCCATGCCGTGCCCGGCATGGGCTGTTCTCATTGGGGGATCGAAATTTTCTAGGTACAAACCCCGATTTTTCGGAATCCGTGTCGATTCCGGGGGCGCCTGTCCGTCGTGGAGGATAAGCGCAGGGAATTTCCATCCCCTGCACAGGGACTTCCACACACAGGAGATGTGCCATGCGATTCATGATTCTGGTCAAGGCCAGCCCGGAGAGCGAAGCCGGCGTGCTGCCCGGCGAGGACATGCTGGCCGTGATGGGCGCCTACCACGAGGAGCTGTCGCGCGCCGGCGTGCTGCTCGATGGCATGGGCCTCAAGGCCAGCGCCCAGGGCTGGCGCGTGCGCTACGGCAGCGACGGCCAGCGCACGGTGGTCGATGGGCCCTTCACCGAGACCAAGGAACTGATCGCCGGCTACACGCTGATCCAGGTGCGCTCGCGCGACGAGGCCATGGAGTGGGCGCGGCGCTTTCCCAACCCGCGCGGCGAGGGGCTTGACGCCGAGATCGAGGTGCGCCCGGTCTTCGAGCTCGATGACTTCGCACCCGGTGACGGCGTGCAGCGCTTTCGCGACATCGAAGCCGCGCGCGGCTGAACCCGGTTTCCCACTACCACCCAAGGAATCACCATGATCAAGACCATCGCCCTCATCGTGCTGGCCGCCCTGGCCCTGCTGCTGGCCTATGCGGCCACCCGCCCCGATACCTTCCGCGTGGAGCGCAGCCGCGTGATCGAGGCCCCGCCCGAGCGCGTGTTCGGCCTGGTCCAGGACCTGCGCCAGTTCAACACCTGGAACCCCTACGAGCGCAAGGACCCCGGTGCCAAGGGCGAGTACAGCACCGCCACCGCCGGCCCCGGCGCCCGCTATGCCTGGCAGGGCGACAAGGTGGGCACGGGCAGCATGGAGATCACCGAGGCCACGGCCCCAGCCCATGTGGGCATGAAGCTCGACTTCGTCGCCCCGTTCGAGGCCCACAACCGCGTGGACTTCACGCTCCAGCCCGAGGGTGGCAGCGCCCAGGCCACCCGCGTCACCTGGGCCATGCACGGCCCCGTGCCCTACCTGGCCAAGCTCATGCACCTGTTCCTCAACATGGACCACATGGTCGGCAAGGACTTCGAGGACGGCCTGGGCTTCCTCGCGGCCGAGGCCGCCAAGTGATCCTGTCCGGCTTTCGCATCACCCCCTGTTTTCCACGTCCGTTATCCCTTATCGTTTCATCCACTCAGGAGACCGCCATGCAACACCAGATGATCTTCGTCAACCTGCCCATCAAGGACATGGGCCGCTCGCAAGCCTTCTTCCGCGCGCTGGGCTATGACTTCAACCCGCAGTTCACCAACGAGCAGGGTGCCTGCCTGGTGCTCGGCGAGAACCTCTTCGTGATGCTGCTCGTCGAGGAGTTCTACAAGACCTTCACCGACAAGGCGGTGGCCGATGCGCGCAAGACCTCCGAGGTGCTGGTCTGCCTGTCGGCCCAGAGCCGCGAGGAGATCGACACCCTGGTGGCCAAGGCCGTGGCCGCCGGCGCCACGTCACCGCGCGCACCGCAGGACTATGGCTTCATGTACGGCCATGGCTTCGACGACCTGGACGGCCACACCTGGGAGTTCGCCTACATGGTCGATGCCAGCAAGGCACTCGGCTGACCATGGCTGCGCCCAGCCCCGATGCCCTGCACCGCACCATCGAATCGGTATGGCGCATCGAGGCCGCGCGCATCATCGCCCGCGTGGCGCGCATGACGCGCGACGTGGGCCGGGCCGAAGAGCTGGCGCAGGACGCACTGGTCTCGGCCCTGGAGCACTGGCCCGCCAATGGCCTGCCTGACAACCCCGCCGCCTGGCTCATGACCACCGCCCGCAACCGTGCCCTGGACCACCTGCGCCAGCAGGCCATGCAGGCGCGCGAGCACGAGGCGCTGGGCCATGACATGGAAGCACTCGAAGCCCAGTACACCCCGGATTTTGTCGATGCCCTGGACGCGGCGCGCCAGGACGACATCGGCGACGACCTGCTGCGCCTGGTCTTCACCGCCTGCCACCCCGTGCTCTCGACCGAGGCGCGCGTGGCGCTCACGCTGCGGCTGCTGGGCGGCCTGTCCACCGTGGAGATCGCACGCGCCTTCCTCGTGCCCGAGGCGACGGTGGCCCAGCGCATCGTGCGCGCCAAGCGCAGCCTCACGGCCGCGCACGTGCCCTTCGAGGTGCCCGGCGCGGCGGAGCGCGCGCCGCGCCTGGCCTCGGTGCTCGAAGTCATCTACCTCATCTTCAACGAAGGCTATGCCGCCACCGCAGGCGACGACTGGATGCGCCCTGCCCTGTGCGGCGAAGCCCAGCGCCTGGTGCGCGTGCTCGCCGGCCTCACGCCCGACGAGCCCGAGGTGCAGGGCTTGGTGGCGCTGCTGGAGATCCAGGCCTCGCGCCTGCCCGCGCGCACCGATGCCGAGGGCCGCCCCGTGCTGCTCCTGGACCAGGACCGCTCGCGCTGGGACCCCCTGCTGGTGCGCCGCGGCCTGGCCGCGCTCGACCGGGCCGAGCAACTGGCCCGCGCCGGCCACCCCTGGGGGCCCTACGCGCTGCAGGGCGCCATCGCGGCCTGCCACGCGCGTGCGCGCCGCGCCGAAGACACCGACTGGCAGCACATCGTGGCGCTGTACGACGCGCTGCTGCAGGTCTCGCCCTCGCCCGTCGTGGCGCTGAACCGGGCCGTGGCCGTGGGCATGGCCGACGGCCCCGGCGCCGCACTGGCCCTGGTCGATGCACTGGGCGCTGACCCTGCCCTGCGCGACTACCACTGGCTGCCCAGCGTGCGCGGCGACCTGCTGGCCAAGCTGGGCCGCAATGGCGAGGCGCGTGCGCAGTTCGAGCTGGCCGCTACCCTCACCCGCAACGCGCAGGAGCAGGCCCTGCTGCGGGCCCGCGCTGCGGACTGCGGCGCGTGAAAAGACGGGAGTGACAGGGCGCGGCTTTTGCCGTAACGTGCGGCCGTCCACGGAGTGATCGCCATGCAGTTCCCGTCCACGCCCCCGTTCCCGCTCGAAGGCGGGTGCGACTGCCACCATGTGCGCTACCGCATGGAAACGGCACCCCTGTTCGTGCATTGCTGCCACTGCCGCTGGTGCCAGCGCGGAAGCGGCGCCTCCTTCGCCCTCAACGCCATGATCGAGGCCGACCGCATCCGCCTGCTGGGCGGCCCGCCGGTGCTGGTCGACACCCCGTCGGAAAGCGGCCTCGGCCAGAAGATCGCGCGCTGCCCGCACTGCCATGTGGCCGTGTGGAGCCACTATGCGGGTGCGGGCCCGCTGGTGTCCTTCGTGCGCGTGGGCACGCTCGATGCGCCCGACCACCTGCCGCCCGACATCCACATCTTCACGGCTTCCAAACAGCCGTGGGTGGTGCTGCCGGCGGGTGCCACGGCGGTGCCCGAGTACTACGAGCGCGAGGACCATTGGCCACCCGAAAGCCTGGCGCGCCGCCAGGTGCTGCTGCCCAAGATCGCGGCCTACCGGGCGTCGATGGGCTTCGACCCCCTGTGAGCGGTCAGGGCGGCGGGCTTCTGCGCTGCTTCTTTCGCGGCAGGCCGCGCAGGGACGGGTGTACCGAAGGCTTGGGCGGCGCACCCAGTGCCGCACGCGCCAGCGCATCGGCCTCGCCATTGCGGTGGCGCGCAATCCACTGCATTTGTACCTGATCGAAGCTTTTCAGCAGGGTGCGTGCTGCGGCGTACAGGGGTTCCAGGCGCTCAATGGGGGGATTGGCAACTGCGCCGAGCTGCTCCACCAGGACGGCGCTGTCGCTGTAGACCTGCAATGTGGTGGCGCCGCGGGCGCGGGCTTCGGTCAAGGCCATCACCAGCGCACCCAGTTCGGCCTCGTTGTTGCAGCCGGTGGTGTGCGTCGCCTGCGACAGGGCGTGGCGCGTGCCGTCGGGCGCGACCAGCACGGCGCCCAGGCCCATGCGGCCGGGGTTGGGTATGGCGCTGCCATCGCAGTGGATCACCCAGGCCGCCGGGGCCAACCCGTCCATGGAATCGGCGGAAAAGGGCTTATCCAGGCTGGCGGTAGAAGGCTTCCACCGTGCCCTTGAGCTTGATCATCAGCGGCTGGCCCTTGCGGTCCAGCGTCTTGCCGGCGGGCACCTTCACCCAGCCTTCGCTGACGCAGTATTCCTGCACGTCAGAGCGGTCCTTGCCGTTGAAGCGGATGCCGATGTCGTGCTCGAACACGGCCGCGACATGGTGCGGGCTGCGCGGGTCCACGGACAGGTGGTCGGGCAGGGGTGGGGCTTGGGTGGTATCGGTCATGGGAAAAATGGTGTGAATCGGTTCAGGAAGGCAACCGCGCATTTTCGGCGATTCGCCGCATGCCCGCGCCGGCAAACAAGGGTTGCGGGCAGGGAGATCGGTCAGCAGGGTAGCGGCACCGCAGGCTTGCCATGCTGTGCGAGCAGCTTGCCGATACCGGGCTTGGCGCAGCGCTGCAGCGCCATCAAGAGCGCATGGCCGGGCTCGGCCACGCCCCAGCGCTGGCGCAGGTCGTGCTGCATGCGCGCCAGCAGCTCGGCGGCCATCTCGGCATCGGCCAGGGCCCGGTGGGCCTGGCCGGTGCGCGGCAGGCCGTGGTAGTCCACCAGCGTACCGAGCTTGTGGCTCGGCGCCTCGGGGTACAGCCGGCGCGAGAGCAGCACCGTGCAGGCGAACGCGTGCGGCGCGGCCACGCCGGCCAGCGCCAGCTCGGCCTGCCAGAACTTGCTGTCGAACGCGGCGTTGTGCGCCACCATGGGCGCATTGCCCACGAAGCGGGCGGCGTCCTGCATCACGCCGGCGGCCTCGGGCGCGGCATTCACCATGGCATTGGTGATGCCCGTGAGCTGGGTGATGAACGAGGGGATCCACACGCCGGTCTTCATCAGGCTCTGGAAGCGGTCGACCACACGACCGCCCTCCAGCAGCACGATGGCCACCTCGGTCGCGCGGGCGCCCTGGCCGGGCGAGACACCCGTGGTTTCAAAGTCGATGACGGCGATGGGAGGCATGGCGGGTCGGGTGGCGGGCGGCAGTGCCTCAGGGGCCGTCATTGTGCGCGGCGGCGTGTTCGGCTGCCGACAGAACCACCGGTACTGCCACAGGCGCACCGGTCTTGGCATCGAAGAACGGCGATTTGCGGTAGGAGCCCGTGAGCAGCGCTTTGGCAACGAGGCCCAGCATGCGCGCAATGCCCGCCAGCTCGCCCGAGCTGCCGAAACCGGGCGCGCCCAGTGCACTCTTGACCTGGGTGCGCATGGTCACCGGGCCGAAGCTGGCGTCCAGCGATGCGCCACGCACGCTGGTGTGGACCAGGCCGGTGAACCCCATGCGTCGGTCGGCCATGGTGTTGCCGATGGGCGTGTTGCAGCACGCGGCATACCAGCGCAGCATGCCCTTGTCCGTCAGGCGCAGGCAGGCCAGCGACTCCTGGCCCTGGGTGAAGGTGACGTTCGCTGCAGGCACCTGGATGACCTCGGAACCGCCGAACGCGTCCAGCACGTCGGCCTGTGCCCCCAGGTGGCGCGCAAACGCCCGGCAGTCTCGGCAGTAGCAGACGCAGCGGGTGGAGGGCGCGGTGGGCTGGACGAGTCCGCGGACCTGTCCGCAGCGGCATGCGATGGGGTGGCTGGAAGGCACGGGTGGGGGCTCCTGAAGAAGCGGGCGGCGTCGCGCGGGCCTGCAGGATAAACCGAATGCCCCGCAGTACTCTGTAAGCACAGTGGGCACCACCCATTCCGTTGGCGCCTGCCGATCAGCCCCTGGGGTGCTCCAGGAAGAAGCGCAGCATCTCCTGCGCGGCCGACACGCCCCGGGGATCGGTGTGGCTGCCGCGCGCATCGCCACCGGCCCAGGCGTGGCCGCCACCGTGCAGCACCCAGTGTTCCGCCACCATGGCGTTGCCAGCGCGGTACACCGTGCGCGTGTAGCCTTGCCCGCTGGCCGAGCGGCCGGTGCGCACGTCCTCCTGCACAGCGCCCGTGGCACCGGCCAGGGCCGCCTCCACCAATTGCTCGCCGTTGCGCGCGTGCACGGTGGCGTCGGCATCGCCGTGGAACACGATCACGGGCGGCGTGGCCCCGGTCTGCACCGGTGGTGGCGCAGGTGCGAACGGGCTGGCGCCGGAGAGTTTGGCGCCGTTCTTCATGGCCGACAGCGCGCCCATCACGTTGTTTGCAGCACCGGCCTGCAGGCCCGAATGCACGCCCACGGCGGCAAACAGCTCGGGGTATTCGCGCCCCAGCAGAGCCGCCATGGCGCCGCCGGCCGACAGGCCCGCCACGTACACGCGCTGCGCATCCACCGGGTGGCGTGCCATCACCTCGCGCACCATGGCCACCAGCACGGCCGGCTCTCCAGCGCCGCGCTGCTGGTCCTGTGGGCGAAACCAGTTCCAGCAGCCATTGGGGTTGGCGCTCTGGGGCTGGGCCGGATAGAGCACCAGGGCGTTGGCCGGCGCGGCCGCTGTGTTCATGCCGGTGCCGAGGGCAAAGTCCTCGGGGTTTTGCGTACAGCCATGCAGCATCAGCACCAGGGGCATCGGGGCGCCGGCGCTGGCGCCGGGCGGTACATACAGGTAGTAGTGGTCCTGCGGTGCTCCCGCGAGTGCAAAAGCCACGCGCGTGAAACTGCCGGGCAGCTCGGCCGGTCGGCCGGTCGGGGTTTTGCGCGGGCTGGGCGCCGAGGGCTCGCTGCGCGAGGTTGGCGCGCTGGCCGCATCCTCGGCCGGCAGGTCGATCACCGCCACATCCTCCACATCGGCCCCGGCAAAGCCGGTGCGCCAACTCGGGCCGGGCCGTGCTGCGGCCGGCGGCTGCTGGGCTGTCTCGCTGCGCAGGGTGGCACCCGCATGGGGTGCCGTGGCCGTTGCCGGCCCGGCCATGGCACCACCCAGGGCCTGCTGGATGGCGCGGGTGGCGTCGGCCAGCTGGCCGTTGCGCACCAGGTCGGTGGCATTGCCGAGCAATTTTTTGAAATGGGGGTTCCAGTCCATGGGGGATCCTTGGGTCATCTTGTGGGGGCGGGGCCCGCTGGCCATGCGCCGTTCTTGGCACCGGGGCCCAGGGCCGGCCGGTGCCGTCTGCTTTTTTGTCTCGGGATGCCGCCGTTGGAAAGGGCCGGTCTGCAAGAGGGATCAAAAATCGCCGTTGTGGTGCGTTGTGCACCCCGCCACGGTGTGCGGTTGTCTCCGTACGGAGCGTTGGGGCCTCTCCGGCGCCTGGTATGTGCGGTGCGGGCGCCTCAACCGATGCGGCCGGCCAGCGCGGCCTTCACCGCCGGGCTGGCGTGGAACGCCCCCAGCACGGTGACCGAGGCGATCGTCGCCTGCGCCAGCGCCGGCGGCACGTCGTCCTCGATGCTGGCCAGGCCCAGCACCCGGATCTCCAGCGTCTGGCCTGCGGCCTGCACGGCCTCCAGGTCGGTGCGGCCAAAACGCTGCAGTCCCAGTACGAGCATCTTGCGTGCCACCACCTGGCGCACCTCCTCGTTCTGGGTGCTCAGCTGGTTGCGAATGGCGGTGCGGATGAAATCCGTGCGGTTGGCGTAGAAGCCCTCCGATACCAGCAGATCGATGTGCCCCAGGTCCACATAGCCGAGGTTGATGGTGATCTTTTCCGAATCGGGGACCTTGCTGCGCAAGGTCAGGGAGGTGTTGGAAGTAGGGGTCATAGTGCCTTTTGGCCGTCGTTTGCCATCCATATGGATGGTAAATAGATGGTGCACCGGCGTTTTCAAGGGCCAGCCATCAAAAAGAAAGAGCCCAAGGGCCCTTTCTGGTGCGTGGCGGCTGTGCGCAGCGTCAGCCCGCGCCGCGGCTCCCACCACCGCTGCTGCTGCCAGCCCCGCCCTGGCGCGATTGCCCCTGGTTGCCGCTGCCCAGGTGGGTATCGCGGTCACCACGGCTCTCTGGCGTGCGGCGGCCCTGGTTGATCTGCGTGGTCTTGTCGCCTGCGCTGTTGTGGGCGTTGGCCACCTTGCCGCTGCCGTCGCTGGTGGCATTCAGGTCGTCGTCGGTCTGGTTTTCCTTGCTGCTCATGCCAAATCTCCTGTAGTCCGGGGATGAACGGTGCGCCCGACGGGAAGCGGGGCGCACCAGCGGGAGGCGCTGCCTCAGGACAGCGTCAGTTCCTTGTGCTCGCCCAGGTCACGTGGCTGCTCGCCGGTGATGGCGGCCTTGGCCATCTTGTAAAGCTGCACCATCTTGCTTTCCTTGACGTCCCAGTACTCGGCATGGCCGACGCGCACGGCCAGCAACGCCAGGTTGGGGTCGGTGTGGCCCGCAGGAAACCAGGCCTTGGCCATGGGTGACCATAGGGCTTCCTTCTGTGCCAGGTCTTCGACGAAGCTGGCCTGGCCCGACAGGGACACATAGCTGTCATCGCCGGGGTCGGCGTACGACACGTTCACCTGGCCATCGGTCAGCAGGCGGCCATAGAGTTCGCCACTGCGGGGGATGAAGAAGTACAGCAGCGACTGCTCGTCGATGCTGCGGTTCTGCGTGGTCAGCGGGTGCGCATGCAGCATGCCGTTGGCATGGCGGTGCGTGAGCATGCCGAATTTGATGTCCTTGATCAGCTTCCACAGCGTTTCGCGGGCAGGGGTGTCGTGTTCCATGGGGGTGCCTCCGGCAGATAGTGAATGGGTAAAAATTCACTGTAGGCGGCATGGCGCGTGGCGGGCGTCGTCCCCCGGCCCGGCTTGGGGAGGGCATTGTCTGACAGCAGCGCCTCGCAGTGCGACGCCTCAGCCGGAATCGATCACGCTTTCTTCAGAAACTCCGACTTCAGCAGCAGGCTGCCCAGGTCCGTCTTGCAGTCCACGTTGTGGCCATCGGCGCCGTCGACCAGGCGGATGCCCTTGATCTTGGTGCCCTTCTTGAGGGTGGATGACGAGCCCTTGACCTTGAGGTCCTTCACCAGGATGACGGCGTCGCCGTCGGCCAGCGGGTTGCCATGGGCATCGCGCACGGTGCCGTCGCTCCCGGCCTCGTCGGTCTCGTCGGTCTCTGCCGCCTCGGCCACCATGGGCCATTCAAAACTGCAGTCCGGGCAGGCATGGCTGCCGTTGCCATCGGGGTAGGTGTTCTCCAGGCCGCATTGGGGGCAGGCGGGAATGGCGCGGGTCATGGAAGGCTTTCTTTCTTTTCTGGAGAGAGGGTCGGTGCCGCATGGCGGCAAAGGGGGGCGCTGCTCAGCGCGGCCTGCGCTGCTCCAGTGCAAACGGCGGCAGGCCCTTGAGCAGGCGCTGCCCGTACGAGGTGTTCATGAGCCGCTTGTCGTAGCAGTACACATGGGCCTGGTCTTCCTCGGTGCGGATGGCGCGGCCCACCCACTGGGCCAGGCGGATCGCGGTGGCCGGCACCACCAGCTCGCTGAAGGGGTCGCGCCCCACGGCGCGCAGCCATTCGGCGCGGGCCTCGCCCACCGGGTCGTCGGGCGGGGCGAAGGGCAGCTTGGTGATGAACACCGACTCGCACAGCCGCCCCGGCAGGTCCAGCCCCTCGCCGAAGGACTGCATGCCGAAGATGACCGAGGGTTGCCCATCGGCCACGCGCTCGCGGTGGCGCTTGAGCAGTTGCGTGCGCGGCAGCGCGTTCTGCACCAGCACCACGCTGCGCATGGCGGTGGGCAGGGCCTCCACGGCCTGGCGCATCTGCTCGCGCGAGGTGAACAGCACCAGCGCGCCGTACTCGACGTTGGCGATGTCGTAGAGCAGCGCGTCCACCATCTCCGCCGTGAAGGCGGCGGCATTCTTGGGGTCGGCCCGGGTTTCGGCCGCTATCAGCGTGCCCTGGGCGGCGTAGTTGAAGGGGCTCGGCACCTCCAGCGTGGTGGCGGCCGCATCGCCATGCAGGCCCGACTCGCGCATGAAGAACTCGAAGTGCCCGCAGCTGGTGAGCGTGGCCGAGGTCAGCACCGCGCCGCGCACCGCGCTCCACAGGTGGTTGCGCAGCGTGGTGCCGGGCAATATGGGGCTGGCATGCGCCTTCACCACGATGAAGTCGCCCTCCACCTCCAGCGTGAACCACTTGGCGGCTGGCACCGCGCCCTCGGGCGCATCTTGCAGCAGCAGCTGGGCGGTGGCGTGCAGCTCTTCCAGGCGCGGCGCCAGCATGCCGATCTGCGCGTACAGGGTGGACAGACGTCGCGCCTCGTCGGGCTTGTCGCGCATCTCGGCACGCAGGGACTTGGAAATGGCGCGCAGCGCTTCGAGAAAACCATCGGCGCTGGCAGCCAGCAGGCCCAGCGGGGCGATCAGCTGCTCGGGCAGCACACCGCGCGGCACGCGCACGCGGGCCGGGCCCCAGGCGTCCTTCTGGCTCTTGAGGGCCGGGCCGTAAACATCCATCACGATGCGCGCCAGGTCCTGCAGCGTCTGGCGCAACTGGCCCGAGTGCTTGGGGATGTCGGCGATTTCTTCCACCTCCAGCAACGCGCCGATGCGCAGGCCCCGGCTTGCAAGGCGCTCTATCCAGGTCACGCGGCTCAGGTCCATGCTGCAGGCGAACTGGTCGAGGGCCGTTGCGGGCAGGTGGTGGGCCTCGTCCAGCACCAGCAGGCAGTTGTCCAGCTCGGGCAGCACGCGCGCGCCCAGGGACGACAGCAGCAGGTCATGGTTGGCCACGATCACCTGGGCGCCGATCAGCTCCTTGCGTTTGTCATAGTAGGTGCACTGGCTGAACGCCGGGCAGTGCTTGCCGGTGCACGAGGCCCCCTCGGCCGCCACGGCGCTCCACACTTCGGGCTCGGGTGGCGTGTCCAGGCTGTCACGGTCTCCGTCCCACCCGCCCTTGCCCAGGGTCTGCGACATGGCCGAGTAGAACTGGATGCGTGCCTCGGTCTCCTGGCGCGGGCGCTTGGCCCGGGCCGCAGCCTCTTCCTCGGCAAACAGGTCGTCGTCCATCACCTCCTCGGCCTCGCCGGTGCCGGCCAGGCGGTCGAGCTTGAGCTTGCAGACATAGCGCCCACGTCCCTTGGCTAGCGCAAACTTGAAGGGCTGGGGCAGCAGCAGTGCCAGTGCGGGCAGGTCCTTGTTGACCAATTGCTCCTGCAGCGCCACCGTGGCGGTGGATATCAGCACCCGGGTGCCCCGCGACAGCGCCATGGCAATGGCCGGCGCGCAGTAGGCCAGCGACTTGCCCACGCCCGTGCCGGCCTGGATCACGGCGATGGAACGGGTGGGCGCAGCATCGCCCGCTTCCTCGTCCACCTTGCCCAGCGTGGCCTGGCTGAAGGTCTGTGCCACCTGCTCGGCCATGCGCCGCTGCCCACCCCGGCTGCGGAACCCCGGGGTGGCCTGCACCACCGCATCGAACGACTGCAGGGCCGCCTGGGCCCACTCTGTTGAAGACATAAGGACGAGAGTGTGGCATATGGTTGGGCATACAGTGTTTTGGGGGGTAGTGCGGCCTGTCGCGCGCATGGGGTATGGGCCTACACCGCAGGCTGCGGGGCATGCCTACGATGGAGGACGAAACCCATTGCGCCCCCGTGGCGCCCAGGAGAACCCTATGCCTACCACCGCCGACCGCCAGAAGAACGAACCCTCGGTGGACACCACCAAACGCCAGACGGCCAGCACCCCGACCAGCGGCGATGCCGATGCGCAGAACGTCCCCCAGGAAGAAAGCCCCAAGCTGCCCCATGAGCGCGACCAGTCGGTGGACATGACCCACGGCAAGCCCGACGCACAAGTGCAGCAGGCCTACCGCGATGTGCAGCGCGGCCTGCAGGACACGGACCGCGGCCCCCCATCCGACAAGGCCTACCAGAAGCAGAAGTAGCCAGGCATTGCGCCAGCGGTGCCGCCAAGCGGTGCATCGGCGCAACACCTGCGAATCGCCCGCCACGAGCGAGCGTTGCGGCGTGGCAATCAATGGTTTGCCAGCGCAACCCATTCCCCTATACTGAAAAAATACTGAAACGGCACCCCCGCGCGAAAGGCGGGTCCGCAAAGTCACCGGTCTACCGGCCCATGGAACCTGTTCCGGGGCTCACGACAGCGGAACTGCCACGTTGGATTCAGGTTGCTCAGGGGAGCTGCCGTCTCAGTTGCCACCGCATACAACAACCGAGAGGCCGCCCCAGCGATGCAACACCGCCCAGGTCCCGCACTCGCCGTTTCTGCTCCTGATCTTCCTGCTTCGAGCGAGGGCCTGGCCATCCATAGCCGCCTTCACGAGCGCCATCCTGCACAGGGGGCTTGACTGGTATGGGCGAGGGGCTTGTCATCGGTACCCAGGACATTGCGCAGAAGGACCAGCTGGTGTTGCGCGCACTGGTTCGGCTGCTCGAAGGTGGGGTGAACATCCGGGCGCGGTTCAGCGAGCAACTGGCCGAGTGCAACGTGGTCTTCGTTCCCGGCCACTGGCCCTACCGCTTCCATGCCCCGTGCATCACCGTGCGCGTGATGGACCCCGAGGATGTGGGGGCGGCGCTGGAAACCACGGCCGATCTCACGGTGGCCACCCCGCTGCGCATGACCAACGTCATCGCCGTCCTGCAGTCGGCCACCCAGCGGGTGTACGGCGTGTCGCAGTTCGACCCGGTCAAGGGCCAGCGCGCCCTGTTCGAGCTGCTGGGCGAGCGCACCCGCACGGCCGAGCGCCGCCGCGCCGTGGTGCCCATGAGCGCGGGCCAGCAGATAGTGTTCGACTTCGTGCAGCAGCTGGTGCATACCTCCATGCCCATGGACGTGCTGCTATCGGGCGCCTATGCGCTGGGCGAGCCGCACCGCGTCAGCCCGGTGGAGGAAGAGCTCATCCGATCCGTGCCCGCCCACAGCCTGCGCCACCTGCTGTGGGGCCTGGCCATGCGGTTGGCGCAGACGGGTGCCAGCGCCCCCGAGCGCACCGGCCACTACCGGCTTTCGCGCTGGCCCGATGCGGTGGGCCTCACCGCCGCAGGCCATCCCCGCCTGGCGGCGCTGCTGACCAGCCAGGCGCTGAGCTACGAGCAGGCCTGCGCCAAGAGCGGCGTGCCAGAGGCCACCGTGCGCTGGTTCCTCGAAGCCTGCCTGGCGCTGGGGCTGGCGGTGGACGAAGGCAGCGCCGGGGCCGCATCTGCCCCCGCCCAGTCTGCGGCGGTGCCAGCCGCCGTGGGCGCCGCGAAGCCTCCCAATCCACCGACCGCAGCCGGCCCACCGGGCTGGCTCGGCAACCTGCGTGAACGGCTCAAGCTATGGTGATGCCCTCCCCTGCACCTGCTGTGTCCGCAGGCACCTCCCGCGATCTCAAGATCGTCTTCACGGGGCCCATGGGCGCCGGCAAGACCACCGCGATCCGCGCCATCAGCGATGGCGAGGTTCTCTCCACCGACGTACCCATCACCGGCGGCGCCGAGCTGTCCATGCCCGGCAAGACCATGACCACCGTGGGGCTCGACTACGGCGAATGCCGCCTGGGCGACCAGTGGGTGCTCAAGCTCTTCGGCACGCCCGGGCAGGAGCGCTTTCGCTTCATGTGGGACATCCTGGGCGCGGGCGCCTTCGGCCTGATCGTGCTGGCCGACAACTCGCAGCCCGACCCCGTGGGCGAGGTGGCGCGCTACCTCAAGGCCTTTGCACCCCACGTGCCGGCGCGGCGCACCGTGGTCGGCGTGGGCCGGCTCGACACGCACCCCTCGCCCGGCATCGTGGACTACTGCGAGCAGCTGGGCGCCCTCGGATACAACCCCCCCGTGCTCGAGGTGGACGTGCGGCGCGATGCCGACGTGCGCCTCTTGCTGTCGGTCCTGGTGAGCATGGCGGAGATCGAACATGAGTAACAGCATTGGCAGCACCCTGGGCTTTTCGTCTGCCGGCACGGCGCTGCGCCTGGTCACCATTGCCCAGCTGGCCGAACTGTTGGGCGAGCTGCAGCGTGGCACGCCCGGCATTCTGAGCGCCACCCTGGCCAGTGCCGACGGCTTCACGGTGGCCTCCACGCTTTCCGACAGCCAGGACGCCGACCGGCTCTCGGCCATGTCCGGCTCGCTCAGTGCGCTGGCCGGCGCCATGACGCGTGAGGCCGGGCACAGTGCGCCCGAGCGGCTGATTCTTGAATCGGGCAGCGGCCACATCGTCTCGATGAACCTCCCCGTGCCCTCGGGCGACCTGGTGCTCACCGTGGTCACCAACGAATCGTCGCTGCTGGGCAAGCTGCTCTGGAGCTGCCGCAACACGGCGGACCAGGTGGTTGCCGCTTGCGCTGCCACGCCGCAACCGGGCAGCGCCCCGTCTTTGTAGTTCCGTTCCCTGTTCCACTACCACCGGAGACCACGCCATGGCATTCACCCCCAAAGAACTCCTGAACCAGCTCATGCAGACCGAGGGCGCCATGTGCGCCGCGCTGGTGGACTACAACAGCGGCATGCTGCTCGAATCCGTGGGCACTGGCCTGGACCTGGAGCTGGCCGCCGCCGGCAACACCGAGGTCGTGCGCGCCAAGATGAAGACCATGAAGTCGCTGGGCCTGGCGGGCAGCATCGAGGACATCCTGATCACGCTGACCCAGCAGTACCACATCATCCGCCCGGTGGAAAAGCACGACGGCCTGTTCATCTACTACGTGCTCGACCGCAGCCGCGCCAACCTGGCCATGGCCCGCCGCAAGGTGCTAGAAGCCGAGGCGCAGACCAACATCTGACGGTCAGCTGCTGGCACCCGGCGCGAACCAGCGCGGCACCAGCGGCAGGGCTTCTTCCAGCGAACCCAGCACGGCCACGCAGGCCTGCGCCACCTCGGGCGCTGGCTGCAGCAGGTCCGGCACCACCACCAGCCCCATGCCGGCGGCCAGGGCGGCACAGCCACCGTTGTGGCTGTCCTCGAAGGCCAGGCACTGCGCCGGCTCCACGCCCAGGCGCGCGGCAGCCAGTGCATACAGGGCCGGGTCGGGCTTGCCGCGCAGCACCTCATTGCCTCCGGCCACGGCTGCGAAGTGCTGCAGCACGCCCACGCGCGCGAGGCGCTGCGCGATCTCGTCGGTGCGCGACGACGAGGCCACCGCGCACGGAATGCCTGCGGCCTGCAACTGCGCGAGCAGCGATGCCGCACCGGGCTTGAGTGGAAAGAGCAGCTCTCGGCCCTCCCCTTCCTCCAGCGCCGCCCGCACGGCCAGTAGGGCCTGCTCGAACGGCACCACCCCGCCCAGGTGCATCTGCAAAATGGCATCGGAATCCTGCGCCGCCTTGCCCACGACCTGCAGATAGTCGGGCTCGCGCAGCACCACGCCCAGTGTCAGCGCTGCCTCGGTCCAGGCGCGCAGGGTGGCGCGCTCCGAATCGATGAGCAGGCCATCCATGTCGAAGATGGCGGCGGTGAAGGGCGGGCGAACTGTCTGCATAGAAATATGATGCCTGCAAAAAACCAATACTTGAGGGAACATGGAATACACGACGCGATTCACCCTGGTCTGCAGGAACGACACCGATGCCGATGCCCTGCACGCCGTCTTCAGCACCACGCCCGATGGCGCCGCGCTCGAAGCCGCCATCAAGGCCTTCTGCGCCGCCCGCAAGATCACCATCCACCCCACGGACCACTTGGGCTTCGACCACTGCGAGCGCTCGGGCCGGGTGATCGATGCAGCCTTCACCTCAGGCTCCACCGATGTCGGGGACTTCATCGGCCCCCTGTCCAAGGTCTGCCACACCCTGCAGGCGGAACTGGTCGATGACGAAGTGGCGCGCAAGCTCGAATACGGCTTCATCGACGGCAAAAAGAAGCCGCCCGCCGACGTGGTGGCGCTGATGAAGACCCTGGCCCCGACCGCCCAGCTGGGCCGCGTGGGCAGGGCCATCGAAGCCGCCGAGCGCGAGCAGAACGACCCGACCTATGCCTTCATCCGCGCCATCGGCTTCTCCAAGAACCAGGCCACCGTGCAGGCCCTGCTGGAGAAAGGGGCTGACCCGAACAGCAAGTTCTCCTCCGGCTATTCCTGCTTGAACAAGGCCATCACCGACAAGCGCGTGAAGGTCGTGCAGCTCATGCTGGAACATGGCGCCGACCCCAACCTGCCGCACAAGGGTTACCCGAACCTGTACGAGGCTTGCCGGTTCTCGGCGCCCAAGATCGTGGACCTGCTGCTACAGCACGGTGCCGATCCTGACGTGCGCGAGAAGGGATCTTCGAAGACCAGCTACCCCATCGAGATCGCCATCTACTACCACCAGGCCAAGATCGTGCAATCGCTGCTGGACAAGGGTGCGAGCACCCGCGGTCTGCCTAAACTGGCCAATCTGCTGGAGTTCACGGTCACCTCGTTCGACGCCATGCACGAGAACCTGGACGGCAAGCTCGCCATCTTCAAGCTGCTGGTGCGGGACCCGGCCTGGAAGGCTGAACTGCGGGAGAACCGCGACCGGCTGACCGGCATGCTCCAGGAGTCGTTCGCTGCGTACAAGTACCAGACGCCCAAGGACCGCAAGGACTTCAACGACATCCTCGCGTTTATGGCTACCCCCTGAGTCGCTTCACGCCTTCCCCCTGGAAGGGGGACGCCCCCAGCGCGGCGGGGCGGCCCTTGCGCGGGGGCACTGGCCTTGGCCGCGCCAGTTTCATGCACCGTGGGCGGTGCATGGCGCAATGGATCACTGAAATATCCCCCGGGGCATCAACCCCGCTGCTGCAGCGCTTTCTCGATGCGGTTGCGCTGCACCGTGGTCTTGGGCACCTTGAAGGGGAACCAGCTGCGCACGTCCTCTTCGAGGCCGATGCCGTGCATGTAGTTGTAGATCGCTTTCTTGAGCGCACCGCCCAGGGCATCGTGGTCCACGCCCGTGGGGTCGTGAAAGCCGATGTCGTTCTTGGCAAAGCTCACCGGCGGCAGGGGCTCCAGCGTCACGCCGTACTCTTCGGGCGCCTTGCCCACGGGCGAGTGCACGGTGCAGGCAAAGCGGTGGAAGAAGCCGCTCTGGATGCAGCCGTTGGCGAACAGCTGGCGCACGTACTCGAGCGCGTCCACCGTGTCCTGCGCGGTCTGCGTGGGAAAGCCGTACATCAGGTAGGCGTGCACGAGGATGCCCGCGTCGGTGAAGGCCCGCGTCACGCGCGCCACCTGGTCCACCGAGACGCCCTTCTTCATCAGGTCCAGCAGCCGGTCCGACGCCACTTCGAGCCCGCCCGAGACGGCGATGCAGCCGCTGTCGGCCAGCAGCTCTGCCAGTTCGGGCGTGAAGGTTTTCTCGAAGCGGATGTTGCCCCACCACGAGATGCCCGCGTTGCGCTCGATCAGCTCGGTGGCCAGGGTCTTGAGCGCCTTGGGCGGCGCCGCCTCGTCCACGAAGTGAAAACCCGTCTGCCCTGTTTCGCGCACGATGGCCTCGATGCGGTCTGCCAGCACGCTGGCCGAGGCACCCTCGTAGCGGCTGATGTAATCGAGGCTCACGTCGCAGAAGCTGCACTTCTTCCAGTAGCAGCCGTGCGCCACGGTGAGCTTGTTCCAGCGCCCGTCGCTCCACAGGCGGTGCATGGGGTTGAGCATGTCCAAGAGCGACAAATACTTGTCCAGCGGCAGCCCGTCCCAGGTGGGCGTACCCACCTCGGCAAAGGCGATGTCCGCCTCTTGCATGTTGATGTAACGCACGGCCTGCGTGTCCGCATCGCGCACGAAGGTGCGCACCAGGCGCTGGCGCCCGCGCTGGCCTTGCACATGCTCCAGCAGCGCCAGCAGCGGGCGCTCACCCGCGTCCAGCGACACGTAGTCGAAGTAGTCGAACACGCGCGGCTCGGTCAGGTCGCGCAGCTCGGTGTTCACGAAGCCGCCGCCCAGCACGGTGACGATGTGCGGGTGCGTCGCCTTGATCGCCTGCGCAATGCGAAACGCCGCGTACACCGCGCCAGGGAACGGCACCGACAGCAGCACCACCGTGGGTGCATGGCGCTCCACTGCGGCCAGGGCCAGCGTGCGCAGGGTCTCGTCCACCAGGTTCAGCGGCCCGGCCAGGGCGGCAGCCAGCGGCTCGAAGGTGGGCTGGCTGCCCGCCAGCGACTCGGCATAGCGCACGAACTCGAAGCGCGGGTCCACTGCATCGCGCAGCACGTCGGCCAGGTCGTTCAGGTAAAGCGTGGCTAGGTGCTTGGCCCGGTCGTGCAGGCCCAGGGCGCCGAAGGCCCAGCCCAGCGGGTCGCCGCCCTCGTCGTCCACGTACACATCGAGCGTGGCGAAGCGCGGCCCCTCGGGCAGAAAGTTGCGCCCCACGATGCGGTGCGCCAGCGTGGTGTCGCGCCCCTGCAAAAAGGCGATGGTCGGCGCAATGGTCGCCAGGTAGCGGTCGCGCTGCGCCGCAAAGGCCTGCACGGCGGGGCTGTGCTTCTTGGCCGGCAGCGCAGCCACCTTGGCCGCCACGGCGCGCAGGCCATCGGGCGACAGCAACTGCAGCACCAGGGCCAGCGCAAGGTCTTCCTGCACCGCCGTGATCTCGCGCGAGCGCAGAAAGCCCGTGAGGTAGGCCGTCGACGGGTAGGGCGTGTTCAGTTGCGTCATCGGCGGGATGACGGACAGGACGCGAAGCGGTGGGGCAGACATGGTGGGGGCGGTCAGGGCGATGCAGTGCCGCCTCGTGGGGAATCGTGGAAGAAGTGGCCGATTATCCCGCCAGGCCCTTAACCCTTGCCAGAGGGGGCGTCTGCCTCCTTCTGACGGTTACAGCGGCTGGGGCGGCTCCACCGCCGCATCCGGCGTGCCCGCCAGGTAGTTGTTCTTCACGCGCACATAGTGCTCGGCCGAATAACGCAGGTAGGCGATCTCCTGGTCCGTCAGCGCACGCTGGCGCACGGCGGGCCGGCCAATATACAGGTAGCCGCTCTCCAGCACTTTGCCGGGCGACACCAGGCTGCCCGCGCCGAGCATCACGCGGTCGCCGATCACCGCGTCGTCCATGACGATCGAGCCCATGCCGATCAAACACTCGTCACCGATGCGGCAGCCGTGCAGGATCACCGCATGGCCTATGGTCACGTGGCTGCCGATGATCAGCGGCGAGCCCTCGGGCTTGGCGGCATTGCGGTGTGAGACATGGCCCATGGTCAGGTCCTGCACGTTCGTGGCCTCGCCCACCACGATGCGGTTCACATCGCCGCGCAGCACGGCGTTGCACCACACCGAGGCATCCTTGCCGAGGGTGACGTCACCGATCACCTGGGCCGAGTCGTGGAGGAAGACGCCGGTGCCGAGCACGGGTGCGGTATCGAGGTAGGGAGCAATGGGCATGTTGTTTGTTGGTGCGACGCTGAAAGCCATGCTCCGAGCGTAGTGCAAAGTCAGTGACCGCCGCGCAGATGCACTGCGATCAGGGGCGCCACCTGCGCCGCATGCCGGTTCGCCAGGTCGTGTGCGCCACCGGGCACCACCTGCAGCCAGCTGTGCGGCAGCAACGCCTGCAGGCGCTGGCCCACGCTCAAGGGGCTGATCGGGTCCGCATCGCCCCACAGCAGCAGCGTGGGCGCCGCCACATCGGCCATGGCGCCGGTCAGGTCCTCGCGGGAGTCGGCAAACCAGCGCGGCACGGTGGGGTGGGCCTGGGTGAAGGCCGGCCGCCAGTCCTGCGCGCCATGGGCGGACATGTCGACGCCGCCCGAGGTGGCAGCCAGCACCAGGTGCGTGACCTGGTCAGGACGTTGGAGGGCCGCCTGGATGGCCACGATGCCGCCCATGGACTGCGCGACCAGCGCCGTGGGCCGGTCGATGGCATCCACCACCCGCGCCACCAGGTCCGCCATCCCGCGCACACCGGGGTCGGCCGGCACCGGGCCGAAGCCCGGCCAGCCCATCAGCCGGCGGGTGGCCGGGTGGTCCAGCAAGCTGGACACAGGTTGCCAGAACTGCGGGTCGCTACCGACGCCCGGGAGGAAGAGGATCTGGGAGGGTTGTTGTTGCTGCAGTGCCATGGGCCGGCAGCATACGCCGTGGGCGTCAGCCCGGCGCGGCCACGGCGTAGAAGCCCAGGAACATGTCCACCGCATCTGCCAGCACCTGCTGCTGCACGGCGGGCGCCAGCGGCGGCTGGCCCATGGCCAGCTGGGGCCAGAAGGCGAAGGACTTGACCATGCCATGCAGCTGGTGGGCCGCGTAGTGGGCGTCGACCCCGGTGCGCAGGCGGCCGTCCTGCTGGGCGGCGCGCATCCACTGCGGCAGGCCTTCCTCCTTTTCGGACAGGCGTTCCACCAGGGCGCGGGCGCGCTCGGGCGTGTGCATCAGCTCGGCCATGGCCACGCGCGAGAGGTCGATGAAGCTTGCGTCATTGAGCAACTGCATCTTTTGCTCCAGCAGCGCCAGCAACTGTGCGCGCAGGGGCTGCGCGGTGTCGTAGCGGATCTCGGGCAGCGCATGGCCGCGCTCCCACAGCTGGCCCAGGATGGCCTCGAACAGCTCGTCCTTGCTCGGAAAGTGGTTGTACACCGTGCGCTTGGAGACATCGGCCGCCGCAGCCACCCGGTCCATGCTGGTGCCGGCAAAGCCATGCTCGCGGAACTCCGCAATGGCAGCCTGCACGATGGCCTCGCGCTTGCGGTCGGTTAGGCGGGTGGCAGGAGTCGTGGGCGGGGCTATGGGGCTCATAGCCGAAATTTTACACCGGGGAGTTTACTTTTTTCAAAACAACACTACACTGTGCAGTGCACTTTTCAGAAAAGGCAGTCCCCCATGTTCCGCCGCGTGCCCCGCATCCTCCTCATCCTCACCGCAATCACCGCCATGGCCTACAGCATCCTCTCCTGTGCCAACCTGCCCTCTGCCTCGTACGAGCAGTCGCCCCAGTACGTGGACGGCAAGTTCCGCAACGTTGCTCCGCGCCAGGCGCCCGGCTTCTTCAAGACGGTGGCCATCTTCTGGCGCTTTGCCACCGACAAGCCGGCCAACACCGTGCCCGCCAAGCCCATCGAGGTCAAGCCGCTCACCCAGGCCGACGTGCTGGCAGCGCCCGACCAGAGCCTGTGGCGCCTGGGCCATTCGACCATGCTGCTCAAGCTTGACGGCAAGTTCTGGCTCACCGACCCGGTGTTCTCCGAGCGCGCCTCGCCCTTTCAGTTCCTCGGGCCCAAGCGCTTCCACGCGCCGCCGCTCACCATCGACGAGCTGCCGCCCATTACCGGCGTGGTGCTCTCGCATGACCACTACGACCACCTCGATTTCGACGCCATCCAGAAGCTGGCGCCCAAGGTCGAGCATTTCCTCACCCCGCTGGGCGTGGGCGACCGCCTCATCGCCTGGGGCGTGCCGGCCGCCAAGGTGCAGCAGTTCGACTGGTGGCAGGGCACCAGCGTGGGCGGCGTGAAGTTCGTCGCCACCCCGGCCCAGCACTTCTCGGGCCGCACCCTGTCGGACGGCAACCGCACGCTGTGGGCCTCGTGGGTCATCCTGGCCGGCGACACGCGCATCTTCTTCAGCGGCGACACTGGCTATTTCGACGGCTTCAAGGCCATCGGCGAGCGCTATGGCCCGTTCGACCTGACTATGGTCGAAACCGGTGCCTACGACGCCCAGTGGCCCGACGTGCACATGCAGCCCGAGGAAAGCCTGCAGGCCCACCGCGACGTGCGCGGCCACCACATGATGCCCATCCACAACGGCACCTTCGACCTGGCCCTGCACCCCTGGCACGAGCCCTTCGATCGCATCACCCAACTGGCCGCGGCCGGCAACGTGCCCCTGGTGGCACCGGTGATGGGCGAGCGCCTGGACATCCGCAACCCCGCCCTGTCGCAAGGCTGGTGGAAAAGCGCGGAGTGATCAGGCGCCTGGCAGGCGCTGGGCGAGCTTGCCCACGATGCGGGCTGCTGACTTGATCTCCGGCACATCAAAGCCCGCGTAGCCAAACAGCCAGCCCCGCCGCTGCGACTCCATCGCATAGCGCGACAGCGGCGCCAACATCACCCCCGCCGCCTGGGCCTGGCGGCACAGGGCCTCGTCGTCGCTGCCCGGCGCGCGTTCGCACAGCAGATGCATGCCCCGGTCGCTGGCGGCCAGCTGCAACGCGCCGTCGCTGGCATCGGCCAGCGCATCGCGCAGGGCCTGCTGGCGTGCCTGGTACAGCTCGCGCATCTGGCGCAGGTGGCGCAGCAGGTGCCCCTCGGCAATGAACTGCGCCAGCACTGCCTGCGCATCGCCGGGCGCATGCCGATCGGTGATGGCACGCGCCATGGCAAACGGCTGCACCAGCGCCGGCGGCGCCACGATGAAGCCCAGGCGCAAGCCCGGGTGCAATGTCTTGGAGAAGGTGCCCACGTACAGCACCCGCTCCGACCCCGGCAGGCTGCACAGCGCCGGCACGCGCTGCGCGCCGTACTGGAACTCGCCGTCGTAGTCGTCCTCCACCACCCAGGCATCGTGCGTGCGCGCCCACTGCAGCAGCGCCTGGCGCCGCGCCAGGCCCATGCGCCCGCCCGTGGGGTACTGGTGCGTGGGCGTCACCACCGCCATGTGCGCGCCGGGCCAGCGCTGCGTGGCCTCGGCAATGCAGGCGCCCTCGCAGTCCATGGCCATGGGCCGGGCCCGCACGCCGTGGCCCAGCAGCGCGGCGCGTATGCCGGGGTAGCCGGGGTCTTCCACCAGCACCTCGTCGCCCACGTCCAGCAGCAGCCGCGCGATCAGGTCGATGGCCTGCTGCGAGCCCGAGCACACCACCACCTGGCCGGCATCGCAGCGGATGCCGCGCGAGGCCCACAGCCACTGCGCCACCGCCTCGCGCAGCTGCGGGTCGCCGGCCGGGTCCAGGTACTGCGCGCGCGCCGCGCGCTGGCCGGGGCCGGCCTGGCGTGCCAGGCGGTCCCACACGGCGTAGGGAAAGGTGTCCACCTCGGGCGCCCCCATGCGAAAGGCCCGCGCCACTGCCACCGGCGGGTTCCAGCGCGCCGCTGTGTCGGCAATCAGTTGGCCCCGGCGCGACAGGCCCCTGGGCGGCGCCACCAACTGCTGCTGGGTGCGGGTGGTGGCGCCCCCGGCCGCCTGCGAGACATAGGTGCCATCGCCCACGCGCGCCTCCACATAGCCCTCGGCCTGCAGGCGCTGCACGGCCCACAGCACCGTGTTGCGTGACACGCCCAGCGCCGCAGCATGCTCGCGCGAAGGCGGCAGCCGCGTGCCCGCGCGCAGGCTGCCCTGCTCGATGGCGCCGCGCAGGCGCTCGTAGACCTGCTGGCGCAGCGTGGCAGTGGCCACGGTGGGATTGGCTCTGGCGGTTGGCACGAATTGGCCCCTTCAATGGCTCTTTATCGCCATAAACTGAAGAACCATTGTAGGCACCACCCCCACGAAAGCATCCCCACCATGGCAGAGCACTACGCCACCATCACCTGGCAACGCGGCAGCGACGATTTCCTCGACAAGCGCTACCACCGCGCCCACACCTGGCAGTTCGACGGCGGCGCCACCGTGGCCGCATCGTCCTCGCCCCACGTCGTGCCCCTGCCCTACTCCGACGCCGCCGCGGTCGACCCCGAGGAGGCCTACGTCGCCGCGCTGTCCAGCTGCCACATGCTGTGGTTCATGGACTTCGCCAGCCGCGCGGGCTACCGGTTGGACAGCTACAGCGATGCGGCCGTGGGCACCATGGCCAAGAACGAGGCGGGCCAGCTCGTCGTCACCCACGTGCAGCTCAAGCCTGTCACGCGCTTCGACTCTGCGCACGCGCCCACTGCCGAGCAACTCGACGACCTGCACCACAAGGCCCACACCTCGTGCTTCCTGGCCAACTCGGTCAAGACGCAGATCGACTGCGCGCCCGTGCTGCAACTGAGCGAAGGGGGCTGAACCATGGCCAATGCCAACCGCCAGTTCCGCGTGGCCGATGCCGCCGTGCTGCAGTCCCTGGTGCGTGCCCAGCCGCTGGCCACGCTGGTCATCACGCGCGAAGGCGCGCTGCACGCCAACCACGTGCCGCTGTACCTGGATCCCACGCGCGGCGAGCACGGCACGCTGGTCGGTCACGTGGCGCGCGCCAACAGCGTATGGCCGCTGCTGCCGCAGACCGCCGTGGCCATCTTCCACGGGCCGCAGGCCTACATCTCGCCCACCTGGTACCCTTCCAAGGCCATCGACGGCAAGCAGGTACCTACCTGGAACTACGCCACGGTGCACGCCCACGGCCAGCTCACCGCCCTGAAGGACGACCCGGCCACGCTGCGCGCCATATTGCACACCCTGAGCGAGGCGCACGAAGCGCACCGCCCCGAGCCCTGGCGCCTGGACGACGCACCCCCAGCCTACATCGAGCAGATGATGCGCGCCATCGTCGGCATCGAGCTCGCGGTGGAGCGCTGGGAGGGCGTGTGGAAGGTCAGCCAGAACCGCACCGACACCGACCGCGCCGGCGTGGTGGCCGGCCTCACGGCCGAAGGCACGCCCGCCGCGCTGGAGATGGCGGCGCTGGTGCAGCAGGGCGCGCCGGGCGCCAGCGCCTGAACCCTCAGGCGTCCAGCGTCTCCACCCGCAGCGTGGTCACTGCGCCCGCCACCGCCGGGTGCGCTGCCAGCGCATGCACGGCCAGGTCCACCGTGGCCTGGGCCACCGCATCGGTCAGCACCAGCACCTGGGCGCCGCTGCCGGGGGGCAGCGATTTCTCGGTCGCCAGCGCCACCTGCACCACCGGCACATGCTGCGCCGCCAGCCAGGCGCCCACGGCCTCGATGTCCTGCGCCAGGTGCACGGGCACGCGCAGGTAGTGGCGCGTGTGCACAGCGGCGCGTGGCAGCACGGTCAGGTGTTCGTCCACCGCATGGGCGTGAAAGCCCAGGTGCGGCACGCGCTGCGCGGCGTGGGTGCCATCGAGCCGCGCCACGTCCACCAGGTCGGCGATCACGGCCGATGCCGTCTGCTCCGAGCCCGCGCCCGCGCCGTAGTACATGGTCACGCCGGCCGCATCGCCCTTGACCAGTATGCCGTTCATCGAGCCGTTGACATGCGCCAGCAGGTGCGTGGCCGGCACCAGCGCGGGCTGCACGCGCAGTTCCATGCCATCGTTACGTTTTCGCGCCACGCCGAGCAGCTTGATGCGGTAGCCCAGCTGCTCGGCACAGGCCACGTCCAGCCCCTGCAGCGCGGTGATGCCCTCCACCTGTGCATCGGCAAAGCGCACCGGCGTGCCGAAGGCGTTGGCCGCCAGCAGCGTGATCTTGTGCGCCGCGTCCACGCCCTCGATGTCGAAGGCCGGGTCCGCCTCGGCATAGCCCAGGGCCTGCGCCTGCTCAAGCGCCTCTGCAAACCCCAGGTCCTCGTCGCGCATCTTGCTCAGGATGAAGTTGGTGGTGCCGTTGATGATGCCCGCCACCCACTCGATGCGGTTGGCCGTGAGGCCCTCGCGCAGCGCCTTGATGATGGGGATGCTCACGGCCACCGCCCCCTCATAGGCCAGCGCCACGCCGTGCTGGCGCGCGGCGGCGAAGAGCTCGTTGCCATGCACCGCCAGCAGCGCCTTGTTGGCCGTCACCACATGCTTGCCGGCCGCCATGGCCGCAAGCAGCCACTCGCGCGCCGGGCCGGTGCCGCCCGCGGCCTCCACCACCACATCCACCTCGGGGTGGGTGGCCACCTGCATCGGGTCATTGGTCAGCGCCACGCCTGTGCCCACCACGCCGGCGGCGCGCGCCAGGTTGCGCGCCGCCACCACCACCACCTCGATGCCGCGCCCCGCGCGCCCGGCAATGGTGGCCTGGTTGCGCGCCAGCACCCGAAAGGTGCCCGCACCCACCGTGCCAATGCCGATCAGGCCCACGCGCAGCGGGCGTGTGGCAGCGGGCATGGCCATGGTGCTGGCAATGCGGTCGTGCTGCTGGGGCGCTAGGGACTGGACGGGATCGCGGTACATAAAGAGCTTCCTTCTCCGGGTTGCTGGCTGCCAAGCAGCCAAAAAACAAACGAACAAAACAAAAAACCCAGCTGCCAGAGCTGGGTTTCATTCGTTCATTCCGGGGAGGAGAGGAGAGCGATCACCAGGTGGCTGCCGAAACGGCCACCTGCGCGTGCTCAGGTGGCCGCGGGGGTAATGGTGGTAATCATTCGTGCACCCATCGCCCGCGTGAACGCAGGCAGCATCATGGCCATGCCCATGGGGGCAGCGGCAGCAAATGCGGTGTGGATGGAGGTGTACGACATGGCTGCCAGTGTAGCGGATTCGGCCTGGGGGGCGTCAAGCGGTCGTTGCATGGCCCGTGGTTCGCACCATGCGTATCGCATCGAACGGGCAGCGCACCGCACACAGCGCGCACCCCGTGCAGCCCGGCTCGTCGTGCAGCTTGGATCGCTTGGGCCCCCAGCTGTGCGGCCCCTGTACCTGCAGCGACAGCACATGCGGCGGGCACACGGCGATGCACCAGCCGCAGCCGGTGCAGCGGTCGGTGTCGATGGCGGGCAGGGCCTTGCGTGGGGCTGTGCTCATACGGGCAGTGTGCCCCCGGCGTGCCTGCCCTGCAAGGCTCGCGGTACAGTGCCGGCCATGGACTCCGACAACCTCATCACCCGCCACCTCCTCATCACCGGCCATGTGCAGGGGGTCGGCTACCGCTGGTCCATGACCCAGGCAGCCAAGCGCCTGGGCGTGCAGGGCTGGGTGCGCAACCGCAGCGATGGCCGGGTGGAGGCCTGCGCCTGGGGCACTCCACAGGCCGTGCAGGCCCTCGTCGACTGGGCGCACCAGGGGCCGGCGCAGGCGCAGGTGGAGCGCGTGGTGGTGGGCAATGTGCCCGATGGCGGTGAGCCACCGCAGGGCTTCAGGCAGCGCGAAACGGTCTAGAACAACCCGGGTGTTGTGCCCTGCTCGGCCTTTGGCAAGGCGAGTCCCAGCTGCCTGATCAACTCCATCGCCCCCGCCGGCGCCCGCTCCTTCGCGCCGTTGATGAAGTACACGAACACATCGCGTGGCCGCTCGCTTCCCGTCCAGCTGCGCACGCCCTGGGCCCATTGGGCAATGGCCTCGGGCGTATAGCCTGTGGGCACGTCGGCCTGGCTGCGCATCAGCCGCAGGTAGGCAAAATCGGCCGCCCCATCGGCGATGGCCGGGAATTTTTCCGAATCGGTGTGCACCGGCACGCAGCCGTAGCGGCGCGCCAGTTCGATGAAGGCCGGTGTGGCAAAGCTCTCGTGCCGCACGTCCAGCACATGGCGCAGCGTGCGCCCATCCACCGCCTTGGGCAGCAGCGCTAGAAAAGCCTCGAAATCCCCTGGCTCGAACTGCTTGGTGGGCATGAACTGCCAGACGATGGGGCCGAGCTTGTCCTTGAGCTCGGAGATGCCGCTGTCGACAAAGCGCGCGATCGAATCGCCCGCCTCGGCCAGCACGCGCCGGTTGGTCGCAAAGCGGTTGGCCTTGAGCGAGAACATGAACCCATCGGGCGTCTCGCCATGCCACTTGGCAAAGGTGGGCGGCTTGAAGGTGCTGTAGTAGGTGCCGTTGACCTCGATGGCCGTGAGCTGGCGGCTGGCGTAGTGCAGCTCCTTGGCGTGCGACAGGCCTGCGGGGTAGAAGTTGCCGCGCCAGGGCTCGAAGGTCCAGCCGCCGATGCCGATGCGGATGTGCTGCTGCTTGCTGTTGCTGCTGTCAGTCATGGCGTTCCCTGTCACGAGTCAATCCACGGAAAGGGCACTGTACCAGCGCGGCCCGGCTACAGCGCTATGCCGGCAACTCCACCCGTGCCTCCAGCCCCTCGCCGCCATCCTCGCGTGGCGCCAGCACCAGACGCCCGCCCAGCGCCTGGGCCAGCTCGTTCGCAATGGCCAAGCCCAGGCCCGTGCCGCCGGTGCCACGGTTGCGCGAGTCTTCCAGCCGCACATAGGGCTGCAGCACGGTGGCCAGTTCCGCCTGCGGTATGCCCGGGCCGCGGTCCAGCACGCGCACGCACCACCGGCCCTGCGGGTCGGCCTCCAGCGCCAGCTCGGCACTGCCCGCAAATTTGAGCGCGTTGTCCACCAGGTTGCACAGCAGCCGGCGCAGCGCCTGCGGGCGTGTGTCGCAGATTCCGTCCGCTGCGTGCAGCACGCGCACCGGCATGCCCGCGTCGGCGTAGTCCATGGCCAGGCTTTCCACCAGCGCGCGCAGGTCCACGCGCTGCAGCGGCTCGCGCACGGCCTGGGGCGATCGCGCGTAGGCAATGCCCTCCTCCACCAGCGACTGCATCTCGGCCAGGTCGGCATGCAGCTTGTCGCGCAGGGGCGCGTCGTCCAGCAGGTCGGCGCGCAGCCGCAGGCGCGTGATGGGCGTCTGCAGGTCGTGCGACACCGCCGCCAGGATCTGCATGCGCTCCTGCAGGTACGCCTGTATGCGCTGCTGCATGCGGTTGAAGGCGGCGGCGGCGCGCACCACCTCGCGCGGACCGTCCTCGGCCAGGGGCACCGCCGCCTGCGCGGCGCCCAGGGCATCGGCCGCGTCGGCCAGCGCGTTCAAGGGGCGGGTGGCCGCGCGCACGGCCCAGGCGCACAGGCCCACCAGCACCGCCAGCTGCAGCGCCAGCGCCGCCAGCACCCAGCGCGACACCTGCAGCCGGGGCTCGTCCATGTCCACGGCCAGCGGCGTACCGTCGGCCAGGCGCAGCTGCAGCCGCAGCTCGGTGCCCGGTACACCGGGGTCCACCACCTGCAGCGTGCGGCCGGGCGGTAGCGCCTCTGCCACGGCGCCTGCCACCAGCAGCGCCAGGGCCGACTGGCTGGCGGGCACCGGCAGCGGCTCGGCCAGCACGAAGCGGTAGTTGCGCCGCGCCAGGCGCGCCAGCCACTGGCCGCGTTCGCCGGCGGGCAGCCGCTCCAGCACCGCCACCGAGCTGGCCACGTCGCTTGCCAGGTAGCCCACCATGGCGTTGCGCATGCTCATGCTGCGCTCCGTCACTGCCAGCATGAAGGTCAGCGCATGCGCCAGCGCCAGGCCCAGCGCCAGCACCAGCAGAATGCGCCCGAACAGCGAGCCCGGCCACCAGCGCTTCATGCGCTTCCCGCCCCTGCCTGCGCGGCGTGCACCGCAGCGCAGAACACATAGCCCTCGTTGCGCACCGTCTTGATGTAGCGCGAGCCACGCACGCCGTCGCCCAGGCGCTGGCGCACGCGGCTCACCAGCAGGTCGATGGAGCGGTCGAACACTTCGGCATCGCGCCCCTGCGTCAGCTGCAGCAACTGGTCGCGCGTCAGCACGCGCTGCGGGTGGTCCAGCAGCACGCGCAGCAGCCGGTACTCCGCACCCGACAGGGCCACCACCGCGCCGCTGGCGTCCAGCAGGTGGCGCGCCGTGGTGTCCAGCCGCCAGTCGCCAAACGCCAGCTCGCGCGCCGGCTCGGTGACTGCCAGGTTGGGCGGCAGCATGCGCGTGCGCCGCAGCACCGCGTGGATGCGCGCCAGCAGCTCACGCGCGGCAAAGGGCTTGGTCACATAGTCGTCGGCCCCCAGCTCCAGGCCCAGGATGCGGTCGGCCTCGTCGCTGCGCGCGGTGAGCATGATGATGGGCAGCGCCGGTGCGCCCGGGCTGCGCAGCTCGCGGCACAGCGCAATGCCGTCGGTGCCGGGCAGCATCAGGTCCAGCACCAAGAGGTCGATGCGCGTGCCCGCCAGCACCGCACGCATCTGCCGCCCATCGGCCGCCACGCTCACCTGCAGGCCCTGCTTGCGCAGGTACTGGGCCGCCAGTTCGCGGATGCCGGCGTCGTCGTCGACGATCAGTACGTGGTCTTCAGGCTGCTGCTGCATGGGTCGATTCTCCGGGCAATGCGGGCGCGCCCGCAGAGGGTTTGTATCCCAACTTGTCTGCACGCAGCTGCGACACCTGCGCACACCAAAAGCCCCTGCCAGGACAAATGCCCGATACCTGGACTGGCTTCAATGCAGTCTTCCTGAACTTCACCACGAGGGCTCCTTCATGACACCGCAGTCTGCCACCGCCTTCCACCTGCTGGCCGCGCTCACCCTGTACGCCGCACTGCCACCCGCCGGTGCCCAGCAGGCAGGCGCCGAAGCCCGCGCCCCGCTGGGCCGCTGGGTCACCGAAAGCGGCAATCTCGAAGTCGAGGTCGCTCCCTGCAGCAGCGGCAGCGCCACCCTGTGCGGCAAGGTCGTCAAGGTCATGGCCAACCGCTCCATGGCCGGCCCCGGCCAGGCGGGTGAGTTTGCCGACAAGCGCCCGGCCCTGGGCATGACCCTTCTCTCGGGCTTCAAGCCAAGCGGTGCCAACGAACACCAGGGCGAGATCTACAACCGCGAGAACGCCAAGACCTACAGCGCCACCCTCACCCCCGTCGGCACCGACCAGCTGCGCGTGCACGCCTACGTGGGCATCGCGCTGTTCGGCAAGACGCAGGTCTGGCGCCGGCCCCCGCCCGCAGGGCCTGCGCCCGCCATGGCCCAGCAATGACCCTGCAGTGACCCGACCTCCTCCCGCCGAAGCCGCGCCCCTTCATTTTCCCCGTCGCCCCTCCTCCCCTGTCCAAGCCTTTCTTTCCCTGGAGAACTCCACCATGCACCCTCCCCGCCGCGCCCTGTCGCTGGCCGTTGCCACCGCCCTCCTCGCCCTGGCCCAGGCCAGCCACGCGCAGCCTGCGTTGCCGCCGCCCGACGCCACCGACCCCGTGGCGCTCAAGTTGATGCAGGGGTTTCCGCCCGCGCCCGACAAGCAGGTGCGGCTGGGCACCATCCTCAAGTACCCCAACGCCCGCTGGGCCCTGCACCACCTGCGCGAACTGGGCCCCACCGCCAACATAGCGCGCGGCCCGGGCCCCGCAAGCGAGATGCAGGCCACGCCGCTCGAACTCGAGGGCCTGCCCTTCCTCGACGACAAGGGCGCCAAGACCACGCTGGCCAACTGGCAAAAGGCCACCTATACCGACGGCCTGCTGGTTATCCACCAGGGCCGCGTGGTGTACGAGCGCCACTACGTCGGTAACCAGCCGCACGTGCCCCATGTGCTGTGGTCCATGAGCAAGTCGCTCACCGGCCTGCTGGCCACCGAGCTGATCCACGAAGGCCTCATCGACCCTTCCGCCCTCGTCACCCGCTACCTGCCCGAGCTGGCCAGCAGCGCCTGGGCCGACGCCACCGTGCAGCAGACGCTGGACATGACCACCGGCGTCAAGTACGCCGAGGACTTTGCCGATCCCCAATCGGGCATCTTCCAGTACCTCATCGCCGCCGGCCTGGTGCCCGCGCCCGCCAACTATCCCGGTGCCAAGGCCATGCTCGACTACCTGCCCACCGTGCAGAAGGAGGGCGAGCACGGCAAGGGCTTCAACTACAAGTCGGTGGATACCGAGGTCATCGGCTGGATCCTGCAGCGCGTGACCGGCAAGACCTTTGCCACCCTGCTGTCCGAGCGCCTCTGGACCCCGTTGGGTGCCGAGCAGGACGGCTATGTGTGGGCCGACCCCACGGGCGCGCAGTCCACCAGCGTGGGCATCAACGCCACACTGCGCGACCTGGGCCGCCTGGGCGAAATGTTGCGCCGCAACGGCCACTTCAACAGCAAGCAGGTCATCTCCGCCGCCACCGTGGCCGAGCTGCGCAAGGGCGCCGACCCCGAGAAGTTCAAGGCCTCCGGCCAGACCATGCGCAACGGCTACTCGTACCACAACCACTGGTGGCTGCCGCACGACGTGGACGGCAGCTACGAGGCCAAGGGCCTGATGGGCCAGCACATCCACATCAACCCGGCCGCCCAGCTGGTGGTGGTCAAGCTCTCGTCGCACCCCGTGCCCAACACCGCCTTCACGCACAACTATGACCGCCTGGCTTTCGCCGCGCTGGCCGGCGCGCTGCGCTAAAGACTGGGCAGCAGCCAAAAGAAAGGGCTGGACGCGTGAAGCGGCCCAGCCCTACTCACCGGGCCGTTGCTGGCCCGGTGATGCACTCGCGAAGTTCAGTTGACCAGCGTCGCCGTCAGCGTGATCTCCGGCACCGCTGCCAGCGCCTTCGACAGCGGGCAGTTCGCCTTGGCCTCGGCTGCCAGCTTCTGGAATGCCGCCTCGTCCATGCCCGGCACCTTGGCCTTGAGCGTGAGCGCAATGCGGTCGATGACAAAGCCATCGCCCTCCTTGGTCAGCCGCACCGCAGCCGTGGTGTCGATCACCTCGGTGGCAATGCCCGCCTTTTCGGCCGCAAAGGCAAACGCCATGGTGAAGCACGAGGCATGCGCCGCCCCCACGATCTCCTCGGGGTTGGTGCCCTTGCGGTCATCACCAAACCGGCTGCCAAAGCCATAGGGGTGCTTGTCGAGCGCGCCGGTCTCGGTGCTCACCTGGCCCTGGCCGGTCTTGCCCGCACCTTCCCAATGAACGCTGGCTTTCTTTTCAGACATGGTTTTGGCTCCTGTAAATGCAAAGGGACTATCGGACCATGTCCGGGCCGATCGGCCGGTCGGATGCGGCGGGCAAAGCGGGTGCGCAATGTCCTACAGGCGGGTACCGGCGCGCAATGAGAAAAGGGCCCTTGCGGGCAATGCCAGTAAGTTAAGCAAAGCCCCTTCGGGGTCTTTGTTGTTTGTACAGTGCAGACTTCAATCAATCGAGCTTTGGCCATAGCGGTCAAGCGATAGCCAATGCTGCTGCAAGAGTACCTGAGCGATACCCACGACTTCGCAACCCCCGAGCAATGGGGCGTAGTTCAAAGCAGCGTACCCCAACAGTGGATTGAACAGGCCCTGCAGATGAGTGGCGTGGCAACACTGCGCAAGCGGCGATTGCCCATGGAGCAGGCACTTTGGCTGGTATTGGGTGTGGCCTTGCTCAGAGACCGTTCCATAGTGAACGTGGCCGAGGTACTGGAGTTGGCACTGCCTGGGCAGCACGATGAGCCCATCAGCTCCAGCGCGCTGAGCCAAGCGCGCCAACGGCTGGGCAGTGAGCCCCTGCAATGGCTGTTTCGACACACCGCTGCACATTGGGCGCACCAGGAGGCCGGTCGCCACCGCTGGCAAGGCTTGGCGCTGTACGCGCTTGATGGCGTGGTCTGGCGTACCCCCGACACGCAAGACAACCGCCAGCACTTTGGCTGCCAGCGCAACCACCCAGACCACCAAAGTCCCTTCCCCCTGGTGCGCATGGCCTGCCTGCTCGATGCCAGAGCACGTTTGTTGGTAGATGCCAGCCTGGATGCCTACGACACAAGTGAGTACACCTTGGCTGAACGCCTGTGGCCGCAGTTGCCGCCGAACTCGCTGGTGATGGTGGACAAAGGCTTTTACTCGGCTGGCCTGCTGTGGCCGCTGCAGCACCGCCAGGGGCGCCACTGGCTGATCCCTGCACGTGCGGGACTCAGGGGTGAGGTGGTGCAAACGCATGGCCCTGGCGATGTGAGCTTGCGCATGAAGGTCTCGCCCCAAGCTCGCAAGAAAGACCCCGGCTTGCCGCTCACGTGGGAGGTACGGGCCATCACACGCGAGCTTGATGGCAAATCCAGGACCGTGTTCACCTCCCTGGCAGACGCTGCGCGTTACAAGGCCGATGAAGTATTCGCGCTGTACCACGAGCGCTGGGAGATCGAGCTGGCTTACGGGGAGATGAAGACGGACATGCTGGGCCAGGCGATGACGTTGCGCAGCCAGCAGCCCGATGGGGTCAAGCAAGAGTTGTGGGCGACTTTGCTGATGTACAACCTGATCCGCTTGGAGATCACACGCATCGCAGACGAGGCCAAAGTCGAGCCCTGCCGAGTCAGCTTCGTCACGGCGCTGCGCTACATCGTGGATGAGTGGCTGTGGAGTTCAGGCTCGCGCACTCCTGGGGCCATCCCGGCCAAGCTCGCAGCCATGAGAAAGAACATCCGCCGCTTCGTGCTGCCGCCTCGCAGGTCCCACAGGCGGTATCCGCGTGAGGTTCGAATGTCCAAGACCCAGTATCCCGTCAAGAAAAATACCGCTCAGGGTTAACTGAGCGGCATTGCCCTTGCGGGCCCTTCGATGGATGGATGGTGGCCTGCCCTGGTCTATCAGGGCGCGCTCAGCACCTGCTGGCGCTTGGTCTCGTATTCGCCCGAGGTGATCAGGTTGGCATCGCGCATCTGCTTGAGCCACTGCAGGCGCGACTCTTTCTTGCTGGCGGACATGGGCGCGGCGGCAGTCGTCGCCGCAGGTGCGGGCTGGGCCGGGTTCACCACCGCCACCGTGGTGGCGGCGGGCACGCTTTGCGCTGCGGGGGCTGCTGCTGGTGCTGGCGGGGCAACGCGGCCCACCGGCTTGGAGTCGGACGCGAAAGGCATTGACATCGCGGCGGTTGCCGTGGGTGACGCAGGCCTTGGCCCAGGCGCTGGCGCTGCTGCTGCGGGCGCTGCGGCGCGGGCCACCGGCTTGGAGTCGGGCACGAAAGGCATCATCACCGTGGCGCCTGCCGGCGCTGGCGCAGACCCGGGGGCGGGCGCGGTACCGGGTGCTGGGGCGGATGCAGGTGCCGGTACGGGTGTCGCTACCAAAGCCGGTGCGGGTGCAACCGCCATCGGCACGCCGCCCGCCGTTGCGAAGGCAATGCCTGGCTTCACCGCGATCATCTTGGAGGCCAGCACCCCCTGGCGGCCCCTGGCATCGTCCGTCTGGGTGAGGTTGCTGCGCGCCTGGAACAGGCCCATCTTCACCTCTTGCCACACGAAGTAGTTCCTGGCCGCCTGCACGTCGATGCTGATGGAGGCCTGGTTCTCAGCCATCGACTCGATGGTGTACCGGCCCGGTGCCACGTTCAGGTAGAAGAAGCTCTTGGGCCCCGTATAGCCCAGGTTCTGGTTGTTGAGGTTCACCGGCATGGAGATCGCACCGCCGAACAGCTCGTCGCGGAAGATGTAGAGCGAAGCCGTTTCGGCCTGGGGTGCGAACTGCTTGGCCTTGGCCTCTTCTGTCACGCCGGCCCGGGGCACCTGGGCGCAGCCCACGAGGGCCAGCGCAGCAATGAACAAGGCAAGCGCACGGAAATATCGTGTCAGAAAACGCATGATGATTCTTGGACTCTTGGTTGGGTGGCTTCGCGCTTCCTGAGCAGGCAGGCGGCCCCAGCGGGTTCGCCTGCCGGTCGAAATCGCTGGCCGGTAGGAAGGATGGGCTGATCAATCGATCAGGGCGCGCTCAGCACCTGCTGGCGCTTGGTCTCGTACTCGCCCGACGAGATCAGGTTGGCATCGCGCATCTGCTTGAGCCATTGCAGACGCGATTCCTTCTGGTTGGCCGGCATAGGCGCTGCGGCGGCAGCCGTTGCTGCGGGTGCGGGCTGGGCAGGGCTCGCCACGGGCACGGTGGCGGCGGTGGGCACGTTTTGCGCGGCTGGTGCTGGTGCTGCTGCTGGCCTAGCGACGCGGCTCACTGGCTTGGCGTCGGGCACGAAATGCGGCATCGACATCGCGGCGGTTGCCGTGGGTGACGCAGGCGTTGGCCCTGCTGCTGCACGGCGTGCCACCGGTGCGGCTGCCGGCGCCTCCGGCGGGCTGCCAGCTGCCGGGGCGACGCCAAACGCGCTGGGGCGCACCTTGGTGGTCAGCAGCTTGCTGGCGAGCACGCCCTTTTGGCCCTGGGCCTCGTTCACCAGCGACACCTGGGCGCGCGCTGTGCCAGAGCCCAGGCTCATCGTGACCTTCTGCCACACGTAGTAGCTCTTGCCCGCCTCGGCTTCGACGGTGACCGTGGAGGTGTTGTCGGCCGACGAAACCACGGTGTAGCTTCCCGGCGCCACCTCCAGGTGGTAGTAGGTGCGGGCGTTGGTCTTGCCCAGCGACTGGTTGTTGACGCTGACCGTCATCGGGGCGGATGCGCCGGTCATCTCGCTGCGGTAGATGTAGAGCGAAGCCGTTTCGGCCTGGGGCGTGAACTGCTTGGCCTTGAGGTCGGCGTCCGGCTTGGCCCGGGGCGCGGTGCAGCCCACCAGGGCCAGCGCAGCGGTGATCAGAACCAGCGCGCGGAAGTATCTCGTCAGAAAACGCATGATGGATGTTGGATTCGTTGTTGGGTGGTACTGCGCTCCCCACGCAGGCGGGCAAACCCGCCCGCGCACTCTAGCATCGGGTTGCAACTGCTTACAGCGGGGCGCAGCAACTTAGGTGCGTGTGCCTATGGGGTGTGCGGTGGGCGCAACACCCCCCTTTTGGCGATTGATCAGCCGGCCTGCATGTGCGACAACCACCGCCCCGGCGCCATGCCCACCTGACCCTTGAAGCGCCGCGTCAGGTGGCTTTGGTCGGCAAAGCCGCAGGCCGCCGCCACATCGGCCACCGCGCCGCCCTGCCGCAGGGCGCCCTGCGCCTGGCGCACGCGCACCATGTTCAGGTAGGCATGCGGCGCCATGCCGTAGGTGGCGGTAAACGCGCGCGTCAGGTGTGCGCGCGACAGGCCGGCCTGCGTGGCCAGGGCCTGCACCGTCACGTCGTCGGCAAAGTGCGCGTCCAGGTACTCGCGCACCAGGGCCATGCGCTGACGGCCTGCGTCCAGGCTCTGCGCCCAGTCCACCCGCACCTCGCCATGGCGGCCCAGCAGCGCCTGCACGGCGGCGGCCGTGCGCTCCTCGCCGTGCAGCGACTCCTGCCGCTCGGCCACCGCCGCCACGGCCTGCTGCAGCAGCAGTGCGCCCTGCGGGTCGTGCACCAGCGGCGCCTTGAAGTAGCGGGTGGCCATGCCGCTGCGGTCGTGCGCGCCGCCACCGGCCGCGCCACGGTCGCCCATCCACGCATGCACCAGCGCGGCATCCACGTACAGCATCGAATAGCCGAACCCCGCCTCCGTGCCCCGGCTGCCGTCGTGCGGCTCATCGGGGTTGAACAGAATCACATCGCCCGCCAGGCTGGCATGGCGCGCACCCCGGCAGGCAAAGGTCTGCACCCCCGAGCGCGTGACGCCAATCGAATACGTCTCGTGGCTGTGCCGCTCGAACCGGTGCTGCGTGAAATGCGCGTTGAGCAGCGTCACTCCGCCCGAGGCCAGGGGCCGTATCTCGGCCCAGTCGCGCTGGCTGGGCGACGCGGGAGAAGAGGAGGAGGAGTTTGGGTCCCCGGCATGCATGCAACAAATGTACAAGACCGCCCCGCGCCCGGTGACGACACTGCAGACAGCAACCCGCCCATCGGCGCGGTATAGCCAAGCCATACAGCCAACTTACCCCATGCCTGACACCACCAACGCCGCCACCGCCGTCCCCGCCATCGACCTGGCCCACAAGCTCACCCAGTTCACCGACCACTGGGCCCCGCGCACCGTGGCCGAGTTCAACGGCCACGACATCATGGTCGCCAAGATCAAAGGCGAGTACCAGTGGCACAGCCACCCCGACACCGACGACTTCTTCCTGGTGCTGCAAGGCACCGTGGAGATCGACCTACCCCACGGCGCCATGGTCACCCTGCACCCCGGCCAGCTCTATGTGGTGCCCAAGGGGGTGGAGCACCGCCCGCGCGCCAGTGCCGAGGCGCATATCCTGCTCATCGAATCGACAGGCACGCCCAACAGCGGCGATGCGGTCACGGCCGCGCCGCGCAGGGTGTTGTAGGTAGGCCCTGCCCTCTGGCACGGCATTGGGCCGTTTGCCTACGCCACGCCAGTGTGGGTGCATAGACCATGGAGTTCCACCCGACAACATTAGGAGCACACCATGGCCCGAGACACCATCAACCCAGACCTCAACCCTGATCCCATCACCGGCGCACCCGGCGCCCACCCCGTCGGCACCGGCATCGGCGCTGCGGGCGGTGCGGTCACCGGCGCGGCCGTTGGCTCCGTCGGCGGCCCTATCGGCACCGCAGTGGGTGCCGTGGTCGGCGCCGTCGTGGGCGGCCTGGCCGGCAAGGGAGCCGCAGAAGCCGTCAACCCCACGGCCGAAGACGCCTACTGGCGCGACGCCCATGGCCGGCAGCCTTACTACTCCGACGCCTACACCTATGACGACTACGCGCCTGCCTACCGCCACGGCTACCAGAGCGTGATCGACGGGCGCACCGACTGGGACGACGCGCGCGGCCACCTGCAGACGCGCTGGGAGTCTGACCGCGAAACCAGCCGCCTGAGCTGGAAGGATGCTGAGCCCGCAGCCAAGGCCGCCTGGGAGCGCGCCGACCGCATTTGGAAGCAAACGAAGCAAGAGTAAGCACGGCTTTGCCTTCGACCGCCTGACGTCGTTGGGGCGCCTTGCCGTGCTACAGCACTGTCTACGACACCCCGTCTAGTCATACGGTCGAATGCAAACCCGTTGGGGTACTCGAGCCTGAGGTCGATTGGCCGCAGCGCGTGATTGACTGAACGGCTGGTCTGGTCAGCCGATCACTTCGACGACCTTGCCGGTCGAATCCGTGATCGTCGTCTTCTGCACCAGCCACTCCACCTCGGGCAGCAACGGCAGCGTATAGCGCCCCTCGCGCGGCTGCAGCGTCTGCGCAAATTGCTGCACCGTGGCGTCGGTCAGGCGCAGCACCACAGCACCCGCCCCCTTGCCCGGCCATTCCACCGCGTTTTGGCCATCGGCACCCGCAGGCTCCAGCAGCAACTGCCACTCGTGACCCGCAACGCGCAGCGTGCGGCCAAACGGCAGGCGCAGCGGCAGCAGGGCCACCAGCTCGTCCACCTGGCGGGCGCCCAGGGTCACCTGCGTCAGCGGCTTGCGCAGCAGCCGCTCTACCCGCTTGAGGCCCAGCACATCGGTAAACAAATACCCGCTCGACGACCCATCCCGCCGCGCGCCCTCGTCCACCTGCTTCTTCACCGCCGGGTTGGTCAGCAGCGATGCGCGGCCCAGGTCAGTCACCCACAGCGGCATGTGCGGCAGCAACACATCGAGCAAATTGCGCGTGCGCCACTGCTTGGCCGCGCGCTCTTCGTCCAGCGTCAGGCCTACCACCTGCAAAAAGGCGACTGAGCCATTGGGTGTGTCCAACGGCTCGGTCAGCTCCGGGTCGGTGGCAAAGCCCATGGAGCAGATCTGCGTGGCCTGCCCCAGCGCAATGGGGCCATTGGCCGTCATCCAATCCCCATCGCGAAACACATTGCCGCTCTGGAACACATAGCGCGCTAGGTTCTGCAAAAAGCTCAGCGCCCACGTTGGGGGCTCGGCATCCGCATCGGCGGCCTCAGTGGACCGGGGCGCTATCGCCAGCCGAAAGGTCAGCTCAAACCCATAGCCGCTCACCGCAGGGTCGTTCGATTCCTTGGCATACAGCTCGCTGAACCCATAGGTGACAAAGTGCCAGTGCGGCACCGGGTCCGTGCGCCGCCACGCGCTGATGCCGTCCAGCGGGTCTGGCCCGCCCAGCATGTGCGAGATCAGGGTGCCAAAGTGCTTGGGCTCCTGGCCTGGGTAGAGCTGGTCCAGGCGGGCGGAGATGGCGTCCCAGCCGGGGGAGGAAGCATCGGAGTCGTCGATGGTGGTTGAGGTCATGTCTTTGGGAAGGCAAAGCCACTTTGTAGGGGAATGGAGAGTTCTGTGGGTGCCGGTGAGGTTTGCGCCGTGTTGTCTACTCTTTCCACGATGAGTCCCTACATCACTGCTTTTAGTACATCGTCAAAAGTCGTAGCGCGAAGATAATTTGCTGGGTTATCCCCCTCGCGCAAAGCGTGAAAATGGGCTTCACCACATTGCATCTTTGCTTCTTCCTTTTTTCGCAGGTCGTCGGTGAAGAGGCTACTCTTAGTTTCCACGACGAAATACAACCTCTGAAGTCCTTCTTTCTCGAACAGGATCGCCCAGTCCGGGTTGTAGGGTCCCAGGGGCGTCGGCACCTTAAACCAGCTTGGCAGCTTCGCGTAGAGCACCACGCCATCGTTTGTTTCCAGCGCTTCGGCAAACGTGCACTCTGTATCCGAGTCGTAAATGACGTGCTCGTGAATCGACCGTTTCGTATCCAGGAGCATGTTGCGCAGGTAGCCGGTCAGTTCGTCTTTGGCGAACAGTTCCTGGGCGTAGAAGTGCTCGTCGCCAATCTTTTGGTACTTGATGCCGGCCACCAGCGCCATGCGCTTGCAACTGTTGATGATTTCCGCTGTTTGTTCGATGAACTGCTGCGGGTTGCGCTTGAAGTCGTCTAGCCGACCGCTGCCGGTCAGGATGGTGATGATGCTGCGGCGCGTGAGCTGGGTTCGGTCTTGCAGGTCAGTCAGCAGGTCAGGCAACTCGATGTCAGCATCGTCCAACACCACCGTCGCGGCGCCCTCCTTTTCCGTGGCCTGCACGCCCGCCTTGCCGATGGCAATGTCGGCCTTGCGCCACTGCAGCCGCGCCTTGGCTATGGGCGGTGCCTTCTGCAGCCCGGCTATGCAGGCGTTCAATAGCTTAGCGTTGTCGAACTGCACACGGTAGGTGGTCTGGTGCTTGATGCGGTCCCACAGCGCCTTGAAGTCGTCGGACAGGTAGACGGCCTTGCCGTCCTTGTCCTTGCGTAGCGGCACGGCCTTGCGCTCGTCGGCGTTCTTGATCTCCAGCCGGCCCGACACCTTGCGCAGTACTTCGGCGATCTGCGCGCGTTGTGCCTCGAAGGCAGGCGGCAAGGCAAGAGTGCCGTTCTTCAGGGCCAGCTTCAGCGAGTCCTGCACCTTGCCTTTGGCGTCCACATGCCCGGCCGCCTTCAGGTGGTCCCACAAGGCCTTGGACTGGTCCACGCCCAGCGGCACCAGGGAGCCGTCCGCAGCCTTGATGGCGATGGCCGCGAACTGGTGCTGCTCCAGGATGCCGAAACGGATGCCCGTGTCGGCTTCGATTTCCTTCTGCAGGTTCTCGGCGAACTGCTCGTAAGACTCGGTAGCAATGACGGTCAGCCGGTTGACCTCGAAGCCGCGCACCCGTTCGCCGTTCTGATCCACGCACAGGCGCAACCCTCGACCGATGGTCTGCCGGCGCTCGCGCTCGGTGCCAATGTCCCGCAGGGTGCAAATCTGGAAGACGTTGGGGTTGTCCCAACCCTCCTTTAGCGCCGAGTGCGAGAAGATGAACTTGAGCGGCGTCTTGATGTCGAGCAGCTTCTCCTTCTCTTTCATGATCAGGTTGTAGGCCCGCTCTGCGTTCTCGCGGTTACCGGCATTGTTCTCGGCCGTGTCTGACCACTTACCTTGCTTGTCTCTGGAAAAGTAGCCGTTGTGCACGTCCTCGGCGGCATGGGCCAGGTCCAGTTCGGCGAACAGGCTCTGGTAGGCCGGCAGCTTGGCCGCGCGCCTGTACTCTTCTTCGAAAATGCGGGCGTAGTCACCCTTCACTGCGTTGCCGTCCTTGTCGTACTGGCGGTAACGCTCCACCGCATCGATGAAGAACAGCGACAACACCTTGATGTTCTTCGGTCCGAGCAGCTTTTCCTTGTCGAGATGCTCTCGAATCGTGCGCCGGATCATCTCGCGCTGCACGGCCAGGGCATCAACATCACCGTAGGCCTGCCCCATGGCCAACATGGCTTCGCCGCCTGGGTAACGCAGCTCCAAGAACTCTTCGCCCTTGGCGGTATTGATTTCGCCGACGCGGAAATCGGCATAGATGTCGCGCTTGGTCGTCTGCTGCAGGTCGTCGCCATCGCTGACGGTGATATCCTGACGCTTGACGCCGGTTGCGGTCTTCACATCCAGTTCGACCTTCGCGCTGATAGTGCCGCGTTTGTTGCTGACCGACAGCAGCCGCACGAAGGCCTTGTTGTGTGCGTCCTCAATGGTGGCCGCAGCCACCTCGATTTGCTTGACCAGCTTGCGCTCGTAGGCGTCCAACGCATCGAGCCGATACACCATGTGATGCTTGGTGGCGTGAGTAGCCGAGTACCGCAGCGTGCACAGCGGGTTCATCGCGTCCAGCGCGGTCTTGCCGGCGCCAGTCAGGCCGCCGTCTACGCTCTGTGGTTCGTCCACGATGACGATGGGCCGCGTGGCCTTGATGAGGTCGATAGGCTTCTCGCCGCCCGTTTTCTCGCTGTCCTTGTAGAGGTTGTTGACATCCTTCTTGTTGATGGCCCCAACCGTGACAACCATGACCTGGATAGTCGAGCTGGTGGCGAAGTTGCGCACTTGCCCCAGCTTGCCCGAGTCGTACAGGAAGAAGTCCACTGGCACCCCCGCATAGATGCCCTTGAAGTGCTCTTCGGTGATCTGCAGCGACTTGTAGACACCTTCCTTGATGGCCACCGAGGGCACCACTATGACGAATTTGGTGAAACCGTAGCGCTTGTTCAGCTCGAAGATCGTGCGCAGGTAAACGTAGGTCTTGCCCGTGCCAGTCTCCATTTCAACGGTGAAGTCCCCCGACGCCAGCACGCTGGACGGCGCCAAGCCGCCACGCAATTGAACGTCGCGCAAATTTTGCAGCAGTTGGTCATCCAATAGCGTCAGTCGATTGCCGACGCCAAGGTCGGTCTCGGCCACACCCAGGGTCAATTGTTGGTCGGGTAGCTTCATGGTGACCGTGAACTCGGTTCGGCAGGTCTCCTGGCCACGGAACAGGTCGCAGACTGCTTCGATGGCCTGAAGCTGGTAGTCGAGATTGGGCTCGAAGTGAAGTTTCATGGCCTGAACCTCACAGACTGCGCACGTGCGCGATGCCGTTCTGCTCCAGGATCGCCGCCATGTTGGTCTTGGCCACATCGTCGGCGAACGCGCTGTCACGGAACACGCACGTCGTATCCCCGGCCGGCGCCAGTTCCTTTCGCCAAGTGGAGATGCCTTGGGCAACAGCTTCGACCTCGGCGGCTTCGATATGGATTGCCAAGCAGGCCATCAATACGCCGCCGCCCACGGAGTGAACGTGCTTGCCAGCGACAACCCGTTGAGCGATAGGCACGCACAGGTCAAGCCCACGCTTGATCAACAGTTCGTAAAGTACGTCCGCTTCCGTTCGACCTTCTACAAGATGGTCTTGGTGAGTAAATAGGGTCTGAACAAGATCAGTGGAGCTCGGGTTCCACGCGCGAATGTTAGACGGAGATAACTTAAATACCCGAAACCCAAGGTCACCGCAGAACAGGGGATAATCCCTACGAATACTATTTCCGGCTCTCCTAAGACGTTCCTTGGTCAGCTCGGCGATGTTTCTCGGTACATTGAGTTTGTCACAGTATTCAGCCGCAATCCTTTGTTCACCAACTTCAGGATTGATCGGCTCAGGCAGCTGAACAAGAATGAAACGCCGCTTGGTATTCGAAGTCGCATCAACTGACATGACCGCCTCACCAAAGCTGCCTGACCCTGAGAAGAAGTCCAAGACCAAGTCTCCATCACTGCTTCCGATATGCACAATGAGAGAAAGAAGACCGACCGGCTTGGGTGTATCAAATACAGATTTTTGCGAGAACAAAACCTCCAACTCACGAGCAGCATGCTGATTTAGAGGCATATCGGGCAATATAGACGGCGTGGTCATTCCGTCCTTGGCTTCGCTTAGAAATAGCTTGCGCATCGGCGTAGATGCCGTGCCGCTTACACCCCAATAAAGGCGATTTTCACTCTGCAGTCGGTTCATCTCTTCTTCAGAATGCCGCCAGCACGTACCATCTCTTGGATAGACTACTTCTTTAGTATGTGGATTCATAATTCCGTAGTGCAATGACGCAACGTCCCGGCCGCCTTTTGCATTTGCGGTAGTGTCGATCTTTCGGAATCGGCCGCGCGAATCGGGACCACTAACCTCTTTAAACACCTGGTATTCAGCGTCGGCCTTCTCCGTGCGCGGCATCAGGTTGAATTTGTCTTCCGCTAGTGTTCTCGTAGAATTCGGCGCGAGCTTTTTACCGTATACGAGAATATGCTCATGGATGGAGCCGATTGTTCGATCGTTCGGCGCTCCATCTCGCTTCTTCCATATCAAATCTATTATGAAGCTCTCTGCACCAAAAATTTCATCACAAAGACCACGCAAATTCGCAACTTCAGTAGAGTCTATGGAAATAAATAGGACCCCGTCTTCCTTTAGAAGTTGTCTAGCAAGCTTCAGGCGCGGATACATCATATTCAACCAGTCGGTATGAAAGCGTCCCCCAGCCTCTGTGTTGCTGCTGATTTTTGAGCCGCCCGCAACCTGCCCAGTAATTTCAAGATAGCTCTTGATCCCGTCTTGAAAATTGTCCGGGTAGACGAAATCCTTGCCGGTGTTGTACGGCGGGTCGATGTAGATGAGCTTCACCTTTCCTGCGTAGCTCTTTTGCAGAAGCTTGAGCACTTCTAGGTTGTCGCCTTCGATCATCAAGTTCTGAGTGGCGTCCCAATCAACGCTGTCTGGGGGGCATGGAATCAGCGTCCCCGTACTGGGCATCAGCGCCAGTTTTCGGGCTTGGCGCTTCCCATGCCAATTGAGGCCGTACTTCTCATCAACATCGGTTGCGGTCTTGTCGCCCACCAGCGACTTGAGCACGTCCACGTTAACGGCCACGCCGTTCGCCCCTTCTGTGATCAGTTCGGGGAACAGCGCCTTGAGCTGTTCGATGTTGGCAACCATCAGGTCTGCCGATTGCGTCTCCGCACTGGTCGCATCGATCTTCTGTATCTTGGTCATCGGTTTCTTATTCAAAGTTGCTCTCGGGCCGCAGACAAGTCAGCCTGCACGCGCTTGAGCGCCAGGTTTAGGTCCACCTGCTTGGCCATCTGTTTTTCCTTGACCGCCAGCGTGTGCAAGCGGGCGGCTTCCTGGTCCAGGCGCAGACATTCACGCAATGCAGCCCGGAGCGCAGCGGCTTGCGCCGGGTCGCTTGCGGCCTTGAACGTGCCGGTATAGCGCGCAGCCTGCAGTGCCGTCAGGCAGTCCAGCCAGCCCTGGTACAGGGCCATCAGCGTCGCCTGGGGTTGGCGTGCCAATGCTAGGCTCTGTATGAAGGGGTGCGCGGGCGACAGGTCGCCAGCCAGATCGATGGTGGCCACCTCACTGTCAAGCACCACCTTGCCGGCCTCATTCTGCGCCCAGCGCTTGTGCGCCAGCGACAGGTGCAGGCGCTGCGGCGTGGCCAGCAAGAGCATCAAGGGATACGGCACGGCACGGTGCACCAGCTCGGCCAGGCGCGCGGTATTGGCGGGCCTGGCTGGGCTATCGGATGTTGCCGCGTCTGCCTCGTGCTCAGCCACGGAGTTCGCCCCGCGCGTGGCGATGCTGAGCACCGCCACTTCCAGGTACTCGCGTTCCTCGTCCCGGTAGTCGGGCACGCCCACCGTGTTGGGCTTGAGCGCCGCGACCCACTTAATTTGTGCGATGCCTTCGTTCAGCAGCCTCTTGTCAGCAGCCGTCGGCGCCGCGTTCTCGATGAGCATCTTCTTGGGTATGCGCTGATCCACCTTGCAACTAGCCGGGAGCGCAAGGGCGGAGATCAAGTCATCGACGCTGAAACGATGCAGCTCAATCATGCCGTCAGCGCAGCTCCAAATGCTTTGACTGTGTCTTCACTGTCGCGGCCCGACACTGTCTTGCCCGTTGCCTGCTCGATGAGATTGAGCAATGCACTTGCACGCAAGCGAATGAAAGCGTCGAAGTCGTCCGCCCGCAGAGCACGGACTGGGATGACATGCGAGGTAAGGAACTCGTCCAGGCTATCCGTCGGCACTTGCTTGGCCTTCTGGATACGGCCGAGATAAACACTAGGTGCGTCACCGCTGATAAACCGATTGGTACCGGCTGCTAGCGGAGCCTTGTTCACCACGCTGTTCCATTTTTCTTTGGGCAATTTCTGCTTCTCACTCCAGGCGCGGGGGAAGATGTGGTGAATGTCGATGGCGTTGTTGAAGTAGGTGTTCAAGTCGATGGGCGTGCCGCTAACGAAGTCGCGCCCTCCGTGCTTCATCAACAGGGCGGCAAGGCCTTTATAGGCGGCCGCAAGGCGGCTCTGCAGAGATAGCAGTCGGGTCGGTGCGAAGTTGGCATCGCGTACGGAGCGCGGCTCTACGCCCCCTCCAACCCATACCACAACGTCCTGCATGTCCATTGCGAAGCGCGTTTCATTTGCGCCGCCATACAGCTCGCCCAGTACACCGCTCCAGTACCAGCGCAGCAGGCTTTGCTTGATGCCATGCAGCGTTGTTCTCTCGCCCAACTGTGCGCAGATGGCAGCCAATGGGATCAATTGGGTTGCGTACGGCAAACTGCGCGCGTCAAATATCTTCTCTTCAGCCAACAGCTCCGCAGCGCGCTTAAAGCCAGTCTCCAGCGAAGCCTCCAGTGCTTTGAAGTCGGCCAAGCTCAGTTTCAGCACGTCAGCGCGCTTGCAGCTCACCGCGGTCTTCTGAGTCAGGTGGCGCCGGTAGCTGGCAAGCAGGGTGACGGCGGTCAGGAAGCTCGTGCCATCCACCGCTTCCAGCACATCGTGCTTGGCTGTGAGCCGTTCACGGCGAGCATCCCAGTCATCGCGCAGGTTGAACTCGTCGGAGGCAAAAGTAGCCGTCATGAGCTCAAACACAGTAAGAGTAACGCCGCCTGTATTGACCTTCTCGAAAACCTGGCACACAGCCTCGCGCGGGGTGTCCTGCGTCAGCTCGATGGCTGGTACCTTGAATTGCTGGAAACGAAGCCAGATGGCCTGATCAAATCGCATCAGGAACATGGCAGCCTCTGGGTTTTGAGCATGGTGTTGGGCGAACCCCATCTTCCACGTCATGTAGCCCTCGGTATCGAAAAGTAGAGCAACCGGAAACAAGCGCTGAGCGTACTGAAGCGCTGGACTGCTGACGTCCAGATCGACTTTACGGCCGAAGTCCGAAGTGACCTGCAGCGTCTCGGGTACCGAAATGACGCCTTCCTCGCGGTCTTCTTCAGGATCAAGACACTTGACCATATCCAGGAAGTAGAGCCGGCGGATGTCGGCACCCTTTTCGGTCCGCGTCGGCACTGGCTCGCCGCTGCGTAGGGCTAAGTACATCGAAGTTAACCGCTGTTGACCGTCAAGCACCAGTGTCTTGGGCTTGGGCGCAGGCTGAAGGTTGACGCCTGCGAACAGCCGAGGCTTGAACGGCACTCCCCCGGCTTCCAGGAACATGACCGCACCAATGGGGTAAGACAGTGAAAGGCTCGCGATCAGCGAGCGGATATGGTTGTCGTCCCAGACCCAGCCGCGCTGGAAGTCGGGGAGCTGCGTCCTACCAGTGGCAATGTCGTCCAGCACGTCTTTCAGTGCGGGTTCTGCTGTACGAAAACTCATGGGGGTCAGCTTCTCCGTTGTATCTGTCACGTGCGGGCGCTATCCCAAGTTGCGGCGAAGTGGTGCCGCACCGATGACAACTGCTCAGGCAATGCATCTTGGCAGGTCAGTCCTAGGTATGCTGCAGCCCGGGTGGTGCCCACATAGATGTACTTGTCAAAAAGCTCCGGCTGGAGTTTTGCCAGGCGGTCCACGCCAAGGAAGAAAACCGCCTCGAACTCCAAACCCTTGATGTGCTGGATGTCAAACACCCGTACGCTGCTTTCTTGGCCCACTGCCTGCCCTTCTCGGCACGCCATGACTGGAATATTGTGCTCGCCCAGCAGAGCCTCCAGGGCCTTAGCTGTCGGCTCGACTTCCTCCTCGCTGTTGACGAAAACGGCAATGGAGGGAAGCTGATCCACCAAACGCTCAATGTCTGCAATTCGGGCCGCGAGCCACTCCACGGTATCGGATGGCGAGCTGTTTTCCAGCAGCACCGGAGAGGCCACTTCGTTGTTTACTTCTGCAGGAAGACTGACGTTTTGGACGCTCCCGCCCACGGCGCGAATGATGTCACGCGCGAGATCGTTGAGTTGCCTGGACTGTCGATAGGCGACCGTGATCTCACGAACATCTACGCCTGGAAAGCTCCAAGCGAGCGCATCAGGGGTACTAGCACCCCAGGTGGTCAATCGTTGATTGAAGTCACCGCAGGCGAAAATTGACCGGGTGCGCGGGTGCGCCAGCGCATTCATGCACGCCAGTTGCAGTGGTGAAAAGTCGGTGGCTTCGTCCACAAGAATCTGGTGCCGGTAGCATCCTATGACGGCTTTCAGCGGCGCCCACTGCGGGTTGTCGATGGCCCGCTGGACGTTCCGGCGATTGATCAATTCGTTACCGGCTTTAAGGGTGGCCAGCAGAACGACATCCAACTCCAGTGGGTGAACTTCTCGCTGATCAAACGCTTCTGACTGATACCAGGTGCCTGCACCTTGACGCTCGCGGCGAAACGCCCGATAGCGCTTGCTCATACCACTGACGTACCCCCTGACGGGCGTGACAAAACGGCGAGCAGCTGTCTGAACAATCAGCTTGTTCCCAATGTCGATGAGATCGCTCTGGGGAAGCACTCGATTCCCAAGCCATTCGATGATCCTGCCGCTGCGGCTGACTTTGTTCACCCCCCGCTTGCTGGCTGCACCGCGTGACAAGGCCCTCAGCGCTTGGTAGTACTCGTTGGTCGCGGCCTGCGCCCCCAATTTGGGCGACTGCACGTCTTCCTCGTCGTCAACCTCTGCTTCGTCGGCCTCGTCCCGCTCAACTTGTTGCAAAGTCTCCAGGAACGCAGCGAATTCGGCAACGAAGTTGCGATTCTTGTGCAGTTGTGAAATCAGGGCGGCTTCGAGTCGCTTACCGATTTCGTCCCTCAACTGCGCCACAAATGATTGAACCCGAGGCAATTCTTCAGCCAGCTGGCTTAAGGTCGCCGACCAACTTTGATGCTCGCCCAGCACCTCTGCCAACACCTTGCCCAACTCGGCAGCCTGTCTGACGTTCGAGAGCTGGAGCACCTGAGTGGCAGAGGTTAGCTCCTGCAGGTAGCTTTGCCCCTGCCAAACATCAAAGTCAGTGAACCATTCCACTTGGGTCTTGACCGTCGTAACCAGTAAGCTGTTCAAGCCAGGTTTCTGGACGAAGGTCCCACCACCGGTAGCCGTCTTGAGGATGCCAAAGGTCTGTCTGCACAACTCCCGGCGATGGTCGTCCCAGGTGCGAAGGTTCTGATCAGACGCCGGCACCAACTCACGGTTAAAAGCTTCCTTCAGATACTGTTTGAGCAGTTCTGTGGGCGTGAACATCAGCCAACTGCGCTCATGCGATAAACCCTGCGCAGTCGCCACTTCCTGGACGACACGCTGCTCATCTTCATCTAGATACTGGATGTCCAGTTTCTGTCCCAAGCGACGAATCAAGGTAGTCGTCTTGCCTGTACCGGGTGGCCCGAGCAGCACGACTTGGTGCGAGAGCGGGAGGCGGAAAATTTCGTCCTGAAATTTGTCCAGAATGGGTTGATCCCGCAGGCCCATTCGTGTGATGACACTCCGGCGGATTCCATCATTCACAGCCGCCTTCTTGGCTTCTTCGGCGAGGATTTTTTCCAGCTCATTGCGTGCACTGTGTGTCGGCCGCTCCGCCTGCAAAAGAGCTCGAAGCGAATCAATAGTGACGCTGGGCAGGTCCTCGCGTTGTACCACCGAATAAGCATCCCATCGCCCGTTGATCTCCTCGGGACGAAGGCCCGTCTTCGAGACAACGATCCAGGCTTGGCCATCGGGGGTCAGGTACTCATCCCCGACAGGCATTGAAGCCAGACGCCCCCACTTCGTCAGATAGCTGATCACCCCACGTTCGGCCATACCCTGGTCGGCACGACAGAAAAAATGGGTGTGAAAGCCCCCTTTCTCGTCTTCAGCAACAACACGGGAGACCACTGGTTCTTTACTCAACCGCTGGTAGGCCGCCCGATTCTGTTGATTGACTTGACCAAGGTTGCGCAGCGCGGCGTCTGAAACAGAGCCTGGCACCAGCGTGTCAACACTGGGGCCTCGCGGGTCCTGTAGCCATGCACGCGCCGCAGTGGCAACTTCTTGGAGCTTTCCGAGCACCTCTTCAGCAATCGGCCCCAAGGCATTTTGATCTGCACTGTTCAAACGTTCCTCCTAAGTCGGTTTTAGGTTTTTTGGCCGGGAAGCACAACCATATAGGCCAGTACCTCGAAGTCGTTGCTCCCAGAGAACTCGCCCTTCATCGCATGGGTGCCTCCGGGAGAGAACAGGCTGGCAACCGCCCGCTCTTCGTTCTTGCCCACCACGGATCCCACGGCCGCAGCCAGCAGCTTCTGTGCGTGGCGCATGTCTTCGCCATAGCGGGTAGCCTTATCGAGCTTTGCACAGGCCCTGTCGTCGGGCAGCTCGCGCCCAAGGGCTAGGCGCTTAAGCCGGTCAAGAATGCGCTTGGCCTGAGGGTATGGCAGCAACACCGTTCCATCGTCCCCAACGTGAGCTAGGTAGACCGGCGCCAGCGGGTAGTCTGACTGCTGGCCCTTAGTCGCCACCGTGCCTTCTGCCCGCAGGCAGAAGATGACGCCCGGCGGAATGTCGGCGTCGATGCTGGTGGTGACGGCGTAGGTGCCAAGCGGCAGGCCTTCGAGTTGGCCTGGGTGTGCTTTGAGGTACTGCGCCAGGTCGATGCGAAAGTCGGTCAGCGTCAAGTCGGTGATGGAAACGCCGTTGGACAGGTCTTCCATGTCGATGACCGTATCCTGCAGCTTGAGCAATTGCTTGCGTCGGTACTCCAAATCGTTCATTGGGTTGCCCGACTGTTGCTCGATGAGGTTTTCCTCGCCAGTGGCGGACACATCCAGCAGCACCATGCGTCCACTGACGCGCTGCTCCAGGCCGATGTATTCCTCAAGCTCCATGTTGGGCCAGAAGTTCACGAGTTGGATGTTCTGATTGGGTGATCCGATGCGGTCAATCCGCCCGAACCTTTGGATGATCCGGACCGGATTCCAATGTATGTCGTAGTTCACCAGCCAGTCGCAGTCCTGCAGGTTCTGTCCTTCTGAGATGCAGTCGGTGGCAATCAACAGATCGATTTCGCCTTCTTCGGCAAAGTCGGCCGGGCGTTCCTTTGCGCGAGGCGCAAACGCCGACAGCACACTGCCCATGTTCTTGCGCAGGCCGGGCAAGGTGGACTGGATGCCAGCGCTGCCGGTGACCAGTGCAGCATCAATGCCGAGAATGGCCTTGGCCCAGGGCGCCAAGTTGGCGTACAAATACTGCGCCGTGTCTGAGAACGCGGTGAAAACGATAATCTTGCGGTTGCCGGCGTTGATCGGCTGGTAGCATTTTTGCTCGATCATGTCGCGCAGCTTGGCCAGCTTAGCGTCGCGCGCGGCATCTACTTGCTGGGCGCCAGCCAGCAGCGTCGCGAGGCGGTTTCGGTCCTCGATGAGGTCTTGATTCCACCGAATCAGGTCCACGTCGCCGAGCAGCACCTTAACCTTGCGCCCGACCAGCAGAGATTCAAAAGCTGGGTCGTCGATGTCTACATCCGCGATGTCGAGTTCTTCAATGTCTGTGTCGTGATTCTGTATGTGGGCCAGCACAATTTCCACGTCCTTGAGCTGCCGTTGAAGAGTCAGCGAAAACGAAGAAACGGAACTTTCCATGCGCTTGAGCACGTTGACGCGTAGGAGGTGGATCAAACTCTCTTCACGGTCGGCTTGGCGGAAGAAGCTCTCACCGCCGCGAATCTCGGTGCTGTACTTGGCATCGTAGGCCGCTTGCTTGTGCTGCAACACATAGCGCAACGGGGCGTAGCTGGCCAGGTTGAGGCGGCGAATTTCAAGGTTGATGTCCTTGATGGCCCGGAACTGCCCCGCTAGGTCCACGTCTGCCTTGATGTTGATGGGCGGTAGCCGGCCAGGGAATTTGCCGGTTTCATCGGTGCCGTAGTAGCGCTCGATGTGGCGGCGTGAGCGGGCGATGGTCAGGTGATCCAGCAGGGTGAAGTAGTCGAACCCGAGCATTTCGACCAGATTGCCAGGCGTGCGCTCGGGTTCGTCCATTTCCAGCCAGCGGTTGAACTGGCTTTGTGCCATGCGCGTGGTTTGCTCGATGCTGTCGATGCCGTGTTCAACCAGCGCGGTGTCGTCGCCCTCGGTGACGAATGCGATCTGATTCTTGAGGTCGGCCAGACGGTTGTTCACAGGTGTTGCCGACAACATCAGCACCCTCGTCTTAACCCCTTCCTGGATGATCTTTCGCATCAGGCGGTCGTAGCGTGTCTCGGTGCCTTGGCGCGGGGACTTCTTATTGCGGAAGTTGTGGCTCTCGTCAATAACAACCAAGTCATAGTTGCCCCAGTTCACGTGGGACAAGTCGATATCGCCGGACGTGCCGCCGTCGCGCGACAGGTCCGTGTGGTTCAACACGTCGTAGTTGAACCGGTCGGCTGCCAGCACGTTGCGCTTGTCATTGGCCTTGTAGAGCGTCCAATTGTCTCGGAGGCGCTTGGGGGATAGCACGAGCACGCGGTCGTTGCGCAGCTCGTGATACTTGATGACGGCCAATGCCTCGAAGGTCTTCCCTAAACCAACGCTGTCCGCGATGATGCAGCCGCCGAACCGGGCAAGCTTGTCGATGGCGCCGACCACGCCATCACGCTGGAATTTAAACAGTTTTTTCCAGACGACCGTGTTGCGAATGCCCGTAGCCGACTTGACGATGCGTTCTTCGTCCATTTCATCATCGCGGGCCCCGAAGAGGTGGTTCAGTATCGCGGCGTAGAGCGTGAATGGTGCTCGGTGCGTGCCCATGTCGCGCAGGGCAGCCATCAATGCATCGCCGCTTTCTGGTTGGGCGCGCAGGCCATTCCATTGTTGGTCAAACCACTGAGCAAGCTGCGCCGCCTCCGTGCCCGACTCAGACGCCTGGATCAGGCTCAAGGGGTTGCCTGGCGTGAGGCCAAGGCCATCGGTGCTGAAGGCAAACGAGCCCAGCACTACCTGTTCGGCGGTGCCTTGGGCATCGCGCATTACGGCTGTGCCTTGCGGCACGCGGCCATGCGCTCGTCGCAGGTCCACCTTGCTGGTAAGCCAATTGGCGCACTGATTGGCGAGCCATCGGGTTTGCAGCCGGTTGCGGTTAGCACGGTCGCCTTCTCCCCCGAGAAACTCCAGTAAGTCGTCTGCAGCGGGCAGGATGAGTTGAACCCTGTCGAGCTTGGCAAGCGCGTCGCGCAGTTCGGCATACGCGAATAGAGAGAACGATGGGGTTGCACAGCTTAGATGGCTGCCGGGCCGGAGGTGTGGGCGTACTAAGTCGATGACTCGATCTGTACCACTATTCTGAACAAGCTTCATTCTCTCTCCCTCATGCTCATCCCTTCGTGCCTATTTACGACCACTTATAGAGGCCACAATTTATCAATCACGACATCAATACATTGAGCATTTCTTGATGCGAGAAGTGCTGAACTGAGCTCACCACCGCGATAAAAAAAAGCGCTCTGAAAGAGCGCTTTTTTCCTGTCCAAGTGCCACTTTGGATTCTCTGTCATTAAGACATAAGCTCAAACATGAATATGACTTGTGCCAGCGCGTTCGTCTCAATGAAGTCTCGTCGCAATGCCGTATTGACTAGAGCTCAGTGCATTTGCTACTACTCCCCCGCACCAGACCCACCGGATACTTCCCCCCATTGATCTCCACCTTGGCATTCGCCGCCTCGATCAAATCCACATCCAGCGCCGTAGCCATCTGCACCAGGTACAGCAGCACATCCGCCATCTCATGCGCAACTGCCTGCTTCTTGTCCGCTGGCAAATTCCGGCTCTGCTCTTCGGTCAGCCACTGAAAGTGCTCCAGCAGCTCGCCGGCCTCCACGATCAGGGCCGAGGCCAAATTCTTGGGCGAATGGAACTGGCCCCAGTCGCGCTGCTGCGCAAAATCCTGCAGGCGCAGGGCCAGTTGCTGGAGTGATGTGATGGCTGGGGTTGCTGAGGAAGAAGAGTCTTGGGACATATCGGGCAGTCGGTCGTTGTCTCCGCGTCAGCGGCAGTTCTCCGCCACGTCACGCTGAGCCGCAGCCATTTCCGACTGGCGCCTGCTGTCTTCCAGGTACTGTTTGTCGCCCTTGTTGTCGTACTGGAACACGGGGCGCGCTGTTTTGAGCGTGCCCAGGTTGCGGCGCGCGGTGTTGCAGCGCGATGAGCGGTTGTATGCCTCGGCCTGCTGGCGCGCCTGTTGGGCGGCCTGGGCGTCGGCGGTTTGCGTGCTGCCCGTGCCGGCACCGATGCTGCCTGCATAAGGCGAGCGCTGCCGTGCAGGCGGGGCACTGGGTGGAAGGGGGTCGCTGGAGGGCGGGGTGACCTTGATGTTGACGCTGCCCCCGGTGCCGCCGCTCATGTGGCAGGGCTGGTCCTGGAAGGCGGTCTTGCCGTCAGGCTGGGTGCATTTGTACGTTTGCGCCCAGGCGGGCGATGTGGCGGCGGTCAGTGCCAGTGCGGCAACAGCGGCAGCGATGGTGGTGAGTGGCTTGGGCATGGTGGCGAGTCGAATGATGGGTGTCAGGGTCGAGGCAGGTCTATTACAGCACCGGACGCAAGAACGCCCGGCATGGGCCGGGCGTTTTCAGTTCAAGCGGTGCTTGATGGGTGTTGATCGGATAGCTAACTATCCAACTATCAAACGTCGATGTTGCCCGCGCGCAGCGCGTTGGTTTCGATGAAGTCGCGGCGCGGCTCCACCTCGTCGCCCATGAGCATGGTGAACACGCGGTCGGCCTCGATGGCGTCGTCGATCTGCACGCGCAGCAGGCGGCGCACGTTGGGGTCCATCGTGGTTTCCCACAGCTGCTCGGGGTTCATCTCGCCCAGGCCCTTGTAGCGCTGGCGGCTGGTGCTGCGCTCGGCTTCGCTGATCAGCCACTTCATGGCCTGGCGGAAGTCGCCCACTTTTTCTTCCTTGCGCTTTTCGCCTTCGCCGCGCAGGGCCTTGGCGCCCTCGCCCAGCAGGCCGCGGAAGGTGTTGGCGGCCAGTGCCAGGGCGCCGTAGTCGGCGCCGTGCACAAAGTCTTGCGTGATCACGCTGCTCTTGATGTTGCCGTGGTGGCGGCGGCTGATGCGCAGCACGTGCTTGTCGGTGCGTTCGTCGAACTCGCTGGCCACTTCGGCCGGTGCGCCGGTGGTGTTCAGCTCGCGCAGCTTGGCCTGCAGGGCCACGGCGCTGGCTTCGGATTCGGCGGCGGCGTCCAGGTTCAGGGCCACGCCGTCGGCAATGGCGCGCAGGGCCTCGGGATCCATGAAGTTGCTCAGGCGCGCAATCACGCTCTCGGCCACCTGGTGCTTGGTGGCCAGGTCGGTCAGGGTGTCGCCGCTCAGCGTTTGCGGGTTGTCGCCGCCGGTGCTCACGCTGGCGTGGTTCAGCGCAATGCGCAGCAAGAAGCCGTCGAGCGCGGGCGCGTCTTTCAGGTACAGCTCTTCCTTGCCGGCCTTGACCTTGTACAGCGGTGGCTGGGCAATGTAGATGTGGCCGCGCTCGACCAGCTCGGGCATCTGGCGGTAGAAGAAGGTGAGCAGCAGGGTGCGGATGTGGGCGCCGTCAACGTCGGCGTCGGTCATGATGATGATGCGGTGGTAGCGCAGCTTGGCCACATCAAAGTCATCGCCCCCGGTGGTGCCGCCGGCCTTGCCGATGCCAGTGCCCAGGGCGGTGATCAGCGTCAAGATTTCGTTGCTGGTCAGCAGCTTTTCGTAGCGGGCCTTCTCTACGTTCAAAATCTTGCCGCGCAGCGGCAGGATCGCCTGGAACTTGCGGTCGCGCCCCTGCTTGGCAGAGCCACCGGCGGAGTCACCCTCCACGATGTAGATTTCGCACAGCGAGGGGTCTTTTTCCTGGCAGTCGGCCAGCTTGCCGGGCAGGCCCATGCCGTCGAGCACGCCCTTGCGGCGGGTCATTTCGCGGGCCTTGCGGGCGGCTTCGCGGGCGCGGGCGGCCTCCACGATCTTGCCGCAGATGATCTTGGCGTCGGCCGGGCGCTCCTGCAGGTAGTCGGTGAGCAGCTTGCCCACGATGTCTTCCACGGGGGCGCGCACTTCGCTCGACACCAGCTTGTCCTTGGTCTGGCTGCTGAACTTGGGCTCGGGCACCTTCACGCTCAGCACGCAGCACAGGCCTTCGCGCATGTCGTCGCCGGTGACCTCGACCTTGGCCTTCTTGGCGAACTCGTGCTCTTCGATGTACTTGTTGATGACGCGGGTCATCGCGGCGCGCAGGCCGGTCAGGTGGGTGCCGCCGTCACGCTGGGGGATGTTGTTGGTGAAGCACAGCACCTGCTCACTGTAGGCGCTGTTCCACTGCATGGCCACTTCCACGCCGATGTGCGTGCCGGGGATGCCGCCGTAGGTCTCTGCCGGGCGCTCGCCTGCGGCGTAGAACGAGTTGGGGTGCAGTACCGTCTTGCCCTTGTTGATGAACTCGACAAAGCCGCGCACGCCGCCGGCGCCCGAGAAGTCGTCTTCCTTGCCGGTGCGCTCGTCCTTCAAGCGGATGCGCACGCCGTTGTTCAGGAACGAGAGTTCGCGCAGGCGCTTGGCCAAAATCTCGTAGTGGTAGTCGTTGTTCTCTTTGAAGATCTCGGTGTCGGGCAGAAAGTGCACCTCGGTGCCGCGCTTTTCGGTATCGCCGGTTACCCGCATGGGCGACACTTCGACGCCGTCGACCTTGTCGAGCAGGCGGTCTTGCACAAAGCCGCGCGAAAACTCGATCTGGTGCACCTTGCCTTCGCGGCGCACGGTCAGGCGCAGCCATATGCTCAGCGCGTTCACGCAGCTCACGCCCACGCCGTGCAGGCCGCCCGATACCTTGTAGCTGTTCTGGTTGAACTTGCCACCGGCGTGCAGCTCGGTCAGCGCGATCTCGGCGGCGCTGCGCTTGGGTTCGTGCTTGTCGTCCATCTTCACCCCGGTGGGGATGCCGCGGCCGTTGTCGGTCACGCTGATGGAGTTGTCGGAGTGGATGGTGACGACGATGTCGTCGCAGTGGCCGGCCAGGGCCTCGTCGATGGAGTTGTCGACCACCTCGAACACCAGGTGGTGCAGGCCGGTGCCGTCGGACGTGTCGCCGATGTACATGCCGGGGCGCTTGCGCACGGCCTCCAGGCCTTCGAGTATGGTGATGGAGCCTTCGCCGTAGCTTTCGCTGGCGCCAGCCTGGTTGGTGTCGATCTTGTGCGGAACGGGCTCACCAGTGCCGGTAGGTTCTTCTTGCTCGGGCAGGTTGTTGTCAGCGGTCATGGTGGGCCTTGGGATCCGGGGAAGCCGGGGTCGGCTTCCAATGTGTCTGTCGAAAAAGGTTCAAATAGGGCTCTGATCCCCATCATATGGGGGCGAGCAGCTATCAAATCAATAGCTCATGCAGGGTGCCCGGCGCGCAAGGCGGGGGCACGGCGCAGGGCTAGATGCGCATCGGCATCACCACGTACTTGAAGCTTTCGTTGTCGGGGATGGTCAGCAGCGCGGAGCTGTTGCCGTCCGAGAGCTCCACCTTCACCATGTCCTGGCCCATATTGGCCAGGGCGTCGATCAGGTAGGTCACGTTGAAGCCGATCTCGATGGTGTCGCCACCGTAGTCGATGTCGAGCTCGTCCACGGCCTCTTCCTGCTCGGCGTTGTTGGACGCCACGCGCAGGGTGCCGGGCTCCAGGTTCAGGCGCACGCCCTTGAACTTGTCGCTGGTCATGATGGCCGTGCGCTGCAGGCTGGCCAGCAGCGGGGCACGGCCCAGGGTGATGCTGTTCTTGTGGTTCTTGGGGATGACGCGGTTGTAGTCGGGGAACTTGCCCTCGACCAGCTTGGTCACGAACTCCATGCCGCCAAAGGTGAACTTGGCCTGGTTGTTGGCGAACTGCATCTCGATGTGGGGCTGGTTCTCGCCGCCGGCGTCGGACAGCAGGCGCTGCAGTTCGATCACGGTCTTGCGCGGCAGGATGACTTCCTGCTTGGGCACTTCCACATCGAGGGTGGCGCTGGCAAAGGCCAGGCGGTGGCCGTCGGTGGCCACGAGGCTGAGCTGCTTGCCCTCGGCCACGAACAGAATGCCGTTGAGGTAGTAGCGGATGTCCTGCACCGCCATGGCAAACGACACCTGGCCCAGCAGGTCCTTCAGGGTTTTTTGCGGCACGGCGAACACGGGGCCGAAGGCGGCCGACTCCTGCACCAGCGGGAAGTCCTCGGCCGGCAGGCTTTGCAGGGTGAAGCGGCTCTTGCCGCCCTTGAGGATCAGCTTGGACTGGGCGGATTCGAGGCTCACCGTCTGGTCGCTGGGCATGGTGCGCAGGATGTCGATGAGCTTGCGCGCACCCACCGTGGTGGTGAAGTCGCCCGTGTCGCCACCCAGCTCTGCGGTGGTGCGGATCTGGATCTCGAGGTCGCTGGTCGTCAGCTGCAGCGCGTTGCCGGTCTTGCGGATCAGCACGTTGGCCAAAATGGGCAAGGTGTGGCGGCGCTCCACGATGCCAGCCACCGATTGCAGAACCGCGAGTACCTTGTCTTGTGTTGCCTTCAGGACGATCATGTCATCAACCCCTTGCTTGTGGATCTTTTTTGGAACGGTGCGGGCAGCGGCACGGGTTGTGCCCCCCTGCTGCCCATAAACCCCCCATTTTGCCTTGTAAGGACGTGTTTGCTGTGGCAGCGTGGCGCTGAACAAGTTCTTACATCAAAGGCCAGGGTGGATCGCACGGTGGTTCAGCCCTTGAGCGTCTGTTCCAGCACGTGCAGCTGCTGGTTCAGCTCGGTGAGCTGCTGGCGCTCGCCTGAAATCTTGCGCACGGCGTGCAGCACCGTGGTGTGGTCGCGGCCGCCGAACAGCTCGCCGATCTCGGGCAGGCTCTTTTGCGTCAGCTCCTTGGCCAGGTACATGGCAATCTGGCGCGGGCGGGCAATGCTGGCCGGGCGCTTCTTGCTGTACATGTCCGCCACCTTGATCTTGTAGTAGTCGGCAACGGTCTTCTGGATGTTTTCCACAGAGATCTGGCGGTTCTGGATGGACAGCAGGTCGCGCAGTGCCTCGCGGGCCAGCTGGATGGAAATCTCTTTCTGGTTGAAGCGCGAGTACGCCAGGATCTTGCGCAGCGCGCCTTCGAGCTCGCGCACGTTGGAGCGCACGTTCTTGGCCACGAAAAAGGCGACTTCCTCGGGCATCTCGGTGCCTTCGACGCGGGCCTTGTTGATCAAAATGGCCACGCGCATCTCGAGCTCGGGCGGCTCGATGGCCACGGTGAGGCCCGAGTCGAAGCGCGAAACCAGCCGCTCGTGGATGTTGGCCAGGCCCTTGGGGTAGGTGTCGCTGGTCATCACGATGTGGCTCTTCTTGGCCAGCAGGGCTTCGAAGGCGTTGAAGAATTCTTCCTGCGTGCGGTCTTTATTGGCAAAGAACTGCACGTCGTCGATGAGCAGCAGGTCCAGCGAGTGGTAGCGTTCCTTGAATTCGTCGAAGGTGCGGCGCTGGTAGGCCTTGACCACATCCGACACGAACTGCTCGGCGTGGATGTAGAGAATTTTGGCGTCGGGCTTGTCGGCCAGCAGGCGGTTGCCCACAGCGTGCACCAGGTGGGTCTTGCCCAGGCCGACGCCGCCGTAGATGAACAGCGGGTTGTACAGGTGGCCGGGCATGCCCGCCACGTGCATGGCCGCCGAGCGCGCCATGCGGTTGGCCGTGCCCTCCACCAGGGTTTCGAACGTCAGGCCGGCGTTCAGGCGGTTGCGGAAGGCACCGGCCGATTCGTCGGAGGTGCTGCTGCCGCTGTTGCTGCTGTTGCCGTTGCCGGAGCTGTTGTTGTTGCCATGGCTGCCCTGCCCCTGGCCCTGCTGGTCATTGTGGGAAACAGGGGTTTGCGTGCCCGCTGCGTTGGGGCGCACATAAGTGCGGGTAACGGCTTCACGCTGAGCGAGCGCTAACTCCAGCGTAACGGGCTGGCCGTACAGGTCTTCGAGCAGCAGCGAGATGCGCTTGCCGTACTGCGCGCGGATCCAGTCGAGCTTGAAGCGGTTGGCGACGAACAGCGTCACCTTGGAGAAGTCTTCGGTCACCTGGGCCACCAGGGGCTTGATCCAGGTGTTGAACTGCTGCTCGGGCAGGTCTTGCGCCAGTTGTTCGATACAGGCCTGCCACAGGCCCTGGCCGGCGTCTGCCCCGGGGTTGGATGCGGAGCTGCTGGAGGGTTCCTCGGTCATTTATAGGCGGATTCTTGTTGTGGATAGGAGGAACGGAGCTTGGCCTCGCATTGTAGCTTGTCAAGGAGTTATCCACAATTTGGAAAGGCCCCCTGACAGAGGGGATCAGGGCCTTGGGGAGGCGGGCCGAAAGTACATTCTGAACCCCTGACTCGGGCACGCCACAGGGTCTTCCCGCAGAGGGGCATTGCCAGCACTGCAGAAGCCTGCGATAATTTTGGGTTTCCCTGAATGTGTTCAGGGTGATTTGACCCGGCGTGCCGCTATTTCTGCGCAACAGTCCGGAACTGAACCTCAAGGAATAGAGCACCATGAAACGTACTTACCAACCCTCCAAGACCCGCCGCGCGCGCACCCACGGCTTCCTCGTTCGCATGAAGACCCGCGGTGGCCGTGCCGTTATCAACGCACGCCGCGCCAAGGGCCGCAAGCGCCTGGCCGTCTAAGGCCGGCCAGGTCTGGGTCTGCACTTCGCTGCACCCCGGTTTGCACCGTCAGGTACCAAACGGGGCGTTTGCATGCAACGGCTGAAAACCCGTCCGCAGTTCCAGGCCGCCATGGCGGGGGGCACCGTTTCCCGTACCGCCCATTTTGCGCTGCACCGCCTGGTGTTGGGCGCCGACGGCACTGCCACGACTGGCGGTGCAGTTGTTGCGTCTGGCGATACCAGGGCGGCATCGGTGACTCCGGTTGCCGAAGCACCAGCCGCCGCAGCGAAAGCCGCCAAGGTGGAACCTTCAGGGCCCGGCGCTTCGCCGCAGGCCCTGTTTGCCTTTCCCGACGTGTGGCTGGGTGCCATGGTGCCCAAGCGCTGGGCGCGCCGTGCGGTCACGCGCAACGCCATCAAGCGGCAGATCTACACCGTGGGCGCCACCTTCGAGGAGCGCCTGCCCCAGGCCGCGCACGTGGTGCGCCTGCGCAGCACGTTCGACCGCAAGCAGTTCATCAGCGCCACGTCCGTCCAGCTCAAAGAGGCGGTGCGGGCCGAGCTGTTGCAGCTGTTCGGCTACGCCTCCAAGCGATCGGGCCATGGCCAAGGTAGTGGCCAGGGCACCGGTGGCGAGGCTGGCAAAGGCAGCGGCGCTAGCAGAACCGACAAAAGCCCCAGCGTGCCACGGGTGTCGGTGACTGCGCCATGATGCGTGCGCTGCTCATCGGGGTGGTCAAGGGCTACCGCCTGTTTCTGAGCGCCTGGCTGGGCTCGGCCTGCCGCTTCGAGCCGACCTGCTCTGTCTACTCGCTGCAGGCGCTGGAGCAGTACGGTGCGGCGGCCGGCAGCTATCTCACGGTGCGCAGGCTGGTACGCTGCCACCCCTGGTGTGACGGGGGCCATGACCCGGTCCCGCAGGAATTGCCGCGCAGCATGCGGTTGTTCTCGCGGCTTCAACCTTCCACATCATCTTCACCAAAGAAGTCTTCATGAACGACATTCGCCGCACCATACTGTGGGTGATTTTTGGCTTTTCCATGGTTCTGCTGTGGGACAAGTGGCAGTTGCACAACGGCAACAAGGCCACCTTCTTCCCCACCGCCGCTCCCGTGGTCGCGCCTGCACCTGCGGGCACCGCCTCTGCCGCTTCGGCAGGCGCTGCGAGCGTGCCTGCCACCACCAATGCGTCGGCGCCCGCCACGGCATCGGCCCAGGGCGCATCGGCCGTGCCCGGCCAGCCCGCCCCCACGGCTGCACCCGCTGCCCGTGAGCGCGTGCAGGTGACGACCGACGTCTACCGCCTGACCTTCGACAGCGAAGGCGGCTCGCTGACCCACGCCGAGCTGCTCAAGCACGCCGACATCGGCGACAAGAGCGGCAAGAACTTCCTGTTGCTCGACGAAAGCGCAAACCGCGTGTACGTGGCGCAGACCGGCCTGATCGGCGGCAACTTCCCCACGCACAAGACGCTGATGACGGCCGTGCCCGGCCCGCGCGAGCTGACGGACGGGCAGGACGAGCTGACCATCCGCTTCGAGTCGCCCGAGCAGGGCGGCGTGAAGCTGGTCAAGACCTGGACGGTGAAGCGCGGCGCCTACGACATCGCCGTGAAGCATGAAGTGGTGAACACCGGCACGGCCCCCGTGTCGCCCGAGCTGTACCTGCAGCTGGTGCGCGACGGCAACAAGCCGCCAGGCGAGTCGTCGTTCTACTCCACCTTCACCGGCCCTGCGGTCTACACCGAGGCCAAGAAGTACCAGAAGGTCGAGTTCAAGGACATCGAGGCCGGCAAGGTCGACATCCAGAAGGATGCGACCAACGGCTACGCCGCCATGGTGCAGCATTACTTTGCCACCGCCTGGCTGCTGGCCGACGGCGTGCAGCGCAACCTGTTCATGCGCAAGGTGGACACCAACCTGTACTCGGTGGGCATGATCACCCAGTTGGGCGCCATTGCCCCCGGTGCCAGCAAGACCCTGGACGCGCGCCTGTTCGCCGGCCCCCAGGTCGAGAAGACGCTGGAAGCCCTGAGCCCCGGCCTGGAACTGGTCAAGGACTATGGCTGGCTGACCATTCTGTCGAAGCCGCTGTACTGGCTGCTGGACCAGCTGCACAAGATCCTCGGTAACTGGGGCTGGGCCATCGTGGCGCTGGTGCTGCTGCTGAAGATCGCCTTCTACTGGCTCAACGCCAAGGCCTATTCGAGCATGGCCAAGATGAAGTCGATCAACCCCAAGATCATGGAGATGCGCGAGCGCCTGAAGGACAAGCCGCAGCAGATGCAGCAGGAGATGATGCGCATCTACCGCGAGGAGAAGGTCAACCCCATGGGCGGTTGCTTCCCCATCATGATCCAGATCCCCGTGTTCATCGCGCTGTACTGGGTGCTGCTGTCGAGCGTGGAAATGCGCAATGCACCGTGGATTCTCTGGATCCGCGACCTCTCGGCACCGGACCCGTTCTTCATCCTGCCCCTGCTGATGACGGCCAGCTCGCTGCTGCAGACGGCCCTGAACCCCGCGCCACCCGATCCGCTGCAGGCCAAGATGATGTGGTTCATGCCGCTGATCTTCAGCGTGATGTTCTTCTTCTTCCCGGCGGGCCTGGTGCTGTACTGGCTGACGAACAACATTCTGTCCATCGCGCAGCAGTGGCTCATCAACACCCGCATGGGCGTGCCACCGCAGTTCAACCTGCCCAAGTTCAAGTGATCACCACTGCCTGATCGCTGAGCAACCCGAAAGGCCGCGCAAGCGGCCTTTTTCAATCCCTACCGCTACAGTCACCCCCATGCTTGCCCGCCACGCCGACCCTATCGTTGCCATCGCCACTGCCCCGGGGCGCGGCGCCGTGGGCATCGTGCGCGTGTCCGGCAAGGGCGTCGCCCCGCTGGTGCAGGCCCTGTGCGGACGCGACCTGCGCCCGCGCGAGGCGCACTACCTGCCGTTTCGCGATGCCGACGGCCAGGCCATCGACCAGGGGCTGGCGCTGTACTTCCCCGCGCCGCATTCCTATACCGGCGAAGACGTGCTGGAGCTGCAGGCCCATGGCGGCCCGGTGGTACTGCAGCTGCTCGTGGCGCGCTGCCTGGAGGCGGCGGCCGCGGTGCAGGCCGAGGGGGGCGCGGCGGTGCTGGCCGGCCTCCGCGTGGCCGAGCCGGGTGAATTCACCGAGCGCGCCTTCCTCAACGACAAGATCGACCTGGCCCAGGCCGAGGCGATTGCCGATTTGATCGACGCCTCGACCTCGGCGGCGGCGCGCAGTGCGAGCCGCTCGCTCACGGGCGCCTTCTCGAACGAGATCCACGCGCTGCGTGAGGCGCTGATTCACCTGCGCATGCTGGTGGAGGCGACGCTGGATTTTCCGGAAGAGGACATCGACTTCTTGAAACAGGCCGACGCCCAGGGCCAGCTCGACCGCCTGCAGCAGACCCTGGCCCGCGTGCGCCAGCGCGCGCAGCAGGGCGCGCTGCTGCGCGAGGGCATCAAGGTGGTGATCGCCGGCCAGCCCAACGCGGGCAAGAGTTCGCTGCTCAACGCGCTGGCGGGGGCGGAGCTGGCCATCGTCACCCCGATTGCCGGCACCACGCGCGACAAGGTGCAGCAGACCATCCAGATCGAGGGCGTGCCGCTGCACGTGATCGACACCGCCGGCCTGCGCGACAGCGAGGACGAGGTGGAGCGCATCGGCATCGCCCGCGCCTGGGACGAGATCGCCGGGGCCGATGCGGTGCTGTTCCTGCACGACCTGTCGCGCGCCGACATGGCGGACTACGCGGCCAGCGATGCGGCGATTGCCACGGACATGGCCGGGCGGCTGCCCGCTTCGGTGCCGGTGATCGACGTGTGGAACAAGACCGACTGCGTGGACGCGGCCACGGTGGCCCGGCTGCAGGGCGAGGGCCGCTCGGTACGGCTGTCGGCGCGCACGGGAGCGGGCCTGGAAGAATTGCGCCGCACGCTGCTGGAAGTGGCGGGCTGGCAGTCGGCACCCGAGGGCGTGTACATTGCCCGCGCCCGCCACGTGCAGGCGCTGCAGGCAGTGGCCGCCCACCTGGACGAAGCGCATGCGCAGTTACTGGCGAAAGCCCCCGCACTGGACATCCTGGCCGAGGAACTGCGCCTGGCCCAGAACGCGCTGGGCGCCATTACCGGCGAGTTCACGTCCGATGACCTGCTGGGCGTGATTTTTTCGAGCTTTTGCATCGGCAAGTAGCGGGGTGCGGTGTGCCGGGCACCTTCTTTTGTTGTAAACGGACGTAAACAGCGCTTGTGCGCAACCTGTAACAAGGTTACTTTAAGGTGACCATGAATGTCCTTTCCCCCGCTGCCACCAAAGCCGATCTGCAGGGCCTGATCGATGCCATCGCCCAGGCCAGCGCAGACGACAGCATGACCAACCCGCTGACGCCCGCGCAGTGGGATGTCGTCGCCTCTTACCTGCTGCCCTGCATCATCCCCATGGGCCACGTGCTGTTCACCCAGGGCACGACCGACCGCACCCTGTACTTCGTGGAGAGCGGCAGCCTGAGCGTGCACTTCCAGGACGAAAAAGAGCGCCTGCGCCTGGCCATCGTGGGCCCCGGTTCGGTGCTGGGCGAAGGCGCCTTCTTTTCGCACCGGGCCCGCAGCGCCACGGTGCAGGCCAGCGGGCCGTGCAAGCTGTGGAGCCTGACGGCCATCCGCTTCACCGAGCTGACCAACCGGCAGCCTGCGATTGCGTTGGGCCTGGCCATGGCGGCCGGCTCCGTACTGGCCAAGCGCCTGGGCAATCGCCGCCGGCGCGTTGCGGCGACCTGACACCCCTGTCGGCCGGCAGCCCTTTCGGGACCGGTGGCATCGTTGGGGGCGCAGGGCTCGCGGTACACTCGAATCGCACAACCCACTGCAGGCGCACCCCGAGGAAAGCAAGCCATGTCACTGTTCAGCTGGTTCAGCCGCAAACCGGCACCGACCAAGCCCCGGCCCAATGCGGCATCGGAGACTTCGGGTCTGCTCAACGCCGACGCCACTGTGCCTTTGGCCGCAGGCCGCCAGGGCAAGCCCATGCTCGACCCCGTGCCGCCCGAGCACGCGGCCAACCGCAAGAACGAGCGCATGGAGCGGCGCGAGCTGCTGTACACGGTGGTGCGCGATGCCATGGTGCGGGCCGGCGTGCTTTCGGCCAGCTACAAGTTCAAGGTGCTTTCGCTGGACCAGCGCGGTCGCCAGTTCCTGGTGATGATGGACCTGGCGCGCGAGTACGGCGGCGAGACCGTGCGCCTGTCCGAGATCGAGGCGCTGATCGCCCAGACCGCCAAGACGCGTTACGACATCCTGGTGACCGCCGTGTACTGGCGCATCAATGACCATGTGGCGGTGGGCATTCCGCAAAAGGGCATTGCCCCGCTGGGTGCGGCCCTGCCTCTGGGTACGCAGCAAGCCCCCGCCGCTGCCGTGCGGCGCCCGCTGCCACCGGTGTCGGCCCCTGCCCCGCTGACCGCCACGCCTGCTGCTCCCCTCTCGCGCCCGGCGCCCTTGCGGCCCGCAGCCCCCGTGGCAACGGCCCCGGCCCCGCTGACGGGAACGATCGCACCGCGCCCCCCCGCGCCGGTGGACTACGAAGCCACGCGCCCCGTGCCGCGCTTCGAGCCCATCGAGGCCGACGAAGTGGCCGCCTTCAAGCGCGCCCTGGCCGATGCCGCAGGTACCAACCCTGCGCCCGTCGTCCCGGCACGCCCCGGCGGCGCCCCGGTGCGTTCGGGCCCCATCCGCCCCCGGCCGCCCAATGCGACGGGCTTCGAGGACACGGAAATGCCCGGCGCCGAAGAGCGCGGCCCGGACCTGAGCAGCACGCAGTACGGTGAATTGCGCTGAGGACCTTCCGCGCAGCGGAAAAACAAAGGCGGCCTTCGAGGCCGCCTTTTTCATTTCTGCTATCCGGGACGCCGCGCATGAAACCGGCGCGGCCCAAGCCAGTGCCCCCGCGCAAGGGCCGCCCCGCCGCGCTGGGGGCGTCCCCCTCCCGACTCGCGCAGCGGGTCGAGAGAGGGGTGAAGGCGCGAAGCGACTCAGGGGGTGATTAAGCCTTCACGTCGAGCAGCGAGCCCATCATCTGGTCCTGGGTCTTCACCACCTGCAGGCTGGCCTTGAAGGCGTAGGTGGCCGAGATCTGTTCGACGGCTTCCTTCTCCAGTGCCACGCCCTCCTCCTGGCTGCGGCGCACGGAACCGGTGACGCCAGCGCCCCCCGGGGCGGCTTGCTGCTCCACCACCTCGCTTTTGTAGCGCGGCGTGTTCATGTTGGCCACGTTGTTGGCCGAGGCATCGAGCCGCAACTGGGCGGCCTGCATGCCGGAAGAGCCGATCGAGGAAATGGAGGCCATGGTGGAGTGCTCGCGGTGGCGAAGGATGGCCAGATTGTCCTGCGCTGCCGGATTTCACGCGAGACCACCCATCCTGCCGGAATGGTCACTAGGGCGTGCCTTAGCCCCAGAAGTGGTCCTCCTGCGCCGGGTCGCTGGAGAAAAGAAAGACCTCGGCAACCTTGCCATCCGCGATGCGCAGCAGGTCCACGCCGGTCTGGTCCAGGCTTGCGCCTGCGCGCTCGCCCCGGAAGGCGATGGTGACGGCAACCCAGTCCCCGTTTTGCATGTAGTGCCGGGCCTCCGTGATGGCAAACGTCCCTTGGGAGACTTCCATCATCCCGCCGATCATCGCCCCCACGGCGGCCAGGCCCTGGTGGGTGCCGGAAAACCGGTTGGCGCCGGGCTGGTGCCAGACCACGGTGGGCGACACGGTATGGGCCAGCAGGGCCTGATCGCCCGTCTGGGCGGCTCGGATGTAGTTCTTGGCGATGTCGATGGCGGACATGGAAGCTCTCTGTGGGTGTTGAAGATGGGTAATTATTGGACTCAGGGCGTGGAAACGCACGGTAGCTCAGGGCCAAAAAAAGATACTTATCGGACAAAATGCAATGAGCATCCAAACCAAGGAACGTGATGGCCACGAAGCATGCATGGAACGCCGACATCGAACGGTTCGACTACCGGCCACCCGGGGCCTACGGGCTGGACCTGGAGGTCTTCCCGATGTCCGATCTGCGCCAGCGCGGCCCCGAGGGCGAGGTCCACCGCACCCACCGCTATGCCTTCCACATGCTGGTACTGGTCACCCGGGGAAGCTGCACGCAGGTGGTGGATTTCGAGCCTGTGCCCTGCGCACCCGGATCGCTGCTGGCCATCCGGCCCGGGCAGGCCCACAACTTCGGGCTGGCAGAGGATTGGGAGGGGTGGGTCATGCTGCTGCGCCCGGAATTCCTGCTCGCGGCAGGGGCTGCGCCGGCCAGCGACCTGCGTCTGGTGGTGGGGCTGGAGCGGTTTCCCGTGCACCTGGCCCTGGGCGACGGGGAGGCCCGCACGGTGGCGGATGCCATCGTGCAGATGCGCACGGACGCGGCGGCCGATGCGCCGGCGCAGGACCTGCATGCGCTGCTGCGCTACCAGCTCTATGCCCTCCTCACGCGGCTGGCCATCGCCCACCACCAGCGCAGCCAGCGCGGCAACCGGGAGCCTGCGAACCACCGCGCCATGCAGCGCTTCGAGCGCTTTCGGCAATTGCTGGAGCAGCGGTTTGCGCAGTGGCACCAGGTGGCGGACTACGCCGGCCCGCTGGGGTGCACGGAAAAAAGCCTGGCGCGCGCCACCAGCGCCGCGGCCGGCACCAGCGCCAAGGCCTTCATCGCCGCGCGCATCTGCCTGGAAGCCAAGCGCCTGCTGCTGCACACCGGCGTGCCTGTGGCACGCATCGCCGAGCGCCTGGGATTCGACGAGGCGACCAATTTCAGCAAGTTCTTCCGGCGCGAAACGGGCTGCACCCCGGCGGAGTTCCGCCGGCAGCAAGTGGCTTGATGGCAGGGCCTTGGAAAGCCCGCAGTCAGCCCCCCCCGTGGGCCTGCACCAGGCATTGCTGGAACGCCTGGGCCGCGCGCGACGGCTCGGGTGAGCGGCGCAGCAGGCCCACGAACTGGCAGCTGTAGCGCAGCAGCGCAGGCTGCACCGCCTGCATCAGGCCGCGCCGCTCGAAGACCTCGGCATAGTGGTCGGGCAAAAAGCCCAGGTAGCGGCCCGAAAGGATGAGCGTGGCGATCGACTCCTGGTCGAAGCCCGTGGCCGTGCGCGACAGGCGTGCCTGGTGGCTCAGCTCCATGTTGGGTGAGTGGTAGCCCAGGCCGGCGAAGGGTTGGTTGCGCAGCGCCTCCCAGTCGAGCGAGGCATCGCTGGTGCCGAACAGCGGGTGGCCCACGCCGCAATACAGCAGCATGGTCTCGGTGAACAGGTCGGTGTACAGCAGGCTTTGCGAGGCGCGGTGCGCCGGGATGATGCCGACCTGGTAGGTACCGTCGATCACCCCGCGCTCGATGGCGTTGATGGTGCCCACGTGCATCTGCAGGTGCACGTCGGGCGCCTGCTCGGCAAAGGCGGCGATGGCCTGGCCGATGCGGGCAGCGGGGTTGGTGGCGGTCTTGTCGAACACGGCCACCGCAAGCTGCCCGCCCATGCGGGCATGGATGTCGTCCACCGCATTGCGAAAGCCCTGCACCGAGGCCAGCAGGCGCAGCGTCTCGTCGTAGACGCGCTGGCCCTCGGGCGTGAGGGCGAAACCGGCACGCCCGCGCCGGCACAGGGTCAGGCCCAGCCGGGTTTCCAGGTCCTTGACGTGGCGGCTCACGGTGCTGGTGCCGATGTTCAGCTCCAGCTCGGCCGCCGACATGCCGCCGCACTCGGCCACGGCCTTGAACACCTGCAACAGGCGCAGGTCCATGTCGCTGAGCTGGCCGAGCACGGCGCGGTTCTTGGTGTTCATGGCGGTAGGATCATTACTTGCATGATCGCGCAAGTAAACATTGATATTGGAGTATTTGAGAGATTAACACCGGGGACAACAATCCGCCTGAGACCCGCTTTTGCCTGGGCCTGGCCCGCCTTGCGGCCGCTGTTTTGCACTGGAGATTTCCCATGAGCTTCGTCAACATCGAAAAACCCGCTTCCGACGCTGGCGGCGACCGCCTGGACGCCGCCTGGCTCGACGCCCACTGGATGCCATACACAGCCAACCGCCAGTTCAAGGCCGCGCCGCGCATGATCGTGGAGGGCAGCGGCGCCTACTTCACCGACTCCGACGGCCGCAAGATCTTCGACGGCCTGTCAGGACTGTGGTGCACGGGCCTGGGCCATGGCCGCCGCGAAATCGCCGAGGCCATTGGCAAGCAGGCGATGAAGCTCGACTACGCGCCGGCCTTCCAGTTCGGCCACCCGCTCTCGTTCGAGCTGGCCAACCGTATCAAGGCCATCACGCCCGACGGCCTCGATTACGTGTTCTTCACCGGCTCGGGTTCCGAGTCGGCCGACACCTCGTTGAAGATGGCACGCGCCTACTGGCGCGCCAAGGGCCTGGCCAGCAAGACGCGCCTGATCGGCCGCGAAAAGGGCTACCACGGCGTGAACTTCGGCGGCATCTCTGTGGGCGGCATCGTTGCCAACCGCAAACTCTTCGGCCAGGGCATCGAAGCCGACCACCTGCCCCATACACAGCCCGCAGCCGGCTCCTTCCACAAGGGGATGCCGCCCACCGGCAAGGAACTGGCCGACCGCCTGCTGGACGTGATCGCGCTGCACGACGCATCGAACATCGCGGCGGTGATCGTCGAGCCTTTCTCCGGTTCGGCCGGCGTGGTGATCCCGCCCGTGGGCTACCTGCAGCGCCTGCGCGAGATCTGCACGCAGAACAATATCCTGTTGATTTTTGACGAAGTGATCACGGCGTTTGGCCGCTCGGGCGCCTGGACGGGTGCCGAGGCGTTCGGCGTGACGCCGGACATCCTGAACTTCGCCAAGCAGGTCACCAACGGCGCGCAGCCCCTGGGCGGCGTGGTGGCCAGCAAGGACATCTACGACACGTTCATGGCCGCGGGTGGCCCCGAATACATGCTCGAGTTTCCGCACGGCTACACCTACTCGGCCCACCCCGTGGCCTGCGCCGCCGGCATCGCCGCGCTGGACCTGCTGCAGAGCGAAGACGCCATCGGCCGTGTGAACGCGCTGAGCCCGCATTTCGAGCAGGCCGTGCACAGCCTCAAGGGCAGCAAGCATGTGCTGGACATCCGCAACTACGGCCTCGCCGCAGGCATCACCATCGCCCCGCTGCCGGGCGAGCCGGCCCGCCGCCCCTACGAGATTGCAATGAACTGCTGGAAGAAGGGCTTTTACGTGCGCTACGGTGGCGACACCATCCAGCTGGCACCCCCCTTCATCAGCGAGAAGGCCGAGATCGACCGCCTGGTCAACGCCCTGGGCGATGCCCTGGCAGAGACCGCTTGAGCCCGCCATTTTCCATTCCAATATTGTTGCCATGAACCACGACAAGAACGTTACCACCACCATCGGCCACCTGATCGACGGCCAGATCATTGCCGACACGGAGCGCACGCAGCCGGTCTTCAACCCGGCCACGGGCCAGTCCACCTCCAACGTCGCCCTGGCCAGCAAGGCCACGGTGGAGCGCGCCATCGCCTCGGCCGAGGCGGCCTTCCCGGCCTGGCGCAACACGCCGCCGCTCAAGCGTGCCCGCGTCATGGGCAAGCTCAAGGTACTGCTCGAAGAAAACGCCGACAAGATCGCCGCCATGATCACGGCCGAGCACGGCAAGGTGCTCAGCGATGCGCACGGCGAGCTGCAGCGCGGCATCGAGAACGTGGAGTACGCCAGCTATGCGCCGGAGCTGCTCAAGGGCGAGCACAGCCGCAACGTCGGCCCCGGCATCGACTCGTGGAGCGAGTTCCAGGCGCTGGGCGTGGCGGCGGGCATCACGCCCTTCAACTTCCCGGCCATGGTGCCGCTGTGGATGTGGCCCATGGCCGTGGCCTGCGGCAACACCTTCGTGCTCAAGCCCTCCGAGCGCGACCCGAGCAGCACGCTGTTCATCGCCCAGCTGGCGCTGGAAGCCGGCCTGCCGCCTGGCGTGCTCAACGTCGTCAACGGTGACAAGCTGGCCGTGGACACGCTGCTGCAGGACGCGCGCGTCAAGGCCGTGAGCTTCGTCGGTTCCACCCCCATCGCCGAGTACATCTACGCCGAAGGCTGCAAGAACGGAAAGCGCGTGCAGGCCCTGGGCGGCGCCAAGAACCACGCCATCGTGATGCCCGACGCCGACATCGGCAATGCCGTGAGCGCCCTCATGGGCGCGGCCTATGGCAGCTGCGGCGAGCGCTGCATGGCCATCCCGCTGGTGGTGGCCGTGGGTGACGAGGCCGGTGATGCCGTGGTGGCCGGCCTCAAGGTCGAAATCGCCAAGATGAAGGTCGGCCCCGGCACCGACAACGGCAACGACATGGGCCCGCTGGTGACCCGGCCCCACTTCGAGAAGGTCAAGGCCTATGTGGACAGCGGCGTGGCCGAGGGCGCCACGCTGGTGGTGGACGGTCGTGGCGTGACGGTGCCCGGCCACGAGGAGGGCTACTTCCTGGGGGCCTGCCTGTTCGACAACGTCAAGCCCGGCATGAAGATCTACCAGGAAGAGATCTTCGGCCCCGTGCTCGGCGTGGTGCGCGTCAAGACGCTGCAGGAAGCCATGAAGCTCATCGACGACCATGAGTACGGCAACGGCACCTGCATCTTCACGCGCGACGGCGAGGCCGCGCGCTACTTCACCGACCACATCCAGGTCGGCATGGTGGGTGTGAACGTGCCCCTGCCCGTGCCCGTGGCCTACCATTCGTTCGGCGGCTGGAAGCGCAGCCTGTTCGGCGACCTGCACGCCTACGGGCCTGACGCCGTGCGCTTTTACACCAAGCGCAAGACCATCACGCAGCGCTGGCCCTCGGCCGGCGTGCGCGAAGGCGCGGTGTTCAGCTTCCCGAGCAGCCGCTGAGTCCCGGCGTGCCCTGCGAGAACGGCCCTTCGGGGCAATGCCAGTAAGTTAAGCAAAGCCCCTTCGGGGTCTTTGTTGTTTGTACAGTGCAGACTTCAATCAATCGAGCTTTGGCCATAGCGGTCAAGCGATAGCCAATGCTGCTGCAAGAGTACCTGAGCGATACCCACGACTTCGCAACCCCCGAGCAATGGGGCGTAGTTCAAAGCAGCGTACCCCAACAGTGGATTGAACAGGCCCTGCAGATGAGTGGCGTGGCAACACTGCGCAAGCGGCGATTGCCCATGGAGCAGGCACTTTGGCTGGTATTGGGTGTGGCCTTGCTCAGAGACCGTTCCATAGTGAACGTGGCCGAGGTACTGGAGTTGGCACTGCCTGGGCAGCACGATGAGCCCATCAGCTCCAGCGCGCTGAGCCAAGCGCGCCAACGGCTGGGCAGTGAGCCCCTGCAATGGCTGTTTCGACACACCGCTGCACATTGGGCGCACCAGGAGGCCGGTCGCCACCGCTGGCAAGGCTTGGCGCTGTACGCGCTTGATGGCGTGGTCTGGCGTACCCCCGACACGCAAGACAACCGCCAGCACTTTGGCTGCCAGCGCAACCACCCAGACCACCAAAGTCCCTTCCCCCTGGTGCGCATGGCCTGCCTGCTCGATGCCAGAGCACGTTTGTTGGTAGATGCCAGCCTGGATGCCTACGACACAAGTGAGTACACCTTGGCTGAACGCCTGTGGCCGCAGTTGCCGCCGAACTCGCTGGTGATGGTGGACAAAGGCTTTTACTCGGCTGGCCTGCTGTGGCCGCTGCAGCACCGCCAGGGGCGCCACTGGCTGATCCCTGCACGTGCGGGACTCAGGGGTGAGGTGGTGCAAACGCATGGCCCTGGCGATGTGAGCTTGCGCATGAAGGTCTCGCCCCAAGCTCGCAAGAAAGACCCCGGCTTGCCGCTCACGTGGGAGGTACGGGCCATCACACGCGAGCTTGATGGCAAATCCAGGACCGTGTTCACCTCCCTGGCAGACGCTGCGCGTTACAAGGCCGATGAAGTATTCGCGCTGTACCACGAGCGCTGGGAGATCGAGCTGGCTTACGGGGAGATGAAGACGGACATGCTGGGCCAGGCGATGACGTTGCGCAGCCAGCAGCCCGATGGGGTCAAGCAAGAGTTGTGGGCGACTTTGCTGATGTACAACCTGATCCGCTTGGAGATCACACGCATCGCAGACGAGGCCAAAGTCGAGCCCTGCCGAGTCAGCTTCGTCACGGCGCTGCGCTACATCGTGGATGAGTGGCTGTGGAGTTCAGGCTCGCGCACTCCTGGGGCCATCCCGGCCAAGCTCGCAGCCATGAGAAAGAACATCCGCCGCTTCGTGCTGCCGCCTCGCAGGTCCCACAGGCGGTATCCGCGTGAGGTTCGAATGTCCAAGACCCAGTATCCCGTCAAGAAAAATACCGCTCAGGGTTAACTGAGCGGCATTGGCCCTTCGGGGCCGTTTTTCATGGGCTGGCCTGTTTCAGCAGGCGGCGCGGCAGCGCCTTCCGTCGGTCCAGGTCGCGCCTTCGAGCTGTGCCGCATCCAGGTCCACGTTGACCATCTTCGCGCCGGAGAGGTTGGCGCCGCGCAGGTCGGCCTGCTCCAGGCTCACGTTGACCAGCTCGGCGCCGCGCAGGTCGGCGCCCGAGAGGTTGGCGCGCGACAGGTCCACGTTGGTGAACTTGCGGCCCGCCAGCTGGGCGCCTGCGAAGTTGCGGCCCGAGAGGTCGCTGTTCACGTAGTCCCCGCTCTTGCCGCCCTTGCCGGGCTTGGCATTGGAGGAGTTGGTCACCGTGGTCGACGCGCCCTGCACCACCACGCGGCCGCTGCCGCCGCCGATGGTGGTTTCCACGCGGGCATTGCCGTCCGTGGCGGTGATGATCTGCTGGCCGTTGACGATCACCGAGGCGTTGTTGTCGCCGGCGATCACCGTACCAGAGCCATTGGAGGCCAGGTTGCGCTGGGCATGGGCCATGGGCATGCAGGCGGCCAGGGCGGCCAGGCCGACCAGTGCGCTGGCAAAGGTGTTGTTCGTCATGTGTCGGTTTCCTTCCGTCGGTTGTTCGATGGGCCGGTGTCCAGGCCCGCTCCTACCCAGGAGCGCGGGCTGGACTTTAAGGGGGTGTGGCGCTGGCGTCGGTAACAGGCGGTGTCCAACGTAAGCTGGTGAGATTCCACAGCGGGTCTTCGCTGCGCCGGGGGCGGTCGGACATCAGATCCCGGCCTTCCTTGCCGCCCGCGCCATCGGTCTTGGCGCTGATGCGCGCAGCCAGCTCTTCCATCCAGGCGGCGTCCACGCCGCGCGCCGAGTTGTCGCGCGACGAGCGGCTGAAGATCAGCGCCAGGAATTCGCGTGCGCTGCGCGATCCGCCGTCGGCTGCGCGCCGGTACAGCTGGATGGCCTGGGCGAAATCACGCTGCACGCCCCCCTTGCCCTGGTGGTAGAGCTGGGCCAGTTGCAAGGTGGCGTCGGCGTTGCCGTCGTCCGACAGGGTGCGCAGCCGGGCCAGCGTGGCCGATTCGCTGGAGCGGTTCTGGCGTTCCAGGCGCAGGTAGTTGGCGCGGGCAATGCCGTAGCCCTGGGCCGCGGCCAGCACGTACATCTCGCGCGCCCGCTCCAGGCTGCCATCGAGCTCCCAGGCCACGGCCAGGTCGTTCATGGCCAGCGCGTCACCGTCCTGCGCGGCCTGCTCCAGCAGGCGGCGGGCATCGCGCAGCTTGCGCGGGCCGGTGATCTGGCCTTCGAGCAGCGACTCGATGTAGGTGGCGCGCACCAGGCCGGCGGCGCGGGCTTTCTGCAGCCATTCACGGGCGGCGGACAGGTCGCGCATGCCGCCGGCATTGTCCACGCCCAGTAGGTAGCCGAAACCGGCCATGCCGCGCACGTCGCCGGCCTGTGCCGCGCGGCCCCACCAGCGGCGGGCCGTGGCCGCGGCCTGGGGCAGGCCGGGGTTGGTGTGGTAGTACATGCCCACCTGGACCATGGCGTCGGCATCGCCATCGTTGGCCGCTTCGATCAGGCTGTTGAGCACCTGCTCGGTGTTGGCCGAGGGCAGGCGCAACGAGCCGCCGGGCGTCTGGGGTGTGCGTGTTGCGCTGCCCTGGGGGGCCGAGGCCGGCTGCGCCGAGGGCAGTTGGATCACGGCCTGGGCGGCGCCGGTGGCTGCCGCGCAGCAGGCGGCCAGGGTCCAGCGCAGGGCCGCCCTGCGCACCCGGTCGGCGGGCGCCCCCTGAGGGGTGGGATGGGCGGTGCTCATTTTGCGGGCCGGTTGGGGTTGGCGTTGCGGGCACGGCCGGCGGCGGGTGTGGGCTCGGGCGCCTGCACGTTCCAGTCGAGCGAGGTGCTCATCACGCCGACGCCGGCCTGCTCGAAGGCGCCCTGCACCTGGGCCAGGCTGGTCACGCTCTTGATCGGCTCCAGGTTGGCGCTGGTCAGCGCGGCCGGGACCTGGCCCTTGAGCGGCTGGGCCGTCATGGCGCAGAACATGTTCTCGGTGCCGCCGCGCGCCGTCTCGATCAGGAAAGAGTTGGGCTTGCTGATGTCGGGGATCAGCACGCTGGTGCGGCCCTGCACCGTGGCCGATGGCTGCATCGGGTTCGGGTAGATCTGGCTGATGGAGCCGCCGGCGTCCTGGTAGTAGCAGTAGAGATACCCGGTGCGAGGCGGCACCACCCGCACCACGATGGATTCGCCGACCTTGAGGTCGCGGTCCTTGCGGCCCACCATGCTCAGGCCGATGCTGCGTGGATCGGGTTCGTTGGCCGGCAGGCCGCTGGGGCGCGCCACCAGCTTGTCGTCGGCGTACTCGGGCTTGCGCAGCTTGCCCTCGGCCGACATGCCCACGAAGCTGCGCATCAGCCGGGTGTAAGTCTCGAAGTTGACCACGCCCACGGGGGTCAGGTCCTGCGAGGCCTGGTACTGGGTGACGGCCTTGCGGAAGGCGGGCGAATCCGCGCCGTCGACCGTGCCGTTCCAGATGCCGTGCGTCTGCAGCACGCGCTGCGCCAGGGTCCAGCGCTCGGCCACGCTGGCCTCGTCGAACCAGGCGCGCATCTGGCGCAGGAACTCGGGGTGGTTCTGCTCGTAGTCGATGCAGTCCCAGTACGGCACCTTGGCCCATTTGCCCACCAGCTCGATGGCGGCCAGGTCCACCAGCAGGCGGATGGCGGCACCGGCGCCCTGGTTGTTGTCGGCCGCCACCTCGTACTGCACGCCCACGCGGTAGATGTGCTTGGGCAGGCCCGTGGCCTTGGCGCCTATCTCCACCGCCTTGCCGCCGGTGGCCACGATGAGCTCGTTGGCCGATTCGATGCCCGAGTACAGCGTGCGCGTGTTCATGTCCCCGAGGTGCAGGTCCAGGCCCACCGCGCTGCCCAGCACGTCCCAGCTGTAGCCGGTGTCGGTGGCGGCGGTGGAGATGCCCAGGCTCTGGCGCTTGGAGACCACGGTCTTGTCGCCGAAGCTGATGGCGCCGGAGATGTAGATCTGCGGCTTGCGCAGCTCCATCTGGTTGTTGTTGAGCAGCAGGCTGGTGAGGGTCTGCACCGTGTCTTGGCGCAGGGCGTCCACCTCGTAGTCCACCACGCGGAAGGCCTGGCTGGTGCGCGACATGCGCGACAGGGCCGTGATCAGCATCTCCTTGGTGCCGGTGCTGAACAGGCCCGACGGGTCGGGGATGGACTTCACGGCGATCAGCGTGGTGGGCGTGTTCTCGGCGGCCAGCATGCGGTCCATGCAGGCCAGACCTTCGCGCAGCACGGAGCCGGACTTGCTGGGCGTGACCAGGGGGGCCTGCTCCACGGTGCCCTGTTCGATGATGTTCACGCGGTCGCTCACGTTGGGCTGTATGGCGCAACCGGACATCAGGAGCGCCAGGGTGGACAGGGCCAGAAGGTGGCGCGGGCGGCGCGGTTGCTTGGTGCTGTTGTTGTTCTTCATGCTGGGAACCGGTGGTGGTGGTGGTGTAGTTATTTGCAGAGATTGATCACGGGGCCTTGCACCACGATGACCTGGTCGTTGTTGGCGGTGCCGAAGCGGTTGCCGATGCCGCTGTCGCCCTCGGGCACCTTGGGCGCGCCGATGTTGGTGGCGCAGCTGCTGCCGCTGGGGCCGGTGACGAGCTTGCGGTCCACCGTGGCCAGCGTGTCCTCGGCATCGATGCGGGTGCGCGAGAGCACATTGGTGACCTTGGTGCGCGAGGCGGGGTCCAGGCCGCTGCGCCCGGCCGGGGGCTTCTGGACGGGCGTCTGGGCCAGAACGGACGAAGACGCGGCAGCGGCGCAGGCGCCGGCAAGGCACAGCGCGGCGAGACGGTGGGTTTTCATGGGTGCTTCTCCTCTTTAGAACCTGTTCAAAGCCTTCTGCCGGATGGATCCGCAAAAGGTTTTGGACAGGTACTTCCAGGGCGCGCAGCAGCGCTACTGCACGCCTTGTTCTTCTGTCTTGAAGGTCAGGGCGCAGAACGCGCCACTGAATTACTTGCCGTCGTTGGAGGCGAGGTTCTGTTCGGCCTTGGAAGCACCGAAGGCCATGTTGGCGACGGCGCCGTTCTTCACGGAGACTTCCTGGTTGTTGTTGCCGCCGATCTTGACGTTGCCCTTGTTGGAAGCCAGGTTCTGCTTGGCAGTGGAAGCACCGAAGGCCATGTTGGCCACGGCGCCGTTTTGCACGGTCACCTTCTGGTTGTTATTGCCGCCGATTTTCACTTCTGCGTGGGCAGCGCCAGCGACGAGTACCAGAGCGGAAATAGCCAGTGCGAAAGTCTTTTGCATAATGAACTCCATTGATAACGATAAAAGAATGGCGCCAAATCGATAATGGCTGCCACGGGGAAATCCGGTTGATTTTCAATAACCGACCGGAGATTTTTGGCGGGATTACCTCCCGCCAATATTCACGACACTTTTCACGCCTTTGCCAGTGGCCTGGTTGACGACAGGGCCCTGGACCGATATGACCTGGCTACCCGAGCCGGCGCCGGGCCCTGTGCGGGAGGCGATATTCAATTCGCTGTGGGCGCCGAAGGTGGCAGCGTTGAGCACGGTGCCACGCACCACCACCTGCTGCGAATTGCCGCTGATGACCTGGGCGCCCTGGGTGGACGAGATATTCATCACCGCGGTGCCGCCCGTGGCGGCCACGTTCGCGGCGCCGCCGCTCAGTTCGACGGTCTGCTGGTTGCCGCCGCTATAGGCGAATGCGGGGGCCAGTGCCACTGCCGCGATCCAGGGAGAAATAAAACACTTCATTTCCAGCTTTCCAATCCACTTGTGTTCTGCCTGCCGTTAATCGCATTCGGGACGCTGCCTGTTTTTGTGCCGCGCTGTGTTTGCGATTCGTTGGACGAAGATTAACAAGGAACTTTTTGATTTGTTCATGTCCAAGGGCAGTTTCAATCCCGTTCGTGACAAATTCATTAAATTCGCGTGGTTTTCGCAGAAGTCCCTCTATTTGCGGAAAACTTCTCGAAATCAGTCGATACGCCGCATTTGCGTTGAAACATATGCAACAAAATGAAAGAAAAACACAATATCCATGAGGTCAAAAAAACGTCTGGATGCAAATCACAAAAATACATACATATGTGACAACTGCATCTCGCGGGCTTTGGGGTGCTTTCGTGCAGGGGCTGCTCCCCTCATCTGTCGCAAAAATCTTTGCATCAGCTTTCGTCGGCGATCTGCGGGGGGGCGCGGCGCGCCGGAGGCCGGTCCGGCGAGGGGGCGTAGCACTGCCCGGCCGATAAGGTCAATGGGCGGGGATGGCCGGCTATGCGTGGTGGGCGAAAGCACCCCGACCCTCCTTCGCGGTTCACCGGCGTGGGGGGCATGGGCCTTTGCACGGTCGAATGCATGCATTGCAATTTGGCAATTTCTTCGTTGACCGTACGCACGCCAGCGCCATAGCATCCGGCGCCTCTCACCCACTTTATTGAAGGAGCCTTCATGGATGCATTTATGGGCACGATCATGCCGGTCGCGTTCCAATACGCGCCGCGCGGCTGGATGTTCTGCAATGGCCAAACGCTGCCCATTGCCCAGAATTCCGCACTGTTTTCACTGCTGGGGACGATGTATGGCGGTGATGGTCAGAACACCTTTGGCCTGCCGGATCTGCGGGGGAGGGTTCCTGTCGGCTCCCAGGGCCCCGGACCGGGCATCGCCACCGTCGCCCAGGGCGAAAAGGCGGGAACCAACAATGTCACCGTAATTGCCACGGGCGCGGCGACGGTGACGTTGGCCATTGCCAATCTGCCTGCCCACGACCATACGGCCACCGTGAATCCGACAGCGATCAAAACCACCTTGCAGGCATCCACCGGCACGACCGGTACCAGCACCTCTCCGGCCAATGGCTCCTACCTGAGTGCGTCGCCCGGCGGCCCCGGCAGTGCCTCCATTTACTGCCCTACGGTGACCGGGCCGGTCAACCTGGGTGGCGTCAGCACAGCGGCCGAGACGGGCGCTGTGACCGTGGGTACCACGGGGGGCGGCCAGCCACTGCAGGTACCCGTGCAGACGACCGCAACGGCATCCATCATGCAGCCCTACCTGGGTCTCAACTACATCATCTGCGTGGAAGGCATCTTCCCGTCTCGCAACTGAGGACAACTGGCGCCAGGCCCGGCATTAGCCCGGGCTGCGCGCCAGCCGCCACTGCTCCAGTTGCCGGTAGCACCGGTTCGCGTCGTCCAGGCACTCGGGGGTTGGCGGGCTCGGTGCGGCGCTCGCTGGCGCAGGGTCTCCCTGGAACCGGCTGCCCGAATGTTTGGAGTGAAAGCCTGAGCGCGCCTGCAGCGTGGCCAGTTCAGTGGGGGTGCACTCCATCCCCAGGGTGTCCAGCAGCCCGTTCCAGATCACTTGGGGAAGCTGCCCGTAGTCCATCAGGACCAGGTCTGAGGCGGCCGCCATCTCCAGCCCGCAGCGGTACAGGCTTTCGAGCACCCGGATCGCATGGCCGTCCAGGTCGCCGGGAGCCAGTTGCGGCGCGCCGGGCCTGTGCACCAGGTCCGCGAACCGCGACAGGTCGATCAGTCCCGGCACCATCTGCCGGCCACGCTGGCGCCGATGGGACGCCAGCACTTCATCGGGCTGGCGGTACAAAAACACGATGGGGGTGGCCGGAAACGCGGCCTGCACGAAGGGAATCCAGGGCAGGTGCCAGCAGTCGAGCTTGATGACCAGGTGCCGTTCGGCGGGGCTGCGCCGCTGCCCCAGGGCAGCCACCAGTCGCCTGAAGGTATGAGAGCCGCCGCTTTGCTCCGGGTGCCGGTGGTGCAGCCGGAAGAAGGCATCGAGCGCTGGGGGCTCCGACATCACGATGCACTGTGGCAAGGTGGCCAGCGCCTGCGTGAGCAGCGTGGAGCCGCAGCGCGAGACGTGGAAGATGAAGGCCGCCGGTGGCACGCTCTCGGGCAGATCGTCCAGCGCGGACAGGGGGGTGGTGCACACCTTGCGGTCTTGCGGCGCCTGCGACAGGATGCTGTCTTCGAAGAACGGCTCCACGAACCGCCTGTCTCCGAGGAATCGCCACGAGACGGTGGCGGGACCGTGGCCCAGGCTGACGGGAAACCAGCCATGCAACGACGCCAGTTGTCCCGGCGCTACCTCACGGCCGCGCAGCAGCGCCTGTTCTTCGAGCATGGGTTTCCTGCAGTCGGTCGGCCAATTGGATGCTGGTCGCATGGCTCCCAGCGCGCAGTGCGGCAATGATCTGCAGCACGTTGCCATCGTTGATGGACGGGTCGCCGTACGGGGGCGGGTCCCGCTGGACCCCGCCGGCCGCCTGAAAAATCTGCGCCAGCCAGGGGTTGGTCACGCAGTCGATCATGAGGTGGATGCGGGCCTGCGGGCTGCGGTTCTCCGCGCCGTGCAGGCAGCTGGCATTGAGGTACCAGGCGCTGCCTGCGGAGAAATGGATTTCCTCCCCGTCGATGCGGAAGGTGGCCAGCGGCGAGGTCTGCACGGGGATGTGCAGGCGCGTCAGGCCGTCTTCGAGCGCTCCACCTTCGTCCCGGTGCTCGTGGATGACACCCCCCGCCTCCAGCGACATCAGGCGGATGGAAGTCTTGTCACAGTGAAACTGGTCTATGGCATGGCGGAAGTACGGGCAGCGCTCCAGGATCGAGGTGTCCTCGAAGTGGCCGCTTTCCACCGGCATGATGTGGTCCGTGCGGCCATCCACGGAGCGCAGCGGCGCACAGCTCCAGCCCTTTTCGTAGGCGGAGGTGTTGAAGTGGCCGATCCATTCGGACGCGGCCACGCGGCGCAGGTCCTCCTGCAGGCGTGCCAAGTCGAAGGAAAAAGGCAGCTTCAGGTAAGGGGTGGGTGCCGTGACAGTGTTCATGTGCAATCGCCGTGCCAGACCATCCGCGCGAGCATATCGTCCTGCGAGGTGGTGGTGAACCCGAGCTTCGCATAAAGGCGCCGCGCTGCCTGGTTGGTGTGGCTGACGCTCAGGCTGAGCGGCAGCCCGCGCGCCAGCGCGTGCGCCTGCAGAGCGGACAGCGCGGCCGTCGCCGCGCCGCTGCGGCGGGCCTCTGGCAGCACGGCGATGTCGACCAGGTGCAATTGCGCGGGCGAGGCATCCACCACCATGCGGCCGATGGGATGGCCCGATTGCAGCAGCAGCCACTGGCGGGCCTGGGGGAAGTGCTGGCGAAATCCCATCTCCTGTGCGTTCTGCTGCATGGCCATCAACTGCTGCAGCAGCGCGGGGTCCGCCATGGCCTGCTGCAGGTCCTCGCGGCTCGAAAAGTACAGCGCCTGCAGGAACCCGTGGTCCGCATCGGTCCTCTCCCGCAGGGCAAATGGTTCTGGCAATAGGTACACAGTGGATTACCGGCGGTACGATGTTTGGGCAGATCGTGGAAACCTGCCCATTCTGGCAAGGGAATGGGCGGTGTCCAAATTTTGAATCACTCTCCTACGAACGCAACCGATGAGTACCACTTTTGAACCTGTCAGCGCTGTGGTGGGCAGCCGCTTCGTCGCGCATACCCAGCATGGTCCCGTGGAACTGGTCCTGACAGAGGCCACGGAGCGTGAACGTGGCCATCTGCCCGAGCAGTTTCGCACCCCATTCTCCCTGCTGTTCCATGGCCCCGACCAGCCCAGGCTGTCGCAGGACACCTACACCCTGGACCACTCTGAACTGGGCCGCGTGCAGTGGATGCTGGTGCCGGTCATGCCCGATACCAGGACGCCGAACGTGGCGCGCTATGAGGCGCTGTTCGGCTAGACGCCGGGGCCATGGCGCGCGGTCTTGTCCCAACGGCGTGCAGGGATTTGGGTGATCCTGCGCCCGTGGGGGACCGCCGCTTTCCAACCTGGATCGCAAAGCTGTCTCACCCAACTAAGCAGATTCGCTTACTAGGGTTTTTACCGAACGCGGCCTACAATCCCTTCCCCCGGAACGTGTAAGCATGTTCCTACAAGAGCTGACTGACCCCTTGCGCACCCCCCAAGCTGGAGACAATTGAATGCCCGAGAACACCACGGCCGAGAACAACAACAACCATCCGGACAAGCGCGCCCAGCTGCGCCGCGCCGCTCTCGAGTACCACGAGTTTCCCAAGCCCGGCAAGATCGCGATCGCTGCCACCAAGCAGATGATCAACCAGCACGATCTGGCTCTGGCCTACTCGCCCGGCGTGGCCGCGCCCTGCGAGGAGATCGTCAAGGACCCCAATGCCGCCTTCAAGTACACCGCGCGGGGCAACCTCGTCGGCGTGGTGACCAACGGCACGGCCGTGCTGGGCCTGGGTGACATCGGAGCGCTGGCGGGCAAGCCGGTGATGGAGGGCAAGGCCGTCCTGTTCAAGAAGTTCTCGGGCATTGACGTGTTCGACATCGAGATCAACGAGAAGGACCCCGAGAAGCTGGTCGAGATCATCGCCAGCCTGGAGCCGACCTTCGGCGGCATCAACCTCGAAGACATCAAGGCGCCCGACTGCTTTTACGTCGAGCGCAAGCTGCGCGAGCGCATGAAGATCCCGGTCTTCCACGACGACCAGCACGGCACGGCCATCGTGGTGGGCGCGGCCATCCTCAACGGCCTGAAGGTGGCCGGCAAGAACCCCGAGGACGTCAAGCTCGTGACGTCGGGCGCCGGTGCTGCCGCCCTGGCGTGCCTGGGCCTGCTGGTCAAGCTGGGTATCCGGCGCGAAAACATCTGGGTGACCGACCTGGCCGGCGTGGTCTACGAGGGCCGCACCGAACTCATGGACGAGGACAAGATCCAGTTCGTGCAGAAGACCTCGGCGCGCACGCTCTCCGAGGTGATCGAGAACGCCGACGTGTTCCTGGGCCTGTCCGCCGGCGGTGTGCTCAAGCAGGACATGGTGCGCAAGATGGCACCGCGTCCGCTGATCTTTGCGCTGGCCAACCCCAACCCCGAGATCCAGCCGGAAGACGTGAAGGCCGTGCGCGACGACGCCATCATGGCCACGGGCCGCACGGACTACCCCAACCAGGTCAACAACGTCCTGTGCTTCCCCTACATCTTCCGCGGGGCCCTGGACAGCGGCGCCACCACCATCACGCTGGAGATGGAGATCGCGGCGGTGCACGCCATCGCCCAGCTGGCACAGGCCGAGCAGAGCGAAGTGGTGGCCGCTGCCTATGTGGGTGAGCAACTGGCCTTCGGCCCCGAGTACCTGATCCCCAAGCCCTTCGATCCGCGGCTGATGATGATGATCGCGCCGGCCGTGGCCCAGGCCGCCGCCGACAGCGGCGTGGCCCTGCGCCCCATCACCGACATGGACGCCTACCGCGACCAGCTGCAAAGCTTCGTCTATGCCTCGGGCACCATGATGAAGCCGATCTTCGCTGCCGCCAAGGCTGCCACGAAGAAGCGCGTGGCGTATGCCGAAGGCGAGGAAGAGCGCGTGTTGCGTGCCGCCCAGATCGTGGTCGACGAGCGCATCGCACGCCCCACGCTGATCGGCCGCCCAGCGGTGATCGCCGAGCGCATCGAGAAGTTCGGCCTGCGCCTGCGCGAAGGGACGGACTACGACATCGTCAACGTCGAGCAGGACCACCGCTACCGCGACTTCTGGCAGACCTACCACCGCATGACCGAGCGCAAGGGCGTGACGGTGCAGATCGCCAAGATCGAGATGCGCCGGCGCCTGGCGCTGATCGGTTCCATGCTGCTGCACAAGGGCGAGGTCGACGGCCTGATCGTGGGCACCTGGGGCCACACATCGCTGCACCTGAACTACATCGACCAGGTGATCGGCAAGCGCGCCGGCGTGTGCACCTATGCCTGCATGAACGGCCTGTTGCTGCCCGATCGCCAGGTGTTCCTGGTGGACACGCACGTCAACTACGACCCCACGGCCGAGCAACTTGCCGAGATCACCGTGATGGCGGCCGAAGAGATGATGCGCTTTGGCATCAAGCCGCGCGCCGCCCTGCTGTCGCACTCCAACTTCGGCAGCAGCAACCAGCCCAGCGCGGTGAAGATGCGCCAGACCCTGGAGCTGCTACGCGTGCAGGCCCCCTGGCTCGAAGTCGATGGCGAGATGCATGGCGACGTGGCCCTCGACGGCAAGGCCCGCGCGGCCATCATGCCGCACAGCGATCTCATTGGCGACGCCAATCTGCTCGTGCTGCCCAATATTGATGCAGCCAATATTTCCTACAACCTGCTCAAGACGGCTGCGGGTGGCAACATCGCCATCGGCCCCGTGCTGCTGGGTGCGGCGCAGCCGGTGCACATCCTGACGGCAAGCGCCACCGTGCGCCGTATCGTGAACATGACAGCCCTTACCGTGGCCGATGCGAACGCATCGCGATAAGCCATTGATAGATAGCAAGCACTAACTTATATTGCTTGCAACACCCCCCAGCGCCTGCCCAATCTTTGTGCAGGCGCTTGCTTTTTGGGGACCATTGAGTCACACTACGGGCTCGAAATTTCGGGTTAACCCGTAGTTTCTGAAAGGTGTTGTTGATGCTGAAGGCTGTAGCCACCCGGGCGCGCAAAGCAGGGTTTTTGTGTGTGGTGGGTGTTGCGTTTGCTCTTTCCCCGGTGGTGGGGCAGGCCCGCCAATCCCCCTCCACCCACGGTTCGACCACCCCTATCGCACTGGCCGAGTTGCCGCCCCAGGGGCGTGCAACGTATGCGCTGATCCGTGAAGGAGGCCCGTTTCCGTACGACAAGGACGGATCGGTTTTCGGCAATCGAGAACGGCTGTTGCCCGCCCAAAAGCGTGGCCACTACCGTGAGTACACCGTCAGAACACCAGGTTCGCGCGACCGGGGAGCCCGGCGTATCGTGTGTGGCGGCAAGCCCCGGGTACCGGACGCCTGCTACTACACCAGCGACCACTACGCCAGTTTTCGCGAAATCATCGAAAAATGACGCCCGACGCACCACGTACCGGCCGGTCTTTCCGGCGGTGAGCGGTGCGCGCTCTTGAATCCCCCAACCGGCAGTCGGCCCCCGTGGACTGGCGGATACCCGAAGTTTTTGGACTTTATAAAGAAAGAGTAGCGGAGATGCAGACGCCACTTCGTAAAGACCTGGAAACGCCACTTCGTGGCGTGCGCACCAACATCGTGCAGTCCATTCGCGCCTTCCGCGTGCAGGACCTGCAGGATGCAGCCACTTCCCTGGGTCAACATTTCCTTTATGCCAATCTGGCCCATGCGCAGTCCAAGCAGGATGTGCTGGACCTGATTGCAGGACAGTTCACCTTCCCGTCGCACTTCGGCAAGAACTTCGACGCGTTGTACGACTGCATGACGGATCCCTTGCACAAATCGGGCCCGCAGCCCGGCTTCATCGTGGTGCTGGAGCAGATCCCGGCCACGGGCAAGTTCGACAAGGAAGCGCGTGAGCAGCTTCTGGACATCTTCCGCGACGCTGCCGACTACTGGGGCGACCGCAAGATTCCGTTCCGCTGTTTCTATTCTTTTCTGTAGCCCGTTCTGCATCCACCAGCCAAGCAGAACGGGCGAACGAGGCTAACGAAGCACAGACCAAGGTCCAGGGCATCGAGATCCCCGCCGACCCCGCCGCCGAAAAGATGCCCACTGACAAGTTGGTGGACGTGTCGCCCCTGGCGCTGCGCATGAGCAGCCCCTTCAACGCGGGCTACTGGCTCAGCGCGGCATGATCCTGCCGCCTTAGGCGGCAGTTCCTCAGCACCCCACCCCGACGCCTGCGAGGCAGGCCTGGGTGCGGTGTCTCCAATCAGGTGCTCTGGCCTATCGCGGCAGCCAAGGCCACATACTCGGCCACAGGCACCTCTTCGGCGCGGCGCTGTACGTCGAACACGCCCGGGTAAGCCTTGGCTTCGAGCCAGCGGCCCAGGGTGTGGCGCAGCAGCTTGCGGCGCTGGCTGAAGGCCACCTGCACCAGTTCTTCCAGCAGGCGCTCGTTCAGGGCGACCGGAGCCTCCCGGGGCACCATGCGCACCACGGCGCTGTCCACGCGCGGGGGCGGGTCGAAGCTCTCGGGCGGCACGAACAGCACGTTCTCCATGACGTAACGCCACTGCAGCATCACCGACAGGCGGCCATAGTCCGAGGTGGACGGATGGGCCACCATGCGGTCGATGACTTCCTTTTGCAGCATGAAATGCTGGTCTTCGATCACCGCCACGTGCGCCAGCAGGTGGAACAGGATGGGCGTGGAGATGTTGTAGGGCAGATTGCCCACCACCCGCAGCTTCAGGGCCGGCTGTTCCACGCGCGCGCGCCAGTCCTGCGCCAGCTGCGTGAAGTCGACCTTGAGCACATCGGACTCGATGACTTCGAGCTGCCCGTGCAGCCGCAGGCGCAGCGCCAGGTCGCGGTCGAGCTCGATCACCGTGAGGCGCCCCAGGCGCTCCACCAGCGGCTGCGTCAGCGCCGCCAGCCCCGGCCCGATCTCCACCATGGGCTGGCCCGCCTGCGGCGCAATCGCGTCCACGATGCCATCGATGATGCCCTTGTCGGACAGGAAATGCTGGCCGAAGCGCTTGCGGGGAATGTGTTTCATATCAACTGCAGGGTGCACGTGGCACCTATCGGCCCGCGTGGGGAAAGAAGCAAAGCGCCCAGATGCTGAGCGCGTTTCGGCGAATGATGCACCATTCGCAGATGCGGGGCTGCTGGGCCAGTGATCCCGAGACCCTGCCCAGGCGGAGCTCACCTGATCGATCACCCACAGTGCGTGGTCCGAGGGCGGGACGGCCGCAGCGCCGGGCCGCCCCAAGCAAGGCCAGCCCCCTCGGGGGGCAGCGAACCACACGCAGTGGGGAGCGTGGGGGCCCTACTGCGGTGGTTCGCGGTACTCGACATAGGCGCGGCCGCGCAGTTCCTGCGCCCAGGTGGCGTAGGCCTCTTCCAGCTTCTTCTCGCGCACGGCGTCGCGCACCATGTCGCGCTGTTCGCGCTGCGTGAGCTTGGCTTCGCGGCGTTCCATGAGCTGGATCAGGTGCACACCAAAGCGCGAGACCAGGGGTTCGCTGATATCGCCCGGCTTGAGTGTGCTGAGCGCCTGCTCGAATTCGGGCACATAGCGGCCGGGGCTGGCCCAGCCCAGGTCGCCGCCCTGCTTGGCGCTGCCATCCACCGAGTTGTCGCGCGCCAGGGTCGCAAAATCGGCCTGGCCGGCCAGAATGCGGCGGCGGTAGTCGGACAGCCGGGCGGCGGCGGCCGCCTCGGTCAGCTGGGCACTCGGGCGCAGCAGGATGTGGCGCGCATGGTTCTGCACCACGGTCGATGGCAGGCCGGCGACATTGCGCTCCACCACCTTGAGGATGTGAAAGCCCGCCGGCGAGCGCACGGGGCCCACGATGCCGCCCACGGGCAGGCCCTGCACGGAGTTGACGAACAGATCGGGGTAGCGGTCGGCCGGACGCAGGCCCAGCAGGCCGCCGGCGCGCTTGCCTTCGGGCGCGTCGGAGAACTCGGCCGCCACGGCGGCAAAGTCGCTGCCTGCGGCACGCGCCTTGTCGGCCGCGCTCTGCGCGCGGGCCTGCAACTGGGCCACCTGGGTGGGCGTGGCGTTTTCGGGCACCAGGATCAGCACGTGGCCCAGGTTGATTTCCACGGCCGAGGCATCGGCGCCCGATTGCTGCTCGCGCAGGAACTGGTCGATGTCCTGGTCGCTGACCTTGACCTTGGCATCCACATCGCGCTCGCGCAGGCGCTGTATCAGCAACTGGCTGCGCAGCTCTTCGCGAAAGCGCTCCTTGCTCGTGCCATCGCGGGCCAAGCGCCGGTGCATGTCGTCCAGCGTCATCCCGTTCTGCTGGGCAATGTTCTGCTCGGCTTGGTTGAGGGCGAAATCCTCGACTTTCACGCCGCTTTCCTTGGCCAACTGCATCTGGGCCTTCTCGATGATCAGGCGTTCGAGCACCTCGCGCGCCAGCAGCTCGCGCGGCGGGCGGTTGCCGCCCTGCTGCTGGGCCAGCTGCTGTTCGGCCCGCGCCAGGCGCGCGCGCACTTCGTTGTTGGTGACGGGCTCGGAGTTGACCACCGCCACGATGAAGTCGGCCGATTGCGGTCCCTGCGCCGCTGCAGGTGCCGGCAGGCTCAGGGCCGGGGCGGCGGCCTGGCGGCCGATGCCGGCCCCGGCGCTGCCCGGCATGCGCAGGCCCTGCGCGAATGCGCCCCCGCAGGCGAGGGTGGTCAGGCAGGCAAATGCCAGTGCGGATACACGGTGGTTCATGGCGGTGTCAGTCAGTCGTAGTTGCTGAAGCGGCTGGGCGAGCCAACCTGGTCGCGCAGGTTCTGGTAGCGCGGCACATTCTGCTTGAAGGTATCGAGGGGGCTGGAGCCCAGGCTGAGGCGGGAGAACCCGACGAACTCGATCTGGAACAACAGGCGGGTGTTGGAGGTAGAGACGCTGTTCTGCAGGCGTTCCAGCACCACGCGGCCGATCCAGCAGCAGCCGTCGTATTCGAGGCCGACCACGCTGTCCACCAGCTTGCGGTCCTGCATGCTGAAGTTCAGGCGGCCAATGGTGTACCAGCGGCCAGGGCCCTGGCCGCGGCCGGGGCCCAGGTCCTTGCCCTTGTCGCCCCACAGGTCGTTGAGCGGCCACTGCCAGCCGATGTCGATCTGCTCGCTGGTGCCGCGCTGGAAGCGGTAGGCGGCGCTGACGGTACGGTAGTTGCCCGGGCTGTAGCGCGCGCCGACGGTGGAGCGGATGGAGCGCCGCGTCTTGGGGTTGTACTGCACCGTGGAATCGTAGGCCCAGTTCTTCGTCCAGTTGATGCCGGCGCCCACCAAGATGTCCGAAAGGCGGTCGTTCACCGGCGCAGCGCCCGGCAGGGTCACCTGCTGGTCGGTGAAGCGCACGCGCTGCGCCACGCCGAAGCGCGCCGCCTCGGCGCCCGAGTCGGGGTCGATCAGGCGCGTGGTCACGCCCATGGTCAGGAGGTTGTTGTCCGCCAACCGGTCATTGCCGCCGAACGAGTTCTCGGTGTAGATGGTGGCAAAGTTGAAGTCGTTGAGCGCCGTGTCGTACAGCGGCAGCTTGCTCTGGTCGCGGTAGGGCGTGTAGGTATAGAACGCCCGGGGCTCCAGCGTCTGCAGGAACGAGCGGCCAAAGAAGCTCGCGTCGCGCTCGAACACCAGGCCGCTGTCCAGGCTGAAGGTCGGCAGCGTGCGGCTGGCCGAGCGCGAGCCATCGCTGAGCGGGCCGTCGAACTGGTACTGCGTGGTGTGCAGCTGCAGGCGCGGCGTGATGAAGCCGGCGGGCGCAAGGAACGGTCGGCTGATCTGCGCCACCGCAAACGACCGGTTGGCATCGGGCTGCTTGGTCAAAAAGCGGTCTGCCTGGAAGCGCGTGGTATCAAGCTCCACACTGGCGTCGAAGCCGCCGGGCAGCATGCTCGGCTCGTAGCGCCATACCAGTTGCGGCATGCGGTCGTACGGCGGCACGATGGGCGCCGACACGTCCTGCAGCGTTTGCCACTTCAAGGCGCGCGCGCGCACCGACATGTCGCCGGCGCCCCAGCTCAGCGTGGCATCGCCGGGCAGCAGCCGTTGGCGCAGCGGCTCGGAGACGCGGCCGAAGTCGCGCCAGTAGTTGTCGTCGCTCACCCGGTTCAGGTTCAGGCTCAGGTTCAGGCCGCCCACGGGGGAGGCGATCAAGGCGTCGTGCTTGCCCGTGAAGCCCCAGCGGTCGCGGTCGCGCAGGCGGTCCGACGGCATGTAGTCGCCGCTGATCTCGCCCTTGTAGGTCGGCTCCAGGTAGCGGAACTCGCCACCCAGGTTGGCGCCGCGCTTGGACAGCAGGGCCGCGCGCAGTGTGGCATCGCGGTTGGGCGCGATGTTCCAGTAGTAGGGCTGCGAGTAGGCCACGCCGTCGCGGCTGTCCAGCCCGAAGGACGGGGGCAGCAGGCCTGACTTGCGCTTGTCCGACAGGGGAAAGGTGATGCGCGGAATCGGCAGCAGCGGGATGCCCTTGAACTCCAGCACCGCATTCTCGGCCGTGCCCACTTCCTCTTCGCGGTCGATGCGGATGGTCTTGGCGCGCAGCACCCAGTCGGGCTGCCAGGAGGCCTCGTCGCCCTTTTGGCAGGTGGTGTAGGTGGCGTCGTGGACGATGGAGCGCTGGCGGTCGATGAAATCCACGCGCGAGGCGTCCCCATGGGCCTGCGTGGCCAGGAAGCGGTAGCGTGCGTCGTTGAAGAAGCCTTCGAAGGCCTCCACCCGCAGGTCGAGCGCCGTGCCTTCGTAGACGTTGCCGGCGCGGTTGATGCGCACCGAGCCGCGCGCCTTGGCCAGGTCCTCGGGCACGTCGTAGTCCAGGCGGTCGGCGCGGATGACCGTGTCACCCCGGCGCAGCTCGGCGTTGCCTTCGATGGTGGCGTTCAGGTCGGTCTGTCCGCTGATGTGGTCGCCGGTGACGAAGATCGGCAGCTGCGGCCGCACGGGCTCGGGGATGTTTTCCTGCAGCAGGGGCGAACTGCGCAGGGCGGGCGGGGCATCCCAGGCACTGGGCGTGGCGTTCTGTGCCTGGACTGCCAGCGGCAGGCCGCACCAGGCCAGCGCCACACCATAGGCCAGGGCGCGCGGCACGGGGCGGCGCAGCCGCTCCCCGGGTGCCGTGGCGGGCCGGGTCCGGGAGGAAGGGGTCTGCACGGTGGGGGGCTTGCGGCGTGGCACGTGGGACGGTATGGGCTGAATCAGAAGAAGGGAACCCGCGCCAGGGAACGGGTTTGTAAAATCGGATTATCCATGAGCCACCCTTTCCCCCCATCTTCCTCCCCCTCACCCGCGGGTGCGGCGGCGGCAACGCCCCCCTCTTCCACCGTCACCTGGCCTGACGCCGAACGCCACCGCGCCTTCGACGCCTGGCTGGGGCCCTTGGTGGGAGGCCACCAGCTCAGGCCCGAAACGCTGCGCCCGGCATCCGCCGATGCGAGCTTTCGGCGCTACCTGCGCATCGACACCGCCCTGGGCACGAGTTGCATCGTGATGGATGCCCCGCCCGACAAGGAGAACTGCCGCCCCTTCGTGCAGGTGCAGCGCTTGCTGGCCGACGCCGGCCTGAACGTACCGCAGATCCTGGCCTGGGACGAGGCGGGCGGCTTCATGCTGCTGTCCGACCTGGGGCACCAGACGCTGATCGAGCTGCTCGACCCCGAGAAGCCCCAGGACGCCTATGCCTGGTACCAGCAGGCCGCCGAGGTGCTGCTGCAGTGGCAACTGGCCTCCCAGCCCGGTGTGTTGCCTGCATACGACGAAGCCCTGCTGCGCCGCGAGCTGGCGCTGTTCCCCGACTGGTACCTGGCAAAGCACCGCGGCGTCACGCTGGATGCCGGGCAGCAGGCCACGCTGTCCAGCGCGTTCGACGCCATCGTGGCGCACAACCTCGCGGCGCCGCAGGTCTACGTGCACCGCGACTTCATGACCCGCAACCTGATGGTGCCGGTGCAGGAGGGCGCGCCGCTCGGGGTGCTCGACTTCCAGGACGCGGTCTACGGCCCCATCACCTATGACATCGCCAGCCTGATGCGCGATGCCTTCATCAGCTGGGAAGAGGAATTTGTCATCGACATTACCGTGCGTTACTGGGAGAAGGCACGCAAGGCCGGCCTGCTGGGCGCGAACAGCGCCAGCGGCTTTGGCGAGGACTTCGGCGAGTTCTACCGCAGCGTGGAATGGATGGGCCTGCAGCGGCACTTCAAGGTGGCCGGCATCTTCGCCCGCCTCACCCTGCGCGACGGCAAGCCCAAATACCTGGCCGACGCGCCGCGCTTCATGGCCTATATCCGTGCCACCACCCACCGCTACCGGCAACTGGGCCCGCTGCTCAAGATGCTCGATGAGATCGAGGGCACCGAGGCGCCCATGGGCTATGCCTTTGGCCGCGTGTGAATGAAGCACCCCCTGAGTCGCTTCGCGCCTTCACCCCTCTCTCGCATTGCTGCGCAATGCGCGAGGGGGACGCCCCCAGCGCGGCGGGGCGGCCCTTGCGCGGGGGCACTGGCCTTGGCCGCGCCAGTCTTATGCGTTGCGTGCGGCGCTAAAGGCAACTGATATGCCATTGAAGAGATAACGCACATGCCCCGCTTCCACTGCCCCATCGACCTTGCGCCTGGTGCCGAGATCGACCTGCCCCCGGGCGCCGCCCGCCACGTGCAGGTGCTGCGCCTGCAGCCCGGCGACGCCATCACCCTCTTCCACGGTAGCCAGGACGGCCCCGGCGGCGAATTCGACGCCACCGTGCTGCGCATGGGCCGCAGCGACGTGCGCGTGCAGGTCGGCGCCCACCATGCCATCGAGCGCGAGGCCCCGCGCGCCGTGCACCTGCTGGCCGGCATCACCGCCAACGAGCGCATGGACTGGCTCGTGGAGAAGGCCGCCGAACTCGGCGTGGCCAGCATCACCCCCCTGGTGGCCGAGCGCAGCGTGCTCAAGCTCAAGGGCGAGCGCGCCGACAAGAAGCTGGCCCACTGGCAGGCCGTGGCCGTGGCCGCCTGCGAGCAGTGCGGCCGCAACCGCGTGCCCGTGGTGTACGGTGCGGTGGATCTGGCGGGCTGGGTGCGCGCACAGGCCCAGCCAGGCGCTGCGGGCGCGGCGCAGCGCCTGCTGCTGTCGCTGCGGGCGGGCACTGTCCCCTTGCACACCGGGGTGGCAGGCACAGGTCCCGTGGTGTTTCTGTCGGGCCCCGAGGGCGGGTTGAGCCCAGTCGAAGAGGATCTGGCGCTGCAGCATGGCTTTGCGCCCGTCACCCTGGGTGCGCGCGTGCTGCGGGCCGAGACGGCGCCCCTGGCGGCCCTCGCTGCGCTCACGGTCGCCTGACCCAGGCGCGGATGCGACACAAAAACTCCCCGCCCGGGGAGCCCCGCCGGTAAAATCCCGGCCAGCGCCGCTGGCCCAGTGCGCCCAACCCCGGGCGACGTGCCCTTGGCAGGAGGCAGGCCACCTTGCACAAACCCACCCACTGGCGGCGGCTGGTGGGCTCCTTCCTTCCCACTGACCGTCGGCAGCGCACGATAGGCAGCATGGCCTTGCTCGCGCTGCTGCTCATGATCGGCAGCTCGGGCGTGATGCTCATGCTCGCGCATGCGGGCATGACCGCCCATGAAGAGGCGGTCCAGTGGTGGGCCGCCATTTCGGTGGGCGGCCTCATGGTGATGACGGCCATGGTCTTCAGTGGCTGGTCGGCGCGCCTGCCCGATCCCTCGCTCACCATGGCCCAGATGGCCTGGACCATCACCAGTGGCGCCGTGGCCTACGTGCTCGCAGGTGACGCGCGCGGGGTGGTGCCTGCCGTGCTGGCCATGATCCTGTTTTTCGGCACCTTCGGCCTGACGCTGGCGCAGGTAGTGGGCATCGGCGCCTACGCCCTGCTGACCTTTGTCGTGGCGGTTGCGGCGGCAGCGCGGTTCAATGCCGGCACCTATGGCGTGGTGGACACCGCCTATGCGCTCATGGTGCTGCTCGTGCTGGGGGGCTCGATCGCGCTGAACCTCCGCATACAGAGCATCCGCCAGCGCCTGCGCCAGCAGCGCGAGGCCCTGGCCCAGGCGCTGGCCGAGAACCGCGAGCTGGCCATGCGCGACGAGCTCACGGGCCTGCTCAACCGCCGCGCCATGGTGGACCTGATGCTGCTGGAGCAGCGGCGCTGCCTGCGCAGCGGCCGCCCCCTGCTGCTGGCGCTGCTGGACATCGACCACTTCAAGCCCATCAACGACCTGCACGGCCACTCCACGGGCGACCGGGCCCTGCAGGCCTTCACTGCCACCGTGCGCGCCAGCGTGCGCGACACCGACGTGCTCGCCCGGTGGGGCGGCGAAGAGTTCGTGCTCATGCTGTGCGACACCCGGCTGGACGACGGGCATGAACTGCTGGAGCGGGTGCGCTCTGCGGTGGCGGGGCTGCAGGTGCTGCACGTGCCGGACGCGGTGTGCTTCACCGTGTCGGCCGGCCTGGCCCAGCATCTGCCCGAGGAGACCATCGAGCACACGCTGGAGCGGGCCGACCAGGCGCTCTACACCGCCAAGGCCCTGGGGCGCAACCGGGTGGCGGTGGCGCCGGGCCAACGGGTGGCGGCTTCGGCAGGGCACGCGCGGTCGTGAGCCTCGCTGCTTGATAGCCTCGGGGCCGCTGGGGGGCACCGCACAGGTACCATCGCCGCATGAGCACCTACTACGAAACCTTGCAGAACGCCAGCGCCTACCCCGAATCCTTCGGAGTGGAGTCCCCCGCCGTGCTGGGCGAGCGGCATCTGTGGCCGCGCAAGAACGGCTTTTTCATCCGCGCTGCTGCAGAGGCGGTCGACGAGGTTGCGCCGGTGGTCGCAAGCGAAGGACTGGCCGAATCCCCGCCCAGCCGCGCCGCGCGGCGCCGCGAACTGGTGCCCGCGCAGTGGGGCCTGGTGCCGCACTGGGTCAAATCGGCCTCCGATGGCAAGTTGCGTGCGCCCAAGCTGGCGCATGCCAAGTCCGATACCGCCTCCACCGGCACAGCGTTCCGCGATGCCTGGCTCAACGGCCAGCGCTGCATCGTGCCCATGGCAGCTTTCTACGAAGACGACTTTCGCCCGGGCAAGGCCGTTCCCACCCGCATCACGCGGGTGGACGGCAAGCCCATGGGCGTGGCGGGCCTGTGGGCGCGCTGGCAGGGGCCGGATGGCGAAGTGCTGCTCAGCTACGCGCTGCTCACGGTGAATGCCAACAACCACGCCCTCATGCACCGCTACCAGCAGCCGGGCAGCGAAAAGAGCATGCCCGCCATCCTTAACGAAGGCGCCTACGACGCCTGGCTCAGCGCACGGCAGGAGAAGGCCAAGGAATTCATGCGCCAGTACCCGGCCCAGTGGCTCACCGCCAATCCGCTGGAAAAGAAGGCCGACAAGGTTCCGAAGGGCTGGCTCGAATAGCCAGCGGACGCTCCTACGCCACGTAGAGCAGCACGGTGACGAAGTGGCAGATGCTGCCGCCCAGCACGAACAAGTGCCACAGCCCGTGGCCGTGGCGAACCTTGTGGTCGGTGGCGTAGAAGACGATACCCAGGGTGTAGCAGGCGCCGCCCGCCAGCAGCCAGCCGAAGCCGGCGGGGGTGAGCGCCTGCCACAGCGGCACCACGGCCACCAGGGCCAGCCAGCCCATCAGCACATAGATCACCAGCGAGAGCACGCGTGCGCCCTTGGCCAGCCAGATCTCCTGCGCGATGCCCAGCAGGGCCAGGCCCCAGACGACCCCCAGCAGCGACCAGCCCCAGGCGCCGCGCAACGAGACCAGCGCAAACGGCGTGTAGCTGCCCGCGATCAGCAGGTAGATGCTGCAGTGGTCCACCTTCTGCAGGATCTCCTTGGCGCGCCCGCGCACGCTGTGGTACGCGGTGGATGCCGTGTACAACGCCACCAGCATGGCCCCGTAGATGCTGAAACCCACGATCTTCCACGGGTCGCCCAGCCGGGCGGCCAGCGCCACGAGCACTGCCGTGCCGGCCACGGCCAGGGCGGCGCCCACCAGGTGGCTGATGCTGTTGAAACGTTCTCCGTGGTACATAAGGTCATCCTTTGCAATGCATGCAGCGCCACAGGCCAGCCGTGCATGGCCCACCATACACAATCCGTGCCACGCAGGGGCTCCAATCCCTGTGCAACGTCCGGGCACTCCTGTTGGTGCACATGCACAGCCGCTGGCGCGCCTGCCAGGGATTTCGATGTGCACAATGGGCGCCTCCTTCCCCTGCCCTCGCGCCCGGCGCCCCCGTCTGCATGAACAAGAACCTCTGGCTGCTGGCCCTGTGCCAGGGCCTTTTCCTGACCAACAATGTCGTCTTCATCGCCATCAACGGGCTCGTGGGCCTGCAGCTGGCGCCCTATGGCTGGATGGCCACGCTACCGGTGATGGGCTACGTGGTGGGCGGCGCGCTGTCCACGGCGCTGGTGGCGGCCACGCAGGCGCGCTGGGGGCGCAAGGTGTCGTTCCAGATCGGGCTGGCCGTGGCCGTGCTGTCGGCCGCGCTGTGTGCCTGGGCCGCGTTCAGCGCGCAGTTCTGGCTGCTGTGCGCGGCCACCGTGGTGGCCGGCTACTACAGCGCCAACGGCCAGCTCTACCGCTTTGCGGCCGCAGAGCTGGCCGTGCCGGCCTACCGTGAGAAGGCCGTCTCCCTGGTGCTGGCGGGTGGCCTGCTGGGCGCCGTGGCCGGCCCCAACCTGGCCAGTGCCACGCGCCTGCTGTTCCCGGTGCCGTTTGCCGGCGCCTACGTCGCGCTCATGGGTGTGGCACTGCTGGCCATGACCTGCATGTCGGCTATCCGCTTCGCGCCGCCGCCCGTTGTGCTCGACGCCGCAGGCCAGCCGCAACAGGGCCGGCCTCTGGCCGAGCTGATGCGCCAGCCCGCCTTCGTGGTGGCCATCCTGGGCGCCGCGCTGGGCTATGGCGTGATGAACCTGCTGATGGCGGCCACGCCGCTGGCCATGCAGGTGTGCGGCTTCGCCTTCGATCAGGCGGCACTGGTGCTGGAGTGGCATGTGATCGGTATGTTCGCGCCGGGCTTCTTCACCGGCCACCTGATCAAGCGCCTGGGTGTGCTGCCCGTCATGGGCACGGGGGTGCTGCTGAACTTCGCCTGCGTGGCCGTGGCGCTGTCGGGGGTGGAGCTGCACCACTTCGGCATTGCCCTGTTCATGCTGGGCGTGGGCTGGAACTTCCTGTTCACGGGCGCCACCACGCTGGCCATGACGGCCTACCGGCCCGAGGAGAAGGACCGCGCCCAGGCCGCCATCAACTTCTGCGTGTTCGCGACGCTGGCGGTGAGTGCCTTCTCGTCGGGCGTGCTGGTCACCACCCAGGGCTGGACGCTGCTCAACGCGGGGTCGCTGGTACCCATCGTGGTCACGGGTGCAGGCCTGGCGTGGCTGGCAGTGCAGCGCCGCAGAGCCTGAGCATCAGGGTGCCGTGACAGGCACTTGCGAAGCCACGGCCTGCGTGAGCCAGTGGACAAAGGCCTGGACGGCGCGCTCTTGCGCCCGTTCGCGCGCGACGAACAGGCTGTAGCCGCGCAGGCCGCTGTCCACGAAAGGGTGGGCCAGGGCCAGGTCGCCCGATTGCAGCTCGCGCTCCACGAAGTAACGCGGTACCAGGCCCACCCCCAGGTCCGCGCGCACCGCCTCGACGAGCATGGAGAACAGATCGAACCGGTGCCCGCCCAGGCTGTGAGCCGGCGTGTGGGCAACGCCCGCGTGGGCGAACCAGTCGTCCCAGGCGCCCAGGCGCGAGCTGAGCTGCAGCAACGGCACGGCGCTGAAATCGCCGCGCTCCATGGCACGCCGGTGGCGTGACCCTGGTGCGCATACGGCCACGCAGGCCTCGCGCAGCAGGGGCTGCTGCAGGGCGCCGGGCCAGGCCGCATCGTCGTATTGCACGGCCACGTCGAACGGGATCTCGGCCATGTAGGTTTGCGTGGGGTAGACCTGCAGGTGCACGCTGCAGGCCGGCTCCTCGGCCAGGAAGGTGGGCAGGCGCGGCAGCAGCCAGCGCTCGGCGAACACCGGCACGCAGCCCACCTGCAGGCTGGTGCCGTCGGCGCGCTGGGCCATGGCCTCGCGCGTGTGGTTCTGCAGGCGCAGCAGGTCACCCACGATTTGCGCGTGGTAGCGCCGGCCCACCTCGGTCAGATCGGTGCCACGCGCGCTGCGCCGCACCAGTTGCAAGCCCAGTTGCCCTTCGAGCTGGCGCAGCTGCTGGCTCACCGCGCTGTGGGTCAAAAACAGCTCCTGGGCGGCCTTGCCCACGCCATGGTGGCGCGCCACGGCGTCGAAGATGAGCAGGGCGCGGGTGCTGGGGATATGGCGGTGCATGTAAGAAAAACTGACGAGTGGGTAGATTAAAGCAGAGCCGAAAGCGGCGCTGCGGCCCAACAATGCTCCGTTGCAGTGTGCCGCTTGTCGCCTGCCAGGCGGTCCGCATTCTTGTAGTTTCGTCAATTTTCCTTTCCACCATGATCCAGACCCGTACCCCCCGTTTCGCCTTCGCGGCCAGCGCCGTTGCCCTGTCCGTCGCCACCCTGCTGGGCGGTGCGGCCCATGCCCAGGCCGTCGCCCCCACGCCTACCCAGTTGCGCCCCGCCGTGGACCAGGCCTACACCCAGCTCATGGCCGCCCCGCAGATCCAGAAGCTGCTCGAGGCCGTCAAGGCCGACCACGAGCGCTCGATCGGCGACCTGAAGCTGCTCACCGAGATCGAGGCGCCGCCCTTCAAGGAGCAAAAGCGCGCCGAAGCCTTCCTCACCCGGCTGAAGGCGCTGGGGCTCACCGATGCGGCCATCGACGCCGAAGGCAACGTGGTCGGCGTGCGCAAGGGCACGGGCCAGGGCCCCAAGCTGGTGATCTCGGCCCATATGGACACGGTGTTCCCGGCTGGCACCGACGTGAAGGTCAAGGAGCGCGACGGCCGCCTGTATGCGCCCGGCATCTCCGACAACACGCGCGGCTTGGCCGTGTTGCTGTCCTGGCTCAAGGTGCTCAACGACAACCGCATCGCCACCGTGGGCGACCTAGTGTTCGTGGGCAACGTGGGCGAGGAGGAACTCGGTAACCTGCGCGGCATGAAGCACCTGTTCGCCGAGCACCTGGACATCGACGGCATGGTGGCCCTGGAGCCCGCCCCGGACGGCACCGTTCTGGTGCTCGGCACGGGCAGCCACCGCCACGAGGTCACCTTCAAGGGCCCGGGCGGCCACAGCTATGCCGCCTTCGGCCAGGTGCCGAGCGCCATCCACGGCATGGGCCGGGCGATTGCCAAGATCTCCGAGATCCGCACGCCGACCTCGCCCAAGACCACCTTCACCGTGGGCACGGTGGGCGGCGGCACTTCTGTGAACACCATCGCCCCCGAGGCGCGGATGGCCGTGGACATCCGCTCCGACGCGATGGAGCCGCTGCTGGCCACCGAAAAGCAGGTGCTGGCAGCCGTGGACGCGGCCGTGGCGGAGGAAAACCAGCGCTGGGGCGTGACCACGCTGAGCGCGTCCAGCAAGCTGATCGGCGACCGCCCAGGCGGCCGCACCCCGGTGGATGCGATCCTGGTCGAGGCCGCCGTGCGCTCCAACACGGCGTTCGGCCACAAGACGGTGCTCAGCGGTGCCAGCACCGACGCCAACGTGCCCATGTCCCTGGGCATCCCGGCCATCGTGATCGGTGGCGGCGGCAAGACCGGGGGCTTTCACGCGCTGTCGGAATGGATCGACATGACCGATGCCTGGAAGGGTGCGCAGAACTCGCTGGTCACCGTGCTCGGCCTGGTCGGTGTGCAGGGCATCAGCCAGCCCCTGCTCGAAAAGCGCCCTGCGCGCACCAAGTGAGTCCGCAGGCTTGCGGTCTCCTATCGACCGGCGGCCCTCAGTAGGACAATTCACCATTGTTGACACCAGGGCCTGCCCTGGCCTGCGTACCATCTCCGGGTGGCGGGCTGCTTCGGCCCTGCCCTGACTTATTTCAGGAGATCACCATGGGTTTGCTCGATTCAGTGCTGGGCGCTGTCATTCAGAACGCGTCGCAGGGCCATGGCGGTGCTTCGGCCGCGCAAGGCGGTGGTGGCCTGGGCGGGCTGGTGGCGCTGGCCGCACAGAATCCGCAGCTCATCCAGGCGGTGCTGTCGCTGGTGAGCAATGACGGCCCGGTGGGTGGCTTGCCCGGCCTGATGGCCAAATTCCAGCAGGCCGGGCTGGGCGACATGATCGCCTCGTGGCTCGGCTCCGGCACCAACCAGGCCATCTCGGGCGACCAGCTCTCGCGCGTGCTCGGCTCCGGCCCACTGTCGCAGGTGGCATCGCAGCTGGGCGTGGGCCAGTCGGATGCGGCGAACCAGCTGGCGCAGGTGCTGCCGGGGCTGCTTGACCAGCTCACGCCGCAGGGCCATGCGCCCCAGGGCGGCCTGGGCCACAGCAGCGACCTGTTCGGCATGCTCGGCGGCCTGCTGAGCAAGTAAGCCACACGCAGGAATCACCGGGGCTGGTCTACAGGCCCTGGCCGATCACGATCAAGCGACGGAAGCGAGCCGGCCCCGGGTGGCCGCGTTGTTGGCGCGTGCCGGGCAGCGCATGTCCAGCCACTGGCGCAGGGTCTCGAACACGGGGGCAGCCAGATCGGAGCGCTCGTTGAACAGCTCGTGGTACAGCGGTTCGAAACAGCGCGACTGCACCCGGGCGCTGGGTGCGGCGGCCGCAAAGGCGCGGCTGCCAGCGGGGTTCACCAGCCTGTCGCTGCCGGCCCACATCAACAGGGTCGGCACTTTCCACTGGGCCGCTGCGGCCACGGTGGCCGGGCCGCCGTCGGCAATGAAGCGCGCCAGGCGCGCACTGATGCGGTCATGGCACAGCGGGTCTGCCAGGTAGGCGACCGGCACGGCATTGTCGTGCGAGAGGTACTGCGCATCCAGGCCATTGCCCACGCGCAGGTTGGGTGCCAGGCGCGGCAAGGTGGCCAGCAGCAGCTTTTGCACCGCGCCCAGGCCCGGATCCAGCGCCGGGGACGACAGCACCAGCGCATCCACGGGCCGCACGCCGAGTGCGACGAAGCGCGAGGCCACCAGCCCGCCCATGCTGTGGCCCAGCAGCACCAGCGGCAAGCCCTCGGGGGTGCGGGCGCGCACAGCGTCCACCATGTCGGCCAGGTCGTCGAGCAGCCGGCTGTCGGTGGTGAGCCCGCCGCGCGGCCCGCTCGATTCGCCGTGGCCGTACTGGTCGTAGCCGCGCACGGCAAAGCCCCAGCCCCCCAGTTGCCGCGCCAGCGCGTCGTAGCGGCCCACATGCTCCCCCAGGCCATGCACCAGCAGCACGGTGCCCCGCTGGGCCTGGCCCGGTGGCAGCGGCCAGTCCTGGACGGCCAGATTCTCCCCGTCGCTGGCGGTGAAGGTGGTCAGGGTGGAGGGAGCGGGTTCGGTCATCGGACAGGCGGCAGAAGTGAGCGTCGTGGCCCGGGGGCGGACAGGAAAGGTTCGCGCAGGCAACAATCTGCCGCACGCAGGCATCGTGACGGGGCCGTGCAGCGCCGTCAATGGATTTCATGCAGGGCCAGGCCTGGCAGGTCCGGGCCATGGCGAGTACCCAACGGTTCAGGGCCTGTTAACAGGCCCTAGTTCAGCGAGATCCAGAGGTCGTCCCAATCGGTGGGCTGGAAACTGCCCTCGCGCCGCAGCACCTGCTGGTGCTGGCGGTTGAGCACATAGTGCGTGGGCCTGCGCGTGATGGCCCCGAAGCTGTCCTGGTGGCCTGGGGCGTTGCGCCAGGCGATGGGAAAGCGCTGCTCCGCCGGCACGGACACCTTGAGCAGGTCGATGTACTGCATGAAATCCGCGCTCTTGTCGTCCAGGTTCACCCCCAGCAGCACGAAGTCGCGCTGGCGGTTGTTGGTGTAGAACTCGCGCATCAGGCGCAGCTCGTTGACGCACAGGGCGCAGCCGGCGGTGAAAAAGCTCACCAGGCAGACCTTGCCCTTGAAGTCGGACAACATGACCGGCTTGCCATCGCTGCCGGTGCCTGACAGCTGGTGCTGCGCACCCTTTGTCGGCACGGGTGCGGGCTGCGCCCAGGCACCCAGCTGGGTGGATGCCAGGGCCGATGCGGTGAAGGTCTGTAGAAACGCGCGTTTGTCCATCATCAGGGCCTGCAACAGGGAAGCGGTAAACCGGCGCCCCGCCAAGGCAGGGCGCAGGAGGAAAGACTCTCAGCCTCTCAGGCCGGGGTGGCTGGCGCAGCCTGCTCGGCGGCCATGGCCGCGATCACGTGGGCCACCGATGCCGTGAGGCGCTTGGCATACGGCACATGCAGGAACTCGTTGGGGCCGTGGGCATTGCTCTTGGGGCCGAGCACGCCGCAGACCATCATCTGCGCCTGAGGGAAGCCTTCGCTGAGCATGTTCATGAGCGGGATGGTGCCACCCTGGCCGATGTAGCCGCAGGGCGCGCCGAAGTGCGCCTCTGATGCCTCGTTGAGCGCCCGCTCGAACCAGGGCGTGGTGGCCGGGGCGTTCCAGCCCGTGGCACCGCCGCCGTGGTCGAAGGTGACCCGGGCCTGGTAGGGGGCGTTGTCCTCCAGCAGTGTCTTGAGCTCCTGTACGGCCTGGGCCGCGTCCACCAGCGGGGGCAGGCGCAGGCTGAGCTTGAAGGCGGTGTAGGGGCGCAGCACATTGCCCGCGTCCTGAAGGGCCGGAAAGCCTTCGGCGCCGGTCACGCTGAGCGTGGGTGTCCAGGTGCGGTTGAGCAGGGCCTGCAGCGGGTCGGTGGTGGTGGGCAGCGCAAAGGCGGTGGAGCCGCCGCAGTCGTAGTGCGCCCAGGGGAAGCGCCTGTACACCTCCTCGCCCAGGATGGCGGCCGTGGCGCGGGCTTGGGCCAGGCGGTCCGCAGGCACCTCGCAGTGGAAGCTGGCGGGCAGCAGGCGGCCGGTGGCGCTGTCTTCCAGCCGGTCGAGCACCTGGCGCATGATGCGAAACGACGAAGGCACCAGGCCCGAGGCGTCGCCCGAGTGGATGCCTTCGGTCAGCACCTCGACCTTGAGCGTGCCGCTGGCCATGCCGCGCAGGCTGGTGGTGAGCCACAGCTGGTCGTAGTTGCCGGCGCCCGAGTCCATGCAGACCACCAGCGCCACGTCGCCCATGCGGCTCTTCAAGGCATTGATGTAGGGCAGCAGGTCGCCCGAGCCGCTTTCCTCGCAGGTCTCGATCAGGCCCACGATGCGTGGGTGCGGCACGTTCTGGCGCTTGAGTTCCTGCACGGCAGCAATGCTGGCGTACACCGCATACCCGTCGTCGGCGCCACCGCGGCCGTAGAGCTTGCCGTCCTCGTACTTGGGCGTCCAGGGGCCCAGGTCATTGCGCCAGCCCGAGAACTCGGGCTGCTTGTCCAGGTGGCCATACATCAGCACGGTCTGGGCCGAGGCGGGCGCGGTGGCGTCGATCTCGAAGAACAGCACGGGGGTGCGGCCTGCCAGGCGCACGATCTCCAGGCGCAGGCCGGCCACCTTCTGCGCTTCGACCCAGGTGGCGGCATTGCGCACCACGGTGTCGAGCAGGCCCAGCTCGGCCCAGTCGGGGGCAAAGCCGGGCGACTTGGCGGGGATGGCGATGTAGTCGGTGAGCTGGCGCAGGATGTCGGTGTCCCACGCCTGACTCACCCGCTCGAGCGCCAGTGCGGGTTGCAGGGCGTGGGGGGGGACGCGGGCGTTCATGGTGGTGTTCCTCTGGCGGGATGGGATGAAACCGACATTCCAACACAACGCGCGCCAGCGCGCCACGGGTCAGTATTCAGACGTTGGCAGCGTCTCGGGATTGGAGTCGAGCGAGGAGGGTGACGAGGGCGGGTGCAGGGCCAAGGCCGCCTCCACCCGGTTGCGCCCGAGCTCCTTGGCCCGGTACAGGGCCCGGTCGGCGGCCGAGATCAGCATGTCCCAGCTGTCGCCCGGCTCCAGCCGGCCGCCGAAGACGCCAATGCTCACCGTGACGCTGATGTCCTTGCCCTCGTGCCGGTAGCGCGCGCCGGACACCGACTCGCACAGCTGGCGCGCCACCTGGTGGGCGCCGATCAGGTCGGTGTCGGGCAGCACCACGAGGAATTCCTCGCCCCCATAGCGGCTCACCAGGTCCTGTGATCGCAGGCGCTCGCGCAGCAGGTTGACCACGTGGCACAGCACCTGGTCGCCCACGGGGTGGCCGTAGTGGTCGTTGACGCGTTTGAAGTGGTCGATGTCCACCATCATCACCGAGATGGATTCGCGCGTGCGCACCGCGCGCGCCACGTCGCGGTCCAGCGCCGAGATGGCCGCGCGCCGGTTGGCCACGCCGGTCAGGGGGTCCAGCGCCGCCAGGCGGCGGTTGTTCTCGTCTGCCCGGTCCCGGGCCATGAAGATGAAGCCCATGGTGGCCACCATCAGCTCGATGAAGGTGGTGCTGAAGGTCAGCGTCTGCACGCCGCTGGACTGCATGATGCCGGTGGCCGGATCGTCGCTGCCGCCGATCACGGCCACGCGCACCAGGAATACCAGCGCCTGCAGGGCCAGGACCGCCATGACCAGCCAGGTGCCGCGGCCGGGCGTGGACCCGCGTCGCGAGAACAGGATCCACAGCGCCCACAGGTTCAGCGCCCCCAGCAGCAGCCCGGCCAGCACCACGCGCGCGGCATAGTCGTCGATGAACCAGGCCATGCCGGCGGCCATGAGCACCGGCGCGACCGCCATGGTGGGCCAGGGCAGCGGCCGGCCCTGGAATTGCAGCAGGGCCGCCGCCAGGCAGGTGAACATGCAGCTGAGCAGCACATTGCCCAGCACGATGGACAGCAGGGCATGGATGTGGCCGCGCGATGCGAACAGGGCATAGGCCATGGCATTGAGCAGCAGGCCCAGGGCCCACAGCTCCACCCCTTCGCGGCGCTTGCCCCAGGTCACGACGGCCATCGCCAAGGCGGCCGCCAGCGATGACAGGATGATCATCACCAGCATGGTGGGCACGTCGGCAGTGAAGGGAACCATGGCACTTAGTCGGGACGGGCGGCAAAGGCCGCAGGGAGTTCAGGATAAACGATGGCGCCGCCCACTCCCGTCAGAAAAAGTGCCGGCCACGCCTACTGCAGGGCGGGCACCTCCACCGCCGACAGGCCCAGTGCCGGCACGCCCGAGAGCTTGAACACCTGCACCGCGCCGGCCAGCCGGGTGGCCTGTTCGCGCAGGCTGTGCGCGGCGGCGGCCGATTCCTCGACCAGGGCGGCGTTCTGCTGCGTCATCTGGTCGAGCTGGTTCACGGCGGTGTTGACCTGGCCGATGCCGTCCGACTGCGCGCCCGAGGCGGCCGTGATCTCGCCGATGATGTGGCCCACGCGCTGCACCGAGCCCACGATCTCGTCCATGGTCGTGCCCGCGTTGTGCACCAGTCGCGCGCCCGATTCGACGCGCTCCACCGAGGCGTTGATCAGTTGCTTGATCTCCTTGGCCGCGTCCGCGCTGCGTCCGGCCAGGCTGCGCACCTCGCTGGCCACCACGGCAAAGCCCCGGCCCTGCTCGCCGGCGCGGGCCGCTTCCACGGCGGCATTCAGCGCCAGGATGTTGGTCTGGAAGGCAATCGAGTCGATCACGCCGATGATGTCGGCGATCTTGCGCGAACTCTGGTTGATCTCGCCCATGGTGGTCACCACCTCGCCCACCACCTGCCCGCCGCGCGCGGCCACTTCGGCGGCGGTGTTGGCCAACTGGTTGGCCTGGCGCGCGGCATCGGCCGACTGGCGCACGGTGGTGGTCAGATGGTCCATGCTCTGGGCCGTCTGCGCCAGGCTGCTGGCCGTGGCCTCGGTGCGGGCCGACAGGTCCTGGTTGCCGCTGGCGATCTCGGCGCTGGCGGTGCCGATGCTGTCCACGGCGGTGCGTACCTGCTGCAGCATCTGCGTGTAGCGCTGGCGCATGCCCTCGACCTCCTGCACCAGCGCACCGATCTCGTCGCGCCGCGTGGTGTGGAACACCTGCGTCAGGTCGCCCTGCGCCACCAGGGTGATGGCCTGGGTCAGGTCGCGCAGCGGGCGGCTCACGCCGCGGCGCAGCATCAGGAACAGGCCCACGGCCAGCAACGCCACGGCCACCGCCATCAGCGCCCACACGGCCAGGGTCACGCGGCGCTGGCCGGCCATGGCCTCCCCGTAGGGCACCTCGGCCACCACCCACCAGCCGCCAGCGGTCTTGCGCACCAGGGCGAAGGGGTCCTCTGCGCCTTGGCCCAGCAGCGGCACGGCCTCGCGCACATAGCCGTCCTGCGAGGCGGCCAGCGCCTCCAGGAACGGGCCGGCCTGGGGGTAGGCCTCCAGCACGCGCTTGCCGCCGGCGCTCGGGTGGTAGACGAACTGGGCCTTGTCCAGCCCGGCGCCGGGGTTCACCACGTAGGTGCCGCCATGCTCGAAGAAGCGCGTCTGCGCGACCTGCTTTTGCAGCATGGTGTGGAACACGCTGATGTCGTTGCCGATGAACAGCACGGCCGTCACCTTGCCCGCGCCGTCCTTGGTGGGCAGGTAGTGGCCCATATAGGGCTTGCCGCCCACCACGGTGACGCCGGTGTAGGGCTCGCCCTTGCTCACGGCCGCATAGGCCGGGTCGGTGCGCGCCAGCGGCGTGCCCTGCTGGCGCTCGCCCTTGTCGTTCTTGACCGAGGTGGTGATGCGCATGAACTCCTCGCCCTTGCGCGCGAACACCGTGGCGATGCCCCCGGTCTCGTTGGCAAACTTGTCCACCGAGCCATAGTCCTCGTTGACCAGGGCGCCGTAGCTGCGCAGCTCGCCCGTGGCCTCGTCCAGGTGCATGGCCGCGTCGAAGTAGCGCTGAAAGCCCTTCATCGTGAGCTGCACCAGTTCGCGGTTGGTGTTGTCGGCTGCGTCCAGCGACTGGGCCACGCTCTGCGCGGTGTCGCCCACGCTGGCGATCAATTGGGCGCGCGTGTTGCGCTCGGTCAGCACGGCGATGGCCAGGCCCACGAGCACCATGACCAGCGCCACCAGGGCAATGGCCATGAGCGTGACCTGGCGTGCGACGGAACGGTTGTTGGCAAGGGGGGCTGACACGGGGTTTGTCTCCTGAAAGTGAATGCGCATTGCCGGCTGTGCCGGTCTGCGTTCACTCTAAGCCCGAGTGCCTGTTACATTTATTCACGCATTCCCTTACGCAGAGCTGCGTACCACACCTGCTTAGCCGGGAGTCAGTGGCCTGATTGCGTCCTCTCAAGCCATCCGAGGCCTTCGGAGGTGCCGGCGGCCGGCCGGTACTCGCAGCCCACCCAGCCGGCGTAGCCCAGGCTGTCGATCAGGTCGAAGAGGTAGGGGTAGTGCAGCTCGCCCCGATCGGGCTCCTGGCGCTCGGGCACGCCCGCCACCTGCAGGTGCGACACGCGGCCCGTGGGCAGGTAGCGGCGCAGCTTGCTGGCCACGTCGCCCTCCACGATCTGGCAGTGGTACAGGTCCATCTGCACCTTGAGGTTGTCCATCTGCGCCGCGTCGAGCAGCTCATGGGCATGGTCCTGGCGGTTCAGGAAGTAGCGCGGCATGTCGCGCAGGTTGATGGGCTCGATCAGGATCTCGCGCCCGCTCTGCGCCGCCTCGGCCGCCGCCCAGCGCAGGTTGTCCACGCACAGGCCCTTGAGCGATTCGCGCTCGACCCCGGCCGGTACCATGCCCGAGAGCACGTGGATGCGCGGGCAGCCCAGGGCGTCTGCATATTCCAGCGCTTCCTGCACGCCGCGGCGAAACTCCGCCTCACGCCCCGGCAACGCCGCCGTGCCGCGCGCCTGCTGCTCCCAGGCCGTGGCCATGCTGGCGCGGTCGGTGCCGCTGGGCGGGGCGTTGAGCAGCACCATCGCCAGGCCGTTGTCGGCCAGCCGCGCCGCCAGCTCGATCGGGGCGAAGGCATAGGGGAACTGGCATTCCACCGCAGCAAAGCCGTCGCGTGAGGCAGCGGCGAAGCGCGCGAGGAAGGGCAGCTCGGTGTACATCAGGCTCAGGTTGGCGGCGAACTGGGGCATGGTGGTGGGCAAAAGGTGGAGGGCCAGGACGTGCGTAGGCTACTATTTTGCGGTGGAGCCATCCCCTCCACCGCCCACCCCCTTCAGGAACCCTCCCCATGCGCATCGGAGAACTTGCCCAACGCACCGGCACCACGCCCAAGGCCATCCGCCTGTACGAGGCGCGCGGCCTGCTGGGCACGGTGGCGCGCGACGGCAGCTACCGCCACTACGGCGAGGGCGACGTGGCGCGTGTGCAGCTCATCCGCCAGGCGCAGGGTCTGGGGTTCAGCCTGGCGCAACTGGAGGGCCTGCCCGACCTGCACAGCAGCGCTGGTTGGGCACGCATGGCCGGTCTGCTGGCGCAGCGGCGCGCGGCGCTGGCCCGGGAGATGGCGCGCCTGGCAGTGCTTGATGGACAACTGGCGGCACTGGAGGCCGAGTTGTACGCCTGCGATGCCATGGCAGTCCCCGCCACGCCGCAGGCCTGCGCCGCGCCGGATGCGCACTTGGGCCCATTGCGCCAATTGGTCCCCCTGGGCCACGCCAGCGCCTGACGCCGCTCCTTTCCGGAAAGCCTGATCCCGCTGCTTGACTCTGCCCCGTGGGGCAAGGTGAGCATGGGGAACTCAACCACTTTTCGGGAGTTCTCGTGGCGCAACGCATTCTGGTCATCCTTGGCCACCCTGCCCCCAACAGCCTGTGCGCAGGCATGGCGACCGCCTACGCCGAGGGCGCGCAGGCCGCCGGCGCCGAAGTGCGGCGGCTGGACCTGTCCACCCTGCACTTCGATCCCCGGCTGCAGGCCGGGTACCGGGGCGAGCAGCCCCTGGAGCCCGACTTGGTGGCTGCGCAGGCCGACATCACCTGGGCCGAGCACCTGGTCTGGGTTTATCCCATCTGGTGGGGCGCCATGCCGGCGCTGTTGAAGGGTTTCATCGACCGGGTCTTTTTGCCCGGGTATGCCTTCAAGTACCGCCAGGGCTCCTCGCTGTGGGACCGGCTGCTGGCGGGCCGCACGGCCGAGCTGCTGGTGACCATGGACTCGCCGCCCTGGTACTTCCGCTGGGTCACGCACATGCCGGGGCACCAGCAGATGAAGAAGGCCATCCTGGAGTTTTGCGGCATCCGGCCGGTCAAGGTGCGCAGCTTCGGCCCGGTGCGCACGGCCGATGCGAAACGCCTGGGCGCATGGGTGGCGCAGGCGCGCGCCCTGGGTGCGCGGCATGGCGGCCGCGCGCCGACTGCCGACACGGCGTCCTGATTATTTCCCGGTGAACGCCTGCACGGCGGCGCGGCCTACGGCCGAGTCGTCGGTAAAGAAGCCGTCCACGCCCGCGCGCAGGTAGGCAGTGATCTCGGCCACGCTGTCACCTCGCGCATTGGCGTCGCTGGACGGGGCCTTGCGCAGGCTGGCGGGCAGGAAACTGTTCTCGGGCCGCAGGGTCCAGATATGCACTGCCAGGCCCGCTGCGCGGGCGTTGGCCACCAGTGCCGTGGGCTCGCCGAGGGCACCGTCCTTCACTGGCACCACCAGTGTCTTGTAGGGGCCGACGGCATTGGCGTAGGTCGCCACTTGCCTGAGGCCCTCGGCCGTGACCAGGTCGGCATAGCTGCGCGTGTTGGCAGCGCCCTGGGCGACAAAGTCGTAAGGCCGGCCTGAGGGCGCCACCAACTGCACCAGGCGCACCGTGCTCAGCTTGCGGATGGCCTGCAGGTTGGCCACCTCGAAGGATTGCACGAACACCGGCGCGTCCTTGTGGTTCCAGCCGTTCTTTTCGAGCACGGCAAGCAGCGGTGCTTCCAGCGGCTGGCCGATGGACTGGAAGTAGGTCGGGTGCTTGGTCTCCGGGTAGATGCCGATGGTGCGGCCGGTCTTGGCGCTCTGCGCCTTGGCCAGGTCGATCACCTCCTGCAGCGTGGGGATCTCGAACTGGCCGTTGTAGGCCACGTTGGCCGGGCGCTGCGCCGGGATGCGCTCGCGCGCGCGCAGGGTCTTGAGCTCAGCCAGCGTGAAGTCCTCGGTGAACCAGCCGGTGATGGCCTGGCCGTCGATGCTGCGTGTGGCCTTGCGCGCCGCGAACTCGGGGCGGTCCACCACGTCGGTGGTGGCTTCCTTCACCGAGCCGTCGGCGTTGAGGATGGCGATGGCGTTCTCGTGCCGGGCCACCAGCACCCCGTCCTTGGTGATCACCAGGTCCGGCTCGATGATGTCGGCACCGTCGTCGATGGCCTTCTGGTAGGCCGCCAGCGTGTGCTCCGGGCGCAGCGCCGAGGCGCCGCGGTGCGCGATCACCGTGGGGGTGGGCGGCCAGGCCTGCTGGGCGGCGGCGCCAAGGGCCAGGGTGCAAAGGATGGCGGCGGCAAGAGCGGATTTCAGGGGCAGAAGGCGCATGGTGTTCTCCGGGACGGTTATCTCCAGCCTTCCACCATAAACCGGTTGCGTGACGTGCGCATGGCGCACGCCTGCGAACGCTCAGGCGTGTTCGAAGTGGAACACCGCCGTGCCGGCCATCACGTTGGGCAGGAAGCGCACTTCCCTGCCGTCCTGCAGGCCGAAGGACTCGAGCACGCGCAGCTCGTTCTTGTGCGCCAGCACCTCGAAATCCTTGTAGGTGCCCACGCGGATGTTGGGCGTGTCGTACCACTGGTAGGGCAGGCGCCGCGTGACCGGCATGCGCCCGCGCAGTATGGACAGGCGGTTGGGCCAGTGCGCGAAGTTGGGGAAGGCGACGATGCCGGTGCGACCCACGCGGGCCGTCTCGCGCAGCATCACCTCGGCGTTGCGCAGGTGCTGCAGCGTGTCGATCTGCAGCACCACGTCGAAGCTGTTGTCGCCGAACATGGCCAGGCCCTCGTCCAGGTTGAGCTGGATCACGTCCACCCCGCGGCGCACGCAGGCCAGCACGTTGGCGTCGGCGATCTCGATGCCGTAGCCGCTGCAGCCGCGCTCGCGCTGCAGGTAGGACAGCATGGCACCATCGCCGCAGCCCAGGTCGAGCACGCGCGAACCTGCGGGTACCAGGCGCGCCAGCGCCTGCATGGTGGCTTTCTCGGTCATGCGTGGTGCTCCTTGGCAATGGCGTCGAAATACGAGCGCATGGTGTCCATGTAGCGCGGGTCGTCGAGCAGGAAGGCGTCGTGCCCGTGCGGCGCGTCGATCTCGGCGTAGCTCACGCGGCGGCGGTTGTCGAGCAGGGCCTTGACGATCTCGCGGCTGCGCTGGGGCGAAAAACGCCAGTCGGTGGTGAAGCTGATGAGCAGAAACTTCGCCGTTGCGCGGGCCAGCGCCTGCGTGAGGCTGCCGCCGTACTGCAGCGCCGGGTCGAAATAGTCGAGCGCGCGGGTGATCAGCAGGTAGGTGTTGGCGTCGAAATACTCGCTGAACTTGTCGCCTTGGTAGCGCAGGTAGCTCTCGATCTGGAACTCGATGTCCTGGGTACTGTATTTGGGCGTGAGGCCCTCGCGCAGCTGGCGCCCGAACTTCTCGTTCATCACGTCGTCGCTCAGGTAGGTGATGTGGCCGATCATGCGCGCGATGCGCAGGCCGCGCTGGGGAATCACGCCGTGGCGGTAGAAGTGGCCGCCGTGGAAGTCCGGGTCGGTGACGATGGCGCGGCGCGCCACTTCGTTGAAGGCGATGTTCTCTGCCGTAAGGTTGGGTGCGCTGGCCACCACCACCGCATGGCGCATGCGCTCGGGGTACTGCAGCGTCCAGCCCAGGGCCTGCATGCCGCCCAGGCTGCCGCCGAGCACGGCGGCCAATTGGGTGATGCCCAGGCGGTCGAGCAGGCGGGCTTGGGCGTTGACCCAGTCCTCCACCGTCACCACCGGGAAATCGGCGCCATAGACCTCGCCCTTGTCCGGGTGAGTGTGCATGGGGCCGGTGGAGCCGAAGCACGAACCCAGGTTGTTCACGCCGATCACGAAGAAGCGGTTGGTGTCCACCGGCTTGCCCGGGCCGATCATGTTGTCCCACCAGCCCTCGCTGCGCGGCTGGCCTTCATAGACGCCGGCCACGTGGTGCGAGGCGTTCAGGGCGTGGCAGACCAGCACGGCGTTGGAGCGCTCGGCGTTGAGCGTGCCGTAGGTTTCGTAGGCCAGCACGTAGTCGCGGATGGATGCACCGCTCTGCAGCGGCAGCACCTCCTCGAAACGCATGGACTGGGGTGTGGCAATGAACGACATAAAAAAAACCCGGCATCGCTAAAAACGAGGCCGGGGTTTGGGTGTCGGTCGGGTCTTTAGCAGAATTTATAAAGCGCCCGCAAGCTATGGCAAATCGGCGCGAGGAGAACTATACCAAAGCCGGGCGCCGGCCGCACTCCCTCAGGAAGAGGCCAAGGGCGCGAACAGCGCGATGCCGCCCAGGACCAGGAAGATGCCTGCGGACACCAGGTTCACCGCACGGATCGGCACGCGCCGTGTGATGCGTTCGCCCAGCCACACCACGGGGGCGTTGGCCAGCATCATGCCGAGCGTGGTGCCCATCACCACCCACAGGTAGGCGTTGTACTGGGCGGCTAGCATCACCGTGGCGATCTGGGTCTTGTCACCCATCTCGGCCAGGAAGAAGGCGATCAGCGTGGTGCCGAAGACGCCCCAGCGCGGGGTGCCGCCGGTCTCTTCCTCGTCGAGCTTGTCGGGGATCAGCATCCAGATGGCCATGGCGATGAAGGATGCGCCCAGGATCCAGCGCAGCATCTGCGGTCCCAGCATGGTGGTGACCCAGGCGCCCAACGCGCCGGCCAAGCCGTGGTTGGCCAGCGTGGCGACCAGAATTCCGAGGACGATGGGCCAGGGTTTGCGGAAACGGGCAGCGAGTACCAGTGCCAGCAGTTGGGTCTTGTCGCCCATCTCGGCAAGGGCGACGATGGCGGTCGAAACGAAGAAGGCTTCCATGGGGTGGGGTCAATCCGGCCGGATTGTTATGAGACGCACATTGACTGCACTCCGACTCCGGCCATTGGATCGGCATGCAGTCAATGGTCTCGCCCAGCTCAAGAACCGCATGCGCCATAGGTTTCAAGGAACCCAAGTATGTTGACGCATGCCCCCGGCGCATGTTGCGACCGGGCGGGCTACTCCCCAAAGACGCTGTGATTGTATACGAATCTAAGGTGAAACCCTGCCCACCCCAGTGGATAAAAAGCAGGCCTTCGGAGCGTTTGCTGAAATAAAACCCCACAAGCGACAAAAGTGATTAATAATGACTTCGCTTTTCTGCTTAGCAGCAAGGCAGTTAGGTTAGCGGTGAATGGTCAGTTTCGCGTCTTTGAAGTCGTCACAGGTTTGTTGATTGCGTCGGGCTCCATCGCGTTTTCATGTTTTTTCAGGAGTCCTTCATGGGCAACAAACTTTACGTGGGCAACCTGCCCTACAGCTTCCGCGACGAAGACCTGCAGCAAACCTTCAGCCAGTACGGCTCGGTTGGCAGCGCCAAGGTCATGATGGAGCGCGACACCGGTCGTTCCAAGGGTTTCGGCTTTGTCGAAATGGGCAGCGATGCCGAAGCACAAGCCGCCATCCAAGGCGTGCATGGCACCAACTTCGGTGGCCGTGACCTCGTGGTCAACGAAGCCCGCCCCATGGAGCCCCGCGCTCCCCGTAGCGGTGGCTTCGGTGGCGGCGGTGGTGGTGGCGGTGGCTACGGTGGTGGCGGCGGCGGCGGTTACGGCGGCGGCGGTGGCGGCCGTAGCGGTGGCGGCGGCGGTGGTGGTTACGGCGGTGGCCGTAGCAGCTACTAAGCAGCGCACACCCGTCCCGGCAGGCTTTGCCTGCTGACGACAAAAACAAGGAGCCTTCGGGCTCCTTTTTTCATGCCTGCGGCATTGTCACCACACCGGGCCCGGGGCTGTCATGCAGCTTGCTTTTTTGGGAAATTTGTGGCGCATAATGGGTTGGCGGGCTTTTGCCCGTCTCAAGTTTGCGGTGATCCGTCAGTTTCGCGCTGAGAGCGTCATTGAGATTAGCTGGCTGCGGTATCGGGACTCCATCGCTTTATCCATGTGTTTTTGAGGAGTCCCTCGATGGGCAACAAACTGTACGTTGGCAATTTGCCGTACTCGGTACGTGACAGCGATCTGGAGCAGGCCTTTGGCCAATTTGGCGCAGTGACCAGTGCCAAAGTGATGATGGAGCGTGACACGGGCCGCTCCAAGGGTTTCGGATTTGTTGAAATGGGCAGTGACCCCGAAGCCCAGGCCGCCATCAACGGCATGAACGGCCAGCCCCTGGGTGGCCGCAGCATCGTGGTGAATGAAGCACGTCCGATGGAGCCCCGCCCACCGCGCAGCGGTGGTTTCGGCGGCGGTGGTGGCGGTTATGGCGGCGGTGGTGGTGGTGGCCGCAGCGGCGGCGGTGGCGGCTACGGTGGTGGCGGCGGCCGTGAAGGCGGTGGCGGTGGCTACGGCGGCGGTGGCCGTGAAGGTGGCGGCGGTGGTGGCTATGGCGGCGGTCGCGGTGATGGCGGCGGCGGTGGCGGCTACGGTGGTGGTGGCCGCAGCGAAGGCGGCTTTCGCAGCCCTTACGGCTCTGGTTCGCGCAACGGCGGTGGCGGCGGTGGCCGCAGTGGTGGTGGCGGCGGTTACGGCGGTGGCGGCAACGGCGGCTACTGAGCCCCATGCTCCCCAGCAACAAAGCCCCTTCGGGGGCTTTTTTCACGTCTGAAGCCTGCCAAGGAAGTGCCTTTCATGCTTCATGGCAAGGGCCGCCCCGCCGCGCTGGGGGACGGCGGGAAGCGACTCAGGGGGCTACTCGTCCATTCTGCGCTTGCGCGGCCGCCCCGCCAGTGCCTTGTCGAACACCACGTTGGGCAGCAGGCGCATGAGTTTGGCGACCACCCCCATCTGCCAGGGGATCACGCGGTAGGTGGCGCCTGCAGTGATGGCCCGGAATGCCCGCTCGGCAAAATCCCCGGCCTTCATGAGGAAGGGCATGCCATAGCGGTTGTGCTGGGTCAGCGGCGTGTCGATGTAGCCCGGCGAGATGGTGACCACGCGCACGCCATGGGGCCGCATCTCGCCGCGCAGGCTCTCGCAGTAGCTGATCACCGCCGCCTTGCTGCCGCAGTAGGCGCCATGCCCGGGCAGTCCGCGGATGCCGGCCACGCTGCCGATGCCCACGAAGGTGCCGCTCTTGCGCTGCACCATGGCATCGACGAAGGGGTGGAAGGTGGCGGCCATGCCAATGTTGTTGGTGGCAAAGGTGCGGGCCATGACGTCGATGTCGCCACGCACCGCCGTGTCCATGCCCACGCTGATGCCGGCATTGGCGATCACCACGTCGGGCGTGCCCTGGCGCACAAGGCAGTCGCGCCCGGCGGCGACGATGCTGTCCACCACCGAGACGTCGGCGCTGTAGATCTCATAGTCTGCAGGGTCGATGCCTTGCGCGATCGCCCAGGCCTTGACCTCCTCGGTGCGGCGCGCCACCAAGGCCAGGCGGTAGCCCGCCTGGTGAAAGCGCAGGGCCAGGGCCTGGCCGATGCCGCTGGAGGCGCCGGTGATGAAGGCCAGTAGTGGTTGCTGCTGCAGGGTCATGGGGGCTTTGGTGGTGGGGTGGGATGCGCCTGATGGCGGCGCCTACAGCGGGTTACTTGGCGGCGCCGGGCATGAGCAGGCCCTTGACCCGGCCGTGCAGCTGCAGCACCTGGTCCAGGTTGTCGTAGTCCATGCCATCGGCCGTGAAGCGGTCGTTGCCCCGGGTCAGGACCACCGGCTTGTCCGAGCGCACGCGCTCGGTCTGGGTGAAGGCGTGCAGGAACTCGCTGCGGAACTCCATGCGCGGCTGGGCGGCCACACCGGGGCGGGCGGGCAACGGCTCGCGCGTGACGATGGCGTTGCCGAACAGCTGCACTTCGCTGCCATCGGCATTGCTCAGGGCCCGGTTGGCCGTGGCCAGGGTCAGGCGCCCGTCGATGGCCACCGAGCGCATGCGCGCCAGGTCGATCTCCAGGGTGTCCGTGTCCGGGAAGTGGCGTGCAAGGTCGCCCTGCACCTCGCTTTGCAGTCGGCCCTTGGCATCGAAGCTCTTCACCGAAAAGGCCTTCATCGAATAGTCGGGCTGGTTGCTCCGGGCCTTCTCGGCGGCCGGGGCCAGGGGCATGGGGGCATTGCGCACCAGCCACCAGGTGCCCAGGGCCATCAGGCCCATGATCAGCACCGGCAGGTACAGGGTGATGCGCTCCCAGCTTTGCTGGAGCATGCGGCGGCGGCTCATGGGCGGCCTCCTGCCTGTGGGGCTGGCGTGGTGGTGCAAAGGTGCATGGGAGAAGTCGTCATGCCGTGTAGTCTGCCAGCAGGCGGGCGTAGTGTCCCGTGGCCACGAGCAGCAGATCGCAGAACTCGCGTGCAGCGCCATCGCCACCGCGCGCAGCAGTGATGTAGTGGGCGTTCTGCCGCACCTCGGCCTGGGCGTTGGCCGGTGCGCAGGCCAGGGCGCTGCGGCGCATCACCGGCAGGTCGGGCCAGTCGTCGCCTATGGCGGCGGCCTGCGCCCAGGACAGGCCCAGGCGGGCCAGGATGTCCTCGGCCGCAGGGCGCTTGTCCTCGGTACCAAAGACCGCATGCTCCACACCCAGGGCCTTGAGGCGCACGCGCAGCGGGGCCGAGTCGCGCCCGGTGATCACGGCGGGGGTGATGCCCGCCTTCTGCAACAGCTTGAGGCCGTGGCCGTCCAGGGTGTTGAAGCGTTTGATGGTTTCGCCCGCGTCGGTGAACAGCAGGCTGCCGTCGGTGAGCACGCCGTCCACGTCGAAAAACGCCACCCGCACGCCCTGGGCGCGCAACAGGAGCTCGGGTGCGAAGGTCAGGGCCGGCTGCACGGAAAGGGGGGTAGCCATGGCTCAGATCACCTTGGCGCGCATCAGGTCGCCGATGTGCACCACGCCGACCAGCGCACCGGCGGCATCCACCACCAGCACGCTGGTGATGCCGTGGGCCTCCATGAGCTCGGCGGCGTCCACGGCCAGGGCATCGGGGGCAATGCGCCGGGGCGCGGAGTGCATCACCTCGGCGGCGCTGGCGGTGCGCAGGTCGGCACCGGCCTCGATGCGCCGGCGCAGGTCGCCGTCGGTGAAGATGCCCAGGATCTGGCCAGCAGGGTCGACGATGGCCGAAGCGCCCAGTCCCTTGGCGCTCATCTCGCGCATCAGCTCGCTGAACGATGCCTCGGGTGCCACGCGCGGCACGTCGCTGCCCGAGCGCATGACGTCGCTCACATGGGTCAACAGCTTGCGGCCCAGCGCACCGCCAGGGTGCGAGCGCGCGAAATCCTCGGGCCGGAAACCGCGTGCATCGAGCAGGGCCACGGCCAGCGCGTCGCCCATGGCCAGCTGGGCCGTGGTACTGGCGGTGGGGGCCAGGTTCAGCGGGCAGGCCTCGCGGTCCACGCTGCAGTCGAGCACCAGGTCGGCATGGCGCGCCAGGGTGGAGTCGAGCCCGCCGGTCAGGGCCAGCAGCGGAACCCCCAGGCGCTTGAGCACTGGCAGGATGGCCGTGAGTTCGCCGCTTTCGCCGCTGTTGGAGATGGCCAGCACCATGTCGTGCTCCGTCACCATGCCCAGGTCGCCATGGCTGGCTTCACCCGGGTGCACGAAAAACGCCGGGGTGCCCGTGGAGGCCAGGGTGGCGGCGATCTTGCGGCCCACATGGCCGCTCTTGCCCATGCCCATCACCACCACCCGGCCGCGGATCGAGAGTGCCATCTGCACGGCCTGTGCAAAGCGCGCATCCACGCGGGCGGCCAGCGCGTTCAGGGCAGCGGCTTCGATGTCGAAGGTCTCGCGGGCCAGGCGCAGTGCCTGCTCGGCATGGAAGGGGGGAAGCACGGGGAGAGCGGGAGTCATGCGCGAGATTCTATCGACCGGCCTGCCCGGGCTCGGATAGCATCAGCCTATGTCCTCACTCGCCCTCACCCTGCTCTACCTTCTGGCCGCAGTGCTGGGCGTGGTGGTCTGCCGCAGCCTGAAGCTGCCGCCCATGCTCGGCTACCTGGCGGCAGGTGTGCTCATCGGGCCGCATGCGCTGGCGCTGGCGCAGAACTCCGAGGGGGTGCGCCACCTGGGCGAATTCGGCGTGGTGTTCCTGATGTTCGCCATCGGCCTGGAGTTCAGCCTGCCCAAGCTGCGCGCCATGCGCCGCCAGGTGTTCGGCCTGGGGCTCATGCAGGTGGTGGTGACCATGACGCTGGCGGGCGGGGGCTCGCTGGTCCTTTCGCTGCTGGTGGGCGGGATCTGGGAGATGGGCTGGCAGACGGCACTGGCCCTGTCGGGCGTGATGGCCATGAGCAGCACCGCCATCGTGGTCAAGCTGATGGCCGAGCGCGCCGAGCTCGAAAGCGAGCATGGCCGCAACGTCATGGGCATCCTGCTGTTCCAGGATCTGGCCGTGGTGCCGCTGCTGGTGCTGATCCCGGCGCTGGGCTCCTCGCCCGACAAGCTGCTGGTGGCCCTGGCCTGGGCCCTGCTCAAGGCCACGGTGCTGGTGGGCCTGCTGCTCACCGGCGGGCAGCGCGTGATGCGCTGGTGGCTGACCCTGGTGGCGCGCCGCAAGAGCGAGGAGCTGTTCATGCTCAACCTGCTGCTCATCACGCTGGGCCTGGCCTGGCTGACCGAAGAGGCCGGCCTGAGCCTGGCGCTCGGGGCCTTCATCGCCGGCGTGCTGGTGTCGGAGACCGAGTACAGCCACCAGGTGGGCACCGACATCCGCCCCTTCCACGACGTGCTGCTGGGGCTGTTCTTCATCACCATCGGCATGATGCTGGACTGGCACATCCTGGTGGACCGCTGGGGCCTGGTGCTGGCGCTGCTGGTGGTGCCGATCACGCTCAAGCTGGTGGTCATCCTGGTGCTGGCGCGCGGCATGGGGGCTACCACGGGGGTCTCGCTGCGCACCGGGCTGTATCTGGCGCAGGCCGGCGAATTCGGCTTCGTGCTGCTGTCGCTGGCCCAGAACAACAACCTGGTGCAGCCCGCGCTCATGAACCCCATCCTCGCCGCCATGGTGCTGTCGATGCTGGCCACACCCTTCCTCATCATGTACGCCAACCGCATCGTGATGAAGCTGGTGGCCAGCGACTGGCTGCAGCAATCGCTGCAGATGACGAGCATTGCGCGCAAGTCCATCAATTCGAGCAAGCACGTGATCATCTGCGGCTATGGCCGTTCGGGCCAGAACCTGGCGCGCATGCTGGAGCACGAAGGAATCCCCTACATGGCGCTCGACCTGGACCCGGACCGGGTGCGCCAGGCCGCCGCCGCTGGCGACTCGGTGGTCTACGGCGATGCCACGCGCCTGCAGGCGCTCATGGCCGCTGGCCTGGTGCGCGCCAGCGCCGTGGCCGTGACCTACATCGACGTGCCGGCCGCGCTCAAGGTGCTGGCCAACACCCGCTCCCATGCGCCGCAGGTGCCGGTGGTGGTGCGTACCCAGGACGACCTGCACCTGGACAAGCTGCGGGATGCCGGTGCGACCGAGGTCGTGCCCGAGGCCATCGAAGGCTCGCTGATGCTCGCCAGCCACGCGCTGGCCCTGGTCGGCGTGCCCATGCGCCGCGTGCTGCGCCTGGTGCAGGACCAGCGCGATGCACGCTACAACCTGCTGCGCGGCTACTTCCACGGGGCCGACGACGACACCGTCAACGAGCGCGACCAGGAGCGCCTGGCCACCGTCACCCTGCCTTCTGGCTCCAAGACCCTAGGCCAGGCGCTGGGCGAGTTGGCCCTGCCGGCCATGGGCGTGCGCGTGGTCAACCTGCGCCGTGCCAACGGCCATGTGAGTGCTGCGGCGGACGATGCGGCGCTGGCCGAGGGCGACACGCTGGTGCTGTCGGGCCACCCCGCAGCGTTGAGCCTGGCCGAAGCCAGGTTGCTCAAAGGCTGACAGGCCGGGTCAGCCGGGCTGCAGCGCTTCTGCGGGGCCGGGCCGCCCAAAGAGATAGCCCTGGAACTGCTGGCAGCCGTTGCGCAGCAGAAAGTCGTGCTGGCCTTCGGTTTCCACCCCTTCGGCCACCACGTCCAGGCCGAGGCTGTGCGCCAGCGCCACGATGGTGCAGGCGATGGCGGCATCGTTGGGGTCGGTGAGCACGTCGCGCACGAAGCTCTGGTCGATCTTGAGCTGGTCCAGCGGCAGCCGCTTGAGGTAGGAGAGCGACGAGTAGCCGGTACCGAAATCATCGAGCGAGAAGCCCACGCCCAGGTTGCGCAGCACCTGCATCTTGACGATGCTCTCCTCTACGTCCGATAGCAGCAGGCTTTCGGTCAGCTCCAGCTTGAGCCTCCCGGGGTCGGCGCCCGTGGTGTACAGCGCCTGCAGCACCTGGGGCACGAATTCGGTGTGGCGAAACTCCTGCGCGCTGACATTCACCGCCACGGTCCAGGCCTGGGTGGCCGGCTCCCGGTTCCAGCGGGCCAATTGCTCGCAGGCCAGATGCAGCACGCGCTGGCCCAAGGGCAGGATCAGGCCGGTCTGCTCGGCCAGTGGAATGAACTGGCCCGGCGGCACCATGCCGCGTTGCGGGTGCTGCCAGCGCACCAGGGCCTCGGCGCCCATGGTCTGGCCGGTGGCGTTGACCACGGGCTGGTAGTGCAGCAAGAACTCATTGCGCTGTATGCCCTGGCGGATGTCGCCCTCCAGCGCCGAGCGTGCCGTGGCCGCCGCCTGCATGGCGGGATCGAAGAAGCACAGCGTGTTGCGCCCCTGGGCCTTGGCCTGGTACATCGCCAGGTCGGCCCGCTTGAGCAGTTCGTTGACGGGCTGCTGCCGGTCGCTGAACAGGGCAATGCCGATGCTGGGCGTGCTGTGCAGCTCGCTGCCATCCATGTCGTAGGGCTCGTTGAGGGCCTGCAGCACCTTCTGGGCCACGGCCTCCGATTCCACGGCGGCGCCGGTCTCCTCGCTGCTCAGGCCCTGCAGAACCACCACGAATTCGTCGCCCCCCAGGCGGGCCACGGTGTCGGTGGCGCGCACGCTGGCACGCAGGCGCATGCCCACCTGCACCAGCAGTCGGTCGCCCCATTCATGGCCCATCGTGTCGTTGATGCCCTTGAAGTTGTCCAGGTCCAGGAACAGCAGGGCGCCATGCTGGCCGTCGCGCTCGCAGGCCGTCGCCACGCGCTCCAGCCGATCGAGCAGCAGGCGCCGGTTGGGCAGTTTGGTCAGTTCGTCGTAGAACGCCAGGCGCTGGATCTCGGCCTCGGCGCGCTTGCGCTCCGTGATGTCGCGGGCCAGCCCGCGGTAGCCGGTGAACTGGCCCTCGGCATCGAAAATGGGCTCGCCGCTGATGGAAACCCAGAGGGGGTCCCCTTGCGCCGACATGCGCTGGATCTCGAAATTGCGGAACACCTGGCGCTGTGCGAGCTGCTCGCGGTGCGCGCGCCACTGTCCATCGTCCGCAAAGGTGTTGGGCAGCTCCCAGCGCGTGAGCCCGAAGAGCTGGCTGTCGGGCAGGTCCATCTTGTTCTGCGGACTGCCCTCGATGCGCACGAAGCGGAACTCGGCATCCTGCTCCCAGTACCAGTCGGAGGACAGCTGCGTGAGGCTGCGCCAGCGGGCCTCACTCTCGCGCAGGGCCTCCAGCGCGCCCAGGTAGTCGGTCACGTCGGTGAAGGTGCGCACGCGCCCGCCCCCTTCCAGCGGGCGCGTGCGCACCTCGATGAAGCGGCCGGCCACCGTGCGGCGGATGTAGCTTTCCGGCATGGTCAGGTTGCCGCCATGCGCGGCGTATTCGGCACCCACATAGTCCCGGGCCTTGGACTCGATCAGCTGGAAGCCGGTGCCGAAGTCCCCGCGCTCGGTCTGGAAGCGCACCACCTCCTCCACCCGGGGCTCGCCCGCGAGCAGTTCCTCGGGCAGGTTCAGGAGCTCCAGGTAGCGCTGGTTGTAGACGCGGATGCGGCCTTCGCCATCGACGTTGGTGATGCCCTGCGACACGCTGGCCAGCGTGCTCTGCAGCGCGCGTGTCTTTTCAGCCAGCAGCGCGCTGGTGCGCGCCAGCTCCTGCTCCACCTGGCGGCGTGCGAGTTCGGCCCGCCGCGCCAGCTCCAGCTGGCCCACGGTGCTCAAGAGCGGTTGCAAAAACTGCACGTCGGCTGCGGTGTAGCCCTCTGGCCGGTTGGCCAGACCCACCACGGCGACGAGCTCGCCCGAGGCCAGGATGGGCAGGCCCAGGTACGAGACCACGGGCGGGTGCCCCGGCGGCATGCCGGCGCTGCGGCTGTCGCCCGCTGCATCGTTGATGACCACGGGCTTTTCGGTCAGCATCGCCTGGCCGGGCAGGGAGTCGAGGTCGTCGAAGACCTGGCCCTCCTCCGCGTCCCGGGTGTAGCGCGCGCGCGTGGCCTCGTCCCACGCCACGTCGGTCATGGAATGCATGCGCAGAAAGGGCTTGCCGTCGGCCGTGCGCTGCACCTGCCCGACCAGCCCGAACCGGCTGCCGGTCAGCTCCATGAGCTCGTGCAGCAGCGCATCGAACGCAGCGCGCGGGGCCGAACTGGCAATGAACACGGCCTGCGCGCGCGAGATCGCCTGCAGCAGCCGGTGCTGGCGTGCCAGCATGGCCTCGGCGGCGCGGCGAGCGCGCACGCTGCTGCTGCGCTCGAGCACGGCCTCTATCTGCGCCGGCAGGGCCAGCAGGTAGTTGCAGCCGGGGTCGCGGATGGTGAAGTCGGCAAAGCCATGGCGCATTGCGTGCGCCGCCTGGGCGTCGGCACCGGCGTCCACGATGATCAAGGCCGGGATGCGACCCATGCGCTCGAGCACGTCGTAGGCCGATCCGTCTTCGAAATGCTGGCAGACCAGCAGAATGTCCGGGGTGTGGTTCTCCAGCCATGCCTGGGCCTGTGCCAGCGAGGGCGCCACCTCCACCCGCCAGCCCAGCCAGGGGTCCACCAATGCATCGACGAGCGCCCGTGCGTGCTCCCGGTCGTCTTCGATCAACAGGACGGAGATGGGCATGGCCGGCTGGTTTTCAGGGCGAGGGGGCAGCCTGCATGGCGCAGGTGTAACGATGGCCCATTATGGGTCAGCATTTGCAGCTTGCGGGCGGGCCACCCCCCAGGGCTGGTGTTTACACTCGCAGCCTTTGTGCCATCCACCCCACACCCCATGCAGCCCCTCAGCGTCAACCAGTACCTGCGCCAGCACATCCGTACCGTGCCCGACTGGCCGGCACCCGGTGTGCAGTTCCGCGACATCACGCCGCTGCTGCAGGACCCCAAGGTCTTTCGCGTGCTGATCGATGCCTTCGTGCACCGCTACATGGACAAGGCCCTGCGCCCCGATGTGGTGGCCGGGCTCGATGCGCGCGGCTTCATCCTGGGGGCTGTCGTGGCCTACGAGCTCAACGTGGGCTTCGTGCCGATCCGCAAGAAGGGCAAGCTGCCCTTCACCACGGTGGAGGAGACCTACGAGCTCGAATACGGCAGCGCCACGGTGGAGTTGCACACCGATGCCGTCAAGCCCGGCGACCGCGTGCTGCTGATCGACGACCTGATCGCCACGGGGGGCACCATGATGGCCGGCCGGCGGCTGCTGGAGAAGCTGGGCGCCACCGTGATCGAGGGCGCGGCCATCGTCGACCTGCCTGAGTTGGGCGGCTCGCAGCGGCTCAGGGAATCATGCTTGCCGCTCTACACCCTCGTCGATTTCGAAGGGCATTGAGCCCCGCAGCACGTCACTGCCCCCGTGCGTAGGCTGCAAAAACCTGATGCAGCCATTGGGCGAAAAAGGGCGGGTGCATGGCGGTCATGCGAGCGAAGGCACGGCATCGGCCGCACTGGCTGCACGGCGGCGCGCCGCACGGTCCCAGGCCTTCTCATGGAAGAAGAAAGCCACGGCTTGCACCGTGGGTTCGAGCAGGCTCAGTGTGAGCGATGCCCAGAGGTTGCCCGTGACCGCATAGGCCACCATGGCCGCCACACTGATGTGGATCAGGTAGTAGCTGCCGGTCTTCTTGAGCATGGTCTGGTTCTGGCGGGCGAGTTGGCGGATGCGGGCCATGGTGGATTCCTTCTTCCAATCAGCGCCTGCACAGGGGTGGGCAGGCATGGTGTTGATGGTAGGGATTCTCAATAGCATTCACCAATTGAAAACTGCTAATCCACGCATTGAAACTATTGCAAAGCCCCCCGCAAAACCCCAAGCGCCCCGGCGTTAAATCCGTCACGCAGTGGGGCCAAAAAATCCCTCAGACCCTGGCAACCCCGTTGCTATGATGGACATCTTTTCAACTGCGGCAACGCACTAGGGAGCAGACATGGCCCTCATGGACTTCATCAAGAAACAGTTCATCGACGTCCTCCAGTGGACGGAGGAAGGCGACGGCACGCTGGCATGGCGCTTCCCGATGAGCGGCATGGAAATCCAGAACGGTGGCACGCTGGTGGTGCGCGAATCGCAGATGGCGATCTTCGTCAACGAAGGCAAGGTGGCCGACGTCTTCGGCCCCGGTACCTACAAGCTCACCACGCAGACGCTGCCGGTGCTGACCTACCTCAAGAATTGGGACAAGCTCTTCGAGTCGCCCTTCAAGAGCGATGTCTACTTCTTCAGCACGCGCCAGCAGATCGACCAGAAGTGGGGCACGCCCCAGCCCATCACCATCCGCGACAAGGACTTCGGTGCGGTGCGCCTGCGCGCCTTCGGCAACTACGCCTTCCGCATTGCCGACCCCAAGCTGTTCCACACCGAGATCTCCGGCACGCGAGAGTCGTATCCCGTGGCCGACCTCGAAGGCCAGCTGCGTGGCCTGGTGCTGCAGAACATCAGCAACGCCATTGCCGGCAGCGGCCTGCCCTTCCTGGACCTGGCGGCCAACCAGGTCATGTTCGCCGATGCGCTGACCAAGGAGCTGGCCCCCCTGTTCGCCAAGCTCGGCCTGCTGATCGAGAACCTCACGGTGCAGAACGTCTCGCTGCCCGAAGAGCTGCAGAAGATCCTGGACCAGAAGATCGGCATGGGCATGGTCGGCAACGACATGGCCAAGTTCATGCAGTACCAGACCGCCCAGGCCATCCCCAAGTTCGCCGAGAACAGCGGTGGTGGCAGCGGCATTGCGGGCGATGCCATGGGCCTGGGGGCCGGCGTGGCGCTGGGCCAGGTGATGGCGCAGAACCTGCAGCAGGGCCTGCAGGGTGGCGGCAACGCGGCCCCGGCTGCTGCGGCCGTGGCAGCAGCAGCCTCCGGTGTGAAGCCCGAGGACGTGATGGCCACGCTCGAGAAGCTCGGCGAACTCAAGTCCAAGGGCATCCTCACGCAGGAGGAGTTCGACGCCAAGAAGTCCGAACTGCTCAAGAAGCTGATCTGAGGCCGGCGCAACCTACCTTCGCTACCGGCGCCTGGCGTGCGGGCAGCAGCGGGCTGATGGGCCCCTGCATTGCCGCACCCGGCTGCCGAGTGCACCGCCCGAATGGCCACTGACCCCACACAGCGTTCCTACCGCGCGCCCTGCCCGGGCTGCGGCGCGCCGGTTGAATTCCGCAGCGCGCAGTCCACCCACGCCGTCTGCGGCTACTGCCAGAGCACCGTGGTGCGCAGCGGCGATGTGCTGCAGCGCGTGGGCAAGATGGCCGAGCTGTTCGACGACCACAGCCCGCTGCAGCTCATGGCCAGCGGGCGCATACAGCTCGACGGCAAGGACATCCCCTTCACGCTGATCGGCCGGCTGCAGTACAAGACCGAGGCCGGTGTCTGGACCGAATGGTCGGCCTTCCTGCAGGACGGCACGCTTGCCAGCCTGGGCGAGGACAACGGCGCCTATGTCTTCACGCGGCCCATGGAGGCCGGGCGCGAGCTGCCCGAGGCGGCCCGCTTTCGCATCGGCGCCACCACGGCCATTGCCGGCAAGTCGTATTCCGTCGCCTTCAGCGGCAGCGCCTCGCTGATCTCGGCGCAGGGCGAGCTGCCCAAGCTGCCGCCTCTGGGCCAGCCCTTCGACATGGTCGAGCTGCGCAGCGCCGATGGCGAGGTGCTCAGCATCGACTACGGCCACACGCCGCCGCACCTGGAGCGCGGCCGTGCCGTGCTGCTTGAGGACCTCAAGCTCACCGGCCTCAAGGACGAATCGGCCAAGGACGAGAAGGGTCGCCAGTTCAACTGCCCGCACTGCGGTGCACCGGTGCAGGTGCAGTTGTCCACTACCAAGAGTATCACCTGCGGCTCGTGCGCCAGCATCATCTCGCTGGACAGCGGCGTGGGCGGCGAGCTGCAATCGGCCGAGCAGGACGAGCCGGTGCGCCCCATCATCCCGCTGGGCAGCAAGGGCCAGCTGCAGGGCGTGCACTGGCAGGTGGTGGGCTTTCAGCACCGCATGGGCGTGGAGCCGGGCGACGACGAGCACTTCGGCTGGAGCGAGTACCTGCTGTACAACCAGAAGCGCGGCTTCGCCTTCCTGGTGGACGCCGAAGACGGCTGGAGCATGGTGCGCCCGACCACCGGCGCCCCGCAGATGGCCGCCAGCGGCCGCAGTGCCACCTACCTGGGCACCACCTACCAGCTCAAATACAGCTACGAGGCCGAGACCACCTACGTGCTCGGCGAGTTCTACTGGCAGGTCACGCGCGGCCAGAAAACGTCGAACCGCGACTTCGCCAGCGCCAAGGGCCTGCTGTCGATGGAGCAGACACCCAACGAGGTGACCTGGTCCTCGGGCGACAAGCTGGCCAGTGACACCGTGGTCAAGGCCTTCAAGCTCGAAGACAAGAAGGATGTGCTGCAGCGCGACGACCCGGGGCCCTTCGTGGCCAAATCGGGCCTGGGTTGCGGCACCATCATCATCATCGCGATCGTCATCATCATCCTGCTGATCCTGCTGAGCAACTGTTCCGGATCGTCCGGCAGCGGCTACCGCAGCTCGGGCGGCTCGTTCGGCGGCTATTCCAGCGGCGGCGGACACAAGTAAGCAATTTATCAAGGAGCTTCCACCATGATGGGAATCGAATGGCTCAAGCCCGCGGCGTTCCTCGGGTCCATCCTGTACGCGCTGATCGGCGTCGTCATCTTCTGGGTGTGTTTCATCGTCGTCGACAAGATCACGCCCTATGACCTGTGGGGCGAGATCGTCGAGAAGCAGAACGTGGCGCTGGGCGTCGTGGTGGCTGCCATGTGCCTGGGCATCAGCCTCATCGTCGCCGCCGCCATCCATTGAGGTTGCTGAGTGGCTGCGCCGACAGGCCGCTCAGGCCGGCGCGCGCTTGCCCTTTTGAAGGAAAAGGTCTGAATAAGAATAGTTATCGTTTGTATTAAAATGTGTACTTCGTGGTGACGGTAGCGGCCGTAGGGGCTGCGCGTTCGATATTTCTGGAGTACACATGGCGAACAAGAACCATGCGGGCAGCACCAAGGCTGCCCGTTTTCGTTGGACGGCCACCGCAACGGCCAGCCTGCTGGCCGTGCTGGGCACGGCGCAGCAGGCCTGGGCCCAGGCCGATGCCGCACTGCCTGCCGTGCAGGTCACAGGCTCGCAATACGACGCCGACGATGTGCGCCCCGAGGGCGTGACCACGGCCACCAAGACTTACATGGCGCCGCGCGACATCCCGCAGACCATCGACACGCTGGAGGTCAACAAGTAAAGAGCCTGTTCAATGTCTTTTTGAAGCCGCGCAAGCCCCTTTTCGGGATGGGATGCAAGGCGCGGGGTGCAGCCAATAGCGCGGCTATTGGCAAGCGCCGCAACGCCGCAGACCGCCCGAAAAGGCACTTGCCCTCCGGGTTGGAGTGAAATCGGGCGATTGGACGCCCCGGCTGCTTGCATGGGCACGAGCCCATGCGGCGCATCCGAAGCATCCACTCATCCCGATTGCACTCCAACGCGGCTGCAAAAAGGCATTGAACAGGCTCTATGAGCTATGGCATCAACGACCTTGCGGTGATGCTCGACGGCGTGCCCGGCGTGAACACCAAGTACGACATGCGCGGCGAGGGCGTGATGATCCGCGGCTTCAACGCCGACTCGGGCGACATCTACCGCGACGGCGTGCGCGAATCCGGCCAGGTGCGCCGCAGCACCGCCAACGTGGAGCGCATCGAGATCTTGAAGGGCCCGGCCTCGGTGCTCTACGGCCGCAGCAGCGGCGGCGGCATCGTCAACCTGGTGAGCAAGCAGGCCCGCTTCGATGCCAAGAGCAGCGTCACCTTGCGCGGCGGCTCGTGGGAGAACTACGGCGGCACGCTCGATATCAACAAGGTCATCAACAACCACGTGGCCGTGCGCCTGACGGCCGACCGCGAGCAGGCCGACAGCTTCCGCAGCGGTATCCGCAACCGGAACGAGATGGTCTCGCCCAGCATTCTGGTCGATACCCGCACCGGCCTGCGCTGGAGTGGCCAGTGCACCTACGACAACATCTGGCGCGTGCCCGACCGGGGGCCGGTCTACGACCAGCTGCCGCCCGGTGTCTCCATCCGCAAGGGCTTCGCCCACCCGGATGACCAGGTGGAAGACCGCCTGCGCGTGCTGCGCTCGGACCTGTCGTACGACTTCAACAGCGCCTGGAGCGTGCGCTGGGTGGCCAGCAAGCGCGAGGCCAGCCAGGACTTCGACCACTACTTCGCCGGCACCTACTGCAACACGGCGGGCCAGACCACCGCAGGCGCCGCCTGCGCGTGGCGCGGCCAGGTGCGGCCGAACTACGCCTGGCAGCAGACGGCCAACGAGACCCTGTCCAACACCGTCGACCTGACGGGCAAGTTCAGCACCGGCGGCATCCAGCACGAGGTGCTGGTCGGTGCCGAGGCCAGCGAGGAAAAGCGCCACCCGCGCATCGGCCAGCCGGCGTCCACCTTCAGCTACGACCCGCTGCAGCCCATCGCCTGGGGCGCCAAGCCGGCGCAGGGCAACCCGACCCAGCACAACCTGCACAAGGCCGAGGGCCAGGCCCTGTACGTGCAGGACCTGGTCAGCCTCACGCCCGAATGGAAGCTGCTGGCCGGCCTGCGCTATGACCGCTTCACCTTCAACAGCACCAACCTGCTGACCAACGTGGGCCGTGGCTACGACGGTGATTCGGTGAGCCCGCGCCTGGGCGCGGTCTGGCAGCCGGTGCGCGAGCACAGCCTGTACGCCTCGTGGAACAAGAGCTACTCGCCCTACGGCGGGCGCGGCATGATCAGCGTGGACGTTGCGCCCACCGCCGTCTACGACGACGAGCCCCAGCACTCGCGCCAGGTCGAGGTGGGCGTCAAGAGCGACTGGCTGAACGGCGCGCTCTCGACCCAGCTGTCGGTGTACCAGCTCGAGCACGCCAACATCCGCTACCGCCCCGACGCGGTCAACGATCCCTTCACCTGGGCCGTGCGCGGCAAGGAGCGCTCGCGCGGCATCGAGTTCAGCGCGGCAGGCCGTGTGGCCTCGTCGTGGTACGTGCGCGGCGGCGTGGGCGTGACCAGCGCCAAGGTCACCGAGGACAAGCTGCAGCCCGCACTGGTGGGCAAGTACCTGGTGGACACCGCCTTGCGCAACGGCAACTTCTTCGTGCGCTACGCGCCGCAAGGCCCCTGGTACGGGGAAATCGGCGCCACGCACACCAGCGCCCGCTGGCTCAACGCCGCCAACACCTCGCGCGTGCCCGGCTATACCCGCTGGGATGCGCTGGTGGGCTGGCGCCAGGGCGTATGGACGGCGACGGCCGCCATCTCCAACCTGCTGGACAAGGAATACTGGCGCAGCGATGCCATGCCGGGCGCCCCGCGCAGCCTGCTGGTCAGCGTGAACTACCAGTTCTGACGCCGGCCTTGGGGCGGGGGACTTCCGGAAGGTGCCCTCGGCTTGCACCTTTCCCATTCGCAGCACAATAGCGGCTTGTCCTCAAACCCTACCTCCCTCCCCTCCGCCTCCGCCCCCTCGGGCGCACGCCCCATCGACGTTGCGCTGCTGGCCAGCGTGTTCGTCGTGGCCGCCTGCGGCCTGCTCTACGAGCTGGCGGCTGGTGCCCTCGCGTCCTATGTGTTGGGCGACTCGGTGCTGCAGTTCTCCACCATCATCGGCACCTACCTGTTCGCCATGGGCGTGGGCTCCTGGCTGTCGCGCTATTTCGAGCGGCAGCTGCCTGCGCACTTTTTGCGCATCGAGTTGATGGTGGCACTGATTGGCGGCGCGCTGCCGGCCACGCTGTTCCTGGCCAACGCCTATGCGCCGGGGGCCTTCCGGCTGCTGTTGTACGGCATGGTGTTCATGGTGGGCACGCTGGTGGGGCTGGAGATTCCGCTGGTCATGCGCATCTTGAGGCGCAACGTCTCGCTCAAGGACCTGGTCTCGCAGGTGCTGACCTTCGATTACCTGGGCGCGCTGGCCGTGTCCATGGCTTTTCCGCTGCTGCTGGTGCCGCACCTGGGGCTCATCCGCACGGGGCTGCTGTTCGGGCTCATGAATGCAGCCGTGGCGCTGTGGGCGGTGTGGCTGTTCCGCGATGAGCTGCGCCGCCTGCGCGCGCATGCCTTCGCCTGCGTCGCCGTCATAGGGCTGCTGTTCGCGGGCCTGCTCGGCGCGGACCACATCACCAGCTTTGCCGAAGACAAGTTCTACCAGGACCGCATCGTCTTCAGCACCGCGTCGTCCTACCAGCGCATCGTCGTCACCAACGGCAAGCTGGGTCACCGCCTGTACCTCAACGGCAACCTGCAGTTCGCGGAGCGCGACGAGTACCGCTACCACGAGGCCCTGGTCCACCCCGCCATGGCGGCGCACGGCGCACCCCGGCGCGTGGCCGTGCTCGGCGGTGGCGACGGCATGGCCGTGCGCGAGATCCTCAAGTACCCCTCGGTCGAGTCCGTCACCCTGGTGGAGCTGGACCCGGCCATGACGCGCCTGTTCAGCGACAACCCCACGCTCGCCCGGCTCAATGGCGAGGCGCTGCGCTCGCCCAAGGTGCACGTGGTCAACACCGACGCCTTCCAGTGGCTGCAGCACGGCAAGGACGCCAAGGCGGATGGCGGCGATGCGGTGGATGACCTGTTCGACGTGATCGTGGTCGACTTTCCCGATCCCACCAATTTTTCCATCGGCAAGCTCTACACCAACAGCTTCTATGCGCTGCTGGACAAGCGCTTGGCGGCCAGCGGTTATGCCGTGGTGCAGACCACCTCGCCGCTGGTGGCACGCCAGAGTTTCTGGACCGTGGTGCAGACCATCGAGTCCGTGGGCCTGCAGACGGCGCCCTACCATGCCCATGTGCCCAGCTTCGGCGAGTGGGGCTTCGTGGTGGCCAGCCGCCGGCCCTGGCGCATGCCCGAGGCACTGCCGCCCGACCTGCGCTTCCTGAGCGCGGGCACGCTTCCCCTGCTGTTCGACTTTCCGCTCGACATGGCGCGCCTGCCGGCCGAGGTGAACCGCCTGTCCAACCAGGCGCTGGTGCACACCTACGAGCGGGAATGGGGCAAGGTGGTTGCGCACTGAATTCGGAACAACCCCCTGAGGGGGACGCCCCCAGCGCGGCGGGGCGGCCCTTGCGCGGGGGCGCTGGCCTGGGCCGCGCCAGGTGTGGGGACCTGGGGTTAGGGGCCTGCGCTGTTGCATCCATGCCGCGCGGATGTAACAAATCGGGGAGTTGAGGGGGTTACCGGGCACGTGGGTAAATCGCTCACGGGGTTCCCGGCAAAATGGAAACCAACGCTTACATTTTGTCCGCCCGATGCTCGAGAGATTCTTCGTTGTCGGCGCAGAGCGGGATCTACAGAACCTTTGGGGGCACGACCCCTGGCTGGTGGCCCTGTCGGTCGCGCTCGCGATCGCCTCCTCCCTCATGGCGCTGCACCTGGCAGCGCTGGCCTTGCGCGCACCCGACCGCTTGCGCCGCAACCTCACGGTGGCTTCCGGTGCGGTGGCGCTGGGCGGGGGCGTCTGGTCCATGCATTTCGTGGGCATGCTGGCGTTCGATCTGTGCGCCAATGGTCATTTCGAGCCCTGGGTCACGGCGCTGTCGTTTCTTCCCAGCCTCGTGGCCTCGTGGATCGCGTTGCACGTGCTCACCCAGGAGCAGCCCACCCGCCGCTCCATCACCTGGGGTGGTACCTTGGTGGGCGTGGGAATCGGCGTCATGCACTACGCCGGCATGTCGGCATCCGATGCGGCGCCGCTGATCCGCTACGACGTGGTGGGCTTCCTGGCCTCCCTCGTGTTCGCGGTGGGCATGGCCATCCTGGCGCTGTGGCTGCGTTTTGGCATGCAGCGCGCCTGGACGCGCCGCCCCTGGCTGAGCACGCTGCTGGGCGGCCTGGTCCTGGGCCTGGCGATCGCCGGCATGCACTACATCAGCATCGCGGCCGTGCGCGTGTCCGGCAGACCCGATCTCCTGGGGCCAGTACCCGAGCAAGCCAGGTACATGGCCCTGGCCATCGCCCTGATGGCGGTGCTGGTGGGCCTGGTGGTCACCACCGTCAACATCGGCCTGCGGGTCCGCTGGCTGCTGCGCAGATCCGAACAGAGCGAATCGCGCCTGCGCTCCGTGGTGGAGACGGCCATGGACGCCATCATCATGGCCGATTCGGACGGCACCATCCGGTCCTTCAACGGCTCGGCACAGCGGATGCTCGGCTGGACCGCCGAGGAAGCCGTGGGCCAGCCGGTGCGCATGCTGGTGGACCCCGCCTATGCCAACACGCCGCACAGCTACCTGCCGCGCGACCTGTCCCGGGGCGAAGCGCGCCAGGTGGGCAAGGACAAGGAAATCCACGTGGTGCGCAAGGACGGCGCCCTGGTGCCCGTGCGCCTGGTGGTCGGCCGCGTGGACCTGCCGGGGCCGCCGGTGCTCGTGGGGTTCCTGACCGATCTGACCGAGCGCCGGGCCATCGAGCAGGAGCGCCGGCGCGGCGAGGAGCAACTGCGTTCGCTGGTGCGCAACATCCCGGGCGTGGCGTTTCGCTGCCGGTACGACGCCGACTGGTCCATGCTGTTCATCAGCGATGCGGTCGAGGCCCTGACCGGTTGGCCGGCCGAGGACTTCCTGCACAGCCGCATCTCCTTTGGCCGCATCATCCACGAGGACGATGCCGAACGCATCGGTGAGCAGGTGGCGCGCGCCCTGGACGCCGGCGAATCCTATGTGCTGGAGTACCGGCTGCACACGCGGCATGGCGGCATCCGCTGGGTGTCCGAAACGGGCCGAGGCGTCGCAGGGCCGCAGGGGGAAGTCCGGTGGATCGATGGCGTGATCACCGACATGACGGCCTCCAAGGCACAGAACGCCGAGTTCGTGGGCACGGTCACTGCCATCGGCCGGTCGCAGGCGGTGATCGAGTTCGACCTCATGGGCAAGGTGCTCACCGCCAACCGGAATTTCCTGGACCTCATGGGCTATACGCTCGCCGAAATCGAGGGGCAGCACCACCGCATCTTCTGCACGCCGGAGTACGCCGAGAGCCAGGCCTACCAGGCCTTCTGGGCGCGCCTGGGCCAGGGCGAGTTCGATGCCGGAGAATACCTGCGCCTGGGCCGAGACGGGCGCGAGGTCTGGATCCAGGCCACCTACAACCCCATCTTCGACGCGCAGGGGCGGGCCTTCAAGATCGTCAAGTTTGCCACCGACCTCACCGTGCGCCGGCGCATGGAGACCGACCTGCGCGCGGCCAAGGAACAGGCCGAGCACGCGGCAGCGGCGCGCAGCACCTTCCTGGCGAACATGAGCCATGAGATCCGCACGCCCATGAACGCCATCATCGGTTTCACCGAGGCGCTGCTCGATACCCCGCTCGAAAGCACCCAGCGCCGCCACCTGGGCACGGTGCACCATGCGGCGCGTTCCATGCTGCGCCTGCTCAACGACATTCTGGACACCGCCAAGCTCGAAAAAGGCGCGGTGGAACTGGAGGTGGCCGACTTCAGCCTGCGCGAGCTGTGCGAGCAGATCCTCGCCTCGCTGCGCATCACCGCAGCCAAGAAGGGGCTGGAGCTGGTGCTCGACTACCCTGGCGCGGTGCCCACGCACTGGCAGGGCGATGCCTTCCGCATCCAGCAGGTGCTGCTCAACCTGCTGGGCAATGCGATCAAGTTCACCCACGCAGGACGTGTCACCCTGCGCGTCTCGGGCGTGAATGCGCAACTGGTGCTGGAAGTGACCGACACCGGCATCGGTATCGACGCGGCGGGTGTGGAACGCATTTTCGACCCCTTTGCGCAGGCCGATGCCTCCACCACGCGCCGCTACGGCGGCACGGGCCTGGGCACCACCATCGCCCGCCAGCTGGCGGAGCTCATGGGCGGTGCCATCGCGGTGGCAAGCCGCGTGGGCCACGGCAGCACCTTCACCGTGCGCCTGCCGCTGCGCACGGGCCAGGCCCCGGTGGATGGCAGTGCATCGGCCCGGGACTGGCTGCGCGCGCCCTTGCCCAGCCTGCGTGTGCTGGCCGTGGACGACGTGCCCGCCAACCTGGAGCTGCTGCAGATCACGCTGCAGCGCGGCGGCCACAAGATCACCGCGGCAGGCAGTGGCGCGCAGGCGCTGGAAGCCTTTGCGGCAGAACGCTTCGACGTGATCCTCATGGATCTGCAGATGCCCGACATGGACGGGCTGGAGGTCACCCGCCACTTGCGCAGCTTCGAGCAGGCCCGGCAGCGCAAGGCCACGCCCATCGTGGCACTGTCGGCCAGCGTCCTGGAGCAGGACCGCCGCAATGCCCGTGCCGCCGGCATGGATGGCTTTGCGAGCAAGCCGGTCGAGCCGGTGCGGCTCATGGCCGAGATCGCGCGCGTGATTGGCGTGCGCGAAGATGGCGCTGACCCGGTGTTTGCCGTCACCAGTGCCTTTGGCAGCCTGGAGGCCCCCAACGGGCTGCAGGGGATGCGCGCACTGAGGCCACCGCAGGCGCCGTTGCCGGCCGCCATCGAGTGGGACCGTGGTGTGCGGCTGTGGACCCAGGCACGCTACCTGCGAGAGGCCATCGAACGCTTCATGCAGGAGAGCGGCGTGGCGCTGGCGGGCCTGCTGTCTGCGCACCAGGCGGACGATTGGGAAAGCCTGGAATCACGTGCCCACCGCGTGCGTGGCGCCGCTGCCAACCTGGCGCTGCCCGTGGTGCAGCAGCTCGCCGGGCAGATCGAGCACGCGGCCCGCGCGCGCGATGCCGCTCCAGTGCAGGCAGCGCTGCTGGCCCTGGCCACCGCGCTCGATGCGGTGCGCGTCGCCCTGCTCAATCCGCAGGCCCCTGACGCCCAGTTGCAGGGCACGGCCTCCTCACCGGTGCCGCTGCCGCCCGCCGAGCGCAGCCGTGTCATCGCCGCCATCGATGCCCTGGTCGCCGCCCTGGTGCAAGGGGAGCTGGCCGATGCTCCGTTGGCGGTGCTGGAGGGCGAGCTGTCGGCCGTCAGTCTCAACAGCCTGCAGGAGGCGCTGGATCGCTTCGATTTTGACGAGGCGCGGGCCTGCCTGCTGGCCTTGCGTGCGCATCTGCAGGCGCCCACGCCCCCCCAGGAGATGGCATGACCCCCGTGCAGGAAGACCACCGCCCGCGACTGCTGCTGGTGGACGACGAACCCACCAATCTGCAGGTGCTGCGCCACATCCTGCAGGAGGACTTTCGCCTGCTGTTCGCCACCGACGGGGCGCGCGCGCTGCAGATCGCCCAGCAGCAGCGGCCCGACCTGGTGCTGCTCGACGTGATGATGCCGCAGATGGACGGCTACGGCGTGTGCCAGGCCCTCAAGGCCGACCGCGCCACCGCGAACATACCGGTGATCTTCGTCACCGCGCTCACCGAAGCGCAGGACGAGGCGCGTGGCTTCGACGTGGGCGGCGTGGACTACATCACCAAGCCCGTGAGCGCCCCCGTGGTGCGCGCCCGCGTGCGCACGCACCTGTCGCTGGTGCGCACCGAGGAACTGCGCGAAACGCGGCTGCAGATCGTGCAGCGCCTGGGCCGCGCCGCCGAGTACAAGGACAACGAGACCGGCATGCACGTCATCCGCATGAGCCACTTCGCCCATGTGTTGGCGCTGGCGCTGGGCCACTCGCCCGCCTGGGCCGAAGACCTGCTCAATGCCGCGCCCATGCACGATGTGGGCAAGATCGGTATCCCCGATGCCGTGCTGCGCAAGCCCGGCCCGCTCGATGCCGGCGAGTGGGACACCATGCGCCGCCATCCGCAGATCGGTGCCGAGATCATCGGCGAGCACCCCGCAGGCTTGCTGCGCCTGGCCCACTCCATTGCGCTCACGCACCACGAGAAGTGGGACGGCAGTGGCTACCCGCAGGGCCTGGCAGGCGAGGCGATCCCGGTGGAGTCGCGCATCGTCGCCCTGGCAGACGTGTTCGATGCACTGACGGCGCGCCGGCCCTACAAGGAGCCCTGGAGCATCGAGGACACCCTGGCCCACCTGCGCGCCCAGGCGGGCAAGCACTTCGACCCTGGGATGGTGGAGGTGTTCATCGCGCAGCTGCCCCGGCTGCTGGAGATCCAGGCGCGCTGGAAAGATTGACCCCCCGTTGCCGGGGACTGGCTTGCGGGTGACGTAGAGTACGGCCCCATGTCCCTTGCGCCCCCCTCTTCTCCGCCCTCACCACGCCGCAGGCAGCTGCTACAGGCTGGCGCCCTGTTCGCCTCAGGCGGACTGCTGCAGGGTTGCGACAAGGTGCCGCGCACACTCGATGGTGGCTTTGCCGGCATCGACATGGAGCGCGGCCATGCGCTGCGCGAGTTGCTGCAAAAGGGCCGCCTGCCCGAGCCTTCCGTGGTGCGGCGTGCGCAGGTCATCATCGCCGGCGGCGGCGTGGCAGGGCTGGCCGCGGCGCGCGCGCTGCGCCTGGCCGGGGTGGAGGACTTTGCGCTGCTGGAGCTCGAAGACCAGCCTGGCGGCAACAGCCGCGGCGGTGTGGTCGGCGGCATCGCCTGCCCCATGGGCGCGCACTACCTGCCCGTGCCCGGCGACGACGCGGGCGAGGTGCAGGACCTGCTCGAAGAACTGGGCCTGCGCCAGCGCGTGGCTGGGCGCTGGCGTTACGACGAGCGCCACCTGTGCCATAGCCCGCAGGAGCGCCTTTACTTCGAGGGTGAATGGCAGGAGGGCCTGCTGCCGGTGCAGGGCGTGAACGAGGCCACGCTGGCCCAGTACCGCCGGTTCTCGGAGCGGGTGGATGCCTTGTCCAAGGCGGCGCGCTTCACCATGCCCATGCTCAAGGCCTTCAACGGCAAGCGGCCGCTGTCGCCCACGCACCAGGCGCTCGACGCCCTGAGTTTCGGCGCCTGGCTCACGCAGGAGGGGCTGGACGATGCACACCTGCGCTGGTACCTGGACTACTGCTGCCGCGACGACTACGGTGCGGGCATGGCGCGCGTATCGGCCTGGGCCGGCATCCACTACTTCGCCAGCCGCCATGGCTTCCATGCGCCGGGCGACGCAGGCACCGATGACCGCGAGGGCGTGCTCACCTGGCCCGAGGGCAATGGCTGGCTCACGCAGCGCCTGGCGGTGCCGCTGCGCGAAGGCGGGCAACTGGCCACGGGCACCAGCGTGCTGCGCATCACCGAGGGGCGCCATGGCGTGGAGGTGGAGGCGCTCAACCATGCCTCGGGCAATGTCGAGCGCTGGCAGGCGCCGCGCTGCGTGGTGGCGCTGCCCCTGTTCCTGGCTGCACGCGTGGTGCGCAACCCGCCGGCCTTTCTCACCGAAACAGCGCAGCGCCTGTCCTGGGCGCCGTGGCTGGTGGCCAACATCCACATCGATGCGCCGTTGACCGACCGCGCAGGCGCCGCGCCCGCCTGGGACAACGTGCTGTATGCCGATGCCAACCCCGGTGGCCTGGGCTATGTGGACGCCGGCCACCAGCGCCTGGACCCGCGCCCGGGGCCCACGGTGCTCACCTACTACCAGGCCCTGGGCGATCTGCCCGATGGCCGCCAGCAACTGGCCACCCAGCCCTGGGCCCACTGGGCGCAGGCGGCCATGCAGTCACTGGCCGGCCCGCACCCCGACCTGGCCCAGCGCGCCACGCGCGTGGACGTCACGCGCTATGGGCACGCCATGTCCATCCCCACGCCGGGGCTGCTGGGCTGGCTGCACCAGCCGGGCCGTTACCGCGCGCCCGACAAGCGCGTGCGCCTGGCCAGCGGCGAGCGCGTGGCCGTGCTGCCTACGCCGGCCACGGCGCGCCTGGCGTTCGCCCACAGCGACTGGTCGGGGTATTCGGTGTTCGAGGAAGCCTTCACGCGCGGCCACATGGCCGGGCTGGTGGCAGCCGGCTGAACGGCACTGGCATGGCAGGCACGGCGCTCGAAGTCGAGGTGCATCTCAGCGTACCGCGCCAGCAGCTGCATCTGTACGCGGGCGATGCGCTGGTGCGCAGCTATGCCGTCTCCACCGCGCTGCAGGGCGTGGGTGAGTTGAACGGCAGCGGCTGCACGCCGCGCGGCCTGCACCGCGTGCGCGCCAAGGTGGGCGCGGGCTGCGATACCGCCACCGTCTTCGTGGGGCGCCGGCCCACGGGCGAAGTCTTCACCCCCGAACTGGCCCTGCAGCACCCGGGGCGCGACTGGATCCTGTGCCGCATCCTGTGGCTCGCGGGCTGCGAGCAGGGCGTCAACCGCGGTGGCGCGGTGGACACGCTGCGCAGGTACATCTACATCCACGGCTGCCCGGACGGCACGCCCCTGGGCGCGCCGGCGTCGCACGGTTGCGTGCGCATGGCCAATGCCGATGTGGCGGACCTGTTCGACCGGGTGGTGGTAGGGACTGCGGTGTACATCGAAGGCTAGGGGCTGCCGCCGTGTGGGCCGATGTCACGGGCCCGTCACGCGGACCGGGCATCGTCGCCGCTTTACTTACATTTGCAGCGAGTGACCATGTCCCGACTCTCCACCCTCGCCGCCTGCGCCCTGCTGGCGTGCGCCGCCGCTTCCACCACGGCCCAGGCCCAGCAGGCGTACCCCGCCACGCTGGCCGGCCATGCCGTGATGCCCGCCATGAGCCTGGTGCCAGCGCCCAAGGACGCGCCGCAGGACCTGCAGACCAGCGGCAAGTTCACCACGGGCAAGCGCGTGGAGGCGCTGGGCTCGGTCGAAGGCCTCTCGGGTGGCCGCCCTACCGGCATCTCGCTGCCGTTCGCGGGCCAGCCGCTGCAGGGCCACTCGGGCATCAAGCGCATGGCCGACGGCTCGTTCTGGATCCTCACGGACAACGGCGCCGGCGCCAAGGCCAATTCGCCCGATTTCATGCTGCACCTGAGCCACTACAGCGTGGACTTCAAGGCCGGCCAGTTCAACCGCCTGGCCACCGTGTTCCTGCACGACCCGGATAAGAAGGTGCCGTTTCGCATCACCCACGAAGGCACGGACAAGCGCTACCTCACGGGCGCGGACTTCGATCCCGAGAGCTTCCAGTTCGCCGGTGGCGCACTGTGGATCGGCGAGGAGTTCGGGCCCTATCTGATCAAGGCCGACCTTTCGGGCCGCGTGCTCGCCGTGTTCGAAACGCAGGTGGACGGCAAGCTCGTGCGCTCGCCCGACCACCCGGCCATCACCACGGCCGGCGCGCCCGACGCCAAGGCCCCTGCCTTCGAGGTCAAGCGCTCCAAAGGCTATGAAGGCATGGCCTCGTCCAAGGACGGCAGCAAGCTCTACGCCCTGCTCGAAGGCCCGCTGTGGAACGAGGCCGGTAAGGCCTACGAGGCCGTGGATGGCAAGCAGTATCTGCGCGTGCTGGAGTTCGACGTGAAGGCCGAGCAGTGGACCGGCCGCCACTGGAAGTACGTGCTCGAAGCCAACCACCATGCCATCGGCGACTTCAACATGATCGACGGCACCACTGGCCTCATCATCGAGCGCGACAACGGCGAAGGCACGGCCGACAAGGCCTGCCCCGAAGGACAGAAGCGCACGGACTGCTTCCACGACCTGGCAAAATTCAAACGCGTCTACAAGATTGAGTTGACCGACGCCAACGTCGGTGGCCCGCTGCGCAAGGTTGGCTACATCGACCTGATGTCCATCCAGGACCCGAAACGCCTGGCGAAGAAGCCGTTGAACAACGGCGTGCTCACCTTCCCCTTCTTCACCATCGAGAACGTGGACGTGGTGGATGGCACGCACATCGTGGTCGGCAACGACAACAACCTGCCCTTCAGCTCCAGCCGCGAACCGAACAAGGCCGATGACAACGAGCTCGTGCTGTTGGATGTGGGCGAACTGCTGCGCGCGAAGTAAGCACCACGCTCCCTGTGCAAAAGGGCTGCCCCGAAGGCAGCCCTTTTGTATGGCGGGCAGCACGGTGCGAGGCCGGGTGGCAAAATCGGCGGCCACATCCTGAAAGCCGCGCCACCATGTTCACAGGCATCGTTCAAGCCACGGCAGGCATTGCCGCCATCCATGACCGCGCAGGCCTGCGCACCTTCACGCTCGATTTCCCCGAGGGCTTCTGCCAGGACCTGGCCATTGGTGCCAGTGTTTCCACCGATGGCGTGTGCCTCACGGTGACCGAGATCCTCTCGCCCACACAGGCCAACTTCGACGTGATGCAGCAGAGCCTGAACATCACCACGCTGGGAAGCTACGGCCAGGGCGACCGCGTGAATGTGGAGCGCGCTGCCAAGGACGGTGCCGAGATCGGCGGCCACCCGCTGTCGGGTCACATCGATTTTTCGGGCACGCTGGCCAGCGTGCGCGAGTTCGACAACAACCTGGTGTGGCGCGTGGCCGTGCCGCCCGAGTTCCGCAGGTATGTGTTCGCCAAGGGCTACATCGCCATCCATGGTGCCAGCCTCACGGTGGCCGAGGTGAACCGCGCCGAAGGCTGGTTCGAGGTCTGGCTGATCCCCGAGACCCGCCGTGCCACGGTGTTCGAGGGCAAGAAGGCTGGCGACCGCCTGAACATCGAGATCGAGCGCAGCACCCAGGTGGTGGTGGACACGGTGCGCGAAGCGGTGCAGGAAAGCCTGGGCCGGCTGCAGCCCGTGCTCGAAGCCCTGCTCAAGGAAAAGGGCCTGTCCCTTGAAGACTTCGTGCAACCCCCCGTGCTCCCGCACTGAAGCTCAGCCCGCGACGTAGTCGAGAAAGCCGGTGACACGGCGCAGGCGCCCGTCGGCGTCCACCTCGGCCACGTCGGTGCCACGCGCCACGGGTTCGGCCCCCGGGGCCGCGAGCGCCCAGGAAAAGCGCACCACGCTGTGGTGCCCGTCGGGCGTGCCCAGCAGCGCGAAGCGGTAACCGGCAAAACGCTGCTGCGCGCCCGCGATCAGGGCCGCCATGCCGTCATGGCCCCTGCCTTCCATCATCGGGTCGAGGTAGTGCACCTCGCTGCTGAAGGCCTCGCGCACCAGGCGATCCCGCTCGCTGCTGTCGGTGGCGTTCCACGCGCTCAGGTAACGTGCGGCGATGCCGGAGGCCGAAGTGGCGGCGTTCAGGACAGGGGATTCGACGGTGTTCATGGTGGCTGCTCCAGAGAAGTTGAACGAACGGAATAAAAACAAAGGGTGGCGGATGCAGGCAGGCATCCGACGCAAGCCATTCTTCGCGGCTGCCCTGCCGGCGTCGATGACCTGGCAGGTCATGTGCCAGGGATAATGCGGCGCCTGCATGCTGAACTCCACCGCTTCCTCTTCTTCTCCTGGTGCGCCGCGCGCTCTGCAGCTGCACGACCTGCCCGGTCTGCTGCAGGTGCAGCTGGCCTGCTATGGCGCGGGCTTTGTCGAAAGCGGCGAGGTGTTTGCGCGCCGGCTCGCCAGCCCGGTCAACTGCTCGCTGGTGCTCGAACGCGCCGGCCAGGTCTGCGCCTACCTGGCGGCCTACCGCTCGGTGCAGGGCAAGGTCACGCCGCTGCACGGCGACTTCGAGGGCCCGCCCGGCGCACCCGACACCCTGTACCTGCACGACATGGCGGTGCTGCCGGCCTGCGCAGGCCAGGGCCTGGCGCAGACGCTGCTTGCGCCGCTGTGGGCGCAGGGCGCGGCATGGGGGCTGCGGTACACCGCCCTGGTCTCGGTGCAGGGCTCGCAGGGCTACTGGGAGCACCATGGCTACGCCGTGCAGCCGCTGGCCGATGCACAGCAGCGTGAGCGGCTGGCAAGCTACGGCGAGGGGGCCGTGTACATGGTGCGAACGCTGGCTCCCTAGCCAGCGCCTTGCGTACGCCATTGGGCTTGTTTGAACGGCGCCACGGGCCGGGCATCTGTCGCAGGCCGTGGTCATAATGGCTGGCATGCCGAACCGCTGGAAACCCAATGTCACCGTGGCTGCCGTGATCGAACGCGATGGCCGCTTCCTGCTGGTGGAGGAAGAAACCACCGATGGCCTCAAGCTGAACAACCCAGCCGGCCACCTGGACCCCGGTGAGTCGCCCCCCAGCGCCTGCGCGCGCGAGGTGCTCGAAGAAACTGCGCACGATTTCGAGCCCACGCACCTGATCGGTGTGTACCTCAACCGTTTCACCAAGACGCGCACGGGCGACGACCTGACCTACCTGCGTTTTGCCTTTGCCGGCACGCTGGGCACGCACCACGCCTGGCGCACGCTGGACGAAGGCATCGTGCGCACCGTGTGGATGACGGCCGACGAAATCCGCGCCTGCCCCGAGCGCCACCGCAGCCCGTTGCTGCTGCAGTGCCTGGCCGACTACTTGGCCGGCCAGCGCTACCCGGTGTCGCTGGTACACACCGACATCTCGGTGACCCAGACCTCGGGCTGACTCGCCGCAAATATTTGTGGGATCGCATGTAACCCGCAGGTTGGATGGAGCGAAGTAACAGGCAGAGAGCACGGCGCCGTGCGATCTGAAACCCCTGTTTCGACCCTCCCTCACCTTTACGGAGTCTTCCACCATGCTGTCCACCTCGAACCCATCCGCCGCTTCCCTCGCCCTGGCCGCAGCCCTGCTGGCCCTGTCCTCCGGCGCCTTTGCCGCCGACGCCCCCAAGGGCTCCAAGGGCGGGGCTGTCGCTGCCAACGACAAGGTGCACTGCTACAACGTGCACGACTGCAAGGGCAACAGCGACTGCTCCACCGCCGAGCACAGCTGCAAGGGCCAGAATGCCTGCAAGGGCCACGGCTTCAAGGCCAAGACCGCTGCCCAGTGCCTGAGCGAAAAGGGCACCATCGGCGATATCAAAGGTTGACCCCCTGAGTCGCTTCGCGCCTTCCCCCTTGAAGGGGGACGCCGCCCCTGCGGCGGGGCGGCCCTTGCACGGCGGCATTGGCCTGGGCCGTGACAGTTTCATTGGCCTTGGGCGTAGCAGAGCGCACGAAGCATCAACCTATCAGCCATGGCACACGACCCCATCGCCGCGCGCGGCACCGGCTTCGGCCTGGGCCTGCGCACCGCCCACTACGCGGATTTTCTGGCCGGCCCGCAGCCGCTGGATTGGCTGGAGATCATCACCGACAACTACCTCATCGAGGGCGGCAAGCCGCTGGCGGTGCTCGACACGCTGCGCCGCGACTACCCCATGGCCATGCACGGCGTGGCCATGTCCATCGGTGCGGCGCAGGGCGTGGACATTGCCTACCTGCGCCAAGTGAAGGCGCTGGCCGAGCGCATCGAGCCGCTGTGGGTATCGGACCACCTGTGCTGGATCGGCCCCGGGCCGCAGCAGCAACTGCACGACCTGTACCCGCTGCCCTATACCGATGCCTCGGCGCGCCATGTGATCGCGCAGGTCCGCCGCGCGCAGGACGTTCTGGGCCGCCGGCTGGTGCTGGAGAACGTCTCCAGCTACATCCGCTATGCCGGCGACAGCGCAAGCGAATGGCAGTTCCTGGCCCACATCGCGCAGGAGGCCGACTGCCTGCTGCTGGTCGATGTGAACAATATCTACGTGAGCAGCGTGAACCACGGCTTCGACCCGCTCACCTACCTTGATGCGCTGCCCGCGCACCGCGTACAGCAGATCCACCTGGCCGGCCATTCGGACCAGGGTGACCACATCATCGATACGCACGACCACCCCGTGGCCCAGCCCGTGTGGGACCTGTATGCGCGGGCCTGCGAGCGTTTCGGCGCCGTGGCGACCATGGTCGAGCGCGACGACCACATTCCGCCGCTGGCCGAGCTGCTCGATGAAATGGCGATGGCCCGCTCCGTGGCTGCGGTCCATGTGCCGCCGGCCGGGGCTGCGGCCGCAGCACCGGTCGCAGAACCCTGGCCGTTCTCTCCGCTGTCCTTCGCACCCCAGCTGCAGGCGTTGCAGCGGGACCTGGCGGACCGCATCCTGGCCGAGCCCATGCAGGCCCTGGACGCCGAGGCACCGTTCGCGGGGCGCCTGGGCATCTACCACCATGCCTACCGCGCGCGGCTGGCCGAGGTGCTGGCCGACACCTACGCCAAGACCTGGCTCTACCTGGGCTCGGATACGTTCGAAGACCACGCGCGCCAGCATGCCGTGGCGCACCCGCCTACGGCGCGCAGCCTCAACCGCTATGGCGAGGGCTTTGTCGGCACCCTGCGCACGCTCTACCCCGACAACCCCGAGCTGCACGAACTGGCCCAGCTCGACTGGGACCTGCGCACGCGCTTCGACGGGGCGGACGTGCCGGCACTGGACGCGGCCACGGCTCCTTTCGCCGGCCCCTGGCTGGCACGCGCAGGGGTGCTGCACCCCAGTGCATTGCTGCGCACGCTGGCCACCAACGCCGTCGCGCTGTGGAATGCCATCCACGCCGACGAAGACGTGCCCGAGGCGGTGGCGCTGCCAGCGCCTGTCACCTTGCTGGTGTGGCGCAAGGGCCACCAGCCGCACTTTCGCTCGCTGGGCGCCCAGGAGGCGGTCTTCATCCACCTGCTGCAGGCGGGGGCCTCGGTGGAGCAGGCCTGCGACCGCCTGCAGGCGCTGGGGGCGATGCCGGGCACGGAACTGCTCGCACAGTGGCTGGCAGGCTTGTTGCGGGAGGGCCTGGTTGGCCTGGATGCGGCACGCGGCAGCCACTGCGCCGAGGCGCCCGTTGAGGAGCGCGCGAGCGCAGGCTGAGACTCCCTGGCCGGTGCCAGGTCACACCCCGTTGGGCAGCAGCGCGGCCAGCGCCTCGCGCATCCAGCGGGCAATCAGTTGTTGGCGCTCGCGCGGCATGCGGTCCAGCGTCGATGCGACGCTGATGGCGGCCACCGGTGCGCCATCGGCATTGCGCACGGCCATGCCCGCGGCCAGCACGCCCTGGGTGGCGTGGTTGCCCACCACCGACCAACCGCGCTCGCGTGTGGCGCGCACCAGGATCGCGAGGCGCTCGGGCGTCATGCCGCCATAGTGCGGCAAGGCCTGTGCATTGGCCTCTATGCAGGTGGCCACCTCCTCGTCGGGCAGCGCCGCCAGCAGAGCCAGGCCGGCCGCACCCACGCCCAGGGGCTGGCGCGTGCCCACCTGGATCACCAGGATCTGCACCGGGTGCGTGCCCACATGGCGTGCGATGCAGTGCGATGCGGCGCCCTCGCGCACGATGGCGAAGGCCGCATCGCCGCAGGCCCGGCTCACGCGCTCCAGCACGGGTGCCAAACGCATGGCCATGTTGGGCAGGGCGGCGGGCGCGGCCATGGCGGCCATGCGGGGCCCGGCCACGTAGCGAAAACGCCCGCGCCGGGCCACATGGCCGCCCTCCAGCAGCGTGGCCAGCAGGCGGTAGACGGTGGCGCGCTCCAGCCCCACAGCGCGGCACAGGTCGATCACGCGCAAGCCCTCGCGGCCGCTGGCGAGCACGGCGTCGAGCACCTGCAGGCCCCGGCGCAGCGTGCGGCTGCCGGGGTCCTCCGCAGCGTCTGGCGAGGGCAAGGTGGTGGATGAAACGTCCGGCAGACGGACGTTTCGATTCGCGGGTCGGGAAGGCATGGGAAAGAATTTGTCCGTCGATGCAACCAGCATGCAGTGTGCCGCAGAGCCACGCCGCCGGGGCGCCAAGACGGGATTTTCAGAACCACCAGGAGACAAGACATGACCTCGCACACCCCTGCCACCACCGCGCCGCGCCGGCGTCTTCTGGCTTTGGCCGCCGCTGCCATCGCCTGCACCGCCGCACTGCCCCTGCAGGCACAGACCACCCACTGGCCTGCCAAGCCCGTGAAGCTCGTCGTGGGCTATGCGGCCGGCGGCGCCACCGATGTCATCGCGCGCCTGGTCGCCATCAAGCTCGGCGACCAGCTTGGCCAGCCCGTGGTGGTGGACAACCGCGCGGGCGCCAACAGCAACGTGGGCGCCGAGAACGTGGCACGCGCGCCGGCCGACGGGTACACGCTGTACGTCTACACCATCGCCAACACCATCAACGCCTCGCTGTACCCCAAGCTGGGCTACGACCCGGTCAAGGACTTCGAGCCCATCGGCATGATCGCCAAGATCCCCAACATCCTGGTGGTCAACCCCAAGCTGCCGGTGAAGAATCTGGCCGACTACGTGCGCTACGCCAAGGAGTCCAAGGACGGCATCACCTTCGCGTCCTCGGGCAGCGGCTCGTCCATCCACCTCTCGGGCGAGATGTTCAAGATGCAGTCCCAGCTCAAGATGCTGCACGTGCCCTACCGCGGCAGCGCCCCGGCCGTCACCGACCTGCTTGGCGGCCAGGTGGACTCGATGTTCGACAACACGCCCTCGGCCCTGCCGCATGTGCAGGCCGGCAAGCTGCGCGCCATTGCCATCACCAGCGCCCAGCGCTCGCCCCTGCTGCCGGACGTGCCCACGCTGGCCGAGTCGGGCTACGCGGGCTTCGACGTGCAGTCGTGGTTCGCGCTGGCCGCGCCTGCGGGCACCCCGCGCCCCGTGGTCGAGCAGCTCAACACCGCCCTCAACAAGGTGCTGGCCCTGCCGGAGGTGCGCAACCGCCTGCAGGAGCTGGCCGCTACGCCCGATTCCGGCACGCCCGACAAGATGCGCAGCTTTGCCGCCGCCGAGATCAAGCGCTGGCGTGAAGTCGTCAAGGCCTCCGGCGCCACCGCGGAGTAGGCGACGGGAAAAGTCCTCCTGGCGTCGTTGTTCCGTCTTGTCGTACTGACCGTACAGCCTGCGACGGAACGCCTAGCCAGGACCGCTTCGCTGGGCTTTGCCCGCCGCTTGTGACGCTCTTCATCGAATCTCAACCCAGGAATACCTGCCCTCCATGTTCCCCATCGACTTCTTCTGGCGCGCCGCCCAGCGCTGGCCCGACCGCATCGCCATTGATGCTCCCGAGGGCGCCATCCGCTACGACGCGCTGGCCGCGCGCGTGGCGGCCCTCGCTGCGGGTCTCACCGCACTCGATCCTTTGCCGCAAAGCCGCGTGGGCATCTGCGCGGGCAACAGCGCCGACCACATCGCTGCGCTGCTGGCCGTGCTGGCCTGCGGCAAGGTCTGGGTGCCGCTCAACCCCAAGAGCACCCGGCCCGAGATCCGGCGTATCGTCGACGCGACCGAGCCCTCCATCTTGGTGCTCGACGCGGCCTGCGCCGACCTGCTCGAAGGCGCACCGGGCGCCCGGGTGTTGGCGGGTGGCGACACCACCAGCGCGGCCACGCTCGCGGGCCTGGCCCAGGCGTATGCCGGCGCGCAGCGGCCGGCGCTAGACCTGCCGGACGACGCCACCCAGGCCATCAAGTTCACGGGCGGCACCACCGGCGCACCCAAGGGCGTGATGCAGCCCTATCGCGCGTGGATGGCCAACATCAGCAACCAGATCCACGCCTGGGGCTTCGACGAGCACGAGCGCTACATCGTGGCCGCGCCCATCACGCACGGCACCTCCACCTACCTGCTGCCCATCCTGGCGCAGGGCGGCTGCCACGTGGTGCTGGGCGGCGCGGGTGCCGAGGCGGTGCGCGCGGCCTTCCGCGAGCGCGGCGGCACGGTGTGCTTCATGCCGCCCACGCTGGTCTACATGCTGATGGCGCTGCCGGGCGCTTCGCGCGCAGACTTTCCGCGCCTGCGCCGGCTCATCTACGGCGGCGCACCCATGCCGCCCGAGAAGATCCGCCAGGTGCGCGACTTCTTCGGCCCGGTGCTGGGCACGACCTATGGCCAGACCGAGGCGCCGCAGATCCTCACCGTCATGCGTCCCGAAGACTTCGAGGACCCGCACAACTGGGCGGCCGTGGGCCGCACCACCTGGTTCAGCGACGTGGCTATCATGGCGCCCGACGGCCGCCTGCTGCCCACGGGCGAGGTGGGCGAGGTGGTGGCGCGCGGCGACCTGCTGATGACCGGCTACTGGCGCCTGCCCGAGAAGACCGCCGAAACCCTGGTGGACGGCTGGCTGCACACCGGCGACCGCGGGCTCATCGACGGGCGCGGCTACCTCTACCTCAAGGACCGGCTCAAGGACATGGTGATCACCGGCGGCTTCAACGTCTACCCGGTGGACGTGGAGAACGCCCTGGGCCAGCACCCGGCCGTGCACGAATGCACCGTGTTCGGCCTGCCCGACGACAAGTGGGGCGAGACCGTGCAGGCCGCCGTGCAGCTGCGCCCCGGCCAGCAGGCCAGCGAGGCCGAGCTGATCGCCTTCGTGCGCGAGCGCCTGGGGCCGGTGCAGACGCCCAAGCACATCCATTTTCACGACAGCCTGCCGCGTTCGCCCGTGGGCAAGGTGCTCAAGTCCGCCGTGCGCGATGCGGCCCTGGCCCTCGCCCCTACTGCCTGAAGGAACCCACCCCATGACCGCCCCATCTGCCAAGACCCCCGTCACCCGCCTGTGCACCCACACCCTCACCAGCCTGCATTACCGCGATGCGAACCTGGTGGAGGACCTGATGGGCAAGAAGACCTTCACCGAGGTGATGCTCATGCAGATCCTGGGCCGCGCGCCGCGTGGCGTGGACCTGCGCATTACCGACGTGGTGCTCATCGTGCTCATGGAGCACGGCCTCACACCCAGCGCCATCGCCACGCGGCTGATCTACATGAGCGCGCCCGAGAACCTGCAGGGCGCCGTGTCGGCCGGCCTGTTGGCGGTGGGCAGCTCCTTCGTGGGCACCATGGAGAACTGCGCCGGCCTGCTCGACCGCATCGCGGCCGCAGCCGACCCTGCTGCCGAGGCCCTGGCCATCGCGCGCCACTACAAGGGCCTCAAATCCCCGGTTCCGGGCTTCGGTCACCACCTGCATAAGCCGGTGGATCCGCGCGCCTACAAGCTGCTGGAGATGGGCCGCGCCGAGGCCGAACTGAAGGGCGACAAGATCCGTGCACTGGAGACCCTGTCCCAGGCCGTCGACGAGGTGGCGGGGCGCCCTATCACCATCAACGCCACGGGGGCCGTGGCCGCGCTGCTGGGCGAGATCGGCGTGCCTGCCGCGGTGATGCGCGGCTTCGCCGTTATCTCGCGCGCGGCCGGGCTGGTGGCGCACATCGTCGAGGAGCAGAACAGCCCCTCGGGCCGCTTCATCTGGGACACCATCGAGCACGCGATTCCCTTCGTCGGCGGCAAGGACGGCCAGGCATGAGCGGCGGCCAGGAAGGCACGGTGCTCGTCACCGGCGCCAGCCGCGGCATCGGCCGCGCCGTGGCCACGCGGTTGATGGCCGATGGCCTGCATGTCGTGAACTTCGACATCGCCGCGCCCGAGGCCATTGCACAGTGCGAGACCTTCGTGCAGGTGGACCTGGCCGACGAGGCCGCCCTGCGCGACGCGCTGGCCCGCACCGTGGCCGCGCGGCCCATCACCCGCCTGGTGAACAACGCAGGCATCGTGCGCCCGGCCGGCATCGATGCGACCACCAGTGCCGACCTGCAGGCCGTGATGGCCGTCAACCTGGCGGCGTCCATGGCGTGCGTGCAGGCGCTGCTGCCCGCCATGCGCGCGGCGCGCTTCGGGCGCATCGTCAACATATCGAGCCGCGCAGCGTTGGGCAAGGGCGAGCGCATCGCCTACTCGGCCAGCAAGGCAGCGGTGCACGGCTTCACGCGCACCCTGGCGCTGGAGCTGGGCGCCGACGGCATCACCGCCAACGCCATCGGCCCCGGGCCGATTGCCACCGAACTCTTCGAACGCGTGAACCCGCCCGGTGCACCGGCTACCCAGCGCATCCTGGACAACATTCCCGTGCGCCGCATGGGGCAGCCCGACGAGGTGGCGCACCTCGTGGCATCGCTGCTCGATGCGCGCGCGGGCTTCACCACCGGCCAGGTGGTCTACGTGTGCGGCGGCATGACCGTGGGGCTGGCACCATGAGCGCGCCGAAGAATATGCCACCCGCCCTGCCGCTGGACCTGTCTGGCCGCGTGGTCTTCGTGGCCGGTGGCGGCTCGGCCGGCCCGGGCTGGAGCATCGGCCGGGCGTCTTGCGTGACCTACGCGCGCCTGGGCGCCAGCGTCTGCGTGGCCGACCGCGACGCAGCATCGGCCGAAGAGACCACGGCGCTGATCCACGCCGAGGGCGGCACGGCCGCCACCTTCGTGGGCGACGTGGCCGTGGCAGCGGACGTCAAGCGCCTGTTCGCCGAGGCGCGCGAGCGCTTCGGCGGCGCCATCGACGTGCTGCACCACAACGTGGGCATCGGCAAGACCGGCGGCCCGCTGGAGACCAGCGCCGAGGACTTCGACCGCATCCACGGCGTGAATGTGGGCAGCCTTCTGCTGGCCTGCCAGGAGGTGCTGCCCAGCATGGTGGAGCGCGGGCGTGGCTCCATCATCACCATCTCGTCCATCGCGGGCATGCGCTACCTGGGCTACCCGCACCTGGCCTATGGGGTCACCAAGGCCGCGGTCACGCACTTCACGCGCATGATCGCGCAGCAGTATGCGGGCCAGGGGGTGCGCGCCAACACCGTGGTGCCGGGCCTGATCGACACGCCGCGCATCGCGACCACGGTGGCCAGGATGTTCTCGGACACCAGCCTGGACGAGGCGCGCGCCGCGCGTGCCCGCCAGGTGCCCATGGGCCGCATGGGCACGGCCTGGGACGTGGCCCACGCTTGCGCTTTCCTCGCCAGCGATGCATCGGCCTACGTGACCGGCACCGAACTGGTGGTGGACGGCGGCATCATGGGCAAGTTCGTGTAGGGCCTGGCTCAGAAGCTGTGCATGACCCCGGCGGAAACACCGGTGGCCACGCGCTTGTTGGCTGCACCCTGGAAGCCGTTGCGCCATCGCGTGTGGTCCAGTTCGGCGTAGACCCGCGTGCGGCGCGACAGTTTGTATTCGGCGAAGGCCACCATGCGGCCGTAGCCATCGTCTGCTGCGGCGGTGCGTGTGCGGTCGATCTTGTAGTAGGTGGCGGTCAGGTCCAGCAGCGGTAGCGCCGCCCAGGTGGCGCCCGCCGAGAGCACGCGCTGTTCGGTGTGCGTGGCCGCACCGGTCTTCGCCTTGCTGCGCCCGGCGTTCGCGGCCAGGCGCACGCTGCCCCACTGGTACGCAGCGCCCAGCGTGGCCGCATCGAGCGGTCGCAGGTTGGCGTCCTTGAAGGTCTGCCAGGCGCCGGACACGGTGAAGCCGCCATCCGCATACGCCAGGCCCAGGCCGTGCGAGGACAGGGCCGACGATTGCGATGCCACCTCGCCCACCCCCAGCATGGCCCGCGCCGTGAGGCCGCCAAAGCGGCCGGTGAGCTTGACCGCATTGTCCAGCCGGTAGGAGCCGGTATTGGCGCCCGCGCTGCCGTACTCGATTCCCAGGCCGTGCTGGCTCAGCGCTGTCACGCCGATGTTGGGGTTGAAGCTGGCGAAGCGCATGGACAGCGGGTCCACGGGCGAGATCGCATCGGCCAGCAGCGTGGTCTGGCGGCCGAGCGCCACGGTGGCCCAGCCCGCCTGCAGGCCCACCCACGAGGCGCGGTCGAAGTATTTGGCGCTGTTAGCGGGCGCACCGGTATCGGCGTTGAGGCCGCTTTCCAGGTTGAACAGCGCACGGGCACCACCGCCCAGGTCTTCGCTGCCGCGCACGCCCCAGCGGCTGGTGGTGTGGATGCCGCTGCCCAGGCTGTGGTGCGAGCCCGGTGCGGGGGCGTTGGCGGCCGTGAGCCCGCTGGCGTGGCGCAAGCCCAGGTCCACCACGCCGTAGAGCGTGAGGCTGCCGGCGGATGGGCTGGTCGATGCGGTCTGGGCGAACGCCGGCGCGCAGGCCAGCAGGGCGCAGATGGCGCCGTTTGTCTTCTTCATGCTGTCTCCTCGGATGGAATGTTCTTGTGGGCGGGATCAATCCGCCGTCAACTGGGCCTTCTGCACTACGCCGCGCCACTTGGCCAGCTCCTGGCGCACGGTCAGAGCCAGGGCCTCGGGCGTGCTGCTGTCCACCACGGCGCCTTGTTCTTCGATGCGCTGCACCACGTCCTTGTCGGCCAAGGCGGTGTTGAGGGCCTTGTTGAGCTGGTCCACCACAGCCTTCGGTGTCTTGCCGGGGGCGAACAGTGCGTACCACTGCGTGATCTCCACGCCCTTGATGCCCGCCTCTTCGAGCGTGGGTACGTCGGGCATCAGCGAGGAGCGCTTGGGGCCGGCCAGCGCGAGGGCGCGCAGCTTGCCGTTCTTCACATGCGAGGAGGCCGAGAACAGGCTGGGGAACATCACCTGCGTCTGGTTGGCCATGGTGTCGTTCATCGCCGGGGCCGATCCCCGGTAGGGCACATGCGCCATCTGCGCGCCGCTCTCGAGCTTGAACATCTCGGCCGAGAAATGCGGCGCCGTGCCATTGCCGGCCGATGCGTAGTTGTAGGAGGTCGGATGGGCTTTGGTCAGCGCCACGAACTCGGCCACCGTCTTCGCCGGCACCTTGGGGTTGACCACCATCAGCGTGGGCGAGTAGCAGACCATGCCGATGGGCTCGAACTGGGTGACGGGGTCGTAGCGCAGCTTCTGCAGCGCCGGGCTCATGCCGTGCGTGCCGATGTAGCCAAACAGGATGGTGTGGCCGTCGGGCGTGGCGCGCGCCACGTACTCGGCGGCAATGGCGCCGTTGGCGCCGGCCTTGTTTTCGACGATCACCGATTGGCCCAGCAGCTGCGACATCTTTTGCGCCACCACGCGCGCCATGCCGTCGTTGCCGCCCCCGGCGGCCGTGGGCACGACCAGGGTGATGGAGCGCTCCGGGAAGGCTGCGTGTGCCGCCAGAGGTGCACCTGCCAGCGTGGCGAAGGCCAGCGCGGCGGCCAGCGTGCGGCGCAATGTGGATGGGGGTTTGCGGTGGTTCATGGTCTTGTCTCCGGTCAGGTCGTTATGGATGGTTGGGAAAGGAAATCAGAGGTGTTCGGCAGGGTGCTGCGCCACGAACAGCGTGCCCTCCAGGATCTTTCGGGCGGTACGCACCAGGGCGGCCTGCACCAGCGTGCAATGGCCGTCCACCAGGGCCAGCTCGACGTCCACATGGATGCGGCCGGCCGGGTGCAGAACCTCCACGCGGCGCGTGCCGGCGCTGGGCGCGCTGCGCGCGTCGCTGGCCACGGTGCCGGGCAGCACCATGGCCGCAGCCACGCCGATGGCGCCGGTCACGGCGTGCGAGCGGTGGCAGCGCCGGGGCGTGAAGTAGCGCGAGACGATGCTGCCGGGCGCAGGGCCGTCGGAGACGATCACCGGCTTGGGCAGCACGCTGCCCGAGACGTCGCCCATGCCCATGCGCAACCCGGCCTCGCAGCGAAGGGCTTCGAGCCGGGCGAGCAGGGCGGTGTCGGCATCGAGCTCTGCCGGGCTCTCGTCGCCGCGCAGGCCCAGGTCGGCCGCGCGCACCAGCACCATCACCTGGGCGGCGTCGATGCAGGTCACCGGCAGGCCGTAGATGGTGTCGATGCGCTGCCCGGTCGGGAAGATCTGGCCCGTGACGGCGCCCCAGGCGTCGAGGAAGTTCATCAGCACCGGGGCGGCCGTGCCCTGCACGCCGTCGATGTGCACGTCGCCCTCGTAGTGCACGCGGCCGCCGCGGGTCTGCACCTGCACGTCGATGCGTGAGCGGGTGTTGACGTTGTAGACCCGCACCCGCGTCACCTCGCCGGTGCGGCTGGCGGGCACCAGGCCCTGCTCGATGGCGAAGGGCCCCACGCCGGCCAGCATGTTGCCGCAGTTGGGCCGCGTGTCCACGCGGGCCTCGTCCACGCTGACCTGGGCGAACAGGTAGTCCACGTCGCAGCCCGGATGCGACGAGCGCGAGACGATGGCCACCTTGCTGGTCAGCGAGTTGCCGCCGCCCAGGCCGTCGATCTGCAGCTCGTGGGGCGAACCCAGGGCCGCGATCAACGTGCGGTCACGCTCTGCCGGGTCTTGCGGCAGCCAGTCGGCCAGGAAGAAGGGGCCCCTGGAGGTGCCGCCGCGCATCAGAACGCAAGGAAGGTTGTAGCTCATGGGTCTGCATGGTGCGGCTCTCCGGTTTGTTTGTGAATTGCATTGTTGGCAACGATTGATGCATGCCAAGCAATAGATGCCAGGCGCTTTTACGTGCTGAAATGGGGCCTGTAAATTGCAACTCTGCGAAGCATTGATGCACGGCGCGCAACGCCATGCGCCCCCTTGCCTCCCACTATCGTTCCTGCCAGGACATGCCATGCACAACAAGTTCGACCTTGCCGACATCCAGGCCTTTGCCGCGGTGGCCGAGCTGCACAGCTTTCGCGCTGCGGCCGAATCCATCCACCTGTCGCAACCGGCCTTCAGCCGCCGCATCGACAAGCTCGAAGAGGCGCTGGGCGTGCGCCTGCTCGACCGCACCACGCGCCGCGTGACGCTTACGGCCGTGGGCCGCGATTTCGCACGCAAGACGCGGCTGTGGCTCGACGACCTCGACGGCATGCTCATGGGCCTGGGCGACGTGGCGGCGCGGCGCATGGGCGAGGTGACCATTGCCTGTGTGCCCTCGGCCGTGTATTACTTTTTGCCGCAGGTGGTCAAGCGTTACCACGAGCGGTTTCCGAAAATCCGGGTCAAGGTGTACGACGCCAGCGCCAACGAGGTGCTGGTGGCCGTGGCGCAGGGCGATGCGGACTTTGGCCTGAATTTCATCGGCAGCCAGGAGGCCGAGATCGAGTTCAAGCCCGTGCTGGCCGAGCGCTTTGTAGCCGCCTGCCGGCGCGACCATGTGCTGGCCCGGCGCAAAAAGGTCACCTGGGCGGAGCTGGGCCAGCACGACTTCATGTCGGTGGGCAAGACCTCGGGCAACCGCCTGCTGATGGACCTGGCGCTGGCCAACGTGCCCGATCGCCCGCAGTGCCTGTACGAGGCCAAGCATGTGACCACCCTGCTCGGCCTGGTCGAGGCGGGGCTGGGCGTGGCGGCCGTGCCGCGCCTGGCCATGCCGGGCAAGGACCACCCCACGCTGGTCAGCATTCCCCTGGTCGACCCGGTGGTCACGCGGCAGATGGGGCTCATCAAACGCCGCGGGCGCTCCCTGTCGCCGGCGGCCCAGCAGCTGTATGACCTGCTGGAGGCTACGCGTTCTTCGCGCCCGCGCAGCGTGCCCGCAGCATAAAAAATACAATCTGGGCAATGACAGCACCAACCAAGCACCGCGTCGTCGTCGGCCTCTCAGGCGGCGTGGACTCGGCCGTCACCGCCCACCTGCTCAAGCAGCAGGGCCACGAGGTGGTCGGCATCTTCATGAAGAACTGGGAAGACGATGACGACAGCGAGTACTGCTCGTCCAACGTCGACTTCGTGGACGCGGCCGCCGTGGCGGACGTGCTCGGCATCGAGATCGAGCACGTGAACTTCGCTGCCGACTACAAGGACCGGGTGTTCGCCGAGTTCCTGCGCGAGTACCAGGCCGGCCGCACGCCCAACCCCGACGTGCTCTGCAACGCCGAGATCAAGTTCAAGGCCTTTCTCGACCATGCGATGCGCCTTGGCGCCGAGAAGATCGCCACGGGGCATTACGCACGGGTTCGCCAGAACCCGGCCTCGGGCCTGTTCGAATTGCTCAAGGGGCTGGACCCGTCCAAGGACCAGAGCTACTTTTTGCACCGCCTGAACCAGGCGCAGCTGTCCAAGACCCTGTTCCCCGTGGGCGAGCTGCACAAGACCGAGGTGCGCCGCATCGCCGAGGCAATCGGCCTGCCCAACGCCAAGAAGAAGGACTCCACCGGCATCTGCTTCATCGGCGAGCGGCCGTTCCGCGAGTTTTTGAACCGCTACATCAGCCATGCGCCCGGCCCCATCCAGGACGACCGGGGCCGCACCCTGGGCAAGCACGTGGGCCTGAGTTTCTACACCCTGGGCCAGCGCCAGGGCCTGGGCATCGGTGGCATCAAGGAAAAGGGCGCCCAGCGCGGCGGCGGCGAGCACGAGCCCTGGTTCGTGGCGCGCAAGGACCTGGCGAAGAACACGCTGCGCGTGGTGCAGGGGCATGACCACCCCTGGCTGCTGTCGCATGCGCTGACCGCGCAGGACGTGAGCTGGACGGCGGGCCACGCGCCGGCACCGGGCGTCTATGGCTCCAAAACGCGCTACCGCCAGCAGGACGCCGCCTGCACCGTGCTCGCGGCCGACGACGCCGGCCTGAGCCTGCAGTTCCCGGACGCCCAGTGGGCCGTCACGCCCGGCCAGTCGGCCGTGCTGTATGACGGCGACGTCTGCCTGGGCGGCGGCGTGATTTCCAGCGCGGCGGAGTAACTAGCGGATCCAGCCCTGCAGCCCGTCGCGCTGCAGGCTGGCTTCTAGCAAGGCCTGCAGGCGCAGGCCGGCGTGCAAGTCCTCCTCGGTAGTTTCGTAGTGCATGCCGGCGAGCGATGCGGCCGTGGCCTCGTCCGTGCCGTGCAGCTGCGCCACCTTGGTGGCCAGGTCCGCTGTTTCCTGCGGGCGCAGGCCGGTGAAGGCCTGGCGCAGGTCCGGCAGGTGGGCCACGAAGGCCGCGTCGTCCCACTGGCGCACCAGGGCGTCCAGCCCCTGCAGCAGGGCTGGCAGGCGCAGCAGCAGCTCGGGTGCGGCGGTCATCATGCCGTTCAGGAACTGCACCGCTTCTTGCGGCTGCGCTCCGGGGCCGAAGCGCTGGCGCACCACGGCATCCAGCGCCGCATCGTCCCAGTGGCCGTCCAGGTAGAGCAGCGCGGTGGCGGCGCCGGCCACGCCCGGTGCAACGCCGGCACCGGTGGCAAAACGTTGCAGGTGGTCCGTGAGCAGGCTGGCATCGATGGCACTGGCGTCTTCTTTTCCGTCCAGGCTGGCGAGCAGGCGCCCCAGTTCGCGCAGCGAGAGCAGCAGGCGCACGGCATGCTCCTGCCCGTCCGCCGGCGTCTGCGCCAGCGGCGGCAGCAGGTACAGGGCGGCGGGCCACACGCGCTGCAGCAGGCCCGCCAGCTGCGGGTTCTGCTGCACGCCCAGCGGCTCGCGCGCACGCCACAGTGTGACCAGGCGGTGCCCGCATTCCACGACGGAGCCGAGCGAGGCATCCTCGTCGAGGTGGGCCGAGAGCATGGCCAGCAGCTGCGGCAGCCGCGCGTGCAGGCCCACCAGGCAGGCGCGCTGCAGCAGGGCGACGGCGGCGCTGGCGCTGCGCCCGCGGCCCTGGTCGGACAGGGCAGCCTCTTCGCGCAGCAGCCGCGCCAGGCACACTGCTTGCACACTGGCGCCGTCGCTGGCCAGCGCGATCAGGCGCGCCTCGACCATGGGCGACCAGGCGGCGCGCCATTCCTCGAACAGCATGTTCAGCCGGCTGCCGGCGATGAAATCGGGCCCGGCCACCCACTGTGCCAGGCCCGCATCGAGGTAGGCCATGGCGTGCAGGAAGCGGCTGCGCTCGCGGTGCGAGGGCTTGCGGTACAGGTCCAGCCGCACCGTGCGCGAGGCGCTGTCGTCCAGGCGCACGCCAGCGGCCCGGGCCAGGCGGCGCGCGTCCTCGATCAGCGGTGGCGAGCCGGCCGAGGGCGGCACATCGCCGATGCGCGTGCCGCCCAGGAAGGCGCGCAGGTCGGCCGTGAAGCCGCGCGTGCCCTCGTCCATCGCGCCCTTGACGAAGCACGAGCGGATCGCGTCCAGCAGGTCCTGGCGGCCCGGCCCGGCGTTACCGCGCAGTTCGGCCAGGCGCACGGCCTGCAGCGCGGCGGCCTGCACCAGCGCGGTGGAGACGGCGTCGGCCTGGTCCTGCGCGCGGGTCTGCTGCGCGAAGCGGGTCAGCAGGTCCAGCGCCACCACGGTGAGGGGGTGGACCGCCCCGGTCGCCGGGACATCGCGTTGGGCCGGGGCCTGCAGCGCCTCCAGGGCTTCCCAGGTGCGCTGGTAGTAGCCCGGTGACGGCATGCCGGCGCCATAGCCATTGAGCGCATCGAGCTGCTCGAAGCTGTAGCGGATCAGCCAGGCATCGGGCTCCGCGGCCTTGTTCTTTTTGGCTGCAGCCTTGGCGGGCGCCGCCAGGGGCGGGGCCGTCTTCCAGCTGCGCAGCAGCTCGGCGGTGTGAAAGCCCCCGGTCACCACCACGATGGGGCCCTGCACCTCGCTGCGCCAGCGGCGGATGTGCGCGGCCATATGGCGCTCGCGTGGCAGGCTCAGCTCGGCCTCCAGCACCTCGGGCTCGTAGTCCTGCCGGGCCATGGCGCACCAGCTGAACACGTCGGCGAACAGCGTGCGCCAGTCGGCCAGCGCCTCGGGCGTGCGCAGTTCGAACAGCCTGTCCCACAGGTCGTGGTGGTCCACGCAGCCGAGTTGGCGTGCCATGGCGTTCAGGTAGCGGCTGTGGGCGAAGTGGCGCTCCTCCATCTGGCTGCGCGCGGTGTCGGGGGCCTGCGTTTCCTCCCCGCCATCGCCTTCGCCGTAGCGGCGCTCCCAGGCCTTGTGGCGCCAGGGCAGGTCGATGAGTGCGACCTGCGCGCCGAGGGCCACACCCTCGCGCACGGCGATCCATTCGGGGCTGTAGTCGCACAGGGGGTAGAAGGAGCTGCTGGTCACCGTGCGCGGCGCGGCGGACTCAGGTTCGGCCTCGGTGCCTTCCTCGCCGGGGTCAGGCGGCTCGGCCTTGGCTTCGCGCGTGGCCTGGCACAGCCAGGCCACGGGGGTGCGGGTCAGCGGGTCCTGCAGCAGGGGCAGCAGAGCGTCGAGGTCATCCGGGCCCTCGATCAGCACGGCCGCCGGGCGCACCTCGCGCAGCAGGTGGCGCAGCGCCCAGGCACAGGCCGGGCTGTGGTGGCGCACGGGCACGAAGAAGATGCCCTCGTCGCCGAGCAACTGCGGCAGCAGGGCCGCTATTTCCGGCGGCAGGCCCGCGGGCTGCGGTGTTGTGCTCACCGCTATTGCCACAGCGAGCGGGCTGCGTCGTGGAAAGCCTTCCACTGCGGGTCGCGCCGCGCGCGCTCGCGCACCACGGTGTCGAAGTAGTGGCGGACGCGCTTGGCGTCGTCGGCACTGTCCTTGAGCACCACGCCCTGCAGCTGGCCGGCGATTTCGCGCGGGGTCAGCTCGCCGTCGTTGAAGTGGCGCGCCTGCAGCGCCGCCGCATAGGCCACGTTCACCGCCTCGGCGGTGGACATCACGGCATCAAGCCCCTTGATGGCCGTGCCCTCCTGCGTCTGGCCGGCGCGCAGCTCCTGGAAGGTGGTGACCAAGAGCGAGACCACGTCGCGCGGCACGTTCACCGGCGCCTCGCTGCCGGCCAGCTCGCGCGCCAGTTGCGCCATCACCAGGTCGACCTCGAACTGGTGGTCGCGGATCGGGCGCACGGTCTCGAAGTTGAAGCGGCGCTTCAGGGCCGAGGACATCTCGTGCACGCCCCGGTCACGCAGGTTGGCCGTGGCGATGATGTTGAAGCCGCGCTGGGCAAAGAGGCGCGCGTCGTCGCCCAGCTCGGGGATCATCAGTTGCTTGTCGCTCATCAGCGAGATCAGCACGTCCTGGATCTCGGGCGGGCAGCGCGTGATTTCCTCGAAGCGCACCAGCTTGCCCGCGCGCATCGCCTGGTACAGGGGCGATGGCACCAGCGCGCGCTGGCTCGGGCCCTCGGCCAGCAGCAGGGCGTAGTTCCAGCTGTACTTGATGTGGTCTTCAGTGGTGCCGGCCGTGCCCTGCACCGTGAGGCCCGAGTCGCCGCTGATGGCCGCCGAGAGCAGCTCCGACAGCAGCGACTTGGCCGTGCCCGGCTCGCCCACCAGCATCAGGCCCTGGTGGCCCATGAGCGTGACGATGGCGCGGTCCACCAGCGGGTCGTCGCCGAAGAACTTCTGCGTCACCTGCAGCTTGGCATCGCCCAGGATGAACTGGCGCACCGCACGCGGCGAGAGCTTCCAGCCCGGCGGCCGGGCGTGGGTGTCTGCTGCGGCCAGGCGGGCCAGTTCGTCGGCCCAGCGTTGCTCGGGCGACAGGCGCACGGATTGGTTCGCGGAAGGGGGGGTGGTGCTCATGGTGTCGGTGGTGTGGACGGCGGTGAGCGCGCACAGGGAGACGGGCTGCGCGCCCTTCGCAGCTATTTTGGACCAGCTTTGCGCAGTCTCCGCAGCAAGAGTGCATCGCTCCAAATAAAACACCGGGCGCATGCTGTGCATGCCCCGGTGTACTTGTTTCTGTCCGGGTGCCCTTCGCAGGGCACCGGCCCAGGCCTTGGCTCAATCGTCGTTCGTCGCCAGGCTGATCAGGATGCGCAGCACGTACCAGAGCATCAGTGCGATCGACGCGAACAGGTGCAGCGCGGCACCGGCAGGGCGATCCGTGGGGTAGTCGTGGATGATGCGCGAGGTGTCGTACAGCACGCAGGCGCCAGCGAACAGCACCATGATGCCGGAGAACCAGATGCCGAGCTTGAAGCCGAAGATCGCGCCGGCCACGATGGTGCCCAGCGCGACCAGGCCGCCCACCTTGAGGATGCCGCCCAGGAACGAGAAGTCCGACTTGCTGGTGAAGGCCGTCCAGGTCAGCGCCGCCACCATCAGCAGCGTGATGAAGCCTGCCGCGCCGATGGCGCCGGGCGCGACGATCTGGGCGATGCCGAACAGGGGCGCGAAGATCAGGCCTTCGGCCAGCACGTAGATCCCGAGGCCCATGAGCTGGGTCTGGGGCTTCTCGGCGTTGTCGGCCAGGTAGGAGGCCAGCCAGCCCACGAGCATGAAGGCGCCCATCACGCCCAGCCAGATGAACTTGTTGCCGCTGCCCATCAGCATCTTGGCCGTGGTGGTGGAAAAGCCGCTCATCATCAGCACGGCCGACAGCACGACAAAGGCCAGGATGGCCGCGCCCAGGTGCTTGTAGGTGGAGACGATGAACTCGCGGCGCTCCATGGGGGAGCCGGACGGGTCCTCAGGGGTCAGTACATTGGTGTTCACAAGGATGTTCCTCGGTTGTGGTTGTTGCTACTTCTCACACAGGAAGCAGCCTTGTGGGCCGCTTCCTGCCTCTCTCTTCGGGTAGGGAATCAGGCGGCAGCCAGCTCGTCGGCGCGGCGCAGCTTGCGGTTGGACCATACGCCGGCGGCGCCCAGCAGCGTCAGCACGACGGCCAGCACCCAGATGCCGGCCCCGCTGAAGGACTGGGCCGTGGACGCGGCCTCGGCCTGCATGCGTGTGCGCGTGGCCTCATAGCTGATCACGGGCTTGCCGGCCATCACCACCTCGTAGACGATGTCGCTGTCGCTGCTGTCGTACAGCGCGGTGACCTTCTCGTCGATGATGCCGCCCACGACCGCCTTGGGCTCGCTGTGCGCGATGCGCAGCTTGCGCTCTTCGCCACCCGCTTCAGGCTTGACGGTGATTTCGTAGTACTGCTTGGTCGAGCGGCGCTTGCGCTTGACCGTCACCTCGCTGGCGCCGGTGACCGTGCCGGCCACCGTCTGCAGCTGCTCCCGCGCGGTGTAGGCGTGGTCGCCATCGGCCTTCCAGCTGCTCCAGATGGCCATGCCAGCCAGGCCCGGGCCTGCCAGCAGGATGAGCCATGCATAGCCCGTGATGAAAATCAGTATTTTTCGGACAAAACCCGGCATGAAAATTCCTCCCTCAATCATTCACATTCAATGAAATCCCGCACAGCTCATGGGCTGTTGTGCGGTGCAAGGGCTGGATCATCGCGGTAGTTTTCGCGCCAAGATGTCGCAAATTGTGAGAATGGAGAGACCTCACCAAAAAAACGTGAATTACGTCCGGTTTTCGTCGCTCGATTCAAACAGTTACGGCTTGAAATCTTGCGGCGGGCCCTCTTCAGGAGCCCGCTGACAGGCTACCAGGGCATCTTCTTTTCCCAGTCGGCATCGAAACCGGTGCAGGCCTGGGCGATGGCCAGGTAGTCGGCGTAGGCCTCTGCCAGCAGCACGGGCGGCACGCTGGCCAGGGGCAGGGTGTTATCGCCCCAGCTGCGTGCCTTGCTGTCCTCGAAGCTGAGCGTCTTGAGGGCGGCAGCCACGTTCTCTTCGGGCAGGGTGTTGCCGGAGAAATCGATGGCCACGCGCACGCCCACGCTCGAGAAGTCCTTGGTGTACTGGTAGAAGAAGCCGCCGTCTTCGGCCTGGGCGCGCTGGTAGCCGAGCTTGGTGAAGGCGCCGCGCAGGGTGAAGCTGTCGCTGACCCAGCCCTGGCGGTCTTTGATTTCGCTCACGGCCAGCCCCTTCTCGTCGGTGAAGGCCAGGGTGGGCGACTGGCGCGACATCTGCGGGAACAGCGGGGCTGTCTTGTAGTCCTTGAAGTGTTTCGTCCACGCGCTGGCGCTGGCCTTGTCCACCAGCGAGGCGTGGGCCAGGCGCACTTGGGCGCCGTCGGACAATTGCACCTCGTCGTCCTCGGTGTTGATCAGGCTGCCGTCCTCTGTGGGGCGAAAGCTCTGCAGCGCGGCGCCCTCGGCATCCACCTCCAGCCACACCAGCCGCTGGATCAGCCGGCCGGCCACCGGGTGGCGGTGCAGGTACTCGCGCCACTCGGCCACGGGCCAGTGGCGACCGGTGCACATGGCCTCGAACAGGCGGGCGGTCTGCAGGTCGATGACCTGCTTGAGCTCCTTCTTGCTGGTGGACAGCAGCGCCTTGGTCTCCTTGGCCTGCGCCGGGTCGTCGTTCTGGCGCGGCTCGGGCAAGGTCTTGATGGCCTTGCCCTCGGGGTTGCGCAGCTCGGGCTTCATCGCCGCGTCGAGCACCATGGTGAAGATGCGCTCGCCAAAAGGCAGCGCCAGGGTGCCGGTGTCGTCCAGGCCGGCTGTGGGTATGGTGCGGTCGGCCAGCTGGTCCTGCGTCCAGCCGTTGCGGTCGGCGATCTCCTGCACCAGGGCGCGGGCCTTGGTCTGCACCGAGGCCGTGCGGTAGCGGCGCGACAGGCCCAGCATCAGCTGGATCACCACCGGGTCGTTGCCCGGGGCCACGCCTTCGAGCATGGCCTCGATCTGCGAGCGGCGCTGGTAGTGGTCGCGCATGTACTGCTGGAGCAGGGTCACGATCTCATGGCCCGGCGCAAAGGCCGCCAGCGCCAGGATGCCCTTCTCGCCGATGGCGCTGCCCAGGTACTCGGCCATCTTCTCGCGCTTGCATTCTTCGAACACCTGGTCTTCGGACTTGGCGTAGTCGGCCTCGTAGTACTGGCGGTACTCGGGTTTGGCGTTCTGGTAGCCCTTTTGGTAGGACTGGTAGCGCTGCGGCGCATGGGCCTGGGCGTAGGCGATGCCTTCCTCGAGCGGCGGATGGCGCGTGTCCTGGGCGATGAACTGGCGCAGCACGCTGCTGCCCAGGGTTTGGCGGCTCCCGGCATCGAGCAGACCCATGTAGCGCGTGAGCAGGGCGTTGCCGCCGGGCTCCTTGAGCTTGCAGGCCAGCACCACCCACCAGCGCAGGATCTCGGGCTCCACGGCCGTGCCGTCGGCCCAGCGTGCGGCCGGCAGCGCATCCAGCGCGAACCAGGCCAGGCCCGCAGGGGGCTTGGCCTTGAGGCCCTTCTTCGCCTCGGCCAGCAGGATGGCGGGGGCCAGGCGCGGCGAGATGTCATCGCCCAGGCCTTCCAGTGCGGTCAGGAAGGCGGCACGCACCGTCTCACGGCTTTCCTTTTCGAGCGCCTTGGTGAGGGCCGGCACGGCGTCGGTGTACTTCAGCTCGGCCAGCCAGTTCGCGGCCTCGATGCGCACTTCGCTCTTGGTGTGGGTGAGCGATTCCACCACCTGGCGGCCGATGCTCGGCAGGGTGGACAAGGCCTTCTGGGCCATGGGGCGGTGCGTCTTGCCCTCGCCCAGGGCCAGTTCCATCACGCGTGGCAGCCAGCGTGCCGGGATGGTGGGGAACACCGCCAGCGTCTGCAGCGCGGGCGCCAGCGCCAGAGCGCTGGAATAGCGCTCGGTGTTGGGCGGGGGGGCGGTCAGGCCCAGGGCTTGGTCGATGAACTCGGGATGCTCCATGAAGAAGGGCCAGATGCACTCGGGCGGCAGCAGATCCGTGGCGCTGGGGGTGTTCCAGTAGTCGGACAGCGCAGTGCGTGCAACTTCAATGATCGGCAGGCTGGAGCGCTGCATTAGCTCGGCCAGGGCGCGCAGGTCCACGCTGCCCCGGGGCTGGCGGCCCAGCCACTTCTGGAAACCGTCGTCGAACCAGAAGCTGCGGCCGTAGCGCGACACGCCCAGCCAGCGGATCAGGTGCGAGGGCCCGAAGGACGGCAGTGCGAACAGGCGGTTGCCGTGCGTCACGGCCTGGGCCACCTCGGTGCTGCGCAGTTTCTCTGTCTGCTTCCTGTCGAGCTGGCCATTGAGCAGGGCCAATGCCTGGCGCATGTCGTCCTCGGTCAGCTTCGACAGGTTGGCGTAGCTCTTCTGGCGCCAGGTGTACTTGTGCTTCTGGGTCTTGTTTTCTTCGGCCTCTTCCTCGGCGGCGCGGCGCGCGCGCTCGATCACCTCGGTGCGGTTGGCCAGCAGCAGATCCAGCGCGTCCTGGCCCAGCGGGTTGTCGGCAAACGGAGCCCAGGGCGGGGGCTCGGGCAGGTCCTGCTCCTGCGCATTGCCGGCTGCGTCCAGCCGGTTCAGTGCGGCGCGGATCGCCTGCTGCACCGGCTTGCTGGCCTCGCTGGCCAGCGCGGCTTCGAGCAGGCTGCGCGTGGATTCGGCGGGCAGGCGCGCGAGCAGCTCGGCCGCCTGGGTGCGCTGGCTGGTGTCGCCGTCGCCCAGCAGTGCGGCCAGCAGACGCAGGCGTTCGGCTTCGGCGATGCCCTCGATGTGCGGCACGGCTTCGGCGCGCACGGTCTTGCTGCCATCGGCCGCCAGTGCCACCAGCAGCGGTGCGAAGGCGGCGCGCAGCCCCTTGTCCGGTCCGATGCGCGAAGCCAACTGCACTCGGCCGGACGCCGAGAGCTGCTGCAGCAGGGCCTGTGCGGCCTCGGGGCGCGCGCGCATGAAATCGGCGACGGCGGGGTTCTTCACCAGATGGTCCAGGCGGTCCTGGTAGTAGCTGTCCAGGCCCTTGCGCTCGAACACCAGCTGCAGCGCCAGCGTCTCGTTCAACCCTTCCTCGGCCAGCAACTGCGCGATGAGATCGACCGTCCAGGCCGCACGCTCCTTGGCCGGCTCGTGCTTGTTGCTGTTGCCATCCTTGAAGCTGGCATGCACCGCATCGTTGACCAGGTACTGCAGCCAGTCGGGCACGGGCGCACCAGGGTGCTCCAGCGACTTGCCGGCATCGGCTGCGGCCAGCAGCTTGCCCAGGCGCACCAGCAGGGCCAGAGGCGGCTTGTCGGCAGGCACAGCGGCGTAGAACCCGGAGCGCCCGGCCAGGCTCTTCTTGCCCGCTGCCTCCAGGGGCTTGTCGTTCCAGAGGTTGAAGCCCCAGCGCAGCCGGCCCGGCGAGCCGAGCAATTGACCGGGCTCAAGGGCATGGGGGGCCTGCAGCTCCAGCAGCACGGCTTCGTGGGTGCCTTCGCTCACGAAGGCCAGGGCCTTGTCCGCCAGGCCCGGCGCCGCCTTGTCCAGCGGCTCCATGGCCTGGCGCAGCAGGTTGTTCTGCGCGGTGCTCAGTCCATTGCCATCATTGCCCGAGCGGCCCGTCACCGCCCCCACGATCTTGTCCAGCAATCCCATGCGCGATCCCCTGTGGTCTGAATAGAGCCTCGCATTTTGTCAGCGCGTCATGGCGCTGCCGTGGCGCCAGGCCGCGCCAGCGTGCAATTTGCCCGCTTTCAAGGTAATGGCTTGTAACACCACGCCGGTGCGCGACTACGCAGCGATGGAGGGCAGGCCGTCGAGCTCCACCGTGCGCTGGCACAGCTGCTGCAGGCGCAGCATGCCGGCCGGCTGCGGTGTGGCCAAGTGGTGTTGCAGGGCCGATGCCACGGTGTGCAGCCCCACCGAGGCGATGCCGGGTAACGCAGCGCCCAGGCGCTCCGATTGCGTTTCGGTGAGCGGCATGCGTCCGGTGGCGGCCTGGGTCTCCAGCACGTCGAGCACCGGGCCCAGCAGGCGCTGGGCGCGCGTGGGCTGGGTGGCCGCTGGCGTGGCCTGGTCCTTGCGCCATTGCACCAGGCGCAGGATGCGCTGGGCCAGCGGCGTGGGCCGCGCCGCCTCGGTCGCATAGTCCAGCGAGATGGCATGCACCTGGCCTTTGGCGTCACTGCTCAGCAGCGACAGCGGCACCAGCAAGGTGGTGGCAGAGGTGCGCTCCACCCGCACCAGCACGGCGTGTACCGGGGCGCCACGTGCGGCCAGCCGGTCGAGGTTGTCCACGCGCTGCATGCTGGCGTCGCCCACGGGCACGGTCAGGTGCAGCCACAGGCCATCGGCATCCTGCACGGGCCACAGCAACTGCTGGTGCGCCTCATCGAGGATGGGGGTGCGCGTGGCGGCAGGGCGCAGCAGCACCAGTTCGGCGCCATCGCCCGAGAGACCCGTGGCCGCGCTCAGCTGCGCCGTGAGTTCGGCCCAGCGGCCACAGCCCAGCGTGGCCAGGCGCGCATCGCCCGCGTGCCAGGGTGCCAGCGCCTGCGCCCGGGCCGTACCGGCCAAAGCCAGCCGGTCGTCGTCGGCCAGCCGGGGGGATTCAAGCTGCAGCGGGGCCTGGCACAGGGACTGTGCGGCGCCCACACCGGGCCACACGGCATGGATGGCCCAGGCGCTGTGGCGCGTGAAGCCCGTGTCGCTGCCATCGGGGCGCGCCAGCACGGCCTGCAGCAGCCGCTGGCCCTCCAGGTCCCAGAAGGCCAGGGTCAGGCCGCGCGCACCGCCCAGGGTCTGCCACCAGTGGGCGCCCAGGGGCTGCAGTTCAAGGGCCGTGGTCTCGTCGAAGGCGCGGCGCACCCGGCCGCGCAGGGCGGCGGTGCGCTCTGCGGCCTCCTGGCCTTCAGCGGGGGCACGCAGGGCATCGCACAGCGCCTGGATGCTGGACATCAGCGACAGCGCATCGCGCTCCTGCATGCGGTGGTCGCGCCGCACCAGGCCATCCACCATGCCGCCCAGGTTGCGCAGCAGGGCGGCCAGGCGCGGCAGGCCTTCGCCGCGCGCCGACATGTTCAAGGCCAGCAGCCGCGCCGAGGCCTGCTCGCTCACGTGCGACAGGCCGCCGGTGAGCAGCTCGTGCAGCATGGCCTCCACCTGGGCGAGGAAGGCGCGCTCGCGTTCACCCAGCGCGGCGGTGGGCTGCTCTGCCGCTGCGGCAGGGGCCATTCCCTCGGGCAAGGGCAGCGGCTCGCCCAGCGCCTGGCGCAGGGCCGCCAGCGCGATCAGGTGCACGGCCTTGCGCTCGCGCACGGGCACTTCGGACACCATGCCCTCATAGCCCGCACCCGCCACATAGCGGCAGGTGGCGGCGAGATCGGGCAGGTCGATCACCAAGGTGCCGCCCTGCACGCGCCACTCGATGCCGCAGGGCAGCGCCTGCACCGCGCGGCGCACGGCGGCCACGCCGGCTTGCTTGAACAGCGCGGGCGCTTGCAGGGCACGGACCTCGGCCAGTGGGTCGGCGTTGGGGCCGGCCGCAGGCGGCGACGTTGCGTCCGCCTCGGATTCTGGCGACGCAGTGGCGTCACCGGTGGCCGCGCCAGGCTCCATGGCCCGCAGCCACAGCGCTGCGCCCAGGATGTGCTTGCAGATGCCCGGCGCCGGGCATTCGCACTGCGCCTTTTGCGGACCCCGCGCATCGAGCTGCACGCGCTGGCCATCGGCCTCGACCACGCCGCCATCGGCGCCCTGCTCTGCCCATTGCACCTTGCCGGCCTCCACGTCCTTGGCCGCGCGGCGCAGCAGGCCCGCATTGGCCAGGGCCGCCAGGGTGTCGTCGTCGTAGGCGCGGTAGCCCTCGAACCAGGCGGGCATCGTCACTCCATCACTTCCGCAAGCCACTGGGCGAAGTGGGTCGGCGTCAGGGCCGCCACGTGCATGCCCTTGTTGGCCAGGCGCTGGGCCATCTGGCGGTCGTAGACCGGGTTGGCGTTCTCGTCGAGCGCGGCCAGGCCGAGCAGCTTCACGCGCGCCTCGGCCATGCGCGCCACGGCGGCCAGCAGCGGCCCGGGCGCGGCGCCCTCCTCGAAGTCGCTGATCAGCGCGAACACCGTGCGCTGCGGGTTGCCGACCAGCGACTCGCAGTAGTGCACGGCGCGCCCGATGTCGGTGCCGCCACCGAGCTGCACCGTGAGCAGCACCTCCACCGGGTCGTGCGCCAGGTGCGTGAGGTCGACCACGGCGGTGTCGAACACCACCAGTTTCACGCGCACGGCGGGCAGCGAACTCATGATGCCCGCGATCACGGCGCTGTAGATCACCGAGTCCATCATCGAGCCGCTCTGGTCCACGCACAGCACCACGTCCCAGGGCAGGTTGCGCTTGACGCGGGCGTTGAACAGCGGGCGCTCGATGACCAACTGGCGCCGCTCGGCGCTGTAGTTCTTGAGGTTGGCCGCAATGGTGGCGCGCGCGTCGAAGTTCTGCGCGTTCTTGACGAGCGAGCGCCGCTGGCGGTTGCGCCGGCCCACCAGGGCGTTGACGAAGTCGTTCTTCAAGCGCCGGGTGATCTCGTCCACCGTCTTCTGGATCACCTCGCGCACGGCATCGCGCATGCCGCCCGACAGGCGCCCGCGCATGCCCAGCAGCGCCTTGGCCAGGCCCGGCGTGGGGTCCATGGAGCGCAGCACCGCCGGGTCCTTGAGCAGGTCGGTGAGCTGGTAGCGGTCGATGGCCTGGGTCTGCATGCGCTCGAAGACTTCCTGCGGAAACAGTTCGCGCGAGCGGTTGAGCCAGTCGATGGCGCGCAGCTGGCTCGGGTCGAGCGAGCCGGCTGCGCCGCCCGCAGGGCGCGCCAGGCCCCGGCCGTCGTAGTCGCGGCCGTAGAGGTATTCGAGGGCCTGGTCGAGTTTCCAGTCGCCTGCATCGAACTGCGCATGCGACAGCGGCTGCGCGGCGTAGCGGCCCAGGATCAGGCGCCAGCGGCGCAGGGCCTCGTCGGGGCGGTCGCCAGAATCAAGGCTTTCCATGGGTGCCTGTGCGGCCGCAAAAAAGGCCCGCGACACGGGCGGGCCTGGATGGGTTGGGCGAATGCAGGGGTGCGGCGCGCAGGGGCTGCACCAGCCCGGCAATCATGCGCAACACGCCCATTCGGTGCTCAGAACGGGATGTCGTCGTCCATGTCGTCGAAGCCCGAGGCTGCGCGAGGTGCGGGCGCAGGGGCCGGGCGCGCGGCGGGCGCGGCGGGGCGCTGCTGTGCCGGAGGGGCGGGGCGGCGCTGTTGCTGGGGCGGGGCCTGGTCGTAGCCGCCACCGCCCTGGTCGCCGCCGTAGCCGCCACCATCGTCATAACCGCCGCCCTGCTGGCCGCCACCGCCCTGGCCGCCGCCCATGCCCTGGCGGCTGCCCAGCATCTGCATCTGATCGGCACGGATTTCGGTGCTGTACTTCTCGACGCCCGCCTGGTCGGTCCACTTGCGCGTGCGCAGGCTGCCTTCCACATAGACCTGCGAGCCTTTGCGCAGGTACTGGCCCGCGATCTCGGCCAGGCGGCCGTTGAAGACCACGCGGTGCCACTCGGTGGCTTCCTTCATTTCGCCGCTTTGCTTGTCTTTCCACTTGTCGGTGGTGGCAATCGTCACGTTGGCCACCTGGTCGCCACTGGGGAAGGTGCGCATTTCAGGGTCGCGGCCGAGGTTGCCGACGATGATGACTTTGTTCACGGATGCCATGGTGCTGCTCTACCTACTTGATGTTGGGGGGCGCTGGTGTGCTCTCCGGTCCGTGGAGAGTCTGCGCGCCGAACGCGCCATTGTGCCGCAAGCCGGGGTGGCCGGGGCGGGCGGGAATCTGTTACAGAAACGCTCAGTGCCCCTGGCCCCGCCCCGTGGGGCGCAGAGGCCATGTCAGCACCAGCCACAGGGCGGTGAGCACGGCCGTGGTGGCAAAGAGGCCCGGTGCGCCCGCCCATTTGACCAGGGCGCCACCCAGGGCACCCCCGGCAAACAGCCCCAGGGACTGGAGGGTGTTGTAGCTGCCCAGGGCCGCGCCGCGCAGGGCGGCGGGGGCCATGCGCGAGACCAGGCTGGGCTGGCTGGCCTCCAGCGCGTTGAAGCCGCAGAAGAACACGAACAGCAGCGGCCCCAGCACCCACAGCGTGGGCGTGGCGCCGCTGGCCGCCAGGCCGCCAAGGCCCAGCTGCACCACCAGCACCAGGGCGATGGAGCCCAGCAGGGCGGCGCGCAGGTGCCCGGCGCGCTCCAGCGCGAACAGACCCCCCATGGCGGCGAACGACAGCACCACGGCCGGCAGGTAGGCCTGCCAGTGGTGGTCCTTGGGCAGGCCGGCCTGCACCAGCATGGCGGGCACGGCCACCCACATGGACAGCTGCACCGTGTGCAGCACGAAGACGCCCAGGTTCAGGCGCAGCAGGTCGGGGTGGGCCCAGACGTCGGCCAGGCGGCCCCGGGGGGCATTTTTGTGCTCCGTGGGTTCGGGGGGAACCAGCCACAGCACCACGGCCACGCCGGCCAGTGCCAGCGCGCAGGTCAGGCCGAACAGGCCCGACAGGCCGATGTGGGCCGTGAGCAGCGGCGCGGCCACCAGGGCCACGGCGAACATCAGGCCGATGCTGCCACCCACCAGGGCCATGGCCTTGGTGCGCACCGCATCGCGGGTCTGGTCGGCCAGCAAGGCCGTGACGGCGGCCGACACGGCGCCCGCGCCCTGCAGCGCCCGGCCCAGCAGCAGCCCGGTGAGCGAATCGGCCAGCGCCGCCAGCAGGCTGCCGCCGGCAAACACCAAGAGGCCGAGCACGATCACGCGCTTGCGCCCGAAACGGTCCGAAGCCATGCCCAGCGGCAGTTGCAGCAGCGCCTGGGTGAGCCCGTAGATGCCCATGGCCAGGCCCACCAGGGCCGGGTCATCGCCCCCGGGGTACTTGCGCGCCTCCAGCGCGAACACCGGCAGCACCAGGAACAGGCCGAGCATGCGCAGCGCGAAGATCAGCGCCAGGCTGACGCTGGCGCGGCGCTCCAGCGGCGTCATGGCGTGCGCGGCCGTCGGCGGCAGGGGGGCAGAGGGGGAAGGGGCGGCACTCGGGGCCGGGGAAGGCATGAACAAGGAAAGGGGCTCGGTGGACGGCTGGCGCAAACCCCGATTCTCGCCCATCCCTCTGTCCATTGACTTTGATCAAGAACAAACGGCCATCCGCTTGCGCTCAATAGACGTCGCGCCGGTAGCGTCCGTCCGCGATCAGCGCGTCGAGCGCATCGACGCCCGGCACCTCGGCCAGCACCGCATCCACGCCCGAGCCCATGCCCTGGGCACTGCCGCAGACATAGAGGATGGCGCCCTGGGCCACCCATGCGCGCAACTCGTCGGCGGCGGAGCGCAGGCGGTCCTGCACGTAGCGGTGCTCGCCGCCATCGCGCGAGAACACGCGGTCCAGCCGCGCCAGGAAGCCAGCGGCCTGCCAACCCTCGATCTCGGCGGCGCACAGGGTGTCGTGCGCGCTGTGGCGCTCGCCGAAGAGCAGCCAGTTGCGCCGGTGCCCACCTGCCACCCGTGCGCGCAGGTGCGAGCGCAGGCCTGCCAGGCCCGAACCGTTGCCGATGAACAGGCAGGGCACGTCGCCCGGTGCCGCGTCGAAGCGCGGGTTGGCCACCAGACGCAGGGGTACCAGCGTGCCCAGCGGAGCGTGGGCCGTGAGCCAGCCCGAGGCCAGTCCCAGTCCGCCCGCATGCCGTTCCTGGCGCACCAGCAACTGCAGCGCGCCGTCCTGCGGCAGCGAGGCCACTGAATAGGTGCGCGGCGCCAGCGCCACCAGGGTGTCGGCGCAGGCCTGGGCGTCGGCAAAGTGCAGTGGCGGCACGGGCAGCACGCTTTGCGCCAGGGCGTCTGCCAGGGCGCAGGGCTGGCCGGCCAGGTGCACAGTCTGCGCGCCCGCCAGGCCGGCCGCCTTCAGCCAGGCATCCACTGATTCGGCGGAGTGCCGGGCTTGTACCTCGACCAGGGCGCCGGGGTGCCAGGTCGCAGGGGTATCACAGGTCAATGCCAGCTCGAACAGCGGCCCGCCCTGGCTACCGGGGTTCAGGCGTTCGCGGCCCGCCAGGCACCAGGGGGTGTAGGGCAGTTCGGGGCCGGTGTCGGCCAGTGTGCCGTCCAGCGCCAGGTGCTCGGCCCCCTCCAGCGTGGCCAGGGTCTGCATCCAGCGGGCCAGGGCGGCTGGGTCGCCGCTGTCCACCTCGATCAGTGGAAACAGGGGCTCGGCACTGCCTTTGCGCAGGGCTTCGTCGAGTGCATGGCCGTAGCCACAGAAGCGTGCGTAGTTGCGGTCGCCCAGCGCCAGCAGGCCGTAGCGCATGCCGGCCAGGGCCCCCGTGCCCTGCTGCGCCAGCAGGCGCGTGAAGCGCCGGGCGCTGTCGGGCGGCTCGCCCTCGCCAAAGCTGCTGGCCACCAGCAGCACGCGGCGGTGCGCGCGCAGCGCCTCGGGGGTGAGCTGCGCCACTGACTGCACGGCCACGCGCAGCCCGGCGCGCTGCAGGGCCGTGGCGCTTTGCAGGGCGATGCGCTCGGCCTGGCCGGCCTGGCTGGCGTAGGCCACCAGCAGGGTGTCCGCAGTGCTGCCGGCCACCGTGGCGGGCACACCCTGGCCGTGCGCGGCGCGCGCAGCGTCTGTGGCACGGCGCTGGCGCCTGCGCTCCAGGTACAGCATCCAGCCGGTGATGGCGAACAGTGGCAGGCCCAGGCTGGCCAGCAGCATGGCCACCCGCCCCGGCAGTCCGAAATAGGTGCCCATGTGTACCGGGTAGATGGTGCTCAGCGCGCGTGCGCCCATGCTGCGGTCGGCATAGCGGTCCTCGGCGCTGACCTTGCCGGTCAGCGGCTCGATGGACAGGCGGCTGCGCGCGCGCTCGTGCGGGGCATTGGCCGCGAGCCAGGTGACCTGCACCGGCTGCCCGGTCTTGGCGGGCATGCGCAGGCTGGCCTCGGCCCAGTCGCCGGCCTGTTGCTGGAACACGGCCCAGGTGCGGGCCAGGTCCGGCGGCGCGGGCTCGGGGGCCTTGGGTTCCGCAGTGGCCGATGCGGGCGGGCGGGCAGAGGCGGCCACCCGCGGGGGGCGCTTCTGGCCGGCCCAGCCGTCCACCGTGTCGCGCACCGCGTCGAAGCACCAGTAGATGCCCGTGGCCGTGAGCGCCACGTACATCACCAGCGCCCAGGTGCCGATGACCGAGTGCAGCCCCCACAGAAAGGAGCGGCCCTTGAGCGCGGTGTCGAAGGTCAGCCAGGTGCGCCAGCGCAGCGGGTTGCGCGGCCAGCGCAGGTACAGGCCCGAGAGCGACAGGCCCAGCAGGCAGATCGCCAGCACGCCGGCCACCACGCGGCCGGGCTCGCGCGGCAGCAGCAGCCAGCGGTGCAGCGACTCGATCCACTCGAAGAAGCCATGCCCCTGCAGCTCGCCCAGCACGGCACCGCTGTAGGGGTGCACGTAGACCACGTCGCCGCGCCGCTCGCCGGGGCGCGGTACGAAGGTCACGCGTGCCGAGCCGCCCGGCTCGGCCTGCACGGCCACGCTGCTGATGCGCTCGCTGCGGCCGGCACGCTGCACCGCGTCGACCGTCTGCTGCGGGGTGAGCATGGGCCCCGCCAAGGGGGCCACCTGCCGCACCCCGGGGTTGATCAGGTCCAGGATCTCTTCGTGGAAGGCCAGCAGCGCCCCGGTGAGCCCGATGACCACCAGCACCGTGCCGGCGGTGATGCCGATGAACCAGTGCACCTGGAACCAGGCCTGGCGCAGCGTGGGCAGGGCCGGCAGGTGCCAGCGGCGGCTGCGGGTCGGCGCATCGGGACTGGACACGGGCACGGCGCTGTCGGGCGTGGTGGATGCGGCGGAAAGTGTGCGTTCGCTGGCCATGTTGCTCGGCAGGGGAGAGCGATCCACCGCCGGGGCATGGGGCGTGCCCCGGCGACAAAGCGATTAAATGAGAATGATTGTTATTTTAATGCTATCTGCATGCCCGTAGCGCCAGGTCGGCCTTGGCCGTCATTTCCGGTTGCATCGGCAACGGCCTGTGCTTTGGCAGCAGCGTGGCGGCTGCGCGGGGCATGCCGGTGGCCTATCATGGTGGGTTGTCCTGCATTGAGCCCGCCCCCGTGAAAAACGACCCTGTTGCCGCCGACGACGACCGATCTTCCGACGGCGCCTACCTGGCCCGCGTGCTGCGGGAGCAGCGCATCAGCATCCGCGGGGCGCGCACGCACAACCTCAAGAACATCGACCTCGACATCCCGCGCAACCAGCTGGTGGTGATCACCGGGCTGTCGGGCTCGGGCAAATCGAGCCTGGCCTTCGACACGCTGTATGCCGAGGGCCAGCGTCGCTATGTGGAAAGCCTGTCGGCTTATGCGCGCCAGTTCCTGGGCCGGCTGGACAAGCCCGATGTCGACCTGATCGAGGGGCTGTCGCCCGCCATCAGCATCGAGCAGAAAGCCACCAGCCACAACCCGCGCTCCACCGTGGGCACGGTGACCGAGATCCACGACTACCTGCGCCTGCTCTACGCGCGCGCCGGCACGCCGTTCTGCCCCGACCACGGCCTGCCGCTGGCCGCCCAGACCGTGAGCCAGATGGTGGACGCCGTACTGGCCCTGCCCGAGGACACGCGCCTGATGCTGCTGGCCCCCGTGGCCCGCGAGAAGAAGGGCGAGTTCACCGAGGTCTTCGCGCAGATGCAGGCGCTGGGATACATCCGCTTCCGGGTGGACGGCACGATCTACGAATACGAGAACCTGCCAGCCCTCAAGAAGACCGAGAAGCACAGCATCGACGTGGTGATCGACCGCCTCAAGGTGCGCCCCGAGATGCAGCAGCGGCTGGCCGAGAGCATCGAGGCCGTGCTGCGCGTGGGCGGCAACGAGGGCAATGGCCGCGTGCTGGTGCTGGAGATGGATTCGGGCCAGGAGCACCTGTTCAGCTCCAAGTTCTCGTGCCCGGTGTGCAGCTACTCGCTGGCCGAACTGGAGCCGCGCCTGTTCTCTTTCAACTCGCCCATGGGCGCCTGCCCGGCCTGCGACGGCATCGGCCAGCGCGAGGTGTTCGACCCGCTGCGCGTGGTGGCATTTCCCACGCTGAGCCTGGCCAGCGGTGCCATCAAGGGCTGGGACCGGCGCAATGGCTACTACTTCGCCATGCTTGAGAGCCTGGGCCGGCACTACGGCTTCGATGTCGAGGCACCCTTCGAGTCGCTGCCCGCCAACGTGCAGAACGCGGTATTGCACGGCTCGGGCGAGGAGGAGATCGCCTTCAGCTACATCATGGACAGCGGCCCCTCCAAGGGCAAGGTGCTGAGCCGCAAGCACACCTTCGAAGGCATCCTGCCCAACATGGCGCGGCGTTACCGCGAAACCGATTCGGTGGTGGTGCGCGAGGACCTGGCGCGCTACCGCAGCACCCAGCCCTGCCCCGAATGCCATGGCACGCGCCTGCGCCGCGAAGCGCGCCACGTGAAGGTGGGCGAGGGCGAGCAGGCCCGCGCCATCTTCGAGGTGAGCCATGCCACGCTCAACGACGCGCACGGCTGGTTCCGCTCCCTGTCGCTCTCGGGGTCCAAGGCCGAGATCGCCGACAAGGTGGTGCGCGAGATCACCACGCGGCTGCAGTTCCTCAACGATGTGGGCCTGAACTACCTGAGTCTGGACCGCAGCGCCGAGACGCTGTCGGGCGGCGAGGCGCAGCGCATCCGCCTGGCCAGCCAGATCGGCTCGGGCCTCACGGGCGTGATGTACGTGCTCGACGAGCCCAGCATCGGCCTGCACCAGCGCGACAACGACCGCCTCATCGCCACCTTGCAGCACCTGCGCGACATCGGCAATAGCGTGATCGTGGTCGAACACGACGAGGACATGATGCGCGCCGCCGACCACGTGATCGACATGGGGCCGGGCGCGGGCGTGCATGGCGGCCGCGTGATGGCCCAGGGCAGCTACGACACGGTGCGCAACCACCCCGAATCACTGACCGGCAAGTACCTGTCGGGCACCTTGTCCATCGCCGTGCCCCGGCGCCGCACGCCCTGGCTGCCGGTGGTGGAGGCGGTCGCGCCGGCCCCTGCGCCGGCCAAAGGCAAGTCGCGCTTTCCCGAAACCGAGGCCAGCAAGCGCCGCGCCGAGCGCATGGCCGCCCACCATGCACGCCAGGGCGCCGTGCAGGCCCTGCGCGTGGCCGGCGCCACGGGCAACAACCTCCAAAACGTGACGGTGGACTTCCCCGTGGGCCTGCTGACCTGCGTGACCGGCGTCTCGGGATCGGGCAAGAGCACGCTGGTCAACGACACGCTGTACGCCGCCGTGGCGCGCCAGATCTACCGCGCCCACGAAGAGCCGGCCGCGCACGACGAGATCGTGGGCATCGAGTACTTCGACAAGGTGATCAACGTCGACCAGTCGCCCATCGGCCGCACGCCGCGCAGCAACCCGGCCACCTACACGGGCCTGTTCACGCCCATCCGCGAACTGATGGCCGAGGTGAATACCGCCAAGGAACGTGGCTACGGGCCCGGGCGCTTTTCCTTCAACGTCGCCGGCGGCCGCTGCGAGGCCTGCCAGGGCGACGGCGTGGTCAAGGTGGAGATGCACTTTTTGCCCGACGTCTATGTGCCCTGCGACGTCTGCCACGGCCAGCGCTACAACCGCGAGACGCTGGAGGTGCTCTGGAAGGGCCGCAACATCGCACAGATTCTGGAGCTCACGGTGGAGGACGCCTTCGCCTTCTTCAAGGACGTGCCGGCCCTGGCGCGCAAGCTGCAGACCCTGCTCGACGTGGGCCTGTCCTATATCCGCCTGGGCCAGGCGGCCACCACGCTCTCGGGCGGCGAGGCGCAGCGCGTGAAGCTGGCGCAGGAGCTCTCCAAGCGCGACACCGGCCGCACGCTCTATATCCTGGACGAGCCGACCACCGGCCTGCACTTCGCCGACATCGACCTCTTGCTCAAGGTGCTGCACCAGCTGCGCGACGCGGGCAACACCATCGTCATCATCGAGCACAACCTGGACGTCATCAAGACGGCCGACTGGCTCATCGACATGGGCCCTGAAGGCGGTGCCGGCGGCGGCATGGTGGTGGGCGTAGGAACGCCCGAGGACCTGGCGGCCAACCCGGCCAGCCACACGGGCAAGTACCTGGCGCGCTACCTCGCCTGAAGCTCAGCGCAGGCGCTGCGCGACGACCGGATCTAGCGATCCCATGAAGGCTTCGACAGCCTGCGTGTAGCCGCTCTCCAGGCCCAGGTTGGCGTTGATCTCGCCGTGCGTGAGGTCCTGCGGCAGCACCTCGGCGCGGCCGCCCAGGGCCTGCACATGGGCGGCCATGCCCTGCGCCTGCAGGCAGGGGCGGTCTGGGCGGCTGGTGGAGCACACGAACTGGTAAGGCGGTTGAGCCCCGGTCACGGCCTGGTAGGGCGAGATCGCCAGCCAGAAGGCCGGATCGCTGCCCAGCACCTCGTCGTACAGCGGATAGTGCGGCAGCGACATCACGACCGGGGCGTTGAGCAGCGCACTGTCGAGCGACACCGTGCCCAGCCAGGGCGTGACGCCCAACTGCTGCAAGAGCGGCGCATGCGCGTTGACGAACGACACCAGGTGCGCCCCGGCCGAGTGGCCCATGAGGATGAACTTTGCGGGGTCGGCGCCCCACTGCGCGGCCTGCTTCTGGGCGGTGTCGAGCGCCACTGCCACGTCGATGGCCTCCTGCAGCACGTCGACGGCCGGGTGCAGCCGGTAGTTGACCGAGATGAAGACGAAGCCGCGCGGCACCCAGCGCGCCGCCTTCTCCTGCACCACGCGGGACATGGCCTTGTCGCCCGTGCGCCAGCCGCCGCCGTGCACCATGAAGATGACCGGTGCGGGGCCGTCCACGCTGCTGCGCGGGGTGCTGGGCAGGTACACGTCCATGCGCTGCAGCGGGTCGGGGCCATAGGGTACGTCGGCGATGCGCTGCACGCCGGCCGGCAGCGCGGTCACGGTGCCGCCGCCCGCATCGTCGAAGAAGCTACCGGGATCCATCGGTTGCGCATGGGCCGGAGCCACGGCAGCGAGCGAGGCCAATGCCAGCCCCAGGGGCAATGCGGCCCGGCGGGCCCAGGTGCGAAGGCGGAAAGCGGGGGGGGTGGTCATGCTGGTGTTCTCCTGCAATGGTAGTGAAATGGACGGAAACGGGGGGTGGGGCTGGCTAGAGGGGCTACTGCGGCGTGCCCTTGCGGCTGGCCAGGCGCGCGGCGATGGCGGCGGTGATTTCGGCCTCGCTCACGAAGCCCTTGCGCTGGGTGTCGATCTGGTCGAACGCGTTGTAGACGCGCGGCATGCCGGCCTGGGCCTCGGCACGGGTGAGCTGGCCGTTGCCGTCCTTGTCGGCGGCCATGAAGCGCTGGTGCAATTGTTCGCGCGCCTCTCGCATCTGCTGGGTGCGTTGGCCGGGCGGCGCGGCCTGGGCGCTGGCACCAGCCACCAGGCCCGCGGCGAGCAGGCAGGCCACGGCCAGCGTGCGGGTGGAGGAAGAAATCATGGGTCGGCTCCTGGGGCAATGGGTTGTGGATGCCCCGACTCTGGCGCCCAGGTGTGAGCCATTTGTGGCGTGGATGGGCCGATGTATGACAAAGCATGACGAAGTGGCCTGCGGCAGGGCCTTGCGCCCTACCATTGCCCCATCCTGAGTTGCACGCCCTCCCCTATGACCGAAGCCCTGGCCCGTATCCTGGTGGCCGATGACGAGCCCGACCTGCGCGCCCTGCTGCAGCGCTACCTCAGCGACCAGGGCTATGCCGTGCGTACCGTGGATGGCGCCGGCCCGCTCGATGCACTGCTGGCGCGCGAGCGTTTCGACGTGCTGGTGCTCGATGTGATGATGCCGGGCGAGGACGGCCTGTCCATCTGCCGGCGCCTGCGCGCGCAGGGCGAGACCATTCCCATCCTCATGCTCACGGCGCGCGGCGACCCGGTGGACCGCATCATCGGCCTGGAGATGGGTGCCGACGACTACCTGCCCAAGCCCTTCAACCCGCGCGAGTTGCTGGCCCGCGTGCAGGCCATGGTGCGGCGCCAGCGCATGCTGGGGGCGCACACCGGCCCGCTGCAGGCTGGCGGCATCATCCGGTTTGGCGATTTCACGCTGTGGGTGGATGAGCGCCGGTTGACCCGCGACGGCCAGGACGTGCCCCTGACCAGCGGTGAGTTCGCCCTGCTGCAGACCCTGGCCCAGCAGCCGCGCCGCCCGCTCGGGCGCGACCGGCTGATGGCCCTGGCCTACGGGCCCGACCACGAGGCCACCGACCGCAGCATCGACGTGCAGGTGATGCGCCTGCGCAAGCTCATCGAGACCGATGCGGCGCAGCCGCGCCACATCCGCACCGTCTGGGGCGTGGGCTATGTCTTCATGCCGGACGGTGCGGCGCCGACCGGGGGCAATGCATGACCGCCACGGCGCCTGCGCAGGGCTGGTGGCCGCGCAGCCTGCTGGGGCGCAACCTGCTGCTCATCACGGCGCTGGTGGTGGCTAGCCAGCTGTGCGCTGTGGTGCTGGTGCGCCAGATGATTTTGCAGCCGCGCGTGGCCCAGGTGGCCGACGGTGTGGCGCGCAATGTGGCCGCCCTGCGCGCCGGGCTGGACGTGCTGCCGCCCGCACAGCGCGCCGCCTTTGTCGAGGCCTTCAACCGCCAGGCGGCCCAGGCTGTTCTGGAATCCGACGAGCCGCCGTCCCTTCGCCGGCGCGCCCTGCTGTCGCCGCTGGAGCAGCGCTTCGTGCAGGCGGTGGCGCGGCGCTTGGACCTGGCCGAGGCCAGCGCGGCCGGTGGGCCGCGCTGGCGCCGCGATGGTGCGGGCACGCTGGCGCTGCGCGTGGCGCATGGCGGCACCGACTACTGGCTCAGTCTGCCCAGCGTGTTCCCCACGCGCGAGTTCACCGGTGCCTGGCTCCTGGCCACGGTTGCCGGCGTGCTGCTGGCCCTGCTCGGGGCCTGGTGGCTGCAGCGCCACCTGAATCGGCCGCTGGCCCGGGTGGTCACTGCGGCGCAGCACCTGGCACAGGGCCAGGCGCCCGCCCTTCTGCCTGAGGACGGGCCCCAGGAGATCGCCACCGTGGCGCGCAGCTTCAACCAGATGGCGCGCAGCCTGACCGAAGCCGATCGCGAGCGTGCGCTGATGTTGGCCGGCGTGTCGCACGATCTGCGCACCCCTTTGACCAAACTGCGCCTGGGGGTGGAGATTGCGCAGGCGCACCTGGACGCGCCGCTGGCTGCGAGCATGGCCCGCAGCATCGAGGAGATGGATGCCATCGTCGGCCAGTTCCTCGACTTCGCGCGCCTGGGCGACGGCGAGGCCCCCGTGGCCGCCTCGCTCGATGAACTGGCCCGGGCCGTGGCCGAGGCGCAGGCCGACCATGGCCGCGCGGTGCGGCTGGAGCCGGGATCAACGCCAGCGGTGCCCGTGCATATACAAGCGCTGCGGCGTGCCGTGGACAACCTGGTCGAGAACGCCTGGCGCCATGGCGCTGCGCCCGTGGTGCTGAGAACGGGCGCCGGTGCGGCTGGCGTGTGGATCGAGGTGGCGGACCATGGCCCCGGCATCCCTCCCGCCGAGCTGGAGCGCATGCGCCAGCCTTTCGTGCGCGGCGGTGGCGGCGCACGTGCAGGCATTCCGGGGGCCGGGCTGGGCCTGGCCATTGCCGAGCGCGTGGCACGCGCGCATGGTGGCGCGCTGGAGCTGCACAGCGCTCCGGGCGCCGGCCTGCGCGCGCGGCTGGTGCTGGCGCGCCCGACGTAGATGGGGGAATCAGCGCAGCCGCGGTGCGGACGCCGGGGCTGTCTCCCCGACGCGGAACACCGACACCACCTGCACCAGCTCTTCGGCCTGGCCTTGCAGGCTGCTTGCCGCCGCTGCCATCTCCTCGACCAGGGCCGCGTTCTGCTGCGTGGCCTGGTCCATCTGCGTCACGGCCTCGCCCACCTGGGCTACGCCCAGGGACTGTTCGTGGCTGGCGGCGCTGATCTCGCCCATGATGTCGTTCACCCGGCCGATGGCGGCCACCACCTCGTGCATGGTGCCGCCGGCGCGCTCCACCAGCAGGTTGCCCTGCTCCACACGCTCCACGCTGGCGTGGATCAACGTGCGGATTTCGCGCGCCGCCTCGGCGCTGCGCCCGGCCAGGCTGCGCACCTCGCTGGCCACCACCGCAAAGCCCCGGCCCTGCTCACCCGCGCGTGCGGCTTCCACGGCGGCGTTGAGCGCCAGGATGTTGGTCTGGAAGGCAATGCCATCGATCACGCCGATGATGTCGGCGATCTTCTTCGACGAGGCGCTGATGTCCTGCATGGTCTGCACCACCTGGGTGACCACATCGCCGCTTTGCACTGCAATGGTGCGCGCGTTGCCGGCCAGTGCACTGGCCTGGCGCGCGCTGTCCGCATTCTGGCGCACCGTCGAGCTCAGCTCTTCCATCGAGGCAGCGGTTTCCTCCAGCGCGCTGGCCTGGCTCTCGGTGCGCGCCGAGAGGTCGTTGTTGCCCTGCGCAATCTGGGCGCTGGCCGTGGCCACGCCTTCGGATCCTCCGCGCACCTGGCTCACCACGTCGGTCAACTGGCGGCGCATCTGCACCAGGGCCGCCATGAGCTGGCCGACCTCGTCCGTGCCGTGGGCCGTGGCCGTGCCGCGCAAGTCGCCCTGGGCCACGGCATTGGACAGCTGTACCGCCTGCGCCAGCGGCACGGTGATCGAGCGCACGAAGGTGCGCCCCAGTGCCACCGCCACCGCCAGGGCCACGGCCAGCAGGCCGAGCTGCCACAGCAACTGGCGCTGCAGGCCCGAGACCCGCTCCTGCAGCGCGCCGTTGAGCAGGTCCATGGCCTGGGCATTGAGCGCATACAGCGCGTCGATGGTGCGGGTGAATTCGTCGAAGTAGTCCGAGGCCGGCGCAGAGAGCTCGGCTGCGCCGATGACCTCCCTGTCGGCGCGCTGCAGTGCCTGCTGAACCTGGGTGTTCACCGCCTGTGCCGGGCCGCCCAGCGCATGGCGGAAGACCGGGTTGTGCACCATGGCGCGCTCCAGGCTGCGCAGCGTGTCGCCCTGCAGTTCCACCACGCGCTGCTGCAATGCCATCAGGCCGCCCTTGCCTTCGGGCGCCAGGGCCTTGCCGCTCAGTGCGGCAGAACCCTGGGCGCGCATCACGCCGAGCTTTTCGCCGAGCATGGGCACGTGCACCAGCGAGGCCTGTACGAGGGCGCTTGTGTCCTGCCCGGGGTCGAGCGCCAAGCCGTAGTGGTGCAGCAAGGTCTCGTTCAGGCGCATCACCGCGGCGATGAGCTGGGTGTGCTGCGCCGTGCTCTGGGCCGGCTGCAGGCCGCGCGCGGCGACTGCCTGCTCCAGGGCCTGCCAGGTCTGGCGCAGCTGCTTCCAGGTGGCTTCGTCGGCCGCTGGCACGCCCGCCTCGGCGAAGCGGGTGGCCACGTCGGCCAGGGCTTTTTCCACCGCCTCGCGCGCTGCAGGCCGGCGGGCGGCCAGGGCCTCGTTGCCGCCGAGCATGCTGGCCGAAAGACCCCGGTGCACCAGCATGCCCTGCACGACCTTGTTGAGCGCCAGCAACGGCGGTGCGCCCCGCGCCTCCTGGCGCGCGGTAGCCATGTCCTGCAGCGCATCGCGCATGTACATGAAGGTGGGCAGGGCCGTCATCGCCAGCGCGATCAGCCCGAGGATCAGAAACTTCTGGAGCAAGTTCAGACGGTTCAGGGAGGTCATGGCGAAAGCGGCAGCCGGTGCATGCGCGAGGTTGCGGGCCCGGCGCGGGGCCGGGTCAGGGAACAGGGGAGGAACGCCTGCCTTTCAGCAAGCGACATGCCAGATGCGCCGCGCTGCACCGCAGGTCGCCCCAACACGGCCGTTCGGTGGGTGGCGGTGCGTTCCTACAGGGCACCTGGCGGTAAATGGGATATACCGGGGCACCTTCCGAGGAGAGTTCCGCATGCATTCCATCACCCTGCGTTTTCTGGCGTCGCACACCGCCCCTTCGGCATCCGGCCGCATCCACGGCGGCACCGTGCTGCGCTGGATGGACGAGGCGGGTTTCGCCTGCGCCTGCTCCTGGGCCGGTGGGACGTGCGTGACGGCATTCATGGGCAGTGCCAGCTTCGACCGGCCCATCCACCCGGGCGACCTGGTGGAGGTGCAGGCCAGCCTGGCCCACACGGGCGAGACCAGCATGAACATGCTGGTCGAGGTGCGCAGCGGTGGCATCCAGGAAAAGGAGCTGCGCCAAGTCACCCATTGCGTGGCCGTCTATGCTGCGCTGGATGAAGACAGCGCCCCCCGTGCCGTGGACAAGTTCTCGCCCGAGACCCCGGGCGACATGGCCTTGGCCGAACGAGTGAACGCGCAGGTGGATGCGGCGCGGCTGCACCTCGCGCCGGCCCACTGATACGGATTTGCCTTCAACCGTATAACGTCGTTGGTTCGCCTTGCCGTGCTACAGCACTGTCTGCGGCTCCCGCCTAGTTTTACGATCGAATGCAAATCCGTATGAGATGCGATAGAACAGATTCTCAGGTCGGCGCGTTGACGGTCTGCAGGAACTCCGCGTCCTGCCGATATCGGTCGAAATCCGTGTCCCGCAGGAACTGCGCGGGCGGCTTGCCCAGGCGGCGGGCGTTGGTGATGGCCTCCAGCATGCGTGCCTTGTCGCTGGTGAGCGCGTAGTAGCACGCCAGGTTGTACATCAGCGTCCCGTTGGTTTGCACTGCCGGGTCGAAGCCTTGGCCTATCAGGGTCGTCATGACGGCTTCGGCCAGGTCGCGTTCGTTGGTGCGCATGGCAAAGGCCAGGGTCTGGCTGGCGATCACACCGACGTTGTAGACCTGCTTGTCGTCGCGCTGGTACTTGCCCATGGACGGGTAGACCTGGGCCAGGTAATGGCGCACCAGCCGCGAGGACGCGGCGAAATCCTCCCGGCCATTGAAGTGGTTGATCAGCTGCGCATACGCATGGGTGATGTCCGAGGCATCGCCCTGCACGCGCTGCAGGTCCTGCGCCAGGTCCTGCGCGATCTGCAGGAACGCGGGCAGTGCGCCGGGCGAGCGCTGGGCGGCGGCGTTCGCATCCCTGAGCGCCTGCACCGATGACTTGCGCGCGGATGCGGGCCGTGCCGGATTGTCCACGTAGGCCATGCGGGCGCCAGGCAGCGCCTGCTGCAGGTTGCCGCTGCGCAGCAGCACCGACATCCCCAGCGTGGGGCCTTCCAGGTCGGGCACCTGCACCACCAGCTCCAGCGGGCCCTTGCCGCCCTGCAGCCGCTCGAAGGCCGCGCGGGTTTCGCTGGCAGGCAGCTCGATGCGCAGTTGCGTGTCTTCCTCCTCGGAGGACGTGCGCCAATGCAGCGTCAGTGCCGAAGGCACGGTCTGCAGGACGGGCCACAGCGCCTGCACGGGGATCTGCGGCCCCATCCCAGCGTGGCGCTTGCGCTCGTCGGGGCTGCGCAGCCAGGTGTGCGCGGCGGGGGCGGCCGCTTCGCCGGGCCGCGCGGCAGCAAACTCCACATTGGCGCTCACGGCGTACGAGTGGGTCGATGGCCCGGTGAACACCGGGCGCCACGCGCCGGGCCCCCGGCCCGTGGCCTGGCCTGGCGCCGCGCCGCGCGGGCGCACCACGTACAGGCCGATATCCTTCTCGTAGTGCCGCAGCAGCGCCTCTTCGCCGGGGTGGTGCAGGTAGCTGCGTGGGTGCACGGTGAACCAGGGGTTTGCGCCCGGCAGCACGGGCGACGGATCCCACCATGCCATGTTGGGAAAGCGGAACTGCCCATCCTCCTTGGGAATGAAGGCCTTGAACTTGAGCACGTCCCTGCCCACGCGCAACTGGGTATGGGCATCGCCGAACCAGTAGCGGCTGGGCAGGTTGCCTGGCACGCCCAGGGCCTTGAGGGCCACGCCCACGGTGGCCCCGAGCAACTGCCCGCTCAGGCCCTCTTCCAGGTGCAGGCGGCGGCGGTCGAAGTCCACCACCTTCACGCGCGAGATGTCTTGCCCGGTGCTGTCGAAGTCCCCGGGTTCGATCTCCGTCCAGCCCTTGCGGGCAGGGTGGTAGCCCCCGAGGCAGGTGGCGTCCCAGCCCAGCTTCTCGGCCGAATGGGTGCGCTGGCGGCAATAGGTGTCCACCTTGTCGCGCTGGCGCGTGATGTCCAGGATCCACGCCTTGCCGCCCGACAGCAGGTAGGCCCAGGCGCTGGTGTCATTGCGGCCGAACTCCACGTGCTCGGCGCGGTCGAGCTCGGCGAACAGTTCGGCCTGCGAGAGGCGGTTGCCATCCACGGTGGGGGCATACGGTTTGCGCCGCCGGTCACCGCTATACACCCAGTCGCTGTAGTAGTGGGGCGTGAAGACGATGCCGGAGGTGTGGATCCCGCCGGGCACGCGCAGCGTGTCCTGCAGCTCCCCTTGCGCAGTGAATTTCCACAGGTAGCCTCCGGCCACCGCGACCAGTTGCTGGGTGCGCGGCAGCGCGAACAGGCCTTCCACCTCGCCATGCAGTACCTTGCGGACTTGCAGGTTCGGTGAGGCCGCGAGGTTCTCGGACAGGCGCGGGTACTCCTGGGGCGAGGGTTTGGCGCCAGCGGCGCAGGACAGCAATGCGTACGCGGCGCAGACTCCGAAGCGGCGGAGCGAGGAAAGGTGCATGGAAGGGGCCGGTCTGGAGGAGCGGCTATTCTGACCCACGCTGTGCACAGGCCCCGCGGGGCCTGTGCCTGTCGCGAATCAGCCCGGTGCTGGCGGCGCGGTGCGCCCGATGCGCTGCGAGACCTGAAGCGCGCACTGGCGCAGCGGCGTGGCCACCGAGCCATCCCAGCTGCTGTCGAAGCTGGCCGATGGGCCCATGGCCAGGATGCCCAGCACCAGGTGGCCTGCCGAGTCGAACACCGGCGCGCACAGGGCGTCGATGCCGGGAATCGGCTGCCCCAGCGAGCGCGACAGGCCGTGCTTGCGCGTCTCGGCCAGGGCGGCGTCGAGTTCCGCGTGGGCGGGTTCGCCCTTGGCGTCCTTGCGCGTGCCCAGGCGCTGCAGTTCATCGTTCAGGATGCGCTCCACCACCTTGGGCGGCATGTAGGCCGCGAACAGCCGGCCCGTGGCCGTATTGGTCAGCGACATCACGGTGCCCGTGCGCAGGTTCACGTGCAGAGGCTCGATGGGTTCCTCGAGCCGTACGATGGTCGGGCCCAGGTTGCCCCAAACGGCCACGGCAATGCTCTGGCCCGAGTCATTGGCCAGCGCCTCGATGAGCTGCGAGGCCTCCTTGACCGGGTCCATGCGTTGCAGCCGCGTCAGGCCCAGCTGCAGGGCCAGCGGGCCCAGCTCGTAGTGCCCGGCCTCGGTCTGGGTGACGAAGCCCACCTTCAGAAAACTCACCATGTACGGGTGCGCCTTGCCCGCGGTCATGCCGCTGGCCTTGGCCAGGTCCTTGAGCGCCAGCGGGCGCACATGCAGGGCGAGTTGCAACAGCAGGGCACTCCCGATCTCTATCGATTGGATGCCACGGCGACTTTTTTCCATGATGGGGAGTTCCAGACGGGGGGTGGCCAGTGTATCCATAAGGGTTTTCCATGATATAGGCAGATTCATTCGACTGAATCGCATTGTTTGATATTAACGGATCAATTGACAATAGTCATATGCTCGTTAGAATCCGCCGAAACACTTCGAACGTTGGAGACAAGGCATGACGCAGGACAGCATCTCGGTGGATGTATTGGTGGTGGGCACGGGCGCCTCGGGCATGGCGACGGCCATCACGGCGGCATCGCAGGGCCTGAAGGTGCTGGTGGTGGAAAAGGAAGCGCGCTTCGGCGGCACCACCGCGCGCTCGGGCGGCTGGCTGTGGATCCCGGGCACGCGCCTGGCCAGGGAGCAGGGCATCCAGGAACCGGACGGTGCTGCCCGCGCCTACCTGCAGCACGAGGCGACGACGCACTTTGACGCCGCGCGTGTCGACGCCTTCCTGGAATACGGCCCCAAGGCCATCGACTTCTTCACCCAGAACACCTGCGTGCAGTTCGACATGCCCGCCGTGTTCCCCGACTACCACGCCGAGGCCACGGGCGGCCAGCCTGGCGGGCGATCGATGGTCACGCGCCCCTTCGATGGCCGCGAACTCGGCCCGCGCATCAAGCACCTGGCGCCACCCCTGCCTGAGCTCACGGTGTTCGGCATGATGTTGGGCTCGGGCCCCGAGATCAAGCACTTCATGCGGGCTTTCAAGTCGCCCACCTCGTTCGCCTACGTGACGCGGCGCCTGAGCAAGCACGCCATGGACGTCATCGGCAACGGCCGCGGCATGACGCTGACCAACGGCAACGCTCTGGCCGGCCGCCTGGCCAAGGCCGCGATGGACCTGGACATCCCCGTGTGGCTGTCCTCCCCGGTCACGAAACTGGTGGTGGAATACGACGGCGTCAGCGGCGCGCTGGTGCAGCACGAAGGCAAGACCGTGAAGGTGACCGCCACGCGCGGCGTGGTGCTGGCCTGCGGCGGGTTCCCGCACGACGTGGAGCGGCGCAAGCAGCTGTTTCCCCACGCGCCCACCGGCAAGGAGCACTACTCGCCTTCGCCCGCATCCAACACCGGCGACGGCCTCAAGCTCGCCGAGGCCGTGGGCGGCCATGTGGACGGCACCATTCCCCATGCGGCGGCCTGGGTGCCCGCATCGGTCACCACGCGCTCAGACGGCAGCAAGGGGGTGATGCCGCACTTCATCGACCGCGCCAAGCCCGGCGTGATCGCCGTGACGCCCAAGGGCGTGCGCTTTGCCAACGAGGGCAATTCGTACCACGACTTCGTGCAGGCCATGGTCGCCGCCTGCCACGGCGAGAAGGAAGTCTCCGCCTGGCTGCTGTGCGACCACAAGGCGCTGCGTGCCTACGGCCTGGGCTGCGTAGCCCCCGCGCCGCTGCCCATCGGGCGCCACCTGCGCAGCGGCTACCTGCAAAGTGGCAACACCGTGGCCGAGCTGGCAGCACGCATCGGCGTGGAGCCGTCGGTGCTGGAGGCCACGGTCAGTGCATTCAACGACACCGCGCGCCGTGGCGAAGACCCGGCGTTCGGCAAGGGAAGCAAGGCCTACAACCGCTACCAGGGCGATGCGCTGGTCACCCCCAACCCTTGCCTGGCGCCGCTGGAGAACGGTCCGTACTACGCGATCAGGCTCGTGATCGGCGACATCGGCACCTTTGCCGGCCTGCAGACCGACGACAGGACCCGCGTGCTCAACGCCGCAGGCCAGCCGATCAAGGGCCTGTACGCCGTGGGCAATGACGCGGCCAGCATCATGGGCGGCAACTACCCCGGTGCCGGCATCACCCTGGGCCCGGCGCTCACCTTCGGCTACGTGGCCGGGATGGAACTCGCCCAGGCCCTGGTGCCCGTGCGCGAATCGGTGACGCAGCAGGACCGCGCTGCCGTGCCCGTGGCCCGCACGGCCTGAGCCCCCCAAAAAAGACCAGAGAAGAAGGAGCAGACATATGGTGTATCCAGAAACAGTGGCCCCGCGCCTGCTGAACGGCCGGCTGGCGCTGGTCACGGGCGCTGGCCAGGGCAACGGCCGCGCAATTGCGCTGGGCCTGGCCCAGGCCGGCGCACGCGTGGTGGTGACCGACATGAACACGGCAGCCGTGCAGGAAACGGCCCGCCTGGTCAAGGCCGAAGGCGGCGACGCCTTCGCCTACACGCTGGACGTGACCGTCCCCGAGGCGTGCAACGTGCTGGCCGCGCAAGTGGGCAGCGAGGTGGGCGCCATCGACATCCTGGTGAACAACGCCGGCATCATCATCCGCGAGGGCACGGGCAGCGAACGCGCCGCCGCCAACTGGAAGAAGACCATCGATGTCAACGTGCACGGCACCTTCAATGTGAGCCTGGCCTGGCTGCCGGCCATCCAGTCCACCCGGGGCTCCATCATCAACATCGCCTCCATCGCCGCCTATGCCGGCCAGGGCGGCAGCCTGGGCTACTCGCCCTCCAAGGGGGCGATCAAGATGTTCACGCAGTCGCTCGCGGCCGAGCAAGCTCCCAAGGGCGTGCGCGTGAATGCGCTGGCGCCCGGCGTCATCGCCACGCCCATGACGGCGGCCACGCGCGACAACCCCGAGCGGCTCGAATCGTTCATGACCCGCATCCCCATGGGCCGCGTGGGGGAGACCGAGGACCTGGTCGGCCCGGTGATCTTCCTCGCGTCCGACATGTCGCGCTATGTCACGGGCATCACGCTGCCCGTGGACGGCGGCTTCCTCGCCGTCTGACCGAGTTCCCCCCTGGCCCGGCCCGGCAAAGGGTGCGAGGCAGCTTTCAACCATAAAGAAGGAGACAACACCATGCAACTCAAACGCCTTTGTGCAGGCCTGCTGGCCGCAGCCGCCGTCACCGCGATCTCGACCGGCGTGTCCGCCCAGGACATCAAGCTCGGCTACAACGGCGACCTTTCCGCCTCGCCCTCGGCCCAGAGCGGCCAGGCCGCCGTGATCGGCATGGAAGCAGCCATCGCCGACATCAACGCCGCGGGCGGCGTGCTGGGGCGCAAGCTCACGCTCACCACGCGCGATGACGTCTCGGCACCGCCCAAGTCCATCCAGAACATGAGCGAGCTGATCGACAACGAGAAGGTGGTTGCCGTGTTCGGCCCCACCAACTCGGGCAACGCCATGGCCTGGAAGCACATCGCCAACCAGAAGAAGATCCCCGTGCTGGGCAACGTGGGTTCGGGCACCGACATCACCAAGCCCATGAGCCCCGGCGCCGACAACTACATGTTCCGGGTCTCCATGGTGGACCGCGAGCAGGTCGCTGCCCTCATGGCCTACGTCAAGAAGAACGCCGCCACCTCCAAGGTGGTGGGGTTGATGGCCGAGACCACCGGCTACGGCCAGGGTGGCTTGAAGGACATGCAGGAGATCGCCGAGGTGCAGGGCATCAAGGCCGCTGCCACCGAGCGTTTCGGCGTCGGCGACACGGACATGACCTCGCAGCTGAGCAAGATGAAGGCCGCAGGCGTGGACACCGTGGTCGTCTGGGCCCAGGGCACGCCGATTGCCCAACTGGTGCGCAGCATGGAGAAGATCAACTACTTCCCGCTCACGCTGACTTCCTGGGCGGCTGACAACATCACCTTCTACGACGCGGCCGGCAAGGCCCTGGCCGAAAAGCCGTTGTTCATGCGCACCGTGAGCGAGACGCGCACCCCCGCGCAGCAAAAGCTGTTCGACCGCATCGGTGCCAAGCTCAAGGCGCCCGGCTCGTTCTCGTTCGCGCTGCATGGCTACGATTCGGTGCTGCTGTACGCCGAGGCCGTCAAGCAGGCCAAGACCACCGAAGGCTCGGCCGTGCGCCTGGCGCTCGAAGACCTCAAGACCCCCGTGCAGGGCGTGCTCAAGGCCTACGACAAGCCCTTCACCAAGACCAACCACGACGCGCTGACCGCCAAGGACCTGGTCTGGATCCGCTGGAAGGACGGCAAGCTGCTGCCCTACACCGATGCGCTGATCGGCTCGCTGACGCCAGCCGACTTCAAGCAGTAAGCACCCCTTCGACCGACGCACGACCACAACGGCCGGGCGTGGCGGGCATCCGTGTCCGCAGCGCCCGGCCGAGGAACAGAACATGACAGAAGCGCTCTTGCAGGCGATCATCAGCGGGCTGGCGGTAGGCGGTGCCTACGCGCTGGTGGCGCTGGGGTTCAGCATCACATTCACGACCACCAAGACCCTGAACTTCTCGCACGGCGAGTTCGTCTCGGCCGGTGCCTTCATCGGCATGAGCGCGCTGTTCCTGGTGCTGGGCAAGCCAGTGAGTTCCACCACCTTCGGCGACGCCATTCCCGGTGCCGGCGCGCAGCTGCTGGCCCTGGTGGCGGCCCTGGGTGCCATGGGTCTGCTGGGCTGGCTGCTGTACGCCATCGGCGTGCGGCCCTTTGCCGGGCGGCCCGGCATGGCCTGGGTGATGAGCACGCTGGGCTTTGGCGTCATCCTGCAGAGCATCGGCCTGGCCATCTGGGGCCCCAAGCCCGTGGTGGTGCCGGCGCCGGTGGGCGATGCGGTGATCCGCTTTCTGGGCGTGGGCGTGCGCCCACAGGAATTGCTCACGCTGGGCGTGACCGTGGCCATCATGCTGGTGTTCGACCGCGTGATGAACCACACCATGGTCGGCAAGGCCATGCGCGCCGTGGCCGCCAATGGCAGCGTGGCCAGCCTGATGGGCATCAATACCAATGCGGTGATGATCAGTGCCTTCGTCGTCAGCTCGGCGCTGGCGGGGCTCTCGGGCTTTCTGCTCGCGCCCATTGCCCAGGCCTCGCTGTTCATGGGGCTCACCGTGGGGCTCAAGGGCTTCTCGGGCGCCATGATCGGCGGGCTGAGCAACCCGCGCGGCTGCGTGATCGGGGGCTTCGTGCTGGGCGTGTATGAGTCCATGGTCAACCTCTGGCAGGCGCAGTGGCGCGAGGTGGCGGTGTTCGCGCTGGTGATCCTGGTGCTGGCCTTCCGTCCAACGGGCCTGTTCGGCAAGAAGATGGTGGAGAAGGTATGAAGCAGGGCCGTCACTTCGTCGCGGTGGCCCTGGTGGCTGCAGCGCTGATCGGCGCCACGGCGCTGTTCCACAACGACTACTACCTGCGCATCGTGTTCATGATGTGCGTGTACTACCTGTGCGCCGCTGGCATGAACGTGCTGGTGGGCTACGCCGGCCAGAAGTCGCTGGGCCAGGCCGGCCTGTTCGCGGCCGGTGCCTATGCGGCAGCCCTGCTCACCACGCGCACGGAAATGAGCCCCTGGCTGGCGCTGGTGCTGGCCGCCGGTATCTCGGGCGTATGCGGCGTGCTGATCGCGCTGCCCTCGCTGCGCGTGAAGGGCCCTTACCTCGCCATGGTCACGCTGGCCTTCGGCATCGTGGTGGAAAAGCTCGTGGGCGAATGGACCGATGTGTTCGGCGGCGCCCAGGGCATCTACGGCATCAAGCCGCTGACCTGGAACGGCCAGCCCTTCACCTCGGTGCAGTGGGTGTGGTTCGGCATCGTGCTGTGCGCTGCGGCCCATCTGCTGCTGCGCAACCTGATCTGCAGCCGCTTCGGCCGCGCCCTGCTGTCGCTCCAGGCGGACGAGATCGCCTCGTCTTCGGTCGGCGTGCGCGTCTACCGCGCCAAGGTGATCGCCTTCGTGGTCGCGGCCGTCACCTGCGGCATCGCCGGCGCACTGGTGGCGCAGCAGAACCAGTACATCAACTCCGACTTCATCACCTTCCACCTGTCGATCTTCATACTGCTCTTGGTGCTGTTCGGCGGCGCGGGCTCCATGTACGGCCCGCTGGTGGGCACGGTGATCCTCACGCTGGTGGATGCGCTGCTCGCGCGTTGGCCCTCGGCACAGCATTTTCTCTACGGCTTTTTGCTGCTGTTCGCGCTGTACGTGATGCCGGGCGGCATCATGGGCCTGGTGTCCCAGTGGTTCCAGAAGGCGAAGAAAGCCGGCCTCGCGGCTGGCGGCAGTGCCGCGCCCACGCGCATCGGGCCCGACGGCAGCGGCGAGCTGCTGGTGGTGCAGGGCGTGAGCAAGTCCTACGGCGGGGTGAAGCCCGCACAGGACGTGTCGTTTCGCCTGCAGCGCGGCCACATCCATGCGCTCATCGGCCCCAACGGCGCGGGCAAGAGCACCATGATCAACATGCTCACCGGCGTGGTCGATCCCGACCAGGGTTCCATCCGCTTCCTGGGCCAGGAGATCGTGGGCCGCCAGGTGCACACCATCTGCTGCCTGGGCATGGGCCGCACCTTCCAGAACCTGCGCCTGTTCGCCGACCTGTCGGTGCTGGACAACGTGATGCTGGGGCGGCACAGCCGCATGAGCAACGGCTTCTTCTCTTCGCTGATGTCGCTGCCCCAGGCGCGCCGCCAGGAGGTGGCTACGCGCGAGCGCGCCATCCAGCTGCTGGACCTGGTGGGCCTGTCGCACCTGGCGCACCAGCCGGCCGGCAGCCTGCCCTACGGCCTGCAGCGCCGGGTGGAACTGGCGCGCGCGCTGGCCACCGAGCCGCAGCTGCTGCTGCTGGACGAGCCCGCCGCCGGCCTGAACCCTCAGGAGACGGCCGAGCTGGGCCAGCTGCTGGTGCGTATCGGCAAGTGCGGTGTGAGCATTCTGATGGTAGAGCACCACATGGACCTGGTGATGTCGATATCGGACCACGTGATCGTGCTCGACTACGGCATCAAGATCGCCGAGGGCAAGCCCGCCGAGGTGCAGGCCAACCCGCGTGTCATCGCCGCATACCTGGGCGTTGACGACGACGCCGTGGCCGCCACCTGAACCGAAAACATCAGCATGTTGAAAATCGAATCCGTCAAGGTGTCCTACGGCGCCATCGAGGCGGTCAAGGGCGTGAACCTGGAAGTGCGCCAGGGCGAGGTGGTGACCATCATCGGCGCCAATGGTGCGGGCAAGAGCACGCTGCTCAAGAGCATCTGCGGCCTGGAGCCCGTGGGCGAGGGGCGCATCTTCGTGGACGGCAAGGACTTCACAGCGGTGCCCGCGCACCAGCGCGTGGGCCTGGGCGTGGCCATGTCGCCCGAGGGGCGCGGCGTGTTCGCCGACCAGACGGTGCGCGAGAACCTGATGCTGGGCGCCTACTCGCGCAGGGCCGAGGGCGCTGCGGCGCTGGAGGCCTCGATCCAGCGCGAGTTCGTGCGCTTTCCGCGCCTGAAGGAACGCGAGCACCAGCTGGCCGGCACGCTGTCGGGCGGCGAGCAGCAGATGCTCGCGATTGCCCGTGCCCTCATGAGCGGGCCGCGCCTGCTGCTGCTCGACGAGCCCTCGCTGGGCTTGGCGCCGCTGATCATCAAGGACATCTTCGACGCCATCCGCCAGCTGCGCGATGCGGGCCTGACCATCCTGCTCGTCGAGCAGATGGCCAAGCAGGCCCTGGGCGTGGCCGACCGCGCCTACGTGCTCGAAACCGGCCTCATCACGCTCGAAGGCTCGGGCGTGGAGCTGCTCAACAACCCCAAGGTCAAGGCCGCCTACCTGGGCACGCATTGACACCATCTGGATCACCAAGGACCCACCCCATGACCACCAAGACCTTCGCCTCCGCCGCCGACCTGGAAGTCAAGCAGGTCAGCTTCGACAAGCTGTCCGAGCACGCCTACGCCTACACCGCCGAGGGCGACCCCAACACCGGCATCATCATTGGCGACGACGCCGTGATGGTCATCGACACCCAGGCCACCCCCGTCATGGCCCAGGACGTGATCCGCCGCATCCGCGAAGTGACGGACAAGCCCATCAAGTACGTACTGCTGTCCCACTACCACGCGGTGCGCGTGCTGGGCGCCAGCGCCTACGGGGCCGAGCACATCATCGCCAGCGAGGACACGCGCGATTTGATCGTCGAGCGCGGCCAGTTCGACAAGGACAGCGAGATCGGCCGCTTCCCGCGCCTGTTCCAGAATGTGGAAAGCGTGCCGGACGGCCTGACCTGGCCGACCATGACCTTCCACAAGAAGATGACGCTGTGGCTGGGCAAGCTGGAAGTGCAGATCCTGCAATTGGGCCGGGGCCACACCAAGGGCGATACCGTGGCCTGGCTGCCGGCAGAGAAGATCCTGTTCAGCGGCGACCTGGTGGAATTCGGTGCCACGCCGTATGCGGGCGATGCCTACTTCAAGGACTGGCCACAAACCCTGGATAACCTGGCGGCCCTGAAGCCCGAGAAGCTGGTGCCCGGACGCGGCGCCGCGCTGCAGACCCCGGCGCAGGTGCAGGAAGGCTTGGCGGGCACGCGCGCTTTCATCAGCGACCTGTACGAGAGCGTCAAGGCCAGCGCCGCCCAAGGCGAAGACCTGCGCAAGGTGTACGAAGCCACCTTCGCCAAACTGCAGCCCAAGTACGGCCACTGGGTGATCTTCAACCACTGCATGCCGTTCGACGTGACGCGGGCCTATGACGAAGCCACGCAGTACCCGGACCCGCGCATCTGGACGGCGGAGCGCGACGTGCAGATGTGGAAGTCGCTGGAAGGCTGAGCGCCCCACCCTGACCGCGCGGCAACCGTGCGGTCGCAATCCATGGCCCGCCCGTCGGTCGCACGGGTGATGCCGCCCTGTTGGCGCTTGCAGGAGCTCTGGACATGAATGACCGCCAAACGCTGGCCGTGCAGGCCGTCCTGATCGGTGCGATGGCTGTGTGGGGCCTGAACCTCACGTCCGTGAAGTGGCTGACCGCCTGGTTCGAGCCCACCATGCTGGCCTGTGTGCGCATGCTGGTGGCCTGCATCGCGCTCACCGCCATCGTCGTGGCCAAGCGCTGCGCGCGCATGCGCTTCACCGGGCGCCAGTGGGCGGCGATGGGGCTGTGCGCGGTGTTCATGGTGTACGCCAACCAGGTGCTGTTCGCCCAGGGCCTGCAGCGCTCCACGGCGACCAATGCGGCGCTGGTGATGGCGCTGAGTCCCCTGGCCTCGGCCCTGCTGGCGGCGCTGGCGTTCCGCGAGCCGCTCACGCTACAGCGCGGCTGCGGCGTGCTGCTGGGCTTTGCCGGCGTGGCGGCGGTGGTGCTCAGCTACCCGGGCTCGGGGCTGTCCAGCGCGGGCGTGGGCGACCTGCTCATCATCTGCTCGGTGGTGAGCTTCGCCGCCGGCGGTGCCATGGTGCAGCGCCTCGCGCGCCAGATCCACCCGCTCACCCTGTGCTGGCTCACCTACTGCATCGGCACCGCATTGCTGGTGGTGCACCTGGCGCTGGGGCCATCGGCCGTGACGGTGGCCACGCTGTTCCCGGGTTGGTGGCCATGGGCGCTGGTGCTGTTCTCGGGCATTTTCGCCACGGCGCTGTGCAACGTGGTGTGGAACCAGGCCATCGCCTCCATCGGCGTGGCGCGCACCGCCGTCTTCCTCTACTGGGTGCCGGTGTTCGGCGTGCTTTTTGCCGCCCTGCTGCTGGGCGAGCAGCTCACGCTGTGGCATCTCGTGGGATTTGCCGCCGTGATGGGTGGTACCTGGCTGGGCACGCGCCGGCACGTGGCCGTGGCGCCTGCCGTGCCCTGAATCTTCTCTCTGACCATGACCTATTCACAACCGCCCCTGCTGTTCCAGCCCCTGGCCCTGCGCGGGCTCACCCTGCGCAACCGCACCGTCATCTCGCCCATGTGCCAGCACGCCGCAGAAGGCGGGCACGCGACGCCCTGGCACCTGGTGCACCTGGGCAAGTTCGCCCTGGGCGGCGCGGGCCTCATCCTCACGGAAAGCACGGCCGTGGACCCGCGTGGGCGCATCGGCACCGCTGACCTCGGGCTGTGGAAAGACAGCCACATTGACGCGCTCAAGCCCGTGGTGGTTTTCGTGCACGCCAACGGCAGTGCCATCGGCGTGCAGCTGGCGCACGCCGGCCGCAAATCCGGGAGCCAGCCGCTGTGGGAGGGCGGCGCGGCACTGGGCGACGCGCAGATGGCCGCCGATGCGGAGCCCTGGCAGCGCCTGGGCCCGAGCGCCTTGCCTGCCGGGCCCGGCTGGTCTGCACCCATGGTGCTCGATGCGGCTGGCATAGAAGACATCGTGCAGCGTTTTGCCGATGCTGCGCTGCGTGCCGACCAGGCCGGGATGGACGTGGTCGAACTGCACTTCGGCCATGGCTACCTGGTGGCCAGCTTTCTCTCGCCCCATTCCAACCACCGCGGCGACGAATGGGGCGGCAGTTTGCAGGGGCGCATGCGCCTGGCCCTCACCATCGCGCGCCGGGTGCGTGCCGTGTGGCCTGCCCACAAGCCGCTGTTCGCCCGCCTCTCGGTCGTGGACGGCAGCCGCGAGGGCGGCTGGGACGTGGAGGATTCGATCGTGCTGGCGCGTGAACTCGCGCAGTGCGGCGTCGATGTGATCGACTGCTCCTCCGGCGGCCTGACCGAGGAGACGCGCGCCCTGCCCGTGCCACGCGGCCTGGGCTTCCAGGTGCCGTTTTCCGCCCGCATCCGGGCCGAGGCCCAGGTCAAGACCCAGGCCGTGGGCATGATCGTCGATGCCGCGCAGGCCGAGGACATCCTCGACCGCGGCCAGGCCGATCTCATTGCCCTGGGCCGCGAGGCGTTGCTCGACCCCTACTGGCCCCACCACGCCGCAGCCGCCCTGGGGGCCGACCCAGGCTACGAGCGCTGGCCCGTGCGCCACGGTGTCTGGCTGGCCAAGCGGGCTCCGGGCCTGGCGCGTGCGCGTGCCGATCAGGCGGACGGTACGTCCTTCACCAGTGACAACCACAAGGAGACACGATGAGCAGCCACCACATCCCGAGCCGTGTGAGGATGGGCCTGATCAGGAAGCAGCCCGACTGGAGCACCGAGCGCTTCGATGCCTACTGGCGTGACCACCACGGCGCACTGGCGGCGCGCGCCCCCGGCTTGCAGGCCTACTGGCAAAACCTGGTGACCGACCGGCTACAGCGCGGCATCGACTACGCGCGCGGTCCGTGGGATTTCGACGGCTTCTCGCAGCTGTGGCTCGACGGGGAGCAGCGCGCAGAGGCTGCCTTCGGGCAAGGCAACCTGGCCGCCGAGCTGGTAGCGGACGAACAGCACTTCCTCTCGGGCCTGCACATTGTGACCACCGAGCAGACCGAGGTCATCGCCCTGCTCGCCGACCCGGCGGCCCGCGCGCGGCTGCTCAAGCGCATCTCCACCCTGCGCCGCCGCGCCGATATCTCCGAGGACGATTTCAGGCGCGAATGGCGCGTGCACGCCGACCTGGTGCGCACCATGCCCGGCGTGAATGGCTACCGCCAGAACGTGGTGACCGAACGCGAGCGCGTGAAGGGTCAGCCCTGCGGCTATGGCGATCTGCCCATCGACGGCATTGTGGAGCTGTGGTTCGAAAGTCCAGAGGTACTGACCGCTGCGTTTGCGTCACCTGAGGGCCAGCGCACCATGGCCCATGCCAGGACCTTCCTGGCGGAGATCACGGCCTTTCTGGTGACCGAACGCCGCGTGGTCTGACGGGCCGGTCCTCACGGTGAGCGTGGGAAGGATGTGACTTCGCCATTCACCTTGTGCTCCTGGCCGCCGGGCGCGCAAGGCTGGTCGGTGTAGACCGTGCGCCCCTCTTGGACGCACTTGCGTAGCTGGGGTGCGGGCGCCGATGCGGCGCCTCGCGCGCCCGCGGCAGCGCCTTGCGCGTTCTTCTTCTCCGGCGGCAGGGAGTCTTCTCCGGGGCGCATCAGCCTGCCCCACGTCTTTTCGACCCACGGCCCGGCCTGGGGCAGCCATTGGTCGGCTTTCCACCAGGCCACGGCGGCGCCAGCCACCAGCAGCACCACTGCGATGGTCCAGGCGGTACGTTCGCGGGCGCTGCGCATGCTGCTGCGTCAGCCCAGGTGCTGGCCCAGAATGCCGGCCAGCTCGAACATGCCTGCACTGTCCTTGCCGAACACCGCCCGCAGCTTGTCGTCGGCGACGATGGTGCGCTTGTCCTTGGGGTCCTGCAGGTTGTTCGCCTTGATGTACTCCCACAGCTTTTTCACGGCCTCTGGGCGGGCCACCGGCTCGCTGCCGATCACGGCTGCCAGCGCGGCGCTGGGGGCGGCGCCGGCCGCGGCCTTGCGCGGCGCCTTGGCGGTGGCGGTCTTGGTGGCCGCCGCCTTCTTGGTGGGCGCCTTCTTCGCGGCCGCCGCCTTGGCCGGTGCCTTGGCTGCGGCTGTCTTGCCGGCAAAGGCACCGGCAGCCGGCTTGCGCGGCGGGAACTTGCTCGGCGCGAACTCGAAGTTCACCTTGCCCGCCTCCTTGTCCCAGGCCAGGAAGGCCTTGAACGCGCGGCGGGTGCGCATCGAGACGAACTTGTCGAGCAGGTCGGTCTTGCCGGTTTCCAGCAGCTTGTGCATCTGCTCGCGCTCCACGGGCTGCTGCAGGATGATCTTGCCGCTCTTGAAGGTGCAGCTCGGCGTGGGCTGGGCAGCGGTGGGTACGGCCTTGCTGCACACGTAGTTGGCGCCGTGCTCGTGCACGCCGGCGCTGCAGATCGGGCAGGGGCCCAGGGACGCATCGGCAAACTCCACCAGCTCGCCCGATTCCTCGGCGTTCTTGTCGTCGCCGAAGTCGAACTCGAGCTTGTAGTTGTGCGCCTCGTCGTCGTACTTGATGACGATCTCGGAGGTGAAGGGCCAGCCGGCCTTGGAGCGGAATCCTTCCAGCGGCCCGATCTTCTTGTCGCGCAGAAGGGCTTCGGCCTCGGCCGTCTCGAAGGTGCGGCCCGCAGGCGACTTGCCGAAGCTGAAACCACAGGGCTCGGTGCCGGGCTTGCCCACGCAGGCGAAGCGGCGGTAGTTTTCCTTCACCACGCCGCCGCAGTTGGGGCAGGGCGTGGTCAGCGTGGCGTAGTCGCCGGGGATGGTGTCGCGGTCGTACTCCTTGGCCTTCTTGACCATGCGCTCGGTCATGGCGGCGATGTCGGCCATGAAGGACTCGCGGCTCAGTTGCCCCTTTTCCATCTGCGAGAGCTTGAACTCCCACTCGCCGGTCAGGTCGGCGCGGCACAGCTCCTCCACCTCCAGCCCGCGCAGCAGCGTCATGAGCTGGAAGGCCTTGGCCGTGGGGATCATCTCGCGGCCTTCGCGCAGCATGTACTTTTCGGTCAGCAGGCCTTCGATGATGGCCGCGCGCGTGGCGGGCGTGCCCAGGCCCTTCTCCTGCATGGCCTCGCGCAGCTCCTCGTCGTCGATCTGCTTGCCGGCGCTCTCCATGGCGCCCAGCAGGGTGGCTTCGGAGTAACGTGCCGGCGGCTTGGTCTTGAGGCCCTTGGGGTCGACCTGCTGGGTCTGCACCGTCTCGCCGGGCTTCACGGGCACCAGGTTCTGGCCCTTGTCGCCCTCCTTGCCGCCTTCCACCTCATCGGCGGCTTCCTTGCCGTAGATCGCCAGCCAGCCGGGGCGCACCAGCACCTTGCCCTCGGTCTTGAAGCTGTGGCCCACGGCCGTGCTGATGCGGGTCGTCACCGTGTACTCGGCGCTCGGGAAGAACACCGCCATGAAGCGGCGCACCACCAGGTCGTACAGCTTCTGTTCGGCTTCCGACAGGCCGCTTGGCGCCTGCAGCGTGGGGATAATGGCAAAGTGATCGCTCACCTTGCTGTTGTCGAAGATGCGCTTGGAGGGGCGCACGTAGTTGTTGGTCAGCGCCGTGCGCGCATGCGGCGCCAGGTGGCGCATGCTGCTGTCGGCCAGCATCTCGAAGGTCTGGCGTGCCACGGGCACGTAGTCCTCGGGCAGCGCGCGTGAATCGGTACGCGGGTAGGTCAGGGCCTTGTGGCGCTCGTACAGGCTTTGCGCCAGTGCCAGCGTGGTCTTGGCCGAGTAGCCGAATTTGCCGTTGGCCTCGCGCTGCAGGCTGGTCAGGTCGAACAGCAGGGGCGATGCCTGGGTGGTGGGCTTGCTCTCCTCGGTGACGCTGGCCTTCTGGCCGCGCACGGCGTCGGCAATGGCCTGGGCTTCGCGCTGCGACCAGATGCGGTCGGCGCGCATCTCCACGTCCTCGTTTTTCTTCCACTTGGGGTCGAACCACTTGGCGGGGTACTCGCCGGCCTCGGCCTGGAAGGCGGCATGGATTTCCCAGTAGTCGCGGCTCACGAACTTGCGGATCTTTTCCTCGCGCTCCACCACCAGCGACAGCGTGGGCGTCTGCACCCGGCCCACGGTGGTCAGGAAGAAGCCGCCATCGCGCGAGTTGAAGGCCGTCATGGCCCGCGTGCCGTTGATGCCCACCAGCCAGTCGGCCTCGCTGCGGCTGCGCGCCGCATGCGCCAGGCCCGCCATCTGCTGCTCGCTGCGCAGGGCGTCGAAGCCATCGCGGATCGCCTGGGGCGTCATGGACTGCAGCCACAGCCGCTTGACCGGCTTGCCCAGGGGCTTGGCGCCGCCGGCGTACTGCTCGATCAGGCGAAAGATCAGCTCCCCCTCGCGACCCGCGTCACAGGCGTTGATGAGTTGCGTCACGTCCTTGCGCTTGGCCTGCTTGACCACCGCGTTCAGGCGGGTCTTGGTCTTGTCCACCGGCTTGAGGTCGAAATACGGGGGGATCACCGGCAGGTGGGCAAAGCTCCACTTGCCGCGTTTCACGTCGAATTCCTCGGGTGCCTGGATCTCCACCAGGTGGCCCACGGCGCTGGTGACTACATAGCGGTCGTTCTCGAAGTGGTCATCGTGCTTTTCGAACTTGCCCGCCACGGGCGTCAGTGCGCGCACGATGTCCTGCGCCACTGAGGGTTTTTCTGCAATTACCAGGGTCTTGGTCATTTTTTGGTTTCTCGCCAGTCTGGCTGTCCGGCATCCGGCCGGTCGCTTCTACAATTCGTTGCCTCACGCGTACACGCGCACGCGCATGTGTGCATATTCAAGTTAACAGAGTTTTTGCCATGCCCCGCACCGCATTGCCCGCCGCCCCTTCCAACCCACCGGGCCGCCGCATCCAGACGCGGCGCTCGGGCGTGCACGGCAACGGCGTGTTTGCCGTGCAGGATATTGCAGAGGGCGAAGTCCTTGTCGAGTACACGGGCGAGGTCATCGGCTGGGAGGAGGCGCAGGACCGCCACCCCCATGATCCCCTGCAGCCCAACCATACCTTCTACTTCCATGTGGATGAAGACCGCGTGATCGACGCCAAGTTCGGCGGCAACTCCTCGCGCTGGATCAACCACAGCTGCAACCCCAACTGCTATGCCGACGAGCGGGACGGCCGGATCTTCATCACCGCCCTGCGCAACATCCACGCTGGTGAGGAACTCAACTACGACTACGGCCTGATCATCGACGAACCCTACACCAAGAAGCTCAAGGCCGAGTATCCCTGCTGGTGCGGCAGCGACAACTGCCGGGGCACCCTGCTTGCGCCCAAGCGGGGCTGGCGCCCTCCCATGCCGGCTGAGCCTGCAGCGCCCCTGCGTAAAAAGAGTAACAAAAAAAGCGGCGACGATGCCACGGGCAACAAGGCCTCCCAGCCCGGGCGGCGCGGAAAGCCATGACCCCGCTTTCCATCCGCTGGCCTGCCGAAGCCCTCTGGGAAGCCGTTGTGCCCCAGTTGCCGGGCTTTTCCGTCGAGGTGCTGCCCAGCATCGACTCCACCAACACCGAACTCATGCGTCGCGCGCGCGCAGGCCTGTGCGACCCCACCCTGCTCGTGGCCGAGCAGCAGACGGCGGGGCGCGGGCGCCTGGGCCGGGTCTGGCAGAGCGATGTGGGCGCCTCGCTCATGATGTCGCTCGGCCTGCCCCTGGCACCGGCCGACTGGTCGGGCCTGTCGCTGGCCGTGGGGGTGAGCGTGGCCGAGAGCCTGCAGCCGGTGCTGCCGCCGGAGGGCGAGGGCCAGCCCCCCCGCGTCGGCCTCAAGTGGCCCAACGACCTGTGGACCACCGGCGACCGCAAGCTCGGCGGCATCCTGGTCGAAACGGCCAGCTTTGTGGCGGCGCAGGGCAGCAGTGCCCTGCCGGCGGGCAGCGCGGCCCGCTACGTGGTGGTGGGCATCGGCATCAACGTGCTGCCGCGGGGCGGCGATGGCATGAGCATGCCCCCGGCCAGCCTGCAGGAGGTGGAACGCGGCCTCACTGCCCCCGAGGCGCTGCGGCGCATCGTGCCGCCCCTGGTGGCCATGCTGCAGTCGTTCGAGGGCTATGGCTTTTCCCCCATGCAGGCGCGCTTTGCGCAGCGCGACATCCTGCAGGGCCGTGCCGTCACCCTGAGCGACGGGCAGGCCGGCACCGCCCACGGCGTGGGCGAGGATGGTGCGCTGCTGGTGCAGACGGCCAACGGGATGCAGGCCATCACGAGTTCGGAAATCAGCGTGCGGCCCAGCCCCGCGCTGCCGTCATGAAAGAAGGATCTGCATGCTGCGCCTTCTCATCCTGATCCTGCTGTTGGCCAATGGCGGCTACTACGCCTGGTCGCAGGGGCATCTGCGCGAATGGGGCTTTGCGCCAGTGCAGGAGGGCGAGCCCCAGCGCATGGGCCAGCAGCTGCGCCCTGACACCTTGCAGATCCTGCGGGCCAGGCCGACCAACCCCGCCCCGCCAGTTCCCGTGTCCGAGGCCACGCCACCCGCGGGCACCGCGGCCGAATGCCTGCAGGCCGGCGTGCTCGACGAACGGCAGGCCGAAGCCGTGCGCACGGCGGCAGCCGCTCTGCCCCAGGGCAGCTGGGTGCTCGAATCGACACCCACGCCGGCCCGCTGGATGGTCTACATGGGCCGTTTCGAAGACCAGGAGACCCTGGACAAGAAGCGCGCGGAGTTGCGTGCCCGCAAGGTCGACTTCGACCGCCCCGGCGGCACGCTGGAGATCGGCCTGTCACTGGGCCGTTTCACCACGGAGGACGCGGCCAAGCGCGAGCTGGCGTCACTGGGCGAAAAAGGCGTGCGCACCGCCCGGGTGATCCAGGAGCGCACCGAAACCCCCGGCTTCACGCTGCGCCTGCCCGCCGTGACCGATGCGCTGCGCTCGCAACTCGACACGCTGCGCAGCGCACTGGCCGGCAAGGCGCTGCGCAGTTGCAGCTGAGCTGAGCTGCCGGCGCCTGCAGGCTCTGCACGCGGTGGCGCTCGATGCCGTTCCCTTTTTCCTTTGCGAACCTGATCCCATGACCGAAGAAGCCTCTTCCATCCAATGTGGCGAGCACGGAGAAGCCACGCCCACCTATGTCTGCGGGCACCTGCACCGCCACCCCGCGCAGCGCTGGTTCTGCGACGCCCCCGAGGCCGACTACCCCTTCCCCGACGCCTGGTGCGCCACTTGCAATGCCGAGTTGGTGAAGGAAGGCGGCGAGTGGAACGACCGCAACGAGGGCTGTCTGGACCTCAAGATCCTGTGCCACCACTGCTACCAGGGCTCCATGGCCCAGAGCATTGGCGCCATGCCCGAGCCGCAACTGCACGCCTGGGAAGACGCGGTGGTCGATGCCCACCATGCGCTGGTGCACAAGCAGCAGGCGCTCGAATCCGACCACGGCATCTCGCGCTTCGAGCGCTGGGACTACGACCAGGCGCAAGGCACGCTGACCTTCTCGCACGAGGGGGCTCCCCGGGTCGTGGCGGACATCGAGTTCATCGGCTCGGTCTCCAAGGCCAGCGGCACCTGGCTCTGGGCCTGGGCGAACTTCAGCCACCATGCCAAGGTGAGCACCCGCATCCCTGCGGTGCGCGAGTGGGGCGAGGTCCAGGGCTTTCTGCCGCTGACCGTGCCCCGCTGGGATGCGGACGTGACGGACGGCTGGGAGCTTTCGGGCGTGGCCGCGCAGGTGCTCGGTGCGCGCGGGGTGTACCGGGCGCCCACGGACAATGGCTACCTCTTCATGGCGTTGATGTCGGTGCGGGCGGTAGGGTAGCTTTGGGATGGCGCCTGTGCCATCCCAGGGCCTTCAGTCCAGCACGATGCGCGCGAAACGGCTCACGCGCCGCATCTTGTCGACTTCCTTGCGGATCTGCGCGTCGAACTCCTCGGGCAGGCTGCCGGAGCCGAAGAGACCCTGGTCCGCCAGCTGGGTCTTGACGCTGGGTTCCTGCAGCACGGCGGCCACGGCATCGCGCCACTGCCTGGCCATGGCGGCTGGCATGCCCGCTGGCGCCACCAGGCCGAACCACGACGGGTCGTTGCTGGAAAACAGGCTCAGCTCGGCATAGGTGGGCACCGTGGGCAGCACCGCCAGCCGCTCCTTCCACGACACGGCCAGTGCCCTCAGCCGGCCGGCCTGGATGTGCGGCAGGGAGGAGGCCACCTGGTCGAAATAAACGGGTACCTTGCCGCTCACCACGTCGGCCAGCGCCGGTGACGCGCCCCGGTAGGGCACGTGGGTCATGAAGGTGTTGGTGGTGCTCTTGAGCAGCTCGCCCCACATGTGGCCGATGGTGCCATTGCCGGGCGAGGCATAGGCCACCTTGCCGGGTTGCGCCTTCACGTAGCGGATGAACTGCGCGAAATCCCGCGCCGGCAGGTCGGGGTGCACCACCAGCACGCCGGGGGCCTTCACGATCTCGGTGATGGGCGTGAAGGCGTCGATGTTGTAGGGCAGGTGGCGGTAGACCGCAGGGTTGACACCGTGCGTGGACAGCGTGGCGATGCCCAGTGTCAGCCCATCGGGCGCGGCGGCCGCGACCTCGGTCATGCAGGTGGCGCCCCCCGCGCCGGGGCGATTCTCCACGGTGATGGGCCGCTGCAGCCGCTGCGACAGCGGGCCGGCGATGGCGCGTGCCGTGATGTCGGTGGCACCGCCCGCTGCAAACGGGACCAGCAGCCGCACCGGGCGCGTATCGGCCGTGGATTGGGCCCATGCGTGGCCTGCAGCCCATGCAATGGGGACGGCCCCGGTCAACAGAGTGCGTCGTTTCATCGGGGGCCTTGTGGATGGTGAAAGGCCCATTCTGGAGAGTTAGTGCTGCCGTGGATAACGACGTTTGGCACTCAGCATAGTCCTGGCAGGAATGTCCCGGTCGTGCCAGGTCTGCGATGGCTACTCCAACGGGATCGCCCGCGTCTCGCCGTGCCGCATCAGCCACACGCGCTCCGCGGGCACGCCGCGCTCGGCCAGGGCAGTGGCCAGGTCGCGCGGCGGGTGGTCGAAGGCCTCCTGGGTGAGTGCAAAGGTGCCCCAGTGCACGCCCATGGCCTGGCGCGCCTGAACGTCCAGCATCAGCTGCACGGCGTCGGCCGGGTTCACGTGCATGGGCTTCATGAAGTCGCGCGGCAGGTAGGCGCCGATCGGCAGGGCCAGAAAATCGACGGCACCGATGCGCTGGCGGATGGCCTTGAAGTCGCCGCTGTAGCCCGTGTCGCCCGGAAACAGGAAGCGCCAGGGCCCTGCCGCATCGGGCCGGCTCCACTCGAGCAGGTAGCCGCCCCAGAGCGAGGCATTGGTGTCGTTCAGGCTGCGGCGGCTCCAGTGCTGGGCGGGAGTGAAGTGCACGCGCACGCCAGGCGCCAGCTCCACGGACTCCCACCAGCCGAGTTCGGTGGTGCTGTCCATTCCGCGCTGCACGAACCAGTCCTTGAGCCCCATGGGCACTATGAAGCGCGGGTTCTGCCCCGCTGCCCTCAGGCGCTTCAAGGTGGCGCTGCACAGGTGGTCGTAGTGGTTGTGCGAGACCAGCACCGCATCGATGCGTGGCAACTGTTCGGGCGTGAGCGGCGGCGGCACGCGCCGCGGGGCGCCAAAGCGCCCCAGCGGACCGGCATGGCTGGCCAGCGTGGGGTCGATCAGCACGTTCAGCCCTGCCACCTGCAGCAGCAGGGAGACATGGCCGAGCCAGGTGACCACCGGCGCCTCGTGCCGTTGCGCCAGCAGCGCGTGGTCCACGGGCTGGGTCCAGTCGCGCACGAAGCGCGCGTAGCCTCCGGAGGGCTCGCTGCGCGGCTTGAAATCCCCGCGCAGCGAGCGCCAGGCCATCTCGTACCAGGGGAAGTTGCCGATCACGACCTGGTCATCGGTGTTGCGAAAACGGCGCGGTGGCGAAGCGGGAGAAGCAGGCATGGGGCATCCGGCAGAACGGGATTTTCATGATGCCTCAAACCGGTCTTCCCGGCTGCTGCCTCGGGCCGATGGCCCTGGTTTCAGGCGGGCGCGTGCTCGCTGGCCGCAAAGCGCACGCTGAAGCGCGCCCCTGGCGGCTGCATGCCGGGGTGGGCATCTTCGAGCACCACCTCGGCCCCGTGCTTGCGCGCGATCTCCAGCACGATGGGCAGGCCCAGGCCCGAGCCGTCGGCGTCGCTGCCCAGTGCCCGGTAGAAGGGCTGGAAGACCAGATCGCGCTCGGATTCGGGCACGCCCGGGCCCGAGTCTTCCACCTGCAGCAGCAGCACGCGGCCGAAGGTGTCGGCCAGCACGCGCGCGGTGACCACGCCGGGCCTGTCGGGGGTCGACGGGGTGTAGTTGAGCGCGTTGTCCACCAGGTTGCGCACCAGCTCCTTGAGCAGAGTCGGGTTGCCGTCCACCCAGACACCGGGCGAGCCAGGCTCGGCGCCGTCGTAGCCCAGGTCGATGTGCTTTTCGAGCGCGCGCGGCACGGAGTCGCGCACCACCTCGATGGCCAGGCGCGCCAGGTCGCAGGGCTGGCGCGCAAAACCCACGCCGCTGCCCTCGGCGCGTGCCAGCGCCAGCAACTGGTTGACGGTGTGCGTGGCTCGGATGCTGGAGCGGCCGATCTGCTGCAGCGAGCGCTTGAGCTCCTCGGTGCTGGTTCCCTCGCGCTGCGCCAGGTCGGCCTGCATGCGCAGGCCCGCCAGCGGTGTCTTGAGCTGGTGGGCCGCGTCGGCCAGGAAGCGCTTTTGCGTGGCCAGCGAGTCGTGCAGGCGCGTGAGCAGGTCGTTCACCGAGGCGACCAGCGGCGCCACCTCCAGCGGCACGGTGCGGTCGTCCAGCGGCGAGAGGTCGTCCGGGTTGCGCGCGCGGATGCGCTGCTCCAGCTGGTTCAGCGGCTGGATGCCGCGCGCCAGCGCCAGCCAGACCAGCAGCACCGCCAGCGGCAGAATCACGAACTGCGGCAGCATCACGCCCTTGATGATCTCGGTGGCCAGCACACTGCGCTTCTCACGGGTCTCGGCCACCTGCACCAGGGCCAGGGGGGCATCCTTCAAGGGCAGGCGCACCCAGATGTAGGCCACGCGGATGTCGATGCCGCGCAGCTCGGCATCGCGCAGGCGCACCTCGCCGGGCATGGGTACCTCATCGGACGGCGGGGCGGGCAGCTCGCGCTCGCCCGAGAGGAATTCGCCGCCCACCCCCTTGACCTGGTAGTACACCACGTCGGAATCGTCGGCGCGCAGGATCTCGCTGGCGGGCTGGGGCAGGTTGAATTGCACCGTGCCCTTCTGCACCCCCACCAGCTGTGCCAGCGCATGGGCGTTGTACTCAAGCGCGCGGTCGAAGGGCTTGTTGGCCAGGCCCTGGGCCACCAGCCAGGTCAGCGCCAGGCTCACGGGCCACAGCAGCAGCAGCGGGGTGAGCATCCAGTCCAGGATCTCGCCGAACAGGGAGCGCTGCTCGCGCTGGAAGATTTTCAAGGTGTTGGGTGAAGAGCTGGAAGTGCCGAGGGAAGGGTCAGCCTGGGATTTTTTCCAGACAGTAGCCCAGACCGCGCACCGTGGCAATGCGGATCGGGCCGCGCTCGATCTTCTTGCGCAGGCGGTGGATATACACCTCGATGGCGTTGTTGCTCACTTCCTCGCCCCACTCGCACAGGCGCTCGACCAACTGCTCCTTGCTCACCAGGCGCCCGGCGCGCTGCAGCAGCACCTCCAGCAGGCCGAGCTCGCGCGCCGACAGCTCCACCATCTTGCCGTCGATGGTGGCCACCCGGCCCGCCTGGTCGTACACCAGCGGGCCGTGCTTGATGGCGCTGCTGGTGCCACCCATGCCGCGGCGTGTGAGGGCGCGCACGCGGGCTTCGAGCTCCTGCAGGCTGAAGGGCTTGGCCATGTAGTCGTCGGCCCCGAAATCCAGGCCCTTGACGCGCTCCTCCACGCTGTCGGCCGCAGTAAGAATCAGCACCGGCAGCGCCGAGCCGCGGCTGCGCAGCTTCTTGAGCACTTCCAGCCCATGCATGCGCGGCAGGCCCAGGTCCAGAATCAAGAGGTCGAACTCGTTGTTGGTCAGCAGCGCGGCATCGGCCTCGCTGCCGCTGGCCACATGGTCCACCACGGCGCCGGAGCTGCGCAAGGTGCGCAGCAGGCCATCGGCCAGCACCTGGTCGTCTTCGGCAATGAGGATGCGCATGCGGGTGTCTCCTGTTGGGTGGCATCAGTCTGGTGCTGAGCCTCCCTGGATTCTAGGCGCGCACCGCGTCCAGGGCCTTGCGGCCAGCTTGCGCCGGATCAGCCGCGCGGGTCGTGTGCCAGCAACTTGTCCACCAGCGCGCGCAGGTCGGTGCGCAGCCGCGCCATGCCCTCGGGGTGCTGGGCCAGGGTGGTCTCGTCCATGTAGAGCTTGCGGTTGATCTCCAGCTGGATGCTGTGGCGCTGGCCGGCAGGGTTGCTGTAGCGGCGCACCAGCTCCACGCCCTTGTAGGGGTGGTTGTATTCCACGCTGTAGCCACAGGCGCGCAGGTGCTCGCACACCAGGGCCGAAAGGGCCGGGTCGGCGGTCGTGCCATCGCGGTCGCCGACCACGAAGTCGGCATGCACCAGGCCCGGGAAATCGGTGGCGTGGCTCGCGGCCACGGCGGGCATGGAGTGGCAGTTGATGTGGATGCTGTAGCCGTGGCGGGCGTGCGCGGCGGCTATGGCCTGCTGCACGGCACCGTGGTAGGGCCGCCAGCAGCGGTCGATGCGGGCCCGCACCTCGTCCACGCCCAGCAGCCGGTTGTAGATGGGCTCGCCCTCGTCCGTGAACTTCCAGATCAGGCCCTTGCCCAGGCGCACCTTGGAGAGCACGTGCGGGTCGGTGGAGATGGGGGCGGTCCACTCACCGTCGAGCAGCGTGGTGTCCAGCTCGGTGGTGTCGCGGTTGGCATCCAGGTAGATGCGGGGAAAGTGGGCTTCCACCCATGCCACGCCCAGCGCGGGGGCGAAGTCGTAGATCTTCTCGACATGGGTGTCTTCGGCGCGGCGCAGTGTGGGCAGGTCGCAGGCGGATCCGAAGTCGTCGGGGTAGCGGGTGCCGCTGTGCGGCGAGTCGAGCACCAGGGCGGTGGTGCCGGGCAGGTAGGTGAAGGTTGCCGCAGGCGCCAGCGGGGTGCCGGGGGAGCCGGTGGCACCGGGCTGGGCCTGCTGGAATCGTCGGTTGATCAGTTTCAAAGCGGCATGCATAGGCAGAGTGTGCGCAATAAGGGGCGGCTGGCCTAGCCGCCCGGACCGGTTGGAGACCATGGTTATCCCTGAGATGGTCTCCCCAGCTGTGGCCGCCGGGCCCGCAGGCCCGGTGTGGTGTCAATCGAGCGCGATCTTGGCGTAGGCCGCCACGCGCTTCATCTTGTCGATCTCGCGCACCAACTGGGCCGAGAACTCCTTGGGCGTGGTGCCCGAGGGGTACAGGCCCTGGCCGGCCAGGCGCTCACGCACGGCGGGCTCCTGCAGTGCCTGTGCCACGGCCTGCTGGATGCGGTCCACGGCAGCGGGGGGCGTGCCTGCGGGGGCCACCAGGCCGAACCACGAGGGATCGTTGTTGTTGGCAAAGCCGAGCTGGGCGTAGGTGGGGACGTCCGGCAGCACGTCAAGCCGCGTGGGCCACGAGACCGCCAGCGCCTTGAGCTTGCCCGACTTGATGTGCGGCAGCGACGAGGCCACCTGGTCGAAATACACGGCCACCTGGCCGGCCAGCACGTCGTTGATGGCCGGGCCTGCACCACGGTAGGGGATGTGCACCATGGAGGTGCCCGTGCTGCTCTTGAACAGCTCGCCCCACATGTGGCCGATGGTGCCGTTGCCGGGCGTCGCGAACGACACCTTGCCGGGGTTGGCCTTGAGGTACTTCACCAGGTCGGCGAAGTCCTTCACGGGCAGTGCGGCGGGGTTCACCACGACCACGCCGGGGGCCTTGACGATCTCGGTCACGCCCACGAAGTCCTTGAGCGGGTTGTAGGGCAGCTTGCTGTAGACGGCGGGATTCACACCGTGGGTGGACAGGGTGGCCACGCCCAGCGTGAGGCCGTCGGCCGGGGCGCGCGCCACTTCGGCCATGCCGATCGAGCCGCCTGCGCCGGCACGGTTGTCCAGCACCACAGGCTGCTTGAGGATGCGGGTGAGCGACTCCTGCAGGGCGCGCACGGTGATGTCGGTGGCGCCGCCGGGTGGAAAGGGCACGACGATGCGCAGGGGCTTGCCTTCTTGCGCAAAGGACATTCCAGGAATGAAAGATGCAGCAGCCAGGGTGGTGAGCAGGTGACGGCGTTTCATGTGCGGTTTTCCTATGAAGGGGGTTTGAGATTAAATGATCCGGTGCCCACTACCAAGCAATGGATGTGCCTGATAACATTCCAATATGGAATGATTTGAGAACTTACTATGTCTTCTCTTCGACGCCTCTCCCCACCCTTGCATCTTCTGCGTGCCTTTTCCACCGTGACCCGGTTCGGCGGCGTTTCGCGCGCGGCCGAGGCCCTGCACCTGACGCAAAGCGCGGTGAGCAAGCAGGTCAAGGAGCTGGAGGGTTGGGTGGGTGTGCCGCTGTTCGAGCGCAGCCGCAAGCGCCTGGCGCTCACGCCCGCCGGGGAGCGCTACGAAAAGGCCGTGCGGGCCGTGCTCGCGCAGCTGGAGGCGGCCACGTTGGAACTCATCACCAGCGACGACGGCGGCGGCGCGCTGCACCTGTCGAGCCTGCCCACCTTTGCGGCCAAGTGGCTCATTCCGCGGCTGCCGCAGTTCCAGCAGCAGCACCCGCAGGTCACGCTGCACTTCGTGCCCTACGTGCACAGCTACAACTTCGAGCGGCCCGAACTCGACTGCGCCATCCTCTTCGGCGATGGTCACTGGCCCGGTGCACACGCCCACTACCTCACGGGCCAGGACGTGGCGCTGATCGCGCCGCGCACCCGCGTGGCGGACTGGGCCATCGACAGTCCGCGCGACGTGGCGCGCCACACCTTGCTGCGCCACGTTACGGTGCCCGAGGCCTGGCTGCGCTGGAGCGAAACGCATGGCGTGCAGGGGCTCAATCCGCTGGCCGGTCCGCAGTTCGACCAGTTCCAGTCCATGATCCGCGCGGTGATGGCCGGCATGGGCCTGGCGCTGGTGCCGCGTTGCCTGGTGCAGGACGAGATCACCAGCGGCCTGGTGCGCGAACCGCTGCCCGGCTGCGGCTACCAAAGCGAAGTCGGTTATTGGTTCTGCTACCCCGAGGGGCGCAACCAGCTGCAGACCCTGCAGCAGTTCCGCCAATGGCTGCTGGCCTGTGCCGAACCTTCGGGCATGCGCACGCCACCTGCCTGAACAGGTTCCTGTCCTCAGCCCCTGGCGCTGTCCCTGCGGCTGGCGCCGTCACCCGTCGTGTCGCCACTGGCGTAGGCTTCCAGCCCGATGGCCACCACCGTGGCCACGTCCCTGCCCACCTCGGCCCGGAACTCGGCTTCGGCCTGGGCCACCGCATCGCGAAAGGCCTGCAGCCAGGCCAGGCCGGTGGGCGTGAAGCACACGCGCCGCGCGCGTGCATCCAGCGGGTCCGCCTCGCGCGTGACCAGGCCCCAGGCCTCGCACTGGTCCACCAGGGTGGCCATGGCCTGCTTGGTCATGCCGGCACGCTGGGCCAGGTCGGTCAGGCGGTCGCCCTGCAGCGCCAGGTGGCGCGTGATGTGCACGTGCGCCGCGCTCACCTGGTCGCGCGCCGCCAGGTTGGACAGGGCCAGCGGCACCTCCACATTGCGCGCCATGAGCTGCAGCACCTGGGCATCGAAGCGGCGCATGGCGTGGCCGAGCAGGCGGCCCAGGTGGGTCTGGCGCCAGCCGTCTTCCATCGGAGTGGATGCGGCAAGGGACGAAGAATCAGGCATGCAGTATTGTCAGGCAAACTGACTAAATAGTGCATTGATGGGATTCAATGGCTCGCATAAACTACTGTTCAAGCATCCAGCCTGTAGTTAATTGCAGACGAAGTGCAAACACCCAACCCGTTGTTTCTCAAGGAGTTTTCTCATGGACGTCGCAGTCAAAGGCACCAACCCCGCCCTCCCCGTCAACACCGAAAAGGCCAAGGCGCTGGCGGCTGCGCTCGCCCAGATCGAGAAGCAGTTCGGCAAGGGCACCATCATGCGCCTAGGCGAAGGCGAGGTGATCGAGGACATCCAGGTCGTCTCCACCGGCTCGCTGGGTCTGGACATCGCACTGGGCGTGGGCGGCCTGCCGCGCGGCCGTGTGGTCGAGATTTACGGCCCGGAATCCTCGGGCAAGACCACGCTCACGCTGCAGGTGATTGCCGAAATGCAAAAGCAGGGTGGCACCTGCGCCTTCGTGGACGCCGAGCACGCCCTGGACGTGCAGTACGCCCAGAAGCTGGGTGTGCAGCTGTCCGACCTGCTGATCAGCCAGCCCGACACCGGCGAGCAGGCCCTGGAAATCGTGGACAGCCTGGTGCGCTCGGGCGCCGTGGACCTGATCGTCATCGACTCGGTCGCCGCACTCACGCCCAAGGCCGAAATCGAAGGCGAAATGGGCGATGCCCTGCCCGGCCTGCAGGCCCGCCTGATGAGCCAGGCACTGCGCAAACTGACGGCCACGATCAAGAAGACCAATTGCATGGTCATCTTCATCAACCAGATCCGCATGAAGATCGGTGTGATGTTCGGCAGCCCCGAAACCACCACCGGGGGCAATGCGCTCAAGTTCTACGCCTCGGTGCGCCTCGATATCCGCCGCACCGGCACCATCAAGAAGGGCGACGAAGCCATCGGCAACGAGACCAAGGTCAAGGTGGTCAAGAACAAGGTGAGCCCCCCCTTCAAGACGGCCGAGTTCGACATCCTCTTTGGCGAGGGCATCAGCCGTGAGGGCGAGATCATCGACATGGGCGTGACCGCCAAGATCGTCGAGAAGTCGGGCGCCTGGTATGCCTACAACGGCGAGAAGATCGGCCAGGGCCGTGACAACGCGCGCGAGTTCTTGCGCGAGAACCCCGACCTCGCCCGCGAGATCGAGAACAAGGTGCGTGAAGGCCTGGGCATTGCGCTCCTGCCCGACGCACTGCAGGCGGCGGCCCCGGCTGCATCCGAAGAGTGATGCATTGAGCATCGCCAGGCAAAGGCTGTCATCGGCAGCCTTTGCCGCAGACGATGGCGGCCATCGCTCCTGCACGGAGCGGTGGCCGTTGTCGTTTGCGGCTTCGCCGTCCCATCCACCTGTCGTTCACCTGCGGATCGAAACCCATGGGCTTTGCCACCCTTTCCCTCAAAGGCCGCGCGCTGCGGCTGCTGGGCCAGCGCGAGCATTCACGCGCCGAGCTGCTGCGCAAGCTGCGCCCGCACGTGCAGGAGGGGGAGGACCTCGAAGCCGTGCTGGCCGAACTCGAGGACAAGGACTTCATCAGCGAGGAGCGCGTGGTGGCCTCGGTCGTGAACCTGCGTGCCGGCCGCATGGGCGCCGCGCGCATCCGCCAGGAGTTGCAGGCCAAGGGCGTGGGCGGCGAGGTGGTGCAGCAGGCCCTGGCGCAGTTGCAGCACACGGAATTGGCGCGCGCCCGCGAGGTGTGGCGCCGCCGCTTCGGCGAGCCAGCGGCCGATCCGCAGGGGCGTGCCAAGCAGGTGCGATTCTTGATGGCGCGGGGCTTTTCAGGGGACGTGGTGCACCGGGTGATACGGGGTGCTGCTGAAGACGACGAGGCCTGAGCCGGCGGGCTCACTGCAATACAAGTTCGACGCGCCGATTCTTGGCGCGCCCTGCGTCGGACCCGTTGGAAGCCACGGGTGCCAGGCTGGCCACCCCGTTGGCGGTGAGCCGGTCGCGGGCAATGCCGTAGTCCCTGGCCAGCGCTGCCGCCACGGCATCGGCGCGGCGGCGGCTCAGGTCGATGTTGGCAGGCAGGTTGCCGGCGTTGTCGGTATGGCCCACCACATGGAGCTTCAGGCCGGCCTGTTGCTTGAGCAACGCGCCGATCTGGTCCAGCGAGGCCTTGCTGTCAGGCTTGATGTCGGCCTTGCCGGTGTCGAACAGGATGCCGTAGATGGCGACCTTGCCGTTGGCATCGAGCCCCTTGGCGATCTCGCTCGACGACAGCGTTTCCATCTGCTGTTCGCGCGCCTTGGGTTCCACGCGTACCACGGTGATGGTGGTGCGCTTCTGGAACTCTTTCTCGTCGCAGTAGGCCGAGGTGATGTCGGGGTTCCAGGTCATCACTGCCATGCCCACTCCGGTGGCCTTGTTGTCGAGCAGGGCGTAGCGCAGGTCGGCCAGGGTACCCGAGGCGCAGGCGGCGGGGCTGTTGTCGCCCACCTTGCCGGCCCAGCCGCCGGGCAGCAGGGAGCGCGGCAGGCTGTAGGCAAAGATGTTGGAGCCGCCGCAGGCATCGCCTGCGCATTCGAAGGCGGTCTCGAAGCCGGCGGCCTTGAGCTCCTGCTGGTAACCGCGCAACACTTCGAGCGAGGAGCGGCCGGCGGGCGCCACGTACTGCAGCGCGGTGCGCTGGCCGGCGCGGTCCAGGCTGCGGGGCGCCACCAGCTTGTCGTCGCTCTGGCTGACCACCTTGGCGGCGGGGAAACGCAGTTCATCGTAGGCGGCGTCATCGCGGTACAGTAGCACCGAGCCAGCGTAGCGCTTGAGCCCTGCGGGATCGGTCAGGCCCTTGATGTCCTGTGCCGGCACCCGGGTCTGGGCCGAGGCGGGCCCTGCCAGTGTGGCCACCAGGGCCGCAGCCACCCACCATGGAGATGTCTTCATGCCAGCCCTTTCGCTCACCGGGGCAGGGGCCCGGTGTGGCGCAATTATGGGTGGCGGGGTGCCGTGCACGCCATGGCGCGGGCCGTGCCTGGCCCGCCCGGCGTGCAGAAAATCACAGATCCAGCATGAGCTTGAGGTTCTGCACTGCGGCGCCGCTGGCACCCTTGCCCAGGTTATCGAGGCGCGCCACCAGCACCGCGTGGCGGTAGGTCTCGTTGGCGAACACGCGCAACTCCAGCTTGTTGGTGTTGTTGAGCGCCAGGGCATCGAGCTTGCCGTCGGCCGTGGCGGGCAGCACGCTGACCCACTGCTCGGGGGTGTTGCTCTTGGCGTAGTGTGCGGCCAGGGCGTCGTGCAGGTCGCTTGTCTTGGGCGCGCCGGGGAGGGTATCGAGGTGCAGGGGCAGTTGTACCAGCATGCCCTGCTCGAAGTTGCCCACCGAGGGCACGAAGATGGGCCGGCGGGTGATACCGGTGTAGTGCATGATCTCCGGCAGGTGCTTGTGCGCCAGACCCAGGGCGTACAGCTCGAACAGCGGCGCTTCGCCCTTTTGGTAGGCCTCGATCATGGTGCGCCCGCCACCCGAATAGCCACTCACCGAGGGCAGCGCCAGGGGAAAGTCGGCGGGAACCAGCCCGGCATCGACCAGGGGGCGTAGCAGCGCGATGGCGCCGGTGGCATAGCAGCCGGGGTTGGCCACGCGGTTCGCGGCTGCCACGGCCTCGGGCTGGCCGGCGGCCAGCTCGGGGAAACCGAAAACCCAGCCGGGCGCGGTGCGGTGTGCGGTGCTCGCGTCGATGATCTTGATCTTGCGGCCGGTGGATTGCTCGATGCCGTCCACCATGGCCACGGTGTCGCGCGCGGCGTCGTCGTGCAGGCACAGAACGACCAGGTCCACGCCCGCGATCAGGTCGCGCTTGGCAGCCGGGTCCTTGCGCAATTCGGGTGCAATGCTGACCAGCTCGACCTCGGGCATGGCCTGCAGGCGTTCACGGATCTGCAGGCCCGTGGTGCCGGCTTCGCCATCGATAAAGACTCTGGACATGGGGTGCTCCTGCTGGTCTGGCAGCGTGGACTGCCGGGGGTAAGAATGGATGGACGCCAATGCTGTACGTGTTAGGCACAGGGGATGGTGCGTCGCAGCATGATACAGTCGCCGGTTGCCATGTCCCAAGCCCGCGGCCAGACAATTGTTCATGGTAAACGGGTAACTACCACCCTTCCCTGAGAGAGACCTCATGAAGATTCACGAATACCAAGGCAAGGAAATCTTGCGCAATTTTGGTGTGCCCGTTCCGCGTGGCATTCCCGCGTTCACGGTGCAAGAAGCCGTCGAAGCAGCCCAGAAACTCGGCGGCCCCGTGTGGGTCGTCAAGGCCCAGATCCACGCCGGTGGCCGTGGCAAGGGCGGCGGCGTCAAGGTCGCCAAGACCATCGACGACGTCAAGCGCATTTCTGGCGAAATTCTGGGCATGCAGCTCAAGACGCACCAGACCGGCCCCGAAGGCCAGAAGGTCCGCCGCCTGTACATCGAAGACGGCGCCGACATCAAGAACGAACTGTACGTCTCGCTGGTCACCGACCGCGGCACGCAGAAGGTCGCGCTGATCGCTTCGAGCGAAGGCGGCATGGACATCGAGGAAGTGGCCCACTCCACGCCCGAGAAGATCATCACCGAGATGATCGATCCCCTGACCGGCATCACCGTCGAGCAAAGCAAGAAGGTTGCCGCAGCCATTGGCCTGACCGGCGCTTCCATCGACCAGGCCGTGGACATCTTTGCGAAGATCTACAAGTGCTACATGGACACCGATGCGTCGCTGGTGGAAATCAACCCGCTGAACTGCGACTCCAAGGGCAACCTGATGGCGCTGGACGCGAAGTTCAACTTCGACGCCAACGCGCTGTTCCGCCACCCTGAAATCGTGGCCTTCCGCGATCTGGACGAAGAAGATCCGGCCGAAGTGGAAGCCTCCAAGTTCGACCTGGCCTACATCAGCCTGGACGGCAACATCGGCTGCCTGGTCAACGGCGCGGGCCTGGCCATGGCCACCATGGACACCATCAAGCTGTTCGGCGGCGAGCCGGCCAACTTCCTGGATGTGGGCGGCGGTGCCACCCCCGAGAAGGTGACCGAAGCCTTCAAGATCATGCTCAAGAACCCCAAGGTCGAAGGCATCCTGGTCAACATCTTCGGCGGCATCATGAAGTGCGACACGATCGCCACCGGCGTGATCACGGCCTGCAAGGCCGTGAACCTGAACGTGCCGCTGGTCGTGCGCATGAAGGGCACCAACGAAGAGCTGGGCAAGAAGATGCTGGCCGAGTCCGGCCTGCCCATCATCGCCGCAGACACCATGGCCGAAGCTGCGACCAAGATCGTTGCTGCCGTCAAGTAAGCCCGGAGAACACAAATGTCGATCTACATCAACAAAGACACCAAGGTCATCACCCAGGGCATCACGGGCAAGACCGGCCAGTTCCACACTGAAAAGTGCCAGGAATACGCGAACGGCAAGAATGCCTTCGTGGCGGGCGTGAACCCCAAGAAGGCCGGCGAGTCGATCTTCAACATCCCGATCTACGCCTCCGTCAAGGAAGCCGCATCGCAGACCGGCGCCACCGTGTCGGTGATCTACGTGCCGCCCGCAGGCGCTGCTGCCGCCATCTGGGAAGCCGTCGAGGCCGACCTGGACCTGGCCATCTGCATCACCGAAGGCATCCCGGTGCGCGACATGCTCGAAGTGCGCAACAAGATGAAGGCCAAGGAAGCCGCCGGCGGCAAGCGCACGCTGCTGCTGGGCCCCAACTGCCCCGGCCTGATCACGCCCGACGAAATCAAGATCGGCATCATGCCCGGCCACATCCACCGCAAGGGCCGCATCGGCGTCGTGAGCCGCTCCGGCACGCTGACGTACGAAGCCGTGGCCATGCTGACCGAAGTGGGCCTGGGCCAATCGAGCGCCGTGGGCATTGGTGGCGACCCCATCAATGGCCTGAAGCACATCGACGTGATGAAGGCTTTCAACGACGATCCGGACACCGATGCCGTGATCATGATCGGCGAAATCGGCGGACCCGATGAAGCCGAAGCCGCCCAGTGGTGCAAGGCCAACATGAAGAAGCCTATCGTGGGCTTCATCGCTGGCGTGACGGCGCCTCCCGGCAAGCGCATGGGCCACGCCGGCGCGCTGATCTCCGGTGGTGCCGACACGGCCGATGCCAAGCTGGCCATCATGGAAGAGTCCGGCTTCATCATCACGCGCAACCCCTCGGAACTGGGCAAGCTGCTCAAGGCCCAGCTGAAGTAAGCACACCCGTCCGTAAGCACAATTACGGACGCATCGGGCGCAAGTGCCCGATACACTGGCCGCTCCAAAAAAAGAAGCGCCCGGAACCCCGGTTCCGGGCGCTTCTTGCATTCATAACAGTGGAGTCATCGACAATGGAATTTCTGCAAGGTGCCGACTTCTGGATCGGCCTGATCAAGATCGTCTGGATCAACATCATCCTCTCGGGTGACAACGCGGTGGTGATCGCCCTGGCGGCTCGCTCGCTACCCCCTGAGCAGCAACGCAAGGCAGTGTTCTGGGGCTCCGGCGCAGCGGTGGTGCTGCGCGTGCTGCTCACAGTGGTGGCAGCCAAGCTTCTGGCCCTGTCCTTCCTGCAGATCGTGGGCGGTTGCCTGCTGCTGTGGATCGGCTTCCAGCTGCTCAGCGAAAGCGACGAGGACGAAGGCGAATCCAAGACCTATGGCAGCCTGATGGCTGCCGTGCGTACCATTCTGATGGCCGACCTGGTCATGAGCCTGGACAATGTGATCGCCGTGGCTGCAGCGGCCCAGGGCAGCACCACGCTGCTGGTGCTGGGCCTGGCCATCAGCATTCCGCTGGTGGTGTTCGGCAGCACGATGATGATCAAGCTGATGGAGCGTTTCCCGGTGATCGTGGTGCTGGGCGCGGCCCTCATTGGCTGGGTGGCGGGCGAGACCATCGCTGGCGATACGGCACTGCAGGGCCTGGTGGCGGCGCATCCTTCGCTGCACTATGTGGCTGCGGCATTGGGCGCCATTCTGGTGGTGGGCGGTGGCAAGCTCTGGCAGCGCCGCGCCAGCCGCGCGGCCGCCTCGACCTGACAAAAATGGCACTTGCAGCGCCGAGCGTTGCGTGCCAGCGACAAGAACGGCAGGCAAGGGCCGCGACCATGGGGTCTGGGGCGCGCCAAGGGCCGCCCGGGGCCGGGCTTGGAAATTGCTTCTAAAGGTATCTCATTACCTCCGTGGATCGATTGCAAGTGGGCAGAACAACATCGGGACAGCAGCTGGTTTGGTGGCGTACCGATGGCTTTGTCTGCGCACTGGTGGCCGCCGTCGTGGTGGCCGTGGCCAGCGCGATGGGCTGGGTGCACCGGCTGGATCTGGCCATGTACGACGCCGCCGTCGGCAGCACGTCGGCCGAGCCCGCTGCAGACCTGGCGGTTGTCGGCATCGATGACCGCAGCTTCAAGACCCTGGGGCCCTGGCCCTGGCAGCCCGAGGTCCACGCCCGTTTCGTAGACCAGCTCACGGCCGCCGGCGCCCGGGCCATCGTCTACACCATGCCGCTGCCGGAAACGCCGGCCCGCCCCTTGCCCCTTCCTGCTCCCGCCGTGTCTGGCGAGCCACAGGCGGCTGGCGTGCCTGGCGCGGACAGCGCCGCCCTGTCGGGCGATGCGCGGCTGGCTGCGAGCATGCAGCGCGCAGGCAACGTGGTGCTGGTGTCGCAGTATGCGGCGACCGGCCCTGCCACACCGCTGCCGCCGTATGTGCGCCGCAGCGCGCTGGCCAATCCGGGCGAGCATGCCGTGCCTGCGGCCTCGGGGCGGCATCCCCCCGCGGTCCTGGGTGCGGCGGCATCTGCCATTGGCCACCTGCAGCTGGACTCTGACCCCGACGGTGTGCTGCGCCAGATGCCTCTGCTGCTGGCGCATGACAGCGCCGCAGTGCCATCGGTCGCGCTGTTGACGGTGCTGCGCAGCCTGCAACTGGGCGCGTCCGATCTGCGCCTGCAGGCCGCTGCGCCCTGGTTGCGGCTGGGCAGCCTGGGCATTGCGACCGACAGTACGTCGGTGCTGCGGCCCCTGTTCCATGCGCCGGAAGGCGGCCAGCCGGTGTTTGCCCGGACCGCGTTCGCACAGGTGCTGTCTCCGGCAGGCGCCTCCGGCTTCCAGGGCAAGACCGTGCTGGTGGGTTTCACTTCGGCCGCACAGGCGCCGCCCCTGGCAACGCCAGGCGGCCAGTCGCTGTACCCGGTGGAGGTGCTGGCGCAGATGGTGTCGACCATCCGCCAGGGCCATGCCGTGACGGCGCCGGATTGGGCGCTGCCGGTGGCCTGGCTGGCGATCGTGGCGGCAGTGCTGTACTTGGCGTTGGCGTTGCCGCAGGTGAGTGCACTGGCCGGCTTGACCGTGAGCATGGCCTTGCTGCTGGCACTGGCCGGGGCCCAGTGGCTGGCACTGGAGCACGCGCTGATCTCCTTCTCGCTGCTGGGGGCTGCGCTGGTGGTGGCTGTGGGTCAGGCCGCCATGCTGGCGCTGAAGCTGCGCGGTGGCGGGGGCGCCTCCCGCACGAAGTCTGCCGAGGCAGCCGAGTCCAAGCGCATGCTGGGCTTGGCGCTGCATGGCCAGGGCAAGCTGGAGCAGGCGTTCGAGCACTTTCGCCGCCTGCCGATGACCGAGGCCCTCAAGGACAACCTGTACCACCTGGCACAGGATTTTGAGCGCAAGCGCAACTACGCCATGGCCAAACTGGTGTACGAGCGCATCCTGCGCCACGACAGGCAGTACAAGGACGCCAAGACCCGCTACCGGAAGATGCGCGCCCGGGCCAAGTCGGCTTCGGGCCAGCCCGACACGGCGCCGCCACCGAGTTCGGCACCGATGCCCATGCCCAGCGTACCGGCCACGCCGCGCCTGCCGGGCGACGCGACCATCGGTCTGCCCATGCTGGGCCGCTACGAAATCACTAAGGAGCTCGGCAAGGGTTCCATGGGCGTGGTGTACCTGGGGCGCGATCCGAAGATCGGCCGCATGGTGGCCATCAAGACGCTGGCCCTGGGACAGGAGTTCGAGGGCGACGGGCTGATCGACGCCCGTGCGCGCTTCTTTCGCGAGGCCGAGACGGCGGGGCGCCTGCAGCATCCCTACATCGTGACCATCTTCGATGCGGGCGAGGAGCACGACCTGGCCTATATCTCCATGGAGTTCCTCAAGGGGACGGACCTGTCGCCCTTCTGCAAGGAGGGCAACCTGCTGCCGGTGCCGCTGGCGCTGTCGGTGGCGGCCCGCGTGGCCGAGGCGCTCGACTATGCCCATGCCAACCAGGTGGTGCACCGCGACATCAAGCCGGCCAACGTCATGTTCGACGCGGCGACCGATGCGGTCAAGGTGACCGACTTCGGCATTGCGCGCATCACCGATTCCAGCAAGACCCGCACGGGGCTGGTACTGGGCACACCGAGCTTCATGTCGCCCGAACAGCTGGCGGGCAAGAAGGTGGACGGGCGCTCGGACCTGTATTCGCTGGGCGTGACGCTGTTCCAGATGCTCACCGGCTCGTTGCCGCTGCGCGGAGCCTCCATGCCCGAGCTGATGCATAAGATTGCCAGCGTGCCGGCGCCCGACGTGCGCACGCTGCGGCCCGAGCTGTCGGCCGAGGTGGCTGAGGTGGTGGCGCTGTCGATGATGAAACGCCCCGAAGCCCGTTACCAGACGGGGCGCCAGTTTGCGGCCGAGATCCGGCGTGCACTGGCAGCGCTGGTAGCCGCTGAAACCGGCACAAACCAGCGGACAGTCGTCTATGATGCGGCTCGCAAGGCAACACGGAACGACATGGCGGACTTTCAGGAAACAGTGACGGAATATCCTGCACAGAGGGACTCTTCGCTGCCGCCATCCAGCGCCCGATGAGGCCTGTGCCGCTTTATCCATGAATTACGATTTTTTTGCGCGCACCGATCGGGGGCGGGTGCGCAGCAACAACGAAGACGCCGTCGCGATCGACCGGGATGCCCAGCTGGCCATCCTGGCCGATGGCATGGGGGGCTACAACGCAGGCGAAGTCGCCAGCGGCATGGCCACCACCTTCATCCGCACGGAAATGGCCCGCTGGCTGTCCCAGGCCGGCAGTACCCCCCAGGCGACGGATGTGCGCCGAGCGCTGGAAATCTGCGTGGAAAACGCCAACCATGCCATTTTGGGGGCGTCGCTTTCGAACCCGCAGTACGCCGGCATGGGGACCACGCTGGTGGCGGGCATCTTCCAGGGATCCCGGCTGATTCTTGGGCACATCGGCGATTCACGCTGCTACCGCCTGCGCGGCGGAGTGCTGCAGCAGATCACGCGTGACCACTCGTGGCTGCAGGAGCAGGTGGATGCCGGCATCCTCACGCCGCACCAGGCGGCGATCTCCTCGAACCGCAACCTGGTCACCCGCGCTCTGGGCGTGGAGCCCAATGTGCTCATGGAAGTCAATGAATTCCAGGTGGCGCCGCACGACCTGTTCCTGATGTGCTCGGACGGGCTCACGGACATGGTGTCCGATGCCGATCTGGCGGAGATGGTGCGTGCATCCCTCCCGCTGGAGGAAAAAACCACATTGCTTATTGATACCGCCAATGCACACGGCGGTCGTGATAACGTTAGCGTACTGCTGGTACAGGCTGGTGCGGGGGGCAAGAAGCGCAGCCTGATGTCCCGCCTGCTGGGTGCTGCATGACGGTGCCGGCCCATAACAAATCTCAAATCAGGAGTGGATCATGCCCAGAATGATCGTTTCGATCGACGGCGTCGTCATCAAGGAAGTTCAGTTGACCAAGGACCGCACCACCCTTGGACGCAGGCCGTACAACGATATCGTGATCGACAACCTGGCGGTGAGCGGCGAGCACGCGATCTTCCACATGGTCGGGAATGACGTCGAGATCGAGGACCTGGGCAGCACCAACGGTACCTACGTGAATGCCAAGGCCGTCAAGCGCCAGGAGCTGCGCAATGGCGATACGGTGGAAGTGGGCAAGTACAAGATCCGCTTCCTGCACGAGGCCGAGGGCGAGAATTTCGAGAAGACCATGATCTTCAAGCCCGGCATGGTGCCGCCGCTGGGCGCCGTATCGCGCCCGGCAGGGCTGCCGGGTGCCCCGCCACCCGCACCGATCACGGCGGTGATCAAGGTCATGTCCGGCGCAGCCGCAGGGCGCGAGGTCTCGCTGCTCAAGGTGGTGACCACCATTGGCAAGCCGGGCGTTGCCGTGGCCTCCATCACCAAGCGCCACCACGGCTTCGTGCTGGCGCATGTGGAAGGCCCGGACATGCCGCTGCTCAACGGCTCGGCCATCGGGCTGTCGCCGGTGCCGCTCAAGCACGGCGACAAGCTGGAGCTGGCAGGCACCGAGATGCAGTTCGAGCAGACCTGACGGGCGCGCTGGCCTCCGGCTACCCAAACCGGCCTGTGCCATGGACATTGCCATGAACCACCAGGCACTGCCGGGTTAGGTCCATGCGCCAACGGATCGCCCACTGGTTGGCGCGCCGCTGGCGTCGCATGGCGGTGACGATGCTCCCGCTGGCGTTTGCGCTGCTGCATGTGGTGGGTATCCTGCACCTGCCGGTGCTGGACCGGCTTGAGAGCATTGTTTACGACACCCGCTTGCTGGCGACCATGCCGCGCACGATGGACGAGCGCATCGTCATCGTCGATATCGATGAGCACAGCCTGGAGCGTGTGGGCCGATGGCCCTGGGGGCGCGACAAGATGGCCCGCTTGGCCACAGAACTGCTGGAGCGCCAGCAGGTTGCGGTGCTCGGTTTCGACGTGCTCTTCGCGGAGCCTGACTCCAGCTCGGGCCTAGCGAACCTGCGGCGCCTGGCCGATGGTCCCTTGCGCGGGCAACCCGGCTTTTCCGAGCAGCTTAGCCGTCTGGCACCGTCGCTGGACTACGATGCGCTTTTTGCCGAATCGCTGCGGGGTCGGCCCGTGGTGCTGGGGTACTACTTTACCAGTGACCGCGATGGCCGGAGTCGGGGCGCTTTGCCCGAACCTGCGCTGCCTGTGGAACGCCTTCGGGGGCGTCCCCTCGCTTCTACCTCCTGGGTCGGTTATGGCGGAAATGTAGAGACGTTCGCTCTGGCGGCTGCCTCGGCCGGATTCTTCAATTCCGCCACCGACCCCGATGGCATCGTGCGCGCCTTGCCGCTGCTGGCGGAGTACCAGGGGCGCTACTACGAGTCGCTGGCCCTGGCCATGCTGCGGACCGCACTGGGCATGCCGGACCTGTATCCGCTCTACGCACGCTCAGAGGGGGACCATGATGTGCTGCAGGGCCTCATTCTGCGCACGGGCGGACGCTCCCTCACGCTGCCGGTCGACGACAGGCTGACCGCCTTGGTGCCCTACCGCGGTCTGGGCGATGTAACGGGAGGGTCGTTTCGCTACATCTCGGCCAGCGATGTACTGGAAGGGCGGCTGACGGCGGGCAGTCTGAAGGACCGCATGGTGCTCGTCGGATCCACTGCACCCGGGTTGGTGGATCTGCGCGCGACTCCCGTGGCAAGAAATTATCCTGGTGTGGAGACGCATGCCAATGTGCTGTCGGCTTTTCTGGACGGCACGAACATCGTCCAGCCGGAATACGCGCGGGGCTTTGACGTGCTTCAGCTGTTGTTTTCCGGCCTGCTGTTGGCATTGCTGCTTCCGTTGCTGACGGCGGGGTGGGCGGTACTGCTCAGTGCGGCCCTGGTGTCAGGCTTGGTGGGGGGCAATCTCTGGCTGTACCTGGCGCATGGCCTGGTCATGCCCCTGGCAACGGCCCTGGTGATGGCGCTTTCCGCCTTCGCGCTGAACATGGTCTACGGCTATTTCGTGGAAAGCCGGTCCAAGCGGGAGCTGGCCACCTTGTTCGGCACCTATGTGCCGCCCGAGCTGGTGGACGAAATGGTCAAGGAGCCCGAGCGTTACAGCATGCAGGCTACCAACCAGGAACTGACGGTGATGTTCTGCGACATGCGCGGCTTTACCGCCCTGTCGGAGCGCATGGAGCCGTTGCAGCTGCAGGCGCTGCTCAATGGCGTGTTCAGCCGCCTGACGCATATCCTGCGCAGCCGGCACGGCACCATCGACAAGTACATGGGCGACTGCGTGATGGCGTTCTGGGGGGCCCCGGTGGTGACCCCGGAGCATGCCCACATGGCGGTCATGGCCGCGCTGGACATGGTGCGGGCCGTGGCCGAGCTCAACGAAGAGCACCGCAGCAAGGGCCTGCCGGAGATCGGCGTGGGCATCGGCCTGAACACCGGCACCATGTGCGTGGGGGACATGGGCTCGGACATCCGGCGCAGCTACACGGTGATCGGCGACGCCGTCAACCTGGGCTCCCGTCTGGAAGGGCTGTCCAAGACCTACGGCGTGACCGTGGTGGTCAGCGACACGACCCGTGCCATGGCCCCGGGATTCATCTGGCAGGAGCTGGACCGGGTGCGCGTGAAGGGCAAGGCCCAGGCAGTCACCATCTACACGCCCGTGGGCACGGTGGCCGAGCCGCTGTCGCCCGAGCGGGAGCAGCAACTGGCCCTGTGGCACGAGTTCCTCGCCAGCTACCGGGCCCAGGAATGGGATGCATGTGCCCTGCTTTTGCAGAATTTGCAGGCATTGCAACCTGCGAGCATCCTGTATTCGCTGTATGCCGGCCGCATGGAGGCCCTGCGGGTGTTACCCTTCCAGCCGGACTGGGATGGTGCCACCCAATTCGATACCAAGTAGCCGGCAGACGCAGACGAACAACAGACAGCCAGAAGAGACAGACGGAACAAACAGGACTGCATGACATGAAGGTTCGCGTACTGGGGTGCTCCGGGGCCATCGCCAAAGATTGCCGGACCACCTCCTTCCTGGTCAATGACAACATCCTCATCGATGCAGGGACAGGGGTGGGCGACCTAGCGCTGGACGAAATGCGGCGCATCGATCATGTGTTCCTCACGCATTCCCACCTGGACCACATTGCGGCACTGCCGCTGATGCTGGATGCGGTGTCGTCGCTGCGCAGCAGCCCGGTACAGGTGCACGCGCTGCCCGGCACCATCGCCGCCCTGCAGGCGCATATGTTCAACAATGTCATCTGGCCGGACTTCAGCCGCATTCCCACGCCCGATCAGCCGTTTCTGCAGTACCAGACGATCTCGGTAGGGGAGCGACTGCACGTCGAAGGCGTGCACCTGGAGGTTCTGCCTGCCGTGCATACGGTGCCTGCCGTGGGCTACGCGGTGGCCGGAACCACTGGCTGGTGGGTGTTCAGCGGTGACACGGGCCGCAACCCGGACTTCTGGCAACGCGTCAATGCCTTGCCCGTCACCATGCTGGTCATCGAGACCGCCTTCAGCAACCGCGAAACCGCCCTGGCCCAGCGCAGCCTGCATCTGTCACCCCACACCCTGGCGCAGGAACTGGCCCAACTGACGCCCGGCAAGTGCTGCCCCATCTACATCACCCATACCAAGCCGTCAGAGACTGAGCTGATCATGGAAGAGATCCGCCGCTTCGACCAGAGCGCGGGGCTCCGGGGGGCCGCTCCGCATGACATTTATTGGCTCAAGGCAGGGGACGAGTTCGAGTTCTGACGACTGTGTTGCAGATGGTGACGTTTGTGGTGTGACAAGAATGTCGCGATGAAGCCCTCAGTGGTGGTGGGGAAACACTTTGGTGACAAATGACCCATTTGGGGGAGCGGTTCAGGCCCGGTGACGCAGTGTTAGAGGGGTGGCACGGAACCTGCTGATGTGGAGTCAGCCTGGAGAAATTTTCGACAGGTGTTCACTTGCAACCGACTCCCAGGAGAATTTATATGAAGCGTTCCATGCAAAAGGGCTTTACCCTGATCGAATTGATGATCGTTGTGGCGATTATCGGTATTTTGGCTGCTGTCGCTTTGCCTGCTTACCAAGACTACACGGTGCGCGCGAAGGTTTCGGAAGCCGTTATCGCTGCGTCGTCTGCCAAGTCGCTGATGTCCGAAGCATTCCAAACGGACGGTATTACCGGTCTGACGGCTGCAGCCACTGCCTATGCGGCGGTTAGCTCTTCGCAGAAGCAATCCAAGTATGTTGACGATGTGGTCATCGCAACGGCTTCCCCATGGAACATCACCGTAGCGGTTGCTGCTACTGCGGGCAATGGTATTCCCACGGGCTTGAATGGCAAGGTTCTGAATTTCTCGCCCAACGTGCAAAAGCTTACTCCTTCGTCGACTGCACAAGGCGCCATCGACTGGGCATGCACCAGCACCACTGATGCTACGGCCACCGCGCGCGGATTGGGCAACAAGGTTCTGGATGCAGCCAACGGCCTGCCAGCCAAGTACGCACCATCTGAATGCCGTTAATTATTCGCTAGTTGCGGATGAGGTATGAAATGCCCGCATTCGCGGGCATTTTTTTTGGAAAATTAATTGGATATGCGCGGTTTCAATTTCAGCAGCAATCGTTGGTTGTTTGCCATGCGGGCGGCGGGAGCCCATTTGGTGGCTTCAGGTATTGTTATTTTTTTGCTCGCTTATGTTGCATTTTCTACCTGGTTTGTTCAGCCTTGGGGAGAAATATCGGGAGGGATGGGGATTCTGCTACTGGTACTGTGCGTAGATGTAGTTTGCGGACCGATATTGACATTGATTGTCTTTGATCCCAAGAAGGAAAAGAAAGAACTGCTGATGGACTTGGGATTTATCCTTGTGCTTCAATTGTCAGCTCTCGGCTACGGAGTTCATACTCTTAGTCAAACTCATCCTTTGGCGATCGTTTTTGAAGTGGATAGATTCAGAGCAGTTGGATATGCTGACTTGGATGAATCTGAAGCTGATCGCTGGCCTGAATGGGTCAATCCCTGGACGCTATCGGCGCCTCGCGTGCTCGCGGCAAGGCGTGCTCACACTGGGGAAGAAAAATTTGCGAGCATTGATGCATCACTTCAGGGAGTTGAGCCAGGTCAACGGCCAAGTTGGTGGCAGGATTATCAATCGCAAGTGCCGGAAGTTCTTGTGAAATCCCGATCTGTAGTCGATTTAAATGCTCGACGACCGGATCAATCGAACGTTCTGCAGAATTCTCTACAAAAGGCTGTTCAAACTGCGCTGGACTCTGAGACCAAAAATCCGGATGAACTTCGGTGGCTGCCTCTCGTTAGTCGCAAGTCCACAGATTGGGTGGTAATTATTGACCCCGTCACAGCGCGAATTCGCGGCTATTCCCATGTCGATGGGTTTTGAGAATAGAGGGTAGCCGTATGCCTTCCCTCTCAATGGAAAATGCCAGGCGGAATTTTGCGTGGCTATTATTTTATGCCCTCTGTGGGGTATTTGTTTCGGCTAGTTTGACGGCTACCCTTGACGGAACTCCAACTCAATATATCCGATATGGTGAAGCGCTGTTTTTTTCTTCATCCATATTGGTTGTCTTTTTTTCCGTGCTGAAGAAGATATGGATCGGGCTCCTGGTGGCATTACCATTGGCAATCCTGGTGCCTATCGAACTCTGGTCGCGCATCAATTTAGGTGTGCCTGTATCTCCGCAATCGATGGCGCTGGTATTGGAAACATCCGCGGCCGAAACGGTCAATTTTTTCCTGGCATATGGCGAAAAGTTGATTCCTGTTTCATCACTTTGGATTGGTGTCTATTGCGCGGCCTTGTTGGCATCATACCGTCAAGGGTTGGAGTGGCCACAGAAGACGAGATTGCTGGCGCTTACCGCCTTGCCTCTCATTATTTTTATCTCCTACGCTAATCTTGGGATGCCGCCTTGGATTGCTAAAAAAGATTCGTCTAATCCGTTTGATGGTCGTGTTGCCCAAGGGTGGAGTCAGCAGTGGCTCGATATTTTTCCAGTAAATATAGTCGTAGCATTTCAACAATACGGCATTGAAGAGAAAAAGATGGCAGGAGTGCAGGCCGCAATAGCAAGTAAGAAGGTCAATATAAAGCTATCGCAACATGTGGAAATGCCAGAATTAGTTGTGATCGTTGTCGGCGAGTCTTCTAGCGCTGGTCGATGGAGCTTGCTCGGTTACGAACGGGAAACAAATCCACGCCTTTCAAAAGAAAGCAACATGGTCGTATTCGGGGACGTGATTGCATTGTCAACGGCTACACGAAGTGCAGTTCCTGGTGTTTTGTCGAATCGCCCGGCATTGCGACCTGATGGCAGTGTTGATTTAAATCCAGACCCATCCTTTATCACTGCATTTAAAGAGGCCGGATACAAAACATATTGGTACTCTAATCAGGCACCCTTTGGTAAGTTTGATTCTTCAATTGCCGTTCATGCAAGAGAATCTGCAGTCGTTAGATTTTTCAATCCGGCTACATTCGATTCGTCGGGGAGTTTCGATGGGGTGCTGATCAGTCCTCTGGCTGAAGTGTTGAAAGAAAATGGAAAAAAATTAGTAGTTCTTCACACAATGGGTAGTCATTTTGACTATAAGCAGAGATATCCCAAGGAGTTTGGAATTTTCGATGAGTCTAGGGGTGGGGATGTCTCAGAGGAGATGTTGCTGAATGACAGCTATGACAATAGTGTGGTTTACACTGACTACTTTTTAGCGGAAGTAATACGTCTTGTAAGTAAGAGCGCCTCCAAGGCTGTTGTTGCATATTTTTCGGATCATGGGGTTGATTTACCTGGCGGTAAATGTAAATACAGAGACGCCTCGCGTTTTACTGAGTCTGCTTATCATGTTCCTCTCATTGTCTGGTTCAGCGCTGAGATGCGGAATGTAAGAGGAGACATCTGGGAAAAGTTGCTCGCGAACAAGAATGCACCATTTACCACCGGAGCACTTTCTTCCACGCTTCTTGAAATTTCTGGTATTAATGTATTGGGTAGAAATGATAGCGAGAATCTCTTGGAGAAGCAGGGGGGGCGAGAAAAGACGCGATTGGTTGGCGTCTCCGGCGCTTTGATTAATTTTGACTCAGCGAAAAAAAGAAATTTCTGCTTTATTTCGGCTGGCTAGATTATCTGGGATGGAATTTTTGGGGATTTTATGGTCACGGTGCTAATATTGGTGAGTTTTTTTGTATCAGGGGTGAGCGCTCTTGTCTATCAAATCTGTTGGCAAAGATCGCTCTATGGAATAATTGGAGTAGACATGGATTCCGTCACCATCGTGGTTTCCGTGTTCATGCTGGGTATTGGTTTTGGTGGAATGATTGGTGGATGGGTTGCGGATAAATATTCGTCCATGCGTTTAAAAATATACATATCGGTTGAGTTGTCAATCGCTGCCTATGGCGCAGCTACTGTGATTACATTGCCAATGATTGATTACTACCTTGCGGCTGCAGGCGGAGGTATCGGCGTCAGCTCAGTTATTTCCTTTTTGTTCCTTGTCGTTCCAACGACTTTGATGGGTATGACGCTTCCTATTTTGACCTTGCTGATCAACGAGTCAAAAGAAAATATCGGGGTATCTGTGGGAATGCTCTACTTTGTAAATACTATGGGTGCTGCTGTTGGTGCCGCAATTGTGCCTTTCGTCATGTTCCCTGCTCTGACGATTTCTCACAGCATTCTCGCAGCTGCTTCTGGAAATGTCCTTGTTTCTCTTTTGGCTCTGACCGCTGTTTTGCTGTCAACTCGAGTTGAGCATTAACATGATCAATAATAATAAATATGCACCCGTTTTGTCATTTATTTGTGGCTTTGCAAGTCTAAGTGTCGAAATACTTTGGGTTAGGCTGTATGGGTTTTCTCGATACTCGATACCGCTTGCATTCGGTTTCGTCCTCATGGCGTATCTGATTGGTATTGCAATTGGTGCACACATGGGCAGTCGCGCATGCAAGAGGAATGCAGATCATTCCGTACTTTGGAAATACTCTATCATCCTGCTTGGGTTTGCGGGAATTCTTACTTTCATGTTGCCTGCTTTGTTTGGATGGATGACCTCTCACGGTATTGAAGATCCATTGAGCGCATTCTTGGTGATTTCTTCCTCTTCAGTGGTCATTGCCTTCATCTTTCCAATTGCTCACCATCTAGGGGCTGATCAAGGAAACGAGGGAAAACAGGGGCGCAGGTTCGCAGCAGTCTATACGTCAAACGTGCTCGGTGCTGCACTTGGACCGCTGGTAACGGGTTACTTACTCTTAGACTCGTTCAGCCTCCAGAATAGCTTTGCCATCATCGGTGTTTTTCAACTGATCGCATCCATGGTCCTTTCTTTGCTTCTTTTGAAAGCTCACCACCGAAGTTTGGCGACGTTGTTTTTTGCTGTTGTGACAGTAATTCTTGTTGTGCTGACCATGAAGCAGGACCCGCATGAACTAGTGCAAATGGCAAATCAAAACCCGGGCCGGGCAAAGACCATTGTAGAGAATCGCCACGGAATAATTACCATTATTCACAAGAAGGAAGGAGACGATGCGATTTTTGGCGGAAATGTATATGATGGAACAACTAACTTGGACCCGGGCTTGAATACGAATGGCCTTCAACGACCACTGCTTGCCGTTGCTTTGCACCCGGAGCCAAAAAGAGTTCTGATGGTCGGTCTTTCAATCGGAACATGGCTAGCCTTGGTAAATACATTTCAAGATGTTCAGCATATTGATGTAGTAGAGATCAATCCAGGGTACTTGGATGCAGCCAAGGCATACCCCTTTCAATCAGAGGCCCTCAGGGACCCGCGAGTGAACGTTGTGGTGGACGACGCACGAAGATGGCTTCGAAACAATAAAAATCAAAAATATGATGTTGTGATTATGAACACAACTTGGCATTGGCGTGCCAACTCCAGCTTGCTTCTTTCTTCAGATTTCATGGAAATAGTGAAACATAGAATGGCAGAGGGGGCAATACTCGCATTCAATGCGACGGGTTCAGGCGATGCGTTTTATACGGCTGCCAATGTATTTCCCAATGTTTATAGGTATAAAAACTTTGTATATGCCGCCAATTTTGACTTTCGCGCTCAAAAGAATTCGCGCCGGATAAAAGATTTGTACTCAGCACTAAAAATCCAGGGCAAAGAATTTTTCAATTCCGGTTCGATTTCAAAAATTGATGAATTTCTGAACGAGCCTTTTGTTGAGTTGGATTTAGCCCAGAAGGCCGCGACTCGGAAGTTTGAAAAAGTTACAGATCAAAACATGTTAACGGAATTCAAATATGGTGAAGCACTCTATTGATTATGTGAATTCCATTTTTCGAGGTTTGATGGGTTTTGCAGTTCTTGATGGTGGCGTTTGATTAAATTACCTAATCGAGGTTACAAAATGCGTTTATTCAACAAAGGGTTTACCCTCATAGAGTTGATGGTTGTGGTTGCAATCGTTGGAATATTGGCCGCAATTGCTCTCCCTGCATACCAGGACTATACTATACGTGCAAAAATCAGCGAGGTTATTCTTGCTGGCTCGGCTGCGAAAACAATAATGAGCGAAGCTTTTCTTTCCGATAGTACCACCGGGCTAGATGCTGCTGCCGGCGCTCTTAATAATATACCGCCAATCCAAAAATCTTCAAAATACGTTTTGAATTATTGCGTGGGGGCGGGAACCGCTGCGCCAACCGCCGCAATCTGCGCGGCAGGTTCTTCTCCATGGGTTATTTCTATTGCGGTTTCAGCTACGGCTGGTAATGGGATGCCGATCTCTTTGAATGGCGCCTATATCAATTTAGCCCCGAATGCAAATAACGCCGTACCGGTTGCCGCGGCAATAGGACCGATTGATTGGGCTTGTACGAGTGCAACCGGAGCCGTGGCCACGGCCCGTGGACTGGGGAATCGGGTGCTCGCAAATATGCCCGCTAAATATGCACCATCCGAATGCCGTTGAGTATTTTATCAAGACGGTTGTCGCGCACGCAATCCCATCCGAATGGGTACCTAAATATTGGTTTACAGTATAGAATACTGCGCTGGAATTTTGCAATGCGGTTTATAATATTGGAGCCGTAGTTGCTGCTCGTGCAGCATCAATTCTCACGATGAGAGGTTAAGAATGGCCGCAGTGGATGTATTCTCCGGACTTGCCACCACGCTTCTCGGCCAACCGCACTCCCTCCACCACCATCTCCCGATCCACCGCCTTGCACATGTCATAAATCGTCAGCAAGGCAATCTGCACCGCAGTCATTGCCTCCATCTCCACCCCCGTCTGGCCCACGGTTTCAACGGTGGCCGTGCAGGCGATCCCGATCACGCCAGGATGCTGCACACCAGCCACCTCAAACTCCACAGCCACCCGCGTCAATGCCAGCGGATGGCACAACGGAATCAGATCACTCGTCCTCTTCGCCGCCTGGATGCCGGCAATCCGTGCAATACCCAGCACGTCGCCCTTCTTGGCGGTGCCGGCCTCGATGATGGCCAGCGTGGCAGGCTGCATCTCGATGCGGCCCGTGGCAACCGCGATGCGGTGGGTCGCGGGCTTGGCGCCCACGTCCACCATGTGGGCTTGGCCCTGGGCATCGAAGTGAGTGAGGGTTGGCGTGGAGGTCTGATCAGGGTTGGACATGGGATCTTTTGCCGGAGACGGCTATGGCAGGCGGCAGGCGATTTCTTGGTAACCAGTTGAATCCTCGGGGAAACACTGGAGCGTCAGGGCATCATACGGTCCATGCGGAAAATCCCAAGCGTGGCGACCCTCCCCACCCTGCCTATCGAACCTGTATATGGCCCGGCAGCGGGCGACCACCCTGGTGCGGCCCACACGCTGGCTTCAAGCGACATCCGCGTGGGGACCGGGCGCCAGGTCCCACGGGCGCACCGCCTCTGGCGTGCGCGCGCGGTGGTGACATCCCTGGTGCTCGCCCTGGCCAGTACGGCCATTCTCCCTGTGCGTCTGGCCCACGCCCAACTCCCCACCCTGGGCGACGGCAGCGAGCTCACCACCAGTGGGGAGCGGCGACTGGGTGACCGCATCATCCGCGAGCTGTACCGCGACCCGGACTATATCGACGATGCTGTGCTGTCCGAGTATGTCCAGAGCCTGTGGCTGCCGCTGATGGATGCGGCGCGCAAGCGCGGTGAACTCTCGCCGGAGCTGGACGAGCGCTTTGCGTGGGAGATTCTGCTCGGGCGCGACCGCTCGGTGAATGCCTTTGCGTTGCCGGCCGGCTACCTGGGCGTGCACCTGGGCCTGATCGGCGTGGTGACTTCGCGCGACGAACTGGCCTCGGTGCTGGCGCATGAGCTCAGCCACGTCACCCAGCGCCATATCTCTCGGCTGATCGCGCAGCAGAGCAAACAGACGCCCCTGCTCCTGGGTGCCATGATCCTCGGGGCCCTGGCGGCCAGCAAGAACCCGGGTGCCGCGCAGGCCATGGTGGTCGGGGGGCAGGCGCTGGCCATGCAGACGCAGCTCAATTTCTCGCGCGACATGGAGCGCGAGGCCGACCGCGTCGGCTACGGGCTGATGGAGCCTGCGGGGTTCGCTCCCCAGGGCTTCGTGAGCATGTTCGACAAGCTGCAGCAGGCCAACCGCATCAACGACAACGGCTCCTGGCCCTACCTGCGCAGCCACCCGCTGACCACCCAGCGCATGGCCGACATGCAGTCACGCCTGCCGCCGGGCAAGGCACAACAGCCCGCCCCCGTGTCCACGCAGGAGCACGCCATGGCCTCCGCGCGGGCGCGGGTGCTCTCCAATCCCGGGGTGGACACCCAGCGCCAGTGGATCGCGGAACCGGCCAGCACCGGCTTTGCCAGTCAGAGCGCGCCGCGCAAGGCGGCCATCCTCTATGCCTCGGCCCTGGGGAGCAGCCAGCTGCGCGATGCCAAGGCGGCACGCACGACCTGGGCGCTGCTGGAGGCGCAGGTCCGTGGCGACCTGCCAGCCCAGCGGCTGGCGCAACTGCTCAAGGCAGAAATCGAACTGGCCGCCGGCGATGCAGACGCGGCCCTCGCTGCGCTGCCTGCTGGGGCCGCCAACGACCACCGGCCGGAGCTGCTGCTGCGCACCCGCGCGCTGGTCAAGCTCGGCCGCTCGGGCGAGGTCACCGGGGCGCTGCAGACTTGGATCGCCAACCACCCGCGGGACGCCACCGTGTGGCAGTTGATGGCCACCGTGTGGCAGGCCAACGGCCAGCCCCTGCGCGCTGTCCGTGCCGAGGCCGAGGCCCATGCCACGCGCTATGACTATGCCGCAGCGGTAGACCGTTTCAAGGCGGGGCAAGACCTGGCCAAGCGCAGCGGTGCGTCGGTGGACCACTTCGAGGCGTCCATCATCGACACCCGCCTCAAGGCCATGGAATCACTTCTTCGTGAACAGGCCGCCGAGCGCTGATTCGATCACCACGCCGAGCAGCGAGTAGATCAGCGAGCCGATCAGCGCGGCAGCAAATCCGGTGACCTGGAAGCCATCGAGCACGCTGGCCGCAGCCCAGAACATGAGCGCGTTGATGACAAAAAGGAACAGCCCGACCGTCACGATGGTCACGGGCAATGTCAGCACCACGAGGACGGGGCGCAAGATTACATTGAACAGGCCGATCACGAAGGCCGCGATCAGCGCCGACGGAAAGCTCTGCACCACCACACCGCTGTAGACATAGGCCACAAACAGCAGCGATGCGGCGCTGAGCAGCCATTTCAGAAGAAGTCGGATCATGGGCCACAGGATAGCATTGGCCTGTGGCAAAAAGGGGCGCGCAGGCGGCCGGAACACTCCGACCACCTTCCCCTCGAAGCCTGCTGGTTACTCGGTGCCCAGCACCATCAGCAAACCCACGCTGGCAAACAGGCTGCCCAGCGTGCCGGGAAGTGCCCAGCGATTGCCGGTCGGCACGGTGGTTGCCGCGTCGGGTGCCATGGCGTCCAGCTTGGGGCGGCGCGCGTCCACCACCTGGGCCTTGGTGCTGCCCATGTCGGCCTGCAGCCGGTCCGTCAGCTCCGGCAGCGGGCCCTTGGCCAGCACCATGGTGACGTGGTCGGGGTGGGCCCTGAGGCCCGGCACCACCTGGGCGAACAGCTTGTCGGCCCACTTGGCGCGCCAGTTTTCGCGCGCGCTGTGGCTGACCCACTTGCTGATGCGATGGGTCATGCGTGGCGCGCACGCCACCAGCACCCAGTGCGTATTGCCCGCCGAACCGCGCGCAAACAGGGGCGCGAGGATCTGCAGTGCATGGGCTGCGTCGTCCACGTACACGATGACTTTGTCCATATGCGTAAGCTCCCTGGTCGGGGGCTGCCGCCAAAGGCGCTCGGCGAGCGCCCCGCAGTCAGCCCATGGGGTCATTGAAGTCCGCTCAACCGTGTTCCACCGGGGCGGCAGTGGCAGTGCGGCGTGCCAGGATCATCTTGCCAAGCGCCAGCACCAGCAAGGCACCTGCCACGCTTGCACCATACCTGATCATGTCGGTCTGCGGGATCTTGATCATCCACTGCCACTTGTCAGGATTGGAGAAGACCGGGTCGGTCACCAGCATCCCGCCAGCGATCCAGCCCAGCAGCATCCCGCCCAGCGTGATGATGAACGGGAAGCGCTCCATCAGCTTGATCACCAGCTGGCTGCCCCAGACGATGATCGGGATCGAGATCAGGAGGCCCAGCACCACCAGCAGGAACTGGTGCTCGCCCGCGTTCTGTGCAGCGCCAGCGATGGCGATCACGTTGTCCACGCTCATCACCAGGTCGGCGACGATGATGGTCTTGATGGCGGCCAGCAGCTTGTCGCTGCCCTGCACGTCACCGTGGCCATCTTCATCGGGGGCCAGCAGCTTGACGCCGATCCACACCAGCAGCACCGCGCCCACGAACTTGAGGAATGGCAGCGCCAGCAAGGTCATGGCGAAGGCGATCAGGATCACGCGCAGAACGATGGCGCCTGCCGTGCCCCAGATGATGCCCTTGGTACGCTGAGCGGGGGGCAGCTTGCGGCAGGCCAGGGCAATGACCACCGCATTGTCGCCACCCAGCAGGATGTCGATGATGATGATCTGTCCCAGCGCGAGCCAGAATTCGGGCGAAGCCAAAAATTCCATAAATTCCTCAATATCGGTAGATAAAAGGAGGGCTTGGCGACAATGTAGCGCCAAGTCCATCCGGGGGATAGAGGGCCTGCGGTCGGAGGATCAAGGGCTCGCCCGCGTTGCGCGGGTCGTCGAATCGGGAGGGCGGCCTTGATCAGCCCACAGAGGGCCCATCAAAGGTCTTGCTCGGCCCAGCGCCTTTCCTGCGCGCTGCACCCGGCCTGCCGGAAGCGGTGTTTCGCTTCGTATTGACGACAGGTCCGATGCCACGCGATGGCTGTGCCCTGTGGGCGCAGTGCGGGTGCGTGGCGGGAGCTACTCCCCTTCGAAGCCGCAATTGGACCATCCCCCGGCCGTGAACGCAAGCCCCGCAGAGCGCGGCCGGCTGGCACCCAAGGGATAACGAGCACATGCCGCCACGCATTTTGATCGGCACCTTTTTGCCTTTGCGGTGTGACAAAACCGTGACTATCATGTGTTTCGCCATGCATCTGCACCACCCGCAGGCTGCATCCCCGCCTTTCCCCACTGGATCGAGGACCGAGACCCATGACCATCTCCACTACCGGGCGCCGCTGGCAGCTCGCCCTCCTCAGCGCAGCCGCCGTGGCCGCTCTGGCTGCCTGCGGAGGCAGCAACGACAACCCCATCGCCGAGCCCGTGGAGCAGTACGTGCCGCCCGAGCCGCCCTCGGGCTACACGCCCAAGACCATCGCCTATGCCAACAAGGACATGGTCGCTGCGGCCAACCCGCTGGCCGTGCAGACCGGCACCGCCATCCTGGCCAAGGGCGGCAGCGCCATCGATGCGGCCATTGCCGTGCAGATGGTGCTCAACCTGGTGGAGCCGCAATCGTCGGGCATCGGCGGCGGCGCCTTCATGCTGCACTTCGACAAGGGCGCCAACCGGCTGCTGGCCTATGACGGCCGCGAGACTGCGCCCATGGCTGCCACGCCCAACCTGTTCATCGGTGCCGATGGCAACCCGCTGGCCTTCCTGACCGCGGTGGACGGTGGTCTCTCCGTGGGCACCCCAGGCGTGCTGCGCATGCTCGAAGCCGCGCACAAGGCGCATGGCAAGCTGCCGTGGAAGGACCTTTTCGATCCCGCCATCAAGCTCAGCGAAGATGGCTTTGCGATCTCCGAGCGCATGAGCGTCTCCATCGCCGGCTCGGCCGCGCGCATCAAGGCCCAGGGCGAACCCGGCGCCAGCTACTTCCTCAAGGCAGACGGTACGGCCAAGTCCACTGGCACCCTGCTCAAGAACCCCGAGCTGGCTGCCACGCTGCGCACCATTGCCGCTGGCGGCGCGGATGCGTTCTACAAGGGCGCCATCGCCGCCGACATCGTGGCCAAGGTCTCGGGCCACCCCACCAACCCCGGCAAGCTCGCGCTGTCCGACCTGAACAACTACACCGCCAAGGTGCGTGAACCCGTGTGCGGCGTGTACCGCACCAAGTACCGCGTCTGCGGCATGCCCGCGCCCAGTTCGGGCGGCATCGCCGTGCTGCAGACCCTGGGCATGCTCGAAAGCTTCGACCTGGCGGCGATGAAGCCCAACACGCTCGACTCGGTGCACGTGGTGTCCGAGGCCTACCGCCTGGCCTATGCCGACCGCGCCCTGTATGTAGCCGACCCGGACTTCGTTGCCGTGCCCCAGGCCGGCATGATCAATGCCGACTACCTCAAGGGCCGTGCGCGCCTGATCGACATGCAGCGCAGCATCGGCACGCCCGTGGCCGGCACGCCTCCCGGCGTGGTGGCATCCCGCGGTGCCGACAGCTCGCTGAACCTGCCTTCCACCACCCACCTGTCCATCGTCGATGCCTCGGGCAATGCCGTATCGATGACCACCACCATCGAAAACGGCTTCGGCAGCCTGCAGATGGTGCGCGGTTTTCTGTTGAACAACCAGCTCACCGACTTCTCGTTCACCGCCACAGACTCCGCCGGCAAGGCCATCGCCAACAGCGTGCAGCCTGGCAAGCGGCCGCGCAGCTCCATGGCGCCGACCATCATCTTCAATGCCGCCACCGGCGACTTCGAAGGGGCCATCGGATCGCCCGGCGGCAGCGCCATCATCCAGTACACCGCCAAGAGCATCCTGGGCATGACCGACTGGGGACTGAACGTGCAGCAGGCCATCAACCTGCCCAACTTCGGCGCGCAGACCAACGCCACCACCTCCATCGAGAAGGGCTCGGTCATCGACACGGCCGCCATCCGCGATGGCCTCAGGGCCCGTGGCCACACCGTGGCGCAGACCGATACCTTTGCCAGCGGCCTGCACGGCGTGGTGTTCAACGGCGTGCGTGCCAACGGCAATGCCGGCCTGCTCTCGCGCAACCCCGCAGCGGGTACTTACGCCGGTGGTGCCGATCCGCGGCGTGAGGGCATTGCGCTGGGCAACAACTGAGCCGATTAACCTCCTTGCCCGCATGCCGGGCAAGGCCGGTTATGCTCCGGGCCCCTGCCGGTTAGAACCTGGCGGGGGTCTTTTTTTATGCCCCCCTCGTCCATCCACATCACCGACATCGAAGCCGCCATCAACCACTGGCGCGAGCGCTCCCCCTCGCCCGATGGCATGACCCTGGCGCCGCAGATCCGGGCCCTGGCCGAGGTGTATGCGCTGATGGTCTACTGGCACGAGGACGAGGCGGACGAGGCCAGCTTTCCGCCAGAGGCCATGGCGGCATGGAAGGCCTGGTACGACACCACGCCCGACACCCCGTGCATCGCCATCTGCTCCACCAGCCAGGGCGATGACCAATGCAAGGGCTGCGGCCGCAGCTTCGACGAGGTGCAGCACTGGCTCGCCTACACCGCAGCTGAAAAGCGCAGTGTGTGGCGCCGCATCACGCTGGAGCACTCGGCCTGGCGTTTCAACCGGTACTCGGAGCGCGCGGCAGAAGGGCCATCGGCGAAGGCCCCGGTGCCAGAGGCCGCTGTAGGCTTACCGGTGCCCCCGGCACGGAGCCGGCTCCGCCAGGCATAGCGGCCCCTGTACGCCGCGCCCCCAAACCGGTATGGTGGGGCCATGCTGCGACTGACCCAGGCCCCCAACATCGCGATTGCCACGCTCTGGGCCGACATCCTGTGCGAGGCCGGCATGACCGCCTCGGTGCAGCGCCAGTACCTGGGTGCCGCCGCCGGCCACCTGCCGCCCGACCAGTGCCTGCCCGAGGTCTGGCTCGAATACGATGAGCACGCCACGGGTGCGCGCACCCTGCTGCAGGACCTGCAGAACATCCCGCAGCGCCACTGGGTGTGCCGTTGTGGTGAGACGGTGGAAGGTGGTTTCGAGCAGTGCTGGCACTGTGGTGCCCTGATGCCCCTGGACTGAGCGGAGCGGGCTCCGCTACCGCCCTACTTCCAGCGCACCGGCTCCACGACCACGCTGCCCAGATTGCTGCTCAGCGTCAGGGCGCTCTCCTGTACCGTGGCCTGCAGCTGCATGCTGCGCTCGGCCAGGGCCGCAAGGGCCTGCGATGCCTCAGTGGGGATGCGCCAGACCTGCAGTTTTTCCAGACGCGAGAGTTTGGTCTCGATGCCCTTCCACCAGATCTCGGCCGCGTGGTTGAAGCAGTACACCACCACGCTGTCGGACTTGCTGCAGGCCTTGGTCAGCGGCTTGTCCTCGGGCTGGCCGACCTCGATCCACACGCGCTTCCTGCCCGTGAAATCGGTCAGCGACGCGTCTGGATCGTCCGGGTCCGACAGACCGGCGCCAAAGGCCAGCGTGCCGTCGCCATTGCAGATGTCGTTGAGGTCGTGCGCATGGATGGCCAGCGCCGCCAGGCGCACCATCATGCGCTCGTCGGTCTCGCTCGGGTGCCGCGCCAGCGTCAGCGCATGGTCCGCGTAATAGCCGTGGTCGATGTCGGCGATCTGCAGATTCGCCTTGAAGATGGTGGATTTGATGGCCATGCGGTCTCACTGAACAACAATTGACCGCTGCCCATGCCCGTGTGCAGGCAACAGAGGCCGTGAAAATAGGAAATCACCATGCGCCACAGGGCACAGGCGATTTTCGTCGCGGGCATGCCGCGCCTGGGCCGCTGGGCTCAGGGCTTGCGGCAGAAACTGCTCAGGCCCGACGGGCCAGCGCTGCTGCCTTGCCGGTGTAGCTGCCCGGCGTCATCGCCAGCAACCGGTCCTTCTCGGCCTGCGGGATTTCCAGCGACTGGATCAGCCCGTGCAGCGCCTCGGCCGTCACGGTTTTGCCGCGCGTGACTTCCTTGAGCTTCTCGTAAGCGCCCTGCACGCCAAAGCGGCGCATCACCGTCTGGATCGGCTCGGCCAGCACTTCCCAGGATGAGTCCAGATCCTCGGCCAGGGCTTCCTCGTTGAGCTCCAGCTTGTTCAGGCCGGTCAGCAGCGAGGCATACGCCAGCGCGGCATAGCCCAGGGCCACGCCCATGTTGCGCAGCACCGTGCTGTCGGTCAGGTCGCGCTGCCAGCGGCTGACGGGCAGCTTTTCCGACAGGTGGCGCAGCAGCGCATTGGCCAGGCCCAGGTTGCCTTCGGCGTTCTCGAAGTCGATGGGGTTGACCTTGTGCGGCATGGTGCTGGAGCCGATCTCGCCGGCCTTCAGGCGCTGCTTGAAGTAGCCCAGGCTCACATAGCCCCAGATGTCGCGCGACAGGTCGACCAGGATGGTGTTGGCACGTGCCACGGCATCGAACAGTTCGGCCATATAGTCGTGCGGCTCGATCTGGATGCTGTAGGGCTGGAAGGTCAGGCCCAGGCCCAGGGGCTCGGGGGTTTCGATGACCTTCTTGCTGAACGCCTCCCAGTCGAAATCGGGCCAGGCCGACATGTGGGCGTTGTAGTTGCCCACGGCGCCATTCATCTTGCCCAGAATCTTCACGCCGGCAATGCGCTCGCAGGCGGCCTGCAGGCGCACCACCACGTTGGCCATCTCCTTGCCCACGGTGGTGGGGCTGGCCGTCTGGCCGTGGGTGCGGCTGAGCATGGGCACGTCGGCGTAGGCATGGGCCATCTCGCGCAGCTTGAGCACCACGCGGTCCAGTCCTGGCAGCACGACCTGGTCTCGGCCCGAGCGCAACTGCAGCGCATGGCTGGTGTTGTTGATGTCTTCGCTGGTGCAGGCAAAGTGCACGAACTCGGCGGCCTTTTCCAGCTCGGGGCGCGCCTCGAACTTGCTCTTGATCCAGTATTCCACGGCCTTCACGTCGTGGTTGGTGGTCTTCTCGATGTCCTTGATGGCGGCCGAATCGGCTTCCGAGAAATTCTTCACCAGGCCCAAAAGGTAGGCACGCGCGCCGGTAGTCAGCGGCTTGAACTCGGCAAAGCCTGCGTCCGACAGCGCGATGAACCAGGCCACTTCCACCTGCACGCGCCGGTGCATGTAGCCGTGCTCGCTCATGATGGGGCGCAGGGCGGCGAGTTTGTTGGAATAGCGGCCGTCGAGCGGCGACAGGGCAGTGATGGTGGACAGGCTCATGGGGCCAGATTGTAGGCTGCACGCACGGGGAAACCCCAATCCGCCCAGTGCACCCGGTGGCCTGGTGCGCCGCAGACAAGCTGTTGCAAATTTGCACCAGTGCGCTGCAGCTCTCGTGGCAGGCCGCTACAGGCGCTCCTGCGCGTTCTGGTATCCCCCATGCGGGGGGCTTGCGGGACAGGCGCCAGGGGGCGCAGCCGATAGAATCGGTCGTGTAACGTCAGCTTATCCCGCGCACTGGAAACCACCCCATGAAATTGATCGGAGCCTCCGCCAGCCCTTATGTACGCAAGGTGCGCGTCGTCATGGCCGAAAAGAAGCTCGACTACCAGTTCGTGCAGGAAAACGTCTGGGCCGACGACACGAGCATCGCCACCTCCAACCCGCTGGGCAAGGTGCCCTGCCTGGTGATGGAAGGCGGCGAGGCCGTCTTCGACTCGCGCGTGATCGTCGAGTACCTGGACACCCTCTCTCCTGTGGGCAAGCTCATCCCCAGCCAGGGCCGTGAGCGTGCCGAGGTCAAGACCTGGGAAGCCCTGGCCGACGGTGTGGTGGACGCGGCCATCCTCGCCCGCCTGGAAGCCACCTGGGCCCACCGCAAGGACAGCGAGCGCAGCCAGGCCTGGATCGACCGCCAGATGCGCAAGGTCAACGACAGCCTCAAGTCCATGAGCCAGGGCCTGGGCGACAAACCCTACTGCAGTGGTATCCACCTGAGCCTGTCGGACATCGCCGTGGGCTGCGCCCTGGGCTGGCTCGAATTCCGCTTCCCGGACGTAGCCTGGCGCAGCGAGTACCCCAACCTGGGCAAGCTGCTGGACAAGCTCATGCAGCGCCCGAGCTTCGCAGACACCAAGCCCTCTTGATCGCACCGGAGGGGCCAGAGGGGCTGGCCCTTGCCGTATGCTTGGCGCATATGGACGAAACGGTTCAAAATCCCCAGCCATCCGCCAGTGCCAGCCGCCCGGCGCGGCAACGCGCTGCGCGCGAGGCTGCGGCCACCCCCGGTGCCGAGCGCGTACGCGTGAACGACCCCGACCGCACGATGGCCAACATCCTGCAGGTGGCCACGGCGGAGTTCGCGGACAAAGGCCTGGCCGGTGCCCGCATCGATGAGATCGCGGCGCTCACCAGCACCAGCAAGCGCATGATCTACTACTATTTCGGTAGCAAGGAAGGCTTGTACGTCAAGGTGTTGGAGGAAGCCTATCGCCGCATCCGGCAGATCGAGTCGGAGCTGCACCTGGAAGACCTGGCGCCCGAGCAGGCCCTGCGCACCCTGGTCGGCTTCACCTTCGACTACCAGTTGGCCAACCCCGACTTCATCCGCCTGGTGATGAACGAGAACATGCACCGCGGCGAGTACATCAGCCGCTCCACGACCATCCAGGAGCTCAACATCCCGGTCATCCATGCGGTGCACAAGGTCTACCAGCGCGGCGTGGGCGCAGGCGTCTTCCGGCCCGACGTGGACCCGGTCGATCTGCACATGTCGATCTCGGCGCTGTGCTTCTTCAACGTCTCCAACCGGCACACCTTCGGCGCCATCTTCAAGCGCACGCTCGACTCGCCGGCCGCCATGGCCGAGCGCCGCGAATCCATCGTCGAGATGATCGTGCGCTTCCTGCGCCCCTGAGCTTTCGCGGCAACCACGCCCCGGCTGCGGGGGATCAGGGTTTGTACCTGGATTAAATACTAACCAGTTCGTACAAAATCTCGATCACAACGACCGGAGACTGGCAATGCTGGAATGGACCGACCGCCTGCTGGGGCGATACACCCGCCTGCTCGACATGCTCGGAGGCCTTTGCCTGGCCCTGATGGTGGTGCTGGTCTTCGGCAACGTGGTGGCGCGCTATGCGCTCAACTCGGGCATCACCATCTCCGAAGAGCTTTCGCGCTGGCTGTTCGTGTGGCTCACCTTCATGGGTTCCATCGTGGCACTGCGCGAGCACGGCCACCTGGGCACCGACATGCTGGTGTCGCGCCTGCCGCCCGTCGGCAAGCGCGCCTGCCTGGCACTGGCCCAGGCGGCCATGCTGTTCGTATCTTGGCTGCTGCTGTCGGGCAGTTGGGCGCAGATGCTGATCAACTGGGAGACCGAGGCCCCCGTCACCGGCGCATCGGTGGCGATCTTCTACGCCAGCGGCGTGCTCATGGGCGCCTCGGGCATCGCCATCCTGCTGCGCGATCTGCTGCGCACGCTCTTCACCCCGCTGTCCGAACAGGAGCTGGTCATGGTGCAGGAGAGTGAGGAGTTGTCCGCGCTGGCACAACGCAATGGGGTCGATTCCGATCTGCCTGCCAAGCGCCCCTGATCCGCCGCACCGCACGCCCACAGGACACCCGCCCATGACCGTCGCCATCTTCCTCGGATCCCTGCTTCTCGCCATGGCGATCGGCATCCCCATCGCCTATGCGCTGCTGCTCAGCGGCGTGGCGCTGATGTGGCACCTGGACCTGTTCGACGCGCAGATCCTGGCGCAGAACGTCATCAATGGTGCCGACAGCTTTCCCCTGCTGGCCGTTCCTTTCTTCATGCTGGCCGGTGAGATCATGAACGTCGGCGGCCTGTCGCGGCGCATCGTCAAGCTCGCGCTGACCCTGGTGGGGCACGTGCCTGGCGGTCTGGGCTACGTAGCCATCATGGCCGCTGTGCTCCTGGCCGCCGTCTCGGGCTCGGCCGTGGCCGATGCCGCAGCCCTCGCCTCGCTGCTGCTGCCGATGATGGTGGCTGCCGGGCACGACAAGGCCCGCTCTGCCGGCCTGATCGCATCGGCCGGCATCATCGCCCCGGTCATCCCGCCTTCCATCGGCTTCGTGATCTTCGGCGTGGCCGCCAACGTGTCCATCAGCAAGCTGTTCCTCGCGGGCATCGTGCCCGGCGTGCTGCTGGGCCTGTCGCTCGCGGTCACCTGGTGGTGGCTGGTGCGCAACGAAAAAGTACAGCCCCCGCCCAAGGCTTCGCGCGCCGAACTGCTCAAGGCGCTGCGCGAAGCCGTCTGGGCCCTGGGCCTGCCCCTCATCATCCTGGTGGGCCTGCGCATGGGCGTGTTCACCCCGACCGAGGCGGCCGTGGTAGCTGCCGTGTATGCCCTGCTGGTGGCGATGTTCGTTTACCGCGAGATCGGCGTGCGCCAACTGGCAGGCATCTTCCAGGCCTCGGCCCGCACCAGCGCCATCGTGATGTTTCTGGTGGCTGCCGCCATGGTCTCGGCCTGGCTGATCACCGTGGCCGACCTGCCCACCAAGGTCATCGGCATGCTGGAGCCCTTCATGGGCAACCAGACGCTGCTGCTGGTGGCCATCATGGTGCTGGTGATGGTGGTGGGCACGGCGATGGACATGACGCCCACCATCCTCATCCTGACCCCGGTGCTGATGCCGGTGGTCAAGGCCGCCGGCATCGACCCGGTGTACTTCGGCGTGCTGTTCATCATCAACAACGCCATCGGGCTGATCACGCCGCCGGTGGGCACGGTGCTCAACGTCGTGGCCGGGGTGGGGCGCATCTCCATGGACCAGGTCACGCGTGGCGTGCTGCCTTTCATGCTGGCCCAGTTCTTCGTGATGTTCCTGCTGGTGGTGTTCCCCTCCATCGTCATGGTGCCGCTGCGCTGGCTCACCGGCTGAAAATTTCACCGTCGTCGTTCCGTTCCGCTACCCACTACATCAAGGAGACTTTCATCATGACCCTCTTGAAGACCCTGCTGGCCACGGCCCTGGTTGCCGCATCGCTGTTGTCCGGTGCCCACGCGCAGGAGCGCACCATCAAGTTCGCCTTCCAGAACCAGAAAGAGCACCCCCAGGCCCAGGGCGCGCAGAAGTTCGCCGACCTCGTGGCCGCCAAGACCAATGGCCGCATCGCGGTCAAGCTCTTCCCCGGCGGCACGCTGGGCGGTGACCTGCAGACCGTCTCGGCGCTGCAGGGCGGCACGGTGGAGATGACCGTGCTCAACGCGGGCATCCTCTCCGCCCAGACCAAGGAATTCGGCATCTACGACTTCCCCTTCCTGTTCGCCTCGCCGCAGGAAGCCGATGCTGTCACCGACGGCCCCTTCGGCAAGAAGCTGCTCGACAAGCTGCAGGCCAAGAACCTGGTGGGCCTGGGCTACTGGGAGCTCGGCTTTCGCAACCTGACCAACAGCAAGAAGCCCATCACCAAGGCAGAGGACATCGCGGGCCTCAAGATCCGCGTGATCCAGTCGCCGATCTACATCGACATGTTCAACGCACTGGGCGCCAACGCCGTGCCCATGCCCTTCCCCGAGCTCTATACCGCCATGGAGCAAAAGGCGGTGGACGGCCAGGAGAATCCGTTCTCGACCATCCTCTCGTCCAAGTTCGCCGAGGTGCAAAAGCACCTCACGATCACGCGCCACATGTACAACCCGCAGGCCGTCATCGTCAGCAAGAAGTTCTGGGACAGCCTGAACCCGGCGGACCAGAAGGCTGTTACCGAAGCCATGGCCGAGGCCACCACCTTCCAGCGCAGCGTCTCGCGCTCGCAGGCCGACGTGGCGCTGGAGGAGCTCAAGAAGGCGGGCATGCAAGTGACCGAGTTCTCGCCGGCCGAGGTCGACAAGCTGCGCGCCAAGGTCAAGCCCGTGGTCGAAAAGCACAGCGACAAGGTCGGCGCCGAGACGGTGCAGGAGGTCTACGCCACGCTGGCCAAGCTGCGCGGCGGCAAGTAATCCGGTAACCCGCATGGTCTCGGCTTCGGCCAAGGCCATGCGGCAAGGCCTGTATCCCATGGACACCCTGCTTCTCGACTCCCCTCCCACCATGTCTTCCACAAGCCCCCGCAAGGTACTGATCGGGCTGATCGGTGCAGGCATCCAACAATCGCTGTCGCCCGCGCTGCACGAAGAAGAAGCGCGGCACCACGGCATGCGCCTGCACTACCAGCTGATCGACCTGGACCGATCCGCATCTTCGCCCGCGCAGCTGCCCACCCTGCTGTCGGCGGCACGCATCATGGGCTATGCCGGCTGCAACGTGACCTATCCCTGCAAGCAGGCCGTAATCGCGCATCTCGACGACTTGTCCGAGGAGGCGCGGGCCATGGGTGCCGTGAACACCGTGGTGGTGCAGGATGGCCGGCTGGTGGGGCACAACACCGATGGCTCGGGCTGGGCCTGGGGTTTCCAACGTGCCTTGCCAGAGGCCGATCTGGCCCATGTGGTGCTGCTGGGCGCAGGCGGTGCCGGCGCGGCCATTGCCCATGCCGTGCTGCGGCTGGGCGCGCAGCGCCTGGCCATCGTGGATGCGCAGCCCGAGCGCGCCGCGCAACTGGCGGCGGACGTCAATGCGCTCTACGGTGCGAGGGCCCATGCCAGCGACATCGCCACTGCCATGGCGCAGGCCACGGGGCTGATCCACGCCACGCCCACCGGTATGGACAAACTGCCCGGCGTGCCTCTGGATGTGGGCCTGCTGCGCCCCGCCATGTGGGTGTCCGAGGTGGTGTACTTCCCGCTCGAAACGGCCCTGGTGCAGGCCGCACGCGCCCTGGGTTGCCGAGTCTCGGACGGCGGCGGCATGGCCGTGGGCCAGGCCGTCGGGGCGTTCGAATTGTTCACCGGCGTCGCCCCCGATCCTGCGCGCATGGATGCGCACTTTCGCCAATTGGTCACCAGGCGCTGACCTGGTGCGCTCACCATTTCACAAGGAGCCCCGCCCATGAGCCCCCCGATGACGGCCGACCGTGAATCCCTGGGCACCCTGCCCAACCCCCTGGGCCTGCAGGGCGTGGAGTTCATCGAATACGCCACGGCCCGCCCCCAGGCACTGGGCCAGGCGCTGGAGCGCATGGGCTTCAAGCCCGTGGCGCGCCACCGCTCGCGCGAGGTGCTGCTGTACCGCCAGGGCGGCATGAACATCATCGTCAACGCCCACCAGGGCGACGAGCCGGCCCGTGACGCGCAGGCGCCCGGTGATGCCCCGGTGCTGGCCGCCATTGCCTTTCGCGTCGGCAATGCTGCCGCCGCTTACCGGCGCGTGCTGGAGCTCGGCGCCTGGGCCGTGCACACCGAGGTCGAGGTCATGGAGCTCAACATCCCGGCCATCCACGGCGTGGGCACCAGCCGCATCTACTTCGTCGACCGGCACCGTGAGTTCTCGATCTACGACGTGGACTTCGTACCGATACCGGGGGCGGACCCACGCCCGCCAGCCCAGCACGGCCTGCACCTGTTCGGCCTTGTGCAGTACATCGGCCTCGATCGGCTGGCCGACTGGACCGCCTTCTATGGTGAGCTGTTCGGCTTTGCCGAGCTGCCGCCCGAGCAGAGCTTTGGCGTGCTCACGCAGGGGCGCATCCTCGCCAGTCCCTGCGGCACGCTGTACTGGCAGCTCATCGAGCCGCTGATCGACGCGCTCGATGCCGACCCCGGCGAACTGCTGCAGCGCGTGGCCTTCGGCACGGGCGACGTGCTGGCCACGGTGGCAGCCCTGCGCGCACAAGGGGTGGATTTCGTCGAATCGCCCACGGGCGTGCACAGCGAAGTCCGAGGAGCGCTTACGCGTGCCGATGCGGGTGGCGCCAGCTTCGAGCTGGTGCTCGACCCGCGATGAAAACGGCACTCCCCATGCGCGCCCAGGCCATGCAACGCAACGTCGCCGATTTCGGCATGGACACCATCAGCCTCGCCGGTCCGCTGGAGGCCAAGCTGGCCGCCGTGAAGGCCGCCGGCTTCGGCCAGATCATGCTGGCCGCGCGCGACCTCGTCGGCCACCCCGAGGGTATCGACGCTGCCGTGCAGGCGGTGCGCAGCAGCGGCCTGCGCGTCACGGGCTTTCAGGTGCTGCGCGATTTCGAGGGGCTCTCGGGCCACCTGCACAGCTACAAGCTGGGCATCGCCCAGCAGATGATCCTCATGGCGCGCGCGCTGGGCACCCGGGTGCTGCTGGCCTGCAGTTCCACTTCGCTGCATGCCACGGACGATCCCGAAGCGATTGCGCGCGACCTGCGCAAGCTGGCCATGCTGGCGCTGCCCCACGGTATCCGCATTGCGTTCGAGGGCCTGTCCTGGGGCCGGCACATTAACGAGGTGCACCAGGCCTGGGCCGCGGTGCAACGGGCCGATTGCCCCAACCTGGGCCTGGCCATCGACTCCTACCACCAGTTCGCCACCAGCACGCCGCTCGAAGCCCTGGAGGGCGTGGACCCGGAGCGCATTTACCTGGTGCAGCTGTCGGACTTCATGTGGCAGGAGACGCGCACGGTGCAGGAGCGCATCGACACGGCGCGGCACTTCCGCGTGTTCCCGGGCGAGGGCGTGCACAGCCAGGCGCTGGTCGATTTGGTGCGCAAGCTCGACGGCTTGGGCTACCGGGGCGACTACAGCTTCGAGGTCTTCAACGACGACTACCAGCAACTGCCCCTGCCCTATGTGGCCGGCCGCGCCTGGAACAGCGCGGTGTGGCTGGCCGAAGGCGTGCTGCAGCGTGCCGTGCCCTTGCCTGGGCATCTGCGTCTGCAAGCGCGTCCGTGACGACGGCTGTGCTCAGCTGTTGGCGCGCTTCTTGAGCCAGCGCATCAACCCGCCCACCACGGGCAGCTTCTCGTACAGCTCCTCGGCCGCATCCCAGTAGTCGCGGTGCAGCGTGACCAGCCCCTGGTCGTCGAACACCAGGTGCGAGGCGCCGCGCACCGTCTGCGCCACGCCCTTGTGGAAATTGCGGAAAGCGAACAGGAACTCCCAGGTCAGGAAGCACTGCTGCCCCTGCACCACGCGGCCCGTCACCACAAAGCGCGGCTGGTCCAGCGCCACGAACATGTGCTCGAAGATGTGCCGGATGGCGGGCAGGCCCTGCACCTCGTTGAACGGGTCCTTGAAGCGCGCTTCGGCCGCATACAGGCGGCCCAGTGCCGCCACGTCGGCCGGGGCCAGGGTCTCGAAAAAGGCGATCACGCGGGTGACGGCCTCTTCGGTGGATGGGGTGGTGTCTGGCGGCGGCATGGGGCTCACAGTCCGGTGAACTTGCGGATGGCCGGAAAGTACCACCCATACGGCAGCACGCGCAGCATCTTCATCACGCGCGTGAAGCGCTTGGGGAAGTGGATGTCGAACGCGCCTTGCCCCCAGCCCTTGAGGATGGCCGTGGCCGCCTCTTCGGGCGTGATCAGCGCGGGCATGCGAAAGTCATTGCCCTCGGTGAGCGGCGTGGCCACGAAGCCGGGGTTGACCACGCTCACGCCCATGCCCAGGCCGTGCAGGTCCAGGTACAGTGCCTCGGCCAGGTTGATGAGCGCCGCCTTGGTCGGGCCGTAGGCCAGGCTCTTGGGCAGCCCGCGAAAGCCCGCCACGCTGCTGACCAGGCTCACATGCCCGGGGCGGCCCGACTGTGCGGCGGCCAGCATGTCTGGCAGCACGGCGGCCAGCAGGTGCAGCACGCCTGTGTAGTTCACCTGTTCGTGGCGCAGCATCACGGGCAGGTCGAACTCCGTGGCTCGCATGTGGTGGTAGGTGCCTGCGCAGTAGCACACCAGGTCCAGCGGTCCACCCGCCAGCACCTGGGCTGCGGCCGCCTTCACGGCCTCCGGTACGGCGGTGTCCAGCGGCAGGGCGACGCTGCCAGGGTGCTGCACGGCGAACGCGTTGAGCGCCGCTTCGCTGCGGGCCGAGACGATGACCTCGGCCCCGCGCGCATGCAGGGCCGATGCCGTGGCCCGGCCGATGCCGCTGGAGGCGCCCACCAGCCAGGCCCGGCGGCCCTGCCAGTCGCGCAGGCGGGGATTCAGGCTCATGGCGCCCGCCGGGTGAACGACAGCGTGATCTCGCCCAGCCGCACGCCGAACTTGCTCATGGTGGCGCGGTTGAGCATCACGCGCTCGTCCATGAGGTACATCCAGTCGTCCAGGTCCACGTGGTAGACCGTGCCATCCACGGGCAACGCCAGCGTGTAGTTCCAGCGGAAGGCGTTGCCGCGCACCTGGCCCACGGCCTGGCCGATCACGTCGCCGGCCGTGCCTGTGTAGCGGCCATCGGCCTCACGGGTGAGGCGCCAGATGCGCCGCTCCGTGCTGCCGTCCGAATAGGTGAAGGCCTCGTCCAGCACGCCCTGGTTGCCCGTCCACTGGCAGTTCATGACCACGGTGAAGCGTTTGACGATCTTGCCGCTGCGGTCCTGGAACATGCCGTGCGCGTCGATCACGCCATTGAAATACTGCGCCAGGTCGAGCACGGGCTTTTCGGCCGCGTAGTCGGCCAGGTTCTGGCCCGCGCAGCCCGACAGCGCCACGGGGGCGGCCACGGCGGCGGCCGAAAGGAGTAACAAGCGTCGCTGCATCATGGTTTGCCTTGGAGGGTTGGAATGGCTGCGGCAACGGGGCGCCGCAGGATCAGGAAGTACAGCGCTGCAGCGGCCACCAGCTTCAAGGCGCACGGCAGCACGGCGTAGGCCAGGCCCAGGGTCTGCAGGCCCTCTGCGCTGCGCGTGCCGGGCGTGTAGCCCAGTGCGTCGAGCAGGGGCAGGGCCAGGCCTGCGGCGAGTGCCAGGTTGAGCTTGGTGGCAAAGTTCCACCAGCCGAAGTAGGCGCCCTCGTGTTGGCCGCTGTCGCCTTCGGCCGCCACCACCCCGGCCAGCAGGGCACCGGGCAAGGCGAGGTCGGTGCCCAGGGCCACGCCCGAAAGCGCGCACACGGCAAGGAAGGGCATGCTGTCGCCCATTCCGAGCCCAGCCGTCCAGCCAAACACGGCCACGGCCAGCAGCATGCCCCCCAGCCAGGTGCGGGCCAGCCCCCAGCGCGCCACGGCGCGCAGCCACAGCGGGATCGAGAGCGCTGCGCAGAGGAAGTACGCGGCCAGGAACATCGGCTCCTGGCCCGGCGGGGCCTGCAGCCGGTCCTGGATGAAGAACAGCACCAGTGTGGCCGGTACGGCGCTGGCAATGCCGTTGAGCACGAACACCGCCAGCAGGCGGCGAAAGGCGGGCCGCGTCCAGGGCCGCCAAAGGTCTGCACGGTCTGTGGCGTGTGGCGCAACTGGCGCGGGCCGGGGTGCGCGCAGCCACGCCAGCCAGCCCAGCACCAGGGCGGCCGCAAACACGCCCAGCATCACCGGCAGGCCCAGCAGCGCGGGCAGTACCGAGGCGAGCACCACGCCCACCAGGGCCGCGCCCTCGCGCCAGGCGACGATGCGGCTGCGCTGCAGCTCGTCACCGCCCAGGCGCGCACCCCAGGACTGGTGCGCAATGCCGAGCTGGCTGTAGGCCAGGTAGGTGACCAGCAGGCAGACCAGCGCCCAGGCCGCGAGCGCGCCCTGGCCCTGCACCTTGGGAAAGAACAGCGCGGTGAGCCCGACGGCCAGCACCACGGCCGACATCGCCCCCGTGGAGAGAACCGCCAGCGGCGAGCGTTCGAACAGCCGGTCGGCCCAGCGGCCGAGCAGCGGGTCCGAGACCGCATCGAACAGGCGCGCGGCCAGCAGCACGCCGCCCAGCGTGGCCAGGGGCATGCCGAACTCACGGGCGTAGTGGTTGGGCAGCAGCACGTACAGCGGCAGCGCCACGAAGGCCAGCGGCAGCCCGAGCAGGCCATAGGCCAGCCCCTGGCGCCAGGGCAGCAGCGCGCCGGCGGTCACGGCGTCCCCGCAGCAGAGGGTGCAGCGATCAGCGCCTGGCGCAGCGCTGGCTCGGAGGTGCGCGGCGACAGCCAGATGCCGAAGAACAGGCGCGAGAACTCGGGGTCCTTGACCTCGCCCACGACCTGCCCGCCCATCTGGAACACGGCGCCCGCCCCGGGCTGGTAGATGCCGGTGAGCTGGTCGCCCGCCTTCACGTCGGGCAGGGCGGCCTGCAGGGCCTGTTGCCAGCGTGTGGCCTGGGCGGGGGTGAAGCGGCCCACGCGGCGCATTTCCTGGATGGAGCGCCCGGCAATCGCTTCGGCTGTGAAATCCCGCTGGTACGCCAGCTGGAGCACCAGGGGTTGGGCGGTGTAGTCGCTGGCGTCAAAGCCGGGGCTCACCCACAGCTGGGCGCTGTAGATTTCAAAGCCCAGGAAGCGCAGCGTGCCCTGGCCGGCCTGGCGCAGGCCGGCCAGCGGCGCTGCAGCCGGCGCCTGCGCCAGGGCCAGGCCCGGGCAGAGCAATGCCAGGACCAGGGTGAGCACGGCGGCTTGCGTCATGGCCATGGCTCAGTCTCGCACCAGGGTGTACTGCACTAGGTTGATGTTGGCCATGGCAAAGGCCGCTTCGCAATAGGCCAGGTAGAACTCCCAGATGTGCAGGAAGCGCTGGTCGAAGCCGAGCTGCAGGATCTGCGCACGCTGGGCCAGAAAGCGCTCGCGCCAGCGCCTGAGGGTCTCGGCATAGTCCTGGCCGAAGGCGAACTCATCCACCACGCGCAGGCCGGCGGCCTCGGCCTCGCGGCGGAACTCGCGCGGGCAGGGCAGGCAGCCGCCCGGAAAGATGTACTGCTGGATGAAATCGGTGGAGCTGATGTAGCGCTCGAACAGGCCGTCGTCGATCACGATGCTCTGGATGCAGGCCTTGCCGCCGGGCTTGAGCAGGCGCCGCACGGCCTGAAAATAGGTCGGCCAGTATTCGCGGCCCACAGCCTCGATCATCTCGATGGAGCAGACCGCGTCGTAGGGCCCGTCGGTGATGTCGCGGTAGTCCTGCAGGCGCAGATCGGCCTTTGCGGCCACGCCGCTCGCGTCCATGCGCTGGCGCGCAAACTCCAGCTGCTCGGTGGACAGCGTCACGCCGGTCAGCGAGGCGTCGAACTCGGTGGTGGCCATCTCGGCCAGCGCGCCCCAGCCGCAGCCGATCTCCAGCACCCGGTCGCCCGCTTGCACGCCCGCCATGCGCAGGGCGCGGCGCACCTTGGCATGCTGGGCGGCGCGCATGTCGCCACCGGCATCGCCCTCGAACCAGGCCGACGAGTAGTTCATCGTGTCGTCCAGCCACAGCGTGTAGAAGGCATTGCCCAGGTCGTAGTGGGCGTGGATGTTCTTCTGGCTGTTGGCGCGCGTGTTGCGGTTGAGCAGGTGCTTGATGCGGTACAGCAGCCGCCCGGCCCAGCTGCCATAGATCACACCCTCCACCTGCTGGCGGTTGGCGATGAACACGCGCAGCAGGTCCGTGAGGTTCGGCGTGGTCCAGTCGCCAGCGATGTAGCTCTCGGCAACGCCGATGTCGCCGGACTTGAGGGCTGCCTTGCAGACGTTCCAGTTCCTGAGCGTGATGGCCGCTGCCGGCCCGTCGCCATGGTGGTTGCCGAAATGCTGCAGCGTGCCGTCGGGCAGTTGCACCGTGAGGCTGCCGTGTTGCAGGCGTTGCATCAGGCGCAGGGCCGTGCGGGCGGCGGCAGGGGTGCCCCTTGGCAGGGCGGGTGCGAGGGTGGTGCTGTTCATGGCGGGCCGGATGGAAGAGGGGTTTCGGGACGGTGCGTGCCGGGCTCAGCGGGTCACGGCGGAGGCGGGGGCCGCGGGCTTGCGGTGAAAGCGCACCCGCTTGGCCCACAGACGGAGGGCCTGCCAGTGGATGCGGGCGATCACCGCCAGCGTCATCGCCGGGTAGCCCCACAGCGCCTGGCGCAGGGTCTCGCGGGTGATGGGCGAGAGCGTACCGCTCACGCTGGTCTGCAGCAGCGGGCCGCTGGCGTCGTCGTGGTCGATGCGCACCACGGTGCGCTCCTGCCCGCCCTGCACCGTGCGCAGGAAGCGGAAACGGTAGCCGCCGCTGATGTCGCAGAACGGCGAGACGTGGAACACCTTGCGCGCATGCTGCTCGGCGCCGTAGCGCGGCTGGTCCAGCAGATAGCAGTGGCGCTCGCCAAAGGTGTTGTTGACCTCGACCACGATGGCGCGCAGGCTGCCGTCCGGGCGGTGGCAGTACCAGAAGCTCACGGGCTTGAAGGTGTAGCCCAGCACGCGCGGGTAGCAGTGCAGCCAGACCTCACCCGTGGCGTCCGCGATGCCTTCGGAGCGCAGCAATTCGTCGATCCAGGCGAGTGCACCGCCCTGGGCGTCGCTGCGGCCGTCGCCATGGTCGGCATCGTGAAAGCTGATGGCGCCCCTGCGGTTCACGGCCAGCAGCCCGGCTGCCTGTGCGCGCAGTGAGCGCATGGGCAGCATCAGGAAGAAGGTGGGGTAGGCAAATGCATGCCGCTGGGGGCGCAGGCGCGTATGGCGCACCTGGCCAAAGCCCAGCAGCGGCTCGGCGGTGCGGGTGTCCATCAGGCGGCCTCCGCCAGCGGTGCCGGCTTGCGGGCCAGCAAGTGCTCGGCCACGGCCAGGCCCGACTTCAGCCCGTCTTCATGGAAGCCATAGCCCGTCCAGGCGCCGCAGAACCAGGTGCGTTCACGGCCCTGGAGCTGCGCGACGCCCTTTTGCGCACGGATGGCCGCCAAGTCGAAGACCGGGTGGGCATAGTCGTAGCTGCCGATCACCTGGTCGGGGGCGATCTCGCCCACCGGGTTGAGCGAGACAACGACCGGCTGCGCGAAGGGCACGGGCTGCAGCTGGTTGATGAGGTAGTGCAGGCACACGCGCGCCGACTCACGGCTGCGCTCGGGTGCGCGTTCGTAGTTCCACGCGGCCCAGGCGGCACGGCGTTCGGGCAGCACCGAGGTGTCGGTGTGCAGCACGGCGCGGTTGGCCTGGTAGCGGATGGCACCTAGCACCGCGCGCTCCTGCAGCGTGGGCTGGGCCAGCAGCGCCAGCGCCTGGTCCGAGTGGGTGGCCAGCACCACCTGGTCAAAGCGCTCGGTGTTGCCGGTAGTCACCACGCGCACGCCCGCAGCGTCGCGCTCGATGCGGCGCACGGGGGTGTCCAGGCGCTTGTCTTCGATGCCCGCCACGATCTTGTCCACATAGTGGCGCGCGCCACCGGCCACCGTCCACCACTGGGGCCGGTCGCTCACCTGGATCAGGCCGTGGTTGTGGCAGAAGCGGATCATCGTGGCCACCGGGAACTGCAGCATCTGGTCTGTGGGGCAGCTCCAGATGCAGCCCAGCATGGGCAGAAAGTACCAGTCGCGGAACGCATCGCCGAAGCGGTGCTCCTTGAGGAAGTCGGCCAGGGGCTGCATCAACGCGGCGTCGGCCTGGGCTTCGGCCAAGCGCGTGCACAGACGGTTGAAGCGCAGCAGGTCGCGCAGCATGCCCAGGAAACGCGGGTTCATGAGGTTGCCGCGCTGGGCGAATACGGTGGACAGGTTCGTGCCGCTCCACTCCAGCGTACGCCCGCCGCCCAGGGCCTGCGGCACTTGCACCGAGAACGACATGTCGGATTTGGCGGTTTCCACCCCCAGGTCGGCCAGCAGGCGGATCAGGTTCGGGTAGGTGCGCTCGTTGAAGACCAGGAAACCCGTGTCGACGCCGCAGTGCACGGCGTCGCCCTCGGGGCCCGGCAGGGTCACGTCCACCGTGTGGGTGTGGCCGCCGAAATAGCTGCCCGCTTCGTAGAGGGTGATGTCGGCCTGGCCGCGCAGCCGGTGGGCCACGGCCAACCCGGAAATGCCGGAGCCGACGATGGCGATCTTCATGGCCGGCGCCCTCTGGCCGGCAGGCTGAATAAAAAAGTTGCGAAGCGTCCCGAAACGAATAAGAGAGGGAGGGAGGAGAAGCGCTCCAGGAGAACAGTCGGAACCCGTGGGACCGAAAGGCTTCGCAACGTTAAAACGGGGGGACGCTCAACACGTCCTTGCTGTGGATAGAGTAAGGGCGTTCTGCAGAAGTTCCAGAGCTTCTCCTGCATTTTTTTGAAGAAATGTAAAGAAAACATTACGTTCACCGAGTTGGTGCAGTGGCCAGCTGTTGTTCGATGGCGCGGACCAGTCCCTTGCTGTCCGGCGCGGTGAGGCTGGTGTAGCTGTCCACCAGCTTGCCGTCGCGGCCCAGCAGGTACTTGTGGAAGTTCCAGCGCGGCGGGCCGGACATCTGGGCCAACTGGCGAAACAGCGGCGAGGCGTCGGCACCGGTCACCACGCTCTTGGCGAACATCGGAAACTTCACCCCAAAGGTGTTTTCACAGAAATCCGCAATCTGCTGGTTGTTGCCGCTTTCCTGCGAGAAGTCGTTGCTGGGAAAGCCCAGCACCACCAGGCCCTTGTCCTTGTAGCGGGCATAGAGGTCTTCGAGGCCCTTGTACTGCCCCGTGAAACCACAGAAGCTGGCCGTGTTGACCACCAAGACAACCTTGCCGCTGTACTGGCACAGCGACTGCGGCTTTTCGTCCTGCAACCGGGGGAAGGTGTGCTGCAGCGTGGCTGGGCAGGATTCGGGCGGGGCCGCGAAGGCGGAGGGAGCGAAGCCGAAAAACAGCAGGGCACCCGTGGCATGGGCCAGGGCCAGAAAGCGCGGGAATTGGGTCATGGGGACACCTGCCTAGTTGGATAGGGCCAATTTAACCAATGAATCATATTTTGTCCACATAAGTTTTTATTTGTACTGATTGGTATTTGCGTGGAATTGCCGGTCGATGCCTCGGCCCGACCGGCGCGGGGGACCCAACCCACAGCGCTGCGATTGCCGCCTGCCTGCACAGTAGTACGTGCCCCGGGACCTTTCGGATGCGCGCGCCTCCCCAGCGGCCAGGCAGGCAGCCGCGCAAAGGGGTGGAAGGTGACCGCCATGGTGGACCTGGGCAGAGGTGCCGTCCAGCAATGGATGGTGTGGCGCAGTGGCCGTGCAGGCCCTGCGGGTGCCGGCCTGCGCCGCAGGCTCAGACGAGGGGGAGCAGCCGGTTGAGCGACAGCTGGACGCGCACGTCCTTGTGCGCGACCACGCCAACGATCTTCCACTGGGGCTGGGAGGTGTCACGGGGTATCAGCTCACCGGTGGGCATGCCCAGCCGGTTGGTGACCACGGCCACGCGCGGCGTGGTGCCGCTGGCGCCACGGCGCAGCACCACGGCGACTTCCTGGCTGGCGAGCTTCACGAAGGCCCCCGGCGGGTAGATGCCCAGGGCCTTGACCAGGGCGGCGCCGGCCTCGTCGACCTTTTGTTCCTCGTCGTAGTAGCTGGCCTGCATGGCGGCGGTCACCGGCATGGGCGAGCGCGCAGCGCGCGGCGCCAGCCGGGCACCGAAGACGTCGGCCCGCTGGATCAGCCGGGCCATCTGCAGGCCGGGGCTCTTTTGGCCGAACCCACCCGGGGTGCGGTGGTGGTGGTGGCGCACGGCCTCCAGCCACAACTCGCTGTGCACGCCCAGGTCGCGCAGCAGTGCTTCGGAGCGGGCCGCGTGGTCCTCCACGGCGGTGATCTGGGCCGAGGTCAGGGGCTGGGTCTGCTGGGCCAATTGGTCCTGCAGCTCGGTCATGGCGATGTTCATGGAGAGGGCTGCCTGCCCCACCACCTGCACCTGGGCCGGGGGCCAGCGCAGCATTTCCTTGGCCACCACCATGCAGACGCAGGCCACCAGCATGGCGTGGGTGCCGCTGTACATGCGCGTCTCCTGCGCCGACAGGTAGATCAGCGCCAGCAGCGTGGCATCGGGCGACTGTTCGCAGTTGCGCGCCAGTTCGGCATGCAGGGGCTGGAAGCGGTCCGGAAAATCGGCGGCATGCGGGCTGCGCAGCAGCCGGGTCGCGCGGTCCTGCAGGGCGGGCCAGTCCACCACATAGGGCGGGGCATCGCGCTCGCGCGGGGCGGCCTGGGCACCGGCAGTCATCTTGATGGACGCCAGTTGCCCGAGGTTGGTGTCCTGCCGCAGCATGCGCTGCAGCTGGGCGACGTAGGCGCGGTAGCTCTCGCCGGACTCTTCCACGTCCACGCACAGCTGCCGGCCCCGGGCCAGCATGGTGCCCAGTTCATCCTGCGACTGCACCACGAAGCCCTTCTGGGCCAGCAGCGCGCCGTCGGAACCCCGCAACGCGAATGGCAGGGGGTGGCCGAGCTGGATGGAATCGACGTTGATGGTGACGAGGTTCATAGCGGTACGCCATTATCCCGCCGTGCCGGCACTGTTAAAGGGCGCAAACCCGGGTGGTTGGCGCCCTTTTTGCACGGATTCGGGGCCCGCGTACGGGCCCCCGTCGTCAGGGAATCGCCGGCGCCTCCTGCGGCCTGGATGCGGGGGCCTTGGGCGGCAGGCCGCGCAGGCGCCGCAACATGCGGCCGAACCACTGGCCCACGTCGTCCACGCCCGTGAACACGGCCGGGATCACCAGCAGGCTCAGGAAGGTCGAGGTGATCAGCCCGCCGATCACTGCCACCGCCATCGGTGAGCGGAAGCTGGCATCCGCCGCGCCGAAGCCCACGGCAATGGGCAGCATGCCCGCGCCCATGGCCAGGGTGGTCATGATGATCGGGCGCGCGCGCTTGTGGCAGGCGTCGATCAGCGCCTCGAAGCGCGTCATGCCATGCTCGCGCCGCGCCAGGATGGCGTACTCCACCAGCAGGATGGAGTTCTTGGTGGCAATGCCCATGAGCATGATGAGCCCGATCAGCGAGGGCATCGAGAAGCTCTTCTGTGCGATCAGCAGGCCCACGAAGGCCCCGCCCAGCGATAGCGGCAGCGCTGCCAGGATGGTCACCGGGTGCAGGAAGTCCTTGAACAGCAGCACCAGCACGATGTAGATGCACAGCACGCCGGTGAGCATGGCCAGCCCGAAGCTGGCGAACAGCTCGCCCATGACCTCGGCGTCGCCGATGGTGATCTGGCGCACGCCGGGCGGCAGGTTCTTGATGGACGGCAGCAGGTCCACGGCCTTGGTCACGTCGCCCAGGGGCAGGCCCGAGAGTTCGATCTCGAAGTTCACGTTGCGCGCGCGGTCGTAGCGGTCCACCACGGCCGGGCCGCCGCTGAACTCCAGCGTGGCCACCTGGCCGAGCATCACCGGGCCTTTGGCGCCGGGCACGGCCAGGCGTTCGAGCAGCGACAGGTCCTTGCGTGCATCGTCCTGCAGCTTGACGACGATGGGCACCTGGCGCGAGGCCAGGTTCAGCTTGGGCAGCGACACGTCGTAGTCGCCCACGGTGGCGATGCGCAGGGTCTCGGCGATGGCGCTGCTGGTCACGCCCAGGTCGGCGGCGCGCGCAAAGTCGGGGCGCACGGCGATCTCCGAGCGGATCAGGCTGGCGGTGGATGACACGCTGCCCAGGCCGGGGATGGTGCGCAGGTCCTTCTCGACGGCCAGGGCCGCCGTCTGCAGCGCCTGCGGGTCGTCGCCCGTGAGCACCAGCACGTACTTCTCACCCGAACCCCCCAGGCCCACCTTGCTGCGCACGCCGGGCAGGCTCTCCAGCGCGGCGCGGATCTGGTTCTCGATGCCCTGCTTGCGCGGCCGGTCCCCCCTGTCGGCCAGCAGGATGGTGAGCGTGGCCTTGCGCGTCTCGGCGTTGGCGCTGCCCATGAAGGGGTCGGAGCCCGCCGAGCCGCCACCGATGGTGGTGTACACGCTCTTGACGTGGTTCACCGCCGCCACGCGCTGGCGCGCATCCTCGGCCACCGTGCGGGTCTGCGCCAGCGTGGCGCCGGGCGGCAGCTCCAGGTAGACCTGGGTCTGCGAGTTGTCGTCCGGCGGGATGAAGCCCGTGGGCAGCAGCGGGATCAGCGCCAGCGAGCCGATGAAGAAGGCACCCGTGGCAATAAAGGTGATCCATCGGTGCTTGATGCACCATGCCGCCCAGCGCAGGTACACGCCCATCCAGCGCGGGTCCTTGTGCTCGCCCACGATGGGCTTCAGGATATAGGCCGCCATCATGGGCGTGAGCACCCGCGCCACCACCAGGCTGGCGAACACCGCCAGCGCCGCCGTCCAGCCGAACTGCTTGAAGAACTTGCCGGCGATGCCGCTCATGAAGGCGGTGGGCAGGAACACGGCGATCAGCGTGAACGTGGTGGCCACCACGGCCAGCCCGATCTCGTCGGCCGCTTCCATGGCCGCCTGGTAGGGCGTCTTGCCCATGCGCAGGTGGCGCACGATGTTCTCCACCTCCACGATGGCATCGTCCACCAGGATGCCGACCACCAGCGACAGCGCCAGCAGCGTGATCACGTTGATCGAGAAGCCCAGCAGGTACATGCCGATGAAGGCCGGGATCACCGACAGCGGCAGCGCCACGGCCGAGACAAAGGTCGCGCGCCAGTCGCGCAGGAACAGCCACACCACCAGCACCGCCAGCAGCGCGCCTTCGTACAAGAGGTGCATGGAGCCGTCGTATTCCTCCTGCACGGGGGTCACGAAGTTGAAGGCCTCGGTGATCTCCAGGTCCGGGTGCTGGGCGCGCATCTCGGCCAGGGCCGCCTGCACCGCGCCGCCCACTTCGACCTCGCTCGCGCCCTTGCTGCGGGCCACCTCGAAGCCCACCACGGGCTTGCCATTGAGCAGGGCCATGGCGCGCGGATCGGCAAAGGTGTCGGAGACGGTGGCCACTTGGTCCAGCCGCACATGGCGGCCGTCGGACAGGGACAGCGTGAGGCCCGCGAGTTCCTGGGCCGACTGCACGGTGGCCAGGGTGCGCACGGGCTGCTCGCTGCCGCCCAGGTCGGTGCGGCCGCCCGCACTCTCGGTCTGCACCAGGCGCAGCTGGCGCGAGACGTCGGCCGCCGTGGCGCCCAGCGCCTGCAACTTGATGGGATCGAGCGCCACGTGCACCTGGCGGTCGACGCCGCCCACGCGGTTCACGGCACCCACTCCGCGCACGGCAAGCAGCTTCTTGGCGATGTCGTTGTCGACGAACCAGGACAGGGCCTCGTCGTCCATGCGGCGCGAGGCGATGGTGAAGGCCAGCACCGGCTGGGCCGCCAGGTCCATCTTGGTCACGATGGGGTCGCGCACGTCGCCGGGCAGGTCGCCGCGCACGCGCGCCACGGCCGAGCGCACGTCATCGAGCGCTTCCTGCGTGGGCTTTTCCAGCCGGAATTCGGCGGTGATGGTGGCGCCGCCGTCCTGCACCTTGGTGTAGATGTGCTTCAGGCCCTGCAGCGTGGCGATCGCGCTTTCGACCTTGCGCGCCACGTCGTTTTCGAGCTGTGCGGGCGAGGCTCCGGGCAGCGACACGGTCACCGAAATGGTGGGCAGGTCGATGTCTGGAAAATTCTGTACCTTCATGCCATTGAACGACAGCAGGCCGCCGAAGGTCAGCAGCACGAACAGCATCAGTGCCGGTATGGGGTTCTTGATCGACCAGGTAGACACATTCATGGTGAATGCTCCTTCTTACTTGGTGGCCGAGGCCGGTGCGGCCGGGGCGCCGGCAGCGGCGGGCGCAGCGTTGGACACGCGCACCAGATCGCCATCGTTCAGGAAACCGGCACCGCGCACGGCAATAGCGGTCGATGCCTCCAGGCCCGACAGCACTTCCACCCGGTCGGCCACGCGCCGACCGGTCTGGATCTTGCGCTGCTGCACGCGCTGGTCGCTGCCCAGCGCGAACACGTACGAAAAGCCGTCGCGCACTACCACCGCTTCCTGCGCAATGGTCAGGGCATCGCTGCTGCCCAGTGCGAACTCGCCGCGCGCAAACATGCCGGGCAGGATGGCCGAGAGCGAGGTCTTGGCATCCGTGGGCGTGTCCATCGCCGTGGCGGGCAGGTCCACGTAGACCAGGGCGTTGCGGGTCTGGGGGTCCACCGTCGGGCCGACCATGCGCACGGTGCCCTGCACGGTGGTGCCGCTGGCCGCCGTCACGCTGACCTTGGAGCCGGGCTGGATGCGCGCGATCTCGGTCGATGTGACTTCGGCGCGCCACTCCAGGCGGCCCTTGCGCACCATGCGGAACAGCTCGGTGCCGGCGCCCACCACAGCGCCCACCGTGGCGTTGCGGGCCGAGATGATGCCGCTGTCGGGCGCCACCACCTGGGTGTATTTGAGCCGCAGCTGCTGCGCGTTGAGCTGGGCCTGGGCCGCTTCCACGCGCGCCTGGGCGGTCTTCTCGGCGGTGGTGTACTGCTGGATCTGCTGCTGGCTCAATGCGCCCGAGGCCTGCAGCGAGCGCGCGCGTTCGGCATTGGCGGCGGCCTCGGCGGCCGTGGCCTGGGCTTCGAGCACGCTGGCGCGGCCCTGGGCCACTTCGGCCTGTGTGGTCTCGGCCGAGAAGGTGGCCAGCACCTGGCCGCGCTTGACCACGTCGCCCACATTCACGCGCACGTCGGTCAGGCGCAGGCCATTGCTTTCGGCACCGATGATGGCCTCCTGCCAAGCCGCGACATTGCCGTTGGCGGCCAGGCGCAGGGGCACGGCGATGCGCTGGGGCTGGGCCGTGGTCACCGTCAATGCCGGACGGGGCTGGTTGGCCTTGGGCTCGTCGGCCGCGCGCGAAGCGCCCGAGAACACCAGGGCGCCGGTGGCAGCCAGGACGCAGGCAGCAACGACGGCCAGCGTGGAAGCGGAGAGTTTGAACTGGTTCATGAAAGCGGTCCGTTCATGCGGAAGGTGTCAGGAAAATAAGGGGCCGGGGTCAGCGGGTGCCGGCCTGGGCGGTTTCTGCCATGTCGGGGGCCGTGCTGTCCCAGCCGCCGCCGGCGGCGCGGTACAGCGCGATCCAGGCGGACTGGCGTTCGTGCTGCAGGGCCAGCAGCGCGTTCTGCGCGGCCAGCGCCGTGCGGCGCGCATCCTCCAGCTCGACCAAGCTGGCCAGGCCGCCGCGCCAGCGCGCGTCGGTGGCGTCGAACGAGATGCGGTAGCCCTCGGCCGCGGCGCGGGCGCTGGCATTGCGCTCGGTCGTGCTCTGCAGCCGCACCAGGGCCTGCTCCACCTCGCTCACGGCCTGGCGGATGCGGGCGCGGTAGAGCGCCACCGACTCCTCGTAGCGCGCCCGGGATGCATCGACCTGCGCGGCGCGGCGACCACCATCGAACAGCGGCAGGCTCAAGGCCAGAGGGCCCAGGGTCCAGGCGTCCACATCGGTCGTGGTGCCACCCGTGCGGACCCAGGCCCTGCCGATATTGCCGCTGAGCGACAGGCGCGGGTAGCGCTGGGCCTGGGCGTTGCCCACTTCGGCACTGGCGGCGGCGACTTCGCGCTCGGCGTTGTAGACGTCGGGGCGCTGGGAGATCACCTGCGCTGGCAGGGCGGCAATGGCGAACAGGCTGTCGGGCGCCGGGACCACGGGCGTGGCCGTGATCAGCTGGCGCAGCGCGGCCTCGTCCTGTCCGGTCAAGGCCACCAGGGTCTTGAACTCCACGTCGCACTGCATGCGCTGCTGCGAGGCGCGGGCCGTGGCCTCGGCAGCGCTGGCGCGTGCCAGGGCGGCGGTGGCCGGGGCGGTGAAGCCGGCGCGCTCGCTCAGGCCCGACAGGCGCGAGGTCTCGGAGCGCGAGCGCGCATCGCGCTCGGCCACGTCCAGCTGCTGCAGGCAGGTGCGCAGGCTGCTGGTCTGCAGTGCCACCTCGGCGGCCACGCTCACGCGCGCCTCGTGCCACAGGGCCTGGGCACCGGCCAGCCGCTCGCTGGCCGCATCGCGCGTAGCGGCGGCGCCGCCGAACAGGTCCACTTCCCAGGCGGCCTGCAGGCCGGCCTGGCTGGTGGTGGCCAGGCCACCGATCTGCGCGTTGGCGCCACGGCTGCTTGTCGCCTGGGCATCGAGCGTGGGCAGCAGGGCTGCCCGGGCTGTGGTCTGCGTGGCGCGGGCCTGCAGCAGGCGCGAACGGGCCTGGGCCACGCTGGGGCTGATGCCCTGCGCGGCCTCGATCAGCGGCACCAGGGCCGGGTCATTCCATTGGCGCCACCACTGGGCCAGGTCGGCCATCTGTCCGCCATGCGGCAGGGGCGCTGCCCAGCCCGCAGGCGCCTGCACCGGGACCGCCTGGGGCGGCCGCGCGGTGCTGCAGGCGCCCAGCAGCAGCACGCTGCACACGCCCAGGGTTCGAACAAACCATGTCATTCCTCTTCCTCCTTGTTGTTGTGTCCGCGCTGTTCGCGCAGTGCCTGGCGGCGTGCCACTTCGCCCTGGATCATGGACATGGCATAGCCGGTCAGGCGCTCGGCCCAGGCGTCCGCGGTGGCGGGGCCTGCGAGTTGGGGGGCGATAGCCTCAATGGCGTCGCGCTGGGTCCACAGCAGCATGACCAGCCCGCCGATCGAGAACGCCAGGCGGTGCATGTCATCGTCGATCTCGGGCACATCCATGTGCCCGCACAGCAGGCGTGCCAGCGCCATGTGCGGGGCCTTGCATTCGCGCTCGATCAGCTCGGGCCAGACGTGGGTGGGTTCGAGCAGCTCACGCACATGCAGGCGCGTGGCTTGCCGCACCAGGTCGTCGTGCTTGAGTGGCTCCAGCAGCCCAGTGAAGTAGTGCTGCAGGGCCTGCTGCAGGCTGAGCCCGGGCGCAGCAAACACCTCGATGAGGTCGCTGCCGCTGCCAAAGGGCTCGTAGAACGTGGCCGTGTACAGCTGTGCCTTGTCGCCGAAATGGTAGCCAATGGCGGCCACGTTGGTGCCAGCCGCGACGGCGATGGCACGCACCGAGGTGCGGGCGAAGCCGTTCTCGGAAAACAAGCGCAGTGCGGCCTGCAGCAGGCGTGCGCGCGTGTCGTCGCCATCGCTGCGCGCGGCACGGGCGGGGCGCGCTGCGCGCTTGGCGGCAGGCTGGGAAACGGGCGGGGTGGAGCGCATGGCGGTGGATTAAACCACCATAATTCAAACAAGTGTTTAAATTAGCGTGACAATCGGCAACAGGCTACCGCCCGCCAGGAACGGGGGCTCAATGGCCGTTGCCGAACACTGCCGTCCACAGCGCCAGCACCGCGTCGCGCTCGGCCTGCAGGGCCGGGGGCGTGACCTGGGTCGGGGCTTCGTCCAGGCGTGCGCGGTGCTGCACACGGCGCAGCTCGCGGTAGGCGTCGGCCGCCGCGTGGCCCACGCCGGCCGGCAGCAGGCCGACCTGCTCTGCGCGCTGCAGCAAGGCAATGTTGCCCACGTTGGCCACCAGCTCGGGGTGCGCCGCCGATTGCGAAAGCACCAGGCACTGCACGGCGAATTCCGCATCGACCATGCCGCCCCGGCTGTGCTTGACGTCGAACTGCCCGTCGCGCGTGGGGTGGGCCTGGCGCACCTTCTCGCGCATGGCGACGATCTCGCCCCGCAGCAGCGCCGGGTCGCGCGCCGAGGTGATCACGGCGGTGCGCACCGCGTCGAAGCGCGCTTCCAGCTCGGGCGTGCCCATCACGAAGCGCGCGCGCGTCATGGCCTGGTGCTCCCAGGTCCAGGCGGTGTTGCTGCCCCGGCGCTCTTGGTAGTTGGCATAGGCCTCGAAGCGCGTCACCAGCAGGCCCGAGCTGCCGTTGGGGCGCAGCGCGGTGTCGATCTCGTAGAGGTCGCCCTCGCCGGTCTTCACCGTGAGCCAGTTGATCAGCTTGCGCACGAAGGCGGCATACACCTCGGGGGCGCGCTCGTCGTCGTCGTCGAAGACGAACACGATATCGAGGTCGCTGCCGTAGCCCAGCTCCTTGCCGCCGAGCTTGCCATAGCCGATCACCGCGAACTGCGGCACCTCGCGGTGGCGTGTCTTGAGACGGCTCCAGCACCACTGGGCGGTCACGCGCAGCACGCTGTCGGCCAGGGCGCTCAGGTCGTCGGCCACCTGCTCGACCGTGATGCGGTGCTCCACGTCGCGTGCCAGCGTGCGAAAGGTCTCTGCGTGCTGCGCCCGGCGCAGCAGGTTCAAGAGGGTCTCGTCGTCGTCCTCGCCAGTGGAGGTGATCGAGGCCAGGCGCATGGCCAGCTCGCGCTCGAAATCGGCCACCGAAAAGCGCTCGGCCAACAGCGCGTCGCCCACCAGCTCGTCGATCACGCCGGGGTGCTGCAGCAAGTAACGCGCGGGCCAGCGCGCGGCGCCCAGCAGGTGCAGCATCTGCTCGTGCACGGAGGGGCGTTCCAGCAGCAGGGCCAGGTAGCTGTCGCGGCGCAGCAGGGGTTCGAGCCAGTTGGCCATGCGCACGGCGGCCTCTTCGGTCACCCGGCCTTCGGTGAGCCACTGGGCGGTGCGCTGCACCAGGCGGAACAGGCGCGCACGCGTCTCGTCGCGCAGCCCCTGTACGCGCGGGTGGTTGCGCCACTCGGCCACGCGCTCGCGGAAACCGGGGGGCAACTGCTCCAGCAAGGCTTCCAGTTCGGGTGGCGGGGGCGCGGCCGCGCGCGGGCCGCCGCAGCCGCCCTTGCTGCACTGCTTCTTGCCGTTGCCGCCCAGCAGGGTGTCGAACTCCTGCGCCACCAGCTCGCGGTGCGCGTCGAGCTCGTGCAGGAAGGCGCAGCAGTCGGGGTAGCCCATGGTGCGGGCGATCCAGGCCAGGTCGTCGTCGCGCGTGGGCAGCACATGGGTCTGCTGATCATCCAGGTACTGGATGCGGTGCTCCACGCGGCGCAGGAAGACATAGGCCCGCGCCAGGGCATCGGCCGTCGGCTGTGGCATCAGGCCGGCCTGGGCCAGGCGCTGCAGGGCGTCGAGCGTGGGGCGCCGGCGCAGCTCGGGGAACTGGCCGCCGCGCACCACCTGCAACAGCTGCACGGTGAATTCAATCTCGCGGATGCCACCGCGCGAGAGCTTGACGTCGTTGGCGCGTTCGGGATGGCCTGCGCTGCGCTTGGCGGCGTGGTCGCGGATCTGGCTGTGCAGCAGGCGCAGCGCATCGAACACGCTGTAGTCCAGGTAGCGGCGGAACACGAAGGGCAGCACCACGCCGCGCAGTGCCTGCACCTCGGTGCTGGCAATGCAGTCGCGCGGCGCCACCACCCGGCTCTTGAGCCAGGCAAAGCGTTCCCATTCACGGCCCTGCACCTGCAGGTATTCCTCCAACGCTGCCAGCGAGACCGCTGCAGGGCCGGAGTTGCCGTTGGGCCTGAGGGCCAGGTCGACACGGAACACGAAACCGTGCTCGGTGGTGTCGCCCACCAGGCTGTAGATGGCCTTGACCGCGCGGGCAAAGTATTCGTGGTTGGAGATCTTGCCCCGGCCGTCGGGCGTGCCGGCGGTGTCGCCGTCATGCTCGTAGACGTAGATCAGGTCGATGTCGCTCGATACATTGAGCTCGCGCGCGCCGAGCTTGCCCATGCCGATGATCCACAGCTGCACGGCCTGGCCCTCGGGGCCCTGGGGCGCACCGTGGCGCGTGTCGAGTTCCTGGCGGGCATGCCGGCAGGCGCGGTCCAGCGCCAGTTCGGCCAGCTCGGTAACGGCGCAGGTGATGTCGGACAGCGGCGCCTGGCCATCGCAGTCGAGCTGGATCAGGCGTTCCATGACCAGCTGGCGCAGCACGCGCAGGGCGGTGCCAGTGTCGTTGCCGCGTGCCAGCAGGGCGTCGCAGACCGCATCCATCGCCGCGCGCCGGGGTGCCCCGGCGGGGAGCAGGGTCAAATCACTGCCGTAGCGCCGGTGCAGGCGCTGCAGGAAGCGGGAATGCCCGGCCAGCGGTTCGCCGTCCTGGAAGGGGTCGTTACAGGGCAGGGGCATGGTGACGGACATGGGTGTGGCGGGTGCCGCAGAGGGCCTCGGGCACGGGGCCAAGGGCTGCTGCACACACAAGGACACTGGTTCTCATTGAACCCACAAGGAAACCGCGGGTCATAATTCCTGCCACATTCAATCCCACCATGATCGATCCCACCCCGCACCCCTCACGCCTGCTCAATACAGTGGCAGGCTTTGCGCGGTGGTCACTGGGGTTGCTGCTGGCCTTCTGGCTGCTGCTGACCATCGCCTGGGGGGCCCTTCATGGCTGGATTGTGCCGCGAATCGGCGAGTTCCGCCCGCAGCTGGAAGCGCATGCCGCACGGGCGCTAGGGGTTCCCGTGCGCATCGGGGCCATCAGCGCCCGCTCGGAGGGGCTGATCCCTTCCGTGGAGCTGGTGAATGTGGCGCTGCTGGACAGCGCCGGCCGCGAGGCACTGCGCCTGCCGCGCGTGGTCGTGGCCCTGTCGCCGCGCTCGCTGCTGAACTTCGGCTTCGAGCAGCTCTATATAGAGAAGCCGGACCTGGACATCCGCCGCGCCAGCGACGGCCGCATCACCGTGGCGGGCCTGGCCATGAAGGACAGCGGCAGCGACAGCAGCAGCGCGGCGGACTGGTTCTTCTCGCAGGGCGAGGTGCTCATCAAGGGCGGCACCCTGCGCTGGACCGACGAGATGCGCAACGCACCGCAGCTGGCGCTCACCGATGTGGATCTGCTGGTGCGCAACGGCAACTGGAGCCACCGCATGCGCGTGGACGCCACGCCGCCGCCCGACTGGGGCGACCGCTTCACCCTGGTCGGCCTGTTCCGCGCGCCGCTGCTGCGCGCGCGCGACGGCAACTGGCAGCACTGGAACGGCCAGGTCTACGCCGACTTCGCGCGGGTGGACGTATCCCGGCTGCGCCACCATGCGGACCTGGGAGTGGATGTGGCCCAGGGCCGTGGCGCCTTGCGGGCCTGGGCCGACGTGAAGAGCGGCCAGATCGTGGGCGGCACGGCCGACCTGGCACTGGCGGACGTGAACGCCACCCTGGGCCTGGGACTGGAGCCCCTGGTGCTGCCTTCCATCGCCGGGCGTCTGGGGGGCCGCCAGCTCAAGGGCGGCTTCGAGTTCTCCACGCAGGGCCTGCAGTTCACCACCGATGACGGCCTGCGCTGGCCCGGGGGCAACGTGAAGCTGGTGTACACCGATGCCACAGCCAACGTGCCCGCGCAGGGCGATTTCCGTGCCGACCGGCTGGAGCTGGCAGCCCTGGCGCAGATCGCCAGTCGCCTGCCCCTGGGCAGCACCGCCCACGACGCCTTGCGCCAGTACGCACCCAAGGGCCTGGTGAACGAGATCCAGGCCAACTGGAAGGGCCCGCTCGATGCGCTGCAGCAGTACCAGCTGCGCGGCCGCATCCAGGGCCTGGCGCTGGCGGGGGAGTTGAACAACGGGGCCGCCCAGAGCCTGGGGCTGCGCGGTGCCACGGTGGACCTGGACATGACGCAGGGCGGCGGCAAGGCCCAGCTCGCCATCGAATCCGGTGCCCTATTGCTGCCCGGTGTGTTCGAAGACCCCCTGCTGCCGCTGGACCGCCTGAGCGCCGAGGTGCGCTGGCAACTGGAGGGCGAGCGCATCGCGGTGCAGGTCAATGACGTGAAGTTCGCCAATGCCGATGCCCAGGGCGAGGCGCGGGCCACTTGGCATACCGCCGATGCGACGAAGCCACCGCACCGCTCGCGATTTCCGGGGGTGCTGGACCTGTCGGGCAAGCTCACGCGCGCCGACGGCACGCGCGTGCACCGCTACCTGCCACTGTCCATCCCCGAGGATGCCCGCCACTACGTGCGCGACGGCGTGGTGGCCGGTACGGCCAGCGGGGTCGATTTCAAGGTCAAGGGCGACCTGCACGACCTGCCCTTCAACGACCCGCGCCTGGGCGAATTCCGCATTGCCGCGCGCGTCAAGGACGTGACCTATGCTTTCGTGCCCCCCCAATTGCACCCGAACGATCCGCTGCGCTGGCCGGCGCTCACGCAACTGCAGGGTGAGCTGATTTTCGAGCGCTCGTCCATGCAGGTGCGCGGCGCCAGCGGCAGCTTTGCAGGCACGTCCGGCGTGCGCGTGTCGCGGGTGGAGGCCTCCATCCCCGATCTGTCGCACACCGTGGTCGGTGTCAATGCCGATGCGCGCGGTCCGCTGTCCGAACTGCTCAGCGTGGTGAACACCTCGCCGCTCTCGCGCCTGACGGGCAATGCCCTGGCGCAGGCCAGCGGCACCGGCCTGGCCGACCTCCAGCTCAAGCTGACCCTGCCGATCATCAACATCGACAAATCCCGGGTGCAGGGCGGTATTACCCTGGCCGGCAACGACGTGCGCATCACCCCCGACACGCCGATGCTCGGCCGTGCGCGCGGCGCGGTGCAGTTCAGCGAGACGGGGTTTTCGCTGGTCGGCGTGCAGGCCCGGGCGCTGGGCGGCGATGTGCGGCTGGAAGGGGGCATGCGCGCCCTGGCTGTCAATGCCCCGGCCACGGAGGCGGCCATCCAGCTGCGTGCGCAGGGCACGGCCACGGCCGAGGGGCTGCAGCAGGCGCCGCAGATGGGGCTGCTGTCGCAACTGGCCAGCCGGGCCACGGGCAGCGCGCCCTACACGCTGGCACTGGCCTTTCGCCGTGGAGTGCCCGAGGTGCAGGTGACGACCACCCTGCAGGGCATGGCGCTGGCGTTGCCGGCGCCGCTGGGCAAGACGGCCGAGGCCAGCCTGCCGCTGCGCTACGACAACTCGCTGGCGCGCGAGTCGCTGACAGGCACGGTGACCGCCGCGGGCACGCCACCTCCGCTGCGCGACCAGATCATGCTGGACCTGGGGGCCCTGGGCTCGGCCACCTACCACCGCGACCTGGGCGGCACCCAGCCGCGTGTGCTGCGCGGGGCCATTGGTGTGGGGCTGGCGCCCGGGGAGTCGGCGCCCATGCCCAGCGAAGGGGTGACGGCCAACATCCAACTGGCCAAACTGGACATCGACGCCTGGGAGGACCTGCTCAGCCCGCCGGGCCCGGCAGGCAGTGCAGCGCGCACCCCAGGCACGCCCTCCACCTTGACCAGCACCACGCTGGACTACCTGCCCACCACCGTGGCGCTGCGCGCCAAGGAGCTGTCGGCGCAAGGGCGCACCTTGCACAACGTGGTGGCGGGCGGGCAGCGCGACGGCCCGGTCTGGAAGGGCAACATCGACGCCAGCGAGCTCAGCGGCTTCGTGGAGTTCCGCGAAGGCGGTGGCGGCGACTCGGGCAACGGGCGGCTGTTCGCCCGCCTGTCGCGCCTGAACATGCCGCAGAGCGATGCCAACCAGGTCGAGGCGTTGCTGGAGGAGCAGCCGGGGTCGCTGCCCGCGCTGGACATCGTGGTCGACGATTTCGAGCTGCGCGGCCGCAAGCTCGGCCGGGTGGAGATCGATGCCCAGAACCGGGGCAGCGACACCACGCCGCGCGAGTGGCGCCTGTCCAAGTTCAACATCACCTCGCCCGAAGGCAGCCTGACGGCCAGCGGCAACTGGGCGCTGCTCAACCAGGTGCGGATGGCGGGGGGCGGGGCCGGCGAGCGGCGCACGGTGCTCAATTTCCGGCTTGACATCCGCGATTCGGGCGACCTGCTGGCGCGTTTTGCCATGCCGGGCGTGCTGCGGCGCGGCAAGGGCCGCATGGAAGGCCAGGTGGCCTGGGTGGGCGCACCCTTCAGCCCCGACTACCGCTCGATGACGGGGCTGGTCAACGTGAACATCGAGGCCGGCCAGTTCCTCAAGGCCGATCCCGGCCTGGCCAAGCTGCTCAGCGTGCTCAGCCTGCAGTCGCTGCCGCGGCGCCTGACGCTCGACTTCCGCGATGTCTTCAGCGAAGGCTTTGCCTTCGACTTCGTGCGCGGCGACCTGCGCATCGAGCAGGGCGTGGCCACCACCAACAACCTGCAGATGAAGGGCGTGAACGCCGCCGTGCTGATGGAGGGCAGTGCCGACATCGACCGCGAAACGCAGGACCTGCGCGTGGTGGTGGTGCCCGAGATCAATGCCATGACGGCCTCGCTGGTGGCGACCGCCATCAACCCGGTGATCGGCCTGGGCAGCTTCCTGGCCCAGGTGTTCCTGCGCGGCCCTCTCATCGAGGCGGCGACCCAGGAGTTCCGCATCGATGGCTCCTGGTCCGACCCGCGCGTGGTGCGCGTGCCCCGGCGCACCCGCGTGTCGGGCACGACGGCGGACACCGGGCCGCCACCTCCCGCCCCCCGAACCGGAGAACCCTCATGAAAGTCGCCGCCCTGCAGATGGTTTCCGGCACCCACCTCGACGACAACCTGGCTGCGGCGCGGGCCCTGCTGGAGCAGGCAGCGCGGGGCGGCGCCGAGCTGGCCGTGCTGCCCGAATACTTCTGCATCATGGGCCGGAAGGACACGGACAAGCTGGCGCTGCAGGAGTCGCCCGGCGAGGGGCCGATCCAGGACTTTCTCGCACGGGCGGCGCGCGAGCTCGGCCTGTGGGTGGTGGGGGGAACCCTGCCGCTGCGCGGCAACGACCCCGTGCGCGTGCGCAACACCACGCTGGCCTTCAACCCCGAGGGGGCCTGCGTTGCGCGCTACGACAAGATCCACCTGTTCCACTTCGACAATGGCCAGGACCAGTTCCACGAGAGCCGGGTGATCGAGCCCGGGGACGAGGTGGTGCAGTTCGAGCTGCGCTCGCGCGAGGGCGAGCTCTGGCACGTGGGCCTGAGCGTCTGCTACGACCTGCGTTTTCCCGAACTCTACCGGGCCCATGCCCATGCCGGGGCCGACCTGCTGCTGGTGCCCAGCGCCTTCACCCACACCACGGGCAAGGCGCACTGGGAGGTGCTGCTGCGTGCCCGCGCCATCGAGAACCTGGCCTACGTGCTGGCACCGGCCCAGGGCGGCGTGCACGAAAACGGCCGGCGCACCTGGGGCCACAGCATGCTGGTCGACCCCTGGGGCGAGATCGCAGCGCTGCACGCAGAGGGCGCCGGCATCGCCCTGGGCACGCTGGCCAGGGCGCGCCTGCGCGAGGTGCGCAGCCAGCTGCCTGCCTTGGGCCACCGCGTGCTGTGAGCAAGCCGCGCCGAACCCTGTGGCAGCGCTGGCGTGGTGCCTGGCGGCGCTGGTCGCTGTGGACGCTGCTGGTGGCCCTGGTGGTGGCCATGCTGGTCACCGTGGTCTGGCTGGCCGGGCGCTACGAAGCCAGCCAGGTGCAAAGCCGGCTCGAACGCGACACGTCAGACGCCGTCTCGGACGTGCGCGTGGCCCTCACGCGCAACCTGCAGAGCCTGCAGGCCCTGCATGCCGATGACCCGGGCATCCTGGCCTGGGAGGTGAATGCCTCCGAGCTGCTGCGCGGCCACCGCGAACTGGTGCGCCTGGAGTGGCGCGACACCGGCATGCGGCTGCGCTCGCAGGTGCAGACACCGTACCGCCCCGTGTACTGGGACCGGGGCACGCGCGAGAGCGCCCACTCCGATGCCTCGCTGGCTTGTGCCAATGCGCGCCGGCTGAGCGGGCCGGCGTATTCCAGCAGCTACTTCCAGCCGCATGGCGACGGCCTGGGCTCGGAGATGATGGAGCTGTGCCTGCCCATCACGTCGGGCGGGCGCAGCACCGGCTTCCTGGTGGCCACCTATGCGCTCAACGCCATGCTCGAAGACCTGGTGGGGCACAGCCTCACGCGCAGCCAGGAGGCTTCCTTCACCGAGGCCGACGGCACGCGCCTGGCGGTGCTGGGCGCGGCGCGGCGCGGCTCGCGCATGTTCACGGCCACGCACCTGCTGGACCTGCCCGGCGCCACCCTGGTGCTGCGCATGGACACCTGGCACAGCGCCCCGAGCCTGTTCCCCAACGTGCTCACGGCGCTGGTCACGGCCATGTCCATCGCGCTGGTCACGGTGATGGTGGTGCTGGTGCGCGACAACCGCCGGCGCCTGCGCGCCGAGCGCGACCTGGGGGACGCGCTGGCGTTTCGCAAGGCCATGGAGGATTCGCTGGTCACGGGCCTGCGTGCGCGCGACCTGGAGGGCCGCATCACCTACGTCAACCCGGCGTTCTGCGACATGGTGGGCTTTGCGCCGCAGGAGCTGCTGGGCCTGAGCGTATCGGCCCCCTACTGGCCGCCCGAGCGCGTGGAGGAATACCAGCAGCGCCAGGCCATCCGCTTTGCCGGCTACATGCCGCCGCGCGAAGGCTTCGAGTCGGAGTTCATGCGCAAGGATGGCACGCGCTTTCCGGTGCTCATCATCGAGGCGCCGCTGATCAATGCCCAGGGGCTGCACACCGGCTGGATGAGCGCCTTTCTCGACATCAGCGAGCAGCGCCGCATCGAGGAACTCTCGCGCGCCTCGCAGGAGCGCCTGCAGGCCACGGCGCGCCTGGCCACCGTGGGCGAGATGGCTTCGCTGCTCAGCCACGAGCTGAACCAGCCGCTGGCGGCCATATCGAGCTACGCCACGGGCTCCATGAACCTGCTGCAGGCACCCGCTGGCGCGGGTGAGGTGCCGCCACCCGAAAGCCTGCAGGACGTGCGCATGGCCATGCAGCAGATTGCGCGCCAGGCCGAGCGTGCGGGCAAGGTGATCAAGAGCGTGCACGACTTCGTGCGCCGCCGCGACCAGGCGCGCGAGGCCGTCACGGCGCAGCAATTGCTCGACGCCATCATGCCGCTGGTGAGCCTGCAGGCGCGCAAGATCGGCGTGCGGGTCCACACCGTGATGGAGCCGGAGCTGCCCGCTGCGCTGTGCGACCGCACCATGGTCGAGCAGGTGCTGCTCAACCTGGCGCGCAACGCCATGCAGGCCATGGACGTGCCGGGCATCTCCAAGCGGGTGCTGGAGATCCGGGCGCGCCGCGCCGCATCGAACGCGCACCAGGCCTGGATCGAGTTCTCCGTGGCCGACCTGGGTGCCGGCATCGAACCCGACGTGGCCGAACGCCTGTTCACCCCCTTCTTCACCACGCGCGCCGAGGGCATGGGGCTGGGCCTGAGCCTGTGCCGCACCGTCATCGAGCAGCATGGCGGTTTTCTCGGTTTTGCCGCCAACGAACCGCGTGGTACGGTATTCACCTTCACGCTGCCCGTCTACCAACCTGCACCCTCCTGATGGAACCCGTCTCCAATGCCACCGTGTACATCGTCGACGACGATGCGGGCGTGCGCGAAGCGCTGGCCTGGCTGCTGCGCTCGCGCCGCCTGCCCAGCGAGTCCTTCGACAGCGCCGAAGCCTTCGATGCCGCGCTGCAGTCGCGCCCGGCGCAGCGCCAGCCCTGCTGCCTGCTGCTGGACGTGCGCATGCCGGGCATGAGCGGCCTGGCGCTGTTCGACCTGCTGATCGTGCGCGGCGACCTGGCGACCATGCCGGTGATCTTTCTCACCGGCCATGCCGATGTGCCTACCGCCGTGGATGCGGTCAAGCGCGGCGCCTTCGACTTCTGCGAAAAGCCGTTTTCCGACAACGCGCTGGTGGACCGCATCGAGCAGGCGCTGGCGCAATCAGCCGCCCACCTGGCCGCGCTGCGCGAGCGCAGCGACCTGCAGGTGCGTCTGGCGGACCTGACCGAGCGCGAACGCGACGTGATGGACCTGGTGGTGGCGGGCCTGCCCAACAAGCTCATCGCGGACCAGCTCGACATCAGCGTGCGCACGGTGGAAGTGCACCGCGCGCGCGTGTTCGACAAGATGCAGGTGAAATCAGCCGTGGAGCTGGCCAACCTGCTGCGCCTGGGGCATTGATACCCGCGTTCAGTCCTTGGGTGTCGGCGCGCTGGCGTCCTTGCCTTCCTCAGGTTCCGGGGCCTTGAGTTCGCCGCTGCGGCGCCCCGAAAACATGGTCCACCAGACAATGGCCACCAGCACCACCAGCGCCAGCAGCGCTTCAAGCAAAATCAGACCCATGAAATTGACACTCCTGCGCCTTGTGATGACGGCGCTGATTGTAGGAACGCTGGCCGCCTGTGCCTCCCGGCCTGCCCCCACAAGCCCCTCTTCGCCTGGGGCCATCTTTCCCGCACCCGTGCCCGGCGCCGTGTTCGTTCCGGGAGACAACGGTCCCCTGCCGCCCGCCATGGCACAGCCCAAGAGCCGCTGGATCCCGGTGCGCTGGGCCGAGTTGCCGGGCTTTGCCAACGATGCGCTGCACGAGGCCTGGAACGCCTGGATCAAGAGCTGCGAGCGCCCCGCGCCGCAGTTCACGCTGCTGTGCGGCGAGGTACGCCAGCTGAGCATTGCCACGCCCGAGGAGCAGCGCGCCTGGATGGTGGCGCGGCTGCAGCCCTACCGCGTGGAGTCGGCCGAGGGCAACCCCGAGGGCCTGCTCACCGCCTACTACGAGCCCATGATCGACGCCGCGCGCCAGCCCGGCAACGGCTTCACCGTACCGGTGTACCGCCTGCCGGCGGGGCATGGTGCGCGCAAGCCCTGGTACACGCGCCAGCAGATCGACACGCTGCCCGAGGCGCAAGCCGCGCTGCAGGGCCGTGCCATCGCCTGGCTGCGCGACCCGGTCGAATCGATGGTGCTGCACATCCAGGGCTCGGGCCGCCTGCGCGTGGCCGAGCCCGATGGCTCGGTGACCCTGGTGCGCGTGGCCTACGCCGGCACCAACGACCAGCCCTACCAGAGCGTGGGCCGCTGGCTGCTGGACCAGGGCGCCACGCGCGACGCCACCTGGCCCGGCATCCGCGCCTGGCTGGCGCAGAACCCGCAGCGCACCAATGAGCTGCTCTGGGCCAACCCGCGCTACGTGTTCTTCCGCGAAGAAACGCTCGACGGCATGGAAGCCGGCTTCGGTCCCAAGGGCGCTCAGGGTGTGGCGCTCACGCCGGGCCGCTCCATCGCGGTGGACCGCCAGAGCATTCCCTACGGCACGCCCGTGTGGCTGGCCTCCACGGGGCCGCAGGTGCAACTGAACCGGCTGGTGCTGGCGCAGGACACGGGCAGCGCCATCCTGGGCGCCGTGCGGGCCGACTACTTCACGGGCTGGGGGCAGGAGGCCGGCGACATCGCCGGCCGGCTCAAGCAGGGGCTGCGGCTGTGGGTGCTCTGGCCCAAATAGGCATCTCCATGCCTTGCCCCGCTCCAACCAAGGGGGATAAAGCGGCATGCGCGTGACCGAGCAGCAACTGCGCACTGTGGTGCTGGCCCAGGCGATCGAGCATGTCGACACCGAGCGCACGCTCATCGGCCAGGCCGAGATCGACGATGCCACACGCAGCGCCATCGCTGCGGCCCGCGAGCGCGGCGTGCAGCGCGTGGACGTGGGCGACATTGTGCTCGACCGGACTGCCGCCATCGTCGCGCGTGCCAGTGGCAGGGACGCCGCCATTGCGGCGCTGGAGCGGCCCAGTGTGCGCCTGCAGTGGTTGGCCCGCGCCCTGCCCCTGGCCGCCCTGCTGCTGGGGCTGGCCATCGACCGCATCGCCAACGCGCACCGCGTGGACCTGCTCTCGGCCCCGCTGCTGCTGGTGCTTGCCTGGAACCTGGCCCTGTATTGCTTGCTCGCCTACCGTGCCGCGCGTCCACCGACCGGTGGCGAGCGGGTGATGCGGGCGATGCCGGCGTTGTGCCACTGGGTATGCGCGCCCAGCGCACGCGCGGGGCGGCGGAGCCTGACGGCCCGCATCGCGGCGCAATTCCATCAGCGATGGTTCGCCCACACCGCAGGACTCTTCGCGCAGCGCACTTCAGGCGTGTTGCACCTGTGTGCGGCGGCCTGGGCAGCGGGGATCGCGTCCTCGCTGCTGCTGCGGGGTCTGGTCGTTCGCTACCAGTTCGGCTGGGAAAGCACCTTCCTCGATGCCGGGCATGTGCACGCCATCGTCACGGTGCTTTTCTGGCCGCTCACCGCCTTGGTCGGCCTAGCCCCGTTCTCGCTGCAGGACATCGCCGCCACCCAGGACTTTGCGGGCGAAGGCGTCGCAGGCAGCCGCTGGGTGTGGATGTACGTGGGCTTGCTGGCCCTCGTCGTGGTGCTGCCTCGGCTGGCCCTGGTGGCCTGGGCGCGCTGGCAACAGGCCCGGCTGACCCGGTCATTGCGCATCGACCCGCAGGACAGTGCCTTCGACACGGTGCGCCAGGGGATGCCGAGCGACATCCTTGTCGGGCTGCAGTCCTCGGACGCCGCGCAAGCCACCGCCCTGCACGGCATTGTGGCCTGGCACGCGCAGCAGGGGGTGGTGCACAGTGCGCAGGGTGATCGCCTTCGCTTCGTTGACGCCGCCGGAACCGCCGACAGCCAGCCGGTCGATGCGGTACTGGCCTGGGGCAGCGTGCCGGGTGGCGCACCTGTTCCCCCTGCCTGGCAGGCAGCGCCCTTGCTGGAACTGCGCTGGCAGGAGTTCGCCGAGAGCTGGGTGCTGGAGCCGGCGCTGTTCGACCGCCTGGGCGCCTTGCTGCCCCGGCACCAGCCGGCGCTGGGGAGGCTGCGCCAGGCCTGGGTGGCGCGCAATGAAGAGCGCTTTGAAACATCGCTGCAGGCCCTGGCGCAGCACCTGCGCGCTGTTGCCAGCCTCAGCGCGGGTGGGGGCGCGAATGACCATGCCGCGCGCTATGCGCAGCAGGTGCAGGCGCTTGATGCCGTGCTGTGGTCGCTCCATGGGCATGGTGCCGTGCCACAAGGGCCGGCGCCTTCTGGCCCCCATGGGGTGCCAGCGCGCAAGGCGGATGGAACGGCGATGGTCCTTGGCACATCCGCCGGCGCCGCCGCAGGCGCTGCGGCGGGTGCCAAGGTTGGAGCGCTGATCGACATAGGCTCTAGCGGCATGACGCTGGGGGCCGGCACGGCCCTGGGGGCGCTGCTCGGCGGCACCACCGCCTGGGTGTTGCGCAGTTTCCAGAAGAAGGGCGCGGCCGAGGAGGTGTTGCGGCATATTGCCGAAGCGGCCTGCACCCGCTACCTGGTCATCGCGCACCAGGCCCGCGTGCCGGTGCAGGAGTCTGCTCGGCTCGCAGAACGCTGGTGTGCCGAGGTGACGGCGACCGTGGCCGTGCACGGGGCCGCCCTGGATGGGGCGCTCAAGGCCGGGCCTGCCCCGGCCGACCCCTTGCTGCCGCTGCTGCGCTCCATGCTGCAGGGGGTTCTGCGGCGCAGTTTCAGGCCGGCTGCGCAGGGCGGGGCATAACGCCGCAAGCAGACCGAGAGATCAGCGCTCCACCACGAAGCGCGAGACCACAGGTGGGGCGTCGCCCAGGTGGAAGGCCAGCTTGCGTTCGCGCAGCGCCACGTCGGAGGCGGTGACCCGGTCGAAGCGGCGCAGGTGCTCGGTCCAGGATTCGTCCTCGATCTGCTCCATGTAGCGGGCCGGGTCGGCGATGTCGTGCTGCAGCTGCCACGAGAGCGCGCCCTGGCGCAGGCGGCTGCGGCGGCTTTCCTGCATGAGCGCGCGGAAGTCGGTGGCGCGTGCGGGGTCGATGAAGTACTCGATGGTGACCACCACATGCCCGCGTTCGGGCGGGGTGGGCGCCACGGGGGCCTTGAAGGCCTGGGACGGGCTCAGGTCTTCCTCGATGCTGCGGTCGGCCACCAGGCGCTGCACGACCACCATGGCAATGGTGCCCGTAACGGCGGCCAGCGCGAGGCTGGTGTGCACGCTGGTGAGCGTGGCCACCTGGCCCCACACCGCAGCGCCCAGGGCGGTCGAGCCCATGATGGCCATCTGGTAGATGGACATGCCGCGTGCCCGCACCCAGTTGGGCAGCGCCAGCTGGGCCGACACACTGAGCGAGTTGGCCGTGGTGATCCAGGCCATACCACCCACGAGCATCGCGGGCACGGCCACGTAGACATTGGGCGCCACGGCCATCACGCCAGTGGCTGCCGCCTGCAGCAGGGTGCCGCGCAGCACCAGCACGTCGCGCGGCATGGCCTGGCGTAGGCGCGGCAGGAACATGGCGGCCACGATGGCCCCCGCCCCCATGGATGCCAGAAGCAGCGTGAAGGTGCCCGCGCCGCCGCCCTCCAGGCCCTTGGCCAGCAGGGGCAGCATGGCCAGCAGGGCGGTGGCGTGCAGGAAGAAGATGGAGATGCGCCAGAGCACGGCGCGCATGCGCGGCGACTGGCGCACAAACTGCAGGCCCACGCGCATGGCACTGGGCAGCCGCTCGCGTCCCAGGGGGCTTGGCACGTGGTCGCGCTTCCAGCGCATGATCACCAGGCCCGAGCCCACAGACAGCACCGCGTTGAGCACGAAGACCCAGGCGCTGCCGGCGCTGGCGATGATGGCGCCGGCCACCAGCGGGCCGATGATGCGCGAGGCGTTCATGGCGATGCCATTGAGGGCCAGGGCCGCAGGCAGGTGGGCGCGGCTGACCAGCTCGGGCACGATGGCGGAGAACACCGGCCAGCGCATGGCCAGCCCGATGCCGTTGGCAAAGGTCAGCCCCAGCAGCAGTGGCGCCGTCATGCCGCCGACCAGCACGGCCGCGCACAGCACCAGCGCCACGGCGGCCACCCAGAACTGCGTGGCCATGAAGTAGCGCCGCCGGTCCAGGATGTCGGCCAGCGCGCCGCTGGGCAGGCCCAGCAGGAACACCGGCAGGGTGGAGGCCGACTGCACCAGCGCCACCAGGATCGGTGAGGTGGTGAGCGAGGTCATGAGCCAGGCGGCCGCCACGTCGTTCATCCACATGCAGGTATTGGCCGCCACCCAGGTCAGCCAGAGCATGCGGAACACGGGCACCGAGAGTGGTGCCAGGGTGGACAGCGAGGCCCGCTGCTCGGCGGTCGGACCGGGCTGGGCGGCTGTGGCTTCTTCTGTGGTTCCCTGCGCAGTGCCGGCCCTCACGTTGGTGGGGGCGGGTTCGGGTGCGACGCTGCGCGTGCTTTCGTGGGACGGCAATGGTGGCATGCCCCCCTATTGTGCGACGGTTGGAGTGGCCGTGCTGGGTCAGCGCCAAATAGCCGACTGCAGGCCTGTCTCCTCCCCCAGCACATCTTCACACCGCATCGGTGGGCTCAGCCAGTGCGTGGTTGCCCGCCCGCCTGGTCTGCCGCAGCAGCAGCCAGGCCATGAGCGCTAGCGCCCCCACGCCTGCCAGCAGCACGCCCCACAGCACGGCACTTCGCGTGGAGATGCCGCTGCTGGCGGCTGCAGCAGACACCAGCGCGCTGTCTTTGGGCTTGCCCCCGGTGATGTCGGCCCGCGCTACATCGGCCAGTGCCATGGGCAACTGGTTCTCCTGAGCGGGCTGGTAGCCCGGCACCAGGCTGGCCAGGGGCAGGAAGGCACTGGCCGCCGCGCTGGCGCCGGGCAGCCCAGCCGCCAGTGTGAAGGGCCCTTGCCCGCTGGCCAGGAACACCAGCTGCGCGGGCTCGAACTGCAGCGCCATCTCGGGCGCGGCGGCAAAGCCGGGGGTCTTGGGGTCGGCTTCGATCTTGATCTCGCGCACCGAGGCGCCGCCCAGCTCGATGGGGCCGCTGGCCTGCTCCTTGCCTGCCATGGTCATCCTGTAGACCACCGCGCTCGCCAGCGGCGACCAGGGCTGCTCGCGGTGGTTGCGGCCCAGCACGCGCACAGGGATCAGCACATTGTTGCCGGGCGGCTTGATCTGGAGCGCGGCGACTGGCGTAGCAAACGGCAGCGCAAACACCAGTTCACGCGGATTGGTGCCCAGTGGCGGCACCGCCATGCTGGCGCTGACGCGCTCGCGCGGGCCCGTTTTGGTCGAGGTAGCCAGCTTGACGCCGCGCAAGGTCACGGCAGCGTCGCCCCAGGTCACGCGCAGGTAGTGGTCCTTGAGGTCGGCGCGCTGCAGGTCGATCTGCTCGCTGCCCAGACGGCCTGGTGCCGTGGGTGCCACCGCAGCGTCGGCGCGGTACAGCACGGTCTCGGCCAGTGGGTGCCAGTGCTTGAGGTCCTTGCTGGCCTGCACCTGGAACGTCACGGGTTGGCCTGCTGGCAGATCCGCGTCCAGGGCCATGCGGTTCGCGGGCAGCTGCACATCGCGCGCGTCGAGCAACGCGCCCCGCACGGTTTGTGTGGCTGCAGGACCTGCTGTGCCGGCGCTGTCGATCTGCACCACGCGCTGGCCCTGGCGCTCCTCGATGCGCAGCGACAGGCCTTCCAGCCCTGCCGTCCCCGCGCTGGCAGCGCCCAGGATGGGATAAGCGGGCAAGGTCACTGACTCCTCGGGGGCGCTGGCCGCTGCCAAACCGGCCAGTGCCATGGGCACGGGCTGGCCCGGGCCGTTGAAAAGGCGCAGGTCGCCGTAGCCCGGGCTTTGCAGGCGCACCAGTACCTCGGCGGGCAGCAGCATGCGCTGCAGCGGCGCATCGGCCGCGAGCGTTACGGGAATGCGGATGGCGTAGGCCGCAGGGTTGTTGGCATCGGTCACCGCGTGGGCCGCACTGGCACACAGGGACAGGGCGGCAGCGGCCAGTGCCAGGGGCAGGTTCAGAGCGACAGGCTTCATGGGAGTAGTGCTTCTTGTTGCGATGGCGCCAGCGGTGGCGCAGCAGGCTCCGCGCGGGCATCCGCCTTGGGCGGCAACGGCGCGAAGTAGCCCACCACCAGCATGAGCGCGCCCACGGCGATGAAGGCAATGATGCGTTCGGCACCGCCGGCATTGGACAAATCGATCAGCAGCAGCTTGACCACCACCCCGCCCAGCAGGCCCGCGCCCACCAGCCACAGTGAACGCTGCACGCGCCGGTGCGCCAGCACCATCATGCTGAGCGCCAGCAGCGTCCACAGGATGGCGTAACCGGTCTGCACCACGAAGCTGTCGAACAGCGCCGACGCACCCCAGGGCACGCCGAAGAAGTGGTGGGCCACACGCAACCACACGGTGTTGATCACGATGAACGCCAGCAGCGCCAACGCCTGCAGCGCATGGCGCCCGGTGACCCAGCCCGAGCGGGCCGGGAGCGGCAGCGCCGAAAGCAGTACCCGCCGCCAAAACACCAGGCCGCCCAGCGCGAGCGCGAGCGTCAGGTCGGTGGGGTTGAACAGTGGAATGTAGGGCAGCGGCGCGGTGTGGCCCGACGAATGCACTGCCGCTAACAGCGCGCCCCAGAACACCATCACCGCCAGGGGCAGGGCCGCCAGCCAGTAGTAGGCCTCGGCATGTGGGTTGAGCGGCCATGGCAGTGCTGCACGCGCTGCCAGCCGGTTGCCACGACCCGCCCACAGCGCCAGCAGCATCAACACCGCAATGGCGCTGACCAGCAGGACCACACCGGCCCAAGAGGTACGCCACAGCTCAGCCTTGCCGATGCCGGACCACAGGCAGTCGGCCAGCAGCAAAGTCACCAGCCACGCTGTGGCGGCATGGAACCAGCCAACGAGCGAGGTGGGCGCACCTGGCTTGCCATCCACATCGGCCGTCACCTGCAGGCGGTCCGTCTGCCGCAGCATCCACACATGCAGCGCCAGCACGATGGGCCACACGGCCCAGGCGGGGGTGGCGAGCACGCGGTAGCCGTCGGCCACCTGCACGACCAACCCCAGCGCCAGCACGGCAACGGTGCCGCGCGCCGGCCAGGTAGCCACTGCCCAGCGCGTGCGAAGGCCCAGCACCATCGACAGCGCGGCGCTGAGCACGACGGCCAGCATGGCCAACAGTCCGGTCACCTGTTCGGAGAACACCGATATGGGCCACTGGCCGGCTTCCAGGCCGGGCACACGCCGCGTGATTTCCATGAGCCAGGCCAGGCACCAGAACACAAAGCCGTAGAGATAGGCCGGGTTGGACAGCCGCGCCTCAAGACCCGCATAACCCCGGGCCCAGGCCGAGCCGCTGTGCGGCAGCGGCTGGCGCAGCCACCAGGCCAGCAGCAGCGAGGGCAGCGCGATCAGCAACGCGCCCAGGAAGGCAGGGTTGACCAGCGGCAGCGGCGAGATGCTGGAGGTGCTGCCTAGGAAAGCCAGCATGGCCACGACCTGCAGCACAAGCCCGAATGCGCGCGGCATCCAGCGGGCCTGGCGCATGCCCACCCAGAAAGCGCCTGCGCCTTCGAGCGCCCAGACCGCAGACGTCCATTGAGCGTCCAGCGCCAGCGGCACGGCCAGTGTGGCAAAGCCCACGCCAACGGCAATGAAACATTCGACGAGCAGGCGCCAGCTGTCCAGCGCGCGGCGCGCCAACACTGTCGCTGTCACCAGGTACAGCGCGGCAAAGGCCATTGAGGAGAAGGCGGCGCCCAGCTCGAAAGGCTGTACCAGCCCGGCCTGCAGACCAAAACCCACCAGCGGCGTACCGAAGACCAGCATGGTGTCGACGGCATTGCCCAGCTTGGTGGGTGTGTTGCGGGCATAGAGGATGGCAGCACAAAGGTAGATCAGCACAAAGCCCGCAAGGAAGGGCTGCGTGCTGGCGTAGTTCTCGGGCTGGTACTTGAGCGCACCCCATGCCGAGGCGACGCCAAAGGTGGCGACAAAGCCCACCACGTTGAGCATGCGCCAGGAGCGCTTGTGCGCAATGAAGAGAATGGCCAGGTTCAGCAGGGTGTAGTAGCTGAACAGGCCCACATGACTGCCCTGACCCGTGGACAGCAGGATGGGTGCGGCAAAGCCACCGGCAAACGCAGCCACGGCAAGTGCGCGCGAGTCCTGCAGCAACGCCAGCGCGCAGCTAGCCGCGCAGACCGCGATCATCAGACCGAAGGCATAGAGCGGTGGCAGCAGCCCGTAGAGCCGGAAGGCGGCGAACACGGTGAGGTACATGACCGCCACGCCACCGCCCTGCAGGGCCAGCGCAAAAGCGGGCTTGTCAGCGCGCTTGCGAAAGCCCACCACCAGCAGCGAAATGCCCACAGCTGCGACCGCAGCCAGGCGGAATTCGACCGGCAACAGCCCGGCCGAAGCGGCATACCGTGCAAGGAAGGACAGGCCAATGAACAAAATCACCAGGCCTACCCGCACGATGGTGTTGCCGCCCAGCAGCCAGTTCCTGGCTGCAAGCACGGCCTGCTCCAAGGGGTTGGGTGGGGCGGGCTGGCGAAGTGCATCGGGCCGGGCAGGCACCGGAGCCAAGGTGGAGGCCGAGGTCGGGACGAGCGGCAGGCCGTGCGGCGTGAGTTCGCCCGTCCAGAACGGATCGTCCGTGTCCGGGCGTTCGTCCAGGGTCGCCGGCGGGGGGGGCGGTGAGGGCGAGGCCACTTGTGCCCGGTCTTCGGCCGTGGGCGCCGCCGCAGCCGGCGGTGCGACAGCCTTCGGAGCCTGCGCCTGCAACTCGGTACGAATGGCGGAGCGCACCGCCCAGCGCAACGACAGCCCGGCAAAAAAGCCCAGGATGGCGCCGACGAACGGTCCGAAGTCGCCATGGCCGCCAAACCACGAACTCAGCACCGCGCCCCAAAAAATGCCCCAGATGATCATGCCGCTCGCTCCCTCTTTGGGACTTCCTTCGACAGGCCGCCGGCCGGTACCAAAGAAGCCATCGTATTTTTAGCCCCATCGGCCAACGCGCAACCCCTGAGCATTGCGGCAAAGCGCACCGGTCGTGGAGGGGGTGCGCGCGGCAGCTGGGTGGTTCCGCGGTGGTTGTGCCGTGGCGTCGCTGGCTTATACAGCACACCCTGTGGTGAGTCCACGCCCGAACGCCTTGTTACCTTGCAGGGCGTCGGGCGTCGGGCAGCGTACCAGCCCTGTGCGCAGCGGCATGTCAGCGCCGATATCCGGCAAAAATAGACCCTGGCGCATGTCCATCCAATGCAATTTGCTACAAAATCAGTAGCGTCATCATTTCGTCCGGGCCAGGTGCGTGAGCGGCAGCGCCCCGCTGGCCTTGACTTCGCCCAGGGAGAAGCTGGTGTGCATGTCTTTCACATTCGGCAGGTTGAGCAGCACGTTGCGCGCGAACTGCGAAAAGCTCTCCAGATCGCGCGCCACCACCTGCAGCTCGAAGGTGCCGGTGCCGCTGATGTAGTGGCAGGCCACGACCTCGGGGATCAGGGCGATCGCGTCTTCCATCTCGCGCGTGAGGTTGCCCGTGCTGCGGTCGGCGTCCAGGCGCACGAAGGCCAGCACCCCGAGGCCGATCTTGTTGCGGTCGATCTCGGCGCGGTAGCCCTTGATGAAGCCTTCTTCCTCCAGCGCACGCACGCGGCGCCAGCATGGCGCGGCCGACAGGCCCACGCGCTGGGCCAGCTCGGCATTGGTCAGCCGGGCATCGGTCTGCAGCTCGTTGAGGATGGCGATGTCGAATTTGTCGAGAGTGTTCACAAAATGACCAATTTAAGAAAGATCCTTTCTCAGAATAGCCCAAATGCGGCACACAACGCAAAGACTTATCAGCGGAGCAGGCATACACTTATCTCACATTGGAGGCGCTGCACTAAACGTGTGGCGCGGCCGTGAACCCCGCCCTCACAAGGGGCGTACCCCACAAAAAAGCCATTGGAGACATAGCCATGAACGCACCACTGCCCGAGCACATCCGCAAGGCCCTAGAAACTGTCACTCTGGATGACAAATACGCCTTGGACAGTGGCCGGGCCTTCATGAGCGGGGTGCAGGCCCTCGTTCGCTTGCCCATGCTGCAGCGCCAGCGCGATGCGATGGAGGGGCTCAACACGGCCGGCTTCATCAGCGGCTATCGCGGCTCCCCCCTGGGTACCTACGACCAATCCCTGTGGGCCGCCAAGAAGCACCTGGCGGCGAACAACATCGTCTTCCAGCCCGGGGTAAACGAGGAGCTCGGCGCGACGGCCGTGTGGGGCACGCAGCAGCTGGACCTGTACCCGCAGAGCAAGAAGTTCGACGGCGTCTTTGGCATCTGGTACGGCAAGGGCCCGGGCGTGGACCGATGCTCGGACGTGTTCAAGCACGCCAACATGGCCGGCACGGCCAAGCATGGCGGGGTGATCGCCATTGCCGGCGACGACCACATCAGCAAGAGCAGCACGGCCGCGCACCAGAGCGATCACATCTTCAAGGCCTGCGGCACGCCGGTGTTCTTTCCGAGCAGCGTTCAGGAAATCCTGGACATGGGCCTGCACGCCTTTGCCATGAGCCGCTTTTCGGGCGTGTGGTCGGGCATGAAGACCATCCAGGAAGTGGTCGAATCGTCGAGCAGCATCTCGGTGGACCCGGATCGCGTGAAGATCGTGATGCCCGAGGACTTCGTGATGCCGCCCGGCGGCCTGCACATCCGCTGGCCCGACGCGCCGCTGGAGCAGGAGGCGCGCCTCATGGACTACAAGTGGTACGCAGCCCTTGCCTATGTGCGCGCCAACAAGCTCAACTACAACGTGATCCAGGGGCCCAACGACCGCTTCGGCATCATCGCCAGCGGCAAGGCCTACAACGACACGCGCCAGGCCCTGGTGGACCTGGGGCTGGACGACGACACCTGCCGCCAGCTCGGCATCCGCGTGCACAAGGTCAACGTGGTCTGGCCGCTCGAGGCCACCATCACGCGCGATTTTGCCCAGGGCCTGCAGGAGATCCTGGTGGTCGAGGAAAAGCGCCAGGTCATCGAATACCAGCTCAAGGAAGAGCTGTACAACTGGCGCTCGGACGTGCGCCCCCATGTGCTGGGCAAGTTCGACGAGCCCGAGGGCGATGCCACCGGCGGCGAATGGTCCATGCCCAACCCCAGCCAGAACTGGCTGTTGCGCGCCAAGGCCGACCTGACGCCCGCCATCATCGCCAAGGCGATTGCCAAGCGCCTCAAGAAGCTCGGTGTGTCGAGCGACATCATCGCGCGCATGGATTCGCGCATCGCCGTCATCGAGGCCAGCGAGCGCGCGATGGCCGAGCTCAAGGTGGACACGGGCGAGCGCGCCCCCTGGTTCTGCAGCGGCTGCCCGCACAACACCAGCACCCGCGTCCCCGAGGGCTCGCGCGCCGTGGCCGGCATCGGCTGCCACTACATGGCCAACTGGATGCCCGACCGCAACACCTCCACCTTCACGCAAATGGGTGGCGAGGGCGTGACCTGGGTGGGCCAGGCACCGTTCACCACCGACCAGCATGTGTTTGCCAACCTGGGCGACGGCACCTACTTCCACAGCGGGCTGCTGGCCATTCGCCAGAGCATCGCCGCGGGCACAACCATCACCTACAAGGTGCTCTACAACGACGCCGTGGCCATGACCGGCGGCCAGCAGGTGGGCGAGCGGCCCGAGGGCCATTCGGTGCTGCAGATCATGAACAGCCTGAAGTCCGAGGGCGTGGTCAAGCTCATCATCGTGACCGATGAACCCCAGAAGTACGACGGTGTGGCGCTGGCCGAAGGCGTGACGGTGCACCACCGCGACGAGCTCGATACGCTGCAGCGCCAGTTCCGCGAGATCAAGGGCTGCACGGTCATCATCTACGACCAGACCTGCGCCACCGAAAAGCGCCGCCGCAGGAAGCGCGGCACCCTGGCCACGCCCGACAAGACCGTGGTCATCAACGACCTGGTGTGCGAGGGCTGCGGCGATTGCTCCACCAAGTCGAACTGCCTGAGCGTGGAGCCGGTGGAGACAGAATTCGGCCGCAAGCGCCGCATCAACCAGAGCACCTGCAACAAGGACTACTCCTGCGTGAACGGCTTCTGCCCGAGCTTCGTCACGGTGGAAGGCGGCAAGCTCAAGAAGCCCAAGAAGGAAAAGAAGGGCGACCTGGCCAGCCTGCCGGCCATCCCGGACCCGGTACTGCCGGTGGCCGAGACGGCCTGGGGCATCGTGGTCGGCGGCGTGGGCGGCACGGGCGTGATCACCATCGGCTCTTTGCTGGGCATGGCCGCGCACCTGGATGGCAAGGGCGTCATCACCCAGGACGCCGGTGGCCTGGCCCAGAAGGGCGGCGCCACCTGGAGCCACATCCAGATCGCCAACCGCCCCGAGGCCATCTACACCACCAAGGTCGATACCGCCAAGGCCGACCTGGTGATCGGCTGCGATTCCATCGTCGCCGCGCACAAGTACACCCTGGCCGTGATGCAGCCGGGCCGCACCTTCGTGGCCCTCAACACGCATGGCACGCCCACGGCGGCCTTCGTGACCAACCCCAACTGGCAGTTCCCCGGTGCCAACTGCGACAGCGCCATCGAGGCGGCCGTGGGGGCCGGTGGCGTGGGCAGCTTCGATGCCGAGCAGGTGGCCACCCAACTGCTGGGCGACAGCATCTACACCAACCCGCTGATGCTGGGCTACGCATGGCAGAAAGGCCGTGTGCCGCTGACGTTCGCCTCGCTGATGCGCGCGATGGAACTCAATGGCGTGCAGGTGGACAACAACAAGGCAGCGTTCGAATGGGGCCGCCGCTGCGCCCATGACCTCAAGGCCGTGCAGTCGCTGTTCCAGGCCGCGCAGGTGATCGAGTTCGTCAAGAAGCCTTCGCTGACCGAGATGCTGTCCAAGCGTGTGGACTTCCTCACGGGTTACCAGAACGCCGCCTACGCCTCCGAGTACACGGCCTTCGTGGAAAAGGTGCGGGCCGCCGAGGGCAAGCTGGGCGCCGGCACCCGCCTGTCGGAGGCGGTGGCCCGCTATCTGTTCAAGCTCATGGCCTACAAGGACGAGTACGAGGTGGCGCGCCTGCACACCGACAAGGCCTTCACGGACAAGATCGCCAACATGTTCGAGGGCGACTACAAGCTGGTGCACCACCTGGCACCGCCCATGACGGCCAAGAAGAACGACCGTGGCGAGTTGGTCAAGCAGCCATTCGGCCCGTGGATGCGCAGCGCCTTCGGCGTGCTGGCCAAGCTCAAGGGCCTGCGCGGCACCGCGTTCGACGTGTTTGGCCGCACCGAGGAGCGCCGCATGGAGCGCGCGCTGATCGTGGAGTACCGTGCCTCGATCAACGAGCTGCTGCAGGGCCTGACGGCCGACAACCTGGGGCTGGCCGTCGACATCGCGCGCATTCCCGAAGACATTCGCGGCTACGGCCATGTGAAGGAGCGCCACCTGGCCACGGCCCGCCCCAAGTGGGACGGCCTGATGGCCCAATGGCGCCAGGGCGGTGCCGTGCGGGCCGAGCGCCAGGCCGCTTGAAGTTGGGCGGCGTGGCCGCACCTTTCTCGCAGAGCCCGCGCTTGCGCGGGCTTTTTGCTATCAGGAGTGTAGCGTCACCTCCTTTGCTGGTTTGCCCTGGGCGGCATTGTGCAGCGGGGCGTGGCGGTGGCGCCCGGCAGGCCGGTGGCAGGCAACAAACACCCGCCGCCGGCTTGGGTCATACCTCTTGGGGGCGTGGCAAGGGCCCGCATACAATGTCCTGTTGCGCCCAGCGCGCGCCTTGGCGCTCGCTGCAGGCGGTTTTCAGTGTGTTTTGACCATCCGTTGTGGAGTTTCGTCCGTGTTTATTTCTTCTGCTTTTGCCCAGACTGCTCCCGCCGCCGCCGCTGCGGGCGGTGGTGACATGATGTCCTCGCTCACCGGCATGCTGCCCCTGGTGCTCATGTTCGTGGTGCTGTACTTCGTCATGATCCGCCCCCAGATGAAGAAACAGAAGGAGCACCGCGCCATGATCGACGCCATTGCCAAGGGCGATGAAGTGGCGACGGCCGGCGGCATCGTGGGCAAGGTCACGCGCCTGTCCGAAGGTTTCCTGCACATCGAGATCGCCACCGGCGTCGAAGTTCAGCTGCAGCGCAGCGCCGTGGTGCAGGTCCTGCCCAAGGGCTCGGTCAAGTAAGGCCTTCCAGCACCCTGTATCCGGGGCGTTCCGGCCTGCAAGGGCGGCGCCCCCTGAAGCTTTCCAAGAGGCAAGAGCGCGATCATGAACCGATATCCGGTGTGGAAGTACGCGATCCTGGTGATCGTGCTGCTGGTGGGGACCCTGTACACCCTGCCCAATTTCTTCGGCGAGGCGCCTGCGGTGCAGGTGTCGTCCGCCAAACCCTCTGCCGTGAAGGTGGACACCTCCGTACTGCAGCGCGTGGAAGAGGCGCTCAAGGCGGCCAACATCACGCCGGTGTCGGTGAGCCTTGAAGGCAATTCCGTGCGGGCGCAGCTCGATTCGGTGGAGACCCAGGGCAAGGCCAAGGACGCAATCCAGAAGGTCCTGGTTCCCAACGAGTCCGACGTCTCCTACGTGGTGGCGCTGAACATGTTCTCGCTGTCCCCCAAGTGGCTGACCTCGATCCACGCCATGCCCATGTACCTGGGCCTGGACCTGCGCGGTGGCGTGCACTTCATGCTCCAGGTGGACATGCAGGCCGCACTGACCAAGAAGGCCGAGTCGTATGCCGGCGATCTGCGCACCCTGCTGCGCGACAAGAGCATCCGCCATGGCGGCATCAGCCGCGATGGCCAGACCGTCGAAGTGCGCCTGCGCGACGAAGCCACGCTCACGGCGGCGCGCAACCTCATCAGCGACCAGTTCCCCGACCTGGTGAGCACCAGCGTGCCGGACGGCAGCGAATTCAAGCTGCGCGCCAGCATCAAGCCCGAGGCCACGCGCCGCGTGCAGGAGCAGGCGCTCAAGCAGAACATGGTCACGCTGCACAACCGGATCAACGAACTGGGCGTGGCCGAACCCGTGATCCAGCAGCAGGGGCTGGACCGCATCGTGGTGCAACTGCCCGGCGTGCAGGACACGGCCAAGGCCAAAGACATTCTGGGCCGCACCGCCACGCTCGAAGTGCGCATGGTCGATGAGGGCACTGAAGCCCGCGCCGCCGAATCGGGCCGCGGCCCGGTGCCGTTCGGCTCCGAGCGCTACCCCGAGCGCAACGGCCAGCCCGTGGTGGTCAAGAAGCAGGTCATCCTGACCGGCGAAAACCTGACCGATGCCCAGCCCGGCTTTGATGGCCAGACCCAGGAGCCCACCGTGAACCTCACGCTGGACGCCAAGGGCTCGCGCATTTTCCGCGACATCACGCGCGAGAACATCGGCAAGCGCATGGCCATCGTGCTCTTCGAAAAGGGCAAGGGCGAAGTGGTCACGGCCCCTGTGATCCGCAGCGAAATAGGTGGTGGCCGGGTGCAGATCTCGGGCCGCATGACCACGGCCGAAGCCAACGACACGGCGCTGCTGCTGCGCGCCGGTTCGCTGGCCGCGCCCATGGAGATCATCGAGGAATACACCATCGGCCCGAGCCTGGGTGCCGACAACATCGAGCGCGGCATCCACAGCGTGGTCTGGGGCCTGGCGGCCATCGCGGCCTTCATGTGCTTCTACTACATGCTGTTCGGCGTGTTTTCCAGCATCGCGCTGGGGGTCAACGTGCTGCTGCTGATGGCCGTGCTGTCCATGTTGCAGGCCACGCTCACGCTGCCGGGCATTGCGGCCATGGCGCTCGCCATCGGCGTGGCCATCGACTCCAACGTGCTGATCAACGAGCGCATCCGCGAGGAACTGCGCGCGGGCATGTCGCCACAGGCGGCTATCAATACAGGTTACGAGCGCGCCTGGGCGACCATCCTGGACTCCAACGTGACCACACTGATCGCCGGCCTGGCGCTGCTCGCCTTCGGCTCCGGCCCGGTGCGCGGCTTTGCCGTGGTGCACTGCATCGGCATCCTGACCAGCATGTTCTCGGCCGTGTTCTTCTCGCGCGGCCTGGTGAACCTGTGGTACGGACGCCAGAAGAAGCTCAAGAGCGTATCGATCGGCCAGGTCTGGAAGCCGGACGCCGATACCGCTGTGGCCAAAACGAACTAAGGGGCAACGGCCATGGAATTCTTCCGCATCAAAAAAGACATCCCCTTCATGAAGCACGCGTTGATCTTCAACGCGATCTCCTTCATCACCTTTGCGCTGGCCGTGTTCTTCCTGCTCACGCGCGGGCTGCATCTGTCGGTGGAGTTCACGGGCGGCACGGTCATGGAAGTGGCCTACAGCCAGCCGGCCGAGCTGTCCAAGGTGCGCGAGACGGTATCGGCGCTGGGCTACCCGGACGTGCAGGTGCAGACCTTCGGCTCCGCACGGGATGTGATGATCCGCCTGCCCGTGCAAAAGGGCGTGACCTCCGCGCAGCAGAGCGAGGGCGTTCTGAAGGCCCTCAAGGCTGCGGACGCAGAGGTGACGCTGCGCCGTACCGAGTTCGTCGGTCCGCAGGTCGGCGAGGAGCTCGTGCACGGCGGCCTGATGGCGCTCGGGATGGTGGTGGTGGGCATCATGATCTACCTGGCCTTCCGCTTCGAGTGGAAGTTCGGGGTGGCGGCCATCATCGCCAACCTGCACGACGTTGTGATCATCCTCGGATTCTTCGCGTTCTTCCAGTGGGAGTTCTCGCTCTCGGTGCTGGCCGCCGTGCTGGCCGTGCTGGGGTATTCGGTCAACGAGTCGGTCGTGATCTTCGACCGGATCCGTGAGGCCTTCCGCAAGTACCGCAAGATGACGACGCACGAGGTGATCGACCACGCCATCACCAGCACCATGAGCCGCACCATCATCACCCACGCCTCCACCGAGGCGATGGTGCTGTCGATGTTCTTCTTCGGTGGCCCGAGCCTTCATTACTTTGCACTCGCGCTGACCATTGGTATCCTGTTCGGTATCTACTCGTCGGTGTTCGTGGCTGCGGCAATCGCCATGTGGCTGGGCGTGAAGCGCGAAGACCTGATCAAGACCACCACCAAAAAGGACGGCGATCCCAACGATCCCAACGCCGGGGCCACCGTCTGAACCGCTAATATTGGCGCATGCAAAACTCCCCTGCTCCCTCACCGCAGCGCCGCCTGGCACGCCTGGCACGCCAGCGGTTCGTCGAGGGGATGGGTGCAGGGATGGCGGAGCTGGACAAGACCGTCGCTGATTTCCTGGGCGCCCTGATCGCGCAGACCGGTACCGCGCGCGAGATGCAGTCCCGGCGCGACACCTGGATGCTGTACCAGCAACTGCATGCCAAATGGGTGTCTGCCACCACCCACGCCTGGCAGGAGGCGCTGGCGCCCCATGCCAGCGCGCGGCCTGGCCTGACGGCTTCGGCTGGCAGCAACAACAACCTGTCGTTCGAGCTGCTCAGCGACGACGTGGTGGAAAACAAGATCGTCGCCTCGCGCATGGCGCTGACCGTGGCCGAACAGGCGGGAGCGCAGTTCGATGCGCTGCGCCAGCGCACCCAGTCGCTGGAAGGCCAGGAGATCGACAGCAATGACATTCTTCGCCCCGAAACCATCTGCCTGCTGCTGGTGCAGCAGTGGGTGGATGCGGGGCTGCCGCGCACCGACCTGCTCATCGTGGTCGACCCCCTGCAGCGCGAGCTGGCGAATGTGCTGCAAAAGCAGTACCAGGCCGTGAATGCCTTCTACGTGGAGCAGGGCGTGGCCGTGCCGTCCGACCTGCGCTCGCGTGTCAAGCGCACGGTAGGTGGCGCTACGGGCGCAGGTGGTGGCATGGGCGGCGATTCCGGTGCCGGTGGCCTGGCGTCGCAGGCGCTGGCCCAGTCGCGCGAGGCGATGGCTGCAGGCCGCCAGGCGGCGGCAGGCATGTACCCGCAACAGATGCACCCCCAGCACATGCAGGCGCGCATGCACCAAGGCCAGGGTTACCCCATGCCCCCTGGTGGCATGGGCTTTGCAACCGGCATGACGCCGCTGATCCGGGCGCGCCAGCGGGCGCAGGGCGTCATGGGCCAGCTGCGCCGGTTGCTCACGCAGCCTGCCACGGGCTTCGACATGATCAAGGCGCCGCCGGCTTCGGCCGCCCTGGCGCATGCACTGTCGGCGCAGCGCGTGCAAGCAGACACCTACTACAGCGGCATCGCCACGCTGATGGAGGACTACAGCCCGGCGGCCGTGGTGCAGCTGGCCGGGGCCGTGCGCGAGCGCTCCACCGAGTTCAAGAACAAGGCCTCCACCGCCGGTGAAAAAGCCATCATCGAGGTGGTGGCCCTGATGTTCCAGAGCATCCTGGCCGAAGACCGCATCCCGCCCGCCGTTCGCGTGTGGTTCGCGCGGCTGCAGGTACCGGTGCTGCGCGTGGCGCTGGCCGAGCCCGAGTTCTTCAGCAACCTGGACCATCCCGCGCGCCAGCTGATCGACCGCATGGGCGCCTGCGTGATGGGCTTTGACTCCACCAGCATCAACGGAAGCGCCCTGGAGGCCGAGATCCGTCGGGTGGTGCAGGTGATCGAGCAGTACCCGGAAACCGGCCGCCGCGTGTTCCAGCTGGTCTACGACGAGTTCGAGAAATTCCTCTCCAAGTTCCTTACCGAAAAGCAGGCCACTTCGCGCCTGGTCTCCGTGGCCCAGCAGGTCGAGCAGAAGGAAACCCTGGCCATCCAGTACACCATCGAGCTGCGCACCATGCTCAAGGACATGCCGGTGCGCGACGAGATCCGCGAATTCCTGTTCAAGACCTGGGCCGAGGTGCTGGCCCTGTCGGCCGTGCGCGATGGTGCCCAGCATGCCGACACCATCACCCTGAAGCGCACCGCCGCCGACTTGGTCTGGGCCGCCAGTGCCAAGCCCAACCGCAGCGACCGGGCGCAGGTCATCCAGAACCTGCCCGGCTTGCTGCAGCGCCTGCGCCAGGGCCTGGCGCTGATGGGCATCCACGATGCGCCGCAGGACGCGCTGATCAAGACGCTGACCGACACGCTGGCAGATGCCTTCCTGTCCAAGACCGCGTCGATCCCGCAGGCGCACATCGACGCCATGGCCAAGCGCCTGGCCAATCTCGAGGATTTCATCAACGACGCCACGCTGGGCGACATGCCGCTCAATGCCGACAACATCGAGATGATGCTGGGCATCGATGCCTCGTCCATCCACGTGGTGGCCGACAACGGGGCCCCCGTGGACGAGGGCATGGTCGTATGGGCCCAGGAACTCAAGCCCGGCACCTGGTACACGCTCGACCACAACGGCTCTTCGGCCCAGGTGCAGTACGCCTGGCAGAGCCAGCGCAAGCAACTGCACCTGTTCGCCGCGGTGGATGGCAGCAGCTACCTGATCCAGCTGCGGCGCCTGGCCGCCTACCTGCAGGCAGGCCTGCTCGTGGCACAGGACGAGGAAGGTATCACCACCCGCGCCACGCGCGATGCGCTGGCCAAGCTGGACGCCAACCCGGAACGCCTGCTGGGCTGAACTGTCCAGCCGCTTCGGCGGTTGGGGTCACGCCATGCCCACGCGCTGGAACAAGCCGCCCGGCAGGCGCGCGACGTTGCCCGCCAACTCCAGCTCCAGCAGTTGCACCTGCAGCCCTGCGGCATCCATGCCGGTGCGGGCGAGCAGTGTATCCAAGCCCATAGGGTCATATCCCAGGGCCTGCAGCAAGGGGCTGTCCTGCCGCGAATGCTCGCGGCCAAGGCCTTGCGGGCCAGAGGCGGCGGCCGAGGAGGTGGCCGCAGCAGGCAGGCTCAATTCCTCCAGCACGTCCTGGGCGGACTCCACCAGCTTGGCGCCCTGGCGGATGAGCGCGTGGCATCCCCGGGACTGGGGTGAGTGGATGGAGCCCGGGATGGCGAACACCTCGCGGCCCTGCTCCGCCGCCAGCCGGGCCGTGATCAGCGAGCCCGAGGCGAGGGCTGCCTCGACCACCAGCGTGCCCTGCGAAAGCCCGGAAATGATGCGGTTGCGCTTGGGGAAGTTGGGTGCCAGCGGTGGTGTGCCCAGTGGGTACTCGCTCACCAGCAGTCCCTGCCGGGCGATGCGGTGTGCCAGCGCCCGGTTGGCTGCCGGGTAGACCCTGTCCAGGCCCGTTCCCACCACGGCGATGGTCGCGGGGTGGTCTTCCTCCAGGTCTGCGCTCTCCAGTGCGCCCTCATGGGCGGCAGCGTCCACCCCCAGCGCCAGGCCGGAGACGATGGTGAGGCCGGCACCTTGCAAGGCCCTGGCGAACTGCCGGGCATGTTCCGCGCCCTGGGCCGTCGGATTGCGGCTGCCCACCACGGCCAGGCAAGGGCGTTCGCCCAGCGGCTGCTCGGATGACAGGCGTGCCGCAGGACCCATCAGGTACAGCAGCAACGGGGGATCATCGGTGTTCAGGAGGATACGGGGATAGCCGACATCACCCAGGGTGAGCAGCGTCCGGGCGGCAGCCCCGGGCTCGGGCGCATCCTGCAGCCATTCCCAGGTGGTTTCCACCAGGTCGGCCAGGGTGGGCGGAATGGCACGCAAGGCCTTGGCCTGGGCAGGGGTCACGCACTCCAGCAAAGCGGCTTCCGACTGGTCAAAAATGGCTTGCGGCAGACCGAACCGGGCCAGCAGAAGGCGCGCGGCGGCATTGCCCACGCCGCGCGACAGCGTCAGCCTGAGCCAGGCCTGCAACTCATCGTGGTCCATGGGCATGGCGTGGCCTGGGGGGCTTCACGGTGCGGAGCCATCCTTCCGTGCACCCGGGCTTGCACCCGGGTAGGGATGGACGGCAGTGCCGCTCAGTTCACTCCTGTGGGCTGACCAGCCGGTCGCCCACGCGCACGCCGGTGCGGATCTCCAGGATCAGCGCGTACGAGACCCGGTCGAAGGTGCGGAACACCATGGCCAGGCCATTGATCTCGCTGGGCAGCTTGACCATGGGGAGCTTGGGATCGGTCTTGTCCTTGATGGTGTCGCCCTTGGTCATCAGCCGCATCACATGGCCGACTTCCATGCCGTTGCGCGTGCCCAGGTTGATGGCCACCACCTGGTTCTGGCCCGCCGAGCCAGCCGAGGCCCCGGAGGCGGAGCTGCCGTAGATGGACACCACGCGGGCCTCGACACCGTCCTGGGGTGCACGGGGCACATAGCTGATGAATTCGCGTGCGGGCGCGGGCAGCAGCCGGTCACCGGCACGGATTTCTTCCTTGGCACCCGTCAGGTCCACGGTGGCGGGGACGTAGTCGGTCTGGATGCCGCCCTTGCCGTTGGAGGACTTCTCGAAGCTCTCGCCGCGCACCAGTTCGGCCTTGCCCAGGTACTGCGCTTCATACCCCAGGACCTCGCCGGTCTGGGGGTCCTTGAGGGCGACTGCATCACGGAACACGCGGAACTGGCGCGGCTCGCCCGGCTCCATCGTCAGCGGCGTGGCCGCGTCTCCGCGCACATAGGCGCGGTCGCCGCTGGCCATCAGCACGCGCTCTTCCACGGTCGCAATCACGCGCGGGGCGCGTTGCAGTACGCTCGCGTCCACCACCATCGGCTCCACCAGGAAAGGCTCGATCAGGTGCGGCTTGAGCGTCGGCAGTGCCGTGCTGGACAGGCTGTCGCTGCGGGTGCTGGGGGATACGCGCACGGTGTCCGAGGATCCGCTGCCGCCCGGTGCCGTGGTGCGCAGGCGGGCAAAGCCACCGTCCTTGTCCAGGTACAGCGTCTGGCCGGGGAAGATCAGGTGCGGGTTGGGCAGGGCCTGCATGTTCATGCCCCACAGTTCGGGCCAGCGCCAGGCGCTCTTGAGGTACAGGCCGGAAATGCCCCACAGGGTGTCACCGCGCTTGACCACGTACACGTCGGGCGCATTGGGTGCCAGATCGGCCACGGGAATGCCGCGCTGCGACACCTCCTGCGCCTTGGCACGCTGCTGGCCGGAAACGGGGTGATTTTGCGCCTGGACCGGTGCGACGAGCAAAGCGCCTGCGGCCACGGTCAGGGCGCCCAGGGCGGTAAGCCGCGCGCTGGTGAATGCCGTCATGTTGTTCCTTTTCTGATGCATTGTGAAACGCCCCCTCACTGGCGTCCGCGCTGCACAGCACATGCAGGCAGCCGGACAAATACGTTACAAACCATCTGAGATTCTCTGCTCAAGCCCTTGATTCGGCAACGATTATTGAGTTGAGTATCTGCAGCATGGGGCAAAAGTGGCGAAAATAGCGACATCTATTACCCGATTCCATGGCAATTCTCCCCATTCTCTGTTATCCGGACCCCCGGCTTCACAAGGTCGCACGACCGATCGAAGCCGTGGATGCGCGCCTGAAGACCCTGGTGGCCGACATGCTGGCCACCATGTATGACGCCAATGGCATCGGCCTGGCGGCCACCCAGGTGGACGTGCACGAGCGCCTCGTGGTCATCGACGTCTCCGAAGGGCGCAACGAGCCCCTGGTGCTGATCAACCCCGAAATCGTCTGGGCCAGTGCCGAAAAGCACGTCAATGACGAGGGCTGCCTCTCGGTGCCCGGCATCTACGACGGGGTCGAGCGCCACGATGCGGTGCATGTGAAGGCGCTGGACGCCGAGGGCCAGTCGCGCACCATCGAGGCCGAGGGCCTGCTGGCGGTCTGCATCCAGCACGAGATGGACCACCTGCTGGGCAAGGTTTTCGTCGAATACCTCTCGCCGTTGAAGCGCAACCGCATCAAGACCAAGATGGTCAAGCAGCAGCGGGAGACCCGCTGATGCGTCCGCCCCGCCTCCTGCGCGGCGCCGCAGCGCTGGCGCTGGTGGCGGGCTTGGCCGCGTGCGCCGTGCCCTCGCGCGAGCCCCTGGGCACCCCGCGCGCCCACGTCGTGGCGCACCTGGGGGCACCCACCGCAGTCCACGCCCTGCCGCAGGGCGAGCGCCTGCTGTATTCGCAGTTGCCCGCCGGCACCGAGGTGTACAACCTGGATTTCGACGCCACTGGCCGCCTGGTGCGCACCGAGCAGGTCCTGACCCAGGCCCGGCTCGAAAGCATCCCGCTGGACCAATGGACCCTGGCCGACCTGCAGCGCACCTTCGGCCCGCCGCTGCGCGTGGAGCGGGTGGCCCGCTGGGACGGTGACATCTGGACCTACCGCTTCAAGCAGGGGGCCGATCCGCGTTTTGCCCATGTCCATCTGGACCCTGCCGGCACAGTGCGCCGCATCGGCTTCACCGACGACATTCCCAATACCGACAAAGGACGAGACTGATCGTCTTTGTTGCAGAAAAGCCCCATGAACGTCATTTTTGCCGGCACGCCCGAGTTCGCCCGCGTGGCCCTGGAGCGCTTGCTGAAGGCCGGCTTCACCGTCCCTCTGGTTCTGACCCAGCCTGACCGCCCTGCCGGCCGGGGCATGAAACTGCAGGCCTCCCCCGTCAAACAGTGCGCCCTGGACCACGGCATCGCCGTGGCGCAGCCCAGGAGCCTGCGGCTGGACGGCAAGTACCCCGAGGATGCCGCCGCCGCGCGCGAGGCCCTGCTGGCCGCCCGGGCCGACACCATGGTGGTGGCCGCCTATGGCCTGATCCTGCCCCAATGGGTGCTGGACCTGCCGCGCCTGGGTTGCCTGAACATCCACGCCAGCCTGCTGCCGCGCTGGCGCGGTGCCGCGCCCATCCACCGCGCCATCGAGGCCGGGGATGCCGAGACCGGTGTCACCATCATGCAGATGGATGCCGGCCTGGACACGGGTGACATGCTGTTGACCGAACGCACGGCCATTTCCGTCACCGACACCACCGCTGCGCTGCATGACCGGCTCGCGGACCTGGGTGGACGGATGATCGTGGAAGCGTTGGAGATGGCCGCCTGCGGTGGCCTTGCCCCTGTGGTGCAGCCTGCCGAGGGGGTGACCTATGCGCACAAGATCGAAAAAGCCGAGAGCAGCGTCGACTGGTCGCTGCCGGCCCAGGCCATAGACCAGCGCATCCGCGCTTTCGATCCCTTCCCCGGTGCCAGCACCCGTCTGGGGGCTGAAACGATCAAGCTGTGGGGTGCATCGCCCGAGTCGATGGATGCACCCGCAGGTGCCGTGCCCGGGCAGGTCCTGGCCGCCGATGCTTCCGGTGTCATTGTGGCCTGCGGCATAGGCTGCCTGCGCCTGACCACCCTGCAGCGCGCGGGCGGCAAGCGCCTGGCGGCCGCCGATTTCCTGCGCGGTTTCGACGAGCTGCAGCCCGGCGCCGTGCTGGGCAGTGCCTCTGACGCCAGCGGCACGCCATGAGCACGCTGGCGCAGAAGGTCTCCCGCACGGTCCGCGATCCCCATTTCCGCCTGGCCGCCGTGGACATGGCGGGCACCTCCCTGGGCATTGCCGCCTGGGGCCTGGTGACCGGCGTGGCCATGGTCAAGAGCGGCATGTCCGTGTCGCTGGCGCTGTTCATGTCGCTGGTGGTCTATGCGGGCAGCGCCCAACTGGCCGTGATCCCGCTGCTTACCGTGGGAGCGCCGCTGTGGGTGATCTGGCTCACGGCCTCGTGCGTGAACCTGCGCTTCGTCATTTTCAGCAGCATGTGGCGCAGCTACTTTGCCCATCGGCCCCTGCGCGAGCGCTTGGCCATCGGCTACTTCAGCGGCGACGTGATCTACGTGGCGTTCATGAAGCGCTTTCCTGAGCCCAGGTCCCAGCCCGAGCAGATGCCTTACTTCTGGGGGGCGGCCACCACCAACTGGATCGCCTGGCAGGTGCCGTCCATCGCCGGCATCCTGCTGGCCAATGCCGTTCCGCTGTCCTGGGGCTTGGGCTTTGCGGGTGTGCTGGCGCTGCTGGGAGTGCTGCTGTCGCTGCTGTTCGACCGGGCCACCTGGCTGGCCACCGGCGTGGCGGCCACGGCCGCCGTGGCCGCCTTTGCATTGCCACTCAAGCTCAACATCCTGGTGGCCATTGCGGCTGCCGTGGCGGTGGGGCTGATGATCGAGGCGGTGGACCGGCGCCGCAAGAACCGCCACCCCGAAATGCTGCTGGTACCCGCCAACAGCGTGATGCCGCCCGAGGAGCGCCAGCACATGAAGGACGGTGACGTGGTGCCCCTGCGCGAGGAGCGCCACCCATGAACGGCCACTGGATCGAGACCACCATCGCCATCCTTGGCCTGGCCATCATCACCGTGGTGTCGCGCGCCTTCTTCATGATCCCCGAGCGCGAGCTGCCCCTGCCCGACTGGCTCAAGCGCGGCCTCAAGTACGCACCGCTGGCCGCACTCACGGCCGTGATCGCGCCCGAAATCCTCATGACCCAGGGCGAACTGCTCGACACCTTCAAGGACGCGCGCCTGCCGGCCGTGCTGCTGGCGAGCGCCTACTACTTCTGGAAGCGCGGCATCCTGGGCACCATCGTCGTGGGCATGGTGGTGTACCTGCCGCTGCACATCGGCTGGGGCTGGTAGGCCAGGGAGCCGGCAGGGGCGGGCGGGACGCCCGCCTAAAATGGCGGCCCTGATCTCAGTGCCCCCATCCAGGAATCCTTTTCCCATGAACATCCTCCGCTTTTCCGATCTGTGCGCCCAAGGCAAGGCCCAAGGCCAGCGCGTCTTCATCCGTGCCGACCTGAACGTGCCGCAGGACGACCGTGGCGCCATCACCGAGGACACGCGCATCCGCGCCTCCATCCCCTGCATCCAGATGGCGCTGGACGCCGGCGCCGCCGTCATGGTCACCAGCCACCTGGGCCGCCCCACCGAAGGCGAGTTCAAGCCCGAGGACACCCTGGCCCCTGTGGCCGCGCGCCTGGGCGAGCTGCTGGGCCGCGAGGTGCCCCTGGTCTCCAACTGGGTCGACGGCGTCAGCGTGGCCCCCGGCCAGATCGTGCTGCTGGAGAACTGCCGCCTCAACGTGGGCGAGAAGAAGAACAAGGAAGAGCTGGCGCGCAAGATGGCCGCACTGTGCGATATCTTCGTGAACGATGCCTTTGGCACGGCCCACCGTGCCGAGGGCACCACCTACGGCATCGCCCAGTTCGCGCCCATCGCCTGCGCCGGCCCGCTGCTGTCGGCCGAGATCGACGCGCTGACCAAGGCCCTGGCCCAGCCCCAGCGCCCGCTGGTGGCCATCGTGGCGGGCTCCAAGGTGTCGAGCAAGCTCACCATCCTCAAGGCCTTGGCCGACAAGGTGGACCAGCTCATCGTGGGCGGCGGCATCGCCAACACCTTCATGCTGGCCGCGGGCCTGCCCATCGGCAAGAGCCTGGCCGAACCCGACCTGGTGGAAGAAGCCCGCGCCGTCATGGCTGCGATGAAGGCCCGTGGCGCCGACGTGCCGATCCCCACCGATGTGGTCACGGCCACGGCCTTCTCTGCCGACGCTCCCGCCACGGTCAAGGCGGCCGCCGATGTCGGTGCCGACGACCTGATCCTGGACATCGGACCCGAAACGGCCGCCCGCTTGGCCGAAAAACTCAAGTCGGCCGGCACCATCGTTTGGAACGGCCCGGTGGGGGTGTTCGAGTTCGCTGCCTTCGAAAATGGCACGCGCGCGATTGCCGCTGCCATTGCCGAATCGCCCGCATTCAGCATTGCCGGGGGCGGAGATACTCTGGCCGCCATCGCCAAATACGGTATCGAGAAGCAGGTGGGCTATATCTCTACCGGCGGGGGCGCGTTTCTGGAAGTGCTGGAAGGCAAAACGCTGCCGGCTTTCGAGATATTGGAAAAACGCGCAGTTACAAATTAATGAACCTGGTTGCACTTATCGCGCGCTGAAAAAGGCCGTTTCGACGGCCTTTTTTTGCGCCCGTGCGAGGGGTTCGCAGGGATGAAGGCACCACCGCCAGCCCTTTCCCGGGTCGGGCCCGCCTAAAATCGGGCCCCATGACCTTTCTAGACATGCTGCGCGACGCATCCGCACAGAACAACTCCATGCTGTGCGTGGGCCTGGACCCCGAGCCCACCCGCTTTCCCGCCGCGCTCCAGGGCGATGCGCGCAAGATCTACGATTTCTGCGCTGCCATCGTCGATGCCACGGCCGACCTGGCCTGTGCCTTCAAGCCCCAGATCGCCTACTTTGCCGCCCACGGAGCAGAAGACCAGCTCGAACGCCTGATGCAGCACATGCGTGCCAACGCGCCGCATGTTCCGGTGATCCTGGATGCCAAGCGCGGTGACATCGGCTCCACGGCCGAGCAGTACGCCAAGGAGGCGTTCGAGCGCTACGGTGCCGACGCGGTCACGCTGTCGCCCTTCATGGGCTTCGATTCCATCGAACCCTACCTGGCCTACCACGGCAAGGGTGCCTTCCTGCTGTGCCGCACCTCCAACCCCGGGGGGGACGACCTGCAGATCCAGCGCCTGGCCAGCGTGGAAGGCCAGCCACTGCTGTACGAGCATGTGGCGCGCCTGGCCCAGGGCCCGTGGAACCGCAACGGCCAGCTCGGCCTGGTGGTGGGCGCCACCTACCCGCAGGAGATCGAGCGCGTGCGCGCCATCGCCCCCACGCTGCCCTTGCTGATCCCGGGCGTCGGTGCCCAGGGTGGCGACGCGGTGGCCACCGTGCGTGCCGGCCTGCGCGAGGGCGGGCCGATCATCGTGAATTCGTCGCGCTCCATCCTCTATGCCTCGGGCGGCGAGGACTTTGCCGCCGCGGCGCGCACCGAAGCCGAACGCACCCGGGCGGTGCTGGAAGCGGCCCGCGGCTGATCGCCCTGCGCGCCCCCGGCGCGCACTGACCGCAAGGATCCCTCGATGCAACTGAAGTGGCTGGAGGATTTCATCGTGCTCGCGCAGGAGCGCAGCTTCACGCGCGCGGCCGAGCTGCGGCATGTCACCCACCCGGCCTTCGGGCGGCGCATCCGGGCGCTGGAGGAATGGGCCGGAACCCCCCTGGTAGAAAAGGGTGGCGGCCCGGTGACACTGACCGCTGCCGGCAAGCGCTTCCTGGAGACGGCCGGCCAGATGGCGCGCAGCCTGGCCCAGTCGCACGAAGAAATGCAGAGCATGGCCGGGCGCACGGCGCGCACCGTGACCATCGTCACGGGCCGCACGCTGGCGCGCACCCTGCTGGCCGACTGGCTGGTACGGCTGCCGCGCGCACTGCACGCCAGCGAGCTGTGCATCCGCACCGGCTCCCTGGCCGAGACGGTGGCCCAGCTCGAACGCAGCGAGGCCGACTTCTCGCTGGTCTACCACCACACCGCCCTGGCCGTGCGGCTCGATGCCCGGCAGTTCAGCCACGTGACGGTGGCCAGCGACCGGATGGTGCCTGTGTCGCGCGCAACCACCCAGGGCCTACCGCAACACCGTTTTGACCCCGAAGGTCCCGCCACGGCCTACCTGGCCTATGCGCCACAGCTTGCCCTGGGCCGGCTGGTGGAGGACCACCTGGCCAACCACCCCCATGCGCCCCGACTGCAGCGCGTGGTGGAATGCGACTCGCCCGATGCCCTGTACGAATACACCTTGCGTGGGGTCGGTGTGGCCTGGCTGCCGTGGTCCCTGGTGCATGCCGACTGCAAGGCCCAGCGCCTGGCGCTGGCAGGCGATGCGCGCATGGAGGTGCGCTTCGATGTGCGCCTGTACCGCCCCAAGCGCCGATTGATGCCGCTGGCCGAGGCGTTCTGGCAGGCGTTCGCGCAACGCTGAGCGCAACTGCAGTCGAGCCAAGACGGCACGGATCGGTGCCATTTCGGCACCATGATGGCATGGCTACTTTCTCACAATGGCTTACATACCAAGCCCCAAACCCCACCCGATCAGGAGTCCCATTGTGAAAAACCCGACCCATTTCGCTCGCCGCACCGCACTGTTGTGTGCCCTGGCCTCCTGCTTCGCCGTGGCCCCGGCTCTGGCGCAGGACGCTTTCCCCTCCAAGCCGATCACCATCGTCGTGGGCTATCCGCCGGGCGGCAGTACCGACCTCACAGGGCGTGCGGTGGCGCAGGAACTGGGCGCCAAGCTGGGCGTGCCGGTGGTGATCGAGAACATCGGCGGAGCCGGCGGCTCCATTGGTGCCCAGAAGGTGGCCAGCGCCGCACCCGATGGCTACACGCTGCTGGTCGGTGCCAGCAACGAGATTGCCATCAACAAGCTGGTGACCAAGAAGGTCAAGTACGACGTCAAGGATTTCACGGCCATCGGTCTCGTGGCCTCCCAGCCGTTGGTGCTGGTGGCATCCACCGGTGCGGGCGTGAAAAACGTCGCCGAATTCACGCAGAAGGTGGCCAAGAGCCCTGGCAAGTACAGCTACGGCAGCTCGGGCGTGGGCACCTCGCTGCACCTGGCCGGTGAAATGGTCAAGGAGCAGGGCAAGCTTTTCATGGCCCACATCCCCTACCGGGGCGTGGCGCCGCTGACCAACGACCTGCTGGGCAACAACCTCGAGTACGGCGTGTTCGTGCTCTCCAGCGGCCTGCCCCACATCAAGAGTGGCAAGGTGATCGCGCTTGGCACCACCGAGGCCAAGCGGTCCGCTGCGACCCCGGATATCCCTGCCCTGGCCGAATCGCCCCAGTTCAAGAGTGTGGACATCGGCGTGTGGTTCGCCCTGCTCGGCCCGGCCAACCTGCCCAAGCCGGTGTTCGACAAGATCAAGAAGGCGCTCAACGAGACGCTGCAATCGCCCGACTTCCGTAAGAAGATGGAGGCCAGCGGCTCCACCGTGGCGGCCACGAATGTGAACCTGGACCAGTACTTGGCGGCCGAGGTGGCCAAGTACAAGAAAATCGTCGAGTTCGCCAAGATTGAGGAATGATGGGCATGACTGCAGTGACGACATCCCCGCAGCCCCTGGTCTTCGAACTGCCCGCGCCCGACATCAGCGCCTGGCGCGCGGGCAATACCGGCACCGAAGGCGTCTGGCACTTCGATTCGGGCCTGGGCGGCCGCCACGTGATGATCAGCGCCCTGGTGCATGGCAACGAGCTGTGCGGTGCCTGGGCCCTCAAGGGCCTGCTGGAAGCCGGGCTGCGCCCCGCACGCGGAAAGCTCACGCTGGCGTTCTGCAACCTCGAAGCCTTCGACCGGTTCGACCCGCTGAGCCACGATGCTTCGCGCTTCACCGACGAAGACCTCAACCGCCAATGGCTCGACGAGCGCATTGACGCTGGCGACACCATCGAGCGCCGCCGTGCCGCAGCCCTGCGCCCCTTCGTGGCCCAGGCCGACTGGCTGCTGGACATCCACTCCATGCACGAGCCCTCGGCGCCGCTCCTGCTCACCGGCATACAGCCGCGCAACCTGCAACTGGCGCGTGCCATGCGCTCGCCCGAGCACATCGTGGTCGATGCCGGTCACAAGGACGGCGTGCGCATGCGCGACTACGGGCGCTTCGGTCTGGGTGACGGGGATGGCGTGGGCCAGGGTGGGGACACCCGCTCCCTGCTCATCGAATGCGGCTTCCATGGAGACCCGGCGAGCCGCGCCGTGGCGCAGGACCAGTGCGTGCGTTTCATCGAACAGTCGGGTGTGCTCGATGCCGATGCGCTGGCCCGGCAGTTTCCCGGCTGGCGCCTGCCCGATGCGCCGCGCCAGTGGGCGCTCGAAGTCACCGGGCCGGTGGTGGCCACCAGCAGCGCCTTCCGCTTCGTGGAGCCCTACACGGGCCTGGAAGTGATCGCCAAGGCCGGTACCGTGATTGGCGACAACGACGGTGTGCCCGTCACCACGCCCTACGACGACTGCGTGCTGGTGATGCCCTCGGTGCGACAGGCGCGTGCGGGCGTGACGGTGGTGCGCTACGCGAGCCGCCGCGCACTTTAAAGGCCGCCCTCTCAGGCCGTGGTCCTGGGCCGCAGGGCTACTGCCTGCGCGACAGGCAGGGGGCCTGGGTGTCGTATAAGCTCAGGCACCCTCCCCAGCCCTTCCTGTCCGAACTGCCATGCAACAAGACCCCGCCCGTTCTCTTCCCATGGCCGGCGCCACCAACTTCCGCGACCTGGGCGGCTATGCCGGGCAGGGTGGCCGGACCGTGAAATGGCGCCGCATCTTCCGCTCCGACCACCTGGCCGGGCTGACCCCGGCCGACCAGGCCCTGCTGGCCGAACTGGGCGTGACCCGCGCCATCGACTTTCGCGGCAAGGCCGAGGGCGCGGCCTATGCCTATGCGATCCCCGGCGTGGCCTACCACCCGCTGGTCATCGAGCCCACCGTGGTGCAGCGCGCGCTGGAGCTGCAGGCCACCGGCCGTGCGCTCACCGCGCAGGACGCCGTGGTCCTCATGCAGGACACCTACCGCGGCTTCGTGCACGAGAACGCACCGCGCTTTGCCGAGCTGTTCCGCCTGCTGCTGGCCAGCGACGCACCCACGGTGTTCCACTGCACCGCCGGCAAGGACCGCACCGGCTTTGCAGCCGCCCTCATCCTGATGGCCCTGGGCGTGCCGCGCGAGACCGTGATGCAGGATTACCTGCTCACCAACAACCTCTACCGCCGCCCCGCCGGCATGGGCAGCCACGCGCCCGAGGAGGTGCTGGCCGTGCTGTGGCGCGTGCAGGAGGAATTTCTCGACGCTGCGCTGCACATGGTGGACCAGGACTATGGCGGCGTGCAGACCTACCTGGTGGACGTGCTCGGGGTGGATGCTGCGGCGCAGCGGCAACTGGTGGAGCAGTACCTGCAGCCTGCTGCGTGAGGGCCATCGGCTGCGCGGGAGTTCGTTACACGCGGATACTTGAGTCGCTCTCGCAGCCACTGCAGCGGTGGCATAGTGCACGACTTTCTCGCTGACCGACTCTCGAAAGAATCTCCGAATGAATTTCCGCAAGCAATGCCTGCGTGCCGGCCTGGTCCTTGCCCTGTCGTTTGCCGCCCTGTCCCCGGTGGCCATGGCGGCGCAGACCGACGCCGAGCGCCAGACCGTGATCATGTCCATGTTCAAGGAAGGTGCCGTGCTGACCGAAGAGGTGCACCGTGAATTCTGGTCCGGCCTCCAGGACCCCGAGGCCGCAGTGAGCCGCAGCGCCATGGAGCGCGTGGCCTTTGCGCTCAAGAACAACATCGAGCTCGAGCGCGCCACCGTGGTGAGCTACAAGGCCAGCATCAAGCAGCGCAAGCCGGTGGTGGACAAGAGCTACGAGTCGGCCCTCAAGACGCGCCTGGAGATGATGCGCATGCGCAACCTGGCCACCGACTCCGTGCTGGCCCGGGACAAGGAGTTCCGCGATTCGCTGGTGGCCGTTTCCAAGGGCAAGCCCGTGGAGACCAACGGCACCAAGATCACCATGACCAACGAGCTTATCGACCAGGCACTGGTGCGGCTCGAAGCCTCCTATGCGCGGCTGGAACGTCTGCTCAATCCCGTCTGGACGGCCTCCCCGGGCAAATAGCCTGCAACACGCCCCGGGTCAGCGCGGCATGGACGCCGCTCTCTGGGCCTTCTGGGCCTCCTGGGCCTCTCGGGCCCATTGCGGCTTCGCCGCCCTCACCGCTTCGGTGAAGCGATCCACCGTGGTGCCCACGTTGCGCATCGAGGCCAGCAGGTCCTTGTCTCGCTCGCCACTGCGCGCCAGGGGCTCCAGTCCGTCCACGTAGATGCGCACGGCGTGCTGCATGCAGTCGGGCATGGGTTCGGTCAGGAAATACTGGCGCAATTGCAGATGCAGGTCGCGCATCCGGCGCATGGTGGCAAGAGGGTCCGCCGCCTCGGTATCGTGTGTGCTGGTCAGGTGTTCCACGGCCGCGAAATTGTCTCCGATGCGGGCGCGCCAGACCCGCAGCTGGCGAGTGTCCTCGCACGAGAAGGCCTGGGCCGCGTTCGCAGGCGGTGGCCTGGAGCAGGCGGCCAGCAGCATCAGCGACCACACCAGCAACAAGAGCGTGCAGTGCCTCGCAATGGACAGGTGCGGGGAGCGGCAATTGATCAGGTGCATCGGCGGTCAGGCGTGATCCATGAAGGGCTGTGTCCCATTGTGCCGTGGCGCAGGGAGTGCGAACCACGGCGGGTGGCCACCCTCGGCGATACTCCAGCGTAAGGCGGTCCCTCCGCCAAGCAACAAGGAATGGCAGTGACATCTGCAAGCAGTGCGGGCCAGAGCGCCGACGCCGATGGTTTCGATGCGGCCTACTACGAGCGCTTTTACTTCAACAAGAAGACCAGCGTGGTGGACCCCGCACACACCGAGCGGCTTGGTGCCTTCGTCTGTAGCTACCTGCAGTACCTGCGCGTGCCGGTGAAACGCGTGCTGGATGTGGGCTGCGGCATCGGGCTGTGGCGCGACCTGGTCGCGCGCCACTTTCCGCAAGCGACTTTTCACGGCGTGGAATTCAGCGAGTATCTGTGCGGCCGCTTTGGCTGGGAGCAGGGCTCGGTGGTCGACTACAAGGCGCGCACGCCCTACGACCTGGTGATCTGCCAAGGCGTGCTGCCCTACCTGAACGAGACCGACGTGCAGACGGCCCTGCGCAACCTGGCCCGGCTCAGCCGCGGCGCCCTGTATGTGGAGGCCGTCACGCGCGAAGACTGGGAGCAGGACATCGTGGACGAGACGCTGACCGACCCGCGCATGTTCCGCCACCCTGCGCAGCTGTACCGCCGCACGCTGGCCGAGGGCTTCACCGAGCTGGGTGGCGGTGTGTGGCTGAGCCCCAAGACCGAGTTGCCGCTGTTTGCGCTTGAGCACGCGGGCGGCCAGTGACGGCTGCCATGCCCGTGCCGGCGATGCCCCACGCCGTGTCGCGCCTGCGTGCGGCGCGCCTGGCGCGTGCGGCCAAGCCTTTTCTCGCCCGGGGCGGACCGCGCGGCGAGCGCTGCCCGGGCTGCCGCCTGGTGCCCAGCCACTGCCTGTGTGCCCTGCGTCCGCTGCTCACTCCGCAGGCAGGCGTGTGCCTGCTGATGGCCGACATCGAGCCGCTCAAGCCCAGCAATACCGGCTGGCTGATCGCCGACGTGGTGGCCGACACCTGGGCCTTCGGCTGGGCGCGCACCGAGGTCGACCCAGCCCTGCTCACCCTGCTGGCCGATCCGCAGTGGCAGCCCTGCGTGGTGTTCCCCGGCGAGTTCGTGGCGCCCGAGCGCGTGGTGACGGCGGTGGAGCCGGTGCAGGGCGGCAGGCGCCCGCTGTTCATCCTGCTCGACGCCACCTGGCCCGAGGCGCGCAAGATGTTCCGCAAGAGCCCTTACATCGATGCGTTTCCGGTGCTGAGCCTCGCACCCGAGCAGCTCTCGCGCTACCGCCTGCGCCGCTCCACGCGCGAGGACCATTTCTGCACTTCCGAAGTGGCCGCGCTGTGCATGGAGCTGGCGGGTGAGACCCACGCCGCGCAGACGCTCGAGGCCTACCTCGACGTGTACACCAACCACTACCTGCAGTCCAAGCACCAGTTGCCCGTGGACCTGGGCGACGAGGTGCACCAGCGCCTGGAGACGCTGCGCCTTCCAGCGCGGGCCTGACTCGCCAGCCTTTACTTCGTGGCGCCTGCAGCGGCGCTGCGCTCCTTGACCGACTGGGCAATGCCGTCGGGCTGCAGGTAGGCGCTGCACGACTGGTACAGCGCAAACTTCTTTTCTGCCGAGGATCCGACAAGTTCGGCCGAGACGAGGGGTGCCGACTTTTTGAGCTCGTCCCTATGGAAGCTGCCTTCTGCGGGGTACAGCTCCACGGCAGCTTCGAGCATGGCCGCGGCGGCGGTGCGCATGCCCTCCTGCTTGCCTTTGGCCACCGTCAGCGACAGCCCGTTGAACACATTGCCGCAGCGGATCAGCTCGATGGCCACCGCCTTGCGCGCGCCATCGGCCTGTGCCGGGGCACCCATGCCATAGGTGCCATCAAGGTACGCCCATTCGTCCAGCGGCGGCATGTTGGCCGTGCAGGCGCCCTGGTAGGTGCCCAGAAAGGCGTTCTTCATCTCCAGGTCACCCGCAGCGTCTGCCATTCGGCTGTCGATGACGATCTGCTCGCTGTTGGCATGCACGGTGAACTGGTACTGGTGCCGGGCGTCCTTGCTGCGCGGGTCCGTGCACGCGGCTTTCCAGGTCTCGTGGCCCACCATGGGCTTCGCCGATTCGGTGACGGTGCAGTCCATGCCGCGTTCCTTCATCGCCAGCTTCCAGGTCGGGGCTGTGAGCTGGTCCATCTGCTTGCGGCTGACGCAGACTGCCGCAGTGCCGGGCGCTTGGGCATAGGCCCCCTCCCGGAACCCCGGTGCCGCATGCGACGCCAAGGCCAATGCCGACAGGCCTGCGAGCACAGCGCCCTGCCATGCCGGGGTGAAAAAGGGGATCGCGAAATGGTGCACGGCGTGGTGTCCTGGAGGTGTCTGGCGGTGGGCGGTGTGCAGCGATTGTCGTGCACGGCCAGGCCGCTCCGTGGGGCCGTTGGGACGGCGGGAGCAAGGGCTGCTGCCTGCCCGGCGACAATGGGGAGGTATCCCATCTTCAGCACAGGCCCGATGAAAGCACCCCCCAGACTCCAGTCCCTCATCGAGGAAGGCCTGATCGACACCGTGGTCCGCCAGCTCATGAGCGGCAAGGAGGCCATGGTCTTCGTGGTGCGCAGCGGCGACGACACGCGCTGCGCCAAGATCTACAAGGAGGCCAACAACCGCAGCTTCCGCCAGGCGGTGGACTACACCGAGAACCGCAAGGTCAAGAACTCGCGCTCGGCCCGCGCCATGGCCAAGGGCAGCAAGTTCGGCCGCCAGGAGCAGGAGGCCGCCTGGCAGAGCGCCGAGGTGGATGCCCTCTACCGCCTGGCCGCTGCCGGGGTGCGCGTGCCGCAGCCCTACAACTTCCACGATGGCGTGCTGCTGATGGAGCTGGTGACCGACGCCCACGGCGATGCGGCCCCGCGCCTGAACGACGTGGCCTTCACGCCCGAGCAGGCGCGCGCCCACCACGCCACGCTGATCGCCGAGGTCGTGCGCATGCTGTGTGCGGGCGTGGTGCATGGCGATCTGTCGGAGTTCAACATCCTGCTGGCGCACCTGCCCGGTGCCGATGGCGAAGAAGGCTCGGACGGCCCGGTCATCATCGACCTGCCGCAGGCCGTGGACGCGGCCGGCAACAACCATGCGCCGCGCATGCTGATGCGCGACGTGGCCAACCTGCGCGACTTCTTCGGCCAGTTCGCGCCCGAGCTGCTGGCCACCCAGTACGGCCCCGAGATCTGGAGCCTGTACCAGAGCGGGCTGCTGACCAACGAGACGCCGCTCACCGGCATCTATGCACCAGAGCACGCCGATGTGGACATGCAGGGCGTGCTGCGCGAGATCGAGGACGCTCGCGCAGAAGAAACGGCGCGCCGCCTGCGCATGGCGACACCGACTTAGGGGCCGGCCTCGGGCACAATCGGCGCCCCCTGCCATTTGTTAGCCCTCGCCGCCATGCCCATCCACATCCGCCACTTCCACCCGGGCGACGCACCTGGATTGCGTGCCCTGTTCCATGCCGCCGTGCATGGACTGACCGGCGCGCAATATTCCCAGGAGCAGCGTGATGCCTGGGCGCCAATGGCGTACGACCTGGAGCAGTGGACCGCACGGCTGCGGGCCAACCAGCCCTTCGTTGCTGAAGCGGCATCGGACACCGGCACGGACATCGCCGGTTTCTCCGACCTGCAGGCCACGGGCTACATCGACCATTTCTTCGTTGCCCCGGCCCGTGCGGGCCAAGGCGTGGCGCGTGCACTGATGGCCCACATCCATGCCCAGGCAGCGTTGCGCGGCATTGGGCGCCTGTGGGCCGACGTGAGCCTCACGGCCGAGCCGTTCTTTGCACAATGCGGTTTTGCAGTGGAAATGCGCCAGCAGGTGGAGCGCCGTGGCGTGGTTCTGGCCAATGCGCGCATGGCCAAGATGCTGCAAGGCGCCGGTGCGGTGGGACAATAGCGGGGTTGGCCCTGCCCCGGTGCCCCACTTTTCTACCACCCCCCATTCCAAGAACGGCAAGGCTTTCCCATGAACAAACCCCACGAACGGCAGACCGAGCTCAAGCCCATGGAGCTGTGCGATTCCTGCAAGGGCATCCAGCGCAACTGGCGCCGCGCCCCCGGCCACGCCGAGCTGGTGCAGCGCGGCAACCGCAAGGAAGACCGCGACCATGGCCAGGTCACGTTCACCCGCTACCAGTGCGACCGCTGCGGCACCGCCTGGGAGTATGAGAACGACAAGACCAACCTGCACGCAGGCTGGTCCGTTGTAGGGCGCTGAGCGCGCGTCTTCAATCCCCGGGCCCCCGCGCCGCGGGCAGCGAGGCCAGCAGCAGGGCCGCCACCACGCAGCCCAGGCCCAGCCACTGCCAGCTGCGGATGGATTCACCGAGGAACACCACCGACAGCAGCAGCGCCGCCACCGGCAGCCACACGGTAGCCAGCGATGCGCGCACGCCACTGGTGCGGGCGCTGCCCGCGTACCAAAGCAGAAAACCGCCCACGGTGGGCACCCAGGCGTAGTACAGCACCCCGGCCAGCGCAGGTACCGTGAAGGTGGAGGGCGATGCCTGTGCCACCAGCCATGCCGGCAGGGCCGAGAGCAGCAAACCCCCCGCCGACATCAGCGTGGACAGGGCCAGCGCCGGGATGGGCTGCGACAAGCGCTTGTTGGCCAGGATGAACACTGCCTCGCAGGCCACGGCTGCCAGCACCAGGGCAATGCCCGCCAGCCGGGTGCTGGTGCCTCCTGGGGGCGCGCTCTCGGGCGCCAGGGCCACGGCCATCACCCCGGCGGTGGCCAGCGCAATGGACAGCACCAGCCTGAGGCCCGGCCGCTCGCCCAGCAGCAGTGCCGAGAACAGGGCGGCCGCCGCAGGCAGCGTGCCGGCCACGATGCCCGCATCCGAGGCACTGGCGAGTGACACCCCGAGGATCAGCAGCACCGAGTAGCCCACGCTGCCCGCCGCCGCCTGCAGGGTGAGCAGCAGCGCGTCGCGCCGGCCCACCCACGGCAGCCGCTGGCCGTGCCAGCGCATCAGCGCCAGAAACACCGGCAGGGCCAGAGCATGGCGCAGCACGGTGGCCGCAAAGGGCTCGATGTCCTGTGCGATGACCTTGCTGACCACCACCGTGCTGCCCACCAGCACCATGGCCAGGCTGCACAGCAGCTGGCCTTTCCATGATTCCGAGATTCCCATCGCATACCGCCTTGCCTGTGTTGTCAAACTGCAGGCAGTGTGGATTCCCGGGCGCGAAGGGTCTTGAACGTTATAGCGGCAGCGGCCGGCGCCGCCTTCCCGCCGTGGCCTGCTGCCAGGCACCGGGCGTGAAGCCAAACTGCCGCGCGAAGATGCGCGTCATGTGGCTCTGGTCGGCAAAGCCGCAATCGGCTGCGGCATCGGCCAGCCTGGAGCCGCGCAGCACCAGGTTGCGGGCACGCTCGGCGCGCTGCTGCAGCAGCCAGGCATGGGGCGGCAGGCCATAGGCCTGGGTGAAGCGGCGCAGCAGTTGGTACTTGCCCAGACCCACCATGGCGGCCAGTTGGGTGAGCGTCGGCGGTGCCTGCGAGGTATTCGCCAGGCAGTCGCGCACGCGGCGCAACTCGGCCGAAACGTCGGCGCCGGCTGCATGCAGGCGCTGCGCATTGGCATGGCGGCACAGCAGCAGGGCACAGGTGTGCACCAGGGCTTCCTCGCAGGCCAGGGCGGCTACGCCCGTGCTGTGCTGCGGCGTGGTACCGCCGTGCGCCAGCCGCTGCAGCAACTGGTGCAGGGCGTCGCGCAGCGCCGTATCGTGCTGGATCACCGGGCGGGCCAGGGCCAGCCCTTGGGGCGATGCCGTGGCCAGGTCGCCGGCCATGGCGTGCAGCACCTGGGGCTCCAGGTAAACCATGCGCCAGCGGCGCGATGGGCCGCCCAGCGGCTGGCCGTCATGCACCTCGCCGGGGTTGGTGGTGATCAAATCGCCTGCATAGGCATCCACCGGGCCACGCCCGCTGGCCGAGCTCTGCGCGCCATCGTCGAGCAACCCCAGGCCATAGACGGCATGCCAATGCCTGCCATAGTGGCGGGAACTTTCGATGTGCGTGCTGTACACACCTTCCCAGGGTGAGCCGAAAACCTGGCATGTATGGGCGGGCGCTGCGGGTTTCATCTGGCCATTATTGCCAACCGCTGCACTGCCACACCCCCAAGGAGCCAACGAATGCATCGCCGATCCTTTCTTGCTGCAGGGGCGCGCCATGGCGCACTTGGTAGCCTTGCGCTGGTGGCCGTCCGCGGCGCTCAGGCCCAGCCGGCCTACACCGTCTCTGCCGAGCAATTGCAGGAGGCGGTGGCGCAACGCTTTCCGCTGCGCTATCCCATGGCGGGCCTGGTGGACGTGGATGTGCAGGTGCCACGCCTGTCGCTGCTGCCCGAGAGCAATCGCCTGGGCGCCGCATTCGCGCTGAAGGCCGCAGGCCCGGCGCTGCGGCGCAGCCATGGCGGCACCCTGGAGGTGGAGTTCGCCTTGCGCTACGAAGCCAGCGACCGCAGCCTGCGGGCCCACCAATTGCGCGTGGGGCGGCTGGATTTCCCCAGCCTGCGGCCGGAGGTGGTGGCCATGCTCAACAGCTATGGCCCTGCCCTGGCCGAGCAGTCGCTGCGCGAGGTGGTGCTGCACCGGCTGCGCCCGCAGGACCTGGGCGTGCTCGACGGCCTGGGAATGCAGCCCGGTGCCATCACCGTGACGCCCAGGGGCTTGTCCATCGCGTTTGTGAACAAGCAGGCACCGTGACGGGGCCTGGGCCTTTGCGCCCCGAATCGCTGTGCGCAAGGCCGTGCGCGCCAGCCGCCTAGGCCTTGCGCCTCGGCGAGGACGGCGCAGGGGCGGCCAGCGCCAGATCACCCCGCACCCGCTGTGCAAACCCGCGCTGCCCGAACTGCTCGATGATGAAGTCCACGAACACCCGGGTGCGCGCGGGCAGCAGCTTCTTGTCCGGGTAGTACAGCGAGGTGGGCCCGGCATCGGACCACCAGCCCGGCAGCAGACGCACCAGGTCGCCGCTGGCCAGCCAGGGCTGGGCAAAGGGCATGGGCAGCAGGGCCACGCCCAGGCCCATGAGCGCGGCCTGGCACATGGCCTCGGGGTCGTCGAAGACGATGCGCGGGCGCAGCTCGGCCGCAGCCGCATCGCCCGCCTTGTTGCGCAGCGTGGTGACGTGGATGCGCCCGGTCTGGATCGAGCGGCGCGCAATGCCGTCCCACTGCGCCAGATCGGAGGGATGGCGCGGTGCCTTGCGGCCCTGCAACTTCGCGCGTGACGCCACGGCCACGATGTGGATGGTGCCCAGCGTGCGCGCCACCATGCCGGGGTTCAGGTTCAGCCCGCCGCCGATACCCGCATCGAAGCCCTCGCCGATCAGGTCCACCTGCCGGTTCTCGAAGCGCCAGTCGGGCTGGATGGCCGGGTAGCGCGCGAGGAACTCGCCGAGCAACGGCACCAGGTAGGCACGGCCGAAGGCCTGCCCCATGCTCACCTTGAGCGTGCCAGCCGGCTGGCGGTCTGTCTCGGCCGCGTGCTCCACGGCGTCTGCCAGGGTCGCCAGCGGAGTGCTGATCTGCTGCAACAGGCGCAGGCCGCCCTCGGTCAGCACCAGGCGCCGCGTGCTGCGCTGAAACAGGCGCACGGAGAGGTTGGCCTCCAGCCGCGCCACGTTCTTGCTCACGGCCGCAGGGGTCAGGCCCATGAGCCGTGCAGCGGCCGAGAAGCTGCCGGACTCGGCGGACTTGACGAAGGATTCGAGGTGGCTGAGCGGTTGCATGCTTGTTATTTTCAACCCATGGTTGAAATCAGTACAGCCCATTCATGGCTACCGGCAATGCAATGGTTCCCAGACACTGCAGGTGTTGCCAGTGCATTCACTGGTCCACTTACCGGAGTTTCACCATGTCTGTCGCTTCTTCTGTCTCCCCTGCTTCCACCACCGGCGTCCTGGCTGGCAAGGCCGCCTTCGTCACCGGCGGTTCGCGCGGCATCGGTGCCGCCATCGTGCGGCGCCTGGCGCGTGATGGCGCTGCCGTGGCCTTCACCTACACCAGCAACGGGGCACCTGCCAAGGCCCTGGCTGCCGAGATCGAGGCTGCCGGCGGCCGCGCGCTGGCCCTGCAGGCGGACAGCGCCGATGCGGCGGTCCTCACGGCCGCCATCGATGGTGCCGCACGTGAACTGGGCCGCCTGGACATCCTCGTGAACAACGCCGGTGTGGCGGTGATGGGGGAGGTCGGCAGCGTCACGCTGGAAGACCTGGACCGCACCCTCGCCGTCAACGTGCGCGGCGTGTTCGTGGCCACCCAGGCCGCCGTGCGCCACATGGGCCAGGGCGGCGCCTATGGCCGCGTCATCACCATCGGCAGCACCAACTCCGATCGCCTGCCCTGGGCGGGGTTCAGCGTCTACGGCATGAGCAAGGCCGCCATCGTCGGGCTCACCAAGGGCCTGGCGCGCGACCTGGGGCCGCGCGGCATCACCGTGAACAACGTGCAGCCCGGCCCGGTGAACACCGACATGAACCCCGCTGACGGCCCCATGGCCGGCGACATGCACGGCATGATGGCGGTCAACCGCCATGCCGACCCGGCCGAGATCGCTGGCATGGTGGCCTACCTCGCCGGGCCTGAGGCCGGCATGGTCACCGGCGCCAGCCTGCTGATCGATGGCGGTTTCGCCGCGTGAACAGGCGCCCTCCGGGTCGCTTCGCGATTTCCCTCTGAGGGGGGCGCTGGCCCGGGCCTATATAGTGGCCTACCAATCCATCTGGGACCTTCCCGTGCACCACCTCCTTCGCCCCTTGCGCCCTGCGCGTACCACCGCAGTGGTGTCGGCCGCCCTGATGGCCGCCGTCACCACCCATGCCGTCACACCCGCCGAGTCCGGCTACGTGGGCGAGTACCGGGGCGGTTCGGTGGACACCGTGGCCCAGCTGGCGCTGCTGGACGACAACACCTACTGCTTTGCCTTCACGGGCGGTGCGCTGGACCTGTTGGCCGCAGGCCGCTGGAAGGCGGAGGGCGGAGGTATCCGGCTGCAACAGGTACGGCAGGAGCAGACCCTGTTCCCCGCGTTTTCCAGCAAGGTGGAGGCGCAAGGGGCCATGGTGGAGTTCGACTTCCATGGCTACACGCTGTCCAATGCCCGCGCGCCGGTGTTCGCGGTGTCGGCGGACGACAAGGTCCCCGCCACGCTGCGCCCCCTGTTCACCGAGGGCAACAGCAACTGGTCCGAAAGCTACAAGCTGCCCGCCATGCCTGCCGAGTCGGTGCGCTATTTCTACCTGGGTGACCTCGTGGAAGAGAGCCCCGGCAAGCCGCCGGTGGTGAAGGTGGTGCAGTACCGGCTGGAGAGCGGCAACTCCGTGCGCGTAGGCTTCGACGAACTGCAGGCCATGCCCCTCATGGACCAGCGGGCCGAGCTCAAGGGCCAGATGCTGTTCCTGTCTGGCAGCCGCCTGGGCCAGCGCCGGCCCTTGAACGCGGAGGTGCTCAAGGCGGTGCGCGGTGGCTGCATCGATCCCGCATTGAAGCCCGGTGTTCCACGTCCGCTCAAGCCAGGCCAGAACAGGGGCCTGGAGCCTGTGAAGACCTTCACCGTCAGCCCTTCAGCCGTTCAGGGCAAGCCCTTTTTCGAAGCCAAGGCCAACTGACAGACTGTCTGGTCAGGCCGATAGTGCGGCTCCCACCGGGGTGTGGGGCGCCGTCTCGATCTGCGCCTTGGCCAGGCGCAGTGCCTTGCGCATGTAGCCGCGCCACAGCACGCTGGCCAGCAGCCACAGCACCGGAGCCGCCCACTTCGAGCGGGCGTGGAAGGCATGGCGCCAGCGCACCGTGGTCTGCGTGCCGCCGGCCTGCGGGTCGAACCACCAGGCGCCGTCCGCCCCCGTGGCCAGCCAGCGCAGCACGCCCGTGAAGCCGCTCACGGTGTAGGCGAAGTACTGGGCCGGGCGGTAGTGCTTGAGCCCCTCCTGCGCGCTGCTGCCATCGGACATGGCCACCGTGCGCGTCTGCCCCGGCGCATCCCAGGCACCCGTCTGGTCGCGCGTGCCCGTCACCGCCGGCAGGGGGCCGTAGCCGGTGAACAGCGTGGTGGGGTCGATGGGCGCGATGTGACCGAATGCCTGCGCGGGCGAGGCCTTGATCTGCGTCTGGACCGTGGTGGCAAAGGTGGTCATGGGGCGTTGTCCGGTTCGTGCCTGGGGGGAGTGAACCGAATGTATTGTGGAAGCCCGAAACGATAAATACCGTTTTTCACAACGGACTGTTTGCCAAACCGTGAACAATTGCCCCTTTCCGCAGCGAAAGAACCATGTGCAAGGCCGGTTCAGGTGGCGGGTTGTCGTCGCCGCCGGGGTTTCCGGGCTGTTGCGGCCAGTTCCTGCGCGCTCAGGCTGAACACCGGGTTGTCTGCCAGCATTTCCACCGCCAGGTCAATGAAGGCGCGCACCCGCGCCGGCTGCGCCGCACGGCTGCCGTAGTACACGTACAGGCCCAGGTGCTGCGGGACGAAGTCGGTGAGCACCGGCACCAGTTGCCCGCTGCGCACCAGCGGGGCGGCCGTGACACCCACCAACTGGCCGATGGCATGGCCACCCAGCACGGCGCGCGCCTCCAGCTCGATGTCGTTGGCGCAGAAGGCGGGCGGGATGGCGTGGGCCACGATGTCCTCGCCCACGCGGAACTCCCAGGGCATGGGCTTGCCCGTGGTCGGGTGGCGAAAGCCGCTGCAGCGGTGCTGTGCCAGATCTTCGATGCGCGTGGGCGTTCCATGGCGCGCCAGGTAGTCCGGCGTGGCGCACACCACCAGCTGCAGCCAGAGCAGGCGCCGGGCAATCACCCCGCCCTCGGGCGGGTAGCCCGAGCGAAAACCCACGTCCACCCGGTCCTCAACCCAGTTGCCGATGCGGTCCTCGAGCTGAACGTCGGGCTCCACCAGCGGGTAGCGGCGCACGAATTCGTCGACCACGGGCCAGATCACCTCCAGCATCATGGAGCGCGGCGCAGTGATGCGCAGCGGCCCGGCGATCTCCTCGCGCCCGCGCCGGGCGCCGTGCACGGCGCGCTGCAGTGTGGCCAGCCCGGGCTGGGCGGCGTCGAGGAACTGGCGCCCCTCCTCGGTCAGGCTCAGGCTGCGGGTGGTGCGGTGGAACAGCCGCACGCCCAGGTGCGATTCGAGCTGCCCCAGCGCCAGGCTGGCCGCCTGCGGCGTGATGCCCTGGGCTGAGGCCGCCTGGCGCAGGCTGCCCAGCTCGGCCGCCTTGGCAAAGGTGGAAATCGCACGCAGTTCGTTGATGGCCATGAGAGTTCTTTCAGCTGTTTACGAAGCCCTGCAGTCCGTGAAACTGACGCGGCCAAGGCCAGTGCCCCCGTGCAAGGGCCGCCCCGCCGCACTGGGGGCGTCCCCCTCCCGCTTCGCGCAGCGAGGCGAGAGAGGGGTGAAGGCGCGAAGCGACTCAGGGGGTGGCAAGTTTTACTTGTGAATGAATCGAGTGATTATGGGCTAGTGCGATGGCAATGGCGTGCCTACAGTTCATCCCCATGGCAACGCACCGCGTCTGCCGGAACCCCGAAATTCATTCTTTCCAAGGACTTCTGCAATGACCGCTCACACTTCATCTTTCTCCCGCATCTGGCTGATTACCGGCGCCTCGCGCGGCATCGGTGCCCGCATTGCCGAGGTCGCGCTGGCCCAGGGCGATGCCGTGGTCGCCACCTCACGCAGTGCCGAGTCCATCACGCGCCGCCTGGGCGCCAGCGATGCGCTGCTGCCCCTGGCCCTGGACGTGACAGACGAGGCGCAGGCCCGCCACGCCGTGGGCGCGGCGCTGGAGCGCTTCGGCCGCATCGACGTGCTGGTCAACAACGCGGGTTACGGCCTTCTGGGTGCGGTGGAAGAGGCCACCGCCGACGAGGTGCGCCGCCTGTACGAGACCAATGTGTTCGGCCTGCTGAACGTGACGCGCGCCGTGCTGCCTTCCATGCGCGCACGCCGCGCCGGCCATGTCATCAACATCTCGTCGCTGGGCGGCGTGCAGTCCGCCGCAGGCTTCGGGGTGTATTGCTCGACCAAGTTCGCGGTGGAAGGCATCACCGAGGCGCTGCACGCCGAACTCGCGCCACTGGGCATCCATGCCACGGTGGTGGAGCCGGGCTACTTCCGCACCGAGTTCCTTGACACGGCCTCGCTCTCGGTGTCCCCGCTGGTGCTGGAGGACTACGCCCCCAGTGCCGGCGTAATCCGCGAAGCCGCTCGCCGCATCAATCTGAACCAGCCCGGCGACCCTGTGCGCCTGGCCCAGGCCATGATGCAGCTGGTGGCCAGCCCCACGCCGCCGCTGCGCCTGCCCCTGGGCACCGACACGCTGCAGACCATTGCCGACAAACATGCCTTCGTCGAGAAGGAAACCGCGCAGTGGCGTGCGCTGGCGGCGTCGACGGACTTCCCGGTGCAGGCTGCGGCCTGAGCCTGCACCGACGGTGGGTCAGACCATGCCGCCGTTGGCGCGCAAGGTTTGCCCGTTGATCCACGCGCCATCGGGCCCGACCAGGAAGGACACGGTGCCCGCGATGTCGTCCGGCGTTCCAAGGCGGCCCAGCGGGCTCATCTGCGCCAGGCGCTCCACCAGCTCGGGCGTCTTGCCGTCGAGGAACAGGGCGGTGGCCGTGGGGCCGGGGGCCACGGCGTTCACGGTGATGTTCTTGCCGCGCAGCTCCTTGGCGAGGATCAGCGTCATGGTTTCCACTGCGCTCTTGGTGGCGGCGTATACCGCGTAGCCCGGCATGGCGGTGCCGACCACGCTGGTGGAGAAGTTGACGATGCGCCCGCCCGGCTCCAGCCGGCGCGCGGCCTCGCGCAAGGTGTTGAAGCTGCCCTTGAGGTTGATGGCGATCAGCCGGTCGAAGGTGGCGTCGTCGGTATCGGCCAGGTGCGGCGTGTGCGAGGGCATGACGCCCGCGTTGTTCACCAGCACGTCGATGCGTCCGAAGGTTTCGCTGGCCAGGTCGAACAGGCGCGCCACGGCGGCGGCATCGGCCACGTCGGCCTGCACGGCGATCGCCTGGCCGCCCGCTGCGGTGATCGACTGGGCCACCACCTCGGCCTCGGCTGCGCTGCCCGCGTAGTTGACCACGACGTTGAAGCCGTCGCGCCCCAGGCGCTGGGCAATGGCGGCGCCGATGCCGCGCGAAGACCCGGTGACGATGGCGACGGGGCGGTGGGTGGATGTGTCGTTGGCGGCCATGAAAACTCCTGAACGGTGGTGATGGGTGTATTGTTCTGTTGGCGGCGGGTTTGATAAACACCCGTTGATTGCCATGACTGTTCAATAAACGCCAACAATCAAGCCCTGCTCCCCATGGACCGATTCGACGCCATGCGCCTGTTCACCCGCATCGTGGAGCTGGGCAGCTTCACGCAGGCGGCGGAAGACCTGCAGCTGCCCCGCGCCACGGTGACGCTGGCCGTGCAGCAGCTGGAAAAGCGCCTGGGCGCGCGCCTGCTGCACCGTACCACGCGCCATGTCGGGCCGACGCAGGACGGCGAGGCCTACTACGCGCGCTGCCAGCAGCTGCTGGCCGACCTTGATGAGACCGAGGCGGCGTTCGCAACGGCCGGCCAGCACCCCAAGGGCAAGCTGCGCGTGGACCTGCAGGGTACCCTGGCCCGCTATTTCGTGCTGCCGCGCATCGGCGAGTTCTTTGCACGCTACCCCGGCGTGGAGCTGGAGCTGGGGATGGGCGACCGCCTGGTGGATCTGGTGCGCGAGCGCGTGGACTGCGTGATGCGCGGCGGCGAACTGGTCGACTCCAGCATGGTCGGCCGCCGGGTTGCACAACTGGCCCAGGTGACCTGCGCGAGCCGCGCGTACCTGGCGCGCCATGGCGTGCCGCGCACCGTAGAGGAACTGCGCGGCCACCGCGCGGTGAACTACCTGTCGTCGCGCACGGGCAAGCCCATGCCGCTGGACTTCGTGGTCGATGGCGTGCCGCGCAGCGTGCAGCTCAAGGGCGCGGTGTCCGTGACCGATGCGTTTGCCTATGTGGCCTGCTGCACGGCCGGGCTGGGGATCATCCAGGTGCCGCGCTACCACCTGGAGCCGCAGCTGGCCGATGGCAGCCTGGTCGAGGTGCTGGTCGACTGCCGCCCCGCACCCATGCCGGTGACCGTGCTCTACCCGCACAGCCGCCAGCTCTCGCCGCGCGTGCGCGTGTTCGTGGACTGGCTGGCCGAGGTGATGCAGAACGCGCGCTGACTACGCCGGTGGGCGCGAGAACTCCATGACCCAGTTCGTCTCCCACGTGCAGCCCTCGTCGTCGGAGAAGGCCTGCTGCCAGCGCGGAGTGCCGGTGGCGAGGTTTTTCGTCCACTCGAAGCGCACCAGGACCGACCGGCCCTCGAACAGCTCCTGGCCAAAGAACACGCCCTGGTCCGTGCCCGCGAAGCCGCCACTGACGGGCGGCCGCAGCAGGCCCGTTGCCGTGTCCAGGCCTCCCGTCACGTTATCGAGCCAGTAGATGCTCCAGCGCCGTGCCTCGGGGTTGAACAGGCGCAGGGCCATGCCCACGTAGCCGGCATTCCAGGCCTCGGGGATGAAGTCATCGCAGTTGCCGATGCCACCCGACAAGGGGCGCGCGGTGCCCGTGGCCTCGAAGGTTTCCCAGTCGGTGCAGCCCGCAAGCCGCTGCACGAGCCGGGTGTTGCGGATGCGCCAGGGGCCCATGAGAAAGTCGAAATCGTGGACATCGCCAGTGGGTGGGGTGATCGGCATGTGGTGTCTCCGGGATGTGTGTGCGTCATGCGTGCAGGGCCGAACGCGCCGTGGGCTGCAGCCGGTGGGCTTCGGGCGCACGCGCCAGCCAGGGCGCCAGGCCCGGTTCCACATCGCGTTGCCACGCTCCGCCCTGCGCAAAGGCGTCCAGCGCGCCGGCATCGTCGAACAGCGCCAGGCCCAGCAGCACGGGCTCGCCCTCGCGCACCGGCAGGCGGGGAAAGGTGTTGGGGCTCGCTTCACTGGCATACCAGGCGGTATTGCGCGCACCACCCGCGCGCAGCGTGGGGTCCATGCGCTCGCGGCAGTGGTCCAGCAGCGCGGGCGTTGCAGGCTCCTTGAGGTAGAACACCGTGGCATCGAGCAGGCCCGGGGCCGGGCCGCTGGCACCGGGGGCCGCACGTTCGGCGGGCAGGTCCGCCGCGGCGCCCGGCCATGCGGGGCGCAGCAGCAGCACGTTGTCCGAATCGACCATGGTGGCGTTGGCTGCGTCGCTATGCGCAGCCCACACCGGGCCGCTGTAGAACGCTTCGAGCGCCCGCTGGCGCGCCGCCATGTCGGCAAAGCCGCGCAGCCAGGCGAACAGGTCCGGCCGCTCCAGGTCGCGGAACTGGCCGATCACGCGTATGCCCTCGCGCTCCTGGCTTTCGAGGAACTCGCGGTCGAACAGGTCAATCAGCACATCGCGCTGGCCGGGGTGCAGGGTGTACTGGCGCAGTTCGACGATGGCGCAGTCGGCAATCGAGGGGGTGGTGGGCATGCGGGGCTTCCTTGGATCAAGAAAAAGAGAGAAGCCTGCAGTCTGCGGCGCAATACCTGCCAAGGCATGGCAGGTATTCGCTGCATACTGGTACCAGTCGCTTTTTCGTTCCTTTCTCTCCATGCGTGCCAGCCGCCTGTTGTCCATCCAGATGCTGCTCGAAACCCGGGGGCGCATGAGCGCGCAGGCGCTCGCCGATGCGCTGGAGGTCTCGGTGCGCACGCTGTACCGCGACGTGGACCAGCTCACGGCTGCGGGCGTTCCCATCTTTGCCGAGCGCGGGCGCCATGGCGGCTTTGCGCTGCTGCCGGGCTGGAAGACCACGCTGACGGGGCTCACTCCGTCCGAGGCACAGGCCGTGTTCCTGAGCGGCTTGCCTGGCCCGGCCGGCGACCTGGGCCTGGGCGATGACGTGGAAGGCGCACGCCTGAAGCTGCTGGCCGCGCTGCCTGCACCCTGGCGCGAAGACGCCCAGCGCGTGAGCGACCGCCTGCACCTCGACCCGGTGGACTGGTACCGCGAGAGCGAGCCCACGCCCCACCTGGCCACCGTCGCTGCCGCCGTCTGGAGCGGCCAGCAACTGGCCCTGCGCTACGATAGCTGGGCCGACACGGTGGAGCGCGCCGTGGGCCCGCTGGGCCTGGTGCTCAAGGCGGGTGTCTGGTACCTGGTAGCGCAGCCGGTGGACAAGGCCTCCGACGGCGCAGGGCCGCGCACCTACCGCGTGTCCAACATCCGCGCGGCGGCGGCGCTCACCACGCCTGTGCGGCGACCGGCGCGCTTTGACCTGCCCAGGTATTGGGACGAGTCCATCCGCCGCTTCGAATCGGGCCTGTACACCGGCGAGGCCGAACTGTTGGCCACGCCGGCGGGGCTCAAGGGCCTTGCCGCACTGAGCAGTGCCGTTGCGCGGGCGGTGGCAGCGGCCCCGCCCTCGCGCCGCAAGGACGGACGCGTGGCGCTCACGATTCCCATCGAATCGGTGGCCCACGCCTGCGGCCAGCTCATGCGCCAGTCGCCCGAGGTGGAGGTGCTGCGGCCGGCCGCGCTGCGGAGCGCCCTGGTGGAGCGCATCGAAGCCACGGCGCGGCTTTACGGCCTGCGCTGAGCCGCGCTACAAACCGCGTTCCACCATGTCCAGCAGCCGCTGGCCCAGCAGCTGCAGCATGTCGGCGGGCGTGCCGCGCAAGGGCCCGTCGATGCTGAGCAGGGCCATGCCGTGCACGGTAGACCAGGCGAGGTACTCGGCGCCCTGGCGGCGCTCGGGTGGCAGGGCGCCAGCGGTCACCAGGTCGTCCAGCGCGGCCGACAGGTGCTCGAAGGGGTTCAGGCCCGTGAGGCCGCCCATGGCGGGGTCGGGGTTCTGCTCCACGCTGAACTGGCCGCCGAAGGCGGTGCGGAACAGCCCCGTCTCGGCATGGGCAAAGCGCATGTAGCCGGCCCCCACGGCGCGCACCCGGGCATGGGCCTGTTCGGTGGGCGTGCCGCCCGTGGGCACGTCGGCCATCTCGGCCTCCATGGCCTGGGCCACGGCGGCCACGGCGGCGGCGCGCACCGCCGCCAGCAGGTCCTGCCGGTTGGCGAAATGGCGGTAGGCGGCATTGGGCGCCACACCTGCGCGGCGCGTGGCTTCGCGCAGTACCACGGCGTCGGGCCCTCCCTGGCGCGCCAGTTCGATGCCGGCGTCCAGCAGGGCGCGGCGCAGGTCGCCATGGCGGTAGGTGCTGCGCGGCGAGGATGGGCTGCCTGGTGTGGCGCTGTTGCGGGTGGTTACGGACATCGGGATTTCAATGTGGACACTGTTCATTATCTTTGGTATTGTTTGTGAACGGTGTCCACAATGCATGGATGTCCGCTTTTGACCCACCTACCCAAGGAGATCCGCCATGAAAGTCGAGCCGTATCTGTTCTTCGAAGGCCGCTGCGAAGAGGCCCTCACGTTCTACCGCACCGCCCTGGGTGCCGAGGTGACCATGCTCATGCGCTACAAGGACAACCCCGAGCCCGCCGCCGGCCCGGGCTGTTCTGCCGACGGCAGCCCCGGCGCAGGGCCCCAGCCCGAGATGGTCATGCACGCCTCGTTCAACGTGGGCGACACCCAGGTCATGGCGTCGGACGGCATGGGTTCGGGAAAGCCCAGCTTCCAGGGCATCTCGCTGTCGCTGAGCCCCGAAACCGAGACCGAGGCCAAACGCCTCTTCGATGCGCTCGCTGCGGGCGGCCAGGTGCAGATGCCGCTGGGCAAGACCTTTTTCTCGCCCGCCTTTGGCATGGTCGCCGACCGCTTTGGCGTGTCGTGGATGGTGGTGGTGCCCCAATGACGGACGCCTCCGCACCAGGAGCTGGACCCGTGCGGTACCGGGGAAGCTGCCACTGCGGCAAGGTGGCGTTCGAAGTGGAAGGCACCATCGACAGCGCTTTGGCTTGCAACTGCACCATGTGCCGGCGGCGCGGCTCGCTGCTGTGGTTCGTGCCGCACGGCCAGTTGCGGCTGACCACCCCCGAGGCGAACCTGGCCAGCTACACCTTCCACAAGCACGTCATAGAGCACCGCTTCTGCCCGGCCTGCGGCATCCATACCCATGGCGAAGGCACGCACCCCGCAGGCCACAAGATGGCGGCCGTGAACCTGCGCACGCTCGACGGCGTGGACCTCGACGCCATCCCCGTGCACCACCACGATGGCCTGGCCATGTAAGCCAGCCCCCAAGGAGACTCCCCATGCTGAATCCCGAACCCCAGGCGCAGCACCGCTGGCTGCAGCAGTTGCTCGGCGACTGGACCTGCGAATCCACCTGCGACGCTGGGCCCGGTGAGCCGCCCATGACCAGCACAGGCACCGAGCATGTGCGCCAGCTCGGGGAGCTTTGGGTGCTGGGCGAAGGCACGGGCACCATGCCCGGCGGCGGCGACGCGCGCATGCTCATCACCCTGGGCTACGACCCCGAGAAGGCGGTCTTCATCGGCACCTGGGTCGGCTCGATGATGGCCCATATGTGGGTCTATTGCGGCACGCTCGATGCCACCGAAAAGGTGCTCCCGCTCGAGACCGAAGGCCCGAGCTTCGCCGGCGACGGCAGCACCGCTAAATACCGCGACACCATCACCCTCCTGGGCCCCAACGAGCGCACATTGACCTCCTCCACCCAGCAGCCCGATGGCAGCTGGAAGGAATTCATGAAGGCGACATACCGCCGCAAGGCCCCCTGAGCCTGCACCCGACATGGCGTGGCGGCGGGCGTGGCCGCCGCTCTGGGCGGGCTGGCGCTGCGTTGCCCGCCGAGGGCGCGCAAACGGTGTTCGCGTGAAGTGAGGGCGCTGCCAGCGGGCCGGTGCGCTTGTCCCTAGAATCGCGCGGTCAGCCCGCAGATTGTCCTGCGGCATGCACCGCACCGTTCCACCGCTGGCACTTCTGTGGCGCTGCAATGTCCCCATCTGTTGCGGGCATGCCGCTCACGATCACGACGGCGCACCACCGAAGGAGGCCCCATGTCGAACAACCATTCCACGCCCATCCTGCAAAGCCAGCCGCTCGGCCCGCTGTGGCCTACGCTCGACCCGTTCCTGTTCTGCGCGCACCACGACGACGCCTACCCTGCCGGCAACGCGGCCTTCGGCCCGGCCGTGCCGGTGGACGACCGCCAGATCGGCAGCGACTTCAGCCGCAAGGACGGCTGGAGCATGTACCACGGCGACACCGTGCCCGGCTTTCCCGGCCACCCGCACCGAGGCTTCGAGACCGTGACGCTGGTGCGCAAGGGGCTCATTGACCATTCCGACTCGCTGGGTGCCGCCGCGCGCTTCGGCGGCGGCGATGTGCAGTGGGTCACAGCCGGCAAGGGCATCGTGCATTCCGAGATGTTCCCGCTGCTGAGCGCCACCGAGCCGAACCCGCTGGAGCTGTTCCAGATCTGGCTGAACCTGCCTGCACGCCACAAGATGGTGGAGCCGCACTTCACCATGCTCTGGAACGAGCGCATCCCGCGCCTGGTGCACCACGACGAGGCCGGCCGCACGACCACCGCCACCGTGGTGGCCGGCGCCCTGCCCGCTGCGCCGGAACCGCTGGCGCCGCCACCCGAGTCCTGGGCCTCGCAGCCCGGCGCCGACGTGGCGATCTGGACGCTGCGCCTGGACCCCGGTGCCCAGTGGCCCATGCCGGCCGCGCTGGGTGCGGGCACGCGCCGCATGCTCTACTTCTTCGTGGGCGATGGCCTGCGCGTGGGCCCGCAGGAGGCGCAGGGCCATGCCGCGCTGGAGATAGACGCCCGCCAGGAATGGCTGCTGACCAACACCGGCGCCACCGTGGCCGAGTGCCTGGTGCTGCAGGGCCGCCCCATCGGCGAACCCGTGGCGCAGTACGGCCCCTTCGTGATGAACACGCAGCAGGAGATCATGCAGGCCATGCAGGACTACCGCCGCACCCAGTTCGGCGGCTGGCCCTGGCCCGACAGCGACCCGGTGCACGGTACCGAGGCACGGCGTTTTGCGCGCTACCCGGGCCAGGCCGAGGACGAGGTGCCTGCGGCCGTTTGAGGGGCGCCACCCCTGCTTGGGCAGGGGTGGTTCGGGTCGTGGACAATCCTGCATTCCGATCCGCAGGGCAGCGGCCATGCCGCCCCCTGCTATTCCTTGCATGAAAGCGCGCCATCCATGAACATCGCCAAAGACACCGCCGTCACCATCGCCTACAAGGTCACCACGCCCGAGGGCAAGCCCCTGGACGCGGGCAACCTGTCCTACCTGCACGGCGGCTACGAGAACATCTTCCCCAAGGTCGAGGCCGCCCTCGAAGGCCAGGCCGCCGGCTTCAGCACCACGCTGGACCTGGCCGTGGAAGAGGCCTTTGGCGCACGCGACGAAGGCCTGGTGCGCACCATCCCCAAGTCCGAGTTCCCCCCGGGCGTGAAGGTCGGCGGCCAGCTGCAGGGCGTGGGCACCGATGGCCAGCCCGCCGTGTTCAACGTGGTCAAGATCAAGGGCCCTGAAGTGCTGCTGGACGGTAACCACCCGCTGGCCGGCCAGGCGCTGCGCTTCTCGTGCAAGGTGGCCAGCGTTCGCGCCGCCAGCGCCGAGGAGATCGCCCACCGCCATGTGCACGGCGACCACGGCCACCACCATTGAGCCTTGCGATGGCTGGCCTGCAGGCGGTTGCGCATTCAGACCGGGCCTTTTCCATCCCCGGCTTCCTGTCGGGTGGCGAGTGCGATGAGCTCATCGCGCTGGCCGAGCGCGAGGGCTTCGAGGCCGCCGGCGTGCGCACGGCCGGTGGTCCCAGGGCCATGCCCCTGGTGCGCAACAACGACCGGGTGATGGTCGAGTCCGCCGCCTGGGTGGCCCTCCTGTGGCAGCGGTTGCAGGGCGTGGCCTTGCCACTGCTCGATGGAGAAGAGGCGCAAGGCCTGCCCAAGGAGCTGCGCTTTTACCGCTATGCCCCGGGCCAGCGCTTCAAGATGCACAAGGACGGGCCCTGGACCGAAGCGGGCATGACCAGCCGGCTCACGCTGCTGGTCTACCTCAATGCGGGCTTTGCGGGCGGGGACACCGATTTCAGGGATTTCGTGGTGCAGCCAGCCACCGGTGCGGCTCTGCTTTTCATCCACGACACCTGGCACGAAGGCCAGGCCGTCACCGAGGGCACGAAGTACGTGCTGCGCTCGGACGTGCTCTACGCACCGGGCTGACCTGCCGGGCGTTCAACCGCCCTGCGCACCCTTTTCCAGGCTGAAGCCCTCGTCGAGCCAGCCCGTCACCCCGCCGATCATCAGCTTCACCGGCCGGCCCAGCCGCGCCAGCCGCACGGCGCTGCGGTGCGCGCCATTGCAGTGCGGGCCTGCGCAATAGACGACGAACAGCGTGCCGGGCGCATAGGCGGCCATCTTCGCTTCGATGATCTTGGCGTGCGGCAGGCTCACCGCGCCAGGCACATGGCCGGCCTCGTACAGCGCGTGGCTGCGCACGTCCAGCAGCACGAAGTCCTGCACGCCGCGGTCCATGGCGTCGTGCACGTCCCAGCAATCGGTCTCGAAAGCGAAGGCGGCCTCGAAATGCGCCAGCGCTGCGGTGCTGTGGGCTGCGGGGATGGCGCCCACGGCGCTGGGGGAAGAGGTCATGGCAACTGGCTCCTTGAATGGCGTTTCAGATGCCTCCAGTGTCGCCAGGGGGTGCCACTCCGGCCAGTGGCAGCAATGACAATCTTCGGTAACATTGCGCCATGCCCCACCTTGTAGCGATCCTCGCCTACGACCGCCTGTGCACCTTCGAATTCGGCTGCGCGGTCGAGCTGTTCGCGCTGGAGCGGCCCGAGCTGGAGGAGGTGGACTGGTACCGCTACGCCGTGTGCGCGGTGGAGCCCGGCCCGCTGCGCGCCATGGGCGGGGTGCAGGTGCAGGCGCCGCATGGCCTGGCCATGCTGGCGCGGGCCGACACCATCGTGGTGCCCGGCTGGCGCGATGCGGCCGAGCGCCCGCCCGAGGCGCTGCTGCGCGCCCTGCAGCGCGCCTGGCGGCGCGGTGCGCGCATCTGCTCCATCTGCTCGGGCGTGTTCGTGCTCGCGCATGCGGGGCTGCTCGCGGGCCGGCGCGCCACCACGCACTGGCGCCATGCCGAGCGCCTGGCCAGCGAGTTCCCCGACATCACGGTGGATGTCTCGGCCCTGTACGTGGACGAAGGCCAGGCCATCACCTCGGCGGGCTCCGCCGCGGGGCTGGACATGCTGCTGCACCTGGTGCGGCGCGACCATGGCGCGCGCGTGGCGAACACGGTGGCGCAGCGGCTGGTGATGTCGCCGCACCGCGACGGCGGGCAGGCGCAGTTCGTGCCGCGGCCCATGCCCAGCGCCGAGGTCAGCAGCATCGCGCGCCTGCTCGACTGGCTGCGCGAGAACGCGCGCCAAGTGCACACGGTGGATTCCATGGCGGCGTTTGCGCAGATGAGCCGGCGCACGCTGCAGCGCCGCTTCAAGGAGGGCACGGGCCTATCGCCGCAGGACTGGCTGGTGCGCGAGCGTGTGGCCATCGCCAAGGAACTGCTGGAAACCCACCCGGCCATGCCCATCGACGCGGTGGCCGACCTGGCGGGCCTGGGTTCGCCCGAATCGCTGCGCCGGCATTTCCGCCTGCACCGGTTGCCGGCGCCCTCGCGCTACCGGCAGACCTTTTCAGAACCTGTTCTCAGGCCCTTCGGGTGAGGCCTCGGCCTTGCAGCACGGGCTCGGCTGACAGCCGCTCGCGCGCGAATTCCACGAAGGCCCGCACCTTGGCCGGCGCGCGCCGCCCCGCCGGGTAGACGATGTGCACGGGCACGGGCGGCGGCTCGTGTGCGGCCAGCACCACGCGCAGCCGGCCCGCGCGCACGCCCTGCGCCGCCTGGTAGGCGAGGCAGCGCGTGAGGCCCAGGCCCGATTCGGCGGCGGCGATGTCCACCTCGTTGCTGTTGCTGATCCAGCTGAAATGCGGCTGGCCCACCACGCCCCCCTTGAACTTCCATGGCGAGACGCTGTTGTTATCGAACGAGAAGCCGATGGCGCGGTGAGCTACCAGTTCATCGGGGTGGCGCGGCTCGCCGTGCTGCGCCAGGTAGGCGGGCGAGGCCACCACCAGCCGGCGCAGCGCACCCACCTGCACGGCGGTGAGGCCCGAGTCCGGCAGGTGGGCGATGCGGATCGCCACGTCCATGCCCTCTTCAAGCAGGTGCACCAGCCGGTTCACGAACAGCGTGCGCACCTGCACGCGCGGCTGCGCGTGCAGGAAGGCCTGCACGACGGGCGCCACATGCCGCATGCCGAACATCTGCGGCGCGGTGATGGCCAGCAGGCCCCGGGGCTCGGCCTGCCCGCCGCTGGCGGCCTGCTCGGCCTCCTGCAGGTCGGTGAGGATGGGGCGGCAGTCGGCCAAGAAGCGCTCGCCCGCCTCGGTCAGCCGCACGGTGCGCGTGCTGCGCTGAAACAGCAGCACCGACAGGCGCGCTTCCAGCGCCGCAATGGCGCGCGTGACGGCCGTGGCCGACACCCCCAGGCGCCGCGCGGCGGCGGCAAAGCCCCCCGCATCGGCCACGGCGACGAAGCAGCGCAGGGTGTCAAGATGGTCCATTGTTGCGACATCCGCAATTTTGATTGCCGCACTATGGCTATTCACGGCAGGTTTGGCAATGGATATCGTGGAGTCCTCTGTGTTTCCCCCTCTGACAAGGACCTTCCACCATGGCACCCTCCGCACCCCTCACGCTCTACCGCATGCCCATCTCGGGCCACAGCCACCGGGTCGAGCTCATGCTGTCCATGCTCGGCCTGCCCCATGCGCTGGTCCATGTGGACGTGATCGCCGGCGAGCACCGCCAGGCCGCCCACCTGGCGCGCAACCCGCTGGGCCAGATCCCGGTGCTGGTCGATGGCGATCTGGTGCTGTCCGACAGCAACGGCATCCTGGTCTACCTGGTGCAGCGCTATGCACCTGGCAGCCACTGGATCCCGCAGGACCCGGTGGGCCAGGCCGGCCTGCAGCGCTGGTTCAGCCTGGCGGCCGGCATGCTGGCGACCGGGGCATCGAGCGCACGTTTTGCCGCCATCACGGGCCGCGAACCCAGCGAGGCGGCACTGGCCATCGGCCGCCGGCTGTTCGACTTCATGGAGCCCGCGCTCGAAGGCCGCGACTGGCTGCTGGGCGGTGGCGCTCCCACGCTGGCCGACATCGCCATGGTGAGCTACACCTCGCAGGCACCGATCGGCGGGCTCTCGCTGGCTGGCTACCCGCGCATCGCCGCCTGGGTCGCGCGGGTCGAGGCTCTGCCAGGCTATGTGCCCCTGGCCGACCGCCTGCCCGCCCCTGACGCTGCGGTGCCGGCATGAGCGCCGCGCCCGCCGCCGCCTTCCACGTGGGCGAGCAGGCCCTGCAGGAGCGTGTGGGCGTGCGCGAGCGCATGGCCGCCGTCGGGCCCGTGGTGCTGCGCGACCAGATGCCCGACCAGCACCGCGAACTGTTCGAGAAACTGCCCACCTTGCTGCTGGGCGCGCTCGATGATCATGGCCAGCCCTGGGCCACGATGGTGGCCGGGCCGCCCGGCTTCGTGCAGACGCCCGATGCCGGGTCCATGCACCTGGCCGTGGCGCCCGATGCCGCCGACCCGGTGCTGGCCCGGCTGGTGCCCGGCGCGCCGGTGGGCGTGCTCGGGCTGGAGCCGCACACCCGCCGGCGCAACCGCATGAACGGACGGGTGGCTGCATTCGGTGCCCGCGGGCTGGAAGTGGGCGTGGCGCAGAGCTTTGGCAACTGCCCCAAGTACATCCAGGCGCGAGCGCCCGGCCTGCGCGCGATGGTGACGCCCCCGGCACCGGCCCAAGTGCTGGGCGCGGGGCTCGATGCCGCCGCGCTGGGCCTGATTGCGCGCAGCGACACGATGTTCATCGCCAGTGCCTCGGCCGCACAGCCGGGCACACGGCGCAACGAAGGCGTGGACGTGTCGCACCGCGGCGGCGAACCGGGTTTCGTTCATGCCGAGCACACGGAGCAGGGACTGGCGTTGACACTGCCCGACTACCCCGGCAACCTGTTCTTCAATACTCTGGGTAACCTCGCGCTGCACCCGCAGGCCGGGCTGCTGTGGGTGGACTACGAGGACGGTGGCCTGCTGCATGTGGCCGCCCGCGCCGAGCTGCTCTGGGACGAGGCCTCGCGTGCACGCTGGCCCGGCGCGCAGCGCGTGCTGCGGCTGCAGGTGCTGGGTGGCATCTGGCGCGCGAACGCCTTGCCCTGGCGCTGGACGGCGGCCGAGCTGGCGCCGCAGTTCAGCGCGATGCGTGCGCGTGTGACGGGATAAGGGGTGCGATGGCCTTGCGCGGCGTGGTGGCCTCGGCCTCCACCATGCGCGCGCTGCGCTCGTGGGCACCGCGCGTCAGTTCGGTGATCAGCGCGGCTTCGGGCAGGTTGTGCCAGTAGCGCTGTGGCATCTCCTTGCGCATCATGTCGGTCTTCAGGCGAGCGGGGTTGAAGATGTGGCGGTAGTAGGTGAGCCACAGGGCCTCGCCCGCATCGGGCGGTGGTGCGTCGCTGCGCTGGCCGCCGGGGCCAGTGTGCAATTGCGCGCCGTCCCAGCGCACGCTGGCATCGGGCGTGAGGATGGCCCAGTGCATCTGCGTGAAGCGCCGCACGAAGAAGCCGGCATTGGCTTCGGTGATGAAATGGTCGGGCTCGAACCAGGCCACCTGCACGGTGCGGCCCTCGCCGTCGGTCACCGAGCGAAAGCGCACGAAGGCGTGCATCTTGTGCATGTCGCGCGCCACGGCGCGCACCATGTGGTGGGCCTGCATGCGGTCGGCATCAAGCGGGTCGTGGCGCAGCCCGCGTTCGTGAGACATGCGCCACAGCAGCCGGTACATGAGCGCAAAGCGCGCCGGGTTGCGGTGCAGCACCAGGCGTTCGCACAGGCGCAGAAAATCCTCGGGCACCCGCGGCGCCGGGCCTCCTGCCTGCCGTGGCAGCGCATCCAGGGGCAGGCCCGATGGTGCGGGCGCGGCGAACAGGTCCTGTGCAGCGCCTTGCGCGGTGAACCACTCCACCTCCTGTGGCGGCACCCCGGCCTGCACCAGCGTGCGTGCGGCCCGGCGAAAGCCCGGCCAGTCGGTGGCATGTGCGAGGGTGATGGTGTGCAGTGCCATGGTGGCTTGTCTCAATCGAAAAGGCCGCGCTGCGCCGACGGCGGAGCCATGCGGGCGGCCAGATCGGCCGCATCCAGCGTGCGGCCCGGCCGATAGTCGGCCGCCTCCACGAAGGGCAGCACCTTCTTGAGCGGCACATGCAGCCGCGCCAGGTCGGCATGGCGCAGGCGGCGCACGCGGCGCGCGGCCAGCAGGCGGTCCACCGTCTGCACGCCAAAGCCAGGCACGCGCAGCAGCAGCTCGCGCGGGGCGGTGTTCAGGTTCACGGGGAAGCGCTCGCGGTGCGCAATCGCCCAGGCAAGCTTGGGGTCCATGTCCAGCGCCAGCATGCCGTTCTGGCCTGCGGGCACGATCTCGCTGTGTGCGAAGCCGTAAAAGCGCATCAACCAGTCGGCCTGGTAGAGCCGGTGCTCGCGCACGGTGGGCGGTGCGATCAGCGGCAGCGCACGCGCCGCATCCGGGATGGGGCTGAAGGCCGAGTAGTACACGCGCCGCAGCCGGTGCAGGCCGTACAGCCCGGCGCTGGTGGCCAGGATGGTGCGGTCGTCGGTGGCGTCGGCGCCGACGATCATCTGCGTGCTCTGGCCGCCCGGCGCGAAGTGCGGCGCCGGGGCCCGGCGGGCGCGCGCCGAGGCGGGCATGGATACCAGCTTGGCGGCAGCCTGCTCCTTGCGCGCCTGCCGAGCGTCCTCGATGTGCACCGCCATGCGCGCCATCGAGCGTGCAATGGCCGCGCCGTCCTTTTGCGGCGCCAGGGCCGCGAGCCCTTCGGGCGTGGGCAGCTCCACGTTGATGCTCAACCGGTCGGCATGGCGGCCGGCGCGCTCCATGAGCTCGGGCGAGGCATCGGGGATGGTCTTCAGGTGGATGTAGCCGCGAAAATCGTGCTCCTCCCGCAGCACGCGCGCCACCTCCACCACCTGCTCCATGGTGTAGTCGGGGCTCTGGATGATGCCGCTCGAGAGGAACAGCCCCTCGATGCAGTTGCGCCGGTAGAAATCGAGCGTGAGGTCCACCACCTCCTGCACCGTGAAGCGGGCGCGCGGCACATTGCTGCTGACCCGGTTCACGCAGTACAGGCAGTCGTACTGGCAGAAGTTGGTCAGCAAGATCTTGAGCAGCGAGATGCAGCGCCCGTCGGGCGCATAGCTGTGGCAGATGCCCATGCCCTCGGTGGACCCCATGCCGCGCCCGCCCAGCGAATCGCGGGGCGCGGCGCCGCTCGAAGCGCAGGAGGCGTCGTACTTGGCGGCGTCGGCCAGGATGGCCAGCTTGGATTGTAAATTCACTGTATGAATTTACAGTGAATTGCGCAGTTTGACCAGTGCAGGGGTATTGGGCGTTGCCCGGCGGTGCCGTTCAGAACTCCACGTCCACCTTTACGCTGTCGGTGTAGGTGCCCACGGGCACGTTCGGCTGGTCCGCATAGACGCTCGCGGTGTAGGGCATCACCTGCAGGGTCAGGCCGTCGGCCATGCCCAGGCCCGCAGCACGCGCCGTGCCGACGCTGCCCCAGACACTGGTATTGGGCTTGAAGATGTTGTATTGCAGCCGGTTGCTGCCACTGGCCATCTGCCGCCGTGTGCCATTGGCTTGGCCGCCCATGTCCAGCCCCACCGAGTAGGTCATGCCCTTGGTGCACAGCAGGGAAATACTCTGCGAGACGGCGCTGAATCCGCTGGGCAGGGGCGCCGAACCGAACTGGATGTCCGGCGCCGTGATGGTGCAATCGTTGATGACCACCAGGGTCACGGTCAGGGTGCGATCCTCATTGCCGTTGCGCACGTTGCCCACGCAGGCAGAGCCCACGGCAATGCCTTCGCAGATGTTCGCATAGGTCCAGTTGACGGTGATGCTGTCCGTGTAGGTGCCTGCCGGCACGTTGGCGCCCGCCAGCGTGCTGATCTTGATGCCGATGGTGGCGCTGTTGTTGCTCAGCAGCGAAACCGCGTTGATGCCATTGAGATCGAGTATCAACAGCCCGGAGGTGAAGGTACCGCCGCCCACCGGGCTGATTTGGTAGGGAATGGTGATGGCGCTGTTCAGCGTGTTCTTCAGCGTGAGGCCGGAGGTGGCGGTGGTGATCTTGGCCTTGAGCGTAGGCGTGGCAAACAGCGCCAGCACCACCGATCCGCAGCCGAGCTTGAAGTCTGCCGTGGTGGTGATGGGTGAGCCGCTGCGCACCCGCTGCGAGGGGTGGGTGCCCAGCGCGCCGCTGGTCTCGGTGGCCGCGCAGATGGCCAACACCTGCACCGGGCACGAGGCCAGCACCAGGCAGGCCCACAGGCTGCGCCAGCGCTGTAGAAGGGTGTAGAGGGTTGTCATCGCACAGCTCCTTCCTGGGGGCGCGGGGTGGTGGGCAGGCAGCGGACGATCAGGTCACGCGATGATGCATACGCCGCTTCGGAAAAGTCGGCCTTGCAAAACGCGCCCTCGGGGGTGCGCACCTGCAGGGCGTTCTGGGGCCGCAGCACGGTGAGGTAGACCACGCCATCCCAGCCCACCACGGTCTGCATGTTGCCCGGAGTGTGGAGCACGGCGCTGCCGGCCTTCATGGGCGTGCCCTGCGCATCCACCAGCGTGATGGTGGCCGTGCGCAGCTTGAGCACCGGCAGCTCCACCAGCATGCCGGCATTGCGCGAGACGGACATGCGCCGCTCCAGCGCCGGAATGTGCACGTCGGCCGGCAGGGTGAGCGGGTCCACCGCGTAGCGCCCCGGGTAGTAGGCGGGTACGCTGGGCACCAGCAGGTAGCCCTGGGCGTTGGTGTGGCCGGCCAACTGGTTCTCGTACAGGATGGGCACGTCGGGCATGCCCTGGGTAGAGACGAGCGCGAAGCCGTCGTACACGCGGTTGGCCGCGAACAGGTGCCCGTCGATGCTGCCCAGCGAGCCCGACAGCGTGCCCCACTGCATGGTCTGGCCAGGGCTGGCACTGACCCCACCCTCCACACTCAGCGTGCTGTTGCGGTACTGCAGAGCGGCCTGGCTGTAGCGCTGGGGGCCGCCCGAGAGCGTCTGCGCCACGTTCCAGCCATAGCCGCCTTCGGTGGGCATGGTGCGCTGGTAGCTGGCATAGGTCTGGGTGGATTCGCGGTTCTTCGACGTGGCCAGTTGGGCCGTAGAGCGGTCGCCCAGGAAATAGGTGAGCTGCAGCCGCAACTGGTTTTCCCGGGTTTCCACCGTACGCCCCGCCGTGACCGAGAGGAAGGTGTTGCCTGCGATCGGCAGGTTGTAGCTGGCGAACGCCAGGCGGTTGCGCTCGTTCCTGGCATTGCGCATGTCCAGCCAGCCCCCCGTGACCGAGCCCGTGCCCAGGTTCCAGCTCACGCTCAACTGGCGTGATCGCAGGGACAGCTGGTAGCCGTCGTCGGCATAGGTGCTGGCGTCGCCGAAGCGCGCGTCGCGGCCGGTCTGCTGGTAGGAGAAGCCTGCGCGCGGCGTATGGTATTGCCAGCCTGCGGAATACTGCCAGCCACTGCCAGAGCGTGCCGTGGTGCCGCGTGTCAGGGAGGCATTGGCGATGCCCAGCATGCCCAGGCCGGCCATGCCGCCGATGCCCACCACGCCAAGCCCCTTGCCCAACTGCGCCTGGGCTTCCAGGGTGACGCGGTCCGACAGGCCCTGGCGGTACACGCCTGCGGCAATCGGCCGGCCATAGGCAAAGCTGCGCAGCCCATAGGCCCTGCGCAAGGTGCCCAACGAGAGGGAGTAGTCCGTCCAGCCGGGGCGCAGCAGCTCCCGGTTCACATAGAACGGAATGGTTGTCTGGACCTGACGCCCAAGGGCGTCGGTGGTCACTACCGAGGCCGTGCCGGCACCGCTGACCACAGGAAGCTCGCCCAGCGTGAACGGCCCGGGGGCCACGCGGTGGCTGGCGGCCTTGAAGCCGTTGACGAACAGGTCCACGGCCGAAGGCAGGGCGGCCTGGCCGGCGAACTCGGGCAGGGGATAGGTGATGAGGTCGGGGCGCACGCCGAAGTTGCGCGCCCACTGCACGCCGGCCATGCGCACGGAGGTGGTCCAGGGCAGCGAGTCCGTCACCAGGTCTCCGTAGGTGGTCTCCGTGGCCCTGGCGTTGTCCACGCTCGTCCAGCGCGTGTCGTAGCGTATGTAGCCGCGGCTTGCGCCGCTGGAATGCAGGCGGACGATGCCGGTGTTGGAGGCTACGCCGCGGGGATTGAAGTAGCGTTGTTCGGACCACAGCGAGGTGAGCGACTGCGCGCGCGAGTGGCTCGTGTAGAGGTCATAGTTGAACAGCATGCCGCTGCCGGTGACGCTGGTGGGTGTTTCCTCGGGCGTCTCGTCGGCCAGGCGCTGCATGGGAAGCCACTGTGCGGGCACAGACAGGCGCAGCCGCTGGCCCAGGGCGTCGTAGTCGGCCGTGACGCCGGGCAGCGCATCCACCGCGACCCGGGCGCCCGCGGGCTGGCCGTTTTGCACATGCATCTGGCGCAAGGTCTGCGCTTCGATCTCGAAATGGGGGCCGCGCTGCAGCACTTCCACCAGCGCCCCGGACGCCTGGCCGTTGACCTCGACATCGAGGTACAGCACCACGGGTTGCGCGGCTGCATCCGGCGCCGAGGGCGGCGGCGGATAAGTGCCCGCAGAAAGCTGCGCAGGAAGGAAGGCACCGAGCACCAGGGCGCGGCCCGCGCGGGCCAAGAAGCCAGGGCGTTCATCGCGGTGCACGGGGAACCAGGGTTTCAACCCCGTTGATCGTGGCCTTGAGCTCCGGGTTGGCCGGCGGTGGCGCCTCCAGCTCCCACTGCATCTGGCTGCCTGGCAGCACATAGCCCATGAGTCCTTCATTGATGGAGATGGCGCCCCGGCTGCCGGCATTCCATTGCACGGAGGTCAGGCGGGCGTGGCCCGCCCCCTGGTTTCGCACCACGAGCTGGTGCCGGTTGCCCTGCTTCGTGGCCTGCCAAGTCAGGGAGGGCGGCAAGGGCTTGCCCTTGCCGCCAGCCAGCAGGGGCTTGGTCGGCCGAAACGGCTGCGCGCCCTCGCCATAGACGAACAACGGGATGGCGTAGCGCACGTTCAGGCGGATGCCCATGCCGGTTTCCGCGCCTGCAGGCATTTGCGCCGGGTCGCCGGGGGCGGGCAGCTCGTCGATCACCACCCGGTAGGCATCCTCCAGGCCCGTGGGTGGGCGCCGGGCGGCGATCAGTCGCACCATCTGCCGTTTGCCGGCCGGCACCAGGCTGATGGGCGGGCTGGCCACCACGTCCTTTTGCGCCGAGAAGAATTCCTCGCCATCGGTCTGGCTCCAGTCCAGTACCCGGACCTGCAGAGAGACGGCGGCGGTGCCGCGGTTTTCCAGCCAGACGGCCACGGCCTGCTGTTCCTCGGTGATCACGGGATCGACCGGCCAGATCATCAGCGGGGTGGCTGCATGCGCCCAGCCAGCGCAGGCAGCGAGCGCGAAGGCCATGCAGCGCGCGGTGCGCAGCCAGGCGACGGCAGAAGGGAAAGCCGTGAGGTGGTGCGTGCTCACCATGTCACGGTCACCTGCACCGTGTCCACATAGGTGCCGGCCATGGCGGCGGAGCCGGGCAGGACCAGATTGCCCCGGATGGGCAGGGCCGTCGGTGTTGTGCCCATGGTGATGCCGACTGCCACGTTGGGCGCCAGGGCGGTCACCGTGCCGGCCACCAGCGACAGCGTGTACGGGATGAACTGGCCGGCCCCGTTGGACAGGCGGCGCTGTGCGCCCTGCAGGTTCAGCCCACCGTTCACGCTGACCTGCGCCGCCGTGCCGGCCGTGCACACCAGTTGGGCCTGCATCCCCATGTCGTTGCTGGCCATGGCGGTGACCGTGCCGGTGCTGACCGCGGAGTGCGTGCCGAAGTTGACCGAGCCGAAGGGCACGCCCGTCACCTGCGAGGAGTTGCCGGACACGATGCAGCCGCTCACGACGGAGGCGTTCACCGCAAAGGAGGGGCTGGTGGGCGCCGTCGCGGCCATCGCTGCCAGTGACGTGCACAGCAACGGCAGCACGATGGCCACCTGCGGGCTGGCCTGGCTTCTGGCGCGCGAGCCTCTTCCTGCACGCGCATGCATTTCTTGAACCATGGATGATGCTCCCTCGGCCGCCCGCCACGGCCTGTGGTGTGATGCGGATTTGCCTTCAACCGTCTAACGTCGTTGGTTCGCCTTGCCGTGCTACAGCACTGTCTGCGGCTCCCGCCTGGTCATACGATTGAATGCAAATCCTCATTGGCGCTCCCGCGCTCTTCGCACACCCATTCCCCTGCTGCCTCTGTCTCCTGGTGGTTGCGACCGGTGGTCCGGCGCCCGGAGATCAGTAGGTCAGCGTGATCTGCAGCGTATCCGTGTACATGCCCGCCGGCAGCGCCGAGGGGTCTGACTTGTTGATCTGGCCATAGATGGGCAGCGCAAAGGCCACGCCATTGGCTGGCACCGTGATCCCCGTGATCGCCGCTCCGGTCGGATAGGCTTGGCTGTGCGCCGGGTCGCGGAACACGTCATACGGGATGTAGGCCGCCGTGCTACCGTTGCGCATGGCGCGGCTGCCGGCGCCGATGGAGCCCCCCTGGCCAGCGTAGGAGCCCGGGCCCACCAGGATGCTGATCCCCAGCACATCGGGTGAGCACACGATCTGCGTGGGGCCCGAGACGCTCTCGCCGCCGGAGGCCGTGGCGTTGACGATGCCCGTGAAGGTGCTGGGCCTGGTGCCGAAGTCCAGCAGGCCGAAGTTCACGCCGGAGGCGTTGCCGGAGCTCCCCGCGATCACGCAGCCCGCCGTGAGCTGAATCTGCGACTGCAGCGTGCCGGTGAGTGTGCCTGCCAGCGTCGGCCATGCCAGCATGCCGGCCGCCAGGGCCAGTGCCGCTGCGTAACGCTTTCGGTGGGGTGCGCACGCGCTGGCAGGGGATGGGCGCAGGCTCTCCATCGGGTGTCGCCTCGGTCGATTTCGCTCGGTTGCTCGCATGGTGTCCTCCTCTCAAAGCCGGAAGAAAAGCAGAGGAGACCCGTTGTGACCGGGACCGTCTGCCGAAGCTACGAGAGCACCTTGCCCCGTTATTGGCCGAGCGTCCAGCTTTTTTTTACCCAGGTGGGTGCGAAGGCACTTTGGAGGCGCACGCGCTGCTGTTCCTCGAAGGGCGGCGAACGTGTGATGTGTGGGCGTTGATCAGCCTGGGGTTGTGGGTCGGCTGCGGCGGCTGTCAGAACGGTCAGAGCAAAGCGGGGTCGCTCAGGGCTGCTGGGGGATCAGAACGGGGCGGGCGGCACGTCTGTGGCGGCACCGCCCGGCGCGCCACCACTGCGCCGGGGAATGAGCTGCGCGTCAAGCAAGGCCTCGATGCGGGCGAAGATCTCATGGCGCGAGAACGGCTTTTTCATGAAATCGTCAGCGCCGATCCGATTGGCATAGAACTGCTCGGTGGCGTGCTCGTTGCCGCTGATCATGATCACCGGGATGTGCTGCGAGGCAGGCAGCCTGCGAATGGTGCGCAGTGCATTGAACCCGTTCATGCCCGGGAGGATGATGTCGAGAAAGACCAGGTCGGGTGGTTCCTCGGCGATCAGGGCCAGGCCCTTCTCTGCATCCAGCGCCTCGCGCGTTTCATAGCCTGCCGAGAGCAGCGTCTTGCGCAGGACGGCGACCACGGTCGGCGAGTCGTCGATGATCAGCACCCTGGTGCCTTTTCGCGCGTTGACACGCCTGTGCTTGCGCCGCTCCAGGGGGTCTGCGGCACGTGCGGGGGGGGCGTCTGGACGGTCCGTCGTCTTGCGCATACCGCCCAGAAGGCGGTCGAAGATACTCATGGTGCGGGCTCGCTTCTCGCTGGATAGGGGCTCAACAGGCGCCAAGTATCCAGGATGTTGGGCTGCGGCAGAAGATGCCGGCGGTCCGCAGGCATCGCCAGGTGAGAACAATTGGGCGCTTTTGCTATTTTTTTAGCGGCCAGTGGCGCAGCCCCGCCATCATTGCTCCCCGGCCTTCTGCCGGTCCTTGCGCAGCGCCCGCCGCAGCAGCCGGGTGGCGCGGTCACGCAAGGGCGAGGCATGGGGCTCCGCCGGCGCTTGCGCCTTGGCCTTGGTGCATGCAGTGAGAAAATCCTCGAGGATGGCGGTGTCGTCCAGCGTATCGGAGCCCACCTTGTGGAACTCGGGGTGCCATTGCGTGGCGGCGATGTAGCCGCGCCCGGGGGCAGGCTTGAGGCGAATGGCTTCGGGCACGCCATCCGGTTCGCTCAGGGCCTCCACCTCGAAGTCCGGCGCCACGCGCTTGATGCCCTGGTGGTGGATACTGTTGACGCGTGCCCGGGGCTTTTCTGGATAGAGCTGCGCCAGGCGCGTGCCGGGCACGATTTCGATGTCGTGGAAATGCTGGTCGTAGGTGGTGGCGTTGCGGTGCTGCTGGGCGCCGGGGTGCTGGAACTCGATGTCCTGGTACAGCGCACCGCCGAAGGCCACGTTGATCAATTGCAGGCCCCGGCAGACGCCGAAGATGGGCTTGCGCACTTCGGCAAACGCCTTGACCACGGCCAGATCGTACAGGTCGCGCACGCGGTCGCCCACCCATTCTTCCCGCAGCGGCTCCTCGCCGTAGTTGCCCGGCCACACGTCCGCGCCGCCGTGCATCACCACGCCATCGAGCCAGTCGGCATAGTGGGCCAGCGTCACGTCGCCGCGTGCTGTTTCGCCCGTGGGGCAGGGCACCATCACCACCATGGCCCCGGCCGACATCAGCCAGTGCGCGATGGACTGCTCCACATACTGCAGGGTCTTGTTGGTGAACAGGGAACGGGTGGGGTCGGCATGCTGGAAACAGGCGGACAGGCCAATCTTGAGGCGGGGGGCGGCGGGCATGGGTGGGGGCTCCATAGGCATGTGCACCAGAGGCTGCGCATGCAAGGCAATAGGTATTTACGTTGTAGCACCCGCACCCTGCGCCGTCTGTAGGAAAGGGCCGTGCACGCCTGTGGCTGCGCCACCCGGTGCTATGAAATGTGGCTTTCTTCATGAAATGGCGGGTTGCCGTTGGTGCCTGGTGTGCTGCGGCCCGTCCGCGTTCCCGATAATTTCGGTAACCGGGTGTGACGGGCTGCGGCCTGCCCGTTCGTGGCCGCACCTGCGTCGGCCGCTGCCCGCCCCATAGGAAAACAAGGCACCTCCATGCGCCACCCCTCGATGCAGCTTTCCGCGCTCACCATGTTCCTGGCCCTGGCCTGGCCCCCGAGCCATGCCGCCGTGCCGCCGGGTGCGGCGGCCGAGATCGTGGGCCTGCAAGGCCCGGGCGACCAGCGCGCTGCGGCCACGCCGGATTGGAAGCCGGCACGCCAGGCCCAGGCGCTGGCGCCCGGCGACTTCGTGCGCACGCGCGAAGCCGCACGCATGGCCCTGCTGTTTGCCGACGACACCCAGTTGCGCCTGCACCAGAACACGGTGCTGCAGGTCAAGGCGGTGGCCACGCCTGCGCAGCCCATGACCACGCTGATGCTCAGCGCCGGCCGGGCCTGGACGCAGACGCGCCGCGCCGACGGCAGCCGCCTCACGCTGGAAACGCCCGCCGCCACGGCCGCGATCCGTGGCACAGACTGGGACATCGAGGTCGCTGGCGATGGTCGCACGCTGATCACCGTGCTCTCGGGCACGGTGGAGTTCGGCAACGCCCAGGGTCAGGTGTCGGTGGCCGCCAACGAGGCCGCCTACGCCGATGTGGGCCAGGCCCCGGTGAAGATGGTGCTGAGCCAGCCGCGCGACCGCATCCAGTGGGTGAATGCGCTGCGCGCCGATCCGCTGCCTTCGCTCGCGGCGCAGGGCCATACCGATGGTGGCATGCCTGCCGCGCTGGACCCGGTGCGGCGCGCACTGGCTGCCCGCGATGCGGCCGCTGCAGCCGCCGCATTGGCCCAGGTGCGCAGCCAGGTGCCCGCCGTCTGGGCAGCCGCCATGGAGTCCGCCGTGGCGCTGCAGGCGGGTGACCTGCAGACCGCCCGCGCCCGGCTTGCGCAGCAGGTCGACGGCGCGGGCCAGCCGCCCGTGCTGGCCGCCTGGCTCATGCAGTCGGATCTGCAACTGCTCGACGGCGATGGACCTGCGGCCGTGAACACCCTGCGCACGGCGCTCACGCAGCATTGGCCTGCCCATCCGGCCCTGGTGGCCCAGTTGGCGCGCGTGCAATTGCTCACTGACAGGGTCGAAGAGGCGCAGGCCACGCTGGCGGAAACCAGCGACGCAAGCGACGGGGGCCTGGCGCTGGTGCGCGCCGAGCTGGCCCGCCGCCAGGGCAATGGGCCGGCGGCCATTGCGGCCTACACCGAGGCCACGGCGCGCATGCCCGGCGACGCACGGGTCTGGCAGGGTCTGGGCAGCGCACATGTGGAGCGCGAGGAGACCGGCCCTGCACGCAAGGCACTGGGCCAGGCGCTGGCACTCGATGCGCAGACGCCGGGGGCGCAGGGCGAGCGGGGCACGCTCGAAACCTTTGTCAACCAGTTCACCGAGGCAGGGCAGGCGTTTGAAGTCGCCCTGCGCGACAACCCTGCCGACTATGTGGCGCTCACCGGGCAGGGGCTGATGCACCTCAAGCAGGGCCGGCCGCAGGCCGCGCTCGGCGACTTCCTGCGCGCCGGCGTGATGGAGCCGCGCTATGCGCGTGCCAAGGTCTGGACGGCGGTGGCTTACTACCAGCTCGGACGCACGCCCGATGCGCTGGCCACGCTGCGCCAGGCCAGTGCCCTCGACGACAAGGACCCCTTGCCCTACCTGCTGCTGGCGCAGATCCAGACCGATCTGTTCCAGCCCGGCGATGCCGTCGAGTCCGCCCGCGCGGCCGTGCAGCGCATGCCCTACCTCAAGTCGCTCAACCAGGTGGCCAATGACCAGAAGGGCAGCGCCAACCTGGGCGCCTCGCTGGCCTTCTTCGGCATGGAGGACTGGGCGCTAGAGCTGGCGCAAAAGAGCTTTTCGCCGTACTGGGGCGGCAGCCACCTGTTCCTGGCAGACCGCTACCGTGGCGAGTTCAACAAGAACTCGGCCCTGTTCCAGGGCTTTCTGACCGACCCCATGGCTTTTGGCGCCAGCCAGCTGCATTCCTCGCTGCTGCAGCGGCCGGGCAGCCATGGGGCGCTGGGCATGATGCTGGACCGCGAGTTCTACCGCATGCGCGCGCCCTCGCTCACGCTCAATGGCATGGACAACAGCCAGGTGCCGGTGTCCTGGTTCTTCAAGGCGCAGAACGCCCACGGCAAGCGCTTTCCGATCGACGTGGGGGTGTTCAACGTACCGGCGTTTCACGACTCCACGGGAGGCGCCGACGTGGGGGCCGACGTGCTGACGCTGGGCCTGGGCATGCAGCCCACCGAGCGCCTGAGCCTGTTCGTGTATGCCAACCAGTTCGACGTGTCGCTGCAGGGGCGCAACCGGCTGGACCTCTGGGGCGATGGGTCCGACGTGCTGCAGACCACGGGAAGCAGCCGGGTGCGCCTGGGGATGGCGGGGCTGTCCTACCGCTGGAGCCCGGTGCAGCAGACCTGGCTCAAGCTGGGGCGCAGCACGGAGCACACGCGCTCCGAGAACTACCCCACCCTGTTCCTGTTCCAGCCGCTGGCGGCCCTCATGGGCCTCAAGGCCTCGCCCGACAAGGCCTTCACCGATCTGCAACTGCGCCACACGGTGGACCTGGAGCCCGGCCAGCGCCTGAGCGTGACGCTGGAGCATGTGGCGGAAAAACAATCCAGTGAAGTCAGCGGCTACGGCCCCCTGATCCGCCGGGACAGCGCCGTGGCCCCCGACATCATGGTGTTTGCCGGCGTCAACGAGATCGACCGGCGCTACACCGGCCTGACCCTGGCCGGCAGCCAGCAGTTCACGCCGGACCTGCTGCTCGATGGTGCGCTGGGGCTGCAGCAGATCCGCCACCGGGTGCGCGGGGGCAATGCGGTGGGCCTGTTGGTGCGGGACGTCAGCGAATCGAGTCAGGCGCGCCGCGCGGACACGGAGCGGATGGCCACCCCGCGCGTGGGCCTGGTGTTCACCCCGGCGGCGGGCAGCACGCTGCGCATGGCCTACCAGGACTGGCTGCGCCCGCTGAGTGCGTCCACGCTCACCAGCGTGGAGACGGCCGGCATTCCGGTCGAAGACCGCCTGGTGGAGGCCGGTGGCCGCCATCGGCGCACGGTTGCGCAGCTGGGCATGGAGGTCGACGAGCGCACCTTCGTGAGTCTGCGCGCCGACCATTTGCGCGTGCGCAATCCCGGCGTGATCGGCGTGGACCTGCGCACGCCCAGCATGCCTTTCCTGGAGGAGATGCGCAGCGCGCAGATGATCAACCTGTCGACCACCGACGTGCTTGAAGGCACCCCGGGATTCGAGGAGGGCAGCCTGCAGGCCCTGGGCGCGGGCGTGAACCGCATGTTCAGCCGCCAGTGGTCGGGCTATGCCAAGTACCTGTTCCAGCACAGCCGCAGCCAGTACCTGGACAGCACCAGCAACAGCCTGGTGCGCGACCTGCGCATCCCCTACATACCGCGCCACACGGCGGTGATCGGGGCTACCTGGGCCAGCGCGCAGCGCGTGTACCTGAGCGCCCGGGCGGTCTACCGGTCCGAGCGTTTCGAGGACAAGCAGAACCTCACACGCCGCCCGCCGGGCTGGAACCTGGACATCGCGGGCTACTGGGAAACGCAGGACAAGCACTGGGTGGTGGGCGCGGGGGTGCTGAACCTGTTCGGAGACCGTTCCGACCGCCAGTCCGTGCGGTACGTGATCGATGCGCGCTACCGTTTCTAGGGGCGCATGGCGCGAAGCGGCCCTGGCGCTCGCCGCCAGCGCGCTGGTGCTGCTGCTCGCCTGGGCTGCCACGTTCACCCGGCCCTGGCATGCGCTGGAGTTCAAGACCTTCGACGTGCTCACGGCGCTTTCGGCGCCCCAGCGGGGCACCTATCCCGTGGTGATCCTCGCGATCGATGAGCCCACCTTCCAGGAGCTGCAGCAGCACTGGCCCTTTCCACGCAGCCTGCACGCACGCCTGATCGAGCGTGTGCACGCTGACGGGGCTGCCGCGATCGGCATGGACGTGGTGTTTGCCGACCCGACCAGCGAAGAGGAGGACGCGGCGCTGGAGCGCGCCGTGGCCGTTGCCGCACCCGTGGCCCTGGCTTCGGCGCGCGAGAAGATCGACAGTGGCAATGCCACGCTGTGGACCGATGTGCCGCCACTGCAGCGGTTGCTGGCTGCGGGCGGCCGGGCGGGCAGCGCGCTGGTGCAGCCTGACGACGACTTCGTGGTGCGCCGCGCCTTCGGCGAGTCCGACAGCCTGGCCATGCAGTTGGCGCGCCGGGTGGCGGGCTCTGGGGTCAACGACCTGCGGACCGCCGAGTGGTTGGCCTACCGGGGCCCGCGCGGCACCTTCGACACGCGCTCGTACTACCAGGCGCTGGAGCCCGGGCTGCTGCCGCCTGGCTTTTTCAAGGGCAAGATCGTGCTGGTCGGGCGGTCCGCGCTGAGCGCTTCGGAGCTTGAAAATGCGCGCGCGGACCTGTTCAATTCACCCTTCGGTTCTGTCGGGGGCGACCGCCTTTTTCCCGGCGTGGAACTGCAGGCCACGCAGCTGGACAACCTGCTTGCGGGCGATGGCCTGCGCAGCGCACCTGGCCATTGGACGCCCGTGCTGGTGCTCCTGATGATCCCTCTGGTGGTATTGGCCGGTCGACGCCTGCACACGGGCTGGGCGATCGTGCTGATGGCGGCCTTGGTGGCGGCCATGGGGCTCGCTTCGTGGCTGTTGTTCGCCTACGCACGGCTGTGGTGGCCGCCGTTGATGCCCATGGCTGCGGCCATGGGGTTGACGAGCGCTACCGCGCTGGTCATTTACGCCACCGTGCGCCAAAGAGCCCAGCAGACCCGCGCCATGTTCGCCCAGTACGTGCCGCCCGCCGTGGTGGCACGCCTGGTGGCCGAGCCCGGGCTGATGCGGCTTGGCGGCGAGGTGCGCGAGGTGACCATCATGTTCACCGACCTGGCCAATTTCACCACCCTGTCCGAGCAGCTCAGCGCCGAGCAGACGGTGGAACTGCTCTCCGGCTACTTCGACGCCATGACGCCCATCATCCACGCCAGCGGCGGCACGGTGGACAAGTTCATCGGCGATGCCGTGATGGCCTTCTGGGGCGCGCCGCTCGACGATGCCCGGCACGCCGAGCATGCGGTGCATGCGGCGCTGGACATGCAAAAGGCCATGGAACCGCTGGTGGCCGCCCTGCGCGCGCGCGGCCTGCCGCCGCTGCAAATGCGCATCGGCTTGCACACCGGTCGGGTGGTGGTGGGCAACGTGGGCTCGCAGCAGCGTTTTTCGTACACGGTGATCGGCGATGCGGTGAACCTTGCGGCGCGCCTGGAGGGCGCGAACAAGGCCTTCGGCACGGGCATCCTGCTGTCGCAGGCCACGGCGCGGCAACTGCCGGCCTTCCTGCCCGTGCGCGTGCTGGACGAGGTCATCGTCAAGGGGCGGGCCGAACCGGTTCGCGTCTTCACGCTCTGTGCCGACAGCGAGGCCTGCACATTGTCCGCAGCGGCCCTGGATGCCTTCCAGGCGGGTGATGCGTTTGCGGCTGCGGCACATCTCGACCAACTGCTGCAGCGCTGCCCCGGCGACCCGGCTGCCCTGCGCCTGCGGACCCGCGTGACCGAAGCGGCGGCACTGCCTGCGGGCGCACCCTGGCCAACCGCCGTTGCGCTGGATAAGTTGTAAGAACCTGTGTTTAACAGGTTCTTACCCGGCCGATTCGCGCTATAGCGCCTTTGGTGCCACCATGGGGCCATGGCTGCGGCCTGTCGCCGCCGCCTTTTTCTCGCAACCACCCCAAGGAGCCCCGCATGCAAGTACAAGTCAACACCGACGACCACATCAACGGCAGCGAATCCCTGGCCCAATGGGTGACAGACGAAGCCAAGACCCGCTTGGCGCGCTTCCAGGACCATGTGACGCGGCTGGAGGTATTCCTGTCCGATGTCGATGCCGGCAAGTCCGGCGCCAAGGACAAGCGCTGCCGTATCGAGGCTCGCGTCACGGGCCGCCAACCCGTCACGGTGACGGACGAGGCCGACAAGATGGCCAACGCCTTCATCGGCGCCACCGACAAGCTGGCGCGCGCGCTCGACACCGATCTGGGACGGGCCAAGGACCGCCATGGCCGCGACACCATCCGCACGGCCGAAGCTGAGTAGCTTCTAGAGATCCAGCACCAGCAGCTTGCCCTTGGCCCGTGAGCAGCAGGGCATGCACTGCTCGTTCGACGCCTTCTCCTCGTCGGTGAGGTACATGTCGCGGTGGTCCACCTCGCCTTCGAGCACGCGCGTGAGGCAGGTGCCGCACACACCCTGTTCGCACGAGGTCATGATGTCCACGCCCTGGGGGCGCAGCGCATCGACGATGGAGATATCGGCCGGTATGGTGTAGGTGCTGCCGGTGCTGGCGATGCGCACCTCGAACTCGCCGTCGCCCGAGGTGTCTTGTGCCGGTGCACCGAAGTATTCGAGGTGAATGCGGTCCGCCGGCCAGCCCAGGTTCTTGGCGGTGTTCACCACATGGTCGATGAAGCCGGCGGGGCCGCAGACGTAGAGGCGCGCGTCCGGTGCGACGTCCGCCAGCACGGCCATGAGGTCGAGCTTCTGCTCGGGCCCGCCCTCGTCGGTGTGCACCTGCACGTGGGGCGCCATGGCGGATGCTGCAATCTCCTCGGTGAACGCCGTGCGTGCCAATGAACGCGTGCAGTAGTGCAGCGTGAAGTCGGCGGCGGTGTGGGCCAGGCGTTCTGCCATGCACAAGAGCGGTGTCACACCGATGCCACCCGCCAGCAGCAGCGTGCGCTGCGCCGGGTGCAGTTCGAAATGGTTGCGCGGCGTGCTGATGGTGATCATGTCACCTTCGTGCACGGCATCGTGCATGCCGGCGGAACCGCCGCGCGAGGCTGCGTCGCGCAGCACGGCGATGCGGTAGCGGTGCTGCTCGCCTGCACTGTTGCACAGCGAATACTGGCGTGTGAGGCCGCCGGGGATGTGCACGTCGATGTGCGAGCCGGCGCTGAAGGCCGGCAGCGGCGCACCATCGGTGCGGGCCAGTTCGAAGCTGGCGATGCCCTCGGCCTCGGCCTGCTTGCGCACCACGCGCACCTGCAGGGTTTCCTGCGCGGTCGTCATGCTGCCTGCTCCGCCGCCAGGGTGCGGTCGATCACCTTGCGCGACTGTACGCCGCCTGCGTCAATGTTGAGCATGAGCAGCTTGCGCTCGGGGTGGCGCAGCAGGTTCAGCTGCTGCAGCTCCAGCATTTCGCGGTCTTCGGAAAAGATCTTGCCCTGGCCTTCGCGGATCTGCGCGGTGAGGGCCGGATCGTCGGGTTTGAAGTGGCGCGCCATGCCCCAGAAGTAGTGGATCGAGGTCTCGGTCTCGGGCGTGATGAAGTCCACGACGATGCTCGACGCCTTCTTATCGGCCGGGGCTTCGTAGCCGCCGTGGCCGGCGAGCGCCACGCCCACCTCGATCAGCACGTGGCTCGGTGGTGTGAAGTGGCAGATCTGCCAGCGGTCCACGGGCTGGTCGTCGGGCAGGCCGTTCATGCGCAGCGCCATCTGCCAGAACGGGGGCGCCTGGATACCTTCCATGAAACGGCTGGTGATGACCTCGTCGCCCTCGACGCGGGTCTTGCACGGCACCTCGTCGATCTCCTTCTGGCCGATGCTGTTGGAGTGCACATAGGTCTCGTGCGTCAGGTCCATCAGGTTGTCGACCATCAGCCGGTAGTCGCAGGCAATGTGGTACAGCCCGCCGCCATAGGCCCACTCGGGGTTCTCGGCCCACGCGAGGTGGTGGATCTTGGCGGGGTCGGCCTGCGCGGCATCGCCGGGCCAGACCCAGATGAAGCCGTAGCGCTCGACCACCGGAAAGCTGCGCGTGCGTGGAAAGCCCTGCACGCGCTGGCCCGGCATCGAAACGGCCTTGCCGTCGCAGCCCACGCGCAGGCCGTGGTAGCCGCACATCAATTGGCCATCGCAGACCGTGCCCAGCGACAGGGGCGCGCCGCGGTGGGGGCAGAAGTCGTCGAGCGCCGCGACCTGGTCGGGTGCCGGGCGGTAGAAGACCATCTTCTCGCCGCAGATGGTGCGGCCCAGGGGCTTGTCGGCAATCTCGTCGGGGGTGCAGGCGACGTACCAGGCATTCTTGGGGAACATGGTGCTTGTCTCTCTCCGTGGGGGAAGGATGTGTCGCGCCACAGGCTTGGTATACAGGCAGCCTGCGGATCGCTGTGTTCGTGAATGGATTGTGCGAAAAAGTCCGGTTTCTGTATACATAAAAAAGCCATAAACCAGCTATCGCGCACTGGCATATCCCATAAGGTGTTGTTTTGTATAGGTCGACGTCGAAGTGCAATGGAGGTTTTGCGGATTTCTGTATACATTCGGCCTTACGCCAGAACTCCCGCTTCGCACCGACCATGAACCACCCCGAACCCCAGGCCCTTGCCGCCCTTGGCGATGCGTCCGAAGCCGGCGCATCGCAGTCGGTCAAGGCCCAGTTGCGGCTGCGCGAGATGATCCTGGCCGGCGAACTCGCCGGTGGCGCGCGCATTGCCGAGCTGCCGCTGGTGGAGCTGCTCGGCGTCTCGCGCACCCCTATAAGAGCCGCGCTGATGCGGCTGGAGCAGGAGGGGCTGCTGCACCGCCTGCCGGGCGGCGGCTATGCGGTGCGCACCTTTTCGGAGACCGATGTGGCCGACGCCATCGAACTGCGCGGCACCATGGAAGGGCTGGCCGCGCGGCTGGCGGCCGAGCGCGGGGTGGAGGCAGGTGTGATGGCCGATACCGTGCAGTGCCTGGACGAGATCGACGCCGTGCTGGCGCCGCGCTCGCTCGACGATGAGGGCTTTTCGGCCTATGTGGCGCTCAACGCGCGCTTTCACCACCTGCTCAGCCGCATGGTGGGCAGCGGTGTCATCGTGCGCGAGCTCGACCGGGTCAAGGGCCTGCCGTTCGCTTCGCCCTCGGCCTTCGTGGTGGTGCAGACGCATTCGCCCGCCGCGCGTGACATGCTGGTGGTGGCGCAAGACCAGCACCGCCAGGTGCTCGATGCCATAGATCGGCGCGAGGGCGCGCGGGCCGAGGCCATCATGCGCGAGCACTCGCGCATCACGCGGCGCAACCTGCTCGCAGCCGTGCAGGCATCACAGGGTCAGGGTTTGCCCGGGGTGCAGCTCATCAGGGAAAGCGCCTGACCTATAACTGTTGCAAGTTATCACAATCGGCGATATCTAAAAGTCCGAAATCCCGCTTGTGCGTTGCCCTTCGCCGTACCAGACTCCGGCCAGCACTCGCTGTATACAACGACATTCACAACGACATTCCACAGGAGACATAGCACCATGCACAAACGCCACCTTCTGCGCGCCTCGGCCGCTGCCGCCCTGACCCTGGTCGGCGGCCTGGCGGCCCTGCCGGCCGCAGCCCAGGACAACGTCTTCAAGATCGGCCTGGTTCTGCCCATGACGGGGCAGCAGGCGACCACCGGCCGCCAGATCGAGGCAGCCGCGCGCCTGTACATGGCCCAGAACGGTGACACGGTCGGTGGCAAGAAGGTGCAGCTGATCGTCAAGGACGACACCAGCCTGCCCGACGTGACGCGCCGCCTGGCCCAGGAGCTGGTGGTGAACGACAAGGTCAATGTGCTCGCCGGCATGGGCATCACACCTTCGGCCATGGCCACGGCGCCGCTGGCCACGCAGGCCAAGACCCCGCTGGTGGTGATGGCTGCGGCCACCTCGAGCATCACGGAAGCATCGCCCTACGTGGTGCGGACCAGCTTCACCTTGCCCCAGGTGTCGGTGGCCCTGGCCGACTGGGCGCCCAAGAATGGCATCAAGAAGGTCGTGACGCTGGTCAGCGACTACGGCCCGGGCATCGACGCCGAGAAATTCTTCAACCAGCGTTTGAGCTTCAATGGCGGCCAGGTCACCGAGGCACTGCGCGTGCCGCTGCGCAACCCCGACTTCGCCCCCTTCCTGCAGAAGGTGCGCGATGCCAAGCCCGATGCGCTGTTCGTCTTCGTGCCTTCGGGCGCAGGCGCTGCGGTGATGAAGCAGTTCCTGGAGCGCGGCATGGACAAGGCCGGCATCAAGCTCATCGCCACTGGCGACGTGACCGATGACGACCAGCTCAACGACATGGGCGACGGCGCGCTGGGCGTGGTCACCTCGCACCACTACTCGGCCGCACACCCCTCGCCGCTGAACAAGAAATTCGTGGAAGCCTTCGAGAAGGCCAACAAGGGCCTGCGCCCCAACTTCATGGCCGTGGGCGGCTACGACGGCATGCGCGTGATCTACGAAGCGCTCAAGACCACCAAGGGCGCGGGCGGCGGCGACGCCCTGCTGGCCGCCATGAAGGGCCAGGTCTTCGAGAGCCCGCGCGGCCCGGTGTTCATCGACGCGCAGACCCGTGACATCGTGCAGAACGTGTACCTGCGCAAGGTGGAGCGCGTCAACGGCCAGCTCTACAACGTGGAGTTCGACGTGATCAAGGACGTGAAAGATCCCGGCAAGACGAAATAGGTAACCCCCTGAGTCGCTTCGCGCCATCCCCCTACAGGGGGACGTCACCCCTGGCCTGGCGAAGCCAGTTCCACGGTGGCGCTGGCGTCGGGCACGCCAGTATCGAAGATGGGTGTTCCTCTGGCCAGCGGACGGCGCCGTGCCCGTGCTGTGTTCTATTGAAGTGATTGCATGCTGACCATTCTTTTCGACGGCGTTGCCTACGGCATGCTGCTGTTCATCCTGGCGGTGGGGCTGGCCGTGACCATGGGGCTGATGAACTTCATCAACCTCGCGCACGGGGCCTTTGCCATGGCCGGCGGCTACATCACCGTGCTGCTGATGCAGCGGCTGAACGTGCCCTTTCTGTGGTGCCTGCCGCTGGCCTTCGTGGGCACGGCGCTGCTGGGGGCGGTGCTCGAGCGCACGCTGTACCGCCCGCTGTACCACAAGGCCCATCTGGACCAGGTGCTGTTCTCCATCGGCCTGGTGTTCATGGCCGTGGCCACGGTGGACTATTTCGTGGGTTCCACGGGCCAGATCATCCAGCTACCCGCCTGGCTCAAGGGCCGCACGGAGCTGGGCAGCGGGGCCTTCATGCTGGGCATGGGGCACTACCGGCTGTTCATCATCGCGGTGTGCGCGGCCCTTACCGTCGGCCTGCAGTACGTGCTCACGCGCACGCGCTTTGGCAGCCGGCTGCGCGCCTCGGTGGATGACCAGCGCGTGGCCGCCGGCATGGGCATCAACGTGAACATCGTGTTCCTGTCCACCTTCGCCTTCGGCTCGGGCCTGGCGGGCCTGGGCGGTGCGCTCGGGGCCGAGGTGCTGGGGCTGGACCCGAGCTTTCCGCTCAAGTTCATGATCTACTTCCTGATCGTCGTGGCGGTGGGTGGCACCTCCTCCATCACCGGGCCCCTGCTGGCCGCGCTGCTGCTCGGCATTGCCGACGTGGCGGGCAAGTACTACATCCCCAAGCTCGGAGCCTTCATCGTCTACAGCCTCATGATCCTGATCCTGATCTGGCGGCCCCAGGGCCTGTTCGTGCGCAAGGGGGGCAAGTGATGGATGCATCGTCCACCAACGTCCTGCTGCGCAGCCGCCGCATGCGGCCCTGGGAGCCTGTGTTGTGGCTGCTGGCCTTTGCCGCGCCGCTGGCGCTGCCCGGCCATGCGCTCATCATCAACGAGATCGCCATCGTGGCGCTGTTCGCCCTCTCGCTGGACCTGATCCTGGGCTACACCGGCATCGTCTCGCTCGGCCATGCGGCCTTCTTCGGCATGGGCGGTTACGCGGCCGCGCTGTTCGCCAAGCACGTGATGCCCGACCCGCTGGTCGGCCTGGCGGTGGGCATCGCTGCTGCCACGTTGCTGGGCGCGGTGGCCTCGTTCACCGTCATGCGCGGCACCGATCTCACGCGCCTCATGGTCACGCTGGGCGTGGGCCTGATCATGCTGGAGCTGGCCAACAAGCTCGACTGGCTGACCGGCGGTGCCGACGGGCTGCAGGGCGTGGTCATGGGCCCGGTGCTTGGCAAGTTCGAGTTCGACCTGTTCGGGCGCACGGCGGCCTGGTACTCGATGAGCGTGCTGCTGGTGCTGTTCCTGCTCGCGCGGCGCGTAGTGCAGTCGCCTTTTGGTGCCACGCTCAAGGCCATCCGCGACAACCGGCTGCGCGCCATGGCCATCGGCATCCCGGTGACGGCCAAGCTGGCGCAGGTCTACACGCTGGCGGCCGCACTTGCGGGGGCGGCGGGTGCCCTGCTCACGCAGACCACGGGCTTTGCCTCGCTGGACCTGTTCGAATTCCACCGCTCGGCCGACGTGATGTTGATCCTGGTGATCGGCGGCGTGGGCTGGCTCTATGGCGGCGTGGTCGGTGCCATCGGCTTCAAGCTGCTGCAGGATGTGATCTCGGCCGTGACGCCACAGTACTGGACCTTCTGGATCGGCCTGTTCCTGGTGGTGCTGGTGCTGGTGGGGCGCGATCGCCTGATCCGCCCCTGGACCTGGTTCGGAGGGCGCAAGGCATGAACACCACCACCGTCAACGACGCGCCAGTGGTGCTGGCCGCGCAGGGCCTGGTCAAGCGCTTCGGCGGCATCACCGCGACCAACAACGTCACGCTGAACCTGCGCCAGGGCGCACGCCATGCGCTGATCGGCCCCAACGGCGCGGGCAAGACCACGCTGATCAACCTGCTCACGGGCGTGCTGGAGCCCACCGAGGGTTCCATCGTGCTCGAAGGCCGGGACATCACGCGCCTGGCACCGCACCAGCGCGTGCAGCGCGGCATGGTGCGCACCTTCCAGATCAACCAGTTGTTCGACTCGCTCACGCCGCTGGAGACGCTGGCGCTCACGGTCTCGCAGCAGCGCGGCTTTGGCGGCAAGTGGTGGCAGCCGCTGGGTGCGCAGCGCGCGGTGAACGAGCGCTGCGAGCAGTTGCTGGAGCAATTCCACCTGACGGCGGTGATGGCCGAGCCGACGAAGGTGCTGGCCTACGGCAAGCGCCGCCTGCTGGAGATCGCCATCGCCCTGGCCTGCGAGCCGCGCGTGCTGCTGCTCGACGAGCCCGTGGCCGGCGTGCCGGCCGGGGAACGCGAAGAGCTGCTGCAGACCGTGGCGGCGCTGCCCGCCGATGTCTCGGTGCTGTTGATTGAACACGATATGGATCTGGTTTTCAGCTTTGCCAACCGCATGACGGTGCTGGTCAACGGCACCGTGCTCACCGAGGGGGACCCCGACACCATCGCCAACGACCCGCAGGTCAAGGCGGTGTACTTGGGCCATGGAGAAGACGCGCATGTCTGAGCTGCTGAAGATCGAGGGCCTGAGCGCTGGCTACGGCGAAGCCGTGGTGCTGCAGGGCGTGTCCCTGTCGTTGGCCGAGGGCGAGACCCTGGCCTTGTTGGGCCGCAATGGCACCGGCAAGACCACGCTGATCAACACCCTGGCAGGCGCCACACGCCAGCATGCGGGCACGGTGGCACTGGGCGCCGTGGCGCTGCACCGCCTGCCCTCGCATGAACGCGCAGCCGCCGGCATCGGCTGGGTGCCGCAGGAGCGCAACATCTTCAAGTCGCTCACCGTGCACGAGAACCTGACCGCCGTGGCGCGGCCCGGCCGCAAGGGCGCTGCGGCGGCCCCGTGGACCCCGGACAAGGTGTACGCCATGTTCCCGCGCCTGGCCGAGCGCAAGACCAACCTGGGCACGCAGCTGTCGGGTGGCGAGCAGCAGATGCTGGCCGTGGGCCGGGCACTGGTGCTCAACCCGCGCCTGCTGTTGCTCGACGAGCCGCTGGAGGGACTGGCCCCGATCATCGTGGAAGAGTTGCTGCGCGCCATTCGCCGCATCACGCGCGAGGAGGGGTTGTCGGCCATCATCGTCGAGCAGCACCCGCAAGCCATCCTGGCGATCTCGGACCATGCCGCCGTGCTCGACCGGGGCACGGTGGTGCACACCGGCACTGCGGCGGATCTGAGTGCGCAGCCCGAGCTGCTGGACCGGCTGCTGGGTGTGGCCCGGTAGCCAGCGATCCCCACCACCGAGGCTCACCATGGACCTGCAGCACATCGGCCTGATCGGCTATGGCGAAGTCGGCAAGACCTTTGCCCTGGGGCTGCAGTCGCAGCCCGGCGTGGCCGATGTCGGGGCGTGGGACCTGAAGTTCGCGCAGGCTGCCACGCGCGATGCCGAGCGGGCGCATGCCGCGCAGCACGGGGTCACGGCCCATGCTTCGGTGCAAGCGCTGTGCTTGGCCAGCGACCTGATCATCTCGGCCGTCACCGCATCGCACACGCTGGAGGTGGCGCAGCAAGCAGTTGCCCACTTGCGCCCTGGCACCGTGTTCCTGGACCTCAATTCGGCCTCGCCCGGCACCAAGCAGCAGGCCGCCGCGCTGATCGAGGCGCGCGGCGCGCACTATGTGGAGGCGGGTGTCATGACCTCGGTGCCGCCCTATGGCATCCGCGTGCCCATGCTGCTGGGTGGTGCACAGGCCCAGGCGCTGGCCGCCGTGCTGCAGGCCTGGGGCATGGATGCCAAGCCGGTCAGCGAACAGCTGGGCGTGGCCAGCGCCATCAAAATGTGCCGCAGCGTGATGATCAAGGGGCTCGAAGCCCTGGTGATCGAAAGCTATGCCACCGCTCGGCAGTACGGTGTGGAGGCACATGTGCTGCCCACGCTGGCCGAGACCTTTCCCTCCATCGACTGGAAAAGGCAGGGCAGTTACTTCTTCAGCCGCGTGGTGCAGCACGGCCAGCGCCGCTCCGAAGAAATGCACGAGGCCGCGCGCACCGTGCGCGAGGCCGGCGTGGAGCCGTTGATGGCCAGCGCCATTGCGCACAAGCAGTCGGCGGTGGCGGCCATGGCGCGCGAGGGCGTGTTCGCGGGCCTGCCCAAGGATGCGCCCTGGCAGGACTATGCCGACCGGTTGCTGGCGCACCTGGATGCTGCACCGAAGAGGGATCAGGGCGCCTTGTAGATCGTCTGCAGCGTGCTGCGGATCAGCTCCGCCATGGCCTGCTGGGTCAGCGTGGCCGGGCGCTGCGAACTCACAGCCATCGACAGCTTGCTGCGCAGCCGCGGCTCGCCCGCCTGGCCGATGGGCCGGGTGCCGAACACCTCGGGCTTGCCCGAGGTGGTGACCGCATTCATGGGCAGCACCGCGCTGCCCGCGCCATCGGCCACCAGGTCCAGGATGGCGGCCACGCCGTCGATCTCCAGGCTGATCTGCGGGCGCAGGCCCAAGGCCGCCAATTCCGACTCCACCAGCATGCGGATGGAGTTGGGCCGGGTGGGGATCACCAGCGCAAAGCGCGTGAGCTCCTCCAGCCCGATGGGCTGCCGTGCCTGGGCGTCGGTTTCGGTGTCGCTTTGCCCCACGGGGCGGCGCTGCACGAGGAACAGGTCTTCCTCCAGCAAGGGCGTGATCTCGATGCCCGGCGAAGCGGGCGTGTTGTAGAGCAGAGCGATGTCCAGCAACCCCGTGGTCAGCGATTCGCGCATGGCCACCGTCAGGCCTTCGCTGATGGCCAGGGCCGCATCGGGCATCTGCACGCGAAAGGCGCGGGTGAGCGGCACCGTGAGCACCTTGGCCATGGTCGGCGGCAGGCCGATGGCCACGCGCCCGGCCAGCGCGCCCCGCACACGCCCAAGCTCCTCGCGGGCCCTTTCTACCTGGTGCAGGATGCCGCGCCCGTGCTCCAGCAGCAGCTTGCCGGCCTCGGTCGGTATGGCCCCGCGGCCATTGCGCACCAGCAGGTTCTGGCGCAGCTCCACCTCCAGCAGACGCACCTGGCGGCTCAGGGCCGGCTGGGCGATGTCCAGCACCACCGAGGCGCGGGTGAAACTGCCCAGTTCGGCCACGCGCACAAAGTACTCGATCTGCTTGAGGTCCATGGGGTGTGCTCTCCGCTATTTGCAATAGCTCCAATTCAACAATAGAAGAATGATATATCTGGTAGTGCCCGTGCCGGCTTTATGTCGGGCCCGGCACTGCCCACAATCGGCGGCATGTATACAGCGACTGCCACCTCCCCATGAGTGCGCCCACCCTTCGTGGAATCTCCTCCATGGCCACGCGCCAGGTGCTGGCCGAACTGCTGGCCGCCTACGAGCAGCAGACCGGCCAGCGCGCGGTCATCGAAGCCGTGGGCGGCGTGGACGCCGCCAAGCGCGTGCAGGCCGGCGAGGCCTTCGATGTGGTGGTGCTGGCCTCCGACGCCATCGACAAGCTCATTGCCGCAGGCACCATCGATGCCGCGAGCAAGACCGACTGGGTGCGTTCCGGCGTGGCCGTGGCCGTGCGCGCCGGTGCAGTGCTGCCCGACATCGGCTCTGAAGACGCGGTGCGCAGCGCCGTGCTGGCCGCACGCAGCATCAGCTACTCCACCGGCCCGAGCGGCGTGGCGCTGGCCAGGCTGTTCGAGCGCTGGGGCATTGCAGACGAGGTGGCCGGCCGCATGGTGCAGGCGCCGCCCGGGGTGCCCGTGGGCTCGCTGGTGGCGCGTGGCGACGTGGAACTCGGCTTCCAGCAACTGAGCGAACTGCTGAACGTGGAGGGTATCACCGTGGTGGGCCCGCTGCCGCCGGCCATCCAGATCACCACCATCTTCTCGTCGGGCGTGGGCACTGCCAGCAAGCAACCCGTGGCTGCAAAGGCGCTGCTCGACTTTTTGGCCTCCTCGGCTGCCACCGAGGCCAAGCAACGCCAGGGCATGGACCCCGCCTGATCCCGCATACCAAGATCCAAGGAGCACAAAGCAATGAGCCTCATCATCGACTGCCATGGCCACTACACCACGGCACCCAAGGCGCTGGAGAACTGGCGCAACCAGCAGATCGCCGGCATCAAGGACCCGGCCGCCATGCCCAAGGTGGCGGACCTCGTGATCAGCGACGACGAACTGCGCGAATCCATCGAGACCAACCAGCTGCGCCTGATGAAGGAGCGCGGCAGCGACATCACCCTGTTCTCGCCGCGCGCGAGCTTCATGGCCCACCACATCGGTGACTTCAACGTCTCCAGCACCTGGGCGGCCATCTGCAACGAGCTGTGCCACCGCGTCTCCACGCTGTTTCCCGAGCATTTCGTGCCTGTGGCCATGCTGCCGCAAAGCCCCGGCGTGGACCCCGCGACCTGCATCCCCGAGCTCGAAAAGTGCGTCAAGGAATACGGTGCCGTGGGCATCAACCTGAACCCCGATCCCTCCGGTGGCCACTGGACCAGTCCGCCGCTGACCGACCGCCACTGGTACCCCATCTACGAAAAGATGGTGGAGTACGACCTGCCCGCCATGATCCACGTGAGCACCAGCTGCAATGCGTGCTTCCACACCACGGGCGCGCACTACCTGAACGCCGACACCACGGCCTTCATGCAGTGCATCCAGGGCGACCTGTTCAAGGACTTCCCCACGCTCAAGTTCCTGATCCCGCATGGCGGCGGTGCCGTGCCCTACCACTGGGGCCGCTTCCGGGGCCTGGCGCAGGAGATGAAGAAGCCCCTGCTCGAAGACCACCTGCTGAACAACGTCTTCTTCGACACCTGCGTGTACCACCAGCCTGGCATCGACCTGCTCAACACCGTGATCCCGGTGAAGAACGTGCTCTTCGCCTCGGAAATGATCGGCGCCGTGCGCGGCATCGACCCCACCACCGGCAACTACTACGACGACACCAAGCGCTACATCGAGGCCAGCAAGATCCTGAGCGGCGACGACAAGCACCAGATCTACGAAGGCAACGTGCGCCGCGTGTTCTCCCGACTCGATTCACGCCTGAAGGCAAAGGGGCTCTGACATGTACGAACTAGGCGTTGTCCACCGCAACATCACCCGCGCAGACCGCGCAGCCGCCGACGGCCTGGCAGCACTGGGTTCGGCCACGGTACACGAGGCCATGGGCCGCGTGGGCCTGCTCAAGCCCTATATGCGCCCCATCTACCCCGGCCAGCAGGTGTCTGGTACGGCGGTCACCGTGCTGCTGCAGCCCGGCGACAACTGGATGATGCACGTAGCTGCCGAGCAGATCCAGCCCGGCGACGTGGTGGTGGCGGCCGTCACCTCGGAATGCACCGATGGCTACTTCGGCGACCTGCTGGCCACCTCGTTCCAGTCGCGCGGTGCGCGGGCGCTCATCATCGACGCCGGCGTGCGGGACGTGAAGACGCTGCAGGAGATGAACTTTCCGGTCTGGAGCCGCGCCATATCGAGCAAGGGCACCATCAAGGCCACGCTGGGCTCGGTCAACATCCCCGTGGTCTGCGCCGGCATGTGGGTCACGCCCGGCGACGTGATCGTTGCCGACGACGATGGCGTGGTCTGCGTGCCTGCCGCACGCGCCGTGGAAACGCTCGAAGCCGCGCAAAAGCGCGAGAGCTTCGAGGGCGAAAAGCGCGCCAAGCTCGCCTCGGGCGTGCTCGGCCTGGACATGTACAACATGCGCCCCGGGCTTGAGAAGGCCGGGCTCAGGTACATCGACTGACCGCCACCACGCGGTAACCGCTCCAGTGACGTCTGCCGTGTGGCGGATGTCGCACCGCTGCGCACGGCGCAGCACCTGTTTTGATATTGACGAGACCTACCATGCGCCTTCTTTCCTCTTCCCTCTCCCGCCGCGCCGCCTTGGCCCTGGGTGTGGCCGCCGCTGCCGGCCTGGCGCCGCAATTGGCTGCGGCCCAGCAGTTCCCCACCAAGCCCGTGCGCATCATCACGCCCTTCCCGGTGGGCGGCGGCCCGGACGGCGTGGCCCGCCTCGTGGCCGAGAAGCTCGGCCGCGCATGGAACCAGCCCGTGGTGGTCGAGAACCGCCCCGGCGGCAACGGCTTCATCGCCATCGACGCCTTCAAGCGCGGCGCAAAGGACGGGCATGACCTGATCGTGCTGGACAACGTGCACCTGGCCGCCTACCCCAGCCTGTTCAAGAAGCTGCCCTACGACCCGGTGAAGGACTTCGACGCGCTGCTGCCGCTGTTCAAGACCTACTTCTTCTTCACCGTGGCCGGCGACAGCAAGTACAAGAACGTGGGCGACCTGATTGCCGACGCCAAGGCCCACCCGGGCAAGCTCAACTACGGCTCCTGGTCGGTGGGCAACCCGGTGCACCTGGGCTCCGAGCTGTTCGAGAGCGCCACCGGCACGCAGATGGAGCACGTGATCTACAAGGAGACCACGCAGCTTTACACCGGCGTCTCCACCAATGAGCTGGCCTTTGCCCTGGGCAGCGCCGCCACGGCCGGGCCGCTGCAGCGCGCTGGCAAGCTGCGCTTCCTGGCCGTCGCCGCACCCCAGCGTGTGACGAGCTTCCCCGACGTGCCCACGGTGGGCGAGTCGGGCGGGCCCAAGGGCTTCGAGGTCACGGGGTGGAACACGATCGCCGTGCCGCCCGGCCTGCCCGCAGCAGTGACCGACAAGATCCGCAAGGACATCGAGCAGGCGCTGACCGGCGCAGACGTGCAGGAGAAGTTCAAGAGCTTTGGCTACGAGCAGTTCCCGACCACGCGTGCGCAGTTCACGCAGTTCGTCAAGGACGAGAGCCAGCGCTTTGGCGAGGTGATCAAGAAGGCCAACGTCTCGCTGGACTGAACCACAAGGAGTACACCGCATGAGTGAATTCACCAAGACCCCTGGCTGGCTCGACTGGTACGCCGGCCCGAGCAAGCCCCGCTTCCAGGTGCCCGCAGGCGCCGTGGATGCGCACTGCCACGTGTTCGGCCCCGGTGCCGAGTTCCCCTACGCGCCCGAGCGCAAGTACACGCCCTGCGATGCCAGCAAGGCGCAGCTCTATGCACTGCGCGACCACCTGGGCTTTGCGCGCAACGTGGTGGTGCAGGCCACCTGCCACGGTGCGGACAACCGCGCCATGGTCGATGCGCTGGTGCAATCGGGCGGCAAGGCGCGCGGCGTGGCCACCGTGCGCCGCTCGGTGACCGATGAAGAACTGCAGGCCATGCACGACGCCGGCGTGCGCGGCGTGCGCTTCAACTTCGTCAAGCGCCTGGTGGATTTCACGCCCAAGGACGAGCTCATGGAGATCGCCGCGCGCATCCACCAACTGGGCTGGCACGTGGTGATCTACTTCGAGGCCGTGGACCTGCCCGAGCTGTGGGACTTCTTCACGCAGCTGCCCACCACCGTGGTGGTGGACCACATGGGCCGCCCCGACGTGACCAAGCCCGTGGACGGGCCCGAGTTCGAGCTGTTCCTGAAGTTCATGCGCCAGCATCCCAACGTGTGGAGCAAGGTCAGTTGCCCCGAGCGCTTGAGCGTGGCCGGCCCCAAGGCCCTCGATGGCGAGCAGGCCGCCTACCGCGACGTGGTGCCGTTCGCGCGCCGCGTGGTCGAGGAGTTCCCTGACCGCGTGCTCTGGGGCACCGACTGGCCGCACCCCAACCTCAAGGACCACATGCCCGACGATGGTTTGCTGGTGGATTTCATTCCCCACATCGCGGTCACGCCACAATTGCAGCGCAAACTCCTTGTCGATAATCCCATGCGCCTCTACTGGCCTGAGGAAGTGAAAGGCTGAAGCCATGTCCCTCGACAAACCTTACCTGGACGTGCCCGGCACGACCATCTTCGACGCAGAGCAAAGCCGAAAAGGTTACTGGCTCAACCAGTTCTGCATGAGCCTGATGAAGGCCGACAACCGCGCCCGCTTCAAGGCTGGCGAGCGTGCCTACCTCGACGAGTGGGCGATGACCGAAGAGCAGAAGCTGGCCGTGCTGGCGCGCGACCTCAACTGGTGCATCCGCCTGGGCGGCAACATCTACTTCCTGGCGAAGATTGGCGCGACCGATGGCAAGAGCTTCCAGCAGATGGCCGGCTCCATGACCGGCATGACCGAAGACGAATACCGCAACATGATGATCGGCGGCGGCCGCTCGGCGCAGGGCAACCGCGTGGTCGGCGAAGACGGCGATGCCCAGGCGCACCGCCAGCCGCAGGGTGCTGCGGGAAAGAAAGGAAACTGAACATGGCGCGTATCACCGCCTCCGTCTTCACCTCGCACGTGCCCGCCATCGGCGCCGCGCTCGACCTGGGCAAGACGCAAGAGGACTACTGGAAGCCGCTGTTTGCCGGCTATGACTTCTCCAAGCAATGGATGAAGGACAACAAGCCCGACGTCGTCTTCCTGGTCTACAACGACCATGCCACGGCCTTCAGCCTGGAGATGATCCCGACCTTCGCCATCGGCACGGCGGCCGAGTACCTGCCGGCCGACGAAGGCTGGGGCCCGCGCCCCGTGCCCAAGGTCATCGGCCACCCGGACTTGGCTTCGCACATCGCGCAGTCGGTGATTCAGCAGGACTTCGACCTCACCATCGTCAACCGCATGGACGTGGACCACGGCCTCACGGTGCCGCTGTCGCTGATGTGCGGCCAGCCCGATCCCGTGGCCGGTGCCTGGCCGTGCCCGGTGATACCGTTCGCGGTCAACGTGGTGCAGTACCCCGTGCCCAGCGGCCGGCGCTGCTACAACCTGGGCCAGGCGATCCGCAAGGCCGTGGAGAGCTACGACGAGGACCTCAACGTGCACATCTGGGGCACGGGCGGCATGAGCCACCAGCTGCAGGGCCCGCGCGCCGGCCTGATCAACAAGGACTTCGACAACGCCTTCCTCGACAAACTCATCAACGACCCCGAGGCCGCCGCCAGCATTCCGCACATCGACTACGTGCGCGAGGCGGGCAGCGAGGGCATCGAGCTCGTGATGTGGCTCATCGCGCGCGGCGCCATGGCCGACGTGGCCGGCGGCAAGCCGCCCAGGCTCGTGCACCGCTTCTACCATGTGCCCGCATCCAACACGGCCGTGGGCCACCTGATCCTGGAGAATTCCTGACATGACTACGAACAAGACCATCAAGGTCGCCCTGGCGGGCGCTGGTGCCTTCGGCATCAAGCACCTGGACGGCATCAAGAACATCGACGGTGTCGAAGTCGTCTCGCTGATCAGCCGCGACCTCGACAAGACCAGGGAAGTGGCGGCCAGGTACGGCATTGGCCATGTCACCACCGACCTGGCCGAAAGCCTGGCCCTGCCCGAGGTGGACGCCGTGATCCTGTGCACGCCCACGCAGATGCATGCCGAGCAGAGCATCGCCTGCATGAAGGCCGGCAAGCACGTGCAGGTGGAGATCCCCCTGGCCGACAGCCTCAAGGGTGCGCAGGAAGTCGTGGCGCTGCAGAAAGAGACCGGCCTGGTGGCCATGTGCGGCCACACGCGCCGCTTCAATCCCAGCCACCAGTACGTGCACAAGAAGATCCAGGCCGGCGAGTTCAACATCCAGCAGATGGATGTGCAGACCTACTTCTTTCGCCGCACCAACACCAATGCGCTGGGCCAGGCGCGCAGCTGGACGGACCACCTGCTGTGGCACCATGCAGCGCACACCGTGGACCTGTTCGCCTACCAGGCCAATAGCCCTATCGTGAAAGCCAACGCCGTGCAAGGCCCGATCCACCCCGTGCTGGGCATTGCCATGGACATGAGCATCCAGCTCAAGGCTGCCAATGGCGCCATCTGCACGCTGTCGCTCTCGTTCAACAACGATGGCCCGCTGGGCACCTACTTCCGCTACATCGGCGACACCGCGACCTACCTGGCGCGCTACGACGACCTGTACAACGGCAAGGACGAGAAGATCGACGTGAGCCACGTCGACGTGTCGATGAACGGCATCGAGCTGCAGGACCGCGAGTTCTTTGCCGCCATCCGCGAAGGCCGCGAGCCCAACTCCAGCGTGGCCAGCGTGCTGGCCTGCTACCAGGTGCTGCACGACCTGGAGCAGCAGCTTCAGTAAGATCCGCCTGCAGACACCCACAGCCCGCCCGCAGATGGAACGCTGCGGGCGTTTTTCATGGAGCAATGACCACCATGCAGACACGCCAACTTGGCCCCTTTGAAGTCAGCGCCATCGGCCTCGGGTGCATGAACCTGAGCCACGCCTACGGCACCCCTGTCTCGCCCGAGCAGGGCGAGCGCGTGCTGCTCGCCGCGCTCGACGCAGGCGTGACCCTGTTCGACACCGCCACGCTCTACGGTTTTGGCGCCAACGAGACTCTGGTGGGCCGTGTGATGAAGCCGCACCGCCAGCGCTTCACCCTGGCCAGCAAGTGCGGCATGCAGGGCGTGGACGTGGCCGGCGACGGCAAACTGGTGCGCGTGATCGACGGACGCCCCGCCACCCTGCGCCAGACCTGCGAGGACAGCCTGCGCCGCCTGCAGACCGACGTGATCGACCTGTACTACCTGCACCGCTGGGACAAGCAGGTGCCTATCGAGGACAGCGTGGGCGCGCTCGCCGACCTGGTGCGCGCGGGCAAGATACGCAGCATCGGCCTGTCCGAAGTGTCGGCCGCTACGCTGCGGCGCGCGCATGCGGTGCACCCCATCGCTGCCGTGCAAACCGAGTATTCGCTGTGGACGCGCAACCCCGAGATCGCGGTGCTCGAAGCCTGCCGTGAGCTGGGCGTGGCCTTCGTCGCCTTCAGCCCCGTGGCGCGTGGTTACCTGTGTGGCGATCTGAAAGATGTGTCCGCACTGGACGCCAAGGACATCCGCCGTGCGATGCCGCGCTTTGCCCCCGAGGCCTACGCGGCCAACCTTGCGCTACTGGACAGCTACTTTGCGATAGCCCGCCAAGTCGGCTGCAGCCCCGCGCAACTGGCGCTGGCCTGGCTGCTGCACAAGGGCGAACACATCATCCCCATCCCGGGCACGACCAGCGTGGAGCACCTGCACGACGACCTGGGTGCCGACGCAGTGCAACTCGACGCGCAGACCATGGCCGCCCTCGATGGCGCCATCAACCAGCAGAACGTCGTGGGCCCCCGCTACAGCGCCCAGAGCGCGAGCGAGGTGGATACCGAGACGTTTGCCTGAAACAATGCACGCCCTGCACCGTTGCAGGGCGGGTCGCATCAGCGGCGTGTCTGCGCTTCGGTGTGCAGGCTGATCTGGGCGGTGCCGGAGTTGGCGGTGCGGATGTTGGCAGCCAGCATGCGCGCGCGTGCCGCATTGGTGGCGGTCTCGGCCTGCAGCGCCGCCATGTAGGCGATGTGGTTGGTTTCCGCCTCGTCGCTGGTCTTGCTCCAGATGCTGTTGGCCTGTGCCAGGGCTTCGGTGGCCTGTTTCAGTTCCAGGGCTGCGTGCCGGGCGACTGCCGGGTCGGCGCTGGCGGTGCCTACGGCCGTGCGGGCCCGCTCCAGCGCCATGGACGGGGCCGTGGCACAAGCGGAAAGAAACCCTGCGGCCATCGCGCTGATGGCGAGAACGGTGGTGCTGCGAAGCATGGGATGCATGGTGGCTGTTTCCTTCAAGGACTCTGGTGAGCAGGTCTGCATGGGCTTCATATGTAACAAATGCATATGACCCGCCCGTGGCAGAAATTGAACAGCAAAACCTGTGCCGCCCCGCATGGGGCTTACCCTGGTGGGGTATTGCCGTTACCAGTGTCCTGAGCACGCACCAATCCAATGCACCCAGGCAAAGCCCCAGATGTTACATGTGTGTGAATACTCACTTAGACGTATTCGTCTTGTCGGATGAGGCGTCGGCTCCCCGATTGCCATGCCGGTGCGGGCGCGCCAGCCATGCAAAAGACCGCGTGGCGTGAGCGGCGCGGTCTGGGGAGGGGACCAGGGCGGCACGCCGCCCGGCGGGGGGCTTCAGCGGCCCTTGAGGTTGCCCTTGTCGTCGGCGATCACGATCTCCACGCGGCGGTTCATTGCCCGGCCCTCGGGCGAGGCGTTGTCGGCCACCGGGTAGACCTTGCCGTAACCGCGCGCCGTGATGCGGCTGGTGTCCACGCCCCGCGCCACCAGCGCATCGCGCACGGCGCCGGCACGGCGAGCCGACAGTTCCTGGTTGTACACGTCCGAACCCACGCTGTCGGTATAGCCCTCGATCAGCAGCTTGCGCTCGGGAAACTGCTTGAGGAAATCGGCCAGTTTGTCCAGGCGAGGCCCGGCTTGCGCAGACAGCTCGGCCTTGTTGAACGCGAAGAGCACGTCACCCAGGGTCACGAGCAGGCCGCGCTCGGTCTGCTGGGCCTCCATCTCGCGCAACTGGGCTTCGAGCATGCGCACGCGGTCCTGGGCGGCGCTGGCCTGGGCCAGGGCTGCGCTGGCCTGCGCCTGCTGCTGGGCTGCGCGCTGTTCTGCGCTCATGGCCTGGGCCTGGGCTATCTGGGCATTGCGCGCCTGGGCGTCCGCGCGCATGCGCGCTTCATCGGCCTCGCGGGTGCGCGCCTGCAGGCGGATGCGGTCGGCTTCGGAACTGGCGCTCTGGATGCTGGCATCGAGCATGCGGGCCCGCGCCGCATTGTTGGCGATCTCGGCGCGCTGGGCGGCGATATAGGCCAGGTGGTTGGTCTCGGCCTCATCGTGCTTGTCAGCCCAGAAACGGTCGGCACGGGCCAGGGCATCGCTGGCCTGCTTGAGCTCCAGGGGGGCGTATTGGGCCACCGCAGGGTCCGTGCCGGCACGGCTCACTGCCGTGCGGGCCTGCTCCAGTGCGGCGGAAGGTGCGGTACTGGCGCAGGCGGCCAGCAGGCCCGCAGCGATCAGGCTGGTGGCCAGGGCAGTGGTACGGCGAAGAATGGGGTGCATGGTGGGTATTCCTTCAAGATTCGGGGTCACGGGGCGTGACGGCAGGCGCGGTAGGGCTGATGCGATCAGCGGGCGGGCGCGGCGCGGCGGTTGATTTCTTCCTGCAGCGCGCGGATGCCGTCCTGCACCTGGGCCAGGCTTGCGGCATTGCGCTCGGCATCGGCGCGGGTTTCTGCCACACGGGCGTCCACTTCGGCCTCGGCGGCCAAGCGGCGGGCGGCGGTGTAGTCCTGCGCGCCCATGGCCTTCTCGGCCGCCATGAGCTTGTCGCGGGCACGCTGCAGTTCGACGGGTGCGGTCGCAGTCACGCTGGGTGCGGCAGACACGCGGGTCAGCGTGGTGCGGCTCACGGCCATCTGTTCCGTGGGCGGTGGCGTGGAGGAGCAGGCGGCCAGGGCGCCCAGGGCGAGAACGGCAATGGCAAGGCGGAAAGGTGCGGATGAAGGCATGGTGTTCTGAACTCCTGTGGAGGGGGATGGGATCTGCCCTCCCCGATGCCGGCAAGCCGGGCGAGGGGGCGACCAGGAGACGTTGCTGGTACAGGTGCATTGTTCGTGCAGCGACCTTCAGGCCGCGTAGTCCCTGCCTCAGTTCGCCTGTGGGCCAGGTCTTACATCGGCTTACGTGTCAGGGGCCGCAGCGGGCCGACGCAGGCCAGGGTCCCGCAGGCACCAGGGTCAGGGCAGGTTCTCGCGAAAGACCACCTGGCTGCGTGTGGTCTCCACACCGGACAAGGCGGGACGCCCGTCGCGCAGGTTGGCGAAGATGCGCACGCAGCTGGTGATGGTGCTCAAGGGGTTCTGGGTGATCACCGCGTCCATGCTGCCGTCGATGAGCTGGGCGCGCGTGTCGGGTGTCAGGCCGTGGCCGATGAACACCACCTTGTGCTGCACGCCGCACTCCTGCAGTGCGCGGGCGATGCCGTCGGAGGCGCCGCCGATGTTGTAGATGCCGGCCAGGTCCGGGTGGCGTTCGAGCAGGGTGCGTGTCTGGCGGTAGTTCTTCTCGGTGTCGTCGAGCCCCTCGCGCAGGCCGACCACGGTGAGCTTCGGGAACAGCTCTTCGAGCACGTGCAGGAAGCCTGCTTCGCGCTCCTGGTGCGCCGCATAGCGCAGGCTGCCTGCGACCAGGGCCACCTTGGCATCGCGCACACCTATGAAGCGGCCGATCAGGTAGCCTGCGGTGCGGCCCGCAGCCCGGTTATCCAGGCCTACGTAGCCCACGCGCTGCGAGTTGCCCAGGTCCGAGATCACCGTGACCACGGGCACGCCGCGCCCGGCCAGCGTGGCCACGGCCTCGCGCACCTGGGGGTGCTCCAGCGCCATCATCACCAGGCCGTCGTAGCGCTTGCCATGGTGCAGCAGCGCCTGGGCCAGGGCCTCGGGGTTGAAGCTGTCCACCGTCTCGGCGCGGCACTTGACGTGGAAGGGCGCCCAGTGCTCCTGCGAGTAGCTGACCATGTCGCCCAGCATGGTGAGGAAGCGGCTGGTATTGCGCGGCAGCAGGAACATCACGCGCAGGGGCGCAGGCGCCAGCGTGGCGGCCAGACCGTCCGCCGGCAGGTAGCCCAGCTCGCCCGCGGCCTGCACCACGCGCTGCGCGGTGGCCTGGCGCACGCCGCCGCGGCGGTTGAGCACCCGGTCCACGGTGGCAGTGGAGACGCCGGCCAGCGCGGCAACCTCCACCACGCCGGGCATGGCGCGGCTCACGGCGGCCCTCCGAAACCATCAAAACCCATCATGTTTGGCGGTTGGTACATCACGGGCCCGAGGCTATCGTAAGAGCCCACCGCATGCCAGAGGGCGGTGGTCAAGACAAGGAACAATGATGGAGACAAACAACAAGCGGCTCGCGGGCCGCGTCGCCCTGGTGTTCGGTGCCGGGTCCGATGGCGACGGCTGGGGCAATGGCAAGGCCGCCGCAGCCGCCTATGCGCGGGCCGGGGCCCGGGTGGTCGCGGTGGACCGTGATGGCACCGCCGCCGAAGTGACGCGCGACACCATCCTTGGTGAAGGCAACGAAGCCATTGCGGTCACGGCCGACGTCACGCAGTGGACCGATGTACAGGCCGCCGTGCAGGCGGCCACCGAAGCTTTCGGCCGCGTCGACATCCTGCACAACAACGTGGGCATCACCTCTCAGGGCGGCCCGGTGGAGACCACCGAAGACACCTGGGACCGAGTGATGGCGGTCAACGTCAAGAGCATGTTCCTGACCTGCAAGGCCGTGTTGCCGCTGATGCAGGCGCAGCAGTCGGGCGCCATCGTCAACATCGGTGCGCTCGGTGGCGTGCGTTGGACGGGCTATGCCTATTGCGCCTACGCGGCCTCCAAGGGGGCGGTGAACTCCTTTACCCAGAGCGTGGCCCTGCAGTACGCGGGGGAGGGCATCCGCGCCAACTGCATACTGCCAGGCGTGATGGACACGCCGCACATCTACCGCCAGATCTCGGGCTTCTACGCCAGCCACGAGGAGATGGTGGCCGCGCGCCACAAGCTCTCGCCCACAGGGCGCATGGGCGATGGCTGGGACGTGGCCAACGCCGCGGTGTTCCTGGCCTCCGACGAAGCCCGCTACATCAACGGCGTGGAGCTGCTGGTCGATGGTGGCATGCATGCGCGGTGCAACTGACGCTTCCAACCATCAAAAGTCATCAGATTTTCGATTTGCGCAGGCCTCCGACCACCGATAAGGTCTGCCCTTGAACGAGCCGCCCCGCGCGTGCCGATTCCAACGATTCCATAAAGACAGGAGACAAAGACCATGGCCCATTCGAATCACTCATCTTCGCGCCGCAGCCTGCTGCGCGGTCTGTGCGCGTTGCCCGCCGCATCCGTCGCGGGCGCCTGGCCGGGGCTGGCGAGCGCTGCTGCGCCGGAGTACAGCTTCAAGTTCGGCAACAACCTGCCTGTGTCGCACCCGCTCAACGTGCGCGCCAACGAGGCGGCGGCGCGCATCCTGTCCGAGAGCAAAGGGCGGCTCGAACTCAAGGTGTTCCCCAACAACCAACTCGGCGGCGACACCGACATGCTCTCGCAGGTGCGCAGCGGTGGCCTCGAGATCTTCAACGCCGGCACCATGGTGATCGCCACGCTGGCGCCCATCAGCGCCATCACGGCCCTGGGCTTCGCCTTCGCCGACTACGAGCAGGTGTGGAAGACGGTGGATGGCAAGCTGGGCGACAGCATCCGTGCGGCCTTTGCCAAGGTGGGCCTGTACACCTTCCCGCGCATGTGGGACAACGGCTTTCGCCAGGTGACCACCAGCACCAAGGCCGTCAGCAGTGCGGCCGACCTGGGCGGCATGAAGATCCGCGTGCCCGTGAGCCCCATGGGCATCTCGATGTTCAAGGCGCTGTCGGCATCACCGGCCAGCCTGCAATTCAGCGAGGTGTATTCGGCCCTGCAGACCAAGGTCGTGGATGCGCAGGAGAACCCGCTGGCCATCGTGCAGACCGCCAAGCTCTACGAGGTGCAGAAGTTCTGCTCGGTCACCAACCACAGCTGGGACGGCTACCACATGGTCGTCAACGGACGCGCCTGGCGCGGCCTGCCGGACGACCTCAAGCTGATTTTGGGCCGGGCCTTCGATGAAGCCGGGCTGCAGCAGCGCGCCGACCTCGCCAAACTCAACGAGACGCTGCGCAGCGACCTCACCACCAAGGGCATGGCCTTCAACGATGCCAACCCGCAAAGCTTCCGTGAGCAACTGCGCAAGGCTGGTTACTACACCGAGTGGAAGGGCAAGTTCGGCGACGAGGCCTGGGCGCTGCTGGAAGCCTCCGTCGGCAAGGTGTCCTGATGCTCGCAGCTGCCGTGTCCGCCCCCGTTCCCACGGGCTGGCGTGCCGCGCTCGGTCCCGTGGATCGGGGCATCGGCGCGGTGGTGGAGTCCGCCGCCGCGCTGCTGGTGCTGGTGGAGATCTGCCTGCTGTTCTGCGGTGTCGTGTCGCGCTACGTGTTCCACGCACCCCTGGTCTGGTCCGACGAGCTGGCCTCGATCCTGTTCCTGTGGCTGTCCATGCTAGGCGCGGTGGTGGCACTGCGCCGCGGCGAGCACATGCGCATGACGGCCTTCGTGGGCAAGGTGCCGCCGGCGGCGCGCGCCTACCTGGAGGCGCTGGCCATGGCCGCGTCGTTCGCGTTCCTGCTGCTCATCCTGCACCACGCGTACGAGTACGCGGCCGAAGAGGCCGTGATCGTCACGCCGGCGCTGGAGATCAGCAACGCCTGGCGCGCCTCGGCGCTGCCGGCGGGCATGGCGCTGATGTTGCTGGTGTGCACGCTGCGCATGCTGCGCGAGGGCGGTCTGGCCGTGATGCTGGCGGCTTGCGCCACGGTGGGCGCGCTGGTGCTGGCCTTCTGGCTGGCGCAGCCGGTGTTCCCGCCGCTGGGCAAGCTCAATTTGGTGATCTTCTTCGTCGTGGTGGTGGCCACCTGCGTGTTCGCGGGCGTGCCCATCGCTTTCTCGTTCGCACTGGCCACCTTCGGCTATATGGCGCTCACCACGCGCGCACCCATGCCGGTGCTGGTGGGCCGGCTCGATGAAGGCATGTCGCACCTGATGCTGCTGGCCGTGCCGCTGTTCATCTTCCTCGGCGCGCTGATCGAGATGACCGGCATGGCACGCGCCATGATCCAGTTCCTGGCCAGCCTGCTGGGCCACGTGCGCGGTGGGCTGTCGTATGTGCTGATCGGTGCCATGTACCTGGTTTCGGGCATTTCGGGCTCCAAGATCGCCGACATGGCGGCCATCGCGCCGGTGCTGTTCCCCGAGATGCAAAAGCGCGGCGCCAAGCCCGGCGACCTGGTGGCGCTGCTGTCGGCCACGGGCGCGCAGACCGAAACCATACCGCCCTCCATCGTGCTGATCACCATCGGCTCGGTCACGGGCGTGTCCATCGCGGCGCTGTTCACGGGCGGCATGCTGCCGGCCGTGGTGGTGGGGGCCTGCCTGTGCGCTGTGGTCTGGTGGCGCTACCGCCGTGAAGACCTGTCGCAGGTGCAGCGCTTCGGCCGTGCGCAGATCGTGCGCTTCCTGGTCACGGCCTTGCCAGCCATCGCGCTGCCGTTCGTGATCCGCGCGGCCGTGGTCGAGGGCGTTGCCACGGCGACCGAGGTCTCCACCATCGGCATCGTCTACGCTGTGCTGGTGGGCCTGTTCATCCACCGCCAGTTCGACTGGCGCCGGCTGCGGCCCATGCTCATCGAGACCGCTTCGCTCACCGGCGCCATCATCTTCATCGTGGGCTGCGCCACGGCCATGGCCTGGGGGCTCACGCAGTCGGGCTTCTCGCACGACCTGGCCGAGGTGATGAAGCAGCTGCCTGGAGGTGCCTGGGGCTTCATGGCGGTTTCCATCATTGCCTTCGTGGTGCTGGGCAGCGTGCTCGAAGGCATCCCGGCCATCGTGCTGTTAGGGCCGCTGCTATTTCCCATTGCCAAGGCCGTTGGCATCCACGAGGTGCACTACGCCATGGTGGTGATCTTCGCCATGGGCATCGGCCTTTTCGCGCCGCCGTTCGGTGTGGGCTATTACGGCGCCTGCGCGATCAGCAAGGTGCACCCCAACGAGGGCCTGTCCCATATCGGCGGCTACGTCATGGCGCTGTTCGTGGGCTTGCTCATCGTGGCCGCGATCCCATGGTTTTCCACCGGTTTTCTGACCAAGTAACGCATTCCATCCAGTCCCCCTGGTCTGGCCGCTGCGTGCACCGGGCCCTCCTTCCCTTTCTGAAAGACGCAAACCATGAGCCGATTCTTTGGTGAGATCCGCCAGGTGGCCTACCTCGTGCCCGACATCGAGGCCGCCATGGACTACTGGGCCAACGTACTGGGCGTCGGGCCTTGGTACTACAACCCGCGCGTGCCGATCCAAAACTACACCTACCGCGGCGAGCGCCATGAACCGCACAACTCCGTGGCCCTGGCCAACGCGGGTGGCGTGCAGATCGAGCTCTTGCAGACGCGCAACGACGTGCCCTCCATGTACCGCGACTTCCAGCAGGCCGGCCACGTGGGTGGGCAGCATGTGGCGTACTGGACGGAGGACTTCGACGCCGATCTGGCGCGCGCCGAGGCAGCGGGCTTCAAGGTCTGCATGAGCGGCGAGGTCGGCAAGAACGGCCGCTTCGTCTACTTCGAGGACGGCAAGCACCCGGGCCTGCACCCAGGCGCGCTGATCGAGCTGTCCGAAGTGGCGGGGCCCAAGGGCCGGCTGTTCACGCTGATCCGCGAGGCGGCCAAGGGCTGGGACGGCAGCGACCCGGTGCGGCCTTTCCCCGACCTCAACACCCTCTGATCCCATGGACGCCCAGCATTTCGAAGCCACCTACCTGATCGAGACGCCGCTGGACCCGGCCCACGTGGCGGAGGTACTGGCGGGGGAGCAGTCGTGCGGCACCTTCACGCGTGTGGAGGGCGAGACCGATGCGCTGCGTGAGCGCGCGCGCGCCATGGTGGAGTCCATCGAGGAGCTCGAATCCGTGGCTGCCCCCAGCCTGCCCAACGGCTGGCTGGAGCGCCGTGCCTCAGCCGGCAAGCCCCTGGCTGGGCCGTTCCGGCGTGCGCGCATTCGGGTCCGCTTTCCGGTGGCCAATGTGGGCGCCAACCTGCCCACGCTGGCGGCCACGGTGTCGGGCAACCTGTTCGACCTGGGCGAGGTCACGGGTCTGCGACTCGAATCACTGCACCTGCCTGCGGAATACCGCACACGCTTCGACATGCCGCGCCAGGGTATCGCGGGCACCCGTGCGCTCACGGGGGTGCAGGGGCGCCCGCTCATCGGCACCATCGTCAAGCCCAACGTGGGCTTGTCGGCCGAGGAGACCGGGGCGCTGGCCGCCCGGCTGTGCGCGGCGGGCGTGGACTTCATCAAGGACGACGAGGTCTGCGCCGACCCCGTGCATGCCCCGCTGCAGGAGCGCGTTAGGGCCGTGATGCGCGCTGTGCGAGCGCACCAGGACCGCACGGGCAAGCACGTCATGGTGGCCTTCAACGTCACCGACGAGACGGACGCCATGCGCCGCCACGCCGACCTGGTGCAGGCCGAGGGCGGCAGCTGCGTGATGGCCAGCCTCAACTGGTGCGGCTACTCGGCTGTGCAGACCCTGCGCCGGCATACGCCGCTGGCGCTGCATGGCCACCGCAACGGCTATGGCGCGCTGTCGCGGCACCCGCTGCTGGGCTTCTCGTTCCAGGCCTGGCAGACCCTGTGGCGCCTGGCGGGAGTGGACCACATGCATGTGCACGGCCTGCAAGGCAAGTTCTCGCAGACCGACGACGAGGTGGTCGAGTCGGCCCACGACACGCTGGCCCCCCTTGCGCTGGGCCTGGACGATGCCGTGCTGCCCGCCGTCTCCAACGGCCAGTGGGCCGGCACCGTGCCGCTGACCTGGGAGCGCCTGCGCAGCACCGACCTGCTTTTCATGTCGGGCGGTGGCATCCTGGCCCACCCCGATGGCCCCGCAGCCGGGGTGGCAAGCATCCAGCAGGCCTGGGAGGCGGTGGCGGCGGGAACGCCCCTCGACCACTTCGCCCGGCACGCTCCCGAGCTGCAGCGCGCGCTCGGTTTCTTCGGCGCCAAGGCCTGAGTGTGGAGACCAGCGCATGATGGCTGCATCCACCGCCCGGCTGGGTTGGTACGGCGACGACTTCACCGGGGCCACCGACACCCTGGCCACGGCCGCCCAGGCGGGGCTGCGTGCCCTGCTGTTCATGGGCGTGCCCACGTCTGTGCAACTGCAGCGCGCAGGCCCGCTCGATGCCATCGGCATCGCCGGCGCGGCCCGCGCCATGGACCCCGAGGCCATGCGCGCCGAACTGGAGCCCGTGGGCCGCTTCTTCGCGCAGATGCGCGTGCCGGTGCTGCACTACAAGGTCTGCTCCACCTTCGATAGCGCGCCGCAGGTGGGCAGCATCGGCGTGGCGGTACACACGCTGCGCCAGCATGTGGAGAACCGCTTCGTCCCCATCGTCGGCGGCCAGCCCAGCCTGGGGCGCTACTGCGTGTTCGGTAACCTGTTCGCCCGCGCAGGGAGCGACCCTGCGGTGCATCGCATTGATCGGCACCCCACCATGAGCCGCCACCCGGTCACGCCCATGCAGGAGAGCGACCTGCGCCTGCACCTGGCGCAGCAGGCCCTGCAACCGGTGCCTGGAATCGATTACCCGCTGTACGCCCAGCCGCTGGCCCACCAGGAGGCGGCGCTCGATGCCATGCTGGCGGGGCACCCCGCTGCCGTGCTGATGGATGCCAGCCGCCCCGAGGACCTGCAGGCCGTGGGCCAACTGGTGTGGCGCCGGGCGCAGCAGGCGCGCCTGCTGGCGGTGGGCCCGAGCAGCGTGGTGCAGGCCCTGGCGACACAGTGGCCGCGCGCAGCGGCTGCGATGGACGCACGGCCATTGGCGGCGGCCCAGGGTCCTGTCTTCGTGCTGGCGGGCAGCCTGTCGCCGGTGACCGCCCAGCAGGTGCGCATGGCCGTTTCGTACGAGACGGTACCCGTCGATGTGGCAAGCCTGGTCGAGGGCGGCGATGCCGCTGCACAGGCCATGGCCGACCGCTTGGCTGCCTTGCTGCGGGATGGCCGCAGCGTGCTGGCGGTGACTGCGGGCAGCGCATCCGGCGGTGCCACGGCACACGCCGTGGCGCAGGCCGGCGGGCGAGTGCTGGCACGTGTGCTGGCACAGGTGGCGCTGCGCCGCATCGGCATCGCCGGGGGCGACACCTCCAGTCTCGCGGTGCAGTCGCTCGCGGCCTGGGGTTTGTCGTACCAGGCCTCGCTGTCGCCCGGCGTGGCGCTGTGCCAGCTGCACAGCGACCTTGCGGCGCTCGATGGCATGGAGATCATGCTCAAGGGTGGGCAGATGGGGCCCGGCGATCTGTTCGAGCGGCTGTTGCATGGCGGTCCTTGAATCCGCGCGACGATGAAAAAAGCCGGCAACCCCTGCGGGCTGCCGGCCTTGATCAGAAGCGGAAGCGGGTTACTTGGCCACCACGCGCACCATTTCCAGGCACTTGTTCGAGTAGCCCCATTCGTTGTCGTACCAGCTGACGATCTTCACGAAGGTGCCATCGAGCGCGATGCCGGCGTCGGCATCGAAGATCGAGGTGCGGGTATCGCCGCGGAAGTCGGTAGCCACCACCTTGTCTTCGGTGTAGCCCAGCACGCCCTTGAGCGCGCCTTCGGACTGGGCCTTCATCTCGGCCTTGATCTCTTCGTAGGTGGCGGGGTTCTCCAACTCCACCGTCAGGTCGACCACGGAGACGTCGCTGGTGGGCACGCGGAAGGACATGCCGGTCAGCTTCTTGTTCAGCGCAGGGATCACCACGCCCACGGCCTTGGCAGCGCCGGTGCTCGAAGGGATGATGTTCTCCAGGATGCCGCGGCCGCCGCGCCAGTCCTTGTTGGAGGGGCCGTCCACCGTCTTTTGCGTGGCGGTGGCAGCATGCACCGTGGTCATCAGGCCGCGCTTGATGCCCCACTTGTCGTTGAGCACCTTGGCCACGGGGGCCAGGCAGTTGGTGGTACACGAGGCGTTGGAGACGATTGCCTCGCCCTTGTAGCTCGTGTGGTTCACGCCGTACACGAACATGGGGGTGTCGTCCTTCGAAGGCGCCGACAGGATGACCTTCTTCGCGCCGGCGTCCAGGTGCTTCTGGGCCGTGACCTTGTCCAGGAACAGGCCCGTGGATTCGATCACCACGTCCGCGCCGACCTCGTTCCACTTCAGGTTGGCGGGATCGCGCTCTTGCGTCAGGCGGATCTTCTTGCCGTTGACGATCAGCGTATTGCCTTCCACCGAGACTTCGCCCTTGAAGCGGCCGTGCACCGAGTCGTACTGCAGCATGTACGCCAGGTACTCGGGCTCCAGCAGGTCATTGATCGCAACGACTTCGATGTCGCTGAAATTCTGGATGGCGGAGCGCAGCACGTTGCGGCCGATGCGGCCAAAGCCGTTGATGCCAATCTTGATCGTCATTTCCAAGGTTCTCCAAACGTTAAGGAATCATGGTTGACACTGCGCCGCCTGCGCGAATGTCGAGAGGTATCCCAGGCGCTGCACCGAGGGGGTGGGCTGCGTCTGGTAGAAGTAGACACTGGGCTGGTCGAAGGTGGGTACGGCCGTGTCGGCACCCAGGCACATGGTGCCGTTGGCATAGCAGCGCAACTGGAAAGGCGATACGGTGGCCGTGCCGGTGGGCGTGGTCAGCAGCTGCGGGAAGCTTTTCTCGGCCCAGTCAAGCACGCAGTCCAGCGGCGTCGAGATGCCCGTGCCGTGCAGCGGGTACGTCGCCAGCGCCCCGCCAGCGCGCGACTGGACGATGAACTGGGAAATGCGCGCCCCGGGGGCGGTGGGGGTGAAGGCCACCAGAGTCGAGCAGCCCTGGTTGGGCTGCAGCACGGCGTTGGAGCAGCCGTCCGAGCCGGCCGGGATCAGGAAGTCCCCCTGCGCAACGACCGGGCAGCCAATGCCAGCGCAGGTCGCCAGGGCCGCACCGCTGGAAATCAACGTGCCCAGCTGCAGCGGCGCACTGCTGCGGTTGAACACCGAGAAGTACTGCGTGGAAAACGTGGCATTGAGCGGGACCTTGCCGAAATTGTGGCCCGCTGGCGGATCGGTGATCTCCACCTGGGCCTGTGCCGACAGGCAGGCCAGCGACAGCACGGCCAATGCGGCCAGCGACTTGCGGGGGAACAGGGTCGGGATCATGGCAACTCCTTCAAAAAAGGGGGACGTCAATGAAAACGACTAGCGTGCCGGCCACATGTAACGGCGTCAAGCATGCAAAGAGGCCGCAACGTGCTGTAAGTCACGCGAAACCTCTGCATATTTGCACAATGTTACGTTCCTGCCCCGCCGCGCCCTGTCAGCGGCCGCCCTTGAGCACGGCCTGCACGGTGGCAGCCACGTTCTCTTCGGTGAAACCGAAGTGCTTGAACAGCACCGGTGCCGGAGCCGATTCGCCGTAGGTATCGAGACCCACGACGGCGGCGCAGCCATACTTCCACCAGCCATCGGTCACGCCCATTTCCACCGCCACGCGGGGGATGCCCGCGGGCAGCACAGACTTCTTGTACTTGGCGTCCTCGCGGTCGAAGGTCGTGTTGCTCGGCATGGAGACCACGCGCACGGCGATCTTGCGGTCGGCCAGCAGGCGCTGGGCCTTCAGCGCCAGCTGCACTTCGGAGCCGGTGGCGATGATCACCGCCACGGCCTTCTTCTTGAGGCCCACATCGGTCGGCTCGCTGAGCACATAGGCGCCGCGGCTGATGTCGCCCAGGTCGCGCTTGGGTGCGTAGGGCAGGTTCTGGCGCGACAGCAGCAGTGCAGTCGGCTTGTCCTTGTTTGTCAGCGCCACGCTCCAGGCCACGGCGGTTTCGGCCGTATCGCCCGGGCGCCACACGTCCAGGTTGGGGATCAGGCGCAGGCTGGCGGCATGCTCCACCGACTGGTGGGTCGGGCCGTCCTCGCCCAGGCCGATGGAGTCGTGCGTGAACACGTGGATCACGCGCTGCTTCATCAGCGCGGCCATGCGGATGGCGTTGCGGCTGTAGTCGCTGAAGGTCAGGAAGGTGCCGCCGTACGGAATGAAGCCGCCGTGCAGCGCAATGCCGTTCATGATCGCGGCCATGCCGAATTCGCGCACGCCGTAGTTGATGTGGCGCCCGCCGATCTTCTTGCCTTCGGCCACTTCGGTCTGCACCACGTTGCCCTGCATGTCGAAACGCAGGTTGGGCGTGCTCTTGGTGTTGGTGAGGTTGGAGCCGGTCAGGTCGGCGCTGCCGCCGAGCAGCTCGGGCAGGGCGGCGGTGAAGGCTTCCAGTGCCAATTGGCTGGCCTTGCGGCTGGCCACGGTCTCGCCCTTGGTATGGGCGGCGATCACGGTGTCCACGGCCACCTGGGCGAAGTTGGCGGGCAACTGGCCCTGCATGCGGCGTGTGAGCTCGGCAGCCAGCTCGGGGAAGGCGGCGGTGTAGGCGGCAAAGCGCTCGTTCCAGGTCGCTTCAGCGGCCTGGCCGGTGTCCTTGGCGTTCCAGGCGGCGTACACGTCGTCAGGGATGCTGAAGGGTTCGTGGCTCCAGCCCAGGGCTTCGCGGGTCAGCGCGATTTCCTCGGCGCCCAGAGGCTCTCCGTGGGCCTTGGCGGTGTTGGCGCGGTTCGGGCTGCCCTTGCCGATGTGCGTCTTGCAGACGATCAGGGTGGGGCGCTCGCCCTGTTTCTTGGCTTCGGCGATGGCGGCGGTGACCTTTTCGGCGTCGTGGCCGTCGATGGGGCCGATCACGTTCCAGCCGCTGGCCACGAAGCGCAGGGGCGTGTTGTCGGCGAACCAGGGGGCGACCTGGCCGTCGATGCTGATGCCGTTGTCGTCGTACAGCGCGATCAGCTTGTTGAGCTTCCAGGCGCCGGCCAGCGACACGGCCTCATGGCTGATGCCTTCCATCAGGCAGCCGTCACCCAGGAAGACGTAGGTGTTGTGGTCCACGACGGCATGGCCTTCGCGGTTGAACTCGGAGGCCAGCAGTTTCTCGGCCAGGGCAAAGCCCACGGCGTTGGTGATGCCCTGGCCCAGCGGGCCGGTGGTGGTTTCCACGCCGGGCGTGATGCCTACTTCGGGATGGCCGGCGGTCTTGCTGTGCAGTTGGCGGAAGTTCTTGAGCTCGCCGATGGGCAGGTCGTAGCCCGTGAGGTGCAGCAGCGCGTACAGCAGCATGGAGCCGTGGCCATTGCTCAGCACGAAGCGGTCGCGGTCGAACCATTGGGGGTTGGTCGGGTTGTGCTTGAGGTGGCGACCCCACAGGGCCACGGCCATGTCGGCCATGCCCATCGGGGCGCCGGGGTGGCCTGAGTTGGCTTGTTGTACGGCGTCCATGGCCAGCGCGCGGATCGCGTTTGCCATTGGTTGGTTTTGCAGGGTGTTGGCCATGGAAGGGCGGCTCCGGGTGGGGGAGGTTCAGGGGAAACCCGGCATTTTACCGGTGCGCGCCCCGGGGCCCGCCGGCAGGCCCCGCGAAGCCCCGCCAACCGGCCACGGCAAGCGCCAATGCACTACAGTGCAAGCCATGCAAGGACTGCACCTCACCGCCGATCTCCATGGCTGCCTCTGCGCCCCCGAATGGCTGCTGGACGCCGCCGCCCTGGGCCGTGCCTGCACGGACGCCGTGCGCGCTGCGGGCCTGCAGCCCGTGGGCCAGTTGTTCCATGGGTTTCCCGCCACGGAGCAGGGGCCGGGCGGGGTCACCGCCACGGTGCTGCTGGCCGAATCGCACCTGTGCGTGCACACCTGGCCCGAGCAGCGCGCCGTGACGCTGGACGTCTACGTCTGCAATTTTGGCGCCGACCATTCGGGCAAGGCGCGCGCGCTCATGGATGCGCTGCTGGCCCTGTTCGAGCCCGCCAGCGTGCAGCGCCACGAGCTGCAGCGCGGTGCCGTGGGTGTCGCGGCGATGGATGCCTCGGCATGAGCGCCGCAGCCCAGGTCCCGGCCCTGCTGCTGGCCGCCGGCCGCGGCGAGCGCATGCGCCCGCTGACCGACACCACCCCCAAGCCCCTGCTGCCGGTGCAGGGCCAGCCGCTGCTGGTATGGCACCTGCAGGCCCTGGCCGAGGCCGGCGTGGGCGAGGTGGTGATCAACACCGCCTGGCTGGGCGAGCAGATCGAAGCCCACTGTGGCACCGCCTTCGGCACGCACCACTCACGCCGGGGCAACCACCGGATCGAGATCGCCTACTCCCGCGAGGGCCGCGACTTCGGCGGCGCGCTGGAGACGGCGGGTGGCATTGCGCGCGCGCTGCCGCTGGTGGAGTCGGACGTGTTCTGGCTCGCGGCCGGGGACGTGTACGTGCCGGACTTCGTGTTCGATGCGAAGGCAGTGCAAGCCTTCAAGGCCAGCAGGCAGCTGGCCCACCTGTGGCTGGTGCCCAACCCGGAGCACCATCCACGCGGCGATTTCGGCATGTCGCCCGAGGGGCTGGCGCTGAACCTGCCGGCCGATGACCCGGCGCTGCGCTACACCTACAGCACCATCGCGCTGCTGCATGCCGAGTTGTTTTTCACGCCTTGGTGCGACATTCCGGTCGGAAACCCCGGGGGTGAGAAGGCGGCTCTGGCGCCGCTGCTGCGCCGGGCCATGGACGCGGGCCGCGTGGGCGCCTCGCTCTACAACGGCCGCTGGACCGACGTGGGTACCCCCGAGCGTCTGGCAGAACTCAACCGCTGAACCAGAGGCTCACTGCCCCGGGCTGGGGGTTCCCGCATGGGCGGGTTGCACGGTGATGGCCGGGCCGTTCTCGCAGGCACGCAGCAGCCATTCGCTGGGCCGAAAGCGCGCCTCGGGCCCATCGGGCGCAGGCTTGCCGACTTCCGCCTGCACGTCGTAGGGGATAGGCGGTACCTGGAACACGGCCACCTGTCCCTTGCGGCAGGCCAGTGCCGGCACCAGCTTGTGCACCACCCAACCCTGGGTGTTGCTGTCGAACCGGTAGACCGGGCCCAGGGTCTGGTCCTGTGCCAGTTCCAGGCGCATGGGGGTGATCTGCAGTGCGCTCGCCCAGGCACCGGCAATCTCCACGGGCTGCGCAAAGCGCACCGATTCCAGTCCATGCAATGCAACCGGCTTGCCAGGCTCGCCCTTGTCGAACGGATCGGTGCGGTTGACGAGGCTGCCCGCCGGGATCAGCAGTTCGCCGTACTGGAAGTCCTGCGGCAGCACGAACCGCTCCCTGCTGGCACGAACGACGGCTCCGTCCAGCCGTGCCTGCCGGGCGCTGTTCGCCAGGTACCACTGCAGCACGATCAGGGCATTGCAGAGGACGGCCACGGCACACAGCACCTGGAGTGCGCGCCGGGTGAGCAGCCACTTGTGCGGGACGTTGATCCAGCGTGCGTAGACGCCGTAGGCCAGCAGGGCTGCGGTCAAGACCAGGCCCAGCAAGGGCAGCAGCATGGTCAGGATGAAATTCAGCAGGGACGCAAGCAGGTTGAGCATGGTGCTTGAGTCTGCCACGCCCATGGGCTGGGCCGCCTGGCTGCAGGGCTTTGCGTGGCGCACAAGCCACGCGGGGCTGTGCGCCGAGCCCGGCCAAGCCGGGCTACCGGATCACTCGGCGGCGTGGCTGGCAGGCGCCGGCGCGGTCTGCGGCGGGTTGCCCAGCATGCCGGCCAGGCTGTGCGCCAGGCCGGTGATGCCTTCGTTGGACAGGCCCGCGTCCTTCATCACCGCGTCCACGATGGGCTTGGCGATCTGGTACTGCAGGGCCGAGTTCATGACCTGCTCGGGAAAGGTGCCCTGTGCCCCACTGCCGCCTTGCCCCGTACCATGGCCTCCCGAGCCGCCGGGCAGACCGCCCACCTGCACGATGCGAATCGAGTCGATCTTCTCCATCGGGCGCACGGCCTGCTGGATGATCAGCGGCAACTGCTGCAGCAGCAGGCTGCGCACCTGCAGGTCCACCTGCGCGGCCGACAGGGTGTTGAGCGCCTCGTTCAGCGCGCGCTTGCCTTCGGCTTCGGCCAGGGCTGCCGCCTGGCGCGCGCGGGCCTCGATGGTGATGGCCTCGGCACGGTCCAGGGCGGCCTCCTTCTCGGCCGATGCCGAGACCTTGACCGAGATGGCGCTCTGCTCGGCGTCCTTGGATGCCTCGATCAGCTGGATGTTCTTGTCGCGTTCGGCCACGGCCACCTGGCGCGCGGTGTTCACGGCTTCCTCGGCCTTCACGGCCTCGGCGCGCGCCAGGTTGGCGGCGGCGTCGGCATCGGACTGTTCGCGCGACTTGTTGGCAATCGCGATCTGCGTGTCCTGGCGCGCGATCTCCACCTGCTTGCGTTGTTCGGCGCGCTTGGTCTCGGTGTGGCGCTCCAGTTCGATCTCGCGCGTCTGGATCACCAGGTTCTTCTCGATCTCGGCGGCCTTGATCTCGCGCTCGGCCTCGATGCGCTTTTGGCTCACCTGGCGCTCGGCCTCGATCTTGGCGGCCTCGGCTTCACGGCTGCGCTCGGCTTGCTGCGTGGCGATCAGCGCGGCCTGCTCGGCGCGGGTGTTCTCGATTTCGCGCTTTTGCGACAGCGAGGCGAACTCCTGGTCCTTCTCGATGGTGAGCTTCTGGCGCGTGGCCTCCAGGTCCTTGGTGCGCACCTGCACCTCGGTGTCCTGCTCCACGTCGTTGCGTTGCTTGCGGCGGGCTTCGGTCTGTTCGGTCAGGCGCGTCAGGCCCTCGGCGTCAAAGGCGTTGTTGGGGTTGAAGAACTGCTTGTCGGTCTGGTCCAGGCTGGTCAGCGACACGGATTCGAGCTCCAGCCCGTTCTTCTCCAGGTCTTCGGCCACGGCGTTCTGCACGGCCTGCACGAAGTCGCGGCGCTTGTCCTGCAGCTCCTGGATGGTCATCGTGGCAGCCGTGGCGCGCAGCGAGTCCACGAACTTGTCTTCCACCAGCGCCTTGAGTTCCTCGGGGCTCATGGTGCGCGCGCCCAGGGTCTGGGCGGCGATGCTCACGGCTTCCTCGGTCTGCTTGACGCGCACGAAGAAGGCCGCCGTCACGTCCACGCGCATGCGGTCCTTGGTGATCAGGCTTTCCTTGGCGCGGCGCACCACTTCGAGCTTCAGGGTGTTCATGTTCACCAGCACGCGCTCGTGGAACACCGGCAGCAGGATGGCGCCGCCGTCCATGATGACCTTCTGGCCACCCAGGCCGGTGCGCACGAAGGCGGTTTCCTTGGTGGAGCGCTTGTACAGGCGCGCAAAGACGATGCCGATGGTCAGCAGCGCCAGCAGGGCAATGGCGGCGATTACGCCCAGTTCGAACAGGTTGGTCATTTCTCGGTGGCTCCCTCGGTTGGTGTTGGTATGGTGCTGGGAATGTGCGGCTACATCAAGCCCGGGTGCGGGTTGGCGATGCAGCGGTAGAAGGCCCCGGCCTTGCGCACGATGAGGATCTGCGCGCCTTCGTCGAAGACCTCGTCGTCCAGGTCGGGCTCCACCATCAGGTAGTGGGTGCGGCCATGGGCGTCGCGCACGCGCGCCTGGGCCGCCAGGCCACGGCGTGCCGCCCCGGCGGAGACAACGCCGTGCCGCCCGATCAGCGACATCTCGCTCACGGCCGAGGTCTCGTCGCGCGGAATGATGTGCGCGATCAGCGCGCCCAGGCTGCGCACAGTGGCCATGCCGGGCGCCACGGCCACCAGGCCCGCCAGCCACACGGGCAGGTAGCCGCCCAGCAGGCCATGGGCCACCTTCTGCAGGCTGTAGCCGAAGATGGCATAGCCCATGAGGAACAGCACCAGCAGCACCAGCGAGGGCACCTTGCCGATGTACAGCCAGCCCAGCACCCGGTCCAGTCCGGTGTCACCGTCGATGTCGGGCAGCAGGTCGTCGAGCCAGTTGCTCGGGCTCAGCGAGACCAGCATGCCCAGGCCTTCGATCAGCGCGATGCCGACGATGAGCGCAAAGGCCACGCCGAAGGGCCAGGTCTCCGGAGCGGTGAACAGGCCGACGATCACGGCTGGCCCGTCTTCAAACGTGCCATGCGCTCGGCGATCTTGTGGTCGCGCACCAGGTCATGGAGCTCCTTGAGCTTGGCGGCCTGGTCCAGCGTGTGGCTTCGGTCGGTGCCCGACAGGCCGGTCTGGCGCGCATACAGGCGGTCGAAGGCGCCGGTGACGGCGTCCATGCGGCTGGCAGGGCTGGCGCTGCCCGGTGCTGCTGCAGCGGGGGCTGGCGCCGCACTGGCACGGCTTTGGCGAAAGCCTTCGAGGGCATCGGACATCTCGCGCTGCTTGGCCTGCAGGGCGGCCACATAGCCCGTGAGTTCGCTCTCCTGCCGGGCGAAGTCGGCCAGGGTGGTCTCCAGCACCGGGATCTGCGCCTCGATGTCGAGCTGGCGCGCCACCGCAGCGCGCGCCAGGTCTTCGCGGCCGGCCGCCAGTGCCTGGTCGATCTGCTCGGCGAGCTTGCCGTGCTGTCCGTTGAGGTGGGCATGCTGCTGCTGGGCCAGGTGGCGGTTGGCACTGGTGCGGCCGAGCTCATGGCGCACTTCGCCGATCACGGTGTCGGCCTCGCGCAGCGATTGCTCCATCACCGCCAACGGGGCATGGTTCTCCAGGTGGTCCACCAGCGCATGCACGCTGCCGGCGATGATGCGGCCGACACGTGTCTTGAGCGAATCTGCCATCTCAGGCTCCTTTCGAAAGAGGGGATTGAATGGTCTGGGCCAGCTCCAGGGTCGCGGCGGCATGGCGCTGTACAACGCCTGGATCGTACGCGCTGGCCTGCGCGGTGGTTGCCTGGCGCAGCAGCATCTCACTGAGCGCAAAGCCCCGGCGCACCAGCAGGTCTTCGAGCCGCGCGGCCTCCTGCTCCGAGGCCGGGGCGTTGCTCACGACGATGGCCAGGCAGGTCGTGACATGGTCCAGCATGGCGTTGAGTACGTCCGAATGCCGGCCCGTCTGGCCCTCGGTGCGCACCAGGGAGTCGCGCAACCGGCCCGTGGTGTCGCGCGCCCAGGCATGGGCGGCCACGTAGTCCAGCGCACCGTCGTGGTGGCGCTTGAGCTGGCCCAGCAGCACCCGCAGCTTGTCGCTGTTGGTGGTGGCGCCCTCCACCTGCAGCTGCGCCAGCCAGAGGTAGAGGTCGCTCGGTATCCGTGCGGAGAGGGGCTCCATCGTGGTGGAGGTGGTGACCATGGCGTCCATCCGGAAGTGGTTTGAATGCGATGGTATTCATATGAATACGTTTGTCAACAGCGAGATGCGCTGTTGGGTTTTTGGAATTGTTTGCAAGGTGGATGGCGTGAGGACAGGAGGGGCAGCGGATTCGCGATAAAAATAGCGGATGAACTCACCGTCCTCGCATTCCCTCTATGCCCAGCGCCGCGCGCGCCTTGCTGCCCAGCTGGGTGCGGGGGGCATCGCCATCGTCCCCACGGCCCCTGAGTACCCGCGCAACCGTGACACCGACTTCCTGTACCGCCACGACAGCTACTTCTACTACCTGACCGGGTTTGCCGAAGCGGGGGCTTGCCTGGTGATCACGGCCGAGGGGCAGAGCACGCTGTTCTGCCGCCCCAAAGACCTGGAGCGCGAGATCTGGGACGGCTACCGCCTGGGCCCGGAGGCGGCGCCTGGTGTGCTCGGGATGGACGCAGCCCATTCCAGCGCTGTGCTCGATGCACAACTGCCCCGCCTGCTCGAGAACCGCCAGAGCGTGTGGTACCCGCACGCCATCCACAACGGCCTGGCCGCGCGCGTGGAAGGCTGGCTCAATGCCGTGCGGGCGCGGGTGCGCTACGGCGCGCAGTGCCCAGCCGTGCAGCAGGACCTGTGCGGGCCGCTCGACGAGATGCGCCTCATCAAGGACGCGCACGAGCAGGACATCATGCGCCGCGCCAGCGAGATCAGCGCCCAGGGCCACATCCGCGCCATGCAGCGCTCGGCCCGCATGCTGCGTGCCGGCGAGGACGTGCGCGAATACCACCTCGACGCCGAGCTGCTGCATGCCTTCCGCGATGGCGGTTCGCAGTATCCGGCCTACGGCTCCATCGTGGCGGCCGGTGCCAACGCCTGCGTGCTGCACTACCGCGCCGATGCCGCTCCCGTGCGCGACGGCGAGCTGGTGCTGATCGATGCCGGCTGCGAGCTCGACGGTTATGCCAGCGACATCACGCGCACCTTTCCGGCCAATGGCCGCTTCACCGGGCCGCAGCGCGCGCTGTACGACCTGGTGTTGGCCAGCCAGGTCGCGGCCGTGGACGCCACCCGTGCCGGCGCCCGCTTCAACGACCCGCACGACGCCACGATCACCGTGCTGGCGCAGGGCTTGCTGGACCTGGGCCTGCTCGACGCCAACAAGGTGGGCACGGTGCAGGACGTGATCGACAAACGCGCCTACTTCCCGTTCTACATGCACCGCACCAGCCATTGGCTGGGCATGGACGTGCACGATTGCGGCAGCTATGTGGAGCCCGGCGAGGCCGAAAAAACCACCGAGCGCAAGGACCCGCTCTCGGGCGAAACCATCCTCAATCGCCCGAGCCGCGTGCTGCAGCCCGGCATGGTGCTGACCATCGAGCCGGGCCTGTACGTGCGCGCGGCCGAGGGCGTGCCCGCGCAGTTCCACGGCATCGGCATCCGCATCGAGGACGATGCCATCGTCACTGCCACCGGTTGTGAGCTGATCACGCGCGGCGTGCCGGTGGATGCGGACGAGATCGAGGCGCTGATGCGCGCTTGATGCTATTTGTACTAGTACAAAACAATACAAACGGGCTCCCCAGGGAGCCCGTTTGTATTGGATGCACATGCCTTTGCGAGAAGGCTTGTGCCTGACCGTGAATTTACATCGAGCCGATTTCGCCCGAAGAAATCTGGCCGGTGCGCACGGCATCAGCGGCGGCGGCACGCACAGCAGCACGGTCAGCCGTCGACTTGTAGGTCACCACACGCGAACCAGCGGGTTCGGTGCTGCGGGTCTGTGCCACGGTAGCGGCTTCAGCAGCCACTTCGGCACGGGTGCGTTGGGTTTCGAACTTGGTGGCGAACTGCGAAGCATCGGCTTCGTCAGCCTGTGCACCGAAGGAAACGAAAGCGGCAACAGCGGCCAGGGAGAGGAAACGTGCGGTCTTGTTCATGGTGATCTCGATTCTTGATTTGATTGGGGGTAGGGGGTCAGTTCAATCCGGGGCGGCTTACAGAGCGCCGATTTCGCCGGAAGAGATCTGGCCGGTGCGCACGGCATCGGCAGCCTGGGCACGCACGGCAGCGCGGTCGGCGGTGGACTTGTAGTTCACGACACGCGAACCAGCGGGCTCGATGCTGCGGGTCTGTGCCACGGTAGCGGCTTCAGCGGCCACTTCGGCGCGGGTGCGGTTGGTTTCGAACTTGGTGGCGAATTGCGAAGCATCGGCTTCATCGGCGTAAGCACCGAAAGAAGCGAAAGCGGCAACAGCGGCGATGGAGAGGAAGCGTGCGGTCGTGTTCATGATGTAATCCTTGGAAGAAAAAAGTGACTCAAAAAAACCGGAGCAAAAACAACTCTGAACCGGGTTCGGTGAATCGCCTTGCGGGTTCGGCTCATCGATGGGTTGAACTGTACGCCGCAGGTGATCAAAGAAAAACCACCCAGTCGCGAACTGACTGTTGCAGTTTTGGAAACAGTCGGGCGTGTTCGGCAGCCCAGCATCCCTGCGCAGCGCCCAGTCGATTGGCCCGGCCAGCCGGCTGGTAATGGGCATGTAACCGCTTTCGTGTGAAAATTGAAATTCGATTACATAACCGACGAAAGAGACAAGCCCATGCAAACCCGCCGCGCCACCAAGATCGTTGCCACCCTGGGCCCCGCATCGAGCGATCCGCAACTGCTGGAGGCGATGATCCGTGCGGGCGTCAATGTGGTGCGCCTGAACTTCAGCCATGGCAAGGCGCAGGACCACATCGACCGGGCCACCACCGTGCGCGCCGCTGCCCAGCGTGCGGGGCGCGAGGTGGCCATCATGGCCGACCTGCAGGGCCCCAAGATCCGCGTCGGCAAGTTTGCCGAGGGCAAGGTGCAGCTGGTGTCGGGCGCCCCGTTCGTGCTCGATGCCTCGCGCACCGAGCCCGGTGACAACGATGGCGTGGGGCTCGACTACAAGGAGCTGCCGCGCGACGTGAAGGCCGGTGACGTGCTGCTGCTCAACGACGGCCTGATCGTGCTCACCGTCGATGCCGTGCGCGGCGAAGAGGTGCTCACCACCGTGAAGATCGGTGGCGAGCTGTCCAACAACAAGGGCATCAACAAGCAGGGCGGCGGCCTCACGGCGCCGGCCCTCACGGCCAAGGACATGGAGGATATCCGCACCGCGATGAGCTTCCAGGCCGACTACGTGGCCGTGAGCTTTCCCAAGAACGCGACCGACATGGAGATGGCGCGCCAACTGTGCAACGTGGCGGCCTCCGAGTACCGCCACAAGCCGGGCCTGATCGCCAAGATCGAGCGCGCCGAGGCCATCCCGCACCTGGAAGCCATCCTGCGCGTGAGCGACGGCATCATGGTCGCGCGCGGTGACCTGGCCGTGGAAGTGGGCAATGCGGCCGTGCCAGCGCTGCAAAAGAAGATGATCCGCATGGCGCGCGACCTGGACAAGGTCGTGATCACCGCCACGCAGATGATGGAGAGCATGATCACCAACCCCGTGCCCACGCGCGCCGAGGTCAGCGACGTGGCCAACGCCGTGCTCGATGGTACCGATGCCGTGATGCTCAGCGCCGAGACTGCGGCTGGCAAGTACCCGCTGGAAACGGTGATGGAGATGGCCACCATCTGCGCCGCCGCCGAAGCCGCCGAAGACCACCCGCTGGACGCCGACTTCACCGGCCAGACCTTTGGCCGCATCGACCAGTCCATTGCCATGGGCGCGCTGTTCACGGCCCATCACCTGGGCGCCAAGGCCATTGTGGCCATGACCGACAGTGGCGCCACGGCGCTGTGGATGAGCCGCCACCGCATCCACATCCCCATCTACGCCCTCACGCCCAAGGTGGCCACGCAGCGCAAGATGGCCATGTACCGCAATGTGCGCCCGCTGCTGATGGATACCAGCGCTGACCGCGACACCGCGCTGGAGCAGGCCGAAGGCCACCTCAAGACGCGCAATATCGTGCAGAAGGGCGACGTCTACGCCATTACCTGCGGCGAGCCCATGGGGGCGCCGGGTGGCACCAACATGCTGAAGATCTGCCGCGCGAGTTGAGCAGGTCCTGGCGGCAGGCCTCCAGGCCTGCCGCTGCGCTTCACCGTTCGCTCTCGTGGCGTTCCGCGGCCGGCACTCGCGGCAAGAGCGGCCCTTGCTGCAGCAGGGCTGTGCTGCCGATGGCCTCTGTCCGAAAGCCGTCCAGTGCCAGCCCTGCGCGATGGGCGGCCCAGGCGCCCAGCATTCCGGTGAGTGCACCCGCCAGCACGTCGGACGGGAAATGCACGCCCAGGCAGACGCGGCTCCAGGCGATGGCCAGCGCGGCGGTCCATGCCACGCCAGCCGCCCATGGCATCCGGCCCAGTGACAGGGCCGCAGCCAGTGCAAAAGCGCCTGCTGCATGCAGGCTCGGAAAACCCGCCCGGGCGGCGTGATCGATCCATTGCATGCCCAGTCCCAACTGGGCTGGTCGCGGGGCCTGAACGCCATGGCGCAGCGCTTGTGCGCCCACCCACGCCAGCGCCATGCCTGCAAATGCACTCAATACGGCGCGCCGCTGCCGGCCTGTCCCCAGGGCCACGATGGCCGCAAGCCACGCAGCCATGGCCAGTGGCAGTGATTGGGATATCCAGCGGGCAGCCGCCACCACGCCCGCAGGGGTATCCACGCTGGCATTCAGCGACTGGAACAAGTCGAGCTCAAGAGGCAGCATGGGAGGACTCCTCTGCGGGCAATGAGTGAGAGAACTGCAGGCGAGGGCGCAAGCGGGACATTGCCAGGTCGCACAGCCAACCGGTGGTCCAGCACAGCCAGCCCGTCCAAAGGGTGTGGCTCATGAAATGAGCGCCTCTGACCTGCTGGGCCAAACCCAGAATCAGGCCCGCCAGCAGTGAACCGGCCAGCCACCAGCGTGCGGCGGTGGGTTGCTTGCGGCGCAGCGCAAAGTAGCCGCCGACGAATGCAAACCCGGCGGAAGCGTGGCCGGCGGGAAAGCAACGGCCACCGCCCCCGTCGAGTACGCCCCAGGCCCAGTGCGATGCATAGCGCGCGACACCGCCGAACTCGGACAGATCCCAGGGGCAGCTCGTGGCGCTGAGGTTCTTGGCGATGCTGACCACTGCCAGTGCCAGCAGTGCACTGAGGGCCATCTGCAGCCGCTCACTTGCGTCGATGCGCCGCAGTACGCCCCTGGGCCACCACACACTCAACGCCAGCAGCAGCACCAGCACCCAGCCCAGGCGGCGTGCGCCTTCATGGAGCACGTGCACGAAGAACCACTGGTCGCGCCAGGGGAAACCTGTGGAGTCGCCAAAGGCATGCGCCAGCGTGAGATCCTGCCCCAGCACATCCCATGCGGCCACGCCAACCAGCAGGGCAAGAGTCCACATGAATGCGTTGCGCTGAAGCGAGGAGGCGGTGCGATGGGATGGGGTGGGGGCGGCTTGCATGGCGTGGAACATAAAAGCCGGCACTTAACCCCGTCTTAATGCCCTGGCGGTGGCCGCCTGGCCCGGCGACAATGGGCCCATGCGAATACTCGTGGTCGAAGACGATGCCGGCATTGCCAGTGGCCTGCGCACCAACCTGCTGCAGCGCGGCTATGCAGTGGACGTGTGCGATGGTGTGGCCGGAGCCTGGGCGGCGCTGCGTGCGGAGCGTTTTGATGCGGTGCTCCTGGACCTGGGGCTTGCCGATGGCGATGGCAGCGATCTGCTGCGCCGCCTGCGCCTGAGTCCGGCGCCTGGTGCGTCCTCTACCCCTGTACTTCCGGACCCGGCCACGCCGGTGCTCATCGTCACCGCACGCGACCAGATCTACCAGCGCATCGCAGGGCTGGACCAGGGTGCGGACGACTACTTGGTCAAGCCCTTCGACGTGGATGAGCTGGATGCGCGCCTGCGCGCCTTGTTGCGCCGTGCAGCGGGCAGGGCGTCGCCGACCGTCCGGTATGGTGACATCGAGCTCGATCCGGCTGCCCGCACGATCCGCCAGTCGGGCAAGCCGGTGGACGTATCGCCCAGGGCGTTTTCGGTGCTGCAGGTGCTGCTGGACGCCAAGGGGCGCGTCCTGTCGCGCCAGCAAATCGAAGAGCGGCTGTATGGCTGGGATGCGGCGATCGAGAGCAATGCGGTGGAGGTCCATATCCACCACCTGCGCCGCAAGCTGGGCAGTGATTGCATCCAGACCATGCGGGGGGTCGGTTACTTCATGCCCCAGGAGGAGCCATGAGCGGCGCGCCGGGCCGCGCAGAGCCAGCAGGTACCGCGTTGCGCGGTGCAGTGACCCCTGCCCTGATCCAGGGGCCAAGGTCCAGGCGGTCCTCGTTGACACGGCAGTTGTTGCTGTGGTCGCTGGGTGCTCTGGCGCTGGTGTGGGGCAGCTTCGTGTATCTGGGCTACCAGACCGGTGTCCACGAAGCCGATGAGCTGACCGACGGCCACCTGGCCAGCGTGGCGGCGCTGTTGCTCAACCTGCGCGCCACCGAGGCCGTGGCCGGGCCTCAGATGACCGAGCGGACGGCCACGCCGTGGCTCAAGGCCCATGACTACCAGCAGTCGATCAGCGTCGTGCAGTGGGACGCGCAGGGGCGGCTGCTGGCCTTGAGCGGTAGCGCGCCCGAGCCCCCCTTCAGCGCCAGCGAGGGTTTTGCCAATCTCACCCTGGGAGCCAAGGGGTCCATGTGGCGCAGTTTTTCACAGTGGGATGCGGCCAAGGATCGGAAGATCATGGTGCTGCTGGAATTGCGCGAGCGGGACGAACTGGCGCAGGACATTGCCGAGCAAATGGTCGAGCCAGGGCTGTGGTTGTTGCCGGTCGTGGCCATTGCGCTGGGGCTGGCGATCCGCAGGGGCCTGCGGCCGTTGTACGACCTCTCGCGGGATGTCGCGGTGCTCGACCCCGCGAGTGCCGGGCGCCTGACCACGCGCCATGCATGGAGCGAGTTCGAGTCGGTGGTGGCCTCCATCAACACCTTGCTGGAACGCCAGCAGGCCATGCTGGCGCGCGAGCGCCGCTTGGCCAACGAGGTGGCGCATGAGCTGCGCACGCCCCTGTCGTCGATTGCGCTGCAGGCCGGCGCCCTCGGCAAGGGACTCGACGCGGACGGACAGGCGCAGGCCGTGGCGCGCATCGGGCAGGACGCCCTGCGCGCCGGCCATGTGCTCAATCAGTTGCTGGCACTGGCACGTGCCAGCCGGGCCGAACTGCACGACGCCAAGGCGCCGCTGGATCTGGCCGCCATTGGCCGGGCGGTGTGCGCCGACTACGCCCAGGCCGCCTGGCAGCGGGGCGACGAGATCGCACTGGCCGGGCCGGAGCAGGTGGCCGTGCTGGGCCATTCCGTGCTGCTCGACCTGGCGCTGCGCAACCTGCTGGAGAACGCCCTCAAGCACACCCCCGAGGGCACACGCATCGCTGTGCAGATGGGGTTTACCGATTCCGGCGCCGCATGGTTCCAGGTCTGTGACGACGGTGCCAGCGGCCCAGGGTCTCAGCGTGCTGTGCGACCGGCGGACAGCCTGCACCTGGGGCACGAGATCGTACGCCGGGTGGCTGAAGCACACGGCGCGCATTTCGGGCCTGCACCGGCTCCTGCGCCCTTTACCACCTGCTACCGGCTGGAATTCGCCGCAACGCCGGTGGCGACGGCCGGGTAAAATCAGGGTTACCAAGCGGTTACCACCGCCAACTGCCTGTATCCATGGCGCCCCATCAACCCTGAACGGACCTCACGACCATGCCCCTCGTCTCGATGCGCGAACTGCTCGACCACGCCGCTGCCAACAGCTACGGCATCCCCGCCTTCAACGTCAACAACCTGGAACAGGTCCAGGCCGTGATGGCGGCCGCCGACGAGGTGGGTGCACCAGTGATCCTGCAGGCCAGCGCAGGCGCGCGCAAGTACGCCGGCGAGCCCTTCATCAAGCACCTGATCCAGGCCGCCGTCGAAGCCTTCCCGCACATTCCCCTGGTGATGCACCAGGACCACGGCACCTCGCCCAAGATCTGCGCGGGCGCCATCGACCTGGGATTCGGCTCGGTGATGATGGACGGCTCGCTGATGGAAGACGGCAAGACCCCCTCGTCTTTTGAATACAACATGGAAGTAACCCGCAAGGTGGTCGACATGGCGCACAAGGTCGGCGTCACCGTGGAAGGCGAACTGGGCTGCCTGGGCAACCTGGAAACCGGTGAAGCCGGAGAGGAAGATGGCATCGGCGCCGAAGGCAAGCTCGACCACAGCCAGATGCTGACCGACCCCGAGGAAGCCGCCGTGTTCGTGAAGGCCACGCAGCTTGACGCGCTGGCCATTGCCATCGGCACCAGCCATGGCGCCTACAAGTTCAGCCGCAAGCCCACGGGCGACATCCTGGCCATCAGCCGCGTCAAGGAAATCCACAAGCGCATTCCCAACACCCACCTGGTGATGCACGGCTCCTCCTCGGTGCCTGCCGAGCTGTTGGCCATCATCAACCAGTACGGCGGCAAGATGAAGGAGACCTACGGCGTGCCGGTCGAGGAGATCCAGGAGGCCATCAAGTACGGCGTGCGCAAGATCAACATCGACACCGACATCCGCCTGGCCATGACCGGTGCGGTGCGCAAGTTCCTGGCCGAAAACCCCGACAAGTTCGACGCGCGCGAATGGCTCAAGCCCGCACGCGAAGCCGCCAAGCAGGTCTGCAAGGCCCGCTACCTCGAATTCGGCTGCGAAGGCCAGGGTTCCAAGATCAAGGGCCTGAGCCTGCAGCAGGTGGCCCGGCAGTACGCCGCCGGCACACTGGCCCAGGTCGTGCACTGACCCGGTTCCGCCCCCGCAAAGCCCGCCAGCCATGCGCTCGCGGGCTTTTTTCTTGCCCGAAGTGTCTCCTTTGCGATGGGGAGTCTCTCTACATCAGGCGAAAGCGGCGGGCATCAAAGTTTCTTCATGTAAGCTCATGGTCAGCAAGTAAGTAATTCCACTGACCTTACCCCTGAGCAAGGAGACGACATGCTGATTGGTGTGCCTGCAGAGTCCATGGCCGGAGAGACCCGGGTCGCGGTGACGCCCGAGACGGTCAAGAAACTCAAGGCCCAGGGCCATACCCTGCGCATCGAGGCCGGTGCCGGCATTGCCGCCAGCGTCACCGACGCAGCCTACGAGGCCGCCGGTGCCGAGATCACCGATGCCGCTGGCGCCTGGGGCGCCGACCTGCTGCTCAAGGTGCGCTGCCCGTCCGAGGCCGAAGCACCGCGCCTGCGTGCTGGCACCACCGTGGTGGGCATGCTCAACCCCTTCGATGCCGCCGGCCTGCAGCGGCTGGCCACGGCCGGCGTGACGGCCTATGCGCTCGAAGCCGCACCGCGCACCACGCGTGCCCAGAGCATGGACGTGCTGTCCTCGCAGGCCAACATCGCCGGCTACAAGGCCGTGATGATCGCCGCCGACCGCTACCAGCGCTTCTTCCCCATGCTCATGACCGCCGCCGGCACCGTGAAGGCCGCGCGCGTGGTGATCCTGGGCGTGGGCGTGGCGGGCCTGCAGGCCATTGCCACGGCCAAGCGCCTGGGCGCCGTGATCGAGGCGTCGGACGTGCGCCCCAGCGTCAAGGAGCAGGTCGAATCGCTGGGTGGCAAGTTCATCGACGTGCCCTACGAGACCCAGGAAGAAAAGGACGCCGCCGAAGGCGTGGGCGGCTATGCCCGCCCCATGCCGCAAAGCTGGCTCGACCGCCAGAAGGCCGAGGTGGCCAAGCGCGTGGCCCAGGCCGACGTGGTCATCACCACCGCCCTGATCCCCGGGCGCGCAGCCCCCGTGCTGGTGACCGAGGAGATGGTCCAATCCATGAAGGCCGGCTCGGTGATCGTCGACATCGCCGCACCCCAGGGTGGCAATTGCCCGCTCACCGAGCCTGGCAAGACAGTGGTCAAGCACGGCGTGACGCTGGTGGGCGAGACCAATCTGCCGGCCCTGGTGGCGGCCGATGCCTCGTCGCTGTACGCACGCAATGTGTTCGACTTCCTCAAGCTCATCATCAACAAGGAAGGCGCCCTGCACATGGACCTGCAGGACGACATCGTGGCCGCCTGCCTGATGGCCCACGAAGGCACGGTGAAGCGCGCATGAGGCACCTGTTGTCCCGCCTGCTGGCTGCCGCGCTGGCGCTGGCCGTTCTTTCCGCCTGTGCCCCCATGCCCGCCGGCCCGGCCGAGTTCAGCGCCGGGCGTACGCGCGTGGTGCTGCCCTCCTCGGCCTGGGAAGACCTGGGCAGCTTCGACGAGACCCTCCTGGCACTGCCGCCGCCCGCCCACGTGCCCTTGCAGACCCGTGCCGTGGCACTGCGCGGCACCCGCAACGAAGTGCTGGCGGTGATGCTGGTGCAATCCCACCAGCGCAGCGACCCGCGCGACCGCACCCTGTGGACGGCTTCCTGCAGCCAGGAGCAGGGCCTGTGGGTGCAGGACGCCGCTGCGGGCAGCCCCGTGCGCGTGGACTGCCTGCGCTTCAAGCGCTGGGCCCACACCAGCGACCACTTCATGGAAAAGGCCCACCCTGGCCTGGTCCGCTGGGTGAATGAGCGGGGCGCTGCGCTGGCGCAGCCCTACTCGCACCTGAACTACCGCTACGCCACCGAGGGCGGCGCCTACATCGAGGTGAATGCCCTGGTGGACTTGCGCCTGCTGAAGCTGCCGGCAGGCAACACGCCCGATTACCTGCGCGCTGGCATGCCGGCCGAGGCATGGAGCCAGCAGATGGCCCGCGCCGCACGCGTGAGCGTCGGCATGATGGATGGATTCCTGGCCGTGCCGCCTTTCCCCGCCGCACTGCCCCAATAAAAAAGCCAAGGGAGGCACGGAACATGGGGATCATTCTGCAAATCCTGGGCCTGGTCATCACCTTCACGATGGCCATGGAGGCCCTGCGGCGCTTCGGCATCGACGTGGGCTGGCTCAACCCGCTGACCTTCTTCCACCGGCGTGCCTGGCGGAAAAAGGTCACCACGCCGCCGCTCTACGCGCTCGACCACCCGGTCGACGTGGTCGCCGTGCTGGCCCTGGCCACCGTGCAGACCACCGGCGCCATCACCGTGCAGCAAAAGACCGGTGTGCAGGTGCTGCTGCGCGATCATCTGGCGCTGACCGATGGTGATGCCGGCAACCTCTGGGTGGCCAGCGCGCACCTGCTGCGCAACCGCGCCCTGGCGCTCTCCGAGCTGCCCGAGGTGCTGGCGCGCAGCGCCGACAAGTTCACCGATTACCACGTGCAAACGCTCAAGACCGTGATGCGATCGGCAGCTCTGATCGAGCCGCCCATCAACGCGGCCCAGCAGCAGCTGATCGACGCTGTGGATGCCTATTTCGCCAAGAAGAATGCCGCCAAAGGCCCCTGGTCTGCCGGAACCTAACGCCAATTGAAGGACACATTTCCATGGATGCCGTCTCTCCCACACTCATCAACCTCATCATCTTCGTGCTGGCCATCTACGTGGGCTACCACGTGGTCTGGACGGTGACGCCCGCGCTGCACACGCCCCTGATGGCGGTGACCAACGCCATCTCCGCCATCGTCATCGTGGGCGCCATGCTGGCCGCTGCACTCACCGAGACCACGTTGGGCAAGAGCATGGGCGTGCTGGCCGTGGCGCTGGCCGCGGTCAACGTGTTCGGCGGCTTCCTCGTGACGCGCCGCATGCTCGAGATGTTCAAGAAGAAGGAAAAGAAAGCCGCCCCCAAGGCTGAAGGAGGCCAGGCATGAGCATGAACCTCGTCACGCTGCTCTACCTGGTGGCCAGCGTCTGCTTCATCCAGGCGCTCAAGGGGCTGTCGCACCCGACGACCTCGATCCGCGGCAATGTCTTCGGCATGACGGGCATGGCGATTGCCGTGCTCACCACCGCCGCGCTCATCGTGGAGCTGTCGGGCGGCAAGGCGCAAGGCATGGTCTATGTGCTCGGCGCCCTGGTGGTCGGCGGCGCGGCCGGCGCCATCATGGCCAACCGGGTCGAGATGACCAAGATGCCCGAGCTCGTTGCCTTCATGCACAGCATGATCGGCCTGGCAGCGGTGTGCATCGCGGTGGCCGTGGTGGCCGAGCCCTGGGCTTTCTCCATCGTGCCCAAGGATGCGCCCATCCCCGGCGGCAACCGCATCGAGCTGGCCCTGGGGGCCTTCATCGGCGCGGTCACCTTCAGCGGTTCGGTGATCGCCTTCGGCAAGCTCTCGGGCAAGTACAAGTTCCGCCTGTTCCAGGGCGCGCCGGTGCAGTTCCCGGGGCAGCACAAGCTCAACCTGATGCTGGGCCTGGCCGTGCTGTTCTTCTGCTTCGGCTTCTGGCACTCGCAAAGCTGGCTCGACATCGTGCTGGTGATCGCGCTCGGCTTCATCCTGGGCGTGCTGATCATCATCCCCATTGGCGGTGCCGACATGCCGGTGGTGGTCTCCATGCTCAACAGCTACTCGGGCTGGGCGGCAGCGGGCATTGGCTTTTCGCTCAACAACTCGATGCTGATCATTGCCGGCTCGCTGGTGGGCAGCTCAGGCGCGATCTTGAGCTACATCATGTGCAAGGCCATGAACCGCTCGTTCTTCAACGTGATCCTGGGCGGCTTTGGCGGCGACACCGCCACTGCAGCGGGCGGAGCCAAGGAGCAGCGCCCGGTCAAGAGCGGCAGCGCCGACGACGCGGCTTTCGTACTGGGCAATGCCGAGACCGTGGTCATCGTGCCCGGCTATGGCCTGGCCGTGGCGCGTGCCCAGCATGCGGTCAAGGAACTGGCCGCCAAGCTCACCGAGAGGGGTGTGACGGTGAAGTACGCCATCCACCCCGTGGCCGGACGCATGCCCGGCCACATGAACGTGCTGCTGGCCGAGGCCGAGGTGCCCTACGACCAGGTGTTCGAGATGGAGGACATCAATGGCGAGTTCGGCCAGGCCGACGTGGCCATCATCCTCGGTGCCAACGACGTGGTGAACCCCGCCGCCCACACCAAGGGCAGCCCGATCTACGGCATGCCCATCCTGGAGGCCTACAAGGCCAAGACCGTGATCGTGAACAAGCGCTCCATGGCCGCAGGCTATGCCGGCCTGGACAACGAGCTGTTCTACATGGACAAGACCATGATGGTCTTCGGCGATGCCAAGAAGGTCGTCGAGGACATCGGCAAGGCCATCGAGTAAGCCCATCGAGCAGTCCTCCCCGCGGCGAAAGACCCTTCGGGTGCTACGGCAAAAGCCCTGCTGCCTAGGGGAAACTAACCACCCACGGAACCCGCACCGGCAGAGACAATGCCGGGGTTCCATTGCAATGAGAAGTTTGGAGAGACACGCACCATGACCGACCGCCCCTGGCTGGCCGCCTATCCGCAAGGCGTTCCCGCCGATATCGATACCACGCAGTACCCCTCGCTCGTCGCGCTGATGGACGAGGCGTTCAGCAAGTACGCCAGCCGTGTGGCCTACAGCTTCATGGGCAAGGACGTGAGCTACGCCCAGACCGACTCGCTGAGCGCGGCCTTTGCGGCCTACCTGCAGGGCCTGGGCCTGGTCAAGGGCGACCGCGTCGCCATCATGATGCCCAATGTGCCGCAGTATCCCGTGACGGTAGCGGCTATCCTGCGTGCCGGCTTCGTGGTGGTCAACGTGAACCCGCTGTACACCCCGCGCGAACTGGAACACCAGCTCAAGGACTCGGGCGCCAAGGCCATCGTCATCATCGAGAACTTTGCCAGCACGCTGCAGCAGTGCATCGCCAACACCCCCGTCAAGCACGTGGTGCTGGCGGCCATGGGCGACCAGCTGGGCCTGCTCAAGGGCACGCTGGTGAACTACGTGGTGCGCAACGTCAAGAAGATGGTGCCCACCTATGACCTGCCCGGCGCCGTGCGCTTCAACGACGCGGTGGCCCGCGGTACGCGCGGCAGCTTCAAGAAGCCCGACATCCGCCCCGACGACATCGCCCTCTTGCAGTACACCGGCGGCACCACCGGCGTGAGCAAGGGCGCCGTGCTGCTGCACCGCAACGTGCTCGCCAACGTGCTGCAGTCCGAGGCCTGGAACGCACCCGTGATGGCCAAGGTGCCCTCGGGCGAGCAGCCCACCAGCGTCTGCGCACTGCCGCTGTACCACATCTTCGCGTTCACCGTGAACATGATGCTGTCCATGCGCACGGGCGGCAAGACCATCCTGATCCCCAATCCGCGCGACCTGCCCGCCGTGCTCAAGGAACTGTCCAAGCACACCTTCCACAGCTTCCCGGCCGTGAACACGCTGTTCAATGGCCTGGCCAACCACCCCGACTTCAATACCGTCAACTGGAAGAACCTCAAGGTCTCGGTGGGCGGTGGCATGGCGGTACAGGGCGCCGTGGCCAAGCTGTGGCTTGAAAAGACCGGCTGCCCCATCTGCGAGGGCTACGGCCTGTCGGAAACCAGCCCCTCGGCCAGCTGCAACCCCGTGACGGCCAAGGAATACACCGGCACCATTGGCGTGCCGATTCCCGGCACGTCGATGAAGCTGCTGGACGACGAAGGCAACGAGGTCACCACACTGGGCCAGCCCGGCGAGATCGCCATCAAGGGCCCGCAGGTCATGGCCGGTTACTGGCAGCGCCCCGACGAGACCGCCAAGGTCATGACGGACGACGGCTACTTCAAGTCCGGCGACATCGGCATCATGGATGAGCGCGGCTACTTCAAGATCGTGGACCGCAAGAAGGACATGGTGCTGGTCAGCGGCTTCAACGTCTACCCCAACGAGGTCGAGGAAGTGGTCGCCAACTGCCCCGGCGTGCTCGAATGCGCCGTCGTCGGCGTGCCCGACGAGAAGACCGGCGAGGCCGTCAAGCTGGTCATCGTGAAGAAGGACCCGTCGCTCACCGAGGCCCAGGTCAAGGAGTACTGCAAGGCCAACCTCACGGGCTACAAGCAGCCGCGCGTGATCGAGTTCCGCACCGAGCTGCCCAAGACCCCCGTGGGCAAGATCCTGCGCCGCGAGCTGCGCGACAAGAAGTAGCAGGCAACCACCTTCGGGTGCCGCGATCCGGTACCTGGAGCGAGTGGTTCCAAAAGGGCCCGTGGCTGGAATAATCGCACCAGCCGCAGGCCTTTTTCCTTTTTGCCCGAAGTTCCATGACCACAGCCATCCTCAGTGCCTTGCCCGAAGAGCAGGCCAGCCTCGTCGCCCGGCTCGAGCGCGCGCAGCGCCTCACCCATGCCGGCCGCTCCTTCTGGCGGGGCGAGATGTGCGACCGGCCCGTGGTGCTGGCGCTCTCGGGCATCGGCAAGGTGGCCGCTGCGACCACGGCCACTGCCCTCATCGAGCATTTCGGCGTGGCGCGCATCGTCTTCACCGGCGTGGCCGGCGGCCTGGGGGATGGTGTGAACGTGGGCGATGTGGTGGTGGCAGAGACCTTTGTGCAGCACGACATGGACGCCTCGCCGCTGTTCCCGCGTTGGGAGCTGCCTGGCTATGCGCGCACGCGGCTGGACTGCGATGCGCACCTGTCCACCCTGCTGCGGGACGCGGCCCGCAACTGCCTGTCCGGCGCCGGCCGCCTGCCGGGTCTGGACGATGGGGCGCACCGCGTGCACCAGGGCCTGGTCGCCAGCGGCGACCGCTTCGTCTCCAGCGCCCAGGAAGCCCGGCAATTGCGCGAAGGCCTGGGCCCGGCTGGCCACAACGCACTCGCCGTCGAAATGGAAGGCGCCGCCGTGGCCCAGGTCTGCCTGGACTACGCGATCCCCTTCGCCGCCATCCGCACCATCTCCGACCGCGCCGACGACACCGCCCACGTCGACTTCGCCCACTTCGTCCAGACCGTCGCCAGCCGCTACGCGGAGCACATGGTGCGGGGGCTCATGCAAACGTTGTGAGAGGATTTCGGCTTAACTGGCACGAAGGCGCGTAGCGCCTGAGGTGCGAACCGCAAGCCGCCGATACTGGCACACCCCACACCAGCGCCACCGTGGATCCGGCTTTGCCGGGCCACCGGAGGCGTCCCCCCTCGGGGGGGAAGGCGCGCAGCGCCACAGGGGGGCTACTTCAACCAGCCCCGCCTGCGGAAATACCACATGGGCACCACCGCGCTCGCCACCATCAGTGCAATGCCATAGGCATAGCCGTAGGTCCACGTAAGTTCGGGCATGAATTGGAAGTTCATGCCGTAGACGCTGGCGATCAGCGTGGGCGGCAGCAGCGCCACGCTGGCCACCGAGAAGATCTTGATGATCTTGTTCTGGTTGATATTGATGAAGCCGACCGTGGCGTCCATCAAGAAGTTGATCTTGTCGAACAGGAAAGCCGTGTGGTTGTCCAGCGACTCGATGTCGCGCAGGATCTGGCGCGCCTCCTCGAACTGCTCGGAGTTGAGCATCTTGCTGCGCATCATGAAGCTCACCGCCCGGCGGGTGTCCATCACGTTGCGGCGGATGCGGCCGTTCAAGTCTTCCTGGCGTGCGATGGCGGCCAGCACCTCGCCGGCACGGGTATCGGTCACATCGCCGGCCAGCACCTGCTTGCTCACCGCTTCGAGCTCGTCGTAGATGTTCTCCAGCGTGTCGGCCGAGTATTCGGCATCCGCGTCGAACAGCTTGAGCAGCACCTCCTTGGCGTCCTCGATGAGGCCCGGCGCGCGGCGCGCGCGCATGCGCAGCAGGCGAAAGACGGGCACGTCCTCGTCGTGGATGGAGAACAGCACGCCCCGGCTCTTGAGGTTGGCGTTGTGCTGGTTCAGGATGAAGGCCACGCGCACCGAGCGTGGGTTCTCGTCGTCGTCGATCAGGAAGTCGCTGCGGATGTGCAGCTCGCCGTTGTCTTCCTCGTAGAAGCGGGCGGACTCCTCGATGTCCTCGTCCATCGCATCCTCGGGGATGGACAGGCCATAGTGCTGCTTGATCCAGCGCTTCTCTTCGAGCGTGGGGGCTTCCAGGTCCACCCAGATCGGCTGGAACCTGGCGAGCTCTTCCAGAGATTCGATCTCTTCCTGGAACAGCCGGCCATTGGCAAGCGTAAAGATGTTGAGCATGGGCTCACTCCCTTGGTAATTGGCGTCTGCGGTGGGGGTTCAGGGGTTGCTTTCAACCCCACGGCAGGCCGGGGAGCTGAAAGCTACCAACTCGGGTAGGTTTCCAAGGAGCTTTCTCCGTTAAAAAATGCAAGCGCCGGATTATCGCACCGGGCAACCGGTGTGTCTGTGACAGGGCCTGCGGGTGGGCCCGCCACCTCGGCTTCAGGGGGTGGCAGCCGCCCGCACGGTGGCCAGTGCCCGGCAGAGGTCGGCCCAGGCGGCGGCCTTGTTGTCCTGCGAGCGCAGCAGGAAAGCCGGGTCGTAGGTGACCACGGCCGGGCAGCCCGCCAGGGTGTGCGGCCCTGCGCGCATGCGGCCCAGGGGCTCGGTGCTGGCCAGTGCGGCCCGGGCGGCCACATGGCCGAGCACCAGCACCATGGCCGGGCGCAGCGTGGCGACGGCCTCGGCCAGTTGCCCCGCCACGTCGGCATCGCTGCCACTGCCATCCTGGCCACCGGGTGCCGCGCGCTGCAGTGCCGCGAGGAACACCCGGGGGTGGCGGTGCAGTTGCATGGCACGCAGCATGTTGTCCAGCAGCTTGCCGGCATCACCCGACAGCGGCTCTGCGGGGTGGGGGATTTCGGCCACGATGAGCCAGCCGCTGCCCAGGCCTGCCGGCGTGCGCGCCGGGTCTGCCGTGGGGTACAGCGCCTGGGGCGCGTGGAGCGAGAGGCCGGTGGCCGCTGCCGCAGCGGCCGGGGGCACCGGTGTGCTGGCTGCGGGTGCACGTGGCGCTGCCGGTGCGGAGATGTTCGCCTGCGTTGGCTGGGGTTCGGCAGGTGCCTGCGGGGCGGGGCTTGCTGCCGTGGCCACTGCGCCATCGTGCACGGGCACGGCACGGGCGGCCGGCGCAGCCACGAGGGCCGCGGCGGGCGGGGCCGCAGTGGCCTCGCCGGGGGCCCACACGGTCACCCCCATCTCCTGCAGCATGGCGCGCTGGCGCGCATCGAGGGAAAGGCTCATGGGGTGGTTCTCACAATGGCAGGCTCATGACCACCGCGTCCTCGCGCTGGCCATGGTAGGCCGGGTAGTAGCGCTTGCGCTCGCCCACGCGGCGAAAGCCATGGGTTTCATAGATCTGCTGGGCGCGCAGGTTGCTCACGCGCACCTCCAGCCACAGCCACTGGGCGCCCTTGCCGCGCGACCACAGGGCGAGTGCGTCCAGCAGCACGCGGGCCCAGCCCTGGCGCTGGAATTCAGGGGCGACGGTGAGGTTCAGCAGGTGCACCTCGTCCACCCCCATCATGGCCACGAAGTAGCACAGCAACTGGTCGCCGCCCATCAGCAACTGGCACTCGTAGCGCGAGGCCATGGCATCGATGAAGTTGCCCCGCGTCCAGGGGTGGGTGTAGGCGCGCTGCTCCACCTCCAGCACGGCATCGAGCTGTGACAGCGTGAGGGCTTGCAGGCGCGCCTCGGGGGCATCCGCAGACGGGGTGGGTACGGCGCTCATGGCGGAAGTCGTTGGTTCAGGGGTTGATCGGAGCCGCCGCCTGGGCAGCGCGCAACGCGTCCCGCTCGGCCGTGGTTTTCGCCACTTTATCGCGGATATAGCGCGGCAGCGCATCGCTGGCGGGCACAGCCCCCCCTGCGGCCAGCAGGGCCGGCGCCAGGCGCAGCAGCGCGGTGGCCGTGGGCAGGGCCCGCACATGCGTGGCCAGAGGCGCCAGGCGCTCGCCATAGGGGGCGTGCGCATTGCCGGCCACGCTCCAGCCGGCAGGCACTTGCACGGTCTCGGGCGCTCCCAGGCCGAAGTCCGCATCGGCCAGCCAGCGGTTCTCGGTGGGCAGCCATTCGCAGCGGGCGCTGTAGACCTCGTCCATGCGTGCATCGAGCACGGCCACCACCTGGCTGCAGCCATGCTGGTGGCGCGCCTCTTCGGCCACGGCCAGCAAGGTGTCCACCGGCAGCACGGGCACACCAGCGCCGCCGCGCGCCCCGAAGGCCAGGCCCTGGGCCACGGCGCAGGCCGTGCGCAACCCTGTGAACGAACCAGGGCCGCGGCCGAACACGATAGCGTCCAGCGTGGCGAACGACAAGCCGGCCTCTGCCAGCAGGCGGTTGATGGCCGGAATCAGCGTGGCCGAGGCCTGGGAGCCGCCAGGGCCCGTGTGCTCGCGCACCACGTCCCCGTGCTGCACGGAAATGGACAGGATATCGGTGCTGGTATCGAAGGCAAGCAGGTTCATGGCAGTGGCGGGCGGGGACATCAGGCTGCGGATTTTGGCGAAGAGGGCGGCAGGGCGGCGGGCGCGGGGCTCTTGCGCAGCACGCCCAGCAGGATACCCGTGGTCACGAGCGCCAGGCCCGCGACCAGGTTCCAGTGCAGGGGTTCGCCCAGCAGAAGTACCGCACCGATGGCCGACAGCCCGGGCACCAGCGCCGTGATCATGGTGCTGCGCACGGGGCCGTAGTGCTGGATCATGCGCGTGAAGGCAATGCCCGAGATGACCACCGAGCCACCGCCCTGGAAGACCAACTGGAACAGGATCTCGCGCCACGGTGCCTGCCCCAGGTGGCTGGAGACCGTGCCCAGCGCCACCAGCACCCCATAGACCGGCGCGTACACCAGCAGCGCAAAGGCCGTGATGGCGATGGTGGCCTGCACCGCATCCACGGCGAGGCGCCGTGCCTGCACGCTGTAGGCGGCCCAGCTGGCGGCGGCCAGCATGAAGAGCACGTCCCCCTTCCACACATCACCGCCCGCAAAGCCGGCCAGCAGGCTGCGCCCGCCCACCAGCAGGTCGCCGGTCACGATGAGCGCCAGGCCCATCGCGCGCAGGGGCGTGATGCGGTCGTGCAGCACGACCACCGCCAGCAAGGCTGTCCACAGGGGCAGGCTGCCGGGCATGAGCACGGCGGCGTGGGTGGCCGGGGCGTGAAAAAAGCCGGCGTAGGCCAGCACCGCGTACAGCACCCCGCCGAAGATGCCCAGCAAAGCCGTGGTGGTCAGCGGCAACGGCGAGATGCCGGCCAGGCTGGAGGCGGGGGCGCTGGCACCCAGCAGCGCACGGCGCCGGCGCACCAGCCACCAGCCCCAGGGCACCAGCACCAGGCTGGCTCCCACAATGCGCAGCAGCGTGATGTCCAGGGGGGTGAGGGTGCGCTGCGCCGAGGCGCGGGCGATCACGATGAAGCTGGTCCAGAGGGTGACGGTGACCAGGGCCGCCAGCAGGCCCATGGCCCGGGGAGAGAAGCGCATCGGGGGATTATCGGCGGGCCGGGCAGGCCGTGCCGGTGGTGGGCGATAGACTCCCTGCCCATGTTGTCCGTACGCCTGTTGACCTGTCTGCCCCAGCCATCCTTCGCGCCTTCGCGGCGCCTTGCCGCCCCGCTGGCCGTGCTGTGGTGCCTGGCGCTTCCCGGCGCCCATGCCCAGGCGCCCACCCCCTCGCCCCTGCCGCCCGAGGTGGAGGCCGCGCTCTCCCGTGCGCGCCTGCCGCGCGAGGCGCTCTCGGTGCTGGTGGTCGACGCCCAGGGCGGTGCGCGGCAGGCGCCTCGGCTGGCGCACCGCGCCCAGGTGCCCATGAACCCGGCCTCGGTGATGAAGCTGGTCACCACCTATGCGGCGCTCGACCAGCTCGGCCCGGCCTATGCCTGGAACACCCCCGTCTACGTGCAGGGCACGGTGCAGGACGGCAGCCTGCGCGGCAACGTCTACATCCAGGGCCAGGGCGATCCCAAGCTGGTGATGGAACGGCTGTGGCTGCTGCTGCGCCGCCTGCAGGGCCAGGGCATCCAGGTCATCGTGGGCGACATCGTGCTCGACCGCACCGCCTTCGACGTGCCCGAGCAGGACCCCGGCAGCTTTGACAACGAGCCCCTGCGGCCCTACAACGCCTCGCCCGATGCACTGCTGGTGAACTACAAGTCGCAGGTGATGACCTTCGTGCCGGACGTGGCCGCAGGCCTGGCTCGCATCCAGTACGACCCGCCGATGGCCGGCGTGCAGCGCCAGGCTTCCGTGGCGCTGGCCGCCCCCGGGGCGGACTGCGGCGACTGGCGCGGCGCCCTGCGCGCTGAGCTTTCCGACCCGGCGCGCATTGCCTTCCAGGGCGTGTTCCCGGCCAACTGCGGCGAGCGCCTGTGGCCCATCGCGCCGGCCGATCCGCGCGGCTTTGCGGCGCGCGCGGTGGAGGGCATGTGGCGCGAGTTGGGCGGCAAGCTCACGGGCAGCGTGCGCGACGGCAAGGTGCCGGCCGGGCTCAAACCCGCCTTCATGGCCACCTCGCCCGCGCTGGCCGAGGTGGTGCGCGACGTCAACAAGTACAGCAACAACGTCATGGCGCAGCAGGTGTTCCTCACGCTGGCGCTGGGGAACAAGGGCGCGCCTGCCACGTTCGATGGTGCACGCGACGCCTTGCGCCGCTGGTGGCAACTGCGCTTTGGCGATACCGATCAGCCCGTGGCCGACAACGGCGCCGGCCTCTCCCGCGATGCGCGCATCACCGCGCAGGGCCTGGGGCGCATGCTGCAATCGGCCTGGGCCTCGCCGGTGATGCCCGAGCTGGTGTCCTCCCTGCCCATCGCCGGGGTGGACGGCACCCTGCGCCGCAGCCAGGCCCGTGGCGCGGCCCACCTCAAGACCGGCAGCCTGCGCGACGTGATGGCCATTGCCGGCTACGTGGATGGCGCCAGTGGCCGGCGCTACGTGCTGGTGGCCATGGTCAACCACGCCAACGCCGCGGCCGCCCGCCCGGTGCTCGATGCGCTGACCGACTGGGCCGCGCGCGACCAGTAGGGCGCAGGCGCGCGCGGCAGGCAGCTGTCGCCCAGGCGTCCTGGGGCACTCGTATTCCCTAATGGTCGCTAGGGCGCAGGTGCGCGCACGATGCTGCGTTACCATCCGCCGACATAGCCCACATAGAGAGAGGATTGCGACCATGAAGTACTTTCGCCTGACCTGTATCGCCGCCGTAGCGGCACTGCTCGCCGCTTGCGGAGGCTCCGACGACGCCGGACGCGGCGACCTAGTGGAGCTCCCCGTCACCCTGACCACGTTGACGGCCGACCAGATCGATGCGGGCACCACGTCCAGCGGCCTCAGGGCCCTTGCCGGCAAGGCACGGTGCGACGTGAAGGTCGTGGCGCTCAACTACTACACGGCAGGCGCCAAGGCCGGCGAACTCACCAATGCCTCGGGCGTGATGCTGGTGCCCGCAGGCAGCTGCAACGGCGAGAAGGCTGCCCTGCTGGCCTATGCCAAGGGTACCGATGTGCAGAAGCCCCGCACCCTGGCCAACCCGCAGGACAGCGAGACCTTCCTGCTGGCCGCCATGTACGCCTCGCAGGGCTATGCCGTGGTCGCCACCGACTACCTCGGGTTTGCCAAGTCGGGCTACAGCTACCACCCCTACCTGCACGCCGATTCGGAAGCCACCTCGGTGATCGATTCGGTGCGTGCCGCACGCAAGGTCGCCGGCTCGGTGGGGGCCAACCTGTCGGGCCGCATTCTGTTCACCGGCTATTCGCAGGGCGGACATGCCTCGATGGCCGCGCACCGTGCCGCCGAGCGCGACTACGGCAACGAATTCGATGTGGCGGCCGGCGCCCACTTGGCAGGGCCCTACAACCTGTCGGGCTCGCTGCGCATTCCAGACGCGATCGCGGGCGTGCAGTTCTTCGTGCCCTACCTCGTGACGGCCTGGCAGAAGGTCTACGGCAACATCTATTCCGATGTGAAGCAGGCCTTCAAGGCACCGTACTCCAACTATATCGAGACGCTGCTGCCCAACCCGACGATGAACTACACCACGCTGGTGACCTCGGGCACGCTGCCGGGCGGCACGCCCAACCAGGCACGCGATGCGCTGTTCCAGCCGGCCTTCCTCGCCAGCAGCCAGACGAACGTGAACGACCCGCTCTACCTGGCCGCCCAGAAGAACGACCTCCTGGGCTGGACGCCCAAGTCGCGCGTGCTGCTGTGCGGTGGCTCGGGCGACCCCACGGTGCCGCCTGCCGTGCACCAGCGCGTGATGGCCGCCGATTTCGCGGCCCGCGGCGTGACCAACGTGATCTCGGTGGATGTGGACGGGCCCATCCAGGCCACCTTCGGCCCCGGCGGCGCAGCGCCTACCGACCCGACTTCTGCAGCCTTTGCCACCTACTACGGCGCCTACCATGGCACCTATGAGCCACCGTTCTGCCATGCCCAGGCACGCGCCGCCTTCGACATCATCGTGAAGTAAGCGACGCAGTCTCGCCAAGGGCCAAAGCCGACCTCCGGGTCGGCTTTTTTCATGGTGCATGGCTTGGTAGTTTCCCGGGCGGGCAAGAAGCGCATGCGGAGTTAGGATGGTTGTTGCAAAAAAGCACGGTCGTGCTTTTTGTAATCTTCTTTCCTGGAGAACTCCCTTGAACACAAGACAATGCAAGACCGCCCTTTCGGTGCTGGCAACGGCCTGCCTGCTCGCAGCATGCGGTGGTGGAGGCTCGGACACCGCCCCTGCGGCGCCCGTGACCTCGGTGAAAGTGGCTGGCGACAGCCTGGCCGACAGCGGCACCTTCGGCTACAAATTCACCGTGCAGGGCACGGCCGCCACCGGCGCCGGATCAACGCCGATCTGGCCCGAGCGCGTGGCCACCAGCTATGGCCAGTCGCTGTGCGCACACTACGTCTTCAACGGCACGGCGTTTTCCGCCAATGCCGCCTGCTCGAACTATGCCGTGGGCGGCGGGCGGATCAACAACTTCACGGCGCCCACCTCGCCCGTGTCCATCACCCAGCAGCTCAAGGACCTGGGCAACGGCGGCTACACCGCCTCGGACCTGGTGCTGGTCGACGGGGGCGGCAACGATGCGGCGGACCTGGTAGGCGCCTACCTCCGGGCGGCTACCGACAATGGCCAGGCCTATGCAGCCGTGCTGGGCTCGGTGCTGCCTGCGGCCACGGTCAACGCCGCCCTGGCGGGTGGTGCCGCAGGCCAGGCCCAGGTGGGTGGCGCCTACATGCAGGCGCTGGCACAGCAGTTCGCGGCCACCATCAAGGCCAACACGGTCGCCAAGGGCGCTCCCCGCGTGGCCGTGTTGAATGCCCCCGGTATCACCCGCACTCCCCGCTTCCTGATGGTGCTGGCCTCGATCTCCGCCCAGCGCGGTGCCGAGGCCGCCAAGCAGGCCGAGGCCCTGTTCGACGGCTGGGTCCAGGCCTTCAACGCGCAACTGGCCACCAGCCTGGCCGGTGACGAGCGCATCGTGGTGGTGGACTTCTACACTTCTTTCAAGGACCAGTCGACCAACCCGGCCCAGTACCAGCTCACCAACGCCACCACGCCAGCCTGCCCGGCCACGGGCGTGGGCAGCGATGGCCTGCCGACCTACAGCTTCCCCACCTGCACGGCCGCAGCCCTCTCGGCCATGGCGCCACCTGCGGGTGCCCCCGGCGGTGCGGACTGGTGGAAGAGCTATGGCTTCTCCGACAGCTTCCACCCCACGCCCTATGGCCACCAACTGGTCGGGCAGCTGGTGTCGCGTTCGCTGTCCCGGGCGGGCTGGCTGTGAGCCGGCTTTGCTCCATCCCTTCGAAGGAGTCTTTCATGCACCAATTTTCCAAGGCCGGTCTGGCTGTCGCGGCACTCTTGCTGGGTGCCAGCGCCTCGGCCCAGGTGGCGGGCACGTTCAGCGTGCGCGCCGGATTCACGCACATTGCCCCGCAGGTCAGGAGCGGCGACCTGAGCGCTCCGAGCTTTCCGGGCACCAAGGTCGACGTGGGCAATGCCACCTCGCTGTCAGGCGGCGTGAACTACATGCTGACCAACCACTGGGCCGTGGATGTCCCCCTGGCGCTGCCGTTCAAGCACGAGATCGAGGGCGATGGCGCCATCGCGGGCGTGGGCAAGCTCGGCGAGACCAAGGTCCTGCCGGTCACCGTGTTCGCCCAGTACCGTTTTGCCGAGCCCGAGGCGCGCTTTCGCCCCTATGTGGGCCTGGGCCTGACCTACAGCCGCTTCTTCAAGACCCGCACCACGGCCACCTTGAGCGGCCTGACCGGTGGCACGCCTTCACGCCCCACGACGGCGTCGGTGGACAACAAGTGGGGGCTGACTCCCCAGGTCGGCTTTGTGTGGAACTTCAATGAGCGCTGGTCGCTGGATGCTGCCTACTACAAGAGCTTCCTCAAGACCACGACGCACCTGTCTTCGGGCCAGTCGATCAGCAAGCGGTTGAACCCCGACGTGATCGCCATCGGCGTCGCGTACAGGTTCTGACCCAGGCCCGCCAAAAAAAAGCCGACCCCAAAAGGGTCGGCTTTTTCATGGGCCGGTGCCGCAGGGCTTGCTTACCAGCGAGCGCGCAGGCGGTCGTAGGCGTAGTTGCCGAACTGGCGGTGGGCGTTGGGCGTCAGGTAGACGCTGTCGGCGAACACGTAGGAATCCTGGTTGGCACTGGCCACCAGGGTCGAGGTAGTGCACAGGGCCGAGTTGACCTGGCCGGCACCGATGCCGATGCCGTTGGTGGTGTCCAGCGAGGTGCACACCGGCGTGGTGGCGTTGTTGAAGCCGTAGTTGGCGGGGGTGCCGACGTACAGGTTCACGTAGTAGGCTGAGTCCACATACAGCACGTTGGCGCCCAGGTCGACGATGCTCACCAGCAGGCCTTCGTTGAAACGGCTGCTGGCATCGCTCAGCAGGGCTTCGCGGTTGATGGCCTTGGCCCAGGGCGTCTTGCCCAGGTCATAGGTACCGGTGACGACCACGTTCTTGGCGCCCGCAGCGACCAGGCGGCGTACCTGGGTGGCCAAGTCCTGTCCAGCCTTGCGCGCAGCGGCCACCATGTCGGTGGTGCTCTGGGTGCCGGCCGTCACGGCGGCCATGCCGGCGATCACATCGCTCGGGCCGCCGTTCATGACGATCAGGTCGTTCGCGGCAACGCCGCCGGCGGCCAGAAAGGCGTCGATCTGCTCGGTCACGGTGGCGGTGGTCGCGACGCCTGCGGCGTCGGGCTTGATCGCCACGCGCGCATTGCCCACGGCATAGCTGCGGCCGCCCGCCGCGGACGATGCGGCCAGCGTCTTGCCGTAGCGCGAGGCGATCTGCAGCGTCCAGTTGTTCACGCTGCCATCGTTGACCGTGTAGCGCGTGCCCTTTTGGCCCACATCGCTGTAGGCGTCGCCGAAGGCCACCAGGCGCTCGGGGTTGAAAGCCGACTCCGTCGTGCTCGAACCGCAGGCCGCAAGCAATGCGGCCGACGCGCATGCGGCCACCAGTACGGTGCGGCGCATCCAATTTGCTGCCATGTATTTCTCCAGAAAATGGGGGGTTAGTTTAACGACGCCATGTCAAGGCATGTAAAGCATTGTCACACTGCGGGCATATTGGTATTCAGGCGGCTGCTGCACGCTGCAAGCGGTCCCGCACGCCTTCCCACTCCGGGGTGGCGGGCGGGGTCTCGATCCAGATCAGTTTGACACCCTCGTCGTCGAAGCCGCGCAGAACCGCAAAAAGCTGCTGGGCTGTGGCCGTCGCGTCATCGGGCATGCGGCGCATGACCAGTTTGGACGAGCGGGTGCGCAGCGCCGCGCGGGCATAGATGGCCATGTGGGCCGCATCGGCACCCAGCAGGTCCAGGCCCGTCTGCAGGGCCTTGGCGTCCATCAGGCGCACCTTGGCGTTCGGGGCGTAGTGGGCCTCCAGCGTGCCCGAGGCGCGCGGGGTGTGCTCAGGCAGGTCTTCCTTGGACAGCGGAGCGATGCCGCAGGCGCGGGTGATCTGCGCGCGCGTGATGGCCCCCGGGCGCAGCAGCACCGGCGTGCCGCGCGTGCAGTCGACAATGGTCGATTCGATGCCCACGGGGCAAGGGCCGCCATCGAGCACCAGCAGGTCCTCGCCCAACTCGTCGGCGACATGCTGGGCGGTGGTAGGGCTCACGCGGCCAAAGCGGTTGGCGCTGGGGGCGGCCACCCCCCACACCGGCGGACCACCCAGGTCACTGTCGTCGCCCGATGCGGCGCAGGCGGCCAGCAGGGCGTGGGCGACAGGGTGGGCCGGGCAGCGCAGGCCCACGCTGTCCTGGCCGCCGGTGGCGGCTGTGGCCACGCCGTCGCGGCGCGGCAGGATCAGGGTCAGGGGCCCGGGCCAGAATGCCTGTACCAGGGCCTGTGCAAAGGCCGGCACTTCGCTCGCGAAATGGTCGATGCCCGAGGCATCGGCCACATGCACGATCAGCGGGTGGTCGCTGGGCCGGCCCTTGGCCGCGAAGATCTGCGCCACGGCCGCATCGCTGCTGGCATCGGCTGCCAGGCCGTACACCGTCTCGGTGGGCAGGCCCAGCAGGGCGCCGCTGCGCACCGTACGGGCGGCGGCGGCAATGGATTCGGGCTGAGTGCCGTCGAGGATCATGGAATGCGGTCCGACCGGGTCAGAAGGGCGCAATGCCCAGCAGGGCCGCAGCCTTGAGGGCGGTGGCGCGTGCCGCATCGGCACTGTCTGCCGTGATGTTCAGGTGCCCCATCTTGCGCCCGGGCTTGGCTTCGCGCTTGCCGTACAGGTGCAGGTGGGTGCCGGGCAGGGCCAGCACCTCGGCCCAGGGCGGGGTCTGCCCGCTGCCGTCGGCGGCAAACCACAGGTCGCCCAGCAGGTTGAGCATGACCGCCGGGCTGTGCTGGCGCGGCTGCGTGAGCGGCAGGCCGGCCATCGTGCGCACCTGCAATTCGAACTGCGAGACATCGCAGGCGTTCTGGCTGTAGTGGCCGCTGTTGTGCGGGCGCGGGGCGATCTCGTTGACCACCAGAGCGCCGTCCTGCAGCACGAAGAACTCCACGCACAGCACGCCCACGTACGACAGGCCGGTGGCAATCGAGATGGCGCCCGCGATGGCCTGGCGTGCCAGGTCGTCGGGCAGGTTGCCGGCATGCACCTCGGTCACGGCCAGGATGCCGTCGCGGTGCAGGTTGCGCTGCACCGGCAGGTGCACGCAGGCGCCGTCGGCCCCGCGCGCGACGATGACCGAGCATTCGAGCGCCAGCGGCAGCATCTTTTCGAGCACGCAGGCCACCTGGCCCACGGAATCCCAGGCGGCCGCGAGTTCGGCCGCAGTCTTCACCCGCACCTGGCCCTTGCCGTCGTAGCCCATGCGCGCGGTCTTGAGGATTCCGGGCAACAGGTCGGCTTGGACGGCCGCCAGTTGCGCGGCCGTCTCGATCACCGCATAGGGCGCGCACGGCACGCCGCAGCGCACGAAATGGGCCTTTTCCTGTGCGCGGTCCTGCGCCACGGCCACGGCACCCGCAGCGGGCGACACGGGGCGCAGCGCGCCCAGGGCCGCAAGGGCGGTGGCGGGCACGTTCTCGAATTCGGTGGTCACCGCATCGGCCACGCGGGCCAGCTCGGCCAGGCCAGCCGCGTCTTCGTAACCCGTTTCAATGTGGTGGTGGCTCACCAGCCCGGCGGGGCTGGTGGGGTCGGCATCGAGCACGGCGGTGAAGTAGCCCATGGCCTGGGCCGTGTGCACGAACATGCGGCCGAGTTGGCCGCCGCCAAGGACGCCCAGGGTCGATCCTGGAAGGAGGGGGGCAGACAGCGTGGTCATGCAGTAGCGGGGGGCAGGGTCATGTTGCGCGCCACTTCGGTCTGCTCGGCACGGAAGGCTTCCAGGCGCTGGCGCAGTTCGGGGCTCTCGCTGGCCAGCAGGGCCACCGCGAACAGGGCCGCGTTGGCGGCGCCGGCCGTGCCGATGGCGAAGGTCGCCACGGGGATGCCCTTGGGCATCTGCACGATACTGTGCAACGAGTCCACGCCCTGCAGGTGGCGGCTGGCCACCGGCACGCCCAGCACGGGCACGGTGGTCTTGGCGGCGATCATGCCGGGCAGGTGGGCGGCACCCCCGGCACCGGCGATGATGGCCTTGAGGCCCCGGCCGACGGCGGCTTCGGCATAGGCGAACATGTCGTCGGGCATGCGGTGCGCCGACACCACGCGTGCCTCGTGGGAAATGCCGAATTGCTCAAGAATCTGCACTGCATGCTGCATGGTCTCCCAGTCGCTGCTGGAGCCCATGACCACGCCGATCTGGATGGGTTTCATGGTGTGTGTGGGGGCGCTGCGGCGGACTCGGGTCTGCTTCGGCGCTGTAGGTGGAACCCCCGATTTTACGATTTGCGATGGCCCCCCTGCCATGGGGTTGTTTCAATGCGCCAAAATAGCGCCAACTTGCTTCACCGGCCCTGGGCCCCCGACCATGATTGATGTCACCGTAGAAAATTTTGAAGCCGAGGTGATTGCCGCCTCGATGGAAGTGCCTGTGCTGGTGGATTTCTGGGCGCCCTGGTGTGGCCCCTGCAAGTCGCTGGGTCCGGTGCTGGAGAAGCTGGAGACCGAGTACGACGGCCGCTTCAAGCTGGCCAAGATCGACTCCGACCAGGAGCAGCAACTGGCTGGCATGTTCGGCATTCGCAGCATTCCCACCTGCGTGCTGCTCATGAACGGCCAGCCCGTGGACGGCTTCATGGGGGCCCTGCCCGAGGGCCAGGTGCGCGAGTTCCTCGACAAGCACCTGCCCACCGCCGAAGTCCTGGAAGCCGAGGAGCAGGAGGAAGAAGCCCTGGACGCCCTGGCCGAAGGCGACACCGACACGGCGCTGGAGAAGCTGCAGCACGCGGTGGCCACCGACCCGGGCAACGACGACGCCCGCTTCGACTACGTCAAGCTGCTGCTGCAACTGGGCCGTGACGACGACGCCAAGGTGGCCTTTGCTCCGGTGATCGCCAAGGCCCCCAATTCGCGCAAGATCGCCGCGCTCAAGGTCTGGATGGATGCCATCGATGCGGTGCTGACCAGCGAAGGCGCGGGCGACACTGCCGCGTTCGACGCGAAGATTGCCGCCAACAAGCGCGACTTCGATGCCCGCCTGGCACAGGCGCGCTGGCTCATCACCGAGCAGCGCTGGACCGACGCCATGGACGAACTGCTGGAGATCCTCATGCGCGACAAGGCCTGGGGCGAGGAGGTGGCGCGCAAGACCTACGTCGCCATCCTGGAGATCATCGAGCAGCCCAAGGCCAAGGTGGCCGATGGCCAGATCCCGCCGGACGATCCGGTGGTGGCCACCTACCGCCGCCGCCTGTCGAGCGTCGTGCTCAGCTGACCAGCGCCCCCCCATGCAAAAAGGCTCCCTCGGGAGCCTTTTTCGTTGCCGTGACCAGGGAATCAGCCGACCAGGCGTTCCAGCGCCTCGCGGTACTTGGCCGCGGTCTTTTCAATCACTTCGCGCGGCAGGCGCGGCGAGGGTGGGGTCTTGTCCCAGGGCTTGCCGTTGACCTGGGCCTGTTCCAGCCAGTCGCGCACGAACTGCTTGTCGTAGCTCGGCGGGTTCTGGCCAGCTGCGAGCGCCGCTTCATAGCCTTCCACGGGCCAGTAACGCGAGCTGTCGGGCGTGAGCACCTCGTCCATCAGCACCAAGGTGCCGTCGGGCGCGAGGCCGAATTCGAATTTCGTGTCGGCAATGATCATGCCCTTGGTGAGCGCGATCTCGGCGGCGGCCTGGTAGATGGCGATGCTCAGGTCGCGGATCTGCGTGGCCAGGGGCAGGCCGATCATCTCCACGGTGCGCTCGAAGGTGATGTTCTCATCGTGCTCGCCCGCTGCGGCCTTGGCGGCCGGGGTGTAGATGGGCGCGGGCAGCTTGGCCGCGTTGGTCAGGCCTTCTGGCAGAGGCACGCCACAGACCGAGCGCGACTCCTGGTATTCCTTCCAGCCACTGCCGGCCAGGTAGCCGCGCACCACCGCCTCGACCGGAATGGGTTGCAGGCGCTGCACCAGCATCGAGCGGCCGCGGATCTGCGGCGCCTCGGCCGGGGTGACCACGCTCTCGGGGGCGTCGCCGGTCAGGTGGTTGGGGCAGATGTGGCCGAGCTTGTCGAACCAGAACAGCGCCATCTGCGTGAGCAGCTCGCCCTTGCCGGGGATGGGTTCGCCCATGATCACGTCGAAGGCCGAGAGGCGGTCGCTGGCCACCATCAGGATGCGGTCGTCGCCCACGGCGTAGTTGTCGCGCACCTTGCCGCGTGCGAGCAGGGGCAGCGAGGTCAGGGCAGAGGTGTGCAGGGCGTTGGAGCTGGGCTGGGTCATGGTGTCGGTATGGGGCAGTCGGTGTCCGCTGCAGTCAGGCCTGGGGAAGGGGAGGGCGCGCACCCGCGCGGCCACGTTCTCTGTACAACAAGCCGATTTTACGCGCCGGGGCGGGTGCTGCGGCCGGGCAGGGGCTTGTGGGGGTCCCCGAGGGGCGGCACACTGCCGGGCTTGCTTTCACCATGCCCTTGCCGGCCACCCCCTGTGCCCACTTCCCATCCCCTCACTCCCCGCCGCGAACTGTGGCTGCTGCTGACCCTGGCGGGCGTGCAGTTCACCCACATCCTGGATTTCATGATCATGATGCCGCTGGGCCCGCAGCTCACGCGCATTTTTTCCATCAGCGACGCGCAGTTCGGCCTGCTGGTATCGGCGTACACGCTGTCGGCCGGTGTCTCGGGGCTGTTGGCCTCCACCTACATCGACCGCTTTGGCCGCAAGCGGCTGCTGCTGGCGCTGTACGCGCTGTTCGGCCTGGCCACGCTGGCCTGCGGCCTGGCGCCCACCTACGCCACGCTGATGGTGGCGCGCGTGCTGGCCGGCATGTTCGGCGGCGTGCTCTCGGCCCTGTGCCAGACTGTCGTGGCCGATGTCGTTCCCTTCGAACGGCGCGGGCGGGCGATGGGCATCGTGATGACCTCGTTCTCGGTGTCCACGGTGGCCGGGGTGCCGCTGGGGCTGGTGTTCGCCGAGTACGGAGGCTGGCACATGCCCTTCTTCGCCATCGCCGCCATGTGCCTGCTGCTGCTGGTGTTTGCCGCGCGTACGCTGCCCACCATGAACGCCCATCTGGCCGCAGGCCAGCAGCGCACGGCGCTGGGCGGCATCGCCGAGGTGCTGCGGGACGCCAACCACCGGCGGGCCTTCGTGTTCTCGGGCCTGCTGATGTTCACGGGCTTCACGGTGATCCCCTACATCACTATCTACATGCAGGCCAATGCCGGCGTGCGCACCGACCAGGTGCCATTGATCTACCTGTGCGGCGGGGTGGTGACGCTGTTCACGGCACGCCTGTTCGGGCGCCTGACGGATGCGCGCGGCAAGGTGGCCACCTTCCGCTGGCTGGCCCTGGCGGTCGGGCCCTGCCTGCTGGGCATCACGCTGGTGCACGGGGTGCCGCTGTGGACCGTGCTGATCGTGTCCACGCTGATGTTTGCCTTCATGAGCGGGCGCATGATTCCGGGCATGGCCATCATCACCTCGGCCGCCAATCCGCAACTGCGCGGCACATTCATGACGCTCAATGCCTCGGTGCAGTCTGCTGCCATGGGGGTGGCGTCACTGGTGGGGGGTGTGCTGATCAGCCGCGATGCCCAGGGGCTGGTGCAGGGCTACTGGATGGCCGCTGTGGTGGGCACCGTTGCCAGCGTGCTGTCGATCATGGTGGTGGGGCGGCTGGTGCTGCATGGCGCAGCGCCGGTGACTGCAGCCAAGGCTTGAGTCGCGAGGCGAAAGGGGGAGGTGCTCCCCCGCCAACTCAGCCATTGTGCGCCCTTTTCGGGCCGCTGGCACCTTGGCCGGCATAACCCAGCGGGCAGGGGCGGTATGGGATTGCATTTCGATGACAGCAGGGGCATAGTGAACCCGTCAATGGATGCATCCAAGTTCGCCGGGCCGCACCTCTGATCCAGGGCGGCATTTGTTCCACCGAGAGCCACAGGAGACTTATTTATGAACTTGACGATCAGCGGTCACCACCTCGAAGTTACCCCAGCCCTGCGCAGTTATGTGACCACTAAGCTGGACCGGATCAATCGCCATTTCGACCAGGTAGTAGATGTCAAGGTGCTGCTGACAGTAGAGAAGCAAAAGGAAAAGGAAAAGCGCCAGCGAGCGGAATGCAATATCCATGTGAAGGGCAACGACCTGTTTGCCGAAAGCTCCCACTCCGACCTGTATGCTGCGGTCGATGAGCTGGTCGACAAGATGGACCGCCAGGTGGTGCGCCACAAGGACCGCTTGCAGGACCACCACCACGAAGCTGCCAAGCGCGAAATGCACGCCTGAGCGTTGCATTGCGGGCCACAGCAACCGCCCTTGGAGGCGGTTTTTTTGTGGCCCCTTGTAAATTGCTCAGGGTTTTTGCCAATATGTGCATAATTGTTACCTCTGACCATGAACCGACTCGCCTCCATCCTGCCTCCCGCCCAAGTGCTCGTGAGCGTGGACTCCACCAGCAAGAAGCGTGCTTTTGAAGAGGCGGGTCTGCTGTTCGAGAGCCAGCACGGGCTCTCGCGTGCCCTGATCACCGACAGCCTGTTTGCGCGCGAGCGCCTGGGCTCCACGGGCCTGGGCCACGGTGTGGCCATCCCGCACGGCCGCATCAAGGGCCTCAAGGCCCCGATGGCCGCCGTGTTCCAGCTGGCCCATCCCATCGGCTTCGACGCCCCCGACGAAATGCCGGTGGCGCTGCTGATCTTTCTGCTGGTACCCGAGGCGGCGACCCAGAAGCACCTGGAAATCCTCTCGGAGATCGCCGAACTGCTCAGCGACTCGGTCCTGCGCGAAAAGCTCAAGGCCAGCACCGATGCGGCCGAACTGCACGGCATGATTGCCGGCTGGCAGTCCACCCAGGCCGCCTGAGCCGAGCCGGCATCGCGCACCCGCCTTCTGCCGTGAAGCCCAATGTTGTCAGCGCCGATGTCCTGTTCGAGGAATTCCGCGGCCCCCTGAAATGGGAATGGGTCGCGGGCCTCGGCGCTTCAGAACGCCGCTTTGACGAAGTCGCCGTGCGCTCTGCGCGCTCGGGCGCCGACCTGGTCGGCTACCTCAATTACATCCACCCCTACCGGGTACAGATCCTCGGTGAGCGCGAAATCGCGTACCTGAGCAGCGCCTCGCCCGACGACTGCAAGCGCCGCATCGCCCGCATCGTGACGCTGGAGCCGCCGGTGCTGGTGCTGGCCGATAGCCAGACCGCGCCCGATGCGCTGGTATCGATGTGCGAACGTGCGCAGATCCCGATGTTCTCCACGCACGAGTCCTCGGCCTTCGTGATCGACGTGCTGCGGGCCTACCTGTCCAAGCACTTTGCCGACCGCACCACGATGCACGGCGTGTTCATGGACATCCTGGGCCTGGGCGTGATGATCACGGGTGAGTCGGGCCTGGGCAAGAGCGAACTCGGCCTGGAGCTGATCTCGCGCGGCAACGGCCTGGTGGCCGACGATGCGGTGGACCTGTTTCGCATCAACCAGACCACCATCGAGGGCAAGTGCCCCGAGCTGCTGCAGAACCTGCTCGAAGTGCGCGGCATCGGCCTCCTGGACATCCGCGCCATCTTTGGCGAGACGGCCGTGCGCCGCAAGATGCGCCTCAAACTCATCGTGCACCTGGTGCGCAAGGAGACGCTGGAGCGCGACTACGAGCGTCTGCCCTACGAGCCACTCACCCAGGACGTGCTTGGCGTGCCTGTGCTCAAGGTGGTGATCCAGGTGGTGGCCGGCCGCAACATCGCCGTGCTGGTGGAAGCCGCCGTGCGCAACACCATCCTGCAGTTGCGCGGGATCGATACCTACCAGGAATTCGTGGAGCGCCATCGCCGCGCCATGGAGCGCGATACCGGAGGCTGAAGCCAGGCGCGGCCCGCAGGGCTGCGGACTTCAGGCGTTCTTGCTGGCGCAGGCGGCGCACTGGCCGTACAGCGCCATGGTGTGGTCCTGCACCAGCCAGCCCTTGGCCTTGGCCACGATCTGCTGGCGCTTTTCGATCTCGGGGTCGTAGAACTCTTCCACCTTGCCGCAGGACGTGCACACGAAATGGTCGTGGTGCTGTCCCTCGTTGAGCTCATACACCGCCTTGCCGCTCTCGAAGTTGCTGCGGATCAGGATGCCCGCCTGCTCGAACTGCGTGAGCACGCGGTACACGGTGGCCAGGCCGATGTCCGAGCGCTCTTCCAGCAGCACGCGGAACACGTCTTCCGCCGTCATGTGGCGCTGTGCGCCTTTCTGGAAGATCTCCATGATCTTCAGGCGGGGCAGGGTTGCCTTGAGGCCGGTGCTTTTGAGTTCGTCGATGTTGGTCATGGATTGGTCCTGGTTGCCGGTGGCCCGGGAAGGGGAGAGAGGCTGCCGCTACAATGGTTTGATCATATCCTCTGCTCTTTCCCTCATGCCAGTCAAAGCCCGTATCAATGCCCGCCTGGGCTGGATCCTGTTGGTGGGTGCCGCTGTCGGTACCCTGGCAGGGTGCGGCAGCCTGGACGGCGCCAGCCGCCGCCTGGCCACCGTGGTCACGCCGTACAAGATCGACGTCGTGCAGGGCAATTTCGTCTCGCGCGAACAGGTCGAGGCCTTGAAGCCCGGCATGAGCCGCCAGCAGGTGCGTGAAATCCTGGGCACGCCCCTGGTGACCAGCCTGTTCCATTCCAACCGCTGGGAGTATGTCTTCACCCTGAAGAAACCATCGGCCGAGCTGCAGACCCGCAAGCTCACGGTGTTCTTCGAGGGCGACGTGCTGGCCCGCTCGGAAGGCGACGAGATGCCGTCGGAGGCTGAATTCGTCGCTTCGCTGGACGGCGGCCGCACCGGCAAGGGCAAGGTGCCGGTGCTGGAAGCCACGCCGGACCAGCTGTCGCGCTATCCCGCGCGCAAAGCCGAAACCCCTGCCGAAAAGGCTGCCGACGCAGCACCGCAGGAACTCGCGCCGGCGCGCTACCCGCCCCTTGAGGCGCCTGGGCGCTGAGCGTCCAGCCAGCCCCCTGCGGGCTTTTTGATGGATTGACATGGGTCTGCGGACCCCCTTTTTTGCGATACCAGGAAACACATGCCAGGGAACACATCGACTGCCTCCACCCCCGTGCGCGTGGCCGTGGCCGGCGCTTCGGGCCGCATGGGCCGCATGCTCATCGAGGCCCTGCGTGCCACCGATGACTGCGTGCTCGCCGGCGCACTGGACGTGGCCGCCAGTCCCGGCATCGGCTCGGACGCCACCGCCTTCCTCGGCCATGCCAGCGGCGTGGCCATCACCTCCGACCTGCGGGTGGGCCTGCAGAACGCCGACGTCCTGATCGACTTCACCCGCCCCGAAGGCACCTTGGCCCATCTGGCCGCGTGCGCCGAACTGGGCGTGAAGATGGTCATCGGGACCACCGGTTTCTCCGACGAGCAGAAGGTCGAGATCGCGGCCCTGGCGCAGCGCACGGCCGTGGTCATGGCGCCCAACATGAGCGTCGGCGTCAACGTCACGCTCAAGCTGCTGGAGATGGCCGCCAAGGCCATGGCCATCGGCTACGACATCGAGATCATCGAAGCCCACCACCGCCACAAGGTGGATGCGCCCTCGGGCACCGCGCTCAAGATGGGCGAGGTCATCGCCGAAGCCATGGGCCGGGACCTCAAGGAATGCGCCGTCTACGCCCGCGAAGGCATCACCGGCGAGCGCGATCCTTCCTCCATCGGCTTTGCCGCCATCCGTGGCGGCGACATCGTGGGCGACCACACCGTGCTGTTCGCCGGCATCGGCGAGCGCATCGAGATCACGCACAAATCGTCCAGCCGCACCACCTATGCCCAGGGCAGCCTGCGCGCCGTGCGCTACCTGGCCGCGCACAAGACCGGGTTGCACGACATGTTCGACGTGCTCAACCTGAAGTAAACAAACAGGCTGTTCAAGCGCATGGATGCACTCCATTGGTGGCGCCAGGGCGATGCGGTCACGCAGGCCACCGCCCTGGTGCTGCTGTGCATGTCCGTCGCCAGCTGGGTGGTGATCGTCTGGAAGCTGCGCCTGCTGCGCCGCGCCAGTGCCGACGTGGCGCGCTGCGTGGCTGCGGTCTGGCAGGCCCCCTCGCTGCAGGACGCCGCGCTGCGCCTGCAGACTTTCGACCGGCTGGCCCTGGTGCTGCCCATGGTGCAGGCCGTGAACACCGTGGCCGACCAGGCATCCCCGGCAGCGCTGGCTTCCATGGGCAGCCTGTCCCAGCGCCTGACGCGCGTGCTGCGCGACGCACTGCACGCGGTGTTGGGCCGCCTGCAGTTCGGCCAGGTGCTGCTGGCCACCGTGGGCTCCACCGCGCCGTTCGTGGGCTTGCTGGGTACGGTGTGGGGCATCTACCATGCACTCTCGGCCATGGCCGGCGCCGGGCAGATCACCATCGACCGCGTGGCCGGTCCGGTGGGTGAAGCCCTGGTCATGACCGCCGCCGGCCTGGCCGTGGCCATTCCGGCCGTGTTGGCCTACAACGTCTGTGGGCGCCTGATCGGGCGCATCGAAGCCGACCTCGAAGGCTTAGCGCGCGACCTGCGCGAGCTGCGCATCGATACCGCAGCCGGTGGCACCCCGCAGGGCGGGCTTTTCCGTCCGGGAGGCGGGGAATGAGCTTCGGCCGGTTGGAGCGCAGCCAGGGCTCGGCGCCCATGAGTGACATCAACATGACCCCGCTGGTCGATGTGATGCTGGTGCTGGTGGTGATCTTCATCCTCACCGCGCCGCTCATGGCCAGCGCCATCCGCCTGGACCTGCCGCGCGCCGATGGCGCCGCGCCGGGCGCCCCCGCCAGGGCCCTCACGCTGGTGGTGGACCGCACCGGCCAGGCCTACCTCGATGACCAGCCGCTGGCGCAGGCCGCGCTGGCCGAGCGCCTGCAGCGCATCGGCGCTGCAGAGCCCGACACCGAAGTACAGCTGCGCGCCGACACCGCCGTGCCCTATGGCCGCATCGTCGAGATCATGGGGGCGGCCCATGCGGCCGGCCTGCAGCGCATCGGCTTCGTGGCCGATCCACAGGCGGCTGCCACGGCCCCGAAAAACCCCTGAAAGCCGGCTGGCAGGGCATGCGCGCAGGGTGGTGCGCCCGACAGCCTAAAATCCGCGCAGCGCAGTCCTGTGGCTGCACCCCATTCTGACCCGAGCCTCCATGCAAGACAAATACTCTCCCCAAGAGGTTGAGCGCGCCGCGCAAGACCACTGGACCGCCCGCGATGCCTACCGCGTGACGGAAGACGCGAACAAGAAGAAGTTCTACGCCTGCTCGATGCTGCCCTACCCCAGCGGCAAGCTGCACATGGGCCATGTGCGCAACTACACCATCAACGACATGCTCACGCGCTACCTGCGCATGAACGGCCACAACGTGCTCATGCCCATGGGCTGGGACGCCTTCGGCCTGCCGGCCGAGAACGCGGCGCTCAAGAACGGCGTGCCGCCCGCCAAGTGGACGTACGAGAACATCGCGTACATGAAAAAGCAGATGCAGGCCATGGGCCTGGCCATCGACTGGTCGCGCGAGGTCGCCACCTGCGACCCCGAGTACTACCGCTGGAACCAGTGGCTGTTCCTGAAGATGCTGGACAAGGGCATTGCCTACCGCAAGACCCAGGTCGTGAACTGGGACCCGGTGGACCAGACCGTGCTGGCCAACGAGCAGGTCATCGACGGCAAGGGCTGGCGCACCGGCGCCACGGTGGAAAAGCGCGAGATCCCCGGCTACTACCTCAAGATCACCGACTACGCCGAAGAACTGCTGGACTTCGTGACCGGCGACAAGCTGCCTGGCTGGCCCGAGCGCGTCAAGCTCATGCAGGAGAACTGGATCGGCAAGAGCGAAGGCGTGCGCTTCGCCTTCCCGCACGACATCCGCGGTGACGACGGCGCGCTGATCGGCGATGGCCGCATGTACGTCTTCACCACGCGTGCCGACACCATCATGGGCGTGAGCTTCTGCGCCGTGGCGCCCGAGCACCCGCTGGCGGCCCATGCGGCGCGCAACAACCCCACGCTCGCAGCCTTCATCGAGGAATGCAAGAGCGGCGGCACCACCGAGGCCGAGCTGGCCACGCAGGAAAAGAAGGGCCAGCCCACCGGCCTGTTCGTGACCCACCCCATCACCGACGAGCAGATTCCGGTGTGGGTGGGCAACTACGTGCTCATGGGCTATGGCGACGGTGCCGTGATGGGCGTGCCCGCGCACGACGAGCGCGACTTCGCCTTCGCCCTCAAGTACGACCTGGAAATCAAGCAGGTGGTGCTGGTGGACGGCGAGCACTTCGACTACCACCAGTGGAACGACTGGTACGGCGACAAGCAGCGCGGCGTGACCATCAACTCCGACAGCTTCAGCGGCATGGGCTACAAGGAGGCTGTGGCCGCCGTGGCCCACGCCCTGCATGCCAAGGGCCTGGGCGAGACCAAGACCACCTGGCGCCTGCGCGACTGGGGCGTTTCGCGCCAGCGCTACTGGGGCACGCCCATCCCCATCATCCATTGCGAAGAGCATGGCGCCGTGCCCGTGCCCGAGAAGGACCTGCCGGTGGTGCTGCCCACCGACTGCGTGCCCGACGGCTCGGGCAACCCGCTGCACAAGCACGAGGGCTTTCATGCCGGCGTGGTCTGCCCCGTCTGCGGCAAGGCCGCGCGGCGCGAGACCGACACCATGGACACCTTCGTGGACAGCTCGTGGTACTTCATGCGCTACTGCGACCCGAAGAATGCCGACGCCATGGTGGCCGACGGCACGGCCTACTGGATGCGCGACCAGCAGGTTGCCACCGGTGGCAGCGGCATGGACCAGTACATCGGCGGCATCGAGCACGCCATCCTGCACTTGCTCTACGCGCGCTTCTGGACCAAGGTCATGCGCGACCTGGGGCTGGTGACGGTCGACGAGCCCTTCACCAAGCTGCTCACGCAAGGCATGGTGCTCAACCACATCTACTCGCGCCGCACCGACAAGGGCGGCAAGGAGTATTTCTGGCCGCACGACGTCGAGCACCTGCACGACGAGGCAGGCAAGATCATCGGCGCGAAGCTGGTGAATGCCGTGGGCGACCTGCCCGTGGGCACGGCCATCGACTACGAGGGCGTGGGCACCATGTCCAAGTCCAAGAACAACGGTGTCGATCCGCAGGACCTGATCGAGAAGTACGGCGCCGACACGGCCCGCCTGTACACCATGTTCACGGCCCCGCCCGAAGCCACGCTGGAGTGGAACGATGCCGCCGTGGAAGGCAGCTACCGCTTCCTGCGCCGGGTGTGGAACTTTGGCTTCAAGCTCGCCGCCATCGACCGCGATGCGGCACTGGCCAGCGTGGCCGGTGCCAGCAGCCTGGCCGACGTGCAGTTCGGCAAGGAGGCCAAGGCCCTGCGCCTGGAGATCCACAGCGTGCTCAAGCAGGTGGACTACGACTACCAGCGCATGCAGTACAACACGGTGGTCTCGGGCGCGATGAAGATGATCAACGCGCTGGAGGACTTCAAGGCCACCGACTCGGCCGGCGCCCAGGTGGCATTGATTGAGGGCTTCGGCATCCTGCTGCGCAGCCTGTACCCCGCCACGCCCCACATCGCTCACACGCTGTGGACCACGCTGGGCTATGCCGGTGCGCTCGGCGAGCTGCTCGATGCGCCCTGGCCCCAGGTGGATGCCAGTGCGCTGGTGCAGGACGAGATCGAGCTCATGCTCCAGGTCAACGGCAAGCTGCGTGGCTCCATCCTCGTGCCGGCCCAGGCCGACAAGGCCGAGATCGAACGCCTGGCGCTGGCCAGCGAGGCCTTCATCGCCCAGGCCGCCGGTGCCGCGCCCAAGCGCGTGATCGTGGTGCCGGGGCGCCTGGTGAACGTGGTGGTATGACCATGATGAACAAGCGCACCCTGCTCCTGCTGGCACCTGCCGCCTTGCTCACGGCCTGCGGCTTCCGCCTGCGCGGTGTGCCCGAGTTCACATTCGATACGCTGTTCATCGCCGCGCCTCCCAGCTCGACGCTGGCGCGCGAACTGCAGCGTACGCTGGATGGGTCCGGCTCCAAGCTCACGGTGCTGCGCGACATGGCCGACCTGCCCAAGGCCCAGGTCGGGCTGGAGTTGTTGTCCGAGCAGCGCGAGCGCGTGGTCGTGGGGCAGAACGCCTCGGGCCAGGTGCGCGAGCTGCAGCTGCGGCTGCGCGTGAAGTTTCGCGTGCGCAGCTCCACCGGCGCCGAACTCCTGCCCGAGACCGAGCTGCTGCAACAGCGCGACATCAGCTACAACGAAACCATCGCCCTGGCCAAGGAGGCCGAAGAGGCGCTGCTGTATCGCAACATGCAGACCGACATCGTGCAGCAGTTGCTGCGCCGGCTCGCAGTCGTCAAGCGCTGAAGTTATTTCAGCGGGGGCACGCGCATCAGCGTGCTCTTGCCGAACAGTGATTCGACCAGGTCCACGGCCGCCTCCGCCGTCTGGTTGCGCACATCCAGGGCCGGGTTCAGTTCCATGATGTCCAGCGAGGCCAGGCGGCCGCTGTCGGCGATCATCTCCATGCACAGCTGGGCCTCGCGGTAGGTCGGGCCGCCGGGCACGGTGGTGCCCACGCCGGGGGCGATGGCCGGGTCCAGGAAGTCCACGTCGAAGCTCACGTGCAGGTGGGACTGGTCGTCCATGCCGGCCAGGGCCTGCTGCATGGCCTGGCGCATGCCGATCTCGTCGATGGCGCGCATGTCGAACACCTCCAGCCCCTGTTCGTGCACCAGGCGCTTTTCACCGGCGTCGACACTGCGGATGCCGATCTGGCGCACCTGCTGCGGCCGCAGGGCCGGGCCGCCGCCGGGCATGTCGGCCAGGCCGGTGAGCTCGGGCGGGCCCAGACCGCACAGGCAGGCCACGGGCATGCCGTGCACATTGCCGCTCGGGGTCAGGGCGCTGGTGTTGAAGTCGGCATGGGCGTCGAGCCAGAGCACGCGCAGCGTCTTGCCTGTGTCGGCGCAGTGGCGTGCCACCGCACTGATGCTGCCCAGGCCCAGGCAATGGTCGCCACCCAGCAGAATCGGCAGGCGTCCCTGCTGCAACTCGGCATACACCGCGTCGAACACCAACCGGTTCCACTGCACCACCTCGGGCAGGTGGCGGTAGCCATCCACTGGCGGCTGCCAGGGGTTGGCCGGGCCGTTCAGGTTGCCGCGGTCCACCACCTGCAGATCGTGCCGTTCCAGGGCAGCCTGCAGGCCTGCCACGCGCAAGGCTTCGGGGCCCATGGAGGCACCTCGTGCGCCGGCACCGATGTCGGTGGGGGCGCCGATCAGGCTGGCTGCAAGGTGCGGGGCAGGGGAGATGGTCATGCGAAAAGGCCTTTGTGGGGTGGTGATCAGGCAAGCCATTGCGGCACGGATAGCGCCGCAGCATTGCGGACCGTTATTGTGGGTCTGAGTACGCGCAATGGAAAGCCAGAGGCCTGCGCAATTCTTGCAGTAAACCGCTCAATTTGCAGGTGCCTACTGGCAGTTTGCGTAGTGTGATGGGTGCATCCCTTCATGGGAAGGTGCGGCGCGCACTCCGGGAGCGATAGACTTTGCCCCATGCAAGTCGCCCTGGCCCAACTCTCCACCCACCTCCAACGGGCCTTGTCGCCACTGTATGTCCTGCATGGCGACGAGGCCCTGCTGCAACAGGAGGCGGCTGACGCCATCCGCGCCACGGCGCGCACCCAGGGCTACACCGAGCGCAGCTCCTACACGGTAGCGGGTGCCCACTTTGACTGGAGCGCCGTGCTGGCTGCGGGCGGCTCGCTGAGCCTGTTTGCCGACAAGCAGATCGTGGAGATCCGCGTGCCCTCGGGCAAGCCTGGCAAGGATGGCAGCGTGGCGCTGCAGCAGATTGCCGAGGCCGCCAAGGGCAACGACAGCACGCTCACGCTGGTGATGCTGCCGCGCCTGGACAAGGCCACCCGCACCGGCGCCTGGTTCGCCGCGCTGGAGGGCAACGGCACCTCGATCCAGATCGACCCCATCGAGCGCGGCGTGCTGCCGCAGTGGATCGCCCAGCGCCTGGCCACCCAGGGCCAGCGCGTGGTGGCGGGCGAAGAAGGCCAGCGCACGCTGCAGTTCTTTGCCGACCGGGTCGAGGGCAACCTGCTCGCCGCGCACCAGGAGATCCAGAAGCTGGCGCTGCTGCACCCGCCTGGCGAGCTCACGCAGGCGCAGGTGGAGGCCGCCGTGCTCAACGTGGCGCGCTACGACGTGTTCAAGCTGTCCGAATCGGTGCTGGCCGGGCACACCGGGCGCGTGCAGCGCATGCTCGACGGCCTGCAGGCCGAAGGCGAGGCCGAGGTGCTGGTGCACTGGGCCCTGGCCGAAGACATCCGCGCCCTCAAGCGTGTGAAAGATGCGATGAACGCCGGCCGCCCCCTGCCCATGGCCCTGCGCGAGAACCGCATCTGGGGCCCCAAGGAGCGCCTGTTCGAGCGCATCCTGCCCAAGGCCAGCGATGCGGCGCTGGCACGCCTGCTGCAATCGGCCCACACCGTGGACGGCATCGTCAAGGGCCTGAAGTCGCCCGACTGGCCCACCGATGGCTGGCAGGCCCTGCAGCGCCTGGCGCTGCAGCTGTGCAAGCTCACCAGCGCGGCCCGCTGACAGGTTGATCAGCGGGGCTCAGCGCGCGTCCAGCGTGACTCGCGCCTTGTCCACCCACATCTGCAGATTGGCCACCAGGTCCTTCTGGCTGAATGAGCAGCTCTCTTCGGAGAACAGCGCGCTCGATTCGAGCCGGTCCAGCAGGTTCAGCAGCACCTCGCTGTAGCGCGGCGGCAGCGCCGCCAGCAATTGCGCCTGTCCGCGCGCCAGGTCGCTCAAGGACGCTGCACTGGCCGCGCCCTCGCTGAAACGCGCCAGGGCGCCTTGCAATGTGGTGAGTTGATCGTGTTCTGCAGCCATGCCCCAAGTATCGGCGAAAGGACCTGGCGACCCGGCGCCGGCACGACCGTGCGTTTTTCCGTACAGGGTTCGTGCACAAGTTCACGCCTGCCCCGCCGGCCTGTTCCGTACACCATTGTTTGCAAAGCCGGCCGTCGGCAGACTCGCAGCCAGGCGGGTCGCAGCCCGGCATCTCGGGGATGGAATGGCTGCAACACCGCTGGTTCATGGAGCCCTTGCAGGCTCTGAACGGTGATTCCATTTTCTTTTTTATTCTTATCGAGGGAACCGATGAAGTATCTGATGACGAAGAAGTCTTTGCGCACTGCCGCTGCCCTGGGTGCTGCCGCGCTGTGCTCCGCTTTCGTGATGACCTCCGCCCAGGCCGTGCAGCCTGCCATTTCCATGGGCTATGACCATGCCCTGGTCCTGCGTGCGGATGGCACGGTCTGGGCCTGGGGCTACAACGGCGGCGGGCAACTGGGCCTTGGCAATTCCAGCACCCGCACGGTGCCCACGCAGATCCCCACGCTGCAGAACGTGGTCCAGGTGGTGGCTCGGGGCTCGTTCTCGATGGCGCTCAAGGCCGATGGCACCGTCTGGGCCTGGGGCGACAACTCCGGTGGCCGCACCGGCGGCAGTGGCACCAGTGTGCCGGTGCAGATCAACGGCCTGTCGAACATCGTCAGCATCAATGCCGGGACCAACACGGCGGCGGCCTTTGCAACCGACGTGTCTGGCCAGGTCTTTGCGTGGGGGAGCAACAGCACGGCGCAACTGGGAACGGGCCAGACCAGTGGCGGCGGCAACCCCGTGCCCCGCCTGGTGGCCGGCGCGCACGGCGCTGTGGCGGTGAGCGCATCGGACGCAGCCGTGCTCGCGCTGCGCCAGGACGGCAAGGTGGTCGCCTGGGGATCCAACGGCAACAAGGCACTGGCCCCTGTTGCCGGGACCGCCACGGCCCCGGTCGTGATCGACGCCCTGGGCTCCGTGCAGGCCGTGGCCTCGACCTCCATCAACATCGCCGGTCAGTACTACGCCCTCAAGAGCGACGGCACCGTCGCCGTCTGGGGCCAGGCATCGACCAACGCCCCCTACTGCGGCCAGAAGGGCATCCAAAATGGAGGCTATGCGCTGATCGACATCTCGCCCATCCAGGGTCTGGCGCGCATCCAGCAGATCGAGCCCGGCGACGGCCACACCCTGTTCGTCGATGCCGATGGCGCCGTGCATGCCTGCGGCGTCAACAGCGCCGGCCAGCTTGGCGATGGCACCCTGGTGAACCCCTCGACCGAAGTACCCAAGATCGCGCACATTGCGGGCCTGCCGCCCGTGGTTGCAGCAGCGGCGGGGTCTGCGATCTCTGGCGTGATTGGAACGGACGGCAGCGTCTGGATCTGGGGCAAAGGCACCAACCTGGGCGGCACCGACAAAACTACCGCCCCCGTGCGGGTGATGCAGGCCAACGGGGCGGCGTTCGATGCGGGCCGGGTGGGGGACGCCACCGGCACCTTCTCCGGCGGGCAGACCGGCCCCCTGAGCAATGTGACGGTGGATGTGGGCGCCACGGTCTCGACACTGCACCGCGGCAAGACGGGCCGCGTCTACGTGGCAGCGCTGGCGGGATCGACCGTGCTGTTCCTGGGCCCCAATGGCTGGGCGCCCTACACCGGCGGAGCCTTTCCTGCCTACTTGTCGGGTGCGCTGCCGCGCACGGTCCCTGTGCGCATTGCCTCGGGCCTGAACTTCAGCGGGCTGGAGGGTGTGCAGCTGGTGGTGGGTTACGGTGTGGGTGACGATGCCACGGCCGCAGCGGAGATGGTCCGTGCGGGCCGCTACCAGGTCGTCCATACGCTGAACTGACCCCCTTGAGCCGGTGCGGGTGTCGGCGCGGGGCGCGGCAACCGCCCGGGAGCATGGCCCGCATGCCCTGCCCCTGGGTGCGCAGGGGCAGGGCGCTTCTGCGAGAATCGGGGCCATGAACGCGCTCAACGTGGCTGAATACACGCACACCCTCGGATCCCAGGCCAAGGCCGCCTCCGCCCTCATGGCGCGCGCGCCTGCGGCCGTCAAGAACAAGGCCCTGCGGTCCCTGGCACGCCTGCTGCGCGAGCACACCGCCGCACTGCAGGTGGACAACGCCCGCGACCTGGAGCGCGCCCGCGCCGCGGGCCTGGCCGAACCCCTGGTCGACCGCCTCACACTCACGCCCAAGGTGCTCGACACCTGCGCCGAAGGCTGCGAACAGCTGGCCGCCATGGCCGACGTGATCGGCGAGATCATCGGCATGAAGCAGCAGCCCAGCGGCATCCGCGTGGGCCAGATGCGCGTGCCCATCGGCGTGTTCGGCATGATCTACGAGAGCCGTCCCAACGTGACCATCGAGGCCGCCAGCCTCTCCATCAAGAGCGGCAACGCCTGCATCCTGCGCGGCGGCTCGGAAGCCATCGATTCCAACAAGGCGCTGGCGCGCCTGGTGCAGCTGGCGCTGGCCGAGGCCGGCCTGCCGCAGGACGCGGTGCAGCTGGTGCAGACCACCGACCGCGAGGCCGTGGGCCAGCTCATCACCATGCCGCAGTTCGTGGACGTGATCATCCCGCGCGGTGGCAAGGGCCTGATCGAGCGCATCAGCCGCGATGCCAAGGTGCCCGTCATCAAGCACCTGGACGGCAATTGCCACACCTACGTGGACGACCCCTGCGACGTGGCCATGGCCGTCAAGGTGGCCGACAACGCCAAGACGCAGAAATACAGCCCCTGCAATGCCAGCGAAGGCCTGCTGGTCGCGCGCGGCGTGGCGCCCGAGTTCCTGCCGTTGATTGGCGCTGTGTACGCCGCCAAGGGTGTGGAGATGCGCGTCTGCCCCGAGAGCCGCACCCTGCTGGCCTCGGTGGCCGGCGCCAAGCTGGTCGATGCCACCGAGCAGGACTGGTCCGAGGAGTACCTGGCGCCGATCATCAGCATCAAGGTGGTGGAGGGTGTGGACGAAGCGATCGCGCACATCAACCACTATTCGTCGCACCATACCGACGCCATCCTGACCACTAATCACGTCCACGCCCAGCGCTTCCTGCGCGAGGTGGACTCGGCCAGTGTGATGGTCAACACCAGCACCCGCTTTGCCGATGGGTTCGAGTTCGGGCTGGGTGCCGAGATCGGCATCAGCACCGACAAGTTCCATGCCCGTGGTCCCGTGGGCATCGAAGGCCTGACTTCGCTCAAGTACGTTGTACTGGGCGAGGGCGAGGTGCGCAGTTGATGCTCGGCTTTGACTGCCGCTTGCGGCAGCTGGCTTGACGCGCCTGTCGCCTGTACCCATCATCCTCCCGTGAAAATCATCATCCTGGGTGCCGGCCGTGTCGGCCACAGCGTGGCCGAGAGCCTGGTGTCGGAACGCAACGACATCACCGTCATCGACACCGACGCCGAGCGCCTGCGTGACCTGGAGTCGCGCTTTGACCTGCGCGGCGTGGTGGGCAACGGCATCGACCCGGCCGTGCTGGCCGAGGCCGGCGCGCACGACACCGACCTGCTGATCGCCTGTGCCGCGCAGGACGAGACCAACCTGGTGTGCTGCAAGATCGCGCAGATCGTGTTCAACATCCCCACGCGCATCGCGCGCGTGCGCTCCTCGGGGTTCGACAACGACGAGCGGCTGGTGGGCCCCGAAGGCTTTGCGGTGGACCGCATCATCTGCCCCGAAGAATCGCTCACCCGCTACATCGGCAAGCTCATCGAGTACCCCGAGGCCATGCAGGTGCGCGAGTTCGCGGGCGGTCGGGCCTGCCTGGCCTCGGTGCGCGCGCGGACCGGGGCTCCCATGGTGGGCCACACCATTGCCGAACTGCGTGCCGGCGCACCCGACGTGGCGGTGCGCATTGTGGCCATCTACCGGCGCTTTCCCGACGAGCCCGACCGCTTCGTGGCCTGCGACGGCAACACGCGCATCGAGCCGGGCGACGAGGTGTTCGTGCTCGCAGCCAGCGAGCACATCGCGTACGTGCTCGCCGCATTGCACCGGCGTGGGGCGACGGCCGTGCAGCCTGTGCGCCGCATCATGATCGCCGGCGGCGGGCGCGTGGGCCTGCGCCTGGCGCGCCAGCTGGCGAAACAGGCCGGGCGCTTTCGCGTGAAAATTGTCGAAGGCGACATGCCGCGCTGCACCGAGCTGGCGTCCCTGCTGCCTTCGGACACGCTGGTGCTGCAGGGCGACGCCACCGATGAGGACCTGCTGGGCGACGAGAACATCGAAGAGATTGACCTCTTCCTGGCGCTCACCGACGATGACGAAAACAACATCATGTCCTGCCTGCTGGCCAAGCGCATGGGTGCGCGCCGGGTACTGGCGCTGATCAACCGGCGCAGCTACGCCGACCTGATGCATGGCACGCAGATCGACATTGCGCTGTCGCCCGCGCAGGCCATGCTCGGCGAGTTGCTGGCCTATGTGCGCCAAGGCGATGTGCAGGCCGTGCACAGCCTGCGCCGGGGTGTGGCCGAGGCGCTGGAGATCGTCGCGCGTGGCGACCGCAAGAGCTCGCGCGTGGTGGGCCGCATGGTCGGCGAACTGCAGTTGCCCGGCGAGGTGCACATGGGCCTCATCGTGCGCGGCCTGCCCGATTCGCCCGGTGTCTCGCCCGAGGACCTGCGCGAGCCCCAGGTCATCATCCCGCGCAGCTCCACGGTGATCGAGAGCAACGACCACGTGGTGTTCTTCCTGCCACACAAGCGATTGGTGCGCGAGGTGGAAAAGCTGTTCCGTGTGAGCGCCACCTTTTTCTGACGCGCCATGGTGGACCTGTTTCCCGTCCTGCGCGTGCTGGGCATCCTGGCCATGATCTTCTCGCTGACCATGGGGCTGCCGCTGGCGGTCTCGCTGTGGATGCGCGATGGCATCTGGCAGGTGTACCCACAGGCCATGGGCGCCACCTTCATGGCCGGTGCCTGGCTCTGGTGGCGCCTGCGCCACTTTCGCCATGAGCTGCAGCCGCGCCACGGGGTCATGCTGGTGTCGCTGGTCTGGATGCTGCTGCCACTGGCCGCAGCCCTGCCGCTGATGCTGGCGGGGCACTATATCGGGCGCCCCATGTCGTTCACGCACGCCTATTTCGAGGCCGTGTCGGGCCTGACCACGAGCGGCTCCACGGTGCTCAGCGGGCTCGACACGCTGCCGGTGTCGGTCAACGTGTGGCGCACCTTCCTGCAGTGGGTGGGGGGCATGGGCATCCTGATCCTGGCGGTGGCCGTGCTGCCCCTGCTGGGCGTAGGCGGCAGCCAGCTTTTCAAGGCCGAGGCCGCCGGCCCGCTCAAGGATGCCAAGCTCACGCCGCGCATGACCGGCACGGCCAAGGGCCTGTGGGGGGTGTATGCGCTGTTCTCCGTGTCCTGCGGTCTGGCCTACTGGCTCGCCGGCATGGCGCCGCTGGACGCGCTGATGCACATGTTCACCACGGTGAGCCTGGGCGGCCTGTCTTCTTACGATGCCAGCTTCGGGCACTTCCAGTCGCCGCTGCTCGAAGCCATCTGCATCTTTTTCATGCTGGTTGCCAGCTGCAACTTTGCGCTGTACTTCGTGGCCTTTCGCAAGGGGCACTGGCGCGGCTTCTGGGCAGATCCGGAGCTGCGTGCCACGCTGTTCGCGCTGATCGGCGGCGGGCTGGTGGTGTCACTGCTGCTCTGGGCCAAGGGGGTGTACGCGCCGCTCGATGCCCTGCGCCATGGCATGTTCAACACCATCTCGCTGGCCACCACCACCGGCTACGCCACGGTGGACTACCTGGCCTGGCCGGTGTTCGCGCCCGTGTCCATGCTGCTGCTGTCGGGTGTGGCCACCAGCGCCGGCTCGACCGGCGGCGGGATCAAGATGGTGCGCATGCTGATCCTGGTCAAGCAGGCGCGCCGCGAGATGAACCGTTTGGTGCACCCGCGTGCCGTGCAGCCGGTGTGCCTGGGCGGCGGCGTGGTGGACAACCGCGTGATCTTCTCCGTGCTGGCCTTCATGCTGGTGTACGGTGGCACGGTCTTCGGGCTGAGCATGCTGCTGCTGCTGACCGACCTGGACCCGGTGACCGCGTTTTCGGCGGTGCTGGCCAGTGTCAACTGCGCGGGGCCGGGTCTGGGCGGCGTGGGGCCGGCAGGGAATTTTGCGGTGCTCACCGACTTCCAGATCTGGGTCTGCACTTTTGCCATGCTGCTCGGGCGGCTGGAGATCCTGAGCTTTCTGGCGCTGCTCACTCCCTCGTTCTGGCGGCGCTGAAAGAAAGCGGCCCCGGGCTTGCGAAGAACCGGTCACGCCCCAACCCTACAATGGATTGCAATCGTTACCGTCTCCTCTGAGGGCTCCCCATGGTTCCGCATCTCATCACGGCCCTCACCGGGCCGATCAACGAACTCGAGCAGCGTGTGCTCGACTCCATGCCCGCCATCGAGCGCTGGTTCCGGCTGGAGTGGATGGAGCACACCCCGCCGTTCTACACCTCGGTGGACATCCGCAATGCCGGCTTCAAGCTGGCCCCGGTCGATACCAACCTGTTTCCCGGCGGCTGGAACAACCTGACCAAGGAGATGCTGCCACTGGCCGTGCAGGCGGCCATGGCCGCCATCGAGAAGATCTGCCCCGAGGCGCGCAACCTGCTGATCATTCCCGAGAACCACACGCGCAACACCTTCTATCTGTCGAACGTGGTGCAGCTGCAGCGCATCTTCAACATGGCCGGCCTCAACGTGCGCGTGGGTTCCATCAGCCCCGAGATCAAGAAGCCCACCTTGATCGAGCTGCCCAATGGCGACACGGTGACCCTGGAGCCGGTGGTGCGCACCAAGCGCCGCCTGGGGCTCAAGGACTTCGACCCCTGCACCATCCTGCTGAACAATGACCTCACGGCTGGTGCGCCAGGCATCCTGGAAGACATCCACGAGCAGTACCTGCTGCCGCCTTTGCATGCCGGCTGGAGCGTGCGCAAGAAGAGCACCCACTTCAAGAACTACGAAGAGGTGGCCAAGCGCTTTGGCAAGATGCTGGGCATCGACCCCTGGCTGGTGAACCCCATGTTCAGCCAGTGCGGGGACGTGGACTTCTCCGAGGGTGCCGGCATGGAGAACCTGCAGACCCATGTGGATGCGCTGCTGACCAAGGTGCGCCGCAAGTACAAGGAATACGGCATCAACGAAAAGCCCTTCGTGATCGTCAAGGCCAACAACGGCACCTACGGCATGGGCATCATGACCGTGCGCGACGCCAAGGAGCTGGACGCGATCAACCGCAAGACGCGCAACAAGATGGCGGTCATCAAGGACGGCCAGGTGGTCAACGACGTGATCATCCAGGAAGGCGTGCTCACCCAGGAGCGGGTGAACGATGCCGTGGCCGAGCCCGTGGTCTACATGATGGACCGCTACGTGGTCGGCGGTTTCTACCGCATGCATGCCGAGCGCGGCATCGACGAGAACCTGAACGCGCCGGGCGCGAGCTTCGTGCCCCTGGCCTTCGAGCACAGCACGCACATGCCCCAGCCGGGCATGCGCCCCGGGGTGAGCGCGCCGAACCGCTTTTACATGTACGGCGTGGTCGCGCGTTTGGCGATGCTGGCGGCCAGTTACGAGCTGGAAGCCACCAACCCCGATGCCGAGGTCTACGACTGATACGGCTTTGCCTTCAACCGGCTAGCGTCGTTGAGGAGCCTTGCCGTGCTACAGCACTGTCTGCGTCTCCCCGCCTGGCTATCCGGCTGAATGCAAAACCGTATGGGGTCAGCTCTCTAAAGAAAGAACTGGAAAGAGGCTTGAGGGCCGCCTGCCACGTCTGCCACAGGCGCGCCAGAGGGAAGTTGCTGCGCTGCAACATGCCCCGGGCTGGTGCGCCGCTGCACCAGCGCAGGAGCACAATAGCGTTCCCAAAAGTAACGGAACCCCGGCAGCCACGTGTGCCGGGCGCGGTCAGTGCAAAGCTCCAAATCCTCGCTCGCAGCGCTCACGCTGGGCGCCATCGGTGTTGTCTACGGTGATATCGGCACCAGCGTGCTGTATGCGCTCAAGGAGGTGTTCGGGTCCGGCCATGTGCCCTTTACCCAGGACAACATTTACGGCATCCTGTCCATCCTCTTCTGGACCCTGACGGTCATCGTCTCCCTGAAGTACGTGGTGCTGGTGCTGCGCGCCGACAACAATGGCGAAGGCGGGCTGATCGCCATGCTGGCCCTGGCCTCCCAAGCCGTGAAGGACAAACCCCGCCTGCGCAGGGTGCTGCTCGGCGTGGGTATCTTCGGCACCTCGCTGTTCTATGGCGACGGGGTCATCACCCCCGCCATCTCGGTGCTGTCGGCGGTCGAGGGCCTGGAAGTGGTCTCGCCGCACTTCAAGCAGTACGTGATTCCGCTGACCCTGGTGGTGCTGTTCTGCCTGTTCATGGTGCAAAAGCGGGGCACGAGCGGCATCGGCAAGTTCTTCGGGCCGATCACGCTGGTCTGGTTTGCCACCCTGGCGGTCCTGGGCGTGTCCCACATCGTCACCCACCCCGAGATCCTGTGGGCCATGAGCCCGCACTATGCCTTGGGCTTCATGTTCGCGAACCCGGGCACCAGCTTCATCATCCTGGGCGCCGTGGTGCTGTGCGTGACCGGGGCCGAGGCCCTGTACGCCGACCTGGGGCACTTCGGCAAGCGCCCCATCCGCCTGGCCTGGTTCGGCGTGGCCATGCCGGCGCTCACGCTCAACTACTTCGGTCAGGGCGCGCTGCTGCTGGCCCAGCCCGAGGCGGTGAAGAACCCATTCTTCATGATGGCGCCCGACTGGGCGCTGTTGCCCCTGGTGGTGCTGGCGACCCTGGCCACCGTGATCGCCTCGCAGGCGCTGATCACCGGCGCCTTCAGCGTGACCAAGCAGGCCATCCAGCTCGGCTACCTGCCGCGCCTGAATATCCAGCACACCAGCGTGCGTGACACGGGGCAGATCTACATCCCGCTGGTGAACTGGGGCCTGTTCGTGGCCATCGTGCTGGCCGTGGTGATGTTCCGCTCGTCGAGCAACCTGGCTGCGGCCTACGGCATCGCCGTGACGCTGGACATGCTGATCACCACCACGCTGACCTTCTTCGTGATCCGCTATGGCTGGGGTTACCCGTTGGCGCTGTGCGTTGCTGCCACGGGCTGCTTCTTCGTGGTGGACCTGGCCTTCTTCGCCTCCAACCTGCTCAAGCTGTTCGCGGGCGGCTGGTTCCCGCTGATGATCGGCGGCATCGTCTTCACGCTGATGATGACCTGGAAGGAAGGGCGCCATCTGGTCAACGACAAGCTGCGCGCCGATGCCATCGACCTCAAGGATTTCCTGGAGTCGGTGTTCATCAGTCCGCCCACGCGCGTGGAAGGCACGGCCGTGTTTCTCACCGCCGAGACGGGCGTCGTGCCCAATGCGCTGCTGCACAACCTCAAGCACAACAAGGTACTGCACGAGCAGAACCTGTTCGTGACGGTCAAGAGCCATGAGGTGCCCTGGATTGGCATGGACAAGCGCCTGCAGGTGGATGCCCTGGGCCACGATTGCTGGCAGGTGGTGGTGCACTACGGCTTCAAGAACGACCCCGACCTGCCCCGTGCCCTGGAGCAACTGCGTGGCCGCGGCTGCGGCATGGAGCCCATGACCACGAGCTATTTCCTCTCGCGCGACACCGTCGTCCCCACCATCGGCAGCGGCATGGCCCCCTGGCGCGAGAAGCTCTTTGCCCAGATGCACCACAACGCCAGCGGTGCGGCGGACTTCCTGCACCTGCCCAACAACGCTGTCGTGGAGCTCGGGTCGAAGATCGAAATTTGACTCCCCCTGAGCCGCTTCGCGGCTTCCCCCTGAGGGGGACGCCACCGGTGCGGCGGGGCGACCCTTGCACGGTGGCCCTGGCCTGGGACGCGCCAGTTGCAGGGATCGTGGGCGATGGAATCGCCTTTGTATAGCGCAGGGCAGGGGGCAACGATCAGTGCAGTTGTGCACCGCATCGGTGCAACGGGCAGAATCCAGCCCATGCAATTTTTCAAAGACCTGAGCCTGTCGTCGTTCACGGCAGGCTTCGTGGCCGTGCTGGTGGGCTTCACGAGTTCGGTGGCCATCGTCTTCCAGGCCGCGCAGGCCTTTCATGCCACGCCGGGGCAGATCACCTCCTGGATGTGGGCACTGGGCCTGGGCATGGGGCTGTGCTCCCTGGTGCCCTCACTGGTGCTGCGCATGCCGGTCATGATCGCGTGGTCCACGCCTGGCGCTGCCGTGCTGGCTACGGCAGGGCTGGCCGGTGGCTTCAGCATGGGCGAGGCCATCGGCGCCTTCATGGTCAGCGCCGCGCTGATCACGCTGTGCGGCGTCACCGGCTGGTTCGAGCGCATCATGAACCGCATCCCTATGGAGATCGCGGCCGGGCTGCTGGCCGGCGTGCTGGCGCGTTTCGGCATCCAGGCCTTCACTGCGGCGCAGACGGCGCTGCCCCTGGTGCTGCTGATGCTGGCCACCTACCTGCTGGGCCGGCGCCTGCTGCCGCGCTATGCCGTGGTCCTCACGCTGGCTGTGGGCATTTCCTGGGTGGCCTTGCGCGGGCAGATGGCCTGGTCCGCCGTGCACCTTTCGCTGGCCGCGCCGGTGTGGACCACGCCAGAGTTCAGCCTGGCGGCCACCGTGAGCCTGGCCATTCCGCTGTTCGTGGTGACCATGGCCTCGCAGAACCTGCCGGGCGTGGCGGTCATCCGTGCATCGGGCTACCCGCTGCCGATCTCGCGCCTGCTCACGCTCACAGGGCTGGGCACATTGGTGCTCGCGCCGTTTGGTGCTTTTGCCCTGAATTTCAGCGCCATCACCGCGGCCATGTGCATGGGCCCCGAAGCGCATGAAGACCGCGCGCGCCGCTATACGGCCGCCGTGTCCTGCGGCGCCCTCTATGTGGTGATCGGGCTGTTCGGCGCGGTCATCACCGGGCTGCTCACCGCCTTTCCCCCAGAACTGGTGGTGGCCATCGCCGGGCTGGCCTTGCTGGGCACCATCGGCAATGGGCTGGCGACGGCGTTGCGCGAAGAGGGGCACCGCGAAGCGGCGCTCATCACCTTCCTGGTCACGCTCAGCGGCGTGGTGGTGGCGGGTGTGGGGTCGGCCTTCTGGGGGGTGGTCGCAGGCAGCCTTGCGCTATTTGTGCAACAGTACGGGCGTTCGCGCATCCAAGGCGGCTAACGGCTCCCTCTTATATGGAGTCCGTCCCCGCCCTGGGGACGCACGCCTTCTTCACACCCATCCACCACCCGCCCATGCAAATCCTCTTCATCGCCGACCCGCTGGCCAGTTTCAAGATCTACAAGGACACCACCTTCGCCATGATGCGCGAGGCCCAACGCCGGGGCCACACCATCACGGTGTGCGGCCCGCAGGACGTGAGCTGGGTGCGTGGTGGCAAGGTGACGGCGCGCGTGCGCGACATCGTGCTCACCGGCCACCCGCAAGACTGGTACACCGAGCAGCCCGTGCGCAGCGCGGTGCTGGCCGACTTCGGCGCGGTGCTGATGCGCAAGGACCCGCCGTTCGACAGCGAATACTTCTATGCCACCCACATGCTGGAGCAGGCCGAGCGCGACGGCGCCCGCGTGTTCAACAAGCCCCGGGCGCTGCGCGACCACCCCGAGAAGCTGGCGATCATGGAGTTTCCGCAGTTCATCGGCCCCACCCTGGTCACGCGCGACCCGGCGGACATCCGCAGCTTCCATGCCGAGCACAAGGACATCATTCTGAAGCCCCTGGACGGCATGGGCGGCATGGGCATCTTCCGCGTGGGGCCGGACGGCATGAACCTGGGCAGCATCATCGAGACGCTGAACAAGGACGGCAGCGAGAGCGTGATGGTGCAGAAATTCCTGCCCCAGATCTCCGAAGGCGACAAGCGCGTGCTGGTCATCGGCGGCAAGCCCGTGCCGTTCTGCCTGGCGCGCATTCCCCAAGGCACCGAAGTGCGTGGCAACCTGGCGGCCGGCGGCAAGGGCGTGGCACGCCCCCTGTCCGAGCGCGACTGGGAGATCGGCAACGCCCTGGGCCCCATCCTGCAGGAGCGCGGCCTGCTGCTGGCCGGCGTGGACGTGATCGGTGACTGCGTCACCGAGATCAACGTCACCAGCCCTACGTGCTTCCAGGAGATCTTCGACCAGACCGGCTGCGACGTGGCGGCGCTGTTCGTCGATGCGCTGGAGGCGGCGCTGGCTGCCTTGAACGCGCGATAAGTGGCCAACTTTGGCGGCAGCCCGAAAACTCATGCTATAGTCGAGGGCTTCGCTACC
>NZ_CAXURB020000001.1:6602500-6912500 GCF_964253575.1 Acidovorax sp. LjRoot118
CTGCACATTCGTAAAGGTTTAGTGCAGACCGTGCCGCTAGCAACGATAATTTTTGATTGCGTCAAAACGAATATTCAAACCTAGTTTGAAATTCTTAAGTAATACGATGACAGATCTGAGGATCTGAAGTTGTTTACGGCATAACGCGCCAGGTGAAAGACCTGGCAAGTCCTTGAAGATTACGGCGATATCTTGAAAGAGATGTCAAAGTTATAGGGTCAAGTGACTAAGAGCATGTGGTGGATGCCTTGGCGATTACAGGCGACGAAAGACGTGATAGCCTGCGATAAGCTTCGGGGAGCTGGCAAATAAGCTTTGATCCGGAGATTTCTGAATGGGGAAACCCACCTCGCAAGAGGTATCGCATGATGAATACATAGTCATGCGAGGCGAACCGGGTGAACTGAAACATCTCAGTAGCTCGAGGAAAAGACATCAACCGAGATTCCGAAAGTAGTGGCGAGCGAAATCGGAAGAGCCTTCTATTGATAGCACGACTGTTAGCAAAACGGAATGGAAAGTCCGGCCATAGCAGGTGATAGCCCTGTATGCGAAAACAGACGTGTGGTACTAAGGTAGAGACAAGTAGGGCGGGACACGAGAAATCCTGTCTGAATATGGGGGGACCATCCTCCAAGGCTAAATACTCGTAATCGACCGATAGTGAACCAGTACCGTGAGGGAAAGGCGAAAAGAACCCCGGGAGGGGAGTGAAATAGATCCTGAAACCGCATGCTTACAAAAAGTAGGAGCCCGCAAGGGTGACTGCGTACCTTTTGTATAATGGGTCAGCGACTTACATTCAGTGGCAAGGTTAACCGAATAGGGAAGCCGTAGAGAAATCGAGTCCGAATAGGGCGAATCAGTCGCTGGGTGTAGACCCGAAACCAAGTGATCTATCCATGGCCAGGATGAAGGTGCCGTAACAGGTACTGGAGGTCCGAACCGACTAGTGTTGCAAAACTAGCGGATGAGCTGTGGATAGGGGTGAAAGGCTAAACAAACTTGGAAATAGCTGGTTCTCTCCGAAAACTATTTAGGTAGTGCCTCAAGTATTACCGTCGGGGGTAGAGCACTGTTTAGGCTAGGGGGTCATGGCGACTTACCAAACCTATGCAAACTCCGAATACCGACGAGTACAGCTTGGGAGACAGAGCACCGGGTGCTAACGTCCGGACTCAAGAGGGAAACAACCCAGACCGCCAGCTAAGGTCCCTAAAATTGGCTAAGTGGGAAACGAAGTGGGAAGGCTAAAACAGTCAGGATGTTGGCTTAGAAGCAGCCATCATTTAAAGAAAGCGTAATAGCTCACTGATCGAGTCGTCCTGCGCGGAAGATGTAACGGGGCTAAGCCAGTTACCGAAGCTGCGGATGTGCAATTTATTGCACGTGGTAGGAGAGCGTTCTGTAGGCCTGTGAAGGTGTCTGGTAACGGATGCTGGAGGTATCAGAAGTGCGAATGCTGACATGAGTAGCGTTAAAGGGGGTGAAAAGCCCCCTCGCCGTAAGCGCAAGGTTTTCTACGCAACGTTCATCGGCGTAGAGTGAGTCGGCCCCTAAGGCGAGGCAGAGATGCGTAGCTGATGGGAAACAGGTCAATATTCCTGTACCGATGTGTAGTGCGATGTGGGGACGGAGAAGGTTAGCTCAGCCAACTGTTGGATATGTTGGTTCAAGCCTGTAGTCGTGCCTGGTAGGCAAATCCGCCGGGCTTAGATGAGGGGTGATAACGAGTCTGCTTGCAGACGAAGTGAGTGATACCCTGCTTCCAGGAAAAGCCACTAAGCTTCAGCTACACACGACCGTACCGCAAACCGACACTGGTGCGCGAGATGAGTATTCTAAGGCGCTTGAGAGAACTCAGGAGAAGGAACTCGGCAAATTGATACCGTAACTTCGGGAGAAGGTATGCCCCAAGTAGGTGAACTCGAACAGAGGGAGCCCAACGGGGTTGCAAAAAATCGGTGGCTGCGACTGTTTAATAAAAACACAGCACTCTGCAAACACGAAAGTGGACGTATAGGGTGTGACGCCTGCCCGGTGCTGGAAGATTAAATGATGGGGTGCAAGCTCTTGATTGAAGTCCCAGTAAACGGCGGCCGTAACTATAACGGTCCTAAGGTAGCGAAATTCCTTGTCGGGTAAGTTCCGACCTGCACGAATGGCGTAACGATGGCCACACTGTCTCCTCCTGAGACTCAGCGAAGTTGAAATGTTTGTGATGATGCAATCTCCCCGCGGAAAGACGGAAAGACCCCATGAACCTTTACTGTAGCTTTGTATTGGACTTTGAACAGATCTGTGTAGGATAGGTGGGAGGCTTTGAAGTGATGTCGCTAGATGTCATGGAGCCAACGTTGAAATACCACCCTGGTGTGTTTGAGGTTCTAACCTAGGTCCATTATCTGGATCGGGGACAGTGCATGGTAGGCAGTTTGACTGGGGCGGTCTCCTCCCAAAGCGTAACGGAGGAGTTCGAAGGTACGCTAGTTACGGTCGGACATCGTGACGATAGTGCAATGGCATAAGCGTGCTTAACTGCGAGACTGACAAGTCGAGCAGATGCGAAAGCAGGACATAGTGATCCGGTGGTTCTGTATGGAAGGGCCATCGCTCAACGGATAAAAGGTACTCTGGGGATAACAGGCTGATACCGCCCAAGAGTTCATATCGACGGCGGTGTTTGGCACCTCGATGTCGGCTCATCTCATCCTGGGGCTGTAGCCGGTCCCAAGGGTATGGCTGTTCGCCATTTAAAGAGGTACGTGAGCTGGGTTTAAAACGTCGTGAGACAGTTTGGTCCCTATCTTCCGTGGGCGCTGCAGATTTGAGGAAGCCTGCTCCTAGTACGAGAGGACCGGAGTGGACACACCTCTGGTGTATCGGTTGTCACGCCAGTGGCATTGCCGAGTAGCTAAGTGTGGAAGAGATAACCGCTGAAAGCATCTAAGCGGGAAACTCGTTTCAAGATGAGATCTGCCGGGGCCTTGAGCCCCCTGAAGAGTCGTTCAAGACCAGGACGTTGATAGGTCAGGTGTGGAAGCGCAGTAATGCGTTAAGCTAACTGATACTAATTGCTCGTGAGGCTTGACCCTATAACTTTGATAGCCGTGTACGCTCCTTCATGGATGTGTGCAAGCTTCGAAGATTGTTATGCCAAGTTGACGCAGTCAAAACACATAAAATCTGATTCCACTCTATGAATTCGTTGTCTTGCTCCAAGAGCAAGTCGACTCCAAGTTATGCCTGATGACCATAGCAAGTTGGTACCACTCCTTCCCATCCCGAACAGGACAGTGAAACGACTTTGCGCCGATGATAGTGCGGGTTCCCGTGTGAAAGTAGGTCATCGTCAGGCTCTTATAGCCCCAAACCCCCTCAGTCTCCAAAGGACTGGGGGGTTTTGCGTTTGGGCGGGCGAAAAGCCTCCGGCCCGATGGTCGTGATGGTTGCAGAAGACACATGGTAGCGCGGCATGTGCTGCCATGAACGCACGCCTTTGCGATTTTCCGCAGAGCGTTCAGAGGTTGGTGGGCCGGTCCGGCAAGTCTTCTCGCGACCTAGGCCCGCACACAGCGGTTCAGCAGCCTTGCCGCTGGCCGTCTACAAACACCAGCAGTTCTTGCTTGCCGAAGGCCGTCCACTCCTCGTTGGTGGTGAGTGGTGCGGTCACGATCACGGCCACGCGGTCGGTGGCTGTGGTCTGGGTGGCGAAGTCGATGCGCACGTCCTCGTCGGACAGTTGCGCCTCGCTGAACGGGTGCTTGCGCTCGACGTAGTACAGGCCCGTGGAGGCATGGGCCCACAGCGCCTGCCCATTGGAGAGCAGGAAGTTGAAGGTGCCGTGCGGCGCGATGCGCGCGGCCAGCTCCTTCAAGGTGATGGTCAGCTCGGCAATGCTGGGCACGCTGGCATGGGACTTCGCCAGCTCCTGCATGATCCAGCAGAACGCGTGTTCGCTGTCGGTATCGCCCACCGGGTGGAAGGTTGAATGCAGGCGGGGCCGGAAGTCCTTGAGGTCGCCGTTGTGGGCAAACACCCAGTAGCGCCCCCACAATTCGCGCACGAAGGGGTGGCAGTTCTGCAGGCTCACCAGGCCCTGGGTGGCCTTGCGGATGTGCGCAATCACATTCTGGCTTTTGATGGGGTAGCGGCGGATGAGATCTGCCACGGGCGAATCCACGGCGGGCAGATGGTCCACGAAGTGCCGCAACCCCCGGTCCTCGAAAAAGGCGATGCCCCAGCCGTCGGCATGGTCGGCCGTGTTGCCGCCGCGCTGTGCGAACCCGGTGAAGCTGAAGGTCACGTCGGTCGGCGTGTTGCAGTTCATACCCAGCAGTTGGCACATGGTCGCGAGAAGTCCGGATCAGTCGGCCATCAGGCCTGGGGTGAAGAGGAGGGGGTATCGGCCGGCGCCGCAGGCGCTTCGCGCAGTTGCCAGGCGGCCACCAGGGCCAGCACGCACAGCGCGGTCAGCATCAGAAAGGTTTCGCCAAAGGCATCGATGCGGGCGGCGTTGCTCGCGCCCGAGGTCAGCGATGCACCATGCGCACCCAGGCGCCATTCGAGCACGATACCGCACAGGCTCACACCCGCAGCACCGCCGAGCATGCGCAGAAAGCCGATGGCGCTCGATCCCTGCGAGATCAGCGACTTGTCCAGCGGCCGCATGGCCCCGAGGTTCAGCGATGGCAGGATGAACCCGAGGCCGATGCGGCCGAGGATGGCAAAGGCCACCAGCATCCACAGCGCCGAGCCCAGGCCCACCAGCACCATGAGCCCGAAGGACAGGGCCAGCAGGGCCAGGCCGATGCTCACCAGCAAGTGCGTGGGCTGCCGGTCGGCCAGCCGGCCCACCATGGCGATGGTGATGGCCAGCACGAAGCCTGCGGGCAGCATGATGGTGCCCACGTGCGAGGCCGACAGCTGCATGCCGAGTTGCATGAACACCGGCAGCAGGTAGGTGGATCCGAACAGCGCCGTGCCGTAGATGAAGGCCACGATACTGCCCATGGCGAATTGCCGGTATTGAAAGAGCCGCAGGTCCATCAGCGGCTTGCGGCCCTGCCGCAGTTGCCGGCGCTGCCAGCCGATGAACAGGCCTGTGGCCACCACGGCGCCCGCCAGCAGGAGGATGGCCTCCGTGGCGGTGCCCCCATGCAAGGCCACCAGCCCATTGAGCAGGCACAGCGTGCCAGCGGTACCCAGGGCCAGGCCGCGCCAGTCGAGCGCTTCGCCATTGCGGTTGGCCGCCACGCCGCCCGGTGCCGTGACCGGTACAAACTTGTAGGCCAGCCAGATGGAGGCCAGGCACAGCGGCACCACCATGAAGAAGATGGAGCGCCAGCCGAACCAGTCGACCAGCAGCCCGCCGATGCTGGGGCCGATCGCCGGTGCCAGCACCACGCCCATGCCGAAGATGCCGCTCGCGCGGCCCTGTTCATGGGGTTGGAATGCGTACAGGATGATGACGGCAGGAATGGGTTGCACCACCCCGGCCGCAAGGCCCTCGGCCACACGCGCCACCAGCACCAGGCCGAAATCGCGCGCCAGGCCACCCCCGATGCCGCCCGCCAGCAATAGCAGCATGGCCCCCACGTAGGTGGCGCGGTAGCCGTAGCGCGACAGCAGCCACGGCGTGGTGAGCATGGACACCGTGGTGGCCACCATGAAGCCCGAGGTCACCCACTGGGCACGTTCCTGCCCCAGGGTGAAGTAGTGGCTCATGTCCGGGATGGCGACGTTGACGATGGTCGAGGACATGATCGACGCCATCGTGCCGACCATGACCGTCAGCAGCAGCAGCCAGCGGTAGCGCTCGCCATGGCGTTCGCGCAGTGCGGCGAGGGAGCTGGAGGATGGCTGTGCGCTCATGGGCGGGGGATCGTGGTCAGAGGGGTATCAGGTGCGCTCGGACCAGAGCTTGCCGCCGGTGGCCCAGTTCTCGCGCTTGATGTCGGTGATCAGGATGTCGACCGACTCGGGCGAGCCGCCGAGCACTTCGACGGACACGCGGGTGATTTCTTCCACGAGCTTCTTCTTTTGCTCGATGGTGCGGCCTTCCATCATCTCGACGTGGTAAGTGGGCATGCAGGACTCCTTGGGGTAATGGTCAATGAACGAAAAGAAAAGAGGAAATCATATCGGGGCCGCCGGGTCCAATGCGTCCAGAGCCGGACGAGGCCGGGCGCACAGCGGGCAGATGCAGACCTTGCCACGGGCCGCCGCAGGAATTTCGGCCAGGGCCTCGGGCGCCACGGTGGTGACCATGCACCAGCAGGTTTCGGGCGGCTGTCCGGCCGCCATGGCGCACTGGTTCGCCTGCCCGCACAAAGGGCACTGCGAGGCGGTAGAAATCGGTGAGGGAGTCATCGTGGGGTGGGTGCAGCAGAGCGCGCCATGGCTGGCGCGCTGCCTGGCTGGCGTGCCCGGCCCATTGTGCCGCCTCCCGGGCCCAGGGGCCAGGGTGAGGGCCTTTGTGTGGTCAGCGGTATGGGGCCAAGCCGAAAAAAAAGGCACCCGAAGGTGCCGTTGGAGGAGGGATCCGGAGGACCCCTCTGTGCAGGGGGGCCGCAAGGCCCCGGTGGTCAGGCCGCCGCCTTGAGCTTCAGGCGCCAGGCGTGCAGCAGTGGCTCGGTGTAGCCGCTGGGCTGGGCCATGCCCTTGAAGACCAGGTCGCAGGCTGCCTGGTAGGCCATGCTGGTGCCGAAATGGCCGGCCATGGGCTGGTACAGCGGGTCGCCGGCGTTCTGGCCGTCCACCACGGCGGCCATGCGCTCGAAGGTCTCCTTCACCTGGGCTTCGGTCACCACGCCGTGGCGCAGCCAGTTGGCCATGTGCTGGCTGCTGATGCGCAGGGTGGCGCGGTCTTCCATCAGGCCCACGTTGTGGATGTCGGGCACCTTGGAGCAGCCCACGCCCTGGTCCACCCAGCGCACCACGTAGCCCAGGATGCCCTGGGCGTTGTTGTCCAGCTCCTGCTGCTTTTCGGCATCGGTCCAGTTCGGGGTGGCGGTCACGGGCACCGTCAGCAGGCCGGTCAGCAGGTTGTCGCGCTCGGCATTCACGTCGGTCTTCTCCAGGCCGATCTGGATATCGCTCACGTTGACCTGGTGGTAGTGCAGTGCGTGCAGGGTGGCGCCCGTGGGGCTGGGCACCCAGGCGGTGTTGGCGCCGGCCTTGGGGTGGGCGATCTTTTGCTTGAGCATTTCGGCCATCAGGTCGGGCATGGCCCACATGCCCTTGCCGATCTGCGCCTTGCCGCGCAGGCCGCACGACAGGCCCACCAGCACGTTGTTCTTCTCGTACGACTGGATCCAGGCGCTGGTCTTCATGTCGCCCTTGCGGATCATGGGGCCGGCCAGCATGGCGGTGTGCATCTCGTCGCCCGTGCGGTCCAGGAAGCCGGTGTTGATGAAGGCCACGCGGCTGGCGGCTGTGGCGATGCAGGCCTTGAGGTTCACGCTGGTGCGGCGCTCCTCGTCCATGATGCCCAGCTTCACGGTGTTGGTGGGCAGGCCCAGCAACTGCTCCACGCGGCCGAACAGGTCGCTGGCAAAGCCCACTTCGGCGGGGCCGTGCATCTTGGGCTTGACGATGTAGACACTGCCTTTGCGCGAGTTGCGGATGCCGTTGGCGCCATGGCCCTGCAGGTCGTGCAGCGCGATGGTGGTCGTGACCACGGCGTCCATGATGCCTTCGGGGATCTCGCGCTCCTTGCCCTGGGCGTCGGTGTACAGGATGGCCGGGTTGGTCATCAGGTGGCCCACATTGCGCAGGAACATCAGCGAGCGGCCATGCAGGCGCACGCCACCGGCCTTGCCATCGGGGGCGGTGTACACCCGGTCGGGATTGAGCCCGCGCGTGATGGTCTTGCCGCCCTTGGCGACCTGCTCGGTCAGCGTGGCCTGGATGATGCCCAGCCAGTTGCTGTAGCCCAGCACCTTGTCTTCTGCGTCCACGGCGGCCACGGAGTCTTCGAGGTCGAGGATGGTGGACAGCGCGGCTTCCAGCACCAGGTCACTCACGCCGGCCGCATCGCTCTGGCCGATGGGGGTGTTGCGGTTGATCTGGATATCGAGGTGCAGGCCGTTGTGCTGCAGCAGCACCGACGAGGGCGCCGCGGCATCGCCCTGGTAGCCCTTGAACTGGGACGCATCCTTCAGGCCCGTGGTGCCGCCGTTGGAGAGCGCCACCACCAGCTGGCCATCTTCCACGCGGTAGCCGGTGGAGTCCTTGTGCGAGCCGGTGGCCAGGGGCGCCGTGTCGTCCAGTACCTGGCGCGCGAAGGCGATCACCTTGGCGCCGCGCACGGGGTTGTAGCCCTTGCCCTTGTCCGCACCATCGGTCTCGGGGATGGCATCGGTGCCATACAGCGCGTCGTACAGGCTGCCCCAGCGCGCATTGGCGGCATTCAAGGCATAGCGGGCGTTGAGGATGGGCACCACCAGTTGCGGGCCGGCCTGGGTGGCCAGTTCGTCGTCCACGTTGGTGGTGGTGGCCTGCACGTCGGCAGGCTGGGGCACCAGGTAGCCGATCTTTTCGAGGAAGCCGCGGTAGGCCACCATGTCCGTGATGGGGCCGGGGTTGGCCTGGTGCCAGGTGTCGAGTTCGGTCTGCAGGCGGTCGCGCTCGGCCAGCAGGGCGATGTTGCGCGGCGCCAGGTCGGCGACGATGCCGTCAAAGCCCTTCCAGAAGGCGGCGCTGTCCACGCCGGTGCCGGGCAGCACCTTGTCTTCGACGAAGCGGAACAAGGACGTGGCCACTTGCAGGCCGTGGATGGAAGTGCGGTCGGTCATGGGAGTGCCTCAGGCGTTGGATGTGAACAAATGCGGAGCCCGCCACTGCAGGCCATGGACAGACTGTATTGCAAATGTTTGTCGGTATAAATATGCTCAAAAGCTGTAAACCAATGACTTTTACGCACAAGTGAGGGTGCGATGGGCGCGCTCCGTCCCCATAATCAGCCCCATGGACAAGCTCAAGGCCTTCGAATCCTTCGTCTCGGTTGCCACGCGTGGCAGCCTCACCGCCGCCGCCAAGGCCGAGGGCGTGGCTCCGGCCATCATGGGCCGGCGGCTCGATGCGCTCGAAGAGCACCTGGGCGTGAAGCTGCTGGTGCGCACCACGCGGCGCATCAGCCTCACGCACGAGGGCAGCGCCTTTTTGGAAGACTGCCAGCGCCTGCTGTCCGACGTGGCAAATGCCGAGGCCAGCGTGTCCGAGGGCGGCGTCAAGGCCACAGGGCACCTGCGCATCACGGCGCCAGCAGGCTTTGGCCGCAGGCATGTGGCGCCGCTGGTGCCGCGCTTTCGCAGCGAACACCCGGACGTGACGATTTCACTCAACCTCAGTGACCGGGTGGTCGACCTCGCCGGTGAAGGCTTCGACTGCGCCGTGCGCGTGGGCGACCTGCCCGATTCGTCCCTGGTGAGTGTGCGCATTGCAGACAACCGGCGCCTGTGCGTGGCCACGCCCGGGTACCTGAAAAACCACCCGGCCCCGCGCCACCCGGGCGAACTGCCCTCTCACGATTGCCTGACCCTGTCGAGCGAAGCCTCGCAGACGCGTGGCTGGGCGTTCCGCATGCCGCTTGAGGGCGGCGGCACCGAGGTGGTTCACCTCAAGCCCGGCGGGCCGCTCGACTGCTCCGACGGGCAGGTGCTGCACGACTGGTGCCTGGCCGGCTACGGCATCGCCTGGCGCAGCACCTGGGAGGTGGAGGCCGAGATCGCAGCCGGCCGCCTGGTGGAGGTGCTGGAAGAGTTTGCCGCACCACCCAACGGCATCTACGTGGTCTTCCCCCAGCGCAAGCACATGCCGCTGCGCGTGCGACTGTGGATCGACTTCCTCAAGCACCATTACGCGCAGCCTGCCTTCTGGCGGGGCGTACCGGCCCATTGATCGGGCCCGTGGCAGACTGCAGACTCCATGTCCGAGCCCACGCTCCTGGTCGCTGACGACCACCCCTTGTTCCGCGCTGCCGTGCTGCATGTGCTGCACGGGCGACTGCCCCAGTTCCGCACGCTGGAGGCCGCCAGTGCGGCCACACTGGGCACGGCGCTGCAGGAGCATCCCGAGGTGGAACTGGTGCTGCTGGACCTGAGCATGCCGGGCGCGCGCGGCTTCTCGGCCCTGCTGCACGTGCGTGGTGAGTATCCGGAGCTGCCCGTGGTGATCATCTCGTCCAACGACCACCCGCGCGTCATCCGCCGCGCCCAGCAGTTCGGCGCGGTGGGCTTCATCCCCAAGTCCGCGCCCGCCGAAGCCATGGGCGAGGCCATCGAGGCGGTGCTGGCCGGCGACAGCTGGTTTCCGCCCATGGCAGCCGAGCGCTCCGAGGCCGACGCCGAGCTGGCCGCCCGCCTGGCGCAGCTCACGCCCCAGCAGTTCCGCGTGCTGCTGTGCCTGGCCGACGGCCTGCTCAACAAGCAGATTGCGGGTGAGCTGGGCCTGGCCGAGAACACCGTCAAGGTGCATGTCACCGCCATCCTGAAAAAGCTGGCCTGCCACAGCCGCACCCAGGCCGCTGTGCTGGTCAAGAGCCTGGAGACCGAGGACGCGGCATCCGCCTGAGCCTGCTGCGGCGCTATCTTTCCCGCAGGCGCAGCAAGGTCTGGCTCATCAGTGCCCGCAGCGCGGGTGCGCGCACCGGCTTGGCCAGAAAGCCCCAGCCGCGTTCGGCGGCCTGGCGGCGCAGCGTGGCGTCGCGCTCGGCGGTCACCAGGATCACGGCCGGAGCCTGGCCCCAACGCCGGCACAGTTCGGTGTAGACGTCAGGGCCGTGGTGGCCGCCACCCAGGTGCACGTCCAGCAGCACCAGCTGCGGTGCCTGGCCCGGCTGGGCCTGCGCCAACGCCTCCTTCGCGTCACCGGCCAGCGGCACCTGGCAGCCCCAGCGCTCCAGCAGGGCCTTGGTGGCAGCGCAGGTCGGACCATCGTCCTCGATCACCCAGGCACTGCTGCCGTGCAGCGGGGCGTCCTCGAGCGCTGGCTGGGCCGTGGCGGGGGCTGCGATCTGCTGCTGCAGGGCGGCCGGATCACCCAGCGGCACACAGACCCAGAACACACTGCCGCGCCCCAGTTGCGAGCGCAGCCCGATGGGGTGGCCCAGCAGGCGGCCCAGGCGCTCCACGATGGCCAGGCCCAGGCCGGCACCCCGGTCGTCGGCGCGACCCTCGTCCAGACGGCGGAACTCCTCGAAGATCTCGCGCTGCAGCGCCTCGGGAATGCCTGGCCCCTGGTCATGCACCTCGATGCGCAGGTGGCCGTTGCCCACGCGGCGGCAACCCACCACGATGCGCCCGCGCCGGCTGTAGCGGATGGCGTTGGAGACGAAGTTCTGCAGGATGCGGCGCAGCAGGTTCTCGTCGGTGCTCACCACCTGGCGCGTGGCCACACACGAGAGCTTCAGGCCCTGGTTCTCGGCCAGTACACCGAAATTGTGGGCCAGCACCTGCAGCAGCGGGCCCAGGGCCACGTCGTGGATGCGCACGTCGAGCTGACCAGACTCCATGCGCGAGATATCGAGCAGGCTGTTGAGGATCGCATCCTGCGCAGCCAGGGCCCCGTCGATGCTGTCGGCCGCATGCCGGCCGGCATCGTCGTGCAGGTGGCTGCGCAACAGCGAGCTGAACATGCGGGCGGCGTTCAGCGGCTGCAGCAGGTCGTGCACGGCCGCTGCGACGAAGCGGGTCTTGTAGCGGTTGGCCTGCTCGGCCTCGCGACGGGCGGCGTCCAGGTCGCGCGTGCGGTCGGCCACGCGCTGTTCCAGCGCATCGGCCAGCGAACGCAGCTCGCGCGCGGCGTTCTTGTAGCTGGTGATGTCGGCGTAGCTGGTCACGAACCCGCCCTCGGGCAGGGGGGTGCCGCGGATCTCCAGCACCGTGCCGTCGTCCTTGGCGCTTTCGTGCAGGTGGGGCAGGCCGCTGCGCAGGTGCGACAGGCGCCGCTCGACGGATTCGTCGACCGGGCCAGGGCCCAGCAGGCCGCGGCGTGCGTTGTGGCGCAGCAGGCCCTCGATGGGCTGGCCCACCTGCATCAGGTCGGAGGGGTAGCGGAACAGCTGCACATAGCGCGAGTTCCAGGCCACGAGGCGCAGGTCGGCATCGATGATGACCACGCCCTGCGGCAGGTGCTCCAGGCTGCGCGACAGTCCCGTATCCGTCTGTTGCGCGGCCTGCTGCGCCGCCTGCACGATGCCGTCCTGCGCGGTGCGCAGTTCCTGGGCGTGCTGCTGCAGCACGGTCTCTAGCTCCTGGCGGCTGCGCTGGCGCAGGTGGGCCAGGCGCTGGCGCTGACGCACGAACAGCACCAGCAGCGCCAGCGCCAGCCAGCCGCCGCCGCCCGCCGCAGCAGCCCAGCGGCTGTCCGCCACGCTGCTGTGGGTTGCATGCACCAGGTGCAGTTGCCAGGGCGTGCCGGGCAGGGGCTGGGTCTGCCACAGCAGGCGGCCGGGCAGGCCCGGCAGGTCGGCTGTCTGCATGCGCACCAGGCGGCCGCCGTTGTCCATGCGGTCGTCCACCCGGTAGTCCAGCGGGCGCAGCGGTTGGTCCGAATACTGGCGCGTGGCGGCCAGCTCGCGGCGCTCCGCTTCGGTCAGCGGTTCCAGCAGCCGGTAGCGCCAGGCATCCTGGCTGGCGAGAAAGACCACGCCATGCGCGTCGGACGCCAGCACGATGTCCTCCGTCTGCAGCCATTCGCGCTCCAGCTCCTGCAGTGCGATCTTGATCACCACCAGGCCCAGCGGCTCGCCCTGGTCATCGCGGATGGCCTGCGACAGGAAGTAGCCAGGCTCTCCCGTCGTCACGCCGATGCCATAGAAGCTGCCGCTGCCTTGCGCCAGCGCCTGCTGTACGTAGGGGCGAAAGCTGTAGTCCACGCCCACGTTGCTGGTGGCGCTGCGCCAGTTGCTGGCTGCCACGGCCAGGCCCTCGCGGTTGATCAGGGTCAGGGTAGACGATTGGCTGGCGCCGTTGGCCCGCTCCAGCTTGAGGTTGAGCTGCTCCACCTGCGTCGTGCTCTGGGGGCGGCTCAGCGCGTCGTACAGCTGCGCATCCAGCGCCAGCACCTCGGGCAGGGTGCGGTAGCGGTCGATGCGCTGGCCCAGCGTCTGCCCGTACAGGGCCAGCTGGCGCTGTACGCTGTCGCTCTCTTCGTCGAGCGAATGCTGCCAGGCCCACTGGCCGGCCGCGAACATGCTGGCCGCCATGCCTGCGAGCAGGATCAGCACAGTCCAGAACTTGCGGCGGTGGGAGGTGGTCATGGACGAGGCGGTTCGTGGAAGGCGCTCACAAGCGCGTGTTTGGTGCGCGTGGGAGTGTGCCGCACCTTTCTGGGGGGGGCTAGGTGTTTACCCTAGGATTTGCCGATGGGCCTCCTATGGGGGCGCCGCCGACTACTACCAATTAGCTATCTGCGGAAACAGCGGGCAGCGGTACAAACAGCACCCTCGAAGCACCCCGGTGGTGCAGTTCCCGTGACTTCTGGAGTCTCCCATGCACGCCATTCCTGCCCAGGCCGCCCAACCGGTGCACCTGCCGTTCTACCGCCAACTGTACTTCCAGGTGGTGCTCGCCATCGTCCTGGGCGTGCTGCTGGGCCATTTCGAGCCGGCGTACGGCGAGGCCCTCAAGCCGTTGGGCGATGCCTTCATCAAGCTGGTGAAGATGATCATCGCCCCGGTGATCTTCCTGACCATCGTCACCGGCATCGCGGGCATGTCCCAGCTCAGCTCCGTCGGTCGGGTGTTCGGCAAGGCCATGGCGTACTTCTTGTTCTTCTCCACGCTGGCGCTGGTCATCGGCATGATCGTGGCCAACGTGGTGCAGCCCGGCGCGGGCATGAACATCAACCCGGCCGACCTGGACCAGACGGCCGTCAAGACCTACGTGGCCAAGTCGCACGAGATGACGCTCACCGGCTTTGCCATGGACATCATCCCCAAGACGCTGATCAGCCCCTTCGTGGGCGACAACATCCTGCAGGTGCTGCTGGTGGCCGTGCTGTTCGGCGTGGCGCTGGCCATGGTGGGTGAGGCCGGCCGCCCCGTGCAGAACTTTCTCGAAGCGTTGACGACCCCCGTGTTCAAGGTGGTGGGCCTGGTGATGAAGGCCGCGCCCCTGGGGGCCTTCGGTGCCATGGCGTTCACCATCGGCAAGTTCGGCCTGGGCTCGCTGGTCAACCTGGCCTGGCTGGTCGGTTCGTTCTACATCACCTCCTTGCTCTTCGTGCTGGTGGTGCTGGGCTTCGTGGCGCGCCTGTGCGGCTTCTCGGTGCTCAAGCTGTGCCGCTACCTCAAGGCCGAGCTGATGCTGGTGCTGGGCACCTCGTCCTCCGAATCGGCCCTGCCTTCACTGATGGAAAAGATGGAAAAGGCCGGTTGCAGCAAGTCGGTGGTCGGCCTGGTGGTGCCCACGGGCTACTCCTTCAACCTGGACGGCACCAACATCTACATGACGCTGGCCGCGCTGTTCATCGCCCAGGCCACCAACACCGAACTCACGCTGGGCCACCAGGTCGCCCTGCTGCTGGTGGCCATGCTCAGCTCCAAGGGCGCGGCTGGCGTAACCGGCGCGGGCTTCATCACCCTGGCCGCCACCCTGGCCGTGGTGCCCGAAGTGCCCGTGGCCGGCATGGCCTTGATCCTGGGCGTGGACCGCTTCATGAGCGAATGCCGCTCGCTGACCAACTTCATCGGCAACGCCGTGGCCACCGTGGTGGTCTCGCGCTGGGAAAACGCGCTGGACTACACCCGCCTGCACGCGGCCCTGGACGGTCACCCGCTGCCGGACGTGGCAGTCCCCGTGTCAGCACCCGTGGTGCCGGCCGATGTGGCCGCCGTGGCGCGCACGGCCGCCTGATCGCTGGCAGGCCCGTTGCGGGGCCATGGTTTCACAAGAAGGGGTGTGCCTGCATGGGCACGCTCCTTTTTCGCATGCAACAGCCGGCCGAGGGACGGGTCAGGAAGGGCGCCTACCTCTGCGGGGCCGTTCCTCGCGCACAATCGCCGCGAACTGCCCCAAACAAGGATCCGCGATGACCCTCGAAGCCGTATTGGCCGCCCTGCACATAGTGGCCATCCTGACCCTGGTGGTCTTCCTGTCGAGCCAGGCCGCGCTGTGCCGCATCGAATGGCTCAATGCCGCAGTGGTGGAGCGCCTGGCGCGGCTCGACGCCATCTATGCCGCCTCGGCCATGGCGCTGGTGGCCACAGGGCTGGCGCGGGTGTTCTTCGGGGTCAAGGGCATGTCCTGGTACGTGTCCCAGCCCATGTTCCACTTCAAGATCACACTGGTGGTGGCGATTGCCATCGTCTCCATCTTCCCTACCATCGCCTTCCGGCGCTGGCTGCGCCAGCTGCGCGCCGATGGCACCCTGCCGGATAAGAGAGAAGTCGCCAGGGTGCGCCGCCTGGTGATGCTGCAGGCCCATGCGATCCCGGTGGTGGCCGTGATCGCGGTGTTCTGGGCGCGGGGCTGGTAAGCACAGGCACCAGGCCATGAAAAAACCCGCCGGGCACGGGGCCGGGCGGGTTGCTGGCGAATGCCGGCCAGGCAGGCCGGCACGGCAGATCACTTCTTGAGGCATTCGCTCATGAAGGCCTTGCGCTCGTCGCCCTTCTTGCCCTTGGCGTCGGCGTTGCAAGTCTTCATCTTGTCCTGCTGGGTCGCAGGCTTGTTGGACAGGCAGGTCTTCATGAAGGCCTTGCGCTCGTCACCCTTCTTGTCGGCTGCCTCGGTGTTGCAGGTGGCCATCTTGGACTGCTGCTTGGTGGGTGCTGCGGCCGATGCTGCAGGCGCCGCCGGGGCGGCTGCAGCCGCAGCTGCGGGCGCGGAGGCCTTGGCCGCAGGGGCGTCGGCAGCGTGTGCTGCACCGAAAGAGAGGACCAGGCTCAGGGCCGTCAGGGAGAGAAGCTTTTTCATATAGTGCTCCGGTGGTAAGGGCATCCGATGCAATCCGCATCGGATTGCCCGATTACAACGTACAGCCCCCGGGCTGCGCTGACACGGTTCGCGGGATGACAGGATTCTTTGCAATCTGTTGCAGCTGCGCAGCGCTTTTTATGTGCCTGTTGTGCAGGCCCGTGCGCGCATTTGGTGGCGTGGGCAACACACCCTGCCAGGGCAGTCACGGCCCGCCCCGTAAAATCGCGGGATGCTCTCTGTCAAACACGATCTGCTGGCCGCTCTCGCGGCCGAGCTGGACACCCTTTCCCCTGGCGCGGGCGCCAAGGCGGCATTCGAATCCCCCAAGGTGGCCGCGCATGGCGATTTCGCCTGCACGGCGGCCATGCAACTGGCCAAGCCGCTCAAGCTCAACCCGCGCGCGCTGGGCGAGCAGCTCAAGGCGGCGCTGGAGGCCACGCCCGCCTTCACGCGCTGGGTCGATGCCATCGAGATCGCGGGCCCGGGCTTCCTGAACATTCGCTTGAAGCCCGCTGCCAAGCAGGAGGTGGTGCGCGAGGTGCTGTCTGCCGGCGAGCGCTTCGGCTACCAGGCCGACCGCGGTGCCAAGGTGCTGGTCGAGTTCGTCTCGGCCAACCCTACGGGCCCGCTGCATGTGGGCCACGGCCGCCAGGCCGCCCTGGGCGATGCCATCTGCAACCTGTTCGCCACCCAGGGGTGGGGTGTGCACCGCGAGTTCTATTACAACGATGCGGGCGTGCAGATCCAGACGCTCACGAACAGCACGCAGCTGCGCGCCAAGGGCTTCAAGCCCGGCGACGAGTGCTGGCCTACGGATTCCGAGAACCCGGCCAGCAAGGCCTTCTACAACGGCGACTACATCCAGGACATCGCCAACGACTTCCTGGCGAAGAAGACCGTCAAGGCCGATGACCGCGAGTACACAGCCAGCGGCGACGTGGACGACGTGGAATCGATCCGCCAGTTCGCCGTGGCCTACCTGCGCAACGAGCAGGACAAGGACCTGCAGGCCTTCAACCTGAAGTTCGACGAGTACTACCTTGAGTCGAGCCTGTACACCAGCGGCCGCGTGGAGGCCACGGTGGGCAAGCTCGTGGCCAACGGCAAGACCTACGAGCATGACGGCGCCCTGTGGCTCAAGAGCACGGACTACGGCGACGACAAGGACCGCGTGATGCGCAAGCAGGACGGTACCTACACCTACTTCGTGCCCGACGTGGCCTACCATATCGCCAAGTGGGAGCGCGGCTACACCAAGGTGGTCAACATCCAGGGCACCGACCACCACGGCACCATCGCGCGCGTGCGCGCCGGACTGCAGGCGGCCGAAGTGGGCATCCCGCACGGCTACCCCGACTACGTGCTGCACACCATGGTGCGCGTGGTCAAGGGCGGCGAAGAGGTCAAGATCAGCAAGCGTGCCGGCAGCTACGTCACCTTGCGCGACCTGATCGAATGGACCAGCAAGGACGCGGTGCGCTTCTTCCTGCTCAGCCGCAAGCCCGACACCGAGTACACCTTCGACGTGGACCTGGCCGTGGCGCAGAACAACGACAACCCGGTGTACTACGTGCAGTATGCGCATGCGCGCATCTGCTCGGTGCTGCGCAGTTGGGCCGAGCAGGGCGGTGGCGACGTGGCTTCTCTCCAGGGCTTGGACCTGTCCCCGCTCGAAGGCCCGCAAGCCCAGGCACTGATGCTGCAGCTGGCCAAGTACCCCGAAATGCTCACCGCTGCGGCCGACGGAGAAGCCCCGCACGACGTCACCTTCTACCTGCGCGACCTGGCCGCCAGCTACCACAGCTACTACGACGCCGAGCGCATCCTGGTGGACGACGAGGCCGTCAAGCGCGCGCGCCTGGCCCTCGTCGCCGCCACCGCGCAGGTATTGCACAATGGCCTGGCTGTGCTGGGCGTATCGGCTCCGGCCAGAATGTAAGCGACCACTACCTATGAAGAACAAGCAACTGGGCGGAACCATCATCGGCTTTATCGTGGGCGTGATCTTCGGCCTGGGCGCCGCGCTGGCGGTCGCCGTCTACGTGACCAAGGTGCCCGTGCCTTTCCTGAACAAGGGTGGCGCACGCGGCACCGACCAGGACGCGGCCGAAGCGCAGAAGAACAAGAACTGGGACCCGAACTCGCCGCTGTATGGCAAGAACCCCGCGCGGCCTCCTGCGGCCGCAGCGTCGGCTCCCGCCACGGCAGGGGTGGCACCGGCGCCTGCGCCTGCTGCCTCGGCACCTGCCGTGGCAGCAGCGGACCCGCGTGCCGCCGCCTCGTCGGCCAAGCCTGCCGCCGCAGCCATCAAGCCCGGCAGTGCCGACCCGTTGGGGGATCTGGCCGCTGCCAAGGCCGCTGCGGCGCCCGGCAACAGTGCCGACCCCTTCGACTACTTCGTGCAGGCCGGTGCCTTCCGCACCCAGGCCGATGCCGATGCGCAGCGCGCCAAGCTGGCCATGCTGGGCTGGGAGGCCCGCGTGAGCGAGCGCGAGCAGAATGGCCGCACCGTGTTCCGCGTGCGCGTTGGCCCGTTCACCAAGCGCGATGACGCCGCCCAGCTCAAGGACAAGCTCGACACCACGGGCGTCGAGTCCGCCCTGGTGCGGGTGCAGCGCTGAGGGCATGCCTGCCTGAACTTTTTCCGGGGGCGTGGCTCACACCCCCCAATACCAGACCAAGGAGTGTCACTTTCATGAAACGCCGCGAGTTTTCCCTGTCTGCCGCTTCCGCAGTGGCCGCATCCGCCCTGACCCTGCCCGTGGCCGCCCCCGCGCTGGCGCAACCGCGCCAGTTCAAGGAGGGCAAGGACTACCGCAAGCTCGACAAGCCCGTCACGCCCGACGCGCCGGCGGGCAAGGTCGATGTGATCGAATTCTTCTGGTACAGCTGCCCCCACTGCAATGCCTTCGAGCCCACGCTCGACGCATGGGTCAAGGCAGCCCCCAAGGACCTGAGCATCCGCCGCATCCCGGTGGCGTTCAATCCCAGCTTCGTGCCACAGCAAAAGCTGTATTTCACGCTCGAAGGCATGGGCAAGCTCGATGCGCTGCATGCCAAGGTCTTCCGTGCCATCCACGTGGAGAAGGCCAAGCTCGCCAAGGACGATGAAATCATGGCCTGGATCGCCACGCAGGGCGTGGACGTGGCCAAGTTCAAGGAAATCTACAGCTCGTTCACCGTCTCCAACCAGGTGCGCCGCGCGTCGCAGCTGCAGGATGCGTACGGTGTGGAAGGCGTGCCCTCGATGGGTGTGGCCGGCCGCTTCTACACCGATGGCACCATGGCCGGCAGCATGCCTGTCGTGCTGCAGGTGGTAGAGCATCTGGTGGGCGCGGTCCGCAAAGGCTGACCATTTCTTGGCAGGACTGGCGCCTGTGTGTACCAAAAGCCCGCGGATGCGGGCTTTTTTCATGGCATGTCGCCACGGGTGGCTACAATGATCTGCAAGATTCGTGCCCTATGAACTACCGCATCCTCCCGACCCTACTCCTCCTCTCGGCCCTGGCCATGGTCCAGACGGCGGCCCACGCCGAAAAGGCCGACCGCAACAAGCCCATGAACATCGAGGCCGACGCACTGCGCCACGATGAGCTCAAGCAGACCAGCGTGTTCACCGGCCGCGTGGTCATGACCAAGGGCACCATCGTGCTGCGTGGCGCGCGCCTGGACGTGCGCCAGGACGCGGACGGCTACCAGTTCGGCGTGGTCACGGCCGAGCCGGGCAAGCGCGCCTTCTTTCGCCAGAAGCGCGACACGCTGGCGGGCGCGCCCGACGAGTTCATCGAAGGCGAGAGCGAGGTCATCGAGTACGACGGCCGGGCCGACAACGTGAAGTTCATCACCCGCGCCGAGCTGCGGCGCTACCGCGAATCCACGCTGACCGACGAGATCACCGGGCAGGTCATCGTCTACAACAACCTGACCGACGTGTTCACCGTGGACGCCAAGCCGCGCGGCAGCACCAATGCGGCGGGCGACACCCCGGCGCCCGGTGGCCGCGTGCGCGCCATCCTGTCGCCCAAGGAAACACCCGCCAGCGCGGCCGCCCCTGCCGCAGCGGCACCGGGCACCGCCCTGCGCCCCAGCAGCACCCTGAGCGGCGGCGCCAAGTGAGTGGGCAGCACGTGAGTACCGCCGCCGATTCCCCGGCGGGCAGCCGGCTGGAGGTGCACCACCTCGAAAAATCCTACGGCAGCCGCAAGGTCGTCAAGGACGTGTCGCTGGTCGTGCAAAAGGGCGAGGTCGTCGGGCTGCTCGGGCCCAACGGCGCTGGCAAGACCACCTCGTTCTACATGATCGTGGGCCTGGTGCGCAGCGATGCCGGCGACATCCGCATCGACGGCCACTCGGTGGCCCACATGCCCATCCACCGCCGTTCGCGCCTGGGGCTGTCCTACCTGCCGCAGGAAGCCTCGATCTTCCGCAAGCTCACGGTCGAGGAGAACGTGCGCGCCGTGCTCGAATTGCAGCGCGGCGAGGACGGCCAGCCGCTGCCGCGCCAGGCCATCGAAGAGCGCCTGACCGCGCTGCTCACGGAACTGCGCGTGGAGCACCTGCGCGCCTCGCCCGCGCTGGCCCTGTCCGGCGGCGAGCGCCGCCGCGTGGAGATCGCCCGCGCGCTGGCCACGCAGCCGCGCTTCATCCTGCTGGACGAGCCCTTTGCCGGCATCGACCCCATCGCCGTGATCGAGATCCAGCGCATCATCGGCTTCCTCAAGGCGCGCGGCATCGGCGTGCTCATCACCGACCACAACGTGCGCGAGACGCTGGGCATCTGCGACCACGCCTTCATCATCAGCGATGGCCATGTGCTGGCCCAGGGAACCCCCTCCGAAATCGTCGACAACGCCGAAGTGCGCCGGGTGTACCTGGGTGAACACTTCCGCATGTAGCAGACCGATGGACCACCCGTTCGCCATGCACCTGCCTTTGCGGCAGCCCCGGGGGGCTGTGCGATGAAGCCCGGCCTGTCACTGCGCGTATCGCAGCACCTGGCGCTCACGCCGCAATTGCAGCAGTCCATCCGGCTGCTGCAGCTGTCCACGCTGGAGCTGGGCCAGGAGGTCGAGCAGATGCTCGACGAAAACCCCTTTCTCGAACGCAATGCCGACGAGGCCCCGCGCGAGGAGTTCGGCGTGGACACGGCCGATGCGCCGGTGCAGCCAGACGATTACAGTTCCGACGACGCGGTCTATTCCAGCGCCCCGGGCACCAGCACGTCGACCGAGACCTCGGCCGACAGCCCGCAGGGCGATGCGGAAGTGGGCAGCAGTGCGGGCGACGAGCCCGACTGGAGTGGCGATGGCACTGTGGACGTGTCCCCCAACGATGCCGAGTGGGGCGGCGATGCGCCGGCCCGCAACCGCAATGATTCCGAAGGCGACGAGGCCGACGCCACCGAACTGGTGCGTACGCACGAATCGCTCACCGCATTTTTGCACCGCCAGGCGCTTTCATTGCGCCTGTCCGAGGTGGACCGGGCCGCCCTGCGCTTTTTGATCGAATCGCTCAACGACGACGGCTACCTCGAAGACCCGCTGGAAGAGCTGGCCGTCGGCCTGGCCGGCCCGGACGACCTGGAGCAGATCGAGGAACTGGTGCACCGCTTCACCGTCGCCCTGCGCCTGCTGCAGAGCCTGGAGCCTGTGGGCGTGGGTGCACGTGGCCTGGGTGAATGCCTCACGCTTCAGCTCACGGCGCTGGCCGCCGATGAAGACAGCGAAATCGACCCCGACACCGTGCAGACCGCGTTGCGTGTGTGCCAGCAGCCGCTGGAGATGCTGGCGCGCCGGGACATCCGCCGCCTCACGCAGCTGTGTGGCGACGGCGAGGAGCGCACGCGCGCCGCCATGGCCCTGATCGCGCGGCTGGAGCCACGCCCCGGGCGCAAGTTCGTGGACGTGGAGCGCAACATCATCGTGCCCGACGTCATCGTGCGCAAGGCCGGGCGGGCCAATGGCCGCGATGGCCAGCACAACTTCATCGTGGCCCTGAACCCCGATGTGATGCCGCGCCTGCGCGTGCACGACATCTACGCCGGTGCCCTGCGCGGCCACAAGGGCGGCGAGGGCCACCAGGCGATGCAGCAGCGGCTGCAGGAGGCGCGCTGGTTCATCAAGAACATCCAGCAGCGCTTTGACACCATCCTGCGCGTCTCGCGGGCCATCGTCGAGCGGCAAAAGAGCTTCTTCACCCATGGCGAGCTGGCCATGCGCCCGCTGGTGCTGCGCGACATCGCCGATGAGCTGGGTTTGCACGAGTCCACCATCAGCCGCGTCACCACGGCCAAGTACATGTCCACGCCCATCGGCACCTACGAGCTCAAGTACTTCTTCGGCTCGGGCCTGGGCACCGAGACCGGCGGCAACGCATCGAGCACGGCCGTGCGCGCCCTCATCAAGCAGTTCGTGGCGGCCGAAAGCCCCGCCAAGCCGCTGTCGGACAGCCAGATCGCCGAGATGCTCAAGGAGCAGGGCATCGAGTGCGCGCGCCGCACCGTGGCCAAGTACCGCGAGGCGCTCCGGATCGCGCCAGCCAACCTGCGCAAGGCGCTCTGATCAGGCCGCGTTTCTGAACGCCCGGCTGGAGATGCTGACGGCGTTGCCGTCCGGGTCCTTCACGTTGGCAAACGCATAGCCATTGGCCTGGTGCGTGCTGCCGAATGCCAGGCCCTGCGTCAGCGCATTGGCCTTGAAGGCCTCCACGTCGTGCACATGAAAGCACAGCTTCACCCCGGCCTGGCCGAGCTTCACGCTCTTGGCCGCCTGGTGGATGAGGATGCTGGCGCCGCCGTCCGGGGCCTTGAGTTCGATCAGGCCCTCCACCACCTCTCCCGTGGTCTGCAGGCCGAAATGCGTGCCGTAGAACGCAGCGCTGCGCTGCATGTCGCGCGCGTAGACCATGATGGTGCCGAGCATGGGGTGCATGGTGGGTGGGCCATCCGCCATCAAGGCGACTTCGAGGCCGGTGCGCGCCGCAGCGAGCGCAGCAGCTCCAGCGCCTGTGCGGTCGGCTCGTGCGACTGGCCATTGGCCAGCACGGTGAAGGCCACGCGCAGTTCGTTCATGCCCAGCACGCCCTGGGTCAGGTGCTTGTAGCCGCCCGGCTCGGGGGCGCGGTCGGTGGCCGAAAAGTAGTAGCCCGTCTTGCCCGAGGCGCCCAGGTCCTTGAGCGGCAGCGCGGCTTCGACGGCCCTGGGCTTGGCCTGGGTCGCGCCCGACTGGACCTGCGCCCGCAGCTCATCGGCCGTGGGGGCCTTGGCGGAGCTGCCTGCGGGCCAGATGGGCGTGAGGATCATCTGCAGGGCCGTGGCATCGGGGCCGCTGATGGCGACCGAGGGCGGTAGCTCGGCATGGGGGCGGCGCACCTGGGCGCGCCATTGGGCGGGCAGGTCGATGACGAGGTCGTCGCGCCCGGGCAGCGGAACGCGCAGTTCTTCGGCAAGAACGGGCAGGCACAGGGCGAAGGTGAGCAGCGTGAGGGCAGTGCGGAGCATGGAGCGGTGGAACGGAGTGAGTGAGGTGGTGGCTTACTTGCGGCTGGTGAAGACGGCGTCATACGACTGCGTGCTGAAGCCCGCCACCCGCTGGCCATTGGTGAGCAGCACCGGCACGCCACGGGCCCCGAGCTGCGCAAAGGCGGCCTTGCCGGTGGGCGTGTCCACGTCGAACTCCCGGTAGGCGATGCCCTTGCCTCCCAGGTAGGCCTTGGCCGCCTTGCAGTAGCCGCACCAGGTGGCCATGTAGAGCGTGACCTCGCCCCGGGGCTGGGCGGCGGCCGTCTGGGTGCCAGTGGCAGCCTGGCCGGGGGTGGCGGGCGGCAGCGGGTTGCCCGGGACCACGCTGACGGGCAGGCTCTCGAGCTTCAGGGTCTCTTGCACCGCACCCGACGTGGGCGCCTGGTCGCTGTAGACGACTTTTCCGCGCGCATCCACGGATTTGTAGAGCGTCTGGGCATGCGCCGTGCCCGTGAGCGCGGCCGCAATCAGGGCGAGGGTCAGGGTGCAGCGCAGGGTGTGCATGGGGGCTCCGGGTAAAATCGGCTATCCCGGGAGCATAAGAGACTTCTGCCGCCCCGAGGCCCGCTGGGGCAAGGCCTCACCCGTATGGGCCATCCTTGCCGTCCGGCATGCAGCTTTTCGATGCCCGTTGCGGGCTTTTTCGGGGGCGTCCTGCCCCCGTTTCGCTGTCTTTTCTCGACCCTCCGTTTCCCTGCCCCATGGCCCGCATTGTTTTCGACCTCCCCACGCACTTCGGCTTTGCCACCGAGCTGCAGATCTACATCAGCCACGTCAACCAGGGCGGGCACCTGGACAATGCGCAACTGCTGAGCCTGGTGTCCGAGGCGCGCGTGCGCTTCTTCCAGTCGCTCGGTTACCCCGAGGCGGATGTGGGCGGCCTGTCCACCGTGGTGGGCGACATCGTGGCCCAGTACAAGTCCGAAGGCTTCCATGGCGAGACCATGTGCGTGGAGATGGCGCCCGAGGACCTCAACCGCTACGGCTTCGACCTCGTCTTTCGGATGACGGAGAAGACCACCGGCCGCGAAGTGGCGCGCGGCAAGGTCGGCATCGTCTTCATCGGCCGCAGCGACCGCAAGGTGGCACCCATCCCTGAATCCATCCGCCAACTGCTGCTGGCGCGCGCAGCGACCGACGCAGTCGGCGTTTAAGCGCGTATCCTGTCGCCCAGTGCCATGAACCAACTCCAACTCTTTCTCCCCTGCGCCGCCGGTGTCGAGGGCTACCTCGCCGACGAAGTGCACGCCATCACCGGCCTCACGGGCCAGGACCTGCTCATGGGCCGGGGCGGCGTGCTGCTGCGCGCCTCGTGGCGCCAGGCGCTGCTGCTCAACCTGCACAGCCGGCTAGCGCAGCGCGTGCTGGTGCAATTGGCGCACCGGCCCTACCGCTCCGAGAACGACCTGTACGGCATCGCCAGCGAGGTGGCCTGGGAAATCTGGTTCACCACGCGCCAGACCTTCAAGGTCGAGGTCACGGCCCAGCACAGCCCGCTGCAGAGCCTGAACTTTGCCGGCCTGCGCGTGAAGGACGCGGTGGCCGACCGTTTTCGCGCCAAGTCCGGCGTGCGCCCCGACGTGAACACCCAGTGGCCCGACGTGCGCATCCACCTGCACCTGACCACCGAAGAGGCCACGGTCTACATCGACACCTCGGGCGAGCCGCTGTTCAAGCGCGGCTGGCGCGAGGACAAGGGCGACGCCCCGCTCAAGGAAACCCTGGCCGCCGCCATGATCGCCGCCAGCGGCTGGGACCCGCTCGGTGATGCGCCCGTGCCGCTGTACGACCCCTGCTGCGGCAGCGGCACCATCGCCATCGAGGCCGCGCAGATCGCCTGCCGCATCCCGGCCGGCATGCTGCGCCGCTTCGCATTTGAAAAGCTGCTGCCCTTCCAGGGCCATGTGTGGTCGGCCATCCAGGCCGAGGCCGAGAGCGCCATCCAGGCGAGCCCCGTGCCCATCTTCGGCAGCGACGTGGCCCACCGCATGGTCGATTTTGCCGAGCGCAATGCCGAGCGCGCGGGCGTGGCCGACGCCGTGCAGTTGCGCGGTGGCGACGCATTGCAGCGCATGCCGCCGAGCGAACAGCCGGGCCTGATGCTGCTCAACCCGCCCTACGGCGAGCGCATTGCCGCCGCCGGCTCCGCAGGCCAGAACGCCAACGAACGCGCGGCCGAGCGGGCCCTGGGCGCCAGCGTGGGCCGCGAGGCCGCGCACACCGACGACGGCGGCGAGTTCTTCAGCCAGTTGGCCACCCACTGGAAGAAGAACTATGCGGGCTGGACGGCCTGGATGCTGACCCCCGACCTCAAGCTGCCCGGCAAGATGCGCCTGAAGGAGTCGCGCCGAGTGCCCATGTGGAACGGCCCCATCGAGTGCCGCATGTTCCGCTTCGACATGGTCAAGGGATCGGTGCGCACCAAGCCATCGTCCGATACGCCACCGGCCGGCCCGCGCGATGCGGGTTGAGCTGGCGCTGCCGGCCCAGGCGCCGGCGGGTGAACCCGTGCGCCCTGTGGTCGTCGACACCAACGTCGCGCTGGACCTGCTGATCTTCTCGGACCCGGCCACCGTGCCGCTGCGCCAACTGCTCGCCGAAGGGCGCCTGGCCTGGATCGCCACGCAGGTCATGCGCGACGAACTCGAGCGCGTGCTGGCCTACCCGCACATCGTCGGCCGCATGGACTACTACCGTGTGGACGCGGCGCAGGTGCTGGCTGCCTTCGACGCCCAGGCCCGCCTGGTGGCGATTGCCCCGCGCGTGGCCTACGTCTGCAAGGACACCGACGACCAGAAGTTCATCGACCTGGCCGCCGCGCACCGTGCCATCCTGTTGAGCAAGGACAAGGCCGTGATCTGCATGCGCAAGCGCCTGCTGACGCTGGACGCTCACGTGGCGACAGCGCTGGTGTGGGAGGTGGCGGCCGAACCCGCCAGCGCTGACGCCTGATATTCCCGTCAGCGGTCGAAGCTGAAGTCGCCCGCCGCGTGCACCTGCCACGCGCCCTCGCCCTTGAGCTCCAGCACATGGGTGTGGTGCTTGAGCACGGCCGGGCGGTGGGCAATGCTGATCAGCGTGGTGCCGTTGGCGCGCAGGCGCTCGTAAAGCGCCGCCTCGTTGGCGCTGTCGAGGGCGCTGGTGGCTTCGTCCAGGATCACGATGCGCGGCGCACGCGCCAGCACCCGGGCAAAGGCCAGGCGCTGCTGCTCGCCGATGGACAGCTGCTTTTCCCAGTCGTGCGAGGCGTCGAGCCCGCCCACGTGTTCGGCCAGCGATTCGAGCTGCACTTCCTGCAACAGCTCCAGCAAGCGTTCGTCCGCCAGGTCGGTCTCCTTCATGGGGTAGATGATCTGGCTGCGCAGCGTACCCATCTGCATGTACGGGCGCTGCGGCAGAAAGAACACGTCCTCCATCGGCGGGTGCTGCACTGCACCGCTGCCGGTGCGCCACAGGCCTGCAATGGCCCGCAGCAGCGAGCTTTTGCCGCAGCCGCTGGGGCCGGTGATCAGCAGGGCATCGCCAGTTTGCAGCTGCAGTGACAGGTCCTGCACCAGCAGGCGGCCGAACTGCGGCGTGTAGAGCGTGAGCCCCTCGATGGCCATGGCTTCGCCGATGCGCGTGGCAATCTGCGGCGCAGGTTCCGATGGCGCCTGTGCTGCGCTATCGGTGCCGTTGGCGGGCGGCGTCGTCGCTGCCGGCTCGGCCCAGGGGGTGGGGGCGGCAGGTGTCTTGAGGACCATCTGCGACAGCGCGTGCAGCCGGTCGATGCCGGCCACGAAGCGGCTCAGGCTCTCGAAGTTGTCCACGATGAGCGACACCGCGCCCAGCACCGCTGCAAAGGCGCCGGCCGCCTGGATCGCGCGCCCCACCTCGAGTTCGCCCGAAAGCACGCCATTGGCCAGGATGATGCTCGGCAGCACCAGCGTGAGCTGGCTGAACGAGCGCTGGAACAGGTTGAGCGAACGCTGCTTCTTGATGAGCCGCGCATAGTTGGTGAAGGCCGCCTCGAAGCGGTGGTCGATCTGCGCGCGCTCCTGCGGCTCGCCGCGGTAGAAGGCGATGGACTCGGCGTTCTCGCGCAGCCGCATCAGCCCGAAGCGGAAGTCCGCCTCACGCCGGATCTGCCAGAAATTGAGGCGGATCAGCGGTGCGCCAAACAGGTACAGCGCGCCGAAGGTTCCCAGCAGCGCATACACCGCCAGAAAGCCCACCAGCACCTTGGAAATGGACCACAGCACCGCGCTGAACGCCACGAGCTGCATCAGCGAGCCCAGAAAGATCAGCAGGAAGTGCGTGGAGCGCCCGGTGAAGGTGTTGATGTCTTCGCTGATGCGCTGGTCGGGGTTATCGATGTCGCTGCCGGTACCGAGTTCGTAGTACTTGCGCTCACCCAGGTAGCCATCCAGGAAGCGGTGCGTGAGCCAGCGCCGCCAGTGGTTGGAAAACGCGTCGCGCATGTAGTAGTAGAAGGCGTACACCGGCACCGCGAAGGCCAGTACGATGAGGCTGGCGCGCACCGCGTCCCAGAAGCGATCGGCCTGCTTGGCCGCCAGGGCCGAGGTCATCTCGCCGGTCTTGTCGATCAGCATCACGGCCAGCTGTGTCTCGCAGACCATCAGGCCGATGAGCAGCGCCAGCAGGCCCCAGGCGGTTCTTTTTTTCTCGCCCATCCAGTAGGGGCGGGCCACGCTCATGAACTGCTTCCATGCCGAGAGCGACAGGGTGGGAGGGCGGCGGCGACGGGGCTTCTTCGCGGCCGGCGGCGGCGATGCGGGAGCGGGTGGTGCTGAAAGGGTGGCGGCAGGAGTAGACATTGGGCAGAGGCAAAAGGAGGCAAACGGGAGCACCGCCTGCACGATAGGCGGGCGGCCGGTCTGCCTCTGTCAGCCAATGCCTACAGCCCGCTAAGGACGGGCCCGCTTTGCGCGCAGCCCATGTCCGCGGGCATGGTTCAAGGCCGCAGCAGGTCGTAGGCCGCGCGCACGCGCTGCATGTCGCGGCCGAGCTTGCGGTTCTGCGGCAGGTGCCGCATCCAGCCCATGCGCCCGATGCTGGTGGCCAGCATGGCCTGCAGCTCCGGGCTGCCTGACGCGATCCACGCGGTCCACATCGCGCGGGCGTCGTCGAGCGCGCCCACCAGGCGCAGGTAGATGGCCGTGGAGTGCGCGTAGCACAGCGCATCGCGCGCGTGGCATACCGGCAGCGGCAGCACGGCGGCCGGGTCGTCCTCGAAATCGATGTAGCCCACCACGCGATCGGGGCAGCGCACGAGGTTGCGCGCGAACGCCTGGCTCAGGCAGGTGCCGCTGGCGTGCACCTGCGCAATGGCCACCAGGCCCTGCTGCCACAGCGCCAGCACGGCGGCGGGCCCGGCGGACACGGCATGGTCGATCTCATTGCCCAGCGAGGGCGTTTGCTGCGCGGGCCGCCCCAGGTGGCGCATCAAAAAGCCATCCTCCTGCGCCGCCAGCACGGTGGGCACGCGCAGGCCGCGCGCCTGCAAGTCGCGCAGGCGCCGCACCTCGGTGGCGATGGCTTCGCGTCCGCCCCGGTTGGGCACCGGGCGCAGCACTTCCAGCCGCAACACCGCAGCCATTGCCGCCATGGCACGGTAGCGGCCCGGGCCGTGGGGTGCACCGGCTTTCTTGAGCCATACCTGCTCCTCGCCGAGCCGGTAGCTGGCGACATTGAACTGCTGCTGCACGAGCTGCTGGCGCAGGTAGGCCGCGTAATCGACGGGGTTGCTGCCGGGGTTGCTGTCAGGAACCTTGCCTGCTTCCATCGTCATACGGCGGCGTTGGCGGGCAGATCGCTGACGGCGGCCACGGCCGCGTGGGCCACTTCCACATGGTGCGGCACTGACGGTTCCAGCGCCGGTTCGCTGGCGGCAAAGCTGTGTGCGCTGGACAGCGGCCAGTACAGTCGGAACACGTTGTGCTGCGCCTCCAGCGGGCCCAGCAAGGCGCCGGGCTGCATGCGCGTGATCAGGTTGGACAGAAGACGTACCTCGGTATCGCTGATGCGGCGCACGATGTGGTGGGCCGTGATGTCCTTGGGGTGCTGCAGTCCGGCGGCCTGCACCAGCTCCTGCAGCGCATGCAGGGTGCTGTGGTGGAACTGCGCCACGCGCGAGGCCTTGTCGGGCACCACCAGGGCCTGTTGGCGCTGCGCGTCCTGCGTGGTCACGCCGGTGGGGCAGTGGCCGGTGTGGCAGCTTTGCGCCTGGATGCAGCCCAGCGCCATCATGAAGCCGCGCCCGGCATTGCACCAGTCGGCACCCAGCGCCATCATGCGCGCGATGTCGAAGGCGGTGATCACCTTGCCCGCGCAGCCTATGCGCACGCGCTCGCGCAGGTTCACGCCCACCAGCGTGTTGTGCACCAGCAGCAGGCCTTCCTGCAGCGGCGCGCCCACATGGTCGCTGAACTCCACGGGGGCTGCGCCTGTGCCACCCTCGGCCCCGTCCACCACGATGAAGTCGGGCGTGATGCCCGTGACCAGCATGGCCTTGACGATGGCAAACCACTCCCAGGGATGGCCGAGGCAGAATTTGAAACCCGTGGGCTTGCCGCCCGAGAGCTCGCGCAGGCGGGCAATGAACTGCATCATCTCCACCGGGCTCGCAAACGCGCTGTGCCGCGAGGGCGAGATGCAGTCTTTGCCCACGGGCACGCCGCGTGCGGCCGCGATCTCGATGGTGACCTTGGCTGCGGGCAGTACCCCACCGTGCCCGGGCTTGGCGCCCTGGCTCAGCTTGAGCTCGATCATCTTCACCTGCGGGTCCTGCGCATTCGTGGCAAAGCGCTCGGGGCTGAAGCTGCCATCATCGTTGCGGCAGCCGAAGTAGCCCGAACCGATTTCCCAGATCAGGTCGCCTCCGTGCACGCGGTGGTGTTGCGAGATGGAGCCTTCGCCCGTGTCGTGGGCAAAGCCACCCAACTGCGCGCCCTTGTTCAGCGCCAGCACCGCGTTGGCCGACAGCGCGCCAAAGCTCATGGCTGAGATGTTGAACACGCTGGCGTGGTAGGGCTGGGTGCACGGCGACACGGAGGGCGAGGGCGCATCGGGGCTGCCGCCGATCCATACGCGAAAGTCGCTCGACGTGAGGTGCGAAGGCGCCATGGAGTGGTTCACCCACTCGTAGCCGCGTGCGCCCACGTCCAGGTGCGTGCCGAAGGGCCGGTTGTCGGGCTCGCCCTTGGCGCGCTGGTAGACCAGGGAGCGCTGGGCGCGCGAGAAGGGGGCGGCCTCGCTGTCGCTCTCGATGAAGTACTGGCGCACCTCGGGGCGAACGTATTCGAGCATGAATCGGATGTGCCCGATGACCGGGTAGTTGCGCAGGATGGCATGGCGCGTCTGGCGCAGGTCGTACACGCCCACGGCCACCAGCGCCCCCAGCGCTCCCAGGGCCAGCACCAGCGGCAGGCTTGCGCCGAAGGCCACGAGGGCGCAGAGCGCCGCCAGCAGGCCCAGCACACACAGTGCAAAGGCCGTGTAGCGCACCGGGTACAGGGAGTTGAGTTGGTGGATCATCGGGTGTCCTGGTTCTTTTGCGGGCGAAGCGGGAGGGCTACACTGGCCGCCTTTGCGCGGGTGGCGTTGCCGCCCACCGCACTGTGCCCGGGTGTTGCGCTCGGGCGCAGGCCTTGCGCATCATAAAAGTAAAACTTTGCTTCCAGCAGCCGCACCACGGAGCCCCGCCATGACCGACCCCATTGAAAAGCCCGAAACCGATCCCGAAACCGCTGCCTTGGCCCCGGCCCTGGGTCCTGACGAGCTCGAAGAGATCGACAACCTCCTTGATGACCTGCGCACGCGCGGCGACGAGATTCCCCAGTGGGAGTTCTGCGATGGCTTCATGACCGCCGTCATCTGCAACCGCCGCCCCATCGCGCCGGCCGAGTACCTGCCCATGCTGCTGGGCGATGGCGCCGAGCTCGAAGTGGCCGAGGGCGAGCCCCTGCCGCTGCTGCCGGCGTTTGCCGACGCAGCCCAGCAGGCGCGGTTCCTGGAGTTGTGGACACGCCGCTGGGACGAGGTGGTGCGCCAGCTCGATGCCAAGGTCGACCGCCTGGACGACGATCAGACCTTCCAGCCCGAGGCCATGGACATGCGCGGCGCGGTGGCCAGCCTGACGGAAGAGCAGCGCGCCGAGATGGACTCGGACGAGCAGGACATCCCCTCGTTCGGCCAGGTCTGGGCGCTGGGTTTCATGTTCGCGGTGGAAAATTGGCCCGAGGACTGGGCGGCCCCGCGCGACAAGGAGGCCGCCCAATGGCTCAACGACGCGCTGGACAGCATCGTTGCCCTGACCGAAGACGACACTGGCAAGCCTGAAGTCTGCATGTTCGACGAGAACGGCCCGCCCAGCACCAGCCAGGCCCGGGTAGAGGCCTTCGGCGAGGCCATCTGGGCCGTGTACGACCTGCGCCAGATCTGGAAGAGCATGGGCCCGCGCGTGGAAACCATCCGCAAGGCGCCCGAGCCCGGCCGCAACGACCCCTGCCACTGCGGCAGCGGCAAGAAGTACAAGAAGTGCCACGGCGCCAACTGAGCGGCGGTTGAGCCCTTGTCCTGCGGCGCACGCGGTTGCGGTGCGCCGTTTCCACGGGCGCGGCGCCCGTGGGTGTGTTTCCTGCTTCCTCTATCCTGTCCCCGTTGACCGAGCGCGCCTGCGGCGTGCGCCTGTCCCATGAACGCCTCCACCTTGTCCCGCCTGCGCGCCGAATGGGCGCCGGTCAGCATTCCGCGCGAACTGCTGGCCGGTGCCGTTGCCACCTTTGCACTGATCCCCGAGGTCATCGCCTTTTCCTTTGTCGCGGGGGTGAACCCGTCGGTGGGGCTCTTTGCCTCGTTCGTCATCAGCCTGGTGATCGCCTTCGTGGGCGGGCGCCCGGCCATGGTCTCGGCGGCGGCTGGCTCCGTTGCCCTGGTGGCGGCGCCGCTGGTGCAGTCGCATGGGCTGCAGTACCTGTTGGCTGCGGGCATCCTGGCGGGCTTGGTGCAACTGGCCTTCGGGCTGCTGCGCCTGGGGGTGCTGGTGCGCTTCGTTTCCAGCTCGGTGCGCACCGGCTTCGTGAATGCGCTGGCCATCCTGATCTTCTCGGCGCAGCTGCCGCACCTCGCCGGCGCGGGCGCGGCCACCTGGGCCACGCTGGGCCTGGGGCTGGCCATCATCTACGGGCTGCCCGCGCTGGGCCATCGGCTCGGTTGGCGCGCGCTCACGGCCATCCCTTCGCCGCTGATCTGCGTGGTGGCACTCACGCTCGTGGCCTCTGGCATGGGCCTGCCGCTGCCCACCGTGGCCGACCTGGGCCAGTTGCCCGATTCCCTGCCCCTGTTCGGCCTGCCCGAGGTGCCGCTGGCGTTCGACACGCTGCGCATCATTGCGCTGCCCGCGCTGGCCATCGCCATGGTGGGCCTGCTGGAATCGGTGCTGACCGCTGCCGTGGTAGACGAGATGACGGATACGCCGAGCTCCAAGAACCGCGAATGCGCCGGCCTGGGCGTGGCCAACGTGGCAGCCAGCCTGTTCGGCGGCATTGCCGGCTGCGGCATGATCGGCCAAGCGGTGGGCAACGTGAAGTACGGCGGGCGCGGGCGACTGTCCACGCTGTTCGCCGGCGTGTTCCTGCTGATCCTCATGGTGGTGCTCAAGCCGTGGGTGTCGCAGGTGCCGGTGATCGCCCTGGTGGCCATCATGGTCATGGTGTCGGCTTCCACCTTCGACTGGAAGTCGCTCGGCACCTTGGTGCGCCACCCGCGCATGTCCAGCGCCGTGGTGCTGGCCACAGTGGCCGTGACCCTCTCCACGCACAACCTGGCAGCCGGCGTGGCGGTGGGGGTGCTGCTCAGCGGCGTGTTCTTTGCCTTCAAGGTGGCGCGCATGCTGCAGGTGCGCGCAACGGATGATGAAGCCAGCGGCCTGCGCACCTGGCAGGTCACGGGCCAGGTGTTCTTTGCCTCGGCCGATGCCTTCATCGACGCCTTCGACATCCTGGGCGCCGAAGGCCGGCCCGTGTGCATCGACGTCTCGGGCGCGCATTTCTGGGACGTCACCGCCGTGGCTGCGCTCGACAAGGTGGTGCAGCGCCTGCAGCACCATGGCTGCACGGTGCAGGTGCTGGGGCTCAACCAGGCCAGCGCGGTGCTGATCGACCGGATGGGTTCGGCGCCGCGCAGCGGCTGAGGTCGGGCTGCTGCCGCAGCCTGCGCTGGCTTACTTCTTTTCCTGCGCGAGGAATTTGGCCAGGTTGCCCGCCGCCGTGCTGCGCACCTTGCGCTTGAGCGAGGGCGACCAGCCCAGCAGCAGCCCGGGAGTGCCCAGGGCCTGGCGCGACCAGCGCCAGAAATTGAAACGGTCGCGGTGCGTGGCGATCAGCCCTTCGGGCGTGAAGGTGAACGTGCCGTCGATGATGTTGTGCACCTTGCGCCCCGTGGCGCTGAAAAGGTAGTGTGCCTCCCAGTGGGCGCGTCCGCCCTTGTCATCGGCCTCGATGCCGCTCGATTCGAGCTTCCAGTGCTCGGCGCCGTTCTTGCGCGTGGCGGTGGCAAGCATGCGCCACATGCCGCCGATCTGCTCGCGGCCCTTGAGCGAGAAGGCCTCGTCGTCGAAGCTGGCGTCGGGCGCGTAGCAGGCCTGCATGGTGGCATGGTCGAGCTGGCCGAAGGCGGTGTAAAAGCGCTGCAGGGTCTGGGCGTTGGGGTGCATGGAGGCTCCGGTAGGGGCAATGCGGGCTCTGGAGCCCGGGCGGAGGATGCTACACCGGCGCTGTGCAGGCCCGCTGGCGCCTGGGCGACGCGCTTGCCGCGTCAACCCAGGTAGTGGTGCAGCCGCTGCAGCGCGTGCGCCACGGTGGCATGGCGCACCGCGGCGCGATCGCCTGGGAATTGCTGCAGTTCGGTGTGCACGGCGCCACCCACGGCCCAGCCGAACCACACCGTGCCGACGGGCTTGGCCGGGCTGCCGCCCGTGGGCCCGGCCACGCCGGTGACGGCCACTGCCACCTGCGCGCGCGAATGCGCCACCGCGCCTGCGGCCATGGCGCGGGCCACTGGCTCGCTCACGGCGCCGTGGGCGTCGATCAGTGCGGGCGGCACGCCCAGCAGCTCGGCCTTGGCCTCGTTGGAGTAGCTCACGAAGCCGCGTTCGAACCACTGGCTCGACCCGGAGAGGTCGGTGCAGGCCGCAGCGATCATGCCGCCGGTGCAGCTCTCGGCCGTGGCCAGCATCTGCCCGCGCGCGAGCAGTTGGGCCGCGATGTCGGCCAGCAGCCGGGCCTGGTTTGCCGGGTCGCTCATGCCCAGAACCTCCACAGCGCAATCACCAGCAGCGTGCAGAAGGCGGCAACGAAGTCGTCCCACAGGATGCCCCAGCCACCGCGCCAGCCAAAGCCCTTGAACAGGCTGTCGGCCCAGGCCACGGGGCCGGGCTTGGCGGCATCGAAGAAGCGGAACAGCGCAAACGCAGCGAGTTGCCCCCACCAGCCCATGGGCATGGCCAGCCACAGCACCAGCCAGAAGGCCACCACTTCGTCCCAGACGATGTTGCCGGGATCAGCGATGCCCAGGTTGCGCGCGGCTACCGTGCACGCCCACCAGCCGACCACGGTACTGGCGGCGATCAGCAGGCCCATGGCAAGGGGGCTCAGCCACTGCTGCAGCGCCAGGAAGGCGAGCCAGGCCCAGAGCGTGCCCACGGTGCCGGGGGCGATGCGCGAGAGCCCTGCGCCAAAGCCCAGCGCAATGCAGTGGGCCGGGTGCGAGAGCATGAAGGCCGCCGTGGCGCGGCGCGTCGCAGACGGAGTGTTGGGGGATGTCGGATCCATGGTGGGGGCTGTCACTGGCGCTCCTGCAGCTGGAGTTCCTTGGCGTAGCGGATCGTGTGCTCGGCGCTGAACTGCGCCGTGGCGCCCGCCGCCAAGGGCTGCTGCCATGCCACGGTGCCCGGTGTGCGGTTGAAGGCCATCTCGGCGGGCTGCGGCTGGTAGCGCGACTCGACCTCGATCTTCTCGTTGCGCGAGACGGGGGCCGCATGCAGCACCTGCAGCGTGATGCCGCTCCGGTGGCGGTTTTCCACGCTGTAGGCGCGGCGGGTGCGGCGCTCGGTGCGCGAGCCCGTGAAGCCCGCGGCGCTGGTCAGGTCCTGCGGCGCCTCGGCGCGCACGGTGACCAGGTCATCCTTGCCGAACGACAGGCTGGTGCTGCCCGCAGGTGCGGTGCTGGGCGCGCCGAAGTCCAGCCGCCCGGTGCCCACGAAGGCGCCGTCGCGGTACAGCCCCACGGCGCCTGCAGGCCACACGCCGGGCGGCGTGGCGACTTCGGCCACCAGGTAAGCGACATCCTCCACCGCCGGCGCGGTGCGCGTGAGCAGCGTGGCCGCTGCGCTGTGGTTGCCCAGCGCCAGGGTCACGCGCTGGCCGCTGGAGGGCACGGTGATGCGCTGGGGCACGGCGAACTCGGTGGCAAAGCCCCTGTCGGTGGTGCTCACGTCGAAGCTGGGCATGGCCTCTTCGGCCATGGACCGCTCCCGAGCCACAGGGGCGGGAGGCGCGGCAGGGGCCATGGCCATCGCCGGAGCCGCCATGGTCATGGGCTGCGGTGGCGGCGCCACATCCAGCGTCCACGGGCGCGGCAGGCGGCCCTGGGTGGCGCGTCCCGGCTGGCCGGTGGAGAGCACGAGCTGCACATTGCTCCAGTCCTCGCCGCTGTTCTGTGCGACCAGGGCCTGGCGTTCCAGCAGCACGGTGGCCTTGGCCGGGTCCAGCGTGGCCCGGTAGGTGGGCTGCCAGCCGGGGCCGCGCACCTGGTAGGACAGGCGCAGCTCGCCCTCGCGCTCGGCCGCGAGGTTGATGCTGACCGACACCACGCGCGCGCGCTGGCTGGCCACACGGTTGCGCTCGGCCACCAGGGGCTTCAAGGCCAGTTCCAGTGCCTCTTGCTTGCGCTGCAGCTGGTGCGTGCGGGCCAGTGCGTCCTGGCCCGACTTGCGCAGCACGTCGGCCATGGCCGTGATCTGCGCTGGCGTGGGGCTCTGTACACGGCCACCGGGCGTCTCGTCGCCAGTGCCCCGGCCGCCGGCCACACCCTTGAGGTAGCTGTCCACCAGGCCCAGCGCGCCGGATTCGGCCTTCACGCCAGCGATCTGGTCTTCCAGGTCGCGTATGCGGCCGTCCAGCGGGCTGGCGCATGCCGGGGCCACGTCGCGGTCTTCGGTGAGCACGTTGAATTCGCCCACGCGCACGCTGGCATCGGCATTGATCTGCAGGCTCTGCGCATCCAGGGAGGCCGGCAGGCAGCTGAAGGTGAAGCTGCGCGCACCCATGGCGACCTTGGCCACGCGCTCCACGGTGGCGGTGCCCGAATAGACGGTGACGCGGGCAATGCGCGAGTTGGCGCTGCTGTCCTGCGCGAGTGCGGTGCCCGCTGCGCACAGCAACAGGCTGGCGCAGACGGCGAGCCGGGTGGCGAAACCGATGGTAGGGGTCAAGGATGCCTCCTGGTGTGGTTCGGGGCGCGCCGAAGGCGGCAGCGCAGGAATTGTTTCAGCGTTTGTAGCGCAAATGCAGGTCGTCGTGCGGCGGCGCATGGGCGATCAGCGGCGCCAACCTGGGTGGATTCATGGGATTGTCACGCAACCTTCATACCCTCGAAAAGTCTTCCATTCTCACCCCCCAACAAACCATGAAGCATTTCGTTCCCCGCGCCCTGTCCCTCCTTGCCCTGGGAGTAGGTGTGATCGCCTGCGGCGGCTCCGACGACGGGTTCCAGTACCCCGGCGCCAGCGGGACCAGCCTGCCCTACGAGGTGATGGGCCGGGTGGACAATGCCGAAAAGACCGAGCTGCGCAACGGCAGCTACGGCTCGTCCATGGCGCCGCACCCCACCCAGGAAGGGTACTTCTATGCCCTGAGCGACCGCGGCCCGAACGCCGCCACCGAGGCCACCCGCTCGCCGCCTGGCATCATCTTCGTCAAGCCGGACTACACCCCGCGCATCGGCCTGTTCAAGCTCACGTCTGAAGGCAAGGCCGAACTGGTGAGCACCATCCTGCTCAAGGACCCCAAGGGCCGCCCGATCACCGGCCTGCCCAACCGCCAATTCGGCGGCACCGGCGAGACGCCCTACAACCTGGACGGCAGCGTCGTGTCGCTGGACCCGGACGGCGATGGCATCAAGGGCTTCGATGAAAGCGGGCTCGATTCCGAAGGCCTGGTGGCGATGAAGGATGGCACGTTCTGGATCAGCGACGAGTACGGCCCGCACATCGTGCACTTCGACGCCACGGGCAAGGAGATCGAGCGCATCAACCCCTTTGCGGCCGACCCGCGCAACAAGGCCGGGCGCACCCTGCCGGCCGAGCTGTCCACGCGCTGGCCCAACCGGGGCATGGAAGGCCTGACCATCACGCCCGACGGCAAGACGCTGGTGGGCATGATGCAATCGAACCTCTACAACCCCACCAGCGCCGTGGGCAGCATCAATCTGGTTCGCCTCGTCACGGTGAACATCGAAACCGGTGCCACGGCGCAGTACCTGTACCGCCAGGATGCGGCGGGCCTGGCCAACTCCGAGATCGTGGCCCTCTCCGCCACCAGCTTCCTGGCGGTCGAGCGCGATACCAAGTTCTACGGCATCGACACCGGCGTGGTCCGCAAGAACATCTACAAGATCGACATCGGCCAGGCGACCAATGTGGACCGCTCCAACACCGCCCTGCGCAGCGCCAACGCATCGCTCACGGTGAATGCCGCCAACGGCCTGCTGGTGGACGGCAAGACCCTGGAGCTGGTGGTCAAGGACGGCGGCACCGCCGACAACTACGCCGCCGGCTGGGCGCAACTGGCGGCGCTGGGCATCAAGCCCATCACCAAGGTGCTGGCGTATGACGCCATTGCCTCGCAGAAGTACCCGCACGACAAGCTGGAAGGCATGTGGGTCATCGACGCGAACCGCCTGGCCATCATCAACGATGCCGACTTCGTGATCGCCCCGGACAACCTGGGCGGCATCAAGCAGAAGTACCTGTACGACGGCAAGCCCGACAGCAATATGCTGTATGTGGTGAAGCCGATATCTCCGCTGTTCTGATCCTGCTCAGCGGGGGCCGTACACGGGCAGGGCCTGGCCGAGTTCATAGGCTCCGGCATCAGGGGCTCGGCCCTGGAAACCCTGGCTGATGTTGGGAATGGCCTGCCCTGCATCGACTGCGGCCGAGCCGGGTTGCAGGCGCAGGTCGGGCACGGTGTACAGCGTGATGGGCGAGCCGGGAAAAACGGGAACGGAGGCGAACGAGTCCATGCCCACCTGCACGGCGGCGCGCTCGGTGGTGCGGGCCCGCAGCTCGGCCAGGCTGGAAAAGCTGGTGGCGCCCCAGCGGCCGGTGAAGCTGCCCACGGTGGAACCATAGGCATCGAAGTCGAGGTCGGCGCTGGCGGCATCCAGGTCGGCAATCGACAGCACGCGCCCGGTGCCGCTGGAATAGCCGCCATAGGTACCACCCGGCCCGCCGATGAACAGGTTGTTGCGTGCATACAGCCGCCCCACCGTAGCGCCGGCATAGATGCCGAGTGCGTCGCCGTTCTTCACCACGGTGTTGTGCAGCAGCACGTCGCCGTAGCTGCTGCGGTACAGCTTGAAGGCCACGTGCGTGGCGTTGTAGACGACATTGCGCACGAAGTAGGTGGGCCCGCCCAGGCCCGGCTGCGATGACAGCGCGATGAACACATTGGTCAGCCGGTTGCGCATGATGCGGCAGTTGTGCATGCAGAAATCGGCCTCCACGCCGTCGTCCGCAGCCTCCGAAAGGTCGTTGTTCAGGATGTCGATGCTGTACTGGTCCACTGCCTCGTCGTCTTCGAGCAGCGAGATGTTGTCCCGAAAACGCGCCACGCGGTTGTTCATGAGCACATGGCCGGGGCCCGTGATGAGGATGCCCTCGCCCGCGTTTCCGCCCGATGCACCGAGGGCCGCTCCGGACCAGACCACCGTGCCGGTGACCGTGTTGTCGGCGATGTAGGCGTTCTCCGCGCGCGTGAAGGTGATGATGCCGTGCCCGCCCAGTGCCGCCGTGGCGTTGACGGTGCTGCGCGTCATGCTGAAGTCGTTGCTGCCGTTGAAGCGCACGCGGCCGTTCAGGGTCATCTCGGTCAGCATCACATGGCGCTGGTTGAAGACGTTGATCTCTCCTTCGACCACCGCGCCCGGGGTGCCCCGGATCACCAGCGGCCGTCCCGAAGCGCCGCTGCGCGCCACGCTAAAGCCGCTGTAGCGCCCGGCCCCCAGTTCCACGACCTCACCGGCATTCGCGCCGGCCAGCACGCTGGCAAGCGTGGCCGGCGTGGCGGGCTTGACCACCGCGCCAGGCGCAGGCGTGGGCACGCTGCGGGTCGTGGCCGTGGTCGTGCGCACGGTGCCGCCGCCATCGGGGTCGGTGAGCGTGAGCTCGATCTCGTAGGTGGTGCCGGGCACCACGTCGAAGATGCTGCCCGAATGGCGCAGCGGCCAGGTGCGGCCCTGGCCCGAGGTCTCATTGTGGATGCGGCGCAGCGGCATGCCGGTGAGCCAGGCGCTGCTGCCCTGCGCACGGTAGCGCACGCCGACCACCGCATTGCGGTTGGCATCGCCCGTGAAGTCCCATTCCACCGTGATGTTCTCCAGCGTGGGGAAGGGCGTGGTGACGGCGCCGGGCACGCTCGCGTCCGCCGCGGTGGCAGGGCCCACCAGGCCGCCCGCGCCCAGCAGCTCCAGCCCCGGCCGGGTCAGGCTCACCCGGGGGTAGGTGGCAGTGCCGATCACCACCTGCGGCAGGCGCAGCACACTGCCCGTGGTCAGGTACTGCAGCTCAGTGCCCACGGCTGGGTCGTCCACGCGCAGTTGGCCCGGGTCGAGCAGGCGCACCACCACGTCGCGGTAGCGGTCGCCCGCGTCGAGCTGCAGTGTAGGCAGGCGCAGCGTGGCGGTCGCGGGCTCGAAGGTCGCCGTGTCGGCGGCCAGGGCGACCCCTTGCATGCAGACCAGGAGGGTCGCCACAAGCCGTGACAGACAGGTGAATGGCATGGTCATGGTGGGAAGTTTTTTACAGCGCGTCGGGAACGGCCTCGGCCAGAAAATCGTACACCGCGCGGATGCGCTGGCTGGTGCGTATCTCGCGGTGCACCGTGAGCCAGATGGGCAGCTCGGGCAGCTTGAGCATGGGCAGCAGCGCCACCAGGTTCGGGTCTGTGCGGGCCATGTGGTCGGCCACGAAGCCGATGCCCAGGCCGTTGCGCACCACCTGCCAGTAGGCCATGAGGTCATCGGTGCGCAGCGCGAAGTGCTGGCGCTCCACCGGGTAGCCCATGGCGGCAAAGCCGCGCGCGATGTCGCCATAGCGGTCGTTGCCCACCAGGTCGTGCTGCAGCAGGTCGGGCGGCTGGCGCGGCGTGCCCCGGCGGCGCAGGTAATCGCGGTGGGCGTACGTGCCCAGCGTGACCTTGCCGATGCGCTTGGCCACCAGGCTGGCCTGCGTGGGCTGCACCATGCGCAGGGCGATGTCGGCCTCGCGGCGCAGCAGGTTGGTGACCTCGTTGCTGGAGACCAGTTCCACCTGCACCTCGGGCAGTTCCAGTCGCATGCGCGCCAGCAGGGGTGGCAGCAGCATGCAGGCCACCGGCTGGCTGGCGGTGATGCGCACGGTGCCGCTGACCCCGGCCTCGCCGCCCGAGACGCTGCGTGCCAGCTGGTCGGCACCCGTCTCCATGGCGCGGGCCGATTCGGCCAGGCGCAGTGCTGTCGCCGTGGGCAGCAGGCCGCGCCCCGTGCGCTCGAACAGCACCACGCCGAGCTGGGCCTCCAGCTCGGCGATGTGGCGCCCGATGGTGGGCTGGCTCGCGTTCAGCACGCGCGCAGCGCCCAGCAGGCTGCCCTGGTCCAGGGCAGCCAGGAAGGATTGGATGAGGCTCCAGTCAAAGCGTTGTTTCATGGCCGGTACAGGTATTCATTTTTGCATTGCTGCTATCGACAGTTAGCCAATTGTGTAACGGCGGCCGCATTTCCACAATCGCTCCATTCCCTCTTTGTTCAGGAGCCCTGCCATGTCGATCGCTGCATCCACCGTTCTCATCCTCGGGGCCCGCGGGCGCCTGGGCCTTGCTGCCGCCCGCGCTTTCGCACAGGCGGGCTGGCAGGTGCGTGCCCAGGTACGGCCGGGTGCCAGCGACCCCGCTGTGCCAGGCGTGCAGTGGGTCGGCATCGCACCGCAGGACACTCCAGCCCTTGCCGCCGCAGCGCAGGGCGCGCAGGTGGTGGTGCATGCCATGAACCCGGCCTACACGCACAAGGCCTGGCGCAAGGAGGCGCCGATGCTGATGGACGCAGCCATCGAAGTCACCCGCACCCTGGGCGCCACGCTCATGCTGCCTGGCAGTGTCTACAACTATGGCCGTGCCATGCCGCCGGTGCTGCGCGAAGACACGCCGCAGACTGCGCTGGACTTCAAGGGACTGATGCGCATCCACCTGGAGCAGCGCCTGCAGGCCGCCACGCGCGATGGCGCCATGCGCGCCGTGGTGCTGCGCGCAGGCGATTATTTCGGCAGTGGCGTGGGCAGCTGGCTGGACCAGTCCATCGCCAAGGACCTGCCCAAAGGCCGTGTCACCTGGCCCGGCCCGTTGGATATCAGCCGGCCCTGGGCCTATCTGCCTGACCTGGCCCGCACCCTGGTGCGAGTGGCCGATGCGCGCCACCGCCTGTCCGCGTTCGACACGCTGCATTTCGCCGGCCACCAGGTCACGGCGCACCAGTGGGTGCAGGTGCTCTCCGTGGTGGCGGCCGAGCAGGGCTGGGCAGCAGACGCCCAGGCCGTGCGCGTGGGCCGGTTGCCCTGGCCGCTGCTGCGCATGGCCGGCCTGGTGGTGCCCCATCTGGCGGCCCTGGCAGACATGCGCTACCTCTGGAGCACGCCGCACCGGCTGGACAACACGCGCCTCGCCGCGCTGATCGGCGAGGAGCCGCACACCCCTTTCGAGCAGGCGGTTCGCCGTGCGCTCCACGACCTGGGGCTGCTGGCCTCGGCCCTTCCCCAAGCCACCCTGGCATGAACCGCAAGGAGATTCTCACCATGCAACGCCGTACCTTCATCCGCCTGGCCGGCGGTGGCGCCATCGCCGCCGCCATCGCCCCCCTGGCTGCCTGCAGCTCGGGTCCGTACTATCCGGCCCAGGCCGTGGAGGCCTGGCAAGGCCCGGTGGGCGAAACCGACCTGCGCCGCCGGGCCGTGGCCTATGCCATCACCGCGCCCAACCCGCACAACCTGCAGCCCTGGGTGGTGGACCTGCGCGAAGAGGGCGTGATCACCCTGCGCACCGACCGCGAGCGCGTGCTGCCCGAGACCGACCCGCTGGGCCGCCAGATCCTGATCGGCCACGGCGCCTTCCTGGAGCTGCTGGTGCTGGCACTGGCCCAGCAGGGCATGGCCAGCGAAGTCACGCTGTGGCCCCAGGGGCCGCTGCCGGCGCAACTGCGTGACTGGGATGATCGCCCCGTGGCCCGCGTGGTACTGCGGCCCGGCAGCGAGCCCGAGGTTTTGTTCACCCCAGGTGCTGCGCCGCCGCACGCCCAAGGTGGATTTCGACCTGGCCCGGCCCGTGGCACCCGATCTGCTCAAGGCCTTGCTGGCCAGTGCGTCCCGGTCGGGCAGCCCGCAGGCGGGTGGAACGGTGGAGCCCGCCCGCCTGGACGCCTTGCGCGCGCTGTGCTGGCAGTCTGCCCAGGTGGAGCTGCGCACGCCGCGCACCATGATGGAAAGCATCCGCCTCACCCGTGTCGGCCCCTCCGAGATCCTGGAGCACCGCGACGGCATCTCGCTGAACACACCGTTCATACGCGCCGCAGCGGCGCTCGGCTTCTTCGACCGCTCCGCCCCGCCCGAGGAGGGCAGTGCAGGCTACAAGGGCGCGATGGACCGCTTCGAGGGCCACAGCCGCACGGCGATGGGCTTCGTGTGGCTGACGGGGGGCAACACCCGCGCCGACCAGATCGCGGCCGGCCGCGCCTACGTGCGCCTGCAACTCAAGGCCACCGAACTGGGCGTGGGCATGCATCCCATGAGCCAGGCGCTGCAGGAGTTTGCCGAGATGGCGCCGCACTACGAGCGCGCGCACCAGCTGGTGCTGGGGCAGGGCGCGCCCAAGGAAGCCGGCGACCCCACGGTGCAGATGCTGTGCCGCATCGGCTACCCGCAGGGCGAGGTACCTGCCACGCCGCGCCGGCCACTGGCGCACCTGCTTCAGGCATAGGCCAGGCGCCGCCGGCACAGCGCCACGAACTCCTGCACCGCACGCGACTGGGCCTGGCGCGGCTTGAAGGCCAGCAAGGCCCGAAAGAAGAGGCCCTCGCCCGCCAAGGGCACGCTGCGCAGCCCCAGGGGCGCATGCTCGGCCGCTACCAGCGGGTTGGTCACGGCCAGCCCTGCACCCGCCAGCACCAGCGCGCACTGTGTCGCGCTGTAGGGGGTCTCGATCACGAAGCGCGGCGTGATCCCTGCGGCGGCAAAGAGTATTTCCAGCCGCTGCTGGGCCGGGTCCGTGGCCGACAGGCCGATCAGCGGCGCATCGCGCAGGTCGGCCAGCTCCAGCACTGCTTTGCGTGCCAGCGGGTGGGCAGCGGGCACGGCGCACACGGCAGGCAGTTCGTAGAACGGCGAGGACACCAGGCCGCTCGTGTCCGCCTCGTCGCCCAGGAAGGCCAGGTCCACCGCGCCCTGGAACAGCGCCTCGCGCAGCAGCTTGGAGCTATCCACCATCAGCAGGCAGCGGGTGCGCGGGTAGTGGCGCTGGAACCCGGCCAGCACCCCGGGCATGATGCTCGCGGCCAGGGCGTGCAGGCTGCCGATGCGCAGCACCTGGTCTTCCAGCGACTGCAGCGCCACGATCTTGCGTTGCACCGCCTCCAGTCCTTCGTACACGCGCTCGACCTCTTCCATCAGCGCATGAGCTTCGGGTGTGGGCACCAGGCGCCCCTTGGGCCGGTCGAACAGCGTGAGCTGAGCGCGTACCTCCAGTTGCTGCAGCAACTGCGTCACGGCGGGCTGGCTCACATGCAGCGCGGCCGCCGCGCGGTTGGCGGAGCCCAGCCGCATGACCATGCGGAAAACCTCGATCTGGCGCGCACTGACCTCCTTGGCATCGTGCGTGGGCAGGCTTTTCATATAAGTTTGGCTTAATGGAAACGGCTGCGGCATGGTACCGCGACGCTGAGCGCCTGACTACGATGCAGGCATGAATTCCGATAATTTGGCCGGTGTGCAACCGTACCACTCCTCATCCATCAAGGTGCCTGCATTGCGGGCCAATGCGCGGCTCCAGGGCCTGCGCTGCGTTCACTGCGGGGCCCGCTATCCGCTGCAGGATATGCCTGCGGGCTGCCCCGCCTGTGCAGCGCAAGGCACGCCCGCCAGCGTTGAGGCGGTCTACAGTGAGCTGCCCCGCGCGCTGGCAGCAAGCAGTTCGGGTTATAGATGGGGCGAGTGGCTTCCGTACACCCACGGGGTGTCGCTGGGCGAGGGAAACACGCCGTGCCTTTCCTTGCCACGGTTGGCGCAGACCCTGGGCATCCGTGGGTTGACTGCCAAGCACGAGGGCATGAACCCCACGGGTTCGCACAAGGACCGCATGTCGGCGCAGGCCGTGACCCGCGCGCTGGCGGTGGGTGCCTCCAAGGTGGTGCTGGCATCGAGCGGCAATGCGGCCGTATCCGCTGCCGCTTACTGTGCGGCGGCGGGCCTGCCGTGCGAGATCGCCACCTACCGGGACATGCCCGAGTCCTTTGCCCGAGCGCTGGACCGCCTGGGTGCCCGCCGTGTTGCGTTCGATCAGGGGCTGGACCGCTGGACCCACGTGCGCCGGCAGGTACTGGACGAGGGGGCTTTTGCGATCACCAACTTCAGCGTGCCGGCCGTGGGCAGCCCGGTCTTCGGTGTGGAAGGCTACCGCGCGCTGGCGCTCGAATGCGCGGCCCAGGGCTGTGTGCCCGACCATGTGCTAGTGCCCACGGCGCGCGGCGACCTGCTCTGGGGCCTGTACAGCGGCCTGCGCGACCTGCTGGCGGCCGGCCTCATCGCACGCATGCCACGCCTGTGGGCGGTGGAGCCGTTCGCCCGGTTGAGCCAGGTGCTCGCCGGGGCGCCCGCCCAGGCCGACTTCAGCGGCAGCACCGCGCAGTTCTCCATTGCCGGCAGCACCGTCACCCTGCAGCAGCAGATCGCAGTGGAACGCTCGGGCGGCGGTGCCGCCGTGGTGGGCGATGCGGATGCGGCCCGTGGCGTGGCCGAGCTCGGTGCCCAGGGCCTCTGGGTGGAGTTGTGTGCAGGCGCCTGCGTGGCTGCCGCGGCACAGCTGCGCCGGCAGGGCCGCATTGCGCCAGAGGACCACGTGCTGCTGTTGCTCACCGCCAAGGGCGACCGAGACGCCTGATCGCTTTTTTTCGTATCTCTTCGCCTGACCAAGGACCCTGCCATGACTTTCCTGTTCCGCCGTAGCTTCGTGCTGGCATGTGCCTGCCTTTGGGGCAGCAGTGCCTTCGCCGCCTACCCCGACAAACCCGTGCGCCTCATCGTGCCGTGGGCACCGGGCGGCAGCACCGATGCCATTGCCCGCGCCATCGCGCAGCGCATGGGCGAGTCGCTGGGGCAGAGCGTCATCGTGGACAACCGCTCGGGCGCGTCCGGACGCATCGGCACCGAGGCGGCCGCCAAGGCCGCACCCGATGGCTACACCATCGCCATCGTGGAGTTGCCCCATGCCATTGCGCCGGCCGTCACGGCCAGGCTGCCCTACGACCTGCTCAAGGACTTCACGCCGATCTCGATGGTCGGCACCTCGCCGCTGCTGCTGTTCGTCAACGGCAGCAGGTACAAGGCGGGCGACATCAAGGGCTTTCTGAAGGACGGGCGCGCCAGCGCCACGCCGGTCACGCTGGCCCACAGCGGCAATGGCTCCATCAGCCACCTCTCGTCCGAACTGCTGGCCGGGGCCAGCGGGCTCAAGGTCAATGCCATCCCGTACCGGGGCTCGGCCCCGGCGCTCACCGATGTGGCGGCCGAGCAGGTGGCGGGCCACTTCGCCACGCTGGCCAGCAGTGCATCGCTGCTCTCGGCGGGCAAGATCTCCGTGCTCATGACCACCGGGCCTGCACGCCTGGCCTCCATGCCCCAGGTGCCCACGGCGCGCGAGGCGGGCCTGGCCGGCATGCAGTTCAACCAGTGGTGGGCCCTGGTGGCACCGGCCACCACGCCCATCGAGGTGATCGAGCGTCTGCGCAAGGAGGCCATTGCCGCACTGGAGCACCCGGCCACGCGCGAGCGGCTCACCACGCTGGGCATCGAGCTCAAGGGGTCCACCCGAGACGAGTTGCGCTCCTTCATGCGCGACGAGGTGGGCCACTGGGGCGCCGTGGTGCGCAAGACCGGGCTGCAGCCGGAGTGAACCGCAGCTACTGCGGGATCAGCCGGGCGACGAGGGCACGAGGTACTCCCGCACCAGGCTGCGCGCGCGGTGCAACCGGCTCTTCGCCGCCTCGCGCGTGGTGGAGAGGCGCTGGGCCATCTCCTCGATGGTGAGCTCCTCGAAGTCGCGCATCAACAAGGCTTCACGGTACAGGGGCGGCAGAGAATCGATGGCCAGGGCCAGGTCGTGGCGCAACTCGTGGTCTGGCCGGTGCGACCAGGCCAGGGCGTCTTCCACCTGCGCCAGCGGCTCGCCCCGCAGCCAGGCCAGCGCCGGTTGCATGCACAGCCGCTGCACGATGCGCACCACCCAGCCGCCAAAGGCCGCCACCTCGCGCAGCGCACCCACGCGGCGGTAGACGATGATCAGCGCCTCCTGCACCACATCATCGGTGGCGGTGGTGGCCGCGCAGTGGCGCAGCGCATAGCGGCGGATGTCCGGCCGTGCCAGCGCCAGCAGGCGCTCCATGGCCTGGGTGTCGCCCGCGCGCGCTGCCGGCAGCAACTGCGCCACGGTGGTCGATGCGTTGCCGGTCATTCCACCGGCTTTCTGCCCACCATGGCGCAGGCCGGGCAATAGCCGAAGAGACCGGTCACGATGCCCGTGGCGCCCGATGCGGCCAGCACCAGGCCCCACGGCGTGGCGCCCAGCCACACAAGGCTGGCAACGATGAGGGCCACCCCGGCGACGACGCGCAGCAGGCTTTCAGGGCGGGTGATGTTCTTGCGGTACAGCATGGCAAAGCTCCTTGGGGGTTGAAAGAGAAAGCGCCGACACGGGGCGCCTTCCCTGACAAGAGCGGGCTCTGCTGTGAAAGGATTCATGCCGCGAAAAATATTTCATCAACCGAAATGGTCGAACGAGGCGTAGTGCCGCTCCACCGGCCGGCCTTGCCCATCCACCAGGCGCAGCCCGGGTTCCGCCTCGATGCTGCCGATGCGCGCCACCGGGGTCTGGCTGGCCTGTGCGGCTGCAACCACTGCCGCGCGCTGCGAGGGCGGCGCCGTAAAGGCCAGCTCGTAGTCGTCGCCACCGGCCAGGGTGCACTGGTGCAATTGCTCGGGGCTCGTGGCGGCGCCGGCCTGGGCCATCAGGGTGGCGGTGATGGATGTGTCGATGCGTGCACCCACCCCGGATGCCTTGAGGATGTGGGACAGATCGCCCAGCAGCCCGTCGCTCACGTCCATGGCACTGCTGGCCACGCCGCGCAGCGCCAGGCCCAGGGCCACGCGCGGCGTGGGCTGCTCCAGCCGCAGGCGCGCGGCGGCCAGCACCTCGGGAGCCAGCGGGGTGTGCCCCAGCAGCGCCTCCAGCGCCAGCCGGGCATCGCCCAGGGTACCGCTCACATAGAGATCGTCGCCCGCGCGCGCGCCGCTGCGCAGCAGCGCCTGGCCGGCAGGCACCTCGCCGAACACCGTGATGCAGATATTGAGCGGACCCTGGGTGGTGTCACCACCGACCAGTTCGCAGCCATGCGCATCGGCCAGGGCCAGCAGCCCGCGTGAAAAGCCGGCCAGCCAGGGCGCGTCCACGCGCGGCAACGCCAGTGCCAGGGTGAAGGCCAATGGCCGGGCTCCGCAGGCGGCCAGGTCCGACAGGTTCACGGCCAGTGCCTTGTGCCCCAGCGCCTCGGGGTCCACGTCGGCGAAGAAGTGGCGGCCTTCCACCAGCATGTCGCTGGAGACGGCCAGCTGCATGCCTGCGGCAGGTGCCAGCAGCGCGCAGTCGTCCCCCACGCCCAGGGCGGCGCGGTGCACGGGCCGCGTGAAATAGCGTGCGATCAGATCGAATTCACCCATGGGTCGATTGTGGCGTGCCTCGTATCCATTGGTACCGACGGCGTGACATATCTCTGCAACACACGGTGCCTAGAGTCACCGCTTCGTGCCCGGCTCCCATGCCCCGTTCCTGGAGCCCGCAGGCCTTATTCCACTGCGCGGCGGCATGCGCCTTCGCCGCACCTTCCATCCCCACCCACCCGCCTTGCGCGGAGGAAACGAGCATGACCACCGTCTACCACGCCCTGTCGACCAGCAATTTCGCCCAGGATTGGACCAATCTGAGCACCCTGATCACCACCGCCAACGACTGGAGCGGGGTGCCGTCCATCGTGGGGTACCGGGGCGATGACCTGACCACGGTGACGGGAACCGATCCCCAGACCGTCTTGGCCGGTACCGCGACGCCGCAGAGCGCCACGCTGCTCGATGCCAACACGGCCAGCACCACCGGCGCAGTGGGTGTGTTCAGCACCTTGCCCAATCCGGTGATCGCGATGCAGGGCTCCGGCACCGCTGACGCGCCCCACCTCGTGATCCACCTGAACGCCACGGGCCGCAAGGACATCGTGGTCAGCTACACCTTGCGCGACATCGATGCGACCACCGACAACGCTGCACAGGCCGTGGCGCTGCAATACCGCGTGGGCGACACCGGCGACTTCGTCAACGTGCCGGCCGCGTACGTTGCCGATGCATCGAACGGCCCCTCGCTCACCAAGGACACGCCCATCTCCGTCGCGCTGCCTGCCGGTGCCAATGGCGCTGCCCAGCTTCAGCTGCGCATCATGACCACCAATGCCGCTGGCAACGACGAATGGATCGGCATCGACGACATCGTGGTGAGCTCTGCCGCAGCCGGTCCCGTCGGCCCCAGCCTGGCCTACAGTGGCTCCATCAACGAATCCCAGGCCTTTGACGGCCACATGGCCCCGGGCGCCAAGATCACCATCACGCTGACGGGCGAGACCTTCACCGGCACCGACGGCGCCAGCCTGCTGTCTGCCGCCACCGTGACCAACGTGCCTGCCGGCCTCACGGCGGTGCTCACCCGCACCAGCGCCACCACGGCCGAGCTGGGCTTTACCGGCACGGCCACCAGCCATGCCAATGCCAACGACGTCAGCAACCTCACGGTCACGTTCGCCGATGGCGCCTTCACCGGCGGCTCCGCTGCCGGTGTCGCGAACGCCACCCAGAACAGCCTGAAGGTCAATTTCGCCGACATGGGCGCGGCAGGCAGCGCGCAGACCTTCACGCCCAACGCGGGCACCACCCTCGGCAGCTCCGACGCATCGGCCGCGCTGGCGCTCGACGCCAACTGGATGGTGGTGGGCGACGATGAAGCCAGCGTGCTGCGTGTCTACGACCGTGCAGGCGGCGCTGCCGTCAAGGAGTGGAACTACGGCGCCGCACTGGGCAATGGCGGCGAGCTGGACCTGGAGGCCGGCACCCGCATCGGCGACACCTTCTATTTCACCGGCTCGCACAGCAACAACAAGAGCGGCGCGGAGCAGAACAACCGCGAATACATCCTGGCCGTGAAGATCGATGGCACGGGCGCCGACACGCAATTCACCTACCTGGGCAAGCACAGCGGCCTGGAAGACCAGCTTGTGGCCTGGGACCAGGGCAACGTCCACGGCAAGGGCGCGAACTACTTTGGCTTCGCCGCCTCGTCGGTCGGGGTGATTCCCGAAAACGTCAACGGCTTCTCCATCGAAGGCATGACCGCCTCGCAGGACGGCAGCAAGCTGCTGGTGGCCTTCCGTGCGCCGCAGACCGATGCCAACACGCGCGACAAGGCCGTGGTGCTGGCACTGGACGTGGCCGGGCTCGTCGACGCCACGGGTGGCAGCGCGCCCAACGTCAGTGCCGTGTTCGAACTCAACCTGGGCGGCCGTGGCATCCGCTCCATCGAGAAGGCTGGCGACGGCAGCTACCTGATCCTGGCCGGCCCCTCGGGCTCGGCCAGCACCGAGGTCACCCATGATTTCCGCCTGTTCCGCTGGGATGGCGTGAGCACCACGCCCGCTGAGCTGGACGTGAACCTCGACGCCCTGCGTGACGGCACGGGCGGTAGTTTCGAGACCATCGTCGACGTGCAGAGCACGGCCCAGGGCACCCTGGTGCAGTTGCTGCAGGACAACGGCGACAGCACCTGGGGCGGTTCCACTGCGTCCAAGGACCTGCCTGCAGCGCAGCAGAAGTTCGTGGGCAACTGGGTGCAGATCGGTGGCAACGTCACTGACTCCGCTGGCCCCAGCCTGGTCAACAGCACCCCGGCTGACAATGCGATCAATGTGGACAAGGCGGCCAACCTCGTGCTGCGTTTCGATGAAGGCGTGGCGCGCGGCACAGGTGACTTCGTGATCAAGAAGGTCAGCGACAACAGCGTCGTTGCCACGATTTCCGCTGCCGACACCACCCAGGTCACAGTGGCATTCAACACCGTCACCATCAACCCCACAGCCGATCTGGCCGTGAATACCGATTACTACGTTGAAGCCGTAGCAGGCACGCTGAAGGACCACTACGGCAACAACTGGACCGGGCTGACGGGCGCAACGGCCTTCAATTTCACCTCATCCTCCGCGCCCCCTGCCAAGGTGCTTATCACCGAAGTGAACTCCAGCACCAGCTCGGGCGCGGGTGGCGGCGACTTCTTCGAGCTGTACAACTACGGCACCACGGCCATCTACCTGTCGGGCTGGAAGTGGACCGACGAAGCCGGCGCCTTCTCCAGCGCCACGGCACTGACCGCCGGCACGACGCTGGCTGCCGGCGAGAAGCTGATCATCGTCAACACCACGGACGAAGCTGCATTCCGCGCAGCATGGAACAACCTGCCCACCACGACCAAGGTCCTCGCCGTGGGCGGTGCTGGCCTGGGCGGCGACGACGCCGTCGTGGTCTTCGATTCGGCTGGCAAGGTGGCTGCAGCCATCAACTACAAGGCCACAGGCACGTCCATCACCGCCAGCGACAACACGGTGATCCAGCCCCTGGTGAAGAGCGGCGGCGGCAACTCTGCCGGCGGCCACACCGGTGTGGCCGTGGGCGGCGCTGCTGGCACCTCTGCGGTGTGGGATGGCGTCTCCACGAGCAATCCGCAGTACAAGCCTTCAGTGGCCGGCCAGGATGGCGCCTTCGCGCAGACGGGAACGCCCGCCAACATCGGCTCGCCAGGCGCAACTCCCAAGCCCAAGGTGCTGATCACCGAAGTGAACTCCAGCACCAGCTCGGGCGCGGGTGGCGGCGACTTCTTCGAGTTGTACAACTACGGCACCACGGCCATCGACCTGTCGGGCTGGAAGTGGACCGACGAAGCCGGCGCCTTCTCCAGCGCCACGGCGCTGACCGCCGGCACGACGCTGGCTGCCGGCGAGAAGCTGATCATCGTCAACACCACGGACGAAGCTGCATTCCGCGCAGCGTGGAACAACCTGCCCACCACGACCAAGGTTCTCGCCGTGGGCGGTTCCGGCCTGGGCGGTGATGATGCTGTCGTGGTGTTCGATGCGACCGGCAGCGTGGCTGCAGCCATCAACTACAAGGCTACCGGTACCTCCGTCACGGCCAGCGACGGCACGGTGGTCCAGCCCTTGGTGAAGACAGGCGGCGGCAACTCTGCCGGCGGCCACACCGGTGTGGCCGTGGGCGGCGCTGCTGGCACCTCTGCAGTGTGGGATGGCATCTCCACGACCAATCCGCAGTACAAGCCTGCAGTGGCGGGCCAGGATGGCGCCTTTGCCCAGACGGGCACGCCGGCCAACATCGGCTCGCCGGGCCTGACCGAAGGCGCCAAGGGCGCAGTGCCCACGTACACCCAGGCATTCAACGACGCCAATGGCTTCGCCGAGTTCACGAAGTACAGCAAGGACGCCGATGCGGCCAACAACTGGTACCTCAACACCACCGCCGGCGCGGACAAGGCGGCCGAGGTCAATGGTTTCGGGGACAGTGCCCCGGCCAATGACTGGCTGATCTCCAAGGCATTCAACCTGAACGACACCAGTGCCGAGTTCCTGAGCTTCCGCACCTGGACCAACTTCACCGACAGCGGCTTTGCTCAGCCGGTCACGCTGAAGTACTCCACCAATTACGCCGGTACGGGTGACCCTGCGCTTGCCACCTGGAGTGATCTTGCCTTCACGCCTTCGCCGCAGGGCAGCCAGGCCTGGACCCAATCGGGCCCTATCGACCTGTCAGCCATCACCGGTACGAACGTCTATTTCGCTTTCCAGTACCAGTCTTCCGGCACAGCGTCCAGTTCGTCGTCGAGCTGGCGCGTTGACGACTTCAAGATCGACAGCTACAGCGGCCCCGTTGTCTCCATCGCGGCCACCAGCGCCGACAAGATGGAAGGCAACGCGGGCACTACCGCCTACACCTTCACCGTGGCGCGTGCCGGTGATACGTCGGGTACGGCATCCATGAACTGGGCGGTCACCGGCTCTGGCGCTTCGCCGGCCACGGCGGACGACTTCGTCGGCAACGCGCTGCCATCGGGTTCAGTGAGCTTCGCAGCGGGCGAGACCAGCAAGCTCATCACCGTCAACGTGCAGGGCGACACCAGCATCGAGCAGGACGAAGGCTTCACCGTCACGCTGTCGGGCGTGCCCGGCGGCATCACCGTCATCGGCGCAGCCGCGCAGGGCGTGATCCGCTCGGACGAGGCCCCTATCACCAAGATCCACGAGATCCAGGGCAGCAACGACACCGCGCTGCTGATGGGCAGCGCCGTCACCATCGAAGGCATCGTGACGGGCTACGCCCCCAACCTGCAGGGCTTCTATGTGCAGGAGGAAGCGGCCGACTACGATGCCGATGCCAGCACCTCCGAAGGCATCTTCGTGTACTACGGCAGCACGCCTATCGTGGGCCTGGACGCCAACAGCGTGGGCGACAAGATCCGCATCAAGGGCACGGTGGCCGACTTCAAGGGCCAGACCCAGCTGACGGGCCTGTCGGGTTTCACGCAGGTGCAGGACAATGCAGGCCTGCCCGCCGCCACGGTGGTGACCTTGCCCGTGGCCAGCGCCGTGAGCTGGGAAGCCTACGAAGGCATGCTGGTGACCGTGCAGTCCGCAACGAACGGCGGCAAGCTGGTGGTCACCGACAACTTCAACCTGGCCCAGTATGGCCAGGTGACGCTGACCTCGGACGCCATCCAGACGACGTACACCGAGAACAACGCGCCCAGCACCGCGGGCAATGCCAACTACCTGGCGGATCTGAAGAAGGACCAGATCATCCTGGACGACCTGAGCAGCACGTCGAACCCCGCCAGCCACATCGGCCGTGACGGCCAGCCGCTGTCGGCCAGCAATACGCTGCGCGCCGGCGATGGCGTGACGAGCGTGACCGGCATCGTGGACCAGCTCGTGGACGCCGCCGCAGGTACCCACGAAACCAGCTACCGCGTGCAGCCCACGCAGACGGTGCAGTTCACGGGCGATGCCGCTCGCCCCACCGTCAATTCCATCCCGGACAGCGTGCGCAACGCCGAGATCAAGGTGGCTTCCGCCAACGTGCTGAACTACTTCACCACGCTGGGCACGGCCAACTTCGTCACGCCCGAAGGCAACAGCATCGCGGCACGCGGGGCCACCAATGCCACCGAATTCCAGCGCCAGCAGGACAAGATCGTCGAGAACCTGCTGGGCCTGGATGCCGACGTGGTCGGCCTCATGGAGGTGCAGAACAACGGCTTCGGCTCCGGCAGCGCGATCCAGTCGCTGGTGAATGCGCTCAACGCCAAGGCCGGCCCGAACACCTATGCCTTCGTGGAACAGACCAAGACCGGCAGCGATGCGATCATGGTGGCCATCATCTACAAGCCGGCCAAGGTAGAGCTGGTCGGAGCCGCCGCCACGCCCGACCCCACGGTGTACGACGCGTTCTCGTCCACCTACGGCAGCCGCGTCCCCGTGGCGCAGACCTTCAAGTCGAAGGCCGATGGCGAAGACTTCACCGTGGTGGTGAACCACTTCAAGAGCAAGGGCAGCGGCACGGCCGCCCAGGGCGTGGATGCCGGCGATGGCCAGGGCGCCAGCACCATCGCGCGCGACAAGGCGGCCGATCAGCTTGCGCAGTGGCTCGCCACGCACCCCACGGGCAGCAGCGATACCGATGTCCTGCTGGTGGGTGATTTCAACGCCTACAGCAAGGAAACCCCCATCTCCAAGCTGGCCGCCAGCGGCTACAGCAAGGTGTCCACGGGCAACTCGTATTCGTTCGACGGCCTGTGGGGTTCGCTCGACCATGCGCTGGCCAGTTCCAGCCTGACCAGCCAGGTTGCCGGCACCTTCAAGTGGGGCATCAACGCCGAAGAGCCCACCTTGCTGGACTACAACATGGAGAACAAGAACGACGCGCAAGACGCCAGCTACTTCAACGCCGACCCCTACCGCTCCAGCGACCACAACCCGATCCTGATCGGCCTGAACCTCAGCAGCACGCCTGCGTCCGGTGGTGGTGGCGGCACGCCGACCACGCCGACCATCCCCGTCATCCCGCCCGCAGGCCCTGGCCTGCCTGCCACGCTGCAGGGCTCCAGCGGCAACGACACCATCGTCGTGCCCGACCTGCCCCTGACCCGTGTGGTCACGGGTGGCGGCGCCGACACGGTGACGGGTGGCGGTGGCGTGGACACGGTCGTGGTCTCGGCCACGCTGGCCGATGTATTGCGCCTGGGCATCAGCCAGGACAGCAGCGGCAAGGTGGTGATCAACACCCCCACGGGCCCTGTCACCCTGAGCGGCGTAGAACGCGTGGAGCTGCAGGGCAGCCTGTTTGCCTTCGACGTGGCGCTGCCCTCGGCGACCAGCGAGGGCGGCAAGACCGGCCAGATGCTTGCCCTGGCCTACACCATCTTCGGCCAGAAGCCGGACACCGCCGCCCTGAGCCAGTGGGTGCACAAGGCCGACAGCATGACGGGCCTGGACGCGCTGGCCCAGTCCTTCATCGATATGCTCGCCCCCGGCATCGGCAACGATGGTCTGGTGAACTTCCTCTTCGAGCGTGTTACGGGCGTGGCCCCCACGGCCCAGCAGGTGCAGGAGTTCTCGTCGATGATCGGCCCCGGCAAGGCCTATGCCACGCAAGGCGCCTTCCTGGCGGCGGTGGCCAAGCTGCCGATCGCCACGGAGGGCCTGGCCGAGCTGGTGGGCGTGATCCAGCCCCTGGACGCTGCCGTGTTTCTGTGACCAGAGCGCGCCCTGGCCGCTTCAGCCCAGGGCGCTGCCGCCACTGCCGAACCACAGCGCCCAGTGGTCGATGCAGGCCTTGATCTTGGGCAGGCGGTGCCTGCGCGTGAGCGTGATGGCGTGGATGGGCGAGGGCTGCTCGTCCACCCAGTCGCGCAGCACGGGTGCCAGCACGCCCTGCTGCACCAGCGGTTCGGCCACCAGGGTGGCCAGCCGGGCAATGCCCAGGCCCTGCAGCGCCAGGCGCGCCGTGATGCCGGTGCTGCCGGAGCGCCAATGCCCGTCGGCCACCACCACGTGGGGCTCGCCATCGACCATGAAGGGCCAGCGGTTGAGCTGGGCCATCGCGCTGTTGGTGATGAGCCGGTGGCGGTGCAGCTCATCCGGGTGCTGCGGCTCGCCATGGGCCTGCAGGTAGGCCGGCGTGGCATACAGCTTGCGCACCAGGGTGCCCAGCGGGCGCGCCACCACGGTATCGCTGGTGGGCGGCCCGGTGCGGATGGCGATGTCGATGCCGTCGCGCGCCATGTCGGCCATGCGGTCGTCCACCACCAGCTCCACGCGCAGCAGTGGGTGTGCCTGCTGCAGGCTGTCGAAGCTGGGGATCAGCAGGTGCTCGGCCAACACCGAGCTGGCGGCCACGCGCACTGAGCCGCTGGCCTGGCCGCTCTGGCTGGCGAACTCGCCTTCGAGCTCGTCCATGGTGCTGGTCAGGCGTCGGCAGTACTCGAGGAAGGTGAGCCCTTCGGCCGTGGGCGTGAGGCCATGCGTCGAGCGGTGGATCAGCCGCGCATTGCAGGCCTTCTCGATGCGCGCCAGGGTGCGCGAGACCTGGCTCACCGGCACATCGCGCTCGCGCGCCACGGCCGAGAGTGAGCCCAGGTCCGCCACGCGGACAAAGAGGTGCATGTCTTCAAAGCGGATATCGCGCATGGACGCATGGTAGCGGGACTGGCGCGCACAACCGTGGTGGCCCTTGCAGGCTGCGCAAAACGCCCTTGCGCCATACGGCGTTTCGCCCGCGCAGGCCTGTGCCTACAGTGGCCACACCCTGTTTCGAACGTGAAGGATGTGTTCCATGCCGCAGATAGATGAGCTCTACCCCGACGACCTGCATCGCCTCAAGGCCGCCGCCCTCCGCGAATCCCACCGCCTGCGCGGCGAAGCGCTGCAAAATGCCCCAGGTGCGCTGTGGCGCATGGCCGTACAGGCCTTGCGGCGACTGAGGGCGCCGTTCAGATCCGCGCGCCGCGAAAGCGCTGTGCCGCCTGCCGGCTGACTTCGGCCAGCAGTTGCTCTTCGCGCTGGCGCTCGCGCAGCCAGCGGGCATCGTTCTGGCCGGCCTCGGTCTCGGTGCGCAGCATGTGCATGGCGTTGGCAGCGCCCTGCATGGCGGCATGGCTGGCGATCTTGTCCATCGTCATCATGATGTGCTCGCGCAGCGGCATGTGGTCGCCGGTGGCCGGGTCCACGTACACCGCGTCCATGCCGAAGCGGCAGGCCTGGAAGCGGTTGTAGGTGTAGACCAGGTAGTCGTCCTCCTCGGGCATGAAGGGCTGGTCCGCGAGGAACCAGGCACCGAGCGACTGCACATAGCCCGCCAGCGCGGCGGCACGCTCGATGGTCAGCGGCGTGTCGAAGACTCGGATCTCGATGGTGCCGAACTCGGGCTTGGGGCGGATGTCCCAGTAGAAGTCCTTCATGCTCTTGACCACGCCGGTGCGCGTCATCTTGTCGAAGTAGGCCGTGAAGTCCTCCCAGGTCAGCGCGAACGGTGCGCGGCCCGACAGCGGGAAGGCGAATACCGAATTGAGCCGTGCCGAGTCGAAGGCCGTGTCCTGGCCCTGCACATAGGGGCTCGACGCCGACAGCGCGATGAAGTGCGGGATGTAGCGCGACATGCGGTGCAGCATGAGCAGCGCGGAATTGGCATCGGGGCAGCCGATGTGCACGTGCTGGCCGAAGATGGTGAACTGCTTGGACAAATAGCCGTACAGCTCCGACAGCTCGCGAAAGCGCGGCTTGTCGTAGATGCGCCGCTCGTGCCACTGCTGGAAGGGGTGCGTGCCCCCGCCCACCACGGCAATGTTGAGCTTGTCGGCGCTCTTGACCAGTGCATCGCGGATCGGCGTGAGCTGGCCCAGCACCTCGCTGGCCGAGTGGCAGATGTCAGTGGAGATCTCGATCATGCTGTTCGTCATCTCGGGCACCACGCTGCCAGGCAGCGGTGTCTTGTGCATGAGGCGCAGCATGTCCTCGGCATAGGGCGCGAGGTCGTAGTCGTTGGTGTTGACGAGCTGCAGTTCCAGCTCGACGCCCAGCGTCAGGGGTTCGGAATGGTTGAAGGCTTCAAGGCTCACGCGTTGTCTCCGTTGCTGCTGGTGGTGGCGTTCGACAGCGGCGCCCAGGGTTTCGAACTCTCGCCCGCACGGTAGATGGCCACCGTGGCGATCACCGCGCCCAGCACCTCCATCAGCAGGATGGCGGGCAGGGCCACGCGGGCGATCAGGTGGCCGGTGGACGGCGAGGCCACGACGAACTGCGAGGCGATCAGCAGCGCGATGGAGGACATGGGCGTCATCGCGCCGCCCACCCACAGGGCTTGGCGCCAGCTGGCACCGCTGCCCACATTGCCCAGGGCCACGCCCAGCACCTTGGCCACCAGGCGCACGGCGATCAGGGCCAGCACCACGCCGGCCACGGGGCCGCTCCAGTCGGCTTGCGCGGCCACGGTGGAGACCAGCACGAACATCAGCATGGTCAACAGCGACGACGCATTGCCCAACTGGCGCGGCCAGGCCCAGGGACGCGGGTTGAGCTGCTTGAGCAAGATGCCGCCCAGCAGCGCGGCCAGCGGGGCCGAGCCACCCATGTGCGCGGCCACTGCGGTGCCCGCAGCAATCAGCGCCAGCAGCAGCATGGAGGTGTTTTCGCTGGCCGGGCTCATGATGCGCAGGGCCATGCGCATCACCAGCGCCAGCGCGGCGGCCACCACCACCGAGACGCCGAGCACCACGACCACGGGGTACATGGTGTCGATGAGGGTCAGGCTCTGGCGGTTGATCTGCTCGGCCCGGGCACTGCCCAAGGTCAGCGCGTACAGTGTGGAAAGGGTGGCCAGCACAATGGCGCGCTCGGTCACCGGGCCGGCTGCGCGGGTGTCGGCCACCACGCGCGTCAGCACCGCAGGCGAGGCGGCCAGCGCCACCAGGGCCAGGGGGCCGGCCACCTGCGTGGGCTGGTTGAGCCAGACCAATACCCAATACACAGCGAAATAGGTCAGCGTGGATTCGGCAATGCTCTGCACCAGCACCATGGGGTTGTGGCGGAACCAGCGCAGCGGGATGCGCCCGCCGCATTCGAACAGCACCAGGGCGATGCCCAGTTCCAACAGGAACAGACCGATCCCTTGTAGCGGCCACAGGGCACCGCTGAAGCCGGCCAGGCCTGCGGCCGTGCCTACCAGCGAATAGCCCACCACCTTGGGCAGGCCCGTGTGGCGCTGGCACAGGTAGCCGGCCATGGCGGCCACTGCCAGCAGCAGGGACCATTGCACCGTGGGGAGCCCGGCCGAGGGGCGCAGCCACTGCGCCCAGAAGCTCAGGATTTCATTCATGTAGGTGACCTCTGCATGGCGCGGGCACACGAGTCGCCCGCAGGTTGATTCTTCGGCGGCGCAGTGCCACCGGTGGGGTGGCGTGTGCCGTGCGGTACCCGCCAGATCACATCTGATTGGCACGGCGTTGTACACAGCCGTGGCCCCAGCAGACAGCTGCTGGCGCGCCGTTACCTTAACGTACCCTGCAGAGACCTCAGAAATCGCTTCGGTTTTTCAGAAGGGCTGTGGCTTTCCAGGGTGCGCCTAATTTAACTGCCGCCGCCTGCGCTTCTTGTAGGACAGTTTCGAGCTTTGTAAGGAGCTGTTTGCAACCTTGCAGTGTGCGTCAGGCGGCTGGTGTGCGCCCGCGCCCCGGCATGAAGAAGCTCAAAGGGGCCGAGCGCAGGCGCTTGCGAATGGCCGCGTAGATGTGAGAGCGCTCCACGCCGCTCACGCTCTGCGCGCGCAGCGCCAGACTGAAGGCCAGGTAGAAGCTCACCGTGACGTTGAGCGCACCGATCAGCGGAATGGCCGCCACGGCCCACCAGAAGGCCTGCAGGTGCACCACCGCCATGCCCAGCGCGGCGCAGGCCGCCCCGATCTGGCCGGTGGACAGCGTCACGTGGCGCACGTCCAGCCCCAGGCCGAAGAAGCCGGCGATGGCCGGCACCAGGCCGAGCATGAAGCCGAGCGAGATGTTGGCCGCGAAGCCCGACAGGTTCTCGCGCAGGAACCGCGCCCATCGGGCCGCGCGCGCCTGTCCCAGAAACCGGGTGATGCGCGGGTTGTAGTGCATGGCCGAGTCCAGGCGGTGCAGCACGAACCAGTTCTCCGTCCACCCCGCGATGATGCTCGACAGGAACAGCAGCACCCCGGTGAAGGCCGCGAAGAACAGCGAGGGCCCGAGCAGGTGCAGCGACTCGAACACATGCTCGGCCTGCTTTTCCGTGATGGCCGGCGCGCCGGTGGCCTGGGTGATGAGCAAGGCGAGGGCCAGCACGGCCGGGAACACCACCAGCACATTGCCCAGCACAGCCGCCACCTGCGAGCGCACCAGGTGGGTGATCTCGTCCACGAACGATTCGATGGCATCGCTGGCCCCAAGCTCCTTGAGCTTGGCGGCCATGGCCGGTGCCGTCATCGCCGGCTGCTTGGTCGCGACCGTGAGGTGCAGCAGCTGGATCAGCACAAAGGTGGTGGCGTAGTTCACGCCCGCCCAGAAGCCGCCCCAGAAGGCCGACAGCGCCAGCGCATACAGGCCGAACTTGGCCAGCGTGGTGAAGGCCATCAGGGCCCCGCCGCCGGCCGCCTTCTTCACCATGGACCGGTACTCGGCGCCCGTGCGGGTGATGTAGTGCTCGCCCGTCTCGGCGCTGCGCTCGGCCACCTTGGCCGCCAGCAGCGAGGAGTTGGAGGCAAACAGCGCGCGCAGGCTGCGCCGCTCCTGTCCCACCAGCACCAGATTGGCCATGAGTTTGGCGGCCGTCAGCGCCGGCTGGGGCGACAGCAGGCAGTCGAGCAACTGGCGCACGCGCAGGATGCGCTCGCGCAGCTGGCGCAGGCGAAACACCAGGCCGACCGAGATGCCGTTTTCCTCGAAATGCGTGTACACCGTGGCGGCGGCGGCGCGGCAGGCTTCCAGCCGCTCGCGCAGGCGCTGCACCGCAGCATCGAGCCGCTCGGGCGTGCGCAGGCCGTGCAGCACCTCCACGCGCAGGCTCTCCACGTCGTGGATCAGGGCGTGGAAGGGCTGGGACTCGCGCGCCGTCTCGCTCATGCGCAGGCGCAGCTCGGGTGCGAACCCGGTCGAGAGGATCTGTCCGGCACAGTAGGTGATCGCATCGAGCAAGGCTTTCTGCCAGCGCGAGGCGCCGCCCGTGTCCGTGGGTGCCAGCAGGTGCACCAGGCGTGTGAGCTGGGTTTCTTCCAGCGCGGCCACCCACTGGGCGTCGAACCCGCCGGGCAGGGCCAGCATGAACAGCTCCGAGGCATCGATGGTCTCGGGGCTTGCCGGCAGCAGCTTGTTGCGCAGGCGCTCGGCCACTTCGCTGGCCAGGGCCGTGCGCGGCGCAAAGCCGAAGTCGGCCAGCAGGGTGGTGATGTCCACCGTGTCGACCAGCATTGCCCACCATGCCTGCAGCTTGGCCTGCACCTCGGGGCGGGCTTCCGCCGCGTCCAGGAACAGCTGCAGCCGGCCGACGGCGCCGGGCACCGAGTCGCGCTTGCCGCGCACCCAGTCGAGCAGGCCGATTAGCCACAGGTGGCGGTGGGCCAGGTCGGCGGTTGGGTCCAGCCGCGCGAGGATGGTGGCCAGATCGACGCTGCGGCTCAATGCAGCACCCGGCCGGTCAGGGGTTGTCCCGTAGGACCCTGGTTGATCGCCTCCAGCATGAACAGGTCCACTTTGGCATCGAAGGGCTCGCCTTCCTCGCCCACGCAATGGAAGGTGCCGTGCATGGTGCCGCTGGCCGTGCGCAGGCGGCAACCGCTGGTGTACTGGAAGGATTCACCAGGCTTGAGCAGGGGCTGGTGCCCCACCACGCCCAGGCCCTTGACCTCTTCGGTATGGCCGCGCGAGTCGCTGATGATCCAGTGGCGCGAGATCAACTGGGCGGGCGCATCCCCGGCATTGGTGATGGTGATCGTGTAGGCGAAGCTGAACACCCCTGTGTCCGGGGCAGACTGCTCCGGCAGGTACTCGGGCTGCACTTGCACGTCAAACTGGTACTTTGGCATGGGCGAATGGTAACTGCGACAATTGGGGCATGAGCCGACCTTTTCGCATAGCCCCCTCGATCCTCTCCGCCGATTTTGCCCGCCTGGGCGAAGAAGTGCGCAATGTCATTGCCGCCGGAGCGGACTGGATCCACTTCGACGTGATGGACAACCATTACGTGCCCAACCTCACATTCGGTCCCATGGTGTGCCAGGCGCTCAAGCCGCATGCCAAAACGGCCGATGGAACCGCCATTCCGGTGGATGTTCACCTGATGATCGAGCCTGTCGACGCCCTGGCGGCCGCGTTTGCCGATGCGGGAGCCGACTACATCAGCTTCCACCCCGATGCCTCGGGCCATGTGCACCGCAGCATCCAGGCCATCCGCTCCAAGGGCGCCAAGCCCGGCCTGGTGTTCAACCCGGCAGAACCGCTGGACGTGCTGGACTGGGTGATCGACGACATCGACCTCATCCTGATCATGAGCGTGAACCCCGGCTTCGGCGGCCAGAGCTTCATCGATTCGGCCCTGCGCAAGATCGAGGACGTGCGCCGCCGCATCGACGCTTCGGGCAAGGACATCCGCCTCGAAGTGGATGGCGGCATCAAGACGGACAACATCCGCCGGGTGGCGGATGCGGGTGCCGATACCTTCGTGGCCGGCAGTGCCATTTTCGGCAAGCCGGACTACAAGGGCGTCATCGACGCCATGCGGCAAGCGCTGAAGTAGCTACCGCACAAAAGCCGGTGAAAACTGGCACACCCCAGGCCAGTGCCCCCGCGCAAGGGCCGCCCCGCCGCGCTGGCGGCGTCCCCCTCCCAGATTGCGAAGCAATATGAGAGAGGGGGAAGGCGCGAAGCGACTCAGGGGGAGCTTACTGTGCTGGGACGATGATCGTGGTCGTCGTCGATTCGCGCAGCACGCCGCCGCCAGAGACCGAGCCGCTCACGGCACTGCTCTCGACGCGGCGCACGCATTCCGAACGCTCCTGCGCGCTCTGGAACGCACTGCAGCGGTCGGTGCCGTTGGCCGCTGCGATCGGGCCGGGGTCGCTCAGTTGGCCCTTGCGCGATGCATCCAGCGCGTTGGTGGCCTCGCGCATGCAGGTCGCCATGCTGTCCTGGGTGTTGTTGGTCATGCACTTCTGGCGATCCTGCTCATAGCGGGCCGTGGCCTCCGAGGAAGGCGACTGTGCCAAAGCGGCGCCAGATGCTGCCAGCAGGGCGGCGGTGACAACGGGGGCGAAAAAGGCGAAACGTTTCATGGCGAGGGCTCCTTGCGCAGGGCGCAAATGACAGGGTGCAACACGGTTGCTAAAGGATGGATGCAGCGTAGCCCTGCATCCCCTCGGACCCTGTCGGACAGCGCCGACCGCAGTCGTGCGCCGTGGCGCCTTCTTCCTGCCGCCCTTGCCTAACCCAGCCGCTGGAACGTCAGCGTGAAGGCCACCCCGTCGGCCGTATTGCGCGCATTGACGGTGCCGCCCATCTTGGCCATGTAGGTCTTGGCCACGAACAGCCCCTGGCCTCGGTGCTCGCCTTCGCCCACGGGTGTGGGCAGGTCGGGGTCGGACACCCCGAGTTCGAAGATGCGGCCCAACAGCTCGTCGGCAATCGTGACCCCCACGTTGTGCAGCGTGGCGCTGGCGGTGGATTCCGAGGCCGTGAGCGTGAGCGTGATGGCCGTGCCCGCAGGGCGGTAGCGGTCAGCATTGCGCAGGATGTGCGTGACCACGTCCTCCAGCGCGAATTCGTCGGCGCGCACGATGACGGTGCCCGCGCCCCCCTGGTACACCACGTCTACGATGCCTGCGAAGTGCGCGTTGTCCGCCACGTGGCGCAAAAAGGCGTCGAGGTCGAGCCGGCCCTGCGGCACGTCGGCCGCCTGCAGCGCCTCCGCCGGCGAAGCGGTGCCATAGAGCACGTGCACCGCCTGCTGCATGCGCTGCACATAGCGGTGGCCTGGGTCGCCAGGGCCCCCATGCAGCACCATCAGCGACTGCAGGGGCGACATGATCTCGTGGCCCACGGCGTGCCACATGTCGCGCTCCTGCTGTGCGCGCAGCTGCTCGCGCTGGATGTCGTCCTTCACGCGCTGCAGCAGGTCGGCCAGGCCGCCCGCGAGGATGCCCAGCTCGTCCGAGCCGCGCAGGTCCGAGACATCGAGGTCGCCCAGGCGTGGGCCGATGTGCCCGTCCTGCACGTTGTACGACACAGCGGCCGCGCGGCGGGTGAGGGCGGTCACGCGGCGCAGCAGCCCTACCTCCACGATCAGCCAGGCCAGCGCGATGGCGGTCAGCATGGCACCCAGGTACCAGGACATCCGCGTGGCCACGGCGGCCAGGCCCTGCTCCAGTCCGCGCAGGTTGCCGGTGAAGCTGACCACGTAGTTGCCCGTGGGCGTGTCGAGGATGTCCAGGCCCGCCGGCGTGGTGGGCGCATCGGGCGCATCGAGCGGCAGCCAGCTCACCAGGCGAATCAGCCAGGGCGCCGAGGGCTCGGCCTGCACCTCGCTGCCCTTGAGGGTGAGGGTGTTCTCCTCGCCATCGCCCATCTTGCGCACCTGCACCTTTTCGCCGGGCAGCAGGCTGCGCGTGACCTCGGTCAGCGAGGCACCGGGCTGCGCGCCGGGGGTGTTGCTGTCGAACAGCGCCGGGCCGTCACCGGGCGCAAGCATCTCCACACGCACGCGCATGCTGCCCAGGTCTTCGGGCGGCCACACCAGGCGCTCCTTGCGGAACAGCGCCTCGCGGAACAGCTCCACCGGCAGGCGGATGGAATAGAAGCTGCGGCGCAGGCAGTCGGGCGCAGCGCCGGCCAGGTCGCGGCACTGGCCGTTCTGCCACAACCAGCCGCGAAAATCGCGCACCGGGCGCGCGCGCGCATCGAGCGCCTCGCCACCGTTGTCCACAAAGCCCGTGAGCCGGCCACGTGCCCCGGGGCTGGTGCCGGCCGCCGTGCCGCTGGCTGGCGCCATGGCCTCGAAGGGCGCCACCCAGCGGCTGGTGGTGCCGCGCATGTCCAGCGTCACGCGCGCCCGGTGCACGGCAGCCAGGTCCAGCGCGCCGCGTTCGCGCGCGGCCAGTTCGCCTGCGTAGAAGCTGCCCACGATGTAGATGAAGCCGCCTGCGTAGGGGTTGTTGCCGATGGCCGCGCAGACAGAGGAGCCATCGGGGTACTGCACCGAACAGCCCGCCATCTCCACCGCCTGCTGGGCCTTGTTCTGGTCGTCGAAGTCGATGGCCGAGTAGGGCAGCAACAGCGGGGCCAGCGGCGTGGCGCCCTGGCCCAGGCTGCCGGCGTTGAGCAGTGCGAGCTGCCCCGAGGGGTGGCGCAGCCGCGCCATCACCTCGGCCTGGCTGCGCTCAAAGCCGTGCTGGTAGCTCTGCCAGGCGCGCTCCTTCTCCTCGCGCAGCAGCACCACACTGAGCGCCACGGTGGCCACCGCCAGCAGGATGAACACGCTGCGCACGAGGATGCGCAGGCGAAAGGCCGGCAGCCCCAGCCGAGGCATCTCGAGCCGGGGCATCTCCAGGCCGGGGCGCAGCAGGCGCTTGATCATGTCTTGAGGCGGCCCTGCGCCAGCGGCGAGCCTACCCACCGGAAACCGCGCATGGGCACGTTCTCGATGCCTTCGAAGGCCGGGTCCACTTCGCGCAGGGCCTCGCGGATGGTGCTCACGTGCTTGCGCACGTTGTCGCGGTTGCGCCCGCTCTTGACCACCTCGAACAGCTCGTCGTACGAGACCACCTCGCCGCTGCGCTGGTGCAGCGTGGCCAGAATGCGCTGCGCCGTGAGCGGCAGGTTGATGCGCTCGCCGCGCCATGTGGGGGTGCGCTGCCACAGCGGGTCGAGCACCAGCGCATCGCCGGGCGCGACCGCCGCGACAGCGGCTGGCGTAGCCGCCTGCGTGGTGCGCAGGATGTCGAGAAAGGTCTCGATGAAATCGGCCTCCTCGAAGGTCGTCTTTTGCAGGTAGTCCCAGGCGTCAAGCGCCTTCATGATGCTGCGGTAGATGGCCGCCGGCATGGCCGACACCACCAGCACCGGCGTGCCCTGGCGCAGCTTGTTGATGGCATTGATGAGGGCCACGCCCGCATGGCGCTCGCGGCCGAGCTCGATGTCCAGCACCACGGCGTCGTAGTGCTCGCGCGCCAGGGCCGCCTCGGCCTCGTCGCGGGTGAACCACTGGTCGATCACGATGCCGCTGCGCGCACTGCGGATCCAGCCGGCCAGCTGGTTGCTGGTGGGCAGGTCGTCTTCGATCACGGCAATGCGGGTCATGAACAGGTTCTGAGAGTGGTGCTGCCGGGATTATCCCGGGCCCCCGCCGCAGCGGTGTGAGTTTTTCTTCCGGGGTGGGAGCTTTTGCACTCCTGGCGTGAGCGCTTTGGTGGGTGCGCCGCATTGATGCTTCCGGGGGGAATGCGAAGAATTGGACACCAATGCAGCACGGAAATCCGGCGCCGCAGAGAAACCACCCACCGAACCGAATCAACGAGGGAAGACACCATGAAAGCCACCTGGAACCGCATCACCCGCGCCCTGCGCCGCACCCCTGCCGCCACCCCTGCCGTGGAGCCCACGCTGGATGGCGCCCAGGACGAGATCGCTGCAGGCGCTCCCATCGCTGCCTCCCGCCCCCTGGCCCTGCCGTCGCCCCGCACCCTGGGCTGGCTGGTCGCCGGCACGGCAGTGGTGGCTGCTGGCGCCATGGTGTACCGCAACCCCCCGGTGCAGCACCTGGACCAGGGCGAGCTCGGTGTGCGTGTGAACCAGCTCACCGGCTCGGTCAGCCAGTGGCGCGACGGCAGCGTGTGGGTGCTGCCCGGCCTGCACAGCGTGCGCGTGTTCACCCTGCGTGACCAGACCTACCGCCCCGAGCAGATGCGCCAGGCGACGGGTGCCGCGCCGCTGCAGTCGGTGGAAGGCCTGTCCTTCGGCCTGGACCTGAGCGTGCGCTACGCGCTGGACCCGGCCGCCATGGCCGCGCGCTCGGCGCAGTTGCCCGACAACATCGGCGCCGAAATCGTCGAGCCTGCCGTGCAAGGCCTGATCTACAAGGTGTTCGCCCGCTACACGGTGCGCGAGATCTTCTCTTCCAAGCGCGCCGAAATCCAGCAGATCATCGAGACCGAGCTGCGCACCCGCCTGGCTGCCGATGGCGTGCTGCTGCGCCACGTGCAGATCGGCAAGGTGGACCTGCCCGCTGAATACCGCCGCGGCATGGACAGCCTGCTGGCCGAGGAGCTGGCCTCCGAGAAGATGCGCTACACGCTGGAGCTCAAGGACAAGCGCGTGAAGGAAACCGAGCTCGACGCCAGCGCCGACAAGGTGCGCCGCGAAGTGGCCGCCGAAGCCTCCGCCCGCGAACAGGTGATCGCCGCCCGCGCCCAGGAAGAAGCGATGAAGCATGTGCTGCCCTTCAAGCAGCGCCAGATCGAGCAGCGCCAGTTGGAGGCCGAAGCCGAGAAGGTCTCGCGCATCAAGGCCGCCGAGGGCACGGCCCAGGCCCGCCGCATCGAGGCCAGTGGCGAGGCCGATGCCCGCCAGAAGCTGGCCGAGGCCGAGGCCTACCGCATGGACCGCATCGGCAAGGTCAACGCCGAGCAGATGGCGCGCGAAGGCGCGCTGGTCACGCGCCACCCGCTGCTGATCCAGAAGACGCTGGCCGACAAGCTCTCGGACAAGATCCAGGTCATCATCGCGCCCCCTCCGACCAATGGGGACTTCATCGGTGCCGCGCTGCTGGGCGGCAACCGCAACGCCCAGGCCGTGGCCGCGCAAGCTGCCGCTGCCGATGACGCCTCCACGACCCAAGCCACGGAGCAATGAGCATGAACCGCACCACCCTGACACTCGCCGCGGCCATCGCCTCGGCCGCCACCATGGTCGCCACCGCTGCCGTCCCCCCCGCGCCCGCCAGCACCCTGGGCAGCGCCATCGTCGTGCAGGACCAGGCCAGCCTGCGCGCAGCGCCGCGTGACTCGGCCCAGCAGCAGTCCGCGCTGTGGCAGGGCGAGGTGCTCGAAGTGCGCGGCGAGCGCCTCGATTACCTGCAGGTATGGGATCACAAGCGCGAGCGCGGCGGTTTCATCCGTACCAGCGACGTGCGCCGCGTGGCGCTTGATGAGGCCGAGGGCCCGGCCCTGCTGTCGGTGCTGCGCTTCGTGCGTGACACCCCAGGCGCCGAAGCATTGGGCATCGGCATCACGGCCGCCTACCTGCAGGCGGCACCGGCCAGCGCGCTGGCGGGAGAGCAGGGCGCCCAGGCCTTCGACGCATTGGGAACCCTGGCCGACCGGCTGGCGCGCCGTGCCTCGGCCGCCGTGCCGGGCAAGGCCTCGGGCGCCACCCTGTCGGCCCACCTGGACGTGGCCAACGGCTACGGCGTGCGCTTTACCACCTACGAGGTCGAAGGCCGCATGCAGGTCTGCTACGACGGTGAGGCCTTTCGCCGCGTGCTGGCCATGCCCGTGGCGGATGGAGAGCAGCGTGCCCGTGCCGCCCTGGCGCTGACCCGGCCCGAGTGCGTGAACCCCGACCTGCCGGCGCACGAGCGTGCCCGCGTGCAAGAGTGGCAATCGCAGGTGCTCGACCGCGTGGACGTGGCGGGCCTGTCGCCCTATGTGCGCAACCGCATCCAGATGCGCCGCGCCGGCGTGTGGAGTGCCATGGCCTTCCAGCAGGCGCGCAAGGACATCGCCGGCGCGGCCGTGGCGGCTGCGGCCTCCCGCGCCCTGGCCGAGTTCGCCGGCGTCAGCAAGAACGATCTGCCCGACGAAGACCAGTCCGCCTACAACGACGCCGCCATGCGCGTGGGCGCCGTGCGCTGGGCCCTGGTGCCCACCAGCCTGCCCGTCGCCCAGGGCAACCGCCCCGGCATCGTGACCGAGCCCGGAGCGCCCGGCGAGACCTGCGTGCTGCTGGTCGATGCCCAGAAGGGTGTGAAGGCACCACTGGTGCGCCGCTGCACCTACGGCGTGGTCTGGACCGCCTCTGCCAGCGTGAACCGCGAGGGCACGGCGGTTGCCCTGGCCGTGCAGCCCCTGGAAGGTTGGCGTGAGCTGTGGGTGATGCGCAAGACAGCCGAGGGCTGGCTGGTCGACGTGCTGCCCCCCGCCGCCAGCGCGCCCGAGACCGGCGTGGCCGAGTGGGCCGGCTGGGTGCCCGGCGGCCAGCAGATGCTGGTGGCGCGCGAGGCACGCGGCCAGGGCCGCTACCGCCGCAGCTTCGAGATCGTGCGCCTGGAAGGCCTGGCCACCGAGCGCGTGACCGGCGACGTGGCTGCGCTGCCCCTGTTCCAGCGCTGGCAGGACCCGGCCTGGAAGCTCCAGACCTTGAGTCTGCGGTAAGCCGGCACCTTTAAACTCGCCAAGGCCGGGCAGCGCTGCCCGGCCTTTCTTCATCCGCATTCCGAGGAGTTCTTCGCATGTCCGCATCGCTACCGTTGTCCGCCCTGCTGTCCCGTGTGGACGCCGCCATCGTGGACCTGGACGGAACCATGGTGGACACGCTCGGGGACTTTGCCGAGGCGCTCAACCGCATGCTGCGCGAACTGGCGCTGCCTGCCATCGGGGCCGAGCACATCGAGCACATGGTGGGCAAGGGTTCGGAGCACCTGCTGCGTTCGGTGCTGGGCCATGTGTTGGCGTCCGGCGGGCAGGCGGCAGATGCCGCGCAGGTGGAGTCGCTGTACCCCGCTGCCTGGGTCAGCTACCAGAAGCACTACCTTGATATCAATGGCCAGTACGCGCAGGTGTACCCAGGCGTCGTGGCTGGCCTGCAGGCGCTGCAGGCGGCAGGCCTGCGCCTGGCCTGCCTGACCAACAAGCCCACGGACTTTGCCGTGCCGCTGCTCAAGGCCAAGGGGCTCCACGGTTATTTTTCTCAGGTGTTCGGTGGCGACAGCTTCGAGCGCAAGAAGCCCGATCCGCTGCCTCTGCTCAAGACCTGCGAGGCTTTGGGCAGCACGCCGGCGCGCACGCTGATGGTGGGGGATTCGAGCAACGACGCGCAGGCGGCGCGCGCCGCCGGCTGCCCGGTGGTGCTGGTGACCTACGGCTACAACCACGGCCAGCCGGTGCGGGCCGTGGATGCCGATGGCTTCGTGGATGCTCTGCAAGAGCTGAAAAACGCCTGAGCGGCTGCTCAGGCGGCGATACGGCGCTGCCCACTTGTTGGCAACAGCCGCGATGCGTTGCTGGCCGGGCGGGGCGCAGCGACCGGCGCGGCATGGTGGTTCGCACCGAGCCGGAACACGGCCACCGCCTCCACCAACTGCCCGGCCTGGGTCTTCAAGCTGTCGGCCGCCGCAGCGCTCTGCTCCACCAGCGCGGCGTTCTGCTGCGTGGCCTGGTCCATCTGCGTGATGGCCTCGCCCACCTGGCCCACGCCCGAGCTCTGCTCGCTGCTGGCGGCGCTGATCTCGCCCATGATGTCGGTCACGCGGCGGATCGAGGCCACCACCTCGCTCATCGTGGCACCGGCCCGGTCCACCAAGGCGCTGCCGCGCTCCACACGTTCCACGCTGGTACCGATCAGTCCCTTGATCTCCTTGGCCGCCTCGGCGCTGCGCTGGGCCAGGTTGCGCACCTCGCTGGCCACCACGGCAAAGCCGCGGCCCTGTTCACCCGCGCGGGCTGCTTCCACTGCGGCATTCAAGGCCAGGATGTTCGTCTGGAAGGCAATGGAGTCGATCACGCTGATGATGTCGGCGATCTTCTTGCTGCTTTCGTTGATGCCCTTCATGGTGTCCACCACCTCGGCCACCACCTGGCCGCCCTGGATGGCGACGGTCGAGGCGCTCATCGCCAGCTGGTTGGCCTGGCGTGCGTTGTCGGCGTTCTGGCGCACGGTGGAGCCCAGTTCCTCCATGGAGGCGGCGGTTTCTTCGAGCGCCGAGGCCTGTTGCTCGGTGCGGGCCGACAGGTCGTTGTTGCCCGAGGCGATCTCGGCGCTGGCGGTGGCCACGCCCTCGGCGCTGTGGCGCACATTGCCGACGATGGTGGCCAGGCGCGACTGCATGGTGGCCAGGGCCTGCAGCAACTGGCCGGTTTCGTCGTTGTGCGTGGTGGTGATGGGGTGCGTCAGGTCGCCATCGGCAATGCTTTCGGCCGCCTGCTTGCCTTGCTGCACCGGCCGCACGATGGAGCGCGTGACGGTGAAGGCCAGCAGCGCGCCCAGCGCCACCGCGATCAGCGTGCCCACGCCCAGCAGCACCTGGCTGGCTTTGGCCAGCGCGCCGGTGTCGCTCTGGCTCGCGGCCAGTTGCGTGGCCATGGCGGTGCGCAGGTCATCGAGGGACTTGAGGTACCGGTCGGCCAGTGGGCGCAGCTCCTTGTCCACCAGCGTGGGTACATTCGGCTCGCCACCACGGTGCAGTTCGCGGATCTCGGCGAGCTTGTCGCTATAGGCTTTGCTCGCGGCGGCAATGGTAGCCAGTTGCGCGCGGTTGCTGTCGCCCTGCACCAGGCCTTCGACGCGCTGGACCTTGGTCTCGATGCCCTTGGCCGTGGCCTGCGTGTCGGCCGTGAGCTTTTCCATGTAGTCGCGGTCGATGGCTTTGAGGAAGGCCTCGGTGCGCACCCAGTTCAGGCGGATGTCGGCAGCCCAGTTCTCGACCAGGGTCTGTTGTTCGATCTCCTGCGTGGCCACGCGCTCGCTGGCGCCCTGCAGGCTGGCGATGCGCCACATGCCGGTGGCGGCGAGGAGCGCGGTGATGAGCAGGATGGCGCCGAAGGACAGGCCCAGGCGCAGGCCGACGGAGAGGTTGCTTGGTTTCATGGTGTGGTCAGGCGCGCGAACGAAGGTGCAGGGTCAAAGGGCGAGGGTTGTCGGCGGATCGCTCCTGGGCGCGGGTGGCGAGGAGAAGGCCCGGCAGAAGCGTGCGGCGGATGGCGCATGCACACGCTGCCGGGGCTTGAACAGGTTCTTCGAAGGTTACGCCTGCGGTTTGCAGGCGCTGTGTCTGCCGGGTGACAGAAGTGGGTAGGTGCTTTCCCGGGAGGGGGCGCTGTTTACGCGGGCTGCTTGCCCAACAGCGCGTCCTTGAGCTTCCAGTCCGCTGGCGCATTGCCCAGCCAGATGCCCAGCAGGGCGTTGAAGAACTCGGGCTCCTTGAAGGGCTCGCCCTGGGGCTTGCCCTTGACGGTGATCACCGTGCCGGTGCCGGGAATCCAGTCCACCTGGAACTGGTCGCCCGCCATGAGCTTCTTGTGGTCCGAGAAGATCTGGCTCATGCGCAGCACGCCGGGGATCAGCTTGGAGAAGGCTGCGCGGTCCATGTTGTCTTCCATGCCGCGCGAGAACAGCTTGCCCAGTTCGGTGGAATCGATCTCGCGCAGCATGGTGATGCTCATGCGCTTGGGGCCCTTCTGGCTCGCCACCTCCTGCGGTGTGCCAACCTTCTTTTCGAGGTACAGCCCGGCGGTGTAGACCTTGAACACCGCCTTGTAGCGCACGCCCGCACCATTGAGCTGCAGGGTGCTGTCGGCCACCTGGGTGGTCTCTTCGTACTTCACGTTGGACACCGTGATGGGCTGGGCCATGGTGGCCCCGGCCAGAAGGCATGCGGCGGCGAGTGCAGCGCATCGCACCATGTTTCTCATGCTTGTCTCCTCAAAATAGAACGACCGTTCGTTTCTAATTGTTGCAAGACCGTGCAACGGGCGCAACAGGGTTTTCGAGTGGTTCTTCATGGTGATTGCATGCCAAAAACCCGAAAGCTCCAAGACCTTTGCTACACTTTGGCCCATGTTCATTCACCACGTGTTCATCACAGGTTGCAGCGACCGGGGAGCCTGGCCCTGGCGTCAGCCTGTCTGCCTGAACGCCTGATGGCACCTGGGCGAACCGCCCCAGCGTGCACCCGTGGCCCTTGTCAGGGCCGATTGAATGAACCGCAGCGCCCCCAATGCCCATTGGCGGGGACACGCGCTGTGACAGCTGGGAGCTCTCCCCGTGATCACTGAACTTGAATTCAAAAGCCTGGCCGGCGAAGGCTACAACCGCATTCCGCTCATGGCCGAGGCCTTTGCGGACCTGGAAACCCCGCTCTCGCTCTACCTGAAGCTGGCGCGCGCCAAGGAGGGCGGCAAGCACAGCTTCCTGCTCGAATCCGTGGTGGGAGGCGAGCGCTTCGGGCGCTACAGCTTCATCGGCCTGCCGGCGCGCACCCTGCTGCGCGCCAGCGGTTTCGGTGCTGCGGCGCGCACTGAGGTCGTTACCGACGGCCAGGTGGTGGAGACTGCCGAAGGCAATCCGCTCGACTTCATCGCGGCTTACCAAAAGCGCTTCAAGGTAGCGCTGCGCCCCGGCTTGCCGCGTTTTTGCGGTGGCCTGGCAGGGTACTTCGGCTACGACGCTGTGCGTTACATCGAAAAGAAGCTCGAGAACACCTGCCCGCCCGATACCCTGGGCTGCCCCGACATCCTGCTGCTGCAGTGTGAGGAACTGGCGGTCATCGACAACCTCTCGGGCAAGCTCTACCTCATCGTCTACGCCGACCCGGCCACGCCCGAAGCCTATGCCAAGGCCAAGAAGCGCCTGCGCGAGCTCAAGGAGCAACTCAAGTATTCGGTCAGCGCCCCGGTGGTCAAGCCCACCGAGAGCCACCCCGCCCAGCGCGATTTTTCCAAGGTCGACTACCTGGCTGCGGTGGACCGCGCCAAGGAGCTGATCGCCGCCGGTGACTTCATGCAGGTGCAGGTGGGCCAGCGCATCCACAAGCGCTACACCGAAAGCCCGCTGTCGCTGTACCGTGCGTTGCGCTCGCTGAACCCCTCGCCGTACATGTACTTCTACGACTTCGGCGACTTCCATGTGGTGGGCGCCAGCCCCGAGATCCTGGTGCGCCAGGAGAGCACGCCGGACGGGCAGAAGATTACCATCCGCCCGCTGGCCGGCACGCGCCCGCGCGGCGCCACGCTCGAGAAAGACAAGGCGGCCGAGGTCGAACTCATCAACGACCCCAAGGAGCGGGCCGAGCACGTGATGCTGATCGACCTGGCGCGCAACGACATCGGCCGCATCGCCAAGACAGGCACCGTGAAGGTGACCGAGGCCTTCGCGGTAGAGCGCTACAGCCACGTGATGCACATCGTGAGCAACGTCGAAGGCATCCTGAACGACGGCATGACCGCCATCGACGTGCTCAAGGCCACCTTCCCGGCGGGCACGCTCACCGGCGCGCCCAAGGTGCATGCGATGGAGCTCATCGACCAGCTCGAACCCACCAAGCGCGGCCTTTACGGCGGTGCCTGCGGCTACCTGAGCTATGCCGGCGATATGGACGTGGCCATCGCCATCCGCACTGGCATCATCAAGAACGGCACGCTCTACGTGCAGGCGGCCGCCGGGGTGGTGGCCGATTCGGTGCCCGAGCTCGAGTGGAAGGAAACCGAGCACAAGGCCCGCGCCCTGCTGCGCGCTGCGGAGCTCGTCGAGGAGGGCCTGGAATGAGCCGCGCCATCGAGCAGGTGCAGCACTGCACCACCATGGCCGACGTGCGCCGTGAAATCGACGCACTCGACGACATCCTCGTGCCGCTGCTGGTGCAGCGCTCGGGCTACATGACGCAGGCCGCGCGCATCAAGCACAGCGATGTGCAGGTGCGCGACGAGGCGCGCATACAGGCCATCGTGGACCGGGTGCGCGAGCGCGCCCTGGCACAGGGCGGCCAGGCCGACGTGGTGGAGGCCATCTACCGGGGCATCATGGAAGCCTCCATTGCCTACGAACACCGCGAGTTCGCGCGCCTGCGCGCCGGGCACGCCAGCGACGCGGGCCAGACCGCAGGGAGCGCAGCATGAAACTCTTGATGGTCGACAACTACGACAGCTTCACCTACAACATCGTGCAGTACTTCGGCGAGCTCGGTGCCGAGGTCGAGGTGCACCGCAACGACGAGATCACAGTGGACGAGATCGCTGAGCGCCTGGCCGCCGGCCAGCTCGACCGGCTGGTGATCTCGCCCGGCCCCTGTTCACCGGCCGAGGCCGGCATCTCGGTGGCTGCGATCCAGCACTTCGCCGGCAAGTTGCCCATTCTGGGCGTGTGCCTGGGCCACCAGGCCATCGGCGCGGCCTTCGGCGGCAGCATCGTGCGCGCGCAGCAGCTGATGCACGGCAAGACCAGCGTCATCACCACCACGCAGAAAGGCGTGTTCGCCGGCCTGCCCGAGAAGTTCACGGTCAACCGCTACCACTCGCTGTCCATCGCGCGGGCCGACTGCCCCGAGGCGCTGGAGATCACCGCCTGGACGGACGACGGCGAGATCATGGGCGTGCGCCACAAGACGCTGGACATCGAGGGCGTGCAGTTCCATCCCGAGAGCATCCTCACCGAACACGGCCACGCCATGCTCAAGAACTTCCTGGAGCCCCGGCCATGATCATCGAGACGCACCAACTGCTGGTGTTCATCGCGGCCGGCTGGCTGCTCAACCTGACGCCCGGTCCGGACGTGCTCTACATCGTCTCGAACGCGCTGCGCTCGGGCGTGCGGGCCGGCATCGTGGCGGGCCTGGGTATCACGGCCGGCTGCTTCGTGCACATCTTTGCCGCCGCCGTGGGCGTGGGTGCGCTGCTGGCCGCGTCGGCCACGGCCTTCACCGTGCTCAAGTGGGTGGGCGCGGCCTACCTGCTGTGGATGGGAGTGCGCATGCTGTTCGCCAAGGCCTCGGGTGATGGCGGCAGCGGTGCCGCCATCGCGGCGGCGCAGGCCGCGCCGGCTGCGGCCGTGTCGCTGCGCAGCGTGTTCATGGGCGGTTTCTGGACGAATGTGCTCAACCCCAAGGTGGCGATCTTTTTCCTGGCTTTTGTGCCCCAGTTCATCGCGCCGGGCACGGACAGCAAGGCCCTGGCCTTCGTGCTGCTCGGGGTGCTGTTCAACCTCAACGCCATTCCCGTCAACGTGGGCTGGGCGCTGGCCGCCGGCTTCATGGCGCGCCGCGTGGGCGCCGTGCAGCGCGGCATGCACTGGCTGGACCGCGTCGCCGGGGCGATGTTCATCGGCTTCGGCCTCAAGCTGGCCTTCTCGGACCGGCCTGCCGCTTAAAAAATTGCGAGACGGAGACCACACCATGTCCATCACCCCCCAGGAAGCGCTGCAGCGCACCATCGAGCACCGCGAAATCTTCCACGACGAGATGCTGCACCTGATGCGATTGATCATGAGCGGCGAGCTCTCGCCGGTGATGATGGCGGCCATCATCACCGGCCTGCGCGTGAAGAAGGAAACCATCGGCGAGATCACGGCCGCCGCGCAGGTCATGCGCGAGTTCTCCACCAAGGTGCACGTGCCCGACAGCACACACCTGGTGGACATCGTGGGCACCGGCGGCGACGGGGCCAACACCTTCAACATCTCCACCTGCTCGATGTTTGTGGCGGCTGCTGCGGGCGCCAAGGTCAGCAAGCATGGCGGGCGCGGCGTGTCGAGCAAGAGCGGCAGCGCCGACGTGATGGAGGCGCTGGGCATCCACATCAACCTCACGCCCGAGGCGATTGCCCAATGCATCGCCGAGGTGGGCATCGGCTTCATGTTCGCGCCCAACCACCACCCGGCGATGAAGAACGTGGCCCCCGTGCGCCGTGAGCTCGGTGTGCGCACCATCTTCAACATTCTCGGCCCGCTGACCAACCCGGCTGGCGCGCCCAACATCCTGATGGGCGTGTTCCACCCCGATCTGGTCGGTATCCAGGTGCGCGCATTGCAGCGCCTGGGCGCCGAGCATGCGCTGGTGGTCTATGGCCGCGACGGCATGGACGAAGTGAGCCTGGGCGCCGCCACCCTGGTGGGTGAATTGAAGAACGGCCAGATCACCGAGTACGAGGTGCATCCCGAGGACTTCGGCCTGCCCATGGCGAGCAACCGCGCACTCAAGGTGGAAACGCCCGAGCAGTCGCGCGACATGCTGATCGGCGTGCTCAAGGGCGAGACCGGTGCCGCGCAGGACATCGTCTGCCTGAACGCCGGCGCCGCGCTTTACGCCGCCAATGTGGCCAGCTCCATCGCCGACGGCCTGCAGAAGGCCCGCGCCGCAATCGCCTCGGGTGCCGCGCTGGCCCGGCTTGAGCAACTGGTGGCGCGTACGCACGCGCTGGCGGCCTGATCGCTGCAGCAGCGCATGACAACACAGGGGCACCGCACGTTGCGGGACGTCAACGACCTCGCGGCTGCCGTGAGGGAGGACGCCTGCCTCTACCTGCCAGAGCGAGTGCACCAAAGGTCCACCTGGACCCCTCCGTGGAACATCCTGTTCGTTTGGGGAACGGGCTATGTTCTGCTGCTCGTCCTGCAACCCGCGGTCGCCAACGCGTGGTGGGGCATTGGGCTGGTCGTGGCCAGCGGCTTGGGAATGTGCTGGTGGCAGGTGCGGTATTTCGCATACCGGGTGCAATGGGTGCTGGACATGTCCCGGCGCACGCTGCAGCCAACCCGAGGCGGTTCGGCCATTCCACTCGACCCTGCACATTCCATTGGCATCATCCCCGGCCCTCCAGGCGATGGTGCCCTGTCCTGCGAAGTCGAGTTCCGCCACAGAACGGCGGGTCCGATTGCGACCCTGTGCGCAGTGGAACTTCAGTCCTCCGACACCGAAACGCTGTCCATGCAGATGGGCGCTCTCGACCAGTGCGTGGATGAACTGGTGGACCGCCTCGGTATCCGGCGTTCGGGCGGCCGGCTGGTACCTGCCCATTGAGTCAGGGGGCTGGCTGTGGCAGACAAACCTTCTCCTGGGCTCGTACGTCTGCGCCGTTTGCATGCCTGGGTGGCCGCGATCGAACAGCGACCCAGGGCGTGGCTCCCGTTGAGCATCGGGGGCGGCAGCCTTGCTGACCTGACGGTCGGTGTGCCGTTTTGTGGCATTTCAATATTGGTTGTGCTGGCCACGGTGATGATGACGCTGGATTTGCGGGCACAGTATCTCTGGAGCATTTTCTGGTCTGTGGGTGTGGTGTTGGTTGGCTGCGCAACCATTGCATTGCGGCGGCAATTCCAGCGCAACCAGTCGCGGGGCTGGGTCTTGGATTTTCAACGTCGCACGCTCACGCCTTGGGGCCTGAAAATGCAAGACACTCTCGTTTTACATGAAGGGTGCCGCTTGAGCTGGGAGTTCTTTGCAACAGCGAAGAGTCCGACATTCACGTGTCGCCTGATACTGCATCCTGGGCCAGTAGGCACGAAGATTCTCCTGACGCGCGTGATTTTGCTGCGCGGTTCCAGGCGGGAGGAGGCATTGGTTGATCAATGCCTGGAGCATTTGAACCGTCGTCTTGGTCTTCGGAACTTCGAGCCAATGCAGGGCATGTAGTCAGGGCAGTGCCACGCCAACGCTGATTTTGCGTGTGTCGAAATCTTCGTGGTGCACTTGGGCAGGGCCAGTTTGAATTTTTGTGAAGGTTTTTCCATGAGTGACATCCTCAACAAGATCGTTGCCGTCAAGCACGAAGAAGTGGCCGCCGCCACCAAGCGCATGCCCCTGGCCGCGATGCGTGCCGATGCCGAGAGCCGCGTGCTCACGCGCGACTTCGAGGGCGCGCTGCGCGCCAAGATCGCCAAAGGCCAGGCGGCGGTGATCGCCGAGGTCAAGAAGGCCAGCCCCAGCAAGGGCGTGCTGCGCGCCGACTTCATCCCTGCCGATATCGCACAGAGTTATGCCGATGGCGATGGCAAGGTGAGCGCGGCCTGCCTTTCGGTGCTGACCGACAAGCAGTTCTTCCAGGGCAGCGTGGATGCCCTCAAGCAGGCGCGCGCCAGCTGCCAACTGCCCGTGCTGCGCAAGGACTTCATGGTCGACGCCTACCAGATCTACGAATCGCGGGCCATGGGCGCCGATGCCATTTTGCTGATAGCGGCGAGCCTGGACGATGCGCAGATGGCCGACTTCGAGGCGATTGCGCGCAGCCTGGACATGGCGGTGCTGGTCGAGGTGCATGACGGCGCCGAGCTCGAGCGTGCGCTCAAGCTCAAGACCCGCCTCGTGGGCATCAACAACCGCAACCTGCGCACCTTCGAGGTGTCGCTGCAGACCACGCTGGACCTGCAGAAGAACGTGCCGGCCGACCGCCTGCTGGTCACCGAGTCCGGCATCCTCACGCCGGCCGACGTGAAGACCATGCGCGATGCGGGCGTGAATGCCTTCCTGGTGGGCGAGGCCTTCATGCGCGCGCCTGAACCCGGCGAGGCGCTGGCGAACCTGTTCGCCTGATCCACGGCCTGCCACCCATGACCGACGCCACCCAACTGCAAAGCGCCGACCCCGCTGACTGGCCTGTGGCTCCCGGCTGGCAGCCGCTGGTCGATGCCTTCTTTGCCGGCCCGCGTGGCCAGGCGCTGCTGGGCTATCTGCAACAGCGCCTGGCCGCCGGCGCTGCCATTTTCCCGCCCAAGCCTTTGCGCGCGCTGGAGCTGACCCCACCCGAGCAGGTGCGCGTGGTCATCCTCGGCCAGGACCCGTACCACGGGCGTGGCCAGGCCGAGGGGCTGGCGTTCTCCGTCGCGCCCGGTGTGCAATTGCCGCCCTCGCTGCGCAACATCTTCAAGGAGATGCAGCGTGACCTGGAGACGCCGTTTCCTGCATGGCCCGAGCCGGGCGGCAGCCTCGTCAAATGGGCGAAGAACGGCGTGCTGCTGCTCAACACCGGCCTCACGGTGGAAGAGGGCCAGGCCGCGAGCCATTCCGGCAAGGGCTGGGAGGAACTGACCGACGCCGTGATCCGCCACGTGGCCGAAGGCGAGCGTTCGGTGGTGTTCATGCTCTGGGGCTCGCATGCCCAGTCCAAGCGCGTGTGGATCCCGGCCGACCGTGGGCACCTGGTGCTCACTTCCAACCACCCCTCGCCGCTGTCGGCGCTGCGGCCCCCCGTGCCCTTCATCGGCAACGGCCACTTCGGTAAGGCGCGCGCATTCCGCCAACAGCACGAAGGGCGCGATTGAGAATCACCAGGGCCCGGGCAGCCACTCCCTGAGCAGGTCCAGAAAGGCCTGCGCGGCCACGGGCAGGCGGCGGCCCGACAGGGTCTGCAGCTCCAGGTCGCGCAGGTCCATGCCCTGGTCGCCGATGGGCAGCGCGACGATGTCGCCTGCCGCCACCATGTGGCGCGCCGCGATCTCGCTGGACACCGACAGCCCGCCCCCGTTGGCCACGAAGTGGAGCATGGTCTTGACGTGGTTGCTCACCAGCACCGGCGCCAGCTGCAGGCCCTGGCGGCTGCAGACGATGTCGATCATCTGCCGCACCGTGGTTTCGGGCGGCGGCAGGGCCAGCGGGTACTGGCCCATGCGCGCCAGCGTCACGCTCTTCGCACCGGCCAGAGGGTGGCCGGGCGGCACCAGGGCCAGCACCGGCGCCCGCTGGCGGTAGGCCACGTCGATGTCCTTGTGTGGCGCGCGGCTGAAGCACAGGCCTATATCGGCCGCGCCGCTGCGTACCGCACCGGGCACCTGGGCCGTGGGCAGGGACTGCACCTCGAACTGGATGCCGGTGTGCGTGCGCTGGAACTCCACGCACAGGCGCGGCACCAGTTCGTTCGCAAACGCGTCGGATGTGGCCAGCCGCACCTGGCCGGCGCGCAGACCCTGCAGTGCGCCGATCTCGCCCAGCGCCCGCTCGGCGTCCAGCACCGTGCGGCGCGCGTGCGTGGCCAGGATCTCGCCGGCCCCGGTGAGCACCATGCCGCGCGGGTGCCGCTCGAACAGCGGCGTGCCCAACTGCGACTCGAGCCCGGCGATCTGCCGGCTCAGGGCCGAGGCGGCCACGTGCAGCCGGGCAGAGGCTTCGGTGAGCGAGCCGCTTTGCGCCACTTCGAGGAAGTAGCGCAGGGCCGTGTCTTGCAGAAGTTGGGCGCGCATGGGGGGCGATGGGAGGTTTGCCGTGGATCATCTCAAAAAGCGAAGCGCTTTGCCGGCACGGCAAAGCTATTTGCTGATTTGGTGGTGGTCATGCGACTGCCACATTCCTAAGATGAAGCCTGCTGCGCCGCCTTCCTGTTCCTGTGGATAGCGGGGGAGGGCGTGCCCGGTCCTTAATGTCCCCGTTCTTTTTCTGGAGTGCTTCGTATGCGTCTTTTGTCCTGGGGCCGTAGCGTGCTCGGCCTGGCCTGCCTGATGGCCGTGTGTGCGGGCGCGCATGCGCAATCGAACTGGCCCGACCGTCCGGTGCGGGTGATCGTTCCCTTCCCGGCCAGCGGTGCCACCGACCTCGTGGCCCGCGTGGTCGCGCAGCGCGTGGCGCAGGACCTGGGCCAGCAGATGGTGGTGGACAACCGCCCCGGCGCCGGCGGCACCATCGGCGCGGCCGAAGCCGCCAAGGCGCAGCCCGACGGTTACACCCTGCTGCTCACCACGAGCAGCACGCACGCCATCTCGCCCCACCTGATGCCGCGCCTGGCCTATGACCCGCGCAAGGACTTCACGCCCGTCGCCCACCTGGCCGACGCACCCAGCGTGCTGCTGGTGACCAACTCGTTGCCCGTGAAGACGGTGGGCGAGCTGATTGCCTACGGCAAGGCCCACCCCGGCAAGCTCAATTACGCCACCAGTGGCAATGGCACCATCGTGCACCTGAACGCTGCGGCCTTCAGCGCCCAGGCCGGCGTCGAGATGATGCATGTGCCCTACAAGGGCACGGCCCTGGCCATCCCCGATCTCGTGGCTGGTCAGACCCACGTGCTGTTCGACTCGCTGCCCACGGGCATGCCGCACGTCAAGGGCGGTCGCCTGCGCGCCCTGGCTGTGACCAGCGAAAAGCGCAGCGCGCTCGCGCCCGAGCTGCCCACCATGGCCGAGTCCGGCCTGCCCGGCTATTCTTCGGTGACCTGGTTCGGCGTGTACCTGCCGGCCGGCGCACCGCCGGCACTGGTCGACCGCATCCACAAGGCCTTTGCCAAGGCCATGCAGTCGACCGAGGTGGCCGAGGGCCTGGCCAAGCTCGGCGTGGAGCCCGCCGCCCCCAGCACCCCCGCCAAGTTCGCCGCCATGGTGCAGGCCGACAGCGCGCGCTGGGCCGCAGTGATCCGCCAGCACAAGATTTCCGTGGAGTGACCGATCCGATGACTGAACCCACCACGGGCCTGGACTGGGCCCTTCCCTACGCATCGAACCGCAGCGCAGTCATGGGGCGCAATGTGGTCTCCACCTCGCAGCCGCTGGCCGCGCAGGCCGGGCTGCGCATGCTGCTGGCCGGCGGCAATGCGGTGGATGCGGCCATCGCTGCCGCCATGGCCCTCACCGTGGTCGAGCCCACGGGCTGCGGCCTGGGCAGCGACGGCTTCGCCATCGTCTGGGACGGCAAGGAACTGCACGGGCTGAACGCCTCGGGCCGTTCGCCCGCCGCATGGACGCCTGCGTACTTTGCCGAGCGCGGTGGCCTGCCCGAGACGGGCTGGAACGCCATCACCGTGCCTGGCGCCGTGTCCGCCTGGGTGGCCCTGTCCAAACGCCTGGGCAAGCTGCCGTTTGCCAAGCTGGCAGAGCCTGCCATCGACTATGCGCGCAATGGCTTCCCCGTCTCTCCCACCATCGCCCGGCTGTGGGCGCTGGGGGCGGCCAAGCTCGGCTCCCAGCCAGGCTTTGCCGAGTGTTTCATGCCCGGTGGCCGTGCGCCGCGCGCCGGTGAGATCTTCCGCAGCGAAGCCCATGCGCGCACGCTGGAGCTGATTGCCCAGACCGAGGGCGAGGCCTTCTACCTTGGCACGCTGGCGCGCCAGATGGTGGAGCATTCCCGCGCCCATGGCGGCGCCATGACCGAGGATGACCTCGCATCGCACCAGGCTGACTGGGTGGGCACCGTGAGCCAGCGCTTCGGCGATTCGGTAGTCCATGAAATTCCGCCCAACGGCCAGGGCATCGCCACACTGATGGCGCTGGGCATGCTCGAATCCCACGGTATCGGCGGCCAGCCGCTGGACCACGTGGACACGGTGCACGCCAGCATCGAGGCCATGAAGCTCGCGCTGGCCGACCTGCACGAGTACAACGCCGACATCGACGCCATGCAGGCCGTGACGCCTCGCGACCTGCTCGACGCCGACTATCTGGCGCAGCGCGCGCAACTGATCGATGCCGCGCAGGCCGGCGACCCCGGTCACGGCACGCCGCGCCCCGGCGGCACGGTGTACCTGGCCGCGGCCGATGCCTCCGGCATGATGGTCTCGTTCATCCAGTCCAACTACATGGGCTTCGGCTCGGGTGTGGTCGTGCCGGGCACGGGCATCAGCCTGCAGAACCGGGGCCACGGCTTCACCCTCACTCCAGGGCACGCCAACGAAGTGGCCCCGCGCAAGCGCCCCTCGCACACCATCATCCCGGCCTTCGCCATGCATGCCGACGGCACGCCGCAGATGGCCTTCGGGGTGATGGGCGGCCCCATGCAGTCCCAGGGCCACCTGCAGATGGCCCTGCGCGTGCTGCGCTACGGCCAGAACCCGCAGGCCGCAGCCGACGCACCGCGCTGGCGCGTGACGGGCGGCAAGGGCGTGGCGGTGGAGCCGGCCTTCGACCCCGCCGTGGTCGCCGCACTGCGCGCACGCGGCCACGAGGTCACGGTGGAGGAGGGCAATGGCGTCTTCGCCTTCGGCGGCGCCCAGCTCGTGCTGCGCGACGGTGGCAGCTACATCGCCGGCTCCGACCCGCGCAAGGACGGGCACGCGGTCGCTTTCTGACGCATCAAAGAGCGGCTGTCGGCCCTGGGGGGCGGCTGCGCACCGGGTGATTGCATTTTTATTTCTGTATGGCAGAATATTATTATTGTTTTACAGAAAAAATGAGGCAATCACCATGGTATCCATCCAAAGCCCGGCCTTCCGGCGCCTGTCCCGCGGGCTGCACGCGCTGACCCTGCTGTGCGCGCTGGCGGGCGTGTGCTTTTCCGTGGCCCGCTGGCTGCTGCTGGGCCGTGGCGAATCGGGTGGCCTGGTGCAGATGCTGCTGCCCTCACAGGCGCTGCAGGCAAACATTGCCGCCCCTTTGCAGATCGAAGCGAGCTGGCGCCTGGTGGGCCTGGCCATCGAATGCCTGCCGACCGCCGCCATGCTGTTCACCGTGTGGTGCCTGCACCGCATCTGCACGGCCTTCCTGCGTGGCGAGGTGTTCGGTCCTGCGGTGGTGCGCGGCTTTCGTGGCGTGGGCTGGGGCTTCATCGCGATGTTCGCGGCCTCGCTGGTGCACGGGGCGGCGGTGACGGCGCTGCTGTCCTGGCTGGCCTCGGGCCAGCGCGGCGGGCAGGTGGCGCTGTCGGTGGGCTCGTTCGAGGTGAGCGTGCTGATCGTCGGCCTGATGATGCTGCTGCTGGCCCACGTGATGGCCGAGGGCCAGCGCCTGCAGGAGGAGTCCAGTGCGTTTGTCTGACCGCGCTGTGACCCGGCGGCTCCATTCCCGAGGCATGCGCCGGAAAGGTGGCCATGCCCATCGTCGTCACCCTTGATGAAATGCTGGTGCGCCGCAAGGTGAAGTCGCGCGACCTGGCAGCGCACGTGGGCATCACCGAGGCCAACCTGTCGCTGCTCAAGAGCGGCAAGGTCAAGGGCGTGCGCTTCGAGACCCTGGCTGCCATCTGCGACTACCTGCAGTGCCAGCCGGGTGACCTGCTGGCCTGGGTGGCGCCCGAGAATGGTGTGGACGACGGCGCCGTGGACGATGTGGCCACCTGACGGCTACCGCCCGGGCCGCTGGCGCCTGGGGGGTGCCGTGGCGGCTTCGCTGCTGCTTCACGCGGTGCTGCTGTGGCGGCTGGTGCTGCCGGCATCGGCCGTGCGGGTGCCCGAGCCGCCCGCCAGGCAGGCGATGGAAGTCCTGTGGATCACGGCTCCGCAGGCTGCGGCACCGGTGTCCAGAACTCCCGCGCCAGAGCCGGTGGCGGCGCAGCCCTCCCGGTCGGCGGGACCTCGGCCTGGGCCGGTGCGAGAGGGCCGCAGTGTGCGCCCGCCTGCTGCCTTGGCCCTGCCGCAGGACACAGGCCCGGGCCTGGTGGCCATGCCTGCGCCGGTGCCCGCCGCCTCCGATGCCCGCGATGTGCCCGCCATCCAATGGAGCCCCGAGGGCGTGGCCCGCGCGGCGCGGCAGGAGCGGGAATGGCAGCGCCGCCATGGTTCGCCAGCCGCTGCGGCACTCGCTGCGAACGCGGCAAGCCCGGCGCCCCGGCCCCTGGGCACCCTCACCGAAAAGGAGTGGCAGAACACGTATGCCGGCCGGGTCACGCGCGTGGAAAGCGAGGCCGGCGTCTACTGCGTACGCCTGCCCTCGGCCAATCGCCTGCCGGAACAGGGGGCCGCGCCCCGCATTGCCACCGTCACGAACTGCTGAGCGTGCCCTAGTCCACTGAAACCGAGAAATCGGCTGTGCGCCGGGGTGGCAGCGGGATACAGCGCAAGGCGCGGGCTGCGGCCAAGGCTGGCCGCCTTGGCAAAGCCCGCAACGCAGCGATGTGCCTGCTGCCACCCAGGCCCGCAGGGTGAGGGTCTGGCAGGGCCGCACTCGTCGTTGCCGTGCTCGCCGGGTGTGCAACCCGGCTGCGCCCGGCGCCTAGATTGCGGCCCTGCCGGTCCCTCACGCACAGTCGATTTCTCGGTTTCAGTGGACTAGGGGCGCTGGCGCTCCAGTAGCATCGAATCGCCATAGCTGAAGAAGCGGTACTGCTGCGCGATGGAGTGGCGGTACAGATCCATGATCCGCCCATAGCCCGCGAAGGCGCTGACCAGCATCATCAGCGTGCTCTTGGGCAGGTGGAAGTTGGTGAGCAGCAGGTCCACCACCTGGAAGGGGAAGCCCGGGGTGATGAAGATGTTCGTATCGCCCGAGGCCTGGCCGCTGCGCGCCCAGGATTCGAGGGTACGGACCGTCGTCGTGCCCACCGCCACCACACGGCCGCCGCGCTGGCGGCAACGCTCGAGCGCTGCCAGCGTGGCCTGCGGCACTTCGTACCACTCGCTGTGCATCTGGTGCTCGGTGAGGTTCTCGGTCTTCACGGGCTGGAAGGTGCCGGCGCCCACGTGCAGGGTGACGCTGGCACGCTCCACGCCGCGTTCAGCCAGCGCAGCGAGCACACCCTCGTCGAAATGCAGGGCCGCCGTCGGAGCCGCCACTGCGCCGGGTGCGCGCGCGAACACCGTCTGGTAGCGCTGGGCATCTTCTGCGGCGTCGGGATCGTGGTCGGCATTCTGCTGGCGCTCGATGTAGGGCGGCAGCGGCAGGTGGCCGTGGCGCTCCATCAGCTCGTGCGGCGTCTCGCCGGCCGGACCTTGGAGGGCGAAGCGGAACAGCGGGCCATCGTCCTCGGCTGGCCAGCGCGAGAGCAGGGTGGCGTTGAAGCCGCCGCCGTGCAGGCCTCCCGCCATGTGCACCACGGCGCCAGGCAGGGGCTTCTTGCTGACCTTCATGTGGGCCACGACCTCGTTGCCGAGCAAAATACGCTCGATCAGCAGCTCCAGCTTGCCGCCGCTGGCCTTTTCGCCAAAGATGCGCGCCTTGACCACGCGCGTGTCGTTGAAGACCAGCAGGTCGCCGCTTTGCAGCAGGCCAGACAGCTCGCGAAAGATGCGGTCCACCGGTGCGCTCGCGCGGCCGTCGAGCAGGCGCGATGCGCTGCGCTCTGCAGCGGGGTGTTGGGCAATGAGTTCGGGGGGCAGCGAGAAGTCGAAATCGCTGAGCGTGAAGTGGCGCGGGGCCGGCGGGGCAGAAACAGTCATGGAGCTTGAGGGCCGGACGGGCCCGTACCAAGGGGTAAAGAAACAGGGGCGCTATTTTCCCACGCCAGCCTGGGCTATCTACCAGGCCTGCCCGGAAAAGCCCGACCACAGTTCGTTGAGGTCCGGGAATTTCCACTTGTCCGGATCTTCGCGGGCCACGATCTTCTCGGCACTGCCGGGCGCGGCCAAGTCCACCACCTCGGGTGGAATGCGCAGGTCCGACTTGGTCGAGAAGAACACCTTCACCTTGGGCGAGGTCAGTGATTGCTGCCCCTGCTCCATCACCACGCCGATGCGCCCGGACGTCAGCCGCACCAGCGAACCCACGGGGTAGATGCCGATGCTCTTGACGAAGGCCTGGAACAGGCGGGGGTCGAAATGGCCCTTGGTCCACTCGGCCATGCGGCGCAGCGACTCCGCCGGGTCCCAGCCGGACTTGTAGGGGCGGTCGGAGGTGATGGCGTCGTAGACGTCGCAGATGGCCGTCATGCGGGCAATCAGGCTGATCTCGTCGCCCTTGAGCTTGCCGGGGTAGCCCGAGCCGTCCATCTTCTCGTGGTGGTGGCGGCAGGCATCGAGCACCGCATCTTCCACGCTGCCACCCTCCTTGAGCATGTCGTAGCCCTCCTGTGGGTGGGTCTGGACGATGGCGAATTCGCTGTCGGTGAGCTTGCCCGGCTTGTTGAGCACCGCCAGCGGGATCGCCGCCTTGCCCAGGTCGTGCAGCAGCCCCGCCATGCCGGCGCTGCGGGTGTGTTCCTCGTTGAGGTTGATCTGCTTGGCCAACGCCACCATCAGCGCGCACACCGCCACCGAGTGCATGTAGGTGTAGTCGTCCGCCGTCTTGAGCCGGGCCAGGCTGATCAGGGCGCCCGGGTTGCGCGTGACCGAGTCGGAAATCTCCTCCACCAGTCCGCGGGCATTCTCGGAATTCACGGCCTTGCCCATGCGCGCTTCCCGGAACATGGAGACCATGGCCTGCTTGGCCTCGCCGCAGATCGAGGCGGCCGCCAGCAGTTCGCTGTGCATGCTGGCGGGGGCCTTGCCGCGTGTCTGGCGGCGCGCAGGGGGGGCAGGAGGGGGTGGGGGGTCGACCACCAGGGGGGGCAGGTTCTCCAGCATGCTGAAGTCCGTCTCGACCTGGATGTCCGCCTCTTCGCGCGAGATGGAGCGCACGCCCGCCGCCACGTCCAGGCCCTTGGAAATGTCGATCCACACCTCCTCGATGGCCGTATCCTTGATGCGCGCCAGATCCTTGGGGTCCTTCAAGACGAACTTGGCACGCCAGAAGGGGTGGTCCATCCAGGAGCCGCAGAAGTCGTGCAGGTACATGCCCAACGTGAGATGCTGAATACTGATGCGCTTGAGCATGGAATCTGTCCGGATCGCCGGGGTCTGCCGAAATCAGGTAATAAACAGTAACCATGGTAGCCTTTTTGACTGCCGAAACCTTCGCCCTGCCGGATAACCTTTGAACAAAATGCCCGCGGCTGCTGCTCCCAGCAAGCCCTCCACCGCCAGCGTGGCGCAAAAGGCACTGCACAAGCTGGGTCTGAAGCGCGACATCGATCTGGCCCTGCACCTGCCACTGCGTTATGAGGATGAAACCCGCATCACGCCGCTGTCCAGTGCCCGCGACGGCCAGATGGTGCAGATCGAAGCCACCGTGACGGCCTGCGAAGTGCAGTTGCGCCCGCGCCGCCAGTTGCTGGTGCAGGTCGAGGACGCTTCGGGCACCTGCGAACTGCGCTTCTTCAGCTTCTACCCCTCACACCAGAAAACCCTGGCCGTGGGCGCGCGCCTGCGCATCCGGGGCGAGGTCAAGGGCGGCTTCTGGGGCCGGCAGATGCTGCACCCGGCCTTTCGCCAGGCCGGCGGCGAGCTGCCGGCCGCGCTGACCCCCGTCTACCCGACCACGGCCGGCCTGCCGCAGTCCTACCTGCGCCGGGCGGTGGTGGGGGCGCTCAGCCGGGTCGACCTGTCCGAAACCCTGCCCGCCGGCACCGAGCCGCCGTACGCCGTCTTCCGGCATGACAACGGCAGCTACCGCGCGTTCAATCTGCGCGAGGCACTCACTTTTTTGCACCACCCCACGCCCGACGTGTCGCTGTCCACGCTGGAGGACCACAGCCACCCGGCCTGGCAGCGCCTGAAGGCCGAGGAACTGCTGGCCCAGCAGCTCTCGCAGCAGCAGTCGCGCCGCGAGCGCGACCAGTTGCGCGCACCGGTGCTGCGCCCCCGCAAGGTGGTGGATGGCGTGCTGCCGTTGCACGAACAACTGATGGCCGTGCTGCCCTTTTCGCTGACCGCCGCGCAGCGGCGGGTCGGGGTGGAGATTGCCAAGGACCTGGCGCACCGCGTGCCCATGCACCGCCTGCTTCAGGGCGACGTGGGCTCGGGCAAGACCGTCGTGGCGGCGCTGGCGGCCGCCATTGCCATGGACGCCGGCTGGCAGTGTGCCCTGATGGCGCCCACCGAAATCCTGGCCGAGCAGCACTTCGCCAAGATGATCGGCTGGCTCGAGCCGCTGCTGGCGGCCCACGGCCGGCGTGTGGCCTGGCTGGTGGGCGGGCAGAAGAAGAAGGAGCGCACGGCCATGCTGGCCCTGGTCGAAAGCGGCGAGGCCGCGCTGGTGGTGGGCACGCATGCCGTGATCCAGGACCAGGTGCGTTTCAAAAACCTGGCGCTGGCCATCATCGACGAGCAGCACCGCTTCGGGGTGGCGCAGCGTTTGTCCCTACGGCAAAAGCTCGCTGCCCAGGGGATGGAACCCCATATGCTGATGATGAGCGCCACGCCCATTCCCCGCACCTTGGCCATGAGCTACTACGCCGACCTGGACGTCTCCGTCATCGACGAGCTGCCGCCTGGGCGCACCCCCATAGTCACCAAACTCATTGCCGACAGCCGCAAGGACGAAGTGATCGCTCGCATTGGCGCCCAGGTAAACGACGGACGGCAGGTGTATTGGGTGTGCCCGCTGATCGAAGAGAGCGAGGTGCTGGACCTGAGCAATGCCACCGCCACCCATGCCGACCTGAGCGAGGCCCTGCCCGGCGTAAAGGTCGGCCTGCTGCACTCGCGCATGCCGACGGCGGAAAAGAAGGCCGTGATGGCGCTCTTTTCCAGCGGGCAGATGGGCGTGCTGGTGAGCACCACGGTGATCGAGGTCGGGGTGGATGTGCCCAATGCCTCGCTGATGGTGATCGAGCATGCCGAGCGCTTCGGCCTGTCACAGCTGCACCAACTGCGCGGGCGCGTGGGGCGCGGTGCGGCGGCATCGGCCTGCGTGCTGCTGTATTCCACCAACGACAGCGGCCGGGTGGGCGAGACCGCCAAGGAGCGGTTGAGGGCCATGTCGGACACGAATGATGGCTTCGAGATCGCCCGGCGCGACCTGGAGATCCGCGGGCCGGGCGAATTCCTCGGGGCCCGGCAGTCGGGCGACGCGCTGCTGCGCTTTGCCGACCTGGCCACCGACACCCACCTGCTCGAATGGGCACGCGAACTCGCGCCAATGATGCTGGACCGCCACGCCGAGCTGGCCGAGCGCCATGTGATGCGCTGGCTGGGTGGAAAATCCGACTACCTGAAAGCCTGACTCCCGCCATGACGCACGTCGTCCCTGTTGCCGAGCCGTTGCCGGCCGTCACCGTGTCCCACCCGCTGGCCTTCCCTACCGTTGCAGCCTGTGCGAGGATTCTTGTGCTGCTGCCGGTCTTCTTTCTGCACCGCTGCAGCACCACGCCCTGGGTTGCCGGGCGCGCGGCGCTGCACAATGCAGGGTCTACCCGTCTGGAATCTCCATGACCCTCACCGAACTCAAATACATCGTCGCGGTGGCGCGCGAAAAGCACTTCGGCCACGCCGCCGATGCCTGCTATGTGTCGCAGCCCACCCTGTCGGTGGCCATCAAGAAGCTCGAAGAGGAACTTGACGTGAAGCTTTTCGAGCGCAGCGCCGGCGAAGTGACCGTCACCCCGCTGGGCGACGAGATCGTGCGCCAGGCGCAAAGCGTGCTGGAGCAGGCGGCCGCCATCAAGGAGATCGCCAAGCGCGGCAAGGACCCCCTGGCCGGGCCGCTGACCCTGGGCGTGATCTACACCATCGGCCCCTACCTACTGCCCGACCTGGTGCGCCACTCGATCGCACGCACCCCGCAGATGCCGCTGATGCTGCAGGAAAACTTCACCGTCAAGCTGCTTGAGATGCTGCGCACCGGCGAGATCGATTGCGCCATCCTGGCCGAGCCCTTTCCCGACACCGGCCTGGCCATGGCGCCGCTGTACGACGAGCCCTTCATGGCGGCCCTGCCCAGCACCCACCCGCTGGGCACGCAGAAATCCATCACTGCCGCAGAACTCAAGAGCGAAACCATGCTGCTGCTGGGCGCGGGCCACTGCTTTCGCGACCATGTGCTGGAGGTCTGCCCCGAGTTCGCGCGCTTTGCCAGCAATGCCGAGGGTATCCGCAGGTCCTTCGAGGGTTCGTCGCTGGAAACCATCAAGCACATGGTGGCGGCCGGCATGGGCGTGACCCTGGTGCCGCGCCTGTCGGTGCCGCGCGATGCGCTGCTCACGGTGTCCCGCCGGCGCAAGAGCGACGAGAACTACATCCGCTACATCCCCATCCGCGAGGACGATGGCAGCCCGCCACCCATGCGCCGCGTGGTGCTCGCCTGGCGGCGCAGCTTCACGCGCTACGAAGCCATTGCCGCGCTGCGCAACGCGATCTACGCCTGCGAGTTGCCGGGCGTCACGCGCCTGTCGTGAGGTGAGCACCCCCTGAGGCGCTGTGCGCCTTCACCCCTCTCTCATATTGCTTTGCAATCTGGGAGGGGGACGCCCCCAGCGCAAGCGCTGGATACGCCGTCTTCGCGGCGGGGCGGCCCTTGCGCGGGTGCGCTGGCTTGGGTCGCGCCAGTTTCATGCTCTGCGCCTGCCTTGCGCGCAGGTCGGAATGAAATCTGCCTTTCAGGGCATGTCTGGCGCTGCCGGGGCCGGCAGCGATACACTTTCGCCGCGCAGGGCACGCCGGCGTGCCATACACGGGGCCCGGTGCTGCGAAGCAGCGCCACATGCCGCCCGCACCTGTCCCGCGCTCCCCAATTCCCAAGGAAAGCTACAGAGATGAAGAAAATTTTGATGGCCGCAGGCCTCGCCGTGGGCCTTGCCGCCTGCTCCAGCGTGACGACCAACGCGCCGCAGGCCAGGACGATCAAGAAGGTCCAGATGGACCGCCTGGTGGCTGCATTGCCCGCCGCCGCCCAGGGCAGCTTTGATGAGTTCCTGGCGCAGGCCGCGCGTGAGAACCCCATGCTGCAGGCCAGCGTGGCCGGCTACAAGGCCAAGGCCCCGCTGGCCGGGGACGACCTTGTCAACATCAGCCGCCTTCTGGGCCTGTACAACCGCCTGCGCAACCAGGCTGCGGTGATAGACACCACGGCGCGCATGGTCGCCCTTCCCACCTTCAGGAGCGACAAGGTGCCTCCGCACGAGGACAAGGCCATCATCGCCTTCGGTGCGCTGGTCGAAGCCATGGCCAAGGATTTCGGCCTGGAATACCGCAATGTGGACAACCGCATCTTCGAGGTGAAGCTGCCGGGCACGGGCAAGGAAGAATTCGGCATCCTCACGCATGCCGACGTGGTGCCCGTGGTGGCCGACGAATGGGTGCTGGAGGACGGCACGCGCCTCGATCCCTTCAAGCTCACGCGCGTGGGCGGCAACCTGTATGGCCGCGGCTCCATCGACGACAAGGGCTCCATCGCCACCGTGCTGTATGCGATGAAGGCCGTCAAGGACAGCGGCCTGCCGCTGGCGCGCACCATCCGCCTCATGATCGAGACCACCGAAGAGACCGGTGGCGACGCCATGAAGTACTACCGCACCAAGACCGAGCTGCCCGAGTACAACATCGTGCTCGACAGCAAGTACCCGGCCGTGGTCGCAGAGAAGGGCTCGGGCGCGCTGCGCACCTCGTTCCCGCTGCAGGATGCGCCGGCCGGCTTCACCTACATCGCTGCCATGGCCGGTGCCGCCTCCACCAACGCCGTGCCGCAGACCGCGACCGCGCGTCTGCAGGGCGGTGACCTGGCTGCCGTGGCGGCCCGCCTGAACGCGGCCAAGGCCGCGTTCATCGCCAAGTACACGCCCCAGGGCGGCAGCTTCGGCATCGACGTGGCGCAGGACGCCAGCGCGGTGCAGATCAAGGTGACCGGCACCTCCGCCCACGGCTCGCGCCCCGAAGAAGGCGTGAACCCGCTGCCGCGCCTGGCACTGTTCCTACGCGAATCCGACGTGCCCGTGGCGCCCACCGGCTATGCCAACGCCGTGCGCTACATTGCCGAGCTGTATGGCACGGACTACCTCGGCCGCACCATCGGCCTGGCCTATGGCGATGATTTCATGGGCCCGCTGACCATGTCGCCCAACCTCGTGCGCGAGAAGGATGGCATGGTCGACGTGCTGGTGAACGTGCGCATGCCGCGCGGCAGAACGCCCGACGCCCTGGTGCACGCCACCAAGGTCAAGGTCAACGACTGGGCCGCGCAGGCGTCCGTTCCGGTGATCATCGACCACCAGCAGGGCAACTGGATGGCGCGCGACCCCAAGGGCGCCTGGCTGTCCACACTGCTAAACACCTTCGGCGACACCACGGGCCTCCCAGCCCAGCCGGTGTCCACCGCCGGCAGCACCACGGCCAAGCTCATGCCCAACGCCATCAACTTCGGCCCCGCCATGCCCGGCAAGAAGTACACGGCCCACAACGCCAAGGAATTCAAGGAAGTGGTGGACCTCGATGCCGACATGCAGATGTTCACCGAGATGCTGGTGCGCATCGGCAATTTGGGCCAGATGCAGTGAGGGAAAAGGCGCTTGCGCTAAAGTGACCGCAAGCCGCCGCGCCCTGGCCGGGAGCCTTCCCGGTCCACCGGTGCGGCGTATTTCCATCGATTGATCGACCACCATCCCAACGAAGGAGCTCCCATGGCCAAAGCCGCCAAGTCCACCGCCCCCACCATCAACATCGGCATCAGCGAAAAAGACCGCGCTGCCATCGCCCAGGGCCTGTCGCGCCTGCTGGCCGACACCTACACGCTGTACCTGACCACGCACAACTTCCACTGGAACGTGACGGGGCCCATGTTCAACACGCTGCACACCATGTTCATGGCCCAGTACACCGAGCTGTGGAACGCGGTGGACCCGATTGCTGAGCGCATCCGCTCGCTGGGCCACATCGCTCCCGGCTCGTATGCCGACTTCGGCAAGCTGGCCACCGTCGCCGATGCGCCGAGCAAGCCGCCCAAGGCGCTGGACATGGTGCGCGTGCTGGTCGAAGGCCATGAGGCCGTGGCCCGTACGGCGCGCAGCCTGTTCCCCCTGGCCGACAAAGCCAGCGACGAGCCCACGGCCGATCTGCTGACCCAGCGCCTCACGGTGCACGAGCAGACCGCGTGGATGCTGCGCTCGCTGCTCGAAGAATAAGCCCTGGCCAGCCACGCCAGCGGGGCCACGGGGCCCCGTTTTTTCGTCCGGCCAGGCCTTTCCCCGCAGGGCCGCGCTGCACGATGGGTGCTCGTCCTACAAGCGGAATCGGCGCTTTGCTGAATGATCGCCGCTGGCATTTGCTTCTTTCAACCACGGCCAGCCTTCGAGAACACGACGCCCTATGCGAATCCTTTATGTAGAGGACAACCCCGAACTGCGCGAAACCATCGGCATGCTGATGGAGGGTGAGGGGCGCGCAATCACGACCTGTACAACGGCTGAAGAGGCGCTGGAACTCGAAAAGGCCGGCAGCTTTGACCTGCTGGTGACCGACGTGAGCCTGCCCGGGCTGTCGGGCACGGACCTGGCTCGGCAGGTGCTGGCGGTGGACCCGCAGCGCTGGGTGGTGCTGTGCACCGGCTATGACCTGGGCGCGCATCCATCGGGCTGGGGCCCCCATGTGCGCACGCTGATGAAGCCTTTCGAACTGGAAGACCTGGAGGCGTTGCTGGTGCAGGTGCAGTCCACCCTCGAAAAGACGCCCGCCGGGCTCTGAGAGGCTGAGAATCTCTCGTCCATGCCCGCCTTGCACGCCAAAACACCCCGGCTCGTCGTTGCAAATGCTCGCCATAGCCCCGGCTATGGCTGTGCTTTGCGCCTAGAGCCGAAGTGTTTTGACACGCCCTGCGGACACGGCCAAAAAATCCCCAGCCTCTGATTTCCTGAGCTGCCGGCGCGGGTAGTCGTGCGATCAGCCCGCAGCCGCAGCGCCGCAGCGCGGCAGAACCACATGGAAGCGCGTGGTGCCGTCTTCGGACTGCACATCGATCCGGCCGCCATGCGAGCGCACGATCTGCTGCACGATGAACAGGCCCAGCCCCAGGCCCTGGTGGCGCCCCGGTTCCTGGTCACGCCCCCGGAACGGGCTGAACAACTGCGGAAGCAGGGCCGGCGGAATGGTGCCGCCGTTGGTCACCGTCAAGGCGACAGTGTCCGTGTCGGTGCCATCGAGTGCCACATGGATCGCCACTGCGGGATCGCCGTGGTGCACCGCATTGCCGATGAGGTTGATGGCCAACTGGCACAGGCGCTCCTCGTCCCCCATGCCGGCCAGATTCCCCTGGTCGCTGGTGCTGATCACATGGTTGGGAAAGCTGGTGCGTATCTCCTGCAGCGAGCGCTGCAGCACGGCATGCAGGTCCACGGGGGCCATGCGCATCGCCAGGCCGGTGCCCTGGCGGATGCGCGTCACGTCCAGCAGATCCTCGATCATGCGTGCCATGCGCTGGCTGCTGCTGAGCACGCGGCCGGCCAGTGCCTGCGCCCTGTCCGCCGCCAGCGGCTGGCGTTGCAGCGCCGTGGCCGCCGCGCCGATGGCCATCAGCGGCGTGCGAAGGTCATGGCTGAGCACCGCCATGAACATTTCGTTGATGCGCAGGGCCTCGGTGCGCTCGCGCAGTTCGCGTGCCAGGCTGCGCTTTTGGCGGAACAGCTCGAAGAACACTCCCGCCTTGGACGCCAGCATCTGCGGATCGATGGGCTTGTACAGAAAGTCCACGGCCCCCGTTTCGTAGCCACGGAACTGCCAGTTCGGGTCGCGCGAACCGGCGGTCATGAAGATCAGGGGGATATGGCGGGTGCGCTCGCTGCCGCGGATCAACTCGGCCAGCTCGAACCCGTTCATCTCTGGCATCTGCACGTCCAGCAGGGCCAGCGCCACGTCACCGTGCAACAGCAGCAGCTCCAGTGCCTCGGGGCCCGACTGGGCCTTGAGCACCTCGATGCTGTCGCTGTGCAGCAGGGCTTCCACGGCCACGAGGTTTTCGGGCACGTCGTCCACCACCAGGCACTTGATGCGCTCGGCGGGCGGTGGCGGTGGGTGCAGAAGGGTGGGGCTCACAGGATTCTCCGCATTTGCAGTTCGGTCAGCAGGGATGCAATGTCCGAAGGGGGGAGGATGTGGTGCGGCGTCATCAGGTCCAGCGCGGACTGGGGCATGGCGGACATGGCGGCGCTTGCGGGGGACTGCACGATGCAGAGCCCCCCTGCAGCGCCGATGGCGGCCATGCCACGGGCGCCATCGTGGTTGGCGCCGGACAGGAGCATACCAATCAAACGCCCTCCATAAATGTCCGCCGCCGATTCGAACAGCACGTCGATGGACGGGCGCGAGAAGTGCACGGGCGCATCGACCGACAGCGCCAGCTGCGGACCGGCATCCACCAGCAGGTGGTAGTCGGGTGGGGCAAAGTACACGCTGCCGGCCTCGATGGGCTCCTTGTCCTGCGCCTCGGCCGTGCGCAGCGCACAGCGCGGGCGAAAGATCTCGGGCAGCAGGCTGGGTGCCTCGCGCGGCAGGTGCAGCGTGACCAGCACCGCCACGCAGGTCTGCGCCTGAAGCGATGGCAGGATGGTGGAGATGGCATCGATGGCGCCCGCCGAGCCACCGATCACGATGGCATCGAATGCGCGCGGCCCGTGCGGGTACACCGGGGCTGCGGTAGTCATATGCCCACCTTCTTGCGGTAGATACGGTCTTCGAGCACGAAGTCGTCGAAGGCCGGGGCCTGCTCGGTGAAGCGCATCGACTCCTTGGACCCCAGGCCCAGGAAGCCCCGGCGGCACAGCGCCTCCTTGAACAGGCCCAGCGCCCGGTTCTGCAGCTCGCGCTCGAAATAGATCAGCACGTTGCGGCAGGACACCAGGTGCACCTCGGCAAACACCGTGTCCGTGGCCAGGCTGTGGTCGGAGAACACCACCTGCTTGCGCAGCGCACGGTCGAACACCACCCGGCCGTAGCCGGCCGAGTAGTAGTCCGACAGCGAGGTCTTGCCGCCCGAGCGTGCATGGTTCTCGGTGAAAGCGGCCACGCGCGCCAGGTCGAACACGCCGGCCTCGGCGGCCTGCAGGGCCTGCTGGTTGATGTCGGTGGCGTAGATGATGGTGCGTTCGAGCAGGCCTTCCTCGTGCAGCAGGATGGCCAGCGAGTACACCTCCTCGCCGTTGCTGCAGCCGGCCACCCAGACCTTGAGCGAGGGGTAGGTGCGCAGGATGGGGATCACCTGCTCGCGCAGCGACTTGAAGTAGCGCGGGTCGCGGAACATCTCGCTGACCTGCACCGTGAGGTATTCGAGCAGCGCCGGGAACACGGTCGCGTCGTGCAGCACCTTGTCCTGCAGCTGCGACAGCGTCTGGCAGCCAAAGCGCGAGATCGCGGCCTGCAGGCGCCGCTTGAGCGAGGCCTGCGCGTAGCCGCGAAAGTCGTAGTGGTAGCGGTAGTAGATCGCGTCCAGCAGCAGGCGCTGCTCGATGTCGGCAATCCTGGCCGTCTTGGGTTGGGCGCTCACTTGGGCATCCACACCCGTACCAGCGACAGCAGCTTCTCCACGTCCAGTGGCTTGGCGATGTAGTCGTTGGCGCCGGCGGCCAGGCATTTGTCCTGGTCGTCCTTCATGGCCTTGGCCGTGAGGGCGATGATGGGCAGCCTGCGCCAGGCGGGCTGCTTGCGGATCTCGCGCATGGCGGTGTAGCCATCCATCTCCGGCATCATGATGTCCATCAGCACCAGGTCGACGGCGGGCCCGGTGCCGCCCGAGCGCTCCAGGAACTCGAGCGCCTCGCGGCCGTTGCGCGCGATCTGCACCGAGATGCCCGTGGGCTCCAGGATGCTGGAGAGCGCGAACACGTTGCGCACGTCGTCCTCCACCACCAGCACCGTGCGGCCCTCGAAGGCCGCGTCGCGGCTGCGCGCTACCTGCAGCATCTGCCGGCGCTCCACCGAAAGTTCGGATTCCACCTGATGCAGGAACAGGGTCACCTCGTCGAGCAGGCGCTCGGGCGAGCGTGCGTCCTTGATGATGATTGACTTGGAGAAGCGGCGCAGCTGCTGTTCCTCGTCGCGCGTCAGGGCGCGGCCGGTGTAGACGATGACTGGCGGAAAGGAGACGTCTTCCTGCTCGGACATGGCCTGGAGCAGCTCGTACCCGCTCAGGTCGGGCAGGTTCACATCCATCACCATGCAGTCGAAGGTGCTGCTGCGCAGATAGTCCAGGGCCGCCGTGGCGTTTTCCACGCACACGATGTCCACGCCGTCGCTGGCCAGCAGGGCGCGCACGCTCTCGCGCTGGCGCGCGTCGTCTTCCACCACCAGCACGCGGCGCATGCCCTGGGTGAACTTGGCTTCCAGGCGCTGCAGGGCGTGTACCAGTTCTTCGCGCTTGACGGGCTTGAGCGCGTAGCCAACGGCACCGCGGCCCATGGCCTCCTGCGAGTAGTCGGCCACCGACACCACGTGCACGGGGATGTGCCGGGTGGCCGGGTTGCGCTTGAGCTGGTCGAGCACCCCGAGACCCGAGAAGTCGGGCAGGTTCACGTCCAGCACGATGGCGCTGGGCTGGTGCAGGGTGGCGGCAGCCAGGCCCTCCGTGGCCGTGTGGGCCAGGATGCAGTGGAAATCCATCTCCTGCGCCAGGTCGTTCAGGATGTTGGCAAAGCGCACGTCGTCCTCGATCACGAGGATGTTGCGCTCGCCCTTGGGGCGCGCTGCCACGGGCAGGATGGCGGGGGCTGTCGGCGCCGGCCGGGCAGGCCTGGAGGCTGGCGGCGCGCTGGCGGCGCTCTGGGGGGCCTGGAAGGCACGGCCGGTGGATGGCTCGTCGGACTGCACGGCATGGCGCGGCACGGTCAGGGTGAACTCGCTGCCCTGGCCCGGCGTGCTGTGGATGGCGATGCTGCCGCCCAGCAGTTGGGCCAGATCGCGCGAGATCGACAGGCCCAGGCCGGTGCCGCCATACTTGCGGTGGGTGCTGCCATCGGCCTGGCGGAAGGCCTCGAAGACCAGCTCCTGCTGGTGCTCGGGAATGCCGATGCCGGTGTCGCGCACGGCAAAGGCCAGCAGGTCGCCTGGTTGGTGCGAGACATGCAGCGCCACGCTGCCCTGCTCGGTGAACTTGACGGCGTTGGACAGCAGGTTCTTGAGCACCTGGCCCAGGCGCAGGGCGTCGGTGTCCATGGTGGCCGGTACGTTGGCATCGATGGTGAGCGCCAGACTCAACCCCTTCTCCTCGGCGATGGGGCGCAGCGGGTCGACCAGGGCCTGCATGGCGCGCGCGATGTCCACGGTCTCGATGTCGATGGTGGCCTGGCCGGCCTCGATCTTGGACAGGTCCAGGATGTCGTTGATCAGCGCCAGCAGGTCGTTGCCGGCCGAGGAGATGGTCTGCGCGTACTTGACCTGCTCGCCCGTCAGGTTGCCGGCCTTGTTGTCGGCGAGCAGCTTGGCCAGGATCAGGGTGGAGTTGAGCGGGGTGCGCAGTTCGTGGCTCATGTTGGCCAGGAACTCGCTCTTGTACTGGCTGGTCTGCTCGATCTCGCGCGCCTTCTCGGTCAGGTCCGACTGGGCGGCCAGCAGCTCCTCGCGCTGGTTCTCGAGCTGCTGGGTCTGTTCTTCCAGCTGTGCATTGGTCTGCTCCAGTTCGGTCTGCTGCAGCTCCATCTGCGCCTGCGACTCCTGCAGGATGCGGCTTTGCTGCTCCAGCTCTTCGTTGTTGACGCGCAGTTCCTCCTGCTGGGCCTGCAGCTCTTCGGACTGGCGCTGGGTCTCTTCGAGCAGGGCTTCGAGCCGGCTGCGGTCCTGGCCCGAGCGGATGGCCACGGCCAGCATCTCGGAGGCCTGCTTGAACAGGCGGTGCTCGAATTCGTCCACCGCGCGGTAGAAGCCGAGTTCGATCACGGCAAACACCTCGCCGTTCTCCATGGCGGGTGCCACCAGCAACTCGGCCGGCGCCGACGCGCCCGTGCTGGAGGACACGGTCAGGTGGTTGGCCGGCACGTCGCGCACGTGCAGCAGCTCGCGCGAGCGCGCGCACTGGCCCACCAGGCCTTCGCCATCGATCAGTTTCTGCGCCAGTCGCTCGCGCGGCAGGGCGTAGCCGCCGAACAGGGTGAAACCACCCTGCTCGTCAACAGCGTAGGCCGCGCCCACCTTGGCGTTGAGGTAGGTGGCCAGGTATTCGAGCGCCAGTTCGCCGATCTCTTCGACGCGGCGGTCGCCCTGCAACTGTTGTGCCAGGCCGCTCAGGCCCGTGACCACCCAGTTCTGGCGCGCCTTGAGGCGGTGCTCGCGCGCCGTAAGGGCTGCCGAGATGCAGATCAGCACCAGCAACACCAGGGACCCGCCCCAGGAATAGTAGGCCGAAAGGGCGGCCGCTTCTTCCCAATTGCGGCGGCGGTCCTCCAGTTCCTGGGTCTGCAGGCCCGCCAGGTCGGAGGCCAGGTCCCGGATGCGGTCCATGATGTTCTTGCCTGCATCCGTGCGCACCAAGGCCATGGCCCCGTCCACGTTGCCGGTCTTGCGCAGCTCCACGGTTTCGGCGAGTTCGCTGCGCTTTTGTTTGGTCAGGTCTTCGATCTGGACCACGAGTCGCAACTGGCCCGGGTTGCTGCCCGTACTGGTCTTGAGGGCTGCGATCTGGCGGTCCAGGACGTTCTGTGCCAGCAGGTAGGGCTGCAGGTACGAGGCATCGCCTGTGAGCAGGTAGCCGCGCTGGCCGGTTTCCAGGTCCTTCATCGCCGAGTGCACCAGCGACAGCTGGCGCATGCCCTGCGAGGTGCGGTCCATCGCCGCCACGGCTTCGGCCCGGACCTCGGACGCACGGTAGTTGACGAAGGCAATGACCAGCGTGGCCAGGGCCGCCACGATGAACCCCGCCATCAGGCTGCGGGGAATGGCAAAACGCTGGGCGGCCTGGGTACTCGGTGATCGGGGCATGCGAAGCGGGTTCCGGGTGAGGGGCAACCGGACAATGTAACGGGTTTGTACAAATTCCCGGTGTAGGACATTTCCTGCATCGCAAGCGCGGCGAGTGGGGTCCTCGCGGCTGCTACATTCCCGGTGCCGCCCGCCCGACGGGCAACATTGCCCGTATTTGCCGCCTTCTTCGCCATGTCAGCCCCTTCGCGCAGCCGCCTGTCCCTCTACCTTGACCTGATCCGTTGGAACCGGCCCGCCGGCTGGCTGGTTTGCCTGTGGCCCACCTTGAGCGCGCTGTGGATTGCCTCGGATGGTTTTCCGGGCTGGCACCTGCTGGCGGTGTTCGTGCTGGGCACCTTTCTCATGCGCAGCGCCGGCTGCTGCGTGAACGATGTGGCCGACCGTGACTTCGACCGCCATGTCAAGCGCACGGCGGCGCGGCCCGTGACCACCGGGGCCATTTCCGTCAAGGAGGCGCTGACCCTGGGCGCCGTGCTCGCGCTGGTGTCCTTCGGCTTGGTGCTGACCACCAATGCAGCGGCCATCGCCTGGTCCGTGCCCGCCGTGCTGGTGGCCATTGCCTACCCGTTTTCCAAGCGCGTGATTTCCATGCCACAGGCGGTGCTGGGCATTGCCTTCAATTTTGGCATCGTGATCGCTTTCGCCGCAGTGCAGGGCCAGGTGCCAGCCGTGGCCTGGTGGATGTGGCTGGGAAACCTGTTCTGGGTATTGGCCTATGACACCGAGTACGCCATGGTCGACCGCGACGACGACCTGAAGATCGGCATCAAGACCTCGGCCATCACCCTGGGCCGTTTCGATGTGGCAGCCATCGTGCTGTTCTACCTGCTGTTCCTGGCCATCTGGGGCGTGGCGCTGGCGCCCTATGGCCTGGGCCCGGTGTACTGGCTGGCCACGGCCGCAGCCCTGGCGCAGGGTGTCTGGCACTGGACGCTGATACGCCACCGTACCCGCGAAGGCTGCTTCATCGCCTTCCGCGTCAACCACTGGCTCGGCGCCACGGTGTTCGCCGGCATTGCCGGCAGCTATGTGCTGCGGCAGATGGCGGCCAACTGAATAGCAATCTCCAGGGCTCAGGCCCCGAACTCGTTGCCCAGTTCGTCGGCGCGCTGCTCGGCGGCTTTCATCGCGCGCTCGAAGGCCTCGCCCACGCCATCCTTTTCCATGGACTGCAGGGCCGCATAGGTGGTACCGCCCTTGGACGTGACGCGCTGGCGCAGCACGGCCGGTGACTCGTCTGAGCGGGCCGCCAGTTCCGAGGCGCCCACGAAGGTGCCTACTGCCAATTGGTGGGCCTGTTCTGCCGAGAGGCCCATGGCCGTGCCCGCGCGCGCCATGGTTTCCAGGAAGTAAAAGACATAGGCCGGGCCCGAGCCCGACAGGGCCGTCACAGCGTCGAGCTGTTTTTCGGTGTCCACCCACAGGTATTCTCCCGTGGTGGCCATGATGGCCTGCACGCTCTCGCGCTCCGCTGGTGACACACCGGGGCGGGCATACAGAGCGCTCATGCCCTTGCCCACCAGGGCCGGGGTGTTGGGCATGGTGCGCACCACGCGCTCGCTGCCAAGCCACTGGGCGATGCTGTCCGAGCGGATGCCGGCGGCCACGCTCAGGTGCAGGGCGTCATCTGTGTGCGCGCGGGTCTGGGCGGCGGCATCCTTGAAGGTCTGGGGCTTGACGGCCCAGACCACGATGCGGGCGCGCTGCAGGGCCGGCCCGGCCTCGGGCTGTGCCTGCAGACCATGGTTCTTGAGCAAGGCGTCCCGCGCCTCGGCCCAGGGCTCGACCACCTCGATCTGGCTGGCCGGGTGCCCCTGGCGGATGAGGCCACCGATGATGGCGCTGGCCATGTTGCCGCCGCCGATGAAGGCGATCACGGGGAGGGAGGGGGAGGCGGTGGTCTGGCTCATGGTGTGCAGTCGGAAGAACGAAGACAAGGGAACGGCAGGGGCATGATGGTAGCCGCCCCGCCGACCACCGGGGTCCTCATTCCAGGGTGGCTTGGCGCACGGCCAGTTCCCAGCGCTCCATGAGTTCCTGCGCGCGCGCCTTGCCCAGGGTGGGCACGAAGCGCCGTTCGGCCCGCCACAGCTGCGAGAGCTCGGTCGTGCTGCCGTACACGCCGCTAGACAGGCCTGCAAGATAGGCGGCGCCCAGGGCCGTGGTCTCGATCACGGCCGGGCGCACCACGGGTATGCCCAGCAGGTCGGCCTGGAACTGCATCAGCAGGTCGTTGATGCAGGCCCCCCCATCCACGCGCAGCTCGCTCACCGGGGCGCCGCCAGCCGCCACGGCATCGCGGCTCATGGCCAGCAGCAGGGCGGCGCTCTGGTAGGCGATGCTCTCCAGTGCGGCGCGCGCGATATGGCCCAGGGTGGAGCCGCGCGTGAGGCCGGTGATGGTGCCGCGCGCATCGGGCTTCCAGTACGGGGCGCCCAGGCCGGTGAAGGCCGGCACCATCATCACGCCGCCCGAGTCGGGCACGCTCTGGGCAAGCGACTCGACCTCGCCGCTCGTGGAGATGGCGCGCAGGCCGTCGCGCAGCCACTGCACCACGGCGCCGCCCACGAAGACGCTGCCCTCCATCGCAAACTCGGTCTGCGTGCCGGCCTGGGCCGCACTGGTGGTGAGCAGGCCGTTCTGCGAGGTCTGGAAGGTGGTGCCCGTGTGCATCAGCATGAAGCAGCCCGTGCCATAGGTGTTCTTGGCCATGCCCGCACCAAAGCAGGCCTGGCCGAACAGCGCGCTCTGCTGGTCGCCTGCCACACCGCCCACGCGGATGGCGTGGCCCAGCAGGTCGGGCGCCACGTCGCAGAAATGCGAGCTCGATGGCTGCACGCTGGGCATCAGCGATTTGGGAATGCGCAGCAGCGCCAGCAGCTCATCGTCCCACTGGTTGGTGTGCACGTTGAACAGCATGGTGCGCGAGGCATTGCTCACATCGGTCACATGCACCTCGCCATGCGTGAGCTGCCACATGAGCCAGCTGTCCACCGTGCCGAAGGCCAGCTCGCCGCGCTCGGCCTGCGCGCGTGCGCCCGGCACATGGTCCAGCAGCCACTGCAGCTTGGTGCCCGAAAAATAGGCATCGATCAGCAGGCCGGTCTTGGCCTGGATGGTCCCGGCCTTGCCTTGCTCGCGCAGTGCGGCGCAGGCGGGTTCGGCCCGGCGGTCCTGCCAGACGATGGCGTGGTGCACCGGCAGGCCGGTCTTGCGGTTCCACAGCACGGTCGTCTCGCGCTGGTTGGTGATGCCCACCGCGCGGATGGCGCTGGCCTGGAGGTTCGCCTTCTCCAACGCCTCGCGGGCCGTGGCCAGCTGGGTGCGCCAGATCTCCAGGGGGTCGTGTTCCACCCAGCCGGGCTGGGGGTAGATCTGCGGCAGCTCGCGCTGGGCCTGGGCCACGATGTGGCCTTGCTCGTCGAAGACGATGCTGCGGGAGCTGGAAGTGCCTTGGTCAAGTGCGAGCAGGTAGGTCATGGCGGGCAAGGATAAGTCAGGCAGCGCACTGCCGGATGGTGCGGGGATCAGGCGGCGACGGTACAGAGCACCTCGGCATCCTGCAGCAGCATGGGGAAGGGCTCGGGCGGCGGCGCATCGGTGAACAGCCGGTCGATCTGCTGCAGGGTGGCCAGTTGCACCATGGCCGGGCGGTTGAACTTGCTGTGGTCGGCCGCCAGCCAGACCTCGCGCGACTGGGCAATGATGGTCTGCGCCACCTTCACCTCGCGGTAGTCGAAGTCGCGCAGCGAGCCGTCGGGCTCGATGCCCGAGATGCCGATCAGCGCGATGTCCACGCGGAACTGGCGGATGAAATCCACCGCCGCCTCGCCCACGATGCCGCGGTCGCGCGTGCGCACCACCCCGCCGGCCACGATCACCTCGCATTCGGGGTTGCCGCTCAGGATGGCGGCCACATTCAGGTTGTTGGTGATCACGCGCAGGCCGCGGTGGTGCAGCAGCGCCTTCGCGATGGCTTCGGTGGTGGTGCCGATGTTCAGGATCAGCGAGCAGTCGTTGGGTACCTGCTCGGCCACGGCGCGTGCAATGCGCGCCTTGCCCTCGGCATGCAGGGTTTCGCGCTGCGTGTGGGCCAGGTTCTCCACGGTGGAGCTGGGCACTCGCACCCCGCCGTGAAAGCGCGTGAGCAGGCCCGATTCCGCCAGGCGCTGCACGTCGCGGCGCACCGTCTGCAGGGTCACGCCCAGGGTCTCGGCCAGCTGTTCGACGCTGGCGGATTTGCGCGCGCGCACTTCTTCAAGGAGCAGGAGTTGTCGGGGGTTGGTATTCACGCGAATGGATCAGCAAGAAGGACGCCAGTAGTGGATGTACTTTAAATGGAACAAAAAGGAACCCGTTAAGGGTAAACCTTGATTTGAAACGATCACAAAAGAACAAGAATGAACGCAATCGAAAACAAACGACCGCTGTGCGCTTGCGTCTGCGGTTTGGCACAACAGGCCCCTCGAGGGGCACTATGGAAAGGCATGCGTGATGCAGCTGGCACTGGACAGCATCAGCAAGAGGGTGGGGGCGCAGACTTGGCTCCATGGCATGAGCATGGCGCTGCACAGCGGCGCCGTGACGGTGCTGCTGGGCGCCACGCAAGCCGGCAAGACCAGCCTGATGCGCATCATGGCCGGGCTCGACACGCCCACCGCCGGCGCCGTGCGGGTGGACGGTGCGGACGTGACCGGCGTGCCGGTGCGCGAGCGCAACGTGGCCATGGTCTACCAGCAGTTCATCAACTACCCCTCGATGAAGGTGGCGGACAACATCGCCTCGCCGCTCAAGCTGCGCGGCGAAAAGAACATCGACACCCGGGTGCGCGAGATCGCCGCCCGCCTGCACATCGAGATGTTCCTGGACCGCTACCCGGCCGAGCTCTCGGGCGGGCAGCAGCAGCGCGTGGCGCTGGCCCGGGCCCTGGCCAAGGGCGCGCCGCTGATGCTGCTCGACGAGCCGCTGGTGAACCTGGACTACAAGCTGCGCGAGGAACTGCGCGAGGAACTGACCCAGCTGTTCGCCGCCGGCCAGTCCACGGTGGTCTATGCCACCACCGAGCCGGGCGAGGCCCTGCTGCTGGGCGGCTACACCGCCGTACTCGACGAAGGCCGCCTTCTGCAGTATGGCCCCACGGCCGAGGTGTTCCATGCCCCCAATTCGCTGCGCGTGGCGCGTGCCTTCAGCGACCCGCCGATGAACCTGATCGCGGCCACCGTGGCAGCGCAAGGCGTGCAATTGCAAGGCGGAGCCACGCTGTCCATCCCGCTGCCAGAGGGTACGGCGGCCGGCGCTGTCACCGTGGGCGTGCGCGCCAGCGCACTGCGCGTGCACGCCCGCCCCGGCGACGTGGGCGTGAACGGCACGGTGGAGTTGGCCGAGATCTCGGGCTCGGACACCTTCGTGCATGCCTCCACCCCCTGGGGCGACCTGGTGGCGCAGCTCACCGGGGTGCATTACTTTGAACTGGGCACGCCCCTGGCGCTGCACCTGGACCCGGCGCAGGCCTATGTGTTCGGCGCCGACGGCGCGCTGGTGTGGGCGCCTGCGCGCCTGGGAGGGCGTTGAGATGGCACGTATCAGCCTGGACCTGGCGCATTCCTACAAACCCAACCCGCAGCAGGACGGCGACTACGCGCTGCTGCCCCTGAAAATGGAGTTCGAGGACGGCGGTGCGTATGCGCTGCTCGGCCCCTCGGGCTGCGGCAAGACGACCATGCTCAACATCATGTCGGGCCTGCTCGTGCCCTCGCATGGCAAGGTGCTGTTCGACGGCCGCGATGTGACACGCGCCAGCCCGCAGGAGCGCAACATCGCGCAGGTGTTCCAGTTCCCCGTGATCTACGACACCATGACGGTGGCCGAGAACCTGGCCTTCCCGCTGCGCAACCGCAAGGTGCCCGAAGACCAGATTAAGCAGCGCGTGGGCGTGATCGCCGAGATGCTGGAGATGAGTGGCCAGCTCAACCAGCGCGCGGCGGGCCTGGCGGCCGACGCCAAGCAGAAGATCTCGCTGGGCCGCGGCCTGGTGCGCTCGGACGTGGCGGCCGTGCTGTTCGACGAGCCGCTCACGGTGATCGACCCGCACCTGAAGTGGCAGCTGCGCCGCAAGCTCAAGCAGATCCACCACGAGCTCAAGCTCACGCTGATCTACGTGACGCACGACCAGGTCGAGGCGCTGACCTTTGCCGACCAGGTGGTGGTGATGACGCGCGGCCGTGCCGTGCAGGTGGGCTCGGCCGATGCGCTGTTCGAGCGCCCCGCGCACGTGTTCGTGGGCCACTTCATCGGCTCACCGGGCATGAACTTCCTGCCCGCGCAGCGCGATGGCGCAAGCCTCTCGGTGGCCGGGAACCGCCTGGCGGCGCCCGTGGGCCGCACGCTGCCCGAAGGCGCCCTGCAGGTGGGCATACGGCCGGAGTACCTGGCCCTGGCCGAGCCAGAACAGCCGGGCGCCTTGCCTTGCACCGTGGTGCAGGTGCAAGACATCGGCACCTACCTGATGCTCACCGCCCGGGTGGGCGAGCACACGCTCAAGGCACGCTTTGCGCCGGAGACCCGCTTGCCATCGACCGGTGACACGGCGTGGCTGCAGGTGCTGGGAACGCACACCTGCTTCTACCAGAACGAACAATTGCTGGCTGCGGAGGTCACCCCATGAGCACCACGACCAAGCCGGTGAACCAGAAGGCCTGGTTCCTGATCCTGCCGGTCATCATCTGCGTGGCCTTCTCGGCCATCCTGCCACTGATGACGGTGGTGAACTACTCGGTGCAGGACATCATCTCGCCCGAGCGGCGCGTGTTCGTCGGCACCGAATGGTTTGCCGCCGTGATGCGCGACGAGGAGCTGCACGCCGCGCTGTGGCGCCAGATCACCTTTTCGCTGGCGGTGCTGGCGGTGGAGATTCCGCTGGGCATCATGCTGGCGCTGTCCATGCCCGCGCAGGGCTGGAAGTCGTCGGCCGTGCTGGTGGTGGTGGCCCTGTCGCTGCTGATCCCCTGGAACGTGGTGGGCACCATCTGGCAGATCTACGGCCGCGCCGACATCGGGCTCATGGGCCGCATGCTGCAGGAGATCGGCATCGAGTACAGCTACACCGGCAATGCCACGCAGGCCTGGCTCACGGTGCTGCTGATGGACGTGTGGCACTGGACCCCGCTGGTGGCGCTGCTGGCCTTCGCCGGGCTGCGCTCCATTCCCGACGCCTACTACCAGGCGGCGCGCATCGACGGGGCCAGCAAGTTCGCGGTGTTCCGCTACATCCAGTTGCCTAAGATGCGCGGCGTGCTGATGATCGCGGTGCTGCTGCGCTTCATGGACAGTTTCATGATCTACACCGAGCCCTTCGTGCTCACGGGCGGCGGGCCGGGCAATGCCACCACCTTCCTGAGCCAGTACCTGACGACGAAGGCCGTGGGCCAGTTCGATCTGGGCCCGGCGGCGGCGTTCTCGCTGATCTACTTCTTCATCATCCTGCTTCTGTGCTTCATCCTCTACAACTGGATGCAGCGCGTAGGCACCGCCAACAACGAGGGGGCCGGCCATGAATGAAAAACGCTTCCACAAGCGGTCGCTGTTCCTGATCGCCTATCTGATTTTCGCCGTGTTGCCCATCTACTGGATGATCAACATGAGCTTCAAGACGAATGCGGAGATCCTGTCCTCGTTTTCGTTCTTTCCCCAGCACTTCACCTGGGACAACTACAGGACCATTTTCACCGACGAATCCTGGTACTCGGGCTACATCAACAGCCTGATCTACGTGGGCATCAACACGGTGATCTCGCTCACCGTGGCGCTGCCGGCAGCCTATGCCTTCTCGCGCTACCAGTTCATGGGCGACAAGCATGTGTTCTTCTGGCTGCTGACCAACCGCATGACGCCGCCTGCCGTGTTTCTGCTGCCCTTCTTTCAGCTGTACACCACGGTGGGGCTGATGGACACACACATCGCCGTCGCGCTGGCCCACCTGTTGTTCAACGTGCCGCTGGCGGTGTGGATCCTGGAGGGCTTCATGAGCGGCATCCCGCGCGAGATCGACGAGACCGCCTACATCGACGGCTACAGCTTCCCGCGCTTCTTCGTGACCATCTTCCTGCCTCTGATCAAGGCCGGCGTGGGCGTGGCAGCGTTCTTCTGCTTCATGTTCAGCTGGGTGGAGCTGCTGCTGGCGCGCACGCTGACCAGTGTGAACGCCAAGCCCATCGTGGCCACCATGACGCGCACCGTGAGCGCCTCGGGCATGGACTGGGCAACACTGGCCGCGGCCGGCGTGCTCACCATCGTACCGGGCGCCATCGTGATCTGGTTTGTGCGGCACTACATCGCGAAGGGTTTCGCGATGGGCCGCGTTTAAGAAGGAGCTGCCATGTTCGAGTGGATGGCCTGGACCCTGCCGGTGGCGGTGTTCTTCACGTGCATCGTGCTGATGCTGGCTGGCATGGCGGTGTGGGAGTTCAAGTCCCCCACCACGATGCGCAAGGGCTTTCTGCCCCTGGAAACAACGCGCGGCGACCGCCTGTTCATCGGGCTGCTGTCGGCGGCCTACGTGAACCTGATCTTCGTGGGCGTGAGCGGCAAGCTCGCGCAGTGGTTTGAGCTGGGCGAGGACCCGTCGATCTGGTTCAGCTTCGTGCTGTCCATGCTGTTGCTCGCGCTGATCATGCGCAAGGGCTGACGACGCCCTGGAAATGTTCCCGTCGCGCGGCTCAAACCTTCCCCGGAGCCGGGCGACCCTTGTGTATCCAATGGGGAGATGACTATGAGGAGACAGGCACTATGAAGACGCGGTATACAGCGCTGGCACTGGCGGTAGCAGTCGTGACCGGGCAGTCGGCCATGGCGGGCGAGGCCGAAGCCAAGAAGTGGGTCGACAGTGAGTTCCAGCCTTCCACGCTGAGCAAGGACCAGCAGATGGCCGAGATGAAGTGGTTCATCGATGCTGCCAAGAAGCTCCAGGGCAAGGGGGTCAAGGAGATCTCCGTGGTCTCCGAGACCATCACCACCCACGAATACGAATCCAAGACCCTGGCCAAGGCCTTCGAGGAGATCACGGGCATCAAGGTCAAGCACGACCTGATCCAGGAAGGCGACGTGGTCGAGAAGCTGCAGACCTCGATGCAGTCGGGCAAGTCGATCTATGACGGCTGGATTTCGGACTCGGACCTGATCGGTACCCACTACCGCTACGGCAAGATGATGAACCTGACCGACTACATGGCAGGCGACGGCAAGGAGTGGACCAACCCCGGTCTGGATCTCAAGGACTTCATCGGCACCAAGTTCACCACGGCGCCCGATGGCAAGCTCTACCAGTTGCCCGACCAGCAGTTCGCCAACCTCTACTGGTTCCGCGCCGACTTGTTTGACCGCAAGGACATCAAGGACAAGTTCAAGGCCAAGTACGGCTACGACCTTGGCGTGCCGCTCAACTGGAGCGCCTACGAGGACATCGCCGAGTTCTTCACCAACGACGTGAAGACCATCGATGGCAAGGCCATCTATGGCCACATGGACTACGGCAAGAAGGACCCGTCGCTGGGCTGGCGCTTCACCGATGCCTGGCTGTCCATGGCCGGCACGGCCGACATCGGCGCGCCCAATGGCCTGCCGATCGACGAATGGGGCATCCGCGTGGCCGACGACAAGTGCACGCCCGTGGGCGCCTCGGTGGCCCGCGGCGGCGCGACCAATTCGCCCGCCGCCGTCTACGCGCTGACCAAGTACGTGGACTGGATGAAGAAGTACGCGCCCAAGGAAGCCACGGGCATGACCTTCGGCGAAGCCGGCCCCGTGCCGGCCCAGGGCCAGATCGCGCAGCAGATCTTCTGGTACACCGCCTTCACGGCCGACATGGTCAAGCCCGGCCTGCCCGTGGTGAATGCCGATGGCACACCCAAGTGGCGCATGGCCCCCGGCCCGAACGGCCCGTACTGGAAGCAGGGCATGCAGAACGGCTACCAGGACGTGGGCTCGTGGTCCTTCTTCAAGGGCCATGACGCCAACAAGACCGCTGCTGCCTGGCTCTACGCCCAGTTCGTGACGGCCAAGACCACCTCGCTCAAGAAGACCCTGGTGGGCCTGACGCCGATCCGCGAAAGCGACATCCAGTCCAAGGCCATGACGGACGCTGCCCCCAAGCTCGGTGGCCTGGTGGAGTTCTACCGCAGCCCGGCCCGCGTCGCATGGTCGCCCACCGGCACCAACGTGCCCGACTACCCCAAGCTGGCCCAGTTGTGGTGGAAGAACGTGGCCCAGGCCGTCACGGGTGAAAAGACGCCCCAGGGCGCCATGGACACGCTGGCCGACGAGATGGACCAGGTGATGGCCCGCCTGGAGCGCGCCGGCATGGCCCACTGCGCGCCCAAGCTCAACCCCAAGAGCTCACCCGCCAAGTGGCTGAGCGACAAGCAGGCCCCTTGGGCCAAGCTGGCCAATGAGAAGCCGAAGGGCGAAACCATTGCCTACGACAAGCTGCTGCAGGCTTGGAAGGACGGCAAGGCGCGCTGAGCGCCCTGGCCCCTGGCGGCCGGTCCCTGTCCATCTATCCATGGACAGCCGGACGCCATTTTTCTCCTCCGCACCCGCGGGCGCGGGAGGCCCACCAGGCCAATCCGCCCCGCAGGTGTCAAGAATTCAGGGTTTACCCTAGCCCAGCCCCCGTGCCTGTGGACAATCAGCACCTATGACCCACGCTTTCGCTCCCCTGCCCACGCGGCGCTCCGACCTCCTTGACCGCCTTGCCGCGCCGCACCAGTACGACTTGGCCGTGATCGGGGGCGGGGCGACGGGCCTCGGTGTGGCGCTGGACGCGGCGGCCCGGGGCTTCAGCGTGGTGCTGGTCGATTCGCACGATTTTGCCAAGGGAACCTCCTCGCGTGCCACCAAACTGGTGCACGGAGGCGTGCGCTACCTGGCCCAGGGGAACATCGCGCTGGTGCGCGAGGCCCTGCACGAGCGCACGACGCTGCTCAACAACGCCCCCCACCTGGCCCAGCCCCTGGCCTTCGTCATGCCGTCCTACAAGGTGTGGGAGACACCGTTCTACGGCATCGGCCTGATGATGTACGACGCCCTGGCCGGCAAGGCGGGCCTGGGGTCCACCCAGTTCCTGGGCCGCGCCAAGACGCTGCAATGCCTGCCCAACGCGCGCCAGGACGGACTCAAGGGCGGCGTGAAGTACTGGGACGGCCAGTTCGACGATGCCCGCCTGGCGCTGGCCCTGGCCCGCACGGCGGCCGCCAAGGGTGCGCTGCTGGTCAATTACTGCCCGGCGACCTCGCTGGTCCATGACAACGGCAAGGTGGCCGGCTTCGTCTGCGAAGACAGCGCCAGCGGCCGCCAGTTCACCGTGCGCGCCAAGGCCGTGGTCAACGCCACCGGTGTCTGGGTGGATGCCCTGCGCCAGATGGATGGCGACGCCATCGGCCGCCCTGTCAAGCCCATCGTGGCGCCCAGCCAGGGCGTGCACATCGTGGTGGACCGCGAATTTCTGCCCTCCGACCATGCCCTGATGGTGCCCAAGACGGCCGACGGCCGGGTGCTTTTTGCCGTGCCGTGGCTGGGCAAGCTCATTTTGGGCACCACCGACAGCCCGCGCCAGGACGTGGTGCGCGAGCCCCTGGCCTTCAAGGAAGAGGTGGCCTTCATCCTCGACGAGGCGGCCCGCTACCTCACCCGGGCCCCCAAGGTGGCCGACATCCGCAGCATCTGGGTGGGCCTGCGCCCCCTGGTCAAGCCGCAGGACGACGACGGCGACAACACCAAGAAGATCAGCCGCGAGCACACCGTGCTGGCCAGCAAGAGCGGCCTGGTGACCGTGACCGGTGGCAAATGGACGACCTACCGCGCCATGGCCGAGGACGTGTTGCAAAAATGCTTCACCGTAGGCCTGCTGCCGGAGACGGCCGCTGGCGTCACCAACCGCCTGCCCCTGGTGGGCACGCCCGCCGAGCCGGTGCGCCACCGCATCAGCGACGCCCAGGGCTTGCATTCCTACGGGGGTGAGGCCTCGTGCGTGCAGGCGCTGCCGGGTCCAGGGGTGGACCTGGGTGGCGGCCTGACCGAGGCCATGGTGCGCTTTGCCGCACGCTTCGAGTACGCCTGCACGGTCGAAGATGTGCTGGCCCGCCGCTCGCGCATGCTGTTCCTGGACGCCCGCCAGGCCATCGCCAGCGCCCCTGCGGTGGCGGCCCTCCTGCAGGAGGAGCTGGGCGCCGATCCACAACTGGATGCGTTTTTGTCACTTGCCGAGCAATATTTGCACGCGCCAGTGTGATAGGCACTTGACTTCGCCTTGTGCTTTGGCAATAATCGAGGGCTTCGCGTTTCCTACGTGAAGTTTCTGCCCAGCGGGAAGTGCTGCAAATGGTTTGCGGTGCGGACGACGGGCCCAAGACTGACTGGCTGATCTGCAGCCCTTGAGAAGTTCTCTGGGGCCGTGGTCTTCTGGTGCAAGTTGGGAATATTGAAATGATCCAGACAGAATCTCGGTTAGAGGTTGCCGACAATACCGGCGCCAAGTCCGTCCTTTGCATCAAGGTGCTGGGTGGCTCGAAGCGTCGCTATGCAAGCGTTGGCGACATCATCAAAGTGAGCATCAAAGAAGCCGCTCCGCGTGGCCGCGTCAAAAAAGGCGAGGTTTACAGCGCAGTGGTCGTTCGCACCGCAAAGGGTATCCGCCGCGGTGATGGCTCGCTCGTCAAATTCGACGGCAACGCAGCAGTGTTGCTGAATGCAAAGTTGGAGCCTATCGGCACCCGCATCTTTGGACCCGTGACGCGTGAACTGCGTAACGAAAAGTTCATGAAGATCGTGTCCCTGGCTCCTGAAGTTCTCTAAGGACGCGCCATGAACAAGATTCGCAAGGGCGACGAAATCATCGTGCTGACAGGGCGCGACAAGGGCAAGCGCGGCACGGTGTCGTCGCGCAAGGACGATTCCTATGTGCTGATCGACGGTATCAACGTCGTCAAGAAGCACGCCAAGCCGAACCCCATGAAGGGTACGACGGGCGGCATCGTTGAAAAGTCCATGCCTATTCACCAGTCCAACGTAGCCATCTTCAATGCGGCTACCGGCAAGGCTGATCGTGTGGGCATCAAGGTGCAGGCAGACGGCGCACGCATTCGCGTGTACAAGTCCAGCGGCGCTGAAATCAAGGTGGCCTAAGGGGCAAACATGGCACGACTCCAAGAAATCTACCGCGACAAGATCGCTCCCGAACTGATCAAACAGTTCGGCTACACCTCGCCCATGCAGGTTCCCCGTCTGACCAAGATCACGCTCAACATGGGTGTGAGCGAGGCAGTCTCGGACAAGAAGGTGATGGACAACGCCGTGGCGGACCTGACCAAGATCGCTGGTCAAAAGCCCGTGGTCACCAAGGCCAAGAAAGCTATCGCCGGTTTCAAGATCCGCGAAGGCCAGGCCATCGGTTGCATGGTCACGCTGCGTGGCGTGCAGATGTATGAGTTCCTGGACCGTTTCGTGACCGTGGCTCTGCCCCGCGTTCGTGACTTCCGTGGTATCTCCGGTCGCGCTTTCGACGGCCGTGGCAACTACAACATCGGCGTCAAGGAACAGATCATTTTCCCTGAAATTGAATACGACAAGGTTGACGCCTTGCGTGGTCTCAATATCAGCATCACCACGACGGCCACGTCCGACGAAGAAGCCAAGGCTCTTCTCGCTGGTTTCCGTTTCCCGTTCAAGAACTGAGGCAGGGTATGGCTAAAGTAGCTTTGATCCAGCGCGAACTGAAGCGCGAAAAACTGGCCGCCAAGTACGCAACGAAGTATGCGGAACTGAAGGCGATTGCCGGTGACGCCAAGCGCAGCGACGAAGAGCGTGATGCAGCCCGCCTGGGCCTGCAGAAGCTTCCCCGCAATGCGAACCCCACGCGCCAGCGCAACCGTTGCGAAATCACCGGTCGTCCGCGCGGTACCTTCCGTCAATTCGGTCTGGCCCGCGCCAAGATCCGTGAACTGGCTTTTGCAGGCGACATCCCCGGTGTCACCAAGGCCAGCTGGTAAGCAGGCAGGAGAATTACAACATGAGCATGAGTGATCCTATCGCTGACTTGCTGACCCGCATCCGTAATGCACAGATGGTCGCCAAAGCCACGGTTCTGGTGCCTTCTTCCAAAGTGAAGATTGCCATCGCCCAGGTGCTGAAGGACGAGGGTTATATCGACGGATTCCAGGTCAAGACCGAATCCGGCAAGTCCGAACTCGAAATCGCCCTGAAGTACTACGCAGGTCGCCCGGTGATTGAGCGCATCGAGCGCGTCAGCCGCCCTGGCCTGCGTGTCTACAAAGGCTACGATTCCATCCCGCAAGTCCAGAACGGTCTTGGTGTGGCAATTGTCACCACCCCCAAGGGCGTGATGACCGATCGCAAGGCGCGCGCTACCGGTGTCGGTGGCGAAGTGCTCTGCTACGTGGCCTAACCCGCGACATTGAGGAGAAACTGAAATGTCCCGAGTAGGAAAAATGCCCGTGACCATCCCCGCTGGCGTGGATGTGTCCGTTAAAGCCGACCAGATCTCTGTCAAGGGTACTGGTGGTGTTCTGTCGCTGGCGCAAAACGTGCTGGTGAAGGTGTCGAGCAACGACGGCAAGCTCAGCTTTGAGCCTGTCAACGATTCTCGCGAAGCCAATGCCATGAGCGGCACGATCCGCCAACTCGTCAACAACATGGTTGTGGGCGTGAGCAAGGGTTTCGAGAAGAAGCTGACCCTGATCGGCGTGGGCTACAAGGCCGCCGCCTCCGGCGCCAAGCTCAACCTGGCTGTCGGTTATTCGCACCCGGTCAACATCGAGATGCCCGCTGGCATCACGGTGGCCACCCCCACCCCCACGGAAGTGGTTGTGAAGGGTGCCGACCGCCAACGCGTTGGCCAAATTGCTGCTGAGATCCGTGCTGTTCGTCCACCCGAGCCCTACAAGGGCAAGGGCATCCGCTATGCGGACGAGAAGATCACGATCAAAGAGACCAAGAAGAAGTAAGGAGCTGCAACATGTTGACCAAGAAAGAGCAGCGTCTTCGTCGTTCGCGCCAGACCCGTATCCGCATTGCACAGCAAGGCGTGGCCCGTCTGACCGTGAACCGCACGAATCTCCATATTTATGCCAGCGTCATTTCCGGCGACGGCAGCAAGGTGTTGGCAAGCGCCTCCACCGCAGAAGCCGACGTCCGCAAGGAACTCGGTGGTTCGGGCAAGGGCGGCAATGCCGCTGCAGCCACGGCCATCGGCAAGCGCATTGCTGAAAAGGCAAAGGCTGCTGGCGTTGAGAAGGTTGCATTTGATCGCTCAGGCTTTGCCTACCACGGTCGCGTCAAGGCTCTGGCCGACGCAGCCCGTGAAGCTGGCCTGCAGTTCTAAGCGGAGCGGAATACAAAATGGCTAAATTTCAACCCAAAGTGCAAGACGAAGGTCGTGACGACGGTCTGCGCGAAAAAATGATCGCGGTCAACCGCGTCACCAAAGTCGTGAAGGGTGGCCGTATCCTCGGTTTCGCCGCACTGACTGTGGTCGGCGACGGTGACGGCCGCGTGGGCATGGGCAAGGGCAAGTCCAAGGAAGTGCCTGCTGCCGTGCAAAAGGCGATGGAAGAAGCCCGTCGCAACATGGTGAAGGTCACGCTGAAGCACGGCACGATCTTCCACCAGGTGACTGGCCACCACGGCGCTGCACATGTGATGATGGCACCGGCCCCCAAGGGTACCGGCATCATCGCTGGCGGCCCCATGCGCGCTGTCTTCGAAGTGTTGGGCGTGACCGACATCGTGGCCAAGAGCCATGGTTCGTCCAACCCCTACAACATGGTCCGCGCTACTTTTGACGCACTGGTGAACTCCACGACGCCTTCGCAAGTGGCAGCCAAGCGCGGCAAAACGGTCGAAGACATCTTCGCCTGATTGGAAGCTGTAAATGACTACGCAACAAACCGTCAAGATTCAACTGGTGCGCAGCCCTATCGGCACCAAGGAATCGCACCGCGCCACCGTCCGTGGCCTGGGTCTGCGCAAGCTGAACAGCGTCAGCGAACTGCAGGACTCGCCCGAAGTGCGCGGCATGATTAACAAGATCAGCTATCTGGTCAAAGTCCTCTGAGAGATAGATCATGGAACTCAATAGCATCAAGCCCGCAGACGGCGCCAAGCATGCCAAGCGCCGTGTAGGCCGCGGTATCGGCTCCGGTCTGGGCAAGACCGCTGGCCGTGGTCACAAGGGTCAGAAGTCCCGCGCAGGCGGCTACCACAAGGTGGGTTTCGAAGGCGGTCAAATGCCTTTGCAACGTCGCCTGCCAAAGCGCGGCTTCAAGTCGCACCTGCTGCAGTTCAATGCCGAAGTCAACCTGACCGACCTGGAAAAGCTGGGCCTGGCCGAAGTGGACGTGCTTGCCTTGAAGCAAGCCGGCCTGATCGGCGAGCTGGCCAAGGTGGTCAAGGTCATCAAGACCGGTACGCTCACCAAGGCTGTCAAGCTGACGGGTGTTGGCGCTACAGCGGGTGCCAAGGCGGCTATCGAAGCTGCTGGCGGCAGCCTGGCCTGATTTTGGTTCTGAAAGAAGGCACCTGTGGCAACTAGCGCGGCTCAAATTGCAAAAACCGGCAAGTTCGGCGACCTGCGTCGTCGCCTGGTTTTTCTGTTGCTTGCGCTGATCGTTTACCGCATCGGGGCTCATATCCCGGTGCCTGGTATCGACCCAGCCCAACTTCAGCAGTTATTCAGCGGCCAGCAAGGCGGCATCCTGAACCTGTTCAACATGTTCTCGGGTGGAGCGCTCTCGCGCTTTACCGTCTTTGCACTGGGGATCATGCCGTACATCTCGGCATCGATCATCATGCAACTGATGACCTACGTGGTCCCGACGTTTGAACAGCTCAAGAAGGAAGGCGAGTCCGGCCGCAGGAAGATCACCCAGTACACGCGCTACGGCACGCTGGGCTTGGCCATTTTCCAGTCGCTCGGCATTGCCGTGGCGCTGGAGAGCTCGGCCGGCTTGGTGCTGAGCCCTGGCATGGGTTTTCGCATCACGGCCATGGTCAGCCTGACGGCAGGCACCATGTTCCTGATGTGGCTCGGTGAGCAGATCACGGAACGTGGTCTTGGCAACGGTATCTCGATCCTGATCTTTGCAGGTATCGCGGCCGGTCTGCCAAGCTCCATCGGTGGCCTGCTGGAGCTGGTGCGCACAGGTGCGATGAGCATTCTGGCAGCTATCTTCATCGTGCTGGTGGTCGCTGCGGTGACTTACTTCGTGGTGTTCGTGGAACGTGGTCAGCGCAAGATCCTGGTGAACTATGCGCGCCGGCAGGTGGGGAACAAGGTGTATGGTGGACAATCGTCGCACCTGCCCTTGAAGCTGAACATGGCAGGTGTGATTCCTCCCATCTTCGCGTCGTCCATCATCCTGCTGCCAGCCACCGTGGTGAACTGGTTCAGTGCCGGTGAGTCGATGCGCTGGTTGCGCGACATCTCTTCTGCCCTGACGCCTGGTCAGCCGGTGTATGTGATGTTCTATGCTGCTGCGATCATCTTCTTCTGCTTCTTCTACACGGCGCTGGTCTTCAACAGCCGTGAAACGGCAGACAACCTGAAGAAGAGCGGTGCGTTCATTCCCGGGATTCGTCCTGGTGAGCAGACGGCCCGCTATATCGACAAGATTCTTGTGCGACTGACACTGGCGGGGGCGGTTTACATCACCTTCGTCTGCCTGCTGCCCGAGTTCTTGATTCTGAAGTACAACGTACCGTTTTACTTTGGTGGAACTTCGCTGTTGATCATTGTGGTGGTGACCATGGACTTCATGGCCCAGGTCCAGAACTACATGATGTCGCAACAGTATGAGTCGCTGCTCAAGAAAGCCAATTTCAAAGGCAATCAGGGCGGTTGACGGGTGACGGTGGCCAGGCGCTTTCTGCGGTTGGTTTCCTGAATGCAAGGTTTGGTTTAGTTGGCGCCCCACGATGTTTGTCGCGGGCACAAATTGTGTTCCGTGCAAGATGCCGGGACGGATGCAAAAGTTTTAGGAGAATGCAATGAGAGTTTCGGCTTCGGTCAAAAAAATCTGCCGCAACTGCAAGATCATCCGCCGCAAAGGTGTGGTGCGCGTGATCTGCACGGAACTGCGTCACAAGCAGCGCCAGGGTTGATTGGAAAGTATTAGAGGACGCATATGGCACGTATCGCTGGCATTAACATTCCGCCCCACAAGCACGCGGAAATCGGTCTGACCGCCATTTTTGGCATTGGTCGGACTCGCGCTCGCAAGATTTGCGAAGCAACCGGAATCGCTTACTCCAAGAAGATCAAGGATCTGACGGACGGCGACCTGGAAAAAATTCGTGAGCAGATCGAGCAATTCACCATTGAAGGTGATCTGCGCCGCGAAACCACCATGAACATCAAGCGCTTGATGGACATTGGCTGCTACCGTGGTTTCCGCCATCGTCGTGGTCTGCCGATGCGTGGTCAGCGTACCCGCACCAATGCCCGCACCCGCAAGGGTCCGCGCAAGGGTGCTGCTGCACTGAAGAAATAAAGAGATTGAAAGATCAATATGGCCAAGTCTCCAGCCAATAACGCAGCACAGCGCGTTCGCAAGAAGGTTCGCAAGAACGTGTCGGACGGCATTGCCCACGTGCATGCGTCGTTCAACAACACGATCATCACGATCACGGACCGCCAGGGCAATGCCCTGTCGTGGGCCTCGTCGGGTGGCCAGGGCTTCAAGGGCTCGCGCAAATCCACGCCTTTCGCTGCCCAGGTGGCTTCGGAAGTGGCTGGCCGCGCCGCCATTGACCAAGGCATCAAGAACCTGGACGTCGAGATCAAGGGCCCAGGTCCTGGTCGCGAATCCTCGGTGCGCGCACTGGGTGCCCTGGGCATCCGCATCACGTCGATCTCCGACGTGACGCCAGTCCCGCACAACGGCTGCCGCCCTCAAAAGCGCCGTCGTATCTAATTTTCACAAGCCCACCGCCGCCTGCGTACGCGAGAGCGACACAGGCGGCTCCCGCAATGGTTTGCGGTAGATGACAAAAAGGAAGTTCAAGTGGCACGTTACCTCGGCCCCAAGGCCAAACTCTCCCGCCGTGAAGGCACCGACCTGTTCCTCAAGAGCGCACGTCGCTCCATTGCGGACAAGTGCAAGTTCGACTCCAAGCCTGGTCAGCACGGCCGCACCTCCGGTGCCCGCACGTCCGACTATGGCCTGCAACTGCGCGAAAAGCAGAAGGTCAAGCGCATGTACGGCATTCTGGAAAAGCAGTTCCGCCGCTACTTCGAGACCGCTGATGGCCGCAAGGGCAACACCGGCGCCAACCTGCTGTTCCTGCTGGAATCGCGTCTGGACAACGTCGTGTACCGCATGGGCTTTGGCTCCACGCGTGCAGAAGCCCGTCAGCTGGTGTCGCATTGCGCCATCACCGTGAACGGCAAGCCCGTCAACATCCCCTCGTACCTGGTCAAGGTCGGCGATGTCGTGGCCGTGCGCGAAAAGTCCAAGAAGCAGAACCGCATCGTCGAAGCACTGCAACTGGCTGCACAGGTCGGCATGCCCGCCTGGGTGGACGTCAATGCCGAGAAGGCAGAAGGCGTGTTCAAGAAGGTGCCTGACCGCGACGAGTTCGGCGCCGACATCAACGAATCGCTGATCGTTGAGTTGTATTCGCGCTAATCGCTAGTTCGAATCACATTTCGAGAAAACCGTACCTGAACCGCGAGGCATCGCGGTTTAGGCGCTTCACCAGCCTTACCGGTGTAACGAGCTGGGGGTATTGAGAGGAAGTCTGAATGCAAACCAATTTGCTGAAACCCAAGGCGATCAATGTCGAGCAGCTTGGCCACAACCGTGCCAAGGTCGCGCTGGAGCCGTTCGAGCGTGGCTACGGCCATACGCTGGGCAACGCCATTCGGCGCGTCCTGCTCTCGTCCATGGTGGGTTACGCAGCGACGGAAGTCACCATTGCAGGCGTTCTGCATGAGTACTCGTCCATTGACGGCGTTCAGGAAGATGTGGTCAACATCCTGCTGAACCTCAAGGGCGTGGTGTTCAAGCTGCACAACCGTGACGAAGTCACGCTGAGCCTGCGCAAGGATGGTGAAGGCGTGGTGACCGCGCGCGACATCCAGACGCCCCATGACGTCGAGATCGTCAACCCCGACCACGTGATTGCCACGCTGTCGGCCGGTGGCAAGCTGGACATGCAGATCAAGGTGGAAAAGGGCCGTGGCTACGTGCCGGGCAACCTGCGCCGCTATGCCGACGAATCGACCAAGTCGATTGGCCGCATCGTGCTGGACGCCTCGTTCTCCCCTGTGAAGCGTGTGAGCTACACCGTGGAAAGCGCCCGTGTGGAGCAGCGTACCGACCTGGACAAGCTGGTCGTCGAGATCGAGACCAACGGTGCCATCACTGCCGAAGACGCAGTGCGTGCATCGGCCAAGATCCTGGTGGAGCAGCTGGCTGTGTTCGCACAGCTGGAAGGTGGCGAGCTGGCTGCGTTCGACGCACCTGCAGGCCCACGCGGCAATGCCACGTTCGATCCGATCCTGCTGCGCCCTGTGGACGAGCTGGAGCTGACCGTGCGTTCTGCCAACTGCCTGAAGGCCGAGAACATCTATTACATCGGTGACCTGATCCAGCGCACCGAGAACGAGCTGCTCAAGACGCCTAACCTGGGCCGCAAGTCGCTCAACGAAATCAAGGAAGTGCTCGCATCGCGTGGTCTCACGCTTGGCATGAAGCTTGAGAACTGGCCACCAGCCGGTCTGGACAAGCGTTAATCAAAACCGCTATAATCCCGGGTTCCCCGAAAGAGGGACCCTGGTTTCCAGAGTCCCCCGCGGTCTTGCCGTAAGGGGGACTTTTCGTTCCCCCCCGAGGGAACAACAGTGCCTCGCGCAGTACCTGATACGGCTGCCCGATTTAATTACATAGACAGTAGAAGGAAAGCACCATGCGCCACGGACACGGACTCCGCAAACTCAATCGCACCAGCTCGCACCGCCTTGCGATGCTGCAGAACATGATGAACTCGATCATCGAGCACGAAGTCATCAAGACCACCGTTCCCAAGGCCAAGGAACTGCGCCGCGTGATCGAGCCCATGATCACCCTGGCCAAGGTCGACACCGTCGCCAACCGCCGCCTGGCTTTCAACCGCCTGCGCGACCGTGACAGCGTCACCAAGCTGTTCAACGACCTGGGCCCCCGCTTCAACGCGCGTCCCGGTGGTTACACCCGCATCCTGAAGATGGGTTTCCGCGTTGGCGACAATGCGCCCATGGCCCTGGTTGAATTGGTCGACCGTGGCGATGAAAAAACTGAAAATTCTTCGGCCGCAGCCGCAGAATAAGGTATATAATTCAATCTTGCCGCGGGATGGAGCAGTCTGGTAGCTCGTTGGGCTCATAACCCAAAGGTCGGAGGTTCAAATCCTCCTCCCGCAACCAATATAGCGGTTAGCCGCTTCAAAAAAAGCCCACTTGATAGTGGGCTTTTTTGTTTCTGGGCCGGTTTTGTCGGGGCTTCCATCCTTGAAAGCCCCCTGGCTGGCCATCCGCAGGCGGTCACTGGGGATGCTGGTGGCGAAACTCCTGTGTCTTGCCGCCATAGCCATAGGCCGTGGCGCGCACGTCCTGCACGTAGATGTAGCTTTCTTCGTGCAATTCGCCCAGCAGCCCCTGGAATGCGGCGAACACTTCGGCGATGTAGCGCGCCTTCTCGGCCTTGGTGTTGGTCTCGTCGACCACCTTGATGTCCAGGTACACGCTGCGCTTGCCCTGTGCTGCGAGGCTGCTGCCGCCCACGATCCAGTCCTCGGGATGCACGTAGGAGACGGTGACCGCCGTGATCTTGGGGTTCTTGCCCAGGATGCGGGTGGACAATTCGAGCAGCGTGTCCGAGATGCGCTGCGAAAGGGCGGCCGAGCGTTCGGCAGAGACCTTGACGTTGATGATGGGCATGGTGGAAAACTCCTGGTCAGTGGTGGCGGGTTGTTGGTGCCTCCACTGTAGTTTTCGGCCCTGTTTTCGGACACGGCGGCCCGCGGGAAGCGGCTTTGCAGCGCGTGCAAAGCCACCCCGCCGATGTTCAGGCCGATGCCTGTACCCGCTTCAATGCGCGGGCGCACAGGCCACCCAGGCACAGCACCCAGGCCAGCATGGCCACCAGCGGCGCCAGCGGCATTGAGGGGGCGAGCGCCACGGCCGAGAAGCGGGGCCGGCGGGCAAAGTCTGCGGGGCCGAACGGGCGCTCGTTGAAGACATAGGGGTAGTAGAACTCCCGCACTTCCCTGTGGAAGGTTTCTATGCGCTCCTGGTAGCGCAGCTGGGCTGGCAGGTCGCTGCGCGCCAGTCCGTGCAGTGCGCCCTGGGCCGCCACACCGGGCAGCAGCCAGCCCAGGCGTTCCGTCCAATGCTGGCGGCGCGTGAGCCCGCTGCGGTAGGCACTGACCTCGCCGGCCACGCTCTCGTCGCCCAGTTGCTGGAAAGCGTAGTACCACTTCCAGTGGAACTGCACCGGCAGGGCGGCTGTGTCCTTCCACTCGGGGTGGGTCTTGAAGAACTTGTGCATCGTGGCATCGCGCGGCTGGTCCCAGGCGCCGTGCACGTTCTGGCGTTGCGCGAGCATCAGGTCCACGCCCTGGCCCACGGGAATGCTGCGCGTGATGGCCATCTGCGCCAGCGTGGGCAACACCAGGGTGAGCACCACCCAGCAGCCTATCAGCGCGGTGGCATGCGCGGTGGAGCTCCAGGGCCGGGCGGCCACCAGCACGCACACGGTGCCCCAGAAGGCCGCGTAGACCACCACCACGGCCAGCGCTCCTGCCAGGGCCGCCATGCCGATGGGCAGCACGGCTGCGGCTGCCAGCAGCGGCAGGGCCAGGCTGGCGATGGCCAGCGCCGTGCGCAGGCCCGCGCGGCGCAGCCACAGCCGCGTACCCGCCCCCGGCATGGCCAGCAGCGTGCGCAACCGGCCCGACTGGCGCTCGCCCGACACCAGGTCATGCAGCAGCGCAATGATGAACAGCGGCGCCAGGTAGATCAGCACGAACGCGAAGTCGAAACGCCCTGCGAGCGCGAGTTCGGGGTTGAAGGTCTCCCCCTCGTACAGCTGGGCCTGCAGCCCCAGGGCGCGCACGCGCAGCACATAGGGCGCCACGTCGCGCAGGCCCAGGGCCAGGAAGGCTGCGCTCGAAGGCGGGTCCTGCGTGTCGTAGAATGTGTAGTAGGCAGCGTAACCCGCATCGCCGCCTTTGGCAAAGCGGCTGGCCACGGCCTGCACGTCCCGCTCGTGCAGCGCAGCCAGGCGTGTGATGTGGGCCTGCTGGCGTGCCACCTCGCGCGCGCCCGATACCAGGGACACGGCGGACAGCAGGCACAGCAGCACCAGGGCCCACAGGCACAGGCGTGAGCGGCAGACCAGGCGCCATTCATGGGCAAGCCAGCGCATCATCGGGTGCTCCTGCCCAGGCGCCGCGCGCTGAAGGCCAGCAGCGCCAGCAGTGCTGCCAGCCAGGCCAGCAGCGTGGCTGCGGCCGGCAGCACCGACTGCAAAACGGCCGCCGGTGTGGCCGGCAGGTACTGGAAATGCGCAGTGTCGTGCCAATGCGTGCGGTCCACGCGGTTCTGCCGGGTGGGGTTGCGGTCATCGGCATAGCGGATCTTCTGCGCCTGCAGGCGGTTGAGCGACTGGATCAGCGTGTAGCGGTAGTGCTCCCCCTGCTCCAGAAAGCGCCGGTAGCTGGCCAGGTCGGTGCCCGCCGTGGCCATCGATAAACGCCGCAGGGCCAGCAGTGGGCTGATCAGGCCGGCGCGGTCCATCCAGGCGCTCTGCCGCCCCTGCTGGTCGAAGGAATCGGCGGCATAGCGGTTGAAGAGCTCACTGGTCATGCGTTCGCCTTCCATGCCGAGCAGGCCCTTGTAGTTGACGGGCAGGTCCTCGACCCTGGCGACGCCATACTGCGCCAGCACCTTTTGGCGGAAGCCCGCGAAGTACGGATCGTCGGGGTTGTGGCTGTCACCCATGGCGGCGAGGTCGCGCGCCACGGCAATGTCGCTCTCCAGGCGAGTGGGCAGCCCGTGGGCATAGGCGGCCGTATCGGCCGCCAGCCGCGGCACCAGGATCACGGTGACCGTCCACAGGGCAAGCAGGCACAGCAAGGCATCGCGCCGCCGCGCAAACAGCGCGGAAAGCCCCACCACCGCCAGCGCCCACAGCAGCAGCCAGAGCGCATGGCCCGCCAACAGCGCTGCCGAGCGCAAGGGCTGCGAGAGCGCACCCATCCAGACCAGCGCCAGAGCGGCGGGCAGCAGGGCCAGGGCCGCCGCGCCGGCCAGTGCCAGCAGCTTGCCGCGCACAATCTGGCCCGCCCGCACGCCCTGCGCCAGCAAGATGCGCAAGGTGCCCGACTCGCGCTCGCGTGCCAGGGATGCGTGCCCGAGGAACACCAGCAGCAGCGGCGCCAGCACCTGCAGCACGAAGGCCGGCGTGAGCTGGCCGAAGCGCAGCAGCAGGGACGACTGGCGCACGTCGCCGAAGTTGGCGCTGTTCTGGCGGTGACCCTCCAGGAACAGCGTGTGCCCGGTGTAGGCATCGATGCCCGCGTCGAATGCCGCCAGCGGGTTCAGCGGCCGGAACACGAAGTGTCCGTAGTGCACCATGCGGTGCGGGTGGCGGTCGGGCTGGGCCTCGAACTCCTGGTTGGCCTGCGCCTGGTAGCGGGCGCGCTCGGCATCGGCTGCGCGGCGCGATTCCCAGGCCGTGAGCGAGGCCACCAGGGTCAGCACCGTGAGCAGCGCCAGGCCCAGCACGGCCACGCGGTCGCGCAGCATCAGGCGCCACTCCTCGCGCGCGATGCGGGTGACGGCGCGGCTCATGCCGTGGCTCCCGGCGTGGCGTAGCGCCGGTGCAGGGCGCGCACGTCAAAGCGCTCGTCGCCACTGGCCGCCACTTCCTCGACCAGGCGCCCGGCATCGATGAAGCCGATGCGATCGGCCACGTCGGCTGCGCTCAGCAGGTCGTGCGTCACCATCAGCACCGCCACGCCCTGCGAGCGCAGCAGCGCCAGCAACCGGTTGAACTCGGCAGTGGCCTGCGGGTCCAGGCCCGAGGTGGGCTCGTCCAGCAGCAGCGCCGGCACCTTGCGTGCCAATGCCAGTGCAATCGCCACCTTCTGGCGCATGCCTTTGGAAAAACCCGCCACGCGCTGGCCGTGGGCCGCAGCGGCCAGCCCGGCGGCCCGCAGCGCCTGGTCAATGGCCTGCGCGCCCTCAGGCTGGCCCGCCAGGTCCAGCAGGTAGGCCACGTTCTCGCGGGCGCTCAGGTGCTCGTAGAGTGCGACGTTCTCGGGGATGTAGGCCAGTTGCCTGCGCGCCCCGTCCGGGTCGGCCACCGGGTCGGTGCCGTGCACGCGCAGGCTGCCCGCAGTGGGCGCAAGAAAGCCCAGGAACAGGCTCAGCGTGGTCGTCTTGCCCGCACCGTTGGAGCCCAGCAGGGCGTAGATTTCACCCCGGTTCACCTGCAGGTCCAGGCCCTGCAGGATGGTGCGGCCGCCGTAGCCGGCCGTGACGGCGCGGGCCTGCAGTACAGGTTCTGGGAGATGGTGGTCTGCCATGGTCGTCATGCCCATCGTGTTCAGAACTTCGCCTGCAGGCCCATGGTGACCGTGCGGGCTGTGCCCGGGGTCACCCACACGCGGCTGTAGGAGCTGGTGTAGTAGGTCTTGTCAAAAAGGTTGTCCACGTCCAGCGTCAGCCGCAGCGTGGGCGACAGGCGCCAGTACGCGACCAGCTTGGCCGTGGTGTAGGCGGGCAGGTCGAAGGCCGGCGTGCCTGCGGTGGCCTCGCCTTGCGTGCGCGCCTGGCCCAGGCGCTGGCCCACGTGGGTAACGCCGCCGCCCACGCCGTAGCGCTGCCCATTGCCCAGCATGTTCTCGTACACCGCCAGCACGCTGCCGTTGACCTTGGGCACGTTGAGCAGGCGGCCACCCACTTCCAGGGTGTTGTCCTTGGTGATCTCCACGTCGTTGAACACCATGCTCGCGTTGACCCGCCAGTGCGTCGTCACCTGGCCCGCCAGGTCAAATTCCAGGCCCCGGCTGCGGACCTCGCCAGCAGCGGTCGAAAAGCCGCTGTTGCCCGGGTCGGCCGTGAGCACGTTGCGCTTGCGGATATCGAACAGCGCCGCAGTGGCGCCCATGCGCTTGTCCGCGCTTTCCCACTTGGTGCCCAGTTCCAGCGCCCGGCCCGTTTCCGGTTCGAATGCGCGGGTCGCCACGTCCGAGCCGACGTTCGGGCGGAAGGAGCGGCCCGCATTGGCATAGACCGTCCACTGGGGTGTTGGCAACCAGCTCAGGCCGACACGCGGTGAGGTGGACGAGGGTTCCTGGCTCGCCGTGGCGCGGGTCCGGCGGTTCTCCAGGGACTGGCGGTAGTTGTCCATGCGCACGCCCGCCACCAGCCGCCAGTCTGGCGCCAGCCTGATCGCATCCTGCAGATAGAACGCCGTATTGCGCTGGTGCTCCAGCGTGTCGGTATTGGCCGCCGGCGTGGGCTGGGCCTGGCCGTAGACCGGGTTGTAGATGTTGACCGCATACGGCGCAGCGGTGGTCGGATTGGCCCGCAGCATCAGCGAATCCATGTGGAAGCGAAAGCTCTCCACCCCCAGCAGCAGTTCGTGCTCGATGGCCCCTGTTTTCAGATTGCCTTGCAACTCTGCCTGGAGCGCGATGTCGTCAGACTCGAAATCGCGAAAGCGGCGCTGTCGCGTCAAACTGCCATTGGCCTGCAAGACGGTGGCTTCGGTGGAGAAACCAGTCACCGAGGTCTCGCGGTACGACAGGCCGAACCGGCTGCGCCAGGTGGGGTTCCACTCGTGCGACAGGATGAACTGGTGTGTCTGGTTCTCCACCGTCACCTTGCCGTCGGCCGGTTCGCCCAGGAAGCGGCTGCGGGGAATGGCGCCCAGTTGGTTGTTCACCGCGACCACGCCGCGGTCGAGGGGCGTGGCCTGGCGCAGCACCTCACCGGCATATTCCAGCACCGTGTCGCGACCCAGCTTCCAGGTGAAGGCGGGCGCCACCACTTCGCGCCGCGCCGTCACATGGTCGCGAAAACTGTCACGGTCTTCCACCGCCACGTTGAGGCGGTAGGCGAAGTTCTCGCCGAGGGGGCCCGTGCTGTCGAAGGCGCCACGCTTGAGCCCATGGCTGCCCACGTAGCCTTCCACGGAGTGGGCCGCCTTCCACAGCGGACGCTTGGAGACGATGTTGAGCGTGCCGCCCGGCTCGCTGCTGCCGTACAGCGCGGCAGCAGTGCCCTTGAGGAACTCGATGCGCTCCACCCCCGCCAGGTCGCGCGGTGCGTTGAAGCCGCGGTTGGACGAGAAGCCGTTGAGCAGCGTCGCCATGCCGGTGTTCTCGTTGCCCGGCAGGCCGCGGATGGCGATGTTGTCCCACAGCCCGCCAAAGTTGTTCTGCCGCGATACGCCGCCAACATAGTCGAGCACGTCGTCGAGCTTGGTGGCGCCCAGGTCGTCGATGGCCTGGCGCGTCACGATGCGTACCGACTGGGGCAGCTCGCGCAGCGGCAGGTCCGACTTGGCTCCGGCCGCTTCATCGGCGTGGTAGGCCCCGGACTCTGTGCGGCCCACGATCTCGATGGTGGACAGCTGTCCAGGCGCCTGGGCCACGGGGGGCGGTGTAGTCTGCGCGAAGACCGGAGCAACCAGCGCGCAAGCAATGGCCCATGCCAAAGGGTGTGGGCGCAGGTGGAGGGAAACGGGCACGGAAATACCCGTGCGAAGCGTGGCGGTGGTCATGAAAGGCATTCAAAGGGGCAGGGTCTCGCGCGCATGCCTGCTGCGTGCAGGTGCGGTAACGCGGTGGCGCGGACCAGGAAGAAATGCACCGGCCTGCGGCAGGCGCCGGGCGCAGCCGAAAGGTCGATGGGGATGGGACGTTCAGCCCAACGCAGCGCGCAGGGTCAGGCCTGTGCGGCGGGAGGGTCGCGTGACGCGAACGGCCAATGGCCGGGATGCGGGATGAAGGCCACGGCATCTGGCACCGGCCGCACCCGGGCCCAGGCCTGCGCAGCGCCATGCACGGGCGGGGCCGTGGCCAGGTCGGCCGCCTGCTGGGCGTGGGCCAGGCACCAGGCGCACACACCTGCCTCGACAGAGGTCTTGCCGGGCTGCCCAGCCTCGCTGTCTTCGTCGGACGCCATGGCCTGCGCTACCGCCGCGCGCTGGCTCCCCAGGTGCTCTGCGGCGTGCAGGCCCATGCCTGCCGTCAGGTGCAGGCACAGCGTGAGCAGCAAGAGCCAGAGGAGGGGGCGCGAGATCCGCATGGTGGATGCGAATCATACTATTGAGAACCAATTCTCAGTCGAGGCGGGCCGGGCGGGGCCAAGAGATGCCGTCCGGCACCTCCTGGCCGCCGGCCCGGGTCAGGCCGTTGCCTGCCTGCGGATGAAGCGCCCGGCGCGCGCCCCGGTGGCCCGGCCGGCAGCGGTATAGCTCAGCACACCGTTCACCCACACCTGCTCGATGCCCTCGCTGAACTGCACGGGTTGTTCGTAGCTGGCGGTATCGCGCACACGCAGCGGGTCGAACACCACCACGTCGGCCATGCAGCCGGCTGCCAGGCGCCCACGCTCGCCGATGCGAAAGCGCTGGGCCGACAGGCCGGTCATCTTGTGGATGGCCTCTTCCAGACGCAGCAGTCCTTTTTCGCGCCAGTAGCAGGCCAGCACGCGCGGAAACGCACCCCACAGCCGCGGGTGCGGGCGCTCGTCATGCGGCAGCCCGTCCGATCCGATCATGGCCAGCGGGTGGGTGATCACACGCTCCACATCGTCTTCGCGCATCTGGAAGTAGCAGGCGCCGCCGGGCTGCAGCCGGTCGCACGCCGCCTGCTCGCTCACATCCCATTCGCGGGCGATATCCTTGAGGTAGCGGCCCACCATCTCCGGGTGGGGCTGGCTGCCGGTGATCAGGATGTCGATCACACCGTCCACCAGATCGGTGCGCAGCACCGTGGAGCCGGCGGTGTAGGGATACACGTCCAGGCTGATGGGCTGGCCCTGGGCCAGCGACTCGATCAGCGGCAGCGTCTCGCGCGTGCGGCCCCAGTTGGCGGCCCCTGCGCACTTGTGGTGCGACAGCACCAGCGGCAGGCCGGCCTGCCGCGCCGTGAGCGCAGCCTCCTGCAGCGCCGGCAGAATGCCTGCGAGCTCATCGCGGATATGGGTGGCGTAGACGCCGCCGTTGCGCGCGGCCACGCTGGCCAGCTCGGTCAGCTCGGTGATGTCGGCCGCATAGGCCTCCTTGTAGAACACGCCGGACGACAGGCCCAGTGCGCCCGCGTCCATGGCCTCCTGCATGTCGGCTGCCATGGCGGCGCGCTCGCTGGCCGTGGCGGCGCGGCCCAGCTCGGGCAGGTGGCGCATGCGCAGCGCCGTGTGGCCCAGCAGCGCCGCCACGTTCACGCCGGGCTGCGCGGCATCGACGGCGCGCGCATAGGCGGCCATGCTGGCGTGGCGGAACTGGTGCTTGCCCAGCAGCGACAGCGGCGCCGCCGGCGCATCGGTCACCATGGGCGCCAGCGAGATGCCGCAGTTGCCCACGATCACGGTGGTCACGCCCTGCGACAGCTTGGGCAGCATGTCGGGCGCGTCGATGGCGGCGGCGTCGTCGTGCGTGTGCACGTCGATGAAACCGGGCGCGATCACGCGGTCCGTGCAGTCGATGGTCTCGACGGCCATGCCGGCGAACAAGGCGGGGTCGATGGCGCCGGGAGCGGCCAGGGCCAGGATGCGCTCGCCCGCCAGCAGCAGGTCGCCCACCCATCCGGGGCGGTCGGTGCCTTCGATGATGGTTCCGTTCTTCAGCAGGGTCGCTTGCGTTGCTGCCATCAATTGTCTTTCTGGCCCGGCTTGTGCAGGCCCGGGCCGGGGTCCATGGCGCCCGAATACTCGGCGCTGTCGAATCCGTGTTTGTGCAAAAGCTGCTTGAACTGCTGCAGGCCGCGCGTGGCCACCGGTCCCAGCTGCTGCGCCAGGCGCACCATCAGGATCTCGATCACCACCAGGTGGGCCAGGTAGGCCTCGGTGCCCACGCGCATCACCGCGTCCTGCGGCACCGACACGGCCAGCACCAGGTCGGCCGTTTCTGCCAGCGGCGTGCCTGGCTGGGTCAAGGCGATCACCGTGGCACCCTGCGAGCGCGCAAACCGGGCGGCTTCCACCGTGTAGGGCATGCGCCCCACGTGCGAGACCACGAAGGCCACGCCCTCGGGGCCCAGCGTGCTGGCGGATACCAACTGCTGGTGCGCATCGAAGATCGCATTCGCCGTGAGGCCCAGGCGGAACAGCCGGCTCTGCAGCTCGCTGGCCGTGAAGGTCGACGCCGCACCCACCGAATAGCAGTCGATGCGCCGCGCCTTGGCGAGCCTGGCGGCCACTTGGTCGATCACGTCCACGTCGATGCGCCGGCCCAGCTCGGTCAGCGAGGCGACGGCCGCGTGGATGATCTTGCTGGAGACGTCCTGCGCCGAGTCTTCGGCCAACACGCTGCGGTGCAGGTACGAGCCCGAGACGGCCAGGTCCTGGGCCAGCGCCAGCATGAATTCGCGCACCGAGTCGTAGCCAAAGCTGCGGCAGGTGCGCACGATGGTCGGCATGGACACGCCGGCCTGCTGTGCCAGTTGCTCCACCGTGGCGGCCACGGCGGCGCGCGGGTCTTCGAGCACGGCGCGCACCACGCTGCGCTGCGCTTCAGGCAGGCTGTCCTGCCGTTCGCGCAACTGCTGCAGCAGTCCGGGCGTGGGGCTGGGCGGCACGGTGGACGATGGTGACGGAGGCAGGCTGCTGTTCATGCGCTTCTCCGGCCTCAGAACCGCGTGCTGATGGCACCCGTGATGGCGCCATCGTCTTCTACCAGCGGCATCCAGCGCCATTTGTCGAAGGTGGTGCAGGGGTGCGAAATGCCCAGCGCCACGCGGTCTCCCACCTGGGGCGCGCTGCCTACGCCCGCTGCGGCATCGAAGCGCAGGTAGGCATGCTGGTCGTTGAGTGCGCTCACGCTCCAGCCGGCGGGCACGGCAGCTGCCGTGCGCTCGCCACGCCGCGCCAGTTGCACGGGGATGGGCATCTCCAGGTCGTAGGAGATGTCGCGGCGCCCGCAGGTCAGCAGGGCAAGGCCCGGCTCGGGCACCGACTGCACCATGGCCCAGACCGTGAGCGCCGGGCGCAGCGAGGCGTCGAGCCCTTCGCGCTGCTCCACGTTCTTCAGAAAGCGCGCGTAGTTGCCATGGTCGTGCGTCACATAGCAGCCCGAGCGCAGCACGCCTTCCACCGGGCGCGACAGGCCCTGGGCCTGCAGCAGCGGCACCACCAGGTCGAACACGGCCGAGCCGCCGGCCGTGAGCAGGATGCGGTCGCGTGCGAACAGGTGCTCGGTGTCGCAGGCCCGCGCCACGTCCATCACGCGGCGCACCAGGGCGGTCACTTCGCGGGCGTCGTGCTCGTTGTCGCAGCGCGCCACGCCGCCTTCATAGCATTCGATGCCGTCGAACTGCACGGCCTTCGACGCCGCCAGCGCGCGCGCCAGCGCCAGTGCCTCGTCCAGCGTGCGGCAGCCCGTGCGCTGGCCGGGGATGCCCATCTCCAGCAGCACGTTGAACACGCGGGCACTGCCACGGCGCTGCTTCCAGTCCTCGACCAGCGTGAGCTGCGCGAGCGAATCGACGAGGAACCACACGGTGAGGTCGGCATGGCGGGCCAGCAGCGCGTCGAGCGCGTCCAGGTCGGCATCGCAGACCACCTGGTTGGCGATGATGGCGCGGCGCGCACCGGCCTCCACCCCCACCGCGACCTGGAAGGCCGTGGCGAAGGTCAGGCCCCAGGCGCCGGCCGCCAGCTGCTGTGCGAAGAGCTGGGGCGACATGGTGGTCTTGCCGTGCGGTGCCAGGGCGATGCCTTTGCGCTGCGCGAAGTCCTGCATCCAGGCCAGGTTGTGCGCCAGCGCCGTGCGGCGGAGCACCGCCAGGGGGAACGCCAGGTCGTCGGCCAGCACGTTCCAGCCGCGTGCGCCGATCTCGCTGGCGCGGCAGGGCGCTGCCGCGATGGGAAAGCTCTTGCTGGTGGCGTCCAGCGTGAAGTCAGTGGTGGTGGTCATGTGGTTTCGTCATGTTGGTGGGGCGCAGCGGGGCTGCGCCGGTCAGATGTCGTCGCGCCAGCAGGCCTTCCAGTGGTCCGCCCCCACGGGGCGCAGGGCCATGTCGGCGCTGGCGCATTCGGCCACCGCATGCGGGCAGCGTGTGCGGAACACGCAGCCCGAGGGCGGATTGGCGGGGCTGGGCAGGTCGCCCTGCAGCAGGGGGATGGTACGCCGCTGCGCGGGGTCGGGGATGGGCGCGGCCGCGAGCAGGGCGCGCGTGTAGGGATGCGCGGGCTGCGCATACAGCGCGCTGGTGGGCGCGATCTCCATCACCCGGCCCAGGTAGAGCACCACCACGCGGTCGCACAGGTACTCCACCACATCGAGGTCGTGCGAGATGAACAGCAAGGTCAGGCCCAGCTGCTCCTTGAGGTCGCCCAGCAGGTTCACCACCTGGGCCTGGATCGACACGTCGAGTGCCGACAGCGGCTCGTCCGCCACGATGAAGTTCGGCTGCACGGCCAGCGCGCGCGCAATGCCGATGCGCTGGCGCTGCCCGCCCGAGAACTCGTGCGGAAAGCGCTCCGCATGCTCGGGCCTGAGGCCCACCTGCGTGAGCAGCTCGTGGATGCGCGGCAGGCGTGCCGCACCGCGCGCCTGTTTGTGCGTATCGAGCGCCTCGCCCAGCACCTCGCGAATGCGCATGCGCGGGTTCAGGCTGGCGTACGGGTCCTGGAAGATGATCTGGATCTTCGAGCGCAGCGGGCGGAACTGGCCCTGGCTCATTCCGGCCAAGTCCTGCCCACTCGCGCCCTCGCCGTGGTACAGCATCTGGCCCGCCGTGGGGTCCACCAGGCGGGTGAGCAGGCGGCCGATAGTGCTTTTGCCCGAGCCTGATTCGCCCACCAGGCCCAGCGTTTCGCCGCGCCGGATGGCAAAGCTCACATCGTCCACCGCGCGCACCGGGTGCGGGCCGCTGCCAAAGTACTTGCGCAGGCCGCGCACTTCGATGAGGTTGTCGCCCGGGGTCGGGGCCATGGACACGGCGTTCATGCAGCCACCTCTTCAATGGGCTGCTCATTCACACGGATGCAGCGCACCCGGCGGCTGCTTCCTGCGCTGCCCTCGTCGGACAGGGCCGGCATGCGCGCATCGCAGGCCGCGATGCGGCGCTCGCAGCGCGGCGCAAAGGCGCAACCCGGCGGCAGCGCGAGCGGGCTCGACACCTGGCCCGGTATGGCCACCAGGCGCGGCCGTTGCCCGGCCACCGCCACGGCATGGCGCCTGGCCACGCCGGGCAGGCAGGCCAGCAGGCCGCGCGTGTAGGGGTGCTCGGGCTGCGCGAAGAGGTCGTGCACGGGGGCCGACTCGACGATGCGCCCTGCATACATCACGGCCACCGCATCGGCGTACTGCGCCACCACGCCCAGGTTGTGGGTGACGAACAGCATGCTCATGCCCGTCTCCTTCTGCAGCCGGCCCATGAGTGCCAGGATCTGCGCCTGGATGGTCACGTCCAGCGCGGTGGTGGGCTCGTCGGCGATCAACAGTGTCGGGCTGCAGGCCATGGCCAGCGCAATCATCACGCGCTGGCGCATGCCGCCCGACAACTGGTGCGGGTACTCGTGCACGCGCTGCTTCGCCGCCGGTATCTCCACCAGCTCCAGCATGCGCTGGGCGTGGGCCATGGCGGCCTTGCGGTCGAGCTTGAGGTGCAGGCGCACCGATTCGGCGATCTGCTCGCCCACGGTCAGCACCGGGTTCAGGCTGGTCATGGGCTCCTGGAAGACCATCGCGATCTCGTTGCCGCGCAGCGCGCGGCGCTCGGCCTCGGGCAGGGCCAGCAGGTCCACACGCCGGCCATCGCGCCGGGTGAACCAAGCCTGGCCGGTCACCTGCGCCTGCGAGGTCTTGGCGTGCAGGCCCATCAGCGTGAGGCTGGTGACGGACTTGCCCGAGCCCGATTCGCCGACCAGCGCCAGCGTCTGGCCCGGGTGGATGGCAAAGGACACGTCGGCCACGCTCTGGATGCGGCCGGCGTCGGTGGCGAACGAGGTGGACAGGCCCTGCACTTCGAGCCGCGGGGCGGCCATGGCAGCCGTGTGGGTGGTCATGGAGATACCTTCGTAGCGCGCCCGCGGGCGGGCGCTTGCGTGGGTGGGGCGAAAGCGGGGCTCACGAGGCTTTCTTGAGCTTGGGGTCGAGCAGGTCGCGCACGCCGTCGCCCAGCATCTGCAGCGACAGGGCGGTGAGCACGATGGCCAGGCCCGGGTAAAGAATGGTCCAGAACGCGCGGTCGGCCGACTCCAGGCTGCCCGCGATCATGGTGCCCCAGGTGGGGATGTCCGGCGGCACGCCCACACCCAGGAAGGACAGGCCCGCCTCGGCCAGGATGGCGTAGGCGAAGATGAAGGTCACCTGCACCAGGATGGGCGAGACCAGATTGGGCAGGATGTGCCGCAGCAAGATGAGCGGCGTGCGCACGCCCAGGGCGCGTGCTGCATCGACGAACAGCAGCTCGCGCAGCACCAGCGTGCTGGCCCGCACCACCCGCGCCACGCGCGGCGTGTAGACGATCACCAGCGCCAGCATCACGTTCCACAGCGAGGCGCCCAGGATGGACACCAGGGCGATGCCCAGCAGGATGTCGGGGAAGGACATCATCGCGTCCACCACGCGCATCAGCGGCGCATCGAGCCGGCGAAAGAAGCCCGCGAACATGCCCAGCAGCGTGCCGAACAGCACGGCACCCGCAGCGGTGAGCCCGCCGATCAGCAGCGAATAGCGCGCGCCATGCACGATGCGCAGCATCACGTCGCGCCCCAGCTCGTCGGTGCCGGCCCAGTGCGCGGCCGAGGGCGCGTTCAGGCGCTCGCTGATCGAGATGGCGTTGGGGTCGGCATCCGACACCCAGGGGAACACGGTGGCCACGGCCACCACCAGCGCCAGCAGGATGGCCGAGGCCAGCACCACCTTGCGCGAGAACAGGCGGCGTGCCAGTGGCAGCCAGTAGTCCGTGAGATTGCGAATCAGGCGTTGCACCATGTCATTGGCCCTCCAGCCGGATGCGTGGATCGACCAGCGTGTACAGGAAGTCGATGGCCAGGTTGATGAACACGTAGATCGCTGCGATCACCAGCAGCGTGCCCTGGATCACCGGGTAGTCGCGGCGCAGCACGGCGCGCACCACCAGGTTGCCCACCCCGGGCAGGTTGAACACGGTTTCGGTCACCACGGTGCCGCCGATCATCAGCGCCAGCGTCAGGCCCAGCACCGTGACGATGGGCACCAGCGCATTGCGCAGCACGTGCTTGACCATCACCGTGCCCTCGGCCAGGCCCTTGGCGCGCGCGGTGCGCACATAGTCCTCGCCCAGGATGTCGAGCATCGAGGCGCGCGTGAAGCGGATGATCAGTGCCGAGTTCAGCAGGCCCAGCACCAGCGCCGGCAACAGCAGGTGGGTCAATCGTTCCGCAAGCGGCGACTCCGGATTCCCATAACCCGAGGCCGGGAACCAGCCGAGCTTGACCGCGAACAGCTGGATCAGGATCAGCCCGAGCCAGAAGCTGGGCACGCTGGCCCCGAGCATGGCCACGCCGCTCAGCGCCTGGTCACCGGGGCTCCCGCGCCAGATGGCTGCGGCCATGCCGCAGGGGATGCCGATGAGTGCGGCGATGCCCACGGCGAACAGCGCCAGGAACAGCGTGGGCTCAGCGCGTTCGAGCAGGGCCTGCGCCACCGGGCGCTGCAGGAAGATCGACTGCCCCAGGTTGCCCTGCAGCAACTCGCCGATCCACAGCACGAACTGCGTGGGCAGGGGCTTGTCGAGCCCGTACTGCACGCGCGCCGCGGCGATGTCCTCGGCCGTGGCCTGCTCGCCCAGCAGCAGCGCCACCGGGTCGCCCGAGGCCAGGCGCGTGAGCGCGAACACCAGCACCGCGACGAGGGCCAGCACCACCAGGGCACCGCCCAGGCGGGTCATCAGAAAACGCATGGCAACGAACCTTGTGCGGTGGGCTTACTTGGCCAGGCCCGTGTTCCAGAAGAACGGCCAGATCGCCGGCGTGTAGCCCTCAAGCTTGGCCGAGCGCGCCGAGAGGCCGTTGAACTTGCCCACCTCGATGAAGGGCACTTCGTCGTACACCACCTGCTGCACGGCGCCCCACAGCGGGCCGCGTTTGGCGATGTTGGTCTCCTGGTTGAAGGCGGTGAGCGTGGCCTTCTTGGCCGGCGAGTCCCACCAGCCCGGTGCGCCTTCACCGAGCTGCGGCGGCGAGAGCATGGGCTCAGGGAACAGGCCCGAGTGCGTGAAGTACACGTCCCACAGCTTGGCGTCGTTGCGCCGCTGCACCAGGGTGGCCCAGTCCACCACCTGCAGCTCGGTCTTGAAGCCGGCCTTCTTGAGCTGCTCGGCCATCACCAGCGCCATGTTGTAGTGGAACTCGTACTGGCGGCTGGCCATGATGCGCACCGGCTGGCCGTTGTAGCCGGCCTTGGCGGCCTGGTCCTTGGCGGCCTGCGGATTGCGCTCGTTGTACAGCTTGCCGCCCGCGTCCGAGTAGTAGGGCGTGCCCTTGGGGAAGAAGTTGGGCTCCACCACGAAGAATCGGTTGTCGCCAAAGCCTGCGGCCAGCAGTTCGCCCGAACCCACGGCGGTCTGCACCGCGCGGCGCAGCGGCTGCGCGGCCAGCACGCCTTCCTTGGTGTTGAAGACGATGTAGGGGAAGCCGAAGTTCTTCGTCACGATGGGCACCACGGCCGGGGCGCCCTTGTCGATGCGGCCGGCCGCTTCCACGGGCAGCAGGTCGGCGTACTGGAACTGGCCCGACAGGGCGCCTTCCACGCGGGTGTTGGCATTGGGCACGGGCACGAAGCGCAGCTCGTCGAGCAGGGCCTCGCGGCGGCCGGCATAGCCGCTCGGCGCCTCCTTGCGGGCGCTGTAGCTGTCGTGGCGCACCAGCACCGTGAACTGGTCGGGACGGCGCTCCTTGAACTTGTAGGGGCCGGTGCCGATGAAGTCCTTGAGTTGCGGCGCAATGCTTTCCTTGGCCATGATGGCGGCCATGCCGCTGGGCAACGCCAGCTGGGCCAGCAGCGGTGCATAGGGCGCCTTGAGCGTGAGCTCCACCGACAGCGGGCCCTTGGCGGTGAGCGAGGCCACCTCCTTGGCCACTGCCTTGCCGCGCGGCGACAGTTCCATCCAGCGCTGCAGCGAGGCCACCACGTCGTCGGCGTTCAGGTCGCGCCCGTTGTGCAGCTTGACTTCCTTGCGCAGGGCGATGGTGTAGGTCAGCCCGTCCTTGGACACGGTAGGCAGGCCTTCGGCCAGCATGGGCGCCACGGCCCAGTTCGCGTCGAAGGTGTACAGCGGCTCGTAGACGTGCTGCATGATGGTGCCGACCAGGTCGGCCGTGCTGACCATGGGGTCCAGCCCCTGGGGCTCGCCGACCATCGCCAGGTTGGCGGCGCCCCCCTTGGCAGGGGCCGCCTGGGCCGGCAGGCTCGAGCCGAGGGCCACGACCATGGCGGCAGTGGCTGCCGCCAGGCCAAGAACACGGCGCCGTGCGGTTTGCACAGGCACTGCGAGCGTCAACCGATCACGGATGGATGAGGATTGCATCGTGGCTCCATAAGTAATAACATTACATTTTTAATCGTAGATGACTCGTTTGTGAAAGTCAAACGGGTTTTTTTCGATGATTTATGTAAATTCATTACACAAGGAGCTTGCATGAGCCATGTAGAACTGCTGGGCCAGTCCCCCATCGCCTCCGACCGCCAGGCGCGGCCCCTGTCGCCCGCCACGCGCGCCGGCGACTTCGTCTTCGTCTCGGGCCAGGTGCCCACGGACGACCAGGGCCAGGTCATCGTCGGCGGCATCGAGGCGCAGACGCGCCAGGTGTTCCAGCGCGTCAAGGATGCCCTGGCGCTGGCCGACTGCACCCTGGCCGACGTGGCCAAGGTCAGCGTCTGGCTGGCCGATGCGCGCGATTTCGGCAGCTTCAACCGCGTCTACATGGAATGCTTCGGCGAGCACCGGCCCGCACGCTCCACCGTCGAGTCGCGCCTCATGATCGACGCCAAGGTCGAGATCGACGTCACCGCCTACAAGCCCCGTGCCTGAGCGCGCCAACACCTCCAAGGGCAAGAGCTTCGACGTGGCCGCGCTGGGTGAGGCCATGGTCGAGTTCAACCAGATCCATCCCGGCCAGCCGCAGTACCTGCGCGGCTTTGGCGGCGATACCAGCAATGCCGCCATTGCGGCGGCGCGGGCCGGCGCGCGCGTCGCCTACCTCACGCGCATCGGGCAGGACAGCTTTGGCCAGGCGCTCACCGCGCTGTGGCGTACCGAGGGGGTGGACACCCGTGCGGTGCAGGGCGATGGCGAACACCCCACGGGCATCTACTTCGTCTCGCACGGGGATGCCGGGCACGAGTTCAGCTACCTGCGCGCGGGTTCGGCCGCGAGCCGCATGTCGCCGCAATGGCTGGCCGGCGAGCCCACCGCCGTGCTGCAGGCCGCGCACATTCTGCACCTGTCGGGCATTTCGCTGGCCATCTCGCCCCAGGCCTGCGACACCGCCTTCGAGGCCATGCGCCTGGCGCGCGAGGCCGGCACGCTGGTGGCCTTCGACTCCAACCTGCGCCTCAAGCTCTGGCCGCTGGCGCGGGCCCAGGCCTGCATCGCGCAGGCCGTGGCGCTGTGCGACATCTTCCTGCCCAGCCTGGAGGACATGCAGGCCCTGACGGGCCTGTCCGACCCGGACGCCATCGTCGACTGGGGCCATGCCCGGGGCGCGGCCACCGTGGTGCTCAAGCTCGGGGCCGAGGGGGCACTGGCCAGCAACGGCCAGCGCAGGGAGCGGATCGCAGGCCTGCGCGTTACCCCTGTGGATGCCACGGGCGCGGGCGATTGCTTCTGCGGCAACCTGCTGGCCCGCCTGGCCCAGAGCGACGACGTGTTTGCTGCGGCGCGCTATGCCAACGCGGCAGCCGCACTGGCCGTGCAGGGCTATGGCGCCGTCGCGCCGCTGCCGTACGCGCGCCAGGTGCAGACAGCGGTGGCGTGAACCGGCGGGGCATGGCCGTCGGCACCTGCCCATGTCATGCCGCGAACAGGTCCGACCGCGCCGCCTTGGTGATGGCGGCCACGCAGGGGTGGCTGATGCGCCGCTCCACAGAGATCGCGAAGAATTCCTCCACCAGCTCGGTGGAACGGCCGATCACCTCCACCCCGAACTGGGCCTGGGTCTCCTCTTCCAGCACGGTGGGCGAGGTGAACACCCCGCGGCCCTCGCGCCCAAAGGCGTTCATCAGCGCGCTGTCGTCGAATTCCCCCACCAGGCGTGGCTGCAGCTGGTGCTTGTTGAACCAGTGGTCGAGCTGCTGGCGCACCGACGACATGGGCCCCTGGATCAGCATCGGCGCACCGTGCAGGCACTTGGGGAACGGGCCTTGCAGCTGGCTGCGCAGGGCCGGCGCGCAAAAGAAGCTCATCGAGCTGGTGCCCAGGCCGTGGTTGAAGGCCTTGACGCCGATCTTCTTGGAGACCGGCTCGTCCGCCAGCACCAGGTCCAGCCGGTTCAGGCTCAACTGCGCCACCAGCTCTGGAAACTTGCCTTCGTGGCAGGTCATGTGCACCTGCTCGGCCAGGCCGAGAGCCGGCTCCAGCAGGTGGTAAGCCACCGACTTGGCCACCGAATCCGCCACGCCCACCCGGAAGGTGATCGGGCGCGACTGCCCGCGTGCCAGGCGGATGGATTTTTCGAGCTCGTCGCCCAGGGTAAAGATCTGCTCCGCATAGCCCAGGGCCACCCGGCCCTCGGCGGTCAGCTCCAGCCCCCGGCCGCGCTTCCTGAACAGGTCGTGGCCCAGCCACTCCTCCAACTGCTTGATCTGGCCCGACAGCGTCTGCGGAGTGGTGTTGAGCTGCTCGCCGGCGCGCATGATGCCGCCCGCCTTGGCCGTGGTCCAGAAGTAGCGCAGGTGCTTGAAGTTCATGCCATCTCCTTGATACTTCGCAAAAATCGAAGTAAAAATCTCAATAAATCGAATATACGCGAAGTGTCAAGATCCCTACAGTACGTACATGGACAGATCGCGGAACGCCCCTTCGGGCACCGAACCCTGGCCATACAACGTTCACAAGGAGTCAAAGATGCGTATCACTACCCGAGGGCAACTTGCCGTGTCGGCCATGACCGATCTCGCACTGCGCCAGCAGATGCGTCCTGTGGCACTGTCGACCATCAGTGCACGCCAGGGCACCTCGCTGTCCTACCTGGAGCAGCTGTTCAGCGCGCTGCGGCGCGCCGGGCTGGTGGACAGCACGCGCGGCCCCGGCGGCGGCTACACCCTGGCGCGCCGCGCCGAGCAGGTGTCCGTGGCAGAGATCATCCTGGCGGTGGAGAACCTCAAGGGCGATGACACCCAGGGGCTGGGCCAGGGCCAGGCCGCGCAGATGACGGCCATGACGGGTGAGCTGTGGATCACCTTCAACAGCCGCGTGATGGACTACCTGCAGTCCGTGAGCCTGGCGGAACTGGTAGCCCAGGAGATCGAACGCGGCGTGGTGGTGGATGCCGCCGAGCCGCAGCAGCGTGCCCGTGCCGTACCAACGAGCAAGCCCAAGCCGCGCATGGCGGGGGTGGGGGTGCCCAACTCGGTGTTCGCGCTGGGCACCATGCCGCTGATGCAACGGCGCTGAAGCGCGCCAGGGGGGGCCACCCCCTGCGCCCGATTTTTTCAGGGCAGGGGGCGGCTCAGCCTCTCAGGCGGCGTACACCTGCTCCATGGATTTGAAACCCTTCATCTCGATCGGGTTGCCGCTCGGGTCGCGGAAGAACATCGTCCACTGCTCGCCGGGCTCGCCCTCGAAGCGCACCTGGGGCGCGAGCACGAAGGGCGTGCCGGCCGCGCGCAGCCGCTCGGCCACGGCCTTCCAGGCGGGCAATTCGAGGATGGCGCCGAAGTGCGGCATGGGCACCAAGTGCTCGCCCACATGGCCGGTGGCGGCGCTGGCGAACGGCGTGCCCAGGTGCAATGAGATCTGGTGGCCGAAGAAGTCGAAATCGACCCAGGTGTCGGTGCTGCGGCCTTCGCGGCAGCCCAGCACGCCGCCGTAGAAGCGGCGGGCTGCGTCGAGGTCGGTGACGTTGAAGGCAAGGTGGAAAAGACTGTGCATCGGCGCAGGATAGCAGCCGATGCGCACCCCCTTGCGACGTCAGCCTTTGGGGCGGGCCAGCATTTCAGCGGTGTTGGTCTTGCGGTCGGCGTTCACGCGCGCCACATGGGGGCGCTCATTCATGCGGGCCAGGTATTCACGCACCGGCAGGTCGGCCAAGAAGTCGCGGCCGTAGATGATCTTGGTGGCCGAGGACACCAGGGGCAGGTGCACGATGGCCGCGCAGTCCGCCGCCGTGAACGTGTCGCCGCCGATGAATGGGCTGAACTTCGTGAGCTGGGCGAATGCCGCGACGTTCTTGGCCAGTTGGGCGCCGACTTTTTCGCGCGCGGCCTCGCTCACCGTGCCGCCGAAAAAGGCCTGCGGGTACAGATTGCGCGCCACCAGTTCCAGGTGCAGTTCCATGAAGGTGATCAGCTCGCGCACCTTGGCGGCGGCCAACGGGTCGGCCGGGATCAGCGGATGCGCGGGGTAGGCCGACTCGATGTAGTCGGCGATCACGGCCGACTCGCACAGCGTGCCGCCCGGGGTGCGCAGGTAGGGCACTTTGCCCAGCGGGCTGGCACTGCGGTCGGTTTCGCCGATCCAGGCCAGTTCCTCGGTGAAGGGCACGCCCTTTTCGAGCAGCGCGAGCTTGACCTTGTTGTAGTAGTTGCTGGCCGAAAAGCCGCAGAGTGTGAGCATGGGGTGTCTCCTGTATTGCCTTGGGGGCCATTGGTGTGCGCCAGCCGCCATGCTAGGGGCTGGCCGGGGCCGGGCGCGTCGCGCAGATGACGCGCGGCGGCGTGCCAGGGGGCCCTCCCTACAATGAGGGAGCACGCGCTTGCTGCGCAATCCCTTCCATTCTCAGGAGCGGCCGCCCTGGCCCCGCCATCCGCGCCGCCACCGTTCTCCAGGAGCCTTTTGCATGATTTTCTCCCGCACCCTCACCGGCCTCACCCTGTGCGCCCTGCTGGCCGCCCCCGCGCTGGCCCAGGTTTCCGACGTGAAGGTCGAGGGCGCCTGGGCCCGCGCCAGCGTGCCAGGCCAGAAGGGCACCGGTGCTTTCATGAAGCTCACAGCACCGCAGGGCGCGCGCCTGGTCAGCGCTTCATCCCCCGCCGCTGGCGTGACCGAGGTGCATGAGATGAAGCTCAATGGCGACGTGATGCGCATGCGCGCCGTACCGGTGCTCGATCTGCCCGCAGGCAAGGCCGTGGAGCTCAAGCCCGGTGGCTTTCACATCATGCTGCTGGACCTCAAGGCCCCCCTGGCCAAGGACAGCACCGTGCCCCTCACGCTGACGTTCAAGGACGCCAAGGGCGTGGAAAGCAAACTTGAGCTGACCGTGCCCGTGGCGGCCAGCGCGCCGAGTGCACAGCCTGGGGCGGCAGCCCCGGCGCATGGGCACAAACACTGAGCCAGGGGCCTGTGCAGGCCATCGCCAGCCGCCACTCATTGGGGTAAGCTGTCAAGACAGGTTCCAACCCCCTTCTTGCGGAGCAGCCATGAGCGACACATCCAACTTTGGTTTCGGCAAATTCGTCCCCGGTTTCGATTTTCTGCAGAGCCTGGCCAAGGGTGCGTCGACCAGCATTCCGCAACTGCCCAACCTCTCGAACTGGGTGGCACCGACCATCAGCGTCGAAGAACTGGACAAGCGCATCGACGAACTCAAGGCCGTGCAATTCTGGCTGGAGCAGAACTCCCGCGCGCTGGCCGCTACCATCCAGGCGCTGGAGGTGCAGAAGATGACCCTGGCCACCCTCAAAGGCATGAACTTCAGCATGGGGGACGTGGCCAATGCCTTCAAACTGAAGACTGCCGATACGGTGATGAGCGGCGTGCAAAAGGCTGCTGACACGGTGAGTGGTGCGGCCGGGGCCGTCGCCGGTGCGGCTGCCCGCGTCACCGGCCGCGCCAAGGAAGAAGGGCCTGAGGTGCAGGCCGAGCCCGAGGTGCAGGCGCCCGGCAAGGCCAGCAAGGTCAAACCCGCGGCCTCGGCACCGGACGCCTCCGTGGTGGACCCGCTGCAGTGGTGGGGCGCGCTCACCGGCCAGTTCCAGCAGATCGCCGCCAACGCCATGAAGGATGCGGCCAAGCAGACCGCCCTCGACACCACCAAGAACATGGCCACCGGCCTGGCCAAGGAGGCCATCAAGACGGCCACCGGCATGGCCAGCCAGTTTGCTGCCAAAGGCATGAAGAGCATGTCAGGCGAGCGCAAGCCCGCCGCCAAAAAGGCCGTAGCCAAGCCCGCCGCCAAGGCCAGGCCGGCCGGGAAGAAGACAACGGCTGCGGCCAAGCGCGCGCCGCGCAAGAGCGCTGGCTGACCCTGGCCTGTGCGTCCCGCGCGGGTGGGCGCCGCGCAACCGCCTGCGAGAAGACACACACCATGACACTCTTTCCCTCCGGCCATGCGACCCACCCCCAGTGGCGCATGGCTGCGGCCCTGGCGCTGGCGCAACTGCGCGCGCAGATGGCGCTGCCCCAGTACGCGAGTGCCCCCACGCTGGGCCTGCTCTACATCACCGACCACTATGCGGGCGATGCCCAGGCCCTGCTCGACCACCTGGCCAGCGAATTGCCCGGCGTGACCGACTGGAGTGGCACCGTGGGCGTGGGCGTGGCCGCCAACAATGCCGAGTATTTCGACGAGCCTGCACTGTCCGTGATGCTGCTGGACGTATCGCCCGACCAGTACCGCGTGTTCTCGGGCGTGGCCCCGCTGCCGCGCCAACCGGCCAGCGGCTTCGTGGCCCACACGGCGCTGGTGCACGCCGACGGCCACACGCCCGAGCTGGCCGAGTTGCTGGCCGAAATGGCTGCGCGCACCGAGACCGGCTACCTGTTTGGCGGCCTGAGCGCCAGCCGGGGCGCGGGCGTGCAGTTCGCGGTCGCCGGTGACGGCAATATTGCCGGGCAGGGCGGTGCCAGCGGTGTCTTCGATGGCGGCCTGTCGGGCGTGGCCTTTGGTACCGAGGTGGTCCTGGTTTCGCGCGTCACCCAGGGCTGCCAGCCCGTGGGGCCGCTGCGCAGCGTGACCGCTGCGCATGAGAACGTGGTGCTGCAGCTCGACGGCGAGCCGGCGCTCGACGTGCTGCTCGACACGCTGGAGGTCTCACTCGACGGCGATCCGCAGCCTGCGCTGCGCAAGGTGCGCGCCACGCTGGCCGGGCTGGTGGATGCCGGAGAGCAGCCCCGGGGCCAGCAGCGCACGGGCCACTTCGGCACCGATACGCGCGTGCGCCACATCGTGGGCCTGGACGGTGCGCGCCGGGGCGTGGCCCTGGGCGACCGGGTGGAGCCCGGCATGCGCCTGGCCTTCTGCCAGCGCAACGTGGCGGCGGCGCGCGCCGACCTGATGCGCATCTGCGCCGAGATCCGCGAAGAGCTGGAACCCGAGGAACTGGAGCCTGCGCCACTGGAGTCGCAGGACCACACGGGCCGCGCCATGGCCCCGGCGCCCGGAACGGCGGCGCAGGGCCCTGCCGCCGGGCACCACGGCCGGCGCATTCGCGGCGCCATCTACGTGAGCTGCTCAGGCCGTGGGGGTCCGCATTTCGGCGGGCCCAGCGCAGAGCTGCAGATCGTGCGCCATGCACTGGGCGACGTGCCGCTGACCGGCTTCTTCGCCGGCGGCGAGATCGCGCACCACCACCTGTACGGCTACACGGGCGTGCTCACGGTCTTCACCTGAGCTGCAGCCAATGCATCAACTGCTTTCGGTGGGCAGCCCGTCGGCATCCCACTCGGGCAGGCCGCCGCGCAACCAGTACACCGTCTTGTAGCCCTTGCTGGCCGCCACCTTGGCCGCCTTGTAGGACTTCCAGCATTCGGCCCCGTTGCAGGCAAAGATCACGGGCTTGCTGCGGTCCACCTTCTCCAGTGCCTGGAAGTCATCCTGCGTGGCGTTGAAGGCCACGTCCTTGAGGCTTTTTTCCACGTAGGCCGCGAAGACGGCGCCGCGGATACGCTTGGCCTTGAACTCCTTCTCGGTGCGTGTATCGACCACCACCGCCCCCTGCGCCTGCAGCTTTTGCGCCTCGCGTGCGGTGATGCGGTTCACGCCGGGCAGGCTGTTGGGGGTGAAGAGTCCAAGCTCTGCCACGCGGCGGTACTCCTGCGCTTCAGGGCGCAGGGCCACCGGGCTCAGCCCTGTGGTCCCGGAGCCCGAGGCGAACCACTGGGCCAGGCGTGCCTTGACGTCGGCAGGCAGATCCTTCTTCACGGCGATCGAGAAGCCGCCCGGTACCGGCTGCGAGGTCGCCAGCACCCGTGCGTCGCCCTTGTGGGTGGCCGACCATTCGGCCCAGTCGTCCGCCCGCACCACGGTGGCATCGGTGCTGCCGAGCACCAAAGCGCTGAGCCCCGCCTGCGGGTGCTTTTCGTGCAGTACCGACTTGAGATCCTGGAACGACAGGCCTGCTTCGTTGAGCATGCCGCGTGCCATGTAGGTGTAGATCGAATCCTGCTGGGGCAGGTACAGGCGCTGGCCTTTCATCGCCGCCACGTTCGCCACCTGGGCAGAGCCCACGAGCAGGTACAGGTCCGATTTCTGCGTGGCGCCCACCAGCTCGTACCCGCGCTGCAGCGCGGAGGCCGCCACCTGGGCCGGGCCGATGAACACATCGTAGCCCGCGCTGCGCGTGGCGCGCATGACATCGGCCAGGTCTTCGCTGGTGACCACGGTGGCAGCTTGACCGGCGGCCTTGGACAGGCCTGACTCGAACGCGCTGCGCAGAATGCTGTGCGCGGCCTTCTTGGCCGTGGGCTCCACGGCCACGATGGCCGTGAGCTGGGCATGGGCGAAGGGACTGAGCAACAGCAGCAACAGGGACAGCAAGGCAGGGCGTGTTTTGCGATACATGGTGTCTCCTTCGGAGTCTGTCAGCCGATGTCAAATATGCACCAGGGCGCTACCGGGCACACGTCCTTGAGGGTGTTGTTGCCATTTTTTACACCTGCTCTCACAAACCCCCAGGGCAAATCGGGGCGGTCATACCAGAATGGGATATGCCCCGCATGCTGGCGGCCGTCTGCGGCCGGTGCCGACTGCGGAAACATCTGCCTTACCCACCTCCGGAGGACCGTTCCATGAAAAATCCCGTGACCCTGCCGCGCCGGCACCTGCTCACTGGCAGCGCTGCCGCACTCAGCGCCCTGGGGCTGGCTGCATGGACCCGCGGCGCGCATGCCCAGGCTGCGCCTGCGGCGGCGGCCAAGCCGCTGCCCCCCTACGTTGGGTGGAAGAACCCTGGCAGCCTGATCGTGCACAGCAGCAGCACCCTGGAAACGCGCCGGGGCGCTTTCGGCACGGGGGTGGTCACGCCGTCGAGCCAACTGTACATCCGCAACAACCTGCCTGCGCCTGATGCCGCCATCGTGGCCGAGCGCGATGCATGGACTGTGTCCATCGAGGGGGTGAAGGCGCCACGCGCACTGACCGTGGCTGAGCTCAGAACCCTGGGCATCGAGACCGTGACCACAGTGCTGCAATGCTCGGGCAACGGGCGCGGCTTCTTCCCCAGCAAGCCCAGCGGCACGCCGTGGACGGTGGGCGCGGCAGGCTGCGTGGTCTGGAGCGGGGTGCCGCTGCGCAACGTGGTGGCCGCCCTGGGTGGGCTGGCGGGCGGTGCTGCCTACCTCACGGGCACGGGCGGCGAGAAATTGCCCGAGGGCGTGGACCCGCTCTCGGTGGTGGTCGAGCGCTCGGTGCCCATCCAGGCGCTGGAGAATGCCATCCTGGCCTGGGAGATGAACGGCGAGCCCATGCCGCTGGCCCATGGGGGGCCGCTGCGCCTGATCGTGCCGGGCTACCAGGGGGTGAACAACATCAAGTACGTCAAGCGCGTGGCCTTCGGTGCCGAGCAGTCGCAGGCACGCATCATGTCGCACGGCTACCGCATGTCGCCACCCGGCACCAAGGCGGGCCCCGAGCAGCCCTCGGTGTGGGAGATGACGACCAAGTCCTGGATCAACGGCCCCCTGCCCGAACAGGGCACGCTCAAGGCCGGCATGGTGCAGGTGCATGGCGTGGCGTTTGGCGGCACGCGCGGCGTGAAGGGCGTGGAGGTGTCGGTGGACGGGGGCAAGACCTGGCAGGTGGCCCAGCTCATCGGGCCTGACCTGGGCCGCTTTGCGTGGCGCCAGTTCGTGCTGCCCGCACGCCTGGCCGCAGGGTCACATGAACTGCTCAGCCGCGCCACCGACACGGCAGGCAACGTGCAGCCCGAGCAGCGCGAGGAAAACCTGGGCGGCTACAACAACACGAGCTGGCGCGACCACGGTGTGACCGTGGTGGTCGCTTGAAGCGGTGCGCATCTTGCGCACCGCAGCCGCGGCCTGGCTGCTGGCGCTGATCAGCAGCGGCGCCTGGGCCGCAGATGCCGGCGAACTGGCGCGGGGCAAGGAGCTGTTCGGCAAGATCCAGCCGGCCTGCGCGGTGTGCCATACGCTGCAGGCAGCGGGCGCAGAAGGCCAGGTTGGCCCCGTGCTCGATGAGCTCAAGCCCAACGCCGAGCGCGTGCTGCGCGCACTGCGTGCGGGCATTGGCGTCATGCCCTCCTATGCCGACAAGCTCAGCGACAAGGACATGCGGGCCTTGGCGCACTTCGTGGCGCAGGCCAGCGGCGCTGCTCCCTGAGCGTCAGGCCTTGTGGGCCGCTGCTGTGGGCAGCCGGCTGGGTGCTGCGCTGTGGGGCATGCCCGTGAAGGCAAAGTCCAGCTCGGGCGCCAGGCCGCTCACGATGCGCGCCAGCGACTTGCCCGAGCCGCAGGCATGCGTCCAGCCGAGCGTGCCGTGGCCGGTGTTGAGGAACAGGTTGTTCAGTTTCGTCTTGCCGATCAGCGGCACGTTGCTCGGAGTGGCGGGGCGCAGGCCGGTCCAGAACTGGGCCCGGCTGGCATCGCCCGCGCCGGGAAACAACTGCTCCACTCGGCGCACGATGGCGTCGCAGCGCACCTGGTTGAGGTCGCGGTGGTAGCCGTTGAGTTCGGCCGTGCCGGCAATGCGCAGGCGGTCACCGCGCTCGCTGGTGTAGCGCGAGAAGACCAGCTTGTACTCATCGTCCGTCAGGCTCACTTGGTGCGCCATCGATGCATCCTTGACCGGCATGGTCACCGAGTAGCCCTTGGCCGGGTAAATGGGCAGGCGGATGCCCAGGGGCTGTGCCAGCAGCGGGCTGAACGAGCCCATGGCCAGCACGAAGGCATCGCCGTGCACGCGCTCGAAGCGCCCTTCGGCGGTGGTCACCTCCACATGGTCGATGCGCCCGCCCGCCTCGCGCAGTGCCGTGATGTGGTGGCCCAGGCGGAACTGCACGCCCGCAGCCTCGCACAGGCGCGCCAGCTCGCGGGTGAAGGTGTTGGCGTCACCGGATTCGTCCTCGGCGGTGTAGGTGGCACCGGCCAGTTGCGGGCGGATGTGCGCCAGGGCCGGTTCGATGCGTACGGCCTCGTCGGCGCTGATGACCTGGCGCTCGCAGCCGAGCTGGCGCATCTGCTCGGCCGGGGCCAGGGCGCCATCGAACTCCTTCTGGTCGGTATAGAAGTGCAGGATGCCCTGCGTGCGCTGGTCGTAGGCGATGCCGGTGGCGGCGCGCAGCTGCTGCAAGGTGTCGCGGCTGTAGGTGCCGAGGCGCACGATCTGCTCGATGTTGTGCCGCGTGCGCGCCGGCGTGCAGTTGCGCAGGAACGACAGGCCCCAGAGCCACTGGCGCATGTCGGCGCGGATGCGGAACAGCAGGGGCGCATCTTCCTTGCCCAGCCATTGCAGCACCTTGAGCGGCGCGCTGGGGTTGGCCCAGGGTTCGGCATGGCTCACCGAGATCTGGCCGCCGTTGGCAAAGCTGGTTTCCGCGCCGGGCGCACCCTGGCGGTCGATGACGGTCACCTCGTGGCCGAGTTGCTGCAGGAAATAGGCCGAAGTCACGCCGAGCAGGCCGGCGCCAAGAACGATCACACGCATTTTGAAAGCCTTTTGGAAGGGCAATCGCCAGGCTGGTCCGTGCTACCACTGCGGGTTATTGGTTACCAATAGCGCGCAGCGGGCACGTCAAGGCCCGGCTGCCGCTCCCCCTGTCCTTGGTACCTGAGAGATTCACCGCTGCCCCTCATGGGCTGCGGCTTGCTCCTTCGGTGCGCTACATGGCGTAGCGGCTCTCCAGACGGCCTTGATGAATGGTGCAGTACGGAACCTGAGCGTGCATGGGAGTTTGCGCCTTCGGTGAAGCGGGCGGTGCCGCTTGCTCTCCTGCGAAGGCCATTCTAGGACGGTGCCAGCGCACAAAAGCGAACGCCGCAGCTAATGTGCGGCGTTCGTTGCTGATACAAGACCGGGCCTGGGCCCGGTCAGGTGTCAGTTGCGGCGGGGATTGTCAGGGTTGCTGTCGCGGCGGTTCGGCACGCCATCGCCATCGCGGTCCCGGTCGTTGCGGTTGGCAACGCCATCACCGTCGCGGTCCCAGCCACCACGGCGCATTTCCCAGCGGCCATCGCGCTCCTGCCAGGTGGGCTGGCGGTAGGCATAGCCCGGGCGGGCCTTGACCCAATGGCCGGCGACCCAGACGTGGCGGCCGCCACGCCAGTCCCAGTGGCCTTGTTCCCAGACCTGGCCACGGCGCGGGCGTGGCACGGCTTCACGGCGGGGTGGTGGAGGGGCGGGGATCACCTGGTACCCCTGAGGGCCCGACTGGATCACCACGGTACCTTGGTGCACCGGCTGGGCCGTGGCCACGGACGAGAGGCTTGCCAGGGCCAGGGTGGTTGCAATGAGGGCTGCGTAAGTGGTTTTGTAAGCCATGGATGACTCCTTCTTCAATGTTGTTGTGTCGCCTTTATATGGTGGGCAGGCAGCAACGCCACGTCTGTAGGCGCTGCGCCTTGCCCCCTGTAGGCGAGCGGGGCCGGGCGCGAGGGGCGGCCAGCATGCCGCCATCAGTTGCGGTACGGGTTGTCTGGACGGCGGTCGTGGCGGTTGGGCACACCGTCACCATCGCGGTCCCAGCCGCCGGGGCGCATGTGGTGGCGGCCATCGCGCTCTTCCCAGCGCGGTTCACGGTAGTGGTAGCCGGGGCGGGCCTTGACCCAGTAGCCCTGGATCCACACGTGGCGGCCGCCGCGCCATTCCCAATGGCCGGGCACCCAGGCCATGCCACGGCGCGCGTGGGGTGGCGCTTCGTAGCGGGGTGGGGGTGGCGCGTGGTACTGCACCGGGGTGACCTGCAGCGGCGCCAGGGCGGGGCGCTGCACGGGATGCTGGTAGTAAGGGTTGCCGGTCTGGATGACGACGGTGGCGCTGGGGGATGCCAGCGCCGGGGCAACGGCACCCAGCGACAGCAAGGCCAGGGAAGCGACGGCGAGGGCGATGCGGGCCATGAAGGTCTCCTTGGAAATGATTCCTTGCGGAACCGGAGCCTTGATCGTGGGCGTTTTGCGTCAAGCCGGTGTAGTGCTCGTGCGAAGAGTTGTAAGCGGGTGTTGCTGCGGCGCGGCTTGCGCGCCCAAAGCGTGATTTATGTCACATCAGCGTACCAGCAAGGCCAGGACCGGCGGCAGCACCAGCCAGCAGCCGGACACCGGCATCAGCACCACGCCGGCCAATACCAGGGCCAGCAGGCACCAGCCCATGGGGCGCAGTGCCACGGCCGGCTGGCTGCGCTCGAGCGCCATCACCTCCCAGGCCAGCAGGGCGAGCACGGCACCGAACAGCAGGAACCAGATGGCGTTGCCCATATGGACATCGCCCGCCACTGCATTGAACACGCCGCGCTGCCACAAGGCCTGCCACTGGGGCGCGAACAGCACGGCGGCCACCAGCGTGTGCAGCAGTGCCACCGCCAGCAGCCAGCGGCCTTTCCAGGGGCGGGCGGCCAGCATGGCAAGGGTCGGGGCGAGGCTGTGCATGGAGTTCTCCTTGTGGGTGGGGCGGCGGTCAGCCGATCCAGCGGTCGGCCTGCGTGCGTACCTGCGCCCGGATTTCGGTCAGCAGGTGCATGAGCCCGAGCCAGGCGCGCTCGAAAGCCGGCAGTTCTGGCGGTACGCCGGCCAGGTGCCTGGCCAGCACTTTTTGCTGCGCCGCCACGGGGGCGGGCGGCCGGCTCTTGCCTGCGAAGTCGAAGACCGGCTCTGTGAAGGGCTCGGTCTGCCAGGCCTGCATGATCGAGAGGGCGGGCATCAGCTCGTCGGTGAAGGTGGTGACATCCATCGCCGCATCGACCAGCCCCAGCGCCACGTAGGCTTGCAGCACGCCTTGGGCGTGGGCCGGCGACGCAGGCTGCAGCAGCGCGCGCCAGGCCTGCAGGACCCCGGTGCGAAAGGCCGGCGACAGCTCGCGCGTGCAGCCGAAATCGAGCACGCCGAGCTGTCCGTCCGGCAGGAACAGAAAGTTGCCCGGGTGCAGGTCCGCATGCATGTGCCCAAGGCCGAAGGTGCAGTGCATGAACCAGTCCCAGAGCAGTTGGCCGGCCTGGTTGCGTGCGGCCTGCGTGGGCTCGCTGCGCAACCATTCACCCAGGTGCACGCCTGGCAGGTACTGCTGGGTGAGCACCTGCGAGCGGGTGTGCGAGGCGATGGGCTGCGGCACCACGATGCCCGGCAGCGCCGCATGTTCGGCAAACCACTGCAGCTGCCGGGCCTCGTGCAGGTAGTCCACCTCGTGCAGCAGCGTGCGCTCGATCTCCTGCATCACCCGTTCCACCACCACATCGCCGGGCAGCGGCAGGTCGCTGTGCGCCAGGGCACGCAGGGTGGTGCGCAACAGGCGCATGTCCGAGGCGATGGTCGAGGCAATGCCCGGGTACTGCACCTTGACCGCCACGGCGCCATGCCCGGCCAGCTCGGCGCGGTGCACCTGGCCGAGGCTGGCGGCGGCAAAGGCCTGGGGCTCGAAGCGGGTGAACAGGGCCTCGGGCTCCTGCCCGAAGGCCTGGCGGAACACCCGGCCCACCAGCGCGCGGTTGAGCGGCGTGGCCTGGTGGCAGGCGCGCGCCAGCTCGCGCCGCACGCCCTCGGGCAAAAAACTGGTGTCCATGCTCAGGATCTGCGACACCTTGAGCGCCGTGCCGCGCAACTGCCCCATGGCCTGGAACAGGATACGGCCCATGGCCGCCTCGTGGCGGGCCTGGGCATCGGCCTGTGCCACTTCGTCGGTGTGGACGGGCCGCATGCGCTGGCCCAGTTGTGCCAGGCCCAGGCGCGCGGCCGTGATGCCGGTGATGGTGCCGCGCGCGAGCGTGCCGGTGCGGGGTGGCTTGGCGCCTGTCATGCGCGGGGCTGCGCCAATGTGCCTGCCGAAGCCAGGCCTTGTGCCCGGGCCAGCAGGGTCCGCACGATGCGCCGGTGGAACGGCGCGATCACGGCCATGTAGGTGTGGCCCAGCGCGTTGTGGATGTGCACCACGGAGGAAAGAGCCAGCACGGCCTGCCCGTCCTGCATGCGCTTGTGCAGCGACACCTGCACGTTCAGGTGGCGGTCGTCCACGCCCATCACCACCTCCCGCTCGCCCAGGTGGCGGATCTCGAAGAAACCCACCAGATCGCCCACGCGGTAGCCCGCCTCAGTCTGGCGGGTGCCGTCATGCAATTGCCCCACAGCCTTGAGGCCCACCATGCGCACCAGGCGGTTGCGCAGGGCCATGAGCGCGCGTGTCCAGCCCGGCGTTTGTTTCACCATGTCGAGCCAGGTCTGCAGCGCGCTGCTGTCGGGTGTGGGGTCGGCCGCTTCGAAGCAGTCGGCGAACTGTGCGCCGGGCAGTCGCGATGCGATCACGCTGCCCTGGGGCAGTGCGGTGGCGCGGACGGTGCGGGCGGGGCTCATGGCGCGGCCTTGCGGGCACGGGGTTTGCGAGCGGGCTTGGGCGCATCGGCCTCGGGGGGCGGGGCCGCCGGGCGCGCGCGCGGCGTGCGCGGCGGCGTATTCACCGGGGGCGCCATCGTGTCCCCCAGTGCGCTTTTGGCCATGCGCAGCACGCCCACCAAGCCGCTGCCGTGCTGCATGAAGCGCGCCATCTGGCTGCGCAGCATGAAGCCGCCCAGCTGCAGCACGCGGTTCACCAGGCCCGCGCGCAGCGCCAGCACCAGCACGCCCAGCGACAGGTCCACCAGTTGCGTGGTGTCCGCGAACTCGTCCGATTCGTCGGCCAGCCAGTAGGCCACCACGCCCGCCAGGTAGTCGCCGTACAGGCCGCTGGCCACACCCTTGAAATCGCAGGGCTCGATCTCGCCCTGGGATTCGGCGGCTTCGATGAAACCTGTCACCGCCTCGCGCAAGGCCTGGCGTGCCGCCAGCGGCTCGGCCAGCATGGACAGCGGCGAGCGCCTGGCCAGGGTGCGCACCCCGGCCACGAACTCGCGGTCGGGCAGCAGGCGCTCGAGCACGGCGTCGGTCAGGCGTTGCAGCTTTTCCTGCAGGCCGTAGTCCGCCAGGCCCGGTGTGGCCAGCGTATCGGCCAGGGCGCTGCGCACCGCTTCGTCCAGATAGCCCAGCACGATGCGGTCCTTGGTCGGGAAATACTTGTAGATCGTCGCATCGCCAATGCCGGCCGCGCGCGCGATGTCCTTCATCGTCGTGCCGTCGAAGCCCTGGCGCGTCATCAGATCGACCGCGCTGGCCACGATCTGGCGGCGCGTAGCGTCCTGCTGTTGGCGAGTGGTTTTCATTTTCTTTAAATCCCATGAAATTAGTATTTAAAGAATAGTTAATTCGGTTTAATCCGTCAAGCGAGTTCGGAGCGCGCAGGCAACATCCGCCGATCCGCCTGCATATCCAGGCAGTTTGGCGAGGTGTTCTTGCTGTCGGAAGTAGCGGTTCTGCTCAGCGCCGCATGCCCGTGAAGGCTTCGAACTCCCAACTGCGCAACGCGAGCAGCAAGGTATAGCCCTCCAGCTCACGGGCTGGCAGTTTCTGGTCGGCCAAGTGCTGCTGCGCAAAGTCCTGGGCCACGCGCTGCATGCGCTCCATGAAGGCCGGGGCCAGACTGCGGCTGATGGTGCCGTGCACCAGCAGCACGCCCTCGCCCGCGCCATCGAAGCCGCCGGCAAAGTAGTCGAGCAGCGCATGCTCGCGAAAGTAGTTCATCACCGGGCCATGGGGCCGCCAGCGGAAGGTCTTGGCCAGCTTGAGCCGGTAGCGGTTGAGCGGCCGCAGCTCGATGATGCCGATGCGGTCGAGTTGCGCCAGGTACTTGATGCCTTCGGCCTCCGAGAGGCGGTAAGTGCCCGTCACCTGCTCCAGCGTCCACTGGCTGAGCACGCAGATGGCCATCAAGAGCAGCCGCTTGTCGGCCACCACGGCTTTTTCCTGCTCCTGCGTCAGCTCCTTGAGCAGGGGCTGGCTGTCGGCCACGCGGCGTGCCAGGTCGGCGAAGTCCAGGGCCAGCGCGCGGCAGATGGCGTCGATGCGCGACAGCGGCATGTCTCCCTTGGCCAGCATGCGCTTGACGCTGGACTCCGCCATGCCCAGCTGCTGCGCCAGGTCGGCGTAGGTCATCTGCGCGGTCTTGAGTTCCTTCTTGAGGGCGGTGACGAGGTCGGCGGTAGTGCTCATGGGTATCGATTATCAGTACCTGCGGTGTTCTGGGTAGCCCTTTGCACTGATTTCGGTACTGGTTTGGACTGGGGCATGCCGACACTGCGCTGCATCAACCACTCCCGAGACGCCGCACCATGCCACTGCCCTCTGCTCCTTCCACCACGGGCCTGTCCCGGCCAGAAGCAGGCCTTCTGGTTGGCGCCTGTGCCTTGCTGGGCATGGCCCTGTTCGGGCCAGCCATGCTGGACAGCGCCCACCAGCACGGGTTTGCCGACCAGCGCACGCTGCTGGGCATTCCTTGTGCGCTCGACGTGCTGAGCAACCTTCCGTTTGCCATCGCGGGCATTCTGGGCCTGGCCTGGCTGGTGCGCTTGCCGCATGCCGCGATGGACGGGGTATCCCGCGCCCTCGTTGCCCTGTTCCTGGCCGGGCTGGTGTGCACTTCGGTGGGTTCGTCCTTCTACCACTGGCGTCCCAGCGACTTCGGCCTGTTCTGGGACCGGCTGGGCATGGTGCTGCCGTTCGCAGGCCTGCTGGGGCTGGCGGCCGCGGGCCGCGTCAGCGGGCGCGCCGGCATCGCCACGGCGGGGGCCGTGCTGCTGGGCGGCACCTCAGCCGTGCTGTGGTGGGCGCTGTCCGGCAACGTGCTGCCCTGGGCGGTGGTGCAGCTGGGGGGCATGCTGGTGGTGCTGGCGCTGGCCGTGCTGCCCCGTCGCGCGGGTTCCCTGGCGGTGCACCTGGGCGCAGTGATCGCCTTCTACGGCGTGGCCAAGCTGTTCGAGGCCGCCGACCATGCGATCCTGGAGGCCACGGGGCAGTGGGTGTCGGGCCACAGCCTCAAGCACCTGATCGCGGCCGGCGCTGCCTTGCCCGTGCTGTCTGCGCTGGCAGCGTTGCTGCAACGCACGAATGCCCCTCGCACTGTCGTCGCAACCGGGCAGAATGGCGGCCAGCACCGGACGCAAAGCCGGTCGACCACGGCGCGCAATGCACGCCGCCAGGGCGCCTGAGAGATGTCGTTCTTACACACCAAGATGCCAACGAGGAGAGACGCATGAGCACCGAGACCCCTTCTGCGGGCGCGAGCCCCCTGCACGGCAGCCCCGGCGTTCAGGGCAGCCACGGCGGCCATGAGGACCCCAACCAGTTCGCCCTGCTGCGCCAGCGCCGGTTTGCGCCCTTTTTCTGGACGCAGTTCTCGGGCGCTGCCAACGACAACCTGTTCAAGTTCGCCTTCACGGTGATGGTGACCTACCAGCTCAGCGTGGACTGGCTGCCGCCGGCCATGGCGGGGCTGGTGATCGGGGCGCTGTTCATCCTGCCATTCTTGCTGTTTTCGGCCACCTCGGGCCAGCTCACGGACAAGTACGACAAGACGCGCATGATCCGCTTCGTGAAGAACCTGGAGATCGCCATCATGCTGGTGGCGGCTGTCGGTTTCGTCGCGGGCAACGTGGCGATCCTGCTCCTGTGCACCTTCCTCATGGGGATGCACTCCACGCTGTTCGGCCCGGTGAAGTTCGCCTACCTGCCCCAGGTGCTGACCGAGCGCGAGCTCACCGGCGGCAACGGCATGGTGGAGATGGGCACCTTCGTCGCCATCCTGCTGGGCAACGTGGCCGGCGGCCTGCTGGTGGCGCTGCCGGGCATCGGCCACACCACGGTGGCCATCGCCTGCGTGGCGCTGGCACTGGTCGGACGGGTGGTGGCGCAGGCCATTCCCTCGGCCCCGGCCACCGATCCGGGCCTGGTCATCAACTGGAACCCCGTCACCGAAACCTGGCGCAACCTCAAGCTCGCGCATGGCAACATGGTGGTCTTCCGCTCGCTGCTGGGCATCAGCTGGATGTGGTTTTTCGGCGCGGTGTTCCTGTCGCAGTTCCCGAGCCTGGCCAAGGAGGTGCTGCACGGCAACGAACAGGTGGCCTCGCTGCTGCTGGTGGTGTTCTCGGTGGGCATCGGCATCGGCTCGCTGCTGTGCGAGGTGCTCTCGCGCCGCCATGTGGAGATCGGCCTGGTGCCCCTGGGCGCCATCGGCATGAGCGTGTTCTCCATCGATTTGTACTTTGCCGCGCGCAGCCTGCCGCCGTCGGAGATCATGGGCCTTGGGGCCTTCCTCGCGCAAAGCCAGCACTGGCGCGTGATGCTTGACCTGGCGCTGCTGAGCCTGTTCGCCGGCCTGTACAGCGTGCCCATGTACGCACTGATCCAGATGCGCAGCCAGCCCACGCACCGCGCGCGCATCATCGCCGCCAACAACATCCTGAATGCGCTGTTCATGATCGCCAGCTCGCTGATCGCCGGCGCGCTTCTGGGTGCCGGTTTCACCGTGCCGCAGATCTTTCTGTTCACCGGCCTGGCGAATGCGGTGGTGGCGTTCTACATCTTCATGCTGGTGCCCGAGTACCTGCTGCGCTTCGTGGCCTGGGTGTCCTCGCGCTTCGTCTACCGCTTCAAGGTGCAGGGCGATGAGAACCTGCCCACCACGGGCGCTGCCATCCTGGCCTGCAACCACGTGAGCTTCATCGACGCGGTGCTGCTCATGGCCGCCAGCCCCCGGCCCATCTACTTCGTGATGGACCACCGCATCTTCCGCGTGCCGGTGCTCGGCTGGCTGTTCCGCCTGGCCAAGGCCATCCCGATCGCGCCCTACAAGGAAGACCCCGCCATCTACGACGCGGCCTTCGAGCGCGCGGCCCAGGTGCTGCGCGAAGGCGACCTGCTGGCCATCTTCCCCGAAGGCGGCATCACCAAGGACGGGAAACTCCAGGAGTTCAAGGGCGGCATCATGAAGATCATCGAGCGGGCGCGCGAAGAAGGCATCGACGCCCCCGTGATCCCCATGGCGCTGACCAACCTGTGGGGCTCGTACTTCAGCCGCATCGAGCAGGGCGGGGCCATGGTGCGCCCCTTCCGCCGCGGCTTCTACAGCCGCGTGGGCCTGAACGTGGGGCACGCCGTGGCGTCGTCGGACGTGCAGCCCGCGTTGCTGCGCTCGCGTGTGGCCGATCTGCTGGGCACCTGAATGCCGGATACCTACCGCCTGCAAGCGCAGGAGCGGGTGGCGCTGGCGCGCCGGGTCATGTCTTTCCTGCGCGAGATCGGCCTGGCGGTGACCGAGGCGCCAGTGCCTCTCGAGAGCTTCCTGCCGGGTCTGCGCATCGTGCAGGGCGGCCTCCAGGTGGATCTGGACCAGCTGCGCTGGCCGGGTGACCTGCTGCACGAAGCCGGGCACCTGGCCGTGGTGCCGGCAGCCTTGCGTGCCCACATGGACGACGCGCTCGCCGAACTGCCCCCGGTGCCGCATGGCGGCGAGATCGAGGCCACGGCATGGGCCTGGGCGGCCCTGCGGCACCTTCAGTTGCCGTCCGAGGTGCTGTTCCATGACGGTGGCTACCATGGCCGGTCCCAGGGCCTGCGCACCACCTTCGAGCTGGGCGTCTACTTGGGCGCCGCTGGGCTGGTGTCGGCGGGCCTGGCGGCCACGCCCGCGCAGGCATCGGCAGGGGCCACTCCCTATCCGCACCTCATGGCCTGGCTGCGCTCCTGAACCCGGGCCTTGCCGATTCGGTCAGGGGGCTCATACCCATTGGTGCCCGAGTGCCTGCTGCGCTTCGTGGCTGGCTGTTCAGCCTGGACCAGGCCATCCCGATCACGCCCTGCAAGGCAGACCCCGCCACCTGCAAAGCAGCTTTCGAGCACGCTGCCCAGGTGCTGCGTGGCCGCGTTCACTCCGCGCGGATGTTCGCGCGCTGGGCAATCGCCCGCATGCGCGGTAGTTCGTCCTCGATCTGCGCGAGCACGGTGTTGCCGGGGGCGTAGGCCTGCTCCAGGCCACTGGCGATGAGCTTGCCGCGTATCTCGGCATCCGCCATGGTTTCGGACAGCGCCTTTTCCAACCTGGCCTTTGCTTGGGCGGGCAGGCCGCGGGGCGCGACAACGGCCAGCCACGAGTCGGCAGCAAAACCTGCAAAGCCGCTTTCCGCCACCGTCGGTACATCGGGCAACCGCGTGGCGCGCGCGGCGCCCGTGACGACGATGGCCTTGATCTTGCCCGACTTGAGCTGCGGCAGCGCCGCGGCCACCGTGTCGATGGTGAACGGGATCTGCCCGCCCATCAGGTCGCTCATGGCCGGCGCGCTTCCCCGGTAGGGCACGTGCAGCAGCTTGATGCCTGTGGCAGAACACATCAGCTCGGCGGCGAAATGGCCGGTGGTGCCGCTGCCGAACGAGCCGTAGGAGAACTTGTCGGGAGCCTGGTGCGCTGCCGTGATCAGCTGCTTGAGGTTGTCCACAGGCACATCGCGATGGGCCAGCAGGATCAGCGGCACGCGCGCCACCATGCCGACCGGCTCGAAGCTTTTGAGTGGATCGTAAGGCAGCTTGTTGTTGAGCGCGGGGTTGACGGTGAAGGTGGAGCCGGAGCTGATCAGCAGCGTGTAGCCATCGGCAGGAGCATTGGCCACGAAGGATGCGCCCACGATGGTGCCTGCCCCGGCCTTGTTCTCGACCACGATCGGCTGGCCCAGGCGCTCGCCCAGCTTCTTGCTGATCAGGCGGCCCACGATATCGACGGCCCCGCCAGGCGGGAAGGGCACAACCAGCTGGACCGGTTTGACGGGGTAGCCATCGGCATGTGCCTTGGCCCCTCCACCCAGCCCTGTCACTGCAATGGCTACCACGAACACGGCGACGCTTGTGCGTCGGTTCAGATGCAAGCACTTCATTTGGCGATCCTTCGGGTGAGGGCTGGTCGGCCGGCCGTTGTTGGCTGCGAACAGGCGGCAGGGCGCACCAGCCTTCGTCTCGCACCGGCCATGCCTGTCGCTGCTGCAGATGTTTGCGCAGCCGCCATGGCCGTGGATGCACGGGATCATGGCGGCGACCCGTGGGCATGCCCGGGTCGATGGTGGGAGTCAGAGGGGTTCAGATGAGCGACAGGCCCGCCAGTCGGCCCAGGCGCTGCTGCTCCGTTTCATCGCGCGGTGCTTCAGCCGTTGCGAAAAAGAAAGCTGTAGGCGTTCAACGCCGGCACCCCTCCCAGGTGCGCGTACAGGACACGGGAGCCTTCGGGGAATTCGCCCTTGCGCACCATGTCGATCATGCCGTGCATGGACTTGCCTTCGTACACCGGGTCGGTGAGCATGCCTTCCTGGCGCGCGCACAGGCGGATGGCTTCGAGCGTGCCCTCGCTGGGCAGGCCGTACTCAGGGCCGCCGTAGCGCGTGTCCAGCACCACGTCCTCTGCGGTGATCTCCTGGCCCAACTCGACGAGCTTGGCGGTGTTCTGTGCGATGCGCAGCACCTGGGCATGCGTCTTCTCGGGCTTGGCCGAGGCGTCGATGCCGATCACCTTGCGCGCCCGGCCATCGGCTGCGAAGCCCACCACCATGCCGGCCTGCGTGCTGCCCGTGACCGAGCACACGACGATGTAGTCGAACGCAAAGCCCAGTTCCTTCTCCTGCTGGCGCACTTCCTCGGCAAAGCCCACGAAGCCCAGGCCGCCGTACGGGTGCTCGGAGCAGCCAGCGGGGATGGGGAAGGGCTTGCCGCCGGCCTTCTTCACGTCGTCCATGGCCTGCTCCCAGCTGGGGCGGATGCCGATGTCGAAGCCTGCGGCGTCCAGGCGCACGTCGGCACCCATGATGCGCGACATCTCGATGTTGCCCACGCGGTCGTACACCGCGTCGGAGTAGTTGACCCAGTTCTCCTGCACCAGCACGCACTTCATGCCCAGGTGGGCCGCCACGGCCGCCACCTGGCGCGTCTGGTTGGACTGGATGCCGCCGATGGAGACCAGCGTGTCGTAGCCGCCGGCAATCGCCTCGGGAATGAGGTATTCGAGCTTGCGCGTCTTGTTGCCGCCAAAGGCCAGGCCGCTGTTGCAGTCCTCGCGCTTGGCATACAGGTGCACCTTGCCACCCAGGTGGGCCGACAGGCGCGGCAGCGGCGTGATGGGCGAGGGCCCGAAGGTCAGCGGGTGGCGGGCGAATTTCTGCAGGTTCATGGCGGCTCTCGTGTGCGATGGAAGGGGTGAGGAATCACTCGCAGGGGCGCTTCGGTGGCGCCTTGCCTGCAGTACCTCCATCGTAGGAAAAGCGGCGTTTAACGTGGTTGTGAAAATGGAGTGGATTTCAGAGTTTTGGTATGTGAAAATGAAAATTGATTTTCATTGATTCCACAAAACCAACCATGTGCGCAACAAAAGTTCGTGACAAGAGCGTGCCGGCCAGCGCTGGAATGACGGACGAGCTCGACCGCACCGACAAGGCCATCCTGCGCCTGCTGCAGCGCGATGCCTCCCTGTCCAATGTGGCCCTGGCCGAGAAGGTGCACCTGAGCCCGCCCGCCTGCCTGCGCCGGGTGGAGCGGCTCAGGCGCCTGGGGCTCATCGATGGGGTGGTGGCGCTGCTCAACCCCAAGGCCGTGGGGGCCGGCATGCTGGTGATGATCGGCGTGGTGCTCGACCGCTCCACGCCCGAGTCGTTCGCGGCCTTCGAGAAGGCCGCCGTGAAGATCTCGGGCTGCATGGAGTGCCATGTGGTCACGGGCGAGTTCGACTATTTCATGCTGGTGCGCACGCGCGACAGCGACAGCTTCAACCGCCTGCACGCCGAGCAACTGATCTACCTGCCGGGCGTGCGGCAGGTGCGCTCCTTCATGGTGCTGCGCAACGTGCTGTCCACCACGGAGCTGCCGCTGGCCTTGTGACCAGCAGCGGGGATCAAGCCGTCTCGACGGCGAACGTCAGCCCGGCATTTGCCTGCAGGCGCGCCACCAGCGGCTCGCCCATGGCGGGCGCGGTGGTCCAGATGCCGCCGGGAGTGCCGGTGGCTTCCTGAAGCAGGCAGACCGCGGCCTCGGCGATCATCTTCGAGGTGGAGCCATAGCCCGGATCGCGGTCGCCCTTGACGCCCACGCGCAGGGTGTTGCCCTGGCCATCATCGCCCAGGAACAGCACGTCGTAGAACCCGGCCTCGCGCTCCTCGCGCGAAGGGCCTTCGCCCGGCTTGGGACCCTTGTCCGAGCCCATGGATTTGTCGCCGGCCACGGCATTGGCGATGGCCTCGCCCTTCTCTCCGGGGCCGGTGACCAGCATCTCGTCGTAGACGAAATCCGTGCCCCAGGCATGCTGCAGCAGGAAGTTGGAGCGGTGCACGTTGCGCGTGTTGATGGCGGCCATCACGAAGGGCGCCACCCACATGCCCAGGGCTTCGTCCAACATGGGCTTGTGGCCCGTGGGCTGGCGCGGGCCCTCGAAGCCCGGCGTGAGCGAGAACGGGTTCTTGAGCAGGTCCAGCACCTTGGGGTCGGCGGCCGAGGCGGCCATGGTGGCCTTCAGGCTCGCCGCCGTGCCGCCCGAGAAGGTCCCCTTCATCTTGCGCACCCGGCCGCGCACGCGGCTGGCGGGATGGCCGAAGCGTGCCTTCATCTCGCGCTGCAGCACGAACACCCCCAGGTCGAACGGGATCGAGTCGAAGCCGCACGAGAACACGATGCGCGCGCCGCTGGCCTGGGCCGTGGCCTCGTGCGCGTCGATCATGTGGCGCATCCAGGCGGGCTCGCCGCACAGGTCCACATAGTCCACGCCGGCCGCAGCGCAGGCGGCCACCAGTTCGTTGCCGTACAGCTGGTAGGGGCCCACGGTGGTCAGCACCAGGCGGGTCTGCGCCATCAGCGCCTGCAGGCTTTCCATGCTGGCGCTGTCGGTCACCACCAGGGGTGTATCGGCCGGGGCGCCCAGCTCGTCGCGCACGGCGGCCAGCTTGTCGGCGCTGCGCCCGCCCATGGCCCAGCGCAGGCCGCTGCCGACGGGGTAGCGCTGCAGCAGGTACTCCACCACCAGCCGGCCGGTGAAGCCGGTGGCGCCGTGGACGACGATGTCAAAGGGTTTGGTCATGGGGGCTCCTGGAAATTCGGGGGGTACGGGGCGGGCCCGTGATCGGCGGGATTGTCGAAGACGGGGAAGGCATCGGCTGTCGCCCAGGCGCTTCGGTGGGTGACCAGGAGCGTGTGCGGCAGAAGGAGCATCGGCTGCAACGCCCGATAAACCGGTCTCGCCGGGTATCACCTCCGGCGCCCAGGGGTCCACCCTGGGCTTGTAGGTACTACCCAGCGATCCTCGGTTTTCGGGCGTTTCGCTTCGATGCCTTCTGCCGCGCACGCTCCAGCGCGCAACTTTCGGATTGGATAAGGGTGTCAAAGTGTGACCAAGTACCGGAAAACGATACCCGGCAGCCTGCGCAATGCCACTGTGGTGGTTCAATGCGGACAGCCGGATGGGGCTTTGCCACTATTCGTTCCGTGTTCAACCAAGGCCCCAGGGCCACCCGCCTATATGTCAGCATCTCCTTTCGTCGTTCAGCGTGACACCCGTGCCTGGCAGCTCCAGGTCTGGATCTCGTTCGGCATTGCCGTGTTCCTGTGCGCAGTTGGCCTGGCCTGGCTGCCCGGAGAACAGCTGGAGCGCGCGTTCATGGTGATGGGCTATGTGTTCTGCCTCTCGGCCGCCTTCGTGCTGGCCAAGTTCGTGCGGGACAACGAAAGCGCTGGCCGCCGTGGCGCTGGCGACACCCCCATGTGGAAGCTGGTGGTGTGGGGCGGCTTTGCGGTCGCCATGGGCCTGACGGGCTGGGGCCTGTTCAGCATGGAGGTCAACCAGACCTACAAGGCCTTCCTCGGTGTGAGCTGGCTGTACCTGATCACCACCGCTTTCACGCTGGCCAAGATGCTGCGCGACCGCCACGAGGCCGACCTGCTCGATGCCCGCCTGCAAGGCCGCCGCGAAGCTGCCCAGGTTGCGCCCGGCAACAACGGCTGAGCCGCGCCGCCGGCTTTTTGAATCCCTGGCCCGTCGCCTGTGTGCGCCGGGCCCACCCCACCCGAAGGAGTGATCCATCATGATGAACAAGACATTGCAACGCACCCTGGCCCGCATGCTGCTGGCCGCCAGCTTCCTCACGGCCATGGCCAGCCTGCCCGCCCGTGCGCAGAGCGAGGCCTCGGCCGCTCTGTCTCTGCTGCCCGTGGCCTCCGTCGTGGGCACGGCTTCGGTCGGCTCGGCGGCTGCGGGTGCCATCGTGGCCCTGCCTGCGGCCCTGTCGGTCGGCGGTGCCGTGCTGGCGGTGCGGGCCGTGGAAGTTTCGGCCGTCGGCACGGTGTACGTGCTGGAGCGCGCCTCGGACGGCGCCCGCGTCAGCGTCGAAGTGGTGGGCAAAGGTGTTGGCGCCTCGGCCCATGCCGTCGGCACGGTCGTGGTCTGCACGGTGATCGGCTCGGGTGTGGTGCTGTCGGTGGCCGGCGAGGCCCTGGCCTTCGTGCCCAATGCCATCGGCCGCGCGCTGCTGTACAACGAGCGCCTGTGATGAGGTCCGCCGCCATGCAAACCAACCTCCATCGCGCCATCCAGATGCCCATCCAGTGGCCGCTGCAGCCCGCGTCGCGCCGCAGCAGCAGCGCCTTGCGCCGCGTGACCATGCGCTGGGCCATGGGCGCAGCGCTCATTGCCGGTGCCGCCGTGTTCACGGCCACCCAGGCCCATGCAGGCCGCTCGTGCGAGGCCCAGAAGCCGCCATCGGCCAAGAGTGTGGAGCGCGGCATGCAGCTGGCCGAGCGCACCTCCCAGGCGCTGGACGCCACGGGCGCCCAGGTCGTGATGCTGGGCCGCGCCGGCCAGGACCTGGGCAAGTACGGCGTGCGCTACTCGCACCTGGGCTGGGCCTACAAGACGCCCGAGGGCCCCTGGCGCGTGGCGCACAAGCTCAACGAATGCGGCACCGCCGTGGGCCATGTCTACCGCCAGGGCCTGGGCGAGTTCTTCCTCGATGACCTGTGGCGCTACGAAGCCGTATGGGCCGTGCCCAGCCCCGAGGTGCAGCAGCGCCTGTTCGTGCTGCTGCAGGACAAGGGCCGCACCAAGGTCATGAACCAGCCTGCCTACAGCATGGTCAGCTACGCCTGGGGCACCAAGTACCAGCAGTCCAACCAGTGGGCGCTGGAGACACTGGCCGCCGCCATGGAGCCGACCTCGGTGAACTCGCGCGAGCAGGCGCAGGCCTGGCTCAAGTTCAAGGGCTACGAGCCCACCACGCTCAAGATCGGGCCGCTGACCCGCATGGGTGGGCGCGTGGGCTCGGCGAACATCGCGTTCGACGACCATCCCAACGACAAGCGCTACTCGGACCGCATCGAGACCGTGACCGTCGATTCGATGCTGGCGTGGCTGCAGCGTGCGCAGCTGGGCTCGGCGCCGGCCACCCTGGTACTCAAGAACTGAAGTTTTCGTGAGACTGCGTCTGCGCACCAGACGCCTTTGACTGCCACCAACACAAGGGAGATGTGCCCATGAGCAAATCGCTGCGCCTGTCCGAAAAATGGTTCCGCCGTGGCCTGTGGCTGGTGGCCTTCGTCTTCGCGGGCTTCCTGATCGGGCTGGGCGGCACCCTCGTCGGTGACCTTCCCCAGGTCGAAAAGCGCCTGCAGGTCGAGGACTTCGTCGACAAGGCCGCCTTCGACGCGGTGCGCAACGAGGTGCGCACGGCGCAGAAGGCCGAGGAAGACGCCGAGACCGCGCTGCAGCAGGCCCAGTTGCAGCGCAGCAAGGCGCGCAGCGAAAGCGCGGCCGAGCGCGAGACCTTCAACAACTGGCTGGCCACGCGCAGCGCCACGCAGCGCGCCGACCAGGACCCCGAGGTGATCGCGCGCACGCAGCGGCTCGACGTGCTCAAGCTCGCAGAGCGCAAGACCCAGCAGGCGGTCGAGGCGCAGCAGCAGGCCTCGCTCGATGCGCACCAGGGCGCCACTGCCGCGCAGCAGCGCCAGAGCGAGATGGAGTCCGAGGGCTATGCACGCATGTCCGTCGAGCAGCGCAAGCTCGAGCTGCGCGTCTTCCTGTACCGGCTGGCGCTCACGCTGCCGCTGCTGGCCATTGCGGGCTGGCTGTTCGTCAAGAAGCGCAAGGGCACCTACTGGCCCTTCGTCTGGGGCTTCATCTTCTTCGCGCTGTTCGCCTTCTTTGTGGAGCTGGTGCCCTACCTGCCCAGCTACGGTGGCTATGTGCGCTACGTGGTGGGCATCGGCATCACGGTGTTGGTGGGGCGCTATGCCATCGTGGCCCTCAACCGCTACCTGGAGCGGCAGAAACTGGCCGAGGCCCTGCCCGACCAGGAGCGCCGCAAGGAGCTGAGCTACGACGTGGCCCTGGCGCGCCTGGCCAAGAGCGTGTGCCCCGGCTGCGAGCGGCCGGTGGACCTCAAGAACGAGAAGATCGACTTCTGCCCGCACTGCGGCATCGGCCTGTTCGACCACTGCGGCGTGTGCACCACCCGCAAGAGCGCATTCGCCCGCTTTTGCCACGCCTGTGGAACCGGTGCGAGCGGCGCTCCGGCACCGCAGATCCTGCCCGTGATCGCGTCCACGCCTGCCGTACCTGCAGGGCCCGGCGGTGTGTCCTGATCCCCTTCAGCGCCCCGGCGCCTGCCGGGGCTCATGCAGCTGCACGCGGTCACGGCCGGCTGCCTTGGCTTCGTAGAGCGCGGCATCGGCATCGGACATTAGCGCGCCCAGCGAGTCCTGCAGAGACACCCCGGTGCACACGACCAGGCCGATACTGACCGTGGCGTGCAGCGGGTCGCGCTGCCCCGGCACGGCGAACGGATGGTTGCGCACCTGCTTGCACAGGCGCCGCGCCACCGCCATGGCATCGGCCTGGCGGATGCGAGGCAGCACCACGGCGAACTCCTCGCCACCCAGCCGGCCGAACAGGTCACCGGGCCGCAGCGCCTCGCTGACCGTGGCGGCAAAGCCATGCAGTACCTTGTCGCCCTGCGCATGGCCATGGGTATCGTTCACGCGCTTGAAGTGGTCCAGGTCCAGCATCAGCACGGCCACGCTGCTGCGCTCGCGCGCCAGGCGGGCCAGCAGCTTGCTGCCCTGGGCCATGAAGGCGCGGCGCGCCAGCGCATCGGTCAAAAAGTCGTGGCTGGCCACGCGGTGCAGGCGGCGCATGGCCTCGACGCTCGCCGCCTTGGCCGTGGCCACCGAAAGCGGGCCCAGCCCCAGCAAGGAGATCCCCACGCGCAGCGAGAACACTGCCCAGGCCTGGTTGGGCGCGAACGCCAGCTCCAGCATGCCCGCGCCGGCCGCGATCGCCAGGCCAAAGCAGGTCAGCATGGACAGCACGCTGGTGGCAAACACGCCGTAAGTGAGTGCGCACCAGAGCAGTGCCGGCACCGGAAACGCCAGCGCCCCGGGCCCGCCAATGGCGATAGCCGCCGCCTCGCTGGCCGCCAGCGCGAGCAGGGGCGCCGCGTACTTCCAGCGGCGCCGGGACCAGCGGCGCTTCTTGAGCGTGCGCCGCGCCTCCTGCGGGGTCGGCAGACTGAGGATCACCGGGAGGATCAACACACTGTTGATCAGCTCCGTGCAGAACCACATGCCCAGGGCCGTCAGCCAGGTGGTGTTGAACAGCAGCGGGCCCGTGCCCGAACCCGCCAGCGCCGCCGCCGCACTGCTGGCCACGCAGATGCCGAACATCAGCACCGCCGACATCTGCCGCTTGAGGAAGCGCGTGGCCACCGGCACCTGGCCGAACAGCCACCAGCCCATGGCCACGCCGCAAAGATTGGCGCTGGCCAGCCAAAGCGTTGCCAGGGGGGCGGTGCCGGTCACCAGGTCCGCGGCCACATAGCCCAGGGTGGCCGCAGCCCAGGTGCCCGATGCCGCCAGGCGTGGGTAGCGCACCAGCAAACCCAGCAGCAGGGCATTGGCGGGCCAGAAGGCAGCCATGAACCCCAGCGGCCGGGTCACGATTCCCAACAGCGACGCGGCAAAGACCAGCAGGCCGATGCCTGCGCACAGGCCCCAGCCCGTCAGCGGGCCAGCGGCGGTGCCGGGTGAAGGGGGACGAAGCAAAGACGGCATGCGTTGAAGTTCAGGGCGCCCAAGGCGATTTGGACCCACTGTAGCCGCGAAATCTCTCAGCGCCCCAGGGGGCTCGGCAGCAAACGCTGCCGGCAACTGTGGAAGATTGTGTCCGGGTGGGACATTTCCAGGCGCTCAGGCCGCCTGCGCGGCAGTGCCTGCCGCCAGAACGACTTGGTTGCGCCCCGATTGCTTGGCCTGGTACAGGGCATCGTCAGCTCTTTTGAACCATGTGTCCGCGGAGATGCCTGTGTCATGCACCCAGGCCAGGCCTATGCTCACCGTGACGGAAATCGGCGATCCCTGTGCCTCGATGCGCAGCAGGGCGACTTGGGCGCACAGCCGCTCGGCAATCGCCTGGGCCTCCGCCTGCGTCACCGCCGGCAGGTAGACCACGAACTCCTCGCCTCCCATGCGCGCCAGCAGGTCCGAGCTGCGCAACTGCCCTTGCAGGCACCGGGCAAACTCCACAAGCACCCGGTCACCCACGGCATGGCCGAAGCGGTCATTGATCTGCTTGAAGTGGTCGAGGTCCAGCTGGGCGATGGCGCTTTGGGGTGGCAACCGGGCGGGCAGCCGCGATTCCAGCCAGCGCCGGTTGCCGGTTCCGGTCAGCGGGTCGGTGTGGGCCGCCTGCTCCAGCCGGATCTCGGCGCGTTCATTGGACAGTGCGGCCACCATGAGTGCCATGCCGAAGTGGCAGAACATCTGCACGGAGAACGCCCAGGCAAAGCCGGTGGAGCCTGCCGTGCCGCTGAGGATGTAGGCGAGCCGCAAGGCATAGATGCTGCCGCTCAGCCCCAGAAAGGCGGCCATCAGCATACGTGAAGGCAGGGGCTCGCTGCGGCGGTCGCACAGTATCTCGAATGTGCAGGCGGCCAGCACCAGTGTGGCCGTGGCGTGGAAGGCGCCTGCGCGCAGCAGGTTCTGCAGGGGAAAGCCCGTGGCAATGCCCGCCACCAGGCATGCCAGCGGCAGCAGCACCACGGCCCGCCAGGGCACCCGCCTGCGGCCGCTGAAGCCGCGCACCCCCGCCCAGAAAAGGGCGTACCCGCCGGTGCCCAGCAGCAGGCTGCCATGGGTCCACATCCACATCGGCAGGGCTGCGCTCTCGCCGCGCCAGGCCAGGATCGCCCCCACCGCCAGCATCAGATAGGCCGTAGCCAGAGGCGCCAGGCCCTGCGGTCGGCACGAGTGGCGGCGAATGTGAAAGATGCTCAGGGCACCGGCGATGAGAGAGGTGTTGTAGAGAAGGAGAACGGTGGCCAGGTCGAGCTGGAAGTCCATGGAGTCGTGTGCGCAGATGTGGCGCGCCGATTATCGAGGGGCACCGTGACGCTGCTCTGGCCGCTGCGCTTTCAGCGCGGGTAGGTTCCCGGCGGGCCGAACGTGGCTGCGGGCTACCTGGCGCGCCATGCTTGCCACCGCTGGCGCCATTGGCGCTTGAGCACGCGGCCCACGCGCCAGGGCCAGGAAGCACGTACACGGGCCAGCAGCACGGCCTTGATGCGCGTCCAGTGGCCATACAGCCAGGCAAACCAGCGCAGTTGCAGCAGGGCTGGCTGGGTGAGTGTGAACAGGCGCGCCAGCACGGCCGTGCCCACCAGCTTGGCGGCCACGATGATGAGCATGCCCAGCAGCACATGCCCCTGGCCGATGGTCCACAGCGCCAGCAGCTTGATGGGCAGCAGCATCAGCGAGGGCAGGGCGAACACCAGCACTGCGCCCCAGGGCGGCAGGCTGCGCACGGCCCCCTCGATCCAGCGCAGCCCGGGCCAGCGGCCGATGCGCGCCAGCACGCGCTGCAGCGGTTCCCAGCCCCATTCCTCGAAGACAATGACCAGCGCCAGCAGCCAGCCGGCCAGGCCCGCGATCAGGCGCAACGGCCACAGCAACAGCTTGCGCAGGATGGGTGGCACGGTGGACGTGACAGGGTCAGGTCAGACGCCGCGCGCCCGGTCGGCCTTGAACTGGGCGCGAAACTGGGCGAAGGTGCCCGCGTCCAGCGCCTCGCGCACCTCGCGCATCAGGTTCAGGTAGTAGTGCAGGTTGTGGATGCTGGTGAGCATGGGGCCCAGCATCTCGCCGCAGCGGTCCAGGTGGTGCTGGTAGGCGCGGCTGAAGCCCTCGCGGCCGCCGGCCTCCCACGAGACACCGCTCTTGCCCGCGCAGGCGTGGCAGGTGCAGCTGGTATCGAGTGGCTGGTGGTCGCTCTTGTGGCGCGCGTTGCGGATCTTGAGGTCGCCGTAGCGCGTGAACATGGTGCCGTTGCGCGCATTGCGCGTGGGCATCACGCAATCGAACATGTCCACGCCCTGGGCCACGCCCTCCACCAGGTCCTCGGGCGTGCCCACGCCCATCAGGTAGCGCGGCTTGTGCGCCGGCAGCAGGTGGGGCGTGTGCGCCATGATGCGCAGCATCTCGTCCTTGGGCTCGCCCACCGACACGCCGCCCACGGCGTAGCCGGGGAAGTCCATCTCCACCAGGCGCGAGAGCGACTCGGCACGCAGGTTCTCGTACATGCCACCCTGCACGATGCCGAACAGGGCGTTGGGGTTGTTCAGCCGGTGGAACTCGTCCTGGCTGCGCTTGGCCCAGCGCAGGCTCATCTCCATCGACTGGCGCGCTTCGCGCTCGGTGGTCAAGTGGCCCTTGGTCTCGTAGGGCGTGCACTCGTCGAGCTGCATCACGATGTCGCTGTTGAGCGTGGTCTGGATCTGCATGCTCACCTCGGCCGACATGAACAGCTTGTCGCCGTTCACGGGGCTCGCGAAGGTCACGCCCTCCTCGGTGATCTTGCGCATGGCGCCCAGGCTCCAGACCTGGAAACCGCCCGAATCGGTAAGGATGGGCTTGTTCCACTGCTCGAAGCCGTGCAGGCCGCCAAAGCTCTCCATCACGTCGAGCCCCGGGCGCATCCACAGGTGGAAGGTGTTCCCGAGGATGATCTGCGCGCCCATGTCGTGCAGGCTCTGCGGCATCACGCCCTTGACGGTGCCATAGGTGCCCACGGGCATGAAGATCGGTGTTTGCACCACGCCGTGGTTGAGCGTGAGCGTGCCCCGGCGCGCGTGGCTGGCGGGGTCGGTGGTGAGGAGGTCAAACTTCAGCATGGGCCGCATTGTCCCAGACCGTGCGGTGCATGAGGCCATGGGTGCCGTCAGGCCCCTGTGTCGGTACACTGAACCCCATACCAACGGAAGGAGAACCCCATGTTCAAGATCCTGATTGCCGTGGACGGCTCGGACCTCTCCCTGGACGGCGTGCACCATGCCCTGGGCCTCGTGCGCCAGGGGCTGTCGGCCAGCATCGTGCTGGCCAACGTGCAGGAGCCCGCCACTCTGTATGAGATGGTCACGGCGCGCGACGCGGACCTGATTGCCGCCGCCAGCCTGGAAGCGGGCGAGCACCTGATGGCCCCAGCCCGTGCCCTGCTCGATGCCGCTGGCGTTGCCTACGAAACCGACATCGGCGTGGGCGACGTGGCACACACCCTGGTGGACATGATCGAGCGCAGCGGCTGTGACCTGGTGGTCATCGGTGCGCGCGGGCAGGGTGCCATCAGCAGCGCACTGCTCGGTTCGGTGTCGCAGGAGGTGGCCCACGCGAGCCTCGTGCCCGTGACCATCGTCAAGCATGCCGACGTGGCGCTGCAGGGGGAGCCTGAGCAGGAGGACGGCACGGCCGATGCCATGACCTGAAGCACATCTCCATGTGCCAAGGGCCGCGTGAGCGGCCCTTGTGGCAGAGAGAATGCAGCAGGGGGCCGTCAGGCCGCCTTGCGGAATGGTTCAGTCGTGCGCTGCAGCTTGCCGTGGGGCAGGCTGGCCAGGCGCGAGAACATCCGCCGTACATAGCCGTTGACCCACAGGCATTTGTTGAGCTCATCCACGGGCAGCGGGCCCGACACCACCACGATGTCGTTGGCCATGTCCTGCGCCCCGGCTGCGCGCAGGCGGCGGCGCGTGTTGTTGGCCCAGGACTGTATGCGCGTGGGGCTGCCATGCTGGTGCACCTCGCCCGTGTGCGCATCGAAGGCGATGGCCACCGTATCGGTCTTGAGCTTGAACCTGCGTTCACCCGTCACGGCGCTGGGCTCATCGCGCATGTCGTACAGGTAGTAGCTGCCGGCCTTGAGCTGGTATTGCATGTCCATGGTGATTCCTCTCTGGGGTCATTGTCGAGGGCGCACCACAGGGCAATCGCAGGGAATGGGGCCGGAAAACCGCTCTTATCGGAGCGTGTCCGCATGCAGCCATGCCAGTCGGTGCGCGTGCCATTGTGCGCGGCCCGTCGGCATGTGCAAATGAAACTTGACCGCAATTGAGTAACGGTTTGTGAGGGGCTGAGGCGAGCCACTTTCACCGGCGATTGAGATCGCCTGCCGATGGTCAAAAGCGCGCGGCCAAGGCCTGCCCCCGTGCACGGGCCGGCCCGCCGCACTGGGGGCTGAGGGCCGCGGCTCCCAGGCTGCCCGCGCAGACTTGGGCGTGCCCGAAGAGCGGCCGCCTCTGGCGGACGCACCAGCGCGCGTCCGCGCCTCAGAGGGAGCTTAGAAATCTACCAGGCTCAGGCCCACGCTAAACACCGTGCGCTTGCGGTTGTAGTCGATCATGCTGTCGCCATAGCCGCTGAACAGCTGGGTGTGCAGGCGCAGGTTGCTCTTGCTGCCCAGGAAGCCCGAGCCCAGGGTCTGCAGCCATTCCACCCGCAGCGAGCCCCGGTCGCTGTTGGCCAGCGAGTGGCGCATCGTGGCACCCAGGGTGTTGTCCTTGTCGTAGTTCCAGAAGGCGGCCAGTTCCAAACGGCCCATGTAGTCGCTGATGCCAGGGTTGTCGTCGCTGCTCGCGCTTTCGGAAAGGCGCTTCCACAGGCGGGCGCGCACGTTGATGTCGTTGCCCAGCTCCAGCCCCGTCATCAGGTAGGCGCGGTTCCAGCTGCGCGACAGCGGCTTGCTCTGGCCGTTGGACTGGTGCACCAGGCCGATGCCGCTGTAGCGCCAGCGCCAGCCGAAGGGCAGTTTGGCGTCGGTGGGGTAGACGTACATCATTTCCGGCTCATGATCGGTCGTGCGGAAGGGGCGCGACAGCTCGGGCGTGAACAGCTGCCAATACGACTGCTGCGTGTAGCCGAACCAGATCGAATCCTTGAGCGTGGGGTGGCCCTGCGTGAGCAGGCCCTGCGCCACCTTGGTGCGCACCGACAGCTGGATGCGGTTCTCGGTACGGCGGTAGGGGGTGGATTCGGTGGCCGAGCTGCCCTCTGCGGTCGACGTGGGCATGCGGTTCACGTTGCTGCCTGCCGCCACCGATACCGTGATCGGGCGGTAGCCACGGAAGCTGAAGGTGCCGCAGTCGCTGCCCGACTCCAGCTCCCAGAAGCGCGAGAGATCGCTGTACTGCGGGTCGCGGCAGCCTTCGGTGCGCGCCACCTCGATGATGCGCGTGGCGGGCAGCGTGGTGTCCACCGGAGTCGGCACGGCGTTGGCCGCCTCGGCCGTGGCGGCTGGCGACTGCCAGGCCTGCTGGCCGGCCCATTGGTCAAAACAGGCCAGACGCGCCTGGTTGTCGTCGGGCAGCGCGGCGCAGCGGCGCCAGGCGGCCTGGTCGCCCGTGCTGGTGCTGCCGGGGGCCATGGAGGGCGCGGGCGCCCCTTGCGCCAAAGCCGCGCCGGCCGGCGCCAGCACCGCCAGGGCCAGGGCTGCCGTGCGGTGGGCCGCAGCCATGCCCGTGGCGCGCGCTCGGGCGGGGCGAAGGGACGGGAGAGGGGTGCTGTGAGCGTGTTGCATGTGCCTGGTATTTCATTGCCGCGATGGCCATGGACGTTCTTGTCCGGCCAGATCGCTGGGTTGCGTGTCGGTGCCCATTCTTCCAGAATCAGGCGGCCGCCGACTGTCGGCGGCGACCGCGACCTGCAGGCTGCTGTTGCGCGGGCGCGTCATTTCATGGTGATGCGGCGTCGCTGCTGGCCTTGGCCTTCGCCGCGAATTCGGCGCGCAGGGCCCTGAGCTTCTCGCGCGGGTCCTCGCGCGTGGTGGTGCGGTCCAGGCCCATCTCGGCGATGAAGCGGCTGGGGCGGGCCTGCACCATCTCGCGGCCCTTCTTGCGCCGCTTGGTCCAGCTCACGGCCAGCGTGCGCTGGGCACGGGTGATGCCCACGTACATCAGGCGGCGCTCTTCCTGCAGGCGCTGCTGCGTGTCTTCGGCAACCACCTTCTGGCGGCCCTCGTCGTCATCGAGCTTGAAGGGCAGCATGCCCTCGGTGACGCCCACCAGGATCACGTGCGGCCACTCCAGTCCCTTGGAGGCGTGCAGGGTCGAGAGCACCACCATGTCCTGCTCCTTCTCGCGCTCCGAGATGGTGGACAACAGGGCGATGGTCTGCGACACCTCCAGCAGGCTCTTGCTCTCGGCAGCCACGGGCGTGCCCGAGGTGTCGTCGATCTGGCCGCCGGCGCGCTGGGCCATCCAGTCGCAGAACTCGAGCACGTTGGTCCAGCGCGCGGCGGCCACGGTCTCGCTGTCCTCGCCGTCGTACAGGTGCTGCTCGTAGCCGATTTCCTTGAGCCAGTCGGCCAGGAAGGCACGCGAGGCCTCGGCGCCGTGCGTGTGCCGGGCGCGGTGTTCCAGGTCGTTGATGTAGCGGCCGAACTCGTGCAGGCCATCAAGCGCGCGCTTGGGCACGGCCGCCGGCAGCATGCCGTTGAACAGCGCGGCGAACATGCTCTGCTTGTGCTGGGTGGAGAACTCCCCCAGGGAGCCCAGCGTGGTGTGCCCGATGCCGCGTTTGGGGCTGGTGATGGAGCGCAGGAAGGCCGGGTCGTCGTCGTTGTTGATCCACAGGCGGAACCAGGCGCACAGGTCCTTGATCTCCGCGCGGTCGAAGAAACTCGTGCCGCCCGACACCTTGTAGGGAATGTTCTGCCGGCGCAGCGCCTTCTCGAAGGGCTTGGCCTGGTGGTTGGCGCGGTACAGGATGGCGAACTGCTTCCAGTCCGGCGGCGGGTTGGCGGCCGCGCGCAGGCTCATGATGCGCGCCACGGCGCGCTCGGCCTCGTGCTCCTCGCTGTCGGCATCGATCACGCGCACGGGCTCACCCTCGCCCAGTTCGCTGAACAGCGTCTTGGGAAACAGCTTGGGGTTGGGCCCGATCACGTTGTTCGCCGCACGCAGGATGGCGCTGGTGGAGCGGTAGTTCTGCTCCAGCTTGATGACCTGCAGGGTCGGGAAATCAATGGGCAGCTTGCGCAGGTTGTCCAGGGTGGCGCCGCGCCAGCCGTAGATGGACTGGTCATCGTCCCCCACCGCCGTAAAGCGGGCGCGTTCGCCCACCAGCAGCTTGAGCAGCTCGTACTGCGTGGAATTGGTGTCCTGGTACTCGTCGACCAGAACGTGGCCCAGCAGCGCCTGCCACTTGGCGCGCACCTCGGGGAAGTCGCGCAGCAGGCGCAGCGGCATGCCGATCAGGTCGTCGAAGTCCACGCTCTGGTAGGCCGCAAGGCGCTCCTCATAGCGCGCCATCAGCACGGCGATGCTGCGCTCGTTGTCGTCTGCCGCCTGCGCCAGCGCCTCCTCCGAAGTGAGGCCCTTGTTCTTCCAGGCGCTGATGACCCACTGCCACTGGCGCGCGGTGGCCATGTCGACCGTGCCGCCGGCGGCTTCCTTGAGGATGCCGGTCACGTCGTCGGCATCCATGATGCTGAACTGGGGCTTGAGGCCCAGCACCGAGCCGTCCTCGCGCACCATGCGCACCCCCAGGGCGTGGAAGGTGCAGATCAGCACGTCCTTGGCACGCCGGCCGATGAGGCCCTTGGCGCGCTCGCGCATTTCAGACGCAGCCTTGTTCGTGAAGGTGATGGCGGCGATGCGCTTGGGATCGAGCCCGCGCTCGATCATGTGCGCGATCTTCTGGGTGATCACCCGCGTCTTGCCCGACCCTGCACCCGCCAGCACGAGGCAGGGCCCCTCGGTGTAGTGGACAGCCTGGAGCTGGGCAAGGTTGAGACCGAAAGACATGGGAAAGCAGCGGGCAGGGAGGGGGTGACGCGCACAGCGCCGGAGGGGCGCGCGGCGTGCTTTCAGCAAGGGGACCGGGGATCATACCTTGGGCACCTCTCGCACCCCGTTGTGAACAATTGACCACAGAAAGGTCAACTACTGTCACAAAACCTGACTGATACGGTTTTGTACTGGTCGCGAATGGAGGGCTCACTTAAACTGATCAGTTGCTTTCTGCACTGCGGGGTATTTGGGTGAAGACCAATCTGAGGGGGGATTTGGCAACCAGCTTGCTGGCGCCCGCGCTGCGCACGCGGTTTTCAGAGTTGTTTGGCGTGGCCGCCCGCAAATCGGTGTTCGCGTGGCGCGAGTCGCCCCTGGCCCAGGCGCAGGTGGCCATGCTCGACGTATCGTCCAACCTGATGCGGCTGCAGCCGATGCCCCCGTGCGTGATCTGGGTGGGCCACGAACAGCCGGGCGCCCGCTTTGCGCAGACCTGGGTGGGGCGCCTGCCGCAGGACTACACGGTGGCCGACCTCATTGACATCCTCGACCGCGCGGCGGTCTTTCTGCTCGACTGGAAGGCGCGGCAGAATGCCGCCCCCATCGCCGTGGCGGTGCAGGCCGCACCCCCGGCACCCACGCCTGCCCCTGCAGCACAGCCAGCGCGATCCTTTGCCCACAGCACCATCCAGCCGGCAGCGCCTGCCGCCGTGGGTTCGGCCGCCATGGCCGCCGCGCAGGGCAGCCGTTACCGCCTGGGCTCCTGGGTGTTCCTGGGCGCGCCGTTCGACAGTGCAGGCTACGTCAGCGCCCTGGCCCTGCTGGCCCGCCAGCCCGTGACGGCGCATCAGCTGCAGGCGCACAGCGGCCTGGAGCCCGCCATGGTGGCCGTGCTGCTGCGGGAGCTTGCGCACCGCAAGGTGCTGCAGGTGATTGCCCCCACCCAGGCGGTGCCCGCTGCGGCCTCGCCGTCCCGCGCGGGCGGCGCCGTGTCCCAGGGCTTCGTGCGCCGCCTGTCCCACTGGCTGACAGGAGCCAACCGCCCATGAATGCTTCGGTAAAGACCTATTCCAGCGCTGCCCCCATGCCGCGCATCGCCTTCATGGGCCCCATGGGCGTGGGCAAGACGACGGCCATCCGTGCGCTGTGCGGCGACGACATGGTCGCCTCCGACGTGCCGAACCTGGACCGCCAGGCCCATGCCAAGGAGTTCACCACCGTGGGCGCCGAGTTCGGCCAGATCGACCTGGGCGATGGCGAGTTCGTGCAGGTCTGCGGCTGCCCCGGGCAGGACCGCTTCGACTTCCTGCGCCAGTGGGTCGTGTCCGCCTCGGTGGGCGTGTTCGTCATGGTCGATGCCAATGCGCCCGATGCCTTGCAGGCCGCAGGTGCCCTGCTGGCCGAGGCTGCTGCCGCTGAGCATCCGCCGCTGGCCCTGGTGCTCAGCACCCGCCCGGCATCTGTCGCCACCATGCAGGCCTTTGCCGATGGATTGCAGGCCGCCGGCCATGGCGTGGTGCCGGTGCTGCAGGTGGATGTGAGAAAGCGTGCCGACGTGCTGCAGGCGCTCGGTGTGCTGGTGTCGATGTTGTCCCTGCGCAGCGAGTCCCCATGAAAAGCAGTTCCCCCCTGATTTCCGAAGCACTGGCCCAGACGGCCCAGCGCGCTCTTGACACCCATGCCGCGCCCATCAGCGGCCTGCAGCTGGCCTTGCTGGCCACACCCGATGGCTTTGAGATCGCCTGCCTGCGCAACCGCAGCGACCTGCAGGCCAACCGCCTGTCGGCCATGGCCAGCTCGCTCATGGCCATGGCCCGTGCGGTGGGCCGCGAGATCCAGAGCCCCCAGTGCAAGCGCCTGACCTTCGAGGCCGAGGGCAGCACCGTGGTCTTCCAGTCCATCGATGCGCCGGTGCCCTGCATCCTGTGCCTGGTGCTGGGCAGCGATGCCCTGCTCGGCCGCGCCCTGTGGGCCGCGGGTGAGGTGGTGCAGGAGATGTCCCGGGCCTAAGAGGCTGAGAATCTTTCGTCCATGCCCGCCTTGCACGCCAAAACACCCCGGCTCGTCGTTGCAAATGCTCGCCATAGCCCGAGCTATGGCTGTGCTTTGCGCCTAGATCCGAGGCGTTTTGACGCACCCTTCGGACACGGCCAAAAAATTCCCAGCCTCTGAGGCTCAACCGATTTCCGGGCGCGGGCGTTCATTGGCAGCCTGCGCCCACTCCCCTTTCCAGCCAGTGTGAACGAACGACAAGGAAACGAAAAAATGGCGACTCTCAATGAATCCCTGAACCAGCTGCAGTCCGTGGAAGGTGCGCTGTGCGCCGCCATCGTGGACAGTGGCAGCGGCATGCTGCTGGGCAGCATCGGCACGGGGGTGGACATGGAACTGGCCGCCGCCGGCAACACCGAAGTCGTGCGTGCCAAGAACAAGACCATGCAGGCGCTGGGCCTGCAGGACACCATCGACGACATCCTGATCACGCTGGGCAAGCAGTACCACATCATCCGCCCCCTGGCCACCAAGGAAGGCATCTTCATCTACATGGTGCTCGACAAGGCGCGCGCGAACCTGGCCCTGGCCCGTCGCAAGGTGCAGGACGTCGAGAAGCTGATCGAATTCTGACGGCACGCGCTGGCACGCGCCTTCCTGCGGGAAACCCCGCTGTCCCAGGTCTGTTGGCACTTTGATACTGCACGGACCAACGAGACAAGCCTGAAAGGCCGTGCCATGCCGACCAAGAGCCTCGCGCCATCGCGCCCCATCGCCGCCGCGCCGCAACGCGCGAGCTGGGGTGGGGTGTTTTTCATTCTGAGCGCCGGTGTGGCGATGGCCCTGGCTGCGCTACCTGCCCGCGCGCAGATCGGCAACACGGCGCCGGTGCGCATCGGCGTGGTGGGGCCGTTCACCGGGGCATCGGCCGACTTCGGCGTGCCCATGCTCAACGGTATCCGCATGGCGGTGGACGAGATCAATGCCGGCGGCGGCTACCTGGGCCGGCCGCTCGAGCTGGTGGTCAAGGACGATGCGGCCAACCCCGACCAGGGGCGCAAGGTCTCGCAGGACCTGCTGGCCGAGAAGGTGGTCGCCACCATCGGCTTTTGCAACACCGGCGTGGCGATGAAGGCCATCGACCTGTTCCAGGACGCCAAATCGCCGCTCATCGTGCCCTGCGCGTCTGGCACGGCCGTCACCGCCAAGTACCCGCCGGCCGACAGCTACATCTTTCGCGTGCAGGGGCGCGACGCACTGCAGGCCCCCTTCATGGTGGAAGACATCGTCAAGCGCGGCTGGGACAAGGTGGCCATCTTCGCCGACAAGACCGGCTATGGCGAAGGCGGCTACAACGACGTGGTGGCCGCGCTGGCCGCCAAGAACCTGAAACCCGTGCACGTGGCACGCTTCGACCTGGGGGTGAAGGACCTCACCGCCGAGCTGGCCGCCGCGCGCACGGCAGGTGCCAACGTGGTCTTCAGCTACACCGTGGGGCAGGAGAACGCCGTCATCGCCAACGGCAAGAAGACCCTGGGCTGGAAGGCGCCGCAGGTGGGGCCATGGACCCTGTCGTTCCCGTACTTCCTCGATGGCGCGCGGGATGCGGCCGAGGGCGCCCTCATGGTGCAGACCTTCATCGCCGAGCCCAGCAACGAGCGCCGCGCCTCCTTCCTGTCGAGCTACACGCGCAAGTTCCAGCGCAAGCTGGCCGTGCCCATGGCGGCAGCCAATGCCTACGATGCCACCTATTTGCTCATGTACTCCTTCCTGGGCATCCGCGACGGCAATCTCAATGGCCCGGCGCTCAAGGAATCGCTGGAGGGCAAGATGAAGACCTACTACGGCGTGGTCGCCACCTACGACAAGCCCTTCAGCACCGCCGACAAGGACGCCATCACGCGCAACATGCTGGTGATTGGCGCGGTGAAGAACGGCGCCATCACGTTTGCCTACCCCGAAGACGCCAAGCGCAACCTCATCATCCAGCGCAAGCAGTAGGTAGTGGTTCCGCACGCGGCCTCGCAACAGGCGATGGCTCCCGCCTGACTCTGCGCTGACGGTGCAGTTCGGCATGCCCCGGGCCGCCCGACAATATCTTCCGTGCTCTCCGTCCTTCTCATCACCTTCCCCTTCTTTGCCCTGGTGCTGTGTGGCTACCTGGCCGCACGGCGGGGCGTGCTGCCGCAGCCGGCCATTCCGGGGCTCAACGCCTTCGTGCTGTTCTTCGCGCTGCCCTGCATGCTGTACCGCTTTGGCGCCAGCACGCCCATTGCGCAACTGCTCGATCCGGCCGTGGCCGGTGTCTATGTGCTGTGCGCGCTGGTCATGGTGGTGGGAACGGTGGCGTTCACGCGCCGCGGGCGCATCGGCTGGAACGACGCGGCCTTCGGCGCGCTGGTGGCTGCGTTCCCCAACACCGGCTTCATGGGCGTGCCGCTGCTGGTGGCGCTGCTGGGTGCGCAGGCCGCGGGGCCCGCCATCGTGACCATTGCGGTGGACATGCTGGTCACCAGCTCGCTGTGCATCGCCCTCTCGCGCCTGGACGGCGCGGGCACGCATGGCGTGGGCGTGGCGCTGCGCAATGCCTTCAAGGGCATGGTGGCGAATCCCATGCCCTGGTCCATCGCCCTCGGTGCGCTGGCATCGGCGCTCAGCTTCAAGCTCCCCGGCCCGGTGGACCGCACCGTGGCCATGCTGGCCGATGCGGCTTCGCCCGTGGCACTGTTCACCATCGGCGCGGTGCTGGCCCGCTCGCAGATGAACCAGCACGAGCAGGTGCCCGCGCGCGAGTACGTGCCGGTGGCACTGGCCAAGCTGCTGGTGCACCCGGTGCTGGTCTGGGGCGCTGGCACGGTAGCCATGGCCATGGGCGTGCCGCTCACGCCGTTTGCACTTACCGTGCTGGTGCTGGTGGCGGCCCTGCCCAGCGCCAGCAACGTGTCGCTGCTGGCCGAGCGCTTTGGCGCCAACAACGGGCGCGTGGCGCGGATCATTCTGGTGTCTACGGCGCTGGCGTTTTTGAGCTTTTCAGGGGCGGTGGCCTTGTTGACCTGAGGGCCTGCAAAGCAAAACAGCCCACCGAAGTGGGCTGTTTTGCTTTTGGTACCAGCGGGATCAGTTGACGAAGGCTTCGCTGTTCTGGATCTGCGGTGCTGGCAGGGCAGCAGGTTTTTGCTGGCTGCGTACGGGTGCGTCGCGGCCTAGGTTGGGAGCCATCCCCGCATTGTCTTTGTCCTGCAGCATCACGCGGAGCTTTTGCAGGCTCTCCTGAAAGCTGCCCGCCAAACGATCTGCCTCTTCACGATTGTTGATGATATAGGGGGTAATCGTGATCAGCAGTTCAGTCTTGTTCTTGCTCTTGCTCGTATTTCCGAATAACCCACCAACCATTGGAATGTCCTTGAGCACAGGAATTCCGTTGCCAGTGTTCTCAAGCCTCTGCTCAATCAGGCCGGCAAGCATGATGGTTTTGCCATCTTCAATCGTCGCATCCGTCGTGACTTTGCGCTTCTGGAAGCTCGGATAGTCGACCCCGCCCGCCCTGACCGGGTCACCCAGATTGCTCACTTCTTGCGAGATGCTGAGTGTGATGCGTCCTGTGGATGTAATGCTTGGTTTGACTTCCAACAGGATGCCGGTGGGGCGGTATTGCACGGAGTTGGAGGTGGAATTCGAAGTGCCGAGCAAGCTGCTGCTAGGCGTGGATACAGTTTGGGTGACGATTGGAACTTCACGGCCCACCTCGATCTTGGCGATCTTTCCATCGCTCGCCAACACGTGTGGCGTGGACATCACGTTCACGTTGGTGTCTTTTGCGAGCACGTTGAGCAGACCAATCACTTGACCAGCGCTGCCAAAAACAGCGTAATTCAGGCCAGAGCCGGTACCGGTAACTGTCGGCGTTGCGCCAGCAATGGAAACCGCACCTGCCGCTGAAGGAGTAGGGGAGCCGTCAAGTCCAAAGAAGCCCGGCCAGCTTTTGCCTCCGGTGCTCAAAGCAGATTTTATCCACCACTCCACGCCGTATTGCAATGCATCAGTCAAGGTGACTTCGGCAACCATCACTTGTACCAAGACCTGACGCGGCGATGCATCCAGTCGTTCCAGCACTTTCCGCACTTGCTGGTAGTCCTGTGGCGATGCGCGAACGATTAGGGTGTTGGTTTCGGTGTCGGCAATCACCTGCACCGAGCCACCCAAGCCAGGGGCGGTGCCCGTTGTGCCTTGCGAAGGCGTGTTGCCCCGTTCGATGGTTCGCGCTGCGGAGCTGTTGTTCTGGTTGTTGGTGCCACCGGCGGCTGCACCTGCCAGGCCGGTGCTGCTACCGGTTGCACCCGTAGCCGAACCGAAGGCCGTTCCTGATGCTGATGGCAACCCCGAAGCGCCGGTATTCGCATTGTTCTGCGTAGGAGCAGACCCGCCAAAAATCTGCGTCACCAAGCTCGCCAGATTCGCCGCATTGCCATTGGCCACCGGATACACATGCACGAACGAACCCAGCCCATTGCGCGGCTCGGCGTCCAGCGTCTTGATCCACTGCTCTGCCGTCTGCAGCAGGGCCGGATTCGCAGCAGCCACCATCACCGCATTCATGCGCGCCACGGGCAGGAAGTAGGTCTTATTGGCGTCGGTGCCGGCCTTGTTGAAGATGCCCGAGGTCTTGAAGATGGCGTCAAGCTCCTTGGCCACGTCGGCCGCTTCGCTGTGCGCCAGCGGGAACAGCTTGATCTGCACCTGGCTCACGTAGTCGGAGTCCAGGGTCTTGACCATCTCCACGATCTTCTCGACGTTGGCCGCACGGTCGACCACGATGAGGTAGCGGTTGGACGGGTCGTTGGTGATGGCCGCCTGCGCGCCGACGAAACCGCGCAGGGTGTTGGCCAGCTGGTTGGCCTGCACGAACTGCAGCGGAATGATCTGCATCACCGACGAGGCCGGGCCCACGCCCTGGCCGATGCCGCTGTCGCGCACGGCATTGGTGTCGCGCAGCACCTTGTAGACCTTGCCCTGGCGCACGATGGAGATGTTGCTTGCCGCGAGCGCCGTCTCCAGCGTGCTGTAGATGTCGGCCATGCTGATGGCGCCGGTGCTCTTGAGCGTGACGCGGCCCTGCACGGTGGGGTCGATCACATAGTCGAGCTTGAGCACTTCGCCGAGCACGACCTGGATCACTTCGTAGATGTCGGCATTGTCGAACTTGAGCGTCACGCCCGGGTTGGGCGTGTTGGACAGCACCGCGCCGGGGTTGCCGCCCGCAGGCGCTGTGGCGACTCCAGAGGCGGGCATGGCCATGGGGGCCGGCATGGCAGGTGCTGCCGCACCGGGCGTGGCGGCAGGGGCCGTTGCCGGTGTTGCGGCCGGTGCAGCAGCACCGCCCGCCTGCGGGGGCTGCATGGTGATGCCGGGCAGGCTGAAGCCTCCGGGCACGGGGGTACCGCTGCCGCTGGGCACTGCAGGCATGGGCTGGCCGGTGAAGGGGTTGATCGGTGCCTGCTGGGCCATCGCCAGTTGCGTGGCCGCCAGTGTGGGCAGGAGCATGCTCACAGCGGTCAGTTTGCGCAGCATGGGAGGAATGGATTTTTTCATTGCAGTCTCTGAAATTCAGCAGTTCGGCTGGGTTTCGATTTATTTTCGGGCAGCGGCTGCAGGCGCAGCAGGGGCGGCGGCCTCGGGCAGCGGCTTCATGTGCAGGCCGGAAAACCGGGCCACGATGTGCAGTTGCTGACCGCCACGCTGGGTGTCGTCCACCACCTTGATCTCGACCTTGTCCATGACCAGCAGGGTGGGCGACTGCGCCAGGGCGATCTGCAGGCGCGGCAACTGCTGGGGCACGCCGTTGAAGCGCGCCGTGAGGGACATGCGCGAGATGCTGCCCTTGGGTGCATCCGAAAAGTCCGAAAGGTCGATGTTGTCGAAGTACAGCCCCTGCAGCAGCTTGGTCACCTGCTGCTGCATGGCGTTGACGGAGTCGGTGATGTCATTGGCCACGAACAGCTGCGCCTGCACGGGCGTGTAGCTGCCGCCCACCTGTTCGGCGTTGGCCTGCACCTTCTTGTCCAGGTCCAGGGTGTTCTGGTTGCTTTCCAACAGGGTCTGCAGGTCGCTGGCCTGCTCGCGGTGCTCCAGGTAGCCCGTGAGGCGCTGGTCCACGAGTGCGGCAATCAGCAGCAGCACAACGACGGGAAAGGCAAAGTACTTGATGCCGTGGGCGGCATGCACCCGCTTGAGATCGCGCTTCATCATGGTTGGGAGGCCCCCGATGCGGGTGGCTGTGCCGGTGCGGGAACAATGGGTTTGGGCGCTTCCTTGCGCGACTGCAGGTGGATCTGCGGGGTGCTGGCGGCCAGGTATTCGGGCACGGGGAAGTCGGTCCAGGCGCCAAAGCCTGCGAGCGGCCGCTCCTGCAGCCATTTCACGCTCGCTTCATTGCCCTGGCCCGCCAGCGCGACCACGCCATTGTCGGAGCTGAAGTACTGCAAAGTGGCCGGAGGCGGCGGGAAATACGCAACCAATTGCGAGAACGGGCCCAATGCGGAGGGTGCTTCGCGCGCCGTGTTGACGGCCTGGACCGCGTCGGCCATGCGCAGCGTGCGGGCCTTGAGCAGCTTGGCTGCCTCGACCTTGGGCAGGTCCTTGCGCACGCGGTCGCGGCCTTCCTCGATCTGGCGCACCAGGCGCCCGTCGTGCCAAACCATGAGCGCCAGGCCCGCCAGGCCGGCGGCGCCCAGCCCCACGCTGAGCACCTTGAGCGCCTGCACCATGTCGTTGTGCGTGTGGCGCACGATGATGCCGCCCTGGTCCGAGCGCCAGAGTTTTTCGAGCAGGTCGCTGTGGGAGGCCGCGGGCAGTACGTGGTGCTGGTAGTCGGCCCAGGTCTGCGGCTCGGCGGCGTAGCCCTTGGGCGTGGTCAGTTGCACCGGGCGGCCGGGTGCGGTGTAGGCCGGCGCGCCCAGGGCGGCCAGTTCCACCTGCAGGGTCTGGGCCAGGTGTTCGTTGGTGTCGCCCGCGTCAAGCACGCGGGTGCGCAGCATGGTGCCGTTGGCGCCGTACACATGCAGGTACTGGTCCGAGGCATCGGCCTCGACCACGGCGCGCAGCGAGGCGGGTTGTTTGGCCGCCATGCGCTGGAACAGCTGGGCGCGGGCGTACAGCTCCACCAGGTCGAGGCGGCAGGCGCTGCTGATGCGCTCGATCTCGGTCACCCAGTCCTTGTGCATCCACATCAGCGAGGTGCCCTCGGCGCCGCCGAAGGCGTCCACCTGCGTGCGCGTGTCGCTCGCCGGGAAGGGCAGCGAGGGCGGCGCGCCTGCGCCCTGCGTGCTGGGCGGCACGATGCCCAGGATGTCACCGGCCAGCACCCAGTGCGTGCGCGTGGCTGGCGGGATCTTCCAGCGCGTCACGCAGTCGGCCAGTTGCTGCTGCAGTTGCGACGAAAACCCGTCTCCCTCGGGCAGGGGCACCGAGAGCTCATGCGCACGCTTCCAGCCCAGCAGCCCGCGGTAGAAATGCAGGATGCACAGGCTGTGCGGTGAGAGGGAGAGCACGAGCTGGTGGCGCCAGCCGGCTGAGGGGGAAAAATTGCGCATCGGTTGAGGTTTCAATCTGATCGAGGTGTTCTTTTCGGGCTGCCTTCGGGTGTTCGGTCGGTCCCGGGGCCGGCAATGGTCAGCGGGCGCTTACATCGACAACGGAGTCCACCACGCTGTACTTTCCACCCTGCTGGACCAGGGTCGCCACCAGGGTCGCACCCGTGGGCCGGGGCCCCCCAAGGCGCAACCGCGCCTTGGCGGCCGTGGGCGGGCCCGCCATGTCAGCCGCGATCAGGCCCGTGCCGGCGGTCCACTGCTGGGCCAGCGCTGCCGTGATGGGGGTGCCCGAGCGGCGCATGGTGGCCAGCCGCTGCAGGTGGTCGTCCGTGAGATTGCCCAGGGTCCGCAGCAGCACGACGGGCGTGGTGTCCAGCCGCACCTTGCGGTTCTTGGTGCCTACCACCAGCAGGTCCTGCAAACCCACGGGAACCTGGGTCGTGCCGCCCCGCACCAGGGAGCGCGGTATCTCGTTCCAATCCGTCAATTCTCGCATGCTTGAAAATCCGGTCGTTCCGCGCGCATCCATCACCCGGTTCTTGAACTCCATGGTCAGCAGCGCCAGCTCGCGGGCACGCTCCGGGGCCGTGCCCAGCAGCGCAAACAGCCGCTCCCACTCCTGTGCGGTAAGGTCGTTGGCGTCGGGCAGGCCGCTGGCGTCCTGCAACTCGGCCGTGAAGGGCTGGCGGCCCAGCGTGGCTTCGTAGCGAGCCGTGGGCGTGGTGCCGGCAGCGGCCGCTGCCGCCGTGCCGCGGGATGAGGGGGCCGTGCCCGGTGCAGCGGCGGGCGGCGCACCCGGTTCGGGCAGGCGCCAAAGCGGCCAGTTGCGGCGCACTTCTTCGGGCAAGGGCGGGTTGGTGCCCGCCACGGCCGAGGCAACGCCCAGCTGCAGGGCGGTGTACGCGGCGGCCGACTGCAGCACATAGCCTTCCTGCAGTGCTTCTTTTTCGCGGGCGAGCAACTGGGCGTCCAGGCGCAGCGAGACCGAGACGCCCAGCACCACCGTGGTCACCACGGCCATCAGGCCCAGCGCAAACAGCAGGATGTAGCCGCGCTCGGCCGCGCCATGGCCGGTGCGGCGCTGCAGGTGCCTGATGTGTTGCAGGGTGCGCGGGGTCATGGTGCAGTCGCCTCGCCGCGTGCGCTGTACACCAGGGCCGGCATGTCGTCGCGCACGCCCGACAGCCCCAGGCGCAGCAGGTCCGGTGGCTGGCGCAGTTGTTCCCACTTGGCCAGCCAGGTCGGGATGGGCTTGCCTTCGCGGTTGGGCATGCGGGTCAGGTACGAGAAGGCGCACATGCGCAGGCCCGAGGCCAGCACGCTGGTGTCCAGCAGCGTCGGGGCCGGTTGCCTGTTGTTGGTGGTGGCCACAGCCAGCGTCTTGACCCGGTGCACCAGCACCATGGTGCCGCCGCCTTCGGCGGTTTCGCAGGCGTATTCCACACGCGCAATGGCCGGAGCCGCCCCGGGCGTGCCCATCACCGGGTGCAGGGTGTCGAACTCCAGCGTGGTGGCGCTGCCCTTGACGGCGATGCCACGGGTGGTCCATTCATGGCGCAGGATGCGCTCGGCGCCGCGCACTTCTTCGCGCGAGCGGGCGCGGTCGTTGTTGCGACCATAGAAGTCGAGCGCGGTGGACATGGCCGATGCGCCGATCACCGCCACCACGGCCGAGATGGCGAGCGCCACCATCAACTCCAGCAGCGTAAAGCCGGTCTGGGTGCCTGCAAGGGGATGGCTGCGCTGGCTCCTCATGGCGTGGGCCGCACGGGGTTTTGCGGGTTCTGCGGGGTCGACGACGTGGGGGCCGCGCCGCCTGCCGCGCGCTCGCCCGGCGGGGGCGGTGCCAGGCGGTAGCTGTTCAGCCGGTAGACCTGCTGGTTGCCCTTGGGGCCCCAGAAGACCTCGACCTCCACCTCTTCGAGCTTTTGCCGGAAGGCGGGAATCCGCTCCTGCTGGGCGCGCGTGAGCGCCTCGAACGGGCGCAGGTGGATGCGGTAGCCGAAATCGGTGCCCGCATAGCCCTGGTCCACGGCGTCGTCGGCGACGCTGAAGGTGGGGCTCGCCAGCGCTTCGTCAAGCTTGGCCTGGGCCAGTGCCATGGCGGCCGTGTGGCCGTTGATCTTGTCGTCCAGACGCGCCGTGCCCGAGATCGCGGTGAACGCGATCGCCAGGCCAAAGCCGATCAGCACCATGGCCACCAGCACCTCCAGCAGCGTGAAGCCGAGCTGCTGCTGCATGGGGCGTGGCCGGGCCGGCAAGGGCTTACTGCTCTGTCGGCGCGGCATCTTTTCTTTCAATGCGCCCGCTGATGCGGGCCATGCGGAACTGCTGCTGCACGCCCGAGGGGGTGCGCACGAGGAAGGCCGCCTCCTGTGCGGTGCCATCGGGGTAGAACAGGAGTTGCAATGTTTCGTCTTCGGCACGGGTGGCCGTGGCAGCCGTGCGCGGGCGGGTGTCGGGGCTGGCGACGAAGCGGTAGCTGCCGGGCAGCTCCAGCACATTGCCGGCTGCTGTGGCGATGCGCCCCGAGTCGAAGTACAGCGTGGCCTCGACCGATGCGCCGCTGAGCACGGCCCGGTTGCGCAGGCGCTTGAGCTCCTGCTGCGTGCGGTCGAGCCAACGGCGCTCCTCGGCGCGGCCGGCCAACTGGTCCACCGAGACCATGGCCAGGCCCGTGCCGATGCCCACGAGCACCAGCACCAGCAGCAGTTCTAGCAGCGTGAAACCGGCGGATGCTTTCGCCGCCGGGCCGCCCCAAGGCGAAAAGCCACCCCCTCGGGGGGCAGCGACCCGCGCAGCGGCGGAGCGCGGGGGCACTATTTTCTTCATGCGCAACCGCACTGGCTCCGGGATGGCTTATTCCCAGCTGCGGATGTCGGCGTCGTCGCCCGTGCCGCCTTCCTTGCCGTCGGCGCCCAGGGACGAGATCTCGTAGTCGCTCTTTTCGCCAGGCGAACGGTAGACGTAGCTGTTGCCCCAGGGGTCCTTGTCCACCTTCTTCTTGAGGTAGGGGCCGCGCCAGCGGGCGGCCTCGGCCGCGTCGGCCGGCTTGTCCGACAGGGCGGCGATGCCCTGGTCGGTGTTCGGGTAGCGCGACATGTCCAGGCGGTAGGTGTCCATGGCGGCGCCCAGCATTTCGATCTGGGTGCGCGCGGCCTTGACCTTGGAGGCGTCGAGCTGGCCGAACAGGCGTGGGCCGACCAGCGAGGCCAGCAGGCCCAGGATGACCATGACGATCAGCAACTCGATCAGCGTGAAGCCGCCGGCGCGGCGCAGCGAGGGCTTGCGGGAAGGGATCTGGAAGGGGATATGCATTGAAAAAACCTACTTGCTACTTCACTTGTTCATTCACAGGGGCATGTCGTTGATCGAGAAGATGGCGGTCAGCATCGACACCACGATGGTGCCGATCAGCCCGCCCATCAGCAGGATCATCATGGGCTCGAACAGCGCCACCAGGTTGCGGGTGGCCTTCTGGATGTCTTTCTCATACTGGTCGGCCACCTTCACGAGCATGGCATCGAGCGCACCCGATTCCTCGCCCACCGCGGCCAGCTGGCCCAGCAGGCGGGGAAAGAACGGGTCCGCCCGGACCGGGCCCGATACGCCCTTGCCTTCCTGCACGGCACGCACCAGCCGGTCGAGTGCCTTTCGCAGGGGGATGTGCTCGGTCAGCTCGCGCACGATGCGCATGCCGGTGAGTATCGGAACCCCGCTGGCCAATAGAGTTCCCCAGGTGCGGCACACATGGGCCAGCTGGATCTTGAGCAGCAGGGGGCCGAGCACGGGCATGCGCAGCAGCAGCAGTTGCCAGCGCTCGCGCCATTTCTCGTCGCGCAGGGCCATCACGAAGCCGGTGAGGGCCAGCGCGATCACCGCCAGGATGTACAGGCCGTAGGTCTTCAGGAACTCGCCGGTGCCGATCAGCACGGCCGCCGCCATGGGCAGCTCCTGGTGCATGTCGGTGAAGATCTGGCCGAATTTGGGCAGCACGAACACCGTGAGCCCGAGCAGTGCGCTGACGCCGAAGAAGAACAGCAGCACCGGGTAGATGGACGAGGTGACCAGGAACGAGCGGAACTCGATGCTGCGTGTATAGAACTCCACCAGCCGCTGCATCACCACGGGCAGCACGCCGCCTTCCTCGCCCGCGCGCACCATGTTCACGTACAGGCGCGGGAACACCGAGGGGTGGCGCATGAAGGCATCGCCCAGCGAATTGCCTTTTTCCACATCGACCACCACGGCCTGCATCACGCCGCGAAAGAAGGGTTGCTCGATGCTGCTCTGGCAGATGTGCAGCGCCCGGTCCAGCGGCAGGCCGGCATCGAGCAAAGTAAGCAGTTGCTCCGTCATGGCCAGCACATGCTTGATGCCTACGCGCTTGCTGCCGCCGCCGAGCGAGGCCGTCCAGGAGATGCCGGACGCGGCCGGCTTCGCGTCGGCCGCGAGCGGCAGGTGCTGGGCGGTGTCGGCAGGCAGCGGGCTGCCGGCATCGGCCAGGGGCGGCTGGCTGGCGCCCGCTGCACTGGGGCGGGGTCTCACGTCATCTCCTGGCGGGTGACGCGCGCCAGCTCTTCCAGCGTGGTCACGCCGGCCAGCACCTTGCTGATGCCGTCGGCGCGCATGGTGCGCACACCCTGCTCGATGGCCTTGCGGCGCACGCCTTCGGCGGCCAGCTTCTGGATGATGGCTTCCTTGATCGCCGTGGTCATGGGCAGCATTTCATAGATGCCCGTGCGTCCGATGTAGCCCGACTGGCCGCAGTGGTGGCAGCCCTTGCCGTGGAACAGCTCGGTCACCTGGTGCGCCTGCACGCCTTCTTCGGCCAGGAACAAGAGGTCGGCCGAGGTGGGCGTGGTGCCCTCCCGGCAGTGCGGGCAGATCATGCGCACCAGGCGCTGTGCCACGATGAGCACCACCGAGGAGGCGATGAGGTAGCTCTCCACCCCCATCTCCATGAGCCGGTGGGGTGCGCCGAACGAATCGTTGGTGTGCAGGGTCGAGAACACCAGGTGGCCCGTGAGGGCGGACTGGATCGAGATCTCGGCCGTTTCGCGGTCGCGGATTTCGCCGACCATGATGATGTCCGGGTCCTGCCGCACGATGGAGCGCAGCGCGCTCGCAAACGTCAGGTCGATCTGCGACTTGACCTGGATCTGGTTGATACCGTCGATCTGGTACTCGACCGGGTCTTCCACAGTGATGATCTTGTTGCCCGGCAGGTTCACCTTGCCCAGCGAGGCGTACAGCGTGCTGGTCTTGCCGCTGCCGGTGGGGCCGGTCACGAGGATCATGCCGTGCGGCTGCACGATGGCGGCCTCCAGCATGGCCAGCGCCTCGGCGTTCAGGCCGAGCGAGTCCATGCCCATCATGCCGGGGCCCTGGTCCAGCAGGCGGATGACCATGCTTTCGCCGTACACCGTGGGCACGGTGGAGACGCGCATGTCGATCTGGCGGCCGCCGACTTCCATCTTCATGCGGCCGTCCTGGGGCAGGCGGCGCTCGGCGATGTTCATCTTGGCGCGCAGCTTCAGGTGCGAGATGGACGCCATGTACATGCGCCGGGGGGGCGATTCGGCGTCGAACAGCACGCCGTCGATGCGGTAGCGCACGCGAAACTTCTGCTGCGAGACTTCCAGGTGCAAATCCGACGCCCGGCTTTCCACCGCGCGCAGCAGCAGCGACTGCACCAGGCGCACCACGGGGGCGTCTTCGGCCAGGGCCTTCAGGGTTTCGAGGTCGTCGTCCTGGTTGTCGGAGCCCGAGGCGTTCTCGTCATCGAAGGCGGCGAGGTTGGCGTTTTCGGGCCGGTAGATCTGGTCCAGGCCAGAGTGGATCCACATGCGTGGCGCCAGGTGCAGGCGCGTCGGCACGCTGAAGAACTGCTTCAGGGCATCCAGCGCCGCCAGTTGCACCGGCACGCTGGAGGCGATGTGCACCACCTCGTCCGACACCGAGAAAGGTAGCAGAGAGTTGGAACGCAGGAAGGCCGGCGACAGCCCCTCGATGGGGGCCACGTCCTGCAGCGCATGCGTCATGGTGTTGAGCAGCGGCACCTTCAGGTTGCGCGCGAACTGGGCCAGAAGCTCTGCTTCCTGGTTGCCGGCGTCATCGGTGCCGATGGGGAGACTGCTCATAGTTGCTATGGGAATGGCCGGTTCGGCACGGGGGACTTGGGGTGAAAAGGGGTTTGCCAGCAGCCCGAGGCCTGTGGCATGGGCGCTGCGCGACCCGTCCAGCCACGGGCTGGGGGCGTTCTGGCACCACCCGGCATTGTAGTTTGTTCGCCTTTCCCGGGGCACCCCCTGCATGGGTGGGCTTGTGCCGGGGCGCGTAACAAAGACGAGTTCCTGTTAATGGAGGGGCTTGGGGTTGATCGTACCGGGGGTCAATGTGTCGGGTGCCACCTGTGGTCCATGAAGCGGGGTAGTCCAGGCCAGTGCCCCCGCGCAAGGGCCGCCCCGCCGCGCTGGGGGCGTCCTCCTGAGGTGGAAGGCGCGAAGCGCCTCAGGGGGCATCAAATAGCCAGAGGGTCCACATCCACCAGCCAGCGGATCAGCCCCTTGTGGGCCGCATCGCTGCGCGTTGCCTGCATCACCGGCTGCCAGGTGGCCAGAAAACGCTGCAGGGCGGCCCGACTCGGGCTTTCCAGCAGCATCTGGGCACGCTCCACGTTGGCGATGCGCTGGATGGTCAGCGGCACCGGCGGGTACAGGGTGACATGGTCCAGCCCCGGCAGGCCATGCTCCCGGGCGGCGGCACTGGCGGCGGTCAGGAAGCCCTGGGCCACTTCCTGAGTGCGGGCGTCGGCGCGCACCAGGGCCTGGTAGGCGAAGGGCGGCATGCCCGCCTCCTGGCGCTCCTGGAGCTGCTGGGCGGCGAAGGCCGGGTAGTCGTGCGTGCGCAGCGCCTCGAACACCGCGTGCTGGGGGTGAAAGCTCTGTACCCACATCTCGCAGGGGGCTCCGCCCTGGGCGGCCATGTAGGCCGCGTCGCGCCCGGCGCGCCCGCCGGCCTGCATCAGCAGGGCGAACAGGCGCTCGGCCGCACGAAAGTCGCTGGAGAACAGCGCGCCGTCGGGCTGCACCGCCGCCACCAGGGTGATGCGGCGAAAGTCGTGGCCCTTGGCGATCATCTGCGTGCCCACCAGCACGTCGACCTCGCCCGAGTGCACCTGCGCCAGCTGGCTCTCGAGTGCGCCCTTGGCCTTGGTGGTGTCGGCGTCGATGCGGGCGATGCGCGCGGGCGAGCCGTCGGGGCGCAGCACCTCGGACAGCAGGCCGCCCAGTTGCTCCTCCAGCTGCTCGGTGCCCCGGCCCATGGACAAGATGTCGGGGCTACCGCAGGTAGGGCAGTGGCGCGGCACGCGCACGGTGTAACCGCAGTGGTGGCAGCGCAGGGTGCGGTCGGTCTTGTGGAACACCTGGTGCGCGCTGCAGTGGGGGCAGTCGCTCTTCCAGCCGCAGTCGGCGCAGTGCAGCACGGGGGCGTAGCCGCGGCGGTTGAGCAAAATCATGCTCTGCTCACCGCGCTGCACCCGCTCGGTGATGGCGGCCAGCAAGGGGGCGGTGAACACGGCGCGCCGGGGCTGCTGGTTCATGTCCACCCGGCGCACGCGCGGCAGTTGGCCCGCGCCGATGCGGCTGGGCATGTGCAGGCGCAGGTAGCGGCCGCCCTCCGGGTCTTCGGGCGTAGGCGGGCGGCTGGCGTACCAGCTTTCCAGTGAGGGCGTGGCCGAACCCAGCAGCACCTTGGCTCCCTGCTCGCGCCCGCGCCATATGGCCAGGTCGCGTGCGGAGTAGCGGGCACCTTCCTGCTGCTTGTAGCTCGGGTCATGCTCCTCGTCCACGATGATCAGGCGCAGCCCGGGCAGGCTGGCGAACACCGCCATGCGCGTGCCCAGCACGATGCGCGCAGTGCCGCTGTGCGCGGCCAGCCAGCTCTTGAGGCGCTGCGGGTTGGTCATGCCGCTGTGCAGCGAGACCACGGCCTGGGCGCCGAAACGGGGCGCGAAACGGGCGGTGAAGCGCTCTTCGAGCTGGGGGGTGAGGTTGATCTCGGGCACCATCACCAGGGCCTGGGTGCTGGGGTCGGCGTCCAGCACCTCCTGCACGCAGCGCAGGTAGACCTCGGTCTTGCCGCTGCCGGTGCTGCCGAACAGCACGAACGGGCCTTTTTCGGCGGCGATCTGCGCGCGCGCGCTTTCCTGCTCGGGCGTCAGGGCCACGGTGGGCAGGTCCTGGCTGGTGTCACCCACGGGCGCGGCCGGGCGGCGCAGGCGCCGGGCCAGTTGCTCCGGTCCCAGGTCGCGCAGCTGCGGCGGCAGGGCCGCCAGGGCCACCTCGCCCAGCGAGCGCTGGTAGTAGCGTGCCGCAAACCCCACCAGGCGGCGCCAGGGTGCATCGAGCGGCGCCACGCCGGCCAGCACCCCGGCAACGGCGCGCATGGTGGCGCCCTCGGGCAGCTCGCCCGTGGCTTCGTCGCTGTCCCAGACCACGCCCAGCACCTCGCGCGTGCCAAATGGCACCCGCACCAGCGTGCCCGGCGGCAGGGCCTCGGGGCTGGCGTAGCTCAGCAGCTCCCCCACGCCGCTGTGCGAGGGCGCGTGCAGGGCCACATGGACGATGGTGGTGGTGGTGGTGGGGGGCAAGGTCAAGGAATCAGGGGTGGGCGGCGACCGCGCAGGAGCGGCAAGGCAACCGGGAATCGTACGCGAATCCTCCAGGTCGCCGGACGCACGGGGCGGCCTGCGCAGCTTGCGTGCGCTAGTTCATGTCCTGTGGCGATGTGGGCGCCAAGTGCATGATCGCGCTGCGTTTTTCCAGTCATCCCACAATTCTGTGGATAACTTTGTTGACATCCTGTCTTCACCACGGCACAGGCCGCATGGATACTGGGCCTGAACAGATTGCCTGTTAATCCGGCAGCGCCAAAAAATCCATATGAATCAATCATCTGAAGATTTTTTGGGCGATTTTTTGTGTTAGCGGCATCAACCCAATTTTTGCTGCGCCGCATCACGTTTTGTGTGCATAAGTGCAGTTGGCTAGGTTCGTCAAGAGGACATTGGGCGTGCGTTCTGTGCTAGCCGGCAAGGCGAGATGTCCACTGATTTCTGCGATATCGCACGCAAGTGCTTGATTTATCAAGGGTTTCCCGAGAAGTTCAGGAAATCTGTGGATAACTTTGTTGATATCTCCCGTGCGCAGACCGCCAGCCCTTGAAGGACCGCGCTTTCGCTAGGTTGCCTGCCAAAAGTGCAACCGGTGGATGCCTATACAAATCAAGCACTTGCGACATGGTGAAAATAAAGTGCTGCCGTGGAAACCGCGCGATAGAATTTTTCAAGGATGGGCTGTCGGTGTGCACAACCCTGGCTATTCCTGGTGCTGGGATGGCTTTTCTGACCGTTTTTTTACCCAAATCAGTGGGCCCGGGGGGGCCAGCTGCATTTTCGGCCGGTGCACCCCACGGTGCAGGCGCAGGGGCGGAGCGGATCACCCGGCCGTCGGTTCCGCCGCACTCTGCCAAGTCATCCCAGGATTTTGTGGATAACTTTGTTGACATCCTGTCTCCATGGCTCCGCAAGCCGCATGGGTGCTGGGCTCCAACAGAATGCCTGTCAAAGTGGCAGGGTCAAAAAATCCATATGAATCAATCATCTGAGAATTTTTACAGCGCTTTCTTGTGCTAGGGCAACGCCTGCGGCTTTTGCTGCGCCGCATCACGTTTTGTGTGCATAAGTGCAGTGGGCCCGGTTCGTCAAGGGGCGGTTGGCCCTGGTTTTTATGCTAGTGCTGCGGGGCGATATCCAGTGTTTTATGTCATTTCGGCTGCAAGTGCTTGATTTCACGGGGTTTTCACAAGAAATCCAGAAATTCTGTGGATAACTTTGTTGATATCCCCGGTGTTTGGCCCGCCGACCCTTGCAAAACCGTGCTTTCGGTAGATTGCCCAGCAAAAGTGCACCCGGTGAATACCTATACAAATCAAGCACTTGCAGCAGTGCGAAAAAAAAGGGCCGTCACGCAGACGGCCCGATTGATTTTTTCGCAGATGCACCGCTGGTGTGCACAACCCAGGCTATTCCTGGCGCTGGAGGGCGGTTTTTTTAGCCTGCGCGCTGGCTGCGGGAATACTGGTGCACGGTCTCGACCAGCGCCGCCACATGCTCGGGCGGGGTGAACTGGCTGATGCCATGCCCCAGGTTGAAGATGTGCGTGGGCCCGGTGCTGCTGCGGTCGGTGTGCGGCGTGCCAAAGCTGTCGAGCACCCGGCGCGCCTGCACGGCGATCTGCTCGGGCGGGGCAAACAGCACATTGGGGTCGATATTGCCCTGCAGCGCCTTGCCCGGGCCGCCCACGGCGCCCCCCACCAGGGCACGCGCGCGCGCCAGGTTCGCCGTCCAGTCCAGGCCCAGCACCTCGCAGTCCAGCGGCTTCATGTTTTCCAGCCACAGGGCGCCGCCTTTGGTGAAGACCAGGCGCGGCACGTCCGTACCGTCCACGCCGGTACGTTTGAGCTGCGCCAGCACACGCGCCGTGTAGGCCAGGCTGAACTCCTGGAAGGCGCCGTCGGCCAGAACACCACCCCAGCTGTCGAAAATCATCACCGCCTGGGCTCCCGCGTCGATCTGTGCATTCAGATAGGCGGCCACGGCATCGGCATTGGTGGCCAGGATGCGGTGCATCAGGTCAGGGCGGGCGTACATCAGGCTCTTGACCATGCGGTAGTCGTCGCTGCCCTTGCCCTCGACCATGTAGCAGGCCAGCGTCCAGGGGCTGCCTGAAAAACCGATCAGCGGCACGCGGCCGTTCAGTGCCTTGCGGATGCTGGTGACGGCGTCGAACACATAGCGCAGCTTGTCCATGTCGGGCACAGCCAGCGCGGCCACGGCGGCTTCGTCACGCACTTGCCTTGCAAAGCGGGGGCCCTCGCCCTCGGCGAACGACAGGCCCAGGCCCATGGCGTCGGGCACGGTGAGGATGTCGCTGAACAGGATGGCCGCGTCGAGCGGGAAGCGGGCCAAAGGCTGCAGCGTCACCTCCGTCGCGTAGTCCACATTGGTGGCCAGGCCCATGAAGCTGCCGGCCTTGGCGCGGGTGGCCTTGTACTCGGGCAGGTAGCGGCCCGCCTGGCGCATCAGCCACAGGGGGGTGTAATCGGTGGCCTGGCGGCGGCAGGCGCGCAGGAAGGTGTCGTTGGAGAGGGGGGCGAAGCTCATCCCCCGATTGTCGCAGGGCGCGTGGAAGGCTACCGTTCAGCGATGTAATGCGACATGCGTGCCACTTCGCCGGGCGCCAGGTAGGCGCGCACCTCGGTCTCCAGTGCCTGGTCGGCCATGGTGGCGCGGGCGCGCTGGTGCAGGTAGTCGGCCCATGACTCGACGATGAAGCGCTCCACATAGCGCGAGGGCTCGCCCAGGTCCTTGTACACGCGCCAGAAGGTGGCGCCGTCGCGCCGGCGCGGCGCCTTCATGCGGCTGATGGTATCGAGGAAGTCGGCGTCGTTGCCCGGCGCGATGCGGTAGCCCACCTCCACGGCCACCGGGCCGGCCTCGGGCAGGGGCTCGGCCTCGATGAAGAGTTCATCCCAGGGGGTTGCCTGCGTCACCTCGTGCAGGGCACCCATGCGCAGCGGCATGGGGCGTGCCAGCAGCAGGCCGGCGCCCATGATGGCGGCAGCAACGCAGAGGGTGGGCGCGAGGCCCACGATGTCCGAGGCCGCACCCCAGAAGGCCGAGCCCATGGCGAAGGCGCCCAGCGCCGCCACCATGTGCATGGCCACCGCACGCGAGCGCACCCAGGGCGGGGCACTGGCCTGGGTAGCGGTGTTGAAGGTGGACATGGCCGACATCCAGGCCGCGCCCCCCAGCACCATGGCCAGGTACACCACCCAGGCGGTGTGCGAGAACGCGGCCACCAGCATCGCCCCGGCAAACACCAGGCAGGCCACGTTGACGATGGCATCCAGGCTGAAACGGGCGCGCAGCTTGCCGATGACCAGGCCCACCGCCACGGCGCCGGTGCCCAGGCAGCCCATGAGCAGCCCGAAGCCCTGGGCGCCCGTGCCCAGCTGGCGCTGAGCGATCACGGGCAGCAGCGCCCAGAGGGCCGAGCCCGCCGCGCTGTACGCCATCACGCGCACCAGCTGCGCCAGGATCATGCGCGAATGCCAGGCAAAGCGCAGGCCGCTCAGGGTGCCGCCCCACAGGCGCTCGGCCGGCAGCCGCGTCGGGGCATGCGGGCGCGGGGGCCAGCGGCGGATGGATTCCCACATCACCACGGTGGTGCACGCCGCCACGGCGAACACCCAGCTAGCCCCCAGCTGTGCGAACACCAGCCCGGCCAGCGTGGGGCCCACGGCGCGCGCTGCGTTGTAGGCGATGCTCACGGCGGTGATGGCCTGCGGCCATTCCTCGCGCGGCACCGGGTCGATGACCGAGGAGTTCCAGGCCGGCGTGAGCACGGCTGTGCAGCAGCCGCACACGAACACCAGGAACAGCACTGAGGCCGGCCCGCCCCAGCCCATCAGCACCAGCAGGGCCAGCAGGCTGCAGGCGCCGATCTGCGCCAGCAGCGCGCCGGAGATCAGCCGGCGCCGATCCGTGGTGTCGGCCAGCACACCCGCTGGCAGGGCCAGCAGGAACATGGGCATGAACACCGCGGTCTGCACCAGCGCGGCCAGGAAAGAGGAGCCCGTGAGCTCCACCATCAGCCAGGCGGCCGCCATGGTCTGCATGCCGCTGCCGATGAAGAACACCCCGCCGCACAGCCACAGGCCCCTGAATGCAGGTTGGCGCAGGGGGCTCCAGAGCGAGGTGGATGTGGACATGGATGCGGAGTGGATTCTTATATGTAGAGAGGAGGTGCGCGCTGCACCTGTGGCCACAGGATAGCGTTACCAGCCGCCTTTGGCGTGGCACAACCCTTTGATTGCCTGTACATCGGCCAATGAATTGGCCTACTCGATGTGCCGCCCGCCCCTGAGCCGGTAGGTGCGCGGCACATCGGTGCGGGTGGCCACCAGGGCCTCGGCCTGGCGCTGCAGGTGGGCCAGGCTGGCATCCAGCGCCTCGACCGCGCCCGCATCCAGCCCGGCCAGCAGGCCCTGGTTGAGCGCCTTGATCTGCGGAAACAGCGCATCGTGCACCGCCAGGCCCGCCGGGGTGAGCGAAAGCACGGCCTGGCGCCGGTCGCCCGGCATGGCATCGCGGGTGATGAGTTTCTTGGCCAGCAGCGAGGTGATGGCGCGCGAAGTGCGCGCACGGTCCAGCCCCAGGCGCAGGGCCAGCTCGGCCGGCGGCATGCCCGGGCGCTCGGCCAGCCACATCAACAGGCCCCACTCGCGGCGCGTGATGCCGTAGCCGCCCTCGCACAGGCGCACCACCAGGCTGCCGGCCACGGCCAGAAGACGGTTCAGGCGGTACATCAGGAGGTGTTGGGCCGCTTCTGGGTCGGCCAGCCGGGGAGGGGTGGCGGGTGCGGGCATGAGGGTATGTCCGGGCAATGGTTGTTTAGATCAATCCATTGTGGGCCCGATACAGTGCGCCATTTCGTCTATCGTTATTCGGGAGCGTCGCCATGTGGAAACCCCTTGCCTCCGTAGTATTCACCGCCGCGCTCGCGCTGTCGGCCAGCCTGGTCGCCCATGCGCAGGAGGCCCCGTTGCGCATCATCGTCGGCTATGCGCCCGGCGGCTCCAGCGACAGGGTCGCCCGCATCGTGGCCGACAAGCTGCAGACCAAGCTCGGTTCGCCCGTGATCGTGGAGAACCGTACCGGCGCCGGTGGCCGCCTCTCGGCCCAGGCCGTCAAGAGCGCGCCGGCCAACCAGCCCGCGCTGCTGCTGGCCAACCCGGCCGTGATGCTGGTGGCGCCGCTGGTCTTCCCCGATGCGGGCTATGACGCCGAGCGCGACTTCCGCCCCGTGAGCCACGTCAACAGCTACGAGTTCGGCGTGGCCGTCTCCAGCGCCGTGCCCGTGCGCGAGCTGCCACACCTGATCGCCTGGCTGCGTGCCAACCCCGACAAGGCCAACTTCGGCGTGCCCGCCACCGGCAGCCTGCCGCACTTCTTCGGCCTCATGGTGGGCGATGCCGCCAAGGTCAATGCCGAGGTGATCGGCTACCGCGGCTCGGCGCCCCTGCTCAACGACCTGATCGGTGGCCAGGTGCCCGTGGCCTTCGACACCTTCGACACCCTGCTGCCCCAGCACGAGGCAGGCAAGATCCGCATCCTCGCGGTATCGAGCGCCAAGCGCAGCCCGCTGGACCCCAAGATCCCGACCTTCAAGGAAGGCGGCATGGACTTGGCCGCCACGGGCTGGAACACCTTCTTCGCGCCGATGAGCATGCCCAAGGCCCAGGCAGAGCGCCTGTCCGGCCTGATATACGAAGTGATGAAGGACCCCGACACCCGCCGCAAGTTCGAGGCCGCCAAGATGGAGCCCGTGGCCAGCACCATGGCGCAGACCGAGGCCATGCTCAAGGCCTACCGTGCGCAATGGGCACCCGTGGTGCAGCGCTCCGGCTTCAAGCCCTGATCGCCATGCAGCAGCAACGTCCCAACATCCTCTTCATCGTCGCCGACGACCTGGGCTATGCCGACCTGGGCTGCTACGGCGGGCGCGAGGCCGCCTTCGGCCCGGTCTCGCCTGTGCTCGACGGCCTGGCCGCGCAGGGCCTGAAGCTCACCCAGGGCTACTCCAACTCGCCGGTGTGCTCGCCCACGCGCTTTGCGCTGATGACCGCGCGCTACCAGTACCGGCTGCGCGGCGCGGCCGAGGAGCCCATCAACAGCAAGAGCCGGGGCAGCACCACGCTGGGCCTGCCGCCATCGCACCCCACGCTGCCCTCGCTGCTGCGCGCGGGCGGCTACCGCACGGCGCTCATGGGCAAGTGGCACCTGGGCTACCCGCCGGCCTTCGGGCCGCTGCAGTCGGGCTACGAGGAATTCTTCGGCCCCATGTCGGGCGGGGTGGATTACTTCACGCACTGCAGCTCTGCAGGACAGCACGACCTGTACCTGGGCGAGGAGGAGGCGCAGCAGGACGGCTACCTCACCGACCTGATCACCGACCATGCGCTGGACTTCGTGGAGCGCATGGCGCCGGGCGCCCAGGCGGGCACGCCGTTCTTCCTGAGCCTGCACTACACGGCGCCGCACTGGCCCTGGGAAACACGCGACGATGCCGCGCTGGCCGAGGAGGTGCGCGGCAACCTGTTCCACCTGCACGGCGGCAACATCGAGACCTACCGCCGCATGATCCACCACATGGACGAGGGCATCGGCCGCATCATGGAATCGCTGGCCCGCCACGGCATCGACCGCGACACGCTGGTGGTCTTCACCAGCGACAACGGCGGTGAACGCTTCTCGGACAACTGGCCCCTGGTGGGCGGCAAGATGGACCTGACCGAGGGCGGCATCCGCGTTCCGTGGATCGCCCACTGGCCTGCCGTGATCGCGCCGGGCGGCGAGAGCGTGCACAGCTGCATGACCATGGACTGGTCCGCAACGATGCTCGACGCGGCCGGCGTGGCCGCCGATGCGAAGTACCCGCTCGACGGCACCTCGCTGATGCCATTGCTGCGCGATGCCGACTGGGAATGCGAGCGCCCGCTGTTCTGGCGCATGAACCACCGCGGCCAGCGCGCCATGCGCGAAGGCGAGTGGAAGTACCTGCGCGTGGACGGCAACGACTACCTCTTCAACCTGGCCGATGACGAGCGCGAGCGCGCCAACCGCGCCCAGGTGGACCCCGGGCGCCTGGCCGCCATGCGCACGGCATGGGAGGCGTGGAACGCCACCATGCCGGCCATACCGGAAGACGCGACCGTCAGCCTGGGCTACTCCGTCAAGGACATGCCCCAGCGCTGAAGCCGCTTACTGCGCGGCCGGCGCAGCCACATGCTCGCGCCGCTGCACGATCACGAAGCGGTCGGCCACGAAGGCCAGGTTGGTGTAGCTGGCGTTGGCGGCCGGGTTGCCGCCCGTGGCGTGGTAGTCCGAGAACGAGGCCGACTGGTTCACGAACACCCCCTGCGTGAGGTTGATGGACAGGGCCACGCGCGCGCGCCGGCCCAGGGCCACGGCCGCATCGATGTAGGCGCGGTCCGTGGAGTACACGCCCAGGGTCAGCGCACCGTGCGTGCGCAGCGTGGCCTCGGCCACCTGCAGGCTGGCGGCGCCCGAATCGGTGGCCACCAGGTAGGACACGGGGCCGAAGCATTCCTGGCCGTAGATGGCGCTGTCGGCCTGCTCCAGCGCCACGATCACCGGCGTGTGGATCTGCGCGCTGGCGAACTCGGGGTGGGGCAGGGCGCGCGAAGCCAGCACCAGGCGGCCCTGGCTGCTCGCCTGCTGCATGCGCGCCACGGTCTCGGGCGAGCCCACGGCGCCCAGCACCGAGGTGGCCACGCGCGGGTTCGAGGCCAGTTCGGTCACCGCAGCGGCCAGGTCTTCGCCCACCTGCTCGAAGCTCTTGGGCCCATCGTCGGTGGCAATGCCGCCACGCGGCACCAGAATGTTCTGCGTGGTGGTGCACATCTGGCCGCTGTACAGCGACAGTGTGAACGCCAGGTTGCGCAGCAGGGCCGCGTATTGGTCGGTGGATTCGATGATGACGGTGTTCACGCCGGCCATCTCGGCATACACGCGCGCCTGGCGGGCGTTGTCGATGAGCCAGTGGCCGAACTGGTTGCTGCCCGTGAAATCGATGCTGGCCACCGCGCTGTGCGTGGCCAAGGCCTGCGTGTCTTCGGCGCGGGGGCTCAGGGCCAGCGTCACGGTGTTCGGGTCCAGCCCCTGCTCGGCCAGCACCTCGCGCAGGATGTTCACCGAGATCGCGGCCGGCAGCACGGCGTTGGGGTGGGGCTTGACGATGACCGGGTTGCCCGTGGCCAGCGCCGCGAACAGGCCGGGGTAGGTGTTCCAGGTCGGGAAGGTGGCGCAACCGATCACCAGGGCCACGCCGCGGCCCACGATCTCGTAGTGCTTTTGCATCACCAGTGAGGGGTTCTTGCCCTGGGGCTTGTCCCAGAGCGCCTCGCCGGGCACGTCGGCCATGGCCTTCCAGGCGTAGGCAATAGCTTCGAGCGCGCGGTCCTGCGCATGCGGGCCGCCGGCCTGGAAGGCCATCATCGGGCCCTGGCCGGTGGTCAGCATCACGGCATGCGCGATCTCGTGGCTGCGGCGGTGGATGCGCGTGAGCGCCTCCAGCAGTACGCCCACGCGGCCCCGTGCACCCAGCGCCTGCCAGGCCGGTTCGGCGGCCTGGGCTGCGGCCAGCAGCGCGTGCACGTCGCAATCGGGGTAGCGCACGTCGAGCGTTACGCCATAAGGAGAGCGCTCCGTGGCCAAACGGCCCTGTTCGCCGGGCTGCTGCAGCGGGAAGTCCTTGCCCAGCAGGGCATTCACCGCCGCCTGGCCATCGGCCTGGCCAGTCTCGCCATAGACCTTGGGCGAGGGCGCTTCGGGGAAGGGCGTCCAGTGGCCGCGCGTGGCCAGGGCGCCAAGGGCACCGTCGAGCAGGGCGCGGTGGGTATCGAACAGGGGCATGTATTTGTCTCCGTTTAGGGTTTGCCCTGAGGGGTTTGACTTGCATCAGGGTTGTGGAAAGTTTATTCTCTACCGAACGGTCGGTCAATAATGTTTACGATCGGTCAAGACCACTTTCCCTCACCCCTGGCAGGCAGGAGCATCCATGTCCGAACCCCTGGTCCTCGTAACGCAGTCGGGCGCCGTGCAAACACTGGCGCTCAACCGGCCGGCCGCGCTGAACAGCTTCACCGCCGATTTGCATGCGCAGCTGCTGGCAGCCCTGGATGCCGCTGCGGCCAACGCCGAGGTGCGCTGCGTTGTACTCACGGGCACGGGCCGGGCCTTCTGCGCCGGCCAGGACCTGGCCGACCCCGCCGTGGCGCCCGACCTCACGCCCGGTGCACCGGCCAAGGACCTGGGCGAGGTGATCGACAAGTTCTACGGCCCTCTGTGCCAGCGCATCCGCAGCATGCCCATCCCGGTCATCGCCGCCGTCAACGGAGTGGCTGCGGGCGCCGGGGCCAACCTGGCCCTGGGCTGCGACGTGGTGCTGGCCGCGCGCTCGGCCAGCTTCATCCAGGCCTTCACCAAGATCGGCCTGGTGCCCGACACCGGCGGCACCTGGCTGCTGCCACGTCTGGTCGGCCGCGCCCAGGCCCTGGGCCTGGCGCTGCTGGGCGACAAGCTGCCCGCGGCCGATGCCGAGCGCCTGGGCCTGATCTGGCGATGCGTGGACGACGCGGCCCTGCAGGACGAGGCCCAGGCCCTGGCCCAGCGCCTGGCCGCCATGCCCGTGAAGGCCCTGGTGGCCACGCGCAAAGCCATGGATGCCGCTGCGCAGATGGACTTCGGCCAGGCCCTGGCGCACGAGGCTGCACTGCAGCGCACGCTGGGGGCTTCCGCCGACTACCGCGAGGGCGTCGAAGCCTTCATCGGCAAGCGCGCTCCCGTGTTCAAAGACCGCTGAGTACCCCATGGATTCCACCACTTCCACGCTCGAACCCCAGGCCATCGCCGAGCATGTGCGCAGCGGCATGCTGGCCAACGACCGCGCCACGCAGGGCCTGGGCATCGCCATCACGTCCATCGGCCCGGGGCAGGCCACGCTCGAGATGACGGTGCGCGCCGACATGCTCAATGGCTTCGACATCTGCCACGGCGGCTTCATCACCACGCTGGCCGACTCGGCGTTTGCCTTCTCGTGCAATGCGCGCAACGAGATGACCGTGGCCTCGGGCCTGTCCATCGACTTCCTGGCACCCGCACGCGAGGGCGACCGCCTCACGGCCGTGGCCACCGAGGTCTCGCTCGCCGGCCGCACCGGCGTGTACGACGTGAACGTGCACAACCAGCGCGGCGAAGCGATCGCCGTGTTCCGCGGCCGCTCGTACTGCATGAAGGGCAAGCCCACCGTGCCGCTGGATGCCGCCGGCCGCTGACCCCCCTACCTAGACCCACAGGAGACATCCATGGCCGTGCGCCAACCTGCCCCAGGCGACCTGGAGCCCATCGAAACCGCCAGCCGCGACGAAGTCCAGGCCCTGCAGCTGCAGCGCCTGCGCTGGACGCTGCAGCATGCCTACGACAACGTGGCGCACTACAAGCGCTCCTTCGATGCCAAGGGCGTGCACCCGTCCGATCTGAAGCAGCTGTCCGACCTGTCGAAGTTTCCCTTCACCGTCAAGAAGGACCTGCGCGACAACTACCCTTTCGGCATGTTCGCCGTGCCGCGCGAGCAGGTGTCGCGCATCCATGCCTCCTCGGGCACCACGGGCAAGCCCACGGTGGTGGGCTACACGCGCAAGGACATCGACACCTGGGCCGACCTGGTGGCGCGCTCCATTCGCGCCGCGGGTGGGCGCGCCGGCGACCTGATCCACGTGGCGTACGGCTACGGCCTGTTCACGGGCGGGCTGGGCGCGCACTACGGCGCCGAGCGCGCCGGCTGCACGGTGATCCCCATGTCGGGCGGCCAGACCGAAAAGCAGGTTCAGCTGATCCGCGACTTCGCGCCCAGCATCATCATGGTGACCCCCTCCTACATGCAGGTCATCAACGAAGAGTTCGTGCGCCAGGGGCTCGATCCGCGCGAAAGCTCGCTCAAGATCGGCATCTTTGGCGCCGAGCCCTGGACCGAGGCCATGCGCCGCGAGATCGAAACCAAGTCGGGCATCGACGCGGTGGACATCTACGGCCTGTCCGAGGTGATGGGCCCGGGCGTGGCCAGCGAGTGCATCGAGAGCAAGGACGGCCCGGTCGTCTGGGAAGACCATTTCTACCCCGAGATCGTCGACCCCGAAACCGGCGAGGTGCTGCCTGACGGCCAGGAGGGCGAGCTCGTCTTCACCTCGCTGAGCAAGGAGGCGCTGCCCATGATCCGCTACCGCACGCGCGACCTCACGCGCCTCTTGCCGCCCACCTCGCGCGCGTTTCGGCGCATGGGCAAGATCGTCGGCCGTTCGGACGACATGCTCATCATCCGCGGGGTGAACGTGTTCCCCACGCAGATCGAAGAGATCGTGCTGCAGAACGAGAAGCTGTCGGGTCAGTACCAGATCCTCGTGGCGCGCGACGGCAACCTCGACCAGGTGACCGTGCGCTGCGAGCTGCAGCCCGGCGTGGCCGACGGCGAGCGCCCGGACCTTACCGGTTGGGTGCAGCACCGCATCAAGACCCTGGTGGGCATCACCTGCCAGGTCGAAGTGCTGGCCACCGATTCCATCGAACGCACGCTGGTGGGCAAGGCCCGCCGCGTGATCGACCAGCGCGCCCGTTGAGCGGCACCCCCCACGAAAGGACACCACCATGTACACCCAGGCCATGGACACCATGGGCAAGGACGGCGGCGACGCCAAGGCCCTGCGCAGCGCCGAAGAGATGCAGCGCCAAGAAGCCTTCGATGCGCGCATCGACGCCGGCGAATTCATCGAGGCCAAGGACTGGATGCCCGACCACTACCGCAAGACCCTGCTGCGCCAGATCAGCCAGCATGCGCATTCGGAAATCGTCGGCATGCTGCCCGAGGGCAACTGGATATCCCGCGCGCCCACGCTCAAGCGCAAGGCCATCCTGCTGGCCAAGGTACAGGACGAGGGCGGGCACGGCCTGTACCTGTATGCCGCAGCCGAGACCCTGGGCACCTCGCGCGACCAGATGATCGACGCGCTGCACACCGGGCGCGCCAAGTACAGCTCCATCTTCAACTACCCCACGCTGACCTGGGCCGACATGGGCACCATCGGCTGGCTGGTGGACGGTGCGGCCATCATGAACCAGGTGCCGATCTGCCGCTGCTCGTACGCGCCGTATGCGCGTGCCATGGTGCGCATCTGCCGTGAAGAGAGTTTTCACCAGCGCCAAGGCTACGATGCACTGCTCACCATGATGCAGCAGGGCACCGACGCCCAGCGCGCCATGGTGCAGGATGCGGTGAACCGCTGGTGGTGGCCGTCCATCATGATGTTTGGCCCCCCGGACGACCAGTCGCCCAACTCCGCCCAATCCATGCGCTGGGGCATCAAGCGCATCTCCAACGACACGCTGCGCCAGAAGTTCATCGATGCCACCGTCGAGCAGGCCCAACTGCTGGGCGTGACCCTGCCCGATCCCGACCTGCAATGGAACGAAGAGCGCCAGGCGCATGACTACGGCGCCATCGACTGGAGCGAGTTCTGGCGCGTGATCGGCGGCGACGGCCCCTGCAACGAAGAGCGCCTGGGCGCCCGCGTCAAGGCCTGGGACGACGGCGCCTGGGTGCGCGAAGCCGCCCTGGCCCATGCCGCCAAGCACGCCCCGGTTCGCGCTGCAGCCTGAGCCTTCCCCATTCAAGAGACCCCATGACGACCCCATCCTCCCCCTCCACCCCCGTTGCCGATCCCGCCATGGCCACCGAATGGCCACTGTGGGAAGTGTTCGTGCGCAGCAAGGCAGGCCTGGACCACAAGCACTGCGGCAGCCTTCACGCCGCCGACCCGCGCATGGCCATCCAGCTGGCGCGCGACGTCTACACCCGCCGCCAGGAAGGCACCAGCGTCTGGGTGGTGCGCTCCGACCAGATCGTGGCCAGCGACCCGGGCGAGAAGGCCATGTACTTCGACCCCGCGCAGGACAAGGTCTACCGCCACCCCACCTTCTACGTGCTGCCCGCGTCCGTGGACCACATGTGAGAGCGCCCGCCATGCAAGCCACCAGCATCCACACCAGCCAGGACCCGGCCGTGCAGTACCTGCTGCGCATCGGCGACACCTGCCTGATCCTGGGCCAGCGCCTGTCCGAATGGTGCGGCCACGGCCCCGTGCTCGAAGAAGACATCGCCCTGGCGAACATGGCGCTGGACCTCGTGGGCCAGGCGCGCGCGCTGCTCACGCGGGCCGGCCAGATCGAAGGCCGCGGCCACGATGAAGACCAGCTGGCCTTCCTGCGCGACGAGCGCGACTACGTGAACGTGACCCTGGTGGAACTGCCGCGCGGCGACTTCGCCTTCACCATGGTGCGCAACACCATGGTCGCCACCCTGCTCAAGCTGCTGTGGGAGCGGCTGGCCAGCTCCAGCGACACCGAGCTGGCCGCCATCGCCGGCAAGGCCCTCAAGGAGGCGCGCTACCACCAGCAGCACTGCGCCGACTGGGTGGTGCGCCTGGGCGATGGCACGGCCGAGTCGCGCCGCCGCACCGAGGCCGCCCTGGCTTCGCTGTGGCGCTATACGCCCGAGCTGTTCGCCTCCGACGCGGTCGAGGACGCTGCCCATGCCGCGGGCCTGGGCCCGCGCTGGGCCGACCTGCAGGGCGCCTGGACGGACGAGATGGCGCAGGTCCTCGCCGCCGCCAGCCTGGCCACGCCCAAGGAGTCGGCGTTTCGCAGCACCGGCAAGCAGGGCGTGCACAGCGAGCACATGGGTTTCATTCTGGCTGAGATGCAGCACCTGCAGCGCAGCTTTCCCGGAGGCGTGTGGTGATAATGGCCGAGGCCATTGCTCGCCCGCAAGCCACCGACGCACGCATCGCGCGCGCGTGGGAGGTGCTGGCCGGCGTGCCCGATCCCGAGGTGCCCGCGGTCTCCGTGTGCGACCTGGGCATCGTGCGCGACGTGCGTCTGGCGGGCGAGGGCCTGGAGATCGTGCTCACCCCCACCTATTCGGGCTGCCCGGCCACCGAGGTGATCGAGCACGACGTGCTCGCAGCCATCGACGCCGCCGGCCTGGGCCCGGCCCACGCCACCCTGCAGCGCGCACCCGCCTGGACCACCGACTGGATCACCGAGCAGGGGCGTGCGCGCCTGCTGGCCTATGGCATCGCGCCGCCGGGCCCGCTGCCGCCGGGCACCGAGGTGCCGCTGCGCTTCATGCCGCGCACGCATGCCGCTGCGCCGTCGCTGGCCTGCCCGCGCTGCGCCAGCCTGCAGACCGAGCGGCTCTCGGCCTTCGGCTCCACGGCCTGCAAGGCGCTGTACCGCTGCATGGCCTGCCGCGAGCCCTTCGAGCACTTCAAGCCGCTTTGAAGACCCTTTTCACGCCCCCATACAAGACACCGACATGAGCGTCATCTTCCATCCCCTGCGCGTGCGCGCCATCGAGCCCGACACGGCCGAGGCCGTCATCGTCTCCTTCGACGTGCCGCCCGAGCTGCGTGAGGTGTTCGGCTTCACCCAGGGCCAGTACCTCACGCTGCGCACCGACATCGGCGGCCAGGACCTGCGCCGCTCGTACTCCATCTGCGCCGGCGTCGACGATGCCGAGCTGCGCGTGGGCGTGCGCAAGGTCAACGGCGGCGTGTTCTCCAACTGGATCAATGCGCAACTGCAGGTGGGCGACACCCTGCAGGTCATGGCACCGCAGGGCCGCTTTTTCGTACCCATCCAGCCTGCGGCGCAGCGCAACTACCTGGGCATCGCGGGTGGCAGCGGCATCACGCCCATCCTGTCCATCATGAAGACCGTGCTGGCGCGCGAGCCTGGCAGCCGCTTCACGCTGATCTACGGCAACCGCACGCTGCAGTCCACCATGTTCAAGGAGGAGATCGAAGACCTCAAGAACCGCTACCTCACGCGCCTGGTGCTGCACCATGTGTTCTCGGCCGAGCAGACCGATGCGCCGCTGAACATGGGCTTCGTCAACCGCGAGAAGCTCGCCGAGTTCCTCAAGGCTCTGGTCCCCGCGCAGAAGATCGACGAGGCCTTCATCTGCGGCCCCTTCCAGATGAACGACGAGGCCGAGGCCGCGCTGCTGGCGGGCGGCGTGCCGGCCGAGCGCATCCACGTGGAGCGCTTCGGCGTGGCCCTGCCCGCAGGCGGGCAGGTGGGGGCCGTGGTGCACGAGGCACTTCCCGGCGATGCCAAGACCGCACGCATCGCCATCGTGCGCGACGGCCTCAGGCGCGAGTTCCCATTCTCCGACGGGCAGGCGAGCATCCTCGATGCCGCGTCGGCGGCCGGGCTGGAGGTGCCTTTCTCGTGCACCTCCGGCGTGTGCGGCACCTGCCGTGCCAAGTGCGTGGAGGGCGAGGTGCGCATGGAGCGCAACTTCGCGCTCGACAAGGCCGACGTGGCCGCCGGCTTCGTCCTCACCTGCCAGTGCCGGCCCCTGACCGACAGCGTGGTGCTGTCGTTCGACGAGCGGTGATGAACCCGGCTGCCGAAGTGCCGTACAGCGCCTTCTCCCTGGGGAGAATGGGCGCCAGCGTGCCCCCTGTGCGTCGGCATGCGGCAAGATGGCGGCCCTTCACTACCGGATGCAAAGGAAAACTGCCCATGGCCCGAGGACGATCCCCCGGATACGACGACCAGCGCGAAATGATCCTCCGCCATGCCGCCGAACTGTTTGCACGCCGCGGCTACCCTGCCACCTCGATGAACGAGGTGGCAGAGGCCTGCGGCCTGTCCAAGCCCACGCTGTACCACTACTTTCGTGACAAGTACAACCTGCTCGTGCACATCGCCGACGGCCATGTCTCGCGCCTGCAGGCCCTGGTCGACGAGGTGCAGGGCAAGCAGCTCGAACCCGAGCCGCGGCTGCGCGAGCTGATCCACCGCTTCGTCGAGGAATACGCCGAGGCCCAGCATGCCCACCGTGTGCTGACCGAAGACGTGCGCTTTCTGCAGCCCGAGGACAGTGAGCGCATCCTCGGCAAGGAGCGCGCCGTGGTGGCCGTTTTTGCCCAGGCGCTGGCGCAGATGCGTCCCGACACCGATGCCGCAGGCCTGACCAAGGCGCTGACCATGCTGCTGTTCGGCATGATCAACTGGATGTTCACCTGGCTCAAGCCCGATGGCGAGCTTGACTACGAGACCATGGCGCCCATCGTGGCCGACCTGTTCTTTGGCGGGTTTCCTGCCGTGCGCATGCCCCCGCCACTGGCCGAAAGGCCTCCCCGTCCATGACAATGCGTGCACCACGCATGTCGTGTATTCCCAAGCGGCCACCAAGAGCCAGCTGAGCGCCGGAGCCATGCTCGGCGCTGACCTCTTTCTTTCACAATGATCCACAGGAGACAAAGCATGAAATTCCGTTTTGCACAACTCGCGCTGGTGGCTGCTGCTGCCGCCATGGCCTGCGGCGCTGCCCTGGCCGACATCACCGTCGGCGTCACGGTGTCGGCCACCGGCCCCGCCGCATCGCTGGGCATTCCCGAGAAGAACACCATCGCCCTGATGCCGCGCACCATCGGCGGCCAGAAGGTCAACTACATCGTGCTCGACGACGCGTCGGACACGACCACGGCCGTGGGCAACACGCGCAAGCTGATCAGCGAAAGCAAGGTCGACATCATCCTGGGCTCGAGCACCACGCCCAACTCGCTGGCCATGATCGACGTGGTGGCCGAGGCGCAGACGCCCATGATCTCCATGGCCGCCTCGGCGCGCATCGTCGAGCCCATGGACGCCAAGAAGAAGTGGGTCTTCAAGACCCCGCAGAACGACATCATGATGTCGCTGGCCATCGTCGACCACATGGCCAACGCCGGCATCAAGACCGTGGCCTTCATCGGTTTTGCCGATGCCTACGGCGAAGGCTGGTACCAGGAGTTCGGCAAGGCCGCCGCCATCAAGAAGATCCAGATCGTGGCCAACGAGCGCTATGCGCGCACCGACACCTCGGTGACCGGCCAGACCCTGAAGATGATCTCGGCCAAGCCCGATGCCGTGCTGATCGCCGGCTCCGGCACGCCGGCCGCGCTGCCGCAGAAGGCGCTCAAGGAGCGTGGCTTCACCGGCAAGGTCTACCAGACCCACGGCGTGGCCAATGCCGACTTCCTGCGCGTGGGTGGCAAGGACGTGGAAGGCACCTTCCTGCCCTCCGGTCCCGTGCTCGTGGCCTCGCAACTGCCTGCTTCGCACCCGGTGAAGAAGTCGGCCAGCGCCTATGTGGCCGCCTATGAGGCCGCCCACGGCAAGGAAAGCGTCTCCACCTTCGGCGCCCACGGCTGGGATGCCGGCGTGCTGATGGCCGCCGCCGTGCCCGTCGCACTCAAGAAGGCCAAGCCCGGCACCGTCGAGTTCCGTACCGCCCTGCGCGATGCGCTGGAGCAGATCAAGGAAGTGCCTGGCGCGCATGGCATCTTCAACATGTCCGAAAACGACCACCTCGGTCTGGACCAGCGCGCCCGCGTGATGGTCAAGATCGAGAACGGCACCTGGAAGTACCAGCCCTGACCGAGCAGAGCGAGGTCTGATGGCGCAGATGCGAGGGCGGCGGGCTGACGAAGTGCCCGCTGCCTGCGCAGCCCTGCGGCATACCTGCCTTCAATAGACAGAAAGCCGAATATGGATTTGCAGATCGCCCTGCTGCTGGGGCAGGACGGCATTGTCAACGGCGCCATCTATGGACTGATGGCGCTGGCGCTGGTGCTGGTTTTTTCCGTGACCCGGGTGATCTTCATCCCGCAGGGCGAGTTCGTGGCCTTCGGGGCGCTGACCATGGCCATGATGCAGGGCGGGCGCATTCCTGCCACGCTGTGGCTGTTGGTGGGCATGGCCGCGGTGGTGCTGGTGGTCGAGGTGGTGCGCTTTCAGCGCGGCAGCCCCGTGAACTGGCCTGCCACCGTGGTCTGGTGCCTGGTGCTGCCGCTGCTGGCCACAGCACTGATCCTCGGGCTGCGTCCGACTTCGCTGGGCATGCAGGCGCTCACCACGCTGATCCTGATCACGCCCATGGGGCCGCTGCTGTACCGCCTGGCGTATCGTCCGCTGGCCGATGCCACGGTGCTGATGCTGCTTATTGTCTCGGTAGCGCTGCATGGCGTGCTGGTGGGCCTGGGCCTGCTGTTCTTCGGCGCCGAAGGCTCGCGCACGCCACCGTTCTCGGAGGCGCGCTTCGACCTCGGCGGCATCCCCGTCTCGGGCCAGTCGCTGGTGGTGCTGGGCGTCACGCTGGCGCTGGTGATGCTGCTGTTCCTGTTCTTCGGCCGCTCCATGGTCGGCAAGGCGTTGCGCGCCACGGCCCTCAACCGCGTGGGGGCGCGCCTCATGGGCATTCCCACCGAGCTCTCGGGCGACGTGAGCTTCGCCCTGGCCGCGCTGATCGGCGCGGTCTCGGGCCTGTTGATCGCCCCGCTCACCACCGTGTACTACGACACAGGGTTCCTGATCGGCCTCAAGGGCTTCGTCGCGGCCATCGTGGGCGGCCTGGGCAGCTACCCCATGGCGCTGCTCGGCGCGCTGATCGTGGGCCAGCTGGAGGCCTTTGCATCGTTCTGGGCCAGTGCCTACAAGGAGGTCCTCGTGTTCACCCTGATCGTGCCCGTGCTGTGGTGGCGCTCGCTCAACAGCCGCCATGTGGAGGATGAGGAATGACCGCGCCCGTCAAGACCGATACGGCCGCCAGCGCACAAGATGCAGGCACATCGCGCGGCCTGGTCACGCGCACCCAGCTCACGCTCGCCGCCGTGGCGCTGCTGGCCCTGTGCTGGGGCTTCCTGCCCGATTTCACCGTGGTCGTGCTCAGCTACATCGGCCTGTACGCCATCGTCGCGGCGGGCCTGGTGATGCTCACCGGCGTGGGCGGCATGACCTCCTTCGGCCAGGCGGCCTTCGTGGGCGTCGGGGCCTATGCCACGGCCTGGGTCTGCACGGCGCCCGCGTCGGTGCAGGCGCTCTCGGGCCTGGTCGGCATGGCCGGCCTGCCCTGGGTGGGGCTGGTGCTCGGCCTGCTGATCACCTTCGCGCTGGCCTGGGGCCTGGGCTCGGTCACGCTCAAGCTCTCGGGCCACTACCTGCCGCTGTGCACCATCGCCTGGGGCCTGTCGCTGTACTACCTGTTCGGCAACATGGAGTTCCTCGGCGGGCAGACCGGCATCACCGGCGTGCCGCCAATGGTGGTGGCGGGCTTCTCGCTGGCCTCGCCACGCGCCATCGGCGTACTGATCTGGGCGGTGCTGCTGGTGTCGCTGTGGCTGCTGCACAACCTGCTCGATTCGCGCGAGGGCCGCGCTATCCGTGCTCTGAAGGGCGGGCGGGTGATGGCCGAGTCCATGGGGGTGGACACGGCGCACTACCGCATCAAGCTCTTCGTGCTGGCGGCGCTGCTGGCTGCCATCTCGGGCTGGCTGTATGCGCACCTGCAGCGCTTTGTCAGCCCCACGCCGTTCAACCTCAACATCGGCATCGAATACCTGTTCATGGCCGTGGTCGGCGGTGCCGGCCACCTCTGGGGCGCGGTGCTGGGTGCCACGCTGATCACCCTGCTCAAGGAGAAGCTGCAGGACCTGCTGCCCTCGCTGCTGGGCACCAGCGGCAACTTCGAGGTCATCGTCTTCGGACTGCTCATGGTCTTCGTGCTGCAGCGCTTTGCCGACGGCCTGTGGCCCACGCTGAACCGCCTGGGCGAGCGCTGGCTGCGCCGCGAGGCGCCGCGCACGGTGGGCCAGGCCACCGAACTGGCGCAGCGCACGCTGCCCATGGCCGGCACCGTGCTGCTGCAGGCGCGCAACGTGACCAAGCGCTTCGGCGGCCTGGTCGCCAACAACAATGTCTCCATGGACGTGAAGGCCGGCGAGGTGCACGCGCTGATCGGCCCCAACGGTGCCGGCAAGAGCACCTTCTTCAACATGATCTCGGGCGTGGATGACGCCACCGAGGGCGAGGTGCGCCTGGTGGACCAGGCCATGCTGCGCCGCCCCTCGCGCGCCTTTGCCCGCCTGGGCATGGCGCGCACCTTCCAGCATGTGCGTCTGCTGGGCCAGCGCAGCGTGGTCGAGAACGTCGCCCTGGGCGCGCACCAGCGCGCCCACCGCGGCTGGCTGGCCTCGATGCTGCGGCTGGACCGCGCCGAAGAGGCCGCCCTGCTGGCCGAGGCGCGCCGCCAGATCGAGCGCTGCGGCCTGGGAGCCCATGCCGATGCGCCCGCCGCCTCGCTGGCCCTGGGGCAGCAGCGCATCGTCGAGATCGCACGCGCCCTGGCCGGCCAGCCGGCCATCCTGCTGCTCGACGAGCCCGCCGCCGGCCTGCGCCACCTGGAAAAGCGCGCCCTGGCCGACCTGCTGCGCCAGCTGCGCGCCGAGGGCCTGGGCATCCTGGTGGTCGAGCACGACATGGAGTTCGTGATGAACCTGGCCGACCGCATCACGGTGCTGGAGTTCGGCACCGTGATCGCCGAGGGCACGCCCGCACAGGTGCAGAGCAACCAGCGCGTACTCGATGCCTACCTGGGCGGGGCCGACGACGACCTGCCTGCTGCCGCTGCCACTGCCACCGAAGGAGCCACCGCATGACCGCCTTGCTGCAACTGCAGGACCTCTCCGTGTCGTACGGCCAGGTGGAGGCCGTCCACCAGGTGCACCTGGACGTGAACGAGGGCGAGATCGTCACCGTGATCGGCCCCAACGGCGCCGGCAAGACCACCTTGCTGTGCGCGGCCATGGGCCTGTTGCCGGCCACCGGCTCCATCACCCTGGCCGGCGAGCGCATCGTGCGCCCCAGCGTGGAGGCCATGGTGGCGCGCGGTGTGGCCCTGGTGCCCGAAAAGCGCGAGCTCTTCGGTGAGATGTCGGTGGAGGACAACCTGCTCCTGGGCGGTTTCTCGCGCTGGCGCCGTGGCCAGCGCGACCAGGCGCAGCGCATGGACGAGGTGTTCGAGATCTTCCCGCGCCTGCGCGAGCGCCGCCCGCAGCTGGCCTCCACGCTCTCGGGCGGCGAGCGGCAGATGCTGGCCATCGGCCGTGCGCTGATGGCGCGCCCACGCCTGTTGATGCTCGACGAGCCCTCGCTCGGTCTGGCCCCTCTCATCGTGCGCGAGGTGCTGCAGGTGGTGTCCTCGCTGCGGGCGCATGGCGTGTCGGTGTTGCTCGTGGAACAGAACGCGCGCGCCGCATTGCGCGTGGCCGACCGGGCCTACGTGCTCGAAATGGGCGCCGTCGCGCTCACGGGGGCCGCGCAGGACCTGCTCAACGACCGCCGCATCATCGATACCTACCTGGGCATGGGCGGCGCAGCGCACGCCCCGGCCGAGGTAGCCTGAGATTTCTTTCGGGGAGCGCCAGCGCGCTCCCAGGGCTGTCGCGTGACGCGGCGGCAGCCCCGCTTTCCTACCCTTCCGCATGCCAGGCCTGGCACCGGAAGGTTTTTGCGTTGTGATGAAAAACCATAAAGACGACAGGAGACAAGACAACATGGCAGCAGCAGGAGCTCAACCCCTCTCACGCGCGGGTGCCGCCCGCCGACGCACCGCACTTGCAATGGCCCTCGCCTGGGCCACAGGCACGGCCTGGGCCCAGGACAGCGCGGGCGTGACCGACGGCGAGATCGTCATCGGCCAGTCGTGCCAGTTGAGCGGCCCGCTCGCGGCCCTGACCAGCGAGGTGCGCCAGGGCTCGGCCCTGTATTTCGACCACGTCAATGCCTCGGGCGGCGTGCGCGGCCGCAAGATCCGTGTGGTCGCCATCGACGACGCCTACGACCCCAAGAAGGCGGCCGAGAACACGAAGAAGCTGATCGACGAGGACAAGGTGCTCGCGCTGTTCCAGTACGCCGGCACGCCGCCGGCCCTGGCCGCCTTGCCGATTGCCGAGGAGCGCGGCGTGCCCTTCATCGCGCCGTTCACGGGCTCTGACGGCCTGCGACAGGCTGGCAGCCGCTACGTCTTCAACATCAAGGCCGGCTATGCCGCCGAGCTCGATGCCACGGTCAGGCAACTGGCCTCGGTGGGCATCGCGCGCATCGCGGCGGTCTACCTCAATAACCCCTTCGGTACGGGTGGCCTGGCCTCGGTCGAGAAGTCGGTCAAGAGCCACAAGGTGGAACTCGTGGCCCAGGCCCCGCTGGAGGTAGACGGCTCGAAGATGGCCGACGCCGTGGCTGCGGTCGCCAAGGCCACGCCCCAGGCCATCATCGTCATCAGCGCCGGCAAGCCCAGCGTGGATTTCGTCGATGCCTACCTGGCGGCCGGCCACCGCACCACGTTCTACATGCTCTCGGTGATCAGCAACGCGCAACTGGTCAAGGCCCTCGGAGAACGCGCGCGGGGCATCGTGGTCTCGCAGGTCGTGCCCTCGCCGTGGAACCAGAGCATGCCGATCTCGCGCGAGTTCCAGACCCTGGCCAAGGCCAAGGGCATCACCGAGTACACCTTCAGCCAGATGGAAGGCTTCATCTCCGCCCGCTTCCTGGTCGAGGCGCTGCAGCGCGCCGGCGCCAAGCCCACGCGCGCCAGCCTGGTGCAGGCCATGGAGTCGATGAAGAGCGTGAACCTGGGCGGCTACCCCGTGGAGCTGTCGGCCACGCAGCACAGCTCGGGCAAGTTCGTTGACCTGTTGATGATGGGGCGCGATGGTCGGTTCACGAAGTAGGAGCGACTCAAAAACTCTTCTGGCGTCGTTGCTGCGTCTTGTCGTACTGGAGCCTGTCCACGGCCTTTTACGGGGATGCGCATGCAGTCCACGGCGCGCCTGTCTAGGCGCGCGCCGCTGCCCATGCCGGTGGCATGGGCAAGGTGGGCAACGACGAGGGGCGGGGCGTAGGCTGCATGCCCTTCGGGTTGCCACCTCCGGCAGGCCCATGCTGCGTTGCCCATCCTTGATGGACATGCGTCCATCAGCGGTGGGCGCCTTGCCTGATCCTCCCGGAGGAGGCAACGCAACCCCGTAAAAGGCCGTTGACGGGCTCCGACTGCCTGCGACGCAGCGCCTAGCCAGAACCGCTTCGCTGAGTTTTTGAGCCGCTCCGAGGCGGGGCGCGCTGCTCAGGAGGTGAGCAGTGCTCCTCCCTCTGCAGCCTCCAGCAGCCGCGTGAGCAGCGGGTGCATGACCTTGCGCGCGTTGTAGATCAAGTGGAACTGCTCCTGCACGTCGGGCGTGGAGCCCACCTGCACCAGGCCGTGGGTCTTGAGCAGGTGTGCGCCCACTGTCACGGGGGCCGGCATCACGCCCATGCCCGTGGCGGCAAAGGTGCTCAGCAGGGCGCTGTCCTCGAACTCGCCGGCAATGCGCGGGCGGATGCGTTCGCGCTCCAGCCAGTGGTCGATGCGCGCGCGCATGGCGGCGTGGTCGGTGGGCAGCAGCACTGGCACCACGGCCAGGCTTTGCGGAAACTGCCGGGCCGCCGCTTCGGCCCACACAGGCGGCGCGTACCAGGCCACGGCACTCGTGCCCAGCAGTTGGCTGGTGGTTTTGAGGGCCGGGTTCGGCGGCGCGGCGCGGTCGGCCAGCACCGCGTCGAGCTTGTGCAGCGCGAGCTCGCCGAGCAGCGGCTGGAATTCCCCCTCGTGGCACAGCAGGCGCAGGTGCGGCTCGTCGAGCACCGGCGTCAGCAGCCGGTGCATGGCCAGCTTGGCGATGCCGTCGGAGATGCCCAGGTTCAGCCGCAGCGTCCGGCCGCTGGCGGCCTCGCGCACGCGGTGGGTCAACTGCTCGCCCAGCGCAAAGATCTGGTCGGCCTCGTGCAGCGCGGCCACGCCCGCCTCGGTGAGCACCAGGCTGCGCCCCTCGGTGCGCAGCAGGCTGGTGCCCAAGGCCTGCTCCAGCAGGCGCACCTGCGCGCTGATGGTCTGCACGGCCATGTCCAGCCGCTCGGCGGCGCGCGCGATACCGCCCTCCTTGGCGACCACCCAGAAGTAATACAGGTGGCGGTAGTTGAAGCTCTGGCTCATGGTGTTGCGTATCCCAACAGGCTGAAGGGGTATGGGCGTGGAGAATATTTGGTTCGTAAAAACCGAACCCATAGTACCGTGAAGACAGGTTTTTAAGATGCAAAAGCATCCCTACAGTGCGGGCTTGCCCTGAAATTCCCAACTGACCGCACCGGAGAGAGCCCATGCGCCACACCGCCCCCCGTCCCCTGTCCACCCCGACCCCGGGCCTGCCACCCCTGCCGCGTTCGCGGCGCTGACGCCATCGCGCGAAGGATCAGAACATCATGGAAACAATCGGAACCTGGTGGATGTGGGCGGGGTTTGCCGTCTTTGTGGTGGTGGCCATCGGCATCGACCTGTTGGTCATGGAGCGCCAGGGCGCGCACAAGGTCACGACCAAGGAGGCCCTGAAGTGGAGCGCCCTGTGGTTCTCGCTGGCCTTCGTGTTCGTGGCCGGCCTGTGGTGGTACCTGGACGGCAGCCAGGGCCGCGAGGTGGCCAACACCGTGTCGATGCAGTTCATCACCGGCTACCTGGTGGAAAAGAGCCTGTCCATCGACAACATCTTCGTCTTCCTGATGCTGTTCAGCTACTTTGCGGTACCTCCACAGCACCAGAAGCGCGCGCTGATCATAGGCATCATCGGCGCCATCGTACTGCGCACGCTGCTGATCCTGGCAGGCGCCTGGCTGCTGGCCTCGTTCCACTGGCTGCTCTACGTGTTCGGCGCCTTCCTGGTGTTCACGGGTGCCAAGATGTGGTTCGCCGCCGGCCAGGAGCCCGACATCGCGACCAACCCGGTGCTGCGCTTCCTGCGCAAGCGCATCCGCATCGCCGACGTGTTCGACGGCGAGAAGCTGACCACCAGCATCAACGGCGTCAAGCACTACACGCCGCTGTTCGTGGTGCTGATCCTGATCGGCACCACGGACATCATCTTCGCGGTGGACAGCATCCCGGCCATCTTCGCGATCACCAGCGACCCGTTCATCGTGCTCACGGCCAACATCTTCGCCATCCTGGGCCTGCGTGCGCTGTACTTCCTGCTGGCCGACCTGGCCGACCGCTTCCACCTGCTGGCCTATGGCCTGGCCCTGGTGCTGGTGTTCATCGGCGGCAAGATGCTGCTCATCGACCTGGTGAAGATCCCGATCGGCTACGCTCTGCTGGTCACCGCGGGCCTGATTGCCGGCTCCATCGTCCTGTCGCTGCGCAGCTCGGCCGGCAGCCCACCGGCTGCTGAGCCTCCCAAGCCTTGAAGGAGACCGGCCATGGACATGATCGAATCGGTGATGCTCACCCTGATGGTGGCCCTGGCGGGCACGGCCCTGATGGCCTGGCGCCTGGGCAACGACCGGCGCGACGTGGGCCTGCTCACGGCCCTGGCCACGCTGTGGGGCCTGGCCACCGCAGCGGCCTTCAGCTGGTGACGGCCCGCCCATGCGGATGCTGAGCACCCTGCGCCGCAAGCTGCGCCACCTGGAGCCGAGTGTGCGAGACCAGTTGGCACGCACGGCATTGGCCCGTGCCGTGCCGTGGATGGAGCAGCGTGCGCTGTTCCGCTTCCAGCGCGAGCCGCTGGCACGCGGGGTCGCCGCCGGCCTGTTCTGCGGGCTCATTCCCGGCCCGCTGCAATTGGTGGGCGCGGTCGGCGCCTGCGCCTGGCTGCGCGGCAACGTGGTGGCCGGCGGCGTCACCACCTTCTATACGAACCCCTTGACCACCGTGCCGCTGTATGTGCTGGCCTTCCAGGTGGGCTCGCTGGTGCTGCCCGGCGAGCAGTCGCTGCCGGCCTTCAATGCGGCCGGCCCGGCAGGCGCCTTCAGCGTGCAGGCGCTGGCCGAGTGGATGCAGGCGCTGGGCACGCCGCTGCTGGTCGGCCTGCCGGTGCTGGGCTTGGTCCTCGCCGTACTGGGTTATGCAGCGGTGCAGGCCCTGTGGCTCGCGCCCGTGCTGCAACGCGGGCGCCGCCGGCAGCGTGCCCGCGCCCTGCGCGACCAGGCCTGAGCCTGTGGCTCAATCGAGCTTGACGCCGACCTTGGCAATCACGCGGCCCCACTTTTCGCGCTCGGCGCGCGCATAGCTGCCCATCTGGGCCGGGGTGCCGGGCAGGGGCTCCACACCCAGGGCCTGCAGGCGCGCGCGCGTGCGCGTATCGGCCAGGGCGGTCTGCAGCGCCTTGCTGAACTGGGCCACGGCCTCGGCCGAAGTGCCCGTGGGGGCCACCAGCCCTTGCCATGCATAGCCTTCGAATCCCTGCAGCCCCTGCTCCTGGATGGTGGCCACGTCGGGCATGGTCGCCACGCGCTGCGGGCTGGCCACGCCGATGGCGCGCACCTTGTTCGTGGCAAGGAAGGGGTAGACCGTGGCGCTGTCGATCCACATCGCGGGCACCTGGCCGCCGATCACGTCCTGGATGGCCGGTGCCGCGCCGCGGTAGGGTACATGGGTGAGCTTGAGCCCGCTTTGCTCGCGGAACAGCTCGCCCACCAGGTGGTGCGGGCTGCCGGGGCCGGCCGACGCCCAGTTCACGCCATCGGCGTTGCCCTTGGCCCAGGCCATGAACTCCTTGAGGTTCTTGGCGGGCACGTTGTTCGAGACCACGAGGAACATCGGAAAACGCACCAGCAGGCCCACGGGCTGGAAGTCTTTCTCGGCGTTGTAGCTCAGCTTGCTGAACAGGAAGGGGTTGGCCGCCAGCGTGGCGAAATCGGCCGAGAAGATCAGGTTGCCGAAATCCTTGTTGCGCGCGGCATAGTCGGCCGCGATGTTGGTGCCCGCGCCGGGCTTGTTGTTGATGATGACGGGGCGGCCCAGGCTGGCACCCATGGACTCTGCGATGGTGCGGGCCACGATGTCCGAGCCCCCTCCGGCCGCATAGCCGACCACCCATTCCAGGGGCTTGCTGTTGTCCTGTGCATGCAGGGCGAGGGGCGTGAGTGCCAGGCCCGCGAGGGTGGCGAGGAAGTGTTTGCGCAGCATGGTGGTTTGTCTCCGGTGGTCAAAGGATGGATGGCTTGGGTCGGGCACAGCGGCGCCGCAGGCCCTGTCTTTGCAGGGCTTGCGCGGTGGCTGAATGGTGGGTGGGCGGTTGTGGGTGGCGTCAGGCCGCAGCGTGTACCGGGGCGACCGGAGTCACGGGCGCCATGTCCGCAGCGCCGGTGGGCACCGTGGTGCCGCGCGCCAGCTGCAGCGCCTGCAGCAGCGTGGCCTGGTCGCCGATGTGGTTGGCCAGCAGCAGGATGAGTCGGGCATTCATCGCGTGGCTCTCGGGCGGGGTAAGGCCGTTGTGGCTGGCGATCAGGGACTCGTAGAAGTCGTCGCAGTCCTGCATATGGGGCTGGGTATCGAGCATGCTCATGGCTCCTGGTTCAGGCGGTTGCGAGGTCGGCAGGCGCGGCTGCAGGCTGGCTGCGGAGCGACGCCGTGGCACGCGCCAGCGCGGCGCGCACGGCGGCTTCATCCAGGCTGCGCCAGCGCGCGCACACATGCTGGTCGGGCCGCACTAGGTAGGTCGTGCCGGGCTGTGCATCCAGGCGCTGAGCCAGCAGGCCCTGGGGGTCCTGCAGGTCGGTGCCCACCCGCAGCAGCTTCACCTGGGGCAGTGCGGTGGCCCAGGCCGGGGCCGTGCCGAACACCAGCAAGGTGAAGTCCGCCCCCAGCGTGCGCAGCATCCAGGTACTCTGGCCGCCCTGCAGCACCGGTGCGTCGAGCAGCACGGCGCCGGGCACCTGGGTGCCGGCAAAGGTGTCCACGTCGGGCGTGTTGAGCTGCGAACCGCGCAGCGTGGCCGGCACCGACAGGCGTCCGCTGTTGACGATGCGGCGCGCAAAGGGGTGCTCGCGCGCCAGCTCCAGCGCTGCGTCGCGGAACAGGCGGCTGATCTCGCTCTTGGGCGTGATGAAGTCGGTGGCGCGGGTCGAGTTGGCGATGTTCTCGTCGGCCGCGTACTCGCGCTCGGGGCCGTAGGTGACCAGCAGTTCTTCGCCGGCCCGGCCGCGCAGCACCCAGTCGAGCTTCCAGGCCAGGTTCTCGGCGTCCTGCACGCCGCTGTTGGCACCCCGTGCGCCAAAGGGCGACACACCGTGCGCGCTGTCGCCCGCGAACACCACGCGGCCGTGCACGAAACGGTCCATGCGCAGGCAGGCAAAGGTGTAGACGCTGGCCCATTCAAGCTCGAACTGCGCATCGGGGCCCAGCAACGCGCGCACGCGCGGCAGGATGTTCTCGGGCTTTTTCTCTTCCTCGGGGTCGGCGTTCCAGCCCAGCTGGAAGTCGATGCGCCAGACATTGTCGGGCTGGCTGTGCAGCAGCACGCTCTGGTTGGGGTGAAAGGGCGGGTCGAACCAGAACCAGCGCTCCGTCGGGAAGTCGGTGCTGCCGGCCATCTTCACGTCGGCGATCAAAAAGCGGTCCTGGAAGGTGCGGCCCTTGCTTTCCAGGCCCATCATCTGGCGCAGCGGCGAGCGCGAGCCATCGCAGGCGGCGACCCATTGTGCGTCGATGCGGTAGTCGCCCTCGGGCGTTGCGATGGTGAGCAGCGCGCCGCCATCGTGCGGCGCAATGCCCGCCACCTTGTTGTGCCAGCGCAGCTCGATGTTGGGCAACTGCAGCGCCCGCTCGACGAGGTAGGCCTCGGCGTAGTACTGCTGCAGGTTGATGAAGGCCGGGCGCTCGTGGCCTTCCTCGGGCAGCAGGTTGAACTCGTACAGCGGCGCGTCGTGGAAGAACACCTTGCCCACGTTCCACGACACGCCCTTGTCCACCATGCGCTGGCCGACGCCAAGGCGGTCCCAGATCTCCAGGGTGCGCTTGGCAAAGCAGATGGCGCGCGAGCCGGTGGACAGCTTGCAGTCATTGTCCAGCACCACCACGCGCTGGCCGCGCTGGGCCAGGTCGATGGCCAGGGACAGGCCCACAGGCCCGGCACCCACCACCACGACGGGGTGCTGCACGGGTGCCGGGGCATCCTGGTCGGGGGAGCGCCGGTAGGCGAATTCGATGGCCTGTACCTGGGCGCCTGTTCCGTCGAATGCGGGTGGCGCGGACGTTGTTGTTGTCATGCTTGTCTCCTCCGGGGCGGCTCAGCCTTCCAGCGACTTCCACATCTGCACGTCGCGCTCCGCCGTCCAGATGCGCGGGTCCGGGTACTGCGTGGCTTCGTCATAGGCCCGCGTCACGTCGAACGGCATGCAGTGGTTGAAGATCACCCAGTGGCCGTACTTGGGCTGCAATTTGGCGAAGGTGGCTTCGTACACCTTGCGCAGGTCTTCGCCCTTGGCGGCGCTGGCCTTGACGCTCTCGTACAGGTCGCTGATGAAAGCGCGCGTGCCCGCCAAGCCTTCCTGCACCTGCGCCGGGGTCTGCAGCGCGGCGCCGCGTCCGGGCACCAGCTTCTCGGGCTTCAGGGCCGCCAGGTTATCCAGGGTCTGTGGCCAGTCCTTGAAGTAGGCATCGCCCGCATACGGCGTGGCACCGAATTCCACCAGGTCGCCGCTGAACAGGATCTTCTCTGCCGGCAGCCAGGCCACGGTATCGCCCTTGGTGTGGCCCCGGCCCAATTGCAGGATCTGCACTTCCAGCTTGCCCAGCCACAGCGTCATCTTCTTGTGGAAGGTCATGGTCGGCCAGGTCAGGCCGTCCGGCACGCTTTCCACATTCTGGAACAGGCGCGGAAAGCGGCCGATCTCGCTGTCCTTGTCGAACTGGCCGCGCTCGACGATCAAATCGCGCGTGTCTTCGCTGGCAATGATGTGCTCGGCCCCGTAGGCGCTGGCGCCCAGCACGCGCACCGCGTGGTAGTGGGACAGCAGCACGTACTTGATGGGCTTGTCCGTCACTTCGCGGATGCGGCGGATCACGTCCTGCGCCATGACGGGGGTGGCCTGGGTGTCGATGACCATCACGGCGTCGTCGCCAATGATGATGCCGGTGTTGGGGTCGCCCTCGGCGGTGTAGGCGTAGGCGTGCTCGGACAGCTTGTCGAAGCTGACCTGCTTGACTTCCAGGTCGGCGGCGGAGGCGAAGGTCTTGGTGGTCATGGGTGGTACTGGTTGATTTGTTTTAGTGGAATGCATTTGCCTAAACGGAATTTTTTGATCATAGGCAATAAATTTGTTAATGTCTAATTCATTTGTTTAAGTGGAAACCCCAGGGTGACCGGGATCGCCATGGGCTCGGTGGACAATGGCGCCATGGACGACCTCTCCCGTGACCTTGCTTCTGCCGACGACGAAGACAGCCCGCGCGCGCCGCGCGGCATCCAGAGCGTGGAGGTGGGCGGCCAGCTGCTCAAGGTGCTGGCCCGCACTGGCCGCCGCATGGCGCTCAAGGACCTGGCGCGGGCCGCCGACATGACGCCCGCCAAGGCCCACCCCTACCTCGTGAGTTTCGGCAAGCTCGGCCTGATCGAGCAGGACGCCGTGAGCGGCCACTATGGCCTGGGGCCGCTGGCCATGCAACTGGGCTTGATCAGCCTGCAGCAGGTCGACCCGGTGCGGCTGGCGATCGCCGAGCTGCCGGCTTTGGCGCAGCGCATCGGCTACACGGTGTCGGCATCGGTCTGGGGCGACAGCGGGCCCACCATCATCCGTGTCGAAGAAGGGCCCACGGCCGTCTACGTGGCCATGCGCCATGGCACCACGGCATCGGTGCGGCACACGGCCACGGGCAAGGTGTTCGCGGCCTTCGGCCCGCGCGAGCGCACCGTGGCGGCGCTGGCCGCCGATGGCCATGCCGGGGCGCTCGACGACCCTGCGTTTGCCGCAGAGCTGGACGCCGTGCGCACCCACCAGGTGGCCGAGGTCACCGACCAGTTGCTGCCCGGCATCAGTGCCCTGGCCACACCGGTCTTCGACGGGTTTGGCCAGCTCGTGCTGTGCCTGGCCGTGATCGGCCCGAGTGCCACCTTGCGCACCGGCCCGGACAGTGCCGCTGCAGGGCATCTGCGCGACACGGCGCGCAGCCTGTCGCAGAGGCTGGGCGCCCCCACCAGCGCTTAGGTTTTTGACAGCGCCTGGTCGATGTCCCAGAGGATGTCGTCCAGGTCCTCGATGCCCACCGACAGGCGCACCATGTCCGCGCTCACGCCGGCACGTGCCAATTCCTCGTCGCTCAATTGCCGGTGCGTGGTCGACGCCGGGTGGATCACCAGGGTCTTGGCGTCGCCGATGTTGGCCAGGTGGCTCAGGAACCCGCAGGCGTCGATGAACTTCTCGCCCGCCGCGGCGCCGCCCTGGATGCCGAAGGTCAGGATGCCCGACGCGCCCGGAGTGCCATCCACCACGCGGAACTGCTTTTGCGCGAGCGCGTAATACGGTGAATCGGCCAGGCCCGGGTAGTTGACCCAGGCCACCTTGGCATGGCCCTGCAGGAACTTCGCCACCGCCAGCGTGTTGCGGCAGTGCTCACGCATGCGCAGGTGCAGCGTTTCCGCGCCCTGCAGCAGTTGCCAGGCATTCATGGGCGAGAGCACGCCGCCGAAGGTGCGGTTGATCTCCATGCGCGCCTTCATGGTGTAGCCGAAGTCGCCGAAGGTCTCGTAGAACTTCACCCCATGGTAGGCCCGGCTGGGCTCCACCATCTCGGGGAATTTGCCGTTGTCCCAGGGGAACTTGCCGCCCTCGACCACCACGCCGCCCATGGTCGTGCCATGGCCGCCTATGTACTTGGTGGCGCTGTGCACCACGATGTCGGCGCCAAAGGCCAGCGGGTTGCACAGGTAGGGGCTGGCCACCGTGTTGTCGATGACCAGAGGCACGCCGTGGGTGTGCGCCACCCCGGCCACGGCGGCGATATCGAGCACATTGACCAGCGGGTTGCCGATCGTCTCACCGTACACGGCGCGGGTGTTGGGGCGCATGGCGCGCGCGAAGTTCTCGGGGTCTGCCGGGTCCACGAACGTGGTCTCGATGCCCAGGCGCGCAAATCCCACGCCGAGCTGCCCCACCGTGCCGCCATACAGCGTGCTGGCCGCCACGATGTGGTCGCCCGTCTTCAAAATAGCCAGCAGCGCCGCCATCTGCGCGGCCATGCCGCTGGCACAGGCCAGCGCGGCGCGCCCGTTTTCCAGGCTGGCGATGCGCTCCTCGAACACCGCCACCGTGGGGTTGCTGATGCGGCTGTAGACGTTGCCGAAGGTCTGCAGGTTGAACAGGCTGCTGGCGTGCTCGGCACTGTCGAAGACGAAGCTCGTCGTCTGGTGGATGGGCGTGGCGCGCGCGCCGGTCACCGGGTCGGGAATGGCGCCCGCGTGGATGGCGCGCGTGCCGAAGCCGTAGTCTCTGTCCTTTTCCATGGGCGGATGTCTCTCTTTGTTCTTCTGTTCAGTAAGGCAGTTGCTGCGGGCGCTTGGCCGAGATCACGCGCGTGTTGACACCGGCCCAGTTGAGCCCGCCGAACAGGCGCGCATGCTCGATCTTCACGCAGCGGTCCATCACCACCGCCAGGCCCGCTGCACGGGCCCGCGCCGCCGCGTTCTCGTTCACCACACCGAGTTGCAGCCACAGGCACTGCGCGCCGATGGCAATGGCTTCCTCGGCCAGCGGCGGGATGTCCTCGCTCTTGCGAAAACAGTCCACCATGTCGATGCGGTGGTCTGCCGCCGCCGCCGTGAGGCTGGGATAGCTGCGCTCGCCCAAGATTTCGGGTGCCATGGGGTTCACCGGCACGATGCGGTAGCCATGGGCCTGCATGTACTTGGCCGCAAAGAAACTGGGCCTGTGCCATTGTGGCGACAGGCCCACGACCGCGATGGTGCGGCAGGTTCCGAGAATATGGCGCAGTTCGCTGATGGTGCTCATACCACCAGTGTAAAACTGTAGAGACCTATGCAGGGTCCTTGTATTTGATGGAGCAGCCGTACGGGCGTGTGGTGGATGCCGTCAGCGGCTTGCCCGCCAGCGCCTCCGCCAGCCCGGTCTTCACATAGTTGGTGGCGCGCGGGATGTCGTCAACCTTGGCCGAGGCGATGCTGTCGATGCCGCCGGCATAGATCAGCTGGCCCTGCGGGTTCACGATGTACATGTGCGGCGTGGTGCGTGCGCCGTAGGCGCGGCCGGCCGTGCCTTCCTCGTCCATGAGGATGGCGGTGGGCACCGACTGGCGCTGCTTTAGCCAACTGGTCAGCTTGGCCGGCTCCAGGTAGTCGCCGCTGGCTTTCTCGGTGGAGTTGACCGCGAGCCACACCACGTCCTTGCCCGCCGCGTCCTTCTGCGTCGCGGGCATGTTGCCGCTGTCGTAGTGCTTGCGCACGAACGGGCAGCCGGGGTTGGTCCATTCGAGCACCACGTGCTTGCCCTTGAAGTCCGACAGGCGCACGGTCTTGCCCGTGGTGTCCTTCAGGGTGATGTCGGGAGCCGGCTGGCCCACGGTGGCGGCGGCCTGCGCACCGGCGGCAGCCAGCACGAGAGGCAGGGCGAAGAGGGTACGTCGAAGCAGCATGGATGAAAAATCTCCAGGTGGGACGGTGGTGGGGCAGTATGGGCGATGCGGCCCCGGATTTCCAGGCGGAGCCCCTGCCGACCGGCTGGTCTTACAGCGCCGCCACTGCGGCGCGCAGTTCCGCTTCGCCCAGGATCTCGGAGAACACCACGGGCGCCTTGCCGGGGGCGTGCAGCACGTACACCGGCACGCCGCTGCGGCCCAACTGGGCCAGGGCGGCGGTAATGGCCGGGTCGCGGCGCGTCCAGTCGGCGCGCAGCAGGGCCACGTTCTTGGCGGTGAAGTCGGCCTGCACGCCAGCGTCGGCCAGCGTGGTCTTCTTGTTGTACTGGCAGGTCACGCACCAGGCGGCCGTGAAGTCCACGAACACTGGCCGACCGCTGGCGACGAGCTGCTCGGCGGCGCCCGGGGTCCACGCCTGCCACTGCTGGGTGGCGTTGCCCGTGGACGCCTGTGCTGACGGTGCGGCAGCCACGTTGGTGACGTGCGGAGCGAAGGTCCAGGCCAGCAGCGCCAGCGCCAGGATGGAGACCGGGGCCATGAAACGGCGCGCCGAGCCTGCGAGCGACAGCGCCCAGGCCACCATCCCGAGCGCCACCAGCAGGATCAGCAGCGCGCCCGCACCATCGATGCCGCTTTGCTGGCCCAGCACCCAGACCAGCCAGACCACGGTGGCCAGCATGGGGAAGGCCATGAACTTGCGCAGCGTGTCCATCCACGCGCCGGGTCGCGGCAGGGCGCGCGCCACGGCGGGCACGAAGGCGGCGGCCAGGTAGGGCAGGGCCAGGCCCAGGCCCAGCGCCGCGAACACGGCCAGCGCCTGTGGGCCCGGCAGCGTGGCCGTGAGGCCCAGCGAGGCCCCCATGAACGGCGCGGTGCAGGGCGAGGCCACGGCCACGGCGAGCACGCCCGTCAGGAACGAATCGGCCACCGGGTGGCGCGCCTGCAGGCTGGCCACCGAGGACGGCAGGAAGTGCCCGAACTCGAACACTCCCGCCAGGTTCAGCGCGATCAGCGTGAACAGTGCCGCCAGCCCCGCCACCACGGCCGGCGACTGCAGCTGAAAGCCCCAGCCGATGGCCTCGCCCGCAGCGCGCAGGCCGAGCATCAGCGCGCCCAGTGCCACGAAGGAGAGCACCACGCCTGAGGTGTAGGCAATGCCGCTGAGCCGGTGCGCGCGCCGGTCCTGGGCATGCTGGGCAAAGCCCACGACCTTGATGGCCAGCACCGGGAAGACGCAGGGCATGAGGTTCAGGATCAGTCCGCCGAGCAGCGCGCCCAGCAAGGCCGCCAGCAGCGTGAGCGGCGGGGCCGACGAGGTGGAAGCGGGGACACCCGCCGCATTGGCCTTGAGCGCGGCCTCCAGCGCGGGCGACACCGTGGCCGCTGCGGCCACCGTGGGCCAGGCACCCAGCACCTTGAGCTCGGCGCGGTATCCCTGGCCATCGGCGGCCAGCACCACGGGCATCGGGTCAGGGCTGTTGCTGCGCTGGGCCGACAGCGGCACCTCGGCGGTCCAGACGGCACCCTTCCAGGCCTGGGTCCAGGCGGCGGCGTTCTCGATGACCTCGGGCGTCTCGGGGAACAGCTCCAGTGTCTTGCCGCGCAGTTCCACGGGCAGGCCCTGCACGCTCAGCTGCAGGGTGTTGCCCTCGATGCGGGCATTGCTGTCGGGCCGCACGCCCTGCACGCTGCCCATCACCGGGCGGGGCTGGGCCGCCAGGGCGGCATCGAACGCCGCACCATGCATGGCCGTGGTGCTGCGTGCCGGGATGGTCAGCGTGAAGTCGCCCTCTTCAGGGATGCATTCCTTGCGGCATACCAGCCAGGTGGCGTGCAGGCGCACCGTGGCATCGTTCGACAGTGCCTTGGGCGCGAAGGTGCTGGCCACGGTGACGGGCACGGGCAGCAGCACCGTGCCCTCGTAGCCGTAGTTGGCGAGGGTGCCGATGGGGATCTTCTTGGGCAGGGGCCAGGCGATCTCGCCCGCATCCAGCCCGGCGGGCAGGGTCCAGGCCATCTCGATGGGCAGGCCCGAATCGCCGGGGTTCTTCCAGTAGGTATGCCACTCGGGCTGGTGGGTGATCTGCAGGCCCAGCCACAGCGGCTGGCCGGGCTCGACGCCCTGCGGCGCATGGGCGATCAGCTCCGCCCGCACATGGGGGGTGGTCACCACGGCGCTGGTGGCCGCGCCACCCTTGGCCTGCAACTGGGCCCAACTGCCCGCGCCAGCAAGCATGACTGCTATGAGAAAGATAGCTTTGGCGAGCAGGGAGGTCGGGCGGTAGTGCATGTTGCAAGGTGTGAGCGCGCAGAAGACCGTTTGGTTCCTGGGCGGGGAAAAGGCCCCTTATTGTGTCGCCAGGGTCAGTTGCGCCTGGGGAGACCATTTTTCGGGCTGGGTTCCCGCGCGCGGCGCCGCCAGAAAGAGCCGTTCCACCGGCAGCTTCTGCGCCAGCAGGTAGCTGCGCACTGCCTGGCCGCGCTGGGAGGCCAGCTCCTGCGCCATGGCCTCGGTGGCGGGCTGGTTGGCCAGCAGCAGGGCCTCCATTTCGGCTGGGGTCAGCTCGCGCGCCAGGCCCACCAGGTTGCGCGGCTTGGGGATGTCGGCGCGGCGGTACACCTCCTTGAGCAGCGCGGGGTACTCGGCGGCCTGCACCGCTGCGGTGTCGGCCGGGCTGGCGCGGCGCTTTTCGGCCAGCACCAGTTGCTGCAGGTGCTCGCGCTGCAGGCCCTCGCGCTCGGCCTGCAGGCTGGCCTGGCCGGTCACGGTGATGCGCAGGTTGGGCCGGTCGGTCAGCGCCTTGACCACCTTGGCAAGGTTCTGCTGGGCCTCGGGGCTCAGGCTGGCGCTGCCGGGGGCGAAGGGCACGCTGCCCAGTTCGTCGCCGCCCCCCATGGCGCTGGCCAGCAGGCTGAAGGGCGAGATCAGGGCCTTGCCGATCAGGTTGACGATGATCTTCCAGATCACCGGGCCCACGCGGAACTCGGGGTCGTTGAGCGAGCCGCTGAGCGGCAGGTCCAGGTCGATCACGCCATTGCGGTCGGCCAGCAGCGCCACGGCCAGCTTCACGGGCAGGCTGTTGGGCGCGCCGGCCACGGGTTCGCCAAAGGTCAGCTGGTTGAGCACCAACCGGTTGCTGGCCGTGAGCTGGCCGCTCGGCAGCACCTTGTAGGCCACGTCCACGCTGAGCTTGCCGCGCTCGATGCCATGCCCGGCATATTTCACCGCATAGGGCGACAGCGGCGGCAGCTCCAGGTCGCGCACCTTGCCTGCGATGTCGAGTGCCAGCGGCTTGGCCAGTGGGTTGAGTTTGCCCGTGATCTCCAGCGACGCCGTGCCCTCGGCCTTGCCGCGCATCTCCAGATCGGCCAGCACGGGCGCGCCGCCTGGCGCCTCGGACGAGAAGGCACTGAGCTTGCCGGTGAGCTCCGACAGGTCGGCCGAGTAGTTGGGCTTGATGAAGAAGTCGGAGAACAGCACCTTGCCGTTGACCAGGCTCACCGGGCCGAACTGCACCACCGGTGCCAGCGGGTCGGCCAGCGCTGTTGCCACGGCGGCGGACGCTGCGGACGCGGCAGGCGCCGTCGCGGGTGGCACCGACTTCGCGGCACTGGCGGCATTGGCCGCCTGGGCCTCGGCCGGGGTCTTGGCGATATCGCCCAGGTTGATGCGGCCGGCTTCGTTGATGGTGATGCGCGCGAAGAAGTCGGCCAGGCTGGTCTCTTTCACTTCGAGCCGCGGCGCCGTGCCGGGTGCGGTGGCCAGGTCCAGGCCGCGCAGGTTCAGGCTCTTCCAGGCCAGCAGTTCTTCGCCCACCTGGGCCTCGGTCTTGGGGGTGGAAGCCGAGGTGCTGTTGGCCTGCAGGTCGTCCACGGCAGCGTCGCCCGACAGGCGCAGGCTGGCGCCCTTGTCACCCTGCGAGAAAGCCACCTGGCCCTTGAATCCCACGTCGGCGCGCAGCAGCTCGATGGACAGCTGGCTCGCCAGGTAGCCGTCGAGCGCGTGCAGCGGCAGGCGCGTGGCCTCGAGCCTGCCCTGCGTGGCCAGCGGCTGCAGCGCCAGCGTGCCCTGGTAGTCGAGCTTGCCAGGCGCGCCCTTGCCCGCAGCCACCTGGGCCGAAATCTTGAGCGCCTCGGGCTTGCTGCCGTCGGTGGCGAGGTTTTTGGCGCTGATGCCCAGGGCCGACAGCTCCAGCGCCACGGGGCGGGCCTGGGCGTTGTCGGCCAGCGAGACAGCGCCGCCTTGCAGGCTGAAATCCGCCACGCGCAGCACCCACGGCGCGGCGGCGGGGGCGTTCGGTGCTGGGGCATTTTCTTGTGCCGGGGGCGTGGTGGCCGGCGCCTTCATCCAACGCTCGAACATCCAGCGCCCGTCCGCGCTGCGGTCCACCGTGGCCTTGGGCTGGGTCAGGGCCAGGCTCTCCAGCGTGGCGGTGCGGGAGTCCAATGGGACCTGCATGCCCTTCACTTCCAGCCGGCCCAGGCTGGCCAGCACGGTCTTGCCCTGGCGCAGGGCCAGTTGCTCCAGTGCCAGCGCGCCGGCGGTGAGGGTGATGCCGGTGGGCGCCGCAGCACCGGGCTTCACGGACGATGCATCGGGCGCTGCCCACTGCACGCCGATGTCGCCGGTGAGCTGGCCCGACACGGCGGGCTCCAGTGCTTGCGCGAGGTAAGGGGTGGCCACCTGCAGCGCCAGTGCGGTCACAGTCGCCTGCACCTGCGCCTTCTGGTCCGTGGCCTCGCCCTTGAAGCCCAGGCTGCCATCCTGCAGCTTGAAGCCGCCCTCGAAGGCCACGGGATGGGCCCACGGCAGGGCCAGGTCCCTGGCATCCAGCGTGAATTCGCGCGCCTCCAATGCGGCGGCGGGGCGGGTGGTCTGGTCGCCCCAGCGCAGCGTGCCGCCGCGCACCAGGGTGTGGGCGATCTCCACCGCCCAGGGCCTGGCGGCCGCGGGCTTGCCCGCAGCGGCCGAGGCTGGGCGAGACGCGGTGCTGGCAGCGCTGGCGGCAGGTGCCGTCGCAGCGGGCGGGCTCTCAGGCGCCAGTTGCGCCAGGTTGATCTGGCCCGCCGCATTGCGCGTGGCGTTGAGCACCGGGGCCGTGAGCTCCACCTGCGACAGGCGCACCACCTGGTCGAGCGGGCGCACGTCGGCCAGATCGATCTTCAGGCGCTCGTAGCTCACCAGGTCCTGCCCCTGGCGGTCCGCCAGGCGCACGCCGCGCGCCTGCACGCTGCCGGTGAGCTTCACGGCCATCTTCGGGGCCTGCTCGAAGGCCACCTTCAGGTCCACGTCCAGCGTGGCACCCTGCACCTTCACGGGCAGGCTGGCGGGCAGGTAGGCCAGGTAGGGGGCCAGGTCCACGCCGTCCCAGCGCACGCTGGCGTCGGTCTTGCCGGTCTGGGCGAAAGGCGTGCCCTGTGCGGAAGAGTCGAAGCGGCTGCCGTTGAGCACAAAGGCCAGGTGCGGCTCCACCTTCACCTCGCGCTGCGAGGGCAGGGTGCTGATGAAGGGCACCTTGAGCGCCAGGTCGCGCAGGCTGTGCTTTTTGCCCACGCTGCGGTCGTCGTAGTCGATGCTGCCGCCAACCAGCGCCAGGTTGTACAGCGCCAGGCGGGCGGGGCCCGTGCCCGGCTTGGGTTCGGCGGGTGGTGCCGTGACCTTGGCGATGATGTCGTCCACGTCGTAGCGGCCCTCGCCCAGGTGGGCGATGTGCAGCACGGGTGACTCCACCGTGAACTCGTCCACCACCGGTGCCAGGCGCAGCAGCGATTGCAGCTCGCCATCCACATGCACGCGGGCTATGGTGAGCTGGGGCTTGTCGCTGCCCTCGGCGCCTGCCACTGCGATGTCGCGCAGCGTGAGTTCCAGCGACCAGGGCTTGAAATCGATGGCGCCCACCGTCACGGCCCGGCCCAGTTGTTCGCTGGCCGCACGCTCCATCGGCCCCTTGAGCAGGGGCGGCACAGCCAGCCAGGCCAGCAGCCACAGGGCCAGCAAAGCCGCCAGGGCCACGGCGGCACGGCGCGCCCAGCGGTGCTGGCGCAGGGCTGCCAGGGAGGGGCGGGTCAGGGAAAGGCGCTTGGGAAGAGGCATGGAGGCAGCTGAAAACGTCGGGCGGTCAGGGGAGCGACGCCGCAAACGGGCGGCAGGCCGCCCAAGGTACCACCGCGCAGTGTCGCGCGGTGTATCCAGAGGTGTGGTTGATGTTTGTTGACGTTCAGGCAGCGAAGCCCAGCACCACCCGCCGCGTGGTGGCGCTCTTCTTCTCGATCTTGGTCACCACGATGGCCCCGATCTCCGCAGTGTTGGCCACGTGCGTGCCGCCGCAGGGCTGCAGGTCGATCAACGGGGCATCGCCCTCGCCGCCGATGCGGATGGTGCGGATGCGCCCCGAACCGCGCGGGGGCTGCACGCTCATGCTCTTGACCAGGGCCGGGTTGGCGTCGAGTTCCTCGTCGCTGATCGAGGCCACGGTGAGCGGGTGGGCCGCAGCGACCAGCGCGGCGATGCCGGCGGTCAGCACCTCCTTGTCGAGCGGGTCGGTCATGGAAAAATCCAGGCGCGCGTACTCGGGCGTGATGGAGCAGCCATTGACCAGTTGCGGCACCAGGTGGCACAGCAGGTGGGTGGTGGTATGCAGGCGCATCAGGCGGTGGCGGCGCTCCCAGTCGATGCGGGCGGTGACGGGCGTGCCAGCGGTGAGCGCGGCCAGCTGCGCTTCCTGGCCTGGGGCCGGCACGTGCACGATGTCGGCCGTGGGCTGGCCTTCGGCATCCTTGCCCTTGCGCGTGTCGGCCATGGCGATGGCCGTGCCGTCGGCCAGCAGCAGGTGGCCGCTGTCGCCGGCCTGGCCGCCGCCCAGGGGGTAGAACACCGTGCGGTCGAGCACGATGCCGGCGTCGGTGATGGCGGTGATGTGGGCGCTGCACTCGCGCAGGTAGCCATCTTCTCGGAACAGATCGTGGGTCATCCCTGCATGGTAGCTGCAGCGGGGTGCGGCTGCAGAGCGCTACCATCGAGGCATGAAACGCCGCACCGCCTTGATCGCCGCCCCCTTGGTCCTGGTCCCCGCCTTCGGCTGGGCCGATGAGCCCAAGGTGGCCGACCTGTCCGGCGCGCTGCGCTGGCTCGACCGGATGGAGGCGGCACCCCAGGCCCGCACCAATGGTGCCTGGCCCCTGGTGGCGGTGCTCGAACACCTGTCGCAGAGCATCGAGATGAGCATCGACGGCTTTCCGAAGGAGAACAGCGCCCTGTTCCAGCGCACGCTGGGCGCTGCCGCGTTCAGCTTCTTCGGCTGGCGCGGGCGCATGTCGCACGGCCTTGCCGAGCCCATTCCCGCGGCGCCAGCGCTCACCATGTCGGGCGAGTGGAAGCCAGCAGCCCAGCGCCTGCGGGCCGCGATTGCACGCTTCAACGCCCATTCGGGGGTGCTGCGCCACCACTTTGCGTATGGCGCGCTGGACAAAGTCGAGTTCGCACGTGCCCACACCTTTCACATCGCCAACCACCAGGACGAGATCATTCTGGGCTGAGGCCGCTACCATGGCGGCATGACCCAGCCACCGGTGCCTTCTTCTTCCCCATCTGCCACCACGCCTGCGCGCTGGTGGGCCGATCTCGGCACGCGCGATTTCGCACAGCGCAAGGCTTCGGGCCTGGCGGCGCAGACGGTCGCCGTGCTGCCCGTGGCCGCCATCGAGCAGCATGGGCCGCACCTGCCGCTGTCGGTGGACGCCACCTTGCTGCAGGGTGTGATCGACGCGGCGCTGCCGCTGCTGCCGGCCGAGCTGCCGGTGCTGTTTTTGCCGCCCCAGAACGTGGGCCTGAGCCCCGAGCACATCCGCTACCCCGGCACGCTCACGCTGTCGCCTGCCACCATCATCGCGCTGTGGACCGAGCTTGGTGAGTGCGTCGCACGCGCGGGTGTGAAGAAACTGCTGCTGTTCAACGGCCATGGCGGCCAGGTCAGCGTGATGGACATCGTGGCGCGCGAGCTGCGCACACGCTACGACCTGCTGGTGTACAGCGCCAGCTGGTTCAGCCTGCCCCTGCCAGATGCGGTGGCCGGCCAGTTCAGTGCGGCAGAGCACCGCTTCGGCATCCACGCGGGCGAAATCGAGACCTCGATGATGCTGCACCTGGCGCCAGCCACGGTGCAGATGGCGCATGCGCAGGACTTTCGTTCCACCTCGCAGGACCGCTCGGAGCAGTACGCCATCCTGGGCAATGGCAAGAGCGCCAAGCTCGGCTGGCAGATGCAGGACTACCACCCGGCCGGTGCCGTGGGCAATGCCGCAGCCGCCAGCGCCGACAAAGGCCGCACCGTGGTGGAGGCGGCGGCCACCCAGCTCGTGGCACTGCTGCAGGAAATGGCGGCATTGCCGCTGAGCACCTTGCGTGACCAGCCCGATTGTTGAGGCCGGTCGCCACGCTTTGCACGGCCTTTTGCGTTCATTGAATGACCATGATCAGACCTGCCACGTTCCCCGGCGATCTTCCTGAAGTCATCGCGATTTTTCGCGAGTACGTCAAAAGCCCGGTGGCCAATCTCGATTTTCAGGACTACGAGCGAGAGTTCGCACAACTGCCGGGAAAGTATGCCGAGCCCGACGGGTGCATTCTTCTGGCCGTCATCGAGGGCCAAGTGGTGGGGTGCGCCGCCCTTCGCCGGGTCGATGAAAGCGCCTGTGAACTCAAGCGCGTGTACGTGCGGCCCGCAGCCCGGGGGATGGACCTGGGGCGTCAATTGGTGCAGCAGATGCTGCACGCCGCAAAAGAAGCGGGCTATCGGCGCATGTGCCTGGATGTGCTGTCGGAATTCGTCGCGGCCCAAAGGCTGTACGAATCGCTGGGGTTTGTGCCTGCAGAGCCCGTGAGCTTCAACCCGGTTCCGGGAACCCGGTTTCTCGCACTCGATCTGTAGGCGAGCCCGCTGGCCTGCCGCCGGTCAGGCGTGGGTGATCCAGTCCAGGTGCGGCGCTTCGTTCAAGTGCGGCAGCGTGTTGAAGGTCTGCAGCATCAGGCGCTTGGGGCTGATGCTGAACTCCGTCAGCGCGCTGTTGCGGATGCGCATGTTCAGCGCAATCGTCACCTCGGGCGCGGTGCCCAGCACCTGGCCCACGGCGGTGGAGATGGGCCCACCGCTGCTCACCAGCAGCACGTTCTGGCCGGTGTGGCGCTGGCGCACATGGTCGAGCGCGGCGCGCACGCCGGCACTGAACTCGTTCCACGTCGGCATGCCCTGCGGGCTGATGACGCCCGCCATCCACTGCGCGAGTGCATCGCACAGCAGGCGAAAGTGGTGGCGGTACAGCTCGGGCGTATCCGGCTTGGGCAGCGGCTGGGGGTGGATGGCGGTGATCAGCGCATGGCTGTCGTACTCGTTGAGGCCGGGCATCTGCAGCACCTCGGGCGTGACCTGCAGGCCCTCGGCGATGCCTTCCAGCGTCTGCGTGTGGCGGCGCAAGGTGCCGGTGATCACGGCATCGAAGGCCTGCCCGCGCTCGCGCCAGAATTCGCCCAGGCGCACCGCCTGTTCGCGTCCGCGCGCGCTCAGCTGGTCGTAGTCGTCAGCGCCAAACGAGGCCTGGCCGTGGCGCACGAGGTAAAGGGTTCCCATGCGCCGGATTGTGGGCAGGGGCGGGCCCGGTCGTTTGTCGCCCAAGCGACCAGAGCCACCCAGCCAGTAGCCTCGGGGACACGCTCCGCCCGGCCGGTCAGCCTGCCAGGACGCGGCTGAACACCGGTGCGTCGACGTTGCCGCCCGTGAGTGCCAGGCCCACAGCGAGGCCACTCAAACTGTCGCGTTCCTGCATCGCAGCCGCCAGTGCGGCGGCGCCCGCGCCCTCGGCCACGTTGTGGGTGTCGGTGTAGATTGCATGCATGGCGGCAGCCACCTCTGCGTCGCTGACCTGCACGATGTGGTCGATGTGCGGTGCAAGCAAGGCCAGCGCATTCGCATCGGCCACGCGGCAGGCCATGCCGTCGGCCAGTTCGGTGGTCACGGGTGCCTCGACCACGCGGCCCGCCGCCAGGGAATCGGCATAGGTGGTGGCATGGGCACTCACCACACCGACGATGCGCACGCCGTGCCCCAGCGCCAGCTTGGCCGCAATGGCCGAGCACGCGCCCGATCCCTGGCCGATGGGCACATAGACCACGGCCAGCTGTGGCACGGCGCAGAGGAACTCCCACCAGTAGGTGCTCACGCCGCGCAGCAGGTCGGCGTGGAAGCTGGGCACCATGTGCGCGCCGCGCTCGGCGGCCAGTTGCATGGCATGCTCGCGCGCTTCCTGGAAGTCGCTGCCGTGCTCGATCAGCGTGACGCCCAGAGCGCGCATGGCGGCGTTCTTCTCCACCGAGTTGCCCCGGGGCACAACGATGGTGCAGGCCACGCCGTGGTTGCGCGCAGCCCAGCCCATGCTCTGGCCGTGGTTGCCGCGCGTGGCGCTGACCACTTCGCGCGGCAGTGCGCCTCGCTTAGCGAGCTGGTCGAAATAGGTGAGCCCGCCGCGGATCTTGAAGGCCCCCACGGGCGTGTGATTCTCGTGCTTGAGCCAGCAGTCCGTGCCCAGGCGTTCGCTGAGCAGGGCCCAGCGGTACTGCGGCGTGGGTGGGAAGTCGCGGTACACGACTTGGGCCGCAGCCTCGATGTCGGCCAGGCCCGGCAGCCAGGGGAGGGTGGTGGCAGGCAGGGCGCTCATGCGGCAGGCCTCTTTTCGGTCAGCAGGCGCACGGCCAGCAGGCCCAGCACCGTGCCCATCACATAGCGCTGGGCGCGCATCCAGCCTTGGCTGCGGTTCATGAACAGGGCCACGCGGGCGGCGAACAGCACCAGCAGTGCATTCACCAGCGCACTGGTGCTGATCTGCACGGCGCCCAGGGTCAGGCTCTGCAATAGCCAGTTGCCGCGCTCGGGGTGCAGAAACTGCGGGAAGAACGACAGGTAGAACATGGCCACCTTGGGGTTGAGCAAATTGGTCATGAAGCCCATGAGGAACAGCTTGCGCGGCGTGTCGTGCGGCAAGTCGCGCGCCTCGAACGGGGCGGTGCCGCCGGGCTTCACGGCCTGCCAGGCCAGCCACAGCAGGTAGGCGGCGCCCGCGATGCGGATCGCGTCGAAGGCCATGGGCACGGCGGCCAGCAGGGCGGTGAGGCCGAGCGATGCTGCCAGCAGGTGCACGCCGAAACCGGCGATCACGCCACCGAGCGATAGCAGCCCGGCACGCGGGCCCTGGGTGAGGCTGCGCGAGATGCAATAGACCATGTTGGGCCCGGGCGTGAGCACAAGCAAGAGGGAGGCGAACGCGAAGATCAGCAGTTCCTGGGGGGTGAGCATGGTGGGTTACTCCGGTGAGGGCGGGGGTGGCAGGGCGCGCGACTGCAGGGCCAGAGCGCCGCGCGGGGTGAGCAACTGCGCGTGCAGCTGGGCCAAGGGGCCCTCCGTGGGCATGGCCACGTCGCGCAGGCCCGCGGCATCGCAGGCCGCGCGCAGGGCGCCGGCGTCGGGGTGCTGCAGTTGCAGGGATTGCAATTGCACGCCGCTGGCGGGCAGGTGGTCGCAGGGGTGCACGGCGCCCCATTCGATCAGCGTGGGCAGGCAGCCGTCCCACAGGCGCTGGCCATCGGGCCGCACGGTGATCTGCCACTGCAGCATGCCCTGCGGCGTGGGGCGGCTGGCGGTGATGGCGCGGCCCCGGTCCACGCCCAGGCTGTCGAGCGCGGCCAGGCTGGTGGCCACGTCGGGCACCGAGGCCACCCAGTGGATGAGTTGAGGGCCGTACTCGGCCACCTGCTGCTGCAGCGCAACGTCGTCCATGTCGAACCAGCGCCGGTCGCCATCGGGGATGGTCTTCTTGCCTGCAGGGTTGATCGCGATGATCTCCAGGTAAGCGCGCGGATGGGCTGGACTGGAGACATTCAGCAAGCGGTTGTGCGTGCCCATCAACGGGTGCTCGCCGCCCGCAGCGGGGGTGACGCCGAGCGTGCGCTCGCACCACTCCACGCCCGTCGCCAGGTCGCGGGCCAGCACCACCAGGTGGTCGATGCAGGCCGGGGCCTGGCCCGTCACAGCAGCACCTCGCCCTGCACGCAGGTGACCGAATGGCCGCCGATCCAGATCTCGCTGCCTTCCTGGTCCACGTGCACGCGGCCGGCGCGCGCCAGGGCCGTGCCCTGGCTGGCCACATAGTGCGCAGGGGCCAGGCCTGCGCCGATGAGCCACTGCGCCAGCGCCGCGTTCAGGCTGCCGGTCACCGGGTCTTCGGCCAGGCCGTTGTTGCCCGGGAAGAAGGCGCGCACTTCGAAGGCGATGTCCTCGCGCGCGGTGTCGGCACCGATCACGCCGACCTTGCCGCGCGGGCCCACCACGCCGATATCGAGGCCCGCCAGGATGGCAGCATCGGGCCGCAGTGCCAGCACCTGCTCGGCCGATTGGAGCATCACGCCGCGCCACTTGGGGCCGTTGTCGCACCAGGAGTGGTGCAGGATGTCCGCGCGCTCCACCCCCAGGCCGCGCGCGATGAGCGCCACGTCCGCTTCGTCCAGCGGGCCGCTTTGCAGGCGGGGCGGGGCGGCAAAGGCCAGGCGTGCGCCGTCCTGGCGCAGGGGTACGAGGCCCGCGCCGCATTCCTGCACCACCCGCCCCGGCGTCTGTGGCTTGCCGCCCGCGCCCAGCCAGGCGTGGCAGCTGCCCAGCGTGGGGTGGCCGGCAAAGGGCAACTCGCGCCCGGGGCAGAAGATGCGCACGCGGTAGTCGGCACCCGCCGCCCTGCCTTCGGGCGTGGGCGGCAGCACAAAGGTGGCTTCGGACAGGTTGGTCCAGTTGGTGAACTCCTGCATGGCCTCGGTGGTGATGCCTTCGCCGTCGAGCACCACGGCCAGCGGGTTGCCGCGGTAGGCCTGGTCGGTGAAGACGTCGACTTGCTGGAAGGGGCGCAGTTTCATGGGAAAGCCTGTCAGGTAGGTGGATGGGGTGGAAATGGGGCTTTTCGGGGAGCGGGCACGCCGGGGGCGGCCCTGGGAGCCAAAGCGGGGGCACCGAGCGGGGTTCAGCCGCTGGCGTGGATCGGGATGCGGGGCGGTTTCACAGCAGCACCGTGCCTTCGATGCAGGTGACGGAGCGCCCGCCCACCCACACCTGGTGCCCGTCCTGGCGGATGTGCACCCGTCCTGCGCGGCCCAGGCATTCGCCCTGGGCCACCTGGTAGTGGTGCGGTGCCAGGCCTTCGGCGATCAGCCATTCGGCCAGGCTGGCGTTGAGGCTGCCGGTCACCGGGTCCTCACGGTTGCCCATGGGGGCGGCAAAGGCGCGCACGACGACTCCAGGCCGGCTGGTGTCGCTGGCGCCGGTGCCCACGTGCACCACCCCGACCGATTGGCCCAGGTCCATCAGGCGCGCATGGTCGGGTTGCAGGCCGAGCACGGTGTCGGCGCTGTCGAGCAGCATGCCCAGCCACACCGGGCCGTTGTCCAGCAGCTGCGTGCCCAGGATCTGCGCCGGGCGCACACCGAGGGCGCTGGCGATCAGCGGCACCAGCGCCGGGCTGGGCGCGCTGCGCTTGAGCGGCGGCGCGGCAAAGGCCAGGGTGTGGTCCTCGCGCCGGATGCGCACCATCCCCAGCGCGCATTCCTGCACCACCAGGCCCTCCTGGCGCGGTGCGTTGCCTGCCTGCAGCCAGGCGTGGCAGGTGCCCAGCGTGGGGTGGCCGGCAAACGGCAGCTCGCCCTGGGGGCTGAAGATGCGCAGCCGGTAGTCGGCGCCCTGCGCGCGGCCGGCCTCGGTGGGCGGCAGCAGGAAGGTGGTTTCCGACAGGTTCATCCACGCAGCAAAGCGGCGCATGTCCGCATCGCTCAGGTCCTCGGCCTCCAGCACCACGGCCACGGGGTTGCCGTCGCCGGGGTGGTCGCTGAAGACATCAATCTGCTTGAAGGGGCGTGGATGCATGGTGCGGTCTTGCGGGCGGATGGTCCCGTCAGGATAACGCCTGGTCGAGCACGCCGCGCGCACCGGTGCGTGAACTCACCGCCTGGTACCAGCGCTCCAGGTGCGGCCGGGCCGCCCTCTCCTGGGGCAGGCCCCACCAGCGGTGGATCTCGCAGCCCACCGGGATGTCGGCCATGGTGAAGCGCTCGCCTGCCAGGAAGGGTTGGCGCGCCAGGCGCGCATCCAGCAGGTCCAGCAGCGGCTCGGTGGCCGCCACCGATGCGGCGATCAGCGCGTCATTGCGCTGCGCGGCCGGCGTGCGTATCCACTGGATGAAGGCATCGCGCCCCGCAGGGTTCAGCGTGGTCTGCTGCCAGTCCATCCACTGCTCGGCCGCAAAGCGCGTGGCGATGTCCTCGGGGTAGAGCTCGCCCGGCGCGTGCCGGGCGCACAGATAGCGCACGATGGGGTTCGACTCCCACAGCACGACGCCCGTGTCCTCGTCCTCGATCAGCGGCACCAGGCCGTTGGGGTTCAGGGACAGGTAGTGCGCTTCGCGCACGATGCCGAACTGCCCACCCGCATCGGTGCGCTGCAGGCTGATGCCGAGCTCCTGCGCGGCCCAGACCACCTTGCGGACGTTGATGGACGACAGCCGTCCCCACAGGCGCAGCACGGTGCTCAGCCCTGTGCCCGGTGGTCGCGGATGGCCGCTGCCAGCGCCGCAATGCCGGTGGCGATCTGCTCGGCTGTGGAAGTCACGAACGACAGGCGCAGCGTGCGGTGGTCGGCATCGTCGGCGTAGAAGGCGGCGCCGGGCACGAAGGCCACATTGCGCTCCACGGCCTTGGGCAGCAGTTCGATGGCGCTCATGCCTTCGGGCAGGCGCACCCACAGAAACATGCCGCCGTCGGGCTTGTTCCATTCGACGGACAGGCCCTGCATCTCCTTGTCCAGCGCGGTCAGCATCGCGTCGCGCTGCTGTTTGTAGAGCGCGCGGATGGTGGGCACATGGCGCTCCAGAAAGCCGCCCTTCATCACCTCGGCTACCATGCGCTGGTTGTAGCCGGGGGTGTGCAGGTCGGCTGCCTGCTTGGCCTGCAGCAGCTTGGGGTAGACCGCTTTGGGCGCCACCAGGTAACCCAGGCGCAGGCCCGGGGCCAGCACCTTGGAGAACGAGCCCATGTAGATGCAGCCATCGGGGTTGCGCGCGGTCAGTGGTGCGGGCGGCGGGCCGTCGAACCACAGGTCGCCATAGGGGTTGTCTTCCACCAGCGGCAGGTTCAGCTCGGCGGCCTTGGCCACCAGCTCGGCGCGGCGCGCATCGCTCATGGTGCGGCCCGTGGGGTTCTGGAAGTTGGGCAGCACGTACAGGAAACGTGCCTTGTCGGCGCCCGTGCCGACCTTGGCCACCAGGTCATCGATGCGCACACCCTGCTCGTCGCTGGCCACCGCCACCACCTTGGGTTCCATGGGCGTGAAGGCCTGGATGGCACCCAGGTAGGTCGGCGTTTCCACCAGCACGCGGCTGTCGGTGTCGATCAGCACTTTGGCGATCAGGTCCAGCCCCTGCTGCGAGCCGGTGGTGATCAGCACTTGCTCCGGGTCCACATCCCAGGGCAGGAAGGCGGCGATGGCTTCGCGCAGCGGGGCAAAGCCCTCGCTCGACGCGTACTGCAGCGCCGAAGGGCCGTCGTTGGCCAGCACGGCGGCCGAGGCGGCCGCGAAGGCTTCGACCGGGAAGGTCTTGGGCGAGGGCAGGCCGCCGGCCAGGCTGATGATGCCGGGCTTTTCCGTGACCTTGAGGATTTCGCGGATGACCGAGGGGTTCATGCGCTCGGCGCGGCGCGCCAGGGTCCAGGGGCTGGTGTGGGGAAGGTCGTTCAGTTTCACTCTCGGTCTCCTGCGGTGGTCCTAAGAACCTGTTGCAAAGTCATCAGAAAAAAGGGTATTTCACGGCGCCCTGGTACTTTCAGTCCACGATGAACAGCGTGGCACCCAAAGGGGCGGTGGAGCGGTGCGGTTCCGCATTGTCCGCCACCTGGTAGCTCATGCCGGGAGTCAACGTGAACTGTCGGCCGTCCTGCAACTCGGTGTGCAGCTCGCCGGCCAGGCACAGCAGCACATGGCCTTTGGTGCACCAGTGGTCGGACACATAGCCGGGCGTGTACTCCACCTTGCGCACGCGCAACTCGCCGTACTGCAGCGTCTGCCAGAAGGCCTGGCCGGCCTGGGCGCTCTTCTCGACGCGCTCGACCTGGCTCCAGTCGGTGGCGGCGAAGGGGATGTCGTTCATCTGCATTGGGCTCAGTCCTTCACGGGCGCAAGGGGGCCGGGCGGTGTCGCGGGGGCGTGCGGTGCCGCCTGGTGCACGGGCATGCGCTTGCCCAGGAACACCGTGGCGATCACGGCCAGGGCAAACCCGACCGTGGTGAGGTCCAGGTGCTCGCCCAGCAGCGGCACCGCGAACAGCAGGCTCAGAAACGGCTGGATCAGCTGGATCTGGCTCACCCGCACGGCACCCAGCGCCAGCGCGCGGTACCAGGCGAAAAAGCCGATCCACATCGAGAACAGGGCCACATAGGCAAACCCGACCCAGCTCATGGTGCCGATGGACGATGGCACGGCGGGTGCGAACCACCAGGTCACGGGCAAGGTCAGCGGCAGGGCGCAGGCCAGCACCCAGCAGATCACCTGCTCGGCGCCCAGACTGGGGGTCAAGCGCGCGCCACCGATGTAGCCCAGGGCGCCGGTGGTCATGGCGATGATCAGGTAGATGTTGGCTGCGCCCAGGTAGAAGCCGCCGGCGCGCCAGGCCATGAAAGCCAGCACCAGGCCGCTGCCCAGCACGGCGCAGGCCCAGAAGCCGGCCGACGGGCGTTGCCGGAACCACAGGGCACCGAGCACGGCCGTGGACAGCGGCAGCAGCGCGGTGACCACGGCCCCGTGCGTGCTGGGCACATGCCGCAGCGCCAGCGCGAGGAACAGCGGAAAGCCGACGATGACACCGAACGCAGTGACGCCCAGCACGGGCCACTGCGACCGCACGGGAACCCGCAGGCGCCCCTGGGCGTGCTGCCAGCCCAGGTAGGCCAACGACAGCAGCCCCGCCACGGCCGCACGGCCGAAGGTGACGAACCAGGGCGACAGCTGCGGTGCATCGACCGGGCCGACGGCCAGGCGCGTCATCGGCAGCGTGGCGGCGAACAAGGTGACGCCCACCAGGCCCCAGACCAGGGCTTCGCGTTCCTGAGCGTGGTTCATGGTCATAGCGTCACCATCCAGGCAGCCGTGGCCACCAGCACCCCGGCCAGCGCGCGGTTGAACCAGAGCAGGCGCGAACCCTGCGCCAGCCACTGGCGCAGCAGCGAGCCGACCAGGGCATAGACGAAATTGCTCGTGAAGGCGAACACCATCATCACCCCGCAGATGATGGCCAGGCGCTCACCGGGGTTGGCCGAGGGCTGGCCGGCGGCATTCACCACCCAGCCCGCGCTGAGCGTGAGCGCCAGCATCCAGGCCTTGATGTTCACGAACTGCAGGCCCACGCCCTGCCAGAAGGTGACGGACAGGCGGGAGCTGTCCACGTCCGAGAGCTGGCCGGCGCGGCTGAGCTTCCAGGCCAGCCAGAGCATGTATGCCACGCCGAGCAAGGTCACGGCCATGCGCAGGGCCGGCACGCCGGTGATCAGGGCGCCCAGGCCCAGGCCGCTCACCAGCATCAGCAAGGTCCAGCCCGTGGGCACGGCCAGGCAGAAGTTGAGTGCCCGGCGCAGACCCAGATTGGCCGCCAGCGCGGTGGACAGGGTGGTGTTGGGCCCCGGCGAAAAACTCATCGCGGTGCAGAAGACCAGCAGGGCAGTGAGTTCGGCGGCGGTCATGGGTGGGGGCTTTGGAATCGTGGGCTTGTCAGCGTCTGGCCTTCACTGTAATCTTCTGCACCAATACACAACCAGTACAGTACAGCAGCGCAGTTGGTGATCTGTATTGGTTGTTATGGCAGTACACAGGCCCTGTGAGGATTCCCGCATGCTGATGAAGACCACCACCCAGTCGCTCACTGAGCAGCTTTCGGCGCGCTTTGGTGAGCGCATCCGCAACCGGCTGCTGGCGCCGGGCGCGCGCCTGCCCTCGGTGCGCCAGTGCGCGCTGCAGCACAGCGTGAGCCCCTCCACCGTGGTGGCCGCCTACGACCAGTTGCTGGCCCAGGGTCTGGTGGAGGCGCGCAAGAACCGGGGCTTCTTCGTGCGCGAGCTGGCCCCCGTGGGGGCCGATGCGCCGGCCACCGTGGATGCGGTGGCCATGGAGGCTGCGGGTGGCAACTGGACCACGGCCCACTGGTTTGCGGCGCGGGGCGCGGGGCGTGGTTCGCCGCCGGTGAACGCCACGGCGCTGATCCGGGGCATGTTCCACAAGATCAGCGACAAGCCCCAGCCCGGCATGGGGGTGCTGCCGCCGCAGTGGCTCGAATCCACCTTCATGCCCGCGGCGGTGCGCAAGGTCACCAGCACCCGGGCGCTGCAGGAATACTCGCTGCAGTACGGCGAGCCGCTGGGCGACAGCGGGCTGCGTCGCCAACTCGTCAAGAAGCTGGCCCAGCTGAGCGTGCACACCGCGCCCGAGAACATCATCACCACCGTGGGTGCCACGCATGCGCTCGACATCGTGAGCCGCACGCTGCTGCGCCCGGGCGATCCAGTGATGGTGGAGGAGCCCGGCTGGGCCGTGGAGTTCGCGCGCCTGGCGGCCCTGGGCATGCACATCCTGCCGGTGCCGCGCCGCGCCGACGGGCCCGACCTGGAGGTGATGGCCCGCTACTGCGAGGTGCACAAGCCCAAGCTCTACGTGAGCGTGAGCGTGTTCCACAACCCCACGGGCTACTGCCTCTCGCCGGGCAGCGCGCACCGCATCCTGCAGCTGGCCAACCAGCACAATTTCCACATCGTCGAGGACGACACCTACAGCCATATCGCGCCCGAACATGCCACGCGCCTGACGGCGCTCGACGGCCTGCAGCGCACCATCTACGTGAGCGGCTTTGCCAAGATTCTTGCGCCCAACTGGCGCATCGGCTTCCTGGCCGCGCCGCCGGCCCTGGTCGAGCAACTGCTCGATACCAAGCTGCTGGCCACCCTGACCACGCCCGCGCTGCTGGAGAAGGCCCTGGCGCTGTGCATCGAGCAGGGGCAACTGCGCCGCCATGCCGAGCGCATCCGCACCCGGCTCGATGCCGCGCGCTCGCGCAGTGTCAAGCTGGCGCTCAGTGCAGGTTGCACCTTCGCGGCCGACCCGGCGGGCCTGTTCGGCTGGGTGGATACCGGGGTGGACACCGATGCGCTGTCGCAGCGCATGCTGGACGAGGGCTATCTGCTGGCACCGGGCGCGTTGTTCCACGCCGAGCGCAAGCCCAGCACGCTCATGCGCATCAACTTCGCGACCACGCAGGACGCCACGTTCTGGCGCACCTTCGAGCGCATCGTCCGGCAAACCCGCTGACCGCGCGGGCGCCGTCACCTTCGCTGCCTACAATGGCCTTTTGATCTGATCGCAAGGGAACCATGGACCTACAAGGACGCTGGGCCGCAATGACCGATGGCCTGCAGTCCATGGTGCAGTTCTTTCCCGGTGGGCATGAGGGGCTGCTGACCACCATCTCCGTGGCCTGGAGCCTGTACATCGCCGTGCTGGCGGTGTGGATCATTCTGCAAAAGCGCGCCCCGGTCTCCACGCTGAGCTGGATCCTGTCGATGGCGCTGCTGCCCTTCGCGGGCTACGTGGTCTATTACTTCTTCGGCCCGCAGCGGCTGCGCAAGCAGCGTCTGAAGCGCATGCGCAGCCAGTCGGCGCTGTATGCCCATGCCGACTTTGCCAGCCTGCGCGGCACGGCGGCCGCCGCACCCCAGGCCCTGCGGCAACTGGTGCTGCTGGGCGAGGCCAGCTGTGACCTGCGCGTCTCCACCGCCACCCAGGTGGACCTGCTGGTCGACGGGGTCGAGACCTTTGGCGCTATCTTCGACGCCATCCGTGCCGCGCGCCACCATGTGCACCTGGAGTACTACATCTTCGAGCCCGACGGCATTGGCACGGCCCTGCGCGACCTGCTGGTGGACAAGGCGCGAGAGGGCGTGATCGTGCGGCTGCTGGTCGATGCGCTGGGCTCCAAGCGGCTGGATCGGCGCTTCCTGGCACCGCTGCAGGAGGCTGGCGTGCAGGTGGCCTTCTTCCATGCATCACGCATCGGGCGCCGATTGCGGCCGGTGATCAACTTCCGCACCCACCGCAAGATCGTGGTCTGCGACGGCGTCGTGGGCTTCACGGGCGGCATCAACATCACCGACGAGGAGGACCAGCGCGCCCGGCGCGATGCCTACCACGACGTGCACCTGCGCATCGAGGGCGGGGCCGTGCGCCTGCTGCAGATGACCTTCATGGAAGACTGGGTCTACACCACGGGCGAGGGCCCCGGTGCCGTGGCGCGCGAGAGCCGGCAACTGCTGCCCGCCACCGAGCCGGGCGACCATCCGGTGCAGATCCTCACCTCGGGCCCGGACAATGCCAACGAGGCCATCCACCGCATGTACGTGGCGGCCATCCACATGGCGGCAGACCGGGTCTGGCTCACCACGCCGTATTTCGTGCCCGGCGAGCCCGCGCTCATGGCACTGACCAGCGCGGCGCTGCGCGGGGTGGACGTGCGCATTCTCGTGCCCCGGCGCAGCGATTCCTTCGTGGTGAGTGCGGCGGCGCGCTCCTACTTCGACGAGCTGATTGCTGCGGGCGTCAAGGTCTGGGAGTACACGGCCGGCATGCTGCACTCCAAGACCATGCTGGTGGACGACCAATGCGCCTTCATCGGCACCGCCAATTTCGACAACCGCAGCTTCCGGCTCAATTTCGAGGTCTGCGCCGTGGTGTACGGGCCGGCACTGGCGCTGCCCCTGGCCCGGCAATTCGAGATGGACCTGCGCAGCTCCAGTGCCGTGCAGGCGCGCCGCCGCCAGGCCTTCGTGCCGCGCCTGGGCGATGCCGCAGCCCGTCTGTTCTCGCCGCTGCTGTAGCGGCTCGAGGGGGCTCCTAGCGTTGTACTTCGATGTCGGAGAGCACGCGCAGCAGGCCGCGGTTGACTTCTTCGAGGTCCATCTCCTGCGTCTCGCACAGGTGGCGGATGGCGCTCGCATCGCCCGTCTCCAGTGCGCAGGCCATCTGCAGGCTGACGGCATAGGGGCCCGTGCGCAGCACGGTGGCATCGTAGATGCGCTCGGACAGCGGGATGCGGTGCAGGATGGTGCCCAGGGGCTCCTGCATCAGCTCGTCGATCTGCGACAGCAGGCCGCACAGGTAGATCTCGCGGCGCAGGTCGTTCTCCACACCGGCGTTGAGCAGCTGCGTCATGAGCTTGGCGCGCAGCACCATGGATTCGCGCACGGGCAGCATGTTGGGGTCGGTGTTGGCGTGGGGCAACTGGTCGGACAGCCAGCGCTTGATGGAGCCATAGCCCATCATCACCAGCCCCCGGCGCAGCGAGTCGATGCCGGTGCGCAGGCCGAGGGCCGCCGAGTTGGTGTAGACCATGAAGCGGTAGGCCAGCAGCGGGTCCTCGCCCATGATGTCCTCGAAGGTCTCCAGCGACTGCTCGGCGTCGATGGCTTTCTGCAGCTTGGCGATCACCGCGTGCGAGGGCTGCTGCGGCGTGTGCCGCAGGGTGTAGAGCACGTCTTCCGTGGGCCAGCCGGCCAGGGCCAGGGCGTTGTGCTTGTCCAGGCAGTGCTCCATGAGGGCACGGCTGGGGATGTTCTCGTACATCTGGCCGGCCAGGATGGGGCTCACGGCACGGGCAGGCGCCTTGCCCGCCGGGCTGCCGGGCCGCGGGTTGGCCTGCAGGGCGGCTACCGCGTCGGCCGGCGTCAGGCTCAGCAGGCTGTTGTCGAAACACTGGGCCACGGCAGGCTCGGGCAGCTTGCCGATGTCGCCGCGCCACACCAGCTTCAAGCCGCGCTGGTGCGCGGCTTTCACGAGGGCATAGATGCCCGAATCCTGCAGCCAGTCACCCCGCACCTCGATCCACGGGGCGCCCCGGGGCGCATGTTCAAGCATGTCGGCCAGCACCTGGTGGGTCTGGGGCGACAGCAGCAGGGGGGGCGAGCTGGCCGACCACAGCTCCTGCAGCGTGCGCAGCAGGTGGCCGGTGTCCACCATGCTGGCGGGAGATTCGTTCTGGACGTACAGCTCTATGGCTGCAAGCTTGCGGGCGCGATTCCACAGGGGGCGGTACCCCAGGATCAGGCTGCCGAGGACGGATTGGACCATGGGCTCTCAGGCGTTGTCTCGTAGGGGCCTGTCCCCCCCCGGTCCGGCAAGGACATTGCGGCGTGGGCAGGCCCGCTTTAACTGATGAAATTGAACAGGGACAGCTTCTGGACCGTGGCATAGGACTTGAGTGCTGCCTCGTAGCCCACCTGCTGGTTCTGGAAGTCCGAAATGCCCTTGATCATATCCAGATCCTCTGCCCGGGAGCGGTCGCCTTCGAGCTGGACCGAGCGCTTTTCCTGGTCGCCCGTGATGCGGTCGGCGCGGTTGAGCAACTCGCCCGAGTAACTGCGCATGTTGCTGATGCGGTCCAGGCCGATGTCGATGTTGGTCAAGGCCTGTCCGACAGCCTGGGTCGCGGCGTTGCTGTTGGGCGCTGCCCGGATGTCGCGGATCGCACTGTCCAGTGTACTGAACACGCTGGCGGTGGGCTGCAGCGTGATGGCGTCGCCATTGGCTGGCGCACCGGTGATGTCGAAGGTCAGACCCGGCACACCCGTCACCGAGATGGTCACGGGCTTGTCGGTCGGATAGTCGGGCACCACGACGGGGGCCGACACCACGCCAGTGGTGGTGTTGGTGATGGTGTAGGTAGCCGTGCTGGTGCCGACCGTGGCGCCCGGGCCCACCGCGCTGAAGGCGATGGAGTAGTTGTCTCCGGTCACCAGGCTCAGGTTGGTCGGCTTGACGCCGGTGGTGGTCAACTGCTGGTTGTTGTTGACGGTTGCCGGGTTCACCTGCACGTTGTAGGCCCCGTCGCGCTGGGGCTCAAACATGAAGGCGAATTCACCGTCCAGCGTGTTCGGGATCGACACACCGGTGCTGCCCGACTGTCCGGGCTGCCCGTTGAACAGATAGTCCGGCGAGGTGGACTGTGGGCCCAGGAAAGGCGCCAGTGCGCTGCCCAGTGCGCCCAGCAGGGGGATGCCGTTGGTGTCCTTGCGATTGGCCACTTCCTGCAGCTGCTCGCGGATGCCCTGCAACTGGTTGGCGATGGTGGCGCGGTCGCTGCTGGTGAGGGCCGGACTGCCGGCACTGACCATCAGTTCGCGGGCACTCTGCACCAGCCCGATGGCATCGCCCAGCGAGGACTCGGCCTGCGCGATGGCATTGCGCTGGGTTTCCAGGGCGCGCTGCTCGGTCTGGATGCGGGTGATGCGGGTGAGTGCGCGTTCGGCCTGCGCGGCCGAAACCGGATCGTCGCTGGCGCGCACGACGCGCTTGCCAGAGGTCAAATTCTCCTGCAGGTTGGACAGGTTGGTCTGGCGCGCGCCCAGGTTGCGCAGCGCGTTGTCGTACATGTTGGCGGTGCCAAGGCGGTAAAGGGTATTGCTCATGTCGAACTCCTGGACCTGTTCTCAAACATCATCGCGTCAGACCCTGCATCAGGGTGTCGAAGACGCTTTGTGCAATCTGCAGCATTTTGGCGGATGCCTGGTAGGCCTGCTGGTACTGGATCAGCTTGGCCGCTTCTTCGTCGAGGTTCACGCCCGAGACCGCCGTTCGGTCGCGTTCCAGGTTGCCGGCGATGGTGGTGGACAGCTCGGCGGCGAACGTGGCGCTCTGGGTGCGCGTGCCCACCTGGGCCATCAGGCCGGCATAGCCGTCGCTGAGCGTGGATTCGTCGAACATCTTCACGTCGCGCAGGTTCATGAGCGATGTGGCGTTGCCGGCGTTGCGCGTGTAGTTGTCGCCGTACTGGGGGTCCAGGGAGTTGCCCACCTTCACGGTGTCGCCGGACTTGGGCGTGCCCTGCAGCTTGATCTCCCAGCCGTCGATGGTGATGGGCGTGCCCGAGGTGTAGGGCAGGCCGGCCGTGCCCGAAGGTGGCGTGGTCGATCCCGTCACGGTGTAGGTGGTGGGCGGGCCGGCGGCAAAGGTCAGCGTCACGCCGCCGGGAATGGGCGGCGCCACCAGGCCATTGGCCGTGGCCTTCAGGCCTGCCAGCTGCAGCGTGCCCCCATTGGTGGTGCCCATGGCCGCATTGATGGGGTTGGCCGCCGCCAGGTCGCGTGGCGAGTACACCAGCGCCTTGATGTTGGAGCCCGCCGTGCTGAAGGGCTGGAACAGCATGCGCTCGCCCGGCGCGCCTGGCGTGGTGAGGTTGAACTGCAGGCCGTCGATGGTGAGCGTCGCCAGGTTGGCGGCGTCGGTGAAGGCCGTGGCCTTGCCGTCGGACAGGCGCACCACCTGGCCGGCCGTGCCGGTGGTGAAGCGAATCTCGTAGTCGGAGGCGGCGAACTTGGTCGGATCCGTGAAGCCCACCGTACCGACGCCCACGCCATTGGTCAGGCCGGGCATGCTGGCCGGCACAGAGAACAGGTCCTTGCCCATCTGGCCGTCCAGCGTGAGGCCGAGCTTGTGCTGCTCGTTCATGGTCATGCCGATGGCCATGGCCATGCGCCCGAGCAGGTTGCGGCTTTCGGCGAGGTCGGTGTTGTTGAAGCGCAGCAGCCCCGAGACCGACCCGCCGCCCATGGTGTTCTCGTCCACTTCGATGGCCGGCGATCCCGGGCGATTGAAGAACAGCTTGAGCTGGCCGCTGCCAGGGAACTGCGTGGCATCGTCCACGGACACCTGCGACGGCGTGGTGCCCAGCACCAGCGGCTGGCTGCCGCCCACGAACAGGCCGATCGTGCCGTCGTCCGCAGGAATCTGCGTGGTCTGCACGTACTGGTTCATCTCGCGGATCAACTGGTCGCGGTTGTCGAGCAGGTCGTTGGGGGTCTGGCCGTTGCCCTTGGCGCGTGCGATCTGCTCGTTCACGGCGGCGATCTGGCCGGCCAGGCTGTTGATGGCGGTGATGCTGCTTTGCAGCTGCTCGTTCACCGTGTACTGGATCTCGTCGACACGCTCGCCAGCCGAGCGCATGCGGGACGCCGTCTCGTCCATGCGCGTGAGCGCCAGCGTGCGGGCCGTGATGTCGGTGGGTGAGCTCACCACGTCCGAGAAGGCGTTCATCATGTCGTTGATGGCGGCGCCAAGGCCCGTGGCCCCGCCGCTGAACACGTCCTGCAGCTGGCGCAGGCGCTCGGCGCGCACGATGTCGCCGGCCTGCACGGATCCGGCGCTTGCCGACTGGCGCGTGAGCAGCTCGCTCTGGTTGCGCAGGATGGTCTGCACGTCCACACCCTGGCCGATGTAGCCGCCACCCGTGAACTGGCCCTGCACGGTCTGCAGCACCACGCTCTGGCGCGAGTAGCCGGGCGTGTTCACATTGGCAATGTTGTTGCCTGCAGTCTGCAGGGCCACCTGGTTGGCAAGCAGGGCGCGGGCGCCGACGTTGAGCAGACTCATGGCTTACCTCGTGTTCTCAAGCCTGCGCACGCTGCTGCTGCGCACGCTGCACGCTGTTGATGGCGCCGCTGAGCTTTTTGGCGTACTCGGGGTCGGTGGCATAGCCCGCCTTCTGCAATGCGGAGGCATAGGCCATGGCCGAGCCGGACTGCGCCACGGACTGCGCCTTTTCATAGCGAGGGCTTTCCTTGATGAGGCGCGCGTAGTCGCGAAACGAATCCTCGTACGAGTCGTAGGCCCGGAATTTGGCCACCACCTTGCGCGGCGTGCCGTTGATGTATTCGGTGGTCGTGATCTCGGCGACCTTGCCCGTCCAGCCCTTGCCGGCCTTGATGCCGAACAGGTTGAAGGAGTTGCTGCCGTCGGCGTTCTTGATCTCGCTCTTGCCCCAGCCGGTCTCGTGGCCGGCCTGGCCGAGCATGAAGCTCGCGGGGATGCCACTCTCCTGCGCCACCTTCTCGGCCGTGCCGCTCAGGTGCTGCACGAAGCCGTCGCGGCCCTTGGGCGCCTGGCCTACCGCCTCGGTGCTGGCAGGGCTGGCGCTCACCTTGGCGGCTGCCGGACGCTGCACCTGCGACAGGCTCACCGTGGAGGGTGTGGAAAAGGACGGGTCTGGCCCACCCATCTGGCGCGAGAGCTGGCGCGCAATGGCTTCGGACAGGCCGCCCGACTGGCCGGCCATCTGCACCGACAACTGCTGGTCGAGCAGGTCGGTGCCCAGGTCGCCCTGGGCGCCATCCATGAGCCCGGATTTCATCGTGGCCTCGCGCATGCTCTTGATCAGTTCGCGCATGAACAGCGATTCGAACTGTTTGGCCGCTTCCTTGGTGGCCTGGGGGTTGTTGTTGCCGGCCTCGTACTTGAGCGCGTTCAACGAGCGAACGTCTGCCGCCAGCGCATTGGACGTGCTGGTGGTGGAGGACGAAGGCAGCGTGAGGGACATGGTCAGATCACTTCAAGCTCGGCGTTCAGTGCGCCGGCGGCCTTAATGGCCTGCAGAATGGCCAGCAGGTCGCCGGGCGTGGCGCCCAGCGAGTTGAGCGCGCGCACCACGTCGGCCAACTGGGGCGAGGGCGGCATCTGGATGATGTTGCCGGGCTCCTGGTTGATCTTGATGTCGCTTTGCTGCGCGACCACGGTCTGCCCCTGCGACAGCGGGTTGGGCTGGCTGATGACGGGGCGCGAACTGATGGTGATGGACAGGTTGCCGTGCGCGATGGCACACGAACCTAGGGTCACCGCCTGGTTGAGCACGATGGAGCCGGTGCGGGCATTGATCACCACCTTGGCGGCGGGGGCGGACAGCTCGAACGGCAACTCTTCCAGGTCGGCGATGAAGCCTACGCGGGCGCCAGGGTCGCTGGGCGCGCGCACCTGCACCGTACGGCCGTCGAGTGCCGTAGCCAGGCCATTGCCCAAGCGGCTGTTGATGACCTGGGCCACGCGGCGTGCGGTCTGGAAATCGGAGGCGTTGAGGCCCAGGCTGATGGTGTCGCCCTCGTTGAGGGGCGTGGGCACAGAGCGCTCCACCTGGGCGCCCAGGGGGATGCGGCCGGCGGCCAGGTGGTTGATCTGCACCTTGCTGCCACCGGACGATGCGCCGGCACCGCCCACCACCAGGTTGCCCTGGGCCAGGGCGTAGATTTCACCGTCGGCGCCGCGCAGCGGTGTGACCATCAGCAGGCCGCCCTTGAGCGACTTGGAATTGCCCATGGACGAGACGTTGACGTCGATCTGCTGGCCGGGCTGCGCAAAGGCCGGCAACTGGGCCGTGACGATCACGGCGGCCACGTTCTTGAGCTGCAGCTGCGAGGCTGTGCCGGGCGGCAGGCTGATGCCCATCTGCTGCAGGTAGTTGGACATGGCCTGCGTGGTGTAGGGCATCTGCGTGGTCTGGTCACCCGTGCCGTCCAGGCCCACGACCAGGCCATAGCCGGTCAGCTGGTTGCTTCGCACGCCCTGCACCGCCGCGATTTCCTTGATGCGCAGCGCATGGGCCGGCCAGGCCGCGCACACCAGCGCCAGGGCGATGGCACAGAGCCACAGCGCGCGCAGGGGGTGTGCCAGGAAGGGGGAGGGCAAGGCTTTCATGGCCTCCATTGTGGGCTGCTGCCGCCCAGGGGAATGGCCAAAAAGAGGCGCATTCACCCGCCTTTTGGAAGAGGGGCCTGGTTACATTTTTCGCACCCGTCCGCCTGCGCTGCCTGGCTTTGGCAGGCCCCTGCGAATCACTCGCAATAGCTGTTCGTGAAGCCCTTCCAGGGCTTGCGCAGCATGAATGGCAGGGTGTCCCAGGCGCTCCAGGTGCGCGGATCGTCGAAGTTCACCGTGGCGGCCGGCGCGATGATGGCCGTGACCAGCCAGACGCCGGAGTCCAGCCCGTGCAGCGTGAGGTTGCCACCCAGGATCACCTCGGTCTGCGCCCCGCCCAGGTTGTCGGACACGGCGGTGTAGGCGTCCGTCGTCTGGATGTTGCCGGGTGCCACGTACACCTTGAAGATGGCGCCGGTGGTGATCAGCGGCGAGCGCACCAGGGGAAAGACGAAGCTGCCGTCCCGGTGGAAGATCACATACACGTTCTGCAGCGTGCCCGGGGTGGTGCCCACCGCGGCCTTGCCGGCGTCGTATTTGATGGTGAATGCGAACTGGTCCAGTGCCGTGGCGTCGCAGGGCGAGAACTTGATGCCTGCAGGGAGGGTCTTGTTCTTGGAGGCGGCCTCGGCAGCCGAGCCCTTGGGCGCGGCCAGTGTCAGCGCCACGGAGTAGGCATAGGTGGTCGGCTGCGCCTGGGCAACTGGCGCGAATGCAGCGGCCAGGGCCGTGAGGCCGCACGCCAGGGAGCTGCGGAAAAAAGACATCGTGAACCTCGGGTCTGAATGCGAAAGGGGCGCTGCGCCGCCTGCCCTGGTCGGGGCAGGTCGCCTGCGCTTGGTCACATTTTGTATCAGAACGGTGTCACGGTGTTGAAGAAGCGGCCCAGCCAGCCGGTGACCTGGGCCTCGCCCTGGGCGCCGCGCCCGCGCGATTCCACGCGCACATTGGCCACCTGGGTGGAAGCCACGATGGAGCCGGGCTGCAGGGCACGCGGATCCACCGTGCCGGAGAAGCGCAGCACATCCACGTTCTGGTTCACGCCGATCTGCTTTTCGCCGGCCACGACCAGATGGCCATTGGGCAGCACGTCGATGACGATCGCCGTGATCGAGCCCTGGAAGGTGTTGGCGCTCTCCGTGCCGCCCTTGCCTTCAAAAGCATTTTCCGAGTTGGCCCCCACGCCCAGCTTGTCGGTGAACTTCTGGCCGGTGAACGGCAGTGCCGTCACGCCGCTGCTGACCTTGGAGGTGCGGTCCACGGTGGACGAGGATTTCTGGCTGGCCGTCACGTTCTCCACGATCTGGATGGTGACGTTGTCGCCCACCAGGCGTGCGCGCCGGTCCTCGAACGAGGGGCGGTAGCTGGCGGTGTGGAACAGGCCGCCGGTGACTGGCGGTGGCGTGCGCGGCGCCATGGCCAGGGGCGGCGGCGCGGTGGGCAGGATGTCCACGGGGGGGGGCGGGGACATGCTGGCGCAGCCTGCGCTCAGCACGGCGGCGGCCAGGGCCGGCCATGCAAGGAGACGGGTGCGGGCGCTGTGGTGCAAGGTGGAGAGGAATGTCATGGCGAGGGTCCTGGCGCAAGGGCTTGTGGCCTGTCTGCTTACATCTGGCTCAGCTTGGCCAGCATCTGGTCCGAGGTCTGGATGGCCTTGGAATTCATTTCGTAGGCGCGCTGGGTCTGGATCATGGTCACCAGCTCCTGCACCACGTTCACGTTGGAGGTTTCGAGGTAGCCCTGCATGACGGTGCCCAGGCCGTTGGTGCCGGGCGTTCCCTGCTGGGGCTGGCCGGATGCGGCGGTTTCGATGAACAGGTTCTGCCCGCGCGGCTCCAGGCCACCTGGGTTCACGAAGGTGGACATGGCGAGGTTGCCCAGGGGCTGCGGTGCGGTGTTGCCCGGTACCGTGGCGGACACGGCGCCTTCGGCGCTGATGGTCACGCTGGTGGCATTCGGTGGCACGGTGATGCCATTGGCAATCGGCAGTCCGCTGGAGTTCACCAGGCGGCCCTGCGAGTCGAGCTGGAACGAGCCGTCGCGGGTGTAGCCGATGGTTCCGTCGGGCTGCGTGACCTCGAAGAAGCCGTTGCCCTTGATGGCCACGTCCAGGTTGTTGTTGGACTGCTGCATGCTGCCCTGCATGAAGTTGCGGGCGGTGGCCACGGTGCGCACCCCCAGGCCCAGGTGCAGGCCGGTGGGCAACTGGTTCTGCTCGGTGGTCTGGGCGCCCACCTGGCGCAGGTTCTGGTAGATCAGGTCCTCGAACACCGCATTGGCGCGCTTGTACCCGGTGGTGGACACATTGGCCAGGTTGTGGGAGATGACGTCCAGCTGGGTCTGCTGGGCTTCCATGCCGGTCTTGGCAATCCACAGGGAGTTGATCATGGCGTTTCCTTGCGCTTATGGGGATGGTCAGCCGTTGATGCTCAGCAGCTGGCTGGCGGCCTTGTCATTGGTTTCGGCGGTCTGCAGCATCTTGATCTGCTGCTCGAACTGGCGCGAGGCGGCGATCATGCCGACCATGGTCTCCACCGCGTTCACGTTGGAGCCCTCGATGGCCCCTGCCAGCAGGCGCGCATTGGCGTCGTTGGGGAGCGGGTCGCCAGAGGTGGTGCGAAACAGCCCGTCATCGCCGCGCTTGAGCGGGTCTTCGGGGGTGGGCGTGGCCAGTTTCAGGCGGCCGATGGCAGCGGGGGGCTGCCCTGCTGTCTTGGCGGTGAGCGTGCCGTCCGAACCCAGCGAGACCTCCGAGCCTGGCGGCACATCAATGGGGCCGCCGCCGTCGGACAGCACGGGCAGGCCGGTGTTGGTGAGCAGGGCACCCGTGGGCGAGACCTCCAGGCCGCCGTTGCGGGTGTAGGCCTCCACGCCATCCAGGCCCTGCACGGCAAACCAGGACTTGCCGATGGGCATGGCATCCAGGGCGCGGCCCGTGCGTTGCACGGGACCGGGCGTGTCCACGTGGCCCGAGGTGGCCTCCAGCGCGAACACGCGCGTGGTGGAGCCGTCGCCTTGCAGCGGTACGGAGCGGAAGGTGGACATCTCCGCGCGAAAGCCGTTGGTGGACACGTTGGCCAGGTTGTTGGCCAGAACCGCCTGCCGGTGGGCAGCGGCGTTGGCCCCGGTCATGGAGGTGTAGATGATGCGGTCCATGGCGTTTCTCTGCGGTCAGGAGGTCATGCGCTGGATCAGCGCAGGTTCACCAGGGTGGACATGATCTGGTCCTGTGTCTTGATGGTCTGCGCGTTGGCCTGGTAGCTGCGCTGCGCGGTCATCATGTTCACGAGCTCGGCCGTGAGGTCCACGTTGGAGTCCTCCAGCGCACCCGAGCGCAGGGCGCCGAAGTTGCCGTCGGTGGCCGTGCCGGTGACCGGCTGGCCCGATTCGAAGGTGGCGACCCAGTTGTTGCCGCCCACCGAGGCCAGGCCCTGGGTGTTGCGAAAGCTCGACAGCGCGATCTGGCCCTCGGCGCGGGTGACGCCGTTGGAGTAGCGCGTCATGATCATGCCGTTGTTCTCGACGTTGATGCCCGTCAGGTCGCCTGCGGTGTAGCCGTCCTGGGACAGGTCGGACACGGCGAACTTGCGGCCGAACTGCGTGACGTCGTCCAGGTTCACGTCCACGTTGTAGGCGGGCAGGTTGTTCGGGTTGGGCGGTGTGGGGTTCACGCTGAGCGCCAGCGAGAAGCCGGTGGCCGGCGGCGTGGCGGCCGGGCCGGTGATCACGCCGTTGTTGTCGAAGGTGATCTGGCCGATGGCCGTGCCCACCACGGGCGGCACAGCCGTGGGATCGTCAAGGGTGTCGTACACGTCCCAGGTGTTGTCCGTGGCGGTCTTCTGGAAGTACAGGTTGACCGGCTTGGCCACGCCCTGGCTGTCGAACACGTTGATCGAGGTGCCGTAGGTGGCGCGCGGGGTGGCTGGCACGGGTGGTGTGGCGGCCGGGTCGCCAGCGGCGTCGGTGGCGCGCGCGTCCAGATTGAAGGCCGCAGTGATCTTCGTGGTCTGCTTGGCGGGGATGGGTTCGGACGTGGGGAACACCATGGGAATCGGGTCGGTGCCCGTGCGCAGGCCCGTGGCCGGATCAATGGGGTAACCCATCACCTTGGCGTTGTCGTTGGTGACCATGTTGCCCACCTTGTCCAGCTTGAAATTGCCGGCGCGGGTATAGGCCGAGGAGCCGTCGGGCAGCTGCAGCGTGAAGAAGCCGTTGCCGTTGATCGCCACATCCAGGCTGTTGCCGGTGATGGTCAGGTTGCCCTGGGTGAACTGCTGCGCCACGTTGGCGGTTTCCACCCCGATGCCGGCGTTGGAGCCCCCGGCCGAGCCGATGGCATTGGCCACCATTTCGGCAAACTCAGCACGCGATGCCTTGAAACCCACGGTGTTGGAGTTGGCGATGTTGTGGCCGATCACATCGAGGTTTTTGCTGGCGGCGTTCAGGCCGGAGAGGCCTTGCTGGAAACTCATGGTGTTCTCCTTGGAGGGGGCGTGTTCAGTGAAGAGTGGGCGGTTGGGGCGTCAGACCAGCGACTTGATCTGGCTGTAGTTGATGTTCTTGCCGTTGGCCAGCGTGAGCACCAGTTGGCCGTCGGTGGCGCCTGCCGCCGTGACTTTGGACAGGGTGAGGGCCGTGGATTCGAGCGTGGTGGCGCCATTGACCGCCTTGACGCGGAACTGCAGGCCCGCAGTGCTGCCCTTGTAGGCACTCGCATCCCATTCGAAGTTGTGGCGCCCCTGGTCCTTGGGGCCCAGGTCCAGGGTATCGACCACCTGGCCGCCGGGCGTCACGACTTCCACCTGCACCTTGGTGGCGGCGTACGGAATCTCGAAACCGGCCTTGCCCACGCCATCGGCCACGGTCATGCCCGTGCCTTCGGTCAGCACGTTGCGCCCGACCAGGGTCGTGCCCTGCATGACCTGCAGCGAGTTGAACTGCGCGGCCATGCTCTGCATGGTGGTGTTGAGCTGCTGGATGCCGGTGACGGTGTTGATCTGTGCGATCTGCGAGGTCATCTGGGCGTTGTCCAGCGGGTTCATCGGGTCCTGGTTGTTCAGCTGCGCAACCAGCAGCTTGAGGAACCGGTCCTGCGAGGCCGCAGGGTCGTTGGCCGCGGTCGCCTTGGCATTGGCGGTGTCGGCGGTGGGGGCGGCATTGGTGGCGCTGAGGATCATGGCGAGGGTCTCCCGGGGTTACTGGCCCATCTGCAGGGTCTTGAGCAGAAGTGACTTGGCCGTGTTCATCACCTCGACGTTGTTCTGGTACGAGCGCGACGCTGAAATCATGTTCACCATCTCCTCCACGGCGTTCACGTTGGAGTGGGTCACGTAGCCTTGCTCATCGGCAGAAGGATGGCTGGGGTCGTGGATCTTGCGGCCGGGCACATTGCTTTCGGTGATGGCGCTCACGCGCACGCCGTCTGAGCCTTCCTGTCCCATGTTGGTGGTGCGAAAGACCACCTGGCGGGCCTGGTAGGCCTTGCCGTCGGGGCCGGCCACTGCATCGACGTTGGCCAGGTTGCTGGCCACGACGTTCAGGCGCTGGGACTGCGCACTGATGGCGCTGCCCGAAACGTTGAAGATGGAGAACATGGACATGGTGGGGTGCCTCTTCTATCGCTATGGGGCTTACTGGCCCTGGATGGCGCTGAGCATGGTCTTGGCGTTGCCGTTGATGAAGCGCAGCGTGGCTTCGTAGCGCACGGCGTTGTCCACGAAGGCGGCGCGTTCGCGGTCCAGGTCCACCGAGTTGTTGTCCAGGCTGGGCTGGGTCTGCACGGAATAGGCCAACTTGCCCTTGCTCCCCAGCTCGGCCGAAGTGCCCGGGTCGGCAGAGGAGGCGGCGATGTGCCGCGGATCGGTGCCGATGGTGACCGTGGGCCGCTCGCTGGTGTAGCCGGAGCTGCCCAGCGTGGTTGTGGACAGGCGGTGTGGCGATTCGGTGAACGAGGAGCGCTCGCCCGTGGCGTTGCTCAGCGCGTCGGAGAATTTGAAGTCGCGTGCGACGTAGCCGGGGGTATCGGCATTCGCAATATTGCTGGCGATGGCGCGCTGGCGCTCGGCACGCAGGATCAGTGCGTTGCCGTGGAAGTCCAGCCGGTTGGTCATCTTGTCAAGCATGTCTGCCTCACGTCCAGGTTGCGAAAGCGCCAGCAAAAACGGTTTTCTGGCGTGGCTCGATTATGAAAACCGCCCGGATTTTCTAAAGCGCGAAGAGCCCGCGTTTGGGGCCGCAGTTCGGGGGTTCGGCGGCGGCCAGGGGGCCTACAGTGATGGTCGTGAAATGGCCCCTGCACCGTGTCGCAGGGCCGCACTGACGTACCAGGAGGCGCCCCATGGCATCAGCATTCCCATCCCTGTTCACGGCCGGCCGCACCGCGCTGGCCGCACTGGCCTGCGTGCTGGCCGCTGGCATGGCCCAGGCCCAGGCAGTGGCCGACCCCGCCGCAGACCTGCCCGCCCTGACCCAGCGCTGGCTGGACGATGCGATCACGCGCAACCAGCCTGCCGGCCTGCCGCTGCGCATGGAGGTGAGCATTGGTGCGCTGGACAGCCGGTTGCGCCTGGCCCCCTGCGCCCGGGTCGAACCCTATCTGCCGGCAGGTTCGCGCCTGTGGGGCCGCACCCGGCTGGGCCTGCGCTGCGTGGAAGGGCAGACCGCCTGGAACGTGTTCCTGCCCGTCACGGTCAAGGCCTGGGGTCCGGCGTGGGTGCTGACGGGCAATGTGTCCTCCGGTGCCGTGTTGAGCGCCAATGACGCCACCGAGGCCGAGGTGGACTGGGCGGCCGATGCGGCCGCCATCGTGGCCAATCCCGACCAGTGGGTCGGCCAGATCGCCTCACGCCCCCTGGTGGCAGGGCAGGCCTTGCGCCAGCCGATGGTGCGTGCACCGAGCATTTTCAAGGCCGGCGCCCAGGTGCGGGTGGTGGCGCAAGGGCCGGGTTATGCGGTAACCTCGGCAGGGCAGGCACTCTCTGCGGGCGCCGTAGGGCAGACTGTGCGTGTACGCATGGACAATGGCCGTACCATCTCTGGTATTGTGGGTGAAAATGGGACGGTTGACGTTACCCTTTGATTCATCCCGCCTGCATAAATAGCTAAAGTCCAGCGCCAAAGGGTCGAAAACATTGCTACGAGCTCCGTGTCATCGGAGCGCTGGAGAAGGCGATGAAGATAGGTCAACAACCGGAACTTCCGGGCGCACTGTCGCAAACGGGGCAGGCCAAGCAGGCCAAGGCCCCCGCTGCAGCCCCTGCTACGCCCCAAGGAGTGGCAACGGGCACTGCGGCTGCCCCGGCCCCTGGCGTGCCTGTAACGGTTTCCACCGCAGCACGTGCCCTGGACCAGACGGGCCGTGCCTCGGGCGATTTCGACACCAAGAAGGTGGCGGCGGTGCGTGCAGCCATTGAAAAGGGCACGTTCACGGTCAGCGCCGGCGCGATTGCCGACAAGCTGCTGGCCAACGCCCAAGAGATTTTTTCCCGCTCGCGCGGCTAGCGTGACCCCTTTCTTCCAGGCGTCACCGGTCCGCATTCACCAGGACAAGCCGTGACCACGCCTCTGGAAGACGCCTTGCAGGCCGTCGAGCAGCACATCGAGATGGTGTCTGCCGCCCTGCTCAAGGCCGATGCCCCCACCCTCGAACAAGCAAGCACCGGGCTGCGCGACACTGCAGCCCGTTTTTCGTATGCGCTGGACCTGTCGCGCCAGCAGGTGAGCAGCATCACCCCCGCCCTCAAGGCCCGCATGGACGCCATCGCCGCCACCCTGGTGGTGCACCGCGAAAGCCTGGCCCGCCTGGCTGCCATCACCGACCGCCAGACCGCCGTGCTCGTCCCGTCCCAGGACAGCTCTGCCAATGCCACCTACGGCAACGGCCTGGGCGGCAAGCAACAAGCCGCCGGCATCGCCAAGATCTACCGCTCGGCCGGCTGATCGGCGCGCGGCAAAGTCGCGCTGTATGGCCACGATTCTTTTTTGTACTAGTACATAGGCGCTGCCCTGAATGGCGCGCAAGCGCCAGGGCAAACCCGTGGATAGCGCGCTGCCCCATACCAGGGCAGCCGTGCAAGGGCCGCCCCGCCGCACTGGCTGCGTCCCCCTTCCCGAATTACGCAGTAATTCGAGAGAAGGGGTGAAGGCGCGTCAGCGCCTCAGGGGGATGTACTAGGGCCTGTTCACACTGATTTCGGGGATCGCGTTGCCCGGCCTGGGGGCTGGATGCAAGGCGCCCGTGCGCAGCAAGGGGTGCACCTTGCAAGCGCGGGCAACGCCGCAGACGGCCCCCAGGCCGGGCAACCCGAAGGGAAGGCCCTTGCCGGCGCGCCACTCGTCGTTGCGCTCCTTGCGTGTGCAAGGGCACACGCTGCGTCGCGCGCCTAGATTGGCACGCCGGCAAGGGCCTTCGCGACCCCGAAATCAGTGTGAACAGGCCCTAGTGACTGCGCATCTTCGCCCGCAAGCGAGCGATCGACTGGCTGTGCAGCTGGCACACACGGGATTCGGTGACCCCGAGCACGGCCGCTATCTCCTTGAGATTCATGTCGTGCTCGTAGTACATGCCCATGATGTGCTGTTCGCGCTCGGGCAGTGACTCGATGGCCGTGACCAGCGCCGAGCGCAGGCGGTGGTCGCGCAGCATTTCGAGCGGGTTGGCTGCCTCGTCGCCCACATGGCGGTCGAGGAAACCATCATCGTCGTCATTGCTGTGGGTCATGTCCTCCAAGTACACGAGCTGCGTGCCCCGCACCCGGCCCAGCAGGCTCTGGTATTCGGGCAGGGCCATGCCCATCTCGCTGGCGATCTCCGATTCGAGCGGGCTGCGGCCCAGGCGCTGCTCCAGCCGGTTGACGGCCTGCTCGATGTCCTTCTGGCTCTTGCGCGAACTGCGCGACATCCAGTCGCCCTCGCGCAGCTCATCGAGCATGGCGCCGCGGATGCGCTGGGTGGCAAAGGTCTCGAACTGCACGCCCTGTGCGGCCTCGTAGCGCGAAAGTGCTTCCGCCAGGCCCATCATGCCGACCTGGATCAGATCGTCCAGCTCTACATTGGGAGGCAGCTTGGCGATCATGTGGTGTGCGATCCGCCGTACCAGGGGCACGTGCTGGCGAATCATCGCATCACGATCGAGCTGGCCTTTGGCGGTGTACATCAGATCAGTGGCTCCGGAGAAGATGTGCAGCTGCAGGTATACCAGCAAAATTGCTGGATGCAATTGCAGCTGCAGCCGCCATCGTTCCATTGATGGTGCCCGCGTTTTCCAGCAGTTGCAAGGCCAGGCGCTGCAGGTCCTGGGGATTCTGGGTGGAGACGGCGGTAGTGTGCACCTGACCGCCCAGGTGGCGCTCGGCGCAGTCCTGCAATGTCTGCAATGCGGCAAGGGTCTTGCGGCGCTCGGCCGTGCCCGAGCCGCGCAACAGTGCCGCCACGGTGCAGGACAGGCCGGTGTGCTGGGCCATCTGCTTCAAGCTCTTGTAGGTGGTGAGCACGCCTGCGGCGGCGCCCTCCATCACCATCAGCGGCATGGTCCGGGTGTGGGTGAGCAACTGGCCCAGCAGGGGCGGTGGGGCGTGCAGCACCAGGATGCTGTAGGCGCGCACGTAGGGCTGGATGTCCTGCAGCGGCGAGACATGCGCCGGGCGGTCGGCCCGGCTGATCTGCCACAGGCCCCGAGCGGCGGGGATCACCGCCAGGGAGGAGGCTGCGGCGCCCTGGTCCATGCCGTCGTGCCAGGGTGCCCGGCGCAGCAGGTGGTACAGGCCCGGGGACTCGTCGGTCTCGTAGCCCGTGGCGTCGAGCACCACAACCGGGTAGCCCATCCGCTGCAGGCTGGCGCAGATCTGCCACAGGGTCTCGAGGCCGCTGCCGGCCTGTTCCTGGCTGGCCACGGCCAGCACGCGCAGTTCGGTCTGCGGGGTGAGGCTTTGCAGCCCCGCAGCCTGGTGAAAGCCGGTATCAAGCATCGACCAACCCCCTGTCGGTTACCAATTCGGGTGAATGCGAGAAGAAGAAATTCAGGTCGCTGGCTTTGGGGTCGAACGGCGACTTGACCGGCGCGCGCATCGAGGTGCTGATGAGCTGGTGGGCATCGGCCGCTTCCCAGTCCTCGGGCACGCGCTGGCCATTGGTCACGCCGCGCAGCACCATCTGGTGGCGGATCAGGGCGTCGATGGAGGGGCCCAGCTTCACGGCCTCGTCCACCTTGGACAGGATGGCCTGCTGCGAGCCCTTGGTCCTGAAGGCGGTCAGCACATCGTCCAGCGTGTCGCCGTGGCAGCCGGCATTGAGCACCAGCAGGCGGTTGACGTGGGGCAGGTCCAGCACGTCGAGCATGTCGCGCTTGCGTGGATCGCGTGGGGCGACGCCGGTGGTGTCGATCAGGACCATCTTCTTGCCGCTGAGCAGGCCCAGCAGGTCCTGCAGTGCTGCACGGTCGTGGGCCAGGTGGGCCACGATGCCCAGCATGCGGCCATAGGTGCGCAGCTGTTCATGGGCGCCCACGCGGTAGGTGTCCAGGGTGATCAGGCCCACGCTGCCGGGGCCATGGATGCGCGCGCACAAGGCGGCCAGCTTGGCAGTGGTGGTGGTCTTGCCGACGCCGGTGGAGCCCACCATGGCGAAGATGCCACCCTGCTCGTACAGGGGCGCGGCATCCGTGTCGGTCTTGAGGTTGCGTTCCAGCACCTCCATGAGCCAGCGCACGGATTCGCCGGCCGAGAGTTCCTCGGGCATGCGCTCGAGCACGGCGCGGGCCAGGGCGGGCGAGTAGCCGGCGCGGATCATCTTCAGCATCAGGTTGGACTGGATCGGATTCTGGCGCGCCTGGCCCAGCCAGGCCAGCGTGTTGAAGCGGTCCTCGATCAGCTCCTTCATCGAGTGCAGCTCGCTCATCAGGTTCTGCTGGTTGTTCACCTGTGCGTTCGACAGCGAGGGGGCTTCCTGGCGCTGCTGCTGCTGCTTGCGGGGCGCGGGCTCTGCAAGGTCCATGGGGATCGAGCGCAGCGGGTTGTGGCGCGCCACCTGGGCGGCGGGGCGCTCACGGGCCAGCTCAGCGGCACGGTCGCGGCTGCGCTCCATCATGGGAACCGGGTCGGACGGGCCGCTGATGGCCTCGTGGCGGCGGCGCAGCATGCGCTCGCGCACATAGTCCTGGAAGGACAGGGTGCTCATGGCCAACTGCTCGGTGTCTTCCTCCACCGGGTTGCGGTGGGCCGCAGCGGCCGGCTGCTGCGCAGCGCGGGGCGGCTGCTGTTGCAGCTGCTGGCGCTGGCTGGCCTGTGCCAGGGGGGAGGGCGCGCTCGATTGCCTGGCCGCCGCGGCGCTGTCCAGCGACGAGAGCGTGTCCTCGGCGGTGGCCATCACCTCCACGCCGTTGGCGGTGGGGCGGTTGGACAGGATCAGTGTGCCCTCGCCAAAGGCCATGCGTGCTTTGGCCAGTGCTTCACGGGACGTAGCAGCGTGAAAGCGTTTGATGTTCATGATGCACCTTTGAGGATGGGCCCAATGCGGATGGTGTGGGTCTCAGGGATTTCGCTGTGCGCAAGGACCTGCAGGCGGGGCGCCACGCGGCGCACCAGGCGGGAGATCGCAGTGCGGATCTGGTCGGGAACAAGCAGGCAGGCGGGCAGGCCCATCTCCTCCTGGCGCAGGGCCACTTCGGCGGCCTTCTGCGTCAGGATGTCGGCCACGCCAGGGTCCAGCGCCGGGCTGGCGGTGTTGCCCAGGGCCTGCACCAAGAGGCGCTCCAGGCCGGGTTCGATGGCGATGACGTTGAGCTCGCGCGTCGGGCCGTAGATCTGCTGGACGATGGCGGGCGACAGGGCGATGCGTACGCGGCGCGCCAGTTCCACGGGGTCGGAGATGCCACCGGCGTGCTCGGCCAGGGTCTCGATGATGGTGCGGATATCGCGGATGTGCACAGACTCCTCCAGCAGCAACTGGAGGACTTTCTGGAACGTGGCGATGGAGACCATTTTCGGGACGACTTCTTCGATGAGCTTGGGGGCCAGTTTGGCGACGTGTTCCACGAGTTGCTGCGTTTCGGTGCGGCTCAACAGCTTGGCTGCCTGCACTTGCATCAAGTGTGACAAATGCGTCGCCATCACGGTTTCCGAATCAACGACCGTAAAGCCGGCCATTTGCGCCGCTTCCTTCTGGCGATCATCGATCCAGTGCGCGGGCAGACCGAAGGCCGGGTCGGTGGTCGGGGTACCGATCAGCGGCGTGGTGATGCCGCCGGGGTTGATGGCCAGGAACATGCCGGGGAAGGCCTCGCCTTCGCCCACCACCACGCCACGCAGCGTGATGCGGTAGCCGCTGGGCTTGAGTTCGAGGTTGTCGCGCACATGCACGGCAGGGGGCAGGAAGCCCACTTCCTGCGCAAACTTGCGGCGTACGCCCTTGATGCGGGTCAGCAGGTCGCCCTGGCGGCTCTTGTCCACCAGCGTGATCAGGCGGTAGCCCAGTTCCAGGCCGAGCAGGTCCACGGGCTGCAGGTCGTCCCAGGTGGCTTCGCCATCGGCGGCCACGGGGGGCGGCGGGGCCACTTCCTCGGGCACCTGCTGGCGCTCGTAGAGCGTCCACGCCCAGTAGCCGAGCAGCGCTCCGGTGATCAGGAACACCAGGTGCGGCATGCCGGGGATGAGGCCGAGCAGGATCAGGATGCCGGCCGTGACGCCCAGCACGCGGGGCGACATGAACAGCTGCTGCACGATCTGGCGGCCCATGTCCTGTTCCTTGCCGACGCGCGAGATCACCATGGCAGCGGCCACCGAGATCAAGAGGCCGGGGATCTGGGCGACCAGCGCATCACCGATGGCCAGCAGGATGTAGCTGTCGGCGGCCTGCTTGGCGGTGAGGTCGTGCTGCAGAACGCCGATGGCGAAGCCGCCGATGATGTTGATCAAGAGGATCAGGATGCCGGCGACGGCATCGCCGCGCACGAACTTGGAGGCACCGTCCATGGAGCCGAAGAAGTTTGCTTCCTCGCCAACTTCGGCGCGGCGGCGCTTGGCTTCCTTCTCGTCGATCAGGCCGGCGTTGAGGTCGGCGTCCACCGCCATCTGCTTGCCGGGCATGGCATCCAGCGTGAAGCGGGCCGACACTTCGGCAATGCGCTCGGCGCCCTTGGTGATCACCACGAAGTTGATCACCACCAGGATGGCAAACACGATCAGGCCCACGGCAAAGTTGCCGCCGATCAGGAAGTGGCCGAAGGCCTCGATCACGGCGCCAGCGGCACCGGGGCCGGTGTGGCCTTCCAGCAACACGACCCGGGTGGAGGCCACGTTCAGCGACAGGCGCATCAGCGTGGTAAGCAGCAGCACCGAGGGAAAGGCGGCAAAGTCCAGCGGCCGGATCATGTAGGCCGAGACCATCATCACCATCAGGGCGACGGCGATGTTCAGCGTGAAGAAGGTGTCCAGCAGCCACGGCGGGATGGGCAGCACCATCAGCGCCAGAATGGCCACCACCAGCAGCGGTGCCGACATGCCCTGGAGGGCCGATGTGTTCTTGCCCGCCCACAGCCGAAGGTAATTCACGGAATTGTTCATGGGGCGGTGCCTTGCACGGTGGAAGACGTCTTGTTCAGCGGATCAAGCTCAGGGGGAACGAAAGGCTCAACCAGCGCGTCGGGCATCTGCCCTTCGCCGCGCAGAGCGGCCTTGAGGCGGTACACATAGGCCAGTACCTGGGCCACAGCGGCGTACAGGGTGGCGGGGATGGCCTGGTCGATCTCGGCATGCGCGTAGAGCGCGCGGGCCAGCATGGGGGACTGCAGCACCGGCACGTCGTGGGCGCGGGCCAGGTCACGGATGCGCATGGCCGTGAGGTCGGTGCCGCGCGAGATCACCTGCGGGGCGGCCATGGTCTTGTCGTCGTACTTCAGGGCCACGGCATAGTGGGTGGGGTTCATCACCACGAAATCCGCCTTGGGAACCGCCGCCACGCTGGCGCCGTCCGCCATCTCGCGCTGCTTCTGGCGGATGCGGCCCTTGGTATGCGGGTCACCGTCGGATTCCTTGTGTTCCTGCTTGACTTCCTCGTGCGACATCTTCAGGCGCGCCTTGAAGAAGTAAGACTGCAGCGGCACGTCGATCAGTGCTGCCAGAAAAACCACCAGCAGCATCAGGCTGACGCCGGAGGTGAGCCACTCGGACATGTGGCGGATCGCCATGGGCGAGGGCTGCAGCACCAGCATGGCCACGCGCTCGATGCTGCCCGACATGTAGTGCCAGGCCACGGCGGAGATGATGGCCGTCATCAGCACCATCTTCGCCACGTTGGCCATCTGCTGCTTGGAAAACAGGTTCGCCACCCCGGAGATGGGGTTCAGGCGGTTGAACTGGGGGCTGATGGGCTTCATGCTGAAGATCCAGCCGCCGGCACCGATGGCGCTGAGCAGCGCGGCGCCGCTGGTGAGCAGCGCGAACACCGTGCTGGCTACCAGGCCCACGATGACCATGGTCTGCATGCGATCGACCATGGTGGCGGGCGCCATCACGATGCTGGCGTTGAACACCAGTTGGTGGGCCAGCGCCTGCTGCAGGTGCTCCATGAGCGTTGGAGCCAGGACCAGCATGGCGGCGCCGCCCGCACCCAGAATGGCCAGGTGGGACAGGTCGCGTGAACGCGCACCCTGTCCGTCCGTGCGTGCCTTCTGCAGCTTTCGCTCGGACGCCGGTAGGCTTTTTTCTTGGCTGGATTCCATGATGGCGTGACAACTTGTGTCCTGCCATTGTCGTGAGCGACCCGGAAATCTAAAGACGGATAAAGGGCGGCTGCGGGGCCCTTTTCCCTCGTACCTTGCTACAGGGCCGCACTGTGTAGAGCGCGAGCGCATGCCATGCGCTGCATGGCGGGCGCTGATGCGCCGCCGGGCGGTGCCACGCCAGTCGAGGGGAGGGTCAGAAACCCAGGCTGGCCAGCAGGTCGTCCACTTGGGACTGGTCGGTCACGATGTCCGCAGTGTTTTCCGGGTCCACCACGGGGCCGGCGAGGTGCTCGCGCGGAACCTCCACCAGCGCGGCGGGCACGTTGGCGGTGGGCGGGGCAGTCTGGATCAGCAGCTGGACCAGTTGCTCCTCGATGGTGGCAGCCAGATTGACCACCCGGGCAATCACCTGGCCCGTGAGGTCGTGGAAGTCCTGCGCCATCATGATTTCGGTCAGGTGCGTATCGGCTTCCATGGTGACGCGTTCCACGTCGGTCAGGAAGTTCATGATCTCGCCCTTGGCCACGGCAGCCACAGGGTCTTTGACCAGCGAGGCCACTACGCGGCGTGTCTCGGCGGCGATGAAATCATGCTGTGCCTTGGCCTGTTCGACCCGGGTGAGCACTTTTTCTGCGGCCTCGCCCGTCAGGCGGGCGATGTAGGACAGGCGGCTCTGGGCGTCGGGCAACTCGCCCATGGAGCCGCGCAGCTTGTCTGCGTAGCCCAGTTCGTTGAGCGAATCGTGCAGCTGGCGGGTCAGCAGGCCGATCTTGTGGTGGACCTCGGCCGTGGGCTCACCAGGGGGGGTGTCAGGGGTTTCCATGGCGTCACAGCCCCATCTTCTTGAGAATCAGCAGGACCTTTTCTTCCAGAGTGGCCTTGGTGAAGGGCTTGACGATGTAACCGGCTGCCCCGCCCTGGGCGGCCGCGACGATGTCCTCCTTGCGGGCTTCGGCGGTCACCATCAGCACCGGAAGGTGTTTGAGCTTGTCGTCTTTCTTGATTTCCGCCAGGAGCTGGAAACCGTTCATGTTGGGCATGTTGATGTCCGTCACCACGAAGTCAAACTTGCTGTTGCGCAGTTTGTTCAGTGCGGCGACGCCATCTTCGGCCTCGTCTGCATCGGCAAATCCGCTCTCCTTGAGCAGATTGCGGACGATGCGCCGCATGGTGGAGAAGTCGTCAACGATCAAGAAGCGAAGGGCTGTGGTCACGTGGGACCCTTTCGGTCGAAATAGGCTGGTTGTATTGTCAAGTGTGGCAGGTTTGGTGACAAGTCGTAACGATCACCCGCCAGGCGTTGGATTTTCGCGCTTTTCCGTCGGCAGCTCTGCAGGAGGGCTTGCCGCCGCAGGAGTCCCCTTGCCCATGAGGCGTTCTTCGGCCTCGCGGGTCAGCACCGTGATGGTAATACGGCGATTGGCGGGTGCGCGCGGATTCGTGGGTTCGAGCAGATCGCTGGCGGCCAATCCCACCACGCGGCCCAACCTGCCGTCGGGCATGCCGGCAGACACCAGCTCGCGGCGCGAGGCATTGGCCCGGTCGGCCGAAAGCTCCCAGTTGCTGTAGCCGCGCTCGCTGTTGCCATAGGGCACGGCATCGGTGTGGCCAGCCAGGCTGATGCGGTTTTCCACCCCGCCCAGCGCGGCCCCGATTTCACGCAGGATGTCGCGCATATAGGGTTTCACCAGCGCACTGCCACTGTCGAACATGGGGCGGTTCTGGTCGTCCACGATCTGGATCTGCAGCCCGTCGGGCGTGACATCGATGCGGATCTGGGACTTGTATTCGTTCAGGCGCGGGTTTTCGGTGATCAGGGCGTCGATCTTGGCCTGCAGCGCCTTGATGCGCTCCTGGTCCTGCTTGGCGCGCTCGGCGCGTGCGTTGTCGATGCTGGCGCGGCGGTCCTTGTCGGGGTCGGAGTCCGAGCGGCGCACCTGGCCGTGCACCTTCGAGAGATCGTTGCCGCCGCCCGGGATCACGCTGGAGCTGTTGCCGGCGCCATCACCACCGGTCATGGCCACCTTGAGCGGGGAGCTGAAATAGGCAGAAATGCCCTGCAGCTCCCCCTTGGCGGTAGAGCCCAGCAGCCACATCAGCAGGAAGAACGCCATCATCGCCGTCACGAAGTCGGCATAGGCAATCTTCCAGGCGCCGCCATGGACGGCATGGCCGCCCTTCTTGATGCGCTTGATGATGATGGGCTGGAGCTTCTTTTCTGCCATGGTAGTGCGGGCTTACTTCTTGCCTTTCACATGTCCTTCAAGCTCGGCGAAGGTCGGCCTGTCGGTGGAGAACAAAACCTTGCGGCCGAATTCGATGGCGGTGGCGGGGTTGTAGCCCTGCATGCTGGCCAGCAGCGTGGACTTGATGCACAGGAATTCCTTGGCGGCATCTTCGGTCTTTTGTTCCATCAGGCCGCCCAGGGGCTCCACGAAGCCATAGGCCAGCAGGATCCCCAGGAACGTGCCCACCAGCGCGGAGGCGATCATGCCGCCCAGCACCGAGGGCGGTTGCCCCACCGAGCCCATGGTGTTCACCACCCCCAGCACGGCGGCCACGATGCCGAAGGCGGGCAGGGCGCCGGCCAGCCGGGCGATGGCCGCCACCGGGGCGTGGGCCTCCTGGTGGTGGGTGTCGATCTCGTTGTCCATCAGGGCCTCGATCTCGTGGGAGTTGAGGTTGCCCGAAACCATCATGCGCAGGTAGTCGGTCGTGAACTCGATCACATGGTGGTCACTGCCCACCGTGGGGTATTTCTTGAAGATTTCCGACTCATGGGGGGCTTCCACATCCTTTTCGATCGCCATCAGGCCTTCCTTGCGGGCCTTTTGCAGGATGTCGTAGAGCATGGCCAGCAGCTCCATGTAGCGCGCCTTGGTGTACTTGGATCCCTTGAGCGCGGCAGGAACGGCCTTGAGCGTGGCCTTGAGCACCTTGGGCTGGTTGTTCACCACGAAGGCGCCCATGGCGCTGCCACCGATGGTGATGAGCTCGAACGGCAGGGCCTTCAGGATCACCTGGATATTCCCGCCGTGCACGATGTACACACCGAAGATGCAGACCATGCTGACGACGTAGCCAATGATGACGAACATGCTGATTCAGGTTGATTGGGCGGGCGCCAGGCAGGGCTGGGCGGTTGCGGTGGAAACACGGCGCCGGGCCGTATCGCTGGTTTCACTGTATCTGATTGTGCGCGAACCAGTCCTGCGAGCAAGCGGGAAAGCGCCTGTCACTTCGCTCGGTTGGGCGGGTTGCGTGGTTTTTCCGTCGGTTTTCCCGATTTCGGAAACGCCCGCAGTGTTTATGCTGCGCAATAGTACGGCTTTAGGACGCCAGATTTGGCAAGACCCCATGGACACAGGTGATCTATATATGAAGACAGGCCGGTTTGAGGATGCCCGCACAGCAGGGGCGTGTCACCCATGAAAGCCGTGTTGCTGGCCGGTGGCCTGGGCACCCGCATTTCCGAAGAGTCGCACCTGCGCCCCAAGCCCATGATCGAGATCGGCGGGCGCCCCATCCTGTGGCACATCATGAAGACCTATGCCGCCCATGGGGTCAATGATTTCATCATCTGCCTGGGCTACAAGGGCTACATCATCAAGGAGTATTTCGCCAATTACTTCCTGCACATGTCGGATGTGACCTTCGACATGGCCGAGAACCGCATGGAGGTGCACCACCGCCATGCCGAGCCCTGGCGCGTGACGCTGGTGGACACCGGCGAGTCCACGCTGACCGGGGGGCGCCTCAAGCGCGTGCGCGAGTACCTGCCGCAGGGCGAACCCTTTTGCTTCACCTACGGCGATGGGGTGGCCGATCTCGACATGGCCGCGCAGTTCGCCTTCCATGCCGCCCACGGCAAGCTGGCCACGGTGACCGCGGTGCTGCCGCCCGGCCGCTATGGCGCGCTGGTGCGCGATGGCGATGGCAAGGGGGAGGGCGTGCGCGGCTTTGTCGAGAAGCCACGCGGCGACGGTGGCTGGATCAACGGCGGGTTCTTCGTGCTGTCGGCCCAGGTGCTGGACCGCATCGATGGTGATGCCACGCCCTGGGAGGCAGCGCCCATGGAGAGCCTGGCGCGCGATGGCGAGTTGATGGCGTTCGAGCACCATGGCTTCTGGCAGCCCATGGACACGCTGCGCGAGAAAAACCTGCTCGAAGAACTCTGGCAGAGCGGCCAGGCGCCGTGGAAGTGCTGGTGAGCGGCATGGCCTTGCCCGATCCCCATTTCTGGCGCGGCAAGCGCGTGGTGCTCACGGGGCACACGGGCTTCAAGGGCAGCTGGCTGGCCCTGTGGCTGCAGCGTCTGGGGGCGCAGGTCACCGGCATTGCCCTGCCGCCGGCCATCGAGCCCAGCCTGTTTGCACTGGCCGGCGTGGCGAGCGGCATGGACAGCCATGCCTGCGACGTGCGCGATGCGGGTGCCACGGCGGCCCTTATCCAGGCAGCACGGCCTGACATCTTGCTGCACCTGGCGGCCCAGGCCCTGGTGCGCGCCAGCTATGCCGCGCCGCTCGAAACCTATGCCACCAACGTCATGGGCACGGCCCATGTGCTCGATGCGCTGCGCGGCCTGCCTGGCGTGCGCGTGGCGCTGGTCGTGACGACCGACAAGGTCTACCGCAACCTAGAATGGGTCTACCCCTATCGCGAAGACGATGCGTTGGGAGGGCATGACCCCTACAGCGCCAGCAAGGCCGCCGCCGAGATTGTGACCGCCAGCTACCGCGATGCCTTCCTGTCCGCACAGGGTGTGGCCGTGGCCACTGCCCGCGCCGGCAATGTGATCGGCGGCGGAGACTGGGCGCCCGAGCGCCTTTTGCCGGACGCTGCGGCTGCCTGGTCTGCTGGCCAGACCCTGGTGCTGCGCAATCCCCATGCCACACGGCCCTGGCAGCATGTGCTGGAGCCGCTGGCCGCCTACCTGCGCCTGGCCCAGGTGCTATGGGAGCGGCCAGGGAGCGCGGGCGCATACAACTTCGGACCGGCCCCACAGGAGGCCGCCACGGTGGGGTGTGTGGTCGAGATGGCACGGTCAGCCTACCCCACCGCGCCTGTGCGTTACGAGAGCGACGCGAAGCATCCGCACGAAGCGGGGCTGCTGGCCCTGGACACGGCGCGCGCGCGCAGCCTGCTGGGCATCACCCCGTGCTGGGCCCTGCCCGAGGCCGTGGGCCGCACCATGGCCTGGTACCGCGGCTACCACGCTGGCGCCGATGCGCGCGCCTTGTGCCTGGCCGACCTGGACGCCTATGAGCAGGCCTGCGGCGCCGTGCAGGAGACCGCCCTGTGAGCCGCTTCACCGTGGAGCCCACGCCGCTGGCGGGCCTGATGACCGTGCAGCGCCAGCCGCTGGCGGACAGCCGGGGCTTTCTGGCGCGCATGTTCTGCGCGGCTGACCTGGCCCCTGCGGGCTGGACCTGGCCGATCGCGCAGATCAACCATACCCAGACGGCCCAGCGCGGCACCGTGCGGGGGCTGCATTTCCAGCACCCCCCGGCGGCTGAGGCCAAGCTGGTCAGCTGCCTGCGCGGCGCTGTATGGGATGTGGCGGTGGACCTGAGGGCCGGCTCCCCGACCTTCCTGCAATGGTTCGGACGCGAGCTGTCGGCTGCCAACCACTGGGCCATGCTCATCCCGCCCGGCTTCGCCCATGGTTTCCAGGCGCTGGCCGATGATTGCGAGATGCTCTACCTGCACTCGGCACCCTATGCGCCCGCCTCGGAAGGCGGGCTCGACGCGCTCGACCCGCGCTTGGCCATTGCCTGGCCGCTGCCCCTGGCAGGCCGCTCGCCGCGCGACGCCCAACATCCCTCCCTGGCGCCGGCCTTCACCGGGCTGGCGCTGCCCTGACCGAGTTCTGCCGATGAAATGCCGCCACTGCGCCGCCCCCGTTACCCTGCCTCTGGCAGACCTGGGTACCGCGCCCCCTTCCAACGCCTACCTGCGCGAACCCGCGCTGCATGCGCCCGAGCGCTGGTACCCCCTCAGGGTGCTGGTCTGCGAGAACTGCTGGCTGGTGCAGACCGAAGACTTCGCGGCCGCTGACGCCTTGTTCGATGCCGACTACGCGTACTTCAGCTCGTTCTCCAGTAGCTGGCTGGCCCATGCCCAGGCCTATGTGGAGGACATGGCCCAGCGCCTGTCGCTGGGCGCCCACAGCCAGGTGGTGGAAGTGGCCGCCAACGATGGCTACCTGCTGCAGTACGTGGCCGGGCGCGGCATCCCCTGCCTGGGCGTGGAGCCCACGGCCAGCACTGCAGCTGCAGCACGGGCGCGCGGCATCGAGGTCGTGGAGCAGTTCTTCGGTGTGGCGCTGGCCCGCACGCTGGTGGCCGGCGGGCGCGCCGCCGATCTCACGGTGGCCAACAACGTGCTGGCCCATGTGCCCGACATCAACGACTTCGTTGCGGGTTTTGCCGTGCTGCTCAAGCCGCAGGGGGTGGCCACCTTCGAGTTTCCGCACCTGCTGCAGCTGGTTCAACAGTGCCAGTTCGACACCCTGTACCACGAGCATTTCTCGTACCTTTCGCTCACCGCAGTGCAGCGCATTTTTGCCGCCAACGGCCTCACCGTGACCGATGTGCAGGAGTTGCCCACCCACGGCGGCAGCCTGCGCGTGTTCGCGCAGCGCAGTGACGCCCCGCCCATCGTGCACAGCCGGGTGAGCGAACTGTTGGCTCGTGAAACGGCGGCCTGTGTGTCCTCAGCCGCGTTTTACGGGGGGCTGCAAGGCGAGGCGCTGCGCATCAAGCGCGAATTGCTGGCCTTTCTGCTTGACTGCCATGCGCGCGGGCTCAAGGTGGGCGCCTATGGCGCAGCGGCCAAGGGCAACACCCTTCTCAACTTCGCCGGCGTGCGGGCGGATCTGCTGCCCTACGTGGTTGACCGCAACCCTGCCAAGCAGGGTCAGTTCTTGCCAGGTAGCCGCATCCCGGTGGTGGACGAGGAGCACCTGCGCGCGCACCAGCCCGACCGCGTGCTGATCCTGCCCTGGAACCTGCGTGAGGAGATCGCTTCACAACTCGCATACGCTCGCGGCTGGGGCGCCCAGTTTGCCGTGGCCGTTCCCCGGATGGAGACTTTCAAATGACTAAGCCTTCCCGAATCCTGTTGTCCCGCCCGTCGATCACCGATCTTGAGGTGTCATTGGCGGAGGACGCCGCGCGCAATGGCTGGGGCGAGCATTGCTATGACTACATCCGCCAGTTCGAAGAAGCATTTGCCGCCCATGTCGGCGTGCGGCATGCCATTGCCACTTCCAGCTGTACCGGGGCATTGCACATGGGACTGGCTGCATTGGGCATCGGAGAGGGTGACGAAGTCATCCTGGCCGACACCAATTGGGTCGCCACCGTTGCACCAGTGATGTACCTGGGCGCCAAGCCCGTGCTGGTGGATATTCTGGAGGACACCTGGTGCCTGGATCCCGAGGCCGTGCTTGCTGCCATCACGCCCCGCACCCGCGCCATTTTCGCGGTGCACCTGTACGGCAACGTCTGCGACATGGGCGCGCTGCTGGCCATCGGTTCCGAGCACGGCATCCCGGTCATCGAGGATGCGGCAGAGGCCATTGGTTCGCGCCACCGAGGGCGCAGGGCCGGGTCCATGGGGCTGTTCGGGGGATTTTCGTTCCATGGATCCAAGACGATGACCACCGGAGAGGGGGGAATGTTCGTGACCGACGATCCGGCCCTTTATGAAAAAGTTCTTACCTTGTCCAATCATGGCCGGGCGCGGGGGCAGGTGCGGCAGTTCTGGCCCGACGAACTGGGTTTCAAATACAAGATGTCCAATGTGCAGGCGGCGATCGGGTGTGCGCAGCTGCAGCGCATCGAGGACCTGATCGCGCGAAAGCGTGCGATCTTCCATGCCTACCAGGTGGCACTGGCCGAAGAGCCTGCCGTGCGCATGAATCCCGAGTTGCCCGGCACGGAAATTGGCGCGTGGATGCCTACGGTGGTGCTGTCGGCTGATGCTGCATTGACAGCCGACACCCTGCTGCAACGTTTTGTGGGTAGCAACATCGATGCGCGGCCATTCTTTTCTCCGCTCTCCACCTTGCCCTGGATGCAGGGTGCTGGCGGTGGGCACCATGCGCGGCACATTGCCGAGCGTGCGGTCAATCTGCCCAGCTTCCACGACATGACCGACGCGGACATCGCAAGGGTGGTCGGCGTGATCCGCGAGGCGCTGCATGCCGCGTGACGGGCAGCACCTGCAATCCCTGGGTGGGCGCCCCTGCGTGGTGTGGGGGTGCTCGGGCCATGCCCGGGTGCTGCTGGACCTGATTGCCGCGCAGGGAGGGAACGTGGTTGCGTTCGTCGATGCGCGGCCGGTGCCCACCCTGCTTGCCGGCGTGCCCGTGCTGCTGGGCCACGCCGGTTTTGCCGAGTGGGCGGGCGCCTTGGCGGGCGACGTCTCCAAGGCATGCGGGGTGATTGCCATTGGCCGGCAGGGTCCGGACCGCCTTCACGTTGTGGGCCGGTTCGCCTCGGCTGGCGTGGCGTTGCCGGTGCTCGTGCACGCCACTGCCAGCGTGAGCCCTTCAGCGGTGCTGGGGCAGGGCTCGCAGGTGCTGGCCCAGGCGGTGGTTGCCGCCGGTGCGGTGCTTGGCGATGTCTGCATCGTCAACCACCGGGCTTCGGTGGACCATGAGTGCCAGCTGGCCGACAGCGTGACGGTGGCGCCTGGTGCCACCCTGTGCGGCGGCGTCCACGTGGGGCGTGACGTCTTCATCGGCGCTGGCGCCACTGTATTGCCGCGTGTGTCCATCGGTGCCGGAGCGATGGTGGGCGCGGGGGCCGTGGTGACCCGCGACGTGCCGGCGGGCGCCGTGGTCGTCGGCAACCCGGCCCGGGTGGTCCAGGCGCCGCCACACCGCTGACGCGGCCCTTTTCAATCACTGTTTCAACAGTCCAGCAGGAGCATTTCATGCCGCACAAACAGACCCCAGGTCCCGTCGAGGTATTTCAGCAGGAGCGTGAAGACCGGCTGCAGCAATACGGGACGGATGCGCACTTCCAGACCCTGTCCCAGGACTGGCTGCAGGCGTCCATGCAGCGCCAGTACGTGTACAACTTCGACTGGCTGGGGCGGCCCATAATCCAGTACCCGCAGGACATGGTGGCCATGCAGGAGCTGGTCTGGCGTGTGCGGCCGGACCTGATCATCGAAACCGGCATCGCCCACGGTGGCTCTCTGGTGCTCAGCGCGTCGCTGCTGGCCTTGCTGGACATGTGCGATGCCATCGAGGCGGGAGGCATGCTGGACCCGCGGCAATCCCGGCGCAAGGTTCTGGGTATCGACATCGACATCCGGCCACACAACCGCGAGGCGATCAAGCGCCACCCGATGGCCAGCCGCATTGCGATGGTCCAGGGGTCTTCCATCGCACCCGACGTCATCGCGCAGGTGCAGGCGTTTGCCAAGGGCTACCAGCGGGTCATGGTGTGCCTGGATTCCATGCACACCCACGCGCACGTGCTTGCAGAACTCGAGGCCTATGCGCCCCTGGTGTCGGAGGGCAGCTATTGCGTGGTCTTCGACACCTTCGTAGAAGACATGCCGCCGAAATTCTTTGCAGACCGCCCCTGGGACGTCGGAAACAACCCAAAGACAGCGGTGCGCGAGTGGCTGGCCAGCCATTCCGAGTTCGAAGTGGATGCCACCTGGCCGCGCAAGCTGATGGTGACCGTGGCGCCCGAGGGCTTCTTGCGTCGAAAAACGGCCCCATAGCCGGCCGCGGATGCTCAGCGCATGGCCTGCGTCGCGTAGCGCAGGTAGGTCACCGCGAAATCGGTGTGGCCATGGGCCAGCTCCACCTCTGCCAGGCAGGTGAGCGCAACGGGGTCGTGCGGAACGGCGCACAGCACCATTTCAGCCAGCTCCGTCACGTTGTACCAGCGCCTGTTCTCGATCTGGCCCGTTTCCGTCACGGTGTCCGTGGGAACCTCCTTGGCCCTGGCCAGGGACGCCTCCAGGCGGGCGTGGGCTTCGTGGAGGGTTACCCGGTTCCCGGGGCCCAGCCCCACTCCCGGAACGGGTGGAGCTTCCCATTCCGGCGGCATGCTGCCCAGGTACTCCTGCATGACCTCTATCTGCGCCGCGTGTTGCTCTTCGGTATCACCGGGGTGTACCTCCTGGGCCAGCCATTGCAGCCACATGGTGCGCAAGCCCTCGCCAAAGGCGCTGCAGAACACGTCTTCCCGCATGAGAACGGATTCTTCCAGTTCCTGGCGCAGGTTCATGCGTGTTGCGTTCAGGCTGTTCGCGTCTTGGGCAAGATGGACCGCAATGTCGACGTAGGCTCGCTGCGTTTGCGCAAGCCACTCGGGCCGTCCCAGGTGGAGCAGGATTCCCGCGGTCAGGCGGCTCTTGAAGCTGCTTCCCGCCAGGGCCACCAGGGGAACACCCATCCAGAGGACGTCCATCGAGGTCGTGCCCCCGTTCAGGGGAAACGGATCCAGCGCAATATCGATGCGGTGGTAGGTCAGGTACTGGTTGCTGGAGCTTAGCGCCACCAATTCGACCCGATCGGCATCCAGCCCCAGGCTGTTGCAACGCGCCATGTAGGCGCGCGCGAAGTCCGGGTTGTCAAGGTTCTTGCCTTCGATGAGGAGCTTCGAGCCAGGTACCCGGCGCAGTATTTCGGCCCAGGTGGACAACACGGTGTCGGTGATCTTGCCCAGGTTGTTGCACGAGCCAAAGGTGATGTACCCATTTCCCACCGCCGGGCTGGGACGAACCAGGTAGATAGGTTGATAGCGCCACAGAGGGTTGCGGCTCATCGGCCGGTACACGCAAAGGCGGGTGGGCATGCGGAACAGGCGTTCGCTGTATTGCCACTCCACCCCTGGCGGGTCCGTCATGTCGTCGGTGATCAGGTAGTCCATGGCCGACAGGCCGGTGGTTCCCGGGAATCCGATCCAGGTGGCTTGTATCGGGGCTGCCTTGTGGGCCATGGCCATCAAGCCGTTGTGGCCTGTGTGCCCGGCCAGGTCGATCAGGATGTCGATCCCGTGGTCTTGAATGGTCTGCGCCTGCTTTTTGGCGTTGAGCCCGGCGATGCGGATGAAATGGTCCGCGTGCCGCTCCACGCGCGTGGTGATGTAGTCGCTCTTGGGAAATAGGTAAAACGCGTAGACCTCGAACTGGCGGCGGTCGAGCTGTGCGAGCACGCCCTCCATGAAGTACATCACCGAGTGCACGCGAAAATCGGGCGACAGGAAGCCTATGCGCAGCTTTCGCCACGGATCACGGTTGCGTTCGGAAAAACTCGGCCACGAGGGTTTCAGCGGGGGTTCGAACACCGCGGCGTATTCGCGCGCGGCTGTGGCCAGGCTGGTAGCGTCCGCATCAGGGTCCGCCAGCATGAACAGTAGCCGGTTGGTGTGGTTGGAGGGTTCCCTGGGCGTCAGCGCAATCGCGTCGATGGAGTCCTGCACGGCCTGCTTCACCTGGCCCATTTCACGCCGGTGGATGGCCTTTTGGGTGAGCGCAGCGGATTTCTCGTAGACGTCCGTGGCCAACTCCGCCGCTTTTTCGGCCGCCCTGAAACCCTGTTCATTCTTGGTGATCAGGTAGCAGCACTGCGACAGCATGAGCCAGCAGACGGCTTTCTCGGGCCGCAGCGCACAGACCCTCTCGAAAAGGGGCAGCGCCTCTGCATTGCGCACCTGCCTGAGCAGGACGTTGGCATAGTTGATCAGGAGTTCGGCGTCGTCGGGCCACATCCGGGCACCGCGCTGGTACACCTCGAGCGACTCTTCGATCTTGCCCTGGGATTCGAGTGAATGGCCCAGCAGGCGGGTGGCATTCAGGTCACGGGAGTCCTTGCGCAAGATCTGCTTGCACAACCGGGTCAACAAGGTCCAGTCCTTGCTTTCGAGGGCCGTTCTGATGCGGCCATCGACCGGGGATTTGTTTTTGCCGTGGTTTCTGCCTTGCACCATATGTCCTTGTTGACTTACGCCACAGGCAGTCTATCCGCCATCCCTGGAGCGGCCGGCGCCGTTGCCATGAACCGCGCTGTTTACTGCAGCAGCTTCAGGACGCCCTGCGGGATCTGGTTGGCCTGGGCCACCATGGCCGTGCCTGCCTGCTGCAGGATCTGCGAGCGCGACAGGTTGGCCGTTTCTGCGGCAAAGTCGGCGTCAAGAATGCGCGAACGCGATGCCGACAGGTTCTCGGACGTGATGTTCAGTGAGGAAATGGCGGTTTCGAACCTGGCTTGCAAGGCGCCGAGCTTGGCCCGCTCGCCGTTGATATAGGCCAGTGCGGAATCGACGGTCTTCAGGGCTTCGGTCGCTTTCTTGAAGGTGGTCACGTCCAGGTTGGCGACCTCCTGCAGGTCCGAGGCGCTGTCGGTAGCCGATGTGGTGTTGAATGCGTTGGTCGTGGTGGCATTGGTCGAAAACGATTTTTCCGAATCCAGCACCACATAGCCACTCACGGTGGACGCGTCTGCGCCAGCCGCCGCGGCCAGGGTGTCGACGGCACCAATGACGGAGCCATCGGCCTGCAGCTTCTGGATATTGACGCCACCGCTGTTCACACCCGAAGTGGCCCCCTTGTACAGGCCGATGTCCTGGCCGGTGGCGCTGGTCAGGATCACGCCGTCGCTGGTGGAGTTGAGCGATGCCGTCACGCCGGTCTTGGACGATTGCTCGTTGATGGCCGACACGGCATTCGACAGGCCATCCGACGTGTTCAATGCGGAAACGTTGAACGAAATGGACTGGCCCAGCGCGGGTGCGGTTGGCGTATTGTCGCCGCGCAGCTCGAAGGTATAGGAGCCGACCGATTCGAATTTGAGCTCGACTTCGGTGCGCGCGGAGGCGGTGACACCCGTGTTCGCCGTCTGGAGATTGACCTTGTCCGCCATGGACTTGGCCGTGTCATTGTCTGCAATGACGATTTCCTTGGAGCCCAGGGCGCCATTCACTGCCAGGGTACCGGCGGTCACGCCGTTGGAGCCCCAGTCGGCGGCATTGGCACCGCTGCCGGCACCATTGGCCGATGTGTTCTGGTTGTTGCCGTACACGGTGGTGCGCAGGTTGGCCGTGGCGGCCACGATGGTCTGGTTGGCGTTGGCGCCCACCTGGAACTGTTGCGTACCAAATGTGCCATTGAGCAGCTTGGCGCCGTTGAACTCGGTGGTCTGCGAGATGCGGTCCAGTTCGCTGACCAGTTGGCCCACTTCCTGATTCAGCGCCTGGCGGTCGCTGGGGCTGTTGGAGGCATTGGCCGATTGCACCGCCAGTTCACGCACCCGCTGCAGAATGTCGCCTGCCGCCTTCATGGCACCTTCCGTGACCTGCGCCAGCGAGATACCATCGTTGGCATTGCGCGCTGCCTGGTTCAGGCCGCGGATCTGGCTGGTGAAGCGCTCGGAAATGGCCAGGCCGGCGGCGTCGTCCTTGGCGCTGTTGATGCGCAGGCCCGACGACAGGCGTTGGATGGAGGTGTTGAGCGAGGTTTGGCTCATGCCCAGGTTGCGCTGGGCCGTCAACGAGGCGACGTTGGTGTTGATCGTGGCTGCCATGGGAATGCTCCTTGAGGCTGAATGGACATTTGTGCCTGATGGGGGACTACAACCGTCCGGCAGGCGATACGGGAACGATGGGGAATTGTGGCAATGACCCCCCCATGGCGTTGGCCCGATAAAGAGCGGAAAAGCCTGCCAACTTGCACGTTTGACCCTAAAGTTTCCCCAGCAGGCGTCGAAAAGACTCACAACGGAAGGCAAATGCACTCCGCCGTTCACCAGAAGGCCATGTGGGCACTGTGGACCGTATAGCCGGGTGCCTTGCCTGGCACCAGGTTGGCGGCAACGCCATTTCAGTCAGTTCTTTTCAGGAGATTTGCCATGGCATCCACCATCAACACCAACGTCGCCTCGTTGACGGCCCAGCGCAACCTGGGCATGAGCCAAACCTCGCTCAACACCTCCATCCAACGCCTGTCGTCGGGCCTGCGCATCAACAGCGCCAAGGACGACGCCGCCGGCCTGGCCATTTCCGAGCGCTTTACCAGCCAGATCCGCGGCCTGAATCAGGCTGTTCGCAATGCGAACGACGGTATCTCCCTGGCGCAAACGGCTGAAGGCGCCCTGAAGGCCTCCGGCGACATCCTGCAACGGGTGCGTGAACTGGCCGTGCAATCGGCCAATGCCTCCAACAGCGCTGGTGATCGCCAAGCCCTGCAACAGGAAGTGGGTCAACTGGTCAGCGAACTGGACCGCATTTCGCAAACCACCGAGTTCAATGGTGCCAAGTTGCTCAATGGCTCCTTCGGTACGCAACAGTTCCAGGTCGGCGCCAACGCCAACCAGACCATCGTGGCCGCCACGGCCAACCTGCGCACCAGCGTGTACGGCAACAACCAGAACACGTCGGCCAACGGCGCCGGCAGCGGTGCGAGCGCAGCCGCCTGGGGCTCCAACGGCGTGACCGCCGGTACCCTGGCCGTGAATGGCGCGTTGGGCTCCAAGGAAATCACCATTGGTGCCAACGACACGGCCAAGGCCATGGCGGACAACATCAACCTGCAGACCGGCAACACGGGTGTCACCGCTTCTGCGCGCACCGAAGCCGAGATCAAGTTCGAATCGACCGGTGCCTACACCTTCGAGCTGCGTTCGGACAACACGCCATCGGGAACCACCGCGGTCGGCCAGTCCATTTCGTTCAACGTCACCGCCCTGAACACGGCGGATGGCCTGTCGAACGCCGTGTCGGCCATCAACGAGCAATCGTCCAAGACCGGCGTGACGGCATCGCTCAACTCCACCAACGACGGTGTGATTCTGACCAGCGCCACTGGCCAGGACATCGGCCTGTACAAGGGAGCCGCTGCCGGCGTGAACTCGGGTGCCATCAACATCCAGAAGCTGCAGGCAGATGGCACGGCCATTGGTGCCGTCGATACCCTGGCCGCGGCATCGGGTGCGGATGAATCCACCGTCAGCGGCTACGTGGTGCTGGACTCCGACAAGTCCTTCTCCACAGTGGCTACCACCACGAACGCCTTCAACACCACGGCAGCGACGGACAGCGCCTCCGACCTGAAGGAAGTCGGGAACTTGGACGTGACCACGTTCAAGAAGGCGACGGAAGCCCTGAAGACAGTGGATTCCGGCCTGGCCTACATCAACGGTGAGCGTGCCAAGCTCGGTGCTCTGCAATCGCGTTTTGAAACGTCCATTTCCAACCTGCAAGTGACGTCAGAGAATCTGTCTTCTTCCCGTTCGCGCATTCTGGACGCTGACTTCGCGGCAGAAACGGCCAACCTGTCGCGCTCGCAGATCCTGCAGCAGGCTGGTACGGCGATGGTGGCCCAGGCCAACCAGTTGCCACAAGGTGTGCTGGCCCTGCTGCGTTAAACGCAGCTTGGCGGGCAGGGCCTGAGAGGGCCCTGGGTGCCTCGGCGGCGACAGTTTTGCTGTCGCCGCCTTTTCACCTTTGAACGGCGCGTGCCGGGAGCGCTGGAATTGGCTGGTTTCCTGGTGTGAATAAGGACGTTATTGGAGCCCAATCGGCGCCATAATTTCCGTTGACCAGTTCAGGAGGTTCTCATGGCTACCATTTCTTCACCCGGCCTTGCCACCAATGGCCTGGATGTCAAGAGCATCATTTCTCAGTTGGTTGCCCTTGAGCAGAAGCCCCTGGACACGCTCAAGGTCCAGGCCGCCACAGTCAGCACCAAGATTTCAGCGTTTGGCCAGATCAAATCGCTGGTGTCCACCCTGTCCGATGCCGCGAGCAAACTCAGCAGCCTGACCAGCTGGAACGCGGTTTCCACCACGTCTTCCGACAGCAAGTACGTGAGCGCCACCGCCATCGGCGGAACCCTTCCGACCAGCTTCAGCGTGGAAGTGCAGGGGCTTGCCAAGGCGCAGGCCACGGCATCGGCTGCCCTGCTGCCTGTCGGTGGTGCCCTGGGCGCCGGCACCTTGCGCCTGGAGCTGGGCCAGTGGAGTGTGTCGCCGTCCTCTTTCACCCCAGGGGCGGGTACCCCGGTAGACATCAGCATTTCGGCGAGCGACACCGTGAACGACGTCGCCAGCAAGATCAACGGTTCCAATGCGGGCGTCACGGCCTCGGTGCTCAAGGATGCCTCCGGTGAGCGCCTGATGCTGCGCAGCAAGAGCACGGGCCTGGAATCGGGCTTTCGCCTGAGCGTGATGGAAGGCGGGGACACGGACATCGCCAGTGCCGGCAACACCGACGCCACCGGCCTGTCCCGCCTGGTGGCGGGCAGCACCGTGACACAGGTCGCGTCCGATGCCAAGGCGACCATCAACGGCATTCCCGTGACCTCGGCCACCAACACCTTCGCTGAAACGGTTTCGGGCGTCACCTTCAAGGCGGAGCAGGTCACCACGGCGCCGATCGAGATCGGCGTGGCCAAGGACAACAGCGTCATCCAGAAGAACGTGGATGATTTCGTGAAGGCCTACAACGAGGTGAATTCGATCCTCAACGAGGCAACCAAGTACGACCCCGCCAACAAATCGGCGGGCTTGTTGCAGGGGGACTCGACCGCCATCGCTCTGCAGAACTCCCTTCGCTCAGCCATCCAGTCGATGACGGGCGGCAAGGCCGGCTTCCAGCGCCTGGCAGATGTGGGCATCACGTTGCAGCGTTCGGGCGATCTGGCAGTGGACGCCACCAAGTTCAGCAAGGCCATGAACGAGAACATCGACGACGTGAAGAACCTGTTCCGCAATCCCGATGCCGGCGCGGCCAAGGGGGTTGCCGTGCGCGTCAAGGAATTGGCGGCGAACCTGCTGTCCACCGACGGTTTCTTCAAGTCCAAGGACGACACCCTGCAGCTGTCGCTCAAGCGCAATTCCAAGGACCAGGTGACCGCCCAGGCGAAAATCGACTCCTTCGAAAAGCGCACCACGGCACGCTACAACGCATTGGATACGCAAATGAGCTCCCTGAATGCCCTCAATGCCTACATCGCGCAGCAGGTGACCACCTGGAACAAGTCGACCTGACGGAAAGCCTTCAGTTTTATGGGCGCCAGCCGATAAATAAAGCATCACACCGTAAGGACCACCCCATGTTCAGCGCCCACAATCCCCGTGCAGCCAACGCCTACCAGCGCATCAATGTGGAAACCAGCATGCACACGATTGACCAGCACCAATTGGTCAGTCTGCTGTATGAAGGTGCGCTGGGTGCCATAGCAACCGCACGAGGCGCCATGGCGCGCGGTGACATCGTTGGCAAATGCAATGCCATCTCCAAGGCGGTGCGCATCATCGAGGAAGGGCTGAGCACAGCCCTTGACAAGGTCGATGGGGGTGAATTGGCGGAGAATCTGGGTGCGCTGTACGACTACTGTATCCGCCGCCTGATCCTGGCCAATGCCCGCAATGACGACGCCATGATGCAGGAAGTCATGCGCCTGATCGAGCCGGTCGCGCTCGGTTGGAACGAGATCAAGAAAAACAACAACGGTGCAGCCACTCCAGCTGACGCCACCGCTTCGGGCCAGCCTGTGCTGGTGGAGGCATGAACCATGTCCCACATGCTGATTGATTACTACAAAGCCATTGAAGACAGCAGCGCCAAGATGCTGGAGGCCGCCAAGCTCAAGGATTGGGATGGTGTGGTGCGTTATGAGGGTGCCTGCGCCGTGCTGATCGAGCAACTGCGCTTCAAGTCCCAGGAGCATGAACTCCTGCCCGAGCACCGCCGCGAAAAGACGCGCATCATGCAGCGCATCCTGCGCAACGATGCCCAGATCCGCTGCCTGGCCGAGCCCTGGCTGGCGCAGTTCGAGCACCTGTTCGAAGGCCAGCCGCAGATGATGCATTGAACGGGGTATAGGCAAGGAGGGCGCTGCCGGCGACCTCCTTTCGTCTGTCCTGCTTCCCTCCGGGAAGAAAAAAGCCACCGCACGTCGCAAGACGGCCGGTGGCTTTTTGCTGCCTGCTGGCGTTGCAGGTGGCGCTCGAAGGGGAATGCTGCGCAAGGACCCGTGGTGCTGTCAATGCGGTGAATGATGTTTCGATGGTTGGATTGAATCGAAATTTGAATCCACTGCCAGTGAAACTGGCGCGACCGCAGGCCAGCGCCCCCGCGCAAGGGCCGCCCCGCCGCGCTGGGGGCGTCCCCCTTCAGGGGGAAGGCGCGAAGCGCCTCAGGGGGTCTTCACACTTGCATGTTCATGATGTCGGTATAGGCCTGTACCATGCGGTTGCGCACGTGCAGCGTGGCCTGAAAGCCGATCTGGGCCTTCTGGATCGCCACCATGGTCTCTTCCAGGCTGACCGAGGGGTTCTCCAGCTGGACTTCCTTTTGCAGGTCGGCCGACTTGTTCTGTGCGGCACTCACCGACTGCAGCGCGCCCTTGAGTGCGCCCGAAAAGCCCACATCGTTGCCTTCGGCCTGCGGCATGGCGGCGCGGCGCGCCATGCCGGCACCCGCCATGGGGGTGGTAGAGCTGGTGATGCGGAGGTCCATGGCAGTGTCCATTGGGGGATGGGGGATGTGGTGATAGTAGCCAGGCGTCCGTGGGTCATCATGGGGAATAGATGCCCAAAGGCGCGCCTTATCGGCAGAACATGGCGGGTACTTGAGCGAAATAATCGAACCCACGCCAAGGTCCCTTGCCGGGCCCCATCTATTGGAAAGCACGATGTCTGCAGTTGCTGAAATCCCACTCGCTCCGCTTGCACCTCCCGCAGCCCGTCCCAACTGGCTGCAGCGGTTGTCCAGCCTCGACCGGGCCCAGCGCATGCGCCTGGGTGTGGGCGTGGCGCTGCTGGTCGCCGTCGCGATCGCTGCCATCGTGCTGGGCCGCCAGCCCGACTACCGTGTTCTGTTTTCCAACCTGAACGACAAGGATGGCGGTGCCATCGTGGCGCAGTTGACCACGATGAACGTTCCCTACAAGTACGCCGAAGGCGGCGGTGCGATCCTGATTCCCTCCGACAAGGTGCATGATGTGCGCCTGCGCCTGGCCACCCAGGGCCTGCCACGCGGCTCCGTGACGGGCTTTGAGCTGATGGAAACCAACCGCTTCGGCATGACCCAGTTCCAGGAACGCCTGAACTTCCAGCGCGGCCTGGAGGGCGAGCTGACCCGCTCTATCCAGGCCCTGTCTTCCGTGCAGAGCGCTCGTGTGCACCTGGCGCTGCCCAACCAGAACGGTTTTTTCCGCGAACAGCAAAAACCCTCGGCCTCGGTGCTGATCAGCCTGCACCCCGGGCGCATCCTGGACCGGGCCCAGCTCGCCGGCATCGTCCACCTGGTGGCCTCCAGCGTTCCCGAGCTGGCGCCCTCGGCCGTGAGCGTGCTGGACGATACGGGCAAGCTGCTCTCGCAGTCGCCTGACGGCAACGCGGCGGCCAATGCGGTCGATGCACAGCAACTGCTCTATGTGCAGCAGATCGAGCAGCAGCTCACACGCCGCATCCAGGACATCCTGGAGCCGGTGGTCGGCCGCAACAACGTCAAGGCCCAGGTCTCGGCCGAGCTGGACTTCAGCCGCACCGAGTCCACGTCCGAGCAGTTCCGCCCCAACCAGACCCCCGATGCCAAGGCCGTGCGCAGCCAGCAGATGCTGGAGACCTCTGGCATGGCCCAGAAGACCGCGACCGGTGTGCCCGGTGCCGTTGCCAATCAACCGCCCGCACCTTCGGCTGCACCCATCAACGGCGCCAATCCAGCACCCCAGGCCGGCACCCAGCAGGGCACCGAGGAGTCGTCCACCAAGCGCGAGTCCACCACCAACTACGAAGTGGACAAGACCGTGCGGGTCACGCGCGGCAACAACTGGGCCATCAAGCGCCTGAATGCTGCCGTGGTGGTGAACTACCAATCGACCGAAGAAAAGGGCAAGACCGTTACCAAGGCGCTCACCCCCGAGCAGCTGGAACAGATGAAGGCGCTGGTGCGTGAAACCATCGGCTTCAACGGTGAGCGCGGTGACTCGGTGAACCTCATGAACACGCCGTTCCAGGTAGAGGCCGCAGTGTCGACCGATGTGCCGCTGTGGAAGCAGCCCGAGGTCCTCGATGTGGCCAAGAGCTTTGCCTGGCCGGTGGGGGCCCTGCTGTTCGGCGCCATGGTGCTCCTGGGCTTGGTGCGTCCCGCGCTCAAGGGAGGCAGCAGTGCACCCCGGGCCATTCCGGTGGCCGGTGGACAGCTCGATGCGCTGGAAGCCGACCAGCCCGACCGCCCTGCGCTGCCGCCCCCTTCCAGGAAGGAAGAGAATGTGGTGGCCACGCCAGAGCAATTGCGTCTGGAAGAGGCACGCGTGCTGGCCAAGGCCAACCCCGTGGCCGTCGCCAATATTCTCAAATCCTGGGTGAACGGCGAAAATGCCTGACCCCGTCGCCGCTCAACTTGCTTGGATAGCCCATGGATGAACAAGGTCTCAACGACGCCGCCATCATGCTGATGTCCCTCGGCGAGGAGGAGGCGGCCGAGGTGTTCAAGCACCTCTCGCCCAAAGAGGTTCAGAAACTGGGCGAGACCATCGCGCGCATGAAATCGGTGTCGCGCGACAAGGTGGACAGTGTCATCAACCGCTTTGCCGACGCCGCGGCGGCCCAGAGCCTGCTGGTGTCCGACACCGGCAACTATGTGCGCGCCGTGCTCAAGCGGGCCCTGGGTGACGACAAGGCCTCGCTGCTGATCGACCGTATCCTGCAGGGCGGTGACGTCTCCGGCATCGAAAGCCTCAAGTGGATGGATCCGCTGTCGGTGGCTGAGTTGCTGCGCAACGAGCATCCCCAGATCGTTGCTGCCATCCTGGTGCACCTGGACAGCGAGCAGGCCTCGGGCATCCTGATGCACCTGACCGACCGCCAGCGCAGTGAAATCCTGTTGCGCGTTGCCACGCTGGAAGGCATCCAGCCCACGGCGCTCAAGGACCTCAACGAAGTGCTGTTCAAGGTGCTGGCCGGTGGCGACAAGATCCGCAAGAGCTCTCTGGGCGGCGTCAAGGCGGCAGCCGAGATCATCAACCTGCTGGGCTCCAACATGGACAGCGTGGTGATCGAGTCCATCCGCGGCTACGACCCCGATCTGGCGCAGAAGATCATGGACAAGATGTTCGTCTTTGAAGACGTGCTAAAGCTTGATGACAAGGCCATCCAGACCGTGCTCAAGGAAGTGGCCTCCGAGACGCTCATCGTTGCACTCAAGGGTGCCGTGCCCGAGCTGCGCGAAAAATTCCTGTCGAACATGTCCTCGCGTGCGTCCGAAGCGCTGCGCGAAGACCTCGAGTCGCGCGGCCCCATGCGGCTGTCCGAAGTGGAAGCGCAGCAGAAGGAAATTCTCAAGACGGTCCGGCGCCTGTCCGATGAAGGGCAAATAGTGCTGGCAGGCGGTGGTGACGATGCCTTCGTCTAGCCAACGCTCGTACTCGCGCTTCATCCCCAGCGAAGAGGTGGGGCTGGTCACGCAGTGGAAGTTCGGCGCCGTGGACGGCTCCGAACCGGTGGAGCCCGAACCCGAGGCGCTGCCCGAGCCCGAGCCCCTGCCCGATCCGGCCGAGGTGGAGGCCGCCCAGCTGGCACTGGTGCAGCAGGCCTGCGATGCGGCTTTTTCCCAAGGGCTGGCACAGGGCCAGGCCGACACGGCCCTCGAGTGGCAGCAGCGCATGGACGACTATGTGTCGGGCCAGGCGCTGGAAATGTCCCAGAGCATTGCCGGCGTGGTGCAGTCTTTGCAGGAGTCCCTCGCCGCCATGCAGCAGCGCATGGCCCAGGACGTGCTGGCGCTGGCCTGCGACATCGCCCGCGAAGTCGTGCGCCGGGAGCTCTCGGTCAGTCCCGATGTGCTGGAGCCGGTGGTGCGCGAGGCCGTGGGCATGCTGGTGGCTGAGGGGCGCCCCGCGATGGTGCGCCTGAACCCTGCGGACATGGGGGCGGTGGAGCAACCCTTGCGCGATGAGATGGGCGCAGGCATCCAGTGGGTGGCCGATGCGGCCGTGCCTGCAGGGGGTTGCCTGGTCGAGTCCGGCGGCACCGTGGTCGATGGCAGCGTGGCCAAGCGCTGGGAGCGTGCCATCGCCTCGCTGGGGCTGGAGTCGCCCTGGCAGGAGAGCGGCGATGAGCGTTGATGCACCTGCCTCCAGCGCCTGGACGCAGTTCATGGACGATGCGCGCGAGCGCGTGCGCCAGCGTGCGCCGCTGGAGACGCGCGGCACCCTCACCCGGCTGACCGGCCTGGTGCTGGAAGCCGTGGGCATCCGTGTGCCGGTGGGGTCGCAGTGCATGGTGCAGATGCCGGGGCATGCGCCGGTGCTGGCCGAGGTGGTGGGCTTTTCGGCCGACCGCGCCTTTTTGATGCCCGCAGGCGACATCCACGGCCTGTCCAGTGGCGCCAGCGTGGTGCCCGCAGCGCCCTATGTGGCCAGCCCGCGGTTGGGTGAGCCTTCCCGACCATCCCCGAAGGCCGGCGTGCTCCGCCTGCCCATGGGGGACGGCCTGCTCGGGCGGGTGGTGGATCCGCAGGGCCAGCCCCTGGACCATGGCGGTCCGGTGCAGGACGTGGTCTCCGAGCCCATGGACCGCCGCCAGATCAACGCCATGGACCGCGACCCCGTGCGTCTGCCGTTGGACACCGGCGTGCGCGCCATCAATGCCCTGCTGACCGTGGGGCGTGGGCAGCGCCTGGGCCTGTTTGCCGGCTCGGGCGTGGGCAAGAGCGTGCTGCTGGGCATGATGGCCCGCTACACCCGGGCCGACGTGATCGTGGTGGGCCTTATCGGCGAGCGCGGCCGCGAGGTCAAGGAATTCGTGGAAGACATCCTGGGCGACGACGGCCGGGCGCGTTCGGTCGTGGTGGCCGCGCCGGCCGATGCCCCCCCGCTGCTGCGCATGCAGGGGGCGGCCTATGCCACCGCCGTGGCCGAGCATTTCCGTGACAAGGGCAAGCATGTGCTGCTGCTGATGGACTCGCTGACCCGCTACGCCATGGCGCAGCGCGAGATCGCGCTGGCCATCGGCGAGCCACCGGCCACCAAGGGCTACCCGCCCTCGTGCTTTGCCAAGCTGCCCGCCCTGGTCGAGCGCAGCGGCAACGGCCTGCATGGCGTGGGCTCCATCACCGCGTTCTACACCGTGCTGTCGGAGGGCGACGACCAGCAGGACCCGATCGCCGACGCTGCGCGCGCCATCCTGGACGGGCATATCGTGCTGTCGCGCTCGCTGGCCGAGTCGGGGCACTTCCCGGCCATCGACATCGAGCAATCGGCTTCGCGCGTGATGCACAACGTGGTCTCGCGCGGACATTTCGACGTGGCGCGGCGCTTTCGCGCAGTGTATTCGCGCTACCAGAAGAGCCGCGACCTGGTGCAGGTGGGGGCCTACATGAGCGGATCCGACCCCGCGCTGGACGAAGCCATCCACCTGCAGCCGCAGATGGCGGCCTTTCTGCAGCAGGACATGTTCGAGGCGTCCACCATGGACCAGAGCGTGAACGCCATGGCGGCCGTGCTCGACCAGTAAGGACAGGAAGGCCCCACCATGTCCGTCCTCAGTGCCCTCATCGTCGCCGTGGAGATTGCCGCGCGCAAGCGCGACGAGGCGCGCCGCGTGCTGCAGGAGGCCCTGGCCGTGCAGCAGGCGGCCCAGGCGCAGCTGCACCAGCTGCAGGACTATGCCCGCGAGACCGAGCAGCGCTGGGGCATGCAGGCGGACACGCGCGTGCAACCCGAGGTGATGTACCACCACTACCAGTTCATGGACCGACTGGGGCATGCCGCAGGCCTGCAGACCAGCGTGGTGGGCGACCAGGAGGCGCGGGTCGAGAACGCACGGCGCGGCCTGATGGAGGCGGAGCAGCGCCTGGCCAGCCTGCGCAAGGTGGTCGAGCAGCGGCGGCGCGAGCTGGAGCAGGCCCAGGCCCGCATGGAACAGAAACAAACCGATGAACGTGCGGCGATGCAATACAGCCGCAGGGTTCAGGATCGATAGGGCAGGAGAATTGACCATGGAACAGGCACGCATATCCACCCCCCAGGGGACGCAGTCTCCCCAGCAGGCCGCGCGCACGCGCGCGCACGCCCAGCAAAAGGGCATCACGGACGATGGCGCCGGGGCTGCCGCGCAGCCCGACAGTTTTCTGGCACTGCTGGCCGCCCAGGACCCGGAGTTTGCCGAGGGGGGGGATCCGCTGGCCGCCGTCCCGGGTGCTGCGGATGCTTCCAGCACCCTGGCCGCTGTCGATCCGTCCACCCTGGTCGGTTGGCAGGCGCTGGTCGCAGGCGACAGTGCTGCCCAGCAACTCAGAGGTGTGGCGGGGCAGGGCGGTAATACGCCGGGTGCGGAGGGCATGGGCGCCGTCGGCCTGTTGGGGCAGACTGGAGTGGCGCGTGGAGCCATGGCCAATATGCTGTCAGATCCTGCTGGCGGTGCTCCGGCCCTTGCCGGACAGCTTCTGGCGGGCCAGGGCCTGCCGGCCGCCGATGGTCTGGTGTCGCAAACCGTGGCACTGGATGGCGGTTTGCCGGATGCATCGCAGCCGGCTACGGCCACGCTGGGCTTCGGGCGCCAGTTCTCGCGCATGCACAGTGCAGCCCTGCAGCGCGGCGCCAGTGATTCCGGCCTGGGCGGCGCCGGTAGCGTGGGCGCCGTGTCGGCGCGCGCTGCGGGCGGCGATGCCCAGCAGGTGGCTGCCTCCACGGGCGATCTGTCGACCATGTCCACCGCAGTGGCCGCCACCGTGCGCGAGCTCGGCCCGGGCCTGCACCGTGTTTCGGGCGAGAGCGGCGCCACCGGGGTGGACGCCGCCTTGCTGGCCAACCTGGATCCAACGGCTGCAGTGGCTGCTCCCGGTGCGCGGGGCGCCGATGCGGGCGGCGGCAGCGAATCGTCCCGTCACGGAGGCTCGGGTGCCCTGGGCGAAGGCGGGGCCGAGCCCTCCTTCTCGGTGGATGGTGCGTCGGGCACCTCGGGCTTTGAAGAACTGGCACAGACCGGGGCCGAAGAATTGCTGGCCGAGCAGGTCACCTACTGGGCCAACCAGAAAACCCAGAGTGCGGAGGTCACCCTGAACCGCGACGGCCAGCCCCTGGCCGTGACGGTGGCCCTGTCCGGCAACGAGGCCCATGTCACCTTCCGCAGCGACCAGGAGCACACCCGCGAGATGCTCGACCAGAGCATGGCGCAGCTCAGCGAGCTGCTGCGCAGCGAGGGCCTGGTCCTGTCGGGCATGACCGTGGGCACCTCGGCAGGCCAGGGCGCCATGGCGGGCGATGCCGAGCAGCAGCGCAACCGTTCTGGCGATGGGCAGCAGGGCCAGGTGCTGGTCACGGGCCCCACGGATGTCAGCCAGCGGCTGGCGGGGAGCGGCACGCGCAACAACAGTGCCGTGGACGTCTTCGTGTAACGCGGCTGGCAGTGCTGCCGCAGCATGCCGCACTACGGTGGCACAGCGATTGCCAGCGTTAACACGCTGTTAAGGGGTGTATTCTGGCTATTATTGGACCGGCAGCTGCGCCACAATGGGAAGCGTCTGCCGGCCCGATGCCGTTCCCGGCGAGATGCCACCATCGAATCCCACCTAAGGAACCTGTCACGTGTCTGCCAATGCTGCTGCCGCTCCGGCCAAGGAGAAGCCCAAAAGCAAGAAGATGCTGATCATCGTGGTCGCTCTGGTGCTCGTGCTGGGCATCGCGGGCGCTGCGGCCTTTTTCTTCCTGGGCAAGAAAAAGCACGCCGACGACGAGGAGGGGGGCGCGGCCGCTGCGGCGCCGGCCCACGAGACGGCCAAAACACCGCCGACCTTCCTGCCCTTGGAGAACATGGTGGTCAATCTCGCCGATCCGGGCGGCGACCGGTTTGCGCAGATCGGCATCACAGTCGAGGTGGCCGACGCCAAGACGGCCGAGCAGATCAAGCTCTACCTGCCCTCCATCCGCAGCAGTGTGCTGCTGCTGGTATCCCAGCGCACCTCCGGCGAGCTGCTGGTGCGCGAAGGCAAGGAAAAACTGGCCAAAGACATTTTGCGCGAAGTCTCCCGTCCACTGGGTTTCACCGTGGCGCGCGAGCGGCCCAAACCCGCGTCGGTGCCCGTCGGCGAGGACGATGAGGAGCAGCCGCCGCCGCGCAAGGCACCGAAGAATCCGGTGCAAGGCATTCTTTTCTCCAGCTTCATCATCCAGTGACGCGAGGACAATCCTGCCATGAGTGATTCATTCCTATCGCAGGAAGAGGTTGATGCCCTTCTGGAAGGCGTCACTGGCGAGAGCCAGAAGTCCGTCGAGGAAGTGGCCGAGTCGGGGTCCGTACGCAACTACGACATCTCCAGCCAGGAGCGCATCGTTCGTGGCCGCATGCCGACGATGGAAATCGTCAACGAGCGGTTTGCGCGCAACTTCCGCATCGGCCTGTTCAACTTCATCCGCCGCAGCCCCGAGATTTCGGTCGGCACCGTATCGGTGCAGCGCTACAGCGCCTTCCTGCGCGAACTCGCAGTCCCTACCAACTTCAACATCGTGGCCATCCGTCCGCTGCGTGGCAGTGGCCTGATCGTGTGCGAGCCGTCCCTGGTGTTCGGCATCATCGACACGCTGTACGGTGGGGTGGGCAAGTTCCAGACCCGCATCGAGGGGCGTGACTTCTCGCCCACCGAGCAGCGCGTGATCAACCGGCTGGTCGATGTGATCTGCGCCGAATACAAGAAGGCCTGGCAGGGCATCTACCCGCTGGAGCTCGACTACCAGCGCTCGGAAATGCAGCCGCAGTTCGCCAACATCGCAACGCCCAGCGAGATCGTGGTGTCCACCGCGTTCCAGCTGGAAATCGGCGACCTGTCGGGCGCCATCCACATCTGCATGCCCTACGCCACGCTGGAGCCCATCCGCGACGTGCTGTACTCCTCGACGCAGGGCGACTCCATCGAGGTGGACCGGCGCTGGGTGCGCGTGCTCACGCGCGAGATCCAGGCGGCCGAGGTGGTCCTGGTGGCCGAGCTGGCCAAGGCCGATGCCACGGTGGAGCAGCTGCTGGCCATGAAGCCCGGCGATTTCATCGAGCTCGACCGGGAGCCGCGCATCCGCGCGTCTATCGGCGGTGTTCCCATCTTCGAGTGCCAGTATGGGACCCACAATTCGAAATATGCCATCCGCATCGAAGAGTGCCTGCGCAACTCGGACATGAGCTGGCTGGGAGAAAAAGATGTCAACTGAAGACGACAACAAGGACGGCGCCGCCGAGGATCCGTTTGCGGGCTGGGCCGAAGCACTCGAAGAGCAAAAAAGCTCGGACGACAAGCCCGGTGATGCCGAGCAGGGCGGCCCCCTGTCCGGCGATTCGGTGCGGCCGTCTGCGTCGGTCAATGGCGATGGCACGGTCAACGACATCAACATGGTGCTGGACATCCCCGTCCAGCTGTCCGTGGAGCTGGGCCGCACTCGGGTGCCGATCAAGTACATCCTGCAACTGGCGCAGGGCTCGGTCGTCGAACTCGATGCGCTGGCCGGCGAACCCATGGACGTGCTCGTCAACGGCTACCTGATCGCCCAGGGCGAGGTGGTGGTGGTGAACGACAAGTTCGGTATCCGCCTGACCGACGTGGTGACGCCTTCGGAGCGGTTGCGGCGCGTGAGCCGTGGGTGATGGGGGCACTGCCATGGGGATGACCCAGACGCTGATCGTCGTCGTCCTGTTCGTGGGAGCCATGGCCTGCCTGCCCTGGCTCATCAAGCGCCTGCAGCAGCGCCATGCCGCAGGTGGCCTGCCGGCCGGGGCCGCATCGCGCGTGCTGTCGGCAGTGGCCGTGGGCCCGCAGCAGCGGGTGGTCACCGTGGAGGTGGGCCCCGAGGGAGCACGCACCTGGCTGGTGCTCGGTGTCACGGCGCAGCAGGTCAGTTGCCTGCACGTGCTGGCGGCTCCATCCGCCATCCCTGCGGCACCGGCTGCATTGCCGGTGGTGGTGGCGGACAACTCCGCCTTTGCCCGCGAAATGGCGGCGGCCGAGGCGCGCAAGGAACCGCATGTCTGATTCGGCACGACCTGCATCATCGCTGCCCCGCGCCGCGTGGGTGGCGGCCCTGGCCGCGCTGGGCCTCCTGGTCTGGCAGGTGCCTGCATTGGCGCAGACGGGGGCCACTCCCGCAGCGCCGGGAACACTGCCCGTGCTGGTGGGCGCTGGCAGTGGCGGCACGAGCTATTCCGTGCCGATCCAGACGCTGCTGTTCTTCACGGCGCTGTCGTTCCTGCCCGCCATCCTGCTGCTGATGACGGGGTTCACGCGCATCGTCATCGTCCTGTCGCTGTTGCGCCAGGCCATCGGTACGCAGTCGGCACCACCCAACCAGGTGATCATCGGCCTGTCGCTGTTCCTGACCTTCTTCGTCATGGGACCGACCTTCGACCGGGTGCACAAGGATGCCTACGTGCCCTACACCACCAATGCCATCACCTTCGAACAGGCCGTGGAGCGGGCCGAGGTGCCGATGCGCGAGTTCATGCTCAAGCAGACCCGGCAGTCGGACTTTGCGCTGTTCGCACGCCTGGCCCGACTGGCGCCCGAGGTGACCGCAGAGACCGCACCGTTTCGCGTGCTGGTGCCGGCATTCGTGACCAGCGAGCTCAAGTCGGCGTTCCAGATCGGCTTCATGATCTTCATCCCCTTCCTGGTGATCGACATGGTGGTCTCCAGCATCCTCATGTCCCTGGGCATGATGATGCTGTCACCGGTGCTGGTGGCGCTGCCGTTCAAGCTCATGCTGTTCGTGTTGGCCGATGGCTGGAACCTGCTGATCGGCTCGCTCGCCGCCAGTTTCGTCACGTAGAGGACCGACCCCATGACTTCACAGATGGTACTGACCATGGGGCGCGACGCCCTCACGCTGCTGCTGATGATCGCCATGCCCGTGCTGGGGGTGGTGATGGCGGTGGGCCTGGTGGTGAGCATCTTCCAGGCGGTCACGCAGATCCACGAAGCCACCCTGGCCTTCGTGCCCAAGCTGATTGCTGCGATGGTGGTGTTCGCGATCGCGGGGCCCTGGATGATCAGCACCCTGGTTGACTACATCCGCCGGACCATCGAGTCGATTCCCTCGGTCGTCGGCTAGCGCACGGCCCCGTGTTCCCGTGATCACGTTCACCGAGGCCCAACTGGTGGCCTGGATCTCGCCCATCCTGTGGCCGTTCATCCGGGTGCTGGCCATGTTTTCCGTGGCGCCGGTGTTCTCCATGCGCACCATTCCCATGCGGGTGAAGATCGGCCTGGCCTTCTTCGTGGCCCTGTGCGCGCAGGGCGTGCTGGTGAACCAGCCGGTGATCGACATCAATGGCCGAGAGGCGCTGGGCGCCGTGGTCCAGCAGGTGGCCGTGGGCCTGGCCATCGGCTTTTCGGTGCGGCTGGTGTTTGCCTCGGTGGAGCTGGCCGGTGAAATGATCGGCTTGCAGATGGGCCTGAACTTCGCCTCCTTCTTCGACCCCGCCAGCAACGGCCAGGTGAGCGCCGTGGCGCGCTTCTTCGGGCACATGGCCACGCTGCTGTTCATTGTCATCAACGGCCACCTGATGGTCATCATGGCCGTGGTCAAGAGCTTCGACCGCTTTCCCGTGGACGGCAACTTTCTGCAGGCCATCGGGCAGATGCGGTTGTACGAGCTGGGCTCCTCCCTGTTTTCCAGCGCGTTGTGGATCGCCCTGCCCATGATCGCGCTGCTGCTGTTCGTCAACCTGGCCATGGGCATCATCTCGCGCGTGGCGCCGCAGATGAACATCTACGCGGTCGGCTTTCCGGTCACGCTCACCGTGGGCTTGCTGGGCATCACGGCCACCCTGCCCATGCTGGAGCAGCCCATCCTCACGCTGATGCAGCAATCCATCGACCTGTTCTCCAGCCAGCGGTAGCGGCCGCTGCTAAGAGGCTCCGCCGGTAACGCAGGCAAGGCACAAGCCAGTGCCACCGTGGAACTGGCTTTGCCAGGCCAGGGGTGGCGTTCCCCTTCAGGGGGATGGCGCGAAGCGACTCAGGGGGTCATACCAACTCATTGCGGATGGCGTAGACGGTGAGCTCGGCATTGTTGGAGAGCTTGAGCTTTTCGAGCACGCGTGAGCGGTACACGCTCACCGTCTTGGGGCTGAGCATCAGCTCTTCGGCAATGTCGGCCAGCCGGCGGCCCGAGGCGATCTTGATCAAGGTCTGCAGTTCGCGCTCGGACAGCGTGGCATGCGGGCTTTCCAGCACCGGCTGGGCCAGGCTCTCGGCCAGCATCTGGGCCACCTCGGCCGTCAGGTACTTGCGGCCCTGCATCACCACCCGCACCGCGTTGATCAATTCCGCCGGGTCGGAGGCCTTGTTGGCATAGCCCTGGGCGCCAGCCTTCAGGCAGCGCAGCGCGTACTGGTCCTCGGGGTACATCGATACCACCACCACCTTGATGGTCGAATGCGTTTCGCGCAGGGTGGCCAGCACCTCCAGGCCGCCGCGCCCGGGCATGTTCAGGTCGAGCAGCAGCACGTCGCAGGGGGCGCTGCGCAGCACCTCGCGCAATTCGGCGTAGCCGCCGGCCTCCCCGGTCACCTTGATGTCGGTGGCCTCGGTGAGGGTATCGCGGATGCCGCGCCTGAGCACGGCATGGTCATCGCACAAAACGACGTTGATCACCAGACATCTCCTGTGATGGGGGGCTGGTCCGAGGTGGCCAGCGGTATCGACAGTGTGAGGCAAGTCCCTTTGCCCGGCTGCGTGCTGACATCGAGCCAGCCGCCCACGGTGCGCGCCCGCTCGTGCAGGCCCTTGATCCCAAAGGCCTTGGGCTTGTCGGCCAGCCGGGCCACGTCAAAGCCGCAGCCGTCGTCGGCGATCTCCACGGTCAGCACCCCTTCATGGTCGGACAGGTCGATATGCACCTTGCCGGCCTGGGCGTATTTGGCGATGTTGGTCAGCGCCTCCTGCGCCGTGCGGTAGGCCACCAGCTGGATATCGCTGGGCACATCGATCGCCTCGCCACTGGCCACCACCTGCGTGCGCACCGCGCTGCGGCGCTCAAAGCCCGCCGCCAGCCACTGGATGGCGGCCACCAGCCCCTGCTCCAGGATGGGTGGCCGCAGGTTCATCATGATGCGCTGGCTGGCGCCGATGGCGTGTTGCAACATGTCCGACGCGCTGGCAAGGTGGTCCTGTGTCCCCGGGTCCTGCGCATGCCGGCCGATCCAGGCGAGGTCTACCCGCACGGCGGTCAGCGAACCGCCGATATCGTCATGGATCTCGCGCGCGATGGAGGCGCGCTCCTGTTCGATGGAGGTCTGCAGGTGCTCGGTGAGCTCCGCCAGGCGCTGCTGGGAGGCCGCCAGCTCGGTCACGGCAAGTTCGCGGTCCTGGCGGGCCTGGTGCACCTCGATGGCCCGCGTGACCACGTGCGGCAGGCGGGAAATATCGTCCTTGAGCAGGTAATCCGAGAAGCCCAGGCGCATGGCGTCCACCGCCGCCGCCTCGCCAATCGCCCCTGACAGCAACACAAATGGCACAGGTGTTGCTAATTTAGCCACATGCTCCCATGCATCGAGCGCAGTGAATCCTTGCAGTCTGTAGTCTGCAAGGATCAAATCAAAGGGTTGGTTGCTGGTGAGATCACAGAAATCCTGCAGGGTGTCTACCTGCTGGACGTTGCAATGCAGCTTGGCACGCTGCAAAGTGAGCTTGGCCAGAACATGGTCTGCCAGAGAATCCTCCAGGTGCAGGAGGCGTAAGGGCTGGCCTGCTACTGTCATGACCATATGAGCGCTATCATAGGATACAAATTGGAACAAACAAGGGTGTTTGTCCCGGTGGAGTGGGTGAGAAGGCTATCGTCCAATAGAACGCAATGTCGGGGTTTTTGCAAGGGTTGGCGGGGTCTGCCAGCGCGGGCCGCCAGTTGGGGGCTTGAGGACCCTGGTCTGCTTGTTGCTATGGAGAAACAATGCAATCTACGCTATCAACGTCAACTGGGCCGGCAGTTCAGGTTCCGGTCATGGTGGCAGCAGAACTGCAGGATTCGCTGCTGGTCGTCATGCACGACCTGCACCGCCTGGAAGGCTTGTTGAACCATGCCACGGACAATCTGCTGGAGCGCTTTGGCGAGGCCAATGCCGTGCTGAACGATGCCTTCGTCGCGGATTCGCCCGAGTTGGCGGCCGCCCGTACGGCCTTGCGCAGTGCCGTCACCGAGCTGCAGTTCCAGGACATGGCTTCGCAGCTCATCTGGCATACCACCAAGGTCCTGCAGGGCTGCGCGTTCCGGCTGGCGTCCGAGGCCATGGGGCACGATGAGGGCGAGGAGGCGGCGCCGTTTGCCGAAATGGCGCCGGATCGGCCCAATCCCGTCACGCAAAGCGAGATGGATGCCGGGTCTATTGATCTATTCTGAAGTCGGCATCGCTGGTTCACCTATATATTCAAGTCAGTTGGAGTCCTAAATGCAATCGATACTTGCCGTAGATGATTCACCATCCATGCGAAAAATGGTGTCTTTCACCCTCACAGGTGCCGGATACCACGTGGTGGAGGCGGTGGATGGGCAAGATGCCCTGGAAAAGGCCGAGAGCCACGACATCCACCTGGTGCTGGCCGACCAGAACATGCCCCGGCTCGATGGCATAGGCCTCACGCGCAAGCTGCGCGAGCACCCCAAATTCAAGACCATCCCCATCCTGATCCTGACCACGGAATCGAGTGACCAGATGAAGCAGGCGGGGCGGTCGGCCGGTGCCACCGGTTGGCTGGTCAAGCCGTTCGATCCCAACCGCTTGATCGAAGTCATCCAGAAGGTGATCCGTTGAAACGGATGCACGGGCGCCACCACGTATAAAGGAGCCGACTATGGCTGAAAGCTATCAAGAGGGATCAGGGGCCGGCGGTGCTGACTTTGACCTGAGCCAGTTCTACCAGATCTTTTTTGAAGAGGCTGGCGAGAACCTGGACCAGATGGAGCAGATGCTGCTGGACCTGGACCTGAGCGCTGCCAACGACGAAGAGCTCAATGGCATCTTCCGCTGCGCGCATTCGATCAAGGGTGGGGCCGCCACGTTCGGCTTCTCCGATGTGGCCGAGCTGACGCACCAGATGGAGTCCCTGCTCGACCGGCTGCGCCGCCACGAGCTGCAGCCCATTCCACCCATGGTCGATGTGCTGCTGGAATCCGCCGATGCCTCGCGCAGCCTGCTGGCACGCCACCAGGCAGGCGGGCAGGGCGAGGCCGTGTCCACCACCTCCCTGGTCAAGCGCATCAGCGAACTGGCGGCAGGCGTGGTCCCGGACGGCGCTCCTGCCGCGGCCCCAGCGCCCGCCCCGGCACCGGTGGCCGCCGCTCCTGCGCCTGCCATCAAGGCGCACGTGCCCGGGCAATTGCGCAAGCTGCAGATCCACATCGGGCCGCTGGAAAAGACCGAGCAGGCCGACACCATCAAGGAACTGTTCCGCGACATTCCGGGCCTGGGCTCCATCAGCGATCTGCCCAGCGTGCAGGCGGGCGTGCGCGTGTTCGCGGTGGAAACCACCTCGTCCACCGATGACCTGCTGGACCTGTTCGCCTTCCATGTGTCCAAAGAGCAGGTGCGCTTCAGCGACGGGGACGAAGAACCCGCTGCAGCCGCCGAAGTCGATCCCGACCACGCGGTGCACGAGATCGAGCCCCCTTCGGGTGGCGCCGACGTGTCCTACGGCTTTTTCTCGGACGCGCCTGGCGCCCCGAGCACAGTGCCAGCCAACGGTGCGGCCGCCAAGCCCTTGGCGTCCAAGGTCGTGGCCGCTGCCGAGCCCAAGGCTGCAGCCCAGGCGCAGATGGAATCCACGACCATCCGCGTGGCCGTGAACAAGGTCGACCAGCTCATCAACCTGGTGGGCGAGCTGGTGATCACCCAGGCCATGCTGGCGCAGAACAGCCGCGGGCTGGACGCCGGCGCCTACCAGCAACTGCTGGCCGGCCTAGCCGACCTGGACCGCAACACCCGAGACCTGCAGGAATCGGTGATGTCGATCCGGATGATCCCCATGTCCATCGTCTTCAGCCGCTTCCCGCGCATGCTGCGCGACCTGGCCAACAAGCTGGGCAAGAAGGTCGAGCTGGTCACCCTGGGCGAAGCCACCGAACTGGACAAGGGCCTGGTCGAGAAGATCACCGACCCGCTCACCCACCTGGTGCGCAACAGCTGCGACCACGGTATCGAGATGCCGGCAGAGCGCCTGGCCAAGGGCAAGCCCGAGCTGGGCACCATCACCCTGTCGGCGTCGCACCAGGGGGGCTCCATCGTCATCGAGGTGCGCGACGACGGCCGCGGCCTGTCGCGCGAGAAGATCCTGCGCAAGGCGCAGGAGCGGGGCCTGGATGTGTCCGACCAGATGAGCGATGCCGACGTGTGGCAACTGATCTTCGCGCCTGGTTTCTCCACCGCCGATGAGGTCACCGACGTGTCGGGCCGTGGCGTGGGCATGGACGTGGTCAAGCGCAACATTGCCGCCCTGAACGGCTCGGTCGAGGTGGACTCCGCCGAAGGCTATGGCATGAAGGTGTCGGTGCGCCTGCCGCTCACGCTGGCCATCATGGACGGCATGTCGGTGGGCGTGGGCGAAGAGGTCTACATCCTGCCGCTGTCCTCGGTGGTGGAGTCCTTCCAGGTCAACTCCGACGACGTCAGCACCGTGGCCCAGGGCTCGCAATTGGTCAAGGTGCGCGACGAGTACATGCCGGTGATTGCACTGGAAAAGATCTTCCAGGTGCCGCGCTTCGACCTGAACAAGTCGAGCAACATCATGGTGGTGGTGGAGGCCGACGGCAGCCGTGTGGCGCTGCTGGTCGACGAGCTCCTGGGCCAGCACCAGGTGGTGGTGAAGAACCTGGAGACCAACTACCGCAAGGTGCCCAATGTCTCGGGCGCCACCATCCTCGGTGACGGCACGGTGGCACTGATTCTGGACACGGGTGGCCTGGTGCGCCGGGCCCGCCACTGATTCGGGTGCGATGTGTTCATGGAATGCACCAGCACTGCTAACAAGGAGAACGCACCATGAGTGTGATGGGTAAAACTGCCGACAACGCGCCGACCGGTGCGCGCGAGTATCTGACGTTCCGATTGGACCAGGAAGAGTACGGCATCGACATCCTGAAGGTCCAGGAAATCAGGGGCTACGAGCCGCCGACGCGCATTGCCAACGCCCCCGAATTCATCAAGGGCGTGGTAAACCTGCGCGGCACCATCGTCCCCATCGTGGACATGCGCCTGAAGTTCAACTGCGCGCAGGCGGACTACAACAGCTTCACGGTGGTCATCATCCTGAACCTGCGCAACCGCGTGGTCGGCATCGTGGTGGACTCGGTCAGCGACGTGATGGAGCTCACGCCCGAGAGCATCCGCGTGGCGCCCGACATCGAGAGCGCCATCGACAACAGCTGCATTCTGGGGCTGGGGTCGGTGGGTGAGCGCATGCTGATCCTGCTCGACATCGAAAAGCTGATGTCGAGTGTGGACATGGGATTGGTGACGACGGCGGAGTAACGAACGCCATAGTCGGTCAGGTGGGTGGCCGCAAGCCAAACTGCAGGCAAGGGTCTGCAGGCCTTTTGGAGCGAAATGGACTTCCGAGCGGATGATCAAAATGATGCCCCAGACCACCAGTATTTCCTCGGCCGGCGCGCGTGCTGCCGCCGCAGCCGCTGCCAGTGCCCCGGCACCGTCGGGCCCGCTGGCGCAGGGGCGTGAGTTCGTATGGACCAACGCCGACTTTGCCCGGGTGCAGGCGCTGATCTACCAGCGCGCCGGCATCAGCCTGCACGACGGCAAGCATGCCATGGTCTACAGCCGGCTCTCGCGCCGGCTGCGCGATACGGGGCACAACAGCTTCCATGAATACCTGGGCTGGCTGGAAACGCACGATGGCCCCGAGTGGCAGGAGTTCGTGAACGCGCTCACCACCAACCTCACGGCGTTCTTTCGCGAGCAGCACCACTTCGAGATCTTCGCAACGCTGCTGCGCAGCAAGCCGGCCAACACCGCCTGGAAGGTGTGGTGCAACGCGGCCTCCACCGGCGAAGAACCGTACTCCATCGTCATGACGGCCTTCGAGTCGCTGGGGGCCAACGCCTCCTTCAAGCTCACGGCCAGTGACATCGACTCGAAGGTGCTGGCCACCGCCGGCCAGGGGGTGTATCGGCTCGACAACCTCAAGGGCCTGGGCCCGGAGCGGCTGCAAAAGTTCTTTCTCAAGGGCAAGGGCGGCAATGATGGCATGGTGCGGGTCAAGCCCGAATTGCGCCGTGCCATCGACTTCATGAGCGTGAACCTCATCCGCGACGATTGGCCCTTCAAGGAGCCTTTTGACGTGGTGTTCTGCCGCAACGTGATGATTTATTTTGATGCGCCCACGCAGCGCAAGGTGCTGGAGCGCATTCACCGCGTGCTCAAACCCGGTGGCATGCTGTTTGTGGGCCATGCTGAAAATTTCAGCGAGTCCCGTGATCTCTTCACCCTGCGCGGCAAGACGGTCTATGAACGCCGCTGACCCGCCCCTCTGTTCGCCCGTAGGAACATGTTCCAAGCAGCTCCCATGACCCACAACCAATCCGGCCCTGCGCCAAACACGTTCATGCCTGGTGCTGCCCCTGCGACGCCGGGAGCGTCGGAGCGCCGGCGCGCTCCGCGCATCGCACCGCTGAGTGCAGACATCTACTCGTCCAGCTCGGCGCCGCGCGAATCCTCGCTCAATGAGCTCAAGGCCCGGGCCAGAAAGCCGGGCGAGGCATCCTTCTTCTATCTGGACCACCACTTCCAGCACAACGCTGTGAAGGTGCTGCCCGGCGAGTATTTCGTGGCCGACGAAAGCATGGTCATCATGACGGTGCTGGGCTCGTGCATCGCCGCCTGCCTGTGGGACAGCCGTGCGCACATCGGGGGCATGAACCATTTCATGCTGCCCGACGGCGACCTGGCAGATGCCTCGGGGCGCTATGGTTCGTACGCGATGGAGTTGCTCATCAACGAGATGCTCAAGCTCGGTGCCCGGCGCGAAACCATGCAGGCCAAGATCTTTGGCGGTGCGCAGGTGATGCACAATTTCACCACCATGAATGTGGGCGAACGCAACACCACCTTCGTGCTGAACTACCTGCACACGGAGCGCATCCCCATCGTCTCGGAAGACGTGCTGGACATCTATCCCCGCAAGGTGGTGTTCTTCCCGGTGACGGGCAAGGCCATGGTCAAGCGCCTGGCGCACGCCCATCCCGAGACCCTGGTGGAGCAGGAAAGGCGCGGGAATGCTGCGACCGTGGCAAAGACCACCTCGGGTGGCTCCGTGGATCTGTTTTGATTGAAGACGAAGAAAGCCTGAGAGAACAATGAGCAGGAAAATCCGGGTGATCGTGGTGGACGATTCGGCGCTGGTGCGCAGTCTGCTGTCGGAGATCATCAACCGGCAACGGGACATGGAGTGCATTGGCACGGCCAACGACCCCTTGGTGGCGCGCGAGATGATCCGGGAAATGAACCCGGACGTGATCACCCTGGACGTCGAAATGCCGCGCATGGATGGCATCGACTTCCTGGGCCGGCTGATGCGCCTGCGGCCCATGCCGGTGGTGATGATCTCCACGCTGACCGAGCGCGGGGCCGAGGTGACCATGAAGGCGCTGGAGCTCGGTGCCATCGATTTCGTGGCCAAGCCCCGGGTGGGCCTGGCCAGCGGCCTCAACGACCTGGCGACCCAGATCGTGGACAAGATCCGCGTGGCGGCCGTGGCCCAGGTGCGCCGGGCCGCGCCCCGCGAAGCATCGGCTGCGCATTCCGCATCCGGCGCGGGCACGGCGGCCCCAACGGCACCCACCACCTTGCTGGGACGGCTGTCCACCGAGAAGCTGATCTGCATCGGCGCCTCGACCGGGGGCACGGAAGCCATCAAGGAGGTGCTGGTGCACATGCCGGCCGATTCGCCAGGCATCGTGATCACCCAGCACATGCCTCCGGGCTTCACCACCAGCTTTGCGGCACGGCTCAACGGCCTGTGCCAGATCACGGTCAAGGAGGCTTCCAATGGCGAGCGCATCCTGCCAGGCCATGCCTACATCGCTCCCGGGGGCACGCAATTCCATGTGGCGCGCAGCGGTGCGAACTATGTGGCCGTGGTCGACGATGGCCCGCCGGTGAATCGGCACAAGCCCTCGGTGGAGGTGCTGTTCAAGTCGGCCGCCGCCGTGGTCGGACGCAATGCCTTCGGCATCATGCTCACCGGCATGGGCAACGATGGTGCGGCTGCCATGCGCGAGATGAAGGACGCAGGCAGCTACAACTACGTGCAGGACGAAGCCACCTGCATCGTCTTCGGCATGCCGCGCGAGGCCATCGCCCACGGCGCGGCCGATGAAGTGCTGCCGCTCGGCCAGATTGCCCCGGCCCTGGTGGCGCGCTTGCGTGGAGCGACCGACCGGCTCCATCACCGCATCTGACCTGGGCGCGGCCTTCGCGCCGATCAGTGGGGGCGCGCCCCCACCGATTCCTTCTGGTCGGTCAGGCCGACAGCGCCGTCCAGCGCTCCAGCGCTGCCATCAGTTCCTCGTCGATCTCGCTGGCGCGTGCCGTGAGCTTGGCCGCCTTGGCACCGTCGGTGGCGTAAACGCTGCCATCGGCCAGCACGGCCTGTACCTCGGCCTGCTCCTTTTCCAGGGCGCCGATGCGATCGGGCAGGGCATCCAGCTCGCGCTGTTCCTTGTACGACAGTTTCTTGCGCGAGGTCTGCTCGGTCTTGGAGGGGGCCGCTGCAGGGGCTGCGTCTTTGGCAGCCGACGGCTTGGTGCCTGCCGCCGGGGCAGCGGCCGCGGCGGCCGCACGGCTGCGGCGCGATTGCAGCAGCCAATCCTGCACGCCACCCTCGTACTCGCGCCACAGGCCATTGCCTTCAGACGCAATGGTGCTGGTCACCACGTTGTCGAGGAAGGTGCGGTCATGGCTCACCAGGAACACCGTGCCATCGTAGTTTTCGAGCAATTCTTCCAGCAGGTCCAGCGTGTCGATGTCCAGGTCGTTGGTAGGCTCGTCGAGCACCAGCACATTGGCCGGGCGTGCGAACAGGCGCGCCA
>NZ_CAXURB020000001.1:6917500-6973104 GCF_964253575.1 Acidovorax sp. LjRoot118
CGTAACAGGTACTGGAGGTCCGAACCGACTAGTGTTGCAAAACTAGCGGATGAGCTGTGGATAGGGGTGAAAGGCTAAACAAACTTGGAAATAGCTGGTTCTCTCCGAAAACTATTTAGGTAGTGCCTCAAGTATTACCGTCGGGGGTAGAGCACTGTTTAGGCTAGGGGGTCATGGCGACTTACCAAACCTATGCAAACTCCGAATACCGACGAGTACAGCTTGGGAGACAGAGCACCGGGTGCTAACGTCCGGACTCAAGAGGGAAACAACCCAGACCGCCAGCTAAGGTCCCTAAAATTGGCTAAGTGGGAAACGAAGTGGGAAGGCTAAAACAGTCAGGATGTTGGCTTAGAAGCAGCCATCATTTAAAGAAAGCGTAATAGCTCACTGATCGAGTCGTCCTGCGCGGAAGATGTAACGGGGCTAAGCCAGTTACCGAAGCTGCGGATGTGCAATTTATTGCACGTGGTAGGAGAGCGTTCTGTAGGCCTGTGAAGGTGTCTGGTAACGGATGCTGGAGGTATCAGAAGTGCGAATGCTGACATGAGTAGCGTTAAAGGGGGTGAAAAGCCCCCTCGCCGTAAGCGCAAGGTTTTCTACGCAACGTTCATCGGCGTAGAGTGAGTCGGCCCCTAAGGCGAGGCAGAGATGCGTAGCTGATGGGAAACAGGTCAATATTCCTGTACCGATGTGTAGTGCGATGTGGGGACGGAGAAGGTTAGCTCAGCCAACTGTTGGATATGTTGGTTCAAGCCTGTAGTCGTGCCTGGTAGGCAAATCCGCCGGGCTTAGATGAGGGGTGATAACGAGTCTGCTTGCAGACGAAGTGAGTGATACCCTGCTTCCAGGAAAAGCCACTAAGCTTCAGCTACACACGACCGTACCGCAAACCGACACTGGTGCGCGAGATGAGTATTCTAAGGCGCTTGAGAGAACTCAGGAGAAGGAACTCGGCAAATTGATACCGTAACTTCGGGAGAAGGTATGCCCCAAGTAGGTGAACTCGAACAGAGGGAGCCCAACGGGGTTGCAAAAAATCGGTGGCTGCGACTGTTTAATAAAAACACAGCACTCTGCAAACACGAAAGTGGACGTATAGGGTGTGACGCCTGCCCGGTGCTGGAAGATTAAATGATGGGGTGCAAGCTCTTGATTGAAGTCCCAGTAAACGGCGGCCGTAACTATAACGGTCCTAAGGTAGCGAAATTCCTTGTCGGGTAAGTTCCGACCTGCACGAATGGCGTAACGATGGCCACACTGTCTCCTCCTGAGACTCAGCGAAGTTGAAATGTTTGTGATGATGCAATCTCCCCGCGGAAAGACGGAAAGACCCCATGAACCTTTACTGTAGCTTTGTATTGGACTTTGAACAGATCTGTGTAGGATAGGTGGGAGGCTTTGAAGTGATGTCGCTAGATGTCATGGAGCCAACGTTGAAATACCACCCTGGTGTGTTTGAGGTTCTAACCTAGGTCCATTATCTGGATCGGGGACAGTGCATGGTAGGCAGTTTGACTGGGGCGGTCTCCTCCCAAAGCGTAACGGAGGAGTTCGAAGGTACGCTAGTTACGGTCGGACATCGTGACGATAGTGCAATGGCATAAGCGTGCTTAACTGCGAGACTGACAAGTCGAGCAGATGCGAAAGCAGGACATAGTGATCCGGTGGTTCTGTATGGAAGGGCCATCGCTCAACGGATAAAAGGTACTCTGGGGATAACAGGCTGATACCGCCCAAGAGTTCATATCGACGGCGGTGTTTGGCACCTCGATGTCGGCTCATCTCATCCTGGGGCTGTAGCCGGTCCCAAGGGTATGGCTGTTCGCCATTTAAAGAGGTACGTGAGCTGGGTTTAAAACGTCGTGAGACAGTTTGGTCCCTATCTTCCGTGGGCGCTGCAGATTTGAGGAAGCCTGCTCCTAGTACGAGAGGACCGGAGTGGACACACCTCTGGTGTATCGGTTGTCACGCCAGTGGCATTGCCGAGTAGCTAAGTGTGGAAGAGATAACCGCTGAAAGCATCTAAGCGGGAAACTCGTTTCAAGATGAGATCTGCCGGGGCCTTGAGCCCCCTGAAGAGTCGTTCAAGACCAGGACGTTGATAGGTCAGGTGTGGAAGCGCAGTAATGCGTTAAGCTAACTGATACTAATTGCTCGTGAGGCTTGACCCTATAACTTTGATAGCCGTGTACGCTCCTTCATGGATGTGTGCAAGCTTCGAAGATTGTTATGCCAAGTTGACGCAGTCAAAACACATAAAATCTGATTCCACTCTATGAATTCGTTGTCTTGCTCCAAGAGCAAGTCGACTCCAAGTTATGCCTGATGACCATAGCAAGTTGGTACCACTCCTTCCCATCCCGAACAGGACAGTGAAACGACTTTGCGCCGATGATAGTGCGGGTTCCCGTGTGAAAGTAGGTCATCGTCAGGCTCTTATAGCCCCAAATCCCCTCAGTCTCCAAAGGACTGGGGGGTTTTGCGTTTGGGCCGGCGAATCATGGCTGTTGCCGGTGCCGGCATTTCACGCCAGGGCGCCATGGCCGTACGAAATTTCACCATTGCTGTCGAAATGGCAGTCCATCATCCGTCGTGCAGAAAGAGCCTTGGTGCGCTCTGACTTTCCCACCCCACGAGGAGATCCCGATGCGATTCATGGTACTGATCAAGGCCGATGCCAACAGCGAAGCCGGCGTGATGCCCAGCGAACAGCTGATGGCCGAGATGGGCAATGCCAGTAAGTTAAGCAAAGCCCCTTCGGGGTCTTTGTTGTTTGTACAGTGCAGACTTCAATCAATCGAGCTTTGGCCATAGCGGTCAAGCGATAGCCAATGCTGCTGCAAGAGTACCTGAGCGATACCCACGACTTCGCAACCCCCGAGCAATGGGGCGTAGTTCAAAGCAGCGTACCCCAACAGTGGATTGAACAGGCCCTGCAGATGAGTGGCGTGGCAACACTGCGCAAGCGGCGATTGCCCATGGAGCAGGCACTTTGGCTGGTATTGGGTGTGGCCTTGCTCAGAGACCGTTCCATAGTGAACGTGGCCGAGGTACTGGAGTTGGCACTGCCTGGGCAGCACGATGAGCCCATCAGCTCCAGCGCGCTGAGCCAAGCGCGCCAACGGCTGGGCAGTGAGCCCCTGCAATGGCTGTTTCGACACACCGCTGCACATTGGGCGCACCAGGAGGCCGGTCGCCACCGCTGGCAAGGCTTGGCGCTGTACGCGCTTGATGGCGTGGTCTGGCGTACCCCCGACACGCAAGACAACCGCCAGCACTTTGGCTGCCAGCGCAACCACCCAGACCACCAAAGTCCCTTCCCCCTGGTGCGCATGGCCTGCCTGCTCGATGCCAGAGCACGTTTGTTGGTAGATGCCAGCCTGGATGCCTACGACACAAGTGAGTACACCTTGGCTGAACGCCTGTGGCCGCAGTTGCCGCCGAACTCGCTGGTGATGGTGGACAAAGGCTTTTACTCGGCTGGCCTGCTGTGGCCGCTGCAGCACCGCCAGGGGCGCCACTGGCTGATCCCTGCACGTGCGGGACTCAGGGGTGAGGTGGTGCAAACGCATGGCCCTGGCGATGTGAGCTTGCGCATGAAGGTCTCGCCCCAAGCTCGCAAGAAAGACCCCGGCTTGCCGCTCACGTGGGAGGTACGGGCCATCACACGCGAGCTTGATGGCAAATCCAGGACCGTGTTCACCTCCCTGGCAGACGCTGCGCGTTACAAGGCCGATGAAGTATTCGCGCTGTACCACGAGCGCTGGGAGATCGAGCTGGCTTACGGGGAGATGAAGACGGACATGCTGGGCCAGGCGATGACGTTGCGCAGCCAGCAGCCCGATGGGGTCAAGCAAGAGTTGTGGGCGACTTTGCTGATGTACAACCTGATCCGCTTGGAGATCACACGCATCGCAGACGAGGCCAAAGTCGAGCCCTGCCGAGTCAGCTTCGTCACGGCGCTGCGCTACATCGTGGATGAGTGGCTGTGGAGTTCAGGCTCGCGCACTCCTGGGGCCATCCCGGCCAAGCTCGCAGCCATGAGAAAGAACATCCGCCGCTTCGTGCTGCCGCCTCGCAGGTCCCACAGGCGGTATCCGCGTGAGGTTCGAATGTCCAAGACCCAGTATCCCGTCAAGAAAAATACCGCTCAGGGTTAACTGAGCGGCATTGCCGAGATGGGCCGTTTCAACGAAGAACTGGTCCAGGCGGGTGTGATGCTGAACGGTGACGGGCTGCACCCCAGTTCGAGGGGCGCCCGTGTGCGCTTTTCCGGCCAGGCACGCCAGGTGATCGATGGCCCTTTTGCGGAAACCAAGGAGTTGATTGCTGGCTTCTGGATCTGGAAGTGCGCCTCGCTGCAGGAGGCCATCGATTGGCTCAAGCGCTGCCCGAATCCGATGCTGGGGGAGTCCGAGGTCGAGATCCGGCAGATCTTCGACGCCGAGGACTTCGGCGCCGAATTCACGCCCGCATTGCGCGCGCAGGAAGAGCGCCTGCGCATCCAGATCGAGGAACAACAGCGGCAACAGGACGCCTGAGAGGCTGAGAATCTTTCGTCCATGCCCGCCTTGCACGCCAAAACACCCCGGATCGTCGTTGCAAATGCTCGCCATAGCACGAGCTATGGCTGTGCTTTGCGCCTGGATCCGAGGCGTTTTGACGCACCCCTCGGACACGGCCAAAAAATTCCCAGCCTCTGAGCGGCCGGCGCCTTTACCTTCGCTTTAGGCTACGGCGGCGCTGGCCGTCTCCTGCTGATCTGCAGCGGCAAGGGACCCTGCCGGTCCGAAGCGGTACACCCCTTCGACGTCCATCACCCGGTCGAAGCGCCCATCGAGCCACAGCAAGTGCAGGTGGGCGAGCGCCTCGCCCAGCGCAAAGGTCATCTGGTGCGGGTCGAGCGGGCGCTTGAACATCACAGGCAGCACGTCGGTGGCCGACAGCGGGCCGGTGCGGCTGGCCTCCAGGATTTCCTGCAAGCGGTCCTGGTGGTGGCTTTGCAGCTGCCCTATGCGCACGTGCATGCCGGTAAAGGGCTTGCCGTGCGAAGGCAGGGTCAGCGTATCCGCTGGCAGGTCCAGGTAGCGCGCAATCGAGCTGAGAAACAGCCGCAGTGGGTCGGCTTCGGGCTCGGCCGCATGCACGCTCACATTGGTGGAGATGCGCGGCAGCACCATGTCGCCGCTGATCAAGACCGACAGCCCGGGGCAGTGCAGCGCGATATGTTCGGGCGCATGGCCATAGCCGCTGATGCAGTTCCAGGTGCGCCCACCGATCTCGATGGCATCGCCGTCCATCATGCGCCGGTAGGTGGTGGGCAGGTCCGGCACCAGCGAGTGGTAGTAGGAGCCACGGCCGTGCACATGGCTGAGGAACGCCTCGTCACGCGCACCGTGCGAGGTGTAGAAGTCGGTCCCGGCCTCGCCACTGAATCCGTCGCGGCTGCTTATCGCTGCGCGTGCAGCGTAGTAGTCGGTGGCACTGATCCACAGGCGTGCATTCCAGCGCGCGCACAGCCAGTGCGCCAGGCCGATGTGGTCAGGGTGCATGTGCGTCACGATCACACGCAGCACGGGCAGCCCGTCCAGGCTGGAGGCGAACACGTCCTCCCACTGCGCGCGCGTGAGCGGGTTGTCGATGCAGCAGTCCACCACCGTCCAGCCGTCCACCAGGGTGTTGCCCACGCGCTGGCGGTCGCGCAGCAGCCACAGGTTGATGTGGTCCAGCGCAAACGGCAGCCCCATGCGGATCCAGCGCACCCCTGGTGCCACGTCCATCGCCACCCCGGGTGCGGGAAGGGTGTCGCCCATGGGGTAGGTGATTTGGTGTTCGAGGGGGTTCATGCGGTGCCTGCTTGGGTTAGCATTGACGTTAACGTAAACGTCAGATTCACTGCATTGTAGGGACGGTTCGCGAAGCGACTGTCGCCAGTGCGAAACCTGCATTCTCCCGACTGCCCCATGGCCACCTCCTACACCATCAGTGACCTCGCCAAAGAGTTCGACCTCACCACGCGAGCCATGCGCTTCTACGAAGACATGGGGCTGCTGCAGCCCCAGCGCACCGGCCCGGCCGGGCGCAACCGCATGTACAGCGCGCGCGACCGCACGCGGCTGCGACTGACCCTGCGCGCCAAGCGCCTGGGCCTGTCGCTGACCGAGGCCAAGGAGATCATCGACCTCTACGACAGTCCGCGCGACACGGGCGCGCAACTGCGCAAATTCCTCGAGGTGCTGGGCGTGCACCGCAAGCAGTTGGAGGAGCAGTTGGCCGACCTGCAGGCCAACCTGGAAGAGGTGGAAGAGCACGAGCAGGAGGCCCGGGCACTGCTAGACAAGGTGGAGAAGCAAAAATGAGCCATAATTGACGTTTACGTAAACGTCAATCAAATTTCCTTCCAGGAACCTGCCGTGACCAGCCCAGCTTTCGAGGTAAGAAGCCCGCGCTATGCGGACCGCGTGAGAGACAGCTTTGCGCTGCAGGGCGCCATGCAGACGCTGGGTGCGCGCCTGGCCCGCATCAAGCCGGGTGCGGTGGACATCGAGTTCGATTGGGCTGCCAGCCTCACGCAGCAGCACGGTTTCCTGCATGCCGGCATGGTCGCCACAGCGCTCGATTCCGCCTGCGGCTATGCGGGGTTCACTTTGATGGGCGACGATGCGTCAGTGCTCACCATCGAATTCAAGATCAACCTGCTGGCCCCTGCCCAGGGCGAGCGCTTTCGCATGGAAGGCCGGGTGCTCAAGCCCGGCCGCACCATCACCGTGACCGAAGGGCGCGCCTATGCCCTGAGCGCCCAGGGCGACAAGCTGGTGGCCACCATGGGCTGCACGCTGATGGCCGTGACCGGCCGAGACAACATCCGTAACTGAGACGTTCGTACCCCGAATCCGCATTACTTCCTACCAGGAGACAAACCATGAGCATCCCCGCCAACCTGCCAGGCCTGAACTTCCAGCTGGGCGAAGACATCGACGCGCTGCGCGACGCCGTGCGCGATTTCGCCCAGGCCGAGATCGCCCCGCGCGCCGCCGAGGTGGACAAGAATGACCAGTTCCCCATGGACCTGTGGCGCAAGATGGGCGAACTGGGGGTGCTGGGCATCACCGTGCCCGAGCAGTACGGAGGTGCCGCCATGGGCTACCTGGCGCACATGGTGGCCATGGAGGAGATCTCGCGTGCCAGCGCTTCCGTCGGCCTGTCCTACGGCGCGCACAGCAACCTGTGCGTGAACCAGATCAACCGCAACGGCAGCGAGGCGCAGAAAGCCAAGTACCTGCCCAAGCTGATCAGTGGCGAGCATGTGGGTGCGCTGGCCATGAGCGAGCCGGGCGCCGGCTCCGACGTGATCAGCATGAAGCTCAAGGCCGAGGACAAGGGCGGCTACTACCTGCTCAACGGCAGCAAGATGTGGATCACCAACGGCCCCGACGCCGACACCCTGGTGGTCTATGCCAAGACAGAGCCTGAGCTGGGCGCGCGCGGCGTCACCGCCTTCCTGATCGAAAAGGGCATGCCCGGCTTCAGCGTGGCGCAAAAGCTCGACAAGCTGGGCATGCGTGGCAGCCACACGGGCGAGCTGGTGTTCAACAACGTCGAGGTGCCGGCCTCGCAGATCCTGGGCGGCCTGAACCAGGGCGCCAAGGTGCTCATGAGCGGGCTGGACTACGAGCGCGCGGTATTGACCGGAGGCCCCCTGGGGATCATGCAATCGGTGATGGACAACGTCATCCCTTACATTCACGACCGCAAGCAGTTCGGCCAGAGCATCGGCGAATTCCAGCTCATTCAGGGCAAGGTGGCCGATATGTACACCGTGCTCCAGGCGGGGCGCTCGTTTGCCTACACCGTGGCCAAGAACCTGGACATGCTGGGGACCGACCATGTGCGCCAGGTCCGCAAGGACTGCGCCAGCGTCATTCTCTGGTGTGCCGAGAAGGCCACCTGGATGGCGGGTGAGGGCGTGCAGATCTTCGGCGGCAACGGTTACATCAACGAGTACCCCCTGGGGCGCCTGTGGCGTGATGCCAAGCTGTACGAGATCGGCGCGGGCACGAGCGAGATCCGCCGCATGCTGATTGGCCGGGAGCTGTTTGCCGAGACCTGCTGAAACGGCAGGCCCATTGACCTTATTGAGAGCCAGAAACCCATGCCCACATCCATCGAAGACCTGTTTGTCCACAACCGCGCATGGGCGGCCCAGATGGAGCGTGAACGCCCTGGCTTCTTCACCGGCCTGCTGGCACAGCAAAAGCCCAAGTACATGTGGATCGGCTGCTCCGACAGCCGCGTGCCAGCCAACCAGATCACCGGGCTGGAGCCGGGCGAAGTGTTCGTGCACCGGAACGTGGCCAACGTGGTCGTGCCCACCGACCTGAACTGCCTGTCCACCATCCAGTACGCGGTGGACCAGCTGCACATCGAGCACCTCATGGTCGTGGGCCACTACGGCTGCGGCGGCGTGCTGGCCGCGCTGGAGGGCACGCGCGTGGGCCTGGCCGACAACTGGATCCGCCACGTGCAGGACGTGCGCGACCGCCACCGTGAGCTGATTGCCGCCACCGCACCCGAGTGGCGCCACGATGTGCTGTGCGAGCTCAACGCCATCGAGCAGGTGGTCAACATCGCACAGACCACGGTGATGCTCGACGCCTGGGGCCGCGGCGACAAGGTCACCCTGCACGGCTGGTGCTATGGCCTCAAGGACGGGCTCATCAACGACCTGCACATGACCATCGCCGGCACCGAGGGCCTGGACTCGCTGTACAGGGCCGCCATCGCCGGCGTAGCCGCCACCCGGCGGGGCTGAGCCCACAGGCCCCCTGCAGGATCGGTAGGCAGCCCATGTTCCCGCAACGACTCGACTCGCCTCAGGCGTACGACATCGCCAAGGCGATGATGGATGGCTTCAACCGCCACTACCGCCTGTTCCGCACCGAGTCCGCGCGTGCCAAGCACCGCTTCGAGACCGCCGACTGGCATGGCCAGCAGCGCGCCCAGCGCGAGCGCATCGAGTTCTACGACCTGCGCGTCAAGGAGTGCGTGCGCCGGCTCGAAAAGGAATACGACGCCGGCACCCAGCCCATGGACGTCTGGCACCAGGTCAAGCTGCACTACATCGGCCTCTTGGTCAACCACCACCAGCCCGAGCTGGCCGAGACCTTCTTCAACTCGGTGACCTGCAAGATCCTGCACCGCACGCACTTCCACAACGACTTCATCTTCGTGCGGCCCGCGGTCAGCACCGAGTACATCGAGAACGAAGAGCCCGCCGCCCGGCCCACCTACCGCGCCTACTACCCCTCGCGCGAGAGCCTGCACGACACGCTCACCCGCATCATCGACAACTTCCAACTGCAGGGCAGCTTCGCCGACCTGCCGCGCGACACCGGCCATGTGCTGCGCGCCATGCAGGGCCGCCTGGACAAGGTGCGCCTGCGCGCCAATTTCCAGATCCAGGTGCTGGCCAGCCTGTTCTTTCGCAACAAGGGCGCCTACGTGGTGGGCAAGATCATCAACGGCTTCCAGGAAGTGCCGTTCGCCCTGCCCATCCTGCACGACGACGAGGGCCGCCTGTATATCGACGCGGCCCTGTTCGGCGAGGACGATCTGCAGATGCTGTTCAGCTTTGCGCGCGCCTACTTCATGGTGGACATGGAGATCCCGAGCGCCTACGTGCAGTTCCTGCGCAGCCTCATGCCGCGCAAGCCGCGCGCCGAGATCTACAACGCCCTGGGCCTGGCCAAACAGGGCAAGACGCTGTTCTACCGCGACTTCCTCTACCACCTCAAGCATTCGAGCGACCGCTTTCGCATTGCGCCCGGCATCAAGGGCATGGTCATGCTGGTGTTCGACCTGCCATCCTTCCCCTTCGTGTTCAAGCTCATCAAGGACTTCTTTCCGCACCAGAAGGAAACCACGCGCGAGCAGATCAAGGCCAAGTACCTCCTGGTCAAGCAGCACGACCGCGTGGGCCGCATGGCCGATACGCTCGAATACAGTGAGGTGGCCTTTCCCCGCGACCGCTTCGACGACGAGCTGATCGCCGAGATCCAGAAGTTCGCGCCCAGCCAGCTCGAAATCAGCGACCGCGACGGCGATGGCCAGACCGAGGTCATCATCAAGCACCTGTACATCGAGCGGCGCATGATCCCGCTCAACATCTACCTGCAGGAGGCCTTTGACACCGGCCTGTCGGACCCCCGTGCGCGCCAGCAGATGGAGCACAGCGTGATTGAGTACGGCAACGCCATCAAGGACCTGGTGGCCGCCAACATCTTCCCGGGCGACATGCTGTGGAAGAACTTCGGCGTCACGCGCAACGGCAAGGTCGTGTTCTACGACTACGACGAGATCGAATACCTCACCGACTGCCACTTCCGCCGCGTGCCCGCGCCGCGCAACGAAGAGGAAGAAATGAGCGGCGAGATCTGGTACGCCGTGGGTCCGCGCGACGTGTTTCCAGAGACCTTTGGCCCCTTCCTGCTGGGCAACGACGCTGTGCGCGCCGTGTTCATGCAGCACCACAGCGACCTGCTGGACGCCGCCTTCTGGCAGTCGCACAAGGAGCGCATCCAGGCTGGCCATGTGTACGACGTGTTCCCCTACGACATCGACCGCCGCTTCACAGGCGCGCCGCGCGACTGACGGGCCTGCCCGTGCAGCGCGTGGCACCCCACCGCAACCCTAGCGATTCACCCCCCCCCACCTTTCAGGAGACAACACCATGAACCAGGACCCCATCGTCATCGTCGGCGCCGCACGCACCCCCATGGGCTCGTTGCAGGGCGATTTTTCCAGCCTGTCCGCCCATGACCTGGGTGGCGCCGCGATCAAGGCCGCCATGGAGCGCGCCGGTGTCGCGCCCGACGCCGTGGGCGAAGTGCTGTTCGGCAACTGCCTGATGGCCGGCCAGGGCCAGGCGCCTGCGCGCCAGGCGGCGTTCAAGGGCGGCCTGCCCAAAGGCGCGGGCGCGGTCACGCTGTCCAAGATGTGCGGCTCGGGCATGAAGGCCGCGATGATGGCGCACGACATGCTGCTGGCCGGAACGCACGACGTGATGGTGGCCGGCGGCATGGAGAGCATGACCAACGCCCCCTACCTGCTGCAGAAGGGCCGCGGCGGCTACCGCCTGGGCCACGACCGCATCTTCGACCACATGATGCTCGACGGCCTGGAAGACGCCTACGAGGCCGGCCGTTCCATGGGCACCTTTGGTGAAGACTGCGCCGCCAAGTACCAGTTCACGCGCGAGCAGCAGGACGCGTTCGCCACCGCCAGCGTGCAGCGCGCCAAGGCCGCCACCGAGTCCGGCGCGTTCGCGGCCGAGATCGTGCCCGTCACCGTCAAGACCCGTGCGGGCGAGACCCTGGTGTCGGTGGACGAAGGCCCGGGCAAGGTCAAGCTCGAAAAGATCGCCAGCCTGAAGCCCGCCTTCAAGAAGGACGGCACCATCACCGCCGCATCGAGCTCCAGCATCAACGACGGCGCCGCCGCGCTGGTGATGATGCGCGAATCGACGGCCAAGAAGCTCGGCTGCAAGCCCATCGCCCGCATCGTGAGCCATGCCACGCACGCGCAGGAGCCCGAGTGGTTCGCCACCGCCCCCCTGGGCGCCACGCAGAAGGCGCTGGCCAAGGCCGGCTGGGCCGTCGGCGACGTGCAGCTGTGGGAGATCAACGAGGCCTTCGCCGTGGTGCCCATGGCGCTGATGAAAGAGCTCGACCTGCCGCACGACAAGGTCAACGTGAACGGCGGCGCCTGCGCCCTGGGCCACCCCATCGGTGCCAGCGGCGCGCGCATCATGGTCACGCTGATCCATGCGCTCAAGGCCCGGGGCCTCACCAAGGGCCTGGCCACGCTGTGCATCGGTGGCGGCGAGGCCACGGCCATGGCGCTGGAACTGGTCTGATTTCAGCCCGGCATATTCGGCCAACAATAGCGACTTCGCCACCACCATCCTCCGCCCCGGAGCACGCTGCCATGGAATCCAGCACCGCCGCCATCACCGCCTTCTGGCGCGAGTTCGCCGACACCGAGGCTGCCCTGCATGCCATGCCTTTGCGCGAACGTGTGGAGGAGGGCAATGTGCTGCTGGAGCGGCACCTGGAAGGCCTGGCGCTGGAGATGTCCGGTGGCGACGGGGATGCGGTGGTGGACATGATCGTCACCGCCCACGGCAGCATCGAATGCTTTCCCCTCCTGATGCAGGTGGTGGCCGCCGCGCCCCGGCTGCAGCACCACACCCTGCGGGCGTTCCGCGAGCGCACGCAGCAGCCGGACTTTCCCATCGGCATGGACGGCTTCGAGCTGTCCACCTCCGAGGTGCTGATCGCCTGCAGCCAGGACGACGGCCAGGCAGCGCTCGAGATCCGTTTCGGCCGCGAGATCCCGCAGGATTTTCAGGACCATGCGCGCAACATGGCCTTCATCATGATCGACCATGTGCTGGGTGAGTATGACTTTGCCGTGAAGGTCGGTGCCGTGGACTTCGTAGACGAGTCCGCAGACCCGGATGCCGAGTGGACCCCGCTCAGCCTGCTGCCCCCCGTATTCGACCGCTACTGGAGCGAAACCCTGGGGCGCACCGGCGACTTTCCCAGCGGCGAGCATGTCTGGGGGGGCATGACCCTGGCCTTTGGCGGGTCGGACGACGAAGACGCCGGCGAGCCGCAGGACACGGCGCTGGTGATGGTCAACCGCAGTGCCAACCCGGTCGCGATGCGCGCCGACCTGGCCTATGCCCTCACGCTGGACATGCCCGTCGGTGACCGCGACGAGCTCCAGGTTGCGCAGGACCTGCACGATCAGGCGGCCACCCTGCTGGAACTGTCGCAGCTGGGCATCCTGGCCTACACCATGACCCGCAGCGGGCGCCGCAAGGCCGTGTACTACGTGGGCGATGAACAGCTGGCCAAGCAGGCACTGGCGCCGCTGCTGCTGCGCGATGAGGCCGCCTCGCTGGAGACCACCACGAGCTTCGATCCCGCCTGGTCGGGCTATTTCGAGTTCGCCATCCACTGACCAGCGCTTTCATCTGACAAGGATTCCCATCCCATGGCAACGATTCTCATCATCGGCGCATCGCGCGGCATCGGCCTGGAGTTGGCGCGCCAGTACGTGGAGGCCGGCGACCGCGTGATCGCCACCGCGCGCGACGACGCCGGGCGTGAGCGCCTGCAGGCACTGGGGGCCCAGCCGCTCACGGTGGACGTGGCCAACCCCGCCAGCGTGAGCGGCCTGTCCTGGCTGCTCGACGGCGAGAAGATCGACCTGGCGCTGTACGTGGCGGGCGTGATCCGCAGGCCCAACGCGCTCACGCCGCCCACGCAGCAGGATTTTGACGCCGTCATGCACACCAACGTGCTGGGCGCCATGCAGGCCCTGCCTCAGGTGGCGCCCATGGTGGCCGACGCGCAGGGCGTGTTCGCCTTCGTGTCCAGTTCCATGTCGCAGATCGGCAGCGTGGACGACAGCGACTCCTGGCTCTACCGCACCAGCAAGGCCGCCCTCAACATGGCCGTGGCCTCGGCCCAGCACGACTACCCGGGCGCCACCCTCGTCACCATCGACCCCGGCTGGGTGCAGACCGAGATGGGCGGCGGCGAGGCCCCGCTCACGGTGCAGGAGAGCGTGCGCGGCATGCGTGCCACCCTGGCCAGCGTGACCGGTGCCGACAAGGGGCGCCTGCTGCACCATGACGGCCGGCGTGCTGATCACTGGTAGCCGTGCCCGCCTTTCTTCCTTTCCAACAACAAGTGCTTTCGGAGACCCCATGCTGCTGACCCAAGACCAGGAAATGATCCGCGACGCCGTGCGCGATTTTGCACAGGCCGAACTGTGGCCCCACGCGGGGCGCTGGGACAGGGAGCACCACTTTCCCAAAGAGGCGCACCAGGGCCTGGCCGCGTTAGGTGCCTATGGCATCTGCGTTCCCGAAGAGCTGGGCGGCGCCAACCTCGACTACGTGACCCTGGCCCTGGTGCTCGAAGAGATCGCTGCGGGCGACGGTGGCACCAGCACCGCCATCAGCGTGACCAACTGCCCCGTCAACGCCATCCTCATGCGCTATGGCAATGCGCAGCAGAAGAAGGACTGGCTCACGCCGCTGGCCCAGGGCCGCATGCTGGGCGCCTTCTGCCTGACCGAGCCACATGTGGGGTCCGACGCCTCTGCGTTGCGCACCACTGCCGTGCGCCAGGGCGACGAATACGTGATCAACGGCGTCAAGCAGTTCATCACCAGCGGCAAGAACGGCCATGTGGCCATCGTCATCGCCGTGACCGACAAGGGCGCGGGCAAGAAGGGCATGAGCGCCTTCCTCGTGCCCACCGACAACCCCGGCTACGTGGTGGCGCGCCTGGAAGACAAGCTGGGCCAGCACAGCAGCGACACGGCGCAGATCAACTTCGACAACTGCCGCATCCCGGCCGAGAACCTGATCGGCGCCGAGGGCGAGGGCTACAAGATCGCCCTCGGGGCGCTCGAAGGCGGGCGCATCGGCATCGCCGCGCAGAGCGTGGGCATGGCGCGCAGCGCCTTCGATGCGGCGCTGGCCTATTCCAAGGAGCGCGAGAGCTTTGGCACGGCCATCTTCAACCACCAGGCGGTGGGTTTTCGCCTGGCCGAATGCGCCACGCAGATCGAGGCCGCGCGCCAGCTCATCTGGCATGCCGCCGCGCTGCGCGATGCCGGGCGCCCCTGCCTCAAGGAGGCGGCCATGGCCAAGCTGTTCGCCAGCGAGATGGCCGAGCGCGTCTGCAGCGCCGCCATCCAGACCCTGGGCGGCTATGGCGTGGTGAATGACTTCCCGGTCGAGCGCATCTACCGCGATGTGCGCGTGTGCCAGATCTACGAAGGCACGAGCGACGTGCAGAAGATCATCATCCAACGCGCCCTGGCCTAAGAGGCTGAGAATCTTTCGTCCATGCCCGCCTTGCCCGCCAAAACACCCCGGCTCGTTGTTACAAATGCTCGCCATAGCCCGAGCTATGGCTGTGCTTTGCGCCTAGATCCGAGGCGTTTTGACGCGCACTTCGGACACGGCCAAAAAATTCCCAGCCTCTGAGTCGCGCTCACGCGCCGGTGGGCCGCAGCCACTGCGCCAGCAGGGCGTGCAGCGTGGCGGCGTCGACCGGCTTGCGCAGCACCAGGTAGCCTTGCGCGTCGGCCTCCTGCAACTCGGGCGCATCGAACTCGCCGCTGACCATGGCGCCGTGCGCATCGGGGTATCGCTCCAGCAGGGCTCGCAGCACCTCGAAGCCGCTTTCCCCCGAGCGCAGCCGCTGATCGCACAGAATGGCCTGCGGCGTGAACCCGGCTTCGATGTGGGCGAAGGCCTCGCCCGCGTTGGAGGCCAGGCGCACTTCCACCTCCCAGGTGCCGAGCAGGGCCGACCAGGCTCCCAGTACCTGCGGGTCATCGTCCAGTACCAGGCAGCGCCCCTGCAGCGGGCCGTGGCGCCCTTGCGCGCCCATCGGCGCCAACTGGGCGGACAGCGGCGGCGCCTCGGTGGCAGGCAGCTCGATCCAGAAACACGAGCCCTTTCCGAGCTGGGATTGGAGGCCCTGGCGGGCGCCCATCAGTGCCACGCAGCGTGCCACCACGGCCAGTCCCAGGCCATGCCCGCTGCGGTGCAGCTCCCATGCGTGGTGGGGGCGGTAGAAGGCCTGGTAGATCTGGCCCTGCTCTTCCAGGGCCACCCCCACCCCGGTGTCCCACACCTCGATGCGCCAGTGCTGGCCACGCCGCCGCGCGCCCACCAGCACCCCGCCGTGCGGCGTGTAGCGCAGCGCGTTGTGCACCAGGTTGGCCAGTGACTGGCGCACCAGCGCAGGGTCGGCCAGCACCGTGGCCTCATGGGGCGGCCGGTGCAGGCGAAGTGCCAGGCGCCTGGCCGCCGCTTCCGTGGAGAACTGGGTCTGCAGGTCATCGAACAAGCTGGCCAGTGCTACGGGTGCGGGCCGCAGTTCCACCGCGCCCGACTCGATGCGCGACAGGTCCAGCAAGGCATCGAACATGTGGCTCACCGAGCGCATGCTGAGCCGCCACTGCGTTAGCAGGCCCTCCAGCCGCGGGATGCCCTGGCCATGCAGGGCAATGGCTTCGGCCAGCAGGCCCATCGCATGCACGGGCTGGCGCAGGTCGTGCGCGGCGGTGCTCAGAAAGCGGTTTTTCTCCGCCAGGGCCGTCTCTGCGGCGCGGCTGGCCCGGAGGTAGCGCTCGGCCAGGTCCCGGCTGCGCTCCTCGAGCACGATCTGGCGCACGAAGAAGCGGTGCGCATGGAAGGCACTGCGGTAGATCACCAGGTTCATCACCAGCGTCATGGGCAGGATGAAATACCAGTGTCCCGGAAACGACCAGGGCAAAAGCGCCAGGCTCCAGGCCATGCCGAAGAACAGCGCGCGATAGATGCCCCAGTGAGCGGTCATCTGCGCCGCATTGACGGCTGCGATCCCCATGAGGGTGGTGTGCAGCAGCAGCATGAAGTCATAGGTCGCACCCGTGATGGACAGCGCGACCAACAGGGACAGGGCCCCTCCGTGGCCCAGCGCGAGCCATTGCAAGCGTGGCTGCCAGGTGGCGAGCACCTCCATGGCCTTGCGTTCCGACTGATCCCGCAGGTAGCGGCGATGCAGCCGCCATACGGCCCACAAGGCCGGCAGGTAAAGTGCCCCCCACACGAAAAGCCCCACGGGGTTTCCGCCCAGCCAGGCCAAAAGTCCTCCGAACAGCAGGCCCATGGAGGGCATGGCCATCATGCTCAGGCGCAGGCGGGCAAAGGCGGCACTGAGCAGCCTCAAACGGCCTTCGTCGCTGGGCGTGCTGGTTTCCAACAGGTGCTCTGGCGTGTCCATGCGCAACGGGCTTCGTCAGTGGCTGTACCGGGGCGCCAGCCACTGGGCCAGCACGGCGTGCAGCCGGACCACATCGAGCGGCTTGGACAGCACCAGGTAGCCTTGGTTCTCGGCCTCCTGCAGATCGGGCGAATGCAGTTCGCCGCTGACCATGGCGCCATAGGCGTCGGGGCAGTGCGCCATAAGCGCCCGCAGGATGTCGAAGCCGCTCTCGCCCGAGCGCAGGCGCTGGTCGCACAGGATGGCGCGGGGGCGAAAGCCGCCGTCCACCAGGTCCCAGGCCTCGCTGGCACAGCTGGCAAAGCGGGCGTCGATGCCCCAGGCCTGCAACAGCGCTGACCAGGCTGCGGCCACCTGCGGGTCGTCGTCGATGACCATGCAGGTGCCCGCCAGCGAACTCAGGTCGGGTCGGCCGCTGCCCTCGCCTGCGTCCCATGCCAGGCCTCTGTAGCGTGCCTGCTGGGGGTCGCTCTCGACCAGGGTGGCATGGGGCAGGTGCAGCCAGAACCGAGACCCCTTGCCCAGGCGCGAGACCAGCCCATAGTCCGCACCCATGAGCTTGGCGCAGCGCGCGACGACGGCAAGGCCGAGGCCGTGGCCGTTGTTGTCGATGTTCCAGGCGTTCCGCGGGCGGTAGAAGGGCGAGTAGATGCGCAATTGGTCCTCCAGGGCTACGCCCACACCGGTGTCCCATACCTCGATCTGCCAGCCCCCGCGGCGCGGGCGGGCGGTGAGCAGCACGCCGCCGCGCACGGTGTAGCGCAATGCGTTGTGCACCAGGTTCACGACCGACTGGCGCAGCAGGTCCGCATCGGCCAGAGCGGCGGCCTGGGGGCCTGGTGGGCGCACGCGCAGCAGCAGGCCACGCGTGCGCGCCTCCTCGCGAAACAGCGCGAGCACATCGTCGAAGAGCGCATCCAGCGCCACGGGACCGGCATGCGCGGTCACATGGCCGCTTTCGATGCGCGACAGGTCCAGCAGCGAGTTGAACATCAGGTTCACCGAGCGCACGCTGCGCTGCAGGTCGGCCAGGGGCGCATCCAGGCCCCCATCGCGGTTGCGCCGTGCAATGGCTTCGGCCAGCAGGCCCATGGCGTGCACGGGCTGGCGCAGGTCGTGCGCGGCAGTGCTCAAAAAGCGGTTCTTCTCTTCCAGGGCCGCCTGGGCTTCATCACGTGCCGCCAGGTAGCGCGCCGCCATCTGCGCGCCGCGTTCCTCCAGCCGGATCTGCTGCACGAAGAAGCGGTGCGTCGTATGTGCGTGGCGGTAGATGATCAGGCTGTGCAGCAGCGCCAACGGCAGGATGAAAGGCCAATGGTCCGGAAACAACCAGATCAGGAGGGGCAGCGATGCATTCCAGCCCGCCATGAACAAGCGCATGAACACGCTGAGCACGGGTGTCTGGAGTGTGGCGTTGCCGACGATGATGGCGGCGTTGGTCACCAGCAGCAACAGTGCGAAGTCGTAGCTCGCGTGGCCCGCCACGATGGCCATGGGCGCGGTGATGCCCGCTCCGTGCAGCAAGGCGCATGTTTCGAGCCGGGGCTTCCATTTGCGCACCAATGCCTCGGCATCCAGGCGCTTGCGGTCGCGCAGATGCAGGCGCCGCTGCACGACCATCACCCCGGCAAACAGGGCGTAGAAGCCGCACCATGCCCACATCCAGCGCGCATCGTGCCCTTGCGCATAGAACAGCGTGAGCGTCAGTGCCAGCAGCGGCAGCACGAAGATGCTGGTGAGCAGAAGGCCAAAGGTCATCTGCAGCAGGCGGGCGCGCCCCTCCATGCTGATGGGGGCGTCGTCGGACCACTCGGCCGAGGGCGCTGCCGCCGGCGAGGCCATCAGCCCGCAGGTCCTGCCAAGACCAGCCTGCGCCCGCGCAGCTGGGTGATGGCCTCGATGCGGTTGCGCGCGCCCAGGCGCTGCAGGATGGCGGTGATGTGTTCTTTCACCGTGCTCTCCGACAAGGCCAGGTCCAGCGCGATGCGCTTGTTGGGCTGGCCGAGCAGCACCAGTGCAAGGATCTCCCCCTGGCGTGCGGACAGGCCCAGCTCGGCCGGGGTCACCGGCAGCTCGCGGCTGCGCAGCCCGCCGGGCTGCACGCGCCCTGCGGGCACGAACCAGGTCAGCCCGCCCAACAGCGCATGCACGGCCTGGGCAAACGTGCCCGGGCTCTCCTGCTTGTGCACAAAGCCATGTGCTCCGCCTGCGCGGGCGCGTTCGGCCAGGAGCGGGTCGTCATCGCCGCTCATCACCGCAATGGCGGTGCCGGGGCAACTGGCACGCAGCTGCGCAATGAGGCCCAGGGCCGCGCCTTCCACCAGCCAGAAGTCGATGAGGGCCAGCGCCGGTGCCCCATGCACCTCCACCTGCTGCAGGCAGTCGGCCGCATCGGTGGCCAGCCGCATTTCCATGTCAGGGCGCAGCGAACGCAGGAACTCTGCAACCCCGCGCGCCACCAGGGGATGGTCGTCAAGAATGATGGCGTAGGGGGACGTTGGAGGCATTGGGTGGGGGGAGACCGCTGTGGCAGGCAAATTCTGCCAAGTGTTCCGCAAGATGGGTGCGGCGCAAACCCTACCGGAGTAGGGTTGGCAAAGGCGTGGCTACATCCTGATACCTTGAGGACCTGGTCCCGGGGCACTGCTGGTGATCCGCATCACCAGCCCATTGCACCTGGTGATTGGACACTGGCAGCACACCAACCAGGTGGGGCCAGAGTGCATGCCATGCGCCCAGAGCTCCCACCATCTTGAGAGGAGCTGCCCATGTCTGTTCATTCCCGCGCGCGGCGCGTTGTCCCCGGTTCTTTCCACTTGAATACCCGTGCTGTCTGGCACTTTGCGCCGCTGGGACTGGCTGCTGTCCTGTTGTGCGGCTGCGGCGGTGGTGGTGGGGCCGACAGCCCGGCTGCGCCCGACCCCTCCACTCCAACGCCACCGGGCCCGTCCGTACCGCCGCCAGCGCCGGTGCACTACACGGTGGGCGGCACCGTCACCGGCTTGGCCGCCGGCCAGACGCTGGTGTTGCAGAACCAGGGCGCGGACGATTTCACGGTGGGGGCCAACGGCAGCTTCGTGATGGCCGCCAGTTGGCCTGCGGGCAGCAGTTATGCCGTCACCATCAAGACCCATCCCACCGGCCAGCAGTGCTCCGTCTCGCAGGGTGCAGGCACGCTGTCCTCCACTGTTGCCAGCGTACTGGTCGATTGCGTGAATCTGCCTGCAGCAACCTACACGCTGGGCGGTATGGCAAGCGGGCTATCAGCAGGTCAGTCGGTGGTACTGACCAATGGCGGCAGTGAAGACCTGACCGTTTCAGCGGATGGAGGTTTCACCTTCACCAAGGCATTGGTCGATGGTGCGGTGTACGCGATCACCGTGAAGACTGCGCCCGCCGGTTCAGGCTGCGTGGTGCGCAACGGCTTCGGATCGGTGGCTGCCACCAGCGTGGACAGCGTGGCGGTGCGGTGTGCCCCTCTTGCCACCTTGTCCGAAGGCCCATGGGAGCAGGACCAATGCCTGCCCGTGACCGGCGCATCGGCCGGGCTGCGGGATCTGTGGCGCCTCTCACGCTCCGGCAATTCTGTTTCTGTAGGCGCTGGAATGGTGTCTTACCGCAGCCCCCAATGCGATGGCGCTGGCACCGCGTCCTCAGGCCCATTGAACGGCACGTTCTCATTCGAGCAGGAGCGAACCGAGGCCACTGCCGAGCTTGCGGCTTTCTGGGGCAACCGGCGCTACATCGCCACGAGCATGGGGCCGACCAAAATGGTGTTGGTGCGCAAGGCCAACCACCTGTGTCTGCTGGAGGACACGGCCACGCCATCGGCCTTCCCCGATGCCGCCAGCCTGGGGCCTGCCGTCACTGCGGCCATTGCGGCCGGCAAGTGCTATACGCCGCGCTGACGCGGTTCAACCGGCACTGTCGCGTTTGCGCAGCACCACGGTGATCTGCCCGTTGGTTTCGATGGTGGCACGCTCCACCTCGTGCAGGTGCAGGCAGCCGCTGGCGCGCAGGGCGGCCTCCAGGTCGTCGGTGGAGAGCAGTTCCTTGTGCATCAGCTCGGTGTGCACCTTGCCCTGGTCCACCAGCACGCGCGGTTTGCCGTCGATCAGGCGCTCCAGCCAGGCGAAGCGGAAGGTCAGGTTGGCCAGCACCACATGGCAGCCCATGAGGGTGCTGGCCGAGATGAGTCCGCCGATGAGCGAGTTGTCGCCCGCGTTCATCGAGTTCTGCACGGCGTTGGACAGGATCAGCAGCAGCACCAGGTCGAACGGCGCGTACTGCCCCGTCTGGCGCTTGCCCGTGAGCCGCAGGAAGACCAGCAGAAACACGTAGACCAGGACCCCGCGCAGCACAAACTCCCACCAGGGCACGCTCATTTCCCACATGGTTCGACTCCTCGGGTGGTGATATTCATGCGTGCCAGTCTACGGCGTGCGAGTGTCGGCGAAAATCGGACACCATCGCGCTTCCACGCAGGCCGGCAGGCCTGGGTGGATGACCTGATTTTTAATCGTGTTTGATCAGAGAGGCCACGCATGCTGCGTCGCGAATTCCACCAAGCCAGCCTGGGCGCCCTGGGCACCTTGCTGCTGGCCTACGCCAGCAACGTGCAGGCCCTGTCGCTGGGCGATCTGTCGGCCGCCGATGCCTCGGGCGGCCTGAAGGCGGCCCTGTCGCAGGGCGTGCAGGCCGCCATCGCCTCCCTGGGCCGGCCCGATGGCTTCCTGGGCAACCCGCGCGTGCGCATCGGGCTGCCGGGCACCCTGGACGATGCCGCCAAGGTCATGAAGTCGCTGGGCCAGGGGCGGCGCATCGACGAGCTGGTCACCTCCATCAACCGCGCTGCCGAGGCTGCCGTGCCACTGGGCCAGGACCTGCTGGTGCAGGCCGTCAAGAATATCAGCGTGACCGACGCGAGGAACATCCTGACCGGTGGCGAAACCTCGGTGACGGCCTTTTTTGCCGAGAAGACGCGCACTGCGCTGGGCGAGCGCTTCCTGCCCGTGGTGAACCAGGCCACCGAGAAGGTCGGCCTCACGCAGAAGTACAACGCCTTCGCCGGCAAGGCCGCCAGCTTCGGCCTGCTCAAGGCCGAGGATGCCAACCTGGCCCAATACGTCACCGGGCGCACGCTCGATGGCCTGTACCTCATGATCGGTGAGGAGGAGCGCCGCATTCGCCAGAACCCTGCGGCCGCCGGCAGTGCCTTGGTCAAGAAGGTATTTGGCGCAATGAAATGAAGCACCCCTTGAGTCGCTTCGCGCCTCGGTGCGTCCGCCAGGGGCGGCCGCTCTTCGGGCACGTCCAAGCCTGCGCAGGCAGGCTTGGAGCCGCGGCCCTCAGCCCCTCTCTCATATTGCTTCGCAATCTGGGAGGGGGACGCCCTCGGTGCGGCGGGGCGGCCCTTGCACGGGGGCGCTGGCCTTGGCCGCGCCAGTTTCATGCGCTGCGGGTGATTCCCAGCATTGTGGATAACTGATATGGCAGTCTAAAACCCATGGCATCCCCTGAACCCACCAACGCCTGCTCCTGCGGCCAGACCAACGCGCGCCAGCAACCCCTGGCCTATGCCGCATGCTGCGGCCGCTATGTCGACCATTTCGACACCGCGCCTGCGCCCGATGCGCCCAGCCTCATGCGCTCGCGCTACAGCGCCTTCGTGCTCGAACGGGCAGACTACCTGCAGGCCACCTGGCACCCGCGCACCCGGCCTTCCCAACTGGACTTCGATCCCGGCGCACGCTGGCTGGGCCTCACGGTGCGCAGCCAGCGCAGCACGGGCGAGGACATGGCCGAAGTCGAGTTCGTCGCACGCTACCGCGTGGGCGGCCGCGCCGTGCGCCTGCACGAGACCAGCCGCTTCGTGCGCGAGGACGGGCGCTGGTTCTATGTCGATGGCGACCAGCAATGACCCACTCCTTTCTTTTTTGTGAGCCTTGATCCATGACCTTCGAAGCCATCCTGTTCGACTGCGACGGCGTGCTCGTCGACAGCGAGCACATCACCAACGGCGTGCTGCGCACCATGCTCAACGAAGCGGGCTGGGCCATCACGCACGAAGAGTGCATGGACTATTTCATCGGCCGCACGGTGCGCAGCGCCACTGCCCGCATCGAGGCCGAGACCGGCCGGCCGCTGACCGACGAGTGGATGGCATCCTTCTATGCCCGCCGCAATGCCGAGCTGGACCAGCACCTCGTGGCCATCGAGCACATCCACCCCACCATCGAGCGCGTGCACGCCCACCACGGCGGGCGCATCGCTTGCGCCTCGGGGGCCGACCGCTTCAAGGTGGAGATGCAGCTGGTCAAGGTGGGGCTCATGCCGTACTTCGAGGGGCGTATCTTCAGCGGCCACGAGGTTCCCCACACCAAGCCGGCACCCGATGTGTACCTGGCCGCGGCCGCCGCGCTGCAGGCCGATCCGGCGCGTTGCGCCGTGGTGGAAGACACGACCATCGGCGTGACGGCCGGCGTCGCGGCGGGCGCCACCGTGTTTGCCTATGCGCCGCTGGGCATTGGCGACGATGCCCTGCGTGCGGCCGGTGCGTCGCAGGTGTTCCGCAGCATGGCTGAGCTGCCGGCGCTGCTGGGCTGCTGAAGGTCCGTTACGATCCGGGAAAAGGGAGAACGCATGCGCTCTGCAAGCCTGGGAGAGAGAACGCAACGGTGGATGCGTCGCGGCGCGCTGCTGGCTGCCATGGGGATGCTGTCGGCATGCTCATCGGTACGCCCCTGGGTCAATGAGCCCATGCCGCTGCAGGAGCAGGCGGTCACGCAGCGCCCGTCCCAGCGCGATCCAAGCATCCTGGTCGCAGTCACCCTCTCGGGCGGCGGTGCGCGCGCGGCGGCCTTCGGTTTCGGCGTACTCACCGAGATGCAGAACACGGTGTTCGAGTGGAACGGTCGGCGCACCACGCTGCTCGACGCGACCGATGTGGTCAGCGGCGTCTCGGGCGGCAGCATCGTGGCCGCCTACTATGCGGCGCATGGCATCGAGGGGCTGCCGCGCTTCGAGCATGAGTTCCTGCGCCAGAACTTCCAGAACAGCCTGATCACCCAGGCCCTGCGCCCTGGCAACCTGGTGGACCTGACTTCGCCCTGGCTCGGCCGCACCCACCTGCTGGCGCGGCGGCTCGACGAGCTCTATGCCGGCAAGACCTTTGGCGACGTGGAAAGGCGCCCTCGCCACCCGCAGCTGTTCATCACCGCCACCGACATGTCGCTGGGCACGGGTTTCGAGTTCACCTGGGACCAGTTCGCGCTGATCTGCTCGGACCTGCGCACCGTGCCGCTGTCCTTCGCGGTGGCCGCCTCGTCGGCCGTGCCGCTGCTGCTCAGCCCGATGACGCTGAAGAACCATGCGGACCAGTGCGCCACCCGCCCCGCAGGGAGCCACCTGGCGCGCGCCAATGCAGGGGACTATCGTTCGCGGCTGTACCGGGTCAACGAGCAGAGCTACCTCGATGCCAGGCGCAAGCCCTACATCCACCTGGTGGATGGTGGGTTGTCTGACAATCTTGGCGTGCAGCGCCTGCTTGACCGCGCGCTGGCCGGCGGCGGCCTGCGCGAGAGCTTCAGCGAGGTGGGTATCCCGCCGGGCAGCATCCGCAAGCTGGTGCTGATCACGGTAAACGCCGAGCGCGACCCCTCGTTCAACATCGACACCAGCGACAAGGTGCCCGACATGCTGCAGGTGGTGGATTCCCTTCTGTTCGGCACCGGCTCGCGCGCCACACGCGAGACGCAGGAATACCTGCGCGACATCACCGAGCAGTGGCGCAAGACCCTGGCCGTGAGTCCGCACAGCGGCGGCGACGTGTTCGCGCCGAACGCCGAGATCCACGTGGTGTCGGTCAATTTGCGCGACTCGCCCGACGACGTGGCGCGCCCGCGCCTGCTGCAGATCCCCACGGCGTTTTCCATCGAGCAGCACGAGGTCACGGACCTGATCGAGGCCGGTGGCAGTGTGCTCCGGCACTCGCCCGAGTTCCGGGCGCTGGTGAAATCGCTGCCGGTGTACCAAGCACCCCAAGGGGCGCCGCAGTAGCCTGACTCAGGGTCTTGTGTCCGGAGCGGGTGTGGTCGGCACGTCCTGCTCCTCTGCCGCTTCGAGCTGCGCCGCCATGGCGCGCTGGTAGCCGGGGCGGTGCTGCAGGCGATGCCAGTACATCAGCGTGCGCTCGCCGAACTCGGGCGACAGGCCCAGGTGCTCGGCCAGCAGCAGCGCATAGCCCACCGAGACATCGGCGGCGGTGAAGCGGCCGGCGCAAAGGTACTCGCCATGGGCGAGGGCGGTTTCCACCGCGCGCAGGCGGGCCAGGAACCAGCGGCGGTAGTCCTCGACCACCTGGGGCTGCTGGCGTGCCTTGGGCTCGAAGCGACCGTAGCGCAGCACCAGGGTCTGGGGAAAGGTCAGCGTCGCCTCGCCCATGTGCAGCCAGTTGAGGTAGGCACCGTAGGCCGGGTCCACGGCACGCACGTCCAGCCCGGCATCGGGGTGAGCGGCAGCCAGGTACTGGCAGATGGCGGCCGATTCGGTCATGCGCACGGCGTCCTGCACGAACAGGGGCACGGTGCCCAGGGGGTTGAGCTCCAGGAAGCTGCGCGCCTTCAGCCGTGGAGGAAAGGGCAGCATGTGCAGCGAGTACGGCAGCTGCAGCTCCTCGAGCATCCACAGGGGACGGAACGAGCGTGCGCTGACGCAGTGGTACAGGTGGATCATCGGCATTGGGGTTCAGTGTAGTGCGCGGCCATGGCCGCAGGGTTCCCCACGCTGCCAGTGCGGTTGCAGATCATGCCGCCGTCCGGGCCAGGCGGCGGTACTCGGCCGGCGAATGCCCGGTCCATCCCTTGAAGGCGCGGATGAAGCTTTTCTCGTTGACGAAACCCGCCGCCTCGGCCACCTGCTTGATGGGCCGGTCGCTGCGGTGCAGAATTTCCATGGCGCGGTTCTGGCGCACCTCGTCCTTGAGGCCCTGCAGGGTGGCGCCTTCCTCCTTGAGCTGGCGGTGCAGCGTGCGCGGTGATACGTGCAGCAGGTGCGCCAGCGATTCGGCGCTGTGCGAGGCCAGTGCCTGGCCTGGGTGGCCCTGCACGGGGGCTCCCAGCAACTGGCGCACGCGGGCTACCAGTAGCCGGTCGCGCCGGTACTGCAGCACCGTGAGCGGCAGCGCATGCTGCAGCATCTGGCGCAGCGCGGCCTCGTCGCGCCGCAGGGGCAGGCTGAGGTAGCGCGCGTCGAAATGGATGGCGGTCTGCGGGGCGCTGAAGCGCACCGGTCCCCCGGGGAACAGCACGCCGTAGGCCTCGGCATGCGGCGGCGCGGCAAAGGCGAACTCGGCCGCCAGCAGCGGCACGCGCGAGTCCACCATCCAGCAGCCCAGGCCCAGGGCGTTGCGCAGCACCGAGACTAGGCAGAACTCGCGCAGGGAGCCCAGGTCGCGGTTCTCCTCGATGGAGAGTGTGGATGTGGTGTCGGCTTGCGTGAGGCGCAGGGTGATGTCGTCCGCCAGCAGACCATGGTGGCGGCACCAGCGCTTGAGCGCCACGCCCAGGTCGGGCGAGCTGATGGAGGCGCGTGCCAGCATGCCGTAGCTGCCCCAGGGCAGGCGCCGGCCGAACCAGCCCAGGGCCTCGTCGTCGAGTTCCCGCATGGCGGAACCCGACACCTCTTCCATCTGCCAGGCCGTGATGCGCGCACTGTCATCGAACAGCAGGCCGGGCGCAATCTGTGCCTGCGCCAAGGCCCAGGCGGGGCTCATGCCGCGGCGCCTGTAAGCGAGTGCAATCGCCTGCACGAAGGCAATCGGGGTGGCCGCTGGGGCGGTCTTGGGGGCTGTAAGGTCGCTGGGTGCGGTGGAGGCAGGGGATTTCACGGGGTACAGTGTGCATGAGCTGTGGCACGATTTGCAACCTTTGTGTCCACCACGGGCCGTGGTGGGCTTCTATGCTTGGGGTGACATTGCCCATGCCGCGCGGGCAAGCGATACGCAAGGAGACAAGACAATGGGTGCAGCCATGCCTTCCGCCACCACCCCACTAGCCACCAGCCTGGCCCGTGGCGCCACCGACGTGCCGCTGATCGAGCAGACGCTGGGCGATTTCTTCGACGCCATGGTGGCCCGCCAGCCCGAGCGCGAGGCGCTGGTCAGCGTACACCAGCAGCTGCGCTACACCTACCGCAGTCTGCAGGCCGAGGCCCGCCGCCTGGCCAGTGCCCTGCTGGGCCTGGGCCTGGTGCCTGGCGACCGCGTGGGCATCTGGTCGCACAACAATGCCGAGTGGGTGCTGATGCAACTGGCCACGGCGCAGGTGGGCCTGGTGCTGGTGAACATCAACCCCGCTTACCGCACCTCCGAGGTGGAGTACGCGCTCAACAAGGTCGGCTGCCGGCTGCTGGTGAGCATGGCGCGCTTCAAGACCAGCGACTACCTGGGTATGCTGCGCGAACTGGCGCCCGAGTGGCAGCGCCAGGAGCCGGGCCGCCTGGGCGCGGTGAAGCTGCCGCACCTCCACACGGTGGTGTGGATCGACGAGGCCGGGCAGGGCGCCGACGAGCCGGGCCTGCTGCGCTTTTCGGACCTGCTGGCGCGCGGCGGTGTGGCCGATGTGCGCGTGGCCGAGGTGGCCGCCGGCCTCCAGGCCACCGACCCCATCAACATCCAGTTCACCAGCGGCACCACGGGTTTCCCCAAGGGTGCCACGCTCACGCACCGCAACATCCTGAACAACGGCTTCTTCATCGGCGAGTGCATGCGCCTCACCCCTGAAGACCGGCTGTGCATCCCCGTGCCGCTGTACCACTGCTTCGGCATGGTGCTGGGCAACCTGGCCTGCTTCACGCACGGCGCGACCATCGTCTACCCCAACGACGGGTTCGATCCGCTCACCGTGCTGCAGACCGTGCAGGACGAGCGTTGCACCGGCCTGCACGGCGTGCCCACCATGTTCATTGCCGAGCTGGACCACCCGCGCTTTGCCGAGTTCGACCTGTCCACTCTGCGCACCGGCATCATGGCCGGCTCACCCTGCCCGACGGAGGTGATGAAGCGCGTGGTCGAGCAGATGCACCTGTCCGAGATCACCATTGCCTACGGCATGACCGAGACCAGCCCCGTGAGCTGCCAGAGCAGCACCGAGACGGCACTGGAAAAGCGCGTCTCCACCGTGGGCCAGGTGCAGCCGCACCTGGAGGTGAAGATAGTGAATCCCGATACGGGCGAAGTCGTGCCCGTGGGCGAGCGCGGCGAGCTGTGCACGCGCGGCTATTCGGTGATGCACGGCTACTGGGGCGACGAGGCCAAGACCCGCGAGGCCATTGACGCCGAGGGCTGGATGCACACCGGCGACCTGGCCACCATGGATGCCGAGGGCTACGTGAACATCGTCGGCCGCATCAAGGACATGGTGATCCGCGGCGGCGAGAACATCTACCCGCGCGAGATCGAGGAGTTTCTCTACCGCCACCCACAGGTGCAGGACGTGCAGGTGGTGGGCGTGCCCGACGCGAAGTACGGCGAGGAGCTGTGTGCCTGGATCGTGGTCAAGCCCGGCCAGGAGCTGACCGAGGAGGCCGTGCGCGCCTTCTGCAAAGGCCAGATCGCGCACTACAAGGTGCCGCGCTACATCCGCTTCGTCACGGGCTTTCCGATGACGGTCACGGGCAAGATCCAGAAATTCAAGATCCGCGACGAAATGAAGGACCAGCTGGGGCTGGCCGAAGAAAAGACTGCTTGAAAGATCCGCTGCATGACCATCCTAGACACCCAACTGAACGCCCGCTCGGCCGACTTCCTGGCCAACGCGGCCGCCATGCGCACCCTGGTCGATGACCTGCGCGGCCACCTCGACAAGGTGGCCCAGGGCGGCGGCGAGGCCGCCCGCGCCAAGCACACGGCGCGCGGCAAGCTGCTGCCGCGCGAGCGCGTGCAGATGCTGCTGGACCCGGGCACGCCCTTCCTGGAGCTGGCACCCCTGGCCGCGCTCAACATGTACAACAACGATGCGCCCAGCGCCGGCCTGATCGCCGGCATCGGCCGCGTGAGCGGCGTGGACTGCATGGTGGTGTGCAACGACGCCACGGTGAAGGGCGGCACCTACTACCCGCTCACCGTCAAGAAGCACCTGCGCGCGCAGGAAGTGGCGCAGCAGAACCACCTGACCTGCATCTACCTGGTGGATTCGGGCGGCGCCAACCTGCCCAACCAGGACGAGGTCTTCCCCGACCGCGACCACTTCGGCCGCATCTTCTTCAACCAGGCCAACATGAGCGCCCAGGGCATCTCGCAGATCGCCGTGGTCATGGGCAGCTGCACGGCCGGCGGCGCCTATGTGCCGGCCATGAGCGACGAGTCCATCATCGTCAAGAACCAGGGCACCATCTTCCTGGGCGGCCCGCCGCTGGTGAAGGCTGCCACGGGCGAGGTGGTCACGGCCGAGGACCTGGGCGGCGGCGACGTGCACACGCGCCTGTCGGGCGTGGCCGACCACCTGGCGCAGAACGACCTGCATGCGCTGCAGCTGGCGCGCAATGCGGTGCGCAACCTCAACAAGGCCAAGGCCGCCTCGCCGGCCGACAGCGCGCCGCTGCCGCCGAAGTTTGCCGGTGAAGAGCTCTATGGCGTGATCCCCGTGGACACGCGCAAGCCCTTTGACGTGCGCGAGATCATCGCCCGCATCGTCGATGGCAGCGAGTTCGACGAGTTCAAGGCGCGCTACGGCACCACGCTGGTCACGGGCTTTGCGCGCATCGAGGGCATGGCCGTGGGCATCATCGCCAACAACGGCATCCTGTTCAGCGAGTCGGCCCTGAAGGGCGCGCACTTCATCGAGCTGTGCTGCCAGCGCAAGATCCCGCTGGTCTTCCTGCAGAACATCACTGGCTTCATGGTCGGGCGCAAGTACGAGAACGAAGGCATCGCGCGCAACGGCGCGAAGATGGTCACGGCCGTGGCCACGGCCGCCGTGCCCAAGTTCACCATCATCATCGGCGGCAGCTTCGGCGCCGGCAACTACGGCATGTGCGGCCGCGCCTACAGCCCGCGCTTTCTGTGGATGTGGCCCAACGCGCGCATCAGCGTCATGGGCGGCGATCAGGCCGCCGGCGTGCTGGCCACCGTCAAGCGCGATGGCATCGAGGGCAAGGGCGGCCAGTGGAGCGCCGAGGAGGAAGAAGCCTTCAGGGCTCCCATCCGCCGCCAGTACGAAGACCAGGGCCACCCCTACTACGCCACTGCGCGCCTGTGGGACGACGGCGTGATCGACCCGGCCGACACGCGCCGCGTGCTGGCGCTGGGCCTGGCTGCGACACGCAACGCGCCCATCGAAGACACCAAGTTCGGTTTGTTCCGGATGTAAGGACTGATTGCCATGGGAACGAACAACCTCGCCATCACCTATGCAGGCGCCGTGGCGCGCATCACGCTCACGCAGCCCGAGATCCGCAACGCCTTCAGCGACGAAGTCATCGCCGAGATCACCGCCGCCTTCACCGAAGTGGGCGCACGCGCCGACGTGCGCGCCGTGGTGCTGGCGGCCGAGGGCCCGGCCTTCTGCGCGGGCGCCAACCTCAACTGGATGCGCCGCATGGCCGACTACACGCGCGACGAGAACGTCGCCGACGCAGGCAAGCTCGCCGAGATGCTGCGCGTGATCTACGAATGCCCCAAGCCCACCATCGCGCGTGTGCAGGGCGATGTGTACGCCGGTGGCGTGGGCCTGGTGGCCGCTTGCGACATGGCGGTGGCGGTGGACACGGCGGGCTTCTGCCTGAGCGAGGTGAAGCTGGGCCTGATCCCTGCGACCATCAGCCCTTACGTGATCCGCGCCATGGGTGCGCGCGCGGCGCACCGCTACTTTCTCACGGCCGAGCGCTTCAGCGCAGCCGAGGCGCTGCGCATCGGCTTCGTGCACGAGGTGGTGGCGGCCGACCTGGGCATGGAGGCGCTCGACGCCAAGGTGGCCGAGCTGCTCAAGGCGCTGACCAGTGCCAGCCCTGCGGCCGTGCGCGCCTGCAAGAAGCTGGTGATCGATGTGGCCGAGCGCGAAATCGACGCACAGCTGATCGACGCCACGGTGCAGGGTATTGCCGACATCCGCGCCAGCGAGGAAGGCCGCGAGGGCGTGCAGTCCTTCCTGCAAAAGCGCAAGCCCGCCTGGCTGGCCGTGTGATCCTCTGACAGGAAATCCCCATGGACGCACTCTGGCTCAGCATCGTTCAGTGGCTGCACACCATCGGCCTGCACGTGGACGCGGGCACCGCACGCGACGTGGCCGGCGGGGTGGCCCGCGCCACCCAGCAGCTCGACATGCCCGGCCTGCTGGCCCTGGCGGCGGCTTTGGGCTGGGCCAGTGGCGTGCGCCTGTACGCCGTGGTCTTCATGGTCGGTGCCATGGGCTGGGCCGGCTGGCTGCCGCTGCCGCCGGGCCTGGCAGTGCTGCAAAGCCCGATGGTGCTGGCGGTCAGCGGTTGCATGCTGGTGGTGGAGTTCTTCGCCGACAAGGTGCCATGGTTTGACAGCCTGTGGGATGCCGTGCATGCCTTTATCCGGGTGCCCGCCGGGGCATTGCTGGCCGCCGGTGTGTTCGGGGCCGACAGCGCCACCATGGGGCTGGTGGGCGGGCTGATGGGGGGCTCGCTGGCCGCCACCTCCCTGGCCACCAAGATGACGGCGCGCGCTGCGGCCAACACCTCGCCCGAACCGTTCTCCAACTGGGGCCTGTCCTTTCTTGAGGACGGGCTGGTGGTCGGCGTGGTCTGGCTCGCCACGCAGTACCCGGTGACCTTCGGTGTGGTGCTGGTGGTGATGCTGGTGGTCTCGGTGCTGCTGCTGGTGGTGCTCTTCAAGTTTCTGCGCGCCGTGCTGCGGCGCTTGTCTTCTCTCTTTTCCGGCCCCGCGAAGGCGGTTTAATTCCTATGTTTACCAAGATCCTGATTGCCAACCGGGGCGAGATCGCTTGCCGTGTTGCCGCCACCGCCCGCCGCATGGGGGTGAAGACCGTGGCGGTGTACTCGGACGCCGATGCGGGTGCCAAGCATGTGGCCGTGTGCGACGAGGCCGTGCACATCGGCGGCAGTGCACCCAAGGAAAGCTACCTGCAGTGGCAGCGCATCATCGCCGCCGCCAAGGCCACGGGTGCGCAGGCCGTGCATCCGGGCTACGGCTTCCTGAGCGAGAACGAGGAATTCGCCCAGGCCTGCGCCGACGCGGGCCTGGTGTTCATCGGCCCGCCTCCTTCGGCGATCCAGGCCATGGGGCTCAAGGCCGAGTCCAAGCAGCTCATGGAGAAGGCCGGTGTGCCGCTGGTGCCCGGCTACCACGGTGCCGACCAGGACCCGGCCCTGCTGCAGCGCGAGGCCGACCGCATCGGCTACCCGGTGCTCATCAAGGCCAGCGCCGGTGGCGGTGGCAAGGGCATGCGCGCGGTGGATTCGGCGGCCGAGTTCGCCGATGCCCTGGCCTCGTGCCAGCGCGAGGCCATCAACAGCTTCGGTGACGACGCGGTGCTGATCGAAAAGTACGTACAGCGCCCGCGCCACATCGAGATTCAGGTGTTTGGCGACACATTGGGCAACTGCGTCTACCTGTTCGAGCGCGACTGCTCGGTGCAGCGCCGGCACCAGAAGGTGCTGGAGGAAGCCCCGGCCCCGGGCATGACCGAGGCCATGCGCCAACAGATGGGCAATGCCGCCGTGGCCGCCGCGCGCGCCGTGAACTACGTGGGCGCCGGCACGGTGGAATTCATCGTCGAGCAGCGCGCAGACGGCAGCATGACCTTCTTCTTCATGGAGATGAACACCCGCCTGCAGGTGGAGCACCCCGTGACCGAGGCCATCACCGGCCAGGACCTGGTGGAGTGGCAGCTGCGCGTGGCCTCGGGCGAGCCGCTGCCGCTGGCGCAGGACCAGCTGCGCATCACCGGCCACGCCATCGAGGCGCGCATCTGCGCAGAGAACCCCGACAACAACTTCCTGCCCGCCACGGGCACGCTGCACGTGTACGGCCTGCCGTCCCACGTGGCCTTCGAGCGCGGCACGGTGCGCGTGGACTCGGGCGTGCGCCAGGGCGATGCCATCAGCCCGTTCTACGACTCCATGGTGGCCAAGCTCATCGTGCATGGCGACACGCGCGAGCAGGCCCTGGCCCGCCTGGACGAGGCCCTGGCCCAGACGCACATCGTGGGGCTGGCCACCAATGTGCAGTTCCTGCGGCGCGTGGCACGCACCGATTCGTTCGCCCAGGCACAACTTGACACCGCGCTGATCCCGCGCGAGCAGGCCGTGCTGTTCAAGAGGGAGGACGTGGGCCTGCCGCTGGCCGCCGCCAGCGCCGTGGCGCAGACCCTGCTGCGCGAGCGCGCGGCCGAGGGTGTGGACCCGTTCAGCCGCCGCGATGGCTTTCATACGCACGGTGTGGTGCAGCGCCGCTTCGAGTTCCAGTTCGGCGGCGAGCATGCCAAGGCCTGGCTGACCTACGAGCGTGGCGGCAGCCTGCACCTGGCGGTGGGCGAGGGCGATGCCCAGGTGGCCGGGCCGCTGGTGTTCTCCCCCGTGGGCGATGCCATCGACCTGCAGTTCGCCGGCCAGCGCACGCGCGCCGCCGTGTACGCCCAGGGCGAGGTGGACCATGTGTTCACGCCCGTGGGTGCCACGCAGATCGTGGCCATCGACCTGCTGGCCCATTCCGGCGAAGCGGCGGCCGAGGGCGGGCGCCTCACGGCCCCCATGCCCGGCAAGGTGGTGTCGGTCGCCGTCAAGGCCGGCGACAAGGTCGCCAAGGGCCAGGCCCTGGCCGTGATGGAGGCGATGAAAATGGAGCACACTATTGCCGCCCCGGTGGATGGCGTGGTGCAGGAGCTGCTCTATGCGCCTGGCGACCAGGTGGCCGAAGGGGCCGAGCTGCTCAAGCTGGTGGCAACTGCTGCCTGACTCCCTGCAGGCGCGGTACGCTTACGGCCCATGAACATCACTTTTTGCTGTACCGATACCAAGGCCGAGCCTTGGCTGCAAGGCCTGCAGGCGGCCCTGCCCGATGCCTCCATCTCCGTCTGGCAACCGGGCGCACCCCAGGCCGACTACGCCGTGGTCTGGGCGCCGCCCCAGCAGTTCATGGACGAGCAGCAGGCCCTGAAGGCGCTGTTCAACATCGGCGCGGGCGTGGATGCCTTGCTCAAGCTGCGCCTGCCGCCCGGCGTGCGCGTGGTGCGCCTGGACGATGCCGGCATGGCCGTGCAGATGGCCGAGTACGTGTGCCACGCCGTCATCCGCCATTTCCGCGAGTTCGACGCCTACGAGGCCGACATGCAGACTGGCCGCTGGGGCTACCGCAAGCCGCGCCTGCGCAGCGAGTTCCCGGTCGGCGTGATGGGGCTCGGCGTGCTGGGCGAGCGCGTGGCGCGGGCGCTGGCGCAGTTCGACTTTCCGGTCAACGGCTGGAGCCGCTCGCCCAAGGCCATCGAGGGCGTGCGCGGGTTCAGCGGCACCGGGTCATTCAACGACTTCCTTGGCGCCAGCCGCGTGCTGGTGAACCTGCTGCCGCTCACGCCCGATACGCAGGACATCATCAACCGCGAGACCCTCTCGCGCCTGCAGCCCGGCGCCTACGTGGTCAACGTGGCGCGTGGAGCGCACCTGGTGGAAGACGACCTGCTGGCCCTGATTGACAGCGGCCACGTGGCCGGCGCCACGCTGGACGTGTTTCGCAAGGAGCCGCTGCCCGCCGGCCACCCGTTCTGGAACCACCCGCGCATCGTGGCCACACCCCACACCTCGGCGCGCACCTTGCGCGAAGAGAGCATTGCGCAGATCGCTGGCAAGATCGCGTCGCTGCAGCGCGGTGAGGCTGTGGCGGGCGTGGTCGACCCCGGGCGCGGTTACTGAGGTCAGGGACAGAGCCCCGTCCCCCCATTTCATCCGGAGACTACCCATGAGCATTCCCGCCAGAGTCAAGCTCGTCGATGTGGGCCCGCGCGACGGCCTGCAAAACGAGAGATCCCCCGTACCGGCCGAAATCAAGATCGGTTTGGTGCACCGCCTGCAGGAGGCGGGCCTCAAGAACATCGAGGTCACGAGCTATGTCTCGCCCAAGTGGGTGCCGCAGATGGCGGACAACCACGAGGTCATGGAAGGCATCGCGCGCCAGGCGGGCATCGTCTACTCGGTGCTCACACCCAACCTCCAGGGCTACGAGGCCGCCGTGCGCGACCGGCCCGACGAGATCGTGGTCTTCGGTTCGGCCAGCGAGGCTTTCAGCCAGAAGAACATCAACTGCTCCATTGCCGAGAGCATCGAGCGCTTCGCCCCCGTGGTGCAGGCTGCGCGCGCGGCCGGCATCCATGTGCGTGGCGCCATGAGCTGCACGGTGGGCTGCCCCTACGAGGGCGAGATCGCGCCCGAGCGCGTGGCCTACCTGGCCGGCCTCATGAAGGGCATCGGCGTGCAGCATGTGGGCGTGGCCGACACCATTGGCGTGGGCACGCCGCGCAAGGTGCAGCGGGCGATGGAGGCCACCTTGCAGCACTACGGCATCGACGATGTCTCGGGCCATTTCCACGACACCTACGGCCAGGCCCTGGCCAACACCCTGGCCACGCTGGAGATGGGCGTCTGGCAGTACGACACCTCGGTGGCAGGTCTGGGCGGCTGCCCCTACGCCAAGGGCGCCACCGGCAATGTGGCCACCGAAGACGTGGTCTACATGCTGCAGGGCATGGGCATCGATACCGGCATCGACCTCGACAAGCTGATCGACGCGGGGGCCTACATCAGCAGCTTTCTGAACCGCAAGCCCAACTCGCGCGCGGCCAATGCCTTGCTGACCAAGCGGGCGGGCTGACCATGGGGCCTGGAAGGCCCGACAATGGGGGACCAGCGGGCGGCACCGGGCCGCCCCACCATGACCAGTGCGGGAACCTTGGATATGTGCGGAGCGGAACTGAAGAACTTGCCGGAAGGCGTGCAACGGGTGGCAGCGGCGCTGCAGGCGCAGGGCCATCCCCACATGCCGCAGATGCTCGACGACGCGGCGCGCACCGCCCAGCAGGCGGCCGATGCCCTGGGCATCCTCGTCGGCCAGGTGGCCAAGAGCATCATCTTTCGGCGCAAGAGCGACGACGCGGCGGTGCTCGTGGTGACCTCGGGCGACCGGCGCGTGGACGAAAAGAAGGTCGAAGCCCACGTGGGCAAGGTCGGCCGGGCCGATGCCGAGTTCGTGAAGGCACGCACCGGCTTTTCCATCGGCGGCGTATCGCCGCTGGCGCATGCCACGCCGCCCGTCACGCTGATCGACCGCGACCTGCTGCGCTTTGACGTGGTGTGGGCGGCGGCAGGGCATCCGCACAGCGTGTTCCCGCTGCACCCGAACGACCTCACGCGCCTGACCGGGGCGCCCGTGGTGGACGTGGTGCAGGAGCCCGCACCAACTGTGCCACCTGCAGCGGCATGACCCCGGTCGAGCTGCTGGCCAACCACGCCCGCCAGATCGGCGTGGCTGGGCACTTCGACGCCCGCAGCCAGGAGCCCATGCCCTCGCCCTGCATCTCGGTGTGCCGCATGTCGCCCGACCGCAGCCACTGCGAGGGCTGCTTTCGCACGCTGGACGAGATCCGCATCTGGGGTGGCGCCGATAGCGCCGTGCGCCGTACCATCTGGGCGCAATTGCTGCTGCGCGCGGGCATCGCTCCGTTTGACGCCAAGGGGATATCTCCATGAAACGCATCACGTTCTACCTGGACTTCATTTCGCCCTATGCCTGGCTGGCCTTCGAGCGCCTGCCCCAGGTGCTGGAGGGGCTGAGCTACAGCGTGGCCTACCAACCGGTGCTGCTCGGTGCCCTGCTGGCACAGCACGCAAATCCGGGCCCGGCCGGCATCGCGCCCAAGCGCGAATGGACCTACCGCCATGTGACCTGGCTCGGCCACGCCCACGGCATCGGCCTGCAGATGCCGGCGCGCCACCCCTTCAACCCGCTGCCGCTGCTGCGCCAGGCGCTGGCCTGCAGCGATGACGGCACCATCAACCGCTACGTGGCTGGCACCGTGCTGCGCCATGTCTGGCTGGGCGGGCAGGACGCGCTGGACCCGGCGCGCATGGCCGATCTGGCCACCGCATTGGCCGAGCAGCTGCGGCCCGGCCAGGACATTGCGAGCGAGGCCCCCAAGGCGCTGCTGCGCGCCAACACCGAGGCCGCGCAGGCCGCCGGCGTGTTCGGTGTGCCCGCCTTCGAGGTCGATGGCAAGCTGTTCTGGGGGCTCGACGGCCTGCCCATGCTGCGTGCCTACCTCGATGGCGATGCCTGGTTCGCTGGGCCGGACTGGGACGGCGTGGTCGCGGTTCCTTCGGGGCTCGCGAACAAGGGCTGATGGCTGTGGGGAGGCTGGCCCTTCCTGACAGCCTGCCTGTCAGCCTGTCGGGGTAAACACCGCCCTCCGTCCTCGCCTTCTCGCATGCTGAAAGCGGGCGCAAGGGTTTCACCTTAAGTTGTCAGAGCGCGGTCAGTTTGGTGAAAGGCCCTGTTGGTTTCGCGTCAGAGGGGGGTCAGTGCAATCTCCAAGAATGTGGGCAGCCGCACCAGAGGGCGGTCTGAATACATCACACAGGAGACAAACCATGGCAACCCATCCCGCACCGCGGCCGATGTCCGCCGAAGAGAAGAAGGTCATCTTCGCTTCGTCGCTCGGCACCGTTTTCGAGTGGTACGACTTTTATCTGTACGGCTCGCTCGCAGCCATCATTGCCAAGCAGTTCTTCAGCGGTCTGGATGCGGGCGCGGCCTTCATCTTCGCGCTGCTGGCCTTCGCGGCGGGTTTCCTGGTGCGGCCTTTCGGCGCCATCGTGTTCGGCCGCCTGGGCGACATGATCGGGCGCAAGTACACCTTCCTGGTCACCATCCTGATCATGGGCCTGTCGACCTTCATCGTCGGCCTGTTGCCCAGCTATGCCACCATCGGCGTGGCCGCTCCCATCATCCTGATCGCGCTGCGCATGCTGCAAGGCCTGGCACTGGGCGGTGAGTACGGCGGTGCCGCCACCTACGTGGCCGAGCATGCCCCGCACGGCAAACGCGGTGCCTACACCTCCTGGATCCAGACCACGGCCACGCTGGGCCTGTTCCTGAGCCTGCTGGTGATCCTGGGCGTGCGCCTGAGCCTGGGTGAGGCGGTGTTCTCTGACTGGGGCTGGCGCGTTCCGTTCCTGGTGTCCATCCTGCTCTTGGGCATCTCGGTGTGGATCCGCCTGTCGCTGTCGGAATCGCCAGCCTTCCAGAAGATGAAGGCCGAGGGCAAGACCTCCAAGGCCCCCCTGGCCGAATCCTTCGGCCAGTGGAAGAACCTGAAGATCGTGATCCTGGCACTGGTGGGCCTGACCGCCGGCCAGGCCGTGGTCTGGTACTCGGGCCAGTTCTACGCACTGTTCTTCCTGACGCAACAGCTGAAGGTGGACAACACCACGGCCAACCTGCTGATCGCCGCCGCTCTGCTGCTGGGCACGCCCTTCTTCGTGGTGTTCGGTACGCTGTCGGACAAGATCGGCCGCAAGCCCATCATCATGGCCGGCTGCCTGCTGGCCGTGGTCACCTACTTCCCCGTGTTCAAGGCGCTGACCGAAGCCGCCAACCCTGACCTGGCCAAGGCCCAGGCCACGGCCGGCGTGGTGGTGACAGCCGACCCAGCCTCGTGCTCCTTCCAGGGCAACCCGGTGGCCCGTGAGATCGATTTCCGCACTTCCTGCGACATCGCCAAGCGCTACCTCGTGCAGAACTCGGTGAGCTACGACAACGTGGCAGGCCCTGCTGGCTCGCCCGCCGTCATCAAGATCGGCACCAAGACCGTCGAGGCGCCTACCGGCACCGTGGTGAACCTGAAGTTCGACGAAGCCTCTGCCAAGTCCATCGCGGCCTTCAAGAAGGAAGTATCCGAAGACCTGAAGCTGGCCGGGTACCCAACCAAGGCCGACCCTGCCAAGACCAACAAGGTTCTGACGGTGGTGCTGCTGTTCTGGCTGGTGCTGCTGGTGACCATGGTGTACGGCCCCATTGCCGCCATGCTGGTGGAAATGTTCCCGACCCGCATCCGCTACACCTCGATGAGTCTGCCCTACCACATCGGCAACGGCTGGTTCGGCGGCCTGCTGCCCACCACGGCCTTCGCCATCGTGGCCCAGACCGGCAACATGTACAACGGCCTGTGGTACCCCATCATCATCGCGGGCATGACCCTGGTGATCGGCACGCTGTTCATCCGCGAGACCAAGGACGTGGACATCTACGCCAACGACTGACGATTACGGCAACTGCGACCAGTGCCCGCCTCCCCCGGGGCGGGCACTGTGTTCCAGAAAAGGGCCTCGCACGCACCATGCGGCGCTGCGAGGCCCTTTTGTTGAACAAGCATTCAAGCAACCCCCTTAAAAAACCCAGGAGATATGAGCCATGTGGAAGATCGTTGTCGGATTCGTGCTGTTTGCGGCCCTGTCGCTGTTCGTCATCATGAAGGCGGGTGACAAGGTGGACATGGGCGGTGAGCAGCATGGCGGCGACTCCCTGCATGTGCCCGCCGCGCCTGCCTCGGGGGCCAGCGCAGCGCATTGAAAAAAGCACCCCCTGAGGCGCTGCGCGCCTTCACCCCTCTCTCGGCTCGCTGCGCGAGCCGGGAGGGGGACGCCCCCGGTGCGGCGGGGCGGCCCTTGCACGGGGGCACTGGCTTGGGCGGCACCAGTTTCACAAGCCGTGGGCCTGTGCTGCGGCCCGATGCCAGTCGGAGATGCCCGCTGGACTGATGGCCGTGCAGTCCCCGCTACCGTTTAAACCGGCCGTCGGTGCCGATGATGGAGAGGTCGGAGAAGTCCAGGCCTGAATGGTCGGTGCTGCTGTAGGAGAGGGTAAGTCCACCCATGTCCCAGTTGCGGATGCCCTCCAGGCCCGCTTGCAGCTTTGCGCGATCGGGCTTGGGGCCGGCGCGCTTGAGGCCTTCCACGAGCACCTTGGCACTCACGAAGCCCTCCACCATGGCCGGGGTCAGTTCGCTCACGCCACCGGCCTTGGCCAGGTCCATGGCCTCCTTGATCAGCGCGTAGTTCACCGAGCGCTCGGAGGGGAAGACCTGCGTCACCACCACGCCGCGGGCGCTTTCACCCAGGGCTTTCACGAAGCCGCCCGAGGCGTTGTTCGACAGCGTCACGATCTGCCCCGTGACACCCGCGGTGCGCAGCGCCTTGATGCCGTCCACCACGGCGGCACCGGTGCCGACGAAGACCACGGCCTGGGGCTGCTTTTGCGCTACGCGCGGCGCGATGGCGGAGTAGTCGGGCTTGGCGCGGTCGAACTTTTCGATGAACAGGGCCTCGATGCCGTTGGCCTTGAAGCCGGCCTGGGCGCCTGCCAGCCCGTCGGCCCCGAAGGTGTCGTCCACGTGCACCACGCCGATCTTCCGGATACCCAGGGTGTTCAGGTGGGTGATGGATTTTTCCACCTCGCGCTGGTAGGTGGCGCGCACGTTGAAGACGTACTTGAGCACCGGCTTGTGCAGCACCATGGCGCCGGTGGATGGGCCGATGAGCGGCACGCCGTGCTGCTCCAGCACCGGCACGATGCCCTGGGTGTGGGGCGTGCCGCGCGTCATGAAGAGGCCGATCACGCCCTTCTGCTCGATCAGCGTGCGGGTGTTCTCCAGTGTCAGCTTGGGGTCGAACTTGTCATCGAGCGTGATGACCTCGACCTTCTGCCCTGCCACACCACCGCGTGCGTTGATGTGGTCGATATAAAGTGCCGCGCCTTTCATGGACTCCTGCACGGTGGCCGCGGCCGAGCCGGTCACGCCCACCGTCTGGCCGATCAGGATCTGCGCATGCACCGCGCCTCCCATGGCCAGCAGGGCGAAGACGGCGCTGGCCGTGAAGGGGTGGAGGGCGGCAGCGTTCTTCATGAGGACCCTTGCGGAGGTGCGTGCCAGTGTAGGGCGAAGGTGTGACAAATGGTAGCCAAAGATGCGCGACTGGTACCACCCCATGCACAAGACCGGGGCTCAGCGGCGGAACTTGCCGTCCGTGCCGATGATGGACAGGTCGGCAAAGTCCAGACCCGTGTGGTCGTCGGGGCTGTAGCTCAGCTCCAGGCCCCCGATGTCGAACTTGCGAATGCCTTCCAGCGCCGCCTGGATCTTCTCGCGCGTGGGTTTGGGGCCGGCGCGCTTGAGGCCCTCGACCAGCACCTTGGCGGCGGCAAAGCCCTCGAGCATGGCCGGGCTGATGTCGCCCACGCCCTTGGCCTTGGCCAGTTCCTGCGCCTCCTTGACCATGCCGTAGGTGACGGCACGCTCGTTCGGGTACACCTGGGTCACGATCACGCCGCGTGCATTGGGCCCCAGGCTCTTGATGAAACCGCCCGAGGCATTGTTGGACAGGGTCACGATCTGCGCACCCGATCCCGCTGCACGCAGCGCGGTGCCGGCATCCACCACCGCCGAGCCCGAGGCGACCATCAGCACGGCCTGCGCCTGGGCCTTGGCGACCTTGGCGGCAATCGGCGCAAAGTCCGGTTTGGCGCGGTCGAACTTTTCCAGCACCACGGCGGTCAGCTTGCTGGCGGCCAGGCCCTTCTGGGCACCCGTCACGCCATCGGCACCAAAGCTGTCGTCGGCGTATATCACCGCGATGCGCGTGATGCCCATGGAGGCCAGGTGGGTCATGGCCTTCTCGGCCTCGCGCTGGTAGGTGGCACGCACATTGAAGATGTTCTTGCGCACCGGCTGGTGCAGCACCATGGCCCCCGTCGAGGGGCCGACCAGCACGACGCCGTGCTTGTCCAGCAGCGGAATCATGGCCTCGGTATGGGGCGTGCCGCGCGTGAGGAACATGGCCAGCACGTTCTTGTCCTCGATCAGCACACGGGCATTCTCTCCGGCCAGCTTGGGGTCGAACTTGTCATCCATCGAAACCAGCTCGATCTTCTGCCCGTTGACGCCCCCCTTGGCGTTGACGGCATCGATGAACAGCTTCGCACCGTCCGAGGTTTCCTTCACCCCCGCCGCCACCTGGCCCGAGTAGCCTGCCGTCTGCCCGATCAGGAGCTGGGCATGGCCGGTGCCGCACAGCGCCGCTGCGAGGACGGCTGCGGTCCCCCATTGTTTCCATGTGGTGTTCATGGTTGTCTCCTTGAATTATCTGGTGACTCTAAACAGATGTTCTCCCTTTGCGAACCGGCATAACCCGACGCTGTGACAGGACTTGTCAGCAGATGTGCCGCCAGGGGCTATTGCAAGGGGCCCGGACGAAGGCTGCAGCGGTGCCTAGAATGTCCCGCCTCACCCTCGAAAGACTGCCTTCATGACCCAGGGACTGATCCGTATTCGCGGCGCACGCCAGCACAACCTCAAGAACCTGGATCTGGACATCCGCACCGGGGAACTCACGGTCGTCACCGGGCCCAGCGGCTCGGGCAAGTCCAGCCTGGTGTTCGACACGCTGTACGCCGAGGGCCAGAGGCGCTACGTGGAGACCTTCAGCGCCTATGCGCGCCAGTTCCTGGACCGCATGGACAAGCCGGCCGTGGACAAGGTCGAAGGCGTGCCGCCGGCCATCGCCATCGACCAGACCAACCCGGTGCGCAGCTCGCGCTCCACCGTGGGCACGATGACCGAGCTCAACGACCACCTGAAGCTGCTGTTCGCGCGCGCCGGCCAGCTGTTCGACCGCGAGACCGCCCAGCCGGTGCGCCACGACAGCCCCGAGACCATTTACGCCGAGCTGCAGCGCCGCTGCGCCACAGGCGGTGACCCGCGCGTCGTGCTCACCTTCCCGGTCGAACTGCCTGCCAACACCTCGGCCGAGCAGGTCGAGCAGTGGCTGTCGGCCAGCGGCTTCACCAAGGTGCAGGCCGAGCGCGAGGTGGCCACCCCCACCGGCCCGCGCAAGCTGCTCGATGTGGTGGCCGACCGCTTCCGCCTGGGCAATGCCGAGAAGGCGCGTGTGATCGAGGCCATCGAAGTGGCCTTGAAGCGCGGCACCGGGCGCCTCAATGTCTACCGCCTGGCCGATGCGCCCGAGGCCGAGCCCGAACTGTGGCGCTTTTCCACCGGGCTGCACTGTCCCGACAGCGACCTGCGCTACAGCGACCCGATCCCGTCGATGTTCTCGTTCAACTCCGCCGTGGGCGCCTGCGAGACCTGCCGCGGCTTTGGCCGCGTGATCGGAGTGGACTATGGGCTGGTGATCCCCAACGACAAGCTCACCTTGCGCGCCGGTGCCATCAAGACCATCCAGACCCCGGCGTGGAAAGAAGCGCAGGACGACCTCATGCGCCACGCCGAGGCGGCAGGTGTGCCGCGCGACACACCCTGGTACAAGCTGACCGAGGACCAGAAGAAATGGGTCATCGGCGGCACGCCCGGCTACAAGGACGGGCAGTGGAGCAAGCAGTGGTACGGCATCAAGCGCTTCTTCGAGTACCTGGAGAGCAAGGCCTACAAGATGCACATCCGGGTGCTGCTGTCCAAGTACCGCAGCTACACCCCATGCCCCACCTGTGCCGGGGCGCGCCTCAAGACCGAGAGCCTGCAGTGGCGCATCGGCAGCAAGGACGCGGCCGATGCAGTGCTCGAGCCCGGCCTGCGCTTCATGCCCGAGGGCGTGCAATGGAGCCGCGCCCAGCTTGAAGCCTTGCCGGGCCTGTGCCTGCACGACCTGATGCTGCTGCCCATCGACCGGCTGCGGCGCTTCTTCGACCGCATCGACTTCGTGGCCGCTGGCGGGCAGGGCAACGAAGGCGATGCCCAAGCGCTCAAGCTGTTGTTCGAGGAGATCACCACGCGCCTCAAATACCTGTGCGACGTGGGCATCGGCTACCTCACGCTGGACCGGCAAAGCCGCACCTTGAGCGGCGGCGAGGTGCAGCGCATCAACCTGACCACCGCGCTGGGGACTTCGCTGGTCAACACCCTGTTCGTGCTCGACGAGCCCAGCATCGGCCTGCACCCGCGCGACATGCACCGCATCACCGAGGCCATGCTGCGCCTGCGCGATGCGGGCAACACCCTGGTGGTGGTCGAGCACGACCCCGCCGTGATGCTCGCGGCCGACCGCATGATCGACATGGGCCCCGGCCCGGGCCGCCTGGGCGGGCAGATCGTGTTCGACGGCACCACGGCCGACCTGCGCCATGCCGATACCCTCACGGGTGCCTACCTGAGCGGGCGCAAGCACGTGGGCTTCGGCTTCAAGCGCATGGTGACCGAGGCCACGCCGCGCCTGGTGCTCGAAGGGGCGCGCGAGCACAACCTGAAGGATGTGTCGGTGGAGTTCCCGCTGCAGCGCCTGGTCACCGTCACCGGCGTCAGCGGCTCGGGCAAGTCGAGCCTGATCCAGGACGTGCTGGCCCCCGCGCTGCTGCGCCACTTCGGCAAGGCCACCGATTCGCCGGGCGCGCACGACCGCATGCTCGGCGCCGACCACCTGTCGGACGTGGTGTTCGTGGACCAGTCGCCGATTGGCAAGACTGCGCGCTCCAACCCCGTGAGCTACGTGGGCGCGTGGGACAGCGTCCGCGAGCTGTTCGCTGTGGCGCCCCTGGCCAGGCAGCGCAGCTACACCGCCGCCAAGTTCAGTTTCAACAGCGGCGATGGGCGCTGCCCGACCTGCGGCGGATCGGGCTTCGAGCATGTGGAGATGCAGTTCCTTTCCGACGTGTACCTGCGCTGCCCCGATTGCGATGGCAAGCGCTACCGCCCCGAGATCCTGGAGATCACCATCGAGCGCGGCGGCCGCGCGCTCAACGTGGCCGACGTGCTGGCCCTCACGGTGGCCGAAGCCGCCGACCTGTTCGCCAGCGACCGCGACGTGATCCGTGCGCTGCAGCCCATTGTCGACGTGGGGCTCGAGTACGTGGCCCTGGGCCAGCCCGTGCCCACGCTGTCGGGCGGGGAGGCACAGCGCCTGAAGCTCGCTGGCTTTCTGGCCGAGGCGGCGCGCACGGCGGCCAAGTCGCGCCAGGCCATTGCGCGCAAGGGCACGCTGTTCCTGTTCGACGAACCCACCACGGGCCTGCACTTCGACGACATCGCCAAGCTCATGCGCGCCCTGCGCAAGCTCATCGACGCGGGCCACTCGCTGATCGTGATCGAGCACAACCTGGACGTGATCCGCGCCAGCGACTGGCTCATCGACCTGGGCCCTGAGGGCGGCGACGGCGGCGGCCTGGTGGTGGCCGAGGGCACACCCGAGGACGTGCGCCAGCACGCCACCTCCCACACCGGCCAGGCGCTGCGCGACTACGAGCTGACCCTGGGTGCCGGTGGCCACTCTGTGCACGAGAAGGCGGCGGTGCTGCGCAACCAGCAGCGCCTGGCCTATACCGGCCAGGCCAACACCGCCAAGAACGCCATCGAAATCATCAACGCCAAGGAGCACAACCTCAAGAACCTGAGCGTGGACATCCCGCGCGGCCGCTTCAACGTGGTGACGGGGGTCAGCGGCTCGGGCAAGTCCACGCTGGCGTTCGACATCCTGTTCAACGAGGGCCAGCGCCGCTACCTCGAATCGCTCAACGCCTATGCGCGCAGCATTGTGCAGCCGGCGGGCCGGCCCGAGGTGGATGCCGTCTACGGCATCCCACCCACCGTGGCCATCGAGCAGCGGCTTTCGCGCGGCGGGCGCAAGTCCACCGTGGGCACCACCACCGAGGTCTGGCACTTTTTGCGCCTTTTGTATGTCAAGCTCGGCACGCAGCACTGCGTGAAGGACGGCGCGGCCGTGCAGCCGCAGACGCCCGAGAGCATTGCCGCGCAGCTGATGCGCACTTTCCGCGGCCAGCATATCGGTCTGCTGGCGCCACTGGTGATGAACCGCAAGGGCGTGTACACCGAGCTGGCCGACTGGGCGCGCCCGCGCGGCTTCACGCACCTGCGGGTGGATGGCAACTTTTTGCCGACCACCGGGTTCCCGCGCATCGACCGCTTCAAGGAGCACACCATCGAGCTGCCTGTGGCCAGCATCGACGTGTCGGCCGAGGGCGAGGCGCTGCTGCGTGAATCGCTGGCCCAGGCACTCACGCATGGTAAAGGCGTGGTGCACGTGCTCAGCAGCCTCGAAGGACTGCGCGAGGCCATGGTCGCCGGCACGCCCACGGCGGCCATCGGCACGCTGCAGGCTTTCTCGACCAAGCGCGCCTGCCCGGTGTGCGCCACCTCGTATGCCGAGCTCGACCCGCGCCTGTTCAGCTACAACAGCAAGCACGGCTGGTGCCCCGACTGCGTAGGCACGGGCGTGAAGCTCACCAAGGACCAGCGCAAGGTCTTCGACGACTCGGTGCAGGACGACAAGGAAAAAGGCCGTGAGCAGACCTTTGCCGAGCCCGAGGTCGAAGACCTGGCCGACACCGCCTGCCCCGGCTGCCAGGGCACGCGCCTGAACCCCACAGCGCGCGCCGTGCGCTTTGCGGGCATCGGCATCACCGACATCGCGGCCCTGTCGGTCACCGACGTGCGCCGCTGGGTCGAGACGCTGCAGATCGAAGGCGGCATGAGCCGGCGCGAGGCAGACATTGCGCGCGACCTGGTGCCCGAGATCAAGAGCCGGCTCGAATTCCTCGAAGAAGTGGGCCTGGGCTACCTCACGCTGGACCGCGGCGCCCCCACGCTCTCGGGCGGCGAGGCGCAGCGCATCCGCCTGGCGGCGCAGCTGGGCAGCAACCTGCAGGGCGTGTGCTACGTGCTCGACGAGCCCACCATCGGCCTGCATGCGCGCGACAACCAGATTTTGCTCAACGCGCTGCACAAGCTCGGCGACAAGGGCAACACGCTGGTGGTGGTGGAGCATGACGAAGACACCATCCGCCGTGCCGACCACATCATCGACATCGGCCCGAGCGCGGGCAAGCGCGGCGGCCGCCTGGTGGCGCAGGGCAGCGTAGCCGACATCACGGCCGCCGAAGATTCGCAGACCGGCCGCTACCTGCTGCACGCCATGAAGCACCCGCTGCAGCTGCGCCGCAGCATGCTGCCGAGCGCGCTGAGCGCAGCCGATGCCGCCTTGGGCGATCCCGTGGATACGCCCAAGGGCCGGCAAAGCGCGGCGGTGAAGAAGCGCGCCGCGCAGGCCGCAGCGCTCACTGCACAGGCGCTGGACGATGCCAAGGCGCGAGCCGCAATCCGTTGGCTCACCGTGCATGGCGCGCACCTGCACAACCTGCAGAACGTGACGGCCACCGTGCCGCTGCACCGCCTGGTGGCAGTCACCGGCGTGAGCGGCTCGGGCAAGTCCACGCTGGCGCGCGACGTGCTGCTGACCAATGTGCAGGCCTGGGTGCAGCAGCGCTCGACCAAGGCCGGGCGCGACGCCATGGATGCGGGCAAGGCCCCGGCCCTGGTGGGTTGCACGGGCCTGGCGGGCTTCGAGTCGGTGGACCGGGTGCTGGAAGTGGACCAGACCCCCATCGGCAAGACGCCACGCTCCTGCCCCGCCACCTACATCGGCTTCTGGGACACCATCCGCAAGCTGTTTGCAGAGACGCTGGAGGCCAAGGCGCGCGGTTATGCCGCCGGGCGCTTCAGCTTCAACACCGGCGAGGGCCGCTGCCCGACCTGCGAAGGGCAGGGCATCCGCACCATCGCCATGAGCTTCCTGCCCGACGTGAAAGTGCCTTGCGAGGCCTGCCATGGCGCGCGTTTCAACCCCGAGACGCTGGCCGTGACCTGGCGTGGCAAGAGCATCGGCGACGTGCTGCAGATGGAGGTGGACGAAGCCGTGGACTTCTTCGCCGCCATGCCCAGCATTGCGCACCCGCTGCAATTGCTCAAGGACGTGGGCCTGGGATACCTAACGCTCGGCCAGCCTTCGCCCACGCTCTCGGGCGGCGAGGCGCAGCGCATCAAGCTCGTGACCGAGCTGACCAAGGTGCGCGACGAGGTGGGCCGCCGTGGGCAGAAGGCACCGCACACCCTGTACGTGCTCGACGAACCCACGGTGGGCCTGCACATGGCCGACGTGGACAAGCTCATCCGCGTGCTGCACCGCCTGGTCGATGGCGGGCACAGCGTGGTGGTGATCGAGCACGACCTGGACGTGATCGCCGAGGCCGACTGGATCATCGACCTGGGACCCGAAGGGGGCAAGGAGGGTGGCCGCATCGTGGCCGCCGCGGCGCCTGAAGCGGTGGTGCAAATGGGCACGCACACGGGGGTGGCGTTGGCGCCGGTGCTGGCGCGCTGAGGGGGTTGAGGGGACAGTGCGCGGGCCTCTGACGCAGGGGCTGGGATGGGGACAGGAGACAAGGGCAGGGCCCACGCGTGGGTTGGGTGACGTCCTACGGTAGGCGCGGAACTCGGCGCACGTGGCGAAGAAGGCGGAAAACCTACTCTTCGTTTCATGGGTAACGGCGGATAGGCGCCAAGCCCAAAAGCCCTGATCCACCCCTAACTACCCGCCTACTGCCATGACCTCAAACACCAAAACCCTGACTGCCCTGGCCCTCGTATCCGTACTGCTCACCGCCTGCGGCGGTGGTGGCGGTGGCGGCGGTAGCGGCAGTTTCAGCAGCACCAGCAGCAGCGAAGTCGCCCTCGCCGCCGACCCCGATCCCAGCACCGAGCCCGGCGTTCTGACGGTCACCGATGCAACCGTTCCCAGCCTCAACGGCGTTTACGGCAGCGGGCAACTCACGCTGACCGAGGTGTACTACCAGCAAGCGATGGGTGTGAAGCCTGCCGTGTGTGCCTACCAGTTCAAGGGAGCAGACAAGGTGGACGCTACCGCCACTGCCAGCGCCGCCACGGGGACGACCGGTACCGCGACGGTGGGCACGACCAGCACGCCTGTGTCCATCGTTGCTGCGTCCACCACGCAGGCCGCTGTGGTGGGCAACATCACCGCACCCGTTTCGCTCACTGACGCGGCCCCAGCCGTTTCCACCGCCTTCGGCAAGATCACCTACCGCCCTTCGGCCACCGGTCTGTATTTTGCCTTCCTGACCTTCAACGGCAAGGAATACGCCAGCGGCGACTCCGTGGACACCCTGGTGGACCGCTCGGGCAACCTGGTGCGTTTCACCAGCAAGACCATGACGGCGACCGACGGATCCACCGATACCCTGAAGCTGACGGCCATCATTCCCCTGCACACCACCCGCAATGCCAATTGCTGACCTGGTGGCGCGGACATCGCCTGCCCGCACCGGGATTCCCGGTTGCCCCCTCTACCGGCTTGTTGGCCCGCCTCCCTATGGGAAGCGGGCTTTTTTGTTGCATGGGTGGCGTGCCTGTAGGCGCAGATCCTACGCAGGGCATGGGCATTGGCGCACGTCGCCGGTGGGAACTCGCTCCTACGATGGCGCTACCAACACTAGACAAAGCTGCCCGCCATGAACACCCTTCTCAAGACCTGTTCTGCGATTGCTGCCGCCAGCGCGCTGCTCGTCGCCTGCGGTGGGGGCAACAGCGACGATCCCACGCCCAGCAACGAACCTGGCGTGCTCACGGTGGGCAACGCCACTCTGCCTGGGCTCAATGGCGTGTATGGCAACGGCGCACTCAACCTGACCGAGGTCGACAAGAAAAACCCCGTGGGCTCGGTACCCGAGCTGTGCACCTTCCGCTTCGATGGTGCGAACAAGGTGGGCTCCAGCGAAACCGCCTTCGGTGACGTGCGCTACCGCCCTGATGCCACCGGCCTGCACCAGATCTTCGTGACATTTGCCGGCAAGGAATACAGCAATGGCGACCCGGTGGACACCGCGGTAGCGCGTGACGCCAACCAGGTGCGCCTGACCAGCAAAACGCTCACGGCCACCGACGCTTCGGGCAACACCCTGCAGGTCAGCGGCGTCATTCCCATGCGCCCCAACCGTCCTTTCGGCTGCTGACCCGCGCACCATCCTCCTCTAATTTGTTTCCCCCCTCGGCCGGCGAGTCCCCTCCCACCGGTCATTGGCCCCGTTCATCCTGGTGGTGGACGGGGTCTCTTTTTTTCGGCAACGCCGTCACAATGGAGTGGCATTCCCTTGTCACCCCCATGCTGCCCTCGCCTCCTTATTCGTCGCCCCAAGTGGTGTGGTTGCACCCCGAGGCGCCGCCCAAGCCGGCACAGGGTGCGCCCTGCAATGGCTGCGGCCTGTGCTGCCTGGCGGAGCCCTGCCCGCTGGGTGTGCTGGTGTCGCGCCGCCGTACCGGCGCGTGCGCAGCGTTGCGCTGGAGCGATGGCGAGGGCCGCTATCTGTGCGGCATGGTGGCCGATCCGGGCGGGGTGACCGGCTTTACCCATCCTTGGCTGGTGCGGGCCATGGCCGCGTGGGCCCGGCGCTCGATTGCCGCCGGGGTGGGCTGTGACGCGCAGCTGCACGCCGAGGCACCGCCGCGCTGAACAGGGCCTGGGCTTGCTACCAGCCTGCGCCGGGTACATCCACCTGGGTGGTCCAGATCGCGGCTTCGCGGGCGGCCTTGCGTGCATGCTCGGCAAAGTCGGGGGCGGTGCACAGGAACAGGGTCTTGCCGTCCGGCCCGCCCAGCGTGCAGGCGTAGACGCCCATGTCACCGGTGGAAATCTCGGCCAGCACCTTGCCGCCTTCAGCCACGCGCAGGACGCGGTGGCCCAGGGCGTCTGCGGCCCAGACGGCGCCTTCGGCGTCGAGCGTTGCGCCATCGGGCGCCACCTTGAGCTGGGCCATCACGGCCGAAAGCTCCTGGCCCTCGGGCGCGGGGGCAAACGTGGCCCAGTCGCGGCGCGGCCCCAGGCTGCCGTCGGCCGCTATGCTGAAGGCGGAGAGCCGGTTGCCCAGCGTCTCCGCCACGATCAGGGTGCCGCCGTCGGGCGTGATCATCGCGCCGTTGGGGAAGAACAGGCCGTCGGCCACCACGCTCACGGTGCCATCGGGCGCCACCCGCGCCAGGCGCGCAGTGCTCACCGTGGCGCCGCTCATCAGGTCGAAGCCGAAATTGCCCACATAGGCATTGCCATGCCGGTCCACCACCATGTCATTGGTGTTGGCCGTGGCAATGGTCGACAGGTCGGCGTGCTGTGCCAGCGTGCCGTCGGTCTCCAGGCGCATCAGACGGCGGTCGCGCATAGAGACCACCAGCAACCGCCCATCTGGCAGCCAGCCCAGGCCCGAGGGCTGCCCTGGCACCTCGGTGATCTTTTCCACCTGGCCCGCCATGTCGGTGGCGATCACCTGGTGCGTGTAGAAGTCCGACAGCCAGAGGCGGCCGTCGCGCCAGCGCGGCGCCTCAAGAAAGCTGTAGCCCGATATCAGGGTGGAAAAGGCAGTGGCCATGGTGTCGTGTCTCCTGCGGTCGTTGTGGTTGGGTCGATCCTGCGGCGCCGTTCATCCTAGACCGCATGGAGCGCGAGGCTGTCACCTGCGCGCCAGGTGGATGCCTGCCAGCATGCAGCGCACCGAACCTCCAGCGAGTTCGATGGTGGGAACGGCCAGGGGGAGCAGGGCGGCGCTGCGCTCGATCACGGCTTTCTGCTCGGCGGTGAGGCTGGCCGCTGCGCGCGCCGACAGCGCCAGCACCCGGCCCTGTGCGCCCGAGAGTTCCAGTGCGTTGCCCGCGAAATCCCCGATCTGTTGCGCGCTCAGCTCCACCAGCGCGCGGCCCGATTCGGCGAGGCGATCCCGTACGGCCTTGCGGCGTGCCGGGTCGCTGATCAGGTGGAAGCCACCCAGCGCAAAGTCGGTGCCGATGCACAGCATCACGTTGGTGTGGTAGCAGGGCCGGCCCTGCGCATCGGCCGTGGCAAAGGCCATGGGCTCGTAGTTGAAGTGGGTGCAAAAGCGCTCCAGCGCCACCGGGTTGGCGCGGTTCGACTGCGCGGTGTACGCCACGCGCGCGATGTGGTCGAGCACCATGGCACCGGTGCCTTCGAGGAACAAGCCGTCCTGCTCCAGGCCCGAGTAGTCGATCACATCCTGCACACGGTATTCGGCCTTGAGCATCTCGATCACGTCGGCGCGCCGCTCGCGCCGGCGGCTCTCGGCGAACATGGGGTACAGGGCCACATGCCCGCCTGCGTGGGTGGAAAACCAGTTGTTGGGGAACACCGCGTCCGGCGCATCGCGCTCGCCGGTGTCGTCGAACAGGTGCACGCGCACACCGGCGGCTTGCAGTTGGGCCGCTGCGGCGGTCACCTCGGTGTGGGCGCTGCGGGCGACGGCGTCGCGCGTTTGGGCCGCGCGCGACTGGAAGGCGTTGTCGGCCGCCGTTTCGGGGTTGGGGTGAAAACGGTGCGGGCGCACCATCACGACGGCGGCAGGGGCTTGGGCGGAGGGCTGGGGCATGGAAGTCAGGCGGGTGGATGGCGGGCGGTAGCGGAAATTCTCCCGGGAGCCGGCGCTACACAACAGCCATCAGACTGGGCAAAATGCGCTGAAAATTGGCGCAATGCCACGCCACTGAATCACTATGAGCAATCTTGACGACACCGACCGCGAAATCATCGGCATCCTGCGCACGGATGCCCGCACCCCCGTGGCCGTGCTCGCGCAAAAGCTGCGCGTATCGCGCGGCACGGTGCAGAACCGCCTGCGCAAGATGGAGGACAGCGGTGTGATCACCGGTTACACCGTGCGCCTGCGCCCCGATTCGGAGCCCCAGCGCATACGGGCCTGGATGAGCATCGCCGTGGAGGGCAATGCCGCGCCCGAGGTCATCCGCGCGCTGCGCGGCGAGCCCGCGGTAGGCACCTTGCACAGCACCAATGGCCGCTGGGACATCGTGGCCGAGGTGCGGGCCGAGAGCCTGGAGGCCTTCGACATGGCGCTCGGGCGCATTCGCCTCACGCCGGGTATCGGCAATACGGAGACCAGCATCCTGCTGTCTACCTACAAGGCGTGACAGTGCCTGTAGAAGGGGAGTGCCTCATTGGTGACAGGAGCTAGGGAGTTTCCTGCATGCCCATGCAGGCGGGAGTGCAGTCCAATGCAGGGATCTATGTCTTCCAAGGATCCCACCATGCAACGCCGCCGCCAGATCATCCAGTGGGGTGCCGCCGCAGTGGCCGCGCCCGCCTCTTTGCTGGCCCGTGCCCAGAGCTTTCCGAACAAGCCGATCAAGCTCGTGATCGCCTTCCCTGCGGGCGGGCCCACCGACATCACCATGCGCTCCTTGGCCGATAGCGCCGGCAAGATCCTGGGCCAGCCCGTGATCGTGGAAAACAAGCCCGGTGCCGGTGGCACGCTGCCCGCGCAGCAATTGCAAAGCGCGGCGCCCGATGGCTACACCGTGGCGCAGATTCCGCTCGGTGTGTTCCGCCTGCCCTACACCACCAAGATCAACTGGGACCCGGTCAAGGACATCGCCTACGTGCTCAACGTGACGGGTTACGCCTTCGGCCTGGTGGTGCCCGCCGACTCGCAGCTCAAGACCTGGACGCACTTCGTGGCCTGGGCCAAGGCCAATCCCGGCAAGCTCAGCTACGGCTCCACCGGCACCATGACCAGCCCGCACCTGACCATGGAGCTCATTGCCCAGCAACTGGGGCTGGAACTGCTGCATGTGCCCTACAAGGGCAGCGCCGACCTGATGCAGTCCATTCTGGGCGGGCAGATCATGGCCGCGGCCGACTCCACGGGCTTTGCGCCGCAGGTCGAGGCGGGCAAGCTGCGCGTGCTCAACACCTGGGGGGCCGAGCGCCTGGCCAAGTTCCCCGATGCGCCCACGCTCAAGGAGCTTGGACTCAACCTGGTGCAGAACTCGCCGTTCGGCATCGGCGCGCCCAAGGGCACGCCCGACGCCGTGGTCAAGCGCCTGCACGACGCCTTCAAGAAGGCCATGGAGCAGGAAAGCTACCGCACGGCCCTGGCCCGCTACGACATGGTGCCCATGTACATGAGCACCTCGGCCTACCAGAAGTTTGCGCAGGACACCTTCGCACGCGAGAAAGCGCTGGTCGAGAAGCTGGGGCTGGCCAAGCCGTCCTGACCCGAAGGCGGTGGCTCTGACCCTCTCTGCACCTTTGGCGCAGAGAGGGTCAGAGCCAGCCGGCCTTGCGGAACCGGTAGTACAGGAAACCGCACGCAGCGCCGATGGCGGCCAGGGCCGCCGCATAGCCATAGCGCCACTTGAGCTCGGGCATGTGCTCGAAGTTCATGCCCCAGATGCCGGCGAAGGCCGTGCACACCGCGAACAGGCTGGCCCAGGCGGCCAGGCGCTTGACGACCTCGCCGTCCTCGATGGTCACCATCGACAGGTTGACGTGAATGGCCGTGCCGATGGAGTCGCGGATGGTGTCGATGGAGGCGTTGATGCGGCCCAGGTGGTCCACCACGTCGCGAAAATACTCCTGCGAGGCGTTGCACAGTTGCGGTACGCGCCCGCCGTGCAGCCTGCCCGCGCTCTCCAGCAGCGGTGCCACCACATGCTTGAGCACCGTCAGCCGCTGCTTGAGCGCATACAGCCGCTGCACACTGCCGCGCGCCTCGCCCTGGGACGAGAAGATCTGCTGCTCGATGGTCTCCAGCTCGACTTCGAGCGCGTCAATGACGGGGAAATAGCGGTCCACCACCGCATCCATCAGCGCGTAGAGCACGAAGCCCGGCCCGGTGGCCAGCAGTTCGGGCTCGCGCTCGCAGCGCTGGCGCACGTCGGTGAAGCCCTGCTCGCTGCGGTTGCGCACCGAGATCACGTAGTTGCTGCCCACAAAGACATTGAGCTCGCCGATGCGCGCCGGCGTGGCGTTCAGGCCATCGATCTCCAGCAGGTGCAGCACCACGAAGAGCGAGTCGCCGTACTCCTCCACCTTGGGCCGTTGGTGGCCGTGCTGGGCATCCTCGATGGCCAGCGGGTGCAGGTGGAAGGCCTGCTGCAGTTTGGCCAGCTCCTGTTCGGTGGCATCGTGCAGGGCCACCCAGACGAAGCAATTGGGCAAGGCGATGTGCTCGCCGATCTCGCTGACGGGGATGTCGGCAAGCTTGGTTCCGTTTTCATAGACAACGCAGTTGATCAGCATGTCGGCTCCGGGCGCAGGGGGATGGCAACGATCTTGCCATTGCATCGCATGGCGGTGCGTACGCGCGGGTGGCTGGGCGGCATTTCTGGCAAAAGCTTTACGCCAGGTGCCGAAGTCTTTATGCGGTCTTTATGGGCGCCTGCCTACGCTCAAGCCCCTGTCCATCTGCGTTTGATTGCACTCCATGAAATTTCCCCGCACCCCTTTCGCTGTTGCCCTGCTGGCCGCGTTTCCCCTGCTGGCCAGCGCCCAGCTCACCGGCAGCGTAACCCTGACCTCGAACTACAAGTTCCGTGGCCAGGACCAGGATGTCTCCAAGGCCCGGGCCATCAAGCCCGCGATCCAGGGCGGCTTCGACTACGCCTTCGGCGAATCCGGTTTCTACGTCGGCAACTGGAACTCCAGCGTCGACTGGCTCTCGGGCAACTCCATCGAGTCCGACATCTACGGCGGCTACAAGTTCAAGGCCGGCTCCGTCGACCTGGACGTGGGTGCCCTGACCTACATCTACCCCGGCAACAGCAACGGCAACACCACCGAAGTCTATGGCGCCGCCACCTTCGGCCCCGTGACGGCCAAGTACTCGCACACCCTGTCCAAGGATTACTTTGCCTACGCCGGTCCTGGCTTCAAGGGCCGCAACACCGGCTACCTGAATCTGGCGTTCGCCCAGGAAGTGGCGCCCAAGATCACGCTCAAGGCCGCTGTGGGCTACACGCGCTTCGGCGGTGACATCGTGGCCCCCAACTACATCGACTACAGCGTCGGCGGTGCCTATGACTTCGGCTCGGGCCTGTCGCTGGG
>NZ_CAXURB020000002.1:0-216601 GCF_964253575.1 Acidovorax sp. LjRoot118
TGTGAGGAAAACCGAACAGCCAGCCTTGACCGCCGAATCGAGATGCTGTGCATCGACCTGGGCGCCCATCAACTTGCGTAGCGGTTCGAGGAGCGCGGAAGGCTTGTAGTCGTTCCAGGTTCCGGGAGCCTCTTTCCAACTCAGATTGCTCTGCAGCCTAGTGACGAAGCCTCATGTCCATCGTCGCGTCAGCTGCGGCCGCCACCGTACCGTCCGCTTCAAGGACACCTGCCAACATCAGATCCACAGCGGTCTTTGCCGCATCGAGACTTGGGTACTGGGTCTCCTCCGTTGCGCCGGCTCCGAAAAGCGCAGTGGCCCAGGTGAGCTTGAGAATCCGCAGGCCTTTTGGTGTGAGGGTCACGGTGCCGTCGGGAGAGGTGCTGATTTCTTCGGTCATGGTGTCAATTCCTGGTGATCTTTCGTACAAGCCTACGCCCGAACGAGAAGGCGTCAAGTCGCGAAAAAGGGGAGATGCTCCCCCGGTCGGGTCGTTTAGGGGGCCAACGGGGAGGCCTGGCGCGATATGGTGGAAACGTCATCTGCCTCAAGACAATCCATGCCCTCCGTACGAAGCCCATTCCACAATCGCATCTGGCATTCGCCGACCTTTCTCACCGCTGCAAAGCGCGAGTCCATCCACACCGCCTACGCGGTCGCGATCGTAGCCGCTGCCACCGCATCCGCATCTCTCGCAGGCGCCGATTTGTATGCGTTCAAGACGCAGACCGCGGTGGTCGTGAATGGTTTCGCGGGAACTGGGCTGCTCTGGACCCTTTTGACGGCCAAGACCGGCGCAGGGCAGGAAGGGGGGCTCGCGCGGCAACGCGCAAACCTGCTGTTCGCCTACATGGCGCTGCTGCGCGTGCCCACGCTGATCGGCTGCATCCTGTTTGCAGTGGCTACCCGGCGCACGTGGTCGGATCCGGTGGTGGACATGCCCGCAGTGGTGCTGATCGCATCGGTCCTCGTCATCGCAGGCCTGTACGGCGCGCAGCGCGTGGTGTTGACCAAGGGGCGCAAGGCATGCTGAGCACCGACTACGAACTTGAGGGCAGGGCAGCGCTCGTGAGCCTCCCCGTGGGCCCTGCCGGAGCCATGGAACGTGTTCTCGTGTGCATTCACCAGAGCGACGGCGCCACGCTGGTGGTGCTGAACGATGCCGGCGGCATCGTGACATCGCTCGCGATCTTCGGCGACATCTCGGAGAACTTGCCTCGGCAAGTAGCGTTCAGGGAGGTCGGTGAATTCGCGCCGCTTTCGCGCTCCCAGGCTGGCCTGTTACTGGGCAGCCTCAGTGCTGGAAAGCACGGCCCACTGACCATCGCACGCGCAACCCTTGCGTTGGGGAAGGGCGTGAGCCACGTGGCCGCCCTCGAACATGCAGTCAGCGTGTCGAGGGCCTGCTCCGCGCTGGCCAACTCGCTCCCAGGCCTGATCCAGATGAGAGGATTGAACGACCACGCAATCAACAACGTCGGCTATCAGCTGGCCGCAGCCTGACCGAAGGTGCCAACAGCCGCGCCGACCAAAGTGACATCTATGCCCACCAAGTATCGGCCCATGGACCGCACACTTCTCCGTCTGGCCGCTCTGCGAGCGATGCTTCACACCGGCTATGCGGTCACAGGCTTCATCGCAGCGGCCGCACTCGTCTCGCCGTATCAGCTGGGCCCGTTCGGATTCTGGGTCCAAGTGTGCATAGTCTTCATGGGCTATTGGATTACCTCGAATCTGTTGGCTTATTGGGCAGCGCGGACCGTGTACCGCCAGATTGGCACGAGACACCCTCTTCGGGCCGACTTGCTTGTAGCGCTCATGAAGCTTTTCAGAGTACCAGCGCTTCTTGGCTGCGCGGGCATCGCTCTTGCATCTTGGCAACGCTGGTCGGAACTTGCTTTGGAGGCGCCGGCCTCTGTATTGCTGACTGCGCTTGTGGCATTTGGAAGCCTCTATTGGGCTGAGCGCAACATGATTTGCGATGGGCCTTAGATAGTGCCCGAGAACTACTTACTCCAGCCGAGCATGCGCTGCATGCACACCTTAAGCGCTAGCACAGTCCCCTGCCTCGATCGTAGAATGCTGGTCAGCGTCACGTACCCCGTGAAGTAGCGCATGTTTGCGCACCCCGACCGCACCTGGGCCACCAAGTCGCAGTCAACACTGCTGCCCTTTGGGCAGATCTGACCCCGTCGGATATCCCATCCCCACGTCGTTCTGACTGGCCCGCCGCAAGCTGGTCCTTTCACGTTCCCGAGCTGCCCCTGTCTCCAGGCGCGCGGCAAACCACCACCCATTGGGACCTGTCCCATGGGCCAGGTCCCTCCATTTTTTGGAGAACCTGCATGCGTCCTCAGTTGGACCTCATTTCTCAAGCGACCCACGGCATTTCCGCGATTCTTGCGGTCGAGTCTTTGGTTCCTGGCAGCTACGGCTACGAAAACGATGACGTTGGCTGGCACGTGGAAGCTGATCCTGGCGTCGAATCCCGAACGCTGCTGGTCGATGGCCAAGCAGTGCTCCGAAGCGTTCGCACTGGCGCGGAAAGCATGACCGTCTCGGTCTTGGCGGACCTGCCGCCCGACATTGCCCTGGTGCTGCAGGCCCTGGGCCAGGAAGCAGATCAGCTCACCCTGACCGAAGAGGAGTTCGACCATCGGACTTCCTGCCTCGACGGAATCTGGTGCACCTGGTCACGCTTCAACCGCGCACGGCCGGGAGAGGCGACTGCACTCACATCAGAGGTGCTCGCACTCGCGCAAGAGTGGGATCGCGCCCGCCTGGCCTGCTTCAATGGCTCGGCCAATGGCGCAGTCCTCATGGTCGCGCTTGAGCAGCGCCTAAGCAAACTGGTCAGCAGCGGGCGCGGGCTGACCAAGGTCATTCTGCATCCGGACCCCCGCGGTTCGGCTTTCACCATCGAGGTGGAAGGCGTCGAGCACCCAGCAGAGGTGAGGGCGCTTGGGCGCAGTTGGTCGGTGGGCAGCAAGCCGCCTATGGGCCCGGCTGCGACCACCGCAGAAAAGCGTGGTGTGCCCAAGGTGCGCGCTTCCAAGTACGCGGTGCGGCCGGCCAAGGTCGACCCCGCTGTTCGCGATGCTCTCGCGGATGCGAGCATCGATGGCACGGAGGTCCGACTCGCTGGGCAACTCGACAGCCGGCTCTACGCCAAGGTCAATGCCTTGCTCATCGAGCTCGGTGGACGTTGGCATACCGGCAGGCAAGCGCACGTCTTCGACCATTCGCCGAAGGACAAGCTTGCCGCCATTGCAGAGACAGGCACGGTGCTCACACGCAAGTGCTACGAGTTCTTCTGGACGCCACCGGAGCTCTCATCACGCCTGATCCAGCTGCTGGACCTCAAGCCTGGCATGACCATGCTTGAGCCGCACGCAGGGCAGGGTGCTCTGGCCATGGCCGCAGCCGAAGTCTTGGGCAAGGATGCGATCACCTGCTACGAGCTCATGCCAGAGAACGTGTCGCACCTGCAGCGCCTGGGTTTCAGCATCGAAGGACCGGCGGACTTCCTGGAGGTCAAGCCCGGCAAGCTGTACAGCAGGATCGCAGCGAACCCTCCGTTCTCAGGAGGGCGAGACGCGGTCCACATGCGGCATGCTTTCCAGTTCTTGGAGCCTGGCGGCCTGTTCGCAGGCATCACGTCAACGCACTGGGTCAAGGCCAAGGACGGACCTAGCAGGGTGTTTGCACAGTTCGTCGAGGAGCATGCTGTCCACGTCGAGGAACGGCCTGCAGGGGAGTTCTCTGCGGCAGGCACGGATGTGCCGACCATGCTTATGGTGCTCAAGCGCCCGAACGAAACGGCCCACGCCTCGGCGAAGGTGACCACCGCTCTCCGCTTCGAGCCAGCCGATCAGCTGGCGCTCTTTGGCTGACAAGCCAGATCAGAAATGCCCGGGACTCTCGCAGTCCCGGGCATTGTTTTTTGACAGCTCCAGCTTGTCCCGTCGCCGGCTGCTGCCACTGACAACGCCATCAAAGGTACTAGCGGAGCAGCACGATCACCTACACCGCCGCCGGCCGCAGGTACCCCGAACAGGGGCGTCCAGTATGCGTGGCCAGGAAGCCATTACCCGCGTTTGGCTCTGACGTAGAGCTGCTTGAGCCCGGGGCCCGACGGTGGGCGATCCTCCAGCTCGAGAACGTCACTCATGGACCGGACCAAGTCGGAAAGCTTCTTGAAGCCGTAAAGGCGCGAGTCAAAATCCGGCTGCAGTTTCGATAGATATCCGCCGAAAGCGCCCAGGTGAGCCCACCCAGCGTCGTCGCTGGTCTGCTCAAGGGCAGTCAGGAGGAATTGCTTGGGCACCTCGGGTTTGGGCACGACCTGGTCAACCACGATGGCTTTGCTGGCGGCCACCGCAGGGGCCTCGCTCTCCGCGGCCGCAGCCGGCGGTACCAGGTCATTGCCGGGCCGCAGGATCTCTGTCAGCACGAAGCGGTGGCAGGCGTTCCGAAATGCCTCCGGTGTCTTGCTCTCACCGAAGCCGATCACCTGAAGGCCTTCTTCCCTGATGCGCATGGCCAGGCCGGTGAAATCGCTGTCGCTTGTGACCAAGCAGAATCCATCGAAACTTCGCGTGTACAGCAGATCCATGGCGTCGATGATCAGCGTGCTGTCGGTGGCGTTTTTGCCCGTGGTGTACGCGAACTGCTGCACCGGTTTGATCGCATGGCGCTGCAGCACTTTCTTCCAGGCTGCGCTGTGCGGGGAGGTGAAGTCGCCGTAGATCCTCTTCACGACTGCTTCACCAAGGCCTGCCACCTCGGTGAGCAGGCCATCGATGACGGCAGCCTGCGCGTTGTCCGCATCGATCAGCACCGCCAAGCGCATGGAGTGGTTGTCTGCCTCGTGCCTCACGGGGTTTCGGTTCTGATGGATCATGGTGGTTAGCGTCTAGGTAGTGCTATCACGGAACCTCTACTGCACCCTCCTGCTAGGTCCGCCGTGCCCGAACAAGTAAGAGCTGGACAAGAGGGGCTGCAGGCCAATTGGGGCCCAGTCGCAAAACCGGGAATAAAGGTAGCGAGCTGTCGAACAAGCCGCAGTAATCTTGGCGAGGTGTCGAACAAAAGGTTGGAAAGCTAGCAACAGACTTCCCGGTTGGAAAGCTGACAAGGTATCGGCGGAAACAGCAGCAAAGCTAGTAACGCGTCGGCAAAACAGCCCTCGTTGACCTTCGGGTGTGCGAAATCGCCCTAAAGGTCTTGTTTCCTTGCGGTGTCTTGCGAACGCCTTGCATCACCCTTCGCTTTTTCTTGTGCCGCGTTCACATCGGCCGCGAGCTGGGTGCCTTCTAGTTCAACCGAAAGTACGACCGTCGGCAGCTGATTCAGGCCAGCAACTTTGGCGGTGGGCTGCATGCGCATTTCCTCGATCTTTAAAGACTCCGAAGGACCAGCCACCTTACAGGTTTTGATACTGATATCGGCGCTACTGTCCGGCTTGAACGTGTTCGACTTGCAGTCGAAGGCAACTGGTTTGGCATTGTCAGCCGTGAGCTTTTCTTCCAGCGCAGATTGCAGGGCGTTAAAGGAGCCATCGACGGTGGTCTTAAAGTTAAACACCTCGCCCTTGTCGTTGACAGACGCCATGAAATTTCGCTTTCCCCCATAGTATTCCATGTCGAACATGTAGGTTTGCCCTGAAATCTTTTTGGCATTCTTTATCTTTGAGATGTTCATGCCAATCGCGAGATCCTTCAACGCAATATGTTTGTCCACGAATGACTTGTTTGCCGCGGCTGCGGCAGGGGCCTCAATGGTTGCACTATCTGAACAGGACGACAACACGAAGCTCAATGGGGCCAGTAGAATCAATGAGGAAAATTTCAGCATCTTTAGTTTTTAATCAAGTAAACCATTTTCCAATTTTCAAACGAAACTACAGCGGCGTTTATCTCAAAGCTTTCCATCGCATTTGAATACAGGGGCTGAATTATCCGGGACGGTGGTCGTGCAGGAAATGACGCCACCTCTTTTCAGAATAAATTGATCGACCTTCACTCCATTGCTATTGGTAGTTTTAATTGACGTAGAGGCCTGCATAAGTTCGCTCAGCCGCTGCTGAGCGTCGTCCCGAATGGTCGAATCCCATTTTTCAAGAGCAGTCGTTCGCAAAGCCTGCACGGCAGTCGCACGTTCAGCGCTCCTCTTACTTTCCCACAAACGAATGTCAGGGTGAGTAGGGTTGTCAATTGCAACATCACCTGCTGAGTTGCACAGCTCTTTGTTGGCGATATGGCCGCGTGCCTCTGGAAGTCGTGTGGGTGGCTCCGCCAGAGCGGCGGCGAGATCGCTAACTACTGACACATAGCGTTGGTGAAGCGGAACACGTGACGCGTGTACAGCAGCCTCATAAGAGTCGACGAACAGAGACGGCTTGTCGTGGCCGTGGGCGGCAATCTTCTGCATTGCCCACTCGACTTGGCGCTTACATACAGCCGCCTTCTGGCGCTCATCCCGCTCGAGCGGCGTTTGACACGCTGTTAACGCGAGCAGTGGAAGAACAAGCATTGGTGCGCTAACTATCCGCTTGTGAGGGGCTTCAAATCTGATGGAAAACTTCATTAAATGGGGCTTAGCAACTTGCTTATGGATACTTTTCGAGAGGTGCAATTGTCAGATTGCACAACTCGTAGAAAGGGAAACATCATCCCTAATTTGCTCTCATTAAGGACGGTCGGGTGTGAACTCGGCGTAACCTGGAGCGCCTGGAGAACGCCCTCTGGTGAGCTCTGCAATAATATGCTCTTTATGCCTTGCTCTATCGGCGTTGAAAGCTGCACGCCTCTTTTCATCTCCGCTCTCAATCATCGCACTCACCAGAACACAGGAAATGAATGCAATTATCAAAAATGCTACGAACCAAAATATCCCTGACGGAAATGCAAGCATGTATATCGCCACGAGTACCAAACCAGTAACCCCAATGGGCAACATCGCGCTCGACCCTTGGAACGTGGCGTTGGGGAGGTAGCGCTCAGCCCTTTCATCCAGCACATTGGCGGCGCCTGTGACGACAGATTGGGCCTTGGCGATTTCCAGCTCCTCGCTTGTGGAGGGGGGCTTGCCTGGAAAGCTGAGTAGCCAGTGGTAAGCAGCCAAGTCAGTTACCACGGCGTGTATGGTTTGTCCCGCCTCGAACGTTAGCTTGACAGTGAGCTGCGTGTTTATAGATTCGACAGAAGATCCTGCAGACGTTGTCGTTTTTGCTCCTGTAGTGCCGCCGACTAACGCACCGACGCCGCCAGCCACTAATCCGCCTACAACCGCTCGGCCGAGGACACCAGTCGCATTCGATGTTGTCGTAGCGTAGCTGGTCTGGGACACCACTGAAGTGCTCGAATCAAGAAGGAGATCCACGCCGGTGAGCTGGTCAAGACGTTTGCCGTCGATGAGGTGTGGGCCATGTGTACCGAACATCCGCGAGAAGGTGAAAACGCTGCCGTTCTCATGGTCGACCGGTCGAATCGAATTGCTGTGCTGGGTCATGGCCGCTGGATGTGGATTGGATGTGAGATCTTGTAACGCAGAGCATAGCTTTGCTTGACGCACTCCGGTAGACCTGAATGGGCTATTCCCGTAGCGTCGGAAAGCGGAGTTCATTGGGGGCGGGTGGTCTCGGCGCATTGTTGGGCCTCGCATTTCAGCCACATGTAGCCGAAGGCAGTGGCACTCAGCTATTCGGCGATCGCTCAGCAGTCAGCAGGCTCGCCTGGGACGCTGGAACCTAAGAGGCTTGCGAAGTTGCCACCGACGGTCACTTGAAATCTGAGAACGAACCAGATATGATATTTAGTTAATTAGCTAACTATTTAACATAAGATAGATCGTATCTATTGATGTATCAAACCAGATAAATTTTAACAAACGAGCCAGCCTGGTGCTTCCGCGCACCAAGCACGATCGAAGCCCAGCTATCTGGCTACGCTAAGAGGTCGCGCCGTTTCCGCGTTGGTCTACGTTGTTGTCACCAACGTGGTCGCAGACTTCCCAACCCGCTCCCCACGCTTCGACAGGTCGATGCCAATCACTTGAATTTCTTCAACGCCCGGATGCGTGTCGGCCACGGACTTCCAATGCGTCTGCAGCGCTGCGATCAGCGTCGGGAAATCCACGAAGCTACCGTCAGGCAGTGCCCATCTCTGCTTCACTCCTCGCCACACCAACAGGTAGATTCCGAGGCTGGCCGCCTTGTCCCGCAAATAGTCACCAGCGAGTTGCCCTTCAAGCCGCTCAAACAACTGCGGGCCCGTCCAGTTGTCGGCAATCTTCAATTCAGTCGGGACAGCGCCCGTGAACGTCGAACAAGTCCACCGCAGGTCGGGACGTTTACCGTCGGGCAGTTCGTGCTCCTGCGGAATATCGAAGCGGCCATGGGCGTGCTGGCTGCACCACCCTGCGATCCAGATGCGCAGTTGCGTCTCCCGCTCCGTGAGGATGACCACCAACGCGAGGCTGTGGTCACCGTCCTCCGTCTCGCTTTTCAGGTCGATCAGACGGCTCACCGCCAGGTCGAACAGCTCGCGGTGGCTGGCCGGTGCACGGTCGTACTTCTCAGCAAACTCGCGCACCTGCGCTTCGTTCCATGCGTCACGTTCGCTGTCGGCTTGAGCTTTAGCAATCGTCTCTCGCGCCATCCACATGCGGTACTCAGCACGCGGATGCTCTTGAGCAAGGCCGTCCAGCGCCAAGAAGGCCTCGCGCCCAGGAATTTCTTTGAGCAGCCGCACGAGGTCCTCCCTGGCTTCCTGGGCGTCATCGCGAATGGCGGGTGAGTAAACCCCCTTTCCAGAGCGGTCGATATCGTCGTCAGCCCGCACATGCTCATGGACTATCAGGTACAGCCGCTTCAGCACCTTCGGCGACCGGTACGCGCCGCGCATGCGTGACAAGGACCGCCGGTTTCCCAGCAGGTGGGACACATACTGCATCGCGAATTCGGTCCGCTGTGGTGCGTCGCCCATCAGCGTTAGGTGACGCTCAACGGCGTCAATAGCGGGGGTTGGGTCTGCACTGGTCCACGCTGCTGCCCACAGAGCGCGGTGCAAGGGATTGCCAGCGCCCATTTGATGCTGGGCCAATGCCGCGATGGCTTCATCGGGAAGATCCGACACCTGGAGGGTTGCCAGCAGATCTTCCAGCAGCTCGATGCGTCCTGGCGATTGCCTGGACAGCAAGTCAAAAATGTCCTGCGCCAAGTAGGGCGCAAGCCACTCTCTGCAGTGGCGAACGCGAGCAATCACATATTGGTTGGCAGCCTCCGTACCCATCATCTGAAGTTCAAACTCGATCTCAGCAACCAACATGCCTGTAAGGGCTTGCGGGTGGGCAGCAAACAGCGTGGGAAACCAATCTGGGAACCCATTCAACTCCTTCAAGGCGTATCGGAAAGCCACCTGTGCCTCTGCTGCAGAGAGCGACTCCATACACGCCTCGGCCTCTGTCGCGTAGACAGTCAGACCTGCCAAGCCGAACAGGTCAGCACTCGGCATTCTGTTCACCTCTGCACCTTCAGATAGCAGCTGTGGCACATGCTTGCGCCAAAACGCTACCATGCCATCCCGGAACGCAAGGGCCACGGCCGCGCCGAACTCGGCCTCCAGGCAGCGCCAGTCGGCTCGCGTCCAGCGCGAGTGATTGCCCTGTTCCGTCTCGCGCATCACCTCGAGCAGGAACTCCTGCTCCTGACTAACGTGGGAAGGATCGACTCCACCCGCGTTGCGCAACGATTCCAGTTGGCTGTTGAGCCATGCTGCATTTTCGCGGCGCTGCTGCCGGGCCAGTTCCGCCCTCTCCATTTGGCGCTGTGTCCACTCGGAATTCTGCCGTTCCAGCTCTTGAAGCGCTGCGTCTGGTTCGGGAGGTGCCTCAAGCTGCTGCAGGCGCGTCGCGAGCACCTGGTTGTCATAGGCGACTTTCTCCAACCGCTCTTGCAGAGCTTGAGGCCGCCCAGCTTGCACAAACAGCGAGTAAGTGAGCTCCAGTGCCATTCTCTGGTCCTCAACGATCTCACTTTCGAGAATGGCGCCAATGCCCCGATCAAAGTCGTGCGCGTCCCATCCTACCGGGTGCATCAGCGCCCGGGCCAGCCAGGTGTCCACAACCTTGCGTTCTGACCGCAGGCGTGCCACAAGGTGCCAGAACCACGCCCATTTAAGGTCCGGCCAGGCCGTCACCAGCTGCGGCAGATTCATCTCTCTTACGCCTGTAACCTCCTGGTCGTAGTGGGTGTCCAGTACAAGCACGTGCAGGGCCCCTACTGCACTCGGCCTGAGCGCAGTCTCGTGACGTTCTTGGATAAGCCGCTTCAGCAAAGCTCCTACGGGCCGGCGCAGCCACCGGTGGCGGATCGAGAGGCTGTAGTCGCTCCGATCGAACAACGGAGGTTCGAGCACCAGCTCGTATAGCCGATCGAGCGCACTTGGGATCAAAGCCAAGTCAATTCGCTCAAAGAACTGTGTCGTTGCGCCCGCCAAGCCCGTGGTGCGCTGCTTGTCGGTATCTGCCAGGCGAGGAATGCAGTCCATCAGCCATTGAAGAGTCGCGGCGTCAGGCTTTGCCACGAGGCTCACCAATTCGGCCATACAACGACGGTCCAAGCCACTACCCTCCGAGGCGAATTCGCTGCGAACCAGTGCCATGTCACTCACGGTTCCGACCGCATCCACCGCCCGAAAGGCCGCGCGGCGAGCACCCGAAGGAGCTTCGGCTGACAGAGCGATCTCAAGCGCCTCGGGAAGAGCGGCATCAATTCGCCCCTGCCACACCATGCCCATGAGAAAGCCGGCGACTTCCTCCCGACCCTTGTACTCCCTGGCCAGCCTTCGCACTGTCTCGGAAACATCCGAGGACGCAAAACGCTGGATGGCGCTGAAGGTGGCTGGCGTGTGGTTGGATAGACCGGCAGCCAGCTGATTGCATACATCAGTCAAGACGGCGCTTCGCACAGCGGTCGGGAGCTGCACCGGATCCCCGCCTTCGAACAAGATCTCAGGAGCAATCTGGTGCACGCGCGCAAGGATGCGCCGGTCGGATATGGCCAGCCAAGGCAACAGGGGACGCAGCGAGGGCGCAACTACCTGAAGCCCGTATTGAACGCGAAAGAAGAGATCTTCGACCCGGCGGCGGGAGACCTCTTGCTGAAGCAGCCTGCGGAACCAGTGCGCAGCGAGATACTCCAGGACAGATCGGTGATGGAAGCGGACGGTGCCATAGACGTCCGGGTCAAACAGCGAAAGCTGCAGCAACCCAGCGATTTCTCCGGCATCCCATCCCAGCACGTCGCGAGCGTTTAGCCCTGACCCGGACCGATGCCCATCGGGAACCTGGATGTTTTGCTTGCGCGTGAGCACAAGGGCGGCCGCGAGCGTCTCCACCCCCTCTTGCGCGCGGGCTTGGGCAAGAGGGCGCGCTACCTCGCGGTCCTGGCTGTCCTGCAAGCGACGCTGAACGCTTGAGGACATGAGTTCCAACCGCGAGCCAATCCGCCCCTTCTCCTTCCAGAAACCCACCAGCTCTTCCAGGTCTTGAGGGCGCTGGGTGAAAGACCATGCGTCAGCCCGTTGGATGGCCTCCAGGAACGGAGTGATCTCCCCGATTCCCGCTGCGGCAGCATAGACCTCCACTTGCGAGGAGGTTAGTGGCTCCAGCCTGACCACCTTGAATTCATCAGTTGACTCCGTGGCCTGGCCGGGCTGCACGCCGTGATTTTTGGAGTGAGCGAACAGTCGATTGCACAGGTCAAGATCCGACCTTGGACGCCACGCCGACGGCCGACCCGTCACCACAATGTGCGTGCGGTCCAACGCCTTGGCGGCCTTCGCACTGACCTTGCGCACCGCCCTCTCGAAATCCTGCGGTGAGCGCAGCCGCGACTCGTCGACAGAGTCGAGCAACAACCAGCCGGGCTCCTGGGTTGCCAGCCATGCTTCGAAATCGTCGATGTGTCCGACGTCGAGGGCAGTCTCGAAGCCGTCGGCCACATGCTCAAGTCTGAGAAAGAATGCCGCCCTGCCCTCGCCGCGCAGCCGGCGTGCTACCTCCTGCAGCTCCCAAGTCTTGCCCGAACCTCCCTCCGCCAGCATGACTACCCGGCGGCACTCAAGCAACGCGGACAAATAAAGGGTCTCACTACCGGGCTGAAGTACGTATCCATCGCCACCCCGCCCAGGTGCTTCAAGTTCTCGGAAGGTGCGATGCAGTTCAATGTACATACGTCGCAAGGATAGCGAGGGCAAGCCAGGATCCGGCTGAATTTCGAGCCAACACCTCACGGGCTTGGACCAACCCCAGTGCGCCGATAGAATGGCCGGTCATTTCTCACGGTTTCGACCGAGGGAGTCTCCGAGCTGAGGAGCAAAAACAACCAGCGCCCTGCCCTCGCCTTCGCGGGAGCTTCACTACCAGGCAGCGGACTGTGGTCCACCTGGTCGACATCGAAGCATCAGGCTTGATCGCCTGCAGTCGACGTCACTTTGGGCCCCAGGCCCACTCATTCAAACCCACCGGGACACCAGATCCCGTCGGGATGGTGCTCTCGGTACACCTTCAAGGAGAGCACCATGGGTGCAACCGTCAGTACGGGCAAGCAAGCCTTCGCCTTCACCGCGACCGATAGCGGAGAAACCATCTACGTGCTCCACGAGCAAACCTACGAGAAGAACGTGTTCCCGCACACTCCTCGCTGGTCGTGCATTTCGATCGGCCCCATCGCAACGGTTCTTCGCCGGATATTCGGCATGGCTGCAAATTGCGTCAGCGGAGCCCTGCAGGTGCGCGGCGGCCGCGACGCACCGGAGCACTACATCGCGGACTGGCTCAAGCAGCTGGCCTGCCCTCTCCAACAAGAGGACCAACCGGTCCAGCTGCGCATTGCCAAAGGATGGGATCAAAGCATCCCGGCCGACGACGCGCCCAAGGTGCTCGCCCATCTCGTCGCAAACGGACGCGGTGAGTTGGCACAGGATCTTGAAGCCGGCCTGTGCTTCCTGAGCACACTCCACGCTGAAAGCAAGCTCGTTTCCTGCATCTACGGGGACGGGCCACTTTCGCCCTGGCGGATCATCACTTCCATGCGCGCGGGCGGCCCGCGGCCGGATCTGGGCTACTCCCCTTCCCTTCAAGGACCTGCGGCTACCTCGCGGATCCCGGCATTCCTCAAGGTCGATGGCGACACCCGCCTGGTCCAGCAGGATGACGGCAGCTGGCGCAGCGGCGGTTGGGAGTACCAGCTCTTGGGCCAGTTCGTGGAAAGCCTCTGGGCCACAGAGCTGACACATCCCGGCAGCTACGCCCGCTCCATTCGGCGGTTTCGCGAAGCAATCCAGTCGGCTCCCATGGTGCCGCCTGGAACCAAGGTCATCGTTGACCTCTCGGTAAAGCTGGACAGCGTGTATCAGCGCCAGTGCTGCGAAGAAATCGGGAATCACCTTCCCGCAAAACGCACAGGGTCCACGCTCGAGGTGGACCTGCCGTCGCAGGCGTCAGAACTGTGGCGCCTGACCAGGTTGCCAAGTGCGTGCGCCACCTGGCTCCCCGGCAACTTCAAGCCGGTGCTGCAGGTGCAGGGCGATCTCTTGGCGGCCTGATCGACGCAAAGATGACTGCCGTTGTGGCAGTCGCGTAGCTGCCTCATGGAGGCCGCAAATTCAACACTTACGAAGGGCACCTCCTGCCTTACCAGGAGGGCGCCCTTCGTCCTCCACGGAGAAAATTCACATGAAATTAGGCAAGATGTACCCGCGCGAGTGGGGAACCGTCAACGGCCTCCCTAGCATCGTTTGGCAGCGGGCCGGGGTGCCCGCCCTGGGCGAGATGGCAACGGTCACCGAAACCCGCGTCTACGAGAGCGAGGAGGCCAGGCTTGTTGCCTACTATGGCCCGGTAAAGTTGTTCGCCAAGGACGGCACGCTAGCTGGTGTCTTCTACTGCAAGCCCTCGACGCGGCGCGGGGCAGTCATGAGCATCACCATTCTGCCCAAGCAACACCCGGCGCATTTGCGCACCTGTGTGATGGTCACCGGCGCCGACTTCAACAAGGCCTACGCCAGGGTGGTCAAAACCATACTGGAGGCATATCGACTGCCGGTAGATGGCGAGATGCATGCAGCGATGCTGGCGACGGCTTCTCTGTTCTTGAAGAAGAACCACCTCAAGCTCATCGAAGTGCGCTACGAAACGGCTGTTGAGGTTGAAGACGCTGCACCATCGCAGTAGGCATCAGGGATCAAGCGAGAGCGATTGTGGAGCCTGTGGGTTCCACAACGCTTTCCAGAGCTGCGCTATCGCACACCAGTGCATAGCGGGCTATGGAAAGCGGAGACGCCAACCCCAACAGCACAAGCTCCGTTAAACATGCGCGTGTTAGTAAACACGCCCATGTTTACTAACACGCCCATGTTTGCTAACATGGGCGTGTTTAGCAAAGGTTGCACATGCCAAGCCATCTTCACAGTACGCGAGCGCTCCACGCACACTCAAAGGTGGCCAGTTTCTTCAGGAAAGAGGGACTTGATTTCACCGAGCCCTCCCAGGCACCTGGTTACGCCGATATTGATGGTCAGGTGATCAAAGGCGGCCGGCGATACGTGGCCGAGATCAAGACTCTGTCTGAGGGTCGCTCTGACCGCGTGATCCCCCTCCTCTCACAAGCCATCATTCAGGCGCAGCGGTACGCAGCAGACAACGCAAACAGCAGGCCTCTGGCTGTGCTTTACGTTGAACATGCACCCGCTTCAATGTTTGGAACCGTCGCTCGCTTCTTGGATAAATACCGGCCGGACGCGGCAATAGCCGTCGTCACGCCTGAAGGGTTGGGCCTGTTGCGCTGGGAGGACGGGAGCCAGGTTTCGACGGGAGTGGCCCCGGGCGAACAGGTAACTTCTCAGAACCTAAGGCGGCACTCGGGTGCGATAGGATCTGCGCCCACAAAACCTTTCAACTTGTTTTCGGACCTCAATCAGTGGCTGCTCAAGGTTCTCTTGGCGCCGGAAATCAACGAAGGAATGCTCGAAGCGCCGCGGCAACAATACAGCTCGGGGGCTGAACTGGCCAATGCCGCAAACTGTTCGCAAATGAGTGCATCGAGGTTGCTGCAGCATCTACGTCAGGAAGGGTTCCTTGATGAGGAGCACAGGTCATTTCGAATTGTGCGCCGCGCTGAGTTGTTCGAGCGCTGGAGAGCTGCGAACATGCGAACACTGCCCGAGTTGCCAATGCGGTTTACCGTCCGCATTGGCATTCAGCAGCAGTTGAAGAAGCTCCTTACCTCGGAGACTGTGGACACCTGTCTGGGTCTGTTTGCGGCTGCGGATGCCCTGGGAATGGGACATGTCAGCGGCGTGCCGCCGTATGTGTACGTGCGAAAACTGCCCGGTTTTGCCAACAACAGACACAACCCAGCTTGGGCAGGGGTGACTCTTTTACCCCCAACAGACGCTCCAGACTTCATAGTGCGCCAGCCCATAGCGCCCGACTCGACGTTCAAGGGCGCCGTTCACCGCGACGGCTTTCGCTGCACGGATGTGATTCAAGCCTGGCTGGATGTCTCAAGCCACCCCTCACGCGGACAAGAGCAGGCGGACCACATTTTCCAAACTGTCCTGCAGCCCCTCATTGGTAAGGCAGACAAATGAACGACCTCGAATCCTTTGCAAAGCTGGTCCAGGCGTTGGACCCCTGGCGTGCTCATCTGATCTTCGTGGGGGGTTGGGCACACCGCTTGCACACCCTCCATCCGAACGCAAACAAGCTGGATTTTCAGCCGATCTTTACTAGGGACACCGATCTGGCGTTCGAAAATGATGTGCCATTGGCTGGGAGCATCAAGGCGGCTTTGCTGGCCAAGGGGTTCAAGGAGGAATTCTCAGGAGAGGCCAGGCCACCCGCAGCCCACTACAAGCTTGGCAGCGAAGGTAGTGGCTTCTACGCCGAGTTTTTGACTCCAATGGTGGGCAGTGGCACCAAGCGCGGCGGGGAGCCAGACACCACCATGAAGGCAGCCGAAATCTCAGCGCAAAAAATTCGTCACCTCGGTATCCTTCTAGTGGACCCATGGGTGATGACGGTGGGCCCAGTGAACGGCATACCCCTGGATGCTCCTGTGGATCTGCAGGTGGCCAATCCACTTTGCTTCATGGTGCAAAAATTCCTCATCAAGAAGAAACGTGCTCCTCGCAAACATCACCAAGACCTTCTCTACGTGTTCGACACGATCCAACTGTTTGGCCACATGCTCCCCCAATTCAAAGAGAGCTGGGAGACGGTCGTGGCCCCGGCTCTCGACGCCGGCGAACGAAAAACAGTGCTCCAGGAATGCACTGAATCGTTCGCTACTCTCACCGACGCGATTCGAGGCGCTGCAAGCATCCCCCAGGATCGGAAGGTGTCTCCCGAAGAACTACGAGCGACATGTGAGTTTGCGTTCCAGCAAATTCTTGGCGTCAGTGCTCGAAAAATCTGAGCTGCGTCAGCTCCGCCAATCGGTAGATGCGAAGTGACCTGAGAAAGACGACGCTTCTACGAGACCTTCTCTCATCCTAGCCGGCGGCCGACGCTTTGCGCACAGGTGCCGTCAGACCCTTGGACCAGTTCAAGCCTCGATTGCGAGGAACTTTCGAGCTCGTCAAGGAATGATGTGGCTTGCCTGTAGGCAGACCACAAACGCCTGGCCTCATCGGCCAGCTGCTCTCGCATGACGCCATCGCTCCAAAGGTCCGCTGACTCGCCTCCACCCATTCTCACCAAACGAAACACGCCCAGCGTGGAACCGTAGGGAGCGACATCTGGATCTAATCCCATGTTTCGCAAAACGCAGTAGGCCATGAACCGAAGGTCTCGGCGCAGGTGCTTTCTGCCGTGACGCAACCCGTTTTTGCCATAGAAGGCAAGGGCATATTCACCCCGAACCAAATTCGAAAGTGAACGCATCTCCGGGTAGGTGGCTTGCATTGCCTCGCCCGCCTCTGGCATCTCACGCACACGTACAAATTCGTCGTAGAACCAGCCCTGAGAGGCGCTTGCGACAACAGGGGTGGCACTTGCGCAAGATTGCTTCAGTATCCAAGAGATCTCTGCATCGGGCTCACATTCATCAAGCCACGCTGATTCCAGGGCGTTCAGCTGATCAATCGCCGCCCACAGCCGGCATCCGGTTTCGAAGCTTTCCATGTCGAGAGCGAATGGAACCTTCGATCGGAGCCATGGAACGTCATTGCCCTCCGCTTCGACCTGCGTGAACGATGGCAACGCCAGCCCAACCAAGCCCTCGAAGTCACTAGCTCGGACACAGTTGGACGGCCGGGTCCAAGGTTCGCCGTCGACCTGCAAGTTCACGCCCAGCGCCAAGCGATGGCCATCAGTTGCAACCAGTTCAACCGAAAGATCTTGCCTACCCTCCGAGAAGAGTCGGTAGCCATCCCAGATAGACGCGTCCTCTGCAGCACCACGCTCCGGATGCGCCCGTTCTGTGCGAACGCCAAGTCCGGCCTGCCGACTCCAAGGATTGCGGAAGTCGACTTCCACCAAATTCTTAGGGAGTTCCTTCATGGCGAAATCGTTCGTACTGGATCGGCTCCAAAGTGCGAGCGCTGATGCCTTGAAGTCGCTTGTTGATCCGAAAACGAGCGCATGAGCCAGGCCCACTTCCGGCCATCTCCAGCCATAACCCACCAGAGCACCATCGGTGCCCATGAACTGCGTAGGGCGAAGCCCAACAGGCCATGGGTGAGGGAAAAACCAGCTGCGATCCACGAGCAACTCGGTCTCCATGACAGCGCCAGCGATGACCTCCTGCTGCAGTTCGTCGAAGCTGACTCCTGATTCAGCTGTCCAGCATGACGACGCCACGTCGAATGCAATCTCGGCAGCCCACTTGATCCTGATCCGACCCTTGTCGAGAACAGTAATCTCGTCCCACTGGCGCCACGCTTCCTCCAGCCCAACACTGCGCCTGGTGCTCCAGATTTTCAGTTCTTCCCTCTTAGATTTGCCGAGTTGGCTGAGTGAGGTGCGCAGCGACATTGAAGTACCGATCCAGGCCGCATACACGCCGATGAATGCAGAAAGCAAGCCAACATAGCCGGCGGCATACATCCGCCAGGCGATGACACCAAGCAGGCGCCAGTCCGACCTAGGTAGATCGCCTTCGGTGGCCATGCAACCGCCTTCCCGGCTCAGCACCGAAGGCCACGAACCGTAGCCGAAGCCCACGGCGAAGCATTCTTGGAGCCGCGCTTCGTCCATTTCGGCAAACTCGGGTTGCGACGCGAGCTCCATCAGGAAGTTTCCTACCTCCCCATTGCTGAAGTCCTGCGCAGATACGGGCAATGCTTTTTCAAGCAAAGGCAGCGCCGGCACCAATATTGGATGCTGAACCAGTAGAGGTGTTCGGAGAGGCATGATCAAGACAGTGTAGCGACGCCACTCCAATCCCGAAAGCCGTCTGAAACCGCGTCGTCCAAAGCCATCTGACGCCTCACAAAAGAATGAAAGAGGGTGGGTCAAGCTAGGCAGGCTGCTGCACCCATTGCGAGCCGGCCGCTTGTACACTGACTTCATGTCCCCTCCGCGCTCCCGCCCTCCTTCGTCCGCTAAAGCGCCTTCAGGTGAGTCGCCCTGGGCAGCGGCCGCAAGAGAGCTGGCAAGCAACCCTGATAGCCCCCAATCACTGCGGATTCGTTCGGCATTCAACGCCGAGCTCGCACCACGGGAGAAAGCCATTCAGCAGCTAGTGGACGCGCTTGAGGCCCAGCTGGAATCTGCAACCCCCAACCCGGCCCAGGAAGCAGCGGTCACTGCCGCCATCGCTCACTGGCAGAAAGCATGCGGCGCGCAGATGGAGCCAGCCCTGCTGGAAGACCTGCGCGCGCAGGCCACCCGCCAAGCGACCCAGAAACGAAACCGCCCACCGCAGATGAGCGCCATCCTGAACCCGATGCCGGCGGCCACAGACGTCGGTTATCAGCTCGGGATTCACCTGCAGGGGCTGGAAGGTACTTGGCACCGGCTCTGGGGCATTTTGAGCCTCACCTACCAGTTCGGCGACGATCCCGACGTCGATCGCGGCTGCCAGGAAGTGCGCCAGCAGTTCGAAAAAATCCTGGGCCGCCAAATCCAGCAGCAGGAGTGGAGCGCCCTGCTCGACAGGGCCCGTGCCCACGCAAACCGTCGCACTTCACCTGGCGAAGGCCAATGAAAGATAGCTTGGGTGTCGCACGCCCGGGCCCGGCAACCCAGTGCGTTCTGTCCAATCGCCCCCCTGCCCCACTCTGACACGGCGCCGGCAGGTGCCACCTGCAGCAGCTGGCCTATGGATTAGCCTGACCCCAGGGCGGACCTGATCGCCCCCACGGCAGCGATGGTGTCCTTTTGGTCCGCCTTCACGTAGATGGCCGTCGTCGCCATGGAGGAATGGCCCAGCACCTTCTGGACGATCGCCAGGTTCTTGTCGGTCACCCGCAGTAGCAGGTGCGCAAAGGTATGGCGCATCCAGTGCGTGGAGGCCTTCGAGAAGCGCGCCTGCTGGTCGGTATCCCGGCTGGCCTGGCCGCACAGCGCAAAGAACCGCTTGAGCTCCGCATAGATCGCCGGCGCCGACAGCTCCCCGCAGACACCAGCCTCGGCTTGTGCCTCCACAGACGGCCCGTCTTGGCGCCCTGCTCCACCGCCGGCAGCGGCACCTGGTGGCGCCTCTCCTCGCTTGTTGCTGCGCCGCTCGTCCAGCACCCCGATCAGGGGGAGTTCGCTATCGGGCACGTTCCCATAGCGCTTGAGCACGCCACTGGCGAGCAGCGCGCGCCGATCCTGGCGGTGCGCCTCCAGCGCCCGCATGGCGTCGACATGGATGGGTACCTCACGCTTCTTGTTGCCCTTACCGACCACCGCCAGTACCCAGTGGTCGCTGTCCCGGCCATCCACGCGGGCCCGCGAGAGCGCCCCCCAACGCGCGCCTTCCAATTCCGCACGGCGCAGGCCTGAGGTCTCCAGCAACTGCAGTATGGCCGCCAGCCGCCGCTTTCCGGGGCCATCGGGCAGCTGCTGGAACGTGGTGGCCACGAGCTCCATGTCCTGCTCCGACAAAGACCGGCTGGTGTCCAGGGTGGCCTCTTCCCGGCCTGGTCCGGTGGGTATGCCCTCGGCAGGATTGGCGGACAGGTAGTTGGCCGTGCGCCAGGCCGAGTACATCGAGCTGATCGCCGCAAACGTCAGGTTCAGGCTCCCTTGCTTCAAGGGCCCGCGCAGCGGTCGCCAGGCGCCGCCGTCGTTGCGACGTGTACCGGTTTCAGGGTTGACCCAACGTTGCGGAGGACCCTGCAGGAAGTCCCGGAACTCCAGCAGGTCCATGCTGCTCAGCGAGGACAGAGCAGTGTTCTTCTCGTGCACGGCCCACATGACCAGCCGCTCGATGGCGCGCCGGTAACCGGCCTGGGTGGCCGGCGACCTGCGCTGGATGAGCTTGAACCAGGCCTGCACGGCATCCAGGTCATCGGGCGCCTGCAGGGTATTGGGACTCTGGCTCCTGTACACGCCCTGCTCGCCCCGCAAATGGCTGGGCCAGGTCGCCTGCGTGACCGGCGCCGGACCGCGCTGCAACGGAACGAGCCCTTCGGCCGGCTTGGCCACCGCAAGGGCCGTGGCCTTGGCCAGCTGCAGCCCGATCTTTGGCAGACCCTGTGCAGGTTGCAGGCGCCATTTGAGGAGCCAGGCCTCCAGCGCCCGGGCACGGGCAACACCGTAGCGCGGTACCCCTTTAAACCAGCGCTCGCCGCGCAGCGCTATCCAGTCCACCAGGTTGCCCAATGTGATCAGGCCCGCCGACGCCAAAGCCTGCTGCTGGTCGGGATTGAGCCGGATCCACTGCACGATGGGATGCCCCAGTTCAGGCACGACCGACAGGCGCGCTCCCAGCCAGTCAATGGCGCCGAGCAGTACCTCGATGCGGCCGGCAGCGCTTCCCGTGGCCAACGTGGGGGCTTGCCGCGCAGCTGCGGCCACGTGCCCGCCCTCCCCTCGCGCCGGTTCAAGAGGCAATTGCAGCTCCGGCCCCAAAGGCGCGCCGGCAGTGGCCGTGCCGCCGGGGTACTCGGCCTCGTACATCTCGGTCAGCTCGGCCTCGCCGTACATATCCTCGTCGAACTGGCTCGCAAACTCTTCCAGCGTCGGCACCGTAGCGGCCGCCGGCGCCGATGAGGGAGGGGATGCGGGCGCATCTGGGCTGGACAGCAGAGGTGGCGCAGCGTTGACGATCTCCTGCACGCTGGGTAGTTGACTCTTGCCCACCGCGAGCAGTGCCAACAGATCCTGCACCATGGCGCGCGCCGTGTCGCTGTCCCCCAGGGTCACCGCCCCCGCGGCCACCCGCTGCAGCAGCTGGCGGTTGAACTGCTCGAGAGCGGCCCGCTCCGGCATGCGCCCGGGCCACAGCAGGTACTGGCGCGCGGCCACTGTCAGGTCCAGGCCCTGGGCCAGCGCCCGCAGAAACGCGAACTCGTCGGCGGTGACGTGTCCATGCTCCGTGCGCGTCTTGGAGCCCAGCGGCCGTCCCCGCCGCCGCTTGGGCCGCGCGCGGGGCGCGCCCAGCGTTCCGCCAGGCGCAGCCTCGTCATCGAGCAGCACGGGGCGGTGGTGGCGCACGCCTGGCAGATCGGTGAAGTTTTCAGGGGACATGAGATCGATTTCCTCGGCGTGCCAGGACTAGAGCCAATGGTGAGCTTGCACGGGGACCTGCTGCGAGGGCTGCGTTTGGTAAGTGGTATCTGATGTTCCGCGCGGAACACCGCCCTCCTCTACCTCGCTTTGACCCTCCGCACGCCTTCAGGCTGAGGCGATTTCCCGTCGAAGAAGGAAATACGCTCAACTAGCAAGCGATAAGATCATAAGCGGTAACTCAAAAGACTCAAAATTAATTGTAGGTGGTGCAGATGGCCCCCAAAAAAGTGGCCGTTTCTCGCCTAAGTTGTTGATTTGCAATGGCTGGGATCAGTGTTCGTGTTTGCGGAACGCCACTGTAGTTTCGTCAACGCGCCACTCAACCCTCGTTTTGTAGATTGGCTGGCAGCAGCTGCGGAAAGTCACTCTATTTCTTGGGCGCGTCACTCAAGATTCGTTTTTCCGGATAGGGTGTGCCGGCCAGGGCCGCCCATAGCGGCCTGTAGGAGCGCCGGTGCGCGGTTTTTCTGAAGGGGGAACGGGGGGGGCAGCGAGCCCAGAGCCTGCGACCGCGCTGGTGGGCAGCTGGCGGCCCAGGGCCGGTGGCATCTTGGGCATGGCCAAGCCGGTGGACCCCGGCAGCGCTGCTAGGCTGCCAACACCAGGTGCTGGCCCGGGTGGGCAGGCCTGCGGCCGTACCGGCAACGAGCTGGCCGCCCAGTGCCTGGGCATCCTGGGTTGGCAAGGTCAGTGAACCCCGGCGGCGCAGCTAGTGGTTCAGCACCAGCTGCAGGCCACGGTGCTCAGGCCTGCGGTTATGTCAGCGCCGAACTGGCCGCCATGGGCCAGGCCTGTGAACGCTGCTGGGCGCAGTTGCTGGCGAAACTGCAATGACGTGCGGAGTGAGCGTCGATGCTGCAAATGGCCCACATCAACGCCGATAGAGCTAAAAGACCTGCTGACACCAGCCTGATGTGATCAGACTGGTCCTTTTCTAAGTATGAAGAAGGTTTGGGTTACGCGATCGACCAGGCCAAGATCCTGACCATTTAAAGCCCATGAGAGCTTCTGCGCCTTCACGACCTGGTGAGGCAAGTCCGGGAAAACAGCTGAACGGGCCTGGAGTTCGTCCAGCTTCGGGTCATTGACTCTAATGATTCGCACATAGTCCTGTGCCATAACCACATCGTCCAAAGAGTGACCTGACGTTGCCACAGGGCCAGCTGCCATATAGATGCCGGGCGCACGTCCTAGAGACGTACGGTAGCGGTACAGCTTCCACATCCGCTCGCGCTCCGCGCTCATTTGGGTGCCTTTGTCAAAGACGGAGTGGTCGAATAGTGCTATCGCGTGCAACCTATCCCGAGTGACTTGTGCGAACAGTAGGTCGTCTGTGCGATCCGTGTGGTTGTGCTGGGATTGCGGTCCAAGGTGAAAATGGTGATACCCCATCACGTTCAGCAGGAAGTCCTTGTCTTCCCATAGGTCATCCTTCGCCACAGCCATGCTCGGGGGGGTATACCCGTTGTACTGAACGCGAAGGGAAAGATGCGGCATTAGGTCTTCGCCAGCGCGAACCTTCTCGAGGAACCGCTGTACATCCGGTCTGAGCTTCTTCCACCGCCGATCGGCCGTCAAAGAAGGCTCAATGGCCACGTTGCGCTGGCGAGGCGGAATTATCCTTCTCGCCCAATTAAGGTACACCACGAGCAGCGATGTGAGTGACAGCTGCTCCAATTCTCGTAGCGTCGCACTATTGTTTGGGAAACGAGGGACCATCTTGATGATGTCCCTGCGAAGGCGCCGTACGCGCACGGATTCCGTCGGTGCAGAGGGAGTTTGGGGAGCGGTCGGTATCGTCATTTAGCAGAAGCTGAATCAAAGTTAACCGAAAACTTCGATCCTACAGGCGGCGGATGGAGCCAGGCTTCAGGTCCCCGTGCGCTGGCCTGTCTGATCCGCCTTGGCCGCAGCCCAAGCATCAGCCCAGATGGCCTTCATCTCATCGCCTGACGGGTCTTCCCAGTCTCTGTTGTACTTGGCTTCGAATGCGACTTTCATGGGGTCTGCGGCAGCGTCAACGATCCCGGCCTGACCGGCATCGACCTCGGCAGAGAGATAGTCGCCCTCTTCCGGCCTCCTTAAGTGCATCGCAGTGAAAATACTGTGTGCCAAGTCAATTTCCCGCTGGTGTGCGATGGGGAAATTCGCAGCAAACTGCATTAGGTCTGCAGAAACGGCGTCTGCCTCATCCGCGAACTTCCGAATGTCAGCCAGGTTGTACGCCATATCCTTTTGCTGATGAAGAATGGTGGCGCTAACAACGGCGTCTGGCCCTTGACCAAACGCATGCATGAAAAGCGGGTTATGAGCGATAGCGTTTCGGCTCTCCATGACGGGCCAATACTTCCTTTTTTGATCCTTCAGCGCCGCCGCAAGTGTGTCCGACAACTCCTTTTTCGAGATATCAGAGATTCGCCCAGCGCGCGTAAAAAAATCTTTTTTTCGCCAAACCCCGGAGGCTTCGGGCTCGAGAACGTTGAGGAGTTCGTTCACAGACCTCTCGATGCTGGCGGCTGCAAGTATTAGGCGACCGACCGGGTTGACCCATTTATCTTGTTCGGCCTTCGCCAATGCCAAGAACTCTTCTTCCGACATCATGTTTCCCGTCCTTTAAGTGAGCGTGTTCAGCACATTTTCGATGAGGATGGGTCGAACACTTCGGTATTTCAGTACGGCCGCAATTCGGCTCGATGTTGTGCGTGAGGGTGGAGCTTGAACACCCCGAGGCCGGCCACGTCTACCTGGCCAGCACCATCGCTGCATTGATGCTCCATGCGACGATAAGGCTCGGCAGGGATAACGTACTCCATCTTCGCACCGGCCATCGGCAATTTCGCCATCACCCTTCCAGACGCTCCGTCGCCATGTTGCTTTGCAGCATGTGTAGTCACGTTCATCCCGGCAGCGCTGGCGCGTTCTGTCCCAGCGGTTAGTGCAAGGTAACGCCGAAGACAGCGGATAGGCACCGACGCAGCGAGAGAAGGAACCGCGTGTAGTAGCACGCCGAGCAAGGTATGTCCATCAACGATGGAGAAGCATGACCTGCGGTGCCTGGCCACCGACGAGGTTCTGGTACAGCCACTCTCGCCGACTTCGCCTCATTCCAGGCCAGGGCTGCGGCTCCCTAGCGCAAGTGGCAAACGGCTAAGCCAACTGCAATGCCACAGATAAAAATCCGGTCGATCAAAATGGAATCCCTCTCAACGTCCCAGGGGCGAGTTGGAGGAGCTTCCGTCGTGGACCGTCCACCCCGTGGGCGTTAACGGAATGGGTAGGGCAGCAGCGCTTCGTGAATGGTGACCAACAAAGGTTTTCCATTATCGGATAGATCGATACGCCGAAAGTGTGTTCCGCGCGGAACACGTTGTCTCCTGTCCCGCGCTCATAGCGTGGTCAGAGCTGCAGCCTCAACAGCCTGCAAGCCACACATTGCGCTTAGCGGTTGCGGGAGCATCATGTGTTCCGCGCGGAACACTTCGCACCTCAGCCATCTCAGTTCCCGTCCGTCCGTGGAAGGATCACCGTTTACTGTCCGCCTGAACGGTCGCTATGCCGCTGGAGATCATCGCCCCTCTGAACGTTGTGCTTTGAAACTCCACCGGGCACATGGCATGTCACTGATGAATTGTCCCGAGAGCTTCTCAAGAGCGCGATGTGGGCTTGATGGGTGTTCCGCGCGGAACATGCGACCTGGAGCACACTCTTTAGTCTATCGACAAAGCTGCAGTCGCGTCGGTTCTGTAGACGGCCGATTTCTGCTTTGTGATGGAGCAACCAGCCCATGTATTCCGCGCGGAACACTACGACTCACCGTCTTCCAACGCGCTCCTGGGAGTGCAAAATCCTCGTTCTCTTTTCGTCTCAACGAACCGCCTTCGAGATCCCGTACGGCAAAGACCATCGTCGACCTCTTTTAACGAGTCGCCTCCCGACGACCCTTTTGTTGCCTGTCCACCCCTCAATCTTAGGGCCGACAGCGTTTCGATTGCCCCTCAGATGCCTGATTAGATGTTCCGCGCAGAACAGATCGCGGGCGGACGACATTCAGGATCAGGTGGCGGCCACTATTAGATGCCCGAGTGCTCACTGCGATGCCTTTTTATAAACCGTGACCCGGTAGACATGCACTGTGTTCCGCGCGGAACAGCAGCCAAATTTCTTTGTGTGGGATCTTAATTGCACTTGGGCCGAGCGGACCCGCCCTGGTTGAGGGCAATAACTCGTTGACAGCGCAAACGACAAATGAAAGCGAGTGTTCCGCGCGGAACAGTCGAAGTCAGTTTCCCTCGTAGTCATATCTTTCGCAGCTTAATACGCACCACCAAGCGCCGCAGGACAGCTGTGGATTTCGATCCAAAGAAAAGGGCCTCAGTCGGTAATGACAGGCAACGCCTAGGGCACGAAAGCTATGGGAACAACACGTAGCAGATTGCACATACTCGCCAGGAAGGGTTGAGGTGGCAGCTGCCTTAGTGTTCTGCGCGGAACATGGCGCCGGCGGCTCCCTTTTAGAGGGTGGTCAAAGCAGCGAGCGTGCTGGTTTACTAGCCTGCTTTCTCTTGCCACGACCGGTCCATGCGGCAAAGTATTCCGCGCGGAACAGTCCGCAGTGGACACTAGCGCGCCCCCGTAGGTGACAGCTTTACCGTAACTTGAACCTGAACCTGTGCGATTTCTGAAACGGGCTACACACTAGACCGCATTCGGCTCGGAGCCTCTTGCTACGCGAGTGTTCCAGGGCACATAGCCCGGGCCGTTCTTGCACGTCAAATACGCAGTAACTGTTGCCCGTTCCGCTTTGGCCCAGCAAACGCCAAGCTGTTCCGCGCGGAACAGGCACCAAGTGTTGGCGTGTAGGAAAATTCCACCGCCTTGAGGACTCCCTGACCTCGTTGGAGACGATGACTTCAAGTTCCCACAAAAGGAACATAGAGGTGAACGTTGCTGTTCCGCGCGGAACTCCAGCCTGCCCAGATGAGCGTGACTCTTCTCAAGAAGTCGAGCACCCAGAATCAAGCAGTACGTCACCACCCTGTTCCGCGCGGAACACTCTCAACCAGTTCGGTTTGCGCTCAGAACTTTCGACGCTCAGTTCCAAGCTTAGGTCCATAGCCGCAAGCCAGCTGCTTGAGCTCGCTTGTAGCAGCGTGCTTCAGTCGTTACTTGCAGGGTGGACACAGCAGCAAAGGTCGAGAACGCGTCAGCTGACTGTTCCGCGCAGAACACTCAGATCTCTAGCAGCGGGTCTTTGTTGAGAAATGAAGGTGTCACGACTCTAAGCGTAGGACTTAAAAATGATCACCAATCTTCTAGCACCTACAGAATCGGCTCGGTTACTCTACATAAACCGACAAGACGGCCAGAAAAAGTTATTGACACGGTAGTGGCATGAACGACAATAAGAAATAGCAGTGTTCCGCGCGGAACACCCTTTCTTTCACACCCGGGGATATCAATGAGCCAAGCAACCATCATCACGGTCTTCAACGAAAAGGGCGGCAGCGGTAAGACAACAACGGCATGCCAGCTCGCCGGGGCACTTGGTCTACGAGGATTCGACGTGTTGGTGGCCGACTTGGACGCTCAAGGGACAGCATCGCAGTGGCTCTCGGCGAAGGACGGGGCAAACTTCAAAGCAACCTTGTGGAGCGGTAGTGGCTACAAGGGCGGCGTTACAAACGAAATGGCCAAGCTGGCGGGCAAATACGAAATCATCGTCGCTGACTGCGCGCCATCGGTTGACCAGCCCTCCACCTGGGGAATGCTGCTTATTTCGGACCTCATCCTTATCCCTACGAAACTGTCTCCACCGGATATTTCCGCACTCAGCACTGCAAAAAAGCTAGCACGAAAGGCCATTGAGACTGCGGGGCATGACATCCCTGTTCGGGTGATCCCGACCGCAGCGCGGATGCACCTGGCCGACGACAAGCAATTTCTTGAGTTGCTAAAGCGCGATAAGGATTTCCCACCATTGAGTTCCCATCTGAGCGACCGTAAGCCGTTCTCCCGCTCAATGCTAGCTGGCACCACCACCCATGGTCTGGGTAAAGGCGCTGAGGACGCGACAAGGGAATTGGAGGCGCTTACCGATCAAGTGCTGAAGCTGGTCAAGCGACAAGGAAAGGCAAAATAATGGCCAAGAAATTTGACCTTACCAGTGACATGTCGGCATTTATGACCGACTCCGAAAACCGCGCTGGTGACAGATTTGCGCACGCTGCGGCCGTTTTGCAGACCCAGCCTTCTGGCACCTCTGCTGCCCTTGGCAAGTCCCTTGAGTCCACTTCGCCGCAGAAGGAAGACCTCGCTCATGCACACTCAGTAGGCAGGGCAGGGGCGTCGATCTTCGCGCCAATCTCGCACGTCCATGACAACCCGTTCAATGCGCGACGGTTCTACGATCCCGACACATTGAAGGAACGAGCGGCGTCACTGGCCAAGGATGGTCAGATGACGCCGGCCCCTGCCGTAAGGCACCCCGAGCGCCCAGGTCACTACATCTTGTTGGGGGGCCACTACCGCAAACGAGGACTGCTGGCGATCGGCAAGGCGGACATCGAGCTCAAGCTACTTGAGGCGCCAACCGACTTGGACATGTATCGGCTCAGCTATGCGGAGAACGACCAGCGAGCTGACGCCACGCCCATGGATGACGCCTTTGCATGGAATGAGTTGATCGAGAAGAACATTGTTGGCTCCCACGAGGACATCGCCCAGGTGACGGGAAAGCCGCGCACGACAATTTCCAAAACGATTTCGCTCCTCAAACTCCCGCCGACCGTCCTTGAAGTGCTCAAGGAGCACCCGAGGCAGTTCTCTCTCACCGCCGGCTACCTGCTGACGCTCCTGGCAGAGAAAGTGCCAGTCGCCATGCTGGAAAAGCACGCTAGAGCGGTGGCCGCTGGCGACATGTCGACCCGGCAGTTAGAAAGTCTGAAGGCCAAGCTTTCCGAAGCTGCGGCCCCGCTCACACGCGAGGTCAGCCGGCAACACAAGATCGTGCACGACGGGGCGGAAATCGGGGTGATCAAGGATTGGGACTCAGGGAAGGTGACGTTCGAAGCCAGCATCACAGACCCCAAGGCGCGCGAACACATCGTGGCGAAGCTGCAGGAGCTCATAGCAGGGGAGGTCGACCGTGCCAAGGGGAATACCAGCCCGTAACGGAACGAATAGGGGTTGACCTGGTGGTTGGCTTAGAACTATTAGCGGAGCTGCACGACCGCACAGAGGAGCAAAAACGTTTATTACCTAGCTTCGATCCCAAGGAGAGTAGGCACTTACGTTCACATCGCCCTTAGGGGTGAAGGCATCATGACTGTGGCAGCGGAGGCGTGCTGTTCCGCTAGTAGTAGCCCTAGGTGGGGACCTCCACAGTCGCCTTCACACGACGAAAATTGGCAGGAAACGTGCTGTTCCGCTAGTAGTAGGGGAGTCGAGACTCCCTGAGTTGCCCCAAACGGCTAACGATGGGTGTAAATCGTGCTGCTCCGCTAGTAGTTCGAGCACTTGAGACACTTCAATCGCCCTTCTGCGACGAGAGACGGTGGACACCGTGCTGTTGCGCTAACAGTGGGGGCCTGGTCTTGGGGGCCGGTATGCCGATCACGGCTCCCTAGCCGGCGCGGAAGTGAGGCCCCCGCCTGGCAAATCGTGCTGCTCCGCTAATAGCCCGTGGAGACAGACTGGCTCTTCGAGAGCACACTCCGCGTCGGCAGGCGCCACACTCGCTCCTTGAATGCAAAAATCGTGCTGTTCCGCTAGTACCTGGCCCTCTGTGAACAACTCTCTGGACAAGTCTGTGGAGAACCTGTGCAATGGCATAGCGGTGTGCCACTCCGCTAATAGCGCCGCCCACCTTCCGCTAATAGCGGAGGAGCACTCCGCTAATAGCGCACCAGCACAGCAGTCCGCCTGTAGCCCGCGCCAGCAAAGGCTCTCAGCGCTCCTAAGTCCCCTTTCTTAAGTCTATAAAAGTCTTGTCTTAAGAAGAGGCGCGCAACGGCCTGAAAAAACGCAGCAGGCTCCCCCTCGCCAAGGATGGGGACGAAAAATCGTGCTGCTCCGCTAATAGTGCACCTTGACTTCACGGAGTGCGCAGCCTGTAATCACGGCCAACAACCAATCACGCATGGCCACCAAACCCCGATCACCGTCCGAAACTCAGCCCTCAGTCGAAATAGCGGATGAGCTGATCGAGGTGCCAAAATTCGGACTGACGGACACAACGAAGCGGCTGATCACCGAAGAGTTGTTCGACGGAACTCCCATCCCGCAAGCTAGCAATCGACTGCCACGAACACTTGCCCCAAGAACACTCGCAGCAAGAAAAGAACGTGCCCAGCTTCCCAGGACTCAGGAGGACCACGAGGAACGCTCTGAACTGGACCGCAAGGTACTGCAGGAGGTGCTGCCGTTTTGGGACGACAACAGTAGAGGGGTCCCAAATCCGTTTATCAGGAGTGGCATCTTTAGCGTAAAGACGGGAGTCGCGCGAGAGTACCTCGACAACATCCGAATCGACAGTCTTTCGAACTACCAGGTCCGATATGAGGGGAAAGAACTGCAGCAGGACGACCTCACGGTTTGGATGGCACTAATCAACCTCGCTCGCAACCAGCCGATCGCAGACAAGATCTTTTTTAGCGGCTATGAGCTCATCAAAGACATGGGTTGGCGCATGCACTCCGAAACCTACGAAAAGGTCAAGCAGAGCATTCAGCGACTAAAGGTCACGGCTATCCAGATTGCTACCTCGAATGGCGCGGCCGCATACAGCGGGTCCCTGATTCGCGCATTCGGCTGGAACGAGATGGACCCACAGACTGGCAACGCTAAGTGGATGGTCCGATTTGAGCCATCGGTTTCCTCACTGTTCATGGAAGACACAACGACTCTCCTAGAGTGGCAGACACGCAAGGCTATAGGCACAAGGGCTACAGTCGCGCTTTGGCTCCATGCCTTCTATTCGAGCCATCGCGATCCCATCCCGCTTCCCCTCAGCAAACTGTACGAGCTCAGCCGCTCCGGGGCCAGCCTTAGCACTTTCCGCCGAAACGTGAAGAACGCCCTGCAGACATTGAAGGAAGTCGGCTTTCTCACAGATTTCGACGTCAAGAAGGGCGACATCGTCTACGTGACGAAGCGACTCAAGGCAAAGGCCCTTGCCAACCAAAACGCGCTGCTCAGCTAATAGTTCGGTGCCTTTTTGCGCGAACGAGAACACTGCAACAACGCCACCGAATCCAGATTCCAACAGTGAATCACCAGAGATCGTGCCGCTTAGCTATTAGCGGATGAGCACGATAGACCGCCCAATACATCCCCATTCGGGCGGATATACCCCCTCTCCGAGCGCACCAGCCGCCCAAAATTGCCCCATTCGCACTCGCAACCGCGGTGTGGAAGCTTTTGTAGGGGCAGCATGCAGACAGTCCAATCCACGGCATCGAAGGTCTTGCTCAACGGCAAACTCGTTGAAGCCGGCTCGCTGCGACATACGCCCCAGCAACACCAGGCGGATCTCGAGCGGATTCGAGTCGTCCATGGCCATGCTCTGTGCCACTGCAAGCCACCGGGCCTTCGCCTTCTAGTCAAACGACGTGGTCCGCTGCTCCACGTGGCGGTATGGCCGGGTGAAGCTCATATGCACCGCGCAGACTGCCCATTCTTCAATGAGCAGGCCCATTACACCGGTCGCCCTGGTACGGTGTCCAAGACCGACGAACACCCCGAAAGGCCGCCCAAGGCCTACAACTCGGCACGCAATCAAAATTCCGACCACCCCGAGGCGGCCAGTTATGACATCTGGTCGCTGATCCACCACCTGTGGGAATCCAGCAGGCTGCACAGCTGGGTGCCTGGCTGGCACCGCGACTGGACCATGGCAAGGCATGTGCTGCTGCACAGCGCAGGATCCACGCACATTGACGGTGTCGCCCTTGCGGACATACTTTATGTCCCGCCAATGTTCTCGAAGGAACGCAGGGGCGAGATCGAAGCGCTCTGGGCGAAGTTCGCACGGCCACTCTGGGAACAGCCGAGGGGAGGGGAGCCAGTTGCTTCAGGTTTCATCCTAGGCCTGGTCAAAGAGATTGCGCCTACCGCAGCTGGCCACGTGCTGCGCCTGAAGCAGCACGGGCCTGCCATCCTGTTGGGGCGGGCACTGTCGGACAACCTCACACGTATGTCTCGCCGCGGCTGGGCCGCAGCCACACACCCGGAGCCAGGAGCGGCTGTTGTAGCGCTCGTCAGGGTTGAGGCGTTGCGCGACAGATCCATCGTCGCCGCCGACTGCGTGCTGATGCGCACGACCAGCCGTCTGATCCCGTCCAACTGCAACGCCGAAGATTCCATAGCCGACCAGCTAATAGACACAAGCCGAGAATTCAGCCGGCCCTTGTCTTACGCACAGGCTAGCAATGAGCTTCCGACGTTCGTACTCCGGGATTCAGGAAAGACGCTCACCGAGATGTACATCTTCGGCACGGGCATGCCCGCACACCAGCTGCTAAAACGCACGGAGACCCTGCTCGTGGAGGCGCCCCGACGGAACACGAAGCTGTGGATCTGGGCTCGGAGAAACGATCCCCATCCGCCGGCCCTCCCTGAGATCGATAGGAGGGCCCGATGATGGGACTGCAGTTGATGCGACCACTGCTCACCTGGCTTCAGGGCAAAACAGAGCCACAGTCAGCAGTCATCCTGGCGCCTGTTCGAGCTGCAGCTCAGTGGCTCCATCCCCCCGTGCAGGGTGCTGTACCTACCGTTGAAAAGCATGACCTGTGGGCAGCTGGCGACACGTTGCTGGCCAAGGACGCACGCTTCAGCGGGACCATCCGCCAAACCGCCGGCACCCTGACCATTGCGGGCCATGTCGAGGGGCAGGTCCACCAGCCCAAGGACAACCAAAGCCTTCTCGTGGTTTGCCCTGGTGCAACCCTCAAAGGGGCCGCGGAGGTCGATCGCATTCACGTCTTCGGTGAGCTCGATGCGGTAGTGGACGCCACTGCAGTCTTCATTGCTCGCACTGCAACGACCAGTGGTGCCATCACGTACTCAGATCTGCACATCGTTAAGGGAGGGCACAACAAAGTTGACCTTGTACACCGCTGAACCTCTCCACCTCAACCTGCCAATCACCCATCCTGAACGAAATCGTTCGACCCCTGAAAGAGAAACCATGAACACCAGCAGCACTACAACCGACGCACGCACCATTTCCTCCGACACCCTCGCCCAGATCACCTCTGTGATCGGTGCAGGCGTCGCCTTCGCTGGCACCTTCACTTCCGACCAGCCCGACGCAGGGCTGAAGATCGAGGGCACCTTCGAGGGCGCCATCAACTTCACCAAAGGTGGCGCAGTACACCTCGGCGCCGGCTCGTCGATCACGAAGGGCGATATCGATGCCGACTGCATCTACATCGAGGGCGACTTCGAAGGGAAGCTGCATGCACGCAAGGCCCTGGAGATCGCAGGCACAGCCTACGTCAAAGGCGAGATTTCGTACTCCAACGACATCGATCTGCACCGTGGTGCCCGCGTGAACGGCAGCATGGCCTACAAGGGGAACCACACCCAGCAGCATGCAGCGCCCCAGTCCCCGACCGCCGACGTCCTCGTGATGAACCGCGCGCACGCTGCGACCGGCACCACTGGCAATTGAATGTCCGGCCTGGTGTGCAGAGAGGGTGGGGCGCCAACTCGGCGCACCTTCCTTCTGGCGGCCGCCTTCGCGCCCCAAGCATTCGCCCAGCCGCAAGACCAAGAGCAGAGCAACCAGTTCTGGAACCAACCTCGCTGGGTGTGGTTGACCAGGCCAGCAACCGGTGAGGAAGTGCGAACCATCTATTGGGCGAATGGCCAGCTGGTGGAGGAAGGCTATCGCAGGATCTGCTGGTTGCTACGGGATCGGCAAGCGGGGAAAGGGATGTACATGAGCATCGTTCTGTTGGACATGCTCTACGCCACGAACTCCTGGCTGAGCTGGCACGGCATCCAAAGACCGATAGAGACCACCAGCGGCGCTCGCTTTCAAGAGACAAACGACAAGACGGAGGGCGCTGTACGCAACTCCAAGCACCTCGAGGGGCGCGCGCACGACGGTCGCATTCCTGGCGTCTCGCTGGAGTCGATGATGAAGTTCGGCCTCTGGCTTGGTGGAGGCGGCGTGGGCTTTTATCCGGGGAAAAACTTTTGCCATTGGGATGACGGGCGCGTACGCGCCTGGCGCGGATAGCCCGCCTTCCTTGACCCTAGAACGGTGCTTACCTTGAATTCTTCGATTGCTCATCGGCTCCGCCAAGACTGGTTCGTCGGCGCAGTGTTGGCGCTGCTACTCCTGCTCGTCCACTTGGGCACAGGCATGATCAGCTCACTCGAGACTTGGTTCTACGACAAGGCACTGCTGAGCATGCAGAAGCGGCCGACAGAACAGATCGTGATCGCCGCGATCGACAACCGGAGCATCGAGAAAATCGGCCGCTATCCGTGGTCGAGGGAGGTGCACGCGAACTTGATCGACGCGCTATCGGCCGCCGGCGCCAGCACCATTGTCCACACGGGGTTGTTCCTGGAACCCCAGGAAAGCCATGGACTGAAGTGGATCCGTCGTCAGGTGGAGCTGGCCGAGTCCCAGACCCCCCTCGCTGAAAAGCAAATCCTGGGCTCGCTGCTTCGAAAGGCGAATGCTGAGCTCGACGTGGACGCAGCGCTTGCTCGAAGCATCCGCAGGGCCGGCAACGTCCAGCTGGCTTCGCTCACGCAGTGGGCTACCGGCGGAACTGGAACGGCGCCCCCATCCAGGACGCCGTCGCCGGAGTGGTTCACGTCCACCCATCCTGGCTTCAGCGTGGCGGCGCAGCGCGTTCTGCTGCCTATCGAGCCCTTCAGGGACAGTACCGCAGGCATTGGGAGCCTGGCGGGCTTGCGCGACGGCGATGGCCGCACCCGGCGAGCGCCGCTGTTCATCAGCCAGCAGGGTGCCGCAATGCCCTCGCTTGCTCTCGCAACAGTGGCATTCGCTGCCGGGCAAGACATCCGCACCATCGACACCTCACAGGGGACTGGCGTCACAGTGGGCAACATGCACATCCCCACCGACGCGCATTCCATCGCAATGCCCATGAAGTACGCAAGCAAGCGTGGAAGCCCTGCGTTTGACACGGTGTCGGTGGCCGACATCCTCTCCGGCCAGGTGGGTGATGACGCCATGCGCGGCCGCATCGTCGTGATCGGCGCAACGGCATCCGGCCTGGCTGCTGCCGCAAGCGCGGTCGCATCCGCGGACGATGCTTTCCCCAACCAGGTGGATCACTTGGCGCAGGAGATCTCCAGCTACATGCTCGGTCACTCCCTGTACCAGCCCAGCTGGGCCTGGGCCCTGACCGCAATGGCCTATGTGCTCAGCGCCATTTACGTCGTTGCAATGCTTCCCCGCCTTGCGGCCAAGCACGCAATCACCATCACCTTCATGGGAGTCCTGCTCATCATTGGGGGAGTTTACGGTGGCATGTCTTCACCGCTTCGGATATGGGTACCCATGGGCCTTCCCGTGGCCACTCTGGTGCTCGTTCACATCGCTCTCATGAGCAAGCGGTTTGTGCTCGCAGAGGCCGGGAAGCAGCGCTCCGACAGCGAGGCCTCTGAAGCCAACCGGATGATGGCTCTCTCTCACCAGGGAAAAGGTGAGCTTGATGCTGCGTTTGACCGCTTTCGCCGTGTCAATCACGGCCAGGATCTCGTCGCGAACCTCCAATCACTGGCGCTTGATTTCGAGCGAAAGCGGCAGTTCAGCAAAGGCCAGGCAGTTCACGAATTCATCCTGGGTGTCGACCCAGAACACGAGCACTCGCGGTCAGAGGCCAAGAGGCTCGCGGCGCTGGGGAACAGCCTGTTTGTGGCCGGGAACGTTGCGCAGCGGAGTATGGTCAGCACAGCAGAGGGGATGCGGTTCACGAACCCGACGTTGGGTCGCTATGAACTCGTCAGCGAACTTGGCCGCGGTGCCATGGGTGTCGTATACCTGGGTCGTGATCCACGATTGAACCGCGACGTGGCGATCAAGACCATGGCGCTCGGTATGGAGTTCGACGGAAACGAGTTGGTAGATGCCAAGGAACGGTTCTTCCGCGAGGCGAGGACGGCCGGCCGGCTGCATCATCCCAACATTGTGACGATCCATGACGTGGGCGAGGACCAGGACCTGGCTTACATCGCCATGGAACTGCTGCGCGGTCAGCCGCTCGACAGTGCGATCTACAGGCAGGGCGGTCTGCCGATGAGGCAGGCTATTCAAATCGCCGTAGAACTCAGTCTGGCACTGGACCATGCGCACCTGGAAGGGGTCATCCATCGTGACATCAAGCCTGCGAACGTCCTGTACGACTCAGCCAGTGGCCTGCTGAAGATCACGGACTTCGGGATCGCCCGGATTACGGACAGCAGCAAGACCAAGACCGGGGTGGTGATGGGCACGCCGGCCTACATGGCGCCGGAGCAGATTCAGGGGCATCCAATCGACGGCCGAGCAGATCTCTACGCTCTGGGTGTCATGCTGTTCGAAATGCTTGTTGGCAGGGTGCCGTTTGACGGCGACTCGATGAGCGACCTGGTGTACAAGATCGTGCATGAAGCGCCGCCCACGCTCAGCGAGTTCGTCGTCGCACCTTACGGGCTGCACGTCGTACTGGCAAAGGCGATGGCGAAGGATCCTAAAGCACGGCATCAAACTGGGCGTGAGCTGGCGGGAGATCTGCAATCGGTGCTCAACCAGCTTCGAGATTGACGGGTGGCGCTGGCACGCAGTTCGAGGCGCCTAGAAGAGTACGTGGCTGCCCAGGCTGAGCCAGGCGGATCACTCTCCTTCGATGGCTGTTTTGCTCGGCTTGCGCGCCAAGCGATTTGGCCAACACTTCACCCGCTTGCGGATTTCGAAAACGACTGGTACAAACGAGGCACTTGCTCTTGAGCAGTTCGTGCTGACGATTCAGCCCCCGGTCACTCGACCGATTCACCCTGGTCTAACGACCTTCATCAACCCGGACGGGATCACACCCGTCGGGCAGTGGACCGTCCTTTTTTCATTCTGGAGAAATGACATGTCCACTTTCGCTGATAACGCTGCGCGCTTCCCTCTTCAAGTTGGCACCAACCTCGCTGCCAACCCTGGTCGCGTGAACGATGAAAGCTTGGAGGACCTGGAAAGCGTCGCCAAGATCCTGGTCCGCGCCGGCCAGCGCACCGCTCTCGAAGCGGTTGTGCTTGCCGACGGTGTGTCCGCGAGCGCGAAGGGCGTCATTGCCCGCGTGCTCGATAAGTCCAAGCAACGCCTTCACTGATGGAGGTCACCCGAAAGGGTTACAAAGAAAAAGCCCACCACCCCCAGTCCCGGGGGTGTGTGGGCTTTTTCTATTTTGGCCTCGCCAGCGCAATCCAGGCAAGTTCCCCAGAGCGCGGAGGCGGCCACGTGCCGGTGAGCACAGAAGCGTCCCGCAGCGGGCGCATCTCCGACCTGGCCACGCAAGTCGCGCAGCAACAATGCTGACATGCACGAAATGTTGAATCTCAGCTTTTGGGGACTGGCGTCGAGAGCTCCTGGCGCGCTTGGCTACTGCCGGCCTCACTTCGCTTCACTCCACCACTTCGTAGAGTGTGCAAAGTTTGGAGACGGGTTGCCCGAATTGCGAGAGGCAGCCATGCTGATGCCGAGCGTGAAAGAGGTGGTGAAGTTCAGCAAGGCCCACCGTGACCACTGGCGCAGCGACTGGGCCCTCATCCGGTCAAAGGTCATCCTCCAGGGCCTGGCTTTGCTGCAACACCAACATCCGGATCATCCCATCTGGATGGAACGCACTGCGACGCTAAAGTCGGACCTCAGCGCCCTCGGCCTCTCGGAAGTGGTGGCCGAGAGCATAGCCGGTGCGCACATGGCCCAAATGTCAGGTGCCTACGTCGCGGTCCTGGGCGCGAGCGCGGTGCCCTCGGAAGAGGTGAGCAAAAGGGTCAAAAACCTGCACAAACGAACAGGCGGGCAGTGGCAACTGCTTCATTGGCAAGGCAGGCATGCGTCCTGGGCTGTGCACGACTGGGCGGTGGCCCACCGGATGCCAGTCAAGTACACGGGCGTGGATGGTGCGCGCCTGTCAGCAGGCGCTCTTGAGGCACTACTCACGGCAGCGCACCAGTTCATCATTTTCGAGGAACGCGGAGGCCGCGGCATGGACGGTATCATCGCCACCGTCAAGCGCGCTGGAAAGCCATGTGAAGTCGCCCTCTGGAGCAAAAGCAGCGGCACTTTGAACCTGTTCTAGCAAAGCCGCAAAGCCGGCGACACACCCGCTTGCATGCCTTCTATCGGTGGATAGAATCCCACCATCAAAGTGCACCTGCACTCTGCAGCGTTGACCTATGTCAACCCCAAGCGATCCGGGCCCGCACCCTGCGTGGCCACGCGATCAAATCCAACCCCCATGGGCACCCTGCCCATGGCGGAGTGCCCGTATTTCGACACGGGTGTCAAATGAATTTCCAGGCCCTGAACGATGCGGCCGAGCGGGCGTATTCGAAAGGAGAGAACATCATTGTCTCTCTCAACGGATCGCCTCATGTGGTCTACCTGCCAGGCGGCGCGCTCACCGCGTCCCCGCTTGAATGCGCGGGCGAAACGATTGCCCTCGACGAAGATTCCTTCGCCGTTCGCGGCTTCTCCGAAGCAGTCCCGGCAACCATGTCGGCGAAATTCTTCGAGGAGGAGCATGGACATGTATAGCGAGAGCCCTATTCGGGTCACGCTGCCTATCGACCTTGAGCGTGCCAGGAAGCAAGGCAAGGCCAAGGCTGCATCCACGAAGCGACCGGCTTCAGGGCGCAGCGCGACCACGAAGGCCGAGGTGAACACGAAGACCAGGCCGCAAGCCAAACCTCCTGCCTCGCAGCCGCGCAACGCCGAACGCAAGACCGCAGCGCTTGGCAATCTCCTCTTCCCCGACGGCCTCTGATCCCAAGGGCTTTCGAGGGAACTGATCCTACGACTGCGCCTGGCCGCATGGCGGGCGCCATTCCCAATCCATCCATGGAAAAGCACACGGAAACCTCACACTTCCCTGAGCTGATGCGCCTTGTGCGCGACAGCCTCAACCAAACCAACCATTCGGCCTCGGTCGAAGTCACGGAGCCAGGCAAGGACGTGCTTCACGGCCTTCGAGTCCACCTCGACGTTGACGTCTTCAGCTTCGCGGTGCGCCACCGCGACGACGTCGACAACCTCGCACCGCTCAACGTTGTTGAGCATGCCCGGTTGCTGGACCTTCTCTACGCGGCCCGGCAACACATGTCGCAGGACCACTGCGGCCACTTCAGCCACTGGGTCGTTGGCCGTCATTCATCTGCCGGCGTTCCGGTGCTCTACCGCTTCGCGGTGTACGAAAGCAGCAGGCACTCCGGTGACTGGCTGATCACGCAGTCCTCGGTGTAGAAGCCGACCAGCTACTGCACTGGAGGCCCCAAATGGGGCCTTTCTCAAGCGCCTTGCTGCGAAGGTGCTTGCGAAAGGTTCTCGGACCATTTCTCCAGATTTAGACGGCAACGCTGTCTGACTGCGCGCTATGTGCGCGCCTATCAACCTTCACAGGGATACCAATCCCTGTAGGGGGACGGGTCTCTCTGTGCTCAATGGAGAAACCCGATGCGTATTCACACGCGCAAGGCGGTGAAGGACACCAACACCTTCTTCCTGCCTGGCTTCGAGCCAACCGACAACCTTGCAAGCACCAGCCCGGGCATCGATCAACTGCTCGGCAGTGTCGGGCCGGCTAAGAGCGTGCAGGTACACCCGATCGCGCAGGCCGCCAGCAAGGTGGCCAGCCAGATCATTCAACCAACAATCATTGAGGCCCCGGTTGCAATATCTGCGATCGAGGCGCTCTCCCTGTCCGATACCCCGGAGCAGGACATAGCGGCCAACAAGACATGGCCTCACTTCAACGCCGACGCCGGCGTGCCGCCATCTGGCGAAGTCGAACGGCTGCAGCGCAACGTCGACATCCTGCGCCTTTCCAAGCAGCTGGACCGCGAGCAACGACCACCAACGCCGCAAGAAGCTGAGTTCATGCTCAGCTTCACGGGGTGGGGTAGTCTGGCGCGCGTCTTCGCGGGTGGCCACGAAGGCAAGTCCCTCGGCAAGTTGCACGATGAGTTGCGAGCCATCCTGACGGAAAAGGAATGGGCATCTGCGAGAGCTTCGACACCGAACGCCCACTACACGGACCCCGGAATCTCACGCGCGCTTTGGGCGATCGTGAAGCAACTCGGGTTCAAAGGGGGCAGGGTGCTGGAGCCCACAGCAGGTACCGGCCTGATCCTGGCGGCCATGCCGCGCGACATTGCGTTGCGCAGCGACATAGCTGCAGTGGAGATTGACTCTGTTGCGGGGACGGTGCTCAGGCAAGTCTACGAGCCGCACGGTGTGCGTGTCCAGATCTGCGGGATTGAGACTGCACGGCTTCCAAAGGGCCGGGCCGAGCTCGTGATTTCGAACGTGCCTTTTATGAACGTAAAGGTGCCGGATACATCCAAGTCGGACTATGCCGATTGGACGATTCATAACTATCTGTTTGGAAAGGCCATCGACCTGGCCAGGCCGGGTGGTTTGGTGGTTTTCATCACCTCCTCGCACACCATGGATGGCAACCTGGCCGTCCGCAAGTGGCTGGATGTCCATGCCGAACTGATCGAAGCGATCAGGCTTCCGAGAGGGGCCTTCAGCCGCCAGGCGCGTACCGAAGTGGTGGCGGACATCATCGTGCTGCGCAAGCGCGCGACGCCCAAATTCAACGCTGCAAGCCAATGGGCTACAGCTGCGACAAAGGCACCGGTCGAGATGCTCATACCCGGGCAAAGCCTGATGATGCCGGGCTATCCAAACATCGAGCTGCGGCGCGATTTAAACCCCTGGTTCATCAAGAATCGCTCGCGGGTCCTGGGCCAGCTGAAGCTGGAATCAGGGCAATACGGCGGCGGCGAGAAGATGCACTTGAACCCTGTGTTCAACGGCACCGACGAGCAGCTGCATGCACATCTCCTCGATCTGGCGGCGACGCTGCCGAGTGACGTGTACACCGAGGCAAGTGGCGAAGGAGGGCACCTTGTGCGCGCGGCCGCTACCGTGACCAAGGTCCTTCCAACATGCGACGCCAAACCCGGCGCATTCGTGTTGCATGGTGGCCGTCTGTGCATCAGTGAAGGCAGCGAGGCCTGGCTGGATGTCGACGCGCTCTATGCGGGAAAAGTACGCGAGCGAGTGCTTGGCTTCATCCAGGTGCGAGACGCTGCGCGTGCACTCATTGACTACCAAAGGGACAACGCCACCGATGATCGTCTAAAGCCACTTCAGCAAACACTGAATGCGGCGTATGACAGCTATGTTCAACGACACGGCTATCTGTTTGAGAAGATGAACGTGCGCGCATTTCGGAACGATCCCGATTGCCCGCTGGTCCTCAGCCTGGAGCACTACGACCCGGATACTGAGACAGCCAGGAAAGCAGACATCTTCAGCCGTCGTACGGTCAATCAGCGAAAGCTGGCATCCCGCGCGGACAACGTCAAGGATGCGATGCTGCTCAGCCTGGCTGAGCATGGCCGCATCGAGCTGACAGACATGGCGCAACGGATGCGCAAGACGACGGACTTCGTAGTGCGCCAGCTTGCAGAGCAAGGTCTTGCATTCAAGGACCCGAGCAACGGACGTTGGGTCGAAGCCGATGCCTACCTGTGCGGAAACATCCGTGAGAAGCTGATCGAGGCGGAGGCCGCCGGCTCAGCATTCATCAACAACATGAAGGCGCTGGAAGCGTCCTTGCCGAAGCCACTGCTGCCGGGTGAGATCCAAGCACGTCTGGGAGCTCCATGGATACCGACGAAGGTCATCAAAGACTTCATCATCGAGACGCTCGAGCTGAAGGAAGCGAAGGACGTCGAAGTCACCTACACAGCGACGGGAGCCGTGTGGTCCGTGAACGCCGGGCACAGCCGGGACTACCTGGGGAGCCAGGCGCTACGCGCAGTGAAGTGGGGCACGCCAGAGCGAAGCTTCGCTACTCTTGTCGAGGCGGCGCTGAATCAGCAACCTCCTACGGTGACCACCACCGTGAACGGAAAGTCAGTACCAGACCGCAGAGCCACCATGGCCGCGCGTGAAAAGTTCGAGGCGATCCGCGAGCACTTCAGGAACTGGGCCTGGAGGAACGACGAAAGGGCGACTGAACTCGCTTCAATCTACAACAACACGTTCAATCAGATCGTGCAGAGAAAGTGGGATGGCTCCCATCTAACGCTGCCAGGCCTGTCCGATGTGTACGAGCCATATCCTCATCAGCTCAACGCCATATGGCGGATCATCACCAGCGGCAATACGCTGCTGGCCCACATGGTTGGTGCTGGTAAGACCCTCACCATGATCGCCGCGTCCATGGAAATGCGGCGCCTGGGCAAGGCTGCGAAGCCTCTGCATGTGGTGCAGAACAACATGCTGGAGCAGTACGCTGCGGAGTTCATGCGCTGTTATCCGATGGCGAATGTGCTGATAGCAAGCAAAGACGATCTGAAGGGAGACCGACGGAGGCAGTTTGCGAGCCGGGTGGCGGGCGGAGACTGGGATGCCGTCATCATGACGATGAGTTCCTTTGAGCGTCTTGCCTGCAGGCCGGAGACTGTGGAAGAATTTGTCGATCAGATGCTCAGCAAGGCGCAACTCGCACTCACGCTCGCTTCGGATAGCAAAAGCAAACGCTCCATCAAGGAGATGGAGAAGCGCTTGAAGACCATCGAGGCGAAAGTGGCCAAGGCCATCGACGCGCCGGAGAAGGACTCAGTGGTGCACTTCGATGACCTCGGAATCGACGCGATGTACATAGACGAGGCCCACATGTGGAAGGCATCGGTCAAGATCAGCAAGATGCCCCGCATCGCTGGTCTGCCGACGAACTTCTCCAATAGAGCACTCGACCTGACAGTCAAGATTTTTGCGCTGGAACGCACGTTGGGCCGGAGGCAGGAGAACGTCTGCATGGCCACAGCCACGACCATCACAAATTCGATCGGCGAGCTCTTCGCCATGCAACAGTACCTCCAACCGGAGACGCTTGAGAAACTCGGGCTAGCTGAGTTCGATGCCTGGGCTGCCACGTTTGGTGAGACGGTTACCGGTATGGAACTGGCACCGGACGGATCAGGCTATCGCCTGAGTTCACGCTTCGCAAAATTCCTGAACGTCCCTGAGTTGATGTCCATCTTCCGCATGGTCGCCGATATTCAGACAGAGGAGATGCTGAAGCTGCCGACACCGAAGGTGGCTGGCGGAAAGCCGAAGGTGGTGGTGAGTCCACGAACACCGCTGCTGCAAGAGTTCACAGAGTCCCTCGTCAAGCGCGCGGACAAGGTGCGGTCCCGATCCGTGAAGCCGGACGAGGACAACATGCTCAAGATCACACACGAAGGGCGGATGGCCGCTCTCGACATGAGGCTGATCTACCCAGATGCCGTAGTGGGTGATGACTCCAAGCTCGCAATGGTGCGGCGGGAGGTGATGCGAATCCACAAGGCGACGGCGCACAGGCGCGGAACTCAGATTGTGTTCTGCGATCTGAGCACGCCGAAAAAAGTAGGCTTTTCCGTCTACAACCAGCTGAGGGAAGATCTCATAGCCGCGGGCATGCCTGCGCATGAGATTGCCTTCGTTCATGACTATGAGACAGACAAGGCCAAGGAGCTTCTGTTCAAACAGGTGCGCGCTGGTAGCGTCCGGGTTCTCATGGGATCAACGTCCAAGTTGGGTACTGGCACAAACGTGCAGGACTTGCTTGTGGGTCTCCATCACATAGATGTCCCATGGCGGCCCTCTGACATTGTGCAGCGAGATGGCCGTGCCATTCGGGTGGGAAACACCTGGGCTGAAGTGGAGTTGGTCCGCTACATAACCGAGGGTAGTTTCGACGCCTTCGGATGGAATCTGCTAACCGTTAAAAGCCGGTTTATCGAGCAGATCATGTCTGGAGAATCCACGCTCCGTGAGGTAGCTGATGTATCGGTCAGCGCGCTCACGTGTGCTGAGATAACCGCCATCGCCAGCGGCAACCCGCTGGTACTTGAGAAGGCAACGATCGATGCAGAAGTGCAGCGGCTCTCGGTGCTCCGAGATATATGGAACCAGGACCAATGGCGCATCAAGAGCCAAGTCCGAAACAATGCGGCAAGGGTCGATTGGTTCAAGAGCAATATGCCAAAGCTGCGGCAAGACGCGCAGCTGGCAGCCCGGGCCGAATCGGAAGGGATTGCCTTCGTTCCGGCTAAGGGCTCCATCGCAGACGCTGCGTCGGAACGTGTGACCTTGGTCGAGCGGATTGGCGCAGCGTGCTTGAAGGCCTCGCAGCTGTCAATGTCGATGGGAGATCTGCGCATCGGCTCACTCGGCGGCTTCGAGTTGAACTTGAGGCGATACGACCGGGCGAGCAAGAGCATTGAGCTTGTGCTGCCCAACAGCGGCGACAAAAAGATGCTGGATGATCCCCTGGTGAGCGACGTTGTCGCCAACGGAAGGAGCGTCGTGGCGATGATTGCGGAGGTTGGGCAGAGCGTGCAGTTGGCCGAACGGACCGTGACCTCGCTGGAGGAGAGCAATACTGCTCTGCAGGCCCAGCTGTCCAGCGAATTCGATCGCCAAGAGCGGCTGCTGGAGCTGGTAGCGCGGCAGGTGGCCATCAGTGCAGAGCTCGACCTCGACAAGGACGAGGCGGGCACTGCAGGCTTGTCCGAGGCGACGGAAGAAGTGGAAACGCAAGCTGTCGAAGCCTGAGGGCAATCGCGACAGAGTATTTGGCCGCACCCGATGAGGGTGCGGCCTTTTTTTTGGTCTCCACCGGCACCGCATGCGCTTGGAGAAGCCGAGCAATCGCGCTAGGATCCAGCCCAGTTCGACGCTCCGTCGATACCGCCGTCTACCTGACGGCCCTGCGCTCCACGCGCATCAATTCAACCCCTGGGTGTTCTACCCGCGGGTGGACTCCCAGTTCATGAGGAGTCCCATTGGATCCACATCAGCACCACGCTCGACCTGGCCCAGCTGGCGCCGCACGAGCGCTCTTCCCTCTCGGCACAGCCGGCATCACACCAGGTGCGCACGAAGTGTTCACGAAGCTTGCACAAAGCCCATTCGCGCTTTTGATGCGTCACCAATCTGGTGATTGGGCCCAGCTCGATGAACACGACCAGGAAGCCAATCGGCTAGCTGTTCTGCATGGTCATCGTGTCTTCTCCTGCTACCAGGTGGGAGATAGCAAGAAGGTGTACGTGATCACCGAGGCCGATCGTTCTTCGACAACGATCATTCTTCCAGAAGAATATTGACCGGCGCTTTCGCGTCCCCTTCAACACAACGGGGCGCCATGCTGGTGCCCCTCATTCGGAGTTAGAGAATGAACTTTCAAGAAATCTTCTCGATGATGGCTGCCATCGTCGAGATGCCCAACTTTCCCTACCTGCTCGCGTACAAATCGGACTTCTACAAGCTGGACCGAGAAGCACTGCAGCGGGATTGGACTCCCATGTCGCGCTTCCTTTGGGTCGTCCGCCCCCATGGATCTGATCTTTGCCAGCTAGGGGTGCATCGCAAGATGAACGAGCATGTGATGGCGGCCATCGAGTGCGGCCTTCGCGACAGCGCGGCCGGGTGCGCGATCTACCTGCTTTCCTCGAAAGGGGTGCGCTTGCTCACCAGGACCGAGGCGTTGGCGGAGGTCGACAAGATGGAGTACGACGTCCGCCCAGGGGAGGTGTTCGATGCCGGAGGGAAGCTGCTTGCCTCCTTCGTGGTTGAGCCCTACTACGCGGGTGGAAGGACCCGGGCTGTAGTTCGGTTCGGGAGCGCACACGGCGTTTCGATTCCGGCCTGGAGACATAGCGCTCTTTGCGCTATCGCGCTCAGCGAAGTGATTGTCCATTCGAGCTCGCTGTTTGCGGTCCTCGACAAGGCCTATCTCGACGAAGTGTGCATCTCGGACTTCGAGCCCTCTGAGGAGGAGGTGAGCTGTGCCTAGCAATCGCCATTGCCAGTTCATGCGCTACGTGCGCCAGCTATACGGCTGTCGTACTGAGCAGCTGATGTTTGTCTTGGCGCGGCCTGACCGCTACTCGCCAGTCTTCCGGTCGGCAGCTCTTCGCAACCTTGTGGCCCGCACGCCAGTCAACGTCACACAAGGGCGCCCCTACCTGGAGCGTCGCCGCCTCGTTCGCTGCCACTATGGCGTTTGAGCGGGATCATCAACCAATCAACAGGTCTCACATGACCCTTCACGTTTTTACCTGCAGAACTAGCAGGAGCCGGGACGTTACGGTCGAAGTCGGCTTTCAAGCCGATCGCTTTGACTTCTTCGCTCGGGTATACCTCGATGGCGAACACCAGCCCTCCTTTAAGAAGTCTGGCCTTCCAGATGGATCAGGCGTCTCCGAGTGGCTTGGTGGGCAAGGGATATCTACTCCAAGCGCGATTGTCGAAGCTGTCGATTGCGAATTTGCCGACTCGCGTCTTCAGGCGCCGGCCTGCGACCGCCGTATTCGCTTCTACTGAGCAAGAACCAGCGCAACCCTGTGCGCACCCCGTGGCCCCCCGCTGAAGAGCGGGGGGCTTTTTCTTTGGCTGCAGAGCAGCTAGATGCCCTTGACAGTTCATTGCCTCGGGGTACTTTGGAACGGTATCGACCATACCGATGAATCCAATGCGCACCATCAAATTCCCCATCTTCGGCTCGCGGCTTCCAGGCGAGGGAGGCTTCTTTGGAGCTGTGATCAAAGGCCCGGCCGGCGACGGTACGGATGACTACGTTACGGTGGTTTCTGACCGAGAGGTCGGCGAGTTGGAAGGCATGGTGTGGTCCGATGGCGACCTCTGGCAACCTGTCGACGCGGTTGGGGACGATGGGCTCGCGAATACGGCCGTCATGGAAGATGCGGGGCTGCAGCTGCCGAGGCTGGCGCGCAGCGCGACCGCCGACGGCCACAGCGACTTCTACGTTCCGTCCGCACTGGAGCTTCGCGCTCTGCAGGCGGTTGTGCCTCATCTGTTCGTTGCGGCCTACTATTGGTCTTCGACTGCATTAGCGGGGACGCCGGACGCTTGGGCGGTGTGCATGGAGCGAGGACTGATGCTGGCAGTCCCGAAGGGCGAGAAACGACGAGTCCGGTTGATCCGAAGGATTCCGCTTGCGTTGTTCGAAGTGGTATTTCCCTTCCCAGGCGATGCAGTCCATTGAGCTCGCGTGCTTGGCATCCGACCATCGCCACTCGCACAGATGGCGAGCACCACAGGGAATTGACGTGAGCGCCTTTCTACCTACACTGATCGCACTTGTGGCTCGCCGCAGCATCGTCTTGATGACGATCCCACCAAAGCAGCAACTTCAATAGTTCTGCACTCCTTCATCACCCATCGGGCCACATGCCCGTCTGGGATGTGGCCTCTTCAGAGGACACACCAACATGAAGTTCGTCAAGCATTTCGTCCATACCCAGACCCTTGATCGCGCTGGGCTGGTCAAGGCGAAGACCCGCAGCCATTTCAAGCGCATTGAGCGCAAACAGCAACGTGCAGCACTGCGCGCCGAGCTCCACCGCGCTCTGGTCGAAGAGCGCCTCGAGGAGATCCGCTGCAGTGCCGAGGCTGCAGCAGCGTCACACCTGGCGCTGGTCGAACGCACCCTGCGCAAGGCTCGTACTTCGAGCAAGCGCCATGTGCGCAGTCAAAAAGCCAGCGCTCGCAAGAGCGACGCGCACAGCTTTGATCGCCATTCGTTCGAGGTCACCGTATGCACGCGCGTCCTCTACGGTCCCCTTGTGGGCCAGGAAAGGCGAGTTGTCGCCCGCGCGAACTGTGCCGTCGCCGGCTCCGGCCGCGGTGCCTAGTCGAGTGCGAATCGACATGCATTTCTTCCATGGCTCGCCCCTAGCGGGCGGCCTTCACACCCAAAGGAGTCTTTCATGAAGTCCATCAAGCGTTCTGCCTTTGCGTTGTCTCTCTGCTGCGCGGCATTTGCCGTTCAAGCTGGCGAGCTCGCACTTCAGGTCGGCATCGTTCGCGTTGCATCCGTGAGCAACGGCGTCCAGCACCTCAAGCTGGCCACCAAAGCTTCCGTCGACAGCCCCGAAACGGTGGTCTCCGTCACGCAGCCATTGCAGTCCCAAGCCAACCTGGCTGCGGGCGACGTGGTGATGCTGGTGGAGTCAGGTGACTCGAAGGTCTGGATCTTGCCCATGGGCGAGCGTACAGGCCCAGGAAGCGCCCGAAACTGATCAGCCCAGTACCCACCCACTACGCGCCATAGGTTCATCCCTATGGCGCGTTTTCATTTCTCCGTTTAACCCCGAACGTTCACGGTATGGGTGGCCCAAAAATGGAAAAGGGCCCCAAGGGGCCCTTCGGTCCGCCGCATTCAGCAGCGCAACGGGGTTACAGGCCTCAGTCCGCCATTGCGAACTGGGACCGATCCTTATCCTTGATCCATAGTGGCGGCTTGCCACGGCCTGTCCAGGTCGCGCCTGTCGCAGGGTCCTTGTATTTGGGCGCAACCGAAGAACCGGCGGTGGTTCTACGACGAACCGGGAAAACGTCCTCGGACGTCAGCCCGAACTCGGCAATCAGCGCACGTACTTGCGAAATAGCGTCCGACTGTTCCCTCTTTTTAGCTTCCTGAATTTGCTGATCAAGGCGCGCACGTTGTTCCAGAAGTGTTTTATAGCTGCTCATCGGTTAGAACCAAGTTTTTACGGTATTTCATCTTAAACCATATTAGCTGAGCGCTGCAGCTGGTTTGCGCCAGGTTGCAAGCTCTGGTGTGAATGTCTGCCAATGGTGGATATCCATTTCATATTCTCCATCCAGGGATGGCCAGTGGTCGACGTCACTGCAGGCTTTGATCGTTGCAAGCGCGGTTGCATACTTCCTTTCACCGTTGCGGAGAAACTCGTTGCTGCACGGCATGAAATGGACGCCATGGGGGGTCGCCGAATCCACAGGCACCAGGACAAATGGCTTCGCAGTGGGGGTTTGCTCGTAGAGCACCCGGGAAAGTGTGTACATGTAGACCGAAAGGTCGTAATGCAAAGCAATCGCGTCCTTCTGGAACTGGGCTGGGGTGCTATGCCGCGTGGATTTAAGGTCGAACGTGAAATCGGGGTGCAGTAGGTCCAGGCGTGTGCGGCAGGCGATACCCGTGGTCGGGTCGTCAAAATAGAAGCTGGCCTCCACTTCCCCTTCCTCGATGTACTTCCAGAAGGGGCGACCCCGGAATGGCGCTTCCCGCACCTTGTCCGCCATGGCCTTGGCTGCAAAGAAGTCCGCCAGGCTCAGGCACAGCCGGCTCTCATTGATCTTGCGGAACTCCCTGGAAGCGGTGTCCTTGCCGAGCAGGCCGGGGTATAGGGCCACCACCTGGTTGACGGTCTCCGGCTCTAGCACCAGGGCGTGGATGAGGGTTCCAAACAGTTTCTGGGGCGAGGAGGTATTCAGCTCGGTGAGGCTCGCGATGTAGTGAGCGGGGCTGACCAAGGCCGTCTTGAGCATCGTGGATGACAGCACGTCCTTGTCCGCGTGGTACTGGGCATTCGACAGCGTGCGCTTTTCGCAGAGCTGGCGTTTGGTAGTGGTGGTGGCGTTGTGCATGTACTCAAAATACCCTGCATTGCATCCCTGTCCAGTCCCTTTGCGGGGTTGACCGAGCGATGACATGGGCTAGATTAGGGCAATGACCTTTGCACCCAGCCGACGAATTGAAACAACCAACGCAATCCAACTGCCCGAACTCTCGGACCTCCTGGCCGTGTCGCGCGCCGTAGCGCACGCCGACGACGTGACGCTGGAGGAACTGGTAAGGACAAGTCCTCAGCCTGAAGAGGTCTATCACCAAATCAGGCAGACGGCGCCGTTCGCATCGCACGCTTTGGGCAATGTCGACGCGTGCGAACACTCGGCGCTGTGGGTGATCCCCATCATCACCAGCAGGGGCGGCAAGCCCGCATCGCGCCAGGGAACAAACTCGCCGGTCCAGGGCCCGACACTCGTCGCCCAATGGATCAGCGACTGGTTCGGTTTCATGAACCAGGCCCGGTACTTCAACTTCACCCCAACCTACGAAGTCATCGCGCGGCTGACAGCAGGGGAGGTACGCGGTGCACTTGATGTCCTGGTGAGGCCGTCTGCATTCGCCGTCCCCCAGTTCAAAACAGAGGCAGGGGAACAGCCAGATCGATGCGCCGTTCCAGAGCTCGCCTTTCTGTTGGGATCGGTATCTCGCGTGAATGAGTTGCCAATCTTCCCAACGGGCGTAGGGGCTAGGGCACACGCTCTCAAAGAAAAGCTGCGCGGGGATATTGCTTTCCGATCTGCGGACCGTGCCGTCGACATGAATTCGTACTGGGCTGGGACACCGGCAAAATTCTCAGACGGGGTCTTGGAAGGATTGCTCCTATGGATCGCAGCGGTACACGCAGGATTTACGACAGAGGATTTTGATGTGCACCCGAGCGGCTTTGATGACGTAACTCTGGAGTGGACCGTGCGGTGCAATGAGAGCAACCAGCGATTGCTGCTCACGAAGCACCTCAGGTACAGCCAGCTTGGCGCAGACGGGGTCGAGTCGATTATTGCGGCGACGGCGTCCACGGAGCGCTCGGCAATGAAGGCGAGCACCGGATTCAACGGTTGACGAAAGCCCGGAATGTGTTTTCATGGTTTCAAGGAGATTTAATGCATGAACCTTTCAGCTGACAAGATTGGCCCATTCACCGAAGGCCGAGTGCAAATCGTCACACCCGAGGACGACGGTGAGTGCCATTTCGTTATCACTGGCCATGCGCATCAGAAAATGACCGATGGCGAGGTGCCCGCCTACGCTGAGCACCCCGTTGCCGAGAAGGTGGCGCCGCCAGGCGCACGGTTGCGAGAGATCCCGGTGAAGGTGATGTTCGACCAGGTCAACCACAACCTGTTCACCCGCTACGAGGCTTGGAGCCCGGGCGTGCCGGACATGCCTGTGTGCATCGGCGACGGCGCGATTGCGAACGCGGTCAACGTAAGCACCGGGCAACGTCATGCCCACGTCTGCAAGGGCCCATCGCTGTGCCGGTTGATGCTGGACAACAACCTGAACTGCTCGATCAGTGTGCGGATGCCGGTGCTGGTCCAAGGCGTTCCGCTGGAACTCAGGTCCAACGCCGTGAACACTCTTGCCGCCTTGACTGCCAAGCTGACCGAGCTGAGGGCGAGATTTGGTGGCCTGCGCCACCTGTCGCTCAAGCTGCGGATCTGGGAGAAGAGCACCAGGGCGTCGAGCTACCGTCGCTTCGGCTGCGCCACCATTGATCTGGACGCAGACGCGGAGCGAGCCGAGGTATGTGAAAGCACCGACGATCGCAATGACGGCTATGGCGGCGCCATGCAACGCGCGTGGGCGGCGACGTTCGTGCCAAGCGCTGCGGATATGCGTCCAGAGCCGGCATTGTGCCTCTCGGTTCCTGCAGGTGCACCACGCCCTGCTGTGCTTCCCATTAGGACAACACAGGCCCAGGCCGGTGTCGGATCAATGTTTTCTATCCCTTTGGAGACTGCCATGGCCTCCAATCACATAAGCCTTCAGTAGAGCAATGAATATCGACAACGACGCGATCACCAGGGACATCGTCGGCCAGGCCATTGCGCTGCGATTTGGCCGGCCGCGGAGCACTCTGCGAGGTGCTCTGCTGCAGGCGCTGACAGCGAAGTCGGACCGTCTGTCGCGCGGGGACCAAGGGCGGGGCCTTCGGAGGGTGGTTGGGGCGAGTGTGCTCAGCGCAGTGCTACTGCCGCTGTCGATAGTCGGTGTATCGAAGGTGCTCACTTTTGTCCCTGGCCCGATCGCCAACTCTGTCCAAGGCACCGCTGAGGTGGTGGCTCAAGCTGAGGCGCCACGTAGCGCTGCGTCAGCAACCGAACGGCAGTATTCTGCCTCTGCACCTCAAGCCACGGCGGCGAGCCACACTGATGCGCAAGGAAGTACGGGGCGCCAACCGGTGGCAGCCTCGCAGGGCCCCACGGGTCCGTTACCTTCTTTCGCGCAGAGCCTTGCCGTTGCGCCGCCAGCTCGACCCGCCGCAGCAGCTCTCGCTCCCAGCACGATGCCTGCGCCAGTGCCTGCTTCACTGCGCTCGCCACTTCCGCCTGCGCCACTGCCGGTTGGTGAGTTGGTGGCGCCGCCGCCGGCGAAGCCAAAGTCGCCCGAGCCGGCCGCTGTTGGCAAGGCAGACTCCAAGCCAGCGACTGAACCTGCCGCTTCTCTAGTTATCGACGTCGGAGAGCGCTCAGCTGCTGGGGCTGCGGCGCAGCCCGCATCGGCACCCGCCAGGACCATTCCCAAGGTGCAGCAGGCTCAGGCTACAGCGCCCCAGTTGCGGTCTGCTCCGCTGCGCGAGGAGTTGGCCACGCTGCCGGTAGTTCAAGAGGGTGTGGGCAGCGGGGTCAGCACTGGCGCGCGCTTTGCGGAGCCTGTTTCTGAGCGCTCGGCGGTGGCCGCTTTACCAGCCACGACGCAGAAGAAGCCAGGGAAGGTCACGATCGTAGACATCGCACCGGACGGCCAGAGCGTCCTGGTCACCGACCCTTCCACGCGACTTCCACGTCGCTTCCTCAAGGGTGACAAGCTACCAAACGGCCAAACACTGCAGGCCATAGATCCCACTGCCGGTCGAATCACGGCCGGCGGTGACGTGATCCGCATGGAGTAAACAGGATGAATGATTTTCTTTCCCTCGACACCGTGAGTGCGAACATCACAAATCGAGTTGCCGCTGGAGGGGTGTTGCGTGGTGATCTAAGCTGGAATGGCGGCCTGCTGGTGCAGGGACACGTCGACGGGTCGCCCCTTGTAGTCCACGGCGCACTCGTGGTGATGGACGGCGCGAGCATTCGAGGTGAAGTCACTGTGCATGGCGATGCCTTTCTCTTTGGCCAGGCCGGTGAGCACGATGTCCAGGGGGGCAATCTGCAGCTGACTGTCCATGGGATTGTGAAAATCGGACCTACCGCCAAGACCTATGGCCGAATCCAATGCCAGTCCTTCGAGACTTATGTCGGCTCCCAGGTGAACAGCACCATTACAACCAACGTTGCCACGCAATGACCACACCTGCCAACGCGGAGCGCATCTGCATTGTGTTACGGCAGCGCGGCATTCCCGCCGCGTCGGTGCAGCAATACCGCAGCCTCCTCTCTCGGGCAAATGAAGAACTGAAGCTCACCGTTTCGCGGCACCTTGCCAAGGTGGCAAGCGCGGTCGACGATTCCCCAAGCATCAAATGGGTCTCTGCGCTCACCAAGATTGCTCGGGGAGACGTGGTGGATACAGCGTTGTTCCAGGATCTTGCGCCCCTGGTCCCAGTGCTTGGCGCGCCTGCCTCGCCAGACACCTTGGATCCTCCCGTCGAATCCAATGCTCCCATCATGAAGACCAAGGCTGCACCAAAGAAGGACGCCGAACAGCGAGCGAAGGAGCGCCAGACCATCCACGTGTATGGGGCAAAGGCAGCGCTGTGCCTTGAACTCGACCGCTTGCGCCCCGACGACGCCGGCAGAGAAAAGGCGACCTTGACCATCGAGGCTGCGCTTCGCCGAGAGGACAAGACATATGGCTGGAAGGACAAGGTTGCCGTGCAACTGGGGCTTGCCGAATTGCCGGCGTTCCTAGGGGCCGTTATGGGCTGGGTGCCCGAATGGTACGTCAAAGCCCACGGCTCTGAACACGACAAGGTGCTGTTTGTCAAAAGCCAGCCCGGTGGCGTTCAGATCCTCGTGGCCCAACGCGCGCTCGGACTTTCAGTGCCCGTGACCTATGCCGACACCTATGCCATTTGCAGCCTTGCCCTGAAAGCTCTCCTTGAAAACGATCCCCACCTCTCCAGTGAAACTGCCCTCCAGCTCTGCCGTCGGGCATGCGGAGGAACGGCCTGAAGCTGTGTCGAGCGCCTGGATACAGAGGTGGGCGTCTCTCGGCCGATACGCACCGCTGGCATGGGCGTTGGTAGGTGGACTTCTGGGAACGCTCGCATGGGGCGGTAAGGGCGCGCCTGCATTGGCGATCCTGGTGCCCGTGGCGGTAGTCCTCGCTCGGTCAAGGCTCGCCGTCTATCTCTACTGGGTGGCCTACCACCTGGCGGTCGTGCGAGCGTTGCCTGCCTATGCCGAGGCGTGGTTTGACAGCGTTTGGCCCGGTACTGTGTCCTGGCTGCTGCTCGGACTCGTATGCGCGGTTCCCTGGACGCTGTTTTGGACTCGTAGCCAAGAGCAAGGCCGAACTGTGGTGATGGTCATCCTTGGCTTCCTGATCGCATTGCTGCCACCAATCGCAGCGGTCGCCCCTGGCCATCCGCTGGTGGCTTGGGGCTTCGTGCTCCAAGGGTGGGGGTGGGGCGGTTTGGTGTTTGGGGCCATGTTGACGGGCTACGCGGCCGCGGTGATCCGCACAAAGCAACCGAAGGTGGCATGGGCAATGATCGGTGCCGGTGCGCTGGCCCTGTGGCTTTGGGGAGCCACAGTACCTCAGCTTCCAATGCGCAGCGTGGGCATGCTTCACCCCATCGGCACGAAGTTCGGGAAGCCGCCGGCCAACGATGAGGAAATGGTGACGCGCCTGGAAAAGGTCGGGACCATCGTGCGCCGCCTTGCCGCCAATCCAGATTTCGCTGGGTCTGTTCTGGTCTTCCCGGAGACGACTCTCGGTCGCTACGACGATACCTTCGCCCCGATCCTGCGCGGCGAGATCCTCGCCCCGGCACGTGAAGCCGGCATCCACTTGGTGCTCGGCATGGAGGTCAAGAACAAGGCGGGAGAGCGCTACAACGTGGCCACGCTGTTTCGGGCCGACCAGACCATGCAATCGGTGGCACAGCGGCAGCCTGCGGTTGTCTCGATGTGGGCGCCCTGGCGGGCTGGATCGTTCTCTGCTGACTGGACAAGGGATGCCACGCTGCGACTGAACAAGGACATCGACCTTCGGGTGGTCGTTTGCTACGAAGAGTTCCTGCCGTTCGTGCACCTGCTTGATGAGGCGCGAGGGCATTACATCGCCAAGGTCGTCATGTCCAACAACTGGGCGGCCAGCTCGATGGGATTGCCGATAGTGCAGCGGCAGCACACCGAGGGCATGGCCCGGCTGTTTGGGCGAACAGTGGTACGGGCGGAGAACCTGCCGATCAGCTAAAAAAATTAGGGAGATACTGCCCGTGGCGGGTCGAATGCCCCCCTTCCGCGCGAGGGTCGGCTTCTACATTGATCGCAGATCATCAGTAGGAGCCAACAGTGGCAAACAAAGCGCAACATCCTTCAGAACTCAACACAGTCCAAGATGAGGAACGTCAGGCCTTCATCGAAACATTCGGTGGGGATTACACCCAGGGCTTTCAAGACCCACTGATCTTCCGGCCAGCATCGTTCTTCAACCCGGCGGTTCGCCAGCAGTACAAGCATGACTTCAAGGTGCTCTCGCGCTGCTTGTTTGCCGAGTACATCTACCGACGTCGCCCAGCGTTCAATCCAGCTGTGCTCGATCATTTCGCGAACCTGTGCACCACGAAGCTCGCCGGCATCAAGAAGCTGCTGACCCTCAACACGACTCGGGTGGAACAGCTCCTGGTCCAGAACGGGTACAAGGCTGACGGCGCCTACCTGAACTGTCAGAACAAGATCGTGCCGATCATTCACGCATCTGCCCTGCAGTACCTGGAAGTCCTGCAGTTGCTGGACAAGCTGTACCAGACCACGGGCAGCGCGGTGCTGAACGGCGTGCTCTCCGCAGACCAGCGCAAAGACGCCGAGCTGACCTGCCGAAAGGCCGTGCGGGCTTTCGGATCCATGGTTCGGGCAGAGAGCATCGCCGTGCGCAAGGAAGCGCAGCGTCTTGATAGCACAGGGTCGGACCCCGAGCTGCAGCAGGCGCTTGAGATGCAGGCAAGTGCTGTTGCCGAGGCAGGCGCTGCGAGTGACGCCGAGGAAGCCGCCGACCAGACTCTTGCACTCGGCGGCGCACCTCAGGCGGTGCTTGATGGCCTGGTCGCCACAGGCGTTGCCGCAGGCAAAGGACGCAAGAGCGCTGCAGCTCCGGCGCCTGCGGCCGAGTCACTGGCAGCGGTACCGGAGAGCGCCGCCACAGCCGGTGCCTAAGCCACAAGCCATCCATCTGCATTGAGCACAGCGCCCGGTCCCAGCCGGGCTTTTTTCTATGTCGCTGACACCCTCCCAGGTCGCCGCAATCGACTGCGACGACAACCTCATCATCTTCGCAGGCCCTGGTTCGGGTAAGACGTCGACCTCGATCGCCAAGGCCGAGCGCATCCTCCAAGATCCCGCGCGTCAGCTGATCATGTGCACGTTCACCGTGGAAGCCGCAGGCGTGCTCGGTGAACGCTTGCACAAGCGCTTCACCTCGTCCGGTGCGGACTATCCGAAGAATCGTGTTCGCGTGGGGACCTTTGACTCGTTGGCACTGTGGCACCTCAAGGACCAGGGCGCGATGAAGCACAAGCTGCTCAGCCCCAAGGCCCAGGGTCCGAAGCTGCGACAGCTGATCTTCGAGCATGGCCTGGGAAGCGCGGACGAAATCCTGCCTTGGTTCGAGTCCTACCAGGCCACACTGGAACGCGACGAACTGGTGGCAAGAATGCGAAGGGAGATGGAGCCCGCATTTGCTCTCGTGCAGCTGTACTACGAGTGGCTACAGGCGAGTGCCATGGTGGACCTCGCAACTGTAAAGCGAACATGCGCGCTCGGCGTGTCCACCGGGCAATTCAAACTCTTTCCGTGCACCGACCTGCTGGTGGATGAGGCCCAGGACAGTGACGAGCTGCAGATGTTGATGGCCCGATCCCATGGTAGCCGGGGCGTGTGCACCACCTTGGTTGGCGACGACGATCAGACGATCTATGACTGGCGGGCGGCAACGGGCTACAAAGGTATGAAGAGGTTCGTGGAGGAATGCGGAGCGCAGATCGTTCGACTCTCCGAGAACTTCCGCTCGCATGCAGAGATTGTCGAGGCAGCGACGCGGTTGATCGCCTTCAACAATCCGGACCGGGTGGACAAGCAACAGATTGCCGTGAAGGGCACAGGCGGAAGTACGGGCGTGATGTCCTTCGGGACGCTGGAGGCAGAGTGCGAGTGGGTTGCAAAAGACATCCTGGAACGCTTGGTCGCACCCTATGACTGCGCGGTGATCGCCAGGCGCAATAGGTCGCTCAACGAAGTGGAAGTAGCGCTGACCTCTGAGGGTATCCCGCATCACAGGCCTGGCACGTCACTTTGGGACCGCGACGATATCGCGAGCTATCTCGCGCTGATGCGCTTTTTGGTCGAGGGTGCTTTGGATGGGCTGAGTCTAGCGCTCGGCTTCATGTCGGTTCCCAACGCTACGATCAATGAGCTGTTGTATGCACTGAGGGAGGACCCAGGCGGCTTCGCACAGGGCAGCCTACCCTCGCTGGAAACTACGTCACCGGATGTTCTGAAGGTGCTCAAGCAGGTGGCTACGCAGTGCGCTCGATGGCGCAGGCGACTGGCCCAGGGCCAGCTGGTGGCGCTCATCGGTGAATCGGCTGGAGAGTATGCGATCTGGGTGCAGACGCTGGAGAACAAGGACGACAGCAAAAAGGTGAAGCGGCTGCGCGAAGGGTTGGAGTACGTGACAGCTGCACTCAATCGTCTAGAGGGAAAGATGTCCGCTCGGCTGCGCGCGCTGCTCGACCAAAAGAAGCGGGAGCCCGGTCCTGGCGTTGTGCGCTTGATGACGATGCATGCCAGTAAGGGCCTGGAGTTCGACAACGTCTACCTAGTGGACTGTGCTGAGCGGGAAGACGACACCACCCTCACACAGGCACCGGCAGAAAGGCGCGTGCTTTATGTCGGCATGACCCGAGCGCGGCAGCACCTGCGCATAACCTACGGTGGACCACTTCCGCACTTCTTGATGGAGGCGGGCTTCCAAGTCGCCAAATAGCAAAGGCCAGCCACATCAGATGTGGCTGGCCTCGCATTGTTGGATTTCAGTAGCGGAACATTCGCGGCACGTAGCCGTCAAGCATCTCGTTGCTCACGCTTGCCATCGCCGCGGCGGCGTAGGCTTCCTGGCCGGCGCGCTTGGCTCGTCGTAGCTCTTCGGAGACCGGAACATTCAGGTCTCCGAGCACCTCATCAATCTCCGAAACGCTCAGTCGCTTGAGAAACTCTCTGCTCATCGAGGAGTAGTCCTGGAGCTTCACGTGTAGCGCTCGCAGCATTTCGCCGACCTGATGTGCTGGTGCACCTGCGACAAGCTTGCCGGCCGCCCCAGCGAGATGTTCGATCAGCTCGCTTTCGGCCATGGACAACCAGCGCTTGAGGACGCCAGCAGGAGTTGCTTGTTCGTCCAAGTCGGCGGCAGCTCGCAAGTCCCTGGGCGCGCTCCATCCACACGAAAGCATGGCCATCAGAACCGCGCGGTTCGTGGCCCGTGGCAGAAGAGACAGGTGCTGTACGAGAGCCGCCCGCCAAAGCCGGTCGCGCGAGGCCAGAAGGCCCTCTTTCCTTGCCAGCTCCACTTTCTGAACATGGCATGCCATGTTGGTGCAGACGTCCTCAAGGACGTAGGTGGGGGTGGAAACTGTTCCACACAGCACGGCGCCGAATTCCTGGCATTCCTCTCGACAGGCCCTGGCCTGCTCCTGACCGAGGCCAAAAGGTCCCTCGGGCACGACGGATCGGAAGTGCTCGTGCTGGCTCACCGGAGCGATCCTGATGATGCGGTGCTTCGCGGCGAGTTGCTCTCGCAGTTGTTCCAAGTGGGTTTCCCATTTTGAGGTGGCGCACTCGGAGTTGACGCACATGCCCGGCTCGATGGATGTACCGAAGAGCTGAGCATGATTCGTGCTGTTGAAGCGGCATTTGCCGCAATCGTCTTGATTGAAGGCGGCTTTTGGCAGTGCTACTGCTTTCGCCTCGATGCCGCGCATCAGGTCCTCTACTCCAGGGAGCGATGGTAGTGCGAGCAGCGCTTTGAGGGCGCCTTCCTGAGTTCCTGGGCGTAGAGCGCAAAGGAGGCTGGCGTGACCGCGAGAAATAGTGGCTGCGGCCATGGCGGCCAGCACACCTTCGGATGCGTACATCGCCATGCCAGGCGGCGCATCGGTTGACAGATAGTGGCCCATAAATTCCTTCGAATCGGATAGGGCCACCCATCAGGGTAGGCCCTGAGGAGGATGTTGGATGCTGCAATGGCAGCGAGGTTGTGTGCGCGGAAGTTAGCACGACTGGCCTCTTTGGCCAAGCCAATGCAGTGCTGGCCAGGTCAGAGGCAAATGCTGCCCGAAGCGGGCGGATCTGGGCCCTTGAGTCGTTGACTGCGCATGTAGTCTGGGCGGAGTAGGGAACCCAAATGCATCTTCACGACCCAGCCAGCCCGACCCCGCGCGCCGCGCGACCAGCCACTACGCATGCAAGCGGCGTACTGTGGGCGCCCCAGGGTGGATGGGCAAGCGCTGCCGGCAGTCTCAAGCGCTTGATGGACCAGCACGGATCTGCTGCCCTCTGCCTCGTGCATCTCGACGCATCTGGGTTGCAGCGCGTGCAGGAGCTCGTTGGAAGTGACTCCGGAGAAATGGTTCTAGCGGAACTCGTCTCGCGAGCTGCTCGCGCATCGCAAGCCGGCCCGTGGATAGCGTTGATGGTGGCGCGAGTTGGCCGGCACGAGTTCGTCGCTCTGTTCGGGGCTGACAGCGCGCACCTTGGCGTGGACGACCTGTTGAAGGTCATGGGCCGCCCTATTGACGGCGCAGTGCTGGGGTCGGACGCCCTGCTGACGCTGGGGTGTGCCTTTGCTCTTCCAGGCCAACCGACAGACTTGGTGGCAAACGCAAGGGCAGCTCTGGAAGTCGCCAGGCTGCGCGGACCTGGGTCTGGGTTGGTCTTTGACCCCAGCAGGACCGAGTTGTACTGCCGAACAGAACGCATGGAGGGACTGCTCGCTACGGCCATCAAAACTCGGGTCGGCCTCTCAATCGACTACCAGCCCGTGGTGGCTCGAGCCGATGTGCCGGGCGGGCCTGGCTACACCTTGCACGCGGTTGAGGCATTGGCCCGCTGGCGTTGCGCCGAGTTGGGCAAGGTCTCGCCAGCAGAGTTCATTCCAGTTGCGGAATCGGCTGGGCTGATTTCTCCTCTCGGTCGCCATGTCATGGACGGGGCGTGCAACTTCTTCAAAGTCCTGGAGCGGCTACCAGGCGCACCGGTGCTGCTGTCTGTGAACGTGTCGGCCGCCCAACTCACCCACATGGGCGTCGTCGCAGACTTCGTCGGCATTGTTCGAACTGCTGGCTTGTGGCCGAAGCAGGTGCAGCTGGAGATCACGGAAAGCATAGCGGTCCGCGGTCTAAGGGCGCGGGATCTGCTCTGTGCTTTCAAGGCGGCCGGGTTCCGTATAGCGCTTGACGATTTCGGGACCGGCTACTCATCGCTCGCCTATCTGAACGAGCTCCCGATCGACACCGTGAAGATTGATCGTTCCTTCGTCAGTGAGATGGAGTCGAGCCCATACCACCGCGCGATTGTTGAGTCCACGATCAGGCTGGCAGCTGTGCTTGGCCTGGACACCACGGCCGAGGGAGTGGAGACGGAGTTCCAGGCTGAAGTGCTCACTGAACTCGGCTGCAAGCACCTGCAGGGCTCGCTGTTCTCGATGCCTCTTTCAGAGCCAGCGATGCGGTTGTGGTTGGCAGGTGTTGCTTTGCGTGGCCTCCAGACTGGAAAGGACCCCCATACAGACCGAAACGGGCAGGTTTAGGCCACTGTTTGCCGCAGTCAGCCGTCAACAATAAGTGAACATGTCGATCTTCAATCTCTTCAAACGCGCCTCTGCGCCTGCGACAGCTCAGCACGCACCGCCTGCGGCCATCACGCCGGCTAGGGGGATGTTGACCACGCCAGGCGCCGTGCAGTACCCACCTCACGATCCTGGTCTGCCGATAGCTCCTGTCGCAGAGTTGATGGAGGCGCAGCAGCCACTTATTCGGCGACTAAAAGTCCATGCCGCGCAAGACGCAAAGCTGTTCCAAACGCGGTTCCTGGAGCCGTTGTCCCGCGTCGCCGGCTATGTCTCCAACCTGCCCGCCGGCCCGGAGGGGATCTACTCTGGGCCAGGGGGCCTCTTCCGCGCCAGCGTGGAGCTGGCGTTCGGCGCGTTCCAGGCCGCGGACGGCCGAATCTTTACCGGTACGCTTGGGGTGGAAGAGCGTCATCGGCTTGAGGTGCGTTGGCGCTACGTCTGCTTTTTGGCCGGGCTACTGTGGCCGCTTGGCCGGACATTGGAGCAGATCAAGGTGACAACCGCTGCGGGAGAGGCGTGGCCTGTGCGGGCGATGCCAATGGAGCAATGGCTGGCCCAGGTTCATGCCGATCGGGTCTACTGCGCCTGGCCAAGGTCTGGTGTGACGCCGGGTCCCGCGTCGACGAGCGCTGCTCTTGTGCTTGCCATTGCGGGCGACGCGCCATTCCGCTGGATAGAGGAGGGGTCGCCCCAGCTGGCCACCGCGCTGCTGTCTATCGTCACAGGGGCTAGGACGGAGCAGAACGGGAATGCGTTTGACGTCGTGGACGGGATGTGGCGCAAGATCTGTGCTGCAGAAATCGCACGTCAGCCCCAGAGCTATGGTCGCCTGCAATTTGGTACCCACGTGGGCCCGCACCTCGTGGACGCAATGCGCACCTTGTTGGCGGATGGCAAGTGGACCCTACAGAAGGCGCCGCTGTTCGTAGATGCGAGCGGGGTGTACCTTGAGTGGCCGCGGGCCGGTGAGGACATCCTACTGCTGCTGCAGAAGTCGGCGCCTCAGGTGGCGACGACGCTTGGCGGGCTGCTGCTTCATCTTGAAGATGCAGGCCTGATCCAGGTCTCTGCGGGTATGGGCCCGTTCTCGGAGATTGCCGACGAGGATGGCGAGGTGGTAGCTGCGGTTCGCCTTGCCAAGGCTGATAGCCTCATCGACGGATATTTGCCGAGCGACTTCTCAAAGTCGCGACCAGTGGCGATGTCCGTCGTCCGGCGAGACGATCCGCTGCCCCCTGTCACCAGCGCGCCAGCGTCGCCCACGGCGCCCAGAGTAGCGGATGGTCCTGCACCGCTGCAGGCGCCGAAGCCACCGGCGCCCGGTGTGAGCATTCTGGAGTCTACGCTTGCAGTGGCAGCCCCGGCCGTCGCCAAAAGCCAGGATGAAGCGGTTGGGACTGCTGGCGATCCGGTGGATGCCAAGGTGGGTGAGGGACACGGCACCGCGAGTAGAGCTGGTGCGGCTACCAGTTCGGCATCCCAGACTGGCAACGTGGCCACGGACAAGCAAGTCAACCAACTCGCTGCGCCCAAGCCGCCAGCCCAGGACTCAGGAAGCGGGGGCGGCGGGGTGCCCGAGGGCGCTGAGGTGCGCCACGCTGAATCCCTTCCGAAGGACGTTCGTACCGTCCTCAAGCCCTATATAGCCGAGCAGCTGGCCCAACTCGTGGCCCTGTGCAAGGTGTCGCAGGGGCAGACCCGAACTATGACTACCGGTGTCGCGGTGCCCATGGCAATGCTTGCCGAGGTCGTGGCGAGGCCGCCTGACTTCCTGCAGGCCTTGGTCAGTGCTGGCTTTCTCCATGTTGATCCGTCCACACCTGGACGCTTGGTTCAAGACATCGTCATACCGGAAGGCACGGCGAACAAGGCCGTGTGCTTCATCCTCTCGACTATCCTGACGAAGAAAGTAGGCCTCTGATGGCGAAGCCAAAGGAAATCGAGTCGCTGCTGCGGCCAGTGTTCGAGGCCCGCTCTTCCTTGCTTTGGAGTTTCGCATTCGTCTGGTGTGTGCTGGTGGGCGCAGTCTTTCAGCTGGGCTGGTTCGCCGTCGCCGGGCTGTGCCTTGTCACTGGAATGATGGCGCTGCGGCGGGGCGTCGTGGCCAGGACTATGGTGGTGAAGCAACTGGCGCTCATCGGCAGGCCGGTCGAGATCATGCCCGTGCGCAATCTACTGGACGCGATGCCAGCGATCGGGAACAACCTGTGGCTTGGCCGGGGATGGCGGTGGGAGCCGAGCCATACAGCGCTGGCATATGAGGTTAGCAAGCGCGATCTTTCGGAGATCTACCCGGAGCGCTGGATGCTGCGATTGCTCGGCATCAAGCGGAACCCTGCTGACGAACGAGGCCTGCAGTGGATCCACGGGTTACACCCGGAGGAGAGCGATGTGACCGTGTCCATGGACGCTTTGAAAGGGCACTGCGCCATCATTGCAACGACTGGAGCCATCAAGACCCGGCTGGCCGCGCTATTCATCACCCAGCTGATCGCGAAAGGCGACGTGGTCATCGTCTTTGACCCGAAGGGGGACCATGAGCTGCGCGAGATCTGCCGCATGGCAGCGGAGTACACGGGCATACCTGACAAGTTCATGATGCTGCACCCGGCATTCGCGAGCAAGTCCATCAGGCTGGACATGCTCAAAAACTGGGATCGTGTGTCGCAGGTCGCATCCCGGATCTCCATGGTGTTGGGCAGCCAAGAAGGCGATTCGTTCAAGGAGTTCTGCTGGAACGCGGTGCACCGCATCACCAACGGCATCAAGTACGTTGGCCGGCGCGTGAATCTGCTCACGCTGAAGATGGCGATGGAATCCCGTACCTCAGTGGAGCGCCTGGCATACGAGGCGCTGAAGAAGTTCTTCACCGAAGAAGCTCCCCAGTTGCGAGATCGCGTCACTCAGGAACTCAACAAGTTGGCCGGGGAGAGCAAGCGGCCGCCCAAGAAGGGCGCTATCGAGACGGGCTCACCGGAGCTCACCGCCATGATCATGGTCTTCCTCGCAGATGTGCCGGAGAGTCCGGCGGAGTCAGAGCGCGTCGGAGTCCCCATGAAGCCCGAGGAGGTGTCCGGGCTCGTGAACATCCTTGAGGCCAACAAGGAATGGTTCGGCAAGATGATCGTGTCCATCCTTCCAATGCTGACGAAGCTGACGACAGACGATCTGCGTGGGTTGCTGTCGCCGGACTACGAAGACCTCACCGACGAACGGCCGATCATGGACATGAAGCGCATTGTCGAGGGCCGGCACGTTCTGTACATAGGCACTGACGCCCTGGCCGATCCCTCGGTGGGTAAGGCGCTGAGCGCAATGTGCATGGCCGACCTGGCATCGGTTGCGGCGGAAATCTACAACCACGGGCTTGAAGGGGATGATGGAAGCTCTCCGCGGCGCATCCACCTGGTGGTCGACGAGTGGGGCGATGCAATGTGCGAACCGCTTGTGCAGCAGGCCAACAAAGGCCGCGGGGCTGGGGTCTTCATCTGGGCTTTGGGGCAAACGTTCTCGGACCTTGTGCATGCATTCGGCGGCGATACGGCATCCGCCAAGCGCTTCATGGGCAATATGAACAACCTCATCATTGGCGCCATTCAGGACCCGGACACCCAAGAAATGGTCAGCGAGAAGTTCGGCCTGACCAACATCAAGGTCTTTGGCGAGTCCAAGGGCGTGGGGAGCAAAACCGAGGACACCGGCATGGAGTTCTCGGCAAACCATGGGCTGAGCGCGAGTGACAAGGAAGTGCCGCTGATCCCCCCTGAACTGCTGCCCCAGATGCCAGACCTTCAGTATTTCGCGCTGCTCAACCGGTCTTTCAAATTCAAAGGCCGGATCCCGGTCGTGCAACTCCAATAGACGCAATTCCAACCCATGGCAGTTATCCCACTACGCCCAGCAGCAGAACCATCCGACGTCGCCCAACTAGGCGCGCCACTGACCCTCAAGGGATGCGACCGGATCTACGAGTTCGACGTCGATCGCCATATACCCCTCGATCTCCATGCAATCACCGAGAGCAGCGAAATGAAGAAGGCAATTCGGCTCCACTGGGTGGTCTATCCAAACCTCAAGGCAGCGTCCGAATCGATGGCCCGTACCGCGGGTGCGCAGTGGGGCAGGCAGTTAGGTGTGCCACTCCTGGTGGAAGGGTTCGAGGCCGCCACGCGAGAGGCGGTGCGCGCCGTGGGCGAGGGTGAGGGGCACCGGGCGGTGTTCAGTTCGTACTTGAACGCGCTGGCAGGCACCCTGAGCCAGTTGGCGGTGCATTCGACGATCGGGGAGTCTCCACAGGGAATCCTTGAGTGGGATCCACTGGCCGTGGGATTCGATGACTGGGTTGCCGGCGGAGCGATTACCAGGGTGTGTGTGTATGGCGCTCACACCGTGGATCGGGACATGCTCGCTGGCTTCAAGGTAAAGCTCCTGGCAATGGCCTGTTCTCCCAAGGATCTGGGAATTGCTTTGCGCTCGATGAGGTAGCACGCAATGGATACGAAGTCCCACATCCGGATTTGGCTTGCGCTGTTTCTCATCAGCCTGTTCATCAATCCATTCGTCCGCAGAGGTGACTCGATGGAGAAGTTTGTCGTGAGCGAAATCGAGGCTACCCAAGATGCTTTTGGGCCCAGAGTCGGTGGGTGGATCGTCAGCCAGGCTGATCTGCTCTTCCGTGACTCGCCGGTCAAGTACGCGGCCAACCTGGCGCGCGCAGGCACTGTCACCGGAGACGAGAAGCGGCGCCACGAGAAACAGATGGGCGACGGCGCAAAGGTTCTGATCGGAGTGGCGAACGGAATATTCACGGGCTTCTTGCAGTCGATGTACGTGGTTTGCCTGCGGTTCATGATCATGCTGATCTGGTTCGGGGTGCTTGCCCCCGTGCTGATCGCTGCAGTAGTGGACGGTTTTGGGCAGCGCGCAGTGAAGCGCTATACGTTCGGCTCCATGAGGCCGGCGGCCTTCTCGCTCCTGTCGATGATCATCGTGCCGTTCCTCTTCGCTCCCCTGTTCTACTTGTCCGCGCCCTGGGGCGTGGACCCCTCCATCGTTCCCATTTGGGTGCTTATCGGCTGCGTTCCTCTCGCGCTGCTGATTGCGAACACACAGCCTGTTTTTGGGAAACACTGAACTGCAGCACTTCATGTGGTTGACAGTTGCTTCATGACGGGAATAATTGAATCGTTGCAGGGCGAAGGCTCTGCAGCCTTGTAGCTGGAACAAGCCACATTTCGAGCTCAACATTGCCAGGGTGCGACGGCGCCGGGCACCACGAAAGTGAATACCACCCGGGTCCAATGGACCTGAACGCGGGGTAGGGAGCTGCACTAGATTGCTCCCTTACTTCCTTTTCGGTGAAAACGAAAGCGGTCACCCTCAAGACCACTTCCGTTTTCATCGCTGATGCGACGAATTAGGCTTCGTGCCTTCCCAACAGTGACGCCCTCCGGCGCTCCACCCCCCGACGTTTGACGACGTCATCACCCCTTGCGGTTCAGTACCGCAAGGTGGCTGCACCGCATTTTTTTCTTCTTTGGAGTCAAAAATGAAGTTCTTCGTAGCAGCCATCATTGCCGCAGCATCCTTTGCCACGGTCCTGTCCAACGCAGCTCCTGCAGTTGCAAAGGGCAAAGCCGACCTTTCCACCCGCGCTCAAGCGGTTGATAAGGCGATCGACGAAGCAGTGAAGTAACACTTCGCAGCTTTCAAAAAACATGGGGACCCTCTTGGGTCCCCATTTTTTTTACCAAAACATCCCAAGATTGGAGCCTGTCATGGTGAATCCCATGCATGGCAGCAGCGTGATGCACCAAGCTCAGTTTTCGTTCTTCACAGACGAGGACGCCAAGGTGCTGAACGCACGGCTGCAAAGGCGAGGTCAAAATGCCGCCGCGCGACAACTTCGCGTGGTCTCTCCTCGCGTAGTTTGGGTGGATCCGCTGCAAGAGCAGCTGGAACTGCTCGAAAGGCCGCTCTACGAGGGCCCACCACCCGTCGATGTTTCCCCGGCCCTGAGAGATCTTCAGGACAACCTGGGTGACGCCTATGGCGCCGGTGCCCCGAACATCCACTCGGACGCCGCTGATGCTGATGAGCCCGCTCTGGCCGAAACAGGCCGCGTGAGCGATCAGTTCACGGATCAGGGCGTAGCGATTCTGCACGTGGGATTGCTAGAGCACAGCCTGGCTGTGCTCGCCGGCAAGGGAAACCCGATGGAGAAGGCCGAAACGCTTCGGTGGTTCTTCCTGCCTGATATCAGGTACTGGGTCGAGAAGAAGGTGATACCCGACGAGGAATCGCCAACACCTCGGCCAATGCTCAATTCGGTAGAGAAGTACAGACCGGTACACGCCTCCGAACTTCCGTTCACGTTCCAGCGATGCTGCGCCTATGCAGGCGTCAGCCATGAAGTGGTCCTTGAACGGCTTCGTCACATCCTGCGCAAAGCAGGGCTCGGGCAGTACATGCCCGCTTGAAAATGGAAATCCCCATGCACAACAACCAACTTCCAGTTCGCGAACTGGTGAAACGCAGCCTTGCTGCAGAGTTCAGTCTCGACGTGCCTCCTGAGGCCATGTTCGAAGGTGGACCAGACGATACACCGGACGTTCCGGCCAAGAAGTTCTATGCGTTCGAAAGGGCGCGCCTCAAGGACCTCATGGTTTTTTGGGATGCCAAGGAGCCTGCACTGAAGCTCATCGGTGACCCAGCGGCGGGCAAGACATCGCTGATCGAGCAATTCCATGCACGCATGCGCTGGCCGCTCTACCTCATGTCCTGTTCTTCGGACACGCAGCCGTATCACCTCAACGGCCAACTCATGCCCCAATTGGACGGCAGCCTCAAGTGGGTTGATGGCCCGGTGATCAAGGCGGCTCGAATCGGTGCCTCGGTGCTCCTTGACGAGTACAACACGCTTGCGCCGAGTTCAGCGACGTCTTTGAATGCGCTGCTCGAGGGCTATAGCATCACCATCCCAGAAACGGGAGAGGTGATCAAAGCCGCGCCGACGTTCAGGGTGTTCGCGACTGAGAACTCCATTCACAGCCGAGTTGCCGTTGCGGGTCGCAACGTGCAGGACGCAGCGAACGACGAGCGTTGGATGGTGGTCGAGGTTGACTACCTCCGGCCCGAGCTCGAGCTTGCCATCGTGAAGGAAACGCTGATGAAGCGGGGTACTACCGAGGCGGATGCTCAACTCGTAGCCGACATCATCGTCAAGACTGCAATCCAGACGCGGACCCTGTATCGGCAAGAAGATCCCAGCATCGAAAAGCCGATGTCCACGCGCGTTGCGCTGCGGTGGGCGCGCCTCCAGTGTGCGTACCAAAGTGTGCGAGCCCAGAATCTCTCACCGCTGCACTACTCATTGAGTCGCGCGTTTCACACCCCGTCGCCCGCCATGCGAGCGAAAACCTTCGAGGTCTTCAAGAGCGTTTCCGGGCTCGATCACTGAGATGGTCAAAGTGTTCAATGTGTACGCGCGCCAGACCCCAAACGGCTTAGAACAGTGGGGCCTTGAGACCTCTGGCGCACAGCGCCTGGCTCTCCACGTAAAGGCCGGCAAGGTGGTCAATGACCGGCTGATCTCACTCGGTGCGATTGGCCAACATATCGGGTCTTGGGCCAGGTCTGGCTTCAAGTGCTCGGAGGTCGCCTGCTTCTTCGATGAAGCGACGGGTGTCTTCGATGCAACCCATCCAGACTTCAGGGCCGACCCTGGCTACTTGGTCTTCAGTGAGCCGGTCGACGTTGAGCGAGCGGTGGCCAATCTTGAGACGTTGCTCGCGCGGGCCGCAGTGCAAGCCGGTGTGCCCCAGGACTATCTCCGCAAATGGCTCAGCCGCCAGGATCTGCACGCGCAGTACCTGGTGGCGACGGCCGAACATCCAGTCTTCGCGCTGGCAGTAAGTGAACAGGCGATCAACTCCGGTTGGCAGCTGTTCGGCCGCTATCCGGGTCTTCCCGAGCGGCCTCCTTCCGCTGCGCCACTTGAGTGGGTGCAGTGGCTCTCCGGCAGCTTTGCTGAACCCCAAATCCACGAGGCCCAGAAGGCACTTGGAGGGGGAGTAGCAATGCTGCTAGCTAACCAATCTCCGGTCGCCATCGGCGCGCCGGCTTCACACTACCTGTAGGGTATTCAATGACTCAAAATTCAATCGTGGTGGGAGGCGACAAGCCTCCAATCGCAACTCGCATGGCCAAGCTGGCCATCAAAGGCCTGGCAGCTGGCTTCGCCCGATTCCTTGGCAGCAACGCTGAGCGGCCACAGCATTTCGATGTTGAGCCTGCTCGGGAGGTCGGTCGTGCAGAATTCCGCACGGCGAAGCTCGAACCCGGTAACGCGGTGTTTTGGCGTGCCGGCGAGATCGAAACAATGCCCGCCTCGCGGGTGGTTATTGTTCCGCTGGAGGCAGCTAAGAATGTCTCCGTGGGGAGGGTCTGGCTGTACCTGTATCCAGAGAAGCAGATCATTCGCCGTGTCTTTCGCGTGGAAGATCCGCAAGTGCGCGCGATTCTTCGCATGCGCAAGAGCAGCTACTACATGACGGACGTCAAATGGGACCCCGCGGACGGCGATCACGCCATCGAGCGAATTCGTCAACAGGCCGCGGATGACGTAGTGCGCCTGGTTACCTCTGCGTCCAACGAACGCGATACCAAGGACTCCAGGGGGAGCGTGTCGCGTACACGCAAGGTCACGCCTGCAATCTCAATCGCTCCACCGGCCCCGGCCGAAAAGGAGGTGGTCAAGGCCGCTGTGGCGGAAGCTCTGCCTCCGAAGGCGCCTGAGCCTGAGCCGCAAGCAACGGTGGCGCCTCGCGTCTCTGCGACTCCAGTGCCTGCTCCGGTGCCAACTCATCCAGTTGCCGGCGAAGCGCGGGAGGGTGTGATTGTCGAGATGGGCAAGACACCTCGTCAGGGCAATGGCGGCACCTACGAAGCGTTCTGTGTCAAGCTTGAGGTGAACGGTGTTCATATTCCCTACTACGGTGTGGAACTTGAGCGTGAAGTGTTCGAGCGCCAGGCAAAGCCCGGCGATCGCGTCAGGATCACTCTGATGGACCGAATGGCCATAGGGCAGGGAAGAACAAAGAACCTGTTCAAGGTGGAGATGCTGCGTAAGGGCGCAAAGGGCGTTCAATGATCACCATCACCGCTAGCGGCTTTTGTCCTCGGCAGCCGGACCTCCGGCCGATCAGGGAAAACCTTTTCAAGTGCGAGTTCGACATCTGTTCGAGGCGGAACACCAAGGTCGACGGCGCGTGGACGTCAGTCGTCGAGTCGGTGACATTTGTTGCCTGGAATGACGAAGCGCGCAGACTCGCGGAGCATCTGACTGCAGGCAGCGAGATCACGGCCGTGGGGTCTCAAGAGACCTCGACCTGGGAGAAGGATGGTGTTCAGAAGACGCGAGTCCTCTACAAGCTACTTTCCTACGATCTCAAGCGTTCGGGTAACTCCGGCGGCAAAGTGGGTCGTAACGAAGGCTCCCATGCGGGCGACTCCGACAGCCGCCGGCGCGAGCCTTTGAGGCAGGCCGCTTCGGAAGGTGTTGGCGGTCGCAGGACCGAGCCGGTACCGCAGCGTGCTCAAGCTCAACGCGAGAGCGCGAGCAGGCCCGCGCAAGATGCGGTGCCGAAAGTGGTCTACTAGACCCGTCAAGTGAACGCCCCTGGTCTGCGAAAGCAGCGGGGGCGTTTTCATTGGGGACGCAGATGCTTGCGCTGAGCGCCCTGGCCTGCTCAAATGCCCTATCTCGCTCGCAAGCGGATCGGTGCCTCTGCGGTACCACCAACTTCATCGGCCGTGCGATCTGCACGGTCGTCTTCTATCCTTCGGGTACTTCCCGAGGGGAGGTGCCCGCCCAATTTGGGACCTCTTATGGAAACAATCATTTCGGCGTCGCAGGAGGCCATCCTGGCCTGCGTGAAGGCCTCAGTCGGCGGTATTGACCGCAGGAGTGCGGACCCAGTGTCGGGCCTCTTCCTCATCGAAAAGCGTGGCGCCCTGGTGTCCATTACGGCCAGCAACACAGAGAGTCAGACCACCAGTACAGCTACCCTTGGCCCGCCGCGGGGCTACACCTCCCTTGCAATCGACGCAAGGAAGCTGGTGGAAATCATCCGCTCGGTTCCTTCTGACCAGGTCGTGACGGTCAAGTCGCATAGCGGCAAAGCCGTCATTCGCGCCGGGCGCAGCGAGTTCAAGCTGCAGACGCGCCCGGGAGAGGACTTTCAACTGTTCGTCCCTGACCCATACCTCGGCACCCTCACTATGCCCCAGCGCCTGCTCGCCGAGCAGCTGGAGCAAGTCACCTACGCAATGGCCGGCGCTGTAGATCATCGGCCGTACCTGCAGGGGGCTTTCATCCGCAGCGAGAAGCTTGGCATGTGTATGGTTGCATGCGACTCCCATCGGATGGCGTTCGCCGACCGGTTGGAGGTGCTCGTTACGGGTGCGCCTGGTGCCTTCGTATTGCCTCGCAAAGTTGCCCTTGAGCTTAAGCGGTTGCTCACCGTGTCGGATGAACCTGTGCTCATCTCTGTCGGTAGGCGCCAGGTAGAGTTCAAGTTCGGTGACGTGGTCATCATCAGCAAGCTCATAGACGGCTCACCCCCGGACTACCGGGCGGTGATACCCAAGGCGGTTGACGTCGAGGTGGTCGTGGAGCGGCGCGTGCTGGCTGATTCGCTGGCTCGAATGGCCGTGATGGCGGGAAGCAGCCCCCTGGGCGTCAACATGGCTTTGCAGAGCGGCGTGCTCGCTCTGGACCTTGCATCCGACAACGGTGAAGCACATGAGCAGGTCGACGTTGAGTACGCCGGCGCCGACGAGCAGTTCGCCTTCAACGTGCATTACCTGACGGCAACCATGGCGGCGATCCCTGCCGACCAGGTCGAGCTGGGCTTCAGCACGAAAGGTGGACCGCTGCTGGTGCGTAGCGTGGACAAGACCGGCCCGGTGCACCTGGTGATGCCTACGCGGGTTAGCAGCACCGCAGACAGTTGACAGGCGGGCACGCAGGCATATAGTCCAGTCGTCCAGAGGTACCTAGCCTCCAGTCAAGTAGCTGCGCTTTATTGCAGCCCCTTCAAAGCCGTTCAGTTCTTGCCCCTCGGGTGCATGAGCTGGACGGCTTTTCCATTTCTCCTCCGCTCCGTCCCTGTGCCGGTGCGCGCATCCCCATTGCTCCCAGACCTGGGCAGCACATCACGAGCTTTTCGGACCCTAGGGGCCAGCCTTTGCTTGCTCCCTCGGAGTTGGCAAAGGCGGGCGTCTGCCCGCTTTTACACAACTCAGGAGAGTCCTCATCATGAAAGTCGAAACGAATTTCGCGCCTGAACTGCAGGCGCTCAGTCAATCGCTGCTGCTGGAAAAGTACGCCCAGCAGGGGGAGTCCAGCGTAGCCGCAATCCAGGCACGGGTGGCCAAAGCGCTCGCAAGCGATGAACATCAGGAACGCAGGTTCCAGGAAACAATGCGGCTCGGGTTCGTCCCCGCCGGCCGAATCAACCGTGGTGCCGGTGCAGATCTCGCGGTGACGCTGCTGAACTGCTTCGTGCAGCCGGTCGCAGACACGATCTCAGGCCATATCGATGGTCAGCCAGGCATTTTCGAGGCATTGCGCGAGGCGGCAGAGACCATGCGCAGGGGTGGTGGCGTGGGCTATGACTTCAGTGGCATCCGTCCCGCCGGCGCGCGGGTTTTTGGCACCGCCTCCGATGCCTCGGGGCCCCTCAGCTACATGAGGGTCTTCGACAAGATGTGCGAGACCGTCAACAGTGCAGGCAATCGCCGCGGTGCCCAGATGGGCGTGCTGCGCATTGATCACCCGGATATCGAGCGGTTCGTGGATGCGAAGAAGCTCCCTGACCTTGCGGCTCTTGGCCTCGACGAGAGGAGCTCGGAGCTAGTCCTGGGGCTGCTTCGCGACCAACCAGCCTTTGCGTGGGCGTTCAGGGGTGCCTTCGCGACCTTGAGCAACTTCAATCTCTCGGTTGCGGTCACCGATGAGTTCATGCGGGCCGTGGAGAGCGATGACGACTTTGACCTGGTTCACTCGGCACCGCCGAGTCACGAATGCGCCACTAAAGTGCTCGCCGATGGCCGCACGGTCTACGTGTACCGGACAGTGAAGGCCAAGGTGCTCTGGGAACAGATCATGACCAATACCTACGATGGCGCAGAGCCTGGTGTGGTGTTCATCGATCGCATCAACTGGGACAACAACCTTCGGGCCGTGGAAACGATCAGTGCCGTCAACCCCTGTGGGGAGCAAGGGTTGCCTGCCTACGGTTGCTGCGACCTTGGGTCGATGCACCTGTCGCGCTTCGTGCGCGAGCCGTTCACCGGTGAGGCCGCCTTTGATTACCCGGGCTTTCGTCGGGCCGTGGCCGGAGCTGTGGAGATGCTGGATCGTGTGCTTGACGTCTCGAGGTGGCCATTGCCGGAACAGCAGAGCCAAGCGCGGTCCAAACGACGTATCGGGGTGGGCTATTTCGCCATGGGAGACGCCCTGGCGATGCTGGGGCTGCGCTATGGGAGCGAGGCGTCGGTTGCCTTCGTAGACCGCGTTGGCCGCGAGATGCGTGATGCTGCCTACGAGGCCTCGGTGGAGCTGGCGCGCAAGTTCGGTGCATTCCCTCTGTTTGCAGCTGAAGAGTTTCTGGCCGAAGGCACCTTCGCAAGCCGCCTACCGGCACGCATCAAGGACATGATTCGGGAACACGGCATCCGCAATAGCCATCTCCTGAGCCTTGCTCCTACGGGAACGATCGCGCTGACGTTCGGCGACAACGCGTCCAGCGGCATTGAGCCGATCTACGCATTGAGCCAGGTCCGCAGTGTTCGCCAGAAGGATGGCTCGCGAGTGGAAAGCACAGTGTTCAACGCTGCCTATCGTGCGGCGCAGAACGCGCTGGGCCCAAAGGTTGACCCCACTGCGTTTCCAACGGTGGCCGATCTGACCGTCGACGATCACTTAGCAGTTATTGCGGCAGCTGCTCCGTTGATCGATGCCGGGATCAGTAAGACGGTCAACGTGCCAGCGAACTACCCGTTCGCCGACTTCGCCGGCGTCTACCTGCGGGCCTGGAAGGCTGGGCTCAAGGGCATCACTACCTACCGGGAGAACAACGTTCTGCTGGGATCGGTCATCGCAGCTGGTAGTCTGCCTGCGGCTGCGCCACCGGTGACTCAGTCAATGGTTCCCCAGGAGAGCGGCGCTTACTCGGCGATGGAACGCCGGTGCCCTTCGTGCAATGCGATGACATTGGTCAAGAAAGCCGGGTGCGACGGATGCGATTGCGGGTACTCGGCCTGCGATGTGAGTTGAGCAACAGCTTCTTCTCTTGCCCCCCATTACGGGGGGCTTTTTTTTGCCCGCATCCGCTTGCCACAAGACAGCGGATCAATAGAATGGGCCCACGAATGCGCTTGCCGCATCCCCGGTGCACACCTGTGCACTACCAACAACCCCGAAGGGCATCACTGCCCTTTGGCGGTGGTGCCCTTTTTGACTTCCAAGAAGGCACCTCAATGAACTCCCAAGTCAAGCAAGTCGACGCAGCCAATCTGGTGTGCGTTGCACTGGATATCCACCTCTGGGGTGGTCGCCAGGCGCTCAAGCGCGAACATCTGCAGCAGTACGACAGCCAGATGGCTAACCTGCCCCCCTCAGCGTTGGCGTCGATGGGCAGCATCAAGATCTGCGATCCCGAAGAGGTTCGCAAATTCGCACGGATCAAGAACGAAGCCATTCGGCTGCTCGAAGACAACGGCCTGCCCCTCGTAGGTGCGATGGCCATTCCGAAGGACCGACTGGATGCGGTGACGCTCGAACTGGGCAAGTTGAAGGCAAAGTTTGACCACTGCGCCAATGACCTGTTCATGCGCTTTGACAACGAGATCACCGCATGGCGCAGAAAGTGGCAGCTCGAGAATCCTGGCAATGCGACGCTTTTGAAGCGCGTGCCGGATGCAAAGCAGGTGTATGGGAAGCTCAGCTTCGCTTTCCACCTGTACGCCGTGACAGCTCCTGTCGCCGGTGACGAAAGTCACCATGCGAACGGTGGCTACCACGGGCAGCTGCGCGGGCTCAAGGGCGAGCTGTTCAAAGCGGCAGCGGCCGAAGCGCACGATCTGCTCACAAAGTACCTGGTTACCACTGACCCGAACGGTGCCACTTCGAACAAGGATGTGATAACGCAGAAGACTCTGCGGCCACTCAAGCGGGTAGTAGCCAAGCTGCGCAGCTTTAGCTTCGTGGATCCTTCCGCTGGGCCTCTGGCCGATGTGATCGAATGGTCGCTCGACCAGCTGCCGGCAGAGGGAAAGATCGACGGCAAGGGGCTAGTGAGCATCTGGTCCCTGGCCCGCCTCTTGGCGAATCCTGATGAGGCGGCCAGGATCGCGCAGGTCTCGCTCGCAAACGGTGCAGAAGCCGCTTGGGTTGCAGGAACAGGCGCAGGCGCTGTGGCGGTTGATCTGGTTGGTGTGGTAGCAGCCCCAGCCACAGTCGCGTTGGAATTCGACGATTCCACAGGCACGAGCCCTCCAGCAGTGCAAGGAGGCGACCTGAACTTCGGCCTCGCGCTCGAAGGCAGCATTTCCATCGCCGCTGCTGCCGCAGCAGCGCCAGCTAACATGAGCTCGTGGCTCTGAGGTACAGCATGAGCAGTACCGTCAATCACGCTCTGATCGAAAGTCTTGCTTTGACGGCACAGGGGCGAAAGCCTCTGTTTTGCTGGGAGCAAGTTCCCTTCGGTGTACACCCAGCAGCAGAGGGCCTTGCAGAAGGCCGCCTGGTGCTACCCGCCCTGGCCGGCACCGAGCAGCAGCATGAGCTGCTCTCACGCACCGGGTTTGCCTTGGTGATGGCCAGTCTTGAGTCGGGCATGGATCCCACCGCCTGGCCCTCGAATCGCGAGGCTCGCATGGCAGCCGCGGCAATGGAAATCGGCGCCGCCGCTAGTCGGCGAGTTCAGGAGCTTTTCTTTCACGAACCCCACGTCGTGACGTTCCTGCAGGAGCTGGAAACGCGCCTGCAAATCCTGCGCGAGACAGGCGACCCGCTCCGGGGCGCCGAGGGCGTGGCCAGTCTCTTCTTCGCGGCTTCCGCACGGTCTGCATTGACCAACGCTGGAAGAGTTGAGGGGGAGTTGCTGAGCGTGCTCGACGCGATACTGGATGGATTTGCATGCGATGCAGAGCTTGCCGAACTGGCAGAGCACGTCAGTACGGAAATCCCGCATTGCAGCTGTTCGGCTGACTATGCGCGACTCGCCAGTAGCCTCTGGCCTGATGCGGCCGAGGAAGCTCCCACTAAAAAGGAGGCGAGCAACCAGAGCCAGCCTCGCGGCTCATGCGCTGGGCAGATATGCCCCGCTTCAGAACAGCGTGCACAGGATGGCGCTGAGGGCGAGCAAGAGCTTGCAAGCAAGGGCGCAGCGGGAACCGCAACAGGCGGTCAGCCAGGTGAAGGTAGCAGCGCTGCCGACGACGCGAAGTCTGACGCAAGCGAACCGGCAAAGGACGAATTGCACGAGGTTGGAGAGGACCTGGCGAACCAGGCTGATCACGGTAGTGCCATGGGGGCAGCCGACGAGATCACCGGCGAGGGTGAGGCTGCTCAGATCGATAGCAGCCGCGCCCCTGACGTCGAAGAGGTCCCGAGCCATTCTGAGTCGGCTAATTCGGTTGGTAGCGACGAGATCATTGCAGCGGTTCCTGTAGAGGACGAAGGTCCTGCGGGTGATCCCACGTTGCTAACCCTGGCTATCTCGGGCCTTGCCGGTGGCAGCGGCTTCGCCGGCGAAGCCGCTGGTCAGCAAGATCTGGTGTATGCAACCGATGGCCGGCTCATTGCTTCGCTGATGCGGGTGTTTCAGGAGCAGCGCCGGGCTCCAGTGGCCTTGGCGGCAGCTGGTGCGCGGGTGGCGACACCGCATTTCTGGCGCCTTCGTGCGCTGGGTGATGTGCGAGTGTTCCAGACGCCATCGCTTGTGTCGGGGGTGGATGTTGGTGTTCAGATCCTTCTCGATCGCTCCGGGTCGATGCGACACATTCTCCAAGAAGCGAGTCGGATCTCGCTTGCTTTGGGCGATGCGCTCAAACGCGTCACCGGCATCAGGTCGGCTCTAGCAGCCTTCCCTGGTACGTGCAGCGTGGTGCAGCCGCTTTTGGACTTTGGAGGTCAACTCAGTGCCGCCAGATCGGCGTTGCGCGGGCTGAAAGCAGACGGGGGTACCCCACTTGGTGGAGCCATGCAGGATCTACTCCCAGGGCTTGATGCCTTGGCCACCCGGCAGAAGTTTCTGATTGTGATCGGTGACGGAAGGCCGGACGACCATGCGCTCACGCAATCGATGCTCGTGAAGTACCGGGAGCGTGGCATTGAGGTGCTTGGTATCGGCATTGGTGAAGAGAGCCGCGACCTCAAGCTCTACATACCGCGGTGCGCGATCGTTGACGACGTGCGCGGCTTGCCCCCGGCAATCGAGGACTTGTTCAAGGCGCATGTCCTAAAAAAGGCTGCATAGCACCTCCGCTATGCAATCTTCCGTCCTCTTTAGAGGGCGGTTTTTAGAGTGAGTTCTGAGGCATTGAACCCCTTCTAAAAACCGTAACCGCACCCGCGTGACTCCGGGCGCCAGATCGTGCAGACTCTTGGGATCAAAGCGACATTCGCTTGGACGCTGAGCTTTCTCAGCCATTCATTGACCTCAGGGGGTGTCATCCCCAAGGGGTGATGCTCCTTGAATTTTTTAGGAGCATTTCATGCTTGCAACCGATCGCGTGAAGGGTCGTTGGCGCGACCTGTTTATCGCCAGCGGGGTTGATGAGGCCGTGCTGAACGGCAAGCATCACCCTTGTCCAATTTGCGGAGGTACGGACCGGTTCCGGTTTCCCGACAAGGGCACCAGGTTATGGGTCTGTACATCGTGCACTGACAGCAAATACTCCAGCGGGCTGCAGTTTTTGCACCTCTTTCTTCGGCATAGCTCGCTGAAGCAAACTGCGGCGTGGATCCACGACTACTACGATGGAAATCCAGTGGCCGAGGCTGCGATGGCAGTCAACCGCGCAGAGACTCCTGCCGAGATTGCAGCGCGGAACGAGAGGCGCCTCTGGGTGATGAACAAGGTGCTCTCCCAAACGGTGGACGTCAAAAGCGGCGACCCTGTAGACCTCTATCTGCGAAGCCGGGTGAAGGGCTTGCAGGCAATCCCCTCGGGGATCCGCATCCATCCTGGCCTGGAGTATTGGGAGCGGCCCACAGAGGGTTCTGGCAAGCCTACGCTGGTCGGGGTGTTCCCGGCCATGGTTCTAGCCGGTCGTGATGAGAACGACAGGCTGGTGCAGATTCACAAAACCTATCTCACGCCCGAAGGCGCGAAGGCGCCGGTCAGCAATCCGAAGAAGACCGATGTGGGGGTAGGTTGCAATTCCTATGCGTTCCGACTTCAGGACGTCGAAGGGGACACCCTTGGCGTCGGCGAAGGCGCTGAGAACTCGTTACGCGGAGGGCTGCTCTTCAACGTGCCTGCCTGGCCGTGTCATTGCGCAAGCGTACTGGCCAACTTCACGATCCCGGCGAGGCTGAAGTCAAGGATCCGCAAGCTGTACGTATTCACGGACAACGACCCCAAGGTCCGACCCGACGGCAGCCCATGGAATCCTGGCGCTGAGGCTGGCGCAACCTTAGCTGCTCGAATGCGCGCCGAGAAAATTAAGGTCATGGTCATTCGTCCCGCAAAGGGCGATACGGACATGACAGACCTGGCATAGAGAGGCCCGTCCCGATCGGGACGGGCCTTTCTTCATTGCGGCCAGGTGAAGGTGTGTGACATCCGCATGGTGCCTACGATGGGTCCCAGCGAGAAGATGCCCTCGCGCTTGAGGGTAGCGCTGCTAACTGCGTTGTTGTTCAAGAGCGGCAAGAGAAGATCGCGCGGCTCCTCGCCGGCGTAGTCCTTGAAGACGCCCATCCGGCCGTGGGAGTTCACGCACAGAACGGTTGTGAGCTCGCCATCCCTGTCGAGGACATAGGCGCGATCCTGGACAACCAATGGACTGTCACTCTCTGCATAGACCACAACGTCCGTTCGGCGGATGTTGTCGTGGGGCAAGAGCCCGCCGGACATCCATTTGAGAGATCCAATGGACTGGGGAAAGGTGCCGCCGATTCCATCAGGGGGGCACCAGATGATGTCTTCGCCGCCGGTCGCACCGCGCACCTTCTGGGCCTTGGGGTTAGGTGGTGCGGTCTCGGACGCGTCTAGAAAATATCCTGGCTCGACTTGGTACTTGGCACAGATGGCCGCCAGGACGGTCCAGGTCGGAAGAGAGTTACCAGAAAGCAGGTGGTCTGCTCGCGAGACGTCCACTTCAATATCCAACGCCAAAGCGCGACACATGTCAATCGCCCGGACGGGGTAGTTCAAACTGCGAAGCAGTCCCCGGAGACGGTCGGAGAAGCGCTTCGCTAGTAGAGTCTCATTCATGATCTGTTCTCAGAACGCAACATTCCTGGGGCAAAAAGTTATCCAGAGCGCCCTTCAAGTTGTGGTTTCCAGCACTTGACAATTGGGGGCTAAGTTGAGGTTATTCTTACATGTCGATACACTGCAGCAAAGCCAATTCGGCGATCCCGTTTCAGTAGTTGCGCAATAGTTCACAAAACCGGTCCGCTGCTTCATCCCATGAATCCAACATCCCTTGACCGCCCGATTCGGGAGGAGAACGTAGCTGCTCTTCTACGCCGGTGGCGCCTTGTTTGCCAAGATGAAAAGTTCCGTTTCGACGTCAACCTGGACTTCGATACGACTGCGGTTCTCAGAGCGATGACCGAGGAAGAGGTCAGGCTCGCGGCAAGCACGTTGGTGCCGTTGTTCGGCTTGAGTGTAGATGACTACGGTCTCAAGAACATCCTGGAAGAGCGCAATGGTCGGGAGTTGAGCCACGTGGAATTGAAGCGGGCGGATGAGACGTTCATGGAGAACGAGGACTTCCTCCTCAATCGCTGGTCGGCGTCTAGGCTCAGCGACAACCGATCACGCATTCGCTACGCGCTGTCTCCGGGGACCGCAATGTTCCTGACGCGAGCGACCATCGGGGATCTGCGCAAGATCGCAGGCAACGGGCATTCATTGTGCAGTCTCCAAGTTCGTCCCCAGTACCTCTGGCAGGCGGGCAAAGCCAAGCACCTTGGGGATGCGCAGCGCGATAGCATGGCATTCAGCGCCAACAAGAAAAACTCAATCTGAGGGCATAGTTGTGGGTGAACTACCGGGACCAGGGAAGGCCAAGGCGTCTGGGAAAAAGACGCTGCGTGATGCGCTGATCGAGACGCGAGATACGCTCGAACAGTTCGAGAACCTTGTGATGATGGGCGCGCGGCCGGTCACGATCAAAACTCTGATGTCTTTGGACTACTCCGACAAAGAGATCCGCAACCAGGTTCGACAGGTTTCTGACCGCCTGGGCGTGCAGAGGGTTCATCAAAAAGGCAAGGTGGTTGCCCCCAACAGCCCTGATTTTCTGAAGAAGCTGATCGACCGCTACCATGCGACCGTCCTGATTGGCATAGCAAAACGTCTCGACCTCATGCAAACGGTGGTGGACGAAACGTACGTAGGGGCGCTGGTGGACATCTACCAAACCTACGTCTCAACTTTCAGGACAAACGTCGACGACGCGAGGCTAAGTTTCGAGCTGGCGATCGTCATCCTGGCTGGCTGGCAGGCCGGCGACGTCGGTACATCACCCTGTGCGAATTGCGGATCGCATTTCGTTATCCGCGCCCATGATTTAGGGTCGAAGGCAGACTGCCCGGTCTGCAAAATGCATTGCCATCCAAAGCTCGATCTGCAAGAGCTCTGCAGTTCTGGAGAAGAATCACTCCCGGACCATGTCTTCGGCATTCCTTATTCCGCTCGCTTCGGCTCCTAGCTTTTCGCACTTTTGAAGAGCGCGAGGTGTGCAAGACACCTCGATTGGCGCCTGCACCGGCCGTCGCTCTTCGTGCTTGGATCAACTGGCTGGGACGCTCTGCAGCTTGCAGTCCGCACGCACCTCGGAGCCCTCTCGCTGCCCGTGGCGCCTAGCTGCAACAGCACATCAGCGCGGGCCCTGGCCGCTGTGCACGGCCTTCCCACAGGTGAACTCTCTTTCGTTGCAGCCTCGGCCGTCCGCCGGGTTTCAGGACTACCTGCAGGCCCGCGCCATTCGGCCTTGCCGTAAGTTCTAGGGCGAACAGCCCGAACGGGGGCAGATATACCCCCTCGAGTGAACCCTCGCCTCGGTAGATTCACCGGCATGAGTTCGCAGTCCACCTCTTACAACGAACGTTGCCTTGAAAGTGTCATGGCCGCGCTGCATCCCATCCGCGCGCAGCTCGATGACCAGTCCATCAATGAGATCCAGATCAACGGGCCGAGCGACGTGTTCGCTCGGGTCGGCGGAATTGACAAGCGTGTGAATGTGATTCTCTCGGCTGCGAACATCGCGACCGCGATCAGCGTTGTTGCCTCTATGAACAACAAGGAGGTGGGCAATACCAAGGAACAGTACGTGCTATCTGCGCGACTGCCTGGCATGCGCATTGAGGCCCTCTTGCCGCCGGTAGCTATCAACGGGCCAAGCATGTGTATTCGACGCCACGCTTCGCGAGTTGTGACGCTTGAGGAATACGTGCAAGGGGAAGTGATTACTCAACACCAAGCGAACCTGCTTAAGAAGATAGTGGAGTCGAACCAGAATTTTCTGGTGATCGGAGGAACGTATAGCGGCAAGACAACGTTGGTTAATGCACTGATGAAGTTGATTCCTGATGATCAGCGGCTATTCATTATTGAGCAGGTGCATGAGCTTCGAGTTGAGGCTTCCAATCACGTGATATTGGAGTGCGATCCGGAGCAAGGCGTTACTGCGCAGCGGGCTGTAATGGCAGGCATGAGATACAGCCCGCACAGGATCATATTGGGTGAACTGCGCGGTAGTGAGGCCATCGATTTCCTGAATGCTTGCAATACCGGCCATCCAGGCTCGTGTACGACCATTCACGCAGACTCTGCCCGCGACGGCCTGTCGCGCTTGGAGGACTTAATTCTGCAGGCTGATCGGCTGCCACACGAGGCTATCCAAAGTCGAATCGCCAATTCAATCCAGTGGCTTGTGCATATAAGCATGGTCAAAGGAAAACGCAAAGTAGGGCAGATCGTCCGAGTTAAGGGGTTTGACCGAAATGAAAAGAAGTATGTGTTCGAAGACTTTTCTCAAGGAGTGGAAGATGAAGGTGAAATTTAACGTTGGCTCGTTCGCTAAATTTGCAGCAACGGCGGCCGTAGTGGTATCCCAAGCCGCGCATGCGGCTGCGGAGAATGAGATCAACAGCGAACTGCTGGGCAAGTTCGGCTGCTCGATCTATAACTTTCTTACCGGCCCTCTCGCTATCTGGGCGTTTATCCTGGTGGTGGTCGGAACATTGCTGGTCGGGATGATCGCCAAAATCGACTTTTCCAAAATCATCGTGGTCGTAGTGTTGTTCGCGCTGATTCAGGGGATCGGCACATGGGCAATGGGCGTGGACAGCATTGCCTCGAAATTGGGCACCACTAACTGCCTGACGGCGTCCTGATATGGAAGGCCGGCGCGGAAGCCGATTTCATCCGTCGCTGAATCGCCCAAAGCTTTTTCTGGGTGTCCCGCTCAACGCATTCATGCTGATTGTGTTGGGGGGGAGTTTCGCGTTTGTCGCCCGCATCTATTGGATAGTGCCCGGAGCATTTTTGCTTTGGCTTATTGCGAAATGGTTAACGAAGCGGGACCCAGCGTGGATGGACATCCTGGAACACTATCTGAAGGAAGAACACGTTTACGACAGTGTTCCTCGCGCCAAAGACTACAAACGCAGGCCAGAAGGTTGGGGCAGGGGACTGCCTTGGTGACCAGGGATAATATTTATGGTTAATTTGTCAGACCTTCTCCATCAGCCGCGACGAAGTGCGAGCAGCCTCTCCGAGCTGGCCCCATGGTTCGGGATGCTGCCTGCCGAGAACATTGTGCTGTGCAACGACGGAAGCCTTTTGGCTGGATTTGAGTTCGAGGGTCAGAGTCTTGAAGGTGTGCAAGACGAGCAGTTGAACGGCCAAATCGATTTGCTTCAGCGCGCGCTCCGGGGTATGTCGGATCGTGTGACGCTGTGGTCTGTGCTTGAGCGCAGGTACATGACAGAGTATGAGGTCGCTGACTACATCTCGGCTGTGCCACGCCGCATTGATGAGGAGTGGGGTGCCAAGGTCTGTAAAACGCCGCACGCGCGTCTGACACATTTAGTTTTCCTGGGCTTCAGGATGGGCGCGCAAACCGATGCGTTTTTCGAGTCAGTGAAACACGAGTTGGAGCAGCCCGGCGGTAACATCGTGAAGGCTCTCTATCGGACTATCAAACGCCAGGTATCAACGGTAGGGACTGTTGCGTCGGTGCGCGGCCATTTGCTTGAGATGGCATCAGAGTTTGAGAAGATCGTCTCCAGCTTTGAATCCATCGCGGGTCCTCATTTAGGGTTTCATCGTCTTGAGGGTGAGAGTTTCCTGGGAGCCCTCTATTCGCGGATCAACCTTGCCTCGCCACCTGGCCCACTTCAGGTTCCGGATCGACTGTCGTACCTCGCTCAGGCGCTGGCCACCGATACCTTGGTGCGCCAAGGCGATCTTTTCGAATTCAGGGGACCGGCAAGGAATCGTTTCGTTGCGGGCCTATCCACTGTTGGAATGCCGGCTGAAAACTACAGTACGCACATTGATGACCTCTTAAGCCTCGGCTGCGAGTTCGCAGTGTGTCAAATGTTCCAGTTTCTGGATATTGAGACTGCTCAGTCTACCATCCAGAAGTCGGAAATGCATTATCGGATGGAGGTGAAAAGTCTCCCTACCCGCGTGGCGGAGAAGCTTCTCGGAAAAGAACTCGACAAGGTTAATACCGGTAACCTGCGTTTGGCGGAGGATGCCCAAGAGGCGCTTGCCGACCTCACCTCTACAGACATCGCATATGGGTACTATGCGATGACTATCCTTGCCTACGGTGACACGGCGATCGAAGCGAACCACTCCGCTGATTTAATCTCAGCGTCCTTTCGCGCTAATAGCTATTCCGTAACCCGTGAGGTTAACGGGCTAATGCCGGCATTCCTCACTACCCTACCTGGAAACACAAAAACAGCGCTGCGGAAATACCTTGCATCTTCTGCAAATGTCGCAGATTTAGTTCCGTTGAGAGGTATCCGTTTCGGAGAGCCTCACCACCGGCTCTTCTCTGATTTGCTGGGTCGGGAAGTACCTTCGTTAATCCAATTTATGACCGCGTATGGGGTGCCTTACCACTTCAATCCACATGAAATGGACCTGGGGCATACCGCGATCATCGGCGGGTCCGGTGCCGGCAAAACAACGCTTATGCATCTGTTCGTCTCGATGTTTCAGAAGTATTTCCCCGCCAACACCTTTCTGTTTGATAAAGACTATTCGATGATGCTGATCACCAAGTTACTTGGTGGCCAACATATCGACATCGCGCCGCAAGAGGGCAAGCGTGTAGGTATGAATCCTGTCCGCAGGATGCTTCAAAATGGCGACGAACTGGCATTGCGTAGATGGCTTGAAGTTCTCATTACCGCCGGATCTCCCGATCAGCCGTTGTCTGGACAAGAGAACGAGGAACTGTTTGCGTGCATCGCTAGGGTCAAGACCCTGGGGAAGGCGCATTGGCGGTTGGGGTCGATCTACACGGTAGTTAAGGGGTCCAACAAAGGACTTGCGATGCGGCTCGCCCCTTACGTAGATCGTAGTGACGATGCCGATGACGTCAGCCAACGTGGTGCCTTCTCCAGCTTCTTTGATAACGACGAAGATGCCTTTGAGTTGTCGTCAATTGTCGGTGTCGAAACCGGGAAATTGCTGGAATTGCCACAGGTGGCAAGTCCATTTATGGACTATGCGTTCTACTGCATTGAGCAACGACTAGATGGTTCAACGCCGACAATGATCTATGTCGAGGAGGCCTGGTACATGCTGAGTAACCCGGTGTTCGCGGCAAAGATGGATGATTGGCTGCGTACCTTCCGGAAAAAGAAGGCCTTTCTGGTTTTTGCAACACAAGCTCTCGATGAGATTTCGCAAATGAAATCAGTCGGCGCCTTTATCTCAAACGTCCCGACGCGAATATTTCTCCCGTCTATCAATAAGAGCGTTGCAGCGAATGCGCATCTTTACAGGTCGATTTTTGACCTGAACGACGTGCAACTGAAGATGCTGAATGAGGCCATCCCAAAGCGGGACTATCTCATAGTGAAGTCGTCTGAGACGAAGTTGGTGTCAGCGGATATGCCAAAGATCATTATCAAAATCAATGAAGCGACCTCCAGATCGGAGGCGCGAGACATGGCGAATCGCATGTCAGAGGACGGCGGAACGTACTGGGCAGAGGAATTTATCAAGGAGGTACTACATGCGTAAAAACATCTTGGCCGTCGCGTTTGCGATGGCGCTGGCCGTAGGTTCTTGGGTCGTTGCGCCGGCGCCGGCCGTGGCGGGTGGATCCGGTGGCGGAGCCACCGAGGTTACTCAGCTGCTGAACAACGGTCAGCTGTTGCTGCAAGTGGTTCAGGCCACCGCGACCACCGCAAAGCTGTATCAGCAGTATGCGACCCAGCTCGAGCAGTTCAACGTGCAAAAGCTGATGCAGAAGTCCCTGGAGGGTGCGTTCCCCACTGCGGCCATCAAGGCCTCGATCGAGGAGGTGAAAAAGATCAAGGAGGCCCGAGACTCCCTGGTCAAGCTGCGTGGAAGCCTATCGCAGATCGAGACGAAGATGTCGGAGCGCTTTCAGGAAGCCACGCTGGGTGGCTTGTCTTGGGAGAAGTATGTCGAGAACGAGGGGCGGCTTCTGCGAGAGCAGAACAAGCGCGCGATCCTGCGGATGAAAGAGGAGCAGGCTGTGATGGCGGAAGTGGAGAAAGACCACCAGCTGGTCCAGCAGTTCGCCAGCAAGATCTCCAGCACATCGGGTGTGCACCAAAGCGTTTCGTTGCTGAACACGCAGATGAATAGGCTCATTCAGACCCAGTCCCGCGTCTCCGAGATTATGGCCAAGACCGTGGGCACCGATGTGGCCGTAAAAGAGGCCCAGGAAGCTGCAAAGCGAACCAACGACGGGAAGCTGCGCGACGAGTGGAATCGCAAGAACATCGTTGAGCGGGTGGGGCTGGAAGGTGCGTTCGACAACTTCGACCCGAGTAACAGCCCAGGGCTGTCTTCCGAGGCACCAGCCCGCTAGGTCCTAGCTGGGCCATTACCCCCAACCCTCCATGCTGAACATTCCACCTCTCGCTGACCTGGTCAGCAGCGCAAAGCAAGTGCGCCCATTCGCATGGGTCAAATGGCTCGTCATCGCCGCGGCAATGGTATTCGTGGTGACGCTCACCAGCGCAGCCACTGATCCCATGGGCAACAGTACGGGTGGCGATGAGCCTCAGTACGATGTCCGGCCAGCCCCAGCTGTCGCTGCAGCGGCCGCTGCTCAACAGGTCATATCTGAGATCGTGAACGTGGTTGGCCAGGCCTTCCGAGCCGTTGCCAGTAACTCGGGCCTGAAAACCATGGGTGAATCAATCACCTACTTTCTCGTGATCACGGTCTTCGCTTGGGGACTGCTAAAGGCAATGGTGGAAGGGGGCGGGATCAACGCGGTTGTCTCGGAGTTGGTGCCACTGATGATGAGCTTCGCGGTCATATACGCCCTGCTCAATCTTGGCGGCATTGGGCACATCGTCGGCTTCATGGATGGCGTCGCTTCAGCCATCGCTGGAGCGCCCATGGGCACTTTCGAAAGTGCTCTTACCAACAGTGCGAGCATGACGTTCAAGATCGTCGCGGATATCTTCTCGATGCCTTCAATCGCGACCAGATTGAGCCTCACAGAACCAGGGCTGTGGGTGCCTATCCTGGCGATGTTTATGCTCCAACTCATCGCCAAGCTTGTCACCGCATTCTTCGTGGTTTTGGCGCTTGGAATCTACCTTGCCAATATCGTCCTTGCATATGGCTCAATAATGCTGGCGTCGGCGTTGGCCTTCATCATGGTCCCATTCATGCTGCTCCCAGCGCTGAGCTTCATCTTTGAAGGGTGGCTTCGCTTTACGCTAGGGGCGGCGATGACAAAGGTTGTGGGCGCCTTCTTTCTGGCGTTCACCTCGAAGCTGATGGCGGGCATGGTTGTCCTGGCAAAGAAGGTGGTAGTTCCGCCCGAGTCTGATTTCACCACCCTCTACGTCGGTAGCTTCATTCTGTACTGCGGACTGATTATGTTGGCCGTGCTGTGTGCTTACTTGATGATGCAGGTGCCAGGGCTGGCCACTGGATTGCTGAGCGGCTCGGCGGGCGCCGCGGGCTTCAAGGGCATGCGCGCGCTGACTGGGGGTATGGCAGGCGGTATCGGGCGCAATACCGCGATCTCTAGCGGGCGAGCTACGTTCGGCACTAAGGGTGCTGATGGCGCAAGAGTTGGAGGGGCGGCCGGCGCTGTGCGCGCTGCTGGAGGGGCACTCGTGAGTAGAGTCCAGAAGAATCCTGTTACTCTGCGCTCCGACCCGGCAAAGACGGTTTCTCAAACGTATGGCAGAACAGGAGCGAAAGTTTACGGCGCACTGGGTGGCCGGACTGCGCAGCCCACAGTCAAAGCGCCCTCAAAAGATTCTCCAAAAACTCCTCCGAAGAAATCCTGAACGCCGGCCGGAACTGGCCTTGACGACGATTGACTTTGGGTTATGGTGAACTCATAGGAGATCGTATGAAGAAGTTCACCAGGTGGCAGATAGGCTGGCAGCGGATACTGGATACCCCTTCGGCAATTTTCGTCGTGTTTGGGATTTGGCTGCAAATTCCCGCGCTCGCCTTTCTCGCGCTGGTTCACGAGGCCAAATTGAAGGTATCTTGGGAGCCGTGGTCGATCGCGGTGCTCATTGTTGGCGTGTATCTCGTGGGTGCGACCAGCAAGGTCATTGGTTGGATTGCTCGGGTTAGCATTTCCCGCTGGGAGGAAGGCGGCAGGTCGGTCGCCTACATCACCGACCAGGATGTGGACTGGCGCAGTTTCGTCTTTTCGGCTTGCGCAGTTGTGCTGGTGCCGTTGGTTTACCTCTCCGCTGTGCGGCCGCAAGACGGCAGCAAGCTGCTCGCGCTCCCGATCGCGGCAGTTGCTGCGGCACTTTGCGATCTGGCTCTTCGTGTCCTGCGCATCGGCTTCGGCGCCACCGTAAAGTTGGTCAAGTCGGACGAGTGGTACTTCGCCACTCGTGGGCTGCAGAGCAAGGCTCAGGCTTCACTGGGAAGCGCTGGCGAAGGCAAGTTGGTGGTACGGCCTGCGCGTGCCCGCTATAACTTCGATGCAGTGGACGGGATGCTCCCTTTGAAGCGCAAATTGGTGGAGGCAGGCGCGCCGGTGGTGCGCCCGCAGGTGCACGGCTTCACGGGGCGCAACGGCATCTTGCTGACGGGCGACCCCGGGAATGGCAAGACGTATTTTGCCGAAGCATTGGCAGGGGAGTTGAACGTCGGATTTGTGGCCCTTGACTATGGCATGGTGGTCAGCCAGTGGGTGGGTGAGACGCCAAGCAATATCAGGCGTGCGTTTGAGCAAGCTCGTGCTGTCGCTCCCTGCGTGCTGTTTATCGACGAGATCGATAGTTTCATCGTGAGTCGGGACGACGGCCACAGCGCGACGGCCGAGGCCGCCAACATCGTCAACGTCATGCTCACAGAGCTCGTCAATATCCGTGACTCAGGGGTACTGGTGGTCGCAGCCACCAATCGTCTCGCAAAGCTCGACACTGCGGCCATCCGGGAGGGTCGGTTCGACTTCAAGATCGAAGTACCTTCCCCCGATGAGGCAGCACGGATCGCCCTGTTGACCAACTCGCTCCGGAAGCACGTAACGACTCCCTTCGATACGGATGCCGTAGTTGTGGCCGCGTGTCGTTGGAATGGTTTCAGCGTGAAGCGCATCATGGCGGTAGGCGAGCAAATGCCTACCTACCTGCGGCAGAGTCCCGCTGAGCGTATCGGCTATGACCAGTTGATGGGCGCCTTGAGGGCAGTGCAAGGGCGCAAGGGAACTGTGCCTACTGGATCGAAGAAGCTTGATCAACTCGTGCTTCCTGCGATAACCAGGGAGGCTGTCGACATGGTGGCTCATCGTCTAAAGGACGCGGTTCGCATAGAGCGGCTGGGCGGTACGCTTCCGACGGGCGTGTTGCTACATGGTCCTTCTGGCACCGGCAAGACAGCCGTGGCGCGCGCAATGGCTATCGAGTCCGGTTGGGCTTTCCTGGCCGTAGCTGGGCCTGACCTCCTGAAGGACCACACTGCCTTCGAAAAGGTATACCAGGAGGCAAAGGACCTGAGACCTTGTCTGATCTTCATCGACGAGGCTGACGCAGTTCTGCGTGATCGCAGCTACAGCCAGGCCAGTTCGATCACGGACAAGATGCTCTCAGTGCTGGACGGAGCTGGGGACAAGGTGAGGGACGTAGTGGTCATGGCCGCTACAAACAACCCTGACCAGGTGGACGCTGCGATGCAACGTCGCTTCACCGAGAAGATTCCATTCTTTGTCGCCGATGAGCACTCGGTGCGACGCCTTGTAGCTGAATGGGTAGAAGCAAAGGCGGTTCTCTTCGCGACCGAGGTGTCCACCGATGTGGTTGCAACGATGCTGGACGGGCTGAGCCCAGCAGTGGTCGAATCAGTGCTGCAGTATGCGCTGAACGCTGCCATCCACGGCGCTTCGGGCGACAAGGTGCTGATCGAGCGCCAGCACCTCGACCGGGCATTGACGATCGTCGCCGCGGCCTGATCAGTCAAAAAAAATGCCCCGTGGTCCACCTTCTACTGGTGGCCCTCGGGGCATTTTTCCTGGTGCACGCTACCCATGCGAAGGGTCGTGCTGGAAGTTCGCTGCTCGCTGTCTTGCGAGAAACTCTTCATCCGATTCGTGCAGGCTTCCAGCAGGGTCAACTGGTTGGACCTGCATGGGGGCGGCAGGGACGTGCACAGCTGAGGCGCTACCCGCCGCTGGTTGAAGAAGGGGCGAGGCCGCCTCGTCACCGCTGTCCGCCTCTTGCTTTGGCAGACTGAAAATCTTGGCTATGCGCCAGATCACCCATAGTGCAATGAGCAAAAGGGACGCATAGCCAACCGCCTTAGGGGCGAACGCGGCTGCCGCAAGATAAAGTAGGAATGCTAACCACCACATAAGGGTTCTCCGTAGGGGCGGCTCTCCCATTGGGAGAAGCCCAATGGGGTTGATGGGGCGTGACGTGCACGCACAACGCAAAGCGAAGTGAGACGAGTATAGCGAACCGATTTACGGAGAACTAGCCCGACTCGGGCGCATATGCCCCCGGTTTGTGGGCGACCGCTTGTGAGAATCCTTGCAAGAGGTACCCATGGATTCACCATCGCAACAAGCCCAAGATATCCCCCCTGTCGATCAATCCCAGGAATCGCCAGAGGTCTTCGATGACCCCGAGCTAACTGCTTGGTGGTGGGGAAGCCTGAGCTTTCTGAACCTCGAGACCCGGCTCCTGGTGGTGCGCAGCGCGATCCCGCGCTGTCGCTCTGAGGAGTGCTTGGCAATGCTTCAAGCGGTCGAGGCAGACCTCGCCCAGTTGCTTGGGCCGAGACCACTGCTGGAGGTCTTTCTCACCCACCTGCGTCCCGTGGTCCGGCAACACCCATTGTTCGCAGGGGCGGTCGGTGTCAGCCTCGTCTACATGCTGATCCGCGCCGGTGGCGGACTCATGGAGCTAGCGCAGCGCTACGGCCAGTAGCGAAGGCGAGCAGCCATTCCTAGAAGTTTTGCATATACCGGAGAAATCAATGAATCCACTAGGCAGGAGGAAGAACGCCGACTTGGCGAGTCTCCCGCAGTCCCAGAACATGGCGACCGATCCGAGAGACGAGTTTGCCGAGATCTACGGCAGCGCCCTGGTTGGCCAGCAGCGCTGGTTCATCGTTTGCCTGATCCTGGGACTGATCACCCTCGTGGCCATTTTTGCCTATTGGCAGGCCTCACGGGACAAGGTGGCCATCCCCTGGCTTGTCGAAGTCAATCCCACCACCGGAGCGATTGCCAGGCCAGTGAAGATCGAGGCTGTCACCCCCAACCAAGCCGTCGTCAAGGCTGAGCTGGCCAAGTGGGTTGAGCAGGCGTTCACCATCGATCCGAAGCAGTCAATGCAGTTCTTGCGCGAGGCTACGAGCCGGACCAATGGCAAGGCCGTGGACCAGTTTCGGGCATTCCGCGTTGAGCACGACATTGTGAACAAGATCAACAAGGAACCGAACTACCTGCGCTTCGCCAAGGTGGCCACGATCGATCTCTCCCAGCGGTCGCTCGCGTTCGTATACGTGAAGACGCACGAGATCAGCCTCGATGGCAAAGAGGTCAACCCGAAGAGCTTCCGCGTCCGTGTGGACTATGCGCTCACGCCGCCGAAGACCGAGGAGGAGATCTTTGCGAACCCTCTCGGCTTTGTTGTCACCCAGTTCTCGTATACCGCGGAGCGCCAGTAATGCTACGTCCGATTTCCTTCCTGATCGCGGCCGCGCTGTGGTTCCTGCCAGCGGCCCATGCCGAAATGGTGGCCACGCCTCTATCCGGCGATGCGCGCCTGGTGACGTTCGATTACGACCCGGACAACACCTACCAGATCCTGAGCAAGCCGAAGGCGGTCACCCACCTGGAGCTGCCGGAGGGAGAAACCATTCAAACGGTGGTGGCCGGCGACACCGCCGGTTGGGAGCTGACGCCCTCACAGAATTTGCGTCATTTCTTCCTCAAGCCCAAGCACGACCAGCTGACCACGAGCATGACGCTCATCACAGAGCGCCGCAGCTACCAGTTCGTGCTGCGCTCGACGGGCGAAGGCTCGAAGTGGTACCAGCGTGTGACCTGGCGCAACCCGAACTCCAAGGTCCTGGACTTCAGTGGGAACGACCGGCATCAGGCTGAAAAGCAGGTATCCGAGGAGCCGACTGCACGTCCCTCCGAGGAAGCCATTCGCCCAGAGGATCTGCGCTTTGACTACACCGTCACTGGGGATGCGCCATTCAAGCCTCTGTCCGTATTCGACAACGGCAAGATGATCTGGCTGCGAATGCCGCAGAACCTGACCGAGCTGCCCGTCGTGTTCGCCGCAGACGGCAAGGATCTTGTGCTGGTGAACTACATTCCCAAAGGAGACTCCCTGCTCGTGCAGCGCCTGGCTGCAGAGCTGATCCTTAAAATCGGCAAGACCGAGGTGCGCGTGAAGAAGGCCCAGGCAAAGCGGGGGTTCTTTGACTTCAACTCCGATCGGGGAATGCCGTGACTTCGATCATCAAGCCTGAAGATCCGAACGCGAAGGCTCCGCTCAAGAGGTCGACCATTGCCTCGATCGTTGTACTAGTCCTGCTCTTGATGGGTATCGGGGCGTACATGGTTGGCTCGGGGAAGCCCAGGCAGGCATCGAAAGCCCCTGAGGAGGAAGCTCCTTCGGCGGTCCGCCGTGGAACGGCCCGCGACGTGGACGCCGAGTTCGCCAGGGGTGCGCAAACGCCGATGCCAGCACCGATTCCGCAGGATGCAAGGCGATCGGACAGCAAAGCTGCCGGCGTCGAGAACAAGTTCGACCCCGAGGCTGAGCGTAAGAAGGCACTGCTCGAGATGGAGGCAGCTGCCCGTGTATCGAAACTCATGGTGATCAACGGCGGCAAGGCCCCCAAGGATCCCAGCGAGCCCGAACTGGTGGCCATGGAGCAGACCGTCACGGAAACCGGAGCCGGGGTACCCCCGCAGGCCCCGCCCCCCCAGGCTGTGCTGCCTGCGCAACCCCCTACGGCCCGCCAGGTCGAGCGCAACACAGAGTGGCGCCGCGACATAGCCAAGGAGGCGATCGCGCCGACGCTCAAGCCAAAACTCATCAAGGCGAAGTACGTCCTGACCCAAGGCAAGACGATTCCTGCCGTGCTCCTACGCAACCTCAACTCGGATCTCCCCGGAGAGGTGGTGGCAATGACCTCTGTGGACGTCTACGATTCGTTCGCTGGAACGCACCTGCTGATCCCCAAGGGATCGACGCTGGTCGGGCAATATTCCAACGACATAGCGACCGGCCAGGAGCGGATCATGTTTGCGTTCAAGCGCTTGATCATGCCCAACGGCTACACCTTTGACCTGCCGGGCGCGACTGGGATGGATACAGGCGGTGCCACCGGGATCACTGGTGACGTGAACAACCATTTCTTCAAGATGTTCACGACCTCCTTTCTGGTGGCGTTTCTGGCTGACCGGGTTGAGCGCAATGTCCCAGCGGCTGCTTCGAGTGCGGGTGTCCCGGCGATTCCAGGAATCACGCAAGGCTCGCCAGCAACGGGCGCGCGCACGGCGGCTGGCCAGGTGCTGGTGGACGTGTCGCGCACGGTGCTTGAAAAGAACCGGGTCATACCCCCAACGATCACCGTTGACGCGGGCACGCGCATCAACGTCCAGGTGACCTCCGACTTCGAATTCCCTCAAACATACACAGGCGCGCGCCAATGATGAACGCAATGAATCGAATCTGGACAGTGGATGCGCCGCGGGCCGGTGACAACCTTCGTGCCTTCGCCCTACTGCTACTGGCGACAGTAGGCGTCGCTCACGCAGACCAGTATGGCCGCTACGACTTCGAATACTCGATAGTGGCCGACCCGCGCGTGCGGCCCATCCAGGTGTTCGACGATGGCACCAGCACCTTCTTTCAGTTCCCCAAGACCGACACGCTTCCCGCTGTGTTCCGTGTCTCGTCGAAGGGACCGGAACTGATGACGCTTCAGTTTGAGGGACCATACCTGAAGGCCAGCGGGGTTGCCGCCGAGTACCTGATCCGCTTGGGCTCTGCGAACGGCAGTGTTGTCTACACGAAGCCGGGAAGGTTCCAGCCGGTTGCGGCGCCAGCCAATCCGCCGCCTTCGCAGTGGACACCTGCGGCCCGGGCAGCTATGCCGTTGTCGCGAGCGATGGAGGAGCAGGGCGCGGTAGCGCTTGAGGCGAACTCGTATGCGACGCCGGTCAAGGGTGACCGTATGGCCTGGACGACGGGTGCTGCAAAGACAGAAGAGATCTCGATCACCTTTCCGGCCGGTTCGAGCAAGTTGACGAGCGACCAGCTGCGCAAGATCAAGGCGCTTGCCGTGCGAGTCCACGGCCAATACAGCGTGCGGATCACCGCTCGAGACGACGATGAACTCAAGGAAGGCGTGGAGCAGGCGCGTGGTGCTGTCATCCGGGCGGCGCTGCTGCAACAAGGGCTGAAGGGCGAGGCAATCCGCGTGGAGTATGGCCATGGCGTCAAGGAAGGCCGCATGTGGGCTTCGCAAGTGAGCGTCATTTCTCATGAACTGCAGGCCAGGCAGCGGGATGCTGTAGAGCCGGCCCAGAAGACTGTGGCCACCGCGTCCAGCGAGATGCCGCCGGATGGTTTCAGGCTGAGCCAAGCGGATACCACCCTTTCGGGCGCAGTCAAAAGGTGGGCGTCGGCCACCAACTACCAAGTGGTGTGGGATGCGCCACATGACCCGGTGATCGAGGGCGCCGCCACGCTCAGCGCAAGCTCCATGAAGGATGCCTTGCAGGTGGTCGTCGCAGATATGCGGTCGAAAGGATACGAGGTGGGCGTGACGATCTACGCCAACCGCGTAATTGCCGTCACTGCCTCCGGTAAGTAGCAGTTCCTGTATCCCGCTGAGGCCGCGGCTGGCGCTATTCGCCAGCCGCGGCCTTTTCTCATTGGACATTGCTTGCATGGAGGCTGAAGGAAGACCATCACAAGACACATGAGTTGCAGAAAGGGCATTCCATCCCGTGGCGGGCGCTTTGCCCCCTATTTCTAAGTGCCCTCGCTCGTATCGTTAGAGCCATGACGAAATGTAGCCAAGGAGCACTCATGAAGGCAGTTGTGGTAGCGGCGCTGATATGCGCTGCCGGTGGCGCGATGGCCCAGGTCACCGTGTCTTCGGAGTCCTATCCGATGAAGGGCGCTGGAGGGGCACTTCCCATTGCGGGCCCGGCAAAGCAGGCAGCTCCGGTGCCCGCCGCCTACCAGATCGTCAAGGACGAACCTATCCACTCGCAGATCGAGGCGTGGGCAAAAGGAGCCGGTTGGTCCTTGATCTGGCAGCCATCGGTGTCTTGGAAAGCAGTGGGTGACGCATCGTTCGCCCAGTTCTCGGATGTCACCCTGGCCGTTGCTGAGGTCGTGGGCATCCTGCGAGATGAGGGCAAGCCCATCCGACTCAAGATCGCCGAAGGCAACCGAATCATGGAAGTGGTGAGCAATGAAATTCGAGGTGTCGAATGATGACTGCTAAAAATACGAACAAGTTTCTGGTGGTCTGCACGGCGGCGGCACTCGCTGGCTGCGGGCAAATGCAGTCCACCCAGGAAAGCGTCAACTCGGTCCACAAGACTGCGATGGAGCTGCGAGACCAGAACGTGGCATCGGCGGCGCCGGCATCTGTCTCGCGCACCACGCGCCCTCGCCTGGCAGGCGATGAGATCGTGCTGAAGTCGCAGTCGGCGTTGCCTCCGCTATTCTCAAAGCGTGTTGTCTACGCAACCCAGGGTGCGCAGAACCTGGCTGAGGTGCTCGATGCTGTGGGGGCGATGGCGGGCATCGTGATCAACTCCAGTGAGGTGGCCTCCAAGGGTGGTAGCAACCAGGGCGCCCAGGGCGCCCAGGATGGTGGCCTGAGTGGGAAGGTCTCTATCGAGTTCTCCGGCTCGCTCAAAGCGCTGTTGGACGAACTGGTGCTGCGCAATGACGCCACCTGGCGCTTCAACAACAAGACCTCCACAGTCGAAGTCTTCCGGTACGAGACACGCACCCTCAATGTGCTCTTGCCACCAGGCTCCAAAAGTGTCGCAGCCTCTATTTCACTCGCTGGTGTCAGTGGGGGCGGCGGCTCGGGCGGGTCCAGTGGTGGGTCGGGCAGTGGCGCAGGCAACGTGTCCGTCAGCCAGTCGCTAACGGTGAATCCGTGGCAGTCCATCATGACCGGTGTTCAGTCGATTCTGTCCGAGGGTGAGCAGGCGGGCCAAGGCTCGTCAGGCGGCGGCCGCAGCGGCGGCTCGGCCGCTGGTAGCGGTGGGGCTGGGGGTGAGCAGCTTGCGGCCTCTGGCCCAGGCGGCCGGGCCGCCGCCACGCCCGAGTTGGGACTCATCACGGTCACTGCGAGGCCGAAGGCCCTGACACGCATCGCCTCGTACGTGGAGTCGATCAACGCTCGGTTTGCGCAGAACGTGCTTATCGACATCAAGGTCTACAGCCTCACTTTGAGCTCAACGGCCTCGGCCGGCTTCTCACTGGACACGATGTATTCGTTCCTCAATCGAAACGGGGTGTCAGTGGTGGGGCCGGCGCCGCTCAGTCCTGAGAACGGTACCCCTGGAACGCTGACGCTGAGCATGGGCGATCCCAACAGCAGGTTGTTCGGGTCGTCGCTGGTTGCCAAAGCACTGAGCCAGTTTGGCAATGTGGCATTGCAGACCCAGGGCCAGGTCCTCGCCGTCAATGGCCAACCGTCCCCAATACAGGTGGCCAATGAAGTGAACTACTTGGCCTCGAGCCAGCTGACGCAGTCACCGAACGTCGGCTCGACCTCGACGCTGACTCCTGGCACTCGCGTGGTGGGCTTCACGGCGAACTTCTTGCCTCTGATTCTTGGGGACAACCGGATCTTGCTTCAGTACCAGATCCAGCTCTCCTCACTGACTGCTTTGACGCAAGCCACAAGTGGGAACAGCACGATCCAAACCCCGCAGATCGCAAGCCAGTCCCTGCAGCAACAGGCCTTCGTGAAGGACGGACAGTCGATCGTTCTCTTCGGATTCGATCAGAACCGAGATACAGCCGACACCGCAATGAGCCTCGGCGGTGCGTCGAAAGCATCGCGCAGTGAGCGCCAGATGGTCGTGATCGTGATGCAGGTGAATGGGGGTAGCAAGAATGGCTAAGTACAACGGATTGCTGCGCAACGCAGCGGCGATAGCACTTGCATGTTGCGCTGGGATGTCCATCGCCCAGACGGTCGTGGACCGCACAGCAGAAATGCAGGCCCAGATCCAGTTGCTTGATCAACAGGCGATGCTCAATCAGGCGCTGCAGCGCGCCGCGGATCCTTTGCTCTCGAACCTGCCAAGGGTGCTCGCCATCAGTGGGATGGAAGGCGATCTGCGTGCGCGCCTGATCTTGGCCAACGGAACGGTGACGAGCTACCGCGAGGGTGATGTTGTGCGTGGCTCCATGACAGTGGCCGCGATCACCCCCCGCACGGTGATGGTCAAAGTGGGCAAGAAGAAGTCGTCCGTGCTCGCACTTGAGTTCGTGGCCGGCGCAACTACTGGCGGCGGAGCTGGTCCTGCCCCTGGCATGGCAGGGCCGGGCGTGCGACCTGGCCAGCCGATGCCCGTGCCAGTCGAGCTGCTTCCGCCTCCTCCGAGGGTGTCGCTGGGAGGTGCCGCTCCAGCGCCAATGACTGGTCCTGCAGGCGCGCCGGCGGGCGCAGCTACGCCCGCGCCCGCCGGCGGCGCAGCCCCGACGGCGCCCGTGGCCGCTCCAGCACGGTAACCACAGCCTATGCTGCTGCCATACAAGAATCGTTCTTACGCCATTGGCCTCACATGGTCGGTGGAGCCAACGAAGGCGAAGATCCGGGAGCGTCTAAAGGAGGCACCTGGTGCATCGTATGTGCGTGTCGACAAGCACTCGAAGGACGCCGATGCCCACCTGGGGCTCTTCAAGGGGCGCATCAAAGGGACTGTGTACTCCGCCGCCCTCGCGATCGCTGCCGTTGAGCCAAGCTGCATCGTGTACGAGTCGATTGCCGACGACACAGTGTGGGTGTGTGTTCTCGTCAATGGACTCCCGCTGCCTGGCCTGGATACCTTGGTCAAACCCGAGGAAGGCCAGAAGATCCTGCACGACCACATTGCGCACGCTGAAGTCATCATCGGTGACGAGGCTGGGTCAAAGTCGACTGTTGCGGACGTGCTGGACCGGTTCGACGCTTACTTGGCCTCGAAGCAACTCTCCCGCAAGCAGCTCGACTCGATCACCCTCAAAAACCAACCGCGCCTGATCGTGCGCTTGATGCTGGCGGCAGGTCTTGCCGCTGGCGCTGTCGCCGTCGCCGGTGGCCTAGCGTATGTGAACCACTTGCGCGAGCAGAACCGTCTGAACGAGCTGAACCTGCAGCGGATTGCACAGTCCGCCGAGGAGGCAGAGCGCGAGAGGCTTGCTCGCGAACGTCGCATTCAACAATTCCGCGATCAGGTGCAGCAGCAGCGCGAGGCGCTTAGCTCGGCGGTGGGCGTCGCCGCGCTCCGCTGGAACCAATGGGAGGACCTCCGGCGCAGTTTGCCTGTGTCGAATTTCGGGTATCGCCCTGACACGCTGGAGTGCACTGAAAGCGCTTGTATCGTGACCTGGGTGAGCGGAGGGCACTTGGCACGCAAAACCGATCGGCGGCTACTCCCCGCAGTGGTGAATGCCGATGCGCTTGAAGCCGCGCCCCAAAGCCGCTTTCCCATGGTGCGAGTGGTGGGCAGCCCCGATGGCGGTGGGTATGGAACTGCCAGCGATCTTCGCTTCGCGCTACTACGTGCAACCGAGATCTCGGTGCCGAATGTCCTGGTTGGCGCACCTGTGTCCAAGACGCTGCAAGCACCTCCCGAGCTGAAGCTGCCACCTGAAACCATCGGTGAAGTGGGAAAGATCACCGCGAGCTTTAACGGCATCGCGGCTGCTGTCCACGCAGCAGACGCCATCCAAGTCCTTCGCGCAGCGCCAGTGATCCTGAAAAGCGCGAACTGGAGGGCACTGTCCTCTACATCGCCCACGATCGACCTTGAGGCTGAGTACGTATTCGTCGCCTCTCGCATGTAAGGCAAGACAATGATTTTTTCGAACAAGCGCCCACCCGCGTCCAAGCTCCAGCCGGTTGCGCCCTCGATGGTGCCGCCGAGCGGGATCGGCAGCAACGCGCAGCAATCGGCCGGTCGCTCACTGCGATCGATGCTGGTGGCGTCGACGACGGCCGCCGCTGCTCAGCGTGAAATGCCTGCGGCCAACGTGTCTGCTCAAGTGGAGCCTAGGAATGCGCGCGCCGCCGTGGTTGAACCGCACCAGGTGGCTGCGGCCCCAGTCACTGCACCACGGGCGAGTGCAGCTGAGCTGGCCTTGAAGGAGGCAGCCCCGGCTGCGGCACGCCCGCTACTTGCGCGTGCTCCGGTAGAAATCACCTCGCTCGATGCTGTTCCTGCTGGCAACTACTTGCCCTTCGAGCAGCTGAAGCCGGAGATTCCCGAGAAGGTGGCAGAACACATGGTGTTGCTGAAGACGGGAATCTCCTCGGTGATCGTCTTGCTCACAAATTCCTTTCGTGTTTCGCATCTGTTCTTCGACGCGACAGAGCGTCTGAAGAAGAACGGCCTCACCTACGAAGTTGTCGCGGCCTCTCACCAAGTAATCGCGGCGTTGCACGACCAAAGCCGAGAAGCAGGCAACGATGCGGAAGACGCCACGCGCGACGAGCAATTTGCGTGGGAACTGATCGAAAGTGCCATCCGCAAGCAGGCCTCTGACATCCACATTGAAACCAATGGGGCCCAGGCGAAGGTGCTGTTCCGTATTCATGGAGAACGCGTGCTTCAGCCCAGCATGGCTTCGCGCACCGCAAATGCGATCTGCTCGACGCTCTATAACGTGCACGCGGACGCCCAGAACAAGGACACCCAGTGGGACAGCAAGCAGGTGCAGGACACGGTAATCGACAGGGTAATCGGTGGCTCCGCCTGTCAGATCCGATTTCACACGGCGCCGATTCATCCCTCGGGGTCGTTCCACTGCGTGATGCGTTTGCTCTTGATGTCGGGGCAGTCAACTAAGCCCATCGAGGAGATCGGGTACACCGACGCGCAGGCCCAGAAGATCAATGAGGCTTTGAGCGGATCCAGTGGGCTCTTTGTCACGGTCGGTGCGGTGAACGCCGGGAAGAGCACCAGCATGCAAGCGTACATCGCACGGTTGCGGGAGCGCCGTGGACCGTTGGCGAAGATTGTGACGGTCGAGGACCCTGTCGAATATGTGATCCCAGGTGCCTGTCAGATGGGCATTCCAAAGGGCCGCAGCAACCTCGTCGACAAAGACTCTGACTCGATCTACACGACGTTCCTCAAGGCCACTCTGCGCGAGGACACGGACGTAGCCATGCTCGGCGAAATCCGCGGCGTGGACTCGGCGTCGACTGTCAAGGATCTGGTACTGACCGGCCGCAAGACACTGTCCACGCTCCACGTGTACGAGGCGTTCGCCACGTTCGCGCGGCTGCGCGAATTGGGGGTTCCAGAGTCGCTGCTCACGACACACGGGTTCATCAGCGCGATCGTTTTCCAGAAGCTCCTGCCGACGCTTTGCCCGCACTGCTTTCTCGAAGCAGGATCTGCACGTTCGCAGATGGTTTTGCCGCACGGCCTCACCGATCGCCTGGCGGTGATTGGCCGCACCCATAGCTTAGAGGGGGTCCGCTTCCGAAATCCGCATGGCTGCTCGCACTGCAGTGATACCGGCATCGTAGGCCGATCGATGTGCGCCGAGATCATCGTGCCCGACGAGAGGTTGCTGTCCATGCTCCGTTCTGGTGACCTGGTGGGAGCGAAGGAGCATTGGCTTGGAACGAAGGACCTCAACGTTGAAGGCCTTGGCGTGACTGCGCTTGCGCATGCGGCCAGCAAGATGCTCCGCGGTGAAGTGGATCCGCGTGAGGTCGAGAACCAGCTCGGGCTGCTGTCCCTGCTGCAGCCTCATGGGCCCAGCATTGTTCAGTTGCCTGGACACGGGAAGCGGCAACCTGACTCTGAAACGGCGCATCAGAGCTTGGTGGCATAGATCAGATGACAACAGATCTCACATTCATTCAGCGCATGCGAGTGAGCGATTCGTTGCGCATCAAGTGGTACCGGACGCTCGCAAGTTTGATGTCCGATGGGCACAACATCTTTGAAGTCCTGGAAGACATGGGGCGGGAGTTCAACCGAGTTCGCAACCCGCTCGCCATCATCGTATCCGAGGTAAAAGCGCGTATGGCAGGCGGCGGTACGCGCGAGGGCCGCCGCGCTGGTTCGCGGCGCTCGTTTGGATCTGAGGTGGTCGGCCTGGTGCCGGATAACGAGGCAAAGCTGATCGAAGCCGGCGAATCGAGTGGCTCGCTGAGCGATGGATTCACACGCGCCGCGATCCACCTTGAGTCCATGGGGCGTCTTAAAAGCGAGGTGTACGGACCGCTGCGCGAGCCTGTCTTTCTGCTCATCCTGCTGTTGGGCGTGCTGCTGTTTTTCTCCGTCGAGGTTCTCCCGGCATTCAATGGAATTGCGCCGCGCTACAAGTGGCCCGTCTACGCCAGGTGGTTTGGGGCGGTTGCTGACGCTTCAGTGGCCATTGCCGTCACTGTTGCTGGCCTTCTGGTCGCGGTGGGTGCCTGGTTACGTTGGGCAGCCGCACGGTGGACAAACGATTTGCGCTACGCCGCAGATCGACATATCTGGCCGATGACGCTGATCTCGAAGGTCCAGGCGGCCGCGATGCTGACTTCGCTGGCTGGCTTCGTCGCGGCGCGCGTTCCATTCGCCTATGCGGTCGAGACGTTGAAGGAGGGAAGCAGCCCTTACATGCGGCAGGTCTACAACGACCTTCATTCGTTGCTGCGCAATGGCCAATCCCCGGCGGACGCCCTGACTGGTGTTCACATCATTCCGGTCTCACAGCACTGGTTGATCAGGATCAATGGGCGGTCCAAAGACTTTGCTAGTGCGATGGAGTCCATCTCGAACGAAATGATCGAGGCAACCCTTCTGAGCACGCGAGCCGTCTTCGGCGTGATCAATTTGCTACTCAAAGTGCTGGTCGCGGGATTCGTGATTTGGACTCTGGCATCGATGTTCGGTGTAGTGCAGACGGTTCGGTAGTAGGTAGTTTCTTTAACCAAAAAGTGGAGTATTTTCATGCGCATTTCTCGTCCCAAGATTCGTTCCTCGAAGGGCTTCGTGCTGACCGAGTTGGTGCTGGGCCTGGCGGTTGTGGCTGCCGTGGTCGCGATCGGGGTCGGCGCCTACACGGTGATTCGTGGTGGCATCTCTGCCGATGACCAAGGCAACAAGATGATCTCGATGGCTGCATCGATCCAGAACAACTGGCGTAACGCGGGCTCTTATGCGACGCTGACTGGCGAGGAACTCAACAAACTCGCACTGATCACTGCGCCCATGAAGTTCGTGACTCCCGATGTTACCGACGGCTGGGGCAATACGATGACCATCAATGGTGGACCTGCGTCGTTTGTGATGTCGGTCGGCGGCGCTACCGCACCCATCAACAAAGACGCCTGCGCATCCATTGCCAACCGGCTCTCGTCGGTAGCGCAGACCATTCGCATCGGTACCTCTGCAACGGGCGCCGCAGGGGTCGCAACCGGTGGCAACGTGTTCAAGCAAGGCGAGACCTATACCCAGGCCAGCTTGGGCACTGGCTGCAACGAACCATCAACGGTGATCGTGGCGCAGTTCCGCTGATTCAGAATGGTTTCGAACTCCTTCTTCGGTGCGCGGGCCCAGCCTGTGGGCGCTTCGGCTTCAGTCGTAGCGGTTCCGCCTTCTGAGAGCACTGAGAGCGCTGGCCCCGCTGCGGTACCTGGAGTTGTCCAGATGCCGAACGCGCCCGCCCTCCTGGCGAGCTCTAGAGGAGCAGCGACGTCAGCGTTCCAGCTGGCGCCCCGCTCTGAGCTTTCCGATGTGCACCTGAAGATGGGGGACCCGGCTGGATCGCTGGTATATCCCGGTCCCCGGCGGCCGATCGGACCCGAGCTTGCGCTGGCCACTCGCCTCATGGAGGTCGTGGAGAAGGTGTCTCGCAAGGACTTCATGATCGACCACGAAGGTACGTTCTGGCGTGGGCGCAAGGACGGCCAAGCGGTCGATGGCTACTGGGTTCGGCTTCGTCGCATTCAGAGTGAGCCGCCCGAGCTGACTTCGCTACCCACTCCTATGGCCCGCGGGATGGTGGATGCCTTGCTTCATCCCTCGCTGGCCAAAGGCGGGCTGATCTACGTGTGCGGCTCCACTGGAGCGGGGAAGACCACCACGGCATCGGGCATCGTTGTGTCGCGCCTGAAGAAGCTGGGCGGGGTAGCCACCACGGTAGAGGAGCCACCAGAGATGCCGCTTAACGGTTGGCACGGGTCGGGCTACTGCACCCAGACCTGGGTAGAGGGCGATGACTCTGCGGACTGGCAAGAGTCGATGCGCGGAGTGTTACGCAGCCAGCCAGCGAAGACGCCAGCGATGCTGTACATCGGCGAGGTACGCGACAAGGCCACCGGACTGGCAATGCTGCGCGCTGCGAACAATGGCTTCCTGGTGGTGGCCACGGGCTTTGGGGCGGACATCAAGTCCGGGTTGGAGTCCTTTTGCAACCTGGTCGGACTGGAGAGCTGTTCGTCGGTTTCGGCTTGCTTGCGCGCTGTCGTGTACCAAAAACTGGACCCCAGGTTCTTCGCACAGATGGTGGTCAGCCCGTCCTTCACATCGGCGCTTGCCATCCAGATTCGCAATGGGAACTTCACCCAGCTCGATACCGAAATTCAGTCGCAGCATGTTCACATGATGCATGGCGGTGACGTCTGGAACACCAAATGATTCTCTTGCTCTTGCCCATCATGTTCGCGGTTGCGCTGTTCAGCTCGCTGTTCCAGGTGCATTCCAACGCAACCACGAACAACCCGAGGACCCAGGAGGTCGCCCACGAAGTGAACATGTACCGGCACTTCATGTTTGCAGCTGCTCAGTACATGCGTGGACCCGGTGCCGCGGTGGCACCTGGTGTGATCGACTGGGCGACTATTCGAACTGCAAAGTCGACTCCGCCAGGCCTGGCCGGACTGTCAATGCCTGTGTCATGGCGCATCGTAAAGGGGCCAACGGACTGGGTGGCATGCGCCGAGGTACTGCCTGCGACGTCATCGGCGCTTAAGCAGTTGATGCCGAAGGCAGGAACGGCAGACAACGCCCTGAACTCGGTGGTGCTTCAGCCTGCAGCTGTGAGCGGTGGCCACCCAGGTGGCTACGTTGTGATGAAGGCGACCGACGCTGCTGGCGCTGTCGCGCTGGCGGCCACCTGTGGATGAAAGGATGGATATGAATTCGAACCAGCAGGGCAACTTCATGATTGAGGCGCTTCTGGCAGTGCTGATCGTAGGAATGATGGCCGCGGCCACTGTGCCGATGATGCAGGAGGGGCGCATCGAGCAGAACGCCCGAAGCGCGGCCGACGACATGGTCTCTTTCCAGCAGGCAGCTGCACAGCACTTCATCAGCAATCGGTCCGCCTATGAGACAGCGATGAAGGATGGCACCGGAGCGGACAAGCTCTGCAAGGTCGGGATCGATCCTGTCGCGGGCACAGGCGGGATGCAAGCGAACTCTGTTACGAAGAAGACGTGCGCGGTGGACGGCTCGATGCTCAAGTACCTGCTCGCAATGCCCGACGACATGAACCTGAAGAATCGCTACGGCGAATCGTGGGTAGCCATCTACCGGCTCATCTACGACACCGAAACCCCACCGGCGCCAACGGGCGCGGTCGACATGCTCGTCGTCAGCGCTGCGGTCGCGGGCGCGCCGGCGCCACAAGTGGTCCCCGATGGCCAACGGCACAAGGAAGGCTTGGCCGCTGCAGCCATCGTAGGGGGAAGCGGCGGGCTCGTGCCCGACGCTGATCGCGCAACGTGTGTGGCTAGCAAGACGGCTGGCAAGTACGAGGTTTGCGGAAATGGATGGCGTGTGAATCTGAGTGACTTTGTGGACGCTCCAGATCTCGCAGCCTTCAGTGATCGCCTGGCCAATTAACTATCAAGTTCCAATATGCAAGCTCAAATTGAAAGCGGTTCCTCCGCAGAGACCACCCCGAACGGCGCAGCTGACCGGAACCTCTCCGAAATTATTCTCGACATGGTTGAGTTCCAGCGCGAATGGTCGGATATCCACGTGGAGTGCGACCAGCCGCTTATGTTGCGCAAGGGGGCAAATGAATGGGATGTCGCTCTCGACCAAGCGGGAAACCCTATTCAAATCAGCATGGGGCAGATCCACGGATTTCTGAATGGTATCTTTGAAGACGAAGAGTCCCCTGTGCTGTTGGACGGCGGAGGCAAGGAGAAACAGCCGGAATGGCGTGCCCGGCTCAAGAAGGACAACTCGCTGCATCCCGCGTTGTTTCTTGCCCGCGACTCTGGTGTGACGGCGCGTCTGCGCTGCTCTGTCCAGCGCCAGGGAATGGGGTCCGACATCTCCATCGTGATTCGCCACTTGCGCGATGTTCCCAAGGATATGGGCGAGCTCGGCCTTCCTCTTCAGCTGCGCAAACTGGCCACAGCGCCGGCGGGCCTGTTGCTGGTGACAGGACCGACGGGGTCTGGCAAGTCGACCACCGTTGCGGCGATCATTGATCTGATCAACAGCACGCGACGCGCCAACATTGTGACGGTTGAAGACCCGGTGGAATTTGTACATGAGCGCAAGCTGTCGATCATCAATCAGCGCGAAGTAGGCACGGACGTGGCCAGCTATGCGGACGGTGTGCGGGATGCACTCCGCTTTGTTCCGGACGTGATCGTCATCGGCGAGATCCGCGACAGCGAGACAGCACTCGCTGCGGTACGCGCCGGTGAATCGGGGCACCTGGTGCTGGCAACACTGCATGCGCCTACGACCATCGCCGCAATCCGCACCATGTCGAATCTGATCCGTACTCCTACGGACGGCATCGCACTGAGCAACGCCTTGCTCGGTGTGGTCGCCCAGGCGTTGCTGCGTGGCACGAATTCGGGTGGCAAGCACAAGCACCTTGCCTACGAGTTGCTCCATTGCCTGGATAGCAAGGTGCGGGATGCGATTGCGAACAGTCGAGACCCAGGTGCCCTGGATCGCGTGGAGGAACAGCTGCGCACCGGAGATCTCGGTGGCGAGCACATTCCCATGAACCGGGTGCTGACTGAACTGGTTGCGGGCGGGAAGGTGCCAGCGCGGATAGCGGCTACTGCTTCCCACCACAGCGAGGATCGGCTGAAACTTCTAAAGATGGAGGCCCAAGAAGGTCTCGCTGGGCCTAAGCCCGAGAAAGGTCGCAGTTCATTCGCTGGGCAGCCGTTCAACTCAACTGCCACCATGGTTTTCACAGCTCAACCTGCCAAGTAAAGCATCATGAAATTCATCGCTTCAACCTTTCGCGCTCTCGCCCTTGCGGCTTCCGTCGCGCTTGTGGCGCTGTCCGCCATCAGTGGTCCGGTGGTTGTGACGCCCGGGTCCAACTCGGGGTACCTGTATTTTCCTCCGGCGGCTGCGGGTGGTGGCCAAGCTGCGCCCGCTGCCCAGGGGGTGGGGGGGGTCACCTACTACAACAGTCAACCTGCTTTGAATGTGACGGTGACGGCGCCTCAGTCCCCGGGATCGAGTTGTCCACCGGGCTGCAAAACAGTGAACTTCTCGACCGGAGCTGGCTTTGCGAAGCTGGTGGCGACCAGGCCTACCAGGTGGACTGATAACGGTGGAAATGTTTATCCAAACTGCGAGGCAGTCCTCGAATGCCAGGTTTGGGTTAACACGAACACCTCCATCATTGTTCGTGGCTACCCCGTGTGCTTTGAGCCAGAAATTGCAGAGAATCACGCGGCGACATGCTCCACCAGTTCCGGTAATGGTGGCAACTCGGTGTATTCCATTACGCTGCAGCGGATAGGCTACTTCATCTTGGTCGGAGGCAGTCCCCGCACCATAGTTCCAACGGGGCGCTACGCAGCATACGGCTGCTACGGGATTCCGCTCGGCGCGAATTCCACGACTGACGGCAAATTCAACACCGACAAAATCATGGCAGCGAGCTGCAACACTCCAGCCAGTGCGGCGAGCATCTGCGCCAACATGAGTCCCGCTGGGACTTGGTACTTGCCCACGAATCAGGAACTTGGGGCGGTCAACATGAACATGGTGCCGACGGGCGGCACGAACCATTGGTCGTCGCAGGAAGCTGGTAACGACTACGCCTACAACTGGAGGTATGACCCCGAGGGATCCGGCTACAGCATGCTTCAACGCAGCTTCACTGGCTACGTTGTGAGCTGCGTTAAAAAATACTGAATCTATTTGGTCAAGGCCTGGTTGACTTGCGTAGACGCAGTCGGTCCAGGCCTTTTTCGTTCTTGAGCCCGAGGTAGGGAACCAGGTCTGCCCTCCTCATTCCACCCCGGTACATTTCCACTATTGCTGTATTGCGCAGTACCTGGGGCCCAACCCTCATCGGTTTAAGATTCCGGTCTTTGATCGCTGGGTCCTGGCTAGCCCGAAGTACCACGGCGCTTACCAAGGTGAAAAGCGCCGGCACACTGAGCTGGCGGCCGCGGATCGAGAAAAACAACCACTCCACCTCGGTGTTTGTCTGTGCGCAGTGCGTGCCCCTGCAGGCGAGCCAGGCCTGCAGCGCGGATCGCGCTCCGAGCTCAAGTTGCAAGGTCCGGGACTGGTTGGCGCGCTTGCCGACGATACTCACGGCGCTGGGAGTTGACACACCAGAAGCGCTGCTCCCGTGGTATGCCAGATCAGCAGTGCGCAGATTGCGCACCTCCTCCGGTGCCAGGGCAAGCTCATAAATCAACGCGAGCGCCGCGCGGTCGCGCACGTCGACCAGCTCGTCGCCGGCAGGGAAGTAGGCAGGCAGGAGTTCCCATAGTTCGGTAGCAAGTACGTGGCCCAGCTGCTCGACCTCGATGGGCGTTTCGCTCTTCTCAACTGCAGCGACTGGGTTGCTAGGCACCCAGTTTTTCGCGAAGCTGTAGATCCGATCGAGCAAGGTGAAGTAGCGCCGGCGCGTCACCATGCTGCGTTGGCGCTCTGTGTTGTGGCTGGAGCGCTGACCTTTTTCAGGCCCCACGAATCTGGCCACGTCCGCGGCCGTCGCGCTTGTCCACGCTGATGACCGGCACGCGGCCTCCTCGGAAACCGATTTGGCCCGGGGCAGCTTCTTGAGCCAGGCCGTCCAGATTGCTCTGTAGGGCGCAGCAGATTCGACCTTCAATGGGTCATCTGCTTTGGTGGCCTCAGCCGCAAGCCATAAATCGAACACTTCCAAACCGTTAGGCACAGCTTCCATTTTCTCCACTCCTAGCGCAGCGCGTTCCAAGGCAAATAACCAACTTACATAGGTGTATTTTACGTCGAAACACCCCCGCCGTCCCCCTCTCCCTCCTGGCGAACTTGGGCCGCGGTTATGGCGCAGGCGACGGGTGGGCGAGCGGGCCGCAGGGTTAGAGGGGGTCGGAGGGGGTTCGAGGGGGGGACAGGTCGGCCAAGAACGGGCAAACCTCTTAGAAGAGGGCGGGCGTGAATCAAAAACACCTATGTAAGTTAGCTCCCCGAGTTCTCGCTCAAGAAAATGCCCCCGGGCCGAAGCACCGGGGGCAAAGAGGGGAGGGATGGTTCAAGCGCCGCTGCCCAGGGCGAAGACGTCGACGTCGGGCGCCTGCTGGTCGGCATGGACGAATACACGCTTGCCGGCACGGATTACCAGCACGAAAGTACCAGGCTTGAGCTGGGTGTACGGTGGCTCCTGGAAGACCACGGCCACCTGCCCATTGGAGGCGCGCACAGAGATCTCCTGCAGCTCACGCTCAGCGCCCCGGGCAGGGCGGCCGACGTCGTCGAAGCTTTCCTTGGAGACCACCAGGCGGGTGGCCACTACGACACCCTGCACTACAGGGCTTGCAGAACCGCGCGCCAGGTCTTGGGCGCGGGCCTCGCCGGCCAACAGGCCTACGAGGAAGACGAGTGCGAACGCGCAAGCGCGCAGGACGATCTGATCGGGGCGATCAGTTGTGGAGGAATCGGGATTCTTGAGAGTTGCCATGTCATTTCCTTGGGGAAAATAGGGCAGAGCTCTCCCCCAGCAGGTTGAGCCCTGCTGGGTGGTACCGCGTTGCGGTGGACGTGCCTTCGATGGAAGGCGGATGACGGCGCTGGCGCCGGGGGCAGGACTGGCCTGCTGCGAAAAGCCAAGCCAGTCTACGGCCTTTGAGCCCGACCTCCAAGCAGGTGTGGCGCCGCAAGTTGTCCACGGGCATCCCTGCCCGCACATCGCGACTGTGCTGCACGTCGACAGTGGCCACCGCGCGTCCGTCGTTCAGCACCGCGAGTAACGGTCAGCAGCCTGACGGCGAACAAGTCGATGTGGCACCTCAGGGCCGGTCGGCTTGTCCACGTCGCGCCCGGAACAGGATCACAGGCAGGGCTTCTCGCGGCCGCCGATTCGCTCAGCCCCTGATCACTCGGCATTTTTGGCCGCACGCCGTGATGGGACTGTCAAAACAGATGCCAACTGAGTTTGCCTTGTGCTGTCATGACCACGAGCGCCACGACCAGCGCGTGCTCCCACCCTCGTCCAAAAAAGGCGCGCCCTGGCCCCTTCTCTCTCATGTTGCAGCTGACTGCGCTCTTCCTCAAGCTCCGCCAAAGCACGCTTGGCGTCCTCAAGTGCGGCCATGCATTCCAGCAGCCTCTGGACATCCTCGTCGCCGACCTCGACTACTTTGCGGTTGGGGGTGTGCCGCTGGAGCCCGTCAAGGCGTTTTGCCCAGAACGTACCCGAGCCGTCTTCGTTCACCCGGACTTCAAATTTACCGCCCTCGTAGAAACGCCTGCGACGTTCGGAGTTCTCGTCGCCGGCATCGACATGTGACAGCTTGCCACCCTCGACGGTCGCGTCGGGATGAAGACTCGCGACCCAGTCAATGAGCTCGTCTCGCAGATAGGTCCCAAGTCCTTTCGACGTCGGGTCCGTCCGAATGTGGCCGATGGGGCCGAGCCTGGCCACACGGCCCAAGCCATCAGGGTGGGCCGCACTGCGTTCGAGTACGCTGAAATGAAGGCGATTGAGGTCGCGGTCGCGGTCGAGAGCGGAGGTCGTCGGCACCGGAATCCAAGTGCCATTGAAACTCTCGCCCAGGGGCGTAAACCGCACTTCGTACCAGTGCCCATACCCGAGGCGGTCCGGTGGGGCGCTCCATTGGGCGAACTCCACCCAGCCGTATAGCGTGGTGTTTGCATCAATCGGTGCGCGAACGAGGCGGCGGCCAAGGACCTTTGCCGCAGGGCACGCTCGCAAATCAAAATCGGGAATGTGCATTCGCTCAGTTCTCAGGCAATGGATGGCAGCGACTCTTGGAATTGCTAGTGCAGTATGCCCGCCGCTGCATGCGCGAAATCGCATTGGGTGCAGCATCGAGCGCCAGTGTGCCGGCTGCGCGGCGGAAGTCGACTCACCGAGACTGGCCAGTTCGAATGCGTCAGCAGGCCGGAACTCCACTGGGGTTGATATGTATCTCCCGGCTCATCTTGCCCGCTGCACAACTGTCTTCGACCTGCTCGCCGCAGTGCCGCCATACGGACAGCCCCGATACGGCCCCTGCCGGGCCGTTTGCGGGCCTCCCTGAGGCATTCATCTGGCTAATCTACCCCTACCGAAACGAACCTCCATCCCACCATGCTCCGCATTCCATTGTTCCTCGCCCTTGCTGCCTCATCTGCGGCAGCCACCGCCCACGAATGGGAGCCGAGGATGGACCTGCTCACCGCCGGCGCCGCTGCATCCGTGGTGCTTCACCAGGCCTGCTCCGGTGACGGGGCGGCCCAGCGCGCCATGGAGTTCGCGAGCGGCCGGCTGCTCAGTGAGGCCAACGTCACATCGGCACCTGGTGAAGCCTATGGCTACGCGCGCAACGCCTACGCACTGAAAGTCCGCGCGATGTGGCAGAGCAGTTCCTCTGCTGGCTGTGCAGGGATGCAGCGTCTGCGCGAAATCGCTGATGGCACGGGGTTCATCCTGCCGGGGAGCCGGTGAGCGGTGCGGGGCCGGCAATTCTGTCCGGGCAGTCCTTCCGCGCAACGGCCGCAGGTCCCGCTCCAGCACCGCAGAAGGTTGACTCGAAGGCCATTTTTCATACACTGAAGGCTTGATCGCTCTTTGAGCCTTCGTCGCCTTGTGTGACCTATAAATCTCGCAGCACCACGCTGTGACAGCGTCCTTCCGACGCATTCAGATTCCAACTTCTGCTGCATGCGTTCTGTTTGCAGCTGCAACCACGACTTCGAAACGGCGGTGAGGACTGTCCCGCTTCCTGGCGCGTGTTTGCATTGATCGTTTTGACTTTTCCTGGCGGAACTGGCGAAACGCCCTCCACTGGCTTTCTCACGAATGCCAGTCCGGGGCGTTTTGCCTGTTTTTGAAAGGAGAGTCCTCATGATCTACCCCGCTGGCCGTTCGGCCCTGCAATTTCCGGCTCCGCAGGACCTGCAGGGCCCTCAGCGCAGCGCCTTCGCGGCGCCCGCGCATCCCAGTAGCCCCCTGTCGCCAGCGATCCTGGCACAGGCCAAAGTTCCACTGAACGATGCCATGTGGCTTCACTGCCACCCTGGCGCACCGCTGACCGCACGGCTTCAGACCGAGCGCGGCGCGTTGATCCTCAACAAGGTTCGCCAGTTTCTGAACCCAACACAGGCGGATACGCCAACGGCCTTGGCCGCATAACCCTTTGCCCACAAATGCAAAGATGGCCTTCCAGGGGCGGCGCCCCTGGCAGCCAACTTCCCATTGAGAACCCTTCAGCCTGGCCAAGCCAGCCTCAAGTCTTTTCGAAAGCTTTCCCCGCAGCTCACGCTGCAACGAGATGCCGCTGCATCACCAACATCCCACGGGCCCCTACCCGTGGGGAGTGGGCCCTCCACCCAGGAGCAACCCATGCTTGCAGAAGACGTGAAACTCGATGCCATGCGAGCCTGCCTCGCGGGCACATACGAACCCCCACCTGGTATTGCTACCGACCCAGCACTGCTAGCCGCCTGGCGCGATGGCACGCGCACGGTCGACTTCTACCAACTCGATCGCCTTGAGCTCGGGCACCGCACCGAGGCACCTTTGTAAAACTACCCCAGGATCAGCTGTATGGCCCGCACCGTTCGAGAGTTCGCCCTTGGCCTGGAACGAATCTTGATCCTGCAGGAGGAAGGCGAGACAGAGCTGGCCAGGCGCGTCGAAGCCGCAACCCGCAAGGGATGGCAACCCTACCTCGATGGCAGGGACCCGGGAGACCGAACGCACGTGGCATGGCTCATCAAGCCTCTCCAAGCGCCATCGACGCTGACGACACAGCCGCTTGCTCCGCACAGGGCTGCCAACTAGAATCCGCCGCAACTGGACCACGTCCAATCGCGAGCTGGCGCACTCCAGCGCCCAGTCGCACAGCGCGACTTTCAATACCCTACGGGAGCCTCTTCCCGTGGGGAGAGTGCCTCCCATTTTTCGGAAGAAACAATGGAAACAACACTCGCACACCCAACACCGGTCTCCACCGCAGTCGACAGCGTGGTCAATGCTGCCACCGCAGCCGCAGCCGCAGCCGCAGTCGCAGCCGCAGTCGCTGAGAGCGAGGGCATCACGCTGCCGGTCACAAGCATCGTGCGCGGAAACAATCCCCGCAAATCCTTCTGTCCAATTGCGATGGAGGAACTGACCGAGAGCGTACGAGCTCAAGGCATTCTTCAGCCGATCCTGGTGCGCCCCCTGGGCAACGGGGTCTACCAGATCGTCGCCGGCGAACGCCGCTACCGCGCCTTCGTCGCAGTCCACGGTGCGCTCGAAATCAGTCGCATCCCTGTGCTGATCCGGCAGATGAGTGACGAAGAGGCCGAAGCCGCCGCGTTGACCGAGAACATCAACCGCGACAACATGACCGCTGTCGACGAAGCCGAGGGCGCAGCACGAATCCTGGCCGACCACAACGGAGACCGCGCCCGCACAGCAGCATTCCTGGGCTGGAAGGTGCCCTTTCTCGATCGACGCCTGGCGCTGATGAACGCGATCCCCGCGGTGCGCCTGGCACTCAGCGAACGCAAGATTGACATTGGCCACGCCGAACTGTTGGCCGTGCTTCGCGCCGACGCTCAAGAGAAGGCCCTGCCCCTTGTTAGCGGAGCAGTGAACAAGCTCACTGTTGCTGCGTTTAAGGACCAGCTTAACCGGATGGCGCTGTCGCTGACGGCCGCCATCTTCAACAAATCGGACTGCTCGGGCTGCAAGTTCAGCACCGTCAACCAAAGTGCTCTGTTCGGGGAATCGCTCACCGAAGGGAATTGCACCAACAAGACTTGCTACGACAGCAAGACCGAGGCAGAGCTCAACGCGCGAGCCGATGCGCTGCGCGAGGACTACCAGGTCGTGCAAATCGTGCGAGTGGGAGAGAACTACACGGTGACTCCGCTGCTTGCCGACGGCCCAAAGGGCGTAGGGGAGCAGCAGGCTGCAAACTGCCGTTCCTGCAAGGATTTCGGGGCCGTCGTGTCGGCCGTTCCAAACTCGCTCGGGAAGACGTTCAGGGATCTGTGCACCAATGCAGTCTGCAATGTGCAGATGATCGCAGCCCACAAGCAAGCGCTTGCGGCCATCGAGAAAGCCAACGACTCGGCGGCAGCCGAAGCCAAGGGGCCCGGGGACTCCAAAGGCCAGGTCAAAAAGGCTGACGGCGGTAAGGCGAAACAGGCTGGCAAAGCCGCCGCAGCAAAGGACGTTGTCGCATCCAACGCGGTGCGCACGTACAGCGAAGGGGTGTGGCGGTCGATTTTCAGGGGCGTTGTCGAGAAGAGCGATCTGGTGACCAACCGCGCAGTCATGCTCGCACTGGCACTTCACAGGCCATCGACGATCACGACCACGACGCTGGAAGGTTCCCTGAAGGCGCTTGGGGTGGTCGACAAGACCCACAGCCGCCTGGGAGACAGGCTTGCCAGCGTGCTCGATCTGGAAAAGGAGCAGCTGTCGGCTGCTCTGGCGTACATCCCTGCCAGCGCAGCTGGTTCTCTGGAGATCCAGGACATTGTCTCCGTGCTCAAGTGCCTTGAAGTCAAGCTCGAGGACCACTGGGTGATCGACGCCGAGTTCCTGGGGAAGCTCACGAAGAACGAGGTTGACGCGGTCTGCGCGGACCTCGGCATCAAGACCGCCCTGGGTGCCGGCTACGCAAAGCTGCTCGCAGGTAAAAAGGATGATCTGATCAAGGCAGCGGTAGGCATCGAAGGCTATCCGTACCGGGGCAAGATTCCCCGAAGCATGAAGTGGAAGTAAGCCACTAAGTGCCATCAACTGAAAGGCCGGCCGCTCATTGAGCGGCCGGCCTTTTTTGTTGCGTGAGTCGCTGGGAGCCGATACCATTGCCGCACTGACTTTTGTCATGCCCCCTGCAGCTACGCAGGCCCAGCGCAATCGCGCACTCAAACCCCTCGGGAACCAGCTTCCCGTTCGGGTGAGGTGGTTCCCATTTTTTTTGGAACCACCGAATGTTTTTCTCTTCTCTCTTGCCGCTCTTGAACAAGGGCGTCACGGTTCAGCTCATTCTCCAAGCTCACGGCGATCGCATCCTTCTGGATGTGATGCCAACCGGCGAGGCAGGCACTCAGTACGTCCCGAAGCAATTCGCTGGCACGGCTGAAGAGCTCGACGCCGAGATCGTCTCGATCATGGGGGGCTACGCCCAGATCAACACAACGCTCTCGCAGCAACTGGCCGATGCGCAAGCAGTCGCAAACGCAATGGCCAACGATGCGGCAAAGGCGGCGACGTCGACGAAGAAGCCGGGTGCTAAGGCTGAACGTCCACTCCCGCAGTCGACCGACGGTTCACCCGCAGAAGACGGTGAGCCGGATGTTTTGGGCGGTGACCCGCCGAATCCCACAGTGACTGCAGCGGCCACCGCAGCTCCAGCTGACAGCCAGTTCACCTTCAGTCTGTAAGGAGAACAAGATGGCCATTCAGCAACTGAACCTCACCCGCGAGTTCTGGTACAACGGCGCAAAGCTGCACGACCCGGGCATCTCGATGACCGCGGAAAAAGTTCGCATGTTCTATGCGGGCAAGTTCCCGGAATTGACGACTGCTGTGGTCGAGGGACCAGTTACCTCCGCAGGAATTTCTCGCTACACATTCAAGCGCGCCGCCGGCACGAAGGGATGAAGCCGAGATCAATGGTGCAAGCAATGCACCTCATCGCAAATGGACACGCCTCGCCGGAGTCCATGCTGCGCTCCATAACCCCTACTCAACGTGAAGGCAACGCTAAATGCTCTTCGATTTTGCAGGAGGTGGTGTCGAGCAGGAATACGCTTTCTCCCCCGCTTCCAGTACCGCAACACCTGTTCGGGCTCTGGGGCTAAAGAGCTGTGAAGCTGGCCTCTGGACTATTCCAGAGATCAGCTCCGAGGTCCCCCCCATCTTTGAACTGGAAGGGGTGGTCGCCAAGCTCGCGGCAGAGGCGTCTATCACTCTTCACCGCTGCGGCCTTCGGATACCCGAAGGCACATTCACCACTTTGGACGCGGCGCTCGCCGCACAGCTGGTCAACTTGAACGCCACCAAAGGTGTGAGTCCGGACAACCAGCTGCCATTGCAGATCAGCGCCCACATCGACTCCAGCCCTGGCCGTCCCAACCGCCTGGTCATACGTGGACAGCCCGAACGGGGGCTGTCGGTTTTCAAGCTCAAGGCGGACGTCGAGCGAATGAACCAAGAGATGCCCGGCCTTGGCTGGCGCCTCACAGGCGCTCTCGCGAACTGCGGGAGATATGGCCTCCAAACATTTGAGCCTTGCTACCTTGGCTACATCGCCGAATTCGAACTCTTCTACGGCGCCAGCAACGACCGAGACTTTGCGGAAGAGGCTCTCGGCGGCCCGGCAAGCGAGGAAGAAGTCAATGAGTTCCTTGCCGAGTCGTTTTGTACTGTGGCCAGGTTCGTGGAGGCCTTCGGAGGCTATGGCCACCTAGTCAACCTCGGTGAGCCTGCTTCACGACCTGGTCGAGCGCCTGGCAAATCGGCCATTCGCAAGGCCGCCCTCAGCGAAAAGACTGTGAAGATGCTTCATGCCATCTCCCGGTTTGAGCGCTGCGGCGAGCGTGCGCGGGCCTGTCTCGCCGAGTTCATTCCGGACCCGGAGCAAGACGATGAGGACATATACGCCGAGGCGCCCATTCAGATAGGTGCACTGGCATTCGTAGTCTGGCAGGACCTCGAGATGATCGGCGAGATGGTCGAACACTACGAGCAGGGCGTTTACGAGAGCGGCAATGCCGACGAACTGCTCTTTGCCTACGTACTCGACCTCGCCAGGCCAGAGACCTGGCCAAAATTTGTGGAGGGCTACAAGTCGCTGCTTGCTTGCTACGCAGCGCTCTGTGACCTTCTTTCACTTCTTCCACGGGAGGATTGAATTGCTTCAATCATTCGCTTCGACCGGAGCCAGCTCTCTGAAGCTGAGTTCCGCAATCCTGCTCTACAGAGCAAGTTCGGGCAGCAATGCCCATGCCCATGCCACAGTGAACCCCATAGCGGAGCACGAAGGCAGAATGAGCATCCAACCTGGCCGGCTTGTTACCGAAGCAGACCTTGCGTCGCTGGTGAAGGGCCTTTCGCTCTCGCGAGAGATCGGAGGCATTCAATGGCTCGATCACTCGGTTCTCGCCCACGGTGGCGGCCGCACGATTTGGCACACCCCGGCTTGCAGCCGGACTATGTTCTTCGACTGCTCGGAGCACATGCGCAAGCGCTTCAAGAAGGCCGGCACGGCACCAACGCCAGCGCTGGTCTGGATGACCTACAACAACCTGCTGTACTGCTATGCAGTCAAGTCGGCAGGTCGCCCATCACGAGAAGATGCGCTCTTTCAAGCGCCATTCTTCAACGTCTGGAGCAATGGCGGCGTCTGCAGGGGCAGCGCCGACTTTCCCAAGCCGGACGGCGATGAAAGCCCCGAGAAGTGGGTGGACGCGTTCTTCAACAGCGTGTTCAGCCATCCCAACTTCACACAGAAGGACCGCCTGATCCTGGGCGAAGACCCAACGGAATTTTGGGAAGGCCTAGTCAGCGCACCACCGAGGGCGTTTCCCAAAAAGCGCCTCGTTCCTCTTCCTCTCAAGCTCGGAGACCTGCTTGAGCCGGAAATCGGCGAGCGGCTGAGATCGCTCAAGAACGCGACAGGCGAGTTTTAACGCCCAAGCGTCATCACAACATCCCAACACAGCGGCGGCCATTTGGTCGCCGCTTTTTCTTTGGAGAAGGACTTCAATGGAACACTTCATTCACGCCAGACTCCTGACTTCACCTGTAAAGGTGTTGCTCGTGGGTGCAGGCGGCACTGGCAGCCGAACTCTGGAAAGCCTCATGTGCCTTCACAGGGCACTTGTGGCAAAGGGGCATCCTCATGGCCTGGAGGTGACTGTGGCGGATCCCGACAAAGTATCTGCTGCAAACATCGGTCGACAGACCTTCTACGCTTGCGACGTTGGGTTCAACAAAGCAGTTGTACTGACGAACCGAGTGAACATGGCCCTGAACGGCGCTGCAGTTTGGAGGGCTAGCCCCTACCTTCTGGAAGCATCTGACGACCTCACCAACTTCGACATTGTCATTGGCGCAGTGGACAGTCGAGCAGCGCGGGCTGCAATACTCACTGCTATGACCAGGCGCCATGCGAAGGCCGCCTACTGGCTGGACTTTGGCAACAAGGCCGAGGTCGGCCAAGTCGTACTCGGCGAGGTAGAAGGCAGGCACTCGGTTGCGCGAACCGAGCCGCGTCTACCCCACGCCGGCGAGTTGTTCCCCGACCTGGTGGACCTTCAGGCTGACACAGAAGATGATGGACCATCCTGCTCCCTGGCCCAGGCCCTCGAGAAGCAGTCCCTCTTCGTCAACCAGGCGGTCTCGATTCAGGGCATGACTATTTTGTGGAATCTTTTCACCAAGGGCTCCATCGCCAGCCACGGGGCTTTCGTCTCTACGGAGAACTGCGAAGTGCATCCGCTCCTCGTCGAGATCGACGTTTGGAAGCGCTTCGGCTACAAGCCGAAATACCGCCGCCGCCGTGCGGCCGTTCCGGCCTGAAGGGCATCAAATGAAAAACCGCCAGGTCCTGTTCGCACAGGCCTGGCGGTTTTTTCGTTGGGGCTCGCCGATTGGCGCGGTGTTTATGGAGTTACGTTGACCACAGCATCAACGCTGCTGCCGGGGTTGCTGCCGGTGATCGCGGCCGTGCTGGCGCTCACGCGGAACACCAATACCGTCGGTGCAGTGACGGTGGGTGCCACGAAGCCAGCCTTGGCCGTCTTATTGCCACCCAGGAACACCGGCGTGCCTGAGATCTGCGTCCACGAGTAAAACACCGTGGAGCCTGTGGCAGCACCGTTCACGGAGGCATCCAGGCTCACCGTGGTGCCGCTGGCCACCGACTGAGCCGCGTTCGAGATGCTCAGCTGCAGGGGAGGGGACACCGTTTCCTTGAGCGCGACCTCCACATCAGCTGTGCCCGTGGCGGCGCCGGCAGTGCCGATGGCCTGGCTCGAAACCGTGACACGGAAAAGCAGCTTGGCATCACCGGTGGCAGCAGGCAGGCGAATGGAAGTGGTTGCGGAACCGGGATTGACAATCGTGGCAGTCGGGCCGGACACCTGGCTCCATTGGTAGAAGAGCTGGCCAGCGACATCCTTGCCGTCGACGTCCACCAACTTGGACTTGGAAGCGGCGACCGTGATCAGCGATCCAGCCGTGGCGTCAACCGATGCGCCAGCATCGGCAATTACGGTGGGCTTGGGTGGCGGATTGATGACGATGCTGGCCGACTGAATGCCCGTGGCGTTGGAATCGTCAGTGACACGGCATGCCACGCGCACGGTGGTGGGAACGCGCACGGCCGGGGCAACGAATTTGGTGTCTGCGGTGGAAGCATTGAGCAGGCTGATCGCCAGTCCAGAGGCATCTTCCACCACCCACTGGTAGCGGTAGCGGGAGTTCGCGGCGAGCTCGCCACCAGCGCCGGCGCAGAACAGATCCACACTCGCGCCCGTAGCCGCGTTGCCTGGAGCGGTGACTGTGGCTTGCGGGGTCAGCGATCCACCTTTACCCGTCACGGATACTGTGGATGCGGAGGCCGAGGTGCTGCCATTGGAATTGGTGGCCGTAAAGTTGAAGGTGTAGGTGGCGTTCGCAGCGACATTGGCCGGCACGCGACCGCTCACCTCGCAAGTCCAGTCCGAGGAGGCCAGATTGTTCAGGCGCGGCTGGTCGAATTTCGTGGCCACGGCGCAGTCTTGGTTGGTGAGCGTCAGCGCGGGCGCGCCCGCAGTGGATGTCACGGACCACTTCGCGGAGGTCAGCAGGGTGTCAGGGCTGGTCGCATTCCCGGAGATGGTGAAGGTCTGGCCAGGCTCTGCGTTGAGGCTGGTTCCACCCGTGCCCTTGAAGGCCGAGTGGGTGTTTACCGGAGCGTTGCCGCCACTGCCGCCGCCGCAGGCGGTGAGAGCTGCAGCCACGCAGGCAGATGCGATGATGGTCGGGGACAGGTTGGCGTTCAAAAACTTCATGGGTGCCTTTCGGTTTGGCGGTTGGAAACTGTGAAGAGGGGAAAGCGATCTCAGTAGCCTGAATTGAGGGCCGTACCTACGAGGCGATCAATCCGGCGAGTTCTGACGAGTTCATTGACTGCTGCGACCTTGGGGACGAACGACTCAGTTGCCGTCTTGCTGCTGGTGAGCTTGTCCAACTGGGCCCACTCGCCTGCCTCGATGATTTTTCGAACGCTCTCGTCGGGCATGAGGACGTCGCAGACCATCGTGTAGCCCTGGCCATCGATGTGCGGAGCCAGCGACTGGTGGATTACTGCGAGCAGGCTGCCGGCCAGCACGGACCTCCAAGCCGCGGGCTGAGCCCCGGTCAGAGCGAGTACCTTGCGGAGGGCACCGGAAATACTGCGGCCATGGGTTGTCACGAGCATCAGCGCACCCGACTCGCTCCCGAGAATGGTTGTCTCTGCAGTGTCCTGGTCTCGCACTTCACCGACCAAGATCGCATCGGGCGCCTGGCGCAGCGCGTCGCGCAGCCCGGCAGCAAAGGACTCCACATCCGTACCGACCTCCCGCTGCGTGAACATTGACTGCTTGGAAACCATCGGGTACTCGATCGGATCCTCTACGGTGACGATGTGGCTCGCGGTATGTTCGTTCAGGAAGTCCAGGATTGAGTACGCGGTCGACGTCTTCCCGCTCGCCGTTGGGCCGATGATGGCGATCAACCCGGTTGGGTTCATCTGCAGGCGGTTCATGAGTGCCTGGGGAAGACCGAGACTTTCCAGTCGGGGAGGGGCGGTAGTCACGCGAATCACCATCGACACAAGCCCTCTGTCGGCTTGGAAGAGCGAGCAGCGCAGGTACTGGCCAGATGGAGAGGTGGCCGTGCGATCCACAGTTTTCTTTAGGCGAAACAGGGGCGCTACGTGCTCGGTCCAATAGGCGTCTGCGTCCACGTCGGGTCCGCGTGCATCCATGTAGTAGCAGAAGAAGTTCTTCAGGTCCTGCAGCTCCACCACCAGGTCGGTACCGGGGATACCTGTTTGATCGAGGCGCTGGATGCCGCCAGCAGACTTGAGCATGATTTTCTTGCCCTCGCCCAACATCAGGTCTGTGAACTGGCCAGCGAACTGAAGCGAAGCGTAGATGGCGCTCGCAAGGCGCGAGGCCGGATCGCCGGCGTACTGGAACTCTCCGATTTCCATGCCGTCGAGGCTCGCCCTGCCATCGCTGCTTTCATGACCAGCGTCCAGGCCAGCAGCCACACGGGCATGCGAGACCGCATCGTTGCCGGGCGGCAAGTTGCCGGCGGTTGATGTGGAGGTTGCGGCCTGCTGCAGGCCGTCGCCCACTGCTCCCATGGGAACCTCGAGCGCGGAGAACGGACTATTCATATTTGCTTCCTAGACGTACTTACTTGCACAAAAACCCAGATCAACCAGAATTGAGCTACCTCACCGCCCATCCATGTCAAAACACCGCCACGCCCAATCCATTTACTGCCCCAGTTGCTCTGGGTTGCAGGTCGTAGAGGGCCGGCTTGAGAGCAATCGCTTCTTCCCCAGCCGCAACATCTTTCGGGCCCTGATGGGCAAGCCGGTAGAGATGACGCGGCCGGAAACCTACGCATGTCTATCCTGCGGTCTGACCTGGAACCAGCTCGATCCGAGAGAGCTGGCTGCCAATGCTTCGCGCTTCGGCTTGGCGCCGCACCGCACTGCCGTGATGAAGGCGGTGAAGGTTCCCAAAAAGGCCTAGGCTCACGCTTGGCTCCATGGCCGTCCCGTCGCGGCCTGCGCAACCACCAAGAGGTTCTGCGCCTGTGGCGAACGTGAGATATGCGATGCGACAATGGAACTCACTGCACCCATGCGCCTCCCACTGATATCGCGAGCAATGGTCCGACCTTGGGGCGACTGCTTAGACAGATTCGAGTCCAGTCCAGCCACCTGCTCTGCAGTGAACAGCAAGCCCTTGGAGAGCATCGAGGCGCGGTCCACATTGAACGGGCCTACCGATGCACGCAGGCCACCTGCGGAGTAGTCGTCCGGCGACTCGTCGGTGATGCGCTGCGAAGGGAAGGCCGACTGTTTGCGCGCCAGTGCTTTGGTCGTGTGTGAACCTGGGCGGAACACCACCTCGCGGTCGCTGTCGTTGAGCACCTCTACAGAGGCCTTCAATGGTCCTGTGCCCGTCGCACGCGCTGCAAGAGCGCCTTTGTTCACGGTCGAATAGCCGTAACCCTTCCCGTTGTCCATGCGCTCGCCCGCATCGCGAAGGCGTTGCAGTTCTTGAGCGATGCGCGCGTCGTCGTCGGCGCGCTCCGGTGCGGCACCGGAGGAGCGAAAGCGCTCGCGCCCGGCAGCCCGAGATTTCGCCGCGTGGTACTCCTGAAGGCGCTTGGACCCGCCCGGAACGATCGCGTCAAGCTCGCGCAGGGTGCTTGCCGGCACGGCATCACCCTCTTCGGTGCCCGCAGCCATTAGCGCCCAAACCAGTCGCTGGGCGCGCGCCTGGTTAGGGTCGTTGCGAGACGACGAGTTGGCCACCGCGACCATGAGGTCTTGAAGTTCTGCCGGAACGCGTTCATCGGCCGGCCTGAGCACCAGAGCATCCCCGGCCACCGGCGCCGGCAGCGCCCGGTCCATGCACAGGCCGGTCGTGCTGTACGTGCAGAGGGTCTGGGGAGGGATCACGATCGCGCCGCCTTCGTTGCGCAAGGTGTTACGTGGAGTGGCAGTGGCGAGGGCAGGGGAGAGATCGGACTCAGCCGCAGATCGAAAGGTCGAACTGACCACCCGAGCAAAAGGCACGGCGAAGTCGTTGACCAGGCGGTCGGTGGTCGCTTGCCCCGAAGCGAGAGCGTTGATGTACACACCACGGCGATCGATGTAGTCCTTGAAGACCGCGTTGTTGGTCCGAGGCACGCTCATGACCATTTGCTCCAGCAGCACATCCTGGAACCTGTCGACAGCCACAACCGCGCCGTATTCGTCCTGCCCGGACAAAGCGGCCAACGCCCACCCGGGCAAGGCGGCGGAGCTTGCGGCACCCAGGCCAAGGCAGAACAGGGAGCGGCGATTCAAGGTCATTTGGAAGGCTTTCATGGTCAAAGTTGGATAGGACAAGGGTCTCAGAGGACGTTCACTTGTCAACGGCTTGCACCGCTGTTTTGACCGTACACGATGTCGTGGATGCGCCGGGCGTAGGCGTCTCGAAGAATTGGCGTTTCTGAGTGATATGCCCCAACTGCGGCCCATGTGTTGCCGTGCTTCTTGATCTTTCGTGCATACATCCAGGCGCCAACGTAGTCAGACACGCAGGCATCCAGCAGGTGCTGGGGGGTGATCCCGTATTGCGCGAGCTCCTGCAGGTGCACGCTGTTGGTCTGCATCCTGCCGATATCCACTGTGCCGTTGGAGTTGCGGCCGACTGCCGAAGGATTCATGCGCGACTCATGCCAGGCGATGGCCCTGAGGACCGCCTCGTTCACGCCATGGAACTTGGCTGCTTCCGGGATGCAATCCTGGGCCCGCACAACGGGGCCATGGAGTGTCAGCGCGGCAAGCAACGCAATGGAAGCTCGCACTGGATCAGTCCTCAAGTTCCGCCAAGGCCTGCAGCACCTTGAACTGGGTAGCGATGCGCTCCCAAAACACTGCAGGCAACGGCATCGCATCGATACCTGCGATGCGGCAAGTGCGTTCCAGGTGACCCAGCAGGCTGTCCGCCGAAGAGGGCAGGGAAGCGCCGTGGGCAGCCAGCCGCGTTGCCGTGGCCTGGACCACCAGGTGATAGCAGGCCACATCGGCCAGCACGGGGACGTGGGAGATGGGTCTCACATCGGCGCTCGGCGCAGCCTGCGCTGGATCGCGCATGTCGATGTAGGTTTGGCGGAACTCCCGGCGATCAAATGCGCGCCGGGGCTGAGAGGAGGTGGTGAAGGTAGTCATGCTTTCAAGTTCTCACGTTTCGCATCCCTGTCAAGGCTGCTTTGGGCCAGCAGCAAACTCCGACAGTTCGGATAAGTCGAACGAATCGAGAAACGCGTTTCCACTATGGGCCTGCGTCAAGCGCGGCTCAAGCTCGGACTGAACAGGGGTTTGGCTTCCAGCAGGTGTAGCTTCCAGCTGAGGGTTAGTCGTCAGCCGAGGGGTGGTGCCTTCCTGTCTGCTGGCCATGCCCACAGCATTGGGCGCTGCGCCTGGAACCAGCGCGCCCGCCTTAAGCGCCTCGTACTCGCCAAGCAACGAAAGCAGCACTCTTCCAACGCGGTTGGGAGGCACGTCGACAAGGCGTTGCCAGACGACGGGCAACTCGTTCCGGTAGACGATGATTTGTGAGCGCACGACGACACGCTCTTCCAAGCTAAGAGGTCTTGGCATCGTTCATCTTCTCGCCGAGGGCGTGGAACCCGTAGACGTTCGAAAATACTGGGTCACCGTCCAGCTGCATCGTGTCCTGCCGCTCAGGGAACATCACCGTCATCAGTTCGAACAACCGGCGCGCACCGCCACCTGTGAACAAAATGAGGTCCACGCTCGCCAAATTTTGAACGGACTGCAGCATCCGATCTGCGCATTCCTTCAGGATCGCGAGGACGACTGGCTCAAACGGGGCCATTTGAACTTGCTTGCCGGAGATCAGAACAGTGCTCGCGCGCGTGCGCAGCGCGGTGTCAACGCGCTTGACGATTTCAGCGTCATCCCGCAGTGACTTGTGGATGCGGTCGCACACGGCAAAAGCGCATTCAAGGGTCCCCTTCGGATAGGCGCCGCACCTCTCGTAGTGAACCTTCTTGCCGTGCATTAAGAACCAATCAAACGTTCCCCCGCCCACATCCAGCACCAAAGTGTTTTGTTCTCGGAGATGGGGAATGCTCGCGCCATGGTGAACGAGAGCGCCTTGAGGCTGTGCAAGCACTGTGCATGATTTCACTTCAACCTCCAGGCTTGGGCCGCCCCAAGGCATGGCGGGCACTTTGTGAACAGCCTCCAGAGTCGAGCGCAAGCTGTCCTTCTTCGTGGAGAGCGTGTGCAATGGGAGCCCAACCACCATGCGTTTCACCGTGACCTTAGTGATCGTGCTGAGTGGAGTCAGCAGCTCCCTGCAGATGTAGTGGAGCGCGCCTCTGAACAGTGCGAGGTACTGCTCACTATCCGCATAGGCGTCAGACACCACTCGCGCATTCCGGCCTGAACCGCGAATAGCCGAATCTGGGCCGACGAAATATTCGGAGCCGTTGACCTCCACCACGACGCCACTGAGTGCAGAGGTGCCAGCACCGGCACTCACGGCGCCGTCGATCAGTGGACAGAACGACGGAATGCTCCGCGCCAAGATCGGCGAACCCTCCTTTGCTACATCGCGGCCTACGGTGTACTTCGTGGCGAAGTAGCCAACGTCCACTGCAGCGATGTCTATGAGTAGAGGAGGCTGCAGCGCAGGCTCAGGGTGACTCAGTACCTTGGGCAGCGCTGGAACTACGTGGGGGGCTTTTTCGGTGGTTGACAAGGAGCACTCCGGGTGGGGGATGTGCCGATTGTCTGGAGCACGACGGCGCCGCGAGGGGGGCATTCGGCCCCGTTGGGGCAGGTAATGCCATCTTTTACGCTCGCCTCGCAACCACAGGCGCTCATGGTGACCACGAGTTCTCGTCGTAGCTGTGCCGAAACGTTCGCTACCGCGCCGCACTGGGCGCCGCGAAATCTACCTACTCCTTAGGGATCAAGGCCGGCGCAACGCGCTTTGAGAGCCAACACGGGATGTTGGCTGGCAGTTTAAGGATTAACGTGCCACGCTTCGAAAAGCCGCTTAGTTCGAGCGCCATAAGGCGACTGGCTATCCCATTCAATGCCACAACCAGTACATAAAAGCGCACTTAGCATGGGATAGTCTGCCAGCTAATGCCACGGTAGGCTTATTATTCAATCGCGCAGAGGCGGGAATCGCATCGGGACAAATGGGAATAGGGTGGCCCCACTCCAATAGCGTTGCAGCTAGGGCGATTTTGCCTGGAGCGCGGCGGCTTCGCAAGGCATTTTCCGTCGAACTACCGGAAGGGGAAGGTCTACAAAAACGAGGCTGGAACTGGGCTGGCGGGGCGAAAAGGAAAAGCCACCCCGTAGGAGATTCAAAATTCCCCAACGAAGTTGTTGCGCTTCAGGGTTAAACCGAATACATTCTCCTCACTCGGTGAAAACCAGTGGCTCATCTCCATGGAGCCCCAACAGGTCCTCAGTGACCAGGCGCAATGCCACCAGGGATCACATCCCAAAGCCCGATGCAGCTAATGCATGCGGAGCCCCTCGCACAAACGGGGCACCAGTAAATCAACACGGCATGTCTATGCCAGCGGCCTTCGCGCTGCCCGGTTTTTGTTCTCAAGTCCCTCCCATGTGACCCAGCAGCCTACGGGCGTGCCTTGGGGCCCCAGCCAACCCGCCGCTCCTAGGAGCGCCCGGTGACCTGACGGCGGTCCACATGGAACTGCGCGCTGACCCAACGGGCAGCGAATTGAGACACATAGGTTTCCATCAGGAATCCAGGCTGATCACCCTACCGATCACCACCCTTCCTCCGCGCTCGACCTTGCGCGGATGAACCCTGTCCTCAGGGGGCGCCATGGCTTGAACCACCAATGGCCGCAGGTTGATTTACTAACAGAACCGGTTCACTCACCCCTTTGTTTTTGAGACGCAACCCACCGTGGGGAGCAACTGAATGGGCACGCCCATCCGATTGCTCCTCATCAAGCCATGACGAACCCTTCTGCCGCCTCTTCTTCTGCCAACCCTGAGCTGCAACCCTTTGCGGCAGGCGCAACCTTGCCGGCCGAACCGCATCGCCGGGCCAAGCCCCCCACGCCCCGGTTTCGCCGCCGCCCTGCCGAATCCAGTGCACAAGACGCCATCGCACTGGCCGTCAGCCAACGGCCGGGCGATCCATGGGGACAGCTGGCCGTCTTCTTCAAGAACTTTCGCATCCCGGCCGCCCAGGGGCGCAAACGGTCCGTCAGTGCGGGCACTGAAACCAAGTACGTCCAGTCAATCACCCTCTTGATCCAGACCCTTGCCGCCCAGAACATCCGCATCCAGAACCTGCCCGAGTTGAGCCAGAAACACCTGGTGCTGGTCATGCAGGAGTGGGAAGCCCGCGAATTGAGTGCGTCCTCGCTGGCCACCCGCTTCAGCTGCATCGCGCGGTTCTACGGATGGCTTGGAAAGAACCTCTCGGTGAAGTCCGTCAAGGACACCCTGCAAAACCCCGCAGCTGGCATGCGCCAATACAGCGCGGTCCTGCCCAAGGCCTGGAACAAGGTGGGCGTAGACCTGGTAAGGCTTCTTCCACAAGTTGAAGCACAGTGCCGCTACAGCGCCGTGTACCTGGCGCTGGCCCGCGAGTTTGGCCTTCGTGTGCAGGAGGCGGCTGCGCTGCGCCCCATGGCCAACGACATGGGCGTGTACCTGCACATCACCCATGGCGCCAAGGGAGGCCGCGGCCGGGCCGTCCCGATCGAAACACCAGAGCAGCGCCGCGTACTCGACGTTGCGAAGGAAATGGCCCACCCGCGCAGTGGCTTGCTGCGGCCCAGCGACAGGACGATCAAGCAGGCCATCAAGACCTTCTACCGGGTCATGAACAAGGTTGGCATCACGCGTAAGCAGCTGGGTGTCACCGCCCACGGCCTGCGCCATGAATACGCCAACGCCATCTACGCCGCGCATGCCGGCGTGGACGCCCCAGTGAATGGGGGCTTGGCACCAGACCGGCAGACCGAACTAAACGCCCGCAAGGTGGTGACGGAGAACCTGGGCCACGGCCGCCTCTCAGTGACTACCGCCTACACGGGCTCCCACGCCAACATTGAGCGCCACGAGCTCAAGCGCATGCACCAGGTGCTGGACGTGCTCCAAGCCCCGGGCGGCGAGCTGTCGCGGTTCGTCCTGGCCACTGAGGTGGAGTTGAACACCACGCACCGTGCGGAGAGCCCCACTGCGGCTGAGCTTGAGTTGCGCCTGTACGTGATAGGGCCAGAAGCTGAAGGGAAAGGTCCCCACTACATGCCCCTCATGCTGGCGATCCGCATTTGCGACCGTTCGGGGATAGATATCCCCGGGTTTTCCGACCCCCTGCAGGACATCATTACCAAGCTGAGCCCATTGGTGCGTCAGCAAACCGGTCGGATGTGTTTGATCCACGACGCAAGGCTGCTCCCAGCGGACATCCCGCAGCTGGAACTCCTCCTTCGTTGATTCCCGCCCAGATTCCCTCAAACACCACCTTTCGCTCTCACACCAATTTGCCTCTGGAGAAAACCATGCTTGAAACTGTCACCGCCTACTACGAAAACAACGGCCCAGGGATGGAGGTAATCAACCTCTTTACGGTCCTCTTCTCCTTGCGCGGCGGCCAAAGCAGAACCATCAACGAACTGTGCCAGGCCAACAAAGCATTTTCTCGCTCGGATAATGCCGACCTGCGCGACGTCCTGCGCCGGCGCATCAGCAGCCAACTCACGCGCGCCGCGCGCAACCTCCTGGTCGAGAAAGTCACCGGCGCCGGTGGCTCCAAGAATGGCTTCGTGATTACCGAGCGCGGCCAGCAGCACATCCTCTCCGGCCTGGAAGCGCGGGCCTCCTTCATCAAGCAAAAGCCCAACGCAACCCTGGCCCAGGCCTGCGCCGACGCCAGCCTGAACCTCTCCGTGAACACGGCAGAGGTCACCCGCCGCTTCCGTGAGGACAAAAAGGCCGCTCCCTCGCCCGCCGGCACGTCGCATGCCTCCAAGGCGCGCCCCGTCGTGCAGGACCCGCTGGCCGCGGCCTGGTTCCCCATGCCCCCGGCGCACGTGAGCCTGCACTCCAGCCAGGTCCATGCCGAGGGCTGAGCAGGACTCCCGCCTTCCGTCTTCCCTTTCCCAGCACCACAGGAAACCCCATGCACACCAAAACCGCCATCCGGGAGCGCGCACGCGAGATCGCTGCGATCACGCTGGCCGACTCCAAGGGCGCAGCGCCCCGCGCCGGCACCCAACCCACCGGCCACACCAACCAGCAGGACCGCCACATGCCGCTGCGCGCAGTCGCCGTGGCTGCCATGGTTCTCACCGCTGGCCAGGCCGCCAATGCGCAGGTCGACGCGCGCAGCGAATACACCCCGCTGGTCACCAGCACCGGCGCGGCCACGGGATTCAAGGACCATTTCAGTCCCTACGCCGGCAACCTGCCCCAGACGGGCGACACCGTGGCGCTCAGCATCCAGGCCCCGGCCGTGCAGTCCCGCAAGTGGCGCGCCTTCCTTCCACCCGGCACCAAGCGGCTGTATGCCGACGTGCAGTTCGCCCCCGGTGCCGCCGGCAGCATGATCTCGCTGCGCAGCCGCGCGGCACCCACGGGCGGCACCGCTCCGGTGGGGCGCTACTTCGACATCTCCACCACCCTGGAGCGCCTGGCCGGTGGATCGGAACTGGCGTTCTCGGCGCCGGCCGGCAGCAGCTCGCTGGACCTGGCCAGCTCCATCTACGACATCTCCCTGGGCTCCTACACCGCCAGCACCGGCGGCTGGGTCTACGTGAACGCCTCCGGCCTGCCCGCCACCCACCAGGTGCGGTTTCGCGCGGAGGTCCTGTCCTCCTGCTACATGGGCTGGCATGCAGTGGCCAAGTACGACGCCGCAGGAAACCCGCTGCAGAACGCCACCCACACCTGCATCGGCACCACCATCCTGGGCGCGGAGCCAGCGGACACCACCACGCCGCCCGTCACCCCACCTGTGAATCCACCCGTGACGCCGCCGGTACAGGAACCTGATCCCGACTTCACGCTGGCCCACGCCGTCTCGCCCCTGGTGGCCGGCAAGCCCATCCGCGTGACGATCTCGCCTGCGACCGTGAACCTGACCAGCTGCTCGGCCACCACCAGCGGAGCAACCAACGCCACCGGCGCGCTCAGCATCGCCCTGGCCAGCGGCGTCCTGGCCGCCACCGGCAATGCCCCGCTGATCGACCGTCCTGAAACCGCGACCCTCCTGAAAGTCACCTGCACCAGCCGGGGCGGCAAGACGGCCAGCATCACCGGCTTCATGGCGCCGGACACCACCACGCCCCCGGTAACGCCGCCCGTGACGCCACCCGTCACTCCACCGGTGCAAGAGCAGGTTGCCAGCTTCAGCGCCACCAAGACGCCCGGCGCCAACGGCACCTTCACGCTCAGCGGCACCTTCAAGCCCGCCACCGCCGGCATCGGCAAGCCCACCACCTTCTGGACCGGCATCACCACGGCGCCGTTTTTCGGCCCCGCGGTCATCCTGGTCAAGAGCGGGCAGGGCTGGTCTCCTTTCAACCCTGCCACCGGACTCGTGGCATCCAACGCGCTGGCCAGCACCTCGCCCACGGCCGCCGGCCTGCAGCTGGATCTGATCCGCTCGGACCTGACCGAGGGCGAGCTCGCCGCCATCAACTCCACCGTGTACCTGGTCTACCAGGTCAACGGCGGCGACCTGCAGGTATGGCCCGCGCCGCTCCTGCAATGCAAGAACGGAGCGTGCACCACCCCGTGAGCCCCCATCCGCCATTTCTACTGTCTACCGTCCACCAGACCCATGGTTCTCTTCCCACCAGCAGCCCGTGCCGCTGGCTCCCATCACCAGCCTGTGCGGCCCGCGCGCCAGTGCTACATCGAAGGATTCCATCCCATGCGTTCCCTGATCGCAATTGCCCTTCTGGCCGCGAGCACCGTCGCGTCAGCCGGGTCGTTTGTTTCCCTGCACCAGACGCCGCTGCGCATTGCGCTGCCGTCCCTGGGCGGAAGCTACCTGTTTGACAACCCCACGGGCTTCAAGGCCCAGTACGCCCCCGATGGCCTTTCCGGATGCGCTATCGGTTTCAACAAGACCGACTGCGCATTCCCTGGTGGCGGTTCTCTCGCGCTGCCCGAGTTCACTGGCTACCAGCTGGGCTACCGTGAATGGCGCTTCTACGTGCCGGCCGGCTCCAAGTCGGTGATGCTCAGCGGCTACGCGCCCCAGCGCGCGATCGCTGCGTTCGCCATGCGCTTTGGAGCCGAGCCCCAGCGCCAGGGCGAACTCGACGGCTGGGAGTACCAGGACGCCCAGGAGAACGAGCACATCGACAGCTCCTTCTCGCGCCTGGTCGCCGGCGACGAAGTGATCGTCGTCCATGACGGCGGCGGCACCGTGCGCTTCATCGGCGGCAACGTGAACGCGCAGCGCGGCGTGCTGGCCGAGGGCGGCTGGATGTACGTGCGCCAGCTCTCCGGCACCGCGCTCTACGACATCCAGGGCGGCGTCGACGTCGACATGCCCAAGTACAAGGAAGCCTACGGCAAGATCAAGTGGACCAGCGCGGCCAACCCTGACCCCGTGGAAGGCAGCAGCGGCGGCGGCACCACGCCAGGCACGGATCCTGGCACCAACCCGGGCACCGACCCGGACCCTGGCACCGGCACGGGCGGCGGCAACACCTTCACCCTGGAGCCGTCGGCAACTTCCATCCGCCCGGGCGAGACCGTGCGCATGGTCGCGTTCCCCACCACGCTGGTCCTGAAATCCTGCACCGGCACCGATGCCAACGGCGCCGCGGTGAACGTGTCCGTGGGCACCACGCTCGGCCTGCCGGTGGCCACCGTGGTCGCGCCCAACTCAGCCAAGGTCAAGGTCAGCTGCACGTCCACCAACGGCAAGACCGCCACCAAGGAACTGACCATCACCGGCGGCACGCCAGGCACGGGCACGGGCACCAACCCTGGAACCGGGCCCGGCACCAACCCGGGCACGAACCCAGGTACCAACCCAGGCACTGGCACCGGCAGCGGCACGCCACCCACGGCGTCCAACTCCACCCAGAACACCGGCGTCAACAACGCACTGGGCCTGTCGACCACGCTCAAGCCGGCCACGGCCGACGTGGGCAAGAAGATCACCGTCTGGCTCGCCCTGGAAGTGCGTCCGTTCTGGTCGACCTCGCCGATGTTCTTCATCCTGGACAAGAACGGCGGCCTGGCCGACCTGGCCACCAGCCCGCCCAGCGCGAGCAACGCGGTGGTGGTGGACGCCACGTTCCCGGCCACCGGCATCAACGTGGCGGTTTTCAGCAGCAGCCTGCTGTCGGTGACGCCGGGCCAGCTGGGCGAACTCAAGGCGCGCGTGTTCGGCGCCTACAGCATCGGTGGCGGCGAGCTGCAGCTGTTGGCCACGCCGATCTACGACTGCTCGAGCGGCACCTGCGCCCGCTGACGCCTCGCGCGTAACACCCCCCGGGCCGTGCAACGCGGCCCGGGTTTGCAGGAGACCTTCATGACAGAACCTCGCCTCCACCTCCCCCTCAGCTCAGCGCCTTCCCTGGTCCAGCGGATGTGCAGCATTCACCAGGATCTGCGGCCCGCGACCAGCGGCTGCGAGATTCGGCCTGGTGTCTGGCTGTGCGCGCAATGCTGGAAGGCCCGGTATGGCGCGATCAGCGGCAGGGTCCATCGAACGGGCGGCGCGCCGGCGCGCGCACCCGGTGCCGGCCAGCGGGGCAGGGCGCTTGGTGGCCTGGTCGCCGGGATCGCGGTGGGGCTCCTGATCGGTGCGGCCGTGGGCATCCCCGTGAGCAAGCTCAAGCACCCCATGGCTGCGCGCGAGTACCAGGTGCCGGGGCTCGACCGGGATGCGGCCGAGGCCGAGCGCAATGCCACCTGGGATCCGAATGCGCCGCTGTACGGCAAGGTGCCCGCGGGCCTGCTGCCGGACCTAGCCGGTGCGAAGGCGCGGTTGTTCAGTGGCACGCAGCAGGCGCGCTTGGGCGCCCGGCGGCCGTCAGACGCAATCGGCGCGTCGGACGATGAGTTTTCTGCCGAGCTGGCCAGGATCGCGGAGATCGCCCAGGAGTCACTGCAGCAGAGCCTTCCTATCCGCGCCAATCCTCATCGCGAAGTCAGCCAGCAGCGCTAGCAACTCACCTGTGGATATTCCCGAATACGCAACGCGGTGAGACTTACCCACAGGGCTTGGCGCATTGAATTGTGGCCTGTGCACATGTGGACAACTACGCCAGTGGCGTCCCTTGTCCTCAAGGCGGCAACCGCGACGAGACGCGGCACACCACCACCATGCACACGACCCGACGGGCAATCTCCGTGACGCACGACACCTCAGGACACCTTCTGGCGCGCCCCGCTCGCCACAGAGCCCACAGTCAGCGCTACGAGTGCTCCCAGCTGGAGTGCTCACTGGACAAGTAGAGCAAGACGCGAATTGCGGAGACTTTGGTCGTAGCCCTCAAGCGCCGAGCAGGCTTGTTGGACGGAGATACACAAGCGCCTGGCGTCGAAGGCGAAGCGCTGAAGCGCTAACTTGTCCTCCCAGACATTTGGAGTGCGCTCAGCCGCTAAACGGACGATCCGAAAAATGGCTAGAAGATACGAGTAGTCGTCCGAATCCGGATCCAACCCAAGATTCCGAAGAGTCGCGTATGCCATAAACCGCAGGTCACGCTGCGCGTGCGATCGATCATGCCTCAGCCCATCTTTGCCGTAGAACGCCAACGCGTAGTCGCCACGCTGCCCCACGGTCAATCCAGTTAGCTCGGGGTAGGTAAGGATTAACTCGCGCCCTGCCGAAGGCATTTCGTAGCTGGCAACAAATCGGTCCTCAAGCCATGCTTCTGATTCCCGAGAACAAACAGGCGTCGCGTTGATGGCGGAACGTGTCATGAGCCAGGAGAGTTCGGCGTCTGGCGATAAATTGTCCAGCCAGTCGCTCTCAAGCATCCTCAATTCGTCGAGCGCGCACCAAAGACGACAAGCTGTTTCGTATGTCGCAAGGTCGAAGGCGTACGGCACCTTGGCCCGCAACCAGGGTACTTCCTCACCCTTGAGGTTGACTTCCTCCATGGTCGGGAGCACGAACCCGAGGACTCCTTCAAAAGCCTCCGGTCGCAAAACGAAAATCTCTCCCGCTCGTGTCCATACCTCGCCGTCAATTTCTTGGAGCTGACCAAGATTTACCTGCGATCCATCTGTGGAGACTATCTCGACTTCGACTTCCGAATAAGAATCGAGGCTGCTATAGCTGTCCCGCATGCTTTCTCGCTCGAATGTCCTCCTGTCCCAAGGATTCTCGAAATGAACCTGTACGAGCGTTGACGGCAGTTCCGTCCTCGCGAACTCCTTTGTCGATTGTCGATTCCACAGAGCGACTGCGGAGTTCTTGAAGTCCAAGTGAGTCTTGAAGACTCTAGAATGTCGCAGTCCAAGCTCTGGCCAAGTCCACCCATAGCCAATTGTTGCGCCTTGTCCATCCGCATATTGGATAGGTTCGAGTCCAATCGGCCAGGGCTCCCCAAAAAACCAACTACGCTCTATGACATGTTGTGGCTCGACTAGGGAGCCATTCCTCAGTTCCTCGTTGAGGACATCGATGCTGATTCCTGACTCATGCGTCCAGCATGAAGAAGCGATTTCAAATATTAATTCAGCCGCCCATCTGATGCGAACTTTCCCAGTTTTCGAATAGCCGACTTTTTCCCAGGCGCGCCATTCGGTTGTCATCCCGATCTCACGTTGGCAGCATTCCCAGATCTGCCTCTCCCGAGTGGTGATCCCCGTAGGACCAAAGCTTCTACGGAGTGACAAATCACTGGCGCTCCATGCGCTGTACACCCCCGTGAATGCATCGAGTACGCTCGCAAAGCCAGCGGCGTAGATTCTCCAAGCGACGACGTCCATCAGCTTGAACTCGGTGCCGGGTAGATCCACACCTTCTGCAATTCGATCCGCCTCTCTGCGCTTTATCGCCTCCCAACTGCCGTAACCAAATCCAGCCGCAAAGCACTCTTGTAGGCGCTCTGGAGAAAATGAGTCGAACGGGTGCTGGCTACCAAGCTCAGAAAGAAAAATACCAATTTCCCCGGTCTCGAAGTCCTCGGTTGAAACAGGAAGTGCAAGAGGCAGCAGATTGCATGCTGGCACCTGTTCGGGGTGCTGGTGGAAATAGAATTCGTCGTCGCGCATGAATGCCTCACAAACCGCGCCGCCAGGGCGCACACTCAATTCCAAATTGGACCACATAAGTACGATCCAAATTTCTGTCTCTACGACAGGTTTGTGAAGGCTTGTAGACAGCGCGTCAGAGAATCGCGTGATCTCGGAGGCAGAAGTGCTCGAAAACTGACCGCCGGCATGTCCCTTAGGGGAAGGTGGGCGCCAGGCCTGGGGTGCAACTGGCGCCTGAGATACCGACCGCGCCCTAGTTCACCAGCGCGCCACCGAGCAGTGCGGCCGTTGGGAAATGGACTGAATGCACCGTTGCCGGGACCGAATTCGAGCCGGAAGGCCATATCTATACCGGATCGGGCGGTATGACAAGCCTCTAGGGTGCCCTGCCTGGCTAGCATTTCAGGCCATGACCACCGCCAGGCAATGCCAACCATGACAGCCCTTGCCCAATCACCCTCTCAACCTCCTCGCCCCCAAACCCGCGGCCTCATGCACGGGCCAGTAGGAAATGCACGCCAGAAGTACACCAGCGAAGAGGCCAAAGCACGCGCTGCGGAGATACTTGAGGCCATCGAGGACATCAAGCAGCAGCTTGCAGACGCGCGCCAGCAGGCCCGCATCAGCGGCGATCGTTCTGACGGTGACTGGTACAGGAGCGCGGAACGCGCCTTGAGAGAGTATCAGGTGGAACACCAGGAGTTGCTGCTCATGCAGGGTTCGCTCAGATCGCAGGAGTCAGCAGGCTGTGCGCCGGTGAACCAAAGACCATTCGATATTGCGCAGTTCCTCAGGATCAAGGTGAGCGCCCAGGGGATGCAGACGTTCCCCAGCGAGGTGCCCGAGTGTGACGCATTGATGTTGCAGATCGCGCGGGACATGGCATCGATCAAAGACCAGATCTCCCGGGCACAGTACAAAGGGAAATCGACAGGCGTCTACGCGCCCAGCAAATGGTTTGCCAATGCGAACCTCGCCTTGAAGAACAAGCAGGTTGAGCACCAGGCGCTGCAAAGGCACGCTGCAGACTTGCGTCGCGATATCAAACGAGCCCAACACGACGCATCACAAGCCATAGCGACTCCGTTCTCCCGGATGTTCATGCAGGTGGCGCGAGCGAATCTGAGCAAAGAAATTTACGATTCGCTCATAGCGAAGACTCTGCAGCAGCAGGGGACGCAGATGCCGAGCCCGGCCGTTGGCGGCACCCCTGAGCTCCACTAAATCTACGTAACCACCCAGGGAAGACGGCGAAACATGGACGCACAACTCAAGGCTACAGGGCGGCCCACAGGCCCATTGCACAGCTCTAGCCGCACGGCAATCAGCGAAAACACAGACCCGGAAACTGGCAAGGTCACCAGAGTGCTCTGCACTAGCCAACTGACTTTGACATGGATCGGCATTGAGGTGCAGGTGAAGTTCAGAGCCACCTCCATCACCATGGACCCCGACCGTGCAGCTGCACGCCGCAGCATGCGGCGCGGGCGGGGATGAGCGCTGGCCTTCCTAGGCCTCACATGGCCAGGGAGCCGCAGGCCGTCCGATAACACTACCATCCCGGTGTGGGGGACCTTCGCATGCTCATCCAGTGACTGCAGACGTTGTGCCACTGGTGAAGCCCCCCAGGTTCGTGCTCATCGGTCGGGGACCACCTGGTGCGAAGAAAAGGAACGCCCACGCTTGGATAGCGGTATGAAGCGGGACCACCCGGAAGCACCGCAACGATATTTAACCAATGTTATGACATTGAACGTTGGTTTTATATTGCCAATCGCGCGGCAAAGCGTTATAAAACCAGTGTTCGCAATCAAAACATTGGTTTACCATCGTGAAATCACTTCGAGACTTCGCTGAAGAGATCTCCCTCCGCCAGAAAGCGCGCCAGCTGACCGCCACTGAACTGGCGGAGAGGACGGGGCTTACTGACCAGTCCGTGCGGGCGATGCTTCACGGTAACGCCGCGCCCAGGTTGACCAACGCCATGGCCGTGGCCGACGCCCTGGGGCTCGAGTTCGTGCTGGTGCCAAAGGCCATCGCGAATGAGATGCGCTCGTCCACCGCAGATCGCTCACCTCGAACAGTCCTCAGCGATGTCGAACGGAGGCTCGGAATGCTCCCTCATGGCATTCAAGGCAACGAGGCAATGCTCGGCAAGGTGAGGGGCATGCGAAGCAACGCTGACCTTCTGATGGGGACACTTCCCGAAGGCCTCCAAAGCGGCGCCGCCGAAAGGATGGGGCGACTACCGGAAGGCATACTGAGCGAAGCGGAACGTCGATTGGCAACCATACCCAGCGAGCGCAATCCCGAAGAGCCTCACGACCAGCCTTCTACCCGTAGGCCGCGAAAATCGGGAGGGAAGTCATGAGATACCGTGCCCTTGCCGTCCACCTTGGCCCACGGCAGCAGTACGTAGGACTGCTTTTTCAGTACGGCGCTGGTCGATCAGCAATCACGCGGCTCGTGCCAGACAACGCCTATTGGATGTCCGACACTGCCCCAGTTCTCTCTCAGCTCGGGCTGGTAGCCGACAGGCAAGCCAGAGCGGCGTTCCTGGCCGAGTACGCAACACAGCCATTCTTCAATGGAGAGGGTGAAGTGCTGCCGTCGTTCTTCCAAAACCTGCTTCCAGAAGGTCCGCTGCGACGCCACCTCGAAGAGCTGGCCAGCTTGGACAAGGATGATCACTTCGGCCTGCTCAGCGTCTGCGGCACGGACCTACCTGGAGCTGTCTACGTGAGCCCCGCGCCCCTTGACAGCCAGAGCATCGCTGACGTGGTGACGCAGAACAACGACGCCTTGGAGATGAGCGTTGTTCCAGTCCCGGTCCCAGAGGCCACTTCCCTGTCGGGTGTCCAGCCAAAGTTGTCCCTCGTACAGTCGGGCGGCCGGTATGTGGCCAGGACGAAAGATACCCAGGGCGTGCACATCATCGCCAAACTCCCGACAGTCGACTACCCTTTGCTGCCCCAGGTGGAAGAACTGTCGATGCGCATGGCCGCGGCCGCCGGCGTGAACGTGGCACACGTGGAGTTGGCGCCGCTGGAGAGCATCGATGTCGACCAGCCGTTCATCCTTGGCGAAGGGAAGCTCTTCCTTGCGGTAAGACGTTTCGACCGGGCCAGCGGCCAGCACATCCACTGTGAGGACTTCGCGCAGATCCTTGGCGCCGCACCGGAGCAAAAGTACACACACCCATTCGCGACGTACGCTTCCATGATGCGTCAGTTGGTGGGCATCCCCGCGCTGGGGACCGAAGCGGCATACGAGCTTCTGCGCCGCATTGTGGTCAATGACCTGCTGGGCAACTTCGACGGGCATGTCAAGAACTATGGTCTGCTCTACCCGGACGGCCGAACACCAGAACTCTCACCGGCATACGACATCGTGGCGTACGCGGCCTACCTCAGTGGTGGGGGGCATGCGCTACGGTTCACTCCTGAGAGCGCAAAGAAGGAGAGAGTGTCACCAGCCGTCATTCGTCAGCTTTGCAATGCCGTTCCTGGCCTCCTGGAACCGAAGGCACAGTTGATCGTTCGGCAGACGGTGCGACAGGCCTACGATGCTTGGCCCGACATGATCGAGGCGTCTTCGTTGCTCGACTCCCAGAAGCAACGGCTGTTGAGACACTTCGAGGCCACTCCGGGCATCGCGTCTCTCCTGAAGCGGGCGGCGCGCCAGAACGCTGCAGCATAAATGCGCTCCCTACTGGTCCTGGCTTTCCGCGTGTCGCTGGGACCAGAGCGTGGTGCCCGTAGCGGGGCTCACGCCTGCAGCAGGTAGACCAAGCCGCGCACGGTGCGGATCGCGTCGGCGCCCACCATGCGGCGCGGGTTGGGCACACGCACTTTGATTGCGCCGATGTGCATCGGCTTGCGTAGAGGGCCCGGTCGCTGCACGAGCAAAACCTTGGGTACCCCGGCGCCGGGCGCGCACGCCAACTCCCGCACCCGTTGGAACTCGCGTGCAGACAGGTCCCACACTTCGCTAGAGCGCCGTGCCGGGTGGCGCCAAGGCACGATCACCAGTTCGCCCACCGCCGAGCGCTCGCTGGCCCAGTTCGCACTACTGCAGTGCAGTGCAGAGAGACCTTGCACAATGGCCGCGTGAACCACAATTACGAGAACACCGCGCTCTGAGGCCATTGCACCGGTGGGCCGCGGCGCACTTGGCGCGCCGGGGTGGCGCTGGCCGCTGCCGCCGGCCTTCTGGCCCTGGCCGGTTATGCCGCCGGGCCCACGCACCCGGCGCTAGCCGGAGCGCAGCTGCCCGGGCTCATCCCGGGGCGAGATTCCGTGTCCAGCCTGGAGGGCACGGGCTAGTACCGCGTGTCGCCCGACGGCACCGGGTTAGCCAAGATGGGGGTGGCCGGCCTGCAGCCCGCCTTCTGGGTGCGCACCCTGAGGCAGGCAGATGACCGCGCCCACCCCATCCCAGCGCGCCACTTCCGCTGGACGGCCGCCAACCGCTACCTGGCCGCAATCGTGGCCCCCAATGGCGACGAGATCGCCCGCAGCCAGGCCCTGGCCGTGGACCGCGAGGACGCGGCCGGGTGGACCCTCGCACCGGCCCCCCGCTGTCGTGGCCACCAACCGGGCAAAGTGAGTTCCTCGATCCCGGACCGCCGGGGCAAGCTGCGGGCCCGCGTGGCCGAGGAGGGCGGCCAGGCCACCCTGCAGCGCCCGGAGGCGGAGGCGCCAGGCGGCTGGGGCGATGCGACGCAGGGGAGCCGCTTCGACTTAGCGCGCCTGCTGAAACTGCACCATGGTGCCGAGGAACTGGGCGATACCCGCCTACGGGCGCGACAAAGTAGCCTTGGTGCGCCTGCGTCTGACCGACGAGGCCGAGACCGTGGGGCATGTCATGGACGACTTGGACCTAGACCATGCCTCATCAACCGGAGCGCGCGCCAGCCGCTGGTGGCCGATGCCATGCCTGGCTACCCGTGTCGCGAGGTGTTCGACGCCGCGCTGCGCGAACGCTTGGACACGCTGGCCGGCGGTGAGCCGGCCGAAGTCTCCATCACCAGCATGGACGTCAGCGAGGGCAGCATGACGCCAGTGAATGCCACCGAGCGCGGCCGGCGCAGATGCCTGCTGCCGGCCGAGGGCCCGGCCCAGCTGCTGGGCGAGAGTGGGCCGAGCCTGCTCCGCGGCCAGCTGGCGCGACGCCACCCCACCACCCTGGCCACGCGCGACGGCCTGCAGCTCCACGGCTATCTCACCCTGCCCGAAGGCGTGCAGTCGCGCCAGCTAGCGCCGATACTGCTGGTGCACGACTGCCCGTGGTCTTGCAGTTCGGTGCCAAAATGAACACTGTACGCACTGAGGCGATTGATGAATTTGGATTTCACAGAGAAGCGCGAGGCGCGCGATATTGGCGAGCTCGTTCTCAACGGCCACGTCGAACTGGTATTGCGGCGCGGTCCAGCTCCCACCCTGGTGATCAGAGGCTCCAGCGCCAAGGCTTTGACCCAGGTGCGGACAGAGTTCAAAGGCCGCCGGCTCGAGATCACCGGAGAGGGAAACACGATCTCCTCCAATGGCGGCTCGATCAACATGGTGAACTACACCCCCGGCGCGGTCCAGGTCGGGCATGTGTCAGGCTCAATGCAAGTGTTCCACGGCACTGTAGGGTCGGTGGTGACCGGCGATATCGTGCACCTAGGTCGTCGCTCACGCGATGACAATCAGGACACGCTGGATGCCGCCCAAGTTGAACTGACCCTCCCGCAAGTGGAAGTGCTGCGTGTTCACGGTTCCTGCGAGGTTGATCTCGATGACCTTCGACAGGCGCGCCTGGCGGTGAAGGTCGAAGGCTCTGGGCGCATTGAGGCCACTGGCAAGGTAGACAGCTTGGAAGTCGATGTGTCTGGCTCCGGCAGTCTGCGAATGAGAGACCTGATCGCCAAGGCAGCGGACATCGATGTCAGCGGGGCTGGCCAAGTCAGGGCCACTGCACAGGACCGGGTGCGCGCGTCAGTGTCGGGAGCAGGGCAGATCAAGATCTACGGCAACCCGCCAAACCGCACAGCCGATGTCTCGGGCATGGGCCGCATCAAGTTCAAGGACTGACGTCCAAACCCCAGGAGACCAACATCAAAGAACTCACCACTGCCCAGCTGCGCCTGCTCTACGACCGCTACCTTGAACTGCTCACGCTGGAGGTCGAAGTCATGGGGGTCAGGCCCCAGGAGGCGCGACACCTGATCGGCCGGCTCGGTGAGTTCCATTGCGCACTGCAGGTCGGCGGCACGCTGGCGCACACAACCAACCAGCACGGCTTCGATGTGGTCTGCCCCCGCGGGCGCAAGATCAGTGTGAAGACCACCGCTCAGCTAACGGGCTTCGTGCCGATCGGCAAGACCACCGCAAGCCTGGCAGACGATCTGATGCTGGTGCAGTACCTCGACGGCAGGCTCACCACGCTCTTCTACGGCCCGATGTCGGCTGTCGTCGCCGTAGCCCGGCACTACAAACCAACGAACAACTACGAGTTCGACTTGTCGCGCGCTCGCAGACTCTCGACCACCCTGGCCACTGAGGACAAACCCATGACAGTTGTGACACCTCGCGAGGAATTTGAGGCCGATCTGCAGCCATTTGCATCCAGCCATGGGCTGAGCCCAGTCTGGCACTCGCCGACTCTGCTCAACTTGGAGCCGGTCCCGGGCTCATCCAGCGCCAAGCTGTGCATCTCTTTCGATCCAGGCTACTGGGAGCTGTACGAACAGCGAGACTGCTTCGTGCGTGAACAAGCGCGCGCCAACGTCGTCACCCAGACCGCCATCTATCGCGTGGACTGGCCCGGCCAGGATGCCCAGGAAGTGCACGGGTCCCTGTCAGCTCTCGCCCCATTGTCCTGACCACTCGAAGGCTCCCACATGCGGTTCACCATTTGCAAGCTACTTCTCGCCGGCAGCGCTCTCGCCGGTACCATCGCCCCCCTGCAGGCCTTGGCGGCAACCGACGACGTGATCCCAGTCGAGAAGTTTCAGCCGCCCATCACCACTGAGTTCGCACCCGAGCGCCCCCACGGCTGGAATTTCGAGGGCCCGATGATGCGCAACGGGATGAACCTGTTCGCGGCGAACGTTCCTTCGTTCAACGGCCAGGGCAAGCTCATCTCCAGTTGGAATCCGCGGTTCGGGAAAGTCTCCGAGCGCCCGACTTTCATCATCATCCACGGTGGCCATGGCATTGCTCACGGCAACATCGACACGGCCATCTGGGCGATGAAGACCTTCAACGCCAACGTCCTGGTGCTGGACTCCTACTGGTCGCGCGGACAGATCGAAAACTGGCGGACCTGGAACGAGTTCGGCGCCAACATGCGCACACTGGACCTCATCGCGGCAGCCAGGTTCACCAGGTCCGAGGGCGCCGACCCGAAGAAGACGTTCGTCATCGGCGACAGCCAGGGAGGATGGACGGTTCTGCGCGCATTCTCCGATCACAGTCTGAGCGGCGAAGTGAAAGCGCTGCTGGCCGGTGGCATCGCGCTGTACCCCAACTGCTACGCGAAAGAGTCGTTCTTTAGCTCGGCGCCCAATGGCTCGGCAAACAAGGACTTTGCGCCGCCGCTGGGCAACTACGTCGCGCCCGTGCGCGTCTTCACTGGGACTGCCGACACTGCAACGCCGACCTCGCAATGCAACGTGGAGAAGGCGCTGAAGGGCGCTGAGAAGTGGACCAGCTTCGACGGCGCAACCCACGCCTGGGATTCGCCCAGCGGCGGCATTGGCCAGCCGGCGGTGGATGGCAAATGCACCAAGGCGCTGAACAAGTTCAACCAGTTTGCGATCTGCCGCAGCAACCGCTACACCGACATCACTCGGGAGGAGATCACGGCGTTTGTGGAGAAGCATTCTCGCTAGCGCGTTCTGGAGGTTCGAAGTACAACCGCAGCAGGCTGCGCGGCGGAGGCTTCGGTGGCGACTGCGGCAGGGCCAGGCAAGTGCGGGTAGCGTGAGCAAGGTCTAGCTGGCGGCGTTCACTTGTTCGCCTTCCAGCCGATCACTTGCTTCCGGCCGAATCCAGTGAGTCCAAACACCGCGCACCCAGGCCCCCGCGTAGATGGTCGTCAGCAGGAATACACCCCACTGGCCCGTCCGCCACGATGCCCAGAAGAAGCCCGGTTGAGCCAGTATTCCGAACACACACGCCCACCGCCTCATCCGAAACGTTCGGGCCTGCGACAGCCAGGCTGCACCCGCGCCAAAGACCGCTATGGCGATCTGGTCCAGCTGACCAAGGAATAGAGCCGCGAAATCGACGTCCGCGAAAAATGCCAAAAGGGTGTGAAAGGGGGTCTCCTCGTTTTCAGTGCAATAAGTGACGGTACGAAAAGCTAGCACTGGCGCGGAGGTGGTGTTGGTAGATCGTTGATTTCATTGACTTTCCTGTTCACTTTCAAATCTGCGATTCGTGGCGTCAAACCGTGGTCGGTTTCATCCATTGGTGCCAGTTATCGATGCATTTGGCCGCGAAGGCAGGATTTGGTCAGCATAGCGGTCAACCGGGAAGCGAAACACACCCCGCAAGTTGATGCTCTCCAGCTTGGTGGGCGCAATCTTCCCGATCAGTTCCGGTGGAATGACCTGGCGGCGGTTCGACCAGCGATCCAGGACCGCCTGCATCTGTGAGGTATTCCACGCCATCACGATGTTGGCCATCAGGCTCAACGCATCGGCCACAGCCTGCATTTCATCGACACGTTTGGCCTGCGCCGGGCTGATCCGGCCGGTATAAATGGCGCGCTTGAGGGCGTTAACAGCCTCGCCCCGATTGAGCACCCGGCGCAACTCGTTCCTGAAAGCGTCCTTGACAAAGTAGTCAGCCAAAAACGCCGTACGCAGCAACCGCCCCAATTGCACGCCAGCCTCATAGATTGGATCGCCCTGGGCGGCAGAACCGAACCGCGCAAGAGCTGCCACCGCACTGGCATGTCCGCTCATGACCGAGGCTGCCAGGTGCACCAGACTATCCCAATGCTTTTCGATCAAAGCGACGTCGACATTGGCTTCGCACACCGCAGCGATTTCTGCGGGCACTTTGGTGCCGCGTGGCACAAAGAGGTGGCGCTGTTTGAGTTCCTTCAACCGCGGGCAAAGATCAAAACCAAGCAAACGGGCATGTGACATGGCAAAGTCGGTGTAGCCATGGGTATCCACAGCAAGCTGGCTGGTCTCCAGCTTTTCTTGGCGGATGACACCTTCAATGGCCACGCCCGCCTGGCGCTCATTGAGCACAAAGGGCTGCGCATGGAAGATGCCCCACCGGTCTTTTACATGGGAGTAGATTCCAATGGAAGGTGTGTTGCGCCGAGGATCAAGCCGGGCTTGCCACACCCGTTTGGTGGTCTCCATGCTCATCATGTCAGAAGATGCCAAATCGGACCGCCCCCAGGTGGCGGCAATCGGGTGTCGCTGCATGAATTCCAGCACAGCCTGGCAGGCCTGGCTCAGACGCCGTTCGTCCCGCGCCCAGCGCATGGCCTGGCGAATGCTGGTGGCAGACAATTGCGGAATCATGCGCGCGCATTCGACCGCAGTCAGACTGGTGCCGTGGGCCATGATGCCGGCATAGACCATCAGCAGCTCGTCGGTAGAGCGCGGCTCACGTCCGAGCATGATCCAGCTAAAGCGCACCTGGGCGTCAACGGCCAGAATCACTTCCGGCAATTGAACCTCACCGATGCGGTGATCCAAAGCCGCGCGCAGCTTGGTCACTTCTGGGTCTTCGTCCTCTGCGGGCAATGGCGACAAATGGAGTTCATCATCCACGCGCAGTACGCCACTGCGGGCTGCAGCGGCCACCGCATCGACACCGGCAGTTACTCTGGCCAGCAAAGGCTTCAAGAAAGTGGCAGCCTTGCTGGGTAACGATAGACGGGCATAGTGTTTCTTGGACTCTGCCTGCCAACGCTCGTCCGTGAAGAACAAGCGCGCACGACCCCGAAAGCTCAGGCTGTGCTCAATCCAGACCGAGCCATTGCGCACCGCGCGGCGCAGGGCAAACAGGGTGGCCACCTCCAACGCCTGAAACGCCCGTTCCCGGTCTGGGCTGGAGATCGAAACCTGCCAGATCATTCCCAGACTTGGTGCCACCACTTCAACTGGCAGCTTTCTGGATCCTTTGAGATATAAAGCTTGCAGCTTGGCAAGGTACTCGATGGCAGGATGCTCGCCGGTGGCCTGCCAGGGCAGCTTTGCAATGGCGACGAGCAACGACCGCACGGGGCGAATTCCATCAATCAATCCCTCGCGGACCAGGGAGGCCCTGCTCGGTGGTTTGCGTTTCTGGGTTTCGGTGATCAAGGCTTCAAGACGGGCACGCAACTCAGCATCTGGCACCGCACCTTGCGCGCTCAAGGCAACAAGTTCGCCGAGCAGCGTTTTGTACATTGCGGCCCAATTGACGGTAGCGGGGACATCGGCGGCAGCCTGACGCCACAGATCGGCGATCCGGCGCTGCACCATAAGGATCAACTGGTCTGTGGTGGTGAACAGGCAATACCGAAGAAAGCATGCGACCTCCACGGTGCGCGCTGGCTCTTTGATCTTGGCTCCGGCTGAGGGCGGCCTGGAGACAAGTCGGCGCGCGTAGCGGCGCAAGATGAGATCGGGGATGTCTGCCAGGTGCTTATGAACGTCCAGCGTGTAAAGCAGGTCGATGCGCTCCAGTACCTCGCTGATTTGGCGGGTTGAGTGTTTCGCCGGTGCAGCCCATAGCCAACTCTGCTGGGTTTGTCCATCTGGGCGCAGCTCTGAAACTGAGGCTCGCCAGCGATCAAGTGTTGCTGGATCAACGCTGGCGGCGATGGCGGTGCCTGTTTCAACTTCAAGCTGGGCAAGTGCCGCCGCAATCAGTGTCCGAATTGCCCGCTCGTGCACGATCACCAGCTTGTTCTTGTACAGCCATTGACGCGCCCGCACGAGTAGCTGATCGCGGTCGGCGCAGCGCGCCACTTCGTCGCGCAGTTCACGTACCAGTGAGCGGCGCTGGTGCTCGCTCATCCACTGGAATCCAAGGACCGTGCAGGCTACTTGTTGGTGATCGAATAGCGTGCGCCCGCGTTCATACATGGCTCTCAGCGAGGCGACTTCTGGTGCTGCAATGCCAAGCTCGTTGCCAAGGTGGCGCCACAAGGCTACTGGAATTACCCGAAAGGCACCGAGCAAACGCCCACTCATGCGCAGGAAACCAATATGGAGCGCCAGACCAAGCTTGTGGGAATCACCTCGGCGTGCATTGATTGCGTCGCGCTCGGCACCATCGAAGGTGAAAAATGCCTTCATCTCGAAGTCGCTGATATCGCGGGGGAGCCCACGCATCCCCAAAAACGTTGTGTGCCAACCCTGCATCGTGAACCTCAAAAGTGGGAGGCCACCATACCCGTTTACAAAGCGAACAGGAAAGTCAATGAAATCAACGGTCTACCCAGACCACCCCCGCGCCAGTGCTAGCTTTGCGTACCGTCACTTATTGCACTGAAAACGAGGAGACCCCGGGTTGAGCTGCCAGATCCCAATCCGGCTCGCCTTGCGCACCATCATCCACCGGCGCGTCGCAGCCCTCCCACAGCGGTGGCCCGCGTGCCGGGGTGATGTGCGGGGGGGCAGACTCCACCCCGATGTGGTTCAGGATGTGGCGGATTTCGGCGCTGTGGGTGATGAAGGCAATGATGCGCATCTGCCCACCGCACATGGGGCACAGCAGCGGAAATGCCTCGTAGATGCGGGCAATCAGCACCGCCCACAAGTAATGCGCCGCTCGCTTCGGGCGTGCTTCAGGTTCGGGTGTGGGTGTGGCCGCGTTGCCCGGCGCCGCCACCCCAGGTACGCCCGCGCCAGGTTGTGCAGTCTCCACCGTGGCTGGTTGCGACGCAGCAGGCTGAGCCAGCGCCGTTACCGCCGCTCTCAGCGGCGAGTTTGGTGCCAGCACACCAAAGTAGCGGTGCCGGTGGGTGCGTGGCGGTGGCACCAGCGCGGCGATGCGGTCGATCAGTTCCAGCGGTGTGAGGTGCAGCTCATCAACCTTGGCACCGCGCTTGTCGCTGGTGGGTTCGCTGCGCTGCTTGCCGCAGCGGTACACCAGTTTGCTTCCCTCTTTGCGTAGGCGCTCCATGGAAAACGGTGGACGCGCGCAATAGCGCAGCAGCCGCTCCAGCGCAGCGCGGTCGTGGGCTTCGATGCACACCCCCGCATCCACCGAGAAGCCGCTGTGTTTGTAGCCCAGCATGTCTTTGGCGTCACAGTTCTCCAGCAGGCCCCGAGCAACGAAGGCGCGCAGGATGCGTTTTTGCAGTGTGGTCTGCACTGGGGCCACGGTAGCCGCATCGATGCCGGTGGCCGCGTGAAAGATGACACCCGGCGATGAGATTCGAGGGGTCGCATCAGCATCGCCCTCGCCCTCCACTTCCTCAAACACCCCGACTGCAAGTAGCGACGGCGGGCACGTTCCTCGGCGCTGGCGGTGAGAAAGATCTTCAGCGGCGCGTCGGCGAATACCACGGTGCCCAAGTCGCGGCCATCGGCCACCAGGCCGGGCATTTCGCGAAAGGCACGCTGACGCTGCAGCAGCGCTTCGCGTACAGCCGGCAGCGAGGCGACCATGGAAGCACCGGCGCCGATCTGTTCGTTGCGGATGGCATCGGTCACCTCCTCACCTTCGAGGATGATGCGCTTGTCGATGAACTGCACATCCAGATGCGCGGCCAACTGCTTGAGCGACTCTTCGTTGGTCAGGTCGATGCCGTGGTTGCCAGCGGCGAAGGCCAGCAGGCGATAAAGCGCACCGGAGTCGAGCAGATTCCAGCCGAGCTGCTTGGCCAGCAGCGCACAAAGCGTGCCCTTGCCCGACCCGCTCGGCCCGTCGACGGTGATTACCGGGGCGTTCATGCGTTGCCCTCTACGGCCACGTTGATACCGACTTCAGCCGCTAGGGCAAGGAAGTTGGGGAAGGAGGTGGCGACGTTGGCGCAGTCGTGAATACGAATTGGCGCACTGGCGCGCAGCGAGGCGACGCTGAAGGACATGGCGATACGGTGATCGCCATGCGCCCAGACTTCGCCGCCACCAATGGCGCCGCCTTCGATGATGATGCCGTCCGGGGTCGGCTCGGCCTTCACACCCAGCGCGATCAGGCCGTCGGCCATGACCTGAATGCGATCGGACTCTTTCACGCGCAGCTCTTCGGCGCCGCGCAACACGGTGCGACCTTCGGCACAGGCAGCGGCGACGAACAGTACCGGGAATTCATCGATGGCCAGCGGCACCAGATCTTCCGGGATATCGATGCCTTTAAGCTTGGCCGCACGCACGCGAATATCTGCCACGGGCTCGCCGCCGACTTCACGCTGGTTTTCCAGGGTGATGTCGCCGCCCATCAGCTTGAGAATGTCGATCACGCCGGTGCGAGTCGGGTTGATGCCGACGTGTTCCAGCACCAGCTCCGAGCCTTCAGCGATGCTGGCAGCGACCAGGAAGAAAGCAGCCGAGGAAATATCCGCCGGTACTTCGATGCGCGTGGCGGTCAGCTTGTGCCCGGCCTCGACACTGACGGTACTGCCTTCGACGCTCACCGGGTAGCCGAAGCCGCGCAGCATGCGCTCGGTGTGGTCACGGGTCGGCGCCGGCTCGGTCACCGAGGTGCTGCCAGCGGCGTACAAGCCAGCCAGCAGCAGGCAGGATTTAACCTGGGCACTGGCCATCGGCATGTCGTAGGCCATGCCGGTCAGGCGCTGACCACCTTTGATGGTCAGCGGCGGACGACCTTCCGGACCGGTCTCGATGACCGCGCCCATTTCACGCAGCGGCTTGGCCACGCGGTTCATCGGGCGCTTGGACAGCGACGCATCACCGGTCAGCGTCGTGTCGAACGGCTGCGCGGCCAGCAAGCCGGAGAGCAGGCGCATGGAGGTACCGGAGTTACCCATGTACAGCGGGCCGGCCGGTGCTTTCAGGCCATGCAGACCAACGCCATGGATGGTCACGCGGCCGTGGTGCGGGCCTTCGATGACCACGCCCATGTCGCGAAATGCCTGCAGCGTGGCCAGGGCGTCTTCACCCTCGAGGAAGCCTTCGACCTCGGTGGTGCCTTCAGCCAGCGAACCCAGCATGATCGAGCGGTGCGAAATGGACTTGTCACCGGGGACGCGGATACGTCCAGCCAGCGAACTACCAGGTTTTGCCAGGAAAATCAGATCGGTCGAGTGCATAGCGTCCACATAGGCCCTGCGGGCCAGAATTTTGCTGAAATGTTCGCGGGCCACGCGGGCGCGGGTGAACACGCCCAGCAGTTGATGCCCATCCCCGGCGTCGACCGCATCGCGCAAGGCGTCGAGGTCGTCGCGAAACGTATCCAGTGTGCGCAGCACGGCCTCGCGGTTGGCGAGGAAGATATCGTGCCACATCACCGGATCACTGCCGGCGATCCGCGTGAAGTCGCGGAAACCGCCAGCGGAATAGCGGAAAATTTCCAGGTTCTCGCTGCGCTTGGCCAGCGAGTCGACCAGGGTAAAGGCCAGCAGGTGCGGCAGATGGCTGGTGGCGGCGAGCACCTGATCGTGATGCTCGACCTCCATCGCCTCGACATCCGCCCCCAGCTCGCGCCATAGCCCTTCGACCAGCGCCAGAGCGGCCTCATCACTGTATTCGCACGGAGTGAGAATAACCTTGTGGCGGCGGAACAGCTCGGCGTTGGCCGCCTCCACCCCGCTCTGCTCGGAGCCGGCAATCGGGTGCCCCGGTACGAAACGCACTGCCTGACCGGCAAAGGCCAGACGCGCCGCACGCACGACATTGCCTTTACGGATAGGAAATTCAACCGCATGAGGCCAAGTATGGCACGAGTTTTGGGCCTCGAAACACGTTCGGCCAAGGAAGGTTGAGCGCTCGCTTGCCGCTCAATGGCAAGAGCTTGGGAGGCAGTATGCATTTGGGCCTGGCGCGCGCGCAGCTGCTTCCCCGCAGCGATGGATACCGCCGCTTCACTGGGTCACCAATTGACGCGCTGGTCTACCTCGTCGGGTTGAGCTGCCAGATCCCAATCCGGCTCGCCTTGCGCACCATCATCCACCGGCGCGTCGCAGCCCTCCCACAGCGGTGGCCCGCGTGCCGGGGTGATGTGCGGGGGGGCAGACTCCACCCCGATGTGGTTCAGGATGTGGCGGATTTCGGCGCTGTGGGTGATGAAGGCAATGATGCGCATCTGCCCACCGCACATGGGGCACAGCAGCGGAAATGCCTCGTAGATGCGGGCAATCAGCACCGCCCACAAGTAATGCGCCGCTCGCTTCGGGCGTGCTTCAGGTTCGGGTGTGGGTGTGGCCGCGTTGCCCGGCGCCGCCACCCCAGGTACGCCCGCGCCAGGTTGTGCAGTCTCCACCGTGGCTGGTTGCGACGCAGCAGGCTGAGCCAGCGCCGTTACCGCCGCTCTCAGCGGCGAGTTTGGTGCCAGCACACCAAAGTAGCGGTGCCGGTGGGTGCGTGGCGGTGGCACCAGCGCGGCGATGCGGTCGATCAGTTCCAGCGGTGTGAGGTGCAGCTCATCAACCTTGGCACCGCGCTTGTCGCTGGTGGGTTCGCTGCGCTGCTTGCCGCAGCGGTACACCAGTTTGCTTCCCTCTTTGCGTAGGCGCTCCATGGAAAACGGTGGACGCGCGCAATAGCGCAGCAGCCGCTCCAGCGCAGCGCGGTCGTGGGCTTCGATGCACACCCCCGCATCCACCGAGAAGCCGCTGTGTTTGTAGCCCAGCATGTCTTTGGCGTCACAGTTCTCCAGCAGGCCCCGAGCAACGAAGGCGCGCAGGATGCGTTTTTGCAGTGTGGTCTGCACTGGGGCCACGGTAGCCGCATCGATGCCGGTGGCCGCGTGAAAGATGACACCCGGCGATGAGATTCGAGGGGTCGCATCAGCATCGCCCTCGCCCTCCACTTCCTCAAACACCCCGTCCACCACACAAACGTGGAAGTGGACGTGTTCATTGAGGCTGGAGCCGAATCGGTGAATGAAGGCGATGGCACCGATGTGCAGGCCTGCCTTGTCCATATGGGCCGCACCGGGGCTGTGGGTCTGCAGAGTTTGTGCGATCACCCGCAGAAAGATGCGCAGCACCATGCTCAGCACCGCTCCGTCGCGCTGCATGAAGTAACGAAGCCGCTTGGGAACCGACAGCACCCACTGGCGCACCGGCAGGCGGGGGAATACGTGATCGTTCAGGTGCGCTGCTGTCTCCACCATGCGCCGGGTGGTGCACGAGGGGCAGACTCCCCGGCCTTTGCAGGAGAAAGCGACGAAGTAGTCGTGCCCACAGTCGCCGCAGCGAGCGCGGGCAAAGCCATGGGCAAAGATGCCGCACTCAAGATACTTGGCAAACGCTTTGCGCACGAAGGGCTTGGGGGTGTGGTGGTCGCCCTGGCCGTCGAACTGACCCGCGCTGGCCAACTCTAGCCAGGTCTCGTAGTGCTCGGCTACCGTTTGGTAGAGCAGCGTGCGTTCGGGGTGGCGTGGGTTGTAGAGCTTGGGCTTGGAAGTGGCTGACATGAATACTGTACAAATGCACAGTATTCTGCGGCGATTGTTTGGGTACGCAAAGCACAAGGCCCGAACCGTCGCCAGTTCGGGCCTTGGCAGGGTAGCTTGGCTGCGGACTTACTTGCGCGCAGGCGGCACATCCGTGCAGCTGCCATGCGCCACTTCCGCCGCCATGCCAATGGATTCGCCAAGGGTTGGATGCGGGTGGATGGTCTTGCCGATGTCCACTGCGTCGGCACCCATCTCGATAGCCAGCGCGATCTCTCCGATCATGTCGCCCGCGTGGGTGCCGACCATGCCACCGCCCAAGATCTTGCCGTGGCCCCGGCCAGCATGGCCGTCTCCTGATCCTGCTTCGGGGCTGTCGTCGAACAGCAGCTTGGTGAAGCCTTCGTCGCGCCCGTTGGCAATGGCACGGCCGGAGGCGGCCCAGGGGAACAGGCCTTTCTTGACCTTGACGCCCTGGGCCTTGGCCTGGTCTTCGGTGAGCCCCACCCAGGCCACTTCGGGGTCGGTGTAGGCCACGCTGGGGATGACGCGGGCGTTGAAGGCGGCAGCGGCCAGTTCCTTGTTGCCTTGCAGTTCACCGGCGATGACTTCGGCTGCCACATGCGCCTCGTGCACCGCCTTGTGCGCCAGCATGGGCTGGCCCACGATGTCGCCGATGGCGAAGATGTGCGGCACATTGGTGCGCATCTGGATGTCCACGTTGGGGTCTCCTCGTTTTCAGTGCAATAAGTGACGGTACGAAAAGCTAGCACTGGCGCGGAGGTGGTGTTGGTAGATCGTTGATTTCATTGACTTTCCTGTTCACTTTCAAATCTGCGATTCGTGGCGTCAAACCGTGGTCGGTTTCATCCATTGGTGCCAGTTATCGATGCATTTGGCCGCGAAGGCAGGATTTGGTCAGCATAGCGGTCAACCGGGAAGCGAAACACACCCCGCAAGTTGATGCTCTCCAGCTTGGTGGGCGCAATCTTCCCGATCAGTTCCGGTGGAATGACCTGGCGGCGGTTCGACCAGCGATCCAGGACCGCCTGCATCTGTGAGGTATTCCACGCCATCACGATGTTGGCCATCAGGCTCAACGCATCGGCCACAGCCTGCATTTCATCGACACGTTTGGCCTGCGCCGGGCTGATCCGGCCGGTATAAATGGCGCGCTTGAGGGCGTTAACAGCCTCGCCCCGATTGAGCACCCGGCGCAACTCGTTCCTGAAAGCGTCCTTGACAAAGTAGTCAGCCAAAAACGCCGTACGCAGCAACCGCCCCAATTGCACGCCAGCCTCATAGATTGGATCGCCCTGGGCGGCAGAACCGAACCGCGCAAGAGCTGCCACCGCACTGGCATGTCCGCTCATGACCGAGGCTGCCAGGTGCACCAGACTATCCCAATGCTTTTCGATCAAAGCGACGTCGACATTGGCTTCGCACACCGCAGCGATTTCTGCGGGCACTTTGGTGCCGCGTGGCACAAAGAGGTGGCGCTGTTTGAGTTCCTTCAACCGCGGGCAAAGATCAAAACCAAGCAAACGGGCATGTGACATGGCAAAGTCGGTGTAGCCATGGGTATCCACAGCAAGCTGGCTGGTCTCCAGCTTTTCTTGGCGGATGACACCTTCAATGGCCACGCCCGCCTGGCGCTCATTGAGCACAAAGGGCTGCGCATGGAAGATGCCCCACCGGTCTTTTACATGGGAGTAGATTCCAATGGAAGGTGTGTTGCGCCGAGGATCAAGCCGGGCTTGCCACACCCGTTTGGTGGTCTCCATGCTCATCATGTCAGAAGATGCCAAATCGGACCGCCCCCAGGTGGCGGCAATCGGGTGTCGCTGCATGAATTCCAGCACAGCCTGGCAGGCCTGGCTCAGACGCCGTTCGTCCCGCGCCCAGCGCATGGCCTGGCGAATGCTGGTGGCAGACAATTGCGGAATCATGCGCGCGCATTCGACCGCAGTCAGACTGGTGCCGTGGGCCATGATGCCGGCATAGACCATCAGCAGCTCGTCGGTAGAGCGCGGCTCACGTCCGAGCATGATCCAGCTAAAGCGCACCTGGGCGTCAACGGCCAGAATCACTTCCGGCAATTGAACCTCACCGATGCGGTGATCCAAAGCCGCGCGCAGCTTGGTCACTTCTGGGTCTTCGTCCTCTGCGGGCAATGGCGACAAATGGAGTTCATCATCCACGCGCAGTACGCCACTGCGGGCTGCAGCGGCCACCGCATCGACACCGGCAGTTACTCTGGCCAGCAAAGGCTTCAAGAAAGTGGCAGCCTTGCTGGGTAACGATAGACGGGCATAGTGTTTCTTGGACTCTGCCTGCCAACGCTCGTCCGTGAAGAACAAGCGCGCACGACCCCGAAAGCTCAGGCTGTGCTCAATCCAGACCGAGCCATTGCGCACCGCGCGGCGCAGGGCAAACAGGGTGGCCACCTCCAACGCCTGAAACGCCCGTTCCCGGTCTGGGCTGGAGATCGAAACCTGCCAGATCATTCCCAGACTTGGTGCCACCACTTCAACTGGCAGCTTTCTGGATCCTTTGAGATATAAAGCTTGCAGCTTGGCAAGGTACTCGATGGCAGGATGCTCGCCGGTGGCCTGCCAGGGCAGCTTTGCAATGGCGACGAGCAACGACCGCACGGGGCGAATTCCATCAATCAATCCCTCGCGGACCAGGGAGGCCCTGCTCGGTGGTTTGCGTTTCTGGGTTTCGGTGATCAAGGCTTCAAGACGGGCACGCAACTCAGCATCTGGCACCGCACCTTGCGCGCTCAAGGCAACAAGTTCGCCGAGCAGCGTTTTGTACATTGCGGCCCAATTGACGGTAGCGGGGACATCGGCGGCAGCCTGACGCCACAGATCGGCGATCCGGCGCTGCACCATAAGGATCAACTGGTCTGTGGTGGTGAACAGGCAATACCGAAGAAAGCATGCGACCTCCACGGTGCGCGCTGGCTCTTTGATCTTGGCTCCGGCTGAGGGCGGCCTGGAGACAAGTCGGCGCGCGTAGCGGCGCAAGATGAGATCGGGGATGTCTGCCAGGTGCTTATGAACGTCCAGCGTGTAAAGCAGGTCGATGCGCTCCAGTACCTCGCTGATTTGGCGGGTTGAGTGTTTCGCCGGTGCAGCCCATAGCCAACTCTGCTGGGTTTGTCCATCTGGGCGCAGCTCTGAAACTGAGGCTCGCCAGCGATCAAGTGTTGCTGGATCAACGCTGGCGGCGATGGCGGTGCCTGTTTCAACTTCAAGCTGGGCAAGTGCCGCCGCAATCAGTGTCCGAATTGCCCGCTCGTGCACGATCACCAGCTTGTTCTTGTACAGCCATTGACGCGCCCGCACGAGTAGCTGATCGCGGTCGGCGCAGCGCGCCACTTCGTCGCGCAGTTCACGTACCAGTGAGCGGCGCTGGTGCTCGCTCATCCACTGGAATCCAAGGACCGTGCAGGCTACTTGTTGGTGATCGAATAGCGTGCGCCCGCGTTCATACATGGCTCTCAGCGAGGCGACTTCTGGTGCTGCAATGCCAAGCTCGTTGCCAAGGTGGCGCCACAAGGCTACTGGAATTACCCGAAAGGCACCGAGCAAACGCCCACTCATGCGCAGGAAACCAATATGGAGCGCCAGACCAAGCTTGTGGGAATCACCTCGGCGTGCATTGATTGCGTCGCGCTCGGCACCATCGAAGGTGAAAAATGCCTTCATCTCGAAGTCGCTGATATCGCGGGGGAGCCCACGCATCCCCAAAAACGTTGTGTGCCAACCCTGCATCGTGAACCTCAAAAGTGGGAGGCCACCATACCCGTTTACAAAGCGAACAGGAAAGTCAATGAAATCAACGGTCTACCCAGACCACCCCCGCGCCAGTGCTAGCTTTGCGTACCGTCACTTATTGCACTGAAAACGAGGAGACCCCGAAAGTCAAACTGCATCCCGACAAGATATCCCACTAGTTGGCTTGCATGAAGCAAATGAAGCCTCGCGCACTCAGAAGGGAGGCGGCAACCCAACGACGCCAGCAATGGCAGCCGTCTCGCTCAACGAACGCGGTCAGAACGCCACGAGATCTTGAGCGACCTGGACGCCGTAGTGCTGCTGGATCAGGTTGCAGAACAGCAACCAGTCATCTCTTGATGGCTTGGTGTGCGTGCAGTGCAGGCATTCAGCGGCTCCCTGCAGCTGGTCAGAGGCCGAAGTGTGAACGTCCATGCCGAAGTTTTTTGAAAACCGCCCCAGCGTGGAGCCATCCAAGCCGTGTATCCATACAGTTGCGCCGTCCGCGCTCACCTGAACCTGATCGCACTTCAAACTACATCTCCGGTAGCAAACTCCACCAATCCCGACGGCAAGGATCGCAGCACCACGCTCACCGTCTCACCGACCCAGCCGGGCTCAAGGCCCGGCACAAGCCGGCCAAGTTCTTGCATCAGCGCATTCCACTCGCCACCACCCAGCCACGGCCGAGCGCCCCGATGTATATCAAGCCCGCTGCCAAGGTAGACGGCAGGCACGGGCGCTCCGACACCAGTGTCGAATTGGTCTGAGGTGACATCAAGGACACGCCCGTCAGCGAGGCGAAGAAAGACGTGGTTGCATAGGGCTAGCGTGCTTTCTTCGAGTGAACAATCGACGCCTTTGGCCTGCAGGGCGGCGTGAAGAGGCCCGGAGAGGGCGGCACACATGCGTGAGCTGCTTGCGCCTTTGAGGACCGCGCTCCTGAACCTGGCTGAGTAGGACAGCAGTGCGATGTCACCTTGAAGTTGAGGACTTCGTGAAGATTCTTGTTCCATGCGGATCATGCTAGCGCTCGGAGGTCGAGCGTCAAGAGACCAAGTGCACCGCAGCAGCACGCCGTTGGGGGGTCTTGCCAGCTCTGCAGTGTCAACTGGGCTGCGAGCAGTGTCCCGTCCGCCGCGTAGAGGGTGGTCGGGAGCCCTCGCTGGACTCCGAGTCGACTCCTTCTGTCAGCTGGTCTCAGAAGCCCCCGCGAGCATGGCGCGAGCCTCGCGAGTCCCCAGCGCCAGAACGGCACGGATGCGCTCAAGCTGGGCTGCCCTGGGCATCGCCTTGCCGGTTTCCCATCTCGCAAGAGTGGCGGGGGCGGCATCGAGCAGCTGGCACATTTCCTTGCCCGTAACATGCAGGCTGGCTCGCTTCGCAGTGAGAGCTTCGGGCCGGAACACGAATTTCCTGCCGCCTCGACGCGCGGGCTCAGCCGCTTCGTCAGACTGTTTGGGCGCTGCCGCCTTGCCCGAGGCCTTGACCAACGCATTCACCTGAACGGTGAGCTGCTTCACCTGCTTCTTCAGTGCGACGATGTCACTTCGCTGCGAGGAAACCATCTTGCGCAACGACTCAACGTCGCCTTTGCCTTCTTTGCGAGCGATGCGCGCGACTTCGGACTTGAATGATTCTGCGAACGCTGCCATGTATGGCTCCCAATAGACCCGCGGCAAAAGGCCTGCTCATGCCGCCAAAAAAATCCCAGCCGCACCGCAGCTGGGAAAGACTCCACCTTACTTCGCAGCCTTGCGCGCAGCCGCCTTTGGATCCACTACTGCCTTGAACTTGGCGCCGGCGACGAACTTGGGAACCGTCGTTGCAGGGATCTTGAGCGCAGCACCCGTGGATGGGTTCTTGCCCGTGCGCGCGGCCCGCTTGGAGGCCTTGAAGGTGCCAAAGCCCACCAGTTGCACAACGTCCCCCTTCTTCACTGCCGTTTGAATGGTGTCGATGAGAGTGTCCAGGACCCGCCCAGCGGCAACCTTCGTGAGGTCATTCTTGGCAGCGAGGGTGTCGATGAGATCAGAGCGGTTCATGGTTTTCGAGGTCAAGTTGGAGAGTGCCGTTTATATCGCAAGGCCGAAAACGCCCGGCAAGCACTGTCCACTAGCTCCTGCCGCCGCTGCGCTCAATTGGCGCCGGCCACGTCGTCGAGATTCAGCGGCAGGTCCCGCAACAGACTGGTGGTGACCGAAAAGTAGTTCCCTTCGAGACGTGGCGCGCGGGCGCGGACCCAGGCCTCCGCTTCGGGGCGCATGAGCGCGGCCTCCAGCTGGTCCAGAGACGCCTCTCCAGCGCTCACGATGGTGATGCCATGGTCGACAGGGAGGATGCCGGCCGGCACACGCACAGCGCGCAAGGAATTGGCGATACGCGGGATAAGAAGGCACGGCTGGCCCAGGTCGACGCGCTCGAAGCTCTCTGGCGGCAGCCAGCGCTGGGTTTTGCGAACCTTCGACCGCGCCAGCAAATGCATGTTCGCGTCAAGATGCGCCAGCACAGCGGCCGGTGGCTCAACGTTGCGGAAGGTCCGGATCGCATACTTCATAGGAGCGCTGAGCGTCCCGCCCTTCATGTTGTCGGTATCGACGGCGGGCACCAGCATCTGCGGCGGAATGTTGGCGGCCAAAGCAGTGGCTTTGTCGATCACGAACAGCCCGTGCTTGCCAAGCCAGGGCGCGAGGCTCACCTTGGCCAGCGAGGCCAACGTTCGCTGGCCAACGTAGGCCGCATCATCGGCCTCGGGGTAGATAGGCGCCTCGGTGATGGCGGTGCTGCAAGAAGCGGCGTCGCGCAGGATCACGGCCACCGGGTGGATCCGCGGAGGCTGGCCTGCGCGGCGATTCTTCGGGCGATAGAACGCAGAACTGCAGTCCAGGCGCTCGACATGGTGCAAGCCCATGCGCTGGCCAATGGAGGCGCGCAGATCCGCGGCACACCGTGCGAAAAGCCAACGATCGGACGTCACCAGGGCAATCTCACCGCCGTCGCGCAGAGCGAGGGTGCAGCGGCCTAGAAAACTGTGCAGCATGTCGCCCTGAGAGTGGTCCGGCAGTTCACGCTCGTATTCCGTGCGCAGGATCGAGGGCAGGTGCGTATAGCGAAGAAAGGGCGGATTGCCGACCACAAGATCCCACGTCGGCGAGCAGGGGCCCTGCAGCAAGAAGTCGCCGTGAGTGACCATCGAGGTCGCGATCGACGCGGCCCTCACAGCCGAACGGCCATGTTCAACAAGGATGCGCGCCAAGCGTCGGCGCGACTCGGCGGCGGCAAAGAAGTGAATCTCAAAGCCGTGAATGAGGCCTGCCACCCGGGCGTCATCGACCTGCGGCTCAACCTCCAGTAGGAGCTTCAGCGCTGCGCCCAGGAAGACACCATCGCCACAACTCGTGTCCACAAGCCGGCGGTCGCCGGCGGGCCAATTCACCATCCCCAGCAGCTGCTCTACGATTGGCTCGGCCGTGTAGAAGGACGTCGCGTTGTGCAACTGCTCCACGGCTTCCTCCAGCGCACTGAGTGGAAACAGGTCAAGTTCAATAGGTGGGTCTTGCATCATGCAATTCAGGCTACTGACAAAGCGCCTTGTGTCTAGACGCTTTGAGCCCCACAAGGCCACCTGCGGTAGATCTCGCCTACCCATTGCTGGCAGATCACGCACAGGGTGCCAGCGCGTGGAGGAACTTGCACCAGGTGTGGGTATCGCCAATACACACTGGTGCGACCGCGCCCACGAAGATCCACCAATATGTTCCACCGCTTCCGAGGGGAAGCGCGGCGGTGGAACATTGTGGTCAGCAAATCTGCGCTGAAATGTTCCAGCTGCGGCGGGCAAGGGGACGGCAGTGGATCAGCGATTGCCGGCGGACATGCTGTGGCTGGCTCGCTCTCCAAGCAGGGTATGCTTTTGGCATGCACGAGTCGCCGACGATTCCACCCGATCCCCGATCAGCAGTCCGCCAGCTCGCGGCAGACTATGTGGGGTGGGTGCTCGATTTCGAGGGCAGGTGCATTGCGAGCGGCCGGCCCGCTTCGCGCTACTTTCACGCGCCAGGCCTGGAGCTCTACACACGCTGGTCCCGCTCCAAGGTTGCCACGCAGGGCCGCCCCACCATCGTCCTGGCCAACATCGAAGTCCACGAGCCACTGCGCGGCCTGGGCCTATTCAGCGAGATCATCAAGCGCCTATCCGCCCCAACATGTGCGCTTCGCGCAGAAGCGCTGTACGTGGAGTTGGTGGGCGAGAAGCGACTGGCCGCCTGGCTCCAAAACAATGGATTTCACCGGTGCCCAATAGCAGAGGAGGGGGCTCCCTCGTTCTTCCGCTTCAGGCCTGTCCGGAACGGTGAAGTGCAAGCGCCGGACATTGCTGAAGGCGATCTTGCTCTCGATGCGATGAGAGCAGGCTCAAGGCAAGGGTGATGTTGCAGGCGCGCCGCTCGCCACGATCAGGGTGTTTGGAGAATGGTGAAGGCCGATGCCTCGGCGGCCGCGCGCACGACGGCGTCGACGGCGTTCACGAATCCCACATGAAGGTCTTGCCTCTGCATACCCAGCCAGGGCTCCTCGTCGAAATCCCAGTTCTTTGGCATCGGCTTCCCGCCGGGCTTGCCCAGATGGCTCACGTTCTCGCAGTACCAGAACCAATGCTCGTTGCCTTTGCTGGGCCCGAAGCGCATGCGCAAGCTATCCCTCAGGCGGCCTGCATCTGGATGGTCGACCTGGACATCGACAAGCTTTTCGACGCGGTGAACACCCCAGAAGAGGGCGTTCAAGTCGCCCTGGTAGAACTCAAACCGAACGTAGCCAGGCGCTGTCGGCGAGAGCTTCACGCCGAAGGCGGCACGGGCAGACCTCGCTGAAAGCGCGCCCGTGTCCCAGTACAGCTGAGCACCAAAGCGTTCTTCCAATGGGGCCTTCAACCCCTCGATCAACAGCCTCTGTTTGATCGCCTCCAGCGAACGGCCAACCAGCAGTGCGGCGCGCAGGTTCTCCTGCGATTGCGTCACCACGTCCTTGATGCTCTCGGCTTCAGACATACCTACCTCTCCACAAAGGGACTTGCGAACAAGCTGCTCCAGCTGCTCGATGAACATACGCACCACCGGTGGCTCTGTGCACAGCGCGCACGCACCCAGCCATTCAGCCAGCTGCCTGAAACCCATCACCACCAGGCTGCCATCCGCGAGGTAGCGGCCGAGCAATTCCGCACTGATGCTCCGCACCGTGGGAGCCCCATGGCCCAGGTAGACGAGCCTCCACCCTCCGGGGCTGCAGGTCTGGCTCAGTTCCATTGCATAGTGGGTGAGCTGCAGCGGCTGATCCACGGCCCAGGGCTTGTTCTCGATGACGATTGCGCGCTCCCCCTTCAACCGAATCTCGATGTCGTACCGACGAGCCCCGTTGGCAGGCATTTCAAGGTCCACCACGGCTTCATCGAGGCCCAAGCGCCAAGCTGGGCCACAGTCGATGCAGTCCAGGAACAGCTCCAGATATGCGCTACCCTGGCCGTGCGTTCCGCGAGGATCAAGAAGCGCGGAGATGCACCGGGAAAGCCCCATCTCATCAGTTCGCAGGAAGTCGAAGATCTGGAAGCTCGGCGCCGCCGATTTTGCGACCCGGCGCTCTGCATCCCTGAGAGCACAGTGTTCCGCATCCACAGCGCGCAACAGGTGCGCCGTCTGATCGCTCGCCAGGTCAAACCTCATGCGCGCATCCTTGGTCCTCGGTGGTATGCGAGGACTCACCGAGGGATTCGCCGTCCATCCAGTAGACCTTGGCCGTGTAGGCACTCGTGGCCAAGCGCCCCGTGCACATCTCGCACGTGCATGTGGCAACCAGCCCAGGCCCGACGCGCTCCCTGAAATGCTCGCGCCCAAGGTTGAGGCAGTAGGCCACCGAGGCCTGCCACCGGTCATCCTCGAGCAGCTCTTCCGCGACCAGCATCTCTCGCATGTCCTGGCCGAGGCGATGCGCCTTCTCCACTGCAGGCTCCACCTTATGAAACGGTGATCGACGTCTGTAGCAGCGGTACTTCTCGGCGCACCTGGTGGAGATGCTGAGACAGCGCGACGCTGAAAGCTCGAAGAGCTCTGCGACCTCCCGGGTCGGCACGCCCGCCGCGAGCAGGAACCACACCAGTGCATTGCGCATCTGGGTCTCGCCTGGCCCAGCAGGTAGACGTCGATCGGAAGGCCATATTCGCAGAGGATCCAGCGCCTCCCAGGCAACCGGTGCCGATCTCGGCCGGGGCTGGGCCTCGCGCGCCAGGCGCTTCAACTTCACAGGTGCCCTGAACTCCAGTCCCTCACGTTTCGCGTACCACATCGTGCTCAATCCCCTTTACTCAGCGGATGGGGCTCCTGATGAGCCCGTGCCTCCGCAAGGGTCCGAGTCTGACCTCGACGTCGTTGAAACTCAAGCCGGCCTTGCAGTGGTTGAAACACTCTTACGCCCCATGAAAATGCCGTTGTTTGTCGCCAACAAACGGCCCCCTGGTGACGTCGCGCGCGACCGATCTACAGCTACAACACGGCGCATCGCCGGCGCGCAGCTGTCCCACCCTGTGCGCCTGCAGTTCTGGGGTTGCGCGCGGGAAGAACCCCCGCATACTTGCTGCCAGGAGGAAACCATGAACATTCTCGGCTTCGAGCCCACCCAAGAGCAGATCGAGTTCTGTCTGGCAGCCATGACAGGCCGGTTCACAGCTGCCGCAATAGTGGCGGTAGCCATCGAGCACGGCGTACCTGGTGCCGCTCCAGGCAGAACTGCACCCAAGTCCGGCCAGGCCGATGTGGCAATGCGTCTTGTGGACCGCCTGCTGCAGGCGCAGAAGCGCAAAGGACTCATTGCCTTCGCATCCGGAGCTTGGACTGCCGGCCAAGCGGGGTCATCGCTTGTTGGCGTCGCAGCACCTTCCGCCGACCAAGGCGTGCGCCCCGGCCAGGTGTGGCTCGAGTCCACCCGCCGCAAAGACAAGTCCGAGCGAACGGTACTGAGCGTCGACTCGGGAGCCGCTACGCTCACCGGAGTTCCTGAGTTGGTGGTGCCGGTGGCCACCATGCTCGGCCCGCGCGCTCGGTGGACGTTGGTGAGGGAGCCATCGGCACAGGAGATTGCAGTGCGCGCCCTAGTAGGGCAGGAGGTCGTCTTGCTGCGTGGATCGCGCGGCCGGCTGGACGGTATGGGCCGAGAGCGCCGCGTGCGCGCGCGGCTGGACGATGCGAATGCCCACATGATCCACGCCACTCTCCTGGAAGACGACGCACACGCCAGCTCACCGCCATTCAAGGCCGGGGAGAGCGGTGGTTGGCATGGGCTCTCTTTCGTGGAGCTGCCTGCCTGATGCTTCGCTACAAGCCAGGGACTGGCGCACGGCGCGCAGCACCGTGGCGAGCCCCATGGACCAATCCCAACCCGCACAGCGAATGAGCGAGCCCACGACCGAAGCGAACGGTACCGCCCCAGAGCATTCAAGGCCTTTGCCCAGTTTTGCCGTGCAGTTCGTGACCCGTCCACTGATAAGCAGGATCGGAGCGGTGGAGCCGCGCGAGCTGCTGGCGTGGAACCGAAGTAGCCTCCAAGCGCCGCAACCACGCGTGACCACCGGGAGGTTATCGTCAACGCTCGGCGCAACAGGTTCGGCCCGATCTGGGACTCACCTGTCAACGTCAGGATGCCGGAAGAATGGCGCCGGGCGCTTGAGGACACCGAGCGGCTGCGGCTGCTTCCGATCATCTTGCGCGAAGGTGCCCCCGACAACTTCCCTCACCTGACCGTGCGCGAGCTGAGGAGCGAACTCAGGCTGCCGGTGACAGATGCTCTGGGGATCCTGGCCAAGATCGAAGCCATCAATAGGATCCCAAAGCTCGGACGAAGCCCCGCCGCAGGATGGGACCACTGGAGGCCCCGCCTGCCGACGTGCACTGGAGGCAGGGGTCGCCCGTGGACCCGCCTCCAACGGCCGATGACATCGCACCTGGCTATGATGCAGCGAGGAATGATTGGAGCTGCTGTAGGAAGGTCTTGTGTGAGATCACCCCTTCTTGAAAGAGATGAAGAGCCCTCGCCGGCAACAAGGCGATGACCTCCTCGTCGACCCTGATCAGCAGTTGCCCAAGCTGCAACGGCTTGCCATCCACCAAGGGCGCAGGCCCTGAAGCCGCAGACAGTGCTCTGGAGAACATTGCCGGTCCGTACCACTGGGTGACCAGCCACTCCGAAAACTGAGCGGCATCCTCCATTGCCGAAGGCGTCTCCAGCATGCGGTAGGACCACTCGAGCAGTGCGGCGTCCCGATCGGTCGCCCACAGCGCCTGGAGGGTCTGCGGGTCCATCTCAGCGTTGCTTCGCATTCAGGCATTTCTCCAGCGTGTTCAAAAGTTGCGACGATCGTTGCATGTTAGCCTCTATACCCACATCCGCACGCGCCGCACGAGCACAGGATCCAGTTGCAATGGGAGCAAGCCAGCCGAATCCCCCCGTCCAGCTTCTGCGAGCAGCTATAGCAGTGTGTGACCCGCCTGGTGACGGCTGTGCGCTGTGCATCCTGGCCAAGCACTCCCCCGTACGGTACACCCAACTCGGACAGCTTTTCCCGGTGCCGGGCGACGGCCTCCGCCTGCTGTAGGTAGTAGGGCAGCTCGGATGCGCGCCACGCCGGCCCATGGGTCTCGAACCAGGCAAGGTATTCCTGCTGCAATGGACCATCAGGTAGGGGGCCTCGGTAAGTACGGATGACCTTGCGCAGGACATGCGGAACGTATTTCACCACCTCCCGCGACCGCTCGTCCCAAAGAAAAACATGAGGACTACCGTCAATCTGCAAATCGGGGTCGTAGAGCAAGCGAGCTCCGTCCAAGTCTCCCACCCATAGCCTGCGCTGTGCGGTCGCCTCCGGCTTTTCAGCGGGTGCGCTGACCGATGCTTCCTGAAGAAATGATTCAGGCCTATCTAGCCGCTGCAGCCCTCGGCCCACGTCCTTCGCCTCCACATCAATCACGAGGGGGCCGCCCGGCCAGCGTGGAGTGGAACCTTCTCGCCTCTCGTCGGCATCGCGGTCTGGTGGGGGTGGGTTTGACCCTGGTGGCTGCCGAGCGTGCGGCTTGCTGGACCCGTCCAACTCCTCCCATAGCATCGTGAGAAATGAGCCGCCGGCGCCAATGACAAGCCAAAGAGGCACCCCAATTGCTCCTCCCAGGGCGGCTATACCCGCCCCTTGGCCTCCTGTTACAACGGCACCAACCACAGCCGTCACGAAACCAACCCGCCACTTGAGACCTCTCTCGGTCCACGCCAGCCGCTTCAACTCCATGGCCAGGGCCCGGACGATGGACATTGCAACGCCGTCGCTCAGCGTCACGGTAACGGCCCTCTTGGCCATGCTGAAGGTCTCACCCCCAGCCTCCCTGATCGCAATCAGCTTGGCGACCCAATCCCGCAGTTGGGCCCGCTCCGAGGGCAAAGTCTGCTCCACAACTACCTTTGCAAGCTGCTTCAGTTCAACCCTCTTGTTTTCATCGGTCATGGCCAAAACTCCCTCGGCAAAAGTGCTGAACCCGCACACGTTACCCAATACCGCGATGCTACTCAAGGAGCCTCGATCGCCCCGCATTCGCAATCGCTGATGCCAAGTGCGCGGCCGCCGGCTCGACGCTTGCCCCACAATAAAGGCGACCACCTCCAGGCGTTCCGACCATGAAACAACTCATTCTCACGGCCTTGTTACTTGCTAGCCTTCAGCAATTCGCTGCTGCCGCCGAACCGCTGGCTGACTTCAAGGTCATCGTGGAAGAATGCAAGGCATCCTTCGCCGCCAAGCCACCTACTAAGGTCGCATTCAACCCCACCACGAGCTCTTGGACCAAGCAGGCAAGCTTGCCTGCAGTCATCACCTTCGACGTCAGAAAGACAGACTCCCTCGTTCGCCCATACTCAGCGTTCATTGAAGTCCTCGAGACGCGCACTGCGGAAAAGGCGTCCGATGAGCAGGCGGCCAACAGTCTGGTCGTCAACGTCGAAGAGGCTGCATCTGCTGTTCGAAACACGTCCCGCATCGACTTTCTGTTTGAGGAAGGCAAGTGGACCATCCAGGGAGGTTCGTACACGACATCCGTGAGGATCCGCGGCGAGAAGAAGTTCGACTCGCCCAGGTCAATTTCGAGCACGCCTGAAAAGATCCGCGCGTGGAGCGGTGAAATTGCCTCCTGCGTGGGCAAGTAGGACAAGTCATAGCGCCCGTGCACACATCCGCGAGCCTGACGTGCCCGTGGCCAACAATTCGCCCCCAGCTGCCAGGCAACCGCTGCGGTCGCTATGACCCGCCTGGTCTGGTGGGCGGAGCGCAACTATAGGTGCACCACACCCGCTTTGTTGCCCCTGGATGAGTCGCTAGAATCACCTCGACACTCGCTGCGTTCGCGAACGCAGCCTTCGTTCCCTCCATGGGAATCCCAACCCGCGGCAACCGAGCGTCAGCCAAAGCTGGCATTGGTCGATGCGCAAGGCTTGCGCAGGCGCGTCACGCGCGCCATTGTCAAAACATTTCAACCCAACGGGGCCCCATGCCCCTATGGGACGGGGCTCCATCCATTTTCCGGAGACCTCATGAATACCAACAACCACATCCATTCGGACATCGCAACGCCGGTGCGCTCCCTCCTATGCTGCTGCTGCGGTGGACGCCTCGAGGGCCGACAGTTCTTCAACCAGGACACTGGACATGGCCTGGGCGACTGCTGCGTCAGCTACGTCAAATCGCGGACCCCTGATGACATGGAACGCACTTACGGAGTCGACGGCGTGCACTACAACCTGGACCCATTGGCCCGTGTGTACAGCCTGTCAACACCAGGAGCATTCGAGACCTGGCGGATCGCCCAGAACCTCACCGACCGCTGGGGAGAGATCAACATGGGCGGGGAGAACGTCAGTACCAAGCTCCTGCTGCAGGCCGATGCCGACCTGTTGGACCGCCTGCAGCTGCAAATGTTCGACGAGGACACCTTTATCGTTCGCAAGGATGGTGTCTGGGGCGTCCTGTTCGAGCTCGAATTCTGCTCACGGGAAAGCGAGGTCAACATCGATACGGCCGAGGAGAACGCCAAGCGACCCGCAAGGGACGTGGTGATCGCCAACCTCATCGCTGATCTACAGGAGCTGCAGCAACAGTTCCCTCGTGTGCATTTCGCGGTACCAGATCCGGTGCACGTTTACGAAGGGCGGCCAGCTACCTGGGCGTTCGTTCCTGACGGCCTCCTCGAGCAGCTGCAGCGGGAGGCCCTGGGCCGAGCGCTACAGTCGATGCATGGCTGATCGCCAAACTTAGCAACCGAGCTGCCGCATTCCGCCCCCGGGCTAAGCTGGGCAGCTCGCAGTGGCGCAAGCATGGCTGCCGCCACAACAAGCCCGCCAAGTGCCCTACAAGGGCCTTGGCGGCGCTTTCCAGAGCTCTCCCGGCAGTAGGGGCAGAGAAGGCTCTGGAAAGTGCTCGCTGCCAGACGTGCACCCGATGAAGCAAAGCAAAGGTGCGCCACCAAGCTCACGGTAGCTGCCCCCTCAGAACCACGTCCGCCCGCGGGCATTTTCAGTCTGCCGCCGCAGCATGCCCAGCTCGCTCCAACCACTCAAGCGCCCTGGGCCGTACTACCTGATGGTTCCCCCCAGCCGTTCGAATCCGCACTTGCTTGCTCGTCGCCCGCACTACGGTGACCTCGACACAGAACTTCAGCTCTCCGCGCTCAACTTTCCGCCATCTGGCGGTGTCACCAGGCGCGAAGTCGTGCTGTGTGGCCAGGGGCACCCACATGCCAGCCTCCTCCACGAGCTTGCAGTGGCCGAATGCGTCTTTTTCCAGTGCGCCGCTCTGCAGCATGGCCTCAATGGGCCGCTGGTCCACCTGGCTGATCTTGCCAAACTGGTCGAGCACAAAGCGCCCTGTCTTCGCATCATGAATCACTCGGCCGCCAGCCTTCATCAGGTCTCCGAGTGCGCGCTGCGCCATGCTCAATTGCTTCATCCTTCTCCACCTCTGCTCAAGCTGGCGCATGGCCGGTGAGCGCTGCGCACAGTTGCGCCACGCGCTTCGCGCCGCGCAGCACTGCAGGTGGTGAATCGTCGGTGTGGCCCTCGGCGTAGAGGTCAGCATCGCCTTTGAGGTACACCAGCTGCACCACATTGGCTTCAACGAGCACTCGTCGCCCAGATCGGCTTACTTCGATTGCCATCTGAGACGGTTCATCTACCGGCGCGCGGTCGCTGTAGTCGTCCCAATAGGCTGCAGGAATACAAAGTTGAGCCATATTCTTCCTATTCTCAAAGCCGCTCCCACGCAGCAACGAAGGCGCGAGCACCCTAGCTACGCAACGATCGTCTCTGCAACGTACAGCGCCCACTTGGCACCGTAGTCGCTATGGCCGAACGCCAAACGCTCAACCGCCGACACCTCTTCGATCGAGGGCGTGCGCAGGCCATTTTGCTGGCCGAAGTCGCTGGCAGCTGTCCACACAGCCTCCACTTCGGCCTGGTGCCACTCATCGACAGTCCTCCCCTTGCGCAGCTGAGCCTCGCGACGAAACGCCCGCTCGATGACTTCGGCCGCATCGATTTTCAGCCTGTGCCGTCGATGAATCTCTGCGAGCTCCCCTTCAGTCATCACGCCCCCCAGCGAGTTCAATGGAGATGACCGTGTCGTCGTGCATCCGGTCGCCATCGGCTTGATCTGCCTGTGCCTGGGCATCCTCCAGGCTCTCGGCCGAAACGCGAACCACTTCGGTGTATTGGATTGTGCGAACGAACCTGAATTCCGGCATGGCAGTGCCCCTCTACGAGTCCAAGCCAAACCGCGCGCGCAGCTCGGCTATACGGTGCTCGCGCTGAATCTCCAGTGCATGGGACTCCGGGCTGGCCAGTTCTGGCCGGCTGGACACCGAAGTGCAGTAGTTCGCGCTCTCACGAACCAGGCGAACGAGCTCGGACAGCTCACGCCGCATGGATTCAAAAATCATCATCAATCACTCCTGTCATTGAATTTTCAGTGGTCCACTAAGGTCCCCATCATCACCCGTAGCGACGGCCCTGCCGCTGCAGTGCGGCGAAGCGCACGCCTTGCCGTATGGCCACGTGGCCAGCAGGAACATCGTCCTCGCCCTCCAGCTCCGCGAAGCGCCGGTCGGCCAAACCTCGATCCTCAAAGCAAAAGCGCTGCGCCCAGCCGCCCCCGGCACAGCCCAACACAATCGCCCGCGTGAACAGCAGGTCTTGCAGTGCCGCCACAGACCCATCCGGGAGGACGCGCGCGGCCATGCATCCATTGCTGGTCACCAGCCAGGTGCACAACGCATCGGCCTCTCGCCTGTTAATCGTCTCAACGTCGGCTCCGGCCAGGCACCCGTCGTCGCCCGCCTCGGGATTTGTCATCAGCACCTCCTGAAAATCGGGAACAGTTTATCGCCCGCAAATGGCAGTACCTTCGGTCCAGTTGCCATCCAGCCGGGGCTGTGGCGACGCCGGCCGTTGGTCGCTTAGCACGACGTGGAGCGGGGCTTCCGCGCCACGATTGCGCCTGGGATGTTCTCCAGTGCCTTAATCCACCCTTCCTTTCCGGCGTCAAGCCCGGCAGTGTCCAGTGGAGGTGCGGGCACTTCCGGGGGAACTTGGCGCGGCACCAAGGCAGGGCCACGGCCGGTACGTGGCTCACTACCCGTAGGCACCGCCTGCTGTTCCCGGCCGGGCTCCTCAGGTTTAGCGGCCGTAGAAGTGACCAGCGCCTCGCGCATGAGCGCCCCAGCAGCGCCGAACATGACCAATCCCATAATGCTGATCAGAAGGCCCCGAGCCAAGCCGTAGGCCATCACCCCTTGCTGCCCAAGAACAGAGGCCGTGGTGGGCCTTGCAGCAGCCTGCAGCTGCGCCATTTCCTTCGCGAGGGGCGCTATCTCACCCTCCACCTTGAGGGCATCACGCAACGCGGACGCCCCCAGGGTGCGCGTCCACGCGTTAGAACTCGCGCTTTGCTGTGTGCCGTTGTCGCGCAAGCTCTGCGCAGCTGCACGACGGGCGTGGATGGTGGCCTGCAGTTCAAGCGCGCGCTGGCTCGATGCTGAGGCCGCAGCCTCACTGGCCTGGTCCAGAGCGCCCTGGGTGGCGTAAATCGTTGCTGCCTCAAACGCCAGCAGCAGAATGCCTGTGGCGATGAGCTTGATGCGCAGGGACCTCAGCTTCTTGGCCGGTAGAAGGGCCGCGAGCCCGAAAGCCGCCATTTCCGTGGCGATCATCAGCATGCCGGTGGCCACGAGCATGCTGCGCGCCATCGGGTCAGGCTCCAGGCGCTCCAAGCCAAGGATGAAGAACTGCGCGGTTACGCCGCAGGCCGCGATGCCAATGGCTGCAGTGATGAACGAGAGGGTCACGTAGGCCCAGCGGGGGAGTTGGAAGGATTCGGGTTCGGGGCTCATAGAGGCTGCATTTTCGTCGTCGGTCTCTATTCAAAGTACCGACTCTCAGTGCCTCGTCAACCCCTTTTGATGTACCTATCTGGTCCAGAGTCTGCTATGTCGACGCAGCCTGCCTCCAACTTCCTGAGAACCTGGCCGTAGTTATCGTGCAGTGGAGGCCACCCAGGCCCCGTTTCAAGTGCCCCCGGCGCGAGGCGGCCATGCAACACAGCAAGGCGAACGTGAGGGTGGGCATGACCAACGGCGGCGAGCCAGCCAGCGCAGGGAATCTCGCTTCCCGACTTCGACTGGTGGCAGGCGAACAGCGCCGCCCCAAAGTCCGGGCCATGGCCACGCTCGTTCGGGCAGGTCGCCACCAATTCCTGCGCCTTGGCCAGGCTGAACTCGGGGATGTCCTGGGCGCCCTGATCAAGGCGCCAGGGGCAACTAGGGCAGGGCTGAGTGAGCGTGCGCCATCCGTCAGTCGAGGCAGCGGTGTTCTGGCGGCCGGTGCCGCACTCTGACGCTTGGCCAATGGGGCAGCTCATGACTGAATAGCTGCATCCAAAGCAGCTAGCCTCGAGGTCATGACGGCGTTGTGCCGGAGAGCAGCGTCGAAAAACGCGGTAGCTTTTCTTGAGTGGACGCGGCCGATCAAAGCTGCCGCGTTGTCGGCCGACCAGTTTGAGGGGGACGTCATGTTGCGTACGGGCATATTCGCGCGCCTGGTCAGCGGTTTGATACGCCTGGCCTCCCCGTCCATAAGCGGCGCCGTGAACGTGGTGCTGGTGTTCAGCTCGGCTCGATCAAACCAGACGGTGTAGCTGAAGTCTCCGCGGCGCTCGCGCCGGGCCGCCATCACTGATGCAGGCTCGTAGCAGTCGGCGGACAGCGTCTTGTGCCGGGCAATTGGGTCCAGAGACAGCCGTTGCATGAAGGTCGCCAGGGGCATCGCCATGACTTTGACCGGCTCCCTCGGAATCAGGTTCATCACATCGACCGCGCTTACCTTGGCCTCATGCCCCCCTGGTCCGGCAACAACCAGCATGCCATCCGCATCAAGATGCTGATAGAACCAGTAGGGACACTCAAAGCGCCAGCCACTGGGGTTGCGGAAGGCCTCCCGCATTACGGCTCGGCTCGCCACCTCGACAAGGGTCAGCGGCGTGAGGTCCAGCAGTGAGTTCAGCAATTTCTGCCCTTTGTACTTGGAATTATCTTGCTCCAAGTATCAGCTGGACCGACTACGCGTCAAGCCCAAAAGGGCGCGCCTCCGAGCCGCTGTGTGAACGCCTTCTCGCCAGGCAGTGACCGCAGTTTCCACGAGTGCCCTTCACTAGCAACCTTCCAGCCTGACTTGAGCGTGGTGAAGCAATCCTGCGAGAGAAGCTGCCGCTCAAACACCACAACCATATTCAGACTTCGTTCACTGCAATTGGGTGAGAGCACCAAAGAAATTCAGGATCAATACGGGAACTGAGAGCATGAAGGCGATGGGCAAAGTGCACGCCAACGCCAAATCCCACCGACCGTGCTGATATGCTAGGCCCAAGGCCTTTTGGCGACATTGGTACCAGATAAACCAAACCGCGCCAACGAAAGTGATCGCGAGTAGAGCCCAGGAAAGCGCAGGGCGCAATCCAAAATACAGCGATCCCCACGCGGCAAAAGACGCAAGCATTGAAGCGACACCGCAATAGTCAAAAAATCTCGACATAACTTCTCTCAGTCATTCCCTAGCAATGCATGTCGTTCGACAGTGACATTTATATCAGGACTATTGCCCATCCAAGCGATGGTCCACTGCCCGTTCGCGTGAACCATCTCGACGTCGGCCCTCTGATCAGCTGCAAGGGTCTCGTCGAAACCAACCCACTGAAACTGGACCAACTGCGCTCTTAAATCTTCTTGCACGATTTTCCTAGATGACGACTTTACTATCCAGAGTGGAAAGCTCTTTGAGGAGCTCATCCTGCCGGGCAATAGCATCTGCGAACCTTGGATTGTCCATGTGAGCGGATTTAGCCAGCGCCATAACGCGTGTCTGGCCGGCGATATCAGCCAGCTGTTTGTGTATTGGCCAGCAGGCCGCGAAATACTGCTCAGATGTCATGATTCGTTTCCCGTATCAGTCGGTGTAAATCTGCTGCCATTCAATAGCCAGGTACTGGATGCGCCTTGCGGCGATTGAGGGCGTAGAAGGCCATTCTCTTGGCCATGCGCGCTTTGGGCTTGTTGATCTGCATGATCTTCTTTCCTCTCAAAGAGTTCCGGGGAAGTGGCGGTCAAAACTGCCTGCAGGGCACGAACAGATTCCGCACGGCGCATAGGATTGAATGTTGGAAATGTGATCCAGCGCGTCCGCAACTGTGCGAAACGATACCGCAGGGAAAGCCCAGGCCTTGGCTGGATACACGGTTGTGTGTGGCGAAATGCGGGCCATATCTCTTTTCGGGGGGTTGTTGGTGACCACGGTGCTTTCCTCGCCTATTTATGGTGCGCACCATTGACCGCCAAAGGCCCAACAGGCGCCATTCGCGAATGCAATGATGACCAGCAATAGCGCCGCCGGCGCGAACACGATTGCCAGCGAGATGGCCATGCTTTTGGCCAAAAGAACATGCCACATGGAGCTTTCCTTGGTTTCTAAGTAGGCATCGAACCACGACGGGGCGCAACTTTCGACTTCCCCTCTTCAAAGACGATCTTAAACGTTTCACCGAGCTGCTCAGCGATGTTCTTAATCCTGTTGATTTCGATATCGTCACTGTTTGACCCCTTATATTCAGAGTAAAGATGCACGAGTCGCAGCCACAGGATATGGAGCAACGCTTCTATATCGTCGGCCCCCAGTGAGAGATTCTTTAATTTTTCAGGCATATTGCTTTCCTTTAGTTGCAGTTACTTCTTGTAGACATGTTCACGATGGAATGCCAAGTACGGGTCATGCGCTGAATTAGGCTTACGTAGGCGCATCGTGCTGGTAACCCCGAGCGCTGGCCAAGCGTCTTGCAGAAGTCGCGGAGAAATGATGATCGTCCCGCTGTCTTCGAAGGAAATCAGTCCTGCGTCAAATAAAGCGTCCAAACTCGCCACCAACAAAAGGCCGTTTAGTGGGTCAAGACGCTCTTTTGAGTCGCAGGCAGCCCAAGGTTTGATGTGGGATGCGCGCAAGGCTGCTGTCACTTTGCACCCCGTGACTGCGCAGGACTTCCAATGCCTAAGAAGGTCCTTTCGAAAAATGTCCTGCCCCACCCTTGAGGTCACAACGCTCGACCTTGACGTCGCTCGCGTAATGGTCTGCTCAAACCTCTGTGCTTTCAACTTGGCAGCATCGAGGCCGCTTTTCGTGTAATCCTCACACACATCCAAGAACTTATTGGCAGATACCTCGTCAACGAATTGGAATCGCCATCCTTCATACTCGACAAGTTGAGTATGTGGATTCACTTTCTTGGCTACAAAGGCTTCGAATTTCTGGTTTTTTGTGACCCCGCTACGCGAGGCGACAACACCTTTGATAGAGCCTAACGTCTGTGCGAGTTCCGTCAGCGATGCGTCGATGAAAAGCTTGTTCTGTCCTAATTTTCCGTCGCAAGCATAGATTGGCATCTCGGGGGAAATTTGCCATTGCCAGTAAAAGTTGCCTCTTGCCTTTGACTTCTCATAACCACGAGCAGCGAGCAAGTCCCCAAGGCGGTTGAAAATCTCTTGGGGCGACCGTTGTGACTGCTTCATGGGGCGCTCTCTAATTAAGGGCTTGCTAATGTTCACCCCTGGTATGAGGCCTTTGTCTTTCACGTGCATTCCTCGATCAGTTTGGTGTGACTCGGGATCGGTCTGCGATGGGCGTGTACCCAAGCACCTTCCCACCATCTGCGGCATGCTCGATGCGCTCAGGAGCACCAGGCGCTGCCAAGTTGTAGTGGACCAGCACATTGCGGCCGTCCTTTTTGATCAATTCGCCTTCGCAAAGCATGCCGTCCCACAGTAGAAAGATGCAGGCGCCTGTCAGTGGGGGGGAAGTCCGGGCGTCAGGGTAATCTGGAACATGTACTGTCTTCCTACTTGTTTCTGCGGGCAGTTAGAACCTTGCCCTGTTTGTCTACCATGAACTGCACACCGTGAGGTTGCCCATGCTGCGGCAACTGAGCCGCACGGGCGTCCGCCTCCTCCATTGATTCGAAGAGCACGATCGGGGCACCATCGAAAAGATTGCGGTCCGCCAGCCACTCTCCGGACTCCTGCAGGTATTGCATTGATCCCATGCCGTAGAACTGCGCTACTCCCCAGGACTTTGCCATTGAATCATCCTTTTTAGCTTTGCGGCTGGGGCGTCGCACGCCAAACCTTCAACATGTGCGCCATCCACTCAGCCCCAACTCGATCCACCGCGTAGGCAATGGAGTCACCAGGCGCTAACTCCCGCATGCGGCCGGACGCAAGCGCCACGTACAGAAGCTCGCCCGTAGACAGCACACCTGCGCACTCATAGTTGCCATCCCATGCCTGCCGGGCAATTTCATCCAGTCGATCAAGCTCTGCCATTGTCTTTTTTCCTATCTCACTGTGCCAACGCGGCGCCGGTCATTGGGTCAAAGTTGGCGCTGGACTGAACTTCTTCCAAGGAATAGACCACAAGCACATCAGCCCTCTCGGCGTCGCGCGTGTAGTAGCGAAACTGCCCATCTCGCCAGTCCCAGTCATGAAGACGATCTTCAAAGAAGACCGTCTTGTGGTGAACCAATAGCTGGTCCTGCATGAACTCCGCCTCATTGACCAGCGTTGCAACCCGAACAGGTTGCCTCGCCAGCGGGATCTTGTGCAGGCCGCTTGCCTGCACATCGCGAAGAATTTCAAAGTCAGTCGCCTTTTACATGATCTGCTTTCCTTCACTATTCCAGCTCTAGCTTTGCAAGGTCACGCCCAGTTACAGCGAAGTAGCTATCCTTGCAGTTCTCAGGCGTCCATGCGACCCATTCCATACAGTTCTGGAACTCACCTGGCTGCTGAAGCGTTGCTCGCAAATCCTTGCCAGCGTGAGCCAGGCAGAAGGCCCCCACCACAGTAGCGCTGTCCGCACCTCGAAACCAGCTCGATGAATGCTCCGCTACGTGGACCATCTGCATGGTCTCCTCGCAGTAAAGCGTGACACTGTGGCTCATTGGTTTCCTTGATTTCAACTCGAATATGGTTCTTGCACGTTTTTTGCGCCGCAGCGTTCGCAATCACCGAACTTGCCCTGGCCGGTTGTTTGTCGCCAGTGACGTACATCGTGGCCATACTTCGCACAATACTGTGCTGCTGTAAGCGTATAGCGATCCCAAATTTTTCGAAGCACGCCTTGCTCTCCTTCCCTTGTCAGTTCTGGTTGCAGGATCACTACACATTCGTAATCAACTCATTCTTTCCATTGTCAGCGTTTCGCGGCATGGCAGATAGAGGTAGCGGCCACAGACTGCACTGCAGCAACTGCATCAGGCGTCAGTGCCAACAGCTGGCCTCCCACCTCATGCACTTCAAGCTGTTCGTCGGTCGATGTGTTGCGAACCCAGGCCTTGCCCTGCACGTCCAGCATCGCCCTCAAACGAACGTAGCCTGCAACCAATTCCAAGCCACCACCGGTTGCGTTCCTGACGTAGATCGACATGTCGCTTTCCGTGCAGATACGTGAGCCAGCACGGAAGGCTTCGAAGGTCGGAGCCTCCCACTCACCCTGGTACACAGTGGAGAGAGGGGCAACGGGCTGGTGCTCGGCTTTTGCGGGGAGGGCAGCGCGAAGCTGCCTGAGGAAAGACCGACCCTGCGCCTTGCGGCGATTGAGGGCGTAAAAGGCCATTCTCTTGGCCAGGCGCCCTTTGGGCTTGTTGATCTGCATGATCATCTTTCCGCTCAGATTGTTTGCGTCGCTACGAACAGAACGCGGTGGGGCCACCCTGGCAAACCCCGGCCCTCCCGCCAATCGGTATAGCCAATGCAATGCCCTCCATCGTTGCACATGGGCTTCCGATGCTGATGTACTTGGGGCACATCCCGGCCCTCACAACTCTCGATCATTGTTGGCGAAGCGACGGCAAGAACGCGGTGGGGCCACCCCGGCAAACCCCGGCCATACCGCCAATCGGTGTATCCAATGCAATGCCCGCCATCGTTGCAAATGGGCTTCCGATGCTGATGTGATTAGGGCGCATCCGTGCCCTCACAAGTTGCGGTCATGATGCTTTCCTATCAAGCGGCAGCCGCCGCAGCTTCCAGCCGATCCAAGTCGTGCTGGGTGTGGGTAACACCGCCGTAATTCATGCGGCGGTATAGGCCTTTAAGAGTCGCTTCGTCGGTGGTGGCGGGCAATTCGATGCGCGTCAAGACCACCCTGTCAAACCGCCGTAGTTGCTCCGCCCTGGGGATGGCCGCATAAAGCACGCCTTCAAACACCTGCAAACGGCCTTCAATGAACTCTTGAATCGCAGTTACGCGCTGCTGCCCATCGATGAGCCAGTTCGAACCAGGTTTGACGAGGACCTTGCCGTCAGAGCCAGTAGACCAGTCCGGCGCGACAGTGACGATGGCTCCAGGCGGGAATCCCAGAAGGATGCCCTCAACGAAGGCCCGCTGGCGTTCGACATCCCAAACCGACGGGCGTTGCCAGGGCGGCAGTACTAGCGACAGCAACTGGCGCTCCCCAGCGGTGGTCGTCTCCACACGCCCCTCTTCCCATAGGCTGGAGATAGTGCGCGGGCAAGCAGTTCCTGACAGGAGGCGATCTGGTAGCGACATCATTTCTCTCATTGGCTAGACACCAATTCGGCCCGATGGCCTTTCTCAGCGGCACTCTCGAAAATGCGCTCGGCGGTGTCCGTGCGCTCTACCCACACGCGCCAGCCACCCCCGTTGGCAGCAATCTTTTCCGCGCTGGCCAAAGCCTCGGCGCGGGACATTGGATTGCCTGCGTACTTGGTTACCCGCGTGAACATAGCAGGGTTGCCCACCACGTAATTCAAATTCCAAATTTTCTTGGCCACATCCTCGTCCTATCTGCAATATTCTTGCACTGATACTAGGGTACATGTCCACCATGTCAAGAGCCCTTTTGCACGGGGCCGAGGACCATTTTTTCGGTGTCGCCAGTAGCTCGGTGCGCAAACCTTTGAATGGGGCCTATCCAGGCGAAAAGAGAAATGCGCTCTCGACGCGGAGTCGGAGAGATGACCCACATAGATCCCGCGGTTGAATATCGCCAATGCTGCAAGGAGCTCTCGTTAGAGCCCGTGCAGCAAGGAAAAAGCCCCGCGGCTGATCCTTCGATCAGCGCGGGGCTCTTGGTTGAATTGCAGTCACGCATACCGAACATCAGGCAACTTCTTGCCCAAGTTCAGCATTGCGCGCATAGCCTTCTTGAAGTGATCTTCGCACGCCTTCCGAGCCAGATCGTCTGTGGCGAATTGCCCGATCTTCTTCAGAGGGTGGTCGTCACCTTTGTTCAAAGTGGCCGCTCCCTGCACAGTGGTGTAGACCCATATGCCAGGTCCTTTTTCTCGACCCGGCTGTCCAAGTCGAGCCACCAAATCCGAAATGATTGGAGTCATAGGTGCCATTTTCCTGAACCCTGCAAAGGACGGTACCGGCCCAGTTGGGCAACTGGTGCCCGTCCGAGTGGATGAACTGCAGCCCAGGCACATCTACCGATGTGTCCTGGGTGCATTTATTGGCGCGCGCGACAGGCCCGAAGGCCCGTGGCGTGCACCGTAATTGCTGATCCAGAGGATCAGCTGGCCAGCGCCGCAATGGAGGCCGGCGTGGTGCGGCGCTCGATCGCAAGACGCAGCCGGATGACAACCTCTTCAGCCAAAGCCTCAGGTGATGGCTGGTTCCTGCAAAATTCGCTCCCTGCGATGAGGGATCTGTGCATTCCCCAAAACGGCCGCCCCTGGTCCACCCAGAGGTGGACGGCGAAGCCGTCGTTGTACTGGCGAGAGACTCTCGGCGAGCTTCTCATCGTGGGCCTGTAATGCAGCTCCGGGTGAAAGTAGCGAACCTCCACCTTTAGCTGAGACTCATCGCTGCTGTCGTAGACAGCGCGGCGCCCGAATACGCTGAGCCCTGCGTCTGAGGACAAGATCTCGCAACCCAGATTCCAGTTCAGCTGCTGATCCAGTGCACGGGATGTTGCCTGTGCGAACGAGTGGCCATCAGGCAGCTGGACCTGGCTCATCACCAGGCTGGCAAAGCAAAGGAAGTCTTTGCGGACCCTTGCGCGGCCCTGCTCGAGAGTGAGCGGGGCCTCGCACGTTCCGTAGCAAGCAACGGGCGCAGCGGCGCCAAGGTGTGGATTCACCATGCTCATCCTCCTTTCAGAACAGGGCCGACTGGCCAACACACTCGGACACCGCAGGCAGGGCAGGGGTGTCCACTGGCGGCGCGAAGCCGTCGAAGTCATCCTTGCGGAGCTTCTTCTCGGCGGCGCGGTCGATCGCGTGCTTCACGTTCAAAACGGATACCTCGTAGGTCAAGAGGTGGGAGCCCCGCTTGCATTGCAGCTCAAGCTTCTCTGCCTCCACTTTTGAGATGAAAGCGCCAGTACAGCGCTTGTAGTCGCTGAACACGATCGTGCCCAGCCTCTGACCAACAAACGGGCGCAGTCTTGCGCGCGCATCGTCTTCAGCAGCGTGGACCTTGCGAGCATCCAGGTACCTCCGCGCGTAGTAGCAGTCCATGCCAAAGACGCCGCCTTCTACGCGAAAGTTCTCAAAGTTCGCCTGGTCAGCCTCTTCGGAAAGGCCAATTGCGCGAGCGCAGTGCTCCCGGACTTCGCTGGTGTAGTACAGCCCGGCATCAAGTGCAGACTGCACCTCGGCGATAACCAGCTGCTGGTTCGCGGTGGGGACGAACCCACGCCGCTCACAACCAGACCAGTGGTCGTGAAGAGAAGACCTGCCTTCAGGTAGTTTGTACATTTCGATCTCCATGAGAAATGAAGACGAGCACAAGCCCAATCGGGCCGGATTTGCCCGTCTGGGATTGAACGCCGGCCACGAGGTGACCGACACAGAAGAATGGACTCAGGCAGACAGCCTGAGAGGCAGCTGCGAGCCCTTTGTTTGCATCACCCGGGCGGCTGCAGCGGACATCCACCGGGTCATCTCCTTCGTCCGATGGGAGAAGGTGTTGGAGTGACCAGCGCTGCGTGCCTTCACGCGCGCTGCGAAGTCCCAGCTCATTGAGTCCACCGAGCCTACCCAGCCCAGCTTCTGCACTTCCTGGAGCGCGGCTCCCTTCACCCCGAACAGGTGAACCTTGGACGCCGCCGGCAACTTCCCGTCGAGCGACCGCAGGACGGCGTAAAGACCGTGCTCTGGATGGTGGAGATCGCGGCGGCATACCGAACCCAGCCCGATTAGGCGAGGCGGTGCCAGCCACGGCTCCCAGCGTTGCCAGACCTGCAACAGAAGATCAAGGCTGCGCTGGTAGTCGCTTGTGGACCACCCTTGAAGGATGGGCACCGGCGGCGGCAGCATGCTCGCCACGGTGTCGTTGGAGCAGGTCTTGGCCAGCTCGTTCTGCCAGGCGTAGATGATTCGCAGCGTTCCTTCAAGCAGCGTTGCTGTTGCTCGAACGCGATAGTCGACCTCCGTCGGGCTCGCGGCGAGCTGCGGCTCCGCGCAAAGGTCAGGTTGGCTGAACCACTCAGGTCGAAGAAGGCCGGCGAGCTCGATGTACTGATGGAAGGTCCAAGGGAACACCCCGGCAATGCCGGGCTGCCGCCCCTTGGCCTGGTACAGCGAGACCGCAACGAAGCCCGCGGAGTCGAGTGCGAACGGAACCTCGTACAGGTCCGAGGCCTCGGGCACAGCGAATTCCCCCTTCTTCGGATTCCAGAAGGCGTTCGCGCTCACCATGGCCGAGTAGCCTTCGTTGAATGCATGAAAAGCCAGCTTACCGCCCTTGTGCGGTATGCCGACGCGCACCAGAAGCCCGTCTTTGACCTGTGCGTTGATTTGCCCCATTGGGACGTTGGACATAGTGCTTTCTCACTTGAAAGAGACGAGCACCCGGCCCGGAAGGCACTTGGTGCCCATCCGGGTGAATAGATTCCAGGACGTCGGTTCGACGCTATCCAGAGGTTGGCTGCGAGGCCAGCTGTTGGGCCTCACGCCACCAGCCCGGCAGCGCCTCAGTGGCCCAGCCGAAGTGTGTGAAGTCGGGAACTCCGCGGTCGGCTATCTCGGCGAGAAAGGCGAACCGCACATTGTTGGCCTCCGCCAGGTCATGGACCTGTCCAAGCGCATCGAGAGAAGCACTGATGCGCCCAGCCCGATCCGCCAGTTCAACGGCCAGAAAGTGCCCGTCTCCGCGGGCGCGCCGCACCCCTGAGAGGGCAGCAGCGATATCGTTCAGCCGGCACATGTGAAGGCCGATGGCCTGCAGCACACGCAGTGGGATGGGTTGGGCCAGGCCGCCTATCGCGCATGAGCTGCTTTCGCAGCGCAGCTGCCGGATGGGCGTCTCCGCGTTGGGTGAAAGTCCCATCGTCATTGGGAGACCACCTTCAGCTTGTCCCCCAGCAGGGCGTCGCACTGAAGGACTTCACGATCTGCCCACTCGTCACCATTGGCATCGCGATCGGCCGAAGTCGGAGAAGCCAACAGGTCGCGATAGCACTGCACAGCGGCCGCAAGCAGCTCCACTTCCGACGGGGTGAGCAGCACCACAGCGGGCTGTATCTCGTCGCCAAGTGGCGAGAGCGCCAGGGCAGGGCGGGATGGGGTAGTGCCGGAGCCATTGCCGGACGGCATGTTGAATTTCATGAACCTATCTCCAAGGGGTTGAAGACGGGCACTGGCCCTGTGGGCACGAATGCCCATCAGGGATTGAATCGCCTCGTAGAGGCTGTTGGCGCTGGATGTTTTCAGTCCCCAGCTGGGACCTTCGTTGACCAGGCAAGCCAGGTCGCGTGAAACTCGCTTTCCAAAAGGCCCAAGTCGGTCGACCTTTTGGAAAGCGGTCGCCCGAGGGCGACGCTTCCATGATTGTGCACCATCGCACGATGCTCCCGCCGTGCTGACAGCATGGAAAGCGGCCTGCACGGTAGAGATGCATGCCCCTGGACCCTAGTGGGTCCGTGACGCACTGGCTAGCAGGCGCGCGAGGTCATGCCGGGGCATAGGACAAGTGGTCGTCGGCGCCGACTATGTCGAGAAGACGCGAGCCGATGGCCACGCCAGTAAGCTCCTCGAGCGTATGGCGGCCCTCGATCACCAGGGTCTCGTCGCGGTCTGGCTCGAAATTGCATTCGAGCACTGCCTCGGCTTGGCCCTGAGTCAGCGCTGCGGGGGCCCACACCACGTAGGTGGACTCACCCTCCCGATGGGTGTGGGTCACAGTGAATGGCTTGAGGCGATCAATCGCTTGAGCTTCCTGCAGCAGGGCCAAGGCTTGAGCCCTCAGCAGCAGCGCGCGGTCGATGTCGCGTTCCAGCTGTGTCGATGGCTCCTGCCCGATGGAAACGCCGGACAGGGGTGAATAGCTGTAGGCCAAGCCGAAGTGATCCGCCAGCACAGCGATGGGCTGGGCCTCGGTCTCGACTGCCACGTCAGTGTTCTTGCAGAAAGCGCTGAAGTAGAACTCGTCGACTGTCACCACCAGCATGTCGCGATCAGTCCGCCGTGGGATCAGATCAGCACCATCCGCAGAGCTGCGCGGGTAGGGCGCCGGATCGTGGCGGAGGAACTGGGCACGATAGTCTGGCCGCTCCAGCTTGTAGACGTGATTCTCGTCCACCACCGCTGCGAGCCTGACAATCTCTCGCGCCAGCTGCTCGTCCACTTCAAAGCGAGCCATGAAAGGAGCTGTGGGTAGGCCTTCGCCACCAGTGACTGCTACGGTGTAGCACTTTGCGGCCCTTGCACAGGCCAGACCCTCGGAGCTCTGGGCTGCGCAAATCGGAGGCGGCTTTGGGGTTGTGTTGGCAATGATGTCCATTTTCAGAATCCTGTTGGCTGAAGATGGGCACTGCCCCACGGGCAGCGCCCGTGGGGGTTGAAGAAAGTACCGTCGCGACTGCGGCGGTTAGGTGCTCAGACCAAGCCGATGCGGTCGACCAGCCAGTTGTAGTCGGCTCCAGTCGGGCACCGTTCCCTTGAAGCCATCTGTTCCTCGTGCTTTCGCAGGTCATCTCGCAGAGCGGTCAACGCTGCCAGAGCTTCAGGGCGCGACGCGGATCCAGGGGATAGCGCCTCGATCGCTTTGTCCAGCACTGCGACGTTTTCTGGTGACCGACCCCGAGGGCTCCGATGACCTAGCAGCATCCTGATTTCTGCACGGTTGCCTTCATGGTCATCGCACACAAAGGTGCCGTCGCTTTCAAATCCGCCGGCGGCTATTCCGCCCTCGGTCAGGATGCATTCGAAGGTGTGCTCGGAATTGGACCAGGTGAAGCGCACAACCTGGTTGTCGCATTCGCCCGAGGCCTGCGCCACGGACCAGGCACAAGTTTGCGCCCCGTTGTCGATGGAGACAGCCGTCGCGCTCGCCAGGATGCGCAGAAAGTCTGCAGTATCTGCAGGCCGGATAGTTGCGGAATTAGTGGATGTCATTGGTCTCTCAATGGCTACGAGAGGCACCGCCACCCGTCGGGCACTAGTGCCCCTCTGGGTTGATGAATATCCTATGCCCAAGACGCCCGTAGGCGCGCAAGGGACGGCTAGAACTTGCCGATGAAGCCCTGCGGAGGATGGCGCTTCAGGCTCGAGCGGAGCTCGGGCGCGACCTCGACGGCAGCCTGAATTGCCCAGGTGAGGCCATCGATCAGCTTGCCCTCTGATGCGACGTTCAGTCGTGCCTGCTCTGCAGCGGACAAGTTGCCCAGCCGAGCAGCTGCGCGAATCAGCAGTTCGCCGGCCGCAGCAATGACGGCGGTGGTTGTTCGGCTCTCAGGTTGTTCCAAAGTGCGATCCTTTCGGAATTGGGATGGACCTGGCGCCGGGGGCAACAAGGCCCATCGGGGATTGATTCGCCGAAGGGCGAGGTTGAGCAGGCGGTCTGCGCGCAATCAGTTCAGTTGCGCCTTGCGCATGCGAATCGGACGCCCCGTGAACGGGGGCGGGGGTGCTATACAACGCACCGTCAAGGCCGAAAGCCCTGGGAGACGGAAAGCATAGCGAACTCGTCAGCCTTGGCAACTGTCTGCGTCGCTGCGCGGCCCAAGGCCCCAGGCACTCACCTGCTTGCGAGGGTGGACGTTTCCAGCTAGCCTGCAGCGGTTTCACGGCCTCGCGCTTTGAACGTGCATCCATGTGCACATCCCGCTGCCCGTCCAGGGCGGCCTCAAGAAATCACTTTCACCCCAGGGGCGACACCGCTCCGAGGGACTGGGTCGCCTCGCAAAGTAGGGACCCAGACCATGAGCTTCCAAGCACGTGCATCCGGCACGCGGCCATCCCCCACGCCAGCTTCAGCGCAGGCTTCGCCAGGTCGCGCAGCGAACTCCCTGGCCACCGCCGGCGCTGGCCGCAGCACACCAGGTCAGCAGGAAAGGCGGCTTGCTGCCTACGACAGCCAGTTCCACGCCCTCTACGGCCCACCTGGACGCAGTTCACGACCAGGCCTTCGGCTCTGATCGGGGCCGCCCAGATCGAAGGGAGCACCGCGAGCAGCTGGTGCTTCATCAGATCTACACCAGCACCAAGCCCTGGCGTCACCAGACGCCAGGGCTTTTCTGCTTCCGGCCGGGCACAGCGCTTGATGTTCGGTGGTGAATCTTCTAAGTGCGCGACCTGAAGCTGGGCGAAAATTCTCGCCACATTGAAGGATCACACATGCCATCAGCGATCACCGAGACCCTGTCTGAGGTAATGCCCAACGACCGCTGCAGAAGTCGTTGGCTGGAGCTGCTGGGCAAATTCACGAGCGCCGACAAAGTGGAGCGGGGGGTGTTGGTCAATGAAGGCCTGTACTACGTGTACGGCCTGTACGACCTGGGGCAGATCAGCCCTGTCGAGCGCGACGAACTACGAGGCGTGCTGTTTGCCCACGACCGATTGCCATTGCTCACACCCTGACTGCCAGGCGGCTCCGCGGCCGCCAGGTGTTCTGTGACCACCCTTTCGGGCAGGCCGGTGCTACGTCAGCGCCTGTCGTCCACCACGTTGAATTCGAATCGAAACTGCACCGCCACCTTCTCCGGCAGGGATAGCACCAGGCGCGTCTCCACCGGATGCAGCACCGTGGATCCGTCGGCGACCAGGGCCCCCTTCTCGACCGCGAGGACCTCCTCTTTTGAGGTGACGGTCCTGCGGGTTGCGGTCCAGTCGAATTCACCCGTGCGGACTTTCCACTTCTGCAGCCAGGACCAGATTGCCACCAGCTCAGTATCAACTTCGGGCACCTGACCTCGGGAGGTAGTGGCCTGCCCGGTGAAGACGTAGCGTTCGCCGCTGAGCGCCCATTTGAAAAGTAGGTGTGCCATCAATCGATCCATGTCTATCGCAGAAACTCGCAACCGGTGAGCATAGCGCCGGCAAACAACGCTCAGCAGGCCGGCCAGGTCACCTGGTGCGCGTGCAACACCAGGCTGTTGCAAGCAGATGCCGGCGGAGCAGCACGGCTGGCACAATGCCAGCCCGGCCAGGAGAAAACCTTATGCCCCACATCATCATCGACAGCCGGGAGAGCCGCTCCCCGGTTTTCGCCGAGTTGCACCGCACGCAGGGGATCACCGTGGAGGTGAAAGAGCTGCCTTGTGCCGACTACCTACCGCATGAGCACTATGGCGTTGAGCGCAAGGATGCTACGGACTTTGTGGCCTCGATCATGGATCGCAGGCTGTTCGCCCAAGTGCGGCGGATGAAGGACGAATATGAGCGCCAATGTTTCATCATTGAAGGCAACCCGTACGCGACCCGCTCCGCGATCGCTCCCGACGCGATCCGAGGGGCGCTGTCCTACTTGATGGCCATCGAGGGGGTATCGGTGGTCACCGTCCCGAATGCCACGGAAACTGCACTGCTTCTGGTCACCCTGGCGCGCCATCTGCAGGAAGGCCTGGGCTGTGAGGTCGCACTGCGCGCCAACAAGCCCAAAGATCTGGGAGATTTGACACAATTCCTCGTAGAGGGGCTTCCAGGCATAGGGCCCACGGGAGCAAAGGCCCTGGTGTCGAGGTTCGGCAGCGCGCATGCCGTCTTCAATGCGTCCGTTCCAGATCTCTGCTCGACGCCCGGGGTCGGCAAGAAGACTGCGGAGCGTATTCACCTCGCGCTGCGCGCCGGGGGCCTGATCTCATCAGACGCGCCCCCAGAGATGCAAAACCTCGCCAAGGGCATGCCCGCAGCAACGGATGGCGTGTGAGCCGGGCTGGGCCATGAACGAGTTCCTGAATGCCTTGAGACGCGCAGCGCTGCATGGCAACCCAGTACAGATTGAGCGGCTATCGGGGGGCTCCGGCAGCTACACCTTCGAGGGCCGGGTGATGAGCGTCGATGCAACGGCCGGAAGCTGCGTCGTACAGCGCAGTGAGGAGTCGGGGCCCCGCCAATACTGGATCAGGTACTTGTTCAGGATCACAGGCCCAGACGGAGTGATGACCCCAAACGCAGAGGCGCTGTCGAAGCATGCGGAGGTCCTCGCCCAGCGGGAACAGCGAGTTGTCGATGGGCAGCGCGCGCTGGTCGACGAGGCGTTCGTTCCTGGGACAGCCCATGTCCCAAACAGACCCGTGGGCCGGGTACCTGGGACCATCAACGGAGAGCCCTGCGAGCTGTACGCTTTTCGAGCTACCAGCGATTCCACTCGACTGGTCATAGTGCACGCTGTCAGTGAAGTACAAGCCGTGCGATGCATGCGCCTCTTGGACGCTGACACCAGCATTTGGGACGTCTTCGCTGTCTACGTGAAGGCGCGCTTTCTGTGGCCTCCCTGGTTGACGCTTAGAAGGGATGCGCGGGCCGTCGCTGAAGGCCTGCGTGCTGGTGCCCCATGTCTGCCGGAACAACCAGAATGGAGTGTCCAGTCAGCGCGAGAGGAGCTATACGCCCGGGGCGGACTCACCTACGCCAACTACAGCCATATCGCGAGCCTCGAGTCGCTGGAGATCGAAGAAGGAGACGTCGAATCGCTGTTTCAGCTCGCAGACCGTGTCCCAGCGACCCTGTTCAACCGGTACCTCTCCGTGTCTTGGAAGTCGAATCAGTTCTTCGATGATCTGGAAGGGGTGAACACCGCTCAGCTAAAGCAGATGATCGAGTTCGGGCTGGCGCGCGAGCGTCCCCCTCCCTCGGCGCAAGAAGCGCTGGAACGCATGGCTATCTCGAAGCTGAGGGAACTCGTCGCACTGGCTGGGACCGGATTCAAAGCCAAGGGAGGAGATGCATTGCGGCACCACCTGCAGGCCCACATGACACCAGAGTTGTCTCGCGAGGCAGTCAGCAGAGCAAAGCGATCGAAGTACGAGATGCTTGCTCCGCCAAACTGGACCTGGGCTCAGTTCCAGTTCTTTAGACAGGACTACCGCAACCAGTTGGAGACGCTTCGGGAGTGGATGTGTTTCGCATCGGCCCCAGCTGAGGCTGCTAAGCGATTTTCTGCGATGGTTTGAGCGCACGTTGGGGAACACCGCAGAAGCTTGCCGAGGCCCTCGCTGTGCGTGTACGATCCTCCCGCCGGTGCTTTCACCGGCCTCCCTCCCTTGCAAGTGCAAGTTGCCCGCCTCGCGCGGGCCTTTTTTTTTCTGGCTTGCCTTCAGCTGTGTTTCGCCCCAGCTGAACGACTCCGCACATAAAGACAACGGCATGCTAGGGATCAAAGCGACCACCTGTTGAAGAACTCTGAACGCCCAAGAAACTTGTCGCTAGGCTCCCAGGCCGGCCAGCTTCCTTCGCTCTTGGGTGACCTTGGCGCGTTCCTCCAGCTGCTTCGCATAGGCTGCAAGGGCTTCAACGTCCGCAGCGAACTCAGCAGGCTCAGGTAGTGTCGGAGGGGCTTCGGTTCCACCTTCATGTGTGAACATGGAGCATCGAGTCATGCCGTTGTACACGGCGCTAGCGTCGCCGTCTTCTACCGAAACAGATCGCAGCCGGGTGGTCTCAACCGACACTCGATAGCGCCGCACTGTGCTCTGCAATAAGACGTCCTCTACGAGCTGCTCCCAAGTGTCACGCATACGCCGGTAGCCGTTGCGTACAAGGTCGTTGTATCCTTCGAAATCAGCGCTGGTCTCGAGGGCTGTCTTGGCTCGAGCGGCAAGCGCGCGAAGGTCCTCGATGCGGCCTTTTATCTTCTTGGCCTCGAATGGCAAGTCTTCAGAGGCCAGGCCCTTGCGATTCATATTGGCTGACAGGTGACGGTGTGCGTAACTCACCCCCTGGTCATCAGCGTAGTCAGTCAGTGCCAGTGCAAACGCCAAGTCGTGAGTAAAGACAATGACCTGCCGCTTCTTCGCCTCTACGACCAGCCGTCGTGCGATTCGATCTCTACGGCGGTGGTCAAGTGAAGACACTGGATCATCGAAAATCAGGCCGGAGTTGCCAGGCCCAACACCAATCTCGGCAAGAAACATCGCCAAGGCGACGACGCGCTGTTCTCCCTCGCTGAGAATGTGCGATAGCCGGGTCTTAGAGAACGGCGGAGTGGTTTGCAGCTTCAACTGCTGCAGACGGCCGCCCTTCTGCCCAATCATCTCGAGCAGGATCTGCTGGTTCGGGATGCCTAACACGCCGAGTTCGTTGGTAAACGCGGTTCTCAGCCCCTCAGTAACATGAGCGTCGAACAATTCAGTCGTCTTACGGGTCAAAGCTGCGGTGCTGCAGCTGCGAATTGCCCCCATCAATGCACCATTGCGCTTGTACTGTTCGATGGCCTGGAGAACGAGTGGAAGCAGCGGGCCAAGACGCTCTCGAGAGTCCAGATCTGCGAGCTGTTGAAGCTTCTCCGCGCGCTCCTGTTGAGTCATCGTCTGTTCCAGCGCCAGTGCCACCGCAGTCCTCTGCTCAACCCACGATTCGATTGCCTGAAATGGAGGCTCAGGGAGGGGCTCTAGTGTCCCAATCGTCCTCGAGCTAGCCATCTGGACCACTTTAGCTTTCCGGGCCGCCAACGCCACTGCATAGGCCTCTATAGACGCAGCCAGCTTTGGCTCATCTTCTTCGATCTCATCTAGCAGTGCGGTGTCTGTTGGAAGGGACTCGGGGCTCAAGGCCATGATGGCGCGCAGTATCCGGATGGTGGTTGCGCGCTGCTGCGCGAGCTGGTGCTGGGCATCATTCTCCAGATACTGCACAAAGGACCGCAGTCGGGTGGACGCCTCTTCCGTGAGTGGCTGCTGGCACAGAACGCAATTGGCACCCTGGTCAGGACCTGGAAACAAGTGGCCCGGGTATGCCTGCGTAGACACAAATGTCATCGCGCTTCGAAGCAGCACCTCCCAAGGTTCCGATCCAGTGCCTGCGACTAGAGCGCCATCTGCACGCAACTTGTCGGTTATGAGCTTGGATGCGCCCTCAGCCGCAACGAATGCGGCAAACGCTTGGCGTAGCTGCTGTATCTCGACGTCTTGAAGTTGTTGGGAGCACTCCAAAAGTTCCTGCGTGACACTGGACATCCGCCGCAACAGGCGCCTGATACCTTCCGCCTGCCGGGCGGGATCCTGGTGGTTGAAGAGCTTTCGCAGGGCGGTCTGGGTCTGACGTTCAACTTCCGAAAGACTGGCCAGTGCTTGGAACTCTTGCGGCGTACTGCGAGAACTCAGGCGTTCGTATTCCCGGCCCACCACATGCGGCCCAGCGAGGTTGGAAAGCGGGCTGAGGTCCAAACTATCTCCCTGCATCTCAGCCACGAGCCGCCCGTGGATCTCTGTCATCTCCGCTGCAAGCCCATGCATGACTTCCAGACCGCCAGGGACAAATAGGACCTGCGCCTGGCTGTCGAGGAAGACCCTTGCGCAGTTTGAGTCGAATACAGAGATCTGTGACAACGCTGACGGAGCTTCGGTGGCATCAATCCATTGCCCCGTTTTCGGCTCACCGGCTTGCAGCCAATCGATGGTGGCGCTTGGCGTGCCCACTGTCGCCGAAAACGCGTAGACGTTGGGGTACACGGCCTCAACACTGCGAGCTCGGCAGGCTTTTTTAAGCGCGCGCGCGTACCCCGACTTACCGGTGCCGTTGTAGCCGTAAACGACAGTGATCCCTTCGGGCTGGAATGTGAGGCACTGGGAGGAATCTAGGGCATTCAGGTGCTGTAGCTCGCGAAGCGCTCGCAACCGAATGTCTGCGCCTGGTTGCGGGTGCTCGGGAATTGCCGAGAGGTCAATGGGGACTGGCTGTCGGCCCATAGGGTCTGTCAGACCATGGTGGGACTTGACTAGCGCGACAAGGTCGGCCCGGTCTTCATCGGTCAGATTGCCCTGATTGATCAGTCTGCGAGCGCAGTCGCTCAGCCACGCCGGCTGCTCCGACAGCCAAACGGCAATGTCTTGAATTATTTGCATCGGATTCCTCCCAAGGGCTCACACGATACCTCTTGGCGGCCGGCTTCAGCGAGCGCTCTCAGATTCTTTGCCGTGGCCGCAGTTGCCACATCCCTGATGGGCTGCGCGCCCGCTACTGTCCAAAACCTGCGGACGTGTGTCGCGAGAGGACTACTTGAAGTCGCGACTTCCCAATTTTCCCAGCCGTCCGAGCCACGGCGTCAGATCGACCAGCCGATGTGCGATCAGGTTGCACACGGAACCGCGCTTCTGCCACACCCCTTTCACCGCCAAGAGTCGGGACTCCAAGAGCACACTGCGTTGCTCATCGCGCAAGGCCGACCACACGATCACTTGGATCGCACCGAACTCATCTTCCAAGCTCACGAAGACAGTGCCGTTGGCTGTAGACGGCTGCTGACGCAACGTGACAATGCCGGCCACGCGAACCTCCCGCCCGTCCGGGATATGCCGAAGATCTCGTGACGAAAGCAGTCGCTTGGCGGCCATCCGCGGGCGCAGCAGTGCAAGCGGATGTCGGCGCAAGGTGAGCCCCGTCGAGGCGTAGTCCCACACGATCTCTTCACCCTCGGGTGCGGCCTGCAGCTCAAGATAGTCCTCATCGATCGGTGCGTCATGCAGCAGCTCAGGTACAGCGTGGAGCCCCGCTGCATCCCAGACCTGTTGGCGGCGATGGCCAGAGAGACTGCCCAGCGCGTCTGCAGCGGCGAGCAGCTTCATCTCGTGCTGCTCCAGGTGCGCTCTCCTAGCCAGGTCATCCGCACTGTCGAATGGTGCGACCTCACGGGCTCTCACGATGCTATCCGCAGCGCTCGCACGCAGCCCCTCCACCAGATGCATCCCAAGACGCACCGCGGGTACCGCTGGAAGATCCTCTAGCGAAGATTCGACCAGGCTGTGCATGACATCGATTGGGCGGACCTGAACACGGTGCCGACGGGCATCCTGCACGAGTTGAGAGGGCGTGTAAAAGCCCATTGGCTGGCTATTTAAAAGGGCGCAAAGGAATGCTGCAGGCTCGTGTCTTTTGAGCCAGCAACTGGCGTAAACTAGAAGGGCAAACGAGGCCGCGTGAGACATCGGAAAACCGTAGCCGCTGAACCCAAGCATCTGTTGAAAAATGGATTCGGCAAAGGTGTCGTCGTACCCACGGGCCCGCATGCCATCGATGACCCTCGTTCGGTATTTTTCAATCCCACCTTTTCGCTTCCACGCAGCCATTGCGCGTCGCATTTCGTCAGCCTCGCCGGGCGTGAAGCCTGCAACAACGATGGCCATTTTCAAGGCCTGTTCTTGGAACAATGCAACACCCAACGTTGAGCCAAGAACCTCCTCGATTTCGGGGCTCGGGTACGTCACTTGCTCAAGTCCCTGGCGCCGTCGCAAATATGGATGGACCATGCCACCTTGTATTGGTCCGGGCCGCACGATGGACACGGCAATCACAAGGTCGAAAAAGCAAACAGGCCGTAGTCGCGGCAGCATAGACATCTGCGCGCGGCTCTCGATCTGGAACACGCCGACCGTATCCGCACGCGAGACCATCCGGTATGTCTCGCGGTCTTCTGCTGGGATGTCTTGCATCGAGAAATCAAAGCCCCTGCGTTGGCTGACTAGTGCAAGGGCCTTGTTGATAGCGGTGAGCATTCCCAGGGCGAGCACGTCAACTTTGAGGATGCCGAGCAGGTCCAAATCATCCTTCGACCACTCGATAATCGTGCGGTCCTGCATGGTCGCGTTCTGCACCGGCACTACGCGGCTGAGCAGCCCCTTCGTGAGCACGAAGCCGCCTGGGTGTTGAGACAGATGACGTGGAAAGGTCATCAGCTGGGTCGCAATCTCAATGAGCTGCCGGACTGCCAGATCATCCAGCGACAACCCCAGCTCCAGGAATCGCTCAGTGCGGACCTCAGATCCATCCCACCACTGCTGGCCTGAGGTCAGTCCATCAAGTGTGGCCTGGTCAAAGCCCAATGCCTTGCCAACGTCTCGAATCGCCGAGCGAGGTCGGTAGCTGATGACCACCGCCGTCAAGGCCGCACGGTCGCGGCCATACCGCCGGTAGAGGTACTGGATCACCTCTTCGCGCCGCTCATGCTCGAAGTCAACGTCAATGTCAGGTGGCTCAGCTCTTTCGCGCGAGATGAACCTTTCGAACAGCATCGCCATCCTGTCGGGATCCACTTCGGTGATGCCCAAGCAAAAACACACCACACTGTTCGCGGCGCTACCGCGACCTTGGCACAGGATGTTCTTTGACCGAGCAAAGGCAACGATGTCGTAGACCGTGAGGAAATAATGGTCGTAGCCCAACTCGGTTATGAGTTCCAGTTCGTGCTCAATTTGGGCCTGGTTCTTCGCGCTGATTCCATGAGGCCAGCGCCGGCCGGCGCCTTCGTAGGTGGCCTGGCGCAGAAAGCTGCTCGGCGTGTGCCCGGCTGGAACAACTTCTTCGGGGTACTGGTAGCGCAGTTCTTCGAGCGAGAAATTGCATCGCTCTGCCACGCGCAGCGTTTCGGCGAGCAGATCCGCCGGATAGGTCTGGCCCAGCCGGAGGCGGCTGCGGAGATGACGCTCCGCGCTGCGCTCGAGCTCGTAGCCGCACTCGGTCAAAGGCTTGCCCACTCTCGTGGCCGTGAGCACGTCCTGCAGTGGCTTCCTGCTGCGCAAGTGCATGTGCACATCGCCCAGAGCCACGAGAGGGAGGGCGGTCAGAGCGGACAGCTGCCGCAAGCGGTGAAGCCAAAGCTCATCATCGATGCGCCGATTGAGGTCTAGCCCTAGCCAGGCGCGGCCAGTGAAGTGCTTCAACGTCCACCGGCCGAGCTCCTCCAGCTGCTCATCGGTGGCAGCCCGCATCGGCGAGACCATCACCAGGCAGTCTGCCAGTGCAGCGCCCTCGATCAGGTTGCGCCGCAGCTCGTAGGTCCCCTTTTCAGATGAGCGCCGCAGGACCGTGATGAACTCGCAAAGGTTTCCGTATCCGTTGAGGTTCTGCGCCAGCACCACCATCACGAAGGGAAGTTCAGCTTGCACATTGAACTGCGATCCTATGAGCAGCTTCATCCCTGCTTCTTTCGCCGCCGTGTGCGCGCGCACGACGCCGGCGAGGGTGCACTCGTCGGTCACCGCGATAGCGCTATAGCCAAGTTCATGCGCGCGCTCCACCAGCTCTTCCGGCCAGCTGGCAGCGGTCAGGAAGGAGTAGTTGGAACGCGCGCGCAACTCGCAATACGAGGGCAGGGACATGGCAAACGTTCGCGTCAGGCGTATTGCCCGTGGAGGAACCAGCCCGTCTCATCACCGGCAAGGCGGCGCTGGAAAACCAGAAGCAGGCCTGCATGGTGGCTGAGGGCCACGAAATAGTCGCGCTGCACGGTTCCTGGCGCCGCCCCCTCCACCTTGCCCTGTCGATCCCACCAGCCACCCTCGACGCGGTCCGGGCCGAGCAGTATCTGCAGCTGCCCCTGGTACATGGGACGGTTGTCTCTTTCGGCCAGGCGCAGGGGCTCTGCCAACAGCCAGCCTGGCAGCGGAAAATGGTGGTCGATCACGCTGGCGCGCGGTAGTGGCTGCTCGGCTGGCAGCCATTGCTGTATGCATTCAGGACGGTGGTCCTCAACAAGTCGCGGGCGCACTACCCGCTCCTTCCCGAGGCGCGCCTGAATGCGTTCTAGGACCAGCGCGGTAGCCTCACCTTGTCGGATGGTGTCCGGGAGCAGCGACTTGCTCTCTTGCGTAATCGGGATGGTCTCGGTGGCCAGCAGTTCGATGTCGCCCGCCGGCGCCAGCAGCTCGACCTTGGCCAGATGCTCTGTCAGCAGCCGGCCCAGGTGCTCAACTGACTGCGTGGCCTCAGCGGTGCGCACGGTGAGCTCGCCACCTGTGCCTGCAGTCTTCGCCCGCATGGCGTCATGGCACCAGCGGAGAGTAAAGGCGGTGACGCCCATGTGGCGAGCCGCCAGCCAGCCCGACATCTGCAGCAGGAGCCGGCGCGCGCCGAACATGAGCGCCGCGGCGTGCTCCACCCGGAACTGAAACTCCAGGCGGGCCGAGAACGTCTCAGGAAGGGGTACCCACTCATAGACCTCCGGGCGCAGGCCGTATGCCTGGTCCAGCGCTGTCAGGAGCTGCTTGTCAAAGCGCCGGCCCAAGCCGCCGCGCGGCAGCTTGCGCACGTCGCCAAGGGTCCGCGAACCCAGGCGGTGGAGCGTCCCCTGGTGGCGCGCCACGGCTGTGATGGTCTCCAGCGGCAACTTGTCAAGGATCGAAGGGAGAGGGCGGGCAAACCCATCCCCTTCGCGGCACCTCAGCAACGCCAAGGCGGCGGTGCCGGTGGGGGCCCACGAGATGGCATCTATCCCCAGCTCCGTCGCCTCCCCCTCGATGCGCAGGCGCAGGTTCTCCAGGCCGCCGAACAGGCGCACGCTGGCCCCGATCTCGAGCAACACGGCTTCTCCTTCGGCCATGGCCACCCGAGGCGTGAACTGCAACGCCCAGATAGCCAGCCCCTGAAGATCAATGGCCGTGCAGGAGTCGGGGTTCTTGGAGGGACTCAGTGCGGCCCAGATTCCAATCATGGGAGGCCTCCTGGCTGCGCAGGGGAGCAACAACCTCAATGCCCATGCGGCGCAGGCGCGGGGGCAACACACGATCAAGGCGGTCGGGAACTGCGACCAGGCGCAACACCCCGCTGAAAGGGGTGCCGCGCCGTTTGAGCACAGTCACATCGATGTGCCATCCGGTACCCAATGCTGCCTTGATGCGCAGAGGTGCGGGCGAAGCCTCCCGCTCAGCCGCCAAAGGCCGAAACAGGAAGACTGGGGACTGGCAGGACTGAGCGTGCACCTGCAGGCGACGGATCTGCTCGGCCTGAGCCTGCGGCAACCAGGCAAGCACCGCCCCCTTGGGATTGGACTTGATCAGCTGCTCTGTGGCCCACAAGCGCTCCGCAGGCGTCTTCGCCTGGATCCAGACGAGGCGTTCTGGTGGCAGCCCTAGCTGCTGCAGGCCGCCGGCATGCGGCGGCTGCGGCGGAGCGACGAGCAGGATCTGGCCCCCACCGGCCACGAGCGAGGGCAAAGAGCCCCCCAGCAGGCGCCATTCGCAAAGCGGCGCCTGCGCGGACAGCACCTCGGTGAGCGCTCTGGTTGGCCAACCACTCCCAGGCAACACCGCGTCCAGCTCCGAAAACCCCGTGGCCACGGTCTCACCTTCCTGGCGGCCCATCTCCCCACCGAGCCAAACGGCTTCGCGCACGCCTGGCGGCAAGGCGTGTGGGTCGAAGGAATGAAGGAGGGCTGACATCGGGTGCAAATACTGTAGTTATTTACAGTGTATGGCCGTGCCGCGTTTTCCCATGTAGGGGTGTACCTGGCTGCAGGGTCTTTGGACAGCAAGGTTTGTAGCAAGCTTTCCAGACTTCTCGGGCTCTTGGAAGCCAATCGGCCCCCAAAGATCATGCGACGCCTGTTACAAAATCATCACCTGGCTGCGGAGATCGGGCGTGCCGGGCTTTACCGGCTGCTACTGCTACCTCTGACTCACTCCCAGCTCGTTGTCGAGGATCGGGCGCCATCTATCCGTCTTCGACAAGCTTGGCAGGTTGTGTACCGTCGGCGGCAGAGGATCCGGCCCCGTCCTACCTGAGCGCAGTGCTACGCTCACCCATGATGGTGCGCACATGCACAACGTAAACTCGGATTCAATCATTGGAGACACGCATGCCTTCGTATTGCCTGCAGATCATCCCTGACCCTGATAGCGACGAAGCGTTTCGCTGGATCGTCCTTGAGCAGAAAGCGAACGAGGCGCTGGTCTTCAAGCCCCACTCGGCATCGGAATGCGATTTCGACAGCTGGGCGGCGGCACTCGACGCTGGCACTTTGGCACTGGCGGCCGCAGAGGGTCAGCCCTACGAAAACGAGGCAGCAGACCCGGTTGGTGATGCCGACTGTTCTAAGGGTGATTGACGGTCACGCTGCGAATTGCACGGGGTGGGCGAGGTATGGGCAGCGCGGAGAACACAGGCCGCGCCTTGACGTTGCCAGCGCAGCGCTTAGCAGGCCAGTTGGGCCCCGAGCCCGACCAAGGTGAATTGAGAGCTCGGTTGCCATTTACCAGCGCCCCCTGGAGCGAGCAAAACCATCGAGACTTGGCTGGATTGTCTGCCACGACCCCACAAGCGGTCCTGCGTATCCCATCGCCTTGAGTGTCTTCAGCGCCGAAACAATGTCGCTCACGACAAGCGCGCCTAAGTTTTCGTCGGGAGTGCCCACAGAAGTCGGCAACTCTGTCTGCCAACCCCGGAACGCTGGCCAGGGCGCCAACGTCTGGTACCTGTCTCGGTGCTCCTGCCGCACCCACTGTTGACCAACGGGTGAAGTGAGCAACCCGACCGAGCTGCCCGAATGCCACAGCCATGGCCAGCGCCGGCCTGGCGGGCCCAAGTCATCGGAGAATCGAAGGGCAGGGGACGGGGCAGGCGGCTGCCTCGCGGCAGCGGCTTCTCTGAGAAGCTTTTCCTGCTCAAGCGCGGCCTGTCTTTCACGTTCAGTCTCGTCCTCAAACCTGGCGATCAATGCTGCGGTGTTTTCCACCAGCAGGCGCCGCTCCTCCGCCGTGAGCCGACGGCCTGATCCACCGGCATTGTCATACGCTGGCCTGCCCAGGGCAGAGGACGATCCGTATCGCTTCTCAAAGCACGTGGAGCCCAACACCAGAACGCGCCCCTCATCCCTGACAACGTGGATGGCGGCATAGACCCCGTGATTGCAGGCTGGTTGCTGACACTGCACACGCTGAGACGGCTCCACCGCCACTATGGCCAGAAGGCGGGGGGAAGAGGGGGATGCGTCCATATCTGTTCCGTTCAAGCTGCCCGAGTGCCAGATTCTCGCTGATCAGCGACCGGCGCAGAACCGCCGCTCGAAACGCAAAAAGCCCCGGACACGATCGATAGATCACGCCCGGGGCCTCATTTGAAGGTCGCCTATTCGACCGGATCTTTACGGCCTACTGCGGCGTCAGAGACGAAGCAGAAGGCATCGGTAAAAAGGCCGAGGCGCATGCCAACGACCGGTTGTCAGGGTGGTCTATCGACCACCGACCGGGCTTGAGCCCAGTCAGCGATGCAGCATGCAAGGCAGCTGCAGGCGTAGCGAAGGCAGCAGTATTCGTGCCCACAGACACGGTAAAGCACCCTGCTGCGCTATAGCCGTGAAGCACCGCTGCCTCGCTCGTAGAAAAGGCATAGCCGATCACGTATTCAGTGGCAGCTGTACCAAGCGCATGGCTCTTGTGTCCAGGGCACCCGGCTGGGTCCTGAGTCATGGTGGTGGTGACCATTCAGTGATTCCAATGCCCACGGCCATACCACTGCCCAGCGACCAGTATCCGGTCGCGTGCGTCGATCTTCACAGACTCCTTGGTCCCGTCGGCCCGGAGCACAGTGCAACTGCCGGCGACGCCGGAGCTCGTCGGCACGAAGCCGCAGACATAGAAGCGCCAACGACCTGAACGCCCTTCACGGGCCTGCTGAAAGCCGCGGAAATTGCGCACTTGCCATTCACCGGCGTTGCGAATTTCACCTTCGGCCATGAGTGGTGGTTCGTCCACCGCAATCTCAAAACTCATCTGCTGTTGAGCCATACTGGAAGTCTCCAAAGTGTGGCGAGCAGCTGCCCCAGTCGGGCTGAGCTGCCCGACCGGGTTGATGGTGCCGGCCCTACTGGGACCGGCGTTCCTGCGAAGCGTAGAACGCGCAGGATGTGATGTAGCCGTCAGGTGATGGCGACGTGGGCCATCCCTTGGCACAGGAGCTCGTTTCGCCGGGGCGATAGGAGCAAGCTGAGCATTCGGAGCACAGGTCGTCGTCGCTGATGGACCGCCGGGCACCGCTAGGCGAGCGCGGCTCAGCCCTGGTTGCAATGTGCATGGAATTCTTCCTTGGGATTGGAACAGGCTCCATGCCGCAATGGGCAATGGCTTGCCCGTGGGGGATGTTGGGAATCAAGGTCAGCAGACGGAAACCGTTGCGCCCCGATGGTCTGGCCTCGGGAGGCCAGTGGAAAGGCCGGGAGATGCCCAGCGGCTCAGCAAAAATGCCGTGCTGCGCGCATTCTATCGCCGACCACGAAAGCTCGTCAGAGCACCGCGGGGGAAGAGGAAGACGCCATTCACATGCAGAGGTTGCCGGCGAAGCGGTTTGCGGAGCGAACGCGATACCATAGGAAATCAATTCCCGAAGACCACCATCAACGATAGGAGTTCGGTCGATGTGTTACAGCGCGCAAACCTGGGCGGACTACAGGCGCTACACGAGAGCATACGGCGCCGACATCGATATCCGTGAGTTCTACCGACTGTTCGTCCGCAGGAACGGGGGTGCCAAACTTCCAGTGCCCAAAGCGCTCGAGGACGCATTTCTCAACGACCCTGATTCCAAGATGGCGGAGATCGCCACCCTAATCCGTCAGCACCGTGAGGCAGAAGCCGTGCGGCTGCAACAACTCGTTTTTGAACAAAAGGCGCGCCTTGTCGAGGCCGATCGCCAGCTGGTCCAGAAGCTCACCAAGAAGTGGAGCGAAGAGCGGCGCATCGCCACGGACAAGATCGAGGGAGCCCTGCAGAAGCTCGCGCACTTGAACCGGGCCCAGCCCCGCGATAGCGACTCACGGATCTACCCCGGCTACTACCTCCCTGTGATGATCTGGGAAGACGGACGCCGTGTGCTGAGGCCGATGCGGTACTTGTGCCGGCCGCCGGGTAAGCCCGAGGCGAACGATCACCGCTTTCCTGGTACGTACAACGCAAGAATGACCTCCCTGGAAGGCTACTGGTCCGGCGTATTCGGCATCACCCATGGAGTCGTTCTCGCCAGCGCCTTCTACGAACACGTCAACAGGCACCGCGCAGAGCAGCGCTCACTCGCAGAAGGCGAGAAGGTTGAGGACGTGATCCTGGAATTCAAACCAAGGCCTGAACACAACATGCTGCTGGCCTGCGTGTGGGCACACTGGACGGCCCCTGGAAAAGAGGACCTCTACTCTGTCGCGCTGGTAACCGACGATCCGCCACCGGAGGTCAGCCAGGCGGGGCACGATCGGTGCGTGATCCCCATCGATCCTTCCAATCTGGACGCTTGGCTGCAGCCAGACCGCAACAACCTGGCAGAGAGCTATCGCATCCTGCGCGCAAAGGAAGCGATACGGCCTTACTACGAGCACCGGATAGCAGCGTAGGGCACAGCTGACACCGCCAATGGAGCATGGCAAAACTCCACTCGGCCGCAAAGGAGATGCAGGGCCTTGACGCGGCCGCCATTGGGCGAATACTGGACTCGTCGCACCACGGAAGCCCTTATGCCCTCACTATCCCCAGCGCACGGCCTTTCGGCCAAATCAGCGCAGTTCCTCCACACGCAGCATGGTCGCCCGCCCGAGGGCCATCCCAAACTTCAGCCGGGCGGCTCAGACTCCCTGCGCAAGCTCTACCAGGTCCGCCACCATGGAAATGGGGGCCTGCTTAGCGGGCGACAGGTCGGGCACAAGGCGCGGCTATTGCCTCGCGCCGCTGCCTTCCGCGTGGCCAAGCGCCTACGCCAAGCCGGGCTCTATGTGACCTGCGATCCAATCTGCGTTCGTGTGACCCACAGTCAAGCTATGGAGCTACATCGTCGATATGCGCCCCGCGTAGCGTTCCGCCAAAGCCGCGCGTAAGCCGGCGCGGATCGTTTCTCGCAAGACAGTTCGAACGATGACCAACGCCCCCCAACCACAGTGCGTCACCATCGACACCGCGGCGGGCTCGCACCGGCTGCCGATCGCAGGCGCAAAGTACATTGCGGGCCTGACCCCGGGCATGAGCCTCCAAATCCTTGGAGCCCTGGGAGCTATCGGGCACGAGGAGACCGCCAGATCCTGGCTCTGGGCATTGGACCACCATGGTGGTGTCGCCTTGCAGCTTGAGCTACTCGCGCAACCGCAGCGCGAAGGAGAGGGCTCACAGACTGAAAGCCATCAGAGCCCCTTCATGCCCTCCTGTGGAGGCCCAGAGAACCCGGCCAATGCGAGCTACGAAAACCTACTTGAAGAGCAAGATCGCGCTCGTGCACATCTTGCGCGCACCTGGGCCAGGGTCGAGGAAGTCATCGCCACATCGCGCGCGGCCGTGGCAAATGCCGAAGGCAGCTGCCTTGATACAGCACCGTGAGCAGCCCATCAATCTCGCACAAGCCTGCGGCTACACGATAAATGTCTGTGAGTTCAAGGGGCAGCCGCCTCATGGGCGCTGGACTCAGGTCGGCGAGCCGCCGTCCAACTTCGAGTGGCACTCCACCGAGGGATCTAGCTCCTGTGAAAATGGGCTGCTCATGTCCACGGGATCCTTGCTGAGAATCTTTATGTCTCGGCTGGGGACGCGCTGCGCCGCTAACAGATCAGACCTCCTAGCCGCCATCCGACTGGCCAGCGAACTCTTCTTCTCATCAGAGTACAAGGTTGTTGCTGTGGAGCGCTGCTTTGCAGAGGCCTGTAATTTGATCTCGGCCCGAATCTCTTCGAGCGGAGTTCCATCCAGTTCCATCTTTCGCAGCTTTACCAATCCGGCTACGGCTGGATTCGTTACTTCTAGCGCCTGCATTTGCTCTGGCGTCAGCTCCATTGCGAGCCTATTTAGCCGGGCATCGTATTGTTCAGACTCCGTCATGAGATGTACTTTCGTGCGAGGCTGCGTAGTGGGGGTGTCCACCGAAAAGACCTGTTTAAATGCATGGCCCATACAATTTTCTTACGAATGGCCACAGTCGGCAACGGTGAACTTGCGCGGCTGGGGTGCGGGAACTGACATCCAGTGTCAGAACGTGGAGGCCAACACCTCATAGGCTTGCAACGTGTGCTGCACGGGCCCACAATCCGCCCACGTACGCTTAGGCGTCGATCTGCCCCCAAAGGGCAGCCCAATACCAGCGGCCTGAGCAACAGGCCTCAATCCATTCACCCACACGGGCACTGCCCTTGTGGTGGCGCTCCGTCAGAAGCCCCAATGGAAACTCTAGATCTCTTCGCATACGCCGCCGAGGGGACTGAATAGTCCCCCCTACATCGCGGGCTCAACTTCATGGCCGATGAGCCTGATGCACGCATACTTTGAAGGGCCCTCACAAAGGGGCTCTCGTCGCGAACTACGAGAATGGCGACCGATTCGACGCCAACCTCGAAGGCGCTTCGGACTTCCTCGGCTGCCAGGCCGATGACTACATCGAGCGCCATTGCCACATGGACTATGGCGACTGGACCGAAGGCCATAGGACTAGATTGCGCATGGGCGTCATCACCATCGCGAAGGTCCTGAGCCGGTCCACCGACGAAATCCTGCGCCGCACCCAGTTGCGCCAGTAGCACGGCCTCCACGGCCATCAGAACCTGCAGGACCTCATCGCTCGATGCACGGTCTTGTACCAGCGCCAGCAGCAGCTGAGCTGACGGCACCGCCGCCACTCGGTCGAGCTTGCAAGCGCAAGAAATCGGCCGCAAGGCCACAACGCAGCGAAGGCTGCATTTCCGTGAAATAAGGCACACACCAAGTGCATTCACACGGGCTGGATTGTCATCGCCGGACAGCGATTTCAAGTTGATTTTGAAACGCCTATCGGGGCCTCGAAGGAGACGACCGACCTGGCATTCCTAGCCGCACTGAACGAACTGTTTCCGCTGGGCCATCTGAGCCTCTGTACCGCATAGACGGACAGGGCCACAGCCACCCAACACCGCGCGAGTCCCCTTCGGGACCTCGCACCACTATCCACTGTTCCTGCCCTAAGGCGGAACGCAGCAAGAAAGCTAAACATGAGCAGTCACGACATGTCCATTCGCACCCACACCAACCTTCAAGTGAAGGAAGGCGTGACACTGCAGCAGATCCTCTGCGCCTTCGCACCGTTCCTCATCGAATTCGGTGTGGTGCTCGCGGAAGCTGCACCTGGTGAAGCCACCGGCGAGGCCTCGGAAGACATGGGCGAGTCCCACGTCACTCTGGAATCCGATGGCAAGATCATCTTCAACGTCTCCTGCGAAGGGGGCGGCCATGGTGACAAGCCCGAGAAGTTCGACGCCCTCTGCGACGGCCTGCGCCCACTCATCCAGGCCGGCGGCGTGATCGAAATCGTCGACCACGACATCAGCCCGTCCAATGCAGAGTCCGTCAGCCGCGTCTACCTGGCCCCAGCAGGGCAGGAAGCCGCGAACGATGAACTGGAGATCGCGCTGGCCCTTTGCGCAGTTGAGCTCCATCCGGTGCTCGGCACTGCCGGTGTAGAGGTGATCCAGGCGCAGATCCGCGCCATGGCCACACGAACCGCGGTAGCCTAGCCGCCGCGGCCGCTCTTTCGGCCAACCCATACCATCCCCGGTGCGCCTGACGGCGCCCCGGGGATTTTCTTTTGGCGACACCGCATGCGCTTGCCCGCCCCGAGGGTGACGGCTACCATGCGTCCACGTTCGCATCTGCGATTCGTGCACCTCTTGGTGCAACCCCTCCGTGGATGGCCAGCAACCGCACCACCTCCCACGGAATCAGCGGTATCGGCAATCTGTCCGAACCAGCAGTGCAGGTCGGCCATCGGCCACGCCCTTGCGGCAAACCTGTTACCCATCCAACACCAGCCCGCTGGGACTCGACGTCCCAGCACGGGAAGTCTGTCCTGACGCGACAAAGCTCGCAGCCATGACTCGAATCATCCTTCCCCAATCCGACCGCCCAATGGCGGACCGGATCACGCTCCGGGAGAAATCCATGAGCACGACACAACACTACTTGGAGATCTGCCTGGACGGGCACCGCATCGACTCCGTTCATTGGTCAAGACGGGATCCGGACTTCACCGCCGCGAACCCCTGGAAGTGCGACCTGACCGATCAGGAGGAGGCGGAGATCAAGACCTGGTTCGTGCAGCGGTATCTCTGCTTCACGACAGCCCACCTCGACTCCACGTACGCCTTGCGCTACGACCAAGAACGGGCCAACGCCTGCCAGATCTACCCGGCTGTTTGCTGACCGCAACCACCAACACCGCCGCACCCCAGCTTGGACTGGAAAGGCAATCGAAAGACACACATGACACCCACCCAACAAGAAGCGTCCAAGACCTGCGCGGTCACCCTGTCCGTATGCCGTACAGCCTATGCCCACAAGGACGTGACCGCGCAGGTGCCGATCGGCGCCAGCGAGTCTGAGATTGAGGAGGCCGTCCTGGACGCCGCCTACAGCCTGGTGTTCAATGAGCAGCATGCCGAATACGCCCTGTCGTTTACCGACCCGGAGTACGAGGCGGAGCAAGCCCGTAGAGATGCCCTGTTGCACCTACTGCAGGGCCTCGCGAACCTGGGATTCGGTACCGATGGGCACATTCCCATCGACGCTATCGATAGCGTTGCCGCGCTCCTCGACAGTACCCTCAAGCAGCTCCAGCCAACCGGCGCACTTGCTTGCAGGCTGATCCACTCCGAATCCAAGGACGGCTTCTGGAACCAGTCGGTTCGTGAGTGGCTCGGAGAGGAGGGCACCTACCATTTCCTCCCCTCACTGCCGCCCGGCATGCCTGAGGATGCACGTCTAGTCGACCTCGACCTGAAGCACACGTTCGGACACGCAAACGTGTGTCCACCTGGCGCCACCCTGGACGTCGCCCAAGCCATCAGCCAGGCAAAGGGCGACGGTAGCGAGAGCGACTTCTGCAGCATCGCGGGCGCTATCGCCCACCTGGAACAGCGGATCGATTCCGCCGACTCCGAACGCGACCGGGAGGCGCTGCGCACGCTGCGTCTCCTGAACATTTAGGAAACCGAAACGCCCTGGCCATCGCCGGGGCGTTTTCGTCTTCGGTGGACGGCTCAGACCGGCGACAGGCAGCCCAACACTTCATCGGCTTGCCAGGCTAGATCCCCGCGGCTAGCATGGCCTGGTTCGGCCTCAGTGCTGCCAACCCGGCGATTGCCGGCACCCATCAAACGCCTTTACGGCGACGACCTCATAGGCCAGTCACAAGGACCACCCGCTTGCGGCGGACCCAGACTGGTCAATTCAAGCGCTTCAGCGCGCATCCAACCACACGGTCGGGCTCCTTGCCCACCGGCGGGGAGTTCCACCCATTACCTGGGAGACTCAATTGAATCCACAGAACACCCAGCGCCTGCGAGAAATCGAGGCTGAGCTGGCCGGCATGGGCCTTGGCATCGAGGGCTCGCTTGCGAGCATCGATGGCGATGGCGATGCCCTGTTCGAACTCGCGAGCGGTGAACTCGTTGACCCGCCGAACGACCAGGCGCTCCAGCTCGCCATCGAGTGGACGGAGCTGACGGCGCCATGAGATTCACTCGCTACGCACGCTACGAGGACTTTGACTGGACACCACGCAAGCTTGCGATGGCGCGGTCGAAGCCTCAGCGCCAGCAGAAGAAGGTTGAGGAGCAGTTCCCGCTTCTGGCCGCTTTGCTGCCACCGCCGCCTTCCTTTGACGAGGAAGGTGAGCTCGCCCGGCGCCGCGAGCGCAGTCGCAAGACTGAAATTGATCAGCGCGCGCGCCTCGCGCGCCTCTGGAGGGACTGCAGGCGCGACTTCTTCGCGGCTACCGAGGAACAGAAGGAACTCATCCGGAAGGCCTGGGCCGAATGGAGAGGTCCCACCACTGCGTCCTATCTGCGATACGTGGTGGACCTTCACACGGGAGTCCACGAAGCGAGATCAGTCCTGTTCCGCCAGCGCGAGGAGCGAAGTCGGATCGAACTGCTGAAACGCCTCAGAGCGCAGGCGACCCTGGAGCTGTAAGGCCCAACGCATAAGAAGGTCCGGCACTTGCCGTCCTGGTCCAACAAACAACCCCAGATGGGCACAAGATGCCCACTGGGGCGGTGCCTGTCATCTTCAAACTGGAGACTGAACAGAATGGATAACGGACTTTCCGAACAACAGAAGCTGGGCCAGTTGGTCCATGGCGCCTACTTGACCAAGGGCTTCTTGCAAACGGGCCCACTGAGCCATCAGGAGCTCGCGCACTACGGCGGCGAGCTGAGCGCATTGGCGGAGGTGGCAACGTTCACTCGCTACCTCAGCACTGCGGCGACGCGGGCGCAAGGCCTTGGACTCGAAGGCCCTACAGTCTTCGAATACGAGATCAGCGAGGGAATGGGAGCCTGGCTCCGGTGCAACCACCTCGCCGACGCAGCCGCCTTCCAGGTGGAACTCGTCACCAGACTCACACGGCACTTTGGGCGCCACCACCCAGGGCTCGTCGACCTGCAGGCGGCCGCCAGCCTGCCACCTGCTGGCCCGCCGCCGGACTGGACGCCGTCCTTCAGCCCGTGGCGACATGGCGGGTGGTACGTCGACAACGTGCAGTACGCCAGCGGTGCGATCGGGTGCGTGAGCAGGAACTATGAAGACCGCAGATGGCGAATCGTCTGCGATCCTCGAAGGGAGTCCCTGGGCTCCCCGGGTGACTTCACATTTGGCTCGCGGCTCGAAGCTGCCCGCGCTGAATACGTCCTCGCGGCGCAGAGCGAACAGGCGTCGGGAGGAGCTATCCAGTGAAAGCGCACTAGTTCACACCGGAGGAATCTGCGCCACCCCTTGTGGGGCGAGCAATCAAGAAGGGCCCCATGCCAGCGCATGGGGCCCTTTTTCGATCCATCAGACGTACCCTGCTGGCGTATCGAAGAACGATGGGCCGGCACTTGCAGGTTCAACGGTGAAACGGTAGCCGAAATCATCATCGTGGTCCTCGCCCACCAGGTCGCCGGCGCGCAGCCGTTCCAGCACCCCTTCAAGCTGGCTGATGATGTCTTCACGGTTGCTGTGCCTGGTACCTTGAAGGTGCACGGTCACCTTTTGAAGTGGGTAGGCGTTGTCGATCCATCGCTGGCTCGGCGTAGCTGGCACGATTGGCATACTGTCCTTCGCAGATGAAGTGCAGCTTTCAGGCCAAGAGCGGGGAAATCCCGGGCCCGCAGCAAATTGCGGGTTGTTTGCACCCAGTGACGTGGCCAAGCGTCCTAACGCGGTGAAAACCTCGTCGTTGCTGCGCAGCCAGTCTTCGGCCCAGGGAAACTCCTGAAGCAGCGCAGGAGCCTTCTTATGCAGCAACTCCACCAGTTCACGGTTCTCATCCACTCGCTTGTGCACTCCTCCACCTACTTTTTCGAGCACCATCACCAGACCGTGTTGAGCTTCCGGCCGGAATAGGGCCAAGACCTTACGTAGCATTTCGTGTGTTCCTTGTATTGCGTCGAGCGTGCCTCTTCACCCCTACGGGAAGCGGTGTCTGGATGATTTCATAGCGAGCTCAATGACCAAGGGCCCGATGCGCCCGCTACGGGACGTAAAGCCGGTGCTTGTCACGGGGGCAGTACGTACAGTGCAGCTGCTGAGCGGCTACACCAAAGGCATCGGACACACACCGAGCAGATCGGCAACGCCGCACTGAACCAGCCGGCGCGATGCCTCCTTTCCTCTCTGTCTCCGCCACCCCAAAGGGCCCTACATGAACACACTCGAAAGAACGATCGTCGCGGCCGCGCACAGAGAATTGAAGCGCCTGCGCGCGCCGATCTCCACGGCCGAGGACCACGAGGACGCCCACACTGCCTTCAGATCCTTGAGCACGCTATCCAGCCTGGCGCATATCGAAGGCGGCGGGCTGGGCAGCACTGCCAGGGCTGAACTTCTCGCCGTGGAAAATGAGGCGGCCAAGTCTCTCAAGAGCCTTAAGCGAGAACAGGCGCTTCCAACCATTGCCCAGCTGCTCGGGGCCTTTGATGTATCTAACTGGCTGAAGTCCGCCTTGGCATCCGCAGTCAACCGGGACGCAGTTGATGCAGCACAAGACGCAGAGTTGCTGCACCTGGTGCTGGCCGCTCGCGCAAGCGCCTTGATCGATGGACATGTCCGTGCGACACCAGCGGCCGGCAGGGAAGGGGAGCCTCGCTTCTAATCCTCGCTGCGGTCCCATATCAAAGCCCCCCACATCAGCGCCAAATTCCTGTGGCGACGGCCACCGGCGTCACCTGCAGCTACTCGGGGCCATTGACGCGGATGCGAGCTCCCGTACAGTAGCCATTGAACCGCGTGCCTAACTGGCGCGCATCGAAGAATGAGGAAAGGCCACGGATGGGAATTCGCAAACTGAGCGAGGCACAGCAAAGTCTCTTGGACAAAGTCACTGGCGGCGCACAGCTGCGTTTCGTGGGCGAGTCCGGTCTGTACCGTCTAAAGGAAGAGGCGCGCGAGCGCACCGTCTTCCCGAACACGGTTCAATCGCTCCTCAAGGCCGGACACCTATCCATGGATCTCAGCGGGCGATGCGTGCTGTCTACTTCCAATGCCGCGAACCAGACCTTCGACGGAACGCCTCCGCCAGATTTCCCGGCCCAGGTCGTCATCATGGATCGCGCCTTCGCACGGCGTCACCCAGCAAAGGGCTTCTACCTCAGGATCGGTACGCCTCAAGGGCACGTTGAAACCGTGCGCCTAGACAATGAAGCGACCCCAGTGGGCGCCCGCCGTGCTGCCGAGGCACTTGGCTACCAGCCCACCCATTGGATGGACGTTGGCGACGGCATCTTGTGCACTTTCTGAGTAGGGGACCCGCGCATGAATACGAGCATCTGGGGTAAGGTGATCCAGGCACATTCGGCGCTCGCACCCGAGGTGCGCGACGTGGAGTGGGTGAGCAACTGCGGCAGTGAGATTCACATCGACGACACAACAGGGAAGAGCCTTCGCATTGGCCACTTCCAAGGCGACGCGAAGCTATCAGAATTCGCGGTAGCCGCCCACCAAGCAACACTCCGGGCGTCGCGAGATACTGGCCTGCATGACCAGGGGAGCCAACTTTTCAGGGACCGCACCCCAGAAGCGGCGGCAGTACAACTCGGCACCGTCCTGGCCTGGCTGACCGAACAGCAGCTTGAATCCCTTGAGCAGCTGGAGCGTGCGGTGCGGACACCAAAGTCCGCCCTTGCGCGGCAGCGAGGGATCTGCGACACGGCGGTCAAGCAATGTGCGGAACTGGGAGTGACGCCCCTGGGGCTCGCCGGGGCCCGGTGCACCAGACTAGCGGCTCGCCTCGCCGCATGGCCTGGACAGCAGTGACGACAACGCCGATTGAGTGCAGGTCAAAGAACCTTGCGTGACCGCGTTCCCGTGCTACCTTGAATTGATCAAAGCAACTCTGCAAGCAATGCCAGCGAACCGCTCCCCTTGGCCATCAAGCCTGCTTCCAGGCTCACGGCGCACCTTGTGCTTCTGCAAACCACCCCTATGCGCGATCTGAGCACCCCCACAGATCGGCGCATCGTGGCCGCATGCAGAGGCAGGCTCGCGCGCTTGCCGTTCGCTGGCCATCCTGCTCTGCGATTCGACCCCTGGCTTGAAGGCTATCGGAACTACCTCTTTGGCGCGAGGGCAGGCCCGAGCATTTCGGTATCAACCCTGTTTCATGAACTTGGCCATGCGAGCCAGTTCGGGCCTGAGTCCTTTCGCACGCGAGCGACAGACGAGGGATACCACTTCAGAATGCGGAAAGTGGTGTTCAACGATGTGCCATACGACGAGCCTCGAACCAACCGTGCCACCGTGAGGGAGCTTGAGGCCTTCGCTTGCCAGTTGCACCTGATGCGCGCAGCTGGCATCAAGGTGTCGGACAGAGAGTTCACTACCTACTCCGGCAAACTGATGCATTACATGGCCGACTCGTACTTTGTGCCTGGCAAGACCGACGCCGCGAAAGCCCGCTGGTGCACGGACAGGATTTCACGAGAGTACGGCCGGCGCTCGCAAGCCGAGGTCCTGGACAGGCTTGAAGCCTGGCTCGACGCTACGCAGCGCCGCTGGAAGCGAAAACGCCTCGCGCTCGCTGACATCGGCGGCTACAGCGTGGCACCCTGCATCAACTAACCGACTCCACCACTGGAATCACCCAACATGAAGATTGAATTGACACTGCGGCACCGCGCAGCCCTGCAGAGCCTCCTTGATCGCCAGGGTCAAGAGCCGTTCCGTCGCTCGGACCTCATGGCCCTGATCTTCCCCATGACAAACCCCCGTAGCAGGGATCGCGCGAACGACATCGCCGACCTTCTGATCAATGAGGCCGCCAAGGCCGGCACCGTCACGCGACACGGGCACTTGCACTGGGTCAAAGTGAGCTCAGTTCGCAAGCTACTGTCAGGTCGCCAGGTCGCTGAGCTCGCCTCGAATGTGAACCTCACTTTGACCACCAAGTGCCCCACGAAGTGGATGGCCGTGGACTTGGAATCGGGCGAGATCTGGACAGGCACCAACGACGGTAGTTGGACCCGAGCGTCATCTGACCTCCGGGAGGAGGTGGCCGCCGCTGCCAAGGGCAAGCGCGGGGCATAGGTCCACACCGCATCTACTGGCGCTTGAGCAAGCCTTGAGGTAGGCTCCAGTCTGATTTCGCCTCGCGCGCAATAGAGTGTTCGCACTCATCAAACAACCGCACCGTTCTCGCGTGCATTCACCCACTGGGCCATCCCCAGTGGGATGGCTCCATTCCAAAGGAGCCGGCAATGCCTACCCCTGGCGACATAGTCATGGTACGGTTTCCATTCGCCGAGAAATTGGCCGATTCACTGCACCCAGCCTTGGTCCTCGAAGTCCTTGGCGAGAGCCGCTACGTCCTCGCGTATGGAAGCTCCCAGCGCGTGGACAAAAGCAGCCCTCCAGCAAACGAAGTCGTTGTGTCTGATCCTGTTTCACTGGCCGCTTGCGGCCTGAACCGGCCCACACGCTTCGACCTCGCGATCAGGGCTCAGATGTTTGCCACCCAGAGGCACGTCTTGGGCCGCCTGCCGGCGACCGAGATGCCCAAACTCTACCGAGCCGCAGTCCACTGCAAGCTCATCTGACCTTGAAAAACCCGTGCATCTTGGTAAGCTATCCCCAATAGCTCACAGGAGAACGCACATGCCTAAACGGAGCACCAAAATCCCAAAGACAACTCCCGGCCCGATCAAGTCCGGCCATCAGGTCCCGCCTGACACACAGTACGAAGGGCTCAAGCAGCTCTTTCAAGCCAACGGCCTGGTCGATTCGACCGGCCGCCCAACCGCCGCTGGTCGACGCGCGCTCGCGCAATAGGCGGCAGCTGGCCCCCAGCCGGGCCAACTCCTTGCGCCCATTCACTGCTTGCCAGTGAGTGGGCGTTTTCACGTGTACCGGAAATGACCAACTCCCTCGACGATCAGATCCTCGCTGCCGTGCGCGCTGGCCACGCCAGCCGCGCGCAGCTCATGGCCATCGAAAGCCTGCGCGTCATGACATGGGCTGCGGTCAACGAAAGCCTCAAGGCGCTCACCAAGGCTGGCAGTCTGGTGTCCACCAGTACCGGCTGGCGCCTGGCCTGACTGCGCCCCAGCGACTGCTCAGCGCGGTAGCGCTCCATCAAACGCAAGCCACCACGTGGCTGCATGCATCGCCACCACATGGCGATGTCTTATTCAGAAAGAACACATGGAACTCTCCAACACAACAGGGGGGCGCAGCAGCGCGTCCACCGACAACACCAAGCTCACCCGCGAAAGGGTGCAGGCCATGGCGGACGCACCAGAGATGATCGCGGCTGCCAACGCCGTGGCTTTCTGCATGGCAGATGTGGCCGTCAAGACGCCGATCGTCGAAGCCTACCAGCGCCAGCTGCTCGCCAAGGGCCAGTGGTTGATGGCGCAGGCCTTCGTGGATCCGGGCGAGGAAAGGCCCGTCATCCTGGATCCGAAGCTCAGCTACCTCCTCGAGGAAGAGGACGCGAAGACCTTCCAGACACAGTGCGCGGCCCAAGCCGCTGCGGCAGGCCTGGCAACCAGGATCCCGGGCAATTGTCCGAAGACAGAAAGCGATCATCAACGATATGTCCTCGAGCTGCACATGCTGACACTGGCTCGGCAATACACCGGCGTGGACCCCATGTCGATCTATCAGCCAGCAGACCGCAAGGCCTACGTGGAGACGCTGATGCGGTTCCTGGGTCCTCAACTGAAGTCTCAGCTGACCGCGGACTTCCGCTACGTTGAAGGGGTCATGGCTGCGCACCGCGCTGGAACTGGAGCTGATCGCGCACTCGACTGATGCGTCGGCATGCACATCACCCCAGCGCCTCCCGCCTGCGGGGAACGTGCCACCGCCATGAACTGAATCCGCGCGCGCCGGCGGCGCCGGGGTATTTGGTCCCATGTCTGTAGCTGGGCCGGCTCTGGGCTCCAACAATCGCTCGGACCGCAGTAGCATCGGCGCGTCCGGTTGTCGCTGCGCTTGGACCACCAATCAAGAAGAATCTCACCATGAATACAGTCAAAGTCTGGGCGGTCATCCATCACCTGAATGGACCGCTTACCCTCGAACAAGCACACCTCGCCCTCGATGCGGGCGCGTACGGCGTATTCCTCATCAGCCACGAAGGCGCTGACCACGAGCTGCCGTCACTGGCCACGGCCATCAAGAGCGTGCGCAGTGCCGATGGACGCTCTCTGTGTGTCGGGATCAACCTGCTCACCGAGAAGGACCCCACCGCAGCATTCGAGCTGGCAGCAGCCAATGCACTGGACGCAGTGTGGATCGATGAGCCTGGCATCGTCGCAGGAGAGGCGAGGGCGCCCGCGCTCAAGCTGGCCCGGGCGCGCGATGTCTTCCCGGGCAGCACGAAGCCGCGGGTCTTCGCGAGCGTGGCCTTCAAGTACCAGGCCGAGGATCCCACCCCTGCCAAGTCAGCCCGTGCCGCCCGTGCGCTGGGTTTCACACCCACCACAAGCGGTAAGGCCACCGGCCAGCCTCCAACGGTCGAAAAGATCCAGCTGATGCGCGGTACCAGCTCCCTGGGCCTCGCCGTGGCAAGCGGCATGAGCCCAGAGAACATCGCAAGCTACAGCGGATTGCTCAGCGACGTGCTGGTGGCCACTGGAGTATCGCTCGACGAACATCGGTTCGACTACGAGAAGCTGCGGGCTTTCGTCCACGCCGCAAGTGGCACTTGACCCTGCCGCCCATCAATAGGAATGGCCCCAGCGGCCGCCCGGCGCTGCAAGTCGCCAACCACTGGCCACAGCTGCAAGGTCCGGCACTACGTCTGAGCCGGCGCGTTCGCGACGCAGATGCTTGCTGCCTGCCAGCAGGTCGAATATGCTGCCGCGATGCTTCGAGGATCACACCCTCGGCAGGTGCACCAGGTTGCACCCGTGGGCTGACACTGCTCTGCCCAACACCGGTCTTCTGACCATCGCCAACTGCTGCCGTCCATCGGCACGCACCTCAGATTGGCCAAGCGGCCTATGCCTGCGTGCCCAGCACCGGTCATGCCGCCTTGGTGAACCAACATCTTCAACCCGATCGGGGCTCTACCCGATAGGGAGGCTCCGACCACATTTCTGGAGCCGATATGCAGGCAGAACAAGCCGAAGTGCAAATCCGATTGACCGTCGACGTGACCTACTCGCTCAATGGGGAGACTGCTGCCACCATGGCAGCGCTGCTCCCAAGACTGTGCGAACAGGCCATCGGGGACGGAATGCTTACCGGGGGCACCTCCGCGACCGTGGAGAGCCACGAGGTGACCACGAAACTCGTGCCGGCGCTGATGAGCGAAGAGGCAGTGGCGGACGCCTGGGCCGGGCGATCGCCGCCAACGCCCTGATCGAGCTGCCACATTCTTCAAACCCTGCCGGGGACTCCCCGGCGGGGGCTCCTACGGCACCACCGATTGGAATTCACATGAAACACCAACTGTCTCAGCCGAAGGCAGGCCGGAAGTGCTCGGCCAAGCCGCGTACCTCGGCCGCACAACTCGAGGCGGCGCTCAAGGCCCTCAACTCGCTGATTGAATGCGGCCACGAGTATCCCGACGCTCACACAAAGGTCGCGCTCACCCGGGGCGTCGATGGTGACGCGCTCACCGCGGCCTACGATGCCCAGGGCGCGCGCCGGTGCGGCCGGTGGGCTCGGGCGCCGAGCTGACCCACGCATCCAACCAACAAGGTCTAGTCGCGCGCCGGTGCGCGTCTGACCAACATGCGAGAGAACTGTGGGCCAGCGGCCCACAGCGCTTTCCAAAGCTGCCCATGGTGGATAGGGCGCCTTTGGAAAGAGCTGACACAGTCCGCGAATGGGCTTGACCGATGAGGCGAATCTGGCAAATTCATCTTCAACAACCCCGCCACACATCACACACTTCAGACACTCATGAAACTTCACCGCTTCCTCGTCGTCCTCGCCGCATGGGCCGTACTGGGCACCGCCTATGCTGACATCACCGGCCGGGTCGTTGGCGTGCTTGATGGCGACACCATCGACGTGCTGGTCGACCACAAGCCAGTCCGCGTGAGGCTGAGCCAGGTCGACGCCCCCGAGTCCCGCGCTGAGTTCGGCACGCGCGCCAAGCAGGCCCTGTCCAAGGCAGTGTTCGCGAAGGTGGTGCACGTGAAGACCAGCGGCACCGACCGTTACGGTCGCACCATCGGAACCGTCCTGGTCGATGGCCAGGACATCAACCGCCTCATGGTGGCGCAGGGGATGGCCTGGGTGTACCGCCAGTACCTCACCGATCAATCACTGCTGGATGTTGAAGCCAAGGCGCGCCAGGGCAGGGTAGGGCTGTGGGCCGACCCCAATCCAGTGGCTCCATGGGAATGGCGCGCGCAGCGCCGAGGCCATGCCTCATCTGGCTGGTAGGCTACGACGATGTCCAAGACACCATCAACGGACGCCCCGCTGCCGGCGTACGGGACTATCCATGGCGGCAAGTTCGATGGTTGGGCCTATTCGTTTGTGGCATTCCTTACCCACCCCACCAAGCCCACCCTGGTGCGCCTGCGCGCCACGCCGCCAGGTTGGCCGTTCCCCTCGACCGTCGACATGCCCTACCCGTTGAGTGCAGTGACGTTTATGCCAGCGGCTGGCGCAACAGCTCCTTCAGCTGGCGCGCTGGCTCGCCTTCAGAAGGCCGCAGCCAAGTAACTGGCGGCCAGCACCCACCTTCACGTGCACACGCCTCCGGCGGCGTAAAAGTTGGAGGTGCCAAGCGCAAGCCACAGGTGGCTCACTTCTTCAGGCGGCACTCGGCTGGGTTGCCATTGACGGCAGTTATTACCCACTTGTCGCCCTGCTTGTGAAGAAGGGCCGACCCCCACCCCATATATTGGCCGGTCGTACCCTTCGAATCGAACATCAAGCATGCCGACTTACCATCGGCTGACTCGATTAAGTCACCAAATTTGGCGGACTCCGGATTGACCAACTTCTTACGGAGATCGGCTTGAATATCGCTGTCTTTCGACACGGCATTTTCACTTGTGCTTTGACTGCAACCTGCGAGAGCGACAGCCACAGCAAGACCTAGAGCATATTTCATTTTTTCTTTCATACCCTATTATATACTCCTACCCGTTCGCGTAAATGACCCACCATGCGCAAACCGGTGGCAGTTTGGGCTCGCTGGCTACATTGACTGTTGGCGAGCATTGGAAAACGATACCTAGGACTCATTCAATGCTGGGGCTATCAGGGGACCTCGGCTATGATCGCTGGAGAAGAGGCATGGCCTACACCCGTTGTTGTTGAAAAAATTTACCTAGGGAGATGCTGTTATGCGAAGTTTGGTGAGTGCCTTATTGATAGCAGCCACAGCCGCTGGCTTTGTCGGAAACAGTGCCGCTCAAGCTACGTCGAATGAGCGCAAGGCTCAAGCTATGACCGAACTACTCTTGGAACAGAAGGTCCAAGAGGAACGGGCAGCTATTGAAAAAGCAAAAAACGAGCTGGTCAGATCCAAAGGCACCTCCCCATCTAATTCAACCGAGGGCACGGGTGGTATTCCGTTGCCGCTACAGATTGTGATGTGGATCACGATCCTCATATTAATAATCTATCTACTTCTCAGACGCGAGTCGAGAAAGGACGCCAGCCGAAATGTCTCTAGTTCAGATTTGACCCGATGGGAAATTGTTGCTCGCCGGCGCATGGAAATTTACGATGCCGATCCTGAGAGCGTTAAGGTAACCAAGCGAAGGCAACTGAGATGGTTCGAAGAGTTCAAGACGAAAATTATACAAAGCCCGAACGGTGTTGCATATCAACAGGCGGAAACTGAATACTCCAAGAACATAAGAAACTATTTTTTTAATCGTCCATGACTCTACGGCCGATCAAGAACCGGCAGTTCATTCCTTCAAAACGTGCTTGAACTCTGCCGGGAGCTTACGCACATGGCCTGGCTCGTTTTACGACAGGGCTTCCGATGAAATGGTTTGGCTGGGCGTGTGATGACTGGACACCCACGAAGTGCAGGGCGCTGCCGCAGCACTCGCAAAAGTGCCCCAACCGGGATCAATGGTCGGGCCGCGCGATGAACAAATCGGATCAAATCCTCTGCACAGGCATCATCAAGGGCTAAAGCAGAGGAGCAACACATGGCGATCTGGTTCGTCGCCCGAAACAAGGAAACTGGAGAATGGTCGGGCGGACCGAGCCCCGTGGACTTCGAATACGCTCCAAGGAAGGTCTACGCCGTTCTTGCCGATGGTCAACAGGAAGCACTCGACGCTGTCAAGAATTGCGGTCCCGAACTGGAAGTCTTGTCTCCGTTGGAGCTGGGGCTGCTGACAGCCCTCGCAAAGAATCCCGGGTGGACCACCGTCCGTGCGAGCCTCTGCGCTCACGCGCTACGTCTCCGCACCAAGGGCCTGGTGGAGCTCTCCGACGCAGGGCAGTTCAGACTTGCCACGGCCGCCATCGCCACCTCGCCACCGCCAGCGGCTTCAGCACCGGATAGCGCGGCCGCATCGACCTCGCTATCCGTGATCGACATCTTGGCAAGGGCGAGCGCTGGGGCCGCAACAGCATCGACTGGGACGGTGGCGGACCAGAACGCTTGCCGCTTTCCCGTGACAGTAGCACCACAAACTCGCGCGTTTCTGGACAGTCAGGCCTTCGCGCACAATCAGTCGCTCGCTGGCCTGTGCGGACTTATCCTGGACGAGGTCGCCCGGGAAACGCTTCGGCGGGCGTCGTCGTTCTGAGCTGGTGCGACTATTAGCGGATCAGCACGTTTTCCCTGAGGCTCGGTGCCGGTCGCATCGCGGTAGGAGCTAGGGGCAGGCGGCACTCAGGGCTTTTGAAGGTTGCGCATTAATGCGCATCAGCAAGGGGCTGCGGGGAGGAAGCCTGTATGTGAACCACAGCGCTACCTACCAGAACAAGGCGAGTTTGCTGATTCCGCAGGACGAGTGGGAGCGCGACAAAGTCGCGCTCTGCGAAGCCTATGGTCTGGAATTGGATCCGCGCAAAGCGCTTGACCTCCAGTACGAGTTGCTGCGTGCCGGCCTTGCCGATGTGGAGGTCGGACTCGAAAAAGGCCTGCTTGAGATCGATGAAGACGGCTGCGTGCGTATACCGGCGATTCGCGCCGCGGAGGAAGACCCGGAACTTCGACACACGAATCAACGCCTGAGCGACTTGATTGGCGCACCCCGGCTGCCGGACGTCATTTTGGAGATCGACAGTCGGACCCAAATCAGCACCATGCTGCTGGGCCGCCAGCCGGAAGACGCCGAAGAACTCATCGCACTGTATGCGGGCTTGCTCGCGCACGGCACAGAGATCGACGCCAAGGCGGCAGCAGCCATGATTCCCGGCGTGCCCGTCAGCCGCGTATCGGCCGCCATGCGCATGCTCGAGGCGCCTGGCCGGCTGCGCTCAGCCAACGATAGCGTGGTGGCATTCCAGCAGCGGTTTCCGATCGTCAAGCTGTGGAGCGATGGGAAGAAGGCCTCCTCGGACATGATGGCGCTCGACGCAACTCGCCACCTGTCCATTGCCCGCACCGATCCCCGTCGCAAGACCGCGGCGGCAGGCATCTACACCCATATCCTGGGCAGCTACCCGGTCATCTTTGACCAACCCATCGTGTTGTTGACGCGCCAGGACGCGCCGGCAGTGCATGGGATCGAAGCCTACAACTCGCACAGCGAAGACCGCATCAAAGTCGACCTTTTGGCGGTGGACACCCACGGCTATACCTACTCAGGCATGAGCGTGGCCAAGCTGCTGAAGTTCGACTTGTGCCCCCAGTTGGCCGGCCTACCAGACCGCAAGATCTGGACACCCCGCTCGATCAAGGTGTCCGAGGCCCTCGAGCAAATCACCATACCAGCCATCACCGAAAAAGCTATCCGGGAAGGCTGGGACCAGACCATGCGCCTTATTGCCTCGATCAAGTCTGGCCGCGTGAGCGTCGCTTGGGCGCTGGCCCGCCACGGGAGCGCAGCGGCCGGGGATGACGTTCGCCGCTGCCTGGACCAGTACGGCCGCCTGCTGCGATCGGTGTTCCTGTGCGACTATTTCACCAACGACGTCTTCCGGCGGGAAATCCACACTTTGCTCAACCGCGGTGAGTCGGTGCACCTCCTTCAGCGGGCCATCTACTACGGTCGAATCACCGCCGAAAGAGGCCGCCGCCGCGACGAGCTCAAGTCGATTTCGGGATCGCATGCGCTCTTGACGAACGTCGTGATCGGCTGGAACACGATGAAACTGCAGGAAACCGTAGATCGTCTGAAGTCCAGCGGGCAACGCATTGACGACAGCATCCTGCGCCGAATCGGGCCGGTCCACTTCGGGCACATCAACTTCCGGGGCACCATGAGCTTCAGTGTTGCCCGGTATGCCAGCGTGCTTTTGAAGGGAGAAATGACCTCGAAACGCACTCCCGCAAAACGCGCCGAAAAATGACCCTATTTCGTGCTTTTGCATTTCCGTCTGCAAAATCGGAAAGCTGCTCTATATAAATCAACGACTTAGCACGCCCGTGCATTTCGCCATTTCATTTATTCCGTGCAAAAAAGGAAATACCCGACTAATTAAGTAGGCTATTGGGGGCTCGGCGGAGAAGTCGTTCGGGGCGCAAATTATTCCGTTGGCGGCCCAACGTCTACCCCCGCTTGCGCCAGTTGCCCAAGTGTCACCAGCTCAGAAGGCATGTGGAGCACCCGGATGTTGGCGAGCGCCTGTATCGCGTCGCGCTTGGACCAAATGTCTGTCTTGTCGCT